>MEFP01000030.1 GCA_001725155.1 Lysobacteraceae bacterium SCN 69-320 | reverse complement strand
TGCCAGGGCCTTTTTTACCAAAACGCCATCCCATATCGGGATGGCGTTTTGCTTTGTGGTTCGCCATAACCGATCCTTACAGGCGCGCGCGCGTTCTACAGCGCCCCTTCGCTTCACGCCTCCGCGTAGATCACGCCACGGTGCGGAAAACAGCACTACGGCACACCAATTCGCTGCGTTCCTGACGAGCGTACCCTCTCGGCTACGCAAGATCGCTTCAATGTCTGTTTCGCCGGCTTGCAGTGATCGAGCATCCGAATCTGGTGCTCTTCTCCGATCAGCAGCACGCTGCCGCTACCGCCCGTCGACGTTCATGGAGGGGGCTGCGTCGTTTTGTAGCCGCCTGCTTTTGGCGGTTGGGAAGTAACCCCTCCCCGCTACTCGATTCGAATGGTCAATACCCCTCAAGGGGCGCCGGCCACTGTCTACCGGCAGAGCGAACGGCAAATCCCTTCCACTCTGCGTCGTGAGTGCGCAAGCGCGAGCGAGACCCGGATATCGGCTCGATGTGGGAATGGGTGGTGACGGCGGCAGCGACTTCTGTCGACAATCGCTTCAGTCCCTTCCAATCGCCGATGAATGTACTGCCCGCCGCTACTGCGATGCATACGCATCACCGCAGCGACGGGCGGTTGCCGGCACTACTGCTTCGCCTCGCCGATCAGATACTTCTGCCAGAACTGCATTGTCGAGGCCGTGTAGAAGTCGCGATTCGCCTTCTTCTGGAAGCCGTGTCCTTCGTCCTTCTGCAACAGGTACCAGACCGTGCCGCCGTTATGGCGTACGCGTTCGACGATCTGCTCGGCTTCGGTCGCCGGTACGCGCGGGTCGTTGGCACCCTGGGCTACGAACAGGGGGCGTTGAATTCTCTCGGCGTTGTTCAACGGTGAGATCTTGTCGAAGAACGCGCGCATCTTCGGATCGCGTTCGTCGCCGTACTCGGCACGACGCAAGTCGCGGCGATAGTCTTCGGTGTTGGCGAGGAAGGTATTGAAGTTCGAAATGCCGACGATCTCGACGCCGGCGCGCAGTCGCTCGCTGTAGTGCGTCATGACGGCAAGTACCATGTAGCCGCCGTAGGAGCCGCCGATGACGCCGACACGCCCGGCATCGAGTTCGCTGCGGGTTCCTATCCAGTCGAGCAGCGCGCCGATATCGCGCACGGAGTCCTCGCGCTTGAAGCCGTTGTCGAGTTTGACGTAGGTCTTGCCGTAGCCGGTTGAGCCGCGCACGTTGGGAACGAGTACGGCGACACCGAGCTGGCTGGCCAGGAACTGGATGTCGGGATTGAAGACCGGCCGGGACTGTGATTCGGGCCCGCCGTGTATGAGGACCACGCTCGGGAAAGGACCATCGCCCTTCGGGCGGTAGTAGAACGCCGGAATCGTGCGCGGCTTGCCGCCGACCTTGTCGAAGGTCGGAAAACGCACGAGTTCCGGCGACACGAACGTGCTGCTGTTCAACCCTCCGATCTCGCTTTCGGTCCAGCGCGTCACCGTTCCGGTGCCGATTTCCATCGAGTAGACGTCGGCGGGCGAGGTCGCCGAAGCGAGCGTGAAGCCCAGCCTTGTTCCATCGGGGCTGAAATGCAGCGCGTCGATGACGCCGGCGGGAACCGACGGCAGCGGCAACGGCTTGCCATCGGCCAGATCGAGCAAATGCAAGGCGCTGACGCCGTCTTCGTTGGCGACGAAGGCGAGATGACGGCCATCCCGCGACAGTGCGACCGTCTCGATGTCCCAGGGAATCGACGCGCTCAGCGTGGTCACTTTGCCGCTTGCGATCTCCAGCACGCGCAGCTGCTGAAACTCCGAGCCGGAGTCGGACGTGAAATAGACGCGCGATGCGTCGGCCGAGAAATGCAGATTGCCGATCGCTGCAGGTTCCCGGCCCGCCGGCAGCAGCGGCCGCGGTTCGCCGCCGGCCACGTCGATGATGTATGGGTGGGATTCATTCGCCGAAATGCCTTCGACGACCAGCAGCTGCTTGCCGTCGGCGGCGAAGTCGAGCGCCTGCCAGCTGCCCTTGCCTCCCTTGGTGACCAGCGGGCGTGCCTCACCGGTGTCGAGATCGCGCAGCCAGACGTCGGTGTCCTTGCCGTTGCGCTGAGTGCTGCTGTACGCGAGCAGGCGGCCGTCGGCGGAAAACACGGAGCCATCGTTGCGCGACTTGCCGTCAGTCAGCAGACGCACGTCGCCGGTGGTGCCGTCGAACCAGTACAGCTGCCAGAACTCCGAACCGCCGGTGTCCTTGCCGAATACGAAACCGTCGCGCTGCGGATTGACGACGACTTCGCTGATCGGTTCGTCGTAGAAGGTCAGTTGCTCGCGCGCGCCGCCGGGCACGCGCACGCGATGAACCTGCTGCGTGTTGCCGAAGCGCGTACCGATCAGGATCGAGCGGCCATCGGCGGACCAGTCGGCCAACACGGCCCTGCGCGTGTTCTGGTAGCGCTGCAGACGCTCGGCCAGATCGGCGGGCACCGACTCGGGCAGGCCTTCGCTGACGCGTTGGCCGACGGTGATGCGCTGAGGTGCGTCAGCGGCGACTGCCGCTCCCGAGGCGGCAAGAACAAGAACCAGGCCGGCGAGCGATTTCATGGCATGCTCCGGTGCGCGAAAACCCGACGCTAGCGGCGATTCGGCCTGCCGCAATGCGCCAGTGGTAACGGTTCGTCGGGCACGCCAATCGCCTAGCGGCGGCGAGTTGCCAGCAGGCCGCGCAGTTCGGCCTTTTCCGCGTCGTCGAGGCCGCCATCGGACTGCTTGGCAATCAGGTCGTCGGTACGTTGCTGCTTGGTCTGCGCGGCCAGCACGGCCAGTGCGTCGATGAATTCCCGCTGCAGCGTGCCCGCATCGCCATGCAGCGGCAAGACCGCCAGTTTACGCAGGGCTGCGCCCTCTTCGCGTTGCTCATATTGCTGCAGCAAGGCCGCCGTATTGACGGCAGCTCGCGCGCGGCAGGTGTCGATCAGTTCGATCAGCAGACCTATACCCGGCCGGCGCAAGGCCGCGAATGCATACGGCGGCGCATCCACGGATTCGACGAAGCTCGGGTTCTGCAGCAGTAGCGCCACTGCGTAGCGCACGACGCTGCGCTGCGCGTCGACCGCGCCGGACGAACGGGGCGGCTGCGGCGCGGCCGGGGCGGCTGGCCCACTGCTGCCGCGCAACTGCGCAACGCGCTCCTCCAGCATTTCCTCGACGCCTTCGCGCATCTGCGGCGACAGGCTGGCCGACAGCGACCAGCGGATCGCGGTCTTGTCGGTCAGCAATTCCAGCATGCGGTCGCGGAACGAGCCTTCGGGAATGCTTGCGATCATTTCCTTGCAACGCTCGGCCAGACGCGCGCGTCCGTCGGCGGTGCGCAGGTCGGTGCCGCTTTCCTGATGCGCGAAGAAGAACTCGCTGAGCGGCGTAGCCGCGGTCAGGCGCTGTTCGAAACCGGCACTGCCCTCCTGGCGGATCAGGGTATCCGGATCCTCGCCGTCGGGCAGGAACAGGAAATGTGCCTGACGGCCTTCGCGCATGCGCGGCAGCACCGATTCGGCCGCACGCCAGGCGGCCTGGCGGCCGGCGCGGTCGCCGTCGAAGCAGAAGTACACATCAGAGCAATTGCGAAAAAGAATTTCCGCATGCTCGCGCGTCGTCGCCGTGCCCAGGGTCGCAACGGCCTGCGGCAGACCGTGCTGATGCAGCGCGATCACGTCCATGTAGCCTTCGACGACGATGATGCGGCCGATCTTCTGCTGCGCCTGGCGCACCTGCCACAGGGCGAACAGCTCGCGACCCTTGTGGAACAGCGGCGTCTCGGGCGAGTTCAGGTACTTGGGACCGTCGCTTTTCTCCAGTACCCGACCGCCGAAAGCGATGATGCGGCCGCGCCGGTCCTGGATCGGGAACATGACGCGGCCGCGGAAACGGTCGTAAGGCATGCCGCCGCGATCGCCGCGCGTCAGCATGCCGGCCTTCTCGAGCAGATTGATGCGCTGCGGGCTGTTGCCGAGCGCGCTGCGCAAGCCGTCGTAGGCATCGGGCGCATAGCCCAGGCCGAAGGCCGCGACCGTAGCGGCGTCGAGTCCGCGGCCGTCGAAATAGGCCTTGGCCGTCGCGCTGTCGGCCAGTGCGCGCTGGAAGTAGCGCGCGGACTGATCAAGCACGGTATACAGATCCGCCGTGTCGCTCTGCTGCGGAGCCGCGGCGCGGCCGCCTTCGTAGGGCACCTTGAGACCGACGCGCCCTGCCAGTTCCTCGATCGCGTCCGGAAATTCGAGGCGGTCGTAGTCCATGAGGAACTTGATCGCGCTGCCGTGCGCGCCGCAGCCGAAGCAGTGATAGAACTGCTTGTGCGGACTCACTGTGAACGACGGAGAGCGCTCGTCGTGGAACGGACAGCGGGCGCTCCAGTCGCGTCCCGCTTTCTTCAGCGGTACGCGCTCCTGGATCACGTCGACGATGTCGACGCGCGCGAGCAGGTCGTCGATGAAGCTGTCGGGGATGCGGCCGGCCATCGGGCTAGTGTGGCGATTCCGCGACGGGTTGAATACGGGGCGGGAAACGACGGCCGACGCAGCGCTCGGGCATGCGCCGGCCATCGAGAACCGGAGCGCCTGGCGCTCCGGTCATGGGGCTCAGCCGAGGTTGGCGAGCCGGGTCTTGACGCGTTCCGACAGTACGCCCATGTCCGCGCGGCCGGCGACCTTCGGACGGATCAGGCCGATGACCTTGCCCATGTCCTTCGGGCCGGTGGCGCCGGCTTCGGCGATGGCCGCCGCGATGATCGCGTCGATTTCCGCGTCGTCGAGCTGGGCCGGCAGATAGACCTGCAGCACGGTCATCTCGTAGCGCTCGACGGCGGCCAGATCTTCGCGGCCGGCCGCTTCGTACTGGCTCAGCGAATCCTTGCGCTGCTTGAGCATCTTCTCGATGGTAGCGAGGACCTGGCTGTCGTCGAGGACGATGCGTTCGTCGACTTCACGCTGCTTGATCGCCGCGTTGATCAGGCGGATCACGCCGAGGCGATCCTTCTCGCCGCCCTTCATGGCAGCCTTCATGTCGTCGGTCAGTCGTTGTTTCAGGGACATGGCAATTCTCGAATGACGAAAAGCACAAAGCCGGCGCTACTTGCGTAGCACCGGCCGGCGGAGCAGCCCGCAGAACGGGGAGATCGGGGCAGGCTCAGGCCCGCCCGGAAACTCAATACAGACGCTGACGCTTGGTGACGTCGCGCGAGACGCGGCGCAGGTGGCGCTTCACGGCCGCGGCGCGCTTGCGCTTGCGTTCCTGGGTCGGCTTTTCGTAGAACTCGCGCTTGCGCGTTTCGGCCAGGACGCCGGCCTTTTCGCAGGTGCGCTTAAAGCGACGCAGGGCAAATTCGAAGGGTTCGTTTTCGCGAACTTTGACGTTGGGCATGGTATCTCCGCTGTTACACTTGCGCCCCGTTCTTGGGCGAGCCGCGAAGTTTAGCGTGTCAGACCAGCCGATTGCAAAGCCTGTACTGGGCATCGAATCTTCCTGCGACGAGACCGGCGTGGCGGTCTACGATCTGCAGCGCGGCCTGCTGGCCCACCGGCTCTACAGCCAGATCCGCCTGCACGCCGAATACGGCGGGGTCGTGCCGGAGCTCGCCAGCCGCGATCATGTGCGTAAGTTGTTGCCGTTGCTCCGGGAAACGCTCGGCGCCGCGGGCCTGGACGTGGCCGATCTCGGCGGCGTGGCCTATACGGCCGGCCCCGGCCTGATCGGCGCGTTGCTGGTCGGCGCCTCGGCGGCCCGGGCATTGGCCTGGTCGCTGGACGTGCCCGCCATCGGCGTGCATCACATGGAAGGGCATCTGCTCGCCCCGCTGCTCGAAGCCGAGGCGCCGGAACCGCCGTTCGTCGCGCTGCTGGTCTCCGGCGGCCATTCCATGCTGATCGCGGTCGATGCGATCGGCGTGTACCGGCTGCTCGGCGACACGCTCGACGACGCGGCCGGCGAAGCCTTCGACAAGACCGCCAAGCTCATGGGTCTGCCGTATCCGGGCGGGCCGGAACTGGCCCGACTGGCCGAGACCGGCACGTCCGGCCGCTTCCGCTTCGCCCGGCCGATGACCGACCGGCCCGGACTGGATTTCAGCTTCTCCGGTCTCAAGACCCAGGTGCTGCTGGCCTGGCAGAACAGCGACCGCAGTGACGCGACGCGCGCCGACATCGCGCGCGGCTTCGAGGAAGCCATGGTCGACACCTTGCGCATCAAATGCCTGCGTGCGCTGGAGGCGACCGGCGCGCGTTCGCTCGTGATCGCCGGCGGCGTGGGGGCGAACAAGCGCCTGCGCGCCCAGCTCGCCGAAGCCGCGCAGCGCCAAGGTTTCCGCGTCTATTTCCCGCGGCCGGAGTTCTGCACCGACAACGGCGCGATGATCGCGCTGGCCGGCGCCCTGCGCCTGCAGGCCGGCCAGCTCGAAGACAGCGCCATCCGCGTATTTCCGCGCTGGGATCTGGAGCAGCTGCGCCCGCTGCATCCGGGCACCTGAGCCACGGACGACAAGGACCCCCATGGACATCGTTTTCATCGAAGACCTGCGCATCGAAACCGTCATCGGCATCTACGACTGGGAGCGGCAGATCCGCCAGGTCGTCGCGCTGGATCTCGAAATGGCGTTCGACAACCGCAAGCCGGCGGCCAGCGACAAGATCGTCGACACGCTCGATTACAAGGCCGTGTCCAAGCGCCTGATCGCATTCGTCGAGGCGGCGCATTACGAGCTCGTCGAAACCCTGGCCGAGGAATGCGCACGCATCGTACGCGAAGAGTTCGGCGTGGCCTGGCTGCGTCTGCGCCTGGCCAAGCCCGGCGCCGTGCGGGGCTCCAAGGCCGTCGGCGTGGTCATCGAACGCGGCCTCAAGCCGGACTGAACGCAATGGAGCGCGCCTATCTGAGCCTGGGATCCAACCAGGACCCCGTCGCGAACCTGTCCTCGGCGCTGGCCGCGCTGCGCGAGCGCTTCGGCGAGGTGCTTGTTTCCGCCGCCTACCGCTTTCCGGCGGTCGGCTTCGACGGTGCCGACTTCGTCAATCTGGCTGCGGTCGTCACTACCGACCTCGCGCCGGCTGCGCTCAACGACTGGCTGCACGCGCTCGAAGACCGTCACGGCCGGCGTCGCGACGTGCCGCGTTTTTCCGACCGCAGCTTGGACATCGACATCGTGCTGTACGGCGAGCAGGTGCTCAGCGGCAGCGGCAACCTGCAGGTGCCGCGCGACGAGCTGCGGCACGCGTTCGTGCTGCGACCGCTGGCCGAGATCGCACCTGATGCGCGGCATCCGCTGGCCGGCCGCCGTCTGGCCGACCTCTGGCGCGAGCATTCCGACTACGGGCGGCACTACGACCGCGTCGCACTGTCCTGACGTTTCGCTCATGACGCTTCGACGGCGCCGTGCTAGCGTGCGCCCGGGCTGAAGATTCCACTCGGGGAGGAAGCGATCATGTTCGAGAAATTCAGGCAGAGCTGGGCGCTGATGAAGGCCAGCGCCGGCGTGCTCAGCGCGGACAAGGAATTGCTGGTGTTTCCGGCGCTGTCGGCGCTGTGCTGCGTCATCGTCGCGGCTACCTTCTTTGTGCCGGCCGCATTCGCCGGCCTGTTCGAGCACTTCTCGCGCGACCACATCGACCCGGTGCTCGCGCTGCTTGGTTTCCTGTTCTACCTCGTGCAGTACTTCGTGATCATCTTCTTCAACACCGCCCTGGTCGGTGCGGCGATGATCCGCCTGCGCGGCGGCGATCCCACCGTCGCCGACGGTTTCCGCATCGCCATGGCCAAGCTGCCGGCCATACTCGGCTATGCGCTGATCTCGGCCACGGTCGGCCTGCTGCTGCGGGCGCTGCAGGAACGCGCCGGCTTCATCGGCCGCTGGGTCGTCGGCCTGATCGGCGCGGCCTGGGCCGTCGCGACCTTCCTCGTCGTGCCGGTGCTCGTCAACGACGACGTCGGGCCCGTCGACGCGGTCAAGCGCAGCGTCGGGCTGCTGAAGAAGACCTGGGGCGAAAACCTCGTCGGCAACGCCGGCATCGGCGTCGTATTCGGCCTGCTCGCCGTGGCCGTCATCCTCACCGGTGCAGTCCTGATCGGCGTGGCCGCGTCGCTGCACTCGACGCCGCTGATCGTCACGGCCATTGCGCTGACGGTCGCCGGGCTCGTCGTCATGAGCCTGATCCAGGCCGCGCTGACCGGCATCTACGCCGCGGCGATCTACCGCTACGCCGAGGACGGCGAAGTCGGCGCCGGCTTCGACCGCGCGCTGGTCGCCAACGCGTTCCGCGTCAAAGCCTGATTCCTCGTCCGCTGCCTGCGCCGAAGCCCGGCCGAAAGGCCGGGCTTTTTCTTCGGCGCGATTTCAGATGTTCAGCGAACGCCCGCCGTCCACGTGGATGACTTCGCCGGTCACGTAGGGCGCCCGCAGCAGCCAGAGTGCGGCGTCGGCGACGTCCTCGGGCGTGCCGCAGCGCGCGAGCGGGATACGCGTGAGAAGGGCTTGCTGTTCCGCGCCGGTCTTGCCGCTCTCGGGCCACAGTATCGCGCCCGGCGCGATCGCGTTGACGCGCACCAGCGGCGCGAGGTCCAGCGCCAGCGAGCGCGTCATCATCAGCAGCGCGGCCTTGGCCATGCAATAGATCGGATGCCGCGCGAGCGGGCGCTCGGCATAGATGTCGACGAGGTTGACGATGCTGCCGCGCGCCGTGGTCAGCGCCGCGGCTGCGGCCTGGGCCAGGAAGAACGGCGCGCGCGCGTTACTGGCGAACAGTTCGTCCCATTGCGCCGGTGTCGCGCTGCCGAGTGGCGTGGGCTCGAACGCCGAGGCGTTGTTGACGAGCGCGTCGAGCCGGCCGAAACGCTCCAGCGCCGCATCGACGAGATCAGGCAGCATTTCCACATTGTTCAGATCCGCCTGCAGGATCAGCGTGCTCTGCGCACGCTGCGCTTCCAGCTCCGCGGCGAGTTCGTCGAGCTCGCTGCGCGAGCGTCGGCAGTGCAGGGCGAGATCGTAGCCGGCGGCATGCAGGCGACGCGCGATCGTCGCGCCGACGCGCCGGGCCGCGCCGGTCACCAGCGCCACGGGTCGGGTATCGGTCATCGGCGGCACCTCGGCTATGCTTGCGGCTCCGCGATTGCCGCATACCCCAGCTGCGAAATCCAGCCTTGCCCGTCGATCTGCCTGAACCCACTCCTGCCGAGCGCGAGCATAGCGACACGCTGGCGGCCTTCATCCGCAACGAGATTGCGGCCAACGGTCCGTTGCCGTTTTCCCGCTTCATGGAACTGGCGATGTATGCGCCGGGGCTGGGCTACTACAGCGCCGGCAAGACCAAGTTCGGTGCCGACGGCGACTTCGTCACCGCGCCGGAACTCGGCAACCTGTTCGCGCGCTGCGTCGCGCGCGCGGTCGCGCCGACCTTGCGCGAGCTCGGCGCAGACGCGCAGATGCTCGAACTCGGCGGCGGCAGCGGCGCGTTCGCGGTCGACTGTCTGCGCGAACTCGCCTCGCTGGATGCCTTGCCGGCGCGCTACGCGCTGCTGGAACCCAGCGCCGACCTGCGCCAGCGCCAGCGCGAGCGGCTGCAGGCGCAGCCGTCCGAGATCGCCTCGCGTGCGGTCTGGATAGACCGGCCGCCCGAGGACGACTGGCATGGCGTGCTGTTTGCCAACGAAGTGCTCGACGCGCTGCCGGCGACGCGCTTCAGCCTGCGCGACGGGGAGGTGTTCGAGGAACATGTCATCGACGCCGACGGCGGCTTCGCCAGCATCGACCTGCCGGCCGACGGCTTCGCCGCGAACGCCGTGCGCCATATCGAGCGCGATCTCGGCCACGGTCTTGCCGACGGCTATCGTTCCGAAGTGCTGCCGCAGCTGCCGTACTGGATACAGGCCGTCTGCGGCGGTCTGCAGCGCGGCATGGCGCTGTTCGTGGACTACGGTTACGCGCGACGCGAGTACTACCGCGACGAACGTCGCGACGGCACCCTGATCGCGATGTACCGGCACCGCGCGCACGCCGATGTGTTCGCCCGCGTCGGCCTGCAGGATCTGACCGCCTTCGTCGACTTCAGCGCGCTGGCCGAGGCCGGCACCGGCGCCGGTTTCCGTATCGCCGGTCTCGGCACGCAGGCCGATTTCCTCCTGGCCAACGGTCTCGACGAGGTCTTCGCCGCGGCCTATGCGGCCGCGCCCGACGAGGCCGCGCGCTATCACCTGGCCCAGGAAGTGAAGCGGCTGACCTTGCCCGCCGAGATGGGCGAGACCTTCAAGGTCATGGCCTTCGAGCGCTGATGCTCGGCGTCGCTGCCGCGGGCCATGCGACGCTGCCTGGCGACGTCGCCGCCCGCAAATCGCCCGCCTGTCGTCACGCTCGCGGCACGCGCCGGAGCAAGGCTGTACGCGGTCACCCGAACGAGTGTTCCCGATGAACTGGCATCCCCGCGCGCTGCGCTTTCTCGGATTCTGGCGCGGCGTCGGCCGCGGTCTGCTGCTGGCTTCCCTCGTCGTAGCCCTGTTGCCGGCGCCGGCCGGCATGAGCCGCATCGCCAATGGCGACAAGTTCGCGCATGCGGCGGCATTCGCGTTCCTGATGCTCTGGTACGCGCAGATCTATGCGCAGCCGCGCGATCGTCTGCGCTGCGCGCTGGGCCTGGTCGGTTTCGGCCTGAGCATCGAGCTGTTGCAAAGCCTGGTGCCGTATCGCAGCGCCGACGTCTGGGATCTCGTGGCCGATGCGATCGGCGTAGTCCTCGGCCTGCTGCTCGCGCGCACGCCGCTGGGCGACCTGCTCAGCCGCTGCGAGCCGCGTCCGGCGGCCTGAGCGCCGCGACCGCGGCGATGCGTTCGCGCCGCACGGCTTCGCCGATGGCCGGGCCGGTCAGTCCGCGGGCGACGAAGGGTTTCGCGTCGATCGCCGCCGCCGCCGCATAAGCCGTGCGCAGCCAGTCGGCCTGCGCATACGGCACTTCGCCCAGACCCAGCCGGCCGCGTTTGTCGGCGCTGCAGACGAGCAGGAACTGTGCGACGCGTTCTTTCTTGCGGAAGCCGTCGAGCTGTTCGAACACGTCGACGACGGTGGCCGGCCGCAGCTCGAATGCGCGATGCGCATGCAGGTGCAGGCGGCAGCAGAGCACGGCCAGCTCGACGAACTCGGTCGGCGGCCGGTAGCGTGCGGCCAGTTCGCGGATCGGCGCCACGCCGCTGCTTTCGTGGCCGACGTGCCGCGGCAGCTGGTCGGCCGGCGTCAGCGCCTTGCCCAGGTCGTGCACCAGGGCGCACCAGCCGATCAGCGCGTCGCCGGGGGCGAGCCGCGCGGCCATGTCGACGACCATTTCGGTGTGGATGCCCGTGTCGATTTCCGGGTGGAATTCGGCGCGCTGCGGCACGCCATACAGCGCGTCGATCTGTGGAAACAGCCGGACCAGCGCACCGCTGTCGCGCAGCACGCGCAGGAAGGCCGAGGGCTGCGGCTCGGTCAGCGCGCGGCGCAGTTCGGTCCAGACGCGTTCGGGGACGAGATGGTCGACTTCGCCGTTGCGGACCATGGCGCGCAGCAGCTCGGTGGTTTCCGGCGCCAGGGTGAAGCCGAGCGGCGCGTAGCGCGCGGCGAAGCGGGCCACGCGCAGCAGGCGCACGGGGTCCTCGACGAACGCCTCGGAAACGTGGCGCAGCACGCGCTGCTGCAGATCCTGCGCGCCGCCGAACGGATCGACCAGGCGGCCGTCGGCGTCTTCGGCCATCGCGTTGATCGTGAGGTCGCGCCGGCGCAGATCGTCTTCGAGCGTGACGGCGGCGCTGGTGTCGAACGTGAAACCTGCGTAGCCGCGGCCGCTCTTGCGCTCGGTGCGCGCCAGCGCGTATTCCTCGCCGCTGTGCGGGTGCAGGAAAACCGGGAAATCCTTGCCGACCGGTTTGTAGCCCAGATCGACCATCTGCTGCGGCGTCGCGCCGACGACGACATAGTCGCGGTCACTCGCCGGCCGGCCCAGCAGGCGGTCGCGCACGGCGCCGCCGACGAGGTAGATCTGCATGACGAGGTTCCCTGTCCATTCCGGGGCGATTCCGGTCGTCGAGCTTAGCAGCGCGCGCCCGCGCCGGCGCAATGCGCCGCGGCGGAAACCCCGCGTTGGCCGCCGCAATAGCCGGGCTTACACTCCGGTCGTATTCCTGCCACCGCCGTCAGGATTTCCCATGAAGCTGTTTGCGCCCGGTCTGTTCGCTCTTGCCCTGGCCGCCTGCGCGGCCGCGCCGCAAAAGCCGCTTGTAAAGAACGACACCTTGTATCAGCGCCTCGGTGGCGCGGCCGGCGTCGAAGCCGTCGTCGACGCTTCGCTGCGGCAGATCCACGGCGACCTGCGCATCAACCTCTTCTTCGAGAACACCGATCTGCCGGATCTGCGTCGCCTGCTGATCGAGCAGATCTGCGCGGCCACCGGCGGGCCCTGCACGTACACCGGCCGCAGCATGGAAGAGGCGCATTCGGGCATGAACCTGACCGACCGCGACTTCGACATCTTCGTCGAGGACCTCGTCGCGGCCATGACCGAGGTCAAGGTCAGTCCGGCATTGCAGCAGGAAGTACTCGCGCTGTTCGCGCCGATGCGGCCGCAGGTCGTCGGCCAATAGACGCTCAGCTTTCCGGCGCCGATGCCGTCGCCGTGGCTGCAGGGGGCGGCGTGGATGCCGCCGGTACAGTGATTGCGTTCTGTGCGGTTGCCGCGGCAGGCACGGTCGGGCAGACCACGGACTTGCGCGGCGTGTCGCCGTCCGGCGCGGCGTAGTCCTGGCCGTAGCGCGGCAGCCGCGCCGCGACCGCGAGCGCCTTGCCGTTCAAGCGCCAGTCGTAGATGACCGAGAACGCGAGCACGCGCGCGACGTATTCGCGGGTTTCCTTGTACGGAATGCTGGCGATGAAGAAGTCCGGCTCGAGCTGGCCGCGCTGGCCCAGCCAGCGCTCGACCGCGCCGGGACCGGCGTTGTAGGCCGCGCTCGCGAGCCAGGGTGCGCCGTTGTAGCGGCCGGCCATCTGCGACAGGTAGCGCGTGCCCAGGGCGATGTTGGTGTCGCCGTGATAAAGATCCTCGGCGCGGCTGTAGGCGATGCCGGCATTCTTGGCCACGCGCGCGGCGGTCCCCGGCAGCAGCTGCATCAGGCCGTAGGCATCGGCGGCGGAGCGCGCGTCTTCGACCCAGGCGCTTTCGGCGCGGATGATGGCGTAGGTCCAGGCCGGGTCCAGGCCGGTCTCGTGCGAGGCGCGGCGGATCTGCGGCTCGCGCGCGAGCGGGAAGCGCTGCTCGTAGTAGCGCAGTTCCTCGCCTTTGCTCAGCGCGAACACCGCACGGTCGTACCAGCCTTCGCGATAGGCCAGGTCGGCAGCGAGGCGGCGCTGTTCCGGGCTCAGGCGGCCGAGCGTGTAGTCCCATTCGCGGCGCGCTTCGCGGCCTTCGCCGAGCGCGCGCCATTCGAACGCGCGGGCCAGCCCGTACGCGTCGAGCAGGCGCTGTTCGGCGGCGCGGTCCGAGGCGAGGTTCGCGGCGCAGATCGCATAGGGCCGGTCGGTCCAGTCGGCGGCAAGGAAACCGTAGAAATTCGCTTCGTCGGCGAGCTTGGCCAGCAGCGCATCGGCCTCGGGCTTGCGATCCAGCTTGCCGAGCACGCGAGCGCGCAGATAGCGCCACTCCTCGTCGGCCTTCTGCTTGTCGCTGAGCGCATCCAGCGCCTGCAGCGCCGCAGTCCAGTCCGACGCGGCCAGCGCGACGCGCGCGCGCCATTCGCGCGTTGCGTCGGTCTGCGCGGCGGTCGGCAGGTCGGCCAGGCGTTTCAGCGCGTCCGCGTCGAATTCGGTCGCGCGGTACAGCGCGAACGCCGCGGCGATGTCGCCACGTTCGGCCGCGCTCCAGCGGAAATGCTTGGCCAGCGCGGCGTAGTTCGCATCGGCGCCGCTGGAGTCGCGGCGTGCCTGGCGTGTCAGGGCGGTGGCGGCCGCACGCCGGTGGCGCGCGTCGTCGGGCCAGGATTTGGCCTGTTTCAGCGACGCGGCCGGATCGCGCAACGCGGCGGCCAGATGGCCTGCGGCCGGACGTTCCGCGGCCGGCAGCCGCGGCGCGAGCGCGTCGACGATCGCCGCCTTGCCGGCAGCCAGGCCGCGGTCGATGCGCTGCCAGAGCTTGCTCGAATCGAGCAGCTTGTTCTGCGCGGCCCAGTCCAGCGCCGGTTCGCAGGCACCCGGCAGCGGCCTGTCCTCGTTCCAGAGCGCGTCGAGGTCTTCCTGCCAGTTCAAGGTGCCGCCGCTGGCCAGACGCGCATTCAGCGCATGGCAGCGCAGCTCGCGGTCGCCGCTGTCGACGTACACGGCGAGGAAGTCGCTCCACTGCTTCTTGTCGGCGCGCTGCAGCAGCCACGTTCTGCGCAGCTCGACCGCGGGCAGCGCGTCGGGCCAGTTCGCGATGAAGGCTTTGAGGTCGTCGGGCGACAGCTTGGCCAGGTCGCGGCCGAGTTCGCGCGCCTGCAGCACCGGCAGCAGCGGATAGTCGGCCAGCTGCGCGGCTTCGGCCTTCCAGTCGCGGCCGCGCTCGATGGCTTGGAGGGCGCGGCGGAAGGCCTGGCGTTCCTGGCTGCGGTCGGCGCCGATCGCGCAGACCGGCAGCAGTGCGAGGAGACAGAGCAGCCGGCACGACCAAAGTCGGCGGCGAAAACGCGGAAACGGGCTTGCGCGAGACATGGGCGGATCTTAGTGTCCCGGCGCCCTAGTACCAACAGCTATTGCGGCAATTTGCCGGGTTTTTTCGCGGTTTTTCCGTGAATGAACCGCTGGGCCGGTTGAAGGGCGACTTTGCGCAGCCGTGCTTCGCGGTGCAGACCGGCGGTTTGCTCCGCAGGTTCCGGCGAGTCGTGCGGTCCGGTGTCCGGCGACGGGCGCCGCGCCGCGGATAGTTGTTCGATCTTTCCACCATGCCGCAGCACGCGCGAACGTCGCCGGCGCCGGCCAAGGACTCGCATGATTCTCGACATCGCCCTGTATGCCGCCATCGGCGCCGCCGCCGGCCTGCTCGCCGGCCTGCTCGGTGTCGGCGGCGGACTCATCATCGTCGCCGCGCTGGCCTGGCTGCTGCCGCTGCGCGGGTTTCCGCCGGATCATGTCATGCACGTCGCGCTGGCGACCTCGCTGGCCAGCATCATTCTGACGTCGATCTCGTCCACGCGGGCGCACTGGAAGCGCGGCAGCGTGCTCTGGCCCAGCGTGAAAGCGCTGGCGCCGGGACTGGTGCTGGGCGGGCTCGGCGGCGCTCAGCTCGCCAGCCATCTGCCCAGCAGCGCGCTGCGCATCTTCGTCGCCGGGTATTGCCTCATCGCCGCGGCGCAGCTGCGCTTCGGCCAGGTCAGACAGGGCCGCGCCGAAACCGATGCGCCGCCGCGCGGCCCGCTGCTGTTCGGTGCGGGCATTGCGATCGGCGTGCTGGCCGCACTGGTCGGCATCGGCGGCGGCAGCATGACCGTGCCGCTGCTGGTCTGGCTCGGTGTCGCGCCGGTGCGCGCCGTCGGCACCTCGGCTGCCTGCGGCTTCGCCATCGCCGTCGCCAGCGCACTGGGCTTCGTCTACGGCGGTCACGCCGTCGCCGCCGACCTTCCGCCGGGCAGCGTCGGCTTCGTCTATCTGCCGGCCGTAGCCGGCATCGCGCTTGCGTCGATCCTCGTCGCGCCGCAGGGCGTGCGCCTGGCTCATGCCCTGTCGGGAGCCGCGCTCAAGCAGGTATTCGCGGCCTTCCTGGTACTGATGGGACTGGTCGTTGCGTTCAGCGGCTAGCCCCGTCGACCCCCTCGGCCCGGTCCGCTGACGGGGCCGCAAACCCGGCCGCACGGCGGTGGCCGACCCCTGACGGACTGCTCTAGTCAAGTCCGGACAAAGTGTTTTACATTCCCTTAACGCCTCGCGCGGAAAACCGCCAAACGGGGTGTTAAGGGAGCTGCAAGCTCCAGTCGGCGCTGTCCGGGGGGACTGTGCCGACCAGGGCAAATCCGGATGGCACAGTCACGGCAGGCGCGTCGGCGCTGCGGGGCCGGACTGCGCTCGCCGGTAAATCCAATAATTCGGTTTTCGGGTCACCTACTGGGAGTTACCGATGAAAGTGCTGCACCGTCACAAGCTCGCTCTGAGCATTCATGCCCTCACCCTGGCCCTGTTGGCCGGGGTGGCCCAGCCGGTGCTCGCGCAAGGCGACCGCTCCGGCGACGACACCACCAAGCTCGAAGCCGTCGAAGTCACGGGTTCGCGCATCAAGAAGGCCGAGCTCGAAGGCCAGACGCCCGTGGTCACGATCACGGCACGCGACATCGAAGCGACCGGCCTGGGCTCCATCGGCGACGTGATCCAGCGCCTTTCGGTCAGCGGCTCCTCGCTCAACACCAAGTTCAACTCTGCCGGCAACTTCGGTTTCCCGGCCGACGGCGGCGGCGTGGGCTCCGGCTCGACGACGATCTCGCTGCGCAACATCGGCGCCAAGCGCACCCTCGTGCTCGTCGACGGCCTGCGCTGGGTCAACGAGTCCTCGGGCTCGGGCGTGTCGGCCGCGGTCGACCTCAACACCATTCCGGCCAGCGCCGTGGAGCGCATCGAGATCCTGACCGACGGCGCTTCGTCGCTGTACGGCTCCGACGCGATCTCCGGGGTCATCAACATCATCACCAAGCGCAAGTCCGAAGGTCTCGGCGCCAACATCTCCTACGGCGACTATTCCAAGGACGGCGGCGAAACCACCACCGGCAACCTGTCGCTCGGCGGCAGCACGGACCGTCTCGAATTCTTCCTCGACATCAGCCACTACGAGCAGAAGTCGATCAGCTCGGCGGTGTGGGCCCAGTCCTCGTTCCCGACGCCGGGCGCTGGCCTGTTCGGCGGCAGCTCCTACATCCCGTACACGCGCACGATCTTCTCGGCGCCCAACGGCGAAACCTACGGCGGCCTCTGCCCCGGCGGCACCTGCAACCTTGCCGCAAACGGCACGACCACCGGCGTGCAGCCGTTCCCGGGCGGCTTCCACCGCTTCACGAATGCCGACCGCTTCAATTTCGCGCCGTACAACCTGCTGCTGACGCCGAGCAATCGTGACGGCCTGTTCGGTCAGGCGCGTTACAAGATCGCCGACAACGTCAGCTTCTACATCAAGGGCAGCTACACCCAGCGCGAATCGGTCAACCAGGCCGCGCCGGAACCGATCGGCCTGGGCTCGGCGCTGAACACCAGCGACCTCGGCCTGATCACCGGCGTCGACGCGACCAATCCGTACAACCCGTTCGGCTTCACGCTGGATCCGAACTCCAACCTGATCGGTCTCGGCCGCCGTCCGGTCGAAGGCGGTCCGCGCATCTTCAAGCAGGAAGTCGACACGCGTTACTTCGCGACGGGCCTGGAAGGCAGCTTCGGCGCCGGCAACCGCGACTTCTACTGGGACGTGAACTACGTCAACAGCGACAACAAGGCGACGCAGACGGTCCGCGGCACCTACAACATCGCGCACATCGCCCGCGCGCTGGGCCCGGTCGCCAACTGCACCGGCTCCTGCGTGCCGCTGAACATCTTCGGCGGCCCCGGCTCGATCACCCAGTCCATGCTCGATTACATCAGCTTCATCGAGCAGGACCGCAGCAAGAACTCGCTGGAACTGTGGTCGGCCAATCTCTCGGGCGATCTGTTCGAGCTGCCGGCCGGCTCGCTCGCGTTCGCCGCGGGCTACGAGCACCGCAAGCAGGAAGGCTTCTATACGCCGGACGCGATCGTCGTCGCCGGCGAAGGCAACGGCGTGCCGTCGCTGCCGACCGCGGGCCAGTACAAGGTCAACGAGTACTACCTCGAACTGAATGCGCCGCTGCTCAAGGACGTCTCCGGCGCCAAGAGCCTCGACCTGTCGGTCGCCTCGCGCTATTCGGACTACTCCACGTTCGGCGGCACGACCAACAACAAGATCGGCCTGCGCTGGCAGCCGACCGACGACCTGACCCTGCGCGGCACCTGGGCCGAAGGTTTCCGTGCGCCGTCGATCGGTGAGCTGTACGGCTCGCCGGCGCGCTTCGACGCGCAGATCTCCGATCCCTGCAACGGCGCGACCGGCCAGGCGGCGACCAACTGCATCGCGCAGGGCGTCGCCAATCCGGCCACGTTCGAACAGGCCAACACGCAGATCTCCACGCGTACCGGCGGCAACCTCGCGCTGACCCCGGAAACGTCCAAGTCGATCACTGCCGGCGTGGTCTACAGCCCGGGCTGGGCCGAGAACACGAGCTGGGCGCAGAAGCTCGATTTCGACCTGACCTTCTGGAAGATCAAGCTCGAAGACGCGATCCAGGCACCGGATGCGCAGACCCAGCTCGACCGCTGCGTTGCGACGAACTCGCCGGCATTCTGCAGCGGCATCGTGCGCGGCACCTCCGGCGACATCATCAGCTTCGCGAACACGCTGACCAACCTCGGCACCATCGACACGCGCGGCTACGACATCGGCCTGAACTGGTCCAGCCCGGACTGGGGCTTCGGCACGCTCGGCGCCTCGCTGTCGACGACCTACGTCGACAAGTACACGGCGACCTCGCGTGACACGGGTCTGGCCGAGCCGCTGACCGTCGGCATCGAAACCGCCGACCGTGCGATCAACAAGTGGCGCACGACGGCCAGCCTGAGCTGGGCTTCGGAATCCTGGAGCGCCCGCTGGACCGCGCGCTACCTGTCGAGTCTGACCGAGCAGTGCAACCCGGACCTGACCGAAGTCGGCGCCGTCTGCAGCAAGCCGAATGCGGACCTCAGCGGCGGCACCAACCACCTCGGCTCGACCACGTACCACGACCTGCGCGTGAACTGGAAGGTGCCCGTCGGCTTCGACTTCACCCTGTCGGCCGGCGTCAACAACCTGTTCGCCAAGGATCCGCCGGTCTGCGTGTCCTGCTCGCTCAATGGTTACGACGCGGGTACCTACGATCTGCCGGGCCGTTACAGCTACGTCCAGGCCGGCGTGAAGTTCTAAGCGCCGCAGCAGTACAGCGGGGGAATCGCCGGGCCGCGCAAGCGGCCCGGTTTTTTTTTGCGCCGCAGCGATCAAGGCAGGCGATGCGGCCGGCGGCCTTGCCTGCGCTGCCGCATGCGGGACGTCTCTGCGCGCCGCTGTCGCGCGTCGTCGTCCGCACACATCACCGTGGCGCGCCGATGGCATTGCCGATGACAGCAATTCCACCCACGGCCATCGTGCGCGCTAACGCAATCACCGCTTGTCGTGGTTGCGGTTTGTGCTAAGTTGAGGGCAAGGTCTCCCCCGGCAGTGCGGAGGTCGTCATGCGACCGTTACACCTGCAATTGTCTGTGTTGGTCCTGGCCTGTGCGTTTCCGCTGCTGGCCCCAGCGCAATCGGCCGCTACGGCGGCCGCAACGGCGAATGCCGATGCCGAGGTCGCGCTGGCCGTGGCCGATCTCGATCTCTACCAGCGCGGCCTGCAACTGGAAATCGACGCGCTGAAGCTTGCGCAGCAACGTCTGCAGAGCGCCCGCGAAGCGCGCGACGACGTGTCCGAAAGTGCGGCGCTGCAACCGGTGCTCACGCGCCAGTACGAGCGCAACGCGGCCAAGACCCTGAACGTGGACCTGCGCCGCTACCGCGACGTCAAGCGCCGTTTCGGCGACATCCTCGTGCTCGGCGAATACATCGACCAGCTCAACGCGCAGTTCGAACAGCTGCACCAGAGCGGCATGAGCACGAAGCAGCGCGCCGACCAGCGCAAGGCACTGGAAGAAGCCCGCGCCAAGGCCGTCGATCCCTACGCGGTGCTCGACGTCGCGCTGCGCGACGCCCTCAAGCAGCGTGCCGATGCGCTCGTGCGGCTGCGCATCGACAATCGCGACCTCGTGCAGGAACTCACGAGTCGCTGAGGATCTGCTGACGCCGGCCTGCTTCGCGCAGGCCGGCGCGCTTCGCAGGCGCTGTGCGGCCGCACTGTCTGCAGGTCCTCGTCTGCGGGAATCCCGAGGCGACGACGCAAGGCCGTGAGCCGCGCATTGGCGGCGCGATGCCGTCATCGGCACTCCGTCGGAGAATCGCCCGCGGAGGACGGCCGAAGCGGCCGCTCAGGCTGCGCGGCGCAGCTTCTCCTGCAGGCCGCTGGGCAGGGTCACGCTCGCCGCGACGGGCAGGTGATCGGAAAAGGCCTGCGGCAAAGTCCACAAACTGTCAATCTGTAGATTTTCCGAGACCAGGATGTGGTCGATCGCGCGGCGCGGCCGCCAGCTCGGGAACGTCGGCGGCGGCGCCAGCGGCGGCACCAGCGAGGTCTTGCGGTAGAGCTCGCGCAGCTCGGCACTGTCGGCCGCGCAGTTGAGGTCGCCCATGAGCACCGCATGCGGCGCGTCGGCCAGCAGTTCGGCGATGAAGCCGAGCTGGCGCATGCGTGCCTCGGGGCCCAGCGACAGATGCGAGATGACGACGGTCAGCCCCTGCGTGCCGCTGCCGAAGCGGGCGAGCAGGGCGCCGCGGCCCGGTATGCGGCCCGGTAGCGGATGGTCGATGACTTCGTTCGGCTCGATACGGCTGATCAGGCCGTTGGCGGACTGGGCCAGCCGTGACACCCGCCGGTTCGGCTGGTGGCTCCAGTACGGAAAACCGGCCGTCTCGGCGATGTACTGGGTCTGATTCACGAAGCCCGAACGCAAGGTGCCGGCGTCGGCTTCCTGCAGGCCGACGACGTCGAAATCCTCGATCGAGCGCGCCAATGCTTCGAGGTTCGCGCGCTTGCCGGGATGCGGCAGCCAGCTGCGCGTCACGTAGTCGCTGTAGCGGCCGACGCTCGCGCCGGCGACGATGTTGCAGCTGAGCAGGCGCAGCCGATCGGGGGCGGGGCTGCTGGAGTCGGAGCCGGGCGGGGCACTCATGGACGCAGCCTATGCCGGGCGTGCCGGCTGCCGCAAGCGACCTTGGTTGGGGTAGGCATGACGACGTCGGCGGCGGGCGGACTGTGCCGCCCGCCGCCGGGATGCGGCAGGCCGCTTACTTCTTTGCGGCCTTGAGTTCCTTGTTGACCAGCCAGAGCGCGAGCTCGACCGCCTGGGCCTGACCGCCGGCCGAGGCCGCGTCGAGGCGGTACTTGCCGTTGATGACCAGGGTCGGCGTGCTTTCGATCTGGTAGGCCATGGCGCGTTCGCGGCCCTGGGTCAGATTGCCTTCGACGACGAAGGACTGCGCCGTGCTGACGAAGTTCTTCGGGTCGATGCCGTAGCCGGCGTAGAAGCCGCCGAGGTCCTCGATCGTGCGCAGCGGCTTGTGGTCGCGGTGCAGTGCGTCGAACAGCGCCTGATGCGTCTTGTCGAGCACGCCGAGCGCCTGCGCCGTGTAATAGGCGCGAGCCAGCGGCTCCCAGGACGGATTGAACACGACCGGCATGTAGCCGAAGGTCACGCCAGCGGGCAGGCGCGACTTGAGCTGGTCCGCATACGGCTGGAAATGCGCGCAGTGCGGGCAGGCGTAGGAGAACACTTCGGTGACTTCGACCTTGCCTGCGGCCGGCGGCGTCGGCTTGGCCAGCACGATGTAGTGCTGGCCTTCCTTCCATTCGGTGGCCGGCGGTGCCGCCGCCTTGTTGTCCTGGGCGCCGCAGGCGCTGACGGCGAGGAGGCCGGCAAACAGAAACAGCATTCGCTTGAGCATGATGATCTCCGGAACGTCGGATTACTTGGCGGCGGCAGATTCCTGCGCGACCAGCTGCAGGATGATGGCCTGGAGGTTGTCCCAGCTGCCGGCGCTCTGGCCGGTCAGGCGGTACTTGCCGTTGACGACGAAGGTCGGCGTCTGGTCGACCTGCACGGACTTGATGTAGGCGTCGGCCTTTTTCATCTTCGTGTTGATCGCGAAGGAGTTGGCCACGCCGGTGAAGTCGGCGGCCTTGACGCCGTACTTCTCGTAGAACTTGGCTACGTCATCGAGCGTCGGTGCCGGGTCCTTGATCTTGCCGTTGACGGCGACGGCCAGCGGACCGTTGCTCCAGATCGCCGAGAACATGTCCTCGTGCGCCTTCTCGGCGACGCCCAGGGTCTGGGCGGCGAAGTAGGCGCGCTGGAACAGCGGCCACTGCTCGCCCTGGTTCCACGAGGCCGGCACGTAGGTCAGCACGGCATTCGCCGGCAGCTTGGCCTTGATCTCCTTGACCTTCGGCGCGGCCGAGAAGCAGGCCGGGCAGCCGTAGGAGAACACCTCGGTCACTTCGACCTTGTCCGTCTGGGTCGTGGCCTGCGGCGGGTCGATCTTGAAATAGTGCTTGCCTTCCTGCCACGGGCCGCTCTGGGCGGACACGCTGGCGGCGGCGACGAGGCCGACGAAGCCAAGGACGAAACGCTGGAACATCCGGATCTCCTGGTGGTGCCGCGGCCGTCGCCGGCCGTGGCTGTCATTGCGAATCCGGAGCGTAGCGAGTTGGGCAGGCCCCGGAGCGGCTGTTGGGCAGAGACACGCCGGACCGGGGCGAGTTCACGCCGAACGGCGTGTGCCGCCGTCGGCGTTCAGCCCGGCAGGGCCGGGCTTACTTGGCGGCCGTGGCGATCGGCTTGCTCGTGTGCAGGCCTTCGGCGTACGAGGCGACCGCGACGACGTCCTGCTCGCTCAGGCGCTTGGCGATCTCCGGCATGATCTTGGCGCGATCGTCGTCGCCCCAGGTCGTGCCGTTCTGCCAGTCCTTGAGCTTGGCCACGACGTAGTCGGTCCACTGGCCGGCGATCTGCGGATAGCCCGCGCCCGGATTGCCGCGGCCCGAGGGGCCATGGCAGGACATGCAGGCCGGCACGCCGCGCTTGACGTCGCCCGAGCGCCAGAGCTGCTCGCCGCGCGCCTTCAGCGCCTGGTCGCCGTTGCCCGGCGTGGCCTGCTTGGTCGCGAAATGGGCGCCGAGATCGTGCATGTCCTCGTCCGACAGGGTCGAGGCGAAGCCGAGCATGATGGGGTTGTTGCGGGCGCTGGACTTGAACAGCGCGAGCTGGCGCGCGATGTAGTCGGCCTGCTGGCCGGCCAGCTTGGGGTACTGCTTGTCGGTGGAGTTACCGTCGGAACCGTGGCAGGCGCCGCAGGCGGCCGCCTTGGCTTCGCCGGCCTTCGCATCGCCGGCGTGCGGCGCGGCGGTTTCCGCCTGGATCGAACCTGCGGCGAGCAAGCCCGCCAGAGCAACTACGCGCCGAAAACTCATTACACTCGACTCCACATAGGCTGGAAACGCGGCCATCCCCGGCGGGCTGAGGCTGGCGGGGGACAGAAAACCGCCGAATTGTACCAGCGCCCCCCAGACGGTCAAACGCCCCGCGTGCGCCGCCGCTCCGAGTCAGACATGTCCGATACCCTGTTCCGCCGCGCCCGTTTCCGCCTGGCTGCGCACGAATTGCGCCAGCTGCCTGCCGACGTGGGCGCCGAAGTCGCCTTCGCCGGCCGATCCAACGCCGGTAAATCCAGCGCGCTCAACCGCATCTGCGACCAGGTGGGTCTCGCGCGCACTTCCAAGACGCCGGGCCGCACGCAGCAGCTCGTCGTGTTCGAACTCGACGAGCGCCGCCGCCTGATCGACCTGCCCGGCTACGGCTATGCCAAGGTGCCGCCGACCCTGCGCGACCACTGGCGCGAGCTCATCGACGCGTACCTGACCAACCGCCAGTCGCTGCGCGGCGTCGTGCTGATCATGGACAGCCGCCACCCGCTCAAGGATTTCGACCGCCTGATGCTGCAGTACTGCCGCGACATCGGCCTGCCGTGCCACGTGCTGATGACCAAGGTCGACAAGCTGTCGCGCGGCGAGGCCGCCCGCACCCTGCTCGGCACGCGTCGCGAGATGGCCGGCCTGTGTCCCGGCGCGACGATACAGGCGTTCTCGTCGCTGGACAGGGTCGGCGTCGACGAGGCGCGTGCGGCGATCGGCGCCTGGCTGGAAGCGCCTGCGCCGGATGCGGCGGTGCCGTAGTCAAGGGGAGAAACGGTCGACGTTTTCCCCCGCTTTCATGGCTCGCCGGCGAATCATCGAAAGCCTTCCGCAGCACGTCTGGCAAAGGTCACGGCAGTGCCGGCCGACAGTTTTCAGCAAGCCGCGAGCCCATTCCGCCGGCTCGGCGCAACGCCGAAACGACGCGATTCGGGTCCGCGCGACTCCGCTGCGTAAATCAGGACGACGCTGCGCGCAGTGCGCGCGGCGCTGGTCCGTCGCAAAGGAGCCGGGCGCATGAAGCTGATCCGAGCGGGTGCGCCCGGCGCCAGGCCGCCGCAGTGTCTTCGGCGCCGCATCACGGCCGCTTGGTTCGCGCTGTGCGCTGCGGCACCGTTGCCGGCCGCGACGTTTCTCGTCGACACGACGGACGATGCCGTCGATGCAATGTCCGGTGACGGCCGCTGCGCCGATGCGCTGGAGCGCTGCACGTTGCGTGCGGCCGTGCAGGAAACCAACGCGCTGCCCGGCGCCGACCGCATCGAGTTGCCGGCCGGCGAATTCCGCTTGAGCCTGGCCGGCAGCGGCGAGGACTTCGCCGCCAGCGGCGACCTCGACATCCGCGACGACCTCGATCTCGTCGGCGCGGGTGCCGCGCTGACGCGCATCGACGCCGATGCGGGCGACCGCGTCGTCGAAGTCCATGCGGGAACCTCGCCGCGCCGGGTCGCCTTGAGCGGATTGATCTTGCGCAACGGCCGTCTCGTGCAGCCGACCACTCACGGCGGCGCCGGCCTGCGCTCAGCACCCACGACGACGATCGAACTGGACGACGTCGTGCTCGCCGACCACCGCGTCGCCTGGGTCTGGAGCGGCGTCGCGCTCGATGTCGAAGGCTGTCTCGTCGGCCGCCGCGTGCGGGTGCTCGGCAATGTCGCGATCGAGAGCGGTGAGACGATCTACGTCCATGGCGATCCCGGCGGCGCGGCAACCGCCTGCATCGAGCTGACCGACAGCGAGATCCGCGGCAATCTCGGCACGCGCGGCGGCGCGCTGACCGGCGACTACGCACGCATCCGGATCGAGCGCAGCCTGATCGCCGACAACCAGGCGAACTCGGGCGCCGGCGCATTCCTGTTCAACATCGACGCGCCGGCACGGCTGGAAAACGTCACGATCAGCGGCAACCGCGGTCTCTACGGCGCGATCATGAACGACGGTCATTCGCGTCTGGACATCGTCAACAGCACGATCACGCGCAACGGTCCGAATACGGGTCAGCAGGCCATCGCCGGCGCCATCATCGACGTGCACGGCGGCTCGGGACTGGTGTTCCTGCGCAATACCATCCTGGCCGGCAACGGACCGGCCACTCACTACACCGACTGCAATCACGCGAATTCCGACGGCGGCGGCAACCTGCTGGGCGATGCGCAGACCTGCGCGTTCGTCGCGCAGGCCGGCGACCAGCTCGACGTCGATCCGGGCCTCGGGCCGCTGGTCGATCACGGCGGCGTCACGGCCGCGCATGCGCCGGGCCTTGCGGCAATTGACCGCGGCATGGAACAAGGTTGTCCTGCGACCGATCAGCGCGGCGCGGCGCGGCCTGTCGACGGCAACGGCGACGGCCTCGCCCAGTGCGATGCCGGCGCGCTGGAACTGGCCGATCGCGTGTTCGCCGACGGCCTCGATGTCATGGTCCGGCCATGAGCGCGCGGCCGGCCGGACCGGCCGTGCCGCGCGCCCGTGCGGGCTTCAGAGCGCCTTGCCGCCGAACTTGTGCGTGTACTGCAGATAGAACTGGCGACCGGTCGCGTCGAACCACGAGATGTCGTAGTACGGATACGCGGTTGCGGTCGCATCGCGCGGCGGCATCTTGTCGAACAGGTTCGTCACCGCCAGCGACAGCTGCGCGCGTTCGTTGAAGCGGTACTGCAGCGAGGCGTTGTAGCGGTAGGTCGCGCCGAGCCACGGGCTGCCGCCGTCTTCCGGGTCGTAGACCTGCGAGTACGAGTCGGAATTGGGCAGGCGGCCGAGGCGTTCGCCGTGCAAGGTCGCCGTCCAGCGGCTCTTTTCCCAGCTGATGCTGGCGCTGGCCTTGGTGCGCGGAATGTCGAAGCCGCTGTTGACGGCGAACTGGTTCTCCACCGCGTCGCCGGCGTACTGCTGGCTCTCGTGCCGGCGCACCCAGGTGTAGTTGCCGCTGAAGCGGAACAGGCCGATGCCGGTTTCCAGCCGGTAGTGGGTGCTGAAGTCCACGCCGCTCGTGCGTTCGCGCGCGATGTTGATCGGGTTGACGTAGACGCCGTACAGGCCGCCGTCGTTGGAGCGGCGCACGCGGGCGAGCGCGTCGATGCAGGTCGGCGAGTTCGGGTCCACCGGCGTGCCGTCGACGCGCCGGCCGATGCGGCAGCTGGCCTCGTCCTGCAGCACGCCGTCGATACGCAGATCCTGCACCTGGTTGCGCAGGTCGATGTCGAAGTAGTCCAGCGAGAAATCGAGATTGGCCAGCGGCGAGAACACCAGGCCCGCGGTATACGACTTGCTGGTTTCCGGATTCAGGCGGCGGTTGCCGGTGCGCGTGACGATGACGCCTTCGTCGCCGTAGGAGCAGTCGGCGATGTCGACGCCGGGTTCCTCGGTGCGGCAGCGGTAATAATCCACGCCCGAGGACTCGAGATTGCCTTCGCCCGAGAACACGTAGTGCAGGTCCGGCGCGCGGAATGCGGTGCCGTAGGAGCCGCGTACGAGCAGCGAATCCAGCGGACGCCATTCCAGGCCGCTGCTCCAGGTCACCTTGTCGATGGAGTGGCCGTCGTAGCGGTACTGGTCGTAGCGCGCCGCGGTGCTGAGGCTCAGCGACTCCAGCAGCGGCAGGCGCAGCTCGCCGGCGGCGGCCCAGCGATCACGGCTGCCCGAGCCGTCGGAGTCGCGCCAGCTGTAGTAGTAGTACTGCGTCGCGAGCGGGTCCGGATGCAGCGCATAGGCCTGGTTGCCGGCTTCGATCGTGCCGGCGAAGCCCGCCTCGCCGGCCGGCATCGAGAACAGCTCGGGATTGGTCAGGGTCAGCGACAGCGTGTCGGTGCGCGCCTTGGGCGTATACGTCGTGCGTGCGGCAATCGAGTCGTACTCGGCGCGCGTCAGCGGCCGGTACAGGCGGTCCGGATCGGCGTTGAAGATCGGAAAGCCGTCGTCGTCGACGCCGAGCTGCGGCCCGAGGAACAGATTGTTGGCGCGCGAAGCGACGATCTGCGGCCAGCTGATCGTCGACTGGTACTGCGAATGGCTCAGCGCCGCTTCCCAGTCCCAGGCTTCGCCGAGACGGCCGCGGAAACCGGTGTTCAGGCTGAAGGTCTTCTGCCGGTTGCGGATCATGCCGCGGTCCAGGCCGCCCATTTCTTCGGGCGTGAACTGGCGCTGCCAGTATTCGACCTGGTCGGTGGCCTGGTTGTAGAAATAGCCTTCCTCGTTGCCGTCGGGCGCCTGGAAGCTCCATTGCGTCACGTCGCGGAACATCGCGAGTTCGTGATAGCCGGCCTGCACGTCGGCGAACCAGTCGATGCCGCCGTCGAAGGAATAGCTCAGCGAGGCATAGCTGTTCACGCCTTTGCGCCGGCTCGTCATCGTGCCGTAGCCGATGGAGCGGTCGCTGCCGCAGTAATAGCCGTCCTCGCCGTCGATGCCCCAGCCCGGCCGCGAGGCGTAATAGGTCGAGCCGTCGTTGAGCTGGGACAGTCCGGCGCAGGTCGCCGCGCCGGGATCGAGGTATTCGTCGTACCAGTTCGTGCGCAGGAACACGCGGCGCGGCGCGCGCGAGCGCGAGGTCGGCGCGTCGAGGGTCGAATCCTGCACCGGACGCTCGTAGGCCCAGAGCGGCCGCTGCGACAGCAGCTCCACGCCGTAGACCGCGTTGAAGCGGTCGGTCCCGAATCCGCTGGACAGGCTCAGATTGAACGACTCGCCGCCGCCGCGATCGGTGTCGCCGAGGCGCAGGTCGACCGTGGTGCCGTCGGCCTTCTTCTTGAGGATGAAGTTGACCACGCCGGAAATCGCGTCCGAGCCGTAGATCGCCGACGCGCTGCCGGTCAGGATCTCGATGCGCTCGACCATGCCCAGCGGAATGTTGGAGATGTCGGTGAAGTTGCTGCGGCCCTTGAACGGCATCGGAAAGTCGGCGATGCGCCGGCCGTTGACCAGCACGAGCGTGTGATTCGGGCCCAGTCCGCGCAGGTCGACCTGCTGCGCGCCCGGCGAGAAGTCGGCGCCGCTGGCCGACTGCTGACTCTGCGTCTCGCCGCCGTTCTGCGTCATCGCGCGCAGCACGTCAGGCACGGTGGTGAATCCGTTCGCCTTGATCTCCTGGGCGGTGATCACGGTGATCGGCGCCGGGCCTTCTATCTGCGCGCGCGGTATGCGCGAGCCGGTGACCTGCACGCTTTCGAGTTCGACGACGGGCCGCTCGGCCGCGGCACCGGCATCGGCCTGCGGTTTGCTGCGCGTGGCCGGCGCTGGCGCCGGATCGCGCACGATGGCCATGGCGCCGGACTGGTCGCGCTGCAGATGATGGCCGCTGCCGCGCAGCAGCTTCTCCAGTGCTTCGGGTGCGGTCATCGAACCTTTGACGCCGCCGGTCTTGAGCCCTTTGAGCTCGTCGGCCGAATAGACGAACTGCGCGCCCGACTGGCGCGCCAGGCTGTCCAACGCGACGGTCAGATCGCCGGCCGGAATGTCCAGGGTCTCGGTGGTGTTCTGTGCCTGTGCCGCCAATGCCGCGCTGCAGGCCAGCGCGAGTACCAGTTTCCGTATGCCTTTCCGCATCGCCATCCCCCTGGGTTGGCGCACCCCGGCGCCGTTACCGGTTCATGACGAACGAGGCAGAAAAATCCCGCCTGCGGTTCACCGGCTGTACAGCACGATGCGCTCGGATTCGCGTTCGGCGCGCACCGGCAGCGCCTGTTCCAGCAGGTTGGCGAAGACCTCGGCATTGGACCAGCGGAAGCTGCCGCCGATGCGCAGCTGCGCCGCCGCCGCGTCGCCGATGACCAGCGGACGCCGGTTGTAGCGGTTGAATTCGGCCACGGCCACGGCCAGCGGCGTGTCGAGGAACACCAGATAGCCGCGGCGCCAGTCCAGCGCGCGCTCGGCGTCGGCGATCGAACCGTCGCGCACGAGCACGCCGGCTGCGGTGGCCAGCGCGCTGCTGCCGGCCGGCAGCAGGGTGACCGGCTGGCCGCGGCCGTCCTGCGGCGCCGATTCCAGCCGCACCGTGCCTTCGCTGACCACGACGCGTACCTCGTCGCCGTCGCGGCGCACGGAGAAGCGCGTGCCGACGGCGACGATCCGCCGCTCGCCGGCCTGCACCGCGAACGGCCGCGCTGCGTCCTTGGCGACCTCGAAATAGGCTTCGCCGCGCTGCAGTTCGATGTGTCGCTCGTGCCGCGACAGGGCGACCTCGATCGCGCTGTCGCTGCTCATCGTGGCCGCCGAACCGTCGGCCAGGGCGATCTCGCGCAGGCTGCCGATCGCGGTGCGATACGCCTGCGGCTGCACGCGCTCGTAGCGTTGCCAGCCCCAGGACAGGGCGACCGCGAGCAGGGCCGTCGCCGCCAGCGCGGCCGCGGCCAGGCGTCGCGCCGGCGCGCGTGCGCGGCTGCGGCGTTCGGCACGTGCCGCGACAGCCGCGTCGGCCAGGGCGCGACGATGCGTTTCGGCTTCCTCGGCGCGGCGCGCGCGCAGGCCGAAGCGGTTCTGCGTCCAGCGTCCGCGTTCGGGCAGCTCGCCGCGGGCCAGGCCGGCGCCGAGCGCCTTGAGCCGGTCGCTTTCGGCCCAGGCCGCCTCCAGGCGCAGGAACGCGACGCGATGCGCCGTTGCTGCGGACAGCCAGCGCTCCAGCGCCGCGGTCTGCTCAGCCGACCAGTCGCCGCCGTCGCGGCGGGCCAGCCAGGCCGCCGCGTCGTGCTCGATCTGCCTGCTGCCTGCGTTCATCCCGATTCCTGTTCCGTGACGGCGCCGCGGCGCCGCGCCGCGGCTGCAGCGTTCGCCGGCACTGCCGGCTGGCCATGGTAGTGCTCGGCCAGCAGCCGCATGCCCTTGGCGATCTGCTTCTCCACAGCCTTCTCGCTGATGCCCAGGCGCGACGCGACTTCCTTCTGCGGCAGGTCCTCGACGCGGCGCAGCCAGACGATCTGGCGGCAGCGGTCGGGCAGCCGGTCCAGCGCCTCGGCCAGCCGCTTGAGGATCTGCCGCGCGCCGCAGCGCTGTTCCGGCGACACCTCGTCTATCAAGACGTTCAAGGACTCGAAATCACCCGCCGGTTCGATCGAGACGACGCGGCCGCGGCGCAGCCGGTCGGTGATCAGATGCCGCGCGGTCGCGAACAGGAAGGATTTGGGCTGCTGCGGCAGGGCCTTGGCCGCGGCTTCGTAGACGCGCACATAGACCTCCTGACGCAGGTCGTGCAGCTCGTCGGCCTGCGGCCAGCAGCGGCGCAGGTACTGGGCCAGCGAGGCCTCGTGGGCGAGGATTTCGCGGACGAACCAGGCGTCTAGGGCTTTGTCCATCGCGCGACGATAGCCGATTGCGCGGTGCCCGCATGGGTCGATAGACATGCCCATGGTCGCGTAGGGATGGCGCCGACTGGTTCGTCTTCCAGAAAATTCGTCCGCTGCCGGGGAGCACGATGCGCCTGATTTCGTTCCGACACCTGCTCTGCGGCCTCGCGCTCGCCGGGTTCGCCTTCACCGCCGCGGCGCAGGCTGCCGATAGTCAGCGCGACGGCTACAGCTATTACACGATCGGCGATCTGGCCAAACCCCGGCCCGAGCCGGTGCAGCCGGGTCTGATGCTGGTCGGCGGCGGCGACTGGCCCTACGACGCGTTTCGCTGGTTCGTCGCGCGCGCCGGCCATGGCCGCATCGTGATCCTGCGCGCGTCCGGCGATGTCGAGGCGCAGAACGAGTTCTTCAACGATGTCGGCGGCATCACCGCGGCGCAGACCCTGGTGTTCACCGACCGCCGCGCCGCGAGCGACGCCGAGGTGCTGCGCATCGTGCGCGAAGCCGACGGCCTGTTCCTGGCCGGCGGCGACCAGGCCAACTACGTGCGCTTCTGGAAAGGCACGCCGCTGAACGCGGCGATCGACGCCCATGTCCGTTCCGGCAAGCCGATCGGCGGCACCAGCGCCGGCCTGGCCGTGCTCGGCGCCTATGCCTACGGCGCGATGGACGGCGGCAGCCTGACCACGGCCGAGGCGCTGGCCGATCCGGCCGGACCGGCGGTGACCCTGGTCGCCGATTTCCTGCACATGCCGTATCTGGAACGCGTGATCACCGACAGCCATTTCGACAAGCGCGAACGGCAGGGCCGCCTGATCACCTTCCTCGCGCGGCTGGCGCAGGAACAGCAGCGCAGCGATCTCGTCGGTCTGGGCATCGACGAATACACCGCGCTGTGCATCGCCGGCGACGGCGAAGGCCGTGTGTTCAGCGGCAACGGCGGCTTCGTCTGGCTGTTCCGGCCGCAGCGCGCGGCCGATGTCTATGCCGTGGGCAAGCCGCTAAGCTTCCGCGACGTGCCGGCGACCGGCATCGGCACGAACGGCCGGCTGCATCTGCGCGATTTCCGCGTCGAACGGCCGGCGTTCGAGGCGCGCTACGACATCGACGCCGGCCGGTTGACCCGGCGCACGCCGTAACGACGGCAACGACGTATTCCGCCTTGATCGGCAGTCCCTTGAATCGAGGATGCACATGAAGAACCTGCTTTCCGGCATCGCCGCGATGCCGCTGCTGATGAGCGCCACTCTGGCCGGCGCCGCCGCTGCGCCCGCGGCCAAGACCGTGCTCGTGATCCACGGCGGCGCCGGCGTCGAGCGCGCCAGCCTCACGGCCGAGGACGAGAAGGCCGCGCGCGCCGCGCTCGAAGCGGCGCTGCGCGCCGGTCACAAGGAACTCGCTGCCGGCAAGCCCGCGCTCGACGCAGTCAGCGCAGCCATCATCGTGCTCGAGGATTCGCCGCAGTTCAACGCCGGCCGCGGTGCCGTGTTCACCCACGACGGCAAGAACGAACTCGACGCGGCGATCATGGACGGCGCGACCTTGCGCGCCGGCGCGATCGCCGGCGTGCAGCGCATCAGGAATCCGATCGCGCTCGCGCGCGCGGTCCTGGAGAAATCGCCGCACGTGATGCTGACCGGCGCCGGCGCCGAGGCATTCGCCCAGAGCATCGGCATGGCCCTGGTCGACCCGTCGTATTTCCGCATCGAGAAGCGCTGGCAGCAGCTGCAGAAGGCGCTCAAGGAAGAGCAGGACAAGAAGGCGCATGCCGACATCGAGACGGCCAAGCATTTCGGTACGGTCGGCGCGGTCGCGCTCGACGCCAAGGGCCATCTCGCCGCCGGCACGTCCACCGGCGGCATGACCAACAAGCGCTGGGGCCGCGTCGGCGATTCGCCGATCATCGGCGCCGGCACCTATGCGAACGCGAGCTGCGCGGTCTCCGGCACCGGCTGGGGCGAGTTCTATATCCGCGCCGTCGCCGCCCACGACATCTGCGCGCGGGTGGAATACAAGGGCCAGTCCGTGCGCGAAGCCGCCGAGGCCGTGATCGACAAGGAAATTCCCGCCGCCGGCGGCGACGGCGGCGCGATCGCGCTGGACCGCAACGGCCAGTTCGCGCTGCCGTTCAACACCGAAGGCATGTATCGCGGCTGGATCGGCGCCGACGGCGTGCCGCATGTCGCGATCTACAAGGAAGAAAAGCTGGCCGAGCCGGCGGGGGGGTGAAGGCGGGGGGCGGAGCCAGCAAACACTGTTTCTTAGGTTTTCCGGCCATCGCCTCGGTGGTCAGCCGCACAAGCAACCCCCTCCCCACCCATGCCCCCTGAAGGGGTTTTTATTCGTCGCGCTCGCGAACAACGTGATCAAGCCACGCACTTCGAGCTGGCCTGATCAAGCCCTCCCCTTCAAGGGGAGGGTATGGGTGGGGATGGGGTTTGCCGTGCAGCCGCAGTTCGGTGGTCCTCTTCCCGTGCTGGAGCGAGACTGCCCGGCATTCATGATCTGAGCGAAGTCGCTTTCCATTGAATTTTCACAATAGAATTCAATGGTGGCCGATCGGGCCGGCATCTCGCGACCTGGCCCGAAACACGCCTCCAACGCATTCCCGCAACACCTCGCTACCACTTGAGCAGCCCCAGCACGATCTCGATCAGGATCAGCACCACGATCGCGACCTCGAGCAGCTCGGCGCGGCGCGCCGAGGCCTCCTCGTACAGCGCGGTATAGGTGTCGCGCACGATCGCGAGCTTGCGGTCGACGGCGGCGGCGACGGTCGGCACGCGGAACAGGGTCAGCGCCGCGGAATAGACACGGGCCAGATAGACGTCCTCGGTGACCTGCAGCGCGTTGTCGATCTTTTCGGTCAGCTCGGTGACCTCGGCCACCTGGGTGTGCAGGCGGCGCGCGAGGTGGGCGAAATGGCGCGCGGCGAGCAGGCCGCGCGCGTGGCGCGCCTTTTCCACTTCGTCGTACATCTGCGGCAGCTCCGCATCGAGCAGTTCGTCGTAGTAGCGCAGTTCCAGCAGCTGCGCGTTGGCCACTTCGAGCACGTCGGCCACGTCGGATTCGCCGCGCGGCTCGACGATGAACGCGCGGTCCCAGGTCAGCAGGACCAGGTCGTCGGCGTAGTAGGAGTACTGCTGACGCAGCACCTCGGCGCGGGCGGACTCCGACAGCTCGCGGTCTTCGCCCGACAGCAGCGGCACCGGGTCGATGCGCGCCAGCAGTTCGCGCGTGCTCAGCGGCGTGTCGAACTCGCGCACGACGATCAGCAGATAGTCTTCCTGCAGGCGTTCGCGCGCCGGGCGAGTCAGCGCGGGCAGGGCGCGCTGCACGACCTGTTCGCACAGCTCGGCCCAGGGCGCCTGCGTCGCGGCCGGGCCGAGCGCGCGGTCGGCCGCGCGACTCAGCGCCACGAGCGCCGGCCAGGGCCGCGCGCGCACCGGCACGTCGATCGCAATGGCCAGCGCGCCGAAGTCGTAGAAGTTCGCGCGGACCGCGCAGTCCAGCGTCTCGCCGTCCAGTTCCAGCTGGAGTCCCGGCAGCGGCAGCAGCAGCGGCGGATTGCCGAAGGTGACGGCCTTGTCCGGGGTCGCGGCCAGCCGCGCGCGGCTGCCGCCACTGCCGGCCGCGCTCATGCACAGTACTTCGAGCCGTGCGAGGTCCGTCGCGTAGGCGATGTCGAACAGGCGCTGCACGACGATGCTGCCTGCGCGTACGACGACGTCGTTGCCGGCGGGATGCGGGATTGGCTGCATCATGCGTGCTCCTGGAGCTGGACGATGCGGCGGCACCGAAGGCGGCGTGTCCGCATCACCCGCAGACTGTGCCCCGCGTGCGGTAACGCGACCGTGGAGGCGGCGTCTTGGCGGGTTGCCGACAGCTCGGTTGCGCGGCAGCGCCGCCGATTCTCTCACCTGTTCATGACGCGCAGTCGCGGGTCCAGCCAGCCGCGCAGCGCGTCGACCGCGGCATTCACCGCAATCACCAGTGCGCCGGCGACGAGCACGACGCCGAGCACCAGCGTGTAGTCGCGATTGAGTGCGCCCTGCACGAAATAGCGGCCCATGCCCGGAATGCCGAAGATCTGCTCGACCACGGCCGAGCCCGTGATCACCGCGATCAGCGCCGGGCTCAGCCAGGCCGCGAGCGGCAGCGCCGCCGCCGGCAGCGCGTGTACCAGCAGCAGGCGTGCCTCGCCGTAGCCGCGCGCGCGGGCGGCGCGCAGCCAGTCGCCGGCCAATGCCTCGCTCATGCTGCTGCGGGTCAGGCGCGCGCACCAGGCCAGGTTCGGCAGCATCAGCGCGATCACCGGCAGCACGCGGTAGCGCCAGTCGCCGGCGACCCAGCCGCCGGCCGGCAGCCAGTGCAGCTCCACCGCGAACAGCAGGATCAGCAATGGCGCGATCACGAATTTCGGCAAGGCCTGCGCGGCCGCGCCGAGCAGCATCAGCGCGCGGTCGAGCCGGCCGCCCTCGCGCGCGGCGGCCAGTACGCCCATGGGCACGCCGAGCAGCAGGGCCAGCAGCAGGGCCAGCCCGCCGAGCCCGGCCGATACCGGCAGGCTGCGCGCGATCAGCTCGTTGACGCTGAAGTCCGGGTACTGGAACGACGGCCCGAGATCGCCGCGCGCGATGTCGGCCAGATAGGCCAGGTACTGCTGCGGCAGGCTGCGATCCAGCCGATAGCGTTGCGCGAGCTGTGCCTGCACGGCCGGCGGCGCGGCCTTCTCGCTGTCGAACGGCCCGCCGGGCGCCGCATGCAGCAGCAGGAAGCACAAGGTCACGAGCAGCCAGAGCGTGATCAGCGCGGTCAATAGCGACCGGGCGAAACGGCGCAGCTGCGCGCCGGCGCCGGACGCGGGACTGGCGGCCGATTCGCTGCGGTCAGTCACGATGCCGCCGGGAGAAGCTGGCCGATGACAGGGGGCCGGTGCTCGCGTCACGGCGAGGCGCCAGCTTCAGCTGGTCGGGGAGACGAGCGCCGGGAAAGGCCGGCGCGGCGGCTCGCGAACGGCCCCGGAGGCTCATGGCGTTTCCGCCGTCGCCGGGGCCGCGGCCCACGACATCCAGCGCGAGGCGTGATGGTCCAGCGGATTGGACTCGAAGCCGCGCAGGCGCGGGTCGACCAGGTGTTTGGACGTATAGAAGTAGATCGGCACGACGGCATCGGCGGCGAGCAGGCGGGCTTCGGCGGCGGTGAGGGCGTCGCGCCGGGCTGCGCCGGCCGGCAGCACGGCGGCCTGGCGCAGCAGCGCGTCGAACGCGGCGTCGGCATAGCCGGTCGTGTTCAGCGGATTGCCGGCGCCGGAGAAGGTCTCGAGGAAATCCAGCGGATCGTTGACGTCGGCGATCCAGCCGCCGCGGAATACCTGGGTGATCACGCGCGCGCGCCGGTTCTGCACGAACACCTTCCACTCCTCGTTGCGCAGCACGACGTGCGCGCCGAGCACCTGGCGCCACATCGAGGCGACCGCGAGCGCGAGCTTGCGGTGCACGGTCGAGGTGTTGTAGCGCAGTTCCAGATTCAGGGGATGCGCCGCGTCGTAGCCGGCCGCGGCATAACGTTCGCGCGCGGCGGCTTCGCGTTCGACGCCGGACCACTGCGCGGCGGCGACCGCCGGCGGCGCGTGGTCGCGCGCGCCGGGCGGCACCACACTCCAGGCCGGCTGTTCGCCGAGACCGGTCACATAGCGAGTCAGGATGTCGCGGTCGATCGCGAGCACCAGGGCGGCGCGCAGGTCGGGGTTGTCGCGCAGCGGCGGCCGCGTCAGGTTCAGGCCTAGCCAGAAGCTGCCGAGATACGGACTGATGCGCAAGGTTTCGCCGAACTGGGCGCGCAGGGCGGCGAGCGGCCGCGGCGGCACGGTCTCGGTCAGATGCAGATCGCCGGCCTGGAATCGCTTGAGTTCGCTGGCCGCATCTTCGGTCACGACGAAGCGCACGCGCTCGATCGCCACCGAACCGGCCGCATGGAAATGCGCATTGCGCGCGAGCTCGACGCTGGCCTGCGGTGTCCAGGCGTCGAGCCGGTAGGCGCCGTTGCCGACGAGCCGGCCCGGCCGCGTGTGCTGTGCGCCGAATCGGGCGACGGCCGGCAGATAGACCGGAAATGCGACCGGCAGCAGCAGGCGGTCGGTCAGGGCGACCGGCTCGTTCAGGCGTATGCGCACGGTGCGCGGGTCGGGCGCGCTGACGCCGAGTGCCTCGGGCGGCTGCGTGCCGGCACCGACCTCGGCCGCATTCGCGATCGGCCGCAGCAGCGCGGCCATCGGTGCGGCGGTCTGCGGCGCGAGCGCGCGGCGCAGGCTGGCGACGAATTGTTCCGCGTCCAGCGCTTCGCCGTTGGACCAGCGCAGTCCGGCGCGCAGGCGGAATTCCCATTCCAGACCGTCGTCGGACCGCGTCCACGATTCGGCCGCGCCGGGCACGACGTTGCCGGCCCCGTCTTCCGTCACCAGGCCTTCGTAAAGATCGCGCAGGATGTTGCCGCAGGCCACTTCCTGGCAGCGGTGCGGATCCAGGGTCGAGGGTTCGGGGCCGTTGCCGCGCACGAGTTCCTGCGCGAACGCCAGACCCGGCAGCAGTGGCAGCAGCAACAGCAGCCGGCGCAGGCGGCCGGGGTTTCGCCATGCCGCGCCCGGCCACCGGCGCATGGCGCCGGCGAAAGCCGAATCGCCGCTGCCGCGCGGCACTGTCAAGGTTGTGGGGACTGGCGGCAAGGTGTAGAAGCCTCGAAGCCGGAGATCGCGGGAAGCGCGCAACGGTGCGAGTCTTCCGTGATTCGCCGATCCGGCGCAAGCCGCACACGCTTCGTCGCGCCGCGGCCGGCATCGCGATCCTCCCCCTTTTTATCAACGCCGGCGCCCCAACGTCGCCGTTCCCGTCAGCCAGCGAGCCCCGTATGTCCGGTCCCAGTGCGGTCAAGGAAGTTCCGATCACGCGGCGCGAAGAGCTCGTCGACTACATCGCCGGTGGCGCACGTCCACGGGAACAGTGGCGCATCGGCACCGAGCACGAGAAATTCGGCTTCCGCCTCGACGACCTGCGCCCGCCGACCTGGGAAGGCGAGCGCGGCATCGGCGCCCTGCTCGAAGGACTGCAGCGTTTCGGCTGGGAGCCCGTGCGCGAGAACGGCTATCTGATCGCGCTGGTGCGCGGCCTGGCCTCGATCACCCTGGAGCCGGCCGGCCAGCTGGAGCTGTCGGGCGCGCCGCTGGTCAACGTGCATGAGACTTGCTGCGAGGTCACCACGCATCTGCGCGAGGTCAAGGCCGTCGCCGACGAACTGGGCCTGGGTTTTCTCGGCATGGGCTTCCAGCCGAAATGGACGCGCGCGGACATGCCGTGGATGCCCAAGGGCCGCTACGCCATCATGCGGCGCTACATGCCGACGCGCGGCAACCTCGGTCTGGACATGATGACGCGCACCTGCACGGTGCAGGTCAATCTCGACTTCGGCTCCGAAGCGCAGATGGTCAAGATGTTCCGCGTCTCGCTCGCGCTGCAGCCGATCGCGACCGCGCTGTTTGCCGATTCGCCGTTCACCGACGGCAAGCCGAACGGCTTCCTCAGTTTTCGCTCCAATGTCTGGACCGACACCGATCCGGACCGCACCGGCATGCTCGACTTCGTGTTCGAGGACGGCTTCGGCTACGAGCGCTACGTCGACTATCTGCTCGACGTGCCCATGTATTTCAGCTATCGCGACGGCCGCTACGTCGACCTTGCCGGCCGTTCGTTCCGCCGCTTCATGGAAGGCCGCCTCGACGAACTGCCCGGCGCGGTGCCGACCCTGAAGGACTGGGCCGACCACATGACCACGGCCTTCCCCGAAGTGCGCCTGAAGAAATACCTCGAAATGCGCGGTGCCGACGGCGGTCCGTGGAACCGGCTCTGCGCGCTGCCGGCCTTCTGGGTCGGCCTGCTCTACGACGACACGGCACTGGATGCGGCCTGGGATCTGGTCAAGGATTTCAGCCTGGCCGAACGTCACGCACTGCGCGACGGCGTGCCGCGCCACGGCTTCAAGCTGCCGTTCCGCGGCGCGAGCGTGCGCGAGCTCGCGCTCGAAGCGCTGAAGATCTCCGGTCACGGCCTGGCCCGGCGCAACCAGCTCAATGCCGGCGGCGCGAGTGAAGCGGTATTCCTCGAACCGCTGATCGAGTTCGCCCAGGCCAACCAGACGCCGGCCGAGCGCAAGCTCGAACTGTTCCATGGACCCTGGGGCGGCAGCGTCGATCCGGTGTTCCGCGAGTTCGCCTACTGAGGGCCGCGCCGCGCGGGCGCGTGGCGTCTTGAGTATTCCCCGCCGGCACGGCCGCAGTGCGTTCCGCGCCGGTCAGCCGGCTGCCGCGGTCGCCGCTGCCGGCTGACGATCGCGCGCATGAGCGTTTTTGCCGCGATTCCGGGCGTGTGCGGATCAGGACGCGGTCGGCCGTCGGGCGACGGCGGCGCGTCCGCATCGTCCACTACCGGGGAAACTCCATGACTGTCCGTTGCCGTCGCGCCTGTCCGGCGCTGCCGTTGCTGCTGTTCTGCGTCGCGCTGCCGCTGCAGGCCGGAACCGATGCCGTCGCAGGCTCGCCGCCCGACAAGATCTTCCGCCACCGCATCGACGGCCAGCCGGTCAGCGGCCAGTTCGTCATCAACGGATTTCCGCTGACGTTCCCGGCCGGCTCCTGGGCCAACGGCGGGCAGCAGGCCTCGCCGGCCGTCTACCCGGGCAGTTTCTATTTCCCGCAGACGACCCTGCAGTCCAACGTCAACGGGCTCGGTTTCGTGACCTTGAACGTGCAGCTGCAGCACCGTGGCACGACCTACAACCCACTGCTCGCGAACAACGTCGCCGGTGTCCAGCTCGACAACGTCTATCTGCAACTCTATTCCGCGACCGTCAGTGGCATTCCGGTGGCGCTGGGCAGCGACTGCGTCTTCGGCCCCATCGTGCTCGGTGCGACCGGCAGCTGGAATGCGGCCGCGGCGACGATGAGCGGCGGCGGCATCGTCATCCCGCCGGTGCCGGCGACCGCCTGCAGCGGTTACGGCACGACGTTGAACAACTCGATCGCCGGCAGCAACAACACGGTGACGATCACGATAGCGCTGTGACGATTCCGGCCGGCGGCGGTTCGCCGGCGGTCTACCGCAGCCGGCGCATTTCCGCGCGCGCGTCGTCGCGTTTGGCCCGGGATTTCGGCGACAAGGTGCCGTCGCGCTCGAAGTCGTCCCAGATCGCGATGGCGCGGCCGTAGGCGTCGGCGGCGCGCGCCCGCTCGCGCGGCGCTGCGGCCCAGGCCTGGGCGAGGCTGACATAGGTGTCGGCGAGGTCTTCGCTGTAGCTCGGGCCTATCGACTGCGCGGCGACGAGCGCGCCGAGACGATCGGTGGCCTCGGTCAGCGCCGCGCGCGCGGCCGCGACGCGCCCCGCGCCCAGTTCGGCGCGTCCGAGATGCCAGTGCGACAGCGCGACCCCGGCGGCGTAGTCGGCCGACAGCGCAGCGAGTTCCCGCTGGGTGTCCAGCGCGGTGCGATGCGCCTGGATCGCGCCGGCATAGTCGCGTACCGCCGCGCGCTGCTCGCCGAGGCGCCGGTAGGCCAGCGACAGGTCGTAGCGGATCGCCGGATTGTCCGGCGCGGCGCGCAGGCGCGTCTGGTTGACCGCGATCTGGCGCCGGACCATCGGCAGCGCCTCCCCGGCGCGGCCGGCGCGAACGAGTTGGCGCGCGGCCCAGCCGGTCGTCGATGTCACGCCTTCGCGCATCGAGTCGTTGTCCGGATCGCGCGCGAGCATTCCTTCCATCAGGGTCACCGCCTGCAGCGCCGACTCGACCGACGCATCGAGCTTGCCGAGCGCGTCCTGCACCTGCACGAGCCGCACGAGCACGACGCCGATCTCGCGCCGCCGGTAGGTGTCGTCGGGATCGTCCGCGACGAGTTCGCGGATCAGTCGCAGCGCTTCGGTCAGCGCGGTCTCGGCCTGGTCCATTTCGTTGCGGTCGACGCGATAGGCGCCTTCGCGCAGCTGGCTGTTGTAGACCGCGTAGCGCAGTCGCTTGTCGCCGGGCGCCGTCACGAGCGCGGCGCGGCGCAGTTCGGCGGCGCGCAACTGATGGCGCCGCGCGCCGTCGGCGTCGGGCTTGCCGTCGCCGCTGCGCATGCCGGTCAGCTCGCCGTAGAGATCGAGCGCGTCGCTGTACTCGATCGTCGTGTCGAGATCGCCGGGCGCGGCGGCGTGCAGCGCATCGAACAGGCTCAGCGCCTCGCGCGTGCGCTCGCGCGCCGGATCGAGCTCGGTGTTCTGGTAGTGCAGATAGGCATCACGGAGCAGCAGCCGCGCGCGCCACAGCCGCGTCGCCGCGGTTTCGCCCTGCGCTTCGGCCCGGGCCAGCGCGGCACCGGCGCGGACGTAGCTCTGCGCCGCGCCGGCGAAGTCGCCGAGATTTGCGCCATAGGGATTGCCCTGCAGGTCGCCGACCTTGAGATAGCCGGCCGCGATCTCGCGCCAGAGGTCGGGGTCGTCGCCGGCCTCCGCCTGCAGGCGTTCCAGATAGCCGATGCCGTCGCGCACGAGGCGCTGCTGCATCGGCAGCGAGCCGGCCAGCTTCTGTATGCCTTCGTGATAGTCGAACAGCAGGTTGTTGGCGAAGCGGCGCACCTCGTCGAAGCGCTGCTGCGCGCGCTCGCGCTGCTGCACGGCGATGTGCGCCTGCCGCAGTGCGACGGCGCTGGCTGCCAGCAGCGCCAGCGCAGCGACCGCCGCGGTCGCGGCCGCGGCGCGATGGCGCGCGACGAACTTGCGCGTCAGATAGGTCCAGGTCTGCGGCCGGGCGGACACTGGCCGGCCGTCCAGCCAGGCGCGCAGGTCGTCGGCCAGTTCGCGCACCGAACGATAGCGCCGCCCCGGCTCGCGTTCGATCGCGGTCAGCACGATGTTGTCGAGATCGCCGCGCAGATCGGCCGCGCGCAGCGGCGAGGCCGCGTCGACCTGCTGGCTCGGCCGCGTCGCATCGCCTGTCGCGATGGCCTGCAGCAGTTCGTGCTCGCGGCCGCCGGATTTGCGGAACGGATGGCGGCCGGTCAGGGTTTCGTACAGCACCAGGCCCAGCGCATAGACGTCGGTCGCGGTGGTCACGGCCTCGCCGCGCAGCTGTTCCGGCGCGGCATAGGCCGGCGTCATCGCGGCCGCGCCTTCGCGCGTGACGGTGGAGTCGCGCTGCTGCAGCAGCGCGGCGACGCCGAAATCGAGCAGGCGCGGCATGTCGTCCGCGTCGACGAGGATGTTGGCCGGCTTGAGGTCGCGATGCACGAGCAGATGGCGGTGCGCATGCTCCACCGCATCGCAGACCAGCAGGAACTGGCGGACGCGCCGGCGCAGGTCCGGCGCGGTCTCGGCCAGCCAGCGCTGCCAGGTGCGGCCCTCGATGTACTCGAGCACGAGATACGGCGTGCCGTCGTCGGCGATGCCGGCATCGAACAGCTTAGCGATGTGCGGATGGCTGAGCTGGGCGAGGATGGTGCGCTCGCGCTCGAAGCGGCGCAGGCTGGCGCGGTCGTGGTGGCGCAGCAGCTTCAGCGCGACGACCTGCTCGAAATCGTTGACGCGGCGCGCGCGGTAGACGCTGCTGGAGCCGCCGCTGCCGATCCGCTCGTCGAGCACGAACAGGCCGACGCGGCGGCCGCGCCAGTCGCCCTCGTCCTCGTCCGTGCCGGCGGCCAGGCCGGCGAACGCGGCCGGCGGCAGCCGCTCGGGCAGCACGTCGCCGTGTTCGAGCAGCGCGCAGGCTTCCGCAAGCAGCGCCGCGTCGCCGCCGCAGGCCGCGGCGAGGGCGGCCTGCCGCTGCATGGCCGGCTGTTCCAGCGCCGCGGCCAGCACGTCCTGCAGCCGGCGCCAGCGCTCGGGCGTCATGCCGACAGCTCGCGCCCGAGCCAGAGCCGCGCAAGGCTCCAGTCGCGCCGCACCGTGGCCGGCGAAACGCCGACGACACCGGCGATCTCGTCGATCTCCAGGCCGCCGAAGAACTTGAGCTCGACCACGCGCGCCTGGCGCGGGTCCAGGGCGGCCAGGCGCTCCAGCGCCTCGTGCAGCCCGAGCACATCGAGTTCGCCGTCGGCGACGCGCTCGGCTTCCGACAAGGTGACTGCGGCCGCGCCGCCGCCGCGCTTGAGCGCCGTGCGGTCGCGCGCGTGATTGACGAGGATGCGCCGCATCAGGCTGGCGGCAAGGCTGAAGAAATAGGCGCGGCCCGACCAGTCGGCGCTGTGCTGCGCGACCAGGCGCAGATAGGCCTCGTGCACGAGCGCGGTCGGCTGCAGGGTGTGGTCGGCGCGTTCGCGCGCGAGCGCGGCGCGCGCCAGCCGCCGCAGCTCGTCGTAGACGATCGGGAACAGCGCATCCAGTGCTGCGGTATCGCCCGCGCGCGCCGCGTCGATCTGCCGGGTGATGTCGATGCTCTCGTCCATGCCTGCGCCGCCGGAAGTCGACACAGTCAAGCAGGATGCGCCACGCCGGTAAAGCCGGCCGACCGGGCGCCGTCACGCGGCGCCGCGCCGCGCAGTCCGGGCGCGCGGGCCGCCGTCCGCTCCGCGCATAACCAATCGTCCTATCCGGACCGCCATGCCGGCGCTTGCCAGTCGCCGTCGCGCCGGGCTATTCCTTGAGGACTGCGGTTTCCGGTGCCAGCGATGAGCGCGACTTCCGAACACGTCCCCGGCGATTCCCTGCGCGACGTCGAGTTTCCGCGCGTCGACCAGGCCCTGCGGGAGGACGTCACGCGCCTCGGCGCGCTGGTCGGCGAGATCCTGGCCGACCAGCTCGGCGCGGATTTCCTGGTCCTGATCGAACGGGTGCGCGCCGAGGCGATACGCCGTCGCGAACAGCAGACCTCGACCGACGAACTGGTCGGCCTGCTGACCGCGCCGGCCGCCGTCGCGATCGACCTGGCGCGCGCGTTCGCGACCTATTTCCAGGCCATCAACATCGCCGAGCGCGTGCACCGCATCCGCCGCCGCCGCGACTACGAACGGGCCGGCGCCGCGCCGCAGCCGGGCAGCCTGCGCGAGGTCGTGCACGATCTGATCGGCGACGGCGTCAGCCGCGAGGAAATCCTCGCGCTGGTCGCGCGCCTGCGCATCGAGCCGGTGTTCACGGCGCATCCGACCGAAGCCGTGCGGCGCTCGCTGCTCGACAAGGAGCAGGTGCTGGTCAAATGCCTGATCGCCGACATCGACCGCCAGCGCACGCCGGCGGAACGCCGTGTGGACCGCGAGCGCATGCGCCTGGCGCTGAGCGCCGGCTGGCAGACCGCCGACGCGGCGCGCGAGCGGCCGACGGTGCAGGACGAGATGGACCACGTCAGCTATTTCCTGGCCGACGTGCTGTATCCGATGCTGCCGGTGTTCTACGAGGTGTTCGAGGACGTGCTGGCCGAGCTCGGCCCGGTGCCGGCGCTGCCGGCGCTGCTGCGCTTCGGCACCTGGGTCGGCGGCGACATGGACGGCAATCCGAACGTCGGCGCCGACACGGTGCGCGCGGCGCTGGCGGCGCAGCGCGCGCAGATCCTCGCCGCGTACCGGCGCGAAATCGCCCAGCTCGAACGTCTGCTGAGCCAGTCGCTGTCGCGCGTGGGCGTCGACGCGGCCGTGCTCGAACGGCTGGCCGGCTATCGCGTGCGCCTGCCGAAGGCCGCGGCGAAGCTCAAGGCACGCTATGCCGACATGCCGTACCGGCATCTGCTGAGCCTGATCAGCGCGCGCCTGGCCGCGACCGCGGCCGAGCGCGACGACGCCTATGCCGACGTGACCGAATTCCGCGCCGATCTCGAACTGATTGCCGCGAGCCTGCGCGCGCATCGCGGCGAGCACGCGGGCTGGCTCGCGTTGCGCCAGCTGCTGCAGCGCGTCGACACGTTCGGCTTCCATCTGGCCACCCTGGATCTGCGCCAGGAATCCGGCGCGCACGATCAGGCCCTGGCCGCGCTGCTGGCCGATCCGCACTGGCCGCAGCGCGATGCAGCCGCGCGCCGCGCGGGGCTCGCACCGCTGATCGCCGGCGCGGCGCCGGCCGCACCCGATGCCGAAGCTGCGGCGTCCACGCTCGCAGTCTTCCGCACGGTCGCCGAGGCGAAGCGACATTACGGTGCGCAGGCCATAGGGCCGTACATCATCAGCATGAGCCGCAGCGCGGCCGACGTGCTGGCCGTGCTCGCGCTCGCGCGGCTGGCCGATTGCACCGGCGCCGATGGCCATGTGCCGCTGGACGTGGCGCCGCTGTTCGAGACCATCGCCGATCTGCAGGCGGCGCAGGACGTGCTCGTCCAGCTGTTCGCCGATCCGCTGTATCGCGAGCATCTGGCCGCGCGCGGCAATCGCCAGATGGTCATGCTCGGCTATTCCGACAGCGCCAAGGACGGCGGCCTGTTCGCCTCGCGCTGGGCGCTGCAGCGCACCCAGGTGCTGCTGACCGAGCTGGCCCAGCGCAGCGGCGTGCGCATCGCGTTCTTCCATGGCCGCGGCGGCTCGATCAGCCGCGGCGGCGGCAAGACCGAGCGCGCCGTCATCGCCGCGCCGCGCGGCTCGGTCGACGGCTATCTGCGCCTGACCGAACAGGGCGAAGTCATCCATCGCAAGTACGGCATACGCGCGCTCGCGCTGCGCAATCTCGAACAGACCACCGGCGCGGTGCTGCGCGCGAGCCTGCGGCCGCGGCCGGCCGAGCCGCGCGAAGCGGTCTGGCGCGAGATGGTCGGACACATGGCCGACGTGTCGCGCGGCCACTACCGCGCACTCGTGCATGAGTCGGAACGTTTTGCGGAGTATTTCCGCGCGGCCACGCCGATCGACGTGATCGAACGCCTGCGCATGGGCTCGCGACCGCCGCGTCGCGGCGGCGCCGGCGGCGTGTCCAGCCTGCGCGCGATTCCGTGGGTGTTCGCCTGGTCGCAGAATCGCGCCGGCCTGACCGGCTGGTACGGCATAGGCACGGCGCTGAGCGAAGGCATCGCGCGCTACGGCCTGGACGCGATGCGCGAGATGACGCGCGACTGGCCGTTCTTCGCCACCTTCGTCGACGACGTGGAAATGCTGCTGGCCAAGAGCGACCTGGACATCTTCGCGCGCTATTCGCAGCTGGCCGGCGCGCTGCACGACGAATTCCACCCGCTGATCGCCGGCGAGTTCGCGCGCACCCTCGCCGCCGTACTCGAGCTAAAGCAGGCCGCCCGGCTGCTTGCCGGCGACCGCCGCCTGGCGCTGTCGATACGCCTGCGCAATCCCTACGTCGATCCGATCAGCCTGCTGCAGGTCGACCTGCTCGCGCGCTGGCGCGCGCAGGACCGGCCCGAGGGCGAGCTGTTCCTCGCCCTGGCCGCTACGGTCAACGGCATCGCCGCCGGCGTGCAGAACACCGGCTGAGCCGCGGCGGCGTTCTCCGCCGCGGCCCGCTTCGCCTACTTGGCCGGGAACAGGCGCTCGAAGTCGGCCATGTACTGGTCGTAGCGGTAGCGCTGGCGCAGATCGTTCACCTCGCGCGCATACCGCGACGGTATCGACACGGTCACGGTGACGAGCTCGTCGTCGGGATTGGCCGGTGCGAGCAGCTGGAACATCGCGCGCTTGCTGCACGGTTCGATCGTATAGGTCGAGGGATGGCCGGCACCGAAGTAGAACGGCGCGTTGGCCGTGTGCTGCGCGGTGCTCTGCTGCAGCATGGCCGTGCATTCGTTCTGGGTCGGCGCGAGGAAGGTGTGGGTCTGCACGCCGTTGTGGGCGATCCAGCCGCCGTACTGCAGCGCGCCGGCCGGAATCGGCTGGCTCAGGTCGACCGAGCCGACGGAGTGGGCCGCGGCGGTGCCGGCCGCGAGGCCGAGGGCGAGGGCAAGCGCGGAGAAACGGGTCATGAGGTTCGCATCCAGGGCTGCGGCCGCGTCGGGCCGGGTGGAATCACGCTAGATGGGCCATGGCGGCGCAGGCCAGGAAAAAGCCGGGACGATTTCGCGCGCAGCGCATCAGAACCGCGCCGTGGCGCGGTTTCCGTCGTGCCCATGCGACCGCCGCGGACAATTCTTTCCCGGTTTTTTCCCGCGCTGCCGGTTGTCCGGCGGCTGCCGCCTGCCCACCATGCGCGCACTGCCAGGAGCTCCCTCATGCCGCATCGCATCGCTGTCCTGCTCGCCGCCCTGCTGCCCTCGCTGGCGGTGGCTCACGATCCGCTGCCGCGTCACGACTGGTGCAGCCTCGGCCGTCCCGTCGTCGTCGCCGAGCTCAGCCCGACGCCCGACGAACTCGGCCAGTCGGTCGAGCTGTATTGCAGCGACAGCGGCCGCAACTGCGGCGAGTTCGACGACTACACCAAGGTGCTGCACCTGCTGCAGGACGTCTGCGACAGTTACGAGAACAGCGCCGTCGGTCCCGGCGACTTCGGCGACGTGATCCCGTTGCCCGAGCAGCCGGCCGAGTTCACGCGCGACGACCACCACCAGCACTACCGCACCAGTCTCGGTGTCCGCGCCGTCTGCGTGCGCTGCGACCGCCTGCGCGCGCTGCCTGCGCCTATTCCAGCGCCCGCGCGCTGACGTCGGCGCGTATTGCCTCGGCCAGGGCGTCGAGGCGGCTGCGCTCGGCCGCCTCCAGCGGGCATTCGGCCAGCACGAAGTAGGTGCTGCGCAGCACTTCGCGCCAGCGCGGATGGCGCGGCAGCTTGGCCAGGTTCAGATAGCGTTCCATCGAGCGCATGCGCAGGCGGCCGTCGTCCACATGAATCCGCCAGATGCCGCTCTTCTCGGCGAACTCGACGCGCGACTGGCGGGTCGAGCGCTCCCAGGCCTGCAAGGTTGCCTGCATCAGCTCGACGAGCCGGCGCCGGAACCCGTCGGAAACGTCCGGGGGATCGGAGCCGGCCGTCGATGACTCCGTTGCCGCGGACGGCACGGTCTCCGGCGCCTCGCGCGGTGCGGCAGTAGCGGCGGGTTCCAGCCGCAGCCAGGTGACCGGCTCCTCCGCATCGGCCTCGTCGAGCAGACCGCAACGGATCTGCAGACGCTGCGGGCCCACCTCGCCGAGATCGACCGGCGCCGCCGCGGCGTCGTCCTCGAGCAGGGCGCTTGCGGTGGAGATCCGCTGGGCCGCGGCGCCGAGCAGGTCGGTGAGCGGCAGGCCCGGCAGCTCCGCGCTGGCGCGGCCGAGCAGTGCCGCCGCCGCGCGGTTGGCGGCGACGATGCGGCCGCGGGCATCGCTGAGCAGCAGCGCATCCTGGCTGCGGTCGGCCAGCGCCTGCAGCCGCTGGCGGTCGGCGCGCAGGGCGGCTGCCGCCGCGCGATAGCGTGCGTTCTGGTGCTGCAGCGCCTGCCGCTGCGCGGCCGCGGCGGCGCGCTGGCGCTGCAGGTGCAGCAGCAGCGCGCCGACGACGAGCAGCAGCAGCGCGCCGCCGAGCGCGAGCAGCAGGCGCAGGCGCAGGCGCTCGGTCTCCAGGTGCTGCGTCTGTTCGCGCAGTGCCTCGATCTGGCGCTGGCGGCCGGCCAGGTCCAGCCGCACCTGCCATTGCGCGACACGTTCGTTCTGCAGGCGCTGCGCCTGCTCGGCGCCGGCCGCGCGCAGCGCGCGCGCGTCGGCGAGAGCGAGCGGTGCGTCGCCTTCCCGCTCGCTGGCGTCGGCCAGGAACTGCCAGGCTGCGACGCGATCGGCGCCGGCGGCATCGGTGTCGCCGGCCAGCCGGTCGCGCAGGCTGCGCCGCGCCGGCGAGGACTCGCCGAGCGTGCGTTCGCTGCGCGCCTCGGCCAGCAGCAGCGCCAGCGACGGCGGCCCGCCCGACGGTGCGATCAGCACGCGCGCTTCGGCGATCCAGCGTGCCGCTGCCGCGGCCTTGCCGCGCTCGGCTTCGAGTCCGGCGAGATGCGTGGCCACGCGCAGGCGATCGCGCACGGCACCTTGCGCGGTGTAGACGTCCCAGGCCTCGCCCAGCTTGTCGCGTGCGGCATCGTCGTCGCCGCGCTGGCGGTCGTTCAGGCCGAGGCTTTCGAGCACGTGAGCGACCTGGCGCGGCGCGTCCACGCGCCGATAGGCCGCCAGTGCGCGTTCCAGCCAGTCCTGCGCCGCAACCGGATCGCCGAGATCCTGTTGCACGTTGCCGATGTTGTTGAGGACGGCCGCAGCCTGTTCGGCCTGGCCCATGCCCTCGCGCAGCGCGAGGCTGGTGCTGAACGCCTGCAGCGCCGCGGCGAAGTCGCCGATGCGCCGATAGGCATTGCCCATGTCGTTCCAGCTCTGCGCCTGCGCGTCGGCGTCGTCGTGCGCGCGCGCCAGATCGAGTGCCCGGCCGAAATGCAGGACGGCTTCCGCCAGACGTTCGCGCCGATAGGCCAGCACGCCGCGCTGGCGTTCGATGCGGTGCTGGTCGCGCCAGTGTGCCGGCGCCAGGCGCCGCTCCGCGTCGTCGATATCGGCCTGCGCCTCGTCGTAGCGGGCCAGCGCCACGGCGGCGGAAGCGTGTTCGAGCTGGGCGATTGCGCTGTCGCGCGTGCGCCCGCCCGCGGCCGCCTGCGCCTGCGCATCGCGGCAGACCGCCAGCGCCTCGGCCGGTGAACGCTTGAGCACGGCGCTGCAGTCATCCAGATCGGCCGCGGCCGCGGCCGTCGCCAGCGACAGCAGTTGCACCACCACGATGTACGGGATCCGCAACCTGCATCCCACCTGCGTCGACCTCCCGCCGCCGTATCCGGCGAGGGTAGCAGCGGCGGCCGCGGCCGTCGTGGCGCAGAGGCGCTCGCCGTCACCGCGCGCGCCGGCGGGCGGCCGGCGGCGCGCGCACCGCCGGCTCAGCGCAGCTTGCGGATCGTGTCGAGTATGTCCTCGTAGGCAGCGGCCTTGTCGGGGAGGGCGATCATCGCCGTCAGGCAGGCCGTCGTCGCGGCGTTCTTGATCATCTCCAGCAGGTTCTGCTGGCTCGCCCGGTTCGTGCTTTCCAGCGCTGCGGCCAATGCGCCGGCCGCCGCGCGCACGCCGTAGGCCACGTCGCCGCTGTGCTGCAGGGTCGAATCCAGCGCGAGCTTCACCGCCTGCTCGATCTGGCTGCTGATGCCGCCCGCCGACGTGACGGCGGCGGCCGGGGGCAGGGCCGCCTTCAGCGCGGCCGCTGCGGACTGCGTCGGGCCGAGCACGCCGTCCTCCTTCGCCACGCCCGTCGCCGTCGCGATCGTGTCGAGGGAATAGATCTGCATGATGCCCTGGGTCGTCGCAGCCTGCGCCAGGATGTTCTGCTGCTGCTGGGTGGCTACCGCGTTCTCGAACAGAAGGCCGACGGAATGGGCCAGGGACTGGTAGACCGTGGCCATCGCATGGGCCGGCGCTTCGGCGACGACCTTGACGTTGGTCTGGGTCACCGCATCGGTGATCTGGCTGTTGACGGCGGTGGCGGCGGAAGACGGGTTGTCGTTGGCCATGGAGCAATCCTCGGTAGGGGCCGGCGTTGCGGCGTAGTGGATTCTGCGGCAAACGCTTAGCGTGGCGCCGCCGCTGCGGCTATCGCGCCGCGAGCCTGCCGTACGCCGGCGGCGTGCAGCGCCGCGCGGCTGCGGCGACAATCGCGCGTCGCCCTGCCGCCTGCCGGAAGTCCGCATGTCCGAATACGCCACGCTGTTGGATCTGGTCGCCCTGGCCCTGGCCGTATTCCTGGTGCTGCAGCTGCAACGCGTGCGCGCCGTGCTGTCGCTGGTGTTCGCACCGGCGCGCGCGCGGCGCATCGTGACGCCGCGCATTCCCGACGCGATCGCCGACCTGCACGCCCAGGCCGCGGCCGAACTCGCGCCGCTGGGCTTCGAGGGGCCGCAGTGGTTCCTGGTCGATCATCCCGGCGGCGTGATGCCGGCCCAGCCGGTCGCGGTCTGGCGTCAGCGCGAGGAAGGCGACGCGCTCTGGCTGTTCGCCCCGCCGGCGCCGCAATGGGCCAATCATCTACTCAGCATCTTCGTGCGCCGCCTTGCCGACGGCCGCCACTGCGTCAGTGAAGCGTTCGACTGCTACGCGGAGATCTGCGCCGACGAGCAGATCCTCGCGCAGACCATAGGCGGTGCGGATCTGGCCGCGCTGTGGCGCCGGCACCGCGACTGGGCCGCGCGCCAGGGCGCTGCCGATACGGCCGGTGTCGACGACGCGGCGCTGGACTGGCAGGCCAGTGAACTGAGCGAACAACGGCTGGCTTCGTTGCAGCGGCGCGGCAAGGTCTATCGCGACAGCCGCGGCCTGCTGCGGCCGCGGCTGGCTTTCGCCTGGACCATCTACAAGGCGTTCCGGCGCCAGCCCAAACCGCCGGCGAACACGCAGCCGGTGCCGCCGGCGCGGCTGGTCTGGCTCGCGGGAGTGATGAAGCGCGTAACCCAGCAGACCGTGCCGCGCCGCGTGCAGGCCGGGCTGTTTGCCTTCAGCGTCGCGCTGTTCCTGCTGCTCGGCGCCTGGATCTGGGGCTGGCGCTTCGCCGCGATCCTGCTCGTCGTCGTCGCGATCCACGAATTCGGCCACTACCTCGCGATGCGCCTGTCGGGCTACCGCAACGTGCAGATGCTGGCCCTGCCGCTGGTCGGCGGCGTGACCATCGGCCACGAAGCCAGGCCCGACGCGGCGCGGCGTGCCTGGATGAGCCTGATGGGGCCGCTGCCCGGCATCCTGATCGGCTGGGCGCTGCTGCTGTACGCGTCCCTCAGCGGCGGCATCGCGCTTGGCGGAATCGGCAACAGTCTGATTCTCGAGGCTGCGCTGGTATTCCTGTTCATCAACTACCTCAACGTGCTGCCGGTGCCGCCGCTGGATGGCGCGCATGTCGTGCAGGAACTGTTGCCGGTCGGTTCGGCGCGGCTCAGCGCCGTATTCATCGCGATCGCGAGTCTGGCCGGTGCGGCGCTCGCGTTCTGGTTCGGCTTCCACGTGCTCGCGCTGATCGCCCTGCTGCAGTTGCCGACCGTGCGCAGCCGCTGGCAGCTCGGCGGCGTGTTGCACGCATTGCGCAGTGATCCACAGATGGAAAAATCGCAACCCGAAGCGTTGCGCCAGCGCCGTCTGTATGAAGTCTTCGACCGCATCGCCGGTACGACACTGCTGGCGCCGCCGCGTCTGGCTCTCGGCAGCGAAGCCCTGCGCAGCCTCGACGTCGTTCCGATGCGTCCGCTGCAGCGCGTGCTCGTCGGCGGCACCTATCTGCTGCTGCTGGCCGGGCCGCTGGCCGCGGCGGTGATTGCGATCAACTTCTCGCTGTGGGCGCAGGGCTCCGCCGATTACACCGCGAGCATGGAGCGTTCCTGGCAGGAACGCCGGCAGCTGGAGGCCGATGCGGCCAGGCTCGGCGTCGATGCGCTCGTTCGGGAGGTGATCGCCGAGGAGAACGCGGACTCCGCTGCCGCGGAGCTGCCGGCGCCGCCCGACGCTGCGGCATTGGCAGCGGCGCAGGCGCGGCTGGGCTTCACGCTGCCCGACGACATCGCGGCGTTCTATCGCGTAGCCGACGGCGCTGCGCCGCTGGGGCTTGCACCGCTGGCGCAGGTACAGCCTGCCGCCGCGGCAGCAGAGCTCGACCTGGACAGCTTCGGCTACGAAGGAAAGATCCATTTTTCGTACTGGCGCTCGCCGCAAACGCCGGAAGCCGTACCGGAGCTCGACAGCGTGGAACTGACGGCGGCGCAACTGCGCGGATTCCTGCTGCTGGGCCGCGACGACGAGCTCGATACGATCGCGCTCTACGACACGGGCGAGCCGCCGCGGTATGCGGGCCTGCGCTTCTATTGGCTCGATACCGAAGGTGGCAGCAAGGCTGCCGCGGGACTGTCGGGTTGGCTGCGCCAGCGCTGGGTGGATCAGGAGAGCATGCGCACGCGGCAGCAGCGATTCGACGCGGCGCTGCAGCGCGAGCAGGCGGCGTTGGCCGGCTGGAACACGACGCAGCTGCTCGACGGTCTCGAACGTCCGCCGCTGTGGATGCGATTGCTGGCGCCCCAGGGAGCCTGGCCGGCGGCGGCCGGTGAGGCACAGATCGACGCTGTCGCCGCGCGTTTCGGCACGCCGTTGCCCGACGATCTCGCGGCGCTGTATCGCCGCCATGACGGCTTTCCGGATCTCATGCTGCTGCCGCTGGAACACTGGCGGGCCGTGTCATCCCTGTCGCCGGAAACCACGGTGGCGCTGAACCGCGGTTACAGCAATCAGTTCAGCGATGCAAAGCCGGATGCGCTGGTTTCCTGCATTGCGATCGGCGGCCACTTCGACGAGCGGGATACGGACGACCCGCTACGCTGGGTCGGCATGCTCTGGTGTCCGCAGCAGGCGCCGGAGCGGCGCTTCATCGACATTGCGCGCCGTCGCGCCGCCGCCGATTTCATCGTGCTGCTGCGCGAATACGTCGCACTGCAGCGCGTCGGCAGCGTCCTTGGGTTGTAGGTTGCGGTGAGCCGCAGGCGAACCGCAACATCGGGCACGTACCGTCGCGACGACCGTCGAACGAAACCGTCGTTCCGCAACGAAAAGCCCGTCGTCGCGTGGCGAACGGATGAGAAGCATCGATGCGATTCGCAGAGAAGCGGATCGCGCGTGTCGGTTACACCGTGCCGTTGCGGTCCGCTGCGCTCACCGCAATCTGCGGAGCGGCCGCCTCGCCGGTCCGGTCTGCCGGTGCCGGCGAGGCGATGTCGTGATGCGTCGCGCAGCTTCGCCGCCTGCGCACTGATCTGCGCAGGCGGCGCGAAAGGCACGATCAGTCGTGGGTATGCCCCGGACCCGACTTCGGACAGTGGCACGGCGCCGTCGGGCCGTACTCGGCGCCGAAGGTATGGCCGTCGCGGTGGCGCTGCCAGTAGAACGTCGGTGCCGGGCGCTGCTTGCCGCCGATTTCGGCCATGTCCGCGTCGACGTCGAACAGGCGGCCGTTGACCATGACGTAGCGCGTGTCGATGGTCGCGCGGATGTTCTGCAGCGGGTTGCTGTTGAGCACGACGAGGTCGGCGCGCTTGCCCGGCACCAGCGAACCGATCTGCTTGGACAGGCCGAGCAGGTCGGCGCCGTCGATGGTCGCGGCGCGCAGCGCTTCGTAGTTGGTGAAGCCGCCCTGGGTCAGCATCCAGATTTCCCAGTTCGGCGACAGGCCCTGCAACTGGCCGTGGCCGCCGATCTGGATCTTGATGCCGTTGTCGCGCAGGTGCTTGGCCGCCTTGGCGACTTCGATGTGGTAGTAGTCCCAGTCCGGCGCGGTCTCGCGGCGGATCGAGCGCGCGTCCAGGGTCTCCTGCGGGAAGAAGCGCGCGAGCTTCTTGTCTTCCCAGACGTTGTCGCGGGCATACCACCAGTATTCGCCCGACAGGCCGCCGTAGCTGACGACGAGGGTCGGCGTGTTGCGCACGTCGGTCTGCTTCCACAGGTCCACGACGTCCTTGTACAGCGGCGCGACCGGGATGTTGTGCTCGATGCTCGTGACGCCGTCGAGGATCATCGGGATGTTGAAGTTGAACGTCGAACCGCCTTCCTCGACCACGAGCATGCCGAGCTCGCGCGCGGCCTGGTTGATCTGCTGGTGCTGCTCGCGGCGCGGCTGGTTGTAGCTCTTCACGCTGAACGCGCCGTTGGCCTTCATGCGCTTGAGATGCGCGCGCGCGTCGTCGAGCGAGTTCACCACGGCCTTGAAGTCGCCGTCGGCGCCGTAAAGGATGGTGCCGGTGGAGAACACGCGCGGGCCGACCATGTCGCCGGTCCGGACCAGTTCGGACTGCGAGAACACCGCTTCGGTGTTGGCCGACGGATCGTGCATCGTCGTCACGCCGAACGCGAGGTTGGTGTAGTAGGCCCAGTTCTGCTGCGGCACCACGCCGTTCGTGAAGTGGTTGGCGTGGGCGTGTACGTCGACATAGCCCGGCACGATGGTCTTGCCGCTGGCGTCGATGATGCGCGCGTTCGCCGGCACGGCCACGTCCTTGCCCAGCGCCTTGATCGTGTCGCCTTCGACGACGAGCGTGCCGTCCTCGATGACTTCCTCGCCGTTCATCGTGACCAGTCGCGCATGGGTGAACGCGACGACGTCGGTCGGCGTGTCGGCGGGCACGCGCAGACCGAGGTCCTGGCCCTTGAGTGCAGCCGGCTTCGGCAGTTCGCCGGGCGCGCCCGGCACGAAGGCGAAGGCGTCCTTGAGTTCGCGCGTGAAGTATTCGCTGCCGACGAGCCAATGCACGCTCGCGCTGTCGTTGCCCCAGTGCAGGTAGGAGCCGACGTAGTCGGAAATCTTGCTGACCGGAATCGCCGTGGTGTCCTTGCTGAGCTCGATCGACTTGCCGGTCTGCGGCATCGGCGCGACGTAGGCGTTGAACAGTTCGGTGAAGGCGACCCACTTGCCGTCCGGGCTGACCTGGACGAAGTCGACGTACTTCAGATCGAACACGTCGCGCGGTTCTTCGCCGCTGATGCCGATGCTCTGCAGCTTCTTCTTCAGGCCGCCGCCGGTCAGGAAGAAGATGCGCTGGCCGTCGGCGCTGAACTGCGGCTGCGCGCCGTCATGCACGAGGCGCTTGGGCACGCCGCCGGCGGCCGGCATCACGTAGATGCCGCCTTCGCCGCTGTTGAGCGACCCGGTCAGCGAATTGCCGGACTGGCGCGACCAGGTCACGTAGCGGCCGTCGTGCGAATAGCTCGGCGCGTAGTAGAAGCCCGGCGCCGTGCTCAAGGTGCGCTCGCTGCCGCTGGCCAGGTCGCGCTCGACGATGGCGCCCTGCTTTTCGTCCGACCAGGTCGTGTAGAGCAGCTTGCGGCCGTCGGCGCTGAAGCTCGGCTGGTATTCGAAGATGCCGTCGTTCTTGCTCAGCCGCTGCGGCGCGCCGCCCGGCAGCGTCTTGATCCACAGATGGCCGGTCGCATGGAACACCACGCTCTTGCCGTCCGGGCTCGTCGCCGTGTCGCGGATCATCTTCGGCGCGAAGCTGCCCTTGTCCAGCGTCTGCTCGAAGCGCAGCGGCGCGGCGACGGTCTGCTGCACGTCGGCGCTGAACGGAATCGCCGCGGGCTTGCCGCTGGCCGCGTCCACGCGCCAGAGCTTGCCCTTGGCCCAGATCACCACGCTCCTGGAATCCGGCGTCCAGGCGTAGTTGGCATACGGGCCGAACACGGCCCAGGCTTCCTGCATGTCGTGCGACAGGCCGTCCCAGAGCGGCGTGACTTCGCCGCTGGCCAGATCCAGCTTGTGCAGCACGCTCTTCTCGCGCACACGCTTGACGAAGGCCAGCGACTTGCCGTCGGGCGACGGCTGCGGCCGCACGGCGCCGCCCGGGGTGGAGACCACGTCGATGATCTCGCCGGTCTCGCGGTCCAGGCGCTTGATCGCATAGATCGTGTCGTGGGCATTCTTGTTGTACTGGAAGAACGGTCCCTGGGTGACGTCCTCGGAGTAGTAGACGTAGCGGCCGTCGGGGCTGACGGCGGGCTCGCCCTGGTCCTGCTGGTCGTTCTTCTGCTTGGTCAGCTGCAGGCCGGCGCCGCCGGACTTGTGATAAAGCCAGAGCTCGCCGGCGCCGAGCGAGCGCTGGCCGGTGAAATGCTTGCGGCCGATCAGGTACTCGCCGTCGGGCGTCCAGGTCGCGTTGTTGAGCAGGCGGAAGTCTTCCTTGCTGACCTGCGCCGGGCTGCTGCCGTCGCTGCGGATGCGCCAGATGTTGTTGCCGCCGCCGCGGTCGGAGGTGAAGGCGATCTCGCGGCCGTCCGGCGAGAAGCGCGGCTGCACGTCCCAGGCCGCGCCGCTGGTGATGCGCTTGGCCTTGCCGCCGTCGATCGGCAGCAGATAGAGGTCGCCGAGCAGGCTGAAGACGATCTGCTTGCCGTCGCGGCTGACGTCCAGATCCATCCAGGTGCCTTCGTCGGTCGTGAAGGCCACAGTCTTGGTCGGACCGTGCGCCGCGTTGACGTCCCACTTGTCGGCTTTCTTGTCGTCCTTCTTGTCCGCGGCGAACGTGGGTACGGCGAGCAGCAGGCCCAGGGCGAGGGCCAGAGGATGGCGCAGCATAGGTCACTCCGATTGGTCAGACCCGCATCCTAGGGCAGCCGGGCGATCCGCGGCCCAGGACAAAAGTCCCGGATGCCCCGGCCGCGGCTGCCGCGGGCGCCAGCCGGCGATTGCCGCAACGCCTCATGCCGTCGTCACGGACGATCGCGGTAGACTTCCGCCACGGCGGAGCCCGGCTCCGCGCCATTCCAGGAGTCCCGGATGCCCTCAGCCCAGCGCTATTTCATCAGCATCGGCGATCTTTCCCAGGCCCGTGGCGAAAACGCCGAACTGTCGTTCCACGGCATCAGTCCCGACAGTTTCGCCACCACCCTGCAGTCCGCGTTGCGCGAGCCGGCGCTGTGGCGGCGCTGGAAAGCGCTGCAGCCGGACCCCGATGCCGTAGACCCCACGCTGGGCGCCAGCGACGTCGGAGCCGAAGTCAGCGCCGAGCAGTCCGATCTGCATACCGAAGTCGAAGTCGTCACGACCCTGCCGCATGCGGTGGTCAAGCATCGCCTGAACCTGCTGGCGGGGCGCGTCTGGAAGCTGCACGACGTCCGGCCGGCGTGAAGCCGGCCGTCGTCGTGACCGCTGCGGCGGCGACCTGCCACGGCGGTCGCCGGGCTCGCGCATGAGCGGCAGTGCGGACTTCGTCCCCGTAGTGAAATTCGGTGATGTCGTGCGCCGGCGGCCGGGCATGTATATCGGCGACGAAGGCGCGTCGGCCTTGCAGCATCTGATCGACGAAATCGTCTCCAATGCGGTCGATCAGTACCTGCGCGGCAATGCCAGTCGCGTCGATGTGCGGATCGGCGCCGACGGGGCCATCGAGGTTCGCGACGATGGTGCCGGGCTGGCGCTGGATCAGCCCGGACCGGGCGGCAGCGACAGCCTGGCAACTTATCATCTGCTCCATCCGCACTGGACCCCACAGGCCGAGCCCGCGGCGCCGCACGTGCATCTGCACCGCCTCCCGGGCATCGGCCTCGCCATCGTCAATCAGCTGAGCGCCGAATTCCTGTGCCGCAGCTGGCGCGATGGTGCCTGCTGGGAGCAGCGTTTCGTGCGCGGCGAGCCGGTTGCTCCGCCGCGCGTGGTCGCGCGCGGCGACGAGCGCGGGACGCTGTTCCGCTTCCGGCCCATCGCCGAATGTCTCGGTGTCGCGCTGCCGGATGCGGGCCTGCTGAGAGCCACGCTGTGGAAAACGGCGCATCTGTTTCCGGGCCTGCGCATAGGCCTCGACACGGAAGTCTTCCACGCGCCGGGCGGCATGGCCGACTATCTGCGGACCTTGGAGGATCCGACCGCACCGGCGCAGCGGCGGTGGCAGGACCGGCCCGCATTCCATTGGCGCGGCCGCTACGGCGCCTACCAGCTTGACGCGGCAGCGATCGGCTTCGCCGACGAATCGGCGCCGTGTATCTGGCGCGCCTGGGTCAACGGCCGCAGCACGCCGCTGCTCGGCAGTCACGTCGACGGCTTCAGGCAGGCGCTCGCGTCGCAGAGCTGGCAGCCTGCCGCGGCCTTGATCCACCTGACGACTTACGATCCGCCCTTCGCCGGGCCGTGCCGGGATCGCTATGTTTCCGACGAGGCCAGAGCCGTGATCCGCACGGCCCTGGCAGCACCGCTGGAGGCGTTCTTCCAATTGCATCCGGATATCGGAAATCGCCCCCGGCCGGCGAGTCTGGCCGCTACCGATGGCGGCGACGTCGACGTCGACGACCTGTACGTCGACGTTGTGCGTCTGAGTCTGGAGAAAACCGGCGCCGCGCGTTTTTGCCTGCATCTGGAAACCGCCGCCGGCCACGTCACGGAGATTGATTTCTGGACCTCGCGCAAAGGCAGGCTGCAGGTGTCCGTCGCGGCGGACGAGCGGGCGAGCGCCGCGATGGGGCTGGTGCTGCGCAAGGCCGACGGTGAATTCGAGCGGCTGGAGACCGGAGCCTGCCGCTGTCACGTCGAGCGCATGACGCGCGGTCTGTGCTGGCTGGGCCTCGATGTCGGCGATCTGCCGACGGTTCACGTGGACCTCGCCAGCCGCGGCTATGTGAAAGCACGGCGGCGCAGTTGAGGCAATCGCCCGGCTTCAGGGATGGCTGCCAGCCCAGCTACCAGTTTTAGATCGCCTGCATGTCGAAGAAGGCCAACCTCTGCGAGCCGCTGAACCCGTTCGCCGAATCTCCGTTCTGAGGGCTCGCCGGCTCGAGGCCGACGGTCGCCGTGCAACGGGATCAGCCGGCGCCCACGGCCCGCACCGGGCGCGGCGGCACGTCGACATCCGCGCCGGCTGCCGGTGGATGCACGCTGCCGCCGGGGGATCCTTGCGCGGATGCGGGTGGGGTTGCGGCGGCGTCCGCACCGGGATCGTGCCGCTGCGCGGAGGCGGCGTGAGCCGGCCGCAGAGCCGGACGGCCGGCAGCGGTTGCGATCCCGTGCACATCGTTTTCATTCAGACGCACCGTACCGGCCGCGGCAGTGGTAAAACGCGCGCACGGCCGCGGGGAGGCGGACGACCGTCAGGGCGCGCCCCCGCGATCGCAGCCGGCTACCGTGTCCGCCGGACACGGCCCCGGCAATCGACGAGAGGACGCTTGCGATGAATATCTACCCGCGCATCGGAACAGTGGCGGCAGCCGTGGCCTTGTTGTTCGGTGCGTCGACGGCATCCGCGCGCGACGACTGGCGCCCCGGCGCGGGCTGGGATCGCGATATCGAGTTCCGCTGCGAGAGCCGCAACTACGGTTACAACCTCTGCCAGGTCGATACGGGGCAGGGCGGACGCGTCAATCTCGTGGACCAGACCTCCAACAGCGACTGCATCGAAGGCCGTACCTGGGGCTGGAATCGCGCCGGCGTCTGGGTCGACCAGGGCTGCGCCGGCGTGTTCCGCATCGAGCGCCGCTGGGCCGGCGACCGCCAGGGCAACTACCGCGGCAATGATCGCCGCGACGACTACCGCGACGACGACCGCCGCGGGGATTACCGCGATGATGACCGGCGCGATGATGACCGCCGCGGCGACTGGCGTCCCGGCAACAACTGGGACCAGCGCATCGTCGTGCGCTGCGGCAGCCGGAACTTCAGCTACAACCTGTGCCAGGTCGACACCGGCCGCGGCAGCGACGTGCGTGTGTCGCGGCAGATCTCAGGCTCGGCCTGCGTCGAAGGCCGCACCTGGGGCTGGAACCGCGCCGGCATCTGGGTCGACCAGGGCTGTGATGCGGAGTTCGTCGTCGATCGCCGCTGGCGCTGACGTCACGCGCGCCTGCCTCCGCCAACGGAGCGCAGGCGCGCAGCCTGCCGCCGGTCAGAAGTCCGGCACGACGCGCGGATCGAACTGCTGGTTGCGGTTGGAAGCGCTGCAGCCCCAGAGCTGCAGCCGCGTCCCCGGATTCGGGCTGCCGCCGCTCACGTCCATGCACCAGCCCCAGTTGCCGGCACGGTTGGCGAACAGGCCGGCCGAGGAGATCGCCCACTTCTCCGACTCGCCGCCGTCGCAGTCCCAGATATTGAGCTTGGCGCCCTGCTTGCCCTTGCCGCCGTCGACGTCGGCACAGTACTTGGTATCGCCCTTGGGCCGCAGCTGGCCTTCGGCCGTGTAGACGAAACGCTGCGCGTCGGTGTTGTTGCAGGTGTACTGCTGCAGCGCCGTACCGTTCTTCCACTGGCTGTTGCTGACGTCGACGCACTGGTTGTTGAACGTCGTATGCAGCTCGAAGTAGCCGGGCAGGCTGCGGCGCTTGCCGACCAGCGGAATGCTCGTCAGCCAGTCGGGACGGAACACGCTGGCATTGGTCAGCGATTCGGTCACGTCCCAGCCGATCGCGCTGGCGCCGTGGGCCACCGAGATGTAGCTCCAGGCGTAGTCCAGGCTGCTGAAGTCGCCCGCCGCGCCCCATTGGTGGATGAGCTGGCGATACTCGGCCGAGCGGTTCAGCACGTACTGGTCGTTGTCGCCGGCCTTCATGTTGCCGCAGAAGAAATAGGCCGAGTCGGCCGCACTGATGCCGTCGATCGCGCCGGAGATTTCATTCGGATCGTCGCTGTCGACGTCGGGACACAGGAACGAGACCGGTCCGACCGGCGTCTGCGCCTCGAGCAGCTTGCGCGCGCTGTTCATGCGTGCGTTGACGTCGCCGAGATAGCCGCCGGTGAACACGACGATGATCTTGTTCTTGAGCGTGCCTATCGTCGGAAAACCCTTGCTCTTGAGTCCCGTGCGGTTGCCGTTCGGCGCGAGATGGCCGAGCAGGTCGCGGTAGCTGTAAAGCCGGCTGCCGAGATAGCCGCGGACGAAGTCGTCGAGCTGGGCGATCTCGTCGGGCTTCCAGGCGCTGGCCGGATCGGAGTTGGCTTTCATGTCGACGAAGATCAGCAGCGGCACGTCGATGCTGTTCTTTTCCAGCCAGCCGGTCACGTCGTCGAGGCAGTCGCCGAGGCGGTCGTTGCTCGCGGCGCTGCAGTTGCTGTTGGTCGGGCCGACGCCGTGCGCGACATACGGTCCTTTCGGCTCCTTCTCCCAGTCGCCGTTGTCGATCACGTCGATCTCGACCGTGCGGTAGCCGGCGTCGAGCCAGTTGGTCAGCTTGCTGCTGTGCAGATAGGTGTTGTGCGGCTGGCCGTAGTAGATCTGGTCGAGCCGGTCGGTGGACTGCGGCGCGGTCGCCTGCAATGGCAGCGCCGCAGAGGCGGACAGGGCGGGCAGGGCAAGCAGCAGAGCGAACAGACGGCGGTGCAGCGAATGGCAGTGCATGGCAATCCCCTTGTGGTCGCGTGTTTCGTCAATGTAGCTATGTACATTAGGCGAACAAGCGCAAAGTGAGTGCCGTGTCTATCGCGCGGCCGGGGTTGGTTGGTTCCGGCGGCGCCTACCAGGCGTAGACCAGCGCCGTCGACACGAAGCGCACGTCGCGTCCGCCCGCTTCGCGCAACGCCGGGCCGGCGTTGAAATGGGCGAGCTGCAGACGCGCTTCCCAGGCCGGCGCGAAGCGCCAGGCGCCTTCGAGTTTGATCTGGTCGCCGATGCGCCGCGCGGTGCCGGCGGTGCCGGGGACGGGCGCCAGCGGGGTCGGGGTCGTGTAGACCGCGTCGGCGACGCGGTGTTTCCAGACGAAGTCCCAGCCCAGGGTCAGCTTGAGCTTCGCATTCGGCGTCACGCTCAGCGCCGGCTGCAGGTCGATCAGATTGGCCGGCGCGAGCAATGATGATTCGCTGAAATACGATGCGTTCGGATACAGCGCGTTGAAGGTGCCGAGGCGACCGTCGTGGCGATCGCCGTCGCCGCTGGCGATGTCGGCCTTGAGGCTGAGCCGCGGCGCACCGTAGAGCGCGCCGAAGGTGTAGCCGGTATCGCTGGCGAGGGTCCAGGCGCGTATCGATCCGCTGCCGAAGCGGCCGGTCTGATACACCGCTTCGGTGTTCCAGTCCCAGCTGCCGTGGCGGCCGTACAGCCGCGCGCCGAAGGACTGGCGATATTCGCGGCCGCTGCCGGCCGCGAAGCGTGCGACGTCGCGCCGGTAGCCCAGCCAGTAGACGTCGATCTTCAGCGGCGCCGTCGCCGCCGGTGCGAGCGCCGCATGCAGTCCCCACAGCGCCTGCGAACGATCGCCGTCGTCGTTGAACGCGCCGGGCGCCGGCCGCACGGGCCGCAGCGCGAACAGGTCGATGCGGTCGTCACCGACGAAGCGGCTCGCGCGCAGGCCGTCGAAGGCGAGGCGGATGTTCGGACCGTCGCGCACCGAGATCAGCCGCGACGAGCCGAAGCTGACTTCCTGCCGGCCGACGCGCAGCGCGGCCGCTTCGTCGCTCCCGCCCAGATAGGCCTGCTGCACGTCGAGTCCGTCGCGATCCGTTGCACCGGCGCCGCCGCGGCGACCGGCGACGTCGTGGGCGCCGAGCTCGACATAGGTCTGCCAGTGCGTGCCGCTGCGCAGGTCGGCGTGGAACAGGCCGCGGTAGAACGTATACGCGTCGTTGCCGGCGCCTATGCCGAAGCGCACCGGCGCGTAGTCCATCGTGCGCACGCGCACGTTGGCGCCGAGATTCACGCTGACGTCGTCGCCGAGCTCCAGGCACTGCGCCGTCGCAGGATCACAATGCGGTGCGGCGGCTTGCGCTGCCGACGGCGCAACGGCCAGCGCGGCGAATGCGAGCCGTCGCGCGGTGCGTGACTCAGGCCGCCGGCGCGCCACGGCTCAGCCTCGCCTGATGATGGGCCAGCAGCAGAAAGCCGCCGACCAGTCCGACGTGTTCGAGAAACGTACTCGCCGTACGCACCTGGTCGATGCCTTCGAGCAGCCAGAAGCGATGCACGAGCACGGTCACGGCGGCCGTGAAGGCGGCCAGCAGCAAGGCGCCGAGGATGGCCGCGCGGCCGCCGGCGATGAGCAGGACCGCGCCGAGCAGCTGGCTCGCGACCGTGATGGCGGCGAGTACGGTGGCCGGCTGGAAACCGAAGCCGGCGACTTCGGCGACCGCCGCGTCGAAATGCACGAGCTTGTCGATGCCGCTGTAGACGAAGACCACGGCCAGTGCGCAGCGCGCGAGCGGATACCAGAACGACTTGGCGAACACGTTTTCGATGATCTGCACGATGCGCTCCTCAGAAGGCCCAGCACGAACAGCCCAGCGCACCCCAGAAGCCGCGCTGCGCGTCGTCGGCGACGGCGCTGCTCGATGCCCTGCCGTGCGCATGGCCATGCACGGTGCAGGCGCTGTCGCAGCCGCAGGAGGCCTGCGCGATCGCATGCATCGCGCCGAGCTGTGCGGCCGTGGCCGGCTTGTAGTAGCCGCTGTCCTTGCGCCGCGCCGGCGACCAGTCCGGCATGGCCGGCGGCAGCGGCGGCGCGAGCGAGGAGAATTCCTCGTCGCCGTAGACGACGCGGCCGCCGACCACGGTCAGCACCGAGACGAGATTGCGGATCTGTTCGTCCTCGACCGCGAAGTAGTCGGCCGAGAGCAGCGCGAGATCGGCGTACTGGCCCGCGACGATCTGACCTTTGACGCCTTCCTCGCCGGAGAACCAGGTATTGGACTGCGTGTACAGGCGCAGCGCGGTCTCGCGGTCGAGACGATTGGCCGGCGGATACAAGGTCAGACCGCCTACGGTCTTGCCGGTGACCATCCAGTACAGCGCGTTCCAGGGGTCGTAGCTGGCCACGCGCGTCGCATCGGTGCCGGCGCCGACGTGCACGCCCTTTTCGAGCATGCGCTTGAACGGCGGCGTGCGTTCGACGGCCTGGATGCCGTAGCGCTGCACGAAATACTCGCCCTGGTAGGCCATGCGATGCTGGATCGCGATGCCGCCGCCGAGCTTCGCGATGCGGTCGAGATTCGCGTCGCTGACGGTTTCGGCGTGATCGAAGAACCAGTGCAGGCCATCGAACGGGATCTCCCGATTCACTTTCTCGAACACGTTCAGCGCGCGGCCTATGGTTTCGTCGTAGGTCGCGTGCAGGCGGAACGGCCAGCGCTGCGTGACGAGGTGGCGCACGACGCCTTCGAGATCGCCTTCCATGTTGGCCGGCATCTCGGGCCGCGGCTGGCGGAAGTCCTCGAAGTCCGCGGCCGAGAACACCAGCATTTCGCCGGCGCCGTTGTGGCGGTAGAAGCCGTCGCCCTGGCCCGGCTTGACCAGGCCGCTCCAGCGCCGGAAATCGGCCAGTTCTTCCTTGGGCTTCTGCGTGAACAGGTTGTAGGCGATGCGCAGGGTCAGCTGATCCTGCTGGTGCAGGTCCTCGATGACCTTGTAGTCGTCGGGGTAGTTCTGGAAGCCGCCGCCGGCGTCGATGACGCTGGTCACGCCGAGCCGGTTCATCTCGCGCAGGAAATGGCGCGTGGAGTTGAGCTGGTAGTCGTAGGGCAGCTTGGGGCCCTTGGCCAGCGCCGAATACAGCAGCAATGCGTTGGGTTCGGCCAGCAGCAGGCCGGTCGGTTCGCCGCGGCTGTCCTTGACGATCCAGCCGCCCGGCGGGTTCGGCGTAGTGCGGTCGTAGCCGGCCGCGCGCAGTGCGGCGCCGTTGAGCAGCGCGCGGTCGTACAGATGCAGGATGAACACCGGTGTGTCCGGCGCGATCGCGTTGATCTCCTCCAGGGTCGGCAGGCGCTTCTCGGCGAACTGGTGTTCGGTGAAGCCGCCGACCACGCGCACCCATTGCGGCGCCGGTGTCACGGCGACCTGCTGCTTCAGGCGCTCCATCGCTTCGGCCAGGGTCGGCACGCCGTCCCAGCGCAGTTCGAGGTTGTAGTTCAGGCCGCCGCGGATGATGTGCATGTGCGAGTCGATCAGCCCCGGCACGAGGCGCCGGCGGCGCGCGTCGATCACGCGCGTGCCGGTGCTGCGCAGGGCCATGATCTCGGCGTCGTCGCCGACCGCCAGGAAACGTCCGTTCGCGATCGCGACGGCGCTGGCCTGCGGCTTGCGCGGATCGAGCGTCGTGATCTTGGCGTTGTGCAGGATCAGGTCGGCCTTGGACGTGCTCATGTCGGTGCTCCCGGATGCAGTGGAGGCGAACAGCGGGGACAGCCAGGCGCCCATCGCGCCGGCGGCCATGCCTTGCAACAGCCGGCGGCGTTCTTCGCCGCCGGCCGGATCAGACGGATCGAACGGCTTCATCGGCGCGATTCCGGCGTGTCGCGGCCGGCGTCGCGCGCGGCGCCGTGTTCCGCGGCGATCGGCACCGACCAATGGTGCCGCGCCCACGGAATGAAATGTTCGCCGGCCAGGATGCCGAGCAGGCCGGCCAGCGCGACCAGCGGCGGGGCCGGCGAGCGCACGCCGAGCAGCGCGTAGCCCGCGCCGAACGCGAAGCCCACCGCCAGGGAAATCAGGAAGCTCATGGCCGTTCTCCGGTAGAGCGGAGCGGCCGGGCGCCGCGGCGCCCGGCCGCGGAACTCAGGCTTTGCGCTGCGGTGCCTTGTGCACCATGGTGTAGGCGTAGTCCACGCCCATGCCGTAGGCGCCGCTGTGCTCGCGCACGATGTCCATGACGGCGTCGTAGGTGCCCTTGCGCGACCAGTCGCGCTGGTATTCCAGCAGTACCTGCTGCCAGGTCACCGGAATCGCACCGGCCTGGATCATGCGCTGGATGGACATGTCGTGCGCTTCCTGCGTCGTGCCGCCGGACGCGTCGGTCACGATGTAGACCTCGTAGCCGTCCTGCAGCGCGCCGAGCACCGGGAAGTTCAGACAGACCTCGGTCCACAGCGCGGCCATGATCAGCTTCTTGCGGCCGGTGGCCTTGACCGCGGCGACGAGCTTGTCGTCCTCCCAGGAATTCATCGAGCTGCGCTCGACCGGCTTGTGGTCCGGGAACACGGCCAGCAGCTCCGGCCAGATGTAGCCGCTGAAGCTCTCGGTCTCGACCGAGGTCAGCACGGTAGGAACGCCGAACGCCTTGGCGGTCTTGGCCAGCGCGACGGTGTTGTTCTTGAGGGTCTGGCGATCGATGGACTGCACGCCGAAGGACATCTGCGGCTGGTGGTCGATCAGGATCAGGGCCGAATTGGTCGGGTTCAGCAGGTCGAGCGTGGACATGGCGGTCTCCGTGGCGTGACGTGGCGGGCGGTGCCGGTTCGGGCCCTGCGGGCTTGGCGGCGGCGTGGAGGCAGTGTGGATTGCGCCATAGACGGCGACAATCACCTAGAATGCAGACACTTTGATTCTATTCTGGGGACAATATGGACAGGGTCGACTGCATGCGCGCGTTCGTCGAGACCGTGCGCCACAACGGCTTCGCCGCGGCGGCGCGTGCGCTGGAGCTGCCGCGCTCCACGGTCAGCAAGCAGATCCAGGCGCTCGAAGACGCGATCGGCGTGCAACTGCTGATCCGCACCACGCGCAGCCTGCGTCTGACCGAAGCCGGCAGCGACTATTTCGAGGCCACGCTCGACGTGCTCGCCGCGATCGAAGAAGCCGAACAGCGCGCGCGCAGCGGCAGCGGCGAACTGCGCGGCACCTTGCGCGTCAATGCGCCCATGTCCTTCGGCGTGCGCCGGCTCGGCCCGCTGCTGCCGCGCTTCCACGCGCTGCATCCGCAGATCGAACTGCAGCTCGTGCTCAGCGACCAGCAGGAAGATCCGGTGCGCGGCGGCTTCGACGTGACCCTGCGTATCGCGAGCCTGGCCGATTCCTCGCTGATCGCGCGCCGTCTCGCGCCGGCGCCGCGCGTGCTCGTCGCCGCACCGTCCTACCTGCAGCGCGCCGGCCTGCCGCAGCGGCCCGAGGATCTCGCGCAGCATGCGTTTCTCGCCTACGGCTATCTGCAGAGCGGCGTCAGCCTGACCTTGTCGCGCGGCGCGGAAACCCGGCACATCGCGACCACCGGCCCGCTGCATGCGAACAACGGCGACGTGCTCGCGGCGGCGGCCGAAGCCGGCCTCGGCATCGCGCTGCTGCCGACCTTCATCGTCGGCGACGCGATCGCAGCGGGCCGCCTGCAGACCCTGCTCGACGACTGGCAGGCGCCGCCGATCAGCATCAACGCGGTCTATCCGCAGCTGCGCCGCCTGCCGCAGAAGACGCGTGCGTTCATCGATTTTCTCGTCGAGGAACTCGCACCCGAGGCGGCTGCCGCCGCAGTGCGTTGAGCATGGGCGGCGCGGCCGAGCGCGGCAGCGCAGGGACGATCGCGATGCGGCGGCGCGCCCGCGTGCGGCAGGGCTGTCGCCGCGATGCACCAGGCTTCGTTCAGAGGCGTGTCGTTCGCTGTCCATCGAACCGTGTCTGTCTCGTGAAGCGGCCGGCGAGCGACGGCCGATCGGCATCGCTGGGTCCGCCGGCGGCGGATCCTTGCGGCCAGCGGCACGCAGGTCCGGCGCATCCGTCGCTAGGCTGCCGATCGCGGACCGCGCATGCCTAGGAACATCGTGCTCAAGCGGCTCTTTCGTGACGCCGTCGCGGCGACGGTATCCATGAGCACGGATGTCATGGCGAGCGCCGCCGGATTTTGTGGAGAGTGGTGCCTGCCGTCAGTGACGCGACCGACGCGGACGCTACGACAGGCGCTGCCGCTACGCGGCGGGCATGGCCGTCGCGCAGCCGGGGCGTCATCTGTCGGTCGATCTGTATCCGCGCAGCTACGACCAGGTCGAAAACCTCGATCGCAGCGCGCAGTTCGTCCTCGTGGAACTGCGTAGCAGCGACGGACGCGTCTCCGCGCAGGCCGCATCGGCAAGGTCGTGCAGGCGGTGTTCGCGCTGACGCGCGGTGCGGCGGTCGGCGGCGGCGATCAGCCGTTCGGTTCCGCAGCGGGATCTGCGCCGAGGCGATGCGCTGACGCCGCCGGGTTCGGCGACGGATTGAAATACAGACGCGTTTTCGCACTGAGCAGCGCCCAGGCGTTGATCGCGAGTTCGAGCAGACTGCGCCCGACGTTCGTGACGAGCTTCAGTCGAAACGGTTCGGTCAAGTCGGGGGTCGACATCAGCTGCAGGTTCTGCACGACCAGGGTTCCGTAATAAACGGCCGCGGCGGCGAGCATCAGCCAGCGCGCCCACGGCTTGCCGAGCAGAGCGAGCGCCGACGAGGCGATCAGTGCGATCCCGAGGGACACGGCCAGCGCGAGGCCCGCGGAACTCGTGCCCATTTGCTGGTGCAGTTCGGGCCTGGCGATGATCAAGGTCAACATCGTCAGGCTCAACAGGCCGATGGCGATGTTCATCAGCGCGGCGGCCCACAGTCGTTTGGGGCGCTTGCGGATGGTCGCGGCGGTTGCGCGGGCGGATTCGGACGGGGTCATGGAGAGCCGGGGAGTCGTTTGGGGGCACGGCAAGCGTACAGCCGGCGGATGGTCCGCAATCGCCGGCCTGCGAGCAAGCGTGCGGCGGCATTCGCACGCCGGCCGCGCCTGTCACGGCTGCGCTGCCGCCGGGGCGGGGCGTGGTCGCCGCCCGCGGCCGACGCCGCATCCCTGCGTCATCCGCGCCACCTCACGCTTCCGGCACGCCATGCTGCGGCAATGTCGCTGCTATAAACGACGGGTCCGCCCGACTGCCGTCCCTATGCGAATACTCCTTGTCGAAGACGAGCTGGAAATGGCCGGGGCGCTGACGGCTGCGCTGGCCCGCCGCGACATGGTGGTGGACCACGTCACGACGGCGGCCCAGGCCCGCGAGGCGGCCCGGGACGATCTGCATGACGCGATCGTCCTGGACCGGCAATTGCCCGACGGCGAAGGGCTGGCGCTGTTGGCGAAATGGCGCGCCGAGGGCAAGTCGACCCCGGTGATCGTGCTGACCGCCCGCGGCGAACTCGATGACCGGCTCGCCGGCCTGGAAGGCGGCGCCGACGACTACCTGGCGAAGCCTTTCGCGGTGGAGGAACTGCTGGCACGCCTGCGCGCGATCCTGCGCAGGCCGGCGGCGCTGCAGACAGCGGTGATAAGAGTTGGAAACATATACTTCAATACGATTCATCGTGAGGCGACTGTCGGCGCCGCGGCACTGACGCTGCCCCGCCGCGAGCTGCTGGTGCTGGAGACGCTGCTGCGCCGGCAAGGGCGCACCGTGCTGCGCGAGGCGCTGGAGGAAGCGGTCTACGGATTCGCCGACGCCGTCCAGTCCAATGCGCTCGACACCCACGTTTCCCGTCTGCGGCGCAAGCTCGACGGCGCCGGAGCCGGCGTGGAGATCCACACCATCCGCGGCGTCGGCTACCTGCTGCGCCAGCGTCCATGAACGCCAACGCTTCGCTGCGCTGGCGGCTCGTCCGGCGCCTTCTGCTGCTGCAGGCGATCCTGCTGTGCATCGCGATCGCGGCTGTCCTGGCCGTCCTGATCGGCAGCGGAATGCTGCTGCGCCTGGAATCGGAAGACAACGTCGTGAATGCGATGCGCGAGGCCGTCGAGCGGGACGCGACGGGCCGCCTGCAGCTTCGTCCGACGGCGGAACTCGCGCGTCTGCGCCGCGAAGTGCCGGGCCTCTGGTTCACCGCGCGCGATTCCGCCGGGCAGAGCATTGCCGAAGGCACGGTACCGCCGGAGTACGCTCGCATCGGCGCCGCGCTCGACGACGTCGGCTACGCGCGTTTCGGATGGAACCTCGGCGACGCCTCCGCTGACCGCCCGACCGCGCAGTTGCGCTGGATAGATACCCCGGCCGGTCGCATACAGGTGCTCACCGGTCCTGGCGGGAAGATCCCGCTGGGGCGCTATCTCGCTGCGGCGGCACTCAGCCTGGCCGCGCCGACCATACCGCTGCTCGCCATCATGGCGCTGGCCACGCTGTTGGCCACGCCGATCGTGGTGCGGCGCGCGCTGGCGGGCCTGCACAAGGTGGCGGCGCAGGCGGCGCACATCGACGCCGACCGCCGCGCGACGCGGTTGCCGACCGATGACGTGCCGCGCGAAGTGCTGCCGCTGGTCGCGGCCATCAACGAGGCCCTGGTCCGCCTCGACGACGGATACGTGCGCCAGCAGCGCTTTCTTCTGGACGCCGCGCACGAACTGCGCACACCCATCGCGATTCTGCAGACCCGGTGCGAACTGCTGGAGCGCGATTCCCTGGGTCAGCGGCTGCGCGAAGACGTCGCCCGGTTGGCGACGCTGGCGGAGCAATTGCTGGATCTGCAGCGTCTGCGCAGTACTGCCGCGCAGCGGGTGCTGCTGGACCTGGGCGCGGTTGCGCGCGAGGTCGTGGCCGACACGGCGCCGCTGGCGCTGGGCGCCGGCTACAGCCTGGTCTTCGATGCGCCGCCCGATCCGTGCATCGTCCAGGGCGACCGCGGCGCCTTGCAGCGTGCGCTGACCAATCTGATCCAGAACGCCGTCGAATACGGCGGCCGCCGGGGACAGATCGCGGTAACCCTCCATGCCGAAGGCAGTCTGGATGTGATCGACGAAGGCGACGGCATTCCCGAGGCCGAGCGGGAGCGCATCTTCGAGGCGTTCCATCGGCTGGTACCCGGTCATCGCGGCGCGGGTCTCGGCCTGCATCTGGTGCAGGAGATCGCCCGCGCGCACGGCGGCAGCGTGGCGGCGCTGGCGCACGCGCGCGGCGCGCACCTGCGGCTGCGAATTCCGCTGGTAAACGGGAGCGGTTGAGCCGGCGACGCCATGTTGACGCAATCCTGCTGCGCAGAATGGGTGCATCGCCCTTCCGCAGCAGGCTCGCATGTCACCGAACCGCCACTGTTTGCCGGGCTCACGAGCATGAGCCTGCGCGATACGTTTTCCTTCCTGGGCGACTGGACATCCGATCCCCGCCGGGTCGGCGCCATCGCGCCTTCCGGACGCGCGCTGGCGCGGCTGATCACCGCCGAGATCGACGCCGGCGCTGCGCCGGTGATCGAGCTCGGCGCAGGCACGGGCGTATTCACCCGCGCCCTGCTCGGGCGCGGCCTGCGCCCGCAGGACTTGAGCCTGGTCGAATATGGCGACGTCTTCGCGAACGTACTCCGGCAGCGCTTTCCCGGCGCACATGTCCATCAGATCGACGCCGCCCGCTTGAGCGAGGCGATGCTGTTCGACGGCGCCCGCGCCGGCGCCGTCGTCAGCGGCCTGCCGCTGTTGAACATGTCGGCGGAAACGATCTCGGCGATCCTCCAGGGGGCGTTCTCCCATCTGCGGGAAGATGGTGCGTTCTATCAATTTACCTACGGCTGGCGCTGCCCCGTGCCGGCGGCCGTGCGCCGGCAGCTGGACCTGCATGCGACGCATCTCGGCCGCGCCTGGTGGAATCTTCCGCCGGCGGCAGTCTGGCGGATCGAAAGGCGGCACTGGTGACGTTCGTGGCGCCGTGGCATCCAGGCGCTGCGCTGCTGCTACGGGTCCTGCAGAAGCCCAGGCCCCGGCCGGATGCCGGCGCGCAACGGTCGGGTCGGTCGCCGTCGCCGGGCCTGACGAGGAACCCGGTTCCGCTCCGGCAGAAGCGGAGCCGGCGCCGCTGAAGGCTCTGCGGCAGCACGAGCGGCTATGGCAGCGACGCTCCGGCCTCGAGGTTGCGTCGAGGCGGTAGCGGACCCGTCCGATGAAGCCGCTGGCCAGGGCCACGCTGTTCTCCGTTCCTGTCGGCACGGGCGCGCTAGTATCGCGCCGGGCGCTGCGTCGCGTTCCGCGCGGCCGCACCCGGGTTTCATCCGCCGTCCGTTGCCGACGAGGGACAGAACGATGGACTTTGCCATCCGTTGCGAATGCGGCGCCGTGCAGGCCGCTCTGGCCGAGCCGCAGCGCGCCACGCGTGTGGTCTGCTATTGCCGCGACTGCCAGGCCTTCGCGCGTTTTCTCGGCCAGACCGCACGCACCTTGAACCCCTGCGGCGGCACCGACATCGTCGCGGCCAGTCCGCACCGGCTGCGCTTCACGCACGGTGTCGAGGCGCTGCGCTGCATGTCGCTGAGCGGGAAGGGACTGCTGCGCTGGTATGCGGGCTGCTGCAGCACGCCGCTCGCGAATACGCCGCGCGATCGCGCCTTGCCGTATGTCGGCATCGTGCTTGACTGTCTGCCGGAATCGGCGGCGGCGCGCGATGCGGCTTTCGGTCCGGCGCGGATCGCGTTGAACACGGCATCGGCGACGGGGCCGGTCGCTGCGACGCGATTCGCGACCCTGGCCGGCGTGCTGAAGATCCTGCGCAACGTGATGGCCGCCCGGCTCAGCGGCAAATACCGCGACAATCCGTTTTTCGAGCGCGACAGCGGCCGGCCCGTCGTCGCGCCCGAAGTGCTGACGTCGTCGCAGCGCCGCAGCCTGTACGGCTGACCGCACCGCGATCCGGTCCGCATTCCCGCATCGCGAGCATCAGGAACGAGCCGACATGGCCAATGACGAAACCCCGGCCGCATCGCCGCGCCTGCACTACATCTACGATCCGCTCTGCGGCTGGTGCTATGCGGCCGCGCCGCTGATCCATGCGGCGGCGGGCATCGGCGGGCTCGCCGTCGAACTGCATGCGGGCGGCCTGCTCGCCGGCGCGCAGCGGCGCGCGATCACGCCGCAATGGCGCGATTACGTGCTGCCGCACGACCGCCGCATCGGCGAGCTCACGGGCCAGCCGTTCGGCGCGGCGTATGCCGACGGCCTGCTGCGCAACGTCGGCTACGTGCTCGATTCGGAGCCGCCGATCAGTGCGGTGCTCGCGGCCGGCGTGCTCGCCGGCGATGCGAACCGCGCCGGCCTCGTCATGCTCGAGCGCCTGCAGCGCGCACACTACGTCGAAGGCCGGCATATCGCCGATCCGGCCGTGCTGGCCGGGTTGGCTGCGGAGCTCGGTCATGCCGCCGCGTTCGGCGAGGTGTATCGGCAGATGAGCGGTGCGATCACCCAGGCGCATATCGCCGCGAGCCGGCGCCTGCTGCAGCAGGTCGGCGGCCACGGCTTTCCGACCGTGGCCTTGTCGATCGCCGGCGAGCCGCCGCAGCGGATCGACATCGGCCGCTATCTCGGCCGGACCGAGGCCTGGCGTGCACAGCTGATCGCGTGGCTGGGATCGGCGCCGCCCGACGGAGCGGCTGCCGCGCCGTTCTGTGCGCCCGACGGTGGCGGGTGCTGAAGGCTCAGCGCGCCGGCTGCGTCGGCGCGAACAGATTCGGAAACTGCCGCGGCTGACAGCGCAGGTATTGATCCGGCGCCTTGACCGATGCGCCGAGCTGCGCGGCCGCGTGCCAGGGCCAGCGCGGGTCGTAGAGCATGGCGCGGGCCAGCGCGACGAGATCGGCGTCGCCGTTGGCGACGATGGCCTCGGCGTGTTCGGGTTCGGTGATCAGCCCGACGGCGACCACTGGCATGCGCACGGCAGCCTTGACCGCGCGCGCCAGCGGCACCTGATAGCCCGGCGCGACCGGTATGGCCTGGGCCGGATCGACGCCGCCGCTGGAAACGTGGATCGCGCTGCAGCCGCGCTGTTCGAGTGCACGCGCGAACGCGACGGTGTCGTCGACGTTCCAGCCGCCCGGCACCCAGTCGGTACCGGAAACGCGCACGGTCACGGGCCGCTCGGCCGGGAACGCATCGCGCACCGCGTCGAAGATTTCCAGCGGAAAGCGCAGGCGGTTTTCCAGGCTGCCGCCGTAGTCGTCGTCGCGCCGGTTGCTCAGCGGCGAGAGGAACTGATGCAGCAGATAGCCGTGCGCCGCGTGTACCTGTACGGCAGCGAGATCCAGCCGCGCGGCACGGCGCGCGGCCGCGGCGAACGCGTCGCGGATGCGCTGCAGTCCGTCGGCATCGAGCGCTGCGGGTATCGAATGCTGCGGGCTGAACGGCAGCGCCGACGGTGCGACGGTCTGCCAGCCGTTGGCGTGATCGGCGGCGATCGGGCCGCCGCCGCGCCAGGGCAGATCGGTGGACGCCTTGCGGCCCGCATGGCCGAGCTGGATCGCGATCGGCATGTCCGACCAGCGCCGTACCGCCGCGAGGGTCTTCGCCATCGCGGCTTCGGTCGCATCGTCCCAGAGTCCGACGTCGGCATGGCTGATGCGGCCTTCGGGCAGCACGGCCGTCGCCTCTATCGTCAGCAGCGCCGCACCCGACAGCGCGAGCTGGCCGAGATGGATCGTATGCCAGTCCGTCATGCAGCCGTTCTCGGCGGAGTACTGGCACATCGGCGCGATGACGATGCGGTTGGCCAGGGACAGCGAACCCAGGGTCAGCGGCTCGAACAGCTTGGGCGCGGGCATGGCGAGACTCCGGCAAGAGGTCGCCGCATTATCCGGACGCGCTGGAGCGGATTCGATCCGACCATGGTCGCCGGCGCTTCCTGATGGGGCGTCGGGCGACGACGTCGTGCGCTGCGGGCTTTGCGGCCGGCGGGCCGCGCCGGGTGCGCGTCGATACGGCGTGCCGCCAGTGCGGCGACGGTATCGCGCGAATGCACGCGATGATCTGCAGACTGCAACCGGACGGCGCCACACCGGATCACTGTCGCCAGGCCGCAGCGATTGCCGCGGCCCCCCGCCACTGACGACAGGCCCGCGCATGACCATGACGACCGCACCCGCCCGCTTCCTGAGACTGTCCTGCGCCGCTGTCGCGCTGGCGCTGCTGCCGCCCGTGGCCGGCGCCGTCGACGACGGTACGGCCGACGCAGCGCTGACCGCGACGGTGACCGCGCTCGATCGCAAGCTGTTCGACGCCTACAACGCCTGCGATCTCGACACGTTCACGACCTTGTTCACGCCCGATGTCGAGTTCTATCACGACAAGGGCGGCGCCACGTTCGACCGCGACACCGTCGTCGCGAACACTCGCCAATACATCTGCGGCAAGGTGCGCCGCGAGCTGCTGACGGAAACCCTGCGCATCTACCCGATCAAGGATTACGGCGCCGTCGAGGAAGGCGAACACCGCTTCTGCGAACTGGCCACCGGCCGCTGCGAAGGCAGCGCGAAATTCCTGATGATCTGGAAACAGGACGGCAACGACTGGCGCATGACGCGCGTGGTCAGCTATGGGCATCGGCCGCTGACGGACGCGGAGAAGGCGAAAATGGCGCGGGAGAAAGCGGTTGCGGCGAATCCCGGCTAGGCAACTGCCGACAGGCCCGGCACCGATCGCTGCCGCGTGTTGCGACCAGGCTCGCGGCCTCAGGAAGCGTGGCTTCGCGCTAGGCCTCCTGTTGACCCGCGCTGCCGCGTGCGAGCCAGCTGCGTATCGAACGGCACACTCCCTGATCGCTGGGGGCCACGGAAGGCAGCGGTATCCAGCGCCCGTCGGCATGCTCGAACCCGGCACCGGCCCCTTTGCTGCTGCTGACGCGGACGATAACGCTGCGCGGATATTCCCGGCGGCGCAGGTTGGCGACGACAACGAGGCGTTCGGGATGCAGCTCGACACGCGCCGTGAGCACATCGAGCAATCCCAGCGGTGCGAGCAGGGCCGCGGCCATGCTGGCCAGCGTCAGCCAGCTCAGGCCCTGCTCCGCATACAGGATGCCGGCGGCTGCGGGAGTGGCGAATGCGGCAAGGCCGCAGAGAAGACGTATCCAGGTCGGCGTAACGAAGCGGCGCGGCGTTGCGAGTATCGGAGTACCTTCCGTGTGCATCAGGTCCGTTCCGGAAGTTGCCGGGACGGCAAGAATGGCGCAAGTTCCACAGGCTGCATACAGCCAGGTCCTCGCTGGTTACAGTGACGTGTCGAAAGGCGAACCGCGACATCAAGGTGTTTCCGCTGCGGCGAACCCGGGTCGAAGAAATCCGGGCGCGATGGCTCGCGAACTTGCTGGCTGGCAGAAAGCAAAGCGTCCGGATCCGCGCTCGACTTGATGCCTCGACGTTGCGCATCGCTGCGCTCAGCGCAACCTACGGTCGAATGCGATGTCGGCTGGTCAGGCCTGTGCGGGCGACTTGCCCAGTTCTGCGCGCAGATCCTGCAGGATTGTCAGCCAATATTCGGCTTCGACGGCCAGCCTGCAGCGGAACAGGTGCGTCTGCTGGCCGCCTGACCACAGCGTCATTTGCACTTCGGCCCACAAACCACCTTTGGCATCGCGGTCTTCGAGTACGAGCTGGAAATCCTCGGTGCCGATCAGGACGAGCCTTCCGCGGCGCGTCATGTTCATTGCCCGCGCCGCGGCGAAGAACTGACCGGAATTCATCGGAAATATATTGGTGACAGAGGCAGAGAAGCCGCGGCTTTCGGCATGGATGTCGATGTCCGCCGGGGAGTCGAAGCTGCCCCGGACGATCTCGATGAAGCCGTCATCGGAACGAATGCGCATGGCGAATGATCTGACTGGCAGGCTCGCATTCTGGCATGCGGCGCTGGTCCGGGTGGAGCCGGCCCGCTCCAGCTGCTGCGCGTGAGTTCGGCGACCGGTCGATAACGCCAGGTTCCGTGCCCGAGCAATGCCGAGGTGTTGCGCAACGCCGAGGTATCTCCGGCGCGACGAACCCACATCGAAGCAATCGTGCGCCGGCGCTCGCGAGCTTGCCGGTCCAGCGGCCAGCGCGCGATGCCACGCCCGATCCGACGCCGCGGCGTTGCGCATCGCCGTGCTCAGTGCAACCTGCGGCCCGCGCGACGGCTGTCGCGCGGGCCATGACGGTCAATGTGCAGCGACGGTTTCGCCTTCGATGATTTCGTGCGGCACGTGCCTGCGCGCGAGCAGGGTGTAGACCAGCGGCACGACGAACAGGGTCAGCAGGGTGCCGAAGCTCATGCCGCCGACGATGACCCAGCCGATCTGGTGGCGCGCTTCGGCGCCGGCGCCGGAGGCGATGGCCAGCGGCAGTGCGCCGAGCACCATCGCGCCGGTCGTCATGAGGATGGGGCGCAGGCGCAGGCGCGCGGCTTCGAACGCCGCCTGGCTCTTGTCCAGGCCGCGCTCCTGCAGCTGGTTGGCGAATTCCACGATCATGATGCCGTGCTTGGCGATCAGGCCGACCAGGGTGATCAGGCCGATCTTGGTATAGATGTTCCAGCTGCCGGCCTGATGCGTCAGCCCGAGATCGGCGAACCAGTTGACGAGGACCAGGCAGGCCAGGCCGCCGAACGCGGCGAGCGGCACCGAGAACAGGATGATCAGCGGATCGACCCAGCTCTCGAACTGCGCGGCGAGCACGAGATAGATGAACGCGAGCGCGAGCAGCAGGATCAGCGCGAACGCGCTGGAGGATTCGCGGAACTCGCGCGACTGGCCGCTGAAATCGTACTGCGCATCGGAGGCGACTTCGCGAGCCGCGGTCGACAGCCAGTCCAGCGCCTCGCCCATGCTGTAGCCCGGCGCGAGGCCGGCGCTGATCGTGGCCGAGCGCAGCCGGTTGAAGTGGTTGAGCTCCTTGGCCGCGACGGCCTCGTTCGCGCTGACGAGGTTGGCCATCTGCACCATGCCGCCGTCGTTGCCGCGCACGTAGATCGCGCTGAGCTGCTCGGGCACGCGGCGGCCTTCGCTGTCGACCTGCACGATGACGTCGTACTGTTCCGAGCCGCGCTTGAAGCGCGTGACCTGGCGGCCGCCGAGCAGGCTTTCGAGCGTACGCCCGACTTCGTCGACGCTGGCGCCGACCGCGGCGACCTTGTCGCGATCCATTTCGATACGCAGCTGCGGCTTGTTGAGCTTGAGGTTCGTGTCGGGATTGGTCAGTTGCGGGTTCTGGCGGATCTTGGCCAGCAGGCCGTCGCTGATCTTCTCCAGGTCTTCCCAGGTGCCCGTGGTCTGCACGATGAAGGAGATCGGCTGGCCGAAGTCGTCGGCGCCGAGCGACGGCGGCAGCACCGGAAACGCCATGATGCCGGCGATGTTCATGAATTGCGGGAACAGCATGCCCTGGTACGCGCTGGCCGGCTGGCTGCGTTGCGACCAGTCCTTCAGGCCGACGAAGCCGACGGTCTGGGTCACGGTCGGGAAGCCGACGATCTGGAAATAGCGGTCGACGCCGTCGAGCTTGGCGAAGGTCGCTTCCATCTGGCGCGCGTAGCCGTCGGTGTATTCGGGGGTGGAGCCTTCCGGCGCGACGCCGAAGCCGATGACCAGGCCCTGATCTTCCTGCGGCGCAAGCTCGGCCGGCAGCAGCTTGAACACGAAGATGCCCGCGAGGCCCAGGAACACCGCGCCGGCGGCGCCGAACACGAGTGCGCGATGCGGCAGGCTCCAGCGCAGGCCGCGCTCGTAGCCGCTCTGCAGGCCGTTGAGCACCTTCTCGCCGAATTCATACGCCTTGCCGTGCGACGTGCTGTGCTTGAGCAGGCGCGAGCACATCATCGGCGACAGGGTCAGCGCAGTGAAGCCGGAGACGAGCACGGCGCCGGCCAGGGTCAGCGCGAACTCGATGAACAGGCGGCCCGTGCGTCCGGACGAGAACACCAGCGGCATGTAGACCGCGGCCAGAGTGAGGGTCATCGCGACGATGGCGAAGCCGATTTCGCGGGAGCCCTTCAGCGCCGCCTGCATCGGCGGCATGCCTTCCTCGATGTGCCGGTAGATGTTCTCGAGCATGACGATGGCGTCGTCGACGACGAGGCCGATCGCGAGCACCATCGCGAGCAGGGTCAAGGTGTTGATCGAGAAGCCCAGCACGTACATCACTGCGAACGCGCCGATCAGCGAGACCGGGATCGTCACGATCGGAATCAGGGTCGCGCGCGCCGAACGCAGGAACAGGAAGATCACGATGACGACGAGGATCATGGCCTCGCCGATGGTCTTGTAGACCTCGCTGATCGAGCGCGCGATGAAGATCGTCGAGTCGTAGGCGATCTCGACCTTCATGCCTTCGGGCAGGGTGCGCGTGATTTCCGGCAGCAGTTTCTGCAGACCTTCGGAGATCGCCAGCGGATTGGCCGTGGCCTGCTTGACCACGCCCAGCGGCACGGCGTTGCGGCCGTTGTAGCGCGCGCGGAAGCGCGACTGGTCGGCGCCGAGCTCGACGCGGGCGATGTCGCGCACGCGCACCGCATAGCCGTCGGCGCCGGTGCGCAGCACGATGGCGCCGAACTGCTCGGGCGTCTTCAGGTCGGTTTCCGACAGCACCGCGAATTCGCGCTGATGGCTTTCGATGCGGCCGGCCGGAATCTCGACGTTCTGCTTGCGCAGCGCGGTCTCGACGTCGGCCGGCGTCATCGAGTAGGCCGCCAGGCGCGCCGGGTCCAGCCACAGGCGCATCGCGTACTTGTTGCCGTAGACCTGGGCCTGGGCGACGCCGGCGATGTTCTGCACGCGGTCCTTGACCAGGCGGTTGGCCACGTCGGCGATTTCCAGCTCGCTGTGGCGGTCCGACGAGAACGCGAGATAGATGATCGGCTGCGCGTCGGCTTCCTGCTTCTGCACGACGGGCTCGCGCGCTTCCTGTGGCAGGAAGTCGCGCGCCAGCGCGACGCGGTCGCGCACGTCGGCCGCGGCCGAATCCGGATCGCGGTCGAGGCGGAAGCGCACGGTGATCTGCGAGGATTCCTCGCGCGACACCGACTGGATGTAGTCGATGCCTTCGATGCCCGAGAGCTGTTCTTCGATCGGCGTGGTGATCTGCGACTCGACGACCTGGGCGCTGGCGCCCGGGTAGGACGTCGAGACGTTGACGACCGGGGTGTCGACCTTGGGAATCAGGCGCACGGCCAGGCGCTCGTAGCAGATGATGCCGACGAGCAGGATCACGAGGTTGACCACCGTCGCGAATACCGGGCGACGGATGGAGATATCGGAAAGGACCATGGCGGGTGGCTACCTCAATGCGCCGGCTGCGCTGCGGCAGGCTGGGCGGCGGCCGGCGGTGCGGTCTGCACCTTGGCGCCGGGACCGATCTTCATCTGGCCGGCGCTGATGACCTCGTCGCCGGCGCTGATGCCGCTGACGATCTCGACGAAGCCGGGCTTGCGCAGGCCGGTCTTCACTTCGATGAGTTCGGCCTTGCCGTCGCGGATCACGTAGACCTGCTGCTTGTCGCCCTGCGGCCACAGCGCCTGTTCCGGCACCAGCAGCGCGTTGTCGCGCGAACCGATCTCCAGCGACACCTTGGCGAACTGGCCCGGAAACAGCAGGCCGTCGACGTTCGGCACGCGGGCACGCAGGGTCACCGAGCGTGTCGCGAGGTCGACCTGCGGGGCGATGGCGTAGACCTCGCCGTCGAAGCGCCGCGCGCCCTGCGCGTCGACGCTGATCGTGATCTTCTGGCCCGCCTGGAAGCGGCCGAGGTAGACCTCGGGCAGGCTGAAGTCGAGCTTGAGCGTGTCGCGCGCGACGAAATCCACGAGCGCGTCGCCGATGTTGACGTACTCGCCGGGACTGACCCGGCGCAGGCCGGCAGTGCCGGTGAACGGCGCGCGGATCTCGGTCTTGCCCAGGCGCGTGCGGCTGGATGCGAGCTTGGCGTCGTCGACCTTGGCCTGGGCGCGCTTGGTGTCGACGTCGGCCGGTGCGATGAGCTTGCGTTCGGACAGCTCCTGCGCGCGCTTGAGCTCGCGGCTGCTGTTGGCCGAGTTGGCTTCGGCTTCGGCGACATCGGCCTGGACCAGGCTCGCGTCGAGGCGGAACAGCGGCGCGCCCTTGTTGATCTTCTGGCCTTCGTCGAACAGCACGGCCTCGATGCGGCCGGCGAGTTCGGGACGGATGGTCACGGCCTCGTCGGCGCGCAGCGTGCCGACCGCAGCCAGGGTTTCGCTGACCGATTCGACACGCGGCTTGGCCGCCTCGACCGTGGTCGGCGGCATCTCATGACCCGGCGGGCCCTGGGTGTGCGCCGTCGTCGACACGGCAGCGGCAATGCTCAGCGCGAGCACGGACAGGGAAACGCGGACAGGGCGTACGGTGCGCAGCATGACGGGCTCCGGCGAAGCAGGATCTTCCATGACGGCGTCCCCCGAGACGCCGCGACAGGTCGGTAATTCTGAGCGACGCAGTATTGGGGGTGGCCGACACCGCGGCGCATGCCGGAAGTCGTGCCGCTATTGCCGCAATTACGGGTTGTTCGAGCGGTCGATTGCATGGTGCCGGTGTCGCAGCGGTTGAGACGCGGGCGCGTGCACGGTTTCGTCACGCAGCGGCAGGAAATCGGTCGCTATCGACGGTGTCGGCGCCGGCGGCAGGGTCCGCCGTCGCCTCCGCAGTCGCGGTTGCGCGATCAGGCCGCCGCCGTCAGCGCAGCGACCGCAGCATCCAGGGCCGGGCCGATATCGGCGTCGAGGCCGTGCGGCAGCAGGCCCAGGCATGGCGCGTGGAGACGTTCGCGCAAGGTCGCGATGTTGTCGGCCTGCAGCGGCTGGTCCGGGTCTATCGCATTGCCTATCCAGCCCAGCAGCTCGCAGCCGTCGGCGCGGATCGCCCGCGCGCTGAGCAGCGCATGGCTGATGCAGCCCAGACGCAGGCCGACGACGAGGACGACCGGCAGCTGCAGTGCGCGCGGGATGTCGGCCTGCATCAGCTGCGGCCCCAGCGGCACGGCCCAGCCGCCGGCGCCTTCGACGACGACGCCGTCACCGCTCGCAGCCAGCGCGGCATAGGCCGCCTGCAGCGGCGGCAGTTCGATGCTCACGCCGGCCGCCACGGCGGCCAGGTGCGGCGCGACGGCGTCGCGCAACGCATACGGATTGCACAGCGCATAGGCCGGCGCCGGCGTCGACGCGGCGATCAGCGCGCGCGCATCCTCGTTGCTCCAGTGGCCGTCCTGCCAGTCGCAGCCGCTGGCCACCGGCTTCATGCCGACGGCGCGGGCGCCGGCGGCGGCCAGTGCGCGCAGCAGGGCGACGCTGGTCCGCGTCTTGCCGATGCCGGTGTCGGTGCCGGTGATGAAGACGCTGCGGAACATGCGGGTGCTCGTCGATGGCGGCGGCCGGGAGGTCGCGCAGTATCGCACTGCGTTGCCGGCGGCACAGGCCGGTCCGACGCGAGCCGATCCGGCCGGTGCCGATGCGCCTGCGCGTGCTTGTCCCGCTCGGCCGGCAACGGCATGGTAGCGGCGAGCCCGCGGAGGCAGACATGGAACAGCAGAATCCCTATGCGTCGCCGACCAGCCAGGTCATGGAGCCCGAATCCACGGCCCCCGGTCAGCCCGCCGGGCGCGGCGTGCGTCTGGGGGCGGCGATACTCGATACCTTGCTCGCATTGGCCGTGATGCTGCCGCTGCAGTGGTTCGGCGGATACTTCGCGGCGGCGGTTGCTGCCGGCAAGAGCGGCCAGACGGTGCCGTGGACCCTGCAGCTGCTCTGGGGCGGCATCAGCCTGGCCGTTTTCGTCGCCATGCAAGGCTGGCCGTTGCATGAAAGCGGCCAGACCTGGGGCAAGCGCGCCCTGTCGATCCGCATCGTCGATCTGGCCGGCGAGAAGCCGCCGTTCTGGCGCCTGCTCGCGCTGCGCTATTTCCCGCTGCAGATCGTCGTCCTGATCCCCGTGGTCGGCCTGATCGTCGCTCTCGTCAATCCGTTGTTAATTTTTCGTGCCGACCGCCGCTGTCTGCACGACCACATCGCCGGTACGCGCGTCGTGATCGCGGACTGAGGGATCGTTGCGAGGCGATGCGCGCCTATCCGGAGGCGTGCGTCGTTTACACTAGGCGTCCGCCTTTCGCCGGAATCGCCCCATGTTCGCCGCCGCCCCCCTGCAAGCTGCCAACAAGACCGAGCTCTATGCCGGTCTCCTCACGCAGATGCAGGGCCTGCTGCACGGTGAACGCGATCGCATCGCCAACGCGGCGAATTTCTCCGCCCTCGTGTTTCACGCCCTTGACGGGCTGAACTGGTGCGGTTTCTATTTCTTCGACGGCGCCGAGCTCGTGGTCGGTCCGTTCCAGGGCAAGCCGGCCTGCGTGCGCATCGCGCTCGGCAAGGGCGTCTGCGGCACGGCCGCGGCGACGCGGCAGACCCAGGTCGTCGAGGACGTGCACGCGTTCCCGGGCCACATCGCCTGCGATGCGGCCTCGCGATCGGAGATCGTCGTGCCGCTGTATGACGACGCCGACGATCTGATCGGCGTCTGGGACGTGGACAGTCCGCTGCCCGCGCGCTTCGACGAGGAAGACCGTGCCGGCATGGAACGGCTCTGCGCCGTTTTCCTCGCCTCGCTGCGCGGCGGCTAGCGCGGACATCAGGGATCGCCGGCATGCCGGCGTAGAGAACGCTTCGGGGGTTACATGGCAAGCAACGAGAAAATCCGCAATGTCGGTCCGAAATCCGCCGCCTGGCTGCGTCAGGTCGGCGTGCGCAGCCTGGAGGACCTGCGTATGGTCGGCGTCATCGAGACCTTCATGAAGGTCAAGCGCGCGGGCTTCCGCCCCAGCCTGAATCTGCTCTACGCGATGCAGGGTGCGCTCGACGACTGCCATTGGGCCGATCTGCCCGATGGGGTCAAGACCAGCCTCGTGCTCGCGGCCGAATCGGCCGAGACCGCCAATCCGATCAAGAACCGCTGGGACAAGGCCGCCGCGCGCAGCGCCGCGCGCGACGGTACGTCTTCCAGCGACGGCGGCGGTGCCGAAGAACCCGCGCGCGACGACGGCGACGGTTTCGGCGACGGCGACCACGGCGTGCGCGAAATCACCGGTACCTCGCGCGATTTCGACTGAGGCGCAGGTTTCGCAACAGGTAAACCTCGACGTTGCGGTTCGCTTCGCTCACCGCACCCTGCGTCGTTGCATCACCGGCGCGCAGGTTGCGGTGAGCGAAGCGAACCGCAACATCGCGGCATTCGCATCGCGAAGAACCCCGCGCAGGACGATGCCGGAAGCGGAGCCGTCAGACGTTGCTGCGCTCGCGCACCTGCGCAAACGTCCAGTCGCGTAGCAGCGTGCCGTTTTCCCAGACTGTTTCCAGCGCGTGTTCCCAGCCCGGTTCGGGCACGTGGTCTTCGGGCCGCGCCAGGCTCTCCTCGATCGGCACCGTGCGCCAGCTGCCGAACTCGCGGTGGCGCAGCAGGGCCAGGCGGCCGCGCTTGGACTGTTTGCCCGGATCGGTGACCGGCGCCTTGAACACGTCGATCCACTGTCCGGCGATCTTCGCCGCCGAACATTTCAGCGCGAATTTCTGCGTGTCGCGATTGATGCCCTGCAGCAGCGCGCCGCCCATGCCGAACGCGAGGTTCTCGGCGCTGTAGCCGGCCTTGGTCACGCGCTCGAGTATCGCGCGGATGCTGTTGGGGTTGATGCCGTCGCCCTGGATCACGCGCACGTGCTTGAGCAGCTTGTAGCCCTTGGCGTTGAGCGTGTGGCCGAACGCTTCGTCGAGCAGCACGAGGCACTGATGCACGACGTCGACGGGCTCGCCCGAGTCGGGGCGCACGACCAGGGTCGCTCCGCTGGCGATGACCTCCTCGCGCAGGGTCTTGCCCCAGTGCTCGCGGATCGCCGTGTAGATGTCGTAGCTGTCGGAGACGACGGCGACGATGGCGCCGGGCCTGGCGAACTGGCGCAGCATGTTGCGGTAGGCGTCCACTTCGCGGTCGCGGCCCCAGCTCGTGATCGTCGAATGCTCGGCGGCCGGGATCGAATGGCCGGCCATGGCTTCGCCGTAGTAGGCCCGTGCGGTCAGCACGCCCGATACCGTGTCGGTGCCGAGGAAATTCACCAGATGCGCCGCGGCGCCGAGGCCGGCCGACTCGGCGCTGGATACGCCGCGTGCGCCGAAGTCGTGCAGCTTGAAACCGATCTGCGCGGCCGGGTCGTCGCAGGACAGATCCAGGTATTGGCGGATCAGCTGTTTCAGATGCCAGCTCTGCGTCGCGACGGTGACCGGGTACCACAGGCGCAGCAGCAGGGTTTCCAGATACGACGGCAGCCAGTAGCACGCCGGGTCGGTCGACTCGATCGTGACTAGCGCCTGGTGCGTCGGCACGACACTGCCTTCGGGCACCGCGCGTATGCGCAGCGGCAGGCGGCCGCCGTGCGCGTCGACGATATGGCGCCAGCCGGCTTCGTTGAACGGCTCGCCGTGGACGGCGAAGAAATCGCGCGCCTCGTCGACCTGGGCATGGCTCACCGGCGCGGCCAGGTACTCCTTGAGGATGGCCTGCAGGCCGAAGAACACGGTGCGCTCGTACACCCCGCCGCGCGATTCGACGTAGAAGAACGTCGCCTCGGTCTGCGGCGGATATTGCAGCCAATGGCTGGCCTTGTAGCTGTCGGTGTTCAGAATGAGGTTGTCGAGATGACGCATACGGAATCTCCTTCCGCGGAACGGGCGGCGGCCGGTCTGTCCGGCGCCGGCGCGAAGCGACGCTCGCGCGACGTGGACTGCGCGCTTCAGCTCATGCCGAGGAAGTGCTGCAGGATGTGATGGTGGTCTTCGTAGAATTGTTCCTCGAGATTCAGCGCCTCGGCCAGCGGCAGCCACTGCGCCCTGGCTGCGTCGTCGCCGCCGCGCACGGGCGGCAGCTCGCCGCCGGCGAACTCGAAATGGAACGCATGGGTGATGGTGCGGCCGCGCTGCGAGCGGTCCGGATGATCGAACACGCACTCGCCGCGCAGCGATCCCTTGAGCACCGGCGCCGGCAGCTTGAGTCGGGTTTCCTCGCGCAGTTCGCGCAGGCAGGCGTCGAGCAGGGCTTCCTGCTGGCCGACGAAGCCGCCGGGCAGCGCGAACAGGCCCTTGCCGGGTTCGGCGCCGCGGCGCACGAGCAGCACGTGGCCGCTGTGTACGACGACGGCGTCGACGGTGACGAAGGTCGGCGGGTAGGGCGCCGCTTCCCAGGCCTTGCGGTAGTTGCGCAGGAAGGTGAACTCGCGCACCAGCTGGGCATAGCCCGGCGTGCGCCGGAACGCTTCGAGCATGGCGGCGACCGGTGCCGGCACGTTGGCGCGGATCAGCAGCTGACCGCCTTCGTCGGCGCTGAACAGGTGTTCGCGGATCTCCGTCGCCGACAGCACTTCGCAGTGCTGCACATTGCACAGTTCCCATTGCGGAAATTCGCGCAGGTAGTAGCTCGACGCATCCTTGTCGCGGCCGATCAGGCCGGTGCGTGCGTCTTCGCCGGCGCCGTCGGCCCGGATCGCCGCGGCGACCTGACGCTGCACGGCGCCTATCCAGGCGGCTTCGTTGTACAGATGGTCGGCCAGCGGCTGGATGTGCAGGCGCTGCGCATCGGCGCCGGCCGCCGCGCGGATCATGACTTCGCGCTCGTTGAAGTTCCAGGGATTGCGCGTGCTGCGCGGCTTGCCGGCCGAGCCGACGAGGACGATGACGCGGCGCGCGATGCTCAGCGCCTGCCGCAGCACGGCGAGGTGGCCGTTGTGGAACGGCTCGAAACGGCCGATGAAAACCAGATAGTCGAAACGCATGGAGAATCCCTCGATGCGGTGGGAGATGTCGCGGTCTGTCCGCGACGGCTCTTATGCTACGAATGAGCATAAGTGGCCGCAAGAGGTCTCGTGGGGGCATTTCCGGCCACATTGCGCGAACTGCGCGCTACCGTGCAGTCCGGCCGTGACGGACATCGCAGTGCCGTAGGCGGCGGCGGGCCCACCGGGCTCACCGCAACCTAGGGCGTTGCAGTGACGGATTCCTCGCCGACCGGCTTGGCCGTACGCAGCCGGTAGGTGTCGCGGCCGCTGCCCTTGGCCGAATACAGGGCCTGGTCGGCGACGGCGATCAGGCTGATCGGATCGACGAAGCCGCTGCCGACGGCCACGCCGACGCTGGTCGTGATGCGGATGCGGCCGGCGCTGGTCAGCACATCGTCGTGCATGGCGACGACGAGCTTGGCCGCAACGGCTTCGGCATCGGCGTGCTGGATGACGTCCTCGACGAGGATGACGAACTCGTCGCCGCCGAGGCGCGCGACCATGTCCTGCTGGCGCACGTTGGCGACGAGCCGGCGCGCAAACTCATTGATGACTTCGTCGCCGACGCCATGGCCCAGGGTGTCGTTGATGCGCTTGAAGTGGTCGATGTCGAGATAGAAAAGCGCGAGCGGACGTTCGCTGCGCCGCGCGCGCGCCAGCGCGAGATCGAGGCGTTCCTGGAAATGACGCCGGTTGGCCACGCCGGTCATGCTGTCGAAGCGCGCCAGCCGTTCCAGCGCCTGCTCGGCCTGTTTCAGCGCGGTGATGTCGAAGGTCAGCGCATAGAAGCCGCGTACCACGCCGTCTTCGTCGCGGTCGGGCACGTAGTGCGACTGGAAGTGATAGCGCCGGCCATGCAGTTCGATCTCGCCCTCGAAGCGGCCGGCTTCGCCGCGCAGCGCGGCCTCCGCATGGCCGCGCACGACCGCGTAGGCCGTGCCGCTGCCGGCATCGGCCAGATGCCGGCCGATCAGGTCGGCCGGCGCCAGCCCGAAGGCCTTGCGGTGATAGTCGTTGGCGAAGCGGTAGCGCAGGCCGGCGTCGAACTGGGCGATCAGCGCCGGCGTGTTGTCGGTCACCGCGAGCAGGCGGCGCTGGCTTTCGGCCAGTGCCTGCTCGGCCTGCACGCGCGCGGTGATGTCGCGGCCGGAATAGACGATCTCCACGCCGCCGCTGCCAGCGTCGGCGGCGACCACGCGCTGGGCCAGCGCCTCGATCCAGACATAGTGGCCGTCGCGATGGCGCGCGCGATAGGTCACCGTGGCCGTGCCGCCGTCGGCGACGAGCGCCGCGATGGCTTCGCGCAGCGGCACGCGATCGTCCGGATGTACGAGCTCCCAGCGCGGTTCGATCAGTGCCTCGGGTTCCCAGCCCAGCAGTTCGCGCGCCGACGGCGAGACATACAGGCGATGGCCGTCGGCGCGCATGCGCACGACCAGATCGCGCGAGTTGTCGGCCAGCATGCGGTAGCGCCGCTCGCTTTCGCGATAGCGCTCGTACGCCAGCTGCAGGCGCTGCTTGGCGCGCCACTGCAGCAGGAAGAAGGTCGTCAGGACGACGAGCATGACGCCGGCCAGCGCGATCAGCGCGTTCGTCAGCCGGCTGGTGTGCGCCATCGCCGCGGCGCGCTCGTCGGCGATCACGGCTTCCTGCTTGAGCCGGGCGAGTTCGATCTCGCTCTGCGCGTATTTGACGCGCGCCTCGAAGTCGGCCGCGGACTTGGCCCGGTCGGTTTCCTCGAGGCTGCGACTGAGCTCGATCTCGCGCAGGGTCAAAAGCTCCAGCTCGCTGCGCGTCGCGTGACGGTGGATTTCCACCGGGATCAGCTCGCGCAGCACGCGCAGTTCCTCGCGGCCCTGGTTGAGCCGGCGGAAGGCTTCCAGCGCGAGGCGCAGCTCGCGCGCGGCGCCGTCCGTATCGGTCATGCCGGCGGCCACGCCGAGCACCTCGTGGGCCTGGCCGGCGACCTGGGCGTTCTTCAGTCGATCGGCCAGCACGAGCATTTCCCGGCCCGCGCGCCGCTGCGTCTCCACGTCGCCGTTGCCGTGGGCCACGCGTGCGGTTTCCAGGAACAGTTCCGCGCGGAGCTTCGGATCGTCCAGATCGCCGTACAGCTGCTGCGCCAGCGCGAGCGTTCGCTGCGCCGCGTCGGCGCGGCCGAGCTGGGCTTCGGCGCGCGCACGGTTGCGCAGCAGACGCACGCGCGTGGCCGCGCCGATGTCGGTGTCCAGCGCCAGGCCGCGCTCGGCATAGTCGATCGCGAGCCCGTGCTTGCCGAGCGAGTGGCTCAGCGACGAGTAGGCGAGGAAGACGTCGGCCTCCAGGGGCGGATTCGGCGCGGCCTGCAGCAGCCGCTGCGCCTCGCCGAGCAGGTGTTCGCCGCGCGAGAAATCCTGCAGCGCGATGCTCGCGCGGGCGTCGGCGAGCACGCTGCGAATGTTCAGCACGGCGTCGCCGACAGCGACCGCCGCGTCGTGCGCGCGGCTGCCGGCGTCGCGCTGGCAGTCCCAGTCGGCCACGACGCGGCAGGCATTGGCGCGGGCCAGCTGCAGCAGCGCCAGCTCGCGCAGGTCGCCGCGCTTCTGTGCGGCTTCGATCAGCGGCGGCAGTTCGGCGAGGACGCGTTCGGGCTCGACCAGCGCGCGGGCTTCCAGAGGATGGCGCGGCAGCGGATCGGCAGCGAACCCCGCCGCGGAGGCCAGCGCAAGCGTCGCCAGCAGCAGGCGCTGGGACCACCGCCGGGCACTGCCACACCAATCCGCTCGCTTCATTGTCTGCCGGGTTCGGGGATCCGGTGGTCCGGCGAGAGTAACCGCGACGCCGGGCCGGGCGGTTAAGCCACCGTGACGACGGATTGTGCGCGCCCGGCGCGCCGGGTCAATGCGGCGCGGCCGCCGATCCCGCATCCGCATTGTCGTGCGGGTCCCCGGGGTTTCGCGCCATCGCGTCGCGGCAGCGCCTTGCGCTAGGCTGCGCGCCTGTTATCGAGCCCCGCGGGTCCATGCAGCACGGAATCATCGTCTATCGCGCCAGCCGGCTGGAGGCGCTGCTGCCGCCGCTGCTGAGCCTGATGGACGCGGCGCCGCCGGCACATGCGCTGCAGCCGTTCGACGTGATCGCTGCGCATCCGGGCATACGCCAGTGGCTGGCCCGCGCGCTCGCGCGCCGGCGCGGCGCGGGCGGCATCGCGGCGAATCTGTCGATAGAGCTGCCGAGCGCCTGGCTGGACCGGCTGGCCCAGCGCCTGCTCGGCGAGTCCGTCGTCGCGCTGCAGCCGTACCGGCGCGAAGCGCTGCGCTGGCGCATCCACGAACTGCTGGCAGAGATCGACGATCCCGCCGTGCGCCGCTATCTGCATGGCCTGGATGCGCCGCGCCGCCGCTTCCAGCTGGCCGACCGCATCGCCGCGCTGTACACGCGCTACCTCGTCTACCGGCCCGACTGGCTGCAGGCCTGGAGCGCCGGTCGCGACGACGTTCCGGCGGCCACGTTCCTAGCGCCGCTCTGGCGCCGCCTGCGCGCGCAGATCGCCCAGCCGCATCGCGGCGAACGACTGACCGCGCTGCTGCGCGCGCTCGACACGGCGCCGCGCGGTGCGATCGCCGACGAGCCGCTGCACGTGTTCGGCATCAGTCATCTCGCGCCGACCGAGTTCGCGACCCTGCGCGCGGTCGCCCGGCGCCGGCCCGTCGTGCTCTACGTGCCGGACCCGTGCCGCGAATACTGGGCCGGCCTCAGGCCCGAGCGCGCGTATCTGACCGAGCTGGCGAAACTCGGCGCGTTTTCCGAGGCCTCCGAGCAGCAGTTCCTGGCGCTGAATCATCCGCTGCTCGCGAGCTGGGGCCGGCTCGGCCAGCACTTCATGCTCGCGCTGGCCGGTGCCGACGACGTCGCGGTCGACATCCGTCACAGCGAGGACGAGAAGCCGGCGGACACGCACGACCGCCTCGCGCGGCTGCAGGACAGCATCCGCCAGCTCGACACTGCGCGGCTCGCGCCGGCGCTCTTCGAGCCGGCGCAGGAGCGCGAAGACCGCAGCCTGCGCGTGCACGCCTGCCATACGCGGCTGCGCGAACTGGAAGTGCTGCGCGATGCGCTGCTGCGCGAGCGCGAGGCGCGGCCGGATCTCAAGCCTTCCGACATCGTCGTGATGGCGCCGGACATCCAGGCCTATGTGCCGCTGCTGCCGGCCGTGTTCGGCGAGCCCGGCCGCGCGCACAACGCGTTGCCGTATCACCTGGCCGACGTGCCGGTGCTGCGCAGTCATCCGCTGCTGCTGGCCTTCGCGAATCTGCTCGACCTGCCGCAGACCCGCCTGAGCGCCGCGCAGGTGCTGGATCTGCTGGGCGTCGAGGAAATTGCGCGGGCGCTGGGTCTGGATGCGGCCGGCGTGGAGCGCCTGTCGGACTGGATCGCACGCAGCCGCGTGGCCTGGGCGCTGGATCCGGAATTCCGCCGGCGCTTCGGCGTGCCGGCGATCGCCGAACACACCTTCGCCTGGGGCATGGACCGTCTGCTCGCCGGCTATCTGCTCGGCACCGATGAAGACGACGAGGCGCAGGCGCTGACCCTGCCCGACGGCGACGTGCTGGTGCCGGTGGAAGGCGTGCACGGCGTGCAGGCCGAGGCGCTCGGCGCGCTGGACCGGCTGCTGCAGCTGCTGGCCGAGTTCTGCCGCGACACGCAGCAGCGCCGCCGCCTGAGCGCCTGGGCGCAGCGCTGCGAGACGCTGATCGACAACCTGTTCCGCGCCGACTACGCCGACGCGGCCGCGACCGCCGCGCTGGCCGAGCTGCGCCGCATCGTGCTCAGTCTGCACGGCGACGTCGACGACGCCCACGTCGATCCGCTCGTCGAATTCGACGTGGTGCGCGACGTGCTGCGCGAACGCCTGACCGCGCTGTCGGACCGGCAGCGTTTTCTCGTCGGCGGCATGACGGTCTGCGGCATGGTGCCGCAGCGCGCGATCCCGTTCCGCGTCGTCGCCGTGCTCGGTCTGGACGACGGCGAATTTCCGCGCGCGGGTTCCGACGCCGGCCTGGACCTGATGACCGCGCATCGCCGCCTCGGCGACCGCGACGTGCGCAGCGACGATCGCTATCTGTTCCTCGAAACCGTGATGGCGGCGCGCGAGACCCTGCATCTGAGCTACGTCGGCGAAGGCGTGCGCGACGGCAAGCCGCGCAATCCGGCCGCGCCGCTGGCCGAGCTGCTGACCTTGCTGGACCAGGCCCACGGCCTGCGCGGCCGCGACGAACACGAGGCGCCGCGGCCGTGGCTGGTGCGCCATCCGCTGCAGCCGTTCGACGCGCGCTATTTCGACGGCGCCGATCCGCGCCTGTATTCCTATCGCGGCGATCTGATCGCGCTGTTGCGCGAGCGCGGCAGCGCGGCGCCGGCGTTCCTCGACGGCGCGCTGCCGCCGGCCGAGGCGCCGACGGCCGTGGTGCTGGCCAACCTGCTCGACTACTGGCGCCGGCCCGCGCAGCACCTGCTGCGCCAGTACGGCCTGCGCCTGGACGCGCTGGAGTCCGGGCGGCTGGCCGACAGCGAGCCGCTGGATCCGCAGTTCGCGCGGCTGGATCGCGTCGCCCAGCGCCTGTTCTTCGACGCGGCCGCGGTCGGTCAGGTCGAGTTGCCGGAGGCGCCGCCGGACTGGCTGCGCTACGGCGGCCTGTGGCCGCCGGTGCGCGCCGGCGAGCGCGCCTGGGAGCGCCAGCGCGCCGTCGTCGCCGATCTGCTGGCCGACGCCGACGGCAGCGGATTGTTCCAGGCCGGCGCGCTGCAGCGTCTGCCGCAGGCCATCGACCTGGGCGTGGCCGGCTGGCGCGTGCAGGGCGAGCTCACGCGCGCCTATCGCAGCGGCGGCACGGACTGGATCTTCGAACTGCCGCAGCGCAAGGAAAGCGATCTGGATTTCGGCGCGCGCCTCGTGCTGTTTCTCGAATGGGCGCTGCTGCAGCTCGCGCAATGGAACGATCCGCGGCCGCTGCGCGTGCTGCTGCCCGGCAGCGGCGACAAGCGGCCGTGGCAGACGTCGCTGGATGCCTGGAGCGAAACGACGCGTGCCTTGCAACGCGACGCCCCGGCGTACGCCGCGCGCCGCGCGGAGCTCGAGCGGCGCGTCGCCGCGCTGCTGCAGCTGTACCTCGGCGCGCTGCGCGAACCGCTGTGGTACTTCCCGCGCACCAGCTGGGCCGCCGCGGCTGTGGACGTGAACGAGGCGCGCGTCCTGCTCGCCTGGCACGGCAACGACCGCCAGACCGGCGAGCGCGACTACATGCCGGGCTATGCGCGGCTGTTCGCCAGCGGCGCCGAGCTGGCGCCGGGCACGCCGGAATTCGACGAACTCGTCGCGACGGCGCAGACCTTGCGGACACTGATCGAATTCGACGCCGGAGCCGCCGCATGAACGCGCCGCGGCGCATCGCGAGCTGGCGCGCGCTGGATCTGGCCGGTGCCGGGCGCAGCCTGATCGAGGCCAGCGCCGGCACCGGCAAGACCTGGACCATCGCGGTGCTTTACCTGCGCCTGCTGCTCGAAGGCGAGACGCCGCGGACGCCGCGGCAGATCGTCGTGGGCACCTTCACCGATGCCGCGGCGCAGGAACTGCGCGACCGCCTGCGCGCACGCCTGCTCTGGGCCGAGGCGGCGGCCGAACGCGCGGCCGCCGGCGAACCGGCCGAGACCGCCGGCGACGATGCCGACTGGCTGGCCGCGCGCTGGCAGGCCGCGCCGGCGCAGATCGACATCGACCGGGTGCGCCTGCGCCTGGCCCAGGCCGAACTCGATCTCGCGCCGATAGGCACGCTGCACGCGCTGTGCCGTCGCATCCTGGCCGACTTCCCGGTCGAGAGCGGCAGCACCTTCGCGGCCGGCGAAGTCATCGCCGAAACCGCCGTGCTCGACGCGCTGGTCGACGATCTCTGGCGCGATCTCATGCAGCGCGAGGCGCCGCTGGACGACGGCGACCGGCTCTGGGTCGACGGCGGCCGCAGCGCGCTGCGCGAAGCCCTGCGCGCGGTGCTCGCGCCCGGTGTCGGCGTGCGCACGGCGCAGCCGGAAGCGCCGCCGTCGCCGCAGCAGTGGCAGCGACTGGCCGCGGCCGCGCAGACGCTGCTGCAGCGGCCGCAGGTATTCGCGCGCTCGAACGCGGCGCTGGCCACGGCGCTGCGGCGCTTCGTCGAGGCCGTCGAGGAAAACACCGTGGAGGCATTCGAGGCCGACAGCGTGCTGCGACACGCGGACGCACTCGCCGGCCAGCTCAAGCCGGCGGCGCTGGACGATGCCGCGCTGCGCGCCGACCTCGATGCGCTGTTCGCGGCGCTGCGCTGTCGCGAGCGCGCCGGCGGCAGCAACCGCGCCGCCGCGCTGGAACGCTATCGCCAGCGCCTGGTCGAGCGGCGCCGCGAGCAGCTGCTGCGCGAATCGCGCCAGACCTTCAACAGCCTGCTCGAAAGCGCCGCCGGCGCGCTGCGCGATCGCAGCGGTCCGCTGGCCGCGCGGCTGCGCGGGCAGTGGCCGGTCGCGCTGGTCGACGAATTCCAGGACACCGACGCGCTGCAGTACGCCATCCTCGATGCGATCTATCGCGATGCCGACGGCGCGGCCTGCGGCCGGCTGGTCATGATCGGCGACCCCAAGCAGGCCATCTACCGTTTTCGCGGCGGCGACATCCACACCTATCTGGCCGCCGCCGCCACCGCCGACGAAGTGCTGACCCTGGACACGAACCGGCGCTCGGCGGTGGCCTACGTCGCCGCGCTCAACGAGCTCTACGCGACGGCCGGTCCCGTGCTCAGCATGCAGCCACAGCACCCGATCCACTACGAGCCGGTGCGCGCGGCCGGCCGCAGCGAGCCTTATGCCGGTGCCGGCGGCGAGGCGCTGATGCAGCCGCTGCAGCTGCACTACTGCGCCGCGGATCCGTTGAGCCTGGACAGCCGGCGCGAGCAGGCGCTGGCGGCCTGCGCGCGGCACGTAGTCGCGCTATTGACCTCGGGCGCGCGCATCGGCGCGACGCCGCTGCAGCCCGGCGACATCGCCGTGCTCGTGCCGAAGAACCAGCAGGTCGAGCGCCTGCGCGAACTGCTGCTGCAGCACGGCGTGCCCTGCGTCGGCGCCGGCAAGCGCAGCGTGTTCGACACCGACCTGGCGCGCGAGCTGCAGCTGCTGCTGTACGCGGTCGAGCACGCCCACGACGATGCGGCGCTGCGCGCGGCGCTGGCCACGCGTTTCGGCGGCCTGACCCTGGCCCGCATCGCCGAACTGCGCGAGGACGCCGACGCCTGGCAGCTGCAGCGCCGGCATTTCGACGAGCTGCGCCGCGAATGGCAGCGCCACGGCGTGCTCGGCGTGGTGCTGGCGCAGTCGGCCGCCCTGGCGCTGCGTCTGCCGCAGACCAGCGAGCGCGAACGCGCGCTGACCGATCTGCGCCATCTCGGCGAGCTGCTGCAGGCCCGGAGCGAACACCTGGCCGGCGCCGAACAGCTGCTGGCCTGGTTCGCCCAGCAGCGCGAATCGCCCGACCCCGGCGAGGCCGCCGACGACTGGCAGCTGCGCCTGGAATCCGACGCGCGCCGCGTGCGTCTGCTGACCCTGCACGCGAGCAAGGGCCTGGAATTTCCGCTCGTGATCCTGCCGCTGATGTGGGATCACACGGGCCGCGAGCCCGGCCTCGTGCTGGCCTACGACGAGCGCACCAAGTTGCGCGTGGCCGAACTCGCCGAAGGCCGCGCCGCGGCGCTGATACGCGTGCGCGAGGAGGATCAGGACGAACGCTTCCGCGTGCTCTACGTCGCGCTGACGCGCGCGCAGTACGCCTGCCACGTCTATGCCCTGCCGCCGCAGCGGCCGCGCGACGGCAAGAAAGGCGCGCCGGCGGCGGCCGATCCGGAACGCTCCGCGCTGGATGCGATGCTCGCGCGGCTGCAGGACGCCGCGGCGGACACGCCGCTCGCACAGCAGGCGCCGCATCTGGCCTGGTGCGCCGATGACTGGGCCTGGCCCGAGCAGGACTATCGCCCGGCCGCAGCAACGGCGCCGCAGCGCCTGAGTCCGCGGCGCGAGCCGGCCTGGCCGGTGCTGGAGCACACCTACAGCTTCACTGCGCTGGTCGCCGGCCGCGGCCGCGGCGAGCAGGAAGAGGCCGCCGCCGATGACGAGCGCGCCGCACGCGACGAAGCGCTCGCGCCGCTGCCGCTGGCCGCGGTCGCCGCGGCGCCGGATCCGCGCATAGTCGCTCTCGGCAGCTGGCGCGGCCCGGAATTCGGCAATGCCGTGCATGCCGTGTTCGAGCGCCGCGACACGCAGTCGGCGCTGAGCGCGCAGACGCGCCTGATCGAGCAGAGTCTGCGCGAGTGCGCCGTGCGCATCGCGCCGGCGCAGACCACGGCCGCGGTCATCGGCATCGGCGCGCTGGTGCAGCGCACTCTGGAACTGCCGCTGTTCGACGGCGCCAGCCTGCAGGATCTGGCCGCGTCGCAGCAGTGCGCGGAAATGGGCTTCCAGTTCGTGCTCGACGGCGTGTCGCTGCGCGCGCTGCGCGAGGCCTGCGCGCGCCACGGTGCGGCCGATCTGTTGCCGCGCAATCTGCAGGGCGCGGCGCTCACCGGCCTGATGAGCGGCAAGATCGACCTGATCGTCGAGCAGGCCGGCCGCTTCCACGTGCTCGACTACAAGACCAACTACCTCGGCGACACCCTGGCCGACTACGCGCCCGTGCGCCTGGACCAGGCCATGGCCGAGCATCACTACGGTTTCCAGGCGCTGCTCTACAGCGTCGCGCTGCAGCGCTATCTGCGTCAGCGCCTGCCGGACTATCGCCACGCGCAGCATTTCGGCGAGGCGATCTATCTGTTCGTGCGTGCCTGCGGTCTTGCGCCGCAGCTCGGCGTCTGGCGCCGGCGCTTCGATGCGGCGCTGCTCGATGCGGTGGATGCCGTGCTCGGAGGCGCCGCATGACGCTGTATACCTGGCGCCGCGGCAATGAGGCGGAACTGCCGGCGGCCTGGCGGCCGCTGGATCGCGCCGTCGCGCAATGGGTGCAGGTCCACGGCGGTTCGGCGCGGCTGGCCGAAGTCGCCGGCTGGGCCAGCTACGCCGACGGCCTCGGCGACGCGGCGCTGCCGCTGCTCGGCGCCGACGCCGGCCGCCACGGCATGACGCCGCCGACCGCCGAGGACGTCGAGGCGCTGCGCGGCGAGGCGCTGGTCGGCGACGGCAGCCGGCGCCAGCCGTTCGTGCTCGATGCCGACGGACGCTTCGCGTTCTGGCGCAACCACGCGCACGAGACCGCGATCGCGCTGCACGTGGCGCAGCGCCGGCAGGCGGCTGCGCCGGTCGATGCCGCGGCGCTCGCGGCCGATCTCGATACCTTGTTCGCCGGCGATACGGCGCCGGCGCAGCGTCAGCGCGACGCGGTCGCCGCTGCCGTCGGCCGGCGCCTGTTCGTGCTGACCGGCGGTCCCGGCACCGGCAAGACCACGACGGTGCTGCGCCTGCTGCTGATGCTGCAGCGGCACGCGGCCGCGGCGCCGGTGGTCCAGCTGGCCGCACCGACCGGCAAGGCGGCGCAGCGCCTGCTGCAGTCGCTGCGCGCCGGCAAGGCCGCGCTGCGCGGCGGCGCCGGCGCGCTGCCGCCCGACTGGCAGCCGCTGCTCGAACGCATACCCGAACACACCGCGCTGACCCTGCATCGCCTGCTCGGCTACGAGCCGCGGCGCAACCGCTTCACGCGCGGCCGCGCGCGGCCGATCGCCGCCGACATCGTCGTCGTCGACGAAGCCTCGATGCTGGACCTGGCCATGCTGCGCAGCCTGCTCGACGCGGTGCGCGACGATGCGGCGCTGGTGCTGCTCGGCGACGCCGACCAGCTGACCTCGGTCGCCGCCGGTTCGGTGCTGATGGACCTGGTGGCGGCGCTGGAGCGCGAGCAGGCGGCGGAACTCGTGCGCCTGCAGCACAGCTTCCGCGCGCAGCACGAACTCGCGCGGCTCAACGAGGCCGTGCGCGAAGGCGATGCGGCCGCATTCAGCGCCGCGCTCGCCGCGGCCGCGCCGCGCGCTGCAATGCGGCCGGTCGCCGATGCTGCGGCGCTGCGCACGTTTGCGCAGGACTGGGCCGCGACGCTTGCGGCCTTGCCGCTGCGGCCGACCTTGCCGTCGCGCGGCGGCGCTGGGGCGGCGATCGAGGCGAGCGCCGCGCCGTATCAGCCTTCGCTGTTCGCGCCGCCGCCGCGCGAACCGGAGCAGATCGCGCTGGAGGCGCTGCGCAGTCTTGGCCAGCGCCAGCTGCTGTGTGCCTTGCGCGAGGACATATTCGGCGCGCTCGCGCTGAACGCGCTGGTCGAAGCCGAGCTGCGCCGGCTGTGGCAGATCGACGGCGATTCGCCGTGGTACGCGGGCCGCGCCGTGCTCGTCACGCAGAACGACTACGGCCTGCGCCTGTTCAACGGCGACGTGGGCCTGTGCCTGGCCGACGCGGACGGCCGCCTGCGCGTCTGGTTCGACGCCGACGGCGGCGCGCGCGCGTTCGCGCCGGAAAGCCTGCCGGCGCACGAGGGCGCGTTCGCGATCACCGTGCACAAGAGCCAGGGTTCCGAATACGCCCATGTCGCGGTGCTGCTGCCGCCGGATCCGGAGCACCGCATCCTGTCGCGGCAGTTGCTCTACACCGGCATCTCGCGCGCTCGCGAGCGACTGGATCTGTGCGCCACGGCCGACGTCGTCGCGGCCTCGCTCGCGCGGCCCATACGCCGCGCCGGCGGCCTTGCGGCCAAGCTGCGGCAGTCGCCGGCCACCTGAGCGAGCGGCGGCGACGGCGTGGCCGTGACACAGTTGTCCGGACAGATTCCGGGGCGTCGAAAACGGCATAAGCGGAGTTTTTTGACGAAAATCTTCGTCTCGATGCCGTTATCGGTTAAAAAAACCGAAGCCATTTGACACCTCGCAAAGCCGGCGAATAGGTTCGATCCCCATGACGCAGCGCACCAACCACCGCCAGATCGCCCGCACCGAGCAGACGCTCGCGACGGCCGGCCTGCGCGTGATTGCGGCGCGAATTTCGCTCGTACTCGTCCTCGTACTTCTTATTACCAGCGGAGGTGCGGGTTAGGGCGCGCGTCGAAAATAAAACGACACGAACACTAAAAAACCCCGCACCCGGCAACGAGTGCGGGGTTTTTTGTTGCCCTGGCCTGCTAAGGCAGACCATGACACCGACAGATTTCCCCGTAGCCAGCATCCCCCCGGCCGCCCGCGAACGCGTACGCGTATTCGACACCACCCTGCGTGACGGTGAGCAGGCGCCCGGCTTTTCCATGACGCGGGCGCAGAAGCTGCGCATCGCCCAGGCCCTGGCCGACCTCGGCGTCGACATCATCGAGGCCGGCTTTCCGCAGGCTTCCGACGGCGACTTCGCCGCGGTGCAGGCGATCGCGCGCGAGGTGCGCAGCGCGGCCATCTGCGCGCTCGCACGCTGCCAGCGCGGCGACATCGAGACTGCGGCACGCGCGCTGGAGCCGGCCGCGCGCGGCCGCATCCATGTGTTCATTGCGACGAGCCCGCTGCATCGCGAGCACAAGCTCGGCATGAGCCGCGCGCAGGTCGTCGACGCGGCCGTGGCCGCCGTGCGCCGCGCCAAGGAACTCTGCGCCGATGTGGAATTTTCCGCCGAAGATGCGATGCGCACCGAACCGGACTATCTGGCCGAGGTGTTCTCCGCGGTCGTCGAGGCCGGCGCTACCACGTTGAACGTGCCCGACACGGTCGGCTACATCACGCCGGCCGAAATGTACGAGCGCATCGTTTTTCTGAAGGCCAACGTGCGCGATATCGAACGCGCCGTGCTGTCGGTGCATTGCCACGACGACCTGGGCATGGCCGTCGCCAACAGCCTGGCCGCGGTCGCCGCCGGCGCGCGCCAGGTCGAATGCACCCTGACCGGCATCGGCGAGCGCGCCGGCAATGCGGCGCTGGAAGAAGTGGCGATGGCGCTGAAGACGCGCGCCGAACTGTTCGGCGTGGACACCGGTCTGCGCACGCCGCGGCTGTATCCGGCCGCGCGCCTGCTGGCCCAGCTGACCGGTCAGCCGATTCCGCGCAACAAGGCCGTGGTCGGCGACAACGCGTTCGCGCACGAGTCGGGCATCCACCAGCACGGCATGCTCAAGCATCGCGGCACCTACGAAATCATGCGCCCCGAGGACGTGGGCTTCGCGCGTTCGCAGCTGGTGCTCGGCAAGCACAGCGGCCGCCACGCGCTGCGCGAGCGCCTGGCCAGCCTGGGCCATACGCCCGACGAGGCCGCGCTGGATCAGATCTTCACGCGCTTCAAGAGCCTGGCCGACAAGAAGCGCGAAGTATTCGACAGCGACCTCGAAGCGCTGGCCCTGGGCCGCGACGCCGAGGCGCAGGGCCCCTGGCGCATCGTGCATCTGCACGCGGCCTCGCACCTGGGCGGCAGCGCGTCGGCCTCGGTACGGCTGCAGCGCGAGGACGGCGTCATGGCCAGCGAAGCGGCGATCGGCGACGGCCCGGTCGACGCGACCCTGCGCGCGATCGGCCGCGCCGTCGGCCAGGACTTCGAACTCGTCGACTTCCAGATCCGCGCACTGTCGGAAGGCGGCGACGCACAGGGCCAGGCCACGCTCGGCGTACGCCACGCCGGCCGCGAGCTGCACGGCCGCGGCGTGTCCACCGACATCGTCGAAGCCGCCGCGCTGGCCGCGCTGGAAATCGCCAACCGCATCGAACGCAGCAAACCCGACAAGGCCGCGCGCGCGGCCGCGAACCACGCCTGAGGAAACCGCATGAAGACGCCCGCATACATCTGGCACAACGGCCGCATCAAACCCTGGCAAGAGGCCAGCGTCAGCGTCGGCGCGCATGCGCTGCACTACGGTTCCTCGGTGTTCGAAGGCGAACGCGTCTACGCCACCCCGCAGGGCCCGCGGTTCTTCCGCCTGCGCGACCACACCGAGCGCCTGTTCCACTCGGCGCGCGTCTACGACCTCGGCATTGCCTACGACGCCGACGCGATCGACCAGGCCTGCGCCGACGTCGTGCTCGCGAACAAGCTGGCCAGCGCGTATCTGCGGCCCATCGTCTACCGCTCGGGCTTCACCTTCAGCCTGGCGCCGCCGCGCGATACCGCCGTCGACGTCGCGGTCATCGCGATCGAGTGGGGCAGCATGCACGGCGCCGCGGCGCTGGAGCAGGGTGTCGACGTCTGCGTGAGCTCGTGGAACCGCGCCGCGCCGAACACCTATCCGAGCGGCGCGAAGGCCGGCGGCAATTATCTGAACAGCCAGCTGATCGCGCGCGAAGCCGTCGACGGCGGCTTCGTCGAAGGCATCGCGCTGGCGCCCGGCGGCCTGCTCAGCGAAGGCGCCGGCGAGAACCTGTTCATCGTGCGCGGCGGCAAGCTGTACACGCCGCCGGCTGGCGCGTCGATCCTCTGCGGCATCACGCGCGACACGGTCATGACCCTCGCGCAGGAACTCGGTTACACCGTGCACGAGCAGCCCATGCCGCGCGAAATGCTGTATTTCGCCGACGAAGTGTTCATGACCGGCACGGCCGCCGAGATCACGCCGGTGCGTTCGGTGGACCGCAAGCCGGTCGGCAGCGGCAAGCCCGGACCGGTCACCAAGGCGCTGCAGCGCATGTTCTTCGGCCTGTTCGACGGCGGCACCGAAGACCGCTGGGGCTGGCTGACGCCGGTGCAGGCGCGCAGCTTCGCCCAGGAGGCCGCGTGATGGCCGCGCGCACCCTGCTCGACAAGCTCTGGGACGCGCACGTCGTCAAGCCGGCGACCGCGTCCACGCCGGGCATCCTCTACGTCGACCTGCATCTGATCCACGAGGTGACCTCGCCACAGGCGTTCGCCGAGCTGCGCGCGCGCCACCTGGGCGTGCGCTGCCCCGAGCGCACCCTGGCGACGCTCGATCATTCCACGCCGACCGCGCCGTTCGACGATCTCGGCCAGCCGGTCTATGCGAGCGAGGAAGCCGCCGCGCAGGTCGCCGAACTGGAGAAGAACTGCGCCCAGTTCGGCATACGGCTGAACGGCTGGAACAGCGATCACCGCGGCATCGTCCACGTGATCGGTCCGGAGCTCGGCGCGACCCAGCCCGGCATGACCATCGTCTGCGGCGACAGCCACACCTCGACGCACGGCGCGTTCGGCGCGCTGGCCTTCGGCATCGGCACGACCGAGGTCGGCCACGTGCTCGCGACGCAGTGCCTGCTGCAGCAGAAACCGAAATCGCTGGCGATCCACGTCGACGGCGAGCTGCCGGCCAACTGCAGCGCCAAGGACCTCGTGCTGCACATCATCGGCCAGATCGGTGTCAACGGCGGCACCGGCCACGTCATCGAGTACCGCGGCCGCGCGATCCAGGCGCTGTCGATGGAACAGCGCATGACGGTGTGCAACATGTCGATCGAAGCCGGCGCGCGCGCCGGCCTGATCGCGCCGGACCAGGTCACCTACGACTACCTGCGCGAGCGCCCGTACGCGCCGCGCGGCGAGGACTGGGACAAGGCCGTGCGCTACTGGAACTCGCTGGCCAGCGATGCCGACGCGAAGTACGACCGGGTCGTGCACGTCGATGCGAGCCGCGTGCGGCCGACGGTCACCTACGGCACGCATCCGGGCATGGTCGTCGCGCTCGACGCGGCGGTGCCGGCGCCGGCCTCGCTGCAGGAGCGCCGCGCGCTGGAATACATGCAGGTCGAAGCCGGCAAGCCGCTGGCCGGCACGGCCGTCGACGTGGTCTTCGTCGGCAGCTGCACGAACTCGCGCCTGAGCGATCTGCGCGACGCCGCCGCGGTGCTGCGCGGGCGTTCGCTCGCGCCGCGCGTGCGCATGCTCGTCGTGCCGGGATCGCTGGCGATCAAACACGAGGCCGAGCGCGAAGGGCTGGACCAGGTGTTCCGCGCCGCCGGCGCCGAATGGCGCGAGCCCGGCTGCTCCATGTGCATCGCGATGAACGGCGATCTGGCCAAACCCGGCCAGCTCGTCGTCAGCACGTCCAACCGCAATTTCGAGGGCCGCCAGGGCCCCGGCGCGCGCACCGTGCTGGCCAGCCCGGCGGTCGCCGCGGCCTCGGCCGTCGCCGGCTGTATCGCCGATCCGCAATCCCTGCTGCAGGAACAGGCCGCATGAATCCGATCACGCACATCCGCGCGCGCACCGCCGTGCTCGCGCACGAGAACATCGACACCGACCGCATCATTCCGGCGCGCTTCCTGACCACGACCGAGCGCGCCGGTCTCGGCCGCTTCGCGTTCAACGACTGGCGCTACGCCGCCGACGGCCGCGAGAACCCGGCGTTCGAACTGAACCAGCCGGCCGCACGCGGCTGCGAGATCCTCGTCGCCGGACGCAATTTCGGCTGCGGCTCCTCGCGCGAGCACGCGCCGTGGGCGCTGCTCGACTACGGCATCCGCGCGGTGCTGAGTTCCGAGATCGCCGACATCTTCCGCAACAACGCGCTGAAGAACGGTCTGCTCGCGGTCGTGCTCAGCGAGTCGGAGCATCGCTACCTGCTCGCCCATCCGGGCATCGAACTCGCGATCGACGTCGCCGCGCAGACCATCGAACTGCCCGACGGCGGCCGTTTCGGCTTCCAGCTCGATCCCTTTGCCAGGCACTGCCTGCTGGCCGGCGTCGACCAGCTCGGCTTCCTGCTCGCGCACAACGACGCGATCGAGCAGTTCGAGCGCCGTCGCGGAGAAGCCGCATGAAGGCGCGCATCGCCGTGTTGCCGGGCGACGGCATCGGCCCGGAAGTCACCGCCGCGGCGGTCAGCGTGCTGCGCCACGTCGCCGCGCGCCACGGCCACGAATTCGAGTTCAGCGAACACGCGATCGGCGGCGGCGCGATCGACGCCCATGGCGATCCGCTGCCGGCCGAGACCCTGATCGTCTGCAAGCAGGCCGACGCGGTGCTGCTCGGCGCGGTCGGCGGTCCGCAGTGGTCCGATCCCAAGGCGCGCGTGCGGCCCGAACAGGGCCTGCTGCGCCTGCGCGCCGAGCTCGGCGTGTTTGCGAACCTGCGGCCGGTACGCGTGCATCCGCGGCTGGCCGAGCTGTCGCCGCTGAAGAACGAGCGCCTGGCCGGCGTGAACCTGCTGTTCGTGCGCGAGCTGACCGGCGGCGCGTATTTCGGCGCCAAGACGCGCACGCCGGATACGGCCACCGACGAGACGCGCTACACCACGGCCGAGATCGAGCGCGTGCTGCGCCGTGCGTTCCAGCTCGCCCGCACGCGCGGCCGCCGCGTCACCTCGGTCGACAAGGCCAACGTGCTGGAGACTTCGCGGCTGTGGCGCGAAACCACGCAGCGCGTCGCGCACGAATTTCCCGACGTCGCGCTGGAACATCAGCTCGTGGATTCCATGGCCATGCTGCTGCTGACGCGGCCGGCGGCCTACGACGTCATCGTCACCGAGAACCTGTTCGGCGACATCCTGACCGACGAGGCCGCGGCGCTGGCCGGTTCGCTGGGCCTGCTGCCGTCGGCGTCGCTCGGCGAAGGCACGCGCGGCCTGTACGAACCGATCCACGGCTCGGCACCGGACATCGCCGGCCGCGGCGTGGCCAATCCGCTGGGCGCGATCCTGTCGGCGGCCATGCTGCTGCGTCATTCGCTGGGACTGGAGAACGAAGCCGCGGCGATCGAGCAGGCGGTGGATCGCGTGATCGACGCCGGCGTGCTGACGCGCGATCTCGGTGGCAGCGCCGGCACGCGCGAGAGTACGGCTGCCGTCATCGCCGCTTTCGGCGAGCGCAATGCGACGCAGGAGGCGGCGTGAGCGCGTTCTACACATTGGCGCGCTTCGGCGCCGGTCTCGCCCAATACGCCGGCGCGGGTGCATGGGAAGGTTCCGGGCGCTGGGGCGCGGAGGCGCGTCGTTCGCGTTTTGCAGATTACGGCGAAACCCATCCCCACCCAACCCTCCCCTTGAAGGGGAGGGCTTTTGAGGGCGGCGCCCTCCCGACAAACCCTCCCCTTCAAGGGGAGGGCATGGGTGGGGATGGGTTTGCTCCTGCCCGCGCCGCTTCCAACGCCAGCGCCAGCGACAACGCCACCAACGACGCCACGCCTGCCTTCCCCACGGACGCTCCTCTCCATGCGCAGTAACGCCATCAAACACGGTCCCGACCGCGCGCCCGCGCGCGCCATGCTGCGCGCGACCGGGCTCGACGACGAGGCGATCGCCAAGCCGCTCGTCGCCGTCGTGCACACCTGGTCCAACGTGAGTCCATGCAACCTGAATCTGCGCGACCTCGCCGCCGCTGCCTGCGAAGGCGTGCGCGCGGCCGGCGGCACGCCGATCGAGTTCAACACCATTGCCGTGACCGACGGCATTGCCATGGGCACGCCGGGCATGCGCGCGTCGCTGGTCAGTCGCGAAGTCATCACCGACTCGATCGAGCTGGCCGTCGACGGCCACAGCCTCGATGCGATGGTCGTGCTGTGCGGATGCGACAAGACGATTCCGGCCGCGGCCATGGCGCTCGCGCGGCTGAACATTCCGGGTGTCGCGCTGTACGGCGGCAGCATCGCCCACGGCCGCCTCGACGGGCGCGCGATCACCGTGCAGGACGTGTTCGAGGCGGTCGGCGCGCACGGCGCGGGCAAGCTGTCGGGCGAAAAACTCTGCCAGGTCGAAAAGCATGCCTGTCCCGGCGCCGGCGCCTGCGGCGGCCAGTACACGGCCAATACGATGGCCATGGTGCTGACCGCGCTGGGCCTGTCGCCGCTGGGCCTCAACGACATCGCCGCGACCGATCCGGCCAAGCGCGATGCGGCGTTCCGCTGCGGCGAACTCGCGCTGGACTGCCTCAACACGCAACGCCTGCCGCGCGATCTGCTGACGCCGGTCGCGTTCCGCAACGCCGCGCGCCTGGTCGCCGCGACCGCCGGATCGACCAATGCGGTGCTGCATCTGCTCGCGATCGCGCGCGAAGCCGGCGTGCCGCTGAGCCTGGAGGACTTCGAGACTGCCTCGCGCGACACGCCGGTCATCGCCGATCTCAAGCCCGGCGGCCGCTATACCGCGGTAGAACTGACCGACGTCGGCGGCGCCAGCCTCGTCGCTTCGGCGATGCGCGACGGCGGACTGATCGAGGACGCCGCAACGGTCACCGGACGCTCGCTGTTCGCCGAGCTCGATGCGGCCGCGCCGCAGCTCGCCGGCCAGGACGTGGTACGACCGGCCAGCGCGCCGCTGAAGCCGCGCGGCGGCTATTCGATCCTGTACGGCAACGTCGCGCCGGAAGGCTGCGTGCTCAAGCTGGCCGGCCACGGCCGCCTGCGTCACGAAGGGCCGGCGCGCGTGTTCGACAGCGAGGAACAGGCCTTCGCCGCGGTGCAGGCCGGTGCGATCAACGCCGGCGACGTCATCGTGATCCGCAACGAGGGACCGGCCGGCGGTCCCGGCATGCGCGAGATGCTCGCGGTCACCGCGGCGCTGGTCGGCCGCGGCCTCGGCAACGACGTCGCCCTGATCACCGACGGCCGCTTCAGCGGTGCGACCCACGGCTTCATGGTCGGCCACATTGCGCCCGAAGCCGCGCGCGGCGGTCCGATCGCGCTGCTGCGCGAAGGCGACCGCCTGGTCATCGACGCGCAGGCGCGCACCCTGTCCACCGACGCCGACCTCGATGCGCGCCGCGCCGGCTGGCAGCCGCCGGCGGCCAAGGTCGTCAGCGGCGTGCTCGCCAAGTACGCGCGCCTGGTCGGCTCCGCCGCCGAAGGGGCGGTGACGCGTGCCTGAGCCCGAACGCATCTGATCCATTTTCCTGAATTCCACCGTTCCACAACTTCCCGGAGACACCGCATGAGCACGACCGTACCGACCACCGCCGCCCTGCAGTCCGCCCGCGTCGCCGTACTCGGCTACGGCAGCCAGGGGCGCGCCCACGCGTTGAACCTCAAGGACTCCGGCCTCGACGTCACCGTCGGCGTGCGCCGCGGCGGACCGTCCTGGGACAAGGCCCGCGCCGACGGCCTCAAGGTCGCCGAACCGGCGGAAGCCGTGAAGAACGCCGATCTCGTCGCCGTGCTGACGCCCGACATGGTGCAGCCCGCGCTGTACGAGGACGCGATCGCGCCGAATCTCAAGCCGAACGCGGCGCTGCTGTTCGCGCACGGTTTCAACGTGCATTTCGGCCAGATCCGGCCGCGCGCCGACATCGACGTGATCCTCGTCGCGCCGAAGGGCCCGGGCGCGCTGGTGCGCCGCGAATACGAGAAGGGCCACGGCGTGCCGTGCATCTATGCGATCCACCAGGACGCCAGCGGCCAGGCCCGCGACAAGGTGCTGGCCTATGCGGCCGGCATCGGCGGCGCGCGCGCGATGCTGATCGAGACGAGCTTCGCCGAGGAAACCGAAACCGATCTGTTCGGCGAACAGGCCGTGCTCTGCGGCGGCGCGACCGAGCTCGTGCTGGCCGGTTTCGAGACCCTGACCGAAGCCGGCTACCAGCCGGAGATCGCGTACTACGAGGTACTGCACGAACTCAAGCTCATCGTCGACCTGCTGCACGAAGGCGGCCTGGCCAAGATGCACCAGTTCATTTCCGAGACTGCGCAGTACGGCGATCTCACGCGCGGCCCGCGCGTCGTCGACGCCGGCACCAAGGCGCGCATGCAGCAGATCCTGACCGAGATCCGCGACGGCACCTTCGCGCGCGAGTGGACCGCGGAATACAAGGCCGGCAACGGCAACTACCGCGCGCTCAAGCAGAAGGATCTCGCGCATCCGATCGAACAGGTCGGCGCCGGCCTGCGCGCGCGCATGCCCTGGCTGAATCCGGCCCAGCCGGCCGTGACCACGGTGGCGTCGCCGACGGCGGACGCCCCACTGAAACGGAGTGCCTGACATGGACGGCGGCAGAGATCATCGCAACACCTCCGCGGCGGCCGCCGCGGCGCCGGCGCGCGCCGGCGCCGTGCGCAGCGGCGCGCAGCACCTGCTCGACGCGCTGGAGGCCGAAGGCGTCGACACGATCTTCGGCTATCCGGGCGGCGCCATCATGCCGGTCTACGACGCGCTCGTGGATTCGTCGCTCAAGCACATCCTCGTGCGCCACGAGCAGGGTGCGGCGCTGGCCGCCGACGGCTACGCGCGAGCCAGCGGCCGCGTCGGCGTCTGCCTGGCCACCTCCGGCCCCGGCGCGACCAATCTGCTGACCGGTCTGGCCAACGCCTATCTCGATTCGGTGCCGCTGCTCGCAATCACCGGCCAGGTGCCGACGAGCCTGATGGGCACCGACGCGTTCCAGGAAGTCGACGTGTTCGGCATGAGCCTGCCGGTGGTCAAGCACAGCTATATCGTGCGTCGTGCCGAGGACGTGCATGCCATCGTGCGCGAGGCGATCGCGATCGCGACGAGCGGCCGGCCCGGTCCGGTGCTGATCGACCTGCCCAAGGATGTCGCCAATGCGCGCGCGGTCGCGCGGCCGGTGCGCCAGATCGTCACGCGCCTGCCGGCCGCGGCCGAAGCGCGCCTGGCCGAAGCACATGCGTTGCTGGCCCGCGCGAAGAAGCCGCTGCTGTATGTCGGCGGCGGCGTCGGCATCGCCGGCGCCGAGCGCGAGCTGCGCGAGTTCGCGCGACTGACCGGCATTCCGGCCGTGGCCACGCTGAAGGGGCTGGGCGCCTGCGATCCGGATGACGCGCACTACCTCGGCATGCTCGGCATGCACGGCAATCCGGCGGCGAACTTCGCCGTGCAGGAATGCGATCTGCTGCTCGTCGTCGGCGCGCGCTTCGATGACCGCGCGACCGGACGCCTCGCATCGTTCGCCCCCGAAGCACGCGTGATCCATCTCGATGCGGACGCGGCCGAACTCGGCAAGCTGCGTGCCTGCGACGTCGGCCTCGTCGGCGATCTGCGCGAGATGCTGCCGCGCCTCGTGCATCCGGTGGCGATACGGCCGTGGCAGCGCCGCTGCCGTGTGCTCAGACAGCAGCATGCCTGGCGCTACGACGCGCCCGGCGAAGGCATCTATGCGCCGGCGCTGCTCAAGCAGCTGTCGGAAGCCGGCGGCAACCGCCTGATCGTGGCCAGCGACGTCGGCCAGCACCAGATGTGGGTCGCGCAGCACTGGCGCGTGCCGTATACCGCGGCGCACCTGTCCTCGGGCGGCCTCGGCACGATGGGCTTCGGCCTGCCCGCGGCGATCGGCGCGCAGCTCGCCCGTCCGGGCGCGACCGTGGTCTGCGTGTCCGGCGACGGCTCCATCATGATGAACATCCAGGAGCTCGCGACGCTCAAGCGCTACAACATTCCGGTCAAGATCGTGCTGCTGGACAACTCCAGCCTGGGCATGGTGCGGCAGTGGCAGGAGCTGTTCTTCGAGCGCCGCTACAGCGAGGTCGATCTGTCCGACAACCCGGACTTCGCCGAACTCGCGCGCGCGTTCGGCATACCGTCCTTCGCGATCGAGCGGCGCGACCAGGTCGACGGCGCCGTGCAGCGTCTGCTGCGCGAACCGGGACCGCTGCTCTGCCACGTCAGGATCGACGCGCGCGAGAACGTCTGGCCGCTGGTGCCGCCGGGCAAGTCCAACGGCGAAATGATGGGGTGCGCCGCATGAGTTGCAGCCTGGTGCTCGCGCTGGATCGGGCCGAAGGCGCTTTGCTGCGTGTGCTCGGCACCATCGAGCGGCGCGGCTGGGACGTGCTGGCCGTGAATGCGGCCAGCGACGCGCAAGCCTATACGGTGAACCTGACCCTCGGCGGCTCGCGCGATCCGGAAATCCTCTGCCGGCAGTTGCAGCGGCTCGTCGATGTGCAGGAGGTGAGGCTGGTCGGCGAAGGGTGAGTGGTGGTGAAGGCGAGGCTGTTCGGCGAAGACCGAGTGACAGCGAAAGTCGGACAGCGCCGATGTATGTGGTGACGATGCGTGTTCTGGCGATCGTATGAGGCAGTGTCGAAGTCGTGAGACTGCTGCGTTTCGGCAGGGCGAGTGTTGAGGCATGGCCGGACCAGGCGGACAGGAAGGCCGCTACGGGACTTGGTTCGGCCTTGCCGGGGATACGGCAAACCCCATCCCCACCCATGCCCTCCCCTTGAAGGGGAGGGTTTTCAACAGCTGGCCAGGAAGCGTTCGAAAGAGCGAGCTTAGCGGCGCTGGCCGGAATACCCGCCGTTCAAACGACGCTGGCCTGAACAAACCCTCCCCTTCAAGGGGAGGGCATGGGTGGGGATGGGTTTGCTTCGCCGATTGGAATACAGACGAGGAGCAGAGAGAAACGTCGGCCTTACTCAATTTTTTATCCACAACCGAAAAATTCAGATCATTTTCTTTCCCGCAGAAACCTTTTCGTAAAACCAATCCCAGGAGAACGTCATGTACCAGCCCAGCATTCGAATTAGCCCGGTGTCGTCCGCAGTCCACCCCCCGTCCTCACTTCGCGAACGCCGCCATGACCTTCTCCGCCTCCGTAGCAAACGCGTATACCGCTGATTCCCGCAGTACCTTCGCGCCGCCGGTCGAGTCCGATCGCGCCGCGCCGTTGCATATCGTCACGCCGCTGCTGCAGACGCGCGTCGGCGATCTCCAGGTCGGGCTCAAGCTCGACAATCTGCAGCCGGCCCGCTCGTTCAAGCTGCGCGGCATAGGCCTGCTCTGCCAGCACCACGCGGCCCGCGGCGTGCGCCGCTTCGTCTGTTCCTCGGCCGGCAACGCCGGTTATGCGGTGGCCTGGGCCGGGCGTGCGCTCGGCGTTCCGGTCACGGTCGTGATCCCGCAGACCACGCCGGAATACATGCGCGTGCGCATCCGCTCGCTCGGCGCCGAGCTGCGCTGCGAGGGCGCGGTCTGGGACGAGGCCAACGCAGTCGCGCTGCGCCTGGCCGAAGCGGCGGATACCGCGTTCATCCCGCCGTTCGACGATCCGCTGCTGTGGCAGGGCCATGCCTCGCTGGTCGAGGAACTGGCGCGGCAATGCGCGACGCCACCCGATGCGATCCTCGTCGCGGTCGGCGGCGGCGGCCTGCTGCTCGGCGTACTCGAAGGCCTGCGCCGGGTCGGTTGGCAGCGCACGCGTGTGCTCGCCGTGGAGCCGGAAGGCTCGGCCTCGCTGGCCTCGAGCCTGGCCCAGGGCCGCGTCGTGGAACTCAGTGCGCCGCGCAGTCTCGCCACCAGCCTCTGCGTCAAGCGCATCGCGCCGGCGCTGATCGGCGCCTGCCGCGCCGCCGACGTGGTGCCGCTGACCGTCAGCGACAGTGAAGCGACGACGGCCTGCGTGCGTCTGGCCGAGGATCACGGCCAGATGATCGAACCGGCCTGCGGCGCAGCGCTGGCGCCGCTGTATGCGGGCCACGCGGCGCTGCGCGGGCTGCGCCACGTCGTCGCCGTGGTCTGCGGCGGACAGGTCGTCACCTTGGGCGATCTCGCGCGCTGGCAGGGCGAGCAGAACGCGGCCTAGCGCCGCCGGCAGTCCGCAGCGGCTGCGCGCCGCTGCGGACTTGCCACTGCCGGCGACGGAGCGGCCGCGTGGCGAATCTCCACATCCGGCGCGCTGCCATGACTGCCGGCGCATGCGGTGTTGCGCCGCGCAGCGGCTACACTGCGGCCCACTGCGATGGGAGCGCGCAGCTGGCCGCCCGCGGTCGCCGCGATCACGGCACTACGGCGCCGTCGGTCGTCCTGCGGCGATGCCCGCGCCCGCCGCGCGCCGACGATGCTTTCCGAAAGGAGTTCCGGATGCTAGCCACTTTGAGCGCGATGCTGCTGTCGCTCGCGCAGCCGGCTGCGGCCGGCGACAGTCTCACGTTTGGACAACTGCAATTCCAGCATTGCGAACTGAGCCAGCCGCGCTCGGCTGCGACGACGGCGGCCTGGTGCGCCGAGTTCTCGCAGCCCGAGGACCGCGCCAGGCCACAGGGCCGGCGCATCGCGTTCAAGCTCGCATTGATCAGGAGCGATGCGGCCGAAGTGCGCAGCGATCCGCTGGTACTGCTGGCCGGCGGTCCGGGCCAGGCGGCGACCGAGTCCTGGCCGCAGGTGGCCGGCGCGTTCGCCCAGGCGCGCCGCGCACGGCATGTGATCCTGCTCGACCAGCGCGGTACCGGCGGCTCGAATGCGCTGCGCTGCGGCGCCGAAGACGCGCCGGCCGATGCGGTCAAGGCCGCACAGCAGCAGACCGCCGGTGTCGCCCAGGCGCGCCGGCTGGCCGAGGACTGCCTCGCCCGCGTGCGCGACCAGGCCGATCCGGCGCTGTATACGACCAGCGACGCGGTCGAGGATCTGGAAGCGCTGCGCCAGGCGCTAGGCGGACTGAAGTTCAACCTCGTCGGCGTTTCCTACGGCACGCGCGTCGCGCAGCAGTACGCGCGGCGCCATCCGGACGGTGTGCGCAGCCTCGTGCTCGACGGCGTGGCGCCGAACGAGCTCGTGCTCGGCGCGGAATTCGCCCAGTCGCTGGACCAGGCGCTGCGCGCGCGCTTCGCGCTCTGCGATGCGGAGCCGGCCTGTCACGAGCGCTTCGGCGACGTCTACAAGGATCTCTACGCGCTGCGCGCGCGGCTGCAGCGGCAGCCGCTGCCGGTCAGCCTGCGCGATCCGCAGAGCTTCGCGCCGCTGCATCACGACCTGGACGCCGACACCTTCGCCGGTCTCGTGCGGCTGTACGCCTACGCGCCGGAAACCGCGGCACTGCTGCCGCTGGCCATCCACGAGGCCGCCGCCGGCAATGCCGCGCCGCTGATGGGGCAGGCCAGCCTGATCACGGCCGATCTCGGCGCGAGCCTGACCTCGGGCATGGGCCTGTCGGTGATCTGCGCCGAGGACGCGGACTTGCTGCAGCCGCGGCCCGAGGACAAGTCGCTGATCCTCGGCGGCGATTTCGTGGACGCGATAAAGGCGCAATGCGAGGTCTGGCCGCGTGGTGCGCGGCCGGCGGATTTCCACGAGCCGCTGCGTTCGGACCTGCCGGCCCTGCTGCTGTCGGGCCAGTATGACCCGGTCACGCCGCCGCGCTACGGCGAACAGGTTGCCAAGGGCCTGCGCCGCGCGCGCCATCTGGTCGCGCCGGGGCAGGGGCACAACGTCATAGGCCGCGGCTGCATGCCGCGCCTGTTCGCCCGCTTCATAGACACCTTGGAAACGGACAAGCTCGACGCGGGCTGCATCGCCGAGATGGGCGCGACGCCGTTCTTCCTCGACTACAACGGAGCGAGCCCATGATCGAGGCCGACGATCTGCACAAATCCTTCGGCGACGTGCGCGCCGTCGCCGGCGTCAGCTTCGTCGCCCGCGACGGCGAGATCACCGGCCTGCTCGGCCCCAACGGCGCCGGCAAGACCACGACCCTGCGCATGCTCTACACCCTGATGACGCCGGACCGCGGCAGCGTGCGCGTCGACGGCATCGACGCGACCCGCGACGCCGACGCGGTGCGCCGCCGCCTCGGCGTGCTGCCCGACGCGCGCGGCCTGTACAAGCGCCTGACCGCGCGCGAGAACATCGAATATTTCGCGCGCCTGCAGGGGCTCGACGCGGCGACGACGGCGCAGCGCTGCGAGCGCCTGATCGCCGCGCTGGAGATGCGGGACATCGCCGCACGGCGCAGCGAGGGTTTTTCCCAGGGCCAGCGCGTCAAGACCGCGATCGCGCGGGCGCTCGTGCACGATCCGCGCAACGTGATCCTCGACGAGCCGACCAACGGCCTCGACGTCATGGCCACGCGCGCGATGCGCCGCTTCCTGCACGGCCTGCGCGACGAGGGGCGCTGCGTGCTGTTCTCCAGCCACATCATGCAGGAGGTCGCCGCACTCTGTGACCGCATCGTCGTGATCGCCGGCGGCCGCGTGGTCGCCGCCGGCACGGCCGACGAGCTGCGCGCGCAGACCGGCGAAAGCAATCTCGAGGACGCATTCGTGCGCGTGATCGGCAGCGACGAGGGACTGGCCGCATGAATGCCGCGATCGTGGTCTTCCTGAAGGAAGTCATCGAGAACCTGCGCGACCGGCGCACGGTAATGAACGCTTTGCTGGTCGGCCCGCTGCTCGGTCCGCTGCTGTTCGCCGGCCTGACCTCGGTGATGATCTCGCGCGAACTCGACCGCGGCGAGAAGCCGATCGAAGTGTCGGTCGTCGGCGCCGAGCACGCGCCGAACCTCGTCGAATTCCTCCGCCAGAACGGGGTCAAGCCCAAGCCGCCCGTGGTTGATCCGGAAGCGCGCGTGCGCGCCCAGGACGAGGACATGGTGCTGCGCATTCCCGCCAGCTACGGCGAGGCCTGGCGCGCCGGCCGCACGGCCCAGGTCGAGCTGCTGTACGACTCCTCGCAGCGCGACTCGGCGACGCCGGTGGAGCGGTTGCGCGGCCTGCTGCAGGCCTATTCGGGCCAGAACGGCGCGATGCGGCTGATGGCGCGCGGCCTGTCGCCGGCCGTGGCGTCTCCGCTGGTCGTCGCCGCGCGCGACCAGTCCACGCCGCAGAGCCGCAGCGCGCTGCTGTTCGCGATGCTGCCGTATTTCCTGATCCTGGCCGCGTTCATGGGCGGCATGTATCTGGCGATCGACACGACCGCCGGTGAACGCGAGCGCCAGTCGCTGGAGCCGCTGTTCGTCAATCCAGTCGCGCGCTGGCGCATCCTCGCCGGCAAGCTCGCTGCGACCGTCGCGTTCGCGATGGCCAGCCTGACCCTGTCGCTGATCGCGTTCGGTATCGCCGGCGGCTACATACCGACGGCGCGCATCGGCATGGTGCTGGACTTCGGCCCGCGCTTCGCCGCGATCGCGCTGCTCGTGATGTTCCCGCTCGTGCTGCTGGCGAGCTGCCTGCAGACCCTGATCGCCGCGTTCGCGAAGAGCTACCGCGAGGCGCAGACCTATCTGTCGCTGCTGCTGCTCGTGCCCATGCTGCCGTCGGCCATGCTTGCCGTTTTGCCGCTGAAGGCGCAGGGCTGGATGTTCGCCGTGCCGCTGCTGAGCCAGCACCTGATCATCACGCGGCTGGTGCGGGCCGAAACCGTGACCCTGCCGCAGCTGCTGCTGTGCCTGGGCTGCGGCCTGGCCACGGCCGCCGTCGCGGCCGTGCTCACCGCGCGCGTCTACCGCTCCGAACGGCTCGCCATTTCGGGCTGACGATCCCGGCGGGCGCCGCACGGAGGCGCCCGCCGCTCCTCGTGAAAAATACGAAGCCTGGCGTACGTTTGCGCTCGTGGCTCGGCAAGGCCGCGCCGCGCTTGGGGGATTTCACCGATCCGTGCGTCACAGACGATGCACGTCGCGCGTTTGCAGTTGACCGCGCAGCGCTCCGTGCAAGTGTTGCGGATACTGATTGTTCCACATGTGGATAGATCTGCGGCCGGCTGTGCCGTTGGCCCGGCGGGTTCTCGAATGCCTGTCGCGCCGACCACCGGCGTCGCGCGGAAGCCGGCCGGTGGTGCAGCGGGCGTCGCCGGTGCCGTCGTGGCGTGTGGAGATGAGCTCAGGACAGAGGGGCTGCGGCGTGAACGCCGCGTCCGATCCACCATGGAGTAGCACAGATGCGCAGGGGATTGCAGGGAATGCTGGTCGTCGCGGGACTGTCGATCGCCTCGGCGGCGCCGGCGGTCGTGCTCGGCCAGCGCGATCAGGGTCAGGTGCTGATCTTTCCGTACTACAGCACCAACGCGGGCAACACCACGTTGCTGACCGTGAACAACAACAGCGAACGTGGCAAGGTCGTGCAGCTGCGCGTGGCCGAGGGCGAGATCGGCGAGACCGCGCTCGTGACCAACCTCTATCTGGCCGGCCGCGACAGCTGGAGCGCGGCGATCGCGCGCGACGGCGAGCGCATCGTGCTGCTCAGCGACGACGCGAGCTGCGTGCTGCCCGCACTGTCGCAGGCCGCGCCGCAGCAGCCGGGAAGACGGCTGCAGCCGTTGCTCGTCGCCGGCAGTCCAGGCACCGTCGAGCGCCTGGCCGAAGGCTGGGTCGAGGCGATCGAGATCGCCAGCGTCGTGCCGAACACGGCCACCGACCGCGCGCTGGGCAACGTCGTCGGCGATGGCCGCAACTGCACTGCGCTGGCCGCGGCCTGGACCGCGCCCGGCGGCTACTGGGCCGGCCAGCCGCTGCGCGACCTGGCCAATCCGCGCGGCGGTCTCGGCGGCTCTGCCGCCATCATCAATGTCGCCGCCGGCACGTTCTTCGGCGCCGCGGCCGTCGCGCTCGACGAGTTCCGCGTCGATCCCGACGACAAGCCGCGCGGCAGCATCGCGAGCGTCGTGCGGCATTTCCTGCCGACTGCGCAGCAGTCGCTGAGTCTGGCCGATGCGCTGAATGGCCCGCAGGAGCGTTCGGTCAATGCGGAGGTCCGCGTCGACAACCGCCGCATGGAGCTGAGCTATCCGCTGGAGCGCGCGGTCGACGCGGTCAGCGCGGTGCTCGCGGCCAGCGAAGTCAGCGCGGATTTCGACACGCGCGGCGAGCTCGGCGCGACGACCTCGTTCGTGCAGGTGTTCCCGACCAAGCGCTTCTACACCAACCCGGCGCTGTTGCCGCCCGGGACGACGGCGCCGCTGCCGCCGTTCCGCACCATGTACAACGAGCGCTCGCCGCTGTCGGTGGTCGAGCGCGAATGGCTGCTGGTCAGCGACCGCGAAGGCCGGCCGCTGCTCGACAGCGGCGGTCTCCAGTTCGGCGGCTGCGAGACCAGCGCGCATCATCCGGCCACGGCGCTGGCCGTGATCGTGCCCGGCGACGGCGCGCCCGATGCGCTGCTGGGCTCGCGCTATCACGGCAACATGGCCACGTACTGCGGTCCCGCGCCGGTCGCGACGCCGGACCAGACCGGACTGGTCACCCTGAAGCTCGGCCAGCCGACATTCGGCAACGGCCCGGTCGCGCTGCGTCCGTCGCGCGAGGGGCAGCGTCTGCTCGGCCTGCCCGTCGTCGCGCTGCGCCTGATCAATTACGTGAATGCCGGCGCGCAGCAGGGCGTGCTGGCGAACTACTCCTCGGCGCTGCCGCTGGCCGCGGCGACGCAGTGCGTCGACGGCACGGGCCAGCCCTGCACGCCGTAGTTCCGGGCATCCTCACGGGAGAACGCCGATGAAACGTCTGTCGCTGGCTGTGTTCACCCTGGCCGCCGTCGCCGGCGCGGCCGACGCCGTCGTCGTGAATCCGCGCGGCCAGGGCCAGGCGCTGATTTTTCCGTACTACACGACCGCGGCCGGCAACAGCAGCGTGCTCACGCTGACCAACCAGAGTCCGCAGGCCAAGATCGTGCGGCTGCGCTGGGCCGAAGGCGAGAACGGCCGCACGGCGGCGCAGCTCGACGTCTATCTCGGCGAGTACGACAGCTGGACTGCGGCGCTGTTCGAGCGCGGCCGCGGCGAGGCGCCGGGCCTGCTGACGACGGACCGTTCGTGCACGAACCCGGCGATCGCGACGTCGACGACCTTGCCGCAATTGCCCGACGGCCGCCGCTACCTGCCGCTGGGTCCGGCCATCACCGACGATGCCGGCAGCGACGAGCCGCAGCGTCTGCGCGAAGGCTATGTCGAGGCGCTGGAACTCGCTTCGATACGGCGTACGACGCCGACCTACTACGCCATCGTGCCGGGAGCCGACGGGCCGCGCGACTGCGCGGCGGTGCTCGCCGCGTCGACACCGCCGTCGGGCTACTGGATCAGCGAGCCGCTGCGCGATCTGGCCAATCCCACCGGCGGGTTGAGCGGCGAGGTGTCGGTCGTCGACGTGGCTTCCGGCGTCGTGTTCGCGGCCGCGGCGGTCGCGCTCGACGACTATCGCAGCGATCCGCTGGACCGGCCGCGCGGCACGCTCGCGAGCGTCGCGCTGAACGGCGCGCTGGGCGGGCCGCCTTCGCTGCTCGCGCATGCGCTGAACGATCCGGCCGCGCGCATCGCCCGGGCGCGCATGCTCGTCGGCGGCGAAACCCTGAGCCTCAGCTATCCCGCACCCGAGCGTGCCGTCGATGCGGTCAGCGCCGTGCTGACCGCGACCGAGTTGTTCGGCACCTACGAGGAAACGCCCGCCTTGGGCGCGCATACCTCGTTCGTGCTGACCTATCCGACGCGGCCGCTGTATACCGATCCGGCGCAGTCCGGCGCGGCGCAGCCGCTGGCGCCGTTCACGAGCGCCTTCGCCGGCGTGCGCGCGCCGGCCGAGGCCGACGGCATCGGCTTCGTCGTCTACGACCGTGATGCGCGGATGCTGCGCTTCCTCATTCCGGGCCCGGGCTGCGGCTTTCCTTGTCCGCCGCTGCTGCCGGCCGTGCGGCTGCCGGGCACTGCGGTGGAAGTGCTCGCGCTGGGTGCCACGCCGGACCCGCTGCTCGGTACGCGCCTGCCGGGCGACATCGGCTTCCAGCACAACGACGGCGGCCGCTACGTGCCCGACGGCGCCGGCCATCTGCGCCTGATTCTGCAGCAAAGTTTGAGCAGCACGACGCCGGCGCTGTCGCGGCCATCGCTCGAAGGCCGCCGCCTGAGCGGCCTGCCGGTCGTCGGCCTGCGCCTTACCAATTACGTCAACGCGAATGCGGCGCCGGGCCTGCTCGCGAACTATTCGTCGGCGCTGCCGATGACGGCGGCCCTGCGCTGCGTCGACGAGGCCGGGCAGGCCTGCGCGCCGTGAGGCTTCGCGCTCGCGGCGCCGTCCGCCAGCGTACGCGACACGAGCCGCGGTCGTCGCGGCCGGCCTGTTCGCCCGGTCGGCACCGCGACGTTGGATAGCCGCCGGCGTGCTCGCCGCGTGGCCGCGCCCAGGCTATCGTCGGCGTTCCGGCCGGATCGCGGGCCGGGCATCCCATCGTCAAGGAGTTCTGCCATGCCCCAGGCCAAGAGCCATATCGAGATCGCGTTCCGGTCGATTGCGGTATTCGCCGACGACGGCCAGCTCGACATCGGCGAGATCAATTTCCTGCTCGGCCTCGCGCTGCGCGACGAAATCGTCGACGAGGACGAGAAGCGCGTGCTCGGTCAGATCTTCGCCCAGGCGGAAAAAGGCCATGTGCCGGCGAACGTGCAGGCGCGCATCGAGGAAGTCCGCATCAAGCACGACATTCCGCGCGGCTGAGGCGCGGCGGCGGACGGCGCGGCCGCTCAGGCCGCGTCGGCCCATTCGCGCAGGCGTTCGTAGACGCGCGGATGGTTCAGGAGGTCCATGTGGCCCAGGCCGCGGAACACATGCCGCTGCCCGTCGGGCAACTGCAGCGACAGCGCCGGGTCGGCGTGCTGGCCGAGCGCGCTGGGCACCGGCACCAGGCCGTCGCCGATCCAGCGTGCGCGCGTGCCGTCGCTGCTGCCGGCCAGGGTTGCCGCGGCCAGATACCAGCGCGCGTCGCCGATGTCGGCGAGCGCTTCGGGCGCCGCGTCGCGGCGTTCGCCGCGCGGCCGGTCACGGTCGCTGCACCAGCCGTGGCGCAGATCCTTGACGCCGGCGCTGCGCCGCTCGGTCAGCTTGGCCAGCGCGCGCGTATACGGCAGGGATTCCAGCGCGGCGCTCAGGCGTCCGCCAATGCGTTCCAGCGGCGCGCCCAGATGCGGCGAACCGAGGCAGATCGCCGCGACCAGCCGCTCGCGCCAGGGCAGGCCGGCGCGCGCCGCATGGCTGCAGGCGCTGCGGCAGACCAGGCCGCCCATGCTGTGGCCGATAAGGACGATGCGCTCGATGCGCCGCGGATGCGCGTCGACGAGCTGCTGCAGTTCGCGCGCGAACTCGCGGCCGTTGCCGGAGATGCGCAGCCCGCTGTTGTAGCGCAGGCGCACGGCGCTGCCGCCGAGGTCGCGTTCCAGCCGCGAGCCGAAATCCTCGCCATCGCGGTCCTGCCATTGGCTGTCGTTGAGGCCCAGACCATGCACGAGCACGTACAGGGTGCCGTTGGCGCAGGGCAGTTCGCGCGCCAGCGTGCGAGCATCCAGGGTCAGCGCGCGGTCGCGGCGGCAGAAGGCCAGACGCAGTGCCAGCGGATTGCGCGTGGCTTCCAGGTGGTCGCCGACGGCGCCGTTCAGCGCGCTGATCCAGGCATTGGAGGCGGCCTCGCCGGCGTCGTCGCTGCTGCGCGGCAGCAGGTAGCGCTCGTACAGGCCCAGCGAGCCGATGGCCGCCGTACTGGCCACGTGGCCGACGTCGCGCAGGCGCGCATAGACGAAATCGGTGCCGCGCATCAGCAGATCGCCGAACGGCAGCAGCTTCGCGAACGGGTCGAGCACCGCCTGATGCACGCCCTCGACCACGTCCAGCGCGCCGAGAAAACCTTCGCCGGCCAGTTGGGCCGTGCCGCGCAGCAGGTCGAGTCGGGACTTCATTTGGCGATCGTCGTCAGCACCAGGCGTCGGCGGCGTCCGTTGCCGCGTCGGGGTCGTACAACGGGCCGTCGTCATGACGGCCCGGCGATGACCGGCAAGCCTAGCCGATCCTTCCCGAATAGTGCAGGTTTCGTGCCCCGGCGGCGCGGTGCTTTCAGTCGTCGAGCACGCCGATGATCGTGATCCACTGCCCGAGCCGTTGCTGCAATGGCGTCAGTGCGGGCTCGGTTTCTTCCGGCACGGCCGTTTCCGCATCGGTGCCGTCGCCATCGGCAGACGGTTCCGTATCGGCGCTGCCGAGCCGTTCCAGCCGCTCGCGAAAGGCCCGGGACTGCGCGTCCTGCTGCGCCAGCAGATCCTGCAGTTCGGCCGGTAGCGGCAGCTTGTCGCGGCGCACGTGACCACCGGCGACCGACAGCCGGTCCACGCCGCCGGTGAAGACTGGCGAGCTGCCGACCAGATAATTGTCGGTGGCGATGCTGCGGTAGACATAGTGGCGCGGCAGGCCGTACAGCGTCTCGCCGTCGGCCGAGCGCGTGAGCCATGGCGGGCCTGCGATGCGTGCGTTCACAAGCGTGCCCTCGGTCAGGTCCAGCACCACGCCGAGACCGATCAGCGCGATCCGGCGCCCGTCGTGGCCGAGGCGGCGCGCTTCCTGTTCCGCCGCTACCGGCAGCAATGTCGCCGGGGTTTCGTAGCGGGCGAACACCTGTTCACCGCGGCGTCGCTCCAGCGCGCTGACCTTGTAGAGTGCCTCGGGTTCGCGTGACTGCGGGTCCATGTCGCCGACCGTCTCCAGCGTCTGGCCGTCGTCGAGGCAGGCCTGGACGACGCGCCATTGCCGGCTCTGCGGAATGCGTTCGCGCGCGGCCTTGAAGCCCGGCAGGCTCGCGGGCGCGAAATGGCGGTCCAGCCGCCAGTACGGATTCGCCGTCAGGAACGGCAGGCTGCCGCCGAGATCGCAGCGCGGCAGGGCCAGATTGGCTTCGTCGGGGCCCGCGGTCAGCACTTTGGCAGGATGGCGGCGGTCGCGCCGCTGCCATTGCAGGTCGCCGCTGATCGCCAGTTCCTCCGGCATCAGGCTGGCGTTGGTATAGCCCCGGTCGTCGCGTCGCTGGTAGCGGCGCATCAGCACGGTCCTGGCCTTGCGTTCGTCGGGCACGTAGACCGCCACCACGCCGTCGAGGCTGTCGAGCAACTCGAGGCTGGCCAGATCGTGAACCTGGGTCAGATAGTTCGGCGGCGGCCCGTCGAGGGTCACGTAGAGCCGGCCCGTCGCGTAGTCGGGCTCGATCGCATGGATGCGCTGTCCGCCGCGCAGGGCGAGCTTGCCGAACTCGCCGTCGAAGGCACTGCCGTCGGCGTTCAAACGCAGCACGTAGCCGTTGTCGAGCACGAGCCGCACGCGGCCGGCCTCGGCCGGCGCACCGGCCAGCAGCAGCGACAGCGCGAGCAGTGCGTGGCGCAGGCGGGTCAGAGCCAGTCCCGCGGCACCAGATAGTCGGCCAGACGCGCCTCGGCGCTGCCGGGTTCGGGCTGATAGCCGTATTCGAAGCGCACGCGCGGCGGCAGGCTCATGAGAATGGATTCGGTGCGCCCGCCCGACTGCAGGCCGAACAGGGTGCCGCGGTCCCAGACCAGGTTGAACTCGACGTAGCGGCCGCGCCGGTACAGCTGGAACTCGCGTTCGCGCTCGCCGTAGGCGTGGTCGCGGCGGCGCTGGAGGATCGGCAGATAGGCGTCGAGGAAGGCGTTGCCGACAGATTGGGTCAGCGCGAAGCAGCGTTCGAAGCCGCCTTCGTTGAGATCGTCGTAGAACAGGCCGCCGACGCCGCGGGTCTCGTTGCGGTGCTTGAGGAAGAAATACTCGTCGCACCAGCGCTTGTAGCGCGGATAGACCGCCTCGCCGTAAGGCGCGCAGGCGGCGCGCGCGACTTCGTGCCAGTGGCGCACGTCCTCGTCGAACGGATAGAACGGGGTCAGATCGAAGCCGCCGCCGAACCACCAGACCGGTTCGGCGTCGGGCTTGTGCGCCTCGAAGTAGCGCACATTCATGTGCGTGGTCGGCACGTAGGGATTGTGCGGATGCAGCACCAGCGAGACGCCGAGCGCGCTCCAGCTGCGGCCGACGAGCTCGGGCCGCTGCGCCGTCGCCGATGGCGGCATGCGTTCGCCGTGCACGCGCGAAAAGCCCACGCCGGCCTGCTCGAACAGCGCGCCCTGCTTGAGTACGCGCGAGCGCCCTCCGCCGCCTTCGGCGCGCTGCCAGGCATCTTCGACGAAGCGCGCCTGGCCGTCGGCCTGTTCGAGCGCGGCGCAGATGCGGTCCTGCAGGCCGTGCAGGAAGGTTTGCATGCGGGAGACGGCGGTATCGGTCATGACGGGGCAGGCGGCTGGCGGTTGCGGGCGGCCGGATCGCGGCGCCGGGGCCGGCGCCGGATCCGCCGCGGCGGAATGCGGCTTGGGTGCGGGAGCGGCGCAGGCGCCGGGCTCCCGCGCCGGGAGTCACAGCAGCGTGAGTTCGCCGCTGATGTCGACGACGAGGTTGTTGATCCAGCTGTTGTAGTTCTGGTGGATCAGCTTCTTGCCGTTCTTTTCCTCGTAATTGAGGTTTTCCGAGTCGATGTAGCTGATGCGGATGTCCTTGGCGTTCCAGTCGATCGCGATGCGCGCCTTGTGCTCGCGCACCAGCAGGGTCGCCTTGATCGCGCCGGGCTTGTCCTCGGACACGATCCATTTGCGTCCGACCAGCGCCTTCTTGATGATCTTGCCGACTTCGGTGCTGCTGACCTTGGCCGGGATCGCGATCGGATCGGGGTTGACCAGCGGCGCCTCGCGCCAGCCGGCGAGCAGCAGCAGGATCGGCATAAGTAAAATAATTACAAATCTATTACGCAGCATTTTTTTCGCTCCATCGAAGGCGAGCCGGGCGGCCCGCCGCGCATGGTAGGCGGCGCGGCCCGGACCGGCAATCGGCCGGCATGCTCAGGTCACGCGGCCGACCATGCGGCTGTGGCCGATAAGCCGGGCCCAGCGCCGGCCCACGTCCAGCCACAGGCAGTAGCTGGCTTCCAGCGCCAGCCGCACGAGCAGGCCGGCGTTCCAGCGCAGGCGCGGCTCGGCCGCGACGACGTCGGCGCGCAGACCCAGCGATTCGGCCAGCAGCAGGCAGCGCGGCAGGTGATAGCGGCTGCTGACCAGCGCGACGCGCGCCGTGCTGGCTTCGCCGAGCAGTTCGCGCGCATTGCGCAGATTCTCCAGCGTATCGGTCGAGGCGTCCTCGCAGCGCACGTCGGCGTCGGCCGGCAAGCCGCATTCGCGCAGGCAGTGCAAGGCCGCGGCGGCCTCGCTGAGGCCGGCACCGGTGCGGCCGCCGAGCAGCAGCAGGGCGCGCGGATGTTCCCGGTACAGCGCCCAGGCGCGTTCGATGCGCGCGGCATAGTCGGCGTCGATGCGTTCGCCGGCCAGGCGCTTGCCGAACAGCAATACCGTCGTGTCCTCATCGGGCGGCCGCAGCGGCGCGCGGCTGGCCAGGATCACGGTACGCAGGAAGAAATACAGCCAGAGCAGGCCACCGCTGAGCAGGACGGCCGCGGCGCTCACGCCCAGCGAATGCCAGACGTCGCGGTCGCCGAGATGGCGCCAGGGGCCGTCTCGAAACGGCGAATAGGTGGAGGTCATCGGCGCGCGGGAGTGAGGCTTCCTGAACCCAGACGCCGTTGTATAGTCGTGCGCCCCGGCCATGCAAGCCGGCGATTTCCCCCGACTTCCAGGTACGTTGCGCTTGCCGACACCGATCCCTCCGCTGGCCGTGACGGCCCATACCGCCACTTCCGCCGCCGGCCGCGGCGTCGTGGCCTTTGCCCGCGCGCTGCGCGAGCGCCGCGGCGGTCTGCGCAGAAATGACTTCGGCAGCGAGCCGCTGGACTGCTGGATAGGTCGCGTCGACGGCATCGAGGACACGGCCGTGCCGGCCGAGTTCGCCGCGATCGACTGCCGCAACAACCGCCTGGCCTGGATCGGCCTCAACGAGGACGGCTTTCTCGATGCGGCCCGCGCGGCCGTGCAGCGCTACGGCGCCGACCGCGTCGCCGTCGTGCTCGGCACGTCGACCGCGAGCATAGGCGCGACCGAAGAGGCCTACTGCGGACTGACCGCCGACGGCAGCTTCGCGCCGTCATACCGCAATTTCCTGCTGCATGCGCCGCATTCGCTGGTGGCCTTCGTGCAGGGCGTGCTCGGCACGGCCGGGCCGGCCTGCACCGTCGCGACGGCCTGCTCGTCCAGCGCGAAGGTTTTCGCCCAGGCCGAGCGCCTGATCCGCCTGGGCTGGGCCGATGCGGCCGTGGTCGGCGGCGTCGACACGCTGTGCGGCAGCGTGCTGTTCGGTTTCAACGCCCTGCAGCTGGTTTCCGACGCGCCGTGCCGGCCGTTCGACGTCGCGCGCCGCGGCATCTCCATCGGCGAGGCCGCCGGCTTCGCCCTGCTCGAACGCACCGCGGTCGCCGGGCGCGCCGCGCCGCTGCTGCGCGGCTGGGGCGAATCCAGCGATGCACACCACATGTCTTCGCCGCACCCGCAGGGTCTCGGCGCGCGCCTGGCGATTGCCGATGCGCTGCAGCGCGCCGCGCTGGACGCGTCCGCAGTCGACTACGTCAACATGCATGGCACGGCCACGCCGGCCAACGACGCGGTCGAGGCGACCGTCGTCGCCGAGGTGTTTCCGGCCGCGACGCGCGCGAGTTCGACCAAGGGCTGGACCGGGCATACGCTCGGTGCGGCCGGCATCGTCGAGGCGGTGGCCTGTCTTATCGCGCTGGAGCAGGAATTCATTCCGGGCACGCTCAACTGCAGCAACCCGGACCCGCTCTGCGGTCCGCAGCTCGCGCTGGACAACGTCGCGAGCGCGCCGCAGATCGCGCTGTCCTCGTCGTTCGGCTTCGGCGGCAACAACGCCGTGCTCGTGTTCGGACGCGGAGGCCGCGCATGAGCGAGCTCGCCGTACGCGTGACCGGCATCGGTGTCTACGGACCCGGCCTGTGCGGCTGGGAACAGGCCAGCGCGCTGCTGCGCGGCGATCAGCCGCCCGCAGCCGGCGACGCGCCCAAGCCGGCGCCGCCGCTGCTGCCCGCGGCCGAGCGCCGTCGCGCGCCCGATACCGTGCTCTATGCCGCCCAGGCCGCGGCGGAGGCCTGCGCGATGGCCGCTGCCGATCCGGCGCAGCTGCCCTGCGTATTCAGCTCCACCCAGGGTGACATCGCGATCACCGACTACATGTGCGCGACCCTGGCCAGCACGCCGCGCGAGCTGTCGCCGACCAAGTTCCACAATTCCGTACACAACGCCGCCGTGGGCTACTGGAGCATCGCGACCGGCTGCCGTGCGCCGTCGACGGCGCTGAGCGCCTGGACCGACAGCGTCGGCGGCGGCCTGTTCGAGGCCGCCGTGCAGACCGTCGACGGCGATGCGCCGGTGCTGTTCGTCGCCTACGACGCGGCCTCGGTCGGACCGCTGCGATCGGTCGTGCCGTTCGACTGCGGTTTCGCGCTGGCGCTGGTACTGGCGCCGGCGGCGAACGGCGCCGGCGCGCAGCTGCGGCTGCGCCGCGCCGGCCACGCGCCGGCCGAAACGACCGATGGCTGGATGGAGGCGCTGCGCGCGCGCAATGCCGCCGCGGCCGGCCTGCCGCTGCTGCAGGCGCTCGCCGGCGCGCAGCCGCGCAGCCTGCGTCTGAGTGCCGGCGCGCCGTTCGCGCTGCAGCTGCAGGTGACGCCATGACTGCACTGCGCGCCGCCATACTGATTCCGTGCCTCAACGAGGAGCGCGCAATCCGCGCGATCGTCGAGGGCGCGCTGCAGTATTCGCCGCACGTGATCGTCGTCGACGACGGTTCCAGCGACGGCACCGTCGCCGCGCTGCACGATCTGCCGATCCAGCTGATCCGCCACGACCGGCCCGGCGGCAAGGGCAATGCGCTGCGCGCGGGCTTCCGCCGCGCGCTGGAACTCGACGTCGACGGCGTGCTGACCATGGACGGCGACGGCCAGCACTGGTTCGGCGACATTCCGCGCATCCTGCGCGTGGCCGCGGGCCTGCCGGGACACATCGTCGTCGGCGCGCGCCTGGTCGGTCGCGAACGCCAGCCGAAGATCCGCCGCATCGCCAACGACATCGCCGACTGGGGCATCGCCTGGGCCGTCGGCCAGCGCCTCGTCGACTCGCAGAGCGGGCAGCGCTGGTATCCGCGCGACGTGGTCGCGCTGGCCGTCGACGTCGCGCCGCAGGGCTTCGTGTTCGAGGCCGACATCCTGATCGAAGCCGCGCGCCGTCTCGGCACGCGCGTGGCCGCCGTGCCGATCCAGGTGCGCTATGCCGGCGAATTCCGCCGCAGCCATTTCAAGCCGCTGCGCGATTTCTGCCGCATCACCTCTCACGTGTTCGGCCGCGTGGTGGAAGTCGGTTCCGTAGTGCGTACGTATCGGATCGCGCGGACCATACCGATCCAGGTCATTGATCCCGATGCCGGCGCAGCGCATTTGCCGCCGGACGCCGGCGCTGTCGAAAGGGCGTAGAAATGGGCAGTTCGCTGCTGTTGCTGCAGATCGTCGTCATCCTCGCCACGTCGCGTCTGCTCGCGTTCGTGCTGCGCGGCTTCGGCCAGCCGCCGGTCATCGGCGAGATGATCGCCGGGCTGGCGCTCGGTCCGCTGCTGTTCGGCAGCCTTGCGCCGGGCCTGCATGCGCAGCTGTTTCCGCCGCAGAGCCTGCCGGTGCTGGCCGGCATCAGCGAGATCGGCCTGGTGCTTTTCATGTTCATCGTCGGCGCCGAGCTGCGTCTGCCCAACAGCGTGGCCTCGCAGCTGCGCACCTCCGCCTGGGTCGGCGTGTCCAGCGTCGTGCTGCCGTTCCTGCTCGGTGCGGCGATCGCGCCCTGGCTGCACCCGCAGCTCGTGCCGGCCGGCGTCGACCTGCTGCCGTTCGCGCTGTTCATGGGCGTGTCCATGTCCATCACCGCGTTCCCGATCATGGCGCGCATCCTCAAGGAAAAAGGCCTGGCCGGCAGCTCCGTGGGCCTGCTCGGCCTGACCTCGGCAGCGATCGCCGACGTGCTGGCCTGGATACTGCTCGCGCTCGTGGTCGCGCTGATCGCCGCCGCCAGCGGCTGGTACGGCTTTGCGCGCGCGCTCGGCGGCCTGATCGTGCTCGGCGTCGTCGCGTTCGCGCTGGTGCGCCCGGCCGTCGCGAGCCTGCTGCGCCGGCATGCGCGTGACGGCCGGCCCGACGGCGCGGTGCTGGCACTGCTGCTGATCGTCACGTTCGCGTTCGCCGCGCTGACCCATTGGCTGCACCTGCACGCGGTGTTCGGCGCGTTCCTGTTCGGCATCTGCCTGCCGCGCGACGATGCGCTGCTCGACACGCTGGTCGAACGCCTCGAACACGTCGCCGTGATCGTGCTGATGCCGGTGTTCTTCGCGCTGGCCGGACTCAATACCAGCCCCGACGCGTTCGTCGGCATGGGCGTTTCGGCGCTGCTGCTGATCCTGCTCGTCGCGATCGTCGGCAAGGTGGTGGGCAGCGCGATCGGCGCGCGCCTGGGCGGCATGCCCTGGCGCGAATCGCTGGCCGTCGGCTCGCTGATGAATACGCGCGGCCTCATGGAGCTCATCGTCATGAAGATCGGCCTCGACATCGGCGTGATCGGCCGCGAGATCTTCACGATGCTCATGATCATGGCGGTGGTCACCACCCTGATGACAACGCCGCTGCTGATGTGGCTGCTGCGCGGCCGCAGCGCGGCGCCGGTCGGCGCGCGCGGCACGCAGTCTGTCTAGCCTCTTAGGAACAAGGATGAAGCCATGAGCGAGACGCGACACGACGTAGTCATACTCGGCGGCGGCCTCGCCGGCCTCTGCCTCGCGCTGCAACTGCGCAAGCGCTTTCCGGGCATCGCGGTGCGCGTGCTCGAACGGCGCGCGCACCCGCTGCCGCCGGCGGCGCACAAGGTCGGCGAGTCGAGCGTCGAGATCGGCGCGCACTATTTCGACACGGTGATCGGGCTCGGCGAGCACCTCGATTCGCAGCACATCCGCAAATTCGGTTTCCGCTTCTTCTATTCCGAAGGCCGCGAAGACCTGCCGGCGCTGACCGAACTCGGCGTGCGCCGCGTGTTTCCGCGGCCCACGTATCAGCTCGACCGCGGCATCCTCGAGAATTTCCTCGGCGAGGAAGCGCGGCGCAGCGGCGCCGAATTCCTCGACGGAGCCGTCGTGCGCCGCGTCGACATCGCGACCGGCGGCGCGGATCACGCGGTCAGCTACGAGCATGAAGGCGAGACGCACGTCGCGCGGGCGCGCTGGGTCGTCGACGCGGCCGGCCGTGCCAACATCCTCAAGCGCAAGTTCGATCTGGCCGAACCCAACGGCCACGACGCGAACTCGGTCTGGTTCCGCATCGACGACAAGCTCGAACTCGACCGCTGGTGCAACGACGAGCGCTGGCGCCTGGAATGCGATCCGCCGGAACGCTGGCGTTCGACCAATCATTTCTGCGGCCCCGGCTACTGGGTCTGGCTGATTCCGCTCGGTTCGGGCGCGCATTCGGTCGGCATCGTCTGCGATGCGGCCATGCATCCGCTGGAGACGATGAACAGCTTCGACAAGGCCATGGAATGGCTGCGCCAGTACCAGCCGCTGATCTGGCGCGAATGCGACAAGCGCCGCGACAAGCTGCTCGATTTCAAGTTCCTGCGCGGCTTCTCGCACGGCTGCAAGCAGGTGTTCTCGGGCGACCGCTGGGCCATCACCGGCGAAGCCGGCGTGTTCCTCGATCCGTTCTATTCGCCCGGCAGCGACTTCATCGCGATCTCGAACCACTACGTCTGCGCGCTGATCGAACACGATCGCCGCGGCGAGCCGGTCGCGCCGTACGCGAAGATCTACCAGCAGCTGTATTTCTCGTTCTACGAATCGACGATGACCTTGTACCGCGGCCAGTACGCGCTGTTCGGCGACGCCGAAGTCATGTCGACCAAGGTGATCTGGGACTACGCCTATTACTGGGGCGTGCTGTGCCAGATCGTGTTCCAGGATCGCCTGACCGATCTGCGTCTGTTCGCCGACCTGCGCGCCGAACTCGAAGCGGCGAACACGCTGAACGTCAGGATGCAGGAGTTCTTCCGTCACTGGATGGCGCGGAACCCGCCGTCGAACGGTGCGGTCATGCTCGACCAGGGCCGGCTGCCGTGGTTCCATGAGCTCAATCGCACCTTGCACGATCCGCTCGACGATGCCGGCGTGCGCGCGCAGATCCGCGCCAACATCGACCTGCTGCGCAACCTGGCTGCCGGCATCGTGGCCCAGGCGCAGCGCGACTGTCCCGACCTGCCGGGGCTGGCCGGCGCCGGCGACGCGGCCGCGACGCCGCAGCTGTTCGAGCAGGCCGCATGAACACGCGGGCCCGCACTGTCGCCAGCCTGCTGCTTGCCGCTGCGCTGGCCGGCTGCGCGCCGCCGCCGTCCGACGCGCCGCCGGCTGCGGCGGTGCAGGCACAGCCGCAGCCGCCGGCCCCGGCGCTGATTGATCCGGCGCGCGGCGGCGTGCGTCACGGCGTCTGGGCGCGTGCCGAAGCCGAACGCGAGGGACAGCCGATCGCCTGGGAATATCGCGAGGACTTCAGCGTCGCGCCGCCGCGTCGACTGCCGCAGCTGCTCGTGGTATCCGAGGCGCGACAGATCCCTTACGTCGGCCAGAACGACCCGGCGCTGCAGCACGACTTCGACGCGCGCGAACGTCTGCTGCTGACCGCGCTGGGCAGCGAAGCCGAACTCGTCGCGGTACTCGACTGGAACCAGCAGCACGACTGGTTCTTCTACGCCGATGCATCCGTCACGCAGGATCGCGTCGTCGCGGCCCTCGGCGATCTGCGCGGCCGCGACGTGCGCGTGACCCTGGAAAACGATGCGCAGGAGTTCTACGCGACGCTGAAGAAGCGCGTCGGCGCGCAGCCGTGATCTGGCCGCTTATGTCATTGACGCCAGGTCGTTCGCGCCGCTAGAGTCCGCGCCCATGAACACGCCGCTCACCCGCAGCCGCTATTCCTATCTCCGCCGACCATTGCGCCGCGGAGCTTTTTGCGTTTGAGCTGAGTTCGACAGCTTTCACGAAAAACCCCGGCCAAAAGCCGGGGTTTTTTGTTTTTCGGCGTTGCGGTTCCGGAGTCTGCGAATTGCCGGATTCGGGTGGCTTCAGGAAAACCGGCGGCACGGCGTGAAGCCGCGCTGCAGATCCACGTCGTGTTTCAAGCTGGGCGAGTAACCCGTAAACGGTAGCGGTCCTGACTGTAAATCAGGGACTCCAGTAGTCCAGAAGGTTCGATTCCTTCCTCGCCCACCAATTCACAGGGCCGCTGCTTCAGGGCGCGGTGGTCCTTGCGTGCAATTTCTTGTGCAGTCACCAGCAGGCGGCCGGGTCATTTCCTGCCACTGCCACTGTCGACCGGAGCTGCCGCTCGCCAGCGGCAGCTCCGGGTCGACTGCTCAAGCCCGACGCGATCGCGCGAACGCGAAGGTGCCGAGCAGTCCGCAGAGCAGCAGCAGCGCCCAACGATCCAGTGCCGGCACAGGCACGGCGGGCATGTCGACCATCACGGCGAGAACGGCTGACGTCGACGGCGGGAAATTCGCGTCGCCGCTGTAGCTCGCCGTGACCGGATGAGCGCCCGCCGTCGTAAACGTCGTCGTGCAGGTGGCTGTCGAACTCGTCGCGCCGACGATCAGGGTCACGGGCGAGCAGGGCAGCGTCGCACCGTCGGCGCTGAAGCTCACCGTGCCCGTGGGCGCAGCGCCGGCCACCGTCGCGACCAGGTTCACCGGGACGCCTGGGCTCGTGGGATTCGGCGTGGCCGCGACGGCGACCGTCGCCGTCGCCTGGTTCACGACCAGCGTATACGCCTGCGTGCCCGACACGCCGTCGGAACCCGCAGCCTGCACGGTGAACGGGAAGCTGCCGACGGCGGACGGCGTGCCTGACAGCAGGCCACTCGTGCCCAGGGTCAAGCCCGGCGGGAGGCTGCCCGACGACGTGAACGTGTACGGCGCATGGTCCGGGATGTCGCTGCTGCTGGCGCTCAGCTGCTGGCTGTAGGGCAGGTTGTAGGTGCCGGCGGCCAGGCTGGCGGGTGCGATCGTCACGAGCACGGTCGTGCAGGTCACCTGCACGTTCGTCACGTTTGCCGAAAGGTTGCTGCCGTTGCCATTGGCGACGACGCAGCTCTGGCCCGACGGCGGCGTTGTCACCGCGACGTTCCAGCTAGCGCCGATCGGAAGCGGCGTCGTGAACGTGAATGCGCCGCTCGACGATGTCGACTGCGACGTGCCGTTCGTGGTGTCGCTCAAGGTGAGGATCGCCGCCGAGGTGGCGCCGCTGACGGTGCCGCCGATCGTATAGGCCGCCGTCGCGATCGTCGTCGCATCGCTTGCGCTGTCGTTGCTCGTGTTGATCTGGCCTCCGCCGGATACCGCCGCCGTGTTGGTCACCGAAGCCGGTGCGTTGTTGGCGACGTTCACCGTCAAGGTGATCGCCGGATAGCTGCTGCCTGCAGCGAGCGCATCCGAACGTGTGCAGGTCAGCGTGCCCAGCGTGCAGCTCCAGCCGGTGCCGCCGATCGCCGTCGCGGTCAGCCCCGCAGGCAAGGTGTCGGTCACCGTCACGGTGCCGCTGGTCGGTCCCGTGCCCGCGTTGCTCGCCGTGAGCGTGTAGACGGCGCCGGCCTGGCCCTGCGTGAAGCTTCCGGCGTGGGTCTTCGCGATCGTCAGGTCGGACAGCTGTGTGATCGTGGTCGGATCGCTCGCGCTGTCGTTGGCGCTGTTGGTCTGGCCGCCACCGGACACGGTTGCGGTGTTGGTCACCGACGCGGATGCATTGCCGGCGACATTGACGGTCAACGTGACGGCCGGGTAGCTGCTGCCCGCAGCCAGCGCATCGGAGCGCGTACAGGTCAAGGTGCCCAGCGTGCAGCTCCAGCCGGTGCCGCTGATCGCCGTCGCGGTCAATCCTGCCGGCAACGTATCCGTCATCGTGACCACACCCGTGGTCGGCGAGCCGCCGACGTTGCTGGCCATGAGCGTATAGGTCGCGCCGGTCTGCCCCTGAGTGAAGTTTCCGGCATGCGTCTTCGTGATGGTCAGATCGGCCAGCGCCGTCAGCGCGTCGGTATCCGTCGCCGAGTTGTTGCCCGGCGTCGGATCGGTCACGCCGGCCGGTGCGGTCACGGTCGCCGTATTGCTCATCGAACCGGTCGCCGACGCCGAGATCGCGCAGCTCGCCGTATAGGTCACGCTGCCGCCCGCGGGCAGATTCACCGTATGGGCGATATTGCCGCTGCCCGATGCGGTACACGTACCGCCGCCGGCACCGACGCAGGTCCAGGTGCAGGTCTGCACGGCCGGGAACGTGTCGGCCACGGTGGCACCGGTCGCGTTGCTCGGACCCGCATTGCTTGCGGTGATCGTGTAGGTGACATTGCCGCCCGGCGTGGCGGAAGTGACGCCGTCGGTCTTCGTGATAACCAGATCCGCCGATGCGCCGAGTGCGTCGGTATCGGTGGCCGAGTTGTTGCCCGGCGTCGGATCGGTGACGCCGGCCGGTGCCGCGACGGTCGCTGTGTTGCTCAACGTGCCGCTGGCCGACGCCGATATCGTGCAGCTCGCCGTATGCGTCGTGCTGCCGCCCGCGGGCAGGTTGACGCTGTCGGCGATATTGCCGCTGCCGCTGGCCGTACAGGTACCGCCGCCGGTGCCGACGCAGGTCCAGGTGCAGGTCAGCGACGCCGGGAAGGTGTCGGCCACCGTGGAACCCGGCGCATTGCTCGGGCCGGCGTTCGACGCCGTGATCGTGTAGGTCACGCTGCCGCCCGGTGTTGCCGAGGTCACGCCGTCGGTCTTGGTGACGGACAGGTCGGCGCTCGCACTCAACGTGTCGGTGTCGGTCGCCGCGTTGTTGCCTGGCGTCGGATCGGTCACGCCGGCCGGTGCGGCGACCGTTGCGGTATTCGACAGCGTGCCGCTCGCCGATGCGGAGATCGTGCAGCTCGCCGTATAGGTCACGCTGCCGCCCGCGGGCAGGTTGACCGTGTTGTTGATATTGCCACTGCCACTCGCCGTGCAGGTGCCGCCGCCCGCGCCGACGCAGGTCCAGGTGCAGGTCTGGCTCGCCGGGAATGTATCGGCAATCGTCGCGCCGGTCGCGTTGCTCGGGCCGGCGTTGCTGGCCGTTATCGTGTACGTCACGCTGCCGCCCGGCGTCGCGCTCGTCACGCCGTCGGTCTTCGTGATCGCCAGATCGGCGCTCGCACTCAACGTGTCGGTGTCGGTCGCCGAGTTGTTGCCCGGCGTCGGATCAGTCACGCCGCCGGGCGCCGCCACGGTAGCCGTGTTCGACAAGGTGCCGCTTGCTGCCGCGGAAATCGTGCAGCTCGCGGTATACGTCGTGCTGCCGCCGGCGGGCAGGTTCACGGTGTCGGCGATGTTGCCGCTGCCCGACGCCGTGCAGGTGCCGCCGCCCGCACCGGCGCAGGTCCAGGTGCAGGTCAGCGACGCCGGGAAGGTGTCGGCCACCGTGGAACCCGGCGCATCGCTCGGGCCGGCGTTCGACGCCGTGATCGTGTAGGTGACGCTGCCGCCGGGTATGGCCGAGGTCACGCCGTCGGTCTTGGTGATACCCAGATTGGCTTGTGGCGTCAGCGTGTCGGTATCGGTCGCGGAATTGTCGGCTGCATTCGGATCGCCGGCGATCGTTACGGTCGCCGTATTGCTCAGGGTGCCGGTTGCGGCGGCCGCGATCGCACAGCTCGCGGTATACGTGGTGCTGGCGCCCGCTGGCAGGTTGACCGTGTCGTTGATGTTGCCGCTGCCGCTGGCCGTGCAGGTGCCGCCGCCGGCGCCGACACAAGCCCAGGCGCAGGTCAGCGGGGCCGGGAAGGTGTCGGCCACCGTGGCGCCCGTGGCCGCAACTGCGCTCGGATTCGACGCCGTGATCGTGTAGGTCACGCTGCCGCCGGGTGTCGCCGTGGTCACGCCGTCGGTCTTGGTGATCGCCAGATCCGCCGCCACCGCATTCTGTACATTGATGCAGCCGTTCGCGGTGACGGACTGGCCGTCCGGATTGGTCACGGTGACGTTCTGCGGACCGGTCGCGGACGCGGTGATGTTGAGCGTGACCTGGGTCGGCGAGTTGAACGTGACGCTGTTGACCGTGGCGTTCGTGACCGTCGCGCTCAGATGCGTGAACGGCAGCGCCGGCGCCGGCAGGTTCGCGCCCGGATCGTAGAAGCCCGAACCCGCGCTCGACGTGGCATTGATGACCACGTTGCCGGTCGGGCCGGGGAACGTGATCGGACTGCCCGAACACGTCGGCGTAGCCGGCGGCGGTGCGGCGAGGCGTCCGACCCGAACCGCGTAACTGTTCAGAGCCTGGTTGTATTCCTGGATCGTCCAGACCGTCATGTCGTCGAGCGGATCGAGGCTCGTGAACGAGTAGTTGCCCCAGCGCCGTCCGGCAGCGCCGCCCGGATCCGCGGGCGGGTTGTAGTTCGCCGTCGTGGTTCCGAACGCGACGGCGGCGACCGTGGGCGGGCCGGCCATCGTGCCGAGCGTGTCGCCGGCGAGACGGCCCACATAGACCGGCGTCGCGCCGACCGGAGTGCCGGCCATCGTCATGCCCATCACCGAGTGGCCCTGGCCGGTGACGATCACGCTCGGCATCCAGTACTGCCTTGCGGCGGCCAATGTCGCGGCGTTGTCGAACACGGTGCCCGACTGCACGAGGGTCGGCGTGGTCGTCAGGTTCTGGAATTCATACCAGCGCACCGCGTTGCGCGCGGCCGCGGCGGTGTTCGCCACGCCGGCCGAGCTGACGCGGAAGTTGTGTGCCGACCACAGGCGGCCGTTGCGGATCATGGCGGTGTAGAGGCGGTCGTCGAGCGAATCGAGACGGCCGTTGTTGCCGCCGGTATTGCCCGCGTGCGTGACGGGATTCGGGAACGTCGTGGTCGGCACGGTCACCGCAATGTTCGCCGAGATCGTCGGCGTGGCCGACCCCGGATTGCCGACGCGGCGGAACATGATGGTGCTGAAGGTCGCGTTGTCGACACCGACGAAATAGCCTTCCGTTGCGGCGGCGTCGTAGTTGTCCACGCCGCGCGGCGAGATCGGGCCGGCGCCGGTGCCGGCGGCGAGGTTCGCGAACATCGTCACCGTCACCGGGCCGGCGCCGAGGACGGAGGTCTTGCGCACCACGTAGCCGTTCGTGCCGACGAAGGTGCCGGTATTCGTGAACATGTTGCAGCCGACGTACAGCGCGTTGACGTCGATGCCCAGAGACGGGTTTTCACAGAAACCCGTGCCCGGGTCGGCCTGGAACTGGAAGAACGTCCACACCGTCGAGCCGCTCAAGGTACCGTTGCTGGCCGCGTCGCTGACGGCGATCAGCACGCGATTGGCCGCCGTGGTCGTGCAGCCGGCATCCGTGCAGGGCACGTCGGCGATGGTCAGAAACCAGCGCGCCGAGAAGCGGTCGTAGCGCACCTGCGGATGGTTGGTGAAATTGGCCAGGACGGCCCCGCTGACCGGCGTCATGACCGGGGCGAAGAACAGGTCGGGATCCGCATCCAGCACGCCGTCGGCCACGCCGGCCTTCGTGAACGAGCGGATGCGTCCGTTGACGAAGGTCACGAACTGCGCCGGGCCGATCGCACCCATGCTGTCGGGCGGAAACGCGCCGGTATCGGTCAGGGTGGCGCCGTCGAAGGCGAGCGCCGTGGTGTGGATGTTCACGGCCTGCGCCGAGCGCGGCGCGACATCCGGATACTGCGCTACGGCCGGTGCGTCCGGATTCTGCGCGGCGGTCGACTTGTCGGTACGGGCGACTCTGCGCTCGACATGCGCCGTGCGCGTGCCCGTCGACTGGCGTTCCTGGATCGACGACGTGCTCACGCGCGTGCCAGACGACCCGGACAGATATTGCCCTGACTGATCCGCCGTCGCGGATCCCCATACCAAGGCACTCAACAACAGCGCGCCCCGACGTGCGCGCGACAGGCACCGATCCGACATGCGGCTTTCTCTCTAGCTGCAGATACCGGGACAGCCCCAGTTTCCCCTGGCCGGCGGGATATCAGCATCCGGCGGGAAGCGTCAAGCGCGATGTCGTGGTGCTTTCGCGCCGCTGCGAGAGCCCGGAATGCCGCGTGATAGGCGGATGGGCGAATTCACGCATTACACCCCTTCGGGCCGGAAAAGCTCCGGCTCACGTTCACGGCCGAGCCCGTCAGGCAGGTCTCACAGAGACTGAAGGTCACCCGAGGATCCTGCACGAAGACGGCCGCAGACGATGCGGCCTCCCGCACGCCTTCGATGTATCCCTTTCGCGTGCGTCCGCCTGGCGCAACCGGCTCAGGCGCGAGCGCGCAGTTCCTCACGCAGTTCCATCAGCAGACGACCCAGCCAGTTCTTGCCGCTGCCGTCGCCGCCGTCGGCCCAGTAGCGGTCGTTGTGGGTGTGCTCGATCAGCTTCGCGTCGCCGGTGGACAGCAGCAGCGCGGCGAGATCGGCGTGCTGGGTGAACTTCGCGCGCAGCGCCGTGCGCATGACCTCGACCTTGACCGACTCCCAGTCGCGCCGCAGCTTCTGCTTGCGGTCGCGTCCGAGGTTGGCCGCTTCCATCGGCGAATGCGCCTTGCGTATGCGCTCGCCATACGCGGCATCGTCGAATTTCTGCGCCTGGAAATAGTGCTCGGACGTCGGCCAGCGTTTGCCGGACAGGCTGATCGGATGCGGCGAGAAATTGGAGAACTCGCCGTAGTCGTCGCCGACGCGGTAGAAGCGGATCGTGTCCATGATCGATGAGCTGCGATGTCGCTGCGGGAGCGACAGGGTGACAGCATGGCGGCGGCCGTGGAAGCCGCTGCCGTTTCGCGCGGCGTCATTGATCGCCGAGATGCGCGTCCCTGGTCGGCGCGGCCAGCCATTCGGCGACGTCCTTGCCGATGGCCTTGACCGTGCGGCCGAGCACCGAGCACGAACCCTTGTAGCCGGCGAAGGCGCCGCCCATCGAATAGCGCTGGGCGACGAAATTGCCGATTTCCTCGCCGTCCTGGTACAGCGTGCCCTTGGCGCGGCTGAACTTCTGGTGGCCGATGAAGGCGTTGCCGCGCGACACCGCTTCGTCGATCTCCACGACGAGCACGCGGCCCGGATCGCTGGGCGAGACCTGTTCGGCGAAAGCGGTCTTGATGTGCTTTTCCTCGGCGTATTCGGCGATGTAGGCCGGCAGCTGGGTCGTCAGCTGGCATTCGCTCTTGATGTTGCTGGCGATCTCGCTGCGTGCCGAGTACGGCGTGGTGCGCGCCAGGGTGACGATTTCGGCGTGGGCGCCGCCGGCGACGAGCGCGGCGGCGGCGATCAGGCAATGACGGTAGCGCATGGACTTCCCCCTGTTGGCGACGATGGCGGCGAGCCTGAGGGGGAACGGCGCCGGCTTCCAGCTCCGAACAGGGGCTGGCGCGGCGGGCGGGCTTGTGACTGCGCGCCGTTCCGTCTCGGTCTCGTCGAGGAAGTACGGAATCGGGCGCGATTCTGCGTCAGGCCTTGCGCACGAACTCCGACTTGAGCTGCATCGCGCCGAAGCCGTCGATCTTGCAGTCGATGTCGTGGTCGCCGTCGACGAGGCGGATGTTGCGCACCTTGGTGCCGACCTTGACCACCGACGAGGCGCCCTTGACCTTCAGGTCCTTGATTACGACGACGCTGTCGCCGTCGGCCAGCGGGTTGCCGTTCGCGTCGCGCACGACGCGCGCGCTGTCCTCCGCCGCGGCGGCGACGGCCGCCGTCGGCCATTCATGGGCGCATTCGGGGCAGACGTAGTTGTCGCCGTCGACATAGGTGAACTCGGAGGCGCATTGCGGGCATTTCGGCAGATCGGTCATGGCGGTGCTCGTGGAAAAGGAAATCGTGGCGGTGGCGTGGCGAAGGCGCGCGCCGCTAAGTCATTGCGCCGTCGACGCCGATGACCTGGCCGGAGACGTAGCCGGCCGCGTCGCTGGCGAGAAAGCCGACGAGCGCCGCGACCTCTTCCGGTCGGCCTGCGCGCGCCATCGGCACGATCTGCTTGATCTGTTCGGCCGGGAACGCGGCGTCGGCAAGGCGGCCGGCGATGACGCCGGGCGCGACGACATTGGCGGTGATGCCGCGGCTGGCCATTTCGCGCGCGAGGGACTTCACGGCGCCGTGCAGGCCGGCCTTGGCCGCAGCGTAGTTGGTCTGGCCGCGGTTGCCCAGGCGCGCTGCGACCGACGAGATCGCGACGATGCGGCCGCGGCGCTGGCGCGCCATTGGCAGCAGCAGCGGCTGGGTCACGTGGAAAAAGCCGTGCAGCGAGACGTCGACGACGCGATGCCACTGCGCCTCGCTCATGCCGGCCATCGGCGCATCGTCGTGGATGCCGGCGTTGTGCACGAGTATCGAGATCGTGCCGGCGGCCAGCAGCGCGTCCACGGCCGCTCGCGTCGCGGCCGCGTCGCAGAGGTCGAAGGCGACCGCCTCGGCCGAGCCGCCCTGAGCGCGGATCGCCGCGGCCACGGCTTCGGCGCGATCCAGGCCGCTGTGCGCATGCACGATCACGTGCGCGCCGCCGCGCGCGAGCTCGGCGCAGATCGCGCCGCCGATGTCGCCGCTGCCGCCGGTGACGAGGGCGCGGGGGAGGGCTGAAGTCATGCGGCTGCTCCGGACGAGAGCCGTCTGCGCGGCTCGGAAGATTCGCTGGCCGAGCCGATGCGGCGAGGCGAGGTATCGAGTACCGCTGTCATGCGGACTGCACCATGACCGCGGCACGGCCGCGCGCGATCAGCACGCCGGCATGCTCGACGCGGAACGCGTACTGCCAGCTCTGCGCGCCGGCGAGCAGGCGCTCGGCATGCACGTCGAGTTCGCCGGCCAGGTCCTCGACGCAGGCGCGCGTGAGTTCGACGTCGCGCAGCGAGACGAGCAGGCCCGGCGCCGCGCGGCCGCCGGCAGCCTGGGCGAGCAGGCCGCCGTGTACGGCCATGGCCTGCGCACCGTACTCGCACAGATGCAGGCTGCGCAGGCGGCCGTCCGCGCGCAGCGGGTTGTCGCTGCGCGCGTGCGAGGCGGTGCGCGCGTGGATGCGTTCGTCGTCCCAGGCCACGACCGTGTCGAGCAGGCACATCGTGCCCTGGTGCGGGATCAGCGCCGACCACTGCGATTTATCCAGCATCGGCGATCTCCTGGCGCGGGCGCGTCAGCAGCAGCGCGAGCACGAAGTTGAAGATCACGCCGAGGGTGACCGTCGTGCCGATCGCGCGCAGTACCGGCAGCGAGGACAGGGCCAGCAGCAGGAACACGAGGAAGGTGCTCGCGCTGCAGACCAGGATCGCGTGCAGGGTGCGGCGCTGGTCCAGTTCGTTGTCCTCGACATGTTCGAAGAACAGCGCGTAGTCCAGGCCCAGGCCGGCCGCGAGCACCAGCGCGATCAGATGGAACAGCGACAGCGACACGCCCCCGAGGCGCAGCGCCGCGAGGATGAGCAGGGTCGTCACCGCCATCGGCAGCAGCACGCGCAGCACGCGGCTGCGCCGGCGCAGTGCGAGACTGACGACGACGACCAGCAGCACGGCAGCTACGGCCAGCGAATACAGCACGCGCGTGCGGTAGGCCGCGACCAGCGATTCGGAGGCGTGCTTGAGGTCGAGCAGGCGCGCGGGTGCATCCGGCTGCGCCGCGAGCTGGATCAGCGCCGAAGTGTCGGCGACGCCGACGAGGCTGACCAGGCCGATCCAGTGACCTTCGCGCGGCTGCAGCTGCGCCTTCAGGCGCAGACCCAGCGGCGAGGCGAAGAAGCGCTCGGCGGTCAGCGGCGCCAGGCTGCGCGCTGCGGCGATGTCGCGCTGAAACGCGTCGAAGCTGCCGGGCTTGAACGGCAGGCCGTGCTGAGCTTCGTCGAGCGCAGCCTGCAGGGCGGCCGGCTCGGGCAGTCGTTCCTGGCGCGCGCGCTGCGTCGCGAGGCTCGGCAGATAGCGCGACGGCAGCTCGTAGCCGGCGATCACGCCGTCGCGCTGCAGCCGCGCGAGGTGCGGCTCCAGCTTTTCGCTCGCGCTCAGCACGGCGTCGGCATCGCTGCCTTCGATCACCAGCAGATGGCGCACGTCCGGCGCGCCGAGCTCCCGGCGCAGCCGCGCATCCTGCGCGATCAGGTCCGGCGGCGCCGGTGTCAGTGCGGCGAGATTGTTTTCCCAGAACTCGCCGGGCGCCTGCAGCATCGCGACGACCGATCCCAGTGCGAGCAGCGGTGCGAGCCAGCTCGGCCGCGGCAATGCGGCGAGGCGGCGCCACAGCGCGGCCAGCCAGTTCGACTGCGCCGCATCGTACGGTTCGCGGCCGAGCAGATGGACCAGGCCGAAGCGCGTGGTCAGCGCCGCGGTCGCGAGGCCGACTATGGTGAACACGGCCAGCTGTTCCAGCCCGTCCACGCCCGAGGCGAAGAACGCGAGATAGGCGATGCAGGTCGAGGCCACGCCGGTGACCAGGGTCGGCCACAGATGATGTGCGACCTCGGCCGGCGACTGTTCGCGGCGCAGATGGCTGAACAGGTGGATCGGATAGTCCTGTGCCACGCCGATCAGGGTGAAGCCGAAGGCCAGGGTGATGCCGTGCGCACCGCCGAAGAACAGCGCCAGCGCGGCCATGCCGGCCAGGCCGCCGGTCAGCAGCGGCAGGGCGCCGGCGAACACCGTGGTCAGGCGGCGGTACGCGAGCAGCAGCAGGGTGACGAAACCCACGGTGTCGAACATGCCGATGAAGTTGGCTTCGTCGCTCGTGGTCTCGTTGATGCGCACGGTGAACACGCCGGGACCGCTGAGCACGAGCTGCGCCTTGCTGTCGCCGGCGGCCGTGCGGAAATACTGGTTCAGCGCATCCTGCGCGTCGCGCTGGGCGGCCGGATCGAAGCCGCCGGCGACGGTCTCGGCCAGCAGCAGCGCCTGCTTGCCGTCCTGCGTGAACCAGACGTCGGCGTAGCGCTCGGGTTCGCCGGGCGGCGCCCAGGCCTCGGCCAGCTTCAGGGTTTCCAGGGTCGGATCGGACGCGAGCAGCGGCTTGAGCCAGGCCGCTGCCGGCGAGCCCAGATCCTGCACGCGCTGCTGCAGCTCGCTGTGCAGGGTGCGGGCGTCGAACTGTGCGCTGTCCAGCGTCGGCGACAGCAGGTAGCGGTAGGGCAGCAGGCCTTCGGCCAGCGCGCCGATGTCGTCTTCGCCGTTGAGCGCGCGCACGAAGCGGCGGTCGGCGCGGATCTGCGGGATCAGCGCCTTGCTGATTTCGGCGAGGGTCTCGGGCTCGTCGCCGGCCAGCGCCAGCAGCAGCAGGCGCGAACCCGGTCCTTCGCCGATTTCGTCGAGCAGCAGGCGCTGTTCCGGCGTGCGCGGCGGCGGCATGAAGCTGCGCAGGTCGGTGCTCACCTTCAGCGCGAACAGCACGTAAGCCAGCAGGCCGGCCAGCAGCGCCAGCCAGACGGCCAGCAGGGCGACGCGGGCGCGGACGCTCACGAGGAGTGCTGGCAGAGCTGCTGCAGTTCGGCGCGCTGCGGCGCTGCCGGCAGCGGCCGGCTGGCCAGCCGGTCGACGAGCAGGATGCTGCTGTCGCCGCCGGCCTCCTCGATCTCGAAGCACAGCGGCGTGGTCTTCGCGCCGCTGACCGTCACACGCGTCACGTGCTTGGCCAGGGCCGCATCACGCGGCATCAACCGCAGCTGCCACTGGCCGTCCGGACCGCCTTCGCTGCTGAGCACATAGCTGCGCGCGAGGCGCTGCGCGTCGCCGGCCAGGGTCGCGCTGAAGCTTTCGAGAAAGCCCGCCAGCGCCGGCGCGCGCTTGAGGCTGAAGCGCTTGACCGGCTTGCCCGGGCGGCGGATCTCGACCTGGCCGTCGGCGATCGTGGTGGTTTCCTCGTAAGGGTTGACGACGCTCTTGCCGAGCGCGTCGGCGCTCGAATAGGTCAGATCGCCGTGCAGCACGAGCGGTTCGTCGAGCATCTGCACGAAGCGCACTTCGGTGTATCCGGTCGCCGCGGGCAGCGGCCGCCTGAGCGCCTCGACGAGCTGCACGGTCTGCGCCGAGGGGCAGTCCGTGCGGCAGTCGGCCGGCTCAGGCGCGGCGCGGCTCGCCAGCGGCAACAACAGGCTCAACGCGATCGCTGTGCCAGAAATCATAGAAGTTGAACCAGTTGTAGGGATCCAGTCGCGCATGATGCTCCAGCCGCGCGGCGTAGCGCGCAAGCCACTCGTCCAGGCGCACGTTGCGTTCGCTGCGCGGAATCTCGATGCGCTCGGCGAAGCGTTCGAAATGCAGCGAATAGCGGTTGCCGCCGCGGTACAGGCCGAAGCACAGCAGTACCGGCGTATCCAGCACCGACGCGATCAGATACGGCGCGACCGGCAGCGGCGCGGACTCGCCGAGGAGCGGCGCCTGCCGCGTCGGCTCCTGCAGCCGCGCGCGGTCGCCGAGCAGCGCGACGACGGCGCCCTGTTCCACGGCTTCCTTGATGCCGAGCACGATGGCCGTGCCGCCTTCGGACGCGTCGATGACGCTGCTGCCGATGGCCGGGTTCAATGCGTGCAGCAGCTCGGTGATGGCCGGCGTCTGCGACTTGTCGAGCACGACCTTGAGCTTGACCTCGGGCCGCTCGCGCGCGAGCACGCGCAGGATCTCGAAGCTGCCCAGGTGCGAGCCCAGCAGCAGCATGCCGCGGCCCTGGCGGTAGGTGTCCAGCAGCAGGTCCAGGCCGTGTATCTCGAGCTGGAACTGGCGCGCGTCGTCGCGCGCGAGCAGGAATACGCGGTCGAGAATGACGCCGGCGAAGCGGTGGATGTGCCGCATCACGTCGAAGGCGCCGGCCGGCCGGCCGAGCACGCGGCTCAGGAACGCGCGCGACGCCTCGCGCTCGGGCCGGCGGCGCAGGTAGAAATACAAGGTGATCGGGTACAGGAACAGCCGCGCGAACGGGCGGCCGCCGTACAGCGCGATCGAGCGGATCAGCCAGATCGCGAAACGACCGCCGCCTTCGGGGCGGTCGGTCCAGTGCGGGTTGCTCATGCGCTGCTCGCCTCGCCGCTGGCGATCAGTTCGCCGTCGCGCAGTACGCGGAAACGCACGCGGCTGTCGGCAACGTCGAGCTCCAGCGCGGCGGTCTGCTGCGGCAGCAGCGGCGCGACGAACTTCACCTGGCGGAAACCGGCGATCTGCCGGCCCTGGTGACGCTGCAGCGCGGCGGCGACCTGCTCGAGCACGACCACGCCGGGAACCACCGGATTGCCCGGGAAATGACCGGCCAGACTCGGATGCCCGGCCGGGATACAGAAATCTTCGTGATGCACGACGCAACGCCTTGGCGAATGATCCAGCTCGGGCGGGGCAGCGGCCGACCGCGCGGCGACGCGGTTCCGCCCGGCGGCGGGATGTCCGCAGCCGCCGCGCCGCGATCCACGGCATCGGCCGCGGCCCCTGTGCGGCGCGGCGCAAGCATCGCGGGTTTGCCGGATGGCGGCAAGCCGGCCAGCGGCCGCGCCCCGCCCTCTCTCTGCAGGATGCCCCTCGCGGATGCCGAAACGGCCGGCGGCAGGCGGGGGTGTCATCGTCGGGCCGCAGCCGCTCGTTGCGCGCAATTTCTGCAACATCGAGCGCTTTCAGTCGCTGCCGGCGCCGTCGTGCAGCACATGGCGCCAGTTGCGCACGATCTTGGCGAAATAGGTGCGCGCGCCGTCGTGCGGCAGATGGCGCAGCTGCCAGTGGCGCCAGGCGAATTCCGCGGCCGAGAACAGCCCGATCACGGCGAAACCGCCGAGGTGCAGATACCAGACCGCCCAGCGCTCGGGCACCGCCAGCGGCAGCGACAGGTCCAGTCGCGCGGCAATGCCGCCGGGCTGGGCAAGGACTGCGCAGGCCAGCATCAGCAGTGCCTGCAGAGCCAGCAGCAGGGTCCAGGCCCAGGTCAGGCCGCGCGCGTAGGCGGCGACACCGGGCTGGGCCAGGCGCTGTTCGCCTTCGAACGCAAGGATGGCGCGCGCGACCAGCGGCCGGCGGCCGGTCGGCAGGGTGCGGGCGAAGAACCAGGCCATGCCGGCGTTGATCGCGACCGGCACCAGCAGCAGGGCGATCTCGACCTGGCCGTGGCGCAGCAGCGCAGCGGTGCCGGCGCCGGCAGCCAGCCAGGCGGCCCAGGCCAGCGCGCGGCCACGCCACAGGCCGCCCAGCAGCAGCAGGCTGATCAGGTCCAGCGCGGCCAGCGCCGACAGCCAGCTTTGTTGGTGCCAGTACGCCGCCACCAGCAGCAGCGGATACAGCAGCAGCAGGGTCAGGGCCAGATGTTGCAGGCGGTGCGAAGGCGCGGCGGAACTCATGCGGAAAGGCCGGCGGAGGCGGCCGGAGCGGCGCGCAAGCCGGCTATGATACGGCGCTCAAATCATCCGGGGCGACGGCAGGACATGGATCGGGATATGGACGAACAGACAGACAGCCCGATCCACTGCGACGTCCTCGTGGTCGGCGGCGGACCGGCCGGTTCGACGACGGCGACCCTGCTGCAGCGACGCGGCCTCAAGGTGCTGCAGCTGGAGAAGGACCACCACCCGCGCTTCCACATCGGCGAATCGCTGCTGCCGGCGAACATGCCGATCCTCGAAGAACTCGGCGTGCTCGAGGAGGTTCGCGGCATCGGCATGCTCAAGCTCGGCGCCGATTTTCCCGAGGTCGGCGACAGCTACCGCACGTATCATTTCGGCCGTGCGCTGGGCAAGACGCCGCCGTATGCGTTCCAGGTCAAGCGCGAGGATTACGACCAGATCCTGTTCCGCAACGCGCAGCGCAACGGTGTGGATGCGCGCGAAGGCGTCAAGGTCGACAAGGTGGAGATCCGCCCCGACCGCAGCTGCGTTGCGCAGGCCACGACCGGGCACGGCGACAAGCTCTCGATCCACGCACGCTATCTGGTCGATGCCAGCGGCCGCGACACGCTGCTCGGCAACGCGCTGAAGATCAAGGTCAAGAACCAGAACCATCAGAGCGCGGCGATCTTCGCCCACTTCAAGGGCGTCACGCGGCGCCCCGGCGACGAGGCCGGCAACATCAGCATCTACCGCTTCGACTACGGCTGGAGCTGGTTCATCCCGCTGGCCGACGGGCTCATGAGCATCGGCTGCGTCTGTTTTCCCGAATACCTCAAACGGCGCAAGGGAGGCACCGGCGAGTTCCTGCTGGAAACCTTGAAGCTGATGCCCGGCGCGGTCGAGCGCATGGCCGACGCCGAAATCGTCGGCGAGGTGCGGGTCACCGGCAATTACTCGTATACCTGCAAGAGCATGAGCGGTCCCGGCTACGTCATGGTCGGCGACGCGTTCGCCTTCGTCGATCCGGTGTTTTCCTCGGGCGTCTATCTCGCGATGCACAGCGGCAAGCATGCGGCCGCGCTGGTAGCCGATATTCTGAAAAATCCCGAGCGCGAGGCGCAGCTGCAGCAGGCGTTCGAGAAGCGCATACGCCGCGGCGTGCGCGTGTTCTCCTGGTTCATCTATCGCTTCAATTCGCCGGTCATGCGCAGCCTGTTCGCGGCGCCGCGCAATGTGCTCAAGGTCGAGCAGGGCGTGATCTCGATGCTGGCCGGCGACGTGTTCGACAGCGGTCCGGTCATGCGCCGGCTGCACCTTTTCAAGGCGATCTACGCGGCGACGGGACTGGCCAATTTCCGCCGCTGGCGCGAGGACCTGCGCGAACGCCGGCGCCAGTCGGCCAGCGAGTTCACCGGCGGCAATACGCCGGTCGATCCGGCCTGAGTCGACGCCCCGTCAGCCCATCCAGCCGCGCGCGAGCGCCGGCCGGGAGCGGCCGGGCAGGGAATTCGAAGGTGTCGTGGCGCGGGCCGGCAAACGGCGCCGCGGCTGCGGTCAATTGACGCGGTTCTGCTCGATATGCGCCGACAGCGCGCGCAGGGAACCGAAGATGCGCTTGTTTTCCTCGTTGTCCGAGCGCAGCTGGAAGCCGTAGCGCTTGGACACGGCCAATGCGATTTCCAGCGCGTCGATCGAGTCCAGGCCGAGATCGCCGCCGAACAGCGCGGCCTCGGGTTCGAACTGGTCGGGGCTGACGCCTTCCAGATTCAGGCTGTCGACAAGGAGCTCGGCGAGCTCACGCTCGGCGGGGGTCAGTTGCGCCATCGGGAATTCCACTGAAGTCGGCGCGGCGCCGGACCGGCGGCCGCTGCGGCGCGCGAGTGTATCATACGGGTTTGCCCGGCCATTCCGGCGGGTACAGGGACCTCTTCCACCGATGCCATTGCCACCGATGCCGTGCTCCGTCGCCGGTCTCTGCGGGGTCGCCGCATGAGCAGCGAGCATGTCCTGCCGCCGCTGGACGTTGCATACGTCGAAACCCGACTGGACCGTCTGCTTGCCGAGCCCGACGTGCTCGCGGTGCTCGGCTTCGGCGCGGCCGCGCCGGACGCCGCCGATCCGCGCTATCTGCGCGTGGGACTGGAGCCGCTCGGCGGTGCCGCGCCGTTCGAGGTCTGGCGTACGGCCGGACCGATCGAGCAGGGCCGGGACGGCCTCGTGCGCTGGGCCGCTTCGGCGGACTATTGCTTCGGCGCGATCGAAGTGGCCGAAGCCGACCATGCGGACCTGACCGCGGCGTCCGAGGCGGCCTACCGGGAGCTGGCGCGGTTCACGCGCGCACAGCGCTGGCCGCATCTGCTGCGCATCTGGAACTATCTGGCCGCGATCAACGACGGCGCCGGCGACGACGAGCGCTACAAGCACTTCTGCACCGGCCGCTCGGCCGGCATGCGCGAACTGCACGGCGAAGGCTTCTCCGCGGCCAGCGCCATCGGCCGCAGCGACGGCGTGGCCGTGCTGCAGGTCTACTGGCTGGCCGCGCGCACGGCCGGTGCGGCAGTCGAGAATCCGCGCCAGGTCAGCGCCTGGCGCTATCCGCGCGAATACGGACCGACCGCGCCGACCTTCGCGCGCGCGATGCGCGGTCCCTGCCATCCGGCCCAGTTGCACATTTCCGGCACCGCTGCCGTGGTCGGCCACCAGTCGCGCCACGACGGCGATCTGGCCGCGCAGCTCGACGAGACCTTCGCCAATCTCGACAGCCTGCTGGCCAGCGCCGGCAACCTGCCGGGCTTCGGCGCGGGCAGCGTGCTCAAGGCCTATGTGCGCCGGCCCGAGGATCTGACCGCGACGGCGGACCTGCTCGCCCGGCACCTACCCGATGCGACGAAGCGGCTCGTGCTGCTCGGCGACATCTGCCGGGCCGAGCTGCTGGTCGAGCTCGACGGCATCCATACCGTGCGCGCCTGAGCCGGCCGCGCTGCCGCGGCGCAGCGCGCAGAGGCCAAGCACCAGCGCGACGACGCTCCAGCTCAGCGCGGCATTGAAGATCAGGTGACCCTGCTTGGCTACGTCGGCCAGGCCGTCGCCGAAGATCGTGATGCCGAAGGTCGCCGGCATCAGTACTGCCACGAGCAGGCTCAGCAGGGCGAAGCGGTCGCTGCGACGCAGGGCCCGCAAGGCCGCCAGCAGCGGCAGGGCGAACAGCAGATAGCGCAGCCACGGCGTGCGGTCGAGCAGGCCGTTCCAGCTCAGGAATTGCGCCGGCAGCTTGCCGAGGACCTCGCCTTCGACATGGCCGAGGTTGCGCGGCAGCCACGGATTCAGCACGGCGACGCCGTTGCGGAAGAAGCGCAGCATGGCCATCGGTTCGCGCAGCAGCTCGCGCACGACGATCAGCCTTCCGACCTTGTCCATGCCCGGGCAGACTTCCTCGGCCAGGCCCGGCAGCTGCCAGGCGGATTTGCCGCTGTGCGCCGCGCAGGCGTCGGGCAGGCCGAGCCGGCGTGTCGTGGCCACCGGATCGGCCGCGGCCGGCAGCAGGCCGGTGAAGACGATATTGGCCCGGTTGAACGAGCGTATCGACTGCATCATCAGATCATTGCGGCCGAGCTGGGCGAACTGGAACACCGCGCCGACCACGGCGCCGGCCAGCAGCGCCCAGCCCTGCCAGGGCCAGCGCGGCGCATGCCAGCGGCCGAACGCCAGCACCCCGACGGCCAGGCACAGCGGCAGCACCAGATGCTGGATCTTGCTCGTGGCCAGCAGCAGCGCGGCCAGCGCGAGCAGGATTGCGCCGCGCCGGCTCCAGGCGGAGTGCGCCTCCAGCAGGATCAGGTTGAACAGCGCATAGGCGGCCAGCAGCGCCGTGGCTTCCGCATAGAAGGTGCTGAAGTACAGGGTGTCGGCCGGGTCGGTCAGCACCAGTGCGAACACCGCAGCATTGGCCAGCGCCGCCGGCCAGTTGCCGCGCCGCCACCAGGCGCGGCAGAACACGGCGACGAGCAGGCTCAGCACCACCAGTCGGAGCCCGCCCAGCCAGCGCACCGAATGGCGTTCGATGCCGCGGGCCTCTTCGAGTGCATAGACCGCGACCGCGGCCGCCTGCGACAGCAGCTCGCTGGAGCCGTAGCACAGGCGCACCGGATTGCGCTGGAAGCGGTAATACTCGAACGGCGCGTTCGGGCTGTTCTCGTCGGGGCGTATCGTCGCCGGCCGGTCCGGAAACAGCTCGAAGCAGCCGGTATAGCGGGCCTGGTCGAAGCTGTTGGCGATGGCCAGCAGCGGCGCATGCGACAGCAGCGGAATCGCCCGCAGCAGGCCCAGCGCGAACAGGGCGACGACGAGGATCGAGGCGAATCGGGGTGCAGGCTTCATCATCCGCGGGCAGATAGCACGGCAGGCGTTAGCGTCGGGGAAAGCGTTTGTCGATTCTGCGGCGGCCGGATGAAAGTCTCATGGCAGGCGCCGCAGGCATTCAGGTTCATGAGCGGCAGGGCCCGGCGGCCGTGTTCGCTGCCAGCCCCGGACGCCGTTTTGCGTAGTTATTGAGCAGCGCGGCAGGGGATGCACCGACTGCGAACCGGTTCACGTTTGCCGAGTGAGCCGTTCACGCCGGCACGCGCCAATCCCGCCACGGCACCGAGAACATGCGGTGCTAAGCTTGTCAACAGATTCAACAGGCGCTATCGCCTAACCGGAGCCGTCATGAAAACGCATCTGGGCCACTACGACATCGTCGCCGAACTCGGCCGCGGCGGAATGGGCGTGGTCTACAAGGGTTACGAGTCCTCGCTGAACCGCTACGTCGCGATCAAGGTGCTGGCCGAATCGCTGGCCCACGACGAAAGCGTCAAGGAGCGATTCCTGCGCGAGGCGCGCAGCATGGCCTCGCTCAACGATCCGCACATCATCCAGATCTACTTCATCGGCGAGCACGAAGGCCAGACCTTCTTCGTCATGGAGTTCGTCGAGGGCGAGTCGCTGGGCTCGCTGCTCAAGCGCGACGGCAAGCTGCGTCCGGAACAGGCGGCGCGCGTGATCTACCAGACCGCGATGGGTCTGGCCACGGCCCACGACAAGGGCGTGATCCACCGCGACATCAAGCCCGGCAACCTGATGGTCACCAGCCGCGGCGCGATCAAGATCGCCGACTTCGGCATCGCGCTGGTCACCCAGGATTTCTCCAAGAAGCTGACGTCCACCGGCGAATTCGTCGGTACGCCGGGCTATCTGTCGCCCGAGGTCTGCCTCGGCAAACCGGTCGATTCGCGTTCGGACATCTTCTCGCTCGGCATCGTGCTGTTCGAGATGCTGACCGGCCGCATGCCGTTCACCGACGAATCGCCGCTGGGCCTGATGCTCGAAGTCGTGCGTGCGGAGATTCCGGACGTGCGCCAGCTCAACAGCGACGTCGACGCCGAGCTGTCGCGCATCCTCTCGCGCATGATCGCGAAGGATCCGAACGAGCGTTACAACAACTGCCACGAACTGGCCGAGGATCTGAGCCGCCATCCGCTGCTGGCCGGCGCGCCGACCATCGGCGTGAAGCCGCTGATCTCGACCGCGGCCGCGACCGTGATCGGCATGAAGACGCCGGTTTCCGCGCAGCGTCCGCTGCCGCAGACCGTGCCGACGCCGCGTCCGGGCCAGTTCAATGCCGGCACCGCCGCCGGACCGATGCCGACCCCGCCGCCGATGCAGGCAGGCCAGCCGGCGACACGTCCGAGCCGCATCCCGCCGCAGGCGGCGGCGCCGGCGCGCCGCGGTTCGGCGCTGCCTTGGGCGATTGCCGCGGGCTTGCTGCTGCTGATCGGCGGCGGCGCGTTCGCGTTCCGCGACCAGATTCCGTTCCTGAAGTCGGCCGCGACCGTCGCGGCGACCACGCCGCCGGCAGTGACGACACCGCCCGCAACGACACCGCCGCCGGCCGCCGCGCCGACCGCGGCCACGACGAATGCGCCGGCCACCGCGGCGACCCTGCCGTCTGCGCCGCCGGCCACGCCGGAGGCGCCGGCCGCCACGCCGCCGGCTACGGCGTCGACGGCCGATGCGACTGCCGCAGCCTCGCCGGGCGGCAACAGTCTGCCGGCCGCGCCGCCGCTGGAACCGGCGGCGCAGACTGTCGCCGCGAACGGCACGGCGGCCGACGGTCCCGAGCCCCGCGCCTCCCGCGTCGATCCGCTGCGCGATCTGCCGGCGGCCCGCGCCAGCGAAGAGGCACCCGGTCCGCGCGTCGCGCGCGACGAGGCCCCGTCGGGTGCGCGCATCGCGCGTGCCAACCCGCCGGATTCGCCGGCGGCGCCGGCCGAACCGCGCGTGCCGACCGTGGCCGTGCTCGTCGGCGGCGATGCGGTGATCGCCGGCCCGGCGCGCCAGGAAATCACGCGCGCGCTGCAACGCTCGGGCTTCAACGTCATCGACGGCGGCCGCACGCGCGACGACAGCGACAGCGATGTCGGCCGTCTCGCCGGCAAGGCCAACGCGGCGATCGTCGTGTTCGTGCGCCCGGTCGGCTCGCAGGTGCTGACGTATTACGGCCAGGCCTCGACCTTGTACACGGCGCAGGTGTCGATGCGTGCGTTCGCGCTGAAGGGCCGCCGTTCGCTCGGCGCCGGCTGGACCGAGCAGGTCAGCTTCACCTCGCTCAATGCGTCGGAGAAGGCGCGCGAAGTCATCGAGCCGATGGCCGACGACATCGCCCAGGCGCTCGGCGAGTTCCGCGCCCGCGGTGGTCGCGGCTGAAGCGCGGCAGCATGCAAGCAGGTGCGAAAGAACCGCCCGCGAGGGCGGTTCTTTCATGGGCGGATACGCGCTATCGTGGCGCCGCCCCGGCTCGTCACCGATACCCGCGGCGCCGTCCGGCGACCTGCCGTGCCGCGCCGGTCCGGCGACGCTCCGGCACGCAGCGATCCGGGCGCGTCCCGGTGCCACGTACGGAAGCACCCCCATGGTCCTGTGTCCTGTCGCGCTGGCGATCGGCTGTCGCAAGTGCCCGGTCTTTGCCGTCTGCCCGCTCAAATCGACGATAGGCGACTACGCGCCGCCTGCCACGCCGTCGCCGCGGGCCGCCGGGAAAGCAGATGCCGCGACGAAAGCGGGCAGCGCGAAGAAGCCCGCGGCCGGCAAGGCCAAGGCTGCGGCAGGCCGTACCGCACGCGATACGGGCACGCGTCGGAGTTCGCGCCGCCCTCCGTCCTGACGCGGCGTCCCAGGATCGAAATCACGACCGGTGCCGCATCGGTGCCGGTTCTTGCCTGGGCCATTCGATGACTACCCGACTGCTGACCCTGCGCGCCGCCGACCTGGCAGCCCACGAGCGCTTCCATGCCTTCGTGCCGCTGACGTTCCGCAAGGTCGATTTCCGGCGCTGGGAAGCGCGCGGCGGCTGGAACGACGATTACACGGCCTGGCTGCTCGAAGACGGCGAAGACATCGTCGCGAGCGTCGGTGTCACGCGCATGCGTCTGGCGCTCGACGGCGTGCTGCAGGACGGCTATCAGCTCGGCGCCGTGGCGACGCATCCCGAACGCCGCGGCCGCGGGTATTCGCGTGTGCTGCTGGATGCGGTGCTGGCAGATCTTGGTACTGCGCCGGTGCTGCTGTTCGCCAACGACCGCGTGCTGGATTTCTACCCGCGCTTCGGTTTCCGCGCCGTCGAGCAGCGGCGTTTCGCCGCCGGTCTCGCGCTGGACCCGGCCGCGTCGCCGGCGCGCCGTTGCGACGTGGCCGACGCGGCGGCGCGCGAGGCCCTGGCTGGGCTCTGCGCCGAGGCCGTCGTCAACGATGCGGCTTTTGGTGCGCGCGACTACTACTCGACCCTGTTGTGGCATCTGACCTATCGGCCGATCGAGGCGTACTGGCTGGCCGACGGCAACGCCGTCGTCGCGATCGGCCGCGACGGCGACACCGTGATCCTGCACGACCTGATCGCGCGACGGCCGTTCGATCTCGCCGCGGCCTTGCCGTCGGTCATCGGCGCGCCGATCGCGCGCATCGAGTTCGGTTTCCAGCCGCAGCGCTGGTGGCCGCAAGCGCGTGACATCGGCATCTGCGCCGGCTCGCCGCTGTTCGTGCGCAATCTGCCGGCTCTCGGCACGGCGCTGCGTTTTCCGGATCTCGCGCAGACCTAGGTCGTGCGGACCTGCGGCGCGAGGGGACGGACTCGCCGTCTCGCGTTGCCCGGCCGGGTCATCCCGTCATCGCCGCCACTGCTACGTCTCGGCAGCAGGAGTCCGTGCGTTTGCACGGCCTTCGCGGCCCTGCCTCACATCGCCTCGAAGCGTATGCAGAACAGCGCGCCGCCGAGCGCGTCGGAGCGATGCACCGACAGGCTGCCGCGGTAGCCCTTGACGATGTCCTGCACGATGGCCAGGCCGATGCCGTGGCCCTGCACGCGCTCGTCGCCGCGCACGCCACGCTGCAGCAGATGTTCGACTTTCTCCGGCGGAATGCCGGGGCCGTCGTCCTCGACGCGCAGTTCCAGGCCGGCGCGGCGCATGCGCGGCGTCCTGACGACGTGTGCAGTCAGCAGCACGCGCCGGTTGGCCCATTTGAACGCGTTCTCGAGCAGGTTGCCGAGCAGCTCCATGAGGTCGCCCTGGGCGCCGAAGAAGCGCGCGTCGGGGTCGATCTCGAACTCGCAGAGCACGCGCTTGGCGGCATAGACCTTTTCCAGGCTCGCGACGATGCCTTCGGCGGCCGACTCGATCAGCAGCGGCGTGGAGAACACCTGGTGGCGCGACGCGGTCGCGCGCGACAGCTGATAGGACACGATGTCGTGCATGCGCTGCGACTGTTCGTTGACGCTGCGGCGCAGGCTCGAATAGCCCGCATCGCCGTCGATTTCGCTGCGCAGCACGGCCAGCGGCGTCTTCAGGCTGTGGGCCAGGTCGGACATGGTGTTGCGATAGCGGTCCAGCTGTTCGCGGCCGAAGTCGATGAGCTCGTTGAGGCTGCTGGTCAGCGGCGCGAGCTCGGCCGGATACTGGCCCGGCAGGCGATCGGCGTCGCCGTTCATGACGTTGTCGACGTCGCGCACCATCTTGCGCAGCGGGCTCAGGCCCCAGCGCAGCAGGGCGATCTGCAGCAGCAGCAGCACGATGCCGAGTGCGCCGAGCCAGCGCATCAGGGTGCGCCGGTAGGCGCTGACCTGGCGCAGGAACTGCTGCTCGCTCTGCGCCACGTGCACGGTCAGGTTGACCGGCCGGCGTTCGTCGACTTCCCAGCTGACGCCCTGCGAAAACACGAACACGCGGCCTACCGAATTGTCGACCGGGCCCTCGAAGCGCGTCTCGCCGACCGGCAGGCGTGTGTCGAACGCGAGTTCGCGGCCGAGTGCCGACGGCGATTCCCAGCGCAGCGAATCGCTCTCGCCGACGACCACGGCGTAGAGACCCGAGCCGGGACGGTTGAATTCGGGATCGGGCAGGGTTTCCGGTGGCAGCAGCTTGGTGCCGCGCAATACGTCGGAGCCGGCCAGGTAAGCGTAGACATAACCCTGCAGGCGGTCGCGCATGGCCGCAACCGTCGCGTCGTAATAGGCCTTGTCGAGTGCGAAGCCGGTGACGCCGAGAAAGGCTGCCAGCGCGAGGCCCGCCGCGATGGTGGATCGGCCCTGCAGCGACAGCGGCCGCCGCTGTGCCATTTCTGAATCCTCTGAAGTAAGCCGGAGTCCGGCTCGGGATGTCCGCCACCCCTCGCAGCGAGGGGGGCGAAGCGATTGCTGTGCAGGCGTCCGGCGAGAGTGTCGGGACGGGTGGCCGGGCGCGGGAACTCGTCCGGCGCTTCCCCGGCTCAGTCGGACGTGAGATCGCTGCGCGGAATCGCGAAGCGGTAGCCGCGGCCGCGTACGGTCTCGATCGGCTTGAGATGGCCGTCCGGATCGAGCTTGCGGCGCAGGCGGCCGATGAAGACTTCGAGCACGTTGGAATCGCGGTCGAAATCCTGCTGATAGATGTGCTCGGTGAGGTCGGCCTTGGAGACGAGCTCGCCGGCATGCAGCATCAGGTATTCGAGCACCTTGTATTCGTAGCTCGTGAGGTCGACCGGCTTGGAATCGACCGTGATGCTCTGGGCCGTGGTGTCCAGCTGTACCGGGCCGCATTCGAGCACGGGTTTGGTCCAGCCGGTGGCGCGGCGCACGAGGGCGTTGAGGCGGGCCAGCAGCTCTTCGACGTGGAACGGCTTGACGAGATAGTCGTCGGCGCCGGCCTTGAGCCCTTCGACCTTGTCCTGCCAGCTCGAACGCGCGGTCAGGATCAGGATCGGATAACGCTGGCCTTCGTCGCGGAGGGCCTTGACCAGGTCCATGCCCGGGCGCTTGGGCAGGCCAAGGTCGATGACGGCGACGTCGAACGGCATTTCGCGACCGAGATAGAGACCTTCGTCGCCGTCGGCGGCGCAGTCCACCGCATAGCCTTCGCGCTTGAGCCGCGCCGCGAGCGTCTCGCGCAGCGGTGCCTCGTCTTCGACCAGCAGGACTCGCATTATCGGCTCTCCTTGTTCTCGTCCGCGGGAATCTTCACGACCTGGACTCGCCCGTCGCGGGTCAGCAGCTTGATCCGGTACAACTTCTTCTTGCCGATCGTGACTTCCTCGGCCTTGAGTACGCGTCCCTGGATTTCCTGCTGCACCTGCTCGACCGCATCTTCGAGCGTCAGCTGCGCGGCCGCCGGCGTGCCGAACGCGACGAGCGCGATCGGGAGCAGGCAGCGAAGCAGGGATGCGGGTCGTAGCATGCGTTCATCTTAGCGAGAGGGACCGAGTCTCGATAGCGCGGATTGAATTGCGCCTGAACTGCGCCGGGGCGCGGAATTTCCCTGGCGGCGATGTAAATCCGACGTGATCAGGGCGCCTGCCGGCCCTCAGTAGATCTCGCCGACGCAGCAGCGCAGGCTGCCGCCGGCCTTTTCGATTTCGGCCAGCTCGACGGCCTCGACGCGGAAGCCCCAGTCGGCCAGCGCGGCCCGCTGCGCCGGCAGCAGCGAGGCCGCGGCGCGTGCGCTCATCCAGACCGTGTCGTCGCTCAACGCGATGCAGTTGCCGGCGTAGTCGGCCTTCTGCTTCGCATCGAGCGTGAGCGTGCGCGGCGCGTAGGCTTCGGCGATCGCCGCCGCGACTGCGGCGTCGGCGAATCCGTCCGGCGCGATGACGAGCGCGCGGCCGGCCAGCACCGACATGACGACGTTGGTGTGGTATTCGCCGGGCGCGAGGTCGAAGCAGAACGTCATGCGCAGGCCGAACGCCGCATGCATCGCCGCCGCGCCGGCTTCGTCGCAGCGCTCGCCGAGGCCGCAATAGCCGATGCCGCGCGCGCGGTCGATGACGAGGCTGCCGGTCAGCTCGGCCGCGCCGTCCATTGCCGACAGGTCCACTTCCTCGTAGCCGACGATGTGGCGAAAAAAGCCGCGGATGTCCGGCCGCAGCGCTTCGCGCTGTCGTACCGGATGACGCATCCGGCCGATCACCGTGCGGCCGGCCGCGGTCGCGAAAACGTTGTTCGGGAATACCGCGTCGGGCGTGGCCGCGTCGCCCGGAAAGCAGACGGTCGGCAGCAGCGCGGAGACGCGGCGCGCGAGCGCAGCGTGCTCGGCCAGCGCCGCGTTCGGATCGACGCCGGCGTCCATGGCCATGTAGCGATTGTCGCTGGCGGACTGGGCGGCAAGCTGGAAACCCAGCGGCGTCACGAGAAACGCCGCGCGCGCACAGCCCGCGGCGGCGGGCTGCAAGGTCGGCCAGAGGGAGCGGAATTCGGCGATCGAGCGGGTGAGCATTTTGAGAGCCGGGAATCGGGAATGGGGAATCGGGAATCGGGAATCGCCGATCAAAGGCGGCGGATTTCGCGCCAGTCGGCGACGACCGGTGTGCCGGCTTCGGCGATGACGGCGCGGTTGCGGCCGCGGCGCTTGGCTTCGTACAGCGCGGCATCGGCCTGACGCAGGCAGTCGTCGAGGCTGGCCGCCGCCGGCGCGTCCGCCGCGAACGGATAGGCGCAGACGCCGATCGAGCAGGTCACCGGCAGCGGTTCGACCGCGAACACGAACGGGCGTTCGGCGATGCAGCCGAGCACGCGTTCGGCGGCCGCGGCCAGGCCGCCGCGTTCGGCGTCGCGCAGCACGAACAGGAATTCCTCGCCGCCCCAGCGCGCGAGCAGGTCGCCGTCGCGCGCCTGCTGGCGCAGCCGCGCGGCGATCTCCACGAGCACGGCGTCGCCGACGGCGTGGCCGTGGCGGTCGTTGATCTGCTTGAAGTGGTCGCAGTCGATCAGCAGCAGGCCGAGCACGCCGTTGCGGTCGCCGCCTTCGCAGCGGCGCAAGGCGCGAGCGCATTCGGCCGGCATCTCCAGCGCGAAATGGCGCCGGTTCCACAGGCCCGTGAGCGGATCGGTCAGCGAGGCGTGTTCGAGTCGGCGGTTGGCGTCGGCCAGCTCGTGCGTGCGCGTGGCGACCTCCTGCTGCAGCCAGCGAGCGCGGCGCGCGAGCGCGACGCTGCGCCAGCGTCCGGCCAGCGCACCCAGTGCGAGCAGGGCCAGGCCGAAGCCGGTCAGCGCGGCCGGCGTCTGCCACCAGGGCGCGCGCAGGCGGAACGGAATTTCGATCGGCCGCGCTTCGACCGCATACGCGTCGCGCGCGCGCAGGCGCAAGGTGTAGCTGCCGGGCGGCAGGCGGCTGAACTGGAAATACGCGCCGCTGCTCCAGTCGGGACGGTGGTCGCCGAGACCCAGCAGTTCGGCGTGATAGCGGATTTCCTGCGGCCGCTCGTAGGCGAGCAGTGCGACTTCGGCGCGCACGCTGTCGTCGCCGGCGGCGAGCACCGTGCCGGGCTTCAGCGGCGTGCCGCGTTCGGTCGCCGCCTGGCGCAGGCGCAGCGGCGAGGCGGCGCCGGCGGCCGATTCCTGCGCCGGGTCGTACAGCGCGAGGCCGTCGACGCCGCCGGCCCAGACGCGGCCTGCGGCATCGACATGGCTGGCTCGGTTGAATTCGAGACCGGGCAGGCCGTCCTCGATGCCGAAATGGGTGACGTCGGCGAGTTCGAGCTGGTCCGCGAACGGATCGGCGAAGCGGTAGCGCGTCACGCCGTCGGAGCCGAACACGTACAGGCGTCCCGTCTGGTCGACGGCCTGCTGGTAGATCTGCCCGGCCGGCCGCGCATGCGGCGGCAAGGGCACGCAGCGCAGCGCGCCGCCGAGGTCGATGCGCGCGATGCCGGCGCGGCTGGCGACCCACAGCGCGCTGCGGCCGCCGGGTTCGCGTTGCAGCTGCATGTCCAGCAGTTCGGTGCCCGGCAGGCAGTTCGCCGGCACCGCCTGCCAGCCCTGATCGTCGCGCCAGAGCAGGCCGGCCGCAGTCGCGGCCCAGACGCGCTCGCGCGCATCGGTGGCCGGCGCGAGCAGCAGCTTGCGCACGGTCGGCGAACCGTCGGCCAGCGGCAGCGGCTCGGTGCGGATGGTGTCGTTCTGCAGACGTGCGAGACCGTGCCGCGTCGCGATCCACAGCAGGTGGCCTTGTTCGGTGTCCTGCGCGGCGACGTCGAGCACGGTCAGTCCCGGCAGCCCGCTGTTGTCGGCGCTGTAGTGCATGAGCTTGCCGTGCTCCAGGCCGATCAGGCCCTGGTCGGTGGCCAGCCACAGGACGGCGCCGTCGCGCTGCATCGCGAACACCTTGCTGCGCGCATACGGCATCGGCAGGAAGCGCTGCCAGGCGCCGCCCGTCCAGCGCGCCGGACCTTCGATCGTGCCTATCCACGGCGATTCCACGCCGTCGGGAAAGCGTGCCTGGCCGACGCCGAACACGACGCGGTGCGGCAGGCCATGGCGCTCGTCGAGCGCGGCCCAGCGGCCCGGCTCGCGCCGCGCGACGCCGGACGACGTGGTGCCCAGCCAGAGCACGCGATGCTGCGGGTCCTCGCCGGTTTCGAGCAGGCTGCGCACGCCGTCCTCGGGCAGCCCCTCGGAGCGTGTGACCAGATGCGCGCGGCCGTCCTCGCCGATCTCGGCCAGGCCGGCGCGCGAGAGCGCGACGCGCAGCACGGGCCGGCCGTCACGCTCGAAGCTCGGCAGCAGCGGCGCGGCCGTACCTTCGGGAAATCCGGTCGTCGCGTCGTAGGCGATCAGCGCGTCGCGTGTGAGTCGCGCAAGACCGCGGCCGGTGCCTATCCACAGATCCCGATTGTCGGGACCGCCCCAGAACGCGAGGCCGCGCACCGCATCGTTGGGCAGGCCGTCGGACTTGCCCAGATGCCAGTCGGCGAGCACGGCGCGGCCGTCGGGATCGTCGAGGCGGAACAGGCCCGCTTCGTTCGTGCCTATCCACAATGCCGGTCCGGCGGGACCTGCACCGGCCAGCAGCACGGCGACTTCGAGCTGCGTGGTGGCCGCGATGGCCGTGCAGCCTTTCACGTCGCAGCGATAGACGCCGCGCGCGGTGCCGGCGTAGACGCTGCCCGCATCGCGCGGATGCAGCGCCTCGAGCGCGAGCTCCGGCGGAATGCCGGAGACCGGCGCGAGCCGGCCGTCGCCATCGCGATGCCAGAGGCCGACGCTGTCGCTGCCGATCCACAGCGAGTCGTCGTCGGTCGCGGCGAGCTGGGTCACGTAAGGCCGTATGCCGGCGCGCTCGGGCAGCGCGATGCGCGTCCAGTGGCGTCCGTCGAATTGGGCCAGACCGTCCTCGGTGCCGGCGTAGACGTAGCCGGCGCTGTCCTGAGCCAGCGCATTGATCGTGTTCTGCGGCAGGCCGTCGGCGGTGCTGTAGCGGCGCAGCGCGGTCCATTCCATCTTCTCGCGCCGCAGCGGCTCGGGACCGGCGACGCGCGGCGGCGCGGCTGCCGCCGTCGCCGCGGCGATCAGCGCGAATGCGGCCAGCGTGCGCTCAGGCCGCGGCCGCGGGCGCATGGCGTTGCTCCAGCGCCGCCCGGATCACCTCGATGCCGGCGTCGTCGCGATGAGCGCGCTCGCTGAGCACGCGGCGGAAGCCGCGCGCGCCGGGCAGTCCCTGATAAAGCCCGAGCAGATGCCGCGTGATGTGCTTGAGCGCCGTGCCGGCGGCGAGCTCGCCTTCGATGTACGGCAGCAGCCGTTCGATGATCGCGTCGCGTTCGGGCAGCGGCTCGCCGTAGAGGCGATGTTCCACGCGCGCGAGCACGTAAGGGTCGTGATACGCCGCGCGCCCGAGCATGACGCCGTCGACGTGGCGCAGATGCTCCACGACCGCGTCCTCGCTCGTGATGCCGCCGTTGATGACGATGCACAGCTGCGGAAAATCCTTCTTCAGCTGATGGACGCGCGCATAGTTCAGCGGCGGAATCTCGCGGTTCTCCTTCGGCGACAGTCCCTGCAGCCAGGCCTTGCGCGCATGCACGACCAAGGTCTCCACGCCCGCGACTATCATGCGTTCGGTGAACTGCTGCAGGTCGTGGTAGTCGTCCTGCTCGTCGACGCCGATGCGGCATTTGACCGTGACCGGAATGGCCACCGCCGCACGCATCGCCGCGACGCAGTCGGCCACGAGCACGGGTTCGCGCATGAGGCAGGCGCCGAAGCGTCCCGACTGCACGCGGTCCGACGGACAGCCGACGTTGAGATTGATCTCGACGTAGCCGGCTTCTTCGCCGAGCCGCGCGGCGGCGGCCAGTTCTGCCGGATCCGAACCGCCGAGCTGCAGGGCGACCGGTTGCTCGAATGCGCTGTGGCGCAGCAGCCGCGTGCGGTCGCCGTGCGCAAGCGCCGCCGACGTCACCATCTCCGTGTACAGCCGCGCATGCGGCGACAGCAGGCGATGGAAATAGCGGCAGTGCCGGTCGGTCCAGTCCATCATCGGGGCGACGGTCAGGCGCCAGGGCGCGCCGGGGCGCGTGGCTTCGGCGCCCGGAGGCGGTGCACGTTCGGTTTGATCGGTCATACGAAAGCGGCAGGCGGCGTCGGCGGATGGTACCCCACGGCAAGCGCGGCGTCGGCTACCCCCGGGGCTGTCCGCCGGCGGGACTGCTGCGGTTCGCCGGTTCGGGCCGCGACCCGCAGCGCCTGCGCATCGCGCCCGCCCGCAACGGCGGGCCGCTTGGGCGAAATCCATCGCCGCGGCGCGACAGCTTGGTCGGTTGCGTCGTCCGGCGGCTCAGACGTCCACGTCGGGAGTGGCGCCTGTCGGCGCACGCAGGCTAGCCTTTCAACCATGCCCGCCGAATCCAGACCGTCGCCCGCCCTTGCCGTCGATGCAGCCACATTCGCCGTGTGGGACCGGCTCGCCGCGTTTCCGGTCGGCGAAACCGACGCGCAGCTGCAGTACCTGTTGCAGTGGCTGATGCAGGCCGTGAACGCAGACAACGTGATCTGGATCGGCGCGGTGCGCGTCTTGCGCGGCGCGCGTGCGAAGGACGATCCGTTCTTCGGCTGGCGCCTGCGCGGGCGCGTCACGTTGCGCGAGGAACCATCGGCGTATCGCGAACAGCACCAGCGCTACTACGCGACGGATCACTATGGACGCCTGACGCGCGGCTATTACGAGCGCTCGCATCGCGACGAAGTGCGCCTGGTGCATGCGGGGATGACCGGAACCGCGTCATTGGCCGGAGCGGGAACGTTTCGCGCGCATCGCCTGCGCGATCCGGACTTTCTCGACTTCGCCGCGTTCAAGCGCACCGAACATTACCGGCTCTACTACCGCATTCCGGGCATCGTCGATCGCATGACCGTCGGATTCCCGGTGCATGACGACGCGGAATCGTTTTTCCTGATCGACCGCTATCGTTCGCGCGCGGACGGCGGGCGCGGCCGTCCGTTCTCGTCGCGCGAGGTCGCCATCGCCGCCGGCGCGCTGCGCGGCGTGCGCAGCCTGCATCGCCAGTTGCTGATGAGTCGCGGCCTGCTCAGCGGCGACAAGCTGCTCAGTCCGGTCGAGCGTCACATCCTGTTCGGACTGCTGCGCGGCGACACCGAACGCGAAATCGCCGCCGGTCTCGGCCAGAAGCCGGCGACGGTGCACAAGTACGTCGGCGATCTGCATGCGCGCTTCGACGTGGGCGGCCGCGCCGAACTCATGGCGTTGTGGTTCGCCTGAGGGCGTCTGCCGTCATTCCCCTCTGTTTGGCGGGTGTTTCGCCGCGGCACGATTTGTGAGGATCGCCCGATCGCGAATTCCTGACAGGGGGAATCCCGATGCGTGCCTGCGCAATCGGCGTGGCCATCCGGCACGCCGGTGGCCGGGCCGATGCGACTTTCGCCACGGCTACGGACTGGGCGCGTAGAAGCGTCCCTTCCGATAGCGGCGGTCGTCGCGCGGCCCTGATGCAGATGTCCGACGGAAAACAGGGAAATCGCATGAACCGACCGATCCTTGGCCGCGTCGCCGCGGCGGCGCACGCGCCGGCCAAGCGCGCACGCGCCCATGTCATCACTTTCGTGCTGCTGGTGCTCGCGCTGATTGCGGCGCCGGCGGTGGCCGTCACGAATACCTGGGCGCCGGCGGGCGGTCTGAACACGGCGCGTTATGGCCATACGGCCACCTTGCTGTCCTCGGGCAAGGTGCTGGTCGCGGGCGGGAGCGCCAGCGCCAGCCTCGCGAGCGCCGAGCTGTACGATCCGGCGACGAACGCGTGGAGCGCCGCCGGCAGCCTGTCCACGGCGCGCGCGTATCACACGGCGACACTGTTGCGCTCGGGAAAAGTGCTGGTGACGGGCGGGCGCAACGGCAACAGCTTCTTTGCCAGCGCCGAACTGTACGACCCGGCGACGGATGCATGGACGCCGGCCGGCAATCTGTCCGCAGCGCGATACGGCCACACGGCGACCCTGTTGCCCTCGGGCCAGGTGCTGGTGGTCGGCGGGTCCCGTGGCCCCGTCCTCGCCAGCGCCGAGCTGTACGATCCGGCGACGAATACTTGGAGCGCGGCTGCTCCTCTGGTCACGGCGCGCTATCTGCACACGGCGACCCTGCTGCCCACGGGCAAGGTGCTGGTGGCGACAGGCCGCGACGTCACCGGCGCTCTCATGAGCGCCGAGCTGTACGACCCGGCGGCGAACACCTGGAGCGCGGCCGGCTGGCCGATCACATCGCGCTACAGCCATACGGCGACCTTGCTGCCCTCGGGCAAGGTGCTGATGGCGGGCGGCCAGGTCAGCCCCACGTTCAGCGCCGCCGGCGCCGAGCTGTACGACCCGGCGACGAACGCGTGGACCGCGGCCGGCTCTCTCGCCCAGCCGCGGTACAGCCATTCGGCGACCTTGCTGCCTTCCGGCAAGGTGCTGGTGGCCGGCGGCGGCGGCATGGAAGCCATCCTCGGCAGTGCCGAGGTCTACGACCCGGCGACGAATGGCTGGGCTTCGACCGGTTCCCTGGGCGCGCGCTACAACCACACCGCCACCTTGCTGCCCTCGGGCCAGGTGCTGGCGGTGGGCGGAACCGACGGCGGCATCCTCGCCAGCGCCGAACGGTACGACCCGGCGGCGGGTAGCTGGGGTGCGGCGGGCGCCCTGGCCGCGGCGCGTGCTGTTCACACGGCGACGCCGTTGTTCTCGGGCCAGGTGCTGGCGGCGGGCGGTGGAGACGGCAGCGGTTCTGTCGCCAGTGCCGAACGGTACGATCCGGCGACGAGCACATGGAGTACGGCCGGCTCTCTGGCCGTGGCGCGCTATGGCCACACGGCGACGCTGCTGCTCTCGGGCAAGGTGTTGGTGGCCGGTGGCTCCAACAGCAGCAGCGGCAATGTTCCCGGCGTCGAGCTGTACGACCCGACGACGAACGCCTGGAGTGCCGCCGGCACCCTGACTGTGCGGCGCAATGGCCACACGGCGACGCTGCTGCCCTCGGGCAAGGTGCTGGTGGCGGGTGGATATGGCGACAGCGGTTATCTCGCCAGTGCCGAGCTCTACGACCCGGTGACGAGCACGTGGAGCCCGGCTGCTCCCATGGCGGCGGCGCGCCTCAACCACACGGCAACGCTGCTCGCCTCGGGCAAGGTGTTGGTGACGGGCGGCGACAGCAACAGCGGCTATCTCGCCAGCGCCGAGTTGTACGATCCTGCAACGAACACCTGGGGCGCGGCCGGCATTCTGGCTGCGGCACGGCGCTGGCACACCGCGACCTTGCTGCCATCCGGACAAGTGCTGGTGGCGGGCGGATATGGCAGCAGCGGTACCGTGGCGACCGCCGAACGGTACGATCCGGCCACGAACGCCTGGAGTGCTGCCGGCACGCTGGTCGCGAAGCGCTATGTACACGCCGCGACCTTGCTGCCCTCGGGCCGGGTGCTGGTGGTGGCCGGTAACGGCAGCAGCGGCACGCTCGCCAGTGCCGAGTCGTACGATCCTGCGACCAATGCCTGGAGCGCGGCCGGCAATCTGGCCGAGACGCGCTACCAGCCCACGGCAACGTTGCTGTCCTCGGGCCAGCTGCTGGTGACGGGGGGAGCAACCAGCACGGGGATCTTTCGCGCCAGTACCGAGCTGTACGACCCCGGCCTCGCCCCTGTCGCCGCGTTGCAGCCGGACCTGAGCGCGGTCAACGCCTTCCTGTCGCAGACCAGCCCGCTCGCCGCGACCAGCTCCGGCAGCGCGACCCTTGCCCATGCGGTGACGGCGACGGGCTTCATGCCGCTGCGCGAAGGCAGCAGCGGCGCGTTCCAGCAGTCGGCGAGCAATGCGCCGGTATTCCAGGTGCAGCGCATCGACAACGACCTGATGCGTTTCGTGCCGAACGATGGTTCGGTCGCCATGACCGACACGGCGTTCACCGGCAGCGCGAATGCGCTCGCCGGCTTCCCTGCCGGTCCGGTGCTCGTGCGCGTGTGGGTGAACGGCGTGCCGAGCGCGGCGCGTCATTCGACCCTGGCGACGACGCCGGGCCGGCCCGCCGCGCCCTCCGCGGCAGGCGGCGTCGAGCAGGCGACCGTGGATTTCGCCGCGGTGACGGAAAGCGGCGGCGCGCCGGTCGCGAGCTATACCGCGACGGCGTCGCCCGGCGGCATGACGGCCAGCTGCACGGCGCCCTGCACGAGCATCGTGGTTTCCCCGCTCGCGGCCGGCAATTACACGTTCACCGTCCACGCCACGAACCTGGCCGGGAACGGCCCCGAATCGCCGGCGAGCAACGCCGCCGGCGTGACCGAGCGGATGACTCCCGTGCTGAACTGGACCGCGCCCGGCGCGATCGTCTACGGCACGCCGCTGGGCGCGGCGCAGTTGAACGCGACGGCGACGGTCGGCGGCGACCCGGTCCCCGGCATCCTGGTCTATGCGCCACCCGCCGGCAGCCTGCTGCCCGCGGGCAAGGCGCAGACGCTGTCGGTGACTTTCACGCCGACCGACACCGTGCATTACGCGAGTGCGACGACGACCGTGCCGATAGCCGTGACACGCGCGCCGTTGACGGTCACCGGCATGAGCGCGCTAAACAAACCGTATGACGGCACCGCGGCGGCAACGCTGAGCGGCGGCATGCTCGTCGGCGTGCTCGCGGCGGACGCAGGCAGCGTGAGCCTCAACTGGGCCGGCGCCTTCGCCCAGGCCAACGTCGGCGCGGGCATCGCGGTGACGGCAAATGCGTCGATCGGCGGCAGCGCCGCGAGCAACTACGCGCTGACCCAGCCGACCGGCCTCGGTGCCGACATCACGCCCGTCACGCTGACCTACACGGCGACGCCGGCGACGATGTCCTACGGCACTACGCCCGGTGGCTTCACCGGCACGGTGAGCGGCTTCATCCCCGGCGAGTCGCAGGCCACCGCGACGACCGGCACGGCGAGCTTCACGACCACGGCGACCGCGTCGAGCACGGTCGGCCAGTATCCGATCAGCGGCGGCGGCCTCGTCGCGAACCACGGCAACTACGTTTTCGCGCAGGCGGCGGTCAATCTCACCGCGCTGACCATCGAGCGCGCCGCGCAGGCGGCGCTGAGCCTCGTTGCGACGCCGGACGTGCTGATTCCCGGCATGCACAGCCAGCTCGCCGCGAGCGGCGGTTCCGGCAGCGGCGCCGTCGGCTACGCCGTGGTCAGCGGTCCGTGCGGCCTCAACGGCAGCGTCGCCGCAGCGGCCGGCGTCGGCACCTGCCTCATGCGCGCGACCAAGGCGGGCGACATGAACCACGACGCCGCGAGCGCGACCGCGACGATTGCCGTGCAGCCCGCCGCGCCGCTGTCGGCGCAGGCGCAATCGGCAGGCGTGATCCTCAACACGGCGCGCACGATCCAGCTCGCCGGCAGCGACGGCAACATCGGCGGTCCGTATGCGCTGACCTATGCGATCGACGTCGCGCCCGCGCACGGCACGATCGACGCTCTGAATGCCTCGACGGGCACGCTGACCTACACGCCGGCCGCCGACTACATCGGTCCCGATGATTTCACCTTCACCGTCGCGTCGGCCAACGGCGTTTCGCCGGCTGCGACGGTGACGATCGCCGTGGCCGCGCCGCCGCTCGCGCTGCTGATCGGCGACGGCCGCGACCATGCGCGCTACGGGCAGGTCGTCGACTACGTGGCGACGCTCACCAACGCGGGCAGTGCGGCGGCCGCGATACCGGTGACGTTCACGCTGTCGGGCGGTTTCGATCGCGACAGCCTGCGGATCGACTGTTTCGTTCCCGGCGGCGATGCCCTGTGCAGCCAGGATGCGAACGACCCGCTGAAGTTCGCCGTCACCTTGCAGCCGGGGCGCGCCCTGACCTGGCTGGCCAGTGCGCGCGTGCGCCCGGATGCGACGGAAGGCGACGTGACATTCGCCAGCGTGAGTGCGGCCGGCAATCTCGCCGACACGAACCTGCTGGTGCTCTTCCGCGACGGCTTCGCTGCGTCGGGCAGCAACGGCGCAGCCGCGGTGCGCGTCGTCGACGGCGCGCAGGCGAGAGCAATCCTCGACGGCGACGGCGTGGTCCAGGTCGCCGTGCCGGCATCGGCCGGTACGGCGACGACGCCGTTGCTCATCCTCCGCGCCGCCGCGCGCGAGGTACGCATCGACAGCCGCCGCGTGGCCGGCGTCGTGCTGGTACGTCTGTTCGAGCGCGGCGCCGGCGGCGGCGAACGCGTCAGCGCGTGGAGCGCGGTGCAGCCCGGCGTCACGCTCACCCTGGGCAGCGTCGCCGTGGCAGGCGCGCCCGCCGGCGCTTCCGCGCCGCTGCGCGCGGTGGTCCTCGATGGCGCCGAATCGGCGATCGCATTGCCGTGAAGTGCGCCGGGAGGCATTTTCCGATCCCGTGCGCAGGCCGTCGCGCTCGTTCCATCCGGAACCGGGCGGCTCCGGTTCCGTTCCGGCCTGCGCCGGGACGGAACCCCTCAGGCCGGCGCAACGAACTTCCGGCCGGAGGGCGAAAGTTCCAGTGAATGCGCGGTCGCTGTCTGGCGCGCACGCCTGCCTCCAACGCGCGTTTGCCGCGACCGCCGGCGCGAATCACCGCATCTTCGGCGCTTCTGGCGCAGCGCAGCGTCGATTTTTCTTCCCGACATTTTCTCGTGCCCTGCAGCGCCTCGATCGTATCGGCGTTGCGTGTCCAATCTGACGATCCTGAAGGACAGCATTGTCCCGAAAGGATTTTCGCGCGTCGTCGCCGGGCCGGTGCGGCGGCGCGGCGATCGCGGAAAAATGCAGTGCGCTACGCAAATCGGTGGCCGCTACAAAAATCACTGACGTGTCGCGCGCGGCTCCGCCGGGCGGCGTATTGGCAGCGGAAAATTCGCGTGCTAACCCTTGACGTCGTGGTGAGGCTCGATGGACGTCCAGCCGCTTCCGACAGGTCCGGACACCACATTCAGGGGGCCATTCGCAGGCAGCAGCGACAGCGTGTCGTCGTCGGCGCGTGGCTGAAGAACGACCTTTTTCTGGAGATCCAACGATGAAGCTAACGCGACTTCGCGCGCCTCGGCGTGCGAGCGTTCTCGCGGGCGCAATTGCCATGACGTTGCTGGCAGGCGCCGATGCGTTCGCTGCCGCCCCGTCGGCAGCATTGACGTCCCGGCTCGGCCAGGCGCTCGGCATCGCCGTTCCGGCCGCAAGCACCACCGAACGCATGTCCGGCAAGGGCTTTACCGACGTCGATGCCGACGGCCGCGCGCGCTATACCGTCGTGCTCAGGCAGCCGGCGCTGGCCTCGTACCGCGGCGAATATCCGAGTTTCGCGCGCGTGCCGCTGACCCGGTCGAGCGACCGGCCCGGACGCCCCGACGTGAACTCGACCGAAGCGCAGGCCTACGTCGCGCATCTGGTCCAGGCGCAGCAGCAGGCCTTGAGCGACATTTCCGCGGCGCTGGGACGTCCGGTTGCGGCCGAAGCCCAGTTCCAGCATGCGTTGAACGCCGTGGTCGTGCGCCTGAGCGACGAGGAAGTCGAAGCCGTGCTCAAGCGCGACGACGTGCTGATCGTCGACCGCGAGCGCGTGTTCCGTCATTTCACTTACGGCAGTCCGTCCTACATCGGCGCGACGGCGATGTGGACCGACACGGCCGCGCCGAACGGCATCGGCTACAAGGGCGAAGGCGTCGTCATCGGCGGCATCGACTCGGGCATCAACTACACGAGCAATTCGTTCAAGGCCACCGGCGACGACGGCTATACGCCGGTCAATCCGCTCGGCACCGGCACCTATCTCGGCCAGTGCGTGACCGGTCGCGGCGACGCGAACCGCTGCAACAGCAAGCTGATCGGCATGTACAACACCGAGAGCGGCACGACCAGCGCGAGCGGCCGCGATCTCGACGGCCACGGCACGCATACGGCCAGCACGGCCGGCGGCAACGTCGTGGTCAATGCGCCGTTCGGCGGCGGCCAGTTCAACCTGTCCGGCCTGGCGCCGCATGCGAACGTGATCTCCTACCTCGCCTGCCTCAACAGCTGCACGAGCACGACGTTGAACGCGGCGATCAATCAGGCCGTCGCGAACGGCATCGTCGACGTCGTGAACTATTCGATCGGCGGTCCGAACGACGGTCCGTGGCTGGACTCCACCGACCAGGCCTTCCTCGGCGCGCTGAACGCCGGCATCTTCGTCGCGACCGCGGCCGGCAACGACGGCCCGGGCGAGGCGACGACCGACAGCTACGCGCCGTGGTACACCACCGTCGGCGCGACCACACCGGACAAGCTGCCGGGCTTCGGCCTGACCGTGCAGGGCTGGAGCGGCACGGCGCCGATGGTGCCCGGCGCCGCGCCGGTGCCGAGCCAGGCCTACACGAACCTGCCGCTGATCGAGAGTCCGAACTTTGCCGACGGCGCGACCGACGGCTGCACGGCGTATCCGGCGAACTATTTCCGCCGGCCGCAGGCCGCCGGCGGCACGCAGGGCATCGCCGTGCTGCGCCTGGATCAGAACACCAGCACCTGCGGCAGCGGCACGCGGCGCACCAATGCGGCGAACGCCGGCGCGATCGCCGTAGCCTACGTCGATCCGGAATACATCAACCTCGGCGCGACCGGCGCGTCCTACGCGCTGCTGTCGGAAGACTGGACCGCGATCAAGGCGGCCGTCGGCGACGTCAGCGGCACGACCGGCAACGCCGTTGCCTCGATCAGCTGGCCGACCAGTCCGACGCCGCGCGCCGGCGATCGCCTGGCCGGCTTCAGCTCGCGCGGTCCGACCACGTTCGGCACGCTCAAGCCCGATCTCTCGGCGCCCGGCGACATCATCCTCGCCGCCATGTCGCCGACCGCGGCTTCGGGCTACAACACGCCGGCGACGTCGGCGGTGATCTACGGCACCGAGTCGGGCACCTCGATGGCGACCCCGCACATCACCGGCGCGGCCGCGCTGATCCGCCAGGCGCACCGCGACTGGACGCCGATGGAAGTGAAGTCGGCCATGATGACCACGGCCAAGACGGCGATCCCGCTCGGCGACGGCGTCACCGCCGCGACGCCGAACCAGCGCGGCGCGGGCCGCGTCGATCTGACCAAGGCGTACAAGGCCGGCATCGTGCTCAACGAAACCGGCGTGAACTTCCAGGCGGCCAATCCGGCCACCGGCGGCAAGCCCGAGACGCTGAACCTCGCGAGCTACTACCACGCCGACTGCGTCGGCACCTGCGTGTTCCCGCGCACGGTGCGCAGCACCGGCAAGGCGACGACCTGGACGCTCGCGGTCAGCGGGCTGCCGGCCGGCAGCTACACGCTGAACAAGACCTCGTTCCCGCTCGGCGCGAGCGGCATCACCTCGTTCTCGCTCAGCGTCAACTCGACCCTGCTGACGCAGAACCAGTGGTACTACGGCGAACTGACGGCCACGCCGGCCGACAGCTCGATCCCGACCGCGCGCTTCCCGATCGCGATCCGTCCGTCCACGGCCAAGCTGACCGCCGACACCGCCGCGATCACGGCATCGGCGACGGTGGGCCAGAGCCTGACGCGCAACGTCGTCATCACCAACGCGGGCAATCCGTCGCTGAACTGGAGCGTGTCGACGACGACGCTCAAGGGCAGCGTCGCCAAGCGCAAGGCCACGACGCAGGGCCTCAGCGACCGCACGATCGTGACCGCGACGACGACCGGCGACATCCAGTCGACCAATGCGAACAATGCCTACGGCGCCGACTGGTTCGAGATCTACGGTAACGGCACCACCCTGGCCGAGCTGCAGATGAGCGGCTTCGGCTACACCTCGAGCACCGGCGACTATCCGGCGCTGTCGTCGTTCGCCACGCAGCTGGCCTGGCGCGTCTGGGCCGACAACAACGGCGTGCCGGCCGGCCGCCCGGGCAACACGATCAGCGGCGACGCCAGTCCGGTGTTCCAGTTCCCGAGCGCGAGCGGCGGACTGCCGGTGAACGCGACGGGCCTGAGCTACCCCAAGGATGCGGTGCGCATCGACCTGGCCGCCGCCGGCGCGCCGGCTACGCCGCTGGCCCCGGGGCGCTACTGGCTCAACGTCGCACCGTCGATCAGCGGCACGGCGACGGTGTTCTACCAGTTCCTGACCCAGGAAGCCGGCAAGACGCCGATCGCCCAGTACGCGCTGCCCAACAGCACGACGCAGGCGAACAAGGCCTGGCGTGCGACGACGACCTCGTCGCTCGGCGGCGCCGGCTACACGGGCTATGCGATGGAAGTCGTCGTCAACGCGGCCTGCAGCGCGCCGTGGCTCAGCTACGACAGCACCGGCGGCAGCCTCGGTTCGCTGGCGAACAAGAGCCTCGCGGTGACCTTCGACACGACCGGTCTCGCGCCGGGCACCTACAAGGCTTACGTCTGCCTCAGCGGCAACGGCACCTCGCCGCCGTTCATGGGCCAGGGCCAGGACAGCCTGCTGATCCCGGTCACTCTGACGGTCAATGCGGTTTCCGAGCCGCTGACGGCGACGGGTGCGGCGATACCGGGCGTGGTCTATCAGGGCGGCACGGCGCATCTGTCGGTCGACGTCGTGCCGGGCACCAATCCGGCCAGCAGCGGCATCCAGGTGCGCGGCGATCTCTCCAGCCTCGGCGGCAGCGCGGCGCAGGCCTTCACCCTGGTCAGCGGCAGCACCTATGCGTTCGACGCCGCCGTTCCGGCTGCCGCACCGCTCGGCGGCCGCGTGATTCCGGTGACCGTCAGCGACGCGCAGAGCCGCAGCGCGAACGTGAACCTCGCGCTGGCCGTTTCCGCGCCGCCGAACGGCAACCCGCTGAGCGCCAGCGGCGTGGCCGAGCCTTCGCTGGCTCATCCGGGCGACTCGCCGCTGCTCGTGGTCTCCATCGTGCCGGGCACCGATCCGGCCAGCACGAACGTGGCCGTCACGGCCGACCTGAGCACCATCGGCGGCAGCGCGACGCAGACGTTCTACGACGACGCGACGCACGGCGACGCGGTCGCCGGCGACGGCCTGTTCTCGTTCCGCCCGATCCTGCCGGGCGACCTGACCACGGGCGCCAGGACCCTGCCGGCCAGCGCCAGCGACGCGCAGGCGCGCACCGCGACCACGTCGATCGCGCTGAACATCGTTGCCGCCGCCACTCAGCCGGCGGTGACCAGCGCCCAGGCCGCACCGGCCGTCGTCGTGCTCGGCGCTACCACCGAGCTTACGGTGGTGGTCGCGCCCGGCAACAATCCGCCGAGCACCGGCCTGCAGGTCGTCGCCGACCTGTCCGGCATCGGCGGCAGCGCGACGCAGGCATTCAGCGCCAGCGGCACGACGTTCACCTACACGGCCACGGTCGCCGCCGGCACCGCGCCGGGCGTCAAGCTGCTGCCGGTCACGATCAGCGACGCGCAGGGCCGTCAGGCCAGCAGCGTGCTCGGCCTGAACGTGCCGGCCCAGGGCAGCCCGACCGGCGTCGGCCTCGCCGCGCCGGCCACGGTCGGCCAGGGCGCCACGACGTTGCTGCTGGTCTCCACGACGCCGGGCTCCAATCCGGCCTCGACCGGCCTGACCGTTCGCGCCAACCTCGGCGCGATCGGCGGCAGCGCGACGCAGGCGTTCTACGACGACGGCAGCCACGGCGACCAGACCGCCGGCGACGGCGTGTTCTCGTATACGGCCACCGTCCAGTCGTCCACGCCGATCGGCACTGTCGTACTGCCGGCGACGCTGACCGACGCCCAGAGCCGCAGCGGCGGCGCGGTGATCTCGCTGAACGTCACGACGCCGTCCGACCTGCTGTTCCGCGACGGCTTCGAAGCGCCGTAATCGGTACAGCCGCAATCCGCAACGACGAGGGGCGCCGCGAGGCGCCCCTTTTCGTTGCGGGGATCACGCCTGGGTGTCCGCCGGGGGCGCGATCCCCACACGCCCGGATCGCGACCATGACGAATGCCAGGCTTGATCGTCGATGCCTGGCAATATATCTTGCATTACAAGATGACTGACAAGACAAGAAAACCGGCCGAGGAAACCCGCCAGGCCCAGCTGCTCAAAGGCCTGGCCGAACTGGCCCTGTTGAGCCTGCTGGACGAGCGCGCGCACTACGGGCTGGAAATCCTGGAGCGTCTGCGCGGCGAAGCCGGGCTGGGGCTGGCCGAGGGCACGATCTATCCGCTGCTGCACCGGCTCGAACGTTCCGGCCTGACCCAGGCCGAATGGCGCCTGGACGAGGGCGGCAACCGGCCGCGCAAGTACTACGCGCTGACCGACGCGGGGCGGCGCGATCTGGCCCTGCAACTGGCCGACTGGCAGCGCATCGCGGCGGCGCTGGGCGCGTTCCTGAATCGAGGTGGCAAGCCATGAATACCGAGACCGGCGAATTCGACGCCTGGCTGCGGCGGCTGAAATGGGCCCTGTCGGCACTGCCGGCGCAGGACCAGAACGACATCGTCGCCGAGGCGCGCGCGCATCTGCGCGATGCGCTCGACACCGGCCGCACGGCGGAACAGGTGCTGGCCGGCTTCGGCAGCGCGGAGGACTACGCGCAACAGTTCGTGGATCAGATGGAGCTGTCCGGCGCACTCGGCGCCGGCCGTTCCGGCCCCATGCTGCGCGTCGTGCTGCACCGTGTGCATCGCAGCCTGATCGCGGCTACGGCGGCGGCCGTCGTGCTGACCTGTGTGCTGCTCGCCGTCACCGGTGCCTCGCTGATGTATTTCGAATTGAGCGATCCGCTGCGCACCGGCCTCTGGAGCGGCGGCGGCAATCTGTTCGTCGGCTTGATCGACGACCCCTCCAAGGCCGTCGATCTGCTCGGCATCTGGCTGCTGCCCGCCGCGCTCGGCGCCGTCGTGGTGCCGCTGCTGATCGTGCGGCTGGTACTGGTCTGGGCCGTGCGGCGCCTGGCCCGAAACCGGTAGTCCATCGCCGCTGCGCCGGCGCGAACAGGGCGGCCGGCGCCTTTTCAGAACTTCGCAAGACGCCCGCAGCGCGGGCGCAGGGCCGCCTTTTGCGTCGCGGTAGCGGCAGCAGCCGGATTTCCAGTTGTCCGCGAGTTCCTCCACCGGAGCAAGACTATGAGCAAACGTGCAATTTTATTCTTCTGCCTGCTGACCTTCGCGCTGGGCTGGGGTACGCAGCTCGGCATCGTCGCCGCCTACGGCAACCCGGAAAACGCCCCGCCGTACTGGCTGATCGTGCTGATGTCGACGCCGGCCATCGCGACCCTGCTGTTCGCGATCTTCCATGCGCCGGCGCGCCGGCAGATCCTCTGGAAACCGACCTGGCGCATGTGGCCGATGGCGATCCCGGCCCTGTGCATCCCCATCCTGATCGGCTTCGGCGCCGTCGCCGTCGTGCTGGCATTCGGCTGGGGGGCGCCGGGCTGGTTCGTGTTTTCGGTCGACGGCGTGCAGATTTCCGGCGGTCCGTGGATGCTCGGCAAGGGCACGCAGGGCTGGGTACAGTTCGCCGCCAACGTAGTGGTCACCGGCGCCTGGTTCGCCGCAATCAGCGCCATCCCGGCAATCGGCGAGGAACTGGGCTGGCGCGGCCTGCTGCAGGGCGCGCTGATCGACCGGTTCGGCATCGGCCGCGGCCTCGCCATGCTCGCGCTGGTCTGGTCGTTCTGGCACCTGCCGTCGCTGCTGGCCGGCTACAACTATCCCGACCATCCGGTGCTCGGCGGCTTCGTACTGTTCCCGCTGAAGCTGATCGGCGCCTCGCTGTTCATGGCCTGGCTCACCCTGCGCGCCGGCTCGTTCTGGCCGGCAGCCTTCGCCCACGGTGCAGGCAACTCCATCGAAATCGGCGTCATCAGCAATCTCAAGATGACCATGCCGCAGATCTACGTCGACGTACTGCACTTGCTGCTCACGCTTGGCGCCGGCCTGATCTGCTTCATGCTGCTGGAGCGCGGCCGACGGCCGCCGAAACGTGCGCATGACATGAGCGAGATGCCTGTGCCGGCCACCTGAATCCGCTGCGACGCCGCGATAGCGCACGGCAGCCGCGTTGCAACGGCGTGCGTGATGACGGCGTGCTTCAGTCCGTGATCGCGGGAGTTTCGATTCAGCATTTCTCGAAAGCATGGCCTCGCGCCGCAGGCTCAAACCGGTAGTTCCTCAAAGTTTCAATCCATGCACGATTGCGAACAGCGCTTTGATGCGCGCGATCTGCAACGGCTCGCTGTTGCGATTCATTTTCGAGCTGCGATGTGTTCCGTCTGTGGAGAAGCGGTTGCCGCGGCGGCGAAGGTGCAGGCAGTGAATGCAAGTGCCGCGCGGTTCAGCGCCGTACGCAAACGCAGGCCGAGCCAGAGCAGCACGGCGAAGCTGCGGTTCAGCAGTTCGCTGCGTCGGCCGAACAGCACCGGGCCGATCAGCCGTGCGGCGAAGTTCAGATGCGCAAGGCGATAGCGCGGATACAGCGCGGTCTGATAGCGCCGCGCGACGGCTCGGCGCCGGTAGCGCGGTGCTGCGGCGGGGTCGACCAGCCAGGCGGCGACCATGATCTGTTCGTCGCCGAGTTCGAGCATGCGGCCGAGGCCGACGCGCAGGCGCTGCCACAGGCTCAGCCGGCGCTGCGCGCATTCGGCGTCGAGCATGGCCTTGAACATGCCGTAGTGGCGGGCTTCGTCGAGGGCCAGCGTATGCAGCACGCTGCGGCCGGTTTCGTCGCGGCTGCTGTCGCGCAGCGCGCGGTAGAAGGTGCTGGCCAGTGCCTCGACGATGCAGCGCGCAACGAGCTCGCCCGCGACGCTGCCGCGTACCGAGCGGCCGTCGCAGGGGTGGTAGGCGACGCCGTCGAGATAGGCGTCCATGACGCGCTCGAACGCGAAGCCGCCGCCGGCAGCCTCGGCCAGCCGGCGCAGGGCGCGGCCGTGCTCGCGCTCCTCGCGATTCCATTGATCAATCGCATCGCGCCAGGATTCGCCGCGTGCGGCGAACACGGCCCGCAGGTAGTCGCCGTACTGATCGGCACGGGATTCGACCAGCGCCGTCGTGCGCAGGATGTGGAGCAGATCCGCATCGCTGGATTCGGGCGCGACGCGCGAATAGCTGAAATCGGTGGCGCGCCAGGGGCGCGCGGCGGGCTTGAGAAACGGCATGGCGGAACTCCGGCGGACGGAGTCGTGACGGTGCCGTCTGCGGCGGGCGGGCGGGCGGCGTGCCGCGGGCGAATCGGGGCAGGGTATGGCGAGGTTCTGGCCGGTGCGATTGCTTCGGGCGAAGGCTTCCGTATCGGATATGCCTCGATGTTGCGGTTCGCGTTGCTCGGCGCAACCCACGCGTAGGTTGCGCTGAGCGCAGCGTCGAGGTGCCGGGTTCTTTCGATGCAGGTGCTTCGCGGAAATGCTGCGACGTTGCGGTTCGCGTTGCTCATCGCAACCGACGGTTCCCGCGTCGCGGCTTCAGTCTTCGCTGGCTGCGGCCGGCCTGGCGTCCTTGAACGGTGTGCGCTGCGGCGCCGCGTCGGGTGTCACGCGCGTGAAAACTTCGCGGATCAGCGCGTTGACTGCCGGCAGGCGGTGGCGCAGCCAGACGTGGCTGGTCTGTGCGGTCGCGCCGAGCGAGGCCTTGGGTTCGGCGGCGGTGCGGCCGAAGCTGAGTTCGTCGCAGCCCAGTTCGATCGCGTCCTCGATCAGGCATTGCAGCAGGCGCAGATACAGCGGCACGGACGCGTTGACGGCGTAGTCGAGGCCGACGTAATAGCCGAGCGCGCGACTGCCGTCCTTGATCGTCGTGATGAAGCCGACGACGTCCGTCTCGTTGCGGATCAGCGTGCAGCGGAAATGCTGTGGGCCGGCCAGTTGCGCGAGTGCACCGAAATACCCTGGCGGCAGCGCCGACAGTCGCGTGCTCGCGCGCTGTTCGACGGCGCTGTACAGCGCGTGCAGGCGCGCGTCGTGCAGTGCCGCATCGGCGTTGCGCTCGATGCGGTATCCGGCGTCGGCGACTTGCTTGGCGACCTTCTTTGCCTTGCTGCGGTAGTTCGAGTTCAGATCGGCCAGATAGTCGGCGAAGCTGCGCCAGTGCGGCCGTACGGCCATGGCCATTTCCGGCTCGGTCGTCAGCGGCCGATAGCTGAAGTCGCGCAGCGGCGCAGCGCCGGCGTGGCGCGCCTCGTCGAGATCCTTGATCATCACGTAGTCGATCTGGCCGTGCAGCCGGTCGGCGCGGCGCAGGCGGTACAGCGCTTCGGCGACGCCATGCCAGAGCACCGCCGGGTCTTCGCCGGCGGCGAACGCGAGTCCGTGGAAGCCGCTGGATACCAGGCTGCCGCAAACCAGCAGGCGCGTGGTCAGCTGTTCGAGTGCCTTGCGGCGCAGGCGCGAGCCCGGCAGGTTCGCAAGCTGATTGCCGCGCACTTCGAGCACCTGCGCGGCCAGTGCGACGATCGGCCGGCCGTCGCGGTAGACCAGCGCGTAGCGCAGCTGCATCCCTTCGGGCGTATGCGTTTCGAGCAGGCGGCGGTAGTCGCGCGACAGGAAGAACGAGGCGTCGCGCGTCAGCGCATCCCAATGTTCCGGGTTCAGGAAGTCGATGCGGTCGGCCAGTGCGCAGTCCAGCCCTCCGGGGCGTGCGCGCTTGCCGTGGCGCTGCAGCGCCGCCTTGATGCCGTCCACCGCGCCGCCCAGACCGTTGCCCATGCCGCTCTCCCGTCCTCGTCCGGCGCAGTCTAGGCAACTGCGCTATGCACCTCCAGGTGGGGCCTGCGCCGGGTCGCGCGGCCGGAAGCGCACGCTGCGCATCGACAGCGATGCCATGTCGAAACCCTCGATCGGGAAGTCGACTTCGTCGCCGGCGTCGCTTGCGGCCGTCGCATAGATCAGCGGCAGGAAGTGCTCCGGCGTCGGATGAGCGAGCGCGGCGTCGGGGCGGTCCAGTGCGTCGACGACGCTGGCGACGCGCTCGCTGCCGCGCAGCCCGGCCGCCATTGCCGCGTCGAAGCCGGCAGCCCAATCCGGTGTCGCGCGTTCGCCGGCGCGCCAGGCACGGAAGGCGTGGCTGAGGTTGTGCACGATGTTGCCGCTGCCGAGGATCAGGACGCCCTGGTCGCGCAGCGGCGTAAGCAAGGCGCCGAGACGCGCATGCTGCGCCGGCGTGGCGCGCTGGTCGATGCTGAGCTGAACCACGGGCACGTCGGCGTCGGGAAACAGATGGCAGAGCACGCTCCAGCTGCCGTGATCCAGCCCCCAGTCGGTCGTCGTACGGATCTGGCCTGCGCTGGCCTCGGCGATCGCGCCTGCGAGCGCCGGATCGCCCGGTGCCGGATAGCGCACCGCATACAGTTCCGGCGGAAAGCCGCCGAAGTCGTGGATCGTGGTCGGATGCGGCTGCGCGGTGACCCGGCTGCCCGGCACGAACCAGTGCGCCGAGACCGCGAGCACCGCGCGCGGCTTGTTCAGGCTGGCGCCGAGGGTGCGGAAGGCTTCGCTCCAGCGGTTGCGTTCGATCGCGTTCATCGGCGAACCGTGGCCGATGAACAGCACGGGCTGGCGAGTGGCGATGCTCATGACATTCCTGAATCGGCGGCGCGCGACGGCGGCCTGGCGATGATGCCATCGCGGCGGCAGCGTGGCGTTGGGGGAATCGCTCTGGCCGCACGTCTCAGGCGGTGGCGACAGGTCGTGGCGCCGCCGGCGCGCAGGAATGTGCGCGCGAACCGCAGCGATGCAGACGACGGCCGGGAGTGCTCCCGTGAGTGTGCACCCGCACGACCGTCGTCTGCATCGCCGGGGGTTCTGCAGCCAGGGATGGCGGCCAGGGCGGCGGCGACCCGCCAGATCGGGTGGCGGAAGATTCCGGAAGAACGGCGGCGGCGCGAATCCGCGACGTCGCCTGGATCATGCGCCGGCGAATATCGTGTGCTAGCGTGCCCGCCGATCGCCACGGGGAGGCGGTCTCGGCCCGCCGCGGCCGGTGGGACGGCCAGGGGCGTCGCCGGTGCGCCAGGCTTCACCAATTGGAGATGACTGCAATGTTGAAAAAAATACTCGTCACTGCCCTGATCGCCGCCGGCATCGGCGCCGCGCATGCGGCGGACCCCGGTTTCTACGTCGGCGGCGGCATAGGCCAGGCGCGCTATGACGACACCCTGACCGGACAGATCCGCTCCGCCTACAACAACGACCCCGGCTATGCCTTCGTTTCGGGACGGCTGACCGACGACACCGACAACGCCTGGAAACTGTTCGGCGGCTACCGCTTCCTGCCGTGGCTCGGCGTCGAGTTCGCCTGGGTCGATTTCGGCCAGGTCGGCAGCAACTACGTGCTGCACTCGCAGGTGCCGCTGAGTAACGCCAATGCGAACATCTTCGGCCGCTACGAGATCGCCGGTCCCAGCGCGACGGTGTTCGGCGAGCTCGACTTCAACCAGCGCACTTCGGGCATCCTGCGCATCGGTGCCTACAATGCGCAGGTCGACTACACCGAGACCGGTACCGGCGCCGACGGCCTGGCGCACCACTTCAGCAACAGCGGCAGCAATACCAAGCTGACCTATGGCCTCGGCCTGAACCTGCGCGTGACACCGAACTGGGATGCGCGTCTGGACTGGGATCGCTACACCGACGCCGGTCGCCGCTTCGCGCTCACCAACGACGGCAACGGCCGCTTCGACCATATCGACTTCGTGTCGTTGAACCTCGCCTACCGCTTCGGCCAGTAAGCCCCGCAGCAGCCGGGGTCGCGCCGCAGGCGACGATCCCGGCTGCTGTCTTCCCGCGTTGCCGCGCTACTGGCGCCGGTAGTCGATGTTCATCGTGTGCGCTTCCTTGCCGTTGCGCGTCTCGTACCAGTCGAAGGTGTAGCGGTCCGGGTCGTGGATGCGGATGACCTGGCGCACTTTCACCATCGTCTTCGGCTTCAGCAGATCGGGCATCTCGCCATGGAAGGTCCAGGCGTCCGTGGCCTTGTCGTAGTCGCCCCAGGCCAGCCAGAAGCTCGTCGACATCGAATCCGTCCAGGTGTTCAGGAACTTCCCGCGCAGCTTGTCGAAACCGAACAGGCCCTGGCCCGTGAACGGCTGGCCCATGAAGCTGCCGTCATAGGTGATGGCCACGTAGCGGCCGCCGTAGATCGCTGCGCCCTTCGAGGTGCCGGTGGTTTCCTGCGGCGGCGACTCGGGGTCCTGCCAGACCCGGGCCTTCGCGCTCCAGCTGCCGACGAAATACGCCAGCTGCTGATGTTCGTGACCGGGTGTGCTGACTCTTTCGAACGCGGCCATCTGCGCCTGCTGCTCGGCGCTCATCGCCGGCGCAGCCGCCGGCTTGGGATCTTCGGCCTGGGCAGCTCCCGCTGCCAGCACCGCCAACGCACTCACTGCGACTGCCGTGAATCGGTTCATGAGCATCGCCTCCCGTAAGCCCGCAAAGGGCCGGCCCAAGGGTAGCGCCGCAATCGTCGCGAGAACGCTAACCCCGCCATTGCGGGGCTGCCGTTGCAGGCTGCGCCATTCCCCGACACGGAGCACGATCATGCGCAGCACCCGCCTCACCGTAGCGATCAGCCTTGCCCTGACCTTGGGTCTTGCGGCCTGCGCGCCGAAGTCCTCGACCTCGCCTGACAGGGCGGTGCGCCAGGCCGAGACCGAACAGGTTCCGCAACGGATCGCCGAGGCCGCGCCGGCCGACAAGGACAAGAAGGCCGAAACCCGCGCCGAGGCTCCGGCGGTTCGCGCCGACGCGGCCGCCCCGCCGCCGCCTGCCGCGCTCAAGCCTGTCGCGTCCACGCCTGCCGCGATGCCGGCACCGGCCCAGCTCGCCGCCGCGCCGCCGCCGGGCGTGCTGTCGAACTACTCGGGCCTGCAGCGTCACCGCAGCTCCCAGCCCGTCGCCGGCGCGATCGCTCCGGCCTACAGCCAGCCGGCCAATACCGAGCGCTATCAGGACCATGCGGACAATCCGCTGCAGCAGACCGTGCAGAATCCGGTGTCGACGTTCTCGATCGACGTCGACACCGGCAGCTACACCAACGTGCGGCGCATGCTCGTCGCCAACCAGCTGCCGCCGGCCGACGCGGTCCGCGCCGAGGAATTTCTCAACTATTTCGACTATGGCTACACGCCGCCGGCCACGCGCGACGTGCCGTTCAGCGTGACGACCGAACTCGCCGCGGCGCCGTGGAACGCGCAGCGCAAGCTGCTGCTGGTCGGCATCAAGGGTTACGAGCTGCCGACCAGCGACCTGCCACCGTCCAATCTCGTGTTCCTGATCGACACGTCCGGTTCGATGTATTCGGCCGACAAGCTGCCGCTGCTGGTCGACGCATTCAAGCAGATGGTGCCGAACCTGCGCGCGAAGGATCGCGTGTCCATCGTGACCTATGCCGGCAGCGCAGGCCTCGTGCTGCCGCCGACGCCGGGCGACATGCACCAGAAGATCATCGACGCGCTCGACGGCCTGAGCGCCGGCGGTTCGACCAACGGCGGCGCCGGCATACAGCTGGCCTATTCGGTGGCGCGGCAGAACCTCATGAAGGGTGGCGTCAACCGCGTCGTGCTCGCGACCGACGGCGACTTCAACGTCGGCACGACCGACGACACCGCGCTGAAGACTCTGGTCGCGCGCGAACGCGAACACGGCGTTGCATTGACCACGCTGGGCTTCGGCGCCGGCAATTACAACGAGCAGCTGGCCGAACAGCTGGCCGATATCGGCAACGGCAACCACGCCTACATCGACACCTTGAGCGAGGCGCGCAAGGTGCTCGTGGCCGAAGCCGGCGGCACCCTGTACACGATCGCCAAGGATGTGAAGATCCAGATCGAGTTCAATCCGGCGGCCGTCGCGGAATATCGGCTGATCGGCTACGAGAACCGCCAGCTGCGGCGCGAGGATTTCAACAATGACAAGGTCGACGCCGGCGAGATCGGCGCGGGCCATGACGTGACCGCGCTGTACGAGCTGACCCTGGTCGGCGACGGCGGGGCGCAGGTCGATCCGCTGCGCTACGGCGGCGACAAGCCCGCGGCCGCCGCCACGCCGGCCGACGAGCTGGCCTTCGTCAAGCTGCGCTACAAGCAGCCCGATGCCGACGTCAGCCGCCTGATCGAACGGCCGCTGCGCAAGAGCGAACTGCAGCCCAGCGCCAGTCCGCGCCTGCGCTTCGCCGCGGCCGTGGCCGCGTTCGCCGACAGCCTGCGCGGCGGCACGCATCTCGATGATTTCGGCCTGGATCGCATCGCTGCGCTCGCCCGCGGCGCCGGCGGTGCCGATGACGCGGAAGGCTATCGCGCCGAGTTCGTGCGTCTGGTCGAGACGGCGCGCAAGCTCAAGCAGGGGGAGAACGGGCAGCAGGAAATCGCGGTCGCCAGTGATTGATGCTGCGGAACGCTGCCCATGGACGCCTGCGCCGGCCAGTCCGGCGCAGGCGCATTGACGTCTGCCGTATCGTGCGGTGTCGGCAGAGCCGGCGTCGCTCAGTGTTCGTCGACGGGCACCAGTTCCGGGCTGTCAAGGATGGCCTGCGGCGAGATCACGGGTTCCTGCAGCGGCAGCCGCGTGCCGTAGCGCTCGCGCAGCTTGGCGGCGACGATCGGATCGCTGAGGTCGAACTCGGCCAGGCGCTGGGTTTCACCGAGTCGCAGGCCGAATGCGCGCTCGTAGGCTTTCCAGACCAGTTCGGAGCAATAGATGCGCGCGTCCGACCATTCGAACGTCAGGTCGTAGGGCTTGCCGGCCAGCGCCTGCGCCGCACTGCGCAGACGGGCGGTGCCGGCGGCGTCCAGGCGTGCGTCGGCCTCGCGCCAGCGCTTGACCACGTAATGGCCGCCGGTACCGCGCGCGATCCATTGCGCCAGCGGCGTGAAGCGGACGGTCGCGACGGCCTCGAAGACGTAGGGCTGGCCCTGGCGATGCAGGATCAGACCCATGTGGCTGTAGCGCGAATGCGTGGCACGTTGAATCGCGGCACTCTGCGCCGACCGCGAGGTATGGAAGATGACGTCGCCATCGCGCAAGCTCGGCGGCGCGGCGGCGGCGGGCACGGCGACGGCCAGGCACAGCAGCACGAACCGGCGGTGTCCGTGCGCGAGCGGATGACGACGTCCAACCGGGTTGACCATGATCCTGTCCGGGAATGGTGAATGATGAAATCACGCGGGAGACGCCTGACGATCGCGGCGCTGGTGCTGGCAGTTCTGGCCTATGCCGGCTATGCCGCGTTCTTCTATACCGTGCAGCGCCAGCTGTTGTTCCCGCTGGCCGGCGCGCCGCATCCGTCCAGCGCGGCGCTGGCCGCGCCGGCGCGGTGGGTCGAGCTGCCCGTATCCTACGGCCGCGCGCGCTGCGCGTTCCTGCCGGCCACAACTGCGATGGCGCCGGCGCCCGCACTGCTGTTCTTCCACGGCAACGGCGAGACCGCCGACCAGCACCTGAACGCATTCGACGCGCTGCGCGCGCGGGGCCTGCACGTGCTGCTCGTCGAGTTGCCGGGCTATGCCGGTGCCGACGGTGCGCCGGGTTTCGACAGTCTGGTCGAAGCATCGACTGCCGCCTATGACTGGCTTGCGCAACAGGGCGAGGTCGACGCCGCGCGCATCGTTGCGCTGGGCCGCTCGATCGGCGGCGCTCCCGCGGCCGAACTCACGCGCCATCGCGCACTGGCGGCGCTGATGCTGCTGTCGACCTTCGCCTCGACCGCCGATCTCGCGAACGACCGCTTCCTGCCGTCCTGGCTCGTGCGCGATCGCTTCGACACGGCGGCGCGCATCGCCGCGTTTCCGCATGCGGTGCTGCTGATGCACGGCGACCGGGACACGCTGATTGCGCCGGCTCATGCGCGCCGCATGGCGGCCGCCTCGCCGCGCACGCAGCTGTATCGCGAGGCCTGCCGGCACAACGACTGCGCCTATTTCAGCCGCGACTTCACGCGGCTGATCGGCGGCTTCCTGCGCGCGCAGGGCGTGCTGCCGGCGGGTGGGCCGTGAAGCCGCGGTTGCGCGGTACCGGCTGCCTGCTGGCGCTGCTGCTCGCCGCAACGCCGGCAGCGGCGACGCCGCCGGCGTTTCCGGCCGGCCTGCTCGACGCGGCGGCGGCCCAGGTCGGCGTCACCTTGCGCTACGACGCGGCTTACGCGCGCGTCGCCTATCCCGGCGGAGACGTGCCGGTGGATCGCGGCGTGTGCACCGACGTCGTGATCCGCGCCTATCGCGGGATCGGTGTCGACCTGCAGCAGCGCGTGCACGAGGACATGCGCGCGCACTGGGCCGCCTATCCGAAACTTTGGGGACTGCGCGGCCCCGACCGCAACATCGACCACCGCCGCGTGCCGAACCTCGCGACGTTCTTCGCGCGCCATGGCCGCAGCCTGCCGGTCAGCCGCACCGATGCCGCGGTCTACGCACCCGGCGACATCGTGACCTGGATGCTGCCCGGCAACCTGCCGCACATCGGCCTGGTCACCGCGCAGCGCCGCAACGGCCGGCCGCTGATCGTGCACAACATCGGTGCCGGCACGCAGATCGAGGACATGCTGTTCGACTACCCGATCACCGGGCATTACCGCTACGAGCCGTGAGCGGATGGGCTCGCCGGTGCGCTCGGCGTGGCCGAGTCGTGTCGCGCCTGCGCAGCGCAGGCATACGCGTGCGGGGGCTAGGAGATGCCCTCGGTTGGGTGAGCGCAGCGAACCGTAACGTCGCGGTCTATCCGCTACACAAGGCCAGCCGCGACGATGCGGCGTGGCGTGGCGTGAAGTGGTCAAGCTTTCCGGCAGTGAGGGGGCGTCGTGGACCGCCCCGCAGTGTGGGCTCGTGCCGTTCTTGCGCCGTTGATGCCGCGACGTTGCGGTTCGCTGCGCTCACCACAACCTACGCGCGGCACCGTTGCAGCTCGCCGGAGGGTTGCCGCAACCCACGCCGCCGGGATCGGACTATTTCGCGAGCAGCTTCGCGCGAACCGGCAGGTTGACCGGCACCTGGTCGGCGTTGCAGCTGCCGTTCCGGCACAGCGCGTCGCGCAGCAGCGGCGAGCTCTGCACGATGATGTGGAAGATCACGTTCTGTTCGAGCTCGCCGTGGAAGGCCTGCGCACCGGGACCGCGCGCGAAGATCGCGACGTCTTCGCCGCCGTGGCTTTCGCTCATGAACGGCACGGTCGATTCCTGCATGTAGTCCGGCGCCTGCGTGTCGACCCTGGTCAGGTCCGGGCGGCGGCTGGCCGGTTTGCCGAGGCTGCGGTAGTAGTGCGGATAGGTCTTGGGGCCCTCGGGCTGCTGGTCGCTGGCGCCGGCGTAGCCGGGGCCATTGGCGTAGCCCAAGGTCGTGTACGGCAGCTTGTGCTGGTCCAGCGCGAGCGCCGAGCCGGAGTCCTCGAAATCGGAACCGCCGTGGACCAGGCCGAGTATCGGATTGCCGCGCTGCGGGTAGCCGGCGAACGTCAGCGTGTGCGCGTGGTCGGCCGTGACGACGATCAGCGTGTCGGCCGCGTCGGTCTCGTCGAGCGCGGCCTGCACGGCTTCGGAGAACGCGATCGTGTCGGTCAGCGCGCGATAGGCATTGCCGGCATGGTGCGCATGGTCGATGCGGCCGCCTTCGACCATCAGGAAATAGCCCTTGGGATTCTTCTTCAGAACCTTCAGCGCCGTGCGCGTCATCTCGGCCAGGCTGGGCTCGTCGGCGGCGACACGGCCGCTTTCGTTGGCCGGCGGATTCGTGCGGTCGTGCTCGAAGCGCATGTGCGAGCGCTCGAACAGGCCGAGCAGATGCGTCGTCCTGGCCGGATCGACGGCGTCGAACTGCTGCTTGTTCCAGACGTAGGCCGCGCCGGGACGCGCACTCCATTGCGCGATCAGGTCGCGCTGGTCGAGGCGCTTGCCCGGTCGGCCGGGTTCTTCCGGATCGCGCTGGATCGGCAGCATGAAGTTCTCGCGGCCGCCGCCGAGGGCCACTTCGAGGCCGTCGCCGAAGGGTTGCTCGACCAGCTGGCGCGCGAAGTCGACGCAGTCGCCGCCGGCCGGCGACTGGCCGACGTCGACGTCGGATTCCCAGTTGCGCTCGGGCAGATGACCGTAGGTCGCCGCCGGCGTCGCATGGGTGATCTTGGTCGTGGTCACCGCGCCCGTGGACATGCCGGACAGCTCGGCGAGTTCCAGCGCGGTGACGAGCTCCTGGCCGCGGCTGGATGCACAGTCGGCGCGGTCGGCGGCCTGGCCGATGCCGATGAAGCCGGCCTTGGTCTTCACGCCGGTCATGATCGCGGTCATCGTGCCGGCCGAATCGGGGGTCTGCGAATCGGTTTCGTAGGTGCGGCTCAGCGCGGTATACGGCAGGTTCTCGAACGACAGCCGCGCGCTTTCGCCGTCCTTGCCCTGGCGCTGGCCGAGCAGGATGTGTGCCGCGGCAATCGTCGTGATGCTCATGCCGTCGCCGAGGAACACGATGACGTTCTTCGCTTTCGGCGCCGTCGCGCCGACGTTGGCCCGGGCCGTGGCGGCACCGGCGGTGAACCACCATTGTGCGGTCTCTTCCTGCGGGCGCTGGATCTGCGGCACGGTCACTGCCGAGGCGGCGGCCTGGTGCGTCGCCGGGCCGGGCTGGCTGGCGCAGGCAGTGAGGATGAGGGCGACGGCGGCAGGCAGCACACGCAGTGGCTTCACGGCAATTCTCCGGTCGGGTTCGCGACGTTAAGCAGGCAGTGTGACAGCCCGGCGTCGGCGCGGCCATCCGACCCCGGGCCGGCCGGACATGCGACGGACGCAGGCCGATGCTAAGGTTCGCGCCTTCGGGGCGATGCGGATACGCATCGGCACGGGGCCAGGCCGCCCTGCCGCATTTCCCCGCGACACCGCCGGATGCCGCGTCACGAGCATCCCGCCGCCCCCGCGGGGGCTGTGACCACCGCCACCGAATTCCGAGGTTTCCAGACCGATGTCCCGCGCCCTGATCGCCCTGAGCCTCGCGCTCGCCCTGTCCGCCTGCGCCGGCGGCGGCGGCAAGGTTTCCCGCCTCGAAGACGGTGCCCGCGCCGACGTCGCGCTGCTGGAAACCACCGACCTGCACGCCAACGTGCTGAGCTTCGACTACTTCAAGGGCGTGGTCGATCCGACCATCGGCTTCGAACGCGTCGCGACCCTGATCCGCGAGGTGCGCCGCGAGAATCCGAACCATTTCCTGTTCGACGACGGCGACACCATCCAGGGCACCTCGCTCGCCGATTACCAGGCCCTGGCCGAGCGCCTGCCGTGCTCGCAGGAACTGGCCACCTACAAGGCCATGGACGCGCTGGGTTACGACGCCGGCACGATAGGCAATCACGAGTTCAACTACGGCCTGGATTTCCTGGCCCAGGTTACCGGCACGCCGTTCGCGGCCGACGGTGTCAGCGCCAATGCCTGCAAGGGCCCGGCTTTCCCGCTGGTGCTGTCCAACGTGTTCTCCGCGCGCGACGGCAAGCCGCTGTACCGGCCCTGGCTCGTGGTCGAGAAGACGATCACGGCCTATACGCCCGACGGCAGTGCGCTGCAGGTGCCGCTGCGCATCGGCGTGCTCGGCTTCGCGCCGCCGCCGATCCTGAAGTGGGACAAGCGCAATCTCGAAGGCAAGGTCACCGTGCTCGGCGTGGTCGAGGCGGCGCAGAAATACCTGCCCGAACTGCGTGCGCAGAAGGTCGACCTCGTCGTCGCGGTATCCCACGGCGGCCTGAATCCGTCGCCGTACAGCAACGACATGGAGAACGCGAACTGGCATCTGGCCGGCGTCGCCGGCATCGACGCGATCATGCTCGGCCACTCCCACGACACGTTCCCGAACGCGAGCAATCCGAAATCGCGCTTCAACAACATGGCCGAGGTCGACAACGAGCGCGGCTTCGTACGCGGGGTGCCGGCGGTCATGGGCAGCTTCTGGGGCAAGGCGCTCGGCGTGATCAAGCTGGCGCTGGTGCGCCAGGACGGCCGCTGGCAGATCGTCAAGGACAAGACCTTCAGCCAGGTGCGCAGCATCTGCGCGAAGGACCAGGACTGCGTCGCACCGGATCCGGAAATCGGTCGCCTCGTCGACGCCGAACACCGCGCGACGATGAACTGGGTCGACACGGCCATAGGCCGCACCGACTTCCGTCTGAGCACCTATTTCGCCGACCAGGGCGACGTCAGCGCGCTGGGCGTGATCAATGCCGCGCAGCGCGCGTTCACCCAGGACTGGATCGCCAGCGAGCGGCCCGACCTGGCCGGCGTGCCGGTGCTGTCGGCCGCGGCCGCATTCAAGGGCGGTTTCGCCGGTCCGGAGGACTACAGCGACGTCAAGCCGGGCCAGGTCACGATCAAGAGCGCGGCCGATCTGTACCTGTATCCGAACACCATCGCCGCGGTGAAGGTCGACGGCGCGACGCTGAAGAACTGGCTCGAGAAATCCGCTGAACGCTTCAATCGCCTCGACCCGCAGTCGGCCGAGGCGCAGGCGCTGATCAACACGCGCGTGCCGACCTACAACTTCGACGTGATCCAGGGCGGCGGTCTGAGCTACACGATCGACCTGTCGCGCGCGCCCGGGGATCGCATCGTCAGGCTCGACTACGCCGGCAAGCCGGTGCAGCCGGGCCAGCCGTTCATCGTCGCGACGAACAACTACCGCGCCAGCGGCAGCGGTGGCATCCCGGGCCTGGACGGCAAGAACATCGTCATGTCGGCCGAGACGACCAACCGCGACGTGGTCATTGCCTGGCTCAAGGCGCATCCGACGCTCAAGCGCAGCGACATCGACGCCAGCCCGGTGCATTTCGCGCCGCTCAGGCTCAAGACGCCGGCAACCTTCCGCGCACGCGCCGGCCAGGCCGACGTGGCCAGGGCCAACGGCGTCGCCGGTGCGATCCGCGAGCTCAAGGACAACGGCGACGGTACGGCGACCTACAGCTTCTCGCCGTAAGCGTGCAATGGCATCGCCCGCGCGCCGTGCCGAAGGCCCGGCGCGCGGCTGAGAGGTTCATCGGCGTCGTGTTCGTGCGGGAACCTGCCGGCGGTGGTGCCGGTGTCGACGCCGTCGCGCGCGGCTGCGGCGTTCAGCCACGCTGAGATCCCTGTGATAGCGTGCCGCCTGCACACTGCGGCGCCGGTGCCGCGGGCTACACTCGCCCCATGAGCAAGAAGACCGACGAGCCGGACAGCGACGCCGCGACGCCGGCGTCCCCGGCCAGACCGCGCAGCCGCAGCCGAGCCACCGAATCCGCCGACACGGCGAGCAAGCCGCCGCCGCGTCCGCGCGCGCCGCGCAAGAGCGCGGATGCGGATACGGCGGCGCAGACGCCGGCCGATGCCGGCGCGCCGGTTCCGCCCAAGCCGCGCACGCGCGCGCCGCGGGCGGCGGCGCCGGCAGCGGGCCAGGCAACGGCAACAACGGTGCCGGCGGCATCAGCAGCGCCGCTGGCGGCGCGTGCTCCGGCCAGTTCTGCGCCAATGCCGACACCGAACGCGCCGATGACGCGCGATCTGCTCGGCGCGGCGTCGTCCTCGCCGCCGAATCCCGTGGCGGCCACGCCGCCGGCGGCAGCGAAGAATGCGGCATCCTCGCCGGCTGTCTCCGTCATGCCGAAGGAGCCGCCGGCCGCGGCAGCGACGCGAGCCGTGCCGGCAGTGCCAACGATGCCGACAGCGCCGGCCACCGCGCGGCCGGCTGCCGCGTCGGCAAGGCCGGCTCCGGCGGCCTCGCCGACGCCTGCGGCCGCCGCACCGAGCGCGCATATCGCCAGTGCCGCGCCGGCTGCCGGCGCGAGAACCACGGCACCGGCGGCTACGGCAACGAATCCGCCGCCGGCGCGGCCGGTCGTGCCGGCACCGGTTGCGACTCCGTCCGCCGCGCCGGGCAGTGTCCGTCCAACGCCACCGCCGCCGGCCGCTGCGTCGACTCCGACGCCGCAATCCGCGTCTGCCGCGGCAACTCGCGCTGCGACCTCGACGCCTTCCTCGGTGCAACCGGCGAGGCCGACGACGCCGGCACCGGCAAGCCCGGCGTTGGCTTCCCCGGCCTCGCGCGGCTCAACCGCTGCCATGCCGCCCGCCACGCGCGAAACCCCGGCCGCCGCACCCACGTCGCCGGCCGGCGAACGCGAGACCGCCGCCACGGCGCATGCCGCGCCACCGAACGCACGGCAGGCGGCGTCCGCAACGCCTTCCACCGCGCCGCCGCAGACGGCCGCAGCGCCGATGGCGCAGCCGTCTTCCACCGCGCCGCCGCCCGAGCCTGCCGACAGCGGCCCGCTGCCGGCCTTCCTGCAACCGCATGGCGCCAGAGCGGCCGTCCGGCCCGCATCGGCCCCGCAGGCGGCGCCGACGCCGGCGCAGGCAGCAGGCAAGTCGAAAGCGGCCAAGGGCAGCCACGACAGATCGCGCGCCGCGGCGGCCGCGCCGGCTCATCCGGCCGATGCGTCGGCGCGTTCGCGCAGTGTGCTCGAAGCGCTGCTGCGTCTGCTGCCGAAGGACTGGCGCAACACTGCGCGCGACTATCTCGTGCTCATGCGCATGGACCGGCCGGTCGGCGCGCTGCTGCTGCTCTGGCCGACGTGGTGGGCGCTGTGGCTGGCGGCCGGCGATTTTCCGCCGCCGTCGCTGCTCGCGATCTTCACGATCGGCGTGTTCCTGATGCGCGCGGCCGGCTGTGTCATCAACGACTACGCCGACCGCTGGCTGGACCCGCAGGTCGAACGCACGCGCGGCCGGCCGATTGCTGCGGGCCGGGTCACGCCGCGGGCGGCGCTGGTGCTGTTCGGCGTGCTGCTGCTGATCGCGTTCGGCCTGGTGCTGCTGACCAATGCGATGACGGTCAAGCTGTCCCTGGCCGGCGCCGCGCTGGCCACCCTGTACCCCTTCGCCAAGCGCTATACCCACCTGCCGCAGGTCGTGCTCGGCGCGGCGTTCGGCTGGTCGATTCCGATGGCTTTCGCCGCGGTCAAGGGCGGCGCGCCGGCCGTGGACTGGTTCCAGGCGCTGCCGCCGCTGTGCTGGCTGCTGTTCCTGGCCAACGTGGTCTGGGCGACGGTCTACGACACCGAATACGCGATGGTCGACCGCGACGAGGACATCCAGGCCGGTTCCAAATCCACGGCCATCCTGTTCGGCGACGACGACAAGGTGATTCTCGGCGTGCTCATGGGCACCTTCCTGCTCGCGCTGATACTGGTCGGCACGCGCGCCGGCCTGCACTGGACCTATTACTTCGGCGTGATCGCGGCGGCCGGGTTGTGCGGCTGGCAGCAGTACCTGATCCGCGCACGCGAACGCGCGGCCTGCTTTGCGGCGTTCCGCAACAATCTCTGGCTCGGCATGGCGGTCTGGGCGGCGATCTGCCTGGCGCTCGCGCTGCAGCACACCTAGGCGATAGCCGGGAACATCGCGCGGTCCGCCTCGCGCGGCTGACCGGCGCCAATCACACCGGCGATCGCGCGACGGCCCAGATGTCGACGCGTCCGACACCGGCCCGGCGCAGCGCCAGCGCGCATTCCTGCGCAGTCGCGCCGGTCGTCATGACGTCGTCGAACACGGCGACGTGGGCCGGCAGCGCGGCACCGGCGCGCAGGCCGAACGCGCCGCGCAGGTTGCGCCGCCGCGCCAGTGCGCCGAGACCGCTTTGCGCCGGCGCCGGCCGCAGCCGCTGCAGCAGATCGACCGGCAAGGGCAGGCCGGCTGCCGCGGCGAACGGCCGCGCAAGCTCCAGCGCCTGGTTGTAACCGCGCTCGCGCAGGCGGTCCGGATGCAGCGGCACCGGCAGCAGCGCAGCAGGCAGAGCCGGCGGCGCGGCGCGCCAGGCCTCCAGCGCGATCTCGGCCAGCACGCGGCCCGCGGCGAGGTCGCCGGCGAACTTGAAGCGCGTGACCAGGCCGGCCAGCGGCGGCTGGTACAGGAACGGCGCCCAGGTCGCGGTGAACGCGGGCCGGCGCCTGAGGCAGCGGCCGCACCAGGGCCGGGATTGCGGCAGGGGCAGGCCGCAGCAGGCACAGGCGGCGGTATTGCGCGCCAGATCGGCCAGGCAGGCCGAGCAGAGATCGCGCCGCGCGGCGCCGGCTCCGCCGCAGAGCAGGCAGCGCGCCGGCAGCAGCGCGAAACCCAGCCGCTGCAGCCAGCCGTCAACCGCCGTACGCGCGTTCACGTTGACAGCCCCCGTCCCGGCCCCGACACTCGCGCCCGAATTTAGCCCGCAAGCGACCGCCCATGACAGCCCTACGCCACGACTGGACGCGCGAGGAAGTGCTCGCCCTGTTCGACCTGCCGTTCGCCGACCTGATGCACCGCGCCCAGCAGGCGCATCGCGCGAACTTCGACGCCAACGCCGTGCAGGTCTCCACCCTGCTGTCGATCAAGACCGGCGGCTGCCCCGAAGACTGCGCCTACTGCCCGCAGAGCGCGCGCTACGCGACCGGCCTGAAGGCCGAGAAGCTCATGAGCCTGGACGTCGTCGTCGAGCGCGCGCGCCAGGCCAAGGCCGCCGGCGCCTCGCGCTTCTGCATGGGCGCGGCCTGGCGCTCGCCGAAGGACAAGGACGTGGCCAAGGTCGCCGAAATGATCGGCGCGGTGAAGGCGCTGGGCCTGGAAACCTGCGCGACGCTGGGCATGCTGCAGCCCGAACAGGCGCAGGCGCTGAAGAGCGCCGGCCTGGACTACTACAACCACAATCTCGACACGGCGCCGGAGTTCTACGGCGACGTCATCAGGACGCGCGAATACCAGGATCGTCTGGATACCCTGGAACACGTGCGCCAGGCCGGTCTCAAGACCTGCTGCGGCGGCATCGTCGGCATGGGCGAGACGCGCGAGCAGCGCGCCGGCCTGCTGCAGACCCTGGCCAACCTGCCCGAGCATCCGACGTCGGTGCCGATCAACCGGCTCGTGCAGGTCGCCGGCACGCCGCTGGCCGGCACCGCGCTGCTGGATCCGTTCGAATTCGTGCGCACGATCGCCGTGGCGCGGCTGCTGATGCCGCTGTCGATGGTGCGCCTGTCGGCCGGTCGCGCCGAGATGAACGACGAACTGCAGGCCCTGTGCTTCCTGGCCGGCGCGAACTCGATCTTCTACGGCGAGAAGCTGCTGACCACGGGCAATCCGGACGTGGAGCACGATCAGGCCCTGTTCCGCCGCCTCGGCATCCATGCGATGCAGGTCGTGGAACAGTCCTCGACCGTGCATGCGGACATCGTCGAGACCGACGCGGCGGCCTGTGCCGGCGGCGGTTGCGGCGGCGCCTGTTCCGACGCCGAACTGGCTGCCTGAAGCGGCGGCGTGCGCCGCCGTCGGCCATGTCCCGACCCGATCTGCTCGCCCGACTGGCCCAGGCCCAGGCCGCCCGCGCCGAGGCCGGCCTGTTGCGGCGGCTGCGCGGCGTCGACGCGGTCGACGGAGCCTACGTCCTCATCGGCGGCCGCCGGCTGCTGAATTTCGCGAGCAACGACTATCTGGGCCTGGCGCAGCATCCGCGTCTGCGCGAAGCGCTCGTCGATGCGGCGCAGCGCTGGGGGGTGGGCGCAACCGCGGCGCATCTGCTCGGTGGTCATCGCGCGCCGCATGAGGAACTGGAGCAGGCGCTCGCGGATTGGACCGGCCGCGAGCGGGCACTGCTGTTTTCGAGCGGTTATCTGGCCAACATCGGCGTGCTCGTCGCGCTGCTGCGCGACGGCGACCTGTGCCTGCAGGACAAGCTCAATCACGCTTGCCTGATCGACGGCGCGCGGCTCAGCGGCGCGACCCTGAAACGCTATGTGCATGCCGACGTGGCCAGCGCGCGGCGCCAGCTCGATGCGATGCCCGATGCCGCGGCGCTGCTCGCGACCGACGGCGTGTTCAGCATGGACGGCGACGTCGCCCCGCTGGCGGAGCTGGCCGTGCTGTGCCGTGCGCGTGGCGCGACCCTGCACGTCGACGATGCGCACGGCCTGGGTGTGCTCGGCCGCGACGGCGCCGGCAGCCTGGCCGAGGCCGGCCTGGACCAGGATGCCGCGCCCGTGCTGATGGCCACGCTGGGCAAGGCGCTCGGCTGCGCCGGCGCGTTCATTGCCGGCAGCGCGAACCTGATCGACGGCCTCGTGCAGTTCGCGCGCAGTCATGTCTACACCACGGCCATGCCGCCCGCGGTTGCCGCGGCCGCGCTCGTCGCGGTGAACATCGCCCGCTACGAGTCCTGGCGCCGCGACCGGCTGCAGATCCTGATTGCGCATCTGCGCGACGGTGCCGCGGCGCGCGGCTTGCCGCTGCTGCCGTCGCGCAGCGCGATCCAGCCGCTGCGGGTCGGCGACAGCGAAACCGCGCTGCGTCTGTCGCGCGCGCTCGAAGCGCGCGGTGTCTACGTGCCGGCGATTCGCCCACCGACCGTGCCGGCCGGCACCGCGCGCCTGCGCATCACCCTGTCGGCGCTGCACAGCGAAGCGATGGTCGAGCAGCTGCTCGACACCGTGCAGGCGGTGCAGAAGACATGACGCCGGCCGCTGCCGATCTCTTACAGCGCCGGCCGGTCTGGCTGGCCCTGTCCGAACTGTTTCTCGACACCGACGTCGACGCGCGGCTGCCGTCCCTGGCGCAGAGTCTGGCCGCTTCGGGCTACAGCGAGGCGGAACTGGACTGGATCCTGCGGCGGGAGCTGCAGCCGCTGCTGCAGTGGAACCTGGTTCCGGTCGCCGGCGTCTGGGAAGGCTTCGATCCGGAATGGCTGGAGCAATCCATAATCGGGCGGCGGCGTCGGCTGCGCCTGCCCTGTCTGTTTCCCCGCGACGACTGGCGGCGCCTCGCCGTGCTCATTCGTGAAGAACGCGAGCGGTCCGCCGCCGCCGATTGAACCCCATGCATATCGAAACCCTGGGCCACGGGCCCGATCTCGTCCTGATCCACGGCTGGGCCATGCACGCCGGCATCTTCGCGCCGCTGACGCGCGAGCTCGTGCCGCATTTCCGCCTGCATCTCGTCGACCTGCCGGGCCACGGCTACAGCCGCGACAGCGATACGCGCCTGCGCCTGGACGAGTGCGCGCTGCAGTTGGCCGCGCAACTGCCGGCCGCGACCTGGCTCGGCTGGTCGCTCGGTGGACAGGTCTGTCTCGAAGCCGCGCGGCATCGGCCGGACCGCGTCGGCGCGCTGGTGCTGATTGCAACGAGCCCGCGTTTCGTCGTCGGCGAGGACTGGCCCCAGGGCGTCTCGCCGGATCTGTTCCGCCAGTTCGCCGACGGCCTGCACAGCGACTATCACCGCACGATCGAGCGCTTCCTGGCGCTGGAGGCGATCGGCTCTGAGCATGCGCAGAGCGAACTGCGCGAGTTGCGCGCGCAGGTGTTCGCGCGCGGCGAGCCGGCGCTGAGCGTGCTTTGCGACGGCCTGGACATCCTCGACCGCGCCGACCTGCGTGCGCTGCTGCCGGGCCTGCGCGCGCCGAGTCTGTGGATCGCCGGCCGGCGCGACAAGCTGATTCCGCCGGCCGCGATGCAATGGGCCGCGCAGCACAGTCCCGGCGGGCGCTATCTCGAACTGTCGGCCGGCCATGCGCCGTTCATCGGCCATGCGCAGCGCGTGGCCGAGGCCGTGCGCGCGTTTCACACGGAGCTGGCCGCATGACGCCGTTCGATCCCGATCAGATACGCCGCGCGTTCGGCCGCGCCGCCGCCGGCTATGCGGAACATGCCGTGCTGCAGCACGAAGTCGAAGACCGCCTGCTCGAACGCCTGGATTACGTGACCGTGCCGCCGCAGCGCGTGCTCGATCTCGGCTGCGGACCGGGCCGCGCGAGCGGCCAGCTGCGCAAGCGCTGGCGCAAGGCCGAGGTCATCGCGATGGATTTCGCGCTGCCGATGCTGCAGCAGGCGCGCCGCGAAGGCAGCTGGCTGCGCCCGCTCGCGCGCATCTGCGCCGACGCGCGTCAGCTGCCGCTGGCCGACAACAGCGTCGACGTGCTGTTTTCCAGTCTCTGCATACAGTGGATCGTCGATCTGCCGGCGCTGTTCGACGAATTCCGCCGCGTGCTGCGTCCGGAGGGTTTCCTGGCCCTGTCGACGTTCGGTCCGCTGACCCTCTATGAGCTGCGCGAAGCCTGGGGCGAGGTCGACCGCTCGCCGCACGTGAGCCAGTTCGCCGACATCCAGCGCATCGGCGACGCGCTGCTGGCGGCGGGTTTCCGCGATCCGGTGCTCGACGGCGAAGAATTCACGCTGACCTATGCCGACGCGAACGCGCTGATGCGCGATCTCAAGGCCATAGGCGCGACCAACGCAGACCTGCACCGGCGCCGCGGGCTGACCGGCAAGTCGCGGCTGCAGGCCGTCGCAAGCGCCTACGAGCAGTACCGGCGCGACGACGGCCGCCTGCCGGCGACCTACGAAGTCATCTACGCGCATGCCTGGGGGCCGCGCCCCGGCCAGCCGCGCCGCCACGGCGGCACCGACATCGCGACGTTTCCGGTCGATCAGCTGCGCATACGCCGGCGCGGGGAGTGACCGCGCCGAGGTGCAGTTGCCGCTTCAGCGCCCGCGCAGCGACTCCACGGCCTCGTTCAGCCCGGCCAGGGTCAGCGGATACATGCGGCCGTCCATGAGTTCGCGCGTGATGCCGATCGACGGCGTCCATTCCCAGCGCGAGGGCTCGACCGGATTGAGCCAGACCGCACGCCGATAGAGCTCGGTCAGGCGTGCGAGCCAGGCCGCGCCGGCCTCCGCATTGTGGTGTTCGATGCTGCCGCCGGGTTCGGTGATCTCGTACGGGCTCATGCTTGCGTCGCCGACGATGACGAGCTTGTAGTCGGCGGCGTAGGTGTGCAGCAGATCGAGCGTGGACTGATGCGCGTCCCAGCGCCGCGCGTTGTCGCGCCAGAGCCGTTCATAGATGAAGTTGTGGAAATAGAAATGCTGCAGGTGCTTGAACTCGCTGCGCGCGGCCGAGAACAGCTCTTCGCAGACGCGCACGTGGTCGTCCATCGAACCGCCGATGTCGAGCAGCAGCAGAACCTTGACCGCGTTGTGCCGCTCGGGCCGCAGCCTGAGATCCAGCCAGCCGGCATTGCGCGCGGTCGCGCGGATGGTGCCGTCGAGATCCAGCTCCTCCTCGGCACCGCTGCGGGCGAGCCGGCGCAGCGCGCGCAGGGCGAGCTTGATGTCGCGCGTGCCGAGTTCGCGCGTGTCGTCGAGATTGCGGAACTGGCGCTGCTCCCAGACCTTGACCGCGCGACGCTGGCTGGAGCGTCCGCCGATGCGCACGCCCTCGGGGTTGTAGCCGGAATGGCCGAACGGCGAGGTGCCGCCCGTGCCTATCCAGCGCGAGCCGCCCTGATGGCGTTCCTGCTGCTCGGCCAGGCGTCTGGTCAGCTCATCGAGCAATTTTTGCAACCCGCCGAGCGCTTCCACGGCGGCTTTTTCCTCGGCGCTGAACGCACGCTCGAATTCGCGTCGCAGCCATTCTTCCGGCACCGCGCCGTAGAGCTGCTGTGCGGCGGCGTCCACGCCGCTGAAGAAGCTGCCGAAGGCGCGGTCGTAGCGGTCGAACTGGGTTTCGTCCTTGATCAGGCAAATCCGCGCCAAGGTATGGAATTCGTCCAGTGAAAGACGCGAAAAGCCCGCGCGCAGCGCATCGAGCAGGGCCAGCAGCTCATGGATGCCGGGCTTGAGTCCCTGGCTGCGCAGCCAGAGAAAGAAGCGGATCAGCATGATCGTGTGGCCCGCTGGGGCCGCGGTGCGGCGGCGGGCCGGCCGGTTCGCGCTGCCGCCGCACCGCTTCGGCCGGGGCCGGATAAACACTTATGCAACAGGGTTGATGGCATCATTGCACCTTCGTAGTCGCGACAGCGGCGGCCAAACCCGCTAGTCTGCGCAGTCTTGTCTCAAACTGTCGCCGTGTCGGCGCCGGCCATGATTCTACGTTTGCGGAGATTTCCCGTGCAGAAGCTTGCCCTTCCCCTGCTGATCGCCAGCCTGGCTCTCGCCGCCTGCGGCCAATCCAACAACGCCGGCAATCAGGCAGCGTCCTCGGCCCAGGCGCCCATGCCGACGTCGGTGACCGGCTCGATCTCGCTGAAGGTGCCGGCGCCGGTCGGTGCGGAAGCGCAGCTCAAGCTCGCGCTGGTCAACGTCAGCCTCAAGCCGCCGGTCACGGTCGCGCAGAGCACGACGAATCCGGGCACGCTGCCGGCCCAGTTCCAGCTGCCGTTCGAGACCGGCAAGATCGACAAGAACGCGCTGTACATCCTTACCGTCGAACTCATCGACGGCGAGCGCCGCTACGTCGCGCCGCGCGAATATCCGGTCATCACCAAGGGTTCGCCGGCCAAGGTCGACGTGGTCATGACGCCGGAACCGACCGCGTCGGAGAAGCTCGAATCCGAATACGCCAGCCTCGAACGCGCGATCGGCGGCATGAAGCGTTCGCAGGGCTCCAGCGAAGACGAGACCAGCACGACCGCCTGGGACGGCTTTTTCGACAACAAAGGCGCGCTGCGCTATATCCGCGAAGTCACCGACTACGGCGACAAGGGCCGCATCAACTTCCAGTACGCCTACCGCGACGGCAAGCCGATGGCCGTGGTCCAGGAGCGCGTGCCGGCGATGGCGGAAAAGCCGAATGCGGTCACGCGCGCGGGCTGGAGCGAAGCCGGCACGCTCGTGCTCAAGACCAAGAGGGACGGCGGCAACGTCAGCGTGCTGGCCGATGCCGAAGCCAAGACGCTGTACGACCGCGCGGTCGGCAAGTACGACACGATTTCCAAGCGTCCGCCGGGCAAGTAAGCCGGCGCGACCGCGGCGCCGGCTCCTGCAGCACGGCAGCGGCGCCCAGCAATGAAAACGGCCGGCATTGCCGGCCGTTTTTGCGTGTGGCGCCGGCTTTCAGCCGCCGCGGCGCGCGATGAAGGCGATGCGCTCGAACAACTGCACGTCGGCCTCGTTCTTGAGCAGCGCACCGTACAGCGGCGGAATCGCCTTCTTCGCGTTGCGCTCGCGCAGGGTGTCGACGGCCAGATCCTCGGCCAGCAGCAGCTTGAGCCAGTCCAGCAGCTCCGAGGTGGTCGGTTTCTTCTTCAGCCCGGGCGTTTCGCGCAGGGCGAGGAAGGCCGTCAGCGCCTCGTGCAGCAGCTCGCGCTTGAGGCCTGGGAAATGCACCTCGACGATGGCTGCGAGCGTGTCCGCGTCGGGAAAGCGGATGTAGTGGAAGAAGCAGCGGCGCAGGAACGCGTCGGGCAGTTCCTTCTCGTTGTTGGACGTGATCATCACGATCGGGCGCTGCTTCGCGCGTACGGTCTCGCCGGTCTCGTAGACGTGGAAGTCCATGCGGTCGAGTTCGCGCAGCAGATCGTTCGGGAATTCGATGTCGGCCTTGTCGATCTCGTCGATCAGCACGACGGCGCGGCGGTCGCTCGCGAACGCCTGCCAGAGCTTGCCCGGCACGATGTAGTTGGCGATGTCGGTCGCACGCGCCTCGCCGAGCTGCGAGTCGCGCAGGCGCGCGACCGCATCGTATTCGTAGAGGCCGTGCTGCGCCTTGGTCGTGGACTTGATGTGCCACTCGATCAGCGGCGCGCCGAGCGCCCGCGCGACTTCCTCGGCGAGCAGGGTCTTGCCGGTGCCCGGCTCGCCCTTGATCAGCAGCGGACGCTGCAGGGTGATCGCGGCGTTGACGGCGAGCTTGAGCTCGTCCGTCGCGACATAACGGTCGGTGCCTTCGAAACGCATGGGAATATCCGCTGCCGTCAGTGAAAGCGGCGGCCGCGTGCACGGCCGCCGCGGCTCAGTTGCGCTTGGCCTTGGCAAAGGCGTCGGCGAACGCGTTGCTGGCCGGCGCCGGCGCGCTGCCGGGCTTGGGACCGAAGCTGCGCGGGCCATTGTCGCGCCGCGGACCGCGTTCGTCGCGCCGCGCGCCGCCGCCGCCGCCGGCCGTCGCCGCGGCTTCGCCGATCGGATCGTCCAGACGCATGGTCAGCGCGATGCGCTTGCGCGGAATGTCGACCTCGAGCACCTTGACCTTGACCACGTCGCCGGCCTTGACCACTTCGCGCGGATCCTTGACGAACTTGGTCGACAGCGCCGAGACGTGCACGAGACCGTCCTGATGCACGCCGATGTCGACGAACGCGCCGAACGCGGCGACGTTGGAGACGCGGCCTTCGAGCACCATGCCGGGCTTGAGGTCCTTGAGATCCTCCACCCCTTCGGCAAACGCGGCCGTGACGAATTCCGGGCGCGGGTCGCGGCCGGGCTTTTCGAGTTCCTTGAGGATGTCCTTGACCGTCGGCAGGCCGAACGTCGCATCGGTGAACTGCTCGGCGCGCAGGGTCTTGATGAACGAGCTGTCGCCGATCAGGCTCTTCACCTCGCGGCCGCAGGACTTGATGATGCGCTCGACGACCGGATAGGCCTCCGGATGCACGGACGAGGCATCCAGCGGGTTGTCGCCGGCGGCGATACGCAGGAAGCCGGCGCACTGTTCGTAGGCCTTGTCGCCGAGTCGCGGCACTTTCTTGAGCTGCTCGCGGTTGCGGAATGCACCGTTGGCGTCGCGGAACTTGACCACGTTCTCGGCGACCGAGGCGGACAGGCCGGCCACGCGCGCGAGCAGCGGCGCCGAGGCCGTGTTGACGTCCACACCGACCGCGTTGACGCAGTCCTCGACCTTCGCGTCGAGCGCGCGGGCGAGCTTCACCTGGTTCACGTCGTGCTGGTACTGGCCCACGCCGATGGCCTTGGGCTCGATCTTGACGAGTTCGGCCAGCGGATCCTGCAGGCGCCGCGCGATCGACACGGCGCCGCGCAGGCTGACGTCGAGATCGGGGAACTCGCGCGCGGCGATTTCCGACGCCGAATACACCGAGGCGCCGGCTTCGCTGACGACGACCTTGGCGAGCTTGAGCTCGGGCGCCTTCTTCATGAGCTCGCCGACGAGCTTGTCGGTCTCGCGCGACGCCGTGCCGTTGCCGATCGCGATCAGGTTGACGCCGTACTGACGGCTCCAGGCCGCCAGCTGGGCGATGGACTGGTCCCACTGGTTCTTGGGTTCGTGCGGGTAGATCACGCCGGTGCCGAGCAGCTTGCCGGTGCCGTCGACGATGGCGACCTTGCAGCCCGTGCGGATGCCCGGATCCAGGCCCATGACGACCTTCGGGCCGGCCGGCGCGGCCAGCAGCAGATCCTTGAGGTTCTCGCCGAACACGCGGATGGCCTCGTCCTCGGCCCCTTCGCGGGTCTTGCCGAACAGGTCCAGCGCGAGATGCAGGTGCAGCTTGATGCGCCAGGTCTGGCGGCAGGTTTCCAGCAGCCAGGTGTCGGCCGCACGGCCGCGCTGAGCAATGCCGAAATGCGCGGCGACGCGGCCTTCGGCTTCGGCGTGGCCCTGGTCGGGTTCGGTCGTCGGTTCCAGTTCGAGGTCGATGATGCCTTCGTTGCGCGCGCGGAACAGCGCGAGCATGCGGTGCGAAGGAATCGCCTTGATCGGCTCGGCGTGATCGAAATAGTCGCGGAACTTCGCGCCTTCGTTCTCCTTGCCGGCGACGACCTTGGCGCGGACCTGGCCGCGGTCGGTCAGCCAGCCGCGCAACTCGCCGACGAGGGCGGCGTCTTCGGAAAACTCTTCGAGCAGGATCGCGCGCGCGCCGTCGAGCGCCGACTTGATGTCGGCCACGCCCTTTTCCGCGTCGATGAAGCGCTGGGCGAACTCCTCGGGCTTCTGTGTCGGATCTTCGCGCAGGCCGTCGGCCAGCGGCTGCAGACCCGCTTCGCGGGCGATCTGCGCCTTGGTGCGGCGCTTGGGCTTGTAGGGCAGGTATAAATCTTCTAGTCTTGCTTTTGTGTCAGCGTGCAGGATTTCCTTTTTCAGTTCGTCGCTGAGTTTGCCCTGCTCGGTGATGCTGGCGAGGATCGCGGCGCGGCGTTCTTCGAGTTCGCGCAGATAGCGCAGCCGCTCCTCGAGGTTGCGCAGCTGCGTGTCGTCGAGGCCGCCGGTGACCTCCTTGCGGTAGCGCGCGATGAACGGAACGGTCGCGCCGCCGTCCAGCAGTTCGATGGCTGCCTGTACCTGGGCCGGCTTGGCGACGATTTCTTCGGCAATCTTCTGTTCGATCGTAAGCATGAAACCTGGTCTTCCTGGTTGAGCGGCGGCGCGCGCCGGAAGCGTGCGCCGGGCTTGGCATTCTAGTGCCTGACGCGGGGCTTTGCTGTCGGCAGCGCTGCGATTTGATCCGGATCAATAGCCGTCGTGCGCACGGCTGAGACGATGCGCACAGTCTTCAACAACGAGGTTTTCCCATGGTAATGCGTATCTCCGCCACGCTCGCGCTGCTTGCGTCGTCGCTGCTGGCCAGCGCCTCGGCCAGCGCCTACGACTGGACCTTCAAGGTCGGCGCGCATCAGGTCGATCCGAAATCGGACAATGGCACGCTCGCCGGCGGCACGCTCAAGACCGACGTTTCCGGCGACTGGCGTCCGACCTTCCAGCTGGAGTATTTCCTGAATCCGAACTGGGGCGTCGAAGTGCTCGCGGCCACGCCGTTCAAGCACGACGTGAAGCTCAACGGCGTCAAGGCGGCGGAAGTCTCGCACCTGCCGCCGACCGTGTCGGTGCAGTACCACTTCAATCCGGGCGGCAAGGTGTCGCCGTTCGTCGGCATCGGCCTGAACTACACGGCGTTCTTCGACGTGAAGGAGCGCGGTCCGCTGGCCGGCACCCAGCTGACCCTGGGCAAATCCTGGGGTGCTGCGGCGCATGCGGGCCTGGACTTCACCCTGAGCGAGCGCTGGCTGATGTCGGTGGATCTGCGCTGGATGGACATCGACACCGAGGCGCGCGTGAACGGCGCCAAGGTCGGCACCGTCAACATCGACCCGCTGGCCTACGGTCTGGCCGTCGGCTATCGCTTCTGATCCTGCCACAACCCGATGGGCGCCTGCGTACGGATCGCCGTGCACGGGCGCCTGTGCGAGGCTCGTGCTTCATTCAGGGCAGGGGAAATCCATGAGTCGCCGGAGGCGCGGCACGCTTTCCGTTGCGGCAGTCCGCGCGCAGCGCGACGGTCGCGCCGCTGGTCAGGCCGCGCGCCGCTTGAGGTGCACCAGCAGCAGTGAAATCGCCGCCGGCGTGACGCCGGCGATGCGGCTGGCCTGGCCTATGGTCTGCGGCAGCGCGCGCGAGAGCTTCTGCGCGACCTCGGCCGACAGGCCGGACACGCTGGCGTAGTCGAAACCGGCCGGAATGCGCGTGTCCTCGTGGCGGCGCTGGCGTTCGATCTCGCCGCGCTGACGTTCCAGATAGCCGGCGTACTTCACGCCGATCTCGACCTGTTCGGCCACGCGCGCATCACCCACGGCCGGACCTATGCCGGGTACGCGCGCGAGACTCGCGTAATCGAGCTCGGGCCGGCGCAGCAGGTCGAGCGCGCTGGCTTCGCGCGTCAGGCTCAGGCCGAGCGTGGACTCGATGTCGCGGCCCAGGGCGTTGCCCGGCGCGGCCCAGATCGCGCCGAGCCGCGCGCTTTCCGCCGCGACGGCATCGCGCTTGGCGCGGAACGCGTCGTAGCGGGTCTGGTCGACGCAGCCGAGTTCGTAGCCGCGTTCGGTCAGGCGCAGGTCGGCATTGTCCTCGCGCAGCTGCAGGCGGTATTCGGCGCGCGAGGTGAACATGCGGTACGGCTCGCTGGTACCGTTGGTCACGAGATCGTCGACGAGCACGCCGAGGTAGGCCTCGTCCCGGCGCGGCGTCCACGGTTCGCGCTGCTGCGTCTGGCGCGCTGCATTCAGGCCGGCGAGCAGGCCCTGCGCCGCGGCTTCCTCGTAGCCGGTGGTGCCGTTGATCTGGCCGGCGAAGAACAGGCCATTGATCGCCTTGGTCTCCAGCGAGGCCTTCAGGCCGCGCGGATCGAAATAGTCGTATTCGATGGCATAGCCCGGCCGCGTGATGTGCGCGTTCCCGAAGCCCTGGATCGAGCGCACGAGCTCCAACTGCACGTCAAACGGCAGCGAGGTCGATATGCCGTTCGGATAGATCTCGTGCGTCTGCAGCCCTTCGGGCTCGATGAAGATCTGGTGCGAGGTCTTGTCGGCGAAGCGCACGACCTTGTCCTCGATCGACGGGCAGTAGCGCGGGCCTACGCCTTCGATCTTGCCGGTATACAGCGGCGAGCGGTCCAGTGCGGCGCGGATGATGTCGTGCGTGCGCTCGCTGGTATGCGTGATCCAGCACGGCAGCTGGCGAGGATGTTCGGCCACGTCGCCGAGAAAGGACATGACGGGCAGCGGATCGTCGCCGGGCTGGGCCTGCAGGCCGCTGTAGTCGATGCTGCGGCCGTCGATGCGCGGCGGCGTGCCGGTCTTCAGGCGATCGGCGCCGAGGGTGAGTTCGCGCAGCCGCGAGGCCAGCGTCGTCGCCGGCGGATCGCCGGCGCGGCCGCCGGCATAGTTGGCGAAACCGATGTGGATCTTGCCGGCGAGGAAGGTGCCGGCGGTCAGCACGACGGCGCGTGCATGGAAGCGCAGGCCCATTTGCGTGACGGCGCCGACGACCGTGTCCCCGTCCAGCAGCAGATCGTCGACGGCCTGCTGGAACAGGCTCAGGTTGCGCTGGTTCTCGACGATGCGGCGGATCGCCGCCTTGTACAGCGCGCGGTCGGCCTGGCAGCGTGTCGCACGCACCGCGGCGCCTTTCGAGGCGTTGAGCACACGCCACTGGATGCCGGCCTGATCGGCGGCATGCGCCATCGCGCCGCCGAGCGCGTCGACTTCCTTGACCAGATGCCCCTTGCCGATCCCGCCGATGGCCGGATTGCAGCTCATCTGGCCTATGGTCTCGATGTTGTGGCTCAGCAGCAGGGTCTGTGCGCCGCAGCGCGCCGCGGCCAGGGCGGCCTCGGTGCCGGCGTGGCCGCCGCCGATCACGATGACGTCGAAGGTTCTGGAATAGTCCATGGCGGGCGAGCGGGGCGCGGAAACGGCGCGAATTCTAGCGGTTGTGGCGGCGGCGCGCAGGCGGACGGCGGGCTCGGCCGCACGTTCCAGGTCAATGCAGTCAGCGTTGGCACGCCCTCTGCATTACCTGTCCTGCACTCCCACCGACGCACGACGTTTGCGAGCACGTCGATAGTCGGAATTCAGGGGCCGGCTCCGCGTCGGTGGGAGGACGCACCCTAGGATGGCCGTGGTGACGCTTCCCGCTACAGGGGTGGAGGCTGGCGCCCGGCGGTCTTAGGAACAGGGGGAATCCAAGAGGACCGTATGCCGGGCGCCAGTAACCGGCCAGACGCCGCAGATTGCGCAAGCAGCTGCGGCGTTTTTCGTTGTGACGGGCGCAGAGTATCCGTGCCGCGCATTATCAAACCGTGAAGCTCATCGAACTCTGCAGTGCGCCGGATCGACCTGTTCGGCCGCGTCAGGAAGCGACCTACGCGGTCACTTCCGGGAAAAAATGCGTCAACCGTGACGCCCAACTCAGTTTCCCAGGACTGGCACGAGAACTGCATCACAGATCACGTAGCTGAACGAAGGCCCAGGGGATGTCCCATGAACGCTGCCATTGATCCGACAATTCAGGTCAACCCGCTGTTCATGCGCGTGGATCTGCTGATCGAAGTCAGCAAGCTCGAGCTCGCCATCGCGAGCATCCGCCGCCAGAAAGTGGCCGGTGAGGTCGAGTCCCTGGTCGCCCCGCTGGCCTCGCGCGTCGCCCGCATCAACGAAGCGCTCGGCCGCCTCAGCGCCTGAAATCACCGTCTCTCTCCTCCGCGCCCGACCCGCGCGGACTTGCATGGGCCTCGCTTTGCGGGGCCTTTTTTTTGGGGGGGCGGCAGGATCGGATTGGCGGCAGCGGCCCGCCTGCGCAGGCCCCGTCTCCGATGGATCGCGTCTGACGACTGCCGCGGCGGCGGCCGGTTCAGTCTTCGCGGGCGCGGCGGCCGCCGCCGCCGTCGCTGCTGCGCGACGGCGCGCTTGGTGTGCGCTCGAACGACGGAGCCGGCGCGACGCTCCTGGCCGGCGCCGGGGCGGGACTGCGCATCGGTGCGTGCGGCGCCGGTGCGAAGCGGCCTTCGCTATTCGCCGGTCCGGTGCGGAACGGCCGCTCGTCGCGGTTCGGCAGGCCCTGCGCCTCGCGCACGGGCAGACGACGCTGCGACGGGTCGCCCGCCCCGGGCGGCGGCGTCTCGCGCTGCGGCAGACCTTCGCCGCGGCGGATGCGCGGCGTGCCGTAATAAGGGTCGATGCGATCGGCGCCGGCCCGGCGTGCCGAGTCGGGAGTGCCGCGGCGGCTGCTGGCGCCTTCCGGTGCCAACTGTGCCGCGCCGGGAGTCAGGGCCGTACCGTAGCGGTCCGGTGCGCCGCGGCTGCGCAGGCCTGCGACGGCGGCGGCCTCGCTGCCGGCATTGCGGTCGCGGGCCAGTGCCTGCTGATGGCGCTGCCAGGACCAGTCGTTGTAGCCCACGCCCCACCAGCTGTCGTACCAGGGGGCGTAGCCGAAGTAGGGCCAGCCGGCGTAGTACGGGCTGTAGCCGAAGCCGTAGCCATAGTTGGAATACGGCCAGCTGCTGATGCCGAGGTAGAAGCCGGGCGTCCAGAACGGATCGTAGAAGCCGTAGCGGCTGGCGCCGTAGCCGGCGTAAGAGCCGCCGCTGTAGTAGGCGTCGCGCTCGTAGTAGTAGTCGGCGGCGCCGTCCTCGCGGTAATAGCCGGTGCTCGCGCAGCCGGCCAGGGCCAGCGCGGCAAACAGGGAGCAGAAGACTCGACGCATGACGGTCACCTTCGGGCCGGACGACTGCCGCAGTGTAGCGGCTTCGCCGTTAACCGGATCTGACGTCAGCCGAGGCTGCGCCGCAGGATGTCGCCGAGATCGTGCGAGGTCTCGGTTGCCGCGAGCCGCTGCAGGCTGGCCTGCAGCAGGGCGCGCCGCTGCGGCTCCAGGCGGCGCCAGTCTTTCAGGGTCGTGGCCAGGCGTGCGGCCGTGGTCGGGTTCAGTGCGTCGATTTCGCGCAGGGCCTGTTCGACGAGCCGGTAGCCGGCACCGTCGCTGCGGTGGAAGGCGATCGGATTGCGCGCGGCGAAGCCCTGCAGCAGCGCCGAGACGCGGTTCGGGTTGCGCAGACTGAAGCGCGGATGGCGCAGCAGCGCGGCGACGCGCTCGACGGTTTCCGCACGCGGCACGGTAGCCTGCAGCGCGAACCACTTGTCCAGGGTGACTGCGTCCGCGTCATGGCGGCGCGCGAAATCCTGCAGCGCCTTCTGCGCCTGCGGCAGGTCCTGGGCGAGCAGTCCGGCGAGTGCCGCGAGGCGTTCGCTCATGCTCGGCGCGAGCACATAGCGTGTCGCGGCGACTTCCGGGGCAAGCTCCGCGTCGACGCGCAGCCACAGCCGCAGGCAGCGGTTGAGCAGGCGGCGACGGCCGCGCGCCGCGCCGTCGAGGTCACCGGACTCGCTGCGCAGCAGCAGGGTATGGCGCGCCGCCAGCGCTTCGCCGAGGCGCTGCGCGAGCGCCTGCTCCAGGGTCTCGCGCGCCAGGTGCAGCGCGGCCGGGTCCAGCGGCTCGCACTGCGCGGCCAGTTCGTTGTAGTCGGGCGGCGTCAGCAGCTCGGCCAGCAGCGCCGGATCGAGATCGGCATCGAACAGTCCGGCCAGGGTGTCGCACCAGACTGCGAGTTCGGGCACGGCCTCGGCGCCGGCGAGCAGCTCGCGCATCGCGCGCCGGGCAAGTTGCTGCGCAGCCTCCCAGCGGTTGAAGCCGTCGCTTTCGTGGCGCAGCAGGAAGGCCAGATCGGCGGCGTCGAGGTCGGTCTGCAGGCGCACCGGCGCGGAGAAGCCCCGCAGCAGCGAGGCCGCGCGCGGCGCGTCGATGTCGACGAAATCGAAATGCTGTTCGGCGTCCGTGAGCTCGATGACGCATTCGGTCGCGGGTGTCGCGTCGGCGTCCAGGCGCAGCGGCAGGACGGCGCCGTCGGCGCCGAACAGCGCCAGACGTACCGGAATCGGCAGCGGCTGCTTGTGCGCCTGGCCCGGCGTCGGCGCCGTGTGCTGGCGCAGGCTCAGGCGGTAGCGGCGCCGTGCCGCATCGTAGTCGCCGCGCGCATGCAGCTGCGGCGTGCCGGCCTGGGCGTACCAGGCCAGGTACGGCGACAGGTCGATACCGTTGGCTTCGCCGAGCGCGGCGAGGAACTGCTCCACGGTCGCCGCCTCGCCGTCGTGACGACGGAAGTATTCGTCCATGCCGCGGCGCCAGGCCGAGGCGCCGAGCCGGCCGGCGACGAGGCGCACCAGCTCGGCGCCCTTGTCGTAGACGGTGGCGGTGTAGAAATTGTCGATCGCGCTGTATTCGACCGGCCGCACCGGGTGGGCCAGCGGGCCGGCATCCTCGGCGAACTGGGCGCGGCGCAGCAACTGCACGTCCTCGATGCGTTTGAGCGTGGCCGAGTTCATGTCGGCGCTGAACTGCTGCTCGCGGTAGACCGTCAGGCCTTCCTTCAGCGACAGCTGGAACCAGTCGCGGCAAGTCACGCGGTTGCCGGTCCAGTTGTGGAAATATTCATGCGCGACGATGGCTTCGACGTGGGCGTAATCCTCGTCGCTGGAGCGCTGCGGATCGGCCAGCAGGTACTTCGCATTGAAGATGTTGAGACCCTTGTTCTCCATCGCGCCCATGTTGAAGTCGTGGGTGGCGACGATGTGGAACACGTCGAGATCGTAGTTGCGGCCGTACTCGCGCTCGTCCCAGCGCATGGCGCGAACCAGGGCGTCCATCGCATAGCCGCAGCGGTCGATCGCGTCGGCTTCGGCGAATATGCGCAGGGTGACCGGGCGGCCGTCGGCGGTCACGTAGGCCTGCTCGATCTGTTCGAGGCGGCCGGCGACCACGGCGAACAGATAGCTCGGCTTCGGATGCGGGTCGTTCCAGGCGGCCCAATGGCGGCCGTCGGCGAGTTCGCCGGCACCGGCCGGGTTGCCGTTGGCCAGCAGCACCGGAAAGCGTGCGCGGTCGGCGCGCAGGGTCACATGGAACGGCGCGAGCACGTCGGGTCGGTCCGGATAATAGGTGATGCGGCGGAAGCCCTCGGCCTCGCACTGGGTCAGCAGGAAGCCGTGCTCGGCGCTGCCGGACAGGTACAGCCCCGACAGCGCGCTGTTGGCGGCGGGATCGAGCGTGACCTCGGTTTCGAGCACGGCCGTGGCGGGCGCGTCGAATATGTGCAGCGCATCCTCGTCGACGGCGTATTCGTGCGGCGCCAGCGCGCGGCCGTCGAGACGGATCGCGCGCAGCTGCAGGCCGATGCCGTCGAGCTGCAGCGGCGCCGCTTCGGGCGTGGCGCGGCGCAGTTCCAGCCGCGCGCACACCTGCGTCGCGTGGATGTCGAGATCGAATTCCAGGGTCGCCGCGACGACGCGCCAGGCGGGCGCGCGATAGTCGGCGAGACGGACAGGGCCGTGTTCGGATGCGGGCATGGACGGGCTGGCGCAACTACAGGGGCTGCAGGCTAGCACGCGTGCGCGGCGGCCTGTATCGTCGCCGCGCCATGGAAACCTCTCATCGCGTCACTCTCGCCGCCATCCGCGACGCCGCCGCGCGCATCGCGCCGCATGCCCAGGTCACGCCGGTACTGCGTTCGCGCAGCCTCGACGAGCTCGCCGGCGCCCAGCTGCATTTCAAGTGCGAACAGCTCCAGCGCATGGGCGCGTTCAAGTTCCGCGGCGCCTGCAACGCGGTCTGGTCGCTGCCGGAAGACGTCGCGCGCCGCGGCGTGGTCACGCATTCCTCGGGCAATCACGGCGCCGCGCTCGCGCTGGCCGCGTCCACACGCGGCATCGCCTGCCACGTCGTCGTGCCGGAAGGCGCGGTCAGGGCCAAGCTTGCCGCGATCGAACGCTACGGCGCGCAGCTGCACCCGTGCGCCGCGACGATCGCCGCGCGCGAGCAGACGGCCGCGGCCGTGCAGCAGCAGACTGGCGCGACCCTGGTGCATCCGTATACCGATCCGGCCGTGATCGCCGGGCAGGGTACCGCGGCGCTGGAACTGCTGCAGCAGAGCGGCGGCGTCGACGTGCTGATCACGCCGGTCGGCGGCGGTGGCCTGAGCAGCGGCTGCGCCATTGCCGCGCGCGGCCTGCAACCGTCGATTGCCGTCTATGCGGCCGAGCCCGAAGGCGCGCCGGACGCCTACGAGTCCTTCCGTCGCGGCGAACGCTTCACCGACATCGTGCCGCAGACCATCGCCGACGGCCTGCGCGGCACGATCGGCGCGATCAACTTCGCGCTGATGCGCGAGCACGTCGATGCGGTGCTGCCGGTCAGCGAAGCGCAGATCGTCGCCGCGATGCGCCTGATCTGGGAACGGCTCAAGCAGGTCGTGGAACCGTCGAGCGCGACCGTGCTGGCGGCCATCCTGCGTCATCCGCAGCATTTCGCCGGCAAGCGCGTCGGCGTCGTGCTGTCGGGCGGCAACGTCGATTTCGATGCGCTGCCGTGGCTGAGCTGACGGCCTAGCGTGCGCGCGCCGGCGCGCGGCTGATGCCGACCAGCGCCGCGGCGATCAGAGCGATACCGGCGGTTTCCCAGGCGTCGGGACGCTCGCCGAGCAGCAGCCACGCCAGCAGCAGTCCGCACAAGGGCACGGCCAGGCTGACGAGCCCGGCGGTGGTCGCCGGCAGCCGCTGCACGATCAGCGCCCAGAGCACCCAGGCCAGACCCGACGCGAGGACGGCGTTGTAGGCCAGTCCGGCCGCGAACGGCAGATTCCAGACGATGCCGCGTTCCGGCACGACGACCGCGACCAGGCACAGGCCGATCGCGCCGAACGCCATCTGCCAGGCGGTCAGGCGCAGCGCCGTCACGCTGCCGTCGGCGAACGCTTTCTTCGCGATGACTACGGCCAGCGCCCAGGCCAGTCCGGCGGCCAGCGCCAGTCCGGTGCTGAGCTGCGCGCCGAGGCCGTTCCACGGCTGCAGCACGCCGAGCAGGCCGAAGCCGGCCAGCGCGGCGAAGCCGAGGCGGCGCGCGTCGGGCCGCTCGCGCAGCAGCGGCCAGGCCAGCAGCAACAGCCAGAACGGCATGGTATAGGCGAGCAGTGCGGTCTTGCCGGCGCCGCCGTTGACCAGGGCCCATTGCACCAGCGCCTGGAACGTCGTGGTCTGCGCGAGGCCCAGCAGCACGACCGGCCGCAGCGGTGGCGGCCGCAAGGTCTCGCCGCGGGCGAGCAGCACGGCGAACAGCACCAGGGTCGCCAGCACCGCGCGTATCGCCGAGAACGCGAACGGCCCGGAATACTGCAGCACCTGCTTCATGACGACCCAGTTGTAGCTCCAGACCAGGGTCAGCACGATCAGCGCGAGCAACGCGCCGCGGCGGGAAGCGGATTCGGACATGCAACGGGCACGCAGCGGAAACCGCGGATGATACGGGAGCGCGCCGACGGCATCCGTCGAACGATGGCCGTATGCCCGCCGCGACTTTCGTCGCAAGTCCGCGTCGGAATGCTTCGCGGAAGCCGCAAGAAAGGCAACGCGATCGGAGCAGCCGCAGCCTTCGTCGCCCGGGTCCGCCGGAATCTCGCGCACTGCGCGGTGTTCGTGCAGCAGGTATCTGCCCGGGGTTCCGCGACCTGGTGTCGCAGCGCGCGAACGGCGCCACAGTGCGCGTTGCGCGAACCGGGCGTCGCGCCGGGGCGACATCGCGCAGCGTCTGCGCCGGGATTCCCGCATGAACACGAAGGCCAAGCCTTCCTGCTGCTGCAAGCGCTGCGCGCGGCGGCTATGCTTGGCGCTCCCGTGCATCGTCCCGGCGTCCTGCCGGCGGAGTCCTCATGATCATCGACGGCGTGCGCGCAATGGATCGCGCGACCGAGCTGCTGCTGCGCTACTACACGGCGTTCAACCGCGCCGACTGGGAGGGCATGCTGGCCTGCCTCGCGGCGGACGTGCAGCACGACATCAACCAGGGCAGTCGCGAGAGCGGCCGCGAAGCGTTCCGCGAATTCCTCGCGCGCATGAACCGCTGCTATCGCGAACAGCTGCGCGACATCGTCGTCATGGCCAATGCCGACGGCTCGCGCGCGGCAGCCGAGTACGTCGTCCATGGCGAATACCTCGCCGGCGACGAAGGCCTGCCGCCGGCGCGCGGCCAGCGCTACGTGCTGCCGGGCGGCGCGTTCTTCGAGATCGTCGACGGCCAGATCGCCCGCGTGACCAACTACTACAACCTCGACGACTGGCTCGCGCAGGTGCGCGCGTGAGCACGGCGACGCTCACGCGCTGCTTCTGGGCCGAATCCAGCGACAGCGAGCGTGCCTATCACGATGCCGAATGGGGCCGCCCGCTGCACGGCGATCAGGCGCTGTTCGAGTTCCTCTGTCTCGAAGGTGCGCAGGCCGGGCTGTCCTGGCGCACCGTGCTCGAAAAGCGCGAGAACTACCGCCGCGTCTTCCACCGTTTCGACATCGCACGCTGCGCCGCGCTCAGCGACGCCGAGCTCGCCGAGGCGCTGACCGATCCGGGCATCGTGCGCAACCGCCTCAAGGTCCACGCGGTGCGGCGCAACGCGCTCGCCGCGCAGGCCGTGCAGAAGCAGCACGGCAGCCTGGATGCCTATCTCTGGTCTTTCGTCGACGGCCAGCCGCTCGACAACCGCCCGCGCGGGCGCGGCGACATTCCGGCCAGCACGCCGCTGTCGGACCGTCTGAGCAAGGCTCTGCGCAAGCAGGGCTTCACCTTCGTCGGCACGACGATCTGCTACGCCTTCCTGCAAGCCACCGGCATGGTCAACGACCATCTGCTCGATTGTTTCTGTCGCGAGAAATCCGCCCAATGAACGTCATCGCATCACCGGCCACGCACTATTCCCGCCTCGTACGCGTGCTGCACTGGGGCACCTTGCTGCTGATGATCGCTGCCTATGCGACCGCCGAGCTGCGCGGTCTCGCGCCGGACCGGCCGGCGCGCATGGCGGTGATGCAGTGGCACATGGCGCTGGGCCTGCTGATCTGGCTGCTGGTGCTGCCGCGCATCGGCGCGCGCCTCGTCCAGCCGGCGCCGGCCATCGTCCCGGCGCCCGGCCGTTTCGTGCATCTGGCCGCACGCACGGCGCATCTGCTGCTGTATCTGTTCCTGATCGTGCAGCCGCTGCTCGGCCTGCTGACCGCGCAAAGCGGCGACCGCGCCGTGACCATTCCGCTGCTCGGCTTCACGCTGCCGAATTTCGTCGGCCTGGATCGCGGCCTGCATGAGTGGACCGAGGATCTGCACGTCGCGCTGGGCAAGGCCTTCTACGTCGTGATCGGCCTGCACGCGGCGGCGGCGCTGGCGCACCACCTGTATTTCCGCGACAACACCCTGCGCCGCATGCTCCGCTGAGCGCCGTGCTTACTTGGACGAGACGTATTTCTCGCGCCGGATGTGCGGTACGGCCAGACCGACGTTCTTGAGCAGGGTGAAGGCCTCGTCGACCATGTTCGGATTGCCGCAGAGGTAGGCGATGTCGCTGTCGGCCGCCGGCTGCAGCGCCTCCAGCGCAACCTGCACGCGGCCGTGGTAATCGTGCGCGCGCGGCTGCGCGCGCGGCGCGCGGGACAGGCAGGCGTGGTAGCGGAAGCCCGGCACCTCGCGCTCGAATGTGCTGAAGTCCGCGTCGTACAGCAGTTCGCCTTCGTTGCGCGCGCCGAAGACCAGGTCGACCGTGCAGCCGCGTCCGGCGATCACGCGGCGCAGCTGCGGCAGCATCGCGCGGTACGGCGTGATGCCGGTTCCGGTGCCGACGAGCAGGTAGCGGCGGTTCGTGTCGGTATCGAACAGGCAGAAGCGGCCGTAGGGGCCGCTCGCGCTGATCGTGTCGCCGGGCTGCAGGCCGGCCAGCAGGGCCGTCGCGGCGCCGCCTTCGACATACGACACGGCGATCTCGATGCGTTCGGCCGGCGTGGCCGTGCCGTCGCCCACCGTCGCCACCGAGTAGCTGCGCTTGGTCGGCTTGCCGTCGGCGTAGTGGAAATGCACCTGGATGAACTGGCCCGGCGCGAACACGAAGGGCTGGTCGTCGGCGCGCTCGAACACCAGATGGCGCACGGCCGGCGCGAGCATGTAGCTGGAGACCAGGCGCAGCGGAAACTGTTCGGCCACGGGACGGAACCAATCGGCGGCAAAGGGGACCGTATACTACCTGCCCCTCCCCGACCCTGCAGCCCATGAGCGCGCCTCCGGCCCTGGACGTCCGCAACCTGACCAAGACTTACGCGAATGGCGTACAGGCGCTCAAGGGCGTCTCGCTGCGCGTGGAACCCGGCGACTTCTTCGCCCTGCTCGGGCCCAACGGCGCAGGCAAGTCCACCCTGATCGGCATCCTGTCCTCGCTGGTGAACGCCAGCGCCGGCGAGGCCGAAGTGTTCGGCCGCTCGATCCACCGTGACCGCGGCGGCGCGATGCAACTGATCGGCCTCGTGCCGCAGGAGCTGAACTTCAACCAGTTCGAGACGCCGTTCGACATCTGCGTGAACCAGGCCGGCTTCTACGGCATTCCGCGCGGCGTCGCCTGCGGCCGAGCCGAGACCTACCTGCGCCAGCTCAGTCTCTGGGAAAAGAAGGACGTCGCCTCGCGCACCTTGTCCGGCGGCATGAAGCGGCGCCTGATGATCGCCCGCGCGATGATGAACGAGCCGCGCCTGCTGATCCTCGACGAGCCCACCGCCGGCGTCGACATCGAGATCCGCCGCTCGATGTGGAAGTTCGTCACCGAGATCAACCGCGCCGGCACGACGGTGATCCTGACCACGCATTACCTCGAGGAAGCCGAGCAGCTCTGCCGCAACATAGCGATCATCGACAAGGGCAGCATCATCGAGAACACGTCGATGAAGCGCCTGCTGTCCAAGCTCGACGTGGAGACGTTCGTGCTCGACGTCGCCGCGATGCCCGAGTCGCTGCCGCAGGTCGACGGCGTGCGCCTGACCCCGGTCGACGCGCACACGCTGGAGGCCGAGATGTCGCGCACCCACGACCTCAATTCGCTGTTCGCCGCATTGAGTGCGCGCGGCGTCACGGTGACCTCGATGCGCAACAAGGCCAATCGCCTCGAAGAGCTGTTCGTGCGCCTCGTCGAGGGCAACCACGGCAAGGCCGCCTGACCGCGCGCCTGCCGCGCGGCGAGCCGCGCCGGCGGGTCATCCACTCCGAATCCTGACGATTCCCATGCAGACCCAAGCCAACCTAGTCGCCCTCGGCACCATCGTCCGCCGCGAGATCGCGCGCATCCTGCGCATCTGGGGCCAGACCCTGTTGCCGCCGGCGATCACGATGACTCTCTATTTCTTCATCTTCGGCAACCTGATCGGCGGCCGCATCGGCGAGATGCAGCCGGGCGTGCAGTACATCGACTTCATCGTGCCGGGCCTGATCATGATGGCGGTGATCCAGAACGCCTACGGCAACATCTCCAGTTCCTTCTTCGGCTCCAAGTTCGGCCGCTACGTCGAGGAAATGCTGGTTTCGCCGATGCCGAGCTGGGTCATCCTGACCGGCTACGTGACCGGCGCCGTCGTGCGCGGCCTCATGGTCGGCGCCATCGTCCTCGGCGTGGCCATGTTCTTCACGCACATCCGCCTGCACCACGTGTTCGTGACCCTGACGACGTTCCTGCTGACTGCCGTCGTGTTCGCGCTGGCCGGCTTCGTCAACGCGGTCTATGCGAAGAAGTTCGACGACATCGCGATCGTGCCGACCTTCATCCTGACCCCGCTGACCTATCTTGGCGGCGTGTTCTATCCGGTCAGCCATCTGGCCGAGCCCTGGCACGCGATCTCGCTGGCCAATCCCATCGTCTACATGGTCAACGCGTTCCGCTACGGCCTGCTCGGCGTCAGCGACGTGAACCTCTATGCGGCCTATGCCGTCATGCTGGTCACGGCGGCGGTACTCGCGGGTTTCGGCCTGTACCTGCTGCGCCGCGGGGTCGGTCTGCGCGCCTGAGCGGCCGAGCGGGGGCGGTGCCGGCGGCGTCCGCCGCACGGCCGCGGTCCCGGCCGTCGGCGCAGGGGGGCTCTTCCACCGGTTCGCCGCGCAAAAGTTCCGAACACCGGAAAAATCTGCACTGTCTGCCGACTTCCTGCCGCGGCGACCATACGCCTGCGGTAACATGCCGGACCGACAGACAAGCGTTCCCGGGGGGGATTACGTGGTCAAGGTCAGTCCTGGAGCCTCGTTGGCGCAATCCGCCGCGCCGGGCAGCGCCTTTGCGCGGGCGCGCCCCGTGTTTCTGCCGCGCCAGCTCTCCGACGAGGAACTCGCGCTGTTCGTCAGCGTCGGCCAGCGCCGCGAACTCGTGCCGCGCGAGATGATCTTCCGCAAGGGCGAGCTCGGCCGTGCGATGTTCGTGATCGAGGCCGGCAGCATCCAGCTCGAATTCGGCGACGGTATGCCGGACAAGCTGATCGGGCCGCGCGAATTCTTCGGCGAGCTCGCGTTGTTCATCGGCAACCATGCCCGCGTCGCCAATGCCGTTGCGGCCGAGGCCAGCGTGCTGCGCGTCATCGAGCATGCGGAATTCGAGACCCTGCTGCAGACCCAGGCACCGCTGCTCGCCCAGTTCATGCGCCGCTCGTTCTCCTATCTCGTGGCCAGCGAGCAGCAGCTGATCCAGAACCTCAAGCGGCGCAACGAAGACCTGCTCGTGACCCTGGATTCGCTGCGCCAGACGCAGACCCAGCTGTCCACGGCCGAGCGCCTCGTGCGTACCGACGAGCTGACCGGCCTGTGCAACCGGCGCGGGCTCTATCACTACCTGGACGAACTGCGCGCCCGGCGCGACCCGGGCATGCGCCTGGGCCTGCTGCTGATCGACATTGACCATTTCAAGCAGATCAACGACCACTACGGTCACCTGACCGGCGACCTGGCCCTGCGCGCGGTCGCGCGCGAGGTGCAGCAGGCCGCCGCGGCGACCGATCTGCCGTGCCGCCTCGGCGGCGACGAATTCGCCGTGCTGGTCCAGGTGCACGACGCCGAGGAACTGCGCGGCCGGGCCGCGCAGATCGCCGCCGGCGTGCGCGGACTGCGCTTCCATGCGCCGGCCGAGAATCTGCTCGTCAGCGTCAGCATCGGCGCGAGCCTGTGTCACGAGACGTCCGAGTGGTCGGCCTGGTACAGCGATTCGGACTGCGCCCTGTATCTCGTCAAGGGCGAGGGCGGCGACAACTTCCGCGTCATCGCCTAGGCGGCGAGGGCGTGCTCGTCATGCTGCGGTGCAGCAAATGATGTGGCGGCACGCGCGCAGATGCGCATTGATGAGCTGGCAGCGTACACTTTTGCGCTAGGCCTCGACATTGTGATCGGCGTCTCGGCCAGGCCCAGGGGGTTCTGGCTGGAACGCAGGGGGAAAGGCCTGCCGCCGTCCGTCCTGGAGTCTCGGGCATGAATGCCTTGGTATCGTCCGCGGAACCGCAACCGTCCACGCGCCAGGGTGCGCCCCTGCTGCGCACGCTCGCGCTCTGCGACCTCGTCGATTCCACGAGCCTGGTCGAGCGGCTGGGCGACCAGCGCGCCGCGGCGCTGCTGCGCCGCCACGACCGCATGGCGCGCGATCTCATGCTGCGCCACCAGGGCCAGGAGATCGACAAGACCGACGGCTTCCTGATCCTGTTCGAACGGCCCATCCATGCGATCGCGTTCGCACTGGCCTACCAGCGCGAGCTGCTGCGTCTGAGCGAAGAGGAGAAAGAGCCGCTGCGCGCCCGCGTCGGCGTGCATGTCGGCGACGTGCTGGTCTGGCAGAACGATCCCGGCGACGTGGTCCACGGCGCCAAGCCGCTGGAAGTCGAAGGCCTGGTCAAGCCGGTGACCGCGCGTCTGGCCTCGCTGGCGCTGCCGGGCCAGATCCTCGTTTCCGGCGTCGCCGCAAGCCTGGCCCAGCGCGCCCACGGCGAGCTCGGTTCCAACGCCGATCGCACGCGCTGGATCAATCACGGCCGCTACCGTTTCAAGGGAGTGCCCGAACCGCTGGTCGTCTACGAAGTCGGCGAAGCCGGCATCGCGCCGTTGCGCCTGCCGCCGTATTCGGGCAAGGCCTGGCGCGAAGTGCCCTGGTGGCGCCGCCCCGGCACCATGTTCATCGAGGCCGGTATCGCCGCCGCGGCATTGCTGCTGGGCGTCTGGCTGCTGCTGCGGCCGCCCGCGGCGATCGCGTTCGCCGAACGCGACTGGATCGTGCTCGGCGACCTGCAGAACCTGACCGGCCAGGCCTCGCTCGACGATACCCTGCGCACTGCGCTGCGCCTGAGCGTGGAGCAGTCGCGCTACGTCAACATCGTGCCCGACCTGCAGGTGCGCGAGGCGGTGCGGCGCATGCGCCGTGATCCGACACAGACGCGCATCGACCGCGCCATCGGCGCCGAGATCGCCGTGCGCGAAGGCGCGCGCGCGTTCGTGCTGCCCAGTGTCGCCGAAATCGGCGGCAAGCTGCGCGTGACGGCCGAGATCATCGACCCGCGCAGCCAGGCCACGGTCTATACCGATTCGGCCGAAGGGCAGGGCCTGGATTCGCTGCTGGTCTCGGTGGACAGCATCAACCGCCAGCTGCGTGGCCGCCTCGGCGAGTCGCTGGCCCTGGTCGGCACCGCCAGCCCGCCGCTGGCCAAGGTCACGACCGACAACCTCGACGCGCTGCGCGCCTATTCGCTTGCGCGCAAGGCGGCGACCGAGGGCGGCGGTGGCGATACTGCGCTGGAGCTCTACGCCCAGGCGATACGGCTGGATCCGGATTTCGCCCTGGCCTATCTCGGACGCGCGGCGCTGCGCCTCGGTGCCGAAGACCGGACGGCGGCCAAGGCCGACGTCGACCGTGCCGTGGCGCTGCGCGATCGTCTGCCGGTACGCGAGCAGCTCTATATGGATGCGCTTGCCGCGAGCTTCGGCAAGCCGGCCGAGATGCAGAAGAAATGGACGCTGCTCGGCGAGATGTATCCGGACCACTACGCGGCCTTCGCCAACCTCGCACACTTCATCTATGTCTACGACGGGCGTTTCGCCGACGCGATTGCCGCGGCCAACAAGGCCATAGCGCCGCACTATCCGCGCAGCGGCAACACCCATTACCTGCTGGGCGCGCTGTATCTCGCCAGCGACAAGCCGCAGCAGGCGCAGACCCATCTGCAGCGGGCCAAGGAAATGAACGCGGCCGGGCTTGGGGGCATTCGCTTCATCGACGCGGCGGCGATACCCCGGCGTTTCGTCGATGCGGAAAAGGAGCTGGCCAATCTGCGCACCAGCGGCATTCCGAGCAACGACATTCAGGTGCATCGTGTGCGCATTGCCCTGGCCGTCGACCAGGGGCGCTGGCGCGAAGCCCTCAAGCGCGCCGATGAAGCGGAGGCGGCAGCCAGGCTGGTCAGTCCGGTCATCGCGCGCACCTACCGCGGCATGAAGTTGTCATTGCAAGCGGTCGCCATGCCGGGCTCCGAACTCGGACGGCAGATCGGCACCTATGCGAGCAGCGAACTCGAAGCCCTGCACGACCCGCGCAACAACGATCGCGAGCAGGCGCTATTCAGCGTGTTCTTTGCGGCCTACGTCGCGGCGCGCAACGGCGATGCAGCGCTGGCGCGCGAACTGCTTGCCAAGGTCGCCGCCGACGACGACGTCGCCAGCTATCGCTATGTCGCCGATATGGCAGCGCTGGCGCAGGCCCAGCTCGTACTGCTCGGCGACGACAAGGCGGCTGCACTGCCGCTGCTGAGCGCACGTATCGACGGCTCCGAGATGTATCTGGTTCACGCGGGGCTGCGCGACGCGCAGACCGCAGTCGGTGCCCTCGATGCGGCCGCCGCCGAGACGCAATGGCTCATGCAGCATCGCGGCCGAGCTTATGCGGAATACAACGGCGACGAGATGCTGAAGTCGCTGAACGTTGCCGAGTCGAATCTGGCGGTTCTCGACGAAGCTGAACTCGCGCAGCGTCAGGGCAAGGCCGACATGGCGGCGCAGCGGCTCACGGAGTTCCTGCGTCTGTGGCCGGAAGCGGAACTCCCCGCGCCGCTGCAGCGGCGCGTGGAAGCCTTGCTCAAGGGCGATGCCCCTCAGCTGGTGCGCAAGTCGTGAATGTTTGCGCTCATAGTGCCGCCTAGCTGCTTCTGAATTGCACTGCGCGACGCCTTCAGGGTCTGCGGATCCGCGAGCTGCTTGCACTTGGCGAAGCAGGCTGCCAGTTCTTCCGGTGCGCCGATCTGGCGGAGCGCGGACGCCGGATCGCTGAGCAGCAAGGCGCGGAACTGGTCGTCGGAACCGAGCTTGTCGAGCAGTGTGTCCACCTGCGTGGGCGTGAGATTTGCCATTGCGATTTCCCCCTGAAGCCACGATCTGTGGCTAGTCGAGTGTAGCCAGCAAGAGCTGCGCCAACAAATCCCCGGAATGGCCGCAAAGCGGGTTATTCCGCGGAAAAACTACACATCCCGGGCTGCGTGCAGGCGCATCCGGAGCGGCTGCACGGCACGGGCTTGCCGCGGCGCAGCCGCCTGACTACCGTCGACACCGCAGACCGCAGCCACGGTCGGCGTCTTCCCGGTCGGCGACCGATGCATCGCCGCCGCAACCGTTCTCACAGGAGTTTCCATGCGCCTGCGCCGCTGCGCCCATTTGCTGTTCGAACCGCGCGAGGCGCTGCAGTTCGACCTGGATTCACTGGCCGCCGGCGGCGACGGGCTGCGCACGCAGCTGTCGCTGCTCGCGCTGGCACCGCATCGGCAACAGGAAATCGCCGTATCGCCGCAGGACGTCGCGATACTCGCCGCCGTGCCGTGCACGGCCTGGAGCGAGTTCGATGCGCTGGCCGCGGTGTATGGCGCCGCGCCGCTGCAGGATCTGCTCGCGCGCGGCCTGCTGATTGCCGATGACGCGGCCTCCGTCGACCACCTGCGCGACGAGCGTCTGCGCGCGGCGAACTGGCGCACCTTGTCGGCCGCGCAGCATTACCTCGGCCGCTGGGACGGCGTGCGTTCGGGCGACGAGCTGCAGCGCGCCGGCTACGTCACGCTTGGCGAGCTCATCGACAAGCTCGGCGAGCCGCCGCCGGCCGCGCAGACTTGCGCCGCCGAGGATGCGCGCCTGCCGCTGCCGCCGCCGCGGCGCAGCGCGTTCGACGAACTGTTGCAGCGGCGCGCGACCTGCCGCAATTTCGATACCGACGCAGCGCTCGCGCAGGACGAGCTCGCGACGATGCTGCACCGCGTATTCGGCGCCCAGGGCACGCTGACTCTGGAAGGCGGCGGCGCGACCACGGTGCTCAAGCGCAACAGTCCTTCGGGCGGCGGCCTGCATCCGACCGGTGCGTATCTGATCGTGCAGCGCGTCGCCGGCCTCGCGCCCGGGCTCTATCACTACCGGCCCGTCGAGCATGTGCTGGAACCGATCAGGGCACTGACCGCGGACGATGCGTCCGACCTGGCCCTGCGCGGCGTCGCCGCGCAGGCGTATTTCGCCGCGGCGCCGGTGCTCATCGCGCTGGCCGTGCGCTTTCCGCGCAGCTTCTGGAAATACCGCAATCACGCCAAGGCCTATCGCGTGGCCGCGCTGGATGTCGGCCATCTGTCGCAGACCTTGTATCTCGCGGCGACCGATCTCGGCCTCGGCGCCTTCGTCACCGCGGCGGTCAACGAAGTCGAGATCGAGCAGGCGCTGGGCCTGGATCCACTGGTCGAAGGCGTGCTCGCGGTCTGCGGTTTCGGCCCGCGCGCGCAGCGGCGCGCCGCCGACGAATTCGATCCCAACGGCCGCATCTGGCACGAGGACGGCAGCCGCATCGACCGCTGAACGCGGTCGATTGCGACCGACGCCTGCCGCGCAAGAGGGGCGACGCAGTTTCCGGAGGCCGGTTGTGCTGAGCCGAAGGCGAACCGCAACGTCGGCCTACCTCGGCACGGTTCGATGCGGATATCGCGCCAGGGATTCACTGCGCCTGCGGCGTCGCCGCGATGCGCACATCCACGCGCAGGCCTATCGGCAGCGGCGGCTGGCCGTCGAGTTCGATCAGCGCCTCGAGGATCTTGGCGTCCTGCTTCTCGGCCGGGTCGCCCGACAAGGCATTGCGCCGGCCCATGCGCTGACTCACATGCACGACCTTGCCGCTGAATTGCTGCTGCGGAAACGCATCGCTGGTGACGATGGCCGACTGGCCTTCGCGGATGCGGCCGATGTCCAGTTCGTCGATGTCGGCACGCACGAAGCGCTTCGCCAGGTTGCCTATGCGCGCCAGCGGCAGCGGCGACAGCGCGACCACGGTCTCGCCTTCGCCGAGGTCGCGCTTGAGCACGTTGCCGCTGATCGGCGAATGGATCAGCGATTTGTCGAGCAGCGCCTGAGCGCGATCGCGTTCGGCGCGCGCGGCGTCGACCGCGGCGCTCGCCGCGGCGATGTCCTCGGCGCGCGTGCCGGCACGCAGCAGCGCGAGATCGGCATCGGCGCGCGCGCGGCGTGCGCTGGCCGCTTCGGCCTGGGCACGGGCCTGCTGCGCCGTCTCCGCGGCGATCAGCTTGTTGCGCAGCAGATTGTCGCGGCGGTCACGCTCGGCCTCGGCCTGCCGCTCCAGCGCGAGCGCTTCGTCGCGCGCCGCCGCAGCCGCGGCGATTTCCTCGGCGCGCGCGCCGTTGCGCAGGCGCGTCAGTTCGGCCTCGCGCCGCACGAGTTCGGCGGTGGCCGCGGCCAGCGCCGCACGGTATTCGCTGTTTTCGATCTCGGCGATGAGCTGGCCGGCCTGCACGGCTTCGCCCTCGACGATCAGCACCTTGGCCAGCCGGCCCGACAGCTGCGGAATGATCACGCGCTCCTCGCCGTCGGGTTCGACCAGGCCGCCGGCCGCGATCAGGCCGGGCCGCGCGGCCGGCGGCGGGCTGGCGCTGCGGCCGCAGCCGGTCAGTGCCGGCAGTGCGGCGAGCGCGACGAGTATCCAGACTGCAGATTTCATGCGGTGCTCCGGGGCGGACGCCGGTCGTCGACGAGGCGGCCGTCTTCGAGATGCAGCACGCGGTCGCCGAACGGCTCCACGCGCGGATCATGGCTGACCACGACGACGGCGACGCCGGCATCGTGGGCGAGTTCGTGCAGGGTCGCCGCGACGCCCTGGCCGGTCTTGCCGTCCAGCGCCGCGGTCGGTTCGTCGGCGAGCAGGATGCGCGGGCCGCCGGCCAGCGCGCGCGCGATAGCGACGCGCTGCTTCTGGCCGCCGGACAGCTCGGCCGGATAGTGCCCGGCGCGGTCGGCCAGGCCCAGGCGTTCGAGCAAGTGCAGCGACTGCTCGCGCTGCTGCGCGCGCGGCAGGGCCTTGAGGTCCAGCGCGATCGCGACGTTCTCCCAGGCCTTCAGGGTCGGGAACAGGTTGTAGTGCTGGAACACGAAGCCGATGTGCGCCAGGCGCAGCGCGGCCAGGGCTTCGACGCCGAGGTCCGGCGCCAGCGCTTCGCCGAACAGCTGCACGCGGCCGCGACTGGGTCGCAGCAGGCAGCCCATGACTTGCAACAGACTGGTCTTGCCCGAGCCACTGGGTCCGAGCAGCAAGGTCATCTCGCCGGGATGGATGGCCAGGCTGACGTCCTGCAGCGCGGCCAGCGCGGTTGCGCCGCGGCCGTAGGTGACGCCGACCCGATCCAGCGTGATCACGGCGCTCACTGGAACACCGATGTCGGGTCTATGCGCATGATGCGACGTATCGACACGAGCGCGCCCAGCGCGCACATGCACAGGGTCAGCAGCCCGAGTACGCCGATCAGCCCGGGCGGCATCGCGACGGCGACCGTGCTGCCGGCGCTCGCGAGCACGACGAGTCCGACCAGCAGCATGCCGCCGATGAAGCCGAACACGGCGCTGATCGCGGCCTGCTTGAGGATCACGCGATACAGATAGCGGTTCGGCGCGCCCATCGCGCGCAGGGTCGCGTATTCGGGCAGGCGGTCCACGGTGGTTGCATACAGGGTCTGGCCGACGATGACGATGCCGACGACGAGGCCGAGCAGGGCGGCCAGCAGCAGTGCCGAGCCGGCACCCGTGGTAATCAGCCAGTAACGCTGGGCCGCGCGGGCGAAATCCGCGGCGAACCAGACGTCGACGCGGCCCAGGCGCGTCTGCAGCGCGTCGCGCACGGCCGCCGCGTCGCTGCCGGGACGCAGGCGCACCAGCAGGTAGGTGGTCTGGTCGGGCCGGAAGAACGTGAAGCGCTGGGCGTTGCGGTGCGTCGTGAATACGTAGGGGCTTTGCGTGAACGTGCGGATGCCGGCGGTGAAGCCGACCACGCGCGCGCGGCGGTTGTTGATTTCGATGGTCTGGCCCAGCGCGGTGACGCCGAGCTTGGCCGCATACAGCCGGTCGACGATGACGGCGTCGTCCTGCTGCAGATCCTCGATCGTGCCCTGCACGAGATTCCACGGCCGGCCCTGACCGGTTGCGAGATTGAAACCGACGATGCTGACGCTCTCGGTGCCGCCGTCGGGCTTGCGCCAGAACGCGAACTGCATCATCAGCGGGTCGACTTGCGCGACGCCGGGCACGGCCAGCGCCTCGAAGCGGCGGCGCTCGTCGAGACGGCCGGCGATGTCGACATTGGTCGTGCCGGCCGGTGTGATCCAGAGGTCGGCGTCGGTATGGTCGACGAGGCCGGAGGTCGTACGCGCGAAGCCGAGCAGCAGGCCGAGCTCCACGCCCATCAGCAGCACGGCGAACAGCACGCCGACGAGGGTCACGACGAAGCGCGCGCGGTCGTGGCTCAGATTGCGCCAGGCGAGCAGGCTGGTGCCGCTGATGCGGCTGGCGTCGAGGCCGTTCACGGGCCCCGCGCCGCGGCCGGCGGCAGCACGAACTCGACCTTGGACGAAAGCCGCCGCAGTGCGGCCTGCTCGTCGGCGCCGGACAACTGTTGCAGGCCCAGGTAGAGCGCATAGGTCAGGATGGCGTGGTCGCGTGCATCGGTTGCGCTCAGTCCGTCGTCGCGACAGAGGCCGGCCAGGTAGTCGATTCGCAGGCGGTCCACGGCCTGCACGGCCTCGCGCGCCTGCTGCTCGTGCGCCGCCCAGTTGCGCACGGCGCGCTCCAGGCGCAGATCCAGCGCCTGGGCCAGCGCGTCGAGCACGCGCGCCTTGTCGTCGGTACGGCTCTCGCGTTCGGCCGCCGCGATCAGCTGTTCGGTATGCCGTTCGCGCCAGACCGCCAGCAGCTCCGCACGGTACGCGGCCATATCGGGATAGTGGTGATACAGCGAGCCCTTGGTGCGCCCGGTGCGCGCGCAGAGATCGGCGACGGTCAGCCGCGCATGGCCGGGCCCGGCCAGCAATTCCAGGCCGGCCGCGATCCAGTCGACCTCGCTGTGCCGCGCCATCAAAGCAGGCCCGGGCCGGACAGCGCGGCGATCGGCAGGAACAGGGCCCATTGCGGCATGTGCCAGGGTTCGACACGGCAAGCGGCGATCAGGCCGCGGCTTGGCGCGGCAAGGGCCACGGCGAGCGCGCCGCCCAGCACCGGGTTGGTCCGGTGCACGGCCCAGGCCGGCGCAGCGGCCATGCCGAACAGCGGCAGGCCGATCATGTGCCAGCAGCAGTGGACGGTCAGCCGCGGCACGCGTGGAAGATCGCGGGCGGCCAGCAGCGGGCGTGCGATCGACGGCCGCCGACGACGAGATGGATCAGGAACGTCGAGAAGGCGGCGACTGCCGCGGCGCCCTGCCAGGGGTTCATGCCTTCGCTCCGTCGTCGGGCCGGGTGCAACCATACCATCCGTGATGGAATGCTCAAGTCCCTGCGACGCGCCGCCACACCGTCGAAAAAATGTGCACATCATCACATTAGAGTTGTTCGCTATTTTTTTTGTACACGCGATTGGTTAACCTCGGACCAAATGTTGTATCCGTCGCACTTTTCCTCGCGACGGCGCGCCACAGGGGGCGCTCCGAAACCAGCTCAGAGTCCATGAACCGGGCGCCGCCGCGCTCCGGCGTTTCGTCATCGCAGGCCGCCGACGCGGCATCGGAGATACCATGCTCGACATGCTGCGCAAGCTGATCGGCCAGCCGGCCAAACCCGCCGCGGCTCCGGCCCCGGCGCCGAATTCCCTGCGGCAGGGCAGCATCCCGCCGCCGCGTGCGCCGAGCTACGACTCGGGGCTGGTGCCGGCACTGAAGAACGACCATCAGGAACTGGTCGCCCTGTTCGAGCAGATCGGTCGTACCTACGAGGCGCGCCGCTTCCATGAGATCCCGGCACTGCTGACTGCGTTCAAGACCCGGCTCGAGGCGCATTTGCTCACGGAGAATGTGCGCTTCTACAACTACGTCGAATCGACCCTGCGCGACGACGCGGAAAATCTCAGCCTGATCCGCGACTTCCGCCGCGAGATGAACACGATCGCGCGCGGTGTCATCGACTTCGTCAAGAAGTACCAGGCGCAGGGCGACACCGAAGGACTGATGCACGGCTTCCTCGCCGACTACCGCACGGTCGGCGGCCTGCTCGTGCAGCGCATCCAGCGCGAGGAAGGCAACCTCTATCCGCTGTACATGCCGACCTGAGATCGGCGCCGGCGACGCCGGCGCCTGAAGCGTACCGTCGTCGCTCCGCCGCGAGGCGGGGCGCGTGGTGCATTGTCCTGCGTGTGCCGGTCTGGTCGTCCGTTTCTCGTCGCGGGTCGCCTGCCGTCGCGGCGGTGCCGCCCCCCCCCCGGGCGTTGTCTCCGGCCTCTGCCGAAAAGCCGTTCCGTGCGTCCGCCGGCGCCGCTGTGCCGTGCGCAGCCGCTGCGCTGCCCGAGTGCCCGATTGCGCATCGGCAAACGGCGTCGCAACGGCTCACACGAATCGTGAAATAGAGCGCATATTTCGCTTTATAAATTCATGATTTAGGCAATACGTATACGATTGAAATTAGTTCAAGTGCTGCTAGGATCGACGCCGCGGCCGCCGCCATCGCCACGGCCTTTCCGGGAGTCCGCATGTTCGCAGCCATACGCAAGCTGTTCGGCCGCACTCCCGACGCCGCGGTCGCACCGCCGCCATCCCCGGCGCCGCGCGCGCCGCGCTTCGATTCGGAACTGGTGCCGCAGCTGATCCACGACCACCGCGGACTGGTCCATCTCTACGAGCAGATCGGCCTGCTGCCCGAGCGCGACCGCTGGGATCTGCTGCCGGCCCAGCTGCTCGTCTTCAAGTCGCAGCTCGAGGCGCATCTGCTGTCGGAGAACGTGCGCTTCTACAACTACGTCGAATACACGCTGCGCGACGACGATGAAAACTTCAATCTGATCCGCGACTTCCGCCGCGAGATGAATGCGATCGCGCGCGGCGTCATCGACTTCGTCAAGAAATACCAGCAGCCGCTGGTGACGATGGCTGAGCGCGGCGCATTCGTCGCCGACTACCGCCATGTCGGCGCCTTGCTCGTGCAGCGCATCGAGCGCGAGGAAGGCAGCCTGTATCCGCTCTACCAGAACGTCTGACGCGCCCGGCGGCGCTGGCCGCCGGGCGCGAAGCACAGCAACCCGCTCCGTCGCACGGGGCGTTGGGACGTCGGCGCCACCGACGTTCCGCCAGTGGGAGACAGGGGGCGGCCGCAGGGGGCCGGCGACAACGCAAGGCGACGGATTTTCAGCGTAGTCCCGCGCGACACCGGTTGCCGTGGCGGCATCCGGCGGTTCCGCGCATCTAGAGAAGGAGTCAGCCGTGTCCGCATTACTCGATCAGGTATTCACGCCCGACGTGCGTGAGCTGCGCGACGCCCTGCACACGCACCGCGTATTCGACGCGATCCGCGACATGGATTCGCTGCGTGCGTTCATGCAGGTCCACGTCTATGCGGTCTGGGACTTCATGTCCCTGGCCAAGCGCCTGCAGCGCGACCTGACCTGCGTCGAACTGCCCTGGATGCCGCCGCCGGACATCGAGGCGGCGCACCTGATCAACGAAATCATCCTCGGCGAGGAAACCGATACGGGGCCGGACGGCCATCCGATCAGCCACATGGATCTCTACCTCGCCGCGATGCGCGAGGTCGGCGCCGACACGCGCCCGTTCCAGCAGTTCCTGTCGCTGGTGCGCGAGCGCGTACCGGTGGAAAACGCCCTGGGCCGCGTCGGCGCGCCGGCCTGCGTGATCGACTTCGTGACCAACACGCTGCGCGTGGCGATCGGCGAGCGTACGCTCGTGGTCATGGCGAATTTCTTCTACGGCCGCGAGAACGTGATCCCGGGCATGTTCCAGCGCCTGCTCGACAGCTGGGGTCTGGACCGCATCGAGGCGCCGTCGTTCGTCTACTACCTCGACCGGCATATCGAACTCGACGGCGACGCGCACGGCCCGGCGGCCGAAGCCATCATTGATCGGGCGCTGCAGCGCGAACCCGAACTCGTCGAGGCGGTGCGCCGCGCGGCGATCGTCAGCCTGACCGCGCGCCGGCGGCTCTGGGACGGTACCGACAAACTGCTCGCGCGCAGCGCGCGCAGCGGACGACGCGCCAGCGCCTGACCGGCAGTCGGCCGCCGCCGGTCGTTCCGGCGGCGGCATCGGCCGCGGCGCAGCGGCGCCGTCGTGTAAAGGTTTCATGACGACGCGCGGCGCGTCCGCGGCCGGAAGCTGTCCGTGCCGGCGCCTTTTCACCGATACGGCGCCGCCCTCGGCGTCACGCGCCGGCTTTTCGCGTGCTTCCCTTGCGCCGCCGCTCCGTCGTCCTTACTTTCCGGATTCGTTTTCCGGGAGTTCCCATGACGGACAGTTTTCATGCGACGACCATCGTGTCGGTACGGCGCAACGGCCGGGTCGTCATCGGCGGCGACGGCCAGGTGACCCTCGGCCATACCGTGGTCAAGTCCAATGCGCGCAAGCTGCGCCGGCTCGGCCGCGGCGACGTGCTGGCCGGCTTCGCCGGCGCCACGGCCGATGCGTTCACCCTGTTCGAGCTGTTCGAGGACAAGCTCGCCAAGCACGGCAACCAGCTGGTCCGCGCCGCCGTGGAACTGGCCAAGGAGTGGCGCACCGACCGCCGGCTCGGCCGTCTCGAAGCGATGCTGGCGGTCGCCGACCGCGACAGCTCGCTGCTGATCTCCGGCAACGGCGACGTGCTCGAACCCGAGCACGGCCTGATCGCGATCGGTTCCGGCGGGCCCTATGCCCAGGCCGCGGCCAAGGCGCTGCTGGAGAACACCGGGCTCGATGCGCGAAGCATCGTCGAGCAGGCGCTGAAGATCGCCGGCGACATCTGCATCTACACCAACCATACGATCGCCATCGAGGAACTCGACGGCGACACCGGCGCGGTGCGCCAGGCCTGAGGCCCGGCCGCCGCCGCGCGACTTCGAGGAACGTTTTCCCGCATGTCCGAACTGACCCCCCGCGAAATCGTCAACGAGCTCGACCGCTACATCGTCGGCCAGCACGCCGCCAAGCGCGCCGTCGCGATCGCCCTGCGCAACCGCTGGCGCCGCATGCAGCTGGAGCCGTCGCTGCGTGACGAGGTGACGCCGAAGAACATCCTGATGATCGGTCCGACCGGCGTCGGCAAGACCGAGATCGCCCGGCGCCTGGCCGGCCTCGCGAATGCACCGTTCATCAAGGTCGAGGCGACCAAGTTCACCGAGGTCGGCTACGTCGGCAAGGACGTGGAGTCCATCGTGCGCGACCTCGCCGACACGGCCTGGAAGATGACGCGCGAGCATGCCAAGGCGCGGGTCAGGACCACGGCCGAGGACCGCGCCGAAGAGCGCATCCTCGACGCACTGCTGCCGCGCCGCGCGACGAGCTGGGAGCCGTCTTCGGGCGAAGGCAGCCACGACGAGACGCGGCAGAAGCTGCGCCGCCAGTTGCGCGAAGGCAAGCTCGACGAGCGCGAGATCGAGCTGGAAACCAGCGTCAACCTCGGCGTGGAGATCGCCGCACCGCCGGGCATGGAGGAAATGAGCCAGCAGCTGCGCGGCATGTTCCAGTCGCTGGCCGGCGCGCGCACCCAGTCGCGCAAGCTCACGATCAAGGCTGCCCGGCCGATGCTCATCGAAGAGGAAGCCGGCAAGCTGCTCAACGAGGAAGAGCTCAAGGCCGAGGCGCTGCGCAACTGCGAGCAGAACGGCATCGTCTTCATCGACGAGATCGACAAGGTCGCCCAGCGTGGCGAGTGGCACGGCGCCGGCGTCAGCCGCGAAGGCGTACAGCGCGACCTGCTGCCGCTGGTCGAAGGTTCGACCGTGTCGACCAAGTACGGCGTCATCAAGACCGACCACATCCTGTTCATCGCCTCGGGCGCGTTTTCGCTGGCCAAGCCGTCGGATCTGATTCCGGAGCTGCAGGGTCGCTTCCCGATCCGCGTCGAACTCGGCGCGCTCAGCAGCGACGACTTCGTGCGCATCCTGCGCGAGCCGCACAACGCGCTGACCAAGCAGTACACGGCGCTGCTCGCGACCGAAGGCGTGAGCCTGGAATTCACCGACGACGGCGTCGCACGCCTGGCCGCGATCGCGTTCCAGGTCAACGAACGCACCGAGAACATCGGTGCGCGACGGCTGCACACCGTGCTCGAACGCCTGCTCGACACGATCTCCTACGAGGCGCCGGACAAGAGCGGCACGCACTATCGCGTCGATGCCGGCTATGTCGACGCGCATCTGGCCGAGCTCGTGAAGGACGAGGACCACTCGCGCTACATACTCTGACCGGGTGCGGCGGCCGTTCGCTGGGCCGCTCTCACACCCGGCTGCTCCTATCCACAAACCCAGTGCGGCGCCGCGCGAACCTGGCCGCGAACCGCAACCTGCGTCGGCAGCTCGTTCACGTCCCGCGCGGCTTCGCCCGCGCGGTCGGCATCGCGCTCCACGGATCGTCGGGCCACGGGTGCCGCGGATAGCGGCCTTTCAATTCCTTGCGGACTTCGGGATAGGTGCGTTCCCAGAAACCCTTGAGATCCTGGGTGACCTGGATCGGGCGCTGCGCCGGCGACAGCAGGTGCAGGGTCAGCGGCACGCGTCCCTGCGCGATGCGCGGCGTGTCGGCGAGGCCGAAAAGTTCCTGCAGTTTCACCGCGAGCACCGGCGGCTGGCCGTCGGCGTACTCGATGCGGCGTTCGCTGCCGCTGGGCACGCGAATGCTGACCGGGGCCTGCGCATCGAGCGCGCGCCGCTGCTCGTAGTCGAGCATGCCGGCCAGCGCCTGCGACAGTTCGTCGGCGCGCAGGGCGTCGATGCGCGACTTGCCGTCGAGATAGGGCGCGAGCCAGTCCTCGAGCGAGGCGAGCAGCGCCGCGTCGGAAAGATCCGGCAGGCCGAGTTCCGGGCACCACTGGCGCAGCGCGAGCACGCGCTGGCGCAGCTCGCGCGCGTGATCGCTCCAGGGCAGCACATCCAGCCCGCTGTCGCGCACCGCAGCCATCAGCGCCGGAACCGCGTCGGCCGGCGTGACCGCGACCTGGCGCCGGCTCAGCACGAGCGCGGCGAAGCGGCGCTCCTCGAATGCCTCGACGGCGCGCTTGGCGCTGTTCCAGCGCACCGCGCGCACGCTGGCGAATCGCTCGGGGAAATCGCGTTCGAGCAGATCCGGATCGAACGGCGCCGCCGACAGGATCAGGCTGTCCTTGTCGTCCAGGCGCAGATCGAGCGCGATCAGCCAGGGTTCGCCGTACAGCGCGGTGTTGTCGTGCAGGCGCGCGCCGCGGCCGTTGGACAAGGCGTAGCGGCGCGGATTGGCCGGATCCTGCCGCGCGACGCGGTCCGGAAACGCATGCAGCAGCAGATCGCCGATGCGCAGCGCATCGCCGCCGTCGCGTGCGGGTGCGTCGCTGCGCAGGCGGCGGCGCCATCCGGCGCTGGCCTGGTCGAGTGCGGCGAGCGCGCCGATGTCCGCATCGCGCGCACCGCGCGCGCCGTCGCGGCGCCAGGCATGCAGCGCGGCAATGCGCAGGCGGAAATCGTCGCTGCGTCCGGCATCGCCGCGCAGCGGACTGCGCGCATCGAGGGCGGCAAGCAGATCGGCGACGAGTGCGCGGTCGCCGGCCGGTGCGCGCGCCGCGGCCGCGGCCAGTCGCGGCGTCGCGCCGAGCGCGATCAGATCGCGACCCAGGGCCGTGATGCGCCGATCCCTGTCGAGCGCGCCGAGCAGCACGAGCAGTTCGCGCGCCTGCGCGAGATGGCCCGGCGGCGGCGCATCGAGCCAAGGCAGCGTCTCGGCGCCCCAGGCTGCCAGTTCCAGCGCAAGACCGGACAGTTCGACCTGATCCAGTTCCGGCGTGCGCGACGGTTCGAGGCGCTGACTCTGCGGCCACAGGCGGTAGGCGCGTCCCGCGGCGACGCGGCCGGCGCGGCCGGCGCGCTGATCCGCCGACGCCTGCGAAATCGCGACCGTCTGCAGGCGCGTGAAACCCGAGTTCGGATCGAAGCGCGGTTCGCGCGCCTGGCCCGTGTCGATCACCGCGCGTATGCCCGGCAAGGTCACGCTCGATTCCGCCACGTTCGTCGCCAGCACGATGCGCCGTGTGCCCGGGCTCGCCGGCGTCAATGCGGCGCGCTGTTCCTGCAGCGACAGCTCGCCGTGCAGCGCCAGCACCTGCAGGTTCGACGTGGTCGGGGCGATGCCGTTGAGCAGCGCGCGGGCACGTTCGATCTCGCGCTTGCCCGGCAGGAACACGAGGATGTCGCCGTCGGTGTCGGCCAGCGCCTGCTCGGCGACGCGGCGCAGATGCGGCAGCCAGTCTTCGCCGCTGCGGGCCGGCGGATACGCGATCTCCACCGGGAAACTGCGCCCGGCGCTCGTGAGCCGCGGCGCATCGAGCCAGCGCGCGATGCGTTCGCCGTCGAGTGTGGCCGACATCACGAGCAGCCGCAGATCCGGCCGTAATGTGCCCTGCACGTCGAGCGCGAGTGCGGCGCCGAGATCGCCGTGCAGATGGCGTTCGTGGAATTCGTCGAACAGGATCGCGCCGACGCCGCCGAGTTCGGGGTCGGACTGCAGCAGTCGCGTGAGAATGCCTTCGGTGACGACCTCGATGCGCGTCGCCGGGGAGACCTTGGCCTCGAAGCGGATGCGATAGCCGACCGTCTCGCCGACTTCTTCGCCGAGCTGGCGTGCCATGAACTCGGCCGCCGCGCGCGCGGCGATGCGGCGCGGTTCGAGCAGCAGGATCTTGCGCCCGGCGAGCCAGGGCTGGTCCAGCAGGGCCAGCGGCACCTGCGTGGTCTTGCCCGCGCCGGGCGGCGCTTCGAGCACGGCGCGCGAGCGGCTGGCGAGCGTCGCGAGCAGGGCAGGGAGGATTTCGTGGATCGGAAAGGCGGCGGAGTTAGAGGCGTTCACCCGCATAGCCTAGCGCAGCGCTGCAGACGACCCGAACTCATGCGCGGCAGCGGCAAACGGACAGGGCCGCGGCATGGCGGACGTCCGCCGCCGCAAACATGAAAAACCCCGGTGTTCCGCGGCTTTCGCGCGGGAACACCGGGGCCGGTGCTTCAGCTGACCGGTGCGCGTCTTATTCGCAGGTCAGGCCGTTGAGCTCGACGTCGCGACGCTGCCAGGTGTCGCGCGTGCCGCTGCCGGACGGTCCACCGGCCGACGCAGCCGAGCCGTTGTAGCTGAACTTCATCTTGTAGCAGCTCGGGAACTCGAACGTGACCGTGCCCCAGCGCGTCGCGGTCGTCGAGGCACCGAAGTCGCCGGCAAAGCCGCCGTTGCTGTTGTAGATGGTCTCGGCCACGATCGGGCCGCGCGAGTCGGTCGGGAAGCGCGCCGAGCCGAACAGCCAGAACGGCAGGCGGTCGACGCCATAGGTGAACCAGGCGAAGGTCAGCAGCTTCTCGGTCGAGGTGCCGGGCAGGTCGAATACCTGGATCAGCATGCCCTCGCCCGAGTGCGCCGGGTCGAACCAGTTGCCGGTCAGATAGCCGGTCACCGGCACGTTGCCGAACGCGGTCGGGTAGGTGGCCTGGGTCGGGTTGTACGCCGGCACGGAGATCGGCTGGCCCGTATCGCCCTGGAAGAAGTTGTAGAACGTCAGGGTGAACGCGTTGTTGAAATCCCAGAACGCGGTGCTCGCATCGTTGGTCGCGAAGTTCTCCAGCACGTAGGTGCCGCTGTTGATCAGCGGCTCGTCGGCATAGATGTGCGAAGTCACGGTGTTCGGCTCGTCGGCCACGCGCACGAGCTTGCGCGTGTTGTTGCCCTGGGTCAGACGCAGGCCCGGGAACAACGGATAGCGCGTGCTGTTGCCTTCGTTGGCGGCGTCACGGTCGATCGCGAGCAAGGTGACCGCGTCGTAGAACTGGCCGCTGCTGCTGCACGGAATGCGCCAGAGACGCACGTTGACGATTTCCTCGTAGTAGCGGTCCGGGAAATTGATGTCGCGCGCCGCGAGCAGCACGCGGAACGAGCCGTTCGCCGGATACAGCGGACCGCTGAACTGTTCGGGCAGCGGATAGGCCAGGCAGCTCGGCGCGTAGGCGCGGTAGGAGTTGGCTTTCGGCGTCAGCGCCTTGGCGACCGGGTCGGTCAGGCTCCTGGCTTCGCCGCGCTGCGGCGCCAGCGTGGCGGCCGCCTGCGGCGCGCTCAGCAGGGCGCGGATCTGGGTGACTTCCTTGGCGGCATTCTGGTCGCGCAGCAGCGCCGCATCGCCGAGGATGACCTGCTCGTTGAGGATGACTTCCTCGTTGGCGCTGGCCTGCAGCGCGAACATCGAACCGACCAGCCACAGCCCGGTGGCTGTCCATGTTTTTAACGTGCGCATAACGATTTCTCCCTAGAGTTCTGTGCGAGCCGCAAACGTTCGCGAGAGTGTTGTGATCCGGATGAATTGCCGGTGAACTTTTTGCCGCCGCACAGCCTGCCGCGCCAGGGCCGGCGGCGCTACTGCAGCGGTTGCGCTTTCCGCATAATGTCCGGTCCTCGTGCCCGGCCATTCTTGCATGCAGCTCGTCGATATCGGCGCCAACCTGACGCATTCCTCCTTTTCGCATGATCTGTCGGCTGTGCTGGAACGTGCCGCCGCGCAGGGCGTGGACCAGCTGGTCGTCACCGGCGCGAGCCGCGAAGGCAGCCCGCAGGCGCTGGCCCTGGCCCAGGCGCATCCGGGACGCCTGTTCGCGACGGCCGGCGTGCATCCGCACCACGCTGCCGAGTACGACGCCGACTGCGACGCGCTACTGCGCGAACTCGTCGCAGCGCCGCAGGTGCGCGCCGTCGGCGAGACCGGCCTGGACTACCACCGCGACCTGTCGCCGCGGCCGACCCAGCAGTTCGCGTTCGAGCGCCAGCTGCAGATCGCGCTGGACTGCGGCAAGCCGCTGTTCCTGCATCAGCGCGATGCGCACGACGACTTCATGGCCATACTGCGGCCCGTGCGCGACCGGCTCGCGGCCGTGGTCGTGCACTGCTTCACCGGCACGCGCGAGGAACTGTTCGACTACCTCGACCTGGACTGCCATGTCGGCATCACCGGCTGGATCTGCGACGAGCGCCGCGGCACGCATCTGCGCGAGATCGTCGGCAATGTGCCGCTGAACCGGCTCATGATCGAGACCGACAGCCCCTACCTGATGCCGCGCAACCTCGCGCCGATGCCGAGCCACCGGCGCAACGAGCCCATGTACCTCGCGCACATCTGCGCCGAAGTCGCGCGCGACCGCGGCGAGTCCCTGGAGACGACGGCGGCCGGCACGACGGCGACCGCGCGGGCGTTCTTCGGGCTGTAGGCGGCACAACGGGCCGCGCCGGCTGCCGGCGCAGCCTGGCCGCATCGCCGCCGCGCAAGTGCCGTGCGGCCGCGACGGGAACCAAGCGTTACGCAACCGGTCAGACGCGTCTGGCATCTTAGGGGACGCCGCCGCCGAGACCTCTCCATGACCCGACCCAATCGCAGCCTCGTCTGGATCGCCGGCTTCCTCGCCGCGATCGCCGTGCTGGCCGGCCTGATCGCGCCGCGACTGGCCCAGGCCTTCCTGGCCAATCCCTTCTTCAACGGCATCATCCTGCTCGTACTGGGCGCCGGCATCGCAGTGAATCTGCGCCAGGTGCTCGCGCTCAACCGCGACATCGACTGGATAGAAAACTACCGCCGCGCCAATCCCGAACGCCTCGTCGTCGGCCAGCCGCGGCTGCTCGCGCCGCTGGCCCGCATGCTCGCCGGGCGCGAGCGCGGCAAGCTCGCGCTGAGCCCGAGCACCATGCGCACCCTGCTCGACGGCGTCTATCTGCGGCTGGAAGAAGCCCGTGACCTGTCGCGCTATCTGATCGGCCTGGCGATCTTCCTCGGCCTGCTCGGCACGTTCTGGGGCCTGCTCGGCACCATACGCGCGGTGTCGGACATCATCGCGTCGCTGGGCGTCGGCGCCGATGCGGTGGCCATGTTCACCGCGCTGAAGGACCACCTGCGCGAGCCGCTGGCCGGCATGGCGACGAGCTTCTCGACCTCGCTGTTCGGCCTGGCCAGCTCGCTCGTGCTGGGTTTTCTCGATCTGCAGGCCGGCCATGCGCAGAACCGCTTCTACAACGAGACGGAAGAGTGGCTGTCGACCGTGACGAAACTGTCGGCCGGCGGCGCAGGCCTCGGCGCGGAAATGGACACGTCGGTGCCGGCCTACGTGCAGGCCCTGCTCGAACAGACCGCCGACGGCCTCGAACGCATGCAGCGCGCGATCGTCGACAACGAGCGCGAGCGGCGCAGCGCGAACGAACAGCTCGGCGAACTCAACACCCAGCTCGCGCGCCTGACCGAATTCCTCGGTCGCGACGCGCGCGAGCGCCACGCCGCAATGGAGACCCAGGAGGAGCTGCGTACAACCCTGAAGACACTGGCCGGCCACAACGCCGGCAGCGCGCTGTCGGACGAGCTGCGCAACGAATTCCGCCTGCTTTCGCGCACGATCGCCGCGGCACTGGACAACCCGCGCCGTAGCGCCGGCGCCGAACGCGAACGGTACTGAGCCCGCATGCGCAGCCTCGCCGCCCGCCGCCGCGGCCCGGATATCTGGCCCGGCTTCGTCGACGCCCTGACCTCGCTGATCATGGTGCTGATCTTCGTGCTGCTGGTGTTCGCGCTCGGCCAGTTCGTGCTGTCGGATTCGCTGGCCGGCAAGAACCGCGCGCTGGCGGATCTGAACGCGCGCGTGGCCGAACTGGCAAAGACCCTGTCGCTGGCCGAGGACGGCAAGCGCCGTCTCGACGCGCAGGTCAAGGAGCTGACGGCGTCGTTGGGCACGGTCAGCGGCGAACGCGATGCGGCGCGCGGCGCGCTCGATGCAGCCCAGGCCGAGGCTGCGCGCCTGAGCGCCGACATCGCCGCGCTGGCCCAGCTCAAGAGCCAGCTAGAAAGCGAGGTCGCGCGGCTTGCCGGCGAGCTGGGCCTGAGCCAGAACGAAGTCGCCAAGGGCAAGGAACTGTCGGCGCAGCAGGTCGCGCAGCTGGAGCTGCTGAACCGCCAGATGGCCGCATTGAATGCGCAGCTCGCGCAGATCCAGGCTGCACTGGATCTGGCCAACAAGGACATCAAGGCCAAGGACGTCAGGATCGCCGATCTCGGCAAGCAGCTGAACGTGGCGCTGGCCAATCGCGTCGGCGAGCTCGAACGCTATCGTTCGGAATTCTTCGGCCGCCTGCGCGCCGCGCTCGGCGACCGTTCCGACGTGCGCATCGTCGGCGATCGGTTCGTCGTGCCGACCGACATCCTGTTCGACACCGGATCGGCAGAACTCGGGCCCGAGGCGCAGGCGTCGATGGACAAGCTGGCCGAGACGGTCAAGCTCGTCGCTGCGGAGATTCCGTCCAGCCTCGACTGGGTGCTGCGCATCGACGGTCATACCGACGCGCGGCCGATCCACACCGACCGCTTCCCGTCGAACTGGGAGCTATCCTCGGCGCGTGCCGTGTCCATCGTGAAATACCTCGCCGTTCAGGGCATTCCGGCGCACCGGCTGTCGGCCAACGGCTTCGGCCAGTTCCAGCCGCTGGACCCGGCGCAGACGCCCGAGGCGTTCGCGCGCAACCGCCGCATCGAGATCCAGCTGACGAACCGGTAACCGCGCCGTCAGACGCAGCTTGTGGTGAGCCGCAGGCGAACTGCGGCGCCGCGGTATACCGCGAACGGCGAACGCCGGACCACCGATTCGGGGTTGGCGCGACGTCCGCAAGCCGGGTCTCCGGCGCGTCGACAACAGGTACGGCGGCGGCAATTCCTCGACGTTGCGGTTCGCCTGCGGCTCGGCAGCAACCTGCGCGGCGGCGTCGCGCTGACCACCGCAGCGGTCACGGTCTCTTTTTCGCCGCCGTGCGCTTCTCGGCCGCGCTGCCATCCAGCGCGGCCCAGCCGCCGAACTGCAGGCCTATGACCTGGTCCACGACAGTCGCGAGCTTGTCCAATGCATGCGCCGGCGTGCCGCTGACGCGATAGGTCACGACGGCTTCGCTGCCGTCGTCCTTCGGCGCGATCGCGATGCTGAGCACGCCGGTGACAGCCATGTCCTGCAGTGGACCGAGCGCCGCGCTCAGCCGCACGAGTTCGTTGCGCCTGAGCAGGATGACATGGCCGTGCTCGGCGCCACCGTCGGGCCAGCGTTCGCAGAAGCAGCCGCCGAGCGTCAGCGAAAGACTCAGGTTGGCCGGATCGCCCGACCAGGTGTGCTCCCTGGGCCACCAGCGCGCCGGCTGGGCCAAGGTGGCCCAGGCCTGCGCCGGCGTCGCGGCAATGTGCAGGCGATGTTCGACGATGAAGCCGTCGGGCGCCGACTGCTTGACCGCGGCGGCGGCCGGCAAGGCGGCGGTGAACAACGCAACGGCGATCGCGAGACATCTACGCATGTGACCGGCTCCGCGCGGCGGGACGACGCGATTATCGCGCGTGTCCGCGGCGCCGGCGCGGTGCGCCGCGGATGGGGCCGTCAGACCAGCCGGCCGACGCGCAGTGCGAGCGTCCAGCGTACCGGTCGGACTTCGGCCGCATCGCCCCAGGCCTGGGCGAACGCCGCGGCGAGGCTGCTGACCGGATCCTCGCCGCGTGCCTGCAGGTAGCGCTGCGTGGCCGACCAGGAGCGCAGATAGGCCAGGAACGCGGCGAGATCCCAATGCGCGACGAGCTCGAACGGCGGCGCGACGATGCGCTCGAACGGAAACGCCAGCGAGGCATAGCCGGACTCGACGAGGCGCCGCTCGGGCGCCCAATAGCTGTCCAGCAGGTCGACGTAGAGGTGCTGCTTGACGGCATCGACGGCCGGCGTGACGGCGCAGTCGGCATAGCTCCATTGCGCGACGATGCCGCCGGGGCGCAGCACGCGGCGGGCTTCCGCATGAAACGCGTCCAGGTCGAACCAGTGCAGCGCCTGGGCGACCGTGACGAGATCGGCACTCGCGTCGGCCAGGCTCGAGGCCTCGGCGGGTTCGACGCGGTAGTCGATGTTCGGTGCGGCTTCGGCCTGGGCAATCTGCGCGGCGCTCGGATCGGTCGCGATCACCTGGGCGAACTGTGCGGCAAGGCCGATGCTCGCCTGGCCGCTGCCGCAGCCGACATCCCAGGCGAGATCGCGACCGGGCGCCTGCTGCGCGAGCCAGGCGAACAGTTCCGGTGCATAGCGCGGCCGCGCCGAACGGTACAGGGACGAGTGGGTCGAGAAATGATCCTTGAACGTCATCGCGGACTCCTGTGGTGGCGCGGCAGCGGCGCGGAAGGTCCGCCGCGGTCGGGGCGCGGCGCCGCTGTCGCGGCGATCACGCGCGACTGTCCGGGCTGCAGACCGTCCAGCGCGTGATCGCCCATGCGCACGCGCACGAGACGCAGGGTCGGCAGTCCGACCGCGGCCGTCATGCGGCGCACCTGACGGTTGCGGCCTTCGCGCAAAGTCAGCGCGAGCCAGGCGTCGGGCACGTTCTTGCGGAAGCGTATCGGCGGATCGCGCGGCCACAGCGCCGGCGCTTCGAGGCGTTCGGCCTGTGCCGGCAGGGTCGGCCCGTCGTTGAGCTGCACGCCGCGGCGCAGGGCCTGCAGGGCCGCGTCGTCGACGATGCCCTCGACCTGCACCCAGTAAGTCTTTTCCTGCTTGTGGCGCGGATCCGTCAGACGATGGGCGAGATCGCCGTCGTCAGTCAGCAGCAGCAGGCCTTCGGAATCCGCATCGAGGCGGCCGGCGGCATAGACGCCGGGCTCGCGGATGTAGTCGGCCAGGGTAGGGCGCGGCGGCGTGCTGCGGTCGGTGAACTGGCACAGCACGCCGTAAGGCTTGTTGAACGCGAGCAGCATGGACGGGCGGCGCGCGGAGCGGTGGCCCGCGCGCCGCGACGGCTCAGTGCTTGGACGTCGATTCGGCCGGCAGCTTGGCCGCTTCGGCCGGCGTGGCCGCAGCGGCTGCCGGCTTGACGAACTTCAGGGTCATGCGGTCGGACTCGCCGATCGCGCTGTACTTGTCCTTGTCCTTGTCGCCGAGCGCGAACGACGGCGGCAGGGTCCAGACGCCCTTCTCGTGATCCTTGGTGTCCTTCGGGTTGGCGTTGATCTCGCTCTTCTCGGCCAGGGCGAAGCCGGCGTCGGTCGCGAGCTTGATGACATAGTCCTCGGGGATGTAGCCCGATTCCTTGGTCTTCTCCAGCGCCGTGCCCGGCGCGGCGCGGTGATCGGTCACGCCGAGCACGCCGCCGGGCTTGAGCACGTCGAACGCGGCCTTGAACACGGCAGCGTCGTCGTTCCACGCCATGAAGTTGTGCACGTTGCGGAAGGTCAGCACGAGGTCGGCGCTGCCCGGATCGCCGAACGCCGGCGCATTCATCGGGAACTCGCGCACGCTGACTTCGCCGTAGTGCTCGGGATCGGCGGCGAGCTTTTCCTTGTACTTGGCGTTGCTCTTGTCGAGGTAGTTCTTCGTGCCCTCGCTCGCGGCCGTGGCCGGATCGACGATCGCGGCGGTCAGCTTGCCCTGGCCCTTGAGCAGCGGCGCGAGGATCTCGGTGTACCAGCCGCCGCCCGGGGTGATCTCCACGACGTTCATGCCGGCCTTGAGGCCGAAGAACGCCAGCGTTTCACGCGGATGACGGTAGGCGTCGCGCGCCTTGTTCTCCTCGGAGCGCCACTGGCCGGCGAGCACCTGGTTCTGCTGCGCGTCCCAGCTGGCCGTTTCGCTCGGTGCTGCGGCGGGTTGCGCCGGCGGCGCGGGCTCGGCGGCCTTGGGTGCTTCGGGTGCGGCAGCCGGCTTGGGCGGTTCCGGATTGCCGCCGCAGGCGGCGAGGACCAGGGCGAGGGCGAACGGCAGGGCGAGCTTCTGCATGGCGGCTCCGCAAACAGGGTGGGGAAAGAGGCGGCAGGCTAGCACGCAGCGCGTGGACGCCGGAACCGTTCCGGGCCATGCCGTGGCCGGAATGCGCCGAAGCGGCGAGTTCAGCGCCGCGGCCGGCGCGGCGGTGCTGCGGCGGTCGCCGCGCTGTGTTCGGCGGCTTCCAGCAGCAGCCATTCGCGGAACGCGGCGACGCCGGCGTGGCGCGCCGAGCGCGCCGGATAGACGAGATAGTGCGACCACTCCGCGCGCAGCCGCTCGGGCATCAGCATGACGAGGCGGCCGCTGTCGATGTGCGGCTTGACCAGGGTCATCCGGCCCAGCGCGACGCCGAGTCCTTCCAGTGCGGCGCGGTGCAGGGTCTCGGTGTCGCCGAAGTTCGCGACGTAGCGTTTCGGCGGCTGGCCGCCGAACTGGCGGAACCAGTCGGTCCACCAGTCGCCGGGATCGCCGAGCAGCGGCCAGCGCGCAAGTTCGGCCGGGCGCGGCTGGCGGCTGCGGCGCTTGAGCAGGGCCGGGCTCGCCACGGGCGTGATCCATTCGTGGAACAGATGGATCGCATCGAGGCCGGGCCAGACGCCGGGACCGAAGCGCAGCGCCGCATCGACCGGGTCCTTGGCGAAGTCGATCAGCCCGATGCCCGAATGCAGATGCAGTTCCAGTTCCGGATGCTGCGCGACGAAGCGCGGCAGTCGCGGCACGAGCCAGCCGGAGGCGACGGTCGGCATTGTGCTGATGCGCAGGACGCCTTCGCGGCACTGCGTGCGCGGCTCCAGCGCGCGCTCGATCGCCGCCAGCGGCCCCTCGACCGCATCGAGCAGGCGCGTGCCGTCTTCGGTCAGGCTCACGCCGCGCGGGCCGCGCACGAACAGGATCTGCTGCAGACGCTGTTCCAATGCGCGGATCTGATGGCTCAGCGCGCTGACCGTGAGGTTCAGGCGCTGCGCGGCGCGCGACAGGTTGCGCTGCTGCGCGACCAGCACGAAGACCTGCAGCGACGCCAGCGGCGGTCTGGCCATGTTGAATTTTCCTCAAGCCTGGTTTGCAAAGATGTCGCTTTTTGCGGTGTTTTCCGCTCGATACGCTGTCAGCACCTTCAATCGGCGTCAACTCCCGCACGCCGAACACGGAGCATGGCCATGACGACGATCTGGAAAGAGCTGCTGTTCCTGCACGGTCATTTCGCCCGGCTGCCGGATCTGCTGGACGAAACGCCGGCAGCCGCGGACGCCAGGCAGGCGGCGCTGCCGCCGCAGATTGCGCGGCCCGCGTCCGCCATTCCGTCCGAGGCGGCGGCCGGCGCCGACGGTCTGGCCCGCGGCGGCTGCCGCTGATGCAGCGGTGCCGGCAGTTCCGCGGCTATTTGCGCCTGAAGCGCAGCGCGAGGCCGCGGCTGCCGCCGGCGTCGAGCGGATGCACGTCTTCGCCGTGGCAGGACTTCACGTCGGTGACGGTATAGATCGCCGCGGGGTCGAGCTCATGCACGAGGCGCAGCAGCTCGGGCATGCGGCGGCGCTTGTCGACGACGTAGAGCACCTGCACCGACGCGTCGCCGCGGTGGCGGCCGGCCAGTTCGACGACCGAATAGCCGTGCCGTGTCAGCTGTTCGGCGAGATTGCAGGCGCTGCAGTAGGAAATGATGCGGGCCAGTTCGCGGCCGACGCCGAGTCGGCGCTCCAGGGTGATGCCGACGAAGTTGCCGGTTGCGTAGCCGGCGGCGTAGGCCATCACGAGATACCAGTGATCCACATGGCCGATGACCTTGCTCGCCGCGAGGATCCAGATCGCCGCCTCGCAGAAGCCGATCAGCGCCGCGAGCAGGCGGTAGCCGCGGAAGCCGACGAGGATGCGCACGGTGCCCAGCGACACGTCGACGATGCGCGCGCAGAAGATCGCGACGGCGAGCAGCATGGGATGGGTGTCGATCAGCTGGATCAGAAGGCTCATGGTGGCATTGCGAAGGCAGTGTTCCGGCGGACCCGGAGGCGGCGGCGCAAGGACAGCGGTCCGGCGCGCGGTCAGCGCAGCGTCTGGCGTTGCACGTTCTGCTTGACCGAGTCGGCCTCGATCGCGATCCAGACGAACTTGCGGCTGTCGTCGGCGGCCATGAGCTTGCGCATCTCGGTCAGCGCCGTGCCGCAGGGGCCGCACCAGGCGGCCCAATACAGCACCACGACGACGTCGGCGTCGGCGATATCGGGCCGGGCCAGCGGCTGGCCGTTCTTGTCGTTGAGGAAGCCGACGAGGCCGTCGACGGTCAGGCCGCCGGGCAGTGCCTTGTGCCCGGTCAGTGCCGCGCTGAAGCGCCAGGGCAGGCGATAGCTCCAGCCGACGCTGTGCAGCACGTGGCTGCCGTCGGCGAGAAACACATCCATGCGCGGCAGTCGCAGGCCGCCCAGGGACTCCAGCTGATGCAGGCGCCGGCGCGACAGCTCGGTCTCGACCAGACGCACGTTCGGCGGCATCTGGTCGGCCGGCGGCAGGCGGCTGCGGCGCGCAGCGTCGGTCACGTCGAGGGCGACGCCGGCTTCTGCCTGGGACGAAGGATCGGCGGTCTGCAGCAGGGTCAGGGCGAGCAGGGCGGCGGCGAGATTCATGGCGTCGGGTTGGTCAGGCTCTTAGCATAGCGCCAGGCGTCGGCGCCGTCGTCGTAGTAGTTCTCGAGCGCGGCGGTGCGGCGGTAGCCGCGGCTTTCGTACAGTCGCACGGCGGCGGCGTTGTCGCGGCGGACTTCGAGGCTCAGGGTCTGCAGGCCGCGTCCGCGTGCGAATGCCTCGGCCGCGGCCAGCAGCGCCGCGCCAATGCCGCGACCGCGTGCAGCCGCAGCGGTAGCCAGCGAGTACAGCCTTGCGCGCGGCGTGTCGCGGCGGAAGAACAGCACCGTGGAACCGAGCAGGCCGCCTTCGCCTTCGGCCACGAGCACCGCGGCGCTGCCGCTGTGCAGATGACGGCGGAATTGGCGCTCGCTCATGCGGTCGTAGCTGAAGGTCGCGCGCTCGAGCTCGACCAGTGCGGGGAGATCGGCCGGAACGGCGCGGCGCAAACGGAAGTCGGCAGGTTCGGACACGGCGCGCAGCCTAGCAGGGCGCGCGGCGTTGCGGTTGTGCTCCGGCACGCGGATCGGCGCCCGGCACCAACGCCGCGGCGCGTTCGCTGAACCGCAGCTACACGGCCTTCTGCAACGATGCCGTCGGCGAGCCGGTGCCAGATGCCGCCCTCCCGGCCCTGTGTCACACTCGCGCCGCTCGCCGCCCCTGCCCCGCGCTTCCCATGCCCGACCCTCTTCCCGAGGCCGCCGCTCGCGCCGGCCTTTTGCCGGATTCCCCATGAGCCGCCTCGTCATCGTCGTCGAGAAGGCGTCGGACTGGGGCTCGTACTACCCGTCGGACAACGTCGTCACCGCCAAGGATTATCTGCGCGAACCGCTGGCCGCCGATGAAGAGCGCACGCAGGTCATCAACCTCTGCCGCAGCTACAAGTACCTCGGCACCGGCTATTACGTTTCGCTGCTGGCCGAGGCGCGCGGCCACAAGGTCATTCCGTCGGTGCGCACGATCAACGACCTGCGCCGGCGTTCGCTCTACGGCCTGGACATCGAGGATCTGGAACAGCGGCTCAGCCGCTTCCTGCCCGATTCGCGCGACACTACCGACTTCGGCCTGCAGGTGTATTTCGGCGAGACCAACTACGCGCCGCTGCAGGATCTCGCGCGCCAGGTGTTCGAAATGTTTCCGTGTCCGATCCTGCGCATCGAGTTCGAGCGCGAGCGCGAATGGGGCATCGCCGCGATCAAGCCGGCCGGCCTGCACACGCTCAACGATCCGCAGGAAGACGCCTTCGCCGACGCGCTGGACCGCTTCTCCAAGAAGCTCTGGCGCAAGCCGCGCGCGCGGCGCAAGTACCGTTACGACATCGCCATGCTGCACGACCCGGCCGAGGCCATGCCGCCGTCGAACAAGCGCGCGCTGAAATCGTTCATCGACGCCGGCAAGGACCTCGGCATCGAAGTCGATCCGATCACGCGCAACGACTACGCGCGACTGGCCGAATACGACGGCCTGTTCATCCGCGAGACCACGGCGCTGGACAATCACACCTACCGTTTCGCCAACAAGGCGGAAAAGGAAGGCATGGTCGTCATGGACGATCCGACCTCGATCCTGCGCTGCACGAACAAGATCTACCTGCACGACCTGCTGCGTGCGCGCAAGCTGCCCATACCCAAGAGCGAGATCCTGTTCCGCGACGACGCGAAGAAGCTGGCCGAGCTGCCGGCACTGCTCGGTTTTCCTATCGTGCTGAAGATTCCCGACGGCTCGTTCTCGCGCGGCATCGTCAAGGTCGAGAACGCCGAGGAACTGAAGAAGGGCGTCGACGACCTGTTCCAGCACACGGCGCTGGTCATCGCCCAGGAATATCTCTACACCGAGTTCGACTGGCGCGTCGGCGTGCTGAACAAGGAGCCGCTGTACGCCTGCCAGTACTTCATGTCGCGCGGCCACTGGCAGATCTACAACCACGGCGCACGCGGCACCGCCAAGTCCGGCGGTTTCAAGACCCTGCCCGTGCGAGAAGCGCCGGCGGAAGTCGTGCGCCTTGCGCTCAAGGCGACCGGCCTGATCGGCGACGGTCTGTACGGCGTGGATCTCAAGCAGGTCGGCAGTCGCATCGTCGTGATCGAAGTGAACGACAATCCGTCGATCGACGCCGGCGTCGAGGACGAATACCTCGGCGATGATCTGTACCGGCGCATCATGGAAGAATTCCTGCGCCGGCTCGAACGCAAGCGGCTGGGCATTACCGACTAGCCTGCACGGCGCAGGCAGTCGGATGCAGCGGGGCCGCAAACTCGACGCCGGTGCGCGTGACGATGCCGTAGGCGATCCCCCGCACACGCTCTGCTGCCGGCGGGGGCGGGCTGCGCGCGCAGCCTGAACCGAACGGCCGCGCTCGCTACGGCGGCGGACTTGCCGAATCCGCGCCCGCTGGCTAAGGTCACCGGACAATCCTGGAAACCCCACGGGCGGCATGCTTGGCGTGCGGCCCGTTATTGCTTTGGAGATCTGCAATGAACGAACGCCACTTGCCCAATCCGTCCGGCCTGCCCCCGCCGCTGATCGTCTCGCGGCTGGACTGCGACCGCCTCGATGCGCTGCTGGAAACGCCGCAGGCTGCCGGCCTCGACACGCATGGCCTGCGCCGCGAGCTCGACCGCGCCGAGATCGTCGAGCCCGCTCAGGTTCCGTCCGACGTCATCACGATGAACTCGACCATCCGCTTCGTCGACGAGGACAGCGGCGCCGAGCGTGAAGTCACCCTGGTCTATCCGCGCGACGCCGACGGCAGCGCCGACCGTGTTTCCATCCTCGCGCCGGTCGGCAGCGCCCTGCTGGGCCTGCGTGTCGGCGCTTCCATCGCCTGGCCGCTGCCGGGCGGGCGCAGCGCGCGGCTGCGCGTGCTCACCCTGAGCTATCAGCCCGAAGCCGCCGGCGATCTGCATCGCTGACGCAGCACGGCGTGCGGCGCCTGTCTGCTCTCATGTGAACAAGGCGGCAAATGCCGTCCGTACCAGCGAACGCCGCGACGGCGGCAGACGCCGCGCCTGGACGCGGCGCAGTGCGCGGTGGCGCCATCCCTGGCGCCGCTGCAGATGGCTTCCCGCCGCTACCACGCCGCCGGGAGCCGGCTCCGATCTGACGAGGATCGAGCGTAACCGGCCCGCCAGCGTTTCCCGATGCAACGTCGCCAGCACGAGCAAAGGTGCACCCACGAGCCAGTACGACAGCCAGCCGGCCTGCGGCGAGTAGCCGCGCAGCGCCGGCAGCAGGCTCCAGGCCGCCAATCCGAGCGCGAACCAGGTCCACGCGATGCGCGCGCTCAGGCCGCGCGGATCGAGGACGGACGTAGTGGCCTTGCTGTCGAAACCCTGCATGGGGATCTCCGCTCGTGGGTGCGGCTGCAGTCTGTCGGTGGCGGATCTCAGATCCCGAGATGAGCCGCCGCCGCGCCCGGAGGCGTCACGGACGCATGCCATAATCCGCGCGGCAGAAATTCTCCGGGCGGCGATCCGAGGTGGCTTTGGTTGTTGAAGCCCCCTGAGGCTCGGCTCATCCTGACAGCCCCTCTCGAGCCGGGAGGACGGCCGGACGGCTGCGCAGCCGATTGTTCTGCGAAGTGCGGGATGAGGAGAGTGGCCGTGCGAACGTCGCCCCCGGCCGCCCGCAGCCGCAGATGCAGGCAGCTGAGCGCAACAGCGACGGCGCGGACGTCGCCAGGTCGTCCCGACGCCGCGGATGAGCAACTGGACAGGAGAGCGGCAGCGCGGATGTCGCTTGGGTCGTGACAAAGCCGGAGAGCGCGCGTGGAAACCCATAACATCCTGCAGTACACCGTCGTCCTGCTCGCTGCCGCAGTCATCGCGGTGCCGATCGCCAAGAAGTTCGAGCTCGGCGCGGTGCTCGGCTATCTCGTCGCCGGCGCGGTCATCGGTCCGGCCGGCCTCAAGCTGCTGCAGAACCCCGAGCAGATCGCGAGCATCTCCGAGCTCGGCGTCGTGCTGCTGCTGTTCGTGATCGGCCTGGAACTGTCGCCGCAGCGTCTGTGGGTCATGCGCCGGCTCGTGTTCGGGGTCGGTTTCCTGCAGGTCGTCGCGACCGCGGCGCTGATCGCGCTGGCCGCGCATCTGGCCTTCGGTCTCGGCGCCAGGCCCGCCATCATCATCGGCCTCGGCCTCGCGCTGTCGTCGACGGCCTTCGGTCTGCAGCTGCTGGCCGAGCGCAAGGAACTGACCGCGGCCCACGGCCGTCTCGCGTTCGCCGTGCTGCTGTTCCAGGATCTGGCGGCGATTCCGATTCTCGCGGTGATTCCGGTGTTCGGCGACGAGCACGGCGCTGCGGTGAACACGGTCACGGCGCTGCAGAAGATCGGCGTGATCGCGCTCGTCGTCGTCGCCGGCCGCTATCTGCTGCGCCCGGTGCTGCGCATCGTCGCCGGCACGCGCATACCCGAAGTGTTCACGGCGACTGCGCTGCTCGTCGTGATCGGCACCGCCTGGCTCATGGAACATGCCGGCGTCTCGATGGCGCTCGGCGCCTTCCTCGCCGGTCTGCTGCTGGCCGATTCGGAATACCGCCACGAGCTCGAATCGCAGATCGAGCCGTTCAAGGGCCTGCTGCTCGGCCTGTTCTTCGTCAGCGTCGGCATGGCCGTCGATCTGGGCCTGCTGCTGCGCGAACCCTGGCTCGTCGCCGGGTTGACCGTGGCCCTGCTCGCGCTCAAGGCGCTCGTGTTGTTTGGCGCGGGCCGGCTCGCCGGCGGCCTGAGCCGGATCGAGGCGGTGTCGTTCGCCGCCGTGCTCGCGGCCGGCGGCGAATTCGCCTTCGTCGTGTTCAACCTGGCCGAAAGCTCGCACGTGCTGGACCAGCGCACGCACGACCTGCTGATGCTCGTGATCACCTTGTCGATGGCGCTGACGCCGCCGCTGGTCATCGCGCTGAGCCGCTTCCTCGCCACGCACAAGCCCGAGCCCGTGCGCGAGTTCGACCGCATCGAGGGCGACGCGCCGCGCGTGATCATCGCCGGCTTCGGCCGCGTCGGTCAGATCGTTGCGCGTGTGCTGCGCGCGCAGAAGATTCCGTACACGGCGCTGGAGAACTCGCCCGAACAGGTCGACGCTTCGCGCCGCTTCGGCAGCACCCTGTATTTCGGCGACCCGAGCCGCCCGGAATTGCTGCGCGCGGCGCAGGCCGACAAGGCCGAGATCTTCGTGCTCGCGACCGACGATCCCGAGGCGAATGTGCGCACCGCTCGTCTCGTGAAGCGGTTGTATCCGAACCTCAAGATCTTCGCCCGCGCGCGCAACCGCCAGCACGCGTTCCGACTGATGGATCTCAGCGTCGACGGTGTCGTGCGCGAGACCCTGGAGGGCAGTCTCGATCTCACGCGCCAGGTGCTCGAAGCGCTGGGGCAGCCGCCGCGCGTCGCGGCCGACCGCATCGCGCGCTTCCGCGCCCACGACGAAGCCCTGCTCAAGGCGCAGCATCTGGTCTACGACGACGATGCCGCGCTGATCCAGACCTCGCAGGAGGCCTTCACCGAGCTCGAACAGATCTTCGCCGCCGATACCAGCGAGGAAGGCAGCAAGGAATGGGCCGGCGCGGCGAACCGGCAGTGGTGAGAACGTTCGCCGGTGCGCGGCGCGGTGCTCAGCCCGTGCGGCGCTGCGCGCGCGCGACCGCTTCGGCCACCGGCGCCAGCAGCTCGCCGTAGCGCTCGGCGCGCGGCACGCTGCGGGTCAGCGGCCGGCGCACCTGGGCCGCGCTGGCCGTGCGCGTGCTGCGCCGGGCGAGATGGAAATCCAGACAGTTCGGATCGAACGGCAGGCCGCAGAAATCCAGCAGCGCGCGAATCTCGGCTTCCGGCTCCGCCAGCAGCGCCTCGTAGGACTGGGTGCGGCAGGCCTGCGGCCAGCGCTGCCGCCAGTGCTGCCACAGATGCCGGTAGTCGGCGCAATAGCGGGCGAGATCGTCGAGGTCGTAGCTGTAGACGAGCTGGCCCGGCGCGAACAGCTGCTTGTAGCAGGACCAGCAGGTTTCCACCGCATCGCGCTGGCAGCCGACGATGCGCGCGCCCGGCAGCATCGCGCGTATCGCGCCGGCATAGGGCCAGTTCTCCGGCATCTTGTCGGTGAAGCGACGGCGCGACTGATAGCGCGCGCTGCGCTGCAGATAGTCCTCGCCGAGGCGCTGCCAGTCCTCCGCCGTCGCCTGCGGCGCCCAGTCGGGGAAGCCCTGGCCGCGACGCGTGGATTCCTCGCGCAGCACCTGCTGCAGATACGGCAGCTCGCTCGCGGCGTCGACGTCGGGGTGGGCGGCGAGTATCTGCTCGGTCAGGGTGGAGCCCGAGCGCGGCAGTCCGACGATGAAGATGACCTGTTCGCCGAGATTGCCGGGCGCGCTGGCCAGCGGCTGCGCGAACGTGTGCTGCACCGCGTCGACGAACCGGGTCTGTGCGTCGGCGTCCCAGGGCGGCACGCGCGGATGCAGCCGGTTGGCGCGGGTGAATGCGGCCACCGCCTCGGCCGGCCGGTTTGCCGCTTCGTAGGCGTGGCCGAGAGCGAATGCGCTGAGCACGCGGTTGTCGCGGCTCTGGCGCGTGTCGCGTTCCAGCGCTTCGATGCGCGCCAGTTCGGCCGGCGTGATGGCTACGGTCTTCAGGTCGAGCAGGCCGAACCAGGCCTTGGCCGCCTCGGCCGGCAGCCGGGTCAGCTTGCGATAGACGGCGGCCGCTTCGTCGATCTCTCCCTGCGCCATCAGTCCGCGCGCCAGCAGGTACTGGGCGCCGACGTGATTCGGCGCGAGCCGCGCCGCCTGGCGCGCGGCCTGCAGTGATTCGGCCGGCTGGTCGTTGCGATCGCAGGCCACGCCGAGCTCATACCAGCTGTCCGCATCGGCGCGCAGGGCCACGGCCCGCTGCAGCAGCGCCACCGCGTCGGCAAACGCGCCGGTTTCGCTGAGGCTGGCGCCGAGTTCGCGCAGCAGATCCGCGTCGTCGCCGTGTTCGCGCACGGTGTCCTGCAGCAGGGTCAGCGCCTCGGCGCTGCGGCCGTAGCGGCGCAGAATTCGCGCCATCAGCAACGGGGGGCGCGCCAGCTCCGGCGCCAGCGCGAGTGCGCACATCGCTGCTTTGTACGCGCCGGCCAGATCGTTGCGCAGCAGCAGCCGCTCGCCGTCGCGCAGCAGCGCGAGCACGCGGGGTGGTTCCGTGGTCGAGGATTTGCGGGCGTTCATGCGGGGACAGATCTGGCGGGATCGGGTAGACAGTCGCGACGCACGGCCTGTGCCGCGTGCAAAAAACAAACGCCCCCGCGGGGGCGTTTGTCGGCGATCGGCGAATGACGTATCAGTCGACCGAGAATGTCTGCAGACTGACCGGCGTGGTGCCCGCTGGAATGTCGGCGCCGGTGTTGTCGAAGCAGAAGCTGTTGATGCGCGCCGGGAAGCCGTTGCCGGCCGTCGTCGTGATGTTGAGCCAGCCGTAGTTGACGGCCGAGGTGCTCTCGTTCGTGAAGCGCACGCCGAGGAAACCGGTCACGCCGGCGCGCCAGTCGGCCATGTTCGCGGCGGTGGCGGTCGCACCCGAGAAGGTCGAGCCCGCGCCGATCACGGTGCCGGCGGCCAGGACCTGGTAGGTCGTGCCGAAGACCGCGCCGTTGTTCGTGTCGACGTCCGCGCCCATGTAGAAATTCAGGCCGGCCGTGCTGCTGCTGAACCACGGGTTGATGTCGAAGCCCGGCACCGCGGCGCCGGAAATGCCCGTGGCACCCGTGACGTAGTTGAAGTAGACGCCGTCGGCGGTCTGCGGAATCGTGATCGGAACAGTCGTGGTATTGCAGATGACGGCGGCCATCGCGCCATGCGAGGCGAGGCTCAGGGCGGACGCGGCGAGCACGGCGCTCAGCACCGAACGGTACTTGCGAAAAGTCATGAACGAATCTCCCGAATTCGTGGCCGCTCGCTACCGTGCAACAACTTGCAATCGCTGCTTGCTGGAGGGTTGCAGGCCTGGATCTACTGAATGAGCTGACAGAAATGGCCGAGCCGCAACACTTGGCCACCGGCGAGCATCTGTGGATTCGGCGAGCTTGTCAACCGGCCGGCCGTCGACTATACAACTGAAATTTTTCGCCGCTCATCCGGTCCCGCCCGCTACGCGCCGCTGACCGGCTGCCGCAGCATCTGCGCCAGGCTCGGAATCGCCGCGCTGGTGCCCAGTTCGGCGGCGACGTCGGCATAGCCCAGCAGCTCGGCCAGTTCGCCGGGCCGCCGACCCAGGCAATCGCGGATGTCGCGCTCGGCGCCGCGGGCCAGCAGCTGGCGCGCGCTGCCGAGCAGGCCGTGGATCGCACAGGCGTGCAATGCGCTGACGCCACGTTCGTCCTGGGCATCGAGATCGGCGGCGAAATCCAGCATCAGCGCGACCAGGTGGGCGAGCTGCGCGGGATCGCAGGGTGCGCCCGGATCGGCGCGACCGCCGACCAGCAGCAGCAGCGGCGTCTGGCCCTTGGCGTTGCGCGCATTCGGCGCGGCACCGAGACGCAGCAGCACTTCGAGCACGGCGCGCGCGCGCGGATCCGCATGGCCGAATGCGTAATGCGCGGCCGCGTGCAGTGCGGTGGAGCCTTTTTCGTCGGCCAGGTTCGCGTCGGCGCCGGCCGCGAGCAGTTTCTCGACCAGTTCGGGAAACCCCAGCGCCGCGGCGATCATCAAGGTAGTGCCGCCGCCGGGCAGGCGCCGGTCCAGATCCACGCCGTGGCGCAACAACAGATCGACTATGCCTTCGCGGCGCGCGCTGACCGCCGCCGACAGCGGCGTCGCGCCGCCGCTGGCCGCATGCTCGACATCGGCGCCGCGTGCGAGCAGCAACTGCACGACGTCGGCGTGTCCGAGACCGCAGGCGCGCAGCAGGGCGGTCGCGCCCTGGGCGTCGCCGCCTTCCAGCGGCAGGCCCAGGGTGAGCAGGCGCTCCACGGCAGCCGTATCGCCGGCTGCGGCGGCGCCGATCAGATCGTCGGCGCGCAGGCGGCGCCGCGGCAGCGGCCATTTCGGCCAATGCAGCCAGTAGCGCAGCGACTTGCTGCCGGTCAGCGCGCGGCCCAGCGGTGTTTCGCCGTCGTTGGCGGCCAGCTCGGGATCGGCGCCGTGGCGGATCAGCGAGCGCACCGCGCCGTCGAGCGCAGCGGCGGGCAGGCCCAGCGCCGCATGCAGCGGCGTGCGGCCGTGCTGGTCGCGCGCGTTCGGATCGGCGCCGGCTTCGAGCAGGCGGTCGAGCAGTCGCGATGCGCCCAGTTGTGCGGCCAGATGCAGCGCGGTCTCGCCGTGCTCGTTCGCGGCGAAGGTGTCCGCGCCACGCTGGGCGAGATCCAGCGCCAGCGCCAGCAGGTTCTCGCGCCGTGCCGCATCGCCGGCATCGCGCGCGGCTTCGAGCACGCGACGCAGCACGCCGGCGCCGCCGCAGTTCGCGCCGGCCTCGACCAGTTCGGCCAGCGCCTCGGTGGAATCCGGCAGCCGCTCCAGCACGGCCGAGAACAGGCTGCCGCGTACGAGGCCGGCGTCGGCGCGCAGACCATGATTGAGCAGCCACTGCCGCGGCCGCGCGTCGCTGTGCGTGCACAGGTCCAGCCAGATGCCTGCCAGTTCCGCCTGCGACCACTGGCCCAGGCGCGGCAGCAGGCCTTCGGCGATGGTCCAGTGGCCGAAGCGCAGCGCGTCGAGCAGGTGCGCCGGGGAGTCGGCGACGGCGTTGCCCACGCCCTCGGCCACCGAGCTCGGCAACGCATAGTCGGGGTCGATCAGCGCGACCAGATCCCAGCGGCCTCCGCTGATCGCGTGATCCAGCGCGCGGCGGCCGTCGCTGCAGGCGCGCTGACGATCCGTGCCCAGCGCGAGCAGGGCGCGCACCACGGCTGCATTGGCCTGGCGTGACTGGCAGGCGATGACGAGCGCGCTGCGGCCGAGGTGATCGACGCGATTCGGGTCGGGCTTGCGCGCGGCCAGCAACGCGATGACTTCCGCCGCGCCGGCGCGGGCCGCTTCCATCAGCGCCGTGGTGCCCTGGCGGTCGGCCAGATCCACGTCGGCGCCGGCATCCAGCAGCACGCGCACGATGGCCGCGTGGCCGGCCAGCGCCGCTGCCATCAGGGCGGTGCGGCCCAGCGGGCCCTGCGCGTCGATGCGGGCTTTCTGCTTGAGCAGCAGCTTGACGCCGGTGACGTCGTCGTCGGCGACAGCCGCAGCCGCGCCCAGCGCCGGTTGCGCATGCTCGACCTCGTTGCGTGCGCCGCGCTCGAGCAGGAAGCGCAGCAGGGTCCAGTTGGCCGCCTGGGCGGCCTGACCCAGCGGCGTCAGGCCTTCGCGGTTGACCGCGGCCAGCGGCGCGCCGGCGTCGATCAGCATCGCGGCGACGATGGGTTCGGCGGCGAGCGCAGCGTAATGCAGCGCGGTGTGGCCCTGGCTGTCGCAGACGGCCGGGTCCGCGCCGTTGGCGAGCAGGGTCAGCACCGCGTCGGGACGGCCCTGGTAACTGTCGCGGGTGGCCGCGAGCAGCGGGCTCAGTCCGGCATGGGCGCGGTTGACGTCGGCGTGCTTGGCGATCAGCGCGCGCAGCAGGCGCACCTCGGGCAGGGTGGCGGCGAGCATCAGCACGCTGCGCTGGTCGCGCTCGCCGGCGGCGGGCACGGTATTCGGGTCGGCGCCGCGTTCCAGCGCGGCCAGGGCCAGCTCGACCTGGCCGCTACGCGTCGCATGCAGCAGCGCGGCGTCGAGCTCGGTCTGGTTCAGATCGCCGGGCAGCTCGCGCGGCGCCTCGGCGCGGTCGGCGGTATCGGTGTCGGCGGCGGGCGGCTCGCTGCGTCGCGCGCGGCGGGCGGTCAGCAGCGCGCGCAGGCAGCGGTTGGCGATCAGCAGCTGGAACAGCGGCAGCGCAACCGCATAGACCAGCAGCATCAGCAGACTCAGCTCGTTCGGCAGGCCCTGGCCCAGACCGGCGATGCCGACGGCCAGGCAGACCAGGATCAGCTGGGCCATGGCCACCGGCAGGCCGTGGCTGAAGAACAGCTCGTGTTCGCCGGTCAGGTGGCGCGCGAAGCTCATGCTGCGCGAGACCGCGGTCAATATCCACGAGCCCTGTCCGCTGTCGGGATAGGCGTCGTCCCAGACGAAGACCAGGCCGAACGCCGGCCACAGGCGCCAGAGCAACAGGAGGGCGACCACGACGGCGGCCGACAGGCACATGGTTGCGCCGAGCGAACCGGCCTGGAGCAGCGCGGCCAGCGGCCAGCCCAGCAGCAGCATGACGGCGGCCGAATAGATCGCGAGCAGCACGAAATGCGCGGCGCCGCGGCGCAGCACGGTGCGCGCGAAGCTGTCTTCCTGATCGAAGCCCAGGCCCTGGCAGATCGCGGCCAGGGCCAGCGAATTGGCCGCCAGCAGCAACAGCAGCGCGGCGGGGTGGGCGACGAAGGCGGCGGCGAGCAGACACAGCGCAGCCGGCAGGAAGTACGGCAGGCTGGCGACGAAGGCGGCGAGGCGTGTCGGCTTGGCTCGTGGCACGCGGAGTTTCCGTACAGATCGGGCAGTGAGAACAGTCCTGGCGTGCCGTTGCCGGCGCGCCCGGGCCGCTGTCCTTTCGGCCAACGGCGCGACCCGCGCGAGTATATGCAGTTAATTCCGGGCGCGCGGTAAAACGCGGTTCAGCCGTACGGGTCGTTCATGTTGCGCTGCAGCAGCCATGTCGGGCGACGGCCGCGATGAGCCCGGCGTGCGGCGTGCGGCGGGCCGGACCGATCCGGTACTCCGAATTCGGGTCCTGCGGGCGGGCGAGGGTCGTTGCCGGCGGGCGAGATGTCGGGCTGCGGCGCGTCGACGCAGCTCTGCCCGGGCAACGCCCGCGCAGCGGACGTTGCCCGGATCGTTCAGTGCGTCGTCTCGACGGGCGGCGGCGGCAACTGCAGGTGGAAGCCCGGCCCCTGCAGATTGGCGATGACGGCATCGACGTCTTCGCGCGCGAGCTTGCGTTCCGGCGACAGAGCCAGCTCGATGACGAAATTCAGCGGCCCCAGCGTCGCCGCGAGCGGCGCGGGCAGCAGCTCGAACGCGTCACGCTCGCGCAGATAGACGTAGGTATCGGCGCGGCGCAGGCTTTTGTATACAAAGCATTGCATCGGAGTCTCCGGAACGTCGGCGCCGGATCTTACCCGCACGCGTGCCGCGCAGGGGAAAACCGTAGTGGGGAACCGTCGGTTGCGGTGAGCCCGGCGAACCGCTACGTCGAGGTCTCTTCCCCCGAAGAACCCCGATCGAAGGATTCTCCGACCCGAGCCACCAGCCGCGCAGGTTGGGTAAGCCCGGACGGCGAACCGCAATATCAATGTCTCTTCCCACCGAAGAATCCCGATCACGGGATTCTTCGGCCCGGGCCAGCGAAGCCGGCAACGGCGCGATCGCTTCGATGCCGGCTTTTCGTATCGGCAGGACCTCGACGTAGCGGTTCGCTGCGCTCACCACAACCTACGCAGTGCTCAGTCGCCGAACTTGGTCGGTGCGGGCGGTGCCTGCATGCGCGCCTTCGGGTTCGCCGGCAGCTGGGCGAGCAGCACCTCGACGGCCTTCTCGATGCTCGGGTCCTTGCCCGCGGCGACGAGTTCGGGGCGGTCGATGACTTCGATGTCCGGCGCGACGCCCTCGTTCTCCACGGCCCACTGGCCGTCCGTGCCCATGAAGCGGAACGTCGCGGCGAGCACGCTGCCGCCGTCGGCCAGGCCCGGATTGCCGGAGATGCCGATCAGGCCGCCCCAGGTGCGCGTACCGATCAGGGTGCCGAGCTTGAGCTTGCGGAAGTAGTACGGGAACGCATCGCCGCCGGAACTCGACAGGCCGTTGATCAGCATGGCCTTGGGACCATCGTGCGAGACCAGCGGCGTCGGCGCCGGGTCCAGGCCGCGGCGCTTCCAGTAGTTCAGCGGCGTGCGTGCGAGCAGTTCGATCATGCGATCCGGAATGAAGCCGCCGCCGTTGTAGCGGTCGTCGATGATCAGTGCTTCCTTGTCGTGATAGGCGAGCAGGCCGCGGTTGAGCTCGCGGTTGCCTTCGACGGCGGTGTTCGGCACGTGGATGTAGCCGATGCGGCCGTTGGACAGCTTCTCGACGTAGGCGCGCCGCGCGGCGACCCAGTCGGCGTAGCGCAGGCCCTGTTCGGACGTCAGCGTCTTCACGCGCACCTCGCGCGCGCCGCTGGCGCTGGGCCGGTTGTTCACGCGCAGGCTCACGACCTGATCGCCGCGGCCCTGCAGCAGCGCGTACGGATTCTTCACGCTGCGCGCGTCGACGCCGTCGACCGCGATCAGATAGTCGCCGGCTTTCACGTTGACGCCGGTCTCGGTCAGCGGCGAGCGCAGGTCGCGGTTCCAGTTCTCGCCGGCGAAGATCTTCGCGATGCGGAAATAGCCCGATGCGTCGGTCTCGAATTCGGCGCCGAGCAGGCCGCCGGCGCGGCGCTCGACCTTCGGCATGTCGGCCGAGGACTGCACGTAGACGTGGCCGGAATTCATCTCGCCGGCGACTTCCTGCAGCACGAAATCCAGATCGGCGCGGCTGCCCAGATGCGGCACCCAGGCGCCGTAGCGTTCGCGGATCGTGTTCCAGCGTTCGATGCCGCCGTGTACGCCCGGGTCGTAGAACCAGTCGCGCAGGATGCGCCAGGCGTCGGTGAATTCCTGGCGCCATTCCACGCGCGGATCGACGTAGAGCTCGAGCTTGTCGAGGTTCAGCGCGCCGGCGTTGAAGTCCTGGCCGGCGTCGGCCTTGACCAGCGCGAAGCGCTCGCCCTGCTTGAGCAGCAGCATGTCGCCGGCGGCGGACAGGCGGAAGTCGGCGATGTTGGCCGCGACGGGCTTGTCCTGGTCGGCATCGAGCGCGAGGCGACGCAGTTCCTGCGGTTGCTGCTGGCGCGGACTGCCGGACAGGAAATACACCGCGTCGGCGCCGGCCTGCAGGCTGCGGTAGCTGCCCGAGCCTGCCTTCAGCGCGACGGCGCGACCGACGATGCCGTCGCGATCCACATGCACGGCAGGCGCGCTTGCGGCGGCGGGCTTGTCGGCGGGCTTGCCGGCGTCCTTGGGCTTGTCCGCGGCGGCGCTCTTGACCTCGTCGCTCGGCAGCGGATAGACGGCCGGACCGTTGCCGGCGAGGGTCAGCGCGTACGGCCGCGTCGCGTTCGTGTAGAGATAGTTCTGCTCGAACGCGCTGAAGGTCAGGTTGTAGTCGCGGTTGGACAGGAAATACAGCCAGCGGCCCTTGGGATCGAAGGCCGGATTGAACGCGCTGCTGGTCGCTTCGGTGACCGCGCCGGTCTTGCCGTCGCTCAGCGAGTACAGCCAGATCTGCGACAGGCCGGCCGCATTGGTCTTGCCGTAGGCCAGCCAGTTGGAATCGGGCGACCAGACATAGTCGCCGAGGTCGTCGTAGCGGCTCTGGTCGACTTCGCGCTGCGCGCCGCTGGCCACGTCGAGGATGCGCAGGCGGCCGCGCTTGTCCGCATAGGCCAGCTTGTGCGAGTCCGGCGACCAGACCGGCGGCATGCGCCAGGTATCGCCGTCGCGGGTCAGGCGGCGCGGCTCGCCGCTGCCGTCCTGATCGCGCACGTACAGCTCATACTCGCCGCTCTCGTCGGACAGGTAGGCGATGCTGCGGCCGTCGGGCGACCAGGTCGCGCTGATCTCGCGCGCAGCCGGCGTCCTGCTCAGATTGCGGATCTCGCCGTTCTTGGCCGGCACGCTGAACAGCTCGCCGCGTGCGCCGAACACGACGCGCTCGCCGTGCGGCGACAGGTCGAAGGACTCGATCTGCGCGGCCACTTTCTTCCACGCCGGCAGCGCCTGCGGCTGGTCGCCGGTCACGCGGATGTCGAGCTTGACGGCTTTGCCTTCTGCCGTGTCGAAGCGCCAGATCCAGCCGCCCTGCTCGAACACGATCGCGTCCTTGCCGGCGCTGGGCCAGAGCACGTCGAAGTCGTCGAACCGGGTCAGCTGGCGTGCTTCGCCGCCGGCGGCGGGCATGGACCAGAGGTTCAGGGTGTGGCCGCGGTCGGACACGAAGTAGATCGTGTCGCCGAGCCACATCGGCTGATGATCGGTCGCGCGGTTGTCGGTCAGGCGCTGCGAGGTGTTGTGGACGAGGTCATAGGTCCACACGTCCTGCGCGCGGCCGCCGCGATAGCGCTTCCAGCTGCGGAAGTCGCGATCGATCGGCGTATACACCACCGACTTGCCGTCCGGGGAATACATGCCGCCGCCGCTCTCGGGCATGGCCAGCGGCGTCTCCAGGCCGCCGTCGGCGGGTACTTCGTAGAGCCGGCCGCTGCGCTCGTCGTAAGGCACGCGGTTCGCACGCACGAGCACGCGCTTGCCGTCGGGGCTCCAGTCCAGCACGCGGTAGTCGGTGCCGCCGCGCGGCGGCATGCTGCCGACGTCGTTGTACCAGGTCAGCTGACGCGGCAGGCCGCCGTCGGCCGGAATCACATAGACCTGGCGCGTGCCGTCGTACTCGGCCGAGAACGCGATCCAGCGGCAGTCGGGCGAAAACTTCGGATACAGCTCGTTGCCGATGTGCGACGTCAGCCGTTGCGCCGTGCCGCCGCCCGCGGCGACGCGATAGATGTCGCCGGCCTGGACGAAGGCGACGCTGTCGCCGCAAATATCGGGAAAACGCAGCACACGGCTGGCGCCCGGTTCGGGCGCGGCCGCCGCGGCGGCCAGCAGGGCGGCGGAAACGAGCATCGGCATCGACGGATCCTTGCAGCGGGAAACTCGCCCGATTGTAGGCAGCGGCGGCGGGGTTGCCCTGGGCCGAAAGGGCTAGGCGACGGAGGAGCCGATTGCGGGCAAGGTCGCCGTAGATCGACTGCGCTAAGCTGCCGCGCATTGCGGCGATTGCCGCCGGCTCAGGCCTTGGCCCAGGCGGGATGCATGACTACCGATACCGACGCTGTCTGTCGCTTCCTGCTCTGGTCGCTGGCCTTCAACTATCTGGTGCTGTTCGTCTGGTTCTTCGCGTTCGTGTTCGCGCGCGACGGGCTCCGGCGTCTGCACGGCCGCTGGTTCCGTCTGACCGACGCGACGTTCGACGCGATCCATTACGGCGGCATGGCCGTCTACAAGATCGGCATCCTGCTGTTCAATCTCGCGCCGCTGGTCGCGTTGTCGTTGATGCGCGACGGACGCTGACGATGTCTTTGGTGCATGAGTGCCTCGCGGCCGCGTTGCGGTCCTGCTTCGAAACCGCGGGCGAATTTCCATGCTGCCGGAACTGACGAAAACCGTCGCGTTGTTCGTGCTGACCGCGCTCGCGGAGATCGTCGGCTGCTATCTGCCGTATCTGTGGCTCAAGCAGGGCCGGTCCGTCTGGCTGCTGTTGCCGGCCGCCGCGAGCCTCGCACTGTTCGCGTGGCTGCTGACCTTGCATCCGCATGCGGCCGGTCGCGTCTATGCCGCTTACGGCGGGGTCTATATCGGCGTCGCGTTGCTCTGGCTCTGGGCCGTGGACTCGGTGAAGCCGTCCGTGACGGACTGGATCGGCGTCGGGCTTTGCCTGCTGGGCATGTCGGTCATTCTGTTCGGGCCGCGGCAGATCTGACCGTTCTTTCCAGCGGGACGATCGGACCGTCCGCGAGAGGCATTCGCCAGATCGGGCACCCGGCGGCAGCGTGCGTCGCACTCGCGAATAGGGGAAAACCGCGCCGCTCAAAAATGAAACGGGAGGCATTGCGCCTCCCACAACGAAGATATACGGCATGCGGGGGCTTGCGGCAAGACGCCGGGCCTGGCTCAGCATCGCCGGCCTGTCGCGATGGAAGGCCAGCGGAGTGAGCGATGACCGATGCGCCGACGTACTACCACGGCACCAAGGCCGATCTGAATCCGGGCGATCTGATAGCGCCCGGCTTCGTCTCGAACTACGGCAGCAGGAAGCCGGGCGCGTTCGTCTATCTGAGCGCCACCCTGGACGCGGCGACCTGGGGAGCCGAACTGGCCGTCGGTAAGGCGCGAGGCCGGATCTATGTCGTCGAACCTACCGGGCCGATCGAGGACGATCCCAACCTGACGAACCGGCGGTTTCCCGGCAACCCGACGAAGTCGTACCGTTCGCGCAGTCCGTTCCGCGTCGTCGGCGAGGTCATGGACTGGACCGGGCATACGCCGGCGCAGCTCGCGGAAATGCGGGCGCATCTCGACGATCTGCGGCGGCGCGGCGTGGAGGCGATCGAGGAATGAACGTGGAGCTCCAATCCCGGCGATGGCGGCGGAACGGACGAATAGCGTATCGGAGAGCTGGCGATGGCGGGCTTTTCAATGCACCGGCGATGCGTCCGACGATGCGCAACGGCCGGTTCGATTCGGCGGACCGCCGTGAAGGGTCATTCGGCGCTGCGTCATGCCGCTGCCGCATTCCGCTAACCGGACTGGACTCATGAAGATCCGCACCGCACATCCGCGGCTCTATTTCGACGCGAACGCCGAATGGGCGTCGCGTTCGTTCGCGCTGGTGCGCGGCACCCTGGACGATCTGCAGGCCCTGGGCCTCACCCCGGAACAGGCGCTGGGTACGCGCTTCACCTTCGTCCAGGAAGACGTCGGCGTGAACGGCGAGCCGGACGCGTTGCTGTTCGACGGCACGATTGCCTACAGCGAGGCTTTGGGTTTTTTCGCACTGGCGGATCCGGGAGGCGTCCGCTGGTGGTCCGATATGCGCGATGCGGATGCCTGACGATTCAGCCGGCATGACGCGCGCAGCGACTACTCCGTCGCCGGCGCCAACTCCGCAAGCTCCTGCTTTGCCGCATCGAGATGCGCCTGTTCCTTGCGCCGGTAGTATTTCGGCGCGGCTTTCGCGCGCTTGAGCATGTCCTCGAACACGCGTCGCGCGTCGCGCGGACGGTTCAGCGACTTGAGCAGGCGGCCGTAGCGCAGGCGCGCTTCCTCGCCGGGGTAGCTGGTCGCGAGCACTGAGTATTCCTCCAGCGCGCGGTCGTTCTCGCCGAGCGCTTCGAGGCAGCGCGCATAGAGGAAATGGCCTTCGTCGGAACGGAACTGCGGATTGGCCCTGATCAGCGCATCGAGGGTGTCGCGTGCGCCGGCGTGGTCGCCGAGGCCGGCCAGGGACTGGGCCAGTCCGAGCAGGAAGGCCGGATCGGTCGCGTAGATGCCCTTGAGGACGGAGCGGTACAGCTCGGCCGCGTTGGTGTAGTCGCCCAGGCGCAGCGATTCCTCGGCGAGACGGCGGCGATTTTCCACCGTGTCGGCGACGTCGAGCTGCTGCGCGATGCGCCGGCGCTGGTGTTCGGGATCAATGCGGTCGCGCACGTTGCGCACGAGCCGGCGGCCGGCCGGATCGTGGCGCAGCTCCGGCAGGATCTGGGTGAAGAAATACACCGCAACGCCGAGGTAGGAGCCGAGCATGATGACCCAGATCCACCAGTAGGGCCGCCCCGACCGGACCATGTGGACGAGGCAGACGAATTGCAGCAGGACCGAGGCGATCAGCAGTACGGGCATGGCGGCGACGTGGGCGAGGACGGCGCATCTTGTCGCCGCGGCCAATGCCGCGCAAGCGGTGCCCGGTAGGTTGCGGTGAGCGCAGCGAACCGCAACATCGAGGCATCTCCGCGGCGAAAAGCCCTTGCCGAAGCGTTCTCGCGAACGCCGGCAGTGTCGCAAGGGTTCGGCGGATGTGCCTTCGCCGACCGTTCTTCGCGTGCGTCGGAACCTTGATGTTGCGGTTCGCCCTGCGGGCTCACCGCAACCTACCCATTCTTATTTTTTTGCCGCGTCGCGGACTGCCTTGAATTCGCTGTCGGCGGCCCACTGCGGCCAGGTCGTTTCGCTGGCGAGCTTGCTGCCGACGACGTAGAGCGCTTCGAGGTCGGCGGTCACGCCGTCCAGCGGCATGCCGTCCTTGTACTCGTCGCTGACCTGGTGGTAGCGGTTCTTGCCGTAGTCCTCGAACGCGGCGCGGCCGGCGGCTTCACCGCCGTCGAACAGGTCGGCGCCGCCCTTGGCGTACAGCGCGGGCACGCCCTTGCGGGCGAAGTTGAAATGATCGGAGCGGAAGAAATGGCCCTTCTCCGGCGATTCTTCCGGCGTGATCACGCGGCCCTGGGCCGAGGCGGCGGCCTTGAGGTAGTCGTCGAGCTCGGACTGGCCGTAGCCGACGACGGCGAGATTGCGCGCGACCGTGGTCAGGGACATCGCGTCCATGTTGATGTCGGCGACGGTCTTGTCCATCGGGATCGGCGGATGCGTCGCGTAGTAGCGCGAGCCGAGCAGGCCGGATTCTTCCAGCGTCACGGCGGCGAACACGATCGAGCGCTGCGGCGGCGGATTCTGCCGGGCGAAGGCTTCGGCGATCACGATGAGACCGGCCACGCCGGTCGCGTTGTCGACGGCGCCGTTGAAGATCTGGTCGCCGCTGCGCGACGGGTCCTTGCCCAGATGATCCCAGTGCGCGCTGTAGACGATGGCTTCGTCGGCATGCGTGGTGCCCGGCAGCATCGCGACGACGTTGTCGGAACTGCCGCTCTTGATGCCGCTCTTGAGGGTGACCGACAGGCTGGCCGGCAGCGCCTGTGGCTTGAAGCCGCGGATGTCGGCGCTCTTGCGCAGGGCCGCGAAATCCAGGCCGGCCTTGGCGAACAGGCGTTCCGCCGAGGCCTTGGTCAGCCAGCCGGCGACGTCCAGGCGCGGCGCCGGATCCTCGCTCGCGGGCAGGTCGAACTGCGGACCGCTCCAGCTGTTCTCGACGACGTTCCAGCCGTAGCCGGCGCCTTCGGTCTCGTGCACGATCAGCGCGGCCGCGGCGCCCTGGCGCGCGGCTTCCTCGAACTTGTAGGTCCAGCGGCCGTAATAGGTCATGGCGCGGCCCTTGAACAGCTCCGCGTCGTTGTTGCCGAAGCCCGGATCGTTGACCAGCACGACGACGGTCTTGCCCTTGACGTCGAGGCCGGCGTAGTCGTTCCAGTTCTGCTCGGGCGCGTTGACGCCGTAGCCGACGAACACGAGCTCGGAATCCTTGAGGCTGACCTCGGGCTTGGCCGAGAGATTGCCGACGACCATGTCGGTCTTGTAGGCGAAGGTCTCGTGTCCGCCGCCGACCGCGACGTCCAGCGCGACGTCGGTGTTCTGCAAGGTGATCTCGACGGTCGGCACCGACTGGAACCAGGAGCCGTTGTTGCCGGGCTTGAGGCCGATGCGCTCGAACTGGTCCTTGAGGTAGGCCGTGGTCAGGCGCTCGCCGAGGGTGCCGGGTTCGCGGCCTTCGAATTCGTCGGAGGCCAGTTTCTTCAGGCGTTCGGCGAAGTCGGCGCCGCTGTTGGCGAAGGTCGAGCGGTAGCCGGCGGGCGCAGCGGCAGGAGTTGCGGCGTTCTGCGCCGCGGGCGGCGGCGCTTCGGAACAGGCGACGAGCGTCAACGCGGCGCTCGCGAGAATCAGGATCTGGCGCATGGGGCCTCCGGAAAGACACGGAGGACCGAGTGTAGGCGCCGGCGCCGCCGCGCAGCCAGGCCGGAAGTCATGCCTGCGACGAAGGTGGCGGCGGACTGCAAAGTCCGCCGCCGGGCAGTTCTTTCGTGCTGTCTTACGGCGTCGCGCCGCTGAACATCGTCGGCGTGGCGCCTTCGATCGCGCCGATCTTGGCGCTGCTGCTGACGAACAGGTCGACGTCGCGATGGAACACCAGCCGGCCCTGCACGACTGCGTCCGGGCCGATCACGATGCGCGGATTCTTCTGCTTGCCCCAGGACCAGCCGCTGGGCTTCTCGACGAGAATGCCGCCTTCGACGCGCGAGCCGGAGGCGACCTCGATGTCGCCGGCGACGGTCTCGATCGAGCCGCCGACGCGCGCGGCGTCGATGCGGATGCGGCCGTTGACGTTGGACACCTTGCCGCCGACGTCGGCGCCGCGGTCCAGGCTGATCGAGCCGTTGACCGATTCCACCGAGTCGCGCACCCGGGCACGCTGGCCCAGCGAGATCGCGCCGTTGACGGTCTCGGCCGACTTCAGCTCGGTGTCGTCGTCCATTTCGATCGAGCCGTTGACCGTGTCGGCCGAGTCGGCACGGGCATGGGTGCGCAGCAGGATCGAGCCGTTGACGGTTTCCAGATCACCGGCGGCCTGGCCTTCGTCGACGCGGATGGAGCCGTTGACCTTGTCGATGTCCGGACCGGTGGGACCGGCCTGGACGGCAGCAGCGGCGAAGGTGGCGCAGACGGCGAAAGCAAGCGTACGCATGATCATGGAACGACTCCTGATGAGGGCGCGAACCTGACGGGAGCTGATTCGCGCGGGCAGAGGCTTGGATGCAGGCTTCCGGCGCAGGGTTGCAGCGCGCGGCGGCCCCCTGCCATTGGTCACGGGCCGCGGCGGCCCTGCTGCTGCGATTCCGCTACCATGCGCGTTCCGCCATCGCCGCCGTTTTCGCCGTGACCGCACCCAAGCCCGTCCTGCTGCTGATCCTCGATGGCTGGGGCCATCGCCTCGAGACCGAATACAACGCGATCGCGCTCGCGAACTGCCCGAACTGGCGCCACCTGCTGGCGACCTGTCCGCACGACCTCGTCGATACCCACGGCCTGCACGTCGGCCTGCCCGACGACCAGATGGGCAATTCCGAAGTCGGCCACATGAACATCGGCGCCGGCCGGATCGTCTACCAGGACCTGACCCGCATCGACCAGGACATTTCCACGGGTGAATTCTTCAACAATGCGGCATTGCTGCAGGCCTGCGCCGCGGCCCGGGCCGGCAGCGGCACCTTGCACCTGTTCGGCCTGATCTCGCCGGGCGGCGTGCACAGCCACGAGAACCATGTGCTGGCCATGCTCGATCTGGCCGCGCGGCAGGGCGTGCCGCGCATCGCCGTGCATGCGTTCCTCGACGGCCGCGACACGCCGCCGCGCAGCGCCGAACCTTCGCTGCGCCTGCTGGAGGCGCATTGCGCGAAGACGCCGGGTGCCTTCATTGCGACGGTCGGCGGCCGCTACTACGCGATGGACCGCGACAAGCGCTGGGAGCGCGTGCAGCTGGCCTACGACGCGATCACCGATGCGCGCGCCGACTACCACGCCGCAAGCGCGGTCGGCGCATTGGCCGCAGCCTATGCGCGCGGCGAAAACGACGAGTTCGTCAAGCCGACCGTGATCGGCGCCGGCGCCGCGATGCAGTCCGGCGATGCGGTCGTGTTCATGAATTTCCGCGCCGACCGCGCGCGCCAGCTGAGCCAGTGCTATGTCGACGCCGCGTTCGACGGCTTCGCGCGCGAGCGCTCGGTCGCGTTGTCGGCGTTCGTCACCCTGACCGAGTACAGCACGGCGCTCGCCGTCAGCGCGGTGGCCTATCGACCCCAGTCCATGGCCAATACCCTGGGCGAGTACCTGGCCGCGCTCGGCAAGACCCAGCTGCGCATCGCCGAGACCGAGAAATACGCCCACGTCACGTTCTTCTTTTCCGGCGGCCGCGAAGCGCCGTATGCCGGCGAGGAACGCCTGCTGATACCCAGCCCCAAGGTCGCGACCTACGATCTGCAGCCGCAGATGAGCTGCCCGGAGCTGACCGACAAGCTCGTCGAGGCCATCGCCTCGGGCCGCTTCGATTTCATCGCCTGCAACATTGCCAATCCCGACATGGTCGGGCATACCGGCGTGCTCGCCGCGGCGATTGCCGCGGCCGAGGCCGTCGATGTCGCGCTGGGCCGCATCGAGGCGGCGATACGCGCGGCCGGCGGTGCGCTGCTGATCACGGCCGACCACGGCAATCTCGAACAGATGCTCGACGAGAACGGCCAGCCGCATACCCAGCACACGGTCGGACCGGTACCGCTGGTCTATGTCGGCCCGGGCCGGCCGCAGATCCACCACGGCGCGCTGCGCGATCTCGCGCCGACCGTGCTCGGGCTCATGGGGCTGCCGGTGCCGGCGGAAATGACCGGACGTTCGCTGCTGAACTTCGACGCCTGAGGCGGCCATGCGCTGGCCCGCCGCCTACGCCCGGCTCGTGCGCGCGCTGTCGCGGTGGCGCGGCGCCGTGCTCGCCGTTGCGCTCGCCGTGCTGAGCGGCGGCCTGTTCGCCCAGGACGGCGATGGTGAAGCGGCGCCGGCCGCGACGGCGGCGAGCGCCGCGCCGGCCAAGGGGGGCGAGGGCAACGCCGAGGAACACGAGGCGCAGCGCAGGCTCGAAGCCACGCGCGCGGAGATCCGCAAGCTCGCCGAACAGCGCAGGGCCACCGAGACGGAAAAAGGCGGCGTCGTCGTCGAGCTGCGCGAGCGCGAGACGCATATCGCCGCGATCGCGCGCGAGCTGCGCCAGCTCGACGAAAAGCTGGCCGAGCAGCAGAAGGAACTGGATGTCCTGCAGGCGCGCCGGCGCGAGCTCGAGGACAAGCTCAAGACCCAGCGCGACGCACTGGCTGCTTTGCTGCGTTCGGCCTACGCGCTGGGCCGGCACGAAGAACTCAAGCTGATCCTGCAGCAGAACGAGGTCGCGACGACTTCGCGCGTGCTGGCCTATCACCGCTATTTCCAGCGTGCCCGCGTCGGCCGCATCGAGGAACTGCTGGCCGACCTGGCCGACCTCGCGCGCGTGCAGCAGGCCATCGAGGCCCAGGTCGCGCAGGTCAGCGCGACGCGCGAGGCGCGCAATGCCGAAAGTGCGCGGCTGGACGCCGAGCGCCTGCAGCGCCAGGGCGTGGTCGACGCGCTGGACGCAAGCCTGCGCGACCAGGCCGCGCGGCTGGCCGCGCTCGGCAAGGACGAGACCGCGCTGGTCGAACTGCTGGAACGCCTGCGCGACGTGTTCGCCGACATTCCGAAGCAATTGCAGGCGGCCGAGCCGTTCGCCGCGCGGCGCGGCCGGTTGCCCTGGCCGCTGGCCGGCAAGGTCGCGGTCGGCTTCGGCTCCAGCGACGACTCCGGCCGCGCGATCTCCGGCATCGTGGTCGCGGCCACGGCCGGCGCCGAAGTGCGCGCGGTGTCGCACGGCCGCGTCGCCTACGCCGACTGGCTCAAGGGTTACGGCCTGATCCTGATCCTCGACCACGGCGACGGCTACATGAGCCTGTACGGCTATAACGAATCCTTGCTCAAGGATGTCGGAGACTGGGTCGACGCCGGCGAGGCCATCGCCACGGCCGGCGCCAGCGGCGGCCGCAGGAGCGCTGGCCTGTATTTCGAGCTGCGCGCGCGCGGCAAGCCGCTGGATCCGCGCGGCTGGCTCAAGTCGCCCTGACACGTTGCCGGAGAACGGGTTTCTGTCCGCTTTCGGTCGAACGGCGCAAGCAGGGTTCGCACAGGTTCTGCGGGAATCCCTCGCCGGCGCGACCGGCTCCCGGCGATCCCGCGCGGGATCACGCTGCCGGGCTGTCTTCCGGCGATCCGCCGGGCGCGGCACTTCCGCCGCCGTCGCGGGTCCGAGCCGTGCCGCCGCCGCGGTATAGTCGTCGCACGTTTGCCGGAGTCGTTGCCATGTCGTCCCGTTCGCTGCTGTTCCTCGTCCTTTCCCTGTTCGCGCTGGCCGTACAGGCGGCCGACACACCGGCCGGGCCCGAAACGGCCGAGGCCGCCGCGGCCAAGGCCGGTGTCAGCATCGACGACGTGCGCACGTTCACGGCGGTCTACAACCTCGTCAAGCAGGCCTATGTCGACGACGTCGGCGACAAGCGCCTGATGGAAGCCGCGATCAAGGGCCTGCTGTCGGGCCTGGATCCGCACAGCGAATACCTGGACCCGCGCCAGCTCAGCGATCTGACCGAGGGCACCAGCGGCGCCTACGACGGCCTGGGCCTGGAAGTGCTGACGATCGACGGCGTGCTGCGCGTGGTCTCGCCGATCGACGACACCCCGGCCGAGCGCGGCGGCATCAAGCCCGGCGACATCATCACGCGCATCGACGGCAAGGCGGTCTCGGCCGAGAACGTCAACGAGTCGGTGGAACAGCTGCGCGGCAACCCGGGCAGCAGCGTCGTGCTGACCGTCCTGCACGAAGGCGAGTCGGCGCCGGTCGACATCACGCTCAAGCGCGAGAAGATCAAGGTCGCCAGCGTGCGCGTGCGCTGGCTGGAACCGGCCTACGCCTATGTGCGCGTGACCCAGTTCCAGGAAGACACCGGCGGCGAACTCAAGCGCAAGCTGGCGCGGCTGCGCGGCAAGGATTCCAGCCTGCGCGGCGTCGTGCTCGACCTGCGCAGCAACCCGGGCGGGCTGCTGACCGCGGCGGTCGAGGTCAGCGACGTCTTTCTCGACAGCGGCACCATCGTGACCACGCGCGGCCGCCTCAACGACACCGATCTCAGCTTCAGCGCGACGCCGGGCGACCTGACCGACGGCGCACCGCTGGTCATCCTCGTCGACCGCGGCACGGCTTCGGCCGCCGAGATCGTCGCCGGCGCGCTCAAGGACAACCATCGCGGCCTGATCCTCGGCCAGAAGACCTTCGGCAAGGGCTCGGTGCAGACCGTGCTGCCGCTGGAGGACGGTCACGCGGTCAAGCTGACGACGGCGCGCTATTACACGCCGGCGAACATCTCGATCCAGGCCACCGGCATCGTGCCCGACATCGAGCTGCGTGATCTCAAGCTGGCCGTGCGCGACGCCGCGCCGTCGCTGATGACGAGCGAGCGCGATCTGCCCAACCATCTCAAGGGCGAGAACGAGAAGTCCGAATCCAGCACCGCGAATACCGAGGCGCCGCCGCTGGACGATTACGCGCTGAACGAAGCCGTGCACGTGCTCAAGGCGATGGCTCTGCGCAAGCCGGAACCGGCCGCGCCGGCCAAGGGCTGAGCTTCGCCTCCGCAACAAACCCTCTCCTTCAAGGGCACCTCGAAAACGTCGAGGTGCCCGCGGCACGGCGACGTGCCGCGGGCGATCGAGCGCGCAAGCGCTTGATCAGCGCAGACGAGTCCGGACCTGCACCGGACTCGCCAACTCGAAAAACCGTCGGAACGAGGGTTTTTCGAGGTTTCCCTCAAGGAGGTGAAAAGCCGTCGCTCGGAACCGGAGGTTCCGACGGCTTCGAACGCCCGACGGCTTCGAACGCCCGACGGGCGCAGGGTATCGGTGGAGACGGGTTTCACGCCGCAGCCGACAAGGGAACTCATTGCGACGCCGTTGCCGTCCCGGCGGCCGGCCGCTCCGGCGCCAGGACGAAGCGATGCGCAGCAGCCGGCAATCCGCGCTGCCGGTGGCCCCGTCAGCGCGGTCGCGCCGGCGGATACGGAAACGGCGTGACCTTCTCGCCGCTGGCCGCATCGCGGATCACCGCAGGGCTGCGCCGCTCGACTTCCTCGATCTTGACGATCGCGTGCATCGGCAGATACAGCACGCGCGTCAGCTCGAACTCCTCGCGCAGGCGTTCCTCGGTCGGGTCCACGACCAGGCCCTCGCCGCGCGGCTCGAACACGAGCTGGCTGACTTCGGTGAAGCCCCACAGGTGGCTGGAGCCCACGTGCTCCGCATGGAGCTCGTAGCTCTTCCCGTTGTTCAGAAAGGTAATCTTGAAAAGTTTCTTCATGTGGTCGTCCGGCCTGCAGGCCCAGTCATTGGCGCAGCCGGCGCGCGATGGCCGGCCGCGAGATCAGCGCCATCAGCGCGCCGACGAGAAAGCCGGCGATGTGCGTCCACCAGACCACGGCGCCGAAGCTAGGGCCGACATAGGTGAACAGCAATTGCAGCAACACCCAGAAGCCGATCAGCACCGGCGCCGGCACTTTGACGAATTCGAGGAACAGGCCCAGCGGCAGCACCAGGCCCAGCCGCGAGCGCGGGAACAGCGCGAGATAGGCGCCGACCACGGCCGAGACCGCGCCGCTGGAGCCGACGATCGGCGTGACCGCGCTGGACAACGTCAGCGCGCCTACGAGGTTGGCCACCGCGCCGCCGACGAGATAGAGCATCAGGAACCGGCGCGAACCGAGCAGGCGTTCGGCGGCCAGGCCGAAGATCATCAGGAACAGCAGATTGCCGGTCAGGTGCAGCCAGTTCGCATGCACGAACAGCGCGCTGAACAGGCGCAGCGCGCGCAGCTCGACGAGCTGGCGCACGAGCGGCGCACTGCTGTCGAACAGGCGCGCCGGCACGGTGCCCCAGCGCGCGAGCAGGGCCAGGCGCTCCTCGCCGCTGGTCGCGGCAAGCCAGAAGAAGGCCAGGACGCTCAGCGCGACGATGCTGATCGTCGCCCAGGGCGGGCCGGGACGGCGGCGCGATTCGACCTGGATGAAGACCACGGAATCCTCGCTGGCGCGTCAAGTCGCGCCGGCGGCCGGCGCGGAAACGGAATCAGGAGCCGCTGCGCGGCACGAGGAAGCGCTGACCGTGATAGATCAGCACCACGCCGTCGCTGCGGATCTCGGCGATGCTCACTTCGCCGCCGAGCTCGTCGCCTTCGACCTGGCGATTGCCGTTGAGCACGACGAAGCGCTGTGCCGGCGTGGCGCTGTAGACGTGCATGGACAGCTTGAGCTCGGGCAGTTCCTTGCGCACGTTGTACGGCAGCTGCCAGTAGGCCGGCAATTGCTCGACCGGCGCGGCGGCCGGCGGCGCAGCGGCCGGGGCCGGGGCCGGGGCCGGTGGCGGCGCAGCCGCGGCCACGGTCGCCGGCGCCTTGGCTGACGCGTTCGCTGCGGTCGGCGGCGTGGCCGGCGGGGCTGCTGCCGGTGGGGTGGCCGCCGGCATCTTCTGCGGCGGCGGCACGGCGGCCGTCGCGGCGGCCCTCGCGGCCGACGGCGGCAGGGCCGCGCGTTCCTTGATGAACGGCGAGTGGCCGGCGGCGGTCGGGTCGGCGGCGGCCTGCCTTTCCTTGATCGCGGTCTTGCTGGCCAGGCCGGCGGCGTCATTGACCGCCGTTTCCGGCGGCGGCGCGCCCAGGGCCAGCGGCGCGGCTTCGCCCGGCGCGAGCGGGTTGGCGCCCGGCGGATGCGGTTCGGATTCGCGTTCGGCGACCTCCCTGACCGTCGGCGGGTTGTTCGTCGGCGTCGGCGCCTGGTTGTGCAGCGTCGGCGGCGGCGTCAGCGAGGTCACGACATTGGTGTTGGCGACCGCATTCGCGCCCATGGTCGGGCGGCGTTCGGCGGCGTTGCTGTTGGGCGCACCGGCGCCCGCTTCGCCCGCAGCTGCCGGATTCGGCGCCTTCGTCGGGGACGTCGTCGCGGTGCTGGCATCGGCCGCGAGTTTGGCGGCTCTGCCGTCATTCGCCGTCGCCGCCGGAGCGTCGTCGGCCGGTGCGGTGCGCGACAGATACCAGCCGCCGCCGAGCGCGACGACGATGGCGGCGGCCAGCCAGGGCAGCAGCGAACGCTGTCGCGGCGCGCGCGAGAACGGCGTGCCCAGCTGGGGCGGTTCGCCGAGGCGGCGCTGTTGTTCCGCCTTCTTCAGCGCTTCGTGGATCAGGGACATGGGCGTCGGGTCTTGGTCGTCAATCGGGTTAGTCCACTGTGCGGGCGAGCCGCGGACCATCGGCGCCCAGCGAGGACAACGCGAACAGGGTCTCCTGTCCGACGATGCCGTCGGCGGTCAGGCCGTAGGCGATCTGCAGCTTGCGCACGCGTTCCTCCAGCGCCGCATCGAAGAAGGCCGGCCCCAGGCCTGCTTCCACGTTGCCGTCCAGCCGGGCCAGGCGCTGCTTGATCCAGCTGACGCCGTTGCCGGCATCGCCGAGCCGCAGCGGCACCGGGGCGTCGGCCGGCGCGCGCCAGGTCACGGCGAAGCCGCCTTGCCAGACCCGGCGCAGTTCCGTGCGCGTCAGGCGGTAGCCGATGCCGGCGAAGTCTAGCCTAACGGTGTCGTCGGCCACGCCCTGCAGCAGTGCCAGGCCGCGCCGGCCTTCGTATTCCAGTTCCAGCAGCAGCGGGCGGTCGAAGCGCAGCAATTGCTCCAGGGTCGCGTGACCGCGCAGGCAGTCGAAGCCCGGGAAAACGTGCGTCTGGCAGCGCGCCGCATCGGCCACGCTGACGTCGCGCGAGCTGACCTGCCAGCGCGCGAGCAGTTGGGTCCAGGCCATGAGGTCGGCGCCGTCGACCGTGCCGAGCCTGGCGCCGAGCACGGCAGCCGCATCGACGACCGGCGCCTGCGGCGGCGCCGCGACGGCGGGCGTCACGGGTGCCGCCGGCGGCGGCCGCTGACGCCACCACAGGCCGGCGCCGGCGGCGACCAGCAGCAGGCCCAGGGCTACCCAGCGGCCATAGCGGCGCAGGTAATAGCGCGCATGTCCCGGCAAGGTCTCGTCGGCGGCGAGATCGACGAGGCGTTCGCCGATGCTGTCGGTCTCGCGCGCGAAGCCGGCCATCAGTGCGCGGTCGGCAATCACGTTGATCAGGCGCGGAATGCCGCCGGACCGCTGGTACAGCGCGCGCAGGCCCAGGCGCGAGAACGGCAGCTTGCGCGAGCCGGCGACCGCCATGCGATGGCGTACATAGGCTTCGCATTCCTCGCCGTTGAGCGGCGTCAGGTGATAGCGCGCCGTGATGCGCTGGGCCAGCTGGCGCAGGTCTTCGCGCTCGAGCAGGCGGCGCAGCTCGGGCTGGCCGAGCAGGATGATCTGCAGCAGCTTCTGCGTCGGCGTTTCGAGGTTGGTCAGCAGGCGCACCTGTTCCAGCGCCTCGACCGAGAGGTTCTGTGCCTCGTCGACGATGAGCACGACGCGCAGGCCCTGGGCGTAGGCGTCGAGCAGGAAGGTATTGAGCGCGTCGACCAGCGCCTTGAGGCTGCCGCGGCGGCCCTCGATGTCGAGCTTGAGTTCCTCGCAGACCGTCTCGACCAGTTCCACCGGCGTGAGCTTGGGGTTCAGCACCAGCGCGACGCGCGTGTTTTCCGGCAGCTGCTCCAGCAGCAGGCGGCACAGCGTGGTCTTGCCGGTGCCGACCTCGCCGGTCAGCTGCACGAAACCGCCGGAGCCGCCCTTGCCGATGCCGTAGAGCAGGTGCGCGAGCGCGTCCCGGTGGCGCTCGCTCAGAAACACGTAGCGCGGGTCCGGGGTGATAGAGAACGGCGTTTCCTTGAGGCCGTAATGCTCCAGGTACATGCGGTCGGCGTTCCTCGACGGCGTCCGGCGGCCGGTCTGACCGCAGGGCGGGCAAGCTTAACCGATGCCCTCCGGCGCTCCGCGTTAAAAAATCGCTGAAGCGTCGGTAAATCGGCGTTATCGCCCGGATGGTGGCCCGCGACCCGCTCGCGGCAGCATCGCCGTGGTCGCCACGACTTGGACAAGGCTATGAACCGCGAGACGGCAACGGGGTTCCTCGGAATGGCTCTGGCCGCGGCGATGGCGCAGGCCGCCTGTCCGCCGTTGCCCGCAGCCGCGGAGCTCGCGGCGCGGCAGCAGGCCGAGGACGGCGCGCGCGATCTGTACGAATACGCCGTCCTGCGCCTGCTCAAGTGCGGCTGGGACGAAGCCGTGCCGGCGTTCGACGCGGCGCTCGATGCGTCGCACCGGCCCGGCCAGCCGGACCTGCAGCGCAACATCCTGTACATGGGCACCTGGGATCCGTACTTTCTCGCCGGCACCTACGCACGCTGGAGCCGCGGCCGCGAGGACTGGCTGCGGCCGCTGCGCCTACGCGACGAGGAGATCGACGCGGCGACGCGCCGGCTCGAAGCCGCTGTGCCGCGCGTCTTCGAACGGTTGCAGGCGCGGACGGACGGTTCGCTGCAGCCGCCGCTGGCTCGGCTCGCGGAACTCGTCGGCGCCGTGCATGACATACGCCGCGGCGAGATCGCGCGCGGGCGCGATCGTCTGGATCGTCAGGTGCAGATGCAGCCGGGCCTGACGGGTACCGAGGCCGCCATGGTGCGGCAGGCCGCCAAACTGCGCGCGGTGCTCGATCCGCAGTCGCCCGTGGAGCCCGAGCCGCAGGCCTGGGTGCTCGACCGGCGCAGCACTGTCCATACCGAAACCTGCGGCGAGGTCGGGCGCAGCAATCCCGCGCTCGATCCGCTGGGTCTGCGCGCGGATCTACTGCGCGCCGACGGCGATACGACAGAGGCGTTCGCGCTGCTGCTGCGCAACGAATGGGTGGCGGGGGCGTTTCCGGTCGCGCTCCATTGGCGGCGCCTGCAGCCGCTGCTCGAGCAGCGCTATTCGCGCGCGCAGCTGCGCCAGGGTTGGCTGGATGCCGAAGCCACCATCCATACCGGCGACGAGCGGCCCGGACTGCGGCTCTACGGTGTGGAGCTGCCGTTGCCGTCGGCCGTGCTCGAAGACGATCCGGCCGATCCGCGGCGCAGCATCCGGCGGCCGCTGCGCCGCGACGAAGCCGTCGCTGCCGCGCGCGCGATGCCATTGTTCGCGGCGCTGTTTCCGGACGGTCTGCCGGACGCCGCCGGACTGTAACGTGCCGCCGCGCGCAACTTGACGAATCCGCCAGTGCCTGAGCCCCGGACCCGCGTGTAGACTGTGCCAGCGCCAGTCATCGTATCGGCGCAGCGCCAACAACCTTCTTTCTCGCCGCATGTCGCGATCATCGCAACCCCGTCGTTGCGCCGTCGCCGCTGCTGCGCGTCGCGATCGTCACTAACGCCTGGGGGCACACATGGACTACACCGCGCAAACCCTACCGGAAGCGGGACTCGGCGAAAGCCGCGTCGCCTTCATCCGCTCGACCTACACGTATCTCGCGGTCGCACTGCTCGCGTTCACCGTGGTGTCGGGCCTGCTCTACCTGTCCGGGGTCGGCGTGGCCGTGCTCAAGCTGATGAGCGCGAGCCGCTGGGTCTGGATCGGCTTCCTCGGCGCGTTCATGGCGGTCGGCTGGCTGGCCTCCAACTGGGCCGACAACGCCGAGAGCAACGAAAAGCAGATGCTCGGCCTCGGCATCTACGTGCTGGCCGAAAGCCTGATCTTCTCGCCGCTGTTCGCGATCGCGGCGATGGTCGCGCCCAAGGCCATCCCGGCCGCCGGCTTCATCACCCTGCTGCTGGTCGCCGGCCTGACGTATACGGCGTTCTCGACGAAGAAGGACTTCTCCTTCCTCGGCGGCATCCTCAAGATCGCCGGATTCTGCGCGATCGGCGCGATCATCGCCGGCGCGATCTTCGGCTTCAGCCTCGGCATCTGGTTCTCGGCGATCATGGTCGTCTTCGCCGGCGGCTGCGTGCTGTACGACACCTCCAACATCATCCACCACTATCCGACCGATCGTCCGGCCGGCGCGGCGCTGCACCTGTTCGCGTCGATCGCGCTGATGCTCTGGTATGTGCTGCGCATCCTGATCTCGCTGGCCAGCAGCGACGACTGACGCAATACAGCGGCAGGCCGTAGCCGGTCTGCCGCCGGGCGATCCACGGAAGGATCGCCGGCCGTGCTTCGCGGCCACGCGCCCGGCAAGCGGGCGTGCAGCCAGGGACGGTGTTCGCGCCGTCACCACATCGACGTCATCGATTCGCCGCGAGGAAGGGCGCGGCGAAGGCGACGGCTTTTTTTTGCCTCCATCGCGGCGCCGCGGCGCCGTTTCATCATCCTCAGGGGATTTCCATGTTTTCCAAGCTGCGTTCCATCCTCATCCTGCTCGTGCTGCTGGTCGGTGGCCCGGTCATGCTGTATGTCGGCTTCAAGGAAGCCAAGGACAGCAAGGCGCTGGCCGATCACGGCGTCACCGCCGAAGCCCAGGTCACCGAGGTCACCTGGAGCACCAAGCGCGGCCGCGAGCGCAATTTCCACGCGAAGATCACGTTCGCGACGCCGGACGGCAAGAGCGTCAGCGACAGCGTCAGCCTCAGCAACGATCAGGGCAAGGCGCTGCGCGACCAGCCCGACGACAAGCCGGCCGTGCTGTCGGTCAAGTACCTGCCGGAAGATCCGCATACCGTGACCCTGGCCGATCACAAGGACGAATCGGGCCTGTTCTACGGCATCGGCGCGGTCATGCTGCTGGTCGGACTGGGCATGCTGGTGTTCCGTCTGCGCAAGTGAGTCGCGGCGCCGCCGCGGTCCGCGCGCGCCGTCCTGCGAGAGCCGGCGGCTGCACGGATCGCGGCGTAAACCGCCAGTGAATGTGCGGCGGCGACCGTCTGGCCGCCCGCCGGATCCCCTGCCTAAGATCGACGCGCCTGCGCAGCCGCAACGGCTGTCGCGTTCATCGGGGGAATGCCGATGCGGTCCGTACTCGCAGCACTGCTGCTGTTCGCCGTCGGTGCGGCGATGGCCTGTCCGCCGGCGCCGTCGGCCGCGCAGCTGCAATTGGCCGATCCCGTCGTGGACGGCGCTCCGTATCTGCTGATGCGCTGGCTCAAGTGCGGCCCGGCCGATGCGGCGGCGCTGTGGCCGGCCTGGCGCGACGCGCTGCAGCGTCGGGAAGCCGAAGAACGCGCGGACGATCCGGCCTATCAAGAACCGGATCAGGCGTCGTATCTGCTGCTGATGGCGCTGAGCCTCAGTCCCGAAGCGTTGGCGAAGTCCATGGCCGAATCGACCGCCGAAGCGAAAGCGGAGCAGGCCGATGCCGACGAGCCGGATGCCGCCGACGAGGAGAACGAGACGGTGCCCGGCCTGCGGGCGCTGAGCGCTTGGCCGGTTCCGGTCGCGACGATGAAGCGCCATTACGAGCAGGGACTGGAGCCCGCCGCGGCACTGCTGCTGCAGGAATCGGCGTCTCCGGCGATTGCCGCGACGTTGGAGCTCGCGCGCGTCAGCCAGCGGATTCGCGCCGGCGACATCGACGCCGCCCGCGCGTTATTCGCGCGCATGCAGGCCACGCCGCCGGCGGACGATCCCGGGAACCTGTTCGGTGGAATGAGCGACACGCTGACCGAGGTGCTGGCCGAGCCGGAGCAGCGCTCGCTCGTGGCCAGTGGCCCGGGGCTCGTACTCGATCGCTCCACGGTGCGCCCGCGGAAATTCATGTGCGGTTTCGCCGGACTCGCGGAGCTGTTCGGCAAGGACGATCTGCGCGCGCAGGTTCTGCGCGCCGCGGATCTCGATGCGGCGATCGCCGACCAGTTGGAAGAACACTGGCGCAGCAGTGTGATGGTTCGGCCGGGCGGCGACGGCATGCGCAACGTCGCGCTGCTTGCCGAACTGCTGCGCAAGCGCTACGGCGCCGCGGAACTGCGCCAGGGCTGGGACGATGCGATCGCGACGATCCGCAACGACGAGCAGGTCGCCGGCACGCAGCTGCTCGGTCATTTCCTGGTTCTGCCGAGCGACGTGATCGAGGACGACAAGACGACGCCGGGCGGTACGCATAAGCGCAAGCTCAGTACTGACGAGCTGGCCGAACTCGTGCGCGCGAGCCCGCTGTACCGCGCGACCTACGGCGGCGGCTGAGCCGCCGCACGCAGGTCGTCGAGCTCATTCGCCGAGCGTCAGCAGCGACGCGTTGCCGCCGGCCGCCGTGGTGTTGACGGTCAGGGTGCGCTCGGTCACGAAGCGCGCGAGATAGTGCGGGCCGCCGGCTTTCGGGCCGGTGCCCGACAGGCCTTCGCCGCCGAACGGCTGCACGCCGACGACCGCGCCGATCTGGTTGCGGTTGACGTAGCAGTTGCCGACCTTCACGCCCTTTGCGATCTGTTCGATCGTCGAGTCGATGCGGCTGTGCACGCCGAGGGTCAGGCCGTAGCCGGTCGCGTTGATCTGGCCGATGACCTTGTCCAGATCCGACGCCTTCCAGCGCAGCACGTGCAGCACCGGGCCGAACACTTCGCGCTTGAGCTGATCGAGCGAAGCGATCTCGTAGGCGCGCGGTGCGAAGAAGGTGCCGTGCGTGGCGTCTGCGCCGAGGTTGGCGACCTTGATCAGCTTCGCTTCCTTGTCCATGCGCGCAGCATGCTCGTCGAGGATCTTCTTCGCGTCCTCGTCGATGACCGGACCGATGTCGGTGGACAGCAGGCGCGGCTCGCCGACCTTCAGCTCGTCCATCGCGCCGGCCAGCATCGCGACGACCTTGTCGGCGATGTCTTCCTGCACGAACAGGATGCGCGCGCAGGAACAGCGCTGGCCGGCCGAATAGAACGCGCTGCTGACGGCGTCCTTGACGACCTGTTCGGGCAGCGACGAGGAGTCGGCGATCAGCGCGTTCTGGCCGCCGGTCTCGGCGATCAGCACGGCGATGGCCGCATCGCGCGCGGCCAGCGCGCGGTTGATCGCGCGCGCGGTCTCGGTCGATCCGGTGAACACGACGCCGGCGATGCGCGGGTCGCGGCACAGCGCCGCGCCGACCGTGGCGCCGTCGCCGGGCACGAACTGCAGCACGCCGGCCGGCACGCCGGCCTCGTGCAGCAGCTGGGTCGCGCGGAACGCGACGAGGTTGGTCTGCTCGGCCGGCTTGGCGATGACCGCGTTGCCGGTCACCAGCGCGGCGACGACCTGACCCATGAAGATGGCCAGCGGGAAGTTCCACGGGCTGATCGCGACGAATACGCCGCGGCCGTGCAGGAACAGCTGGTTGGATTCGCCGGTCGGGCCGGGCAGGGTCTCGCCGTGGGCGAGCATCCTGCGCGCCTGCGCGGCGTAGTAGCGGCAGAAGTCGACCGCTTCGCGCACTTCGGCGATCGCGTCGGGAATGGTCTTGCCGGCTTCGCGCACGCACAGCGCGATGAGTTCGCCGCGGCTGGCCTCCATGAGGTCGGCCGTGTGCTCGAGGATCTTGGCGCGGCCCGCAGCCGGCGTGCGGTCCCACTCCGGCTGCGCGGCGACCGCGTTGGCCACGGCCTTGTCGACGGCGGCCGCGTCGGCCGGCTGCCAGCTGCCGACGGTGCGGCGGCGGTCGGCGGGGTCGGTCACCGGGATCAGCGCCGAGGTGAACGTGGCGCCCGGAATCAGCGGCCGCGCGGTCCAGGTCTGCGGCGAGGCGGCGATCGCGTCGGCCAGCGCCTTGAGTTCGTTGTCGTTACCGAGATTGACGCCCATGGAATTCTTCCGTTGTTCCCCGAACAGGCCGGCCGGCTGCGGAATGCGCGGATGCGGCTTGGTAGTGAAATGGCGCACGACCTCGACCGGGTCGGCGACGAGATCGCGGATCGACAGGCTTTCGTCGACGATGCGGTTGACGAAGCTCGTGTTCGCGCCGTTCTCCAGCAGGCGGCGCACGAGATACGGCAGCAGGTCCTCGTGCGAGCCGACCGGCGCGTAGACGCGGCACGGCACGTTCATGTTCTTTTCGCCGATGACTTCGGCGTAGAGGTCCGCACCCATGCCGTGCAGGCGCTGGAATTCGAACGGACGGCCGCGCGCCATGTGATGGATGGCCGCGATCGTGTGCGCGTTGTGCGTGGCGAAGGCCGGATAGAACAGTTCGCCGTAGTCGAACAGGCGCCGCGCGCAGGCCAGGTACGACACGTCGGTATTGGGCTTGCGCGTGTACACCGGATAGCCGGCGTGGCCGCTTTCCTGCGCGCGCTTGACCTCGGAGTCCCAGTAGGCGCCCTTGACCAGGCGCACGCACCAGCGCTGGCCGTTCGCGCGGGCCTTTTCGGCCAGCCAGTCGATCACGAACGGCGCGCGCTTCTGGTACGCCTGCACGGCGAGACCGAAGCCCTGCCAGCCGGCCAGCGACGGATCCGCGTGCACGGCGGCGATCAGGTCCAGCGAGATTTCCAGCCGCTCGGATTCTTCCGCGTCGACGGTCAGGCAGATGCCCTGCGCCTTGGCCAGCTGCGCGAGTTCGAGCAGCCTGGGCTGCAGCTCGGCGAACACGCGCTCGCGCTTGGCCACCTCGTAGCGCGGATGCAGCGCCGACAGCTTGATCGAGATCGACGGCGCGTCCAGCACGTTGGCGAACGGGCCGCGCGCGCCGAGCGCCTTGATCGCGTCGATGTAGGCGCGGTGATAGCGCGCGCCGTCGGGCGTGGTCAGCGCGCCTTCGCCGAGCATGTCGTAGGAATAGCGATAGACCTTGTTCTCCTTTTCCTCGGCCCGGTCCAGCGCTTCCTTGATCGTGCGCCCCATGACGAACTGGTGGCCCATGATGCGCATGGCCTGGCGCACGGCCAGGCGGATCACCGGCTCGCCGGCGCGGCCGATCAGCCGCTTCAGCGCGCCCAGGAAATTGCGCTGGGTCTCGTCGGCCAGGGTGACCAGCTTGCCGGTCAGCATCAGGCCCCAGGTGCCGGCGTTGACGAGCACCGAATCGCTCTTGCCGAGGTGGGACTCCCAGTTCGCCTCGCCGAGCTTGTCGGAGATCAGCTTGTCGGCGGTCTCCTTGTCCGGAATGCGCAGCAGCGCTTCGGCCACGCACATCAGCAGCACGCCTTCCTCGGAAGACAGGTCGTACTCGCGCATGAAGGATTCGACCGCGGACTTCTGGTCGGCCTTGGCGCGGACGCGGGCGACCAGTTCGCCGGCGCGGGCCAGCACGAGATCGCGCTCGGCCGGCGGCAGCGCGGCCTGGGCCACGAGTTCGTTGACGGCTTCGGTCTCGTCGCGGCAGTAGGCGGCGGTCATGCGCGCCCGCGCGGCGTCGGCCGGCGCAGGCAGTTCGGGTGTCAGGATGTCGGCACTCACGGAGTATCTCGGTGATGGAACGCCGGCCTGGCCCAGGCCCGGCAAGGGGAGCAGCGGGATTCTAGGGTGGGGCCCGACCCGGTCAAGATCCATATCGACGCATTCGCGCGGGTACCGGCCCTGTGGCAATTCGCCGCAGGGTAGTGGGCAGTGGCCGGCGAATGTCGTGCAGGCGGCCGCGCGGCTTTCCTTGCCCGTCTGCGGCCCAGCCACTATCATTTCGCGGTTCTACGCCCGGCGCCGACTGCCGGCGCGGCGCTGGTCGCCGGCGCCGCAGCGGTACCGGTGCCGATCATGCGTAACCGCCTCATCGCCGCCTGCGTACCGCTCTGCGGTCCGTGCAGCGGCGCGCAGGCGCGCCAGGTCCCACCAGCCGGGGCCTGCGATCGGCGGCACGATGGCATTCGGTGCGTGGCCGGACGCCGGTTCGACGGGACCGCAAACGGTTGCGTCGCGTCCGGTGTGCGGCGGCGGCCCCAACGACTGGGATGGCTTTAGGGTGATGGCAATGAAGTCTCTGGCAACTACGCGAACCGGGCGTGCCGTTAGCGCGGCGCTGCTCACGCTGGCCGTGAATATCAGTTGTGCCGCAAGCACGCTGCCGGCGCGCTGGCAGCTGAACATGACGCCCGGCGTCACCCAGACCGCACGCAACGCCTATACGGCGCACATGATCGTGCTCTGGGTCTGCGTGATCATCGGCATCATCGTGTTCGGCGCGATGGCCTATGCGATGTTCAAGTTCCGCAAGTCCAAGGGCGCCGTCGCGGCCCAGTGGAGCCACAACACCAAGGCCGAGGTGATCTGGACCGTCATCCCGATCCTCATCCTTGTCGCCTGTGCCTGGCCGGCCACCGGCATGCTGATCAAGCAGGCCGACACCTCCAACGCCACCTTGACCATCAAGGTCACCGGCTACCAGTGGAAGTGGCGCTACGAATACCTGGACTACGAAGGCAAGCCCACCGGCGTCGGCTTCATGTCCAAGCTCGACTCGGAAAGCGACAAGACGCGCCAGCTGAAGTCGGGCCTCGACCCGCACGCGGTCAAGGTCGGCAACGACGCCACCTACCTGCTCAACGTCGACAAGCCGCTCGTGCTGCCGACCGGCGCCAAGATCCGCTTCGTCATCACTTCCGACGACGTGATCCACTCCTGGTGGGTGCCGGCGCTCGGCTGGAAGGTCGATGCGAACCCCAACATCATCAACGATGCCTGGACCCTGATTGAACAGCCCGGTACCTACCGCGGCCAGTGCGCCGAACTGTGCGGCCAGGACCACGGCTTCATGCCCATCGTCGTCGAAGCCAAGCCCAAGGCCGAATTCGACCAGTGGCTCGCCGCCCAGCAGGCTGCCGCCGCTCCCGCTGCCGCCACTGCCGCGCCGGCTCCCGCCGCGCCGCAGGGTTAAGTCTTAGTACGAGGTCGAATCCATGGCAACGCACGCCGCCGGTCACCACGCCGATCATCACGACGACCACGACCACAAGCCGCAGGGCTTCTGGAATCGCTGGGTCTTCACGACCAACCACAAGGACATCGGTACGCTGTACCTGGTCTTCGCCTTCATCATGTTCTGCATCGGCGGCGCCATGTCCGGCGTCATCCGTGCAGAGCTCATGAAGCCGGGCCTGCAGCTGGTCGAACCCTACTTCTTCAACCAGATGACCACGGTACACGCCCTGGTCATGATCTTCGGCGGCGTCATGCCGGCCTTCGTCGGTCTCGGCAACTGGATGATCCCGCTGCAGATCGGCGCGCCCGACATGGCGCTGCCGCGCATGAACAACTGGTCCTTCTGGATCATGCCGTTCGCGTTCACCGTGCTGCTGTGCACCCTGTTCCTGCCGGGCGGTGCCCCGGCCGGCGGCTGGACCCTGTATCCGCCGCTGTCGCTGCAGGGCGGTTCCTCGGTGGCGTTCGCGATCTTCGCGATCCACATGATGGGTATCAGCTCGATCATGGGCGCGATCAACATCATCGCGACCATCCTGAACATGCGCGCGCCGGGCATGGACCTGCTCAAGATGCCGCTGTTCGTCTGGACCTGGCTGATCACCGCGTTCCTGCTGATCGCCGTGATGCCGGTGCTGGCCGGTGCGGTCACCATGCTGCTGACCGACAAGTTCTTCCACACCAGCTTCTTCGACGCGGCCGGCGGCGGCGACCCGGTGATGTTCCAGCACATCTTCTGGTTCTTCGGTCACCCCGAGGTCTACATCATGATCCTGCCGGCGTTCGGCGTCGTGTCGGAGATCATCCCGACCTTCGCGCGCAAGCCGCTGTTCGGCTACCAGGCCATGGTGTACGCGACCGCTTCGATCGCCTTCCTGAGCTTCATCGTCTGGGCGCACCACATGTTCGTGGTCGGCATGCCGCTCGGCGGCGAGCTGTTCTTCATGTACGCGACGATGATGATCGCGGTGCCCACGGGCGTTAAGGTGTTCAACTGGGTATCGACGATGTGGAAGGGCTCGATGACGTTCGAGACGCCGATGCTCTGGGCGATCGGCTTCGTCATCCTGTTCACGATCGGCGGCTTCTCGGGCCTGATGCTCGCGATCGTGCCGGCCGACTTCCAGTACCACGACACCTATTTCGTCGTCGCCCACTTCCACTACGTGCTCGTGACCGGCGCGCTGTTCTCGATCATCGCCGCGGTCTACTACTGGTGGCCGAAGTGGACCGGCAAGATGTATTCGGAGAAGTGGGGCAAATTCCATTTCTGGTGGACCATCGTGTTCGTGAACCTGCTGTTCTTCCCGCAGCACTTCCTCGGCCTGGCCGGCATGCCGCGCCGCATCCCGGACTACAACGTCGCATTCGCCGACTGGAACATGGTCAGCTCGATCGGCGCGTTCGGCATGCTGTGCACGCCGGTGTTCATGTTCCTGATCCTGTGGCACTCGAAGAAGCACGGCGCAACCGCTACCCAGCAGGTCTGGGAAGGCGCCCACGGTCTGGAATGGACGGTGCCGTCGCCGGCACCGCACCACACCTTCACCGAGCCGCCGCTGATCCGCGCGCAGGATCTCGCCCACGGCGATCCGACCCACTGATGCGACTCAGGCGCGCCGCTGACGGCGGCGCGCCGCCGAACCGATGAGCACTGAACCTGCCCGCTTCGACCCCGCCACCCGCCGCGCCGCGATACGCCGCACGGTCTGGATCGTCGTGGGTATCGTCGCGCTGGTCTACGGCGGCTTCTTCGTGCGCGCGCTGCTGATGCTTCACGGCGGAGCGGCGCGATGAGCGAAGCCAACCGTTCCTGGCAGAAGAAGGGCTGGATCATCGCCGGCGCGGCGTTCGCGTTCTGCTTCGCGCTGATCCCGCTGTACAACATCGCCTGCGAGCACGTGCTCGGCATCAAGCTCGATCAGGGTGCGGCCGACGCGGAAGCCGCGGCAGCGTTGACCGTCGACACGTCCCGCGTGGTCACCGTGCAGTTCGTCGCCAACACCAACTCCAAGCTGCCCTGGACGTTCAGTTCGGAAAAGGTCAGCGTGCAGGTGCATCCGGGCGAGCTGACCGAGGCCTGGTTCGACGCGACCAACGTGTCGCAGCGCGACATCGTCGGCAATGCGGTGCCCAGCGTCGCGCCGAACTCGGCGTCGCTGTACTTCAACAAGACCGAATGTTTCTGCTTCACCGAGCAGCTGCTGCGCGCCGGCGAATCCAAGCGCATGCCCGTGCGCTTCGTCGTCGATCCGCGGCTGCCCAAAGACATCAGTACCTTGACGCTCGCCTATACGTTCCTCGAGAACGACATAGCGACCAAGAAACTGGCCGAATCCAGCCAGGCCGCCGCGCCGGCGTCCTGATCCAGCGTTCCAACCGGGGTTTTCATCATGGCAGCAGCAGAAGGCAAGCACATCTACTACGTGCCCCACGGCAGCAAGTGGCCCGCGGTGGGCACGATAGGCCTGTTCACGACCATGATCGGCGCCGCCAACTGGCTCAATGAAGTCAGCTGGGGCAAGCCGGCGTTCTTCGTGGGCGTCGCGATCCTGCTGTTCATGATGTGGGGCTGGTTCGGCGACGTGATCCGCGAGTCGATCAAGGGCTTCTACAACGCCCAGGTCGACACCTCGTTCCGCATGGGAATGATGTGGTTCATCTTCTCCGAGATCATGTTCTTCGCCGCATTCTTCGGCGCGCTGTTCTATGCGCGCATGTACTCGGTGCCCTGGCTCGGCGGCGAAGGCCACGGCGCGCTGACCAACTTCTACCTGCATCCGGAATACGCGGCCGCCTGGCCGACCAACGGTCCCGGCGCGCTCGGCGGCAGCTTCCAGACGATTCCGGCCTGGGGCGTGCCGCTGCTGAACACGCTGATCCTGCTGACCTCGGGCGTCACGATCACGATCGCCCATCACGCGCTGCGCGCCGGCCATCGCCTGCAACTGCTCGTGTTCCTGGGCCTGACCGTCGCGCTTGGCGGCCTGTTCCTGTTCTTCCAGGCCGAGGAATACATCGAGGCCTACAAGCACCTGAACCTGACCCTGGGCTCGGGCGTCTACGGCTCCACGTTCTTCATGCTGACGGGCTTCCACGGCCTGCACGTCACCCTCGGCACGATCATGCTGCTGGTGATCTGGTTCCGCTGCCTCAAGGGTCATTTCACGAAGGACAACCACTTCGGCTTCGAAGCCGTCGCCTGGTACTGGCACTTCGTCGACGTGGTCTGGCTCGGTCTGTTCATGTTCGTTTACGTGCTCTGAACCACAGGCAGAAGCACACGCAGAAGCCGCGCATCGCGCGGCTTTTTCGTTTCTGGCGATCGCGCAGCGCGTTCCTGTAGCCTGCCGGCGAGGCCCGGCGCGGAGGCGGTCATGGCCGAGTTCGATGTCAGCGTGCTGCTGGATACCGGCACCGTCTCGGTGCGCGACGTGCGCTGCCGCGGCGAATGCCGTCATCGCAGCGACGAGGAATGCACGGCCGCGACGCATCTGGTGTTTCCGTATCGCGGCGTCTACGTGCGCCACGTCGGCAGCGAACAGTCGGTGGCCGACGCCAACCACGTGCTGTTCTTCAACGCCGGCCAGGCGTATCGCGTCAGCCACCCGGTCGAGGGCGGCGACGCCTGCCTGTCGCTGGCCCTGCCCGAAGCGACCTTGCAGGAACTCGCGCCGGCTGCGCTGCTGCTGCCCGGTGCGGCCGGACTGCGCGAGCAGAGCCTGCGCATCGACGCGCGCGCTCAGGCACTGGTCGCGCTGTTGCGTCACGGTCTCGCCGGCGGCGTGGTCGAGACGCTGGAAGCCGAAGGCCTGCTGCTGACCCTGGTCTGTCGCAGCCTCGGCCCGCGCACGGCGCGCGCGCCGTGTGCGACGCGGCTGCGACGGCGCCTCGTCGACCGCGCCAAGCTGCTGCTTGCCGGCGATCTGTCTCGGCGCTGGACCCTGGCCGAGATCGCCGCCGAACTCGGCGGCTCGCCGGTCTACCTGACCCAGGTGTTCGCCGAAGTCGAAGGCCTGCCGCTGTATCGCTACCAGCTGCGCCTGCGTCTGGCCCGCGCGCTGGATCGCCTGCCGCACGAAGCGGATCTGTCGGCGCTTGCACTGGAGCTCGGCTTCTCCAGTCACAGCCATTTCGCTTCGGCGTTCCGCCAGACCTACGGCCGCTCGCCGTCGGCGTTCCAGCGCAGCCTGCGTTAGTGTCCTGTCCCGCCAACAGCCATCGAATGCTTGCGGGGTCTTTCGCCCCGATACGTCGTTGCCGTTCGTCGCCGTAGCGCTGCCACGTCTCCTCGCGGCGCCAGGTCCCGGGACGAAATCCCTCCGGAATGTCTTCGCCGTATCGGCGGGACAGGACACCAGTCCGCGAACTGGCTAAAGAATCCGACAGCGCCGCCGGTCGCCGGAGCGGAAGCTATGCCTCACCCGGCCGTCGGGTGAAATCTGGAGAACTACCATGGCAACGTCTACCTGCGCCGCTTGCGACTACCCGCTGGACGACAACCGCATCAGTGTGAAGATCGGCGGCAAGACCGTCGAAGTCTGCTGCGAGGAATGCGCGCAGAAACTCCGGGAAGCGCAGGCCGCCGGCAACGGCTGAGCCGCTCGTGGAACCGCGCCGCCGGCTGCCGCCGGCGGCGCTTGCTTTGCGGAGGCGTGCCGCAGCGGAAACCGCTGAGCTGCCAGCCGGCACACGCATCGCCAGTACCCCTGGAGCCGAGCCGGAAACGCCGCCGCATCCGGTGGCCGCCGGCTGTGGCCGGCAAGGCGGCGCGCGTTCCGCCGCCGGCGACGTCGATACGCGCGCGCTCGGCAGCACGCTCGGCCGGGGCCGCATGCCGCCGCGCGGCGAACGCCGGATCCACGATGCCGCGGCCGCCGCCGCGGGCGTCAGCGGCCTATGTCGTGCGGTGTTATCCAGCCCATCCAGATTGCAAACATCACCAGCAGAATCAGCGCGACCGACAGGGCGATTCGTCGCGTCAGCGCCTTTACCGCGCGATTGGTCGTACCCTTGTCGACCAGCATGTAATACAGCCCGGCGCCGAGGTTGTAGAGAATCACGATCAGGAACCCGACGATGAGAAGTTTTTGGGCCATGACAGAAACGTTCGCGCGCGCGGCTGGAATCGGCCGCCAGTATAGGCGCGCCGCGCGATGAGCAGGCGCTGGCAGCGGCCGTCGGCCTTCGCCTGGATACTGCTGCTGGCCGGCCTCGCCGTATTCCTGAGCCTGGCGCGCTGGCAATGGCATCGCGCACAGGAGAAGGAAATCCTGCTGGCCTCGTACGCGGCGGCCGCCGACGCACCGCTGCGGCAATATGCCGCGCTGCCGGAAACCCTGTCTGCGGAAGACTATCCGCGTGTCGCGGTGCGCGGCCATTACGTCGCCGGCCGCGGCTATTGGCTGGACCAGCAGATCCATGACGGCCGCGTCGGCCGGCGCGTCATCGCGGTGTTCGCGCCCGAGGGCGCGCCGCGGCGCCTGCTGGTCGATCTGGGCTGGGTCGCCGCGATGCCGGGCACGCCGGCGCCGGTCTGGCCGGAACTGCCGTTGACCGAGGTCGAGCTGCACGGTATCTACGCGCCCGCGCCGGGCGGCGGCCTGCGCATCGGCGGCGACGCGCTGCCGCGACAGAGCGGATGGCCCAAGCTGACCCTGTTCGTCGATCCGGCCGCGGTCGCCGCCGACCTCGGCACGCCGGTCGCGCCGCGCCTGCTGCTGCTCGACGCGGAGCCGGGCTCGGCGTTCGTGCGCAGCTGGACGCCGGCGGTCATGCCGCCGGAAAAACACCGCGGCTACGCGCTGCAGTGGTTCACGTTCGCGCTCGCCGCCATCGTCATCTTCGTTGTGTTGCATTGGCGCAAAAGAAATTAAGGAATTGTTGTATGGATATACAGACTCGCAAGCGCCTGCAGCTGATCGCGATCATGCTGATCTTCCTCGCGCCGATGGTCGTCGCGTTCGGGCTGCGCCTCGCCGACTGGCAGCCGCACAAGCTGCGCAACAACGGCCTGCTCGTGCAGCCGCCGCAGGCGCTGGCCGGCGACACGCCGCATGCGCGCCGCGACGCGGCGTTCGCCTGGAAGGACGAGCAGTACCGCTGGACCCTCGTGCTGATCGCCGGACCCGACTGCGCCACGGCGTGCGAGCAGGCGCTGGCCGATGCGGAAAAGATCTGGTCGCTGATGACGCAGAAGGCGACCCGGCTGCGCCTCGTCGCACTCGGCGTGGAAGCCACGCCGCCGCGGCTGGAGAAATACCCGCGCATCGACTTCGTCGAATCCGCCGCCGCGCCGCTGCAGGCGCTGCGTCCTGCCGCGGCCGACGCGGTCGCCGCAGCCGTCGTCGACCCGGCCGGTCTGCTGATGCTGCGTTTCGAACCTGGCTACGACCCTGCGGGCGTGCGCCAGGACCTGTCCCGACTGATCCGCTGATGCCATGAACCACAACCTCTCCTCGCGGCCGCTGCTGCGCAACCTCGCCTGGTTCGCCGTCGCCTTCGCCCTGCTCGTCATCGTGTTCGGCGCGTTCGTGCGCCTGTCCAACGCCGGGCTGTCCTGTCCCGACTGGCCGACCTGCTACGGCAAGCTGACCTGGCCCAAGCACGACCACGAGATCGAGGCGGCCAATGCGGCGTTTCCGGAACGCGCGGTCGAGTCGCACAAGGCCTGGCGCGAGCAGGTGCACCGTTTCCTCGCCGGCGGCCTGATCCTGACCACATTCGGGCTGACCGTGCTGGCGATCCGCCGCCGGGGCGAATTCGGCGGACTCGCCGGCGTGTTGCTCGGCGCCTCGGTGCTGATCGTGTTCCAGGCCCTGCTCGGCATGTGGACGGTGACCTGGAAGCTCAAACCCGTCGTCGTCATGGCCCATCTGCTCGGCGGTCTTTCCACGTTTAGCCTTTTAGCCTATGTCGCATTGCGCCTGGGCCTTGCGCCGCTCGGCCGCATCGACACCGCGGCGCTGCGCCGCATCGTCATCGTCGGGCTCGTGCTGGTCGCGCTGCAGATCGCGCTCGGCGGCTGGACCAGCGCGAACTACGCCGCGCTGGCCTGCGGCACGGATTTCCCGGCCTGCGCCGGCCAGTGGTGGCCGGCCACCGATTTCCGCGAAGCGTTCGTGCTCTGGCGCGGCATCGGCGTGAACTACGAAGGCGGCGTGCTCGACGCCGATGCGCGCACGGCGATCCAGCTCAGCCATCGCGTCGGCGCACTGCTCGTGTTCGGCCATCTGCTCGGCGTCGTCGCTGCGGCCTGGCGCCGCGGCTTCGGCCGCTGGGCGCTGGCCCTGTTCGCGGCTCTGCTGCTGCAGATCGCGCTGGGTATCAGCAACGTGCTGCTCGGCCTGCCGCTGCCGGTGGCCACGGCACACAACGCCGGCGCGGCGCTGCTGCTGCTCGTGCTGATCGGCCTGCTCGTGCAGTTGCGCCGGCCGGCACAGGCCGTACCGGCCTGACGACGAAAGCGAGACCGGCGGCTGCTGAAAAGCCGCCGGCTGCCGTTACACTCGGCCGATGGCTCTGCGCAACGGCAACACGACTCAGCGACGCTCGATACGCCCGCCCGGCGAACGTTCGGCGCGCGCGGGCTCGGCCTGCCTGGTCGTGATCCACGGCGAGAACCTCGGTCATCGCCTCGAACTCGCCGACGCCGCCGTCGTCATCGGCCGCTCGCCCGACGTGGAACTGCAGATCAACCATCGCAGCATCTCGCGCCAGCACTGCCGCATCTGGCGCGAAGCGAACGGCTACCGTATCCGCGACCTCGATTCGACCAACAAGACCTTTCTCAACGAACAGCCCATCCTCGAAGCCGAGCTGCGCGACGGCGACCATATCGGCGTCGGCGACAGCATCCTGAAGTTCATGGAGCAGGGTTCGGTCGAGGCGCGCTACCACGAGGAGCTGTACCAGCTCGCGACCTCCGACCCGCTGACCGGTCTGTACAACCGGCGCCAGTTCCAGGAGCTCATGGAGAAGGAAATCCTGCGCGCGACGCGGCATCTGCGCCCGCTGTGCCTGGCCCTCGTCGACATCGACCACTTCAAGCCGATCAACGACCGCTACGGCCATCCGGCCGGCGACGGCGTGATCCGCGGCATCGCCCAGCTTCTGCGCCACAACGCACGCGCCGACCAGCTGATCGCGCGCATCGGCGGCGAGGAGTTCGCGCTGGTCCATGCGGAACAGGAGCTGGCCGAGGCGGCCGCCTCGATCGAGCGCCTGCGCCGCGCGATCGAGGCCAGTCCGTTCGAGCTCGGCGGCACCACCGCGACGGTGACCGTCAGCATCGGCCTGGCGCAGTGGCGCCGCGGCATGACCTCGCTGTCGGACCTCATGCGCGCGGCCGACCAGCAGCTGTACCGGGCCAAGCAGGCCGGCCGCAACCGCGTCTGCCGCGTCGACGCGGACTGACGATGCGGCGCTCTTCGGCTCTCTACGCCGTCGGCATCGGCCTGCTGTCGGCGCTGTTCTTCACGGCGACCTATGTGCTCAACCGCGCCAGCGCGGTCGACGGCGGCCACTGGGCCTGGACCGCGGCGCTGCGTTATCTGCTGACCCTGCCGCTGCTCGCGCTGGTGGTGCCGTTCAACGGCGGCTTTGCGCCGGTGCTGCGCGCCTTGCGCGCGCATCCGCTGCCGTGGCTGCTGTGGAGCGGCATCGGTTTCACCCTGTTCTGCGTCTGCCTGACCTGGGCTGCGGCGAGCGGGCCGTCCTGGCTCGTCGCCGGCAGTTTCCAGATCACCGTCGTCGCCGGCATGCTGCTCGCGCCGCTGATCTATCGCGATGCACGCGCGCGTCTGCCCCGGCGCGCGCTGTCGCTGGGCCTGGTCATCGTCGCCGGCGTGCTGCTGCTGCAGTACGGCCATTTCGCCGGCCATCTCGATGCGCGCGCGTGGGCTGCGCTGGTCAGCGTCTGCATCGCCGCCGTGCTGTATCCGCTGGGCAACCGGCAGATCCTGCTGCATCTGGAGCGCAGCGGCGAGGAGCTCAATGCGACCCAGCGCGTGTTCGGCATGACCTTGGCGAGCCAGCCGTTCTGGCTGCTGGTCGCCGCGTATGCGGGCCACGAAGCCGGCTGGCCCGGCCTGCCGCAGATACTGCTGGCCGGCGGCGTGGCGCTGTTCGCCGGTACCATCGCAACGATCCTGTTCTTCCATGCGACCGGTCTCGTGCGCAACGACGCAACCGCGCTCGGCGCGGTGGAGGCCATGCAGGCCGCGGAGATCCTGTTCGCGACCGCGCTCGGGGTGGCCTTCCTGCACGAGTCATTGCCGACCGGCACGGCCGCATTCGGCGCGCTGCTGATCGTGGCCGGCATCGTGGGCTTGAGCCTCGTCGTCGCGGCCAAGGCCGCCGGCGACCGGCGCGAGACCCAGGCGCTGCGCAGCGATCGCAGCTGAGGCGCGTTGTCCTATCCGCTCTCCGCAGCGAGCCCGGGACGGTCTGCATGAGGACACGACCCACGTCGCCGGTGCGCTTGACCCTCGCCGGGCAAGGTGCGAGAAGAATGGCCCGCGTTTCCGCCGGAGTCTTCCGATGAGCCGATCTGTCCTTTCCGCGTTTTCCGTCGCGCGGGTGTTGGTCCTGGCGATGGCCGCGTCCGGCGCCGCCGCGGCGGAATCGTCGACCGCCGCGGCGCCGGCCGCGCGCGAGATCGTGCTCGTGCGCCACGGCAATTACACGGCCGACGCCTCCATCGACGAGAAGGTCGGTCCGCCGCTGTCGCCGATCGGCGTCGCCCAGGCGCGGCTCGTCGGCGCGCGACTGCACGGCGAGCTGTCGCGGCCGGATGCGCTGCGCGTCAGTCCTATGCAGCGGGCGCGCGACACGGCTGCGGCGATCGGCGCGGAGTTTCCGGACCGCGCATTCGACGTGGTCGACGATCTTGCCGAGTGCACGCCGCCGACGCGCCGCGCCGAAGTCATGGCGAAGGAAAAACCCGAAGACGCAGCGGCCTGCCAGGCGCGGCTGGATCGCGTGTTCGCGACGTATTTCCGGCCCGCGCAGGGCGCGGAGCGCACCGAACTGTTCGTCTGCCACGGCAACGTCATCCGCTATCTGGTCACGCGCGCGCTCGGCGTGGACACGGCGGCCTGGCTCGAAATGTCGGCCGGCCACGCCAGCATCACGCGCATCCGCGTCGAGCCGGACGGGCGCTTCCGCGTGATCGCGGTCGGCGACGTCGGACATATCCCGGTCAACCTGCGCACCGGCGCGACCGGCGACGCCGAGCGCAGTCTGGCGGCACCGTCGCTGAACGTCGCGCCGGCCGCCAGCGCTCGCGGCGGCTGAGCACGACACGCGGTCGCGCGGCGGGTTGAAGCCGCGCACCGGTTGCGCCCGGCGGACGCGGCGATGTCGCCATGCCTTCAGCGGCGACCGGCCGCCGCACCGCGGCCGCGCCAGGCGGACCAGACGAAACCCAGTCCGGCGAACAGCAGGATCAGCACGGTCTGCACGACCGGATAGACCGCCGCGACCAGCAGGCAGGCCGCCAGACAGAGTCCCGCGCTTGCCGTCGCCAGCGGCCGCAGCTTCTGCGCCGGCATGTCCTTGGCCATCCACCAGTAGGCCGTGCCGGTCAGGATCAGCAGGATCGCGAAGCTCAGGCTGAACATGCAGTGCAGGGTCCACAAGGTCGTGCCCAGGCGCGGCACGAGCACGTAGCTCTGCATGGCTTCCATGACCGCGCGCCGGCGTTCGTCCAGGCCGGCGCCGGCGACGTAGAACTGGTAGTGCGCCATGGCCTGCATGCCGGCAGAAATCAGGAATACGCCGGCGGCGAAGCGGATGCCGCCGCGGAGATGCTGCTCGGCCATGGACGGGCTCGTTGCGTAGCGGGTTGCCGACGGTATCGCCGCAGCCCGGCGGCGGCAACGCGGGCCGCTCCGGAACGCGGCCGCCAAGTCTCGCTGCGATGTCCGCCGCCGGCGGCGCGAACAGCTCTGGAGCCGCGCCCCGGGCTTGCCTAGACTGCGCCCGTTCCGTTGCCCGCCTCCTGCCGATGCAACATCCCTGTCAACGCTGCGGCGCCTGCTGCGCCCGTTTTCGCGTCGCCTTCCATTGGTCGGAAACGACCGACTTCGATCCCTCCGGCATGCCGGTCGAGTTGACGGAGCCGCTGGACGCGCATCGCGTGAGCATGCGCGGGACGAACTGCCGAACGCCGCGGTGCATCGGTCTCCTCGGCACGATAGGCGCCGAGGTCAGCTGCGGCCACTACCTGCAGCGGCCGTCGCCGTGCCGCGATCTCGCCGCCGCCTGGGAACACGGCGAGCCCAGCCCGCAATGCGAGCGCGCGCGTGCCGCCTATGGCCTGGCGCCGCTGACACCGGCTGATTGGCCCGCCGTGCACATGGAGCGCTGAGCGTCCATCGGCCCCGGCGGGCTCGTTCGCCCCGCGGATTGCGCCAGAACGCAGCCCGGATGCGGCGTCGGCCCCTGCCGGCCGCGGCTGCCACGGGCCGGCGCAGGGCCTGGCCGCGCCCGGACTGCGTATGGCCGGGCAGTCTGCGCGGCGCGCCATGCGCCGGGTTCGGCGAAATTGCGCAGTCGCCGGCGCGGGCGCGAACGCGCAGGAATCGACTCGCCGCCGGCCGGCGTGGACGCATCAGTGCCCAACCGCGACAATAGCCGGCTAGTCCTCCCGGCAGCCGCCTGCCTTCCTTCCCACCGGAGATTCTCATGGCCGAGCCCACCATCACCGCCCCCGCCGGCGGCGCCAAGATCACGATCGACAACGGCGTACTCAACGTTCCCAACAATCCGATCATCCCGTTCATCGAAGGCGACGGCACCGGCGCCGACATCTGGCGCGCCTCGGTGCGCGTGTTCGACGCGGCGGTGAAGAAGGCTTACGGCGGCCAGCGCCAGATCCACTGGCTGGAGATCTACGCCGGCGAGAAGTCCAACAATCAGTTCGGCAGCTGGCTGCCGGATTCCACCGTGCAGGCCTGCCGCGACTATCTGGTCTCGATCAAGGGCCCCCTGACCACGCCGATCGGCGGCGGCATCCGCTCGCTCAACGTCGCTCTGCGTCAGATGCTCGACCTCTACGTCTGCCTGCGCCCGGTGCGCTGGTTCAAGGGCGTGCCCTCGCCGGTCAAGTCGCCGGACAAGGTCGACATGGTGATCTTCCGCGAGAACTGCGAAGACATCTACGCCGGCATCGAGTTCGAACAGGGCAGCGAAGCGAACACCAAGTTCCTCGCCCTGCTCAAGGAAAACTTCCCGAAGGAATTCGGCAAGATCCGCTTCCCGGAGACCTCGGGCATCGGCATCAAGCCGGTGTCGAAGGACGGCTCCGAGCGCCTGATCCGCGCGGCGATCGAATACGCCATCGCGAACAAGCGCAAGTCGGTGACCCTGGTGCACAAGGGCAACATCATGAAGTTCACCGAAGGCGCGTTCCGCAACTGGGGCTACGCCCTGGCCGAGCGCGAATTCGGTGGCCAGGTCTATACCTGGGAACAGTGGGAGCGCACCAAGGCCGCCAAGGGCGAGGCCGAGGCGAACGCCGAGCAGAAGGCCGAGCTGGCCAAGGGCAAGATCCTGATCAAGGATGCGATCGCCGACATCACCCTGCAGCAGGTGCTGACCCGTCCGGACGAATTCGACGTGATCGCGACCCTGAACCTCAACGGCGACTACCTGTCCGACGCGCTGGCCGCGCAGGTCGGCGGCATCGGCATCGCGCCGGGCGGCAACATCAACTACAAGACCGGCCACGCCGTGTTCGAAGCCACCCACGGCACCGCGCCGAAGTACGCCAACCTCGACAAGGTCAACCCGGGCTCGGTGATCCTGTCCGGGGAAATGATGCTGCGCTACATGGGCTGGACCGAAGCCGCCGACGCGATCATCGCGGCGATGGACAAGGCCATCGGCAACAAGACCGTGACCTACGATTTCGCCCGTCTGATGGAAGGCGCCAAGGAGATCAAGTGCTCCGAGTTCGCCGATGAGCTGATCAAGGCGCTCTAAGGCCTTCCACGCGAAGCGGCGCAACGCCGCTTCGCCGTCTGCGATACCGCCGCGCCTCGCGATCGGGGCGCGGCATCGCCGCCGCAACCGGCGGCGCCGCGCTCAGCGCGACGGCCCGAGAAACGCTTCCTGCTGAAAGCGCAGCCCCGCGAGAACCTGCGCGACGCGCTGCGGCGACAGCCGGCCTATGCGCGTGCCGAGCCGCGTCTTGTCGATCGCATCGATCCGCGACACCACGATGACGCTCTGCCGCGGCAGGCCGCCTTCGCCGGGAGCCAGCAGCACGTTGCCGGGTTCGCTGGCCCGCTGCAGGTTCGACGTCAGCGCGCAGACCACGACGCTCGCGATGCGCGAGCGATTGAACACGTCGTCCTGCACGACGAGGTGCGGGTGCGCGCAGGCCGATGCCGGTTCCGAAGCGGTGTCGGCGGCGATCCAGTACAGATCGCCGCAGCAGATGGAGGGCGGTGCGGGCGGTGTCGGCAGTTCGTTGTCGGTGCTCATGGGATCGGTTGGAGGTCGTCTCTGCAGTTCTGGACCGTGTGTTCGCGGAAGTGGCGCCGGGGCGGCGGCTCATTCGAGGTGATCGACGAAAATCAGGTCGGCGGCCGGCGAGCCGGGAACGGCAAAGCGCGAAATGCGCGCGCGCCGGGGAGATGGCAAATCTCCCGGACGCGAGCTGTTCGTGTAGATCGTGCCGTCGTCGAGCAGACTCCAGTACAGGTTGCCCGGACTCGTCCAGTCGGTGTTGTCGATGCCGTCGACGTCGAACGTGGCGAGCACGGAAAGATCGTCGGCCGAGACCAGCGCCCCGTCGTGATACCAGACGCCGGTGATGAAGCCGTGCGTGCCGCAGGCATACGCTCCGCCGCCGATGCCGTCGGGTTGCGAGCGGCGCGCGAGCACGGTTCCGTCGCGGTCCAGCAGCAGCTGTTCGGTCTCCGAGTGCGCGAGATAGCGGCCGCGCACGGGGCCGGCTGCGCCGCTGATGCTCATCGGTTCGCCGCCGGCGGCGACGAACGGCGTTCCCGGTACGCCATTCGCGCTGACCTGGCGCAGGATCAGCGGCTCGTAGAACACGGATTGCACGATCAGGCTGCTGCCGTCGTCGTCGAAGCCGATGAAGGCCGCGCGTTCGCCGGCCTCGACACGCCAGCGTTCCGTGCCGTCGGCGCTCAGGCGCAGCAGCGTGCTGGCCGGGCGCGGGCAGCTGGTCGGCGGAGTGATGTTGCAGGAGACGAACTGATGCGTCGCGACCGAGACGCTGCCGTTCGGCCACCGCTTCGCATTCAAGATCCGGATTGACGCGTTCGGCGGGCCGATGAGCTCCGTGAATGCGTCGCCGAGAATCTGTCCGTCGAGGCCGATCCGCAGCCAGTGCAGACCGCCAAGTCCCGGCACCAGCGCGATCACGCCGTCCGGCAGAGGCACCAGCCCCGCGCGTCCCCATTGCGCCGGCCTCGCGCCGAGGTCGGTCGTCGTGATCGGCGAGCCGTCGGAAGCCAGGCGCAGGAGCTGGTGCTGCTGGGGCATTCCGTCAGGTCCGTAGCAGCTGCGCAGTGCCCAGGTTTCACCGCCGGGCAGCGGCTTCACGGCGTCGACATGGGCATTACTGGCGCCGTCCGCGCAGACCTCGGCGGCGGTGAAGCGCCAGCGACGCAGGCCCAGGGGCGTAAGGCCGATTCCGCTGCGAAGCAGGTTGACGACGATGCCGTCGCTGCCGGCTCCGGTGCCGATGACGTACGCCGGCGGCCCCTGCACGTCGTCGAGCGCGACGCTCCATTGCGGCATCTGCGGCTGCGCGCGGGCGGCCGCCGCGCACAGCGCAATAAGCAGCATCAGCCCGGCGTTCACGCGCGACATTGGCATCCCCTGTGATCCACGGCGCGATTGTAGGAGTGCGGCGCCGGGGCGCACGTAAGAAAACGTTAGGCAACGCGTCGCCGACGCTTGCCACTCGCGCCGTCCGCGCGATACTGGTGCCAACGTTCCGTCGCCGTCCATCCATGACCGAGACATCCGCCGCGGCCGCGGCCGCCCGCCTGATCCGCGCCGGCTTCGAGGACTACCACGCGCTTTTCCGCGCGATCACGCAGCGCGCGCAGCGGCGTTTCGAGGCGCGCGACTGGGCCGGCGCGCACGAGGACGCGGTCGAGCGCATCGAGCTCTACGATGCCTGCGCGCTGCGCATGGCCGCGCAGCTCGAAGCGCATCTCGGCGAGGCGCTGCGCGACCGCGCGCTGTGGCGCGACATCCATGCCCACTACGCGGCCATCGTCGCGCATCTGCTCGATCAGGAGCTGTACAAGACCTGGTACAACACGCAGACGCGGCGCTTCTTCAAGACCCGTGGCGTGGATGCCGACATCGAGTTCGTCGCGCTCGACATCGAACCGACCGACCGCATCACGCATCCGGTCGCGCGCCACAGCTATGCGGTCTGGAGCAATCTGCCGCGCGTCTGCCAGGCCATCCTCGACGGCTATCCGTTCGCCGCCGCCTATGCGCATGCAGGTCTCTGCGCGATCCGTATCGCCGAGGCCGTGTCGCGGCGGCTGGAGAGCTGGGGCAGCGACCCGGTGCGCGCGATCGAACTGCTGCAGACCGTGTTCTACCGCGAGCGGCGCGCCTATCTCGTCGGCCGCGTGCTCGGCGCCGAGCGCATCGCGCCGCTGGTCATCGCACTGGTACACGAGCCCGGCGGCATCCGCGCCGATGCGGTGCTGACCGAGCGCGAACACGTCGCTCAGGTGTTCGGCTATACGCGCAGCTATTTCCATGCCGATCTCGCGACGGTCGGCGACGCCGTGGTGTTCCTGCGCACGATCCTGCCGTCCAAGCCGATCGACGAGCTCTACACCGTGCTCGGCCGCGCCAAGCAGGGCAAGACCGAACGCTACCGGCATTTCTTCCGCCACCTGCAGCGCGATCCCGACGAGCTGCTGACGCATGCCGACGGCGAGCGCGGCATGGTCATGCTCGTATTCACGTTGCCGTCGTACCCGCTGGTGTTCAAGCTGATCCGCGACCGCTTCGCGTTTCCGAAGGAAAGCGTGCGTGAAGAGGTCATGGCCAAGTACCGCCTGGTATTCCACCGCGACCGCGCCGGCCGTCTCGTCGACGCGCAGGAATTCCGTTTCCTGCGCTTTCCGCTGCGCCGCTTCGCCGCACCGCTGCTGCAGGAAATCCTCGCCGAATGCCGCGACAGCGCCTATGTCGACGGCCACGATCTCGTCATCGCCCACTGCTACATCGAGCGGCGGCTGCGGCCGCTGAACCTGTATCTGCGGGAGGTCGACGCCGAAGCGGCACGACGCGCCATCCTCGACTACGGCCAGGCCATACGCGATCTCGCGCGCAGCAATGTGTTCGCCGGCGATCTGCTGCTGAAGAACTTCGGCATCACGCGCAACGGCCGCGCGATCTTCTACGACTACGACGAGCTGTGCCTCGTCGCCGAATGCCGCTTTCGCGCGCTGCCCGAGGACGAAGGCGACGGCGCCAGCGGCAGCGAGGCCTGGTACGTCGGTCCGCACGACGTGTTCCCGCAGCAGTTTCCGCGCTTCCTCGGCCTGACCGACGAGCTGCGCGCAGCCCTGCTCGCGCGCCACGGCGAAATCTTCGACGTGCGCTGGTGGCTGGAACTGCAGCAGCGCATCGCCGCCGGCGAGCGTGTCGACGTGCCGCCCTATCCGGCGTCCGCCTGCCTGACGCCCGAGGCGCTGCTGGGGTATTCGCTGATCTGACGCGGCAGCGCGCCGCTGCGTGCCGTTCCGCGAGTTCGCCGGCGCGAACGGCGGCCGCGATCGAGTCTCGCCGGCTGTTGGGTTTTCGACGTCGGATTCACTGGACCGATACCGCGGTCGCCGTTCGCGCCGGCGGTGCTTCGCGGCGCCTCAGTGTGCTGCCCGGTGCGCGACGGCGCATGAGGCGGCGCACAAAGAAAAAGCCCCGGCAATGCCGGGGCTTTTTCGTGCTACTCAATCGCAGGCGCCGATCAGAAATCGGTGCAGCCGAACGCGCTCATCGAGCTCTTGGCCGCGTCGCTGGCGGCGACGCAGGCCTGAGCCAGGCTGGCCTTGCCGTCGGGCGTCGCCGCGGCCTGCTTCCATGCCTGGCGCATCTGGTCGAGGCTGGCCTGCAGCTGCGCGCGCGACGCTTCGGGAACCTTGCCCGAGACGCAGGCCAGGTACTTGGTGATGTAGTTGTCGCATTCCGGTACGCCGATGCTGTCGACGGCGACCGCGGTTTCCGCAGGGGCGGGGGTGGCGGCCGGCGGCGGGGTGGCCGGTGCGGCGGCCGGAGCCGGAGCGGCGGCCGGCTTGGCCGGTTCGGGCTGCTTCTGGCAGGCGGCCAGCGCCAGCACGGCGCAGGTCACGATCAGCGGGCGAGCAAAACGGTTCATCGGATTCTCCTCGGTAACGGTGGCATCGCCGGCAGGCGACGATGCTGCAACAACGTTGCGGCGGCGTATGAACGAACATCCCCATCCGCCGCAGGACCGTGGTCAGACACGGCACGGGGCGCACTCTAGCGCAGCCACAACGGCTTTTCGTGTCCGCAGGATGAACGAAGCGCCGAGGCCGCCCGTCGCTGCGCCTGCAGCTGGCGGTGCCGGCAGTGGCGTTCGCACGTGCCGACGGGCCCGGTTCTGCGCGGTGCGGGAGCGCCGCACGCGGCCGGATAGCAGCGCTCCGGCCGCGTGGCCGTATCCCGCACGTCTCAGGTTCTGTCACGGCGACGACCTAGTCTGCTGACCGCGCACATCGCTGCGGCGCGGCCGCTGCGGGTGCCGCGTAAGGTTTCCGTAAGGTGCGCGCGGAGCGCTGCCGTGCCGGAGGCGGCCGCGTGTCCGCACGGTAAGGTCGGCGTAAGGCATCGCTGCGGCGCGGCCGTCACGCTGCGGCCATTCTTTCCCGGAACGGTGCCATGGATGCCTGGCAGATCCTGATCCTCGATACCGACCTCGACGCGCGCCGCACGCTGGCCAGCTATCTCGGCAGTCGCGGCTATCGTGTCGGCACGGCGGCCACGGCGGCCGAACTCTGGCGTCAGCTGGAGCGGCGCAGCATCGACGTCTACGTGATCGACCTGCGCGCGTTCGACGATCCCGCCGCGGGGCTGAGCCGCCTGCGCGCGCTGACCCGCGCGGCGATCATCGTCGGCGATCTGGCCGACGAGCGCCTCGGGCGCGTACTTGCGCTGGAAATGGGCGCCGACGACGCGCTGGCCTTGCCGCTGCTGCCGCGCGAACTGCTCGCGCGCATCCGCGGTTTCCAGCGGCGCACGCTGGCGGCGCGTGGCAACGACGAGGTGGACTACGCCTTCGACGGCTGGCTGTTCCGCCCGGCGCAGCATCGCCTGATCGGGCCCGACCGCAGCATACGCCGGCTGACCCGCGGCGAATGCGCGCTGCTGCATCTGCTCGCCGCGGCGCCGCGCAAGCTCATGAGCCGTGCGCGCCTGCTGCAGGCCGTCAACCCGACGACAGCCGTGACGACCGCACGCAGCGTCGATGTCGTCGTCGCGCGGCTGCGGCGCAAGCTCGGCGCCGCACGCGCGCTGATTGCCGCCGAGCGCGGGCTCGGCTACCGGCTCGACTGCGAGGTGTCGCGCCAGGCGGCTGCACCGGTCATGCCCGAAGCCGAGTGAGCGCCGCGCGTGCAGTAGCGGAGCGCCGTGGGTTGCAGTGAGCGCAGCGAACCGCGACATCAAGCTGCCCTCTCTACGAAGGGCCTCTGTCGACGCGATCGGCGCGTCGGTCTCGTCCGATCGTCGATCTTCGACCCGTGGAGACCTGGACGTTGCGGTTGGCCTGCGGCTCACCACAACCTCCGTGACCGGCGGTCGTCGCGGCCGGCGAATGGTCGCTCAGGTCGAGGTCGCGTAGAAGCTGCCGAGGGTGCTGCTGTAGCGTGCGGTCTGGTTCGGCGCGGCGGCGGAGAACGGCAGCAGCAGGGCAGGGCTGAATACCTGGCGCGTGTCGAGCATCGGTGTCGCGGTCACCGGCGTGGTCACGATCATGCCGGTCTGCAGGCCGCTGGCCAGATAGATCCAGACCGCCTGGCTCGCCGTGAACCGGGCGATCTGCTGGGCCGGTACGGTCTGCGCATTCAGCGGTTGCGCGGTGCCGCTGGCGCCGCCGTCCACGGCATAGGCCTGGGCCAGTCCGACGAGCATGGATGCGGCAGTCGCCGCCGGAACCTGATTGACCAGTTGCACGGTCGAGCTGCCGAGCGTGGGGTCAGGCGTGGGACTGGAGAAACCGACGCTCGTATAGCGATAGCCGCATTGCCAGGTCACCGTCGTGGCGGCACCGACGCTGACGAGATTGCCAACGGCATTCGGCGTATTCGACGCGTACAGCGAATAGTCGTCGTTCCAGCTGAACGTATGCGACGGCGCCAGCGCGAGGACGGCCCAGGCCACGCAGCGGCCCGCATCGGCCAGCCGGCGTACGAGCACGATCTGCTCGCCGGCCTGTTGCAGGGGCGGCAGATCGGCGGCGTCGATCTGCAGGGTCAGCGTGTAGGCGGTCATGGCGATGCGCCGAAGCGCCCGGACCGGACGAGTCCGGGCGCGCAGGGCTCAGGGGCAGGCCTGTGCATTGCAGGTGTTCAGATAGCTCTGCGCCACCGCGTTGCTCAGGCGGCCGGCTGCAAGCGCGGCGAGGAACCCCGCACGGCAGGCCGTCGCGCCGCCGTTGGGTACCTGCGGTACTGCATTCAGGCGCGCGACCCAGTTGGTGATGCTGACGTTGCAGACATTGGCCGGCTGGCCGGCCGCGATCGTCAGGCCGGCGCCGCCGGCCGGCGGCCAGTTGCCGGCCAGGGTGGAATTGCCCTGGCAGGTCGGCGGATTGGCTCCGGTGCGCACGGTAACGTGCAGCGCGGTAGCGACGTTGAACGTCGTGTGCACATCCGGATTCACGCCGCTGAGTTCGCAGACCCAGAGGTTCTGCGTGGTCGGACTCAGGTCGCGGCAAAGGCCGCTGTTGACGGCATTGCCGTACAGGGTCAGCGCATCGCAGGTCGGAACCTGCGCCTGGCACAGCGGCGCGACGAACAGCAGGACGAGAGCGGCCAGCATGTTGCGGCCGTGGTGAAGGAAGGTCATGGCAGCCTCCTGTGGTGAAACGGAAGAGGCGCGCGCCGTCCGGCGGACGGCGCGCGGACGGATCAGAACAGCAGCGGCGTCGACAGCTCGACATTCGGATGGTCGGCCAGCGCCTTGCCCTGGGCCGACACCGGCACGAACACGCCGAGGTTGGCGTCGTACTTGAGGCTCAGGTCGTTGACGCCGCCGCCGAAACGGGCCTTGGACGTCTTGCCGGTGATCTTGGTGATGATGGTTTCGCTGCTGAACTGCGACTGCAGCCAGATGTAGACCGTCGAGAACGGCGTCATGTTGGCGAACTGCGTCGCGAGCACCGGCGTGGCCGAGATCGGCTTGCGCTCGGCCGGCTTCTGGTTGATCAGCGCCGACTGGGTCAGGCCGAAGGTCAGCATCGGATAGTTCGAGTTCGGCATGTCGTTCTGCGCGCCGTAGGAGCCGCGCGCGACGCTGCCGCTGGAGAACGGACCGTTGAAGGTCGCCGCCGAGGTGAACGAGTAGCTCGCGCCGTCCTGGGCCGGCACGCCGGTCTCCGACAGCTTGGTGATCGACGCGCCCTGCTGCACGGCGGTCGTGGAGGCGTAGATGCCGTATTCCTCGCTCCACTGCACTTCGGTGCTCTGGAACGGGTCGATGGACAGCCAGATCACGTTCGGCGAGCTGTCGGAGTTGACGGGCTTGGCCAGGGTGATGCGCTGGCCGGCGGTGCGGATGACGCTGAGATCGGTCGGGTCGATCAGCAGTTGCAGACGATAGTCGGGCATGGGAGTGCTCCAGGGGCGGAATTGCCGCTGTGGCGGCGTAGGGGTCGTGCACCGGGCGGCTCGGCCGTCGCGGTGCAGAAACAGCCTATTCCTGCGTCTGTTGCACGAAACCACTTTGCGCACAGGGATCTGTTTCAACATGTAACATAGTGAGATTCGCAGCGTTTATGTCGCCATTCGCGGCGGCATGCTGCGCCGTCGCGCGCCGTGATACCGCGGCGTGCCGCGCCGTTCCTTTCTCGACGAGTGGCCTTGCCATGCGGCATGCGTACCGACACTTCAGACCTGCGGACGCGCCGCGCTCCGTCGTGCGGCACGGGACGGCACGATGAGCGCCCTGCCGTCCGCCAACCTGGTCATGCCACCGGCCGCGGCGGTGCGCTTCCGCGTCGGCGACTGGCTGGCCGATGCGGCGGCCTGCAGCCTTGAACGCGACGGTCTTCGCGTTGCGCTGGAGCCGCGGCTGATGGAGGTGCTGGTCGTGCTGTGCGAGTTCGCCGGCGACGTGGTCAGCACCGAGCAGCTGCTGATCGAATGCTGGCGCGGCACGTTCTACGGCGATAATCCCGTGCACAAGAGCATCGCGCAGCTGCGCCGCGCACTCGGCGACAGCGCGACCGAGCCGCGCTACGTCGCGACCGTGCGCAAGCGCGGCTATCGCCTCGTCGCTGACGTCGCGTTCCTCGACGGCAGCGGCCCGCGCCGCCGGCAGGCGGCAACCTGGACACGCGGTGCGCCGTATGTCGGACTGGCCGCATTCGCGGCCGAGCATCGCGAGGTGTTCTTCGGCCGCACGCGCGCCCAGGCCGACGTGCTGGCCGCGCTGCAGCGGCGTCGCGACGAAGATCGCGGCTTCGTGCTCGTACTGGGGCCGAGCGGCTGCGGCAAGAGTTCGCTGCTGCGCGCCGGCGTGGTGCCGCTGCTGACCCAGCCGGCCGGCTTCGGCGGCTGCCGCGTCGCCGCTGTGGCCGAACTCGATCTGCGCAACGCGGCGCAGGACGCGGTCGCGGCGCTGGCCGATGCGCTGCTCGCCTGGCGCGTCGGCGACGAGGCGCTGTTCCTGCGCGGCGAGCGCGACATGCTGATCGCCGCGCTCGACGACGATGCGGCCGTGCTGGCCGTACGCATCGCAGAGCGCCTTGCGCGTCGTGCGGCGGCGGGCCGTCATCCGGCGGTGCTGTTGCTGCTCGATCCGCTTGAGCAGTTGCTGCATGCGGCCGGCGGCGCTTCGACTCAGCCGCAGCGACTGTTCCGCACTCTGAGCGGCCTGTTGCAGGGCGGGCATGTGCTGGTGCTGGCCGCCTGCCGCGACGATTTCTATCCACGCATCGCCGGCGTCCCGGCGCTGCTGGCGCTCAAGCTCGATGGCGGCAGCTACAATCTGCCGCTGCTCGATGCCGGCGAACTGGCGCAGATCATCCGTGCGCCGGCGCTGGCCGCCGGCCTGCGCTTCGAGGTCGACGCGCTGACTTCGGCGCGTCTGGACGACGTGCTGCGCGACAGCGCCGTACGTCAGCCGCAGCCGTTGCCATTGCTGCAGCATGCCTTGCTGGAGATCTACCATCGGCGCAGCGGCGGCCTGCTGACCTTCGCCGGCTATCGCGCGATGGGCGGTCTCGAAGGCGCGCTTGCGCAGCGAGCGGAACAGGCATTCGTCGCCTTGCCGGCGGCCGTGCAGCGCAGCCTGCCGCAACTGCTGCGACGCCTGGTCGCGCTCGGCGACGACGGCACCGTGCTGGCGCGACGCGTGAGCTGGCGCGAACTCGACGAGGCGCCGCTGCGCGAGCTTGCCCAGGCGCTGGTCGAGCAGCGCCTGTTCGTCGCCACGCGCGGAGGCAGTGAACCCTGCGTCGCCGTCGCGCACGAATCGCTGTTGCGCAACTGGCCGCGGGTGCGCGACTGGATAGCGGAGAACCACCGGCTGCTGCTGGCGCGCGCGCGGCTCGCCGCGGCTTCGGCACGCTGGCAGGCGGAAGGCCGGCGGCGCGACTTCCTGCTGCCGGGCGGCAGCCAGCTCGACGACGCGGACCTGCTCGCGCGCGACGGACAGATCGCGCTGGACGGCGCAACGCAGGCCTTCGTCACAGCTTCGCTGCAGCGCTTCCGCCGTCAACGGCGCCGCAACGCGTTTGCGCTGGTGCTGCTGCTGGTTTGCGCCCTCGCGGCCGTCGCCGGCGGCGCGCTCGCGCTGCAGGCGCGCGCCGAAGCCGAGCACCGTCGCAGCGAAGCCGAGGCGCTCGTGGGCTACATGCTCGGCGATCTGACCGAACGTCTGCGCGGCCTGGGCCGGCTCGATCTGCTGGATTCGGTCGGCACGGCGGCGCTGGACTATCTGCGCGCGCAACCGGAGGACGCGTCGACCCTGATGCTGCACCTGCGCGCGTCGCGCCAGATCGGTGAGATCCGCTTCGCGCGCGGCGCCGGCGATGCTGCTGAGGCGTTCGCTCATGCGCAGGCGTTGGCCGAACAACTCGTGCGGCGCGATCCGCACGCCGCCGCGGCCTGGCTGGAGCTCGGCAACGCGGCATTCTGGAGCGGTCAGGTCGCTTACCGCCGCGGCGACGCCGACACGGCGGCGCGGCAGTGGCAGCGCTATCGGACCGCCGCGCTGCGCCTCGTCGCGCTGCGGCCCGGCGACAGTCAGGCTGAGCTCGAGCTGTCCTACGCGCTCAACAATCTCGCGACCCTGGATTTCGATGCGCGCCGCCTCGGGTCCGCGCGCGAGCGGTTCGCCGAATCGACGCGCCTCAAACGCGAGGTGCTGCAGCGCCAGCCCGGCGAGGCTGCGGTCATGGCCGACCTGGCCGACAGCCTGATCTGGCAGGCGCGGGTCGAAGAAGCGGTGCCGGCGCTGGTCGCAGCCGAGGCGTATCAGCGCGAAGCGCTGCCGCTGCTGGCCGCGTTGCGCCGCGATCATCCGGAGGACAGCCGCTGGCGGCAGCGCGAGGCGCTGGCCCGGCAGCATCTGGGGCGCACGCGCCTGGCCCGCGGCGAAGCGGCCGACGCGGTGCAACTGTTCCAGTCCGCCAGCGATACGTTGACGGAGCTGGCCGCGGCCGACGCGAGCAACAGTGAATGGGCCCGCGATGCGTTCGTTGCCGGCCTGCAACTCGGCGCCGCGCTCGAAACCGTCGATCCGGCGCACGCGCGTACCGTGTTGCGCGCTACCGGCGCGCTGCCGCTGGCCGCAGGGCAGGCGGAAGCATTGCCCGACGCGCCGCTGCTGCGGCTGCTGCTGCGCTTGCGCAAGGCGCAGCGGCTCGCGGCCATGCCGGCCGAGCGTGCCGCCGAGCTCGATGCGATCGTGGTCGAACTGCGTGCATTGCCTGCGGCGATATCCGCATCGGCGCGACCCGTGCTGATGCAGGCGCTGCTGGCGCGCGCCGAAATCGCCACCGGCGCGGCCGGACCCGCCGCCGCGGTCTTCGCCGCCGCCGCGCGCGATCTGTCCGCGGCATCGCCGGACGAGGATGTCGCCGCACTCGATGCGCGCCTGCGCATCGCCGTGCTCGTCGGCGATACGGCCGCCGTGCCGACGCTGCGCCAGCGCCTCGCCGCGGCCGGCTATCGCCATCCGGACTATCGACGTTTTCTCGCCATCCATCTGCCGCAGGAGAATCCGCATGAGTGACAGCCCGAAATCCGTTCCGGTCAGCCTGACCGTCGCGCGCGTGCCCGAAGGCGGCAACGCCGGCCGCGAGCGCTATTTCTTCGTGTTCGAGCCGCATCCCGTACTCGTGCGCCAGCGCGACGCCCGGCTGACGTTTTCGCTGTCGTCGGAATCGCCGAACTACGTCATCGAGGACCTGGTCACCAGCGACGCGCGCGACCAGTTCGGGGTACCCGAGGTCGCGCCGTCCGGACGCGAAGTCAGCGTCGATGTCCGCAACAGCGTGACCTATCTCGTCCAAGTCGCGCTGCTGCTGCGGGACAAGGAGACCGGCGATACCGTGGTCTGCGATCCGCAGGTGGTCTGTCGGCCGCCGCCGCATACCGCCGGTGGTTGAGCCGCGGGTCGGCGCATCGACGTGAAACGATCGCCGTTGCGCGCGCGGGAATGCAGCGGCGAAGGTGGTCGCCGCCATCGCCACTGCCGTCAGCGCCGCTGCGCCGCTGCGTCGATGACTGTCGCTGGCCTTCGGCCGTGTCCCGGCACCGGGCAAGGTATCGCCGTCAGCGGCAGGGATCGCGACCGAGATTGCGTTCGTAGGTCGTGACGTCCTCGTCGCGCTCGTGTCCGGCGCGGTCGCTCGCGCTGGCCGCATGGATGCGGCGGCAGGCTTCGGCGCGCGCAATGGGGCGGCCGGCGACCGGCACGGTCTGCACGCCGGCGCGTCGGCGGCCGCGAGTCGCCGCTGCGCGCTGCCCGGTGTCGCCGATCACGGCGGCCGGGCAGGGGCCGTGCTGGTAGAAGACCTCGCCGTTGCCGGCACGGCATTCCCAGGACGTCGCGACGGCCTCGACGGCCGGCGACGGGCGCCGGCTGCGCGTTCGTGGTGCAGGTCTCGTCGCAGCAGCGCCGTTGCGCCGCGATTTCGTCGGAGCGCTGCCCGGGGCCGGCTCGCCGCGGTTCTCTGCTGGCGCGCTGGTCGCGGTGGGCTCGGCGCGCAGCACGACTTCGCGTGCCTGCAGATGCGCGGCGCAGGGGCGGTCCTGGAACGCGACGGCGCCGTCGCGGTCGGTGCAGCGATGAATGGTCAGTGCCGGCGCGGGCAGTGCATGGGTGATCAGGAGCAGAAGCAGCGACGGCAGCGAGAGCAGCGACAGGCGATCCGGCATGGCGGCAGTCCTCCGATGAGCGGCCGTCAGTCTGAGCCGCATCGTTCGCCGGCGCCTCGGCGCAATGCCGGCGCGAACCTCGGAGTATTCCGCCGCCGGCTGGGAATTCTCCCAACGCCGTGAGACCCACGGGCCAGGTGCCGGCGAGCTGTCGTGCGGTCCGCTGCGCGTGCCCGCGAGCGCGACGGTCCCGCGCGTCGGCCGCACCGGCATGCAGGTGCCGTGACCGTCACCGCGCACAGGCCGGTTGCCGGCCCGCTGGGCAGCGCGGATCGCTTGCGCCGTTCGCGCCCTGCCGGCGCGCCTCAGTGCAGCAGCGGCGTCACCAGCTCGATATGCGGATGCTCGGCCTGTGCCTTGCCTTTGCCCGGCAGCGGCGCGAACACGCCGCGATTGGGATCGTACTTGAGCGAGATCTCGCTGACCCCGCCGCCGAAGCGCGCGACCGTCAGGGAGCCGATGATCTTGGAGATGACGGTCTGGCTGCCGAACTGCGACTGCAGCCAGATGTATACCGTGTTCGACGGCGTCAGGCTGGCGACCTGCGTCGCGAGCACCGGTACGGCCGAGATCGGCTTGTGCTCGGCATGCTGCTGGTTGACCAGGGCCGACTGCATCAGGCCGAAGGTGAGCACCGGATAGGCGCTGTACGGCATGTCGTTCTGCGCCTGGTACGTGCCGCGCGGCACGCCGCCGGGAAACGGGCCGTTGAAGACGGCCGCCGCAGTGAAGCTGTAGCTCGCGCCGTCCTGGGCCGGTATCGGGGTTTCCGACACCTTGGTAATCGACGCGCCCTGCGTTACCGAGGTCGTCGACGCATAGATGCCGTATTCGTCGGTCCACTGCACCTCGGTGCTCTGGAATGGCTCTACGGACAGCCAGATCACATTCGGCGAGCTGTCGGAGTTGACCGATCTGGCCAGCGTGATGCGCTGGCCGGCGGCGCGGATGATGACCAGATCGTTGGGGTCGATCAGCAGCTGCAGGCGATAGTCGGACATGGGCGGCTCCGTGGGGCGGCAAGACAGGGGGAAACGTGCCCGGGCGCGGGCACGCCATTGCTTGCTAGCGCGTATTCGCGGTGCGACGCATCATGCCATTTTTTCGTTTACGGCAGATGTGCAAAGGTGGAAGCAACAGATCCGGGGCCCGTGGTTGCCGACCCGGCCGGCGTCGAGATCCCGGCACGCGGCGACGCCCCGCCGGGCGAGCGCGACGGTCGTCCGGCATTGCGCCGATGCGTCCGCCGCGACGCCGGTGCTTCAGGACGCTCAGTCGGCCAGCAGTCCGCGATTGCGCAGGAACGCCAGCACCTGGTTCGCGATGGCGCCGGCGTCGGCCGCCGTCGTGTCGAACGCGAGCTCCGGATTCGCCGGCGCCTCGTAGGGATCGCTGACGCCGGTGAACTGCGGGATCTTGCCGGCGCGCGCCTGGGCATACAGACCCTTGCGGTCGCGGCTCTCGCAGACTTCGATCGGCGTGGACACGTGGATCTCGACGAACGCCCCGTGCTGTTCGACGAGGCGGCGGATCTCGGCGCGGGTTTCCGCATACGGTGCGATCGGCGCGCAGACCGCGATGCCGCCGTGACGCACGATCTCGCTGGCGACCCAGCCTATGCGCGTGACGTTGGCGATGCGGTCCTCGCGCGAGAAGCCCAGTCCCTTGGACAGATGCTTGCGCACTTCGTCGCCGTCGAGCAGCGTGATGGACCGGCTGCTGCGTTCAAGCAGCTTCGCGATGACCGCTTCGGCGAGGGTCGACTTGCCCGAGCCCGACAGGCCGGTGAACAGCAGCGCGACACCCTTGTTCGCACCGGCCGGATAGCGCTCGCGCAGGATGTCGACGACTTCCGGGAACGTGAACCATTCCGGGATCGCCTCGCCGCTGACCAGGCGCCGGCGCAGCTCGGTGCCGGAGATGTCGCGGACTTCGTCGTCTTCGCGCACCTCGGTCGACGGCAGATAGGCATTGCGGTTCGCCGCATAGACCATGGCCGGGAACGGTACGGCGCGTATGCCGATTTCCTGCTGGTGCCGCGCGAGCAGTTCCTGGGCCGCGAACGGCTCGTAGAACGGCTTGCCGCTCGCATCCGTGCCGGGGCCGGCGTGATCGCGGCCGATGATGAAATGCGAGGCGCCGTAGTTCTTGCGGATGATCGCGTGCCAGACCGCTTCGCGCGGACCGCCCATGCGCATGGCCAGCGGCAGCAGCGACAGGCTCGCGTCGTTCTTCGGATAGTGCTTGAGCAGTGCGCGATAGCAGCGCACGCGCGTGAAGTGATCCACGTCGCCGGGCTTGGTGCGGCCGACGACGGGCTGGATCAGCAGCTTGGCACCGACCTGCTCGGCCGCGCGCAAGGTCAGCTCGCGATGGGCGCGATGCATGGGGTTGCGCGTCTGGAATGCGACGATGGTGCTCCAGCCCTGGCGCGCGAAGCGCTCGCGCAACTGGCGCGGCGATTCGCGCAGCTCGGCGAAGTCGTAGTGCTGCGGCGGCTGGATGCCGCGCAGGGTGCCGCCGAGATAGACCGGGTTGCTGCGCTGGAGCAGGTCGGCCACGCCGGGATGCGTCGTGTCGGTCGTGCCGAACACGCCGCGGGCTTCGGCGAGCTTGTCGGGAAAATAGATGTCCTCGACGGTCAGCACCGCGAGCGGCACACCCTGCGTGTCGCGCAGCGCGATGTCGGCGCCGGCCTGGATGCTCGCGGCGAAGGCTTCGCTGACGTCGAGCGTGATCGGAATCGGCCACAGGGTGCCGTCGGCCAGGCGCAGCTCCTGCACGACGCGGTCGTAGTCACGTCGCGTCAGGAATCCGGTCAGCGGCGAGAACGCGCCGTTGAGCAGCAGTTCGAGATCGCAGAGCTGGCGCTGATTCAGATCCCAGCCCGGCAGGGTCGCGCTGTGCTGCTTCAGCGCTTCGGCCGCATCGGCCGGCAGATAGAGTTCCTTGAGCTCGCCGCCGTGCGGCGGATTCAAGGTGTCGCGGAGTTCGTCGTTGCGGACAGTGGCGGTGCTGGACATGAGAGGCATCCTGGTACGAGCGCTTCGGCTCGGTCGCGAATGGCGCGACGGCCTGGGGAAGAAGGAGGACTGGCGGCGTGCAGACGACGGGCGGATCAGATGCTGCGTTGACCTTTGCTGCCGTGTGAAACGCGGCGCAGGTTCGCAGTCAGCTCAACTCAACGTCTGCGGGGCTACATCGTTCGTGCTGACGAAAATCGTAGTAATCCCAGGCTTTTCCGCCGAAATTGCGGATCTGTCCCGCTTTTCGGAGCCCCCTTGAGTCAAGGGGGCGGACGAACGTCTGCGTAGCAGGCGTTCGGCGGGGTTGTGGGGATGAGCAGCTGGGCATAAGAGCGAATGGGCGCACGATCTCAAAGGTCCACGTGTATCCCGCATTCGCGCTTGACGCCGAAGAAGCGCGTGTCCTCCTCGCGCATGCCGGGTTCCCAGCGCGAAGTCGTGTGCGTATCGCCGATCGAGACATAGCCTTCGTCCCAGAGCGGGTGATACGGCAGGTCGTAGCGCTGCAGGTAGAGATAGATGTCGCGGTCGGTCCAGTCCACGAGCGGCTGGAACTTCCAGCGGCCGTTGCGCAGTTCCAGCACTCGCGCCTCGTGGCGCGTGCGCGCCTGGGCGCGGCGCAGCCCGGCGAACCAGGTGCGCACGGCCAGCTCGTCCAGCGCGCGGCGCATGGGTTCGACCTTGCGCAAGGTGTTGTACTGGTCCAGACCTTCGACGCCGTTTTCCCACAGGCGGCCGTGGCGCGCTTCCATCCAGGCGCGGCTGATGTTCGGCCGGTATACCTTGAGATTGAGCTGCAGCCGCTGCGCGAGCTCGTCGGCGAAGCGATAGGTTTCCGGGAACAGATAGCCCGTGTCGACGAGGATCACCGGAATGTCCGGCGTCTGCCGCGTGATCAGATGCAGCGCCGCGGCCGACTGCGCGCCGAACGACGAGGACAGCGCGCGGCTCTGCGGCAGGGTGGCCAATGCCCAGGCCACGCGTTCCTCGGCCGGCAAGGCATCGAGGCGCTGGTTCAGCTCGGCCAGCGCGCGGCCGTCCTCGGCGGCGCTGACCAGATCGGGAAAGCTCATGTCCTTACCTCCAGCGGGATGCCGGCTTTCGCAGCGACCATGCCGCTGCGTACGAGGAAATCGCCGAAACGCTCATCGCCGTCGCGCTCGGCCGCGTAGCGCGCGAACAGCGCGTCGACGGTGTCGAGGATGTCGGCTTCGGCGATGTTTTCCTTGTGCAGACGGTTCAGGCGCTGGCCGCGATGGTCGGCGGCCAGCATCAGGTTGTAGCGGCCCGGCGCCTTGCCGATCAGCGCGATCTCGCCGAGATACGGCCGCGAACAGCCGTTCGGGCAGCCGGATACGCGCAGATGGATGGGGGCGTCGAGCAGGTCGTGCGCCTGCAGCCGCGCTTCGAGCTTGGTCACGAGCTCGGGCAGATAGCGTTCCGCCTCGGCCATGGCCAGTCCGCAGGTCGGCAGCGCGACGCAGGCCAGCGCGTTCAGGCGCAGCGGCGAGGCGTCGCGGTACAGATCCAGGCCGTATTCGGCGACCAGCGCGTCGATCGCCGCGCGCGTCGCCGGCGTCACGCCGGCGATCACGAGGTTCTGGTTCGCGGTCAGGCGGAAATCGCCCTCGTGGATCTGCGCGATCGCGCGCAGGCCCGACAGCAGGCGGCGTTCGCCGCGGTCGTTGATGCGGCCGGCCTCGATGCGCAGGGTCAGCTGCGCGCGGCCGTCTTCGCTGTCGGCCCAGCCGAAGCGGTCGCCGTTGTGCTCGAACGCGTACGGCCGCGCGGGCGCCAGCGCGAAACCGGCGCGGCGCTCGACCTCGGCCTTGAAGTTCTCCAGGCCGCGATCGTCGATCGTGTATTTCAGGCGCGCGCGCTTGCGTTCGCTGCGGTTGCCCCAGTCACGCTGGGTCGTGACGACGCCCTCGGCCACGGCGATGACCTGCTCCGGCGTCACGAAGCCGATCACGTCGGCCAGACGCGGATAAGTCACCGCATCGCCGTGCGTCGCGCCGAGGCCGCCGCCGACCGCCACGTTGTAGCCGGCGACCGCACCGTTCTCGACGATGGCGATGAAGCCCAGGTCGTTGGCGAACACGTCGACGTCGTTCAGCGGCGGCACGGCGAACGCAGTCTTGAACTTGCGCGGCAGGTAGGTCGCGCCGTAGATCGGTTCGTGCTCGTCGGCGCCGGCGACGAGTTCCTCGTCGAGCCAGATCTCGTAATAGGCCCGCGTGCGCGGCAGGAAATGCTGCGACAGCGCGCGCGCCTGCGCGTGCACGGTCGCATGCACCGAGGACAGCAGCGGATTGGCCGCTGCGAGCACGTTGCGGTTGACGTCGCCGCAGGCGGCGATCGTGTCGATCAGCGAGGCGTTGATCGCGGCCATGGTGGCCTTGAGCTCGCGCTTGATCACGCCGTGGAACTGGAACGCCTGGCGCGTGGTCACGCGCAGACCGTTACTTGCATGGCGCGTCGCGATCGCATCGAGCTGCAGCCATTGCTGCGGCGTGGTCACGCCGCCCGGCGTGCGCGTGCGGATCATGAAGCTGTAGTCGGGCTCGAGCTTCTGCTGGCGGCGCTCCTCGCGCAGGTCGCGGTCGTCCTGCTGGTAGCTGCCGTGGAACTTGATCAGGCTCTGGTCGTCTTCGCGCAGGCTGCCGGTGACCGGGTCGGCCAGGCTTTCGCGCAGTGAGCCGCGCAGCAGGCGGCTGTCCGTCTTGATCTTCTCTACCGCTGAAAGTCCCGCGCTCATTTCAATAGATGTCCCGGGCGTAGCGGCCCTGTTGCTGCAGCTGGTTCACGTAGGCGGTGGCGTCTTCGAGGCTCTTGCCGCCGTGGGTCACGGCGACCTCGATCAGCGCCGCGTGCACGTCCTTGGCCATGCGCGTCGCGTCGCCGCAGACATAGACGTGCGCGCCGCCATCGATCCAGCGATACAGCTCGGCACCGTGCTCGCGCAGGCGGTGCTGCACGTAGACCTTGTCGGCCTGGTCGCGCGAGAACGCGAGGTCCAGCCGCGCGAGCTGGCCGCGCCTGAGCGCGTCCTGCCATTCCAGCTGGTACAGAAAATCGCTGCGCGCATGCGGATTGCCGAACAGCAGCCAGTTGCGGCCGGCCGCGCCGGTCGCGGCGCGTTCCTGCACGAAGCCGCGGAACGGTGCGACGCCGGTGCCCGGGCCGATCATGACCACGTCGCGCGAGGCGTCGCGCGGCAGGCGGAAACGCTCGTTGTGCTCGATGAACACCGGCACGCGGCCGGCTTCGGCCTGGTCGGCCAGATAGTGCGATGCGGCGCCCCAGTGCGTGCTGCCGAACGCCTCGTAGGCGACGTGAGCGATGGTCAGGTGAGCCTCGTCTCCGACCACCTTCTGGCTCGACGCGATCGAATACAGGCGCGGCGTCAGCGGGCGCAGCGCGGCGACGAATTCCTCGGCGGCCCAGGCCGCCGGCCAGGCGCGCAGCAGGTCGATGATCTGGTATTCGGCCAGCAGCTTCTGCAACTGCGCGGCGTGATCGGGCGACAGCAGGCGATTGAGCTCGGCCGCACCGGACAACGCCGCATGCTGGGCGATCAGCGGCCGCGACAGACGCGTGAGCTCGCGCTGTTCGCTGAGCCACAGGCGCAGCGGCTGGGTCGTCTCGGCGATGCGCACCGGCGCATTGCCGTCGAGCTTGAGCTGGGCCAGCACCGCGTCGACCAGCGCCGGCGGGTTGCGCGGCCACAGGCCCAGCGCATCGCCGGGCTCGTAGTTCAGGCCCGAGCCTTCCAGCGACAGCTCGATATGGCGGATGTCCTTGTCGCTCTGCCGCGCGGTGATGCGCTGGTTGGCGATGACTTCGGCGGCGAACGGCTTGTCGCGCGACCAGCCCGCCGTCGCTGCCGGACGCAGCGGCGTGACCGTGGCGAGCGGCGCATGGGCCTTGGCCTGCTCGCGCACGAGCTGCAGGGCGCGTTCGGCCCAGGGCCTGGCGATGCTGTCGACGTCGACGTCGGCGTCGGCGCGGTCGAGCAGGCGCGTCGCGCCGAGCTCGGCCAGGCGCGCATCGAGGCGGCGGCCGATCTCGCAGAACTGCGGGTAGCTGCTGTCGCCGAGGCCGAGCACGCCGAACTTGAGTTCCTTGAGCTCCGGCGCGCGCTTGCCGAGCAGGAACTCGACGAGGCCGCGCGCATCGTCCGGCGGATCGCCGTCGCCCTGGGTGCTGACGACGAGCACGAGCAGGCGTTCGCTCTTGAGCTCGCGCGTCGGATACGCATCGGCGCGCAGCAGGCGCACCTGCAGGCCGGCGGCTTCGGCTTTCTGCGCGAACTGCTCGGCCAGGCGCTTGGCGTTGCCGGTCTGGCTGCCGTAGACCACGCTCAGACGCAGCGCCGCGGCGGGTTCCTTGGCCAGCGCCGCCGATACGGCGCGCGCGACCGGCTGGCTGGCCAGACCGGCGGCATAGCCCGACAGCCACCAGAGCGCCGGGGCGTCCAGTCCTTCGACGAGACGGGCCAGGTCGCCGGCCTTGGCTTCGGGCAGCGGAATCAGCGGCAGTGCGGGAGTTGCGGACATGGCGTTCACCGAAGTCATTTGGACGTCCAAACGCCCTGTGATCGACGATGCTAGGCGCGCCCGGCAACACCAGGAAAGGATGGGGGGTTATTCGGTTATAGCGGTGGGGTATGTGCGGTCATGGCGATGGGACATGTAGACGGGCGCCACCCCGAAAACCGCGCGGCGGCGCCGATTCCGGCGGCCGCGGCCGCGGCCGGTGCTGCACCGCGGCGTGACCGCGACGTCGCAATGGTCACAATCCGCCGAGCGCAGGCCTCAGAGTCTGCCGGGAGGGAACCCGCCGCTGCCTTGCAGCGGCGGGTTTTTTTATGCGTGAAGCGCGGCCGTCGCCTGCATGGGCGACGCAGGGCGTCCGGTCGCCGCGGTCCGGATCGACGCAGGACATCGGCCGAAATCCCTGCTGTTCCCGGGGATTTGTTACGTGTCGGTCGGAACACTTTCCATTTGTCCGAAAGCCTCTGCTGCGCGTTCCGCGAAGATACCTGCGGCATGAGCTGCGCCGCACGGCAACCCCATCCCCACCCATACCCTCCCCTTGAAGGGGAGGGCTTGTTCCAGGCGGTGACGATGAGTTCGGCCCTCTGAACACGTCGGGGCGAGCCGCATGAAAACCCTTCAAGGGGGCGAGTGGGTCGCCGCTCAGAACCGCAGGTTCTGGCGACTCCGAGCGCCTGACGGGCCGGAGGGTATGGATGGGGTTGTCTCTGGCCCGAACGCGGGGGCCCTGGAACTGTAAGCCGGGGCTGGCGCGCGAAGCCCGCATCGCCGGGCACCGCCATCACCGGTTCGCCATGCCGCTACTCCGTGCGCAGGCGGTCGCGTGCGGCCCGCTGGTCCGGGTCCTGGCTCGGTCGCGAAGTGGGCCTGAGCACGCCGCCGCGTCGGCCGCATTGCGGATTTCAGCTCGACTACCCCGCGGGAGAATGCAAATCGGTTCCGCACCGTCTGGGGGGTGCGGGACTGCTCGCTGTTCACGCAAATCTGGGAGATCACCGTGCGAAAACTCTATGCACTCGGCATCGGGGCGATGCTGGGCATGGCCGTGGCTGGGGGAGCCATGGCCGAAGGCTTCAACGCGGACCGGAGCAAGATCCGCTTCGATGCGCTGGACATGAACAAGCTCGCCGACGAGGACGCGCTGGCCGACGAGAAAGGCGTCGGACCCAAGCGCTTCGCGATCGGCCACGAGGTCAACGTGACGCCGGCCGCCGACGGCCGCTGGAGCACGCGCGCCGACGGCAGCCTGGTCTGGACCTTCGAGGTCGAGACGCCCGACGCGGCGCATCTGAACTTCGGATTCAATCCGTTCCATCTGCCCGACGGCGCGACCCTGACCATCGCCGCGCCGGACGACAGCGCAGCCATCGGCCCGTTCACGGCCGAGAACAACAACGTGACCGGGCAGTACTGGACCCAGGTGCTCATGGGCAACAGCGCCGTGTTCACCCTGACCGTGCCGGCCGGGCGCCAGGACGACGTGCAGCTCGCGCTGGTCAAGATCGGCCACGGCTACCGCGGTTTCGGTGCGCGCACGAAATACTGCAAGTCGGGCGCCTGCAACATGGACGTGGCCTGTCTCGGGCCCAACGATCCGTGGAACGACAACCGCCGCGCGGTCGCCGCGTATACGCGCGGCGCGACGGATACCTGCACCGGCTCGCTGGTCAACAACACGGCCAACGACCATCGCCTGATCTTCGCGACGGCCGGCCATTGCGGCATGAACTCGGCGGCGAACGCCGCGACCATCGTCGCCTACTGGAACTACGAGTCGGCGACCTGCCGCACGCCGGGCTCCTCGGCCAGCGGTACGGCGCTGCCGAAGCCGAACACGACGTACAACGGCGCGAACTTCCTCGCCAACCACGGCACGACGAGCTCGTCGGACTGGACCCTGCTCGAATTCGTGCAGCCGGTGAATCCGGCCTACAACCACTACTGGGCCGGCTGGGACCGCACCGGCGTCGCGCCGGTCTGCATACAGCCGGGTGATCCGACATCGACCGCCGGCATGTGCGCGAGCATCCATCACCCGGGCGTGGACGAAAAGCGCATCACGTTCATCGGCCAGACCATGGACATCCGCCAGTACCTGCAGCCGGCCGCGGGCAGCGGCACCTCGCACTGGTACGTACACTGGGATCCGAGCCCGCCGCTGCTGCCGGGCATCCAGCCGCCGCCGGCCTCGATCGCACCGAACGTGACCGAAGGCGGCTCGTCGGGTTCGCCGCTGTACAACGCCGACCGCCGTCTCGTCGGCGTGCTCAGCGGCGGTCTTTCCGCCTGCGGCGCGACCGGCGAAAACCTGACCGACTACTACGGCCGTCTCGCGATCGGCTGGGAAGGCGGCGGCACGACGACGACGGCGATGAAGACCCATCTCGATCCGATCGGCGGCGGCACCGCGACCGTGCTCGACGGCATCAACGCCTGTACCGCGCCGGCCGCGCCGTCCAACGTGACTGCGACAGCCAGCGCGGCCAACGCGATCACGGTGAGCTGGACCGCCGTCGGCGGTATCGGCAAGTACCGCATCCTGCGCTCCACCGGCGCCTGTCCGGGTTCCAACTTCACGCAGATTGCCGAAGTGGACAATGTGACGTCGTACGCCGACGGCACGGTGTCCGGTGCCACGACCTACAGCTACAAGGTCGTCAGCGTCGACACGGCGCAGCCCTGCCAGTCGGTCGCCAGCAGCTGCAGCAGTGCGACCGCGACGGGCCAGTGCACCCTGTCGCCGACGTTCAACGGCGCGAATGGCGCGACGTCGCCGGGCACGACGGCCTGCGAGGTCGACCTGAACTGGACCGCGGCGACGCCGAACTGCGGCGCCAATCCGCCGCGCTACAACGTCTACCGCTCCACGACGGCCGGCTTCACGCCGTCGGCGGCCAACCTGCTGCAGTCCTGCCTGACGTCGACGACGCTCGCCGATACCACGGTCGGCAACAACAGCTACCACTACGTCGTGCGCGCCGAGGATCCGAACGGCGCCGGCACCGGCCTTTGCGGCGGCGGCATCGAGGACACCAACCTCGTGCGGCGCTCGGCGCGTCCGTTCGGCCCGGGCACGGTGGATGGCTTCAGCGACAACGCCGAAAGCGGCATCGGCCGTTGGGCTGCGGCCGGCAGCGGCGCCGGCGCGAACTGGTCCGTCGCGACGACGCAGTCGCATTCGCCGGCCAACGCGTTCTTCGTGCCCGACCCTTCCACGACGAGCACGCGCACCCTGACCCTGGCCACGCCGCTGGACCTGACCGCCAGCGGCGGCAACAAGCTGGAGTTCTGGACGCGCTATGCGACCGAGGCCAACTACGACGGCGTGCTGCTGGAGTATTCGCTCGACGGCGGCACGACCTGGACCGACATCCTCGCCGCGCAGGGGCCGGTCCCGGCCGATGCGAACCGCTTCAGCGAAGGCGGCTATAACGGCGTCATGAATGCGAACGGCGTGTTCGGCGCGCGCACGGCCTGGCACGGCTCGCGCACGACCTGGACCCGCGTGACGGTCGACCTGTCGGCGTTCGCCGGCAACCAGGTCGGCCTGCGCTTCCGCTTCGCCAGCGACACCTCGCAGACCGGCGACGGCTTCTGGCTCGACGACGTGCGCCACTACTACGGCGCGTCGTGCACATCGGGCGAGGCCGACCTGATCTTCCGCACCGGTTTCGAGCCTTAAGCCTCGCCCCGGCCGCTGCGGCGGCCGCAGGCGGCACACCGGGCCGGCGTTCGCGCCGGCCCGGTTTTTTCATGGCGATGCGCGCAATCGGTACGCGAATCTGCTTGAATCGACGGCCCATGACCGCGACCGCCGCCGTTTCCTTCGCCGACTTCCTCGAGCGCCGCTACGCGCACCTGCTGGCGCGCTGCCGCGAGGCCGGCGTGCCGTTCTACGACGATGCCGGCGTGGCCGAGCGGCTGCAGCGCGTACTGCTGGCCAGCGACTTCGCCTATGACTGCTTCTCGCGCGATCCGGCGCTGCTTGCGCCCGAGGCACTGATGCTCATGAGCGATCCGCGCCCGGCCGACGCGCGGATCTGGCAGCTCGATCCCGGCGAGCGCGACGAGGCGCGCCAGATGGCGCTGCTGCGGCGCTTCCGCAAGCGCGAGGCGCTGCGCCTGATCTGGCGCGACGTCAACGGCTTCGACGAAGTCGGCGATACCCTCGACGGTTCCACCGCGCTGGCCGAGACCTGCATCGAGGCGGCGCTGCGCTACGCCGAGGCCAATCTGTCGCAGCGCCACGGCCGGCCGCGCGACGCGCAGGGCCGCGCCCAGCGCCTGGTCGTGCTCGGTCTCGGCAAGCTCGGCGGCGGCGAGCTGAATTTTTCTTCCGACGTGGACCTGATCCTCGCCTACGCGGAAAACGGCCAGACCGACGGCGCCCGCGTCGTCGACAACGAAACGTATTTCGCGCGCCTGGGCCAGCAGATGGTCAAGCTGCTGGCCGAGGTCAGCGTCGACGGCTACGTCTACCGCGTCGACCTGCGCCTGCGCCCGTTCGGCAATGCCGGCCGCGTCGCGCTTTCGTTCGCCGCGATGGAGCAGTACTACCAGCGCGAAGGACGCAACTGGGAGCGCTATGCCTGGATCAAGGCGCGCCCGGTCGCCGGCGACCTCGCCGCCGGCAAGCGCCTGTGCGAAAGCCTGCGGCCGTTCGTCTACCGGCGCTATCTCGACTACACCGCGTTCGCCGGCCTGCGCGAGATGAAGGCGCTGATCGACGCCGAAGTCGCGCGCAAGGACCTCACCGACAACCTCAAGCTCGGCCCCGGCGGCATCCGCGAGATCGAGTTCATCGTGCAGCTGCTGCAGATGATCCGCGGCGGCCGCGAGCCCAGCCTGCGCGTGCGCGGCCTGTTGCCGGCGCTGGCGGCCTGCGAACAATTGGGATTCGTGGAAAAGGCGCGTGCGCAGCTGCTGCGCCGCAGCTATCTGTTCCTGCGCCGCGCCGAGAACCGTCTGCAGATGCTGCGCGACGAACAGACCCATGCGCTGCCGGCCGACACGGTTCTGGTCGAGCGCATCGCCCAGTCCCTGGGCCATGCGGACACGGCAGCGTTCGCCGCGGCACTCGCCGTGGAGCGCGCCGGCGTGGCCGAGGAGTTCCGCGCATTGCTCGCGCCGCTGGACAAGGGCAGCACGCCGGCCGGCGACGACGGCTGGGTTGCGCTGTGGCAGAGCCTGGACCACGACGGCGGCGACGCCGCAGCGCTGGCCGCAGCCGGCTTCGCGCCGGCCGAACCGGTGCGCGAAGCCCTGCTCGGCCTCGTGCGTTCGCCGGCCGTGCGCAGCATGGCCGCCGGCTCGCGCGAGCGGTTCGACCGGCTGATGCCGCAGCTGCTGCAGGCCGCCGCGGCGAGTCGTGCGCCGGCGGCGTGTCTCGAACGCCTCGTGCGGCTGCTGCACGCGATCGTGCGCCGCGCGGCCTATCTCGTGCTGCTCGACGAGCAGCCCGGCGCGCGCAAGCGCCTGATCGCCCTGTTCGCCGACAGCGCCTGGCTGGCCGAGCGCGTCATCGCGCATCCGCTGCTGATCGACGACCTGTTCGATCCGCGCCTGGACGCGGTGCCGGTGGACCGCAGCGCGATCGCCGGCGAGATCGCGCGCCGCGTCGCCACCCTGGAAGCCGCCGAACCCGATCCCGAAGCCGAGATCGAGCTGCTGCAGGAGCTCAAGCACAGCCTCGGTTTTCGCCTCGGCCTCGCGTTTCTCGGCAAGCGTGCCGATGCGGTCGCCACGGCGCGGCGCCTGGCCACTCTGGCCGAGACCATCGTCGCGACCGTACTGGCCCAGGCCGAACGCGACGCGCTGCGCCAGCACGGCCGTCTGCCCGGCCGCAGCGGCATCGGCAGCGGCCTGGCCATCGTCGGCTACGGCTCGCTGGGCGCGGCCGAACTCGGCTTCGCTTCGGATCTGGATCTGGTGTTCCTCTACGACGAAGCCCTGGGCCAGGTCGAAAGCGACGGCGCCAAGCCGCTCGACGGCCAGCGCTACTACGCGCGCATCGCCCAGCGCGTCGTGCATCTGCTGACGACGATGACGCGCGCCGGCCGCCTCTACGAAGTCGACGTGCGTCTGCGCCCCGACGGCGGCAAGGGCCTGCTCGTGACCAGCGTGCAGGGTTTCGCCGACTACCAGCGCGAACGCGCCTGGACCTGGGAACATCAGGCACTGGTGCGTTCACGGCTGCTCGCCGGCGACCCTGCGTTGGCGCGCCGCTTCGGCGACGCGCGTGCCGCCGTGCTCGGCCAGGTGCGCGACGCGGCCGAAGTGTTCGCCCACGTCGCGACCATGCGCGCGCGCTGGCGCGCCGAGCGTGACCGCTCGAGCGCGACCGAGCTCGATCTCAAGCAGGGCGCCGGCGCGCTGCTCGACATCGAATTCCTGCTGCAGGCGCTGGTGCTCGCGCACGCCGCGGCGATTCCGGCGCTGCTGCAGGCCAGCGACAGCGCAAACCTGATCCGGCTCTCGGCGCAGCACGGCCTGCTGACGGCCGAGCAGGGCGAATCGCTCGCGAAAGCGCATGCGGTACTGCTCGATGCCGCGCTGACCTGCACCCTCGACGCACGGCCGCGGCTCGCGGCGCGCACGCCGGCCCTGAGCGCGGCCAGCGAGGACGTGCTCGCGGTCGCGCGGGCGCTGGGGCTGGCGTTCGGCTGATGCCCGCGCGGCGCGTGCGCGTCCCCGGTTGCGGCCTGCTCGCCGCCGCGATGCTGGCGACTGTCTCCGGTTGTCGCGATTCGCCGTTGGTCGACTGCGATCGGACGGTGCAGGCCGAAGTCGCCTCGCCGGACGCAGTGCACAAGGCAGCCATGCTCGAAGTCGCCTGCGGCGCGACGACGCGCGACGCGTACTGGGTGCTGTTGACCCCGGCCGACCGCGGGTTTTCGCCTGAGCGCGATCGCGTCGCGGTCTTCGAAGGCAGGCCGGATGCCCTGGAGTGGCGCGACGGTGTGCTTCACGTGGACTACGGTTCGGCGAAGCCGTTTCTCATGAATGTCCACGCCGACGGCGTGCGTATTGTCTATTCCGGAACTGCCGCAGCGGCATCGGGCCGGTAGCGTTTCAGCGCCCGGAACGGAGCCGGAGCAGGGCTGTTCCCCGTGCCGTCACGATGGGCGCTCGCGGCGTCTGAACCCGATAGCCGCACCGGTCATCGCCGCGATACCGGCAGCCTGCATTGCGCAGGCATGACAGGACGTCCTCGGTGCAAAGCCGGCGCAAACGCCATGTCATCTTGTTCGCGCATCGTCGCGGCGCTTCGCACAGCGTGGCGCCGTCCGGCGCGCTGCTGCGCAGCAGCGTGACAGGGCCGGCGGGGAACGCGAGCCGTGCCGCGCATCGGGCGCGGCGAGGACTGCCGGGCCGAACGACCTCGAGCCGAACGCGCCGCACGGAGGCGTGCGCTGCCGCTCGTCCCAAGAAAGCCAGAACGACATGAACGTCACACTGCATCCCCTGTCTCTCGCCGTCGCCGCGCTGCTGTTCGGCGCCGCGGCCAACGCGGTCGCCGCAACCCGCGTCGACGCAAATGCCGACGCCGCTGCCGAGGCCGAAGCCAGCCAGACCCTCGATACCGTTTCCGTGATCGGCCAGGGCGAAACGCGCCAGGTCCAGCGCGTACTGCCCGAAGAAGCCATCGCCAGGCCGACGGGCACGAGCCCGCTGAAGCTGCTCGACAAGCTGCCCGGCGTGCACGTCGAAGCCGCCGATCCCTGGGGCAATTACGAGTGGTCGACGCGCATCAGCCTGCGCGGCTTCAACCAGAACCGCCTCGGCTTCACGCTCGACGGCATTCCGCTCGGCGACATGAGCTACGGCAACACCAACGGCCTGCACATCAGCCGCGCGCTGATCGCCGAGAACCTCGGCATGGCCGAAGTCGCCCAGGGCAGCGGCGCGCTCGGCACGGCGTCGACCGGCAACCTCGGCGGCACGATCGCCTTCACTTCGACCGATCCGCTGCCGCAGTACGGCGCGCGCCTCGCGCAGACCGTCGGCAGCGACGCGACGCGGCGCACCTATGCGCGCCTGGACACCGGCGATCACGCCGGTTTCGCCGCGTATCTGAGCGGTGCTTACTCGACGACCGACAAGTGGAAGGGCTGGGGCGAGCAGGAGCAGACCCAGTTCAACGGCAAGGCCGTCTACGATTTCGCCGACAGCCATCTCGCGCTGCTCGTCAGCACCTCGCGCCGCAACGAAGTCGACTACGCCGACTATTCGCTGGAGTCGCAGCGCCGCCTCGGCTGGGACTGGGACAACTACGCGCCGGACTGGCAGCGTGCCGTCGACGCCGCGCGCGGCATCTACTCGGGCGGCGTCAACAGCCTCGACGACGCGTATTACCTCGGTCGCGGCCTGCGCGACGACGATCTCGTCGGCCTGTCGGGCGACTTCGGCCTCGGCGAGGGCTTGAACCTGCGTCTGGGCAGCTACTACCACAACAACGAAGGCCAGGGTCACTGGTTCACGCCGTATGCGCCGTCATCGGCGACCGTGCCGATCTCGATCCGCACGACCGAATACGACATCGAGCGCACCGGCTATACCGGCGCGCTGGTCTGGCAGATCGAGAATCACACCTTGGAAGGCGGCTTCTGGGTCGAGACCAGCGTGCACGGCCTGCAGCGCAACTTCTACGGCGTGGACGGTCCGATCGTCGACGACTATTTCCTGCGCAATCCGGCCCTGCGCCAGTTCCGCCAGCGCTTCGATACCGACACGACGCAGTGGTATCTGCAGGACCGCATGAGCTTCCTCGACGGCAACCTCAAGGTCGACGTCGGCTTCAAGAGCCAGGACGTGCAGACCGATGCGATCAACCTGATCGGCTCGCGCGCCAGCGGTTCGCTGACCGCGAAGAAGAACTTCCTGCCGCAGCTCGGCGCGAACCTGCGCATCAGCGACGGCGAGGAACTGTTCTTCAGCTATGCGGAAAACCAGGCGGCGTTCCAGCCCGGCGTGGCCGGTCCGTTCTCCGCCTCGCAGGCCGGCTTCGACGCGATCCGCCATGGTCTCAAGCCCGAGCGCTCCAGGACCTTCGAAGGCGGCCTGCGTTCCACTCACGAAACCGTCGACGCCTCGCTCGCGCTGTACTCGACGACGTTCGACAACCGCCTGCTCGCGATCGCCCAGTGCAGCGGCATCCAGGGCTGCCCGACCGTGTTCGCGAACGTCGGCTCGGTGCGCACGCGAGGCGCCGAAGCCACTTTCGTCTGGCGTCCGCTCGAAGGTCTGCGCTGGTTCAACTCGCTGACCTGGACCGACGCGCAGTACGAGGACGACTACCTCGACGGCACCACGCGCATCCCGACCGACGGCAAGGACGTCGTCGACACGCCGCGCCAGCTGTTCGCGACGGAGCTCAGCTACGACCTCGACGGCTTCAACTTCAGCCTCGGCGCGAAATACACCGGCAAGCGCTACATCACCTACGTCAACGACTCGTCGGTGCCGGGCTTCTGGGTCATCGACGCCGGCGCGAGCTACACCATCGGCGACCTCGGCCCGCTGTCGGCGCTGAAGCTCTCGGCCAACATCACCAACCTCGCCGACCGCAACTACTTCGGCACCGTGGGCTCGAACGGCTTCGTGGCGTCCGACCCGGCTGGCCTGAACTACACCGTGCTGCAGGGTGCGCCGCGGCAGATGTTCCTGACGGTGGATGCGAAGTTCTGATGGGCGACTGAGGACGATCGCCGCGCTGCTGGGGCAGCGCGGCGAACGTTTGCTTTGTCGCGTCCGACAGCCGCACAGGTCCGACGGCAGTCGGGACGAATGAGGAGCCGTTCGCCTCGGTCGGCAATGGATTGCGAAGGCAGGATCAGGCGCCTCAATCGATCGGCTGCGGCGGCGAATGCTCGTCGAGCCGGTTGACGTATTCGACCACCAGCAAGGACTGTGCGATCGCCCAGCGGACGCGCTCCACCAGAGTCCGCGGCAGCTCGCGCGTGAAATACTGGTTGGTGCCGGCAACCTCGCAGACGAAGCCCTGCTCATTCGGCGTCTGCGCCAGTCCTTGTTCGAGCATCGAGTCAAGCTCGCGGTACAGCGCGTCAGCGCCGTCGATCTGCAGCCCCTTTCCGGAGTAGCCGGCGAGATTGGCGGCGATGTACAGCGGCGAAAAATCGTAGGCGCCGATACCGCAACCGCCGGCAACGCAATGCTGCTCGCAGGCTGCGAACAGCCGTGTCATGGCCGGGCTCAGTGGTATGCGCAGGATGTCCACTCGGCTGTCTTTGCGGATGAGCAGGGTGCCGGCGTGCCGCTATTCCGCCGACAGATCGGTGAACTGCGGCTCGCGCGCGACCGCATCGCAAAGCCAGCGGAAGCACGCGTCGTCGGCGGTCATCCGGGCGCGGCCCAGCAGCTTTTCCCACAGCGAGCGCTGCTTGTCGATCAGCACGGTCCAGGCATGATTGCCGTCCGTGCTTTCCTCGGCCGACGCGCCGATCAGATAGCAGCGGCCGTCGACGGTCGCGATCGCATACCAGCCCCAGTCCTCCGCGGCCGTTTCCGACAACGTCGCGCCGAGCGGTGGCTGCGTGCGCAGCCACTCCAGCAGCGACCAGCCGTGGATTGGATTGATCGGATTGTCCGGCTCGTCCGCGAGATCGAAGCGGCGCGTGCGGAAACGGATCAGCGGATGCGAGGGGCCGGCGGCGCGCAGCTGCAACGTGCGGGCCAGGACAGAGTCGTCGTCGGTCGTCATGCAGCCTCCCGCGCCCGCTGGGCGCGCGTGCGGCGCCTGGGCGATCGAGTCTGCTTGCGCCGCGCCGACGCTGCAAGGTGTTGGCGGCGGGGCCGGCGTGGGTGGCCGGCGGGGTTTTGCCGGACGGATATCTCGCTGTGTGCCGATCCGCGAGGCGTCGTGGCCACGGCGGCCGGCGGGCGTTACGCGCAGGCCGAAAAGGCCTCGTGGTACGACACGTTCCCTCGCGGCAATGCCGCAGCGAAGGGAAGGGCCTGGAAGTATTCCGGCGGCACGCCGGGAAGGGTCAGTTGCGGCTCCGCCCTGAAGCCGAAGCGGCTGTAGTAGCCCGGCTCGCCGAGCACGACACAACCGTTGGCGTCGCGTTCGCGCAAAGCGGCCAGCGCTTGCTCGATGAGCCGTGTGCCGATGCCGCGGCCCTGATGCGCGGGAGTGACTGATACGGGCCCGAGGCCGAACCAGGCTTGCGCGCCATCGGAAATCGTGACCGGCGAAATCGCGACATGTCCGACGATGACGCCGTCGTGTTCGGCCACGAGCGACATGCTCAGCTGGCCGGCCGCGCGCAGCGCGCGGACGATGACGTGTTCGGTGTGATCGGTATGCGGCGCGCGGAGAAAGGCGGCTACCGTGACGGCTTCGATGGCCGCGGCATCGCCGGGCGCTTCGTGGCGAATGCGCAGGCTCATGCGATGGGATGGAGTGAATCGGGAAACCAGCGGGCCATGAACGGCGACGCCGCCGATCCGGCCCGAACCGCCGGCGATGGCTGCAACGAGCGCATCGCCGGCCTTCGTGGCCTTACAGCTTGGCGCGCGACTGCAGGAAACGGCCGAGGCGGACTTTGCGGCGGCGGGCGCGGCACTTCTTCATGGTGAGGCTCCTAGGGTTGTTGGACCGGCGATTGTCGCATTCCGGGGCCGTGGCGTCGCCTGGGTGCCTGAAAGCGTGGCATTGCCCCTGCGGCGGCGCCCAGCGGGGCGGCTTCCGGCGTAAGCGGCTCAGCCCGGCACGCGTTCCTCGGGCCGCAGGGTCAGCACCTGCACGCCGTCGCGCGTCACGGCCACCGTATGCTCGAACTGCGCCGACCATTTCCCGTCGCGCGTCGTGACGGTCCAGCCGTCGGCTTCGGTCCGTACCGCGCGATTGCCCTGGTTGAGCATCGGCTCGATCGTGAACACCATGCCTTCCTGCAAGGCCAGCCCGGTCTGCGGCCGGCCCCAGTGCAGCACCTGCGGCGGTTCGTGCATCTCGCGGCCGATGCCGTGCCCGCAATAGTCGCGCACCACCGAATAGCCGCTTTGCTTCGCATGACGCTCGATCGCGTGGCCGATGTCGCCGAGCCGGGCGCCGGGGCGAACCGCCCGGATGCCCTGCCACAGGGCCTCGTACGTCACCCGCACCAGACGCCGTGCGGCCGGCGATACCTCGCCGACGAGATAGGTCTTGCTGGAGTCGGCGATGAAGCCGTTCTTCTCCAACGTAATGTCGAAATTCACGATGTCGCCGTCGCGCAGGATCTCCGTCGCCGACGGAACGCCATGACAGACGACGTCGTTGCGCGAGGCATTCAGCGCATACGCATACCCGTACTGCCCCTTGCTCGCCGGCCGCGCCTGGAGCCCGTTCACGATGAAATCGTCGACGAGGTCGTTGACCTGCATCGTCGTCATGCCGATCAGGTCGAGCCGGTCCAGATGGCCGAACACCTGCGCGAGCAGCCGGCCCGATTCGGCCAGCAGCGCGATCTCGTCGGGGCGCTTCGTCACGCCGTCACCGTCCTGGCGGACGGCGCCTCGACGCCGGCCGCGCGCAGCTCCCGCGCGACGACCTCGTTGAACGACAAGGCCGGATTCATCTCGCACAGCATGCCGATCTTGATCCAGAACGCCGCCTGCGCATTGATGGACCGGCAGGCCACGGCGCTGGCCTTGCGGATCTGGTCGTGCAGTTCGTCGTCGATGTTTACGATGCCCATGGGTGCTCGAATATATGAAACGTATATGGATCATATGTTCGGTGCGGGCGGTCGGGCAAGAGCTGGCCGCGTCGCCGGACGCCGCTCCCGGAGTTTCCGGAAAACGGTCGGCGATGCCTGGAGAGGCGGATCGGCGGCCTTGCGGCCATGCAGCGAGCGCGACCGCCTGGGAGTGCGAGTCGTATCGGGTTCGAAACCCGACATGCCGATCGGCGTCATCCGTCGGGGCGGCCGCGCGGCTCGCGGCCTGCCGTCGCTGGACCGTGCGGCCGTTGCCCGGCACCGGGCGGCCGCAGGGGCAGGGTGCTAGAACCGCGCTGCCATGCGCCGGATTTCCTGTATGGCCCGAGCGGCGAAGTCGCCGATTTCGGCGGCTATCGCGGGATCGCTCAGCACGGCGTCCCAGAACGCGATCGCCGCTTCTGCGGCCCAATGCCAGTGCGCAGCCTGACCGGCGGCCGGCGGCGGCGTTGCATAGTCGCGCGACGTCACGATGCCCTGCGAACTCGGCCGCAGCATCATCGGCAGCATGTCGAAGACCGGCGCGGCCCGCAGCGGCCGCGCGTCCGCCAGGACCAGGCCGAAATTGCCGAGGTGCATGTCCGTATTGGCGATCAGCGCGCCGAACCAGTACGTGCGTCGCAGCGCCGCAGCATCGTCGGCGGACAGCCAGCCGTCGCGCTCCAGTTCGTCGGCGAAGCGCCACCACGGAATGCTCGCATGGCCGTAGAACGCGGCGTCGACACTCGCGAGCGAGACGTAGCCGCGACGTCCCTGCGCGGCCGTGCGATCGAAGCGGCGCGATTCGAGGAATACCTGTCCGCCGTTCTCGACGATCTGCGCCTCTGCTGCCGCAATGCCGCGGCGTGCCAGAACGGTTCCCGCCAATGCTTCGCAGCGCAGCAGCGCGGCCCAGCGGCGCGCGGCCGGATTGTCGTCGCCGGCGCTGAACTTCACGATCGCCGAATAGCGGCCGTCTTCGCCGTCGACCGTGGCCGTGAACTTGGCTTGTTCGCCGCCTGGCGACGAGCCCGGCGGTTCGCCGCGCAATACGTCGTCGGCCCAGGCCGGATAGCACCGTGCGCGTTCGGCCGTGGCGACGAGATCCGGCGGCCTGTCCATCGTCTGCAAGGTCCGCGCGAGCGCACGTTCGCCGACCACGAGGTCGCCGGCCTGCGTGGAGTCGCCTTGCAGCAGTGCGGCGAGCACGTGTTCGGCATTCCAGACGGTGATGTCCGAAGGGACGCCTAGGGAGGTGGCGATGCGGTGGGCATGGGGGCGGCCACAGAAGCCGTCAAGACGAAGGTCGTCGAGAAACCAGGGAAGCCCTGGGAACACGCCGGCCTCGAAAGGCCGAAGGGAAAATGTCGGGCGCAGGCGGTCCGTTCGGAACGAGAACTCATCACGGCCCAGTGCGATCAGAATGCCCAGGTGTTCCGGAAGGCCATCCTGGTTTAAGCGGAATAGCGGCCAGCCTGATTCGTTGCGATTCGTCTGTATCAGGTGGCTTGGCATGCGAGGCTCGTGAGAAGGGAGGCTCGGCTCTCGATCCGAGCGACTGGATTTTCATTTGCGAGGCTTTCCTTGCGCTCGTGCCGTTTTCCCGGAAGCGCTGCCGCTCTTGCTTTTGCGTGTCGCAGTTCCTTGGCGTCGTCCGACGTTCAGCAGTGCTGTAGGCCATACCGATTGCGGCGGTTCGGTGGCAGTAACGACAAAATGGTCCAACACGCGGACGTCGACGAGGTCGAGAGCGCGCCCGAGTTCCAAGGTCAGTGCCAGGTCATCGCCCGAGGGGGTTCCGCAGCCGGATGGATGGTTGTGGGCGAACAGCACCGCGGCGGCGTTCTGACGGAGCGCAGCTTTGACGACTTCGCGCGCTGGCACTGCGGTAGCGGACAGGGTGCCGCGGAACAATTCCTCGAAGGCGAGCAGGCGGTGGCGGTTGTCGAGCCAAGCCGCGGCGAAGACTTCATGCTCGTATCCGGCGAGCTTGAGGCGAAACCAGTCGGCGGCGACGGAGAAGCTGCGAAGCAGAGGCCCGGGGCGTCGGGCGCGGGCTTCCAATGCAGCGATGGCACGCTCTATCAATCGGTCGCCGCGGCTTGTCCGTCGGCGTGGTTTCGCAACTGCCGTAGTTGCGGATGAGGCGGGTCGCTTCTTGCGGTTGGCCGCCACAGGTGCTGAATGCTTCGTAGCTGGATTACGAGGTGTCATCGGATTGGGCCTTCCTTGGCGCGTTGCTCCTTGCTTGAGAAGGTATTTACTTCGTTGAAATTTGTCTAATACGTTTCATAAAGAAATTTTCCTGCAAAACGTAGATAAGCCATGCGATTGATGTTCTCGGGGAGAATCGCAGTACCGCATTCGTTGTTTGTCGTCACTCTCATCCCGTCATGAAATTCAAGGGCGCGGAATCTGAATTGACCGGCGATCACGACCAGCCATATGCAATTTTTCGACCTGGTGTTCGTAATCCCATATCAGTCTTTAGGGACGGTGCGCGCGGCGACTCAGGAAACATGGGAAGCGTTCAGGGTCCCTCAGTAGTCATATCGCTATATCGTCGCGACTATGGTTCATGGGGCGGTGGAGCAGAGCGGAGCGCTACGCGACCCCACCTCACTCGCACGCACTCGGATGCTCTTCGCAAGGCATGCCGCGCCGGGTCGAGACCTCACCGGACGGCTCGACGAGTAGTAGGGACCATCGTGATAGGCGAGGCCGCCCTTCGGTGTCAGGTAGAAGTAGACGCGACCCGGTACGACGGTGGAGGAGCGGCAGTTCGTCGGTGCGTAGCGGTCTTCGACAGCATCGCCCGTTTCGCCGCCGACGCTGCCCGTCGGCCGCGGTGCGGCGGCGTGGTTCAACGCCGCGGGGCGACCACAACGGCCCCGCGTCGTTGAACGCAGTCAATCGGCGCCTGCGATGACAACGCGCCGACAGGTGTTTTTGCGGTCCCTCAGCGATCTCCACGACAGGCGATCGTCTCTCCCGCCGCATTCGTGCACGTGCCGCTGTGCGTGACATTGCCATTGCTGACCGTTGTCGAGCCGTTGTAGCCGTTGCCGTTGGCGCCGGTGGCGCTGGTCGTGCGCGAGCCGGCGACGCTGCCGTCGGCGCTGCGCGCGATGGAGCCTGACGTGGCCGCGCTGCCGCCGTTGGGGCCGCTGACGCTGGCGCTGCCCTGGCGGCCGGCGCTGCCGTCGGCGTTGCGGTAGGCGCTGCCCTGGCGGGCGGCGCCGCCGCCGTTGGCGCCGGCGATGCTGCCGCTGCTCGATCCGGCGACGTTGCCCTGGCCGTCGGCCTTCCAGTCGCGCTGGCGCTGGCTGTCGAACTTCGCGTTGCTGCGGCTGGCGGCGACGTGGCCGCCCTGCGCGCTGCGGTCGACCGTGCGCGCTCGCTCGCGCGCCTGGGCGTCGGTGGCAATGGAAGCGAGGGCGACGGCGGCCAGCGCGATCGCGGCGAGCAGGGAAGTCGTGTTCATGGCGAGTCCTGAGGCAAGGAAGGGGAGGGGCGCGGCGCGGACGCCGCCGGCAGGGCTACGGTAGGGCGCCGGTGCGGCCGGCGCGCGGCGGCTTTGTCAGCGGATGTTTCGCCAGCGCGTTGCGGAAACATCTGCTTACAACTGTGGCTGCGCGGAGGTTTGCGCCGCGCCGCGCACCGCGCCGATAGTGGAGCCATGGACACTGCCGCTGCCCGAATCCTGCTCGTCGACGACGACTTGCGCCTGCGCGAACTGCTCGCGCGCTATCTGGAGGCGCAGGGTTTCGCCGTGCGCGGCGTCGGCGACGCGGTGCAGATGCGCCAGGCGCTCGACCGCGGCCACTACGACCTGATCGTGCTCGACCTGATGCTGCCGGGCGAGGACGGTCTGGAGATCTGCCGCGGCCTGCGCGGGCAGGGCGACGCGGTGCCCATCGTCATGCTGACGGCCAAGGGCGACGAGATCGACCGCATCGTCGGCCTGGAGATCGGCGCCGACGACTACGTGCCCAAGCCGGTCAATCCGCGCGAACTGCTGGCACGCATCCGCTCGGTGCTGCGGCGCACGCGGCCGGCGCCGGGCGCGCCGCAGGCCGACGGCGGCGAGATGCGCTTCGGCCCATTCCGGCTCGACCTGGCCAGCCGCGCGCTGTATCGCGGCGACGAACTGCTGAAGCTGACCGGCGGCGAATTCGCCGTGCTCGCCGTGCTGCTGCGCCATCCGCGCCAGCCGCTGAGCCGCGACCGCCTGATGAGTCTCGCGCGAGGCCGCGGCCACGATGCGTTCGAGCGCAGCATGGACGTGACCGTCGCGCGGCTGCGCCGGCTGGTCGAGGACGATCCGCGGGAGCCGCGGATGATCCAGACGGTCTGGGGCGTGGGCTATGTCTACGTACCGCCGGAGGCCGGCGCATGAACCGTCCTTCGACGCCACCGCGCGCACGCGCCGGCGTATTCGCGCAGCTCGTGCTCCTGCTCGCGCTGACCCTGGCCGGCGCGCTGCTGCTGGCCCTGCTGCTCGGCCGCGAACTGGCCAGCGGTCCGGCTGCCGCGCGGCTGCTGCGTGCGACCGACCGTTTCGCCGACCTGATCGAGGCGTTGGACCGGCACGAGCCGGCGCAGCTCGCGCAGCGGCTGCGGGAGGCCGGTTTCGCGACGCGCACGACGCCGCCGGAGGCGCCGCGGCCGCGCTTCGCGCCGTTGCTGCTGGAGGTGGAAGCGCAGGCGGCACGCACGCTCGGCACCGGGCGCGAGGTGCGCGTCGTGCGCGAGGCCGGCGGCGTGATGCTGTGGCTCAAGCCGGCCACGGCGCAGCCGCTGTGGGTCGCCTTCGACGACGGCCGCCGCGGCGCCGGCTTGCGGCGTTTCACGGTGCTGATGCTGCTCGGCGTCGTGCTGCTGGTCTGGCTCGCCGCGGCGCTGGTGGCGCGGCGGCTGGTCGTGCCGTTGCGCCGTCTCGCCGATGCCGCGCCGGGCATCGCGCGCGGCGAGGATCTGCCCGGGACGCTGTCCGGCGGCGCGCCGCGCGAGGTGGCCGAGCTTGCCCAGGCGCTCGCGCGGACCAGCGCCGACGTGCGCGCGGCCGCCGAGGAGCGCCGCTTCGTGCTGGCCGGCGTCTCGCACGACCTGCGTACGCCGCTGATGCGCGTGCAGTACGCGGTCGAGCTGCTGCCCGACAGCGATCCGGCGCTGCGCGCCGGCATCGAGCGCGACATCGAGGAAATCGACGCGATCCTGAGCCAGTTCATCGCCTATGCGCGCGACGGCCGCGACGAGGCCGAGGAGCGCATCGACCTGGCCGACTTGTGCCGCAGCGCCGCGTCGGCCGCGCGCGGCGACTGGCAGGTCACCTTGCCGGCGCAGGCGCCGCTGCGTGGCCGGCCGATGGCGCTGCTGCGCGCGGTCGAGAACCTCGTCGTCAACGCGCAGCGTCACGGCGCGCCGCCGTATGCGCTGACGCTCGCGCGCGACGGCGATGCCTGGCGGGTCGAGGTCGCCGATCACGGGCCCGGCCTGTCCGCGGCCGACGCGCAGCGCGTGCGCGAAGCGTTCGTGCACGACGCCCGCCGCGGCGGCAGCGGCCTGGGCCTGGCCATCGTCGAGCGCGTCGCGCGCCAGCACGGCGGCGAACTGCTGCTGCTGCCGAATGCGCCGCAGGGGCTGCGCGCGGCGCTGCGGCTGCCCATTGCGAATTTCCCGTCCTGATCCGAAGGAGCTGCTCATGACTGTTCATCGTGTACGACTCGCTCGCGTCGTCGTTGCCTCGCTGCTGTCGCTGGCCGCGTTCGCGGTCTATGCCGGCGGTCTGCGCGAGCGCATCGCCGCGCACCGCCAGGCCGCCGAAGCGGCGCAGGCGCCGCTGCCGCCGGGCACGCGCGTGCTGCGCGATCTGCCTTACGGCGACGATCCGCGCCAGCGTTTCGACGTCTATCTGCCGGCGGCTGCGCATGATGCGCCGCTCATCGTGTTCGTCCACGGCGGCGCCTGGGCGATCGGCGACAAGGACAATCCCGGCGTCGTGGCGAACAAGGCGGCGTACTGGCTGCCGAAGGGCTATGCGTTCGTGTCGGTCAACTACCGCATGCTGCCCGAGGCCGAGCCGCTGACTCAGGCCGACGACGTCGCGCACGCCCTCGCCGCGGTTCAGCGACTCGCTCCGGAATGGAAGGCCGACGCGGCGCGCGTCGTGCTCATGGGCCATTCGGCCGGCGCGCACCTCGTCGCGCTGCTCGGCGCCGATCCGGCGCGGCTCACGGCGGCCGGTGCGCGGCCGCCGCGCGGCATCGTCGCACTCGACAGCGCGGCGATGAACGTCGTGCAGATCATGCAGTTCCCGCGGCACTTCGGTTTCTACGACCGCGCGTTCGGCAGCGACCCCGCGTACTGGACCGCGGCCTCGCCGTATCACGCATTGACCGCCGCGTCGCTGCCGCTGCAGGCGGTCTGCTCGACGCAGCGCGCCGATTCCTGTCCGCAGGCGCGCGCGTTCGCCGGCAAGGCGCGCGAGCTCGGTGTGCGCGTCGACGTGCAGCCCGAGGATCTGACGCATGCGCAGATCAACCACGAACTCGGCGCGCCGTCGGCGTATACGGATGCGGTCGGACGGTTCGTCGCGTCGCTGGTCGGGCGCTGAGGCGACGATGGTGGAATGCCGGCCGGCGCCACGTCGCTCAGCCGTCCACGTCCTGCAGCCATGCGACGACCTCGGCCAGTACCGTCTCCGTGCGTTCCCTGTGCGGCACGTGGCCACAGCCGCCGAGTATCCGCACGGTCGCCGGCCCGCCGCTGAGTTTGGCGATGCGCTGCGGGTGCGCGACGGAGCCGTATTCGTCCCGGTCGCCGTGGATCGCGAGGGCAGGGCCGCGCACTTGCCGCAGTGCGCCGTCGAGGTTCCAGTCGGCGAAGTCGGCGGCGAGCCAGGTGTCGATCCAGGCGCTCAGCGCCCAGGCGGCCTTGTCGCCATGGTATTTGCGCAGGCGATCCTGCTGGCCGGGTTCGGCGAACGCGGTGCGGGCCGTGCGTATGCCTTGCACGGTGCGGTCTTCGACGAATGCCTGGGCCGATTCGGTGATCAGTGCCTGGCAGGCCGCGCCCCAGCGTGCAGCGCAGCCGACGGCCATGCCGCCACCGACGCTGTGGCCGAACAGAATAAATTTGCCGATTTGCAATTGTTCGACAAGCGCGCGGAAGCCGTCGTCGGCTTCGGCCTCGATGAAGCCGCGGCCGAGTTTGGCCGGATGCGGATCGGAGCGGCCGAAGCCGAGACGGTCGTACGCGATGACCTCGTGGCCGGCGGCTTCGGCCAGGCGCTGCGGAAAGTCGCGCCAGAGCTCCACGCAGCCGAGCGAGTCGTGCAGCAGCACGATGGGTGCGTGGCCGCTGCCCACAGTCGGAGCCGGCTGCCAGCGCTTTGCGTAGAGGCGGCCGGCGCTGGCGTCTATCCGGAGTTCATCAGTGGTCGTGACGGGCATGAGGTCATGCTGGCAAAGCGGTTTTCCGTCGAGGAAACGACGCAGCGGTCCGCAGGCGCCGCCGGCCGTGTGGCATGGCCGGCCGCGATGCCGCCGCGCGGTCAGTGCGGTGCGGCGGCGGGCTTGACCGGACCGTCGATCCAGCGGCTGATTTTCCACGAGGCGTTGGGCTGCCGGCGCCATACCTCGAAGCTGCGGAAGGTGGTGATCTGGTCCGGTGCGGCGTCGCGCTGCGTGGTCTGGGTCCAGGTGTCCCGCACGACGGCGAGGGAGCCGTCGACGATGATTTCGTCGACGGCCACGCGGTAGCGCGTGCGCGGCGCGCCGGTCGACCGGCTCGCCTGCTCGGCGCCGGCGGCTTCGCGCGCATAGCTGTCGTCTTCGCCCTCGGGCGCCCAGCCGATCAGATCCGGTGCCCAGACCTGCAGCGCCGCGCGCATGTCGCCGCGATTGGCTGCGGCGACCCAGGCGTCCAGTGCAGCGCGTATCTGCCGTTCGGATTCGGTCGTGTCGGCGGCAGGCGCCGCCGACACGGCGGCGGCCAGCAGCAATGCGGTCATCGTGATTCGGCGCAGCATCTCGTGGTTCCTCTCAGTGGGGAGATCCTGGGCGAACGCGCGGCGGCGGCGATAGCGCAGCGGTGCTGCGTCCAGGCGTTCGCCGGCTGCGCCGAAGCGTGGTCTGGTCCGGCATCCGCGGCCTGACGCGAAGCGCGGCGCCGTCCGGCAGCACAGGTTGCTGCGACCGGGCTCAGGCCGTGCGCCGGACGGCCCGCCAGCGCCGCAGCACTTCCGCGGCGATCGCTTCGGTCTCGCGCAGCGGCGGCGGCACGTGATCGCTGCGCTCGCCGAGCAGCTGCAGATGCCCGCTGTCGATGAGCGCCTGATGGAAGCGTCCGAGCTTGCCGGTGGCCGGCCGCGGCAGCCAGGTGAACACGGGCACGCCGACGGCGCAGGCTTCCGACAGCATGTTGACCGAGTCGGGGGTCACGAAGATGGCCTGGGCGTGGGCGAGCAGGCCGGCGTAGGGATTCGGCCCGTCGTCGGCGCCGCCCCAGAACAGTCCGGGGAAGCGCGCGAACGCGCTGCGCAGGTAGTCGGCCAGCGGCGGCGGCGTGCGGCGCGAGGTGCTGACGAGGAAGCTGCCGCCGCTGCGCTCGTGCTGGCGGGCCAGGGCTTCGATCAGGCTGACGCAGTACTGCGTGTCGATCGGCACTTCGCGGTGGCTGGCGCCGAACAGCACGGCGCGGCGCGGCGCGGGCAGCTCAGCCAGGTCGGGGAACGCCGCCTTGCCGTCGGCCAGCCAGGCCGCGTCGATCGGGTTCAGCGAGCCCAGGGGGTTCAGTACGTTGGCGCCGTGCAGACGGTCGTGGCGCGGCGCGATCACGAGGTCGTACTCGGCCGGGTCTATGCGCGGGTCGAGGATCTGCACCGTGAACGTACGGCCGTCGCTCCAGCGGCGCAGCGCGCGGGTGAACAGGGCGGCGCTGCGGCCGCAGCCGATCGCGACGGCCGGCCAGGGCGGCACGAACTGGGCGCGCTGCGCCGCGGGCAGGGCGGCGCGGGCGCCGGCGAGCAGGCGCGGCGCGAACCAGGACCAGGGCGGGGCGGGTTCCAGCTGCCAGACGCGCGTGGTCAGATCCAGGCGGCCCGCCAGGGCCAGCGCCTGCCGTTCATTGCCGGCGGCACCGTCGGTGATGACCCAGCAGGTGGCTGTTTCCGGCATGATCCGATTCCGCGGCAGATTCGCGCATTGTAGAGCGCTGTTCACCAATCTGTTTTCGCCCGGCACAATGACCGGTTCTTCACCCAACCCTAAACTGCGCGTCCTCAGGATAGCCGCGGTTGCCTGCCAGGAAGATCCATGTCGCACTCCCCGATTGATGCCGCCGCTCTCGATCAGCTGTTCAACGACGCCCGCACGTTCCGCGGCTCGTCCAAGGCCTGGCTGGACAAGCCGGTGACCGACGCGCAGCTGACGCAGCTCTACGATCTGGCCAAGCTCGCGCCGACCAGCGCGAACTGTTCGCCGGCACGCATCGTCTTCATCCGTTCGCCCGAGGCCAAGGAAACGCTGCGCCGCGTGCTGGACGAGGGCAACGTCGCCCAGACCATGGCCGCGCCGGTCACGGCGCTGATCGGCAGCGACTACGCGTTCTACGAACACATGGACTATCTGTTCCCGAACACGGGCGCACGCTCCTGGTTCGAGGGCAAGCCCGAGGTCATCCACAACACCGCGTTCCGCAATGCCTCGCTGCAGGGCGGCTACCTGATCCTCGCTGCGCGGGCGCTGGGCCTGGATTGCGGACCGATGTCGGGTTTCAACAACGCGCTGGCCGACGAACTGTTCTTCGCGGGTACCCAGGTCAAGTCGAATTTCCTGGTCAATATCGGTTACGGCAACCCCGAAGTATTGAAACCGCGCAATCCACGCTTCACGTTCGATCAGGCTTGCCGTATCGCCTGATGCCGCAGTCCCACATACCGGAGGTCTTCCCCATGTTCCGCAAGCTTGCGCTCGCCACGGCCCTCGCCGCCGCCTCGTTCACCGCTGCCGCCGCCGACAAGTACGAATTCGACGGCAACCACACCAACGTCGTGTTCTCCTGGTCGCATTTCGGTCTGTCCAACCCGTCGGCCCGCTTCTCCAAGGTCGAGGGCGAACTGCTGCTCGACACGGCCGACCTGACCAAGTCCTCGGTCTCGGTCACGATCCCGGTCGACAGTCTGCGTACCGACGTGGCCAAGTTCGACGAGCACCTGCGCAGCCCGGACTTCTTCGACCTGGCCAAGTTCCCGACCGCCAGCTTCAAGAGCACGAAGGTCGAGAAGGCCGGCGACAACAAGCTCAAGGTCTCGGGCGACCTGACCATCCACGGCGTGACCAAGCCGGCCGTGCTCGACGTCACCGTGAACAAGATCGGCGAGCACCCGATGGCCAAGAAGCCGGCCGCCGGCTTCGACGCCAGCATCACGGTCAAGCGCTCCGACTTCGGTCTCGGCGCCTACGTGCCGAATGTGAGCGACGACGTGAAGATCCACATCACGACCGAAACCTTGAAGGCCGGCGAGAAGAAGGCCGGCTGATCGCGGCCGGCCCGGCCGGGCCGGTACCGGTTGCCATACCCACACCCGCTGCGTTCGCGCAGCGGGTGTTTTCGTTCATGCCTCCGGCGCGTGTCGACGTCGTTGCGGCGCCGGCCGCGCATCGGGCGCCGCTTGCGTCGGCGATCTCCGGGAACGACAAAGGCCCCGCAAGCGGAGCCTTTGCCGTTTTCCATCAATGGTCCGTCAGTCGTTGAGCCACGGCACCGGCGTGGCCTTGGTCCAGTCGCTGGCGCAGACGGCGGTCTTCAGGATGCTGTAGAGCTCCTGGTAGCGCTTCGGATCGCCCACGCAGCTCTTCTTGTCGGTGTTGCACTGCGCGTCCTGCCACTGGTTGAACGAGACGATGAGGTCGACGCCTGCGGAGATCTTGCAGCTGCCGCCGCCGAACTCGACCGCATAGGCGTAGGTGCCGTCGTCACCGCCGTCGTGCAAGTTGCCGTCGGTCCAGCTGCCGCTGCGCGCTTCGCCGATGCTGCTGTCGAAGGCGTCGGGCGTCGCGCCGGAGTCGTAGCCGCCGACCTTGTACTTCGACAGGAACTTCAGGTACGGCAGCATCTGCACGCCGAGCGAACCGGTCGCCGCGCTCATGCCAGTGGAGCGCATCAGCAGCGGCACTTTTTCCATCTCGCCGTTCCAGTTCAGGCTCGGGCCGGTCTTCGGATTGGCGATGCTGCAGGTGCCGTTGACCCAGCGGCAGATCGGGCGTTTCACGTCCCAGTAGGTGTTGTAGTAGCCGCTGATGCTGCTGTCCCAGTGACGTGCGCGCGGGCCGGCGAACGGATCCTTGCCCTGCGCATCGAGCGCAGCGGGGCGGCCGAAGACATTGTTCAGGCCCGTCGAGCCGAAGCCGAGGTTGGTCTGCAGGAAGTCATTGAGCAGGGTGCCGTCCGTCGTTTCGGGCTTGCCCACCTCGGCCGAGTAGGTCTGGCCGCTGACGTGTTCCATGGCCATGCGCACCCACTGCGGGTCGGTATTGGAATAGTGGAATTCGCCCTGCGGGTTCGGCAGGCACATCGACGCGGAACCGACCAGGGTTTCCTCCAGTGTGATCGGCGGCAGCAGGAAGCCGTCGGGCGAGGCATAGTCGACGACCGCGCTCAGGCCGGCGGCGACGCGCGCATCCTTGACGTTCTGCACGCCCCACTGCTCGCGCAGACGGTCTTCCTGGGCGGCCCACTGGCCCTTGGTGGTCAGGCCGCGGATCTGGCCGAGATTGTTGTCGATCAGGGTTTCGGCGGCGATGGTGCTGCTGTTGAGGCCCGCGCGGTGGGCGAGGAAGTCGCCGAGGCGGATGTTCTTCCAGCGCGCGTCGGCCTTCGGGTAGCCCGGCGCCGCGGTGGCCGTGCAGATCGTGTCGGGATCGGTGCGCGTCTCGGTCGCGTCGAAATGCATCGGCGGCTCGACGTAGCCGGCGACGATCTCGTGCAGGCGTCTGGGCACCAGCGCGTTCGGGAAGTCGTAGCCGACCAGCGACAGCGACTCGAGGTCGGCGTCGGTCCAGCCGTAGTCCTGCACCTTGAGGTTCGTCGTGCCCTGCTTGAGCTTGGTCAGCGCGCTGGCGCCGACGTCCCAGGAGGCCAGGCGCAAGGTGTCGCTGGTCTCGCGCAGCGCGGTGACGAAGCCCAGGCCGAAGCCGGCGGCGGAGGTGCCGGCGAGATCGAGCGAACGCGCCTTGCCGGTGCTGCTGCTCGCGCCGAGCTGGTACGGCAGGCCCTGGCCGCTGAGCGTGAACTGCTGCACCTTGCCGTTGTCGCTGGCGTCCTTCGTCACGACGGCGAAGCGGTCCGCGGCCAGCGACTGCAGGCGGAAGTCGCTGACGTTGTCGATGCCGGTGCCGCCGACCAGGGCCAGCGCACCGCCGGCGCCGACGGAGAACACGTTCAGTCCGAGCGGACCGGTGCGGCCCTGCTGCGCGCCGACGACGATGCGGCTGCTGCTCAGCGCCGTCATCTGCAGGCGCGCGTCCTCGTAGTACATGTTGTCGAGCATCGTCTCGTGCACGCGCGTCAGGGTGCCGTTGTCGGCCACGTCCCAGACGATGAACTTGGTCACGTCCGGGTAGGCCAGGCGCGCGGCGCCGACGACGCGCGCGGTGCCGGGCAGGGCGACGAGGCTCAGGTCGCGCAGGCTGCCGCCGTTCTCGGTATCGAGCGCCGTGAAGGTGTTGTTTGCCTCGAGCTTGAACGTGCGCATCTGCAAGGTGTCGTTCGCGCGGCGCAGGCCGACGACGATGCGCTGGTCCTTGATCGCGGTGACCAGTACTTCCTTGACGTCGGTCACGCCGAGCAGGGTATCGGTGACGGCGGGAACGCCGTTCGCGCCGATGCTGTAGGCGTAGACGTGCAGCTTGTTCTCGTTGCTGCGCGTGATCAGCACGAAGCGCGTATCGCCCATGCGCACGAGCTGGAAATCCTTGACCTGCTCGGGCTGGTGCGCGCCCTGTTCGGTGAAGGTGCCGGCGGCGTCGACGCCCCAGACGGTGATGCGCAGGTTGCCGAACAGGGTGCGGTGCGCGCTGACGACGCGGTTGGCCGACTGGTTGATCAGGCGCAGGTCGATGTCCTGGCTCTTGAGCGCGTTCTTGATGGCCCAGCGCGCCGTGGCGAACGACATGGACTTGCTGATGCTGCCGAACATGAACGGCGTGTAGTAGTTCATCTCCTCCGCATCGGGCTTGAACGGATCGGTCGCGTCGCTGCTGCACGCCGGGTTGTAGATCGCTTCGGCGTTGCGGCCGTCCTTCATGCCGAGGCCGAGCGCCGCGACGACCTGTCCATTCCTGGCGATGCCGAGCGAGCCGGCGCCGATGCAGCGTGCCTTCATGAAATCGCGCACGGCGTCGACAACCGGCAACGTCGCGAAATTCGCCCAGCCGTTGACCGGGATCTGTCCGGGCATGTCGGCCTTGACGTCGACCTGCGTCCTGGGTGCGCCGCCGGCCGGGAAGAAGCTCACTTCGTTGGTGACGAGCCGGTCGCCGCTGGCTGGCGGCGAATAGCGCACTTCGCTGCCTTCTACGCGCGACAGGCACACGCCGGGCTGGTCGGCCGGCGCGAGGCAGCCGACGTCGGCCGGCGCGCCGCGCAAGGTCCAGGCGCCCGTCGCGACGCGGCCCGGCGCGCTCAGGTATTCGGCGCTGAGCATCGTGGAACCGCCGAACGGCACGACGCGTTCGGCGCCCAGGATCACGAGTTCGCGGTTGACGGGCGCCGGTGCGCAGCCGCCGGCCGCGTCCTGTGCGTAGCCAGTCGCGCAGACGTTGCAGCTGTCGCCCGCGTAGCCGGTTTCGCAGCCGCAGAAGGCGCCGGCTTCACCGAAGCCCAGGCTGCCGTGGGCGCCGCAGCTCAGTGTCGTGGCGGAAACATCGGCGACGCAGCGGTATTCGCCGGCCGTGCTGCCGTCGTAGGCGTCGGGGTCGACGATGCCGGTCATGCCGCTGACGTGCTGCAGATGCATGCCGCTCGCGCAGCTCGGCAGCGGTGGGGTGCCGCTCGACTGCGCATGCGCAGCGATGCCGACAGTGGCGGCTGTCAACGACAGCAGGGCGCGTACTAGCTTCTGGCGTTTCACGGTGGATCTCCCGATAGACGGCTGGCAGCCGGCGACATGCCGGTCTCGGGCTGACGTACGTGGTGACCGTGCGTCGGGGATCACGCCGGCGAAACGCGGTTCGGAAGCAGCGTTGCCGCTGGCGTTCTGCGCCGGCGGCCTCGCACCGTTCGGCGGCTCCGCGCACTGCAGGCCCGTGTGCGGCGCCGGTGCCCGCTGCGGCGCGCCGGCGCAACGCGGCGCCGGTCCATCGCGTCGTGAGGGCGCCGCCGCCCCGCGCCGGCGATGTGCGCCACCGCTCCTCCAGCGATGCGTGCGGTTCGCCCTCGCGTTCGTGCTGTTCGTCCCGTACTGCTTTCGCGGCCGGTCCGGCGCTGGCTAGAGTGACAGTGCGGCCACGGCGGAAGGCCGCCGCCGCAGTCCATCGGGACCGCGGCCTCCAGATCAGGGACAGACCGATGGCGCGAAGTGTCTTTTGTTGGGTCCTGCTCGCAGCCGGCGTGACGCTGTCGCCGGCGAAAGCCCAGGACGTGCTCGTGCTGGCCGGTGCGAACGACAATCCCAACACGCTGATCAACGGGGTGTTCGACGGTTCGACGCTGACCTTCAACCCGGAGGTGCCCAGCGGCGGCTCGACGCCGGGCCAGACCAACTACCTGTACTACGCGCAGGTGCGTGCCTACCGCTCGCCGGCGCCCGGCTGCAGCCGCATCGCGCAGACCAACGACGGCAGCGTGACGATCTACGGCATGGATGCGGCGAACGCGATCGCGCCGGTCGCCGGCTCGCCGTTCGCGACGGGGCCGGACACCGAGGCGCTCGCCTGGTCGCCCGACGGCGGCGCGCTGTACGTGCCGCTGTACGGAACCTCGACGGTGTTCGTCTATACGGTGACCTGCACCGGCGGCGTGGTGAGCGCCGCGGCGGCGGGCACGGTGTCGGTAACCGGCATGTCCAGCCTCGTCGACGCCTGGGTCGTCGGCAGCGGAACCGGCAGCCATCTGTGCCTGGCCGGTCGTTCAACCGGCAACGTGGGCTGTTTCGCGATTGATGCCGCCACGCGTCTGCCGACGACGACGCCGGTCAACACGGTCACCGTCGCCAACGCGCGCAGCGTGCGCTTCGCGTCCAATGGCTGCGGTATCCTGGCGATCGGCAGCGCGGCGCTGAGCCAAGGCGTACGTATCGACGCGCAGGGTTTCCTGACCCTGACCAACACGGCGCCCAGCGCAGCCAGCGCGCGCTTCGGCGCGATCAGCGCCGACGGCACGCTCGCGGCCATGGGCACCTCCAGCGCAGGATTCAGCGTCTACGCGGTCGACAGCAGCTGCGGACTGTCGCTGGTCGGCACGGACTTGACGGCGCCGGGCGATCCGTTCGTGCTCTACATGGACTTCGATTCGCGCAACCGCCTGTACGTCGCCGACTCGCTGGAAAACCGCATCCGCATCTTCGCGCCGGGCGCAGCGGGGATCGGCCCGGCCATCGCGAGCGTGATGACCAATCACCCGCGCGCGCAGGCCCCGGCAGGACTCGACGTCGTCGATCTTGCCGTCGACGCGCTGTTTGCCGACGGCTTCGAACCGGCGAGCAGCGCCCCGTTCCGAGGCCGACTGCCCGAGCCGCTTCCGGCGCCGCGCGCGAACTGACTTCTGCGCCGCGACGGCGGCGGGCAATGGCCGGGCCAGCATCCCGGCAAATCATGGCAGGGAATGCTCAGCATGCGTGGACTGTGGATTTTCAGCGCCGTCATCGGCACATGTCTTCTGGCCGGCGCCGCCTCGGCGGAGCCAATGATCCATGCCTTCGATAGAGCCAACAGGCGCATCGTCACCTTCGACGCACTATCGCCGGAAACCCTGATTTCCAGCTTGCCGCTGTCCGGCTTCCTGCCCTACGAGACGATCGCGGGGATCGACTTCCGGCCCGCGACCGGCGAACTCTACGGGCTTGCCCACGCAATCGGCCCGACCAGCAGCCGGCTGGTCCGGATCGACCTGCAGACCGGCGTCATCGCCAGCGTCGGCTCGAGCACTTCGCAGCTCAACGGCGACCCCTTCGGTGTCGATTTCGATCCGGCGGCCGATGTCGTTCGCGTCGTCAATCAGCGAGGGCAGAACGCACGCCTGAGTCCCGTCGACGGCTCGCTGCTGGGACTGGACACCAACCTGCACTACCGGCCGGACGACGTCGGGGCCGGCGGCCCCAGCCCCTACATCCTGCAGATCGCCTACGGCAACAATGTGGCCGGCGCTGCGACGTCCACGCTCTACGGCATCGACTTCCAGACGGACAGCCTCGTGCGCATCGGCGGCGTCGACGGCGATCCTTCGGCGAATTCGGGCGAAATGAGCACGATCGGGTCGCTGGGCGTCGTCGCTTCCCAGCTCGGCGGTGCGTTCGACATCGAAGCCGGCAGCGGCGACGCCTACGCGATACTGCCGGTAGCCTCGCGAAGCCGCCTGTACCGGATCGACCTCGCCACCGGTGCGGCGACGCCGCTCGGCATCGTTGGTGGCGGCAATATCGACGGCATGGCAATTGCCCGGCCGGAACGGATCTTTGCGTCGGGGTTCGAGGCGCCCCCGCAGGATTCGAAGCAGTGGGCGCCTGCCGGTCTTCCCGATTGAGACGGCGCCGGCGGAGCGCAAACACGAGAGTTCGTCGCGGACGCGATCGGTTGTCGTGAATCCCCGCCGGGATGGCCGACCGGCTGACGCTCGACCGCATGGCAGCGGTGTCGGCACGCCGTCGGGAAATCAGCCGTGCGGTAGCGGCGGGATATGCGGCCGTTGGACCGTTGCCGATACGGGTCCACTGGTTGCGCAGCGTCCGTGCGCAACTTCCCAGGCGATGCCGGCCGCGCGTTGACGCCGCGCAGCGGCTGCCCGACGATGGTTTTTTCGCGGGACGGGAGCCGTGATGCCGGAATTTGCCTCGCAGTCGTCGCTGCGCCGCGCCGCTGAGCTGCTGGCAGGAGTGCTGCTCGCCGGCTGCGCCGCGGCGCCGGGCAGTGCCGCGGATCTGCTGTGCTTCGACGCGATCGCGCGCGAGGCCGAAGTGACCTTGTACGAAACCCGGGCCGACGGCCAGTTGCAGGCGGCGGCCGTGCGCACCGGCCGGATGCGGGAGCAGGCCTGCGGGAGTGCGCGATGAACGCGCGGCGCAGCGGCCGCGGGGCGCGGCATCCCTACGACGACGGACGGCACGCATGACGGCCACTTCCTTTCCCGCGCGTCTCCACGTCCTGGTCGCGCGCGATGCGCCGGTCGGCGTGGTCATACGCCGTGGGCCGTCCAAGGCCACGGCGCTGGTCGGCTGGAACCGCCAGGACGATACGTTCGCGCCGGGCCAGTGGCTGTGCGGACACATCTACGAGCGGCGCAGCGATCTGTCGCCCGACGGACGGCATCTGATCTATTTCGCGATGAACGGGCGCTGGAAGTCGGAGGCCCGCGGTTCCTGGACGGCGATCTCGCGTGCGCCGTATCTGAAGGCGTTGACTTTGTACGCGAAAGGCGACTGCTGGAACGGCGGCGGCCTGTTCCGCGATGCGCAGCGCTACTGGCTCAACGAAGGTTTCTACGCGCATGAACTGTTGCGCGACGAGGCGCCGCTGCGGCGTGTGGACGACACGCACCGGCCGCACGGGGAATGTCCGGCCATCTACTACGAGCGCCTCGCGCGTGACGGCTGGACCGCCGCGGAGCAGCGCCCCGACGGTCGTGGCGACCGCGTACTGGCGCTGGACAAGCCGCTGTCGGCGCGCTGGCTGCTGCGCAAGTACGCGCATGCGACGCTGTGTCCGGGGCCGGGACGCGGCTGCTACTACGACACGCACGAACTCGTCGATCGTCAGGACGGCACCACGCTGCTGCGGGATCACTGGGAATGGGCCGACCTCGTCGACGGCCGCCTGGTCTGGGCTTCCCGCGGTTGCCTGCGGGCGGCGGACATTGCGTCCGGCGGCAGCCTCGGCGAAGAGCGGCTGCTGCACGACTTCAATCCGATGGCGTTCGAGGCCGTGCGCGCGCCGTACTGAAGCCCGCGGGGCGGCATGCGGCAGGGCCCGCCAGTCCGGTAAAAGCCGGCCATGCGGGATACCCGCGCAGTCGCGCCGCTATGCGTCACGGCCGCGACAGACCCCTGTGCTATAGTCCGTGTCCGTCAAATTTCCCTTGCGCAGCAAGCGCTTCGCGCGCCTGCTCACTGCCACGGTCGCCATGTCCAACGCCGACGAACTGAAGAAAGCCGCCCTCGAATATCACCGCCTCGCTCCTGCCGGAAAGATCAAGGTCACGCCGACCAAGGCCATGCTGACGCAGCGCGACCTCGCGCTGGCGTACTCGCCGGGCGTTGCGGCGGCCTGCGAAGCCATCGTCGACGATCCGGCCGAAGTCTCCACGGTCACCGCACGCGGCAATCTCGTCGCGGTCATCACGAACGGCACGGCGGTGCTCGGCCTCGGCGCGATCGGTCCGCTCGCGGCCAAGCCGGTCATGGAAGGCAAGGGCGTGCTGTTCCAGAAGTTCGCCGGCATCGACGTATTCGACATCGAGGTCAACGAACTCGATCCGGGCAAGCTCGTCGACATCATCGCCAGCCTCGAACCGACCTTCGGCGGCATCAATCTCGAAGACATCAAGGCGCCGGAATGCTTCGCGGTCGAGCGCGCGCTGCGCGAACGCGTGAAGATCCCGGTGTTCCACGACGACCAGCACGGCACGGCCATCATCGTCGGCGCGGCAGTGCTCAATGCGCTGAAGGTCGTCGGCAAGGACATCGGCAAGGTGCGTCTGGCCGCCTCGGGCGCCGGCGCGGCCGGCCTGGCCTGCCTGGACATGCTCGTACAGCTCGGCCTCAAGCCCGAGCACATCACCGTGGCCGACCGCTGCGGCGTGGTCTACACCGGCCGCGTCGAGGAAATGGACGACGACAAGGCACGCTATGCGCGCGACACGGCGGCGCGCAGCCTCGGCGAGATCGTCGCCGGCGCCGACGTGTTCCTCGGCCTGTCGGCCGGCGGCGTGCTCAAGCCGGAAATGGTCGCGACGATGGCGGACAAGCCGATCATCCTCGCGCTGGCCAATCCGAATCCGGAAATCCTGCCCGAGCATGCCAAGGCCGTGCGTCCCGACGCGATCATCGCGACCGGCCGCTCGGACTATCCGAACCAGGTCAACAACGCGCTCTGCTTCCCGTACATCTTCCGCGGCGCGCTCGACGTCGGCGCGACGACGATCAACGAGACCATGAAGGTCGCCTGCGTGCATGCGATCGCCGCGCTCGCGCGGCGCGAAGTCAGCGATGTGGCCGCGCGCGCCTACGGCGGCAAGCCGCTGTCGTTCGGCGCCGAATACCTGATCCCGCAGCCGTTCGACCCGCGCCTGCTCGTCGAACTCGCGCCGGCCGTCGCGCATGCGGCGACGATCTCCGGCGTGGCCACGCGGCCGATCGCCGATCTGAACGCCTACCGCGAGAAGCTCACGAGCTTCGTGTTCCGCACCGGCCTGATCATGAAGCCGGTGTTCGACCGCGCCAAGGCCGATCCGCGGCGCGTGGTCTATGCCGAAGGCGAAGAGGAAACCGTGCTGCGCGCGGTGCAGGTCGCCGTCGACGAAGGCTTCGCGCGGCCGATCCTGATCGGCCGTCCCGACGTCATCGAGAAGCGCATCAAGCGCATCGGCCTGCGTCTGCAGCCCGGCGTGGACTTCGAGCTGTGCAACATCAACGACGATCCGCGCTTCAACGACTACTGGCAGCACTACCACCGCATCATGGAGCGCCGCGGCGTGTCGCCGGCGCTGGCCAAGGCCGTCGTGCGCTCGCGCTCGACGGTGATCGCCTCGCTGATGGTCGAGCGCGGCGAAGCCGACGCGCTGATCTGCGGCGTGGTCGGCCGCTACGGCAAGAAGCTCAACTACATCCGCGACATCATCGGCCTGGACGGCGGCGTGCAGCAGCCTTCGGCCATGTCGGCGGTGTTCAACGACAAGGGCGTGTTCTTCTTCCTCGATACGCACGTGCAGCACGAGCCCTGTGCCGAGGAAATCGCCGAGGCCGCCCTGCAGGCGGCCATACGCCTGAAGCTGTTCGGCATCCACCCGAAGATCGCGCTGCTGTCGCACAGCAATTTCGGCAGCTCCGAGTCGGCCTCGGCCTGCAAGATGCGCAAGGTGCTGCAGATCCTGCGCCAGCGCGCGCCGAAGCTCGAAGTCGAAGGCGAGATGCAGGCCGATGCGGCGCTGGTGCCGGCGATCCGCGAACACCTGTTCCCGAACTCGCAGCTCAGCGGTGCGGCCAACGTGTTCGTGTTCCCCAACCTCGACTCGGCCAACATCAGCTTCAACATGGTGCGGCAGATGACCGACGGCGTCGTGCTGGGGCCGATTCTCATGGGTGTCAGCAAGCCGGCCCACGTGCTCACGCCGTCGGCGACCGTGCGCCGCGTCGTCAACATGACCGCGATCGCGACGGTCGAGGCGCAGATCCGCGGCCAGGCGCGGCTTGCGGCGAGCGGCGCGGGCGGTTGATTTTTTCGCTGCTGTAAAGACCGCGATGTTGCGGTTCGCCTGCGGCTCGCCACAACCTGCGCGGCATCGCGTTGCAGGTTGTGGCGAGCGCAGCGAACCGCAGCTTCGACCCCTTTCCGCTGCGCGGCGGGGTCGGCCTCAGGGCACCAGCTCGATCCGGTTCGTCGCGCCGCTGAGATCGCGATTCAACGTGATCCACAGATCGCCGGTGTCCGTGCGCAGGGACGGGAAATAGTCCACGTCGACGGTCTGCGCCGCGCCGTTGAAGCGCAGCGCCGGATAGCTGCCGCCGCTGATGCCGCTGACGACGATGACGGGCCGGCGCAGGGTGCCGCTGCCGACACTGATGTTCGCGTCCAGCGCGTTGCCCTGCGCGCCGAACGACAGGGTGCCGTAGACCGGGTCGTAGCCGGCCGGCACGTAGGTGATGCTGTCGGGACGCGCGACGCCGGCCGGACCGCTTGCGGTGACGCTGCCGGTGGTCACGCTGAGGACCAGCGACTGCGTGGTCTCGATCTGGGCCGCGCGGGCGCCGACCGGATCGCTGCTGTGCGTGCCGAGCACGATGTACGCGGAATAGCTCTTGCGCGGCCAGCCGGCGGCCGTCGCATTCGGCAGCGGGCCGCCCCAGTAGGCCGAGCCGTGCACGTAGTAGCTGGTCTGGCCGAGGAAGCCGAAGTTCGTGCCCCAGGCCAGGCGCGTGTTGTTGGTCGGCGTCGCGACGCCGCCGAACGAGTAATTGATCGACTGGTAAGGCCAGTTGTAGTCGCAGGGCATCAGCGAGGCCGGCGAGCTGCAGGCGTTGCCGGCGGCGCTGGTCGTGTTCCAGCGGTTCGTGCCGAAATAGCCGCCGGCGTCCTGCTGCACGATGGTGCGCGTCTGCACCGTGCCCATGGTCGCGTCGACCGCGGTCGTCCACAGTTTCACATAGGGAATCGTGTTCACGGCGTTCCAGGTCCAGCTGCTCGAATAGCTGGCCGGTGCCGAGGTCGTCGTGAACTTGTAGCGGTCGCCCCAGCCGACGCCGGCGATCACGCTGTGCGCGCCTTCGCTGGCTCTGCCGTCGAACAGCAGTTCGCCGTAGGGCGCGCGCGAGTCGGCCTCGACCGCGTTGGCGGGTACGCCGTTCAGATCCCAGGTCACGCTCCACAGCGGGTCGTTGCGGCCGGTCGCGAACATCCAGTCGATGGTGACCGGCACCTGGTAGAGCTGGTTCGGAATTGCTGCAGTCGTCTTCGCCCAGCGCGGATAGTTCTGCGTGAAGCGGAAGATCGCGTGATGGCGCCCCTGCCAGACGCGCACGAAGCTGCCGCTGAAGAAATGGCCCAGCGGCGAATCGTCGGTGCCTATGCCGGTCGTGCCTTCGCTGCGATGGCTGACCACGTAACCGAAGCCGCTGGCGCCGCTGCCCGAGGCCGCGACGACGCGTGTCGCACCGGCGACCTGGTAGCGGAACTCGCGCAGCTCGCCGCCGCGCGTGCCGCCGGGACCGGCCTGGCCGGTGTTGTGCGCCAGCACGGCCACGCGCGGCTCGCCGGCCGCGTCGCGCCAGCTGAAGCGGTCGCTGAGCATGCCGAGCACCGTGACGCCGCGCTCCTGCACGAGGCCGTTGGCCGCCGGCGGCAGGCTGCCGGACTCGAAGCCGTAGCCGAAGATGCGGTCGGACGGCGGCGTGACCGGCGCGGCCAGCACGACGTCGTCGATGTACAGCACGGGCTGGGCGATCGAGGAATCGCTCTGCAGGTCGATGCGGTCGAACGCCCCGTTGTAGCCGAGCGCGCCCGAGGTCAGCGGCACGACGACTTCGCGCCAGGCATTGGCCGCGATCGCGCCGCCGCTGATGTAGCCGTCGAGCTCGGCCTGGGCCACGATGGCGCCGTCGCGCTGCAGGAACAGGTACAGCTGCTGGCCGCCGCTCGTGCCGCCGTGGACCCAGAAGCGCAGGGTCGGCCAGGCCGAGGTCTGCAGGTCCGGATCGACGTAGAACGAGATCGCGTTGAAGTTGTTCGGCGCCGCGCCGCCGGCGAAGCGGATCGAGTTGCTGCCGCCGTGCGCCTGCTCGGTGCTGCCGAAGGTCGAGCCGCCGCCGTAGGAATAGTTCTGGAAGCCGTTGCTCAGCGCGTCGTCGTAGACGACGAGGTCCGCCGCGGCCGCCGTTCCCGCCACTGCGATCCACAGCAGACCCGCTATCCACTTGCCCATGCCGTTCTCCTGGTTGGTCGTGCCGTGGCTGCCCCGGTCTCCTTCGGAGGACGCGGGAAAACGCCGTCGCGGCGACAGGGCCGGGCCGGCGCAGCGGCCGGCCGCAGGCGGATCTACGCGATTCCGCGGCCGCAGCTGACATGGCCGCGGCCGCAGCATACTGCGCCGGCTGTTCCCGGCGCTGTCGTGCCTGCAACGGAATCTTCGGCGTATCAAACGCCTGTTCGGCATACAGGGAGCGGCCTTAAGCCGGTAAACTCGGGCCTATGCGCCGCGGCCGCGGCGCCCCGCTTCGATCAACAATGAAAACAGCGAGAACGCCCTTCCTCCCCAGGCTCACGGCGTTCGTGGAGGGTCACCCATGAACATGCTGCAGGACATTCTGAACCAGGACCTCGATCCGACCGAAACCCAGGAGTGGATCGACGCGCTCAATGCGGTCATCGGCGCCGACGGCCCCGAACGCGCGCATTTCCTGCTCGAGCGCATGGTCGATGCGACGCGCCGCGCCGGCGGCCATCTGCCGTTCCAGCCGACCACCGAATACGTCAATACGATTCCGCCGCACGCCGAGCAGCGCAATCCGGGCAATGCGGCGCTGGAATGGCGCATCCGTTCGCTGATCCGCTGGAACGCGCTGGCCACCGTCGTGCGCGCGAACCGCAAGCCCGGCGAACTCGGAGGGCACATCGCGAGCTTCGCTTCCTCGGCCACCCTGTACGACGTCGGCTTCAACCATTTCTGGCGCGCGCCGAGCGAGAGCCATCCGGGCGACCTGCTCTACGTGCAGGGCCATTCCAGCCCGGGCATCTATGCGCGCGCGTTCCTCGAAGGCCGCATCGGCGAAGCCCAGCTCGACCGCTATCGCATGGAAGTCGACGGCGGCGGCCTGTCCTCGTATCCGCATCCGTGGCTGATGCCGGAGTTCTGGCAGACGCCGACCGTGTCGATGGGCCTGGGGCCGATCATGGCGATCTACCAGGCGCGCTTCTGGAAGTATCTGGAGCATCGCGACCTCATGCCCAAGACCGACCGCAAGGTCTGGTGCTTCATGGGCGACGGCGAAACCGACGAACCCGAATCGCTGGGCGCGATCTCGCTGGCCGGGCGTGAAAAACTGGACAACCTGATCTTCGTGATCAACTGCAATCTGCAGCGCCTCGACGGTCCGGTGCGCGGCAACGGCAAGATCATCCAGGAACTCGAAGGCGTGTTCCGCGGCGCCGGCTGGAACGTCATCAAGGTGGTCTGGGGCTCGTACTGGGATCCGCTGCTCGCGCGCGACACCAAGGGTCTGCTGCGCAAGCTGATGATGGAAACCGTCGACGGCGAGTACCAGGCCTGCAAGGCCTTCGGCGGTGCATACACGCGCGAGCATTTCTTCGGCAAATACGCCGAGCTCAAGGAAATGGTCGCCAGCCTGTCCGACGAGGACATCTGGCGCCTGAACCGCGGCGGCCACGATCCGCACAAGGTCTACGCGGCCTATGCCGAGGCGATGACCAACGCGAACGGCCGCCCGACCGTGATCCTGGCCAAGACCGTCAAGGGCTACGGCATGGGCGGCGCCGGCGAGTCGATGAACATCACGCACCAGCAGAAGAAGATGGACGACGACGCGATCCGCGCGTTCCGCGACCGCTTCAACATTCCGGTGGCCGACGACAAGCTGCCCGAGGTGCCGTTCTACCACCCGGGCAAGGATTCGCCCGAAGTGCAGTACATGCTCGAGCGCCGCGCCGCGCTCGGCGGCTCGCTGCCGCAGCGCCGCACGAAGAGCGCCTCGCTGCCGGTGCCGGCGCTGTCGGCGCTGGAGCAGATCACCAAGGGCTCGGGCGAACGCGAGATCTCCACGACCATGGCGTTCGTGCGTGGCCTGAACCTGCTGCTGCGCGACAAGGCCATCGGTCCGCGCATCGTGCCGATCGTCGCCGACGAGGCGCGCACGTTCGGCATGGAAGGCATGTTCCGCCAGATCGGCATCTATGCGCCGTTCGGCCAGAAGTACAAGCCGCAGGATTCCGACCAGCTGCTGTACTACCGCGAAGACCAGGCCGGCCAGGTGCTGCAGGAAGGCATTACCGAGGCCGGTGCGACCTGCAGCTGGATCGCCGCCGCGACGAGCTACAGCACGAACGACCTGCCGATGCTGCCGGTCTTCATCTTCTACTCGATGTTCGGCATGCAGCGCGTCGGCGACCTGTGCTGGGCCGCCGGCGACATGCGCGCGCGGGGCTTCCTGATCGGCGGCACCGCCGGCCGCACCACGCTCAACGGCGAAGGCCTGCAGCACGAGGACGGCCACAGCCATCTGCTCGCCGGCTCGATTCCGAACTGCAAGGCCTACGATCCGACCTTCTCCTACGAAGTCGCCGTGATCCTGCAGGACGGCACGCGCCGCATGCTCACCGAGCAGGAGGACGTGTACTACTACATCACCGTGATGAACGAGAACTACAGCCATCCCGACCTGCCCGCGGGCGCCGAGGAAGGCATCATCAAGGGCATGTATTTGTTCAAGGACGGCGGCAAGCCGAAGAAGAACGCGCCGCACGTGCAGCTGCTGGGCTCGGGCACGATCCTGCGCGAAGTCATCGCCGCGGCCGAGCTGCTGGAGAAGGACTTCGGCGTCAGCAGCGACATCTGGAGCTGCCCGAGCTTCACCGAGCTGCGCCGCGACGGCCACGACGCCGAGCGCTGGAACCGCCTGCATCCGGAAGACAAGCCGCGCAAGGCCTACGTGACGCAGTGCCTGGAAGGCCGCAACGGTCCGGCCATCGCCGCGACCGACTACGTGCGCCAGCACGCCGACTCGATCCGCGCATTCCTGCCCGAGGGCATGCGCTACACGGTGCTCGGCACCGACGGCTTCGGCCGCAGCGACACGCGCGCCAACCTGCGCCGCTTCTTCGAGGTCGACCGCTACTACATCGCGCAGGCCGCGATCGCCGCCTTGGCCGCCGAAGGCAAGATGCACGCGAAGGACGTCGCGCGCGCGATCAAGGAATGGAAGATCGACGCGGACAAGGCGAATCCGGTCACGGTCTGATCGTGAGGAGGTCGGCGGCGCCGGGACCGGTGCCGCCGACCTGCCGCCGGTTTCGCCGCTGCCGTTGATTCCGGGCCCGAGCAACCGGGCGCGCCGTCGCCATCCGGCAGAGCGCATCGGTCACAGGAACGCAGCGCCGACGCTGCGACAGGGGAGGGAAGATGAGTCATCTGCTGCTGTGGCTTGCCGCGGCCGTCGCGCCGGCAGGAATTCTGCATCCGGCGCCGGGCGCCGCGCGCGCCTTCGTTCGCGTCGAGGTCGACGAGCAGGGCGTCATCCAGTCCATGCACTTTCGCGAGGGCACCGGCGAGCGCCTGCAGGCGATCCTGCGCGAGCGCGTGCAGTCCTGGCGTTTCGATCCGGCGACGGCCGGCGGCCGTCCGGCCAGGGCGCAGACGACGATCACGATCGACCTGAAGGCCGGCGCCGATGGCCAGTCGCTGGAGATCGCCGCTATCAGCGCGGGCGTGGCGATGAGCTATGTCTCGGTGCCGCAATACGTGCCGGGTCCCAAGAAGATGCAGGGCAATGTGGTCCTGCGCTGCCGCGTCACCGCGGACGGACGCTGCCACGACATCTCGGTCGAGCAGGCGACGGCCCCCGAGAAGCTGCAGAAAAGCGCGATGAAGTCGCTGGCGGACTGGCGCTTCGAGACCGAGGTCGTGTCCGGCGTCGCGGTGGAGTCCTGGGTGCTGATTCCGTTCTGCTTCTCGCTGCATCCGGTCGGCGAGCCCGTGCCCGAGTGCCGCGCCGGCGAGGCGCGCGCCGTCGCCGGCACCGACCCGCCGCGCCTGAAGCTGCGCGATCCGCTGGCGCAGCGCTGAGCATCGCCGATCCGCACAGGTGTGGGCGCCGGCTCTTGCGCCGGCGGCTCGCTGCAATGGTCCGGCAATCGCGCCAGGCGACCCGGCGTTCGGCACGACGCTGGCCCCGTACCTGCGTTTCCTTGGCCGTCCTGCGGCGTTAGCATCGCCCCGGCGTCCAGAAGGGGGAGGAAACGCCGGGTGCACAGGATCATCGTCGCTGCGGCCTGCGCATGGGTGGCCGGCTTCGCGGCCGCTGCGGCACAGGCGGATTCCATCGAGTTTCAACCCGTTGCGACCGGCCTGGACCGGCTGACCGCGATCAGTTCCACGCCGTTCTATGCCGACACGCTGTTCGTCGCCGAGCAGTCCGGCCGCATACGCCTCGTCGAAAACGGCAGCCTGCGCACGGCGCCGTTTCTCGACATCACCGCGCGTACCCTGTCGACAGGCTTCGAGCAGGGCCTGACCGGCTTCGCGCTGCCGCCGGCGTTTCCGGCCAGCCCTTACGTCTACGTGCACTACATCCGGCTCGACCAGTCCTCGCGCATTGCGCGCTTCCGCCTGCTGCCCGGGCCGCTGCTCGCCGCGGATCCGGCGTCGGAAACCGAGCTTCTGACCTTGCCGCAGCCTCATCCGACGCACAACTGCAACGAAGTGCGTTTCGGCCCCGACGGCTATCTCTACATTGGCTGCGGCGACGGCGGGCCTCCGTTCACGCCGGTGCACGATCCGCAATCGCTGGCCGAACTGTACGGAAAGATACTTCGCATCGATGTAAACAATGTTCCAGTCGGCCAGCCCTACGGCATTCCGGCCGACAATCCGTTTCTCGCGGTCGGCGGCGCGCGGCCGGAGATCTGGGCATTGGGCCTGCGCAATCCCTACCGCTTCAGCTTCGACGCGGGCAACGGCGATCTCTGGATCGGCGACGTCGGCCAGTCGCTCTGGGAAGAAGTCGACCACGTGCCCGCGGGCACGCCGGCCGGCGTGAACTTCGGCTGGAATCGCATGGAAGGCACGCACTGCTATCCCGATCCGGGCTGCGACACGAGCGGGCTCTGGCAGCCCGTCATCGAGTACGACCACAACACCGGCTGCGCCGTGATCGCGGGCCTGCGCCTGCGCAACACGGCGCTGGCCAACCTGCGCGGCCGCTACGTCTACGCCGATTTCTGCAGCAATACGGTGTACGCGGCAGACAGCAGCGACGAGCAGAACTGGACCAGCGCGGTGCTCGGCCACGCGCCGAAACCGCCGACGGGCTTCGGCCAGAGCGCGACCGGCGAACTCTACATGGGCACCTACGGCGTCGGCGACGCGGTGCTCTATCGGATCGTGCTGCCGGATCCGATCTTCGCCGACGGGTTCGGCGAGTAGCGCGTTCGCGGGATCAGGCAGCGAGTGCGCGCCGTCGGTGCTCGTGCGTCCGGTGCCACAGCGTCGCCAGACATGCGCTCAGCACGGTCAGCGTGATGACGGACGCCTCCGGGCCGAACAGGCCGCCCGTGAGCCAGTCCGGCCCCTGCACGGTGCTCGCGATGGGTGCGATACGGCGCCATTCCTCCAGGCCCGACAGCGGCGCGCCGCTGAGGACGATGGCGAAATTCCACGCCGCATGATTGACGCCCACGACCCAGATGTTGCGGGTCCAGACGAACAGCAACGCCCAGAATGCGCCCAGCAGCGTGCACGACAGCACCGTTCCCGCCAGCTCGAGCGGAGTGGCCTGGTCGATCACGTTCTCCAGATGTCCGATGCCGAAGATCACGGCTTGCAGCCACAATGCGGGCACCGTACCCCAGGCTTCCTCGACAAGGCGGAACAGGATGCCGCGATAGACGAGCTCCTCCAACGTCGCGGCGATCAGGATCACGCTGGCCACCCGGACGAGTCCGCCCTGCAGGCCGCGATACTCGCTGACCCGGTACGCATCCAGCGCGAACAGCGGCAGCGTCGTGAGTGAGATCAGCAGGGCGCCTGCCGCCGCCGCGATCAGCATCGCGCGGGGCGCCGCGTACAGCTCGCGCACCGCACGTCGTTCCACGACACGGACGTAGCCGGCATAGCCCGCCAGGGCGAACGCCAGAATGCCGAAACGCCGCAGCACGCCGGCGGCGGCTTCGCCGGGCTCGACTACGGCCAGCAGCGCCGGCAGCAGGGCGAGCCGGTAGGCCTGCACGGCAATGACGAGGAACAGCGCGGCCAGCGACAGGCGGACGATGAGGCGTCGGGTGGGGCGAAAGTCGACCACGGAAACTCCGAGAGCGTGCGATGGGCGTGCGCAGGCGGCTTCCCGCGACCGTGGCGTAACGCTAGATCAGTCATCCATGCATGGAAAGCGGCAGTTAGGCATGATTGCCAAACGAAAATGCATGGCATGCGCTGGATGACGGTATGAATGCGATGGACTGGAGCGACCTGCGCATCTTTCTCGCGATCGCGCGCGAGCGCACTCTCGGCGCTGCGGCGCGGCGCGTCGGCATGACGCAGCCCACGATGGGCCGGCGCCTGCGCGCACTGGAGACGGCCGCGGGACATGCCCTGTTCCAGCGCACCGCGACCGGTTTCGTACTGACCGATGAAGGCGCGACCGTGTTCGACCATGCCGAGCGCATCGAGCACGAGGCGCTGGCTCTGCAGCGCAGTCTTGCCGGCCGTGCCACGCAGCTCGAAGGCCCGCTGCGCCTGACCTCGTCGGACTGGTTCGGGACCCATGTGCTCGCCCCGCTGCTGGCCGAGTTCGCCGCACGGCATCCGCAGGTCGGCATCGAACTGATCACCGACGCGCGCTTTCTGAGTCTGTCGCGCCGCGAGGCCGACCTCGCGTTCCGTATCCGCGAGTTTGTCGAGCCCGACGTGGTATCGCGCAAGCTGATGCACGTCCGCTACGCCGTCTATCAGCGCTGCGGACTGCCGCCGCCGCGCCGCGGCGACGGTGCCGGCGCGACCCTGCTCGCGCTGGACGCCGGGTTTGCCGGCACGCCCGACGACAGCTGGCTCGCGTGCACGCTGCCGCAGGCGCGTACGGGGCCGCGCAGCAACAGCCGTGACGTGCAGGCGCGCCTGTGCGCGCACGGCGCCGGTCTCGCGGTGCTGCCGGTGATGCTCGGCGATCGTGTCGCGGAGCTCGAGCGCGTGGATCTCGGCAGCGAGCCGCCCGGGAGGGATACCTGGCTCGGTTATCACCGCGATCTGCGGCGACTGCCGAGGCTGCGCACAATGGTCGAATTTCTCGTCAAGCGATTGGCGGGAGACGCGGTCGCCTGAGTCGCCGGTCCCGCCATGACTTGCTCTGGCGCGCGCAATCCGCACAATCGCGCGATGCCGCGCCGTCCGAAATCGTCCGAAGCAGACTGCGCCGCATGAGGCAGGAACGCCTGCTGCCGCTGATCGTCGCCACCGCCCTGTTCATCGAGAACATGGACTCCACCGCGATCGCCACGGCGCTGCCGGCGATCGCGGCGGAATTCAATACCTCGCCGATCGCGCTGAAACTCGCGCTGACCACTTACCTCGTCGCGCTGGCCGTGTTCATTCCGGTCAGCGGCTGGATCGCCGACCGCTTCGGCGCGCGCAGCACCTTCATGCTCGCGATCGGCGTGTTCCTGCTCGGTTCGATCGGCTGCGCGGCCAGCGTGTCGCTGCCGACCCTGATCGCCGCGCGCTTCGTGCAGGGCATGGGCGGCGCGCTGATGGTGCCGGTCGGCCGGCTCGTGCTGCTGCGCACGGTGCCCAAGAGCGAGCTCGTCGTCGCCTTGAGCTGGCTCACGATACCGGCGCTGGTCGGACCCATGCTCGGGCCGCCGCTGGGCGGCCTGATCGTGACCTGGTTCGACTGGCGCTGGATCTTCCTGATCAACATTCCGATGGGCCTGCTCGGCATCGCGCTGGCCTGGCGCTACGTGCCGAACCTGCGCGAGCCGCCGGGACCGCTGGACGGTGTCGGTTTCGCGCTGTCGGGCCTGGGTCTGGCGCTCGCGCTGTTCGGCTTCTCGACCGTGGGCCAGCACCTCGTGCCGCTGCCGCTGGCACTGGGCTGCCTCGCGGTCGGTGCCGCGCTTCTGTGGGCCTATGTCGGGCATGCGCGGCGGCAGGTGCAGCCGCTGCTCGACCTCGGCCTGTTCCGCCTGCCGACGTTCCGCGCCGGCGTGATCGGCGGCTCGCTGTTCCGCGTCGGCGTCGGTGCGACGCCGTTCCTGCTGCCGCTGATGCTGCAGCTCGGCTTCGGCCTGAATCCGCTGCAGTCGGGCCTGATCACCTTCGTCTCGGCCGCCGGCGCGATGTTCATGAAGACCCTGGCCGCGACCATCCTGCGCCGCTACGGTTTCCGCCGCGTGCTGCTGGTCAATGCGCTGATCGCCTCGGCGCTGCTCGCCACGTTCGGCCTGTTCCGCGCCGATACGCCGCATCTGTTCGTGTCGGCCGTGCTGCTGGTGTCCGGCTGTTTCCGTTCGCTGCAGTTCACGAGCTTGAACGCGATCAGCTATGCCGAAGTGCAGCCGGCCCTGATGGGCCAGGCCAGCAGCCTGGCCGGCATGATGCAGCAGCTGTCGCTGAGCATCGGCGTGGCGATCGGCGGCTATGCGCTGCAGACTGCGGCGCTGCTCAGCGGGCAGCCGGAAACCGCCGCGGGAAACTTCACTGTCGCCTTCGCCGTCGTCGGCGCGTGCTCGGCGCTGTCGGTGCTGTGGATGTGGCGCCTGCCGGCCGATGCCGGCCAGGAAATGGCCGGCAAGGCGCGGCCCGGCGGCGAACTCGCCGAACCCAAGGTCGCGCAGCGGCCGGCGACCTGACGCTCCGGCGCGACCGCATCTGCGACCAAGGTCATTTCGCGCGCCGCGGCGGCGCTCGCTAGACTGCGCGCCCGCCCGCCCCCCGCGAGAGCTGCTTGGACCCGAATCATCGCCGCGGCCTGTTCTACGCTCTGTCGGCCTTCGTGCTCTGGGGCGTCGCGCCGGCGTATTTCAAGCTCGTGCAGCAGGTGCCGCCGGCGGAGATCATCGTCCACCGCATACTCTGGTCCGGCGTGCTGATGGCGCTGGTGCTCGGTCTGAGCCGGCGCTTCGTCGGCTGGCGCCACCTGCGCGACAATCCGCGTCTGCTGGCGACGCTCGCGCTGACCTCGCTGCTGATCTGCGCCAACTGGCTGACCTTCGTCTATGCGGTCAACAGCGGCCGCATGCTCGATGCGAGCCTGGGCTACTACATCAATCCGCTGATCAACGTGCTGCTGGCCGTGGCCTTTCTCGGCGAGCGCCTGCGCCCGCTGCAGATCGCCGCGGTCGCGCTGGCCACGCTCGGCGTGGCGTATCAGGTCGTCGAACTGGGCCGGCTGCCGTGGATCTCGCTGGTGCTCGCGTTGAGCTTCGGTTTCTACGGTCTGTTGCGCAAACGCGTCGCGCTCGATGCGCTGAACGGTCTCGGCGTGGAGACCGCGCTGGTCACGCCGCTCGCGCTGGGTTATCTCGCCTGGCTCTGGTCGCAGGGCAACGCGCAGTTCGCCCACGTATCGGCGGGCCTGGACGCGCTGCTGATCGCGGCCGGCATCGTCACGACCGTGCCGCTGGCGCTGTTCGCCGCCGGCGCTCAGCGGCTGCCGTATACGACGATCGGCTTTCTGCAGTACCTCAGCCCGTCGATCGGCATCGTGCTCGCGGTCGCCTGCTACGGCGAGCATTTCGGCGCCACGCGTGCGGTCACCTTCGGTCTGATCTGGGCCGGGCTCGCGCTGTTCAGCTGGGACGCCTGGCGCGCCTACAGCCGCACGCGCGCCGGCTGAATCACGAGGCGACGGCTGCCGCCGTCGCCGCTGCGCGCTTCAGGCCGATACGCGCCGGCGCACGCTGTCGAGGTCGCGCACGGGCCGCACCTCGATGCTGCCGGTGCGCGTCCACGGAAATTCCGCGGCGATGCGCAGCGCTTCGTCCATGTCGGCCGCTTCAATCAGGTTGAAGCCGGCGAGCAGTTCCTTGGTTTCGGCGAACGGGCCGTCGACGACGGCGATGCGTTCGCCGCGCTGGCGCAGCGAGCGCGCGCTGGCGGCGATCTCCAGCTGCTGCGAGTCGATGAGCTTGCCCGCGGCGCGCAGTTCGTCGGCGTGCTGCAGGCAGTCGCGCATCAGGCGGTCGAATTCGCCCGACGGTAGCGCATTCAGCAGGTTCTCGTCGGTATAGATCAGCAGCATGAAGCGCATGGCGCGGCGGCTCCGCACGGACAGGACGCGCACGATAAGCTGCCGGCCGGCGTCGATGCCAGCCCGGCCGTTGCAGGGCTGCGCGGTTGTGTCCGGCGGATGATGCGGACCAGCCCGGTTTTGCGTCAGCATGAGATTCTGTCTCCGCTGCCGGCTTTCGCCCATGAGCTTCCCCCTGCGCTTCCTGGCCTGCGTATTGCTGTTCGCGATCCTTCCCGCGGCGCCGCTGCGTGCCGAGCCCGCCGCGATACTGGCCACCTACGCCTATACCCGCTACGACCGCGCTGCCGCGCTGCAGCCGCTGGCCGAGCATCTGCAGCGCGGGCTCGGCCGTCCGGTCGAGGTGCGCGTGCTGGAGTCGCCGCGCGCGCTTGCCGCGGCGCTGCGCGACGGCACGGTCGATGTCGCGGTGACGAATACCTTTGTGTACCTGGGCCTGCGCGATCTGCCGGCGATCCGCGCAGCCGCCGTGTTCGACGTGCCGCCGGCGACCCTGGATGCGTATCGCGGCGTGCTGCTCGCGCGCCGCGACGGGCCTGCGGCCAGCCTGCCCGCGGTACAGGCCGGCGCGGCGCAGCTGCGCTATGCACAGGTGATTCCGGGCTCGACCTCGGGCGGCCTCGTGCAGGATCTGTTTCTGGCCAGTCGCGGCCTGGATGCCGCGCGGTTCGCAACGATCCTCCAGGCCGGCACGCACGAGGCGGCACTGGCCGCGGTCGTCGACGGCAGCGCCGATCTGGCCGCACTGGCCGACGCGCCGTGGCAGGCGCGGCAGCGCGAAGGAAAGGCCGGCGATCTCGTCGAACTCTGGCGTTCGCCGCCGATTCCGCCGGGGCCGCTGGTCTGCCGCGCCGGCGGTCGCATCGACTGCGCGCGGGCCGCGCAGCTGCTGGCCCGCTTGCACGAGGACGCGCCGGCGGCGCTCGCTGCCGTCGTCGCGGCCTGGTCCGAGGCAGCCGGCGCCACGCGCCTGATTCCGGTCCAGGCCGCGCCGTACGACGCGCTGACGGCGGTTTTTGCCGATGCGGCTGCGGGCCGCGCCGCGCTGGACAAGCTGCTCTAGCGTTTTGCGGCGCCACCGGTCTCGCGGCGTTTTCCGCGGCGGTACGCGGGGACGCGAGGTCAGCTGATCCCGCGTGCGCGCCGTTGTGTCTGCCGCCGGCTGCAGCCGGCAGCGGATCTGCCTAGGGCAGCAGGCCGGGCAGCGCGACGAGATGGTCTGCGATCGCCGCGAGCGCGTATCGCACCTTGGCCGGCTGCGCATCGCGCTGCGGCGTCAGTGCCCAGACATCGAGCGGCGGCAGCTGCCAGTCGGGCAGTACGCGCTCGAGCCGACCGGCCGCGAAGTCCGCATGCGCCTCGGGACTGCCGATCAGCGCGATGCCGAGGCCGGCCACGCACATCTGCTGCAGCAGCAACTGGTTGTTGCTGGCCACGCAGGCCGGCGGATGCACGGTGCAGCGCCGGCCGTCGGCGTGCTGCAGCAGCAGGCCGCGGGCGGCCGTGGCTGTGCCGCTCTGCGACAGCCAGTGATGCGCGGCCAGTTCCTCCGGCGTCTGCGGCAGGCCGCGGCGCTGGCGATAGGCCGGCGCCGCGCAGAGCACCAGGGACATCGCGCAGAGGCGCCGTGCGACCCAGGGGGAATCCGGCAAGCGGCCGACGCGGATCGCCAGGTCGATGCGCGCGTCGATCAGGTCGATCATCGCGTCGTCGACGAGCAGGCGCAGGCTCAGCGCCGGATGCGCCAGCAGCAGCGGCGTCAGCGCGGTTGCGAGATAGGGGCCGAAGCCGATCGGCGCTGCGACGCGCAGCTCACCCGTCGGCTCGTCACGCGTCGCGCGCAATTGCTGCTGGGCGCGCTCGGCGGCCTCGATCATCTGCGCGCATTCAGCGTAGACGCGCGCGCCGGCGTCGCTGAGCGCGAGCTTGCGCGTGGAGCGGTGCAGCAGGGTTACGCCATGCGAGCGTTCCAGTGCGCGCACGTGCTGGCTCACGGCCGAGGCGCTGAGACCCAGCTGCCGCGCGGCGGCGCTCATGGAGCCCTGGCGCACGACGGCGGCGAAGACCGCCAGCGGCTTGAGGTCGTCCATCTTGAAGCCCTGATTACAAATGAATTCGGATAAGGCCTGCTAATCGACGAATTGTGAAGCGTGTATCGTGCTCTCGTCCAATCCCTCCCAGGAGCACCCCATGAAAATCGCCCTGATCGGCGCCACCGGCTTCGTCGGTGCGGCCGTCCTGCAGGAACTGCTGAGTCGCGGTCACGCGGTCGACGCCCTCGTGCGCTCGCCCGAAAGGCTGGCGCCGCGCGCCGGGCTGACGCCGGTCCGTGTCGATGTGCGCGACGCGGCCGCCGTGGCCGCGGCGGTGCGGGGCGTCGATGCGGTGATCAGCGCCTACAACCCGGGCTGGAACGCGCCGCAGCTGTACGAGGAATTCCTGCGCGGGCACAACGCGATCGTCGACGGTGTCAAGCGCGCGGGTCTGCACCGTCTGCTCGTGGTCGGGGGCGCCGGCAGCCTGTATGTCGCGCCGGGCGTGCAGTTCGTGGACACGCCGGCCTTCCTCGATCACGTGCCGCCGAACATCGTGCCGGGCGCCCGCGCCGCGCGCGACGCACTGACCACCTTGCGCAACGAAACCGCGCTGGACTGGAGCCTGATCTCGCCCCCGGCCGCGCTGGCTCCGGGCGAGCGCAGCGGCCGCTACCGCGTCGGTGGCGACGATCTGCTGTTCGCCGGTGATGTGCCGGCCGGCATCTCGGTCGCCGACCTGGCGGTGGCCATCGTCGACGAGATCGAACAGCCGCGGCACGTGCGTCGGCGCTTCACGGTGGCGTCGGCCGATTGAGCGGTGGATGGCGATCGTGATCGCGAACCGGCGGCGCGGGCGATGCGGCGGCTTGGGGACGCCGCGGATTTCCGGTCCGACCACCGGCGGGAATGGCCTGAAACAGGTCGTCGAACATTCAACGCCATCGGTGCGCACGGGCCCTTCTCCCCTGGTGGGAGAGGGATAAGCCCCGGCCGGCGCAGGTGCGCGCAGCGGTCTGAACGTCACTGAATTGAATATTCGATCGAATATTCAATGAATGGAGGGCTTGCGCAGGCCCTCCTGCGCTGGCCGCGGGGCGGCGGGGAGGGTTCGCGTCGAAAACAGGTTCGCCACGGCAGGCGTCGACGGTGCGCGACGGGTTCCCTCATCCGCCCCCGTGCTCCTGTTTCCCGTGACTTTCAGCTCTCACACTCCTGAGCGCATGCGCTCGGGTTTTCGCTCCTCCAGACTCTCAGCCGCGCCGTCGCGGCGGATCGGGGCAGTAAGCATCGTGCAGCGCGCGGATCACGGCGACGGCCGGGCTTTCGGCGAGGCGATAGAACACCGTCTGCGCTTCCTTGCGCGTGTCGACCAGACCTTCTTCGCGCAATCGGGCCAGGTGCTGCGACAGCGCTGACTGGCTCAGTTCGACATCCTCGTTGATCTCGCCGACCGAGCGTTCGCCTTCGACGAGCAGGCAGAGCACGCGCAGACGCTGCGGATGCGCCATGGCCTTGAGCAGTTCGGCTGCGCGTTCCGCCTCGGCGGCCATGGCCGCGGCCAGATTGCTTGCGCGTGCGGTCTTGAGGCGGGACGATGGGGGCATGCGGACTCCATGGGGGCGAGGGACGGGCCGATCCAGGGCTTGAATCGTAATGGAGCGGCAATTATATTAGGTAAATCTTAATTAGCTGTTGCTTAATATCGCAACAGGTCCGCTGCCCGCGCCGGGCATCCCTGCCACTACCGATGAGGATTTCGCCATGAACGTCGATCAGGCCGTTTCCGCTTTTGCCGGCAGCATGGTCCTGCTGAGCGTCGCGCTCGCCTATTTCGTATCGCCCTGGTGGCTGCTGCTGACGGCCTTCGTCGGCCTGAACCTGCTGCAGGCGGCGTTCACAGGCTTCTGCCCGGCCGCGATCGTGCTGCGCAAGCTCGGCCTGCCGGCCGGCTGCGCGTTTCGCTGAGGTCGCCATGCCTGCGTTGCGCAATGCCGTTCTGCTCGTTGCGGCGGCCCTGGCCGGCTGCGGCGCTGCTCCGCCCGCGCCGACCGCCGCAGCCAAGGTCACATTCACGACCGTGACTGCAGCCGCGCGTGCCGGTGATCGCGAACGCATCTGGGACGGGGTCGTCGATGCGGTCGACAAGGCGACGCTGTCCGCACAGACCGGCGGCCGCGTCGTCGAGCTGCCGTTCGACGTGAACGACTACGTCAAGGCCGGCCAGGTCGTCGTGCGTTTCACCGACGTGGAACAGGAATCCGGTCGCCGCCAGGCCGACGCGGCCCTGCGCGCTGCCGAGGCCGGCGCCCGCGAGGCGCAGCTGGCGTACACGCGCGCCAAGGAAATGCTCGATCGCAAGCTGATCGCGCAGGCTGCATTCGATCAGGCCGCGGCGCGCCACGAGGCGGCCAAGGCCACGCTCGAGGCTGCGCGTGCGGCGGTCCGCGGCGCGGGCGAGCAGGTCGACTACACCGTCGTGCGCGCGCCGTACAGCGGCATATTGACCGAGCGCCACGTGCGCATCGGCGAGACCGTGCGGCCGGGGCAGGCGCTGGTCTCGGGTCTGTCGCTGGCGCGGCTGCGCGTGGAAGCCGAGATCCCTCAGGGCGACGTCGCCGCGATCCGCGACCATGCTTCGGCGGCCGTACTGCTCGATGACGGTCGCCGCATCCAGGCCCGCCAGGTCGTGATCTTTCCGTATGCGGATCCGCGCACGCACAGCTTCCGCGTCCGCGTCGAACTGCCCGAAGCCGAGACCGGCCTGCAGCCGGGCATGACGGCCAAGGTCGCGTTCGCGATCGGCACGGCCGAGCGTCTGCTGATTCCGGCCGGCGCGCTCGTGCGGCGCGGCGAACTGACCGCGGTCTATGTCGTCGATGCGGCCGATCGCGTCACCCTGCGCCAGCTGCGTCCGGGCCAGCGCTTCGGCGACGAGGTCGAAGTGCTCGCCGGCCTCGCGCCGGGCGAGCGCATTGCCGCCGACCCGCTCGCGGCGCTGGCCTGGCTGGCCGGCCGGGAGCCGGGCCGATGAGCGCGAACCCGATCCGGCTGGGCATCTCCGGCCGCCTCGCGCGTCTGTTTGCCGGCAGCCCGCTGACGCCGGTGCTTGCGCTCGCGGGCCTGCTGCTCGGTTTCGTCGCCGTCGCGATCACGCCGCGCGAGGAAGAGCCGCAGATCGACGTGACCATGGCCAACGTGTTCGTGCCGTTTGCGGGCGCGCCGGCCGACGACGTGGAAAACCTCGTCAGCTATCCGCTGGAGCAGAAGCTGGCGGCAATCGACGGCGTCAAGCACGTCTATTCCGTGTCGCGGCCGGGCATGGCCGTGCTGACCGTCGAGTTCCGCGTCGGCGTGCCGCGCCAGGACGCGCTCGTGCGCCTGTACAACCAGGTCTATTCCAACCAGGACTGGGTGCCGCCGCGGCTCGGCGTGGGCCAGCCGCTCGTGCGGCCCATGGGCATCGACGACGTGCCGGTGCTGAGCCTGACGCTCTCCGGCGACGATGCGCAGGGCGCGACCGGTCTCGCGGAAATCGCCCACACGTTGGAAACCGAACTCAAGCGCGTGCCCGGCACGCGCGACGTCTACACGATCGGCGCGCCCGAGCGCGCCGTCGTCGTCGAACTCGATGCGACGCGCCTGGCCGCCTATGGCATGGCGCCGGCCGATCTCGCCGCTGCGCTGGCCGCGGCCAACGTCGTGCAGCAGGCCGGCGAGCGCGTCGCGCCCGGCGCGCAGGTTCCGGTCACTGCCGGCACCTGGCTCGCCGATGCTGCGGAGGTCGCGAACCTCATCGTCGGCCTTGGCGACGGACGTCCGCTGCTGCTTTCGGACGTGGCCGAGGTTCGCGCCGGCGCCGATCTGCCGCGGCAGTATGTCTGGCACGCCCGCTCCGGCGCCGCGCCGGGCAGCCTCGCGCTGGCACCGGCGGTGACGATCGCGGTGGCCAAGCAGCCCGGCACGAATGCGACCGACATCACCCGCGCCATTCTCTCGCGCCTGGACGCGCTGAGGACCACGCACCTGCCCGACAGCGTCCACGTGACGACGACGCGCGACTACGGCCGCAGCGCCGACGACAAGGCCGTCACGCTGATCCGCAAGCTCGTCTTCGCGACCCTGTCGGTCGTGCTGCTGGTCCTGTTCGCGCTGGGCTGGCGCGAGGCGCTGGTCGTCGGCACAGCGGTGGTGCTGACCCTGGCCCTGACCTTGTTCGCGAGCTGGGCGCTGGGCTTCACGATCAACCGGGTTTCCCTGTTCGCGCTGATCTTCTCCATCGGCATCCTGGTCGACGACGCGATCGTGATCGTCGAGAACATCCACCGGCACCGCCAGCTCGGCGGCAAGTCCCTGCTCGAAGCGATTCCGCTGGCCGTGGACGAGGTCGGTGCGCCGACCATACTCGCGACCTTCACCGTCGTGGCCGCGCTGCTGCCGATGGCGTTCGTGTCCGGCCTGATGGGGCCATACATGCGGCCGATACCGATCAACGCGTCGGCCGGCATGCTGATCTCGCTGCTGATCGCGCTGACCGTGACGCCCTGGCTGGCCGCGCGACTGCTGTCGCGTCATGCCGGCGAGAATACGCATCAGGTGTCCGGCAACGGCCGGCTGTCGCGCCTGTTCCGCCGTCTGCTCGCGCCGTTCCTCGACCCGCGGCGCGGCGCCCGCAACCGCGCGCTGCTGTTCGGCGGCATGGCCGCGGCCGTGCTGCTCGCGGCGCTGCTGGCGGTATTCGAGCTCGTCGTGCTCAAGATGCTGCCGTTCGACAACAAGTCGGAATTCCAGGTCGTGGTCGATCTGCCCGAAGGCACGCCGCTGGAGCGGACCAACGCGCTGCTGGTCGAGCTGGCCCAGGCGCTGGTCGCCGTGCCCGAAGTGACCGACGTGCAGGGCTATGCCGGCACGGCTGCGCCGGTCAACTTCAACGGCCTCGTGCGCCAGTACTACCTGCGCAGCGCGGCCAATATGGGCGACCTGCAGGTCAACCTCGTCGACAAGCACCAGCGCTCGCGCAAGAGCCACGACATCGCGCGCTCCGTGCGCCCGCTGCTGGCCGACATCGGCCGCCGCTACGACGCGTCGATCAAGATCGCCGAAGTGCCGCCGGGGCCGCCGGTGATGGCGCCGCTGGTCGCCGAGGTCTACGGCCCGGACGCGGGCCGCATGCGGGACATCGCGCGCGCGGTGCAGGCGACGTTCGCGGCGACGCCGGGCATCGTCGACATCGACACGAGCCTGGAATCCGACGCACCGCGCGAACTCGTCGTCGTCGACCGCGAACGGGCCGCGCGTCTGGGCATCAGCCAGCAGCAGGTCGCCGAAGCGCTCGCGCTGGCCGTTTCCGGCAGCGACGTGAGCTATCTGCGCGACGGCGCGTCCAAGTATCCGGTGCCGATCCGCCTGCGCCTGCCGGCCGGCGAACAGTCCGACCTCGCACACCTGCTCGCGATCCGCGTGCGCGCCGCCGACGGCCGCCTCGTGCCGCTGTCGGAACTCGTGCAGGTGCAGACGCGGACCTGGGAACAGACGCGCCAACACAAGGATCTGGCGGCCGTCGTCTACGTGACCGCCGACGAGGCCGGCGCGCTGGATTCGCCGCTCTACGGCATGTTCAGCGCGGTCTCGCAATTGCGCGCCGGCCCTGTCGCCGGCGAGACGCTTGCGCAGCATTTCTTCTCGGCACCGTCGGATGCGGCGCGCTTCGCCGTCAAATGGGACGGCGAATGGCAGATCACCTATGAGACCTTCCGCGACATGGGCCTGGCCTATTCGGCGGGCCTCGTGCTGATCTATCTGCTCGTCGTCGCGCAGTTCCGCAGCTATGTCGTGCCGCTGATCATCATGGCGCCGATTCCGCTGACGGCGATCGGCGTGCTGCCCGGCCATGCCTTGCTCGGCGCCCAGTTCACTGCGACCTCCATGATCGGCATGATCGCGCTGGCCGGCATCATCGTGCGCAATTCCATCCTGCTCGTGGACTTCGTCAATCACGCCCTCGCGCAGGGCCGCACGCTGGCCGACGCCGTGGTCGAGGCCTGCGCCGTGCGCGCGCAGCCGATCGCGCTGACGGCGGTGGCGGCGATGGGTGGCGCGTTCTTCATCCTCGACGACCCGATCTTCAACGGACTCGCGATCAGCCTGATCTTCGGCATCCTCGTCTCGACCGTGCTGACCCTGGTGGTCATCCCGCTGCTTTACTACGCGCTGCTGCGCCGCCGCGAACTGCGGCCGGCGGCGCCATCACCTGCGATCAGGAGTGAATCATGACGACGGCACAGGACCTCGTCGCGCAAGCGCGCGCGAACATTCGCGAGATCGGCATCGAGGAATTGCTCTCCCTGCAGCGCGCCGGCGTGCCGGTCATCGACGTGCGCGAACCCGAGGAATACGCCGCGGGCCATCTGCCCGGCGCGATCAGCATTCCACGCGGCGTGCTGGAGTTCGAGGTCGACGGGCACCCGGCGGTGAACTGCCGCCGCGATCCGGCGCTGGCGCATCGTGACGCGCCGCTCGTGCTGCATTGCCGCAGCGGCGGCCGTTCCGCGCTCGCGGCCGATGCGCTGCGCCGGCTCGGTTTCGCGCAGCCGCTGTCGCTGGCCGGCGGACTGAATGCCTGGCTCGCGGCGGGACGCCCGCTCGCGACGGGGCGCGAGCCCTGACTCAGCGGACCGCGGCGAAGCTCAGTGCGTCGTCGTGCCAGCGCGGCGTCGCGCGGATGCGCGGCAGCACGTCGTCGACCTCGTTCACCAGCGACCACATGTCGATGTGCTCGGGATTCATGAAGCGCTCGTCGACGACGTTGCGCAGGAACGCCTGCAGCGGGTCGTAGAATCCGCGGGTATTCAGCAGCACGATCGGATTGAAATACAGCGCCAGGCGCTTGAGCGTGATCGCCTCGAACAGTTCTTCCAGCGTGCCGCTGCCGCCGGGCATCGCGATCACTGCGTCGGAGCCGGTCAGCAGGCGGTGCTTGCGTTCGCGCATGTCCTCGACGATCTCCAGATTCGCCACGCCCGGGTGCTGCCATTCCACCTCGATCATGAAGCGCGGAATGATGCCGACGACCTCGCCCCCTTCCGACAGCGCGCCGTCGGCCAGTGCGCCCATGAGGCCGCTGCCGCCGCCGCCGTAGACGACGGTCGCGCCGGCGCGCGCCAGGGTCGCGCCGAGCCGGTAGGCGGTATCGCGGTAATGGGGATCGACGCGTTCACTCGACGCGCAGTAGACGCAGATACGCATGGCAGCCCCTCGCGGAAAGCGCCGCAGTGTACGCGGCCCGGCGCGGTGCCGGTAATGGCGGATCGTTGCGATCCGCGACTACCGGCGGTTCCGGCGCAGTCGGGTGCGGCGCTCAGCCGCCCGGGCCGAAGCGGTCGGCGAACAGGCGGTCGGTGCAGTCGAACACCTGGGCCGGGTCGACCACGACGTTGAAGGCCATGCCGGGCTGGAACGCGCTGTAGCTGTAGATGTGCCAGCGGCTGTTGCCGGTGCCGTAGTAGACGTCGAAATTGCGCGGCACGGCACTGCCGCTGCCTATGCGGCCGACGTTGGCGCGCGCGCAGCGGTTGCCGTTGAGCAGCGGGTGATCGAGCACCAGGGTATTGCCGGAGGCCGGCGCATCGACGCGGAACGCGTTCGGACTGGCTTCCTGGGCGTAGACGTTGAAGCCGGCGTTGGCCGGCATCGCCGCGCCATCGAGGTTGGCGATGCGCCAGGACCCGGCCGAGGGGCCGGTCGCGAGGTAGTTCAGGCCGACCGGATGCGCGTTGTAGACGCTGCTGCCGGCGCTCCAGTTCTGCGTCACGAGCACGATGCGCTCGGGCAGGTTGTTGACCGCGCTGTTGTCCAGCGTGGTCAGCGAGCCGCTGCTGTTGGCTGCGCTGCTGACGTGACGGAACGCGCCGCCGCCGTCGCCCGGCACGAACAGGTTCCAGGCGGCTCCGTTCGGCACGGGTGTGGCGGCGTCTTCGTTGAACAGGCGCCACTTGCCGCTGAAGTAGTAGATGCCGAACGGCGTGTCGTTGGCGATGCCGCTGCTGATTGCGTTCCAGTTCGGCGTTGCGATCGGATCGGCATCCGTCTGGTCGTCCAGCGCAGGAGCGTCGATGCGCGTGACGTGGCCGCTGATGTTCGCCGCGCTGGCCACGTGCAGCAGGCCGCGGTCGCCGTACTCGTAGGCGCCGATGTCGGCACGGGCGCTGCCGGGGCCCTTGAACCGGCGCAGGCCGTCGGCGTCGGTGGTCGGCAAGGTGTTGAAGATCAGGCCCAGGCCGAGAGCGGCGCTGTCGGCCGCGTCGATGGCCGGCGAATCCGCGCGCAGGCGCGGCACTTCGCGATCGACGAGGCGCGCCTCGGCCGTGATGGTGTTCGCGCCGAGTGCGGCAACGTTGCTCGCGACATTCAGCAGGTTGTAGTCGTTGCTCAGCGACGGCGTCAGCGCTGTCGCGAACACCAGCCCGCGTTCGCCGGCGATCAGGTTGTTCTTGACCAGGCCGCTGATCGAGGCCGTCGCGCCGCCGCCGGACCACTGCGTCGCGCCGATGCCGCTGCTGCAGCGAGTCACGGTGTTGTTGAGTGCCTGCGCGCCGATATGGCCGTTGTTGGCGACGAAGCCGATGCCGTTGCCGGTGGAGCCGCTGGCCGGCGTCGCCGCGCAGATCACGACGTTGCTGTAGGCGCGCGCTTCGAAATCGCTGGCGGTGCTGGAGAACAGGCCTTCGGACACGAAGATGCCGCCGCGGAAGAAGCCGCCGCGCACGCGGTTGCCGTGGATCTTGACCGTGCCGCCGCCGCCGCTGTGCACGTCGACGAAAACGCCGGCGCCGTCGCCGGCCGTGCCGGCGCTGCTGCGCAGGTCGTTGTAGTAGACGCTCGCATTGACCGTGCCGCCGGCGTTGGCGATCTCGATCAGTCCTGCGTTGAGGTTGCGTGGAAGCGCCGTGATGCGGTTGTCGTAGAGCCGCGCCTGCACGGTATTGCCGCTGCGGCCTTCGATGCGGATGTAGGCGGGCGACGACGTCTGTTCGAGCACGAGCCCGGAAAAGTCGAACGTCGCCGTGCCGATGCCGTTGTACGCCGCCCAGACATAGCCGTCGGTCAGGCTCAGCCCGCGCAAGGTCACGCTCTGGTCGCCGAGCACGGCTGCCGAACCCACGCTGATCCAGCGGCCCGACGCCAGCCGCGGCCGCGAGCCCGTGGCTGCGGCGATGGTCAGGCTGCGGTTGTAGAGGTTGAGGTTTTCGTCGATGACGTTGCCGCTCGCGATGACGACGCTGCCGCCCTCGGGCGTGGCGTCGATGCAGGCCTGCAGAGTTGCATTGCACGGTGCTGCGCCGGGCCAGGTTGCGGCGCCGGTGGGCGCGGCCAGCAGTGCGCCGGCGAACAGAACGGTGAGGCGGAATGGGAACATGCGGCGGCTCCGGTAGGGGACGCCGGGGTAAGCGCAGTTCGGCGGCTGCGCAGGACAGCCGCTGCGCTTCAGCGACGCAGGGCCGCCTGCTCGGCGCGCAGGCGGCGCGGCAGATAGGGCAGGCGTGCGAGTGCGGCGGCCGCGGCGGTTTTCGCGGCGGCGGCTTCGGCGGCCGGCAGGCAGCGCGCGAGCAGCAGCTGCGCGCTGGCCCGATCCGGCAGCAGCGGCGGACCGCCGGCCGCGAGGTTCGCGGCGACGGTCTGCAGTTCCGCGATGGAACCGATGCAGTCTCCGCCGGCGACGGCAATGCGCAGTCGCACGAGTTCCAGTCGCGCGCGGCGCGGATGGTTCGGCGGCAGGCTGTCACCGACGGCTTCCAGCGCCGCGGCGATCTCGCGCCGCGCCGCGGCCGCATCGCCGGCCGCGAGCAGCGCATCGGCATAGGCCGCGCGCGACTGCACGGTGTCGGCGTGCTGCGCGCCCAGGGTCGCGTCGAGTACGTCCAGGGCGGCGCGGTAGTCGGTGAGCGCCGCGGCGGTCTCGCCGCGTTCGTTGCGCGTCGCGGCCACGCCGACTTGCGCCACGCCGACGAGATAGTGCGTGGCGCCGAGGGTTTCGCGCGCGATCGCCAGACCTTCCTCGCCCTCGGCGAGCGCCGCATCGAGATGGCCGCGGTAGCGCTCGAAGCCGCTGAGGCTGCCGAGCAGGGTCGCGACGGTCGGATGGCGGGCGCCCTGGCCGGCGCGCGCGATCGCGAGCGCTTCCTGCAGCCGCGCAACGGCTTCGTCGACCTTGCCCTGCGACCAGGCCAGCACGGCCAGCGAATTCAGACTGGCGGCCACATCGGGATGCTGCGGGCCGAGGCTTGCGCGCTGTACCGCGAGCGCGCGCTCGTACAGCGATGCGGCGGCCGCGCTGTCGCCGAGCCGCTGCTTGGCCACGGCCAGATTGAACACGGTCTGCGCATAGTCGGGATGACGCTCGCCGAGCAGCCGGCGACGCGTGCTTTCGGCGGTCTGCAGCAGCTCGGCGGCTTCGGCGGCGGCGCCGCGCTGCAGCAGGATCACGCCGAGATCGTGCCGGATGCGCGCGCTCTGCGTATGGTCGGGACCGTGGATCTGCAGCGACAGCTGCAGCGCCGCGCGCAGGCTCTGCTCGGCGCCGGCGATGTCGCCGGCGCGGAACTGCACCGGCCCGAGCGCGGCGAGATCGCGCAGCCGCGCGGCCGGGTCGGCAGTGTCGCGGCTGCCGGCGAGCACCGCGCGCAGCGCCTGCTGCGCGGCGGCCGGCTGGCCTTTTTCGACCAGCACGTCGACGAGAAGCCGGCGCGCCTGGCCCTGCGAAGCCGCGGCATCGGCCGTGCCGAGCACCTGCTGCAGATCGTCCTGCGCCGCGTCGAACTGGCCCTGGGCCAGGCGCACGCGCGCGCGCTCGATGCGAGCCGTCGCGGCGACCTCGCCGTTCGGCTCCGCTGCGACCGCTTCGTCGGCCAGCGCCGCGGCGCGATCCAGGCTGCCGAGCTGGCGGTAGGCGCCGGCCAGTGCAGTGGTGAGCTCGGCGCGCAGTTCCGGATGCGTGGCCAGCGTTTCGCCGAGCCGCGCCTCGCCGCGGGCGAGGAGTTCGCGTGCGCTGATCGCGCGGCCCTGGCTCTCGTCGGGGCCGACGCCGGCGAACAGGGTCAGCACGAAATCCTTGACCGCAGCGGCGCGCCCGGCCTGGGCGATGGCGTCGGCGGCGGCCGCATTCGCGCGTTGCGATTCGCGCCAGGTCGCGCCGAGGCCGAGTACGGCGGTCACCGCGATCAGCACGCCGGCGGCGACGCCGGCACGATGCCGCGACAGGAACTTGCGCAGGCGGTAGCCGACGCTCGCCGGGCGTGCGGCGATGGGCCGGCGCTCGCGATGCGCCGTGATGTCGGCGGCCAGCGCGGCGACGCTCGGATAGCGGCGCCGCGGCTCGGCCTCCAGCGCCTTGGCGACGATGCGGTCGAGATCGCCGCGCAGTTGCTGGGCAAGCTGGCGTGGTGCGGTCGAGCGGGCCGTCGCGGCCGCGCCGTCGACCAGCTGTGACGGCCGCCGCAGGGTGTCGCCGCGGCGCAGCGCCGGGCGCTGGCCGGTCAGCAGCTCGTGCAGCAGCACGCCGAGCGCGTAGACGTCGGTCGCCGTCGTGATGCCCTCGCCGCTGAACTGTTCGGGCGCCGCATAGGCCGGCGTCAGGCGGCGCAGGCCGGTGCGCGTGTCGTCCTCGCGTTCGGAATCGTCGAGCAGCTTGGCGATGCCGAAATCGAGCAGGCGCGGCCGGCCCTGCGCGTCGACGAGGATGTTGGCCGGCTTGAGATCGCGGTGCACGATCAGCGCGCGGTGCGCGGCGTCGACCGCGTCGCAGACGTCGATGAACAGACGCAGGCGCTCGTCGACGCGCAGCGCGCGCTGGTCGCACCAGCGCACGATGGTCTCGCCCTCGACGTATTCCAGCGCGAACCAGGGCACGCCTTCGGCGGTGAAGCCGCCGTCGATCAGCCGCGCGATGGCCGGATGCTCCAGTCGCGCGAGAATGCGCCGCTCGCGGCGGAAGCGCGCCTGTTCCTGCGGATCGCGCAGGCCGACGCGCAGCAGCTTCAGCGCGACGCGCTGCACGTAGCCGTCGACTTCGCGCTCGGCGCGGTAGACGCTGCCGCTGCCGCCTTCGCCGATCAGGTCGAGCACGCGGTAGGCGCCGACGGTCAGCGGCGTCGCGGCCGCGGCGGCGATCAGCGATTCGGCGTAATCGGCGCCGTCGCGATCGAGAATGCCGGGCTGCGCTTCGCGCGCGAGCAGGTCGCGCAGCAGGTCGCGCAGCGATGCGTCGGCCACGTCGTCGGCGAGTACGGCCTCGCGCTGCGCCGTGTCCAGATCCAGCAGCCGGTCGAGCAGTGGTGCGAGCTCCGGCCAGCGCGCCGCGATGGCCGGATTCACGCGCCGGCTTCCAGCGCGTGATGCAGGAACAGGCGTGCCTTGCTCCAGTCGCGGATCACGCTGCGCGTCGTGATGCCGAGTACCGCGGCGACTTCCTCGACCGACAGGCCGGCGAAGAAGCGCAGTTCGACGACCTTGGCCAGGCGCGGATCCAGCGTGCCCAGGCCGGCCAGCGCCGCGTCCAGCGCGACCATCTCGCCGGCGATGCATTCGATCGGGATCTCGGCCGCGTGCCAGTCCAGCGCGAACTGGCCGCCGCCGCGCTTCTGCGCCGACTTGCGCCGCGCATGGTCGATCAGGATGTGGCGCATGGCCGTGGCCGCGTAGCCGAGAAAATGCGCGCGATCCTGCCAGACCGCATCACGCTGGTTGACCAGGCTCAGATAGGCCTCGTGGACCAGCGCCGTCGTGCTCAGGGTCTGGTGGCCGCCGCCGGCGAGATAGCGGTGCGCGAGCTGGCGCAGCCGTTCATAGACCTGCGGCAGCAGGCGGTCGATCGCGCGCTCGTCGCCGTTTCTGGCCTGGGCGAGCAGCGCGGTGATGTCGGTCGTCGCGAGCATGGCCGAGCCATGGTAGCGCGCGCCGATTGCGGCGGAAGTCGCGCAGGTCGCAGGGATCGCGGACCTGACGCGCAGGCAAAGTGTGGCGGCGTTCGCGTTCCGGGGCCGCCGGGTTGCCGCGCCGCAGAGCCGCCGGGAGGCGGGCTGCGGCGCGGCAGGGGCTTACTGGAAGCCGTCGCGGAAGATCAGGTCGCTGTCGAAAAGGCCGATCAGCACCGGATCGTGGTCCGAGGCGCGGAACGGACTCTGCTGCTGCAGCAGCGTGCGCGGCGGCGTCAGCAGCGAACCGTTGGGCTCTTCCTCGTAGGCCGCCTCGCCGGTGTCGCGCACGTCGTCGTTGTAGTCGAACTGCGGCAGCTCGTCGGCGTTGATGTGCCACGGCGCGACGCCGCGGACCTGCGTGGCGAGGGTGGGGCTGGCCAGGGTGTAGTCCAGATGGCCGAGCTGGCCGTCGAACAGGTAGGAATACGCCTGCGGCCCGCCGAGCACGGCCAGCAGATCCACGTAACCGGCCGCGGTCAGGGTCGTGATCGGCGTTTCGCGCGCATACGCGTTGTAGTCGCCGAGCAGCAGCACGTCGGGATCGTTGGCCGCGGTCACGACGGTGCCGGCTATCCAGCTCAGCAGGCGCGTGGCCTGCTGGGTGCGGCGCGACGCGTAGCAGCCCTGGCCGTCGCCGCTGTCGAGATCGGCGCCGGTCGCGCTCGAGCAACGTTTGGACTTGAAGTGATTCACCACGGCCGTGAAGCGCTGGCCGCGCGCGGCGTTGGCCGCGCCGATGACGTCGAAGGTCTGCGCCAGCGGCGGACGGTCGTGGATCGCGTTGGTGTCCTTGAGCGCGCTGCCGACGGCGGCGAGCACGCCGCTGCGGTAGATCAGCTGCACGCGGATCGCATCGCTGCCGAGCGCCGGCGTCGTGTCGGCGGCGACGTACGGATGGCCGTCGGCGCAGCGCGCATTGACCGCGCCGAGCAGGTCGTTGATCGGCGTCGCGGTCGCGGCGTTCTCCAGCTCGACCAGGCCGACGACATCGGCGTTCAGGCCGCAGAGCACGATGGACGTGCGCTCGCGCTGGCGGTCGAGCTCGACGACGCTGTCGGCACCGCGGCAGTCCTGGCCGCCGGTCGGACCGCAGGGGCCCGAGGACGTGCTGGCCGTCGTGTCGATGGTCGTGAAGTAGTTCAGCAGGTTCACGCTGGCCGCGCGGATGGAACCACCCACGGCCGGCGCCGTCGCGTTGCGCAGGTTCACCGGCGTGAAGGTCGCCGGCGCGGCGCGGGTCGGGCGGATGCGCCAGGCGTCGGTGCCGGTGACGCCGGCGAACGACCAGTGCAGCACGCCGGTCAGGTCGTCGACGCGATCGCCGCCGCGGAAGAAGTCCTCGCCCTGCACGCCGGCGGAGAAACCGCCGTGAGCCTGCGGGTGGAACAGGAGCTGGCGGCCTTCGGCCTGGGTCAGTGGCCAGTTTTCCACATTGTTCTCATCGTCGAGCACTACACGGCGGCGCGCCAGTTCGAGCTGGTAGGCGGCATAGCCGGCGGCGCTCGGCACGTTGTCTTCGGTGAACTGGCGCGGACGGTTGCCGGCGTACAGCTCGATCTGGCCGTAGCGCGCGAGTTCGAAGTACTCCGACACGAACAGCGGATCGACGAACCGCACGAGCATGCTTTCGCGCGCCTCGTAGAAGGCGTCGACGTCGCCGGCGACCGGCAGGCTGATCGCCGCCGGCGTGATCGCGGCGAGATTGTTGCCCGCATCGGTGACGACGACCGAGGCCGGCGTGCTCGCGGTGATCTGGGTCGCGCCGAAGAACTCGCTGACCGTGCCGGTCGCGCGCACGCGCTGGCCTTCGCCGACGGCGGTCGCGCACGTGCCGCAGAAGACGAAGATGCCTTCGGAGGTATTCGGATCGGCGTCGGCGTCGGCGTCCTCTTCCTGCAGGAAGAAGCCCGACAGCTTGCCGCTGTCCTGGTAGCTGCCGGTCACGATGCCTTCGACGGTGACCGATACGCCGGCGGCGATCGGCGTCGCGGCGCCGCTGCCCTGCACGTCGTGGATCTTCGCCAGCGGCAGCGCATCGTCGTTGATGATGGTGCCGGTGGCCTGGGCGCGGCTGATCGTCGCGTTGAGCGGATTGCTCAGGCTGACGAGGAAGGTCTCGTCGGGTTCCGCCTGCGTGTCGCCGTTGATGACGACGTCGAAGGTGTAGCTGCTCGCGCCGGCCGGAATCGTCTGTGCGGTCAGGCTGCGTGCGACGTAGTCCGACGGCGCGGTCGCGCTGCCGTTGCTCGTGGCGATGTCGAAGCCGACGCCGCCGGCCGGTGCGGGCTGCGACAGACTGACCGTGAACGTCAGGTTGGCCGTGCCGCTGTCGCCTTCGAGGCGGCTCGCATCGGCGATGCTCAGGCTCAGCGGCTGCGGTCCGCCGCCCTGCGGCGTGACCGAGACGTTGTCGATGGCCAGGCCGTGATCGGCGCCGGCATGGTCCGGATCGGACCAGCGCAGCAGGATTTCGCTGCCGTCGGGCAGGCTGATGCCGCTCAGCGTCACGCTGCGCGCCTGCTGGTTCGCAGCGAGATTGCCATTCAACGCGGCGGCGCTGCCGCCGGTGACGGGACTCGTGAAATCGAGGGCGGCGACCGCGGTGCCGGTGCTCTGGAATTCGGCGAGCGTGCCGCTGAAGCTCGGCGCGATGGCATAGGAAAACCCGATCGACTGCGCGGTCGCGGCGCTGTTGCGCCATTGCTCGCCGGTGTAGGCGATGGCGAGCGCGGTGATGGTCGAACCGGTCGTGTTCTTCAGGCGCAGGCCCCAGAACAGGCTGCCGACGGCGGCGTTGCCGGAGCCGACCGAACCGAGCGCGCGATCGGTGTTGCCGGATGCGCCGTAGCTGTAGAGATTGCCCGCGTTGCTGGCGCCGGTGTCGGCGACGAGGTTGCTGCCGCTGCCGGTGCGTGCGTGATACCAGCCGGGCAGTGTGGTGTTGTTGGCCCATACGGCGGTGCCGCTGGCCGGCAGGGTGTCGAAGTTCTGCGTATACGCGGTGCCGAGCGTGGTCAGCGCGACCTGTGCCGACGCGGGCAGCGCGGCGAAGGCGAGCAGGCTGCAGATGGCGAAGGCCCGCGCGTGCGGGCGTCGTCCGGAATTCATGGCGCACTTTCCCCTGAAGAGTGTCGACGAGGCGGCGTCGCGAGCGCGCCGCCATGGCGCGGACAGCGACGGCCGCCCGACGGCAGCATGGTATGCCGCGGCGAAATGCCGGTGACACTGCGATGATCGGAATCCGTCAATGGATTGACGGCGCGCTTACGCGGGGGCGCGCACGAGAGAGACGCGCGCCAGAAGAAACGACCGGCCAGAGTCACGTGCCGCGCAGCCAATGCCCGTCGTGCATGGCTGAGCCCCGGCATATCGTCGATCGACGTGGACGATGAACCGGTAACGTTTCCGGAATGCTTCTCCAGCGAGCCCGTTCAATATGGCTCGCCCGTCGCCCAGTCAGCGGCTGCTACCGTAGGTCGCTCGGGTCGCCGTTGCAGGCGCCATGGCGACTCCGGGCAATCACTGTGCGCCGAGCCCTTGCCGCAACGGCTCCAGCCATCGCGCATACGCCTGCCACCTTCCCACGCTGTGGCGATTGACCGTGCTGCGCGCCTGCACGGAACTGAGCGTCGTGATGGACCGTGCACGCCAGCGCGCGGGATCGATGACGCCGTCGTCCCATTCCAGTCCGCAGAAGTCGAACACGCGGCGTGAGGTTTCGCGCGGATCGGTGACGAGGTCTTCGTAGTCGACATCGAGCACGAAGCCCGGAAACGCGGCATGCCAGTGGGCCATGAGGTCGCGGTAGAGGCCGTGGTAGTGGGCGAGGTCGTCCAGGCTGTTGGTGTGGGCGATGGCTTCGGGAAAGTGTTCGCGCAGGTTGGCGAAGCAGACGTCCATGGGATTGCGGCGCAGGTGCAGTACTCTGGCGTCGGGGAACGCGCGACGGATGACGCCGACGAGCTGGAAATTGTCGGGCCGCTTTTCAGTGACGTGGGTGGCGCTGCCGATGGCGTGGTGCCCTTCGGCCATGAACTGTTCGCGCACGCGGTCGTGGTCGAGCTGCGGCAGACGTCGCGCGAGTGGTTCGTCGATGAGGGTAGGGCAGTAGTAGTCCGCGGCGTGGCGCAGCGCGGCGGTCAGGCGCGGTGATTCGCCGTAGGTGTGCACGCCCGGGTGCGTACCGAGCATGCTTTCGAGCAGGGTGGTGCCGGAGCGGTGCAGGCCGACGATGAAGATCGGGATGTGATCACCGGGGCGCTGCGCGTCGGACGCGGTCGCGGTGTGCGACTGCGGCGCCGCAGCGGGCGCGTTCACGGGGTGCTTGAGCAGCGCGAACAGGCGCTCGTGCCGTGCGTGGTCGTAGGGCGTTCGGGCACGGGCGGAAGCGCATGCGGCGGACAGGGCGTCCCACGCCGCGTCGGTGTCGCCGAGGTCGTCGAGTTCCTTGAACAGCGCGAACTGCAGCAGTTCGCGATCGCGCGGATCGAGCGGGCGCTGCAGGCGCTCGCGCAGCACGGCGACGTGGTTGGCGTCGGCGGTCTGCCGGCGCAGGCGCGCCTGCAGCCAGTAGCCCATCGCCGATTCCTGCGGGGTGCCGAGCACCTGATCGAGGTCGGCGCGGGCTTCGTCGAATGCACCGGCGTACTGGTGGATCAGCGCGCGATTGACGCGGCACAGGCCGTCGCCGGGCGCCGCGGCGACGGCGGCGTCGGCCCAGGCGCGTGCGAGCGCGTGCGCGCCGATCGCGCTGAGCGCGGCGGCCGTGCGTGCCTGGTCAGCGGGGGCGAGCAGGGCGCGATGCGGATAGGTCCGCGCCCAGTGCGCGAGCGCATCGTGCGCGACGAACAGGCGCAAGCCTTCGACGACTTCGGCAGCCAGCGGCGGCGGCACGGCGCGGTCGCGCACGGCAGCCAGGAAACGGGCGCGCGCCGCGACATAGCGGCCGCCGAGCAGCTCGATGCGTGCGCGCAGCAGTTCCGGTTCGATCTCGCGCGGGGACTCGGCCTGCCAGCTGTCGAGAATGACCAGGGCCGCATCGAGGCGGCCCTGGCTGACATGGCCGTCGATGCGACGGCGGCGTCGTTCGTCACGCACGGTCGGCTAGCGCGACGTGCTCATCGTTGTGGCGGCACCGCGAGCGCGGCGCGTTCGCCCGGGTTGCGCGTCGTCGGCGATGGCGCTGCGCTGGCCGGCCGGGACGCGGGCGCATCGGCATGCTGCTCGAAGTCGTCCTTGAACAACGACACTTCGCTCAGCAGCGACACATGCGGCACGCGCTGGAAATTGGCACCGAAGGCCGAGAGGTTCGCCCAGTCGCCGCTGGGGCTGGTCGGCCAGTTCACCCAGTTCGCGCTATCCACATAACGGCCCAGGCTGAGCTGCAGCGGCATGGGACCACCGGTGCCGGTCGGCTCGACGACGCTGACGAAATAGGTGCCCGGTGCCAGCGTCTGCGGTCCGCCGACGAATTTCGCGTCGTAGATGCCGCCGATGTAGGTGCTGACGATGGCCTGCGTCGTGGCGATCACTGCCGCCGGCTTGCCGTTGGCGCCGGTCGCGCGCAGGTTGGCAACCACGTTCTGGCCCGGCCAGCTGCTCGGCGGATCGGGCGGTTCCGGATCGGTCACGGGACCCAACGCAAAGCGGATGCCGTCGAACGTGGCGGTCTGGGTGAGGGTGTACGAGGTGCCCAGCTCGCCGCCATTGCCGGCACCGATGCCCAGCGTGCCGGTCACGGCGCCTTCGTGGCGGCTCCAGACGTTGCCGCCGATCGTGGTCACGGCCGTAGCCAGCACGTTGTTGCTCGGATCCGTGTCCTGCGCGTTCTGGTCCGACGTGGCGGTATACGTCACGCCCCAGGTGCCCGGCGTGGACAGCACCGTCGGCGGGGTGAACGCGATGGTCTGGGTCGCGTTGCCCGCGAGGGTCGGGATGCTCGCGGCCGTCAGCGGCGTCCCGAGCGGCGCACCGTCGAGCGTGGGCTGCGCGGTGGCGGCGACATTGGTCAGGGTCGTGCCGCCGACATTCTTGACCGCGACCTGGTAGTTCGCGTCGACGCTGATGCCCTCGGGCACGCGGGGATACTCCACCGCGAAAGGCGGCGTCGTCGCCGCCAGAGCCGCGAGATCGACGGTGTTGCTGGCGACCATGACGTCGTCCACGACCAGCAGGAACTTGTCGGTCGACGTCAGGCGGAAGCCGACATAGATCGTCTGGTTCACGTACGCCGCCAGGTCCACGGAATGGCTGGTCCAGGCGGCCGGCTCGGCGTTGGTGGAGTATACGACCAAGCTGTTGGTGATCTGGTTGCCGATCGTGCCGGTGCCGCCGGTCGGCGTGGTCGGTGCGGTCATGACGCGCACCTCGTAACCGTCGAGATAGAGCGGGTCGTAGTTCTTGGCGCGCCAGGACAGCGAGCTGTTGTTCGGTATCGGACCGATGGCCGGCGTCCACATCCAGTCGTTCGCCGTACCGGCCGGGGAATACCACGAGGTGGCGAAGGCGACGCAGTTGGTGACGTCGGTCTGGAAGTCCTCGCGCACTTCCCAGGCTTCATTCACGTAGGCGACGCTGGCCGCGGGCGTGCGGTTGTCCACATTGCGCAGCAGCCATCCGCTCGGGAAGGGATAAGTGCCTGCGCCGCCGGGACCGCTGCAGCGCAGTACGGGCTGCTGGGTATCGGGATCGATGCGGGTCTGGAAGTCTTCGAGGAACAGCGTGGCCGCGATCGACGATGACGAGAACGCGAGAGCGACTGCGGTAGCCAAGGCATGGCGACGCAACGAGTAGGACATGGATAACCCCTGGAAGTCGACGGTCGAACGCGCTGCGACCCGTCTCTGGCGGCCGGTTCCGATGGATGTCCACGCAGGCGGGCTGAAGGCTCGAATGGACGTTCCGGCGCGTTCGTGCCAGAACCTAACAGAAAAGCATCCAGAAACGTATGGGACGAAGTGCGGGTAGGGATTTGCGGCCTTGCCTTCGACAGTCGCCGATGGCGCGGGTCTCGACACGCGGCGCGCCTTTGCGGGGGCGCGCTGCAGGCCGACACAGGCGCCGTACTTGCGCGGCGGCACTGTCGCAGCCGGTCGTCGGCCGCACGGCAAGCCGCTGCGGAGAATCACACCGTGGTCACGGTCATCTGTCCCTTGCGCCGCGTCGGGCTCACACAGGGGCGCGCGCGAGGATGCCGTCGATCGCGGTGCCGAATGCCTCGGTGCCGGGCCAGCTCGTGATGCGGCCGAGGCGCCTGCCGCGGGCGAAGACGAAGAAGGTCGGTATGCCGTGCAGACCGAAGCGAGTCGCCATCGCTTCGTCGTCGTAGACATTGCAGTGCAGCCAGCGCACCCGCGGCCAGTTCAGGCGTTCGGGCCGGGCCAGCATCGCGCGCTTGGCGATATCGCAGTTGGGACAATCGCGTCCCCAGAGAAACAGCAGGTCGAGCGCCGCGCTGCCATCGGCGAGCACGGCGTCGAGTTCGCCGCTGTGCACGCGCTGCATCGCGAAGCGATCGAAGAAATCCGGGACGGCGGTTTCCATGCGATCGCTCGCTCAGACGGGTTTCGTCTGCGGGCGCTTCCAGCCCGGCAGCGTGGCCTGGCGCGCGCGCGCGATCGTCAGCTCGCTGTCGGGCGCGTTCTTCGTGATGACCGAGCCCGCGCCTATGGTCGCGTTCGCGCCTATCGTGACCGGCGCGACCAGCGAACTGTTGGAACCGATGAAGGCGCCGTCGCCGATTGTCGTCGTCGACTTGTTCACGCCGTCGTAGTTGCAGGTGATCGTGCCGGCGCCGACGTTGACGCCGGCGCCGATGACCGCGTCGCCGAGATAGGTCAGGTGATTGGCCTTGCTGCCGGCGCCGAGCACGGTCTTCTTGGTCTCGACGAAATTGCCGACATGCACGCCGGCGGCGAGTTCGGTGCCCGGGCGCAGGCGTGCGAACGGCCCGATCAGGCAGGGGCCGTGGGTGACTACGCCGTCGAGGTCGCAATGCGCGAGCACGCGCGTGCCGGCGGCGAGGGTGCAGTCCTTGATGCGGCAGAACGGACCGATGGCGACGTCGTCGTCGAGCTGGACCTGGCCTTCCAGCACCACGTCGACGTCGATCTCGATGTCGCGGCCGAGGGTCACGCTGCCGCGCAGATCGAAGCGTGCCGGATCGGCCAGGCGCGCACCGGCCAGGCACAGCGAGCGCGCCTGGCGCCGCTGGTAATGGCGTTCGAGTTCGGCGAGCTGCCAGGCATCGTTCGCGCCGAAGGCTTCGTGCGCGTCGCTGCACAGCGCGCAGGCGGCCGGTTCGGCATCGGCGGCGGCCAGCGCGAACACGTCGGTCAGGTAGTACTCGCGCTGCGCATTGTCGTTGCCGACGCGCGCGAGCCAGCCGCGCAGGCGCGCGGCATCCGCCGCGACTATGCCGGTATTGACCAGAGTGATCGCGCGCTGATCGTGGCCGGCGTCCTTTTCCTCGACGATCGCGCGGACCTGGCCGAGGTCGTCGCGGACGATACGGCCGTAGCCGGTCGGGTTCAGCAGTTCGGCACCGAGCACGGCCAGGGGGGCGGCGGACTCGGCGAGCGGACGCAAGGTAGTCGACGTGATCAGCGGCACGTCGCCGTAGAGCACGAGCACGCGCGCCGCGTCGGGTACGCCGGGCAGGGCCAGGCTCACCGCATGGCCCGTGCCGTGCTGTTCGGCCTGCAGCACCCAGTGCAGATCCTGCGCCGCGGCGAATGCCGTCTGCACCTGATCGCCGCGATGGCCGTAGACCACGTGGATCGCCGCCGGTGCGAGGGAGCGCGCGGCGTCGATCACATGCGCGAGCATCGGGCGTCCGGCCAGCGGCAGCAGCACCTTGGAACGGGCGGACTTCATGCGCTTGCCCTCGCCGGCGGCGAGGACGATGACGTGCAGCGGAGCGGACATGGACGGCCTCGGGTTCGGGTCGCGGTGATTATCGCAGGCGCTGGCCGCGCACGTGATCCAGGCGCCGGCGGATCGCGGCCGCGCCGGCCTGCGGCCCCAGCCGTTGCTGCAGCGCATCGCGCGCGACGGCGCCGAGGCGGCGCGCCGCGAGCGGATCGTCGGCGAGCCGGCGCAACTGCGCGGCGGCGGCGGCCACATCGGGTTCGGCCCAGTGCTGGCCGCGCCAATCCGGATATTCGCCCTCGTTGACCGGCACGAGCCGGTACGGCACGAGGCAGCTGTTGTCGGCGTCCATGAACTGCAGGTTGCCCGAATAGGCGGTTGCGATCACGGGCTTGCCGAGCGCCATGCATTCGGCCATGCCGAGACCGAAGCCTTCGGAGCGGTGCAGCGACAGATAGACGTCGCAGGCGGCCTGCAGCGACCACATGCCGTCGCGATCGAGGAAACCGTCGCGCAGCAGGATGCGGTCGTCGCCGGCGGCGGCTTCGGCGAGCTGGCGCAGCGCGGCCGGCAGGCGCTGGCCATTGATGGTCTTGAGCAGCAGGCGCACGTCGCGGCGCCCGGGCGGAAACGCGGCGCGGAACGCGGCGATCGCCGCCTGCGGGTTCTTGCGCGTGATCCAGGAGTTGAAGTCGAAGCTCGCGAGCACGACGAAGGCATCGTCGGGCAGCTCCAGCGCCGCGCGCGGCAGCGGCGGCCGTGTCGGCAGCGGAACGGCCAAGGGAATCACGTGCACAGGCTTGTCGGTGCAGGCAGCGACGGCCGCGCGCACGAAATCCGACAGCACCCAGATCTCGTCGACGAGGGCGAACGCCGCGGACCAGCGCGGCGGAAAGCGTTCGAGCTCCCAGAACCAGCAGCCGATGTTGTACCGGTTGGCGAACGCGGCCGCGCCGAGATGGTCGTGCACGACCGGCATCTGGTCGGCGTTGATGCAGAACAGGTTGATGTCCTGCGCCAGGCTTGCATCGAAGAACGCGTCGAGACGGCGGTCCTGCTGCCGGCTCGCCACGCCGATCTCGATGTTGCGCACGCCGAACGGGATGCCGGCCTGCTGCAGCACGCCAGCGTAGTTGCGCAGTATCTCGGCTACGCCGAATTCGCCGCGCGCATAGCCGATCAGGTTGATGCCGTCGTGGGCGCTCGGCGCGGTCATAGCGGCGCTTGCCGCGGCTGCCGGCACGGCCGGCACGTAGGCCTCGCGCTCCAGGCGCCGGCGCAGGCGATGGCGCCAACGCGCCGGTATGCGCCGATACAGCGCCAGCGCCCAGCGCTGGCGGCAGCTCCAGTCGATCAGATGCAGGCTCGCCGCGCTGAGTCGCGGCCAGGCACCGGCGGCGCGCTCGCGTCCGTGCGGATCCCACCGCGCGGCGGTGCCGTCGATGCGGCCGAACGCCGCCGCGACCGGCTCGATATGGCGCGGCGGAATACCGAACTCGCGCGCGGCCGAACGCAGGTACCAGCGGATGAAGCTTTCGCGACCCTCGCGCTCGCCGAGATCGAAGGCTGCATGCAGATCCGGCCGCAGGCGCCAGGCGGCATACATCAGGCGCGTGACCGGCGCGTCGGCGCGCGGCGCGAGCTCGTCGCAGGGCAGGTCGTAGCGTTCGCGGCGCATCTGCCAGGGCTGCGCCTCGGCTTCGGCGCAACCCTTGTCGAAGTAACGGCGGAACACCGCGCGCAGCGGCCGCGTCAGCGGCTCGCCGTCGGCGAACGCGGCGAAGGCATACGGTTTGAGCCGATGCCGCGCGTGGCCGTTGTCGCGCAGACGCTGCAGATAGTCCTCGTACAGCGGTCGCAATGCGCCGAGATCGGCCGCGCGATAGCGGTCCTGGTGGCGCGAGAACTGCTGCGGCTGATCCACGTCGACGCCGCTGAAATGCACGAAGGCCAGCGGCTGCGCATTGGCGGTCCAGCCGTGCTCCGTGCGCTGCACGCGGCGCTGGGCCAGGTTCCAGTAGGCCAGGTTGCAGCCGTCGTCGCGCAGGATGTGCACGTCGTCGAACAGGCCCGGCACGAGGTCCATCCATTTCTGGTCGGTGAACAGGCCCTCGGCCGGATCCGCCGCGCCGCCGAATTCGAGTTTGGCCGCCCACCAGGCGATCAGCGCGTCGGCCTGCGCATGCGCGCCGATCGCGGCGAAGCCGAGGTTGTAGGTACCGCTGCGCAGGATCGCGAGTTCACCGGGATGGCAGCCGTCCTCGACCGGCGCATTCAGATGCGGCGTCAGCACGGCCAGCGCGCCGGCCTGCAGCGAGCGGACCACGCTGGCCAGCGGCGTCAGCACGAGGATGTCCGGATCGAGATAGACCAGCGCCTGGTCCGCATGGTGCCGGCGCAGCCAACGGAACACGTAGGGCTTGATCGCCGTGTTGAGCTCGAGGATGTCGTAGCGGAACACGAACGCGTCGAAGTCCGGCAGGTCCAGGTCTTCCATGCGCACCAGCTCGAACAGCGGGTTGGCCAGGTCGGCGTCGTCGGCAACCCGGTCGGCCAGCGCGAGGTAGCGCCGGCTCTGCGGATGGTGCTCGGCCAGGGACTGCAGCAGGGTCAGCGCATAGGCGAGGTAGTTGCGCGAGACGATGGTGAAGAAGATCACGGGCGGTCGCCGCGGTCGGAAGGCCGGACAGGCTTTTGCGCCCGGCGCGCCGGCGAGTCAAGAGGGCGCCGCGCCGTCCGGCGCATATAAGGGCCGGCAGCGTCGCCGCAGCGTCCCCGCGCTGCGCGCCGGCGGTCGCGGCGACGCAAGGATGGGCTATGCTCGCGCCGCCTTACGCCGCGGCCTGCGCATGCGTCTGCATTTTCTCGAACTGCTCTGGTTCAGCACCTACGCGGAACTGCGCGCGGAGCGCTCGCGCAGCTATCTGGGCCTGCTCTGGTGGCTGGTGGAACCGGCGCTGATGATGGCCGCGTTCTGGCTCGTGTTCGACCGCATCCTCGGCAACGGCGGCCCGGGCTATCTGCCGTTCCTGCTGATCGGCCTCGTGGTCTGGCAATGGTTCAAGTCCAGCGTCGTGCATGCGGGGCAGGCGATCTGGATGAATCTCGCGCTGATCCATCAGGTGCGCATGCCGGTGCTGATCTTCCCGCTCGTGAACCTGCTGGCCGACGCGATCAAGTTCGGCGTCGTGTTCGCGCTGCTGCTCGTCGTGCTGTGGCTGGCCGGCTATCCGCCGAATCCGGCCTATCTGAGCCTGTTGCCGCTGCTGTTCTGCATCGGCCTGTGCGCGGTCGGCGGCGGGCTGCTGCTGGCTGCGCTGATGCCGCTGCTGCCGGATCTGCGCTTCGTCGTCGAGCAACTGCTCACGGTGCTGATGTTCCTGTCCGGCGTGGTGTTCGCGCTGCAGCGCGTGCCGGCGGCCTTTGTGCAGTGGCTGGCCTGGAATCCGGTGCTGGTCCTGCTCGACGCGCTGCGCGGCGTGCTGCTGCAGGGACAGTGGCCGGATGCGGCGGCGCTGCTGCGCGTCGCCGTCATGGCCGCCGCGCTCGCGCTGGCCGGGGTCGCCGCCGTGCTGCGGCTCGCGCCGCGCTATCCCAAGCTCGCCGCATGAGCGATCTCGTACTGCGGCTGGACGGAGTCGGCGTCGCGTTCGACGTGCGCCGGCGGCTGCGTGGCGACAAGCACTGGGCGCTGCAGGATGTCAGCCTCGAACTGCGCCGCGGCCAGCGTCTCGGCGTGGTCGGACGCAATGGCTCGGGCAAGAGCACCCTGCTGCGCGTGCTCGCCGGCATCCTGCGGCCCGACCGCGGCCGCATCGAACGCGCCGAGGCGAGCTGCCAGCTGCTGTCGCTGTCGCTGGGCTTCGTGCCGCACCTGTCGGGACGCGACAACGCGATTCTCTGCGGACTGCGCCTGGGCCTGCGCCGGCGCGAGATCGACACGCGGCTTGCCGCGATCCACGACTACGCCGAACTCGGCGACTTCTTCGACCAGCCGGTCGCGAGCTATTCCAACGGCATGGTGCTGCGGCTGGGCTTTTCCGTCGCGCTGCAGGTGCAGCCCGACGTGCTGCTCGTCGACGAACTGCTCGCCGTCGGCGACGCGGAATTCCAGCGCAAGTCGGCCCAGGCGATCCACGAGCGCATCCACGCCGGCACGACGGTCGTTCTCGTCAGCCATGACGAGGAGCGCATCGCCGATCTCTGCGACAGCGTGCTGTGGATGGAACACGGCCGCAGCGTCATGACCGGCGCCTGCGCTGCCGTGCTTGCCGCCTACAGAGCCGCGGTCGGCGCGCGTCAGGTCTGAGCCGTGCTCCGGTTCGGCGCGGGAGCTGCGCTGCCTCGGCCCCGGAACTTGCCGCGAACAGTTCGGCGTTCGGCACGACGGTGATCGGGTTTTCGACGCTCGTGCCCCGGCGCCGGCATCAGCTGGCCGGCCTTGCGACACGGTTCAGCGGCAGCGCAATCAGGGCCGGGGTGCAGGACGGGGCCGACCGCAACACGGCGGCAGTTTCCGCAGCAGACCTGCTGCGACGACGCAAACAGATCATGGCGTTCCGAAGAATCAGCGGTTCGCGACGGGCATGGCGGACGATTCGAAGCCGCTCTCGAACAGTGCGTCGCTGCGCGGCATCGCGACGACGAGGCCGCCCAGCGTGGCACCAGCATCCGGGGTCAACGGCGGCACCGTAGTCGGGAAGCAGTCCGACCAGCCCTGGCTGTTGAAGGCGCAGGGTGCATTGGCGGGATACGCCACCCCGGCGGTGTAGTAGCCGTCGATGGGCTCGGCGGAGGTGAACAGGTAATACGCGTCCGACGGCAGACCGTCGATGCGGAAGCTGCCGTCCGCGCCGGTCGTCACAAACTTGCCGCTGCGCGGGTTGGTCAACGGCAATACCGTCACGGTGTGGTTCGGGAGGGGCCGGTTCGTATCTTCCTCGACCACGTAGCCGGCCAGCGCCGCTCCTGGGCTCAGGCGCAGATCAATGCCGCTGCGGTGCGGCACGGTTGCGAAATCGACGCGTTCATAGGCATCAGGTCGTTCGCAGAACACGTTGGCGGCCCCGCACTCGCGATCCGGCCAAGCGCGGTCGATCCAGCCCTGGCCGCTCTGTTGCGTGCGTACGACGACCGTGAGATAGGCCATGCCTTCGAGATAGTAGTCCCCGTTTGCATCGGTGAGCGTTGTGGCGGCGGGGTAGAAGCCCGGCATGTGGGGCAAGCTGGACACGACGCCGGCTGACACGCGCAGGCCGGCCAGTGCTCGGCCGTCAGCAGCAGTGACGCGGCCGCGAATGCTGCGGATGGGTTGCACGTGGACGTCTTCCAGCGTGTACACGCCGGCGCTTGCCGGGACTTCGAAGGGCTGCGCGCCCGCGGTGTCGCAGGTGTCGTAACCACAGGGATGATCCGGATAGGTCATGATCGGATAGTCGTAAGGCTGATCCGAGGAGAGCTCCAGCACGACGGGGCCCGGCAGCAGCGGCCCCAGCATCGTATACGGCTCAAGCCCGCTGCCGGTCGTCATTTCGCCGCCGCCGGACTGCGCCGCGCTGGCGGTGACGGCATGCGCAATCACGTGCCCATCGCCGTCGCTGACCAGCCGGGTGCGCAGATAGCTGCCGCGGCGCAGGCCCAGGTCGAGATCGTTCAGCACGCTGCCCTGGGCGAGAACCAGGGTCCCCGCCAGACTGCTGCACGCCACTTGCACGTTGTCGCAGTGCCGGTCGGGCCAGCGATAGTCGAGAAACTTCTGTTCCGGTGTATACCAGCCGGAGGCTTGCAGGCGGTACTCGCCGGGATGCAGGCCGTTGATGTGGTAGTAGCCGTTCTCGTCTACCTGCGCCACCTCGCGCAGAAAGTTCTCGGTCGCGCCGGCCGGTTCGAGGGTGATCGTGGGGGCCAGCGGAACCTGGGTCGAGGCTCTATCGTAGATGCGGCCCGCCAGGCGGGCCTCGGCGCCGAGCGCAAAATTCGCGACGGCGTCGCTATCGCCTGCGACGTCGAGTTTGCTGCTGCGGAAGAAGCAGAGGCCGGCATTGGATGGGCAGGGCGTGCCGTCCTGTGTGCGCGCAGCATAGCCGGGAGCGCGGGCGACGCCAGCCAACTGGCCGCTGTACTGGACAGTGATGCGGTAGCGTCCGTCGGCTCCCGTCTGACCGCTGGCCAGCGGGCTGGGAAATCCCAGGATTCCCGGGACATACAGCGTGATCTGAGCGCCGGCGACCGGCTGCTGCGTGGTGCTGTCGAGGGCCTGTCCGCTGATGTCGGCGGCGCGGGCGTTGCTTGCGGCGGCAATCGACAGCAAAAGGGCAGGCAGCAGGCGCATGGCGATCGCGTTCGTGGGGGAAGGATGAAAATCTAACGCAAACCGGTGCCGTGGATGCTCAGGCGCGCCGTTGGCCTGGCGCGGTCGCGGACAAAAAAACGCCGGCACGAGGCCGGCGCAGGAGTGATGTTGCGAAGCGGGCGACGAGGTGTCGGCGTCGCCTGCGTGGCAGCGTAACGCTGCCCGATCTCAGTGCTTGAGCGCCTTGCGCAGACGTTCGAGGGCCTGCAGCTGGGCCATGGCCTGGGCCAGCTCGGCCTGGGCCTGGGCGATCTCGATCGCGTCGGTGCGGTTGGCCAGCGCGCGCTCGGCCGCCTCCTTGGCCTTGTTCGCGGCGGCTTCGTCGAGGTCCTTGGCGCGGATCGCGGTGTCCGCGAGCACGGTCACGACCTGCGGCTGCACTTCGAGGATGCCGCCGGAGACGTAGAAGAACTGCTCCTCGCCGTTCTCCAGGATCACGCGGACCTGGCCCGGCTTCAGGCGCGTGATCAGCGGCGCATGGCGCGGCGCGATGCCGAGTTCGCCGATCTCGCCGGTGGCCACGACCATCTGCGCCGCACCGTGGAAGATCTCTTCCTCGGCGCTGACGATGTCGCAACGGATGGTGCTAGTCATGTCTGCCTCGCTGGAGCGCGCCGCCGCATCGGCGGCGCGGCTCCGTCAGTGTCGTTGCAACGGCGATCAGGCCTTCTCGGCCATCTTCTTGGCCTTCTCGATCACCTCGTCGATGCCGCCGACCATGTAGAACGCCTGCTCCGGCAGGTGGTCGCATTCGCCGTCGACGATCATCTTGAAGCCGCGGATGGTTTCCTTGAGCGAGACGTACTTGCCCGGCGAACCCGTGAACACTTCGGCGACGTGGAACGGCTGCGAGAAGAAGCGTTCGCACTTGCGCGCGCGCGCCACGACCTGCTTGTCTTCTTCGCTGAGCTCGTCCATGCCGAGGATCGCGATGATGTCCTTGAGTTCCTTGTAGCGCTGCAGCGTGCCCTGCACCTTGCGCGCGACTTCGTAGTGCTCGCTGCCGATCACGTTCGGATCGAGCTGGCGGCTGGTCGAGTCCAGCGGGTCGACGGCCGGGTAGATGCCGAGCGCGGCGATGTTGCGCGAGAGCACGACGGTCGCGTCGAGATGCGCGAAGGTCGTCGCCGGCGACGGGTCGGTCAGGTCGTCCGCGGGCACGTAGACGGCCTGGATCGAGGTGATCGAACCGGTCTTGGTCGAGGTGATGCGTTCCTGCAGCACGCCCATTTCTTCCGCCAGGGTCGGCTGGTAGCCCACGGCCGACGGCATGCGGCCGAGCAGTGCCGACACTTCGGTACCGGCCAGCGTGTAGCGGTAGATGTTGTCGACGAACAGCAGCACGTCCTTGCCCTTGCCCGACGCGTCCTTCTCGTCACGGAAGTACTCGGCCATGGTCAGGCCGGTCAGCGCGACGCGCAGACGGTTGCCCGGCGGCTCGTTCATCTGGCCGTACACCATCGCGACCTTGTCGAGGACGTTGGAGTCCTTCATCTCGTGGTAGAAGTCGTTGCCCTCGCGGGTACGCTCGCCCACGCCGGCGAACACGGACAGACCGCTGTGCGCCTTGGCGATGTTGTTGATGAGTTCCATCATGTTGACGGTCTTGCCGACGCCGGCGCCGCCGAACAGGCCGACCTTGCCGCCCTTGGCGAACGGGCAGACCAGATCGATGACCTTGATGCCGGTTTCCAGCAGCTCGTTGGCCGCAGCCTGTTCCGCGTAGCTCGGCGCCGGGCGGTGGATGACCCAGCGCTCCTGCTCGCCGATCGGGCCTGCCTCGTCGATGGGGTTGCCGAGCACGTCCATGATGCGGCCCAGCGTCTTGACGCCGACCGGCACCTTGATGCCTTCGCCGGTGTTGCGCGCGATCAGATTGCGCTTGAGGCCGTCGGTGGAGCCCAGGGCGATCGAGCGCACGATGCCGTCGCCGAGCTGCTGCTGGACTTCCAGCGTGATGTCGGTGCCGTCGACCTTCAGTGCGTCATACACCTTCGGCACCTGGTCGCGCGGGAATTCGACGTCGACCACGGCGCCGATGATCTGAACAACTTTGCCCTGGCTCATTTGGGTAACTCCGATGCTTGAAACTGTTTGCCGGTTCGCCGTACGCGGCGCCTCGGCCTAGATGGGATAGGAACTGCGCCGGTCAGACCGCCGCCGCGCCGCCGACGATTTCCGAGATTTCCTGGGTGATCGCGGCCTGGCGGGCCTTGTTGTAGATCAGCGACAGCGTCTCGATGGCCTTCGTCGCGTTGTCGCTGGCCGACTTCATCGCGACCATGCGCGCGGCGTGCTCGCTGGCGAGGTTCTCCAGGGCGGCCTGGTAGACCAGCGACTCGATGTAGCGCGTCAGCACGTGGTCGAGCACGACCTCGGGGCCCGGCTCGTAGATGTAATCCCACTCGTGCGTGTTGGTCAGCCCGTTCGACGGCGGCAGCGGCAGCAGCGTGTCGATCGTCGGCTTCTGCGTCATCGTGTTGACGAAGTCGTTGTAGGCCAGTTTGAGCTGGTCGATGCGGCCGTCGGTGTAGGCGTCGAGCATGACCTTGATGACGCCGATCAGCGCGTTCAGCTGCGGCTTCTCGCCGAGATGGGTGGCCGAGCCGACGAGGTTGACCTTCAGGCGCTTGAAGAACGCGTTCGCCTTGGCGCCGATCGCGACGACATCGACTTCCACACCGCGGTCGGTGTGCTCGCGGATCTCGGCGATCAGGCGGCGGAACAGGTTCGAGTTCAGGCCGCCGCAGAGGCCGCGGTCGGTCGACACGACGATGTAGCCGACGCGCTTGAGTTCGGTGCGCGCCACCATGAACGGGTGCTGGTATTCGGTGTTCGCCTTGGCGATGTGACCGATCACCTGACGCATCAGGCGCGCATACGGACGCGAGGCCTTCATGAGGTCCTGCGCCTTGCGGATTTTCGAGGCCGAGACCATTTCGAGCGCGCGCGTCACCTTGCGGGTGTTCTGCACGCTCTTGATCTTGGTTTTGATTTCTCTGCCGCCTGCCATGTGTTCGCTCGCTTTGCTGGTTCAGTAGTACGGATGCGGTCCGGTGCAGCGGAGCGCGCCGCGCGGCGCGCCCCGATGCCGGTTACCAGGAACCCGTCTTCTTGAACTCGGCGATGCCGGCCTTGAACGTCGCTTCGATGTCGTTGTTCCAGTCGCCGCTGTCGACGATCTTCTTCATCAGATCGCCGTGGTTCTGGTGGAAGAACGCATGCAGGCCCTTTTCGAACGGCAGGATCTTGGCGACCGGCAGGTCGTCCAGATAGCCCTTCTCGGCCGCGTAGACCGACAGCGCCAGTTCCGCGATCGACAGCGGCGAGTACTGGTTCTGCTTCATCAGCTCGGTCACGCGCTGGCCGCGTTCGAGCTGGGCGCGCGTGGCGGCGTCCAGGTCCGAGGCGAACTGGGCGAACGCGGCGAGCTCGCGGTACTGCGCCAGCGCCAGCTTCACGCCGCCGGACAGCTTCTTGACGATCTTGGTCTGCGCGGCGCCGCCGACGCGGGACACCGAGATACCGGCGTTGACGGCCGGGCGGATGCCGGCGTTGAACAGATCGGTTTCGAGGAAGATCTGGCCGTCGGTGATCGAGATCACGTTGGTCGGCACGAACGCGGACACGTCGCCGGCCTGGGTCTCGATGATCGGCAGCGCGGTCAGCGAACCGGTCTTGCCCTTGACGGCGCCGTTGGTGAACTTCTCGACGTATTCCTCGCTGACGCGCGCGGCGCGTTCGAGCAGGCGCGAGTGCAGGTAGAACACGTCGCCCGGATACGCTTCGCGGCCCGGCGGACGGCGCAGCAGCAGCGAGATCTGGCGGTAGGCCACGGCCTGCTTGGACAGATCGTCGTAGATGATCAGCGCGTCTTCGCCGCGGTCGCGGAAGTATTCGCCCATGGCGCAGCCGGAGTAGGGCGCGATGTACTGCAGCGCAGCCGACTCGGACGCCGAGGCGGCGACGACGATGGTGTGATCCAGCGCGCCGTTCTCTTCGAGCTTGCGCACGACGTTGGCGATCGAGCTCTGCTTCTGGCCGATCGCGACGTAGATGCACTTAATGCCGGTGCCTTTCTGGTTGATGATCGCGTCGATCGCCAGGGCGGTCTTGCCGGTCTGACGGTCGCCGATGATCAGCTCGCGCTGGCCGCGGCCGATCGGAATCATCGAGTCGACCGACTTGTAGCCGGTCTGCACGGGCTGGTCGACCGACTTGCGCCAGATCACGCCCGGCGCGACCTTCTCGATCGGCGAGAGCTGCTTGGCGTTCAGCGGACCCTTGCCGTCGATCGGGTTGCCGAGCGAGTCGACGACGCGGCCGAGCAGTTCCGGACCGGTCGGGACTTCGAGAATGCGGCCGGTCGTCTTGACCGTGTCGCCTTCGCGCAGGTGCTGGTACTCACCCAGGACGACCGCGCCCACCGAGTCGCGCTCGAGGTTCAGCGCGAGGGCGAAGGAATTGCCCGGCAGCTCGATCATTTCGCCCGACATCACGTCGGCGAGACCGTGGATGCGCACGATGCCGTCGGACACCGAGGTGATGGTGCCTTCGTTGCGCGCTTCGGCCGTGGCCTGGAACTGCTGGATGCGGCTCTTGATGAGCTCGCTGACTTCGGACGGGTTGAGCGTGGTTTGCATGGGTTTTCTCGCTAGAGGCGGATCGCGAGGACCCGCCGACATGACGACAATTTTCAGTGAGTCAACGTTTGCGCCAGGCGTTCGAGACGTCCACGCACGGAGCCGTCGATGACGGTGTCGCCGGCATCGATGATCGCGCCGCCGATGACCGATTCGTCGATCGTGCTCGTGAGTTCGATCTGCCGGCCGAAGCGCTTGGCCAGCGCCGCCTTGAGGGCGTCGGCCTGGGCGGCATCGAGCGCCACGGCGGCGCGCACGTTCACCTTCAGCACGCCTTCGGCCGCGCGCTTGAGCGCGGCGAAGCCGTCGGCGACGTCGGCGAGAATCGGCAGGCGGCGGTTGGCCGCCAGCGTCGCGACGAAGTTCGCGAACGCCGAATCGGCCTTCTCGCCCTGCGGCAGGAACAGGCCGACGAGCTTGTCGCCGCCGAAGGCCGGATTGCCGATCAGGGTCTGCACCTGGGGATCACGCGCGACGGCAGCCGCGAATTCGAGCTTGGACGACCAATCGGCCAGCGCACCGGCCTCGTTGGCGAGGTCGAACGCGGCACGGGCATACGGACGGGCCAGACTTTCGGCGCTGCTCATGGATCAGATCTCTTTGGCCAGGGCGTCGAGCAGGTCGCGGTGACGCGACGCGTCGATCTCGCGCTTGAGGATCTTCTCGGCGCCGGACACGGCCAGCGCGGCGACCTGCTGGCGCAGGACTTCGCGGGCCTGGTGCGACAACGAGTCGATCTCGGCCTGGGCGACGGCCTTCTGGCGCGCGCCTTCGGCGATCGCGTCGACCTTGGCCTTGTCGACGATCTGGTTGTACTGCTGGTTCGCGCGGTCGACGATCTGGGTCGCTTCCTCGCGGGCCTTGCGGATCTCGTCGGCGACGCGCGAGTCGGCGTCCTTGAGTTCCTGGCGCGCGCGTTCAGCGGCGGCGAGGCCGTCGGCGATGGTCTTCTGGCGCGATTCGATGGCCGCGTTGAGCGGCGGCCAGATGAACTTCATCGTGAACCAGACGAGGATCCCGAACGAGATCATCTGGCCGAAGAAGGTCAGGTTGATATTCATGATGACTCCTCAGGCGAACGCGATGACGGCCGCCATGACGCCGCGGCCTGCACGACACGCCGGCGGATGCCGGCGTGGGTGACGGTTACGCGGTTGCTTAGTGAGCCGCCTGCAGGGCGCTGAGCAGCGGGTTGGCGAAGCCGAAGAACAGAGCGACGGCGAGACCGATGATGAACGCCGCGTCGATCAGGCCGGCCAGCAGGAACATGCGGCCCTGCAGCATCGGCACGAGTTCCGGCTGACGCGCGGCCGATTCCAGGAACTTCGAGCCCATGAGCGCGATGCCCAGGCAGGCGCCGAGCGCACCGAGGCCGATGATGATGCCGATGGCGATGGCGGTCAGGCCCTGAACGTTGGCGATGAATTCCATGGTGAATCTCCTCAGGAAAAGTCAGAAAACGAATAGACGGAAACGAAGAGGTGCAGCGACAAAAACGATCAGTGGCTCTCGCGGGCGCCGGCGATGTAGACGACCGTGAGGATCATGAAGATGAAGGCCTGCAGCAGGATGATCAGGATGTGGAAGATCGCCCAGGCGGTGTTGGCGATGATGCCCGGGACGAAGGTGGCCCAACCTGCGAGGAGACCGGCGATCAGCATGAAGACGAGCTCGCCGCCGTACATGTTGCCGAACAGTCGCATGGCCAGCGAAACCGGCTTGACCAGCCACTCGATGATGTTCATGAAGAGATTGACCGGCGCGAGCACGAAGGCCATGGCGCCGTGGGCGTGGAACGGTGCGGTCAGCAGTTCCTTGCCGAAGCCGAAACCGCCCTTGGCGGCGATCGCGTGGCCGAGCAGGATGAAGAAGACCGAAGCCGACAGGCCGAACGTCGTATTGAGGTCGGCGGTCGGAACCAGGCGCCAGTAGGTGTGGTGGGCGACCTCGTGGCCGGCCGTGGTCTGGACCAGCCAGCCGGGCAGGTCGAGCGGGACCAGGTCCATCGTGTTCATGAACACGATCCACATGAAGATCGTCAGCGCGAGCGGGGTGACCGAGCGGCGGTCGCCGTGAAAGGTGTCCTTGACCTGGCCGTCGATGAACTCGACGATGATTTCGACGAAGGCCTGGCCCTTGCTCGGCACACCGGCCGTGGCCTTGCGCGCCTTCAGGCCGAACCAGAGCACGAACAGCAGGCCCAGCACCAGGGACACCAGCCAGGTGTCGAGATGGAATCCCGTACCGAAACTGACCACGTTGTGGGTCAGATGGTGCGCGATGTATTCGTTCAGACCGCCCGTCGCTGCCTCGGTGCTCACAAGAACTCCGCTAATCCTTGAACCGCAGCCCCGCCAGATGCACGAGCAGGGCGGCTACGAAACCCGTAATCACCGCCAGCGGCGGCAATCTCCATACGCCGAGCAGGCCGATGAGCCCGCCTGCCAGCCATATCCATTTCAACAACGTTCCGAACAGCAAGCCCCAGAACGCCATCGGACCGCTGAGCGCCGCGCCGCGGAACATGCGCGCGGCCAGCAGCGCCGTCCCGACTGCGACGAGCAGGCCGCCCGCCAGGGCGCCTGTCGCCGGACGCCATCCCTGCGCCAGAAACAGCAAAGCTATCAGAAGGGAAACTCCCGCCTGGGCGAACACGATCCGAGTGGCCAGTCGCCGGCCGGCGGCGATGGAATTTCTCACTGGACTGCCCTGGTGGTTGCCCGGGATTGCGTACCGCTTGGTACACGCACCGGTCACTAAGCATCGAGATTATATCAGCCGTTTTTGACGCGTCGCAACCAAAGACGGGGCCATTACCGGGCCTTCCGCGGGGCCGTTATGGGGCCTGCAGGCGCGGCGGAATCGGGCTTCGTACCGCTGATGTCTGCGGGGTCGGGCGGTGGGCAAAGGCGGGCGACGACGCGCGCTCGGCTGCGTGTGGACAGGCGCGGCAGAACGTCGCAGCCGCACTGCGCATCCAGGGCGTTCTAAGGGGCCAGCCCGAAGCGGCAGAAGAAGTTCCAGATGTCGACGAAGTGGCCGGCCTCGTAAGTGTGGCCACCGCCGAAGACGTAGAAGTTCAGCGTGTCGTCCATGACCCAGCCGGCGGCCTCGAACCGCGGCGGATCCTGCACGGCGTTGTAGGGCGGCCCGTACATGGGGTCGGCCGTGCCCAGGTGCAGGTCGAACGGCGGCTTGCGCGCCAGGGTGTCCAGGCGCGCCTGGCACTGCTCCTCGGTGTCGCCGAGGCAGGCCAGCGAGAACAGGCGGCCGGCGCTGACCGAGTAGGCCGCGACGTGCTGCGGGTCCAGCGCGGTGACCGGGCCGTTGACGATCAGGTCGTGCGCGACGTGGCCGCCGGCCGAGAAGCCCCAGAGCTGGATGCGGCTGTCGTCGATGTTATAGGCCGCGCGCAGGTCGGCCAGGGCTGCGGCCAGGAAGGTGTAGTCGTTCGGCGGCGCGCTGAATCCGTCCTTCCAGCTGCCGCCGGCGCCGTTGGCGACCGGTGCGGCGACGATGAAGCCGCGCGTGGCCGCGACGGTCTGCCAGGTGTTGCGCACGTCCTGGGCATAGACATCGGCGTTGGCCGGACTCCCGGCGGTGCCGTGCAGGGCGACGACCAGCGGCACGGCATGAGCCGGTTCGTAGCTCGGCGGCACGTACAGATGGATCTTCTGCGTGCCGCTGCCGAGGCCGGCGATGTTCAAGGTACGCAGTTGTGCGCCCGGCGCCGCGCCGCCGCTGCCGTGGCTCGGCGTGCTCGGCACGAATTCGCCGCTCTGCAGGCCGCTGCGGAAGATGCGGTCGTTGTTCGCATTGCAGGCCCAGGACGGCAGGCGCACCGTCGTGGCGGCCCCGGCCGTCGCGGTGGCGGTCAGGGTTGCCAGCAGCAGTGTCGCGCGCAGTGTCATGGCCGCATCCGGTTTCGTCGCCGGGCCCAGTATCAGGGCAGGACAGCGATGGAAAAAGCGTGGCATTCCGCGGTGATTGCGTGCGCCTGCGCACAATTGTCGTCCGTTCTACGGTCGCGGTTGCCGCTCAATTGAAGCGCTCGGCATAATCGGGCGATCCCGCCGCGACAGGCACGAAACGCAGCATGGCCAAGGCAAGCGAGCTTTACGTCGACATAGCCGCGGGACAGTACCTGTTCCGCGAAGGCGATGCCGGCGCCGAGATGTACATCGTCGAATCGGGCAGCATCGCGATCCTGCGCAGCGCCCGCGGCAGCGAGCCGCTGGCGGTGCTGGAGCCCGGTGACTTCCTCGGCGAGATGGCCGTGCTCGAGGACCAGCCGCGCTTCGCCTCGGCGCTGGCCCGCACCGACTGCCGGCTGCTGCGCATCGAGCGCGCCGCGTTCGCCGAGTTGCTGCGGCAAAATGTGGAAATTGCAGTGCGCATCATGCGCAAGCTCGCGCTGCGCCAGCGTCGCGCCGAGCAGCGTGTCAGCGAGTTGCAGCAGGAACTGCAGCAGTTGCGTGCCGCATCGGCGCCGGCCGCCGCCAGCGCGGAGCCTGCGCCCAGACCCGCTTCACCGCCGCCGGTTGCGGCGCCCGCTGCGCCCGCGGCTGCCGCATCGCAGCCCGTCGCGCCGCCAGCTGTCGCCGCACCGCCTGCCATCGCACCGGTTCCGGTTGCCGCTGCGCCGGTCGCGACTGCACCGGCTCCTGTCGCTCCCGCTGCACCGCCGCCCGCGGCCTCGCCGCTACCGGCCGCCGCCGTGTCACCGCCGCCGGCGGCCGCATCGGGCGGGCCGGCCTTGCTGCATGCGGCCAGCGGGCAGCGTTTCCCGCTGGAATCCGGCCGTGAAGAGTTTCTGATCGGCCGCGTCGATCCGGTCACCGGCATCACGCCGGAGATCAACCTCGGCGCGCTGGACACGGCGCGCAGCCTGAGCCGGCGTCATGCCAAGCTGCTGCGTCAGGGCGTGCTGCTGTTCCTGCGCGAGGAAGTCGGCACGGCCAACGGTACTTTCGTCAACGGTCGGCGCATCGCGACCGGCGAGCCCGTGCCGGTCAAGCCGGGCGACCGCCTGCGTTTCGGCACTATCGACATAGAATTGGTCGCGTCGTGACGCGCGCCCTGGAGAATCGCATGAGCAGCAACGATCGCATTGCCGCATTGGAAGCCATCGACGTCAGCGCCGTCGACGCGCTCAAGACCGTCAAGGCCGAGCAGGACGTACTGGCCGAGCGTCTGCAGCAGCTCGAGGACAAGCGCAGCGCGGTGGCCGAGCCGGTCTACCTGCGCGTGCGCGGCGACTACGAGACGCGCAATCGCGAACTCGACCAGAAGGCCGCGCCGCTGAAGCAGCAGGCGCGCGTGCAGTACCTCGAACTCAGCAGCCTGCTCGACCGCTACGCCGGCGATCACGAGGCGATCACCCTGGATCGCCAGGAAATCGAGCTGCGCCACCAACTCGGCGAGTTCGACGATGCGGAGTTCAAGCGCCGCATCGCCGACCTGGAGACCGAGCTCGCCGCACGGGCCGACGCGCTCGCGCGCGCGCGGGAGATCAAGGCCGCGTTCCTGCAGGCGTTCCATTCGGAGGCCGAGCTGCAGATGGCCGCCACTGCCCCTGCAGCACCGCCGCCGGCAGCGCCCGCAGTCGCAACAGTTGCCGAAACGCCGCCGCCGGCAGCGCCGGCGTCCAGCGCCGGCACGCCGACGATGCCGGCGGGCTTCCGTACGCTGGAAACCGAACCGGTCGGCGATCGGACCCAGGTGTTCGCGGCCATGCCGCCGATGCCGCCGGCTCCGCCACCGCCGCCGGCGGCATCCGCCGCGACGGCGGCCATGCCGTTGCCGCCGGCTCCTCCGCCCGCTTCGCCGGCCAAGCCGGTGCGGCCGCCTAGCGAGACGCAGATGATGCCGGTGCTCGACATCCCGCTGCCGACGCGCAACAGCGCGGCACCGGCGGCGCCGTCGGGCGCAACCGTTGTCGTCCGCGCAGCGCGGCTGGTGCCGCAGAATCCTGAAGCCGGCCGCAACAGCGTCGTGCTGAACCTCAACTCCGTGAGCATCGGCGCCGATGCCGCCAGCGACGTCCGGGTCGGCGGGCCCGGCGTCGACGCCAAGCACGCGCAGCTGACCGTCAGCATGGCCGGCTATACGGTGGTCGATCTCGGTTCGCCGCACGGCACGCGAGTCAATGCGGAGAAGATCCGCGAACGTCTGCTGCGCGATCAGGACGTGATCCAGATCGGTGCGGCGCGCTGGGTGTTCCGCGAGGGCTGAAGCCATGGCCGTCGAGTTGGCCTGCGGGCAGCAGGGGCAGGTACATATCGTCGCGCTCGGCGGCCGTCTCGACGCGGACGGCGCGGTCGACCTCGAACTTGGCCTGCAGGAGCTCGAGGCCCAAGGGGCGAGTCATTTCGTGCTCGATCTGACCGGGCTGATCTACGCTTCCAGCGCCGGCCTCAAATCGCTGGCCGCATTCGCCGCGCGCGTGACCAAGGCCAAGGGCTCGGTGCGCCTGGCCGGCCTGTCGCCGGCCCTGCAGCCGGTATTCAAGCAGGGCTTGCCGCAGCAGATCCCGACCTATGTGGATCGCGCCGCGGCGCTGGCCGGACATCCGGCGATAGGCATTGACCCGGCGCTGCTGCAGGCCGCGACGCGGCTGGTCGGTGCCGACAGCATCGTGCCGGCCGGCGGCGAACCCGGTGCGCTGGCCGAGGCGGCCGCGCGGCTGCTCGATGCCAGGGCGGTGCCGGGCCAGCCCGAAGTGCCGCGGCCGCCACGGCCCCCGACACCGCTGCCGCCGTCGCGCGAACCTGAGCGCGATGCGGACGCCGATCCCGATGCAGACGGTGGTCTCGGCGGCAAGCTGCGTCGCCTGCTCGGCCCCAAGTAAGCGTCCCGGCCCGCTGCAACGGCCGCAATCTTTCCGATTCCCTAGGAGCTTCGCGTGACGATCGCCCTGTGGTGCATTCTCGTTGCGGCGCTGTTGCCGCTGGTGTTCACGGCCATCGCGAAGTACGGCCATGAAGCCGGCATACACCGGCTCAACCGCAAGCCGCGCGTATTCCAGGCCGAACTCAGCGGGTATCGCGCGCGGGCTCACTGGGCGCATCTGAACTCGCTCGAGGCGTTCCCGCCGTTCGCGGCAGCCGTGCTCGTGGCGCAGTTCACGCATGCCTCGCAGAACGTCGTCGATCTGCTGGCCGTGCTGTTCATCGTGCTGCGCCTGGCCTACGGCGCTTTCTATCTGGCCGACAAGGCGCCGCTGCGCAGCCTCACCTGGCTGGCCGGCGTGCTCTGCGTGGTCGGACTGTTCGTCGCCTCGGCGATGGCCTGAGGCGGAAAAGAAAAAGACCGGATGACTTGCGTCATCCGGTCCAAAGCGGCGCTACGACTACGGGGAGGGGGAGGGTCGTCGCAGCGCGGCTTGATGCTCGTTGTCGCTCGGCGCTTACTTGGCGCCGGCGGTCGCGGCCTTCTTGAACGAATCCACGTTGTTCTTGATGGTTTCGTTGGTCGCGGCGAAGTTGGTCTTGGCGAGTTCGCCGAGCGCTTCGCTGGTCTTGACGCTGATGCCGAAGACTTCCTGGCTGGTCGCGTAGGCCTTCTCGGCCGATTCCTTGGCGAGCGTGACGCCCTTCGGCCAGATGGCCTTCAGGCCGTCGAAATCACGGACTTCCAGCGCTTCGGTCATGAAAGCCGCGGCGGCGTTCGCGCGGTTCTCGATGGTCTTCAGCTGCAGGTCGGCGATCTTTTCGAAGTTCTGCAGAGCCAGGCCCTGCACCTTGAACGCGGCTTCGGCAAAGCTCTTGCTGAAAGCCAGCACCTGGTTGTTGTACTGCTCGATCATTGGCTTGCCCTCGTCAGGCGTGTGGGGGTGACGGGGCGCACTGTAGACATTTTTTTGTTGCGGCGCAACAGAAAAATTCTGAACGAAGCTGTCGGAGGTTGGGGAAAGCGCTTAACTTGCTGAATATCAGTTATTTATTGAAATCGTGCGGCGATGGCGCATCGCGTCAATTCGGGCTCAGGCCTGCCGTGAGGGCCGTGCGGAAGTCGCGCGGCGCCTTGTCGCCGAGCCAGATCGACAGCAGCACCGTATTGAATTCGACACCGGCAAGCTGCCCGGCTGGCTTGTCGTCGACGAAGATGCGCATGCCGGCGTCGGGTATGTAGTCGAACAGGACGACCTGGCCATGGCGCGCCGCGCCGAACACGTCGACGAAACGCTCGACGTTGGCCTTGATGCGGCTCAGGCGGGCCGGGCCGGCCGCTTCGGCGAAGGCCTTGCGCCAGTAGTCGTCGACATGCTCGTCGTCGAGCTCGGGAATCTGCCAGACCAGCGTGACCCGGTACGGGCTCAGGCCCGACTGCAGCTGATCCAGCGAGCGCACCGAGGCCGGCAGGTACAGCGCCGCAGCGTAGAACGGGACGAAATTGCGATCCAGCGTGGCCGCGCCGGACAGGCGCAGGTTGCTGCCGACGCCGGGTACGTTGATCCGCTCGGCGAACTCATGCCCAGCGATGTTGGCGGCCTGGGCGCCAAACGAAACCAGCAGCAGCCAGAGCGCCAAACCACGCGTGAGAAACATGCGCCACCGCCCGCCGGAGAAATTCGGCGCATCTTATCTGCTTTGCGCGATCAGGGGCCGGCGTAGCTGCAACCGGAAGTGCAGGTCTCGTGAACCACGACCTTGCTCAGCAACGGCAGTCCGGGCTTGAGCTGCTGCCAGATCCAGATCGCGAGGTTTTCGCTGGTCGGATTGGCCAGGCCGTCGATTTCGTTGAGATAGCGGTGGTCCAGTGCATCGAACAGCGGCGCGAACGCCAGCTTGATGTCGGCGAAATCCATGACCCAGCCGAACTGCGGGTCGAGCGGACCCGAAACATGGATGTCGATGCGGAACGAATGGCCGTGCAGCCGGGAGCACTTGTGTCCGGCCGGTACCATCGGCAGCCGATGCGCGGCTTCGATCTGGAATGTCTTGAACAGATCCATCAGCGCAACAGCCGGACTCGCCGTGAGGCGGCGAGTCGCAAGAATAAAGGTGGTGGCTAGAGGCGGGATCGAACCGCCGACCTCAGCATTATGAGTGCCGCGCTCTGACCGGCTGAGCTACCTAGCCACTGGGGCAATTCTGCCCGAAAGAAGGGCGGGGATTGTAGCTTCGGCCGGGCGCGTGTCAAGCCGAACGCAGCCGCGGCGCCTTGCTGGCCGCGCAGAGGCTGTGGAAGAATCCTTGCCAGCACGCATTTTTCTGGAGTCGACCGGTGATTGACCCCGATGGCTACAGGCCCAACGTGGGCATAGTCCTGCTGCGGGATGACGGTCGGCTGTTCTGGGCGCGCCGCATCAATCGTGACGGCTGGCAGTTTCCCCAGGGCGGCATGCGCAGCGACGAGACGCCGCTGGAGGCCATGTACCGCGAATTGCAGGAGGAGACCGGCCTGTTCCCGGAGCACGTCGAGGTTCTCGCCGCGACGCCGGGCTGGCTGCGCTACCGTCTGCCGCGGCGTTACCTGCGGCGCAACGAGCGCCCTGTCTGCATCGGCCAGAAGCAGGTCTGGTTCCTGCTGCGTTTCCTTGGCGAGGAGCGCCATGTACGCCTCGATGCAAACGAGAAGCCGGAGTTCGACCTCTGGCGCTGGGTCGATTTCTGGTACCCGGCGCAGAACGTGGTCACGTTCAAGCGGCAGGTCTACGAACGCGCGCTGCGGCAGTTCGCTCCTACGGTCGAGCGCGCCTGCCGCGTGCGGCTGGAGCTTTCCGCGACGGTGACCAGGTCCGCGCTCCCGGTGCTCGCCGAGGTCGGCTGAGCCGTCAAAACGGAAGGTTGTTGACACTCATTCGCATTTGCAGTCCAATGCCGTCCATTGGAGGACTGCCATGTACGTCTGCATCTGTAACGGCGTGACCGACAAGGCCATACGCGCAGCCGCCGCTGACGGCGTCTCGTCGCTGGCCGAGCTGACCATGCGCACCGGCTGCGCCGGTACCTGCGGCGCCTGCGCCGACTTCGCCGAGCAGGTGCTGCACGAGGCGCTGCCGCGCAACGCGCGCCTGTTCGATCTGCCGATACTCGCGGCCGCCTGAGCCGCCGTTTTTCCGCGGGCCTGCCGGCCGCGGGTTCCTGTCGCCGAATTCCCTCCGGCGCGCGCAGTCGCGAGAACGGCCCGATGACGCGGCCGGCCGTTCCGGATCAGTCGGTTTCGCCTGGTACGTCAGCCGCTTCGCCGCGACATGGCGTGAATCCCGTCGATGCTGTTCCGGGCCATGGCACTGCATCCAATTCGCATTTCATCGCCGTCGCGAAGGCGACGGTATAGTCGCCGCCGTTTCCACGCGGAGAACCGGCCATGAAAGGCGACCCCAAGATCATCGAGCATCTGAACAAGGCGCTGTACAACGAGCTGACGGCGATCAACCAGTATTTCCTGCATGCCCGCATGTTCAAGAACTGGGGCTTCAAGGAACTCGCCGAGCACGAGTACAAGGAATCCATCGACGAGATGAAGCATGCGGACAAGCTGATCGAGCGCATCCTGTTCCTTGAAGGCCTGCCCAACCTGCAGAACCTCGGCAAGATCCTCGTCGGCGAGACGCCGCGCGAATGTCTCGAATGCGATCTCAAGCTCGAATACGCCGCGGTGCCGGATCTGCGCGCCGCGATCGCCGATGCGGAGAAGGTCGGCGATTACGTCAGCCGCGAACTGTTTGAAGACATCCTCGAATCCGAGGAGGAGCACATCGACTGGCTCGAAACCCAGCTGGGCCTGATCAAGCAGCTCGGCGAAGCGAGCTACCTGCAGAAGAAGATCGGCAACTGATTGCCGCCGACGGGACGGACCGGTGGTCCGTCCCGTCTTCGTTTCACGGACCGCTGCGCGCCAGCAGGTTGCGCAGTTCGGCTGACACCCTGCCGTATTCCCGGGTCAGATCCCGCACCAGCGCCGCCGGATTGGCCAAGGTACCGCTGCGCGCTTCGTGCTCGATGCGTTTGGCGATCTCCGCCAGGGTCATGGCGCCGAGGTTCGCGCTGGTCGACTTCAGCGAATGCGAAGGCGCGATCAGCGCGTTGGAGTCGTTGCGGCCCGCGGCGGCTTCGAGCAGAGCGAGATTCTTCGGCGTGTCCTCGAGATAGACGCCGACGAGTTCGGTGAATTCCTCGCCCATCACGTCGAGCAGATCGCGCACGATTTCCTGATCGAGCGCCGCGCCGTCGCGCACGCCGAGCGGATTGACCGGTGCCAGGCCGTCGCTGAGCGCAACCGCCGGACTCGCGCCCGCGGCGCTGCGTGCGGGCGGCGCCGGCGTGGCACGCGGCGGTGCCGGTGTCCGATCGGCGGCGCTTGCGCGGCTCTGCGCGTGCTTGGGCAGCCATTTGCGCAAGGTCGATTCGAGCAGGCCGCGATTCATCGGTTTGGACAGGTACTCGTCCATGCCGGCGCCGAGGCACTTGTCGCGATCGCCGGCCATGGCATTGGCGGTCATCGCGATGATCGGAATGCGCGTCAGGCGCTGTTCGGCTTCCCGTGTGCGGCGAATCCGCGTCGCGGTATAGCCGTCCATGGTCGGCATCTGGCAGTCCATCAGCACGAGATCGAACGATCCGGCGTCGAGTTTCTCCAGCGCTTCCTTGCCGTTCTCGGCGGTTTCCAGGCTCAGCCCGAGCAGGCCGAGGATGCGTTGCGCGACCTGGCGGTTGACCGGATTGTCCTCGACCAGCAGCACATGGCCGCGCAGCGGCGCGGCCGGCGTATCGGCGGCGCCGGCGATGTGTACGCCGGGCTCCAGCGGATCCGTGAGCGGGTCGGGCATGGCTTCTGCCTGGGCGCTGCCGCTCTGCTGCACGCCGAGCAGCGTATTCAATGCCGCGCGCAGCTCGGCATCCGAATGGCCCGGCGCGATGACCGCCGAGCGTGCGTCCTGGCGCAGTTCGGTCGGAATTTCCTCGTTGCCGGCGAGAAACACGAAACGCACGCGCTCCAGGGTCGGCTCGCGCTGGACGTTGCGCAGCAGCGCCGAGGGATTGCCGCGCATGCTCGCGAGATCGACGATGAGCAGGTCGATGGCCCAGCCGTCGCTCATCTGTGCGGCGCTGCGCAGCTTGGCCAGGGCCTCGGCCGCAACGTTGGTCATGGTGAGCTGCATGCCCCAGCCCGACAGGACGCTCGACAGCCGGCGCTGGGTCGCTGCGTCGTCGACGACGAGCAGCGCGCGGGCGCCGCCGAGATCGGTGCGTGCGCCGGGGCCGTCACCGACGGCCTTGAGGAACGGCACGCTGAACCAGAACGTCGAACCGCTGCCGAGCTCGGATTTCACGCCGATCTTGCCGCCCATCAGATCGACGATGCGCTTGCAGATGACCAGGCCCAGGCCGGTACCGCCGTGGATGCGCGTCGTCGATGCGTCGGCCTGGGAGAATGGCTGGAACAGCTTGTCGGCGACATCAGGCGCGATGCCGACGCCGGTGTCCTGCACCTGGAACAGGATCTCGTTGTGACTGCGCGATTCTCCGCGGCGCGACACGCGCACCGATACGCTGCCGCGTTCGGTGAACTTGATCGCGTTGCTGACGAGGTTGGTCAGCACCTGGCGCAGGCGTACCGGGTCGCCGCGCACGGCCAGTCGCACGCCGGATTCGATCGTGACGGAAAAATTCAATTCCTTGCTTTCTGCAGCTTTCTCCATCAGTCGCTTGACCGCGTCGAGCACCTCGCGCAGGTTCAGGCCGACGGATTCCAATTCGAGCTTGTTCGCCTCGATCTTGGAATAGTCGAGGATGTCGTCGACGATGCGCAGCAGTTCGCGTGCCGAACGATAGGCGGTCAACAAGTAGTCGCGCTGATCGGGCGCGAGCCGGGTCGACAGCACGAGATCGAGCAGCGGGATGACGCCGTTCAGCGGCGTGCGAATCTCGTGGCTCATGGTCGCGAGGAATTCACTCTTGGCCATCATCGCCGCTTCCGCGTCGAGCTTGGCCTTCATGAGATCCTGCTGCACCTGGCGCAGTTCGTCGACCTCGGCCTGCAGGCCCGGCGAATCCGTCGCGGCGGCGGACGCAGGCGGCGTCAGCGCAGGGATGCGCACCGGCGCTGGCGCGGCACTCGCGGACTCCTCGTCGCCGGCGCCGTGTGCGGCCAGGAACAGCAGCACGCCGCCGAACAGCAGCAGCGGCGCAACCCAGTAGTTGGTCGGTGGCGGTACGGCGATCAGGCTGACGAGGCTGGCGCTCAGGACGACCGCGAGGCCGCTCCAGCGCATCGCTCCGGCGAGTCGTTTCCAGTCCCCCATGCTCGTCCCTCGTCAGCGGCAGCCGGCGCTTCGTGTCGTGCCGGTCCGCCTGGTTCCCGCGCGAGGTCTGCCCGTTTTCGTCGAACGGCGCAGCCCCCGCTCCTCCGCCCATCGCCCCGTTCCGCGGCGCGACTCCCGTGCGATCCGGTTCCGGATCGCTCCTGCAGACACCTGGGCCGGTCTGCTAGCCCGCCGCGGCGCGGAAATCGTAGTCGAGATTCTGCGCTTCGTGCTGCACGAAATTACCTTGGATGAAATCGACGCCGATGGTCCACAGGGTTGCCGCGCTCTGCGCGTCCTCGATGCGCGGTGCAATCACGCGGCGGCCATGGTCGTGCGCCGCGCGCACGAGCCGGCGCAGCTCGTCGCGCATGCGCGGACCGCCGTCGGCAATGCAGTCGGGCGCGATCTTGATGAAGTCGACCGGCAGATGTTCGATCGCCGCCTGCGTCGCTTCGCCGGGCAGCGCGCCGGCAAGGCAGAGGCCGACGCCGATCTGGTGCACGGCGCCGGCGAACGTGGCGACGCGCGCGTAGTCGGCCGGATCCTCCGGCAGACGCATTTCCAGCACGAGACGGCTGCCGGCGATATGCCGCGTCTCCAGCTGCTGGCGCAGCCAGGCCGCACGGCCCGGATCGCGCGCGGCGGCCAGCGACTGGCTCGCGAACAGACGCACCGGACGGCCCTGGCGCGCGCGGTCGGACAGCACCATGAGGCAGCGGCTCAGCACCCAGCGGTCGATCTCGTCGATGAGTCCGGCTTGTTCGGCGGCCGGCACGATATGGGCGGCCGTGAGCACCTTGCCGTCGTCGCCGTGCAGGCGCAGCAGCGCCTGGAACTGTTCTTCGGACTCGCCGTCGTCTTCGCTGGCCAGCGCCGCGATCGGCTGGAACACGAGGTGGAACGCGTTGCTGCGCAGGGCTGCGCGCAGATTCTCGACCAGGGCGAGATCGCCGCTGGGCCTGGGCGCGAACATGCCGACCCGGTCCTGCCCGCCGCGGCGCGTGTCGTTCATCGCGCGCTCGGCCGCGTGCAGCATGGCACCGGCGTCGCCGAGGTCGGCCGAGAACGGGCAGATGCCGTAGTGCAGCGCGACGCGATAGTTCTGGCCATCGACGTCGAAGCGCTCGTGCGCGACCCGTTCGACGAGTTCGCGCGCGGCGGCTTCGATCTCCTCCGCGCTGCGCTCCGGGCTCAGCACGATGAAGCCCGTGTCGCCGAAACGCGTGACCAGGGCGCCGGCTTCCAGGTGCGTCGCGAGGAACGCGCCGATCTGGCCGAGCAGCTTGTCGAAGCCGATCAGGCCGGCCTGGCCGCGCAGCTCGGTCGCGTCGTCGAGGTCGACATAGAGCAGACCGCCGCGCTGCGCCGCGGCGTCTTCGGCGGCGAGCCGGGCGTTGAGGCGGTCGAGCACGTGGGCGCGCTCGTACATGCCGGTGATCGCGTCGCGCGGGTTCTGGTTCTGTGCCCGGCGGCGGATGTGGCGTGCACGGCGCAGCCGGTTCGTTACGGCCGAGATCAGGTGCTTGGGACGTATCGGCTTGGACAGGAAATCGTCGCCGCCGGCGTTCAGTGCTTCGAAATGCTTGTCGGTGTCGCTCTCGCCGGACAGGAACACGATCGGCGTGGACACGAAGGCTTCGCGCTCGCGGATGATCGCCGTCAGCTCCATGCCCGAGCAGCCGGGCATGTAGAGATCCATGAGGATCAGGTCCGGGTTGAATGCGTCGATGTCGTTGAGCACGGCCAGCGGGTCGGTGACCATGGTCGTCTGCATGCCGGCCTTGCGCAGGATCGACTCGGCGAACATGGCCTGCGAGCGGTCGTCCTCGACGATCATGATGCGGTAGGGCTCGGTCTGGTCCGACTCGGTCAGTTCGGCGATGCGCGCCATGACGTCGCCGGCCTGGGCCGGCAGCGGAATGAAGGCATCGGCGCCGGCGCGCATCGCGCGCAGGCGCACCTCGAGATCGCCCTGTTCGGACAGGGCCAGCATCGCGACGCGATGGCTGGCGCGTCCGCGCGCGGCTTTCAGAGCTTCGCCGACGCGGTCGAGCTCGCCGAGGAAGTGTGCGTCGACGATGACGAGATGCGGCGGGAACATGCCGATCATCTCGATCGCTTCGGCGACGTGATCGAGCAGCGACAGTTCGTAGCCGGACAGTTCAAGCTTCTGGTCGATCTCGCAGGCCAGCGGGCTGCCGTCGGTCAGGTGATACACCTTGCGCGGGCTGCCCGCCGTCGCGGCCGGCGCGGCGCGCGACGGCGCGGCCTCGGCCGGCGTGGCCACCGCGGCGGGCGTTGCCGCCGCTGCGGGGCTCGCGGCCGGTGTCACGGCCGCGGCGGGTGCGGCCGGCGGCGCGTGCAGCGCGACGACATTGGCCGCGGGCGCCGTCGGCAGCGGCGCGAAGCGTTTCCAGTAGTCGGCCGGCGGAACCAGCTGCAGCGGATAGCCGTTCTCGCTGCGCTCCAGGTCGGCCGGCGGCACCTCGAGGTGGGTGTCGGCGGCCGGCGTGGCGACGCGTGCGGTGGCGATTTCGCGCAGATCGTCCAGCAAGGTCGCCACCGACGCGGACGTCGGCTCGTCGGGCAGGCGTGCCTGTTCGATGCTGTCGGCCAGCGCCGACTCGATCGCGAACAGTTTCTCGGCGAGATCCAGCAGACCGTAACGTCCGCTCGCTCCGGCCAGGGTCTGCACTTCGCGGAAGATCAGACTCAGGCTGTTGATGTCCCAGCCGTCCCGCGCCTGGCGCAGACCGCGGCGGGTCAGCGTGTCCAGTCGCTTGGGCAGATGCCGCAGGAATGCCTGTCGCAATTCCGCGCTCTGCTGGGAGTCGTCCTGCTTGTGCATTCGCGAAACCCGCATTCATCCCGTTCGCTGAAATATATCACGCGCTTTGCGACGTCCGGTCCGGGCCGTCCGCCGCTGCGCAGTGGTGTGGTGCAGCAATGTATACCGCGGCGCCTGCTGTCGCGATCAGCCCTTGAACGGCTGTACCACGACCAGGATCACGATGCCGATCAGCAGCAGCGCCGGCACTTCGTTGAAGATGCGCAGCCAGCGTGATGAATGCGTGCAGCGGTCCGCGGCGAACTCGCGCGTGAGCCGGGCCAGATAGCCGTGGTAGGCGTAGAGCAGCACGACGAGCAGCAGCTTGGCGTGCAGCCAGGTATTGGCCTTGAAGTAGCCGGGCACGTGCATGACCCACCAGGCCAAGGCCGCGACGCCGAAGATCAGGGTCAGGGTCGCGCCGATGTTGGTCATCACGAGCAAGCGCCGTTCCATGATCTTGAAGCGCTCGCGCACGACGCTCTCGCTCGCTTCGGTGTGGTAGATGAACAGCCGCGGCAGGTAGAACAGGCCGGCGAACCAGGTGACGACGGCGATGACGTGGAAGGCCTTGAGCCAGAGCATGGGCAGGGCGTCGAGTCGGCGGGGCGGCAGTATAGCGGCCTGCAGCGCGGCTTGACCGCGCTGGGGTGGGGGGCTATAAGGCCCGGCACCCTGTCGTTCCCACGATGAGTCCGCTTTCCGCTCCGGAGAGCGTGTCCGGTCTGTTTCCTTATGTCATCCAGTGCCTCGCCGCGCTTCATCGTCCAGCCGCACGATCCGGCCGCCGCGCGGCGCCGGTTGCTGCTGCTGTTGGCGGTGTGGCTGGCGACCCTGGCGCTGGCCGTGCTTGGCGGCTGGCTGCTGTCGCGCGTGCCGGTCAGCGGGCCGGATCCGGTCGAGTTCGCACGGTTGCGCAGCGAGAACGAGCAGCTCAAGCAGCGCGTCGCCGTGCTCGAACGCGCCGACCAGGTCGACAAGGTCGCCAGTTCCGATCTGCAGCAGACCCTGCGCGAGCGCGAAGAGGAAATCGCCGGCCTGCGCACCGACCTCGGCTTCTATGCGCGGCTGGTCGGCGGCGGCGCGCGCCGCGAAGGCCTCGCAGTGCATTCGGTGCATGTCGAGCCGGTCAAGGACTCCAGAGCCTGGAACGTCGTCGTCACCCTGACCCAGAACATGAAACGCTCGCAGAGCAGCGAAGGCCGCCTGCAGATCGCGATTGAAGGCGTGGCCAACGGTCAGCTCAGGAATCTGAGCTGGAACGATCTGGCCGCCGGCGACTCGGCCGGTCTGCCGTTTTCGTTCAAGTATTTCCAGCGCGTATCGGGCACGGTGATGCTGCCCGCGGGATTCAGCCCGAATCGCATCAAGGTGGTTGCCGAGGCCTCGGGCGGCGGTGGCCGGGTCGAACAAGGATTTGCCTGGAGCGAAGCCCAGGCAGCCGAGGAGAGCAGCAATGTTCAGCAGTAAGAAGAGCAACGCCAAGGCGTCCTACAGCACGACGACGCTGATCGCCAAGGGGACGGTGATCCGCGGCGACCTGAGCTTCACCGGCGCGATCTATCTCGAAGGCCGCATCGAGGGCACCCTGCGTGCCGACGGCGACGACGCCTGCCTGACCCTCAGCGACCAGGGCGCGATCGTCGGCGAGATCCATGCGCCGCGCGTCGTGCTCAACGGCCAGGTCAAGGGCGACGTGCATGCGTCCGAGCGCCTGGAACTGGCCGAGGCCGCACGCATCGAGGGCGACATCTACTACAAGGTGCTGGAGATGGCCGCCGGCGCGCAGATCAATGGCAAGATGATGCACCAGGCCGAAGCGCCGCGCCGTCTGCCGGCACCGGACGTCAGCGCTGCCGGCGCCGAACCGGCTTGAGACGGCGGCCGACCGCCCTGATCTAACGTTTCCGGAAACCTTCTTGCCGCCCCGATTGCCATGAGCGAAACGCCGAGCTACCAGACCGCCCTCGACCAGCCGCTGATCTTCAGCGACGCCGCCGCGCACAAGGTGCGCGAGCTGATCTCCGAGGAAGGCAACCCGGACCTCAAGCTGCGCGTGGCGATCAGCGGCGGCGGCTGCTCCGGCTTCCAGTACGGCTTCAGCTTCGACGAGGAGCGGGCCGAGGACGACGTGGCGATCGAGAACGGCGGCGTGACCCTGGTGGTGGACCCGCTGTCGCTGCAGTACCTCATGGGCGCAGAGATCGACTACACCGAGTCGCTGACCGGTGCGCAGTTCGTTATCCGCAATCCCAACGCGAAGACGACCTGCGGTTGCGGTTCGTCGTTCACCGTCTGATACCGGCGTGAGCGCCAGTCTGCGCAGCCGTGGCAACGTATTCGCGGCGCTGGCGCTGGAGCGCGCGGCCGAACGTCGCGACGACGCGGACTGGCTGGCCTCCCTGCGTGCCGACACCGGCGCGCGCTATGTCGTCCTGAATCCCGACGGCCGCAGCCTGGCCCGCGCCGACCGCGGCGGTCTGCGCCTGCTCGACGACGCCGAGCGTCTCGCGTACTGGCCCGAGGCGCCCGTCGCGTTTCTCGGCGCCACCGATACGGCCAGCTATTTCGCCGTCGCCGCGGCCGCCGCCGATGCGGATGCCGCCGGCGCGCTTGCCGGTCAATGGATGGATCTGCGCGCGGCGGGGCTGGGTCTGCCGGCCTTCGACGCCGGCCTGTTCGCCTATGCGCGTGCGCTGCTGTTCTGGCAGACGCGCGTGCGCTACTGCGGCGCCTGCGGCCAGCCGACGACCCTGGTCTCGGCCGGCCACAAGGCGCTGTGCACCAATCCCGGCTGCCGCCTGGAACATTTCCCGCGCACCGATCCGGCGATCATCGTCATCGTCGGCTGGCGTGACGCCTGCCTGCTCGGCCGACAGCCCGGCTGGCCGGAAGGACGCTGGTCGACCCTGGCCGGCTTCGTCGAACCTGGCGAGTCGCTGGAAGATGCCGTGCGGCGCGAGGTCCAGGAGGAAGCCGGCGTACGCGTCAAGGAGAGCGACTACCACTCTTCGCAACCGTGGCCGTTCCCGGCCTCGCTGATGCTCGGGTTCAGCGCGCGCGCGGCCGATCCGTCCATCCAGGTCGGTCCCGAACTCGCCGAGGCGCGCTGGTTCGAGGTGGACGACATCGTGCGCGGACTGGCCGACCGCAGCCTCGTGCTGCCGCCGCCGTTGTCGGTGTCCCATCGCCTGATCGAGCACTGGCTGCGCGAAACCAGCGGGCTGGAGCTCTCGACGCTGATGAACGAAGAGCCCTGGCTCAAGCCACGCAGCGCGTAGCGGAACGCGGAATCCTGTCTCAAGCCATGCCGCCTTCGGCGGCGCGCCGCAAGGCTGGCCTCCGCTCGGGCCGCCGGGCCGCTGCTCTTTCGCCGCCGGCGGCAACCGTCAGCCGGCGCGATCGCCCGGGGCCGGCTGCCGTGCGGCGTGTTGCATGATCGTCGCGGCAACTCACTCCGGCAGCCTGCGGAGCGCGAGAGCCCGCTACAATCCGGTCAACCTTTCCAGCGCTCGCACCATGGCCATCCACCTGCTCGCTGTCCTCGTCGTCTTCGCCCTGGCCCACGGCCTGCCCGATCTCGCCCGGCTGCGCGATTTCAGCCGCCTGCGCGTCTGGCTCGGCGTGCTGACCCGGATCGGCGGCGGCGCGCGCAGCGTGCTCGGTATCTTTATCCCGGTTTTGATTTGTGCACTCATCCAGTGGCTGCTCGACGGCTGGATGTTCGGTCTGCTCGCGTTCGCGTTCGCCGTCTGCGTTCTCTGGTACAGCTGGGGGCCGCGCGATCTGTCCGAGGACGTTGATGCGGTCGTCAAGGCGCCCGACAGCGACCGTCGCATCAATGCGGCGCAGCTGCTGCGGCCCGACGGCGACGAGGCCGCGCTCGCGTTCGAGGCGCCGGCGCTCGTCGACGCGACATTCCAGTCCGCGCTCAAGCGCTGGTTCGGCGTGCTGTTCTGGTTCCTGCTGCTGGGGCCCTGCGGCGCCCTGCTGTACCGGCTGACCCAGCTGCTGGCGTGGTCGCCGACCCTGGCCGAGCTGCAGAGCGAGGAAGGCCGCGGACTGGCGCGGCGGCTGAGCCTGCTGCTGGACTGGGCGCCGGCGCACCTGATGGCCCTCGCGCTCGCGGTCGCGTCCGATTTCGATGCCGTGTTCCATACCTGGAAGAGCTGGCACGAGCGCATGGGCAAGGGCTATTTCAGCCTCGACCTCGGCTTCCTGTCGGCGATCGCCCGGGCCAGCGTCGACGCCGACGTGATCGCCGGCGACGGCTATGCCGAGGACGTCAACGATCCGCTGATCGAGCTGGCCGACGCGCGCAACCTGCTCGTGCGCGTGCTCATCGTCTGGCTGGCCGTGATCGGCCTGTTCGTGATCGGCGGACTGTTCTAGGGACGCCCGGGACCCGCACCTGCAGCGTCTTTGGCGCCGCGCTGCCTGTTTCGCGGTCCGCTGCAGCAACAGAGCGTCCGATTCATGCGTTCCGGTGCCGCGCAGTGCAACGGCGCCGTGACGTATCTGTCCGGAATCCTCTGCCGGCGGACCGAAACGTTCGCGGTGTCCGGTGCGCTCAGCGCCGCTCCTCGGCGCCGTTGGTGAAGATCAGGTCGACCTGCCGGTCGCGCCAGCGCGCGAGCAGCTGGCGCAGCGCCAGCGGCGTGTTCACTGCGGCCGGTGCGCCCGGCGTGGCCTGGTTCAGTTCGTTGACGCCGTGGCAGCCGTCGCAGGCGCGGATCTCGCCGGGCTGGAAGCTGATCCAGTAGCGCTCGCGCACGACCGGCGTGCCGTTCGGCGCGGTCGAATGCCACGCCAGCGCGCGCTGCGCCGGCACGAACGCCGCGACCGAGCCGTCGCCGGCGATGGCCGTGCTGCCGGCCGGACCGGTGGGATTGACCGCGTTGGCCGCGAGTGCCGGCCGGTCGTGCAGCGGCTGGGCCAGCACGCGCCGGCCAGCGCGCGGCGTCGCGGTGCCGCCGAGACCGCGGATCTGGTCGCCCTGGAAGAACTGCATGTGCGCGATGTCGTAGAGCTGGCCGCCGCCGGCCGCCGTCGTCTGCGCGCCGCCCGGCACGCGCAGGTTGAACGGCTGCTGCCGGTCGGCGCGGTCGCGCGTGGTCGCATTGCGCACCACGAGCAGCGCCAGGCCGTTGGCGCGCAGATAGCGGCGGAACGTCTCGACATCGACGTTCTCGGCGGCGAACGCGGCCTGCTCGGGCGCGCGCAGCGGGGCCGCGGTCATCGGCGGTGCGCTGCGTGCGCGCACCTCGACCGGCGACAGTTCCCACAGCGGGCCGCTGTAGCTGACCGCATAGTCCGGATCCCAGAAGCTCACGCTCTTGCTGATGCCGGAAGTCAGGTTCTCGGCCGCGACGTAATAGCCGCCCGGACCGAGCACGAGGCGCTTGAGGCGGAACTGGTAGCGCGGCTGCGGCGCCGTGCGCGTGCCGTCGTTGCCGGCCTGGCGCCACTGTGTCGCGTGCGCGGCGATGAGCTGGCCGTCGCTGAGCGGCAGCGGATTGCGGAAGCGGCCGCTGAAATCGGCCGGCTGCGCCACCGGCGCGTAGTCCGGGCTGAAGTTCACGTTGACGCGCGGGTTCAGCCACGTCGCGCGCATCTGCGCCGGATTGACGGTCGGCGCCGCGTCGATGCGCAGCAGCTGGCCCGAGGCGTGGGTATAGAACTCCGGCGCGTCGATGCCGTAGTAGCGGCCCGGCGTAGTCGGGTCTTCGCGCATCTGCAGGAAATTGAGGATGCGGTCGCCGCTGCCGCCGTTGAATGCGCTGAGCGCGGGATCGTCGAAGCTGCGATCGAAATACGCGTGCAGTTCGTGGCGGCCGACGTGGTTCAGCGTTTCCTCCTCGCTGCCGTCCTGATTCACCATCCACGGAAAGAAATGATTGATGGTATGACCGGCGACGCCGGAGCCCGGAACGGCGATGCGCGGCTCGGGAAACACTTCGCTGCGATCGGCGGTCGCGACCGAGTTCGACGCCTCGCTGGTCCAGTTGAACGTGCCGTAGTCGTTGCCGGCGCCGTCGTTCTGCTGGTCGCGCTGCAGATGGTCCCAGCGCGTGAACAGCAGGCGGCCGAAGCTGTCGACGAACGGATGGAAGGCGCCGGAGACCGAGACCTGCAGCAGGTCGAGCTGGCCGGTGGCCGGCTGCAGGCGCCAGAGACCGGTCGGCGTCGGCGTGGATTCGTATTCGTCCAGCTGCGGATACAGATGTGCAGCGCCGTTGCGCGGGCGGTCGCTCGCGAACACCAGGCTGCCGTCGCTCAGATAGGTCGGGCTCACATTGTTGCGGTTGGCCGGCTGGCGCGCGACCTTCGTGATGACGGCCGTCTGGCCCTGACCGAGCCCGCTGATTTCGTACAGCTGCCAGTAGCTGTCGATGTACTGGTACTGCTGCGGCGGCGCGCCGACGACCATGCTGAAGACGGCCTTGCTGCCGTCCCAGGACACGGCCGGATCGCGTACGGCGATCGCGTTCGCGCCCTGCGCGCCGCTGCTGCCATAGCCGGCTTCCTGGGTCAGGTTGCGCAGGCTGCCGTCGGGATAGCGGATGTACAGGTCGCCGCCGCGGCCGCTCAGCGCGATGTCGCCGCGGTGATTGGCGAATACCGCGCCGATGGTCGCGAAGTCGTCGCTCACCGGATACTGGGTGACGAACAGGATGGGATTGGGCAATTGCTGGGCGCCGGTTGAACCGGCCGCAATCAGCAGGGCGGTCGCGAACAATCCGGAAACGCGGTGCGAATGCATGGAATTCCTCCTCCCCGAGGCGACGTGAAGACTTGCCGATGGCGGCGCGGCCTGTTGTGACGCGCGTCCGCAGCCGCGGCGAACGCCGCGATCCCGTGCAGGGACGCAGGCCGCCGCCTGCCCAGATGACAATGTCGCCGCGGGCGCGGACCGAACAGCGCCGGCTCAGCCGGCGGGGTCGCCGAGCACTTGGCGCAGCACCGCGGCGGCCGCGTCGGGCCGGCCCAGTGCGCGGGCGTTGTCGCGCAGGCGTGCGAGCCGCTGCGGCTGTTGCAACAGCAGGTGCACGCGGTATTCCAGCGCGATCGCGTCGACGGCCTTGAGGCCGGCGCCGTTCTCCAGCAGGTAGTCGCAGTTGCGCTCCTCCTGGCCCGGGATCGGCGCGAACACGATCAGCGGCAGGCCGAGCGCCAGGCACTCGGACGTGGTCAGGCCGCCGGGCTTGCCGATCGCGAGGTCGGCGCAGCCCATCAGGCGTTCGATCGTGCGGGTGAAGCCCTGCGGGAACAGCCGGCCCGGATGCGCGGCGGCCAGCGCGTTCAGCCGTTCCAGCAGGGCCTCGTTGCGGCCGGCCAGCGCGACGAGCTGGAAGTCGGCCGGAATACGCAGCAGGCCGGCGGCGGCTTGGTCCAGCGCTCCGACGCCGGCGCCGCCGCCCATCAGCAGCAGTATCGGCCGCTGCGGATCGAGGCCGGCCGCTGCGGCGCAGGTGGCGCGGTCGGCGACCGCGGCGAAGGCCGGCATGATCGGAATGCCGGTCACATGGATGCGCTCGGCGGCGAGCCCGCGGGCGCGCATGCGCAGCGCGACTTCGTCGCTCGCCGCGAAATAGCCGGCCAGCTGCGGCACGACCCAGAGCGCGTGCAGGTCGAAGTCGGTGACCTGCACGTGGACCGGGCAGGGCAGGCGGCCGCGGGACTGCGCGCGGGCCAGCAGTTCGGCCGGCAGGAAATGCGTGCAGATGATCGCGTCGGGCGCGAACGCGGCGATCGCTTCGTGCAGGCGGCGCGTGTTCAGCCGCTCGACCGCACGGCGCAGCCGCGCCAGCGCGGCATCCGGCGGCGTCTCGTCGGTGATGCGGTAGAGCTGCGCCCAGAGCGCCGGGAATTTTTCGACGAGGCGCAAATAGAAATCGGTATACAAGGCGCGGAACGCGGCCGGCACGTAGTCCATGACGTCCAGATGCAGCGCCTCGACGCCGTAACGCGTCTGCGCCGTCACACGCAGCGCTTCGGCCGCGCGGCCGTGACCCGCGCCGGCCGACACGCTGAGCAGCAGCAGCCGGCGCGGTTTTGCAGGGACCTCAGGCATCGGCGCCACGCAGGGCACGGACCCGCACTTCGACCGCAGCGGCGCTGGCTTCGGCGGCCGGTATCGGATCGCCGGCAGCCAGTCCTATGCGCGACCAGAAGCGCCGCGGCAGGCGCGCGCGGCCCAGCGCGCTGTCGCGGCGACTGAAGATGGAGCCCCACAATCCGCGCAGCGCCAGCGGCACGACCGGCACCGGGCGGCGTTCGAGGATCTTTTCCATGCCGGTCTTGAACTCGGCGATCTCGCCGTCCTTGGTCAGCCCCCCCTCGGGGAAGATGCAGACCAGATTGCCCGCGGCGAGCTCCTTGTCGACTTCGTCGAAGGCCTTGGCCAGCAGCTCCGGATTTTCCCTGTAGCCGGCGATCGGAATCGCCTTGGCCGTGCGGAAGATGAAGCTCAGCAGCGGGATGTTGAAGATCTTGTAGTACATGACGAAACGCACCGGCCGGCGCACGCTGCCGCCGATGATCAGCGCGTCCATGAAGCTGACGTGGTTGCAGACCAGCAGGGCCGCTCCTTCGTCGGGTATGCGCTCGAATCCCTCGAGCCGGATGCGGTAGAGCGTGTTGACGAGGATCCAGCTCAGGAAACGCATCAGGAATTCCGGCACCAGCGTGTAGATGTAGATCGCCACGACGGCGTTCATCAGCGCGGTGGCCAGCAGCAGCTGCGGAATCGACAGTCCGGCCGCATTGAGCAGCAGCGCCGACAGACCGGCTGCGACGACCATGAACAGCGCATTGAGGATGTTGTTCGCGGCGATCACGCGCGAGCGCCGCGCCGGGTCCGAGCGCGTCTGGATCAGCGCGAACAGCGGCACGATGAAGAAGCCGGAAAAAATCGCCATCAGCAGCAGGTCGGCGAGCACGCGCCAGATCCACGGCTGCACCAGCAGCGCGGCCAGCAAGAGGTCCTGCACGGTCGCGAGCTCGGGGCGGGCGAAATGGATGTCGGCGCCGAACAGGGTCATGCCGATGGAGCCGAACGGCACGAGGCCGATTTCCACCTTGTGGCCCGACAGGCGTTCGCAGAGCAGCGAGCCGATGCCGATGCCGAGCGAGAACACGGTCAGCAGGAAGGTGTACACGGTCGAATCGCCGCCGATCACGATCTGCGCATAGGTCGGCAGCTGGGTGATGAAGACCGAGCCGAAGAACCAGAACCAGGAGATGCCGAGGCAGGACAGCAGCACCGGGCGGTTGCCGCGGATGTAGCCGAGGTTGCGCCAGGTCTCGCTGAACGGATTCCAGTTGATGACGAGTTTCGGATCCGGCGCGGCCGCCGGCGGCATGCGGAACGAACAGGCCAGGCCGGCCAGCGCCGTGCCTATGGTCGCCGCGCCGACCAGCCAGGCGCCGTAGTCGGGAATCTTGATCAGGGTCGCGCCGAGGATCTGGCCGACGAGGATTGCGAGGAAGGTCGCCATCTCGATCAGGCCGTTGCCGCCGACGAGTTCCTGCGAATCCAGCACCTGAGGCAGCAGGCCGTACTTGAGCGGGCCGAACAGGGTCGAGTGAAGTCCCATCAGGAACAGCAGGGTCATCAGCAGCGGCAGGCTCTTGGCCAGGAATCCGAACAGCGCGATGACCATGATGCCGAGCTCGAGCATTTTGACGAGCTGAGCCAGGCGCGCCTTGTCGAACTTGTCCGAGAGCTGGCCGCTGGTCGCCGAAAACAGCAGGAACGGCGCGATGAACAGCGCGGCGGCTAGATTGGTGTAGTTGGCCGCGCGGGCCGGATCGTGCGCGGCGATCTGGTAGACCGCGAGGATCACGAGCGCGTTCTTGAACACGTTGTCGTTGAACGCGCCCAGCGCCTGGGTCCAGAAGAACGGGGCGAAGCGGCGCGATTTCAGCAGGGCGAACTGGTTGCTGCTCGACATGGCGGGAACCTTGGAAAGTCATCCGCAATCTAGCAGACCCGACGTTGCCGCGACCGGCGCCCGCGGCGGCCGGACCGGCCGCCGCCGTAACCGGGCTTTAACAGGTCCTGGCCGTGATGCCGCTTCTGCGGCGACGTCCCGTAAACTTCCGCCTTTCCCTGCATTGCCGCCCGCCGGGCGCCCGGAGCTCCATGAAACTGAAACGCCTAGCCCTTGCCGGCGCGCTCGCGCTGCTGACCACCGCGGCGCTTGCCCAGAATGTCATCCGCCCCGTGCCGATTCCCGACATGAGCAAGCTGCCCAGGGCCGAAGCGGATCAGCTCGTGGAGATGCGCGCCGAATTCGACAAGACCAAGCCGACGCTGGCCGGCGACAAGCTGGCCAGCGCCTATTCGCTGCTGGCCTCCAGCTATGCCCAGGCGGGTTTCTACGCCGAGGCCGACGCGGCGCTGGCCAACGCGCTGGTCGTCACTCCCGATGACGCCCGCTGGATCTACCTGCGCGGCATGCTCGCGCGCATGCGCAACCAGCAGAGCCAGGCGTCCGATTACTTCGAGCAGGCGCTGCGCCTGGACCGCAAATACCTGCCGATCCGCATCGCCGCGATCGAATCGCGTCTGGCCAGCGGCGACGTCGATTCGGCGCGCCAGGCGGCCGACCAGGCCGGCGCCGACGGCAAGGACAGCGCCGTGCTGGCCTCGCTGCGCGGCCGCATCGCGCTGCGCCAGGGGCGCCAGGCGGAGGCGCTCAGCGCAATCAACGAAGCGCTGCGGCTGGATCCCGGCGCCAATCAGCTCTACGCCGTGCAAGCCGACATCCTCGCCGCCCAGGGCAACAAGGCGGCTGCCGATGCGGCGCGCGCGAAGGCCGGCCCGGTCGCGGCCCGGCAGCTCGACACCCTGCTCGCCGGCTTCCTCGGCGCGCGCAGCATCGACCTGACGCAGCCGGCTGCCGCCACGCCCGCTGCCGCCGCAGCCACGCCGAGCAACGACGATCCGCTGACCCAGGCGCGCTTCTTCATCGGCGTGCAGCAGTACGACTCGGCGCGCACGGCGCTGGACCAGGCGCTCAAGAGCGCGCCGAACAATGCCGGCCTGCTCGGCCTGTCGGCCCGCGTCGAAGCGCTGCTCGGCAACCGTTCGCTGGCGAGCACGCGCGCGAACGAAGCCGTGCGTCTGGCGCCGAACGATCCTTCGGCGCTGGTGTCGCGCGGCGTCGTGGCCGAGACCGGCGGCGACGAAGCCGCGGCCCAGGCCGACTACGAGAAGGCCATCGGCCTGGACGGCAAGCTGACCGAAGCGCGCCTGCTGCTGGGTAACCGCTACATGCGCCTGGGCCGCTACGCGCCGGCGACCGAGCAGTATCGCCAGCTGGTCAAGCTGGATGCGAACGTGCCCGAGCATTACGGCCGTCTGGCCGCAGCGCAGTTCGCCGACGGCCGCTGTACCGACGCGCTGCGCGATCTGGAGACGGCCATGCAGGCCAGCCAGCGCCACGGCTATCTGGCGCAGGTCTACGTGCGTGTCGCCGCGACCTGCCGCGGCACGACCGAGGCACAGCGCAAGTCGGCGATCGACTATGCGCGCCGGCTCTATTCCGAACGCTCGACGCCGCAGATCATCGAGGCGGCGGCGCTGACCGAGGCGGCCGGCGGCAATTTCACGGTCGCCCAGGAAGTGCAGGGCTCGGCGATGTTCGCGGCCGTGCGCGACGGCGGCAACGAGGCGGCCGAACCGTTCCGGGAATTCTTCAAGAAGTTCGAGGCCAAGCAGATGCCGGACCGGCCGTGGCCCGCCGACAGCAATCTGTTCAAGCCGGCGCGTCTGCAGCCGCTGCCGGCGCGCCCGGCCCCGGCCGCCGCGCCGGCGCGCTGAGGCATGCCGGATCCGCGCAGCGCCGTACACCGGCGCTGCGCGGCCGGATTCAGCCGCAGCCGCCGCGGCGCAGGTGGAAATAGCCGCCCAGCGGCCCGCGCAGCACGACAGTGCCGCCGTCCTGCGAAGCGACTTCCCAACTGCGCTCCTGACCGCCCAGCGTTTCGTTTTCCAGCTGGAAGCGCGGTCCGTCGCGCAGGATGCGCGTCTTGATCGCGCTGCCGCCGCGCTTCATGCGGTATTCCAGGGCGTCGCCGTCGAAAGTCCAGCTGGCCGGCATGGAATCATCCTTTTCGCCGTCGATCTCCACCGACACGGCGTACTCGCACCAGGCACCGCGCAGCACGCTGCTGTCGCCAGCGGCCTTGCCGCGGCCACTGCGGCCGGCGCGCGCTGACGTGTCGCCGTCGTCAGCGGATTCGTCCGCGTCCGGTGCGTAGCGCGCCGTGACCTCCTCGGCGCTGGCGACGCCCTTGACGGCGATCTCGCCGCCGGTGCCCGGCGCGCAGGGCTTGTCCTTGAATTCGATGGCGCCGCTGGCGTTCTTGCATTTGTAGACGGCGGCGTGAAGATCGGCGGCCAGCAGCAGGGCGGCCGCGGCGACGAGTAGGCGCATGGCGGTGACTCGATGAGGGAAGGCTGGGGAATGGTGCGGCGCCGGGACGAGCGCGTCCCGGCGGTTTTGTCCGGTCGCGGTCAGCGGCGCAGGGCGCGGTAGCCGATGTCGCGCCGATAGAACATGCCGTCGAAATGCACGCGGGCCGCAGCCGCATAGGCGCGTTCGCGCGCCTCGGCAATGTCCTTGCCGAGCGCGCAGGCGGTCAGCACGCGGCCGCCGGCGCTGACGGCGCGGCCATGCTCGTCCACGCGCGTGCCGGCCTGGAACACCTTGGAATCGGCGGCCGCCGGCGCATCCAGGCCGCTGATCGCGTCGTTGAGCTTCACTGTGCCGGGATAGCCCTGGGCCGCGAGCACCACGCCCAGGGCCGGGCGCGGATCCCACTCGGCGTTGGTGCGGTCCAGCCGGCCGTCGAGCGCGGCCTCGACGAGCTCGACCAGGTCGGACTTCAGCCGCAGCATGATGGGCTGGGTCTCCGGATCGCCGAAGCGCACGTTGAATTCGATGACCTTGGGCGCGCCGCTCTTGTCGATCATCAGGCCGGCGTAGAGGAATCCGATGAACGGCGCGCCTTCGGCGGCCATGCCGGCCAGAGTCGGCTCGATGATCTCGCGCAGGATGCGCTTTTCCACCTCAGCCGTGACCACCGGCGCCGGCGAGTAGGCGCCCATGCCGCCGGTGTTCGGGCCGTTGTCGCCTTCGTCGCGCCGCTTGTGGTCCTGGCTGGTCGCCATCGGCAGCGCGTGCTGGCCGTCGCTGAGCACGATGTAGCTGGCTTCCTCGCCGTCGAGGAATTCCTCGATGACCACGCGGGCCGAGGCGTCGCCGAGCGAATGCGCGCCGAGCATGTCGTGCAGCGCCTGTTCGGCGTCGGTCAAGGTCAGAGCGACTACGACGCCCTTGCCCGCGGCCAGGCCGTCGGCCTTGATGACGATCGGCGCGCCGTGGCGGCGCACGTAGGTCAGCGCCGGCGCGAGCTCCGTGAACACCGCGTAGCGCGCGGTCGGAATGTTGCGCCGGGCCAGAAAGTCCTTGGCGAAGGCCTTGGAGCCTTCGAGCTGCGCGGCAACGCGGCGCGGTCCGAAGCAGCGCAGTCCGGCGGCGCGGAACTTGTCGACGACGCCGGCGACCAGCGGCGCCTCGGGGCCGACGATGGTCAGGTCCACGTGTTCGCGTCTGGCCAGTGCGAGCAGGCCGTCGAGGTCGGTCATCGCGACGGCGGCGTTGCGCACGCCGGGCTCGCGCGCCGTGCCGGCATTGCCCGGCGCGACGATGACTTCGACGACGCGGGCGGACTGCTTGAGCTTCCAGGCCAGCGCGTGCTCGCGCCCGCCCGAACCGATGACGAGGACTTTCATGGCAACCCTGAGGAAAACGCGAAGCGGGGCGCGATTGTAGCCTGCCGCCGCTGCAGCTCCGGAAATTCCGCGGCGTCACGAGACGCTTGCGGGGCGGCGATCGTTACGTTTTGTAGACCCGGGCCGGCGGGGCGTTTCGTTCAGGCAGGCGAAGGCGAGCGGGTGCATCAATGCGCACCGCGCAATCCTGCGCTTCCGGGGAAGCTCCACGTCGGTGAACATCCTGCGCCTGTATCTGCGCGTCATCGGATTCCTTGCGCCCGAACGCAAGCTCGCCATCACCCTGACCCTGGCCAACCTTGCCTTGGCCGGCATCTATTTTCTCGAACCCATGCTGTTCGGCCAGGTCGTCGACGCACTGGCCGCGCCGGGCGCCGCGCAGGCGCCGCGGCTGATCGCCTACTGGGCGCTGGCCGGCTTCGGCGGCGTCGTCGCCAGCGTCTGGGTGTCGCTGCATGCGGACCGTCTCGCGCATCGCCGCCGCCTCGCCGCGATCGAACAGTTCTTTGCTCACGGCGCGTCGCTGCCGCTGTCGTTCCACGGCGAAAACCACACCGGCCGCCTCGCGCGCGTCATGAACGGCGGCGTCAGCAATCTGTTCGGCCTCTGGCTCGGCTTCTTCCGCGAGCATCTGGCGACGCTGCTGTCCATCCTCGTGATGGTGCCGATCGCGCTGTACATGAACTGGAAGCTCGCGCTGCTCATGGTCGGGCTGATGACCAGCTTCGCCGTGTTCAACGCGATCGCGATCCGCCGTACGCACAAGGCCCAGGCCGAGGTCGAGGAACTGCACCACGAGATCTCCACGCGCGCCAGCGACGTGTTCGGCCATGTCGGCGTCGTGCAGAGCTTCACGCGCCTGCGCGAAGAACTCGCCGCGCTGCGCGCGATGATGGCGCGCGTGCTCAGCGCGCAATATCCGGTGCTGCGCGGCTGGGCCGTGCTGTCGGTGCTCAACCGCGCCGCGAGCACCTTGACCATCGTCGCGATCTTCGCGCTCGGCGCGAGCCTGCACGCCAAGGGCGAGGTCAGCGTCGGCAACATTGTCAGCTTCGTCGGCTTCTCGCTGATGCTGATCGGCCGGCTGGAACAGTTCGCCGGCTTCATCTCCGGCCTGTTCTTCCAGACCCATTCGCTGCGCAACTTCTTCGAAGTGCTGGATACGCGCCCGGCCATCGCCGACGCCGCCGACGCGGTCGATCTCGGCCGCGCGCGCGGCGAAGTCGAGTTCGACGACGTGAGCTTCGGCTACGCCGGCAGTGACGGCGACACCGTGCCGGCCGTGCGCCATCTGAGCTTCCGCGCCGCGCCGGGCAGCACGATCGCGCTGGTCGGTCCGACCGGCGCCGGCAAGACCACGGCATTGAGCCTGCTCTATCGCGCCTACGATCCGCAGTCCGGCGCGATCCGCATCGACGGCAAGGATCTGCGCTCGATCGGGCTGGATTCCCTGCGCCGCAATATCGGCGTGGTGTTCCAGGAGCCGGGCCTGTTCTACCGCTCGATCGGCGACAACCTGCGCGTGGCCAATCCGGATGCGACCCAGGCCGAGATCGAAGCCGCCGCACGCGCGGCCGAAGCGCATGCGTTCATCAGCACCAAGGCCGACGGTTACGACACGCTCGTCGCCGAACGGGGCCGCTCGCTGTCGGGCGGCGAACGCCAGCGGCTCGCGATCGCGCGCGCCATGCTCAAGGACGCGCCGATCCTGATCCTCGACGAAGCGACCAGCGCGCTCGACAACGGCACCGAGGCGCGCATCCAGAAGGCGTTGACCGGTCTGTCCCGGGGCCGCACGACCTTCGTCATCGCGCATCGCCTGTCGACCGTGCGCAACGCCGACCTGATCCTCGTGCTCGACCAGGGCCGCCTCGTCGAAAGCGGCCGCTTCGACGAACTCGTGGCCAAGGGCGGCCTGTTCGCCGAGCTCGCCGACCAGGGCAAGTTCGCGCCGGATGCGGTCGAGGAGGTGACGCCGGAACTGCCGCTGGCGGCGTGAGGCCGATCCTCTCGCCGGATGCGCAGCGTCGACGACTTCGCGTTTCTGCACTCCTCTCCCCTTGAAAGGGATGATACATCAGCATGTATCTGATTATAAAGGATAAAAATCGCCGAAATTACCCTGTGTAGGAGTTGTGCAGGACAATTCTCCTGCACAGGGTATTTGGGCGCAGGTCTGAAGCCTCGACGGTGCGTTGCGCGGTCGCGCTTCAAGACCAAGCAGTATGCCGTCGAGTCGGACACCACGTCGCGGCGGCATTTATCAGGGCAGGATTTCACGTCTTGTGACTTGCGGACCATGGGCGGCCGCCATACGCTGCCGGACCCGTACAATTGTACGTATCCGTATGCTTTCGTTCTGGTCAGACCCCCACCACGATATTCCGCCCTTCGCTGCGGACGGCTCAGTCATCATGTGGGACGCCATAGCGCGCGTCGCATTGCCGCCACGGCGCAAGGTCTGCCGGCCGCTCGACTGGCTGCCAATCGTGATTCCTTGCGCCGCCGGGGGCGGTGCGTTGGTGACTGCGCTTTGGGGGCTGCTGCCTGAGGGTGAGGTTCATCAGGGCGGTCATCACCAGCTTGCGACCTTCGACGTCGCCAAGCTCTCGGCATATCCGCTTCGCCCGCTCTGGGCAAACGACTCGCTTCTGAGGCGCTGCCTGGTGCCGGCCTCCGGGTACGTGGCTAGCGTCGCGGGCCACGCAACCGCGTTCCTGCCATTTCAGGAGCAGCCGACGACTTTTGCCGGTGTCTTTTGCTCACTGTCCAATGAGGGCGTGCCTAAGGGCACCCCGCGGCGCTACTCGTTCGGCGTTATCACCCGGCAGCGATGCGACCGGGAGCGGTTTGGGCACGTCGCGCCCGTCGTGATCGGCGTCAACAGTCGCGACTCTTGGCTCAAGACGTCCCATCAGATGGCATCTGGATTGCTCGGCAATGCTCAGCCGAAACTGCGCGAGCGGCAGATCCGGGCGGGAAGCACCGCAGTCTAGGAATCGAGCGAGCCGTACGCGTCCCAGTCCTCGTACGCGGCAAGGCAAGCCTTGCAGCCGCATTGGCCGAGGCACGGCGTCGGGCAGGCGCCTGTGCATCGACACGCAATGAGCACTTCTGGCGTATTGGCCGGGCGGTAGTACCCGCCCCCCTCGGGGTATCGCGTCCTGGCGGACTCAGTGCACTGCATCGCCATCCTCCGGTGTTTGCGCGCCGGTTTACGATGGGGCCGTCTCATCGCCTGATACCTAGTCGGCGACCGTGTGCTCGTAGTACGGCCGGTCCCGATCTTCAAGGATCGCGTACAGCTCGCCCAGGCTGCGGCCTTCGGGCGATAGCCATGCATCCAGGTGTTCAGCGCGTATCGGAATAATGCAGCGGTCATGGCCCGCGGCGATGACTTCCGGCGGCGGATCGGTCGTGATCGCCGCGAAACTCAGTAGTTCTTCGTCGGTGTCCTCATCGGTCCACCTGGACCAGAGACAGGCGACCAGCATTTCCCGTCCGTCCTGAGGGCGAAACTCAAGCACTTCATTGCGGCGCTTGCCTTCGTCGTCCAGGCGCTCGACGTGCTCATAGAAGCGCGTGACGACTGCAACTCCGTGCGACCGGCCAAACAGGTTTCGCCAGTACCCTTCGAGGCTGTCGAGGCGCGCGTTGTACGTCCCCGGATACTTCTCGTCGAAAGATGCCGGGACGCCAGAAATGCGGCACTGATAGCGCATGGGCACAACAAGGCGCTCGCCGTTCTGCACGATCATCACCGGCGCATAGTCGCCTGGATAGATGCGGGAGTCCTTGGGCGCGGGTTCGTCACGGTCCAGCTCATCAAGTCGACGCTGTGCCGCTGCAATCTTGTTCCCGGCAATGCGAACGTCATCGGCCGCCTTCTTCGTGGCCTTCTTCTCCAGCGATGCCTGGGCACGTTGGAGCCGTTCTCCCTGCTCGATGATCTCCATCAGGTGCCTGTTCCGCTGCTCGTCGCGGTAGCGGCGCGCGAGGTCGTAAATCAGCTTCTCAGCGCCGACAGTGGCGTCCTTGAAGGCGTCTTCCATCCCGCGCGGGATCTTGACCTTGCCGCCGTTCTCTCGCACCCGGAAGAGCCGCACGAACTCCTCAATGCTCAGCTTCGCGCCGAATCGTCGGACGAAGGCGTGGTAGTCCGCCCAAACCATTGCCGAATAACACATTTCTGAGTTCCTGCATCCGCCGGCAGGGCAAGAATAGCGCGCAGTTAGGGCCGCTCAATGCTGCGGAGCGACACCAGCGCGTGGCTGTTCAGAAAATTCCGAGGCGAGCACCGGCCGTCTACTGATGCGCCCGCCGGCAGGCGCGCGCAGACTGATGCCGTTCGTGAGGTCGCGGGCACGCGGCGGGCAAGGGACGCTCGCATACGCTGAGGATGAATAAAGCCCCGCCTGGCCGATCGAACCACCACCGGCGCGACTGCAGCGCGGCCGGAGCTCCAAATGACTCGAAGTACCTACCCCATCGAAAGTCGCAAATAGTTTGCTAAGGCACCTTCTGCAAACATCGTCAGTGCTTTCAACTGGCCTTGAATCCGACCCCATCGGCTTCAAGAAGATATCGCGATGGGCCATTGCGAGGCTGTCGTTCCGTTACATACAACAAATATCGGCGCGCGCGAGTGACACCAACGTAGAAGAGGCGCTTCTGCTCCGCGAAATCCTCGGTCGATGTCGAGTATCCGGAGGGAATCACTCGCTCGTGCAAGTCAATCATTGCTACGGCGTCGAACTCTCGCCCCTTAGACCAATGGATCGACGAGAGTTTGAGCGCAGTGTTCGGGCTCGCGTAAATACCCAGATCGTCAAGTGAAAGCCCTGCCGGGTCGATCTTGTTCTTAATAATGTCTGCGTTCATCGCCTCTACCGAGAGAGCGAATATCTGTTTCTCCTCTCGGCTCATGTACTCCTCCTCAATGAGTACATCAGAAAAGGCATCGGCTGACGCTCTGAGCCAAGGTACTGCGCCCGGAGTCGTTTTCCGGAGTTCTTTCGCGATAGCGATGAGGCGAAACGCCGTCGCGCGCCCTCTATACGAAAATATTCCGAAATTGGGGCGGCCAGTTGTGTCCAACAGCGTACTGAAAAGAGCCTTTTCAACTGAGGCTATACCGGAACCGTTGGAATCCATGAGGTATCCGCATACAGCTTCAGCTATTGGCGCAAACTGCCCTTTTCTGTAAGGTCTTGCGCCTGGCCCCACAATTGGGATGCCTGCTCCGCGCAATAGCTTGCCAAGCGGAAAAAGGGAGAACCAAGTCGGGGCGAGAATCGCCGCGTTTCCAATCGGTATGCTCAGTTTTTTGAGCATAGGAAGGAATCGCTCGGTTATAACATCAAAGGGTCGATTGCCGAACCACCATTCCGGCTTTTCCGTGAACTCTGCCGATGAGCCGAGGGCGGCCATCGGAGGATTGCGCGAAAACAAGCGCTCTGCATGAGCAATGATCGGCTTGCTTGAGCGGAAATTTCCAGAAAGCTTGATGTCCGTACGGGCGTTTATTTTCTTTGCGAAACTATCTGCCAAGTCAGGGCGTGCGCCTGCGAAACGAAAAATTGACTGCACCTGGTCCCCCACTAGTAGCAGACGAGTGCGTCCTTTCGCCGCTATGATCGACAGAATTTCTACTTGCAGGTCACTGGTGTCCTGGAACTCGTCAACCAATATCCATGCGAATTTTGCAGATACGTAGTCGAGAATCTCGGCGTGTTCGCGCAACAGCTTCAGTGACTGGTAGACAATATTCGCGAAGTCGATAAAGCCTTCGGCCTGGATACGCGCCCAGTAGTCTTTTGCGACCTGCGCGTTGATAGCCCCTCGATCAATAGAGTTGCCGACCGGCTCGCCAGTCACGTCCAACCGTAGCTGGGTAAACTCTTCGAAATCGCTATAGCCGATGTCCACGCGATTATGTTTTGCCCAAACAGCGCGGACTAACCTTTCGAAATCAGGAGTTTCCCTAGTCAGGACCCTAAATCCAGTTTCATAACCGGGAACAAAATGCTTAAAAAGACGAAAAATATTGTTTAGGCAGAATGAATGTATCGTGCTTACTTCGAAGTATCGCTCGTCATCGGGTTGCAGATGAACCTGGATGCGAGACTCGATTTCATGCACGGCCGTGTTCGTGTACGTGATACACGACACGCGGCGTGGCGTAGTCCGAACCTCATCGAGGACGCGAACTATCTTTGAGATTATGACCCGCGTCTTCCCGCTTCCTGGGCACGCCGAGAGAATGGTGTTCTGGTCATAGAGGACGGCTTCGCGCTGCTCTTTGGTGAGCTTCATTCTTCGCGCAACCATTCGAGAGCATCGACGAGATACTTCGGCATAAGCTTCGCAGACACTGCGTGCCCAGCTGCTAACTGCGCGAAACGAGCTTTTCCGAAGCGAATAGCCGTACTCAGAACGGAATTGCGGAGTGGGTCTAGTATGCTTTTCTTCTGATCCGCTTGCGCTTTCGCAAGATCCTTTGCGCCCTTGCGTAGTTTTGCCGCGACCTTCGGAGCTCCCACCTCGTCCGCCGCTTGCGCGAACATGCTAAGAGTTCCTTCGTTGACTAGCGCACGCTCAAATGTAGTAACGCAGGTGAACACTCGAACATGGTCATTTTCTAGCTCTTTTAAGTTTGTAGCTTCAGGAAGATCATCCTCTCCTTCAAGTTCTGGGTCTGCATCGCTGGGTTTCAGGTCCCCGTCTGCAATGATGGCGCATTTCTTATTTAGCGAACCCTCTGAGAATAGTTTTGCGTAAACGTCGAAGTGAACGCCATAGATGGGAATTACTGAAATCCCCTCTCTCTCAAGGTCAATGCCTTTTACCGCCTTGAACAGTGCCGGAATCAAGAACAGCTCTGCAGGCCCCTCGACAAGCATCACCTTGCGCGCAAAGAGTAGGTTCGATTTCGTGGCATCGAGATAGCGTTCGAGGTCGCGTACTTCGGATTCCTCTAGCTCGGCATCAACCGACGGCACGCACGCCGCAACCCCGCCGTCCTGTAGTTGAGTAAGAACGACGTATGACGACAAAGGGGCATTCGATGTGATATGCGTGCTATGTGTCGTCAAGATCGACTGAAACGGCAGAGCGCTTAGTGCCTTGAAAAGCGATACTTGCAATTGAGGGTGTAGATGAGCTTCAGGCTCTTCAAACAAGATTATCTGTCCTGCCGTCTTCCCTTGTGCCACTCGCTTATGGAAGTACTCAATGAGGATGGCAACGTAGAGAATGTTGTTTAGGCCCAATCCGTTTGAGCCAGGGTCGAAGTCCGTCACCACCTTATTGCTTAGCAAGATCCGTAGAGCCCTAAGAATTGCCTGGAAAGACGGCTCGGCTAAGCCGAGAGCCACGTCCATGCTGAAGGCTGGCCCCGAAACGTTCTTGAATGAACTGTCGATTGCTGCTGCGATTTGCTCAATAGAAGTCGAGCCCGCTATTTTGTCGTTCGCCTCGCGAAGTATCTCAACTAACTCATCCTTTTCGTCCTCGTCAATTTCCATTGCTTCGATGAGGCGCGCCAGCGGCGAACTACGGAACTGGCGTAGTTCGCTCTCAACATCGCGCAACGCTGGCAGAAAGACGACCAAGAACGACTGCAGATCGCTGAATCTGATGGCTGTCCCGACATCTTCGTCCCATTCGATCTCTGCGAGGCCCTTGGCGCCATCACCACCGCCGGCGATCTCCCACTGATAGTCGGAAAGCTTCAGGTCTCCAGGCGAGATCTCCTCCGCTTCTAGATCCTCCCTTACGGACAACTTCGGGCGGAAGCGGTAGATGATGCGCGCGACGCCAGGCTCACATTGCCATGCTCCAACAAGTGCCTCCTCGTTGATCTTCCCTGAAAAGTCGACGATCTCCAATCCGACAAGAACCTGCTCAGGATTCGAGAGGTCGAGCGCCGCATGAATATCGCTTGCGATTAGTGACCGGTACGTGGACGGAAGCGATGCGTCAATGCAGAGGCGAATCGCATGCAGGAAGTTACTCTTGCCGGTGTTGTTCTCGCCAATGACGCAGCTCGTTGTCTCGGACAGCGATACGTCAAGGAGGTCGAACGACCTAAAGTTCTTTATTACGACCCTGCTTATTCTCATCGAGGTTCTCCCGTATCACCTAATCTGTACCAGAAACGCCACAGGCTGGAAACAAAAAAGCCACTGTGCGCGACTCCCTCGACGCGACCGCGCGCATAGCGCACCGCACCATTGCATTCATCGCTCGAATTTCGACACCTTGATGCGCCCCACTTGGACGCGATGGAGCACCCATAGCTCGGCCACGGGTGGCTGTTTTCAATGCCGAAACTGCGGTGAGAGAATTAGCCGTCTCGCGACAGTGTATTTACCTTTTAGGCACTAGCGATCGCCTCGTATTCCGATGACGCTTCTGTCAGTAGCGCACTTTTCGAGGGCGCTGTTAGGAAGTGTGTTGTTCCAGGAGTCGCACTGGGGGAGGGGCTGTTGAAGGCGGGTCGCCGAAACCGCGAAGGATCTAACCCGCGCTCGGTGAGGCATCGCCCGAGCTGCGTCAACCGACAATGTATATTTCGTTTTCACAAAGCTGAAGAACGCGCTTTCGGCTTTGTGTTGGAGTCAGATGGGGGTGTTTTCGGGGTAGCGAGGCGGGTAAAAAACAGCGTCGTCATTGGCTGCCAAGCTGACAATGACGACGCATGAAACACCTCGGTACACATTGATTTTTTGGCACGGTTTCAGAATGATGGCTGCATGACGACCAGCAGCGCGGAACAGCTCGCGGCCCTCCGTGCGGAAGTCGGAACCCTCCGCCGGGAGAACGCGCGCCTGCTGGTCGCTCTCATGGAAGCGCACCAAGCGACAGAACAGGCGCGCCACGAACGCGACATGAGCCGGGGCAAAGCGGAACGCCTGAAACGACGCTTAGAGGCGTTCCAGGACGGTTCGAGGGGCAACCCTCAACGTGGACAGGCCCACGCGAAAAACCTGCACCGGGTGCTTTCTCCTTCCGGCCAGGAGGAGAGCTAGCACCGTCGTATGAAAACCCATCAGGTCAACAACCTGCGAAGAAAGGAGGTGCCAACAGGCACAAACGCGGGTGCATCATTCGATGCGCCCAAGCTCACTTGCCCCTGCCAGTCTCGATCCGTTCGAGGCTGGGTTGCTGGACGGCTCCCGGAGCCACCAGTGACGGCGTGAACACTTACCGGAACTCCGGCAAATGCGTGTGAGCTTGAAATACGACCTGCGACATCTGGCCTACCGCAACAAGGATGGGAGCTTCGGCACCCAGGCAGAAAGGTTAAAGACCTTGACCAAGATGGCCGACGACCTCAAGGGGCTCGGCTACCAGAACATGACAGCCGACAGCCTCAAGCCGAAGCACGTTGAGGCATTGGTGAAGTTCTGGCGCGGGCAAGACCTGTCGGTCGGCACCGTGAAGAACCGTATGGCGGCCCTTCGGTGGTGGGCCGAGAAGGTCGGCAAGCCGGGCATCATCGCCGGCGACAACGCCTTTTATGGCATCGCTGATCGCAAGTACGTCACCAACAAAACGAAAGCTGTTGCGCTAGGCGACGATGGCCTGGAACGGGTTACAGACCCCTGGACGCAGTACGCCCTGCGTTTGCAGGCCGCCCTTGGCCTGCGCCGCGAGGAAGCACTGAAGTTCCGCCCCAAGATCGCCCTGGAGGCGATCGAGGTTGGGCAGGTCGTGCAGCTCAAGGCGTCCTGGTGCAAGGGTGGACGGCCACGTGAGGTGCCGATACGGACAGAGGAACAGGTGGCCTTGCTTCAAGAGGTCGCCGCCTTCGCCAAAGGCGGCTCCCTCATTCCGTCCAACAAGCTCTACGTCGAACAGCTCAACACCTTCAAGCACCAGACGGCGAAGGCCGGGATCTCCAAGACCCACGGCCTACGGCATCAGTACGCGCAGCGGCGTTACCTGGAAGAAGCGGGCTTCCCTTGCCCCGCCGCCGGTGGGCCAACGTCGCGGCAGCTCGCCGCCATCGAGAAAGCCCGCGACCGCGAGGCCCGATTGAAGATTTCCCGCGAGCTCGGCCACGAGCGGGAGCAGATTACGGCCGTCTATCTAGGACGATAAGGCCGCTAGTTGCGCTTAGCCTTCGCTCACTACATGTGGTCGTGGAGCTGCGAAGATCGCGGACTGCATACACCTATCTAAGACGCAATCAGAGGGAAGACTATGACCCGTAGAGTATTGAAGATCGCAGCTGCCGGCCTTGGATGGGGCATGTTGGTCGTCGGGCTGGGCATCGGTTTCCTAGAAGTCAAGCCGTTATGCATGAAAGATGCGGGCTGGTTAAGTGCCTGCGCAGCCTGGGCGCAAGCCTTGCTCTCGGCGGGCACGTTGATAGCGGTTTTTTTGGTGGCCAGCCTACAGCGAAGGCACGTATTGATTGACCAACGCAAAGCAGAAGCTACTGCCGCTCGGGCTTTTGCGAGGCGAATACTTCCGCCCCTTGAGGAATGGAGCGCACGCGTCGGGATTGGTGGACGCTTCTTGGCCCAAGGAAACAGTCGGGAGATTGCTGGCAAATACCTGGGCGGCGAAACGCGCATTGAATTTTCTGCACCGCACGAGCTAGTCACATTTCTAGAACGCGCGCACTTACTTGACGGGTCAGAAGCGTCATTTGCTGAGGCGATCGAGCAAGGTCGTGACTTTGATCGCGAAACCTTGCTCTTAGGAAAAAAGGCTCTGCTTCCTCAGGAATTGTGGTCGAGTAACGATGAAAAGAGGCTGGAACAGGTGGCAAAAAGCGCGGAGTTGTTGTGGACAAAGATAGCTTTGATTGCGCACCGCGCTCGTGAGATTGCAGACAGTTCCCTCTAAGAATCGGTGGCTGTAGATCTGAAGCGCCTAGAGGTCCAGATCGTCGACTGGATGCTTTCTGTAAAATTCCTGCTTTCGTTCCTTTTCACGCTCCTTCTCTCGTTCGGCCTCCCTGGCCTTTGCTTCCGTCAGCTTTTGCTCGGCTTCGACATTTGCCATGGCCGTTCGGAACTCAAGACCGACTTTCTCAAGGAGAGATTCTTTGCTAGCTATTGCCTGTTTTGTTGCCGATAGCTGGTGATCGATGTCCTGCGTATCCCTCCGGGATAGCTGCAGCTGAACGCGAGTACTTTCCAAGGAAGTACGTTCTGAGTAGAGAGGTCTCAGTTCCGCGTAAAGTTGATTTAGCTCTTTCCAAGCTGAATCCGCCGCACTCAGAATGGTGCTCATGCTCCGTCCTCGATTGATTCAACGATTGCCTCTCCGCCATCAAGCAGAATGCGGCCAACTTCAACCATGCGGCGATTGCTAGCTAAGCTGCGCTCAAGACCCGAGCGTGTTTCCTCGAAAACTGCCCGTCTTGGGTCATTGGGTGCTAGCGCGGCGATTTCTGCTTCACAGAGACGAATGTTGCCCTCCGTCTCCCGCACGAAGCGTGCGAAATCAACCATGTTTTCACGGGTCTGCTCGGAGCTCGCCTTGATCTCGTCGATGGTTTCGTAATTCTTGGCCATTCCCTGACCCTTTCGCTTGTTGCCTTCCTTTATGTAAGCAGCTCCTTGCTGGGTTACAAGTGAAATCTTCTCGCCCAGATGTGCCGCGCCGGTCTTGGCCGCGCTGGCGGCCGCAGAAGCCCAGGGCTTTGCCTTCTTGGCCGCGGCCGCCCCGTAGGCTTTGGCCTTGGCAACGGCATCGGCTGCTGCGGCACCTTCCGGCTGTCGCGGCGGTTCTGATGCGGTGCTCGGCGGCATAGGCGCCTGGTCGAGTTGCACCGACACCGGGGCGCGCACGGCGGCGGCGGCCCAGGCATCGACGACGTGGTAAGGGATTTTCAGCGCGAGAACTGGCGCCTGTCCTTGCAGGAACACGATCTGCCGCTGCTGGTCGCCCCGTACGGGAATCCGCATCACCTCGTCCGGCGCAATGAGCGGGACGCCGATGTATTGCAGGTTCTGGGATTCGACGCCCCAGATGTCGTCCCAGAACAGAACTCGGCTGGTCTTGAGGCTCCGGGTCGAAGTCAGGACGGTTTTCTGCCCGGCCATCTTTGACACGTATTCGGCGGTTTCGTAGTCGGCGACGCCGAAGAAGGCCCGCGCCCCGCAGTTCGCCAGCAAGGAAGTCGTGTTGTCGCCGTAAATCTCGCGGATTTGCCCCAGGTCTTGGGCAAAGAGCCATAGGCGACAGCCGTACCCTGCCAGATAGGCCATCGCGTCAACGACAGGCTGCATGTAGCCCAGGCTGGGGAACTCGTCGAACAGAAAGGTCAGGGGCGGCCGTTCACTTCGCTCCGGTGGTTTCCTGGTCATGCTGGACAGGGCCAGGCCGAGGACAACGCGCAGCACGCTCTTGTAGGTGCTTAGGTGCTCCGGCGGCACGATGATGTAGAGGGTTGCTACCTGGTCACGCAGTTCCTCCACCTTGAAGGTGCTGATCCGTGTTGCCCGCGCCAGCGGCTCGCTATCCCATATCGAAGTCTGCGCCTGCGCCGTCGAGATGACACCGCTGCGCTCGCGGTCTGCTTTCTGTAACAGCATGTTGGCCGCGCGTACGACGTAAGGAGGTCCGGCCGGGTCCGCCATTGCCTCCTGGACGAACGCCAGGAAGCTTTTTTGGTCGAGGGTCAGCAGCTCGCGCACGCGCTGTAGGTTCCGAGTTGCTATCGGCTCCCTCTCGGTCACGTAGCCAATGAGGCCCGCCAGCAGGTTCTTGGCGGCCTCCTTCCAGTGATTGCCCTCGTCGTCGTTGCTCCCCGGCACGATGAGCATGTCTGCCACGAGCATCGCGTCATCGAACGCGGCCGGGGTTCCTCGCCGCACGAAGTCCAGCGGATTGAAGCCGTCGGTATCCTCTGCGAAGGGCGCGAACCGGAACACCTGGCCGAATTTCAGCCGCTGCTGGCTCGACTCCTTGAAATTTTCCCCCTTGATGTCGTTTACGACCATGCTGCCCTGGTAGGTCAGCAGGTTGGGGATGATGTGGCAGGTTCCCTTGCCGGTCCGGGTCGGGGCAACCGTTATCAGGTGCTGGTCGCCGTCGTAGTACATGGCGCTGCCATTGGCGGCCCCCAGGAACAACGAGCCAGATCCGACGCCGGGGTAAGCGTTCCGGCTCCAGTCGGCTGTGCCGTGGGCAACTGCTGACGAGGCATGTGCGCTATCGAGCACGGCTTGCATTGCACGCCGTCCGCGCCAGACCGACACCGCACGTATGAGCAGCAAGACAACGACTATCGCGATGATGACTTGAAGAGTGGACCAGAGGGCTTCAAGGTTCATCGCGGCGCTCCCACCACAGGCGGTTGCGGTATGACCAGTGGTCGGCGACGACGGACAAGCGACGGGAGAACCAGGAACGGCAGAACTTCTCCGACCAGCACGGAAGCAAAAATCGAGGTGTCCCGATCCGGTAAGCTGATTCCGGGGGCAATGCCGTAGTAGTGCGTGGCGATGTAGCGTGTAAACCCGGCGTCTGTCTCTGTTTGCCGCTCCTGAAGCACGAGGAGCAGTTCATCTTTTTCTCGGGTTTTCTTCCAGTCCCAGGCGAGGACGTTGAAGACAATCAACAGCGCTACGACAACCCAGAGCTTCCCTGATGCGCGCAAGGCGCCTACAAGGCCCATCATCAGCAGCAGGACGACCTTCAGGAAGGCGAAGAACACATTGACGCTGTGGCGCCCTAGCCAAGCGGCATGTGGGGCGGCCTTGTGAATGTAGTACGCAAGGACATGACGCTTTTGCCATGCCCAGGGCAAAAGACGGGGTAGAAGGAAAGGCAGCCCAAACCCGACTAGCAGCGCGACTGCATAGGAGTACCAGACGCTGTCAAAGTAAAAGCGGGCGGGCCGAAGCGCCGTGTATTCAACCCCGTTTTTAACCGGGTGCTGATGTAACTGGATGTAGGCCGCGTATGCCTGGGGATCAGTTCGTATGTCCCAGGCCAAAAGGTTCAGCAAGATCAGTAGCGCAAGCGTAGTCCAGGTTCTGCGCCGCTTCCACATTGCTACTTCCCCTAGGTGCGTAGGACAGGTACGCGTTGGGGAAGGATGTGCTACGAGTGGGATGGTCCTCTCACATGCCGACCGCCCGTCTCGGCTTCGCCACTTGACTCTAAGCAGGCCGCGTTCGCTTGCCTGCTGCGGCCTTCTTCAGGCGTGGCGTCCCGGCCTCCTGGCGTTGCTTGATGAACCGCGCAAACACCTCTTGGGGCGGCGCGCCGATGGCCTCACAGAACTCGACGAACTCCACCACGTCGAGGCGCCGTTCTCCGCGCTCCACCTTCGAGACAAAGGTCTGGGTGTTCTCCAGCCGCTGCCCCAGCTCGATCTGCGTGACCCCAAGCTCCCGGCGTACTTCGCGCAGGAGGGTCATCAGCAGCCGGTACTCCTGGTGGTGGGTCGAGTGCGCCATGGGCTTGCCAGCAGAAGGCAGCCCACGCTAGAGTCCAACCGGGATTAGTCCAAACTAGACTAGTCTTTTATGGCCTTACTGGTCCTCCGGGAGTGGACGCGTCATGACCAAGCCTCTAACCCTGAAACTCATCCTCGCGTTCCTGGTTCCCGTGCTCTGCATTGGACTTCCCGGTTGCACCGGGAGCGATGCCCCCGTACAGGCAGCCGCCCAAGCCGCTGCTGCCACTCCGGCAGTGCCAGCACACAGTCTGCGGGCCATGGGATTACCGCCACTCGGCAGCACTTACGAAGAGTTCGTCAAAGCACTGCCTGCGAACGTCTCTCTTTCGCTATCGCGCAGCATTCCCAATGCATTCGAGATCTCGCCGCCGCAGGAGTATTACGGCGGGATAAAGACGACGCGACTGGTGGTGCAGTTCAAGCAGCCGGAGTCTGCAACAGAGCGCTACTGGAAACTCATTGCCGCCGTCAGTTTGCCTTGGAGTTGTAGCGCGGAAGACGGAAAAGTTCTCTTCGAGCGGGAAGAACCGGCACTAAAAAGCGACTTCGAGTTCACGGACCGCGCGCTCCTGCCAAACGGGAACGGAGCGGTGCTTTCCGGTATTTCAAGAAATCGAATGGCCAGCGTCGAGGCTGAATGTGGGGTAGCGCCAGCCGAAAACATCATCTTTGTTACGTATGTACTGTTAGACCCTAACGTGTTTGCGTACACCAACGGAGGCCCACAGCGCATGTTAAATGCGGCCTACGCCAAGCGGCCACGCAACAGCGGCGGGCGCTAGTCGTTCCTTCCGTGCAGCAGCAGCCGAAAGGAACTGATCTGTCGCCCACCATAAAACCATGCCGGCAAATCTGTGGCCGTCACTGGCGGCGCCAGCTGACAGTGACGGCCAGCGCCCAGCCAAGCCAGGCGCTGATTCTCGGGAAGAAAGAAGCGTGCTAGGCCCGTGACGGCCTGCGTCGTCACGGCAGGCTCTGAGCCTTGGTCATCACGGAGCACCGCGGCTAGGTCATCACGTCGTCACTTTTTCGTCGCCATGCGGCGTGCGATTCGAGCACTAGAAAGTCAGCTACCTACACAGTGGGATTGAAGCGCGTGGTTGCCGCTGCTAGGAATATCGGCGCAACACCATTTACCTTTTTCCCGCGCCGTCCCGGCGTGGGGCATCCCACAGATGCCCCGCGTTGCGGGGCTGGAGGCGAAAACATGCTCGACAATCCCGCAGAGCGCTTGTGGCACCGCGTCGTGTTCCCGCAGGAGTTCGATGCTGATTACGAGGAACGCATTCTCGCGGAGGCCCGTAGCATTGCGCAGCGGCGATTGAACCGCCTGGCCTTCCTGGAAAGTCCGCGAGACACCCGCAAGCTGATCATGCAGCGATTTCTCGGCAACCCGGAGGAACTGTTCGCGGGCATATTCCTGGACAACCGGCACCGGGTCATCGCTTGCGAAATTCTGTTTCGCGGCTCGATCAGTGAATGCCCCGTGCATCCGCGCGTCATCGCGCGCCGCGCCCTCTCACACAACGCAGGGGCCGTCATCCTGGCACACAACCATCCGAGCGGTTTCTGCGAGCCCTCCGAGGCAGACAGGCACATCACGCGGGAGATCAAAGACGCGCTGAGCCTCGTGGAAGTTCGGTTGCTCGATCACTTCGTCGTCGGCGGCATGAACGCCGTCAGCATGGCCGAAGAAGGCCTGATCTAGCGGTAAAGAACAGGGGGGGAGCCCCCCTGTTTTTTCTCAGCGTCTTTCCGTTGAGTCGCGGCGTTGCCGAGCGAGTGCCCCTGGGCTCGACGGTAACGCGGCAGATTGCCCCACCGACGATAGCCCCTGTTAATTTAACGATTTTCTAACACCATTCCTTGACGTTCCTGAACAATCCGGAGTGCGCTTCACCAGAAGCGCCGACTGTCATTAGGAGGCGAATGCTATCGCGCTATTTTCGAGGGCTAATCGCTGTACTGGCATTGCTGTCGGCATGTCCAGCCTCAGCCGTCGTGTCACCGCCGGTCCTGGTTCCACTATCGCCACTGGCGGGAGACATCCTCTCCATCGACGTCACCGCGGGTAATTGCGATGCGTTCCTTGGTTCGACCACACCTATTCCGGTAACGCAGAACGGTACAAATCTTCGCGTCGTTCTCCCAAGCTTGCATGAAACAAATTCACTATTCTGCAATTATGGATCGGGAACGGGGCGGTATGTCATCTCTGCCTTCCAGGCAGGAACCTATATGCTACAAATCGAACGAAGCTATTCGACCGTGTTCGGGACAGTGGTGGATCCGCTAGCGACGACTCAGTTGGTCGTTCGCGGTGTTGCTCAGGAAATGCGCATCCCTACGTTGTCATCGTTCTTCAAGCTGCTTCTAATATTGGCCAGCGTTGTCGTTACTGGCATGTATCAAAAGAGTTCCAACTTCAATGCCCCACAACACCATCGGAGATAAGAACTGGACCGAGAAAGAAACGACAGTAAATAAAATTCAGTCTGATCAACAGTAACGATTGTCAGCAGGACATATGCGCGGAGGTTGGATGTGATGATGCACTCAATGCGACTATTTTGTTTCTTGACTCTGGCTGCTTTGAGCTCAAGCACACATGCTTTCTTTGACCCCCCTATCCTGTCTCCAACAAATCCAGTCGCCGGGCAACAGATTTCTATCTTAACCCGAGCCGGAGATTGTCATTTGTTCGATGGCTGGCCAACAGACGGGGTTGTAACAACGAATGGGAATCAAATCTCACTAGTTGTTCCGGCGAGAATCAACGCTTTCTGTAATTTTCCGATAACGACCAGCACATACATTGTTGGGTCTTTCCCTCCAGGCAACTACACGTTAACTGTCTACTACCAGCCCGGGGTGCTCTCCGGCGGCGGTCCTCCGCAATTTATGGGGCTACTGGCTTTTAATGTGGCGCCTCAGGGCGTTCCCGACGAAGTTCCCATACCTTCTCTATCTCCCTTCTTCCAGTTGCTTCTCGCAGCGCTTTGCTTGGCTGTCGTAGCTGCCCAAAGTTGGAGGAAAAGTTCGACGTGATTTCCTGCTGATTTCATCGGAAAAATCTCAAGAATAAAGCGTTCGCGTTTACCATTCAGGGGAAAACTAATGAGCTATACGAGGTCGCGCGCCAATGGCTTGCGGCGCAGCAGCGCTGCGTCTTTTGCATTAGCCTTATCCATCTTCTCAATCCTCGGCTTCTTCCTGCCCGGTACTGCCAGATCCCAAAGTGGACCTGATCAACTGGTTCAAATCCTACTGCTCCCGAATAGCGGCAACACGCTCGCTGACGATGTTGTTGGCTACTTCAAACAATCCCCTGCTACGAGAGGCGCCCCACCAGTTGCAGCGTTGGCTGTGGAAAATCCTATTTCAGCATCGTATTTGTTGCCCATTCGCGCATCGGGCGACTTTCTGAACTACATCAACACCAATCCTCAGTTGGAACGGTCGAAGCTTGAGCGCTACATAGTTGTTCGCTACCCGCCGCAGGCAAACCTCCAAACGGCGATATCCGCCCTTCTTGCGGATGTTAGCGTGGGTGCCGCTTCCGAAGCGCCAAAGGGGAATTTCTCTTCCGCGAGGCTCCAGGGCTTCACGGTCGAAAATCACGACGACAATGCTACCAACGCGGGCAGCCAATACGGTCGCGACGCGTTGAACATTGACGCTGCATGGCAGGTTGCGGGCGGCTACGCACTGGTTGGCGTTATCGACAGCGGCCTCTACACCAACCATCCTCAGCTGCGCCAATTTTCACCGACGGGACAGTATGCCGGAGGGAACTTCATTCCTGCGAGCTCACTCGACGTCGGATACGCAACGGAAGTTGTCAACGGAATCCCTAATTTCGTCCGGCTTGACGTCGACGAGAAGAACGAGATTCCGATGCCGCCGCCCACCGATCAGTGTGTCCAAGGTTTGCCTACACTACCACCTCGAACTGTCACTCTGGCCGGACATGGCACGCACGTCAGTGGATTGATTGCAGCAAACGGAGTTGCAGGTTCTACCCCTAGGGGAACCTGCAAGCATTGCGGAATTGCCATGTGGAAAATGAGCTATTGGGTATGCATTCCGCAAATTGAAGCCTTTGTGATCGACTCGAATTACTTAGCCGGGGCTGCGGCGCTGACACTGCTCTCCGACTCGGGTGCTCAGGTGGTTAATATGAGCTTCCGCATGGGCAATGCGAACCGCTTTAGCTGCATATGGAATAATCCAAATAGCGCGTATTGTAAGCCAAATTTTTGCGCGCTAACTCCAAACGATTCCTGGTGTCTGGCGATATCTCATGCCAACTCGCGTGGCGTGGCTCTTATCGCGGCATCCGGAAACGACCGATGGAGATTGGACTTTCCCGCGAGTGACGATCGTGTAATCGCTGCCGGTGGCTTCAACAGCAGTCTGCAGATTTGGGACAAATCTCCTGGCTCAACCGCAAACTGTCCCGTAGCCGATTACCCAGAAGCGCAGTGCGGGTCCAATTACACGTATGATCCTGGCTATCCGCTGCAGGAAGTTGTCGCGTCGGCAGATGCCGTTGTCTCAACGACCTATCCGAACATGAACTGGAATACGGGATTTCAGTGCGGCGACCAGTTCCCAGGCCCCATGGGTAGTGGCGTTGGCTTGTGTACGGGTACGTCCATGTCGTCGCCCCAGATTTCCGGCGTGGTCGGTCTCCTGAGGTCAGTTAATCCTCTCGTCTCGCCGAGCAAGCCTGTCCCGAATCCGAGCTTAGGCGAGGTTGCAGGCATCCGTAGCGTGCTCGCGTCGAGCACCTATGAGCGGCAGTCCAATCCCAGTTACTGGTCGCCCATCTTTGGCTACGGCCGCCCCAACGCCGCAACGGCCGCTAAGACGATGCTCGGTGTGGTTGCCGGCGTGCAGGTCAAGAATCGCGTCACGCCGCTGTTTCGTTTCTACAGCGCGGCGGCGAACGACTACGGCGATTCAACGTCGCCGCAGATGGCTATGGCCTACATCATCAGTCAGAGTCAGCAGTATGTGCCGAGTGGACAGACCATTCCGGGTTATTCGAGCTTCCCGCCGCCGCCGGCTGGAACGACGGCACTGCCGCAGCCGAAGGCCAACGTCTACGTCTTGACGACCGAATACACGCCCAAGGCCGGCTACCCGGCGCTGATACCGCTCCACCTCATGGATCGCTCGCGTCCGTTCCCGGTAGGGTGCACACCCGGCAATCCGGGCTGCAATGGCAACAATCGCGATCTGATGCTCGTCACGACGACGGCCGATATTGAGGCAGCTCACGCACAGGGCTACGACTTGAGAACCATCCAAGGCTACATTTATGCGCCTTGCGTGCTGCTGGAACCTGCCTGCATTCCGCCTGGGGCGCAGAAGCTCTATCGGAAGTGCAAGACGTCGGTCGATGACTGCGCCATTTTCCTGGAGTTTGAGCGCGCAACGTTCGAGGCGGCTGGTTACACGGCCGCCTATCCGTCAGGCAGCAGTATGCATCTGGGCTATGCTTACCCGCCGACGGACTCGGACGGTGACGGACTAGTCGATGGCATGGAGTATGTCATCGGTTCAAATCCCTATTCACCGCCCGGTGCGCTGGACGCGACGTACTATCCGCTCGCTGGCGTTCCCACCGGTGATCCGTGTTCAGGCGCCGCCGCTCCGGGCTGTGTAGACAAGATTTTCGCGAACGGTTTCCAGTGATCGCAATCAGCTGAATGGAACTTGCTCCCGGCCGGAATTTCGGCCGGGAGTTTTCGTTTTTGGGAATGGAAAATTCATAGCTCGGCTTCGAGAGCGCCCCCAAGTATCTCTTTAAGGTAATTGTGCATTTCATTCTGACGCGGTATCTCATCAGAACCTTAATCCCGTTTCACATCCCATCGAAGGAGTCGACTACTGGCCAACTAGCGGGCCGCGTTCGCGGCAGGCTTGGTGCACCTGGACGCACTAAGCAATGAACCATAGCGCCGTGCATTGCACGGCATCGCGGCTCGCGCAGTGCCTACAGGCACGGCGGTCGCCGCCTCGTTTGAGGCATCAAGCAATTGCCCTTGCGCCCCTTCGGGGCGGCGGGCAGGCCCACGGGCCTGTCCTCGGCATCAACACTAAACAGAAAGGGCCATCCACTGGCCGCGTGTTTGAAATTCGAGCTGACGATGCTGGCCCGGCGCAACCGGGACGGCAGCAAGGCAACGCAGGCGGGTCGCTTGCAGTTGCTACGCCAGGTCGCCGATGAATTGAAGGCTTTGGGGTTCGGGCGGATGGGCGCCCGGTCGCTGAAGCCCAAGCACGTCGATGCGCTCGTGCAGCGTTGGCAGGCCGAAGGCCTTACCGCTGGGACATGCAAGAACCGCATGGCGGCCCTGCGCTGGTGGGCCGAAAAGGTGGGCAAGCCCGCCGTCATCGCCCGCGACAACACCATTTACGGCATCGAGGCCCGCGCATTCGTCGCCAAGGGCTCGAAAGCTATCCAAGCTACAGAGGAAGCTCTTGCCCGCATCGAAGACAACCGCATTCGTCTCGCCCTGCGCCTACAGGCTGCTTTCGGCCTGCGCCGCGAAGAAGCCTTGAAGTTCCGCGTTTCCTACGCCGACCAGGGCGACCACATCCGCCTGCGCGGGAGCTGGTGCAAGGGTGGCAGACCGCGCACGGTGCCCGTGCTGACACCGAAGCAACGTTCGCTGCTTGTTGAGGTGGCACGTATCGCCGGTGACGGCTCATTGATTCCGGCCGGGCTGCGCTACGTCGATCAGCTCCAGCGGTTCAAGTTCGCCACCAGCAAGGCTGGAATCTCCAAGACCCACGGCCTGCGGCATCACTATGCGCAGTGGCGCTATCGCAACCTGGCCGGTTGGCCGTCACCGGCCGCCGGTGGGCCTGGCCTGCGGCAGCTCACCCCTGCGCAGCGGGCGATAGACCGGCAGGTCCGCCTGCAAATCTCGGCCGAACTCGGCCACGGCCGCGAGGCCATCACGACCGTCTACCTGGGGCGCTAGCGATGGCCTGGAAGTCGTACCGTGGCCATGCGCAGCCCGGCGAGGCGAGCCCCTTCGGGCCGGTCGTCGCGGCCCTGTGCATCGTCCTGGCGCTCGCCGCACCCTGGCTGTTGCTGGCCGCGGCTATCGCTAAGGCATTGAGATATCTTACGAGCTGATGTTTTTCCTCGACCTAAGTAGGAATAATTCCTACCTTTGTTGTAGGAGGTGAAACAATGGCTACTAAATCTGAAAAGCTGTCCCTGGCATTCACGGCAGAGCATGCCGCGGCCATTCGAGAGGCGGTGGAATCAGGCGACTATGCAACCAGCAGCGAGGTCGTGCGCGAAGCGATGCGGCTGTGGACAGAGCGCCAAGCCCAGAAGCGCGCCGCCATGGAACGCCTCGGCAAGCTCTGGGATGAGGGCATCGCGAGCGGAAGCGCTGGCGTAATGGACATTGGCTCAGTCATCGAGCGCGCCAAGAAGCGGCAGAAGGAAGGCTAGGCTGCATGGCGCAGGTGTTCTACACAGTACAGGCTGACGCCGACCTGCTCGACCTGTGGGAATACATCACCCAGGACAATCCTGCTGCCGCAACCACGCAGCTCCGCCAAATCGCGGCAAGCTGCCAAACTGTGGCCGACATGCCGGGCATCAGCCAAGCCCGCCCGGAAATCCGCCGAGGTCTACGTACCTGGCCGATAGGCTCCTACCTCATTCTGCATCAGGACGTTCCCAGCGGCATTGAGGTCGTACGTGTGATCCATGGCGCTCGCGACCTCGACGCCCTGGACTGCGACTAACTACGTCGACAAGCGCCGAAGCCCTGCAGCGGGAGTGCCAAAGGTAACGGTGCGAATTCGCAAATTCGGTCACGGTTTTCGCAGATTTGATGCGCTTGCGGCGTGCTGCGTCGCAGCACGCAAAGAAACTGCGCAGGTGGCGAACTATGCCATCCACAATGGCGACAGCCACTTAGAAAGGGAAAGGCCCGCATTTGAGCGGGCCTTTGACAGTACGAAATCATAGCACCGACGGCGCTTAAACCGTAAGGCTTTCTTGTAACGCTGCCCACACAGATACTGATGGGGCCGAGTCAAGGAGAGGTGGACGGTGACCCTGGCTAGAGGGTCACCGCCCGGTCGACGAAGCAGGCCTTCAGTACTTGGGTGTCGGCCTACCTATCGCAACATGTAAAAAGGTATAAGTCTTCACTCATCCTGGAGGATTCGGGGCGCTTGGTCAACGGAAATCGACCTTGCGCCCCTCTGACAGGAGAGCCTAAATGGCCAAGTCTGTCCGCAAGTGCCCAAACTGCACCCGGGCGAAAAGTGGGGGCAAGCCGCCGGTAAGCCGGCTTTACGGCGGTAGCAACGGCCCTAGGGGCGACTGGGGAGGGTGGCTGAGATGGCTTATTGATATGGCCATCGACTACTTCTTCCGGTAAAAAGGCCCGAACCGCCAGCCTAGTGCTGGCGGTTTTTTCATGTCCGCAATGGCTAATCGGTGCCGCGAAATGGCACGAAGCGGTTCGCAAACCGATCGCTGGCAAATTGGGCATCGCGCACCGTTGGCTCGGCTTGCGCAAAGGTGCCCGTCCGCAACATGCGAGCACCCCACGCTAATAATCACCAGACGCTCCCACATCTGGGCCTGACATACGGGTGCAGGAGGGCGTCGCCCCGGCTCTGCTTTATGTATGCGCGAGGCGAATCATTGCGCCGTCTTTCAAAGATTGCAACCCTACGCTGCTTTTCCGAGCTAGCCAGGGTTAATCCGGCGACGGCGGGGAGAATTGGTCTGGCGGTTTTTCGCCGAATTTTTCGTCCAAAGGGGGCGTTTAATCCTCAGGGGAATTACGGGATATAGGAGTGCTAGGAACGGGCCAAACGCCGGTATTGCGTCGATTACGACGGAATTTCCGGATATGCCGGCGAGCCAGTGATAAGCCCAGCCGGAGGTGGAGTACGGCCGCGAGAAATACAAGCCAGCGGTCTGAACTGGCTTTCTGGTGCTTCCGGTTCCGGCTATTTCCAGGAAAGGCGGCGGATTTTCTCTGCGGCAAGGGCTGTATTGATATGGCCGGTAATACGGCGGGCGGCTTCCTACGCAACCAGACCGCCCGCCCCAGACGCCCCGCGCACCCGTTCGGTACGTGAATTCGGCAACCCGCGCCGCGGGCTACGCGCAAGAATGGCGCTGACTGGCCTGCTGTGGCGCGGAAGCCACAATCCGCTCCCAGTCGTCCCTAAGGCCCGCGCCATTTGTTCCGTCAGACGGTCAGGACCGGCAACCCAGGAAAATCTGGCCTTCCGGTATTCAGGACGGCAGCCAGCCAAGGAAAGGCAACGGCGTCGGCAAGCCGCAAGCGCGGGAGCAAAACCTGCCTTGATACTGTGTGCTGGAAAAATCGCGCATTCAACAAGGAAAAGAAAATGCTGATGGACCGCATCTACACGCCTGCTGATGACTCAGTGCTCTATCACTATTGCTCTGCGTCAACCTTTCAAGCGATTGCGACGAACCGCACCATGCGGTTTTCCGACATCAATATGCTTAATGACGAGAGCGAGGTTCGTTGGGGGTATTCCGTCTTTGAGGAAGCCGCAACCCGAATTATCAGACGCGCGGGCGTCAGCGACGCTTGCCCGGTCATCACCGAAGATTTCATCGAAGAAATCGACAAGATCATCTCACCGGCGCAATTGGTAGCCCACCCGTTCATTGCGTGCTTTTCGCTTGAGCCTGACATTCTGAGCCAGTGGCGCGCATACGCTGATGACGGCCGGGGATTCGCCGTGGGATTCAATGGCGCGTTATTGGCGCAAAACCTGCCGGTCACGCTTCTGAAAGTGCTCTATGAAAGGGAGCAGCAGGTGAAGGAGATGATGCTTGCGATCATCTCTATATACGTCGAGCAGCACGGTCAGGACGGAGAAAATAGAGGGAGATTCATCGAAGATTGCATCTTGCTAGCGACATACATGACCGCATTCAAGCATCCAGCCTTCATTGAGGAACAAGAAGTTCGGGCGGTGCACGCAGTTGGAACCGCGAAGCAAGGCAATCTTGCAAAGTTCGTCGATGGCGGTGGCATTCTGGGGGGAGACGTCGAGGCAGCCGGTATACCCGTTTCCTTTCAAGTGCGTGACGGGCATTTGAATGCATACATGGATCTCAGCCTGACTCCGCTGGAAAGGCCGACGCCGATTAGTCGGCTGGTTTTAGGTCCAAAGAACCACGGCTTGCCAGGAAACCTTTACCTGTTCTTGGGCGGACTGGGCTATGAGAGCATCGACTTGAGGAAATCCAGTGCTCCCTATCGGTGAGATAGTTGAGTAACAGCTTGTGCTTAGCCAATTGGCGCGCAGAAAAGAAAGCGCGAGAGCCGAGAAGCCTGGCGCAGAGTGCGGGGGCCTGCGACGGTTTTCGAGTAGGTGAGAGGATGCGAGCCAAGATAGCAGCTTAAATCATCTACTTCAAGTCAGGTGAAACATGGGTCTGGCTGCGCCTCTCGTTTTTCTGGCATTCGCTGCATTTCTTGCTTTCAGCGTCCTATGCATGGTGTTCGGCATCGCCTACGGTGTCTTTGGCATATTTGTTCAGCACAAGGAAAGCCGACCGTACATTCTGGGATTTTTCGCGGCCATTGCGGTCATTTTCGTGATTGTTTATGCGGCCATTCAACGCCATCGTATCGCGGAGGAGGAGGACAGGATTGCTTCGCAAGAACGTTGGAGCGAAGTGAATGCTGAACTGTCGACTGGAGCCCCGAGCGAACGCTTACCTTTGAACGACGACTGGGTTGGCTGGAGTGGCTACCTCCGAGCAGTTCAGCGAACAATTTCAAAAGACAAAAAGCAACTTGGTTACATATTCATCTTCAAGAGCGAAAGTCGGTGTAGATATTTATCCAGAACGCAAGACTCTGTTGGTTCACTAGGGGAGTGCTTCCAGAAGATCGCTGGGGCCGGGATAAGAGATGGCGAAGTTCTAGTCGTTGGCTCACCAGATGCTGGATACGGAGCGAGAGTTCTGTCACTTTGGTTTGAATCAATGGCGGCTGGTAGTGCATCGGGCGGACACGTGATCTATGCAACGCGTGGCACATGGAATGTTCCTTACTCGTTGGAACTCACCGCTCGACGCACGGGGGCAACGCTTGAATATTTCGATGCTGGAAGTTTGCCAACAAACGAGAAAAACTAGCGCCGATTTCGCGAAGTGTGCGTTAACGATTTTTAGCGTGAGAACTCATACGAGGCTATTTGTGCAGCGCCGCCCGCGTGTGCGTCTGTGCCTGTGGCACTATTTTCAAGGCTCGCGCTAAGAGCACATGCTGCGCGTCGACGCTCGGCGCAGGAATTTCCTCCACTAAGTCAGTAAGGCGGTCGATTTCCATGCGCCAGCGGCGCAATCGACCTAGAAGCAAGGAAGCGTCGCAGGAACGCATCGAGGCTCGATGCGTTAAGCGCCCTGCGTCGACCAGCCATCCCCGATTAAGCGTGCGCCAGCGGCGCAATCGGGGATGGCCGGTGAAGAAGATCGGCAGCACGTCGAAGCTCGATGTGCCTACCTTGCCGATCTGGCGTTGTTCATCCTCGGCGCCGTGCGCTGACGCGCCCCGGCGGCCGCCACCACCTTGTCACCAGCTTCTTTGCTGGCACCGGTTTTCTCGGCCTGCTCCCAGCCGCCCATGCCCATCAGTACGCGGTCGGCGTGCTTGACGGTGTTCACGTGGCCGTAGTGGTCCTCAATCATCTTGACCGAAGTGCCCATCTGCTCGGCCAGGAAGTACACGTCCACACCTTCGCTCAGGCGAAGGGTCGCGTAGGTATGGCGGAAGCAATAGGTTGAGCGCGGGACGCCGTTCTGCCCGTCCCGCAAGCCCGCGACGACAAGCACACTTTCAATCAGGCTCTGATAAAGGGTGCTTGTCGGCGCGCCATTGATTGTTGTGAAAACCCGGTCGTCCGGCTTGGTCGCCTTGGAAATCGCGCGGATGCGTTCGAGGTATTCGAGCACGCTTTCCGGTGCAACAAGGTTTCGCGATTTGCCCTTGCCCTGGACGAACAGCACAACAATCTCGCGCCCCTCTTTGTCTTTCGCTGGCTTGACGTCGCGCCAGCGCAAGTTCTTCGCCTCCGGCGGACGCATGCCGGTGTTGCACATGATGAGGATGAAGTTATAGACAACAGTGCGATACCAGACGCTTCTCGGGTGTGTCGCTTTTGCAGCCCAAGCACGGGCGACCGTATGCAGCTTGCGGTATTCCTCTAGCGTGAATTCATCGCGCCGCATTGTCTTGAGCTTCGGCTTCTTCTTAAAGCTCAGGCTTGCCGGGACGTAGCGCTTCTCGATGGCGAACCCCATCACCGCGAACAGGACCGACATTTCAGTATGGATCGTTGAATCGCTGATGCGCTTGTCGCGATAGCGACCGACACCGTTCTCCCGGCGCCAGGTGGGGTAGTTCTTCCACGTCTCCTCGCCGATCAGATGCACCTGGGTCGAGCCGACATACTTCTGAAGTGGCCCGTCGACGATCGTGCGCACCTTGCGAGGTCGATCTGCGCTGATTTCGCCGCGTTTGGCCCGCAGCTCCTGCACCGCCATGTATTCCTTGGCAACGGCTGAGAATGGGCGATTGAATACCGGCACGTCATGCTTGAGGCTAAATCGAATCTCCGCGTCGTGCTCGAAGGCTTTGTCACGCGCAATGTCGATTCGCTCGGTTTTCAAGGAAATAGTCTTGTAGCGGTCTTCCTTCGGGAGCTTGACGCGGCAGTACCACATGCGGTGCTGCACGTCTCCGCGACGGAAGATTACGAGCCCTGGTTTGAGCTGTTCCTTTTCGGTAATGAATGACATTGGCGGCCCCTTTCTGTTTAGATTCTGTGCAGAACGGCGCCGTAAGTTCTTGATCGGCCGTTGCTGTGCAGGTCTTGTGCAGGGGATTATAAAAGAAAAATCCTTTTACTTACGGATATTTAGTGGTATCTCGTCACCCCTTGCGGGAGAGGAGTGGAAGGAGAGAGGGCTGCCGGAGCTGGTCGTAACGTTGTCCATGGCCGTCTGCGTCTGAGACTCGACCCTCGTCGCGAAAAAACGGTAGACGTGTTTGCAGTGGCTTGCCCCTCCCCCCCTCCCGCAAGCGGAGAGGAGGCCGCCCAGGGGCACCCGTTGAATTTTTCGCGCCATATTCAAATGCCGCGACAGGCCTGCCAGCATCCGGCAGCGCGAGTCGGAGCGCGGAACGGCCGTCAGACCGGCAGTCGACAACCCGCAACGGACATCCGGCTAGCGGCAACCAGTGCGACGCCGCAGAGTCCTTGCGTCCGGACGTCCCTCACCCCAGCGTCGCGAGCAGCGCGACGCGCGGCAGCTTGCCGGTTTCGTTGCGCGGCAGGCGATCGACTTTCTTCAACGGCCGCGGCAGGAATGCCGGATCCATGGCGCCGCGCAGCGCGTCCAGGATCGCGGCTTCGCCCAGGTCCGGAGCGACGACGAGCGCTGCCAGGCGCTGCACGCCGGGCTGGTCGCCGTCGCGCTGGAAGATCACGCCGTCGACGACGCCGCTGATTGCGAGCAGACGGCGATTCAGATCGGCCAGCGAGGCGCGCTTGCCGGCGATTTCCAGCAGATCGGAATTGCGGCCGCAGAGGCGGAAGCCGTTGTCGGGCAGCAGTTCGATGATGTCCTGCAGGGTGACCGGCGCTTCGAACCAGTCGGCCGTGACCAGGGTGCCGTCGGGTTGCGGGCGCAGCGCGACGCCGGGGTAGTGGCGCCAGCAGTCTTCCAGCGCGCTGCGCCGGTGGGCGATCACGCAGGTCTCGGTCGAGCCGAAGACTTCGATCACGGGTGCGGCGAAACGCGTCTCGGCCATTGCGGCGAGCTCGCGGCACAGCGGCGCAGTCGCGCAGACGATGCCGGCCAGTTCGGGCAGGGCGATGGCCGACTGCACCAGCGCGCGCAGGTGCACCGGCGTGGTCACGAGCACGCGCGGCGCCGGCAGCGCGGCGAGCGCCGCGGCGATGTCGGCCGGCATCAGCGGCTTGCCGGTATCGACGGCGACGTCGCCGAGCAGCGGCAGCAGCACCGAGGTCTCCATGCCGTACATGTGCTGCGGCGGCACCGTTGCGACGACGTTGGAGCCGGCCGCGGCCTGCTCGGCCAGCAGTTCGGCATTGCGTGCGGTGCTCGCGCAGAAGCTGCGCCAGGTCTTGGGATTGGGCTTGGGCGAGCCGGTGGAGCCCGAGGTATAGCCGATCGCGACGATCTGCTCGCCGGGCAGTTGCGGCACCGGTACTGCCGGCACCGCGTCGACCGGACCCAGCGGCGGCAGGCGCCACAGATGCGGCGGCGAGGCGTCGAATGCGCGGTCGCTGATCGCGTAGCAGCCCGGATGTGCGCCCATGACCTCGTCGACGGCCTGGCGCGCGCGCGACGGCGGCAGCAGATTGGTCTGCCCGGCCACGGCGACGGCGGCGAAGGCGACGAGGAAGTGGTAGCGGTCCTCGCACAGATTCACCGCGGCCGTGCCGCGCGGCAGCTGCGCGGCGACCGCGGCGACGTGGTGCAGGAACTCGGCCTGACGCACGGCACGGCCGTCGAGCCAGGCGACGACGCGCTGATCGGTTCCGGCCACGAGCGGCAATCTCGCCGCGTCCGCCCGAACACCTTGTATGACTGCAGACATAGCCCCCCGCCCAGGCCGGCGCCACGCCGGCCTCTACTGTCGTACGAATTCCCCGCTGATAGCGTCGCGGATCGCGGTCGGACGCTCAAGCCCCCCGACCGGGGCGTCGACGAGCGCATCGAGTTCGTCGCCGAAAACAGTACGTATTTCGGCGGCGGATCGAGTCGGCGGCTCGCCGTGGCGGTTGGCGCTGGTGGACACCAGGGCGCCGCCGAAGGCGCGGCACAGGGCCGCGGCCGGCGCATGGGCGGTCACGCGCAGGGCGATGCCCGCATGGCCGCCGCTGATCCAGGGGGGCACTTCCGGTGAGCGCGGCAGTATCCAGGTGTTGGGGCCGGGCCAGCTCGCGAGCACGCGCTGCAGCGCCGGCTCGGGCAGCAGATCCCAGGCGACATAGCGCCGGATCTGCTCGACATCGGCCGCGATCAGCAGCACGCCCTGCTGCGGCGGCCGGCGTTTCAGCGCGAACAGGCGGCGCAGTGCGGCCTCGTCGTGCGGATCGCAGCCGAGGCCGTAGACGGCCTCGGTCGGATAGGCGACGACGCCGCCGCGGCGCAGGGCCTGGACCGCGGCGTGCAGGTCGGCGGGCAGCACGGCGGCCTGCTCAGGTCTTCCTGGCCGCCGGCGCGGCGCTGGTCTTCTTCGCCGCGGACTTGGCCGGCGCCTTCTTCGCGGCCGCCTTCTTCACCGCGGTCTTCTTCGTTGCGGCTTTCTTGGCCGGCGCCTTCTTCGCCGCGGGTTCCACAGAGCGCTTCGTCGCGGCAGCCTTCTTCGCGGCGGCCCTGGGCTCGGCCTTGGCCTTGCCGAAGCGGCCGCGCGCGGGCTTGTCCGGCGCGGCGGCGAGCAGTTCGAGGCATTCGGCTTCGGTCAGGCTTTCGGGCTCGCGGTCCTTCGGAATGCGGCCGTTCTTGCTGCCGTCGGTGATGTACGGGCCGTAGCGGCCGCGCAGCACCTGGATCGCGCCATCCTGGAAGCTCTTGATCACGCGATTCGCGGCGGCCTCGGCCTTTTCATGCAGCAGCTGCACTGCGCGCGGCAGTTCGATCGTGTACGGATCGTCTTCGGCCTTCAGCGAGGCATAGACCGAGCCGTGCTTGACGAACGGTCCGAAGCGGCCGATGCCGACCGTGATCTCGGTGCCGTCCGGATGCGCGCCGAGCTTGCGCGGCAGCTTGAACAGCTCCAGCGCCTCGGCCAGGGTGATCGTATGGATGCTCTGGTTCGCGCGCAGGCTGGCGAAGCGCGGCTTGTCCTCGTCTTCCTTGGTGCCGATCTGGGCGAACGGCCCGAAGCGGCCCAGGCGCACCGAGACCGGCTTGCCGCTGGCCGGGTCGTCGCCGAGCACGCGCGCGCCGGTGGCCTCGGAGCGGTCGACGGTTTCGTTCTTTTCCTCGACGAGCTCCTTGAACGGCGACCAGAAGCGCTGCATCAGCGGCACCCAGTCTTCCTCGCCGCGGCTGACCGCGTCGAGCTCGTCCTCGAGCTTGGCCGTGAAGTCGTAGTCGACGTAGCGCGTGAAGTGTCCGCTGAGGAACTTGCCGACCGCGCGGCCGATGTCGGTCGGCCGGAAGCGGCGTGCATCCAGCGTCACGTACTCGCGTGACAGCAGGGTCTGGATGATGCTGGCGTAGGTCGACGGGCGGCCGATGCCGAATTCTTCCAGCGCCTTGACCAGGCTGGCTTCGGAATAGCGCGGCGGCGGCTCGGTGAAATGCTGCTCGGCGAGGATGGCCGACAGCGGCACCTTGTCGCCGACCTTCAGCGGCGGCAGCTTGCGGCCTTCGTCCTCGTCCTCGGCGGCCTTCTGGTCCTTGCCTTCCTCGTAGACGGCGAGGAAGCCGGGGTCGACGACCGTGGTGCCGCTGGCGCGGAACGCCGAGTCCTTGCCGCAGGCCAGATCCACCGACACGGTGTTCAGGGTCGCGTGCTGCATCTGGCAGGCGACCGTGCGCTTCCAGATCAGGTCGTAGAGCTTGCGCTGTTCGTCGCTGAGCGCGCTGGCGATGCTGGATGGGCGGCGCAGCGCCGAGGTCGGGCGTATCGCCTCGTGCGCTTCCTGGGCGTTCTTGGACTTGGTCTTGTAGACGTTGGGCGCCTCGGGCAGGGCCTTGGCGCCGTAGTCGCGGCGGATCACGTCACGCAGCTCGGACACGGCCTCGTCGGACAGGCTGGTCGAGTCGGTACGCATGTAGGTGATCAGGCCGACCACGCCTTCGTCGCCGATCGCGATGCCTTCATAGAGCTGCTGCGCCAGACGCATCGTACGGCTGGTCGTGTAGCCGAGCTTGCGCGCGGCTTCCTGCTGCAGGGTCGAGGTCGTGAACGGCGCGGCCGGGCGGCGCTTGCGTTCCTTGGACTGCACGTCGGCGACGACGAGCTGGCCGCCGCGCCAGGTCGGCTGGTCGGTGTCGAACGGCGTGTCGGCGCCGGCGATGCGGGTCGCGCCGGCCGCGGCATACAGCGCGTCGCGCGCAGCGTAGGCGGCGCCGGCTTCGGTCAGGTCGAACTGCTCGAACTTCTTGCCGGCCAGGCGCAGCAGGCGGGCGCGGAACGGCGTGGTCGCATGGGCGAGCTCGGCGTCCATGCTCCAGTATTCGCGCGGCTTGAAGGCTTCGATCTCTTCCTCGCGCTCCACGATCATGCGCAGCGCCGGCGACTGCACGCGGCCGGCGGACAGGCCGCGCTGCACCTTGCGCCAGAGCACCGGCGACAGGTTGAAGCCGACGAGGTAGTCCAGTGCGCGGCGCGCCTGCTGGGCGTTGACCAGGTCCAGCGACAGCTCGCGCGGATGGTCGACGGCTTCCTTGATCGCCTTGGGCGTGATCTCGGAGAACACGACGCGGTGCACGTCCTTGCCCTTGAGCAGGCCCCGCTCGCGCAGGATCTCGCTGATGTGCCAGCTGATCGCCTCGCCTTCGCGATCCAAGTCGGTCGCGAGATAGAGGGCGTCGGCCTTGGCGGCGGCCTTGGCGATCGCGTCGACGTGCTTTTCGTTCTTCTCGATGACCGCGTAGTTCATGGCGAACTGCTGGTCGGGGTTGACCGCGCCCTCCTTGGGCACGAGGTCGCGCACGTGGCCGTAGGAGGCGAGGACGGTGAAATCCTTGCCGAGGTATTTGTTGATCGTCTTGGCCTTGGCCGGCGATTCGACGATGAGTAGGTTCTTGGCCATTGCGGGTGGCGCGTCCTCTGCGCGGGCTGCCGGCGTGCCGGCAACCGCTGGGTCGATTGCATGGGGGTGGACGCGTCCGCGGCGTCCTCTTTTTTCATCCTGCACACAGGCCGCTCGGTGCTGTCAAGCCAATCTGAATGACAGTGCGGTCGGGTTCGGCCTGCGGCGGCCGCCGGGCTCAGCGGCGCTGGTAGCGACCTCCTCCGCTGCTGCCGACCTCGCCTTCGAGTTCCAGCAGCAGCAACATCGACGACAGCGCCGCCACGCCGAGGCCGGTGCGCAGGGCGAGTTCGTCCAGGCCGACCGGATCATGGCCCAGCGCCGCCAGCACCCGCTCGTAGTCGGCGTCGCGCGCGGCGGCCGGTGCGGCCTGCGCCGTTGCCGGGACGGCCGCCGACGGTGCCGCGAGATGGGCGCGCAGCCGGTCGCCGAGGGCGCGCGCCAGCGGCGTCAGTTCCTCGACGATTTCGCTCGCGGTTTCCACGAGGCGCGCGCCCTGGCGGATCAGCAAATGGCAGCCGCGCGCCAGCGGGTTGTGGATGGAGCCGGGCAGGGCGAACACCTCGCGGCCCTGCTCGCCGGCCAGACGTGCCGTGATCAGCGAGCCGGACTGGACGCCGGCCTCGATCACGAGCACGCCGAGCGACAGTCCGGCGATGATGCGGTTGCGGCGCGGGAAATGGTCCGGACGCGCCGGCACACCCGGCGGGAATTCGGTGACCAGGGCGCCCCGGTCGCGGATCCGCTCGGCCAGTGCCGCCTGGCGGCGCGGATAGACCAGGTCCGGGCCGGTGCCCATGACCGCGATCGTCGCCTGGCCGGTGTCCAGCGCGGCCGCATGCGCGGCGGCGTCGACGCCGTCGGCCAGGCCGCTGGTCACGACCAGGCCGGCGCCGGCCAGATGGGCGGCGAAGCTGCGCGCATTGGCCAGGCCGCCGGCCGTCGCACTGCGCGCGCCGACGACGGCGATCTGCGGCAGCCACAGGCTGCTGGCATCGCCGTCGACAAACAGCGCGGCCGGTGCGGTGCCGGCCTCGCGCAGCAGGGCCGGGTAGTCCGCATCGAGCCAGGTCAGCAGGCGGCGGCCGCCGGCGGCAAGCCATGCGGCGTCCGCGTCGATGCGCGCCCGGTCCGGCGCCCGCAGCCAGGCCAGGGCCGCCGGGTCCACGTCGAACTCGCGGCGCAGCGCCTCGATGCCGGCCAACGCCGCCGCGGCGCTGCCGGCACGCGTGACGAGGCGGCGCAGGCCAGCCGGGCCCAGCAGCGGTGCGCGCAGCAGGGTCAGCCAGGCCTGGGTTTCGGTGTCGCTGCGGTCCGGCGCGTTCATGCAGAGGAGTATTAGGAACGCCCAGCAAAAAGGCGCCGGCTTGCGCCGGCGCCCGGGGATCGGAAATTTCCGGTTCTCGGCTCGGAATCAGCCGGGAACGGATCCGCACCTCATTCCGGCGCGGTCAGCACGTCGTTGAGCTTGACCGGACGCAGGCCGTCCATGACGAGGCCGTAGCTGACCCGGTCGAAGGTGCGGAAGATCATGACGTGGCCCACGAACTCTGCCGGCAGGGTGACCTTGGAGTCGTGCGGATTGAAGAAATTGCGTGCGCCGCCGTCCGGATACTTGTACTGGTCGGTCACGCGGTCGCCCGGGTGGTAGACCGAGAACACGTGGCCGTTCTCGACGCCGTCGGCCGAGCCGCGCGACAGCGCGACGACCTGCTTGGGACCGACCGCATTGACCGCATCGGTGAAGGCCAGCACTTCGAAGCTGGTCGGCACGTTCTGCGGCGGGTGCGGCAGGTAGTGCGAATCATAGGGCTTGTCCTCGACCGGCATGACCAGGTCGCCGGCGCGGACTTCGAAATCCGAATAGGTGATCAGCAGCGAGCTCGGGTCGCCGGTACGCGTGACCTGGGCGTTGCCGATGACTTCGACCTCGTAGCCGAGCACGCTGGAATTGCGCCCGAACAGGTTCTTCACCGGGTTGTGGTGCCAGAGCATCTTGTTCTGGCCGTGCCGGGTGTCCAGCGGCCGCACATGGGTGGTGGGCGGGTCGCCGTCTTTCTTGCCTTCGACCGAATAGTAGAGATTGGTCGGGCGCACGATGACGTAGGTGCTGCCGGTCTGCGCGTCGAGGCCGCGCACGTAGGCAAGGTTGCCGCTCGTGGCGCGCAGCTTGTCTTCTTCGACGGCGACCACATACGGCAGGCCCTTGAACGTCTTCTCGTCGACGACGCGCATGTTCTTGAGGAACGGCTCGATGTCCTTGAGGTTGATCGGCTGGATCGCCTCGTCCAGCGGGTCGCGCCGCACCTGCGGCCCGCCGTTGCTGAGACGGGCGCCGCCGCCATTGCCGTTCAGGTAGGACAGGTTCAGCACGTCGCCCGGATAGATCAGATGCGGGTTCTCCACCTGGGGGTTGGCCTGCCAGATTTCCGGCCAGAGCCAGGGCTTCTTGAGGAAGCGGGCCGAGATGTCCCAGAGGGTGTCGCCGCGCTTCACCGTGTAGGTGTCGGGGTGACCGTTGCGCAGCTCCGTCTCGCTGACGGCAAAAGCCGTGAGCGCGACGAGCAATCCGGCAAAAAGTGCAGGTAGTTTTTTAAGCATGGCCGCCAATTACCTGATTCCCCAAGGGCATCGTGAGTGTAGCCTAAGAAAATATGCACGCAAGCTGTGATCGCCACGGGCCGGGACCCGGCCCTGGCGCGGGTGCTTGCGGCTCCCCCCGACGCGGACAAATCCGCGTAGAATTTCCGCATGTTACGCGTGGATCGGAAGCGTCTTCCGCCAACTTCCGCGCAGATTCCTTCGAGGTAGTGCCATGGCCAAGCTCACGATTCTTGAATTTCCCGACCCGCGCCTGCGGACCAAGGCGCAGCCGGTGACCGAATTCGGCCCGGACCTGGCCCGCCTCGTCGCCGACATGTTCGAAACCATGTACGAAGCTCCGGGCATCGGCCTGGCGGCGACCCAGGTCAATGTGCACAAGCAGCTGCTCGTGCTCGACGTGTCCGAGGAGAAGAACCAGCCGCACGTGTTCTGCAACCCGCGCGTCCTGGCCAAGGACGGTATCCAGACCTACCAGGAAGGCTGCCTGTCGGTGCCGGGCATCTTCGCCGATGTGGAGCGCGCCAATCAGATCACCGTCGAGGCCGAGGACACCGCCGGCACGACCTTCACCCTGCAGGCCGACGGCCTGCTCGCGGTCTGCATCCAGCATGAGATGGACCACCTGGCCGGCCGCCTGTTCGTCGATTATCTGTCGCCGCTCAAGCGCGAGATGGTGCGCAAGAAGCTCGAAAAGCAGCGCCGCAGCGCCTGAGTGCCGATGACTTCCCGACCCCTGCGCCTGGTGTTCGCCGGAACGCCTGACTTCGCCGTGCCCTGCCTCCATGCCTGCGCCCAGCCCGGCGTCGAGGTCGTCGCCGTCTATACCCAGCCCGACCGGCCCGCCGGCCGCGGCCGCAAGCTCAGCCCGAGCCCGGTCAAGCAGGCCGCTCTGGCCCAGGGCTACGCGGTCGAGCAGCCCGAGAACTTCCGCAGCGCCGAAGCCCGCGAGCGCCTGGCTGCCTACGTGCCGGACCTCATGGTCGTGGTCGCCTACGGCCTGATCCTGTCGCAGAAGGTGCTGGACATCCCGCGCTTCGGCTGCTGGAACGTGCATGCCTCGCTGTTGCCGCGCTGGCGCGGCGCCGCACCGATCCAGCGCGCCGTGCTGGCCGGCGATGCGGTCAGCGGCGTCTGTCTGATGCAGATGGAAAAGGGCCTGGACACCGGGCCGGTCATAGCCCGTCTCGAAACCGGCGACATTTCCCGCGAAACCGGCGGCACCCTGCACGATCTGCTGAGCCAGTACGGCGCCGACCTGCTGCGCCGCGAGCTGCCGCTGCTGGCACGCGATCGCCGGCGCCCGGCCAGTCAGGCGCAGCCCGAGGACGGCGTGCTCTACGCCCACAAGCTCGACAAGGCCGAGGCCTCGATCGACTGGCGCGAGCCCGCGGCCGCGATCGAGCGCAAGGTCCGCGCGTTCAATCCCTGGCCCGTTGCCGAGGCCGAAGTCGCGGGCGAACGTCTGCGCATCTGGACCGCGCAGGCGCTGCCGGTCGCGACGACGGCTGCGCCGGGCAGCGTGCTCGGCGGCACGCGCGAGGGCCTGGACATCGCCACCGGCGACGGCGTGCTGCGCCTCGTCGAGGTGCAGCGCGACGGCGGCCGGCGCCTGGCCGTGCTCGACTATCTCAACGCCCGGCCCGAACTGCGCCGGTCGGCCGCATGAACGACGCGCGCGCGCTCGCAGCGCAGGCTCTGGATCAGGTCGTGCGCGGCGGCGTCTCGTTGCGCAGCGCCTTCACCGAAGTCGCGCCGCGGCTGGCCGATCCCCGCGACCGCGCACTGGTCTCGGCGCTGCTGCACGAGGGCGCTCGCTGGTGGCTGCGCTACGACGCCGTGCTCGGCCGCCTGCTGCAGAAGCCGTTGCGCGGCCGCGAGCCGGTCGTGCATGCGCTGCTCGTCGTCGGCCTCGTGCAGCTGGCCGTGCTCGGCCTGCCCGAATACGCCGCGGTCGCCGGCACGGTCGAGGCCGTGCGCGCACTCAAGCGGCCGCAGCTGGCCGGCCTCGTCAATGCCGTGCTGCGCCGCTTCCTGCGCGAACGCGCGGTGCTGGATGCCGCGGTCGCCGCCGACCGGGCGCTGGCCACGGCGCATCCGCCCTGGCTGGTGCAGCAGCTCGCACAGGACTGGCCCGACGACATCGACGCGATCCTGGCCGCGAACAACGCACCGGCCGCGCTGGTGCTGCGCGCGAACCGGCGCCGCACGACGCCGGCCGCGCTGGTCGCGCGCCTGCTCGACGCCGGCCACGCGGCCGCCGTGCATGCCTGGCTGCCGGATGCGGTCGTGCTCGACGACAGCACCGACGTGACCCGGCTGCCCGGCTATGCGCAGGGCGAGTTCTCGGTGCAGGACGGCGCCGCCCAGCTCGCGCCGGACCTGCTGGATCTGCGCGACGGCCTGCGCGTACTCGACGCCTGCGCTGCGCCCGGCGGCAAGAGCGCGCACTGCCTGGAGCGGCATGCGCTGGACCTGCTCGCGCTGGACCGCGATGCGCAGCGGCTCGAACCCATGCGCGACAACTTCGCCCGGCTCGGCCTGAACGCGACCATCGCCGCCGGCGATGCGGCCGATGCGGCGAGCTGGTGGGACGGCCGCGCGTTCGACCGCATCCTGCTCGATGCGCCGTGCAGCGCGACCGGCGTGATCCGGCGCCAGCCCGACATCCGCCTGCACCGCCGCGCCGGCGACATCGAGCGCGCCGCGGCCGAACAGGCGCAACTGCTGGACCGGCTCTGGCCGCTGCTGCGTCCGGGCGGACGCCTGGTCTATGCGACCTGCTCCGTGCTGCCGCGCGAGAACGCCGGACAGATCGCCACATTCCTTGCCCGCACCCCCGATGCGCAGGCGCGCGATCTCGTGCCTGCGCGTTTCGGCCGCGCCGCCGGTTCCGGGCGGCAGAACCTGCCTGGTGTCGACGGCATGGACGGTTTCTTTTATGCGGTCGTGGACAAGGCCGCCTGAGCGCGGCGGCCGCCGGCCGCTGCGCCTGCTGCTTGCGCCGCTGCTCGCGCTGGCGCTGCAGGCCTGCGCGCCGGCCGAATCCACCCTGAGCCTGGATCAGGCGCGCGTCGAACTGCGCAGCGGCGCCGGCGTGCTCGTCGTCGAATGCGACTGGCGCCCCAGCGCCGCGATGCTCGACGCGCTGGATCACGGCATCCCGCTGACCCTGGAACTGGATCTGACGCGCGAGCGCCGCGGCCTGCTCGGCTGGCAGGTGCAGCAGCGCGAACTGCATCGGCTGGAGCTGCGCTATTTCCCGCTGTCGCGCAACTACCAGTTGCGCGACCTGGACCGCGCCACCGTGCGCAGCTTCGGCGTGCGCGCGGCCGCGCTCGCCGCGCTGAGCCGCATGGAACTGCCGCTGGCCCATGCCTCGATGCGCGCCGTCGCGCCCGAGCGCCAGCGCCTGCGCGTCGTGCTCGACAGCACCGCGCTGCCCGGCGCGCTGCGCCTGCCGGCATTGGTCGACCCGGCCTGGCGCCAGGACACGGTGGAACGCATATGGCCTGGCACTCCGGCGGCCTGACCTGGATAACGCGGCGCCTGCTGCCGGCCCTCGCGGTGCTGGCGCTGCTGGGCTGCGCGCTGCTGCTGGCCGGCGACGCCGCGAGCGGCAGCAACCGTTTCGGCCGGCTGCATCCGTGGATGGTGATCTTCGCCAGCACGGCGCTGCTGGTGCTGATCGTCGTGATCGCGCTGCGCCTGCTGCGCCTGGTCGGCGACGCGCGGCGCGAAGTTCCCGGCGCGCGCCTGACCCGGCGCCTGCTGCTGATGCTGGTGCTGCTGGCCGTGCCGCCGGTCGTCGTCGTCTACGGCTTCGCGCTGAACTTCCTCAACGCGACCATCGACGCCTGGTTCAACGTGCGCCTGGAGCAGTCGCTGGACGACGCGCTGGAAATCGGCCGGCTCTACGTCGACGAGCGCCTGCGCATCAGCCAGGAGGCGAGCAACCGCCTGGCCGCCTCGCTGGAGACGCGCGAGGACGACGACATGCAGGACGCGCTCGACGAGGTCATCGACGATCTCGGCGCGACCCAGCTGACCGTGTTCGGCGACAACGCGACCGTGATCGCGACGGCGAGTTCGGACCCGCGCTTCCTGACGCCGGTCTATCCGGATGCGGCGACCCTGATGCGCCTGTCCGGCGGCGGCAGCTATGCGGCGGCCGAGCCGGTCGGCGAGCAGCTGATGCTGCGCGTGCTCGTGCGCAGCAATGTCGCCAGCGGCTCGCCGCGGCTGCTGCAGACCCTGTTCCCGCTGCCGCAGAAGCTGCGTCCGCTGACCCAGCGCGTCGAGGCCGCGAGCTTCGACTTCCGCCGCCTGAAGTTCCTGCGCGGCTCGCTGAAACTGACCTTCAGCCTCGTGCTGACCTTCGTGCTGCTGCTGTCGGTGCTGTTCGCGCTGCTGACTGCGTTCGGGGTCGCGCGCCGCCTCGTCGCGCCGATCGGCCGGCTCGCCACTGCCACGCGCGCGGTCAGCGCGGGCCGCTACGACACGCCGCTGCCGGTGGCCAGCCGCGACGAACTCGGCTTCCTGCTGAATTCGTTCAACCAGATGCAGCGCGAGCTCGAGCGCGCCGGCGCGCGCGCGCAGCGCAGCACCGAGGAATCCGAGGCGCAGCGCGCCTACCTGCGCGCCGTGCTCGAACATCTGTCGGCCGGCGTGCTCGGCGTCGACCGCGACGGCGTGCTGCGTACGGCCAACCGCGCCGCGGATGCGATCCTCGGCGTGAACCTGTCGCGCCAGCTCGGCCAGCCGCTGTCCAGCGTGCGTCACGCGAATCCGGCGCTGGCGCCGCTGATCGACCCGCTGCTGCGCCACTTGCGCGAGAACGCGCGCGAGTGGCGCGAGGAAGTCGTCATCGACGGCGCCGCCGAAGGCGAGCGCCGCGTGCTGCTGCTGCACGGCACCGAACTGGTCGGCGGCGCGGCCGAACATGCCGGCTATGTCGCGGTGTTCGACGACCTGACCCTGCTCAACCGCGCCCAGCGCGATGCAGCCTGGGCCGAGGTCGCGCGGCGTCTCGCGCACGAGGTCAAGAATCCGCTGACACCGATCCAGCTCGCCGCCGAACGCCTGCGCCGCCGCTTCATCGGCCGCCTCGCCGCCGACGACACCGAGCTGCTGGACCGCGCCACGCGCACCATCGTCAATCAGGTCGAAGCGCTGAAGGCCCTCGTCAACGCGTTCGGCGACTATGCGCGGCCGCCGCAGCTGTCGCCGCGGCCGCTGGCCCTGCATGCGCTGATCGGCGAAGTGCTGGATCTGTACGAGAACGACCAGCGCCTGCAGATCAGCCGGCGCTTCGCCGGCGAGGATCTGCTCGTGCGCGCCGACACCGGCCGCCTGCGCCAGCTGCTGCACAACCTGCTCAAGAACGCGCTCGAGGCGATCGGCGAGCAGACCAAGCCGCGCATCGAGGTGGCGACTGCGCGTGTGGAGGACGGCGGACGGCAGTGGGTCGAGCTGGTCATCGCCGACAACGGACCGGGCCTGCCCGAAGGTTTCGGCGAACGCTGGTACGAGCCGTATACGAGCAGCAAGTCGCGCGGCACCGGCCTGGGGCTGGCCGTCGTCAAGAAGATCGTCGAAGAACACGGCGGCAGCATCCGCGCCGACAACCGGCCCGGAGGCGGCGCAAGCTTCCGTCTGCGCCTGCCGCTGGACTGACACGAACGCCCAGTTCTCTTGGGCGCGCGAGAATGAACCCTGCCTTTCAACGGGGTGTAGGGCGCCCGTCCGGAAGCACCGGTTCCGGGCGCCCTGAACGCCTGACGGGCCGGAGGGCATGGGTGGGGATGGGTTTTGCCCGCGCCTGAAAACAGGTGCCCGAAAACCCCGGACAACAACTGGAACAAGGCCATGTCGCAGCTTCCCAATACCGCATTCGGCTGGCGCCTGAGCCAGCGGCAGGAACTCTGGCTGCTGGCCGGCGTCGCGATCGTCATCCTCGGCGCGGGCCTGGGCCTGCGCGATCCGTGGCCGGCCGACGAGCCGCGCTTCGCGCTCGTCGCCAAGCAGATGATCGAATCCGGCAACTGGCTGATCCCGCATCGCGGCAGCGAGCTGTACTCGGACAAGCCGCCGCTGTTCATGGCGGCACAGGCGTTCTTCTACACCGTGTTCGGCAACTGGCGCATCGCGTTCCTGCTGCCGTCGCTGCTCGCCGGGCTGGGCATGCTCGGCCTGGTCTACGATCTCGGCCGGCGCCTCTGGAATCATCGCGTCGGCGTCTATGCGGCGGCGGCGCTGCTGTGCACGTTCCAGTTCGTCTACCAGGCCAAGCGCGCGCAGATCGACCCGACCGTGTGTTTCTTCCTGACCCTGGCCAACTACGGTCTGCTGCGCCATTTCCTGCTCGGCCCGGACTGGCGCGCGTTCTGGCTCGGCTGCTTCGCGGCCGGGCTGGGCGTGATAACGAAGGGCGTGGGCGTGCTTGCGCTGCTGATGTTCGTGCCGTACCTGTTCGCGCGCCTGCGCGACTGGCCCGGCGTCGCGCGGCCCGAGCGCTGCATCGGGCACTGGCTGCTCGGCGCGGTCGCGTTCGTCGCAGCCACGGCGCTGTGGCTGGGGCCCATGCTGTACGCGGTCGCATCCGAGTCGGCGCCGGAATACCGCGCCTACATGAACGACATCCTGTTCCACCAGACCGCCGGCCGCTACACCGAATCCTGGGATCATCACCAGCCGCCCTGGTATTACCTCGGCGTCATCGCATTCGCCTGGCTGCCGCTGGTGCTGGCCTTGCCCTGGGCCGTGCCGCGCTGGCGTGACGCGCTGCGCGCGCGCGATGCGCGCGTGCTGCTGCCGCTGGCCTGGATCGTGCTGATCGTATTGTTCTTCACTTTTCCCAAAGGCAAGCGCGACGTCTACATCATGCCGGCGCTGCCGCTGCTGGCGCTGCTGGTCGGTGCTCAGCTCGAAGCGATCGCGCAGCGGCCGGCGTTCCGCCGTCTCGTGTTCGGCTTCGTCGCCGTGCTCGGCGCGGCGTTCCTGATCGTCGGCGGGCTGGCCTGGAGCGGCCATCTGGCCGCGGCCAACCGGCTCGTCGAACAGCGCGGACTCGAAGCCGGCGGCCGCCAGCTCTGGCTGTTCGTGACCGGCGTCGGCGTGGTCGGCCTCGTGGCCGCAGCGGCTTTCCGTGTGCGACGCAGCCTGGCCGCGCTCGCGGTGACATTGTCGGCGCTGTGGCTGGGCTGGAGCTTCTGGGCCTATCCGGTGCTCAACGATTCGACCTCGGCCGTCGCGGTCATGCGCCGCGCCGGCGAGATCATCGGCAAGGATGCGCAGCTCGGCCTCGTCGCCTGGAAAGAGCAGAACCTGCTGCATGCGGACCGCCCGGCCAAAGACTTCGGTTTCGTCAAACCCTGGCATCTGCAGCTGGCCGAGGCGCAGCGCTGGCAGGCGCAGGCGCCGCAGCAGCGCTGGCTGTTCGTACTGCGTTCGGCATTCGGTCCCTGCGTGGATTCGGACAAGGCGCAGCATGTCGGCCACGCGAACCGGCGCGAGTGGTATCTGCTGCGCGCCGATGCGTTCCGCGCCGGCTGCGACCCGGCCGTCCAGACCGACGCCGAAGACAACGACGCGAACGCCGAATAACGTCGCGCGGTGGCGCACCGGTGTTCACCTCGGCGCAGCGGGCGACTATGCTCGACCCTGCTGCGCTCAGGGGGCCTGCCATGCTCGATACCGCCGTTCCACGCAAGACGCTGCAGGGTCAGCGCGAGCTCGTCGAGCGTCGCCATAAACTGCATGCACGTTCGCGCTCGCTGCTGATCGCCGTGCACGGCGAGCACACGGTCGCCGAGCTCAAGCGCCAGTTCGCGGCACTCGGCGACGTGTCCGGCATTCTCGACGAGCTGGGCGTCCTGGGCCTGATCACGGTCGCCGTGCAGCCGGCGCAGGCCGCCGGCGCTGCGGCACCGGCGGCCGCCGACGCAGAGCTGCCGCCGCTGCAGCTCGCACGCGCCTTCATCAACGAGACCGCCGTGGCGACCCTGGGCCTGCGTGCGTTCCTGTTCACCCTGAAGCTGGAGCGCTGCTACACCAAGGCCGAGCTGACCGAGCTGCTGCCCGAATACCGCCGCGTGCTGGCCAGGGCCAAGAGCGATGAATTCGCCGCGAGCATGACGGCGCGCGTCGAGAAGATCCTGCGCCGCGCCTGATGCGCGGCCGGGTCGGATTCGCGGTCAGACGATGCGCTGGCCGTGGTCGAGCAGCCAGAGCTTGATGAACTTCTGCCGCACGTAGTTGGCTTCGACCCAGGCGTAGATCAGCCCGCGCCAGCCGTCGCGGAAACCGGCGCGCAGCAGATAGCCGCGCACGAAGCGCCAGAACGGATTGAAGACGAGGTTGGCCAGGCGCGCGCGACGGCCGCGCGCATGGTCGTGTTCGGCCATGAGCTGGGCATAGCGTTCGAGCCGGCGCAGCTGGTCGGCCAGCGAGCGGTAGGCGCGGTGTTCGAGATCGCCGGCCAGGCGCTGCACCGGACCGTCGACGCTGACGTGCTCGTGGATCTCGCGCTCGCCGCGCCAGCCGCCGCGGCGCCGGTCGAACAGGCGCAGCACGCGGTCGGGGTAGGCGTTGCCGTGGCGCAGGAATGCGCCGAAATACTCGGTCGCGCGGGCGAAGCGGTAGCCTGCGGCGGTGAAGCCCGCATCGCGGGCGGCCACGATCGCGGCGCGCAGGGCCGGCGTCACGCGCTCGTCGGCGTCCAGGCAGAGCACCCAGTCGTTGCCGGCCTGCTGCACGGCGAAATCCTTCTGCCGGCGATAGCCGTCGAACGGCCGCGTCAGCACGCGTGCGCCGAGCGCGGCGGCGCGCTCGGCCGTGCCGTCGGTGGAGCCGGAGTCGACCACGACGATCTCGTCGCAGAATGCGAGCGAGGCCAGGCAGCCGTCGATGCGGTCGGCTTCGTTGAACGTGATGATGCAGGCCGAAAGGCCGGGACGGGCGGGAGCGGACATGGGCAGAGCGTAGCAGCCGGCGGCGGCCGCACAAGCCGGCCCTGTCCCGCGGTACAGCCATTGGCGTTACCGAGGCACTACACTGCGCGCCGGTTCCCGTCTGCGCACGCCCATGCCGTCATCGTCCCGTTTCCGCCTGGTCCCGCCGAGCTGGCTGCTGCTCTGGTTCGCCGTCGCCGTGTTCGCGATCTTCCAGCACGGGCCCATGCCGCTGTACTCCACGCGGACCCTGGCCGTGGCCTGGGAGATGTGGGACCAGCACCAGTTCCTCGTGCCGCACATCAACGGCCATCCGTACAGCCACAAGGTGCCGCTGCTGTTCTGGCTGATCCACGCGGGCTGGGCCGTTTTCGGCGTCAACGACGTCTGGCCGCGACTGCTGCAAGTGATGATCGGCGCGGGCTGGCTGGCTGCGGCCGCGGCGCTGGCGCGGCGCGTGTTCCCGCTGCGGCCGGCCGCCGCGCGCATGACGCCGTGGTTCCTGATCGCGCTGGCCTATCCGTTCCTGTTCGGCCTGCAGATCATGTACGAGGTGCTGCTGGCGCTGACCGTCGCGCTGACCTTGTGCACGCTCTGCGGCAGGCCGCGCTGGGGCTGGTTCGCCGTGGCGCTCGGCGCCGGTCTCATGACCAAGGGACCGGTCATGCTGCTGCACGTGATCTTCCCGTTCCTGCTCGGTCCCTGGTGGAGCGAGCACGCGCGTGCCGACCGGCGCGGCTGGTACCGGCGCGGCGCGCTGGCGATCGCCGGCGGCATCGCGATCCTGCTGGCCTGGGCCCTGCCGGCCGGTTTCGCCGGCGGCGAGGCGTATCGCAACGAACTGTTCTTCCTGCAGACCGCCGGCCGCGTCGTCGACAGCTTCGATCACGCGCGGCCGCTCTGGTGGTATCTGCCGATGCTCGCCGTGCTGCTGTTTCCGTGGATAGGCTGGCCGCGGCTGTGGCGCGCCGTGCTCACGTTCGCGCGGCCGCTCGGCGACAGCGAGCGCTTCCTGATCGCCTGGCTGCTGCCGACCTTCGGCGTGTTCTGCCTGGTCTCCGGCAAGCAGGTCTACTACCTGCTGCCGTTGCTGCCGGGCGCGGCGATGGCGCTGGCCTGCGCGCTCGCGCGGCAGCAGGCCCGCGGCGCCGGCAGTGGTCGGCGCTGGAGCGCCTGGCCGCTCGCCCTGGCGGCGTTCGTCTTCGCGCTGCTGCTCGCGCTGCTGCCGGCCTGGCTGGCCAGCGGGCATCTGCATTCGCACTGGCTGCACGACGCTGCGCGCCTGAGCGCCTGGTTCGCGGTCGGCTTCGTGGCGCTGGGCCTGTTGCTGCTGCTGCCCGGCGAAGGCGAGGGCGAGCTGCACCGCATCGCCGGCACGGCGCTGCTCGGCGTCGCGCTCGCGCAGACCCTGTTCGCGCATGCGCTGTTCCACAACTTCGATCTGGATCCGGCGGCAGCGCTGCTGGCCCGCGCCCAGGCCGAGTCGCGGCCGATCGCCAACGTCGGCCAGTACGAAGGTCAGTTCCATTTCCGCGCGCGGCTGCGCGGCGGTATCGACGAGATCCACATCGGCCAGATCGGCGAATGGGCCCAGGCGCATCCGGACGGCGTCATCGTGCGTTATCCGTCGAAGCTCGATTCGCGCGCGCGGCGCTATGCGCTGCTGATCCAGCCGTTCCGCTCGCGCTGGCTGGAAGTCTGGTCCGCGACGACCCTGGCCGCGATCGAGGCCGGCCAGACTCCGGCCGAACCGGTCCAGCGCACCGCGCTGTATCCGCCGGATTACTGGCGCTACGGCACGCCGGTGGAGCGCGATGCCGACAGCCTTCCCGATTGAGGCGGCGTAGGTTGTGGTGAGCCGAAGGCGAACCGCAACATCGAGGCGTAGTCGCAGCTGCGATCGCCATGGCGAAACGACAATCGCCGCGACGAGACCTCGACGTTGCGGTTCGCTGGGCTCACCGCAACCTACCCGTCACAATTGCCGCAGGAACGCGACGAGGTCCTTCTTCTCGTCCGCGTTCAACTTCGTCTCGAGCACGAGGTTGAAGAACTCGACCGTGTCGTCGAGCGTCAGCAGGCGGTCGTCGTGCAGATACGGCGGCGAGTCCTTGATGCCGCGCAGCGGGAAGGTCTTGATCGGGCCGTCGGCGCTGGCCAGGCGGCCGTTGATGGTCTTTTCCTTGAAGAAGCGTTCGACCTGCAGGTTGTGCATGAGATTGTCGGTGTAGTACGGCGGCGTGTGACAGGTGGAACATTTGCCTTTGCCGAAGAACACCTCCTGGCCGCGCAGTTCCGCTTCGCCGGCCTTGCGCGGGTCCAGCCTGCCGTCCCAGGCCAGCTTCGGTGCCGGCGGGAAGTCGAGCAGGGCCTGGAATTCGGCCATGAAATGCACCTGGCTGCCGCGTTCGAGAATGTTCACGCCCTTCTTCGTCGCGATCACCGGATCGCCGTCGAAATAGGCGGCGCGCTGCTCGAACTCGGTGAAGTCCTCCAGGGTCTTGAGCGCGCGCTGCGAACCGAACAGGCGCTGGTTGCCGTTGCCGCGCAGACTCGGCGTGTCGATGCGATGGCGATGCTCCTGCGGACGTATGTCGCCGACCAGATGCGTGGCCGCATTGGTGTGGCCGTTCGCGTGGCAGTCGAAGCAGGCTACGCCGAGGCTGGGTCGTTCCGAGCGCCGGTCCGCGGTCAGGTTGAACTGCTGCTGCGGGAACGGCACGACGAGCAGGCGCAGTCCCTCGAGCTGCTTGGGATTGAGCACGCCGTTGAACAGCTCGTAGTAGTTGTCGGACGTGACGAGCCTGCCCTTCGACACGTCGCCGAGATCCGGCCGCGTGGTCAGGTAGATCGGCGCCGGAAATTCCGGCAGCAGATGATCGGGCAGGTCGAAGTCCAGATCGAAGCGCGTGAGGTCGCGGCGCGCCTGCTGGTTGACTTCGTCGATCTGGAATTTCGGAAACACCATGCCGCCTTCGGCATGGTTCGGATGCGGCAGCGGATAGAAGCCGGCCGGCCAGAGGTCCCGAGCCTTGATTTCCTCGGGCGTCATGGCGGCGAGCGCCTCCCAGCTCTGGCCGCTCCTGAGCTTCACGCGCACGCCGTCCTGCACGGCCTTGCCGCGCGACATGGTCACGCCGGCCGCGGGCCGGTCGGCGAGGTCGTAACGTTCCTTGAGCAGCGCGGCCTGGCGTTGTTCGATGTGTGCCTTCTGGCCTTTCATGCGCGCCATGACGGTGCCGAAGTCTTCCTCGACGACGTTCGTGTAGCTCGTGGGTCTGGCCGGTTCTGCCGCATCGGCGGCGCCGAGCGTGCACAGCAGCGCCAGACTGGCCAGCGCGGGAAATTGCATGGACCTGTTCATGAAGCCTCCCAGGATTGGACTGAGCGATGTCCCCTGACGCCGCGGCGAAGCGGCCTGGCGAGCATGGTACGGCGCGCGCTTGTATACCAATCAACCGATGTGATGGTTTCGATCGACGGCGTCAATGCTGCGCAGCCGCATGCCGATCGCGGCCGCGGGCGCATGGCAACGGCGGGGGCGAAGGCGTTATGCTGCACCGTCGTTTTTTCGCCACAGGGGCGGGCATGGCTTCCGGACACATCCTCGTCGTCGACGACGAACCCGATATCCGCAGTCTCGTGCAGGAGATCCTGCAGGACGAGGGCTACCAGGTCAGCGTCGCCGAGAACGCCGCGGCCGCGCGCGAGCTGCGCCGCCAGATCCGTCCCGACGCGATCCTGCTCGACATCTGGATGCCCGACACCGACGGCATCAGCCTGCTGCGCGAATGGTCCGAACGCGGCGGACTCGGCTGTCCGGTCATCATGATTTCGGGACACGGCACGGTGGAGACCGCCGTCGAGGCGACGCGCCTGGGCGCCTACGACTTCGTCGAGAAGCCGCTGTCCCTGGCCAAGCTGCTGCTGACCGTGGAGCGCGCGCTCGAAGCGAGCCGGCTGCGGCGCGAGAACGAAGGTCTCAAGCGTCAGGTGCCGGTGCCGCTGGAGCCGGTCGGCTCCTCGCGCGTGATGCAGGCGCTGCGCGGCCAGCTCGAACGCATTGCCGGCCACGATACCTGGCTGCTGCTCAGCGGCGAGGCCGGCAGCGGCAAGGAGTCGCTGGCGCGCTGGCTGCACGAGAAAAGCGCACGGCGCAGCGGCCCGTTCGTCACGGTCGCGCCGGGTTCGATCGCGCGCGACCACGCCGCGCAGACCCTGTTCGGCGCCGAGGACGGTGGAACCGTGCAGCTGGGCCTGCTCGAACAGGCCAACGGCGGCACCTTGTATCTGGACGAAGTCGCCGAACTCGATCCCGAGCTGCAGCTGCGCCTGTCCTCGACCCTGGAGCGCCGCGCGCTGATCCGCTGCGGCGGCCGCGAACCGGTCGTGCTGGACCTGCGCGTGATCGCCGCGACGGCGCAGGATCTCGACGCCCTCGTCGCCGCCGGACGCTTCCGCGAGGAGCTCTACTATCAGCTCAAGGTCGTGCCGCTGGCCGTGCCGGCACTGCGCGAGCGCGTCGAGGACGTGCCGGAGCTGCTGCAGTACTACGCGGACTTTTTCTCCAACCGCGACAAGCTGCCGTACCGCATCTTCCCGGTCGCGGTGCAGAACCGTCTGCGCAACTACACCTGGCCGGGCAACCTGCGCGAGCTGCGCAACCTCGTGCAGCGCCTGCTGATCCTCGGCGCGGCGCCCGAAGTCGAGCTGACCGAGGTCGAGCAGGCGCTCAGCGGCAGCACGCCGCCGCCGCGCACCGCGCGCAGCGACGGGTTCGACATCGACTACGGTCTGTCCCTGCGCGAGGCGCGCGAGCAGTTCGAGCGCGTCTATCTGCTGCGCCAGCTGCAGGAAACCGGCGGCAGCGTGGGCAAGCTCGCCAAGCTCGTCGGCATGGAACGCACGCACCTGTATCGCAAGCTGCGCGATCTGGGTGTCGATGTGAAGGCCAGTTCGCGCGAGGATTAGCGCGTCGCTGCGGGGGCAGGGGGAGAGCGTGCGCGAGGACGAACAGGCAACGATAGCCGACACCACCGCCGCGGCCGACGAAGCGCTGCCGGCGCAGATAGGGCCGTATCGCATACTCGGCCTGCTCGGCGAAGGCGCGATGGGCCGGGTGTATCGCGCGCAGGAGAGCCAGCCGCCGCGCGAGGTCGCGCTGAAGGTCATGCATGCGCTCGGTCGCTCGGCCCTGACACGCTTCCGTCGCGAAGTGGAGCTGCTGGCGCAGCTCGAACATCCGGGCATCGCGCGGCTCTACGCCGCCAGCGACTCGGCCGCGGAAAGCACCTCGCCGCCGTGGCTCGCGCTGGAATACGTGCGCGGCAGCGATCTGCTCGCGCATGCGCAGCAGCAGGTGCTGTCGCTGGATGCGCGGCTGCAGCTGCTGATCGAGATCTGCCGCGCCGTGCACTACGCCCACGGCCGCGGCGTGATCCACCGCGATCTCAAGCCCGGCAACATCCTTGTCGATGCGGCCGGCCAGCCCAAGGTGCTGGATTTCGGCATCGCGCGGCTGGCCGACGGCCTGTCGCGCGAGGTGACCCAGTTCGGCCAGGTGCTCGGCACCGTGCCGTACATGAGTCCGGAGCAGCTGTCGGGCAACAGCGCGCAGGTCGATGCGCGCAGCGACGTCTATGCACTGGGCTGCATCGCCTACGAACTGATCGCCGGCCGCCTGCCGCATCCGCAGCTGTCGACGTCGACCCTGTTCGAAGCCATCGACATCGTCCGGCACCAGCGTCCCGAAGCGCTCGGACGCCTCGCGCCGGCCGCGCGCGGCGATCTGGAAACCGTGGTCATGAAGGCGCTGGCACAGGAACCCGAGCGGCGCTACAGCTCGGCCGCCGAATTCGCCGCCGATCTGCAGCGCGTGCGCGAGCACCGGCCCGTCGACGCGCGTCCGCCGACCCTGGGTTATCTCGTCGCGCGCTTCGTACGCCGGCACCGGCTGGCCAGCGCGGCAGCGGCATTGGCCGTGCTCGCGCTGATCGTCGCGAGCGTCGTGTCGCTGCGCCTGGCCTGGTCCGAGGCCGCGGCGCGGCGCGAAGCCGAAGTGCGCGCGGCCGAAGCCGGCGCGGTCAGCGGCTTCCTCGAACGCATGCTGGTCTCGGCCGATCCCGACCGCAGCCAGGGCGGCGACCTGACCGTGCGCAGCGTGCTCGACGCCGCGCAGGCCGAACTGGGCCAGGCCGGCCTCGCGCCGCTGGCTGCCGCGCGCGTGAACCTGACTCTCGCGACGAGCCTGCTCAAGCTCGGCGAAGCCGTGCGCGCCGAGGCGCTGTTCGCCCAGGCCTATGCATCGCTCGACGCGGGCGCGCCGCAGCCGCTGCGCGACGCCCTGCTGGTCGGCCAGGCGCGCGCACTCTACGCGCAGCAGAAATACGCCGCTGCCGACGCGCTGCTCGGGCCGCTGCTCGCGCGCACCGAAGCGGCGGCGGAAGCGGCGATCCGCATCGACGCACGGCTGGCCCAGGCCGAAGGCCTGCTCGCCCAGGGCAAGTCCGAGGCGGCCGAATCGCTGCTGCGGCCGCTGCTGCGCGACGCGCGGCGCGAGCTCGGCGACAGCCACGCGCTGAGCCTCGCGGTAAGCCAGGTTCTCGGCTCGGCCCTGCGCCTGGCCGGCCGCTACGACGAGGCCATCGAACTGGCGCGCGCGACCCTCGCGGTGCATCTGGCCACGACAGGGCCCGACCATCCGCAGACCCTGAAAGTGCGCAGCCTGCTCGGTGCGCTGTATGAGCTCAAGAACGACGATGCGGCCGCCGGCGCCGAATTCCGCGAGGTCATCGCCGTGCGCACGCGCGTGCTCGGTGCGGCGCATCCGGAGACCTTGAACGCGCAGCAGGCGCTGGCCTCGTTCCTCGTGCGCCGCGGCGAATCCGAACAGGGCGTCGCGCTGATCCGCGACGTGCTCGAAACGCGCCGCCTGCGCGGCGAGGACGCCACGCCGAACAACCTGCTCGCGCGCAACGTGCTGGCGTATGCGCTCGAAGACCAGGGCCGCCTGGACGAAGCCGAAGCCGAGCTGCGCCGCGTCGTCGCCGCCCAGAGCCGCGACGGCGGTCCGGCCAATGCCGAGGCCATAGGGCCGCGCAACAACCTCGCGATGCTGTTGCTCAAGCAGAAGCGCGCGGCGGCCGCGCTGGTCGAGTTCGACGCGCTGGATACCTGGATGCGCGCGAACCTGCCGGCCGGCCATCCGTATTTCGCGGTGTTCGCGAGCAACCGTGGCGAATGCCTGGTCCAGCTCGGCCGCTGGGACGAGGCGCGGCGCGTGCTCGAAGGCGCGCATCGCGACCTCGCGGCGAAATTCGGTCCCGGCCACGAGCGCACGCGCACCGCGGCGGCGCGCCTGGCCACGGTGCTGCGCCATTTCGGCGACGCCGACGGCGCGGCGGCGCTGCTTGCGCCGGTGACGCCGTGACCGGCGCGCTGTGGCTGGCGGGGTCCGGCGTCGTGCTGCTGTTTCTCGCGGCGAGCTGGCGGCGCGAGCGGCGCGCGCATGCGCAGACCCTGGCCGCGCTGGAGCGCGAACGGCGCGAGCGCGAACGCGAGATCGGCGAACAGGCTGCCGCGCAGGAGCGCGAACGCATCTATCACGATCTGCACGACGATCTGGGCGCCAAGCTGCTGAGCCTGATCCACACGGCGACGACGCCGCAGCAGGCCGATCAGGCCCGTGCCGTGCTGCAGGATCTGCGCGACACCGTCAGCCGTTCGCGCGGCACGCCGGGCACCTTGCTCGACGTGCTCGCCGACATTCGCAACGAAGCGCGCCAGCGCCTCGCCGCGGCGCGCATCGAACTGCGCTGGGACGAGGCCGACGGCCTGCCGGACCCGCCGCTGCGCAGCGAACAGTCGCTGCATCTGCACCGCATCGTGCGCGAGGCGATCAGCAACACGATCCGCCATGCACAGGCTGCGTCGCTGCGCGTGCGCGTGGCCTGCCGCGGCGGCGATCTGCTGCTGGAGCTGACCGACGACGGCCACCTCGCGCTGGCCGACGGCAGCGGCACGCGCGGCATGCGCCAGCGCGCGCAGGAACTCGCCGGCGACATACGCTGGACGGCCGGCACGGCCGGCGGCACCAAGGTGGTGCTGGCATTTCCGCTGCCGGTCGCGGCAGGATAGGGACATGAAGGAATTGGATCGCGCCCTGGTCGTGGATGACCTTGCCGGAAGCCGCGACTGGCTGACGCGCGCGCTGGCGCTCGCGTTTCCGGGCATTGCCGTGGATCAGGCCGCGACTCTGGCCGAGGCGTTCACTTACATCACGCCGCCGCCGCCGCTGGCCCTGATCGACCTGGGACTGCCCGACGGCAGCGGCGTGCGCCTGATCGAAGCGCTGCGCGCGCAGCCCGGCCCGGTGCTGTGCATCGTCGCGACCGTGTTCGACGACGACGCGCATCTGTTTCCGGCGCTGCGCGCCGGCGCCGACGGCTATGTGCTCAAGGACCAGACTCCCGAGGCGCTGGCCGACATGCTGCGCGGCATCGCCGCGGGGCAGCCGCCGCTGTCGCCGTCGGTCGCACGGCGGCTGCTGCGCCATTTCCAGCCCGAACCGGCGCCGGCCATCGCGGCCGACGAAACGCTTACGGCACGCGAGACCGACGTGCTGCGGCTGGTCGCCAAGGGGCTGACCGTGGCCGAAGTCGCCGGCATGCTCGACCTGTCGCGGCATACGGTAGCCGGCTATCTGAAGGCCATCTATCGCAAGCTCAGCGTGAGCTCGCGTGCCGAGGCCGCGCTGGAAGCGACCCGGCGCGGTCTCGTGGGAACGAACTGAATTTCCGGATGCCGCGCTGCATCGCGCGGCGGATCGCTGATGACCTGTGCGGTCGCGCCGGGCCGCTTATCCCGCATTGCCCTCCGCAGACTGCAGCGCAGCTGACGGAGGGCGGGATTTCGCCGCGAGGGGGCTGCTCCGCCGGTCAGCCGCCGCGACGCCAGGCGAGCAGGCCGGTCGCAGCGAGCAGCGCAGCCATCAGCAGCATGCCCAGACGATCCAGTGCCGGGACCGGCACGCGTGCCTGCTGCTGCGGTCCGCCGCCGCCGCCGCCGACCTGGGCCGAGCCGAAGCCGTCGACGTAGACATAGCCGGCATGGCCGCTCAGCGAGCAGTCGGCGCCGATCACGGTCAGTTCGACCTGCTGGCCGATCGCGCTGGCCGGCAGCACCGCGTCGACGTTCTGGAACGGCAGGTACTTCCAGCTGCCCGTGCCCTGCTGGAAGGTCACGCCGGGCTGGCCGGAGTAGGCGAATTGTTCGAACAGCACGCTGTTGTCGGCGACATTGCGCACGACGACGTAGAAGTAAGGCTGCTCGTTCGGCTGATGGGCCGGGTCGTCGAGCACCGGCGCGAACGAGAAGCGCAGGTGCGGCAGGCTGTCGGCCGGATCCACGTCGGCCGCGGTGACGGTGTCGGTCTGGCTCAAGGTGGTCAGGCGCGAGCCGGTGGCTTCGTCGTTGATCTTTGCCGTGTACTGGCCGACGCGCGGCAGGCTGATGCCCGGCGCGCGCGGATCGGCACCGGCGCCGACGACGCTGGCCGGACCGGCAGCCCCCGGCGTGATCTGCACGCTGGCGCCGGTGAACGGCGGCGTGCCGTTGAGGCCCGGGTTGTAGCCGCCACCGATGGTCCAGCCGGCCAGGCTGTTCTGCTCGAATCCACCGTTGGTGAAGATGGCGTGGCTGGAGCCGGCGCAGGCCAGCATGGAAACAGCGGCGATCAGGCGTATACGGTGGCGCATGGAAACTCCAGGTTGCGGTAGGGCCGCCGGGGCGGCGCGGACGGAATTCATTCGACGGCCTGCTGCAGGCTGCTGCCGGCAGCCAGGCGCACGCCGGGCAGGCTTTGCTGGGCCGCCGCGAGTACGGCGGCGTGTTCCTGCGGCGGCGCATCGCGCATGAGGTCGAAACCGATCGCGAACTGGCGTGCCGCGCCGAGTTCGGCGCCGCGCAGGCTGCGCGCGATGCAGGGATTGCCGCGGAAGCAGCCGCTGTCGTGCACACGCAGCACATGCTGGCGCCAGCTCTCGACCTGGGCTGCGGTCGTGCCCGGCGGGAATACGGCGACGTAGTCGAAGCGCGTGGTCGCGCCGATGGTCGCTTCGGCGGGCGCGGCGTCATTGCCGGCGCGCGGCGCCAGCAGCGCGTAGCCGGCCAGGACCAGCGCGCCGAGGGCGAACGCCGCGGCCAGGCCGCGCCAGAATCGGCGCGATGCGAAGCGTGCCCGCCGCCCCAGCGGCAGTGCAGGTTGCAGGACCATCGGATTCCCCCGGTACGCGGCGCCGTCTGCGGGCCGTCGTCTGGTCGGGAATGGTAGAAATCTGTGACGCGGTTCCGTACCCCGCGTTCAGGGGGGCTCAGGTCAGGGCGAAGCTCTGTACCTGCTGGTCGTGCAGATCCAGCTGGAGCACGCGGCCGCGGGCGTCGGCGAAGATCAGCGCGCGGCCGCGCCAGCGTGCGCTCACCGCCGCGGACGGCCAGTCCAGCTGCAGCACGCAGCGGCCGCGGCCGAGCTGGAACAGGAAGAAGCGGCTGCGATCGTCGGCCTGAATCTGCGCGAGCACGCCGTCATCGACGGCGCGCAGCTGGCAGCGCGTCGCCGGCGGAAAGTCGTGCAGATCCAGCGTCAGACAGTGGCGAGTCCCGCCGAGCACGCAGGCCAGCTGCAGGCTGCCGTCGGCGAGGCGTTCGATGTCGGGCTGATGCAGGTGCTGGGGCAGCAGCAGTATCGGCTTGTCGCCGTCCAGCGCGACCGCTTCACGCGCGGCCAGCCGGCGTTGCGCGCTGCGGTAGCGCCAGATTTCGCCGCCGGGCGGCAGCGCGAGCAGGTAGGTTTCGGCGTAGCCGCGGTAGTCGGCCTGCAGGATCGGTCCGGGCAGGTCGGCGACCTGCCAGAGCACGTCCAGACCACCGTTGCCGGTGTCGAGCTGCCGGATGCGGCCGTCGCTGACCACGCTCCAGCGCTGGCCGTCGAATTCGGGGCTGTGAAACTGCAGCGGCAGGGTGCCGAGATCGCTGATGCGGTGCGTGACGAGGTCGATGCGGCTGACCCGGGTCAACCGCTCGCGCCGGGCCAGGGCCAGCGCGACGCGACCGTTGGCGGCGATGACGAGTGTGTCGGCCGGCACGGCGTAGCGCCGGCCCAGATGGCCGGCCGCAGAGATTTCAGCGACGCCGGTTTCGCCGAACGCGGCCAGCCAGCGCCGCGGTCCCAGCGGCGCGATGTCATGCACCGCATGCAGGCCGGCCAGCGGCGCGGCCAGGCGCAGCGGTTGTGTGCAGTTCCAGATCGGCTGGTCCTCGCGCGGCGCCGGCAGCGTCCACGGCGGCAGATCGGCGTTGAGGCAGGCGTCGCCGGCCTGGCGGCGCAACTGATCCAGCTGCCGGGCGCCGAGCGCGTTGCGTCCCTGGGCGCGATCTGCCGCCAGGGCCGGCAACAGCAGGCCCGCCAGCTGAGCCAGCGCCGGCGTGCGCGGCGCGGCGAGCAGCGCCTCCGCCAGCGCGCTGCGTTCGCCGGCGTCGCCGGCCGGATCGGCCAGAGCCAGCAGGCGCGGCAGCTGCTGCGGCAGCGACTCGGGCAGCACGCTGGCGCGCTGCACCAGCGCGCGAGCGCCGAATTCCGCGCCGGCGGCTTCGGCGGCGCAGAGCCAGCGCGTCGCGTCGTCATGCATGTCGGGCAGCGGCCAGACCGCGTCCACCGCGGCCAGCCATTCGCCACGCGCGACCAGGCTGCGGCCCCATTCGCGGCGCAGCAGCGCGGCGAGTTCGGGCCGGTCGCCGTCGAGCAGGCGCACTGCCGCGGCATAGGCATCGTCGCGGCGCGCGACCTGGATCGCGCGCTCCGTGTCGCCGGCCAGCAGCATCAGCCGCACGATGCTTTCCGACGGCATTTCCCAGCTCAGCGCGAGTTCGGCCGCCTGCGCCGCGCGGCCGTGGCGCAGCAGATAGTCGAGTGCTTCCTGGCGCGCATTCAGCAGCTCGGCCAGCACGAACAGCGCCTCGTCGATGCGGCCGGCGCGATCCAGGCGCTCGAACGTGCGCCGATAGATCTGGCGCAGGTGGCCGCTGATCGCGTCGGGCAGATGGATGCTCATGCTTGGACCCAGCCGCGTGCTCAGGCCCAGGTCGGCGCGTCGTCCCGGTGTGCCGAAGGCCTGGCCCAGCGATTCGTCGCGGCCGTCCAGCGGCAGCGCGTTGCGCAATGCCTCGTCGAGATCGTCGTTCTCGAACTGGCGCAGCAGACGCTGCAGATAGACGCCCTGGCGCCAGCCGATCAGATCGGCGCCGCGGGTCAGCAGGGCCAGGCGGGTCAGCCAGCTGCGCCAGGCCTGCGGCGCCGGTGGCGCGCTGCGCGGGCCGACCGCCCCGCGTGCCGGCGCGTCGCCGACGCGCTGCAGCCAGTCGCCCAGCCGGCGCAGCAGTCCGCGCGGTACGCCGCCGGGACCGTGGCCCGCCGGCCCGTTGCCGGGACGGGCCAGTCGCCGCACGAACTCGCGCGACGCGTCGCTGCGCGGCGGAATCCGGTCGCCGAGCAGTTCGCGCACGCTCTTGCCTTCCAGCGCCGGCGGCGCAGGGCGGCGCGGCGGCGCGAGATCGAGCGTCTCGTGCAGCGCATAGCCGTCCAGCGACAGATGCACCGACAGATCCAGCGGCTCGCCGTCGGCCAGGCGCAGCGGATGCAGCTGCGCTCCGACGATCAGGCCGAGTTCGGCGCCGGCCAGCGCGGCACGCTCGTCCGCGCGCAGCGGTCCGCTGAGCAGCGTGCCGTCGACCCGGCACAGCGGCAGGCCCTGGCTTTCGCTGCAGTCCATCCATTCCGCGGCGGCAAGGCAGAGCAGATCGCCGGCGGCGAAACGCAGCGCCTGTGCGCCCGGACGCCAGGCCTGCAGCAGCGCCTGTTCGCGCGCGAGCGCCGGGCGCAGGGCGGCGTCGAACCATAGCGCCGCGACAGGCTGGCGTCCCTGCCATAGCGGCTCGCGTACCGGCGCGCTCATGCGCCGCCTCCGAATTCCGTCACGATCTCGCCGCCGGCAATGTCGAGCACCTGCAGTCGGCGTTCCTGATTGAGCATCGCGACGCGCGTTCCGTCCTCGCTGATGCCGACCTGGGCGATGGCTGTCGCGGCGCGGTGGATCTCGCGCGACTGCGCGGCGTACAGATGCAGGCTGCGGCGATCGGTGGCCAGCCCGAGCAGCGCGTAGCCCTGTTCGGATTGCGGATCTGCGGCCAGACCGAGCACGCGCACGCCGGGCGGCAGGCTCACAAGGCTGCCGTGCGCGGGCGCCTCGCCGAGGCGATGCAGCAGATTCCACCGTTGCGCCGTGCCGTCGCTGCCTTCGCGCCGCCAGGCGCAGGCGCCGTTCCAGACGGCGCCGGCCAGCGTGCCGGCCAGGAAGGCCAGCCGCGGCGTTCCGGCGTTCGGCATGTGGACCAGCACGCTCAGACTGCCGTCCGCAGCCAGGCGTTGCAGCTGCAGCGTGTTGAGGGTGGCCGTGGCGATCACGGCGCAATCCGGGCCCGCATCATGCACGGCCAGTGCGTGCGTCGGCAGCTCCGGCAGCGTGCGCTCGCGCAGGCGGCGGCTTCTCCAGTCGAACAGGTTTCCGGCATGGTCGAGCAGCAGCAGGCGGTCGCCGTGGGCCTGCCGCAGCAACACGCAGCGCAGCCAGCTGCCCTGGCCCGGCGCGAGGTTGAACTCGCGCACCGACGACGGCTGGCAGGGATCGAAGCCCTTGAGGTTCCAGGCGTGCAGGCGCTGGCCCTGCAGCACCACGCCAGCCACATGCGAAGCGCCGATGAAGCAGGTCGCGAGCAGCTCGGCGCCGCGGCGCCAGCTCATCAGCGCGGTGTTGATGCGGCCGGGCCGCTCCTGCAGCCCGCGCATTCCGCGCAGGCAGAGCAGGGTCTTGCTGTCGAGCAGCGGCAGCATCACGCTGCCGCCGTGGCGGTCGAGCACCGGCGCCTGCTTGAGGCTGACGCGGTGTGCCGGCTTGCCGTGCACGAGCTTGCGACTGCCCGCGCGGCGCACGAAGCGGCCGCCGAGCAGGTGCGTCGCGACGGCCGGCGGCAGCGGCGGCAGCAGCGCTTCGCGGCGCTGGCGGCGGCTGCGCAGCACGAGGTTCACGCCGCCGTCGAGGCTGCGCTGCAGCTGTGCGCGATGGGTCGCCGGCAGCGGCGCGGCGTCCTCGGGACCGATCAGCCAGCATTCCGCCGGTGCGGTCGGCAGGGCCGCGATCTGCGCCTGCCAGTGCGCCAGCGAGCGTGTGTCCGGCTGCTGCAGGCTGCGTGCGTTCAGCAGCTGCTGCAGGTGCTCGGCCTGCTGCAGCGGCACCAGCGCCTCGGATTGCTGCAGACAGCCCCAGAGCAGGCGAGCGCCCAGTTGCTCGGCGCGCTGCGCCAGCGCGATGGCCAGTGCGAGGTGTACCAGCCGCGGCGCACCGAGCTGGCCGGGGCCGGCGTCGAACAGCGCGACCACGGTCAGGTCGCTGCGGCTGCGCACGAGGCGCGGCGCCAGGAACAGATGCTCGTTGCTGGCCGCGCGGCGCAGGAATTCGTCGGGCTCGACGTCGGCCAGGGCCCATTCGCTGAGCAGCAGCCGGGCATAGCCGCCGCGCCGGCGCAGGTCGTCGATGCCGTCGGGCTCCAGCTCGCCGAGGCCGTGGCGCGTCTCGGCCGGGCCGAGCAGCGGCTGCAGGCGGCGCAGCAGATCGCCGAGCGCTTCGGCCAGGCCGGCGTCGAACCAGCTCAGGTAGCGGCGCCAGGGCTGCAACGGCAGCGGCAGTTCCATCGGATCAGTTCCACCTTGCCGCAATCGCGGCAAAGCTGTCGGGCGTGGCCGGCTGCAGCCGGTCCAGCGCGACGAGTTGCGCCGGCTCGCGCAGCAGCAGATAGCTGCGCGCGCCGTGGCGGCGCTGCACCGCGCGCAGCAGCAGGTCCAGCGGCGCCGTCGGCCGCTGCGTGGTCGGCAGCCAGAGCTCGGCAGCCTCGGTCCGCGGCGCGACGTACAGCGCGCCTTCGCACCAGGGCAGGGTGTCGGCCTCGCCGGCGATCAGCAGCAGGTCGGCGTGCGCGGCGATGCGCCAGACCGTGCCGGCCTTGTCCGCGACCTGGGTCCGCTGCCAGAGCCGGCGCGCGGCGGCGCCGAGACCGAGCACGCCGCAGGGCGGCGGCGGCTCGGACTCGGCCTGCCAGTCCCAGTTCACAGGCTGGCGCCGACGCGGGCGCTCAGTTCCCGGCGCAGGCCGGCCAGCGCTGCGGGCAAGGTGTCGGCGGTGAAATTCGCGTCGATTTCGCGCAGCACCGCTTCGAGGCGGGGGGCGTCGGCTTCCCCGGCCAGGCATTGCCGCGCCGCGTCGATCAGGCGCGCCGTGCGCGAGGGCGGCTGCATTGCCGCGGCTTCGACCGCCGCGCGCAAGGTCGGATTGGCCGCGGCGGCGAGGCTGTCGCGCAGCACGTCCTGGGCGCTGGTCTGGGCTTCGCGCGTGGGCAGCACGTAGAACAGCGGCCACAGGTCGGCGGCCTGGGCCGCATCGCGCCCGGCCAGCACCGCCGCGGCGGCGATCAGGCGCTGGGCCTTGACGATGCGCCGGTCCGACAGGCCCAGCCCGGCCGCGCGCAGGCGCCGCACGGCGTCGGCCAGCAATCCGCGCACGCCGTCCAGGCGTACCTGTAGCACCTCGCGGCTGAGCCGGTCCACGTCGCCGAGGTCGGCGCAGTGCGGCGACTCCTCGCGCTCGGACTGCCAGCCGCCGGCAAGCAGGGCCTCGAGCTGGTGATCGGGTACCGGATCGACGAAGGCGTGCAGCAGGAAGCGGTCGGCGAACGCGGCCAGGGATTCGTCCTCGGGCAGCGCATTGGCCGCGCCGACGCAGACCCGCAGCGGACAGTTCTGCTGGGTGTGGCCGCGGCGGAAGCGGCGCTCGTTGAGGATGCCGAGCAGGGTGTTGAGGATCGCGGTGGAGCCCAGGAAGACCTCATCCAGGAAGGCGATCTCGGCCTCGGGCAGCATGCCGGTGACGTCGGTCTCCACCGTGCCCTCGCGCAGCTTGCGCAGGTCGACTGCGCCGAACAATTCGCTGGGCTCTGTGAAGCGGCCGAGCAGATATTCGAAATAGCGCCCGCCGACGGCGCGGGCCACGCGCCGCACGACGGCGCTCTTGGCCGTGCCGGGCGGACCGATGATCAGTACGTGCTCCCGTGCGACGGCGGCCAGGACGATGAGCTCGGCGATCTGCTCGCGGCCGACCAGGCCCGCGGTGGCGGAATGGACCAGGTCGCGCAGGCGCGAGGCGGCGGTTTCGATGCTGGACATGGGCGGCGATCGTGGCAGTCGACAGGAGCGGGGCGGCAGCCGGCGGAAAACGCGGCCGGGCAGACGGGCCGAACAATAACCGCAACCGCTGCGCCGTTCAGCGTGGCCGCCAGTACGGATTCGGCTCGTTCGGGTCCGGCCGGTACTGGAAGCGCTTGTAATGCCACTGATACTGGTCGAAGGCCAGATTGACGCAGTCCTCGACGCCGCGGTTCAGCGCCGCAACCGCGCGCGGCAGGTCTTCCGAGGCGATGTCCGGCGGCGCGGCGCGGAAGCGCACGCGAAAGCCGCGGCCCCGGGGCAGGCGCTCGGCGAACGCGAACAGCACGGTTGCGCCAGTGCGCTGGGCCAGGCGCGATACCAGCACCATGGTCAGGGCCGGCACGCCGAAGAACGGCGCGAACTCGCCTTCGCCCTGCTTGGGCTGCTGATCCGGCAGGATGCCGACGACTCCGCCGGCCTGCAGGCGCTTGTACAGCGCGCGCACGCCGGCGCCCTCGGCGCGGATCTGTTCCGGGTTCAGCGCGCCGCGCGCCCTGAGCAGCAGCGGCTCCAGCGCCGGATTGCGCGGCGGGCGATAGACGATGGCCAGGGCGGTGCGGCTGCACAGCCAGAAATTCAGCAGCTCCCAGCAGCCCAGGTGCGGCGCGGCGATGATCAGGCCACGGCCCGAAGCGAGCGCGGCATTGAACAAGTCCTCGCCGTCGACCTCGCGCACCAGCGCCAGCGCCCGTTCCGCGCCGCCGCCCCAGATCCTGGCGATCTCGGTGAACGACTTGCCGGTCTCCCGCAGCGTTCGCTTGGCCGTCCGCTGACGTTCCTTTTCCCCGAATTGCGTATGTATTAACCGGAAGTTCACTTCGGTGTGGTGGCGCAGCTGGCTGCCCGACCACCAGAACAGGCCCCCGAGCAGCGCCCCGAGTGCGTGCAGGACGCGCAGCGGCAGGCGTCCGACCAGGCGGAGCAGGAAATACAGGATGGCGAGAGGCAGGCGCATGCGAACCGCGAATGGTAACGGCCGGATTGACCCGCTGGCCATGCTTGAGCACCATCGCGTCCCCCCGAAACCCGAGGAAGCCGATGATCGCCCTGATCCAGCGGGTCAGCACCGCGCGCGTGGATGTGGACGGTGCGACGGTCGGCGCCATCGGTGCGGGGCTGCTCGCGCTGGTTGCGGTGCAGCCCGGCGACGGCGAGGCGCAGACCGCGCGGATGCTGCAGCGCCTGCTCGGCTACCGCGTGTTCGGCGACGCCGCCGGCCGCATGAACCGGTCGCTCGCCGACACCGGCGGTGGCCTGCTGCTGGTGTCGCAGTTCACCCTGGCGGCCGACACGGATTCGGGCATGCGGCCGAGCTTCACGACGGCGGCGGCCCCGGCCGAAGCCGAACGCTGGTTCAACCGCCTGGTCGAACTGGCGCGCGGCGCCCATCCGGGAGTGGAAACCGGGCGTTTCGGTGCCCATATGCAGGTCCATCTGGTGAACGATGGTCCGGTCACGTTCCGCCTCGAGGTCCGTTGAGCTGCCGTCCCGCCAGAACACGCTATGCCTGGCCAGGTCCCCGTCCGGGGCGCCCTTGACAGGCTACCTATAATCCCAAGTCTTGCCCCCAGCCGAGCCCCCATGGCCATCGAGAACACCACCCAGGACCAGCAGTCCGACCTGAAGCTCCTCATCGTGAAGGGGCGCGAGCAGGGCTACCTGACCTACGCCGAAGTCAATGACCACCTGCCTGACGATATCGTCGATCCGGAACAGATCGAAGACATCATCGGCATGATCAACGGCATGGGCATCGAGGTGCACGAGACCGCACCCGAAGGCGAAATGCTGCCGCAGGATGCGCCCTCCGCCGTCGCCGACGACGAAACCGCCACCGAAGAGGCCGTCGCCATCCTCGCCGCGGTCGATGCCGAGGTCGGCCGTACGACCGATCCGGTGCGCATGTACATGCGCGAAATGGGCACGGTGGAACTGCTGACGCGCGAGGGCGAAATCGCGATCGCCAAGCGCATCGAGGAAGGTCTCAACGCGGTGCAGACCGCGCTGGCCAGCTTCCCCTGGTCGATCCAGCTGCTGATCGAGGAATACGACCAGCATCTCGAAGGCAAGCGCCGCCTGTCCGAAGTCATTTCCGGCTTCGCCGACGTGGAAGAGCCGCAGCCGGCGATCAGCGAGGAAATGCTCGAGTCCGACGAGAGCGGCGCCGCGCCGGCCGGCAAGGACGACGAGGACGAGTCCGGCGAGGGCGGCGAGGAAGCCGGTCCCGGCGAAACCGGTCCCGATCCGGTCGAAGTCGCCCGCCGCCTGGACGAACTGCGCCAGTTCTACGCCAAGTTCCAGAAGACCGCCGAGAAGTACGGCCTCGTCGACAAGAAGGCGCAGAAGCTGCGCGAGCAGATGGCCGAGAGCTTCCTCAAGCTCAAGCTGCCGGCGATCATGATCGACAGCTTCGTCAAGAAGCTGCGCGACGTCGTCGGCAACATCCGCAATCACGAACGCATCATCATGGACCTCTGCGTGCGGTCCGCGAAGATGCCGCGCAAGGATTTCCTGCGCGCATTCCCGGGCCACGAGATCGACCTCGACTGGACCGAGGAACTGATCCGCAAGAAGCAGAAGTGGTCCTCGGGCATACGTGCGCACAAGGACGAGATCGTCGCCGAACAGGAAAAGCTCGTCTCGACCGAGAAGGGCCTGTTCCTGTCGCTGCCCGACATCAAGGAAATCAACCGCGCGATGTCGATCGGCGAAGCCAAGGCCCGCCGCGCGAAGAAGGAAATGGTCGAGGCCAACCTGCGTCTCGTCATTTCGATCGCGAAGAAGTACACGAACCGCGGCCTGCAGTTCCTCGACCTGATCCAGGAAGGCAACATCGGCCTCATGAAGGCCGTGGACAAGTTCGAATACCGTCGCGGCTACAAGTTCTCGACCTATGCGACCTGGTGGATCCGCCAGGCCATCACGCGCTCGATCGCCGACCAGGCGCGCACGATCCGCATTCCGGTGCACATGATCGAGACGATCAACAAGCTCAACCGCATCAGCCGCCAGATGCTCCAGGAAATGGGCCGCGAGCCCACGCCCGAAGAGCTGGCCAAGAAGATGGAGATGCCGGAAGACAAGATCCGCAAGGTCATGAAGATCGCCAAGGAGCCGATCTCCATGGAGACGCCGATCGGCGACGACGAGGACTCGCACCTCGGCGACTTCATCGAGGACACCAACGTCGACTCGCCGGTGGAATCGGCGACGAGCACGGGCCTGTCCGAGACCGTGCGCGACGTGCTCGCCGGCCTGACGCCGCGCGAAGCGAAGGTGCTGCGCATGCGCTTCGGCATCGACATGAACACCGACCACACTCTCGAAGAGGTCGGCAAGCAGTTCGACGTCACGCGCGAACGCATCCGTCAGATCGAGGCCAAGGCGCTGCGCAAGCTGCGTCATCCGAGCCGGTCGGAGCAACTGCGATCGTTCCTCGATCTCGAGTGAGTTGACGAAAAAAGCCCGCTTGCGCGGGCTTTTTTCTGTCGGTAATCGGTGATCGGGAATCGCAGAAGCAAAAGCGCAAAAACCTCCCGTTCAAGCCGGCGAGTCCGGCGCAGGTGCGGACTCGTCTGCGCTGATCAAGCGCTTGCGCGCTCGATCGCGAGTGGCATGTTGCCGTGCCGCGGACACCTCGGCGTTTTTCGAGGCGCCCTCAAAGGGCGGGCGGGTCGCCGCTCAGAACCGCAGGTTCTGGCGACTCCGGGAGCCCAACGGGCCGGAGGGTAAGGGTGGGAGGGGTTTCGCTTCTCCGCACGTCGCTGGCGCCAGCCCCGCTTCAAGCCGCCTCACGCTTGAGCGCAATCACACTGTCGCGCGCCTGCTGCGCGAGCGCCTGGCGGTCGGCCTGCGCGCTGTGCAGCGGCGTGCCGAAGGTCAGCGTGATCGTGCCGGGCCGCACCCGGAACATACCGGACAGGCTCAGCACCTTGCCCGAGCCTTCGATCGCGACCGGCACCACGTCGGCGCCCGCATCGAGCGCGACCTGGAATGCGCCGCTCTTGAACGGGAGCACCTCGCCGTCGCGGCTGCGCGTGCCTTCGGGAAACACGCACAGCGTGGCGCCGGCCTTCACGAGCTCTGCGGCTGACCGCATGCGCCGCGTCGCCTCGCGCGCGCTGCTGCGCTCGACGAAGATCATGCCCATCGCGCGCGCATAGGCGCCGACGAAGGGCACCCTGGACAGCTCCTGCTTGAGCAGGAACTGCAGCGGCACCGGCACGGCGCGGAACAGCGCGCAGATGTCGATCATCGACTGGTGATTCGCGACCAGCACGTGCGGCCGGCTCCAGTCGACGCGATCGAGGCCGCGCACGACCAGTCGCGCGCCCGAGCCGCGCAGCAGCCCCGGCGCCCAGCAGCGCGCCGCCATGCGCAGCGGCAGATGCCGACGGCGCGTGACCAGCAGCACGAGCAGCGCGAGCGTGATCCAGCCGGCCGTCCACAGCAGCGTGAATACGAGCTGCAGCGCGTTGAACGCCGCCCAGCTCCAGCGTGACAGAGCCATCCTTCGATTCCCCCTGATCTCCCGGTCGACGCCGACCTGCGGCGACCGGCCGCGGCGCACAAGGTCGCGGTTTCCCATGTCGTGCTCAAGTATTGCCCTGCGCCGGCACGGCTCGTGCAGCAGCATCGCCATGAAGCCACGCAGCGGCCGCACATTCATCGGCATTTCGGGCTGGCGCTACGCGCCGTGGCGCGGCGTATTCTATCCGCGCGGACTGGCCCAGCGGCGCGAGCTCTGTTACGCCGCGCGCACATTCACAGCGATCGAGATCAACGGCACGTTCTACAGCCTGCAGCGGCCGCAGAGTTTTCGCGACTGGCGGCAGCAGACGCCGGATGGCTTCGTCTTTGCGGTCAAGGCGCCGCGCTACATCACCCACGTGCGCCGCCTGCGCGACATTGAAACGCCGCTGGCCAACTTTTTCGCTTCGGGCCTGCTTGCGCTCGGCGAGCGCCTCGGGCCGATACTCTGGCAGTTTCCGCCGAGCCTGCGCTATGACGCGCAGCGCTTCACCGACTTCCTCACCCTGCTGCCGCAGACGACGGCGCAGGCGCTGACCCTGGCGCGGCGCCGCGACACGGACCGGCTGCGCGGTCGCACGGCGCTGCCGCGTCTGCACGAAGCGCCGCTGCGCCATGCGGTCGAGATCCGCCATCCGAGCTTCTGCGAAGCCGCGTTCATCGAACAGCTGCGCGAACACCAGGTGGCGCTCGTCGTTGCCGACACCGCCGGACGCTGGCCAATGATCGAGGAAGTCACTGCAGATTTCGTCTACCTGCGCCTGCACGGTGACCGCGAGCTGTATGCGAGCGGCTACGGCGCCGCTGCGCTGGATGTCTGGGCTCGCCGCATCCGCGCCTAGCGCCGCGGCGTGCAGCCGGCCGATGCTCGCCGCATCACGCGCACGCGGGTAGCCAGACGACCGCGTGACGTCTTCTGTTTCTTCGACAACGACGTCAAGGTACGCGCGCCGTTCGACGCCTATGCGCTCGCGCAGCGACTCGGCGGCGCGACGGGCGCCGAGCCGGGCCATGCGGAAGGCGAGTGACTATCGTGCAGGACGCGCGCCGGACTGCGGCGCGCGGGGCGTCATGACCTGCCGTCGAGGTCAGCGGTTGGCTGCAGACCCGCTTCGACGGTATCGCGTACATCGGATGCGGCATCGCCGGCGGCATGCAGCGCCCGATACTCAGGACCGCGTATCGAACGCGCCGTCGACCTCGATCCCGACCAGACGTTCGCGCGCAAAGGCCTGTTGCAGCCGCTTTGTCAGCGCGTCGTGCGTCAATGTCGTCTCGACCGCAAGGAGACGCGGCGGCGGCATTCCGTCGCGCGAAGCCGGCGACGTATCGAGCGCGGAAATACGCGCGCGCGGATCCGGTGTCCAGAGCTGGCCGTCGCCGGGCCAGAAGCCGTAAACGACGATGGCCGTGACGCGCTCCAGCGCCCAGTCCGGCGCGCCGAGTCGCACCTGCACCGCGGCAGCGTCGTGCTCGTCCAGCGGCGTGGCGTGCAGACACACGCGATAGCGGCGCAGTGCTGCGTCGCCGGCCGTTGCGTCACCGGTGCGTCCGTGCCATCGCTGCACTTGCTGCTCCCCGTTTGTCCTGGCTGCGTGCATCGCTCATGGTGGCCGCAATTTGCGTCACAACGCATGTGACGATAGTCCGGAGCATTGATGCAGGAGCATGAAGAAATGTTTAGGTTCGCTGCGATTGCGTGGCAAATCACGCGCAGGAAACGCAGTGGCAGCCACGCCGCAACTGCAGCGTGATTGCAGCTTCGCCGCAGCGGCAATCGGCGTGCAGACTGCATTCGACGACGACCGTCACGCATGCAGGCGAAGTGTTGCAGCGCGTCAGTACGCGACCTTGCGGAAATCACCCGAGGTTGATGGATCACTGCTCCGGCAACGATCGAATGAATCGGCGTCACACGGCGCTGCGCGCTTTCGTCGGTGCCGCCTCACGACGCCAGGGCATCGGCCCTCGGACCGATGGTCGGGTTGGTTCGTGGTTGCAGGCTTCGGCCAGTCCTTCGTCGTCGCTCGCACGAGGTCGGGATCTGTCACGTCGCTTCGCCGGCAGCGTCCCGGCGTTCCGTACCGTCGTCGTCTCGGGCTGCTGTATCGCGAAATGGCGAGCGGGGTGTGCGGCCGCTGTCGCGGAGGTAAATCGCGGCGGCCTGTTCCGTGCTGAAGAGACGGGCCTCGCGACCGCAACCCGCCGGTGCCTGCGCCGCCGCATTCGCGGCCGTCCCGCCCAGGCCGGCCCGCAGCCGCGAGGCGGTCGACTCTGCCGCGAGCCTTCCCCACCGCCGATTCCGGCCCCGGCTGCCCAGTACAGGGCCAGTCCGCTACAATCCCGCGTCCGGCAGAGTGCCGTCCGCCCGAGCTCCGCTCGCACGACACTCCGCCGCCGGCGCAACTCCTTCGCCGTGCCGGCAAGGCAGGCAGGTAAGTATCCGCGCCGATATGCCGCACTCAGGGCCTATAGCTCAACGGTTAGAGCAGAGGACTCATAATCCTTTGGTTCACGGTTCGAATCCGTGTGGGCCCACCATCTCCTGTCGATTGCGCCGTTGGCTTGCGCCGACACCGAGTGGCCGCAGGCGGCAGCCGGCCGCGGCTCGCCCGGTGCGCTAGCCGCCTCGTTGTTCCAGCTCCAGATGCGTCAGATAGAGCCGCAGGTCGAATTCCAGCTGGTGGTAGTCGGGCTCGATGTGCGTGCATAGCTGGTAGAACGACTTGTTGTGGTCGGCTTCTTTCAGGTGCGCCAGTTCATGCACCACGATCATTCGCAGAAATGCGGCGGGCGCGTCGCGGAAGACGCTGGCGATGCGGATTTCGCGGCTGGCCTTCAGCCTGCTGCCCTGCACGCGCGAAATGGTCGTATGAGTGCCCAGCGCGTGCTTCATCACCTGAAGCCTGGCGTCGTAGATCACCTTGCCCAGGGGCGCGGACTTCCTCAGATGCTGGTCCTTGAGGGCCTGTACGTAGTCGTACAGCTGGCCGTCGTTGCGCACGCCGTGGGGTTGGCCGTACTTGTCGGCCAGCATGCCGCCGAGCCGATCGTGCGCGATCAGGTCCTGCACCCGCGCCAGCAGAGGCGGCGGATAGCCGGCGAGGTATTTCAGGGCGTTCACGGTCGGCGGGCGAGCGGGTGGTGGAGGCGGCGGGTATCATGGGCCGGAAATCCTCGACGCGAAACGGCGACATGGCGAAGGCGAATCCTCTGCAGGAGCAACTGCTCAAGGCGGGTCTGGTCAAGAAATCCAAACTGGCCGAAGTGACGCGCGAGCAGAACAAGGCGCGGCATTCCAAGGCGCCGTCCGCGCCGAGCGAAATCCAGCTGGAAGCGGAGCGGTCACGCGCCGAGAAGGTCGAGCGCGATCGCGCGCTCGCCGCCGAGAGCAAGGCGCAGGCGCGCATCGCCGAGCTTCGCGCGCAGGCGCGACAGATCATCCAGGACCGGAAAGTGCCGTGTTCGGGTCAGGGCGAATACCGTTTCAGCGTCGACGGCACCTTCCGCACCGTGCTGGTCAACGACGACCTGCGCAGGAAACTTTCCAGCGGCGCTCTGGTGATCGTGCGTCTGGACGACCGCTTCGAGCTGTTGCCGCGCGTGGCCGCCGACAAGGTGCGGGAACGCGACGCCGGCATGATCGTCCTCGATCATGGCCAGAACGCGAACGCCGAGCCCGTCGCCGCGACCTCCGAAGACGATGCGTACTACGCCCAGTTCAAGGTGCCCGACGACTTGATCTGGTGACGACCGCCGGTGCGGGGCGTTCGTTTCGTCGGGCGGCTGGCTGACTGCATGCATCACCGACGAGTTCGACGTCTGCACAGTCAGGTTCGCACGGCAGCGCTGCGAGACAACCCATGAGCACGTCGGCGCCTTGGTCTGGCCAGTGGCGCTGCTGAAAACCCATGATCGGATGTCTTCCGGGGCGTGCGGGGGCGCCGGCGGATGAGTCGGACGCACCGCGAATGTCCACACGGGCGTATTTTCGAACGTCGCCTGAGAGAAGCGCGCCGCAGCCGGCAGTCATGGCAGGTCGGACGACGATGGCAGGTCAGCTTGCCCGGCTGATTCGCCGTCGCCATCCAGGGGGCGGTCAATGCGTCCGTCCGGTTTCGGCCCCTGAAATGCCCGGCGGTCGGGTGCGCAGCTCGGGCGCCTCGTCGACCCGTCGCCCAGATCTTTCCTGTCAGCCTGTCGTCGGGAGGCGCTGATGTCAGCATTGGCTTGGTTGGATTTCGACGAAGCGGAGCGCTCGCGCATGCAGCAGCTCATCGCTTTGTTTCAGGAGCAGGAAACGCGCGATGAACTCGGCATGGGCAGCGTGCGCGACTTCATCTCGGACCAGCTCTTCCCAGGCACCAGTACCATCCAGACCCGTCTGCGCTACATGCTGTTCGTACCGTGGATACTGCGCTCGCTCGAATCCAGGAGCGGCACGTCGCAGCAGCTCAAGGAGGACGGACGTCGCCTGGAATTGCGCCTGATCGCCGCGTTGTGCAAAGGGCAGGAGCAGGCGGGTGTCATCGGTGCCACGGTCGGCGACGGCCTGCAGCGCCTGCCAAGCTCGATCTACTGGCCAGGTCTCGCGCACTGGGGTATTCGCCAGTTCGAGGGGGCCTTGGAAAGCTATTTCGAATCGTTGGCCTTCCTTCGCGAACGCCGCGGCGGACAGCAGCGGGAAGACAGTTCGCCGGTGTCGTTCTGGCACGCCGCGCTACCGGCCCCGCCGCCGGGATATCTCGACGAGTGCTCGTTCCGGCTCACCGCCGAGGAAGCCCAGTTCATCATCGACCGCCTCGTCGCGACCCATCCCGACTGCCTGTTGACCTGGCTGGCCCGCAACGGCGATGCCGGCATGGCCGATGCCATCTGGATGCATCCCTCGTTCGATGCGTTCACCGCGCGACACCAGGCGTTAGTGCGGCACGCGCAGCAGTTCTCCGATGTCATGCACGGTGCCGCGTTGGTCTACAACCTGCTGCTGAGCGAGCGCAGACAGGATTCGGTCCTCACGGATGCCTACCTTCAGGATCTCGCCGAATGGGCGGATGGACTGGATTCGGCGGCGGTGCGCGCCTGGCAGCCGGAGGAGCTCTTCGCCCAGATGGCGCAAGCCGGCGTGGCGGCCCGGCCCCCGCTGCGTAAATTTGTGCTCGCCTGGAAGCAGGCAGTGGAGGCTGATCCGGGCAGGGTCGCCGGCGACAGCGATGCCCGGCAGCTTGTCGAAGGCCGCGAGCGCCAGATGAAAGGAAATCAGTCGCGGTTCGTCAACAGTGCGCGACTGAGCGCCTGGAACGGCGCTTCGGGCACGCAGCCGCTGTCATACCGCTGGTATCGGGCTCAATCCCATCTTCAGGATCTGGCCAATGCTCGCTGATCCCCTGCTGCATCCGGAAAATCGGATGCTGTATTCGCAGCATCTTCAGCCGCCGACGGGCTATCTCTTCGATGCGGGCATCGCGACCACCTATTCGATGGATTTCGAGACGGCACTGGCCGTGCCGGTCAGCCTTACGTTGCATGCGGCGGAAGATCGCAGCGCGCTGCTCGATCAGCCGCTCGCCTTGCTCGAAGGCGCACAGCGTGTCGCGAAAAAACTGCTCGTATTCGCCGACGCCGGCAGGATCCACGCACGGCCGGCGGCGCAATCGCGGCTGATCTCATTGTTGGAAAGCAGCATCGTCGAAGTCCTGGCGCCAAACGGCGGGGCTTTCCATCCCAAGCTCTGGTTGCTCCGCTTCAAGCCTTCCGAGTCGGGCGCAGGGGAGCGGCTGCGACTGCTGGTGCTGTCGCGCAACCTCACGGCCGACCGGTCCTGGGACATTGCCCTTAGCCTGGACGGCGACGTCACGGAGCGGCCTGTCGCCGACAACCGGCCGCTGGCCGAGCTGATTTCGCGGTTGCCTGGCCTGGCGCTATCGCCGATCAGTGCCGAACAGGATGCCTGGGTACGCTCGATTGCCGATCAGGTTCGCCGGACACGCTGGGAGCTGCCGCCGGGGTTCGACAGCGTGACGTTCGCCGTGAACGGGCTCGGCGGCCGGCAATGGCGGCCTGCCGAGGCGGCAAAGCTCGGCATTATCTCGCCGTTCTGTGACGAGCAGGCGCTGCGCGAGCTGTCGGAGTTGCCGTACGGCGAGAAGGCCTGGCTGATCGGGCGAAGCGACCAGCTTGCGGCCATCGGCACCGAAACGCTGAACCTGTTCGAGCACGTCTCGGTGCTCGACGACATGGGGACTTCCGGCGACGGCTCCGCGGAAACGCACGAAGCCCTGGAGGGGCTGCACGCAAAAATCTATGTCAGCGAACGGGGCTGGGATACGGCGGTCACCGTGGGGTCAGGCAACGCGACCTGCGCCGCACTGAAGAACTGCAACGTCGAGGTGTTCGCGACACTGACCGGCAAGCGTTCGCAGGTCGGCGGTGTCGCGAAGAACCTCGGGCCCGAAGGGTTCGGGCGTCTCGTGCGACGCTATGTGCCGGGCGAGGTCGCGCCGACGGAGGCGGGCAGGCGCGAGGGAGAACAGCGTCTGCGCGAAATGCATCGCGCCGTATGCAAGGCGGGCCTGCGCCTGCGCTGCGAGCGCGTTGCCGGCGAAACCGCGGCGGCGCGATGGCGGACGGTGCTCGTACCGCCGGCGTCGCTGAGCCTGGCCCATGAAGCCGAGCTCGAAGCCTGGCCCATTACCGTCGCCGCCACGCATGCGACGTCCTTGACCGCGAGTCTCGCCCTGGGGCAGCCGGCCGCGCTGGCCTCAGTCGGTTGCGCGGAAATTACGGCGTTCGTCGGCTTTCGTCTCGTCGACGCGACGAGCGGCCAGTCCCTGTTGTTCAGCTGCAAGCTGCCGGTCGACGGGCTGCCGCCCGAGCGTGACAGCGCCGTATTGTGCAGCGTGATCGAGAATCGCCGCGCCTTCTTCGCCTATTTACGACTACTGCTGGCCGATACGGGCGAGCTGTCCCTCGTGCGCGCGGGTGGGGCATCCCTCGGTGGCGGCTTCGACGGCTCCGGCGGGTGCGGCGTTGCGGGCGACGACATGCCCATGCTCGAGGAACTGGTACGGGCCTTCTGCCGCGGCGACGCGCGCGCGCTCGACGCTATCGACAACCTGCTCGCACGGCTGGATGCCGGCTTCGACGACGGATCCGACCCGGTGCCGGATGGATTCCGCGAGCTGTGGCGAGCATTCCGCGCGGCGCGCGGCATACAGGAGCCCGGTCATGACGGAATCTGAGCGCTTCGATTCGGGTCGCGCGCTCGCGTCGCTGAAGACATTCCAGCGCCGCACCGTGGACTACGTGTTTGGCCGTCTGTTCGGCGGTGACGACGTGACGCGGCAATTCCTCGTGGCAGACGAGGTCGGGCTGGGCAAGACCATGGTCGCCCGCGGCGTCATCGCCAGAACCATCGAGCACCTGTGGGATACCACGCCGCGCATCGACATCGTCTACATCTGTTCCAACCAGGCGATCGCCGCGCAGAACCTCAACCGGCTGAATGTGCTCGGCCGCAAGGAGCTGACGCTGCCGACGCGCATGACTCTGGTGCCGCTGCACCTGCGCGGCGATACGTCACTGGCCGGCAACAAGGTCAATTTCATCAGCCTGACTCCGCGCACGTCGTTCGACCTGCGTTCGGCGACCGGCATTGTCGATGAACGCGCGTTCCTCTACCACCTGTTGGAAGCCGTCGAGCCGAGTCCGGCGCGGCGCCGCAACTTGCTGCAGGTGCACGCCGGCTGCGAGAGTTGGGCGGCTGCGATCAACGCGATTTCGCTCGCCGGGGTAGAGCCGGCAATCGTGGAGAGCTTCCTGGGTCTGATCCGGCAGGATGAGGCGTTGAGTCAGGATCTGCCGCGCGCCTTGGAGATGTTCGGCTACCGGCGCGACAACTGGCCGCAAGAGCACCAGGAGATCCGCAACGTCGTCGTGGCTCGGCTGCGCGCCAAGCTGTCGCGCGCCTGCGTGCATGCATTGCAGCCGGATCTCATCGTGCTCGACGAGTTCCAGCGTTTTCGCGATCTGCTGCACGGGTCCGATGCCGCCGCCCTGCTCGCGCGGGAGCTATTCGATTACGCGGGTGACGGCCAGGCCGCTCGCACCCTGCTGCTTTCGGCCACGCCGTACAAGATGCTCAGCCTGCACGGTGACGCCGAGGAGGACGGCCATCATCACCGCGACTTCCTCGACACGATCGCGTTTCTCTACGGCGGTGACCGCGGCGCCGCGGTTGCCCGGACGCTGGAAGATGAAATGCGGAACTTCCGCCGCTTCCTGCACGCACTGCCGGGCAGCTACGCCGACGCGCGGGACATGCGCGGCCAGGTGGAGCGGCGCCTGCGGCGGGTCATGGCCCGTACCGAGCGCGTGAACAACACCGCCGCTCGCGATTCAATGGTCAGGGAAGTGCCGATGCGAATCGGTATCGAGCCTGCAGACCTCGCCCAGGCGGCCGTGCTGAGCCGTATCGCCCGACTCGTCGATGCGCCGGACATCGTCGAATACTGGAAGTCCGCGCCGTATCTGCTGAACTTCATGCACGACTATGCCTTGAAGCGCCAATTGCGCGAGGCTGCGCGCGAGCCGAGTCCCGCGCTCGTCGAGGCATTGAATCAGGCGCGCAGCATCCTGCTGGATCGCGAGGCCATCGACCGCTACGAAGCGGTCGAGATGGCCAACGGCCGGATGCGGGCGCTGGCGCAAGACATGTTCGGGCAGAATCTCGACCAGCACCTCTGGCTGCCGCCGGCGCTGCGCTACTACGGCGACGACGGCACCGAACCACCGTTGACCAAGGCGCTGGTCTTTTCGTCCTGGTCCGTCGTGCCGGACTCCATTGCCGCGCTGCTGTCGTACGAGGCCGAGCGTCGTGCAGTCGCCGCCGGATATCGCAGTGACGGGGCGGTGCGCTATTTCGACAGCAACAGACCGCGGCCGCTGAAGTTCTCCAAGGAGCATGAGCGGCTGTCCGGACTGCGCTCCATGCTGCTGCTCTATCCATCGCCGACGCTGGCGTCGCGGGTGGACCCTTTCGCTGAATTCGCGCGCGCCGAAACCAGGCCGTCGCTGCAGGATCTGCTCGCGGCGGTCCGTCGGCAGTTGCGGCCGCTGACCGACGGTCTGTCGGCAGGAATTTCCGCCGGCGCCTCGACGGATGCGGCGTGGGAGTGGGCAGCTCCCGTCATCCTGGATTGCGCGGGTTTTTCCGCAGTCCCGCCGTGGCTCGCTTCGACCGCTGGTCTGCGCGCGCTTGCGGATGAGTCGGGCTTCGCCGACCACGTCGCCGCTCTGGCGACGGCCGCCGACGGTGCCGGCTTCGGCGCTCTGCCGGACGGGGTGCTGCCGCTGCTCGCTGAGGCCGCACTGGGCAGCCCGGCAGTCTGCGCACTGCGCGCGCTGCACCGCATGGCGCCGGAACTTGCCTGGGACGACGCCGATCTGCTGCAGGGGGCCGCGGAGATCGCCTGGGCGTTCCGCACCTTGTTCAACCAGCATGAGTCGGTGGCGTTGCTGCGCAGCGAGTCCGAGGACAGCTACTGGAGAGCGGTGCTGTCGTTCTGTGCCGTCCACCATGTCCAGGCGATGCTGGACGAATACGCCCACTATCTGATCGACGCGGAGGGGCTGGGTTCCAGGAGCGCTGCCGAGCGTGTCCGCGGCATCGCCGCGGCGATGGTCAGGGCATTGTCGATCCGGCCGGCCCAGATCGAGGTGGACGAGCCGGTCGCCGGGCAGGGCGGGATTCGTTTCGAAAAATTCCACCTGCGCGGCCGTTTCGCTATGCGTCTCGGCGACTACAAGGATGAGGAGAACGGGGTCGAGCGCATCGGTGCGGTCCGCGACGCATTCAATTCGCCGTTCCGGCCCTTCGTGCTCGCGTCGACTTCAGTCGGCCAGGAGGGGCTGGATTTTCATCCCTACTGCTATCGCATCTATCACTGGAACCTTCCCGGCAACCCGGTGGATCTGGAGCAACGCGAAGGTCGGGTGCACCGGTTCAAGGGGCATGCGATCCGACTGAACCTGGTGGAGCGGCAAGGCGCCGCTCTGCGGCGACTGGCAGAACTCCCGGACGACCCCTGGTCGGCGATGTTCGCGGCCGCGCGCGCCGAAACTTCCAACCGCAGTGATCTGGTGCCGTACTGGATCTGCGAGGGGCGCGTATGCGTGGAGCGGCGCGTACCGATGCTGCCGTTCAGCCGCGAACACGAGCGCCTGGAATGGCTCAAGCGCAGTCTCGCCGTCTATCGCCTGGCTTTCGGCCAGCCGCGCCAGGACGACCTGCTCCACTACCTCAACAGGCTGGCGGAGGAGTTTTCGATGGAGGAACTTGCCCGGTTGCAGATCACGCTGGAGCCACAGTAGCTGCGGACGAACCTCGGCAAGGAGGCCGGCAGCGTCCGTGGCGGTGGAGCTGCCGGGGACGTGGGAGGCGCCGCCCGCTCGCGGCACGAACTGTCTTCGGCAGCGTTGTATCCCTCGTGTTTCCTGACCCATGGAGATGCTCATGTTGACGCGTGCTTGCCTGGTTCTGCTGACGCTGGCGCTGACGGCCTGTCATACCGCGGTGAAGCCCACGGCGTCGGCGGACGCCCCGTTTCTTCCGGCCATTGCCGACCTGCGCGAGGTGACGACGGTCATCGACGAGGCGCCGCGGCCGGTGCTGCTCGTGCTCGACATCGACGACACCTTGCTGTCCACGCCGCGGATCGACGACGGAAGGGCGTTCTACGGCAGCGACCGCTGGTACCGCTGGCAGGATGCGCAGGGCGAGGGCGGCAAGTACCGGGTGCCCTGCCTGTTTCCGGTACTGCAGTGGAACAGCGAAGTCCTTCGGCTGGAAGCGGTGCAGCGGGACGCCGCGGACATCATCAACGCGTTGGCCGCAGACCGCGCCATCGTCACGTCGCGGGGCGGCGACCAGCGCCCCGGAACCGAACGGGAACTCGCGGTCGCGGGCTATCACCTCGGTGCGCCGCTGGCCGGCCTGGAGAACGTGTCGGAACTGCCGGGCAAACACTCCCCCATGACCTATCGCAACGGCATCTTCATGACGGGCGGAACCCCGAAGGGGCCGGCCTTGAAGGCATTGCTGGACAAGGCAAGCACGGCCTACCGCTCCGTGGTCATGGTCGACGACGACTCGAAGAATCTGCGCAGCGTCGCGGATTCGCTCGCTGCGTCGTCGGAAGCGGCGCCCATCGGTTTCTTCGGGCTGCGATACACCGGGATCAAGGGCGAGCCCGTCCCCGCGCCGACCCCGGCCGAGGTGATGGCGGCACAGGAGTCCTGGCTGGTCTGGAAGGGCTGGATGCGGAAATACGAACCGGAGCGCGCCGCGAAGCTGCTGAACAATATCTGCAAATAGCCGGCACGCGCGGGTGCCGGAGACCTGGTCGCGAGGTGGGCAACGGAGGCCGAGCAATGAAGCACCTGTTGAGCTTTCTCCTCGGATGCGCGGCCGTCGTATCGGCGGTCGCGCAGGCGGCGGATTCCACGCTTGCAGTCCTCATCGAGGGGCAGTCCTACGACTTGCCTCTCCAGGCAGAGCCGCTATCCGAGCCCGGCGGCGCATTCGGCGTTCGCGTCACGATCGGCCTGTCGCCGATAGCGAATCGTCTGCCCTCGCTGCTGCAGCAGGCGCTCCAGCTTCCGCAGGATCGTTGCAGTCTGGAATCCTCGATCTCGGCGGTCGCGCTCTCCGCTGTGCGGGAAGGCACCCGCGCACGCATCGAGCTGCCATGGAAGCTCAACTACTGCATCGGGGGCCACAGAAACAAGGCAGTCAGCGATCACAGCCATCTGGACGCCACGCTCGTGCCGTCGGTAACGGATCGCACGCGCATCGCGTTTTCGGTCACCGCCGTGAAGCTCAGCGGAGAAATCGGAAGGTATCTGAGAACGGACATTCGCCGCGCCGTCGAGACGGCGGTGGCTCGCGCGATGCCGGGCTATGACCTGCGCGAGTCCGTGCCGGCGCCACTGCGTGCGTTCACGGATGGCATCGAAGTGTCCGATGTTGCGCTGCTCGGCGGAAATGCGGACTGGCGGTTCGTGGCGACGCTCCGCATGAAGCCGGCAGAGGAGGCGATGTGAGCGGCCCGGCACCCGCCGGCCCGAGCCCCAAAGCCAACGGCCACATGAGCGACGAGATGCTGTCGAAGGTGTGTACGACGGTGGCGCTCATCTACATCACGTTCTGCATCTATTTCCTCAGCGCCGGGCAAGGCTGGGGTTTCTCCATCGAACTGCTGATCAAGGCCAGCCGCAAGATCGAAGGTCCGGTCGCGGGGCTGTTCGGAACGCCGTTCTGCGCGCTGCTGTTCCTCGCACTCATGTGGTTGATGAAGCAGTGGACGCAGCGGCGCATCGCGACGAGTCTGTGGGACCGGTTTCCGGTGCCGTTCCATCGGGAGATTCCGTATACCGATCCGGTCGGACGTGCGTATCGCGTGGTCTTCTTCGCGCTGATATTCGGTTTCGGACCCTACGTTCAAGGCTATGCGTTCAACAGTTTCGTTCACGGCAGCGTCTGCGCGGACATCGAATGGCCGGTGCCGGCCCGGGCGCCGGTCGCGGCCAGCGACGGCGACGGCAAGTCGGCAGCCAGATCGGCGGCCGGGCCGAAAAGGACCTGCAAGAACGGCGTGTCCATCATCACCGAGCCCTGGGGACATTTCACGGCGGGATTCGGTCCGCTGACCGGCAACAATTTCCATTTCCACCAGAATTCCGGGCTGACCTATTTTCCGGGATGGCAGCCGTATCTGTTCCTGCTGCTGACCGCCGCCGTGTTCGTGACCTGGTACATGGCCATTCGTGTCTGGGTGATTGCCGCGCTGTCGAGGCTTTCCCGCCGGCTCGTGAAGGAGGTGCGCAAAGCGACGGATCGGGCTGGGCGACGGCGCGCGAGCGCATCCTCTCGGCAGGCCAGGAAACGCGACAAGGGCAAAGGAACTCGCTGAAGATCCCGCCCGCGCCGGGCGGATGACGGCAGGACGGATCACGACGCTGTCCATGTCCGCGGTTTCCGCGTCGCCGCTGCCGGATCCATCCCTGATCGGCGCCGCGCGGGCCGATGTGATCGGTCGGCACGGTCGCCGATGGCACGATCCGATGGCGGCGATGCCGGAGTGGTCGCGGCGACTACGCCGCCGCCGGTTCTGCGGTGGACCGCGGGCGGCTGGCCGACAGGCGTCGCGCCCTTCGCCGCTTGGTGTCGCGGTATCGCCGAAGGCCGCCGGTTCCGACGCAGCGCAAATTGCCGCCTCCGCCTGATCCGGCCACAATCGCGCCGCATCCGCTCCGGGAGCTCGCATGGGCGCAGCCGCGCACGATTGGTGTTTCGACGAAGCGTGCGGGCACGTGGCTGCCGCTGCCCGGGCTTGCGCGCCATGAGCGGTTACGGCGGCGAAGACGCCCGTCTCGACGGTCTGCTGCTGCAGGCCCTGCGTCTGGACGGCGAGGAACGCGAGCGCTATCTGGCTGCGCTGCACGACGCCGAGGCCGACACTCATGCCCGACTGCTCGCGCTGATCGAACTTGCCGAGCGGCCGCTCGCCCTGCTCGAGACGGCGCGCTCGGATCGCGACGAACTGCTCGCCGCGCTGAGCGAACAGACCGCAGCGAGCGATGCGCACAGCGGCCGGCGCATCGGCAGCTGGCGTCTGCTGCGTCAGGTCGGGCGCGGCGGTATGGGCAGCGTGTTCGAGGTCGCGCGCGAAGGCGGCGTGTTTGCACAGAAGGCGGCGCTCAAGCTGATCCGCGGCGACTATGCGGCGCCGGATTTCCTCGTTCGCTTCGCCCAGGAGCGGCAGATCCTCGCAAGCCTGAACCACGCGGGCATTGCGCACCTGCTCGATGGTGGCGAGACCTCGGACGGCGATCCTTACCTCGTCATGGAGTATGTCGACGGCCTGCGCATCGACGCGTGGTGCGACGAGCGCCAGCTGGATCTCGATGCGCGGCTCGCGCTGTTCCTGCAGGTGGCCGAGGCGGTCGACCATGCGCATGCGCGCCGCGTCGTGCATCGCGACCTGAAGCCGTCGAACATCGCGGTGACCGTCGACGGCCAGGTCAAGCTGCTGGATTTCGGCATCGGCAAGATGCTCGATGCCGACGGCGCGGACGAGCGCGGCGAGCGCACGGCGACGCGGCTGTTCACGCCGGACTACGCCACGCCCGAGCAGGTGCTGGGCCGCTCTGCCGGCGTGCCGTCGGACATCTACCAGCTCGGCCTGCTGCTGTACGAACTCGTCACGGGTCAGCATGCGCAGCAGCCCGCCGACGTGACCCAGGCTTCGCTGGAGCGCGCGGTCTGCCGCGATGATCCGCCGCTGCCGAGTGCTGCGGCCGCGGTTGCGCCGCCGCCGAGCGCCGCGCGCATCGGCGGGCTGCCGCCGTCGGCGCTCGCACGGCGCCTGCGCGGCGATCTGGATCTCATCGTCATGAAGGCGCTGCGCAAGGAGCCGGCGCGGCGCTATGCCGGCGTGCGCGATCTGATCGACGACCTGCGCCGCTGGCAGCACCATCGGCCGGTCAGCGCGCGGCCCGAGACCTGGCGCTATCGCACGGCGCGCTTCGTGCGCCGGCATGCCTGGGCCGTGGCTGCGGCGTCGACGATTTTCCTGCTGACTGCGGCCTATGCGCTGACCGTGAGCCTGCAGGCGCGCGCGATCGCGCAGCAGCGCGACCGCGCCCAGGCCGAAGCGCGCAAGGCCGACCGCGTGAAGTCGCTGATCCTGCGCCTGTTCGAGGGGGCGGACCCGACGCGCAGCCTCGGCAAGGAACTGACCGCGCGCGAGTTGCTGGACACGGGCTGGTCGTCGATCGAGGCCGAACTCGCCGGCCAGCCGGAAGTGCAGATCGAACTGCTGACCACGGTTGGTGCGACCTATTACCAGCTGGGCCAGTACGAGCAGGCGCAGCTGCTGCTCACGCGTGCGCGCGATCTGGCGCTGGCGCATGCCGAGCTCGCGCCCGGCGTGCGTGCCGCGGCCCTGCGCGCGCTCGGTGCGCTGCGCGGCGCGCAGGATCGCTTCGATGAGGCGGAACAACTGCTGCTGCAGGCCGAAGCGCTGTATCGCGAAGGCCAGGCCGGCGATACCGCCGAGATAGCCACGACCCTGCGCGACCGCGGCCAGGTGCGTTACGAGCATGCGGACTATGCCGGCGCCGAGACCTTGTTCCGGGAGGCGCTGGAGATGCGCCGGCGCCTGTTCGGCGAGCGCAATCTCGACGTGGCCGACAGCCTCGGCCGCCTCGGCATGACCTTGCGCGCGCGCGGCGACTACGCCGATGCCGAGCCGCTGCTGCGCCAGGCTCTGGATCGGCATCGGGAGCTGCTGCCGGCCGGTCATCCGCACATCGCGACGGATCTGTCCAGCCTGGCCGCGGTCGAGCGCAACCTCGGCCGCTATGCCGATGCCGAAGCGCATTACCGCGAGGCGCTGGCCGGCGTGGTACAGACGCGCGGCGAGGATCATCCGTTCGCCGCGGCGGTCATGAACAATCTCGCGCGCGCGCTGAAGGCCCAGGACAGGAACGACGAGGCCGAAGCGCTGCTGCTCAAGGCGCTGGACATACGCCGCCGCCATCTCGGCGAAAGGCACGCGACCGTTGCGATGAACCTCAGCGATCTGGGCTGGGTCGCCGAGGGCGCCGGTCGCATCGACAGCGCGGAGAACTACTACCGCCAGGCGCTGGCCCTGTACGAGCCCGGCCATACCTGGCGCTCGACCGCGGTGTTCAACCTCGGCAGCGTGCTGGAGGCGCGCGGCCAGTTCGCCGCAGCCGAAGCGCAGTACCGCGAAGCGCTTGCCGCGCAGCGCCAGCAATACGGTGATGCGCACGAGCTCGTCGGCACCGACCTGCTGCACCTGGGCCGCGTGCTGACGCGGCAGGGGCGGCTCGACGAGGCGCAGGGCACTCTGCGCGATGCGCTGCAGAACTATTCGGCGCGCCTGCCGGCCGACGACGCGCAGCTCGCGCCGGTGCTGCTCGCGCTGGAGCGCAGCCTGCGCCGTCCCGCCCAGGCGGCCGAAGCGGACGCGCTGCTGGCGCGCGCGCTGCAGCTGCGTCAGGCGGCGTTCGGCGCCGACGACGAGCGCACGCGCGAGGTGCAGGCGCGGCTGGACGCGGTGCGCGCGCGTTCGCGTCGGTAGGCGGCGGCGCTCCTCGCCGGCCGCGATTCGGACGAGAAGGCATGCCGATGCGGCGCCGGCGCGGCACTGCACGGTTTCGCGGCGCCGTGTTGCCTGCGTCGGCGCATGACCGGGTCACGGACGGTGCGCCGACCCGGCGGTTTGCGGCGTGCGGTCCGCGCGGCAGCCGCGCATCCCGGTTGCGGCCCCGCGCGGCTTTTCGCTGCAGCCTCAGTCGCAGCTCCCCTGCACGTCGATCAGGACCCGGCGCAGGTTGTTCGTTTCGCTGGTCTCGGGCACATAGTCCGGCGCATCGACCTCGATCACGACGACGCTGCTGCCGGGCGGCAGGGCGATGACGCCGCTCGCGCCGGCCGTCGACAGCGGCTGCAGGGCCGGCAGGTCGTCATAGGCGAGCAGGGGGCCGGTCGGGCCGTTCCGGCGCAGGCTCGTCGACGTGCCTTCGGCATGGCCGGGACCGGCATTCAGCGTCAGATGGCGATACGGGAAGTAGCACAGGCCGTTGCGCCGTCGCGTGGCTTGCGTGGCCGGAATCGTGGCCTGGTCGCCCCATTGCAGTATCGCCGGGCCGATCAGCACGGGGTCGGCCGCCGCGAGGTCGGTGGTGTCGGGCACTTCCTTCATGCGCGGCTTCTGGCCCTGGCCCGGCATTTCCGTATCGACCTCATGGAAGATCGGCGGCCGGTCGTGGTCTTTCAGGTCGAATTCGATGAACAGTTCGCAGTTCGCTCCGCCGCCGCTCATCGGCACGCGGAAATCCGCCGTCCACGGCCCGCTGGCGTGCTGGTAGACGCGCATCTCGGCCGCGGCCGAATCGGGCGTGCCGGGATTGCCGGTGCAGTAGCGCGGCGTCAACACCAGGTCGCGGTAGTGGAACGCGCCGTGATAGGCCGTGATCGTCGTGCGCCAGCCGGCCGAACCGGCACTGTCGACGCGATAGGTGTAGTCGGGAGCCGGCGCCACCTGGGCGCAGGCGGCGCCGGCGCTCAGGGCCAGCAGCAGGGCGGAGAACAGCAGGCGGGTCTTCATGGCGGGTCGCTCCGGTGGGGTCGAACCTACAAACGTAGCGGAGGGCCTATAGAGATCATGGCGTCGGAAAATGGCCGCCCGCCGCCCGCCGCCCGCCGCCCGCCGCCCGCCGCCCGCCGCCCGCCGGTGCTGGTTCGGGGGCGCTATGCCTGGACGGGATCTCGTCCAGGCGGCAGCGCGCGCCGCGCCCCGCGTCTGAGAGAAACCGGGGCGACGCGGCAGCAGACACCTACTGATCTGTCGGAGCTGCCCATGCGATTGGATGACCGTGCTGTTTTCCTGGCTTCGCGGTTTGCCGAGTTCGCGCCGCTGCGTCGCGCCCTGCGCGATCGCCTCGCCGCGCAGGACCGGCGTCTGGGCCTGGTGCCTGTCGATCTCGACGATGGCGCGGCTGCGCATCTGCCGCCGCTGAACGAGTCGCTCGCGCGGCTGCGCCGGGCGCGTTTCGTGATCCTGCTGCTCGGCGAGCACTACGGAGATGCGGTCGACGGGCACGCCAAGTCCTACGTCAATCTCGAATACGAGGCAGCGTTGGAAACCGAAGGCGAGATCCGCGTGCTCGCCTTCGGCATAGGGCCGTCCTATGCGCAGGGACGCATCGCCTACTCCGGCGATCCGCGCCTGGCGGCGTTTCAACGTCAGGTCGAGACCAACCATACCCTGGGTTTTTTCGACGGCAGCGAAGGTGTCGAGGAGCAGGCGGCGGCGATCTTCCAGCAACTGGTCTACGCCGTCTGCGATCTGCGCAACGGCCCCGAGTCGGTTGACGACGACGGGCCCGAAGAGGGCGTGGATGCGGACGATCTCGCCGAGCACGAAGAAATCGAATCGCTGGAGCAGCGCTACGGCAATGGTTCCAGCGCCCGTCAGCCGTCGCCGCGTTCTGCCGCGGACGCGCTGACCCAGCCGGCCGAGCTGGCTGCGCGTGAACAGTGCCGCGAGGCCGACATGGCGATCCGGCTCGGCGCGCTGCGCATCGCCCGCGATCATCTGCGTCATGCGGTCGAGCTGCGGCCGCTGGACGTGGAGGCGAATTATCGGCTCGCACGTCTGTACGTCGCTTCCGGCCAGCGCAAATACCTCGGCGAAGCGCTGGAACGACTGGATCTCGTGCGCCGGATATTCGAGCGCGACGAGCAGCAGTACCGCGTTTCCGACTGCCTGCTGCTGCAGGCCAAGGCGCTGATCGGTCGCGGCGAGATCGAGCCGGGGCTGGCACTGGCAAAGCGCGGCTGCGATACCGTGCCGGGCTACGGCCGCGCGCGCTACGAATACGCGCGTCTGCTGCTGCAGACCGGTTTCGTCGACGCGGCGCGCGGCGAACTGCTCAATGCGATCAGGCGCTATTTCCCGCTTTGGCGGCAGGCCCGGCGCGATTTCGTGTTCGATCCCATCATCCACGACACCGCGGCCGCCGTGGAGCGCTGGCTGCAGTCGCTGCGCGACATCGTGCAGCGGGCCTTCGACGCCGAGTCCACGATCGCCAGGGAAACCGGCGGCACGACGCCGGGGCTGCCGGAATTGCAGGCGGTGTGCGATCCGGTTGCGTTGAGGCGTCTGAGCAGCATGTCCATACGACGTCAGCACGTCGTCGTGACCGCGGCACTCTGGCGATTCCTGGCCGTGGTCTCGCAGGCTGTCGACGGCGGTGCCGGCGTGCAGCCGCCGCAACAGCAGTCGCAGCTGCCCGTGGAGATCGGCGCATTGCCTGCCAGGCGCGATGCCTTCGTGGCGACTTTCGAGAAGCGGCAGCGTTTCGCGCGCCCGGTGCGCCTGCTCACGGTGCTGATCGCGGCGGCGATGCTGTCGGTGATGCTGGCTGCGAGCCTGCTCAGCATGTCGTTCGTCGTTGCAGCCCTGCTGCTCGGCGGCGTTGTGCTGATTCCGCTGATCGGCTATCAGCTGGGAGTGTCTTCGCTGCGCGAACGTCATCGCGGCCTCATGGCGAGCGAGGCGCAGATGCAGCGCGTGTTCCAGGCCTGGCGCAGTTCGCTGAACAGCGAAGGCCGGTTCCAGCCGTTCGGCGAACTCGACGAAAAGCCCACGCCCGGTCACCTCGTGGTCGCCAGCGCGCAGGCGATCGACGCGATGTCGCGGAAATACGCGGTCACTGTCGCGCTCCAGGATGTCCTGGCTTTCGAATTCGCCGGCGACCGCGATGATCGCGGTCGCCGGCTGTACAAGGTTGCTGCGTCGACGAACGATGCGGCCGTGCTGTCGGAACTCGCGGCTTATCCGAGGCCGTGACGCAGGAGATGATCTGCTGCGACGTCGGTACGCGGCGGGCCTGCTGCGCTCGGGATGTGCCCGCGAAATCTCAGCGTCGGGGCTTCGAGTGCTGCCAGCACGTCACTCCGGCCAGTTCCGCGCCGGTGCCGGATTCAGGAACTGCCGCCCCTGGCTGTAGGTGCCGACGATCTGCACGTGGCGCAGCCGGTCGGGTTCCTTCTCCAGGTCCAGCGGGTTGGACGACAGCAGCACGATGTCGGCGGTCTTGCCGACTTCGAGCGTGCCGTGTGATTTCTCCAGGCCGTACTGCCAGGCCGCGTTGACGGTATAGGCCTGCAGGCCCTGGCGGATGCTGATGGCCTGCGGGCCAAGCCCTTCCGGCGAGGACATCGTGACGGGGCAGGTCTTCGAGTCACCGTTCGGATACCACGCCGGCTGCTGCGACGTGCGCGTCGCGGCGACCCAGATCGCGAACAGCGGCGCCGGCGGCGTGACCGGCGTGTCGGTGTGCAGGGTCGTGGTCAGGCCGGCCTTGGCCGCACTCGCGATCGGATACATGTTCAGGCTGTTGGCCGGGCCGAGCACCTGCTGGCATTCCGGCAGCCCGTAGTAGTAGACGTTGGGCATCAGGAAGCTGATCGCGGTCTGCTTCGGATTCAACGCCGCGAGCTGCGCCGCGGTGATCATCGGTGCATGGATGACGACGTCGCGGGTTCCCGGGGGCGGGGCGGAGGTGGCCAGCGCGGCGACCGATTCGGCAATGGCCGCATCGCCGTTCTGGTGGATCAGCATCGGAAACCCGGCGGCGTGTGCGGCTTTCAGGCGCGCGGCGATTTCCGGCTGCTTGACGTCGGGCAGGCCCAGGTACGGCTGGTTCGGGAATATCCGGCGCTCGTTGAACGGGGCGAACAGCTGCAGGTAGGGCTGGTTCATGAATGCCGTGTAGCCCTGGGTCGAGCCGTCGGCGAAGGTCTTGACCGCGGCCACGTGCAGCAGCGGGTTCTTCTCGAGTTTCAGCGCCTCGCGCACTTCCTTGGCGGCGTTGATGGTCTTGTTGAAATCCGTGCTCGCCGCGTCGTAGGCGATCAGCGCAACGCTGACCGGGAACGCAGCGCGCTTGGCCGGGCTGCCGAGCGCGGCGACGTACATCAGCATCTGCGACGGCGCCGCGGCGCCTTCCTGCGCCAGGGTGAAACCATGCTGGGCGTAGAGCTGCGCGGCGTTGAGCAGCAAGGTGTCGCCGAGTCCCGGATTGGCCTTGAGCACCTTGGCCTGGAAGTAGCCGATCGCGTACAGCGCGAGGTCTTCGTCGAGCTGGCCGGTGACCGCCAGCTGGGTCTCCACGACGCGGTTGGTGGTCGGCTTGTAGCAACCGTCCTTGCTCGCCTCCGGCGTGTCGCAGACATTGAGCAGCTTCAGCGCCGGCGTGTTGGCATAGGCGATGTGGCCGGATTCGCTCGCGACCAGGATGGGTACCGTGGTCGAGATCGCGTCGAGCTGCCTGCGCGACTGGCCGTTCTCGAACGTGGTGCACTGGAAGCCGAGGCCGCTGCAGCCCTGGCCGCGGCCCAGCCGCGACGGATCGTAGTTGAACGCGAGCACGTAGGGCGTCGCGCTGCCCGGATCGACCGCACTGACGGCCTTGGTCAGGCGTGCGACGACGTCGTCCTGGTTGCGCACGGGTATGAAGCAGGTCTGCGGGTCATCGCGGTTCTTGCACGCGGGGTCGGTCGGCAGGGGCTTGAACAGCAGATTGGTGCTCGAGACGTCGAGCCAGTGCGCCGTGTCGCCGTAGAAGCCGACGCCGGACATGTGCGAATGCGGGTCGATGAAGCCCGGCAGCACGGCCGCTCCCTGCGGCGGCTTGTAGACCTGCGTGTTCGGTCCGGCCAGGGCCTGGATCTGCTGGGTCGTGCCGATCGCGCTGATCTTGCCGGCCGTGATCGCCAGCGCCTGCGCCGTCGCCGGCGCTTCGGCCATGGTCACGATGGTGGTGTCGACGATGATCGTGTCGGGCGGCGTGCCCGCCGCCGGCGCTTCGGCGCCGGCCGTGCCGAGCGTCAGCAGCATCGTCAGGACCATGCTGCCGACGGCTTTCATCGCTTCGCGCTGCAAACCATTCCTGTGCATGTGCTTTCCCTCCGTTGATAGGCGGGCACCTCGACAGGCCTGAGCGCCATCGCGGCGTCGTTGCCCGGGCCGGTGCCTCGGTGTCGATGATAGGCGGCGGGTAAGGGCGGCAGGCTGGTTTGAATGGGATAAAAACCTTTGCTTTCCTAAGGGAAAAATACCTATTGGATAAAAATTAATGTCTGCAGGATTGGCGGGCACGAGATGCGGCGAGGCAGGCCGGTCTCCGCTGGCTGCCCGGCGCTTCGCCAGCGCGTGCAGGGACTGCAGAGCTCGCGTTCGCGGACGGCGCGGCATTGCGCCGGCCGCGGGGTGGCGGCAGGGGCTATGTGTGCGCTTGGCGCCAGGAGTGCGAGGCCGTTACCGGTTCGGAGGTCTTTCGCGAGCGTGCCGACTGGCAGCCGATCTACTGGAAGCCGCCGCGCGCCGGCGTCGAATGCCGTCTGCGCTGTCGCGACAGGCCGCCACTGGAACGCACAGGCTGCGGCACGGGGCTGCAACTGCGCTACTGGTGCGAATGGGGCGGCTGACGGAATGCCGCATCGAATCGGCGGATACCGCGTGACGTGTCCCTTCCGCTGGGTGCGGGACTTTCATCCCTCTCCGCGGCCGGAGAGGGATGAAGGCGATGTCATGCGCCAGCCGGAACGGCCGCGTTGGCGGATGGTTCGTGCCGGCTCCGCCGCGCTCAGGGATTGCGATACAGCGCCACGAGCTGGTCCAGCGTCGCGCCCCAGCCTTCGTGGAAGCCGAGTTCTTCGTGACGCCGGCTCGACGCCGCATCCGGGTGCATCGCGATCGCGCGGTAGCGCGTGCCTTTGCCGTGATCTTCCAGTGCGATGATGGCGGTGAACTGCAGGCCATGGCAGCCGTTGTCGCCGTCGATGGCCGAGGCCGGGCGGAAACCGGGTTCGAGCAAGGTGGTCCAGACCAGCTTTTCCTGCGGCACGACTTCGAGATAGCAGCCCAGGGCCGGCGGCTGGTCCACGCCTTCGGGCGAGCGCATGACGGTGCGGAACAGGCCGCCGGGGCGCAGGTCGACCTCGCAGGCCACGGTCTGCCACGGCGCCGGCGTGAACCAGCGCTTGAGGCGTTCGGGTTCGGTCCAGGCGGCCCAGACCAAGTGGCGCGGGACGTCGATCTCGCGTTCGAGCACGAGGTCGCGGCGGGGATCGAGAGTGGGGATGGCGATGCTCATGACGGACTCCTTTGGCGGGGCGGGTTCGGCGCGCGGAGGCGGTTTTCCGCGGTCTGTGCGGCGCGGGCGGCGCGGTGCTGTCGTCGGCCTGGGTTGTCGCAGGGCGGCGATGCCGGTAGCGGTGTGGATGGTGCGGGCAGCGCGGACGAAACGCGGCGGATCGGACCGGTGCGCGCGGACTTTCCGCGCCGCAACGGCCGGCGGACGGACGATCGCGCGGCCGTCTGCCGTGCTGCCGTGCCGCGCCGGCACGGCCGTTCCGCCGTGCTGCCGTGCCGCGCCGGCACGGCCGTTCCGCCGTGCTGCGCTACTCGCCACTGTCCTTGATCTCCTGCAGATAGCTGTCGAGCTGATCCAGGCGCTTTTCCCACAGCGCACGCTGCCGGTTCATCCATTGTTCGGCGGTGCGCAGCCGGCGCGGCATGAGCCGATAGGTGCGGATGCGGCCCTGCTTGCGCGACTGCACGAGGCCGCAGTGCTCGAGCATGGCCAGATGCTGCGAGAACGAAGGCAGGGCCATGCGGAACGGCTGGGCCAGCTCGCTGGTCGTGGCCGGCCCGCGGCCGAGACGTTCGAGCACGGCGCGCCGCGTCGGGTCGGCCAGCGCCTGGAATACCTGATTGAGCTGTGCGGATTGGTTAGGCATACGCCTTACTATCCACGCGCTTGAAACTTAGGTCAATGCCTTTGTGTTGGCGGGCTCGCCGATACGGTTCCGGCATCGCTGCCATTCACAACGGCCCATTCCCGGCTCCCCCTTGCCGCCCGGGCTTCCCAGGCGCCGATGCAGCGCCTACGCTCGCCGTTTCGTCCGCCAGTGTCGTCCCGCCATGTCCGTTACCGAATTGCCCGCTGCTGTGCCGGCGCCGTCGCTGCGGCGCGATCTGTCCGTGCCGGCGGTCGTCGCCGGCCTGGTCACGGTGCTCGTCGGCTTCACGAGTTCGGCGGCCATCGTGTTCCAGGCCGGCCAGGCGGCCGGCGCGACGCCGGCGCAGCTGGCCTCGTGGATGTGGGCACTCGGCCTGGGCATGGGCCTGACCTGCATCGCGCTGTCGCTGCGCTATCGCATCCCGGTCGTGACTGCCTGGTCGACACCGGGCGCGGCCATGCTGACCGCCGGCGCGGCCGGGCTGACGATCGAGCAGGCCACCGGTGCGTTCGTGGTTTCCGCGGTGCTGATCACGCTCGCCGGCTTCAGCGGCGCGTTCGAGCGGCTGATCCATCGCATTCCGGTGTCCATCGCCTCGGGCATGCTCGCCGGCGTGCTGCTGCGTTTCGGTCTCGACGCCTGCGTCGCGCTGGAGACGCAGACCGGCCTGACCCTCGCGATGCTCGTCGCCTACCTGCTGATGCGGCGCTGGTGGCCGCGCTACGCGGTCGTCGCGACATTGGCGGTCGGCATCGCCGTCGCCGGTACGCAGGGCCTGCTGGCGTGGAGCGCGGTCAGCGTGCAGGTCGCGCGGCCGGTCTGGGTCACGCCGGCATTCACTGTCGATGCGATCGTCGGCGTGGCGATTCCGCTGTTTATCGTGACCATGGCCTCGCAGAACGTTCCGGGTGTCGCCGTCGCGCGGGCATCGGGCTATGCCTTGCCGATCTCGCCGGTCATCGGCTGGACCGGCGCCGTCAACGTGGTGCTCGCGCCGTTCGGCGCCTATGCGCTGAACCTCGCCGCGATCACCGCGGCGATCTGCATGGGGCGCGAGGCGCATGAGGATCCCTCGCGGCGCTACGTCGCGGCGGTCGCGGCGGGCGTGTTCTATTGCATCGTCGGCGTATTCGGTGCGACGGTCGCGGCGGTGTTCGCGGCATTTCCGCACGAGCTGATCGCGGTCATCGCCGGGCTCGCGCTGCTCGGCACCATCGGCAACGGCCTGGCGGCGGCCCTGGCCGACGAAGGCGAGCGCGAGTCGGCCCTGCTGACCTTCCTCGTGACGGCTTCGGGCCTGAGCCTGTTCGGCATCAAGTCGGCGTTCTGGGGGCTCGTCGCCGGCATCGTCGCGCGCCTGCTGCGCGCGCGGCCGGTGGTGACGGCGAAGCCCTGAGTCCGTCGCCGATGATCGCTGCAGTGCGACCCTGGGCGTCGTCGCCGCTGCCACGGCGCAGCCGCAATCGTTCTGACGGAGGTGGACATGAGTTTCACGAGCAGGGCCCTGATCGTCGTGGCCGTGCTGGCGGCGCTGGGTCTCTACGGCGCGCTGCGCAAACCCTATGACACCTTGCTGCCGATGGACGTGCGCGATCTGTCGGAGGTGCAGCCGCAACTCGATCGTCTCGGCGATGACGAACGCGCGCTGGTGCTCGGCTACCTCAAGCGCAGCAACGGCGACGTACTGCCGCCGGCCATGGCCGATCCGGATTCTCCGTTCACGGCGCGCACGTTCGGCGAGGCGATCGAGCTGCAGAAGCGTTTCCTGCGCGAGCAGGCCGAGCGCGATGCGGTCACCGCGCAGCGCCGGGCCGAACGCGATCACCTGCTGGAACCGCTGCGCGAAGCCCTCGGACTGCGCCTGCTGCGGCGCGAACTGCTGTCGCGCGATCAGGCGCTCGGCATTGCCGACACCGGCGGCGCCAAGCGGGCCGACGACGGCGCGCGGGTGCTCGTCGTGACCTATCGCCTGAGCAATGCGTCGGGCCGCGACATCGCGTCGGCCAAGGGCGCCGTCGACGTGTTCGACGCGGACGGCCGCCGGCGCACGCATTGCTGGCTCGAACAGGATGCGCTGGAAGCCTTCGCCAGCACCGAACTGCGTTGCGGCAACGCCATGCGCAGCGCCGACCCCGACGAGCGGGCATTTGCCGAGTTGCCGGCCGACAGCCTGCGGCTGGAGTGGGAGCCGGCCGAGATCGTGTTCGCTGACGGCAGCCGCCTGTCGGCGCCGCGCTGAGTCCGTCGTTCTCCTGCCGTCCCCGCGCGGCGACGATCACCGGCGCGGCGTCTGCGCTCGATGCGGCTGTCGCGGCGATGATCCCGGGCGCGGTCCTTGCGTCCGCACCGCAGCAGCGGCTTCAGGCAAACGTGACCGCGTAGACCGGCGGCAGATTCAGCGACAGATTGCGCCAGCTGTCGCCCTGGTCGTCGCTGAGCCAGAGGCCGCCGGTCGTCGAGGCCATTGCCAGCAGTGCGCCGTCGCGGCTGACCGCAAGGCCGTGGCGATAGACCAGATCGTAGGCCTGCGTCGGCAGTCCGTCGTGCAGGCTGTCGAAACTGCGGCCGCCGTCGCGCGTGCGCGCGACGACGAGCCGGGCATCGACGGGGATGCGGCATTCGTCCTTGATCGCCGGCACGAACCACGCGGTCTGCGGGTCCTGCGGATGCACCGCGACGGCGAAGCCGAACACGGACGGCGGCACATCAGGGACGTCGTGCCAGCTGCGCGCGCCGTCGTGGCTGACGAACACGCCGTTGTGGTGCTGCACCCACAGGGTGTCGGGAGCGGCAGCGCACTGCACCATGCGGTGCGGATCCTGGATGTTCGGATCGTCGCGCAGTTCGGGCGGCATGTAGGCGGCGTACATGCCGTCGGCGCTGAGCGCCCAGCTGTCGCCGCCGTCGCCGCTCTGCCAGACGCCGCCGCAGGAGATCGCAATGCGCAGCCGGCGCGAATCGCGCGGATCGACGCAGATCGAATGGATGCCGGGCTGGTCGTAACCGCCGCCGAACCACTGCGCACGCTGCGGCAGCCGCCACAGCGATTCGACCAGCTGCCAGGATTCGCCCGCGTCGTCGGAACGGAACAGGCCGCCCGGAATCGTGCCGGCCCAGAGCCGGCCCGGTTCGTCGGCGCCGCCGGGCTCCAGCGACCAGAGCAGCTTGAGCGCGGCAGGTACCGGCGGCTTGCCGTCGCCGGTATTCAGCATTTCGCCGGCGGGATACGCCGGCACGGCGATTTCCTGCCAGCTTGCGCCGCGATCGTCGGAGCGCTGCAGCTTGACGCCGAAGTGGCCGAGGTTCAGCGCCGCATACCAGCGGTCCTCGCGCGGATCGGCCAGCGCGAGCGTCACGTTGTCGCCGGCGAAGGCGTGATGTTCCAGGCGCCAGTCATCGCCGTTCCGACGCAGCGAGAGCAGTCCCTTGCGCGTGGACAGCAGCAGTCGTTCGGACATGGCTCAGCCTCCGGAAAGCGCTTGCAGCAGATAGATTTCGGCGTCGGCAGCGACGGACGTCGCGGCGAGATCGGTCTTGTCGCGCAGGGCCTGGCCGCCGATGAACACGGCGACGTGATGGCGCAGCGCGCCCTGTTCGTCGAGCACGTAGCCGCGCAGCGCAGGCTGCTGTGCGAAGGCGGCCTCCAGTGCGTCGCGCAAGGTCGTGCCTTCCACGCGCAGGCGCGGCTCGGCGCTGCCGGCCGGCAGCCAGCGCGCAAGTGCGGAAGCGAGCACGATCACAGGCATGTCAGCACTCCGGCGGCCGGCCCGCCAAGCCTAGCGCGCGACGGCGCGGCCGTCAGCGCTGTCGTGGTTCAGTCCGTTGCCGGACCGCTGCCTGACTGACGCGTCGCGGCCGCGTGATGCAGCCGCAGCCGACGCACGGCCAACCACGCGATCAGCCCATGGGCCAGGGTCAGGGCAGCGAGCGCGAGCGTGACGGCGTTCATGCGGATCTCCGGCAAATGCGACGGATCCAGTCGCGGCATGCTGCGGCCGCACGTGACCGCGGGGACGTTCCGAGCGCCGGTCTGCGGCGACGCGTGCGCCTGGCTGTCGTTCCTTGCAGGCCGCCGGACGCGCGCGTCTCGCCATTCGCCCGGCGCTGGCGGAGTCCTGCTGTCAAAGCCGCATTCCGGCGCGTTCGCTGCTTTCCTAATCGCGCGCGTAGCGCCGACGGGTGTCTTCCAGCCGCTGTCGTGCGTTTTCGAGGTTGCGCTGCAGCACGATCGCGAGCTCGGCCAGGCGTGGCGAAATGCGCCAGCGGCCGTTGCCGAGCGACTCGGCCAGGCCGGCCAGGCGCAAGTTCGCCAGGTCGCGCGTGGTGTTGCTCGGCAAGGTCTTCAGGTGGCGCGCGATTTCGCCGGGAGCCAATCCGTCCAGATCGTGTTCGGCGAGCATCAACAAGGTGCGCAGCGCCCGCTGCTGGGCGGCGTTGATGTACTTCTCGTCACTCATGAGCAATGCGAGCCCCTCGTCCGTGTGGGCGCGCTGCGGCGATGGCCGCCGCCGGCGCTGCATGCAATGCCTCCGATCCCTCGAAGGCGCGTGGCGGCCGCACGCCGGCCAGCAGGCCGGTGGCGTCCATTGGGTATTGCCGCGCCACGTTCCGATGCTGGGCTGTCGCCGACCATACGTTTGCGTTTGGCGCAGAACTTGGATTCCGCAACGTCGACGGAGCAGATGGCAGCGAGCTGAAAGGCGCGGATTTTCCGATTCTGGCTGGCGGATTTTTCCTATTGCGCAAAGCGCTTGCAGTAGGTGAAATGCAGCAGATCGAGTTTTGTTGTTTTGGCAGTGACGGCGCGGTTCGCGTTCGCCGTGGTTTCACGCGAATCCGGGCGGCCGCGCGCCAGGGCGGCGGCACGGGGACGGCAGCGGTTCATGCATGGCGGCGCCGGTGGTCGGCGGCATCGGGCAATCGGTGACGAAACTACACGGCGGCATGGCGGAATCGGTGCGGGACAAAATTGTCCCTATGCAAAAATTTTGGGTCAGCGATGATCCACAGTCAAGTGGTGCATACATGGACTTTTTTGGACGACTGCGGGAAGAGCGTGCGCGGCTGGGTCTGACCCAGCAGGAAGTCGCCGATGCGGCGAACGTGCACGTCAAGACCGTGCGGCGCTGGGAATCGCAAGTGGCGATACCGCTGGACGCCATGATTCCGCTGCTCGCCATCGGCTACGACGTGCAGTATGTCGCCAGCGGCGTGCGCAGCAAGAACATCCACGAGGTGCGCGAGCGCGGCGTCGACTATGAGGTCGCGCCGGGCTACACGCGCGACGAAGTCGAGCTGCTGCGCAGCTATCGCGCATTGAGCACGGGCCAGCGCGAGCAGGCCAGGGCCATGCTCAGTGTACTCGCGCTGTGCACGCCGGCTAGGCGCGGTGCGAAATCGGCGCGCCGCGCGGAATCTGCGGCAACGACGTCAGGGAAGTCGCGTGTACGTACACGACGAGTTCGTGCCTGATTCTTGCGCTGTACGCACGGTTCGAGCGCGCAGCCGTCGTACGCGGGGTGAAACACTTGTGGCTGCAGATGGCCGCGGTTCCGCCTGATTCGGCGTGGCGGCGTTGCGTTGAACCGTTCGCTGAGAGCGCGTGTCGGACTGGCTTGCGTCGCGCTGCGGGACGCGTGCGTACGCGGCAGTGGCGGACAGATCGGCGAAACTATCGGCCTGTTCGTACCGGAGGCGTGCAAGACGAAGTCGCATCACGGCGCTGCATCGCGCGACTGGCGTCGCCTGGTGTGATGCGGCCGGCGAAGACACGGCGGAGGATGCGGTACAGCGACCGCCCTGGTGGCCGATGGCGGTGTCGATTCCGGTCCGGTGCCGCAGCAGTGGAATCGGCCCGAGCCTTTGCGAAATCGCCACCGGCACGACGGTAAGTCGGCGAAGCGCTGCAATGCGCTCCGCTTGAAGAAGCGGGGTTGAACTGGCGCGCTTCGTTTCAGGAAGCGCTATTGCCGCAGTTCGTACCGTTCTCAAGGACTCGCGTGGAAAACCCGGCAGCTCGAAAAACGTCGAGGTGCCTGCGGCACGGCAACGTGCCGCTCGCGACCGAGCGTAGGCGCCTGATCAGCGGAGACGGCTCCGCACTGCACCGGATTCGTCGACTCGATGAACCGTCGGAACGATGGTTTTTCGAGAGGCCCTCAAGCGTAGAGCGGTCGTCGCTCGGAACCGCAGGTTCTGACGGCCTTGAGCGCCCAGCGGGCCGGACGGGCCTGGGTGGGGATGGGTTTCGCCGTCGCTCGCAGCTGCTTCTGCCTGGCGCCGCACCGGGTCGAACGAATGGCCACAAGAACTGTTTAGAAATTTCTCAACAATAGCGATCGGTGTTTGCCGGTACAGTCGCGGCCGGTCGCTGCTCGCTGCCGGCGCTGGTTGTCTGGCTGCCGAGGCCGGGGACGGAGCTCGACGATGCGGTGCTTCGTGGTGGGCCTGAACGGCGAACTCGATTGCGTTGCGGATGCACTGCCGATGTGTGCCGCATTCCGGCGACACCGCCGACGGCTGCCAGGTCCGGTCGTCGTCGCGAGGCTGCAGGCATGGCCTGACGGGTCCTGTCGCCGCGTCTCCACACCGGGTCTATGCCATCCCGAATCCGGTATCCCGAAACCAGCCGGATGGGTCTTCGCCGTTGGCTTCATCCCGCTGCCGAGGTGCCCATGGCATCACGGTCGCGGCATTGCCGCCACGCGCCGGCCGCGCCGCCGGCAAGGCCCCTTGACGCGGATGGCCGCAAGCGGCCAAAACAGGTTCCGGCAAATCATGCCGCTCGCCCAGACTCGAGTCTCCCCATGCGCACACGACGCCTCGCCATCCTGCTGTCCCCGCTGCTGCTGATCGGCGTCGTCGCGGTTGCCGCGGACTGCAAACCGGTGGCCGACGGCAAGCCGTTGAGCAATCGCCTGCACTGGACGACGGCCAGCGAGCAGGACAGCTTTGCGTTCGAGGTATTCCGCAGCGACAGTGAAACCGGGGCGGCATCCCGGATCAGCGCCACGCCGATACTCGCCGCCGGAACGACCGACGAAACCCACCGCTACGAGTATCACGACACTGCCGTCGAACCGCTGCGCAGCTACTGGTATTCGGTGGACCTGATCCATACCGACGGCTCACGCGAGCGCATCGTCTCGGCCTGGAAATCCGAGCCGCTGTGTAGCGTCAAGTCCTGAGCCACGTTCGCTGCGGCAACCGCGTTCCTGTGGCAGGCCGGCGCGGCGGTTCCTCGGCCCGAGTCGTGCGCCGACCGCAGCCATCGGATCTGCCGTGCCGTGCATGCGGCGGCGGCCGCTCGGCACGGCGCCGGCAGGGCAATCCCGCCGTTTGCCAGGGTGCTGGCGTCGTGCGAGATCAGGTGGCGAGTGCCGCCGCGCCGGCGCGCGTTGCGCGGTGAAAGCGGCAGTGTCCGCACGCGCGGCGCGGTGAACGTGGCGGCGCGTGAAGGCGCGGGGCGGATGCTGTGGCATCGAGGCGCGGAGCCGGCCTTCCGGTCGGGACGGGCCCGGCGCACAGCGGCATCTTCTGCGACGCGTCGCTGCCATCCGCAGCCGACGCAGGCGGCGCCATCGCTGCGCCGCAGTCCGCGGCGTGTGCGTCTTCCGGCAGCCTGGGGGCGCGAGGGGCCCGCTGGGCGACCTCCGGGGGCGGGCCCGGTGTGGCGAAGCTGCCGCCGCCGGGCCGCGGCTCCCGGATGGCCGCCAGGGTCGCTCCCGGGCGTTTCCCGCCGCGGATTCCCGCAGTCGCGATGTCGCGCCCGAGGTGGGTTTGGCAGCCAGGGCGGCCGCCGGTGCGCGAAAGGTTTTCCGGCTTACGCCGGATTGCCGGTTAGTACGGCCGGCGGCATGCCGGCTTTCCGGGCCCATCGGCCGGTACCGCACACCAATTCGCTTGTTACTGTTGTGATAAACAACAACAGTTGGCACAGACGGCCCTTGCGCGCCGTTTGCTGATTGTGAACTCAAATTTTTCCGTTGCGAAAAACCGTTGCAGCAGGTGAAATTCGCGGCGGGCGAGGCGAATCGTCCATACGCAACGGAAGGCGAGGTATGGCAGGCACGGAGTTTTATGCGCGGTTGCGCGAAGAACGACTGCGGCTGGAATTGAGCCGCGAGCGAGCAGCGGAGATCGCCGGCGTCAGTCCGCGTACCGTAAGACGCTGGGAAACCGAGATTCCGATGCCGGTCGACGCGCTGATTGCGCTGGCCGGACAGGGCTACGACGCGCAATACGTCTGCACCGGCCAGCGCAGCGCGAACCGCAGGGGCCGCGGTCTGCGCGGCACGCGCGAAATGCCCGAGGCCTATACGCCCGAGGAAATCGACTGGATCGTGCGCCTGCGCCGCCTCCGGCCGGCCGAACGCGAGCAGGCCAAGGCCATGCTCGACGTGCTCGTGCCGCGTCGGCGGCGCAAGCTGCGCTAGGCGAGGCGACGGTCAGTCATCGCGGCGGTCGGGTTGCCGAGACCCGCATCGCACGCCCGTGGCGCAGTCACCGGTCCGCACCGCCTGACGGCTGGTTCAGCTGTTCCACGATCGCCTTTGCGGTTTTCAGGCTCAACGCAGCGATCGTCAGGGTCGGATTGGCCGTGGTCACGGTCGGGAAGGTACCGCTGCCGACGAGGAACAGGTTCGGGTGGTCCCAACTGCGCTGGTCGGCGTCGACCACGGAATTGTTCTTCTCGCTGCCCATGCGGTAGGTGCCGACGATGTGGCCGGCGCCGAAGTAGCGGAAGCGGGTGGGCTGGCCGTCGACGACGTAATCGAACGTCGTCGGCCCTTCGGCCGGCACCGTGGTGAACTGGGTTGCACCCATCCGGGCGAAGATCGCGTCGGCGACCTGCTTGGCGGCGACGAAGCCCTTCTTGGTGTAGTCCGACAGGTCGTAGTGGATCGCCGGCCGCGGCAGGCCCAGCGGATCGAGCTCGTCGGACAGGCTGACGTAGTTGCTGCTCTCGGGCGACTGCTCGACGAGGAAGCCGAGGCGGAACTGGCGCGACAGGCCGTCGTTCAGCGCGGCGACCAGGGCGCTGCCCCAGAGCGCCGCCGGTGCGCCGCCGGCCGGCGGCGGATTCAGGCCGCTCGCGTTCATGCCGTTGATGAAGTCCACGGTCGTCGTGTCCGGATCGCCGATCGCGAAGTTCCAGCCCTCGTTGCCGATCTCGATGCGGAACGCGGCGCGTTCGCTGCGGAAGTCGCCGTCGCGCAGGCTTTCGATGCCGGCGGTCGCAAGCGGGCCGCGGTACGGCCATACCGGCTGCGGCGCGAGCGCCCAGGCCAGGTACAGCGGGTGGTCCATGAGGTTTTGCCCGACGAGGCCGCTGCTGTTGGCGACGCCGTGCGGGTAGCGGCCGTCGTTGGTCGACATCAGCAGCAGACGCGGCGTTTCTATCGCGTGCGCGGCGATCACGTAGATCTTGCCCACGGCGGTGCCGCCGCCCGTGGCCGGCCCGCTGACCTGCTGGTACTGCAGGTAGTCGATGCCGCTGACCGTGCCGTCGTCGGCGATGCGCACGTGGCTCGCGACGGTCTGCGGCCACAAGGTGACATTGCCGGTGTCCAGTGCCGCATTGAGGCTGACGCTCGGATCGTATTTCGCCTGTATCGGGCAGATCGGAATGCAATTGGTGTTGCCGGCGCAGACGCGGCGGTTCTGGTACGGCTGCGAATTGCGCCCGGCCGGCGTGCCGGTCACGTTCACGGGCAGCCCCTCCCAGGTCATGCCCCGGGTCGCCGCGTCGACGGCGTCGTCGACGAGGCTGTGCGGAATCGCCTGCATCGGATAGCTGTAGCCTGGCGGGAACGTGATGCCGAGGAACGACTGCTCGGCCGCATTCGCCGACACGCCGATCTCGGACTCGGCTGCGCCGTACCAGGGATCGAGGTCCGCATAGCTCAGCGGCCAGTCGACTTCCTGCCGGTACTTCGTCTGCATCTCGAAGTCGCTCGGCAGGAAACGCAGGCTCGTACCGAGCCAATGCCGCATCGTGCCGCCGGCGACGCGTTCGTAGGTGCTCGCGAAGGCCTTCGGGCCCTGCTGGATCAGATAGGCCTGGTGCGGGTCCTGCCAGTTGTCCGCGCGCAGGGTCAGCACGGTCGGACGGCCGGCGGCCAGGGTCGACGGATCGGTCAGATCGCCGCTGCCCGGCGGCGTGAACAGATCGGGCGTATACGGCGACTCGGGCGTCTTGGCGACCGAGGTGTAGAAGCGCTGCATGAACGCATTGATGTTCGGCGGCACGCCGGCGCCCGCCTCGAGCACGAGCACCTTCTTGCCGGCCAGGCCGAGCTGCTTGGCGATGATGGAGCCGGACGCGCCGGCGCCGACGATGACGGCGTCATAGACGGTCGGTGCGCTGCTCATGACGCGGCTCCCGTGAAATCGCTCAGGGCCGGCGGCGGCTTGCCCCAGTAGCCGAAGGTGTAGTTGCTGTAGCCCATGGCGTGCGCCTGCGCCACGTTCCAGGCCCAGCCCTGCGTATAGGCCTCGGACGACAGCACGGTCGAGGCCGGCGGTCCGGGCGGCGGCGTCGCGCTGTTGTAGGCCTGCAGCACCTTGGGGTCGTACCAGCTGCCGAGATACCAGGCCAGCATGATGCTGCGCGCGAGATAGCAGACGTCGGCGCCGTTGTCCGAAAACACCGCCGCGGCGATCTGCGCGTCGGTCCTGCCTTGCGCGACCGCGTCCGCGTAGACACCCAGCAAGGTGACGAACGTGGCGCCGCCGCGCTGCTGCGCCGTCGTGAAGATCAGCTGCGGCACCGGCGACGGCGACAGCGGCGGCACGAGCTTGTCGGCGCTGATGCCGGTCAAGAGCGCCGACAGGTTGACGAACTGGGACATGCTGTCGCTGGCCATTGGCTTGCCTGCCGTGTCGGGGCGCTACTGCGCGCGTTCGAGGATGAAGGTGAAGTCCGAGGTGCGGCCTGTCGTCGCCGCGGCATTGCCGTGGCAGTTCATGCAGCTCGAAGAGGACTGCGGCACGCTGCCCTGGATATAGGTTTCCAGCGTGCTGTTGGCGAGATACATCGGTGCGGGCACGCCGTTCGGATCGGTCTTGCTCTGCGGATCGGTCGGCCATTGCGTGCTGACCAGCAGATAGTTCTGCCAGACCGTGTTCGCGAGCAGCCCGGTGAACGCGCGCGTCAGTGCGCCCGTCTCGGCGGTGATCGGCGTCACGCGCACGATCTGGCTGGTGAAACCGTTCGCGAACGGCTGCACGTTCGGGTTCCACGGCCGCGGCGGCGGTTCGTTGGCCGCGCAGCCGCTGCAGCCCGCGCGATAGAAGTTGTAGCGCCGCCGCAGCTTGCCGTTGTCGATGTCGGCCTGCTCGGGCGCGTTCGCCGCGTGCTCGAAGGTCGACCAGATCCATTGCGGCGCGCCGGCGGTCTTGTGTGCGACGTGCAGGCCGACCAGGCCCAGGGTTGCCGTCGTGCAGGATTCCTCGATGCGCGGATTCTGCTGCGGCGCCGTGTAGACGAACGCCCGCGTGGTGTGGAACGCGGTCGCATCGTCGCCGTCGCCGAGCACCATCCAGGCGGCCTTGACCATGATCGCGCCTGTCGTGCCGTTGCTGCCGCCGGCGACGGTGCCCGACGGAAAGTCGACTGTGGTCGTGAACGCGCTCTGGCCCTGCTTGCTGTACAGGTCGTTCTGCACGATGTATTCGAACATCGGCCGGTTCACGAGAATCTCGTAACGCACGTAGCGGCCGTGCTGGTCGATCAGCGGGCCGGTATCGAACGGCTCGACCGTGGCCGAGAGCAGGTCCGGCGTCTTGCCGACCATGCTGAGCACGCGCGAACCCTTGTTCGCACCGAGCGCCAGACACGCGGCCGGGATCGTGCGCGGCGCGTCCCAGGCGCCCGGCGCGGCGCCGCCGGGCTTCATGAGATCGGAAAGTTCTTTCCACTGTTCCCACTGCGTCGCCGCGTCGCCGCCGGGCTGCGCGCCCTGGCCGATGACGCCGCCGGCGGCGGGTGCATTCAACGAAAGAAAGGTGAGCCAGGAGTAGTAGTCGAAGCCGTGCTGCAGATTGGCCAGGGTGATCGGCGGGACGATGGTCGCGTCGCAGGGCAGGCCACTGGCCAGCAGTGCCGGGGTGATGGCCGTGGTCGGCGGCGTGATGTTGCAGTTCGTGACCGGCGGATCGATGGGCGGCGGCACGACGGGACCGGGATTCACCGATGTCGTCGAACAGCTCGCCGCCAGCACCAGCGCGGCGATGCCGCCGCTGATGACCGCCCCTTTGCGCATGCGCTTCATCGCACTCACCCCGCTGCTGTGGTGGCGGTGATGGCGCGGCGGCAGGCGGCAGCAGACTGCCGTCGCGGACGAATTCCGTCCACATGCTGCCGGGCGCGCCATCCGCGCCCGTCATGGCTTGCTGTGTTGCGGCCTTCCCCGGTTGCGCCGGCGCCGGGCGGCGACGGTTGGTGCGTTTGCTGCAGGTTATACAGATGGATTGCGACGTTCAAGGACGAATCGGGGCGACGTGACCCATCGCTGTGCCGTTCATGATTGTCATTGTGGTGAAGCGGAAAAGTATGGAACCGGCCATCACGGACTTCGATGCAAACGGTTGTGCGGTCGTCGTCGGGCTCCGGCCAGTCGCCGTTGGCAGGATCCTTCGCTTGCGGAGCCGGTGGCGGGGATCCGGCCGCCTGGATCCGCGCCGGGCGATGATCTGCCCGGCGCGGTTTGCCGCTGCGGTTCACGCCGCAACCGCGTCGCCATGCATCAGAACGTGACCGACCAGCTGTCGATCCTGCCGACGTCGCCCGGACCGTTGTCGTTGACGCGCAGTTTCCAGATGCCGTTCAGCGGTTCGCTGGACAGGTTGACCGTATAGGTCTGCGCGATATTGTCGGCGCTGCCGCCGGCGCGGTTGTGCAGCAGGTAGGTGCTGCCGTCCGGCGCGACGAGGTCGATGCGCAGGTCGCCGATGTAGGTGTGCACGATGTTGACCGCGACCTGGGTATTGGCCGGCGCATTGCCGCTGCGGCCCGAGACGGTGACCGGGCTCTCCACGGTCGCGTTGTCGTTGATCGCGTAGTCGGTGCCGTTGCTGTAGGTCTGCGCGCCGCTGCTTCCGGTCGTGTAGTTGCCGACGATGCTCAGGCCCGAATACGCCGCGTAGGCCTTGACGCGCACATGGTAGGTGCCGGCGCTCGGCGCAGCGATCGTGCAGGTCTCGGCGTTGGACGGGCCGTCGGACTTGCAGTCGTAGACCGTGTCGGTCGGCGCGCTGCCGAAGCGCACGAACAGATCCGCATCGCCGGTGCCGCCGGAGGTCGTGAAGCTCAGGTTGGTCGCGCCGGCCGGCACGCTCATCGTATAGGCGAGTGCGCTGCCGGTGGCCGCGGACTGATTGGCCAGCGGCGTGCCGCGCGTCAACGCGCCGCCGCCACCGCCGCCGCCCTCGCAGTTGGCCAGGCAGCCGCCGGCCTCGACGCGATTGCGTATCGTCGCCGAGGGCTGCGGGCCGAAGCCGCGGTTGAAGTTGATGCCGACGTTGGTCAGATGGCAGTAGCTCATGATGGTGCCGCCGCCCGACGGATTGCCCGGCAGCGGACAGCCCCCTTCGGTGGCGCCGGAGCAGCTGTCGATCGCCGTGTTGTTGCCGTTCCAGACGCAGGCATGCGTATGGCGCGAACCGAGCAGGTGGCCGGCCTCGTGCGTCACGACGCTGACCGTCCACGAATACGTCGGCACGGTGTTGTAGGCCGGCTGTATGCCGCTGGTGCACATGCTGGCCGAACGCGAGGCATTGCAGATGCCGCTGAAGCCCGCCGCCACGCCGCCGCCGAGCGAACGGAACGTCAGCAGCTGCGCGATCGTGCCGCTGAAGCTGTTCGCGCGGTAGCTCTGGAACGCCGACAGGTTGCCGGTGGAATTCGAGCCGTTGTACGGATCGCTCGTGGTCCAGATGTAGGCCTGCTGCAGCTTCAGCGAGATGCCGTCGTTCGCGTACAGGGTCGAAGAGTTGTTGAACACCGCGGTCACGTAGTCGGTCGCGGCCTGCAGGCTGCCGCGGTTCTGGTAGACGTCGTACTCGGCTTCCAGCCATTCGGTCGCGCACTTGACCGTCTGCAGTGCGTCGGTGCCCGGCGTGCCGGCGCCGGCAGGCGACATCGCCGATTCGCCGGTATGCGTCTGCCTGGCCGCCGGCGTTTCGTCCCAGAACCTGGCGAAGTTCTCACCCTTGCCCTGCGAGTCCATCGCGCAGCCCGGTGCGCCCTTCTTGTCCAGCAGCGCGGATTCGGCATAGACGATGTGGCGGTTGCGCGGATTGTCGCCTTCGAGCCTGGCGACGACCCAGTTGCCGTCGGTCGCGGTGGAGAACGTGCCGATGACTTCGCTGCCGAACACGCTGACCGCGGCGAACGAGGCCGGGTCGCCCTTGACGATGCCGCGATAGTGCAGGCCGCGGTCGATCTTGGCCGTGTTCTCTCCGCCGCTGGCGGTGATCTGGAAATCGGGCGCGAAGATGTCGTGCTCGAACAGTTCGAGTTCGACCGTGCCGCGCTCGCGCGTCGGCAGACGCAGGGTCAGGCTGCTTGGGCGCGCGCGGCGCAGGGCGGCGACGGCGTCGCGGTCGAGATCGAGCAGGGTGCCGCTGCTGACGGCGAGGCCGGTCACCGCGTCGGCCGCGGCCGAGCGCGTCGAGCGGTCGCTGAACAGGTCGACGGCGGCGAAGGCCTCGGCCTTGCCGCGGTAGTTGTCCACCTGCAGCGACATGACGCTGGGTTTGACCGCGGCCGACGGTTCGGCGGCGACGGCGGTGCCGGCCAGCGCGAACAGCAGGCAGGCGGGCAACAGGGCCTGCCAGAAGCGACGGCCCTGGCGCGGTGCGACGGTATTGACGGATACGTTCATTCGGTTCACTCCCTCCGGATCTGCGAATGGCCGCGAAGCGGCATGGCGACCTCCGTGTCGTTGGCGCGCGGCCACGCGGTCGCAGCGAGACGGCGCCGACGGGCTCGCGCGCAGCCGCAGCCGTCCGTCGCGGCCGATTGGCGGTCGTGCGCGGACTGCACAGGCTTGCGGCACCCGATGGGCGCGTATCCCTCGCTGCAACGCCGTGGATCTCCCCTGGTCCACGTCGATGCAGGCCGGTGGCGGATCCGGAACCGACGGCTGCGTCATCGAACGTGAGCAGGCGCGTCGCGTGTCGTTCCGGGACTGCTGCTGCCGTGGCCGCTGCATCGTGGCTCGTTGCCGAGTACCTCTCCCGGATCGACGATGTAGCGCAGCGGCCGGGCTTCTGGCAACCGCATAACCGCAATCTTTTCTCTTATGTGAATACGATCACTTATGAATAATTTGCAAAAGAAACGCACGCCGGAGGCCGGTCGATGCCGTTGCGGTTGCGGTGCAGCAGCGTTGCCGACGGCCGTTTCATACCGATTGGATTGCATCGGCGTCGCGGGACCACCGTAGAGACCCGCAGCACCGCGTCCGCTGCGTTGCATCGCAGCAGGTCATGTGCCCGGTCGTATCGGGCCGGTGCGTTCCTTCGGTCGTGCGGCGGGCTTGCGCCTGTCGATGCCGCGGACGCGGCGTCGGCGCCGTGGCGTGCTTGTGGGAAACTCTGCTTCGGCGCGAGCGGTCCAGGGGCTGGCTCGCCGCTGTCCGTTCGCGTTCCGCGTCCGGCGACGTTGTGGGCAGGAGCCGCGGGGCGGGCAAGTCCCGCGGCGGATGCGTATCCAGATTTTTTCTCGGGAGTCGGCATGCTGGCAGGGTTCGTCATCGGCGTCGTTCTGGGTTTCCTTGCGGCCTGGCTGCTGCGTCCGGCGCCGCGCCCGGCGGCTTCCACGCCGGCGCCTTCCGCATTGCCGCCGCCCGTGGCGGCGCCGGCGGCCGCGGCTGCCGTGCAAACGCCGGAGCCCGTGCCCGCCGTCGCCGAACCCGCCGCGCCGCTGTCGCCGCGCGAGCGCCTGAATGCGCTGCTGCGCCGGGCTGGCGAGCAGCTCGACGGGTACGAGCATCCGGACGAACTCGCGGCCAATCCGGATTTCCAGGCCGCCGTCGTGCTGCTGGCCGGTGCCGATTTCAGCTCCCGCGAGCGGCTCGAAGCCGTGCCGTCGCGCGGCGTCGCGCCGAGCAGCGCCGCGCTGGTCGCGCTGCACCGCGCCGGTGACGTGGTGCCGCTGGACGTCGTGCGCACGGTCGATCGCATGGGCTATTTCACCCTGCACTACGCGCTGGGCTATCTGGCCGCGCATCCGCATCCGGCGACCTTGACCGGCGTGCTGCTGCGCATGAGCGAATGGTGGGTGGACCACCCGATCACGCGCGCGGGGCTGCAGCGCTATTTCGACGCGCTGCCGGCGACTGCGGACATCGGCGACGAACTCGCCGACGCCGATCCCGACCGCCTGCGCGCGCTGCAGGGCTGGCTGCGCAACAGCGGCCATCTGCGCGGCGAGGTGCTGGCGTCTCAAGTCGCCCAGTTGCTGCGTGCGAACGAGGATCTGGCTGCGCTGCTGCAGATCGGTCGCCTGCTCGGGCCGGATGCGGACGCCGACGAAATCCTCGCGCCGGCCGACACCCAGGCGCGCCAGCGGGTGATCGCGCTGCTGACGCGCGAGCCGCGCACCAGCCCGGTGCTGGTCGGCCCCGAGGGCAGCGGCAAGACGACCCTGATCCGCCAGTGCCTGCGCGAACTCGCGGCCCAGGGCTGGCGCGTGTTCGAGGCGACGCCGGCGCAGATCCTGGCCGGGCAGAAATACATCGGCGAGCTGGAAGGCCGCGTCGCGATGCTCGTGCGCGCGCTCAGCGAGCCGCGCACGATCTGGTACGTGCCCGAGGCGCATCAGCTGCTGGAGAAGGGCCGCACGACCAGCGACCCGACCGGCATACTCGATCTGCTGCTGCCGCATCTGGAAAAGCGCGAGATCCAGCTGATCGGTGAAAGTTCGCGCGATGCCTGGAGCCGCGTGCTCGCGCAGCGTCCGCGCATCCAGCATCTGACTGCCGGCCTGACGGTCGATGCGCTGGACGCTGCCGCAACCCGCGAACTCGCCGACACCTGGGTGCGGCAGGCGCGCGAGCGGCACGGCGTCGAGGTCGCTGCGCCTGAACTGATCGCCGAAGCCATGAGCCTGGCCGCGCAGCAGTTCCCCGAGCGTGCCGAACCCGGCCGCAGCCTGCGCCTGCTGCAGGAGACCTTGCGTGCGGCCGCGCAGGTCGATCCGCCGGCGCTGCCGCTGAGCCGCACCCAGGTGCTCGCGACGCTGGCTGCGCAGTCCGGCCTGCCGCTGGACATCCTCGACGGCGGCGCGCATCTGGCGCTGGCCCAGGTGCGCGAGTTCTTCACCCGCCGCGTGATCGGCCAGGACGAAGCGGTCGATGCGCTGGTCGACCGCATCAGCATGCTCAAGGCTGGTCTGACCGATCCGCAGCGGCCGCTCGGCGTGTTCCTGTTCGCCGGTCCCACCGGTACCGGCAAGACGGAGCTGGCCAAGGCGCTGGCCGAATACCTGTTCGGCTCGCGCGACAAGCTGCTGCGCTTTGACATGAGCGAATACCAGTCCGAAGACGCGTACTGGCGCCTGATCGACGAAGGCAGCGGCGAGCGCAGCGCCTCGCTGACCGGCCGCATCCGCCAGACGCCGTTCGCGGTCGTCCTGCTGGACGAGTTCGAGAAATCGCATCCGCGCGTCTGGGATCTGTTCCTGCAACTGTTCGACGACGGCCGCCTGACCGACCGTCAGGGCAACACCGCGGATTTCCGCCACAGCCTGATCATCCTGACCAGCAACGTCGGCTCGACGGTGACGCGCGCAGGGCCGGGCTTCGTCGCGGCCAGCGACGCCTCGGCGCGCGGCGAGGCCGAGCGCGCGCTGTTCGCGACGTTCCGCCGCGAATTCCTCAACCGCCTCGACCGCATCGTCGTGTTCCAGCCGCTGTCGCGCACCGTCATGCGCGACATCCTGCACAAGGAACTGGACCTCGTGCTGTCGCGGCGCGGCTTCCGCGCGCGCGACTGGGCGGTCGAATGGGAATCCTCGGCCGTGGATTTCCTGCTCGAGCGCGGCTTCACGCCCGACCTCGGCGCCCGCCCGCTGCGCCGCGCGATCGACCAGCACCTGCTGGCGCCGCTGTCGCGCACCATCGTCGAGAACCGTGTGCCGAGCGGCGGCCAGTTCCTGTTCGTGACCGGCGCCGGCGACGGCCTGCATGTGCGCTTCGTCGATCCCGACGCCGGCCTGCCGCCGCCGGTGGCGGCGATCTCGCCGGCACGCGCCGACCTGCGCGCGCTTGCGCTGGATCCGGCCGCCGATGCAAGCGCGCGTGCGGCGCTGCAGGCAGCCCTGGCCGCGAGCGAACAGCGTGTGGCCGGCGCCGGCTGGCAGGCGCTGAAGGACCAGGCTGCCGCGGCCATGCAGGCGGCGGATTTCTGGAACAGCGCCGGGCGCCAGCGCGTGCTCGACACCCTGGAACGCATGGATCGCATCGAGAACGCCGTGCGCGGCGCGGATTCGCTGCTGCAGCGCCTGACCGGCGGCGGCCGCGGCGTGCTCGACGTCGTGCGCCGCCTCGCGCTGCGCCTGCATCTGATCGAACTCGCCGTCGATGCGGTACTCGCCGCCGAGCCCGAAGACGCCCAGCTCGAACTGCTGAGCCCCGACCGCGTCAATGCGTCCACGCGCGCCTGGTTCGAACGCCTGACGCAAATGTATCTGGACTGGGCCGAAATGCGCGGCATGCGCGTGCGTACCCTGGAGCACGACCGCGATCAGGCGCGGCTGCGCCTGGCCGTCGCCGGCTTCGGTGCGTGGCAGTCGCTGCGCGACGAACGCGGCCTGCACGTGTTCGAACGCGGCGATGCAAATCCGGCCGAGCGCCAGCGTCTGCACGTGCGCGTGACCGCCGACGGCGTCGCCGGCACGACGGCAGCCGCCGACATCGAATCGCGCCTGTGCCGGCGCTACCAGGAACAGCCCACGCCACTGGTCCGCGACGCCGTGCGCGGCTGGCGCAGCGGACGGCTCGATCGCGTGCTGGGCGGAGATTTCGATCTGATGCAGCCGTGAGGTGCGCCTGCCGGGACGTGGCTCTTCCCGATGCTTTTTTCCGGCTTTCCGTTGCGTCCGTGCCGGTGAATCCAGCGTCTGTCGGAAAGCCCGTACTGCATGCTCACAGCGCAGCGCGGGCCAGGTTCTCACGCCACCCCATCCCATCCGTGCCCGTCCGGCCCGTCGGGCGTTCAAGGTCGTCAGAACCTGCGGTGCTCAGCGACGACCTGTCTCTCCCTTGAGGGCACCTCGACAAACGTCCAAGTGCCCGCGGCACGGTGACGTGCCGCTCGCTATCGAGCGCGCAAGCGCCTGGCCAGCGCCGACGAGCGCGGACCCGTGCCGGACTCGCCGACTCGAAAAACCGTCGGAACGACGGCTTTTCGAGGATCCCTTGAAGGGGATGGCCTTGCACCGCGGCGACACCGCGCAGCGCTATGCTCCAGGCTTCCACTGCTGCGCGAGCCCATGCCATGAAAGCACTGCCGCCGTTGCTGATCGTTCTCGCCGCGCTGACGGCGTGCACCGTACCCGCGCCGCGGCGCGACGGCGCAGCCGCTTCAGCATCGGCAGCGACGCGCGACAGCGCCGCCGACCTGCACCGCCGCCTGCTGACCCTGGACACGCATCTGGACACGCCCATGCATTTCGGCCGTGCCGGCTGGAGCTTCGGCGACAGGCATGCCCATGCGGACGATCTCGTGCAGGTCGATCTCGGCCGCATGGACGACGGTGCGCTCGACGGCGGATTCTTCGTGATCTACACGGCTTCGGGCCCGCTGACGCCGCAGGGCTACGCCGATGCGCTTGCGTTCGCCCGCGGTCGCGCCGATCGCATCGCCGCGACGATCGCCGAGTTTCCGACGCGCATCGCGCTGGCCACGCGCGCCGATGACGCGCTGCGCCTGGATCGCGCCGGCAAGCGTTTCGCGTTCCTGAGCATGGAGAACAGCTACCCGCTCGGCGAGGACCTGCGCCTGCTGGCCGAGTTCCGCCGCCGCGGCGTGCGCCTGGCCGGCCCGGTGCATACCAAGACGAACCAGTTCGCCGACTCGGCCACCGACGAGCCGCGCTGGAACGGACTCAGCCCGCTCGGGCGCGAGTGGGTGCGCGAGATGAACCGGCTCGGCCTCGTCATCGACGCGAGCCACGCCTCCGACGCGGCGTTCGACCAGATGCTGGAGCTGTCGCGCACGCCGCTGCTGCTGTCGCATTCGGGTTCGCGCGAAGTCTGGAACCATCCGCGCAATCTCGATGATGCACGTATCCGCCGCCTGGCCGAACGCGGCGGGGTGATCAGCGCGACGACGGTATACCTGACGACGATGAACATCGGCGCGCAGCGCGAAGCGCTGTTCGGCCAGCTCGAACACATCGCCGGGCTGTCGCCGGCGCAGCAGGCCGGGCTGACCGCGGCGACACGCGCGCTGGACGCAAAAGAGCCGCTGTGGGACAGCGACATCGACGCGTTCATGCACGGCCTGCTGCATCTGATCGAGGTCGCCGGCATCGACCACGTCGGCATGGGCGGCGACTGGGACGGCGGCGGCGGACTGCGCGGCCTGGAGGACATCGCCGCGCTGCCCGAAGTCACTGCGCGGCTGCGCGCCGCGGGCTATTCCGAAGCCGATCTGCAGAAGCTCTGGAGCGGCAACGTCCTGCGCGTGATGCGCGCGGCCGAGGCGGCGGCACAGCGGTCCGACGACGGCGCGGTCGAAGCCGCCGCGTCGGCAGGCGGCGACGGCGCTTGACCTTGCCCCAAGGGCAGACCCGAGACTCGCGCCGATGGCCAAACCCACGTCCCGTTATCTGCGCATCGGCGATCTCGCGCGTCGCAGCGGCGTCAGCGCCAAGGCGCTGCGCCTCTACGAGCAGCGCGGCCTGCTGCATCCGGCCGCGCACTCGGCGGCCGGCTACCGGCTCTACGACGCCGGTTCGCTGGCGGCGCTGAGCCGCATCGTCGTGCTGCGGCGCGCCGGCTTCAGCCTGGCCGAGATCGGCCAGCTGCTGACGCGCGACGCGACCGCGGCAGCGCAGCTGCTCGCGGTACGCATCGCGACCTTGGAACGCGAATGCGCCGAGCGCACGCAGGCCTTGCAGAGCTTGCGCGCGCTCGCCCAGCGCGTGGTCTCGCCATCGACCCTGGACCTCGACGAACTGGTGGAGACGATAGCGATGAGCACGCAACTGAAAGTGGACTGGACCGCGCACGAACGCGAGGACTTCCGCCGCCGCGCCGAACAGCTCGGCGCGGCCGGCATGGCCGAAGCGCAGGCACTCTGGCCCGAACTGATCGCGCAGGTGCGCGCCGCGCTGGAGGCCGGCACGCCGGCACAGGCGCCCGACGTCCAGGATCTCGCGCGGCGCTGGTACGCGCTGGTGCAGGTCTTCACCGGCGGCGACGCGGCCGTCGCGCGCAAGCTCGGCGACGCCTGGCAGGCACAGCCTGATGCGATGGCCGCACAGGGTCTCGATCCCGCGCTGTTCGCCTATGTCGGCGAGGCGATGCGCGCGGCAGGGCTGCGTGTGGCGTAGGCGCGGCGCCGGCAGCCGTCTGACGCCAGCCCGGTTTTTTTTGGCGCTTGCGTCAACCGCGCGGGTAACCCATCCCCACCCATACCCTCCCCTTGAAGGGGAGGGTTTTCGGTGCGGCGGCTCTCAGGTGAAGTGATCCGACCTTCTTGAAGTGAGCCGACACTCTCGATACTTCTACCTCGTCCTCATTCCCGATTCCCGGCGCCCTCCGCGCCGCTAGCACACCCGGTTGCGCCCGCCGTTCTTTGCCGCGTACAGCCGCGCGTCGGCCTGCGACACCAGACGCTCGTGGTGCGTGTGATCGCTGCGCTCGGCCAGGCCGATGCTGACCGTGATCTGCAGGCCGGCGGCGAAGCTCGAACAGTCGACGGCTTCCACGGCCAGGCGCAGGCGCTCCGCGAGCGCGCGGGCCTGGGCCAAGGTGGTCTGCGGGAACAGCAGCGCGAATTCCTCGCCGCCGTAACGCGCGATCAGATCCTGTGCGCGCAGCTGGCGGCGCATCGTGTCGGCGACGGCGCGCAGGGCAGCGTCGCCGGCCGCGTGCGAATAGTGGTCGTTGATGCGCTTGAAATGGTCGATGTCGACGAGGGCCAGGCTCAGTGGCTGGTCGGCCTCCACGGCCTGTGCGAACGCGGCAGCGAGTTGCTCGTCGAACCAGCGCCGGTTCGCCAGACCGGTCAGGCTGTCCTCGCGCGCCTGGCGCTCGAAGGCGTCGGCGTGCTCGCGCAGGCGCACCAGCAGCGCGCTCTTTTCCGCGTCGGCGGCGGTCAGGCGTTCGGTCTGGGCGCGCAGATCCTGGGTGCGCTGGTCGATCAGCTCGCGCAGGCGGCGCTCGCTGCGCTGCAGCTGGCGCACGCGCAGGGCATAGACGAGATAGAGCAGGCCCAGGCCGCCGAGTATCGCGCCGATCCAGAAGCCGCGGCGCTGCCACCAGTACGGTGCGATGCGCAGGTCGAGCACGGCTTCGTGGCTGTTCCAGTCGCCGCCGGCGTTGGCCGCGGTCACGCGGAAGCGGTAGTCGCCGGGCGCGAGGTTGGTGAACTGCGCGAAGCGCTGATTGCCGCGTTCGACCCAGTCTGCGTCGAAGCCGTCGAGGCGATAGCGGTAGCGGATCTTCTGCGGCATCAGATAGCTCAGGCCGGCGAAATGCAGCTCGATCTTGCGCGTGCCGGGCGCGAGTTCCAGCCGCTCGCGCGCGGCGACGAGACGGTCGTCGATGCGCACATCCTCGATGACCAGCGGCGGCGCCGCGCGCGCGAAACGCTGCAATCGCGGCGGATCCACGCTGGACAGGCCCATCGCGGTGGCGATCCAGATGCGGCCGTCGGCGCCGCGCCCGGCGGCCGGATTCGAGCCGCCGTTGCACTGCGCGCTGGCCATGCCGTCGGCCTCGCCGAAGCCTTCCACGTCGAGCAGGCCGAGTCGGCCGTCGGCGACGGCATTGGCCTGGTCCTGCCGGATGCGCAGCACGCCGCGATTGGAACTGAGCCAGAACCATCCCTCGGCATCGCCGACGACCTGGAACACGGTATCCACGGGCAGGCCGTTGCTGCGATTGATCACGGCGTAGCGGCCGCCGCGCTCGCGCACGAGGCCGCGGTCGGTGGCCATCCAGACGGTGCCGTCGGCGTCTTCGTGAAAGCCGAACACGTCCTCGATGTCGCCGAGCCTGGACAGGTCGACGCTGCGCAGCTGATCGCCTTCGGCCACCGCCGCGCCGTTGGCCGTGCCTATCCAGAGCCGGCCGTCGGCTGCCGCGTGCAGCGAGATGATGAACTCGCGCGGCAGGCCTTCGGCGCGCGTGAAGCTGCGCCAGCTGCCGTCGCGCAGCCGCGACAGGCCGCGCGCCGTGCCGACCCAGAGCGCGCCGTCGCGGGTCGTGGCGATCGCGCGGACCTGGTTGCCGGCGAGGCCGTCGTCGCTGCTGTAGCGGCGCACGCCTTCCGGCGTCCAGTGCACGAGACCGTTGGCATAGGTGCCGACCCAGAGGCCGCCGGCCGGATCGGCGGCGAGGCTCAGCACCGAATCGTTCAGCGCCGCCTCGCGGGCCGTCGGCGAGACGAAGCGACCGTCCTGCCAGCGCGACAGGCCGCGGCTGGTGCCGGCCCAGAGCGTGCCGTCGGCGGTTTCGAGCACGCTGCGCACGTAGTTGTCGGCCAGCCCGTGCTCGGTCGTGTAGCTCACGAACGGCGCGTCGCGCAGGCGCAGCAGGCCGCCGTTCGTGCCGACCCAGACGCTGCCTTCATGATCCTCGAACAGCGCTGCCACGCGATTGTTCGGCAGGCCGACCTCGCTGCCGAGAGTTTCGACCTCGTTGCCGCGCAGGCGCAGCACGCCGTGATTGACCGTGCCGAGCCAGAGATTGCCGCTGCGGTCGAACAGCAGGCGCTGCACCGCATCGACCGGCAGCGCCGTACTGGCCACACGGAAGGCGTCGCCGGTGCCGCGATAGACGCCGCGCTCGGTGCCGACCCAGACCGAACCGTCGCCGGAGAACGCGATGTCGAACACCGGTCCCGGCGGCAGCCCCTGCGCCGGGCCGAACACCTGTACCGCATCGCCGCGCACGCGCACGAGCCCTTCGGTCGTGCCGGCCCAGACGCTGCCGTCAGCCTGGGCCGCGATCAGATACATCGACAGGCTCGGCAGGCCCTGCTCGCGGCCGAAATGGTGTATGCCGGCCGCATCGACCCGATCCAGACCCGCGCTTTCCGTCGCGACCCACAGCCCGCCCGCGGCATCCTCGGCCACGTCCATGATCTCGTCCTGGGCCAGGCCCTCGCGCTCGCTCAACCGCGACCAGACCCCGTTGCGCAGCATCGTCACGCCGCCGCGCGAGGTGCCGAGCACCAGGGTGCCGTCGCGGCGCACTTCCAGCGCACGGATGCCGTTGTCGGCGAGTGCGGTGACGCTGCTGCGGTCGAACGCACGGAACTCGATGCCGTTGTAGCGCGCCAGCCCTTCCCAGGTCGCGAACCAGAGATAGCCGTCCGCCGTCTGCGCGATCCCTTGCACGAGGTTGTGCGGCAGTCCCTGGCGCGTGGTCCAGGTCTCGCGGAAATATTCGTTGAGCGGCCGCTGCTCGCCGGCCGCGGCGAACGCGGCCGTACCGAGCGCCGACAACGCCAGCATCCAGCCAATTCGCAGCAGGACCGCAACCGCGCCACGCATCTGTGGGCTCCCCCCGGAGTGCGGCAGCAGCATAGCCGATTCGCGCGGCGGGGCTTGCGGGCGCCGGTTCAGGCTGCCGGCAATGCGACGGTTGCCGGCGACGGGGACACGCGCGGCGGTGCCGCGAAATCAGCCGTGTCCGCCGCTACCAGCAGCCATGCCAGCGCCAGGATTCCGGCCAGCGTTCGCGCGCGAACGCGGCGACGCGGGCCGTGACGGCCGGGTCGCTGGCGAAGAACAGGGCGACATGTTCATCCGAGCCGCCGCCCCAGGCGTGGGCGTAGGCCCAGCCTTCTTCGCCTGCCAGGTAGTGCAGGTTGTCGACGCTGATGAAGTCCTTGATATGGACCAGCCGTTCACGCAGTACGTCGAGCGGCAATTCGCCGCCGACAGCGATCGTCGCGATGTTGTCGTCCCGGTCGATGTGGCTCCAGAGCATGCGCCAGGCACCAGGATCGGTGCCGCGGTAGACAACGATCGCGAGGTTCTGGCCCAGGCTGCGCGTCCAGTGCCAGGTCAGCGACGGCAGCATTGCGCTGGCCCCGCGCCACCAATGACCGCTGCTCTCGTGTACCGCGGCAACGAGCCATGGCGCCTCGCGTTCGCCTTCCGCGGCGATCAATGCGACTTCACCGAACGCATCATCCTCGCCGAAACACAGGCCGCGCGCGCAGTCGTCGAGCCGATCGAAACCGCGATGGGAGCCGATAAGCGCGGTGTCGTGATGTGCGTACAGCAATGTGTCGAATTGTGCGGCGAGATCGTCGTCGTCGCTGAGCCAGGCCAGGATCCGTTCACCGGGCAGGATGTCCCATTCGATCAGCACCCAATGGAAATTCTTCGCCAAAGCGTCCAGCAGTTCTTGCGCCGGCGAATCGCGCTGGACCGCGCCTGTTCGACGATCGCTCGGCGAAGCCGGCGCTTCGCTGCCGGACTTTTCCGGATCGCGCACGACACCGAACAGCGGTCCCCGCATCGTCGCTGCGTCGTCCAACGGCAGAACGACCGAGGTGCCTGTGAGGAGTTCGCTGTGTCCCTCGTAGTAACGGCGGGTCTGCGGTTGTCTCAGAATCCAGGAGTTGATCGCGTCTTCCGCAGCGGCGTTCGTGCGCAACAGGAACAGATGGTGCCGGCCGGGGCCGCGGTCGAGCTGTCGCAGCGGGAGCGGCACCGGTGGCGACGGAAAGCCCGCGGCGTGCGGCGCCTCGTGCGGCGGCAACGGCGGCAGCGGATTGCCCGGCGCGGCATCGAGATAGGCGCATAGATGTCGCTGCAACTCGTCCGGGTCGACCTTGTACCAGGCTCTCCAGAAAAGTTGATTCCTGTTGTCCAGCCGGTCGGCGATCAATGACTGTCGCTGCGACGGCTCGACGTTCGTGAAGGGCGCAACGAGGCGGCGGTGCAGTAACCCGAGAAGACGGATTTGCTTCGTTGCGCCCAGGGCCTGCAGGGCGCCGTGGTAACCGCCTACCTGCTCGGGAGTCAGCGACGCGAGAAAAGGCGCTGCCGCCGGTCCATGAGTCCATATCGCTGCGTGTATCAGGCGCAGCAGGTCGAGCACGCAGGCAGCGACCTGTTCTTCTACAGTCCAGTCATTGCCGGGCTGGCGCAGTCGCCCCTGCGGCGACTCGCCGAGTGCCAGCAAGCGGAAGTAGTCCCGCTCTGCGGTTTGTCCGTCAATGGCAGCGGTCATGGTTCCATTGCATGCAGGTCAGGTAATGCGCCTTCGGTGGGTGACCGGTCCGGCCGAGATATCGGTATTGCGAATCCGGCTACCACCGCCCCGACAGATACCACTGCGGCTGCTGTGCCGCATACGCGACGACGCGGTCCGTCATCGCCGGGTTCTGTGCGTGGAACATCGCATGATTCTCGTCGGGCCCGCCGCCGTAGACGTGCGTATAGATCCAGCCCAGCCGCCGCGACAGTGCGTTGCAGATGCGAAAGTCGCAGCGGTAGCCGGCGCCGATGACGGCCTTCAGCACCTGCTCCGCGGAGTTGCGGCCGCTGGCGGCGGCCTGGACGATGCCGTCGCCGTAGTCAAGGCGGCTCCACAGTGCGCGCCAGGCATCTACGTCATCGGCACGATAGACGCCGACGAAATCGGTGTAGTGGGGATGCGCGTGCACCGCCACGACGCCGATTCCCAGCCGCGCCGTGTACCGGCGCCAGCCGTGCAGGGAGCCTTGCTGCACCTTGACGACGAGCCAGGGCGGCACCGATTCCGCAGCGGCAGCGAGCAGTGCAACTTCGCCGTAGCCGTTGTATTCGCCGAACTGCGCGCCGCCGGCACGGTCCCGCAGCGAAGCAATGTTGCGGTAGCTGGCGATCAGCTCGTGCTGGCGATTGTGCCGTTGCAGCAGCGATACCCACTGGTCGGCGAGCGAGACGTCGCGGGTCACCAAGGCCAGTGCCGACTGCTGCATCGTGTTCGGCCAGCTGAGGAAGGCCCAGGCATAGGTATCGGCGAGCAGCCGCAGCGTGACGTCGAGCTGTGCTCCGCTGAGCTGGCCGGGCGCCGGGATCGAGGGCTCCCGGCCCTGCAACAGCTTGCCGACGACGCGGCCCTTCGGCATGCCGTGGAAAGCCCGCCGGCCGTGCGAATCCTCGAACGCCTTGGCAATCGTCGTCAGCGAGCGGCGCGTCTGCGGCGTGAACAGCTCGGTGCCGCGTGCCTGTGCAATCCAGGCTTGCAGCGGCTCGTCGAGCCGGTCGCTGTCGACCTGCAGCACGACGCAGAGGTTGCCGTCGTCGCCGTCGCAGCGGGTCGCGATTCCCGGCAACGCCGACCCGGTCATCGGCACTTCGCCAATGGCCGTCTTCCAGGCCGGCGAGTCCGCTTTGCGGTCCAGATAATCGGCCAGTGCCTTCTCGAGGTCGTCGACGATGTCGTCGTGCCAGAACAACTGCCGATTGACGAGCCGGCAACGGCGCTCGTAGCGCAGCGCGACCTCCAGCACACGCTCGTCCGTCGCAGCGGCGCCGTCGACACCGCGCAGCAGGGCCTGGGCACACCGATCCAGCGGACGCCGCCAGCGCGGCAGTTCGATCGCGGCGAGCGCCGCGCCGATGCGGTCCAGCCCGGCATCGTCGAGGGTTGCCAACTCCTGCGCGATCGCGAAGTCGTCGTCTTCGCAGCGGATCCTGCCGAGCACGGCGAGCAGTTGCAGCAGCGCAGATGCATGCCGTTCGGTCGCCGTCTGTTGTGCAGCCGGCAGACGCAGGCGCGCGGCCGGTGCCTCGGTCAGCAGCGCGAAGGCGACGGCCCTGTCGTTGGCGCTCAGCGGGGTTCTGCGCATGCCGCGCCGTCAGCCCTGCTGCAGATGCCGCGCCTGCCGCGTCGGTGTCGCGCCGCCGGACTTGCGTGCGCGAGGCGCAGGCAGGGCGGCGTCGGCGGCTTCGAACGGCAGGCGGCTGCGGCCGCCTGCGGCGTGGTAGTCGGCGGCGAGATCGTCACCGACCTCGGTCGCAGCGAGGCCGCGTTCGCTGACCAGGAAGTCGTACACCGCCTGCACGAGGCGCTCCTGGGCGAGCGCATGGGTCTGGCCCGTGCGCGCGTAGAGCCAGTCGCTGAAGGCGAGAAAATGCGCGAACGGGCGCTCGCCGAGCAGGCGCGGCAGGGTGCGCGGATAGCGGCCCGAGTTCGCGACGAGGTCCCAGTAGCGGGAGAAGCGCGCAAGACGCTGCATGGTCGCGAAATCGATGACGTTGGTCGCCAGGATGTTGTACGGCGGCTCGGGGTTGAACTGCAGGCCGAAGTCGGCGGTGTGGCGCGCGATCGGCGCGCCGCGCAGGCGCTTGAGGATGCCGAACTGGATCTCGTGCGGCGCGAGTGCGACGAGCGTGTCGAAGCCGCGCGCGAACGTGTCCATGTCCTCGCCGGGCAGTCCGGCGATCAGGTCCACGTGCAGATGCGCCGTGCAGTGCTCCCGCAGCCAGCGCAGGTTGGTCGCCGCGCGCTCGTTGTCCTGGCGTCGCGAGATGCGCGTCTGCACGGTCGGATCGAAGGTCTGGATGCCGATCTCGAACTGCAGCGTGCCGGCCGGAAACTGCTGTATCGCGGTCTTCAGGCGCTCGGGCAGATGGTCGGGAATCAGCTCGAAATGCACGAATACCGGATCGTCGGGTGCGGCGCGCAGCTTGGCCAGGAAGAAGTCGAGGATGGCCAGCGAGGTGTCGACCTTCAGGTTGAACGTGCGGTCGACGAACTTGAACTGGCGCGCGCCGCGCGCGTAGAGCCGTTCGAGATCATCGAGGAAAGGCTGCAGCGGAAACGGCCAGGCGGTCTTGTCCAGCGCCGACAGGCAGAACTCGCATTTGAACGGGCAGCCGCGCGACGCCTCGACGTAGAGATAGCGCCGCGCCACGTCCTCGTCGGTGTATTCGGCATAGGGCTGCGTCAATGCGGGCAGCGGCGGCTGCACGCCGGCGATGATGCGCGGTTCCGGCCGTTCGCCGGCCAGCAGCTGCGCGACCAGCGCGGCGAAGCTGACTTCGCCCCAGCCGGTCACGACGTAGTCGGCCGCGGCGGCGATGCGCTGTTCCTGCGTTTCGTAGCTGACCTCGGGGCCGCCGAGCACGATGACGAGATCGGGCCGCAAGGTCTTGAGCAGCAGGACCAGGCGCGTGGTCTCGACGACGTTCCAGATGTAGACGCCGAGGCCGAGCACCTGCGGCGCGTCGGCGAGAATCTTTTCGGCGATGTCTTCGGTCTTCTGGCCGATGATGAATTCGCGGATCAGGCTGCGTTCGCGCAGCGTGCCGAGGTTGGCGCGCAGGCAGCGCAGACCCAGCGAGGCATGCGCGTAGCGCGCGTTGAGTGTGGCAAGGACGATGTCGGGCATTGCGCGAGTATGCGCGAGGCGGACGCGCCGCGGAAAATCCGTCCACCGACCTGCTGCCGGGCGGCGACTTCTGTTTCGGTGCTGCGGCTGTGCCGGGGCTTCGTTCGAGGCATTTCGCTGCTGGAAGACCACGGTGTTGCGGTTCGCTGCGCTCACCGCAACCTGCGCAGGTTGCCGGTGAGCCGCAGGCGAACCGCAACGTCGCGGTGCCCGCGCGCGACGCGAACTACAGCCGCGTCCAGGCGTCCTGCCAGTTCGTGCCGCTGCCGGGTGCGTAGTGGAACGCGCTGTCGACGTTGCACCAGCCGCCTTCGGGGAACGGGCGGCAGCGGTAGCGATTGCCGTCGCTGCCGAGCACCACGGTCTGGCCGGCGACGTAGCTGCCGATGCCGGCCGGATAGACGTAGTCGTAGCTGCCGCCGCCGGGCTTCTTGTGCGTGATGGTCACGGTGGTGCTGTGACTGGCCGCGCCGTCGCTGACGGTCAGGCGCACGACGACGCTCTGGTCCTGTGCCGGCGTCGTCAGGTTCAACGTGGTCTGTACGCCGCTGCTCGCGCTGAGGCTCGCATGGCTGCCGGAAACCAGGCTCCATTGATGGCTCAGCGCCTGGCCTTCCGGATCGCTGGAGCCGGCGCCCGACAGGTTCACGGAACCGGCGCCGGTGACCGTGGTGCCGCTTGCGGCGATCACCGCGACCGGCGGCTGGTTGGTGTTCGGCAGGCGGATGTCGACCTGGTGATTGAGGTTCCGGCTCGTCAGGGTATAGACGCGGTTCGTGCTCGCACTCTGCTGCGGCGTGATCGCGCCGCCGGCGCCGAGCACGCCGATGCGCGAATTCGTCGCCTGCGCATTGACCGCAAGCGCGAAGCGGTACGGCCATTCGGTTGCGGCGCCCTGTCCGGCGGCGACCGTGAACGCGATCGTCTCGACGTCGTTGCCGGCCGCGTTGAACAGCCGCAACGTGACCACGGTGCCTGCCGGCAGCGCGTTCTGCGCGGTCAGTGCGCCTTCGTCGGTCCAGGTCGGGTTCGTGGTTCCGCCGAATTCCACGTCGGTGCAGGTGTAAAACGCCTCGGTGCTGTCGGAGCGCTGCCAGACCGTATAGATCGTATGTTTGCCGCTGAGCGCCGGCAGCGCGCAGCGGAAGCGGTAGTTGCCGTTGTCCAGCGGCACCGAGCCGAAGCGGCAGAACTCGAACAGGTCCGACCAGCGCAGCGGCTCGGTCGGCGACCAGCCCGCGCGCGTGACGTAGAAGATCCAGTCGCGGCTCGCATGCGGCGCGGTCGCGCGGAACACGAACTCGAACGTGCCGTCGGCACCGTTGGCGATCGGCGTCGCGTACCAGTCGCTGCGGGCGAGGTCGAGGCCGCGGAACGTCGGGTTGTTGCCGCTGCAGAGCTTGCCGTCCGGCACCACGGCCTGGTGATTGCCGTTGGCATTGGCCTGGTTGACGCCGGTCCAGTCGTAGAACGCCTGCGTGCCGGCGGCGTCCTTGAGCGCGCGGCAGGCCGGGTCACTGGGATTTTCCGGATTGTTGAGAAAGCAGTGATAGATGCGGCTCTCGGGCACGATCATGGAGCCGTGGGCCTGGCTGCGCTGCGGCAGCACGGCGGCGCAGACGGCGACGAGAACGGCGAGGGACGAACGCAGGGCGAGCGAAGCGGACACGTCGGATCTCCTGGCAGGTTGGCAGACACGCGCCGGCGCGGGCCGCGGACACCGGGAGTCCGTCGGTCGCGACGACGCAGGTTCCGCTGCCCGGAGGTGGATAGACAGGCGGTGGCAGGCGCACGCAAGGCGTGCAGGAAAGCGCGGCGATCACCGCGCGGCACGGCGTCATGGTTTTAGGCGCGCGCAGGCTGCGGCGGCCTCTGCACTGTTGTGAACCTATGGACTTGTCGACAGCGCAGCGGCCCTGCAGCTACGCGGCGGGCGGCGCGGCATCGGATCGGCTTGCATCATTCCGTTGCGGCATATGCCGCGGCAGCCCCAGCCGGCAGCCCTGGATCGGCGCGGATGGCTGGATCGGCCGGCAGCGCCTGCCGACTGAACCGGGCGCGAATCGACAGTGCAAACTTCCGCATACGCTCCTGCACGACGGCGGCATGGGCGTAGACTGCGGCGCGCCGGCACACTGCCGGTAACCACCCACGGAATCGTGCCATGTCATCCATCCTTCGTTCGTCCGTCGTGTGCTTTTCCATCGCGGCCGCCCTGGCTTTCGCGGGAACCGCTCCGGTCTTCGCCGCCGACAAGGCCAAGACCCTGACGCCTCAGCAGCAGCGCATGTCCGATTGCAATGCCAAGGCCGCCGGCAAGAAGGGCGACGAACGCAAGACGTTCATGTCGTCCTGCCTCAAGGGCGAGAGCGGCGAGACTGCCGCCCACCAGACCCAGCAGGAAAAGATGAAATCCTGCAACGCCGACGCGAGCAAGAAGTCGCTCAAGGGCGACGAACGCAAGACCTTCATGAGCACCTGCCTCAAGGGCGATGGCGCCGCGGCGCACTGAGTACTTGCGCCGCCCCGCTTGCCGGGGCGGCGCGGAGCCGATCGCAGCGGCGGCGCCGGCCGCCGCTGCGCGTGCATCACTTACGGCGACAGGTAGCTGCTGAAGCTGGAATAGAGATCGGCGAAGCGCGAGTAGTAGTCCGGGTCGCTCGGCGCCGAGCAGTACGAGGTGCCGCCGTACAGGCCGCCGCGCAGCTGGTAGCTGCCGGTGCCGCTGACCGTGAACAGCCCCGAGCCCGACGATCCGCCTTCGGTGACGCCGGTGGTCCAGCGCACGCGATAGAACGGTCCCTTGCCGTCGATGTTGCCCGACAGCAGGGTCACCGTGCCGAGCGAATATTTCTTCACGTCGCCGGCCGGATGGTGGATGCCTTCGATCGCGGTGTTGGTCGCGGCTATCGCGGCGCTGGTCCAGCCCGCGTAGACCGCGCCGGCCGGCGGCGCGGTCTTGAGTTCGAGCAACGAGGTGTCGCGCGCCGAGTTGTTGTGGCGCAGATAGGCGCCGCCGGTCAGGGTGCGCGCGGCCGAGCTCACCGTGGAACCGTTGCAGGTCGTGACCTGATAGAACCAGTAGGTCTGCAAGGTGTTGGCGACCGACTGCGTGCTGATGCAGTGATTGGCCGTCCAGAACATGTGCTTCTTCGGCGAGTTGGTGTTGTTGAGCAGCGTGCCGGTGCACAGGTACGAACTGCTGCCCTTCGTGAACACCATCCGCGCGACGGCGTTGGCCGTGCTCGTGAAGCCCGACGGCGGGCTCGTGCGGCAGACGATGTCGCGCTCGCAGGCGTCGCTCTCGCCGACCTTCATGCCGATGGCCGCATCGGTCGAGGCCGGGTCGATGTCGAAATGCGACAGCTGCGGGATGCGCAGCGACAGCGACGGCGCCTGCATGCCCGGTGCGAGCACGATCTCCATCGTCAGCGCATCGCCGCGCACGACCGGCGACCAGGCCGCTTCGCCCTGGGGCAGATCGCGTCCGGCCATCTCGAAGGTCTGGCCGTCGTCGCCGCGGAAGCGCAGGGTCAGCCCGCTCAGATCCGCGCCGATGCGGTCGCCCGCCGCGCCGAACAGCAGCGCGGCGCGCAGCGCGAGTGCGCCGTCGGATTGCAGGCGCAGCTGCGTGCCCTGAGCGCCGCCGGCCAGCGGCTGCCAGTCCAGGCTGGCCAGCTGCAGCACCTTGTCGCCGGTTTCGCGGCCGAAGGCGATTTCCAGCGGCTCGCCGCGCTTGTCCTGCAGACGGCGGCGTTCGGCCAGCAGGCTCAGGTCGGCGCTGTCGGGTGCGGCCAGTGCGGCGACGAGCAGCGGGTTGGCGGTGGTGGCGAAGCGTGCGCTGCCGGTCGCGCCGGGATTTTCCGCCGCGGTAGTGACTTCGGAATCCATCTCCGCAGCGAGACGGCTGCTCTGGGCCATGGCCGGCGCAACGGCCAGCGACAGCAGCGCCGCGACGGCGGCCGCAAGACGGTGGGTACGATTCATCGACGACATTCCTCCCTCAAGGTGTAGCGGATCCCCCGATGCCGCGCCCCGGCGACGGCCGGGGCCGCGCCACTGTACGGACCGCGCCGCGCAACGCACGCCGCAATGCAGCACTTTTGTCAATTTGCGATGTTGTCGTTATGGACAAGTGAGCGAAGGCGCTGCGTAGAGTGCGCTTCGCGCCGATGGCGACACGGTGTCAGCGGTGCGGTCGGGACGAACTGCCGGTCCGCTTCTGCCGGAGTTCGACGCTGGTGGCAGTGCTTCCGGGAGCGGCCCGCATGACGAATGACCGGCCTGCGGCAGAGCAGCGTCGCGAGCACACCGGGCGGCCACGCTTCATTGTCGTCTCCGGGTGCCGCGGGGCGGGGATCGGGGAGACTGTCGCGGATCCTCGGCGGCGTTCAAAATGATCAAGAAGCAGAGGAAAATCCGTGATCGTCCAGCAGTACAGCGGGAGCGGCAGGCGATGACTCTGAAGCTCGTCGAAGTGAATGTCGACGCGACCCGGACCACGATACATCTTCGCCTGGCCGGAGCCGATGGCGCCTTCATCGACGGCCTGGTAACCGTCGTGGAACGCGACGGCATCACGGCGTTCGCCGGGCTGGATGGGCTCAAGGACCGGATCGCTGGTCATCGCCTCGATATCAATGTCGGCTTGAACAGGGTGTGCTCGGCGATTTTCCGCGGCGAGGCGCCGGCCCTGCCGCTTGAGCTCGAATGGCCGGAGTCCGGCGCCGACGACTGATGCCGTCGGCGCCGAGGCTGCCGCGAACCGGCGGCATCGAGCACACCCGGAGCGCTGCCGCGGCGCCGCTCCGGCGGAACTATTCTTCGCCGGGCTGCGCGTAGTGCTCGATCCCGCGCTTTTTCTTCTCCGTCGCGACCATCTCGCGCACTTCGCGCAGCAGCTGCTTCGCGTCGTAGACGATGCCGTCCTTGATCGTGTAGTCGACGCCGCCGACGCGCGCGGGCTTGCCGTCCTTGCCGAGGCGGATATGGCCGGTGCCGTAGAGCACCTTGAGGTTGGCCAGCGGGTTTTCCCTGACCACGGCGATGTCGGCGAGCTTGCCGGGTTCCAGTGAGCCGATGCGGTCGGCGGCGCCGAGGGCCTGGGCGCCGTTCAAGGTGGCCGCGCGGATCACTTCCAGCGGATGGAAGCCGGCTTGGCGCAGCAACTCCAGCTCTTCTATCGTGCCGAAGCCGTAGATCTTGTAGATGTAGCCCGAATCGCTGCCGACGGTGACGCGGCCGCCGCGGTTCTTGTAGTCGTTGACGAAGGACATCCAGCGCCGGTAGTTGTCGCGCCAGGCGACTTCGTCCTCGGTGCCCCAGTCGAAGAAGAAGCTGCCGTGGTGGTCGCGGTTGGGCGTGAAGAATTCCCACAGCGACGGCCAGGTGTAGCGGTCGTGCCATTCGGCACGGCGCACGCGCATGAAGTCGCGGCTGGCCTGGTAGATCGTGAAGGTCGGGTCGATCGTGAAGTCGAGTTCGAGCAGTTCCTTGATGACGGCTTCGTACTTGTCGCTGCCTTTCTCGGCGGCCTGGGCCCAGAGGCGTCCGGCCTGGCCGAAGCGGTCGGCTTCGTTGCTGTAGTTGTAGGCGGCCGGGTAGTCCTGCACGGTGCGGTCGTCGAACAGCGCTTCGGGCAGGCCGTACCAGTGTTCCATCGAGGTCAGGCCCCAGCGTGCCGTGGTCAGCACGTTGACGCGCGCGACGTCGAGCTGGGCGTGATGGCAGGCGCTGCGCATGCCCTGCTTCCTGAGTTCCTCGAACGCGGCCTGCAGCACCTCGGGCCGGTAGCCGAAGCACTTCATGCCGACGGCGCCTTTCTTCTTCATCTCGCGCACCCATTCGCGCGCTTCTTCGGGGGTCGTCATGGGCTTGTCGCGGCCCATGCCGAAGTACGCATACGGGAAGATGCGCGGGGCGACGATGGCATTGGCCGCGCTGCGCCGGGTTTCCTGCGCGCACCAGTCGATGCCGTTGCCGCAGGCCGGGTCGCGCACCGTCGTGATGCCGTGGCCCATCCAGAGTTTGTAGACGTAGTCGGCGCTGACGCCCTGTTCGTCGCCGCCGATGTGGCCGTGCATGTCGATGAGCCCGGGCATCACGTAATAGCCGGCCAGATCCATCTCGCGGCCGCCGGCCTTGAGCTTGGGCCTGTCCTCGGGCCGTATCGAGGTGATGTCGGCGCCGACCATGCGGATCTCGGCGATGCGGTTGCCTTCGATGACCACGTCGGCCGGACCGAAGGCCGGGCTGCCGGTGCCGTTGATGACGTTCACACCGCGCAGGATCAGCTGCGTGTACGGGCCGTCGCCGACCTGACGGTCGGCGCCCGGCGGAATCGACGCGAACGCCGGCGCGGCGAGCAGGGACAGGGCGGCAAGCAGCAGTCGTTTCATCGGAGCTCCGCAGTCGGCTGGCAGATCCGCGCCGGCAGGCGGCACGGCGGACGGGATCAATCGTGGCATCAGGCGTCAGGCCGCTGACGGGCCGCCTGTGCCGGACGTCACGGGGCGGTCGTGCGCACCGCCGATCCGCGCGCGGCTGGCGTCGGCGCGTGGCTTGCGGCAGGCTGGTCTGCCGAAGATCGAGTGGAGGATGGGTGCGATGACGGCGGCAGCAGTGGTCGAGCAGTGGGTGCGGTGCTTCAACGCCGGCGATGTGGACGGACTGGCGGCGCTGTATGCACCGGATGCGGTCAATCATCAGGTCGTCATGGAGCCGCTGCTGGGTCGCGATGCGATCCGGCAGATGTTCGCGACTGAATTCGGCCGCGCCGAGATGGTCTGCCTGGTCGAGAACCTGTTCGACTGCGGCGAGTGGGCGGTACTCGAATGGCGTGATCCCAAAGGGCTGCGCGGCTGCGGTTTCTTCCGGGTCAGCGACGGCCTGATCGTGTTCCAGCGCGGCTATTTCGACCAGCTGACGTTCTTCCGTCAGCAGGGCCTGCCGATAACCGAGCGCTATCTCGGCGATTGATGGCGCGGCGGCGCGCAATAAAAAACGCGCGGGATTTCTCCCGCGCGTCTTCAGTGTGCAGCTGTCGTCCCGCTCAGCGCGCCGCGTTCGCGTTCATCGTCGCGTTGCGCGAACTGTCGAGGTACTGCGCCGGATCGCGCATGCCGCTGGTGTGGCACTGGCCCGTGGTGTGGCCGCGGTTGACGCCGCCGCTGAGCTGGCCGTTGGCCTGCTCGGTGGTGCCGTCTTCCGGATCGCTGAGTACGAGGTCGGTGGCGATCTGGCAGTAGTCGTTGGTCCACCAGTTCGTCGTGCGGAACGAGGTCGTGTAGTAGTTGACCTTGGCCCGCGACGAGGTCGGGATGCCGGCCAGCCAGGCCGAGGCGCCGCTGTAGCTCAGGTTGTCGTTGGTGCCGCAGCCGACGCCGAACCACGAGCCCAGGGTCGCGAGAATACCGGCGAGGTTGGTGCCCTTGTACGGCGTGCCGACCGACTGGATCAGGCGCGAGCCGGTCGCGTTGTCCAGGCCGCTCCAGTAGTAGGTGTACAGATGCAGCGACGCGGCGCCGCCCTGGCTGTGGGCGATGGTGCCGAACGAGTTCCAGGTGCTGCCATAGCTCTGCAGCAGGCGCGCGAACTGGTCGTGGCTGCGGTTCTGGTTCACGTCGAGGAACGTGGACGCGCTGGAGAACTGCGACGCCGGCCAGACGCCGCCGGAGCAGTAGCCGTGCACGAGGATCAGGCGCGAGCCCACGCCCTTGAGCGCGTTCTCGCCGCTGGGCCGCGGGCCCATGCGCATGGACTCGGTGATCTCCGCCGGCGCCGCGGCGAACTGGCTGCGCTGCGGCATCTGCAGGTCCAGGGTGCGTGCGCTGGCCAGGGTGACGAAGTGGTCCGGGTCCTCGATGCGCAGGTCGCGCAGCTCGAACGGACCCTGCGCCTTGGCGCGCGAGATCCAGCGCGAGTCGAAGCCGAGTCCGAGCTTGCCGTCCTTGTCCGGCGCGACCATGCCGCCGACCCAGGCGATCGCGACGGGCTTGCCGCTGCCGTCACGGCCCCAGACTTCGGCATAGGCGCGGTAGTGCTGGTCCGGCTTGTTCGCGGCGACCGGCACGTCGAACGAGTAGCGGCCGTCGGCGCGCGTGCTCACGTTGACGGCGGCGGCGCTGCGCAGCTGCAGGCTCGCGTCGATGACCGGCAGCACGTGCTCGGCGGTGCGCACGACCTTGAGGCCGTCGGCGTTGGTGCCGTTGGCGACGACCTGGGCCAGGTAGCTGCCGCTCTGTCCGGCGACGAAGCCGGCGCCGTAGATGCCGTCGCCGGCCTGCGCGTCGGCATGCATGCCGTCGTCGAACATCGGATAGCTGCGCACGCTGCCGTCGGGGCCGGTCACGCGCAGGGTCGCGTCGCTGATGCGCGCCGTGCTGCCTTGCTTCGCATTGCGGCTGCCGCCGAGGGTGGCCACCACGTCGAGGCGTTCACCGATGAGTTGCCGACGATGCGTCGGATAGGACAGGAGTTCGGTGTTCTCGTCGCCTTCGAGCAGCACGTAGCCGGCTTGCGAGCGGCTGGCGCCGGCGTCGATCTGCAGGGTCCAGGTACCCGATTCCAGGCCCTCGACCGCGTAATAGCTGGCCGGCACGCTCGCTTCCTCGAGCGCGAAATCGGTCGGCTTGGAAGCCGCGCCGAGTTCGGCGGCGGCGATGCGGCGGCCGGTCGGCGACTGCAGCTGCAGCTGCCAGTCGGAGTTGTTGCCGGAGAAGACCAGGAAGCGGACCTTGCCGTTTTCCACCGGCAGCGCCATCTGCCAGCCGGCGCCGCGTTCGCTCATCTGCACGGGCAGCAGCGCGCTGTGCGAATAGATGGCCGACTCCGCCGGGTCGGGCACGCGCATCTGCGCGAATTCCTCGGGCGGACCCGACAGCTGTTTCGGAATGGGATCGGCAACGGCGGCGAGCGGTGCGGCGAACAGCAAGGTCGAAACGACGGCCAATGTCAGGGGACTTCTCGTCACGGTCTTCCCTCCCGAAGAACTGTGGGTGTGCGGATGGCGGTACTGGGTCTTGCGGTCTTTCCCCGATGAGTGCAATCGCCTCCGGGACCGGCGAGGCGAACGAGTACCGTACTCAAACGGCCGTTCGATGCACGCTGCGGCGCAGCAAGGCAGGTGGAGCCTGCGATCCTGTGGCCTCCATCGCCGGAAGGATGACGCGCATGGGGCCGTCTGCTGGACGATATGCGTCCACGGCAGGAGACGTGCGCACGGCCAGGTTCGCCGCCGACAGCGAACTCCACGGGCGAGAACCGCTGCCGCCGGAGGAACGCGTTCGCGCGGCGCGGCCTGGACGTCTCCGCGGTGCAGGGGCGAGAACGGGCAACGCCGACAACACCGCGGCCTGCGACGTGGCGGCGGACTGCGTCGAACGGATTTTCCGCAACGGCGCCGCGATCGCACGCCGCGGCGCCGTCGGAGTCACGGTTTCGGCGCGGCGCGTTCTTCGTTCAGTCGCTCGTCGAGCTTGCGCAGCGCCGCCGCGGCGTAGCGCTTGCAGGCGCCCGCGTCGAGGAACGGATCGGGCTTCGCGCCCTTGGCGCGCCGCGCGAGCTTGTCGTCGAAATCGGCGAAACCCGGGTGTACCGGTATGAGCAGGTCGCAGGGCAGGGCGGCGACGCGGGCGATGCTGCTGCGGAAATTCGCCGCAATGCCGCCGTCGCCGTCGGCGCCGCCGAAGCGGTACATGTCGTCGGACACTGCGTTGAGGCTGTCGGCGTAGACGAGATCGCGGCATTCCTCGCCGTCGCAGTCCGGCCAGCTCCAGCTTGTCGCGCCGGGTGTATGACCCGGCGTGTAGTGCGCGGTCAGGGCGAGGTGACCGACGCGCACGGTCTCGCCGTCGGCGACGACTTTCACGTTGTCCACTTTCGCAAACGCGTTGGCCTCGACGCCGAAGCCGGCCTGCGGATCGTCCGCCGGCGGCTGGCCCGCGGCGAGCGCCTGCGCGTTGCGTGCGCTCGCGATGACGGTCGCGCCGCTCGCGCGAGCCAGCGCGGCGACGCCGCCGACATGGTCGTAATGCGCATGCGAGACGCCGATGTAGCGGATCTGCTCCAGGCGGAAGCCGAGCTGCGCGATGTTCGCCGCGATCAGCGGCGCGGATTCGGGCAGCGCGCCGTCGAGCAGCACGAGCCCGTCGCCGGAGTCGATCAGTACCGCGGACAGTCCGTGCGTGCCGACGTACCAGCTCTTGCCGTAGAGCTGGAAGGGTTTCTGCGGCTGATTCCATTCGTTGCAGGAACGGCAGTTCTTCGCCGCATCGGGCTGCAGCGGTGCGGCAGCGGCGGCTGTGACGGCGAGGGCGGCGAGGGCGGCGTACAGGCCGATCAGGGGAGCGCGTGGCGGCATCGGGGGCGGGCTCGCTGGAGGGGCGCCGAGTATGCGGCCGCAAGCGGGGCGGACTGCGGCCGGAAATGGGGCGAAATTCTGCGCATGCCTGGCGGGGCCGGCCGTTGGTTCGCGGCGACGGATGAACGGCGATGAAAGAAGTGCGTGGTTTTCAACGCCGCCGACGGCGGGCTTTGCGGCCTGCCGACCGTGGCGCTGGGGTTCGCTTTCAGCTCACCGCAACCTGCGTGAAGCCCGCCGCGGCGGTCGTAGGTCGGGGGCGGCCGCAGGCGAACCCCAACGTCGAGGTGCCGCCCCGTCCCTGCTGGCCTCAGGCGTTGACGATCGCCATGCCCGCGGCCGGATAGCGCGTGCCCGAGACGGCGTTGCCGGCCAGCACCTCGGCGATGGATTGCAGTTCCGCGCGGCTCAGCACGATGCGCGTCGCGGCGATGTTCTCGTCGAGGCGGCTGATCTTGCGCGTGCCCGGGATCGGCACGATGTCCTCGCCCTGGTGCAGCAGCCAGGCCAGCGCGAGCTGGGCCGGCGTGCAGCCGCGCTGCTGCGCGAGTGCGGCGACGGCGTCGACGAGGCGGCGGTTCGCTTCGATGTGCCCGTCCTGGAAGCGCGGCGAATTGCGCCGGTAGTCGTCGGCCGCGAGCGTGTCGGTGTTTGCGATCGCGCCGGTCAGGAAGCCGCGGCCGAGCGGGCTGTAGGCGACGAAGCCGATGCCGAGTTCGCGGCAGGCCGGCAGCACGTCCTGCTCGACCTCGCGCGTCCACAGCGAATATTCGCTCTGCAGCGCGGCGATCGCATGCACGCCGGCGGCGCGGCGCAGGGTGTTGGCGCCGGCTTCCGACAGGCCGAGATAACGCACCTTGCCGGCCTCGACGAGGCGCGCCATCGCGCCGACCGTCTCCTCGATCGGCACCTTCGGGTCGACGCGGTGCTGGTAGTACAGGTCGATGTGCTCGACGCCGAGGCGGCGCAGGCTCGCGTCGCAGGCGGCGGCCACATAGGCCGGGCTGCCGTCGATACCGAGGAAGGCGCCGTCGGCGGCGCGCACGTTGCCGAACTTCGTCGCGAGCACGACCTCGCCGCGGCGCCGGCGCAGCACCTGGGCCAGGAGCTCCTCGTTGCGGCCGACGCCGTACATGTCGGCGGTGTCGAGGAAATTCACGCCCTGATCGAGGGCGTGTTCGAGCACGGCGAGGTTCTGCGCCTCGTCGCTGGGGCCGTAGAAATCCGACATGCCCATGCAGCCCAGGCCCAGGGCGGAAACGACGAGTCCGTCGCGGCCCAGCGTGCGTCGTGCGAGTGCGGTAGTCATGGCGAGCTCCTGCGAAGTAAGGGACCGCCAGCCTAGTCCTGTTGCGCCGCGACAGCTCGCACAAAGTTGCGCCAAACTTGCCCGATTCTGCAAATCCCCGGATGAGTCCGTCCTTCGCGCGGGAGCGCACGCGCATAATCGCGGCCGTCGCCGCCGGAGGGAAAGCCATGTCTGAAGCCGCCAATCCGACCCCGCTTTCGCCGTTCGACGGACTGGCGCCGCAGCGCGAACTGGCCGACCGGATTGCCCGATTGGTACCGGGCGATGGCGTGCACCCGAGCGCGATCGACGCCTTGAGCCTGATTCGTGCCTCGGCCCCGTCGCAGCCCTGCGCCGCGGTCTACCAGCCCAGCCTCTGCGTCGTCGTGCAGGGCAGCAAGCAGGCGCGTCTCGGCGACGAGGTCTTCGTCTACGACGCGCTGAACTACCTCGTCGTCTCGGTCACCCTGCCGGTGATCGGGCAGATCCTGACCGCGACGCCGGCGCAGCCCTACCTGTGCCTGCGCATCAGCCTGGACCTGCGCATGCTCGGCGAACTCGTGCTGCAGGTGCCGCCCGCCGCGCCGCGGCCGTCGGACCGGGCGCTGTTCCTCGCCCGCACCGAACTGCCGCTGCTCGACGCGCTGCTGCGTCTCGTGCGCCTGCTCGATACGCCGCAGGAAATCCCGGTCATCGCGCCGCTGATCCTGCGCGAGATCTGCTATCGCGCGCTCGGCGGCGATCTCGGCCACCGCCTGCGCGATCTGGTCGTCGCCGACGGCGGCGGCCAGCGCATCGGCCGAGCGATCGACCTGCTCAAGGCGCGCTACGCGGAAAGCCTGCGCATCGAGGAACTGGCCGAGGCTGCGCATCTGAGCGTCTCGGCGCTGCATCACCGCTTCAAGGCCGTGACCAGCCTGTCGCCGCTGCAGTTCCAGAAGAGCCTGCGCCTGCATGAGGCGCGCCGGCTCATGCTCAGCGAAGGCGTCGAGGCCGCCGTCGCCGCGCACCGCGTCGGCTACGAAAGCGCGTCACAGTTCAGCCGCGAATACCGCCGCCTGTTCGGCGCGCCGCCGCGGCGCGAGATCGTCGCGCTGCGCGCGCAGCCGCGCGCGGCGGCGGACTGACGCCGCGACGTGCGGGCCCGGCTGCGCCGGTGGCGGTCGCCAGCAGCCGCACGAACCGCGCGCCGTCTTTCTTGAAACAGCGACCGACGTCGCCGCATAGTCGGCGCACCCGGTCGGAGACGCCCATGGACAAGCCGCTTCCCGCTCCTTCGCGTGTGTTGCTCGTCGGTGCCTCCGGTACCTTGGGGCGCGCCGTCGCCGGCGAACTCTCCGCGCGCCACGATCTGCTGAGTGCGGGCCGCAACAGCGGCGAGCTGCGCCTGGATCTGACCGACAGCGACAGCATCCGCGCCGCGCTGGCCCAGGCCGGACCGCTGGACGCCGTGGTCTGCGCCGCCGGCAACGTGCATTTCGCGCCGCTGCTGCAGATCGGCGCGGCTGGCTGGCAGGTCGGTCTCGACGACAAGCTCATGGGCCAGGTCAATCTGAGCCTGCTCGCCGCCGAATACCTGCGCGAAGGCGGCTCCATCACCCTGACCGGCGGCGTGCTCGCGGACCAGCCGATACGCCAGGGCGCCTCGGCTTCGCTCGTCAACGGCGCGCTCGAGGCGTTCGTGCGCGCCGCCGCGATCGAGCTGCCGCGCGGTCTGCGCATCAACCTCGTGAGCCCGACCGTGCTGCTCGAAGCGATGCCGGCCTATGCGCCGTATTTCCGCGGCTTCGAGCCGGTGCCGGCGGCGCGCGCGGCGCTGGCCTATGCGCGCAGCGTCGAGGGTGCCGAGACCGGCAAGGTGTATCGCGTCCACTGAGGTCGGGCCGATTCGGCGTGACGGGATTTCCGCCCTGCGGCGGCCGGCTCAGTCCTCGCCGTAGCGGATCGCGACGATTTCCAGGCGCAGGTCGCCGGCCGGGCGGCGCCAGAGCACTTCGTCGCCGACCTTCGCGCCGATCACGGCGCGGGCCAGCGGCGACACCCAGCTGACGCTGCCGTGCTCGGCGTCGGCCTCGTCCTCGCCGACGATGCGGTAGCTCGACGGATTGCCGTGCTCGTCGAGCAGATCGACGCGCGCGCCGAAGGCGACGCGGCCGGCGGGCTGTTGCTGCGGATCGACGACGACGGCCGCGGCGATGCGTGCTTCGAGCCAGCGGATTTCGCGCGCGATTGCCAGGCGCGCCAGTTCATCTTGCGACGCGTCGTCGGTCTGCGCGACGGCGCGCAGATCGGCCAGGCGTTGCTGCTGCCGCGCGAGGCCGGCCGGCGTCGTGCGGTTCGGATGCTCGCTGAGCGGAATCTCCGGCAGCGGATCGGGGCGTTCGGAATCTTTGACGAAAGCGCGGCTCATGCGGGTCGAGGTTGGCCCTTCCGGCGCGAATTCAATGCCGCCGCTGCGGCGGCGGTGCTGCCGTTTCGAGGCTGTGCCGCCGCGCGCGCCGCGCGGCGGCGAGGTAAGCATCGCCGCGGCGTCTGGCTCACGGGTCGCGCGGCTTGCTATCGTGGCAGTCTCATCCAGCAAGGAATTCCCATGGCCGCCCATCTGCCCGCACTCGTCGTCGTACTCAACGTGCTGCTGCTGATGTTCGTGATGTGGATGGTCGGCCGCGCGCGCGGGCGCTACGGCGTGCGTGCGCCGGCGACCACCGGAGACGAAGGCTTCGAGCGCGTGTTCCGTGCGCAGATGAACACGATCGAAAGCACGGTCATGTTCCTGCCGGCGCTGTGGCTGGGGTCCACCTACGGTTCGCCGCTCGTGGCCGGCGTCGCCGGCCTGGTCTGGGTCGCCGCGCGCTTCTGGTATGCGCTGGGCTACGCGCAGGCGGCGAAGAAGCGCAGCGCCGGCTTCCTGGTCTCCGCGGCCGCGCTCGTCGTCATATTCCTGAGCGGCTGCTGGGGCCTGCTGCGCGCGCTGATCGGCTGAGTCCGGCGGTTCACGCGGGAATTCCCGCGCGAACGCGCCGCAATCCGCACAAAATCCAAAGCTTCAACGCGTTTACACCGCACTGCAACAATTCGCGCCGAGCATGCCGGCCGCCGCGGTCAATCCGTGGCTGCATAGCGGCGGAGCACGGACATGGCCGGTACGAGTCGACGCGAATTCCTGCGCCTGGCCGCGCAATCGGCCGGCGCGGCCGCACTGATGGCCGCGCTGCCGCCGGCGATACGCCAGGCCCTGGCCGTGCCGGCCGCGCGCGTGACCGGCACGATCCAGGACGTAGGCCACGTCGTCGTGCTGATGCAGGAGAACCGCTCGTTCGACCACTATTTCGGCGCGCTGCGCGGGGTGCGCGGTTTCGACGATCCGCGCACGATACGCCTGCCCGGCGGCGCCCCTGTCTGGCAGCAGCCGCGCGCCGGCGGCGGCGAGGTCATGCCGTTCCGCCTCGATACGCAGCTCAGCAGCGCGCAGTGCATGGACGATATCGACCACAGCTGGAAGGGCAGCCACGCGCGCTGGAAGAATTTCGACAACTGGGTGCGCGAGAAAGGGCCGATGTGCATGGGCCACTTCACGCGCGCCGACCTGCCGTTCTACTACGCGCTGGCCGATGCGTTCACGGTCTGCGACGCCTGGTTCTGCTCGGTGCACGGCCCGACCAATCCCAACCGCATGCATCTGTTCACGGGCACCAGCGGCCTCGGCGTGAACCGGCCCGGCAACCAGGCCGTCAACAACGTCGACGACGGCAACTGGACCGCCGACATCGCGCGCGACAACGCCGCGTTCGAGGCGTTCGACTGGACCACCTACGCCGAGCGGCTGGAGCAGGCCGGCGTCAGCTGGAAGGTCTACCAGGAGTACGACAACTACGGCAACAACTCGCTGGCCTATTTCCGCAACTTCCGCGGCATCGCGGCGAACTCGCCGCTGTATCGCCGCGGCCGCGACTACGCGCCGGGCTCCACCGCGGAGAATGCCTACGCGACCCTGGGCCAGCCGCTGATCCAGCAGTTCCGCGACGACGTGCAGAGCGGCACTCTGCCGCAGGTGTCGTGGATCATCGCGCCGTTCTCGATGTGCGAGCATCCCGAAGCCGCGCCGGCCTACGGCGAGGCGCTGACCGCGCAGCTGCTCGCCGCGCTCGCGGCCAATCCGGAGGTCTGGTCCAAGACCGTCTTCATCATCACCTACGACGAGAACGGCGGCTTCTTCGATCACGTGCCGTCGCATGTGCCGGCACTGAACGCGAATCTGGGCCAGAGCACCGTGGCCACGGCGACCGAAAACCACGACGGCGTGCCGCTGGGTCTGGGCATCCGCGTGCCGAGCCTCGTCGTGTCGCCGTGGAGCCGTGGCGGCTGGGTCGATTCGCAGGTGTTCGACCACACCTCGGTCATCCGCTTCCTCGAAGCGCGCTTCGGCGTGCATGAGCCGAACATCGGCGCCTGGCGCCGCGCGATGACGGGCGATCTGACCTCGACCCTGGATTTCAGCGTCGCCGATCCGCTGTGGCCGCTGCTGCCGGATACCAGCAGCTACATCGCCAGCGCCGATCTGAGCTGCGGCCTGAGCCCGCCGCAGCCGCCGGCCGCGAATGTGCTGCCGACGCAGGAGCCCGGCTCGCGGCCCGCGCGCGCACTGCCGTATTCGCTGAGCATCAACGGCCGCAGCGACCTCGCCGCCGGGCGCTACTGGCTGGATTTCTACAACGACGGCACCGCCGGCGCCGGACTCAACGTGTACGCCGGCAACCGCGGCGACGGTCCCTGGTTCTATTCGCTGGAAAAGGGCACGCAGTGCTCGGACTACTGGAGCGCGCAGGCGGTCACGGCCGGCGTCTACGACCTCCACGTGCACGGTCCGAACGGCTTTCTGCGCAGTTTCTGCGGTGATCTCGCCCGCGCCGCGGCCGACGCGAATCCCGAACTCGTCGCGCTCTACGACGCCGACAACCACGCGCTCGTGCTGCGACTGCGCAACAGCGGCCCTGCCGCCTGCCGCGTGACCCTGGCGCCGAACCGCTACAGCACCGTGCCGGCGCAGACCTTCGATCTTGCCGCAGGTGGCGCGCTCGACACGGTCTGGAATCTGCCGGCGCAGCAACGCTGGTACGACCTGAGCCTGACCAGCGACCACGACGCGCGCTGGCTGCGTCGCCTGGCCGGTCATCTGGAAAATGGTCTGCCCGGCGTCAGCGATCCGGCCTTCGGCGCGCGTGAGGAGATGCTGTTTACGGACGGGTTCGAGCAGGCGGCCTGATTGCCGATCTCCGCGCGGGGGCGCGATGCCGCCCGACGGTGTTTGGCCTTCGCCGTCGGAAGGCTGACTTCAGCCGGCGTGGCCGGAGTTCGGGCCGTCAGGCAAGTGTTGAATGCTTCATTGGGAATTCAACGACAGATCGAGGCAACCCCGCCCGCGCCCTCGCCTTCAAGGCGGTGAGAGGTCGCCGCTCACAGAACCGCAGGTTCTGACCACCCTGAACGCCCAGCGGGCCGGAGGGGCAGGGGTGGGGACGGGTTGCTTGTTCGATTGACGCCACCGAAGCATCGCTCCCGACAGGGCGCAGCGGGAAGGATCGGCGACCGCGCGCGCCGCGTCGGGCTCAGCGCGCGAAATAGCACTCCATCGTGCGCCGGTAGTCGGTGGCCTGGCTGCGCGCATCATGGTAGGTGGCCATGCAGCGGCCGAGCCTGGCGCTGTCGGGCGAGACCGGGCCGAGCTTCTTCGCGAGCTGGTTGATCACGTCGTAGGCCAGCATCTGGTGGTCGACGCAGTCGTAGAACGAGGCCTTCGGATCGAGCCGGAAGCAGTACATGGCGAGGCGGTCGCGGACTTCCTGACGCTGGCGCGCGACGGCCTGGCGCAGGCGCTGCTGGCGGATGTAGTTGGACTCGGGCAGCGGCGCGGCGACGAGACAGGCACGCGCGGTCCAGCTGCCGTCCACGTCGCGGCATTTATAGGTCACGCCCGGGGCGTTGCTGCTCAGCGCGAGCGCAATGGCCAACAGTGCTTGCATCGAGCTTCCCCCCGGAGCTGTTCATCGTCGTGAAGGTAGCGGGTTTGCATCCGGCGTCAAGCGCGCCGGCTGCGCCATCGCAGGTGCCGCAGCGCCGCGCAGGCATCGTACGCGCGTTGCGGCATCCGCAAAGGCTTGCACGAGGCATGCCGATTTCCGTAGCGGTGCTGGCGCCGGGCAGCTCCGGTGATTCCGCAGATCGTCAGGAGCGCTGTCGGCGGCGGGATGGCCTGTGCGGGATTCATGCGCCGCTCCCGTCGCGGCGTGCGCGGCGCTGCAGCCACCAGAGCAGGCTGCCCGGCAGCAGCCAGGCGAGGAACCAGGGCCAGCGCGGACCGGGCCGCTGCGGGTCGCGTACGGTGGTGGCGGTGGCCGGCAGCGCGCGCATCGCGGCCAGGGTCTCGGCGCGATGCAGCGCGACAGCCGTGCCGGCCGCGCGCACGAACAAGAGGGTCTCGGCATCGCCTGCCTGCAGCCGGTGCCAGCCCGGCTCGCGCGGCCAGAAACCGCCGCACCAGCGGCCGTCGCCGCGGGCTTGGGTCAGGATCTCGACCGCAGCGCGAGGCGCGCCAGCCGGGCCCGGCGTACCCGCAGCACCCGTCGCGGCCGGGCTCTCTGCCGCGCCGGTCGCATCGGCCGCAGCAACGCTCAGTGCCGGCGTCGCGGCGCAGAGCTCGATCCGTTCGTCCTGCCAGGCCCAGGCCGGTGCCGACGGCGGCGGCGCCTGACGCGGCCGGGCCAGCACGTCCAGCGCGTCGGCCCAGAGCTGGTCGTGCAGCACGGCCTGGCCGGACGGCACGAGGCCGGCGCTGCCCTGCAGCCACCACGCGCCGAGGCGTCCCTGGCCGCGGTTGCGCGCGACGGCGAACGCATTGCCGTCGCGGTCGCGTGCCAGCGGCAGCAGCGACGCGTCGTTCGCGCTCAGTGCCAGCCGCTGCAGCACGCTGCCTTCGGCGGCGCCGGACAGATGCACGCTGGCGGCGTCCGGCGCGGATTGCAGCGCAAGACCCAGGCCGCGCCATTCGGCGAGCAGCGCCGGCGACGGCGCGGCGACGAGGCGCAGCAGTACGCCGAGGCCGGCGTCGGCGGCATCGAGCACGCGGGTGCGCGTGGCCTTGTCGAGTTGACTCCAGGCGCGTTCGTCGATGATGAGCACATCGGTCGCGGCCAGGGTGGCGTCGGACAGATTCGTCTCGCCGCGCTGCTGCGCGATGCCGCGGCTCAGGCTGATGCGTGCATCGACGCGGTGCCCGGCATCCAGCGCCCAGCGCTGCAGGTATTTCAGGTCGGGATCGGGGCCGCCGGCGAGCAGCAGCAGGCGCAGCGAACGGCCTTCGCGCACGGCCAGCGGCACGTCGACGCGATCGAGCACGTTGCCGCCGGCATCGAGCAGTTGCAGTTCGTAGCTCAGCTCGGCCGCGCGCGGCGCGAATGCGTCGAAGCGGAAACTGCCGTCGGTTGCCGCGGCGAGCGGACCCTGGCGACGGCCGCCGGGTTCGAGCAGCAGGAGTTGCGCGCCGGTCGCGGCCGCCACGCGCCCGCGCAGCGTGAAGGCATGGCCGGCAAGGACTGCCGGCGGCATCTCCAGTGCGACTATGCCGCGCGGCAGCGGCGCGGCATCGAAGCGCAGCGGCAGGCCGCGCGCCGCATCGCGGTCGGTCGCCGACAGGCCGGCGCCGACGACGTGCAGCGACTGTGCGTCGGCGTGACGGCGCAGCGCGGTCGCGAGATCGGCCACGCGCTCGACGCCGGCGGCTTCGCTGCCGGGCAGGGCGACGACGAGCGCGCCGGCCGGCACGTGGAAGTCTGCCGGCGTGCCGGCCGTCAGCACGACGAGCTCGCGGCCGCGACCCGCCTGCGGCGGTGGGAACAGCGCGAAATACAACAGCACCGGCGCAACCAGCGCTGCGGCCATGCCGAGCCAGCGACGCGCGCCCTCCAGCGCACGCATCTCGGCGATGCCGAGCAGCGCGGCGACGGCCAACGCCACGGCGATGAACAGCGGCAGGCTCACGGCCCTGTCTCCGCCACGCGCAGCGCCTTCGCTGCGGCGTTGTACCGCCGGCGATGCACGCCGCTCTGCGCATGCAGGGTGGCGAAGCCGGGCAGCGTGGCGATGGCCGGAGCCACAGCGATCGGCAACGACAGACTCATGGCGGTGTCTCCGTCGCGCGCAGCGCATCGAGATAGGCGCGGCCGGCGGCGTCGGGCACAGCGCGTCCGGCCGAGGCGGCGCTCGCGCGCGGCAGCAACGGCCAGAGCCGGTCGCGCAGCTCGGCGCGGCAGGCTGCGCACGCCGGATCGCGGCGCAGGTTGTCGGCCGCGGCGGCGAGATCCAGCGCGTCGGCCGCCGTGGCGCCGCGGCGGCGCTGCCAGGCGTCCCAGCGTTCCCAGTCCGGCGCCACGCCCGTGCGCAGGCTCTGCCAGACCGCATCGAGGTCCGCATCGGCCGGCGTCGCCGCGACGGCGGCGCTCGCGCTGTCGCGCAGATCCTTGCGTTCGCCGCTGAGCCGGCGCGTTTCGTCCACCGGCGGCAGTTCCAGGCCGACGCGCGCGAGATAGATGCGCGAGGCCTGCTGCACGAGCTTGATCTGTTCCAGCGCCTTGTTCTCGTAGGGCAGGGCCTGCTGCGGTTTGCCGGTGCGCAGCTGCAGCTCGGCCTGCCACATCTGTTCCAGCGCGGCCTTCAGGATGCGCTTGGTCTGCGGGTCGAGCAGGGTGGCGGCTTCGGTGTGATCGTGGGTGTGGCCGAACTCGGCCAGCACGTTGCCGGCGTCGCCGAAGCGCTGCGGTGCCGCGGCCGCGGCGTGATCGTGGTCGTGATCTTCGCCGGGGGCTTCGGCGGCCTTGTCCGCGCCGTCCTTGTCGGCGTGCCCGTCGCCGGCGGCCGGCGCCGCGTGCGCCGCGCCGCGGCCGCTTTCGAATTCCTCGCCGAGGAACTGGCCGTAGCGCAGGCGCAAGATCTTCTGTTCCACACCGAGCGCGTCGGACTTGGCGACGAAACCGTCCTCGCTGAGCTTGGGTCGCTCGGCGATCAGCGCCTCGGTGTCGATGATGAGCTGGCGCTGGCTGCGGAAGAACGCCGGCAGCGCCGTGCGCATGAGGCCTTCCATGCCGGCGCCGTCGTCGGCCTGCGGCGGCGGCAGGCGCAGGATGTAGCTCGCGCTGCGGCTGTGCTGTGCTTCGGGATCGCGCCGGTCGGCCACGTCGAAACGGACTATCACTTCGTCGCCGGGCTCGAGCGCCAGTGCGTCGAGATGGATGCGGTGCCGATAGCGCTGCTCGCGCGCATCGCCGGCGCCGCGCAGGCGCACGGTGTCGCGCTTGACCTGGATGTTCTCGCCGCTGCCCTGGGCGCGCACGATTTCCAGCGACGCCTCGCCGAGGCCGTAGTCGTCGCTGGCCTGGATGTCGAAATCCCAGCCGCTCTGGCCCGGCTCGCGCAGGCTCAGGGTCCTGTCGGGCGCGTCGACGCGGATCTGCGGCGGCGTATCGGCAATCACGTCGAGGCGATAGCGGCGCTCGTCCTGCAGCGGCAGGTCGGCGTCGATTTCCAGGCGATACAGCGCGGCCTCGTCCTGGCGGGCCTGCGCGCTCCAGCTGTCGCCGTCGCGGACGAGTTCCAGGCTGCGGCCGTCGTGGAAGCGCAGGCGCGCGGCGCGCGGCGGCGGTTGCAGCTGCAGTTGCCACTGCAACTGTGCGCCGGCCGGCACGCGCAGACCGAGATCCTCGCTGCGGCTCGCGGGCAGTCCGGTATAGCGCGGCGGCGTCACGGTCACCGTTGCAGCGGTCAGGCGCACGGCCGTTGCCGCGGCGGCTGCCGGTGTCGTGACCGCCGGTGCCGGCGGCGCGGCCGGCGGCGACCACAGGCTCAGCACCAGCAGTACGCCGGCGAGCGCCAGGCTGCCGGCCAGCGCGCGTCGCGGCCAGGCCGGACGCAGATCGGGCAGGCCGTCGGCCACGCGCGCCAGCAGCCGTTGCTGCTGCAGCTGCGCCAGCGGCGTCAGCGTCGCTGCATCGGCCAGCAGGAGTTCGGCGCTGTCGTCGAAGCGCGCATCGGCGCTGTTCAACCGGCGCAGATAGCTGCGCAGATCGCACCGGCGTTCCTGCAGCAACCACCAGGCGTAGCTCACTGCCGCGGCGATTGCCACGACGACGCCGGCGCCCAGATGCCGCTGCGCAAGCCAGGCCAAGGCGAGCGCGGGCGGCAGCAACAGCGCGAGCGCGATCGCCGCGCGGCGGCGCCGGACGCGCGCCTGTTCGCGTTGCAGAACGGCAAGGCTCATGCGCGGCGCCTCGCCAGATACAGCGACAGCGTGCGTTCGACGACAGCCAGCAGGGCGATCAGCACAAGCAGCGGCGAGGCCAGCACGGTTGCGGCAGCATCGGCGCGCGCAGCACCGCTCGTCGGCTGCAGCGCGGCGGCCGGCGCGCGCGTGGGCGCCGCGGCGGCCGGTTGCAGCGCAGACAGCAACAGGTCGGCGAAGCGCGCATCGAGCACGAGCGGCAGGCTTTGCGGCGCGATCGCGGCGCGGAAACTCAGCAGCCGGCCGTGGCCATGCGGTTGCACGAACAGCAGCGCTGCGCCGTCGGCGTCGCGCGCGAGCACGCCGGCATCGCTCAGCGCGACACCGTCGAGCACCGCAGTGCCGCCGCCGTTCACCCAGTCCAGCAGCGCCGGCGTCGCGGCGCCGGCGAGCCAGAACACGACGTGCGTGTCGGTCGCAAAAGCCGCCTCGGGTGCGTCGGTGCTCAGGCGATAGCGTTCCACATCGCCGTGATTGCCGGCTGCGACGGCGGCGCGCAAATAGGTGGCCGCGACCGTCGCGCCGCGCTCGCGCAGCGAGATGCGCAGCGGTGGCGTTGCCGGTGCGGCGGCTGGCGATGCGTCGGCTGTCGGCACGGCGGCTGCCGCACCGGCGATGCGCCAGTCGACGGCGCGACTCAGCCGTATCGCGCCGCCGTCGAGGCCCTGCAGCACGGCCGGCACGACGGCGTGCAGTCGCGTCGTGGCCGGCAGTTCGCTGTCGAGTTCACGCAACAGGCTGGCCAGCGGCAATGCCGTTTCGGCGGCCGGCGTGGTTTCGCCGAGTGCCGGAAAGCCCGGTGCGAGCCAATGCCACTCGGCCGCGGGCAGATCGCTCAGCGCGCGCGCCTGCGCCGCATCGACGCCGGGCGCGACGACGATCCAGTCCGCCGCCGCACCGCTCGCGCCGTAGCGCACCGGCGCGGCGAGCAGCAGCGCGAGCGCAGCGAGCAGGGCCAGACGCAGCAGCAGCAGCGGCCATTGATCCAGGCGCAGCCGGCGCCGCGGCCGTGCGGCTGCGCGTATCCAGCGCAGCGCCGCGAACGGCGTCAGCGTCGGTTCCTGGCGCCGGTTCAGATGCAGCAGCAACGGAATCGCCAGCGAGAGCAGCGCCGACAGACCCAGCGGCAGCAGCAGGCCCAGGCTCATGCGGATTCGGCTCCGGCACGCGCGCCGAACAGCTGGCGCAGCGCGACGTCGGGTTCGACGTCGAGATAGTGATGGCTAAGACGTATGCCGCTGGCGGCCAGGCGCATCTGCAACGCCTGTTGCGCTTCGGCGAAATCGCGCAGATACGCCGCGCGCGCGGCCGGGCCGTCGGCCAGCACTTCGGCGCCGCTTTCCACATCGACGAAGCGGCGGTTGTCGCGGAACGGGAAGTCGCGCTCCTCCGCCGTCAGTATCCGGATCAGCACGACTTCGCGCCGCGCCGCGGCCAGGCGTTCGGCCAGTGCGACCGTGGCGTCGTCGAACGCGTCGCTGAGCAGCAGCACCAGGGAAGACGGCGCGATGCGTTCCCACAGCGGCAGCAGCTGCTGCGCGTCGGGCCACTGGCCCGCAGCCTGCCAGCGCAGCAGTTCCTGCAGACAGCGGTCGCGCTGGCGCGGGCCGCCGTCGGCGCCGACCAGCGCCAGCGGCTGCGACGACAGCGCGGCGATGCCGAAACGGTCGCCCTGGCGCAGCGCCAGTTCGATCGCGCAGGCGGCCAGCGTACGCGCCGCATCGAGGCGGCTGTGCCGCGGCGCGGCCGCGTCGGTCTGCGCCATCGACGCGCTGGTGTCGACGAGAATCCACAGATCCAGTGGCGAATCGCGTTCGGATTCGCGCACGAAATAGCGGTCCGAGCGCGCGAACAGTTTCCAGTCGACGCGGCGCGGCTCGTCGCCGGGTGCATAGGCGCGGTACTGGGCGAACTCCAGTCCGACGCCGCGACTGCGGCTGCTGTGCTGGCCGAGGCCCTGCGCACCGGCCGCGCGGCGCGGCACCAGGCGCAGGTCGCGCAGGCGCGCGCGCAGGGCCGGGGTGACGAGTGTGTCGATCATGCGGCGTGCGCGCTCAACACGGGGAGGCGCCGATTCGGGTCGGCGCCTCGACGTTGTGGCTCGCTGTGCTCACCGCAACGTCGCGCCATCGGACGAAGCGATGTGTTCATCCGCGCGGAAACGCCACGCCGTCGAGCACCGCCGCGACGACGTCGTCGGCGCTGCGCCGCTCGGCCTCGGCGACGAACGACAGCAGCAGGCGATGGCGCATGACCGGCGCGGCCAGCGCGCGCACGTCATCGCGCGTCGCGGCCAGACGGCCGTGCAGCAGCGCGCGCGCCTTGCAGGCCAGCACCAGCGACTGGCCGGCACGCGGACCCGCGCCCCAGCGCACCCATTCGCGCACGGCGGTCACATCCGACAGCTGCGGCCGCGTCGCGCGCACGAGGCGCGTGATCCAGGTCATCACGTCATCGCCGACCGCCACGTCGCGCACGAGCTGCTGCAGCGCCAGCAGCTCCTCGCCGCTCATGACCGCCGTCACGCGCGCGCCGCCGCGGCCGGTGGTCTGCTCGAGAATCGCGCGCTCCTCGGCCTCGTCGGGATAGTCGACGCGGATATGCAGCAGAAAACGGTCCAGCTGCGCCTCGGGCAGCGGATAGGTGCCGGCCTGCTCCAGCGGGTTCTGCGTCGCGAGCACGAAGAACGGCTGCGGCAATGCATGCGTGACGCCGGCATAGCTGACCGTGCGCTCCTGCATGGCTTCCAGCAGCGCGGCCTGGGTCTTCGGCGGCGTGCGATTGAGCTCGTCGGCCAGCAGCAGATGCGTGAACACCGGACCGCGCTGGAACTTGAAGTGGCGCCGGCCCGTGCCGTGGTCCTCCTCGAGGATCTCGGTGCCGAGGATGTCGCTGGGCATCAGGTCCGGCGTGAACTGGATGCGGTGGAAATCCAGATGCAGCGCCTCGCCGAGACTGCGTACCAGCAAGGTCTTGCCCAGCCCCGGCACGCCTTCGAGCAGGCAATGCCCGCCGGCCAGCAGCCCCGTCAGCAACTGCTCGACGACGGCCTGCTGGCCGACGACGGCGGCGCCTATCGCGCTGCGCAGCGCCTGCAGGCGGGCCAGCTGCGATTGCAGGGACTGTTCGGTCAGGGGCGTGGTCATGCGTGGGTCCGTGGGCAAAAGTCGACGAGGCAAAAAACGATGCGGGAACCTGTACTTCGCGCTGCGCTCAAAGTGCCGGCGACCTTGCTCCCGCTACTGCATTCTCGGCGCAGCCGCGGCGGTGCAGTACTGCCATTGGTCAGGGCTTTCCGATGCGATGATTGCGGCACCGCCGGCGGCCCTTGCGGAACTGACAGGGTGAGCAAGCCGGGTGTGCAGGGACTGCGTGTCGATCAGGCGGCCGCTCTTCGTGTCGTTGATAGGGGGAGCCAGGTACGCTTGGCCATCCGGAGCCGCTGCGATCCTTCTTTCCGTGGGGGCCGCGCACCGCTGCCGGCGGGAGCCGGCTTCGGTCGCAGCGGTAGGAGCCGGGTCGTATGGGCTCCAGGGGCCGCACGGGCTCCATGTGCACGAATCGCTGCTTCTTGCAGCACAAGTGCGATCGCATTCGACGGCCTGGATTTCTTATGAGCGACTACGTGCTGAATTTGCCGGATGATTTTGACGACCATGAATGGGAGTTGGTTGCAAAAGGATGCTTCTCCGAGGCAAGGGTCGATGTCGGTGGCAAAGTCTATGAACTGAATTTCTATGACCCCTTCCGGTTGGGTCAGGAAATAGAAGACGCCTTGGCGCGCAATGCGGTTTTCGTCGAGAAGAATCTCGTCGTGATTCCGTCAGTGACGCGTGCGGAGATGGAGAATGCGGCCGATTTCATCGTCAGGTCCAACCGGCTGGCTTTCCTGGCCCCGCAAGCATGAGCTGACCGGCCATGAGGAAATTCGTCGAACCTGCCAGCTATCACGGTGTCCTACGTGACTGGCGCGGCACCAAGGCGATGGTCTGGTCGTTCGAGGCGACCTTCCGCTGTCTGGTGCTGCGGTTGAGAAGACGGGAATAGAGCGGGCCGGAACCTTTATATCGGCATTGTCGGCTGCCTCTACTATCGCGGACCCTTCGACTGGGAAGCGGCCTGCCTGGAGATGGCCGACAGCGAGCGACCCTCCGAGGACGGAGCGAATTTCATCGTTCGGGATCGGACAGTGGGTGTCGAGATCCGCACGACCAGCGTGGTCCTGTTCCTCGATGAGGATTTCCATTCCCCGTCCAACCGCTGTCCCGATACGGACGACGGCGGCCGTGGTAGGTGAACCCCTATCGCGACAAAAGCGCGGCGAGGAAGAATGGCGTACGACACTACTTCGTCCGGCAGCGGACATTCCGGAACGGCGGTGCAGGCATGATGGTGTTCTGCTGGATACTGGTCGGACTGGCAATTACGGTCCAGCTGCTCAACCTCGTCTACCTGCGGATGGACTGGCGTGGGCCGGCGCCGGTTTCGCAGGTTCACCTGGTGCCTTGCCTGTTATGGGGCATAGCACTCCTGGTGAGCAGGAAGCCGTTCTTCCTGGATTCGCGCGGTCTGGAGTTCGGCGCGGTCGTGCTCGTGCACGTGCTATTGAGCGTCGTGCTGCCGGATCTGCTGGACTGGTACCGCAGGCGTCGCCACGACGGCAGCCGTTGAATCCCGCCTACGCCGTCAGCGCATACACCACGATATTGACCCCGAACTTCGTATTGTCCTCGGCCAGCCAGCGCTTGTTGCGCCAGTCGTAGTCCCATTCGCAGCCGTAGTCCTTGTTGCTGTAGAGCAGGCCGAGGCGGCCGTCGATGGTGATGCCGCGCAGGTAGTCGTGGACGAGGTCGTCGCCCCAGCCGTTGAGTTCGAAGCCGGTCGCGGGCGGGTCGTCGAAGTGGAAGAAGCTGTGGTAGATCGGGTGCTTCTTCGGCAGTTTCTGCAGCGCCTGCGGGCCGAAGATCTGCGCCATCTGCGCTTCGAAGGATTTGGCGAACAGGCCGTCGATGTCGTGGTTGCAGTCGTCGACGAAGACGAAGCCGCCGTTCTTCACGTAGCGCTCGAAGTTGCGCTTCTCGTCGGGATTGAATTCGACGAGCTTGTGGCCGGCGAGGTAGCAGAAGCTGGCCGTGAGCATGCGCGGGTCGGCCAGCGGCAGTACCTGCTCCACCGGGTCGACGCGCAGCGTCGTGTACTGGATCAGCGCGTCGATGAGGTTGGACGGCATGCGCTGGTCCACGTCCCAGTCGCCGGATTCGTACATCAGGCGGGTGAAGCGGAAGTCGTAGCTTTTCGCTTCGGCGCGCAGCCGCGGCGCCACGAGGGCGCCGGCGCCGGCGGCGCAGAGCAGACGGAGAAATTCAGCGCGGGTCATGGGCAGAGCCCTCTCCCCCGGGCGAGCCCGGAGGAGAGGCAGTACGAGGCAATGGCGGAGATGCCCGCGATCACACCGCGTCCGACAGCGAGGTGAAGGTGAAGTCGCGGATCTTCATCGGCGGAATCATCATGACGAACGGCGATTCGTCGTCACCGACGCGCACCGGCTTGCCGAGCTCCTCGATGTTGTTGAGCATGATGACCGGCGATTCGTTGAAGCGGAAATTCTTGATCGGGTACTTGATCTCGCCGTTCTCGATGTAGAAGGTGCCGTCGCGCGTCAGGCCGGTCAGCAGCACGGTCTGCGGATCGACCATGCGGATGTACCAGGTGCGCGTGACGAGGATGCCCTTCTTGGTGCTCTTGACCAGATCCATCGTCGACTTGTCGCCGCCGATCATGATCAGGTTGCCGGGCTGTCCGTTCGCCTTCTTCTTTTTCTGCTCGGCCCAGTAGCGCGAATACTGCAGGTATTCGACCTTGCCCTTGTTGATGATGTTGTGGCGCTCGCGCGGCAGGCCGTCGTTCTGCTGGTCGAACGGCATGACCGCCGCGTCCTTGTCCCACGGATCGGCGTAGATCGTGACGCGTTCGTCGAACAGTTTTTCGCCGAGCTTGTTGCCGCCGCCCTTCTTCGACAGGAAGCTGCGGCCTTCGTCGGCCTGGCGCGCATCGAAGCCGAACATCATGAAGGAGATCAGGCCTGCACTCGCGGCCGGTTCCAGAATGACGGTGTACTTGCCGGGCTCCAGCGCCTTGGCGTCGACCGAGCGCTTGGCCTTGTCGATCGCGACGGCGATTTCCTTCTTCGCGTCGAACGCGTCGATGTCGCGCAGGTTGCGCGCGACCCAGCCCGAGCCGCGGCCGTCGTCGGTGCGCACGGTGCAGGTGAAGTCGGCGCCGGCGGACTTCTGGTAGAAGAAATTGCCCTTGCTGTTGGACGCCGCGAAGAAGCTCTGCGCGTCGGACAGAAAGCCGGCGGCGACGAGCTTGTCGGCCTTGCATGGTTCGATGCAGGCCGCGGCGACGTCGGCGCGGTATTCCGGCGAGATCGCGGCGGTCTTGGCGTCGAAGGTTTCGCTGGGCTTGTAGGTCTGCTTGTCGATCGCCGGCATGAACTCCGGATTCTCGGGCGCGAGCTTGGCCAGCTCTTCGGCGCGGCGCACGACCTTCTCCAGCGAGGCGTCGTCGAACTCATTGATCGTCGCGGTGCCGACGCGCTTGCCGAAGGCGACCTGCACGCCGAGCTGCAGGTCGTCGACGATGCCGCTGGTCGAGACGCTGTTCAGCGCGTAGCGGATGTTGCCGATGATGCTGCCGTTGAGCTGCGCGCTGCATTCGTCGGCCTTGGACAGCTTGACGACCTTCTCCAGGATGGCCTTGGCTTCCTGCTCGGAAAGAATACTCATGATCGGTCTCCTTAAGATCAGCCGAGGCTGCGCGCAGTGTTGATGACGTTGATGCCGTTGAAGCGCGCGGTGGACGAGCCGTGCGACACGGCCGACACCTGGCCCGGCTGGCCCTTGCCGTCGAAGAACGAGCCACCGAGGCGGTAGTCGCTCTGGTCGCAGACCGCGACGCAGGCGTTCCAGAATTCCGGCGTGCGGATCTGGTAGGCCACGTCCTCGATCATCTCGGTGACCTTGCCGTTCTTGATTTCATAGAACAGCTGGCCGCCGAACTGGGCGTTGTAGCGCTGCTGGTCGATCGAGAACGAACCGTCGCCGACGATGTAGATGCCGTTTTCGATGTCCTTGATCATCTCCTGCGGCGACAGCTTGGCTTCGCCCGGCGCGAGCGAGACGTTGGCCATGCGCTGGAACTGCACGCTGGACCAGGAGTCGGCGTAGCAGCAGCCCTGCGATTCCTTGAGGCCGAGGATGTGGGCCTGGTCGCGGATGACCTGGTAGTTGACGAGCTTGCCCTTGCTGATCAGATCCCAGCGCTGGGTCTTGACGCCTTCGTCGTCGTAGGCGACCGCGCCGAGCGAGCCGGGCTGGGTCTTGTCGGCGAAGATGGTGACCTTGTCGCTGCCGTACTGGAACTTCTCTTTCCACTTGTCCAGCGTGGCGAAGCTGGTGCCGGCGTAGTTGGCTTCGTAGCCGAGCACGCGGTCGAGTTCCAGCGGATGGCCGACCGATTCATGGATGGTCAGCCACAGGTGCGACGGATCGAGCATGAGGTCGTACTTGCCCGGCTTGACCGAGCGCGCCTTGAGCTTGGCCTGGGCCTGCTTGGCCGCGGCGACGGCGTCCTCGACCATGTCGTAGGAATTGCCGTAGACGACCGCGCCGCCGGGCAGGGTGACCTTGTCGGCCGCCTTGGGTTCCAGGTATTCGTAGCCCATGCCGCGCGGATCGGACAGGCCCTGGCGCGTGCGGAACTTGCCGCTGGCCTTGTCGACGGCGGTGACCGTCATCGGCGCCCAGATGCGGTGCACGTCCTGGTCGATGTAGGAGCCGTCGGTCGAGGCGAAATACTTCTGTTCGTTGACCAGGAACAGGATCGAATTGATGAAGCTCGCGCCGGCCTTCATGGCCGCGGCGTTGACCGACAGCAGCAGGTCGACCTTGTCCTTGATCGGCACTTCCATCGCGTTTTTCTGGATCGGCGTCTTCCAGCTGACGTCGCCGGCGCCCTTGACCGGGGCGAGCTCGACCGGCTTGGCCTGCAGGCGCGAGTTGGCCTTGGCGATGGTCACGGCCTGGCGTGCGGCCTTGGCCACGGCTTCCGGCGTGGCGACGCTGGTCGCGGCGAAGCCCCAGGTGCCGTTGGCGATCACGCGGATGCCCACGCCCGAGGATTCGGTATTGACGACGTTCTCGACGCGGTCCTCGCGCGTGACGACGAACTGGCGCAGGTAGCGCCCGATGCGCACGTCGCAGTAGCTCGCGCCGCTGGCCTTGGCCGCTTCCAGCGCGGCGTCGGCGAGGCGCTTCTTGGTCGCGACATCGACCGTGCTGAGCAGTTCTTCCGCGGCGATCGCGCGGCCGTACACGGGCAGCAGCAGGGCACCGATACCGGCGCCGGCGAACTGCAGGAAATCGCGTCTGTCCATATTCACTCTCCCGATGGGCGCAGCTTGGATGGGCGGCGGCGCGCAAAGGTCGAGCAGCACGCGCAGACGCCGGGGCGTCCGATCTTCGGTCAGCGTCGCGGCGCTGTCCTGTGACGAAGGGCATGGGTGGACGCGGCAGGATTGCGCGTTGGCGGGGTGGTGCCGGAATGGAGCGAAGGCGCTGCAGGAGCGCGGCGTCCGGGCGGCGGTGCTGGATGGCGGTGCGAAGGGGCGGTGGAGGAGGCTGCGCAGGCAGAGCTGTGCAGGCAGGGGCGTGCGGGTGGGGCGTGCCGTCGTGGATGGCGGAAAGGCGGAGCATGCCTTCGCGCCGGCAAGTGAGGTGCCGGGGATGTCCGGAGTCGGTCGGCGTTGTTGGCGTTCGCTGCGAAGCAAACCCATCCCCACCCATACCCTCCCCTTGAAGGGGAGGGTTACTCAGGCCAGCTAGGGCATACCAGCTCGAACAGACCAGCTCGAACAGGCCCGCTCGGACATGCCCGCTCGGAGCGAGGTGGCTCGAATCCACTGTTCGCGAGCGCCGTGCATAAAACCCTCCCTTTCAGCGGAAGGCTCAAAGCTCGCCTCGACAATCCCTCCCCTTCAAGGGGAGGGTATGGGTGGGGATGGGTTTGCCGCAAAGACGCAACTCGCGCAGCACTTCACGCGGAGAGGCGCGGCAGGTGCCTTCGCGGGCGCTCGATCTGCCGGCGGAAACGTATGGAGTCGGGAGAAGCGCGCCATACGCCCGCGCATTGCCGCTGCGGCCCGGCCCAAACGAACAGCGGGGCCGTAGCCCCGCTGTGTTTTACCGCTTTGCAGTGGCTCAGAACTCGAACGAAGCGCCCGCGTAGTAGCTGCGCGCCAGGCCCGGCTCGATGCCGTTGGAGAACACGCGGCTGTAGTACTTGTGATCCATCAGGTTGGAGACGCCGGCCAGCAGGCGCACCTTCTGAGTGACGTAGTAGTCGCCGCTGAGGTCCACGACCGTGTACTGCGGCACCTTCGCCGGGATGAAGCGCGTCGGGTCGGTCGGGAACGCCGGCTGGTTGGAGTCCTGGAAGTACTGGCTCGCCACCGACAGCCAGGACAGCGCCACCTTGTAGTGATGGTCCTCGCGCCAGTTCAGGCCGGCGCGGGCCAGGTAGCGCGGCGAGAACGCCGGCTTGTTGCCGAGGTTGGCGGCGTTGCGCGTGGCGGTGAACTCGGCGTCGAGCAGCGACACGTTGGCGAACACCGAGAAGTGGCGCTGGGTCTGCGGATCGCGCGCGGCGAGGAAGTCGTAGTCGACCTGGCCTTCGAAGCCGCGATGACGCGTGTCGCCGGTGTTCACGTTGATCGTGTTGTTCGCCGGCGCGCCGGGACCGGCCGGCTGGCTTTCGATGCGGTCCTTGACGTTCACCTGGAACAGGCTGACGTCGTAGAACAGGCCGTCGACCGGGTTGCCGTGCACGCCCGCCTCGAAGGACAGGATGTGGGTCGGGTCCGGATCGTTGATCTCGCCGGCCGCGGTGTTGCCGAACGGCGAGCCGATGTCGAAGTAGCGCACCGGGCGCCAGCCCTGCGAGACGTTGAAATAGGTCTCGTTGAGGTGGCCGAAGTCGTTGCCGAAGCCGATGCCGAACAGCGGCACGTTGTGCGTGACCGTGCGGTCGACGAGGCCGCGGGTCAGGTTCGGCGGCTTGATGGATTCCTCGACGTCGACCTTCTCGCGTTCCAGGCGCACCGACGGCACGAGGTGCCACTTGCCCCAGCGGAACACGTTTTCGGCGAACACGGCGGCGTAGTCGGTGGAGCGTTCGTGGTGCAGGCGCGCGCAGTCGGCCTGGGACGGCGTCAGGCAGGCCGGCGTGAAGCGCTCGCTGCGCGGCACGCTGAGGTTGCTCGCGGTCCACTGGCGGAACGGCGCATCCGAGTGATAGCCGGTGAAGCCGATCGTCAGCGCATTGCCGCGGGCCCAGCGGTGCAGCAGGCGCGCGTCGATACCGGCATAGCGGAACACGTCGTCCTGCAGCTGCGCGGTGGTCGGCGGCGGCTGCGGCGCGACGAAGCCGGCTTCCGAGCGCGAGGCCAGGTTCTGGTAGCCGCTCCACACCTTGGCCACGAGCTGGGTCTTCTCGTCGAACTTGCGTTCGTGGGTCAGGCTCAGCTGATAGCGCTCGGTCCACAGGCGCGCGTCCGGCGTCGTGGTCGTGTCGGCGTCGCGCTGGAACACCGAATAGCTCATCTTGCCGGGGTCGCCGGTTTCCAGGTCGTAGCCGTGGAAATCGACCGCCCAGTAGGCGGCTTCGTCGGGGCGGTAGCCCAGGTGGAAATCGGCGCCGGACAGATCCGAGTCGCCGTTGTGGCGCTGGCCGTCGGTGCGGCGGTAGTGCACGTCGGCAAGGTAGTCCCAGTTGCCCGAGGTGCCCGACACGGTGTTGAACGTCGCGAACAGGCCGTTCGTGCCGACCACGTTCTCGGTGTAGCCGGCCAGCTCGCGGTCGGCGACGGGCTTGCGGCTGACGAGGTTGATCGTCGGCGGCGGCTCCGGTCCGTACAGCAGCGAGCTGCCGCCGCGGATCGACTGCACCGTCGCGATGGTCTGCGGCAGCGGGAACGAATAGATGGTCGGATAGCCGATCCAGTCGGCCTGCAGCGGAATGCCGTCCTGCAGCACCGTGACGAACTCGGATTCCTGCGGATTGCCGATGCCGCGATAGCTCAGATTGGTCTGGCCCGGCGCCTGCTGCTCGGAAACGAGCAGGCCCGGCGTCTGCGAGAACACCGCGCGCAGATTGTTGTCGATGATGGTCGGCAGGTGGTCGAGCTTGGTGATCGACGTCTTCTTCGTGACGGTGATGAACGGGCCGTCGACTTCGGGCATCAGATAGTCGAGCTTCACGCGCCACGGCGCGATTGCATGGACGTCGATGTTGCGAAGCTGGACGGTGTCGTCCTTCTTGCCATTCGTTTCGTCGGTGGTGGATTGCTGGGCGTGGCTCGCGGCACTCAACCCCAGGCCGATCAGCAGGACCAAGGTCCTGATGCGCAACGGTCGTTTCATGATTTCCCCCTGGCTATGTGTAACTGGCTAGGCATAAAGCCTCGGCATTTTTGCCGATCGGGAAATTAGGAAAACGGCCTTGCGGACTAGGTCTGCGGACCTAGATTCATGTTTCAGATCTAAGTCCCGTGGCGGCAGGGCCTGCCGCGTCAATGGGTTTCGCGCTGCCCGGCGATCCAGGTTTCGTGCACGCGCCATTCAGGATCGACGACGACGAGGTCGGCGGCGCAGCCCGCGGCGATGCGTCCGCGGCGTCCGGCGATGCCCAGAAATTCGGCCGGCCAGGTCGACGCCATGCGCGCCGAATCTTCCAGCGGCAGGCCCAGCAGCTCCACGCCGTTGCGCACGGCCGTGATCATGTCCAGCGCCGAGCCGGCCAGCGCGCCCTGCTCGTTGACGCATTGGCCGTCGCGCAGCACCACGCGCTGGCCGGCCAGGCTGTACTCGCCCAGTTCGCCGCCGACCGGCGGCATCGCGTCGGTCACGAAGAACGTGCGGCCGCGCGGCTTGGCGCGTAGGGCCGTGCGCAGACTCGCCGCATGCACGTGGTGGCCGTCGTTGATCAGGCCGCACCAGCTGTCGCGGTGGTCGAGCGCGGCACCGACCGCGCCGGGTTCGCGGCCGGTCAGCGGCGTCATCGCATTGAACAGGTGGGTCACGCCGCGCACGCCGAGGGCGAACGCCTGCATGAGCCGCGCGTAGTCGGTCGCCGTGTGGCCGGCCGCGACGATGACGCCGCGGCGCACGAGTTCGGTCAGCGCGGCGTCGGATACCTGTTCGGGCGCGAGGGTCAGCACGGTGACGCCGCTGCGCAACGAGGCGGCCAGCGCGACGTCGTCCGCGTCCGGTGCGCGGAACTTCGCCGCGTCATGCGCACCTTTGCGCTGCGGCGCGAGATACGGTCCTTCCAGATGGATGCCGAGCACGCCGGGCACGCCTTGCGCGATGGCCGCGTCGACCGCGACGATCGCCTCGGCCATGGCCTGCGGCGTGTCGCTGATCAGGGTCGGCAGGAAGCCGGTCGTGCCGTAGCGCCGGTGCGCCGCGCCGATGCGGCGTATGGTTTCCACGGTCGGCGCGTCGTTGAACAGCACGTCGCCGCCGCCGTTGACCTGGCAGTCGATGAAGCCCGGCAGCAGCAGGCGGCCGCCGAGATCGTGGCGTTGTGCCGCGGCGACGCGCGGATCGTTCGCATCGACGACGGCCGTGATGTCCTCGCCGTCGACGAGCACGGCCAGACCGGTGCGCAGCCCGTCGTCGACGAGCACGCGGGCATTGACGAGGGCGATGGCCATCAGACGGTTTCCGTGACCTTGTTCAGATGCGGCGGCAGGTCCGGATTGTGGCCGCGGCGCAGGGCGAGTGCATTGCAGGCGCGATAGAAACTCTGCACCTGCAGCAGCGGTGCGACGGCCGGATGCACGCGTTCGGGCAGCGGCAGGTCGCTGCCGGCCGGATCGCCCGGCGCGGCGACGAACACGCGCGCGCCGCGCGCCCGGAATTCCTGCGCCGCGGCCAGGGTGCCGGCCTGGGTGCCGTCATCCTGGGCGAACACGAGCAGCGGGAAGCCTTCGCCGATCAGCGCCATCGGACCGTGCCTGACCTCGGCCGCGCTGAACGCCTCGGCGTGCAGGCCGCTGGTCTCCTTGAACTTGAGCGCGGCCTCCTGTGCCGCACCTAGGCCGAGGCCGCGGCCGAGCACGAACAGGTTGCGCGCCGGCGCCAGCGCGTCGACGAGGGCCGACCAGTCGCTGTCCCAGCTGCGCGTCAGCGCGGCCGGCACTCCGTCGAGCGCGTCGGCCAGCTCGCGCCGCGCGCTCCACGCGGTGGCGAGCTGCAGCAAGGCGGCCAGGGTGCACAGGTAACTCTTGGTCGCCGCGACGCTGCGTTCGGGGCCGGCGCGCAGGGCGATGACGTCGTGCGCGACGGCGGCCAGCGGCGAATCCTCGGTATTGACCAGGGCCAGCACCTGCGCGCCCGCGGTGCGCGCGGCTTCGGCGCTGCGCACGAGATCCGGGCTCTTGCCGGACTGGGAGATCGCGACGAACAGCGCGCCGTCGAGCTGCAGCGGCGCGGCGTAGACCGAGGTCACCGACGGCGACGCCGAAGCCGTGCTCAGGCCGAGCTGGGTCTCGAACAGGTATTTCGCGAAGGTCGCCGCATGGTCGGAGCTGCCGCGCGCGCAGGTCACGATGAAGCGCGGCGGCTGCGCGCGCAGCCGCGCGGCCAGGCGCGCGACCGCGCCGGCGTTGGCGGCGAACTGCGCGGCGATCAGCCCGGCGCTGCTATGGGCTTCGCGGAACATCAGGGTGGATTCGACGGCGGGCAGGGCGGTCATGCGGTCCTCGCAAGCGGCGCGCTAGGCGCCCGTGAGTTCGGCGACGAAGTCGTACATGTCGCCGCGGTACCAGGAACAGGTGAATTCGACGACGCGGCCGTCGTCGAGAAAGCTGCGCCGCTCGATCAGCAGGCCGGCCGCGCCGACCGCGACGTCGAGCTGGCGCGCCTGGTCGGCGTCGAAGTTGACCGCGCGCAGGCGCTGCAGCGCGCGCTGCGGACGCAGGCCGAGTTCGTCCAGCGTCTCGTACAGCGAATGGGTCACGCGCTCCGGATCGGGCAGCAGGTTCAGCGGCACGGCCGTGCGCTCGATCGCGAGCGGCTGCTCGCCGGCATGGCGCAGCCGATGCAGCCGCGCGACGCGCGCGCCCGGCGACAGCGACAGGGCCATGGCTTCCTGCGGCGTGACCTCGCCGCTGCCGCGGCTCAGGAACACCGAGCGCGGATTCAGGCCGCGTGCGCGCAGGTCGTCGCTGAAGCTGGTCAGGCGCGAAAACGATTTGACGATGCGTCCGGCGACAAAGGTGCCGGCGCCCTGGCGCTGGATCAGCACGTCGTCGGCGACGAGCCCGGCGATGGCCTTGCGTACGGTCACGCGCGACAGGCCGAGCTGCTGGCTCAGGTCGCGCTCGCTCGGCAGGGCCGAGCCCGGCGGCAGTTCGCCCGAGGCGATCGCGCGCTCGATCAGGCTGCGCACGCGCATCCAGGCCAGTTCGCGCTGCGCGGCCTTTTCCCGGCCGAGCTGGCGCCAGAGCTTGAGCAATGGGGTGGACATGCGATCGACAATACCAGTCAAATACCAAATGCGCAAAGCGGTCGCGACTGGTCGGTGCGGACGAGGGCGGCTGAATCCGCTGCGGGCGCTGCCCGCCGCCACCGGCTTTGTTGTGCCCGGACCGCTCGTGGTTTTGTGCCGGCCGCCTGCCAGAGGAATTCGCCGGTGTTCCGGCCGCACGGCTTCGCCCCGCCGTCACGACAGCTTTTCACGGCAGACGGCAAGCTGTGGCTTGCCCGCGCCGCGACAGGCTTTGCGCGGTGGTATTTCAGTGGTATTGTCGCCGCGCTAGTGCCCAGGAGTGTCCATGACCGCCCCAGCCAGCCACGTCGACCCCTTCGATCTCGTCATTTTCGGCGGCACCGGCGACCTGGCCGTGCGCAAGCTGCTGCCGGCGCTGTACCACCGCTATGCCGACGGCCAGATCCTGCCCGGCAGCCGCCTGATCGGCGTCGCGCGCGATGCGCTCAGCCATGCCGACTACCATGCGCGCGTCCGCGAGGCGGTCGTGAAATCCCTGGGCGCGGACCTGCCCGAGGAAACCCTGCGCGGCTTCCTCGACCTGGTCAGCTACCACGCGCTGGATGCGCGCAAGGACGCCGGCTGGGATGCGTTCGCCGCCGCCATGCACGCCTTGCCCGAGCGCGTCTGCGTGTTCTACCTCGCCACGAGCCCCGACATCTTCGTGCCGATCTGCGAACGCCTGCGCGAACATGGCCTCAATCATGGCCGCGCGCGCATCGTCGTGGAGAAGCCGATCGGCCGCGACCTGAAGTCGGCCACGGCGATCAACGACGCCTTGGGGCGCTGCTTCGCCGAGCAGCAGACCTTCCGCATCGACCACTACCTCGGCAAGGAAACCGTGCAGAACCTGGTCGCGCTGCGCTTCGGCAACGCGCTGTTCGAGCCGCTGTGGAACGCCGGCCACATCGACCACGTGCAGATCACCGTCGCCGAAACCATCGGCGTGGAATGGCGCGCGGGCTTCTACGACGGCGCCGGCGCCCTGCGCGACATGGTGCAGAACCATCTGCTGCAGCTGCTGTGCCTCGTCGCGATGGAACCGCCGGCGTCCCTGGCGCCCGACGCGATCCGCGACGAAAAGCTCAAGGTGCTGCGCGCGCTCAAGCCGATCGACGAGAGCAATGCAGCGCAGTACTCGGTGCGCGGCCAGTACCGCGCCGGCGCGTCCAACGGCGGCGCGGTGCCGGGTTATCTCGAGGAAATCGGACGCCCCGAATCGCACACGGAAACCTTCGTCGCGCTGAAGGCCGAGCTGCGCAACTGGCGCTGGGCCGGCGTGCCGTTCTATCTGCGCACCGGCAAGCGCCTGCCCGAGCGCGTGTCGGAAATCGTCATCACGTTCCGCGCGATTCCGCATTCCATCTTCGGCGAGTCGGCCGGGCAGATCTCGCCGAACAAGCTCGTGCTGCGGCTGCAGCCCGACGAGGGCGTCAAGCTCTGGCTCATGAACAAGTATCCCGGTCCCGGCGGCCTGCGCCTGCGCCGCGTCGCGCTGGACATGAGCTTTGCCGAGGCCTTCGGCGTGCGCAATCCGGACGCCTACGAGCGCCTGCTCATGGATGTCGTGCGCGGCAATCCGACCCTGTTCATGCGCCGCGACGAAGTCGAGGCGGCCTGGGCCTGGGCCGACCCGATACTCGCCGCCTGGGAAGCCGGCCACGACGCGCCCAAGGGCTATACCGCCGGCACCTGGGGACCGAGCGCGGCCGTCGCGCTGATCGAACGGGATGGAAGGACCTGGCATGAAGATGCATCTTGATACCGTGCGCGAGCCTGCGATCCGCCGCCGCGACCTGCATGCGAACCTGATCGAGCACGCCTATGCCGACTCGACGACGCTGGCGCGCGCGCTCGCGTCGGCCGTGGCCTGCGATCTGCGCGACGCGATACTGACGCGCGGCGTCGGCCTGCTCGCCGTCTCCGGCGGCAGCACGCCGCGGCAGTTCCTGCGCGAGCTGGGCCGCATCCGGCTGGACTGGAGCCGGGTTGTCGTGACGCTCGCCGACGAACGCTGGGTCGCTCCCGACGATGCGCGTTCCAATGCGCGGCTGCTGCGCGAGACCCTGTTCACCGGCGCCGCCGCGGCCGCACGCTTCGAGCCGCTGTTCGAGCCAGCGCGCGATCCGGCTGCCGCACTGCTGCGCATCGCGCGGCGTATCGACGCGCTGCCGCTGCCGTTCGATGCGGTCGTGCTCGGCATGGGCAACGACGGCCACACGGCCTCGCTGTTTCCCGGCGGCGACACCCTGGCGCAGGCGCTGGATCCGCATGGCCGCGCGCGCGTCGTCGCGCTGAGCGCGCCGGCCGCGCCGGAGCCGCGGGTGACCCTGACCTTGCCGACCTTGCTTGCTACCGCGGCGCTGTATCTGCATATCGAAGGCCAGGAAAAACGCCAGGTGCTTGCGCGTGCGCTGGACCCGCAGACGCGCAGCGAGCAGATGCCGATCCGCGCCGTCGTCAAATGTGCCGGCGAGCCGCTGCGGATGTACTGGTGTCCGTGATGCGGGCCGTTCGTCGTTCGGGGTTCCTTGCGGCATGAGGGCCTCGACGTTGCGGTTCGCGCTGTGCGCTCACCGCAACCTACGTGAGATTGGGAGCAAGCGATGGCACTGAATCCGACTCTGGCCGCGGTGACGCGCGCGATCGACGAGCGCAGCCGCGCGACGCGCGAGCGCTATCTGGCGCGCATCAAAGCGGCGCGCAACGACCAGCCGCGGCGCAATCGCCTGTCCTGCGGCAATCTCGCCCACGGCTTCGCCGCCTGTGCGGCGACCGACAAGCAGCGCCTGCGCGACGGCGTCGCGCCGAACATCGGCATCGTCACGGCCTACAACGACATGCTGTCGGCGCACCAGCCCTATGAGCGCTATCCCGAATTGATCCGCGCGGCCGCGCGGGCGCGCGGCGCGACGGCGGAAGTCGCCGGCGGCGTGCCGGCCATGTGCGACGGCGTGACCCAGGGCCGCACCGGCATGGAGCTGTCGCTGTTCTCGCGCGACACCATCGCGCTGGCCAGCGGCGTTGCACTGTCGCATGACATGTTCGACGCGGCGATGTACCTGGGCATCTGCGACAAGATCGTGCCCGGCCTGCTGATCGGTGCGCTGCATTTCGGCCACATTCCGGCCGTGTTCGTGCCGGGCGGGCCCATGCCCAGCGGCGCGAGCAACGACGAGAAGTCGCGCGTGCGCCAGCGCTATGCGGAAGGCAAGGCCGACCGCGCCGAGCTGCTCGACGTCGAGGCGCGCTCGTATCACGCGCCGGGCACCTGCACGTTCTACGGCACGGCGAACTCCAACCAGATGCTCATGGAGATCATGGGTCTGCAGTTGCCGGGTTCGAGCTTCGTGCATCCGGGCAGCGAGCTGCGTGATGCATTGACCGTCGCCGCGGTCGAGCGCGCGCTCGCGATCACGGCGCTCGGCGAACGCTATCTGCCGGTCGGCCGGCTCGTCGATGCGCGCGCCATCGTCAACGGCGTCGTCGGCCTGCACGCGACCGGCGGCTCGACCAATCACCTGCTGCATCTCGTCGCGATCGCGCGCGCGGCCGGGCTGGAGCTGCTGCTGGAAGACTTCGATGCGCTGGCCGGCGTCGTGCCGCTGCTCGCGCGCGTCTATCCGAACGGCAGCGCCGACGTGAACCAGTTCCACGCGGCCGGCGGCATGGGTTTCCTGATCGCGCAGCTGCTCGACGCCGGCCTGTTGCACGGCGACATCGAGACCATCGCCGGTGCCGGCCTCGACGCCTATCGCGGCGCGCCCGTGCTGCAGAAGGGCGGCCTGTTCGAATGGCGGCCGAGCACGACCGAAAGCCTCGACGCGAGCGTGCTGCGCCCGGTCGCGCAGCCGTTCCGCGCCGACGGCGGCCTGCGCCTGCTCAGCGGCAATCTCGGCCGCGCCGTCATCAAGGTGTCGTCGGTGCCCGACGACCGCCATACGATCGAAGCGCCGGCGCGCGTGTTCGACGACCAGGACGCGGTGCAGAAAGCGTTCGACAACGGCGAGTTCGCCAGCGACGTCGTCGTCGTCGTGCGCAACCAGGGCCCGCGCGCGAACGGCATGCCCGAGTTGCACAAGCTGACCCCGGCGCTCGGCGTGCTGCAGGGCCGCGGCCTGCGTGTCGCGCTCGTCACCGACGGCCGCATGTCCGGTGCCTCGGGCAAGATCCCGGCCGCGATCCATCTGACTCCCGAAGCCGCCTGCGGCGGCCCGATCGCGAAACTGCGCGACGGCGACCGCGTGCGCGTCTGTGCCGTCAGCGGCCAGGTCGAAGCGCTGGTCGATGCCGGCGAGTGGGCCGCGCGCACGCCGGCCGTCGCCGATCTTCGCGCCAATGCCTACGGACTCGGCCGCGAAATGTTCGCGCTGTTCCGCGCCCAGGTCAGCACGGCCGACACCGGCGCCACCATCTTCGGAGTCGTGGAATGAACGCAGCGATGCAGGCGCGCCAGGAACGCATCGAAACCATCCTGCGCCGCGCGCCCGTGGTGCCTGTCGTCATCGTCCACGAGCTAGCCCAGGCCGTACCGCTTGCCCGCGCACTCGTCGCCGGCGGCCTGCCGGCCGTGGAAATCACCCTGCGCACGCCGGTCGCGCTCGACGCGATCCGCGCGATCGCGAACGAGGTCGACGGCGTGGAAGTCGGCGCCGGCACCGTACTCAACGCGGCCGACCTCTACGCGGCCGAACGCGCCGGCGCGCGCTTCGCCGTCTCGCCGGGCCATTCGCCGGCGCTGCTGGAAGCGGCCGACGACAGCGACCTGCCGTATCTGCCCGGCGCGTCCACCGCGAGCGAAGCGATGACCCTGCTCGAACGCGGCTACCGCTGGCAGAAATTCTTCCCGGCCGTACCGGCCGGCGGCATCGAATTCGTCCGCGCACTGGCCTCGCCGTTGCCGCAGGTCGGCTTCTGCACGACCGGCGGCATCGGTGCGGCCAGCGCAGCGGCGTGGCTCGCGTTGCCGAATGTCGTCGCGGTCGGCGGGTCGTGGCTTGCGACCAAGGAACTCGTCGCGGCGGGGGATTGGACGGCTGTGGAAGCGCTCGCGCGTGCGGCGGCGGCGCTGCGCGGCTGAGGCGAAACGTCGTGCCGTATGCAGAAACCGAAGCGATGAAAAGCCCTCCCCTTCAAGGGGGTGAAAGAGAGTCGCTCAGAACCGCAGGTTCTGACGACCTTGAACGCCCAACGGGCCGGACGGGTATGGGTGGGGATGGGGTTGCCGCGCCGGCGCGATTCGTACCGCAGCAATCGTGGCGCGCGTGCAACTCCGCCCGTCGTCGCGGTCCAAACGAACCTCACCTCGTTGCTTGGAAGCGCCCCATGCCCCTCACCGAATCCCAACGCGCCGATCTGTTCGCGGCACTGGAATCGCGCGGCTGGTCGTGGAATGAAGGCTTCATCTACGCACCACACCGCAGCCTGTGGCTGCTGGGCTCCGCCCCTTGGACGGGCGACTTGCCAGATTTTCACGAACGCATGCAAGGCCGATTGGCGCGGGTCGAATGGCTTTCGCCGGAATACGATGATCCGCACTACCATCGGAAGGTGATGGACGACACCGCAAGTCTCGTCGACGTCCTTGCAGCACTGCTTGCCGGAAAGCCAGCCTGACCCCGATAGTTGTCGCGTTGCTCGGTCTGAAGCCTTGGCCCGGTGGGGTCGTTACGCATGGCAATCGTGATACTCGGCAATACCGGCTGCTCGCTTTGCGCCGAAGTCCTCGTCGCCGGGCAGCGTATCGTGGCAAGCCCGCATTTCATTCAGAACCAATCCCATCCGCTTTGGCGCTACTCGGACTCGGCCATGCACGAGGACTGCTTTCGGCAGTGGCCGCATCGGGAGGAATTCATTGCGGAGTACCCGTACGATGGGGCAGATCGCCTGGGGCAACGGCAGTCGGCACGCGATGCAGGCCGATGGAACGATAGCGACCCACCCGGCCGTCGGCAGGGCGTGAGATCCTGTTTCGCGGCAAACACCGTTTATGCAGAGACGAGCCGCGATCCGCGCGGATCGTTTCAGGAGATCCGACGATGCACGGATTGAAGCGAAGGCTGCGGCAGAGGGTACTGTTCCCGCTCGCCCTCACGTATGCCGCAAGCGTCGGCGCAGGCTGGCAGCAGGATTGGACCGAAACCGGTCCGGCCTTCGGCTTCAACCTCAGCGAGCATCTCGAGGTGGCCAGTGCGGCAACGGGTTCGGCACTGATCGGATTTTCCGACGGCGGCGAATATCGGTTGTCGCAGGTTCGCGGCGACGCCGGCATGGCGTGGCATGTTGCCGTGCCGTCGTCGGAATGGACGCCGGCCGGCTTGCTGCCGGAACCGGATGGCGCGGCGCTGATGATGCTCACCGGCACGAGCTACGCCAGCATTGCGCGCTTCGACGCGTCGGGTGTGCTGCAGTGGAGTTCGGCGTTGCAGGGCGCAGGCTTCGCGGCCGGCGGCGACCGTGTTGTCGCGACATTGAACTTGCCGGACAACGCCATGGCCGTTACCGCGATCGACCGTGCCAGTGGCCGATGGCAGTGGCAACGGCGCCTGGTCGGATTCCTTGGCAGCGGGTTCTCCAATGCGCTGACGGCGGTCGACGGCGACGGCAATACCTATGTCAGCGGTTACGACGGTGCTTACGAGCCGCTGCTGGTCAAGCTGGATCGGCAAGGCGCCGAGCTCTGGCGCATGACGGCCGCGACGGCGGGTCCGATCACCGTGCGCGACGGGCGCGTCTTCGTCGCCGGTCCGGAGATACTGCAGGCGCTGAGCGCGGACGACGGTCAGCCGCTCTGGCGCAAGGACGGCTGCGTGGGGCGCGACGGCGCGCTGTCGTTCGTCGCGGGCGATCCGGTCTGCGCGACCGGTGTCGTGGTTAGCCGGCTGGCCGCGGCGAGCGGTACCGAGATCTGGCGTCGCGACGCAGCCGGCGGCGTGCTCGGCGTGTTCGGCGGTGACGTCTATGTCGCATCGGGCCTGCCCTCCACTCCGCCGGCCGATACCGTGCTGCAGTGTCTGTCGGGCAGCGACGGCACGCCGCAGTGGCAGCGATCGCTGTCGCTGCCGTTGCGCGGCCGCACCTGGCAGGTATCAGACACGCTCGTCGGCGTCGTCGCTCCCGGTTCGGCGCCGGACACGACGGCGCTGTACCGTTACGCCATGCAGGACGGCAGCCTGTCCGACATCCGCATGTTCCCGGATGTGCCGCGTGGCGTGACCGGTGTCGGTGAAATCCGCGACGGCGCCGATCTGTTCGTACTCGGCCAGGCGCCGTGGAAGCCGCTGCCGGCGCGCGTGCGGCGCCTGTCGGCCGACAGCGGTGCAGTGCTGTGGGAAAACGCGACCACGCAGCGCAATCCCTTCGTGGATATCGCGTTGACGCCGAACCGGCTGCTGCTGGCCGAGCAGACCGATATGGCGCAAGCGCTCGTGCGCAGTCTCGACCGCACGAGTGGGCAGCAGCGTTGGGAGCGCAGCGTCACTGACGTCCCGGTGAACAGTTCGGTCACCAAGCCGCCGCGCGTCGTCGGCCTCGGCGATGACGACGCGCTGGTCAGTTTCGGCTACGGCAGTCTGGCTGGTCCTTCCTTGTCGCGCCATGTACAGGAACTGCAGCGGCTCGACGACGCCGGCGGCGAGGTGCTGTGGAAACAGCAGGTCGCCGAGTGGTACGACACGTCGTACTCCGCGACGTGGGAGGAGCCTGCCCTGTTCGCGATCGGCGAAGATGCGCTGCTCTGGCCCGCGGTCGGCATGTACGGTCCACTGTCCATGGGCTTGCAGCGCCGTTCCGGCAGCGACGGCGCATTGGATTTCTCGGTGGCCGTCCTGCCGTTTTTCCGGGCCGCACGGCTTTCGGCCGCTGCCGACGCAGTATTCGCCGCGACCGTTCCTGACCAGAACACGCTGCGTCTGGTGAAACGCAGCGTGTCGTCGGGCGAGCTGCTGTGGCAGTTCGACTATCCCACGACGCCGTGGCGCGCTTTGGAGGTCGTCGACCTGCTGCCCTTGGCGGACGGCGACGTTCTGCTGATGGTGCTGTTCTATCAGCCAGGGGTGACCGTCGAGCAGTCCACGCACCTGCTGCGCATCAAGGCGGATGGCAGCGGGCTGCGCTACGCGTACCAGACCCACCGGAAAGGAAAAATCCGGGACACGATTTCCCGCGTCGTCCTCGGCGCCGACGGCGAGGCGCTGTTGCGGCGCCGGATCGACCAGGACCGCCGCGGCATCGACTTCCTGCAGCGCTTCGATCTGACCCAGGGGCGCGTGACCGGCTCGCAGGCGCTGGCGTTGCGCGGCGTCGATCCGTTCGTGTCGCGCACGGCCTGGGACAACACGTTCGAGCCGCACGGCGACGGCTTGCTCATTTCGGGCACGGCGCTGCAGTCGCCGCTGCCGTCGACGCGGCGTGACGCGCTGCTCGACATTGCCGTCACGCAGCGCGGCGATCTGTTCCTGCAACTGCCGGTGTTTCCGCCCGGCATCGCCGTCGGCGACGACGTGCCGTTCGCGGTCGGTGTCGGCTACACCGGCGATGCCGCCATCACGGATGCGACCTTGATCGTCGAGCTGCCCTGGCAGGGCAGCGAAAGCGGCTTGAGCTGCGACGGTCCCGGCGTGAGTCGCTGCGAACTGCAGGTTCGACATGGGCAGATCACGGCGAGTTTCGATGCAGCGCCTGGCGCGCAGCTGACGCTGCGCGGCACGGTGCGCCGGCTGGACGCGCCGGTGCTGGAAAAGAGCGTGCTGCGCGCAATGGTGCATGCGCCGATCGGGCTGCTCGAAAGCGATGCGTCCAACAACTTCGGCAGTGTTGCGGTGGACGGGCCGATCTTTGCCGATGGGTTCGATGGGTGAGGTGGCCCGGTGAGGCTTGCGAGGTGCCGGGAAAATGGGCCACGTTTACTTCCAGCTGTTCGTGGCGCAGTTCGGACATTGGCGTGCGAGGTGAAACATGACGCGATCAGAAAGGGCTTGTCAGATCTGGGCGGTGTTGGCTTGGGCAGCACGCAACCGCCAATCCATCACGTATTCGCAGCTGGAGTCGATCACCGGCGCTCACCGTGCAGGGCTTGGCCAGCTGCTGGAGCCGATCCAGTCCTATTGTTTGATCAACAACCTTCCGCCGCTGACGGTTCTCGTCGTGCAGCAAGAGTCCGGCCTTCCCGGCAGCGGCTTCAGCGGCTCCACCGCCGAAGACCTCGGCAGGTCGCTGATGGCGGTGTTTGCTATGGACTGGCTGGCGCACGGCAATCCGCAACCCGAGAAGCTGGAAGCGGCAGTAAAGGCGCATCCGTCCAATGCCGCGCGCTGACGGATCGTTCAAACCGATGCTGTTTCGTCGGAGCACCGCCGCGCTGCCGCACTCTGGGTTTCGTGCAAACCGTTCAGCATGACTACGCCCAACGCCGAAATAGCTGAGCTGTTGCGCTCACTCCCCGATACCGCGAGCTACGAGTACATCCAGTACCACCTGTATGTCATCCAAAAGACCGGGCGTGGTGCTGAAAGGGCCGAGTCGGAAGGTGCGCTTAGCCACGAAGAGGCCCGGAAGCGGCTGGGGCGATGGGTTGCGAACTGATTTGTCGTGGCTCGAATCCCGGCGACTGAGGAATGGGAGGCGCGGACGGATCGACGAAAACGCCGGAGCGGCGCGAGGCCGCTCCGACAACAGGGCTCATGGTCCGGGATGGAAAGTCGCTTCCATCAACCCGCGCACATCGCGCGACAGAATCGCGAGCGCATCGAGAATCGCGACGTGCGAGCGCGGCTCCGGCGATTCGAACTGCGTCTGAGCCGCCGACTCGCTGAGTGCCTGGATCGCCGCGATGCGATCCAGCATTTCCTCCTGCAAGGCCTCGCGCTGCGCCGGCGTATCGAGCACATACGCGAACATCACCGGACTGGCCGAGCGGATTTCGCGGCTCAGGGGATAGAACGAACCGAGGCGGGTCATGGCACGCGTCTCCTGTGGCAGGGAACGACGTGACCAACGGGGACGTGGCAACCGGAACTCCGCCCGGTGCCGCAGAACGCATACCGAGTATCCATGGACAACTCCCTTTGCGTGGAGTCGCCACCCGGAACCAACGAGCGGGAAAGGGTGGCGAACGGTGTGCGGGTTTGCAGACCGGTTCAGGACCGGCGAGCCTTGCGGCTCCCCGCACACCGCCGCCAGAAATCGGCAGACGACGCCGCACCAAATTACGGGCGTAAAAAAGCGCCGGCGATCGGTGCGGCGCTGTGTGCGCCTGAATACGGGCTGCAAATCCCGGTTGCCGAATTGGCGACAACGGGCAGATTGTTGTCCTGTTTGTGGCAGACGTCAAGGGAGTAGATTTGTACCTGGAAGCTGCCACAAGAAATAAGGTTTACTAATTGCAGTTCTATTCTGGCGAGCGAACCAGTTCAGTCTTTGTGGGATTGTTTGCGGGGTAATTTCAATCAACTAGTGATGGGGGATGATATGGGGCAGCGCGCGGACGAGGAGACTCGGCATTTTGCGAATTATGCGGAGTACTCAAAGACATTGAGATCCTGGCTCGTTGCGTATGGAATTGGTGGGCCAGTTTTATTTCTGATAGGCAAAGATGCTCCGAAGAGAATCTCGGAGTCGCCGCACCTCGGGCTCATCGTTACTCTTTTTGTTAGCGGGGTTGCGCTACAGATCCTTGTCGCTTTCATCAACAAATGGGCCGCTTGGCATATGTACAAAGGGGCCGTTGACGATGAACATAAACGAACCAAGACCTACAGATTTTGGCATTGGATTAACAAGCAAAGTGGGATTGACTTTGTTTTCGACCTTGGGGCTCTCGCGGCGTTCTCATGGGCTACTTGGTTTGTGCTTAAGACTCTATTGATGCCTGCCATCTAACGGCTAAGTTCAGACGCAAGGCTAAACTATGGCTATCACGAGTGGGCACGGAAATCCAAAATGGACACGCGACGAAGTCATTCTTGCGCTCGATCTCTACTTTGAATGCAAAGGGCTTCCGCCAACCCGACGTGATGCTCGAGTCGTGGAGCTATCGGAAGTCCTCCGCGCCTTTCCTCATCACGCTAAATCGGCGCGCAAGGCGACATTCCGCAACGCTGATGGAGTGGCATTCAAGCTTCAGAATCTCCGGCAAGTAGCTACCGGCAAAGGCCTCGGAAACGTATCTCGAACGGATAAAGACGTTTGGGCGGAATTCGGGTCCGATCCTGCGGGAACTAGGCAACAGGCGCAGCTTATACGCGCAGGTGTCAAAGTCGCTCACGAGGTTCGTGAGCAAGAGGCAGACTACGAAGTATTCGCGGAGGGGCGCGTCGTGACCGAAGCCCATCTCAGGCGAGAGCGGAACCCGAAGCTTCGTTCAAAGCTGATGGCTGCGCGAAACGCTCTCGGGCCGCTTGCTTGTGAGGTATGCGGAAGACAGGGCGGCGGCTCAAACGCTGAGCTCGCACAGGCAATATTCGAGGCACATCATATCGTGCCGCTTTCAGCGGGTGAGGCTCGTGTTACTCGTCTTGCAGAAATGGCGCTTCTCTGCGCTTGTTGCCATCGTCAGATGCACAAGCTGATCGCTATGCGCCGGCAGTGGCTAACGGTGGCTGATTTGCGAAGAGTCCTCGGTGGCGCAGGATGACGCGCCGCCACCTCTGATTGGCTACCGAATAGTGGGGTTGGGGTAAAGCAGCAGGCCCGTTAGTAGCTTGGCTCGTCCGTTGCCGTGTGCGCCAGTCATGTTCCCGCCCGCGCCGGCCCCGTAGACCCCCGCACCACCAGCTGCGGACTGAACCCCTTATTGCTCACGACCGTGAGCTTCTCCACATCGTTCTCTTCCCGATCGAGCTCCGAAATCAGCAGCTGCGTCGCATGCCGCGCAATCTCCTCGGTAGCCTGTTTTGCGGTCGTCAGCGCCGGCCACGACTGTTTGGAGAACGGACTGTCTTCAAACCCCGCGATCGACAGGTCGTAAGGCACTTCCAGGCCCGAGGACTTGGCCGCAGCCAGCACACCCGCGGCGATTTCGTCGTTGGAGCCGAAGATCGCAGTCGGTCGATCTTTGAGCGCGAGCAGCTTGCGCGCGCCGCGGAAGCCGTCGTCGAAGCTGTAGTCGCCGTGGAGGATGAGCTTCTTGTCGAGCGGGATGCCGTAGTCCTTCAGCGCGCTTTCGTAGCCGCGGTAGCGTTCGGGACTCGATCGGTGGGCTTCGCCGCCCCAGAGGAAGCCGATGCGCTGGTGGCCGAGCTGGATCAGGTGCTTGGTGATGTCGTAGGCGGCGTCGCGGTCGTCGACGTAGACGCAGGGGAAGCCGTCCTGCGGGTCGGCGGCGGCGGAGATGATGCGTACGACGTGGATCTTGTTGGCGCGCAGGTGGCGGATCAGTTCCAGCCGCTCGGACATGGGCGGCGCGAGCACGAGGCCGGCCAGGCGCGCGTGGCGCACGAGCTGCACGAGTTCGGCGGCGAGGTTCGGTGAGTTGGAGTCGCAGGGATGGATCTGCAGGCCGTAGCCGGATTCGCGGCAGACCGACAGCACGCCGCTCTGCACGGCGATGACGTAGTACGGATTCGGGTTGTCGTAGACCAGTCCGAGTGCATAGGAGCGCGCGCTGCGCAGGCTGCGCGCCGACAGGTCGGGCTGGTAGCCGAGTTCGGCGATGACGCGCAGCACTTTGGCGCGCGTGCCTTCGCGGACGGTGGCTTCGTTGTTGATGACGCGGGATACGGTTTTGAGGGAAACCTGGGAACGTTCGGCGACGTCTTTGATCGTCGGACTGCGCATCGGCGGGCCTTGCTAGGTACGGCGTGGGTCGTGATCCGGCGGCCCGGTCAGGCGCGCACCTGCCGGATTGTGACGAGAAACCGTGTCGGAAGCGAGGCGGCGCCGCGGCGCGCAGGCGGCGCAAACTCGCGCCGCGGCGCCACCGTACGGCGCCGGCGCTGCCTCAGCCGCCGGCCGCGGCCAGCGGCGCCGCGGCCGAGTTGCGGCCGGCGGCGTAGCCCTTCAGCGAATAGAACAGGATGTACAGATAGCAGGGCGCGGCGATCGCGAGGAACACGAGCTGGAAGTCGTAGACGTCCTTGTAGACCGCGAACAGGCGCGGAATCAGCGCGCCGCCGGCGATGCCCATGATCAGCAGCGCCGAGCCCTTCTCGGTGAAGCGGCCGAGCCCGGCGATGGCGAGCGGGAAGATCGCCGGCCACATCAGCGCATTGGCCAAGCCGAGCGCGGCGACGAAGCCGACCGAGACGTAGCCCTTCGTGAAATAGGCCGCCAGCGAGAACACGATGCCGAGCACGGCCGAAATCGCGAGGCCGCGCTGCTGCGACAGCCAGGTCGGAATCGTGGCAAGGCCGATCAGATAGCCCACGAGCATGCCGGCCAGGGTGAACGCCGTGAAATACGTGGTCTGCTCGCTCGGGATGCCGAAGCCCTTGCCGTAGGTGCCGATCGCATCGGCCGCCAGCACTTCCACGCCGACGTAGACGAAGATGCACAGCACGCCGAGCAGCAGGTGCGGGAACTGCAGCACCGAGCGGCGGCTGCCGCTGCTGCCGGCATCCGTGGCATTGGCTTCGGCGGATTTGATCTCCGGCAGCGACGAGCGCAGCACCCAGACCGCGAGCAGCGCGAGCACGCCGGCCATGACCATGTAGGGCCAGTAGATCTTGGCGGCGAATTCGGCCAGCAGGGCCTGCTTGATCTCGGGCGTGGCGGCGGCGGCGACCTGGGCTTCGAAATGGCCGACGTCCTTCATGACGAGCACGCCCATGACGATCGGGCTCAGGATGCCGGCGAGCTTGTTGCAGATGCCCATGATGCTGATGCGCGCAGCGGCGCTTTCGATCGGGCCGAGGATGCTGATGTAGGGATTCGATGCCGTCTGCAGCAGCGACAGGCCCGAACCGATCACGAACAGGCCGGTCAGGCAGGCCGGATAATTACGCACAGTTGCAAAAGTACCGAATATCACGGCGCCGACGGCCATGACGCCCAGGCCCAGCGACATGCCCTTTTTCATGCCGGTGCGTTCGAGGATCAGGGACGAGGGCAGGGCCAGGAAGAAATAGGCCATGTAGAACGCGAACGTGACCAGAAACGCCTTCGCGTCGGTGTCCAGGTCGAAGGCGAGCTTGACGAAGCCGATCAGCGGTCCGTTGATCCAGGTCACGAAGCCGAAGATGAAGAACAGTGTGCCGATGATGGCGAGAGAGCTTCTGTACTGCGCCGAGTTGCCGGCGGTGCTCGTGCTGGACATGCCTGTGTTCCCCGTCTGCCTGGATAGGCGCTGCCGCGCCGCGGTTGGAGCCGCGTCGGCCGGACGGCGCGAGACGCGGGACTAGTAACGTTGTCATATCTTGCCCCGTCGCCCGGGCAAATGCACGTCATCGAAATGCTGCGTTGCAGCGTGTTTCGCGGTCCGGCCCTGTTGCGCCGCGCCATGCGGTAAATCGCAATAAATGTGTTGAAAAACAATCGAATGAATCCGGTTCTGCAGACCAGTTCCAGGCCGCCGTCCGCAGCGCGGCGCGCCTCGGATGCAGTCCGGACAAGTCGGGTGACATTTTCCATTGACAACGTTGTCAGACAAGTTTCAGACTGCGCCCCCGTCGGCCCTGCGAGGCCGGTGTCGGGGCAGCGGGAGGGAGCACAGCGTGGCAGCAGCAGCCAGTCAGCGATTCGCCGAAGCCGGTATCGGGCAAGCCGCGCCGTTCGTCGCGGCCGACGTCGGCGGCACGCATGCGCGCATAGGGCTGGTGCGCCAGGTAGAGCCGGGCTCCTCGGCCGTCACCGTCGAGCGCTATGACAGATATGTCTGCGCCGACTTCCCGAATCTCGCCGCGCTGCTCAGGCAGTTCCTGCAATCCATCGGCGACGTGCCGGTCACGCGCGTGTCCATCGCCTGCGCCGGCGTGGCAGTCGGCGACACCTTGGTCAATGCGAATCTGCCCTGGGCCGTGTCGCTGGCGGAAATCCGCCACGAGATCGGCGTGGCCGAGGTCGCGCTCGTCAACGACTTCGAAGCCGTGGCCTGCGCCACACACTACCTGCGCGCCAGCGAATGCGTGCTGCTGCCCGGCGATGCCGAGGCCGCGGCGCAGGGGCCGACCCTGATCGTCGGACCGGGTACGGGGCTCGGCGCGGCCGTGCGCATTCCGGGGCGCGACCGTTCCATCGTGCTGGCGACCGAAGCCGGTCAGGCCGCACTGGCACCCGGCAACGAACTGGAGATCGACGTGCTGCGTTTGCTGATGCGCCAGTCCAGCCACGTCAGCACCGAAAGCGCCTTGTCCGGGCCCGGCCTCGTGCAGCTGTACAACGCACTGTGCGCGATCCGCGGCGTGCCGGCGACCTTGCGCGCGCCCGCGGCGATCACGGAGGCGGCGCTGTCGGCGCACGACGCGCTCGCGATCGACACCCTGAATCTGTTCTGCGCCTGGCTCGGCAGCGTGGTCGGCGACCTCGCGCTGAGCTGCGGCGCACGCGGCGGCGTGCATCTGGCCGGCGGCATCCTGCCGCACATCCGCCAGTTCCTGCTGCATTCGAATTTCAGTGCGCGCTTCCTGGCCAAGGGTGTCATGCGCCCGGTGCTGGAGCGCATTCCGGTCAGCCTCATCGACCACGGCCAGCTCGGCGTGATCGGTGCGGCCTGCTGGCTGCTCGACGCTCGCGAAGACGGCAGCTAGCGCAAGAAATACCGGCGTTCCGCGCGGAGCGTCGCCCCATGGAGGTTTGGGTGTGAGACAGGACGCAAAACAACACGTACTCACCGAGGCCCGTAAGGCGAGGTTGCGCGCGCAGCCGGCACCCGCGGCAAACAACACACGGTAGGGAAGGGGAACACCTCATGATCATTCGTAGAAACCTGCTCGCCCTGAGCATCGTCACCGCGCTGAGTTTTCAGGGTCTCGCCCAGGCGGAGGTCGCCGCCGAAGCCAACGCCAGCACGGAAGCCGCGGCCGCCGACGGCCGCGACACGCAGCAGCTCGAGGAAGTCGTCGTCAAAGGCATACGCCAGAGCCTCAAGGCCTCGCTGGATACCAAGCGCGAAGCGGAAGCCGTCGTCGAATCCATCACGGCCGAGGACATCGGCAAGTTCCCCAACACCAACGTCGCCGAGGCGATGGCGCAGATTCCCGGCGTCACGATCGACCGCCGCTTCGGCCAGGGCGAGCGCGTCAGCATCGACGGCACCGATCCGTCGCTGAACCTGTCCTTCATCGACGGCCATCCGGTCGCCCAATCCATCTGGCTCTACGGCGAACAGCCCAACCGCGGCTTCGACTTCACTCTGATCGCGCCGGAAATCCTCGGCCGTCTCGAAGTGTACAAGTCACCCGAGGCGCGCCTGCCGGAAGGTTCGATCGGCGGCACGATCCTGATGCATACGCGCAAGCCGCTGGATCTGGACAAGAACACCCTGAGCGGCTCGGTCGGCTACAGCTACAGCGACCAGGCGTCCAAGGGCAAGCCGAACGCGTCCATCCTCTACAGCGTCAAGAACGACGCCGAGACCTTCGGCCTGGCCGTCGCCGCACAGCACTACGAAGAGCAGGTCGACCGCCAGGGCATCGAGATCTTCGGCTACGTGCCGGCCTCGACGTTCGCCAACGCGACCGGCGTGTCGGCCAACACCATGGTGCCGAACTCCGTCAACGCGGCCTGGTTCCAGCAGACGCGCAAGCGCAACAGCGCCGTCGTGAATCTGCAGTTCAAGCCGGCCGACAATTTCGAGGCCAATCTCAGCGGCATGTACATCCGCGAGAACTTCGACAACTACAACCAGTCGATGTACAGCTACACGACCTGGCTGCCGAGCACGGTGGCGGCGGTCGACCAGCTCGGCGGCGTGAGCGGCGGCGTGGCGCAGACCGGCCATTCCACGGCGGCCGGCGGCGCGGTGATCTACGACAACCAGGCGCGCCAGTCGGAAGTCACGACCAAGGGACTCGATCTCGATCTGAAGTACAGCGGCGAAGGCTGGGACGTCGGCGGCAAGATCGGCCAGTCCAAGTCGGAGAACCCGAACATCACCCAGTGGTTCATCGAGCCGGTGTACTTCGGCGGCTTCAGCTGGGATACCAACCGCGGCGTCACCTTCGACGATCCCGCCGCCGCGCGCAATCCGGCCAACTGGAAGGACGCGGGCTGGATGGGCAACCGCGGCATCTTCTCCTCCGAAGGCAAGGACACCTACGGCCAGGTCGATTTCGGCAAGCACTTCGACAGCGTGTTCCATACGCTGCAGGTCGGCTACCGCCACAACAAGCACGAGGAAGCCTACGGCCTGGCCGTCTACGGCGGCGTGCGCCTGGGCTCGCTGGCCGACGTGGGCACGATCGGCTACACCGACACGATGGGCGCGTTCGACGGGTTCTCCTACGACCACGGCCATCATGTCTACGTCGGCCGCGACAACGTGATCGACTGGGTGCGCGGCTCGCCGATCAACTACTCGGCGCCGGACCCGGGCTCGACGATCAACAACACCTGGGCGCTGGAGCAGAGCACCGACGCGTTCTATGCGCAGCTGAACTTCCAGACCGAAGGCCGGTTCCACGGCAACTTCGGCTTCCGCTACGTCGACACCGAGACTGACGCATCGGGCTACAACCCGGGCGGCGCCGCGCCGGTCCTGCCGGCGCCGGCGTCCTGGTGGCAGACCAAGAAGAGCACGTACGACAAGGTGCTGCCGTCGTTCAACCTGATCTACGACGCGGCCGACGACGTGGTGCTGCGCTTCAGCGGCGCGAAGGTCATCGCCTGGGCGCCGTACAACCAGATGGTGAACAACACCTTCCTCAATGATTCGACCTTGACCGGCGCCGGCGGCAACGCCGATCTCGGCCCGTACGAGTCGAACAACTTCAACGTGTCCGCCGAGTGGTATTTCGCCGAATCCTCGGTGCTGGCGGCGTCGGTGTTCTACAAGGACGTTTCCAACTACATCGACCGCATCGCACGCATCGAGCGCCAGTACAACTCGATCCGCGACAACAACCCGGACCAGTGGGGTGCGCTGGTCGGCTTCCACGGCTGTACCGCCGACGGTTTCTGCGACTACAGCGTCAGCCGTCCGTACAACGCCGGCAGCGCGACGATCAAGGGCTTCAACCTGAACTATCAGCAGCCGTTCGGCGAGACCGGCTTCGGTGTCGCGGCGAACTACACCTACGCGCTGGGCCGCACCGACCAGGGCAACCCGATGCCGTACCAGTCCAAGAATGCGCTGACGATCAGCCCGTACTACGAGAAGGGACCGTTCAGCGCACGCCTGAACTACAACTTCCGCAGCAAGTACCTCGCGGGCGGCTATGTCGCCGGCGCGGCACCGGCCAGCGTGGACGACTACACCGAAGTCGGCGCCAGCCTCGGCTGGAAGTTCAACGACAACTTCGGGGTGACGCTGGACGGCTCGAACCTGACGAACGAGAAGTATTTCCAGTATCTCGGCAGCAAGGACTATCTGGCTGGCAAGTACTCCACGGGCCGCCGCTACATGCTGACGTTCCGCGCAGGCTTCTGATCGCCGCCGCGAACACCGGCGTCGCCGCGCCGATGCGGTGCGCGACGCCGGGCACGTGCTTCATCTCCAACGTGGTGACCTTGGGGCCGAGAGTGGATCTCGGCCCTTTTTTTGAGCAGCGGCCGCACCACCCGCGCCGGCTGCAACCCCTATGATGCGCAGTCGCGCGAATGCCGCGCGCGCTGACCGAAAACGACAGTCGAGGTGCTCCATGAGGCGTTCGAGAACCCTGCGCTTTGCCGGATCGGCCGTCTGCGCCGCGCTGCTGGCCGCCTGCGCGCACGCGCCTTCCGGCGGCGGCAGGCATGCCGAAGCGGTTTCCGCAGCGGTGGTACCGCTCGAGGCGATCATTCCGGCGCCGGCGCAGATCGAACGCGCATCGACCGGTGCCGCCGTGCGCATCGCCGCGACGACGACGGTCGATGCCTGCGGCGACGAAGCGCAGAAGGTCGCGCGCTATTTCACCGATCTGGTCCAGCGCACGCGCGGTCTTGCCTTGACGGTCGGCTGCGCCGCGAAGAATCCGGCGCAGGGCATTCGTTTCGTGTTCCAGGCCGACCGCGAGGCGATCGACGGTGCGTACAGGCTCGACGCCCGCGACGGCGTCGTCGCGATCACGTCCGGCAGCGAATCCGGTCTGTTCTACGGCGCCGTGTCGCTGTGGCAGCTGCTCACGGCGCAGCCGGGTGATGCATCGTCCGCGACCTCGATCATGGCCGGCACGATCACCGACTGGCCGCGCTATCGCTGGCGCGGCCTCATGCTCGATTCGGCGCGCCATTACCAGTCGCCGGAGTTCGTCAAGAAACTCATCGACGCGATGGCGCTGCACAAGCTCAACACCCTGCACTGGCATCTGACCGACGACCAGGGCTGGCGCGTGGAGATCAAGCGCTATCCGCGCCTGACCGAGGTCGGCGCCTGGCGCGTGCCGCCCGGACCGGCCGCCGCGGCCGACATCGACCCGGCCACCGGCAAGCCGCGCCGCTACGGCGGCTACTACACGCAGGAACAGATCCGCGAGATCGTCGCTTACGCCGCAACGCGCCAGATCACCATCGTTCCGGAAATCGACATGCCCGGCCACATGCAGGCCGCGATCGCCGCCTATCCCGCCCTCGGCACCGGCGAGAAGCCGCCGGTCTCGACCGACTGGGGCGTGCACACGTATCTGCTCAATGTGGACGAATCCACATTCGAGTTCATCGATGGGGTGCTCGCGGAAATCGTCGAGCTGTTCCCGTCGCGCTACATCCACATCGGCGGCGACGAAGCGGCCAAGGACCGCTGGGCGGCGTCCAGGCGCGTGCAGGCGCGGCGCAAGCAGCTCGGCCTGGCCGACGACACGGCGCTGCAGGCGTGGTTCGTCTCGCGGCTGGAAACCCTGCTCGAAAAGCACGGCCGCAAGCTCATCGGCTGGGACGAAATCCTCGAAGGCGGCCAACTCCCCGAGAGCGCCAGCGTGATGTCCTGGCGCGGCACCCAGGGCGCGATCGAGGCTGCGCGTGCGGGACATGACGTCGTGCTGTCGCCGTCGCCGGACCTGTATCTGGACAACCTGCAGAGCGACGCGGCCGACGAGCCTTCGGGCCGGCCGTATCTGGTCACCCTCGAAAAACTCTACGCGTTCGAACCGACGCCGGCCGAGCTCGACGAGACCCAGGCGCGCCACGTGCTCGGCGCGCAGGTCAATGTCTGGGTCGAACACATGCGCACGACCGCGCGCGTGGAGCACGCGGTGTTCCCGCGCCTGTCCGCCCTGGCCGAGGTCGACTGGACGCCGCGCGACCGGCGCGACTGGCCGGGTTTCCTCGCCCGCCTGCCGGCGCAGTTCGCGCGCTACCGCGCGCTCGGCATCGGCTATGCCGAATCGGCCTTCCTGCCGCGCGCGCAGGTCAGCGCCCGGCCCGGTGATCCGGCGCGCGTGACGGTCGCGCTGCGCAACCAGACCGGCTTCGGGGAATTGCGCTGCACCGAGGACGGCAGCGAACCGACGGCGAACTCGCCGCTCTGCGCCAGTCCGCGGGATCTCGCCGCCGGCACGCCGTTGCGCGCAGCGACGTTCTCCGGCGCGACGCCGCTGACGCGCAGTGTCGCGATCGCGACCGATGCGGAGGCCTTGCGCCGTCGCCTCAGCGGCGAGCTGCAGCCCTGCCGCAAGGACGGCGGTCTCGTGCTGCGCCTCGAAGACGATGCGCCGCTGACCGGCGAGCGGCCGTTCTACAGCGTCGACATCTTCGACGCCTGCTGGATCTGGCCGCAGGCGGATCTGGCCGGCAGCGCGGCGATCGAGGTCGAAGTCGGCAGCCTGCCGTACAACTTCCAGCTCTGGCACGACGCGAAACACGTCGTGCGGCGCAAGCCCGCGACCGCGGCCGGCGAACTCGAAATCCACCGCGGCGGCTGCAGCGGCCGTCCGTGGCTCACGCTGCCGCTGAAGGAAGCCGCACGCAATCCCGAGCGCACGACCCTGCGCGCGAAACTGCCGGCCCGGCCGAAAGCCGCACCGGCGAACGAAGACCTCTGCTTCGTGTTCACGCGGCCGGATACGAAGACGTTGTGGGCTGTGTCGGAAGTGCATCTGCTGCCGGCGAAGGATTGAGGTCGGCGTTGCGCTGTTGCCTGGCGCAATTCGCGGCTCCTGCGGATGCGGTGCTGGTTTCTGTGCTCGTGTTTGCCACGAAGGCAACCCCATCCCCACCCATACCCTCCCCTTGAAGGGGAGGGCTTTTCCAGGCCAGACACCAGAGAAATGAAGGGGAGGGCTTTTCCAGGCCAGACACCAGAGAAATGGCTTGTTTCAGACCGGGTTCCGCCTGGCTAGGTTTTCGCCGTGCCGGACAAGCCCTCCCCTTGAAGGGGAGGGCTTTTCCAGGCCAGACACCAGAGAAATGGCTTGTTTCAGACCGGGTTCCGCCTGGCTAGGTTTTCGCCGTGCCGGACAAACCCTCCCCTTCAAGGGGAGGGCATGGGTGGGGATGGGGTTGCTATGCCGATTCAGCCAGTGCCTCGACGCTCCTCGGCGAGCGCAGCATGTGCACTCGGCTGGTGCCTCGCAGCAGTCAGCCTGACCAATCGGCGGAAACATCCTGAAAGCAGATGCCCGGCGATCCGCCAGGCTGGCCGCACCAGCACCCTGTCCGGCCTCGGGTTCCGACAACACCCATGGCGGATTTCCCCATCAGGATTGCGATTCCGCCACCGGCGGGGCAGGCTTGTGCGGCCTAGCATGGTTCCACCCCTCCCCAAGGAACCTGGCCATGAACACTTCGAATCGCTCGCTGCATCGTCGGATTTCATCGGCGTCTTTGCTGCTGTCGCTGCTGCTGGCCGGCGCCGCTGGTGCGGCCGACATCGCGGTCGACGACGCCGTCGCCGAACCGTTGCCCGGCCGCGACTACAGCATGCGGCTGGATCTGGCTGCCGCGCGCTTCGAGCAGATCGACGCGCGCAGCGGCGACACGCTGGCGCGTGCGCTGAGCACCGAATGCGTCGCCGCGCTCGCGCCGGGCCTGTGGCTGGCCGTACCGGCCGCGCAGGGCCTGGAGCTGCTGCCTGTCGGCGCGACGGCCGATCGGGCGATCACGGTCGCCGCCGGCTGCCGCACGGCGCCGGAGCAGGCCGCGACCCTGCCGCCGGCCGTGCTGCAGCAGATCGCCGCGAACGGCGGCGGCGTGATCTTCGTCGATGCGGCCGGGCTGGATGCGGCCGGCCGCATCGCGGCGAACGGAGCGCGCTGATGGCGGCGCTGCGCATCGGCATCCTCGTGCACGAGTCGGCCATGGCCTCGGCCGTGACCACGCCGTTCGATACCTTGCGCACGGCCAACAAGCTCGCGCACACCTTGAATCCCGGCGCGCCGGCGCCGCTGTCGGTGCAGCTCGTCGCGACGCGCTCGGGCCCGGTGAAGCTGGCCTCGGGCATCAGCTTCGAGGCCGCGCAGGCACGGCCGGACGAGCTCGACGTGCTGCTGGTCGCGGCGATCGACTACACCACCGTCGGCGATCTCTGCCGCAAGCTCGACGCACTGGTCGCCGAGCGTGTGCTGCTGCGCCGCTGCGCCGAGGCCGGACTGCGCATCGCCTCGACCTGCAACGCGACCCTGCTGCTGGCCGAGGCCGGCCTGCTCGACGGGGTGCGCGCCACGACGAGCTGGTGGCTGGCGAACCTCGCGCGCGAACGCTATCCGGCCGTGGACTTCGCGATCGAGGAACTGCTCGTCGACGAGGGCCGCGTCGTGACCGCCGGTGCCGCGACGGCCGCCTACGAGCTCGTGCTGCAGATGGTCGAATGGGCCGGCGGCAAGGGTCTCGCGCAGAACGTGTCGCGGCTGATGCTGGTCGACCGCGAACGGCAGAGCCAGGCGCCCTACATCAGCCTCGCGCTGGCCCAGCGGCCGCGCCAGGGACTCGGCGAGCGCGCCGAGAAATGGCTGCAGAAGCGTCTGCACGAATCCATCAGCGTGCGCGAACTCGCCGATCACTGCCGGGTCAGCGAGCGCACCCTGCTGCGCCGCTTCCACGAGGACTTCGGCGCCACGCCGCTGGAATACGTGCAGAAGCTGCGCGTGGAGCGCGCCAAGGCGCTGCTGGAGACCACGCATCTGTCGTTCGAGGAAATCGTCGGCCGCTGCGGCTACCAGGACGTGTCGAGCTTTCGCCGCCTGTTCAAGCAGGTCGTCAGCATGACGCCGAACGACTACCGCGAGCGCTACCGGCTGCGCGCGCGCTAGCCGCGCGGTCGGCGCGTCCCCGCGGCTGAGAGGACGCCCGCGGCAGCGGCAGTGCAGGGGGGATGTCCACTGCGAGTGCCGCCATGTCGCAACGCTATCTGCTGCTGCCGCAAACCGGAGTGACCAGCCACACGGGGCCGGACGCCGAACGTCTGCAGCGTCTGACCGAGGCGTTCGAGCAGGAGGCCGGTGAAAACCAGCAGCTCGACGGCATTCCGCTGCATGTGCGCGATGCGCAGCGCAACGGTCCGGTGCTGGTGGAGATGAGCGACGCCGCGGTGGCCGCGCTGCGCGCTGCCGGCGTGCCGCTGCGCCTCGTCCGGGAGGTCGTCTATCCCAATCCGCGCGTGCTGACCGCGCAGATGCAGCCGGAGCGACGCGGCGACTCGACCGGGCTGGCGCAGATCACCGTCAGCTGCGTCGATGCGCGCTCGGGCATGCCGCTGGCCGACGTCCGCGTCATCGCGTTCAGCGACGGCGCCGCGCGCAGCGGTGACGAGGGGCGCACCGATGCGACCGGCCGCGTGGTCCTGCATCTGGCGCCGGACAGCGCGATAGCGCGCCTGATCGTCGAAGCCGACTCGCGTCAATGGGGCGCCTGCCGCGACGGCCTCGCGCTGGCCGACCAGCGCGTCGAGCTGGCGCCGCTGGATCTCGGCGTGGCCGACGTGCTGCGCCACTACTACCCGGCCGCCGCCGCCGCGCAGCGCTTCGACGCGGAGACGGGCGTGAAGGTCGGCATCGTCGACACCGGCGTGGGGCCGCACGAGGCGCTGAAAGGCGTGACCGGCTGCTGCACCGTGACCGGCGACATCGCCGAACTGGACGACCCCTGCAACGACGTCGACATCCACGGCACCCACGTCGCCGGCCTGATCGGCGCTCAGGGGAAGCTGCCCGGCCTGGCGCCCGGCGTGGAGCTGCGTGCCTATCGCGCGTTCGCCACCACGCGCAGCGGCGCGACCAATTTCGCCATCATCAAGGCGCTGCTGTTCGCCGTCGCCGACGGCTGCGACATCGTCAATCTCAGCCTCGGCGGCGGCCTGGAGGACGCGGCCCTGTCCGAGGCGCTGGCCGACGTGCGCAACCACGGGGTGCTCGTGATCGCCGCAGTCGGCAACGAGAGCCTGCCCTATGTGACCTATCCCGCGGTACACGAGGATGTCGTCGCGGTAGCCGCATTCGGCCGTCGCGACGGCTTTCCGGACCGGGCCGAAGCGGCGCGCTACGTCCGTGCGGCGCCGGTGTCGAGGCGCGATCCGGCCGAGTTCGTCGCGGCGTTCTCGAACACGGGCCGGCGCATCAACATGATCGCGCCGGGCGTGGCCGTGCTGTCGACCGTGCCCGGGAAAGCGAACGCCTACGCGCCGCTCAGCGGCACCTCGATGGCGGCGCCCGTCGTCACCGGCGTGGCCGCCTGCCTGCTGTCGCAGGATCGGGCGCTGTATCACGCGCCGCGCAATCGCGACCGCGCCGACGCGCTGCGGGACAAGTTGCTCGCGAGCTGCCGGCGGCTGGGCTTCGGCGAGGAGTACGAAGGCGACGGCCAGCCGCTGGTCTGAGCGTCGCGTGTGCGGCTCAGGGCTCGATCAGCGAACCGTAGCTGTCGGGCCGGCGGTCGCGGTAGAAGGCCCAGACATTGCGCACTTCGCGGATGCGGTCGAGATCGAGCTCGGCCGTGACGAGTTCGGAGCGGTCGCGCGATCCGACCGCGAGGAACTGGCCCCGCGGATCGCAGAAATAGCTCTGGCCGTAGAACTCGCCGATGTTCCACGGCATCTCGATGCCGACGCGGTTGATCGCGCCGATGAAATAGGCGTTGGCAACGGCGTGCGCCGGTTGTTCCAGTTTCCACAGGTATTCGGACAGACCGGCGACCGTGGCCGACGGGTTGAACACGATCTCGGCGCCGGCCAGGCCGAGCGCGCGGGCGCCCTCGGGGAAATGCCGGTCGTAGCAGATATACACGCCGATGCGGGCGTAGCGCGTGTCGAACACCGGATAGCCGAGATTGCCCGGGCGGAAATAGAACTTCTCCCAGAAGCCCGGCGCACAATGCGGGATGTGGTTCTTGCGGTACTTGCCGAGGTAGCGGCCGTCCGCGTCGATGACTGCGGCGGTGTTGTAGTAGACGCCGGTGGCGTCTTCCTCGTACAGCGGTACGACGATGACCATGCGATGGCGGCGCGCGAGCTCCTGCATCAGCTGCGTGGTCGGCCCGTCGGGAATGTGCTCCACCGCGTCGAACCAGCGCGGGTTCTGCTCGGCGCAGAAATACGGGCCGGTGAAGATTTCCTGCATGCAGAGAATCTGTACGCCCTCGGCAGCGGCCTGTTCGATGAAGCCGACGGTCTTCGCGACGTTCGCTTCGCGGATGACGGCCAGCGATTCGCTGCTGGCGCAGGCCATCGACGTCTGGATCAGGCCGCATTTGACGAGCTTGGGCATGACGCGCTCCCGCGAGGCGGCAACGGTCCGTTGCCGGAGACGTAGGTTTCCGGAGACGTAGGTTGCCGGTGAGCGCAGCGAACCGCAACAGCGAAGTGCCGTCGCTGCGAAGAACGGTCATCGAAGCGATGCGGAATCCGGCGAGCCGGTCAGCTCTCCATCGACCTGTCCCGGCTGCATCGAGATCTCGACGTTGCGGTTCGCTGCGCTCACCGCAACCTACGCCAGCAGTGCGGCAATCGCCGTGCAATCCTGCGTTTCGAGCTCGAACGCGAGCACGTCGAGGCTCTGCCGCAGGTGCGTCGTCGAGGTCGTGCCGGTCAGCGGCACGACGTCGTTCTGGATCAGCCAGCGGAACAGGATCTGCGCCGGCGAGCAGTCGTAGGCGGCGGCCAGGCCGAGTACGGTCGCCGAGTTCAGCAGCGCGGGGTTCGCGCTGAGCGTCCAGAAGCTCTGATAGACCAGGCCGTTCGCGCGGCAGAACGCACGGATCTCGCGGTCGTAGCCGGTCTGCGCGTAGAAGCGGTTCTGCACGATGGCCGGCTTGATGCGCGCGTCGCGCCAGAGCTGCGCCAGCCGTGCCGGTTCGTAGCAGTTGCTGATGCCGAGCAGACCGACCTGGCCCGCGTCGGCCAACGTCTCGAACGCGCGCCAGGCGACGCGCTGCGCGGAGGGTTCGCGCAGCGGCGAGTGCAGCAGCAATGCGTCGATGCGCTCGCTGCTCAGATTGCGCTGCGAACTCGCGAAGGATTGCGCAATCTGCGTCGCCAGCGGCGCGTCCGGATCGTAGGGCAGGCGCGCCGGATCCTGCCCGGCGATCGGCGTGAACTTGGTTTGCAGATACAGCGTGTCGCGCGCCCGTGCCGACGCGGCGATGCCGGCGCCGGCCGCAGCCTCGTCGTAGTGCCTGGGCTGGCCGGCCGTGTCGATGCCGGCGAAGCCTGCGCGCAGTGCGGTCTCCACCCAGTGCGCCGTTGCGTCCTGTTTCCACGCCGTGCCGTAGAGGATGAGCGGCATGCGCACGCCGCCGACGAGGCGATGAGAGGCAGCTTCCGACATGGCTGAAGACGCCATCGTGGCGGCGCTATTCCAGCCCGTCGGCGAAAATCGTGTCGCCGACGACGTTCGTGCGCACGCAGTCGTAGGTCTCGGCAATGCGTGCGCCGGTGTCGAGTACCTGGAAGTCGGTGATCGCGACGGCGCGGGCGCCGGCGGTCTGGTCGAACACGCGCGAGCCCAGGCCGATCTCGTTCCATTTGCGGTTGGTGTAGCGGTCGCTTTCGGCGGTCAGCGCGACGTTGCCGCCGTCGGCCAGCACGATGCCGTAGCGCTGCATCGTGCGCAGCACGGCCTGGGCCGCCGGCGAATAGTTCGTCAGCGGAAAATCCGCGCGCAGTCGCAGGCGCGCACCGTAGGGCACGCTGCCGACCGGTCCCGACGGGGCACCGGCATGCGTGGCCGGCCGCACGTAGAGCCTGCCGGCAGTGCCGCCGAGCGATGCATCGCTGGCCATGCGCTCGTTCGGCAGGATGAAGCGCAGCGCATGGCCGAGATCGCCGCCGCTCTGCGCGGCGGCGTAGACCTCGTCGGCATTGAACAGCAGCGGCGCGATCGGGAAGCCGGCTCCGTCGGCGCTGCTGCAGTGCTCGCCGCGGCCCTGGCCCGGATAGACCGCGGTCAGGTGCCATTTGACCAGGCACTGCGCTTCGAGGCCGGTGGTGCCGCTCGCGTTCGCGTGATAGGCCTCGTACAAGGTGTCGCCCTGCACGACGAGCAGGTGGCAGTCCTCGCTGGCGTTGTCGCAGCTGAGTCCCGTGACGCTCTCGATCGCGGCGTTCGTCGGTACCGGCAGGGCCGTGCCGATGGGCTCGCAGTCGGGCGAGTAGTAGTCGTCGTAGGGATAGCCCGTGATCGTGCGCGTGGGGCTGCCGGCTGCCGCGCGCACGACCTGCAGGCCGAAGTCGATCTGCATCCGGCCGAAGCCGAAGCCGCCGAGGCCGGCCAGGGTCGAGATCATGTCGGCCGACTGCGGATGCAGCGGCGCCGCCGTGATGTCGCGGTTCCAGACCTCGCCGGGCGGAAAGCGCGGCGGCGGGTCGCCCAAGGCCGGCGACGACAGCAGCATCAGCGACAGGCAGTACGGCGGCAGTTTCATGGCGGACGTCCGGCAGCAGGCGTGGGCGGGCGCATTCTGCGCCGGCGGCGCGGCGGCTGCTGTGGCGGCGGCGACAAAAGCGCAGGGCGCTTCAGCCCCGCATGATCCGTTCCGTGCCGCTTTCCCGATTTGCTGATTGTGCAGCGTTGCCGCCGGCTCCGTCGCAGTAGCTTCGCGGCGCCGGCGGTTGCGCGAATCGGGCAAGGTAGTTCGCCGCCGCCGTGATCTGCGTCAGCGGCCGCGGTTCCCGGCCCGGGCCCGGCGTGACGGCGAATGCATTGGAGTGGATGGGTCCAGCGGCAGCTCGGCGTGGCTGCGCCGAGGCAGACGGCGGCGGGGTGGGCCCGCCGCCGCTGCGGCCGGTGCCTGGCCTCAGACCGGCGTCGGGTTGCGATACGCGAACGCAGCCTGGTGCCAGTACGGATACGGCTTGGTCGTCGCGCTCGCCGCATCGAGCCGGGCGACCTGCTCCGGCGTCAGGTTCCAGCCGACTGCGCCGAGGTTCTGCTTGAGCTGCTCCTCGTTGCGCGCGCCGATCACGACGGTGCTGACGGTCGGCCGCTGCAGCAGCCAGTTCAACGCGATCTGCGCGACGCTCTTGCCGGTTTCGGCCGCGATTTCGTCGAGCGCGTCGACGACCTTGTAGAGGTGTTCGTCGGCAACCGGCGGACCGTAGTCGGCCGTCGCGTGCAGACGGCTGGTTTCCGGCAGCGCCACGCCGCGGCGCAGCTTGCCGGTCAGGCGGCCCCAGCCCAGCGGGCTCCAGACCACTGCGCCTACGCCCTGGTCGGCGGCCAGCGGCATGAGTTCCCATTCGTAGTCGCGGCCGACCAGCGAGTAATAGGCCTGGTGCGCGATGTAGCGCGACCAGCCGTAGCGGTCGGCCACGGCCAGCGATTTCATCAGGTGCCAGCCGCTGAAGTTCGACACGCCGAGATAGCGCAGCTTGCCGGCGCGCACGAGCTCGTCGAGCGTGGACAGGGTTTCCTCCACCGGCGGGCGCGCGTCGAAACCGTGCAGCTGGAACAGGTCGATGTAGTCGGTGCCCAGGCGCTTCAGCGCCGCGTCGACGGCGCGGATCAGGTGATGGCGCGACGAACCGACCTCGTTCTCGCCGTCGCCGAAGCGGAACGTGGCCTTGGTCGAGATCAGGTACTGGTCGCGCGGACGGCCCTTCAGCGCTTCGCCGAGTATCGACTCGGCCGCCCCCTTGGAATACACGTCGGCGCTGTCGAACATCGTCAGGCCGGCGTCGAGGCAGATGTCGACGAGGCGGCGCGCCTCGGCGACGTCGGTCGATCCCCAGGCGCTGAACAGCGCGCCCTGTCCGCCGAAGGTGCCGGTGCCGAAGCTCAGGACGGGAACGCGGAAGCCGGAGCGGCCGAGGTAGCGGTATTCCATGTGCGAATCTCCAGGGGTGAGCGAAAGCCGGCGGCAGCGCGGGATGCGCTGCCGCGGGCGATCGAGCTGGGGCCGCGTCGCGGCGAATCACTGCGACTTTGGTCGCGGTATCGGCTGCGGCGAGCTGCGCTCACTGCAACCCGCCTCACGCGGCGTCGCGCAGATTCTCGTCGCCGGCGGCGGCGTCGGCCGCACGCTGCGCGCGCGACAGGCTGCCGAGGCTCAGTGCATCGACGAGGCGTGCGGCGAAGCCGGCCGGCGCACCTTGCCGGCGTCGGAACAGCAGCGCCATCGCGATCACGGCGATCAGGCCAAGGCCAAGCCATAGCGCCGGACCGAGCGACTGCCACAGGTCGATGCCGGCCAGGCCAAGGCCCAGGGTCTGCAGCAGGGCCAGCGACAGCAGGGGCGCAGCCACGACATAGGACTGCAGCAGTACCGTGCGCAGGCGTGTCGCGCCGTCCAGCCGCGCGCGCCAGGCTGATGGCTCGGCACTGCCGGGCGCGGCCAGCGCGTCGCGCTGCACGATCGCGGCGATCAGCCAGCCGATCGCGAACAGGTGCAGCAGCACGCCGGGCACGATCGCGGCCGCCTCGCCGCCGTGGCGGAAATTGAAGCCGCCGCTGAGCAGGATCAGCGCGCTGATCAGCACCAGGCCGGCATCGACGCGGCGTCGCGCCGCGATGCGCAGTTCTTCGGCTGGCGGCGGCAAGGTCAGCGCCGCCGCGCGACGCAGCGCGCCTTCGGCGGTATCGCCGGCGACCGCGCGCTCGAACGCGAGCTGGCGATTCAGGTGGTCGCTCGCGCGCTGCCAGTCACGGCCGGCGGCTTCGTCGACGAAGCGGCGCAGCGCGGCTGAGTCCGGCCGGCGCCGCGCCACCCAGCGCAGGACGGCCGCAATGCCCGGTACCAGTGCGACGCCGAGCGCGACGTTGATCGCAGTCACGCTGAGCGGCAGTCTGCGCAGCAGGTCGATGCCGACGAAGCCTTTCACGAGCACGAAGATCAGCGGCAGCCACAGCAGCACCGAAAGCTGCGCGATGGCGCGGGCGACCTGCAGTCGGCGCCCACGCAGGCGGTCGCATTCGGTGCGCAGCGCGGTCAGCGGCTGGGCGAAGTCGATGCGGCCCAGGGTCAGCCATTCGCGCAGATCGACCGCACCGACCGTGAGCAGCAGCAGCGCCAACGGCAGGGCCAGCAACAGATAGGCAGGGTCGTTCGCATTGGCGCGCATGAAGACCAGGGTCGCGAAGAATGCGGCGGCGCCGAACGCGAGGGAGAGCAGGCGCCGGCCGCGCTGGCGCGTCAGCGCGGTGGCGGTCTGCGCGGTCAGGCGGCGGCGCACGGCATCGACGTCGAGCGCGAGCTGCGCGTCGATCGCGCGGCCCTGCTCGGACCAGCGCTGCCGCAGGTGATCCAGATCGAGCGTAGTCATACGGAGTCCTCCGCAGCGGCGTAGGCGCGCTGCAATTTGTGCTTGATGCGGTTGATGCGCGTCGCGACGTTGGTCGTGCTGAGGCCGACCAGCGCGGCGATTTCCTCCTGCGCATGGCCTTCGAGATAGAGCAGGATCAGCGCGCGGTCGAGTTCGTCGAGCTGCGCGATCAGCTGGTGCAGTGCGCGCAGATCGTCGCCCTCGGAGTCGAGCACGCGGTCGGCGGCGGCCAGGTCCATGCCGAATTCCTCGATCGGCAGCGCATCGCGGATGCGCCGGCTCTCGCCGCGGTAGAACGAGATCGCGACATTGATCGCGATGCGCTGCATCCAGCCGGCGAATGCCGCGCCGCGGTCGAAGCGCGGCCAGGCCTGCCATAGCGCGACGATGATGTCCTGGATCAGATCGCCGCGGTCCTCGCGCCGGCTGCAATAGGCATTGGCGACCTTGTACAGGATGGCCTTGTGCTGCTGCAGCGCGGCGAGGAAGGCGTCGTCGCCCGGTGTCGGAGGCATGGTCTCGAATACAGGCGGCGGAGCCGGACCGGCTCCCGCTAGCTTATTCGCCGCGACGGCCGGAAATATCACGGTGTCACCGTGGCGGTGGTGCAGTCGCGGTGCGGCCGGCAGCGGCCGCGCCGCGGCGGCGTGCGGGGTGTCGCAGGCGCGCAGGCGGGCGCCGGCTGCCGCGGCCGGGGTCAGGGTCGGGTTCATGGACAGATTCCGCAGTGAGTGGGCGAGCGCGGGGCTCCCCTGCTCATTCGCCGGCGCGGGCCGATTCGTCACGGTCGTGCGGAAATCCTGGTCGATCCGCCGCGACGGCCGCCGGATCAGCTCGCGCGTTCGGGGCGGCGAGCTGGCATGCTGCGCGTCCCGCCATCCGTTTCCGGTGCCGCTTGCCCGTGTCCGCCCAGTCCAAGGCCCTGCTGCAGATCCACTTCTGCGTGCTGCTCTGGGGTCTCACCGCGATACTCGGCAAGCTGATCAGTCTGCCCGCGACGGCGCTGGTCTGGTGGCGCATGCTGCTGGTCAGCGTGACGGCCCTGCTGGTGCCGCGCGTCGTGCGTCGGCTGCGTGCCATGCCGGCGAAGCTGATCGCGACCTATGCCGGCATCGGCTGCGTGGTCGCCCTGCATTGGCTGGCGTTCTACGGCGCGATCAAGCTTGCCAACGCCTCGGTCGCGGTCATCGCGATGGCGCTGTGTCCGATCTTCCTGGCCCTGGTCGAGCCGTGGATCGCGCGGCGGCCCTTCGATCTGCGCGAACTCGGCCTCGGCCTGTTCGTCGTACCGGGCGTGCTGCTCGTGGTCGGCGGCACGCCGGCGGGCATGCAGCTCGGCTTGCTCGTCGGCGTGATCTCGGCGTTCCTTGCGTCGACGTTTTCGGCATTGAACAAGCGCTACGTCGGCCAGGCCGACGCGCTGAGCGTCACCGCGATCGAACTCGGCGCCGGCACTGTGCTGCTGACCTTGGCCGCGCCGCTGCTGCCGCACAGCGGTCCGGTGTTTCCGCTGCCGGGTCTGCGCGACGCGGTGCTGCTCGTGATCCTGGCCTATGGCTGCACCTTGCTGCCGTTTGCGCTGTCGCTGGTCGCGCTGCGCCAGATCAGCGCGTTCACGGCTCAACTGGCGATCAACCTGGAACCGGTCTACGCGATCGCGATCGCCGCGCTGCTGTTCGGCGAGCAGCGCCAGCTCGACGGGCATTTCTATCTCGGCGTGCTGATCATCGTCGCGGTCGTGATCGGCCATCCGCTGCTCGCGCGGCGGCGCTGAGGCCACCGGCCCGCCGCCGGAAAAAGCCCCGCAGGCCGCAGCCGTCCTTGCCTCGCGCGGTGGTGGCGTCCGTGCCGCCGCGGCCTGCGGGAAAAAGTCGCCGGATCATCGGTGCCTGACGCGTTGACCGGGTCCTAGCGCGTCGGGTTAGGGCTGCACCGGCCTTCCATGGCCGGCGCCCGCGCACCGATGCTCCGGCGTGGGGACTCAATCAATACCGTTGCGGAAGATGCGGTCGGAGGCCTGCGTGGTCAGCAGCACCGTGCCGTAGTTGGCGACGGTCGCAGTCACCAGCAGGGTGCCGTCGGCGCCCATCCAGCGGTCGCGGCCGCGGCCATGGTCGGACCCGCTGCCCGGCAGGTCGAAGCTCGTGACCGTGGTCGACTGCACGCCGGTCGTCGTCGGTACGGCGACGGCCTGGCCGGTTTCCAGCAGCTTGCGCGGTGCGCGGCCGGATTCGAGCAGCCACAGGCCGCTGATGTCGCCGGGATCGGTACGCGCTTCCAGCACGATGTCGCCGTTGGCCAGCACCGCGCTCGCACCGAACGCGCGCCAGGTGCGGTTGGGCTCCGGGCCGTACTGGCCCGGGATGCCGATCAGCGCGGCCAGTTCCGGGCGCCGGCCCGCGCGCACGCGCCAGAAGCCCGTGGGATTGCCGCCGTCGGTCGTGGTCATCGATGCGCTGAAGCCGGCGTACTCGCCGCCGGCACTCAGCGAATCCTCGTTGAACGTGCGCCAGGTCGCGTCGAACCAGTTCGGGCCGTAGTAGCCGCTGGCGTCCGGGTAGGCGATGGGGCGATTCGCGCTGCCGTCGTGCTGGAACAGGCCGTATTCGCTGGTCGCGCCGGTGGTGCGGCGGAAGTAGGTGAAGAAGTAGAACTGGCCGGGCAGGCCCGGATACGGCGGCTGGAAGGTGCTCGCGAAGGTCGCCGTGGCCAGGCCGATGGCCGGGCCGCGCGCGCCGGTTTCGTCGTCGACCGCAAGGGCGCGCGGCGCGCCGGCACACAGTTCCCAGATGCCGGAGCGCGATCCGGTCGCATCGAAGCTGCCGTAGACGCGACCGGCGCTGCTGACGCTGATGTTGCCGAGCAGGGACCAGTTGTTCTGGAAGGAGTCGCCGGCCGTTAGGCCCGGCGCCAGCGCGGCCTCGGTCGCGCCGCTGCGCAGGCAGGGCTGGTTGTTGCTGCCGGGCACATGGCGGATCAGCGCATGGCCGGACGCGCCGGTCGGGCTGCTGACGTCCGCGTCGAGCAGCACCTGACCGCCCGTGCCGTAGGCGCGCGCCGTGGCGAAGGTCGAGCTGTTGGGGAAGGTCCAGCCGGCGCCGAGGCCCGGACCCAGCGGATCGCCGGCCAGGCTGCGCGCGACTTCGACGTTGCGCACGCCGTCCCAGCGCCAGACGCCGTAGCTCGCGGTGGCCGGGGAGCCGGAGTCGCCGGCGCGGCCGAGGAAGGTGCGCTGGCCGCCGGGCGCGGCCGCGCCGTCGCCGGTGTAGATGTTCAGGAACACATTGCCGGCTTCGCTGCCGCTGCGACCCGGGCCGAGATTGCCGGTCACGCCGAGCTGGGTGTAGCGCACGAAGCTGCCGCCCTGCTGGGACCAGTAGCCGGCCAGACTGTCGGGCGTGACCATGCGGAAACCGATCTGGCCCTGGCCGACGTCGCCGTAGAGGATGTCGGCGAACCACCGGCCGATGCCGTTGGGCAGGCCCGGGACGACGATGCGGGCGTCTTCGCCGGCGGCGACGCGCCAGGTGGTGGTCTGGCCCAGGGCGAGCGGCGCATGGATCAGTGCCGCGGCGAGCGCGGCGGCGAGCTTCTTCAACATTGGGGGTTCTCCGAATTTCAGGCTTTCCGTACGCCGGCGTCGGGCGTCGTCCATAACCGCTGCCTTACAACCGGCAACGCGCTCGCATGCTAGGGTTCACGACAACTGTCGTAGGCACGGACGGATAACGGCGCGGTAACGAATGGATAACGCCGTGACGGGAGGCGCTTTTTTGCCCGCCAGCGAGGCGTTTCCGCCCCCGCTCCGTGACAGTTCCGTGCACGTTTCCACGTGGCGGCCGCCCCCAGCCGGGCGGCCGCCGCGCGCCTGTCAGCGCCATGAAGACCGATCAAGACCTCACCGAAAGACCCCATTACTGCTATCGCTTCGGCTCGGCCGAATTCGACGAGGCACGTTTCGAGCTGCGCGTCGCCGGCCTGCCGGTCGACGTCGAGCGTCGCGCGCTCGAAGTGCTGGCCTATCTGCTGCGCCATGCCGGCGAGGTCGTCACCAAGGAAGAACTGCTGCGCGAGGTCTGGGCCGGCCGCATCACGGTCGACAAGGTGCTGCCCAATGCGGTCAACAAGCTGCGCCGCGCGCTCGGCGAGGCGAATGCCGAGCGCCTGCTGACCCAGGCCCGCGTCGGCTACCGCCTCGACGGCGCGGTGGAGCGCATCGCCGTCGGCCGGCGCCTGGCCAGCCAGCTGGAACTGGCGATCGGCCGGACCGTGCCCGGGCGCGAGAATTTCCTGCTGCGCCGCCAGCTCGGCAGCAATCGCGGCAGCGAGGTCTGGCTGGCCGAGCACGCCAAGACGCGCGAGAAGCGCGTCTACAAGTTCGGCGCCGACGGCGAGCGACTGCGCGCGCTCAAGCGCGAAGCGACCCTCGCTCGCGTGCTGCAGGAAAGCCTCGAAGATCGCCGCCACTTCGTCGACATCATCGACTGGAACTTCGAGAGCCCGCCGTTCTTCCTCGAATGCGAATACGGCGGCGACAGCCTGCTGGCCTGGTCCGAGCACGAGCTTGCGGCGCTGGACGGCGAGGCCCGCGTCGCGCTGTTCCTGCAGATCGCCGACGCGGTCGCCGCGGCCCACGGCGTCGGCGTGCTGCACAAGGATCTCAAGCCCGCCAACGTGCTGATCGCGGCCGACGCCGGCGGCTGGCTGATCCGCCTGACCGATTTCGGCAGTGGCCGCCTGCTTGATCCGGAGCGGCTGGAATTGCTCGGCATCACACGGCTCGGCCTGACCGTGACGCAGAGCGTGGCGACGGATTCGTCCTCGGGCACGCCGCTGTACGTCGCGCCCGAGGTGTTCGCCGGCCATGCGCCGACCGTGCAGAGCGACGTGTTCGCGCTCGGCATCCTGCTGTACCAGTTGCTGGCCGGACGTCTGAACAAGCCCATGGTCTCGGGCTGGGAACAGGACGTCGTCGACGAACTGCTGCGCGAGGACATCCGTCTGGCGACCGACGGCAATCCGGAGCGGCGCCTGGCCAGCGCGGCCGAGTTCGCCGCGCGCCTGCGCGACCGCGACGCGCGCCGGCGGCGCATAGCCGCGCAGCAGGCGGCCGAGCAGCAGGCGCGCAGCGCACGCGACACGCTGGCGCGCAACCGGGCGCGACGGCCTTACCTGATCGCGCTGGTCGGCGCGCTCGCCGCCGGCGTCATCGTCGTGCTGGGTCTCTATCAGGCGGCGCTGCGCGCGCGCAACACGGCGCAGCAGGAGCTCGATCGCGCCACGGCGATCAACCGCTTCCTCAACGAAGACCTGATCGGCCGCTCCAATCCGCTGGTCGTGGCCAAGGGCCAGAACGCCTCGCTGAAAGACACCCTGCTCGCCGCGCGCGACCGCGTCGCCCGGCGCTTCGCCGCGCAGCCGCTGACCGAGGCTTCGATACGCACCAGCCTCGCGACCCTGTTCAACATGCTCGAACTGCTGCCCGAGGCCGAAGCCGAGGCGCGCCGTGCGCTCGCGCTGTACGAGGAGGCCGAAGGCGCCGCGAGCCTCGACGCGCTGAAGGCGCATACCCTGCTCGCGCGGCTGCTGACGCGCAGGTCCAAGTTCGACGAGTCGCTGCAGCAGCTGCAGACTCTGGACAGGCTTACCGCCGGCAGCAACGAGCCGTACGCGCGCTACCTCGTCGCGTCGGGCTGGGGCGTCTATCACATGAACCGCGGCGAATACGCCAAGGCGCTGCCGCACTATCGCGTCTCGATTCCGCTGCTGCGCGAGCTCGAGCCCGACAACGTTACCCTGCGCGATTCGCAGCGCATGGACTACGTGAACCTGCTGACCCAGATCGGCGAGCTGGCCCAGGCGCGCGCCGAAGGCGAGGATCTCATCCGCGAGATCGCCGCGCGTCCCGACGACAACGGCCTCGTCGCCGCGTTCGCCAGGGCCGCCGTCGCGCGCACCTATACGATAGACGGCGAACTGGACAAGGCCGAGGCCGGCCTGCTCGACGCGCAGAAGACCATCGTCAGGCTGCTCGGCGAGGAGCACACGCGCAATCTCATGGTGCAGGGCGACCTGCTCGACATCGCCGTGCGCCGCAGCGACTGGCCCCGCGCGCTGGACTATGCCCAGCGCATGCATGCGATGTCGCTGGCCAAGTTCGGCCCCGAGCACAACGTCACGTCGGTCACCGCGATCAACTGGGGGCAGGTGCTCTACGAGAACGGCAACGACACCCAGGCCGAGGCGCTGCTGCGCGAGGCCTACGACAAGCTGAGCGCGCAGCTCGGCGCGAAGAATCCGCAGAGCCAGATCGCCGGCTACTGGCTCGCCGCCGTGCTGCTCGACCGCGGCCGCCGCGACGAGGCCGCGCGCCTGGCCGCGACCCTGGAGCCGGAAACCCTGGACAAAGCCGATGGCGGCAGCGGCTGGAAGCCGCGCGAGCAGGCTTTGCGCGGCCTGCTGCTCGCCCGCGGCGGCGACCGCGCCGCTGCGGCGCCGCTGCTGAGCGAAGCCGTCGCCGGTTTCGTGCAGGCCGGCAAGACGCACAACCGCAGCTATGCCGAGGCGAAGCGCGCGCTGGCGGCGATGACGCGCTGAATCCGTTCGTGATTGTCCGTGCCGCAGCGGTCGTCCCGATGCGGTCGGCCGAGGCGCGCGGCGGCGTCAGGGGATGCGCGCGCTGCGTTGCTCCGCCCAGCCGCCGGCGTCGAGCCGGGCCAGCATGCGCCGCAGTGCGAAATGCCGGTAGCTGTGCAGTGCGAGACTGCGTATCTCGCGCCAGTTCGGCTTGCCGCCGATGCGCAGCGCGATCCAGCCGTTGTGGCCCATGTACGGCGGAATCGAGAAGCGCGGGTCGGCCGTGTACAGGCTCTGCTGCTCGACGCCGACCCAGAACAGGAAATGCAGCGCGTCGCCGTAGCGCCAGAGCGTGGCGAACGTGCGCTTGCCGGCGCGCCAGGACGGCGAGCCGAAGCGCGGTTCTTCCTGCACGTCGGGCAGCGACAGGCAGTAGTCGCGCAGCGGCTGGATCAGGCGCTGCGCGGCCGGCGTGTTCAGCGGATCGCGTTCCTCGGCGCTGAGTGCGGCCTTGGGCGGCGTGATCGCGATGGTCCGGCCGATCTGCTTCGTCAGCGCGGCCGGAGCGACTTTCTCGTAGGCCTCGCGCGCGAGCGCCGCGACGCGCTGCCAGGGCAGGCCCTTGTCGAGCTCCATGCCGAGCCAGCCGCGCGGCCCCACGTACGGCGGCACGAAGAAGAATTCCGGCTCGTCGCGCACGTACTGTGCCTGCGCGCCCGGCGGCGAGCACAGCCACAGCGCGACGCGGCCGTCGCCGTGGTGGTTGACGACGTAGCTTGCGAACGTCTTGCCGCGTACGCGGAAATTCGGCGAGCCGTGCGAGAGGTATTCCTCGGCCTCGGGAAACGACAGACAGATCTCGCGCACCGCTGCGGGAATGTCCTTGGCCATGGCGGTGCGTTCCGAAGGCGGGGGCGCAGTCTCGTGCAGGCGGCTGTCCTGCCGCAAGCGGCCGCGCCGCGGCGCCAGCTGTCGCGCCTCGAGCTGCGCGGCACCGGCTGGCATGGCGCGAGCCGCGGTGCGGCGCGCCTGCGCACGAATCCGGCCTTACTTGCGGTTCGTCATCGCGAAATAGGCCAGATTGCCTACGCCGAACGCGCCGGCCAGGACGGCGATCGCGCCCGGCGTGATGTCGCTCCAGCCGAAGACCTGGATCAGCGCGAAGCCGAACGCCAGGGCCAGCAGGGTGATGCCGGAACGCAGCGAGGCATAGCGCCGCTGCGTCGCCTCGCCTTCGAGTATCGAGCGCAGCAGCTCGTCGGAACTGCCGGCGCGCAGCAGCAGCACGCGCATGCGTGCGTCGATCAGCAGCTTGATGACGTAGGCGACGCTGCCGAACAGCGCGATCGGGACCAGTACTTGGGCAGACATGGAGGTTTCCTGGCGGCAGGGCCTGTGGCCCGTTCGGCGACAGGGATACGGGCTGAGGGCGGGCGGTTGCAAGCCGGCGTGCCGGCCGTCCGGGCAGCTTGCCGCCTGGGCGGCGGCCCCCCGCTGCAACCGCCGGCGGCGATTCCGTATCTTGCGCCGCATGGAGCGCCCCCGACCATGAACCCGGACCGCCAGCTCGTCGACGCCGTGCTCGCGCGGCGCGCGGGTGCGTTCGAGCGCCTGGTCGCCGAGCACCAGGGGCTGTGCTGGCACATCATCCAGCGCCTCGTGCGGCATCCCGAGGACACGCGCGAGCTGTGCCAGGAAACCTTCCTGCGCGTCTACCAGTACCTGCACCAGTACCGCTACGAAAGCGCGCTGAAGTCCTGGATAGGCCGCGTCGCCTATGCGGTGGCCCTGCGCCATCTGGAAAAGAAGCAGGTGCCGCTGCTGGAGGCCGAGCGCGACGCGGACGACGATCCGCTGCTGCAGGAAAGCGACGGCTTCGATCTCGAATCCGCCTGGGCCGACGCGCAGCTGCGCGAGCGGCTGCAGGCGGCGATCGAAGCGCTGGCTCCGCTGCCGCGCATGCTGCTGACCCTTTACCACCTGGATGAACTGAGCATTCCCGAGATCGTGCAGATCAGCGGCCTGCCGGCCGGCACGATCAAGAGTCATCTGTTCCGCAGCCGCCTGCGCCTGCGCGAGCTGCTGCAAACCCGCTTCGGAGTTTCCGCATGAATACGCCGCCGCTGTCGCCGGACCAGGAACGCGAATGGACGCTGCAGGAGCGCGCGCTGCAGCAGGAGCGCGGCATTGCCGGGGCTGCGGCGCCGCCGTCCTATCGCCTGCTCGCCCGGGCGCTGCGCCAGCCGCTGGAGTCTGCGCCGCCGGCCGATTTCGCCGCCGTGCTCGCGCGGCGCATCGCCGCCGTGGCGCTGCCGGACATGCGCTGGGAGCGTCGCGCGACCACGGCGCTGGTCGCGATGCTGCTGTTGCTGGCCGCGCTGGGCCTGGCCTGGCAGGGCCAGGACTGGCTGCGTCAGCTGCTTGGCCTGATGCCGTCGCTGCCGCGGCTGTTCAACGGCTGGTCCGTCGTACTGCTGATCGGTCTGGCGGCAGCCTATTGGCCGGCGCCGCTGCGCGGACGCCTGCCTGACGCGGAGTGGCCGCAACGCTGAAGCAGCCGTGCTAGGGCGCCGGCACGATACGCATCCGTCGGCGGCCGCATGACTTATGGTCTATAGGCCTGTGCCTGCCCCGACATAGCATCGGTGGACTGGTGGCTCGCGCCCGGCGGGCTGCACACTCTTTCGGGGAGATCTACATGAGCAAGTCGCTACGCGACTGGCGCGTCTGGGGCGCGCTGGCCGGTTTGCTGTTGCTGCAGGCCGTGCCGGCCCTGGCTGAGCCGGATGACGACGAGCGCTTCGAGGCGTTCGGGGAAGGCGAGGGGCGCGAGGAATCCTGGCAGATCGAACAGCGCCAGTTGTGGTTCGAACGCACGCGCGATCTGCGCGCCAATCCGGATGCGTCGCGCGAGCGCGCCGGCGCCGTGCAGAAGCTGCAGGCCGACCGCCGCAGCCGCGATCCACAGCAGCAGCTGGCCGGCGAGACCTGGGAGCCGGTCGGTCCCTCGTCGATGACGATGACGGACTGGATCATGGGCCGCGTCGCCGGCCGCATCAATGCGATCACGCCGGTGCCCGGCAACGAGGACACGGTCTATATCGGCAGCGCCGCCGGCGGCGTCTGGAAGACGACCAACGCCGGCGCGAGCTGGACACCGATCTTCGACCAGGTCGGCACTCTGCCGATCGGCGCGGTGACCCTGGACCCGGGCAACGTCAACACCGTCTGGGTCGGCACCGGCGACAAGAACGGCGGCGGCTGCGCCGGCTACTTCGGTCAGGGCGTATTCGTCAGTACCGACGCCGGCGCGACCTGGAATGCGCGCAACGGCAGCGGCGCGACGGCGATGCCGCTGTCGATCGTCAACGCGGTCGCGGTGCAGCCGACCGACAGCAACGTGATCCTGGCCGGCGGCGCCGGCACCTGCAGCGCCAGCGGTACGCTCAGCGGCGCCGGCGTGTTCCGCTCCGCCGACGGCGGCGCGACCTGGACGCGCGTGCTCAGCACCAATGTCGAGGACATCGTGTTCGTGCCGGGCACGAACACGGTCTACGCGGGCCTGATCAACACCGGCGTGTCGAAGTCCACCGACGGCGGCGCGACCTGGACCAATGTCAGCAGCGGCCTGAATGCGGCCGGCTCGCGCCTGCGCCTGGCCATGGCCCCGAGCGACAGCAACACCTTGTACGCCCTGCAGGGCACGCGGCTCTATCGCACCACCGACGGCGGCGCGAACTGGGCCGCGACGAATACCTCGGCCTGCGAAGGCCAGTGCACCTACAACCTGACGGTCTCGGTGCATCCGACCGATCCGGCGACCATCCTGCTCGGCACGATCCGCCACTTCCGCTCGCTCAACGGCGGCGCCACGCTGACCGCGATGACGAGCAGCTGGGGCACCTCGCAGAAGGTGCATCAGGACACCCACGTCGTGCGCTATTCGGCCAGCAATCCGAACCGCTTCTGGGTCGGCACCGACGGCGGCATCTGGCGTTCCGACGACGGCGGCCTGTCGTACGTGAACATGAACGCCAATCTCAACATCACCCAGTTCTACGACATCGCCGTGCATCCGAACGACGTCAACATCGTGTTCGGCGGCGCGCAGGACAACGGTTCGTCGGGCCGCCGCACGAGCCTGCAGTGGGGCCTGACCTTCGCCAGCGGCGACGGCTTCATGAACGCGGTCGACCCGAGCAATCCGTCGCGCGTGTTCCAGACCAGCTATCCGGGCAGCAACCTGCCGTCGATCTTTCGTTCCGAAGCCAACGGCAGCCTCGGCAGCTACGAGCTGGTGCCGCGCACCGGCCTTACCGCCTCCTCGACGTTCCCCTGGGTCACGCCGCTCGCCGCGGCGGGCAACCTGCTGTTCACCTCGTCCAACACCGTGTACCGCATGCCGACGAACGGCAGCAGCTGGACCGCCGTGTCGCCGAACATGGGCAGCGCCGCGTCGGTGGTCACGCCGCAGCTGATCGGCGTGCTGATGCCGACCTATGTCGGCACCTCGGGCGGCCGCATCTACTTCAGCCCGGATGCCTCGATACCGACGCCGACCTTCACCAACGTCACCGGCGACTATCCCGGCGGCATCGTCTCCGACGTCGCGATGGACCCGACCAATGCGCAGCGCGTATTCATCACGCGCTCGGGCTTCGGTGCCTCGCGCCTGTACCGCTCGACCACCGGCGGCACGACCTGGGCCGCGGTCGGCACGGGGCTGCCCAACGTGCCGGCCAACAGCGTCGCCGTCGATCCGCTGAACACCAACCGCATCTTCGTGGCGACCGACATCGGCATCTATGAAAGTACCGACGGCGGCGACAACTTCAGCGCGTTCTCCGCCGGCCTGCCGCTCGGCGTGGTCGTCACGGATCTGGAAATCGACGACGTGCCGCATGTGCTGACCGCCGGCACCTACAGCCGCGGCGCCTGGCGCGTCGTGCTCAGCACCAGCGCGACGAACGCGCCGCCGACGCCCGACTTCAGCGCGGCCGTCAGCGATCTCACCGCGACCTTCACCAACAGCGCCATCGACTTCGACGGCAGCATCGCCAGTTACAGCTGGAATTTCGGCGACGGCAGCCCGGTCTCGACGCAGCCCAACCCCGTGCACGCCTATGCGGCTTACGGCGCCTTCACCGTCACCCTGGCCGTGACCGACAACGGCGGCGCCAATGCGAGCTTCTCGCGCGTCGTGCGTCTGTTCGCGCCGCCGGTGCCGCTGACCAACGGCGTGACGATCTCGGGCCAGAGCGCCGCACAGAACGACGAGCTGCGCTATTCGCTCGTGGTGCCTGCCGGTGCGGCCAACCTGAGCTTCGTGACCACCGGTCCGGCCAACGAAGACGCCGACATGACCGTGCTGCTCAACGGCGAGGTGATCTGCGAGTCCGCCGGCGCGAATGCGAACGAGACCTGCAACATCACCAACCCGCCGGCGGCCGGCACCTATCTCGTCAGCGTGCTGGCGTATACGGCGCTGAGCAACCAGGCCATCACCGGCAGTTTCACGGTGCCGGACCGGATCTTCGGCAACGGCTTCGAGCCGTAAGCGATGCGGCGCTGCGGTGGATCGCAGCGCCGCGCATCGACGAACCGGCCGGTCGCGCGCCTTGTCGCGCGGCCGGCCCGCGCGGCAAGATGCGCCATGCTGCTGCGCCTGCACCACGTTGCGATCATCTGCTCCGACTACGCCGTCTCGCGGCGCTTCTACACCGGGGTCCTCGGCCTCGCCGTCATTGCCGAGAACTACCGCGCCGAACGCGACTCCTGGAAGCTCGATCTCGCCCTGCCCGACGGCGGCCAGATCGAACTGTTCTCGTTTCCCTCGCCGCCGCCGCGGCCGTCCTGGCCCGAAGCCTGCGGCCTGCGCCATCTGTGCTTCGCCGTCGCCGACGTGGCGGCCTGTCGCCGCGAACTGCTCGCCCGCGGCGTGGCCGTGCAGGACATCCGCACCGACGAATACACCGGCCGGCGCTTCGTGTTCCTGGCCGATCCGGATGGGTTGCCGCTGGAGCTTTACGAGACCGCGACGCCGGTCTGAACGCGGCCGCGCTAGAACCGCAGCGACAGCCGTATCGCGAATTTCGTCGCCGTGCGTGCGAGCGCGTCGATCGCGCGCAGCGGCAGGTTCGGCGTTGCCGCGTACGCGAGGCCGTGGTCGCGGTGCGCACGCTCTTCGTGCTCGATGTCGGCGATCAGCGCGACGAATTCCTCGTCGCGGCCGGCGAGTTGGCCGCGTTGTTCGGCCAGGTGATGCAGCACGGTGCTTTCGACGCTGAAGGTGCACAGCAGGATGCCGCGGCGGCCGAACAGGCCGGTCAGCGCGCCGAGCAGCCAGCCGCCGAGCCGCCACAGTGGCAATGCGTAGCAGGAACGGATGCCGCGGCGGACGAGCAAGTCTCCGAAACGCGCGAGATGGCCGCGTTCGTGCTGCAGCATCTCGTCGACCAGCGTGACGCCCTGCGGCCAGGTCAGCCGCGCGAGCAGGCGCTGCGCCTGGTAGATGCCGATCGCACCGAACTCGCCGGAATGGTTCACGCGCAGCAGGCGCTGGATGTCGGTAGGGCAGGTGCTGGCCGTCATGGCGCCAGCATCGCGCAGTGCCGGATTTGTGGCCATGTGGCAGATTGCCGCCGCGTGGTGTTCGCCGGTGATGGTCCTCAGAGTGCGACCGGCCCGGGCGGCGCTTCGTACTGCTGTTGCCGTTCGTGCACGTCGGCCGCGATGAGTACGCGCTCGGCCAGGGCCATCACGCGGACATCGTCGTCGTTATGGATGTTCTCGCGCAGGAACACGCCGTAGCGGCCCTGATGGCAGGTTTCGATGAGCACGACGCCGCCGTCCAACCCGCTTTTGCCATGCAGCGGCGCCACGCCCCGCGCCGACAGTTCGACGAACTCGCCGATGATCTCGGCGAATTCGGCGTCGGGCACGGCGCGCGGTTGCGGGGTGCCCGCCGATTCTGGCGGGGGCACGAAGTAACCCTGTGCCGAACGTGGCGGTGGTGGCGGAACTCCCCAGCCGAGGTTCTTCCAGACCAGCGCACTTGCCTCCGTGCCGGTGCCGCGCCGCAATTCGACGTAATAGCTTGCCTCGAACGAGAACTGGAAAGCGACGGCGACGACGTCGCTCGTTCCCTCCATGCAGCGCCAGAACAGGGGCGGCGCCAGATCGGCGTAGCGACCACGCTGCCCGCTCGTGAGCCGTTCCAGATATCTGCGTGTTTCCCAGTCGCGCAAGTCCAGCCGGTTGTCCGGCAGGGCCGGTTCCGCGCTGAGCTGTGTTGCAGCGCCGCGATGCAACACCGGCGCCAGAAGCACCAGGCCGGCACCGATCACTAGCAGCGCTGCCGCGAGCGCGACCCTGCGCCAGCGCAGTGTTGCGACGGAGCGCGGCGGCACGGTCAGAGATTCTGGTAATTCGGCCCCGCGCCGCCTTCCGGCGTGACCCAGTTGATGATCTGGTACGGGTCCTTGATGTCGCAGGTCTTGCAGTGCACGCAGTTCGCGGCGTTGATCTGCAGGCGCTTGCCGGCTTCCTCGGTGACGATCTCGTAGACGCCGGCCGGGCAGAAGCGCTGGCACGGGTTCTGGTATTCCTCGGCGCAGCGCGTCACGCAGATGTTCGTGTCGAGCACCTGCAGATGCACGGGCTGGTCTTCGTCGTGCTCGGTCGCGGCGAAGTAGACCGCGGCCAGGCGGTCGCGCGGCGGCAGGGTGCGTTCGACGAAGTCGCGTCTGGGGGCTTCGTACCGGCCGATCTTGTCGAGCTGGTTCCAGTCCGCATGGTTCTTCAGCGTCCACGGCGACAGGCCGGCGGTCAGCGTTTCCCAGCCGGCGTTGGCCAGGCCGAGCCACAGGCCCTTGTGGAAACCGGGCTTGATGTTGCGGACCTTGTGCAGTTCCTTGGCCACGGCCGAGGCGCGCAGCTTCGCGTCCCAGCCTTCGGGCGAGTTCGTCGCGGCGATGTGCTCGGCGGCGAGCATGCCGGAGCGCAGCGCCTGGTGCGTGCCCTTGATCTTGGGCACGTTGAGCAGGCCGGCGGCGTCGCCGATCAGGATCGCGCCGGGCATCTCGCACCTGGGCAGCGACTGCCAGCCGCCGGCGACGATCGCGCGCGCGCCGTAAGAGACGATGCTGCCGCCCTCGAGCAGCGGCTTGATGCTCGGATGGTTCTTGACCTGCTGGAACAGCTCGAACGGCGACAGCAGCGGATCGGAATAGTCCAGTCCCGTTACGTAGCCGATCGCGACGCGGTCCTGGTCCAGGTGATACAGGAAACCGCCGCCGTAGGTCGCGTTGTCGGCGGGCCAGCCCAGGGTATGTACGACCTTGCCGGGTTCGACGCGGCCCGGCGGCAGCTGCCAGAGTTCCTTGATGCCGATGGACCAGGTCTGCGGATCGCTGTCCTTGTCCAGCGCGTATTTCGCGATCAGCTGCTTGGACAGGTGGCCGCGCGCGCCTTCGCCGAGCACGGTGATCGGCGCGGTGATGTCGATGCCCTGGGTGTAGCCGGGCTTGTGCGAGCCGTCGCGGGCCACGCCCATGTCGCCGATGCGCACGCCGCAGACGGCGCCGGCCTCGTTGAACAGCGGTTCGGCGGCGGCGAAGCCCGGATAGATTTCCACGCCGAGCGCTTCGGCCTGCGGCGCGAGCCAGGCGCAGAGCGCGCCGAGCGAGACGATGAAATTGCCGTGGTTGTGCATCTGCGGCGGCACCACCGGCAGCTTGACCGCGCGATCCTTGTCGCGCAGCCAGTAGAACTCGTCCCTGGTCACCGGCACGCAGATCGGCGGCGGGTTCTTGCCCCATTCCGGCAACAGCTCGTTCAGCGGTTCGGGTTCGATGACGGCGCCGGACAGGATGTGCGCACCGACCGTCGAGGCCTTCTCGATGACGCAGACGCGGATGTCGGGCTTGAGCTGCTTGAGGCGTATGGCGAAGGCGAGGCCGGCCGGGCCTGCGCCGACCGTGATCAAGTCGTATTCCATGACATCGCGTTCGCTCATGGCGGACTCCGGCTAGAGGCGAGAAAGAGGCCGATTGTCGGCGCTACGGACTGAGCCGGCAATCCAGCCGGCCGGTGGTGCCGGCCGGGCGCGGCTGCCGGCGATCGGCTACGCTAGCGCCGCGAATCGGCTCTGGGAGGGGCGGTTCGCATTCTCTTGCGGCACTTGCGGCGCGCCGGGCGGCTTGTTCCCCGGCCGGCGCCGCGTGGCCGCGGGGCCGTTCAACCATCGGGGGGTGTTGGTCATGTGGAGAGTCATTGTCGTCGTGCTCGTGCTCACGTTTGCCGCCTATCGCATCATCGGCGGCGGCGCGGGCAAGTCCGGCGAGACGCAGGCGGCCGCCGGGCTTTACGACGGCTACATGGAAGTGCGCATGCTGATGCAGGGCGAGCAGCGCGAGGTCGAGCTCGTCGCGATCGAGGAGCGGCCGCCGGCCGGCGACTGCGAGAAAGGCGTCACCGGCGCGCGTCTGCTCGGGCTGTGTCCTGCCGGCAGCCAGCTCAGCTGCAAGATCAAGAGCCTGGAGTGCTCCCGCGAGATCGAGCCGCGCTACCGCCGCATGCTCGAAGGCCAGCCGGCCAGCGTGCACTACGCCCACGTGCAGGTCGACGGCGGCGGCACGGCCGCGCCGCGGCGCGCCGTGATGCTGGGCTGGGGCATGACCGAGCAGGAATCGCAGATGCTGTGCAGCGCGGTGCAGACCTCGGCGAGCAAGAACAACCGGCTCGGCGGCAAGGTGACCTGCATCTGAGGCGGCGGATGCGCGGCTACACGCCGCGCATCACGTCCGAGCGTTCGTAGCGCGTCACGTAGGAGAACACGTCGCCGGGATGCAGGGTCATCGCGACGAGCAGGATGCGGCTCTTCGGATCGAAGTAGCGGCGCAGGGTGCGCAGCGCCGGCGTGCCCGGCTCGACTTCGAGCTGGTCGGCCTGCTCGGCGTCGAGCGCGACCGCCGACAGGCTCTGCTCGACGAGGCCGACGCGGGCGAACAGCTCGCCTTCGATCAGCGCGCGCATCGCGTCCTCGACGCGGGCGAAGCCCGGCGGCAGGCCCTGCATGCTCGCGCGCCGGTAGACGTCGGTGATGCAGAACGGCTTGAGCATGCGGCGCTGGTAGCGGATGCCGTGCAGCAGCACGCACTCGGTGCCGGCGCGCACGTCGAGCCAGCCGGCCAGGGTCGCATCCGCGACGAGCCGGTCGCTGTGGCGCAGCTGGAAACGCGTGGCCTGGGTGTATTGCAGCAGGTCGTCGATGGAGCGTACGTACTGGTTGTAGCGCACCTGCGGCTCGGCGCTGCGCACCTTGGTGCCGGAGCCGCGACGGCGTGCGATCAGGCCCATTTCCTCGAGCGTGCGCAGGGCTTCGCGCGCGGTGTAGCGGCTGATGCCGAAGCGTTCGCACAGCTGCGCCTCGGTCGGCAGCATGCCGCCGACCGGATGGTCGCCGCGGCGCAGCTCGTCGCGCAGTTCGTCGGCCACCTGCATGTAGCGCGGCTTGCGCGAAGAGCGCAGCCCGCGGCGCGCAGGCGCGGCAGGCGGGTCGGGGCGCTGGCTGTCGTTCATCGGGGTTGCGGCGTTCCGGGCGGCGGGCTTGCGTACGCGGAATCCTAACGTTCCCGCGTAAAAAATACTGCGCGGCGACTTGCGCAAATCGCCCGCTGCACCGAGGCTAGCCGCTTCATCGGACAGGGAGCTAATGGATGAATACGTCGTCGGCCGAGCTGGATGCCCTGCGCATACGTGCGGCGAGTACCTGCCAGACCCTGCATTGGCTGGCCTCCGGCCGCATTGATGCGGTGCAACTGGCCGAGGCCTATCTCGCCGCGATCGCGGCGCTGAACCCCGCATTGAACGCCTATGTCGGCCTGGACCCGGAACGCACGCGCGCCCAGGCCGCGGCCAGTGCCCGGCGCCGCGCCGGCGGCCGCTCGCTCGGACGGCTCGACGGCATTCCGGTCGCGATCAAGGACAACCTCGACGTGGCCGGCTGGGCTACCAGTGTCGGATTGCCGGCGCGGCGCGGACAGGTCGCCGCGACCGACGCGGCCGTGGTGTCGCGCCTGCTCGGCGCCGGCGCGGTCGTCCTCGGCAAGACCAACCTCGACGAGGGCGCGCTCGGCGCGTCCACGCGCAATCCGCATTACGGCACGACGGTCAATCCGTGGCAGCGCGACCACGGCGTCGGCGGTTCCTCCGGCGGCGCGGCTGCGGCCGTCGCGGCCGGCCTCTGCGTTGCGGCGATCGGTTCGGACAGCCTCGGCTCGATCCGCATTCCGGCCAGCCACTGCGGCGTGTTCGCGCTGAAGCCGACGCACGGCGAAATCTCCGCACGCGGCCTCGTGCCGGCGGCGCGGCGCCTGGACACCGTCGGCCTGATCGCGCGCAACGTCGACGATCTGACCGTGCTGCTGCAGGTGCTGGCCGGCTACGATGCCGAGGATCCGCGCTCGCGCAAGCGCCGCGTCGCGCTGGCGCCGCCGGACTGGGAACCCGGCCGGCTGCGCTGCGGCATTCCGCAGGACCTGGCCGGGCTCGGCACGTCGCCCGAAGTGCTCGCGGCGTTCGAACAGGCCGTCGCGGGTCTGCGCCACGAACTCGGCGAGCAGCGCGCGATCGACTTCTCCGACTACCCGTTCGCCAGGGCGCGCCGCGCCGGCCTGCTGCTGATGGAAGCCGAGATGCGCCAGACCTTCGCCGCCGATCTCGCCGATACGGCGCGGCCGGTCTCGGACGCGTTCCGCGCCATGCTGGATTTCGCCGCGGCCAAGTCGGCCGTCGACTACGTCGTCGCCGACCGCATGCTCGACGCCTCGGTGCTCGCGGCGCGGCGCGTGTTCGCCCAGGTCGACGTGCTCGTGCTGCCGACCACGCCGGGTGCGGCGCCGCGGCTCGACCAGCCCGAACCGGTCGACCAGGCACAGTTCACCTGTTTCGCGAGCCTGGCCGGCTGTCCGGCCGTCAGCATTCCGATGGGCCGCACCAGCGAAGGACTGCCGCTGGGCCTGCAGTTCGTCGGCCCGCCGGGCTCGGATCTGCGGCTGCTCGAACTGGCCGGCGTCTGCGCCGCGGCGCTGGATGCGGCGCCCGACTATCCGGTGCCGGCATCGGCCTGAGCGTACATCGCGACGGCGCCGGCCACGGCCGGCGCCGCGCACGTTTTTTCCCAGCCCAGCGAACTGCAACGCCATGCTGACCGGCCTGCGCATACTCGATCTGTCCCGGATTCTTGCCGGCCCCTGGTGTACGCAGCTGCTCGCCGACTACGGCGCCGACGTCGTCAAGGTCGAGAAACCCGGCATCGGCGACGATACGCGGCGCTGGGGACCGCCGTTCCTCGATACGGCCGACGGCGATGCGGTCGCCGCGTATTTCCTGTGCTGCAACCGCGGCAAGCGCTCGCTCGCGCTGGACTTCACGACCGCCGACGGTCAGGCCGTCCTGCAGCGGCTGGCGGCGCAGGCCGACGTGCTCGTCGAGAACTACCTGCCGGGCACGCTCGCGCGCTACGGGCTCGACTACGCCAGCCTCGCGGCCGCCAACCCGCGGCTGATCTATTGCTCGATCAGCGGCTTCGGCCAGGACGGCCCGAATGCGCAGCGCGCCGGCTACGACGCGATGATCCAGGCCGAAGCCGGCCTGATGTCGCTGACCGGCACGGCCGAGGGTGGACCGATGAAGGTCGGCGTCGCGGTCAGCGACCTGATGTGCGGCATGTATGCGGCTAGCGCGATTCTCGCCGCGCTGCACGAGCGCACCCGCACGGGGCGCGGCAGCCATCTCGATCTGGCCCTGTTCGACTGCCAGGTGGCCTGGCTCGCGAATCAGGGCATGAACTACCTCGTCGGCGGCGCGGTGCCTGAGCGTCACGGCACGGCGCATCCGAACATCGCGCCATACCAGGCCTTCGCGACGGCCGACGGCCATCTGATGCTCGCGGTCGGCAACGACGATCAGTTCCGCCGTTTCTGCGCCGCGGCCGGACTGGACGAACTCGCGGCCGACGCGCGCTTCGCGACGAATGCGGCGCGCGTGGCCGCGCGCGATGCGTTGAGCCTGGCGATTGCCCGGCACCTCGCGCAGCAGCCGACCCGCGACTGGCTTGCGCGCTTCGCCGCGGCCGGCGTGCCGGCCGGTCCGGTCAATGACCTGGCCGCGGTGTTCGCGCATCCGCAGGTCGCCGCACGCGGCCTGTGCGTCGAGCAGGAACATGCGCGCTGGGGCAGCTTGCCGCAGATCGCCAACCCGCTGCGCCGCGATGCGCGACCGCGGCTCGCGGCGCGGCCGCCGCCGGCGCTCGGCCAGCACAGCGCCGAAGTGCTGGCCGAACTCGGCCTCGACGCGGCCGAAAGCGCCGGGCTGTTCGCGCGCGGCGTGGTCGGCGGTCCTGCGTCGTGAATGTCACCTCGGTGGAGTGGCGGTCGCCGCGCTGGCTGGCTCTGCCGGACCTGCCCGGCGCGCAACTGCGTCTGGCCGAAGGACTGTTCGCCGATCCGGCCGGGCTGTTCGCGCTGCTGCGGGCGGTAACGCCGTGGGAGCAGCATCGCCTGCACATCTACGGCCGCGCCGTCGATTCGCCGCGGCTGTCGTGCTGGGTCGGCGACCCGGACGCGGTCTACACCTACTCGCGCACGCGCTTCGAACCGCGGTCGTGGACGCCGCCGCTCGCGGAGCTGCGCCGCGGGTTGCAGGAACTCTGCGCGCAGCCGTTCAACAGCGTGCTGTGCAATCTCTATCGCGACGGCCGCGACCATATGGGCTGGCACAGCGACGACGAACCCGAGCTTGGTCCGGCGCCGGTCATCGCATCCCTGAGTTTCGGCGCGACGCGGCGCTTCCGCCTGCGCCATCGCCGCGACAAGGCGCTGGGTCTGGAACTCGCGCTGACCTCGGGCAGCCTGCTGCTCATGGCCGGTGCGACCCAGCGCAACTACCGTCACGACCTGCCGCGCGCGTTGCGCGTGCACGAACCGCGCATCAATCTGACGTTCCGCCAGGTCGGCTGAGTTGCGTCGATGCGCGATCGAGCGATTCAGCGAGCGCGCTACCCCATCAGGAAACCTCGACAAACCATCGTTCCGAGGGCTTTCGATTCGGCACCTCAGCGTGGCGCGGGTACCTCGGCGTTTTTCGAGGTGCCCGCCAGCGCGTCAGGCCAGCAGCATGCAGGCCACGCCCGACAGGGTCAGTGCGACGCCGAGCAGCTTGCGCCGGTTCAGCGGTTCATGCAGGAACAGCGCGGCGAGCACGACGATGAAGATCGACGTGGTCTCGTTGAGGATGGCCGCGACCGAGGCCGGCGCGTACTTGTAGCCGCCGAGCCAGAGCACCATCGACAGGTACTGGCCGACGAACGCGCCGAGCAGCACGATGGGCCAGCGCATCCGCGCGCGCTCGGCGCGGCCCGGCAGCGGCGATTCGCGGCGCCAGGCGAACAGGATCAGCAGGCCGCCTATGCCGCCGATCAGGCGCAGCGCGACCATCCAGATCAGCGGCTGGGTCTCGAGAATGCGCTTGACCAGCACGATGGCCACGGCCATCAGCGCGATCGAGCCGACGCCGAGCACCATGCCCAGGCGCTGCGCCCGGCGCTCGGCCGGTTCCTGCACGCTGGGCATACCGACCACGAGTACGCCGCTGCTGACCAGCACGAAGCCGAGCAGCTGCACCGGTCCCAGGCGTTCGCCGAGCAGCAGGAACGACAGCAGGATCACGAACGGGCTGTAGAAATTGCCGAGCACGCCCATGCGCGCGGCGCCGAGGCGATTCAGCGCGGTCAGGTACAGGCTGTCGGCGACGGCGATGCCGAGCAGGCCGGAGAACAGCGTGATCGCGAGCTCGGCGGCGCTCAGCTGTGGCAGTGGACCGCCGACCAGGGCCAGGGTCGGCAGCAGCAGACCGAGCACCAGCAGATTTTTCATGAGGTTCAGACGCGTCGGCGCGAGCGTTTCGCCGAGGCGTTTGTAGATAATCACGCCGGCCGACCAGGCCAATGCACTCAAGATCGCCAGCGCCTCGCCCAGACCCATGTATTCCGATCCCCTTTGCCGCCGCGGCGCAGCCGCCCATTATTGCCGAGCCGCTGCATGAACGACCGCTCGGCTTCACTGAAGGCCCGCGTCGGCTTCGTCATCGCGCTCGCGCGGCGCCTGCACGAGTACGGCACGGCGGCGCCGCGCCTGGAGGAAGCCATCGCCAAGGTCAGCGCGCGCCTGGGTCTGGCCTGCGACGTGCTGTCGACGCCGACCTCGATCGTGCTGTCGTTCTCCGAACAGGGGCGCGAGCTCGATCCGGTCGCCGAGGTCACCCAGGTCATCCGCCTCGCCCCGGGCCAGGTCAATCTGCGCCGGCTCTGTGCCGTCGACGAGATCGCCGACCGTGTCATCGACGGCAGCCTGGATCTGCAGAGCGGCTATCGCCAGCTGCTCGAACTCGGCCGGCCGGCCAGCGAACGCACGCGCTGGCTCACCGTGCTGAGCTTCGGCGTGGCCTCGGCCAGCGTGGCGACCCTGCTCAAGGCGTCGTGGATGGACCTGCTCGTGGTCGCGCTGCTGGGCTGGCTGATCGGCCTGCTGTCGCTCGGCGCCGAGCGACGGCCGCGCCTGTCCAACAGTTTCGAGGCGTTGTCGGCGCTGCTGGTCACCCTGATCGCGACCCTGTTCAGCGCCTACGTCGCGCCGCTGACCCTGAAGGCCGTCGTGCTCGCGAGCCTGATCGTGCTGCTGCCGGGCATGACCCTGACCACGGCCGTGCGCGAGCTGTCGAGCCAGCACCTGGTCTCCGGCATCGCGCGCGTGGCCGGCGCGACGGCGACCCTGCTCAAGCTGACCTTCGGCGCGGTCGCGGCGACCCAGCTCTGTCTCGTGCTCGGCGTCGCGCCGCCGGCCGTGGTGTCCATGCCGGTGCCGCTGTGGGTCGAATGGATGGGGCTGTTCGCCGGCGCGGCGGCGTTCGCCGTGCTGTTCCGCAGCGCGCCGCGCGACGGTCCCATCGTCGTCGCCGCCGTCATGTTCGGCTATGCGCTGACGCGGATCGGCGGCGCGCACTTCGGTCCGGAGTTCGGCGTGTTCATCGCCGGGCTCGGCGTCGGCGCCGTCAGCAATCTCTACGCGACCTGGTTCCAGCGTCCGGGCGCGCTGATCCGCGAGCCCGGCATCATCCTGCTCGTGCCCGGCAGCGTCGGTTTCAAGAGTTTGTCCTTCCTGTTCGAAGGCGACGTGCTGCTCGGCGTCGACACGGCGTTCTCGCTGATCACGATCCTCGTGTCGCTGGTTGCCGGACTGTTGTTCGGCGACCTGCTCGTGCCGCCGCGGCGCAGTCTCTGACCGGCCGCGGCCGGCATCGGCAGCGACGTTCCCCAGTCCTGTCTTTCGTCCCGCAGCGCCGCCGGTCGCCTGTTGCGCAGGCGCCCGGCGGTTCTCGCTTGTTCAAGCGGGCCGCGAATGCGCGGCGCATCCGTGACGGTTTTGTGTCGTCCAGTCCGTACTGGGGCTGTATCTGTCCGGCGGCCGCGGGGCTTGGCGGGCAACGGATTTCCGCGACCGTGCCCGGCAGGCGCACTTTTTGCCAAAGGCGCATTTATGGCGCAAGAATGCACCGTCCCGGCCGGCCCGGCGGGAAGTTTCCACCGGTGCCGGGGTGCCCGGAAGCCCGGCGACCGGATACTATGCGGCTTGCGCGAGGGCAGGGCGGGGTTGGCTTCTCTACGTCTCAGGGGTGAGCAGTGGGTCTGCTGGACGATCTCGAACAGGAAGCACAGCGGCGCAAGGCAGGCGCCGACGATCAGGATCGCGCGAAACAGGAGCGCGAAGCCGCCTATCGCACGCAGCTGGAGCCGGGCATGGCGGCGCTGCACGAATACCTGTCCAAGCTCACGCAGAACCTGAGCTTCATCAAGCCGAAGAAGACGCTGCGCCACGCGCTGCCGGGCTACGGCGACATCGTGCTGCAGGTCGAGCACGAATACGATCTGAAGATCCAGAGCCAGCCGGCCTCCAAGGAGATACGGCTGTCGTTCCCGTGTCCGATCCTGACCGAGGAATGTCCCAACGTCGAAGTGCTCGGCGCGACGAAGATCAAGACCGTCGCCGGCGCGTTCCAGCGCTTCCACATCGGCGGCGTCACGATCACGAAGAAGGATGCCAACGGCGAGGCGCTGGCCGCGAACGTGCGTGCGCGCGGACGCATCACGCTGTCGGCCGTGTTCAACGCCGACGCCGAATCGGGCGTCGTGCGCCTGCAGTTCGCCAATTTCGACCAGATCGGCGGCCAGCAGACCAAGACCATCGCGCCGGACCAGTTCAACGAGACGCTGTACGACGAGATCGGCCGCTACGTCGCACGCGAGCCGAACAACCTGTTCCGCGAGGCGCTGCCGGACGATTACCGCAAGCAGCTGCGCACGAAGGTGCAGCAGGAAGAAATGAAGCGCCGCTGGGAAACGCAGATGGCGCAGCGTCAGCGCGACGAACTCGCCGAGATGGAGCGCCAGCAGGGTCTGGCCGGCAAGCTGACCAAGGTCGTCGATCAGGTCAAGGCCGGCTCGCTGTTCGACAAGCTGCGCGGGCTGGTCAAGAAGGACAAGTGAGCCGCGTCCGGCGCGTCCGGCGCCGGCCATGCTGAGAGTTTCGTCGCCTGGCTGCAGATCCGTACACCCTTCGGTGACGGTGAAGACCATGGCGGCGATATCCGGCGAGGAGCTTGCCTCGTTGCATGGTTCGGCCGAATTCGGCATCTACGATTCGGCGGTGCTGGCCAAGCTGGCCGACACGCTGATCCGGCAACCGGACCTGCTGTTGCCGCAACGGCTGGCGCAGGTACGGCAGATCGCGTTTTTCTTCGAGCACGCCGGCATGCACCCGGTCGCGGTCGTCATCGAGTACTGGGTGCTGCGCTGGCAGCTGCTGAGCGGCGACCATGGGGGCGCCGCCGCGACCGCGGCGGCGATCGCCGGCATTGCCGCCGGCGAAGACGATCTGACCGATCCCGAGGCCATCGGCCAGCGTGCGTTGACGGATCCGCCGCGACTGCGGGGCTGGAGGCTCCGCTTCGACCGCCGCGACGGTCTGCGTTCGGCGCTCGACGCTGGCGTGCCGACGACGACGTATCGCGGCTGGCTGCGCTCGATGGATGCCGCGCGACTGAACGATGTCGGCCGCGCGCTGCTGAATGACGTGTTCGCCCGTTTTGCCGGCGTCTACTCCGACTGGCCGGAGTTCGATCGCCATATCCGGCGCCTGCAATCCTTCGGCGTGCGCTATCCGGATGCATTCGTTCGCAGCATGGATCAGGCCCGCATGCTGGCCACGCACGGTGTGGCGGTGTCGCCGGGCCTGCACCGGCGTTATGCGGGCGGCGACGGCAGGTTGCCGCGGTCGTGCTACTTCACGCTCTGCGACGAGTCCGGCGACGACAGCGGCACGCTCGCGCAGGAAATCGCGGCGTATGCGGATTTCGCGATCCCGGGGCTCGTGCTCGTCGCCGACACGGCGCATCCGCTGCTGCGGAACTGGTTCGAGCGTGCCGGCCAGAGGCCACCGCCGCAGCCGGCGATCGTGGTGATCCTGCTCGCGCCGGAAGATCCGGCGCGGCGGCGCACGTTCGAGCTGGCTCATGCGGACGTTCTCGCGTTGACGGGCGGCGCCGCGGGAAGAGACTCCTGGTTCTTCGTGCTCCAGGCGCAGGTGCGCGAGGTCGAGATCGGGAAGGTGCTCGACCTGCGCCGGCCGGAGGCGCAGGAGTGGTTCTTGCGCACGTTCCGCACCGGCGATCCGCTGGTATTCGCCAAGCCGAACGGTACTGATGCGAACAGCTTCTTCGACATGCTGCCGACCCTGCTGCATCCGCAGCAGGGCGGCTGTGCCGCGACCACCGGCATCGGCACCTGGCTGCGCACGCTGAAGTCGGTCGACGCCCTGATCTATCCGTCGGCCCGCGCCGATGTCGGCGTGATTCAGCGCGGCGGCGCGATGGTCGACCATTTCGGCTGGTGCCTGCTCGACTACCGCAAGGCCGCTCCGCTGGATCCGGGCACCGGCGAGGTGACGGTGGACGGGGATCCGTGGAATCTGCCGGACGGGAGCTGGGCGCTGCATCGCCGCGGCGCCGTTCTGCGGTTTCCGACCCTGCAGCGGGTCGGATTCGACGGCCGCGGCAGCTGGGAAGTCAGCGGCCACCTGGCTGGCTACGCAGAGCGGCTGCGCAATCTGTTCGGCGGCTGAGCCGGTCCCGGACGTTGCGGCGCCGCCGTGCCGGTGCGAGCCGGTTTGGGCTGCCGGCCCGGAGCGCATAGAATCACGGACTTTTCCGCCTCAAGTCCGTCGCCATGCGCCTGAGCAAGTTCCATCTCGCCACCGTCAAGGAAGTCCCCGCCGACGCCGAAATCGTCAGTCACCAGCTGATGCTGCGCGCCGGCATGATCCGCAAGCTCGCCGCCGGCCTGTACACCTGGTCGCCGCTCGGGCTGCGCGTACTGCGCAAGGTCGAAGGCATCGTCCGCGAGGAAATGAACCGCGCCGGCGCGATCGAGGTGCTGATGCCGGCCGTGCAACCGCGCGAACTCTGGGAAGAGACCGGCCGCTGGGAGAAGTTCGGCGGCCAGCTGCTGAAGATCAAGGACCGCAAGGATGCCGAATACTGCTTCGGCCCCACGCACGAGGAAGTCGTCACCGACTTCGCGCGCGCGGAGCTGCACAGCTACAAGCAGCTGCCGGTCAACTTCTACCAGATCCAGACCAAGTTCCGCGACGAGATCCGCCCGCGCTTCGGCGTCATGCGTGCGCGCGAGTTCCTCATGAAGGATGCGTATTCGTTCCATCTCGACGGCGAAGGACTGGAGCGCGAGTACTGGAACATGTACGAGGCTTACAGCCGCATCTTCACGCGCCTGGGCCTGAAGTTCCGCGCCGTACAGGCCGACACCGGCGCGATCGGCGGCAATGCATCGCACGAATTCCACGTGCTGGCCGAGTCGGGCGAGGACGCGATCGCGTTCAGTGACGGCTCCGACTATGCCGCCAACGTCGAGAAGGCCGAGGCGCTTTCGCCGACGCAGGCGCGTCCCGCCGCCGCGGCCGCGCTGGAGCGCGTCGCCACGCCGACGCAGAAGACCATCGCCGAAGTGTCGGATTTCCTCGGCGTCGCGCCGCAGGCGTGCGTCAAGACCATACTCGTGCGCGGCAACGACGGCCTCGTCGCCCTGTGCGTGCGCGGCGACCACGAGATCAACGAGGTCAAGGCCGGCAAGCTGGCCGAGCTGCCCGGCGAGTCGCTGCTCGCCGACGAAGCCGATATCGTCCGTGCGCTCGGCTGCACGCCGGGCTTCATCGGTCCGGTCGGGCTGCCCGGGAACATTCCGGTCATCGTCGACCGCAGCGCGGCCGTGCTGGCCGACTTCGTCTGCGGCGGCAACCAGAACGGCACCCATTACCGGGGCGCGAACTGGGAGCGCGACGCGCGCGTGACGCGCGTGGAGGACCTGCGCAAGGTCGTCGACGGCGATCCCTCGCCCGACGGTCAGGGCCATATCCGCATCGGTCGCGGCATCGAGGTCGGCCACGTGTTCCAGCTCGGCACGAAGTACGCCGAAGCACTGAAGGCCACGGTCATCGACCAGGCCGGCAAGAACCAGGTGCTCAGCATGGGCTGCTACGGCATCGGCGTCAGCCGTATCGTTGCAGCGGCCATCGAGCAGAATTTCGACGCCGCCGGCATCGTCTGGCCCGAGCCGATGGCGCCGTGGCGCGTCGCGATCTGCCTGATCAATCCCAAGAGCGACGCGACCGTCGCGGCCGCTGCCGATGCGCTGTATGCCGAGCTGCAGGCGCGCGGCGTCGAGGTCGTGCTGGACGACCGCGGCCTGCGTCCGGGCGGCATGTTCGCCGACATGGAACTGATCGGCATTCCGCATCGCGTCGTGGTCAGCGAGCGCGGCGTCGCTGCCGGCACCTTCGAATACCGCGCGCGCCGCGACAGCGAAAGCCGCCAGCTCAGCCGCGAGGACGTGCTGGCGCTGCTGGCGCCGGCGGGCTGAGCCCGGTCCAGGATGCGCGCGTCCGGCCGGGCTGATTCAGGCCCGGGCCGGACCCTGGCAGCGCCCGTGTCGAGGCGTCGAGAAGACACGCGCGGACGGGATGCCGCAATGCCGGGAGCGGGCCCCCGTTCGGGGCCTGCTTAACGCGACTTCCCGCTGGGCGGCGGCGGAGTGGGCCGCTGTTCGGCCGGGCCCGGTGCGTCGGGCCGGCGGTAGCCGGGCACGACGTTCGTGTCCGGGTTGTACTGCACGGCCTCGTAGGGCCGGTCCTTCGGTGGCGCGTCGGTCACGTTGAGCCGGCCTTGCGCGTCGCGCCACTTGTACAAGGTCGGCGTCGTGGACCGGGCGTTCGGCGAGACCGGCGCTGCGTGGCGCAGCGGGGTCGGCAGCGACTGGGGCGCGTAGTACCACCACGCCGCTGCGGCCAGCGCGAGCAGGGCCAGCGTCCAGCCGAGCAGGCGCGCCATCGTCGGGATTCAGGGGCCGCCGGCGGGCGGTGTGCAGAGGGATTCGACCGTGGTCGTGGCGATGCGCAGTTCGGCCGCGCGTTCGGCCGCGGTCATGTCGACGTTCTTGCCGTTGCGTTCGACGGTCAGGGTCGAAGGACTGTTGAGGAGGGCGACGCGCTCGCGCGCCAGGCGGCAGCGTTCTTCGTTGGTCTGCGCGACGTTCTGCGCAGCCGGCTTGGCTTCGCCGGCGGCTGCAGCCGGTGCTGCGGCCTGCGTCTGTTCCTGCGTGATCGCGGCGCTCTGGTTGACGATGCGGACGTTGTCGAACTCGGTGCCCTTGGGCGGCGGCGCGTCGGAGAAATGCACGACGCCGGCGGCGTCTTTCCATTTGTATACTTTGTCAGCGGAATGGCCGGCAGTCGCGGCAACTGCTGCGAGCAGGCCGAAGGCGACTTGGATGGCTTTCATAGGGGGCTCCGTGATCGCGCGGGCAGTCGCGCGGGTCGATCGTGATTACTGGATAGCACTGTTGTTTACACGATACAAGCCGTTGCACTGCAGTACTGTGCAGCGCTGCAGCAATTCCCGGCAAATCCTTGGCAGCGCTACCGAACCTGCCCGCGGACCCGGCCCGACCGCCGTTGCGGCGGCAGGGCTTGGCTAGGGCGCGGCTATCCCGCAAGCTTTCCCCTATTCCGAACGAGACCCAGGCATGGACTCCAGCGAAAGCCCGCGCCGCAAGCCCCACCGCGGCATCTATCTGCTTCCCAATCTGCTGACGACCGGAGCCATGTTCTCCGGGTTCTACGCCATCGTCGCGGCGCTGGCCGGGCGGCCACAGGAGGCGGCCATGGCGGTATTCGTCGCCGGCCTGCTGGACGGTCTCGACGGCCGCGTCGCGCGACTGACGAACACGCAGAGCGAGTTCGGCGTGCAGTACGACTCGCTGTCGGACATGGTCAGCTTCGGCGTCGCGCCGGCGCTGGTGCTGTATGTCTGGAGTCTGTCCAGCCTGCAGCGGCTCGGGCCGCTCTGGGGCAAGGTCGGTTTCGCCGCGGCCTTCATCTATGCGGCCTGCGCGGCGCTGCGTCTGGCGCGCTTCAACACCCAGGTCGGCGTCGTCGACAAGCGCTATTTCCAGGGCCTGGCCAGCCCGGCTGCGGCCGGTCTGGCCATGTCCTTCGTCTGGATGATGAGCGCCAACGGCCTGCCCGGCGACCATGAGATCGTGCAGACCCTGGCGCCCTGCATCGCGATCGCGGCCGGCCTGCTGATGGTCAGCCGCATCCGCTATTTCAGCTTCAAGGCCTGGCCGCTGTCGGACCGCGTGCCGTTCGTCGTGATTCCGCTGGTCGTGCTGATCTTCGTTGCGCTTTACATCGACACGCCGCTGGTGCTGTTCGCGATTGCCGCGCTGTATGTGCTGTCGGGGCCGCTGTTCACGCTCTGGGGCCTGCGCCGCCGGCGCGGCCAGCGCGACACGCCGCCGCGGCAGGAGTCACCGCCGGCGTGAGCATCGCGACGGCCAGCCTGCTCGCCCGCGCCGCGACCGGCGACGAGGCGCGCGCGTTCGCGCTGCTGGCCGAACTGTCCGAGGCCCTCGCGGTGTCGCTGGACCTGCGCCAGACCCTGCCGCTGGCGCTGCAGCGCATCGTCGACTACATGCAGGTCGAGGCTGCTTCGCTGTTCCTGCTCGACGAGCAGACCGACGAACTCGAATGCAAGCTCTGCGTCGGACCGGTCGAGCTGGGCGGCGCGCGCCTCGCGCGCGGACAGGGCGTGGTCTGGCGTTCGGTGATCGAGAAGGCCGTGCTCGTCGTCGCCGATGCGGCGGCCGATCCGCGCGTCTATCGCGGCCTGGACGCACAGACCGGTTTCGTCACGCGTAGCCTGATCAGCGCGCCGCTGACCACGGCCAAGGGCGTGATCGGCGCGATCGAGTTGGCCAACAAGCGCAGCGGCGAGGCGTTCGACGACACCGACGCGGGCATATTGCGCCTGCTCGCCGCACCGACGGCGCTGGCCATCAGCAATGCGCGCATGGCTGCCGAACTCGTCGAGCAGCAGCGCCTCAAGCGCGAGTTCGACCTCGCGCGGCGGCTGCAGAAGCTGCTGCTGCCCAAGCGCCGCCGCGCCGGCTTTCCGCTGCTTGCGCTGAATCTGCCGGCGCACGAGATCTCCGGCGACTTCTACGATTACTTCGACCTGCCCGACGGCCGCATCGGTTTCGTCATCGGCGACGTCGCCGGCAAGGGCCTGGACGCCGCGCTGCTGATGACGCGCGCGGCCAGCCTGCTGCGCTGGGCCGGCAAGGACGGCATCGCGCCGGGCGAATGGCTGCGCCGCGCCAACGAGGAGCTGTGCCAGACCACCCATGGCGGCCGCTTCGTCTGCGCCGCGGTCGGCTATTACGACCGCAGCAACGGACTCGTGCAGATGGCCGGCGCCGGATTTCCGCCGGCGCTGCTGTACCAGAGCGGCATCTACAGCGAATACCGTTCCGAGGGGCCGCCGCTGGGCATCGTGGTCGGCCAGGAGTTCCACGAGACGCGCCTGCGCCTCGGCGGCGGCTCGCTGTACTTCTTCTCCGACGGCGTGACCGACGTGCGCAGCAACGGCGGGCGCCTGGGCCAGGAAGGCGCCCGCGCGCTGATCGAGCGCCACTCGGCCGCGCCGCCGGAAGTGCGCCTGCGCTCCATCTTCTCGGAGCTGCGCCAGCTGCGCCTGGTCGACGACACCACCTTGCTGCTGCTGGAGGAAACCCAGCCCAACGCCGCGGTACTGCTGTTGCGCCAGGTATTCCCGGCCGAGCCCGAGCGGCTGCGCGGCATGCGCGCGGAGCTGCGTGCCGTGCTGGAGCGCGCCGGCGTCGCGGCGGATCTGCGCGATCGGCTGGTGCTCGCGGTCGACGAGGCCTGCTGCAATATCATTCGGCACGCCTATGCCGGAAATCGCGGCGATATCGTGCTGTCATTGCAGCGTGACGGCGACGTGCTGGAGTTCGAGCTGCGCGACGATGCCCCCGGAGTGGATCCGTCGCGGGTGACGCCGCGCGACCTCGCCGAGTGCCGCGCGGGCGGGCTCGGCGTCAATTTCATCGACACGCTGATGGACGGCTGGCGCCTGCAGCCGTGCGCCGGCGGAGTCGGCAACGTGCTGTGGATGTGGAAGCGCGTTGCCGCGCCTGTGGAGGAACTGCCTTGAACGACCTGATCATCGAAGCGTACGGCAGTCTGCTGCTGATCCGCCTCAGCGGCGAAGTCGACCTGTCCTGGTCCGGCCGCGTGCGCGACGCGATCATCGACGCGCTGGAACAGCGTTCGGTCGGCGTGGACCTGTCGGCGGTCAGCTACATTGATTCGTCCGGTATCGCCGCGCTCGTCGAAGGCTTGCAGACCGCGCGCGACGGCGAGCGTCGCTTCGTGCTCGTCGCGACGAGTCCGGCCGTGCTGGCCGTGCTCGAACTCGCGCGGCTGGACCGCGTGTTCACCCTGCTGCCCGACCTGGCTGCGCTGGAGGCCGGTTGAGCCGCCCGACGTTCCAGCCGCTGGCGAGTCTCGGCCGCGCGACCGTGCAGTCGGTCGCCGGTTTCGGCTACGCCGGCATGCTGCTGGCCGAAAGCCTCTGGTTCGCGGCCTGGGGTTGGCGCAGCGGCCAGCCCGTGCGCCCGGCCGCGATCGTCGCCGAGATGCGCCGCGTCGGCGTCGACGCACTGCCTATCGTCTGCCTGCTCGCGCTGACCATCGGCATCATGCTCGGCATCCAGTTCATCGCCGCGCTCAAGGAATTCGGCGCGCAGTCGCAAGTCGTCATGGCCGTGGCCAAGTCGGTCACGCGCGAGTTCGGCGCGCTGATCACCGCCATTCTCGTCGCGGGCCGCTCGGGGTCGGCACTGGCCGCGCGCATCGGTTCGATGACGGTGTCGCAGGAAGTCGACGCGCTGGCCGTGATCGGCATCGAACCGGTGCGCTACCTGGTTGCGCCGGCGCTGATCGCGATGGTCGTCATGCTGCCCGTGCTGACCGTGTTCGCCGATGCGGTGGCGATCCTCGGCGCGGCGTTCTACAGCGCGCCGGCGCTCAACGTCACGGTACAGGCGTATCTGCTGCAGACCCTGTCGCTGCTCGATCCGGGCGATCTGTGGCAGGGCATAGGCAAGAGCGCCGTGTTCGCCGTGCTGATCACCCTGATCGGCTGCAGCACCGGTTTCTCGGTCACCGGCGGCGCCGAAGGCGTCGGCCGCGCGACCACGCGCGCGGTCGTGCTGTCGATCTGCTACATCATCGTCGCCGACATGATCTTCTCGTTCTATCTGAACCGATGAACGATCCGGCCGCGCCACTGATCGAGGTGCATGGGCTGGAGGCCTGGTACGGCAAGCGCCGCATCCTGCACGACGTGGATTTCCGCGTCGACGCCGGTGAGATCCGCGTGATCATGGGCGGCTCCGGTTCGGGCAAGAGCACCCTGCTGCGCCATCTGCTCGGCCTGCACCGGCCGGCGCGCGGCAGCATCCGCCTGTTCGGCACCGACATCGTGAAGGCCGGCTCGCGCGAGCTGCAGCAGCTGCGGCTGCGGCTCGGCGTGTCGTTCCAGGGCGGCGCGCTGCTGACCTCGATGACGGTCGGCGAGAACGTCGCGCTGCCGCTGCGCGAGCACCATGCGGAGCTCAGCGAGAACCAGATCCGCATCATGAGCCGCATGAAGCTGGAGGTCGTCAATCTCGGCGGCTTCCACGACCTGATGCCGAGCCAGCTGTCCGGCGGCATGGTCAAGCGCGCGGCGCTGGCGCGGGCCATCGTCATGGATCCGCAGCTGCTGTTCTTCGACGAGCCGTCGGCCGGTCTCGATCCGGTGGTCTCGGCCGAACTCGACGAGCTGATCCTGCGCCTGCGCGATGCGCTGCGCATGACCATCGTCGTCGTCACGCACGAGCTGGAGAGCGCGTTCAAGATCGCCGATACCATTACCGTGCTGGATCAGGGCGCCGTGCTGATGACCGACACGGTCGACGCGGTGCGCCGCTCGGACAACGAGCGCATCCAGGACCTGCTGAACCGGCGCCCGCGCGAGATCGTCGTCGACGCCGACGCCTATCTGCGCCGCCTGACCGAGGAAGAGGCATGAACAGGGAATTGCGGAGAGCCCCGTGAAACGCGACCACGTCAACTACACTCTGGTCGGCGGCGTCGTGCTCGTCGCGCTGGCGCTGCTGCTGTTCGCGCTGTTCCTGATCACCGGCAAGCGCGGCGGCGAAGCGGAGTACTACACCTACTATCGCAACGTGACCGGCCTGCGTGCCGGTGCACCGGTGTTCTATCAGGGCTACCGCATCGGCCAGGTCGACGGCATCACGCCCGAGCGCGGCGACAAGGGCACGCGCTACCGCATCGCGCTGAGCGTGCGCGCCGACTGGCCGATTCCGCAGGATTCGGTCGCGCGGCTGCAGGCCAGCGGGTTGCTGGCCGACGTCACGGTGGCGATCCGCGAGGGCGACAAGCCGGCGATGCTCGCGGTCGGCGCCGAAATCCGCGGCGAAGAAGGTACCGACGTGTTCGGTGCGATGAACGAGCTCGCCGCCGAGATCACCACCCTGACACGTGACCAGCTGACGCCGCTGGTGCGCAACCTGTCCGGCCGCATCGACTCGATCACCGGTTCGCTCGATAAGGGCACGCCGGAGGTGCTGAACCAGGCGCGCGAGCTGCTCGTGCGGCTGACCCAGGCATCCGAGTCGGTCAACGACCTGCTCAAGCCGGCCAACCGCGAGGCGGTCAGCGGCATACTCGGCGACGTGCGCTCGCTGAGCCGCGATCTGGATGCGACCAAGGCCAATCTGGATCGTGCGCTCGGCGACCTGGCCGGCCTGACCCACGACAACCGCGTCCACGTGAATGCCGCCGTCGTCGACCTGCGCTCGGTGCTCGCGACGTTGTCCAGCCGCATCGACACCATCGTCCATCACCTGGACAGCGCCAGCCGCAACGTGGATGAATTCAGCCGCGAGATCCGCAAGAATCCGAACCGGTTGCTGCTGGCGCCCAAGGCCGATTCGCCAGAGGAGTCCGAACGATGAGGTTGGCCGCCAAGGCCCTGTTGCTGGCGTCGCTGCTGCTGAGCGGCTGCGAGTCCGTGCCGGTGCCCGAAGTGACCTGGTACCGCCTGCCCGATCCGGCGCTGCCGCCGGCGCGCGCCGTGCGTTTCGAGGTGCCGGTCGATGTGGCGATCTTCAGCGCCGACGGCATCTACGCCGACCAGGCGCTGATCTATGCGCTGGACAAGGACGGCCACGCGCTGCGTGCCTATCACTACCGCCAGTGGAGCGATCCGCCGTCGCGCATGCTGCAGCGCCGGCTGATCCGCGTGCTGCGCCAGATCGACGCGGCGCCGCAGGTCAGCGACCGCCTGCCGGCCAGTGCGAACGTGCTGCGCATCAGTGCGGTGATCCAGCGCTTCGAACGCGTCGAAGAGGCCGGCGTCTGGCATGTCGACGTCGCCCTCCAGATGCGCGTGGAGCGTGCCGGCGAGCTGCTGTCCGAAGAGATCTATTCGGCGCGCATCCCCGCCGCCGACGCGGAAATACCGGCCAGCGTCGCCGCGTACGGCCAGGCGCTGGACCAGATCTATGCGGCCTTCGTCGCCGAGCTGTCCGGCCTGCGCGCCAAGGTGGACGCATGAGCGCGGTCGCGCTGTCGGCGCTGCGCCTGCGTCAGCTCGACGCGATGGGCGTGGTCGCCTACCGCCTGCGCTCGCGCGCCGCGGACCCGGCCGCATCGGCGCCGGTCGAGGCCGAGACGGCAACGGCCGGCGCCGGTGCCCGCGTCGCGGTGATCTGCGAACAGCCGGCCGGCACGGTTGCGGCGCTGATCGCCGGCGCGCTCGGCGTGCCCGAGGCGGCGCTGCACTGGCAGGTGCCGCGCGACGGACGCCTGCCCGAACTCGACGAGAATGCGGCGGCGTTTCTCGTGCTCGGCCAGCCGCTCGCGCGCGTGCTCGGCGCCGGGCTGCCGACGGCGGCGCAGCAGGCGGCGACCATCGTCGTCACGGCTGCGCCGGCGCAATGGCGCGGCAACGCGATGGCCAAGCGCCTGCTGTGGCAGGCGCTGCGGCCGCTGCGCCGGCATCTGCGAGGACAGACATGGTCGCCATCCTGAAATCCGGCCTGCCGGAAATGCGCCCGCTGCGCCTGGAAGACGTGGCCGCGGTCGCCGCGGTCGAGGCGCGCGCCTACGAGTTTCCGTGGAGCGAAGGCATCTTCCGCGACTGCCTGCGCGCCGGCTACAACTGCTGGGTGCTCGTGCGCGAGCAGGCCGTCATCGGCTACGGCGTGCTGTCGGTCGCCGCCGGCGAAGCGCATGTGCTGAATGTCTGCGTGGCGCCGGAAGCACAGGGCGAAGGACACGGACGCCGGCTCATGCGCCGGCTCATGGACCTGGCGCGCTGGCACGGTGCGGAACGGATCTTTCTCGAAGTAAGGCCATCGAACCCGCGCGCGATGCAGCTCTATCACACCCTGGGCTTCAACGAGATCGGCCGGCGCCCGAACTACTACCCGGCCAGGAACGGCCGCGAGGACGCGATCGTCATGGCGCTGGAGCTGCTGCCCCCGGGCAGCGAGTGAGGCGGTTCAGCGCGACGGCGTCGCCGGTTCGCGCACGACGACGAATTCGCCTTCGATGACGCCGCCGGCCGAAGCAGGCTGTGCCGTCGCGCGCGGCTGGGCTGTCGTGGCCGCCGCCGGCGTGGCCGGGCGGTTGAACTGGCGCACGGCCCAGATCGCCGCGCCGACCGCGGCAAGGCCGAGCACGAGGAAAAAGCCGAACACGAGCGCCGCGCCGACCAGGACGAGGCCGATCAGCGCCGAAAGCACCCGCAGCAGGGGATGGCGGCTGCGCGGCGAGCGGAACAGGCTTGCGGCCATGGGCAGGTCGACTCCGTGTGGCATCATGCAGGCACCCAGTGTGGGGATTTCCGGAAGCAACTCAAGTGCTTGAAGTCAGTGCCGAAGGCGGCAGGGCGCTGTGCCGCCTCGACGACGTGCCGGACGGCGGGGCGATCGCCGTCGACATCGACAGCAGTACCGGCGGTTTCAACCTGATCCTGCTGCGCCGCGGCGAACGGATCTTCGCCTACCACAACGAGTGTCCGCACGCGGGCCGGCGCCTGGACTGGTCGCCCGGCAAGTTCCTGGTCAAGGACGCCAGCGTGATCTGCGCCGCCCATGGCGCGACCTTCGACGTGACCAGCGGCGCCGTCATCGCCGGCCCCTGCCGCAACGGCCTCGTGCCGATGCCGTTGCGTGTCGTCGATGGGGTGGTCGTGCTGCAGTAGGTTGCAGTGAGCGCAGCGAACCGCAACATTACCGCGTCGTCGTCGCAAAAAAATGCCACCGAAATCGTCGCGATCCCACCCACATACGGCATTGCGTGGCCGGACATCGGCCAGCGTGGACGCCTCGATGGTGCGGCTCGCTGCGCTCATCACGACCTGCGGTCGGGAATCGGGGATGGAGAATCGGGAAAAGCGTTAGCGAGCGGACCATGACCTCAATCTGCGTTGCGATTCCCAAATCCGGGCGCGTCAGCGCTGGAACAACCAGTTCACCGACAGCAGCAGGGTGATCAGCAGCAGCGCCGTCAGCGGCAGGCCCACGCGCCAGAAATCGCGCCGGCGGTAGCCGCCGGGGCCGCCGACGATGGTCAGCACCGGGTTGGCGTTCGCGATGACGAAGGTGTTGGACGTGGAGATCGCGACGATCAGCGCATACACCGCCGGATTGCCGTTGGAGGCCAGCGCGATGTTGATCGCCATCGGCACCATCATCACCGTTGCGCCGACGTTGGAGATGACCTGGGCGAAGAACAGCGCGAGCACCGCGATGACGGCCTGCAGCGCCCACTGCGGCCAGGCGCCGAGGTAGATCAGCACTTCCTGGGCGACCCAGGCGGCAGCGCCGGTCGTGTCCATGGCCCAGCCCAGCGGGATCAGGCAGGCCAGGGTGAAAATGGTCTTCCAGTTGATCGCCGCATAGGCCTCGTCCATCGTCAGCACGCCGGCCAGCAGCATGCCGACCGCGCCGGTCAGCATGGCCACCGACAGCTTCATGCTCGTGAACAGGCCCAGCAGCATGGCCAGCGCGAAGAAGATCAGCGCGTGCCAGAGCTTGGCCGGCCGCGCTTCTTCCTTGGGAATGTCGGTCACGACGACGAAGTCGCGGTCCTCGGCCGCGTGGACCAGATCGCGCCAGGAACTGTGCAGCACCAAGGTGTCGCCGGCGCGCAGCGCGACCTTGCGCACGTCCTCGCGGAACACCTGCTCGCCGCGGTACACCGCGAGCACGCTGATGCCGTAGTGCTTGCGCATGCGGATGTCGCCGAGCACGCGCTTGACGTAGCGCGAGTTCGGCGGAATCACCGCTTCGGAAATGCCGGCGCGGCCCGGATTGAACATGTCGCCGAACTGGCGCAGACGGCTCTGCACGCGCAGCAGCTGGTTCTGCGCGAAATCGTTGACCTGGTCGCGTGGGCCGAGCACGCCGAGCACAGTGCCGACCCAGATCATCTGGTCGGCCGGCGGCGCCAGGCGCGACTCGTTGCCGTTCTTCATCGCGAGGATCAGCGGCGCGCCGCGCATCTGCTCGACCTCGCCGACGCTCATGCCGACCAGCGGGCTCTCGGCCGTGACGGTCAGCTCCATGACTTCGCCGTCGATGCCGTAGGTCTCGGCGAAGTAGGTCTCGGTGCGGCCCGGCGTGACCTTCTGCTTGCTCTCCTCGTCGGGCAGCAGCTTGCGCGTGAAAAAGAAGAAATAGGCCAGGCCGACGAACAGCAGCGGCAGCCCGATCGGCGCGATCGCGAACAGGCTGAACGGCGTGATCGTGTCCGCGCCCGGCGGCAGGTTGCGGTTCGCGCTGACGATGAGGTCGTTGAGCAGGATCAGCGGCGAGTTGGAAATCATCGTGACGTTGGTGCCGGCCAGGATCATGCAGACCATCGGCAGCAGCAGGCGCTTGAGCGGCACGCCGGTGCGCGCCGACACGCGCGAGGCCACCGGCAGCAGCAGCGCGGCCAGGGCCTGGCTCTGCATGATCGAAGTCAGCGCGCCGGCCATCACGTTGATGGCGAGCGACAGGCGCGACTCCACGCCGTTGGATACGCGCAGGATCAGGCTCGCAGCCTTGTTCAGCACGCCGGTGCGATCCAGTCCGGCGCCCATGATCATGACCGCGATCAGCGAGATCACGGCGTTACCGGCGAAGCCGTCGAACAGTTGTTCCACCGGCAGCAGGCCGGTCACGCCGATGCAGACGATGACGAGCAGCGCAACGACGTCGGCGCGGATCCATTCCAGCACCAGCATCAGTACGGTGAAGACGACCAGCCCGAACACGAGCATCATGTCGGTGGTCAGGGTCAGTCCGTATTCCATGTCTCCGGTCGACGTCCTTTGCGGTCAGACGCGCTCGTAGAGCAGATCCCAGACACCGTGGCCCAGTCGCAGGCCGCGCTGTTCGAAATGCGTCTGCGTGCGCCAGCCGGGCCGTTCCGCGTAGTGGCCGCTGCCGGCGCGGTTGCGCCAGGACGGATCCGCATCGGCGACGGCGAGCATCTGCTCGGCATAGTCCGCCCAGTCGGTCGCCATATGCAAGCTGCCGCCCCGGCGCACGCGCGAGGCCAGCAGCTGCAGCAGCGGCGCCTGCACGAGGCGGCGCTTGTTGTGCTTCTTCTTGTGCCAGGGATCGGGGAAATAGATGCGCACCTGGTCCAGGCTGGCCGGGGCGATCTCCTGCTGCAGCACCTCGACCGCGTCGTGGTGGTAGACGCGCACGTTGTCCGCATTCGCCGCAGCCAGAGCGTTCAGCACGCGGCCGACGCCGGGGCGATGCACCTCGATGCCGATGAAATTGCGCCCGGGTTCTTGCTGCGCGCCCCAGACCAGTTGCTCGCCGTTGCCGAAGCCGATCTCCAGCGCGACCGGCGCGGCGTTGCCGAACACCTGCGTGAGATCGCGCGGCGCGCCGCTGAAGTCCAGCCCGAAGCGCGCCCAGTGCGCGCCGAACGCACGCTGTTGCGCGTCGGTGATGCGGCCCTGGCGCAGCACGAAGCTGCGGATTCGGCGCTGCGGCTTCGCGTCGCCGTTGTCGTCCTCGCCCTGCATCAGCCCAGGGTTCCGTCGATCGGGCTGGATGCCGAGGCATAGCGCTTGCGCGGAATGCGGCCGGCCAGGAATGCTTCGCGGCCGGCTTCGATGGCCTTGCGCATTGCGCTGGCCATCAGCACGGGCTGGCGTGCGCCGGCGATCGCCGTGTTCATGAGCACGCCGTCGCAACCGAGCTCCATCGCGACGGCCGCGTCCGACGCCGTGCCGACGCCGGCATCGACGAGGATGGGAACTTTCGCGTTCTCCACAATTTCCAGAAGATTCCAGCGGTTCTGTATGCCCAGGCCCGAGCCGATCGGCGCGGCGAGCGGCATGACCGCGACGCAGCCGATTTCCTCCAGGCGCTTGGCCAGGATCGGATCGTCGGAGGTGTAGACCATGACCTTGAAGCCTTCGCGCACCAGAGTCTCGGCGGCCTGCAGGGTCTGCACCACGTCCGGAAACAGGGTGCGCTGGTCGCCGAGCACTTCGAGTTTGACCAGGTCGTGGCCGTCCAGCAGTTCGCGCGCGAGGCGGCAGGTGCGTACGGCGTCGTCGGCCGTATAGCAGCCGGCCGTATTCGGCAGGATGGTGTAGCGCGACGGCGGCAGCACGTCGAGCAGGTTGGGCTGGCCGGGATCCTGGCCGATGTTGCTGCGCCGGATCGCGACCGTGACGATTTCCGCGCCGGCGGCTTCGGTCGCCAGCCGCGTCTCCTCGAGATCCTTGAACTTGCCGGTGCCGGTCAGCAGACGGGACCGGTAAGGCTTGCCGGCGATGACGAGAAGATCGGAAGGCGTCGCAGTCATTGGAAGAGGCGCAGCAGGGAAAGGGCAGAATGGTAGCAAGCGCGCCCCGGGCTCTGGGAAATGATTGCTGTGCCGGCGTTCAGGCCGGGTTGCGCCGCGCCGATCGGGCAGCGGCGTGCATCCGCCCGGATGCCGCGGGCGTGTGCAATTCCTGTGCTTGCCTGCTTGCCTGCTTGCCTGCTTGCCGGAAAACCTCGATGGACGCCGGGAACGGGCCCGGTCGAAGCCGCCGTCCGGTCAGCCGCCGCCCATCGCGTGCACGACTTCGACGCGATCGTGCGGCTGCAGGCGGGTCGTTTCATGCGCGCTGCGCGGAATGATGTTGCGGTTGATTTCCACGGCGATGCGGCGACCGGCATAGCCGTTGTCGGCGAGCAGGCGGGCCAGGGTCGTGTCGTCGGAACAGGCGTGCGGAGCGCCGTTGAGCAGAATTTCCATGCGCGGATTGTCGCCGATCCGGCCGGCGGCCGGCGAGCCCGGCACTGCGGCAAATAAAAAGGGCGGACCGGAGTCCGCCCTTCGGGGGGCCAAGCGATGATTCATTCGCGGCGGCGACGGCCGTTGTCTTCTCCGCCCTCGTCGCGGCTCTTGGCCTTCTCGTTGTCCTCGTTGCCGCGACGGCGTTCCTGTTGCGGCGGCGCGGCGCGCTGTTCGGGCTGCGGGGCCGGCTGCTCGCGACGCTCGAAGCGCGGCTGCTCGCGGACCTCCGGAGCGCGTTCGACGCGCGGCGGCGCTTCCTGGCGCTGGAACTGTTGCGGTTCGGCGCGACGCACGCGGGCCGGCGGCGGGGAATCCTCGCGCTGGAGTTGCTGCGGCGCCTCCTCGCGCTGGAACTGCTGCGGTTCGGCACGGCGCACGCGGGCCGGCGGCGGGGAATCCTCGCGCTGGAATTGCTGCGGCGTCTCCTCACGCTGGAACTGCTGCGGTTCGGCACGGCGCACGCGGGCCGGCGGCGGGGAATCCTCGCGCTGGAGTTGCTGCGGCGCCTCCTCACGCTGGAACTGCTGCGGTTCGGCACGACGCACGCGGGCCGGTGCATCGTCGCGCGCGGCCGGTGCCGGCGTGTCCTGGCGCTGGATGCTCGGCGCGTCGTCGCGGCGCACGCGGCCCGGCGCATCGTTGCGCTGCGTCTCGCCGGCGCGGTCGCCCGGTCGGGTGAACTCGCGCTGCGGCGGCGTCATCGTGCCGTCGCTGCGGATGACCGGCGTGCGCGCCGGCGGCGTGCCGCCGCGATCGTCCGGGCTCGCCGTACGACCCGCCGCGCTGCCGCGATCTTCCGGCGTGGTGCGACCCGGCGATCCGCCGGTCGCGCGGCCTTCACGCTGCGGGCCGCCGCGCTCGACACGTTCCGCATCGGCGCTGCGCGTGTTCGCGGCGCCGTCGCCGACCACACGAATGCGCTCGGGCGCCTGCGCGGCAGGACCGCCGCGCGGCGTGCGCAGGTTGGCCATCGCGTCGTCGCTGATGCCGCGGCCCGGCGAGCGCTCCAGCACGGCCTGGCGTTCGGCGAACGGCACCGGAGCGGCCGGCGGGGCAGTGCGCGCGACTACGGCGCGCTCGAACACTTCACGCTGCGGCTTGGCGGTCGCGGCACGTTCGCTGCCGATCACGCTGCGCGCATTCGGCGCGAACGCGGCGATCGGCGTGACCTCGGCGCGCGCAGCCACGTCGCGGTTGACCGCGACCATTTGCTGGCGCACCGAGCGCGAATTGACGAACGCGTCGCTGGACACCGCGGTCACCGCACCGGCCACGTCGCGATTGAGGTAGTTCAGGCGGCGCATGTCGCGACCACCCGAATAGTCGTTGTAGACGTTGGTGATGTAGGTGTTGTTGATCACCGTATTGGTGATGTTGACGTTGGTGAAGTAGTTGCGGCTCGCGCGATACGGCGGCACGTAGACCTCGCGCGGACCCAGCGGGAACCAGCCGATGGGGCGGCCCGTGCTCACGCTGATGCTGAAATTGCTGCCGCCGACGAAGGCGACCAGCGCAGGCGCATAGACCGGCCGCACGCTGACCGGGCCCGGGATCCAGCCCCAGCGATTGCGCACATGGACCCAGCGGCCATAGTGGAACGGCGCGAAGCCCCAGTCGGCTGCGTCTACCCAGGTCCAGCCCCAGGGGTCCTGCCAGATCCAACGGCCGTCACGGTACGGCGCCCAGTCGACCGCGACGCGGCTCGGGAACCAGACGTTGCCGTATTCCGTGATTTCGGACCAGGAGCCGTAGTCGTCGAGGTCGGAATAGCCGATCAGATCCTCGGAAACGTAGCGGCGCGACGTGGAGCGGTCGAAGCGCTGGTCGCGGTCCATGCAGAAGCGGTCGAAATCATCCGGACGCGGGATGTCGAATGCTTCGTAGTCCTGCAGGCGAGTGTCGTAGAAGCGGATCGCTTCGCCTTCGCGTATGCGGAAGTTGGCGCGCTCGCCATGCGCTTCGCCGCCGCCGTCCCAGACGGCGACCGTGGTATGGCGGCCGCGCGGATCGACGTCGATGCGGTATTCGCCGGGGCGCGAGATCACGAACGCCAGGGTCGGCGTGTCGACTTCGAAGATCTGGTCGGCATAGATGCGGCGCACGCGCAGGTTCAGCGTGCCCTGGGTGACTTCCAGCTGCGCCGTACGGTCGTCGAGATTGAGAATCTGCAGGCTGCTGCCTTCGTCGAGACGGAAGGTTGCATTGCCCGCCTGCAGTTCGGCCCGCGCGCCGCGATCGGTCCAGAGCCGGTCGCCGCGGATCAGCGGCCGGTTGCGCATGGCGGTGACCCATTGGTCTTCGCCGGCCGGCGAAAAGCTGACCTCGCCACGAGTGAAGCTCAGCCGTGCGACCCGGCTCGGCGGGTCTACGTAGTCGGCCTGGGCGACGGTGCCAACTAGCACCAGCAGTGCGCCGCCCAGAATCGCTGCGTACCGCGTGAACATCGACATGAATGTCTCCTCCGGAATGAGCCGCCGGTGGTCCCCACGGGAGCCGCTGCGGCGCGACTATCTGAGCGTACGCATGCTGAACGCATACCTGCCGCCCCCGCGAACAATCCGCAGGGCTTTTCGCCGTTCAACAACCCTTTAGCACAGCCTCCCCGGTCGCGCGATCCACCCGGCGGCCGCATTGCCGCCGCTACCGTGGCTATGGCTAAATACCGCGGCCGCGGGCGTAGCTCAATGGTAGAGCTGTAGCTTCCCAAGCTACTGACGTGGGTTCGATTCCCATCGCCCGCTCCATTTTCTTGCTTGCTGGCCGTAAGTGCCTGGGCATGCAAGCAATTCCGGCGATTTCGATACCTAAAACCGATCCCTTCCGAGGTATCGAAATAGGTATCGATTCGTGCCGAAGGCCTTCGTGCTTCGCCGTCCCAGTGGGCTCTACGCCCGCTTCCTGTTGCCCGCCGACATCCAGGCCAAAACAGGCACCCGATTTCTGGTTCGACCCCTCGGCGACTCCTCGGGCGATGCCGCGCGACTGGTGGCGGCCCGCATGGGCTATGCTCTGGCGCAGGCAATAAAAAGTATCCGAAGCACCGGAGGGGACTTGGATACAAAACGGCACCTCGATGCAGCGATTCAGTCGGCCGCGTCTCCGGACAGCCGCCACTACGAACTGACCGTCCCCGGCGTGCTGTCGCTCAAGGCCGATGGCCCTGACGACCACGCCCGGGCTATGGAAGCGTTGGCGGCCATGCGGGTGGTCATCCCTGGCCTGCCCGGCGTTGGCGGACTGCAGGGGGCGGCCACAGCCCCGTCTCCGCCGAAAGGCCCGTCCCTCCGCGAGTCGGCCAAGCGCTTCCTCGCCCACTACAAGTCCACCAGCCGGGCCGCTTCCACGCAGTTGGAGGCCGAACACAGTGTCGACCTGTTCTGCGACCTTCTCGACGACATCCCCATGGCGGACCTGGGGCCGGCGCACATCGATGCGTTCCGGGAGGCGCTTGCCTCCTGGCCGGCACGCGCTCGCGTGCTGCCCGCCTACAAAGGGCTGAGCGCCAAGGCCATCGTGGCCAAGGCCAAGAAGCGGGGCGAGGGCGGGCTCAGCATCCGCACGATGGAAAAGCACCTGGATAGGTTGCGGACGTTCTTCAATTGGTCGGTCCAGCGCCGGGAGTTGCCGCACAACCCGTTGGCTGGCCTTCGCCTGCAGTCCAACGCCGACAAGTACACCAAGACCAAGCGCGGGTTCCGGCCCGACGAACTGAGCGCACTGTTCGACCCGGTACGGCGGGTGGAGCAGTGCGACGACGACCCGATGTATTTCTGGATTCCGCTGTTCGGCCTCTTCACCGGGACTAGGTTGAGCGAAGCCGCCCAACTGCTGGTGAGCGACCTGGCCGAGGTCGGCGGCGTGTGGGGCTTCCACATCACGGGCGAAGGCGCCAAGTCAATCAAGAACGCCCAGAGCAAGCGCTTTGTGCCCGTGCCGGAACGTTTGCTGGCGCTCGGCCTTCTGAACTACGCCGCCGACGTGAAGGCCTTGGGTTTCACCGCGTTGTTTCCGGGTGGCTCAGCGGGTTCGAAGAACGGCCCTGGCAATCGCGTCGGCAAGTGGTTCAACCGGACCCTTCTGCGCGTGTCCTGCCGCATCGCCGACAAAGAGGTGTCCTTCCACTCAACGCGCCACACCTTCATCACCGCCGGCGACAATCTGGGGTTCACGGAAACCCAGGTGGGGGCACTGACCGGGCATGAGGCGCGCTCAGTTCAGGCGCGGCACTACATCGATGCGTCCACCGTGCCCCAGCGCAAGGAGCGAATCGACCGAATTGCGGCCAGTCTGCCGGTACCGCCGCTGGCGGCTTATCGGGCGGGGCAGTTCACGAAGTATTTCGAGGGGATTCGCAGGAAAGAGCGGCGGGCGAGGGCTGTCGCAGACAGGAAAGCGCGGGTGACAGAGCGAAGAGCAGTTGGTGGACGTTGACGCAATTGTTTTGATTACCGTCTACGGTGCGCACGAAAATTTGTTTCAAATCGCAAGGATGTTGCCATGAGTTTTAGGGAAATTGTTATTGCCGCCGCGGCTTTATGCTTAGTGCTCCTTGGAGCAGGAGGCGGGACTTGGTTCTGGTTAGACTATTCCAGCGCCAAAAGGAAGCTGCTTACTGTGTGTGCTTGTCTAACCTTCCAGGCGGGAAGCCGTTTGCAGATAAAGATGGAAGTTGGCGTGAGATCGACGTGAAGCTTATGTGCCCGAAGGAATATGGTCGGGTGGACGGCGAGCGTGACCCGTCGTCGACAAAAAAACCAGAGGCCATTGACGCAAGTGTATTGAATTCATTGTTAAGAAAAATTGCTAATTCGGACGGCCTAACAAAATGCTCGCACGAGAACACTGTGGTGGTAGCGAGCGCCGTCAAGTCTGATCCCGCATGGAAAGATGTTAAAGAAATGAATTCGGGGCGTGATTCAAATCGTGCGAAGAACTAAATGCGCGAACAAGTAAGATCCGAAAAATGCGCCGGCTGCGGAGCAAAATAGTATTAATGCCGCGAGCGATGTGTACCTGAGCGCCTGCTTGACTGTGTTCACCGCTATGTTCCGGGATTTTGGTTGCCAACACCGTAGCAGAAGATCCAGTTTCCGCAAGATCAAATAGCAGTGGAACAGTCTTTGTCAGAAATGTAGGACTATCAACTTCTGGGGGGCATGGGCGTGCCAGGAATAACGCCCAGCCCACAGATGTGCTCCTCATTGCTCGGGTGTGGCCGTACTGCTTACGCGTTTACTGCCCGATGGTTTGGAGAGCCGGTGCTGTTCGCCGCGTTGTTTCATGCCCAGTCTTTGGGTGGGCGAATCACCGATACGCTCGACCCCGTCCAGCAACAAGCCGACGATTTCCGGCACGAGCCAATCACCGCACCCGGCGGCAATGACCGCACCGCCGAGTTCGAACCGCCGACGTAGTTCGAGCCGGCGGGCCTTTGCTTTCGCGCGGGCGCCGCGCGTCAGGTCCTTGAACAACCGACGTGCTTCGAGTTGGCCGAGGTCCCGCGCGGCGCTCGCAATGCGTTCCTCCAGCGTGCGTCTGCTCATGGCCGCCGTTTCCTGACCGAGTGCCGTTCCACAACGATGGGGTTTTCGACCTGTGGCCACGTCATCGCGCGGCGCGCACGGATGCGTTCGCCCAATCCATCCGATGCCTTGGGGGCGACTTCATCGAGGCCGCCGCCGTCGTCGGTCAGCAATTCTTGCTGTGGTCCGGGCTCTTCTTTTTCGGTCGAATCCGGCGAGTCTTCGAACGGGCTGGGTCCGTCGAACGGGTCGGAAGCATCCGCCGGTGGTGGGGCGGAAGCCGCCGCGCGGTTCGGCGCGGGTTGAGGCCGCGGACGAGGTGCACGCGGTCTGCCGGTGCCGCGGAAATCGGGCAGCAGGATGGCCTTGCCTTCTTCGGCGGCCCATTCGCAGAAGGTGGCGAATTCGACGAGGGTTGCTTGGTGCGAACTCGGCTGCATGTGCGGGAGCGCGCAGCGGTAAACATGCACAATGTGCTCGACGAGTCCGAGCGCTTCGAGGAGAACGGGCTGCGGGTAGAACGCGGGGTGTTGCGGCTTCATGCGGCGGTGCTCCGTGGGAGGTTCACTCCAGAGGTAGCAGAGCCGATTCCGAGCGCAAGATTGGCAAGAACATCATCTTTGGGCTGAGTGTTCCCTCCATAAGCCGGCCTCGCAGGTTGACGCGAATCCGTCAGTTTCGAGAGAAGTTCGAGCCGAGCAAGAGCGCACTTACCCAAACCGTGTCCGGTTTGGGGCCAGCCGGTTGGCTGGCGTACGCTGGGGCGTGGCCCCAGACCCCGCCGCTGCCGCGGCGCGAGCGAATGACGGCATATGCATCGCCTGGAAGGCGGCCATTTCCATCCCTAGGACAAACGCCAAGATGCCTGCAATGGCATGAGCGAGAAATTACTGCCTTCGCTTTTTACTGCGATTCTTCGCCTCTTGAGCGCGCCGTTGTGCGCGGTTCAACGGCGCGTGGCTGCCATCGAAACCGTGTTGCGAGAAAGGGAACGGAAACTCGGGTTCTGTCTTTCTTCTTGTCAGTTTCATCGTAGAGTCTTGCAGGATTTCTGCTTCATCTAGTGCCTCTTTCAGCGCCGCCGATACCTCCCTGGACAAAGGTTCGTTGCCCATGTCGACGAACAAGAAGTCTTGCGACGAGCCTTCCAACGGGATTGGTTCTGACGTAATGCCAATCACCTCGGTCGCCGTGGGAAACCGTGTTTTCAGGCCATGGCAATACGTGAAAAGCGACTCAAATCGAGCGGCTCTATAGTCGTCATATGTATCTTCAGGCGGCTTGGGTATGGTCAAGAAAACATAGAATCGGCCTGGCCGCCACGGGCTCTCTGCAATGCGGGCAAATCGCCTGCCTCGTTCATTGATTGATAGGGCGTGCTTAAGGTGCTTCTCCAGTACGCGCCGAGACAAACGCGTTTCATCCGCGAGCGTTCTCACGATGCGTTCGTGGTCGTTGTAGTGCGGACTGACGAATTCACTGGGCAAACCCGATATCGGGTTCAACGCGGCGCCGGACCGGATAAAGCCCGACTGCATTTCTATCAATGCATCCCACCGGCGGCTATCGCTATCGGCAACTTTCTTGGATATGCGTTGTGGGCTTTTTTCATATTCGGTCCATTCCCCTTCTGGAAAAAGTACGTAGTCAAAAGCAGCAGGAATATTCCGGAATGCGTGCGCGCCATCGCGCAGGGTCATCAAGTATTGGGCGACCAAGTCCTCCTCCCCGGAGGTGGAGACGACAACGCCCGGTGTCGTGAGAAGTACCTCCTTCTTTTCTAAGTAATCAATGAAGTCCGGAACGGTATCGAGTTCATCTAGGACCACATCCAGTGCCATCTCATCGAGTACGTGTATGAAGCGCTGTCGTCCCGCTGGCCAGCCGATGTGGAATGGATGGCCGTGGTGGGCGTCGCCTTCGATGCTGTTGTCCAGAATGAAACTTCCTGAACTGTGTCCGTGCCAGTGCTCCACTGCTGCAGCGTGAGAGCCGCGTGTCGCAGCAACAAGGTGGTATTTGGCCCTCTCGGGGCTTGGCAGGTCGAGTGGAAGCGGCTGCGTGCAGCCTTTATCTAGAAACAATCGTCCTGGGTGGTTCTTCAAGAAGCCTTCTGCACCGAGCAGTTGCCGGACAGATTTTTCCACCGCCCGCCGATACCAGCGTGCCCAGGCAACCTCGATATCCGCATGAGGCTTGAATTCGCAATGCTTGTCGGAGAAAAGGATGACGTGGTCGCCAAACACCACCAGCAAGTCGCATAGTTCCTTGCCATCGCCTTTCCCATTCGACCGGCCCTCATCGGTGTAAACGTTCGAGTGGCTCCATAGCGAAAGGAAGGCACGACGGGCGACCGTGGACAAGTAGCGCTCCGACGGGGTCGCGCCTGCGTTGTCCGGCGGGGGGTGCCAAGCAGGATGGGAGGGATTCATGTCGCTGCGGCCGGGTTCGACGCCAATACCCGCGTTGAACCTGAGTAGATGGAAAACTACTTGCCATTTACCTGGTGTGTTGGATGTATCCCAAAGCGAGCAAAGACCTGCGCTTGGGACTGCTTGTCCAAGAACTCACAATTGCAGGGGTTGTTCACCAGGTCGATTGTGTAGCCATTTTCATTGGCATGGCCAATCACCCACCCCAAGCCTCGCTCGAAAGCGGACTGTGGATTTTCAAACTGCTCGGAGAACGGAATAACCCAAGCGGAGGTCTGGCCAGTCCGGGAATCGTAGAAAAGAATTTCGACGGAAAACGTGTTTTTCCGGGAGGACGAAAAGACAAAGTCGGTAGATGGTCCAATTAAGTGAACTCGGTACAAAACATTCTTCTGAGTGTGGATGTCAATCTCTTGTATCGGAATCATGTCGGCTTCGCCTTCTTGACCGGTTGAACGGAAACAGACTTGCGAGCATTTGGATACTACCGTAAAGGCACGCCCGGCTGTTAAAGGTTTACTTGGATGCGAGTTGGAATTGTGTGGATGCGCGTCTCGCGTTCCGTTGAGCCAGGGTTTAGGGCGGGTTTCACCGTCGCAGCACTCTGATGCTCTTGCCGTCTTGCGCTGAATCGGGGCCGCCCTAGGCTGAAAATTTCCCCCGGGGCACCGAAGCGCCGTGGCCATTTTCCACGCCTCTCTCAAGAGTTTTTCCCGCTCCCGCGGCGAATCCGCCACGGCGGCCGTGGCCTACCGCGGCGGCCTGCGCGTGGCCGACGACCGCACGGGGCTGGTCCACGACTACCGCGCCCGGCTGGGTGTGGAAGCCATTTTCACCTGCGCACCGAAATCGGCGCCGGCGTGGGCGACTACTCCGGAAACCCTGTGGAACGCGGTCGAGAAGTACGAGCGCCGGGTGAATTCGGTCCTGGCCCGCGAACTCGTGGTTGCCTTGCCGGCGGAACTTTCGCCCGAACAGCGGCAGGGGTTGGCCCGAGGGCTGACGGAGATGCTGGTGGAGCGGTACGGGGTCGCCGCGACCGCAGCGGTTCACGCCCCCAGCCGCAGCGGCGATGACCGCAATTTCCACGCCCACATCTTGATGACGACGCGCGCCCTCGGCGCAGAAGGCTTCGGTGAAAAAATCCGGGTTCTCAACGACCCGAGGACGGGACCGCGCGAAGTGAAGGGGCTGCGCGCGTTGGTTGCGGAACACACGAATGCTGCGTTGGCATCCGCCGGCCAGGCTCAGCGGGTGGACCACCGCACGCTGCGCGCACAAGCGGCTGATGCCGCGCGACGTGGCGACTTGGACGCGGTGGTCCGTCTGGCCCGCGAGCCGACCCAGCACGAGGGCAAAGCAGCAACCGCCGCCAAGCGCCGGGGCGAACACTCACCGAGGGCCAACGCCAACATCGAAAGCCGCCGAGACAACGACATTTTGCTGACCGCCGGCCGCAGCCGCGTGCGGGCGTTCCGCGCCTCCCATGCCCTCCCCGCCGTGCAGACCCGCTCCCGTTCGCCCGGCCGCGAACCGTTCTTGGGCGGCATCGAAGTCAACGCCCGCGCAACCGGGCCGGGAGCACGCCTTCAGAACGACGAGGCGACCCGACGGCAAAGGGCGCTGCGCATCGAGCGCAACAACTTGCGGGCCTACATCGAGGGGCTGCGGCGAACCGTTGAATTGGCGGAGGCTTCCTTCAACGCATACGTCCGGGCGCTGCGTCTGTCCGCAGCAGAGTTCGAGCGGTTGGCGGCGTTCGTCCAGGCGAGCGGCGAACGGGCTCGGGCCTTCCGCGAAGCGGCCGAGTGCTACAGCCTCTACGAACTGGCCGTGCAGACGCACGCCCACCGGCAAGCCGACGCGGCCCGCGCCCAGGTGGAGGCCGACGGCGCGCGGCGTACCGTCGAGCATACGGAGAAAGCCAAACCGCCGGTGTTCAAACCCATGAGCCGGCGGGCCTGGGCGGAAAAACGCCGGGTCGAACGCCGGGCCTTGGCTGAGGCGGAAGTCCGCGAGTTGGCTGCGGCTCGCGGTGCCTCGTCGGACGACGTCGATGCGGCCCGAGACCGGTGGCACGCCGCGGAAGCCCGGCGTCGTTCCGTCGTGCCTTTACAAGGGGATGGGCGGCGGGCGGCGGCGGATGGGATGCCGGCGGCGGCCACGTCGCTTCCCGCGGTTCCCGAAGCGGGGCCGCCTGGCGGCGCCCCCGTCGAGCCGCGCCCACCGCAACAGCGTCCGCCTGCGCCCCGAATGAGACCGAGCCGGCGCCCCCGATTCTGAGGGCGGGTGCTGCTGCAGGCCCTCGCACGCCGTTCCCGGAAGAATGTGTGATGTCCGTCACATTTTAAGAAAAACGTGAAGGCCGCATCGATGCCGCAATAAGCCCGTTATCCCGGCTTCATCGGAAGAAAACGGATTCTGGGCAAGGCCTTACCGCCAATCTGGGTTTGGCCTGATCGCGGCAACCCCTTGATTCGGTGGGGGTCTTGACGGTTCTCGGCGGTGGACTAGGGTGGGGAACGCAATTTCGGAACGGGAGTGGGGGGCGTCGCCGCCGGCGACGCGCGCCGCTGTCTCCGTTTCCCAAATCCCGAAGCCCAGCCGCGCGAAGGCGCAGGAGGACCACCCATGACTTAGCCCCGACAACTGGTTTCGCTGTTTTTACGGCGGCCAGAAAGGACAACGCCCCGAAACGACTTCGCAGGTCGCCGGGGCGTCTGGCAGAGGTGAGACCCGTCTGCTGTGCCCCGCACATTACTTCCTTTCAAAGCCGAGTCAAGCTGCCCGCACCGGGCAGACGGATTCGTGCGGCCCGCCGTTTTCCTCCCCCGCCCAGGGGCATACCCCTGGGCTCATTCGAGAGAAAACGTCTAATGAACAAGTTGCCCGACCTCATCCGTTTGTTGCTCATGCGTCCGCGCCTCACACACCGCGCCATCGCGGCGTCGTTGGGGATTTCCCGCCGCACCGCGGACCGCTACGGCCGCGAGATCCGCCTCCGGGGATACCGCTGGAAGGACTTGAAAGGCCTCACCGCGAAGCAGCTCCACAGCAAGTTCAACCGGCAGTGGGCGATCTCCAAAGTCCGCCCCGATTTCCCGGCCATCGACGCGGTGCTGCAGAAGCGCGGCATGACGTTGTACGCGGTGTGGTCCGACTACCGCGCCCGCAACAAGTCCAAAGCCCTCGGCTACGCCCAATACGCCGCACTCTACCGGGGACACCGAAAGACCCAGGGCCTCTCGCTGCGGCGGGCCCACGTGCCGGGGCAAGAAGTCTTGGTCGACTTCTCCGGCAAGCGGCCGTTCTACACCGACCGCGAAACCGGTCAGCAGGTGCCCGCTGAGCTGTTCGTGGCGGTGCTCGGCGCGAGCAATTACATCTACGCGACCTGCGTGCCCAGCCAATCGGTTCCGGACTGGCTCGATGCACACACCCGCATGGCCGAGTTCTTCGGGGGCATGCCGGCGTGCGTCGTGCCGGACAACCTGCGGGCGGCCGTTTCCAAGAGTGGGCGGCAGCCGGTCCTGCAGCGCAATTACGAGGACTGGGCGCGCCACTACGGTTGCGCGGTACTCCCGGCACGCCCGGAGCGGCCCCGCGACAAGGGCGCGGTGGAGGGTGCGGTGCTCATCGTGCAGCGCGCGATGCTGCCGACGTTGGACGCGCAAAAGTTCTTCTCGCTCGAAGACCTCAATGCCGAAGTTGCCAGACTGCTGCACAGCCTCAACGAGCGGCCCTTCCAAAAGCGCCCAGGGTGCCGACGGCAAGTGTTCGAGCGCATCGAGAAGCCCGCGCTGCAGCCCCTGCCGCCGACTCGGTTCACCTACGGGCAGTGGCTCGCCCGCCAGGTCGTGCCCAAGGACTACCACGTCGCCGTGCTGGGCCACCATTACTCCGTCCCGCACGAGCTGGTGGGGAGGCGCGTGGAGGCGCGCGTGTCGCCAGCTACCGTGGAAATCCACTGCGAGGGCGAGTGCGTTGCCGAGCACGCGCGCTCCCAGGTGCGGGGCGGGGCCACCTCAGTGCGGGCGCACCAACCCGAGGGCCACCGCGCCGAAGCGGAGCGCTCGCCCGACGGCCTGCTGGCGTGGGCGGCCGAAGTCGGACCGAACCTGAAACGGTACATGGAGTACCAGTTCAGCCGTCCAAACAAGTTCGAAGGGCTGCCAGCAGGCACGGTCATCCGCGACCTCGCAAAGCACTACACGGCGGAACAACTGGAGGCGGGCGCCAAGCACGCCCTGGCGCTGCACCTGCGCTCCGCCACGGACCTCCGCCACCAGTTGAAAGCCCTCAACGAATCGCCCGCGGCGCCGGCAGGCACGCACCCGAAGCGGGGCGGCAAGCGGCGGAAGCACGCGGAGCCGATGGCGTTGCCGGCCAAGGGGCGGCGTTCGGTCCGCGGCGACGGGGGGGCGGCTTGAGCCGGCGGGGCATGCACCGGGGGCGGCCGGCTTCGGCCGCCCCTCCCGCGAGTCAGGACGGCGTGGGCGCGTGGCGGGACGAACTGGTCCGGGCGCTGCGCGGCCTGCGGCTGAAGGCCACCGCGGACGCCGTCGAAGCGCTGCGTGCCGACGGCGGCGGGCCGCTCGCGGACGGACTGGGCGAGTTGGTCGCGGCGCTCCAGCACGGGAGCGACACCCGCGCGCTGGAGCGGCGGTTCCGCGACGCGCGTTTGCCGGTGCCGGGGGCCGCACTGGAGGACGCCTGGACCGGTCTGGTGCGCGGTCTCCCGCCGGCCGTCGTCGCGCAGTTGGCCGACGGGGCGTGGGCCACGCGGCACGAGAGCGTATTGGTTACCTCCGAATGCGGCGGGGGTAAAACGTGGTTGTCGTGCGCTCTGGCCGCCGCGGTGCTGCGCGCGGGCGGCACCGCGGCGTGGTTCCACCAAGCCGACTTCCTGGCGGCGTGGGCGTCCGCGGACGCGGCCGGCACGCTCGGGGCGTTGCGCCGGCGGCTGGCGTCGGCCACCGTCTTGGTGCTCGAAGAATTGGGTGTGGAACCGCTCGAAGACGGCGACCTAGCTGTGTTGCGGCGATTGGTGGAGCCGCGGCCCGGCGGCTTCATCCTGACGTCGCCGTTCCCGCCCGCGCTCTGGCCAGAACATTGGTGCGGCAAAACCATGTCTTCGGCGGACGCCTACACCACGGAGGCGGTGTTGCGGCGGCTGGTGAACCCATCCCACCGCATCGAACTGCGCGGCAAGGCGGCGGAGTTCAAACCGGGGAGCGAGGCGCCACCTCCGGTGCCCCGGTCGTCGCTCTCGCCACCGAAGGCGAAGCGCTTGCCCCCGTCCAAGCGGAAGGCTCAGGCGGCCGGCAAGGCCGGGAGGGCGCGCGCATGAAGGCATTCGCGTTCGTCAGCGAGGCAGCCCGGGCGGACTACCTCGCGTTGCCACGGCCGGCTCAACGGCGGTTCGGTCGTTGCCTGCGCGCCTTGCAGGAGGGCAACGCTCGGCTTGTCGGCCAAGCTCCATCGCCGGCGCGTGCCGTCGGACGTTCCTCCCTTCAGTCAGCGCCAGCCTGCTCCGATTCACTACGCTCCTTTTCTTCCCCGGGCCCGCCATGAATCCGAGCAAAGCTAGTGAATGTCGAAGAGTCGAGACATGTCCTCGAACAGTGCATCCGCCTTGGCCGCCGTCAGGCAGCCGGACAGGGGGGCGTTTGACCATCGAATTCATTTCCAGTTGATACGACAGTGGCAGGAAAGCGTTCGCATCGGCGATGTGCCGGGCGGAACCGGCCATCGCCAGCGCGCCGACTACGCCGGTGCCACCCGCCACAACGACATACGTGCCGTCCTGGACGTTGCGGCAGACCAGGCGTCGGATTCGCCGGACGGAAATATCATTCCCCCCGTGAAGCCGAATGCCTTACGCGCTGGCCGCAAACATTCCGGCGTGCGCACGGCGGCGAAGCTGGGGCAGGGCAAACGATGAGCAGATGGCGGACGCACATCGAGGTCCGCGATCGCCGTAAGCCTTCGTAGTCCGCGGAAACGGACGGAAAGCGACGTGTCATCTTGAAAACGACGCCGCATGTGACAAAGATGCTTTGTGGCGCCAGTGGGGGCGCAAGTTCGGAGGGGATCGGCGTGGCGCAAGAAAGCTCTGTCAACATCAAGAATCCGGCTCGGTGGCTGCTAAATCTCTGGGGTCGTCTACCTAATCCCTCTTCAGTTCCCAGCGACAATGTCATCGCTGGCTGGGCCAAGGCTTTTGGTCTAGAGCCCGGCGACCCGAGAGTGTTTGCAGGGTTGCGCGCCGTTGATTTCATGATGCGGAAAGCACAAGACCAAGTTTCCTCAATGCCATTCCCTGGAAATGTAGGAGGACGGTATCTGGAGTGGGTCAAAGCGTTTCAGCACGCGCTAAGTTATACGAGCACTAGCACGTCCTGGCGTGATTTGTACACGGGTTTTTCAGCAGCACGGTTCATGCGGTTGCAGGATGCGGCGGACTGGCTGGACGTGTATCGCACTGAAGAAGTAGCCACCCAACAGGAGTTAGATGAACTTGTCCGAAGCATGGCCGACCTCCATGGAGAGATCAGCGCGGCCGACATAAACGAAGAGTTCAAGCGCCTGCTGCTCGATATGGTGGAGGCGATGCGACGAGCGTTGGCTGAGTATCAGGTAAGTGGTCAGTCTGGCGTTGCCGATGCGATGGGCGACATCATGGCTCGTATCTTGTCTCGGCCGGACGTGCTCAAGAAGAATGCCGCGTCGCCCTGGTTGGACAAAGTCATTGACGCCGGCAAAAAGTTCATCAAGTTTGGCGCAGATATCAAAGACACCTACGAGGTGATCGGCGGTTCGGCGAAATTTCTACTCGAACACCTCAAATAGTGCTCTGCCTAGCTGTTTGCAGGCTCGGGCCGTATCAGTATCGCCGACTCAACAGCAAGAGTTGGGCGGCACTCTTCAACAGACATGGTATCCGGAGTGAGGTTCTTGTCGGCGGGCAAGGAAAGTGTAAGTGTTCCCTGAAAAGTTGCTCGCCACCATTCCGACAGTTCGACGACTCCATCGTCTTGGGATTCCTGCGTAAGCGCTCTTTTTTCCGCTCGCTCCAGATCAAAGTATTCTAAGATGTATGTAGCGAAATCAACTCTGCAACGAGCATCAAACTGGATGCTGAGGACGTACTGTTCGCCATCTCCGCCGACGGCAAGGTCAATAATCGACGTTCCAACGGATGGCGCTGAGGGGTAGCTGATGGTGACGCCCCACACCGGGAGGTTGAGTAGTTCTACTCCGGTAATGTGCTCTTTCTCGACATAGATATCTTCGAGCAAGTTCGTGGCCTCGCGCAGCCAAAGCGAAAGCTTGTCGAGGAATGCCACTTCTCTGAACAGGTCCGGGCGCCTTGTGGCTGCTGCGCTGATATCGATGAAGTGCGGGAGCTTAAGCAGGTCCAACAGACTTGGGACCGCACCGGCTACCTTCGTCTTTTGGACCGCTTCACGAAACCGGCCGTCATTGGAAACTACATAGACATCTGCGCCCTGTACAACTTCTGCCTGGACGGTCGAAAGAATCAACGCATCTGGAAAGTCGCTACGGCTCTTCACGGAGCTGAAAGCACCGCTCCCATTGAAGTAGTCGTCCAGGATCCCTTTGATGGCTTCTGGTAAGAATGACAGGCGCTCCGCATGAGATGTATCCAGCCATCGATCAAACTCCTCGTGCACAGCGGCTGTGGCCTGCTGCTCCAATGCCCCGACTCTTCCAGCCCAGTCAGCCAACTCTTGAGAAACAGGATTGGCCGAGTCAAGCCGCTGCCGAACCTTGTTTGCCTCTCTGGCTACTGTTGCGAGACTTGCCGTTACATCGGAAGTCCATTGGGTCAGGTACTCACGTGCAACAACGTCGGGAACAACGATGCGAATGTGTCGAGCCGAAGCCAGTTGCGTAAGCTCCTGCATTCGTGCCGACTTCAGCCCTTCCTGGCGCAGAGCATTGGTGTCGAGAATGACTGTTGTCATCGCGGCGCTTCCTATAGAGGAAGTACAAACCTACCACGGCGCTGATGCAATGCTGAGACGTCGTGGGCAGGCGGATTCAGAAACGGTGGGCAGGTTCATCAGAATACGCACGTGGGGAATACACAGGAACTGCCCTGGCATTCCAATAGCGACACCTAGCCATGGTGCTCCTACTGCCCGCCAATGACCCCGTCTACCTATACCTTCGGCCACAGGTCTGCGATGTAGGCCAACTCCGCGTCAATCATGGCGGTGAGCGCATCAGGCCCTGAGCCCGCGGCGAACAGTTTGCTGTTGCGGACGTCCAAGACGGCAATCACGGCTCCGTCCGGAACCTTGGTGCCCAAGGCGGTGTTCATCAGTCCGCAGATGAGGTCCGCCCGAGTCTTCGACAGTTGCTCGGCTTTCAGGTGGAGTTTGATGACGTGCGGGACGCCGTTCACTTCAAGCCCAAGGTTGGGATTCACCACCACCTCCACGCCGTGCGCCGTGTAGATTTCGCTTGGAGGGGTGAACCATTCCAAGGTCTTCTTGCCCCACCACTTCCGGTAGCCGTCGGTCAGGGCTTTGTATATTTCGACCTTCTTTCCGTCCTGGGTGTGCGTCGCTGTAGATAGGGCGGACTTGGCCCAACCTTCGCGGTGCAGTTCCACCAGGCCATCGCGAAGCGGCTTGTAGAAGTCCGTCGCGGGCGAGTAGGGCGCCCGGTTCTTCATCGACCGGACTTTGGTCGCCTTGGGTGAGCCCGCCTTCGAGACGACATCGACGAAGTCGCTGAGGTAAATCTTTGGCATGTGGTGGTTGCTCCAATGGCCTGAGGCCAACGCATTTCCCAGCCGTAAGACGGCCACTCCCGACGGGTCTGCGCGGTGAGCGGCAAACCTCTCAGGCGCCGGAGTCGCCAAGGACTCCGGCCGGTCATGGATGGGAGGGGCTACTTCTTCGTCTTTTGCGTGAGCGTGCTGCCCGCCAACGTCTTGGTGGTGCCACTGCTGCGTCCATCGTCCAGCGCCTTCGCGGCTTTCGTGGCGACGGCCGGGGAGGTCTGCTTGTTGGTGCCGGTCTGCGCGAGCGCGCTGCCGGCCAAGGACTTGGCGGCTGCGCTGGCATTGGGGTTGCGGAGGACGTTCGAAGCGGTGGTGCCGACTCGGCTGCTGGTCTTTTCGCCCTTGCTCATCTGTTGCTCTCCATCGGTTGAGGGAACATCAGGGGCTTGGCCGAATCGAGCGCGCGGTGCGGCGACGCCCGGTGTGCGCGAACGGACGCGCCACCGCCCTGGGCGATTTTGCGGACATTGGGGCTGAGTCCGCTTCTTCAATGGGGCCGACAAAATATTTGAGAAACGCAAAAGCGGTAAAACCTGATTCAGAATTGTGAAATTCCGGAGTAGTCCGTTTGGAGTTCTTGCATCGCAAAGTTGGGTGCGCCGATAGCGCCCTGAATTCGCAAAACTGCTCATCGCTTACGCGCGAGAATGTCCGAGCCTACCTCCTCATGCATTAGGCGTTGTCTGGTTTTGCCGTAGGAAATTTCCGAGCTGTTATCAACACGGCGAGGCTTTCAGCGGTTTGGGCTGAGTGGGCGGGGTGTAAGTCGGGAAGCAAAGAAATGAGACAGGCCACGACCGCCTTTTAGACTGCCGTGCCGACCACCGCCCCGAGACTTTTCACCAGAGCGACCAGCGCGCTCTGATTTCGTGCGCCGGTTTTCCCATAAACCACTTTCAAGCGCGTCCGAACCCCCTCGACCGACAGGCCCATGGTGGCGGCTACCTCGTTGAGGTCCAGGCCGGCGGAAAGCCGTTCGGCCACTTCCGCCTCGCGCGGCGTCAGCCCATGCACGGCGGCTAAGGCTTGCCGCAGTGCCCGCGGGCGCGTTGCCTCCACGGGCTCCACAAAAACCACGGCTCGCGCACTCCCTAGCGCGCCGTGCCCAGGAAGGCGGTGGGCGGCCGCGTGCCCCGCCACGCTCCCGTCCCGCTGGCGCAACGCCGTCGTTGCCCCGGTCGATGCGAACAGAGCGCCGCTGCCTGGATGTGCGGCAAAAAGGTGTCCGCCCCGCAGCCGCACCAAGTCGCCTTGGCTGAGCAGCAAATCCGCGGCCGCGTTCCATCGGGCGCACCGGCCCCGCTCGTCAAAGAAGAACGCAGCGGTGCTCAGCGCGTCCAGCGCCAGAGCGGTGTCCGACCCGTTGCGTTCGTCCGGGACGAGTCGGTTTCTGAGGTTGCAGGCGTTGACCCAGTGCGGCGCCGCGCGACGAAGCCAAGCGCGTTCCTCGGTGCCATAGAGCCCCGCACGGGCCGAGCGAAGCAGCGTGATGCTCACGACCTTGTCGGGTGAGCGAAACCCGATGACCCCACAACCGTGGTCGACCTGCATGGGCCTCAGAAAATCCGACCAGAACGCCGTCCGGCGCAGCGTCGATAGGGGCAGCACGTCGTCGGGAACGACCACGGAACCGGGTGGCGGCCCGCTGGATTCGTCGGGTGGGCGCCAAGGGTTTCCCTCGGCGTGCTTGCGTTCGAAAGCCACCGCCATTTCCCGCCCCTGTCCAACGTAGGCGGGAAGGGTTTGCCGGCGTGAGGCGACGTCCACCTGAAGAAGGGCGCCCGCCGGGCTGTGGGTGGCTTCGCACACGCCCGTGAGAAACGCGCTCGCCCAGTCGGTTTCGGCCAGATTTTCAAACAACGTGCCGATGAGTTTCAGGTCAGCGTCCATGCTGGGTTCCTCCATGCCCGTCCATTCCCATTTGGGAATGCCGCACGTTGAGCGGGTTGCGGAGGATTCCCCGTGCGCCAAGAGGGCGCTTCCCTGGAGATACCCTGTCATGCCGACCCCCAGCCTCCCAGTCGCCCGCCTGTTGTTCGCGCTTTTCCTCGCCCTCACTCTGTTCCCGGCCTTTGCCGCCAAGCTCCTCGACGAAACCGAAAGCCTCGACGCCGACGCTCAGGCCACGGCGTTGGTCGTGCGTCGGCTCGCCGGCGACGACCTGGCTCCTTTCCATCGCGTAGAGGCCAAGGTCGCCGACGGCATCGCCACCCTCACCGGCACGGCACGCACCCGGCAGGCGCGCGATGCCATCGTGAGCGAGGTGCGGAAAATCGCCGGGGTTTCTTCGGTCCAGGACCGAATCGAAGTCCAGCCCGCACCCTGACGCGCTGAGGCGTCGGTGTATTTCCACATCCAGCGCATCGCGGCGTTGGTACAAGAGGCGGCCACTCCGCGACTGGCCGGCTTCGACCCCCGCCCCCGGCTCGCCCAGGAACTTCGGCGCATCGTGGCCTCCCTCCCCCCCGAGGCCATCCCGGAGGCGCTCCGGGCCGCCCTCCTGAGTGGTGAAGCCGTGGGTCCCGAAGCCGGCCGATGGCTGCCCCTCGTGCAGACCTGGCTTGCCGACGAGTGCGCCCGCACGGGCGTCTGATTCGCACGTTTCCCGTTGCGTGCCCCGGCCGCCGGCGTCCGCCGCGGCCGTTCCTTTTCCTGCATGCGTTGCCATGGCGACTGCTCCGTGGTGGCCACGGGGCCTAGCATGACGTACTCGTTTATCACGTACAAAGGTGTTTTTCGCGTACATCGAGAACGACTTCTAACCTGCGCGTCTTTACGAAGCCGCGTAGGCCCGATGAAGCGTTCCTCCCTCCATACGCCTGAATACGCCGCCATCGTGGCCTTGCTTCGAGACCTGCGGCTGGAAGCAGGGCTTTCGCAGGCCGAAGTGGCCGAGCGGATTGATCGGCCGCAAACGTGGCTGTCGGCAGTCGAGGTTGGAGGGCGGGGGCTGGACCTGCTGCAGGTCAGGGAGTTGGCGGCGGTCTACGGGCTGGACTTCCCAACCTTCGCGGTACGCCTGGAGGAGCGCATCAAGGCTCAGCCGTACCGGCCGCCTAGGCGGCGACGGGTCGATGCGGGGACCAGCAAGGCTTAAACGCCGAGGCTCGCTCGGCGCTGCAGCCATTGCCAGGCCATCACATTGCGGACGAAGTCGTTGCCTGCCTGAGAGGCTGGACGATACCGTTGCAGTTGTGTAAGTCGAGCTTCTTCGTTCTCGCTGGCGTGGCGCGAACACGGGCGTCGTTCTTCAGTTTTCTGGGGCAATGCATGAACGCTCCTAACCACATCGTGGCTGGCAATGCCCACATTGAGCGCGCGCGTCGGCGAATTGCGGAGGTGGGCACCTGGTCCTTGCTGAGTCAATGCTTGGACCACCTGAGGCGGGCTCCGAGTCGCGGTTTTGACTGGTACGCCCGTTGTCCTTATCTGGCTCTGCTCATCATGAAATGGGCGGCGGAACTGTGGCGGGAGGGGGAGCAACGCAGGGCGAGCGAAGACGCTGATTTCGCGTTCATCCTGCAGGCCATTTGGGATGCCGGGGGGCAACTGCTGCAACAGCAGGTGCCGTCCATCATGCTGCGACGACTTGCCTTTCAGCAGGTGTGGTATCAGACGACTTTCGACATCGGCGGTATTCCGCGGCAGGCACTGTTGTTCTGCGAACTCATGGTCGATACGCCTCCGGTGCGCGCGTTTGCGGAGGAACGAGGCTTGGAGCCCAGGCATTTCATGCGGCAACTCACGCAGATGACCTTTCAAATGGGCGAGATTTGCGGACTGCCCGAACTCCGCATGTTCCAGGCGGCTCCCGGCGCCGACGACGCACACCACCGTTCTCTATTTGTTCCTTTTGTTGTTCTTGACCTCCCTGCGATGCATCGGCGTGCTCAAGAATTGGCCGCGTATGGCACCCCTCGGGAGGTGGAACTTTGCGAACAAACATTCCTGATAAGGTCCCCTTTTCTCGAAACGGAAAGGGGCGCTGAGTGCGTTCACCCGCACGTGTTCTTTCAGACGGCGGCCACGCTGTTCTACGACGTGCTCCGTGAGCGAGATGCCAACCAGTTCATGCGGTATTTCGGCCCCGCTTTCCAAGTTTACGTGGAGCGGGTGTTGGCGGAACTGCCCTATCGTTTGATTTGCGAGGATGCGTTGAGTGCCATGCTGGTCGGGCAAGGAAAATGCGTCGATTTCGCCGTGGTCAGCGATGAGGCGCTGTTGCTGCTCGATTCGAAGGGCATTGAAGGGCACTACAACGAGCGCTACCACAATCTTTCCGAAGTGCTCACTCCCCTGCTGAAGACGAGTGCGTTGCATGCCGCTGACCAAGCAGTCGAAACGGTACGCCGCCTGCCCGATGAACTGCGCAGGCCCCTCACCGTTTTTCTGTGCGTGTCTTACAAGCAACTCAACGTTGGGAGCGGCACCGCTCTGCGCGACCTCACGCTTGGGACGGCAGAGTGGGATGCGCCCCGATGGAATGAGCCGGCCCTGCCACCGGAAAACCTGTTCACTGTTTCAATCGCGGAACTCGAACACCTGTGTGCGGTACTTCGCTCTGGCGTTCCGCTGGTCGACGTGTTGCAGCGTATTCTTGCATGCAATGAAGTGGCCGAAAGCAAAGCGCTTTTGCTCGGTCAGCATCTGGTGGGCTATGGGGTCTCCCAAGTACCGGATTGCGCCCGCGCAGCCATAAGCCGGGTTTGCCAAACTCCCTAGCAAACATTCAACGCTGAACCGACGAGGTGCGACGGGATGAGCCAATGTCCGTCGGCTTGGTTATGTGCTCTTGCTGGTCTGGCGTTCACGGCGCATCGATTTTCTCAAGCCGGCTGGGCCACAGACTCCTCCAAAATGACGTAGGGGCACACGACCAGTGTTTCCGCGTTATCTGCACGCCACATAGCGCGCACCAGGCAACGCACGGGGATTTTGATGTTCGCTTTGATGGCAGGGGTAGACGCAAGGGCTTGGGCAAAGCCAGCCGAAAAATAAACGTCCTGTGTCAGAAGAAGGACGTAGCCACTGCTGTGCGTTAACTCAAAAAATTCATGAACTGGACCGCCTTCCTTCTGAGAGGCCCATTTCCCAATACTGAGACTTCCTTGTATCCAGCCCAATCGAGTGCCAACGTAGTTTTCGAATTTCCCGAGTTCGCCGTATCCCTCTTCGAGGCTTTGTTTCAGCGCACGGAACATTCCCCACGAGGTCAGTGAGAAGGTGCGGGTCTCTTGCACGTTGGCGTTCGCTTTACCAAAAATGGCGCTGATTCCAGCCGAAAGCCCTTCGGACTTGGCGGTTTTCTGCGCTGGGTCCACGCCAAAACGCTCTTCGTACTTCCGCGAAATGAAATCGACGTCCAAATAGACCAACGCATCTAGGTCAGCGCCATTCTTTGCCATTGCAGCCGCTCTCTGTCTGGTTCCACGGAAAGCCTGCATGAGCCAACCAGAAATCGCCAGCAAATCCTGAGTCGCCCTCCCGCTCGGCTTCCCCGGTCAAGTGCCGCAGGCCGGCCCGTGTCATCGGTCGTGCCTCCCTCCAGCCCGCGCCTGCCGGCCTGCTGTCCGCTGCGCTCCCCACTGGACCGCGCCTCACTGCGGGCAGCGCGTGTCCATCCGGACCATCCGGGACGGATTGTCCGGGACCGGACCAACAACGACGGAGGCAGCATGTTCGAGCAAGGCGATGTCATCCACGCCTACAGTCGAGCGGACGCGTTGAAAGACGGGGTTCTTGTGGACGCCGGTGCGATGGCAAGGGAAGCAGGATTTAAGGTGCCGGTGGCCCTAACCGCCGAAGTCTGGGCGACCTGCGTGGGTTGGAGTCCGAACGAGAAAGCCCCGCAGGACGAAGACGGCAGGTTGTGGGACGTTCTTGGGATGGCCTCATTGGCCGCCCGCGCGGCGGCCCGGCGGAGCCAAACAGGGCGCGTGGCGTTCGAGGTTTACGTCGTGCCGCGTGGAGGTCGCCGTCCCCGACTCACCGCGTTAGCCCTCGTTTTGGGACCGGGCGACCAGGGCGAATGCGTCGCGACCGTTCTGATGCCAGACGAAGACTGAAGGGTAGAGCGCCGCAACAAAACCGTGGCGCCTTTTCATATCCAGCAAGATATAGTGCATCCCGCGTTCTTGGTGGTTCTAGGTATCGATTTGGGTATCGATTTTCGAGCCCGTCGGCTGAAATAGTGCAGGTTTTTCAGCTGGTTGGGTTTCGGGGATCGAAACTCCCATCGCCCGCTCCACCCTCCGGTCGTGCGACCCCGCAGGGGGCGCCTGTGATGGTCCCGGAGTGTCGATGACCGGTCGTTCCCGTCACTCTCACTCTTGCCCACTCCGGTCTCGGGTGCGCAGTCGAGTGTTGTCGCTTCCACTTCCTTCCCTGCAATCCTGCTGGTTGTCGTGGCTCAAATCGGGGCGGGCAGCCCTGTTCGGATCTGTTCGCGGAAAGTGCTTTCCGGAGATGCCGCGCGCTGGAATTCGTCGCGTGTTCGTCGCGGGTGGAGATATTTCAGGCCGGCCGTTCCGGTGCGACATCGTTGCAGTCGTCGGTGAGGCGAACTTCGCGCCGGCAGTCCGCAGGGCTGTCGCGATCATTCGTCGCGTCCGGCGTCCTCAGCGAGTTCGGAAGTGCGGGGCAGTACCTGCTGAGCTTCCGTCATCAGCTCGGATATCCACGGCGCCGGGCGGCGCGGATCCGTGGCGTCGCCATCATTTTTGGCCGATGTCTGCTCGATGCCGATCCGCGGCGAAACTGGGTGAAAAGCGCAGTTTCAGCGACGCAGCTATCACGCCTGCGCAAAGTCCGTAGTGCGCTTGTTGTGCTTGCATCGTGACGTCTACACTCGGTCCGTTCGTACCCAGGGGGAAGGTTCATGCGAACCGGGCTAAGGCGCGCCGGAATGGCCGCTTTGCTGTTTTCGATGGTTCCGTTGTTTGCCGCGACGGTCTGGGCGCAGGGCCTGACACTGCCGGCCGGCGCGAGTCTGCAGGTTTCCGGCGGGCGTCTGGATCTGGCCGGTGGCGATGCGAGCATCGCAGGCGCGTTCGCGCTTGGCGCCGGCGAGCTGCGCGGTGTGGGAGCCTGGCGCATTGCCGCGGGCGGCTCGGCGGATTTCGGCAGCGGTATCGCGAGCCTGACCGGCGATTGGGAAAATCGCGGAATTTTCACTGCCGGCAGCAGCCGTGTGGAACTGCGTGACGGCGCGTCGCCGTCCAGCGCGCTCCTCGGCACGAGTCAGTTCGCCAATCTCAGCCTCGTAAGCCTCTCGGGCAAGCGCTATCGCTTCGAGTCGGGCTTCACCCAGCGTGTCGCCGCGCAGTTGCAGATCCAGGGGCAAGGGCCGGCGATTCAGGTCGATGTCACCGTGCCGGGCAATCTGGCTTATCTGAACTTGCTGGCCGGCGGTACGCAGGCCATCGCCAACGTCGGTGTGTCCGATGTGTATGCGACCGGTCAGCACCTCGCGCCGATGTTGACCAACCAGGGCGGCAACGGCAATGCGCAGGGCTGGTTCGGCAATGGCGTCGTCGTCACGCCGCCGACGCCGGTGCCGGCGCTGGGATGGCCGATGCTGCTGGTGCTGACAGGTGGAATGCTGTGGGCCGCAGCGCAGGCGCGCCGGTCTGGTCGTCATCAGGGAGCAGAACATGCGGCATGGTGATTTAATCAAGAAATTCCTTTGTGCCAGCGTTGCGCTGGCCTGCGGCGGCGCCCAGGCGGCCGACGTGAAGGTTGTGCCGCCGGTGGCCGGAGGCTTCAGCGTGCGCAACGCCGGTGACAGCGCCGACCTGCTGCGCGTCGACGAGAACGGCCGGATTTCGTTTCCGAATCTCGGCGCGGCCGCGACCCAGTCCGCGGCGGTCTGCTTCGACACCGTCAGCGGCGTGCTCGGCCCCTGCGGCGGCGGTAGCGGCGGCGGAGCCACCGGTGCGACCGGACCCACGGGACCGACCGGTGCCACTGGCCCGACCGGACCGACCGGTGCGACCGGCATCGGCGTGACCGGCGCTACGGGTGCGACGGGCGTCACCGGCGCACAGGGCCTGCTGGGTCCGACGGGCGCGACGGGTGCTACAGGGCCGACCGGTACCACCGGCGCTACGGGAGCGACCGGCCCCACCGGTGCGACCGGCGGCGTCGGCGCGACCGGGCCTACGGGCGCTACCGGCGCCACCGGCGTGGCGGGTGCTACGGGTTCCACGGGTGCGACGGGCGCTACGGGGCTCGGCGCGACCGGCCCGACGGGTGCGACCGGACTGACCGGCGCTACGGGTCCGACCGGCGCGACTGGCATTGCCGGTGCGACTGGCCCTACCGGCGCCGGTGCGACCGGTGCCACGGGAGCGACCGGCAATGCCGGTGCCACGGGCGCGACCGGTCCGACCGGCGCTACCGGCACCGGAGCCATCGGACCGACCGGCCCTACGGGTTTCACGGGGGCGACCGGGCCCACGGGGCCGACCGGCGCTACCGGCGCCGGTGCGACGGGGCCGACCGGAACGACTGGGGCGACGGGCGCCACCGGCCCGACCGGAGCGGCGGCCGCCGCCAGGTTCCAGATCCGCTTCAACGGCACCGTGAGCACCGCGCTGACGAATCCGCTCTATCCGACGGGCCTGGTGCCGGGCAATGGCGGTACGGTCGGCTTCATTACGACGCAGGGCTTCATCGTCAACTACAACCTGGCCGATGGCCGCGTGACCGGCTCAACGACAGCGAACTACACCGGCGCGAACTGCACGGGCAACATCTACGTCTCATCGGTGACGTATCCGCGCGGAAGCATCTCGGGTTTCACGACCAGCAATGCGCGTTTCTATGTTCCCAAGAACGCGACGGCCGTAACCGATCCCACGGCAACCAGCCGCTTCACCGCCGGCGCCTGCAGCAACACGTCGAACGCATTGGTCGGCACGTACTACGTGGCGCCGCCGAACGATGCGTCCGTCACCGGCTACAGCGAAGGCACCACGGGCTTGCTGACCTGGGACTACGTGCCCTGACGCTGCGGCTGCGCTTCCGGTTCGCCGGGAGCGCAGCCGTCGATCATCGAGTCTGACCGGCGCAGTTGCGTCAGCGTCGTGTTTGATCGCTGTCTGCTGCTTGCGTCGGCTGTGGCCGGCGACCTCGCAGTCGCCGCATCCCGGCCGAGGCAGACGCGGCCGCCGGAGCCCCGCGCGGTGCCCGCCGCCGCGACACGCAATCCGGCTCGCTGAGCCGCCGTACCCGGTTACCTCGCTCCGAGAGTTCCACAGGCGGATGAGTCGCCGGCGCATCGGTGCCCGGACCCGCACGAGGCGGACTTCCGGGCGATGAGCTTCTGAGAGGATGCCTGCGGCTGCGGCACAGCAGTGGACGTATCCGGATGGAGCGTCTGTCCCATGTCGCGTTGGCTGAAATCCTGCGTCGGTCTGCCGCGCTGCCTGGACGAATGCGCGTGGCGCAATTCCTGCGGGCAGGGCGCGCGCTTTCGTGATGCGGCGAACGGACTTCGCTGCTGTCGGCGTCTGTTGCCTGACGCGAACGGGCCCCCCGGCGAAGGCCGGCGTCGCGATGACGTGCCGTCTTTGCGGCGCGAACGCGAACGAGCGGCGCCGGACCGGCACCCTTGCCGTGCTCGCGACAAGGCTCCGCGCGGATGCGCGACGAGGCGCGGTAGTTGCGGCAACGCGCTCGCGGCGGCCGCGCCGGTGATCGCTGTATCGCGGAGTCGCCGGTGAGCCGGCACGTCTTCATTTCCTACGCCAGCCAGGACCGCGCTTTCGTCGGCGAACTGGACAAGCATCTGCGTCCGCTCGTGACGGACGGCTCGATCACGCTGTGGTACGACAAGCACCTGCTGCCCGGCGACGACTTTCATCAGCTGATCACCGAGGAGCTCAATCGCGCCGACATCATCCTGCTGCTGATCAGTTCGGACTATCTCGCGTCGCCGTTCGCCTATCCGAAGGAGATGTCGCTGGCCCTGGCGCGGCACGCGCGCGGCGAGGTCGTCGTCATTCCGGTCATCCTGCGCGCCTGTGCCTGGACCGCGTCGCCGCTGGCCACCTTCAATGTGCTGCCGACCGACCAGATTGCGGTGGAGCTCTGGTCGAGTCGGGACGCGGCCTATCTGGACATCGTCGACGGCCTGCGCCGGCGCCTGTCGCGGATGCGGGGGCCTGCGGCGCAGCCGGAGGCGATCGCGGCGACGACGGGGGCGGCGGCGAACGGGCCGGCGAACTCGCCGGCATCGCCGTCGGACGGTGGAACGGTACCGACGCCGCGTCGCCGACTCCGGCGGGTGAGTGTCGCGATTCTGCTCGGTGTTGCGAGCCTCGTCGCGATCGGCGTCGCTGTCGGTCTGGGGATGCGCGGCGCGTGGGTTGTCGAGGTGCCGCCGACCGCCCGCGAGCAGGTGGCCAGGCACGGGCAGCCGTCCGAACAGGCTGTCGGAACGCCGTCGGGGTCTGCCCTGTCGCGACCGCAGGGACAGGTTGGCAGTCCGCCGGCTACGACCACGCCGGCCGTCGCCGATCCGACAACCGTGCAAGCGCCGGATGCGGACAAGCCGGCACCGCGGCAGCGACCGCAGCAGCCAACGTCATCGACATCGGCTGGACAGGACAACGCAACAGCCGCCACCGCCGAATCTGGCGCCAGTAATGAAGATGTCGCCACGCCCGACGGCGTGCAGGTCTATGCCGAGGTCCGTCTTGCCGACCTTGCGGGGCAGCCCTGGGACAGCGGCCGCGGACTCGATCGGTTGCCGGACCTGATCCTGTGCTTTCGCCGCAGCGCCGGAGCGAAGGAAGATTGCAAGCCGACGCTGGTCGACGCGTGGGACAGTTCGCGCGTCATGGCGCATGACGATGCGAGTCATCTGGCAGACCGCTACCGATCGCTCGGATCCTGGAGTGCCGAATTCGAGGTCGTGCTGAAAGACCAGCAGGCGGTGTCGACGCCGCAGCTCGGTCGTGGCCGTTGCCGCATCGGCTTGCCGTGTCAGCTGCGCGTCGGCGGCAAGGGGCCTGTCGTCGCCGAGGTGCTGGTACTGCCTTCGGCCGAGTCCACCGACGCGCTGACGGCACGCTATCTGTCGCGCTGCGTCGAGCGCGACAGCGTCCTGCTGGCCCAGGCGCAGGCGCTGCGCGCGGCGGCCGGGCTGCCGCCGGTCGATGTCGCCACGATGAGCTACAGGGCCATGGCACAGACGCTTGCGGCGGCGCAGCCGATCGAACTGACTCCCGACATGATCGAGCAGATTTTCGCCGGTCGCGGTTCGTTCGCCGGGCTGCCGCTTGAACAACTGTTTCGCGGCAGTGTGCTCGAGCGCGCCGCACGGTTGCTGCGGGAGAACGACTCCGGCCTGTTCGCGCCGGACGAGGCGCGGCTTCTCATCCAGCGCCTGCGCGCGGCGCTCGCGCGCGCGCCGGCCATCGACGCCTGTTCGTGAAATACGCCGCGGAACTGGGGCTGGGGGCGTATTCCGCGCCGAGGCGTTCGCGCGGCGTCCGGCGCAGGCCGGGCGTGACTGTCGACGGTGTGATGTACGGGTTGCGCCTGTGCCGCGTTCTATTCGCCGACGCAGTCCCGCTGCCCCGCAATGCGACGGCATGCGCTTTCCGCCCCGAGGTGTCTGATCGACATGTCTGTTTTCCGTTTCGAGATTCGATGCCGGCCGGCGTTTTCCAGGTGCGGCTGTTGTATCGGCATCGGCGCCGCTGCGCGCGACGTGCAAGATGTGCGCGCCGGTGTGGCCGGGCTGTCCGGGCGACCAATCTGCAGGCATCGCTGATGTTGAGCAGCGTGCTCGGCAACCTTTGCCTCGGTCTCGCCGCCGTGCTGGCGGCACTGCTGTTCGCACTGGCGCCGCAGCAGGACGGCGGCGCCAGCGGAGGCGGCAAGCTCATGCTCGTCGTGCTGCTCGGCTTGCCGTTCGCTCTGTCGCTGGCCGGCGCGCTTGAAGCGGCGGTGGTCAGGGGCGGTCTCGACTGGCTGTCGCGCAGCCGCGGCCTGCAGCACGGCTTCGCGCTCGCGCTGGCTCTGTGCGTGACGGTGGTGACGGTGTTCTGCGTCGCGCTGTACCGCGAACCGCCGGCCCAGATGCCCTGGACCTTGCGGCCGCTGATCGGCGTCGCGCTGTATCTGCTGCCGCTGCTCGTACTCGCCGGTACGGCGCTGGCGCTGAATGCGGCTTGGCGCGCGGCCCTGCCGGCGGCGCTGGTCCGAGCGCCGCTGCTGCTGGCCGGCGCCGGTGCCGCGCTGATCTGCGCCGGCCTGCTGGTCGAGCTGCTGGTAGCGATGCAGGCGGACAGCGTGCGCCGCATCGAGGAACGGCAGGCGGCCGACGCCGAGCGCGACCGCGAGATGCTGGCCGAAGTCGCCTCGCTCGATCCGCTGACGCAGCTCGGCCGGCTGCTGAACCAGACCAGCCGCTACGAGACGCCGGCGATACGCGAGCTGGCCCTGCGCAAGGTGCGCTCGAATCCGGCGCTCAACGACGAGCTTGCGCGCATGCTGCGCAACGAATGGCGTGGCGAGGCGCTGACGTTCCTCGCCTGGAACGATGCACCGGATGCGGCGGCGCTGGCCGCGCCGCTGCGCGATGGCATCGTGTTGCTGGCCGAGGACGTGCGTCGGGAAATGCGCGATGCGCACTACCTGCACGACGACGAGTTCGATCCGCTGGCCGAACGGGTGCTGGCGGCCGTGGATCGCGTCGGCAGTCATGGTGTCGACTACGTGTCGGCGGTGCGCACGTTCCGCGCCGCGCTCGACGAGCCGCGCACGCAGACGATCGCGCCGCGCTGCCGCGCGCGGCTGGACGCCTGGCTGGCGGACAGGCGCTGACACCTCGCGCCGGCGGCCTGGGTTCCGCACGGCGGCCGCAGGTTCCGCCTCGTATCGGCTTCACCGACAGGCAGGCCCGCGCGTGGCGAACATGTGTCCGGTGCCGGAGCCCTGCAGGCCGGCCGTCGGGCCGCTGCGGATACGGCCGGTTCCCGGATCTGCACACAGCCGCCGTACAGTTCTCGTGCGAGGGCCTGCGCCATTCGCGCTCCGCCGCCCGAACTGAGATAACCGCCGTACTTGCAGCAGTTGCAAGCCAGGGCCGCTCCTCGCGGCCGGAGGCGGTGCGGTGGCGGCGACGCTGTTCATTTCCTATGCGCACAGGGACGAGGCGTATCGGCGGGAGCTGTGCGACGCGCTGCAGCCGCTGGCCGAGTGCGGACTGCTTGATGTCTGGCACGATCGCCGCATGGTCGCCGGCGACGACATCTTTCCGAACATTGCCGCGGCGCTGGAGCGGGCGCGCATCGTCGTGCTGCTGGTCAGCGAGGCGTTTCTCGGCTCCGAGGAATGCGCACGCGAGATGTGGCGCGCGCTGGACAATCGCCGCAGGCGCGGCACTGTCGTCGTGCCGGTGATCCTGCGCAGCTGCGGCTGGCGCGGGGCGCCGTTCGGCAAGCTCAATGCACTGCCGCTGGATGGCGCGCCGCTGGATCTGGCCGAGGACAGGACGGCGGTCCTGGCGGCGACCGCTGCCGGCATCGGTGCCGTTGCCGACGATCTGGTCCGGGCTGAGGCGACGCGGCAGCGGCGTCGGCGCTGGTTGCTCGCAGCCGTTGCGGTCGCGCTGCTGCCGTTCGCGTTGCGGCATGGCCTGCCGCTGCCGAGCGGTTCCGGCGCAGTTGCTGTGCCGACCGAACTGACCTGGCCGCGCGGCGTGTTCGTGCTGGCCGAGATCCGCGCCAGCGCGCCGGACGGGAAGGCCTGGAATCCGCAGGCCCTGGGTGTCTGGCGGCTGCCGGTGCCGTTGCTGTGCTTTCGTCAGAGCGCGCAGGCCGAGGAGGTCTGCATGGCCGGCTCGTTCGGCGCGGCGCAGGGCCCGGCGACCGGCCAGCCCAATACCAGTCATGTCGCTGCGACCTACGCCGCGATGGTGGGCTGGAACCGCCGTTTTTCGGTGCGACTGGAGAGCCAGCGGGCGGCGGACAACGCGACGATGGGGCGCGGCGACTGCCGTTTCGGGCAACCCTGCCGCATCGTTGCCGACGGCGCCGGCGACGTCACGGTTGCCGAAGTGCTGGTGCTGCCCGCGCTCGATACGGTCGCGGTCGCGTCGCAGACCTATCTGCAGCGTTGCGTCGAACCCGGCAGCCTGCTCGCGCAGCAATGGCGCATCGTGTCCAGCCTGGCCGGCCTGGATGCGGATCCGCGGCGTCTGAGCTACCTCGGCCTGGCGCAGCGCTACGCCGCGGTTTCCGAATTCGAGCTGGATTCGGGCCAGCTCGATGCACTGTTGAACGGGCGATTCGCGGGCGCGGCTGCGGCCGTGGAACGGGTGCCGTTTCGCGCCGAACTCTGGCAGGCGGCCATCGCCCCGGCGCAGATCGACGCGCCGCCGCCGCTGCCGGGCGCCGCAGCGGCGTTGCTGCAGCTGCGCCTTCATCTGCGTCAGCGCCTGTTGGCCGGTGGTTTCGGCGAACCCGCCGCCGACGACTGCGACAGCACGCCGGACGCCGCTGCCGCAGCGCCTCAGTCCTCGCCGGCCTCGTAGCGTTCGTGCAGCTTGACCGGTTCGACCTGCTGCTGCGCGCGGCGGCGTATCCAGAGGTTGATCATTTCGACGAACACCGAGAACGCCATCGCCGCGTAGATGTAGCCCTTCGGAATCTTCTGGCCGAAGCCGTCGGCCATGAGCACGAGGCCGATCATGATCAGGAAGCTCAGCGCGAGCACCTTGACCGTCGGGTGACGCTCGACGAATTCGCCGATCGGCCGCGCGAACAGCAGCATGAACGCGATCGAGATCAGGATTGCGGCGAACATGACCCAGCGCTGTTCGACCATGCCGACCGCGGTGATGATCGAGTCCAGCGAGAACACGATGTCGAGCAGCATGATCTGCACGATGACGCCGCCGAAGCTGGCCGCCGCCACGCCGCCGGCGCTGACGTGTTCGGAGGCGCCTTCGAGTTTCTGGTGGATTTCGTGCGTGGCCTTGCCGATCAGGAACAGGCCGCCGCCGATCAGGATCAGGTCGCGCCAGGAAATCGGGTGTTCCAACACCGAGAACAGCGGCGCCGTCAGGCTCACGATCCACGAGATCGCGAACAGCAGGGCCAGACGGGTGATCGCGGCCAGCGCGATACCGAGGCGGCGCGCCCGGTCGCGCTGGTCGGGCGGAAGCTTGCCGGCGAGTATCGAGATGAAAATGATGTTGTCGATGCCGAGCACGAGCTCCAGCGCCGTCAAGGTGGCCAGCGCGATCCAGATTTCGGGTTGAGCCAGCATTTCCATGACGCGCTCCGGGCGATAGGGCAGTGCAGACAGACCCGCGCCGCACGCAGGACGCGCGGCGCGGGTGACGGGATTGGATGAGGGGATTCCGCGCGGCCGCGGCCGGCTGCGTCTGCGCCGCCGGCTGCCGCGGTTGGCGGCGCTCCGGCGATCGGGATCCCCTGCGGCGGCAGCCTAGCAAAGGCCGATGTGAAGTCCTTGCGAGGACGCGGGACTCGGCGGCGGTGCGGACTGCACCGAGGGGCGGCGTGGCGATAGCTCCGGCGCCGTCATTCTTGCTATCGTCGCGCGCTGCCGCGGCCGTGCCGGCGCGGTGCCGTCTGCAACATGGCCGCCACAGAATGGATGTCCGGCCTCGCCGGTGCTGTGGCCGGGCCGTCGCCTCTTCGCTGCGCCTGCGGTTCCGATGCTCCGTTGCGGGCCGTCGGCGCCCGGAAGGTTCCGTATGAATATTGCAATATTGTCGCGTAATTCAAAATTGTATTCGACGCGACGTCTGGTCGAGGCCGGCCGCGAGCGCGGTCATCGCGTGCGGGTTCTCGATCCGCTGCGCTGCTACATGCGCATAGCGCCCGGCGAGTTCAGCATCCACTACAAGGGCAAGCGCCTGGCCGACTACGCGGCGGTAATTCCGCGCATCGGCGCTTCGATCACGTTCTACGGCACGGCCGTGCTGCGCCAGTTCGAGATGATGGGCGTCTTTACGCCGAACAGCTCCGACGCGGTGCTGCGCGCGCGCGACAAGCTGCGCTGCCTGCAACTGCTGGCGCGCCAGGAAGTCGGCATGCCCGATACGGTATTCGGCGACAACCCCGACGACACGGCCGATCTGCTCGCGCTGCTCGGCGAACCGCCGCATGTGATCAAGCTCAACGAAGGCTCGCAGGGGCAGGGCGTGCTGCTGGCCGAAAAGCGCTCGTCGTCGCAGAGCGTGATCGAGGCGTTCCGCGGGCTGTATGCGAACTTCCTCGTGCAGGAGTTCATCAAGGAAGCCAAGGGCGCGGACATCCGCTGCTTCGTCGTCGGCGGCAAGGTCGTCGCGGCGATGCGGCGCCAGGCGCGGGCCGGTGAGTTCCGCTCCAATCTGCACCGCGGCGGCAGCGCCAGCGAGGTCGAGCTGTCCGCGCGTGAGCAGGAAGTCGCCATCCTCGCGGCGCGCACGATGCATCTGAACGTCGCCGGCGTCGATCTGTTGCGTTCCAAGCGCGGCCCGCTCGTGCTCGAAGTGAATTCTTCGCCGGGACTGGAAGGCATCGAGGCGGCGACTTCCGTCGATGTCGCCGGCGCCATCATCGACCACGTCTGCGCAGCGGCGCTGCGGCGCAAGCGTCGCGGCGCCTGAAAATCCGTTGCGGCGGCGCATGTGCCATTGGTCGTGCGCCGCGCATCTCCTTCGTCAATGAATGTCATCGTACGAAGGTTGCCGTTGACAAGCCCGGGCCAGCTTACCTAGCATCGCCCGGCCGCTGTCTCCCGCCGATATCCGAAGACGGTGTGCAGGGGATTTGGGTATCCGACGGTTGAGATGGAGTGAGCGACGTGAAGCGTTTTGCCAAGGCTGTTGTGTTCGCTGTGGGTATGTCGCTGGCCATGGGCGCCATGGCGGCGGAGAAGCTGGATCCGGCCCTGCAGGCCGTGACCAAGGAGAAGTTCGACGACCAGTCAGCGGCGATCCGCCAGCAGATGAAGGCCGGCGGTCGCTGGGAATTCGTCGACGCGGCCGAGCGCGCCCAGGTCGATTCGCGCCTGAACGAGATTGCCGAACTGCTGGCCAAGACCAGTTCGGTCGACCAAATGAGCCGTGAGGACAAGGGCAAGCTGCTCGAAGCCCAGGAAGACGTCAACGCGGTCCTGACCAAGAAGGACGGCCGTCGCCTGATCTGCCAGCAGGTCTCGCCGACCGGTTCCAACCGCAAGCAGAAGCAGTGCTCCACCTTCGCCGAGCGCGAGCGCCAGCGCCGCGACGCGCGCGACTTCCTGCGCAGCACCGGCGACGACGGCATCCGCGGCCATTGACGGCCAAAGGGGCGGCGGCGATCCGGCTGCCGTCCTCTTTTTGCTGCTTGCCCGGCGTCGCCGGCTGCGGCATGCTGTACGAAGTCATTCGTTGAGGGGACCGCCGTGACGACCCGCCGCGTTGCCGATCTGCCGAAGCCTACCGAGGCTGAACTGGCCATTCTCGGCGTTCTCTGGGACCGCGGCAGCGGCACGGTGCGCGATGTGCACGAAGCGCTGTACGCCCACGAGGGCGGCGGCTACACGACGGCGCTGAAGCTCATGCAGGTCATGCATGCCAAGGGCCTCGTCGAACGCGACGACTCCCAGCGCGCGCACGTGTTCCGTGCCGTCGTCAGCAAGGAACGCACCCAGAAACGCTTCCTGTCCGACATGGTCGACCGCGTGTTCGACGGTTCCGCTTCGCAGCTCGTGCTGCACGCGCTGGGCAGCCAGAGTGCGTCCCGCGAAGAGCTCAAGGAAATTCGCCAGTTGCTCAACCGCCTGGACCGGGAGTCCAAGTGATGGACGCCGCCGTCGGGGGACTGGCATCGGGCGTGCACCTGCTTGGCCTGGTGCTGCTGCATTTTCTCTGGCAGGGCGCGCTGATCGGCGCCGTCTACGGTCTGCTGCGCCGCCGTCTGGCCGCCGGCACGCCGCGCTACACGCTGGGGCTCGTCGGTTTCGCCTTGCTGACCGTCGCCCCGATCCTGACCGCCGTCGTGCTGTATGCCGACGCGGCCGCTACCGAAACCTTTACCGTGCTGGCCCCGGCGGCTCCGGCGGCGACGGCTGCCGCGTTCGTGGCCGAGCCGATGGGGCTGCTGCAGCGGTGGACCGACTATCTGCCGTGGCTGGTGGCGCTGTGGGGCTGCGGCGTGATCGTGCTGAGTCTGCGCGCGCTGCTGCATTGGCAGGGCCTCAACCGCCTGATTCGCGAAGGATCGCCGCTGCCGGAATGGAGTGGGCGCCTGGCCGGGCTGTGCGCCCGCTTCGGCCTCGGCAAGGTCGGCCTGCTGTATTCCAGCAAGATCGAGACGCCGACCCTGGTCGGCTGGATCCGCCCGGTCATTCTGCTGCCGGCCGCCGTCGCGCTGGGTTTCCCGGCCGCCCAGATCGAGCTGATCCTGGCTCATGAGCTGGGCCATCTGCGCCGCTGGGACCACCTGGTCAATCTGGCCCAGGTCGTCGTCGAGACGGTGCTGTTCTATCACCCGGTCGTGCACTGGATCTCGCGCGACCTGCGCGACCAGCGCGAAATCTGCTGCGACGAACTCGTACTGCGCATGAGCCAGGCCAATCCGCGCGACTACGTCGCGACCCTGGCCGACCTGGAGCAACTGCGTCTGGACGGCCCCGGCGCGCTCGCGCTGCAGGCGACCGGCGGCGTGCTGCTCGAACGCGTGCAGCACATCGCCAAACTGCCGACCACGCGCCTGGACCTGCGTGCGCCGGTGCGTCTGCTGCCGCTGTTCGTGGTCGGGCTGGCCGTCATCGTGCTCGGCTATGCGCAGCGCTCGGCCTGGGAAAACGCGAACATGCTCGCGCTGCTGGCGCCGCAGCCGCTGCGTGAGCTGTTGCTGCGCGATCAGGCCGGCATCACCGCGGCGCCGGTCGCCGTCGCCGACATGCTCGGCGATCGCCGCGCCGTACGTCTGCCGCGCCTGCCGATCCTGGCCGAGCCCGTTGCTGCCGCGACCGTCGCCGAACCGCTGACCACGGCGCCGTCCGTATCGCTGCCGGCCGTGCAGGTCGTGTCGTCGACGGAAGCGCCGGTTCCGGCCAGCCTGCGCGAAACCGCCGCGCAGACCCTGCCGCTGCCCGCCGCCGCGCCGGTGCCGAGCGCCGCGAGCGAGGCCGCGCCGGCCGTACAGACCCTCGAGCCGGTCGTCGCGGTCCGCGAACCGATGGCCGCGCACGCGGTCCAGCCGCTGTACCCCGAGCGCGCCCTGCTGCGCGGCATCGAAGGCAGCGTGCGCCTGTCGTACTACGTCGACGAGGACGGCCGCGTGCGCGACGTGCGCGTGGAGCAATCCAATCCGCCGAGCGTGTTCGATACCGCGGCGCTGTCGGCGTTGCGCAAGTGGCGTTTCGTGCCGGGCAGCTTCGAGGCGGGTTCGCGGCGCTATTCGCGTCTGTTCGTGTTCGCTCTCGAAGGCAGCGCGCCGCTGCCGGCCGGTGCTGCCATTGAAGAGGCGACCCTGGAAGCCGGCGACTGCCGCACGATCACCGGTTCGCGCATCTGCCGCCGCGCCGGCGACAGCGCCTCGCCGGTCACCGAGATCTCGGCGCTCAACTGAACGGCCCTGAGCCGGCTCCGGCGTCCTGCCGGAGCCGGCCGCCGCCGCAACCTCAGCCGTCTTCGCGGCCCACTACGTCAGCGCATTGATACTTAACGTGTCTCTCAACGGCGCTTAACGCCGATTTAAGCCGCGCTTTCCTACAGTTGCCCCACTGTACTCCTGCGAACACTCCTGGTCAGGTCGTGACTAGCAGACTACGGTAATCGGGGCAGTAGCTATTTGGCCCAAGTGAGGTGCGTTCCCCCAATGGCACCTCCTTGGGCCAATCTTTTAAGGCCGTCCGTGCCGTTTCGCGCTCCCCGAATCTCTCCGCCCGTCGTTCCGGCGCATCCCTTTCCGAAATGGAGTTCGTTAAGCTAGGCCCATGCGCGTACTCGTGATCGAAGACAACCGCGACATCGCGGCCAATATCGGCGACTTCCTCGAAGACAAGGGGCACGTCGTCGATTTCGCCGGCGACGGCGTCACCGGGCTGCATCTGGCCGTCGTCAACGAATTCGATGCGATCGTGCTCGACCTCACCCTGCCGGGCATGGACGGCCTGGAAGTCTGCCGCAAGCTGCGCCAGGAGGCGCGCAAGCAGACGCCGGTGCTCATGCTGACTGCGCGCGATGCGCTGGACCACAAGCTGTCAGGCTTCGATTCCGGCGCCGACGACTACATGACCAAGCCGTTCGCGCTGCAGGAGCTCGAGGCGCGCCTGCTCGTGCTGGCACGGCGCGGCAAGGGGCCGCAAAGCCGCGTGCTGCAGGTCGCCGACCTCAGCTTCAACCTCGACACCCTGACGGTGACGCGTGCCGGCAAGCAGATTCCGCTGAACCCGATCGGCCTCAAGCTGCTGCAGTTCCTCATGGAAGCGAGCCCGTCCGTGGTCACGCGCCAGGATCTGGAGCATCGCGTCTGGGGCGAGGAACTGCCCGACAGCGACTCGCTGCGCGTGCATATCCATGGCCTGCGCGCGGCGCTGGACAAGCCGTTCGACAAGCCGCTGATCCAGACTCGCCACGGCATCGGCTATCGCATGGCCGATCCCGACGCGGCCAACGGCTAGCCCGGTCCGCCCGGGCGCCGGCTGCGCGGCATCCCCGCTGCGCTGCCGCAGGGCTTGACCTGGGCGCTCCGCCCGGTCAAAAGCAGATTCCGCTTCGTGCAGAGGTACGCCCGTGCGCTATCGTCGCCGGCTACGCAGCCGCATCGTCATCTCCTTCGGTCTGTTCGGCATGGCGCTCACGGCGCTGTTCGCGCTGGCCGTGATCGGCCTGCGCGGCAAGCTGGAAGACCAGCTCATCAACGCCTCGCTGCAGGACGGCGTCAACAAGTTCCTCGATTTCAAGCGCGAGCATCCGGAAGAGGGCGCGCAGTTCCCGTTCTCGGCGGTCACTGCGCTGATCGTCAGCGAGCGCAAGTTCGCCAACGTGCCGTTCGCCTGGCAGAAGTACGGCACCGGCGTCTACGACATCCGCGAGCCCGACGAGCACGGCCGCGAGCGGCCGTACAAGCTGGCCGTGCGCAAGGAGGCCGATCTCTGGGCCTTCTACCGCTACGACGTGGCCAAGGAGGAGCTCGGCGAGCGCCAGCTCGTGACTGCACTGATCGCTGCGGTGCTGGTGTTCTCGCTGCTCGCGTTCCTGCTCGGCTTCTGGTCGGCGCGCCGCGTCATGCGGCCGGTGGCCGATCTGGCCGAGCGCCTGCGCGCGTTCAAGAACGGCACGCAGACGGAAAACCTCGCCTCGCACTATGCCAATGACGAAGTCGGCGAGCTGGCCGCGGCATTGGACGACTATCGCAGCCGCCTGACCGAAATGGTCGAGCGCGACCGCGAGTTCAACGCCGACGTCAGCCACGAGCTGCGCACGCCGCTGGCGGTCATCGCGACGACGGTGGAGCTGCTGCTGGCCGCGCCGAACCAGAGCGACAAGACGCGCGACCGCCTCAAGCGCATAGAGCGCGCCTCGCGCCAGTCCACCGAACTGACCGAAGCGCTGTTGCTGCTGTCGCGGCGCCAGCGCGAGGCGCCCAGCGATGGCGAGACCACCGACGTCGTGCGCGTGGCCGAACAGGTCGTCGAGGTCAATCGCACGCATCTGGCGAGCAAGCCGGTCGAGGTCGTGCTCGAAGTCGAGGAGCCGCTGGAAGTCGTCGCGCCGTCATCGGTCGTGGCGGTCGCGCTGACCAATCTGGTCGGCAACGCCTTCAAGTACACGCCGGCCGGCGAAGTGCGCGTGCGCATCGGAAACGGCAAGGTCGTGGTCGAGGATTCCGGTCCCGGCATCAAGCTCGAAGACGCCGAGCGCCTGTTCGAGCGCGGCTATCGCGGCGAAGGCGCAACCGGCAAGGGCGCCGGCCTGGGTCTGGCCATCGTGCGCCGGCTCTGTGAGCTGTACGACTGGAAGGTCACGCTGCGGCCGCGGCCGCAGGGCGGCGCGGCGGCGACCCTGGACTTCCGCCTGCGCCGCGGCTGAGGCCGCGGCGCGGGCGCGCAGGCCTCAGGCGTCCAACGGCTCCAGCCAGCCGTGGCGGTCTTGTGTCTTGCCCTGGAACAGGCCGAAGAACAGTTCCTGGATGCGGCCCGTCAGTGGGCCGGGCTTGCCGTCGCCGACCGGCTTGCCGTCGACCGAGCGGATCGGCGTGATTTCTGCCGCCGTGCCGACCATGAACAGCTCGTCGCACAGATAAAGGTATTCGCGCGGCATGTCGCGCTCGACGACCGCAATGCCGTTGTCGCGCGCCAGGGTCATGACCGAATGACGCGTGATGCCGTTGAGGATGGCGCTGGCCACCGGCGTCGTATGCAGCGCGCCGTCGAAAACCAGGAACAGATTCTCGCCGGCGCCCTCGCTGAGCAGGCCGGTGGAGGCCAGTGCGATGCCTTCGCCGAAGCCCAGGCGCCGCGCCTCGCGCGCGATCAACTGGCCTGACAGGTAGTTGCCGCCGGCCTTGGCGCCGGCGGGGATCGTATTCGGCGCGAAACGCTGCCAGCTCGAGACGCAGGCGTCGATGCCGCGTTCAAGCACGTCCGGCCCCAGATACGGGCCCATTTCCCAGGTCGCCACGGTCACGTCGGTCGGCGTTTCGGCGGAAAGACCGAATCCGCCGAGACCGCGATAGGCCAGCGGCCGCAAATACGCTTTGCGCAAATTGTTGGCTTTGATCACTTCGCGGCAGGCGGCGTTGATCTCGGCCAGGGTGTACGGCATGGCCATGTCGTAGATCTTGGCGGACTGAAACAGCCGCTTGTTATGGTCGGTCAGGCGGAAAATCTGCGGTCCAGCCGGGGTGTCGTAGCAGCGGATGCCTTCAAATACCGACGAGCCGTAGTGCAGCGCGTGCGACATGACGTGGGTGGTCGCCTCGGCCCAGGGCTTGATGCGACCGTTCTGCCAGATGAATTCGGGGTATTGCATGGCCATGGCGGGGATTCCGGGCGGACGAAGGCGGCAAGCCTAGCGGCTGGGCGCGCTGCTTGCCTAGCGCGGCGGCCGGAATAAGCGCATGGACTGCGCGGAGCGGCGCGGGAGTGGCAGCGAAAGGCCCAATGGTCCTGAATCTGCCAAATTGATCACAAAAAGAGACAATTGTTCACGGCGTTGGTTTAGCATACGGCGCAGCAGGGCGACGTTGCAGCCGATCGAGGGGAGCCGAGAGCAGGCGGAGCCTGCCACCGGCACGGCAATAGCCCATCGGCACGGCAATGGAAGCGCGGTCCGCTGTAGAGCGGCATTGGCAGCAAGGGGATGGGTTCATGCGTATCCGGAAAGCGGCTTTCGCGGCCGTCGCGTTGGTGATGGCGTTGTGTGCGACGGCAGTCAGCGCACAGACCTATTCCTACTCAGTCTACGTCGACGGCGATCTCAACGGGGGTAGCGGCTGTACCGTGCCGCAGATGACCGGCGCCGATGCGCGGCTCAACGTCACCGTCAGCGGCGGCACTGCGCCGCAGGTCGTTTCGGTCACCCGCTCGGTCTGCAGCGGCGGCAGTTTCGTCGGCAGCACCTCCGTCGGCGGCGGCTATCCCGTAGGCCTGAACAACGGCGTCGGCGGAGCCGACGTCATCGAACTGGCCGATGAGATCAGTGCCCTGCAGATCAATCACAGCGCCGGCCTGCGCCTGGCCGTGGTCGCGCAGAGCCCGGCCGGCAGCGACGACCTGGTCACGACGACCAACGGCAGTCCCATCATCCTCGCCCTGCCGGCCCTGCCGATCCCGTTCCTGACGTTCCCGATCCTGCTGATGCTGGTCGGGCTCGTCGCGTTCTTCGGCGCACGGCGTGCGCGCCGCGCCGCGGTCTGGCGCACCCTGTCCCTGTTCTTCGTCGCCAGCGGCATGGTGTTCGCGGCGAATTTCGTCGTCGACGGCCAGGTCAACGACTGGAACGGCGTGCCGCCGCTGGCCACCGATCCGGCCGGCGATGCGACCAGCGGCGAAAGCGCGATCGACATGACCGCGCTGTTCGGCGCGTTCGAGAACGGCCGCGTGTTCCTGCGCATCGACGTGCGCGATCTCGAGAACAATCCGCCGACGGTCAATCCCGCCACGGCGACGACCCTCGAAGACCAGCCGGTCGTCATCGCGCTCAGCGGCACCGATCCGGAAGGCGCCGCCATCACCTTCAGCGTGGCCACGCCGCCGACCAAGGGCGCGACGAGCAACCTCACGTCCACCGGTACGAACACCGCCAACATCACCTACACGCCGAACGCGAACACGAACGGCAGCGACAGCTTCACCGTGACGGCCAGCGACGGCCAGGGCTCGTCCGTGCCGGCCGCCGTGGCGATCACGGTGACGCCGGTCAACGACGCGCCGAGCTTCACGGTCGGCGCCAACCAGGCCGTGCCCGAGAACGCCGGCGCGCAGAGCGTAAGCGGCTGGGCCACCGCGATCAGCGCCGGCCCGCCCGACGAGGCGGCGACGCAGACCGTTGCGCTGACCGCCACCGTCGTCAGCACCACCGGCAACCTGGTCTTCACCACGGCGCCGGCCGTTTCGGCGAGCGGCACGCTGACCTATACCGCGCAGAACGGCACGTCCGGCATCGCGACGGTCAGCGTCGTGGCGACCGACAACGGCGGCACGGCCAACGGCGGCATCGACACCTCGGCGCCGCAGACCTTCACGATCAACGTCAACGCGATCAACCACGTGCCGAGCTTCACGGCCGGCCCGGCGCAGACCTCGCTCGAAGACGCCGGTACACAGACCGTGGCCGGCTGGGCCACCGCGATCAACGACGGCGACGGCAATACGCAGATCGTCGACTTCCAGGTCACCAGCAACAGCAACCCGAGCCTGTTCTCGACCGCGCCGGCGATCTCGCCGACCGGCACCCTTACCTATACGACCGCGCCTAACGCCAACGGCACGGCCACGCTCGCGGTCGTGCTGCACGACAACGGCGGCACCGCCTTCGGCGGCGTCGACACCTCCGCGCCGCAGACCCTGACGATCACCGTCACGGCGGTCAACGACGCGCCGAGCTTCACCTCGGGTCCGAACCAGAGCGTGTTCGAGAACGCCGGTGCGCAGACCGTCAATCCCTGGGCAACCGCCATCAGCCCGGGCCCGGCCGACGAGTCGAGTCAGACCGTCAGCTTCGCCGCGACCGTCACCGGCACGACCGGCACCCTGGCGTTCTCGGCTGCGCCGGCCGTTTCGCCGACCGGCGTACTGACCTACACGCCGCAGAACGGCACCTCCGGCACGGCGACGATCAGCCTCGTTGCGACGGACAGCGGCGGCACGGCCAACGGCGGTGTCAACGCTTCCGCGCCGCAGACCTTCACGATCACGGTCGCCGGCATCAACCATGCGCCGAGCTTCACGGCCGGCGCGACGCAGACCTCGCTCGAAGACGCCGGCGCGCAGACCGTGGCCGGCTGGGCCACCGCGATCAGCGACGGCGACGGCAACACGCAGACCTTGAACTTCCAGGTCACGAACAACACGAACGCGGCGCTGTTCGCGACGGCGCCGGCGGTGTCGCCGACCGGTACCCTGACCTATACCGCAGCCGCGAACGCGAACGGCACGGCCACGATCACGCTGGTGCTGCAAGACAACGGCGGCACGGCCAACGGCGGTATCGACTCCTCGGCGCCGCAGACCTTCGTCATCAACGTGACCGCGGTCAACGACGCGCCGAGCTTCACGGGCGGTACCTCGGCGTCGGTGCTGGAAAGCGCCGGTCCGCAGACCTTCACGAACTTCCATACCGCGATCTCGGCCGGCCCGCCGGACGAATCCGCCCAGACCCTGAGCTTCACGACGACGGTACTGTCGGCGACCGGCAGCCTGACCTTCAGCGCCGCGCCGGTGGTTTCGCCGACGGGTACCCTGACGTTCACGGCGACGAACGGCACGTTCGGCACGGCGACCGTGCAGTCGGTACTCGCCGACAACGGCGGCACGGCCAACGGCGGTATCGACACCTCCGCGCCGCAGACCTTCACGATCACGGTCAACAACGTCAACGATCCGCCGGTGTTCACGGTCGGCGGCCCGCAGACGGTGCTCGAAGACGCCGCCGCGCAGACGGTTGCCGCGTTCCTGACCGGCATCGGCGACGGCGACGACGGTTCGCAGGCGATCACGTTCAACATCACCGGCAACACGAATGCCGCGCTGTTCAGCGCCGCGCCGGCGATCGCGAGCAATGGCACCCTGACCTATACGCCGGCCGCGAACGCGAACGGTACGGCCACGATCACCGTGCGCAGGACAACGGCGGCACGGCCAACGGCGGCAACGACACCTCCGCGCCGCAGACCTTCGTCATCAACGTGACCGCGGTCAACGATGCGCCGAGCTTCGCGGGCGGTACCTCGGCCTCGGCGCTGGAAAGCGCCGGCCCGCAGTCCTTCCCGAATTTCCACACCGCGATCTCGGCCGGCCCGCCGGACGAATCCGGACAGACCCTGAGCTTCACGACGACGGTGCAGTCGACGACCGGCAGCCTGACCTTCAGCAGCGCGCCGGCAGTCTCGGCCAGCGGCACCCTCACGTTCACGGCAACGAACGGCACGTTCGGCACGGCGACCGTGCAGTCGGTGCTCGCCGACAACGGCGGCACGGCCAACGGCGGCATCGACGCCTCCGCGCCGCAGACCTTCACGATCACGATCAACAACGTCAACGACCCGCCGGTGTTCACGGTCGGCGGCCCGCAGACGGTGCTCGAAGACGCCGCCGCGCAGACGGTCGCCGGCTTCCTGACCGGCATCGGCGACGGCGACGACGGCACGCAGACGATCACGTTCAGCATCACCGCGAACACGAACGCCGCGCTGTTCGTGCGCGCGCAGGACAACGGCGGCACGGCCAACGGCGGCAACGACACCTCCGCGCCGCAGACCTTCGTCATCAACGTGACCGCGGTCAACGATGCGCCGGCCTTCACCGGCGGTACCGCGGCCTCGGCACTGGAAAGCGCCGGTCCGCAGACGTTCGCCAATTTCCACACCGCGATCTCGGCCGGCCCGCCGGACGAATCCGGACAGACCCTGAGCTTCACGACGACGGTGCAGTCGACGGCCGGCAGCCTGACCTTCAGCAGCGCGCCGGCAGTCTCGGCCAGCGGCACCCTCACGTTCACGGCGACGAACGGCACGTTCGGCACGGCAACCGTGCAGTCGGTACTCGTCGACAACGGCGGCACGGCCAACGGCGGCATCGATGCCTCCGCGCCGCAGACCTTCACGATCACGATCAACAACGTCAACGACCCGCCGGTGTTCACGGTCGGTCCGACGCAGACGGTGCTCGAAGACGCCGGCGCACAGACGGTCGCCGGCTTCCTGACCGGCATCGGCGACGGCGACGACGGCACGCAGACGATCACGTTCAGCATCACCGCGAACACGAGCGCAGGACAACGGCGGCACGGCCAACGGCGGCAACGACACCTCCGCGCCGCAGACCTTCGTCATCAACGTGACCGCGGTCAACGATGCGCCGAGCTTCACGCCGGGCGCGAACCCGAGCGTCAACGAGGACTCCGGTCCGGCGTCGATCGCCTGGGCGACCGCGATCTCGTCCGGTCCGCCGGACGAGTCGGGCCAGTCCTACGGCTTCAACGTCGCGACCGTCAGCGGCGGCCTGCTGTTCTCGTCGCTGCCGACGGTCTCGGCTGCCGGCCAGCTGACCTTCACGCCGGCGCCGGACGCGAGCGGCACGGCGACGTTCACCGTGACCCTGCAGGACAACGGCGGCACCGCGAACGGCGGCGCCGATACGTCCACGCCGGTCACCTTGACGATCACGATCGTCGCGGTCGATGACCCTCCGGTCGCGGTCAACGATGCGGCGACCGTGCTCGAAGACGCGGCGGCGACGGCGGTCAACGTGCTCGCCAACGACACCGACATCGACGGCGGCCCGATCTCGATCGGCGCGGTCACGCAGCCGCTGAACGGCGTCGTCGTCATCACCGGCGGCGGCACGGGCCTGACCTACCAGCCGAATCCGAACTACTGCAACGCGCCTCCGGGCACGACGCCGGATACCTTCACGTACACCCTGGCGCCGGGTGCGAGCGTCGGCACGGTCAGCGTCACGGTCACCTGCGTCGACGATGCGCCGGTCGCGGTCAACGACAACATCACCATCACCGAAGACGATCCGGCGACGGCGATTCCGGTGCTGGCCAACGACACCGACGTCGACGCCGGTCCCAAGTCCATCGTCTCGGTCACGCAGCCGGCCAACGGCACGGTCGTGATCACCGGCGGCGGCTCGGGCCTGACCTATCTGCCGAATCCGAACTACTGCAACCTGCCGCCCGGCACGGCGCCGGACACGTTCACCTATACCCTGACGCCCGGCGGCAGCTCGGCCACGGTCAGCGTGCTCGTGACCTGCGTCGTCGACGATCCGGTCGCGGTCAACGACGCGGCGACCCTGCTCGAAGACGCGGCCGCGACCGCGGTCAACGTGCTCGGCAACGACCAGAATCCGGACGGTTCGCCGATCGCCATCGGTTCGGTCACGCAGCCGGCCAACGGCACGGTCGTGATCACCGGCGGCGGCACGGGCCTGACCTACCAGCCGAATCCGAACTACTGCAACGCGCCTCCGGGCACGACGCTCGACACGTTCACCTACACGATCGCGCCGGGCGGCAGCGTCGGCACCGTGACCGTCACGGTGACCTGCGTCGACGATGCGCCGGTCGCGGTCAACGATGCGGCGACGGTGCTCGAAGACGCGCTGGCAACGGCGGTCAGCGTGCTCGCCAACGACACCGACGTCGATGGCGGTCCGAAGTCCATCGCCTCGGTCACGCAGCCCGCCAATGGTACGGTCGTGATTACCGGCGGCGGCACGGGCCTGACCTACAAGCCGAACGCGAACTACTGCAACGACCCGCCGGGCACGACGCCGGATACGTTCACCTACACCCTGACGCCGGGCGGCAGCACCGCCACGGTCAGCATGACGGTGACCTGCGTCAACGACGCGCCGGTGGTGACGCCGCCGGCCAATATCCCGGTGCATACGAACATCGCGATCGGCGTTGCCGACGGTGCCGCGGGCGACCTGCTGGTGCTCGCTGCCATCAACGATCCGGACAGCTCGAACTTCACGATCGGCACGGCTCCGACGGTCTCGGTCGGCGGCGGCGAAGTCGCGGTCAACACGGCGACCGGCGCGTTCACCTACAACCCGCCGGCCGGCTTCACCGGCACCGACACGTTCCAGTACACCGTCTGCGATGACGGTTCGCCGCAGGCCTGCTCCACACCGGTCACGGTCAACCTCGTCGTGTCCGGTCCGCGCATCTTCTTCGTCGACGACGACGCGGTCGTGGTCGGCACGCGCGACGGCACCCTGCAGCAGCCGCTGCAGACCCTGTCGGCCGCGGCGGCGCTGGCGACGACCTCGGGCGACAAGATCTTCCTGTTCTCGGGCAACTACACCACGGGCGTCACGCTGGCCAACGGTGTGGAACTCGCGGGTCAGGCGCTCGATGCGACGACGGTCAACGACTTCGACGCCGAACTCGGCATCACGCCGCCGAGCCACTCGATCGCGCGTCCGCTCGTCGATCAGACGCCGCCGGTCATCACCAATGCCGCCGGCAACGGCGTCACGCTCGGCAGCAACAACACCGTGCGCGGCGTGCAGATCGGCAACGTCACGGGCGCGGCGATCAGCGGCAACGGCTTCGGCACCCTGAAGCTGTTCGACGACGTGCGCATCAACACCAACGGCCAGGCACTGAACCTGACCAACGGCAGCTTCGATGCGGCATCGGTCGTCGCGACCCTGACCTCCAGCGGTGGCACGAACAACGTCTCGCTGACCACCGTCAACGGCACGGTCAATCTCGGCACCGGCGCGCTGTCGGGTGCCTCGGGCACGGCGTTCAACGTCAGCGGCGGTACGGCCAACCTCACTTATGCCGGCACGGTCAACAAGGCCAGCACGGGCCTGCTGATCGACGTGCAGAACAAGGTCAGCGGCACGATCACGCTGTCGGGCGCGCTCGGCGCTACGGCCGGTACCGGCATCAACCTCAGCGGCATGGGCGGCACGCTGTCGGCGAGTGGCGTGGTCACCCTGAACGGTGGCGACGCGGGCATCGACGTGACGACGGCTTCGTCCGGCACGATCAACTTCTCCAACACGGGCTCGTCGATCACGAATCCGACCAACGAAGCGATCCGCATCGATTCGTCGTCGCCGACCTTCACCTGGGCCGGCTCGATCAGCAAGACCAACACCGGCACCGGCATCCGCCTGTCGAACAATACCGGCGGCACGCAGACCTACAGCGGTGCGATCACCCTGAGCTCGGCCGCGGCCAATGCAATCGACCTGTCGGCCAATGGCAGCACGACGATGAACTTCACCGGCGCGGTCGGCCTGACCTCGACGCTCGGCGACGGCCTGCGCCACCAGACCAGCGGCACGGTGAACTTCTCGGGTGGCCTGGCGATCACCTCGGCCAGCGGCGACGGTATCGACGCCACCGGCGGCGGCACCTTGACGGTCACGGCGCCGGGCGCGGTCGTGAACACGATCAGCACCACCGGTACGGGCACGTCGCTGAACGTCGTCACGACGCAGATCGGCGCCGGCGGCCTGACCTTCCGCAGCATCAACAACAGCGGCACCGGCGCGAACGGCATCAACCTCAGCGGCACCGGCACGGGCGCGGGCAACGGCGGCCTGACCATCACCGGCACCGGCACGGCGAACTCGGGCGGCACGATCGCCAACAAGAGCGCGCACGGCATCGCGACGAGCGGCCTGAAGAGCCTGTCGCTGTCGAACATGGCGTTCAACAGCAACGGCACGAACCAGACCGCGGCGGCCACCTGCGGCGATGCGCTCAACGGCACCAACACGAACTGCGGCGCCGGCATCCACCTGCTCTCCACGAGCGCGGTGAATCTGGATACCGTGACGGTCAGCGGCGGCGCGCAGATGGGCATCAACGGCAACGACGTCAACGGCCTGACGATGACCAACGTGACCGTGCAGAACGCCGGCGACGAGAACCTCGAGGACGGCGTGCAGTTCGTCAACCTGCGCGGCACGGTGGCTGTCACCAACTCGAGCTTCACCGGCAACTACCACCGCCAGTTCGAAGTGCAGAACCCGGGTGCGGCCAGTGCGCTGACGATGACGATCTCCGGCTCGACCTTCGACCGCGGCACCTACGTGTCGACCGCGGCCCAGGGTGTGCTGATCGCCGGCAACGGCAGCTCGGTGATGTCGACGACGATCGACGGTTCGACGTTCCGCCGCAACTTCGGCACGGCGCTGACCGCGCAGGGCATCGGCAACGCGCAGATGACGTTCAACATCGGTTCGACGGCCGCGAACACGTTCACCGACAATTCGCTCGCGTTCCAGTTCCTGACCGACAACGCGGCAACGATGAATGCGACGGCGACGAACAACACGATCACGGTGAGCGGCACGGTGACATCGGGTGCCACGCCGGTGACGTTCCGCAAGGGCACCAACGCAACCGGCCTGTTCATCGGCAACTTCACCAACAACACGATCGGCAGCAACGGCGTGGCGAATTCGGGCAACAACTGCGCCGGCTGCAACGGCGTGTCGATCACCGACGAAGGCCTGTCCGGCGGCATGCGCATGACGGTGACCGGCAACACGATCCAGCGCATCCAGCAGCGCGGCGTCGAAGTGCTCGGCCAGCTCAACGACAACCTCGGCGTCGTCGTCGCGAACAACCAGTTCCGCCAGCCGGACGGCGTACCGGCCACGCGCATCGGTCATGCGATCTTCATGCAGTCGGGTACCGACGACACCGACGGCAGCCAGCTCTGCGCCGACATCCAGAACAACGTCGTCGGCGCCGGCGAGACCTGGGATTCGATCACCGGCAACATGCGCCTGCGCCTGTTCCCGCTCGAAACCGGCGCGCCGGTTGCGAACTTCCGCCTGCGCAACGTGGGCGGTACCGGCTCGGCGGCCGACGTGATCAGCTACCTCAACGGCGCGAACACCAACGCCCAGCCGTCGGCGTCGGTCAACGGCGTGACCAACTTCACGACCGGCACGGCCGTTTGCTTCTGATCCTTGCAGCTGTCTGAGAATCCGGCGGCGTCCTCTCACGAGGACGCCGTCAGCGGTACGCATCGCAGGACGCGGTGTGCAGCTTGTACGCAGTCGCTCCAGTCCGACCACGCAACGCATCTATCAGGGGAGGCAACATGGCAGAGCCATTCCTAGCTGAAGTCCGCATCTTCAGCTTCGTTTTCGCGCCCAAAGGCTGGGCGCTGTGCAACGGGCAATTGCTGCCCATCAACCAGAACCAGGCGCTGTTCTCGCTGCTCGGCACGACCTACGGCGGCGACGGGCGCGTGAACTTCGCCCTGCCGGACCTGCGCGGCCGCATCCCGGTCTACATCGGCGGCAGCTCGAGCTTCACGCTGGGCGAGCGCGGCGGCGAAGCGGCGCATACGCTGACGATCAGCGAACTGCCGCAGCACAACCACATGATCAACGCGACCAGTGCGGGCGGCACGGTAGCCGCGGCCAATGCATCGGCCATGATCGCGTCGGTATCCTCGAGCCTGTACAACACGCCGACCGCACTGACGACGCTGAATCCTTCGTCGATCACCAACGTCGGCGGCAGCCAGGCGCACAACAACATGATGCCGTACCTGACCTTGAGCTTCTGCATCGCGTTGCAGGGCATCTTCCCGAGCCAGACCTGAGGAGCCGCGACCATGGCACAACCCTATGTTGGCGAGATCCGCATGTTCGGCGGCAATTTCGCCCCGGCCGGCTGGATGTTCTGCAACGGACAGCTCCTGCCGATCTCCGAAAACGAAACCCTGTTCCAGCTGATCGGAACGACCTACGGCGGCGACGGTCAGGAAACCTTTGCGCTGCCGAATCTGCAGGGCCGCGTGCCGCTGCATCAGGGCAACGGCTTCATCCTGGCCGAAAGCGCCGGCACGGAGTCCGTTACCCTGACCACGCAGCAGATTCCGTCGCACAACCATGCGCTGCTCGCCTCGACGGTGACGGCGCAGAACCCGCAGCCGACCGACGGCATCTTCGCCCAGGCGCCGACCGTGCAGGTCTATATCGCCGACACCGGCCAGGCCAACTTCGGCCCCGCCTCGACGATCACGCCCACCGGCGGCAGCCAGCCGCACGAGAACATGCAGCCGTATCTGTGCGTCAGTTTCATCATTTCGCTGTTCGGCATTTTTCCGAGTCCGACCTGAGGGGGGCGCGTCATGGCAGATCCATTCGTTGCTGAAATTCGCATCTTCGGGTTCAACTTCGCCCCCAAGGGCTGGGCCACGTGCGACGGCCAGCTGTTGCCGCTGAGCCAGAACACGGCCCTGTTCTCGCTGCTCGGCACCACCTACGGCGGCAATGGCAAGTCGAACTTCGCGTTGCCCGACATGGCCGGCAATGCGCCGATGCACTGGGGCCAGTCGACGACCGGCACGATCTACGACCTCGGCCAGATGAGCGGCGTGCCGAACGTCACCTTGCTGCAGTCCGAGATGCCGAGCCACAACCACGTCCTGCGCGTGGGTGCCGACATCGCTACGGACAATTCGCCGTCGCCGCAGCGCGTGCTGAGCTCGTCGAACAACGGCGGCGCCTATGCACCCGCGGGCACTACGCCGGTCGTGCAGATGAACGTCCAGGAAATTGCGCTGACCGGTAGCGGTTTCCCGCACAACAACCTGCAGCCTTACCTGACGTTGATGTTCTGTATCGCCCTGCAGGGCGTGTTCCCGCCGCGCGGCTGAGCGGTGTCAAGCAAGTCCGATGCCGGCGCGGGTCGTGAGGCCCGCGCCGGTTGCTTTTTGAAGGTCAACAATCGTCAATGTGCCACGCCGCAATCACAGTCCTGAACGGGCAGCGTAGAATCCCCGTACGGCGAGCCCCGGAGCGGGTTCGTAACAGGGGGAATCCATGAAACGTCGTGACTTCTTGGGCGCGCCCGCCGCGCTCGTGGGCTTGAGTCTTGCCTTCGGCAACAGCAGCGCGCAGGCCGCCGCCGACAAGGGCGGCGGTTTCGTCGCTTCGGGCGAAACGGGCAGCGCGCCGACCTTCAGTCTGCTGCGCCTGTCCGGCAGCGCGCTGGAAACCGACAGCTTCGGCAACTGGCAGGAAAGCTGGCCGCAGGTGCCCTCCAAGCTCGCCCGCGCGCGCATCACCGTACATGGCTTCGTGCGCGCGACGCCGAGCACTCTCGGTGCGCTCGACGTGGAATCGGCCTTCTTCGGCGTCAACAACAAGGTCAATCTGGCCCTGGTCTATTCCGTCGGCGACAAGCCCAGCGGCAGCGGCCCGATCAGCTTCCATGCCGAAGCGCCGAATTTCGGCGGCTTCGCGCTGACCCAGCGCGGCGGCACCGGCAATCGCTCCGGCGTGCTGCCTACTGCGACGGTCACGCTCGGCGACGCCTACGGCCGCTTCGCGCCGGGGCTGTACGTGATCGTGCATCGGCCGGCCGCCGGCAACCGTATCGCCGACGCATCCCAATACGTCTACACGGGCTACAACGACAGGCCGCTGATCCTGCGCAGCGGCCGGCTGCCCGATACCGACTACCTCTCCTTCAGCGTGGAGCCGGCTTGAGCGGCGAGGCGACCCTGGCGGTGCAGCTGATGCAGCGCTGCCCGGCGCTGACCCTGCGCAGCGAGAGCGACGACGATCGCGCGTTCATGGCCGACCTCTATGCATCCACGCGCGAGACCGAACTGGCTCATGTGCCCTGGGACGCGGCGGCGAAGCGGGCGTTCCTGCATGAGCAGCACGCGCTGCAGCACGCGCATTACCGCGCGAACTACGTCGGCGCGGAATTTCTCGTCATCGAGGCCCAGGCGCAGCGCCTGGGCCGCATCTATCTCTATCGCAAGGACGGTGGCCGCGAGGTTCGCCTGATGGATATCGCCCTGCTGCCGGAACGGCGCGGGCAGGGCATGGGCTCGGCGCTGATCGAGGCGCTGCGGCAGATCGCCGGCGAGAACGGCTGGGAAATCACCTTGCACGTGGAGCCCAACAATCCGGCCATGCGGCTGTATGACCGCCTCGGTTTCCGCCTGATCGAGAACCGCGGCGTCTATCTGTTCCTGGGCTGGAACGGCGCCGTGCCGGCGGCAACGGCCTGAGACCTCGCGATCGCGGCGTGAACTCCGGCGCCTGTGCCGGAGGGTACCGCCAGGCATGCGCTGCGGCGGCGCCGATGCCGCGGCAGGCTGGTATCGAGATCGGGCGACCGGGGCGCCGGTCTCAGTTGAACGTGATCTCGTAGCACATGCCCTGTGCGTCGGGCCCGATCGGCACGAGGAACAGATCCAGCGTGCCCAGGTTCGGATGAGCGATCTGGTAGATGCCCTGATTGATCGCGCGCGTCGCGCCGTTGTGGCGCACGATCACGAAGAACGGCGCCTGCGCGCGCGGGCTCGGATTGGCGAGGATCTGCGCCTGAGTGACCTCGGCGTCGATGTAATGTTCGCCGCTGGACACACGCACGGTCTGGCCGACGATGGCCGAAAACGCTTCCAGCGGAATCTCGTTGAGCATGGCGCCTCCCCTGATCGAAGCGGCAGCGTAGTCGGCGCGGTAGCACCCTGCAAGCGCAGGCGAAACGTAGCGCGCTTGTCGGATCAGCGCGCCGGCGGCAGCCACCGCCGGCGCCCGAATCGACAATTTCCCGCTTTCCACTCCGCCCAGGGTGGCACGGGCGGCGATAGCCGCCCGTGCCCGTCGCTCAGCGGAACGCGCCGACCGTTGCGCGCGTGTTGTTCAGCACGCGGGCGTTGTCGTTGCGGTTGGTCGTGCCCATGGCGCGGCCGCCATAGGTCTTGTTCGGATTCGACCAGTAGTTGATGCGCGTGCAGGTCACGCTCGAACAGGCGTAGGCCATGATCGTGCGCCACCCGCCGGCCGTCGACTGGAAGCCGTGGCCATAGGCATACGGCGTATTGGTCGGATCGTTGGCCGGATCGTGACGCGCCGATTGCAGGTGGCCGATCTCGTGGGCGAACGAGTAGTAGCCCGTCGCGCAGTCCCAGTAGACCTCGGCGAAAGCCGTGCTCGCGCTCGCGCCGATCGCCGAAGCCAGGCCGCAATAGGCCGTGTTGTTGACGATCAGCACCGCCACGTCGGCCGTGACGCTGTTGCGCTGGGTATGGATGGCATCCATGTAGCCGTCGGCCGTGCCGCGGTAGCGCGCCAGGTCGGTATCGAAGTTGCCGGTCTCGGTATAGGTGACCTGCGACTTCGCCGCGAGCTCCATCGTGATCTGCACGCCGCTGTTGGCATAGCCCTGGTTGGACTCGGCCACGGCCAGGTTGATCAGGCCGTTGATGTCGCCGGACACGCTGGCGACCTTCTGCGTGTAGTTCACGAGCACGCGGATCACGGTGTTCGCGGCGACCGCCTTGCTGCCGGTCGGCAGCGGCGTGGCCTGCTCGAACAGCCTGCGGTAGTCGGCGGGCGGGTGATCCAGCGGCATCGCGTTTTCATCGACCTCGACGACGACGTGGCGTGCGTCGTGCAGCGGACGGATCTTGAACAACTGGCCGGCGACGCGGACGTTGCCGGTGACCTTGTCGCCGTTGCGCACGAGGATGACCGAGTTCAATGCGTCCTCGGCGATCTCGTTCGGACCCATCTCGCGCTTGAGCGCCGTCTCGTTGATGCTGCCCTGCCAGACCAGGCTGCCGTCTTCGGTGTAGTAGCTGTTGCTGTACTGCGCGGTCAGCTTGACCGGACCGCCGATATCCAGATCCAGGCTCAGCGTCCTGGTATCGGCCTGCACGGCCGCGGCGTTGACCATGACCACGTCGATCTTCGCCGAGGCCGGTTCGGCGGCCAGCGCGTCGAACGCGGCGTCGCCCTGCACGGCGCGATACACCGCCGGCACCGGCGCGAACAACGACGGCGATCCCTGCGCTGCCGCGAATCCCGACGCCAGCAGACCTGCTCCCGTCACACTCCAGAGTAAGAACCGTTTCATTCCGCATCTCCCCACGACGAGCGCGCGATGCGAATCCGGCGCAGTAAGGAGTCGCGCGCCTATCGGGTGACGAAAGCAGCCGGATTCCCCCAACCCCCTCGGACGCCGCCGCGCAGGCGCGTTGGCGAATAAGGTTGCGGAGCCTCCCCAGGACACCGCGAAACTGGATTCCAGGCTACTCGGGAAACGCGCGCGTTTCGGCTCAGCAGTGGCGCAGCATCAGGCCTGCAGGCGCTCCACGACGGCCGTCGTCGCGCGGGCCCGGTTCAGGGTATAGAAGTGCAGCGCCGGCGCCCCGCCGTCGACGAGGCGGCGGCACAGCGCCGTGACCACGTCGGCGCCGAACTCGCGGATCGCCTCGTGATCGTCGCCGAAAGACTGCAGCCGGCGCGCGACCCAGCGCGGGATCTCCGCGCCGCAGAGTTCGGAAAAACGGCGCAATTGGGAATAGTTCGTGATCGGCATGATGCCCGGGACGATAGGCACGTTCACGCCGAGCCGGCGCGCGTCGTCGACGAAACGGAAGTAGGCGTCGGCGTTGTAGAAATATTGCGTGATCACGCCGTTGGCGCCGGCCTCGACCTTGCGCTTGAAGTGGATCAGGTCGGCCTGCGCGTCGTCGGACTGCGGATGGACTTCCGGATAGCCGGCGACCTCGATGTGGAAGAAATCGCCGGTCTCGTCGCGGATGAAGCCGACCAGGTCGCTGGCGTAGCGGAAGTCGCCGTAGCTGGCCATGCCCGAGGGCAGGTCACCGCGCAGCGCGACGATGCGCCGGCAACCCTTGCTGCGGTAGAGCTGCAGCAGACTGCGGATCTCCGCCCGGGTTCCGCCCATGCAGGACAGATGCGGCGCCGAGTCCAGGCCGTGCTGCTCGCGCAGGTGGCAGACTGTGTCGGGGGTATAGCTCAAGGTCGACCCGCCGGCGCCGAAGGTCACCGAGACATATTCCGGATTCAGCGCCTTGAGCGCCGGCAGCGCCTTCTCCAGGGTCTCGCGCTGCTCGTCCGTCTTGGGCGGAAAGAACTCCAGCGAAACCGGAATCGGCAGACGGGACGGAGCGGTCGCGGGCATTGCGGAAGTCCTGGCGGAAGTGGGGCGCTAAGGGACGCGCGATCCGGAAACAGGCGCGCGGACGCGCAATATATCTCGACTTCCGGATACAGAGATAGATGGCCTGCTCGCAGTGGCCGGGCATGGCTGGTGGCGCAGGGCGCGCGCGGTGCTGCGAATCGCCGCCTGCGGCCGGGGCAGGGGCCGGCAGCTCCAAGATCGGGACACCCACAAATCCACGGGCCGAGATCAGGGCCGAGATCAGGACACCCACAAATCCAGGGGCGGTCCGGAGATCAGGAGGCCCAAGATCGGGACACCCACAAATCCACGCCCAAGATCGGGACACCCACAAATTCACGGGCCGAGATCAGGACACCCACCAATCCCGGGGAGATCCAAGATCGGGACACCCACCAATCCAGGGACGGTCCGGAGATCAGGACACCCGGAAATCCGCGGCCGGCTCGCCCGGCCGTGCTGCGACGAGCCGGGCAGAGCCGTCCGAAATCAGCGCCCCGATAAGGACACCCGGAATTTCACCGCCGGCTCAGCCAGCCCTGCGACGCCAGATCGAGCAGCCCAGGGATCGGAACGGCGGCCGATCCGCCCCCGCTTCACGCCGCCCGGGCAGCCTCGACGAACGCCGCGAGCCGGTCCGCATCGAGGCGGCCGTCGCGGCGCACGCCGTTGCAGAGGTCCAGACCGAACGGCCTTACCGTGCGGATCGCCTCGGCGACGTTGTCCGGGCGCAGGCCGCCGGCCAGGAACACGGGCTTGCCGCTGCGCTCGACGATGGCACGGCTCAGCGCCCAGTCGTGCACGCGGCCGGTGCCGCCGAGTTCCTTGACCGCGAGCGCGGGATTGCCCGAGTCCAGCAGCAGCGCGTCGACCTCGGGCGCCAGCGCTACGGCTTCGTCGACCGACGCCGAATCGACGACATGGATGACCTGGACCAGCGCGATGCCCGGCAGGGCCGCGCGCAGTCGTGCATGGGTGCCCGGCGGCACCGCGTCGACGAGCTGCAGGGTATTGCAGCGGCACAGCCGCTGCTGTTCGATGATCGCGCCGGCGTCGGTCAGCGATGTCAGCAGAAACGTCGCGATCGGCGGCGGTACGGTTGCGGCGATCGCCGCGATGGTCGTGTCGTCGATGACGCCGGGGCCGCTCGGCATGGCCGAGACCAATCCCAGGGCATCTACGCCCCGGCTGATGGCCAGCGCGGCCTCGGCGGCGTCGCGGATGCAGCAGATCTTGATGCGGGGCAGGGGCATGGCGGCTTGGCGGCAATGAAGGGGCGCGTAGCATGCCGGGCGCGCGGGCCGCTTCCAAGCGCCGAGGGTTGACCCGTGCTCGCGCCGCCGCGGCGGCAGAAATCCGCTGACGCCGTCGCCGGACTGCAGCACCGGCAACGCGACCGGCGTACCGCACGACGCCGATTGAGGGAAGCGTGCTCCTCGATGCATTGCTGTTTCAGCACGGGCGTCCGGAAGAGGAACATGAGCGAGGCCAATTCCGCACGCAGCCGCCTGGTGCTCTGCGTTGCCGGCTCGGCGCATCCGGCCGGCGGCTCGCTCTGTTGCCGGCCTTGCGCGCCTGTGGCGACGAGCTTGCCTCGCACCGGCAGCAGTGGACCCCTGCCGGACGGACTCGCGAAGCTGCCGGGCCGGGCCATTGCCGCGCTGGCCGGAACCCCCGGTGCGCCGCGTTGGTTCGGCCCGCTGTCGAAGGTCGTCGGGTCCGCACGGAAGCGGAACCAGGCCGGGCGAAGCGGCGAAATGACGGGCGGCTGACGCCGCAGCGTACAGGCCCGGCGGTCGGACGTCCGGGTGCCGGCATCGCGGCATCCCGGATTCTGCCCCCGCATCGCGAGCAACACGGTGTGGCGCCGCGCAGCGCGCCGGTCCGCGGTCGGCCTGCCTGCGTCACCCGGCCAGCGCTCGGCAGCAGCGGCAGCCTTCGCCATCGGGGCGAAAAACTGGCTTGAACTCATTGCCTTGCAAAGCTTGAGAAATCCTTGAAACGCACATCAAGCGGCGTTTGCGGCGGCTGGCTGCAATGCACGCATGGCGGCGGTCGTGCCGCCATCCCGCGGTCTTCGAAACAAGGATCTCCGTTCCATGCGTGTTTCCCGTCTTCTCGCTCCGGCAGGCCTGGGCCTGTTGCTGGGGTGTTCCTGTGTCCATGCGGCCGACTTCCAGGTCTCTCGCCTCGACGACAGCAATCCACCGCAGCCTGGCATGCTGCGCGCGGCCGTGGCGGCCGCCAATGCCGCGCCGGGCGCGGACCGCATTTTCATTCCGCTCAACGGCACGGTGTCGCTGAGCGCCGGCGAACTGGTGATTACCGACGCGCTGGAGATCCAGGGCCTGGGGCCGGCGGCTACCGGGATCGATCCCGGTGGCGCCTCGCGTGCGCTGAGCATCATCGGCGACATCAACCATCCCGATGCCGTGAACGTCGTGCTGCGCGGGCTCTCGTTCAGTGGCGGCAACAGCGGCAATACCGGTGGCGGCGCGGTTGGCGTGCTGGACTTCGCCAAGGCCCGCGTGGAGAACTGCCTGTTCGCCGGCAACAGCGCCCAGGCCTCGGGCGGCGCGCTGTACGTGTACCAGAGCCAGCTGACCCTGCTCGATTCGGTGCTGCGCGAGAACGCGGCGGCCGACGTGGGCGGCGCGCTGGCGGTGGAGGAAAGCCATGTGCGCGTGGAGCGCAGTGTGTTCCGCGCCAACGACGCCGCATTCGGCGGGGCCGTCGGCGCCACCGGCGTGAACAGCCGCTTCGACCTGATTGCAAGCCGCATCGAGAACAACACGGCCGCCAATTCCGGCGGCGGCGTGGCGCTGGCGGTGCCGGATGTGGGGATCGTGGCGAGCACGTTCAGTGGCAACGCAGCGGAATTTGCCGGCGGCGGCGTCTATCTGCTCGGCGTCGCCGATGCCGGAACTTTGCTGGTGCAGAACAGCACGCTGTCCGGCAATACGGTGCGGCACGAAGCGGGGCACGGCTCGGGCCTGGCGCTGGAACATGGACGGCTGCAGCTGCGCAACAGCACGGTCGCCTACAACCGCGCGCCGGCCGCCACCGCCGGCGATGGCATCGGCGGCGGCGTCTACGTTGCAGAGGGCGGTCATACCCTGGAACTGATCAGCACCCTCGTTGCGGGCAATACGCGCGCCAGCGGCATTGCCAGCGAGCTGTCGCGCGCAACCGGCATCGACGGACCGCCCAGCGTACTGTCGGCGCGGCGCAGCCTGGTGCAGGTCGCACCCGCCGCTGGTGTGCTCAACGGCAGCAACAGCGACAACCGTTTCGACGTGGACCCGCTGCTGCAGCCGCTTGCGGACAACGGCGGGCTTACGCCGGTGCATGCGCTCGGCGTCGGCAGTCCGGCCTGCGAGCACGGCGAAGATACGACGAGCCTGACCAGCGACCAGCGCGGCGCGCCGTTCGCGCGCCGCTACGGCGAAGTCGACATCGGCGCTTTCGAGTATCGCGCCGACACGATCTTCCACGGCGACTTCGAGATTCATCCGCAGGGCGAATACGGCTGCTCGCGGCGTTGAGCGGCGCCTGAAAAAGCGACGGCCCGCACTGGGCGGGCCGTCGCAGGATGCCGGAGCGGTGCGCCGGATCAGTAGCGGTAGTGCTCCGGCTTGTACGGGCCTTCGACGTCGACGCCGAGGTAGGCCGCCTGGTCGGCCGTGAGCTTGGTGAGCTTCACGCCGATCTTTTCCAGATGCAGGCGCGCGACTTCCTCGTCGAGCTTCTTCGGCAGGCGGTAGACGGTCTTTTCGTAGACGTCCTTGTTCGCCCAGAGGTCGATCTGCGCCAGGGTCTGGTTCGAGAACGAGTTCGACATGACAAAGCTCGGGTGGCCGGTCGCGCAGCCGAGATTGACGAGGCGGCCTTCGGCCAGCAGGAACATCTCGCGGCCAGGCTTGCCGTCAACGCCAGGCAGCACGTACTTGTCGACCTGCGGCTTGATGTTGATCTTCCTGACGCCCGGCAGCGTGTTCAGCGCGTCGACCTGGATCTCGTTGTCGAAGTGGCCGATGTTGCAGACGATGGCCTGGTCCTTCATGCGCTGCATGTGCTCGACGGTGATGACGTCCTTGTTGCCGGTCGTCGTCACGTAGATGTCGGCGAGGCCGAGCGAGGCTTCGACCGTATCGACCTGGAAGCCTTCCATCGCGGCCTGCAGTGCGTTGATCGGGTCGATCTCGGTCACGATCACGCGGCAGCCGTAGGCGCGCAGACTGTGGGCCGAGCCCTTGCCGACGTCGCCGTAGCCGCAGACCACGGCGACCTTGCCGGCCAGCATCACGTCCATCGCGCGCTTGAGGCCGTCGGCCAGCGATTCGCGGCAGCCGTACAGATTGTCGAACTTGGACTTGGTGACCGAGTCGTTGACGTTGATCGCCGGCACCAGCAGCTTGCCCGCTTCCATCATCTGGTAGAGACGGTGCACGCCGGTCGTGGTCTCTTCGGAGACGCCGCGCCATTCCTTGACGATCGCGGTCCAGAAGCCGGCCGGGCGCTCCTTGGCGACGCGCTTGAGCAGGTTCTTGATGACCTGTTCCTCGTGCGAGGCCGAGGCGGTGTTGACCCAGTCGGAACCCTGTTCGAGCTCATAGCCCTTGTGGATCAGCAGGGTCACGTCGCCGCCGTCGTCGACGACGAGTTCCGGACCCTTGCCGTTCGGGTGGATCACGCAGTCCAGCGTGCAGTCCCAGTACTCTTCCAGCGACTCGCCCTTCCAGGCGAACACCGGCACGCCGGCGGCGGCGATCGCGGCAGCGGCATGGTCCTGGGTCGAGAAGATGTTGCAGGAAGCCCAGCGCACCGAGGCGCCGAGGTCGACCAGGGTCTCGATCAGCACCGCGGTCTGGATGGTCATGTGCAGCGAGCCGGTCACGCGCACGCCCTTGAGCGGCTTGGCCGCGGCGTACTTCTTGCGGATCGACATCAGGCCCGGCATCTCGTGCTCGGCGATCTCGATTTCCTTGCGGCCCCAGTCGGCCAGGGACATGTCGGCGACTTTGTAGTCGTGCTGCGGCTTTACGACGGCATTCATGGTGAGCTCCAGTGCTTTGGGCGGGCGCGGTGTCGGAATGGAACCCGATTCCGCCGAGCCTGATTCCGCTTCGCGATGACCCAGCGAACGGACTTGCAGCGCCCCTCGGCGGCGAGGAGGGCGCGGATTATATCGCCGATTCCGGATGGAAGGATATGTTGCTGGCGACCTGATCCGTGGGGTCATTGGCGCTTCCCGGCCGGGCCGGGCTTGCCGCTCGCTGAGCCATCGCCATGCGGTCGGTCTGCCGTTCGGCCGTTTCCTCTTCGCCCGGCCGCGCGGCGAGGTCGCGCCGCAGACGCTGACCGGCTGTTGAGCCTGCATGGACGCGGGCGTCACGCAAAACGCGCACAATGCGCCTGCGACGAAATTTGCCGCACGCGCGTCCAGGACGTTCCCTGCTCGTAGTCGCGGAGTACCGTCATGCCGAATCCAGCGAATGCATTCCTGAAGCTCGCCGTCGCGATGGCCTCATTCGGCCTCGCCACCGTTGCCGCCGCCGCTGCCGACGAATCCCTGGTCGTGCCGCCGCGCCCCAGCCAGTTCGAACCACTGCACCTGCGCACGACGCTCGACAGCTGTACCTTCGATGCGAACACGGTCTCCGTCGAATTGCGCGACCACCTCATCGTTGCCTCGTTCCGTCCGCGGCTGTGCATCGTGCCGGGACCGCCGGCCGTCGTCGACCTCGAGCTCGGCGCCTATCCGGCCGGCGACTACGAGGTGCAGCTGTATCTGAAGGGCTATCGCGAACCGCTGCTGCGCCTGCCGTTCCAGGTCGCCGCGCGCACGGTGACGCCGGGCGAAGAGGATCTGCCGCGACCGGTGGCCAACTACAGCGGCCTGTGGGGCAACAGCCGCGAGCCGGGCTGGGGACTCACGCTCGAACAGGGCGCCGCCGGCGACATCTTCGGCGCGCTCTACGTATTCGACGATGCGCGCCAGCCGCAGTGGTACACCTTGCAGGCCGGCCAGTGGCAGACCGCCATGCGCTGGAGCGGCGTGGTCGTCAAGAGCGAAGGACCGCCCTGGGCCGGTCCGAACTATCCGGCCGACGGTGCGCAGTACCGCGGCGTCGGCACCGCGACGATCGACTTCGCGATGAAGCCCGGCCAGGAAGACCAGGCGACCTTCACTTACACGATCGACGGCCGCAGCGTCAGCAAGACCCTGGTGCGCATGCGCCTGAACTGAGACCGGTTTCCGCGGCGGCGCGACCTCGCGCCGCCGCGCGCGTTCCGGCCGCACCACCCGACGGAGCGCTGCGCCCGGCTTGCGGGTCCGGGCGCCCCGTCTCCCGAATGCCGCGGACCGCTGTGCGCCCGCCGCGCCGATCGGGGCATTGACTGCAGACATCCTTCGCCGATCGTCGTACCGTCACGCGCCGGTGCGCGTGACGGTCGCGGGCTGCGCCGCGTCGGCACCGCATCGCCCTGATCCGGCCCTGCGCCCGCTTGCGAAACGCTGACCCGATCGCCTCGTCTACAGGGGAATTCACTGATGAATCGGATCGCCTCCGCGCTGGCCGCGTGCCTGCTCGGCATATTTGCCGTGCTCGGCCTGGCGGCACCGCTGCCTGCGACGGCGCAGACCGCCGGCGTCAAGCCGGCCGCACCAATGAGCACACCGCGCCGTGGTCATACGGCGACCCTGCTGACTTCGGGCCAGGTCTGGGTCGCGGGCGGCGTGATCAACGGCAGCCTGTCCACGACGGCGGCCACGCAGCGCTACGACTTCGTCAGCAATGCCTGGCAGAGCGCCGGCGATCTGCGCATGCAACGGGCGCTGCATACCGCGACCCTGCTTCTGTCGGGCAAGGTGCTCGTCGCCGGCGGGCTGAATGCCGGCACATCCGCCGAGATCGGCGATCCGGATACGGGGCTATGGAGCCCGGCGGCATCGCTGAACGTCTCGCGCTATTCGCAGGTCGCGATCCGTCTCGCTTCGGGTCAGGTGCTCGCGATCGGCGGCATCGGCAGCAATGGCCAACCGACGAGCAGCATCGAACGCTACGATCCGGTCATGAACCGGTGGATCCTGGCCGGCAGTCTGCGGAGCGCCCGTGCCGACCATACGGCGACCCTGCTGGCCAACGGCAAGGTACTGATCACCGGCGGCCGTGATACCAGCACGAACATGCTGGCCACGGCCGAGCTCTACGACCCGGCGACGGCGCTGTCGACGTCGACCGGCTCCCTGCACGGCGCGCGTTCGCGTCACAGCGCGACCCTGCTCCAATCCGGCCTTGTGCTGATCAGTCAGGGCGTCGACAGCAGCAACGCGCTGACCAGCGCGGAGCTCTACGATCCGGCGACCGGCGTGTTTTCGACCGTGAGCCCGGCGCTGACGCCACGACGCGACGGCAGCGCAACCCTGCTGCCGTCGGGGGACATGCTGATGACCGGCGGCATCGCGACCTTCGGCGGGATGACGCCGATCGTCTCTTCCGAATCGTTCCAGACGGCAGGTTCGTCCTGGGCCGGCGCGCTCCCGCTGACGGTCGGGCGCGACAATCATCCGGCCACGCTGCTGCCGAACGCCGAAGTGCTGCTGACCGGCGGCGTCAACGCGGCGCCCTTGGCGTCGGCCGACCTGTTCCCGGAACTCTGGAACGATGCGCAGTTCGTCGGTGCCGCGCGCGCGGTTCCGCGCACGCAGAACACGGCCAGCCTGCTGCCGGACGGCAGCGTCATCGAAATTGGCGGCCGCGATTCGGCCAACCTGTTGCGCGACACCGTGACGCGTTACGACGGCACGAACTGGTCGGCAGCCGCGGCTCTGCCGGTGCCGCGCGCCGAACACACGGCGACCGTGCTGGCCGACGGCAAGGTCTTCCTCGCCGGAGGGGTGATCCATGCCGGAGCCGCGAACACGGATGCGTTGCTGTACGACGGCGCTGCCGACAGCTGGCGACCGCGCGCCGCCATGCACGTGGCGCGGCGTCTGCACCGTGCGGTGCTGTTGAATTCCGGCAAGGTGCTCGTGGCCGGTGGCATGGATACGGCCGGCAACGCGCTTGCCGACGTCGAGATCTACGATCCGCTCGTCGACACCTGGACCGTCGCAGCCTCGTTGCCGGTGCCGCTCGGCGGTCACAGCATGACCGTGCTCGCATCGGGCCGCGTGCTCGTGTTCGGCGGCGCCAGTCCCGGCAACGGCGTACAGCGCCGGCCGCAGATCTACGATCCGGCGACGGACACCTGGAGCCGCGGCAGCGAGGCGAACTATCCGGACGGCATCGCCGACCACGCGGCGACTCTGCTCGCCGACGGCAGCGTGCTGATCTCCGGCGGAGCGCCGCCCGGCCAGCCTGCGACCGCCGCGACGCGGCTGTATTTCCCGGCCAGCGACAGCTGGCAGGACGGACCGGACCTGCGCGCGGCGCGGACCTCGCACAGTGCGACCCTGCTGCCGGGCGGCAAGGTGCTGATCGCCGGCGGCGTCGCCGCCTCGGGCGCGGTCGCGGCGATCGAACGCTACGATCCGCTCGGGCGGATCAGCGAAACCTCGTTCCTCTGGCCGGCGACGGCACCGGGACGCCACGTGGCTGTGCTGCTGAATGACGGCCGCGTGCTGCTGACCGGCAGCCTGCAGCCCGACTCGCAGACTTTGCGTTACGACCGGCATGACTACGGCGTGTTCGGGCCGGCGGCGATCGCCACGGCCACGCCCTACCTCTACGACGGCGTGGAGCTGAATCTCGCCGGCAGCGGCTTCGCGCCGGTGTTGGATGCGGGACTCGGCCGCAACCGCAATTCGCCGAGCAACGTGCCGGTGCTGCAGCTCATGCGCGTCGACAACGGCCTGACGCGCTATGTGCCGGTTGATCCGGCCGCCGGTTTCAGCGACACGAGCTATGCCGTCGCGGCGACGGCGCTCGATGGCAGCGCGAACGGTCCGCTGCGCGCGCGGCTGTTCGTCAACGGCCGCTTCGGCAGCGCGGTCTGGACCACGCGCGCGACCGTGCCCGGAGCGCCCGAGTCGATAGCGGCGGCCGGTGGTGGCGGCACGTCCGGCACCATGGCGTTCACCTTCGCGGCGCCCGGCTATTCCGGTGGCGCGCCGATCACCTCGTATGCGCTGGAGATCGTGGAGCTCGACAGCGTCTTCAGCTGCACGGCACCGTGCAGCCAGTTCACGCTTACCGGGCTGAGCCCCGGCCTGTATACGGCCTATCTCTATGCGCGCAATGCGGTCGGTCCGAGTCCTGCAGCCCCGGTCGGCAGTTTCGCCGTGCTGGCGCAGCCGACGATCACGCTGAGCAGCTCGGCCAATCCCGTGACAGTCGGCACGACGATCGTGCTGACCGCGCAACTGGCTTCGCCAGTGCCGCTGAGCGGCCTCGTCGATTTCCGCGCCGACGGTGAAGTGCTGTGCAGCGGCGCGTCGGTCGTCAATGCGGCGGCGAGCTGTACGACGGCGTCACTCGCCCCGGGCACGCACGGGCTGACGGCGTACTACGTCGGCGGCGGCTTGAATGTGGCTGTGGAATCCGCCGAACTCACGCAGGTTGTACAGCGCCGCGCAACGACGACGAGCCTGAGCACGGCGTGTTCCGTCCGCTTCGTCGAAGGCCAGCCGTATCCGGTCTCTGCCCAGGTCGGTGGCCAGGATGCGGGTGGCGGTGTGGCGTTCACGGTCGACGACGCCGAAAGCTGCAGTTCGACCCTCGATGCCGCCGGTCACGCGGGCTGCTGGCTGAGCAATCTGAGTTCGCCCACGCCGGGGCCACGCACCGTGGTGATCAAGGCGATCTTCAGCGGCAACGCGACGAGCGCGCCGAGCGAATCGGAAGCGCTGCAGGTCACGGTCCTCGACAGCGCCGACGTGATCTTCCGCAGCGACGTCGAGCCGGTCGCGGCCGGTTGTCCTGGGCCCTGAAGCGACAGGCCGCGCGGTTTCGGGGCCGTCCGGAACCGCGCCCTGGCGCTGGACGATCGTCGTTCCTGCCTGTCGTCGCGCATTGGCCTCAGTCGTCGGCCGATTGCTGCCAACCTTCGACACTGCCATGACGATGCAGGCCGACGGTTTCGAATTCATCGACGGCCGGAGGCAGCGTGCGCACGCCGAGCACGGCCAGCGCGTTGTTGATAGGCCCGAGTTCGGCGGCCTGCGGGCCGAACACGAGTTCGCCGTCGCGGAACACCGCCGCGCCCTGCGTGCCCATGCCGCCGAAATACTCGGTCTCGAAATACAGCAGGGTGCTGCGCACGGACAGCGCCTGCAGCGCGGCGGCCAGTGCCGGCGACAGGTAGTTGAAGCCCGCATGGAAGGCGTCCGCCTCGTCCGGCAGCAGCCGTTCGAGTTCGTCGGCACCCAGCGGCAGCAGCGACAGGACTTCGGTCAGCACGACCGGCGCCGGCAGCGCGCGGGCCGCGGCAAGCGCGCGCAGCGCCGCGTGGCGGGCGATCAGGCCGGTAACGAAATGAGCCATGGAATTTCTCGCGGTGGCCGCGCGGCGCGGCCGGTGTCGGTGAATACGTCAGCGTGTCGCTCCGCCGCCTGCAATCGGCGTGCCGGACGTGGCTCCGGCGGGCTGCGGATTGTCGCATCGGCGAATTGACACTGCCGGCCGCCAATCCGCGATCATTGACCGGGTGCCGGCCGGCTGCGCGCCATCGGCAATCCGCGACCGCCGCCAGGCGCGGCCGCCCTGACCGTCCGGGAGCCGTCACCGATGCTGCTGTCCGCCCTGTTCTCCGCTGCGCTGGCCGCCGATGTGGGCCGTATCGAAGCATGCCGTCGCGTTTTCAACGTCGACATCGAACTCAGCGAACCGCTGTTCGAGGGCGAGAGCCGATGGCAGTCCGACTCCTGCGCATCCGGCATTCCAGTGACCTTTCACGATGCGGGCTACGAGAACGAAATCGCCGCGCTGCGCGTGGAAACGGCCGATGACGGACGACTGCGCGTAATCGTCGAGGATCTGCGCCACGGCGTCCGCCTGCAGCGCGACGGCATTGCCGCCGGCGACGCCGCCGTGCTCGAAGCGCCGCAGGCCGGCGCCAGCCTGCACGGCTCGATCCGCATCGCCGCCGCGACCCGGGTGCCGACCACGACGACGGTCATGATCGACGTCGTCAACCAGCCGGTCGACGAGGTCGCGCGGGCGCTGCAGAGGGAACTGGGCTGGACCTTGCGCGGGCTGGATCATCTGCCGACGTCGCGCGTGACCTTGCGCTTCGATGCGATTCCGCTGCGGGCGCTGCTGGAACTCGTCGCCGACGTCGGCAACTTGGACGTGGAAAGCGGCGCCACAAGCGACGGCAAGGCCGTGTTCCGCCCGCGCAAGCCGGGTGCGCCGAGCCGGATTCCCTGACCGATCCCGCCGAGCGTCGCGATGACCTGCCATCGCGGCTCGTGACCGGCTGTTCCGGGCCGCTGCGGGCGGCAGCGCGTCGTCGGCATTCGCCGCGATTGCCTCGGTCTGGCACTCGCCATAGCCGTCCGCGCGGGCGGAGTCGCGCGGGCCGGTGTCGTACTGCTGCCTGACGCAGGTGTTGGTCGGCCTGCTGGCCGCGACGGTTGCGTCGGAAGCGTCCGCCCGCGGCGGCGGTGCGCGCGTGCACTATCCGGGCGCGCAGCATTCGATCAGCCATGGCGGGCACTACTCGTCCGGCAAGGGCGCCTCGCACAAGGGCGGCAGCTACAGGAACACGACGACCGGCAACCGCTACGGCCGGCCCCGATAGCTGACAGGGCCCGCGTCGGCAGCCGATGCAGGCGGCAGCGGCCGGCCGGCGAGCGTCCGCGCGGCGAGCTACCGCAGGTCCGCGAAGATGCGATCCGACGCGCCGGCCTCATTGGCGAGCACGGCCACGTTGGTCTTGAGGATCGCCGCGCCCATGGCGCGCGCGTTCGGACCGATGTTGGCCGGCAGATCGGTGCTGCGGTGGTAGTGCGGGTAGACGTCGTAGTCGGATTCGATCGCGAGCACGGTCGGCTTGGCCGCGTCGAGATACGGCACGTGGTCGGAGCCCCAGGCATTCGTACTGGTCGTGACCTGCAGCGCCGGCACGTAGGTCGCCGCGGCGGCGGCGAAGGTGTTCATGTAGGCGGCGAACGCCGGGTAGGTCTCGTAGTCGGCGTTCAGGGTCGTGTCGGCGCTGTAGCCGATCATGTCCATGATGACGACGGAACGGATTTTCGCCAGATCGCCGGCCTGCTGCAGCTGCGCGACATGCGCCTTGCTGCCGTACAGTCCCTGTTCCTCGCCGGCATAGCACATGAACAGGACGCTGCGCTGCGGCCGATTGGCCACGAGGATGCGTGCGAGTTCGACGACGCCGGCGCAGCCGGTCGCGTTGTCTTCGGCGCCGGGCGCATTGGTCGTGCCGGACAGGTTGGTGTTGCGCGAATCGTAGTGGCCGCCGACGACGATCCACTCGTTCGGCAAGGTCGTGCCGGTCCAGGTGCCGATCACGTTGCTGCGCGTGACCGTGCCGCCGCTGCCGGAAAAGGTGAAGGCCGGCTTGGTCACCGTGAGGCCGAGTGCGGCGAAGCGGTCGCCGATCCAGTCGCGCGCCTGGGTCAGCGAGGTCGTGCCGTAGCTCGAACGGTCCCAGCCGGCCAGGGTCGTGACGTCGGCGAACCAGCGGTCCGCGTCGGTTGCGTCGACCAGCGGCTGCACGAGCGGATCGGGCGCGGCTGCGACGGCGTGATCGAGACGGTACTGGCGCGCGATCACCTGGTTGGGCTGCACCGCACGCCACTGCGCATGCGGTTCGTCCTCGTCGGACTTGGGCAGGAATTCGCCGGCGGCCAGGCGGCGCAGTTCCCAGCGCCCTCCGCGCGCGAGCAGCCGGCCCGGTGCCTCGCCATGCTCCTTGCAGCCGCGGGCGCGCAGCGCGAGCTGTTCCGGGGTGACGTCGGCGACCTCGCCGAGGCGGTCGTGCTCGTCGACCAGACGCGCCAGCGGTTCGCGCGCGCCGGCGACGACGAGACGGTCGCCGAGTTCCAGCCACCAGTGCACCCCCGCGCCGTGCTTGAGCGCCTCCACGCGCGCCGCATCGGCTTTCGCGATGTCGACGACGAACGCATGGTCGGTGGCGGCGGCGGGCAGGGCGAGGCCGGACAGCAGGGCGACAGCAGGCAGCACGGCGGAATCCAGACGGCAGGCGGGCGGCCATTGTAGGCGGCCGCAGCGTCGGCGCGAGGCGGCGGAACGTGGGCTCCGTCGCGGAACCCGCCGATGCGGCGAACGTGGCGGCGCCGTCGCGGGCACGGCGGCGCGGCAATTCCCGGCCGAACTTCGGCGGACTTCCCGGGGGCCTGCGCGGCGCCGTCGCCCAGGGGGAGGCGAGCGGCGCGGCGCAGGCGTCGGGACTCAGCGACGGGTCGAACCGCCGAAGCGGTAGGCGAACTCGAGGAAGTACTGGCGGCCGATCGGGTCGAACTGGAACTGGTCGTAGTACGGATAGCCGGCGTTGGTGCTGTCGCGGTGCGGCGGCGTGTTGCGCAGGTTGACGACCGACAAGCCCAGGCGCGCGCGCTCGTTGATGCGCCAGTCCAGCGACAGGTTGTAGGTCATGCTCGGGCCGTAGCGCCCGCTCTGGTCGTACTTGGGCAGCGAGCCGTAGCGCTGGCCGAACAGCGTCGTCGTGAACGCACCGTACGTCCAGGCCGCACTGCCGCTGATCTTGCTGCGCAGATTGTCATAGGCGCGGTCGTCTCGGACATTGATGTCCGCATCGCCCGGGAACTGCTGATAGGTGTACTTCAGCACGCCGGTGTAGTTCAGGCGCAACGCCCATTGGCCCAGCCGCGCCGTATCGAGACGATAGTTCAGGCTCGCGTCGATGCCCGAGTTGCGCAACGCCGCCGCGTTGATCGGATAGGTGCTGGCGCCGTTGATCTGACCCGGCTGCACCGGCGCGCTGCTCGGGTTGCGGCTGACGAGCGCGAGCGCCTGCTGACAGGTCGGCGAGTTCGGATCGACGCGCGTGCCGCCCTCGGTCACGCCCAGACGGCAGTCGGCCTCGGTGCGCAGGATCTCGTCGAGGTCGCGGTCGGTGATCGCGTTGTCGAGGCGGATGTCGTAGTAGTCGACGCTGACGTCGAACTCCGGCGCCGGCGACCAGACCAGGCCGTAGGTGAAGGACTTGCCTGATTCGCTGTCGAGACCGCGGTTGCCGCGGCGCGTGCCCTTGACCGAGATACCGTCGTAGTCGCAGTCCGAGTACGGCACGCCGGCCTGGCGCGAGCGGCAGAGGTAGTAGTCGGTCAGGGTGTAGTAGGCGCCGCTCGGGCCGGCGAAGACGTAGTGCAGGTCCGGCGCGCGGAAGCTGGTCGCCGCGCTGCCGCGCAGCAGCAGCGAATCCGTCGGCCGCCATTCCAGGCCGAGGCCCTGCGTGGTCTTGGCCGTGGTGTGGCCGGCGAAGGAATAGCTGTCGTAGCGCACGGCCGGCGTCAGGCTCAGCGACGCCAGCAGCGGTATGCGGAATTCCGTGCCCAGCGCATAGCGGCTGCGCGCGCCGCTGCCGCCGGTGCCGGTCCAGCCGAAATAGCGGTTCGCCGTGACGTCCGGGTCGATGTTCATCGCATAGGCCTGGGTGCCGTACTCGGCCACCGCGGCGACGCCGACGTCGCCGGCCGGCAGCTCGAACAGCGCGCCGTTGTCGATGCTGAGGTTGAACGATTCGGCGCGCGTATGCGCGTTGATCGGCGTGTAGCGCGAGATGGATTCGTATTCGGCGCGGGTCAGCGGCCGGTACAGGCGGTCCACGTTCGGCGCGAACACGGTATAGCCGGTGTCGTCGTCGATGCCTTGCGATTCGCCGAGGAAGAAGCGGTCGGCCGCGTCGATGACGATGGCGCGGTGCGCCTGCACCATGCGGAAGCGCGCGTTGGAATAGCCCGCGTCGTAGTGCCAGTCGCCGAAATGGCCTTCGATGCCGGTATTCAGCGAGCGCGTCGTATCGCGGTTGTAGTCGAGCACCGCATCGAGGCCGCCGACTTCCTCCGGCGTGAAGATGCGCTGCCAGGCTTCGTAGGTGCCGGTGGCCGCGTTGATGAAAGTGTTGTCGCTGGAGCCGCCGTAGCCCCAGTAGTTCGGTCCGCCGCCGAACTTCGTGCGCGTGTGCGCGGCCTGGAAGTCCATGTAGGCGCGCGTGTCGTCGTTGAGGTGATAGCTCAGCGAGGCATAGCCGACGCCGTTCTCGCGCTGGTTCTGCACCGTGCCGTACAGCGCTTCGGTGCTGCCGCAGAACCAGCCGCGATTCGGCCGCGAGGTGTACTGCAGCGTGCCGCGGTCCAGATGCGACAGCGCATCGCAGGTCGCCTGGCCGGGGTCGATGTACTGCAGGGTGGCCGGGTTCCAGCGCAGGAAGGTGCGCGCGGCCACGGCCGGCGCGCGCAGGGTCGGGTTGTCGCGCAGCGAATCCTGGAAGCTGCGCTGGTACTGGAAGATCGGGTCCTGCCGATAGAACTCCACGCCGAACAGTGCGTCGAGATCGCCGATGCTGCCGCCGCTGGTCAGCTGCAGGCGCTGCGAGAAGCCGCCGCCGTCCTGCGTGTCGCCGACGCGGTAGTTCAGGGTGCTGCCGTCGGCCTTCTGCTTGAGGATGAAGTTGATGACGCCGGATACCGCATCGGAGCCGTAGATCGCCGAGGCGCTGCCGGTCAGCACTTCGATGCGCTCGATCATCGACACCGGGATGTTGGCGATGTCGGTGAAATTGCTCTGCGCGTTGTAGGCCAGCGGGAAATCGGCCATGCGCCGGCCGTTCAGCAGCACCAGGGTGTAGCTCGGGCCGAGGCCGCGCAGATCCACCTGCTGTGCGCCGGGCGTGAAGCCCTGGAACTGCTGCGTCTGCACCGAGCCGGTCGACTGGGTCAGCGAACGCACCACGTCGTAGGCCGTGTTCAGCCCTTTCGCGCGGATGTCGTCGGCCGTGATCACGGTGACCGGCGCCGGACCTTCCACGGTCGCGCGCGGAATGCGCGAACCGGTGACGACGACGCCTTCGAGTTCGGTCGCGTCCTTGCGGTCGGCGTTCGCTTCCTGGGCGACGGCGGCGAGCGGCAGCGAGGCGAGGCCGGCCAGAGCGATGGCCAGATACAACGGTGTGCGGTGCATGAATCCCCCGAGCAGATACACAGATGCGGCGCAACGGACTGGGGCGAAGCCGGGGCTTCGCTTTTTCGGGACGAGTGCCTCCGCCGGCGCCGCAATTCGGCCGGTGTTCGTCCTCTGTCGGTGAGCGTCCCCGTCGACGCTCCGTGCCGCGCGGTCTGGGGCCGCGACGACGGCGAAACCTTCGCATGCGGCCGCTGCCGCCTTCGCTACGAATTCCGTCGTCGTCGCGGTGCGGCGCGCCAAAGGCCGCGCTTACGCAAAAGCGTCATATCGGCGGAATTTGTGCGGATTGCTACGCGGCGACGAAGGTTGCGGTGCGGCGGGAAGCGCTGACGGCCCGCATGCGGCGCGGGCATACTCGTCCATCACCGACAGGGAAGCCGCCCATGACTTCGCCGGCGAATCCACGCCTCGCCGATCGCCTTGCCGGCGGGCTGATCGGCCTGCTCGTCGGCGACGCGCTCGGCGTGCCGTACGAGTTCAACCGGGCCGAACGGATTCCGCCGGCGCAGCTGATCGAATACACGCCGCCGCCGGACTTCCTGCGTTCGCATGCATCGGTACCGCCGGGCACCTGGTCCGACGACGGCGCGCAGGCGCTTTGCCTGCTCGCGTCGCTGCTGCATTGCGATGCGCTGGATCTGGAGGACTTCGGCCGGCGCCTGATCGACTGGTACGAGTTCGGCTATCTGGCCGTCGACGGCGACGTGTTCGACATCGGCGTGACGACCGGCACGGCGCTGCGCCGCCTGCGCGCAGGCACGGCCGCTGCCGATGCCGGTGACCGTGGCGATCGCGCCAACGGCAACGGCTCGCTGATGCGCGTGCTGCCGCTCGCGCTGTGGCATCGCGGCAGCGATGCGCAGCTCGTCGCCGATGCCGAACGCCAGTCGCTGGTCACGCACGGTCATCGCCGTGCGCAGGTTTGCTGCGCGCTGTACTGCCTGATCGCGCGCCGGCTGCTCGCCGGCGCCGACGCGCCGTGGCCGCAGGCCGTCGCGACCCTGCGCGAACTCTACGCGCACGATGCGGCCGCGCAGGAAGAACTGGAATTTTCCATACGTCCCGACGAGCCGCTGCAGGGCAACGGTTCGGGCTATGTCGTCGACTGCCTGCGTTCGTCGGTGATCTGCCTGCAGCAGCCCGACTACGAAAGCGCCGTGCGCGCGGCGATACGCCTGGGCCAGGACACCGACACGACGGCCTGCGTGACCGGCGGACTCGTCGGCATTCGCGACGGCATCGGCGGCATTCCGCAGCGCTGGCGCGACGGCCTGCGCGGTCGCGAGCTCGTTCAGCCGCTGCTGGCGGAACTGCTGCGGCGTCACGGCTGAGCGCGGCCGGTACCCGCCGCGAGCGTCGCGAACGGCGGCCGGTTCGAGTCGGACCGCAGGCAGCGGCTGGCGTGCGCGTCATGCCGGCTGGGGATGGCGGCCGGGAGCGCGCCGGTGCTGCTGCCAGGGATGCCGGCGAAGCCGCCAGGGCCGCTCCGCCTGGGACGAAACGCACGAACGGATCCGTGGCCGCCCCGTCCGGATTGCGTGCCCGCCGGAGCTTGGCTAGCGTCCCGATTCATGCGAAACACTCCGGTACTCTGGCGCAACCTGCTGCTGTTCTGGCTGACCTACAGCCTGTTCTATGCCGAACTCCTGCTCAACTGGTCGGCGGCATTGCCGCAGCCGTTCAGTATCGGCCGGGCTTTGCGTGAGAGCCTCGGCACCTGGCTGCCGTGGGTGCCGCTGACGGCCATGCTGATCGAGGTCGTGCGGCGCTTCCCGCTCGAGCGCGGCCGGCTCGCGACATCGCTGCCGATGCTGGCTCTCGGCAGTTTCGCGGCGCTGCTCGGCAAGGCGCTCTGCGTGTTCGCGTTCAACGGCTACTTCGCCTGGTACGACGAACTGCCGTCGTTCGCGGCCGTACTGGCGGCCAGCGTGCGCAACAACCTGCTGCTGTGCTGCCTGATCATCGGCGCCGCGCATGCGCTGCTGTATGCGTCGCGCTACCGGCAGCGCGAGAGCGAAGTCGCCCGGCTCCGCGCGAGTCTTTCCGAGGCCCGGCTGCAGGCGCTGTCGGCGCAGCTCAATCCACATTTCCTGTTCAACACGCTCAACACCATCGCCGAGCTCGTACACCACGACGCGGAGGCGGCCGACCGCATGCTGGTCGGGTTGTCGACGCTGCTGCGCCGCGGCCTCGACAGTTCGGCCGAGCCCGAAGTGCCGCTGCGGCTGGAGATGGAGCTGCTGCGGGAATACCTGGACATCCAGTGCGTGCGCTTCGGCGCGCGCCTGCGCGTCTCGTTCGCGATCCAGCCCGAATGCGAAGACGCACGCGTGCCGTATTTCCTGCTGCAGCCGCTGGTCGAGAACGCCATCGTGCACGCGATCGCGCTGCATCCCGACGGCGGCAGCATCCACGTCGCCGCGCGACGCGACGCCGGCAGCCTGCAGATCACGGTGCAGGACAGCGGCGCGCCTGCCGATGCGCGGCCGGTGCGCAGCGGCATCGGCCTGCGCAACACGACGGACCGGCTGGCCTGCTTCTATGGCGACGCTTCCGCGCTGCGGCTCGAGCGGCTTGCTGCCGGCGGCACCTGCGTGACGCTGGAGCTGCCGTTCCGCGGTGGCGGCGAGGTTGCCGCATGAGCGTGCTGCGCGTTGCGATCGCCGACGACGAGCCGATGGCGCGTCTGCGCCTGCAGCGGTTGTTCGCGACCTTGCCCGACGTCGACGTCGTCGCGACCTGCGCGAACGCCGAAGAACTGCTGCAGGCGTTGCGCGCGCAGCCTGCCGATGCGGTGTTCCTCGACATCGAAATGCCCGGGCGCGACGGATTCGCTGCCTGGCACGCGCTGGCCGTGCCGCGGCCGCGCGTGGTCTTCGTCACGGCCTATGCGGAGTTCGCGGCGCGCGCGTTCGACATCGACGCCTGCGACTATCTGGTGAAACCGGTCGGCCGGGATCGCCTGGAGAAAGCGCTGCAGCGGTTGCGTCGCGATCTCGCCACGCCGCCGCCGGTCGTTGCACCGCGCCGTATCGCGCTGTCGATCGGGCGCCGCGTCCGTCTCGTCGATCTCGATGCGATCGAGCACGTCGTTGCGCAGGCCAACTATCTGGAGATCCACGCCCAGTCGCGCTGCTTCGTGTTGCGCCGGCCGATCTCGTGGATGGAGAGCCAGCTGGACGGCGCCCGCTTCGCCCGCGTGCATCGCTCGCACATCGTGCGCATGGATACCGTCGAACAGGTCGAGCCGCTGCCGTCGGGGCGCTATCGTCTGCGCCTCAAGGACGGCCGCGTGCTGTTTTCCAGCCGCAGCTACCGCGACGCATTGCGCCGTTCGCTCGGCCTGGCCTGAGGCGGGCGGGCGGCCGCAACGGCCTCAGCGCGCGGTGTTCTGCGCGGTCTGGCCGAACAGGATCCGGCGGCTTTCCTCGGTGATTGTCGGCCGGTTGGCGAACGGCTTTGCCTGCGCGTACGCACGCACGGTCGCCGGGCGTTCGGCGATGGCGCCGAACCAGCGCTTCAGGTGCGGGAAATCGTCGAGGTCCTGCTGCTGGCGTTCGTGCGGCACGATCCAGGGATAGCAGGCCATGTCGGCGATGCTGTACTCGCCGGCGATGAACTCGCGGCCGGCCAGGCGGCGGTCGAGCACGCCGTAGAGGCGGTTCGTCTCCTTGACGTAGCGCTCGATCGCGTACGGGATCTTCTCCGGCGCATAGGTGCCGAAGTGATGGTTCTGCCCGGCCATCGGGCCGAGGCCGCCCATCTGCCAGAACAGCCATTCGGTCACTTCCTTGCGGCCGCGCACATCGGCCGGCAGGAAGCGGCCGGTCTTCTCGGCCAGGTAAAGCAGGATCGCGCCGGATTCGAACACGCTGATCGCTTCGCCGCCGTCGGCCGGCGCGCGGTCGATGATTGCCGGCATGCGGTTGTTCGGCGAGAACGCGAGGAAGGCGGGCTCGAACTGCTCGCCGCGGCTGATGTCGACGGGCTTGATCGTGTAATCCAGGCCGGCTTCTTCGAGAAACAGCGTGATCTTGTGGCCGTTCGGCGTGGGCCAGTAGTAGAGCTCGATCATGTGGGCGGCCTGCAGGGAAGTCGGTCAGCGTGTGGGGTGGAAGCGGTGCGCTTTCAAGCGCCGCTGCCGGCCGTCGCGGTGGAATCGCCGGACCGCGGCGGCGGCACCGGTTGCGGAGGCGTCGGCTGCCGCTGGGAGGCGTGTTGCCGGTGTGCAGGTGCAGGCCGGCGAGGGCAGCGGGAACGCGGCGCATGATGGATCGCGCGATCGTGTCGATTGCGGGAATGCAGACGCAGGGCGCACGAAAACGCCGCGCCGCCATCGGCGGCGCGGACGTGTTGCTGCTCAGGCCCCGGCGCGCATGCGGCGCGCTGCGCGGCGATTTTCAGTTCAGGCCGGGCGCGACGTCGAATTCGCAGCCGGTCCTGGCCTTGACGTCGGCGAGGCTGACGCCGTCGTGCAGCTCGATCAGGCGCAGGCCGCCGCCGTCCTTGACCTCGAACACGCAGAGGTCGGTGATGATCAGGTTCACGACGTTCTTGCCGGTCAGCGGCAGCGCGCATTCGCGCAGGATCTTCGGCGAGCCGTCCTTCGCGGTGTGCTCCATCAGCACGACGACGCGCTTGACGCCGGAGACCAGGTCCATCGCGCCGCCCGGGCCCTTGACCATCTTGCCGGGCACCATCCAGTTCGCGAGGTCGCCGTTCTCGGACACTTCGAGGCCGCCGAGGATCGACAGGTCGATGTGGCCGCCGCGGATCATCGCGAACGAGTCGGCGCTGGAGAAGAAGCTGGACCCCGGAATGGCCGTGATGGTCTGCTTGCCGGCGTTGATCAGATCCGGATCGACCTGATCCTCGGTCGGGAACGGGCCGATGCCGAGCAGGCCGTTCTCCGACTGCAGGGTCACGTTGACGCCGGCCGGAATGTGGTTCGCGACGAGGGTCGGAATGCCGATGCCGAGGTTCACGCAGTAGCCGTCGCGCAGTTCCTTCGCGGCGCGCTGCGCCATCGCGACACGGATCGGGCTTTCCTTGCCGCCGGGCGCGCCGCCGGAGACGGTGCGGAATTCGATGCGCTTCTCGTAGCTCTTGCCCTGCACGATGCGGTCGATATAGATGCCCGGCGTGTGGATCTGGTCCGGATCGAGCTGGCCGGCTTCGACGAGTTCCTCGACCTCGGCCACGGTGACCTTGCCGCAGGTCGCGATCATCGGATTGAAGTTGCGCGCGGTCTTGCGATAGACGAGGTTGCCGAAGGTGTCGCCCTTCCAGGCCTTGACGATGGCGACGTCGGCGTGGATCGCCGGTTCGAGCACGTATTCCTTGCCGTCGAAGTCCTTGGTTTCGCGCTTCTCGGCGAGCTTGGTGCCGAAGGCCGTGCGCGTGTAGAAGCCCGGGATGCCGGCGCCGCCGGCGCGCAGGCGTTCGGCCAGGGTGCCCTGCGGGGTCAGTTCGAGTTCGAGTTCGCCGGCCAGTACCTGGCGCTCGAATTCCTTGTTCTCGCCGACGTAGGAGGCGATGACTTTCTTGACCTGGCGCGTCTTCAACAGGGGGCCCATGCCGAAGTCGTCGACGCCCGCATTGTTCCCGACGATGGTCAGGCCCTTGGTGCCGGCGTCCTTGAGCGCCTGGATCAGATTTTCCGGAATGCCGCAGAGGCCAAAACCGCCGGCGGCGATGGTCATGTCGTCGAACAGCAGGCCATCCAGGGCTTCGGCGGCGGAGTTGTAGACCTTTTTCACGGGGCGTCCTTTTCGGCGGGAGCGAACAGTGGATCGCCGCCGTCGGCGCCTGGGCGCCGCACGGCCGGCGAAATCGGCGAGAGCGTAGTACGCGCGCGCCGGGACCGGCAATTGTACTTCCGGGAAGGCGGGCGCCGCCTTTGTCGGGAAACGGTCCGGCGCCCGCCGTCGGCGTACCGCTACAGATCCGAACGCAGCAGCGACCCGAAGCTCAGATAGAACGAGTTGTTGCCGCCCTCGGCATGGCCGAAGCCGAGGAACATGGGCCCGAGAAACGTATCCACGCCGACGAAGACGCTGCCGGCGCCGATCAGGTCGTCGCGGCTGATCGCTTCGCGCGAGAACCAGTAGCCGCCGGCTTCCAGGCTGCCGCCGAGATAGACCGGCACCGAGATCAGCCGCGTCGCGTCGGTCAGGCGCCGGTAGTAGACGATGCGGCCCAGCGCGATCTGGTTGGCGATGATCTGGTTCTCGGTATAGCCCGACAGATTGGCCAGTCCGCCCAGGGTGCCGAAGGTCGACAGCAGCTCGCTGTTGCCGCCGGCCGAATGCACGCGCGCGCCGAGCAGCCAGCGGTTCGCGCCGTAGGAAAACGCCGTGTCCCAGCTCAGGCGCGAGACGTCGGAGTTCGCGCCGTTGCTGTCGCCGAGCAGGAACTGGTGCGACAGGTCCAGGCGCGTGCCGCGGCTGGGGAAACCCGAGTCGTCGAGACTGTCGCGCGTCGCGCGCAGCATGAAGCTGGAATAGGTATTGCTCAGGACGTTCGGCAGATCCGGCGTGCCGACGCGGCGGCGCGCTTCGTCGTAGTTGTAGCCGGCCGTGCCGGACAGGCGCCAGGTGGAGTTCGGCGTATAGCCCAGTTCGGCCGCGATGCTGGAACTGCTGCGGCGATATTCGGCCAGTGCGTCGTTGGCGCGGCCGTTGTCGGCGCCGATCGGGAAGTTGTAGGCGTTGTAGTCCAGGTACGGCGCGACGTAGTACTGGCCCGCATCGCCGAACGGCTGGTAGAACTCGCTGTGCAGGCCGGTCACGCGGCCGAGTTCGAGACGGTTGCGCGATTCGCCGCCGAGCTCATTGAGGCCGGTGAAATTGATTTCGCCGAGCAGCTGATAGCTGTTGCGGCCGGCGAAATCGTCGGACAGGCGCAGGCCGAAGCGCAGGAAGTTCGGACCCCAGCCCTTGTCGATCGGCTGTACCGAGACACCGACCTGGTCGTCGCGCTTTTCCAGTTCGTAGGTGATGCGTTCGTAGCTGCCGTCGCCGTAGGCCAGGCCGATGTCCTTCTCCAGGCGCTGGGTGTCCAGCGGCTTGCCGACGATGTCGGACAGGCGCTGCTCCACGTAGGCTGCCGTGCGGCTGCGTCCGCGCAGCACGTCGAGAAACGCGACCAGCGGCGGATCGAACGGGTTCTGGTGATGACGTGCGCGGAATTCGGCGTATTCGGCCTCGCTGACGCTGTAGCGGCGCAGCGCGGTGATCTCGGTCTCGGCTGCGTGCAGGCCGGCGGCGACGGCTTCGTCGGCGCGATGGAATTCGGCGCTGCCCATGTCGCCCATGTCGGGCACGAGCAGCAGGTCGGTGTCCGGATTCAGGCTCGACTGCTGCGCGTCGGTCTCGCGCTTCATCAGGGTCGACAGCATCTGGTTGGCGATGCTGAACGGCGAGTTGAGCTGGTCTTCCTTGAGCAGCGGCTCGCCGACGTTGACCACGATCAGCCGCGTGCCGCCGATCTCGCGCGCGATGTCGATCGGCACGTTGTCGACGATGCCGCCGTCGACCATCAGGCGGCCGCGGTAGCGGATCGGCGCGAACGCGCCGGGCACCGACATGGATGCGCGAATCGCCATGGCGAGGTCGCCGTCGCCGAACACGACTTTCTCGCCGTTGCCGATGTCGGTCGCGATCGAGCGGAACGGAATCGGCAGTGCGTCGAAATCCGGCAGCGACGCGGTGGACAGCAGCAGCCGGCGCAGCAGCAGCTGCAGCTTCTGGCCCTGCACGAGGCCGCGCGGCAGCGCGATGCTGCCGTCCTTGAGCCCCAGCTCGATGCCGCCGAGGAAGCGCAGTTCGTCTTCCTTGCGCCGCATCGGCAGTTCCTCGCGCGACGGGTCGTCGCGGAACATGTCTTTCCAGTCGATGCCCTTGAGCACGGCTTCGATCGCGTCGGCATCGTAGCCGGCAGCGTAGAGCCCGCCGGCGATCGCGCCCATCGAAGTGCCGGTGATGCAGTCGATCGGGACGCGCTCGCGTTCGAGCACCTTGAGCACGCCGATGTGCGCGGCGCCGCGCGCGCCGCCGCCGCCGAGGACGAGGCAGGTCTTGGCATGCGCGGTCAGCGGCAGCAGCAGGAACAGCGCAAGTGCCGACAGGGGGCGCGAGAGTAGGCGGGGCATGGGTCTGTGGGCCTAGGTAATGTTCGGTCTACGGACTTATTTTCCGGATTTTGCGGCTAGGCACTCAGTGCCATGCCAAGCGTCGGCGCATTGTGCGACTTTACGAAGGTTGCGTCGGCTTATGCACTGTCGTGATTTCGGTACTGCGACAGCCGACGCCGGCCCTCCGGAGGCGATTCTCGCCGCCGGACGGCCGTTGTGGCCTCGCCGCTGCGGCATGCCAGGGAGCCGTGTCTGCGGGGCGCTCGCTATCAGGGGGCTGTCCGTTTTTTTACTTGTGGGGGTTCCATGCGTAAGCCAATCACCGCGGCCATCCTGGCCGCGCTCGTGGGTGCGGCCGGTGTTGCCGGTCTGCCCGTGCCCGTTGCCCAGGCCGCCAACGCGGCCGTCGTGGATGCGGATGCGAACGTGCTGTTCCTGGCGCGGCCGTTCGACACGCAGCGCGACACGCTGCGCGCTGCCGCGCCGTTTTCGCTGCAGGCGCCGTCCGGCGCTTCGCTGCAGCTGATCCAGTTCAACGGGCCGGTGCAGCAGCGCTGGCTGGACGAACTCGTCGCCAACGGCATCCGGCCGCTGCAGTACATCGCGAGCAACGGCTACATCGTCTGGGCCGATGCGGCCGGCCGCACCCAGCTCGACAATCTGCGCAACCGTTCGCAGTGGCTGCAGTTCTCTGCGCCGTTCCACGGTTATCTCAAGGTCGAGCCGCGCCTGGCCGCGCGCGTGGAAGCCGGCGCGGGCAGCGAGGAAGTCGACGTCACCGTGCAGATGTACCGCCATGACGGCGCCGCGGAAACGCAGAAATTCATCGCCGAGCGCGCGCGCCTCGCGCCGGGTTCGCTGGGGCCGGTCGGCGACGGCAAGCTGCATCTGCAGTGGAACCCGGTGCTCGCGTTCCAGAACCTCAAGCTGCGGGTGCGCCTGAGCGACATCGCCGCGATCGCCGAGCGCGCCGACGTCGTCGCCGTGCTGCCGCAGAACGTGTTCCGTCGTCTCGACGAGAAGCAGAACTTCATCCTGACCGGCCTGATCCCGCCGCCAACACCGGCGCCCTCGCCCAACTACATCAGCTGGCTGACCGCGCGCGGCTTCTCCACCGACCATACGCAGTACCCGATCGTCGACGTGACCGACAGCCCGATCCACGAGGGCGGCACCGGCGTCACCGTCGTCAACACGGCCGACCAGATGCTGCATGTCGGCGGCGTCGGCGGCAATCCGAGCCGCGTGGCCTATTTCAACAACTGCTCGAGCACTGCCAGCACCTCGGTCGGCGCGGTGGACGGCCACGGCGCGCTCAACGGCGGCATCGTCGCCGGCTACGACGTCAGCGCGGCCTCGCCGAACCGCGACGCCGACGGCTACCAGCTCGGCATGGGCGTGAATCCGTTCGGCCGTGTCGCGAGCACCGCGATCTTCGTGCCGGGCTACAGCATTGCCGGTTGCGGCAACACCGACGCGGGCGTCATCAAGAGCGTCTGGACCAAGGGCGGCCGCATCAACACGAACTCCTGGGGCGCGACCACGCCGCCGACCGTCTATGACGACTCGGACCAGGCCTACGACATCGGCACCCGCGACGCGGACCTGACGACGGCCGGCAACCAGGAGCTGATCCAGCTGTTCGCCGCGGCCAACGACGGCCCGGGCGCCGCGACGGTGTCCTCGCCGGGCGCGGGCAAGAACGTCATCACGGTCGGCGCCTCGGAGAACGTGCGGCCGGGCTGGACCGACGGCTGCGGCACCGGCGCGACCGGTGCCGACAACGCCATGGACGTGGCCGACTTCTCCAGCCGCGGCCCGGCACCGGGCCAGCGCGCCAAGCCGGAAGTCATCGCGCCGGGCACGCATATCCAGGCCCGCGCGAGCCTGTATTCGGGCTACAACGGCAACGGCGTCTGCGACCAGTACTATCCGCCGGCGCAGACCCTGTTCGCCGCGTCCTCGGGCACCAGCCATTCGACCCCGGCCGTGGCCGGCGTCGCTTCCCTGTCCTATTGGTGGATCGAGCGCGGCGGTGTGGGGGCTGCGGCCGGCACCGTCGACGAGGTCGGCGGTTCCCGCATTCCCAGCCCGGCGCTCATGAAGACCTGGCTGATCGCGCATCCCACTTACCTGACCGGTGTGGACGCCAACGACAACCTGCCGAGCAACGACCAGGGCTACGGCATGCCGAACCTGTCGCTGATGTTCGATGCGACACCCAAGGTGCTCGTCGACCAGAGCACGCGGCTGGACAACACCGGCGAGTTCTACGAGATCACCGTCGGCGTGGCCGACCCGTCCAAGCCGGTGCGTGTCGCCATGGCGTATACGGACGCGCCGGGCGCGCTGAACTCGACGGCGCCGCAGGTCAACAACCTCGACCTGCGCGTGGCCAACGGTGCGAACACCTACCTCGGCAACGTGTTCACTAACCAGTGGAGCACGACCGGCGGTGCGGCCGACACGAAGAACAACTATGAAGCGGTGTTCCTGCCGGCCGGCACCACCGGTGACGTCACGATCCGCGTGACCGGTACGGCGATCGGCGGCGACGGCGTGCCCAACGTCGGCGACGCGACCGATCAGGATTTCGCGATCACCTGCTACAACTGCTCGCGTGCGCCGTCGTTCACCCTGAGCGCGACGGCCCCGAGCGCGCGGGTCTGCGCCGGCGGCAACTTCAGCACGCCGATCGCCGTCGGCCAGATCACCGGCTACAACACGCCGGTGAACCTCAGCGTCAGCGCTGCGCCGCCCTCGTCCACGGCTACCGTCTCACCGACCACGGTGACGCCGCCGGGCACGGCGACGTTCAGCCTGACGAACACCGCCTCCACGCCGGCCGGCGCGTACACCACGACGGTGATGGGTGTGTCGGGTGCGATCACCAAGACGACCACCGTCGGCATCACGGTCGACACGACTGCACCGGCCACGCCGAGCCTGACTTCGCCGTCCAACGGCGCGAGCAACCTGCCGGGCAACCCGACGCTGACCTGGTCGGCGGTGCCGCAGGCGGCGAGCTATACCGTCATCGTGTCGCAGTCGCCGGACTTCTCGACCGTCTACGCCTCGACCACGACCGACCAGACCAGTTGGACCGTCACGCCGGATCTGCCGGGCGGCCAGCGCTTCTACTGGCGCGTCTTTGCGTCCAACGCCTGCGGCACCGGCGGCGCACTGCCGCCGGCGGACCGCATCTTTGCCAACGGCTTCGAGCAGCCGGTCGCGACCGGCAACAGCTTCACGACTCAGCCGCTGGCCGGTGACTGTGCCGTCGGCAGCACCCAGACCGTCGTGTTCAGCGACGACATGGAAGGCAGCGACAACGGCTGGACGCACGCGGCACTGACCGGTACCGATTCCTGGACGCGCGGCACCGCCGCACCCCACGGCGGCACCAAATCGTGGACGGCGAACAACTTCAGCGCGCTCAACGACCAGGGACTGGTGTCGCCGGCGATCGCCGTGCCGTCGGGCCTCAGCAACCTGACGCTGACGTTCTGGAACAAGCAGTCGATCGAAAGCGCGTCCACGGGCTGCTTCGACGGTGCCATCCTCGAGCGCTCCACCGACAACGGTGCGACCTGGACCCAGGTCACGACGGGCCTGCTGACCGACCCGTACGACGGTGCCGTATCGACCCAGTACAGCAACCCGCTGGGCGGCAAGCAGGCCTGGTGCGGCGAAGGTACGCCGTTCATCAAGTCTGTCGTCGACATCCAGTCGCTCGCGGGCCAGAGCGTGAAGTTCCGCTTCCGCCACGCCAACGATTCGTCGGTCGCCGAGCCCAACCCGGCCTGGTCCATCGACGACGTCAGCGTCAGGGGCTGCACGCCGTAACTCGCCCCGAGGCTGCCGCCGTTTTCACGGCGGCAGCCCGGTGGTCGGCTCTACCGGATACGGCCGCGCAAGCGGCCGTATTTCTTTCTGGGTTACGGCGGACTGTCCGTATTCCCGTCGATACGCTGAGCCGAAGGCGAACCGCAATGCCGCGGCTCATGCGCAACGGAAGATCCTTCCCGACACCGATGGCGTCGAGTGGCGGCGGTGAACGTCCGGATCAGGACATTCTCGCGAGCCGACGATCGCTCCGAGGTTTCTCTCGCCGTCCGGCGCTGGTTTCGAGCGGAGTTCCTTGCGCGGCGTCGACCTCGATGTCGCGGTTCGCCTTCGGCTCACCGCCGCCTGCGCGCTTCAGCGCCATTCATACTGCCAGCGCAGCTCGATGCGGCGCGGGTCGCCGAGGCGGTAGCGGGTTTCCTGGCGGCGGTCGTTGTAGCGGAAGTCGACGCGGTCCAGATACAGCTCGTCGAAGGCGTTGGTCACGGCCATCGAGACGTCGGCATCGTCGAGACGATAGCCGATGCGCACGTCGGCCAGGCTGTAGGCCGGGCGGCGGTTGCCGGGATTGATGTCCAGGGTCGTTTCGGCAGCGGCCGTGTGGTACGCGTCGAGCGTGCCGTACCAGCCCTGCGCGGCGCCGTAGCGCAGGCCCAACAGCGCGGTATAGCGCGGCGCGCCGGGCAGGCGCGGCGTCGGATCTTCGTTGTAGTAGCGGTAGTAGTCATAGCGCGAGCTCAGGCTGCCCAGGCCCAGGGTCGCGCGCCAGCGTTCCGACAGGCGCGCGTCGAGTTCGAGCTCGGCGCCGTAGACACGGCCGCGTGCGCCGACGTGATTCGTTACGTAGTGGAAACGTTCACGAATCATCGTGCGGAACAGGGCCAGGCGCGCCTTCAGCCGCTGCTGCAGCCATTCGGACTGCCAGGCCAGCTGGGTCGAGTCGTCGCGCTCGGCCGGCTGGATGAATTCCGGGCGCACGCCCGCGCTGCTGCGTATGCCGCGGCCGTGGCTCAGGCTCAACTGGTTGCTCTCGTCGATGGTCCAGTTGCCGACCACGAGCGGCACCGGCGTGCTCGTGTCGATGCGGCCGAACTGCTGGAACTGCAGCTCCGATTCGCGATCGGCGCAGACGCCGGGCAGCGGTACGAGATTCGCGCCCACATTGCAGGCCATGCTGACGTAGTTCTGCTGCGCCTTTTCCTCGACCTGGCGCAGGCCGGCGCCGACGCTGAAGCGCTCGCCCCAGTGACGGCCCAGCCATACCCAGCCGCTGCGCGTGCGGAAGTCCATGTCCTGACGGTTGTCGCCGACGCGGCGGAAGCCGGCGATCCAGACGGCTTCGAGGTCGGCGAACGACACCGCGCTGAACTCCAGGCCGCCGGCCATTTCCCAGCGTTCGCCCAGATAGCGGCCGCTGAGACCGACGTTGCGCCGGCGCTCGTTGTTCAGATCGCCGCTGGGACCGAAGCCCGAGCCCAGCCACAGGCCTTTCTGGCGCGCGAACGTGCTGCTCGCGCTGAGGCGCAGGTTCCAGTCGTCGCGGCCGTACTGCATGTTCATCGCCGAGCCCAGCGCGCGCGTCCGCGTGCGTGCGGTGTCGCGCGCATAGCTCTCGCGGTCTTCGGGCAGCGGGAACGGAAACTCGCCGCGCGCGGTATACAGCGCCGGGTCGTCGCCGGAGACGCCGAGCAGCGCGAATTCCAGGCTGAAGCCCGGCAGCCACTCGGGTACCAGATTGAACTTGGTGAACAGGTTGTCGACGGTGCGCTGCTCGCGGTTGGCTTCGGGCACGTAGACCTCATGCACATAGTCGGGCATGACGCGCCGTTCCAGCGCGACGCGCACGCCGCTTTCGCCGTCGCCGAAACGCGTGGAAAATGCCGTGGAGCCGCGCATCGCGCCGGCGTTGCCGATGCCGGCGCTCGCGCGCAGGCTCGGCGTGTCCGACGGCGCCTCGGTATACAGATCCAGCGCGCCGGCGGTCGCACTGCCGCCGCGCTCGAAGCTGCGCGGCCCGCGCTGCAGCTGCAGGCTGGCCAGGCCTTCGACCGGCACCATGTCGCCCTCGATCAGGCTGGTGCCGAGGTCGATGCCGTCCAGACGCACGCTGAGGCCGCTGAACTGGTCGAGGTCGCGTTCCTGGCCGCGGATCGCGAGGCTTGCGCCGCTGGCGTAGACGTTAGGCGCGTAGCGGCCGATCTGGCTCAGGCTCAGCAGCGGCGAATTGGTCAGACGCTCCTGCTCCACGCGCGTCACGCTCATGGCCTCATGCACCATCGCGGTCACTGCCGGCGTGGCCGCGGTGACCGGCGCCAGCGACGGCAGCGGGGTGTCTTCGATCGTCAGTGCGTCGAGATTGATGCGCTCCTCGGGCGTGGCGACGACGATGTCGATCGCGCCGTCGGTACGGCGGCGCCAGCTCAGGCCGGTCGGCGCAAGCACCTGGTCCAGCGCCTGCGGCAAGGTCGCGCGCAGGCGGCCGCCGCTGCATTCGGCGCTGGCCACGCGTTCGGAGCGGTCGACGATCGGCACGTTCGCGAGCAGCGCCAGCCGCTCGAGGCAGCCGAGCAGCGGTCCGGATTCGAATCGGATGTCGTAGACCGTTTCCGCATCGCCGGCCGCGTACAGGCCCAGCGGAACGACGGCGACGAGCAGGCCAGCGAGGCGGCCCAGGCGGGCCGGCCTCATCGCATGACGTAGGCGATGCGCGGAATGTGGCGCAGGCTCAGCTGCGAGGTCTGGGCCAGGGCGCGCAGTGCGGCGTCCGGGTCGTCCAGCGGCAGGGTCGCGGTGATCGGCATCGCCGCATGGGTCTCGTCGGCCAGGATGATGCGTTCGGGCAGGTAGCGGTCGAGTTCGGCCAGCACCTTGGCCAGCGGCATCTGCTCGACGCTGAGCATCCCGCGCGTCCAGCCGTCGTTGGAGGCCAGCGCGCCGACCCGCGTCGCGCCGCTGTCGTTGCCGACGAAGGCTTGCTGGCCGGCGCCCAGATCCACCGGCTTGCCGTCGGCGGCGGTCACCCGGACGATGCCTTCATGCACGCCGACCTCGGTGCCGAGATCGCCGCGGTCGACGACGAAGCGCGTGCCGACGGCCATCGCGTCGACATCGCCGCTGCGCACGTGCAGCGGGCGGTTCGGGTCTTTGGCAACGGCTATGGCCAGGCGGCCACGAATCAGCTCGATGTCGCGGCGCTCGGGACTCAGGCGCACGCGCACGGCGCTGTCGGTGTCCAGTTCCAGCACCGAGCCGTCGGCGAGCTTCTGCGACAGCGGCTTGCCGATCTCGGTGTAAAGGTCGCTGTTCCAGTTCTGCCAGCTCGGCCCGACGCGCGGACCGGCGAGCAGGGCGAAGACGAGCAGCAGCGGCGCGCCGGCGGCAAGGCCCCAGCGCAGCCACGGGCGCGGGCTGCGTGCGGTCGGCAGCGCCGCGCGGATGGGTTCTGCTGCAGCCTGGGTCTGTTCCAGGGCGAAAGCCGCCGCGCAGATGTCGGCGTAGGCCAGACGGTGGCTCGCGTTCTGCGCCAGCCAGCTGTCCAGTGAACGGCTTTCGTCGGCCGACAGGTCACGGCCACTGGCGATGGCGTGCCAGCGGGCGGCTTGTTGCAGCAGCGATTCGGTCGGGTTCATGGCCATGTCTACCGCTCAGACGCACGAGTACGAGGTTGCCCCCAACGCCGGGGCAGAAAATTTATTGCCGAGCCTGCCGGGAGCCTGCTCATTGCCGGCGCCTGCCGGCCAGGGCCGCGCCGAGCTGGGCCAGGGCGCGGGTCAGATGGTTCTCGACCGTCTTGGGCTGCAGGTTCAGCCGGTCGGCGATCTCTTTCTGGGTATGTCCGTGGATGCGCGCGAGCACGAGCACGTCGCGCGCGCGCGGCGTCAGCGTGTTCAGTGCGGCGCTGACCCGGGCCACGTCTTCCTGCACCGTGGCGATATGGTCGGCGCCGGGCGCAAAGCCGCCGCCGTCCTCGTAATCGCCGTCGCCGGCATAGGCGTCGCTGACCATGCGCCGGCGCAGCTGGTCGCGCGCCAGGTTCGTCGCGACGTGGAACAGGAAGGCACGCGGCTTGGCAATGGCTTCGCGCCGGGCCTGGGCGATCAGGCGCATGCCGGCCTCCTGGGCCAGGTCTTCGGCCTGGCCGTGGTCGGCGCAGAGTCGGCGCAGGTAGGCCACGAGCTCGCCGTAGCAGTTCGCATACAGCTCGGCGATGGCTTGGGCGTCGGCATCGGGTGCGGGCCGGGGCGAAGTCGAACTCATGCGTGCCAGCGACCGCCGGCGACGCAGGGGGCTGGAGCGTGCCGGCGCAGGCCGGACGCGGCGGTCAGGGTCGACGGCATCAGATACTCAGGCGGTAGATGATGGGCAGGCGCAGCTCGAGCTGGCGCGCCTCGCCGGTGAAGAACGCCGAGGCGGGAACGGGCGAGGCGCGGCGCAGCAGATCCAGCGCGGCCTTGTCGAGGATGGCGTGGCCCGAGCTCTGCGCGATGCGCTGGTCGACGAGGCGGCCGTCGGGCATCAGCACGACGATGACCTCGACCGTGCCCTGCAGTTTTGCGCGCCGCGCCGGACCCGGATAGCGGCGGTGCTGGGCCAGCCAATCGAGCACGCGCACAGTGGCCGTGTTGACCAGCGGATCGACCGGCGGCGTCAGCACGTCGGTGCCGCTGTGCGCGGTTTCCACGGGCGCCGGCAAGGCGGGCAGTTCCGGCAGCGGCGGCTGTGACGCAGCCACGGGCACGGGCTCGGGTGTTGTGGCAGTCTTCGCGGGCGCGCGCGGCGCAGCAGCCGGCGTCGGGTGCGCGGCCTGGCGAGAGCGGGCTTCGGTGGCAGCGGGCGCGGGAGGCGCCGGCGGCAGATCGGCCGGTGTCGTCGAGGCGAGCGCGGCACCGCCGGCACGCAGTCGCACCTGCAGTACGGGCGACTCCGGTTCCGGCACGATTTCCGCCGCCCAGTGCCAGAGCACGCCGGCGGCGAGCAGATGCAGGGCCAGCGACAGCAGCAGCGCGTACGAGGCGGCGCGGCGCGGCGGTGCGGCGGCGATCACCAGAGCAACGGGCGCTGCTTCGTCCGCCGGCGCGTGCAGCAGGGCGTCAGGTGGCGCGAGCAGTAGGACCGGAGCGGCGGTGGTGGGCGGACTCGGCATCGCTGACGTGGGACTGCGGCAGGATTGGCGGCGGATATTAGCCACAGTAGCGCGAAAAGGCATGTCGCACTATGCGGGAAAGGGGACTTGGGGGAAAACGCGACTGGCTGCGTCTACTCCCGGTGAATACGCAGCCGAGGGCGGCAAAACGTCATCGGCCTCTATGGGAATCGAAAAATCATGACCAACCTGATCACTGCGCAGTGGGGCCGCCTGGCTTGCCGACTCGGGGCGCTCGCCGCCCTCGGGCTCGCGGCGACGACCTGCGGCGCGGTCCGGCTGGACCCCGACGGCATGGGGCAGGTGCTGATCTATCCGTACTACACCGTGCGCAACGGCAACCAGACGGTCTACACGGTGACCAACCATACGGACCGGCACAAGGTGCTGCAGGTCGTCATGAGCGAAGGACGCAACGGCCGGGAGGTACTCGGTTTCAACGTGTTCCTCGCGCCCTACGACAGTTGGAGCGCGACCACGTTCAGCATGGACGGCGACAAGGCATTCCTGATGCCGGGCGATGCTTCCTGCACCTATCCGCAGTTCGACATGGATATGCTGCCTGACGGCCGCGGCTATACCTCGCTGGTGACCTTCCGTTTCAACGGTCTGTACCGCGATGCGGGTCCTGCCAACAGCGACCGCACACGCGAGGGCTACATCAGTATCTTCGAGATGGGCACCCTGATTCCGGACTCGCCGCCGGCGCTGGCGGTCACGCCGGGCGCCAACGGCCTGCCGCCGAACTGCAGCTCTCTGGTCGACGCCTACAACGCGACGTACTGGCTGCAGGACAAGAAGGCCTACATGACCAACCCCACCGGGGGGCTCAGCGGCGAAGCGATGGTGCTCAACGTCGCCCAGGGCACGGTCATGAGCTACCGGGCCACGGCGCTCGCGGATTTCCGCGTCGACCCGGCCGACGTGCCGCAGGGCAGCCGCGCAACGGTCGTCGACCACATCATGCCGGGCGTCGCCATTGCGTCGCTCTCGGGTGCGGTCAGCGATCCGGCGACGGGTTTCGCGGCAGCCACGATCGATCTGCCCAACCGCCGGCAGGAACTGCTCTATCCGCGCGAGCGCGCGATCGACGCGGTCAGCGCCGTGCTCGCGGCCGATGCGGTCAACATCAACTATGTCAGCGACTCCAGCATCGGTGCGACCACCGACTGGGTCGTGACCTTCCCGACGCGGCCGTTCTACACCGATCAGGCCCGCGTCGGCAGCACGCCGATCAAGCCGTTCACGAGTCTCTATCCGACGGCCGGCGGCAACGAGAGCACCGCTGCCATGCCCGTGCCGTATTCGCTGCGCGACCGTGCAGGCCGCCGAATTCCGGTCGCGGTCGGCACCAATGAAGTCGTCGATCTGCGCTTCAACACGCAGGTCATCGCTGTCGCGCCGAGCACGACGCCGGTGCCGACGGCGGGCCGGCCGCTGGGTTCGGCATTGGCCGGGCGCCTGCAGCTCGTTGCGGGCGGAAACCGCGACGGCGGCTGGATGACCCTGGATTTCCTGCGTTACCAGGATGGCGCGACCACCGCCAACCGCAGCCTGCGTCCGGCCGAAGACGGCACGGTGATGCTGGGACTGCCGGCGATCGGCTTCGCGGCCGTCAACTACGTGAATGCCGCGGCGGCGCCGGGCGTGCTGGCGAACTACAGCATGGCCAATCCGCAGCGGCGTACCCAGGACTGCCGCCGCAATACGGTGTCCTGCAAATGAAATGAGTCCGATGCGGCCTTGTCCACAAGGCTGCAATCGGCACAGAGCGGCGCCGCGGAAAGGCGCTGCGTGGAAACCCGCAGAGGTTGGGAAGGATTCGTGCGCGCCACGGATACGGCTGACTGTTGCCTGAAATTTGTGCTGCTGCGTTTGTCGTCGATCTACCAGGTCTTGCTGAAGGAAGTTGCGCCCATGTATCGCATCCCCGATCTGCACCGAGTCATGAACGCCGGCCGCCGTCCGCGGCTGCAGCGCATCGCGGCCTACCGCCGCCTGGGCTATCGCGTCGTCGTGGAAGGCACGCCGACGACACCGCTGCGCTGGAAGGTGTTCCGTCCGTGGCTGCGCACGGTGTCGGCCTCCGGCATCGTCGCCTCGCGCGAAGCCGCGATCGACGCGGCCAATGCCTGGATCCGCCAGGACGTCGAAACCACGCGTCTGACGGCCGCAGCCGTCGCCACTGCGCACTGACAAAACTCCGAATGACTCGGAGCATGTTCCGGTTGTCGGCGCTCCTTTGACTCAAGGGATGAGCGTCCGACGGACCGGATCGACCGAATGCTTGCAGCGCAAGCATTCGGCGGGGTTGTGGAGATCAGCAGCAGGGCACAGGAACGGTGCTGCCGGTATTCGTTGAGGTTTTTCCTGAGCGTTGGACGCGGGTCCAGGACGGATTCGCGGCTTTGGCAGCGTGCGTCCACTGTGGGGGCGCACGCTGCGTTTTCTCCTTGCACGCCGGGACGTGCAGGTCCGCGCCGCATCTCATCCGCAGCTGCGGCCACCGGTGCGGCCACCGTCCGACCGGTGCGACCTGATCACTCCGGCGATTCGTTCGTTTCATCGCCTGGGGTGCTCACAATGAAGAGAAAGACACTGGACGCTGCGGTCGCAGCGGGCCTCGTCGCGGCTGTCGGCATGGCCGGCAGCGTGAATGCCGTCGAGCTCAGCCCCGACGGTCTCGGCCAGGTTCTGATCTATCCGTACTACACGGTCAACCGGAACCAGCAGACGATCCTCTCGGTGGTCAACGCGACCAATGCGGCGAAGGCGGTCAAGGTCCGTTTCCTCGAGGGCTACAACGCGCGCGAGGTGCTGGACTTCAATCTGTTCCTGTCCGAGTACGACGTCTGGACGGCCAGCGTCTTCGCCCTGGCCGATGTCGGCCTGCCAGGTGACGGTGCTGCGCTGCTCACCACCGACCGCAGCTGTACGGCGCCGAACAAGAGCGCATGGACTGGGCAGCTGGGAGGCAACCCCTACCAGGTGTTCTTGGAATACGCCTATACCGGCGCGCGCCAGGACTCCGGTCCCGTGGACAAATCGCGCACGCGCGAAGGCTACGTCGAGCTCATACAGATGGCGGATCTCGCCGGATCGCTGCGCACCGCAGTGACCCACACCGCGGGCGGCGTTCCTGCCAACTGCGCTGTCGTCCAGGCCATTGATCCGTCCAGCACCGCACTGCTCGCGCCGAGCGGCGGACTGTTCGGCACCGGTGGCATCGTCAACGTCGCACAGGGAACGTTCTACAGCTACAACGCCGATGCGATAGGGGGATTCACCCAGTTCACGCTGTTTTCCGATACCGGGGAATTCATTACGCTCGCGCGGGCCAACACGGGACCCGGTGTCGCGACGGCGCGGGTATCCGACGCATCCGGCGAATCGTTCCGCTCCGACTTCTCGGCCGTGGGTGCGCCCAGTCAGGCGATCGACGCGGTGTCCGCGGTATTCATGGCGTCCAGCCTGCTCAACGAATACAACGTCGATGCGTCGGCCGGATCCATGACCGACTGGGTCGTGACGTTTCCGACCAAGCAGTTCTATACCGATCCGGACATCCTCGGCCTGGACCTCGGCGATGCCGGTGCGCTGCCGCCGTTCACCTACACGTTCGGCCAGCGCGCGGCGGGCAACGGCGACGGAAAGTCCTGCAGCCAGGTCGAACTCCTGCACTATGACCGGGAGGAAGGCCGCCCGGTCCCCGCCATCGGATTCCCCGAGGCGCCGCCGCCAGTGATTCCCGTGTTGTGCACCTCGGTCAACGTCATCAGCCTGATACTGCGGCGCGACGTGCCGGCGACCGAATCGGCCGTGCTGGGCTCTCGCCTGTTCATGCGTGTGCCGGCGTTCGCACCGGCCGGCTGGCTGCGCCTGAATCTCAACCCGGCGTCGCAGCCGCATCTGCTGCGCGCTTCGCTCGACGGCGACGTCTATGCAGGCCTGCCGGCCACCGGCTTCGAGGCCGTGAACTACGTCAATGCCAATGTCATGCCCGGCGTGCTGTCGAACTACAGCGCGACGTTCCGGCACCGCGCGCTGCGCAAGTGCGTGAACGCGGCGGCGGGCAGCTGTCTCTGACGCAAGTCGCGCCGGCGGCAAGGCCATCGCCCTGGCGCTTTGTCATGCCGGCCTGTGCCGTCGAACGGCAGCGTGCGGTTCCTGCGCCGCGTGCGCGCGGCTTCGGCCAATGCCGCATTTCGCAGCACGCACGAGCGTCGGCAATAAAAAAAGCCACCGCCGAGGCGGTGGCTTTTCATTTGCAGCGACGTGAATCCTTGCGGTGCGGCTGCACGAGGCAGCCGCACCGGTGTCGCATCAGTTGCAGACGTCGATCTTGACGTTGTCGAACTCCATGCCGTTCGGCGCGGTAGCGGCGGTGTTGCTGTCGCTGGTCGCGCGGAAGCGCAGCTGGATGGTCTGGCCGGCCATGTCGTCGAGGTCGACGATGGAACGCTTGGCCGCCGTACCCGTGCTCGGCTGGTAGCACCACGCGCCGCGACCGGCCAGCGGTGCGCCGGCGCTGATCGTGCCGTTGTACGAGTCGGTGAAGAAGCGACCCGCGAGCAGCTGGGCGAAGCTGCCGGCGCCGACCTTGGCTTCGAGCGAGGCGGCGTCCCAGCAACCGGACGGCGGATCGGTTTCGAAGCTGTGGTAGGTGTCGAACGACAGGATGACCGCCTGCGCCGCCGGGATCGTGATGCTCGGCGACAGCACCGAACGGTCGCTGGTGACGGTGTTGTTCGGCACCTTCCAGACGTTGCCGGTGAAGCCCGTCGTGCTCGCGATCGGCGTACCGACCGACCAGGCCGTACCGCCGGTGTCGCCAGGCGCGCCGATGGTCCAGGCCGGCTCGGCGCCGCCTTCGAAGCCGTAGGTCACGACGTTGGTCAGCGTGGTACCGGCCGGGCAGGTGCCCGGGGTGCCGGTCGTGAACGAGAACACCGCCGACTGTGCACCGGTGCCGCAGTAGTTGCCCGGACGCACGCGCCAGAAGTACTGCGTGGTCGAGTTCAGGGTCGTGTCGACGGTCCAGTTGTTCGTCGTCACGGTCTTGGACGCGACGATGTTCGCGAAGCCGGCGTCGGACGCGACTTCGACGACATAGGTCAGCGCGCCCGGCACGTTGCTCCAGGTCAGCAGCGGACGCACCTTGATGCCGGTGGCGCTGTTGGCCGGAGCCGTCAGGGTCGGCGCCGCAGCCGCTGCGGCCGACACGCCCAGTTCGAGATTGACCGCGCTGGTGATCGCGCCGCCCGTGCCCGAGACATTGATCGTGTATTCGCCGCTGGCCGCACCGTGGCCGCCGACGAGCGTGAACAGGCTGGAACCCGGCGCCGGGTTGATCGGGTTGAGCGTGAACGACGGCGTCGTGCCGCCCGGCGAGCCGGTGGCCGTCAGGGTGATCGACGAGTTGAAGCCGCCGACCGTACCGGCCAGCAGATCCCACGACGGATCGGCGCCCGGCGTCGTGCCGCAGATTTCGATGCGACGCGGGGTCTGGCTGACGAGCTTGAAGCCCGGCTGGCCGCACTCGGCGAACTTGAAGCTGCAGATGCGCGTGGACCACTGGTTCGTGCTGGTCGTCGGGTAGAACTCGCCCGTGAACCAGAACGTGCATTCGTCGCTCGGGTCGACGCTCATCGAGGTGTAGTCGCCCCAGCGGCCGCGGCCGCTGAACGAACCGGTCTGCGAACCCGTGGTCGCCGGCGTGCAGGCCTGCTCGTCGCGCAGCGTGCCGTCGGTGTCGTTGAGTGCGCGGCCGTTGATCATCAGGCGCGGATTGATCGTGGCGCTGGAAACGTTGTAGCCGACGCCGATGTTGCCGCCCTTGTCGATGGCGATGCCGCCCATCCAGCGGTTGTGCGTGTCGGGCGAGTAGACGCCTTCGTCGACGATGCTCTTGGTCAGCGGCGCGGCGGCCGCGCCTGCAGCCTGGAAGCTGTCGGCGAAGATGCGGTCGAAGCGGTCGTTGGCCTTGGCCAGGTCGAAATGGGTCCAGCGGATGCTGCCCTGTTCATTCGCGCCGAGCACGCCGTGGTTGACGACGAGCGACATGCGCGTCGGCGAGCCCGGCGGGAAAGCGCGCGCAGCGGCGCGGTACATGATGTGCGTACCGAACGCGTCGAGCGGCACCGACGAACCGAGCTGCGGCACGGCCGTGTAGTTCGGCACGAACGGCGTGCGCGAAGCCACGCGCGTCGGCGTCGAGTTGAGCGTCGAGCTGGCCGGCGTGGTCCAGTTGATGCACATGTCCCAGAACAGGTATTCGGACGTGGCCGGGTCGAAATGGATGAACGGGGCGCAGCTGCCGGCCTTCGCGTTCAGCGTGCCGTCCAGGTGCACCGGCTCGGCGCCGTAGGCGTCGAAGCCCGGGAAGCGCACGATGCCGACCTGCGCGGCGGGCGCGCCGGCGAGCATCTTGTCGCGCTCGACCGCGATGAACGCGGCGCCGAGGAAGGCCGAGGTCGCGTTGTTGAACTCGTGCGTCACGATCGTGTACGCGTCCTGGCTCGTCGACTCGTCGGTCCAGATGCCGATGTGCGGATAGTCGCCGAACACCTGCACCGGCGTGGTCGGCCAGGCGAATTCATAGCGGTAGTAGGTGCCCAGCGGATCCGACGTCGTCGAGATCGCGAAGCACTGGCTGGAGTTGGCGCCGGTCGTGAACTGGCTCATGACCCAGCGCTGCGCGCGATCGTCCCAGATCGCCAGCGGGTCGCCCGCGTTCGTCGTCTGGCACTTGCCGCCGAAGCCGGCGAAGAACGAGTTGCCCAGAGTCGGGCCATTCAGGCGCGCGCCGGTGGTCTTGTCGAAGATCGCCCAGCTGGTGTTGATCCACTGGATGAAGTGGGTCGGGCTGACGTCGCCGTTGGTATCCGGCGGGACGCCGCCGCCGCCGACCGACAGCGAAAGGCCGTTGGTCGCGAGGATGGTCGAAGGAGCCGGAACGCCGGTCGGTTCGGTCTGCACGTTGCGGCTGCTGAGTCCGCGCAGGAACTCGCTCATGTCAGCCTGGCTGGGCTTGATGAACTGGTTCGGGACTACGTAGACCTCCTGGCCGTCGGCGCCGACGCGCGGCGCAGGGTAGGCGCCCATCACGTCACGCATGGGCGGGGAAACGTCAGAACGGACCGCGTGACCGATTACCACGCCGTTGCCCGCTGCCGAAGCAGCTGGAGCAGTCAGCGTGACGATTCCGGCCACGGCAGCCAAAGCAAAGCCGTGACGAAGAAGCATCGCAATACCCCCAGAAAGATTGGACCTGAAGCTGATATGAAGGTCAGCCTTCCGGATGATGCACGATTCAGTCGTCCCTGTCTCTCAAACGCGCGTTCTGATTGATGAATTCGGTTTTACATATCCGTCCGGAGGCTGAGTCCGCGGGGGCGCGGCCGCCGGCCCGGCTCAATGCGCGGCGAGGTTGGCGCGGCGACGGTGGTCGAGCAGGAATTCGCGCGTGCCAGAAGGCAGGAGGGACAGCGAAAGTGCCTGTTCCAGCGCCGGCATTTCCAGCGCGGGCTGCTGCGCGCGCAGGGTCAGCAGGGCTTTCTCGGCCAGGGCCGCGTTGTCGCCGCTGAGCCAGCGCGTGACGACGGCCGGCTCGACCTTGATCCCGTCGCGCTCGACGAGGTCGAACGCGAAACGCACGAGGCTGGCCGTGCCGTCGACCTCCTGCACCAGTACGGGCGTCGTCGCGAGCACGTCCAGCGCGACGTCTTTCCAGCCGTCCCGGCCGAACTGCTTGGGCAGCGCGATGGCGGCCTGCAGCAGGCGGGCGCGGGCATTCGTCTCGGCATCATTGCGGGCGGCAAAGCGCACGAGCGCCTTGCGCGCGCGCGAGTCCAGCACGTCGCTGAGCTGCGGCCGCAGAACGATCTCCGACAGGGCGAAGTTCTGCAGCTGCGGATCCTTCGCGTCGAGCATCGCAATCAGTTCGGGCAGCCGCGCATGAACGGCCTTGGCGTCGTCACCGGCCTGCCAGGCCATGACCGCGCGGTTCTCCGGGGTGTCGCGCAGCAGCGCCGGTTCCAGCCCCGGGCTGACCAGCAGTTGGGCGCCCTGGCGCGAAACGCGGATCTGCTCGGCTTCGCGCCGATAAATCGTATAGGCGATCAGGTAGTGCTCGCCGGGGGCGACGATGCGGCGCAGCGACTCGGGCACCGACACGTCGATGAGCTCGGGTATCTCCGCTTCGCCGCCGAGCTTTTCCAGGCGCTTGAACACCATGCGGCCGGTCGGGCCGATTTCGGCGAATTCGACCGCCGCAATGCTCGTGGTCGCTTCGCGCAGGATGGCGCTCGGCGGTTTGACCTTGGCCGCGAAGGTCGTGCCGGCGAACAGGGTCAGCAGGGTCAGCAGTACGGGGCGACAGGCGGTCATGGCATCGTCTTCGGGACTGGGCCTTGCAGCATAGCAGGCCGTTTCTGTGCCAGTCGTCGCCGGGCCGGCGACGGATCGGGGCAACGTGTCAGTGGCGGCCCGGGGGCCTGCGGCGTACCCGCGGCGGCTCCGTCGCGAAGCGCGGCGCATGCGGCTGAAGGCGGTGCGCGCGCGGCGGAACCGTGCGCTGCGCTGCAGCAGCGCAAGCGCTCCCAGCAGGCTTCGGCGACGCGGCGGCACGGGTTCCGGTCGGGACATATTATGTCTTGACATGTTATGTCGCCCCACGGTAGCGTCGGCTTCACGCAAATTGCACACCGCACCGTCGCATTCCGGAGGGGGACTGCATGGCCAGCCGGCGCCGCCTGACCCAGCTGATCAAGGCTTCCGTGCCCTTGCTCAAGCGGCAGATCCTCGTCGATGCCGTCGACGTCGTGCCGGTAGCCGGCGAAGTCCCCGTCATCGAGATCGCCTTTCCCGGCAGCGAGCGCCTGCCGATCTACGTGACCGACGCCGGCAGCCAGCTGCTGTGCATCAGCTATCTGTGGCGCGACGACGAAGTGAAGCCGCGCCTGCGCGCGAAGCTCATGGAAACCCTGCTCGATCTGAATCCCAGCGTGCCGCTTTCGTCGTTCGGTCGCATCGGCGAGCACTTCGTGCTGGTCGGTGCGCTGAGCCCTGCGGCGTCGGCGGCGGACATGGCGCTGGAGCTGGCCACCTTGGGCGACAACGGCCGCGACGCGTTGGCCACGCTCGCCGAATTCCTGATCTGAGGTGCGCGATGGCCTGGTGGAACGACATCCGCGACATGCTTCGGCAGGAACTCGATACTTCCGCCCCGCCGGCCGCCGAGCCCCTGGCTGCGCCGCAGCCGCTGCGCCAGGCGCAGTTGCTGCTGCAGCGCACCGCGCGCGAACTGGCCGAGGCGCGCACGCACGCCGACGTGGTGCGTCGCCGTCTGGCCCGCGCCCAGCACAAGCTCGAAGCACTGACCCAGGCGCCGCAGCCGCATCCGCGCTATCGCGAGCGTCTGGTCGAACTGGCCCAGGCTATCGCTCGCGACAGCGATCTCGCCGGCAGCTTCCAGGCTCATCTGGTTCAGCTCGATCGGCTGCACGATCAGGTCAACCGCCAGTTGCGCGAGCTCGATCACGATCTTTCGATGGCACGCGCGGCCAGCGCGATCGGCCAGGCCACTCAGGCGGCCGCGGGCCGTGGGCCTGCGCGCGCCAAGCCGGCCGCGCTGCGCAAGGCCAAAGCCAAGACTGCGGCGCGGCGCGGCGCCGAGCCCACGCCGGCCGCGGCTGCGCCCGGATTCCGCCGCGCGCGTGCCGGCCGCGTCATTGATACCTTGCAGAAGCTGCCGCGACGGGGCGCCGAGGAGGGGCATGAAGACTGAGTTGCCCAGTCGCTGGCGCTCGTCGCAACCTGCCTTGCGTGCGGTTCAGGTCGCCTTCGACGTTTCAGAGGCCGTGTTGCAGGCCGTGCGCGCGGCTGCGTTCGAGGCCAACCTGTCCAATTCCGACCAGGTCCGTGTCGTGCTCGGCCTGCCGCTGCTGCGTCAGGCCAAGCGGCCGCGCCTGACCGTGAGCCTCAGCGAAGAGGATTACCGGCTGCTGGCCGCGCGCTACGGCCTCGATCCGGTGGATCATCTGGCGATCAAGGAAAGGGTCGGTGCGGCGCTCGTCGCGTTCGCCGACAGGCAGCGCAAACAACGAACCGGCAAGAGGAGAGACAAGTCGTGAGTTTTCTCGATCTGCTGACCCATTACCCGGGACTGCTGCCGAGCATCGTCATCGGCGTGCTGCTGGTGTTCTGGCTGCTGACCATCGTCGGCCTGCTCGACCACGACAGCTTCGGTCCCGACTGGATCGGCGGCCACCATGATTCCGACGTCGACGGCCTGCCCGACATGCTGCTCGCGCTCGGCCTGGACCGGCTGCCGTTCTCCATCGTCGTCAGCGGCGTCGGCTTCTTCTGGTGGCTGCTGACGATGCTGGCCGCGGCGCTGCTGCTGCCCGTGCTGCCGCTGCCCCTGTGGCTCGGCGGCACGCTGGTGCTGATCGCAGCGCTGGTCGTCGCCGTGCTGCTGGCCTCGTTTTCGCTGCGCCCGCTGAAGCCGGTGTTCGCGTCCAGCGACAACGTCACGCGCGAGACGGTGCTCGGCCGGCCCTGCCGCATCCTCACGTTGAGCGTCGAGGAAAACTTCGGTCAGGCCGAAGTCGTCCTGGGCAACGGCACGCATCTGACCCTGCAGGTCTGTGCGGCGGCGCCCAATCGCCTTGCGCGCGGCGTGCAGGCCGTGGTGCTGAGCTTCGATGCACGGCGCCGGCGCTATCTCGTGGCCGAGTACGAGCCGCCGTAGCGAACCGGACCCTGCGGCAACGGGCGTTCGGAGCCGTCGCCGCAGGGCGTTTGATCCGGCAGTTCCCCGCATGCACCGTCGTAACGCCGTTGCGGGATCGTGGGGACGGGCAGCCGGGCTGGGGAGCCGCAGGCTGCAGCAACCGTCCGGGCCATTCGCAAGACAGCTGGTGCCGTCCGGGAAGCAGGACGCGCCGCTGCAGCTCCCGGTGCCGCCGCCTCGTGTAGCGGCGGCACGCCGGAACGTTCTGCACGTTTCCACTTTTCATCGGAGCGTCACCATGGACATCGCCTTCACCACGCTGCTTGCCGCCGTCGGCATTCTGGTCGTGTTCCTGCTCGGCTTCATGGCTCTCGTGGCCAAGTTCTACCAGAAGGTCGACCAGGGCCGCGCGATGATCGTCAACACGATGCGCGTCGAACCCGAAGTCACGTTCACCGGCCGCCTCGTGATTCCGATCCTGCACCGGCGCGAAATCATGGACATCTCGCTCAAGACAATCGAGATCGAACGCATGGGCAAGGAAGGCCTGATCTGCAAGGACAACATGCGCGCCGACATCAAGGTCAAGTTCTTCGTACGCGTGAACAAGACGCGCGACGACGTGCTGCGCGTGGCCCAGGGCATAGGCTGTGAGCGCGCGAGCAACCAGGCGACCCTGGAAGACCTGTTCAGCGCGAAGTTCTCCGAAGCGCTGAAGACCGTCGGCAAGTCGATGAACTTCGTCGACCTGTACGAGGCGCGCGACCACTTCCGCGACCAGATCGTGCGCCAGATCGGCGACGAGCTGTCGGGTTACGTGCTGGAGGATGCGGCGATCGACTATCTGGAACAGACGCCGCTGGAAAAGCTCGACCCGCACAACATCCTCGATGCGCAGGGCATCAAGAAGATCACCGAGCTGACCGCCGAGCAGAACGTGTTCACGAACGAACTGCGCCGCAACGAGGAAATGCGCATCAAGAAAAAGGACGTCGAAACGGCCGAGGCGGTGCTGGAACTCGAACGGCAGAAGGCGCACGCGGAAGCCAACCAGCAGCGCGAGATCGCGATCACGCGCGCGCGCGAAGAGGCCGAAGCGGCCAAGGTCGCGTCGGAAGAGCGCGCCAAGTCCGAGGCCGCGCGCCTGCTTGCCGAACAGCAGATCGCCGTGCAGACGGAGAACATGAAGCGCGAGGCCGAAGTCGCCGAGAAGAACCGCCAGCGCGCGGTCGCGATCGAAGAGGAAAAGGTCGTGCGTGCGCGCGAGCTCGAAGTCGTCGACCGCGAGCGCGAGGTCACCCTGCAGCGCATCGAGAAGGAAAAGGCCGTCGAAGTGCAGAAGAAGGCCATCGCCGACGTGATCCGCGAACGCATCGTGGTCGAACGCACGGTCGCCGAGCAGGAAGAGGAGATCAAGAACCTGCGCGCGCTGTCGGAAGCCGAGCGCACGAAGAAATCCACGATCGTGCTGGCCGAAGGTCAGGCGGAGGAGAAGTTCATCACCGACGTCAAGACGGCGCTGGCCGACGAACAGCGCGCCAAGCACAAGGCGGCCGAGGAGCTGACCATGGCCGACGCGCGCCTGACGATCGCGAGCAAGGCCGCCGAAGGGCGCAAGCGCGAAGCCGAGGGCATCGAGGCCGTCGCCGCGGCCTCGGGTCTGGCCGAGGCGCGCGTGGCCATCGCCCGCGCCGACGCGAGCGAGAAGGAAGGCCTGGTCGCGGCCAGGGTCAAGCTCGCCGAGGCCGAGGCCATCGCCAAGCAGGGCGCGGCCACGGCCGAAGCGCTGCGTCTGAAGCTCGAGGCCGAAGCCAGTGGTCTGCAGAAGTCGGGTGAGGCCACGGCCGAAGCGCTGCGCCTGAAGCTCGAAGCCGAGGCCAGCGGCAAGCACAAGTACGGCGAGGCCGAGGCGCATGCGATCGCGGCGCGCTTCGCGGCCGAAGCCGGCGGTCTCAAGGAGAAGTTCGAGGCCATGCATACCATGAGCGCGGAGACGCGCGCGCACGAAGAGCAGCGCATGCAGCTCGACTATGCGCACGCGCAGCGTCTCAAGAGCATCGAGGCGGGCCAGGCCATCGCGCGCGAGCAGGCCGAAGTGCTGTCCAAGGCGCTGCAGGCGTCCAAGATCGAGATCGTCGGCGGGGACGGCGAGTACTTCGAGCGCTTCATGCGCAGCCTGAGCCTCGGCCGTTCCATCGACGGCACCGTGGATCGCAGCGCGCTGCTGAGCACCGCGCTGGCCGATCACAAGGCCGGCAAGCGCGACCTCATCGCCGATGCGCGCGAGCTGATCGCCGCGCTCGGCGGCGCTGACGCGGTGCGCGACCTGTCGATCGCCGGTCTTGCGCAGAAGCTGACCGCGTCGGGCCGCTCCGGCGACGGTGCCTGATCGGTAGGTTGCGGCGAGCCTGCGGGCGAACCGCAACATCGAGGCGGATCCGCGTGCCGGCCGGCGAACGAAGCCGGTCGGCTCCCCGGCGACCATGGCGTTGCGGCACCGGAAGGGATCGCCGCCGCGGCGGCCGGGCTGACTCGCCGCACATCGTTCCTTCGCCCGGCGACCGGTGCGCGGCACGACCCCGATGTTGCGCTTCGCTGCGCTCGCCACAACCTACGAACGTGATTTTCCGAGGAATGTCCATGTCCGACTCCGCCACGTTCGAACTCCTGCGCAAGCGCCTGGCCGCCGCCGCGGAGGCGCTGAGCGTCAAGGCCGAAGCACTGAACGCGCGCCGCGTCGAGGCGTTCGGCCGCATCGACAGCAAGCTGCTCGCGCGGCTGGATGCGCGCACCGAACACAATTGCGTCGCGCGCGACATCGTGCGCGTCGGCGACGTGCTGCTGCTGGGCTACAACGTTTTCATCGGTCTGAAGAAGGACACCGGCGTCGGCGACGTGTTCTGCCTGTTCCGGCTGACCGAAGACGGCGACGGGCCCGAACTGCTGCCGCTGCCGTTGGCCGACAGCTTCCTGGCCGACGCGCGTTTCGTCGCGGACTTCCGCGAGCTGTTCACCTACTACCGCGCGACCACGCTGGACCAGCTGCGCATCGTCGACGAGCGCCTGCTGCTGGTGTTCCGCACCGGCTCGCAGGCCAACGACAGGCGCGTGTTCCGCTTTTCGGTCGAACGCGACGGCAAGGTCGTCTACATCGACAACCGCGGCGAGCGCGATCACGTGCTGCCGCCGAGTCACGATTTCGAATGGACGCCGGTCACGCGCGAGCAGTACGTGCTCGGCCGCCATCCGCACGTCAACGTGCTCGACAGCGTGTTCGTCGAGACCGTCGCCGGCGACCTGACGATCAAGGTGGAGAACAACACCGAGACCGGCCTGGGCGTCTACAGCGAGCCGGTCGAGGACAGGAACCAGTCGCTGGCCGACGCCGAGATCGCCTACGCGGACCTGCGCAGCCTGATCCTGCTGCGCGTGAAGCCGTACCGCGAGGAGACGGTGCGCTATCTCGTGTTCAACCGGCGCCTGAAGAGTGTCGTGCGCATCGACGAGATCGGCGCCTCCTGCATGCAGCTGCCGGAAGACCACGGCATCGTGTTTCCGGGCGGCTGCTATCTCGAATCCGGCGACTACAAGCGCTTCGCCGATCTCGGTCATGATTTTTCCGCCTACCGCATCTTGCGTCACCTGCGCGCGCCCGGCGGCGAGGACATGCTGTACGTGTTCTACGAGCCGGCCGCCGGCGCCTATGCGCTGCTGTCCTACAACCTCATCGAGCGCGCGATGAGCCAGCCGCTGCTCGGCAACGGCTATGCGCGCTTCGTCGACGGACGCCTGCTGCTCCTGACCGTCGAATCCGCCGAGCAGGCGTCGCGTCTGCACACCGCGCAATTGTGGCGCACGCCGTTCGCGTTCGACGAATACGCGAGCGCGCAGCCGCGCGCGAATGGCCTGCTGGGACGATTGGGGAATGCGGCGGTCGTGCGCGCGCTGGCGGACCTGCGCGAGCTGCGCCGCCTCGCCGAGGACGCGGGCAGCCGCGGCGCCTACGAACGCCTGCTGCGCGTGGCCGCGCGCTGTGGCGATGCGTATCCGTGGCTGGCCGAAGAGGAAGCCGGTGCGATCGGCGCGGAGGTCGCGACGCTGGCGCGCAGCGGCCGCGAGGCGCTGAACGCCTATGAGCGCCTGACCCAGGCCAGGGCCGCGGCCGAGCAGGCCGTCGCCGACGCCGGCCGCGGCGTCAATGAACTGCTGTCGCGCGTCGCCAGCCTGCTGTGGCAGAAGCCCGACGACTTCACCGATGCGATCCGGCTGCTCAAGCGCAAGCGCGGCGAGCTGACCGTGCTGGCCGAGCAACCGCATGTCGCTGCCGATGCGATCGCCGCGCTGGACCAGAAGCTGCGCGAAGAGCTCGACCGCATCGGCGCACGCGCCCTGAAGTTCTTTGCCGATCCGGCCGCCTTCGCGAGTCTGCGCAAGGGCCTGGCCGAGGCCGCGACGGCCGTGGAGCAGGCGCGCGCGACTGCGGCGCTGAAGCCGGTGGCCGAGTCGCTGGATGCCCTGGCCGAATCGCTGGACGGTCTGTCGGAACTCGTCGCCGGCTTCGAGCAGAGCGACGCCCAGCAGCGTGCCGCGCTGCTGGCCGACACCTCGCAGCTGTACGCCGAGGTCAACCGCCTGCGTGCCGCGCTGCGCACGCGGCGGGAAAGCCTGCTCGTACAGGAACAGGGCCTGGAGTTCGGTGCGCAGTTGACGGTGCTGGAGCAGTCGCTGCTGAACCTGCTCGGCCGTTGCGACACGCCCGAGAGCGCCGATGCGGCGCTGGCCCAGGTGCTCAGCCAGATCGAACAGCTCGAAGCCCGCTTCGGCGAGCAGCCGGATTTCGTCGTCGAGCTGACCGCGCGCCGCGAGAGCGCGCTGGAAGCCTTTGCGGCGCGGCGCGAGCAGATCGCCGGCCAGCGCGAACGCCGCGCGCAGGGACTGAAGGAAGCCGTCGGACGCGTCCTCGACGGCGTGCCGCGACGCATCGCGCGCATTGCCGCGGCCGAGGAACTGCATGCTTTCTTCGCCGGCGACACCTTGCTGGAACGCGCCCAGCGCCAGATCGAGGAACTGCGCGGACTCGGCCAGGCCGTCGCCGCCGACGAACTGGCCAGCCGGCTGCGTGCCCTGCGCGAAGCCGGTCTGCGCGATCTGCGCGACCGCAACGAACTCGGCGCCAGCGGCGAAGCGCTCGCGCTGGGCGCGCACCGCTTCACGATCGAGCGCGGCACCCTGGATCTCGCGCTGCTGCACGACACCGACGGCCTGGCGCTGCAACTGACCGGCACCGACTATCGCCGCCGTGTCGTTGATGCGCGCGCGGAAGCGTTCCGCGCGGTCTGGGGCCAGGCGCTGCCGAACGAAAACGCCGATGTCTATCGCGCCGAATTTCTCGCCGCGGCGCTCTGGCGCCGGCTCGAAGACGGCGACGCAGCGCTGCGTGCGGCGCTGCGCGCAGCCGATCCGCAGGCGCTGGCCGATCTCGTCGCCGACGAAGCGCAGCGCCGGCCGGCCGAGGACTATCAGCGCGGCGTGCACGACGCCGACGCGGCGGCGATCCTGCGCGAGCTCGCGCATCTGGCCGACGGCGCCGGCGAACTGCGCGTGCCGGCGGCCGCACGCGTGCTGGCCCAGGCCTGGTATGCGCAGCAGCGTGAACAGGCGCAGGCACAGCTGCGCGCGCATGCGGCCGGTCTGCACTGGTTCCTGCAGCGCGGCGAAGCGCTGCCGCTGCCGGCCTCGTGGCTCGAGGGCCTGCGCGCCTGCGCGCAGGCCCTGGGCTTCGCTGCCACGCCTGCCGCCCTCGATGCGGCCGCGCGCCATCTCGTCGCGAGCCTCGGCGCCGACGCGCCGCACTTCGCCGCGAGCGCTGCGGCGGTGGATCTGAGTCAGCGCGCGACGGCGGAGCTGCCGCGCAGCGCGCTTGCGGCGCTGCATTCGGAACTGCCGGCGGCCGACCGGCTGCAGCTCGCCGCCGAATGGTGCCGGCGTCTGGCCGGCGCACAGGGCGACGCCGACACGGCGCTGGAAGCCGGCGCCCTGCTGACTTTCGCCGAGCTGCCGCGCGAACGCGTCAACGCCGAGCTGCGCACCGACGTGGGCGGACTGCGCGGCGCGCATGTACGCCTGCGCGACGGCGTGCTCGCGCTGAACCTCCCGGAGTTCATCACGCGCCTTGCGCACTACACGCAGATCACCGAGCGCGACTGGCATGCATTCGCGGCCCTGCGCCACGAACTCGTCGCGGCCGAGCGCCGCCGCCTCGGCATCGACCGCTTCCAGGCCAAGCCGATGGCCGGCTTCGTGCGCAATCGCCTCATCGACGAGGCCTACCTGCCGTTGATCGGCAACAACCTCGCGCGCCAGATCGGCAGCGCCGGCGACGCGCGCAGCGACCGCTCGGGCCTGCTGCTGCTGATCTCGCCGCCGGGCTACGGCAAGACCACGTTGATGGAATACATCGCCGATCGCCTCGGCATGATCTTCGTGCGCGTGAACGGACCGACCCTCGGTCACCAGGTGACCGCGCTGGACCCGGCCGCGACGGCGCAGCGCGGTGCGGTCGAGGAGCTGGTCAAACTCAACCTCGGCCTGGCCATGGGCGTCAACGTCATGCTGTATCTCGACGACATCCAGCACCTGTCGGCCGAGTTCCTGCAGAAGTTCATCAGCCTGGCCGACGCGACGCGGCGCATCGACGCCGTCGTCGACGGCGAGGCGCGCACCCTGGATCTGCGCGGCAAGCGCTTTGCGCTGGTCATGGCCGGCAATCCGTACACCGAATCCGGCGAGGTGTTCCGCATTCCGGACATGCTGGCCAACCGCGCCGACGTCTACAACCTCGGCGACGTGCTCAGCGGCCGCGAGGCGCTGTTCGCCGACAGCTACATCGAGAACGCGCTGACCGCCAATGCGCTGAGCGCACCGCTGGCCGAGCGGCCGCGCGCGGAGATCCTCGCCGCGCTGCGCGCCGCGCGCGAGGATGGCGAGCTGCCGGGCGAACTGCCCGGCGGCACCCAGACGCTGGAATTGCTCAAGCGCATGGTCGCCGTGCGCGACGTGCTGATGCGCGTCAACGCGGCCTATGTCGCCAGCGCGGCGCAGGACGACGCGTTCCGCAGCGAGCCGGCGTTCAAGCTGCAGGGCAGCTACCGCAACATGGCCAAGCTCACGGCGCAACTGAGCCCGCTGCTGACGCAAGCCGAGCTCGACGCGCTGATCCGCGACCACTATCGCGGCGAGGCGCAGACGCTCGGCGCCCGCGCCGAGGAAAACCTGTTGCGTCTCGCGCGGCTCATTGGCTCGACTACGGCCGAGGAAGACGCGCGCTGGGACAAGGTCATCGACGACTTCCGCCGCCTCGCGCGGCAGGGCGGCAAGGATGCCGACGGCGCGACGCGCATGGCGCAGACCCTGTCCGACATCGCGCTGCAGCTGGAAAAGCAGGGCCGCAGCGGCGCGGACCTGGCCGAAACCCTCGGTGCGCTGCGGAGCCTGGCCGACATACACGCGGTGCTGCAGCGCGAGCCGCGGCTCGAAGCGCCGCCGGTGCTCAGCGACGCGCTCGCGCGCATGGCCAAGGCCTATGAGGAAACGCTGGTGCCGCTGGTCTCGGCGCTGCACCACAAGATGACCCTGGACCACGACATGTGGGACCAGGTGCGCCAGCTGCGCACGGGCGTGGATTCGCTGATGAAGCGCATGGGCAAGATCTGACCGCCGCGAAAGCCCGCTTCCCCGACGGCCGTCGGGAGCGGGCTTTCGCACGGATCAGGGGGCGCAGCCGCCGGCGCGCGTGAGCCGCAAGGTCCCGCTGCGGCCGCGGAACGCGCCGGCGTTGGCCGTGTCGTCGACGCGATAGTCGAGCTCCGCGCGGTCGCAGCCGAGCACGCGCAAGCTGGCCGAGCCGATTGCGTTCGCGTTGTAGGTCGGCTGGCGGTCGAACGTGCCGCCGAGGGTCTGCACGAGCACGAGCTCGGCCTTGCCGTCGCGGGCCTGGGCGAGGTCGCCCTGCAGGGTGAACCAGTGCTGGCGGCCCGGATCGTCGGCCGCGCCGGCCGGATCGAACGTGAACCACGGCGCGAAGAATACGCCGCCGGGCTGCACGGTGAATTCCAGTCCCTGGCCGGCCGTGGCCTCGTCGAACCAGCTGCCCGACAGGCGGGCGTCGAAGCCGTTCTGCGGCGGCCGCGCGCCGGCGCCGGAAAGGCTGCTGCCGTCGGCGAGCACGCAGGACTGTGTGGCCGGCGACAGGCGCGACAGGGTGATCGTGCCGCGGCGGCCGTCGTTGACCGGCGCGTCGAAGGCGTAGCGCAAAGTGGCTTTGTCGCAATCGTGGAATTCGAGCTGCGCGGTGCCGACGCGCTGCGGCGAGACGGTCGGGCCGGCGTCGAACACGCCGCCGCCGGTCTGCAGTATCGGCAATTCCACGCTGCGCGCGCCGTCGGCGACGCCGTTGGCCTGCACGGTATACCAGCGCAGCTCGGAAGCCGCGTTGCCGCCGCCGGTGGAGTAGGTGAACCAGGCACCGAACAGGGTGCGCGAGGCCGGCAGCCAGTCGAACGTGATGCCCTCGCCGTTCGCGTACGGCGACCACCAGGCGCCGGCGATGCCGGGCTGCCCGGCGCGCGTGGTCGGCGGCGCGAGGTCTGCGGCGATCACGGCGGCGCTCTGGCCCTGCCGGCGATCGAGCACGCCGAAGATCGCGCGCGCCGTGCCGTCGGCGTCGAGGCGCAGGGCGGCCGGCGCGCCGCAGAGATCGGAACAGGCCACGGTCGTCTCGTGTCCCGGGCGGCCGCCGGCACCGATGCGCTCCAGATGCAGCCGGTCGATCTCGCTGATCGCGATCAGCGCGTCGCCGTTGGATGCCGCCGCGAAGGCGATGCCGTTCGTCGTCAGCGGTTTCTTGCGCGCCAGATCGGTCGACAAGGTCCGCCCGTCGATGCCCTCGATGCGTTCGACGCGCAGCTCGACCGGCTGGCCGAGGCCGCTGGCGGCGCCGGGAGCTGTGCCAAGCGCGAGCAGGGTAGTGCCGTGAAGCTGCAGATGGCCGATGCCGTTGCCATTGCCGTCGAGGTCACGGGTCCAGCGCGTGCTGCCGTCGGGCGCGACGGCCCAGAGCCGGCGCGCACTGCTGCTGCCCGGCGACGGCGGCGCGATCAGCCAGACACTGCCGTCGTCGCTCGCGACGACCGGGCCTATGGGCGCGAACAACGGCCCCAGATTCACCGGCGTCGCGGCCGACGGCACCTGCATGCGCAGGCTGCCGTCGGGCGCGTACTGGGTCAGGCCGAGACTCGTGGTGACGGTGGCGGCGCCGCGCGCGTCGAACGTCGCGCTCGTCGCCTGGCCCGGTGCGTTCACGATCGACTGCAGGGCACCGTTGCGGTCGAAGCGTTGCAGTTCGTATTTGTTGTAGCGCGAACGCACCGTGCGCACGCTGCCGTCCTCGCCGATGGCGATGGCGGCCAGCCCGTACTGATCGCTGCTGTAGATGCCCTCCCACCGCTTGCGGCCGTCGGCCGCGTCCAGGCAGACCAGGCCGTCGACGTAGCCGGCTTCCGAGGCCGTCGAGCTCAGCGCGACGCAGACCAGTCCGCCGCCGGCTGCCAGCCCGTTATTGCCGCGCGCGGCGGGATAGTCGAGCTGCTGCTGCCACAACAGGCGGCCGTCGGGCCCGATACGGCTCAGGGAGAAGCCCCTGCCGGACGAGGACACGGTTTCCGGCGCGGTCGCGACGAACGCGCTGCCGCCGGCGAGCACGGTCTTGCCGATGAGGCGGCTGGGGGCCGCGTCGCGATAGTCGTCCCACATCGCCGTGGCGACGCGGGTGCCGTCGACGAGCAGCGAGCGCCGGCGCACCGGATCGAGATAGATCGGCTCGTCGCCGAGTGCGAGCAGGCGCCCGTCGCCCTGCAGCAGCAGCTGGCGCGGCCTGGACAGCGGCAGCGACAGCGACGACAGGGCGCCGTCGCGCGTCAGCCGCAGCAGCCGCGAGGACTGGGGACCGTCTTCGCAGAGCAGGGCCATGCCGTCGTCGGCCATACGGACGAAGACCGGCTCCGCGGCGGCGGAACACTCGGTCCTGGTCTGCCAGCGCGCACGGCCGTCGGGGCTCAGGCGCACCACGGAATCGGCGCGGAACGGCCCCGCGCTGACAACGACATAGACGTCGCCGTCGCCTGCGGCTATCAGTTCGGCGACCCCGCTGGCGATGACCACAGGCCAGTTGCTGATGTCGATCGGCAACCGGTAGGTCCACAGCAGCTGGCCGCCGGCGTTCCAGCGCAGCACTTCAGCCGGGTCGCGTCCGCTGGACGGCGCCATCGCGGCGACGCCGTCGCCGACCGGGGTCACGCGATCCAGCCGGTAGTTGTCCGACCGGTTCCAGACCCACCGTTCGCGGCCTGCGGCGTCCAGGCGCGTCAGACGCGAAATCCCGCTGTTGCGCAGGCGCGAAGCGGCGATCACGCCGCCGTCGGCGAGCGCGGCCAGCGGCCGGTCGGTGGTGCCGAACTGGTCGAGGACTGTCGGCATGGCGATCGCGCCGACGCGGCCGGCGGCATCGACGGGACGCAGGTTGGACGTCGTGGCCAGCCAGCCCTGGCCGGCGGCATTGGCGACGTAGCTGTTGCACAGTTCATCGCTCAGCGCCAGGTCGATGCGCCAGAGCTGGCGGCCGTCGGCGGTGACGCGCGCGGCGTTGCAGTAGGCGATGCCGCCACGGATGGCGCTGAAATCCAGCACGGCGCCGCCGTCGGCCAGCGGCAGCAGGTCGCGCACGCTGCCGGCCGGCAGCTGGCTGCCGTAGGCCGTGCGATGAACCAGGCGTGTCGTGCCCGCGGCGCTGCGGCGCACGCCGTCGGTGCTGACGTTCCAGAGTGCCTGGTCGGGGCCGACCCGGTAGAACTGCGGCTGCACGATGCTGGTCTGCGGCGTCTCGACGTAGCGCCAGTCCGCCGCCGCCGCAGCGGCCAGCGGCAGGAACAGCAGCGCAGCCGCGAGCAGCCGCCGGCGGCTCGCGGCGTGGGCGGGCGTGAACGCCGCGCCGGACAACGACTTCGACATCATCGACATCCTCCTGCAGACGGCCGCCGCATCAGGGCGAGCAGCCGCCTTCCTTGATCATCTCCAGCTCGCCGCGGCGGCCGGCGAACGCGCCGACTCTTTCGTCGTCGGCGAAGGCATAGGTCAGGGTCGCGCGGTCGCAACCGTGCATCTGCAAGGTGGCCTGGCCGGCGACGTAGCGGTTGCGCGTCGCGCGGCTGTCGAAGGCGCCGCCGAGGGTCTGCACGATGACGAGATCGGCCTTGCCGTTGACCGCCTGGGCCAGGTTGCCCTGCAGGGTGAACCAGTGTTGCTTGCCGCCGTCGTTGGCCGCGCCGGCCACGTCGTAGGCGAACCAGGCGGCGAAGAACACGCCGTCGGGCTGCACGGTCAGCTGCATGCCCTGGCCGCCGGTCGCCGGTTCGTACCAGGAGCCGCTCTGGCGCGCGTCGAAGCCCTTGCTCGGCGCGTGGGCGCCCGCGGCCGGTTGCACGCTGCCGTCGGCAAGCTGGCAGGGTTGCGTCGCCGGCGACAGGCGCGACAGGGTGATGGTGCCGGCGGCGCCGCTGTTGTAGATCGGATCGAACGCGTAGTCGAAGCTGCCGTTGGCGCAGTCGCTGAAGCGCAGGGTGCCGCGGCCGACGCGCGTGGTGATGCGCGGCTCGGCCGAGTCGAACGCGCCGTTGGTCACGGAATAGATGTCGATCTCGGCGCTGCGTGCACCGCTGGGCACGTTCGCGGCCTGGGCCATGTACCAGCGCAGCTGCGAGGTGTCGTTGCCGCCGTCGCGCGAATAGGTGAACCAGGGCATGAAGATCAGGCGCGCCTGCGGCAGCCAGTCCATCACCAGGCCTTCGCCTTCGCCGTAGTGCGAGCCCCAGGCGCCGGCGATGCCGATCTGGTCGACGCGGATCGCCGTGTCGTCGAGGTAGCCGCGTGCGGCAGCGCGGTCGGCGCCGGCCAGGCGTGCGATGCCTTCGCGCGCCACGGCGCCGCCGAGGCTGCAGTCGTCGGCCGCGCAGGCCACGCCGATGGTCGCGACCTCGTCGCCGTTGTCGAGCGTGAGACTGCGCACGGTCCAGCGTCCCTCGCCGGCGCCGAACACGACGACGCGCTGGCCGGCTTCGTCGACGTCGATCTGGTCGGCGGCGAAGGTCTTGCGCCAGCGGCGGTTGCCGCCTTCACGGCGCAGTACCTCCACCGCGACCCGCGCGCCGCCCTGGCTGCGGCTGTAGCGGCGCTCGACCACGACCGAGTCGGCGGTCAGGTAGAGGAACGGCGTCGTGCCGGTGATGTCTTCGAGCTGGCGCCGCCAGCGCACGTTGCCGTCGCGGTCGACGATCCAGACGTACATGGTCGAGGAGGACTGCGTGGTCTTGCCGACGATGATGGCGTTGTCCGCGTCGTCCAGGCGCAACTGCTGCGGCTGTATGCCGAGGGTGGTCAGGTCCAGCGTATAGACCACGCGTGAGGTATTGCTGCGCAGGATCAGCTGGCCCTGGTCGCTGCTCGACGGCTCGCTGGCCGGACGCTCGACGACGATCGCGTCGCCGCGGTTGTTGAAGTCCCCGAGCGGCGTGCGTTCGGTGGTCGGGTAGTAGCGCTGCGAGGTGCCCGTGGCGCCGTACAGCTGTACGCCGTGGTAGAGGTAGGACAGCACCAGGGCGTTGTCCTCGCGCAGGCGGAACGCGCTGGCCGGCAGCGGCGTGCGCGAACGGAAATTCAGCGGCTCTTCGATGGGGCGCGCCCACAAGGTGCTGCCGTCCGCGGCGGCGAGGCAGCGCACGCGGTTGTTCGGTTCGCCCTGCACGGCCTGCACTTCGGAAATGCAGACGCGGTCGTTGCTGGCCGTGGCCTGGGCCAGGTCGAAGGTGCCGGGAATCTCGACGTCCCAGGCGACGCTGCCGTCGGCCGCGACGCGGCGCGCGCGATAGCTGGCGGCGTTGTCGGCGGCGCTGATCACGAAGCTGTCGCCCTGGGCGTTGCCGGCGACCGCGCGTGCGCGCGGTTGCAGCGGCGTCTGCCGCTCGCCGTCTTCGGCGAGGATGTTGCCCTGTGCGTCGATCTCGACCAGACGGCGCGCGCCGGCCTGGCGCGTGCCGACCAGCAGCAGATGACCATTGCTTTCGCGGACCAGCGACGAGACGGCCGATACCGGCAGTTCGCGGTCGTAGCGGGGGCTGCCGTTCGCGCTGAAGCCGACCAGGCGCAGGCGCTGCGCCGCGCCGCTCGGGACCGAGGTCAGCACGGTCGCATCGCCGTTCACGGCGACCTGCAACGAACAGCCGGTTCCCGGGGCGTCGCAGGCGTCGCCGATGCCTGCGGGCAGCGGCTGCGTCCACAGCTCGCGGCCGTCGTTGCCGAGGCGCACGAGCTGGGCGTTGCTGCGGTTGACCGTGTCCAGCGCATACAGGCTGCCGTCGGCGCCGAGCGCGATGACCGCGGTGGCCGAGTTCGGCCCGAGCTGCTGCGTCGCGCTCCAGCGCTGCTGGCCGTTGCCGTCGAGACAGAAGCGCACGACGCTGCTGCCGCCGGGTTCGCGTGCGGCGGCGCAGCTGCGGTCACCGGCGACGGCCACGGCGCTGAATTCGAGCCCGGACTGTGTGCCGGCGTCGGTCCAGGTCCAGCGCTGGCGGCCCTGACGGTCGAAGCGGGCGAGTTGCGCGCGGCCCTGGCCGGCGGTGGTGCTGCTGCGGCCGGCGACGAACAGGTCGCCGCTGGCCACATCGACGGCGCGCTGCGGCCGCTGATAGCGCAGCGGCGCCGGCTCGTCGGCGACCGTGCGCGCGAGTACCGGAAATGCGTTGCGGCTCAGGCGTACGCGCAGGCTGCCGTCGGCGGCCAGGCGCTGGAAGTCATCGAGGGTTTCCACCCAGCTGCCGCCGGTCGCATCGGGCAGCACGAGCAGTGCGGCCGCGTCGCGCTGCCAGACCGGCAGGCCCTGGCTGTCGATGCGGCGCAGCCGGGCGGCGTCCGCTTCCGCCAGCAGCACGCCGCCGTCGGGCATGGCGACCAGGCGCGAACTGGCTGCCGTCGTCGTCGCGACCGTCAGCTGTCCGCCAGCCTCGCGCTGCAGCACCGTCGCGTCGCCGCGCTGCAGCAGCAGCCAGCGGGCGCCAGGGACGGCGGCGACATCGACGATCTGGGCTGCCGCCGTGCCAGGGCTGGGCAGTGTCTGGTCCCAGTTCGAGGCGGCCGCCGTCGAGGCGAGCACGCAGCAGGACAGCAGGGTGGAGATCCGGCCGTGGCGGCCGGTGGTGGGGCGCTGGGGACGATGCATGAGGAATTCCCTGTCGATGAGACCTGTTACGGAAAAGGGAGACATTCTTGATCAGACGTGGAAGGGGGCAGAACCCCCTATCGGGCACCTTGAAAAGCCCTCGTTCCGTTGGTTTTTCGCACCGACGAGTCGGCGCAGGTCCGGGTTTTCTGCGCCGATCAGGCGCTTGCGTGCGAGTTGCGAGCGGCAGGTTACCGTGCCGCGGGCACCTCGAAGTCCTTCGATGCTCCGTCCGGCCATCGGGCGAGCCCGTGCGGCGACGTGCAGCGGCCTGGATCCGGAGTGCAGAAGGGCCGCTCGCCGTGGCGGCCCGGCGAGCCGGTCCTGCGGGACAGAGGCCCGGACCGGTTGCGTGCGACTACCGTTGCGCAGCGCAGAATTGTGCCGGCCTGACGTGACAAGGGCCGCGTACGCGGCCCCTGTCGGCAAACAGCGCTGTCAGGCGCCGTCTTACTTCAGCTTGGCGTCGGCGCGCAGCGCTTCGGCACGGTCGGTCTTTTCCCACGAGAACGCGGTGAAGGTCTCGCCGTTGTCGAGCTTCACGTCGTACGGCGTGCGGCCGAAGTGGCCGTAGCTCGCGGTCTGCTGGTACATCGGGTGGACCAGATCCAGCATCTTGATGATGCCGTACGGGCGCAGGTCGAAGTGCTTGCGGATCAGCTTCTCGATCTTGTCGTCGCTGATCTTGCCGGTGCCGAACGTCGTCACCGAGATCGAGGTCGGCTCGGCCACGCCGATCGCGTAGGAGACCTGGATCTCGCAGCGGTCGGCCAGACCCGCGGCAACCACGTTCTTGGCTACGTAGCGCGCCGCATACGCAGCCGAACGGTCGACCTTGGACGGATCCTTGCCCGAGAACGCGCCGCCGCCGTGGCGGGCCCAGCCGCCGTAGGTGTCGACGATGATCTTGCGGCCGGTCAGGCCGCAGTCGCCCACGGGGCCGCCGATCACGAACTTGCCGGTCGGATTGATGTGGAACTTGGTGCCCTTGTGGATCCACTTGGTCGGCAGCACGGGCTTGATGATCGTCTCCATGACGGCTTCGACCAGTTCCTTCTGCTTGACGCCCGGATCGTGCTGGGTCGACAGGACGACGGCGTCGATCGCCGTGGCCTTGCCGTCTTCATAGCGCAGGGTGACCTGGCTCTTGGCGTCCGGACGCAGCCACGGCAGCGGCGAATTCTTCTTCTTGCGGACCTTGGCCTGCTGCTCGACGAGGCGGTGCGAGTAGTAGATCGCCGCCGGCATCATGTCCTTGGTTTCATTGGTCGCGTAGCCGAACATCAGGCCCTGGTCGCCGGCGCCCTGTTCCTCGGGCTTCTTGCGGTCCACGCCCTGGTTGATGTCGGGCGACTGCTTGCCGATCAGGTTCAGGATGCCGCAGGTCGCGCCGTCGAAGCCGACGTCGGAGGAGTCGTAGCCGATGTCCAGGATGACCTTGCGGGTCAGCGCTTCGAGGTCGATCCAGGCCGAAGTCGTGATTTCGCCGGCGACGATGGCCACGCCCGTCTTGACCAGCGTCTCGCAGGCCACGCGCGCGCGCTTGTCCTGCAGCAGGATCGCGTCGAGGACGGCATCGGAAATCTGGTCGGCGACCTTGTCCGGATGGCCTTCGGACACGGATTCGGAGGTGAACAGGTAGCTGCTCATCGCGGCATATCCTTCAATTCGGATAAAGGGATGGAAAAACGGAACCGCGGATGATAGCGGCTGCCTTGGCATATTGCATCTGCCCCCCCTGCGGTCCCGTATGGCGGGCGTGCAGGTTGGGGCGGTCGATGCGACGCCGGTCGCCCGGTGGGTTGGCGAAGCCGGCCGTAACGGGGTGGTCAATGCCCTCCGCGTCAAGCCGTTACTTCGGCGCGCCGTCTTCTTCCGCTGCAAATTTCCGCCGAGACTGCGAGGCATCGCCGGTATGGCGTCCGGGGCTTGCGGATTTCCGGTCGGAATCGGACGGGTCGGGCCGGAGCCGCGTCGTCGCGAAACCCTCCGCACGCGTGCTGCAGCACGAGCAGTCGTCCCCCCAGCCAGGTTCATTTCGTCGCGACCGCGGGTGGTCGCCGCCGCACTGCATCTTCCTGATCACGTTTCGCGCCGGCTTCCGTTACCTGAAATGCGCCAGAGAGCTTCGCGAGCTCCGCGCCTATCCGTGAATGGCCGCAAGAGACGTTGACATGAAAGGTACATACAGGGGATGGCCGCTTTTCTGCGGCGTGTTGTTCGTGCTGTTTCTGCTGTCTGCCCCGTTGCGGGCGCAGTCCATCGACGAGATCGGCGCGGATACGGCGAACATGATCTGCAATGGTTCGGGCGTGAATCACGACGCCTGGTTGCCGGGCGTCGCTGTCGCGCAGCCCGGCCGCTGGTGGAATCCGGACCGCTACGGCACTGGCTGGGATCTCGTCTACAGCGACGACCGCAAGCGCCTGAAAGCCTTCCTCTACACCTTCAACAAGTATGGCCATTCGACCTGGCTGGCCACCGAGATGACGGATATCAGCGAGACCGGCGATAGCTGGGGGGCGACGATTCGCGAGTACCGCAAGGAGAGCGGTGTCGTCGTCAGCAGCGCGGTCGGATATGTGCGCTTCCGCTTCTTCCGCGATGATCCCTCGCGCATCGCGGCGCGCTGGCGCTGGAATGAAATTCCGTCCGCGCAGATGCCCGGCAACAAGATGGACGAATGTCTCAGCGACATGACGCGGCTGAATCCGACGTACTACGCCGGCAATTCTGCCCCCGAGACCACTGAGATCTACGGCACCGAAGCGACCTCGGAACTCGCTGCCAACCAGATTTTCTCCGGATACTGGAATCATTTCACCGGAACGAACGCCGTGGACGGTGTGCCCGGCGTCGTCATGACGGTGATGCAGATTTCGCTCGGCGGCGAGCGCGGCAAGTTCGGTGAGGCCGCCGTCAAGCTGATGTTCAACGATGATGCGGATGCCGAGCAGCGCGGCAAGCCGATATTCGTACAGGCGCAGCGCACCACGCCGCTGACTTCCCTGCCGCTGGGCACCGATACGTTCAACCTGTATTTCCACTACGGCATCGGCTATCCGAACGGCTATGCGACGACGTCGTGCTCCAGCTCCACCACCTGCAACAACAACAAGCTCGTCGGCACGTATACGCGCACGTTCCTTGCCGCGTCCAACTACCGCACGGCCGATACGAATTTCGCGATCACGACGACGGGCGCAGTTCCTGGTGCTCCGACCATACTGGGAGTGCAGAAGCCGGCTTACCTGCCCACGCTGGGTCCGGCAGGCAACTGCACGTTGAACTCGCAGTCCTGTCAGGTCACGCGGACCAGCCGGCTGCAGGAGATCACGGTCAACCAGTACACCTGCCAGGCGACGACGCCGGGCGGTCAGTGCTCTGTCTGGGTGAGCTGGGCCGGCAACGGCATCGGCAAGCCCTGGCGGCGCGACATCGCGACATTGAGCTATTCCTCGACGGCGCTGGACACGGCGGATTTCGGCAACGTCGCGGCCACCCTGCAGCACGGCGACCGTGTTCAGTTCGAACTCTGGTCCGGCACACCAGGTACGCCTGGCGCGACCTTGCTCGACAAGACTCCGGAAGTCCGTGCGGTGGGACCGACGCCGAGCGACACGGGCGTCATCAGCGTTCCGCCGGCGCCGCAGATCTCGAATCTGGCCGACCTGCCGCCGCACGAGCCGAATGTCGGCGTCGTTGCCGGCGAGGCCGGCGTCGATGGCGGTGCAGCGAGCTATTCGATCCCCATCCAGGTTCCGCCCGGCCGCGCCGGCATGCAGCCGTCGGTCACGCTGAGCTACAGCAGCCGTGCGGGCAACGGTGTCGCGGGCCTGGGCTGGAGCATCAGCGCCGGCGGCAGCATTCACCGCTGTCCGCAGACTGTCGCGCAGGATGCAATCACACGTGGTGTGCGGCTGGACGGCAGTGACCGCCTGTGTCTCGACGGCCAGCGGCTCATCGCCGTCAGCGGTTCGTACGGTGCTGCGAATACGGTCTATCGCACCGAAATCGACAGCTTTGCGAAGGTGACGCAGAGTAGCTCCTCGCTCGAAGGCAGTGGTGCCTGCTTCAGCGTGCAGCAGAAGGACGGCCGCAAACTGACCTATGGCTGCACACCTGCCGCCTATTCCTGCACCGGTGGCGCGTTGCCGCGCATCAGCGTGCAGCGGAACGACGGCCAGAACCGCGAACTGTCCTGGCTGCTCAGCCGCGCCGAGGACAATACCGGCAACACCATCGACTACTGCTATGCCGAGAAGAAGGAGGTTGCGGCCGACCCCGGCGAGATCGTGCTCGACCGCATCCTGTATACGGGATCGACGCTGGCCGGTGTCGAAAACACGTTCGCGCCGCCGTCGCGCCGCGTCGAGTTCGTCTACGGCCTGCGTCCGAGCTACGACAGCGCCAACGACCGCGGTTCGTCGGCCATCGCCGGCGGCACGACACAGCAGACGCAGCGTCTCGAGACGATCCGCACCTATTCGCCGGATTCGATCCATCCCGCACGCGAATACCGGCTCAGCTACGTCGATCCGATTACGGCCCTCGACTACAGCTACTACAGCGGGCGCAGTTTGCTGCGGCGCGTCGAGGAATGCGCGTATCCGGTGGCCGGCGGTTCGCCGACTTGTCTGAATCCGACGAACTTCACCTGGTCGGACGGCAGCTGGACGTTCACAAGCCGCAAGTTCTCGATCGACCCGCCCGGCACCCAGTCGCCGGAGCCCGACGAGCCGCTCGGCGACGATGTGGAACGCTCGATCGCTCCGCGCTATGTGCGCAACCGCATCGAGGCGGTCGGCGATCTCGACGGCGACGGCACCCGCGAATTCTGGATCGCCAAGTCGCGCTATGACGGCAGCAACTGGCTCACCGAGGTGCAACTGGCCAAGGTGACGGCCGATCGTGTGACGCAGGGCATCGTGACCCTGACCGGCATCAATTCCTACGCGCGGGCCAGCGACCTCGATGGCGACGGAATCGCCGAGCTGTTCGCAGGTAACAAGATCTATAAGTGGAAGCGCGGGCGTGGGCAGCCGATCTGCGACGGCGGTGCGACGACCTGCACGGCCGCTGCCGACAGTTATTTCCACGTGGTGACCACGAATCTGCCGCTGCTCGGCGACGTCAAACCCAACGACGATGAAAGCGAGGCGCTTGCACTGACGCAGGTCGTCGGCATCGCTGATTTCAACGCCGACGGCGCACCGGACGTGCTGCTGCGCCTCGGACCGCAGGGCGTATGCAACACGAACGGCGGTGGCGGCAGCACTTCCCGCGGCGTCGTGCCGTCGGGCAGCGTACCGCTGTGCCTGTTCCTCAATGCAAAGCCTGGCCCTATCAACACCGATCCTGCGGCGCCGACGACGAGCTTCAACTTCACGAATTTCGGCGAGATCGGCACGCTCGATGCGGGCGGCGGCTCGATGGAGTCGGTGCAGCACATCACCGATTTCGACGGCAACGGTGCTGCCGATGTCGTCATCGCCAACCGCAACGGCGTGCAGCGGATCCTGCAGCTGAGTCCCGTTTCCGGCGGCAGTTCGGTCACTATCGCCACGGTAAGCGCTCTCGGGGCGAACTTCTCCGGCAGCTCGCGCGACCTGCGCTGGATGGACGTCAACGGTGACGGCCTCGACGACGCGGTCACGGCGCAGACACCGGCCTCGCCCGGCAGCTGCGCCAGCGGCAACTGCTTCGGCGTCTGGCAGATCCAGCTCAACCGCGGCGGCAAGCTTCTGGCGCCCGCGACGCTGAGTGAATCCGTCACGGCCGGCCTGCGCTACGACGGCGTCGGCGGTGCGGTGCAGCTGCGCTACTTCGGCAAGATGATCGGGTCGGATATCGACGCGGACGGCCGCGCCGATCTCCTCTATCCGGCGCACTTTGCCGCGCGCATCTGCTTCGATGCGTATGTGACGGCCAATCAGCTGATCGGTCACGATCCGCCCAAGACCTGCCCGCTCATCGCGAACTACGGCGCGAAATGTCTTGCCGACATCTGTGCCGCGCCGCCGCCGGAAGACGGCACGGCCTGGTCGGCGCATCCTGGCGAGAATAACGTCGAGAGCGCCGACGCGTTCAAGGCCGGCCTCGGTGCCTACGATCCGAGCATCTATCGCTTCAACGCGATCCGTTTCGTGCAGACCGGCAACAACGCGTTTCGCGTTCACGTCGACGAGACGCCGGTCATTTCCGGCACGTCGACGCTCGGCAATCAGCAGGGACGGGTCGACGACTATTTCGGCGACGGCCTGGCTGACGTGGTCTCCGACGTCACCTGTCCGCTGCGTCCGAGCACCCTGTTCCCGAGCAACCTGTGCCGGCTCGTCGCCGCAGCTGGCGGCGGTCCCGGCTCGCCGACGAGTTTCCTGGACAGCGCACAGACGATACCGCTGCAGGATCTCGTCAGCTCCGCGAACGTCAACGTCCTGATCAACGAGAATCTCGGCGACGGTGCGCGTCCGGGACTTGCTCCAACTTTGCCTGACCTCATGGTCGGCGCCGTCAACGGCCTGAACGACCGCGCGCTGTGGGATTACTACCCGCTGTCCAGCAGCGCCGGACGCAGCGGTACCGATTTCCCGCTCTATACGATCGACACGGGCTATGTCGACGGTCGGCATTTCCTGTTCCAGTCGTCGATGCCGGTCGTCTCGCTGCTTGGCCGCTCCAACGGCACGCTCGCCGGCAACACCGGCCTGAGTTCGACCGGCATTCGCAGCCAGAAGTATTCCTACGGCGGCGCGATGTACAACAGCGCCGGCCGCGGCTTCCAGGGCTTCCGCACGATCGCGAGCGAAGCGGTGCTGCCCTCGGACCGCGCCGTGCGCACGACGACGTTCCACCAGAAGTTCCCGCTGACCGGCCGCGTGCAACGTGTCCAGTCGCGTCTTTCAGGAACCGTTGCGGCGGTCGGCGTCCTCTCGCAGGAAGATTTCAACTGGCAGTGCGACCGCAACGACCGTACTGCGGGTTGCCCCGGACAGGGCGGCTCGCCGACGACGATCAACGCGATCCATTGGCCTTACCTGGATTCGAGCACGAAGAAGGTATACGACCTCGCCGCCGCGGAGGCCGGCCAGCAAAGCCTGCTCGTGTCGACAGTGACGACGCTCAACGGTGATCCAAGATTGTCGACTTCGGGCTGGAGCGCGCAGGGCAACCTGCTCTACCAGCGGGTCACGACGACGGATGGCGCCGGCACCGCCAGCGGTGATCGGTACAACCTGGCCAGCCATGTGGTCACGTCCACCTATACCTACGACGAGACACCGGCTGCCTTGAACCAGTGGTGGCTGGACAAGCTGCTGGAGAGCACGCAGCAGACCAGCGAGAGCTACCACGCGCGTGTGAACGGCACGCAGGGCGTCGCCGCGCCGGCGGGCCTGGATCTCGCAACCCGGACGGTACGTACCGTGCACGGCTGGAACAGCGACCGTACGCCGATGTCGACGGACCTGTTCGACGACGCGTCCGGCATCGGTCTGCATACCGAGATCGGCTATCCATCGCCGAGCTTCGGCTTGCCGATCGTGCAGACCGTCAGCGGCACGGGCATCGCACCGGCACGCGAGACCCGCACCGACTATTCGACGGACGGCTACTTTCCTGTGGCCGTGACGAACGTGCTCAGTGCCGTGTCGCCGGCGCTGAATCACACGACGGCGACGAGCGTGCGCGCGAGCGATGGCCAGGCGATCGAGGTCATCGACCCGAACGGTCTGCGCACGAAGACCGACTACGACGTGTTCGGGCGCGTGATCCAGCGTCGCGCGCTGAAGGCCGACGGTGTCACTGCGCTGTCGCCGCCGATGTCGGTCGCGCTGACGCGCTGCAATCCTTGTAGCGGCGTCGACGAGGGGTTTGCCGCTTACTACCAGAGCACGGTCGCCGATGGCGCGCCGAGCCAGCGCATCTGGTTCGACATTCTCGGTCGCGAGGTCAAGCGCGCCACGCGCAGCTTCGACGGACGCTGGGTGAACCAGTCGCAGCGTTACGACAACACGGGCGTGACCACGCAGGCTTCTGCGCCGTATTTCAGCGGCGAAACGCCGCTATACACGCTGTTCACGTACGACCGCCTCAATCGCATGCGCAGCAAGCGCGTGCCGACGGCGGAGCTGACCGCGCAGGGCAACGCGCAGGGCGACGCGATCACGACGTACACCTACGACGGCCTGCTGACGAAGATCGACGTGGCTCCGGCTGTCGCCGCGGCCTGCACCGCTGCGCCGAACCTTTGCCTGTCGATGTCGCGGCAGCATGATGCGCTCGGCCGGCTCGTCAGCACGAAGGACGCGGCGGGCAGCTTCACGAATTTCTGGTTCGATCCGCTCGGCAACGCCGCGGCGATACGCGACGCCAATGGCAAGTCCACGCTGGCGACGTACAACGCGCTCGGCCATCGCCTGACGTCGAACGATCCGAATCAGGGCAACTGGAGCTTCAGCTACAACGCGCTCGGCGAGCTGCTGACGCAGACCGATGCGCGTGGTGTCACGAGCAGCGTGACGCAGCGCGATGGTCTTGGCCGCACCTTGCGGCAGGAGCGTTCTCCGCCGTCGTCGCTGCCGACCGGTCTTGCCGACCAGCGCCTGCTGGACACCTGGGAATACGACCCGATCGGTGCGAAAGGACAGCTGGCGCGGGTCACGCGCGACCGTAGTCTCGCCACGGGGTCACCCGGCGGCAGCCCCGAATGGATGGAGGAATACACCTACGATCCGGCCAGCGGTCGCATGACCGAGCGCAAGACCACGATCGAAGATGTGACGCCGGGCGGCAAGGAGTTGAAGTACTACTATCGGTACGACAGCTACTACGGCTATCTGACCAGCGTCACCTATCCGAACGCGCCGCAGCCGCTGACGGTCTGGAAGCGCTACAACCGTTACGGCACGTTGAGCGCGCTGACGGATGCGCGCCTGATGACGCCGCTCTGGTCGATGAGTCAGACCGACGCTTACGGCAAGCCGACCGAGGAGCAGTTCGGCTACGCGCTGTACGGCAGCGCAAGCTACAGCCGCTCCACCGGACAGATGCTGGCCCAGTCCTGGCGCCCGTACGAAGTGCCGACATTCTCGGACAGCATGGACAAGCTGACCTACGGCTACGACACGCTCGGCAACCTGAAGCGCCAGGAGCGCGAATGGCGGCGCTACGAGCCGGGTTATGGCCTGAAGAATGTCCTGCGCACCGGCGTCGACCAGACTGGCGGCTCCATCGAGACCTACGCCTACGACAAGCTGCAGCGGCTGCTGACTGTCGATAGCCTGGTGCGCAAGTGGGCCGGTACCTGGGATTACCAACCTTCGCTCTATCCGCAGCTGTCCTATACCTACGATGCCGTCGGCAATATCACCTCGAAGGCCTATTACGCCGACAGCTATGTCTACGGCGACGCGGTCGGCAACGTCGGCTTCAACGGCAAGTGCGGTCCGAACGCGCTGAAGTCGACGATCGCCGGCGACGTGACCCGAAACTTCACCTGCGACGCCAACGGCAACCAGCTCGGGCAGGTCAGCCAGGGGCCGGAGACATTGGTTCGTTCGGTTACCTATGACGCATCGAACCTACCCATCGTCATCGACCACCTGGATTCGCTGAACGGAGTGGGCGACCGCCGCGTCGAGTTCTTCTACGCGCCGGACAATGCGCGCTACCGCCGCAACGACATCGGTGGCGGCGTCACCTTCTACGGTGCCGAGGGATACGAACTCGAGCGCAACGGCAGTCGCGAAGTGCATCGCATCGAACTCGGTCCTGTCACGTACTCGCGCGTCGTGAACGGTTCGACAGCGGATCCCGCGTATACCGCCTATCAGCTGCGCGACCGCCTGGGTTCGACCATTGCGCTGGCCGACCGCTGGGGACACTTCAACGGAACCGACCCCGGCATTGCGGCCCCCGAGGACGGACTGACCCGGCGCAGCTACGATCCGTTCGGCAGTCCGCGCGAGGTCACGCAGCGTGGCGTGACGACGCCTTACGCCCGCGGCTGGATGCTGCAGTACGGTGACACCACCCATCGAGGCTTCACCGGCCATGAGCATCTCGACGGCACGCGCCTGATCCATATGAACGGCCGCGCCTTCGACTACATCACCGGACGCTTTCTCAGTGTCGATCCGCTGGTGCAGGCGCCGGGCAACAGTCAGAGCCTGAATCCGTATTCGTATGTCTTCAACAATCCATTGGCGGGCAAGGACCCAACCGGGTACAAGGGGTGTCCTGTTGGCGGGGGTGATTGTGAAACTAATAAACAATTTTACAACGGCGGATCGCGCGGCATATTTACGGGCGGCTCCAACAGTGCGGCCGGTGGCATTTTCGTGCCACAACTGGATTTCAAAGCGTTTCGGCTGTCTAACGGTGCCGACTTAAATCAGATTCCGGAATGTGTTGATCCGGCGTCTCCGCGCGGGCAGGCAACGGACCAGATCAAGGCGGTCTACAAGGCGACTGAGCCCTCTCGTTTCGAGAGGACCTATCACAAATGGAACGAACGAGGGGGGGCTTGGCGGTTCGGCGCGGCCATCGTCTCTCAGGCTGGGCAGACTTATGCTTCTTGGATTCAGCCGTTCATCGACTATTCCGCAATAAACCCTGTCTCAGGCGAGGAAGTCACCCCAGCTGAGGCGCGGGATGAGAGGTTAGTGAGCTTCATTAGCCTCATGGCTGGCGGCGTAACTAGATTGAAGCCGAACTTCGTGTTCAAAGAGCCTCGTCCAATAGGATTGTGTTTCGTGGCTGGAACGCCTGTCCACACCGATCGAGGTCTTGTTGCGATCGAGCAATTACGTGAAGGCGACTTGGTTGCAGCAAGATCTGAGGACGGTGATGAAACCGTTTGGAAGCCGGTCGTCCGGCTGTTCCACAACGTGGACAAGCCTGTGGTGCACGTCAAGATCCGGTTCGATGACGAAACGGAGGAAAGTATAGGCGCGACCCCGGAGCACCCGTTCTGGGTCCAGGGTAAGGGATGGGTTGCTGCCCGCGAACTCCATCCTGGCGATCAACTCGTAAGGAATGCGGGCGGCCAAGCCGTCGTCACTTCGGTCGAGCCGCAGCTGGAAAATCTGGATACCTTCAATTTCGAAGTGAAGGACGTGCATACGTACTTTGTCGGCATTGGTGGGGTATGGGTGCATAATCAGAGTGTCCGAGGAACGCCAGAGACAATGCGTTGGAAGCTCGGGCCAAACGATATGGATTTTCGTGGCTCCGGTAAGACAGTGAATGAAGCAATCAACACGGCGTTTGAGAAAACCGGAATTCCCAGGAACGAATTCGACGTGACGAAATGGGGACGAGACGCAAATGGAAAATCTTTTCCAGTCGAGTGGAGACACAGCAGCGGTGCTGAGGTTAATGTCGACTGGCCCCATGCCAGACATGGTCCTGACGTCCCACATGTTGGTTACCAAACGGGCGGCAAACGAGGGGATGGCGGTGCGGTTCGAGGACACATTTTGTTGGATGATGTTCCATACAACCGCTAGGATATAAGCCGATGACGTTGGACTTCATAACGCCAGCGCTTCTTGCGGCAAATGTCCAAGCTGATGTGCTGAATTCGACCGATAGAGACGCGCTGGCCGCCAGAATAAGTCGGCGGCTCAGCGTCGACATCGGTATCCCGGCTCTATGGGATCGCCCTTCTGCTTCGGTGGGGCGCCAAAGGGACGATGGATGGGAACAGATTCCGGCTTATGTCGGTAACACGACCTGCCTGATGTTCCTCGACGGCGCCCGGACAATTTGGAGGTTCCGGGGTGGCGCGGATCTTCTGCGGGTGCTTAAGGAATGTCCGCCACTGGAATTCTATGTGTGCGACGAGGAGGCGAGCTACCTGCTCTGCAGCAATCATCATGACTTCGTCATTGGCTGGGGCGCCGCGTCGGCCTGGGTCGAAGCACTCGGCGATGGATAGTCTTCGATCCGGATGGTGGCGGAGAGAAATTCGTGCGTTGTGGAGTGTTGGCGCCTCGTGCGGAGGTCCCGTCAGGGTTGACGAGGATGACAATCGAGCTCAGCTCCTCGTAGCACACGCAACGCCGCGCCGCCGCCTCAGCGCTTGAGCTGATACACCTCATAACTCTCGTCGCTGACGTCCAGCAGCATCAGCACGCGGTCTTCGGCGATGCCCCAGGCCGTACCGACGGTGTCGCTGTCGCGGGGCTGTGCACCGGCGGCCTTGCTGTAGGGCACCTGCGGGTCTTCGTTGACGCTGGCGCCGCCGACGAAGTACCAGTCGCCCTTGCCGTCCTCGGGCGGCAGCAGCCAGCCGCTGCGGCGCTGCGAGCCGGTCAGTTTCTCGAAGAACAGGCGGCCGTCGCGTTGTGTGATGCGTGCCTTGAACCAGGGATACGGGAACACGCCGTAGCGCGCGCCCTGCAGCGAGCGCACTTTCCAGTCGCCGGTCAGCGCGGCCGGGTCCAGCGGCCGGTGCGGTTCGGCCAGCAGTTCCTCGACGGTGGCCTTGGCGTCGGCGTCGCTGCGCGGTATCTCCGGACTGGCGTTGAGCGCGTCGACGCGGCGCTGCTGGTCCTGCAGGCGGGCCTGGTGTTCGGGCCAGATCTGTTCCAGGTGCGCATCGGCAGCGGCGGCGAGACCGCTCGCGGCGGCCAGGGCCAGGGCGAGCAGGCAGCGGGTCGGCAGATTCATCGGAAATCCTTTCGCGGTTGCGCTTCAGCCGGAAAAGAAGAAGCGCGTGATGTGGAAGAAGATCGGCGCGGCGAAGCTGACCGAATCCATGCGGTCCATCATGCCGCCGTGGCCTTCGATCATGCTGCCCCAGTCCTTGGCGCCGAGGCTGCGCTTGACCGCCGACAGCGCCAGGCCGCCGAGCACGCCGCAGGCCACGATCAGCAGCGACATCAGCGCCGACTGCAGCGGCGTGAACGGCGTGATCCACCACAGCGACGCGCCGATCGCAGTCGCGGCAAGGCCGCCGCCGACCAGCCCTTCGACGGTCTTGGACGGACTGACCAGCGGCGCGAGCTTGTGCCGCCCGAACAGTTTGCCGAACACGTATTGCATGACGTCGCTGATCTGCACGACGAGCATCAGATACAGCAACAGCAGCGCGCCCTGGCCGTGGAAGCCGCGCAGGTCCAGCACGAGCAGCGCCGGCGCATAGCTGATGCAGTAGACCGTGATCATCACGCCCCACTGGATCTTGGTGATGCGTTCGAGGAACTGCTCGGTGTCGCCGGCGAACACCGCGATCGCCGGCAACGCGAGAAACGCGTAGACCGGAATGAAGATCGAGAACAGGCCGTACCAGCCCAGATGGATCAGCCAGTACTGCAGCGGCACGAGCACGTAGAACGCGACGGCGAGCGGCTTGTGATCGCTGGCCCGCGTCGGCGTCAGGGTGATGAACTCGCGCAGCGCGAAGAACGAGATCAGCGCGAACACGATCAGGGTCGCTGCGGCGCCGGCCCAGAAGCAGGCGCCGAGCACGGCGACCATGAGCCACCAGGCGCGCACGCGTTCGTTGAGATTGCGGATGACGGCGGTATCGCCCTTGCGCCGCTGCAGCAGCCAGCCGACGGCCGAGGCCACCGTCAACAGGGCGACTATGCCGCCGAACACCCACAGCAGTTTCTGCGCGGCGCTCATGCGGCGGCTCCGCGGAGCGGGTCGGCCAGCGCGCAGACGGCTCCGTGGGCGCGCGCCAGGAAGCTCTCGCGCGGTTCGGCCGCCTCGCGCGGCAGCGGCGTGCCGAAGCGCACCGTGCAGTACAGCGGCAGCGGCACGTGCGAGCCCTTGGGCAGGCTGCGGTGCAGGGTGTCGAGGTAGGCCGGCACGAGGTTCAGCGCCGGAAACGCCTCGGCGATGCGGTGCAGGCCGCCACGGAACGGCTGCGGCAGGCGATCGGCCGTGCGCGTGCCTTCCGGGAACAGGATCAGCGAGTCGCCCTGGGCCAATGCGGCGAACACCGGTTCCAGCGGATCGCCGGCGCGCTCGTCGCGGCGGCGTTCGATCAGGATCGCGCGCAGCACGCGGCCGGACAGATAGGTGCGCAGGCCGGGTTTGTCCCAGTAGTCGCGCGCGGCGACCGGCCGCGTCACGGCGCGCTGCGCCGGCGTCAGCGCGCTCCAGATCGCCAGGGTGTCGAGATGGCTGCAATGGTTCGCGAAATACAGGCTCTGGCCGGCTTCGGGCTCGGCGCGCCATTGCGCGCGCGCGCCGACCAGCAGGCGCGTGAGTCCGACCAGTCCGGCGGCGGCGGCGCGCTCCATCATCGGCTTGCCTCCAGCTGGACGGCGATCGCGCGCAGACGCGTGAAGCAGGTCAGCGCCGAGCCGGCGGCGATCACCGCGGCGGCGCCCGGCAGCGCGTAGCCGCTGTGCAGGAAATGCTGTTCCAGCGGTGCGAGCAGGCAGGCCAGCACCATCAGCCACATGCGATGCGGCTTGGCCATCGGCCCGCGGAAATCCTGAGGCAGTCCCTGCGCGCCGCCGAGCGCGCGGATGTAGGCGGTCAGCGCGGCGAGCAGCGCACCCAGCCAGCCGAGCCAGGGCTGGCCGGCGGCGACGCCGAGCGCGACGATGAACAGGCTGTCGGCGATGCGGTCGGGTACTTCGTTGTACAGCGCGCCGGTCGGCGTCTGCCGGCCGCCTTCGACGGCGACCATGCCGTCGAACAGATTGCACAGCAGGCGCAGCACGATGCCTGCGGCGCACAGCCAGGCGTTCCACGGCGAGGGCAGATACAGCAGCGCCGCCGCGCCGGCCGCCGCGAACGCGATGCTGACGACGGAGATCGCATTCGGTGAAATGCCGCTGCGCACGAGCGCCGCGGCGATGCGCTGGATCAGCGCGTTGCTGCGTGCGGCGATCGGACGGCGGTTGGCGGCGGCGGACGTTTCCGTGTCGCTCATGGCAGCTCGCAGTGACGGCGTCGGGGTTCTGAATATCTGCTGGCGGGCTGAGCGTCAAGCGCGTCGGCGCGCGGCTCAGGCGGCGTCGGGCAGGGCCTGTATGCGGTTGGCCAGCGCGTCGAAATACTCACGGGTCAGGCGCAGCTGTGCCTCGGCGGTTTCGGCGCGGTTGACGACCGCGCGGAAAGCCGCGTTCTCGGGTCTGTCCTTGGCGTACCAGCCCAGGTGCTTGCGCGCGATGCGCACGCCCTGGAGTTCGCCGTAGAAGGCATGCAGCGCCTGCAGATGGCCCAGCAGGATGTCGCGCACCTCGATGAGTTCCGGCGCCGGTAGCAGTTCGCCGGTCGCGAGGTAATGCGCGATCTCGCGGAAGATCCACGGCCGTCCCTGCGCGGCGCGGCCGATCAGCAGGCCGTCGGCGCCGGTATGCCGCAGCACGGCCTGCGCCTTGCGCGGCGAGTCGATGTCGCCGTTGGCCAGCACCGGAATGCGCACGGCCGCTTTGATGGCGGCGATGGTGTCGTACTCGGCCTCGCCTTCGTACAGGTCCGCGCGCGTGCGGCCGTGCACGGCCAGCGCGGCAATGCCGGCGTCTTCGGCGATGCGCGCGATGCGCAGGCCGTTGCGGTTGTCGCGGTTCCAGCCGGTACGGATCTTCAGGGTGACCGGCACCTCGACCGCGGCGACCACGGCCTGCACGATGCGTGCGACCAGCGGCTCGTCCTGCAGCAGTGCCGAACCCGCGTAGACGTTGCAGACCTTCTTGGCCGGGCAGCCCATGTTGATGTCGATGATCTGCGCGCCGTGGGCGACGTTGTAGCGTGCGGCCTCGGCCAGCATGGCCGGATCGTAGCCGGCGATCTGCACGCTGACCGGCGCGGGCTCGCCGACGTGGTCCATGCGCGCGAGCGACTTGCGCGTCTGCCACAGGCGCGGGTCGCTGGTCGTCATCTCCGACACGGCCAGCCCGGCGCCGAGGCGCTTGCACAGCAGGCGGAACGGCTTGTCGGTCACGCCGGCCATGGGCGCGAGGATCAGCGGCGGCGAGAGGGTATGCGGGCCGATTTGCATAGGGCGCGGATTGTACGGCAGCGCCGCGGCGTGAAAGCGGATCGGCGCCGGTCCGGTCCGCTGGCGGACCTCACCCGGAGAACGCGAACGATGAAACGATGGCTGATGCTGGCGGCGCTGGGCGGGGCCGCCGCGGCGAGCGCGCAGGACAGTCCCGAGGCCGCCGCTGACCTGCTCTGGCGGGCGCTGTCCCACGGCCCGGGCCAGGGCGCGGACCGGGCGGCGCTGGAGCCGTTGTTCCTGCCGGCGGCTCAGGTCTATGGCCTCGGCCGCGACGGCAAGTCGCCGCTGCGCGTGCGCAGTGCGGCCGAGTTCATCGCTGCCCAGGTGCAACCCGACGCGCAGCCGTTCGAGGAGCGCGAAGTGCATCGCGAGGTGCGCCGTTACGGCAGGTTCGCCGAGGTGTTCGCGACTGTGGAATCGCGCACCGGCGACGCGGCGGGGCCGGCCGAGTACACCGGCATCAACAGCCTGCACCTCGTCGAGCAGGACGGCCGCTGGCGCATCGTTGCGCTGTATTACGCGCTGGAGCGGCCGGGACAGCCGCTGCCGGCGGACTGGCGTCAGCGTCCGCGCTGAGCGGCGGTGTCGGGTTTCTTCTCTGCCGGACACCTTGGGATGCAGGCGAGGGTGATGGCTGATGCCGATACATCCACCGCCATCCCACGTGCAGCTCGAACTGGCGATAGTCGGCTAAGTGTTTCGACCGCAGCGCCGGTCGTGTTCGTAGGAATTCCGCGCAGGCTGCCGATTGCGCTCAATCCCAGGCCGGCGCGATGCCGGGCGGGTTGGCCAGCCGCTCGTTGCGGTCCAGCGTCGCGATGCGCGCCATGTCGGCATCGTCGAGCTGCAGCCGCAGGGCGCCCAGATTGCTCGCGAGATTTTCGCGTTTCGTCGACGACGGAATCACCGCATAGCCCTGGCGCAGGGCCCAGGCCAGGGCGACCTGCGCCGGCGTGGCGCCGTGGCGCGCGGCGATCTCGCGCAGCACGGGTTCCTGCAGCACCTTGCCGTAGGCCAGGGTCATGTACGAGGTGATCTGCACGCCGTGCTCGCGGGCGAAGCCGGTGACCGCGCGGTTGGCCAGATACGGGCTGACCTCGATCTGATTCGTCGCGATCGCGCCGGCGCCCGCGTGGGCGATCGCCTGGCGCAGCAGCGCGATCGTGAAGTTGGATACGCCGATCTGCCGGGTCAGCCCCTGCGCCCTGGCCTCGGCCAGCGCGTCCAGCGATTCGGCCAGCGGCACGGCGCCGTTCGGCGACGGCCAGTGGATCAGGGTCAGATCGACGTGATCGGTGCGCAGTTTCTTCAGGCTGTCCTGCAGGCTCGGAACCAGCCGTTCGCGCGACAGGTTGTCGATCCAGATCTTGGTGGTCAGGAATACCTCGTCGCGCCTGATGCCGGATTCGGCCACGGCGCGGCCGACGTCGGCCTCGTTGGCGTAGATCTGCGCGGTGTCGATCGCGCGGTAGCCCAGGTCGAGCGCGTTGCGGACCGAGTCGACGACGACCTGGCCCTGCAGGCGGAAGGTGCCGAGGCCGAAAGCGGGAATGCTCATGGATGTCTCCAGTGTGTGTCTGGCTTTTTTTTTAAAAACGATACAGGTTGATTTTGCCGGTCAGTGCGCCGCGGCCGCGGCGCCGTCGGCGTGCGCCGGAAGGCCGGCGTTGCGGTCGAGGCGGCCGCTCCAGGCGGTCAGCAGGAACGCGGCGAGCACCACGAGCGCGCCGATCCAGGTCGTATGGATCAGGCCCAGTCCGGCGACGATGTGTCCGCCCATCCAGGCGCCGCCGGCGATGCCGAGATTGAACGCGGCGATGTTCAGGCCCGCGGCGACGTCGACGGCCTGCGGCGCGTAGCGCTGCGCCTGCTTGACCACGTAGACCTGCAGGCCCGGCACGTTGCCGAATGCGACGGCGCCCCAGGCCAGCACGGTCAGCAGCACCAGCGGCTTGCTCGTCGCGGTGACGCCGAGCACCAGCAGCACCGCGGCCAGTAGCAGGAAGATGCGTTCGAGCGCGGCGATCGGGCCGTGGCGGTCGGCGAGCCTGCCGCCCCAGAGGTTGCCGACGGCGACCGAGACGCCGTAGACCAGCAGCACCAGGCTGACCGCGTTGGCCGAGTAACCGCTGACCTGCTGCAGCAGCGGCGCAAAGAACGTGAACGCGATGAAGGTGCCACCGTAGCCGGCCGCGGTCATCGCATAGACCAGCAGCAGGCGCGGCTGGGCCAGTACCTGCAACTGCTGGCGAAGGGTCGCCGGCGCGCTGTGATGGACGTTGCGCGGCACGAACAGCAGGCTGCCGAGCAGGGCGATCACGCCGAGCGCCGACACGGCCAGGAAGGTCGCGCGCCAGCCGAAGTGCTGGCCGATGAAGGTGCCCAGCGGCACGCCGGTGACCAGGGCCACGGTCAGGCCGCTGAACATGATCGCGATCGCGCTGGCGGCCTTGTCCCTGGCGACGAGGCTGGTCGCAATGATGGAGCCGATCGAGAAGAACACGCCGTGGGCGAGCCCGGTCAGGATGCGCGCGACGATCAGCGATTCATAGCCCGGCGACAGCCAGGCGACGAGGTTGCCGACGGTGAACAGGGCCATCAGGCCGAGCAGCAGCTGCTTGCGCGGCAGCTTGCCGGTCAGGGCGGTCAGCAGCGGCGCACCGACGGCGACGCCGAGTGCGTAGAGACTCACCAGCAGGCCGGCCGAGGGCAGGCTGACGCCGAGGTCGGCGGCGATGGTCGGGATCAGGCCGACGATGACGAACTCGGTCGTCCCGATGGCGAAGGCGCTGATCGTCAAGGCGAGCAGGGCAAGAGGCATGGCGGTATCCGGAGTCGGAAGAGGACGGGCGCCAGTCTGTATGGCTTACATTTGCCGAAAAAGCCGTCTATAAGCGAAAAACTTTTGCGTTCTGATCAAATATGAAGATCACCTTCGACGAACTGCAGACCTTCATCGCCGTGGTCGACACCGGCGCGATCTCGCGTGCGGCCGAGCATCTGGGGCTGACCGTGTCGGCGACCAGCCGCAGCCTGGCGCGGCTGGAGGAGAAGCTGCAGACCACCTTGCTGCGGCGCACGACCCGGCGCCTGGAGCTGACCGAGGAGGGCGCCGAATTCCTGGAGCGGGCGCGGGCGCTCGTGATCGCGGCCGAAGAGGCCGAGGAGCAGATGATCGCGCGGCGCCAGGTGCCGGCCGGGCGCCTGCGCGTGGATGCGGCCACGCCGTTCATGCTGCACGTGATCGTTCCGCGCGTGGCCGGCTTCCGCGCGCGCTATCCGCAGGTCGAGCTGGAACTGGACAGCAACGAAGGCATCGTCGACCTGATCGAGAAGCGTACCGACGTGGCCCTGCGCATCGGCGCGCTGAAGGATTCGAGCCTGCATGCGCGGCCGCTCGGCGCGAGCCGCCTGCGCGTGCTGGCCAGCCCGGCCTATCTGCGCCGCCGCGGCACGCCGGCCGCCGTGGAGGAGCTCGCCGATCACGTGCTGCTCGGCTTCAACCGGCCCGAGACGTTGAACACCTGGCCGCTGCGCGACGCTTCCGGCGATTCGCTGCGCGTGCGGCCCGACCTCGCGTCATCCAACGGCGAGACCTTGCGCCAGCTCGCGCTGGCCGGTGAGGGTCTGGTCTGCCTGTCCGACTTCATGACCGGCGAGGACCGCCGCGAAGGCCGCCTCGTGCCGGTGCTTGCCGGTCAGACCCAGGACGTGCGCCAGCCGATCAACGCGGTCTACTACCGCAACACGGCGCTGGCTTCGCGCATCAACTGCTTCATCGACTACCTGATCGAGGCGCTGGGGCCGAATCGCTTCGACGAATGAAGCGGGGGCCGGGCGCGGCTTCAGCCGAAGCGCGCCTCCACCTCGGCCAGGGTCGGCATCGCGACGGCGGCGCCGGCGCGTTCGGTGCTCAGTGCCGCGGTGCGGCCGGCCTGGATCAGGCCGCTGCGCAGCGATTGTCCGGGGAAGCGCGCGAGCTGGGCGGCGAGCGCGCCGTTGAACGCATCGCCGGCGCCGGTCGTGTCGCGGACCTGTGCCTTCTCGGCCGGCAGGCGGTAATGCGTTTCCGTGTCATGCCAGCGCGCCGCGTCCGCATGCGAGACGAAGCAGCCGCGCGCGCCAAGGGTCACGACGATGCTCGCACTGCCGAGCCGGCGGCACAGGGCGTGCAGCTCCGCGTTGCCGATCGCGGCGATGGTCTCGGCGCTGATCGTCACGCCGGCGCAGCGCGCGAGCAGGTCGGCGAATTCGGTCTCGTTCGGCGTTACGAGATCGGCGCCGGCGATCAGTGCGGCGTCGGCATCCGCATGCACCGGCGCCGGATTCAGCAGGCGCACGCAGCCGGCGGGTGCGGCGGCCAGTGCGGCGCGGATCGCAGCCACGCCGGTCTCCATCTGCACGAGCACGACGCGCGCGCTGGCGAAAAGATCCGCCTGTGCGGCGACGAACTCCGGCGCGAGACGTTCGTTCGCGGCCAGGTCGAGCACGATCTGGTTCTGTCCCTGCGCATCGACGACGATGCCGCAGGAACCGGTGGAGGTGCCGCTGCAGACCTGCCAGCGCGCATCGAGGCCTTCGGCCGCGGCCAGCTCGCGCGCGGTACGCGCGAGCGTGTCGTCGCCGAGCGCGCCGATGAACGCGGTAGTCGCCCGTTGCCGTGCGCTCGCGACGGCCTGGTTGAAGCCCTTGCCGCCGGGACCGGTGGAAAAGCCGAGTCCGCGCCGAGTTTCGCCGGGCTTCGGAAATCGGTCGACGCGCCAGACGTGATCCTGGTTGTAGGAGCCGACGACGACTACGGACATGCGGGAAACTCCGGCAAAAGGAAGGCGCGGGGCATGGCCGCCGCGTCGTGCTTCAGTCCTCGCGCTGCGCGTTCGCGCGCTGCAGCCGCAGGGCGCGGCGGTTCCAGCTGCGGAACAGGGTCAGACGCGCGGTCAGGTAGAACAGGGCGAAGGTAAGCGCGGCGACCGTGACGATGGCCAGCGGCAGCGGCGACCCGAACAGCAGCCAGACCAGCGCCACGCTGACGGCTGCGCAGAGGCCGCCGAACAGCAGCGCGATCAGGAACAGCCGCGCCTCGCTGAGCGGCTGTTCGCGCCGCGGCCGCAGCGCGAGCAGCGGCCACCAGGCCCAGTCCTGGTCGGACAGGGCGTTGATGCGATCGTCGAAGCGATGGGGGCTCAAGCAACGCTCCGTCGCCGCCGCCGTCCCGCCGCGCGCGCGCCGGTGACTGCGCAGATGCAGCCGGCGATGCAACGCGGCGGAAGCGAGCGGCCGTTGCTCAAAGCAGGTTCAGCACGCCGGCGATCGTCGCCGTCATGAACGTGGCCAGCGAGCCGCCGAGCACGGCGCGCATGCCGAAGCGCGCGAGATCGGCGCGCCGTCCCGGCGCGAGCCCGCCGATGCCGCCGATCTGGATCGCGATCGAGGAGAAATTGGCGAAGCCGCAGAGCGCGTAGGCGGCGACCACGCGGCTGTGCTCCTGCAGCAGGTGCATGTTCTTGGAGAGATCGACGTAGGCGACGAACTCGTTGAGCACGACCTTCTCGCCGATGAAGCTGCCGACGAGCACCGCATCCTGCCACGGCGTGCCGATGAGCCAGGCCACCGGCGCGAGCACATAGCCGAGCACGGTCTGCAGGCTCAGGGTGACCGGCACGGTCTTGCCGGCCGACAGCCAGTCGTTGATCGTGCCGCCGGCGGACGCATAGGCCGCCGCGGTCAGCAGCAGCGCAAGCGCGCCGAGCAGGCCGCAGGCGATGACGCCGCCGGTGACGCGGCCGGCCGGTGCGGTGCCCTTGGCCGGAGCACGGCCGTACAGGGCCGCGGCGCCGGTCAGCAGCAGCACGCCGACGATGCCGGCCAGGGCGATCTGCCAGCCCGGCCAGACCACGGTGCCGAGGTATTGCAGCGGCGAGTTCAGCAGCGCGATCAGCGCGATGAAGGCCAGCAGCATGGCACCGACGTTCAGTGCGAGCTTGAGACCTTCGCCGGCGCCGCTGGCGGCCGCGTCGATGACGTTCGCGCTGTGGCGTTCCACCTCGATGCGCACGCTGCCGCGGGTCAGCGGTTCGCCGGTTTCCGGAATCAGCACCTTGGCCAGCACGAGCGTGGCCGGCGCAGCCATGATGCTGGCGGCGAGCAGGTGCTTGGCGTACTTGGCCATCTCGGCCGGATCGTTGCCGCCGAGCAGGCCGACATAGGCCGCGAGCACGCCGCCGGCGATGTGCGCCATGCCGCCGATCATGACCGTCATCAGTTCCGACTCGGTCATCTTTTCCAGATACGGCTTGATCGTCAGCGGCGCTTCGGTCTGGCCGATGAACACGCTGGCGCAGACCGAGGTGGTCTCGGCGCCGGAAACGTTCATGACCTTGGTGATCGCCCAGGACATGCCCTTGACGATCTGCTGCATGACGCCCAGGTGATACAGCACGCCCATCAGCGCGGCGAAAAAGATGATGGTCGGCAGCACCTGGAACGCGAAGATGAAGCCGAACGTGTTCGCGTCGAGCAGCTTGCCGAAGATGAACTCGGAGCCGACCTTGTTGAACTCCAGCAGGTGCACGAAGCCCTTGCCGAGCATGTCGAAGGTCTTCGCGCCGATCGGCACTTTCAGCACGAACGCGGCGAACAGGATCTGCAGGGAAATGCCGGTGACGACGAGTTTCCAGTCCACTGCGCGGCGGTTGTTGGAAAAGGCGAACGCAATCAGGACCAGGATGACGAGGCCGAACAGGCCGAACAGGATGTGCCCAAGGGCAGCCAGCATAGATTTCCCCAAAAACCCCGTGAACGCGCGCAGGCATAACCGCCCGGCATAAGTCGGGGGAGCGTAGTTCAAGCCCGAACGGCGAGGCAAGGCGGCAGGCGCGCAGGACGTCACGGGTGAAATGGCCGCAGCGCGGCTTGCGCGGCACGACGATTTTTGCGTGGGCCCGTCCGGCTTGTGTTGCGTGCGCCCTTGACTCGGTGCGGTATTCGCGGCGGCCGGAAGGATATCCGTGCCGCGCGCCGAGGGCCGTGCGGCCTTCTTCACGCCGGACGCCCGCAGCGCCGACGCCCGGCCGGCCGGTTTCCAGGGGGCGGCGAATGTCATGCAAATTCCGCGTTGTCCGGAGGTTCCCTATACTCCGGGGCGGCGGTTCGCGCCGGAGTGGCGCGTGCAACGGGGGAAGGCGTGCTCACGATCAAGCGGCAGTTGTTGCTGAGCCACCTGGCGGTGATCCTGCTGGGCGCCGGTGCGCTCGGCGCCTACATGTACTGGTCCGTATCCGAGCAGATGCTGGCCGGCGTCGCGCAGCGACTGACCGACAACGTCCGTCTGCTGCAGGCCTCGCTGGATCCCGACGACGTCCGCGCCTTCGGCGACCGCGCCGATTCGGCGGCCGGCCAGCGCCTCGTCGCGCGCCTGCGCAATACCGTGGAACTCAACGGCGACCTGGCCAGCGCCTACATCGTGGAGCCGCGCGGCGATTCCCTGCGCGTGCTGGTGACCAGCGTCGGCGACGGCCGCCCCGACACCGATTTCCTGCGCAGCGAGGAAATCAGTTTGCTGCGCCGCGGCATCGACCATGCGACCGTCAGCGACATCCGCACCGCAGCCAGCGAGCACGCCGAGCTGTCGGCGCTGTCACCGATCGGCGCGGCGACGTCGGTGCACTACGTGGTCGGCGTGCGCCTGGACGCCGACAGCATCCAGCACAGCCTGCGTCTGCTGCGCCTGACCACGCTCGGCGCGATCCTGTTCGGTGTGCTGCTGGCGCTGGTGCTGTCGCGCCTGCTGGCCGAAAGGCTGCAGCGCCGCATCCGCGCGCTCGGCGACCGCTGTCGCGCGCTCGCCGCCGGCGAACACCAGCCGACCGGCCAGCCGCCGATCGGCGACGAATTCGACCGCGTCATCGCCGACTTCGACGCGACCGCGCAGCGCCTGCGCGAAGCCTCGGCCGAGCGCGAAGCCGCGCTGAATGCCCTGACCGAAGCCAACGCCCAGCTCGAAAGCCGCGTGCAGGAACGCACCCGCGCGATCGAGAACGCCACCCATCAGCTCAAGGGCGAGATCGAGAATCGCCTGCAAGTCGAGGCGCTGCTGGCCGAAGCCGCGCTGACCGACGGCCTGACCGGCCTGCTCAATCGCCGCGCGATGCTCGAAATGCTGGTCCAGGCCGTGCTGGCCTCGCGCGGGCAGGGCGGTTTCAGCGTGATCCTGGCCGACGTCGACCACTTCAAGCGCATCAACGACCAGTACGGCCACGGCGTTGGCGACCAGGTGCTCGCGGCGGTCGCGCGCGAGCTGGAGCAGCTGCAGGGCGACAACCGCCACGCGGCACGCTGGGGCGGCGAGGAATTCTTCCTGCTGCTGCCGGGTACCTTGCTGATGGAAGCCTGCCGCCGCGCCGAAGAGCTGCGCCATCGCATCGAACGCCTGCCGACGCCGATGCGCGGCCTGCGCGTGACGGTCAGCCTCGGCGTGGCCGAGATCCAGCCCGGCGAAGCGCTGGAAGACTGCCTCAAACGCTGCGACCAGGCCCTCTACCGCGCCAAGGACGCCGGCCGCAACGCCGTCGTCGCCGCGCGCGGCAATGCGTTTGCGACGATGTAGCAGTTGGCGGGAATCGGGAATCGCGGCGGCCGCGGGGCCGCTGCCGGCGATTGCACCGGCGGGTTCCCGGAAAAATCGTGCGCGCGCCGGAAGCCTCTTTCCCCGGCCGAGGAGAAGAGGCTGACCGAGTTCAGCGGTTTTCGTTGAAATTGTTCGTTGTTTTTCATGGGTCGCGGCGGCCTTGCCTCCAGCGGTGCGCCGAGGACGCCGGCAGCCGCCGGTCTCACGCCGGCTTCGCCGCGATGCGCTGGTAGTAGTCCGGCAGCGGCGTGAACCCGACGTGCATCTCGTGCAGGCGGTCGGCGAGCTTGATGCCGCGCACGGCGTGCTCGGGGTACGCGGCGACCTGGTGCACTTCGCCGCGGCCAGACTTGCCGAAGTCGTAGCGCCTGCCGTCGGACAGGCGGAACGCGATCGCGAACAGGTCGAAGTTCCACCAGGTCTCGATCGAGGTCACGAACACGCCGGTCGGCAGGTCTATCGTGTATTCCTTGCCGCCGGACGTGTTGCCGAACCAGCGGCCGTCGCGGTCGTCGAAGTCGAAGCGCAGCGCGTCGATGCGATCGGCAGCACGGACCTTGATCCGCGTCAGGCGCCGCCCGCTCTGCTCGTGGATGTCGCCGATCGTGAAGTTGTGCTCGTTGCCTTCCATGTAGCTCAGGCCCGCATAGGGGCCGGTCCAGACGATACGGTCCAGCGCGATCGGCTGATCGTTCTCGTGGCCCGGCAGCACGCGCGACCACAGCAGCGAAGCATCCAGCGCCGCGGCCTGCAGTTCGCGCTCATAGCTGTTGTTGGCCTGGGCCTTGTAGAAATTCAGGCAGACCTCGGCCGGGCCCTGATGGAGCTGACTGCGGCCGCTCAGCGAGAACTTGTGGCATTCGCGCGTGACGTAGTCCTTCAGCGACCAGCCGTAGACGGCGTTCTGGCGGCCGATCAGCGGCTCTGACTTGATCTGGCGCTGGCGCCAGGCCAGTTCGCCCGGGATGCCGGTTTTGGCGACGAAGCCCTGGTATTCGCTGATCGCCGCGCCGAGCTGCTTGAGATACAGCGGCTTGTCCACTTCACTGCCGTAGATCTCTTTCGTGAACAGCACGCGCTCGCGCAGCAGGGTCAGGTGGATCATGGCCAGCTCGAGCACGAACGACAGCGAGCCCGGCGTGTAGTTGGCCTTGGTGAAGTGGTCGATGATCGCGTTGATGCGGCGTATGCAGCCATCGAGGCGGCCGGGCCGGTCCGGCGGATTCTTCGTCTCATGGTATTCGGCGATGGAGCGGCGCAGGCCGGCGAGCTCCTGTTTCATCGTGCCGAGGTCGTACTGGTCGATCAGCCCCTGCACCCAGCGCTTCATGCGCTCCTCGGACTTCTTCATCAGTTCTTCGGGCGACTGGTGATCTTCCGGCCAGAGCAGACCGAGCACCTTCTCGACTGCACCGCCGACGTAGGGAATCTTGCCGGCCGCGAGCAGGAATATCGCGCGCACGATGTCGCTGTCGCTCATGGTGCCGGCGGAGACTTCGAGAAACGTGACCTGGCCGGCCGGCTTGTTGCTGAATTCGTCGGCCTTGCCCTGGGTGACCTTGGCGTTGCCAGAGATCGTCACCGAGGCGTTGGTGTTCACGAGGACGCCGTCCGTATAGGCGTCGCCGCCGAAACCCATGGTCGGCATGCTCTTCCAGAACCGGATCTTCAGGCGCGACTGGGACACGTCAGTGTCCACCGAATGGCCGGACTCCATTTCGCCGTACATGCTGTCGAGCACGATGCGGCAGACGTCGTCGCTGTCGTTGTAGAGGCCGTAGAACAGCTTCTGGCCCGACTGGTTGTTGATCGTCCACGTGACTTTGGTGCGCATGTCGAATTTCCCTGGAGAGGCGGTCCGGAGGCAGCGACACGGAGCGCAGGTCGCCGCGCGGCAGATCGCGACAACGGTTGATCGGCAGCCCCCTGTCTCGACAGCACAAAGCGCACTTTGCCTCGTCGGCCCATCACGTCACTTCTGCTTCGCAAAACGGCGTCGCTGCGGCCGTCGTGTCGACGAAGGGAGAACGGCGTCGAAACTCCGCTTCCGGGCCGCCGGCGAGCAACGCGGTTGCAATGTGGACGCAGTAGCTTCGCGGGCCGGTCCGCAACGCGGGCCGCGGGGGAGTCCGCAACAACAGCGAAGGGAGTCAGATATGCGCATCATCGCAACGATGGTCGTGGGCGCGCTTGCGCTCGCGGCCGGCGGCCAGGCTCGCGCCTGGTCGCAGGAAACGCACCGGCGCATCGTGCTGGACGCGGTGCAGTACATGAAGAACAACCCGGCCACGACGCGCTATGCGCAGCTCGCCGCCTGGGCGCAGAGCGCCGGCATCGGCATCGACCAGCTCGCCCAGGTGCTGGGCCAGTCGGCCTACGACGTCGATGATTTCGCCGACACCTATATCTGCGGCGCGATCACCGGCGACTGCGTGCGCGCACCGCTGTGGTCGACCACGGCGTCGTTCGTCAACTACAGCTCCTACTGGCATTTCCAGAACCATACGCGCGGCCGTGACGCGCACGGCAATGACTTCGGCGGCTACAACTACAGTCAGCTGACCCAGGCCGGGGATGTCGACGAACTCGCCGCTGGCTGGCTCTGGAACGACCATCTCGACGACGGCGCCGGCGGCATGAAGGGCTGGTTCTCCGACGGCAGCAAGTACAACACCTACGGCATCACCGAGGCGCACTACCGCATCGGCTCGACGTCCAGCCCGTCCATGTACCAGGATTACCAGAACTTTCCGTTCCAGCCGATCGACAACCTCGGCCAGTACTGGTGGAGCCAGTTCCTCGCGAGCCCGACGCCGCAGACCGTCGGCTACGTGCTGCACACGACCGATCTGCTGCAGCCGCATCACACCTGGACCAGCAGCGGCAACAACCACTCGGGCTGGGAGACCTGGGTCAACGACTACTACTACAGCGAAGGCTTCAACAGCCCGGCGCTGGTGACGGCTGCGCTCAACGACGGCACCTTCGGCAAGTGCAGCGGCGGCGCCGCCGCCGACATCCGCGGCGTGCTGACCCAGGGCGGCGCCTATTCCTACCGCAACGGCGGCGTCGTGCTGTCGTCGCAGGCGCACGAGGACCGCGTGCGCGTCGCGCGCCAGACCGTGCCGCATGCGATCGCGATGGCGGTGGTCGTGCTCGACTGCGCCGCGCTGCGCGTGGCGGCGCATTGAGCGCCGCGACGATCCCGGCCCGTGCATCCACGCCGCGGGCTTGCCCGCGGCGTGGTCTTGTCCTGGCGCTGGCATTGGCTGCAGTGCCGCTGGCGGCGCATGAACCGGCACGGCCCAGCGCGCCGCCGGTTGCCGCGGCCTTGCCGCCGCTGCGCCTCGGTGCGGATGTGCCGATCGCCGAGGTCGACGGCGAACGCATCGGCCGCAACGGCTTGATGCTGCTGCAGCGCTACGCCGCGCTGGACGGCCGTGCCCCCGTTCTCGACGCGGTGCTGGCCGAGGTGGCCGAGCAGCGCGCGCTGGCCCGGCACGCCGCCGCGCATTTTTCGCGCGAGCAGCTCTTTCCGGATGCGCGCGTCGCGTTCGCGCCCGAGGTGGCCGCCGACGACAAGCTGACCGGGCTGCTGCGCGCGGTGTACCGCGAGCCGCTGGAAGCGGCACTGACCGCTGGTGCCGGCGGGGATCTGCACAAGGTGCTGATCCCGACGCCGGCGCCTGATGGGTCGCAGCTGCGCGACGTGCTCGGCGACCCGGCGCGGATCCGCCTCGACTACACGCTGGACACGGCGGCGCAGCGCAAGGCGCAGGCGCTGGTCGTGCAGCGTTGGCGCGGTCTCGACGGCCGCGAAGCGAGCCTCAGCCTCGCCGACGTCTACGCACGCCAGAATGTGCAGGGCCGCCTGACCTTGCATGCGCTCGACGGCGAGTTCCTGCAGGCTCAGGCACGCCAACGCGTGGGGGCGCTGCTCGTGCAGGAGTGGGCGCGCACGGCGGCCGGCGATGCCGCCGTGGCCGAGCTGCGGCGCAATCTGCTCGACCGCGAATACGCCCAGGGCCTGGCGAGTTACTACGGCGTCGGCGCCGATCCGCATGACAGCAATGCCTATGTCGACGGCTTGCGCCGCGCGGTCACGCGGCCGCAGATCGCCGCCTGGTACGCGGCGCATCGCGAACAGTTCCGCCGCGTCGAGCGCGTGAAGGCGCGGCGCATCCGCCTGGCCGACGAAGCGACGGCGCGACGGGTCGCTGCACAGCTGCAGGCGGACGGCAGCAATTTCGCCGCGCTGGCGCAGCGTCATTCCGTGGCGCCCGACGCGGCCGGCGGCGGTGAACTCGGCTGGCTCGCGCGCCGCGCCGAGGCCGACTGGTTCACCGAGCTGGTGTTCGCCCAGCCGGTCCGGCGCAACGGCGTGCCGGTGCGCGAGCCGGTCGCCGCCGATGCGCCGGCGCACTGGGAGATCGTCCGCGTCGATGCGCAACAGACCGGCTATTTCGAGGGCGATTCGGAAACCGTGCGCTATCTCGCCGCGCGCGCGATCGCCGAACACGCGGCCCGCGTGAATTTTGCCGCGCTGCGTGAGCGTCTGCGCAGGGATACCGTCGTACGTCGCATCGTTGCAACAACCGAGGCGACCGATACGCCGGCGGTTGCGCGCGGAGCGCCGCGATGATGCGGCGCTCCGCGCTGCTGTCGGCGATCGTCGTCGTCAGCGCGGCGGTCCTGGTCGTGGCCATCGGCCGGAACCCGTGGCGCGGCGCCTGGTATGCACCGGAGCGGGCCACGCCCGCCGGCGGGCCGGTGTCCGCGGCAGCGGCGAAGCCGCCGGTGTCTGATCCGCGCGCGTCGGACCCGGCCGCGCCGGTCGCGCGCGCTTCCGTGTCCGTGCCGCCAGGTTCCGCGCCGGCGATGGCGCGGGCGTGGCGCGGCGTCGATCCGGCAACGACGGCAGTGCCGCCCGTCGCCGCCGATGCGTCGCAGAGCCTGGTCGATGCCTTGCGCGATGGCGATGCGCGCAGTCCGCCGATCGTGCCGTCCGCGCTGTCGCCCGAACGCGCGAATGCCGCCGAACTGGTCGATCCGGCCGCCTACCGCCGCTACGAGCAGCGCCAGCAGGCCAGGCTGTACCGCGCGTTCGAGCAGGAGGCGGCGATCGCGTTGATCGACCTGCAGCGCGATCTGGCGCGTGGCCGTGCCGCAGCGCTGCCGGCCGAGCAGATTGCCGAGGGCGAGGACAAGCAGCGCAAGCTGGCCGAGACGCTGGAACGTCTGCGTCGCGGCGAGCTCGGCGCACAGTGAGGGCGAGCGGCAGTCGCACTGGCGTAATCGTCGTCGACAGCGTTGCGCGAATCCGCGGTCGTCGCGGATTCCGCTGCTACGCCCGTGCCTGGGCGGCGACGTTCGTGCGCTCAGCCGCGCGCCGGCGCGCCGAGCCGTCGGTACAGGGTGCTGCGGCTGATGCCGAGCTGCTTCGCGGCGCGTGAGACGTTGCCGTCGCAACGGTCCAGCGCGGCGCGCATCGCGGTTTCGGTGATCGCGTCCAGGGCGGCGTCGGTTTCGGCAGGCAGGCCGGTGGTGTCCGGGGCGACGGCATTCGCGACGGTCGTGCCCGGAGCAGAAGCGGGGCCGGGCGCGGCGGCGCGCGCGGAACGCAGATAAGCCGGCAGCGCAGCGGTGTCGACCGTCTCGCCCTCGTCGCTGAGTGCGACGAGCAGGCGCAGGCAGGCGGCGAGCTGGCGCCGGTTGCCGGGCCAGTCGTAGTCGGTCAATGCGCTCAGCGCAGCCGCGGACAGGCGGCGTGTGCCGGCCTGGCGCGCCCACAGCGCCTGGATCAGGCCGGCGCGGTCGGCCTGCTCGCGCAGCGGCGCGAGCCGCGCCGGGTAGTGGTTGATGCGGTAGTAGAGATCGGCGCGGAAGCGGCCCTCGGCGACGGCGGCGTCGAGTTCGCGATGGGTCGCGCAGATCAGCGCGAAATCCAGCTTGACCGGCTTGCCGCCGCCGAGCGGCGACAGCTCGCGTTCCTGCAGCACGCGCAGCAGACGCGGCTGCAGGGCCGGCGGCATGTCGCCGATTTCGTCGAGGAACAGCACGCCGCCGTCGGCCTGGCGCAGCAGGCCCGCGTTGCCCTGGCGCCGCGCGCCGGTGAACGCGCCGTCTTCGTAGCCGAACAGTTCGGCCTCGATCAGTCCTTCGGGCAGCGCGGCGCAGTTGACCGCGACGAACGGCCGCGCGGCGCGTGCGCTGCGGCGATGCAGTTCGCGTGCGAATACTTCCTTGCCGCTGCCGGTTTCGCCGAGCACGAGCACGGGCAGGCCGGCATCGAGCACGCGACAGGCGCGAGTGAGTTCATGCTCCTGCACCGCGTCGAACAGCACGACGTCGCCGCGCGGCAGCGCGGGCGCCGGCCGCGGCAACGCGCGGGCCACCCGCGGCGCGGGAGTCGTGCCGTCCTGCACGCGGCCGTACAGGGCCAGGCCGTGGCGGTCCAGCAGCACGCCGTCGTCGCGCAGGCGCACGAGCGTGTCGTCGAACAGCGCACCGAACTGGATCCGTCCGAGCTCGCTGCGCGCCAGGCCGAACAGGCGCAGGCCGGCCTCGTTGGCCGCGACGAGCCGGCCCTGGCGGAATGCGAGCAGTCCTTCCCGCGCCGAGCCGAGCAGGCCCGGATCGCGGTGCAGACGCAGCAGCTCGCAGCCGCTCAGTCCGGCGTCGAAATAGCGGTGTTCGATCGCCGCGACCGCATGCCGCGCGAGCCCCAGGGCGTGTACCGGCGGCACGGTCGCATCGCCGCTGATGTCGAGCACGCCGACGACGCGGCCGTAGGGATCGTGCACCGGCACGGACGAGCAGTTGAGCACGCGGTGCGGCGCAAGGTAGTGCTCGCCGCCGCGCACTTCGACCGAGCGGCGCTCGACGATGGCCGTGCCGATCGCATTCGTGCCGATGCGGCTTTCGTTCCAGCAGGTGCCCGGCATCAGCGCGACGCGGCCGGCCTTGTCGAGGAATTGCGGATGGCCTTCGGCGTCGAGGATCCAGCCGTCCTCGTCGGTCAGGACCACGATGCTGCCGCTGGATGCGGCGTCGCCGGCCAGCGCGTCGAGCTCGGCGCGGGCCAGGCGCCACAGGGTCTCGTGGCGCTCGCGCATCTCGCGCAGCTGCGCCTGCGGCACCGGCTCTATGGCCGGCAGGCTCTCGGAAGCCAGGCCCAGGCGCTGGCAGCGGCGCCAGGACTGCAGGATGGTCTCGGTGACGCGGCCGACCGGCAGGCCGCCGCGTTCGAAGAATTCGCGGCGGGCCAGACCGAGGTCGGCGTTTGCGGCTGGCAGGCGGCCGGTCATCGCATGGCTCCAGTGTCGCAATTTGCGACAGCGTCTCGTTGCCCCGTCCCGATAAACAGCACAGTCCCGCGACAGTCGCAATCGGCGGCCGTCGTGCATCGCAACAAGATCGCACCGTGGGGCGCGTTTCGGCGGCGCGGCGTGCCGGCCTCGTCGCGGACAGGTGCGTCCACGACTGGTGTTTCCGTGCATTCCCGCACCCGAAAGCCGCTGCCGCGCACAGCCGGCGGCCATGGCGCAGCGCAGCAGCCGGTTTCTGGCATCGCCCTTGCGCTGTCTCCGGCGCAGGCCGCCGACCGGTGGCCGCGTCCTTTCCACCGATGTTCCGCGCCACGCAGGAACCCGCAGGAGATCGCCATGAACGCCGTGACTGCCCTCAAGCCCTATGCCGCCGATCCATCGGCCATCTTCAAGCAACGCTACGCCAACTACATCGGCGGCCAGTGGCGCGAGCCGCTGAGCGGCGAATACTTCGACAACCTGACGCCGGTGACCGGCCAGGTGATCACGCGGATTCCGCGTTCGAACAAGGACGACATCGAGGCGGCGCTCGATGCTGCGCATGCGGCACGCGAAGGCTGGGGCCGCACGGCGGCCGGCGAGCGCGCGAACATCCTCAACCGCATCGCCGACCGCATGGAGCAGAACCTCGAACTGCTGGCCTATGCGGAGACCTGGGACAACGGCAAGCCGATACGCGAAACCCTGAACGCGGACATCCCGCTCGCGATAGACCATTTCCGCTATTTCGCCGCGGCCGTGCGCACCCAGGAAGGCAGCATCGGCGAGATCGACCACGACACCATCGCGTATCACTTCCACGAGCCGCTCGGCGTCGTCGGTCAGATCATTCCGTGGAACTTCCCGCTGCTGATGGCGACCTGGAAGCTTGCGCCGGCGCTGGCCGCCGGCAACTGCGTCGTGCTCAAGCCGGCCGAGCAGACGCCGGCCAGCATCCTCGTGCTGCTGGAACTGATCGGCGACCTGCTGCCGCCGGGCGTGCTCAACGTCGTCAACGGCTTCGGTCTGGAAGCCGGCAAGCCGCTCGCGTCCAGCCCGCGCATCGCCAAGATCGCATTCACCGGCGAGACCACGACCGGCCGGCTGATCATGCAGTACGCGAGCCAGAACCTGATCCCGGTCACCCTGGAGCTCGGCGGCAAGTCGCCGAACATCTTCTTCGCCGACGTCATGGCCGAGGATGACGACTTCCTCGACAAGGCCATCGAGGGCTTCGTGCTGTTCGCGTTCAACCAGGGCGAGGTCTGCACCTGTCCATCGCGCGCGCTGGTCCAGGAGTCGATCTACGAGCGCTTCATGGAGCGCGTGCTCGCGCGCGTCGCGGCGATCCGGCAGGGCAATCCGCTGGACCCGAACACCATGGTCGGCGCGCAGGCCTCGGGCGAGCAACTGGAGAAGATCCTGAGCTACATCGACATCGGCCGCCAGGAAGGCGCCGAGGTGCTGATCGGCGGCGAGCGCAACGTGCTGTCCGGCGAACTGGCCGGCGGCTATTACGTCAAGCCGACCGTGTTCAAGGGCCGCAACACGATGCGCATTTTCCAGGAAGAGATTTTCGGGCCCGTGGTCTCGGTCACCACGTTCAAGGACGAGGCCGAGGCGCTGCACATCGCGAACGACACGTTGTACGGCCTCGGCGCCGGCGTCTGGAGCCGCGACGCCTCGCGCCTGTACCGCATGGGCCGCGCGATCCAGGCCGGTCGCGTCTGGACCAACTGCTATCACGCGTATCCGGCGCATGCGGCTTTCGGCGGTTACAAGCAATCGGGCATCGGCCGCGAGAATCACAAGATGATGCTCGATCACTACCAGCAGACCAAGAACCTGCTCGTGAGCTATTCGCCGAAGGCGCTCGGCTTCTTCTGAGTCGCGCCGGCGCTACCGTGTGTCCGTGCCGCGCAGCCGAAGGTGCGGCACGGCACGGCGGCTACGGTCGCTCCGCGTGGGGCGGGGTGACCGTAGCCGCCGCCGTTCCGGAGAGATCGCATGATCACCTTGCCGTTGCAGGTCGTCGCCACGCCGGCCGCGCTGCAGTTCGTGGAGCGGCTGCGCGCGCGTCACGGCGTGCTGCTGTTCCATCAGTCCGGCGGCTGTTGCGACGGCTCCTCGCCGATGTGCTATCCCGCCGGCGAATTCCTGATCGGCGACAGCGACGTGCGCCTCGGCGAGATTGGCGGTGCGGACTTCTACATCAGCGCGGCGCAATTCGCCTATTGGAAACACACCCAGCTCATCATCGACGTCGTCCCCGGGCGCGGCGGCATGTTCTCGCTCGACAACGGCGAGGGGCTGCGCTTCCTCGTGCGCTCGCGCCTGTTCGACGACGACGAGTTCGACGCGCTGCGTGCGGCCGGCCGCGTCTGAATGCGGCGGACGAGCCTTTCCGATACCAAACCCTGCGCGGCCGCTAGGCGGCAATTCGATAGCTGGAAAGCGGCTTCGTCTGCGGTTGTGCGGCGAATCGTTCCCGGTTCGGCGTAAAAAACGTCCGAATGTCAATAGTCCAGTTTCCCGCCGCGTTGCAAAGCGTGGGCAAATGCGCAAAGCGCGCAGTGAATGCGAGACATTCACGTCCCGGCACGTTTACTATCAGACGTTTCCATCCGCCAGCGGGACTGCCATGCCGAACATCGCGACAGCTTTCAGGGATGAGATTTCCCGTCTTTGCCGCAAGGAAATGCGCAAGCATCTGGAGCCGCTGCGCAAGGCGTCCGCGGCTTATCGCAAGGAGATCGCCGCGCTCAAGCGCAAGCTGCAGGAATCCGAGCGTCGCTCCGTGGCCCTCGCCAAGCGCGGCGGCAAGGTCGCCAAGGACGAGACGGCCGATGCGCCCGAAAAGCAGACGCGCTTCGTGCCCAAGGGGCTCAAATCGCTGCGCGTGCGCCTGGGGCTGTCGGCGGCGGAACTGGCCAGCCTGCTCGGCGTCACGGGTCAGTCGGTCTACAACTGGGAACAGAAGAAATCCACGCCGCGCGCGGCGCAGCTGGCCCAGCTCGCCGAATTGCGCAAGCTCGGCAAGAAGGCGGTGCGCGCACGCCTCGGCGGCGAAGCCGTCGAGGCGGTCGAAGAAGCCGCCGCACCGAAGCGTCCGCGCAAGCCGCGCAAGGCGGCGGAAGCCAAGCCCTCGCGGACGCGCCGTCCGCGCAAGTCGGCGACCGCCGACACCGCGGTCGAAGCCTGAGGTTCAGCGGACCGCATCCGCCGCGCGCAGCACCGACTCCAAGGTCGCGTTGCGCGCGGCAAGGTCCGCCAGCTCGGCGTCGATCCGCGTGATCGGTAGCCAGCGGCCGGCGACGAACACGCCGGCAATCCGCGCCGCGTTGTCGATGTCGGCCAGCGGATCGGCATCGAGCAGCACGAGATCGGCGCGTTGTCCGCGGCGCACGGCGCCGCTGCCGGCAGATGCGGCGAACAGACGCCGCGCATTCAGCGACGCGGCGCGAAGCACTTCCAGAGGGCTCATTCCGATCGCGTGCAGTTCGCGCATTTCCTGCTGCAGCGATGCACCGTAGAGCAGGCCCGGCATGAGCGCGTCGGTGCCGGTCGTCAGCGGCACGGCGCGCTTCCACAGCGCCCGCGTCAGCACACGCGCGAAATCGTAGGCCGCGGGCAGTCGCTCCATTCCGGGCTGCGCGCGGAACTCCGCGCTCAGATAGCGATTGCGCGGCGGCTGCCAGTCGCGCTGCGTCAGCGGATCGACGAGCGTTTCCCAGCCCGCCGGCACGGCCGGCGCCTGATGCTCGCGATACTGCAGCACGATGGTCTTCAAGGTGATCAGGGTCGGCGTCACGCCGCTGCGCGCGCGGACCACGGCCTCGGTCAGCGCATCGACGTCGGCGGCGGACAGGTCGCTGGTCTGCGCATAGCGCGCGAGTTCTTCCGCATGGGCGATGTTGGTCATCGGATGTGCGAACACGAAGGCGCGGTCGGCGCAGATCGCGCAGTCGAGCTCGGGCAGATGACCCGTGGTCGGCAGGCGCAGCGCCTGCGCCGTGTCGACGATCGCGCGATAGGTCTCGCGATCGAGGAACTGGTAGGGCTTGATGAAATCGTAGCCGCGCCGCGCGGCCTCGCGTACCGCGGCAGCGCCGTCGGCCGGCGTGGTCGGTGCCTCCGGTGTCGAGGCCGGTGCCGGCGTGTCGGGCGCATCGGCGACATGGTCGCGCGGACCGTCGATGCGTTTGCCGACGAACAGTTGCGGACCGGCGAGGCGCCCGGCGGCGACGTCGTCGCGCAGTTGCAGCAATGCCGCGTCGCCGGCCGCATTGCCGCCGAGATTGGCCGCGCCGGTGACGCCGGCCTTGAGGAAGCTCAGCAGGATCTGCCGTTCGTAGCTGCGATCCTCCGGAAACGGCAGCGTGGCCAGGACCGGATCACGGCGTGCATGGATTGCTGCTTCGGTCGCAATGTGCACATGCGCGTCGACGAAGCCGGGTACGAGAAACTTGCCGCGACCGTCGATGATCGTCGCGCCGCGGGCGCGCGGCTTCGGCGCGGCTGCTTCGATCGAGGCGATCCGGCCGTCCCGGATGCGCACGTCGCGCTGTGGCCAGACCTCCTCCGTATCGGTCGGTATCACGGTGACGCCGGTGATCAGCCAGTCGTCGGCGGTGGCCGGGCTGCGCGCGGGTGCGGCAGCCAGCACGGTGGTCAGGAACACGGTGGCGAGCATGGCGGGCTCCGTTGGGCGCCGGCTTGGATGCCTGCGCGCCACGGCGGGTTGCGCCGCCGGTCAGTGGGGCGTCGTGTCGTCGTCACGGCGCGGGGCTTCGGCGGCGCTGCTGCGCGGCGGCGGCGGCGTGGCGGCGCTGCGCACCGCGCGCACGGCCTGGGCCGCGGCGCCGGCCGTCGGCAGGCTGTCGGTCGCGTCGCCGCTGCGCAGCGGGCGCACGACGGCGCGCTCACTCTTGATCAGCCGGTCGGCGGTTTTCATGATCGCGGCGATGTCGGCCCGCGGCGTGCGCTGGCCCTCGAACTGGGCCAGCAGCTCGGGCAGTGCCGCGACGGCCTGTTCGACCACGGCGACGACGGCCGCGTCGGGCGCCAGCGACTTGTCGATGACGCGGTCGAGCAGGCGTTCGAAGCGCGCATTGAAGTCGCCGAGGGCCGGCACTCCGACCATGCGGCTGCTGCCCTTGAGCGTGTGAAAGGAGCGGCGCAGCGGCATCAGCCGCGCCAGGTTGGCCGGCGCGGCCTTCCAGAGCATGAGGTTGCGCCGCAGATTGCCGATTTCCGACTTGACCTCGGCGATGAAGACGTTGCGCAGGTCGTCGTCGACCTCGTCGCCGCGATAGCCGTGCGCGCGCGTGGCCGCCGACGGGCGCTTGCCACGCTGCCCCAGCCATACACCGAGCCCGACCAGGACGGCCGCCAGCGCGGCGAGCACCAGCGCGACGAACAGCACGTAGATCATGTAATCCGCCTCCCCGACGGATAGCGCCGATACCGCGCCTTTTTACCGGCGCACACGGGCGCTTGTCCACGCGCAAACCGAAGCCGGCGTTTGCGGTCTCAGACGACGGCCGGAAAAATGCGCCGATGCCGTGTCCGGTCGCGCGGCGGACTCGACCGCTGCGCCACCACCGCCGTCCGGAGAGTTGCCATGCCAACCGTCGTCCGTTCGCGTCCGCTCCATGGGGTCCGCCTGCTCCTGCTGGCGCTGGCCGGTCTGTTCGTCGCCGAGGGATGTGCCATGTCGCCGAGTCCGCCGTCCACCGAGCTGCTGGCCGCTGCTGCGGCTCCTGTCCGGCTGGAGCGCACGCCGGTGACGGTCGCGCTGACCCCGGCCGGCAGTGACCTCCTGGCCAAGGTCGGTGCGCTCGCGCCGGGGCACGAGGTCTACCTGCTGCTCGACGGCCTGCGCGTGATCGGCGATCCCGGCAGTCTGTACCAGGTCGAGCTGGTCGCCGCCGATGCGCGGCCGCCTGCCCGGATCGTCGGCAGCTTCAACGTCTTCGGCGTCGCCCATGCCGAGGGCGCGACGGCCCAGCGCAGCTTCATCGTCACCGCGGCACTGCGCGAACTGGCCGGCCGCGGCGCCCTGTCCGTGCGCCTGTCCCCCGATCCGGCCGCCGCGCCCGATGCGAGGGTCGAGATAGGCCGCATCGCCCTGCTCGTGCAATAGCCGGCCGCGTACGCGCCGGAACGGCGCGGCGTATTGAAGCCTGCGGCGGCCGGGTGTATACCTGTGGCGTTTTTCAGTATTTGCCGATGCGGTATACGGGAGCTTCGCAGGAGCCGGCGCCGCGTCGGCTGTCGGGGTTCTCTCGGGTAAGGGGCGGCCGGATGCCTGCGATGCGGGCATCCGGCGCGGTTGTGGGAAACGCAGCCAGGCACGAGCCGCGCTGCGCACAAGGGTTCGGACCATTTTTTGGGGATAACGCCATGACTACGATTTCCCGCCGCGACTTCGTCCGCGGCGTTGCCGCCATTCCGCTGTCGCTGTGGCTCATGAACCGCGTCGGCGCCGGGGCGCCGCGCATACGCTACGACGCGCGCAGCGCCAAGGGCGAGGAGATGCTCAAGATCTATGCCGCCGCGGTGAAGGCCATGCAGGGCCTCGAGGGCACCGATCCGAGCAACTGGACCTTCCAGTGGTACACCCACTTCGTCAAGAGCTCGACCAGCAAGAGCGCCGAGATCCAGCGCATCTTCGGCAGCGCGCCCAGCCCGCACAAGGAGCTGGCCCAGGCCATGTGGAACACCTGCCAGGCGCACAGCGGCCAGAACGAAAACCTGTTCCTGCCCTGGCACCGCATGTATGTGCTGTTCTTCGAGGACATCATCCGCGCGGTCAGCAAGCGCGACGACTTCACCCTGCCGTACTGGAACTACTCGGCCAGCGGCCCGACCCACGGCGTGCTGCCCGATCCGTTCCGCAAGAAGGATGATCCGACCTTCGGCCCGCTGTACATCGCCGAACGCAACTCGCTGGCCAATGACGGCAAGCCCATAGACCAGGGCCAGTCCGGCGATCCGCTGGGCCTGTCGGCGCTGAAGCAGACGCAGTATTCGCAGAGCGGCGCCGTGCAGGGCTTCTGCCTCGCGCTGGATTCGGGCCTGCATGGCAACGTGCACGTGCTGACCGGCAATACGCAGAACATGGGCGCCGTGCCCTGGGCCGCGCGCGATCCGATCTTCTGGCTGCACCACTGCAACATCGACCGCCTCTGGGCGAGCTGGAATGCGAACGGCGGCACCAATCCGAGCGCGCCGTGGAACGACGACACCTTCGTCTTCGCCGACATCAGGGGCAATCGCGTCGTGGCCAAGGTGTCGGACTATTTCGACATCGCCAAGCTCGGCTATTCCTACGACCGGCTGGAACCCAAGCCCGGCAAGATGCTGGCCGCGACGGCCGGCGACATCGGCAGGCGCAAGCCGCAGCAGGCCGCGCGCGTCGGCACTGGCGTCTCGCTCGAAGGCAAGCCGGTGCGCGTGCAGCTGCAGAGCGGCGTCGAGGCGGCCGAGCCGCTGACGCGGCGCCTGCAGGCCGCGCCCAAGGAGCAGCGCGTGTTCCTCGTGCTGCGCGGCCTGGAAGCCCAGACCCAGCCCGAGGTGCTGTATCACGTCTATCTGGAGTTGCCGGAAAAGGTGGCGCCGGAGAAGGGTGCCGAGTACCACGTCGGCACGTTCTCGTTTTTCGACGCGCTCAAGCTCGACCATGGCGACGGCGAGCACGCCGGCCACGGCGGCGGCGAGGACAAGTTCTTCAGCTTCGACGTGACCGATCTCGTGCGGCGTCTGGGCGCCGGCAAGACGCTCAGCGACAGGCCCAGCGTGACCATCGCCCCGGCCGGCGAGCCTGCGGCGGCGGCCAAGCCGGTGGTCGGTGACATCGAGTTGCAGGTGCAGTGAAACTGCCGCCATGCCGGGCGCCGCGCGCCCGGCATGGCGGATTGCATCAGCCGTGCAGGGCCGCGGCGCTGATCGCCGAGCCTATCGTGATGCCGGCGACGATCATGCCGAGTATCCAGGAAATGACCACGGCGCAGACCAGGACCACGGCGAAGTAGCCGCCGGTCTTTTCCGGCGGCGACTTCATCGTGTGCGGCAGGGCGAAGTACAGCTGCACGAGCGAATAGATGCCGCCGGCCAGCGCGATGAGCCAGCCGAGAACCGGAATGATCAGGAACACGCCGGCCACCCAGCTCGGAGTGTAGGCGTAGGCCACCGTCTTCAGCGCCTGGATCTGGTTCTTCTCCGCGCCGAAGGTCGGCGCGAGCGCATCAATGATCAGCGCGATGACGAAGACCAGGCCGAGGCTGAACGCGTAGCTCAGGATCAGCACGCCGAGATTCAGGCCGAAGCCGACCCGGCTGAAGGCGATGCTGCTGAGGAAGCCGAAGACGGCCGGTATTGCCGCGAGAATCATGATGTAGCCGGTATACAGCTTGGCCACGTCGGTCTGTTCCTGCGCGATGACCGGCCATTCGGTCTTCGGCGTCAGCAGAATGTTCTTCACGCGTTCGACCAGCTTGTTGATATCCATCAATCCTCCCGAATCCATCGTTGGTGGCGCGCGCGGGCCACCGGCGCAAACACGGCGATTCTAGCCCTGTACGGGAACCCACGGGCGACGCCGGGGTCGCAGGGCCGGTGTGCGCGATTACCGGCACAAAGCGTGCATCCGTTCACAGGATCTGAGCTGCTAGACTTGCCTGCTCTCGCGATTTCCCGGAATTCCCATGGCCAGAACCAATCCAGCGGCGGCGAACACGATTCCCGCCAATGCCGAGAACCGTTACGAAGTGACGCAGGCGGACCTGCCCTTGTCCTGTCCCATGCCCGGCATGAGCCTGTGGAACTCGCATCCCAAGGTCTATCTTCCGATCGAGGAAGAGGGCGGCGAGTCAGTCTGCGCGTACTGCGGTGCGCGCTACGTGCTGAAAGCCTGATTTCCGGTCCGTGCAGGGGCGCCGGCTCACGGTCGTGCAGCTCGTTCCCGCCCTGGAAACGGGCGGGGTCGAGCGTTCCGCGCTCGAAGTCGGCGCCGCGCTCGTCGCCGCGGGCCACCGTTCCATCGTCGTTTCCGCCGGCGGGCGCCTCGTGCCGACCTTGCTGGCTCAGGGCAGCGAACACATTCAGCGCTCCATCGGCGCCAAGTCGCTGCTGACCCTGCGGCACGTCTCCGGACTGCGCAGCCTGTTCAATGCGCTCAAGCCCGACATCGTGCATGCGCGCTCGCGCCTGCCGGCCTGGCTGGCCCATTTCGCGCTGAAGGGAGGGCCGGCCTCCACGCATTTCGTGACGACGGCCCATGGCCTCAATTCGCCGGGCCGCTACAGCGCGATCATGACGCGAGGCGAGCGCGTCATCGCCGTCTCGCATACGGTGCGCGACTATCTGATCAGCCACTACGAGATAGATCCCGAACGCATCGTGGTGATTCCGCGCGGCATCGACCTCGACGAATTCCCTTACGGCCACCGGCCCGACGAGGAATGGCTGCGGGCGTTCTATGCCGACTATCCGCGCCTGCGCGGCGCGCCGCTGCTGACCCTGCCGGGCCGCGGCACGCGGCTCAAGGGCCATGCGGACGCGATCGAGCTCGTCGCCGCGCTGAAGACGCGCGGCATTGCGACGCGGCTGCTGCTGCTCGGTGTGGTCGATCCCACGCGCGGCAACTACGTCGCCGAGCTGCAGCGGCTGGCCGAGGAGCGCGGCGTCGCCGACGACGTCGTGTTCGCCGCGCCGCGCTCCGACGTGCGCGACGTCTACGCGGCCAGCGCGCTGGTGCTGCAGCTGTCGAACAAGCCCGAGGCGTTCGGCCGCACCGTCATCGAAGCACTGGCGCTGTGCCGGCCGGTGCTCGGCTATGCCCACGGCGGCGTCGGCGAACTGCTGACCGAGCTGTATCCGTCCGGCCGCGTGCCGTTCGCCGATCTCGGCCGCCTCGTCGAACGTGCCGCCGAGCTGCTGCGTCTGGCGCCGGCGATTCCGCCGCTGAAGCGCTATCAGCTCGCCGACATGCAGCGCGCGACCCTGGCGCTGTACCAGGCCCTGGTCAGCGGCGATGCGGCCGGCCTGCGCTCGACCTATGCGATGAGCTGATCGCGGGAACCCTTCGGAGCGGTGCGCGTCCTGGTCGCGGGAACCCCCGGTCCGGGGCGGCCGGCGGGGCCCGCGCAGCGGCGCTGGGCTCGGGGGCCGTGTCGCGTACGTCGCCGCCTTCCTGAAACGCGCGAGGCGCTGGTTCCGGCGCATCGCCATCGGCACGCGCCGCAGCGTCTCGAGCCGCGTTGCGCGCGGCTGCCCGACGCTTGGCATGAGTCCGGACGCCGCCACGCGACGGTCCGGCCGTCGCACGGCCTGGGCTATGATCGCGCCCCGCATGAGCATCCCGTCGCTGCGCGAGCGTCTCGCGTCCGAGTTTCCTGCCGCGCTGCTGCCGCTCTGGGCGGTTGCGCTGCTGCTGCCGTTCGGGCGCAGCGCCGAGTTCGGCGCGCTGCTCTGCCTGGCGGGCTGCCTCATGCTGCTGCGGGACCCGGCCCGGCGCGAGCAACTGCGCGGGCGCTGGCCGCTGTTCGTCGCGCTGTGGGCCTGCTATGCGGGCGCCGCGGCGATCTCGGCACCGGATGCGGTCAACCCGGCCAAGAGCTGGGGCACCGTGCTCGCTGCGCTGCGGCTGCTGCCCCTGGGGCTGTATGCCTTGCTCGTGGCGACCACGCCGCTGCGCCAGGCGGCGCTGCAGACCGGTGTCGCCATCGTCGTCGGGTTCTGGCTGCTCGACGCCTGGATACAGGCGGCGACCGGCTGGAGCCTGGCCGGCGCGCCGGAGGCCGAACGCCTCAGCGGCGTGTTCGGCGCCGAAAACCTCAAGCTCGGTCCGGTGCTCGCGACCTTGTCGCCGTTCCTGCTGATCGTCGCGCAGCGCCGCTGGGGCTGGCGCGGGCTGGCCGCGGCCTTCATCCTCGTGCTGGTGCCGGTATTGCTGGCCGGCTCGCGCGCGAGCTGGTTCGCCTTCGGCCTGGTCGCGCTCGTGATGCTGTGGACGCAGACGCGCCGGCCGCTGCGCTTCGCCGCGGCGCTGGCCCTGCTCGCGGCCGGCTTTGCGGCGGCCATGGTGGTGGCCGCGCACGGTTCGGCCGCGTTCGATGCGCGCATCCAGCGCACCTTGCAGGCCCTGTCCGGCAGCCAGGCCAACGTGGATTTCGCTCTGGCCGGCCGTGCGCGGATCTGGCAGACCTCCGTCGCGATGATCGAGGCCCACCCGGTCAACGGCGTCGGCGTGCGCGGCTTCCGTTACGCCTATGCCGAATACGCCACGCCCGGCGACGCGTTCGTGCAGCCCGACGGCAGCGGCGCGGCGCATGCGCACCAGTGGGTGCTCGAAGTGCTCAGCGAGACCGGCGCTGCAGGCCTGCTGCTCTGGCTGACCGGTTTCGCCGCCGCCGTGCGCGCCTGGCGCCGCGCCGGCGAGACGCAGCGCACTGCGGCGTTCGCCCCGGCGCTCGCGCTCGTCGCCATGACGTTTCCGCTGAACACCCATCTGGCGTTCTATTCGGCCTGGTGGGGCCTGCTGTTCTGGTGGCTGATCGCGCAGTACTGCGCGGCGCTGGCCGGCAATGCACCGGAGACCGCGCATGCGTGAGCCGCTGAGCCTCGTCGTCACCACCTTCAACAACGCCGCGACCCTCGCTCGCTGTCTCGACAGCGTGGCCTGGGCCGAGGACATCGTCGTGCTCGATTCGGGTTCCAGCGACGCGACCGTGGAGATCGCCGCGGCGCGTGGCGCGCGCCTGTTCCACGAACCGTTCAAGGGCTATGCGGCGCAGAAGCAGAGCGCGATCGACAAGGCGGCGCACCGCTGGGTGCTGCTGCTCGACGCCGACGAGGCACTGGCTGCCGGCGCGCGTGACGTGATCGAGACCGCACTGCAGGCGCCTGCCGTCGCCGGCTTCCGCCTGCCGCGGCGCGAGCAGGTGTTCTGGACCTTCAATCACGCCGGCGTGCGGCTGAACACGCATCTGCGCCTGTTCGACCGCACGCGCGTGCGCATGAACGCGGTGCCCGTACATGCGGCGCCGGAAACGCGCGAACCGGTGACGACCTTGCGCGGCGCCGAATTCATCCACCACGGCGAGCCCGACATCGCGACCAAGGTCGCCAAGATCAACGCTTACTCCTCGGGGCTGGCCGACCACAAGCGCAGCCGCCGGCATTTCCTGTTCGTACGGCTGGTGCTCTATCCGGGCGTTTTCTTCCTGCGCCAGTACCTCGGCAAGCGCTGGTTCCTCGACGGCTGGGCCGGTTTCATCAACGCCGTGAGCGCGGCCTACTACGTGTTCCTGAAGCACGCGAAGGCCTATGAAGTGCAGCGTCGCCCCGGGTCGCCGCGCGACGATGCCTAGGTTGCGCTGCGCCGGCAGGCGCACCGCAACCGATTACGGGCCGGGCCTCTTGCGCAACAGGCTCAGCGCCATCGCCACGATGAGCAGGCTGCCGCCGACGAGCACGATCCACAGCGCGATTCCGCGCCAGTCCTGCGGCTTGGGCGGCGGCGGTTTCGCGACGAGGGCGGCGTCGCCGGCCAGGGGGCGGCCGGTTTCGGGCACGGCCGGGTAGGGCTTCCAGTCGGCGCCGTGGCGCTGGCGCAGTGCATCCAGCAGGGTGGCGACCGGCGCGTCGCGGCGGCGTGCGCTCGCGCTGCCGGCGGCGATCGTGTACGGGCCTTCGCCCTGCGCCAGGAATACCAGCACTTCCGGGCGATAGCCGAGCACGAGGCTCGGCGGCACGTTCGGCTCCGGCGTCGCGCTGATCCGCCAGTCGCGGTCGCGCACCGGTGCGCTGAGCTGCTGCGGCGTGGAACTTTCCACACTGTCGCCCGAGGCGACGCGGTAGCCGGTCCACGGGCCGGCGCGGGTGATCCACTGTCCCTTGTCCTGCTCGCGGCTCGCGACGGTCCAGGTGGCCAGACTGTTGCCGGCTTCGGCGCGCACGTCGAGCTGGCGCACCGGAATGCGTGCCGGCAGCCGATAGCGGTAATACGTCTGTTCGCCCTCGCGCACGGCTTCGCCGGTCACGCTGAGCCAGCGCCATTCCGGTTCCGGCGGCGGCGGGGCTGCCTCGGCGCGCACTGCACGCAGCGGCGGCAGTGGCGCGGTGTTCGCGGCGATGCGCAGGTAGCGGAACGCACGCGCGCTGCCGAGCTCGATGCGGTCGCGGCGCAGGCGTTCCGCGCCGTTGCGCAGGTCGGCTAGCAGGCCGTCGCCGATGCGCTGCCAGTGCTGCAGGTCGTCGCTGGCCGAGAGGGTTACGGCGGTCTGGAACGCGGCCGCGTCGTCGGCCCAGTCCAGGCGCAGCGCGGCCAGCGGCGCGCGGATCTGGCTGAGGTCGAGCAGCAGCTCGCGCGGCGCTGCCGCCGCTGCGGCGTCGCCGTTCATGCTCGCGTCGATGCGCAGCACGCGCCCGGCGGCGTCGCGCTCGGCGCGCAGGTTCCAGTCGGCCGTGTCAGGCGCCGCTGCCGGCGGCAGCAGGAACCAGGGTACGTCCAGCGTCTGCCGCGGCCATTCCTGCGCGCTGGCGCCTTCGGGGCCGAGCAGGGTGGCCGGCAGCGATTCGCCGGCGGCGTTGAACACTTCGATGTCGGCCAGCGCCGGATCGTGCGCCGCGCGGTAGATCGCCTCGCTGAGCACGACGCGGAATGCGCCGCCGTCCTCGCGCGCGAGGCGCAGCGGCCATTCCTGCGCATAGTCGCCGCGCTGGCCGGCCGCGGCGGCGCCGGCCAGCGCGAACAGCAGCACGGCAGCCGCGGTTCTCATGACTGCGCTTCTCCCTCGATCTGTTTCGGCGGATTCGGCGCGAACCAGCCGACGATCATCAGCAGGCCGCCGACCGCGAGTACACCGAAGATCGCGTAGATGTCCTTGAGGTGGGTGCGGTCGACGAGGACCAGCTTGACGATGACCAGGCCGACCAGACAGGCACCGCCGATCCAGATCGGACGCGAGCGGCGGCGAGCGCCGGTCAGCATCGCGGCGAGGCCAGCCAGACACCAGACCACCGACAGGCAGGCCTGGGCCAGCGCCGAGCGCATCATGTCCATGCTGTCCCAGGGCACGCCGCCGAGGAAATGCACGCCGCGCAGGGTGATGCTGGTCAGCAGTGCGAAGCCGATGACGGCCAGCGCCTGGGCGCGGCTCTGCGCGTCGATCAGCGCATTGCCTTCGCGGCCGGCCAGGCGGAACCAGTACAGCAGCGCGAGCACGAAACCGATCTGGGCGATTTCCAGCGGATTGAGTACCGGCAGATAGCCCAGCGGCGTCGGATCGCCCTCGGCGACCAGGCCGAGCACCCAGGCGATGCCGAGCAGCATCGACAACACGCCGAGCAGCGCCGGCCGTGCGGCTTCGGCGTCCGTATCGAGCGGGAAGCGCAGTGCGCGCCAGCGGCCGAGGGTGCCGGCGAAGGCGAGTGCGATCGGCGCCAGGCCGAGCAATACCTGCCAGATCAGACCGAGCTCCCAGCGGCTGCGTGCGAGTTCGACGAGCTGGACTGCGAACAGCCCCGCCCAGGTGAACACATGCACGGCGTAGGCCGCCGGCAGCGCCGGCGCCTGCGTCTGTTCGAGATTGCGCTGGCTGCGCAGGCTGGCGGCGAACCAGACCGTCCAGGCAGCCAGGCCGAAGCCGGCCAGCGGACCGGCGGCGTTGCTCGCACGTGTGCCGATGATGAATACCGGGGCGAGGAACAGTGCGAGCAGGGCCGGCCAGCGCAGCTCGCTCCAGTCCAGGCGGCGGGCCGCCTCGCCGGACAGCAGCGCGGTCAGTGCGGCGAAACCGAGCTGCCAGTAGACCGCCAGGTCGGCGGGCGCGAAGCGGTTGATCTCGTTGATGCCGAGGATCAGCCACCAGCCCAGCGCCCAGATCAGCAGCAGCGGTGCCATCGCCGACTCGCTCGTGCGGCGCAGCAGGCCGCTGCTCAGGAAGCCCGCGGCGCTGACCAGCAGCAGCGCGAGGAAGTCGCCGTTGAGCACGGCGATCGGCGCGTGGCCGAGCACTTCGGCGCTGCCGCCGACCAGACTGTGGTCGACGAGCGAGACGAGCATGGACAGGCCGGCGGCGAGCTGCAGCAGATAGCCGATGACGCGCGGCAGGCGGCGCTGCTGGCGCAGGCCCAGCCAGACCAGCGCGGCGCCTTCGACGGCCCAGGCGCAGGCCGTCGCGCGCGCCGACAGCGCCAGCGGCACTGCCAGGGTCGCGAAGCCCAGGCCGAGCAGCGCGTGCGACTGGCCGAGCAGGGTCATGGCCAGGCGGCGGAACGCGAACCAGGCGACGCCGACATGGACCAGTGCGAGCACGAGCGCCGACAGCGCGAGCTGTTTGGTATCACCGTTGAGCAGCGCGGCCTGCAGCGGGAACGCGAGCAACGGCGTGCCGAACACCAGGCTGCCGTCGACGAAGCCGCGCCGGTCTTCCGGCTGGCGCAGCGCATAGAGCAGCGGCATCGCGAGGTAGAACGCGTAGAACAGGATCAGGAACGGTTCGGTCGAGGCGAACAGCTCGGGGCGGTACTTGAGGAAGCCCCAGATCGTGCCGATGCCGAACGTGAATGCGAAGCCGAGCAGATTCAGCGCGCGCCAGGGCTTGAACCAAGCGATCGCGAAGATCGCCGCATTGAGCACGGCGTAGTAGGTGAACAGGGCGACGTGGTTGCCGCTGTCGGTTGCGGTCAGCACCGGCGCGAGGAAGCCGCCGACGATCGCGAGCAGGGCCAGCGCGAGCGCGTCCTGCGCCACTGCCATGACGCCGGCTGCGCCGACGATGAGTACGAGCAGCAGGAAGGCCAGGCCCGGCGGCAGCAGGTGAAACATCTTGTAGCTGCCGAACACGACCAGCAGCAGGACGCCGATCGCGCCGCCCTGCAGCGACAGCGCGAACGCGCGATGGCTTTCGCGCTTGATCCAGCCGAATACGAGTCCGGCCAGTGCGGCCGCGGCGATGCCGGCCAGGCGCAGCTCGACCGGGACGTAGAGCCAGCCCTGGTCGATCGAGTACTTCATCAGCGCGCCGACGCCGAGGAACAGGATCAGCACGCCGATCTTCACCGGGATGTTGCCCTCGGTGAACCAGCGCTTGATCGCGCCGAGCGCGCGCGCGACCGGATCGGAGGCGTCGCCCGGCGGCGGACGCACCGGCAGCACGGTTTCGCCTTGCGCGCGGCGCGGCGGCACGCGGCCGGCGGCGGCACTGGCGGCGCGCGGAGCGGGCTGCGCGGCTTGGGCGCTCCGGGCAGTCTGCGCGGACGGACGGGCTGGCCCGGGCCCGTCACCGATTTCGAATACGGCGCGTTGCGGCCGCGGCGGCGTATCGGCGGCCGGCGGTTTCGGCGGCGGCGCCGGCGGAATGGCGATGTCGCTGAGATCGAATTCCAGCGGCGGCAGTTCGCCGCCGGGCTCGGAATGAGTGACCGGTTGCATGGGTTCGTGGACCTGAGGCGCGGCGCTGCGGGTGGCCGCGGAAGCCGGCGCGGCGGCCGGCGGAACCGGCGGCGGCGCGGCCGCCGTGCGGCGCGGCGCCGGTTCTTCCGGCGCGAAGCGGTCGCGCACGGTCAGGGTGAGCTGCAGGGTTTCCAGTTCCCGCTCCACCTGCAGCAGGCGGCCCTGCAGGGTGCTCAGGCGGCCGAACAGCACGCCGACCAGGGTGCCGAACACCGCGCCGGTGCCGAGGCCGTCCTGGAACAAGGTCCCGCCGAGAAACGTACCGACGAACAGGCCGATGAGGCCCAATAGCCAGGGCATCTCGTATTCCCTCCATGAATGCGACGTTCACACTCTAGCGGCCGGCTGGGCCGTCGTCGCGTTCTCGTGCGCGGGTATCGCCGGCCGATACCGCGCGGATCAGTAGACGGGCGGCGCGCCGGCGGGGCGGGTCTTGAAACGCTTGTGCAGCCATAGATATTGCGCCGGCGCCTCGCGCACCATGGCTTCGATCGCGCGGTTCACGGCGGCCGTGTCGGCGACGACGTCGGCGCTCGGAAAATCCGCCAGCGGCGCTTCCAGGCGCAGGCTGTAGCTGCCGTCGGTCTCGCGCCGGTGGAAGAACGGCAGCACCAGCGCGCCGGACAGTCGCGCCAGATGGTGGGTGGCGGTGATCGTCGAGGCGGGCTGGCCGAAGAACGGCACGAACACCGAGTCCTTGCCGCGCATGTCCTGGTCGGGCGCGTACCAGACCGTGCCGCCGCGCTTGAGATGGCGCACGGTCGCACGCAGCTCGTCCTTGGTGAACATGGCGTCGGCGTAGTGCAGGCGCGCGGCCAGCACGGCCTGCTCGAACACCGGATCGTCCATCACGCGGTACATGCCGGCGATGCGTATGCGCCGGGAGACGAGCCGTGCGCACAATTCCAGATGGGAAAAATGCCCGCCGACCAGCAGCACCCCGCGGCCCTGCTCGCGCGCCGCCTGCAGGTGCTCCAGCCCGTCGATGCGGCATGGAATCGCCGCGATCTTCTCGTCGCTGCCGAACCAGGCCAGGGCGAACTCGACCAGCATGCGGCCGCTGTCGCGCAGGTTGTCGGCCAGCAGACGCCGGCGGCCGGCATCGTCGAGCTCCGGGAAGCACAGCGCGAGATTGCGCGCGGCGACGTGCCGGCGCACCACGAGCAGGCCGCCGGCGGCCCAGCCGAGCAGGCCGCCGAGCCGGCGCAGCCACGGCAGCGGCAGCCGCGCGACGCTGCGCACCAGGGCCAGGCCCAGGCGCGACGGCCAATAGCGCGGTGAGGACAGGGACGGCGCCGTGGGCGCGGAAGACGGGTCGGACATTGCGCGCAGTGTAGCCGCAACGCGCCGGGCTTGCGGGTTCCGGCCGCTATACTGCGCCGCCCCCGCCACGATACGGCTACGTGTTCCCGCGCTCCCTCTACACGTTCGTGATGTACCTGCTGACGCCCGTGATCCTGTTCCGGCTCGCGCGGCGCGGCCTGCACTACCGCAGCTATCTCGGGCGCTGGCGCGAGCGCTTCGGCTTCTTTCCGGCGCCGGGCTACCGCGAGAGCATCTGGATCCACGCCGTGTCGGTCGGCGAGGTCAACGCCGCCGTGCCGCTGATCGAAGCGTTGATGCGTGAGCACGCCGACCTGCCGTTCGTCATCACGACGATCACTCCGACCGGCTCGGAGCGCGTGCAGAAGCTGTTCGGCGAGCGTGTGTTCCACGTCTACCTGCCCTACGACCTGCCGGCGTCGGTCGCGCGCTTTCTGGAGCGCGTGCGTCCGCGGCTCGGCGTCATCATGGAAACCGAGATCTGGCCCAACCTGTTCCACGAATGCGCGCGCCGGCGCATTCCGCTGGTTGTGGCCAACGCGCGCCTGTCGCAGAAGAGCCTGCGCGGCTACGGTCCGGTGCGGCCGCTGGCGCGGGTCGCGATACGTTCGGCCTGCTACGTCGCGGCGCAGTCGGTCGGCGACGCCCAGCGCCTGCTGGAACTCGGCGCGGACCCGCAGCGCCTGGCGGTGCTCGGCAACATCAAGTTCGACATGGCCGTGCCCGACGAACTGGCCGAAGTCGGCCGCTCGCTGCGCGCGCGCTGGGGACCGCACCGGCCGGTATGGATTGCCGCCAGCACCCACGAGGGCGAGGAGCTGGCCGTGCTCAAGGCGCATGCGGCGGTACTGCGGCGCTTTCCCGATGCGCTGCTGCTGATCGCGCCGCGCCATCCGGAGCGTTTCCGCCCGGTTGCGCTGGCCTGCCGCAACCTCGGCTTCAGCACGCGCACGCGCAGTGAGGACGAGCACGCCGGCACGGTCAGCCAGTGCTTCGTCATCGACACCCTCGGCGAACTGCTGCGCTACTACGCGGCCTCGGACGTGGCCTTCGTCGGCGGCAGTCTCGTTCCGATCGGCGGTCACAACGTGCTGGAGCCGGCGGCGCTGTCGGTGCCGGTCGTGGTCGGGCCGAACACATTCAATTTCGAAGCCATCACGGCCAGCCTCGTCGACGAGGGCGGCGCAGTGCAGATCGCCGACGCCGATGCGCTCGGCGCGGCCATCGTGCGTCAGCTGTCCGACGAGGCCGGCCGGCGCCACATGGGCGCGCAGGCCCGCGCCGTGTTCGAACGCGAGCGCGGCGCGGTCGCGCGCAACATGGCGGCGATCGAGGCCGTGCTCACGGCGCATCCGCCGCCGGTCTGGCGCTGAGCGCGCAATCGCGGACAAGAAAAAAGCGGGCAATGCCCGCTTTTTTCCGCTGCTGCCGAACTACTACGGTGCAGCTCATTCGAGCAGCGCGTTGACTTCCTTCAGATCGTTCGGACCGACGTTGCCGGCCGACTGGCGCAGCAGCAGCTGGTTCAGCACGAAGCTGTGGCGCGACTGGGACAGATCGCGCTGGGCCTGGTAGAGCTGGCGCTGCGACAGCAGCACGTCGACGATGGTGCGGGTGCCGACTTCGAAGCCGGCCTGGGTCGCTTCCAGCGCGCTGTTGGCCGAGACCACGGCCTGCTTGCGCGCCTCGACCTCGCTGATGCCGGCTACGACGGCGCGGAAGTTCAGGCGCGTGTTGCGCACGAGCGCGCGCTTCTGCTGTTCCAGCGTGTCCTGCGCCGCATCGCGGTCGTAGACCGCCTGGCGCACGCGCGACTGGGTGTAGCCGCCGCTGAAGATCGGCACGTTGAGCTGCAGGCCGAATCCGCGCGTGGTCGTGCGCGAGTTGCTGTGGCTGTCGCCGAAGGTCGGGTTCAGGCTTGAGCTGCCGTCGCCCCAGGTCGGCGAACGCTGGTAGGTGTAGGAGCCGGAGATGGTCGGCAGGTGACCCGAGCGCGCGGTGTTGATGTTGGCCTGCGCGGCCGAGACGGCATATTCCTGCGCCTTCAGGCCCGGGTTTTCGGCCAGCGCCTTGTTGACCCAGGCTTCCATGTCGTTCGGCGCCGGCGGCTGCATCGGGATCTCGGTGCGCAGGCGGGCCAGCGCACCGGGTTCCTTCGAGGTGATTTCGCGCAGGGCTTCACGGGCGTCGTCCAGCGCGTTGCGGGCGTCGATCGTGGACGCGCGCGCGGAGTCGTACTGGGCCTTGGCTTCGTTGACGTCGGTGATCGCCGACAGGCCGACCTCGAAGCGCTGCTGCGCCTGATCGAGCTGGCGGCCCAGCGCCTTCTCTTCGGCTTCGGAGAAGGTCAGCGTGTCTTCCGCGGTCAGCACGGCGAAATAGGCCGTGGCGACGCGGATGGACAGATTCTGTTCCGCCTGCACGTACTGGGCGTCGCCGCGGCGGGCGAGCTCGCGGGCGGCCTTGCGCGCGGTCCACTTGCTGAAGTCGAGGATGGACTGGGTCAACTGGCCGGTCAGCACCGTGCCGCGGCCGTCGCTCGAAGTGGTGTAGACCAGCGGGACGAGGGCGCCCTGCTGATTGCGGTCCACGCCGGCGCTGTACTGGTCGCGGCTGCTGTCGGAATAGCTCAGCGAGGCGGAGATCTGCGGCAGCAGCGCGGCGGTGGCCTGGTCGACGCCTTCGCCGACCGAGAGGCGCTGGGCCTCGGCACCGGACAGAACCGGATCGTTCTGACGGGCGAGGTCGTACACCTGGATCAGATCGTCGGCCGAGGCGAGCGCCGGCACCAGCGCGAGGGCCAGTGACAGGGGCAGCAGCTTGAACGGGTTTCGCTTGGTCATTGTCGCTTCCTGGAAGGGAGCCGTCCTGGATTAAGGCTCAAAAGGGTTGCGAACTCGCTCGGCCGGGAACTTACAGACTGAACCGCTTGGGCGGAGCGGCGTTCGTCAGGTAGGCGAGATCGGTTTCGAACAAAGAAGTCTCGCGCACAGTGGTGCCGTCGCGCGTAAACACAATGGCCTGCTGCACCGGCGATTCGCCGACCACCGCGAACAGGCGGCCGCCGGGCTTGAGCCAGCTCCTGAAGCGCTCGGGCAGGGCGTAGACGGCGCCGGTCAGCACGACCGCGTCGAACTCGCGGCCCGGCTCGAACGCGAGCACGGCTTCGGCGACGTCGACCTTTGCATTGGTTATGCCGTCGCGCTGCAGGCGTTCGCGTGCGGTCGCGGCGAGGTCCGCATGCTGCTCGATGCTGAGCACCTCGCCGCCGAGGTGCGCGAGGCAGGCGGTCAGGAAACCCGAACCGGTGCCGATTTCCAGCACGCTTTCCCCGGCGCGCAGATCCAGCGCCTGCAGCACGCGTCCTTCGACGACCGGCTTCATCATGCTTTCGCCATGGGCCAGCGGCAGCTCGAGGTCGGCAAAGGCCAGCTGACGATGCGCCGCGTCGACGTAGTTTTCGCGCCGCACTTCGCCGAGCACCGCGAGCACGCGTGCATCGAGCACGTCCCACGGACGCACCTGCTGCTCGATCATGTTGAAACGGGCCCTTTCGACATTCAGGGACACGGCGCGACTCCAGCGGAAAAGGGGCGAAAGGATAGGCTTTGACGCCCGCTACGGCAATTCAGCATGGCGGCTCCGGGTCCCGCTCCGTAGTGCCGGAAGTCATCGCAAGTACCTGACATTCCTCACCTTAAGCTGTCCGCCGCGGTGTTCCGGACAGGGCCGGACGTCCGTTCGCGGGCAACCGGGCACGGGCGTGCAGCACCCCGGCTGCGAGACGCTGATCGACGCGTTCGATGCGCGCCAGCGCCTGTGGGTTGCGCACCAGAGCCTGCCAGGCCAGCCAGCGCGTCAGGCGCGCCAGGTCCAGCTTGTCCAGCGCGGCCATTCGCACGCGCCCGGCCATGGCCAGGCTGGCGTCGAAATGCGCCGCGTCCAGCAGTGCGGCAAAAGCCCGCTGTGCCAGTTTGAACGATTGACTCAATTGCAGTTCGGGAACAGATGACATGTCTGGGATCCTATGCGCCTGCCGGTGCGACTGCCGCGGCCGGACGTTTGATCCGGAACCAGGCCGCGTACAGCGCCGGCAGGAAGAGCAGGGTCAACGCCGTTGCAACGAACAGGCCACCCATGATGGCCACGGCCATGGGGCCGAAAAATGCGCTGCGCGACAGCGGGATCATGGCGAGGATGGCCGCCAGCGCGGTCAGTACGATGGGGCGGAAGCGCCGGACGGTCGCATCGACGATCGCCTCCCAGGGGGCGTGGCCCTTGGCGATGTCCTGGTCGATCTGGTCGATCAGGATCACCGAGTTGCGCATGATCATGCCGAACAGCGCGATCGTGCCGAGCATGGCCACGAAGCCGAACGGCACGTTGAACACGAGCAGGAACAGCGCCACGCCGATCAGCCCCAGCGGCGCGGTCAGGAACACCATGATCGTGCGGCTGAAGCTGCGCAGCTGCAGCATCAGCAGGGTCAGCACGACGAACAGGAACAGCGGCATGCCGGCGTTGACCGAGCGCTGGCCCTTGCCCGAGTCCTCGACCGTGCCGCCGACTTCCAGCAGATAGCCGGCCGGCAGCTGGGCGCGCACCATGTTCAAGGTCGGCTCGATCTGGCCGGTGATCGTCGGCGGCTGCAGCAAGCCGTCGGTGTCGCCGCGCACGGTGATGGTTGGCAGGCGGTTGCGCCGCCAGATGATGCCTTCCTCCATGGCGTACTGCAGGCGTGCGATCTGGCTCAGCGGGACGGACTTGCCCGAGGCGGTCGGCACGGCGAGATTCTGCAGCAGCGACAGCTGCGCACGTTCCTCGGCCGGTCCGCGCAGCAGCACCTGGATCAGCTCGTCCTTTTCGCGATAGATCGAGATCGGCACGCCGGACAGCGAGCTTTGCAGGAAGTTGGACAGGTCCTGCGAGCTGACGCCGAGCACGCGCGCGCGGTCCTGGTCGATCTCCAGGCGGATGACCTTGCTCGGCTCGTCCCAGTCCAGGTTCACGTTGCGCATGTGCGGATTGCGCCGCACCTGTTCGGCGACTTCGCGCGCGTACTTGCGCACCAGGCCGATGTCCTCGCCGGAGATGCGGAACTGGATCGGGTAGCCGACCGGCGGGCCGTTCTCCAGGCGCAGCACGCGGCCGCGCACTTCGGGGAAATCGCTCTCGAACAGCGCGAGCAGGTCGGCGCGCAGCTTTTCGCGCTCCCGCAGGCTCTTGGTCAGCAGCACGAACTGGGCGAAGCTGGCCTGCGGCAGCTGCTGGTCCAGCGGCAGGTAGAAGCGCGGCGAGCCGGTGCCGACATAACTCACGTAGTTTTCGAGCTCATTGCGCGTGCTCAGCCACTGTTCGAGCTTGCGCACCTGCGTCGCCGTCGCTTCCAGCGACGAGCCTTCGGTGAGCTTCATGTCGACCATGAGCTCCGGACGCGTGGAGTCCGGGAAGAACTGCTGCTGCACGAAGCGGAAGCCGATGATCGAGGCCACGAACAGTGCGAGCGTCGCGGCGATCACGATGCGCCGGTGCGCGACGCACCAGTCCACCAGGTTGCGGAAGTGGCGATAGAACGGCGAGGCGTACGGATCGTGCGCGGCGTGGCCGTGCGCGGGACCGCCGGCCAGCGCGCCGCGCAGGCGTCGCGGCAGCAGGCCGATCACGCGCCGGCGCAGCGAGTCGGCGCGCGCGGCGAACGAGCCCGGCGCCGGCGGCTCGGCCGGCTTGCCGAGATCGGGCAGCAGCTTGTAGCCGAGGTAGGGAATGAAGATCACCGCGGCGATCCAGGAAATGATCAGGGCGATCGTGACGACCTGGAAGATCGAGCGTGTGTACTCGCCGGTGCCGGACTTGGCCGTCGCGATCGGCAGGAAGCCCGCCGCAGTGACCAGGGTGCCGGTCAGCATCGGGAACGCCGTCGAGGTATAGGCGAATGCGGCCGCGCGCACGCGGTCGTAGCCCTGCTCCATTTTCACGGCCATCATCTCGACCGCGATGATCGCATCGTCGACGAGCAGGCCCAGGGCGAGCACCAGCGCGCCGAGCGAGATCTTGTGCAGGTCGATGCCGAAGTAGTGCATCGCCGCGAACGTCATCGCGAGGACGAGTGGAATCGACAGCGCGACGACGAGGCCGGTGCGGAAGCCCAGCGAGAAGAAGCTGACCAGCAGCACGATGATGACCGCTTCGGCCAAGGTGCGTACGAACTCGTTGACCGAGCGCTGCACCGCATGCGGCTGGTCGGCGACGCGGGCGAGTTCCAGCCCGGCCGGCAGCGACTGTTCGAGCTGATGGGTGGCCGCATCGAGATCGCGGCCGAGCACGATGATGTCGCCGCCTTTCTTCATCGACACGGCGATGCCGATGCCGTCCTTGCCCATGAAGCGCATGCGCGGCTGCGGCGGATCGGCATAGCCGCGCTTGACCTCGGCTACGTCGCTGAGGCGGAACAGGCGGCCGTTGGCGCGGATCGCGATGTCGCCGATCGCCTTCTCCGAGTCGAACGCACCGGAGGTACGCAGGTAGATGCGATCCGAGGCGGTCTCGAAGCTGCCGGCCGGCGTGATCGCGTTCTGCGCTTCGAGCGTGGCCTGCACCTGGGCGAAGCTGACGCCGAGCGTGGCCAGCTTGGCGTTGGAGACCTCGATGTAGACCTTCTCGTCCTGCAGGCCGATCAGGTCGACCTTGGCCACATTGGGCACGCGCAGCAGCGCGAGCTTGATGCGCTCGGCGTAGTCCTTGAGCAGGGCGTAGGAAAAGCCGTCGCCGGTCAGTGCGTAGATGTTGCCGAAGGTATCGCCGAACTCGTCATTGAAGAACGGGCCCTGCGCGCCCGGCGGCAAGGTATGGCGGATGTCGCCGACTTTCTTGCGCACCTGGTACCAGAGATCGGGCACGTAGCGCGAATCGAGCGCGTCCTTGGCCACGACGATGATCTGCGACTCGCCGGGACGCGCGTAGCTGCGCAGGAACTCCAGATCCGGCAGTTCCTGCAGCTTTTTCTCGATGCGTTCGGTGATCTGTTCGTTGATCTCGGCGGCGGTCGCGCCGGCCCATACTGTGTGGATGACCATCGCCTTGAACGTGAACGGCGGATCTTCCGACTGACCCAGCGAGCGGTAGGACAGAATGCCGACCAGCGCGAGTACCACGATGAAGTAGCGCACGACGGACTGGTTCTTCAGCGCCCACTCGGACAGATTGAATTGGCTCATTGGCGTGCTTGCGGCGAGTGCTGACGAACACCGGAGCCGTTCCGGAGTCCGCGAGCGTTGATCGGGGCAGGACCGCGAGGCGATCCCGGAACATGTCCACGAGGAAGGTGCCCGGATCGCTGCCCGGCCGTGGGGAGGGGAGGGGACGGCCGGGCAGCGATCGGGCGGGGACTGCGCCGCGTTTTTACAAGGTCAGCGGCTTGTTGCTGTGATCGACCGGGTTGATGGCCTGGCCTTCGCGCAACTTGTGCACGCCGGCGGCGACAATCCAGTCCTGCGTGTCGACGCCGTCCATCAGCACGACGCCCTGTTCGCGATAGGCGCCGACCGTGACCGGCTTGAGGTGCACCTGGCGCGTCTTGGGATCGAGCACCCAGACCGCCGGCTTGCCGTCTTTTTCATAGAGCGAAGCCAGCGGCACGAGGTGGGCGGCGGCACTTTCGCTGCCGCTGAAGAACACGCGTGCGGTCTGGCCGAGCTTGGCCTGGCCGGCGTCTTCGCCGAGAGTCACGCGGACGCGATAGGTGCGCGTCGTGGTATCGGCCTCAGGCGCGATCTCGCGCAGCACGCCGGCCAGATGCTTGCCCGACTCGGCCCAGAGCTCGATCGTCGCAGCCTGGTCCTTGCGATAGTCGGCGATGCGGCTCTCGGGCACGCTGATCTCGACTTCGCGTTCGCCGTCGCGCGCCAGGGTCGCAATGGTCTGGCCCGGGGCGACGACCTGGCCGGCTTCGGCCACGATGGTGGTGATGATGCCGTCGTGGTCGGCGCGCAGTTCGCTGTAGCCGGCCTGGTTCTGCGCGACATTCAGTGCGGCGCGAGCCTCGGCGGCGCGCGCGGTCGCCGCCTTGAGACGGTTGTCGACTGCGTCGAACTGGGTTTCGCTGACGAAATTCTTGCCGCGCAGCGCTTCGTAGCGCGAGCGTTCCGAGCGGGCCGTGGCCAGATCGGCCTCGGCGGCGGCCAGCGTCGCCTGAGCGCTGCTGGCCTGGAGATGGAGGTCTTGCGGGTCGAGTTCGGCGATCAGATCGCCGGCTTTGACATGGGCGCCGACGTCGACGCGGCGCTGGCGGATCTTGCCGCCGACGCGAAAACCCAGGGCGCTTTCGTAACGGGCCTTGACGTCACCACTATAAAGAGAGCCTGCTTCGGCGGCGGCCGACTGCGGGCGGGCGACGATGGCGGGGCGTATGGGCTCCTGCACTTCGGCGCGGGAATTGCAGCCGGAAACGAGCACGAGCGTGGGCAGGATCAGAACCAGGCCTAGTCCCAGACGACGCAGTCGGTTCGACAGGCTGGGGGCGACAGGGGCGCGCATTGTTACAATCCTCGGATGAAGATAGCGGACGGGGTTTACCTGAACTGCTCGGTACAGTATCATTACTAAACTGCACTGTCTAGTATTTCATTGGCCATGTCATCTGTGATGAAACAGGCTGCTCCAGGGCGGCCCAAAGATCTCGAAAAGCGCGCAGCCATTCTCGAATCCGCGAAGCGGCTGTTTCCGCGTCACGGCTTCGATGGCACGAGCATGGACGCCATCGCGGCCGAAGCCGGCGTTTCCAAACTCACCGTCTATAGCCACTTCACCGACAAGGAGACGCTGTTCAAGTCGGTGATCGAGGCGAAGTGCGAGGAGCAGTTGCCTTCGACCCTGTTCCTGGTCGATCTGTCAGGGCCCATTCGCGGCCAGCTGCTGACCATCGCGCGTGCGTTCTTCGCTCTGATAACGAGCGAAGAGTCAATTTCCCTTCATCGCATGATGACGTCGCAGGCCCAGCCGACGAAGCTGGCCCAGCTGTTCTGGGAAGCGGGCCCGAAAAAGCTGCAGGCGGCGTTCGAGGCGTTTCTTCAGGCCGAGGTCGAAGCCGGCCAGCTCGAGATTCCACAGGTCTGGCGCGCGACCTCGCAGTTCTTCTGTCTGCTCAAGGGCGAGCTGCATGCGCGCATGATGTGCGGCTGCTCCGAACCGTTCTGCGAGAACGCCGTCGACGATCACATCAGCGCGACCGTCGACATGTTCCTGCGCGCCTACGCGCCGGACCGCGGCCGGGGCTGAGGCTGCTCCTGCTGCAGCGCCGCTCGCCGGGAGCCCCCGCTTCGTGCTTGAATGCGCTCCTGAAGCGGGGGTGCCCAGACAGGGCTGAGAGAGTCCCTTCGTACCTGACCCGGGTCATGCCGGCGTAGGAAGCTTCGTTGCGGTGCCGTGCGCGGCGCCGTGCGCCGCCGCTTCGTCCCCCGACCGTTTGAGGACGATGCCGATGAATGCGCTGCCTTCCGACCTGGTGCGTCAGACCCAGGAACTCTCCGAACAGGTGACGCGGCCGATTCCCGGCTCGCGCAAGATCCACGTGACCGGCAGCCGCGGCGACCTGCGCGTGCCGCTGCGCGAAATCGCGCAGGCCGACACGCCGCTGGTGTTCGGTGCCGAGAAGAATGCGCCGGTGACGGTCTACGACACCTCCGGTCCGTACACCGATCCCGATTACCGCGTCGATCTCGGCGCCGGCCTGCCGCCGCTGCGTGCCGCCTGGATCGCCGAGCGCGGCGATGTCGAACAACTGGCCGGCCTGTCGTCCGAGTTCGGCCGCAAGCGCGAGGCCGACCGTCGTCTCGATGCCGTGCGCTTTCCGAACCTGCGCCGTCCGCTGCGTGCCAAGGCCGGCGCCAACGTGACGCAGATGCACTACGCGCGCCGTGGCATCGTCACGCCGGAAATGGAATACATCGCGCTGCGCGAGAATCAGCGCATCGAAGCGCTGGAAGCGCATCTGCGCGTGCAGCATCCGGGCGAGAGCTTCGGCGCCGCGCTGCCCCGGCTCATCACGCCGGAGTTCGTGCGCGACGAGGTTGCCCGCGGTCGCGCCATCATCCCGAGCAACATCAACCATCCCGAATCCGAGCCGATGATCATCGGCCGCAATTTCCTGACCAAGATCAACGCCAACATCGGCAATTCCGCGGTCACTTCGTCGATCGCCGAGGAAGTCGAGAAGATGGTCTGGTCGATACGCTGGGGCGGCGACACGGTCATGGACCTGTCCACCGGCAAGCACATCCACGAGACGCGCGAATGGATATTGCGCAACTCGCCGGTGCCGATCGGCACGGTGCCGATCTATCAGGCGCTGGAGAAAGTGGACGGCAAGGCCGAAGAGCTGACCTGGGAGATCTTCCGCGACACCCTGATCGAGCAGGCCGAGCAGGGCGTGGACTATTTCACGATCCACGCCGGCGTGCGTCTTGCACACATCCCGCTGACCGCCAAGCGCGTCACCGGCATCGTCAGCCGCGGCGGATCGATACTCGCGAAGTGGTGCCTGGCCCATCATCGCGAGAATTTCCTCTACACGCATTTCGAGGAAATCTGCGAAATCATGAAGGCCTACGACGTGGCCTTCTCGCTCGGCGACGGCCTGCGTCCGGGCTCCATTGCCGACGCCAACGACGCGGCGCAGTTCGCCGAGCTCGACACCCTGGGCGAACTGACCCACATCGCCTGGAAGCACGACGTGCAGACCATGATCGAAGGTCCGGGCCACGTGCCCATGCAGCTGATCAAGGAAAACATGGAGCGCCAGCTGCGCGTCTGCAGCGAGGCGCCGTTCTACACCCTGGGACCGCTCACCACCGACATCGCGCCGGGCTACGACCACATCACGAGCGCGATCGGCGCGGCGATGATCGGCTGGTTCGGCACGGCCATGCTCTGCTACGTGACGCCGAAGGAGCATCTGGGTTTGCCGAACAAGCAGGACGTGCGCGACGGCATCATCGCCTACAAGATCGCCGCGCATGCGGCCGACCTGGCCAAGGGGCATCCGGGCGCGCAGGCGCGCGACAACGCGCTGTCCAAGGCGCGCTTCGAATTCCGCTGGCAGGATCAGTTCAACCTCGGCCTCGATCCGGAGAAGGCGCAGGAGTTCCACGACGAGACCCTGCCCAAGGACGCGCACAAGGTCGCCCACTTCTGCTCCATGTGCGGGCCGCATTTCTGCTCGATGAAGATCACCCAGGACGTGCGCGACTACGCCGCCGAGAAGGGCGTCAGCGAGAATCAGGCGCTGGAAGCCGGCCTGCAGCAGAAGGCGCAGGAATTCCGCGACGGCGGCGCGCAGCTGTATCGCGAGGCCTGACGTGGGCGGCCGGCCCGCTGCGCCGTGCGCGGCGGGCCGGCACGCGAATGCTCAGAAGCCGTTGCGGAAAATCACGTCTTCGGGCGATTGCCGTTCGACCGCGCCGAGATCGACGCGACCGCCGGCGATACGCGTCAGGCCGCGCTGGTCCGTCGCCGCGAGGCCCGCGCCGGCCGGGTCGCCGGCGTTGAGCGCGGGACTTCCGACCGCGGGCAGCAGGCTCAGGGTCGGGCCGCCGTTCATCGTCAGCGCACCGAGCAGCGGATCGACGCTGACCAGATTGCCGCTGCCGCCGGCCAGGGTTGCGCCGCTGGAATTTTTTACCAAGGTGTAATTGGGTGCGAATGCGCCGGCGAGATCCGGCGCGGTCGGTGCCGTGTTGTTCGCGGCGATACTGTTGCGCAGGGTGGCGCCGCTGCCGTCGCGTGCGATGCCGCCGCCGCTGGCGGCGCCGTTGCCGACCACGGTGCTCGAGGCGACGGCGAGGCTGGTGGTCGACGCACTGTAGATTCCGCCGCCGGCAGCCAGCACGCTGGTGTTGCCCGCCACCGTCGCGTTCACGAGGCTCAGCGTGCCGGCACTCTGGAACGCGATGCCGCCGCCGCTCTGCTGCGCCGTGTTGCCGACCAGACTCGCCGCACTCAGGGTCGTGTTGAGGTAGGCCGCATGGATGCCTCCGCCGGCGAGATCGGCGGTGTTGCCGCTGAGCTGCACGCGATCCAGCGTCGCGGTCGCGACGATCGGCGGCAGGTCCGGCGGCAAGGCCGTGATCCACAGCGCGCCGCCCTGACCCTTCTGGCTGTTGTTGTTGGCAACGCGGGTGGCCGTGATGCTCGCGGTTGCGGTTGCCTTGGAGCCGTCGATGCGCAAGCCGCCGCCGCCGCTGATGCCGACGAGCGCCGGCGCCAGGGTGCTCGACGTGTTGCTGCTGAAATCGCTCGCGGTAATCGTTACCGCGACGGCGCGCAGGAACGCGCCGCCGCCGCTCTGTGCGGCGGTGTTGCCGGTCGCGACCACGTTGTCGACGACGACCGCGTCGATGTCCTGGGCACCGAATCCGCCGCCGTCGGCGGTCGCGCTGTTGTTCTCGAAGCGTGCGGCGCGCAGGGTCAGGGTCGTCGATCCGCTCGGGAACGCATACAGCCCGCCGCCGCGCTGCGCGGTGTTGTTGCGGAACACGCAGTCGCTGATTGTCAGGTCGCTGTCGTCGACGAAGATCGCGCCGCCTTCGGCGTCGCTGCTGCCGTCGGTGAGGCTCAGGCCGCTGATCACTGTCGCGAACACGGTGCCGGGCTCGGTCGGGCCGATGCGGAAGATGCGCGAGGCGTTATTGCCGCTGAGCCGCAGACGCGTCGCGCCCGGGCCGTTGATCGTCACGGCGTCGAAGATGTCGATTGCGCCGCCGGTCAGCACGATGGTGCCGGTCAGTCCGGCCGAGAATGCGATCGTGTCGGTGCCGATCGTGCGGTTGGCCTGGTCCAGCGCGTCGCGCAGGCTGCCGGCGCCGCTGTCGGCCGTCGTGCTGACGGTGAACGTCGCGGCGCCGGCGATGGCCGGCAGCAGCCCCAGAACCGGCAGCAGACGCGCGCACGCGCGCCCGGCGCCGCTGCCGCGGCGCTTCATGGTCGTAGACATGTTTCCCCCTCCAGGCCGGCTGGCCCCCCGGCGCGGGATCATAGCGACCGGCCCGGGCGTTTCCACCAACACCGTCGCACTTGATCGCCGCGGCGGCGTGCCCCAAGAATGCAGCTCACCGACCAAGGAAGCGCCGCCATGAGCTCGACCGATCCCCTGATCGCCACGCGCAAGCGCCGGCCCTGGCTCAGCGCGATCACCGCGCTCGTGCTCGCGCTGGTGTTGCTGATACTGGGCCTGATGTGGTGGTGGGACTACGAACCGGCCTCGCTGGACGTACAGCGCGAAGCCGAGCGCCGCGCCCAGGCCGTGAGCCAGCCCGTCGTCGTCGGCAGTGTCACGACAGCGACCTTGATCGCGACCGTAGAAACCCTGCTCGACAAGCGCGGCGGTTATCTGAGCAACGACCTGTTGCCGCCGGGCGTGTTCATGGACAACGTGCCGAACTGGGAATTCGGCGTGCTCAGCGCGAGCCGCGACCTCAGCCGCTACCTGCGCAGCGATTTCAGCCGCTCGCAGACCCAGAGCGCCGAAGACAAGGACCTCATGGAGGCCGAGCCGCTGCTGTCCAGTCCCAACGACCGCTGGCTGTTCCCGAGCTCGGAAAGCCAGTACCGCAAGGCAGCGAAGTATCTGAACAACTATCTCGTGCGCCTGGCCGACGCCGACCAGGGCGATGCGCAGTTCTATGCGCGTGCCGACAATCTCACGAGCTATCTGCGTGTCGTGTCCACCCGTCTGGGTTCCCTGTCGCAGCGGCTGTCGGCCAGCGTCGGCCAGGAACGCCTGGACACGGACCTGGCCGGCGACCGCAGCGCTCAGCAGTCCACGCCCGGCCAGGGCGTGCGCATCGTACAGACGCCGTGGATGCAGATCGACGACGTGTTCTACGAATCGCGCGGCTATACCTGGGCCCTGCTGCAGCAGCTGCATGCGATGCAGCGCGATTTCGCCGGCGTGCTGCGCGACAAGAACGCCCAGGTCAGCCTGCAGCAGGTCGTGCGCGAACTGGAGGAAGCGCAGAAGGGGCTCGGCAGCCCGGTCGTGCTCAACGGCACGCCGTTCGGCTTCTTCGCCAACCATTCGCTGGTCATGGCCAACTACGTGTCGCGCGCGAACGCGGCGATCATCGACCTGATGTCGCTGCTCGAACGCGGCTGAGCGCGGCGAGGCGGTTCCGCCCAAAGAAAAAGCGGCCCGGGGCCGCTTTTTCTTTGCTCGTACGTCGGGCCGTGCTCAGCCCTGGGACTTGTCGGCCGTGTGACGCGCGATGCCGTCGAGCACGTCCTTCTTGGCGCTCTCGGCGCCTTCCCAGCCTTCGACCTTGACCCACTTGCCCTTCTCGAGATCCTTGTAGTGCTCGAAGAAGTGGCCGATGCGTTCCAGCCAGTGCGCCGAGACCTGCTTGATGTCCTCGATGTGGGCGTAGCCGGCGAAGACCTTGGAGATCGGCACGACGATCAGCTTCTCGTCGCTGCCGGCTTCGTCGGTCATGCGCAGCACGCCGACCGGACGGCAGCGGATCACCGCGCCCGGCACCAGCGGCAGCGGCAGGATCACCAGCGCGTCGAGCGGATCGCCGTCGCCGCCGAGGGTGTTCGGCACATAGCCGTAGTTGCACGGGTAGCGCATCGGCGTCGACAGCACGCGGTCGACGAAGATCGCGCCGCTGGCCTTGTCGACTTCATACTTGACCGGTTCCGCGTCCTTCGGAATCTCGATGATGACGTTGATTTCGTTCGGCACATCTTTGCCGGTGGGAACGAGGTCCAGACCCATTGCAGTTTCCAGGATGAGGCCCCGGACGGGGCCGAAGGCCGCGAAGGATACGGCAAAATCCTGCTGCGACGCACCAATCGCGACGAGGGCGCAGCCGCCGTTCAGGCGAGTGAGCGGGCCGGTCGGAGCGGGTCAGGCCCGGCGTGCTGCGGCGGCCGGAGCCGGGATTCGGCTCCGGCCGTGACGATCAGGGTTCGAAGCCGTTGGCGAACAGCCGGTCCGGAACCGTCGCGGTGCCGAGCAGCTGGAACGGGAAGTCCTGGAATACGTCCGGTGCCGTTGCCGGCGTGCCGGCGTCGATGACGTCCGCCCAGGTCGCCGAGGCTACGGTGAGCTGCCGTGCATTGTCGGTCGGCGCCGAGCGCGCACCGAGGATCACATTGCTAGGCGCGAAGTGTGCCCCGGCGGAGGAGTCCGTGGTGTCCCAGCTGATCCAGTAAGTCGAGCCGGCGGTGAAGAAATCGGTACCCGCGCAGGCGGCCGGAATCGAGAGCTGATTGCGCCAGATCTTGCGCGTCGTGCCCGGCGCCGAACCCGGGGGCGGCACGGCGCTGTTGAAGATGCGATACAGGTTCGTGTCAGTGCTGCCGACGAGCACGTTCGTCGTCGTATTGCCGCAGAGGACGGTGGAGCCGGCGTCACCGGGGCGTCCGCTCCAGATTTCGAGCGTCGATGCGGTGAACGGCGATGGCGTGGCGGGCGCACCGGTCTTGTAGGTGTAGACGTAGATGCCGGTCAGGGTCCAGTTCGTACCCGCCGGCACCGTGAAGTCGTCGGCCAGCCGGAACTGGCCGGAGGCCGTGACGGAATCGGCGAAGCCGCCGCTGGAATTGGCTTCGGTGGTATTGCCGGCGTCGTGCTGGATTTCCGACCAGTTCGTGCCGGCTGGCGCGGCCGTGCCGTTTTCGGCGGTAGGGCCGGAACTCAAGGTGCCGTTGGTATAGAGGAGCTGAGAAGACGCGACAGGGGCGAGCAACGAGGCGGTGAGCGCGACAACGATACGGGCGAGCCGGGAACGCTTGGACATCGTCATGCTCCTGTGATCCGGTGGCGGTCAGGTTCGCGCACCGTTGCCGCGTGCCAGGAAGGGATACGCGTCGCCCACGCGGAAGCGACGCGGCCATCTGCACTTCGGGTCGTCCTGTAGCTGATCGCGGAGCCTGCGCCCCGGTATGTCGATGCGTCGTCGTCGGGTGGCGTCTCCCATGGCGGAGCCCAGCGGCGCAGGCCGCCGGCTCCGCCAGCCGTCATGGCCGCTCAGGTCAGCAGCGGAACCAGCAGCAGTGCGACGATGTTGATGATCTTGATCAGCGGATTGACGGCCGGACCGGCCGTATCCTTGTAGGGGTCGCCGACGGTGTCGCCGGTCACCGCCGCCTTGTGCGCGTCGGAGCCCTTGCCGCCGTAGTGACCGTCCTCGATGTATTTCTTGGCGTTGTCCCAGGCGCCGCCGCCCGTCGTCATCGAGATCGCGACGAACAGACCGGTCACGATCGTGCCGATCAGCAGGCCGCCGAGCGCCTGCGGTCCGAGCAGGAACGCGACGATCACCGGCACGCCGACCGGCAGCAGCGACGGAATCATCATTTCCCGGATCGCGGCCTTGGTCAGCATGTCGACCGCGCGCGAATAGTCGGGCTTGGCCTTGCCTTCCATGATGCCGGGGATTTCGCGGAACTGGCGGCGCACTTCTTCGACCACGGCGCCGGCCGAGCGACCGACCGCCTCCATCGCCATCGCGCCGAACAGGTACGGGATCAGGCCGCCGAGGAACAGGCCGATGATGACCATGTGATTGGACAGATCGAAGGTCGCGACCTTGCCGGCGGCTTCGAGGTTGTGGGTGTAGTCGGCGAACAGCACCAGCGCGGCGAGGCCGGCCGAACCGATCGCATAGCCCTTGGTCACGGCCTTGGTCGTGTTGCCGACGGCGTCCAGCGGGTCGGTCACGGCGCGGACTTCCGGCGGCAGTTCGCTCATCTCGGCGATGCCGCCGGCGTTGTCGGTGATCGGGCCGTAGGCGTCGAGTGCGACGATCATGCCGGCCATCGACAGCATCGAGGTGGCCGCGATCGCGATGCCATACAGTCCGCCGAGCGTATAGGCACCCCAGATCGACGCGCAGACCGCGATGACCGGCCAGGCGCAGGACTTCATCGAGATGCCGATGCCGGCGATGATGTTGGTCGCGTGGCCGGTGGTCGACGCCTTGGCCACATGGCGCACCGGCGCGTACTCGGTCGCCGTGTAGTACTCGGTGATGACGACCATGGCCGCGGTCAGCGCGAGGCCGATCAGCGCGCAGCCGTAGATCTTCAGCGGGCCGGCGACCGCGGTCGCCATGAAGGCGGTCGTGATCGGATAGAACGCGATCGCCGCGAGCACGCCCGAGACGATGACGCCGGCATACAGCGCGTTCATGATCTTCGCGCCGGGCCTGGTCTTGACGAAGAACGTGCCGATGATCGACGCGATGATCGACACGCCGCCGAGCAGCAGCGGATAGATCGCCGCATTGGCCGCGTCGATGCCGATCTTCGCGGCCATGATGCCGCCGAGCAGCATGGTCGCGATGACCGTGACCGCATAGGTCTCGAACAGGTCGGCGGCCATGCCGGCGCAGTCGCCGACGTTGTCGCCGACGTTGTCGGCGATGACGGCCGGATTGCGCGGATCGTCCTCGGGAATGCCGGCTTCGACCTTGCCGACGAGATCGGCGCCGACATCGGCGCCCTTGGTGAAGATGCCGCCGCCGAGGCGCGCGAAGATCGAGATCAGCGAGGAGCCGAAGGCCAGGCCGACCAGCGCGTGCAGCGCGTCGTTGACGCTGTAGCCGAGCTTGAGCAGCACGGCGTAATAGCCGGCGACGCCGAGCAGGCCGAGGCCGACCACGAGCATGCCGGTGATCGCGCCGCCGCGGAACGCGACGTCGAGCGCGGCGGCCAGGCCGCTGCGTGCGGCTTCCGCAGTACGCACGTTGGCACGCACGGAGATGTTCATGCCGATGTAGCCGGCCAGCCCGGACAGCACCGCGCCGAGCGCGAAGCCGATCGCGGTCGACCAGTGCAGCGCGAAGCCCATGACGACGAACAGCACGACACCGACCACGCCTATGGTCGTGTATTGCCGATTCAGATAAGCGCGCGCCCCTTGCTGGATCGCCGCCGCGATTTCCTGCATGCGTTCATTGCCGGCCGGCTTGGCCAGAATCCAGCTGATCGACCAGCCGCCGTAAGCGATGGCCAGCAACGCACACGCCAGGGCAATCCACAAACCGTACTGTTGCAGCATCGAACCCTCCCGTCCAAACCATGCACCGAAGTACCCGAACGGGCCGGCAGGCGGATGGATCACGGATCCGGACGAGACTTGCTTCCACGGCCCCGCGGACGGGAACGCGGCTTCCGGACACGCACTCACCCCGTTCGACCACCCGTCCCCCGGGCTGGCGAACCTGACGGCACACTCAAGCGGAAGTACAGCAGACCTACGGCCCGAGTATAGCCACGGATCGGAATCGGGTTTTTTGCGCTGCAATAGGGCCGCGGCCGTCGGATCGGGGCTGCCGCCGAGTCCGCATCGGGGTTACTGTTCGCTGCCGTACTCGCAGTGCGTTTGCAGCGTTGATCCCGCTGCCTGGGGCTTGCGGGCGCGGCGGGTCCGCCCGGCGAACCGTTCGCCCGGCGCGTTCAATCAACGGAGGTTTTTCATGAACTGGGGACAGTTGCTGTTTTCGTTCGACGGCCGCGTAGGCCGCAGCGTGTACTGGGGGTTCACCGTTGCCGTGATCGTGCTGTTCTGTCTGTTGGCCGGCGTCATGGTCATGACGACAGACGTCAACAACCCGCAAGCGGGCGGCGGCCTTGCGAGCATCCTCATGGGGATCGCAGGCCTGCTGGTGATCTGGCCGTCGCTCGCGGTCCAGGCCAAGCGCTGGCACGACGTGGACAAGTCGGCCTGGTGGATACTGATCGCGTTCGTGCCGTTCGTCGGCGGACTGATCGCGCTGGTTTTCAACGGTTTCATCCCGGGCACGCCGGGACCGAACCGTTACGGCAATCCGTCCTGATGCCTCGCCGCGCAGCCGCCGCCGGCGGCTGCGCGGCAGCGTTTCACTTGTCGGCGATCTGGTATTCCGGCAGCTTCTTTGCGACCAGCACCTTCTTCAGTCGTGCGTATTTCGGCAGGCCGTTCTTCGCGTACGGCGGATAGGCTTCGCCGCGGATCAGCGGTTCCAGATAGCGCCGCGCGGCTTCGGTGATGCCGTAGCCGTCCTTGCGGATGTAGTTCTTCGGCAGCTTCTTCTCGTGGTTGGCGACCTTGGCCAGCGGCGCGGCCTCGATCTTCCAGCGGTAGGGCGCATCCGAGGTGCGCTTGATCACCGGCATCATCGCGTTCCTGCCGGCCAGCGCGAGCTCGACCGCGGCCTTGCCGACCGCCGAGGCGTGTTCGAAGTCGGTCTGCGACGCGATATGCCGCGCCGAACGCTGCAGGTAATCCGGCAGCGCCCAGTGGTACTTGTAGCCGAGCTTGTTCTTGACCAGCTGCGCCAGCACCGGCGCCAGGCCGCCGAGTTGGCTGTGGCCGAACGCGTCGCGCGTGCCGGCTTCGGCGAGGAATTCGCCGGCCGCATTCTTCAGCCCTTCCGAGGCGACCACCGTGCAATAGCCGACGCGCTCGACCGTGGCCTTGACCTTGGCCAGGAACGTCTCCTCGTCGAAGGTGACTTCGGGGAACAGGATCAGGTGCGGCGGCTCGTCCGGCGTGCTGCCGGCCAGGCCGGCGGCTGCGGCGATCCAGCCCGCATGGCGGCCCATGACTTCCATGATGAAGACTTTGGTCGAAGACTCGGCCATGGATTCGACGTCGAAGCCGGCTTCGAGGATCGACAGCGCCGTGTATTTGGCCACCGAGCCGAAGCCCGGACAGCAGTCGGTCACGGCCAGATCGTTGTCGACGGTCTTGGGTACGCCGATGCAGGTCAGCGGATAGCCCAGCGCCTGTGCGATCTGCGAGACCTTGTGCGAGGTGTCGGCCGAATCGTTGCCGCCGTTGTAGAGAAAATAGCGGATGTCGTGCGCGCGCAGCACGTCGATCAGGCGTTCGTACTGGGCGCGGCTGTGCTCCAGCGACTTCAGCTTGAAGCGGCAGGAGCCGAACGCGCCGCCGGGGGTGTGGCGTAATGCCGCAATGGCGGCGGCGCTTTCCTTGCGCGTGTCGATCAGTTCCTCGCGCAGCACGCCGATGATGCCGTTGCGTCCGGCCAGCACGGGCACGCCGTTGGCGCGGGCGGTCTCGATGACGGCGGCCGCAGTGGCATTGATGACGGCGGTGACGCCGCCGGACTGGGCATACAGCAGCTTGCCTTGAGGCATGAAGGGACTCCTTGACGGCCACGGCGGTGGCCCGGTTGCAGGACTGGGAAGGCGGCCGGCGCCCGCTGCCGGGGCCGCGACGGCGCTGGGGCGCGGCGTCCGGGCGCGTCCGGCGCGGTTTGACTAACCGGGTGGCGCCCGCTAGCGTTCGCGCCAGAGTCTAACCTAGGCCCGGTCTGACGCGGCCTCTCCAGGAATCATCCATCCATGCGTATCGTGCTACTCGGGGCGCCCGGTTCGGGCAAGGGCACCCAGGCGGGGCTGTTGAAGGCGGAACTCGACATTCCGCACATTTCCACCGGCGATCTGCTGCGCGCGGCGGTCAAGGCCGGTACGCCGCTGGGGCTCAAGGCAAAGGCGGTTATGGATGCCGGCCAGCTCGTGTCCGACGACATCGTGCTCGGCATGCTCGAGGAACGCCTGGCCCAGCCCGATGCGCGCACCGGCTTCATTCTCGACGGCTATCCGCGCAATCTTGCCCAGTGCGAGGCGCTGCAGAAGCTGCTGGACCGTCTCGGCCAGCCCGTCGACGTGGCGCTGCAGCTCGTGGTGCCGAACGAACTCATCGTCGAACGCCTGGCGGGCCGCGCGGCGGCCGAGAACCGCAAGGACGACACGCCCGAAACGGTACGCGAACGCCTGCGCATCTATGCCGAACAGACCGCGCCGGTCGCCGGTTACTACGAAGGCCAGGGCCGTCTGAGCGTGCTCGACGGCGTCGGCGAACTGCGCGAAGTGCAGCAGCGCATACTCTCCGCGCTGCCGCGACAGGCGGCGTGATCCGTTCGGCGCGGCGCCGCCGCGCCGGGCCGCGGTCGCGTACCGCATCGTATCGGCACGTTTTCCGGATGCGGCAATGCCTTCGCTGCTCGTAACCCTGCGCGACATCCTGCTGCTGCGGCGCGGTCCACAGGATCTGCCGTACTCCCCGGTCCTGCTCGCGATCGCGGTCGTGGCCAGCCTGCTGCTTTCGCAGTGGCTGGCGGCACTCCAGCCGCCGCAGGCTCAGGGCGGGATATTCAGCGCCGTCGTCGGCACTGCGTTGAATCTCGGACTGCTGTATCTGCTGCTCAACGCGCTGCAGCGCCAGGCGCGCTTCGTGCAAACCGCGACCGCGATCCTGCTCGTCGATGTCACGGCCGCCGTCTTGCTGCTGCCGCTGCTGCACGTGATCGGGCCCGTGCTCCGCGTCACGGCCACGCCGGGCGCAACGCCGGAAACGGTAGCCGCTGCGATGAACGGCAGCATCGCGCTGGCCACGCTGCTGTTCGTGGCCGTCGGAATCTGGAATCTCGTCGTGAACGCGCACATCCTGCGGCAGACTCTGGAAATCCGCCTGATGCCGGCGCTGCTCATCAACATGGCCCTGCTGTTCGCCGGCCAGATCGTGCTCAGCGCGCTGTTCGGCGGCGCCGAAGGAAACTGACTCATGCGTCTGCACATACTCGGCATCTGCGGCACGTTCATGGGCGGCGTCGCGGCGCTGGCGCGCGAGCTCGGCCACGAGGTCGAAGGTTCCGACCAGAACGTCTATCCGCCGATGAGCACCCAGCTCGAACAGCTCGGCATCACGCTCCGATCCGGCTATGCCGCGGCGCATCTGCAGCCGGCGCCGGATCGGGTCATCGTCGGCAATGCGCTGTCGCGCGGCAATGCGGCCGTGGAATATTTTCTCGGTGCGGGGCTGGACTATGTCTCGGGCCCGCAGTGGCTCGGCGAACAGGTGCTGCGCGGTCGCGAGGTGCTGGCCGTGGCCGGCACACACGGCAAGACCACGACGACGGCGATGCTGGCCTGGATACTCGAGGCCTGCGGCCGCGCGCCGGGCTTTCTCGTCGGAGGCGTGCCGCAGAACTTCGATGTCTCGGCGCGGCTCGGCAGCGGCGCCGAGTTCGTCATCGAGGCCGACGAATACGACACGGCCTTCTTCGACAAGCGCTCCAAGTTCGTCCATTACCGGCCGCGCGTCGCGGTGCTGAACAACCTCGAATACGACCACGCCGACATCTTTCCCGACATCGCCGCGATCCAGCGCCAGTTCCATCATCTCGTGCGCACGGTGCCCGGCAACGGCCGGCTCATCGTCAACGCCGAGGATGCGAATCTCGCCGCCGTGCTCGAACAGGGCTGCTGGACGCCGGTCACGCGCTTCGGCATGGACAGCGGCGACTGGCAGGCGCGCCTGTCCGCGGCCGACGGTTCGGCATTCCGAGTGGTCGTCGGCGGCGTCGACCGCGGCGAGGTGTGCTGGTCGCTGATCGGCCGGCACAACGTCATGAACGCGCTTGCGGCGCTGGCTGCGGCCGATGCGGTCGGCGTCGACGTGCCTGCGGCGATCGCCGCGCTGGCCGATTTCCGCAGCGCGCGGCGCCGGCTGGAGCGCATCGCCGAGATCGGCAGCATCCAGGTCTACGACGATTTTGCGCATCATCCTTCGGCGATTGCGACGACCCTGGCCGGCCTGCGCGCGCGCGTCGGCGCGGCGCGGATTCTCGTCGGCCTGGAGCCGCGCTCCAATTCCATGCGTCAGGGCGCGCACGCGCAGGAACTCGCACCTTCGCTGCGCGACGCCGACGCCGTGCTGCTGCTGCAGCGACCCTCGCTGCCGTGGGACGCGGCGCGCGTGACCGAGGCGCTGGACGGGCGCGGCACCACCGCGGCGACGGTCGACGAACTGCTGACCGCGCTGCGTCGCCAGGCGCGACCTGGCGACCATGTCGTGTTCATGTCCAATGGCGGCTTCGACGATGCGCCGCGGCGTTTCGCCGCCCTGCTGGCCGCTACGCCGGACTGATCGCCACAGCGTCGGCGCATGACCTACACTGCGGCCGTGACGACGCAAGACCTGCCGCTGTTCCCGCTGAGCGCCGTGCTGTTCCCGGGCGGCTTGCTGTCGCTGCGCATCTTCGAGCCACGCTACATCGACCTCGTGCGCGAATGCAGTCGCAGCGGCAGCGGTTTCGGCGTCTGCCTGATCCTGGCCGGCCGCGAGGTCGGCGAACCGGCCACGCCGGCCGCCATCGGCACTGTGGCGCACATCGAGGATTTCTACACCTTGCCCGACGGCCTGCTCGGCATACGCGCGCGCGGCAGTCGCCGCTTTCGTGCTTCGGCGACGCGTGTGCGCGACAACGGCCTCGTCCACGGCACGGTCGAGTGGTTGCCGGACGAGCCCGCCACGTCGCTGCCGCCCGAACACGGCCTGCTCGCGGTGATACTCGAACGGCTGCTGGAACAGGTCGGTGGCGAACACGCGCGCGCCGGGCGGCAGTGCCTCGACGACGCGAGCTGGGTCGGCTTCCGTCTAGCCGAGCTGTTGCCGGTCACCCCGGCCGAACGCCAGCACTGGCTGCAGCTGACTGATCCGTTGCAGCGGCTGGACAGCCTGATGCGCTGCATGCCGCGCTTCCAGGCCGGCTGATGCATCGTGTCCTGCAGCTCTTGCCCGCGACGGGCGAGTCGCGGATGCTGGCCCACCCGGAATCGCGACTGGAAATTCGATGAGTCATCTCAACGGCCGCACCTTGTTCATCACCGGCGCATCGCGCGGCATAGGCCTGGCCATCGCCAGGCGCGCTGCGCGCGACGGCGCCAACATCGTGATCGCGGCGAAATCCAATGTCGCCAATCCCAAGCTGCCGGGCACGATCTATACCGCTGCCGCGGAAATCGAAGCCGCTGGCGGCAAGGCGCTGCCGCTGAAGGTCGACGTGCGCGAGGAAAGCGAAGTGCAGGCCGCCGTGGCCCAGGCGGTCGAGCGCTTCGGCGGCATCGACATCCTGGTCAACAACGCCAGCGCGATCTGGCTGGCCGGCCTGTCCGGCACGCCGATGAAGCGCTACGACCTCATGCATCAGGTCAACGTGCGCGGCAGTTATCTGTGCACCCAGGCCTGTCTGCCGCATCTGCGCAAATCGCTGAATCCGCATGTGCTGATGCTGTCGCCGCCGATCAATCTCTCGAGCAAGTGGTTCCAGCACCACACTGCCTACACCATGTCCAAGTACGGCATGAGCATGGCCGCGTTCGGTCTGGCCGCGGAACTGGCCAAGGACGGCATCGCCGTGAACGCGCTGTGGCCGCGCACGGTCATCGACACCGCGGCGCTGGCCATGCTCGGCGGCATGGCGCGGCCGGAGAACTGCCGCAAGCCCGAGATCATGGCCGATGCGGCGCACTGGGTGCTGACCCAGCCCGCGCGCCAGCTCAGCGGCCAGTTCCTGCTTGACGAGGAAGCGCTCAAGCGCGCCGGCGTCAAGGATTTCAGCCATTACGCCGTAAGCCCGGGCTCGACCCTGCTGCCGGATCTGTTTCTCGACTGAGCGGCCGCTTCGGCCGGCGAAAAGACTGCGGAGCACACGATGCGTTATCTCCATGCCATGGTCCGCGTGCGCAACCTCGATGCCAGCCTGCGCTTCTTTCGCGACGCGCTGGGCCTTGTCGAGACGCGGCGCAAGGACTATCCCCAGGGGCGTTTCACCCTGGTCTATCTCGGTGCGCCGGCCAATACCGAGGTCGAAGTCGAACTGACGTTCAACTACGACGACGAGAACTATGGCGGCGCGCGCAACTTCGGCCATCTGGCCTTCGGCGTCGACGACATCTATGCGGCCTGCGAGCGGCTGCAGCGGCACGGCGTGACCATCAACCGGCCGCCGCGCGACGGCCGCATGGCCTTCGTGCGTTCGCCCGACCAGATCTCGATCGAGCTGCTGCAGAACGGCGCAGCCTTGCCGCCGCGCGAACCCTGGCTGTCGATGCCGAACGTCGGCGTCTGGTAGGGCGCGATGTCGCGGCGTCGGCGGCGTGGCGCGATCTGACTGCTCATCTGCGGCCCGGTGGCGATCTCCAGTGATCGCCGCCGGGCCGGCGTGTCAGAAGTCCAGCGCCTGCGCGAGGTCGGCGATCAGGTCGTCCACATGTTCCAGGCCGACCGACAGCCGCAGCAGGTCTTGCGGCGAGGTTGGATGCGCGCCTTCGACCGAGGCGCGGTGCTCGATCAGCGTCTCGCAGCCGCCGAGGCTGGTCGCGTTGTGGATCAGCCGCAGACGGCCGGCCGCGGTCAGCGCCGCATCGCGGCCGCCGGCGACACGGAAGCTCAGCATCGCGCCGAAATCGCGCATCTGACGCGCCGCAACCGCATGGCCGACATGCGTGGCGAGGCCCGGATAGTTCACTGCGGCGACGCGCGCGTGCGTGGCGAGGAAATCGGCGATGCGCCGCGCATTCGCACAATGCCAGCTCATGCGCGCCGGCAGCGAGCGCAAGCCGCGCAGGGTCAGCCAGGCGTTGAACGGCGCGAGCACGCCGCCGGTGACATGGCGGCGGTGCGCGACCCGTTCGTAGTCGTCATCGCGCCGGGCGAACACAAGCGCACCGCCCATGACGTCGCTGTGGCCGCCGAAATACTTGGTCGTGGAATGCATGACCACGGCGGCGCCCAAAGTCAACGGCTGCTGCAGCGCCGGCGTGGCAAAGGTGTTGTCGCAGAACAGGCGCGCGCCGCGCGATCGCGCCAGCGCCGCGATCGCGGCGATGTCGGTGACCTGCAGCTGCGGATTCGATGGCGTTTCCAGCCAGATCGCATCGGCGCCGGTGCCGGCGTCGAGCGCCGCCGCCACGGCGGCGGAATCGGTCATGTCGACGCGCTGCGTCCGGATGCCGCTGTGCGGCAGGAATTCCTCGGCGAGCACCCGCAGCCCGGTGTAGCAGTCCAGCGGAATCAGCAGGGTGCTGCCGGCCGGCAGGCTTTCGAGCAGCGCCGTCATCGCGGCCATGCCCGAGCCGAACGCGAGCGCCGCGGCGCCTTGCTCCAGCGCGGCCAGCGCGGTTTCCAGGCGATCCTGGGTCGGATTGCCTTCGCGCACGTATTCGAAGCCGGCCTGGCGTTCGCCGGCCGGGCCGTGGCGGAAGGTCGTCGCGAGATGGATCGGCGGCGCGATCGCGCCGGTTTCCGCATCGGGTTCGCCGCCTGCATGGACGGCCAGGGTTTCCAAGCGCATGACGGACTCCGCGAGAGCAATCCGCGAGTGTGCGCAGCCATCGCCGAAAATACAAAACGACGGCGAAAGTCGCGTCGCGGCGCAGCGCAGGCCTGCGCATAATGGCGCTTCCGTTTCCTTCAGGTGCCGCCGTGAGCGCTACGTCCGTTTCCGCCGAATCCGCCGCGCTGCTCGCGCTTGCCGACCGCTACTACGTGCCGGTCTACCGGCCGCGCCGCATCGTGCTCGAGCGCGGCCAGGGTTCGCGCGTCTGGGACAGCGAGGGACGCGACTACATTGATTTCAGCGCCGGCATCGCGGTCAATTCGCTCGGGCATGCGGATCCGGAACTGGTCGCCGCGCTGCAGACCCAGGCGACCAGGCTCTGGCATACGAGCAACGTTTTCGTCAGCGAGCCGCCGCTGCGCCTGGCCGAGGAACTGGTCGCCGCGTCGGCGTTCGCCGAGCGCGTCTATCTGTGCAACTCCGGCACCGAGGCCAACGAAGCGGCAATCAAGCTCGTGCGCAAATGGGCTGCGACCGCCGGTCGCCCGCCGGAACGCCGCGTGATCCTGACCTTCCACGGTTCCTTCCACGGCCGCACCCTCGCCGCCGTGACGGCGACCGCGCAGCCGAAGTACCAGCAGGGTTACGAGCCGCTGCCCGGCGGCTTCCGCTACTGCGACTACAACGACCTGGCCGCGGCCGAAGCGGCCATGGCTGCCGGCGACGTCGCCGCGGTGCTGGTCGAGCCGGTGCAGGGTGAAGGCGGCGTCGTGCCGGCAGCCGACGGCTTCCTGGCCGGCCTGCGCGCACTGTGCGGCCGCCACGACGCGCTGCTCGTCTATGACGAGATCCAGTGTGGCATGGGGCGCAGCGGCAAACTCTGGGCCTGGCAGAACGACGGTGTCGCGCCGGACATCCTGTGCATCGCCAAGGCGCTCGGTGCGGGCTTTCCGATCGGCGCGATGCTGGTCGGCGCGCGCGCGGCGGAAACCTGGCAGTTCGGCGCGCATGGCACGACCTTCGGTGGCAATCCGCTGGCTGCGGCCGTTGCGCGCGTCGCGTTGCGCCGGCTGGCCGAGCCGGAACTGCTGGCCAATGTCGCGCGCCAGGCCGCAGCACTGCGCCGTGGTCTGGCCGAGATCAACGACAGTCTGGGCCTGTTCGAGCAGGTGCGCGGCCGGGGGCTGATGCTCGGCGCGGTACTGGCGAAGCCCTGGCGCGGCAAGGCCGGCGCCGCGCTGGATCTCGCCGCCGAACACGGTCTGTTGCTGCTGCAGGCCGGACCGGACGTTCTGCGCCTGGTGCCGGCCTTGAATATCGGCGACGACGAAGTCGCGACCGGCCTGCAGCGCCTGACGGCGGCGCTGCAGGCGTTTGCGAAGTCCTAGTTCGCCTGTCTTAGCCGGCGCGCGCCGCGCGCAGCGCGTCGCGCGCGGCGACCAGGGTTTCGCCGAGCAGGTCGTCGTTGTGCGCGCTGGACAGGAAGCCGGCTTCGAACGCCGACGGCGCGAGATAGACGCCGCGCTGGAGCATTCCGTGGAAGAAGCGGTTGAACAGTGCGGTGTCGCAGGCCGTGGCCTGGGCGAAGGTTTCCACGATCTGGTCGGTGAAGAACACGCCGAACATGCCGCAGACGCGGTTCGTCGTCATCGCGACACCGGCTTCGAGCGCGACGGCCTGCAGGCCGTCGGTCAGCAGGCGCGTCTTGCGGTCGATCTCGGCGTAGAAGCCCGGTGTCTGGATCAGTTCCAGCATGGCCAGACCCGCGGCCATCGCGACCGGATTGCCCGACAGGGTGCCGGCCTGATAGACCGGTCCGGCCGGCGCGATCTGCTGCATGATCTCGCGGCGTCCGCCGTAGGCGCCGACCGGCATGCCGCCGCCGATGATCTTGCCGAAGGTGCTGAGGTCCGGCGTGATCCCGTACAGCGCCTGCGCGCCGCCGAGCGCGACGCGGAAGCCGGTCATGACCTCGTCGAAGATCAGCAGCGCGCCATGGCGCGTGCACAGCTCGCGCAGCCCTTGCAGATAGCCGGCGCGCGGCAGTATGCAGTTCATGTTGCCGGCGACGGGTTCGATGATCAGGCCGGCGATCTCATTGCCGTGTTCGGCAAACAGTGCCTCGGCCGCGGCGAGGTCGTTGTAGGGCAGAGTCAGGGTCAGGTCGGCCAGGCCGGCAGGTACGCCCGGCGAGGTCGGCACGCCAAAGGTCAGTGCGCCTGAGCCGGCTTTCACGAGAAACGCGTCGCCGTGGCCGTGATAGCAGCCCTCGAACTTCACGATCTTGCTGCGGCCGGTATAGCCGCGCGCCAGGCGGATCGCGGCCATCGTCGCTTCGGTGCCGGAATTGACCATGCGCACCATCTCGACCGACGGCAGCAGCCTGGTCAGCGTCTCGGCCATCGTGACTTCGGCCGGGCAGGGCGTGCCGAAGGACAGGCCGTCCTGGATCGCGCGGGCGACGGCCTCGCGCACGTAGGGATGGTTGTGGCCGACGATCATCGGTCCCCAGGAACCGACGTAGTCAATGTAGCGCTTGCCTTCCACGTCCCAGAGGCAGGCGCCATCGGCGCGCGCGGTGAAGAACGGTTCGCCGCCGACGGACTTGAAGGCGCGCACCGGAGAGTTGACGCCGCCGGGCAGCAGTTGGCGGGCGCGTTCGAACAGAGCGTGGTTGCTGGTCATGCAGAAGGATTCCGGAATGCGGGAAAAAGAGCGGCAAAGCGGCGCGCCGCGGCGCTGACGTCGGTCTGGCCGAAGACTTCGCTGATGACGGCGAGATAGTCGGCGCCGGCCTCGATCAGCGGTGCGGCATTGTCGGGCCTGATGCCGCCGATTGCCACGCGCGGCAGGCCGAGCGCGGCGCTGGCGGACAGCAGCCCGGGATCGGCGCGGTGCGCGAGCGGCTTGGTCGGCGACGGATAAAACGCGCCGAACGCGAGATAGTCCGCGCCCGCGGCGGCGAGGCGGCGTGCGCGATCGAGGTCGTCGTAGCAGGACACGCCGATGACCGCGTCGGCGCCGAGGCGGCGGCGTGCCGCGGCGATGTCGCCGTCGTCGGCGCCCAGATGCACGGCGCGGGCGCCGCAGGCCAGGGCGAGCTCGACGTCGTCGTTGACGATGAACAGCACGCCGGCTTCGGCGCAAAGTCCTGCCAGTGCGCGTGCCTCGCGCAGGCGGCGCTGCGCATCGACAGTCTTGTCGCGGTATTGCAGCAGCACCGCGCCGCCTTCCAGCGCTGCTGCGGCGGCGGCGAGCAGGTCCTCGCGCGGGCCGTCGGTGATCGCATAGAGGCCCGGTGCCGGCAGCAGGGGATGTCGCATGATCGTGGCGGTACTGGCGGGAAAGGAGGCCGGCCATTCTGGCCGATTTGAAGCCAGGCGCGCTGCGCTGCGACAATGCGCACCCTTTTCCCGAGGCCTACGCCCGCCATGTCCGCAGCTGCTCCCGGTACCGACGCACCGTTCCGCACCTTCATGTGCGTCGTCTGCGGCTTCCTCTACCACGAAGCGGAAGGCTGGCCGCAGGACGGCATCGAACCGGGCACGCGCTGGGATGATGTGCCGGACACCTGGACCTGTCCCGACTGCGGCGTCACCAAGTCGGATTTCGAAATGGTCGAGGTCGGCTGAAACCAGCCGGACTGCGGTTTTCGTTTCGGGCCGGAATCGGTTCTGCCGGGGCAGCCGTTCCGGGCGGTATCAGTGAAGACGGCCGGCCTGGGTCGTGCAGACGATCAGCTGGCTCATGACCCGGTCGGCGTCCTCGGCCTGAGGGGCCAGCGCGAGATAGCGCTTGAAGTCCTCGCGTGCGGCGCGGTGGTGGCCCAGCTTCAGATACAGGTTGCCGCGCTCGCGCCATTCGACGATGTCGAACGGGTCCAAGGTGACGAGTCGGTCGGTGCAGCGCAGCGCCTTGTCCCAGGCGTCGTTCTCGACATACCCCAGTCGCAGGTTGCGCAGCATGCGTGCAACGATGGCCCGATGGCTGGCCGGTTCCAGCAGGTGAGCGAGGCGCTGGTCGTCAATGTCGCGTGCCGACAGCTCGCTGCGTGCGCGCCGGCGCAGCTCCGGCAGGTCCAGGGTGCGGCCGCGATGGAACGGATCGAGCACGACGATGCCGTCGTCCAGCGGCATGCGCACGAGGAAATGTCCCGGAAACGACACGCCTTCCAGCGGCAGCCCCAGGCGCTGGGCCAAGGTGATCTGCACGATGGCCAGCGAGATCGGATTGCCCAGGCGCCGGTCCAGCACCTCGTTGAGATAGCTGTTACGTGGGTCGAAATAGTTGCGTTCGTCGCCCGCGAAGCCGAGCTCTTCGAACAGGAAAGCGTTGAGGCGGCTCAGTCGCTGCGTATCGGTGGCATTGAGCGGAAGTTCTGCCGAGAGACGGCTGGCGTACTCGTCCACGCGCCGTTCGTAGTCGCTGCAGGCCAAGGTCGGATACTCGTCCTTCGCGACGAGCAGCGCTGCCGAAAGCAGGGAAATCTCGTGATCGACGGCGTGTTGCAGGCCTAGCCAGGGATCATTCATTCGGCGTCTCCGGCAGCTTGCTCCGGATGGTAACCGATGCGGTGATCGGTGCCAGCGCGCCTGTCACGATTGCGCCATTTCCAGGACAGAGGCGCGGCACAGGGTGGTTGCCTAATACCTCTGCATCCAAGCCGGATGCCAATGGCTGCAGGCCCCACAATGAAACAGTTCGTGCCCTGGTCCGACGACGACTTCCGCAATCCGCAGACGGCGCCGCTGAAGCTGGTTCCGTATCAGGTCGGCCTGCCCTGCCATCACGCGCTGGAGCGGCCAGCGCCGGACGCGCTGGCCGCGGCGGATCAGCGGTGGAACTCCAGCACGTCGCCCGGTTTGACGCCGAGCTTGTCGGCCGTGCCGCCGTTGAGCTCCAGCACATACTTGGCAGGACCGCTGCTCGGATAGGACGGACACGGATCGGCTTTGCACGGCGGCACGTTGCTCTGCACCGACACGACATGGAAGCTCTTGTCGACATAGAGCATGTCCAGCGGAATCAGTGTGTTCTTCATCCAGAACGCCTGCATGTACTCGTCGCGGAAGATGAAGAACATGCCGCGGTCGGCCGCCATCTGCTCGCGGAACATCAGGCCGCGCATATGCTGCTCGTCGTTTTCGGCGAGCTCGACATAGAAGGTCTTGCCCTTGAGCACGACATACGAGATGGCCTGGGCATTGGCCGCAGCGGAACAGGCGATCAGACCCAGTGCGGCCAGCGTCCGCAGAGTGCGATGAAACATGACGGAAAATTCCCTGCTGTGATTTGGTGAGAGGTGGCGGCGTCAGCGCGAACGCTGGTGCTGGTCGATCAAGGTGGCCAGCGTAGTGAAGTGCTCCGGCGACATGTCGTAGAACTCGATGCCGATGCGGCCATTGACGATGTGCTGGATCAGGGCGTCGGCGACGAATTCGGGCTGGCCGGAAAAACTCAGCACGATATTGACGCGGGTGCCTTCGGTGATCGGCTGACCGTCGACCTGCTCGAGCATCGCGCCATTCACGGACAGATCGAGAATCCGCCCTGGCGTACCGCGGCCGATCGACTCGACATAGTAGATGCCGGATGTGGCGTAGCGCGGCTCTTGGCGGCGATCGTCGTACAGTTCACCCATGGTGTTCACCGTCGGAAAGCGTTGGCCGATCCTAGCATAGGGATTTTTCGCCACTCGGACTGCGTTTGCAGTCTGGCGGTGTCTGGCTCAGCCATTCGTCGGCATGCACCGCTTCAACACAACACATGTCATGTAAGGGGGGGGGCGCGGCAGCGAGCTGAACTTTTTTCGCTCTGGGTACTTGCCAAACGGAAAAGCGGTGTTAGAGTTCGCGCCCCTTCGCTGAGGCGGAAGCTGATGGCGGAGGGGCTGCTCTGGAGGAGTGG
>MEFP01000029.1 GCA_001725155.1 Lysobacteraceae bacterium SCN 69-320 | reverse complement strand
CGCCCGCTCACGCACCTCGGGTGCGTACCTCGTCAATTTGTTGCTCATGGCTCCATCCTCTCAAGGTTTGGAGCCTCCGGGAAAGACGGGGCGATTCAGTAACTACGCTCGATCAGCGGCTTGGCACGCTCAAGATCGGCAAGGGACTGCAATGTGAGCTCCAGGTCGCCCGTGCCCCAGTGCCCGATATTGGTCACATCGCGACTGAAACCCGGCTCAAGCTGCACGGTGGACGGATCTACCTTGAGCATGACCAAGACACGATTGGTATAGGCAATCACGCTGACAAAGTTCTTCAGGCGCCTGAAAGCCGTATAGAGGTGGGACGGCCGCTCCGTCACATCGTCTCCCAGCGAGAGGGTGAACTCGGCCAACTGCTCCACGATGGCCTTCACCTCCTCGCTTGCGCTCGCCAGGCGTTCGACGTGGGACTTGTCCTTGGAGACAGACGCTGGCTCCTGCGCTGGAGGCGCCAGAGACGGCTGGAGCGAATTTGGCGTATCGCTGGCGTCTAGGGCCCCGCCCTTTGCCGCGGCATTGCCGCTGGCAACCACCTTGTGAACCAGCTCAAGCATCAAGAGATTCGCATCGAAGATTCTGTAGCGAATCAGCTCGATGTTTCGGTCAATCAAACGGACCGCATGGAGATCGTAGTGCTTGAAGTCACTGGCAATGCAGAGCAATCGAGCACCCGCCCAGTTGATGGCGTCGGCAACTTCTTTCCCCAACGTGCTCATCACCAACCAGCGGAACTCTCCCCGGTGCTCGAGCAGCCAGGAGAGGTAGAACAACCCCTGATTGATGACGTTCTCATTAACGGTTCGCTTGTACTCGATGATCACCGGGCATCCGTTCTCGTCGATACCCAAGCTGTCGATCCTTCCGCGGTGAGTCGCGTCCGTCACGAACTCGGAAGCCAGGAACTGGACGCCAAGGAGCGGCTCCATCTGCCCCTCGATGATCTTCTGCAAGTCGCGCTCGAGACCCGCTGCGCGCTGCACTAGCTCGATCGCGGCGCCGTCAGTTAGTCGAAACAATTGAATATCAGTCATCTCAAGTCCTGGGCAGAGCCACTTAGGTAATCAATCTGGCCAACAGACGCGACAGAAAGGAGGCGCCCCGAAGCTGCGCTGCGTCAAGGCCTTGCTGCGTCCAGAGCTTCCAGCAGGAGAGGCCCGCGCCGAGAAGTAAACAGGCCACTCCGAGCAAAATTACTGCACGAACTCTGCGCCCCAGAACCTCATCAAGCACTGGGCGAAGCATCCCTGCCTCAACATCTGCAAGCATGTCCATAACGAACAGGGGATAGGCCACCCCAAACAGGACGAAACCGAATCCGCCAAAGACTAGAGGCCGCCACCATGGGCCGCGAAGAGACGACGAAGCCACGTCAGCAAGTGGAGATGGGCGATGGCGATAGCGGCGCACGGTTACGCAACACCTCGAACATCAAACTGCCCTGTGACTACTGAGGAAATTAGGGCAGAGCGACGCTCTGAAAGAAGGCTAATGGCTCTCTTGCAGTTATCGCTAAGCCTGTCGATTCCTCCGACTTCCGAGCGAATATGGTTAGCGATATCCGACTGCTCCTGCACTGGCGGAGTCGGAATCACAAAGTTGACCGCATGCCCAATATTGAATTGCTCCTGCGCTGCCCCGTACTGGACAACCTCAACCTGATATCTAACCATCCGGCTGTTCATGGCGTGACACAGCCATTCAGAATCAAAGTCACCGCCTCGAATCAACATGACGGACGCGCAGTTCCCTCCCTCACAATCCTCAGGAACTACAGCAGTAACGCCCGGAGCTCCAACCCGAACAGTCAACAAATCGCCTTTCCTAATCTGGGTCTTGGCCTGGGCACTGCTAGCCTCTGGCGAGATCCTCCTGCAGCGGCCGGTGTCAATATATCCCTCAGAAATGTCGCCGCCGTATATGTACGGTAGCCCATCGTCTGAAACGTAGGCACTGGGATTCACGACGATGCCAACGGAGACGAAAGGCGATATCGCTTTGAGTCTCTTGATCTCCCAGTGTTCAGGTACCTCTTTCAACCATGGCAAGCCAGAGTCTTTCCTCGGCACAGCGGGACTCAAGCCTTGGGAGACTGCTTTGTAGATGATCGCCTGGCGCCTCTCTGAAAGCAGCGCGAGCAGGCGCTCCTGCTCGACGATGAGGACGTCGATCTTCGCGATTTCGCGGTCCAAGAATGCAGTGATGGCAACCTGCTCTTCTGCTGGCGGAACCGGAATCTCGATCCGCGCAAGGTCTGATGCATTAATTGCAGGGTAGCTAACGCCCGTCGATCTGCTGATGACCTCATCTACAAACCCCGGTGATTGCAGTGCGTACCTGCCGAACCCCGAACTCAGTCTCGACCCGGCGCGAACGACTGCAAATCCCGTAGAAACAACTAGGTGGCATTGCTCTTCATCGATAGGAGCAATTGCCTTGAGGTACGTTCGAACTGTCGAGACGATAATATCCCCGACTCGAACTAAGCGCCGCGCTCGCGAAGGAGCCTCAGAAAACGTGCAGGACTGAGTCTGATGGATGCCTCTATCAAGACTGACGCTGCCGATATCGACGTACTCAATTTCCAGGGAAGGATCGCTATCTTCAGGAAGCGTATCGTCATTGATACTCGCTAGATTCTTTATTCTTGAAACTTCCCAATGAGTCGGAATAGAAGTCTCGTGGCCTGACCACTCCTTGTAGGTCGCGTACTTTGGAAGCCTCATTCGGCCACATCTCCCAGGATCCTCAGAATATTCGCCGAAACTGCCTTTAGATCGGCGTCAATCTCCTCTAGGGGCCGCGGCGGCTCGAAAACATAGAAGTGTCGGCTAAAGGGAATCTCATAGCCCACTCTGCTCTTGCTTTCGTCGATCCATGCGTCCGGCGCGTGAGGGAGGACCTCGCGTGTGAAGTAAGCGCCGATATCCTCGCCTAGCGGCACATTCTCAGTGTCGCGTAGCCTGCTGTCCGGCTGGGACTGCCCCTTCTGCCTGCCTTTCTCGAACAAGACCACATTACCGGCCTCATCACGCAGGGGTCGCTCGATGGTAATGGTCGTGTATCCGAAAGCCTCATTGCGGAAGTGGCGGGCCAACGGCACTCGCCTCACCTTGCCGCCCTCAGATGCAGCGGGGCTTGCGGCATCTTTGGCCAGCACCTCCCGCCCCACCTCTTTGCCGGATGCGTCGAGCAGCGTGACCAGGTCAGCTTCGGCGAACTCACCAAACAGACGGGTGACCGTGGCGATTTGCTCGTCGCTCATCTCTTTGCGCTTGCTGCCAAGGCTCTTGCGCATCTTCTGCCAGAAGTGCGAGCCATCTATCAGTTGCACCCACCCCCGGCGGGCGACTGGCTTCTTGTTCGATACCACCCACACGTAGGTAGCGATGCCGGTGTTGTAGAACATGTCCGTCGGCAGGCTGATGATCGCCTCTACCAGATCGTTCTCTAGCAAATAGCGGCGGATCTCACTCTCGCCGCTGCTAGCCCCGCCCGTGAACAGGGGCGAGCCATTGAGCACGATGCCGAAGCGGCTGCCGCCCTTGCCATCCACCACAGGCGTCATCTTGGCCACGAGGTGGAGCAAGAAGAGCATCGAGCCGTCGGACACGCGCGGCAGACCAGGCCCGAAGCGCCCGTCGAAGCCCTTCTGCTCATGCTCCTGCCGGACGACCTTCTCGACCTTCTTCCATTCCACGCCGAAGGGCGGGTTGGCCAGCATGTAGTCGAAGGTCTTCTTGGGGAACCCGTCTTCGCTCAGGGTGTTACCGGCGACGATATTCTCCACCGCCTGGCCGCGGATGAGCATGTCCGCCTTGCAGATGGCGTAGGACTCGTCGTTGAGCTCCTGCCCATGAAGGGTCAGGCGGGCAGCGGGGTTGTGCTCGGCAAGGTGCTCTGCGGCAACGGACAGCATTCCGCCAGTTCCGGCCGTGGGGTCGTAGATGGTTCGCACGACCGCATTGCCGGGCGTCAGCACGTCGTCATCCTCGATGAAGACGAGGTTGACCATCAGCCTGATGACCTCCCGCGGGGTGAAGTGCTCACCGGCGGTCTCGTTCGAGAGTTCGGCGAATCGGCGGATCAGCTCCTCGAAGACATGGCCCATTTGGGCGTTGTCGACCGACCCAGGGTGCAGATCGATGTTGGCGAACTTCTCGGTGACGAGGTAGAGCAGGTTGGCCTTGGCCAGTCGCTCGATCTGGGTGGCGAAGTCGTAACGCTCGAAGATGTCCCTGGCTTCCGGGGAGAACCCCTGCAGGTAGGCGTACAGGTTCTGCTTGATGTGGTCCTGGTCACCGAGAAGCCTGGACAGGTCCAGATCGGAGCTGTTGTAGAAGCTCTGTCCGGAGGCCCTCTTGAGGAACGGATCTGGATTCACCCCCGCCTTGGTCTTCGCCTCCAGCTCCTTCAGAACCTTCGCCTTGGTCGGCGCCAGGACGCAGTCCAGGCGACGGAGCACCGTGAAGGGCAGGATCACCTTTCCGTATTCGTGGGGCCTGTAGTCACCCCGAAGCAGGTCGGCCACCGACCAGATGAAGGCGGAGAGGCTTTGTTGGTTCATTCCAGGTGGTTCCCTATGAAGGCGCGACAACTATCAGGGGATTCTGTCTCATCTACAGAGACAATCGCGACTCCGAGGGGCGTCAGGCCGCCTTACCCTTCCCCAACCTGAGGGTCGACCACCCTCACGGATACCTCTGGCTGATCCTCGGCCTGGCCGGCGGGCTTGGGCTTTCGGGCCCAGGCCTCAAGAAACATGGCCATGTGGAACCGATAGTTGAGGGCCTCGGAAGGCACCGAGACCCCATGCCTGGCCGCGAGGACCGTGGCGTAAGCCACCTGGGCGTCCGTGGGGGGCTTCAGGTCCCAGTCGAGGCAGTCCCTGAGGAGGTCCTGCAGCCGGTACTCCAGGGCCTTGACGTAGGTATTGGCTTCCTCCAGGGCCGGCGAGACGTAGAGCTCGAGCGTCAGGTCCACGGCCGGGTGGACCAATAGCAGGGGCATAGGCCAGGGACTCGGGAGCCGGATAGCAGGCCCGGATGGTAGCCCGAATTTACACGTTTTTCATGTATTTGCCCGGCGCACCTAGCGTGTCCACCCAGGAAGGGACCGGACCGCCATGCCCAAGAAGACCATCTACGCAAAGCAATACCGCGAGTTGGTCACCGCGCTCAAGGAGACCCGAAAGTCTTTGGGGATCACTCAGGCGGAGCTTTGTGTGGCACTTGGCTGGCCACAGCAGCGCCTGTCAGCCGTGGAGCGGGGGTCACGGCGACTCGACGTCCTTGAGTACTTCGTGCTCGCCGAGAAGCTCGGCATGTCCCCCAAGACAGCGCTGACCCTTGTCCAAAATCTGCGCAACAAATAACGCTTACAGCATTGCGAGCGTTGCGCGCGCCGGTCGAACTCGACTCTAGCGCCGGACGGAGCTTTCAGTAGCGGGATCGTTTAGATCCCTAGCTTATGGTAGCAATGGCATTTGGTAGACGAGACTTTGACTTGGCTCGCCAGAGACCAATGAGTGACGCGATGAAATCAGACGATGCCGAATTCTTCATACCCACAGCGGATGACCCTGTCTATCGACGCGAGCGAGTCTGCATCGAGGCCGCAATTCAAGAAACGCTTCGCTGCGGCTTCAGACTATTCCCTACATTCGCTCCCGCGCCTTCGCTTCTTGACAAGGTCTTGAGGCGAAGTGACCGCCGGCATGACCTCTACGAGATTCCTCGGGCGCGAACCATTGACGCTCTTTGGCGCCGTTACCGTCCGCTGCCTTGGTCAGGCGCTGACAACGCGGAGATCCTGAAGCTTTGGATTCGGGTGCTCTACTCGCTAAGTGAAGTGAGGTCCACGGAAATCGCCGCAATCATCTCAGGCGAGTTTGATCCCGATCCAAAGCCACCCATGGAGTGGTCACTAGACACACCATGCATCCTCAATAGGGAGCGATGGCAGTGCGTTGCCGATGACCTTGGGGGGATGTTGCCGCCGTATGGATAGGATTTACCCGCCGGGATGGGACAAGGGTCGCCAACTTCCATCTATCGGTTAGTCTTTTTGCCGGGGCCACCTTTCCGCTTTGCGTTCAGATCCACCACTGCACCATTTGATCCGCTTATCTGAAGCCGAACGATCTCCGCTTCTAGCTCCTTGATCTTAATTTCTCTAGCTTCCAGCTTCGCATTAGTCGTCGTGAGCTGGAGGTGATACAGATTGCTCTGATGAGCCGCGGCCAAGTACAGCTCCTCCCATTTGTCCGACCGGTCCGTAACTTTTCGCCTTATTTTCTTGTGTCCCGCGGCGACCTTGCGATCAATCGCCGCGAGCCACGCCTTGACTGTTGAGGCGCGTTGAAAATTGACCAGCAAACGCGGGGGGGGTGCGGCAGAAAACTTGGACGGATTAGACAGCGATTCCCAGAGACTTTCGGTACTCCACGGGGCTGCGTGAGCCGAGCGACACCTTGATCCGTGC
>MEFP01000028.1 GCA_001725155.1 Lysobacteraceae bacterium SCN 69-320 | reverse complement strand
GGTCTTGGCCTCGACCTCCTCGATGAAATCGTCGAAGACGTGGCGGACCGTCTTTTCGTCCACGGCTACTTCCCGGGCAAGGGCCGCAAAGGTCTTGGATGAACCGCTCGCGGTTTCCTGGACACGGATTTGAGGGTAAATCACGCCGCCTGGACCACCGGCAGCGCTGCGGCGCGAAGGTCACGACGCACCTGTGCGGGTGATCGATGCTGGTGCTTCTCGACCATCCACGTGTCGTTGTACAGCCGCTGCCACTCGCGCAGCGCAAGTCGCAACTCCTCGATGGTGGCGAAGCTGCGCACCCACAGCAACTGCTCCTTGAGCGTGCGGATGATGCGCTCGGCGCAGCCGTTGCCTTCCGGTGCGCGCACGAACGAAGGGCTCGACGCGATGCCCAGGAAGGCGATTTCGCGCTGGAAGTCATGGGCCAGATACTGGGTGCCGTTGTCGTGCCGCAGCTCGAGCCCCTGCGCGACCGCTTTGCGCAGGCCGCCATAGTGCTCACGCAGACCCTGCTTGACCGGCTCCAGCGCCTCCCAGCGTGTCGCCTTGCCCGAGGCATGCACGCCGATCAGCTCGCTGGTGCAGTGATCCACGCACACGAACACCGCAGCCTGACCTTCGTTCACCGTGACCGTGGTGGTGAAGTCCGTGCCCCACATCAGGTCCGGCGCCGCCGTGGTGATGGTGCCATCGTGCGCCCGAGGTCCGCGGTAGCCACCGCCGCGCTGGGGCGCCAGCAGACCGTGCTCGCGCATCACCCGCAGCACCCGCGGCTTGCCGCAGCGCGTGCCGGCATGCCGCAACTTCGCCCACACCTTGCGATGGCCTTCGCCGACGAACGGACTCGTCGCCAGCACGCCCCGGATCGCATCCGCCAGTTCAGCGTCGCTCACCACGGTCTTGGGCCCCCGCTTCAGCGGCACCGGCCAATCCGGGCGCATCGCCGCAGTCTGTGCATACCACGTCGAGCGGGGCAGCTGCCACGCGCCACACACGCGCTGGATGCCATACCTGCGACCGGTTTCCGGCGAGGTTGCCCGGCTCACTTCGGCAACCTCGCTTCGTCCAAAGGGAGGCCCTCTTTCAACCTCCGGATCGCATCGCGCTGCAGTTCGCAACGCATTGTCATCTCGCCCAGGACCGTCTTCAGCTTGCCGATCTCCTCGTCGCGGGCATCGTCGCCGCGCTGCTTGAAGCCGACCAGGCCCGACGCAAGAAACGTCTCGCGCCACTGCGACAGCTTGCCCGCGCCGACCTTCAGCGAACGCGACAGCGTGTCCAGATCCTCACCCTGCAGCAAACGCAACACCGCATCACGCTTGGCCTTCGCAGACCAGCGACCGCGTTCCACCGACACCCCTGATTTGCTCGTCATTCCAGACACTCCTGTTGAGGTTATGAGACCTCAGTTCCGTGTCCAAAGAAACCGTGGAGCGGGAGAATGGCCTTGTAGTACCGCCCACGAATGTAGATCACCGCGAGGCCGTACCGCTTCTCGGGGATGAGCTCGGCCATCTCCGGCGCATTCAGGGACTGGGCGTAACTGAAGAAGTCTCGAAGCCTTGGAATGCTGGTCGCAACCGCAGGAAGTTCATCCGCAAGCGTACGAAGCCGCTCGATGTGCTGGAGATAGCTCCGAATCTCGACATCCGTCGGCTTTCGGGGGTCACGTCGCAGCATTTGCCAGCCCGTTTCGGCCCCCACTGCAGGACGAACGAACAGCGCGTCAATCCGGGCCTTGATGTCATCGGAGAGTTCACCGGCAATCTTGCCCAAGATTCGGGCGTTCGCCCGCGTGTGCGCGGTCGTCGCCATGCGATCGACCGTCGAGAACGCCGGGAGCTCGATCCGGTGATGGACGAACTCCTCCAGCAGGGCGTTGATGATGTCCCTCGTGTGATGGCGGGCATCGGCGACACGATCGGCCGTGAGGGCGAGCCAGCCGTCGTCCACCTTCGACCAAGCAGTGATGCCTAGTCGGTTGCGGACCAGCTCGATCTGCCTCTGGCGGATGCTGTTCTGGTCGAGCGCGGTCAGGTCACTGGCTTTGGGGCGCCTACCGAATCGAATGAACTTGGCGATGTGGGCCACGATGTCGGGGCGCACCTCCGCCAGCGTGGGGAAGTACCCGAGTCGTTGTGCGATCTTGAGGAGAACCGCGAGCCCGAGCCGGGTCGTGGTCGTTCGCGCAGACTTGAAGACGAAATCCACCTCCTCGCGCGTGAGGGAGTACGTTTCTTCCAGTTCGCGAGGACTCAGGTCCGGCTTGATGCGTGGGTAAGCCGTTTCGTGGATCTGGGGCATCGGGGGGAGGATTCCTGAAGATCGCTATTCCCAACGACGGGACCCAGAGCGTTCCCGGACGTCGGCGTCGAGGTGGAAATTGTGGTTGCCGGCAAAGCGGTGGAGATCGTCGAGAAGTTCTGCAACCGTCTCCTCGAGAAGCTCGTCGTCGGGAAGCGAGAAATGGAAGCGCTGCCCGTCGGCGTCGACCTGCTGGGCTGCCAAGGGCGCGAGACAGCTGTCGATGAGAATCTTCCGGACCTTCGCACTGCCCGATCGCGAAGCGCGCTGGTTGCTCAGGACCAGACGCACCTCGAGGTCGACCATCGGCACGCGCGGGGCTGGCAAGGCCGGCGGAACCGGCCACGCGGTGGGCGATGGGCGGGACTCTTCCGCGCGCTCCGAGAGTCCGGCCTCGATGCGATGCTTGGCGAAGGGATCGGCGCCATCGAGGTAGCGCATCGCCGAGGACACGTCTTTCCAGCCGACGTACTCCATCAGAGACTTCAGGTCCCAGCCTTGGGCATTGGCCCATTGGGCGAAACCGCGACGGAGGGAGTGGCCGCTGTACTGCTCGGGGGACGCCAATCCGGCTCGCGCGAAGATCTCGCGAAGCAGGCGGGGGATGCTGTTGGCATGCAGGCCGTCGGTGCTGATCACGCCATGGGCATCGATGCTGCGGAACACCGGTCCGGTGGTGAGTTCGCTGACCGTCAACCAGTCAACCATGGCCTCGACGGGACACCACCGGGACAGCGCGGGAACGCGGAACGTGACTCCCTCGGCCTGACGATCCCCCTTCGACTGCGGCAGGAGGCACGTCATGCCTTGGCCCTCGACCACCGTCAGGTTCTGGACATCCAGGCGCAGAAGCTCATCGGTGCGGAAGGCTCGCCAGAAGCCCATCAGGACCAGGGCACGATCGCGACGGTGACGCCGCTCGCCCGGCACATCGCCACGCGAGCCGGCCCATCGGGCGGCCTCGTCCAGCCAGTCGGCCAGTTGGCCGAGCAACCTCAGCTGCAGGGGGGCAGCCTGCCGGGGCGCGGCCGGATGAACCGTCTGGATGCCCTTGAGCACCTTTCGAACCACCGGCGCTTTGGTGGGATCGGGAAACCCGTGATCCCGGTGCCACGCTGACAACGCCGCGACGCGCTGCCTGAGCGTGCTGACGGCGAGAGTGGGGGCGAACCGAGCGAGGTACTTGGCGACTTGATCGGCGGTGGCCGGCAAGAGCCCTTCGCCTTCCACCTCGAAATGCCGGATGGCCTTGGCATAGCTCGCTCGCGTGTTCTCGCGGGTGGCGGCGTCGAGGTAGCGATCCAGATCCGACATCGGCAGGGGGAGGAGGAGCGCGGGGGAAGAGTGGGAAACGCTCGGGTCTACGGCGCTGGGGCCGCTAGGCTGACGCGCGGATGCGGTAGGACGAGTTCCTTGTGCTCGCCGTCGTCGAATTGAACCGCGACGCGTAGGAGCCGTTTTCGGGAAGCGGACGCCAAAGTCACAACGGCCTGCACGGTACCGGTGCCGAACAGCTCATGGGTGATCCGAGATCCGATAGCTACGGTGACATCGGCGGCTTTCAGTATCTCGGTGCTCCATGCATCGGCAGCCGGGAGCTGCGACACGGCCGTCTCGCGGGCCTGCTGGCGAGCGTCGTCTTCGTTTGGCGCCATGACCTCGACCTCCACCCTTCGGTGGAGGTCCACTTGGACGGTGTAGAGCCGCAGCCGGCCAGAGTCTGCGTCGGCGGGGCTCACTTGCGCCCCGGCTTCTGCGTCAGCACCGACCCGGCGAGCGTTCGGGTCGCCGAGTTCGAACGGCCGTCCTGCAACGCCTTCGAGGCGGTCGTCGCGGTCTTGCTCGACGACTGTTTGGGCGTGCCGGACTGCGCTAGCGCGCTTCCAGCGAGGGATTTCGCGGTTGCACTGGCCGTGGGGCTTCGGAGGGTCTCGGACGCCAGACGGGTGACCTTGGGGCCGGACTGTTCACGCTTGGGCATATTGGTTCCTCGTCGTGGCCGAAGGGAAACCTAGCGCGCTCGCCACGGTGAAACGCGCTGAGGAAAACGCTTAGGCAGCGCGCTGCAAGGGCTGCTGCATCTCGGCGACGTCGAGAGTGAAGTCCAGCGGGACCTGGACCGGAGCGACGGGATCGCGCTTGTCGTTGTAAACATCGACATCGGTCTTGAGTTGGAGGCAGTCGCCGACGATCTGCTGACGCCGCTGTGCGAAGGATCGAACGAAGTGCTCATGGGGTGCGACCGGATCGTCCAAGTCGGCCCAGAGCGACAACGTCTTGTTGCCCTTCTTGTGGGTCGCGGCGTGCTTGGCGCGGTACCTCCGACCGTGGCGGTCGGTCCGATACTCCTCACGGAACACCTGCGAAATGTCGGCCGCAATCACGTCGATGATCGTTCTCGGGTTCGGCTTGTGCAGGCCGTTGTGGAACGCCCACGCAGCCACTTCATGGGGGTCGAGCAGGCCATCGTGGCCGGTCTCCGCCTTGTACCGCTCGATGTAGTCCTTGACCTGATTGCTGTATGCGGACATCGCAAGTTCTCCTTCAGTACGTCTGGACGACACCCCAACCGTCGGTGCGAGCGGCGTTCGTCACGAATGCCCGCACCTTGGCCTGGTGCTTACGGAAAAGGTCATAGCGGGCGAGCTGCCGCTGCAGCTGGCCCACCACAAGCCCGGGATGGACGTTGATTCGCTGCGCAAACTGCAGGACGCGTTCTTCCTTGAAGAAGGGCGCCACCCGTGCAATGAACCCACTCACTTCTGCCTGATCGACACAGAACTGCGCCGCAGCGTCATTCGCCACCTTCTCTTCGTCATTGATCTGTGCGGACGAAGGGCTTTCGACCTCCTGATCAAGGATGTAGCCCTTGTCCCGGCCGTGACGCTGGAGCACGTGTTCCAGTTCGTGACGAAGCACGAACCAGAAGTTGTCGATGCGATCCAAGCGCAGCGTCATGGCGACGACCGGCTGATCGTCGGCAAGCCAAAAGCAGGCCCCGTCGATCTTCGTACCCGCGATCGGCTCAACAATCACCCAGCGGACACCGCATTCTTCGAGGATTCGCGCGACGTGGCGGGTTTCTTCCGGCGCGGTGCGCAGCGCCGAGAGTCGCTGCAGGGCATGGCGCAGCGCTGATTCGTCATACGGGCGGGTGACGAGCTCACGCGCCACATGCCGGGCCCGGTAGAGCCACGCCAACTGAAGCATGGTCGGCCCCGCGTCTGCATCGGTCTTGCGGGCGGCGTGCGCGAAGACAGGCTCTGCCCTGAGGTGGGGGATCCCGAAGAACTGGCAGAACTGCTGCTCGACGACATCAATGCTGGTGCTTGCCGAGACCCAGCCGCGCTTGATCATCTCCCGAACCGGAAAGCGGTTGTAGAGGTCGGCGCGCCGCTTGATCAGGTTGTCCGCCATCCGAACCTTGGAGAGCTGGTACTGGCTCTCGAGGTTCATCCACACCTCTGGGCCCGTACCCAGGGACTCCCCAAGCTGGATCGCCGTTTCCGGCGTAATGGCCTTCTTTCCCGCAATGATCTCGTTGATCAGGCGAACAGGACGGCCAATGATCTCGGCAAGCTCGGTCTGCGACCAGTTGCGGGCTTCCAGCTCCTCACGGAGGAATTCGCCCGGTGGAAAGACTTCGGCGAACGTACTCATGACATGTCCCCAGGGGTGTTAGTGGTAATCGGCGATCTCAATGACAACGACCTGCTTGCCCTGATCGTCCTCAGCAATCCGGAGGATCAGCCGCCACTGCTTGTTCAGCCGCATCGACCGTTGACCGGCCCGGTCGCCCTTCAGTTTTTCGTAGTGGAGCGACTTCATCTCGTAGAAGGGGCGCTCATCCAGCGCTGCCCGAATGAATTGAAGCCGCATTCGAAAGACCTTCACCAAGGCGGCGTCCAAGCCGTGCGTATAGGTTGGATCCTCCTCGAGGCGCCTCAACGCCGGATCCTCGAACCTGACTTCCATGCGCGCCGAAGGCCTCACTAGCTGTCTTTTACACTTAGTGTAATAGAGTGGTTCCGTTGAAGCAACTCACTTCCTAGATTGCCTATTCCTAGGAGCCAGGTACGGGACGCCTTGCGCCTTTCGTACTGTTTCAGCGGGCGCAATCCGATGCCGCAGGGGGCAAGGCGGGATAATCCAGAATTATCCCGCCTTCAATGCGGCCGCCAGAGGCACCTTGCAAATCCGGATGTTCCCATGTACAAAAGTGGTACATACCACAGTGCGCAATAGTAGGAGCGACCCCATGGCCCGACCTGGCGTCTACAAAACGGACGTAGCGAAAGCGCGCGATCGCCTCGTTGCGGAAGGCAAGAACCCCTCCATCGACGCAGTCCGGGCCGCGCTGGGGAACACCGGTTCTCGGACGACGATCCATCGCTACCTGCGCGAGATCGAAGCCGAAGAGAGCGGCGCCATGCCGAACAAGGACCGGCCGGCGGTCAGTGACGTACTGCAGGACATGGTTGCGAAGCTCGCCGAGCGTCTGAACGCGGAAGCCGACGAGCGGATCGCCCAAATCCAGGAGGCTGCGGCAGCCACAATCCAGGAGCGGGACGCCCTGATCGAGGCCCGGAACAAAGAGATCCAGGTGCTCTCTGAAACCGTGCGGGGGCTCGAACTGCGCCTTCGAAACGAGCAGGCCGGTCATGCCGAGTCTCAAGGAACGCTTCAGGCCGCCCGGGTGGCCATCGCCCAGCTCGAGGAGCGCCTTTCGGGTGCGGCCACTCGGAGTGCGGAGCAGGAAGCCCGGATTGGGTCGCTGGAAGACAAGCACAGGCAGGCGAGGGAGGCGCTGGAACACTTCCGGACCTCCGCCAAGGAACAACGTGATCAGGAACACCGGCGCCACGAGCACCAAGTTCAGGGCCTGCAGGTGGAGATCCGCACCCTGCAAGACGGCCTCACGGCCAAGAACGCCGAACTCCTCCAACTGAATCGGGAAGGGGCGCGCCTGAGCGAACAGGTGACGTCACTGGGCAGCGAGGTGCGAGATCTGAAGTCGACCCTGCGGCAGCGGGACCAGAAGATCGCAGAGCTGGATGCCGTGACACGAGAAGTTCTCGACCTCCGTAAGCGGGTCGCAGTGGAAGCTGAAGCCCGCCAGCTGGCTGAAGAACGCGTCTCCGGCCTGCAAAAGGAGGTTCAAGCAGAGCGGGAGGCGCGGAATGCGGCAGAAACAGCTCGCGGAATCGCTGAAGCCCGTGCCGGTGCAGTGGAACTCGTTCTACAGAAGCTTGAGATCCTGCGAGCGCCAGAGACGGCGCAACCCGGGGTGGCCGAACAGGGCGACAAGTCCTGAAATATCCCGAAGCAACAGAGAGTTACGCTGCTTGTGGGTGGAAAATGCATCTATCCCTGCCACTTACTGGACCTCTACCGAGGCGCTGGCCAGCGACCGCATTCCCGAGCGGCTGACGGTGATCGGTTCGTCGGTGGTGGCGGTCGAACTCGCGCAGGCCTTCGCCCGACTCGGCAGCCAGGTGACCCTTCTGGCGCGCAACACGCTGTTCTTCCGCGAAGACCCCGCCATCGGTGAAGCCGTCACGGCCGCGTTCCGCGCCGAAGGCATCGAAGTGCTGGAGCATACGCAGGCCAGCGAGGTGGCCTTTGCGAACGGAGCATTCGTGCTCACGACCGGTCGCGGCGAACTGCGCGCCGACCGACTGCTGGTCGCCACCGGCCGCTCGCCGAATACACGCGCCCTGGATCTCGAAGCAGCGGGTGTCACGGTCAACGCGCAGGGCGCCATCGTCATCGACAACGGCATGCGCACCAGCACACCGCACATCTACGCCGCGGGCGACTGCACCGACCAGCCGCAGTTCGTTTACGTCGCAGCGGCGGCCGGTACCCGCGTCGCGGTCAACATGACTGGTGGCGACGTGGCGCTCGATCTCACGGCCATGCCGGCGGTCGTGTTCACCGATCCGCAGGTGGCCACGGTGGGCTACAGTGAGGCCGAAGCGCACCATGCCGGCATCGAGACCGACAGCCGCACGCTGACGCTCGATAATGTGCCCCGGGCGCTGGTCAACTTCGACACGCGAGGTTTCATCAAGCTGGTCGCGGAAGCTGGGACTGGCCGGTTGCTCGGTGTGCAGGCGGTGACCCCCGAGGCGGGCGAACTGATTCAGACGGCCGCGCTCGCCATCCGGGCACGGATGACGGTGCAGGAGCTGGCCGACCAGTTGTTCCCTTACCTGACCATGGTCGAGGGACTGAAGCTCGCAGCGCAGACCTTCACCAAGGATGTGAAGCAACTGTCCTGCTGCGCGGGGTAGTGCTGTGCTGAGCGTTCAGGCCCGAATGCTCAGCTTCATCCGTTGAGCCAAACACCCAGGTTGAAGCTTCGGGGCTTGTGCGATGGGTCGAGGTTTACTCGAAATACCCCTCTTCGAGCAGCCGCACCAACGTCGGAATGTAAGGCCCGTACTCGACGACGCGCCGGATCTTCTTCTGGCGGACCGATGCCATGGTCATCCGCTGGAACTCGAAGTTGGTCGATGCTTGATCGTCATCGACCAGCACGGTCTCGACCACGGCCCCGTCCTTGCGCGCCTTCTCGTTGTAGAGCATCCGCGCCCGGATCACCTCGAAGCTGTAGCCCCTGCCCATGCGGTTCATGTCTTTGGCCAGTCGGTTGACGGATTCAGTATAGGCATTGGTAATGGGTTGTTCGAAGTAAGCGAAGATTTCGTCGTGCCAGTTGTGTACGGCGGTGGTCAGAGCCTTGAACGTGCCCGCCAGCTCCGGCGGAATGTTGCCTAACCACGTCGCGCATGCCGCTTCAGCCTCCGGACGGCTCTTGTGGTCCCAGATCGACAAGAAGCCTTCCTTGAGGGCGTGCGCCTCCCCGAGCTGGGGAAACTGGCGGAACCATTCCAGGGCCCGTGTCATGTCTGCGCCCTTCAGATCGTGCTGCCGCTTGAGCAACAGGAAGCGCTCATCCTTGAGCTTGAGGCGCTGCCGAGCCGGCAGATCCTTGCGAATGCGCTTGCGCAGCTTCTCCAGCGCGTCATTGGCCATCCGCTGGATATGGAAACGATCGACCACAATCCGCGCCTGCGGCAGCGTGGCACGCACCACCTGCTTGTAAACGTGGTACATGTCCATCGCCACCCACTCGATGGTGTCCTTGTCCCGCAGGTTGCGGAAATAGGGCAACAGGTCGGCCTTGGCCCGGCTCGGCCGGAGGTCGAATACCGTCTTGCGTTCGATGTTGGTGATCATCGCCCGGTACTGGCCGATGATCTTGAGCTCGTCGATCCCCAGGATGCGGGGCGTCCGGAACCGGACCTTGGCCTCGAACTCCTCGATGAAGTCGTCAAAGACGTTGCGGACCGTCTTCTCGTCCAAGTCCACTTCGCGGGCCAGCGCCGCGAAGGTCTTGGTGAAGCTCTCTTTACGGATATAACGCACCAGGCGGGCCGTGGCTTGGCGCTTGCTGTCGAGATCGGCGACAGGCTCGAAGAGCGTCTTATTGCACGAGATGCAGCGATATCGCCTGCGCTGGATGAACACCACGACCGGCTTGCCGTGCGTCGGCGTATCCTGAAACGACTGCTCTTGTGAGCCGTGACCGTGCAACCGTGCAAACGTCCGACCTTGCACAGCGGGCAGGTTGCCACTGGCGCAACGCCTTCAGCCTTGACGACATAGCGCTCGTCATCGCCTACGACTTCAAGCGTCTTGAGGCTAAGCAACTGCAGAAAATCGGTCACTCAGCACCTTGGGCGAGCCCACACTGAAATCCGTTTTCTAGTTTAGCATGCTCGCCCTCGGTTCCAACACTAGAATCCGTCTTTTGAAATGAGAGCTACAACAGCCCTAAACCCTGAAACCCACACCAGATTCCGGATACCCAAAAAAAGGTTCTTCTCCCAACTGAGGGGAGTGGCGCACGGCCGACCCGGTAGATTTGTTGGTGTCTAAGCAGCAAATCGGGGCCGGCCGTGGCCGACG
>MEFP01000027.1 GCA_001725155.1 Lysobacteraceae bacterium SCN 69-320 | reverse complement strand
GCCGAGTCGGCGCGGCATCTGGTGGACGAGGTGTTCGGCCCGCGGCCGGTGCGGCAATGGGTGCTGAGCTTTCCGTACCCCTTGCGCTTCCTGTTCGCCAGCAAACCCGACGCCATCGGGCCGGTGCTGGGTATCGTGCATCGTGTGATCGCCAGCTGGTTAGCCGATCAAGCTGGCGTCGACCGCGCCAGCGCGCAATGCGGCGCGGTGACGCTGATCCAGCGCTTCGGCAGCGCGCTGAATCTAAACATTCACTTCCATATGCTGTGGCTCGATGGCGTGTACGAGAACACCACCGAGCGTCCGCAGCGCAAGCCGCGCCTGCACCGAACCCGCGCGCCCACCTCCGCGCAACTGACGGCACTGGCCGGCACCATCGCGCATCGCGTGTGCCGGCACCTGGCGCGCCGCGGCTGGCTCGAAGGCGAGGACGAATCGGCCTTCCTGTCGGACAGCGCGGCAGGCGACGACGGCATGGACGCGCTGCGGATGAGCTCGATCACCTACCGCATCGCCACCGGCCGCGACGCTGGCCGCAAGGTCGTCACGCTGCAAACACTGCCCGGTGACGCAGGGCAAGGTCGGCGGCTTCTCGCTGCATGCCGGCGTGGCCGCGGAGGCCCACGAGAGCCGCAAGCTGGAAAAGCTGTGCCGGTACATCACGCGCCCGGCGATCAGCGAGAAGCGGCTGTCGATCTCACCGCAGGGCAGGGTGCGCTACGCGCTCAAGACGCCGTGGAAAAACGGCACCACGCACGTCGACTTCGAGCCCATCGAGTTCATCGCCAAACTCGCGGCGCTGGTCCCGCCGCCGCGTTCCCATCTGACCCGCTTCCACGGCGTATTCGCCCCGAACGCGAATCTGCGCGCGCAGTTGACGCCATCGGGGCGCGGCAAGCGGCCTGCGGGCGATGCGGCGCCAGTGGACGTCAGCGCCCACGACGAGCCGCGCAGCCCCGAGCAGAAGCGCCGTGCGATGAGCTGGGCGCAACGGCTCAAGCGGGTCTTTTCCATCGACATCACCACCTGCGCCCACTGCGGCGGCGCGGTACGGATCGTCGCCAGCATCGAGGAACCCACCGCCATCCGCGCCATCCTGGCCCACTTCGAGAAGCACGGTGCGCGGGAAGAAGCGCACTACCGGCCCGCGGCGCGCGCGCCGCCTGGGGAAGCCGCGTGACCTCCCGCCGGTCACGATGCCGAGGGCGAAAACTGGAAAACGCCACGATGCGGCCACGACCCCGCAGGGCTGCGCTCGGCCTGCTGCCGGGAATTGGTGGGAAATACCCCCGGACTGCGCCACTGCGCCGCCCCGCGAAGCCGAAACCCCGCGCGCGGACCACCGACCCGAGCCCCAACCGGCGCTTGCGCGGCCGCAACCTACCCGCCAGACTTCCCGAAAAGGGCGTTTGAAATTCCTATACCCGCCCATCAAGCAGGCCACTCTCTGCAAGCAAGAAACTACCGGAGCAAGCGGCACCAAGGTGCGCGCCAGCGGTGGACCACTGCTGTAGCGCCGCGACCGCGTCGGGCATATCGGGGCGTGTGAGTCGAGCCGAGAGCGTGTCAGGCATCTTGTCGCCAAACGCCGGCACGAGCACGACGTCTGGTTCGGGCACACCATGCGCAGTGACCACGGGGACCGTCAAGCCTTGCGCAGTTCGGATGCGACGCCGCACGCCCACCAGCGTGAGCTCTATGTGCGCGGGAGCCTGTGGCAGCGAGCCCGCCATCGCATTGGCTAAGCCCACTGTGTCAGTGAACGCCGCAAGCCCCAGATCAAACACGCCATCACAAACAAGGAGGTGGATTTTCATGGCAACAATGATATCAATGTTGTCATTATTGCCTATGGAGATGGCTGTCATGAAGACTTAGACTGCAGGCTCGTCGATCCCTTCACCCAACCCATTTACCCAAAGGACTACAGCATGACCAAGCTCGCCCTGTTTGTTCGCCTCGAAGCTAAACCCGGCCAGGAAGCTGCGCTTGCCGACTTCCTGGCCAGCGCACTGCCGCTCGCCAACGCCGAGTCCGGCACCACGGCCTGGTTTGCATTGAAGTTTGGCCCTTCGACGTTTGGTGTGTTCGATGCTTTTGCCGATGAGGCAGGTCGCCAGGCGCATCTGGATGGCCAACGCCGCGACCTTGCTCAGTTCTCCGCCCAATATCGAGAAGGTCGAACTGCTTGCAGCCAAGCTGCCTGCATGACAACCCGGCCTTGACCCAATCAGGTCACGCTGCAGGATGGGGTCACACGGCCTTACATTGTTTGGGTAAGGAGGGGTTCTACCCCGAAATCACGGACGGTTTGGAAAGAGCTGAAAACTTCTGGTCCTGCTTGACCCGGCGCCGTCGCATCCTGGGGTTGTGGCGGCGCTGGATGTATTCGAACACATCGGACCTTGCGGGATCGAGTGTTGGATACGTTGTGCGATAGATCCGTTCGCGTTTGAGCAGACCAAAGAACCCATCGCAGGCGGCATTGTCGCCACAATGCCCCACCGCACACATCGAGCAGAGCAGGCCGTTGGCGGCCAGGTAGTCCTGGTAATCACCGCTACGAAATTGGCTGCCACGGTCGGAATGCAGGATCAGCGGATGCTGCTCCTGACGCTGCCAAACCGCCATCTGCACGGCCCTGATCACCATCTGCCGGTCCTGCCGGTGATGCATGGACCAGCCCACAATGCGCTGATCAAACAGGTCCAGCACGACACACAGATACAGCTTGGCCTGCTGGGTCTTGATCTCGTTGATGTCGGTCACCCACTTGGTTTCCGGCTCCAGGGCGCTGAAATCACGCTCCAACAGATTGCAAACGCCCTGCGGCGTCAGTGCCGGTTGAGCACGCTGACCTCGCCGTTTCGGGCGCGGCCAGCCCTGCAGGCCAGCTGCTGCCATCAGCTGGGCAACCCGGTTCCGACTGGCCTGCGCCAGCTTCAGCTTGCGCCGGTCCCCCGTGAAGCCCTCAAGGCCCTGGGCCAAGTCAAACGGGCCGTCCACCACCATGAAATGGCGATTGAGGTTGGCGCTGTTGCCGGCCGCCGTGGCCCAGAACAGACGAACCAGCGTCAGCTGGCGCCCCAGGCCATTGCCATACTCCAGCGCGATCGCCGACCAGGTGCTGTCCGGACGGAGGTACTGCTTGGCCAGCTCGCTCGATACCGAGTCGCCTTTCGAGCTCCAGGCGCCGCGCACGTAGCTCATCAGGGACCGGTCCCGGTCTCCGCGCGTGCTCTCGTCCGCGGCGGCATTCAGGCGCAGCAGCACCGGCGGCACGATCATCGCGGAGATGGCGTCGAGGAGCGTCGATTTGCCGGCGCCGCTGGGACCCAGCAGCAGCGTGCCGTCCTCCGGGATCGTCACCTTGTGCAGCTTTGAGAACGTCCCCCAGTTCCACACGCTCAGCTGCCGCATCCGGAACTGGCCCAGCTTCGGGTCGGGCAGATCCCCGAGCAGCAGCGTCTGCACCCCGGACTCAGCCATGCTCGTCTTCCTCTTCGGCGTCCGCCACGGACTCGCCGGCCGCCAGCGCCCGATAGCGCGCCGACAGCGCCTGGACGTCCTCGGCCGTGAACGGCAGGCGCAGGACGGGGGCGATCTCGTAGCGGCCTTCCGTGCCGCGGATGGGCTGCAGCAGGTTGGCCTTCTTGAGCTTCTCGATGCTGGCCCCGATCCGCTTGCGGGTCGCGACCGCGTCGCCGGCGCTGGCGAACACCTCCATGTCCTCCAGCAGCGCGTCCTGCTCGACCACGGCGCGCTGGTCCAGCCCATCGGCGTCCACCAGGCGCTGACGGAGGTTGAGCACCATCACCGAGTCCAGGAAGCTCAAGGTACTGGTGCGCTGCAGGATAGGCGTGTCCAGTTCGCCCGTGTCGGCCTGCCGGGAGAACGCGACCTTGCGCTCCCGGTCGATGACCAGCTCCAGGAACAGATCGGCCAGCCGCGCCCGAATCGTGCCCTCGTCGCGCAGCAGCGCCGGCCAGTGCGGGCTGTCGACCTCCAGGTAGGGGCCGCTCAACAGCTTGCACAGGGCTTGCCGGGTATCCATCGGCAAGTTGCCGCAGTCGCCCGCGTACAGGGGCGCGCCGGTTTCCGCCGGGGCAGGGGACTCAGAGGATGTCATCGCGTTGCTCTCGGAAGAAGTAGATCAGGGGGATGTACGCAAAGCGCGATTCGCCGCCCGAGGTCAGCCAGCTCACCCGCTCCCGGTGCTCCGCTGACACCTGTCCGTGCTTGGTGCCCAGAAACACGTAGCCCACGATCGAGCCCAGACCCTGACTGGCCGGGAAGCGTTGCAGGACGGCGCCGACGCTGCACTGGCTCTGGTGCTCGAGCACCGTGCGGATCTGTACCCCCAAGCCGCGCAGGTCGATCTCTGAGAGCGCCACTTGCCCGGCAATGTCCTCGATCGAGACCTCTGCTTCATCGCCCGATTCCAGCGCTCCCGCCTGGATCGGTTGCACCGGGTCGTGCAGTTTCCAACGACCCAGGGACCGGAATGTGGCCATCGACAGCCGCAGCTCGAAGCCCGTCGGGTTTTCGGGACGCAGGTGCTCGCGCACCGGCAAAGCCAGCGCCGTGGCGCCCTGCAGAAGCTGGGTCAGGCGCCGCTGCTCCTGGTACTCGCGGCTTTGTACGAAGCTGCGCAGGCTCCGGGCGAATCCGGTTTGGGTGTTGTTCACCGAGCCGGCGCGCTCGAGCAGTGTCCGGGTCAGGCCGCGCAGAAAACGCCGTTCATCGCGCCCCACCGCCTGCACGAATGGTCTGGCGGCCAGCGCATCGACCGAGGCCTCGAGCAGGGCGCTTTGCTCCGGGTCGTTGAGCAGCTTCCAGAACGCCGCGAAGGTCCGTCCAGGACCGCTCTCGGCGATGACGTCGACGCCGGCGAACAGATCCTCGAGCACGGCACCGCGGTGCCCCTCACCCTGCAGGATCCGTTCCCGGAATTCCCGGTAGAGCCGCGCGAAGTCATCGCGCACCCGCCGGAAATCTTCGGTCAGCTCCTGGGCCAGGGCGACGATCTCCCGCAGTCGCTCGGCCGCGCGGGCATCCTCGAGCACCGGGACATCGCCGGCGGCGACGGCAGCGATCTGGGCATCCAGGCGGCGACGCTCCTCCTGCAGCACTTGCAGGCGTGAGGTCGGATCGGTGTCGGTGTCGCGCGAGAGCTTGGCCAGCTCGTCCATCACCAGCGACAGTCGGCTCTCGGTGGCCACGGCCCGGCTGGTCTGGAGGCCGGCGACCACGCGCAGCGCCTGCTGGGCGGCCGCACTGAGCTCGAATTCCTCCTCCAAGGCCCCCTCGGGGAACCGGCGCTCCAGCCAGCCCTCCCGCAGCCATTGGCCGACGTACTGCGCCGCCGAGCCCTGTAGGTCCCGCCCTTGGGCGCGTAGCTCCGCTAGCTCGGTGGTCAGGCGTTCGTGAAGCACGGAAGCAGGCAGGGCCCGCTGCGTGTCGTAGAGCAGGTGCTGCAGCAGCGCCAGGACATCGGGCGCCAGGTCTGCCGACAACAGCTTCCAGGCCGCCTCCCGCCGGAGTCGCTCGTACGTCGCCGCGTGTAGGGCCGCCGTCATGGGGCGGAGGCCTCATATGCGGCCATCACCACGTCTGCCGGGCGCATTCAAGCAGGCCTGAGAAAACGGGCGGCTTTTGGGCGTTCATCGGCTACTTCCCAGCTGGACAGACCTTTAGCGTAGCGCCCTGCGGTCTCATCGGCTGGGACTGCACTGAGAAGATTTCGGGGTGTTGGCAGGCCTCGCAACACTTGTCTCATCCAGAGTGCCGCTGCTCGGGCTACCTTTCAGCCAAGGAGTTCGCCCCCTCTGCCAGGGCAGGAGTTAGCGTCAAATCCCTCCAGTGTTCGGCAGTTCGCGTCAAACCCCTCGCGAGCTCGGCCTGCATTCCGGGCACCCTGAGAGGATTCCCCCACTCTGGCAAGCACTTGCCGAAAATGACATCAATTACCTGACCCCGACAACCGGAATATGCACGCTTCGCCCAATCCGCCGATAGTTGCTGAAGAAGCACCAGGAAGTGTTCGTAACGCCGCTGCACAAATGACAGAGAGCGCGCCGCCGATCAGGCTGAGGTTCGCGTTAAAGCACTATTCTCCGCCTTCATGGACTACTTCCGGCAAGTGTGCACGAGCCCTTCTTCGACTGAATGCGCATCTACGCGCCACGCGCGAATGCTCCCCTCGCCAGATCCATAACCCACGATAACGGCGAGGGATGCAGGAAGAATACCTTCATTGATGCGAGCGCTCGCCGTAAGTGTTCTGCGGTCGGTAGGCGAGAGATTTGGAACTCGCTGCGGATGGGTGTGCCAGGTGCCAACAAGGCGGTGCCCAACCCTATTCGCGGCGATCACCTCCGCTTGGCATCGGGTAGCGTCGAGTTCTAGCCATCCCCACGAGGAGCGATCGGAAGGGTGAGGCGGAGTCGCCGAAACGAGAACTAGGTCACCCGAGGCGGCAGCCGCTGCGAAGAGCTGTCCGCCGCGCTCACGCTGCCAAAGTACCTGCCGATGCTGTCGCCATATGCCAACGACATCGACCGGAACGCGTAGCACGATGTCGCGGTTAGGCCAATGCCAGGACCAAGCAAAAACGTGCGTCATGCGGGCGCTGGTTCGGCAGAAATGTCAGGCCAAGGCCGCTCATCGAAGACCGCGTCGATGCCGACAACGTCCGCAGGACGAAGCAAGGCGCCACCTGCACGAGTCACCGCGTCCTCATTGGCTACGTAGCGATGCCACTTCGGATTCTGGGTGCGGCCTTGCAGCGTTTCGACCGCAGATCGGCTGGCAAGTGATGCGATTGCGGCGAGTCCGATTGGTCCACCCGGGATGAAACGACCGCCACACTGCGGGCGGTCGACAAAGCCGTCGTTCGGCCAGCCGTTCGTCGATGGATAGCGGAACACGCCATTAGCGTCGAAAAGTTGCGTGCCGTCGACCCTCGAATCTGGAGGCGCCACCAGAACATGACCAGCAACACCGTGGGGTTCGCTCCACCCATGCACGAGAGCCCAAGTCGCCCCTTCCAGCTTGCGACGCCACAGCCACAACTCGCTGTGCCAATCAGCGGTAGTGACAACTACAAGGTCGGCGGAGTGCAATGCCTTATCGGAGGTGGGAAGCTCGACATACCAAGGGATAGCCACTACATCGACGGTGGGCACATCGCGCATCAGTCGATCGCGCATTGCGTCGACCTTGTCGCGTCCGAGGTCGTCAATCCCAAGCACATGTCTTCCTAGATTCTCGGCATTGAAAATGTCCGGGTCGATGAGCGTCAAGCGGCCCACGCCTGCGCGCGCCAGTTGCATCGCCATCTGGCTGCCGAGGGAGCCAACACCAATCAGCACCACATGCTTATCCGCCAAGCTGGCCGAAGATGCCGCGTTACGCGAGTGAACGGCATCCCGGGACAGAACCTGGAGCAACGACCGCAACAGCATTAGGTTGGTGGCCGGAGACTGATGGTGCGTCATGCGCGCTGCACGCTTGCCGTAGAGCGGGCTCGCCTTCTTCTTTAACCCGCCATCGCGCAGCGTCAGCGCCATGTAGTTTCGTAGTCCATCGCGCTCCGGAAGCGCCAGAACGACATGACGCTCGGGCAACCCGCTGGATGTTTCAAGCCAGGCATTGATGCCAGCCCCATGATCCGAGCAGCAAGGCGCCAGCCAATCGATCAAACCGGATGCTGTGGGGACACGCAGCTCCGGCAAGCTGTCGAGTCGTCGGAAATACGCCCCTTTTGCGAGTCGGCGAAACTTTCCCGGCAGCATGCCGACGCGCTCAGCCAACTTCGAAAGCGTGCCTTTGTCGGCGCTCATCCATAGCGAAGGCGGAGCGTCCTTCGGGCGCGGCCGCGCATCGGTCAGCACGAACAATTCGCAATCGGAGTCAGGGGCATCCAGCAAGAGCAGTTGCGTTGGCCCAGAGGGCAGTTGCTGCGCCCAGTAGGTCGCAATCTCGCGGTCGAACTCCGCTTTCCGGTCCGCGTCGCTCGTGGCAGGTGAAGCGAGCTGGACAAGTTCCCGCACGCGCTCCATGAGCTGCTGGACAGCATCTTCGGGAGAGGCGTTAAAGGGTCGACCGTCCTCGAACAGGCAAGCAGAATCCGCCTGCATGACGTGCGGCCATACGAGCCAAGCGTTTGGCGTCACGCGCACTTGCATCAACGCACGGGGAAAACTGCTAGTGAAGCCAAGTTGGAGCGTGCGTTCTTGACCCAGAAAGTCCGGGGGCAACGGAAACTCGAAGCTCGCGAGCTCCTCGCCTCTCGGAGCCACCTGCTTCAACAAGCCGGCGCCATCACCCAAGTAGGCCGTGAGCGCGGCAATGCCGCGCTCGATTTCGGGTGTGAGCAATTTAGCCAAGGCGACCGGTCGACACGACGGCACCTTGCGGCGCGCTGCTCGCAGCATGTGGCCCGGCCAACGCCGCGAGGCTGGCGGCGGCGCGCGTATATCCCGGCGTGCGGCCGGGGAGCGTCCAGTTGCCGGGCAAGTCACGGATCACATCGCGCACCATCGTCTCGGTGACGGCGAATCGCTCGGTGAACCGATCGCGCAGAGCGCCATCGCCACCGAGATCCATCAGGCCAAGTTGCAGGTCACCCACGGCTTGCACGTGCCATTCTTCGAAGGCCGTGCGATACGCCACACCTTCGCTACCCAGGCGGTTCCACTTCTCCGCAAAGTTCTCGCCAGGGTCCTTCGGGTTTAGCACCTCATAGCCGGAGATCGTAGAGAAGTTGATGAAACGGCGCATGCCGTCCACTAGTCGCAGGATGATCTCAACCGGGCGCAGTGACGCGGTTGCCCCGGACGCAGCCATCTCTTCATAGCTGCGAGTGGCGAGCGTGGTGATGATCGCGGAGATCGGGCGCTCGTCTTCGCGACGGTTACGCAATGCCCACACATCTCGATGGCGTTTGAGCAGCTTGATGGCGGCGCGAAGCGGGTTGCCGTCGATGTAGTCGCCATAAGCAGGCAGAGGATCTTGTGACGCCTCATCGAGGACGATGCCGCGCCCTTTGAGCAGATCCAAGCCCTGAACCGAGATCCGCATCTTCGACACACCTTGCAGCCATGCGGAATACTCGCGCGGGCTGCTTGCCTTCCACCCGAGTTCGCGGTCCGGCACCTCCAAGGCACCAACGCCGTTGCAGTCGGCGTTTCCGGGCGCGCAGCGAGCAGGGGTGATGTCGATGTGGAACCCTGGTTTCTCATCCGCATATTCGATCCGGATGCCGCGCCGCAGTTGCACGATGGGGGCGTCCACGCGCGTGCCTTCGCGGAACCTTTCCTCGATGACACGCAGAACTTCGGACGCACTTGCGTTGGTGGCGTTCGGGAGCCAGACCACGGCGTCCGCATCGATCGTTCCCATCGCACCCTTGGCCCCCGGGGCGGGCTTGATCGTCGTGCGTAGCTCGATGGAGCCCTGGACGAATACATGCGCGCCTTGGAGCAAGGGATGGGCGGACGTCGCCAAGATCTCCTGCAGCGTTGCATAGCGGTCTTCGATAGTCGTGTATTGCGGCGCCGTCAGCGACATTTCCTGGGTGGCACGCAACAGCAGCAGCTCCCAGCTTTGCAGCTGAGTGGAATCGAACTGGTCAAAGCGCACGTGGAGCCTCCTGCGGGTAGCCAAGGGGAAGGATGGGAGCGAAGCGGTCACCTTCCGTGCGGTCGTAGACGAGGTACGGGTGACGGTGCTGCATGGTGAGGAAAGCGCCGAACTCGATCGCGAATGCGGCCGGGATGGCGGGGAACACATGGATCGGATCTGGAGTTAGCGCTTCCAGATCGCTCAGTGGCGTTTGGATGGCTTCGACGAAGGCATGGATCACCTTCCGGTTCTGTACTAGGAGCGTGCTGGGCTCTGTCACTGTCAGCACGGCGATGCGTGCGTCGGGCAGCACGTCGAGGACGTCGCGCTCCGGGATCTTTCCGGAGATGGACAACATCAACGCGACGGGGCCATTTCCGTCAGGCGGGGGGGTGTACTGGAATGCCGGCGGTGCCGCGTCCCTGTCGGGCCACTGCACGCGGCTGATCCGATGGAAGGAATACAGCTGGCGCGGCATGCGGTCGCCGATGGCCTGGCCGACGACCATCAGGGCCGGGATGTCAGCCAATCCCAAGACCGCGAGCAACGGGACGTCGCCATGGAAGGTCTTCGCGGTCTCCAACAGGCGCTCGATCTCATGACGCACCTGGCGGAACACCGTCTTCCAGTAGTCGTCGTCTCGCGCACCCATCGGTTCGGGAAGGATCACGGGCGGCGCGGCGGAGATCGCAGTGACGCCTTCGGCCGACATCGCCCGTTCCAAGTCGCCTTTCGCAATCAGGTTTAGCGTCTGGAAATGACGGCTCAGGACGACCAGCGTGATCGCCTTGGCCGCCTGGGGTGTGCGTGCCGCCAAGGCAATCCGATCGACCTGTGCCGCGTGCAGATCCGACAGGTCGTGGGCGGGATAGCCCTCGTCGTTCGTGTCCGCCTTGGTGTGGCACCCCGGGCAAGCGAGCATCAGGTTGTCAGGGTCGTTGCTCTTGGCCTCGGCCTGCGTGGCGTCATGGTGGCCGCCCCCGCGCGGCCCCTTGGGGCTTGCGGGGAGGATGTGGGCAACATGGCCCCAACGGAGCGGAGCGCCGACCCGCACGTCCCGAGTAAGGTCATCGCCACAGAGCTCGCAGTGCCCTGCCGCGCGTGCCCACACGATGGACTTTGTGACGTCGTCAGTGTCGAACCGGCCCTTCGTCCGGCGCGCTCGCCCCTTTGGGGGCTTGGTCTGTGTGGTGTCCGTCAATGGCAGGGCCTCAGAGAGGGGCTAATCATGTGAATTGTGGTCGAGTTCACATTTCACAAGGCTGAAGCGTGACCGATCATCGTCTCGCCAACTGAGACAGGCCCATGATCTTCCGATAGACGGTTGCCTTGTCCCCTACTTGTAGAAGGGTTGGATTCGGGTGGTCGGGCACTTCTAGCGGGCCGGGCTCTCGATGCCCGAGTGCCACATGCGGTTTTCGGTAGCTGCCCGGACTGTCGTGATCCCAATCAGCTGCCGTGGGCCCTCAAAGTCCGCTTCGTGGAAAGCGGGATGTCGGCGGCCGCCCAAGCTAACGGTCCTCGCCGCCATTCTGGGCTTTCTGAGTCAACGCCATAGCCCCGGTTCGGTGCCGCCCACGAAATGGTCGAGGTCGAACAAAGACTGCGCATCTATGGCGCTCAAATCGATTGTTACTTGGCAATACGAGCAAAAAAAGCTTCGGTGGCCAGGCTGAAGGTCATATTTCGACCAAACAGTCTGACCACCGAAATAGCTGAACAATGGACAGGGTCCTGAAATAGCGACTTATGCCTGCCCAAATAGTGTCTTATGCCTGCCCAAATAGTGCCTTATGGCTTACCGCACACCTCGTCTTGTCCGCTTCCGTAAAAAGTGAGATCCGGGCGCCCGAAGAAACTGCGCTTTCGGAACACCCATCTCCGAAATAGCGAGAACTGCGGCGCCAAAAAACCAAGATTCCCGGAACTTCGACTCGAATATCGAGAGATCGTGACGTAACCGCCTCTCCGGTTGCTACTAAAAACCGGAGGGTGTGCAAAATTCTGTGTAAACGGGATTTCGGTTTACAGCTGAGGGAGACGGCCCTCGAACTGGATGGTAAAGCGGTTCAGGGCGGCCTTCCAGTCGCGGATCGGCATCGTCCATTTCTTGCTGATGTTGCGTAGCGCCAGGTAG
>MEFP01000026.1 GCA_001725155.1 Lysobacteraceae bacterium SCN 69-320 | reverse complement strand
CGTGCGGCTGTTGCCGCCGGCGATCATCAACGCCGTCCCGAGCACCGCTTCGTGGCCGTCCCGCGTCGCGGCACCCAGCCGTGGCGCCTGTCCGATGCCGACGCTGGCCACGTCCGCGACGCGGATCACAAGGCCGTCGCGGTTGGCGACCGGCGCCTGTGCCAGATCGTCGACGGTCTGCGCCAGCGCATCTGCGCGAACGATCAGGCCCTCGCCAGCGCGCTGGACGATGCCCGCACCGGCCTGGACGTTGGCGCGTTCCAGAGCCTGCACCAGCTCGCCCAGGCCGATACCGTAGGCCGCCAGCCGCTCGGCATTCGGGCGGACGGCGTATTCCTTGACGTAGCCGCCGATCGTATCGACACCGGCAAGGCCGGCGGTGGAGCGCATCTGCGGTGCGATGATCCAGTCCTGCACCGTTCGCAGGTAGGTTGCGCGCTCCTGTGCCGTCGCAAGCCGGTTGCCTTCCGGAGTCAGGTAGACCTCTTCGGCCTGCCAGCCGGGCTCGTTCGGCTTACTGACGTTCGCCGGGTCGAACGGCACGTAGTCCACCGTCCACATCAACACCTCGCCGAGGCCCGTGGTGACCGGCGACATCATCGGCGTCACGCCCTCGGGAAGATCCTCCTGCACCTCGCGCATGCGCTCGGCCACCTGCTGGCGCGCGAAGTAGATGTCGGTCTGGTCGGTAAAGATCGCCGTAACCTGCGAGAACCCGTTGCGCGAGAGCGAGCGCGTACTGGTCAGTCCGGGGATGCCCGCCAGCGCGGTTTCAAGCGGATAGGTGATCTGGCGCTCGATCTGGCCCGGGGCGAGCGCGGGCGCAATGGTGTTGATCTGCACCTGCCGGTTGGTGATGTCCGGCACCGCATCGACGGGCAGCCTGCCGAGCTGGAACAAGCCGTAGACAGCGATGACCGCCGCGGCGAAGACCACGGCCCATCGGAAACGGACCGCTGTTTCGATAATGATCTTGAACATGTCGGGTCCTCAGTGGCCGTGTTCGGCCTCGCCCTTGGCGAGTTCGGCTTTCAGCAGGAACGCGTTGCTGCCAGCGACGCGCTCGTCGCCCGACAGCCCGTTGAGGATCTCGACGCGGTCGCCTGCGCGGCGGCCTGCGAGCACAGGGGTTACGCGGAAGCCTTTTTCATCGGTCACGAACACAACCGAGCGACCTTCCACCGTCTGCACGGCATCGACCGGCACGGTCAGCGTGTCGTCCTGGCCTGCCGCCACCACGACACCGGACACCGGTGAACCCGCTGGCGGCAGCATCCCGGATTCAGGGCGTGCACGGATGATCGCCATGCCGCCCTGTTCGCGTACGTCGGCGGCCACGCCGATCACGACGGCGCTGAAGCTCCCGGTGGCCCCGGTAACTTCGATGCGCGCATCAGGCGCGATCTGCGCGGCGAGCGCGGGCGGCGCGGAAAAGACCAGTTCGGTCTGCGCAGGATCGGACACGTTCGCCACGAGGTCACCCGCGGCGACGAAGCCGCCTGGCGTCACCTGCACCGCGCCGACGATGCCGGCCACGGGAGTGGTGATGGTCACGCGGCCGCCTGCATCCGGTGAGCCGGCCGCGGCGACCTGCGCCGCGGCAGCCCGGGCAGTCGCATCGGCCGCCAGCGAGCGCGCGCGCGAGGCTTCGAGTTCCTGCCGTGCGACCACGCCCTGGGTGACCAGGGACTGGTCGCGCTGGTACACCAACCGGGCCGCCTGGGCCTCCGCGCGTGCGGCATCGGCGCTTGCCCGCATGGTCGCCGCTTCGCCGCTGACGATCACGGCGAGCGGCTGGCCGGCGCGCACGGGGGTGCCAGGCGCCACGACGACGCGCTCAACGCGGCCGCCAACGGAGGCGGCAACGGCAGCGCGGGCGCCAACGGCGGACTCGACGCGACCGCTCAGGCGTGTCTCGCCGCCACCGCCGCGGCCCAAAGCCACGACCTGGATGCCCGACGCTTCGATCTGCGGTTGCGTGAGGACCACCAAGCCTTCTTCGCCCTCGGCCTCTTCATCGCCATGTTCGCCCTGATCGCCATGTTCGCCTTGGCCGCCACCATCGACATGGCCCGCAGGGCTGGGGCCAGCGTCCTGCCCGCCGGTGAGCTTCGCAAGGCCGTAGCCTGCGAGGACGGCGAACACGAGCGCCGCAGCGAACATCATCAGTCGCCTGGTATCGGTTTTCATCGGGAGTCTCCAAACGGGGCGCGGCCTTCCAGGCGCGCTAGGTCGATTTCGGCACGGACTCGCGCGATCCGCGCGTCCACGGCGGCGTTGCGCGAGGCGATCAGCGCCGCACGTGTGCTGCGAAGTTCCAGCTGCGAGATACGGCCGGCCTCGAAGCCGATGCGGGACAGGCGATAGGCCTCTTCGGCGGCTGCGACGCCGTTGTCGGCGGCGCGCGTGCGGCTGCCGGACGCGGCAAGCGCCGCCACGGCGGCAAACCGGCCTGCTCGCGCTTCCTGCTGCTGCGCGATCAGTCGGGCTTCGGCGGCTCGCTCCTCAGCGTAGGCAGCGCGGATACCGCCCCGGTTGCGATCGAACAGCGGGACGGTCAGTTCGATGCCGACCGTGAACGCCTCATCGCCGGTGTCACGATATCGGCGCATGCCAAGAGAGGCGTTGACATCCGGGCGGGCACGGCGCCTTTCGACCGTCACCAGCCGACCGGCGGTGACGAGTTCAGCCTGGGCGACCTGGACCGCCAACGGATCGGCGTCGCCTGCTTGCGGCGTCCCCGGCGCGCGATCAAGCAGGCTCGCGCCGATTGCCTGGACCGGCCGGTCGAGCAGGGCTATCGCCGACAGCCGCGCAAAGGCGGCGTCCCGAAGGGCGCTGGCCTCATCAACCGCAGCCCTGGCGGACGCGACCTCACTCTGCGCCTGGATGTCCCGCAGGGTGGCTTCACGCCCTTGTTCGACCATGGCGGCGACCCCGCGCGCATCCTGCTCGGCCAGGGAAAGGGCCTCGGCCGCGAGCTCGTGTCGCCGTGCCGCGGCTTCGGCCTCCGCGTAGACCAGCGCCACCTGAGCTGCGACCTGCCAGCGGACTTGTTCGCGTCGCAGGCCCGCAGCATCGGCGTCAGAGCGCGCCGCCTGGACCCGGGCGCTTCGCTGGCCGAACAGTTCGAGAGGTTGGTTGATCGACAGGGTCGTTTCGGCGTTGCCGATGCCGTTGTACGGACCGGTGCCGTAACCGTTCTCCATGTCGTACGCGATGGAGGGGTTGGGCAAGGCGCGCGCCTGGTCGGCGCGAGCGACGGCCGCGTCGTATCGGGCAACGGCCTCGAGCGATGACGGCAGTGCGTCAAGTCGAGCGATCAGATCTTCGTAGGTCGGGGCGGTGTCGACGACCGGTTCGACCGCCACCGATGGCGAGGCGAACAGCAAGGCAGTCACCAGCAACCCGACCGCCAGGAGCGGTCGGACAAGTTGTGTGAGCATGGGAACTCCAGAAGCAAAAGTTGACGTGGGAGCCCGTCATGACGGGCACGGCACGTCAGCTCTGCGGAGGTCTCATCGGTCCTTCGGACAGCGCAGATGCACGACCTGGGTCATGCTGTGCGTGCTGAACGACGTGCGCGGCGGGGTAAACAACGGCGGCACTGCCAAAGAAATTGGCTGTCGAATGATGGCAATGGTTGTGGACACAACCACCATGCGCGCTTTCCGGAGCGTCGCCCTCACCAGCCTCATCCTGGGGCGCAGGTCCAGCGTGATCGCTCGCTGCGTGAGTGTCGACTTCGAACGAGCAAACGAAAGCATCGGCCACAGGCACGATCACCATCACTGCGACAAGCAGCGCGGCGATAAAGCCTCTCAGTCGGGGAAGGGCGCGGTACATCTTTCGCAATATATCAGTCTCGCGTATCCGGATACAATTACAACGCCGGTCGAAGACCTCAACCGACTGCAGGCCCGCCACTCTCTTCCTGGCACGGCACGCATCTGGTGCCCCGGAGTTCCTGCAGCGCACCGCGCATCACTCGAACGGCGGATCGCAGAAACAGCAGCAGCAAGGCGGAGGCGATTACCAAGTCTGGCCAGCCCGCCCCGAACACCCACACCGCAATAGCCGCCAGCAAGACCGCGCAGCCTTCATAGATATCGTTCCGGGAGCACTCCCAGGCGGAGGACAGGTTGATGTCGCCGTTTCGATGCGGGGTCAGCAGCCAGAGGCAGAATGCGTTGGCGGACAGGTTCAGCACCCCCGCCAGTCCCATCGCCTCGAATACAGGCACGCCGGGGTTCTTGAGCCGCCACGCGATCTGGGCCGCGACCGCAACTGCTGCGCCCAGGATCAGCAGCCCTTTGAGGAAGGCAACTTTGGCTTTGGTCTGCAGGGACGAGCCAACGACGGCCAGGCTGACCGCGTACGTGAGGGCATCGCCAAGGTTGTCCAGCCCACCTGACAGCAGTGAGGAAGAACGGCTGAACCAAGCCGCGCCCATCATCATGACGAAGGTGGCGAGATTGATGGCCAGCACGATTTTCAAGGTGCGTCGCTGTGAGGCTTGCATCGACGCCACATCCACGATATTTCCACAGTCGCCGCAATCAGACATCACCAACTCCGTTAGCCAATATCAAGACTTCAATCGCGATCAGCTCGATCGCATACACCGGTTGCGTCCACTAGCAGATCCAGTCCATTGGCGGCCAGGCCACAGGGTTAGGCAATCCTCCAGCCAATGAAGGCCATCGCGGCATTCGGCACCAGTGCAATCCACAGCGCGCCCTTTTCCCGGGATTCCCTGGTCTGGTGGCAGTGAGGGTCGACTCAGGGTAAAGTCCGTAGCCGCTACAGACTCAAGCGGGGTGCCCATGAAGATCAGCGAAGCCGCCGCCGCCAGCGGCTGCCACCTGGAAACCATCCGGTACTACGAGCGCGTGGGACTCATCCCATCGCCGAACAGGACCGGGAGCGGCTATCGCGACTACACCCTGGCAGACGTGGAGCGGTTGCGGTTCGTCAGCCGCGGGCGCGAACTGGGTTTCAGCCTGGAGGAGATCCGCAGCCTGCTGCGCTTGAACGACGATCCGAAGCTGTCGTGCAGCGACGTCGATGCGCTGGCGCGCGTGCACTTGACCGACATCCATCAGCGGATCGAGGCGCTGACCCGCATGGCGGGCGAACTGGAGCGAGTGATTGCCCAGTGCGCTGGCGGCGAGCGCGGAACATGCACCATCCTGGGGGCACTGCGGCACACGGGCCACGATGTGACTTCGTGCGCCGATCCGGGGTGCCGCCCATGACCTTGGAACGGTACCTAAAGGCCGCCGAACGCGAGAACACGCAGCGCAGCTACGCCTCGGCGCTGCGGCACTTCGAGGTCGAATGGGGCGGCCACCTGCCAGCCACGCCGGACAGCGTGGCCCGTTATCTGGCCGATCACGCCGCGCTGTTGGCGAACAACACGCTCCGACAGCGGCTAGCTGCGCTGGCGTCCTGGCATCGCGAGCACGGGTTCGTCGATCCCACCCGCGCGCCATTGGTGCGCAAAGTGCTCAAGGGCATCCAGACGGTGCACCCCTCGGTGGAGAAGCAGGCCGAGCCTTTACAACTGACCCGACTGACGCAGGTCGACGACTGGCTCCGCACTGCGATCTCGGTCGCCCGCGAACGCGGCGATCGCGCGGACGAACTGCGCCATCGCCGCGACCGATCCCTGATCCTGCTCGGCTTCTGGCGCGGCTTCCGCGGCGATGAACTGATCCGCGTGCAAGTCGAGTACTTGCACCTGGTCCCTGGCGAAGGGATGACCTGTTTCCTGTCGCGCAGCAAAGGCGACCGTCAGGCCTTGGGCACCACCTACAAGGTGCCGGCGCTATCGCGATTGTGCCCGGTGACTGCGATCGTGGATTGGACGACCACGGCCGCCCTGACGGAGGGGCGGCTGTTCCGCGGCATCGACCGCTGGGGGCGTGTGAGCGAGACGCCGCTGCACCCGAATAGGAGGGTCGGCAGGGATTCGTGTAAAAACGGGCCGAATCCTACCTAAGCTGATGTTTTCAAACGACTGTTTCCCCTAGCTGTCCATGCTCTCCAGAATCCGCCTAGAGAAATCGATCGGCGCGACTTCGCGCTTGAGGTCCAGTGTGTAGTCGCCGAACCGGTTGATATGGCTGGTCCGGTACGGTGACAGTCCAGCCAGCACTTCCGGGCTGATGTTAGAGCCGCCCTGCCGCAGCTCCGCCAGCACGCGGGTCATCTGCTCCACGTTGTGCAGGATGACCAGGTTGGCCACCAGTTGGTTGTAACGCACGATCTTGCGCTGCTCGTGCTGGACGTTCTCGGCGATGATGCCCTCGCCGCCGAAGAACGCCCACTTGACGAAGCCGTTGAACTCCTCGCTCTTGTTGGTGGCGGCGTGGATGGTTTTGCGCACTTCGACATCGTCGATATAGCGCAGCAGGAACAACGTGCGCACCGCCTTCCCCAGTTCGCGGAAGGCCCAATACAGCTTGTTCTTGCGGCTGTAGGTGCCGAGCCGGCGCAGGATCGTCGAGGCGGTGATCTTGCCCACTTTGATCGAGATCGCGACCCGCAGCATGTCGTGCAGGTGGGTCTCGATCAGCTTCCAGTCGATGCTGTCGCCGAATAGCGCCTGGATGTTCTGGTAGGTTCTTCCCGGCTCCGGCCGGGAGAACACCAGGTCCTTGATGTTGCGGATCCGCGGCATGAGATTGATGCCCAGCAGGTGCGCCAAGCCGAACACCGGGAAGCTCTGCGCCTGGGTGTCGCCGTGCACGGTGTCGGGCTGGATGTCGGACCGGTTGGCCAGCAGCCCGTCGAGGATGTAGACCGCCTCGTGCACGCCGCACGGGATGAAGTGGCTGAACAACGCGATGTACTTGTCCGACACGTGGTAATAACCGATGCCGCCATAGCCGCCGTAGCGGATGTGGTACTCCGACAACAGGTTCTGCTCGTACACGCTCCACTTGGTGCCGTCGGCCGAGGCGCTCTTGCCGCTGCCCCAATAGCCGGGCAGCTCGAACTTGTTGTACAGGTTGATCACCTCGACGATCGCCTTGTCGAGCGTTTCATCGGTGACGTACTTCAGGTTCAACCAGGAAATCTGGCGCCGGCTGAAGCCTTTGACCGAGCGTGCGGTCTGGGTCGGCCCCAGATTGCAGCCGTAGCAGAACAGCGTGGTGATCACTCGCCGCATCAGATCGTCGACCCGCGCGTCAGTGCCCGCGATCGGGCGGAAGTGCACGTGCAGGTCCAGCCAGCGGGTGGTGTCAACCAGCACATCGACGATGCTGGTCGGCGGCAGGCGTTCGGTGATCGCGCTGTCCACCGCGGCAATCGCCTGCGTCACCTGGGCACCCTGCAGGCGCCTGAGCACCAGCCGCCCGTCGACCACGCTGGCGTGCAAGTTGTCCGGGAACCGGGCATCGACGGCATCGGCCAACGTCGTCAGCTCCGTGCGCAGGCCCTGCACAAAGTCCGTCGCGTCGGTGGCGATCCCCGACACCTCGCCGTAGGCGCCCAGTTCCTGCCGGAACGTCGCCTCGTCGACCAGCTGCTCGCGATAGTCGTCGTAGCGCTCGCCGTGCGGAATGTACAGGTCGCCGGATTTGAGTTCGTCCTTGACCTGCGCCAGCACCGCCAGCTCAAAGTACTTGCGGTGGATCCAGCCGGGGCTGGCCGCAGCCAAGGCCTTGGGCAGCACGTGCTTGCGCCAGGCGGCCGACAGCCAGGTCAGGTCGGTGGTCAGGTCCAGCCCCAGCCCGGCCGCGTCGATCGCCTCGCGACGCTGGCTGCGCAGCGCGAGTACGGCGCCGATCATGCGCTCCATGCCCGGGTCCTGGCTGGCGGCCCGCAGGCCCATGATCTCCAGGCAGTTGAACAGCAGCGGGCGCAATGTCCCGTACGGCGCCAGCAGGAACGGCAGGTAGTTGCGGCCGGCGTAGGCCATGTGTTCATCGCACTCGGACATCAGCAGGCCGATGTCGGCGACCAGCACGCCCTCGATCGCGTCGACGCGTTGGGTGTCGGTGCCCTCGACCTGGTAGGCCTGCAGGATCTCCCGGAGCTGGCCAATCAACGCATCGGCGCGCTTGCTGTGTTCGAGCTGATAGGCGATCAGCTTCTGCTGCGCGGTGTTCTCCAGGTTCTGGATCAGCCGGATGAACAGGTCAGCGGCATCGTCGAGCGTCTTGCGGTATTGCGAACGGATAAAGATCGCGGCCAGTGCGTAGCGTTTGACCGGGACCAGTTCGGCCAGCTCGCTGGCATCGAGCGCGCGGGCCATCGCGCGGAACTGCTTGAGCTTGGGCACCGAGACATTGATCGGCGGCAGTTGCTCGGCCAAGGTGCGTAGCCGCTGGATGTGCTGCAGGTAATGGCGCACTTCCTTGTTGGTCGGCCGCTTGGGTTCGCGCTTGAGCGCGTGCCAGCCGCTATGGTGGCTGCCCGGCGGGGTCAGCAGCAACTCGTCGATCAGTGCCCGCATCGCCGGCGTCAGCGCGTCGGCGATCTGGCGGTAATGCATGTCGTGAACCTGTTCGCGGGCGGCGATTGCGAGGCGTTCGAGCGTGCTGAACGCCGGCAGCTCAAAGCGGTGATGCACCAGCTCTTCGAGCATCACGTTCACGATGTCGGGCACGATGTGTTTGGTCTGCGCCGCCGTTTCGGCCACGGTGCTGAGCCACTCGCGACCGCCGGCATCGAGCGGACGGACGTTGAGAAACGTGCGCAGCTGGGCCAGGTGCTTGCGCTGACTACCCGAGGCGTCGTAGCTCGCCAATCGATCGGCCGGCACGCGACGTATTCCCACCGCCTGAGCGACGTGCTGCACGATGCGTTCGGGCACCTCGGCCAACGTTGCGAAGTAACCCAGGCGCTGGAACAGCTTCAGGTGCAGCAGCAGCGCCAACCGCGTGGCCGAGCCGGTGGCAATGGCGGCCACGCACAGCCGCTCCGCCTCAGTGGGCGTGTAGATCTCCTGCAGTTCTTTGGCGGTGGGATCGGGTTTGAGGCGCGGGTAGGCGGTTTCGTGCAACGTCGTCATGCGCAACTCAGTCCCAATGGCGGCCGCCCGCTTCGTCGCGCAAGGCGACGACGAGGAAGCACTGGTGGTTGTCGGCGATCCGGTGCATCTCGTCGAGCAGCATCGCGATGGTTTCTTCCAGCGCCGCTTCGTCGGGTGCGGCGATCGCCAGGCGGTAGCGGGTGCCATCGGCGTCGAGCCGCTGCGCTTGGTGGGGGTGCAGGCAAATCTGCTCGATCAACCGATGGGCCTTGGTCAGGCCGCGCACGCGCGGGGTGAACCGCGTCAGTGTGATGGTCGCTTCTACTGTCGTGCTCGGCACCGGTGCGACCGTCGGCGCCGGCAGCGCCAGGCGCGGGGGCGCGATCGGCGGCAGACTGGCTTCGATGCGCTGACGGGCAAACGGATCGGTGCCGTCGAGGTAGCGCATCGCCGAATTCACGTCGCGCCAGCCGACGTACTCCATCAGCGCCTTCACGTCCCAGCCGTTGGCGTTGGCCCAGCCGGCGAAACCCCGGCGCAGCGAGTGGCTGCTGTAGTCATCCGGCGAGGCCAGCCCGGCCTCGCGGAAGATCCGCCGCAGCAGGCGCACCAGGCTGTTGGGGTGCAGCGGCGTGGCGGCGATTCCGGCCCACTGGTCGACCGCGCGGAACAGCGAACCCTCGTGGAGGTCGGCCGCCGCGATCCAGGCCGAAGTCGCAGCGACCGGGCACCAGCGCGACAGCGCCGGCACCTTGTAGGTCCGGCCGACGTGCTGGCGGTCGCCCTTGCTGTGCGGCAGGAAGCAGGTCATGCCTTCGCCGGGTACCAGGCGCAGGTCCTGCACCTGCAGACGGACCAGTTCGTCGCCGCGGAAGCCGCGCCAGAAGCCCAGCAGCACCAGGGCTCGATCGCGCAGGTGCCGGAGCCGGCCGGCCGGATCGCCGCGCGTGCCGGCCGTGGCCGCGGCGTCATCGAGCCAATCCACCACCTGGCCCAGCTGCGTGAGCTGCAGCGGTGTGGCCCGCTTCTCCTGGCTCGGGTGCAAGGTCTGGATGCCCTTGAGCACCTTGCGCACGACCGGAGCCCGCGTGGGGTCGGCAAAACCGTGTGCGTGGTGCCACTGCGCCAAGGCTGCGAGCCGGTGCTTGAGCGTGTTGAGTGCGAGTTGCCCCGCGTAGGCGGCCAGGTAGCGGGCCACCTGATCGGCGGTCGCCGGCAGATGACCGCCCCAGTCGACCTCGAAGTGACGGGTCGCGCCGGCGTACGCGCGCTCGGTGTTGGCGCGGGTGGCCGCATCCAGGTACTGCTCGACCGTGTTCACGGTGGTGCTCCCGCTTGCCAGCGCTGCGGACCGACGAATCGCCTGCGATGGCGGTTTCGTACCGCTTCGGGCCGACTCTACCCCAATTTTGGGGTTAAGGCGGGATAAACCACTATTATCCCGCTTAAAAGCACGGTCAAATTACCGCTCGTTCCGTATTTTGATTAGTATGTAATTACGTGGTATGTAATACATTACG
>MEFP01000025.1 GCA_001725155.1 Lysobacteraceae bacterium SCN 69-320 | reverse complement strand
GATCTTCGTCAGCGCTGCCGTCAGCGTCGTCTTCCCGTGGTCCACGTGACCGATCGTGCCGACGTTGACGTGCGGCTTGGTGCGCTCGAATTTACCCTTAGCCATGACTCAAAACCTCAAACAGTGAATAGCGATGACGATGACTTAGCCGGCCTTCTTCATCACCTGTTCGGCGATGTTGTTCGGCGCTTCGGCGTAGTGATCGAATTCCATGGTGAACGTCGCGCGGCCCTGCGACATGGAGCGCATCGACGTGGCGTAGCCGAACATCTCGCCCAGCGGCACCAGGGCATTGATGACCTTGCCCGACGGGCTGTCATCGGAACCCTGCAGGATGCCGCGCCGGCGGGACAGGTCGCCCATGACGTCGCCCATGTAGTCTTCCGGCGTCACGACCTCGACCTTCATGATCGGCTCGAGCAGCACCGGATTGGCCTTCTGGAAGCCTTCCTTGAAACCCATCGAGCCGGCGATCTTGAACGCCATTTCGTTCGAGTCGACTTCGTGGTACGAACCGTCGACGAGGCGAACCTTGATGTCGACCACCGGGAAGCCCGCGAGAATGCCGTTCTGCATCGCTTCGCGAATACCCTTGTCGACCGCCGGCACGTATTCCTTGGGCACCGAACCGCCGACCGTCGCGTTCTCGAACAGATAACCGACGCCGCGTTCCTGCGGTTCGATCTCGAGCACGACGTGACCGTACTGACCCTTACCGCCGGACTGACGCACGAACTTGCCGTCCTGCTTGACCGACTTGCGGATCGTCTCGCGATACGCAACCTGCGGCTTGCCGACGTTGGCTTCGACGTTGAACTCGCGCTTCATGCGGTCGACGATGATTTCCAGGTGCAGCTCGCCCATGCCGGCGATGATGGTCTGACCCGATTCCTCGTCGGTGCGCACGCGCAGCGAAGGATCTTCCTGAGCGAGACGCGACAGCGCCAGGCCCATCTTTTCCTGATCCGACTTGGTCTTCGGCTCGACCGCCATCGCGATGACGGGCTCCGGGAACACCATGCGCTCCAGCGTGATCACGTCGTTCGGCGCGCACAGCGTGTCGCCGGTCGTGACGTCCTTCAGGCCGACCGCCGCGGCGATGTCGCCGGCGCGGACTTCCTTGATTTCGTCGCGCTGATTCGCGTGCATCTGCAGGATGCGGCCGACGCGTTCCTTCTTGCTCTTGACCGGGTTGTACACGGTATCGCCGGAATTCAGCGTGCCCGAGTAGACGCGGAAGAACGACAGCGAGCCGACGAACGGATCGGTCATGATCTTGAACGCCAGCGCCGAGAACGGCTCATTGTCGCCGGCCGCACGCGTCGCTTCCTTCTCGTCCTCGTCGATACCCTTGACCGGCGGGCGATCCGACGGCGCCGGCAGGTACCGGATGACCGCGTCGAGCATCGCCTGCACACCCTTGTTCTTGAAGGCCGTGCCGCAGAACACCGGGATCAGGCTCGTCGCCAGCGTGCCGGCGCGAATGCCCGCCATGATTTCCTCTTCCGAGAGCTCGCCCTCTTCGAGGTACTTGTTCATGAGGTCTTCGGAGGTCTCGGCCGCGGCCTCGACCATGAAGCTGCGAGCGGTCTCGCAATCCTTCACGAGGTGCGCCGGGATGTCGCGGTATTCGAACTTGGTGCCCTGGGCTTCCGGATCCCAGTAGATCGCCTTCATCTTGATGAGGTCGACCACGCCTTCGAAGTTCTCTTCCGCGCCGATCGGCATCTGCATCGGCACCGGATTTGCGCCGAGACGAGCCTTCAGCTGGCCGACGACCTTGCCGAAATCGGCGCCGGTGCGGTCCATCTTGTTGACGAACGCAAGACGCGGCACGCCGTACTTGTTGGCCTGGCGCCAGACGGTTTCCGACTGCGGCTGCACGCCGCCGACCGCGCAGAGCACGAACACGGCGCCGTCGAGCACGCGCAGCGAACGCTCGACTTCGATCGTGAAGTCGACGTGCCCCGGGGTGTCGATGATGTTGAAGCGGTGCTCCGGAAAGGACATGTCCATGCCCTTCCAGAAACAGGTCGTCGCGGCCGACGTGATCGTGATGCCGCGCTCCTGCTCCTGCTCCATCCAGTCCATCGTCGCGGCACCTTCGTGCACTTCGCCGATCTTGTGGTTGACGCCGGTGTAGAAAAGGATGCGTTCGGTCGTCGTCGTCTTGCCGGCATCAATGTGAGCCATGATGCCGAAGTTGCGGTAACGCTCAATGGGGGTAGTACGGGCCACAGTCGTTCCCTCAACTCTTACCAGCGATAGTGCGAGAACGCCTTGTTGGCTTCCGCCATACGATGCGTTTCTTCGCGCTTCTTGACCGCGGAACCGCGGTTCTCGGCAGCTTCAAGCAGCTCGGCGGCGAGCTTGCGCGGCATCGAGTTCTCGCTGCGCTTGCGCGCGGCGTCGATGACCCAGCGCATGGCAAGCGCGGTGCGGCGAGCCGAACGGACTTCGACCGGAACCTGGTAGGTGGCGCCACCGACGCGGCGCGACTTCACTTCGACGGCCGGCGCGACGTTGCTGAGCGCCTTTTCGACCAGGGCGAGCGAGTCAGCGTTCTTCTGGCCGATATGGTCGAGCGCGCCGTAGACGATGCCTTCGGCGACCGACTTCTTGCCGCTCTTCATGACCATATTGATGAAGCGGGCGATCAGCTGGCTGTTGTGCTTGGGATCAGACAGCAGCACGCGGGTGGGGGCGGAACCTTTACGCGACATGATTCAGGCCTTCTCTAATCAGGACTTCGGGCGCTTGGCGCCGTACTTCGAACGACCCTGGCGACGCTTCGCGACACCGGCGGCGTCGAGCGAGCCGCGCACGGTGTGGTAGCGCACGCCCGGCAGGTCTTTGACGCGGCCGCCGCGGATCAGGACCACCGAGTGTTCCTGCAGGTTGTGACCTTCGCCGCCGATGTAGCTGATGACTTCGTAGCTGTTGGTCAGACGAACCTTGGCCACCTTGCGCAGCGCCGAGTTCGGCTTCTTCGGGGTGGTCGTGTATACGCGGGTGCAGACGCCGCGACGCTGCGGGCACTCTTGGAGTGCCGGCGAGGCGCTCTTGTAGGTCTTCGGGCTACGCGGTTTACGCACCAGCTGGTTGATAGTCGCCATTCGTGGATGCCTTAGGAAACAAAAAACAGGTCGAAAGAAATCGACCTGCCAAGACGCAAGAGTTTAACAAGCGGTTGACAAGGGCGTCAACACGACGCCCTTGTCTCCACATCCGTGTATTCGAACACGAGGCACGTCCTGTGCCTCATTTCGATGTCGTTTTTTGCGCCGCAAGGGCGCCGGTATTTCAGCCGTTGTCGTCGGCGGAGTCGGCCACGAACTCGGTAACGCCACCGCGCAGGGTTTCGATATCCGAATCCGACAAACCACCGGCCGCAAGGCGGCGACGCGTGGTGTGGTAGGCCAAGCCGGTACCGGCCGGAATAAGACGGCCGACGATAACATTCTCCTTCAGGCCGCGCAAGGTATCGCGCGTGCCACGGACCGCCGCTTCGGTAAGGACGCGGGTGGTTTCCTGGAACGAGGCCGCCGAGATGAACGACTCGGTCGCGAGCGAGGCCTTGGTGATGCCCAGCAGCACCGGGTCGTACTGCGCCGGCAGTTCGCCGCGCGCATCGGCCCGGCGGTTTTCCTCGATCATGCGGATGCGGTCGACCTGCTCGCCGCGTAGGAAGCGCGTATCACCGGAGACCGTGATCTCGATCTTGCGCAGCATCTGACGAATGATCGTTTCGATGTGCTTGTCGTTGATGCGCACGCCCTGCAGGCGGTAGACGTCCTGGATTTCCTTGACCAGGTAGGCCGCCAGCGGTTCGACGCCGAGCAGGCGCAGGATGTCGTGCGGATTGGGTTCGCCGTCGACGACGGTCTCGCCCTTCTCCACGTGCTCGCCTTCGAACACGATGACGTGACGCCACTTCGGAATCAGTTCCTCGTGCTCGTTGCCGTCGACGTCCTTGATGATCAGACGCTGTTTGCCCTTGGTGTCCTTGCCGAAGCTGATGATGCCCGAGCGCTCGGCGAGGATCGCCGGTTCCTTGGGCTTGCGCGCTTCGAACAGGTCCGCGACGCGCGGCAGACCGCCGGTGATGTCGCGGGTCTTGGACGTTTCCTGCGGGATACGCGCGACCACGTCGCCGACGCCGACTTCCACGCCGTCCTGCAGCGACACGATCGCGCCGGCCGGCAGGTAGTACTGGGCCGGGATGTCCGTACCGGGCAGCTTGAGCTCCTTGCCCTTCTTGTCCTCGATGCGGACCGTCGGACGCAGATCCTTCGCCTGCGTACCGCGGCGCTTCGGATCGGTCACGACGGCGCTTTCCAGGCCGGTCAGCTCGTCGGTCTGCGCCTGGACGGTCACGCCGTCGATGAAGTCGATGAAGCGCAGCACGCCAGCGACTTCCGAGACGATCGGGTGGGTATGCGGATCCCAGTTCGCAACGACCTGGCCTGCCTTGACCGGTGCGCCGTCCTTGACCGAGATCGTGGCGCCGTAGGGCACCTTGTAGCGTTCACGCTCGCGGCCGTGAGTGTCGAGCACCGAGACTTCGCCCGAACGCGACACCGCGACCAGGTGACCCTGGGCATGCTGCACGGTCTTGAGGTTGTTGAAGCGCAGCGCGCCGGTGGTCTTGACCTGCACGTTGTCCACGGCGGCCGCACGGGATGCCGCGCCGCCGATGTGGAACGTACGCATGGTCAGCTGCGTGCCGGGCTCGCCGATGGACTGGGCCGCGATGACGCCGACGGCTTCGCCCTGGTTGACGAGGTGGCCGCGCGCGAGGTCGCGGCCGTAGCACTTGGCGCAGACACCGAAGCGCGTTTCGCAGGTGATCGGCGAACGCACCTTGATCGACTGCACGCCGGCCTGGTCCATCTTGTCGACCAGCGCTTCGTCGAGCAGCGTGTTGCGCGTGACGATCGGTTGATCGTCGTTGCCCGGCGCATAGACGTCTTCGGCCACGACACGACCCAGCACGCGGTCGCGCAGCGGCTCGACCACATCGCCGCCTTCGACGATCGCGGTCATGGTCAGACCTTCGTAGGTCTCGCAGTCGGTGGTCGTGACGACCATATCCTGCGCAACGTCGACGAGACGGCGCGTCAGGTAGCCCGAGTTCGCCGTCTTCAGCGCCGTATCGGCCAGGCCCTTACGCGCGCCGTGGGTCGAGATGAAGTACTGCAGGACGTCGAGGCCTTCGCGGAAGTTCGCCTTGATCGGCGTCTCGATGATCGAGCCGTCCGGCTTGGCCATCAGGCCGCGCATGCCGGCGAGCTGGCGGATCTGCGCCGCGCTACCGCGCGCGCCGGAGTCGGCCATGATGTAGATCGAGTTCATCGACTTCTGCTCGACCGTCTCGCCCTTGGCATTGAGCACCTTCTCGGTGCCGATGCCGCGCATCATCGCCTGGGCCACCTGCTCGTTCGTGCGCGACCAGATGTCGACGACCTTGTTGTAGCGCTCGCCGGCGGTCACGAGACCGGACTGGAACTGCTCCTGGATCTCGACGACTTCCTTTTCGGCGACCTCGAGGATGGCCTTCTTCTCGCCCGGGATCTTCATGTCGTCGATGCCGATCGAGATGCCCGCGCGCGTCGCGTAGTGGAAGCCCGTGTACATGAGCTGGTCGGCGAACACGACCGTGTCCTTGAGACCGAGCTTGCGGTAGCAGGCGTTGATCAGGCGCGAGATGTTCTTCTTGGTCAGCTCGGTGTTGACGAGCGCGAACGGCAGGCCGACCGGAATGATCTCGTGCAGCAGCGCGCGGCCGACGGTCGTGTCGACGATGCTGACGCGCTCGATGATCTCGCCGGTCTGGTCGTCGCGGTCGGAGAGCTTCAGACGCACCTTGACCTTGGCGTGCAGTTCGACCGCACGGTTCTGGTAGGCACGATGCACTTCGGCGACGTTGGCGAAGACCATGCCCTCGCCCTTGGCGTTCACGAGCTCGCGCGTCATGTAGTACAGACCGAGCACGACGTCCTGGGTCGGCACGATGATCGGATCACCGTTGGCCGGGGACAGGATGTTGTTGGTCGACATCATCAGCGCGCGCGCTTCGAGCTGCGCTTCCAGCGAAAGCGGCACGTGCACGGCCATCTGGTCGCCGTCGAAGTCGGCGTTGAACGCGGTACAGACGAGCGGATGCAGCTGGATCGCCTTGCCTTCGATCAGCACCGGCTCGAACGCCTGGATGCCGAGGCGATGCAGGGTCGGCGCGCGGTTGAGCATGACCGGATGTTCGCGGATCACCTCCTCGAGGATGTCCCACACCTGCGCTTCTTCACGCTCGACGAGCTTCTTGGCCGCCTTGATCGTCGTGGCCAGGCCACGGCGCTGCAGCTTGGAGAAGATGAACGGCTTGAACAGCTCCAGCGCCATCTTCTTGGGCAGACCGCACTGGTGCAGACGCAGGGTCGGGCCGACCACGATGACCGAACGGCCCGAGTAGTCGACGCGCTTGCCGAGCAGGTTCTGACGGAAGCGGCCCTGCTTGCCCTTGATCATGTCGGCCAGCGACTTCAGCGGGCGCTTGTTCGTGCCGGTGATCGCGCGGCCGCGGCGGCCGTTGTCCATCAGCGCGTCGACCGATTCCTGCAGCATGCGCTTCTCGTTGCGCACGATGATGTCGGGCGCATTGAGTTCGAGCAGACGCTTCAGACGGTTGTTGCGATTGATGACGCGGCGATACAGGTCGTTGAGGTCCGAGGTCGCGAAGCGGCCGCCGTCCAGCGGAACCAGCGGACGCAGATCCGGCGGCAGCACCGGCAGCACGGTCATGACCATCCATTCCGGACGGTTGCCCGACTCCAGGAAGCTCTCCACGAGCTTGATGCGCTTGGACAGGCGCTTGAGCTTGGTCTCGGAGTTGGTGCTGGCGATTTCCTCGCGCAGCTTGATCAGCTCCTGGTTCAGATCGATCGCCTTGAGCAGCTCGTAGACGGCCTCGGCGCCCATGCGCGCGTCGAACTCGTCACCGTGCTCCTCGACCGCCTGCAGATACTGCTCTTCGGTCAGCAGCTGGCCGCGCTCGAGCGCGGTCAGACCCGGCTCGACGACGACGTAGGCTTCGAAGTACAGGATGCGCTCGATGTCGCGCAGGGTCATGTCCAGCATCAGGCCGATGCGCGACGGCAGCGACTTCAGAAACCAGATGTGCGCGGTCGGCGAGGCCAGCTCGATGTGGCCCATGCGCTCGCGGCGCACCTTGGCCAGCGTGACTTCGGTGCCGCATTTCTCGCAGACCACACCGCGGTGCTTCATGCGCTTGTACTTGCCGCAGAGGCACTCGTAGTCCTTGATCGGACCGAAGATCGCCGCGCAGAACAGGCCGTCGCGTTCCGGCTTGAACGTGCGGTAGTTGATCGTCTCGGGCTTCTTGACTTCGCCGAACGACCAGGAGCGGATCAGGTCCGGCGAGGCCAGGCCGATGCGGATCGAATCGAAGTCCAGCGTCTGACGCTGCTGGTTGAACAGATTGAGCAAGTCTTTCATTTCGTAATCTCCCGATCCGGCCGCTTACTTCGTCTCTTCGAGCTCGATGTTGATGCCGAGCGAGCGGATTTCCTTCACGAGCACGTTGAAGGATTCCGGCATGCCCGCGACCATCTCGTGGTTGCCGTCGACGATGTTCTTGTACATCTGGTTGCGGCCCGGCACGTCGTCGGACTTGACCGTCAGCATTTCCTGCAGCGTGTAGGCTGCGCCGTAGGCTTCCAGTGCCCAGACTTCCATTTCGCCGAAACGCTGGCCGCCGAACTGCGCCTTGCCGCCGAGCGGCTGCTGCGTGACCAGCGAGTACGGGCCGGTCGAGCGCGCATGCATCTTGTCGTCGACGAGATGGTTCAGCTTGAGCATGTGCATGTAGCCGACCGTGACCGGACGATCGAACTGTTCGCCGGTGCGACCGTCGATCAGCAGGGTCTGGCCCGACTCGGGCAGGCCGGCCAGCTTCAGCATGTGCTTGATCTCTTCCTCGAACGCGCCGTCGAACACCGGCGTGGCCATCGGCACGCCCTTGGACAGGTTCTTGGCCAGCACCTTCAGTTCTTCGTCGCTGAACTGGTCGAGTTCGACGCGATCCTTGCCGTAGCTCTGCTTGTCGTGGTTGTAGATCTGACCGATGAACTTGCGCAGTTCGCTGGCCTTCTCGTTGGCCGCGAGCATGGCTTCGATCTTGTGGCCCAGGCCCTTGGCGGCCCAGCCCAGATGCACTTCGAGCACCTGACCGATGTTCATACGCGACGGCACGCCGAGCGGGTTCAGCACGATGTCGATGGGGCGACCGTCGGCCGAGAACGGCATGTCCTCGACCGGCACGATCATCGACACGACACCCTTGTTGCCGTGGCGGCCGGCCATCTTGTCGCCCGGCTGGATGCGGCGCTTCACGGCCAGGTAGACCTTGACCATCTTGAGCACGCCGGGAGCGAGATCGTCGCCCTGGGTGATCTTGGCCTGCTTCTCCTTGAAGCGGCGGTCGAACTCCTCGCGGTGACGGCGGATCTGCTCGGCCGCGCGCTCGAGGAACTCGGCGGCGTCATCGTCCTTGACGCTGAGCTTGAACCACTCGTCCTTCTTGAGTTCGTCGAGATACTCGTTGGTGATCTCGGCGCCCTTCTTCAGGTTGTTCGGGCCGTGGTTGGCGACCTTGCCGAGCAGGGCCGCGCGCAGACGCGCATAGATCGCGCTTTCGAGGATGCGGAACTGGTCATCGAAGTCCTTCTTGACGCGCTTGACTTCCATTTCCTCGATCTGGCGCGCGCGCTTGTCCTTCTCGATGCCGTCACGCGTGAAGACCTGCACGTCGATGACGGTACCGTCCATGCCCGGCGGCACGCGCAGCGAGCTGTCCTTCACGTCGGACGCCTTCTCGCCGAAGATCGCGCGCAGCAGCTTCTCTTCCGGCGTCAGCTGCGACTCGCCCTTCGGCGTGACCTTGCCGACGAGGATGTCGCCGGCCTTGACCTCGGCGCCGATGTAGACGACACCGGATTCGTCCAGACGCGACAGCGCCTGTTCGCCGACATTCGGGATGTCGGCGGTGATTTCCTCGGGACCGAGCTTGGTGTCGCGCGCGACGCAGGTCAGCTCTTCGATGTGGATCGTCGTGTAGCGGTCTTCCTCGACGACGCGCTCGGAGATCAGGATCGAGTCTTCGAAGTTGTAGCCGTTCCACGGCATGAACGCGATCAGCATGTTCTGGCCGAGCGCGAGCTCGCCGATGTCGGTCGACGGACCGTCGGCCAGCGCGTCGCCGACGGCGACGATGTCGCCGACCTTGACCAGCGGACGCTGGTTCATGCAGGTGTTCTGGTTGGAGCGCGTGTACTTGGTCAGCGTGTAGATGTCCACGCCGGCGTCGTTGTCGTCGACTTCGGATTCATGCGCGCGCACGACGATGCGGCCCGCGTCGACCTGGTCGATGACGCCGCCGCGCTTGGCCAGCACGAGCACGCCCGAGTCGCGCGCCACGGCGCGCTCGATGCCGGTGCCGACCAGCGGCTTCTCGGCGCGCAGGGTCGGAACGGCCTGACGCTGCATGTTCGCGCCCATCAGCGCGCGGTTCGCGTCGTCGTGCTCGAGGAACGGCACCAGCGCCGCCGCGACCGACACGGTCTGCATCGGCGAGACGTCCATGTAGTGCACGTCGCTGGCCAGACGCAGCTCGGACTCGCCGCGGTAGCGGCAGGCCACGTATTCGTCGATGAAGCGGCCTTCCTCGGTCAGCGGCGAGTTGGCCTGGGCGATCACGAACTCGCCTTCGCCGATCGCCGACAGGTAGTCGACCTCGTTGGTGATCTTGCCGTTGGTCACGCGGCGATACGGCGTCTCGAGGAAGCCGTAGTCGTTGGTGCGCGCATAGACGGCCAGCGAGTTGATCAGACCGATGTTCGGACCTTCCGGCGTCTCGATCGTGCAGACACGGCCGTAATGGGTCGGATGCACGTCGCGGACTTCGAAGCCGGCGCGCTCGCGCGTCAGACCGCCCGGGCCGAGGGCCGAGACGCGGCGCTTGTGCGTGACTTCCGACAGCGGATTGTTCTGGTCCATGAACTGCGACAGCTGCGAGGAGCCGAAGAACTCCTTGATCGCGGCCGCAACGGGCTTGGCGTTGATGAGTTCCTGCGGGGTCAGCCCTTCGGACTCGGCCAGCGACAGACGCTCCTTGACCGCGCGCTCGACGCGCACGAGGCCGATGCGGAACACGTTCTCGGCCATTTCGCCGACCGAACGCACGCGGCGGTTGCCGAGATGGTCGATGTCGTCGACGACGCCGCGGCCGTTGCGGATTTCGCACAGCGTACGGATCACGTCGAGGATGTCGGAGGTCTGGCCGAGTTCCTTGACCAGCGACTTGGAGTTCTCGTCGTTGCGCTCGGACAGGTACTTGTAGTCGTACAGGATGCCCGGGCCGTTGTCGTCCTTGCGGCCGACGCGACGGTTGAACTTCATGCGGCCGACGCGATCGAGGTCGTAGCGCTCGAACGTGAAGAACAGGTTGAAGAACAGGTTCTGCGCGGCTTCCTTGGTCGGCGGCTCGCCCGGACGCATCATGCGGTAGATTTCGACCAGCGCCTCCAGCGGCGTCTTGGTCGAGTCGATGCGCAGGGTCGAGGAGATGTACGGACCGCGATCGAGATCGTTGACCCACAGGGTCGCAATCTTCTCGACGCCGCCCTTGCGGAACTTCTCCAGCAGGGTCTCGTTGAGCTCTTCGTTGGCCAGCGCGAGCAGTTCGCCGGTCTTGGTGTCGACGACATCGTGCGCGACGATGCGGCCGAGCAGATAGTCGTCCGGCACTTCGAGCGAGCTGATGTTTTCCTTCTGCAGCTCGCGCACGTGACGTGCCGTGATGCGCTTGCCGGCCTCGACGACGACGCGTTCACCGACGCGCAGGTCGAAGTTCAGCGTTTCGCCGCGCAGGCGCTCGGCGACGAGTTCGAGTTCCGCACCGCCCTGCTTGCCGAGCGTGAACACGTTCTTCTCGAAGAACAGGTCGAGCATTTCGGCGTTGGTATAGCCCAGCGCGCGCAGCAGCACGGTGACCGGCAGCTTGCGGCGGCGGTCGATACGCGTGAACAGGCAGTCCTTCGGGTCGAACTCGAAGTCGAGCCAGGAACCGCGGTACGGAATCACGCGCGCGGAGAACAGCAGCTTGCCCGAGCTGTGCGTCTTGCCGCGGTCGTGGTCGAAGAACACGCCCGGCGAACGATGCAGCTGCGAGACGATGACGCGCTCGGTACCGTTGACGATGAAGGTGCCGGTGTCGGTCATGAGCGGCAGTTCGCCCATGTAGACTTCCTGCTCCTTGACGTACTTGATCGCCTTGTTGTTGGCCGGGCTCTCGCGGTCGTAGATGACCAGGCGCACGGTCACGCGCAGCGGCGCGCCGTAGCTCATGCCGCGCTGTCGGCACTCGCGCTCGTCGAACGGCGGCTCGCCCAGGCGGTAGCTGACGTATTCGAGGGCCGCATTGCCCGAATAGCTCGTGATCGGAAACACCGACTTCAGCGCCGCATGCAGGCCTTTGTCCTCGCGGGCGGTCACGCCGCCGGCGTCGAGCTGGAGGAATTCCCGGTAGGAATCCACCTGGATGGCCAGCAGGAAAGGCACGTCAAGCACGACAGGGCGCTTGCCGAAATCCTTGCGGATACGCTTCTTCTGGGTGAACGAGTAGGTCATGGTCGGGTACCGCCTCGGGTCGTCAAAACCGCCGCTGCGGAAACAGCGGCGTGGAAGGGAAAACGGGCATCGGCAAACAGTAGTTGGGGCTTTACTGCTTGCCGATGGCCGCGGCCCCGCGAACAACAGTGAAAGCCCGGGGGCTTACGCCCCCAGGCTTTCGTCGTGCCTGGACTAGCAGGCGACGCAACGCGTCGCTTACTTGATCTCGACAGTGGCGCCGGCAGCTTCCAGTTCCTTCTTGAACTTGGCCGAGTCGTCCTTGCTGACCGCGTCCTTGACGGTGGACGGAGCGGATTCGACGAGGTCCTTGGCTTCCTTGAGGCCCAGGCCCGTGATCGCGCGGACAGCCTTGATGACTTCGACCTTCTTCTCGCCGGCGGCCTTCAGGACGACGGTGAATTCGGTCTTTTCTTCGACCGGAGCGGCAGCAGTGGCCGGGCCAGCCGCGACGGCGACCGGGGCAGCGGCGGACACGCCGAACTTTTCTTCCATCGCCTTGACCAGCTCCATCACTTCGATGAGGGTCTTGCCGGCGATCGCTTCGATGATCTGCTCGTTGGAGAGAGACATTGTTTTAACTCCTGGAAATAACGGCTAAGGTGTGAATTTCGTGACCGGCTGGCGTGTGGCTCAAGCCGCCTGCTTCTCACCGGCTGCCTTGGTAACGCGCGCGATCTGCGACGCGGGTTCCGACAGCAGGCGGACGAGCATGGTGGCAGGCTGGACGAGCACGCTGAGGAACATGCTGAGCGCCTGATCGCGGGTCGGCAGCGAGGCCAGCACGTCGACGTGCGAGCCCGGGTATGCCTTGCCGCCGATGGCGACCAATGCAGGTTTCAGCTTGTCCGCGCCCTTGGCGAAATCCTTGATCAGACGGCCGGCAGCACCCGGATCTTCCTTCGAGAAGGCGTACAGCAGCGGACCGGTCAGCGAGTCCTTGACGCACTCGTAATCGGTACCTTCCACTGCGCGCGCAACCAGCGTGTTCTTGGCAACTTTCAGATACACACCGGACTGACGCGCCTTCTTGCGCAGCTCGGTGAGCTGCCCGACGGTAAGACCCGCATACTCGGCGGCGACCAGGGAATAAGCCGAGGAAGCCACATTCGCCAGTTCGGCAACGACCTCTTTCTTTTGCGCAAGATTGAGCGCCATTGCGTTCTCCGAACCGGATCGCGACGTACTCCTGTACGCCCGCATCCATCAGCGAAACGGATCCGTCTTCCTTGCAGATCCGCTGGTATCTTTCGATACCGTTTTGGTGGCCGTTCCAGGAAAACCTGTTACGGGCTACACCATCTACGCAGGCCGGTGGTTTAAGACCTTCGCGTCACGACCGGGAGCTTCCATCGCATTGCTGCGCTTCCCTGCTCTCCCGGGCATACCGCTACGGTCGCCTGCGGTCTTTGACGGCGCCCGGCCGTCACGGCCGGGAGCCCTCAAAATTTGTGCGGCGCGCGAACGCGCCGTGCTTGCGAATTACTGTTTCAGACCCAGCGTCGACTGGTCGACGATGACGCCGAGGCCCATCGTGGTGGACAGCGACACCTTCTGCAGGTACTGACCCTTGGCGGCAGCCGGCTTGGCCTTGAGCAGGTCGGCCAGCAGCGCGTTGAGGTTGTCCTTCAGCGCGTCGGCTTCGAAGCTCGCCTTGCCGATCGTCGCGTGGATGATGCCGGCCTTGTCGTTGCGGAACTTGACCTGACCCGCCTTCGCGTTCTTGACCGCGGTGGCGACATCGGCGGTGACCGAGCCGTCCTTCGGGTTCGGCATCAGGCCGCGCGGGCCGAGCAGCTGGCCGAGCTTGCCGACGACGCGCATCGCGTCCGGCGTCGCGATCACGCGGCCGAAGTTCAGTTCGCCGCCCTGCATCTTCTCGGCGAGATCGTCCATACCGACCGCATCGGCGCCGGCAGCCTTGGCGGCCTCGGCCTTCTCGCCCGGCGGGCAGAACACGGCGACGCGGATCGTCTTGCCGGTGCCGTGCGGCAGCAGGCTGGAGCCGCGCACGCCCTGGTCCGACTTCTTCGCGTCGATGCCCAGGCGCACGGCCACGTCGACGGATTCGACGAACTTGGCCTTGGCGTTGTCCTTGAGGATCTTCAGCGCGGCTTCGACCGGATAGGCCTTGCCCGGTTCGACCAGGCCCTGCATTGCTTTGAAACGCTTGGTGATTGCCATTGCCTTAGATCTCCGTATTCAGGCCCATGCTGCGCGCGCTGCCGGCGATCGTACGCACGGCGGCTTCGAGGTCAGCGGCGGTGAGGTCCGGCATCTTCGTGGTGGCAATCTCCTCGAGCTGCTTGCGCGTGACCTTGCCGACCTTCTCGGTGTTCGGGCGCTTGGAACCCGACTGGATGCCGGCGGCCTTCTTCAGCAGGATCGAAGCCGGCGGCGTCTTGGTGATGAAGGTGAACGAACGGTCCGAATAGGCCGTGATCACGACCGGAATCGGCAGGCCCGGTTCCAGCTTCTGCGTGGCGGCATTGAAGGCCTTGCAGAATTCCATGATGTTCAGGCCGCGCTGACCCAGCGCAGGACCGACCGGCGGCGAGGGGTTGGCCTGACCGGCCTTCACCTGCAGCTTGATATAGCCGACTACTTTCTTTGCCATTTGTCTTCTCCGGGTATAACGCCTGGGTTTCAGGCTCCCCATCGCGCCGAGGGAATCACGTGCCCCGGCTTCACGTTGTTGGATTCCGTCGAAGGCGAGCGGCCGTGGCGGCGCTCGGCCCGCGGCGAGGTCAGGCCTTCTCGACCTGACCGAACTCGAGCTCGACCGGCGTGGAGCGACCGAAGATCAGCACGGCCACGCGCAGGCGGCTCTTTTCGTAATTGACTTCCTCGACCACGCCGTTGAAGTCGTTGAAAGGGCCTTCGGTGACGCGGACCATTTCGCCCGGCTCGAACAGCACCTTGGGCTTGGGCTTTTCCACGCCTTCCTGCACACGGCGCAGGATCGCGTCGGCCTCGGAATCCTTGATCGGCAGTGGACGATCGGCGGTGCCGCCGATGAAGCCCATGACCTTCGAGGTTTCCTTGACCAGATGCCAGGATTCGTCGTCGATCTTCGGCGCCTTGTTCTCGGTGTCCGTCTCGATCTGGACCAGCACGTAGCCTGGGAAGAACTTGCGCTCGCTGCGGCGCTTCTGGCCGCCGCGCATTTCGATGACTTCTTCGGTCGGGACGAGAATGTCGCCGAACTTGTCTTCCATGCCGGCGCGGATCACGCGATCACGCAGGCCCTTGGCGACCTGGTGCTCGAAACCGGAATAGGCATGAACGACATACCAACGCTTGGCCATGACGATCCGCCTTACAGCTTGAGCAGCCAATCCATGACGACGACCTTGAGAATCAGGTCGATCAGGCCGAGGATCAGGCTAATGATGATGACGACCACGACGATGACGCCGGTGGTACGGATGGTTTCTTCGCGCGTCGGCCAGACGACCTTGCGCAGTTCGATGCTCGACTCGCGCAGAAAGAAGCGCAGCGCGCGACCCGGACCGGTCTGGCTGCCGACGAACGCGGCCGCTACGAGGGCCACGAGCAGGCCGAGCACACGCAGGACCTGCGCGGCGCCGGAGAAATAGTAAAAGCCCACGATGCCGCCGATCAGGATGACGGCAGCCAGCGCGAGCTTGGCGATATCGGCGGCGTTGGTGCCGGAAGCTTGTTCGACTTTCGCGTTCATGTTCCTGCTGCCGAAGCGGCCCCGGCGGTGGCGCGTCTGCGCCCGGTGCCTGCGCCGGACCTGCAATCAATGGCACGCCAGGAGGGACTCGAACCCCCAACCTGCGGTTTTGGAGACCGCTGCTCTGCCAATTGAGCTACTGGCGTACCGCGTAAACCCTCACCACCCGAAAACGGCGATGGCGGCTTGCGCCGCCAAGGCCAGTTCCGGCCGTCCCGCGCGATTTCAAGCCGCGCGGAACTGTTTTCTTACTTGAAGATCTTGGCGACGACGCCGGCGCCGACGGTACGGCCGCCTTCGCGGATCGCGAAGCGCAGACCTTCTTCCATCGCGATCGGAGCG
>MEFP01000024.1 GCA_001725155.1 Lysobacteraceae bacterium SCN 69-320 | reverse complement strand
CCGCAACCTCGTCTGGCTTGCTTCGCGTCGATTTTCATCACCACCAACATGCGATTGAGTCTTCTGGCGAGCAATCTTCGAGGCTTGTTCAGATCTTCCTTAGCGTGAATCGCATGCTCAACGACGCCGGCAATGGTCTTCGTGCACCGGACATTGCTGTGTCCGGCTACCGACAAGCCACATATCCGCACTCTTGACGCATCCCGCAACCAAGTGAACAATCCCCCCGTTGCCGCCAATTCGGCAACCGGGAATAGCAGCCCGAATCTCAAGGCGCACACAGCGCCGCACCGAAAGCCGGCGCTTTTTCATGCCCGAATTTCGTGCGGCGTCGTCTGCCGATTTCTGGCGGCGGTGTGCGGGGAGCCGCAAGGCTCGCCGGTCCTTGAGCCGGTCTGCTACCCGCACACCGTTCGCCACCCTTTCGCCGTTCCGGGTGGCGACTCCACGCAAAGGGAGTTGTCCATGGATATTCGGTATGCGTTCTGCGGCGCCGGGCGGAGTCCCGGTCGCTTTGTCCGCGTTGGTCGCGTCGTTTCCGGCTTCGGGAGGCGCGTGCCATGAGCTATCAAGGTTCGTTCTATCCGCTGCGCCGCGACGTGCCGTCGGCCGAGCCGGTAATGTTTGCGTATGTGCTCGACACGCCGGCCCAGCGCGAGGCCTTGCAGGAAGAAATCCTAGGTCGCATCGCCGCGATCCAGGCGCTCAGCGAGACGGTGGCGACGGCGCAGCTCGAAGCGCCGGATTCGCGCTCGCACGGCGGCGTCCTCGAGGCACTCGCCATCCTCTCGCGTGACGTGCGCGGCCTGATGGAGGCGAGTTTCCAGCCGGGGCCGTAAGCAAGTTGATGCCGGGACGGCCGAGCCGTTCCGGCATCGCCCTGGTCTGCGTCGGCGATGCTCGTCGGATGGGCTCGACGGATGCCACCATGGAAAACCTGTCTGGAGGTCGATGTCAGGACGTGTGACAGGCGCGGCTGCAGAAGTAGCAGCCGTTGACCTGCGAATAGTGCAGACGCGCCGCCTTCACCGCGTCGGCGCACGAGGCATATTCGCCCAGGTAGATCCGATTCTCCGAAGTGGGCAGGTAGGTGCAGCTCCCCGTGTGAACCTCGTGATCGCCGTTGTTCTGCTTGATCTTGCTGACATAGTACGTGGCCATATCTGCAGTCCTCGCGTGTCGAACCGGATGGTTCAGTCGCGTCTACTGTCGGAACAGCGGGCAACCTCTCGGCTCGGACGGTCTCAAGTTCCACGGGCGAACGAGGCCATCGATGGCGTGGCCGATGTTCGGTTTGGCCTGCCGCGCAGGCCGGCCGGCAGCCAGGGGCACGCCTCGCACGCTCTCCACAATTCCCTGTTCCGTCAGTCGCTTGCCTTGGCTTTCAGCCTGCGTCCTTCCCGCGCCTATCCCATTTCTCCCCGGCTTTTCGCTCGCCGCAACGACGGCCCGGCGCTGTAGTGCGCTGGCCCCGACCGTGCGGCGGCGCGCTCGCCGCCGCGCCGCATGACCGGGCTCACCACCCAAGGGAGAGCGTTCACTCATGTCCAGCACCATCCATTCCCCTGTACCCCAGGCCGTGGGCCGGCCGTCGTCCGGCGGCCGTCTGCGTCGTGGCCTGCTCGCGGCCGCGGTCTTCACCGCGACCCTGACCTGCGGCGCCGGCGTGCACGGCGCCGTGTCGTCCGTCTATCCGGCGGCGTCTTCCGCGCAGCCGGCAGTTGCGACCGCCGTGGCCGCGAAGCCGTCGGCCAAGCCGGCGGCACCGGCGCCGAAGTCCACCGACGTCAGCGTCGCCGTGAACGGCGCGGGTGCGGTCTACGTCAATCGCGCCGGCACCAGCCTGCAGTTCTGGGTCGCCAATACCGCCGACAATACGATCGTGCGCAAGGCGTCCGTTACGGTCGATCCGACCGTCGCGAACACCGTGTTCGTCGAGCTCGGCGACAATGTGACCGGCCTGTTCTATGCGGACAACCTCCGCGCGACCGGCGACCAGTTCCGCATCTCCTTCCGCGGCCAGCTGCCGCAGGGCGGCGCGGCGATGCCGCTCGCGGCGCAGGCGCTCGCGGCGCTGCAGGATGTCAGCGTGCCCGACGACGTCGTCACGGTCTCGCCGGTGCAGGTCGATCTGATGACCTTGCTCGACAACCAGCGCGCGATCTACCAGCGCGTGCAGGAAATCGCGCCGCTGCAGGCCGACCAGGTCGAGCTGTTCCGCCTGCTCGCCGAGCAGGAACTGGCCGACGCCTACACCACGCAGATCCATGAAGGCGCGACCGGCACCGCGTTCCTCAACCAGGCCGAGACGACCGTGCAGACGCTGCACGACCAGTTCATCGCGCGCGTCACGAACGACGTGGCGACCGCGCAGGCGGCCGCCGACGAGATCCTCGCGAAAGGCAACGAGCAGATCAAACGCTTCGCCGGTCCGGTGACCGAGTGCATCAACGGCCAGCTCACCCGCATCAGCAGCCGACTCAAGAGTCTCGAAGCGCGCCTGACCAACTGGCCCGACGACGAGTCCTACAACGCTCAGATCGAAGCCGAGATCGACGCGACCGAAAGCGCGCTCGAAACCAACGAGGCGATGCTGATGAGCTGCGTCGACACGCAGGGCCTCGAAGACTACGCGCCGACGGTCGGCGTCGACGAGAACGGTGCCAGCTACGAAGCCATCGCCAACGCCGCACAGGCGCTGGTCGACGATCTCGAACCGCGCGTGGAGGCCTGGCGCCTCGCGCTCGAAGCCGCCGGCGCGGCCAAGGCTTCGCGCATCGAGGACAGCGCGCTCGCGGCGAACACCTTGGCGGCGCAGGACTATTTCAGCGCCTGGGTCAGCCCGGTCTATTCCGACGAAAGCGATCCGCCGGTCGTGCCGGTGCTGCCCGGCTCGCGCAACAAGCAGGCCGACGCCGGCACGCCGGAAGCCGAAGCCGCCGCGAAAGCCAAGGCCGAAGCCAAGGCCCTCGCGCAGGCCAAGGGCATGGAAGTGCTCTGCGACGACGAGACCTGGAATCTCGAGTTCGCGCTCGGCTCGCTCAACGTCGTCATCGGCACGCCGTGGAACGACCGCATCGTGACCGGCGACGACAATGACGTGGTCGTCTCCTTCAGCGGTGACGACTGCATCGAAAGCCATGCCGGCTACGACTTCGTACTGGCCGGCCGCGGCAACGACACCGTGTACGCGGGCGAAGACCACGACTTCGTGCTCGGCGGCCGCGGCGACGACGAGATCCACGGCGGCTCCGGCCACACCTACACGATCACCATCGACGGCGTGGAGGTCGAGTTCGACCTCGGCAACCTGCTGATCGGCCAGTCCGGCGATGACCGCCTCTTCGGCGGCGAAGTCGACGCCGACCGCGGCGCCGACGGCGCCGTCGACGACCACGGCTATATGGACTTCATCTTCGGCGACGCGCTGCTGTTCGGCCAGCCGGCCGGCAACGACTTCATCGACGGCGAGATGGGCATCGACTTCCTGTTCGGCAACGACGGCAACGACCAGATCGTCAACATCGAGCCGGGTGTCATCGGCATCGCGGGCCTCGACGTGTCGTTCGGCAGCTGGTTCTTCGGCGGCCCCGGCAACGACGTGATCGTCGGCAGCAACACCGACGTCGCCGGCACCTTGCCGCTGCTCGGCGATTTCATCTTCGGCAACGCCGGCGACGACGTCATCGCCGCCAACCGCGGCATGGACTTCGTGTTCGGCGCCGACGGCAACGACCGCATCGACGGCGGTGCCGGCATGGACTTCGCGTTCGGCTCCGGCGGCAACGACTCCGTCGTCGGCGGCGACGGCTTCGATCTCGTGACCGGCAACGACGGCAACGACACGGTACGCGGCTCGGCCGGCTTCGACCTGGTGTTCGGCGGCGACGGCGACGATGCGCTGTTCGGCGACGACGGCATGGACCTGGTGTTCGGCCGTAGCGGCGCCGATACGATCTCCGGCGGCAACGGCATCGACCTGCTGCTCGGCGGCAGCGACAACGACGTCATCGACGGCAATGACGCCACCGACCTCGCCTTCGGCGGCGACGGCGAAGACCGCATCAACGGCAACGACGGCATCGACCTGCTGATGGGCCAGGCCCAGTCCGACACGATCCGCGGCGGCAGCGCCACCGACGTGATCCTCGGCGGCGGCAACACCGAGAAGAAGGACGAGTTCCTCTACGGCGAAGCCGGCTTCGACCTGGTGTTCGGTAACGCCGGCAACGACGTGATCGAAGGCGGCGCCGATCTCGACCTGCTGTTCGGCAACCGCGGCGACGACCGCATCGACGGCAACGACGGTACCGACCTGGTGTTCGGCGGCGACGGCTACGACGTCGTCAACGGCAACGCCGGTCTCGACATCCTGTTCGGCGGCGGCGGCCGTGACACCATCGACGGCGGTGCGGACACCGACGTGATCTTCGGCGGCAGCGACTGCGACACGATCGCCGGCGGCGACGCCCCCGACCTGATCTTCGGCAACGACGGCAAGGACAAGATCGACGGCGGCGACAGCCTCGACATCGTGTTCGGCGGCAAGAGCCAGGATCACATCCTGGGCAGCGGCAGCCCCGACTTCCTGTTCGGCGGCGACGATCACGACTACATCGACGGCGGTGATGCGTTCGACGTGATCCTGGGCCAGTCCGGCGACGACTACCTCGTCGGCGGCGACAGTCTCGACGTGCTCCTGGGCAACGGCGGCAACGACTACCTCGGTGGCGGTGTGGGTGCCGACTTCGCGTTCGGCGGCGCCGACAACGACGTGCTCGACGGCGGCGACGGCAGCGACCTGCTGTTCGGCGGCGCCGGCGACGACAAGATCAATTCCGGCAGCGGCACGGACTTCAGCTTCGGCAACGCCGGCAACGATCATCTGCGCGCGGTCGAAGGCACGAACTTCGCGTTCGGCAACAAGGGCGACGATCGTGTCGACGGCTACCAGGGCTCGGGCAGCGACAACCGCGACTTCCTGTTCGGCAACAGCGACAACGACATGATCACGGGCAACCAGTCCAGCCAGAAGGATCTGCGCATGGGCGGCAGCGGCAGCGACACCAAGGTCTGGAACCAGACCTACGTGCCGGCCAGTGCGTTCAGCGTGTCCTGGATCGGCAATCTGACCTGTCAGTAAGCGAGGCAGGCAGCTCGCCGGCGGATGCCGGCGGGCTGCTTCGCGCTTTCTTCCCGATGGGATAGGTGCGCGAAGCAGCTACCTCGATGATGTTTCACGGCACGGACCTCGCCGACGCTGTGCCGGGTCGCGTGTTGCGGGAGTTCCACAGGCTCCCGACTGCGTGCCTTCCGCTCGTCGCGAGCGGAAGGCAACGCCGTTTCTCAGCCGCTCTTGCGTTCGCCGCCGTAGCGCCGGCGCAGGAAGTCGAAATACGCGCGCAGACCCTGGGCCTCGCCGCCCTTGGGCTTGCCGGGGCGCTCGCCGTCGTTCCAGGAATAGACGTCCAGATGTGCCCAGGCGATCGCGTCGGGCACGAAGCGTTCGAGGTAGAGCGCCGCGGTGATCGCGCCGGCGTGGCGCGACGGACCGGCGTTGGCCAGATCGGCGATGCCGGAGTCGAGCATGGTCAGGTACGGACGCCATAGCGGCATGCGCCAGAGCGGATCCTGCTGCGCGAGGCCGGCGTCGAGCAATTGCTGGGCGATGTCGTCGCGGTTGCAGAACAGCGCCGGCAGATCCGGGCCCAGCGCGATGCGCGCCGCACCCGTCAACGTCGCGAAATCGAGGATCAGGTCGGGCTTCTGCTCGGCCGCGTAGGCCAGTGCATCGCAGAGCACGAGGCGGCCTTCGGCGTCGGTGTTGTCGATCTCCACGCTGATGCCGGCGCGCGTGGTGATGACTTCGCCGGGCCGGTAGGCGTTGCCGGCGACGGCGTTCTCGACGGCCGGAATCAGCAGGGTCAGGCGTAGCGGCAGCTTGGCCTGCATGACCAGGCCGGCCAGCGCGATCGCATGCGCCGCACCGCCCATGTCCTTCTTCATCCAGCGCATGCCGTCGGCGGGCTTGAGATCCAGGCCGCCCGTGTCGAAGCAGACGCCCTTGCCGACGATGACGAGGTGCGGCCCCTTGCGGCCCCAGTTCAGCTCGGCCAGGCGCGGCGGCCGGTGGCTGGCGCGGCCGACGGCGTGGATCGTCGGGAAATTGTTCTTGAGCAGCGCGTCGCCGACCCATTCGCGGTATTTCGCGCCATGCGCCTTGCCGAGGTCGCGCATCGCCGCGCAGAGCTCGGCCGGGCCGAGGTCTTCGGTCGGCGTGTTGATGAGATCGCGCACGCGCGTGGCGGCTTCGACCTGCGGCGCGACCGCGGCGATGACGCTGGCGTCGACGGCCAGCTTCGCCGGTGCGCGGCGCGGCTTCTTGTAGCGCGTGAACTGATAGGCGCCCAGCGCCCAGCCCAGTGCGGCGCGCTCGGCGTCGATCGCGTCGCCGCTCAGGCGGTAGTCGCCGGCGGGCAGGCGCTGCGGCAGGCTCGCGAGCGCATAGATGTCGTCGCGGCGGCCGGCGCCCAGCAGCACGCAGCGCAGGCTGCCGTCGTCGCCGGGCACGTGCAGCAGGCTGCCGGGTTCGGCCTTGAAGCCCTGGCTTTCGACCCAGCGCCGGGCCTTGGCGCCGAGCGGCTTGAGCTGCGCATCCAGTGTGTCCGGGGTCAGCGCGACCAGCTCGGTGGCCCGGCTGTTGCGGCGCAGTTCGATCAGTCCTTGCATGCGGGTTCCTGCGGGAGTGGCGTGGCGGAATTCGGAGCAGGCGGCAGCAAGTCCCGTGCCGCGAAGGGGGTCAGGCGGCCTGGCGCAGCTCCAGCCAGTCGGCGAGCTCGGTCAGGGTGCGGAATTCCAGGTCGGCGCGCTGCGGCTGCGACCAGGCCAGGCCGTCGCGGTTGAGCCAGACCGTCGGCAGTCCGGCACCGCGTGCGCCGTGCACGTCCAGCAGCGGATCGTCGCCGACGTGCAGCACCTGCTGCGGCGCCAGGCCGAGGCGGCGGCAGGCTTCGTGGAAGATTTCCGGCGCCGGCTTGGCCGTGCCGAACTCGCGCGCGCTGACGCAGTCGGCGAACAGGTGGCGCAGGCCGATGCGGCCCAGATCGGCGTTGCCGTTGGACAGGCTGACCAGCGGCAGGCGCGCGGCCAGACGCTGCAGCGCGGGCAATGCGTCGGCGTAGAGCTCGACCTCGTTGCGCGCCGCATAGAAGGCGTCGAAGGCGGCTTCCATCGTGTCCTCGCCGTAGCCGTGCGGCCGCAGTGCGGCGCTCAGGCTGAGCTTGCGCTGGGCGGTGTAGTCGTGGGCGAGCTGCGGGTTCTCCTCGGCGATGCGCTCGCGCAGCGCACGCATGCCGGCGATCGGATAGGCCGCCGCGACCGGCGGGCAGTGCTGCAGCAGCCAGTCGTGCAGGCGCTGTTCGGCGCGCTGCACGATCGGCGCTATCGGCCAGAGCGTATCGTCGAGGTCGAGGCTGATCGCCCGGATCTGCATGTCAGCCGCCGCCGGCCTCCGTGGCGGCGCCGGCGGCCTTGGCTTCGGCTTTCGCGTCGGCCTTGGCCTTCTTGGCCGAGATCTTCTTCTCGCGCGATTCGACCGCCTCGGCCTTGGCTTCCTGGGTCAGGGCCGAGGTCGGCGCGACGCGTGTCAGCGCGGCGGCCGTCGCGGCCGGCGCGGCCAGCGGCGTTTCATTGACCTTGGTCTCGATCAGGGCCAGGCGCGCCGCGTCGGCGTCCTTGAGCGCGAGGCCGTCGGCATACGGCAGCAGCTGGCGCTTGAGCAGCAGCGCCTTGGCGTTCGGCGTTTCGAGCCAGGCGATGAAGTCCTTCACTGCCGCGGCATTGCTGCCGTCCTCGCGCAGCACGACGTAGACCGGCGTGTACAGCGCGTAGCTGCCGTCGCGCACGCTCGCCGTCGACGGCACCACGCCTTCGACGTTCAGCAGCTTGAGCTTGGGATTGCCGGCCGTGTTGGACAGCGTGCTGACGCCCAGACCCGACGGGTCCAGGGTGACGGCTTCTTCGAGCTTGGAGGTGTTCAGATAGACCCGCGGCACGGCCACGCGCTGGTCGCCGTTGCGGAAGATCAGCCAGCGCAGCGCGTATTCGACGCCGTCGAGCGGGCCTGCCACGGCGTACATGTTGATCGCCTTGTCGTTGCCGCCGAGCAGCTTCCAGTTGTCGGCACGGCCGTAGTAGACGCGCCAGATGTCCTTGATCGAGATGTTCGATACCGGATTGGCCGGCGAGGTGATCATGACCAGTCCGTCCCAGGCCACCGGCACGAAGGTCAGGCCCGACTCCTCGTTGCGCTTGGGATGGTTCGGCCGCAGGCTGCCGGCGAAGTCCGCGCTGCCTTGCGTCACGGCATCAATGCCCGAGACCGTGCTGAACGGCGTCAGCTGGATGCGGACCTTCTTTTCGCGTTCATAGAGTTTGGCGAGCTCGGACATCAGGCCGCGCGCGCTGGCGATGTCGCCGCGCCAGATCAGGCTCTGACTGGGCCTGGCGGCCGCGGCGGCCGGCTTGGCTGCGGCCGGTGCGGCGGGTTTCGCCGCGGCGGGCTTTGCCGTCGGTGCGGCGGCCGGCTTGGCGGCCGCGGGCTTGGCTGGCGCCGGCTTTGCGGCGGGCTCGGCAGCGAAGGCCGGGACCAGCCAGAAAGCGGCGCAGGCCAGGAACAGGGCGCGCGGCAGAGCGCGGAACGGACGCGAGATAGTCACCGTTGGGAACCCGACAAAATGCTGAATCGGCTCACGATACCACGCGTTCCGCGGCGATGGCGCGACGGCAGCGTTCACTGTTGAAGGCCGTCACGAAACCGCTGTCCGGCCCGCTGCCTGCTTTTTTCGATGCCTCGCGGCAGCCGTAACCGCGCCGGCATGACCGGCGCGGGCGGGCGACATCGTCGACGCACAACCTCATTCGCACATCACGAAGAACGCGTTCTGGCCGCGCACGACGGTCAGCAGCAGCTGGCGCGGCCGACGCTTGGTCAGTGCGGTCAGATCATCCAGCGAGCGGATGTCGACCTGGTTGACCGCGACGACGACGTCGCCGCTGCGCAGGTTGTTCGACTCGGCGCGGCTGCCGCCGGTGACGCGTGCGATGGTCACGCCGCGCAGACCCTGCTGGCGCTGGCGTTCGCCGAGGTCGGCGAACTGCGCGCCGCCCAGGCGTGGATCGAGGTTCTGTCCTTCCGCACTGGCCGTGTTGCGGCCGACCAGCTTGGCCGTGACGGTGGTCTCGCGGCCGTCGCGCAGCACCTTGAGTTCGACGTCGCTGCCGATCGGCAGCAGGCCCTCGGCGTTGTGCAGATCCTGCTGGTTGTTGACCGGCTTGCCGTTGACGCCGACGACGACGTCGCCGAGACGCAGCCCGGCGGTTTCGGCGGCCGAATCGCTCTGCACGCGCGTGACCACGGCGCCGCGGCCGGCGGGCACGTCGAGCATCTGCGCGATGTCGGGGGTGAGGTTCTGCGTTTCTATGCCGAGCGAGCCGCGCTTGACCGTGCCGGTCTTGATCAGCTGCTGCATGACGTCGCCGGCCAGGGTCGACGGAATCGCGAAGCCGATGCCGACGTTGCCGCCCGAGGGCGAGAAGATCGCCGTATTGATGCCGACGAGTTCGCCGTTGAGATTGACCAGCGCGCCGCCGGAATTGCCCGGATTGATCGACGCGTCGGTCTGGATGAAGTTCTGATAGCCCAGGCCGCGCAGGCCGGAGCGGCCCAGTGCCGAGACGATGCCCGAAGTCACGGTCTGGTTCAGTCCGAACGGATTGCCGATCGCGACGACGAAGTCGCCGACGCGCAGCCGCGTCGAATCGGCCAGGCTGACCGCCTTGAGGTTCTCGGCCGGAATCTGGATCACCGCGACGTCGGTGTCCGGATCGGTGCCGACGAGCCTGGCCTTCAGGGTGCGGCCGTCGCTCAAGGTCACGCCGATGTCGTCGGCGCCCTGCACGACATGGTTGTTGGTCAGCACATAGCCCTTGCCGGCGTCGACGATGACGCCGGAGCCCAGCGACTGCTCGACGCGCTCCTGCGGCATGTTCGGCACGCCGAAGAAGCGGCGGAAGAACGGATCGTCGAGCAGCGGATCGCGTACGCGCGTATGCGTCTTGGACGAGATGTTCACGACGGCCGGCGTCACGCGTTCGATCATCGGCGCCAGTGACGGCAGGGCCTGGCCGTCGACGACCGGCGGCAGCGCGGCCTGCGCCGGCTGATGCGCCGTCGCGAGCAGGCCGGCGGAAACGCCCAGACCGAGGGTGATGGCGGAAACGAGCACGAGTCGGGTCAGCGAGGACATGGGTACTCCCTGCAAGAAGATTCGCGACATTGACCGCGCGCGGGGCTGGCGGTTTCCGGTTGCGGATGACGTATTCAGTCAGGCATGGCAGACGTAAGCAACTGCAAACTCCGTTGTCGCCATGCCGTTGGCATGACCTTCTTCACGTTCTTGCGATTGACACCGGGGGAGGCCGGGCGTAGGTTAGCCGCCGCTCGCAATCACAAGATGTTGTGCCTGACCACCGGGGGGTAGCCCCAAAACTTGGGGTCAATCAGGCAGGCTGTGGCGGTCCCTGTACCGTTCGCGGCCTTGGCGCAGCAGTCCGGCCATGGCGACCGGACCGTTCGCGACCGCACGGGAGTACGAGCGTCCAGACCGACTACGTTCGGCCGACAAAAGGGACTCGGGAGGACGAGAGCAGATATGAGTACGGTGCGCCTTGAAGACCTCGCGCGCGGCGCCGCCGCGATTCCGCTACAGCCTGCCTCGCAGGACATCTGGGACAAGAAATACCGCCTCAAGACCAAGCAGGGCGAGCCGGTAGACCTGTCGATAGACCACAGCTACCAGCGCATCGCCCGCGCGCTGTCCGAAGTGGAAGCCACGCCGGACAAGCAGCAGTACTGGAACGACCGCTTCCTCTGGGCGCTGCGCCACGGCGCGATTCCGGCCGGCCGCATCACGTCCAACGCCGGTGCGCTGGAACACAAGCCGGCGACCTCGACGATCAACTGCACGGTGTCGGGCACCATCGAGGACTCGATGGACGGCATCCTGCAGAAGGTGCACGAGGCCGGCCTGACCCTGAAGGCCGGCTGCGGCATCGGCTACGAGTTCTCGACCCTGCGTCCGCGCGGCGCCTATGTTTCCGGCGCCGGTGCGTACACGTCCGGCCCTATGTCCTTCATGGACATCTACGACAAGATGTGTTTCACCGTGTCTTCGGCCGGCGGCCGGCGCGGAGCGCAGATGGGCACGTTCGACGTGAGCCATCCGGACGTCAAGGATTTCATCCGCGCCAAGCGCGAAGACGGCCGCCTGCGCCAGTTCAACCTGAGCCTGCTGATCACCGACGACTTCATGAGCGCCGTGCATTCCGACGGCGACTGGCCGCTGGTGTTCCCGATCAACATCAAGGAACGCGACGAGGTCGACCTGACCGACCCGGCCGCGGTGGTCTGGCGCGAGTGGCCGACGACGGCCAACTACGTCGCGCGCGACGACGGCCTGGTCGCCTGCAAGATCTACGGCCACATCCGCGCGCGTCATCTCTGGGACATGATCATGGTCTCGACGTATGACTACGCCGAGCCGGGCTTCATCCTGATCGACCGCGTCAACGAGATGAACAACAACTGGTGGTGCGAGAACATCCGCGCGACCAATCCCTGCGGCGAGCAGCCGCTGCCGCCGTACGGTTCCTGCCTGCTCGGCTCGATCAACCTGACCGTGTTCGTGCGCGACCCGTTCGGTCCGAAGGCGCGGTTCGACTGGGACGAATACAAGGAAGTCGTGCGCGTGTTCACGCGCATGCTCGACAACGTGGTCGAAATCAACGGCCTGCCGCTCCCGCAGCAGCGCGAGGAAATCCTGTCCAAGCGCCGCCACGGCATGGGCTATCTCGGCCTGGGTTCGACCCTGACCATGCTCAAGCTGCGCTACGGCTCCAGGGAAGCCTGCGCGTTCACCGAGGAAGTCAGCCGCGAAATGGCGCTGGCCGGCTGGGAAGTCGGTCTGGCCCTGGCCCAGGAAAAGGGACCGGCGCCGGTGCTGGCGCGCGACTACGAGGTCACCGCCGCCATGCTGCGCTGCCGTCCGGAAATGGAGCGCGACGGCTGGAAGGTCGGCGACAGCATTCCGGGCCGCGTGCTGCATGCCCACTACAGCCGCTACATGCAGCGCATCGCGACGGTCGCCCCGGCCCTGGTCAACGCGCTGGCCGAGCACGGCTCGCGCTTTACTCACCATTCCTCGATCGCGCCGACCGGCACGATCTCGCTGTCGCTGGCCAACAACGCCTCCAACGGCATCGAGCCGTCGTTCGCCCACCACTATTCGCGCAACGTGATCCGCGAAGGCAAGAAGACCAAGGAAAAGGTCGAGGTGTTCAGCTTCGAGCTGCTGGCCTACCGCGAGCTCATCAACGCCAAGGCCATGCCGCTGTCGGACAAGCCCGAGGAAAAGCTGCCGGACTACTTCGTCTCGGCCGACGACATCACGCCGACCGAACACGTCGACATCCAGGCGGCGGCGCAGAAATGGATCGACTCGTCGATCTCCAAGACAGCCAACGTGCCGACCGACTACCCGTACGAAGACTTCAAGAACATCTACACCTACGCCCACGCACAGGGGCTCAAGGGCTGCACCACGTTCCGCTTCAACCCGGCCGCCTTCCAGGGCGTGCTGGTCAAGGAAGCGGACCTGGAGAACACCATCTACCGCTTCGAGCTCGATGACGGCAGCATCGTCGAGGTCAAGGGCAACGAGCAGATCGAGTACGACGGCGAGACCCACACGGCCGCCAATCTGTTCGATGCGCTCAAAGAGGGTTACTACGGCAAGTTTTGAGCGGGCGCGGAATGGAGTAATGTCCACACCGCAACACCCCGATCATCTGACCACAACCCGTACGAGGAGCTGGAGGGTTCTATGCACACCGTAGGTGAAGCTGTAAGCAATGCGATCGAAGCGGTCAAAGAGACCGCGCAGAACGTCGGCGAAGCCGTGGCCGAGAAGACCGAGGCCGCTGTCGCCACGGTCAGCGCGGCTGCTTCGGACGCAAAGGAAGCCGTGACCAAGCGTGCCAAGGCCGCGGTGAAGAAGGTCAAGGAAGTGAGGGAAGCCGCCCAGGAAACGGTGAAGACTGCCGTCGCCAAGGCCAGGAAGGCGGTCAGCAAGGCCAAGCCGGCGGCGAAGAAGGCGGCCAAGAAGGTCGCGAAGAAAGTCGCTGCGGTGAAGAAGGCCGCGACCAAGAAGGCGGCTCCGGCCAAGAAGGCGGCCGCCAAGAAGGCACCGGCGAAGAAGCCGGCCGCCAAGAAGGTCGCGAAGAAGGCGGCCGTGAAGAAGGCGCCGGCCCGCAAGGCGGCAGGCAAGAAGGCGCCGGCCAGGAAGGTCGCCGCGAAGAAGGTCGCCAAGAAGGTCGCGACGAAGAAGGCCCCGGCCAGGAAGGCCGCCAAGAAGGCAGCCAAGCGCCGCTGAGCAACCCAGGCTTCCGTCCGCACCAACCCTGGATAAGGGGCCGGACGGAAGTGATGCCGCGGTGGCGAGGCTGCGTCGCGGCATTTACTGGCGGTGTGAAAGTGTGCGGCCCGGCGGTCCGTGCAGCGCTCAGGCGCTTCGGCCGCCCCGGCCTTGCCGCTTCCGCATCACGCAAGACCCACTGCCAAGTACGCGCGACAACGCGCCACAGCCTTGTTTCCACTCCGCGTCGGTAACCCGGCGCGGAGACCCTTTCGACGCCGCCCGCGGCGCCGCAAGCCTCGTTCGCCCGGACGCCGCGATGCGCGCCGGCAGCTCCGCCCGGCCGGAGCGTTCCGCATCGCCGCCGCCGCGCTTCGCTTCCGGCGCGGCACCAGCGCAAGCCCGGAGCGGTGCGAGCAGCAGCGGAATTGCGTCATGACGATCAAGATCGGCAAGAAGATCAAGGGCTACAGCGTCGAGAAGCCGAACGACAAGGCGGCTCAGGTCAGTACCGTGCTGGCACCCGTCGCCGCGGCAGAGCCGCCGATGGCCGAAGTCATCCAGATGCACGAGAAGGTCGAGCGCCCCGACACCCTGATCGGCGCCACCTACAAGATCAAGTCGCCGCTGTTCGAGCATGCGCTGTACGTGACGATCAACGACATCGTGCTGAACCAGGGTACGCCGCACGAGTCGCGCCGGCCGTTCGAGATCTTCATCAACTCCAAGAACATGGACCACTTCCAGTGGATCGTGGCGCTGACGCGGATCATGTCGGCCGTGTTCCGCAAGGGCGGCGACGTGACCTTCCTCGTCGAGGAGCTCAAGGCCGTGTTCGATCCGCGCGGCGGCTACTTCAAGGCCGGCGGCGTCTACATGCCGTCGATCGTGGCCGAGCTCGGCGCCGTCATCGAACAGCACATGAAGATGATCGGCCTGATCCACGATCCGGAACTCAGCCCCGAGCAGCGCGCACTGATCGCCGAGAAGCGCGCGGCCTACGAGCAGGGCGCAAAAAAAAAGCCTGAGGTAGGCGCCGACACGCGTCCGGCCGAGACTTCCGCCGGCCCGGCCGCCGCCGGCACGCGCGATTCCGCGGCGTCCTCCGGCGCGTTTCCGCCCGGCGCTACCCTGTGCCAGAAGTGCAACGTCGCCGCGACGATCCTCATGGACGGCTGCGCGACCTGCCTGAATTGCGGCTATTCCAAGTGCGGCTGAGCCGCCTGGCCTGGCATTCGGGCGTGCATGCCGGCGATATCGCCTGAGGGTGTGCAAGCCGACACCGCAGACAATGCGGGCGCTGTGAACGGATAGCTGCACGGGGCTCTGCGGAGCCCCGTTTCGTTTCGGCCGCAGTCCCGTTTCGTCGTGGTTGCGTCCGCCTGCGCGGCTCCGCCGCGTGTGGCGCATCGGAAAGCAAAGGCCGGCGACCGTCGAGCGCTCTGTCCCGACAGGAGGCCGCTCGTCTTGCCGGTTGTGCCGTGGGCCGTCCGGGGCGGCGACGTCGAGCTGCCTCCTGTTTCGGGCACCTCGCCAATCGGCGAATTTTGCCAGTTGCATATCGTTTTTCGATATGGTTAATATCGTCTCACGATATGCCAGTGGACACTTCGCCATGAATGCTCCCTCCGATGCCGTGACCCTGTCGCGTCCTCTGCTGCACGGTCTGATCGTCCTCAACCTGCTCTACGCGCTTGGACTGCTCGTGCTGTTCGTCGCCGGCCTGCTTGCCGAGGACTGGGTTTTCAATGCGCTCGGCGTGCGGTCCGGCGAGCACCGTCCGCGTCTGGTCCTGGGCATGCGTGCGATGGTGATCGTTGGTCTGGTCGCCGCAGGCGTCGTCGATCGCGTGCTGCGGCAGCTGGCGGCGATCGTCGACACCGTGCGTGCCGGCGATCCGTTCGTCGCGAGCAATGCCCGCCGTCTTCAGCTCATCGCGTGGTGGGTGTTCGCCGGCGAGATCCTGCGGCTCGTGATCGGCGCAATCGCCTGGGCCGCGACCACGAAAGCCCAGGCGCTCGACGTCCACGTGGGCTTCTCGTTCGCGCCGTGGCTGGCGGTGCTGCTGTTGTTCGTGCTCGCCCGCGTCTTCGCCGAGGGCGCGCGCATGCGCGCCGATCTCGAAGGCACGGTCTGAAATGGCCATCGTCGTCCGTCTCGACGAGCGGTTGCACGAGCGCCGCATGACGTTGACCGAGCTGTCCGCCCGCATCGGCATCACCGTTGCCAATCTGTCGATCCTGAAGACCGGCAAGGCGAAGGCCATGCGCTTCTCCACACTCGAATCGATCTGTGCCGTGCTCGAGTGCCAGCCCGGCGACCTGCTCGTATTCGATCCTTCGCTTCCACCCGAGGAGTGAGCAATGCCTGCATTCGCCGGTTTTTTCGCTTCCGATCCGGCTCGCCGGGAAGGCGTGCGCCCCGTGCAGATCTGGGGCCTGCGGCTGTTCTATCTGCTGATGCTGCTGTTCGTCGTACCCGACGCCTGGGAAGCCTTGTTGCGCCACGAAGGTCCCTGGGACCCCGTCCGCGCCGTCGCTTTCTGCGTCTGGGCCACGTATCCGGCGCTCGCGCTGTTCGGACTCGCGCGCCCGCTGCGCTGGCTGCCGCTGATGGTGTTCACGATCGGCTACAAGACGCTCTGGCTGGCCTTCGTCGCCTGGCCGCTGTGGCGCGCCGGGACATTGGCCGGTTCCAACGCGGAAGAAATGACTTACGTGTTCGCGATCGTGCCGCTGCTGGCGGCGGTCGTGCCGTGGGGCTATGTATGGCGTGAGTACGTCGCGCCGCCGCGGCGCGCGGCAGCAGGTTGAACGGTTCGGCGTTTCGCGCCGCCGCGGCCGAAGCCGGCGGCGGCGCGCTTGCGGCGCTCAGTTCGGTACCGGTGCCGATACTTCCCTGACCACCTTCGCGGTTTCCTTGTCCTTGCCCGCCAGCGCGATGTCGGCCAGCGCGACGATGCCGGTCAGCTTGCCGTCGCCGTCGACGACGGGTACGCGGCGTATGCGCGCGTTTTCCATCAAGGTCACGCAGTCGCGCAGGCTGCTGTCCATTTGTACAGTCCGCACCGGCGCACTCATCGCGTCGCCGGCCGTGACCGTGCCGTCGCCGCCGTTGGCGACGACGCGCAGGCAAATGTCGCGATCGGTCACGACGCCGACCGGTCTGCCCTGGTCGTCGACGATCGGAATCTCGCCGCAGTCGTTGTCCAGCATCAGGCGCGCCACGTCGCGCACCGGCGTGCTCGCATCGCATGCCGCCGGGTTCGGCGTCATCACCGTGCTTACGTTGGCCATGTCTACCTCCTTCCTTGCTGCGTCGTCCGAAACGGGTCGCCATGCTCGCGTCGCCGCGGTTGCAGTCCCGTGAACGCGGCGACGGCGCTTCCTCACCGCGTCGCAACGCGCATCGTGCGAGCACTGCTCCGCCGGAACGCTCGGAGTTTCAGTTCAGAGCACCGGTGGAAGGCTCAGCTGCGGGAGATCTCGTCTTCGGCGCTGAGCCTTCTCATTGCCGGTGCTTCGCGCGCAGCGGCGCGCTAGCTCCGCTTTGCCCGCGCTCAACCGCCGCACGCCCGGTTTGCCAGGCTCATCGGGGGCTACCGCTGCGCGCTTGTTTGCGTCGCCTGCGGCCCCATCTGGGCGGCCATGGACATTCCTGTTTTCGATACCGACCGAGATCGCGAAGATGCATCGGCCGGCGCCGACGAAGTCTCGGCGCTGGACGCCTACTCGCGCGTGGTCACCGGCATCTACGACGCGGCCAATCCGGCCGTGGTCGCCATCGAAGTCGGCCGCGAGCGCGAAGGGCCGGCCATGGGGGCCGGTTCGGGCTTCCTGTTCACGTCCGACGGCCTGATCCTGACGAACTCCCACGTCGTACGCGGCGCGCGCCGCGTGACCGTGCAGACGACCGGCGGCGGCAGGCATGAGGCCGCCGTGCTCGGCGACGATCCGCATACCGATCTGGCGCTGCTCAAGATCGCCGCGGCGTCCGCGCTGCCGAGCCTGACCCTCGGCTCGGCGGGAACCTTGCACGTCGGCCAGCTCGTGGTCGCGATCGGCAATCCCATGGGATTTGCCTCGACCGTGACCGCGGGCGTGGTCAGCGCGCTCGGGCGCAGTCTGCGCGCGACGACCGGCCGGCTCATCGACGATGTCATCCAGACCGACGCCGCGCTCAATCCCGGCAATTCCGGCGGGCCGCTGCTCGATGCCCGGGGCCGGGTCGTCGGCGTCAATACGGCGATCATCGCCGGTGCGCAGGGCATCTGTTTCGCGACGTCGATAGATTCGGTGCAGCGCGTCGTGCTGCAGTTGCTGCAGCACGGCCGCGTGCGTCGCGCGAGCCTGGGTCTGGCCGGCCAGAACGCGCATTTGCCGCAGCGTTACCTGCGGCATTTCCAGCTCGAACAGAGCGGTGCCGTGCGCGTGATGGAGATCATCGCGGGCGGGCCGGCCGATCGCGCCGGCTTGCGGGTCGGCGATCTGATCGTGGGTTTCGCCGGCAGTCCCTGCGGCAGCATCGACGACCTGCACCGGCTGCTCGATCTGGAACGCATCGACCGGGACTGCACGCTGTCGGTGCTGCGCCACGATCGCGAAGTCGCGCTGACCGTGCGGCCGACGGAACTGACCGACTAGTTTCGTCGCATCGCTCGTCCCGGAGCTGGTTCGCAGCGCCGCGTGATGCGGCGCCGCCCGCTCGTTTCCGGCGCGTCAGATGCCGTCGCGCAGCTGCGCTTCGATCGCGAGGTTTTCCAGGTCGCGGCCCATGGATGCCGCGGCGACGAGCCGGCCGCCGCGGAAATAGCGCGCGGTGAAGTCGCGCGCCGGCAGGTCGCCGTCGATGCGCACGTCGTCCCAGCGCCCGGCATGGCCGCAGTAGCGCAGATCGACGCCCTGGTGATGGGTCCAGAAGAACGGCACTTCGGCATAGCGCTGGCCGGCGCCCAGCAGATTGGCCGCGGCGACCTGGCCCTGGCGCTGCGCATGTACCCAATGCTCGACGCGGGCGGTTTCGCCGGCCAGCGGATAGCGCGCGACGTCGCCGGCGGCGTAATGGTCCGGCAGCGAGGTCTGCAGGGTGGCGTCGACGAGAATGCCGTCGTCGATCGCGAGTCCGGCCTGCGCCGCGAGCGCGGTGCGCGGCGTCACGCCGGTGCCGACGACGACGAGGCCGGCGGGAATGGCACGGCCGTCGGCCAGCGCCAGCGACCGGCCGTCGAATCCGGCCGGCGTCGCGCCCATGTGGAACTGCACGCCCTGCGCCGCATGCAGCGCAGCGAGGAAGCCGCCGAGTTCGGCGCCGAGCACGCGTTCCATCGGCACTTTGCCGGGCGCCACCACGTGTACATCGAGACCGCGCGCGCGCAATGCGCCGGCCGCTTCCAGACCGATGAAGCCGGCACCGATCAGCACGACCGAGCGCGCCTCGCCGCTCGCGGCGATCACGGCGCGCGCATCGGCCAGGGTGCGCAGAGTGAAGACGTGTGGATGGTCCAGGCCCGGCAGATCCAGGCGCCGCGGTTCGGCGCCGGTGGCCAGCAGCAATGCATCGTAAGCGTAGCGTGCGCCGTTGCGCGCATGCACCTCGCGCGCTGGGCTGTCGATGCCGATCACCTCGCAGTCCAGCTGCAGGTCTATCCGGCGTTCCGCATAGAACGCGTCGCCCTGCAGCGGAATCCAGTCCTCGGGCGCGGTGCCGGCGAGATAGTCCTTGGACAGGTTCGGTCGGTCGTAGGGCGCGCTCGCGTCGGCGCTGAGCATCGTCAGCGATCCCGCATGACCGAGTTCGCGCAAGCGCCCGGCCGCGGCGAATCCGGCGGCGCCGCCGCCGACGATGACGATGCGTTCGCGCGGGCGCCGTGGTCGCGGCGCCGGCGGCCGCGTCGGCGTGGTCTTGGCGCGCACGAACACGCGCTCGCCGGCGACCTCGACCTGCCAGCAGGCCAGCGCGGCGAAGGCCGGTGCCTTCAGCGCCGCGCCGCTGCGCAGGCTGAAGCAGGCGTGATGCCAGGGGCAGCGGATTTCCTCGCCCACGACGAGACCCTGCGCCAGCGGCGCGCCGTAGTGCGTGCAGCTGCCGCTGACCGCGGCGAAGCCGTCGTCGAGCCGTGTCAGCAATACGGCTTCGCCGGCCACATGTCCGGCCAGCACGCCATTCGTCGGTACGTCGCTCAGGGCTACGCCGGCCGCCAGGTCGGGGCCGGGCGGCAGTGCATCGGTATGCGCCATTGTGGAATCCTCCGGAATGCCGTCGGGCCGGCTTATCTTGCGCGTTTGCTCCGACGGATGCATGAGACGGCGCGAGGTTCCCGCCTGACCGTGCCTGCAGTGGCGGGAACCTCGCGCGCCGTGCCGCATCTGCGCGCTCATGTCCTTGAGGAGCGCCGCCATGTTCGACACGACCCTGCCACTGCCGCCCGTCCGTCCCGCGGCCGCACCGATCGCCCAACACGCCTCGCCGCGCCCGTCACGTGCGGAGGCCGAGGCTGCCGTGCGCACGCTGATTGGCTGGGCCGGCGACTCGCCGTCCCGCGAAGGCCTGCGCGATACACCGGCCCGCGTGCTGCGCGCCTATGAGGAATGGTTCGGCGGCTATGCGCTCGACCCGCTGCAGCTGCTCGCGCGCGACTTCGACGGCGCCGGCTACGACGACCTCGTGCTGCTGCGCGACATCCCGTTGCGTTCGGTCTGCGAACACCACATGGCGCCGATCCGCGGCGTCGCCCATGTCGCCTATCTGCCGGGCACGCGCGTGGTCGGCATCTCCAAGCTCGCGCGCCTCGTCGACGCCTATGCGCGGCGCCTGCAGATCCAGGAGCGGCTGACCGGCGAAATCGCCGATGCCTTGCAGCAGGCGCTGCAGCCGCGCGGCGTGGTCGTGGTGCTGCGTGCCACGCACGACTGCATCGCTTCACGCGGCATCGGCCTGCACGGGGTGAATCTGGTCACCCGCCGGCTGCTCGGCGAATTCAGCCGCGAACCCTGGCGCAGCGACATTCTTGCGGCACTCGCCGCCTGAGCGGGAACCTTGCGCGCACTGCTGCATCCGTCAGGGCAAAGGAGATTCGAGATGACCGCAAGCGCTACCTCGCGCACCGTCGACTACGCTGCGCTGGACGATCCCGCGCTGACCCTGCTGCTGCAGCGCGGCGACCGCACCGCGTTCCGCGAACTCATGCAGCGCAGCAACCGGCGCCTGTTCCGCGTCGCGCGCGGCGTGCTCGGCAGCGACGGCGAAGCCGAGGACGTGGTGCAGGAGGCCTATATGGAGGCCTATGCGAACCTCGCGACGTTCCGCGGCGAAGCCTCGCTGCTGACCTGGCTCACGCGCATCGTGCTGAACGCGTCCTACGGCCGCCTGCGCTGCCGGCGCAGCCTCGTGGAGGTCGAACAGATCGAAGCCGCGCAGCTCGATCCGGGGCGCATCGTCGCGTTTCCGGGCGCCGCCGCCGATCCGGCCGCCGCGGTCGCGCGGGAACAGATCCGCCGCCTGATCGAGAAAGCCGTCGACGCGCTGCCCGAACCGTTCCGCGTCGTGTTCGTACTGCGCGAGATCGAGGGCTGTACGGTCGAGGAAACCGCGACCGCGCTGAGCCTGCGCGCCGAAACCGTCAAGACGCGGCTGCACCGCGCGCGCCGGCAACTGCACGCGGCGCTCAGCGACACGCTGGCGACGACTCTGAATGACGCATTTCCGTTTCTGGGCGCGCGCTGCGAGCGCATGACCGAGGCGGTGATGCAGCGCCTTGCCTCGCTGCCGCCCGGTAGCGACTGAAACCCCGCGGCCGATCCGGCCGCTCACTGCGGAGAAGATCATGCTGAAAATCGCCCTGCTGATATTTGCGATCGGCGCCGTCGGCGGCCTCGCGCTCGCCGCCAGCGTGCTGCGCGGACGCATCGCGCCCTGGGCGCTGTCCGCGGCACACGCGGCGCTGGGCGCCTCGGGTATCGTGCTGCTGCTGTTCGTCGTGCTGCAGGGCGCTGCGCCCGGCCGTGTCGTCGCGGCGCTGGCGCTGTTCGTCGTTGCGGCGCTCGGCGGGTTCTATCTCGCGTCGCTGCACTGGCGCGGCGCGATCGCGCCGAAGGCCATCGTGTTCGTGCATGCCGGCGTCGCAGTCACTGGCTTCCTGACCCTGCTCAGCGCAGTGCTCGGGCTATGAGCCATCCGCTGCATCCGGCGCTGGTGCATTTCCCGATCGCGAGCTGGTCGCTGGCCACGGCGGCCGATCTGCTCGGTCTCGTGACCGGCGCCCCGGCCTGGCAGTTCGCCGGTCTGCTGCATGCAATCGGCAGCGTGAGCGCGCTGGCGGCGATGGCCGCCGGCTTCGTCGATCTGCTCGCGCTGCCGCCGGAGCACGCGGCCACGCGCGATGCGCAGCGCCATCTGCTCTGGGTCAGCGGGGCCTGGAGCGCGTACGCAGCCAGTCTGCTGCTGCGTCTGGACGGTCTTTCGCTGCGCACGCCGGGCGCGGCGGCGCTCGCGCTCAGTATCGTCGGTTTCGCCGCGCTGGCCGTGGCCGGCTGGTTCGGCGGCCGTCTCGTCTACGCGCACGGCGTGCGCGTGCGCTGAGCGCCGGCGGCGCGGGTCAGCCCGCGGCCGGCGCCGGCGGGTCGTCGAGAAAGTCGGCGTTCGGCACGAAGAACAGGCCGCCGGTCACGGCGCGGCTGAAATCCAGCAGCCGGTCGTAGTTGCCGGCCGGGCGGCCGACGAACATGTTCTGCAGCATCTGCTCGATGGTCCGCGGCGAGCGCGAGTAGCCGATGAAGCAAGTGCCGAACCCGGCCTGGCCGGCGCGGCCGAACGGCATGTTCTCGCGCAGGATCTTCACCTCCTTGCCGTTCTCTTCGATCGTCGTCAGCGCGTTGTGCGCGTAGCTCGGCTTGACCGTATCGTCGAGTCCGATGTCCGACAGCTTGCGCCGGCCGACGATGCGCTCCTGGGTCTCGGTCGGCAGCGCGTTCCATCCGCGCAGGTCGTGCAGGTATTTCTGCACGATCACGTAGCTGCCGCCGGCGAACGCGGCGTCCTCCGCGCCGATCAGCACCGCGTCGGCGGCGAGCTGGCCGACCGGGTTCTCGGTGCCGTCGACGAAGCCGAGCAGATCGCGTGCGTCGAAATAGCGGAAGCCGTGCACTTCGTCGGCGGCGGATACCTGATCGCCGAGGCGTACCATGATGCGGCTCGCGAGCTCGAAGCACAGGTCCATGCGCTCGGCGCGGATGTGGAACAGCAGGTCGCCCGGCGTCGCCGGCGCATGCCGCGCGTCGGCGCGAATTTCCCGGAACGGATGCAGTTCGGCCGGCCGCGGCGGACCGAACAGGCGATCCCAGGCATCGGCGCCGGAACCGAGCACGCAGCAAAGCCCGTCCTGCGGATCGCGGAAACCGACGCTGCGCACGAGTGCGGCGAGGTCGGCTGCCAGGTCGCGCACGGCGGCACCGTCGGCGTCCGCCTGCAGGCACAGCACGAGGCAGATCGCCGCGCGCGTCAGCGGCGAGACCACGGGTTGCGGAACAGGGCCGGTAGCGGGCATCGCGAAATCCCGGGTGGGGCGACGGCCCGACGGCGGCGCTCGCAATAACGCCACCGTCTGTCGCGACGGCGCTCAGGCCGGCTGTGCCGCGGCAGCGGGTCGTGGCCGCAGCGGCGGAAACGCGAGCGCCATCGCCGCGGCCGCCACGCCGACCAGGCACGAGCCGATGAACAGCCAGCCGTAGCCGCCCCAGGTGTCGAACAGCCAGCCGCCGGCCAGCGGACCGAACGCCATGCCGAGGCTCGACAGCATCATCGCCGCGCCGAGCACCGTACCCAGCGCGCGCGGCCCGAAGTAGTCGCGCGCGAGCACGGCGTACAACGGCATGACGCCGCCGTAGGCCGTGCCGAAGACCAGGGCCAGCAGATAGAAGTCGCGCAATTCTCTCGCGAACAGATAGCCGGCGATCGCGAGTGCCTGCAGCAGCAGGCCCGCGACGATGACGTGCTTGACGCCGAGCCGGTCGGCCAGCGCGCCGAGCAGCAGCCGCCCGGCCAGTCCGGCCAGGCCTTCGACGCTGTAGATGCTGACCGCGGCCATCGGTCCGATGCCGCAGACGATCGCGTAGCTGACCATATGGAAGATCGGCCCCGAATGCGCCGCGCAGCAGGCGAAAAAAGTCAGGCCGAGCACGAGGAATTCGCGCGAGCCCAGCGCCTGCCTGGCCGTCATGCCGGCGATGGCGAGCGGTGTGTCGGCCGCCGTTGCCGTTGCGGCAACGGCCGGCGGCGCGCGGCGCAGCAGCAGTGCGACCGGCAGCAGCAGCCAGGTGCCCAGGCCGATGAGCAGCATCGCCGTGCGCCATTCGCAGGCGTCGATGAGCCAGCGCGCCAGCGGCGAGATCGTCATCGGCGCGACGCCCATGCCGGCGGAAACCAGCGCTACGGCCAGCGCGCGATGACGATCGAACCAGGCCGTGGTCAGCGCCATCAGCGGCGCGAAGAACGCGCTGGCGGCCAGACCGACGAGCACGCCGTAGACCAGCTGGAACTGCGTCAGGGTGGCCGCGCGGCTGGCCAGGGTCAGCGCGAGGCCGAGCAGCACGACGCCCGTTGCGACCACGGGCCGCGCGCCGTAGCGGTCGCTGGCGGCGCCCCAGACCAGCGCGCCGGCACCCATGAACAGGAAGTTCAAGGTCATCGCGCTGGAAATGCCGGTGCGCGACCAGCCGGTCGACGTCGCGATCGGCGCGAGAAAGACGGCCAGCGAGAACATTGCGCCGAGCGCGACGCAGCCGAGCAGGGCGCCGACCGCGACGATGATCCAGCGGTAGGGCAGTGTCATCGCGCGTCTCCGTGCCGGCCGGGTCGCTGTGCCGACGGCTGCCGGCGCTCGTTCGTCGGTCGTGTCTGCCGCATCGCCGCGCTCATCGCTTCGTCTCCGCCGTCCTTTCCTGGCACGGCGACGAATGAGCGCCGGCGAAATCGACAGGCCGCGGTGGCGGCGGGGTCAGGCCGGGCTCGTTCGTAGGTGTTGGAAGTGCGCGCGAACACGGAGCCGCGAGCCGGGGCTGCCGCTGCATCGGTTTCGGCGGTGCCGAAATCCGGAGACGGCACGCTTGCCGCGCCCATGGCGCCCATGGTGCCGATGTGGCCGTCTCCGCGCCTGCGCATGCCGGCGATGCCGCGACGGCGACCGCGGCGTCAGGCGATCTTCCGCGTCACATAAGCCATCGTGCGATACGGCATGGCGACGCGGCCGCGGCCGGCCAACTCCGGTTCGGCGGCGATCAGCGCGCGGATGCGCTGCGCGAGTTCCTCGCGCGCCGGCGCCGGCTCAGCGCGCGGATGCGCTGCGCGAGTTCCTCGCGCGCCGGCGCCGGCTGCGCGGCGATGAAACTGGTCGACAGCAGCCGGCCGACGATCACGGTTTCCGCCGGTCCTTCGTGAGCGTGAGCGAATTCGCTGTGCTGCAGCGGTCCGAAGCCGTCGGCCGGGAACACCCGGCGCCAGGCGTCGTCGGCCTGCCGCGGCGTATCGCCCGCGTAGCCGCGAACCAGGTCGGCCAGGCGCGCGACCCAGGCCACGCGTTCGTCGCGCACGTTCCAGACCAGACCAAGCCGGCCGCCGGGCCGCAGCACGCGGCGGATCTCGGCCAGTGCGGCGGCAGTCGCGAACCAGTGGAACGCCGTCGCGCAGACCACGGCATCGACGCTCGTGTCGGCCAGCGGCATCGCCTCGGCCGTGCCGTCGAGGATGGCGAGCTGCGGAAAGTCCGCGGCGAACTGCGCGCGCATGCCGGCGACCGGCTCGATCGCGACGATGTCGGCGCCGGTCGCGAGCAGGCTCGGCATGAACTTGCCGGTGCCGGCGCCCAGATCGACGACGCGCCGTTGCGGCGCCAGCCCGAGCGCTTCGCGCAGCCAGTCGACGATGGCCGGCGGATAGTCGGGCCGGCCGCGCGCATAGGTGGCCGCGCCCTGGTCGAAGCCGGTCGCAGCGGAAGGATGCAGCGGCGTGGTCATGGCGCAGGCTCCGGCGATACGGACCGCTGCAGCCTGCCCGGAGCGGCGCGGCGTTGCCAGTGCGGCGAAGCGCGGGCGCTGCGGTTCATGCGGAAGCGAAAGCCGCGGCTGCGGCCAGCGGCAACCTGCCGCCTGCGAATCTTGTCGTGCCGCTGCCGGCCCGCGCCTGTTCGGTTCCGGCTGCGTCCACGGTTCTCCGCAGATGCCGCTGCGCCGGCGTTGCGGACGCCGGCGCGATCCGCGGCCGGTATAACCTGGGCTGGAGTGTCGACGAGCGAAGCCATGCAACCTGACCTGTCGTATCGGATCCCGCATTCGCACGGTACGCGGTCGCGCGCCGTGCCGCGCGCGCGACCGCGTATCGGCGTCGCGCCGTGCCGCGCCATGGGCGCTGCGCCGCCGCCGGCCTGCAATCGTGCGTCCTGGGTCTAGCGCATGCCGGTTCCCCTGCTTGCGTTGAACCGCGTCGCCGCGGCCGCGCGGCCGCTCGTCGACGCGGCGCAGCTGCCGCCGGCGCTGCGTGCGCGCCTGGCCGAGCTCGCGCTGCGCGCGCCGCCCGGCGACGACGAATCGCGCTGGCGGCCGCTGCAGATCGGCGCGCGGCGCTGGCTCTGCGCGCAGCCGATCACGTTCACGCCGTACGCCTCGGCACAGCCTTGCTCGGCGCGCTGCGGTTTCTGTTCGGAGAATCTGCGTCATGCCGCGGCGGCCGCGCCCGCAGCGACCTTGCGGCCCGCTGCCGACTATTTCGACGGACTGGCGCGTGCGCTGGAACTGCTGCGCGGCCTGCCGCTGTCCTGGTCGCTGTCAGGCCTGGAAAACACCGACGATGCCGACTGGCTGCTGCGCCTGCTCGCGGTGCTGAGCGCGGCCGAACGCGCCGGGCAGCCGGTGGAACAGCGCGTGCTGTACAGCAACGGCGCCGGACTCGCCGCGGCGCGCGGCGAGGAATTGCTGCAAGCGCTCGGCGATTTCGGCCTGAGCCGCGTCGAGCTGTCGCGGCATCATTTCGACGCCGCGCGCAATCAGGCGCTGATGCGCTTCCGCGACGGTGTCGCCGTGCGCGACGAAGCCGTCTTCGCACGCACGGTGCGGGCCGTGGCGGCGCGCGTGCCGGTCATGCTGGTCTGTCTGCTGCAGCGCGACGGCATCGCGACGGCGGCGGATCTCGGCGCATATCTCGACGCGGCGGCGAATCTGGGGGTCACCGGCGTGATCTTCCGCGAGCTCGCGCAGATCGGGCCGGACTATCGCGTCAACGCGACCGCGCGGCTGATCGCGCAGCAGCGCGTGCGGATGGACGCGACGCTCGACGCGGTGTTCGCCGATGCGGCGCTGGCCGCGGCGCTGCAGCCGCTGCGCCTGACCGAAGGCTATTACTTCTGGAACCTGGTCTGCCGCTGGCGCGATCGCCTCGACATCGTATTCGAGGCGGCCGACTACACGGCCATGCACGCGCGCCACGATTCGGGCCGGCTGTACAAGCTCGTCTGGTTCGCCAACGGCGAACTGTGCGGCGGCTGGGAGCCCGGCCGTCGCGTGATCTGGAGCGCATCGGGTGGATAGCAACAGCTGGCTGCTGCTGGAGCACGAAGATCCGCGTCATCGCCTTCCGGCGGCGTTGCGCGCGCGCGACCCGTTCGGTGCCCGCGACATCGGCTGGGTCGAGCAGATGCGCCCGTTCGTGCGTCATTTCTGCATGCCCGGCGGGTTCGTGCTCGATCCGTTCGCCGGCTTCGGCACGACCCTGCTTGCGGCGCATCTCGAAGGACGCCGCAGCATCGGCATCGAGCTGGATGCGGCGCGCGCCGGACTCGCGCGCGAGCGGCTGCGGCTTGCGCATGCCGACGGCGCGCAGCTGCTGAGCGGCGATCTGCGCAGCCTGCGCGAGCAACTGCCGCCGGTGGATCTGTGCCTGACCAGCCTGCCGTACTTCGGCGCGCCGGCGCCGCCGGACGCGTCGCCGCAGCAGCTCTACGGGCAGACGCAGTACGAGCCGTTTCTCGAGCAGTTGCACGAGATCTTCCGCACGGTGCGGCAGTGCATGAGGCCCGGCGGCCAGGTCGTCGTGATGGCCGAGAATCTGCGTCTGGACGGCCGCTTCGTGCCGCTGGCCTGGGACGCCGCGCGCGTGCTGGCCGGCCTGTTCGTGCTGCGCGAGGAACGCGTGCTGCTGTATCGCCGCGACGCGGCGGAACTGGCGCCGGGTCAATGGCAGAGCAACCGCAGCCACGAATATGCACTGATCGCCGAGGTCCGCCGCGAACCGCTGGACATCGCCGCGGCGCTGGCGCTGTGGCAGGAGATACAGTCGGCCGGCCATCCCGCCCTGTTGCGCGGCAGCCTCGCGCGCTGGCTCGCCGGCGACCGCCGCGTGGTACCGGCGGACATGGATCTGAAAGTCGAGTTCGATCTCGTCGCACTGCCGGCGCTGCTGCAGTTTCTCGTCGAACGCGGCTTCGCGCTGCGCTGCTGGCAGCGTCCATTGAATTGGCCGGCCGATCTGTCGGCGCTGCGCGAGCGCGACTACATCCGCGCCGAACGGCTCGTTTGCTCCGGCGGCCGTCTCGTCGTCGACGTGGGCTGGAGCTGAGGCCGGCGCACGGCGCTCGCGTTACGGCGGCGTGCGGTCGGCCTGCTGCGCCTGGCGGTAGTCCAGGTCGAAATGGCGGCCGAGCTTGTCGAGCAGCTGCAGGTTGAGCGCGTTGCCGGCGTGGCTGCCGGCTGCCGCGGCCACCGCGTCGCGATGGCGGTCGAATGCGCTGCGGTCGCGTTCGAGGAAGGCGATCGTCGCCAGTACATAGTCGTTCCAGCGGAATACGGCGTCGGCGGCTTCCGGCGCCGCCAGCGCCCGCCGCGCCGCGGCGATCGCGGCCGGCCGGTCGTCGTGCTCGGCGCGCATCTGCGCGATGTGCCAATGCACGCTGCGCGGTATCGGATCGTGGCGCGCGGCCCAGGCTTCGAGCAGGTCGCCGGCCTCGCGCATGCAGCCTGCCGCAGCGAGCACGCGGAAGCCGCGGCCCTCGGTCTGGTCGAACTGGTCCACGGGCAGGTCCAGATCGCTGAGCCGGTGTTGCCGGTACAGCGCGGCGCAGTCGGTATCGGTCGCCGACAGTGGCAACAGCAGCAGGGGCAGGGTGGCGAGCATGGCGGTGGCCGGCAGCGACGGTATCGCGATGATGTACGCAAACCGAGCCGGCGACGGATCAGGCCGCGGCCGGTTCGCCGAGCCGTTGCGGCCGGGCGGCGTGTCCGGCGGTCGACGGACCGACGGCGAGTCGAGGCGGTTGCGCATCGGCCCGCCCGCTCCTAGGCTGCGCGGCTGTCGTGTCCGGAGCCTCGCCATGCCTGCCGCCGTTCCCTCGAACACTGCGCCGTCGCCGCGCTGGGCCTGGTCCGTCGCCGTCGTGGCCGCGCTGGCCATCGTGGCGGCGCTGTGGCCGCCGCTGCACGCGTTGCATTACCTCGCCAAGCCCGCGGCGACCCTGCTCGTCGCGCTGCTGGTCTGGCGCGCCGTCGATGCGCAGCCGGCCTACCGCCGCGCCGTGCTCGCCGGCCTGCTGCTGTCGACCCTCGGCGACATCTGGCTGATGCTGCCGCGGGATCTGTTCGTCGCCGGCCTCGTGAGCTTCCTGCTCGCACATCTGGCTTATCTGTATGCATTCACGCGGCTTGCCGCGCTGGCGCCGCTGCGCTGGCCGTTCGCGGCTTATGCGCTGCTCGCGGCCGGCGTGGTGCTGCTGCTCTGGAGCCATCTGCCGGCGCCGCTGCGCGCGCCGGTGCTGGTCTACGTCGCGGCGCTCGCGACGATGGCGGCGCAGGCCGCAGTCGTCGCCGTGCAGCGGATTACGGCCAGCCGGATCGCGGCAGCCATCGGCGGGCTCAGTTTCGTCGTATCGGATGCGCTGCTGGCGATAGACCGCTTTCACACGCCGCTGCCGTATGCGGCGCTGTGGGTACTGGCGAGCTACTGGCTGGCCCAGTTCCTGATCGGACGGTCGGTCTGGCAAAGTCGCGGGTGAGGCAGGAACGGCCCGCTTTCCGTACTCGGGGAGCAGATCCGTGCCGGCGGCGTCAGGCCAGCGACCCCCCCCGGTCGCACCTCCCTGCAGTTGCCCCACTGCAGGGGCCCCGCGCCGGTGCGGATCTGCTGGCGGTGCGACCGTGACGGTCCGGCGCGGTCGGGTGTCAGTACGGTCGGCCTGACGGGTTCAGAGCGGCTGCTGGCCGAAGGTGTCGCAGGCGTTGACGTCGCCGCGCTGGAAACCCTGGCGGAACCAGCGCACGCGCTGGGCCGAGCTGCCGTGGGTGAAGGAGTCGGGCACCACGTAGCCGCGCGCCTGCTTCTGCAGCTTGTCGTCGCCGATCGCCGTGGCTGCGGCCAGGGCCGACTCCACGTCGCCGGCTTCCAGCCACTGCAGCTGGCGCTGCGCCTGGTTGGCCCAGACGCCGGCGAAGCAGTCGGCCTGCAGTTCCTGCCGCACCGACAGGCCGTCGGCGCCTTCCATCGGTGCGCCGCGACGGCGCATGTCTTCGGTCTTGCGCATGACGCCCATGAGGTTCTGCACGTGATGGCCGACCTCGTGCGCGATCACGTAGGCGCGGGCGAAGTCGCCGCTGGCCTTGAAGCGGTTCGACAGTTCGTCGAAGAAGCTCGTGTCGAGATAGACCTGCTGGTCGCCCGGACAGTAGAACGGTCCGACGGCCGAGTTGGCCATGCCGCAGGCGGAATTCACGCCGCCCTGGAACAGCACGAGACGCGGCTGTTTGTACTGGCCGCCGGCCGCGCGGTAGATCTGGCTCCAGACGTCTTCGGTGCTGCCGAGCACGGCGCGCACGAATTCGTTGGTCTGGGTCGCTTCGGGCGCGCGCTCGGTCTGCGCCTGCGGCGCCGGGCCGCCGTCGCCCTGGCTGAGCAGCGAGAGGATTTCCAGCGGGTTCTTGCCCAGCGCCCAGCTGATCAGGAAGACGATGATGATGCCGCCGATGCCCAGTCCCGGACCGCCGCCGAGACGGCGCGGGCCGCCGCCGCCGTCGGCCGAGACGACGTTGTCGCTGCGTCGACCTTTCTGCCAAAGCATCTGCATGTCTCCTGAGTGGACGGAACTGTCGCGCCGCTGCGGCGGCGGACAGGGCGCGGCGATGGTAACCGATGGCCCCGGCGCGCGATCCCGGCGGCGGCGTAGGGTGAGGAGCGTTACTGACCTTCGGCTTCGCGCAGCTTGGCGTCGGTTTCGGCCTTGTGCGCATCGACCGTGTCCTGCACGGCCTTGGCGCGCTGCAGCGCCTGCAGCTGCGGATCTATGACCGTGGGCTGGCGCGGCGGCGGCGTCTGCTGCGCGGCGGGCTTGTCGTCGGCGGCGCAGGCGCCGAGCAGCAGCAGGACGGCGGCGAGCAGGGTCACGCGGATCATCGGCTTCTCCAGGATGAGGGCTGCGCTAAAGTCTGCGCCCCGATCCCAACCACAACAAGCGGAGCCTCGCTGCCATGACGACCGCATCACGCTGGCGACTCGACGGGCGCACCGCGCTGGTGACCGGCGCCAGCAAGGGCATAGGCCTGGCCTGCGCGCGCGAACTCGCCGGGCTCGGCGCCGACGTGCTGCTGGTGGCCCGCGACGAGGCGCACCTGGACGGCGTGCGCGGCGAGCTGGCCGACGAATTCCCGCAGCAGGACATCGCCGCGTTCGCCGGCGACATGGCCGAACGCGAGCAGCGGCTGGAACTGTTCGACTGGATCGTCGACCGCGGCAGCAGCCTGTCCGTGCTGATCAACAACGTCGGCACCAACCGGCCCCGGCCGACGCTGGACTATGCCGAGGACGACTACCGCGCGCTGTTCGAGACCAACCTGTTCAGTGCGTTCGAGCTGTGCCGGCTGGCGCATCCGCAGCTCGCCGAGCACGGCGCTGCGGCCATCGTCAACGTCGGCTCGGTGTCGGGCCTGACCCATGTGCGCACCGGCTCGCCCTACGGCATGACCAAGGCCGCGCTGCATCAGCTCACGCGCAACCTGGCCTGCGAATGGGCCGGCGACGGCATACGCGTGAATGCGGTCGCGCCCTGGTACATCCGCACCCAGCGCTCCGAGCAGGCGCTGGCCGATCCGGACTATCTGGAGGAGGTGCTCGCGCGCACGCCGCTGGCGCGCATCGGCGAGCCCGAAGAGGTTGCCGCGGCCGTGGCCTTCCTGTGCCTGCCGGCGGCGAGCTACGTCAGCGGCGAATGCATCGCCGTCGACGGCGGCTTCCTGCGCTACGGCTTCTGAGCAGGAAACGGATGGCAGCCGCCCCCCCGCGCCGGCAGACTGCGCCGATGCCGCCCATCCGCCTCGATCTCGCTCTGCCGCCGGGCTATCCGGCCGAGGCGGTGCTTGCGTTCTTCGCACGCCGCGCGATTCCGGGTGTGGAACACATCACTGCGACCAGCTACCGGCGCAGCTTCGCGTTCAACGGCACGCCGGGCTGGCTGGAGGCCGATCTCGCTCGCGGCGTGCTCGACGTGCAGCATGCGGACCCGGCCGCCGCGAGCGAGGTCGCGGCGCGTTCGCGGCATCTGTTCGATCTCGACGCGCCGCGCGCCGGCATCCGCCGCTGCTTCGCGCGCGACGCGCGCCTGGGCCCGCTGCTGCGCGAACACGGCGACATCCGCGTGCCGGGCTGCTGGGACGGTTTCGAGCTCGGCGTGCGCGCCGTGCTCGGCCAGCAGATCACGGTCGCCGCCGCGCGCACGATCGCCTCGCGCATCGTCGCGCGGCATGCGCCGCGCATTGCCGGCGCTGCGGAAGAGGAGCCTTGCCACAGCCTGTTTCCGGAGGCGGCCGCGTTCACCACGGCCGATCTGGACGGCCTCGGCCTGACCGGCGCGCGCATCGCGACCCTGCGCGCGCTGGCCGACGCCGTGGCCGGCGGCGCAGTGGATTTCGATCCGGCCCAGGGCGGCGCGCAGTTCGTCGCGCGCTGCACGGCCGTGCGCGGCATCGGCCCGTGGACGGCGCACTACATGGCCATGCGCGCGCTGCGCGACAGCGACGCATTTCCGGCCGGCGACATCGTCCTGCGCAAGGTACTGCGACCGGGCACCACGCTCAGCGTCAAGGAACTGGAGGCCGCGAGCCAGCCCTGGCGGCCCTACCGCGCCTATGCGGTACTGTTGCTCTGGCGCGCGGCCTGAGCGCCCGGATACGGAGACCTTATGTACGAGGATCTGGCCTATGACGTCGTCGATACGCCGATCGGCCCGCTGCTGCTGATCGCAAGCCCGCGCGGCGTGCGCAACATCGAGTTTCCGCACAACGGCCGCGTGGTCATGCCCGAGGTCGGCCTGCCGCGCGACGCAGCGCGGCTGGCCGAAGCGACGGCGCAGCTGCGGGCGTATTTCGCCGGCGACTGCCTGACCCTGGACTTCGCCCGCGACGCCCAGGGCACGCCGTTCCAGCACGAAGTCTGGGATGCGCTCGGCGAGATTCCGCTCGGCGAGACGATCAGCTACGGCGAACTCGCGCGCCGGCTCGACCGGCCCAACGCGAGCCGCGCCGTCGGCGCCGCCAACGGCGCCAATCCGCTGCCGATCATCGTGCCCTGCCACCGTGTGATCGGCAGCAACGGCAACCTGACCGGCTTCGGCGGCGGCCTGCCGACCAAGCGCTGGCTGCTCGACCACGAACGCCGTTACGCGCCGCGGCCGCCGCTGGAGCTGCAGCCGTAATCGGCGGGTTCGTCCTCTCGCTTTGACCGGCCGAGTCATCTGGCCATTGCCGGCGCGCTGATGCCTCGCACGAGCGAGTCGATCCGACTGCGACATCCGTCCACAGCATCGGTGAAAACGCGCCGTAGATTGCGGTGGGCGCAGCGAACCGCAACATCGCGGTCTTCCGGTCGCGAACGGCCCCGATCGAAGCGATGTCGCGGCCCTGGCATCGCCAGCGGCCTCGAGCAAAGCCTGTCTGCGGCGAGCGTGCCGCAACCCCCGGTGCCGGGTGCGATCCCTGCGACAGGGAGTTGTCGGGACAGGGACACCTCGACGTCGCGGTTCGCTGCGCTCGCCGCACCCCGCGGTCGGCGGACATCGCATCGCGGTCTCTGTCCACAGCGTCTGTGGAAACCGCGCGCACAAGTCTGTGGATGAATCGCTGCAGGCCTTGGGCCGCCTGGCTCGCGCCCACTTTGCGCAAGAAATCGCCAGGGCCGTCTGCGCTATCCACAGAGCCTGTGGACAAGCATGGTGACAAGTCTGTGCACAGGCGCGGCAGCGCGAGCAACGGCGCGGCCTGCGCCCGCTTTGCGCAATTCCTGATCGCTGCGGCGGCGCGAGGTGCTGCGCGCGCCTGTGGATGAAGCGCGTCGCCGTCTATCCACAGCGGCTGTGGAAACTACCCGGAACAAGCCTGTGGATGAATTGCTGCAGGCCTTGCGCCAGTTGGCTTCCGCCCGGTTTGCGCAAGAAATCGCCAGCGGGCTGCGCGCTGTCCACAGGGGCTGTGGACAAGCGTGGTGACAAGTCTGTGCACAGGCGCCGCAGCGCGAGCAACGGTGCGGGCTCTGCCCGGTTTGCGCAAATCTTGCTCAGTGTCGCCGGATCGGGTGTTTATTTATATTTAAATATACAAAAATAAATGTCGTTGTGACTTGTCCACAGCCGCTGTGGACAAGCGCGCGGAAAAGCCTGTGGATGAATCGCCGCAGGCCGCGCTGCGGCTCGCATCCGGCCGGTTTGCGCGAATTTGCGTCAGCAGCCGGCAAGCTTGTCGGCGAGCACGCGCGCCTCGCTGCTCAGGCCCGTGCGTTCCGCCTGGCCGACGTTGCGTTGGCGCGAGAGGTTGTCGTCGAGCTGCGCGCGCAGGGCGCGGCAGGCTTCTGCCGGCGACAGCCGTTCGCAGCGGTCGCGCACTTCGACATAGGTCGCCGCGAGCGCGTCGGCGCCGCCGGGTTCGGATACCGGGGGCCGGTTGGCCTCCGGTGCCGACATGTGCTCGGGCGTTCCCGGCCGGCTGCCGGGCAGGCCGAGTATGCCGGCCGGCACCCGGTAGGGCGGGGTCTCGCCGGTCTCGCTGTAATAGACCTTGTCGTTGTCGGCGCGCACGCAGCGGAACAGGGTCGGCGCCGGCGGTCGCGGCGGCGGCGGTGCCGGCAGGCTGCTCGGCTCGGGCGGAGGCGGGACGGCGGCGGTCGGCTCCTCCGGCACCGGCTCCTGCGCATCGGCCGGCGGCGGTGGCGGCGCGGGTTCGTACTCGAACGACTGGCTCTTCTGGTCGCCGCGACAGGGCTTGTCCTGGAACGCGATCGCGCCGTGCTCGTCGGTGCAGCGATAGGCGGTCTTGGTGGCGGCGGCCAGCGGACCGGCCGCCAGGGCGGCAGCGGCGATGAGGACGAGGCGGGGCAGCAAGGTCATGGCGCGACGATACTACGCGGCTGCGCTTGCCGGGCGCGACGCCTGCCGCAATGCTTGGCCTCCTTTTGCCCATGGACAGCGTCATGCCCGACTTCGTGGATTTCTTCAGCGACACCAAGACCCGGCCCACGCCGGCGATGCGCGCCGTCATGGCCGGCGCCGAGGTCGGCGACGAGCGCGCCGGCGAGGATCCCAGCGTCAATCGCCTGGTCGAGCGCTGCGCGGCCCTGCTCGGCAAGCCGGCGGCGCTGTTCCTGCCGTCGGGAACCATGTGCAACGAGATCGCGCTGGCCGTGCATTGCCGCCCCGGCGACGAGGTGATCTGCGACCGCACCTCGCACCTGATCGGTTTCGAGGGCGGCGGCCCGGCCGCGCTGGCCGGCGTCATGCTGAATCCGCTGACCGGCGACCGCGGTCGCTTCGATGCCGGCCAGCTGGCCGCGGCCCTGCGTCCGGACCGGCCGTACGCGCCGCGCCAGCGTCTGGTCGAGGTCGAGCAGACGGCCAACCTCGGCGGCGGCACGATCTGGCCGCTGGCCCAGCTGCAGGCCGTCGCGGCGGCGGCGCACGGGCGCGGGCTGCTGACCCACATGGACGGCGCGCGCCTGCTCAATGCCGCGGTCGCGACCGGCGTGTCCGCGGCCGACTACGCGCGCGACTTCGATTCGGTCTGGATCGATTTTTCCAAGGGACTCGGCGCGCCCGGCGGCGCGATACTGGCCGGCAGCGCCGAATTCATCCACGAGGCCAATCGTCTCAAGCTGCGCTGGGGCGGCGCGATGCGCCAGAGCGGCATCATCGCCGCGGCCTGCGACTACGCGCTGGATCACCACGTCGAGCGGCTGGCCGACGATCACGCCAACGCCGCGGCGCTCGCGCGCGGCATCGCGCAGATAGCCGGGCTCGAGATCGATCTCGCGAGCGTCGAGACCAACCTGGTCTATTTCGCCGTGATGCATGCCGGCTTCGACGCGCCGCGCCTTTGCGCCGCGCTGCTCGACCGCGGCGTGCGCATGGGCGAGATGGGGCCGCGCACGGTGCGTGCGGTCACCCATCTCGACGTCGATGCGGCGGCCGTGGACAAGGCGCTCGCGGCGCTGCGCGAACTGCTGGCCTGAAACCGGCGGCGCTGCGGGCGGGACCGCGCCGGCCACGGCTCGCGGTGCGCGCCGGCACGCGTTGCCGCATGCCTGTCGTGCGAATGCGCGGCGGCAACGCGAGAGCAGGTACCGGCCGCGGGCGGGGCCGGCTGGCGCCGGATACGCGTCGGCGCCGGCACTGCGCGTACGAGGCGGACGCGGAAAAGCTGCGGCAAACGGCCGCTGCGCCGGCTTGTTGCGGTATATCCAATTGCACTTTTCCGTTCAATGCGCAAATGCGAGTTGGCAACTATCATGAAATATAGTTGTATACCAATTGCCGTTGCGCGGCCTACCATCGTCCGCGCTCCGGTCCCCTGATCCAGTCGGATCGCTCGCGCGGCGGGTTCCGCCGGAGCCGCCGTCCGTCGGCGCCGAACTCGCGCGCACAAGCAAAGGGGTACATCATGCTCAGCTTCCGTCTGTTCGGCGTGGTCCTGGCCGCGGCCATCGGCGCTACCGTCGCCGCTCCCGCGATGGCGCAGTCCAATGCCTGCGTGCACCTGCTCGTCGGCGCCGGCTTCGCGGCAAAAATGCGCATTGTCTCGGGGGATTTCGCGACCCAGTGGTCCGACTCCTTCGCGATCGGCCAGACCAAGTGCCAGTCGCTCAAGGACGTCACCGACGGCAAGAACTTCACGGTCGAAGTGCACGCGCTGGCCGGCGAGACCAAGAAGTGCTCGCCGGAGAACATCAAGCGCGTCGCGGCCAGCCCGTCCTCGGTGACGTTCCAGACCTGGGGCACGACGTTCGGCGTGAAGTGCCAGGAACCGGGTACCACCGAGAGCGCGGAAATGAGCGAAGCCGCGCGCACGCCGAATCCCAAGGGTGCCGAGGCGGCCAAGAATCCGCCGAAGGAATAAGCCCGGAACGGGATCGAACGAAGCGCCCCGCCGTGGCGGCGGGGCGCTTCAGCGCACGCGGCGTACCGCTTCGGGCAGTGCCGCGATGCGCCGGAATTCGGCCGTGCAAAAGCGCTGCGGATCGGCCAGATAGTCCAGCGCCATCGCCGTGGCGTCGTTGCCCCAGAACAGTTCGCCGGCGATGCGCAGGGTCGGCACGCCGAACACGCCATGCGCCAGCGCCTGCTCGGTGTTCTCGCGCAGGCGCTGCTTGACGGCTGCATCGGCCAGCGCGCTTTCGAGTTCGGCAACGCCGAGCGCCGCCGCCGTCGCGCGCAGGGAATCGGGCGTATCCGCGGCTTCGCCACGCTGCCAGATCTGCGCGAACAGGGCCTGCACCGCATCCCAGCCGCCGCCGGCGGCGATGCACAGGCGCAGCGCCGCCAGCGGATTGAACGGATGCGCCGGCGGAAAACGCAACGGCACGCCGTCGCGTGCGGCCTGCCACAGCACGAAGCGGTAGGTGAAATCGCGCTTGCCCGGAATCTCCGCCGGGCCGAGCTGGCCCAGCTTGTCGAGTACCGCCGCGAACAGGATGGGCACGGGCTCGATCTCGATCCGCTCGCGCAAGGCGAGCACCTTGGGCAGCTGCAGCCAGGCGAACGGCGAAATGAAGTCGAAATACCACTGCACGTTCATGGCGCCTCCGGCGGCAGACAGACGAGGGCCCAGCTTGCGCGATCGGCCGCGCCGGTGCCAGCGGTCGCGCCGCCAGGCAGCGTGCCGCATCCGCCGCGGTACCGGACGACGGCAACGGGGTATAGCTGCCATCGACCGCGATGCCGCGGCAGCCGGGTCGGGGGTGCCGGCGTGCTATCATGCGCGCGCTTATAACGAGAACATCGCCGGCGTGGCGTCGCCGGTAACCCTGTCCCGCCACGCGGGTAACTACGGGGAAAGCATGAAAGACAAGAAAGACATCGTCAGCAATTGGCTGCCGCGCTATACCGGCGTGCCGCTGGAAGACTTCGGCAAGTACGTGTTGCTGACCAATTTCAGTAACTATGTGGAAATGTTTGCACAGTGGCATGGGGTCGAAGTCCGCGGACGCGACAAGGCCATGCCCAGCGCCCACGCCGACGGTCTCAGCATCATCAACTTCGGCATGGGCAGCCCGACGGCCGCCACGATCATGGACCTGCTGTCGGCGATCATGCCGCGTGCCGTCCTGTTCCTCGGCAAGTGCGGCGGTCTCAAGAGAAAGAACCAGCTCGGCGACCTGATCCTGCCGATCGCGGCACTGCGCGGCGAAGGCACGTCCAACGACTACTTTCCGCCGGAAGTGCCGGCACTGCCGGCGTTTACCCTGCAGCGCGCCGTATCCTCGACGGTGCGCGACCACGGCCGCGACTACTGGACCGGCACGGTCTACACGACGAACCGCCGCGTTTGGGAGCACGACGACGCGTTCAAGTCCTACCTGCGGCGCACGCGCTGCATGGCCATCGACATGGAAACCGCGACGGTGTTCAGCGTCGGCTTCGCCAACAAGATTCCGACCGGCGCGCTGCTGCTGGTGTCCGACCAGCCGATGATTCCCGAGGGCGTGAAGACCGAGGAAAGCGATCGCAAGGTCACCGGCGAATTCGTCGAGGCGCAGATCCGCATCGGCATCGACGCGCTCAAGGAAATCCGCGACGAGGGCAAGTCGGTCAAGCACCTGCGCTTCTGACCGCCACGGCGGCGCGCGCGGACCGTCTGCGCCGCGTCGCCGGCGGCTCGCGCAGGATCGGCGCGATGGTTACTTCTTGGGCTCTTCCATGCTCCAGTTGAACTGGAGCAGGATCACGGCGGGTTCCTTGTCGCCTTCGAAGCGGACCTTGCAGTCGAAGGTCTGCTTGTACTCGCTGGTCAGGCCCCGGTCGAACACGATCTCGGAATTCAGCGAGAGGATGTCGCCGCTCTCGGCCTTCGCGCGCGCGGCCAGCGCCTTGGGGTCGAGCTCGAACGTGCGTCCGGCGAGTTTGTTCTTGACCGCGGCCTCGCAGACGCGGGCAGCGGTCAGTTCACGGCCGCCGCCGCAGGCGGTGAGCAACACCGCAAGCGCCATTGTCATCATTGCTGCGCGCATCGACTGTCTCCCCTGTTGAAGCCAGACTGGGTGCAGCGGATCCGATCGAGAGGACCCGATGCGAACGATGCGATCGAGTATAACAGCGGCTCATGCAGCCGCTCGGCCGTCGCCGGAGCGACGGCGGGCGCAACGGCGATCCGCTGCAACATGAACGTCATCGGGGGATTTCCGCAAGGACGGTTCCCCGGAGAAACACTCAGTAACGCGGGACCGACGCGTCGATCAGGCGCGACCAGGCGTCGATGCCGCCTTCGACGTTGAACACCTGGCGGAAGCCCAGGCTGCGGAAATGCTCGGCCGCGCTGCGGCTGGAGTTGCCGTGATGGCACAGGAACGCCAGCGGCTGGTCTTTCGGCAGCGCCGACAGTTGCGCGAGGCTGTCCTCGTCCAGCACCTGCGCCGCGGCGAACGGCGCGAGCGCGCGGTCGGCGGCCGGACGCACGTCGATGACGGTGATGTCGCCGCGCGCCATCCGCGCCTCGAGGCCGTGCACGTCCAGCGGCTGTACCGTCGGCGGCGCGTTCGGGTTGCTGATGGACAGGCCGCTGCCCTGCACCGTGTCGACCCAGTCGATGACGATGCCGCGTGCGCGCTGCGCCGTGGTCACGTCCATGAGGATGTCGATACCGTTGGCGTGGGCGCGGATCTCGTGGCCTTCGGCTTCGCGCAGGAAGAACTGCGCCTGGAAGCGCGCGTCGATGGCCAGATGCAGGGCCGCTCCGCCGCTGTCGGCCAGGCCGGCGCGCATGGCTTCGGCGGCCGCCTCGGTGATCGTGATCGTCGGCGGCGTGCGGTCGGGCTTGGGCAGGCCGAACAGTTCGTGCAGCTCGCCGCTGTTGGCCATGCCGGCAACGATGTCGGCGCCGCCGACCAGTTCCCCGGCTACGTAAAGCTGCGGAATCGTCGGCCAGTTGCCGTAGGCCTTGATGCCTTCGCGGATCTCCGGATCGGCCAGCACGTCGACGCTGAGGTAGTCGTCGAGCAGGCTGTTGAGGATGCCGGCCGTGCCGGCCGAGAAGCCGCAGCGCGGCGCGCTGCGCGTGCCCTTCATGAACAGCACGATGCGGTTTTGCTGCAGCAGGGCGTCAATGCGCGAGCGGAGAGCGGGGTCGAGGTTCATGGCATTCCGGGAAGCGAGGCGGGCAAGCGCGGGATGATAACGCCGGCTAGATGCGGGCGCCCGCGGCGCCGGGCAAGGGGGCGGACGCCCTGGTCGGTGTGGACCGGCCTCGGCCCTGTCGGGGGCGATGCCGGTGCCGCTGAGGGTTTTCCGCCGTGCCCGATGCCGGCCATGCCCTTCGCTTTGCGGTCGTTTTCACGTTTCTGCTGCATGTTGCGGGATCTTTGCAGCGCAGCACTGCGCGATAATCGCCGCCGCTCGGCCCCTGTCCATGGATTTCGGAGAACCCTTATGCGCCGCTCGCTGCTCGCCCTGAGCATTTCCCTGGCCCTGTCCGCCACCGCCGTTTCCGCCCAAGAGCCCGGGATGCCGCCCAAGCCCGCGGCGAACGATCCGAGCATTCCGATCACCTACGTGGGGTCGAACGCGCGCGTGAGCCTCGGCATCGACCAGGACGGCGACGTCAACGGCGAGGCACTGGGCATCTTCGGCTTCGACGGCGACTCGGCCTGGATCGCCCAGCTCTGGCTGGCCGAGCACGGTGCCGGCGGCGCGCAGCTGGATTACCACTGGCTGCTCGGCGGCAAGACGCGGCAGGACAGCATCGACCATCCCGACGACGTGCGCGTGGCCAAGGCTTTCGTCGCCGTCGACCAGAACATCTGGCACGACCGCAAGGCCACACTCGGCGTCGGCTACCAGAAGAACGATTTCTTCGTCGATGGCTACGTTTCCGGCGCGCTGACCGGCGAGCGCCAGGTCGGCAGTCGCACCGACGTCACGAATACCTTGCTGACCGGCGTCGAGAACGGCCACGCGTATACCCAGACCCAGACCGTCAGCACGGTCGTCGACGCGTTCGAGCACCCGTACGAGAAGGGCGTCGGCGTGCGCCTCGGCCGTTATTTCGACGGCGGTCTCTGGCGCCTGCGCGGCGGCCTGGACTACGAGCGCGGCAAGTTCAGTTCCGATCAGGTCACCCTGTCCCTCGGTGCGGACAAGTATTTCCGCAACACCGGCTGGAGCCTGTCGCTGGACGGGGAACAGCTGAAGAAGTCCGGCGATTTCGAGATCGACAAGAACGACACGCGCGGCTGGCTGAGCCTGCGCTATGAGTTCGGCCAGACCTACCGGCCGCAGGCACCGTTCGAATATCGCGCCGTACAGGGCGCGCCGACCGCGGTCGCCGACGCCGAGACGCCCAAGGTCCGCCTCGTGCGCAACGACGTGCGCCTGAACGGCGATGCGTTCTTCGACTTCGACAAGTCGGATCTGCGCCCCGATGCGGTCGCCGCGCTGGACGAACTGCTGGTCAAGCTCAACGGCAATTCGCGCGTCAGCCGCATCACCGTCGTCGGTCATACCGACAGCGTCGGCAGCGTGGCCTACAACCAGCGCCTGTCGGAGCGTCGCGCGGCGAGTGCCAAGGCCTATCTGGTCGCGCACGGCATTCCGGCCGAGCAGATCGACGCGCGCGGCGAGGGCGAGCTGAATCCGGAATTCCCGAACGACAGCGCGGTGGACCGGCAGAAGAACCGTCGCGTCGACATTGGTTTCCTCAGTGTCGAGGAGACCGAAGTGCCGGCCGACAAGCCGGTGACGACGGCCCAGCCGACCGAATGGCGGCGCGAGCCGGTGGCCGCGCCGGCGGCCTGGATCGAGCGCGCGCTGCGCAATCCGGCACAGCACAAGCGCACGGTCGACGTCTATCGCTTCGAACGCAGCACGACGACGACGAGCTTGAGTCCGCGCGTCTACGCCAACACCGCGCCGAATGCGGTCGACGATGCGGTCACGATCGCGCGCGATGCGGCGGCGACCAGCATCCCGGTGCTGTCCAACGACACCGACCCCGAGAACGATCCCCTGACGATCACCGGCACCTCGATGCCGGCCCACGGCACGGTCAGCTTCAGCGCCGGTCAGGTCAGCTATACGCCGGCGCCGGGCTATGTCGGCGTCGACAGCTTCACTTACACGATCAGCGACGGCCGTGGCGGCAGCGACACCGCCACGGTGACCGTCACGATAGGCACGGCCGGCAATCGTCCGCCGGTCGCCGCCGACGATTCGGCGCAGACGCCACCGGCCACGCCCGTGCGCATCGGCGTGCTGCGCAACGACAGCGATCCCGACGGCGATGTGCTCAGCGTGACTTCGGTCAGCATGCCGGCCCACGGCACGGCCGCAATCAACGACGACGGCAGCGTGACCTATGTGCCGGCTGCGGGCTTCGAGGGCAGCGACGGCTTCACCTACGTGGTCAGCGACGGCCGTGGCGGGACGGCCACGGCGCGCGTCAGCGTGTTGGTCGGTGCCGGCGCGAACCGGCCGCCGATCGCCGTGAACGACGAGATCGGCGTGCTCAAGGGCGGCGGTGTGGATATTCCGGTGCTGGCCAACGACAGCGATCCGGACGGCGATACCCTGCGCGTGATCGCGGTGCAGAACCTCGGCCCGCACCAGGCCACGCTGACGATCAACGCGAACGGCACGATCCGCTTCGAGCACATCCACGGTACCAACGGCCCGGGACAGATCCGCTACACGATCACCGACGACCACGGCCACGAGGCCTCGGCGCTCGTCACGGTCAACGTGACCGAGATTCCGTAAGCGCCACGCAGACGGCGTGCGGCATGATCGCCGCGCGCCGTCGGTGCGGGGTGGCGAGACTGCCGCGCCGTCATGTGGGCGATGTGCCCGCTCCCGGATTTCCTCAGCCGCGCGCGCTGAGTATCTGCGCCCAGGCCGGAATCGGCGCCGGCTGGGGCCGCGACTCGCCGGCGGCCGCGCGCATCAGCGCGGCGCGGCGCTCGCTCCAGTGCAGCAGTTCCAGGGTGCCGTCGAGATGCTCGACCAGCGCCGTGCAGTGCTCGACCCAGTCGCCGTCGTTCAGATAGAGCATGCCGTCGTGTTCGGCCAGATGGCCGAAGTGGATGTGCCCGCAGATCTGCCCGTCCAGGCCGAGTTCGCGCGCCCGCGCCGTCGCCAGCGATTCGTAGTGGCGGATATAGGCCAGCGCCTTGCCGATGCGCGACTTGGCCAGAATCGACAGCGCGAAATACGGCAGGCGCAGGCGTTTGCGCACGGCGTTGAGCTTGCGGTTGGCCAGGCAGACCAGCCGATAGGCGTAGTCGCCGAACCAGGTCAGCCAGGTCTTGCCCTGGTGTTCCGGATCGAACTCGTCGCCGTGGCTGACGCGCAGGCGCTTGCCGTCGGCGGTGGTGTGGATCGCGTCGAGCGCGACTTCGATCGCGCCCAGGCGCTGGCCGGCCAGGCCGCGCAGGCTGGCGTCGTGATTGCCCGGGATGTAGGTGACCGCGGTGCCGCGTGCGGCGAGGTCGAGAAACTCGGCCAGCACCTCGCTGTGCCGCGCCGGCCAGTACGGCGCCTGTTCCATGGCTTCCAGGTCGATGATGTCGCCGACGAGATAGAGCTGTTCGCAGCGCGTGGAGCGCAGGAAGTCGAGCAGGAAATCCGCGCGGCAGTCGCGCGTGCCCAGGTGCACGTCGGAAATGAAGATGCTGCGGAAGCGCAGGCGGTCCATGGGACGCCCCGGTAGCCAAGCCGCAACAAGGCTAGAGGGCGCAGGTATCGCGCGCGTTGCCGAACCGGGTCAGGGCGATGACAGCGCGGTCAGCGCCGCCGGCAGGATCGTCGTCAGCCAGCCAGTGTATTGCCGGCCCGACGGATGCAGGCCGTCGTCGGCGAGCTCGGCTGCTGCAGCGCCGGCCGTGCGCGAGATCGCCGCCACGTCGGCCCAGGCGACCTGCTGGCGCAGGGCTTCGTCGCGGTTGATCGCGTTGAATGTGTCGAGCTCGCGCCCGATCGCGGCGACGTCACGGCCGGATTCACGGCCGAAGCGTGTGACGCCCCAGTCCGGAATCGACACGACGAAGACGCGTGCCGCGCGCCGCCCGGCCAGGGCGATCGCCCGCTGCAGCAGTGCGGCGAACTCGCGCCGGTAATTCTGCGGATCGCGGCCGCGGTACTGGTTGTTCACGCCGATCGACAGGCTGACGAGATCGTACGGCGGCACCAGCGTGGCCGCATCCATGCCGGCGGACAGTTCGTCGGTAGTCCAGCCGGTGACCGCGACGATCTGCGGATCGGCGATCGCCATGCCATCCTCGCGCAGTCGCGCGACGAGCTGCTGCGGCCAGCGCAAGGCCGGGTCGACCGCTTCGCCGATGGTGTAGGAATCGCCGAGCGCGAGATAACGCAGCTCGGCGTGGTCGCGTGCGTGCATGCGGTCCGGCGGTCGTTCAGGCCACGTGCCGCGCGGGCGGCGCCGAACGTTCGGCGATGCGGCCCAGGCAGCGGTCGATGCGCACGAACACGTCGTCGATCTCCGCCGGCTGCGGCAGCAGGGTCAGGCGGAAGTGGTTGCGCTCGCGGATGTTGAAACCGGTGCCCGGCACGACCAGCACGCTTTCGCTTTCGAGCAGCTCCAGCGCGAAGTCCTCGTCGTCGAACGGGCCGAGGTGCTCGGTGCGCACCGACGGGAACGCATACAGCGCGCCCTGCGGCGCGACCACGTCGAGGAATTCGCTGCGCGCGACACCGTCGATGACGGCGCGCCGCGCCGCCTGCAGGCGGCCGCCTTCGCGCACGAGTTGGCCGATGGTGTCGGGACCCTGCAGCGCCGGCGCGACGGCCCACTGTGCCGGCACGTTGGCGCACAGGCGCAGCGCGGACAGCAGATCCAGCGCGGCGCGGAATTCGGTCATCTTCGCCGGCGTGCCGGACAGGCTGATCCAGCCGACGCGATAGCCGCAGGCCCGATGCATCTTGGACAGGCCGCCGTAGGTGATGCACGGCGTGTCGCCGGCCAGCGGGGCCAGCGGATGGAACCGGGCATCGTCATAGAGGATGCCGTCGTAGATCTCGTCGGACAGCAGCAGCAGGCGGTGCCTCTCGGCGATCTGCACCAGCGCCTGCAGCAGCTCGCGCGGATACACCGCGCCGGTCGGATTGTTCGGATTGATCAGCACCAGCGCGCGGGTGCGCGGCGTGATCAGCGCCTCGATCTCGTCGGGATCGGGCAGATGGCCGCGCGCGGCCGGACACGGGTAGTAGCGCGCGCGTCCGCCATTGAGCACGGTGGCTGCGCTCCACAGCGGATAGTCGGGGCTCGGCAGCAGCACTTCCTCGCCGCTGTTGAGCAGTGCGCGCAAGGTCAGGTCGATGAGTTCGGACACGCCGTTGCCGATGAAGACATTGTCCGCATGCGCGCCGATCGCCCCGCGGGCGCTCTCGCGCGCGGCAATCGCCTCGCGTGCCTGCTGCAGGCCCTGCTGATGGCAATAGGCTTCGCTCTGCGGCAGATGCGCGGCGATGGTTTCACGCAGATGCGCAGGCACGGCGAAGCCGAACAGACCCGGGTTGCCGATGTTCAGGCGGACGATCTGGCGCCCTTCGGCCTCCAGCTCGCGGGCGCGACGCGACAAGGCCCCGCGGATCTCGTAACGAACGTCGCCGAGACGGGAACTGACGGGCACGGTGCGCTGGGGCATTGCGATGGGTCCTGATCGGGTCGCCGCATCCTAGCGGCTGGCAGACAAATGTCCAAACAACAGTCCGTCACATTTGTGGCAGAACACGGGCGTTTTGCTGCGCTGCATCGGACGGCGGAAATTTCTGCTGCCCCGCGCGCAACCTTTGCTGCCTGCCATGCATCTGAGCCGGCCATGGGCGTCGCAGACGCTCGCCGCCGGGGACAGGGATGCTGGCGTTCCAGGTCCCGGCCTTTGCAATGCCACTGAAGACTCCGTCGGAAGTCATTGTTTCCTCCGGCAGATGTGGTCCGTAACACAGGCCAGCTAGGATCCGCTTGACCCATCCGTGATTGGTGTTGTAGTCTACTACAACACTATCTCAATAGAGATCGCCATGAAGACCGCCGCCTTCGTCTCCCTGCTCCTGCTCTCGGCCGCCGCGACCCCGCTGCTGAGCGGCTGCGCCGGCGAGGCCCAATCCAAGCCCGCCGCCGAGAAGCCCAAGACCGAAGCGGTTCCGGTGGAGATTGCGGCCGTCGTCCAGGGCGACATCACCGCGCGCTATGCCGGCACCGCGGTGCTGGAGGCCGAACGCGAAGCCAAGGTCGTCAGCGAGATCGGCGGCGTCGTGCTGTCGCTCGGTGCCGAGGAAGGCCAGCTCGTGCGCAAGGGCCAGGTGCTCGCCCGCCTGGATGCGGAACGCCACGGCGTGCTGCTGCGCCAGGCCGAGACCGAGCTGGAGCGCCTCAAGCATCAGGACGCGCGCAACGAGAGCCTGTTCCAGCGCCAGCTGATCGCGCGCAATACCTATGAACAGAACAAGTCCGACCTGGCCACGCGCAAGGCCGAGGTCGACATGGCACGGCTGAGCCTGTCCAAATGCGCCGTGGTCGCGCCGTTCGACGGCGTCATCACGCGCCGTCGCGTCAAGCAGGGCCAGTTGCTGAAGGTCAACGAGGTCGCCTTCGAGATGGCCGACTTCGGTGAACTGAAGGCGCGCCTGCGCGTGCCCGAGCGGGCCAGCGCGGCGCTGAAACCGGGACAGCTCGTCGACTACCAGGCCGACGCCCTGCCGGGGCAGACCTTCGCCGCCGAGATCGAGCGCGTGAGTCCGGTCGTCGACGCGGCCAGCGGCACGGTCGACATCGTCGTGGCGGTGGACAACAGCAGCGGCAAGCTGCGGCCGGGACTGTTCTCGCGCCTGGACGTGGCCTACGACAACGTGGCCGGCGCGATCCTGATCCCGAAGACCGCGCTGCTCAGCGGTGATCGCGACAGCAGCGTGTTCGTCGTGCGCGACAACAAGGTGCAGCGCGTTGCGGTCAAGCTCGGCTACGAGGCGGGCCGCAACGTGCAGGTGCTGCAGGGCCTGAGCCCGGGCGCCGACGTCGTCGTTGCCGGCCAGAGCGCGCTGAACGAGGGCAGCGAAGTGCAGGCGCTGCGCGCGAATGCGCCGGCCGAGACGGTCGCCAGGCGCTGAAGCATTTCTCCGGACCAGCGTCTGTCCAAGGGCGATGGTCCGTCGCGCGGTCCGGGCCCGCCCCCCTTCCTTTCCGGGAGCCCGCCGGTGCCGCCGTGCAGCGGTGATCCGCCTGCTCGAACCGCTGCGGACACTGGCGCCGGTCTTGCCTAGAATGCGCTCATGCTGACCCCAGAGACCCGCGCGCGTCTGGCCCGTATCGGCTGGAGCGACGCCATCGTGCTGCCCGAGAACACGCCGGCCGACCATCTGCCGGCGCGCGTGATCATCCAGCACCGCAACGGCTATGTCGTACATGACGGCGCAAGCGAATTCACCGTGCAGCCGGCGCCGCGCTTTCTCAAACGCAGCCTCGATCCGGTCGAGCGCCCCGCGGTCGGCGACTTCGTGCTGCTCAAGCCCGGCAAGCCCGCGCAGATCGAAACCGTGCTGCCGCGCCATGCGACCCTGTCGCGCGCCGCGGCCGGCGAGCGCTACCAGCGTCAGCTGATCGCGACCAACGTCGACAGCGTGCTCGTGCTCATGGGGCTCGACGGCGACTTCAATCCGCGCCGGCTCGAACGCTATCTCGCACTGATCCAGGCCTCGGGCGCGACTTGCGTCGTCGTGCTGACCAAGGCCGACCGGCATGACGATCTCGACACGCTGCTGGCCGACGTGAGCGATGTGCTGCCGCCGGACATCATCGTGCATGCGGTCAACGCCAAGGACGCGCAGAGCGTGGCCGTGCTGCATCCCTACCTCGGTGCCGGGCGCACGGCGGTGCTGGTCGGTTCCTCGGGCGTGGGCAAGTCGACCCTGACCAATACCCTGCTCGGCGAGGAGCGCCAGGCCACCAAGGCGGTGCGCGAGCATGACAGCCGCGGCCGGCATACGACGACATTCCGCGCGCTGATCGCGTTGCCGCAGGGCGGCTGCCTGATCGACACGCCCGGCATGCGCGAGCTCAAGCTGACCGGCGAGGAAGACCTCGAAGCCGGTCAGTTCGCCGACATCGACAGCCTCGCGATGCAATGTCGCTTCGGCGACTGTGCGCACCGTTCCGAACCCGGCTGCGCCGTGCGCGCGGCGCTGGACAGCGGCGAACTCGATCCGGAGCGCTGGGCCAGCTACCAGAAGCTGCGCGACGAACTGCAGGCGCAGGCCGGCAGTCTCGAGGCCCAGCTCAAGCGCAAGGGCGAAGCGAAGGTGCTGAACAAGGCCCTGGGCAAGCGGCTCAACGAGAAATACGGTCACCGCTGAAAGCGGTCACCGGCGTTCGCCGGTTCATCGTCGTTCTGACGTCAGTTCGGTTTTTGCGGCGTTTCTGCCGGCAGATTAGGCTTGTGTCCAAGGCCCTTGCAGCGCGTCCGACAAAGATCACCGCCATACGAGACGTGCCTGCACGGCAACCCCATCCCCACCCATACCCTCCCCTTGAAGGGGAGGGCTCGTGTCAGGCGACGACGATGAGTTCTGCCCGGAAGAAGTTCGATCCGAACGAGTACCCCAACGGTGAGCCGCAGGCAAACCCTCCCCTTCAAGGGGAGGGTATGGGTGGGGATGGGGTTGCCTCTACGGTTGAAAAAAGGACAAGCCGCCGGGCGCACATGTACCCGTCGCCCCGATGCCGGGGCTTGGCAGCAACAACGCCGCGAAATCAGCGACCCCGCTCCGCAACGCGGCGCACGAGCTTGAGCCCGCTCCAGACCGCATCGACGGCGCAGACCTTGACGTCGACCAGACCACGCGGCAGGGCGAGTTCGCGGATGCCGTCCTCGTTCAGATCGGTCGCGATCTTCGACGCCTTCTTCGGCCAGGACATCCACAGCATGCCGCGGTCGTCCAGCGCCGGCGCCAGCGCGTCCAGTGTCTGTTGCAGTTCTGCGCGCGAACGCACGAAGGCATGGCCGAAGTCGAATGCGGCGACGCGTGCCAGCACCCGGCAGCTGCTCAGGTCGAAACCGGTAATCGTGGCGTAATCATCCGGGGCGCCGCGCACGAGCACGCGCAGACCGGGCTTGAGGCCGAGCTTTTTCGCCAGCGGCGTGCCGGAATAGCCTGCGCCTGCGCCAGTTGACACCTGTCACCTCCTATTGCTGATCGACGCCTCTGTCGGCGGCCCGGCAGCCGCGGCAGTCTATGGCACACTTCGCCGTTGCAGCGAGCGGCCAGCCCGCAAGCGTGCAGTCGACCTCCCGCAGGACATGGTGGAATCGTGGACAACACCGAAATGCTCAAGCAGCTGCGCATAGACCGCAGCGCACCGCCGCCGGAAGAGTCCGGCAAGGGACGCTGGATAGGCCTGGCGATCGCGCTCGTCGCGATCGCCGGCATCGGCGCCTGGTTTCTGTTCGGCCGCGGCACGACCTGGGTCGTCGCCACGGCGGTCGCCCAGCCCGTCACGCCGACCGCTGCGGCCGGCTCCTCCGTGCTCGACGCCAGCGGCTACGTCACCGCGCGGCGCCAGGCCACGGTATCGGCCAAGGTGACCGGACGCGTGGCCGAGGTGCATATCGAGGAAGGCCAGCGCGTCGAGGAAGGCGAAGTGCTCGCGCGCCTGGATCCGATCGACGCCCAGGCCCAGCTCGACCAGGCCCAGACTCAGCTCGAAGCCGCGCGCGCACAGCTGGCCGAGCACAAGGTGCAGCTGGCGCGCGCCGAGCGCGACCTCAAGCGACAGCAGGAACTGGTCGAGCGCAAGCTGACCAGCCAGCAGCTCAGCGAGAACGCGGCCACCGACGTCGCGACGCTGAAGGCGCGCATCACCGCCCAGGAGCGACAGATCGCCGTCGCCCAGAGCGGCGTGGAAATGGCCCGCGTCTATCTCGAGAACACCGTGGTCAAGGCGCCGTTCGCCGGCGTCATCACGGTCAAGGCAGCGCAGCCTGGCGAGATCGTCTCGCCGATGTCGGCCGGCGGCGGCTTCACGCGCACGGGCATAGGCACCATCGTCGACATGAATTCGCTGGAGATCGAAGTCGACGTCAACGAGGCCTACATCGGCCGCGTGCAGCCGGGCCAGCCGGTCGAGAGCACGCTGAACGCGTATCCGGACTGGAAGATTCCGGGCAAGGTCATCGCGATCATCCCCACCGCCGACCGCGGCAAGGCCACGGTCAAGGTACGCATCGGCATGGACGTCAAGGATCCACGCATCGTGCCGGACATGGGCGCGCGTGTGGCTTTCCTCGGCGAAGCCCGTCCGGTCGGCGAAGCCGCGCCCAAGCCGCTGCCGGGCGTGCTCGTGCCGAGCGAGGCGATCCGCACTGTCGGCGACGCCACCCTGGCCTATGTGGTCAAGGACGGACGTCTCGAAGAACGCAAGGTCACCGTCGGCCAGGCCCTGGCCAGTTCGCGCCAGGTGCTCAGCGGCATCAGCCTCGGCGACCGCGTCGCGCTCGCGCTGCCGGCCGAGGCCAAGGCCGGCGACAAGGTCGAGATCCAGGCGCAGTAACTCGGTGGCTTTTTCCACTCCCCCGCATTCATCGCTTTCCGAAAAACGGAGCATCCCATGAGCACCCTGATCAGCATTCGCGACCTGACCAAGAGCTACGAGCGCGGCAAGCAGAAAGTGGAAGTGCTGCACGGTCTGACCCTGGACATTCCCAAGGGCGACTTCGTCGCGCTGATGGGGCCCTCGGGTTCGGGCAAGACCACATTGCTGAACCTGATCGGCGGCCTGGACCAGCCGACCTCGGGCGAGCTGGCCATCGACGGCAAGCGCATCGACCAGCTCAGCAGCGCCGAGCTGACCAAGTGGCGCGCGTCCAACGTCGGCTTTGTGTTCCAGTTCTACAACCTGATGCCGGTGCTGACGGCCGAAGGCAACGTCGAGCTGCCGCTGTTGCTGACCAAGCTGTCCTCGGCGCAGCGCAAGAAGAACGTCGCGATCGCGCTGCAGGTCGTCGGCCTGGCCGAGCGCGCCAAGCACAAGCCGCGCGAACTGTCGGGTGGTCAGGAGCAGCGCGTCGCGATCGCGCGCGCCATCGTGTCGGATCCGGAGCTGCTGGTCTGCGACGAACCCACCGGCGACCTGGACCGCAAGACCGCCGACGAGATCCTGACCCTGCTGCAGACCCTGAACCGCGAGCACGGCAAGACCATCGTCATGGTCACGCACGATCCGCGCGCGGCCGAATACGCCAAGCGCACCCTGCATCTGGACAAGGGACAGCTGGCCGAACAGGCAGCGCACTGAGCGCGCGACGGAGCCCATCCCCATGACCAAGACCGGTTTCGTCATTGCGAACCTGTTTCGCAAGAAGACCCGCACCGTGCTCACCCTGCTGTCGGTGATCATGGCCTTCCTGCTGTTCGGCCTGCTGCAGGCCGTCAACGTGATGTTCAACGCCGGCGCCGATTTCGTCGGTGCGACGCGTCTGATCACCCAGTCGCGTGTGTCCTTCACCCAGTCGCTGCCGCTGCGTCAGCTGCCCGAGCTCGAAGCCGTGCCCGGCGTCGAGGCGGTCATGTACGAGCAGTGGTTCGGCGGCGTCTGGCAGGAAAACACGCAGCTGATCGCCTTCGCAGTGGACCCGGAGCGCCTGCACAAGGTCTATCCGGAATGGACCATGCCGGAAGAGGCCTGGCAGAAGTTCGCCCAGACCCGCACCGGCATGATCGCCGGCCGCCAGCTCGCCAAGCAGTACGGCTGGCAGGTCGGCCAGAAGCTGCCGATCAAGTCGTCGATCTTTCCGCAGAAGGACGGCAGCAAGGCCTGGAGCTTCGACCTCGTCGGCATCTACGACGGCAAGGACGAGGAATGGCAGCGCCAGACCAGCCAGGTATTCATCAACTTTGCCTATTTCGACGAGGCCAACCAGTTCGGCAGCGGCCGCGCCGGCATCTACGTGCTGAAGCTCAACGACCCGGACAAGGCCAAGGACGTCGCGCTGACGATCGACAAGAAGTACGAGAACTCGACGGAGGAAACCAAGACCCAGACCGAGAAGGACTGGAATGCCGGCTTCGCCAAGCAGATGGGCGACATCGGCATGCTCGTGCGCTGGATCCTGTTCGCGGTGTTCTTCACCTTGCTGCTGGTCGTCGGCAACACCATGGCGCAGAGCGTGCGCGAACGGGTGCCTGAGCTCGCCGTGCTCAAGACCCTGGGTTTCTCCGACGGCTCGGTGCTCGGCTTCGTGCTGGCCGAGGCGCTGCTGATCGTCGGCTTCGGCGGCCTGATCGGCCTGGGCCTGGCGACCGGCCTCGGCGTGCTGGTGCAGAAGAATGCCGGTGCGATGCTGCCGATCAGCGTGGACTGGCGCGTCTGGTCGGTCGGGCTGATCGCTATCGTCGTCGTCGGTACCGTGGTGGGACTGCTGCCGGCCTTGCGCGCGCAGCGGCTGAAGATCGTCGACGCATTGGCCGGACGCTGAGGAACACTCCATGAGCCAGACTCTCGCCATCACCGGCATCAATCTCAAAAGCGTGCCCGAACGCTGGGGCCCGTCCCTGGTCATCGTCATCGGCCTGGCCGGCGTCGTCGCCGTGTTCACGGCGCTGCTGGCCATGGCCGAAGGCTTCTCCAGCGCGCTGCAGGCCAGCGGCCGCAGCGACGCGGCCATCATCATGCGCGGCGGTTCCAGCGCCGAGCTCAACTCCGCGTTCGACCGCGATTCGGCGCTGCTGATCAAGGACGGCCCGGGCATCAGGCGCGGCGCCGACGGCAAGCCCGAAGCCGCGGCCGAGCTCATCGTCATCACCGAGCTCCTGAAGAAGGGCGAAACCCAGACCGGCTCCAACATGACCTTGCGTGGTGTCGAGCCGGCCTCGTTCACCCTGCGGCCCAAGCTCAAGATCGTCGAAGGCCGCACGTTCCAGAGCGGCTTGCGCGAACTCGTCGTCGGCCGCGGCGTGCAGCGCCAGTTCGAAGGTGCCGACGTCGGCAAGGTGCTGCGCATGCGCGGTTCGGAGTGGACCGTGGTCGGCGTATTCGAAGCCGGCGACGCAACCGACAGCGAACTGTGGGCCGACGCGGAAGTGGCCCAGAGCACGTTCGGCCGGCGTGGCTATTCCTCGGTGCTCGCGGCACTGGACGGCAGCGATGCGATCGACAAGCTCAAGGCCGGGCTCAGCGCCGACCCGCGGCTCAACGTCGACGTGCAGACGCAGCAGGCCTATTTCAGCGGCCAGACCAAGCAGTTCCGCACGATGATCAGCATCCTCGCCGGAGTCGTCACGATCATCATGGGTCTCGGCGCGATCTTCGCCGCGCTGAACACCATGTACGCAGCGGTGTCGGCGCGGGCGCGCGAGATCGCGACCCTGCGTGCGATCGGCTTCGGCGCGATGCCGGTGACCGTGTCGGTGCTGATCGAAGCGATCGTGCTGGCCCTGATCGGCGGCGCGATCGGCGCGCTGATCGCCTACGTGCTGTTCAACAACGTGTCGCTGTCGACCTTGAGCGCGAACTTCACCCAGGTCGTCTTCAGCTTCCGCATCACGCCGACGCTGCTGCTGCGCGGCCTCGCGATCGCATTGCTGATCGGCTTCGTCGGCGCACTGGTGCCGGCGTTCCAGTCGGCCTACTCGTATCGCAAGACCTGGGCCATCGTCGCGGTGCCGCTGGTCGCGGCGCTGGTCGCGCTGATCGGCGTGGTCACCGGCATGAGCACGGCGGGACTGCTGCGCATGGTGCTGACGGTCGTCGTGGTGACGGCGATACACAGCGCGATCTGGTACTTCGCCGCCGGCGCGCTGCTGAAGTTCGCCGAGCGCGGCCCGCGTTCGACGTTCGTGCGCCTCGTGCTCAGCGTGCTCGCCGTTTTCCCGGGCATCGTGCTGTTCGGTCCGGTGCTCATGGTCGCGACGTTCCGCCTGATCTGGAGCGGCGAGCCGCGCAACCTCTCGCGCGATCCGCTGCTGGAAATGAGCAAGGCGCTGTAATCCAGGCAGGGGCCCGCTGCGCGTTGCGTCGCGGACCCCGGCCGCTCGCCGGGCTATGCTGCGCCCCGGGCCGTCGCAAGGCGGCCCGGGGTTTTTCGTTTATCGGAGTCGCAATGAAACTGGATCTGGGATGTGGCCTGCGCAAGCGCGCGGGTTTTGTCGGCGTCGACCTGTCGCCGGACTGCGGCGCGGACATCGTGCACGACCTGCGCATCACGCCGTGGCCGTTCGACGACGCCAGCGTCGATGAAGCCTACTGCTCGCATTTTCTCGAACACCTCGACGGCGCCGAACGCATTGCGTTCATGGAAGAGCTCTACCGCGTGCTCAAGCCTGGCGCGACCGCGCTGATCATCACGCCGTACTGGACCTCGGCCGGCGCGGTGCAGGACCCGACCCACAAGTGGCCGCCGATCGCCGAGCAGTCCTATCTGTATTTCAACGCCCAGGCGCGCAACACCCTGCAGATCAGCCACTACGACATCCGCTGCGATTTCGACGCGACCTTCGGCGGCGTCGTCGCGCCGGAATTCCAGCATCTGTCGCCGCAGGAGCAGACCTTCGCGAGCAAGCACTATTTCAACGTCGTACTGGAACTGCATGCGACCTTGACGCGGCGCTGAGGCGCGAGGCGAAGGGCGGGCGTCTGCAGGCAGGCGTGCAACGTCGCATCTGCGCTGCATGCGATTCCGACGTGGTGCCAGGTCGCGAGGTCCTGGCACCGGAGCGTCGGCGCTCGCGCCGCCGCGGGAATACGCGCTCACCAGCGAGCGCGACTGCGGCGCCGCGCTCGAACAGCAGGCGGCCTCGGCGTCCTGCCGGGCCGCGAGCGGTTGTGCGGCCTCAGCGCTTGTCGCGCGCCAGAGTGATGATCGCCACACCGCCGAGGATCACCGCCATGCCGACGATGTCCAGCGCATGCACGCGCTCGTTCGCGAGCCAGGCGCCGAACAGCACGGCCACCGGCGGATTGACGTAGGCATAGCTCGTCGCCAGCGCCGGTCGCACCGTGCGCAGCAGGTACAGGTACGCGCTGAAGCCGATGATGGAGCCGAACACGGCGAGATAGGCCAGCGCCAGGGTCGCGCGCAGGGTCGGCGAGGTCGGCAGGCCGTTGCCATTGAGCAGGGCCAGCAGGGTCAGCGCAACACCGCCGCAGAGCATCTGCGCCGCAGTATTCATCATCGGCTCGGGCATGTCCTGGCGCTTGGACCACAGCGAGCCGAAGGCCCAGGCCGCCGCGGCCGCGAGCAATGCCATCGCACCCAGGCGCGAGCCGGCCAGGTCGCCGCCGAGGTTGAGCAGGATCACGCCGGCGAAGCCGACGAGCAGGCCAACGAGTTCCAGCCGTCGCGGCCACTGGCCGAAGAATGTGCCGAACACCGCGGCGAACAGCGGCATGCTCGCGACCGCGACCGCCGCGAGCCCCGACGACACGCTCTGCTGCGCCCAGCAGACGAAGCCGTTGCCGAAACCCAGCAGCAAGGTGCCGGTGACGGCGCAGTTGCGCCATTGCAGCGGCGTCGGATTCGGCGTGCCGCGCCAGCGCAGGAACGCATACAGCGCCACGCCCGTGATCAGGAAGCGCAGCGCGGCCATCGTGAACGGCGGGAAGCTTTCGAGACCGATACGGATCGCGAGATAGGTCGAGCCCCAGACCAGATACAGCGCGATCAGGGCCAGGGGGACAAGCACACGCGGCGAGGCCAGGCGCGACGCCGTGACAGGTGCATCGGAGCGGATATCGGTCATGACCAGACTTGGAAGAGCGGCCCCCCGTCCCCGAGGTGAAGCATGCTACGGCGCGCGCAGGCGCAGCCGATAGCGCCACTGTTCATGAGGCCTGCGGAGCCACTTCCGCTTCGCGCGCGAGCAGCCGGCGCTTGCGTGCCAGACCCCAGCGGTAGCCGCCGAGACTGCCGTCCTCGCGCACGACGCGATGGCAGGGCACCAGCACGGCGAGGCGGTTCGTGGCGCAGGCGCGCGCGACGGCGCGGGCCGCGCGCGGCGCGCCGATCGCGTCGGCGATTTCGCTGTAGCTGCGCGTCTCGCCGGCCGGGATGCGCGTCAGCGCCTGCCAGACGCGCCACTGGAACGCGGTCGCGCGCAGATCGAACGGCGGCAGCGGCGCGCTGCTGCGCTCGCCCCAGCCCAGGCCTGCATGCACTTCGGCCACGATGCGGGCCAGCCATTCGTCGCGGCCGGCGTCGACGCGCTCGCGCCGGGCCGCCGGGAATTCGCCGGCGAGCTCTTCGAGCAGTTCGTCTTCGCCCTGGCCGAGCAGGATGGCGCAGACGCCGCGCTCGGTCGCGGCGACCAGCAGTTCGCCGAGCGGCGTGGTCAGCGTGGTGTAGCGCAAGGTCGCGCCCTTGCCGCCGCGGCGATAGTCGGCCGGTGTCATGCCGAGCAGGCGGTCGCTGTGCTCGTAGACCCGGCTGCCCGAACCGAAGCCGGCCGCATAGACCGCGTCGGTGACGGAGGCGCCTTCGCGCAGCGCGCTCTTGAGCCGGTTCAGGCGCCGGCTCGCGGCGAACTCGGCCGGGCTCATGCCGTAGCGTGCGCGGAAGCGCCGCTGCAGGTGCCCTGGCGACAGGCCGACTTCCTCGGCCAGGGTCTGCAGGTTCGGCGCGTCCTCGACGTTGCTGAGCAGTTCGTGGGCGCGGGCGACGGGGTCGGCGTGGCTGAACGACATGGCGGCGTGACTCGCGGATCGGGATAGCTGGCCTGCAGTCTGCGCCGCCGTCGCCCGCGCGACCATCCGCATCTTGCGCGGCGACGGGTCGGAATCGACCGGGATTGCAGACGTCCGCACTGTCGAGGCCGGTGCGGTTCGCCGAAGCGAGCGCGGCTGCTCGGACTCCGCTCTGCATTGCGAGGATCGTTGCCGGACCGTAGTCCAACCGTTGACGCAGTGCTGCGCGCTTCATGCGCATCGCCGCCGGTCGAATGAGGGCCGAAACCACGAAAACGCCGGCCGGCCGACCAGCCCGTGTCGATGCGGCGGCCCGATGCTCGCCGCGTAAGCGTCAGGCGGGTTGCCGCGAAACACTGCGCGGCGCGGCCAGCACAGCGGCGAGGTCGATGCTGCAGGGTGCCGTGCAGTTGTCATGCGGTCCCGCTATATTCGCCCGATGTCCGGGCCATGGCTGCCCGGAACTGCCGGGCTCGCTGTGGATACGCGAGCCGGCTGCGCGCTCCACGGTGGAGGCGCAAGCGGGCTAACCACGCTCACTACCATCCAGACGGCCGGGGATTCCGGCTATTGCCTTGTCGGGCCCGTGCCGGATGTGCGGGACCGTCTTCAGATCAGGGGATTTCTCCAATGTCGTTTCGCTCCCGGGCGCTCAGCAGCGCCCTAGTCGCGCTGCTGTCGGGTTTCGCCGCTTCGGCGATGGCCGACACCGCCGTCTTCATCAATGAACTGCATTACGACGACAGCACGGCAGCCGGCGACGTCGGCGAGGCCGTCGAAATCGTCGCGCCGGTCGGCGTGGATCTGAGCAGCTGGCGCGTCGTGCTGTACAACGGCAACACGCCGGCGTCGGCGACCAGCTACAGCGACCGTCCGCTGTCGGAAGCCACTTCGGGCACCTGCGGCAGCAAGCAGGTCAAGGTGCTCAGCTATCCGACCAACGGCGTCCAGAACGGCTCCAACGACGCGATCGCGCTCGTCGATGCCGGCGGCAGCGTGGTGCAGTTCCTCAGCTATGAAGGCGTGACCACGGCCAGCAACGGCCCGGCCGCCGGCATGACCAGCGTCGACATCGGCGTGGCGGAAACCAATTCCACGGCACCGGGTACCTCGCTGCAGCTCAGCGGCAGCGGCACCGAGTACGGCCAGTTCACCTGGCAGGGCAGCGCCACCCAGACCTTCGGCAACTGCAACAATAACCAGAGCTTCGGCGCCGCGGTCGACGTGCCGCCGGCCGTGGCCTCGACCACGCCGGCCAACGGCGCAACCGGCCAGGCCAACAACGTCGACATCACGGTGACCTTCAGCGAACCGGTCGACGTGACCGCCGGCTGGTTCACCCTGAGTTGCAGCGTCAGCGGCTCGCATTCGGCCGTGACGACGGGCACGGGAGCCACGCGCACCCTGAACCCGGACGTCGATTTCGCCAGCGGCGAAACCTGCACCCTGATCGTCATCGGCGACCAGGTCAGCGACCAGGACGGCACCATCGAAACGATGGACGCCGACTACACGCTGAGCTTCAGCACCGCCGGCGACCTGCCGCCGGGCGTCGCTTCGACCACGCCGGCCAACGGCGCGCACGGCTTCCCGGGCGCTTCCAACCTCAGCGTCACGTTCTCTGAAGCGGTCACTGCCGACGCCGGCTGGTACACGCTGTCGTGCGCCAACACCGGTGCACACACGGCGCAGACCAGCGGCGGTCCGGTCACGTTCCAGATCAATCCCGACGTGGATCTCGGCCTGCTCGAGCAGTGCACGCTGACCATCATCGCGAACAAGGTGCACGACCAGGACGGCACCATCCAGGACATGACCGCGAACGTCGTCGTCAGCTTCGAGACCGCCTCGTCGATCAACGACTACTACGCCGGTGTGGATACCTCCAGCGGTCCCGCGCTGAAGGCCTGGCTGCACAACCGCATCAAGGACCACACCTCGATCTTCTACGGCGACACCTACACCGTCATGAACAAGGCGGACGAGGATCCGACCGATTCGACCAAGGTCTGGGACGTCTACAAGAACGAGACCTATCCGAAGCAGACCAGCGGCGCGGCCAACTACAACCGCGAGCACACCTGGCCGAAGTCGCTGGGCTTCCCGAACCCGACCGACGCCAGCGGCCGCCCGAACCCGCCGCATACCGACGGCCACATGCTGTACGCCTCGCACGTGGGCTACAACTCCGACCGCGGCAACAGCCCCTACGGCCTGTGCTCGGGCTGCACGGCGCGTCCGACCACCGCCAACCACGGCGTCGGCGGCACCGGCGGCACGAGCAGCAACTACTTCAACGCGAGCACGTTCCAGGTCTGGGACTTCCGCAAGGGCGACATGGCTCGTGCGGTGCTCTACATGGTCGTGCGCTACCAGGGCGGCACCAACGTCAGCGGCGCGCCCGAACCGCGCCTGGAAGTCACCGACAACCGCAGCCTCATCGTCGGCAAGGACGCGACGACCTGCAGCGGCTGCATCGGCTACATGGGTCTGAAGTCCGTGCTGCTGGACTGGAACGATCAGGATCCGCCGGACGACTACGAGCGCAACCGCAACGCCATGGTCCAGACCTTCCAGGGCAACCGCAATCCGTTCATCGACCACCCGGAATGGGCGCGCTGCGTCATCGACAACACGAACTGCCCGACCATCGTCGACGCGATCTTTGCCAACGGGTTCCAGTGATCCATCGAGTGCGTGCCGGCCGCGAGGCCGGCGCGACACGGAAGCAGAAACGGAAACGGGCCGCGTGAGCGGCCCGTTTCTTTTGTTGTACTTCTGGATCCGCAAGGCCGAGCAGTCGTGAGCTGCTCCGATGACACGATCGCCCGGAGTTATCTGGAGTATCCGTGTCGCGGGGATCTGCTGGGCTGCGTAGCTGCTCTTCGCTAGAGAGCCTGTCGATGACTTCGATCATCTTGGGGCCCAATCCCAATCTGGATTTCGGCCCCAACGCTCGATAAACCGATCGCCGCGCTCAACAATTCCAAAGTCATTGTCGATGACTACGTCATGCCTGTTTGCCACTAGCATGAGCACTGATCTTAACTTTTCGATATTCCTGAAGCTAATAGTGTAAAAATTTGGAAATTGACCAGCTGCCGCAATGGAATTCAACTCGTCAGTCGTCTGATAGTGGATTTTCATTGATTCATCAAAATGAAATTCCAAAAATCCATCGTTGTCGTTAGACGAAATCGAGATACGCCCTTCGGCCTCGTTTATTGATGCTTCAAGGCTTTTCGGGAGTTCTGAAAAAATTGACTGCAACCCGAAATCTCTTGGAGTTACGAGAATTACCTCTCTCATGTTACTTTTTCTCGAGCGCCTGTAGTAACGATTCAACGTTATTGTAAATTGTGATCCCGTTATCGCTTGCACTTCTCAGTACCGACGCCTTGAACTTCTGCCCGGTTCCGACAAGTTCATTTGCGTCGAATCCTACAACTTGGTGGTCGGTCAATTCACCAGCGAGGCGTTCACTGGCCTGCTGAAGAAGCGCGCGATCCAGATCGGCATGGACGGCAAGGGCTGTTGGCGCGACAACGTGTTCGTCGAACGACTCTGGCGCACGGTTAAATACGAGGAGGTCTATCTGCACGCCTATGAGTCGGTCTCGCAAGCGCGTGAATCCTTGGCGCTTTACTTCGAGATCTACAACAGCAAACGACCGCACGCGAGCCTTGATCGACGACCCGACGAGGTCTACTTCAATCGGCAGCAACTACCTCGGGCTGCATAACTGACCGCAGAGCATTCCGCTTATCGGACCGGGTAGAACTGTTCAGACTGACGGGGCCACCTCACGGATGGCTGTTTCACATCTGCCAGGTTCCTATGGAGGCTCGTTGAGCCACCAAATTTCTTGATCTTCATGCTTCGAAGTAACTAGCTTCCATCCGTTATCGTGAAGTGCGCCACAGGCATAGCATGATAATGGTGAGCGTGGTACGGCTGCTCTGTACTCAGAAAACCCATCGGCATCGCACTGAGGGCAGGATGGAAGCTTCTTCAGAAATTCGGCGGTGGTTCTCGCAAACCAAGCTTTGTAATCGCCAAGCTCGTCCCTATATTCATTCATCAGGATCTTCGAGTTGCGCGAGTTGAACCAAACAAACGTGTTGCACTGGCCGCAACGGGCGCCACCTGTGTCCGAGTGAGGTGTGGAACAATACGTAACATTGTTTGATTTGCACACTCCGCAGTTGTACTCAAATCGTTCGACGTGAGCCTCCTTTATGTTTTTTTTTGTATATGCGGTGGCGAAAGGGGAGGTCATTGTTCACCATCCGGAACATCAAATATTGGCCGCACCTTCACATCGGCATGCTTTCCATTGAGGATCATTATGTTCTGGCCTCCCGGTGCTTGAACGCTTGGGTAGCGAATGGCTGAGTATCCGTCAACTACCGCACGATTTGCTACTTGCTGCGGATAGATGTAGGCATCTTTATTTGACTCCAATCTCAAGCCAATTTTTGAGGGATCAACGCCATAGCTGCGTGCAATTTCGGGTTTCGTTAAATCCAGTACATTAGTTGCCTGAAGCTCACTAGAAAACAAATTCTTCCCTCTTGTGTTTTGGCGGACTTCTGCAAAAGCAACTGAAGGATGTTCGGCAAAGTAAACATCCCCTCCAGTGCTCCTGGCGGCCGGGTCAGAGAATCGGTATTCATTGCGCGGATTGCTCGCCATAAGAGGGTAGTTCGGGTCGTAGAATCTATAGGCAGTCGTATTAACGTTTTGTCCGAGTGTTTCTGCACGTCGACCGTCAGCCATTACATCCCCACGAAAATCATTTTCTGGATCCAGATCCATGCGCCGCTGTAGCCGCATTTCTGGGTTCCCGTTGGCTCCTTCCGTGCTGGCTAATGCTTGCCCCGTTGTGGCGACGGACGCGGTTGCACCAGCTATGCCAAAAAGCCCTTCGCCTACGCCAAAGAGTGCTTGGCCATAATTGCCGGTCGCTAGACCAGTGCCCAGATTCTTTCCGCCCTCTGCGGCGCCATAGGCTCCGAGTGAGACGGCGGCAGTCTTCGCAGGTATGGATATCCAGGGCGACGCGGCGCCCACGGTTGGTCCGAATACTACGCTGCCGCTGGCAGTGAGTCCGCCGGCTAAGAGTGCTTTGTCATAGTCGACTTCGTCATAGGCCGTAAGCGTCCGGCCTAGCCACATTCCGCAACCCGATGGCCAGACCAATGCTTGCCACTCCCTTTCTCGGAGCGTCAAGCATGCAGTCCTCGAAGAC
>MEFP01000023.1 GCA_001725155.1 Lysobacteraceae bacterium SCN 69-320 | reverse complement strand
CCGGCAGAAGCCGAGGCACGCTACTACGCAGCAATCCGTGAGTCCGCCATGGTGGCGTGACTCACAATCCGGAGCCTCCAGGATTCTCGGGGCGGTTCACCCGGACTCCCGCAATAGCACGTGAGTGGTACAGCGGCTCGGGCGGGTCGATGATGGCGCGGCGGGACAGCTCGATGTTGTGCGCAAGCAGAGCGTCCAAAGGTTTGCCGCGGCCGAATTCTTCGGCGGCGGACGGCCAAGCCAGAAATCCCGTGTCCTTCACCACCGCGCGTTGGCGCTGGCGGGTCTTCGCGAAAGGCATGGTGTCGAGGACTACCACGCGGGAAAAGTGCGCGTGCAACTGTACGAGGCGACGTATCCCCCCACGAAGCACCAGGATCAACGGGCGACCTACCCCATCGGCCAGTGCACACAGTTGCGCAATGTGCCAGTCGATCCGCCCTTCGCTTCCCGCGCCGGTTCCGAACTCAAAAGCGACGGCCTGGACCTCTTGCCGCTCCCGAATGAACTTCAGCCAGTTGGCGTAGTCCCGTTCCGTGCGGGCGTTCAAATGAAGGGCCGTCGGCAAGCCGGCGTTGACCATGGCCGCATACGACAGCCCGATGCGCTTGATGGCGTGAAGGTTGTCGGTCCGCGGCACGTCGCTGAACACACTGAAATTGGGCACGGTGAACAGCGCGATTCCCAACGAGCTCAGTTGCTTCAGGAACTCGGGGGTCGAAAAGCCCCACCAGGGTTCGATGCGGAAATCCCGGGCCACGCCCGACGCGATGATGGTCGCATCGAGGGAAATGCGAAAATGCGCGCACACCTCCGCCTTATTGGAGAAGAACGGGATGCCCGTGCCTTTGTTGTAAAGCCGATAGAGCGGAACGGCCACAAAGCTTTCTTTGAGCGTGCCCGTTCGCCTATAGCCGTGGTCAATGAGCGGCACAACCAGCGGAAAGGCGGGGTGTGGCAACACCGGCGCGCGCTCGACGTTGTCGAGCGAGAACCCACCGATCTCCAAGCGCTGAGCACGGAACCGGGCTGGCTTCTTGCGGCACACCACGTCGCAAGCCGACGGGTCGGCGCACTTGCACCGATCGCCGCAATCGAAGGCGGCATCGGCCGTGTGGAGCCCTCCGCAAGCGGCGAAATCGGGACAGGTGCGGCAACCGAGCGCCAGGGGGTTCGCACGCGAATCGTCCCAGGTCGGTCCGTCCGGCAGGAGGACGACGTTCGGAAGTTGGGCGATCATTTCAGGGACAGCTCCATCATGTCGCCGAACAAGCTGACGTGTTCCACCGTGGCAAGGGCGATGTTGTCGGTACGATGCAGCAACACCAGCACGTCATCGGGGAGGTTCTCCACCCTCGCGACGCGGCGCTGGCCGTCAAAGACGAACGCATCGGAGCCAATCAGCTCCAGCAAGAGTTCGGCGCCGTTAGCGGGCGGATTCTCGACTTCAACGAATGCAGAAACGGTCCGCCGCCGCGTGTTGAACGCGATGTCGAACAGCGTGGGCTCGTTCATCAAGTTCAAGCCCTGCGCCCACTGTTTGCGCCAGGGCTTGCCCCGCGTGGTGCGGATGTAATCCAGTCCCATCAGGAAGCTCCCAATACCGGACGAAAGATTTTGGTCTTGCCGCGCCGCTGCTCCATGATGAGCCCCTTGGCGGCCAGCGCCGAAAGGCGGTTGTTCCAGGCGGTGGCGCCTACCGCCTGTCCGGATTGCTGGGTCATGGCGGGTGCCGTGGCCTCCGGCAACTCGTCCACCCACTTCAATGCCTGCTGCTGGCCCGCCTCAAGGTTGTCCCGCCCGATGAGGTTGGGAGAACCCACCCGTCCATGCTCCGACAGCTCGCAGTGCCACACCGCATCTGCCTGACTCTTGGCGTAGAAGGCCAGCTCCTCAACGACCACGGCTGTGGCATTGGCCACCACCGGGTAGGCGTTTTCCATCGCGTGCCTGCAGTGGTCGCGGAAAGCAAACACGCATTCGCGGAGGAACGAACCCGTCGCCGCCTCAATCCCTTTGAAGTCCAAGAACACCGGCTGGGGCTCTGAGGGCTGCGACACGGCCGACACCAGGGCGACGAACACCCGCCGACCAGCCTGAGCCCCCGCCGCAACCTCGGTGTTCGCCAACCGCCTGATGGAATAGATCATGACATATCTCACCAATCGCAGTGAGAATGCTGAGCTCACGACGGCTTGGTGTCAAGCGCCACCGCTGCGAGATTGGTCGCGGTGGCCGCAGACAACGGTTGGAACACCCACGCCACCGTCGCTGGCAGCGACGACTGGCGGTGCAGTCAGCGGCTTGACACGAGCGGCCGGTTCAATTCAGAAACCAGAGCACCGAACGCGGGCGGTCGGCGAACGAGAGAACTTCATGGCGCAACTGTGCAGAAACGACGTTGAACTCGCCCAATCCGTTCGGACGTTTGCGCGGAGCGACCCGCGCCTCCAGCTCGACGCGCTCGGCACCGTGCCAAGGCATTTCGTCCATCTGCGAGAGGGCGGCAAGGATTACTTCGGCCTTTCAAAGTTCTGCGCGTACGCCGGTCTCCGCTTGGCGGACTACCGCGGCAAGCGCGTTCACAAGATTCGTCCCGGCGGCGCGACGCGGAAACGAATTCAGACGATAACGGGGAAAAAGTTCATCGAACTGGACAAGGTCAGCGCGCGCACGCGCGCGGCGCTGCTGAATTGGCTCGACAGCCTGCCGCCCGGAGGATTCAATCGGGACCACCTCCACGTTCTGGAACTCGACGGCGCCGCCATCGACCAGCCGGAAGCATCCGAATCCTCCGGGAAGGGGCCGGGTCGGCGACGCAGGAAGCCGGTGATGACGGTGGAGGCCCTCGAAGAACGCCTTCGCCAACAAAAGAAAATCGGAAAGGCCGGAGAGAAGGTGGCCTTGGCATTCGAAAGAAAAAGGCTGAAAGACGATGCCAAGGTAGAACCTGGGTTCAGAGTCGTCCACGAAGCAGCAAAGTTCGTGGATTCCGGCTACGACATCCGGAGTGTATCCAGCCAGGGCACCCGCTACATCGAGGTGAAAGCAACGACCGGGGACATCGAGAGCGGCTTCTACCTGTCCCAAGGCGAACTCAATACGATGAAGCGCTACGGAAACGAGGCGTTTCTGTATTTGGTCGAACTGGAGAAATCGCTCAAGACAGGAAGAGTCTTCGTCGTACGTAATCCCGCTCTAGCCCTCGAACAGGGAGGCGCGATGACGCCAAAGCTTTTTCACGCGGTGCTGCCAGTGGACCGACAGGATTGAAAGACGTTCCGTGCTCCGCATTTTCCCCTCCAGCAGCAATCGAGCGCCGGAAAAACACGCCGAGCCAAGCTCGTTCGCTCACCCTCGGCAATAGCCGACGACGATGATGCAATCGTCGGAACCGCGACACGTTGTAGGAGATTGACTCTGAAACCGCATCCGCCGAGTTCGCCGAGGCCAATCGGGCTGCCAGACCAATGCCAGATGCCTGCTTTGCAGCGCCCATTCAACACGCTGAATTCCGTTGCATTTCTGGAATCCGTGCTCGGACAGGCATCTCATGCGGATGTTCGATACGAAGGACTCAGGAAGATAGCGGTCTTTCGGCTGGTGAAAGCCGCCCGACATTACAGCGAAGCCAGAAATCTGGTCCTTGCGCAGATTGACGAGCGTGCGCGCTGGAGCCGGGAACCGCCAAATGGACAGTGGTTGCCCATTCTGGAGTTTCCGGCGGCCATCGACGACTGCATTGGCGACCTTGCAATTGCCATAAAGAGCATCAAAGCGTTGAAGTCGATGAATCCACCTCCGCCCAACATCAAGGCATTTTTGGCACAATGGAAAAGCACCATAAATGCGGTAAAAAGTTTTAGGGATGAAAGTCAACATATCGACGAGAAAATCATCGGTGGAAAGACAAATGGAGGACCACACATTCCTTTTACGTCTCAGGACGGAAGGTATTGTCTACTCAATGGGTATGAGCTCGACCTTGTCGAGATGGGACGATTCATTGAAGCACTGGCCGATTTCTTAGCGCTGACGTTTCCCGGATTGGAACTGAACGCTCGGACCACTGGAAGTTGGTGGCTCAAATCAGAATAAGAACATGCGGTCTGCGACGACACCAACACCGCGCCTCTGATTCGCTGGATGCTAGCCCGCCATAGATTTGGGCGAAAAGCGACGCTCAATCAATCTGGGCGGCGCCTGATGATACCGACCTGCAATTCCCGTCGGACCGCTCGAAAGCGTAGAGTCGTTTCCCTCGTCCCCTACGCGCTACGCGCGTGCTGTCTTCCTTCGCAACAGCGCCTCCAACACCTTCTGCGCGGCCCCATCGTCATCCTCGATGAGGCGAAGCAACGCATCGAAGTCCAGACCCTCCACCGATGCTGCTTGCTTGCCGGTTCCGGCCTCAGGTGCGGGCGCATCGGCCTGCAGCGGCGGCAAGCCCGCCAGTTTCCGCAAGCGATTCTCCCGAACCAGGTAGTGCGGCCGCAGCAGCTCCGCTTGCTCCTGGATGTATCCCTCGGTCGCGTTGCTGGGGACCGCCCCCGTGGCACCGCGCGCGTGGTTCAGCGCCGCGCCGACCACGAGCAGACGGCCCAACTCCTCAACGGGGACGCGGACTCGTCCCAGGTCGGTGGCCATCGTCCGCCGGAGGTCGTGCGCCGTAATCCACAAACCCGTCTGCTCTTTCAACGCCACCAGCACGGAACGCGCGTTGGCCAACGGCTTGCCGTGCTGGCGCGACGGGAACACCCACTGACTGACGTCTTCCGGACGCCAGCGGTCGTTGGCGGCTCGGCGTGCTTCGAGGATTTCTCGCGCCCAAGGGGTTAGCGGCGCCACGCCGTCCTTGCCGGATTTCGTGATGGCTCCGGGAAAGACGAGCAAGTTGCGGTCGAAGTCCACGTCCTTCCACTGGAGCCGCGCCGTTTCCTGCTTGCGGGAACCCCACAGCAGCACGCACAGAAAGAAGTCGACCAGCACGCTCGCGTGCGGCTTGAGGCCTTCGCCGCGCGGGTCGGGGCGGTCCAACAGAATCTTCGGGTCGTGGGCGCGCTGCTGGGCCTTCACGAGTTCGCACAGCCAGTTCTGCCCGACGTCCGAACCCGTGGATAGGTAGGTGCTCCGCCGAACCGCGGCCGGCCACGGCTGGTCGGCCCGCCACGCGGCGAACGGCCCGACGCCGCGGCCGGTGGGCAACCCGGCCTTCGGCGCCGACCGCGCGTAGGCGGCCGAACAGTAGGCGTAGAGTTTCGAGAGCGTGCCGTGGCTCAACGACCGCGGCCCCCACGCCGGCGCCTTGGTCTTGTGCAGCGTGGCACGCAGCATCGGGCCGAAGGTGGCTTCCACGGCCGCCTCGTTGATGTCCGCCAGGGACATGGCCCACAGCGGCGCCCCCGCCATCCATTTGGGTACCTTGGCTCGGTCGGTGGTCGTGCTGGCCTTCGCCTTGCGCGCCCGGGCTTCGGCGTATTCGGCGAACGCGACCGCCAGAGTAAGGCCGTCGCGGGCCCGCTCCGCCTGCGCCGACCGTTCGCGCTTCTTCCGCTCGACCAACGGGTCGATGCCCTGCTCCATGAGCCCGAGCCAGATTTTCGCGCGCTTGCGGGCGTCGGTGAGGGACAGGCGCCGGTAGCCTCCGTCGGCGCTCCACCAGTGGCCCATGGCCCGCTTCATCGGCGCCCCCGCCACCTTCCGCTGGACGTACCACGTCGTGGTGCGTGGCGTCAGGCGGAGGAGCAAGCCTCGGACGCCCAGGTCGCGTACGACCCACTCTCGCGTGCCGGGGGGCGTGGGATTGGCGAACTTGCCGCGCTCGTCCGGCATCACGTCGAAACGCAACGAATCGAGAATCTTCGGGGTGAGGTCCAGGTGTACGGACGTGGACATGGGCGGCTTCCTGGCCGTTGGCGCTGGCGGAAGCCTACCCGAGTTTGTGGCTCCCCTGTGGCTCCCTGAAACCTGCAGTCAGCTGCGGTTTGCTGCGGCCTGGTGCGATACGAAACGAGTGCAAGACGTTGTTTTTATTGCAACGACCAATCTGAGTCGTGCCTCTGGGCAGCTGGTACAGCTCTTGAAAATCCCCGTGTCGGCGGTTCGATTCCGTCCCCGGCCACCATCCAGATCATGCACCTGCGCGGTTCCACCAGAGCCTCGCTCGACTTCTGATTCTCTCTGTCGCCCCCTGTTCCAGTCCGTGGCGCCTTTTCATCGGCAGGCTGGCGATCGCTTGCAGCATCTGATAAAAAATCCACAGATTCCATTTAGCCAGATTGTCGCATCCGGATCGGCGCGGCACCCCCAACTGCAAATCGCGCCTGACGCCGGGGAGGCCATGGCACGAAGAACGGAGCAGCAAGCCGCCCCTCGGCGGACAGGCCATTCTTTCGACAAGCCCCTCACGCAGCCGCGCTTCCCCGCACTGAACGTCAGTCGCCGTGCGCGCGGACCGGCCACCTGCGATTCGGATCGTAGTGGCGCCCGTTCGATTCGCGACTGCACGGCCCGGATCGGCGCGGCATTCGTTTCGGACGGATTGAACGCATCGGTGTTTCGTATGCTGGCCTTCTGCGGCGGGTCCCGGTCGACGCACGGGATGCCCGGCGCGCAACAGGTCCGGTAGCCGACGCCGGCGGCGGGATTGATCGCCCCCTGCGTGCCGTTGACGACGCTGCCCGCCGTCGTGGTGCTGCTGCACGGCGCATTGACCGGACCGCTCGGGACCGCGCCGGCGATGCACGATGCGACAAGGGTGGCGAGAGCAAACGCACGCATCAGGGAGCCCGCCGGCGGCGTAGGTGCGCTGGTTCGTGTCCGTACGCGTACAGCGCGCACACAAAGCAGGCCCGGTTCAGCAACTGAGCTTCGACTGTCGAATGCTGCGCATCGCGCTTGCGAAACCGGTCATGCGTCATCGCCCGCAGACAGCACCTGGACAGAGGCCTTGCCCTCCGAACGCGGTCAGGCACGATTTCAGTGCGCTATCGCCTGCCGCGACGCCGCCCGCTACACTCGCGAACGGGTGTCCGCTGCATGACGCAGCGCGGCAGGCTCAAGCGCTGGTCGGGCCGCCGCGCGGAGTCGTCATGCCCATGCACCGGATTCCCGAACGCCACGACATTCCGCGCGCCCAGGCCCTGGCCGAGCGCGCCTTCGCCACGGTCGAGCGCTTCCTGCACATCGAAGCCGTCAGCGGCATCGTCCTGGTCGCTGCGGCGGTCATCGCCCTGCTCTGGGCGAACTCACCGTATGCGGCGAGCTACGACGCGCTCTGGCATGCGCCGCTGTCGGTCGGCATCGGCAGCTACGTGTTCTCGCAGTCGCTGCACTTCTGGATCAACGACGCGCTGATGACCGTGTTCTTCCTCGTCGTCGGCATGGAGATCCGCCGCGAGATGCATGAAGGCGCGCTCAGCGATCTGCGCCAGGCCGCGCTGCCGGTTGGCGCGGCCATCGGCGGCGTGGTCGCGCCGGCACTGATCTATCTCGCGATGAACGGCACTGCGGAGCGGCAGCACGGCTGGGCGGTGCCGACGGCGACCGACATCGCGTTCGCCGTCGGCGTGCTGGCCCTGCTCGGCCGCGCCGTGCCGAACGGCGTGCGGGTATTTCTGCTGGCGCTGGCGATCATCGACGACATCTTCGCGATCCTGATCATCGCCCTGTTCTATTCCGGCGGACTCGATGTCGCAGGCTTCGCCATCGCCGGACTCGGCATCGCGCTGCTGCTGGGCATGCAGCGGATCGGCGTCGGCTCGGCGCTGGCCTACGCAGTTCCCGGAGTGATCCTCTGGAGCGGACTGCTCAAGGCCGGCATCCATCCTACCCTTGCAGGCGTCGTGCTCGGCCTGCTGACGCCGGTGCGGTCGAGGCCCATGCGCGAGAAACCGCGGGAACTCGTCTCGCGCATCGCGAAGGATCTGGCGCAGCACGAGGAAGGCTCCCAGGACGAGCAACTGGTCCGGCCCGCGCGCCAGCTGCGGCTCGCGCAGCGCGAGCTGCTGCCGCCGGTCGTGCGCGTGCAGCTGGCGCTGCATCCCTGGGTCGCCTATCTCATCATGCCCGCGTTCGCGCTGGCGAATGCCGGCGTGAGCCTGGGCGGCGTGAACCTCGCCGACGCGGGGCCGCAGCAGACGATGCTCGGCGTGGCCCTCGCTCTCGTGCTCGGCAAGCCGCTCGGCGTCGTCGCGGTCAGCGTGCTGATGGTGCGCCTGGGCTGGGGACGGCTGCCGCCGGATACCGCGTGGAGCGGCATCGTCCTCGTCGGACTGCTGGCGGGCATAGGCTTCACGATGGCGATCTTCATCGCGCTGCTGGCCTTCAAGGATGCGCAGCTGCTCGACGCGGCCAAGCTCGGCGTGCTGCTGGGCTCCCTGATCGCCGCGGTGCTGGGACTGGGCTGGGGCGCCGCCTGCGCGCGGCGTCGGCGATTGCAGTAACGGCGCCGCGACAGCCTCGGCTCGCATGATGCGCGGTGCCGCTGCGAGTGCGCCGGGCCGACCCGGGCCAGGCGCGTTTCCGTGAGTCCGTACGCCAGGCCCGCGGCCGCCGGGAGCGCGAAGCGCGGCGCGACATCGCGCCTGAGCGTGGACGGCGCGTGGAGCAGCTCCGCTAGCGGCCGACCGTTTCCTGCAGATGTTTCGGATAACGCTCGCCGTGTACCGCAACCGCCGCGAGCGCGGCGTCGATCGCGGCCAGTTCCTCGCCGCTGAACACGATGTCGACCGCAGCGAGGTTCTCCTGCAGGCGCGACAGCTTGGTCGTTCCCGGGATCGGCACTATCCAGGGCTTGCGCGCGAGCAGCCAGGCCAGCGCGATCTGCGCCGGCGTCGCCTGCTTCTTCGCGGCGATGCCGGCGATGCGCCCGACCAGGGCCTGATTGGCCTTGCGCGCCTCCGGTGCGAAGCGTGGCACGCTGTTGCGGAAGTCGTTGCTGTCGAAGGCGGTGTTTTCGTCGATCGCACCGGTCAGAAAGCCGCGACCCAGAGGGCTGAACGGCACGAAACCGATGCCAAGCTCTTCGAGCGGCGGCAGGATTTCGCGCTCGGGCTCGCGCCACCACAGCGAGTATTCGCTCTGCAGCGCAGCTACCGGCTGTACGGCGTGAGCGCGGCGTATCGTCGCCGCGCCGGCTTCGGACAGGCCGAAGTGCTTCACCTTGCCGGCGCGTACCAGATCCCCGACCGTGCCGGCCACGTCCTCGATCGGCACATCCGGATCGACGCGATGCTGATAGAACAGGTCGATCACGTCGGTGTCCAGCCGCCGCAACGCCGCGTCGGCGACTTCGCGTATGTGCTCGGGCCGGCTGTCCAGGCCGGTCTGTCCGATGCGGAAGCCGAACTTGGTCGCGATGACCACGTCGCGGCGCAGCGGCGCCAGCGCCTCGCCGAGCAGCGCTTCGTTCGCGAACGGCCCGTAGACCTCTGCCGTATCGAAGAACGTGACGCCGAGTTCCACGGCCTTGCGGATCAGCGCGACCGCCTGTGTCCTGTCCGCCGCCGGGCCGTAGCCGTGACTCAGGCCCATGCATCCCAGACCCAGCGCCGATACGCGCAGGCCGCTGTTGCCGAGTGTTCGCTGCTGCATGGCGTTCTCCTTGCGCATCAGGCCGCTGCGCTTCGCATGGTGCATGCCGGTAGCGGAGCGGGCAAATGACGCCGCCGCGCGGGCCCGGCCGCCAGATCCCGCTATTCAGTTCGGGCAACGCATTCGGGAGGCCGCCTCGACGGCGGTGAGCCGAACGGATTCCAGGCACCGTAAACGCGAACAACACGGGCTCACGCAAGATCCGATTTGTCGAGTCGGCCGTCTTCGCACAGTGCGCAGCAGCCGCGCGGAGACAGGTCCGCGCACTGCATTGCCGTCCCGCGACTGCGACGTGGCGCCGCAGATCCACCCGGATCGCGCTGGCGCGCGAACGAGTTGATCCGGATCAATGCGCCTTTCCCGGCATCCGGCGCAACCTGTCGCTGACACGGAAACGGGAATGACGATGAGATCCATACGGGCATTGACGATAAGCGCTGCGCTCGCCGCAGCCGGCCTGGCCGGCGTCGCGACGGCCGCCGACGGCGCGACGAAAACCGGCCCCAAGGCCGCTGAAACCGTGCATGCGGTACTGACCTCGCCGCCGCAGGTTCCGCCGCCGACCGGACGCAACAAGCCGGCCAAGGTCGTGGTCGAGCTCGAGGTCATCGAGAAGGAACTGCCGATCGCCGAAGGCAGCACCTATACGTTCTGGACCTTCGGCGGCACCGTGCCCGGCAGCTTCATCCGCGTGCGCCAGGGCGACACGGTCGAGTTCCATCTGAACAATCATCCGACTTCCAAGATGCCGCACAACATCGACCTGCACGGGGTCACCGGCCCCGGCGGCGGTGCGGCGTCGAGCTTCACGGCGCCGGGACATTCGTCGCAGTTCACGTTCAAGGCACTCAACCACGGCCTTTACGTCTACCACTGCGCGACGGCGCCGGTCGGCATGCACGTGGCCAACGGCATGTACGGCCTGATCCTCGTCGAGCCGCCCGAAGGGCTGCCGCCGGTGGATCGCGAGTACTACGTGATGCAGGGCGATTTCTACACCGTCGGCAAGTTCCGCGAGAAAGGCCTGCAGGCGTTCGACATGCAAAAGGCCATCGACGAGAACCCGACCTACGTGCTGTTCAACGGCTCGGAAACCGCACTGACCGGCGACCGCGCACTGACCGGCAAGGTCGGCGAGCGCGTGCGCCTCTACGTCGGCAACGGCGGCCCGAATCTCGTGTCGAGCTTCCACGTGATCGGCGAGATCTTCGACAAGGTCTGGTACGAAGGCGGCACGCATTTCCAGGAGAACGTGCAGACCACGCTGGTGCCGGCCGGCGGCGCGATGATCGCCGAGTTCAAGCTCGACGTGCCCGGCAGCTACGTGCTCGTCGACCATTCGATCTTCCGCGCATTCAACAAGGGCGCGCTCGGCGTGCTCAAGGTCGACGGCCCGCCGAACCTGGCCATCTATTCCGGCAAGGAAGTCGACTCGGTCTATCTCGGCGACAAGGCCGAGACCCTGGTCGCCGTCGACACCGCCGCCAAGTCGGCCGCCGCCGGCACCTTGTCACAGGACGAGCAGATCGCCGCGGGCAAGGCGCTGTATGCGGGCACCTGCTCGGTATGCCATCAGGATTCGGGCGCCGGCCTGCCCGGCGTATTTCCGCCGCTGGCGAAATCGGATTTCCTGGCCAAGCAGAAATCCGAAGACCTGATCAGGATCGTGCTGCGCGGCCTGACCGGCCCGGTCGAGGTCAACGGCCAGCGCTACGACTCGGTCATGCCGCCGATGAGTCAGCTCACCGACGACGAGATCGCCAATATCCTGACCTTCGTGCGCAACAACTGGGGCAACCAGGGCGAGCGCGTGCGCAAGGACGAGGTGAAGGCCGTGCGCGCCGCGACGCCGCACGCCGAAGGCGCCGCACATTGAACGGCCTGCTCGCTCTCGTCCTGACCGCCGCGCTGGCCGCACCCGGCGCGGCGGAGCCGGGCTGGGCGAAGCTGCCGGGCAATCCGGCGTTCCGCAGCGTGCTGGCCTACGAGGACACGCGCGACGGCGTGCGCGTGCGGCCGTTCGAGCTCATGCGCACGCCGGTCAGCAACGGCGATTTTCTCGCCTTCGTGAAAGCCCACCCGCAATGGCAGCGCGGCCGCGTCGCGGCCGTATTCGCCGAATCGCGCTATCTGCAGCACTGGGCCGGCGCACTGGATCCCGGCGCGGCTTCGGCGCAGCAGCCCGTGGTCCAGGTCAGCTGGTTTGCCGCACAGGCGTATTGCGAGGCGCAGGGCGCGCGCCTGCCGAGCTGGATCGAATGGGAATACGCGGCCGCGGCCGACGAGACGCGCGAGGATGCGCGTCAGGACCCGGCCTGGCGCGAACGCATACTGCGCTGGTATGCCAATCCGAGCTCGCGGCCACTGGCCGACGTCGGCAGCCAGCCGGCCGACGTACACGGCATCCACGACCTGCACGGCCTGATCTGGGAGTGGGTCGACGACGCCGGTTCGCTGCTGATGTCGGCCGACAACCGCGACCAGGGCGGTGCCGACAAGCTGCAGTTCTGCGGCGCCGGCGCGCTGTCGGCGGCCGACCGCGAGAACTACGCCGTGCTGATGCGTACCGCGATGCTGTCCGCGCTGCAGGCGCAGGACGTCACCGCCAACCTGGGTTTCCGCTGCGCCCGCGACCTTGCCGGAGCGACACCATGACGTTCTTCCGCAACACCCTGTCCGCACTGCTCGGCGGCCTGCTGCTCGCAACGGCGGCGGCGGCCGGCGGTTTGCCCGGCGATTCGGTCTACCAGCTCACCGCCGGTTTCACCGACCAGGACGGCCACGATTTCCATCTCGCCGACCGGGTGGGCAAGCCGCAGGTCGTCTCGCTGTTCTATACCTCCTGCCGCTATGTCTGCCCGCTGATCATCGACAGCGCCAAGGCGGTCGAGCGTTCGCTGGAACCCGCGCAGCGCGACCGCGTCGCGTTCCTGATCGTCAGCATGGACCCCGCACGCGACGACCCTGCCGCGCTGCGCGGCATCGTCGACAAGCGCTCGCTGGATACGCGGCGCTGGACTCTCGCACGCACCGACAAGGCCGCGGTGCGCCAGCTCGCCGCGCTGCTCGACGTGCGCTACCGCGAACTCGCCGACGGCGAGTTCAATCACACGAGCGCCCTGGTCCTGCTCGACGCGCAGGGCCGCCGCCTCGCCCGCACCGAACGTCTCGGCGGCGCCGCCGACGCGGAATTCGTCGACGCCGTGAAGGCGGCGCTGAACGCCGCCGGGGACTGAATTCCGAGACTTGCACCAAGCAGGCGGCACTTCCTCGTTCCCGTTACCCGACGCCGGCGCTGCCGGCGTTTTTTTTGACTCCCGGACAGCCGACGCCCGGACAGCCATCCAGCGTGTCGACGAGTTGCAGCGCGGTTTCCGCGCGCCGGCGCGCGGGCACTGAGAGGAATACCGCCCGGGCGACAGGAGATCCAGACTCGCGACACCGGGAGGGGTCGGACCGGGATACGCCACCGTTCGGGATCTTGCACTGCCGCCACGGCGTTGCGCCGTCGGCGAAACGCACGCGACCGCAGTACGCAAGGTCCTGCAGGCGGCGAAAAGACGCCACGATTGCCCGACCCCGTCGGATCCATCACGTGGCGCAAGCCTGCCGTTTCGCCCGGCCAAGGAACCTTGCAAGCATTGCCGGAAAAAATATATATCCGGTTCGATCCGCACTCAGCACGACGGCCATACCGGAGACACGGCCGGCACCATGCGGCACGCATCGGCACGACAGGAACCTGACGGGGGGGGTGAGATGTTGAGACCGTGGACGAACGACGCCGGCGTCATCAATTTCAACAATCTGAAGGAGGTGATGACGCATCTTTTCGGGCCGAAGGAAATCCGGAATTTCGTGCCCGCGCACGAGGTCCGCGATCCCGAGTCCGAACTGATTGGCGCCCCTTACATGCTGGTCGGTTCGAAAGGATCGGGAAAGACGCTGCTGCTGCGCTGCAAAGAGGCACTGCTCAAGGAATACGAGGCCACCCTCAAGCTGGTATTCGCGTCGTATGCGACCGACAGCGTCGGCGGACGCTCGACCCTGCTCGGCGCGCGGAAGATCCGGATTCCGCTCAAGAAGCAGTCGGCTTACCGCAGCTCCGACGCCTGGTGCTCGCTGTTCCACTTCCTGATCGCCGCACTGGCCCGCATCCGCCTGGCCCGGGTGGAACTGTACGAACGACACAAGGCGAACGCGATCAAGGACGAATTCCTCAAGAGCTATCTGACGGGCAGCCCGGAAACCAGGGCGCTCGTCGGCAAGGTCTGGGATCTCTACCCGGAAGGTTCGAAAGGCGACTTCCTCAGCCAGATCATCGAGAACCTCGTCAACAGTCAGGGGGATTTCCGCGGCCTTGCGACCGCGGCGTCGGAGATCAACATCAGCGCGCTGCCGGGCGAATCGCGCTTCGTCATCCTGATCGACTCGATCGACGAGGCTTTCTGCGACGAGCAAAATCGGCCGCTGGCCGAACATTTCAGCAGTCCGGCCACCGCCGGCAACGGCGCCGCCCCGGCGCAGCCTTCGAGCGAAGACGACGGAGAGAAGGCAGACAAAGTGGCGGCCGATACCGTCGAAGTCTGGAGCGCGATCCAGTGCGGTCTTGCCGACGCCCTCGTCCAGCTATGGAACGGCAGCGGCGGCAGGATCGTGGCCTATGCCACGGCGCGCGGAGAAATCGAGAGCCGCACCAAAGCCAAGGCCCAGCTGAAGGAATACGTCCTCAACCTGCACTACACCTCCGACGAGCTGCAAGCCGTATTCGAGGCGAACATCGACCTCTGGATGAAGCAGCAGAAAATGACGCCCGCTGGCAGTCGTGAAGTGCGCCTCTCGGCGTTTTTTCGCGACGGCGAGACCGTCGCCGGCGAAAAAGCGCTCGACCGCGTTCTGCGCCACTCGCTGCCTTACCCACGGTGCGTCGTCGAAATCGGGCGGCAGATATCCGAACTTGCGATGGTGCGCCGGCCCGCTGAGGTCCGCATCGCCATCGAGAAGGGCGCCAAGATCCTGTGCGAGGATCACCTGCGGTATTCGGTGCCCTCTTTCCTGCCGGGCTTCGACGACTCGTCCCAGAAAATTGCGATTCGCCGCACGGCGCTGCTGAAGAAGCTGTTCCGCTGCAATGTGATCTACCGGACGCGCCCACTGCTGAGAGCGTTCGAAACCGACGACCAGCCGAACCCCTTCGGCGTCGGCGACGACGAGTTCGAAACCCTGATCCGTCTGCGCCAGCTCGGGCTGATCGGCGTTCCGATGCCGGACGACGGCGGCCACATTCTTGACTTCTACGGCGATCTGTTCGATGGAGGGCGTACGTTCAAGCAGGCAGAAAACGTCGAGACGGCCCGCGAGCGGCTGCTGGGTGCGGCGTATCTCGTCGCGCATTCCTCGCTCGCGGCCTTCCTCGACGCAGAACAAAAAAAGCTCGGCGTCGATCGCCGGTTCAAGTCCGGCAACCTGCTGCGCTGTCCCGCACAGCTGTTCCGGCCCATCGCGGAAATCTACACCGAAGGCCCGAGCCTGCTGGTGAGGGCAGAAGGCCACGAGCCGCTGGCCGTAACGAACCGTTTCGACCGGCTCGCGGTCAGCATCCTGATCTGCGCCTGCATCAGGAGCAAGGAAGAAGTCTCGATCGGCGAAGTCAGGCAGACCAACAGGCAGATGGAAAAACTGAGTCAGAAATACCGTCTCGCTTACCACGTGAACAACAAAAATACGGTCAAGGGTGTGTCGGGGGCGCTGAAGGGCTTTGACTTCGGCATCAACAAGCCCCGGGCGGTCGGAAAGGACCCCAACGACCAGACGTTTTCTCTGAACGGCATACGCTCGGCGCAAATCAGCCTGCGCAAACCGTTCAACCATCTTTATCCCTACGGCAACTCCGAGATCGACGCCGAGCCGGCCTGACGGCGGCGCGGGCCTCGCGCGCTCCGGCCGGGCTTCGCCCGATCCGGAGCGCGCAGGCCAACCCGATCAATCCTGCAGCAGCGAGAACCGCTTGGTCAGCGGACGCAGAACATCGCTGGGTCCGAACGCCACGACGGCGAGATAGTCCGGCGACTCGTCGGCCGCGGTCGCCCGCAGCTGCTCGGCCAGGGACGGACCGATCATCGTGCGGATGAACGCCCTGCTGTCGATGCCGGCCTCCCGGCACTCGGCGAAGAAGCGCCCGAGGTGAGTGTCGGACTTCGACGCCATCACGATGACCGGATAGGTCGAGATCATCGCGACGGTCTCGTCGCGGCGGCGGTAGTCCTCGAAGCGGAAGCGATCCGCCGACTCGCCGGGCAGGCCCAGGGCCAGGTGCACGGCGGCGTTGATCGCCTCGGACGACCGGATGCCGGCCTTGATCACGACCACCGTCTTCAGCTCGTTGTTCTCGTAGTTCATTGCGCTGCTCCTTCGATGTGCTGCATGACTGCGTTCATTGCGGAGCCGTAGCCCCAGTACTCGCGGGTAGCGACGCCACCGTCGTTCAACGCCCGGCGCTGGGCGCCGAACGTCTGGAAATCCTCCGTCGGGTGCAGGTGATGCATGTCGTGCTGCGGCAGATCGCCGTTGAGCACCATCACGCGCACGGGCAGGTGCACGCAGAACAGGCGCAGCCACCAGATCGCCCAGCCGAGTGCCGAAGACGCCGGCGGATCGCAGCAGAACCGCGCGTGCGACAGCCGGATCAGGCGCTCCCGCGCGCGCTCGCCGTCGACGAGCGGGGCGAACCACAGATGCTCGGACAGGAACTGCAGCAGCGCGGCGCAGGCGGCGAGCGGAAACAGCGCGAACAGCACGGCAAGGCCGAACACCGGATTGAGCACGACGGCCGCGCCCAGAGCGGCGAGCATCAGCACGACGGCCGCGGCTGCGGAGCGGGAGCGTCCGGCCGCGCTGGCGATCCGCGAACGGATCATCGCCCAGTGAAAGAACGGATTGAAAAGCGTCTTGAAGAACAGCCACCGCTGCTTCGCCAGCGGCGTGCCCGGCGCGAAGCCGAGGCCGAGCAGGAACGCCGCATCGGGATCCCCGCGCGTGGCGAACATCTGCAGTGTGCGGTGGTGCTCGCGCACGTGCTCGCGGTGGTAATCCTCCGGCGACGGCAGCATGAACAGCGCCGACACGATCGCCGAGTACCGGAGATTGGCCTGCCTCGTCCGAAACAGCGCATTGTGCGCTGCGTAGTGCATCAGCACGGTCTGCATATAGCGCACGGCGCCGGTGGAGACGATGCTGCCGACCACGAATGCGGCGACGCACCAGAACATCGCGATCGGCAGCGAGGCCGCATACAGGCAGGCCGCGCCGGCGGCCAGCCAGGCGAAGGAAACACTCACCAGCATCGCCGGCGACCAGGAACGCTCGACGTGATGCCTGGCGGGACAACCGGAAATGACCGTGACGATCCAGTCGGCGAGCGGATGAAGTTTCGAGGAAATGTCGTCGCGTACCCGTGACATGTGGGCTCTCCCCTTGCGGTGGTGAGTCCGACGCTGCCAGCCCTACAGAACTATGCAGCTCACAGGTCACGCAGGTTGTCGTCGCTTCGGCGTGCCCGCCCGCGCCTTCGTTGTCGGCTCAGACAGGATTCGTCATGCAGGCCATTGCAGCGGCACGCAAAAAGGTCGCGCTGCCGCACGCACGGCACCGCTGCCGACCGGCGACTGCCGGCCGCGGACCGCCCCGCGACGCGATCAGATGACGCGAGTCGGCAGGCAGCTCCCGCCCGAGTTCGGCGTGGCGGCAGCACCGGCCCGCGCTGCGTACGCCGGCGCGGGCCGCTTCGCCGAGCCTCCGCTCAGGCGAACCAGCCCCAGGGACTGTGCGCCCGCGCGACGCTGACGATGAACAGATAGACCGTGATCGCCGCGATGAAGCAGGCCAGGCGCGCGCGGTAGGTGCGGCCGCGTTTCAGCGCGAACGTGCCGAGCACGATGTAGACGACGAGGCACAGCACCTTGACCGTGAGCCAGGACTGCGCGCCCGGGTACTGGCGGATGATCGTGGTCAGCATCAGCGCCGCGGTCAGCAGGGTCGTGTCGATGGCGTAGCTCATGTATCGCAGCAGTGCATGCTGGCTCCAGGGCGAGCCCGCGAGCATCAGCAGCCCGCGCAGGCCGAACAGGCTGCCCGAGGCGATGACCGCGGCGATGTGGACGAACTTGATCTGCAGGTAGAACTCGACCATGACTCCTCAACCCGGATTGCCGTCCACGCGCGGACGCCAGTAGATCCGCACATAGCGCACGACCCAGGGCAGAAACGCAAGCAGCCAGCCCACGGCGGCGACCGCCATCCAGACCGGCGCCGACGGCAGCCATTGCGCCGCGATGCGCAGCACCGCGACGAGCTGCACGCCGGCGAAGGCGAACCAGGCCGTGGGCCCCATTTCCAGCGGCCGGCCCGAATGCCCCTGCGAGACGCGCGTGACCATGGCCACGAGCATGGAGCCGAAGAAGCCGATGGTCAGCGCATGCAGCGGTGCGCGGCCCCAGGCGTCGGAGCCGTACAGCGCGAAGCCGGCGCTCTGCAGAGCGAACAGGCTGAAGGCCAGCGGCAGCCAGGCGAAGGCCAGATGCAGCACGAGCAGCAGCCCCGCACGCCGGCACAGCCACGGCTGCCAGCGCAGCGCATGCAGTGCGAACAGCGCGGCGAGCAGTCCGTCGACCGGCCATAGCCAGCCGGCGAGGCCGAACGCATCGAGCGCGACATGCGCAACGAGCAGCCCCCAGACTACCGGCAGGATCCAGACCGGACGGAACGAGCGGTAGGCCGGCCCGACGATGACGCCGCTGAAGAACGGAATCATGCGGTGGCAGACCGTGAAATAGACCGGCAGCAGAAACAGCAGCGCGGCCATGCGGCCGCTGAACCAGGCCGCGGCCGGCGGCAGCAGCCCCCAGAGCGCGCCGCAGAACAGGGCGACGCCGAGCGCGCCGACACTCAGCGCGGCCAGGCACGACAGCGCATGCAGGTCGCGCCGGCCGGCACGGCGCAGCACGCCGGCCAGCTGGTACACGCCGAACAGCCAGCCCGCGAGAATCGCGCTGAAGCCCAGCGCGAGCAGCGGCGCCGACCCGACCGCGCCGACCAGCGAGAGCAGATAGCCGCCCATGACGCCGGCGAATACCGGCACATAGCTGCGCCGCGTCAGCGCCGGCTGACCGAGCCAGCGCGGAAACACGGTCAGCAGAAAACCGAAGATGAAAGGCGGCAGCATGCCGTACTGGGCCAATGCCGCATGCAGCCAGGCCGGCGGCAGCGGCGTCGCGACGTTGCCGCCGCGCGCCTGGACCAGCAACACGCCTGTCCACCAGATCATCGACAGCAGCACGCTGGCCGCACCGGCGAAGAACATCAGCCGGTGCGGCGCGCTCGCGAGCAGGGCTGCCGCCTCGGTCGGCGCGAAGCCGCCCGACGGCGCTTTCATGACTCGGCTTCCGGCAGCGCCGGGCCGACCGGCGCCGTCGCTGAGCGGCTACGGCCGCGAACCAGCCACAGTCTGGCGACGAAGCCGGCGAACAGCAGCGCGCCGACCGCGAACAAGGTGTCGCCGGGCACGCGCATCCAGACCAGCAGATGCACGATGGGCTGGTTCATGAACTCGGCCGAACGCGCCTGCCAGTAGCCGTGTTCGAGCACGGCCGACAGCTGCAGCACGCCCAGCGGCAGCAAGGTCAGAAGCGCCATCAGCGACAGCCCGATGTTCATCGACCAGAACGCGCCGCGCAGCCAGCCTTCGGCCCACGGCTGGTCGGCGCGCAGACCGCGCAGGCAGACCAGCATCAGCCCCAGGCCGAGCATGCCGTACACGCCGAACAGCGCCGTGTGTCCGTGCAGCGGCGTGAGGTTCAGTCCCTGCATGTAGTACAGCGCCAGCGGCGTGTTGATCAGGAAACCGAACAGGCCGGCACCGACGAGGTTCCAGAACGACACGGCGAGGAAGAACAGGATCGGCCAGCGATAGCGCTGCATCCACGGCGTCGCGCGGCCGTGCGACCAGGTCTCGTGCGCTTCGAGGCCGATCAGCGCGAGCGGCACGACTTCCAGCGCCGAGAACGAGGCACCGAGCGCGATGACCGCGGTCGTCGTGCCGGCGAAGTACAGATGATGGAAGGTGCCGAGCACGCCGCCGGCCATGAACACGATGGTCGCGAACAGCACGTTGACCGTCGCCGTGCGTGCGCGCACGAGACCGAGCTTGACGAACAGGAACGAGACCACCGCGACGGCGAACACTTCGAAGAAGCCCTCGACCCACAGATGCACGACCCACCAGCGCCAGTATTCGACGATGGACAGATGGCTGTGCTCGCCCCACATCAGGCCGGCCGCATAGAACGCGGCGATGCAGACCGTGGACAGGAACAGCAGCGCAACGATGGAGGCGAGATCGTCGCGGCGGCGCAGCGCCGGCCACAGCGCGCGGCCCATGAGCACGAGCCAGAGCACCAGGCCGATGAACAGGAAGAGCTGCCAGAAGCGGCCGAGGTCGACGAATTCCCAGCCCTGGTGACCGAACCAGAAATTGTGTTCGAGGCCGAGCTTCTGCATGACCGCGAACCATTGGCCGGCGAACGCGCCGACGACGATGATCAGCAGGCAGACCCAGAGCAGGTTCACGCCCAGGCGCTGGAAGCGCGGCTCGTGTCCCGAGACGGCTGGCGCGATGTACAGGCCGGTGCCGAGCCAGGCCGTCGCGATCCACAGTACGGCCAGCTCCGTATGCCAGGAGCGGGTCAGCGAATACGGCAGGATGCTCGACAGCTCCATGCCGTAGAAATCGCGCTCGACCTGGTAGTGCGCGGTGATCGCACCGAGCAGGATCTGGGTCAGGAACAAGGCGATGACGATCCAGAAATACTTCGCGGTCGCACGCATCGACGGAGTGATCGTGATCAGCGACATCGGGTCCACGGCCGGCGGCGTCAGCGGCTTTTCCTTGCCGTGCCAGACCGCGTAGTGCCAGGCCAGCAGGCCGATGCCGGCGATCATGAACAGCACGCTGAACACGCTCCAGAGAAACGCGTCGCTGGTCGGTGTATTGCCGACGAGCGGATCGTAGGGCCAGTTGCTGGTGTAGCTGACCTCGGCGCCGGGACGCTGCGCAGTCGCGGCCCAGGCGGTCCAGAAGAAGAAGCCGGCCATCGCGCGGCGATGTTCGGCCGTGTCGACCGTGCGGTCGCGCAGCGCATAGGTTCCGCGCAGGTCAGCAGTGGCCGGATCGTCACCGAACAGGCTCACGTAGTGTCCGGCGACGTGTTCGATCGCCGCAGCACGGTCGGCCGACACCTGCAGGGTCTTGCTCGCCGCATCGTAGGTGTTGGTGCGCACCTCCTTGCGCAGACGCACGGCCAGCGCCGCCTGCGCCGGCTCGTCGAGATCGGCGTAGCGGCGGTTGCTGTCGCGCTGCGCCCAGACGTCGAGCAGGGCCTGCGATTCGCGGTGTATCCAGTCGGCGGTCCAGTCCGGCGCGACCAGCGCGCCGTGGCCCCAGACCGAGCCGACCTGATGGCCGCCCATGCTTTGCCAGACCTGGCGGCCGCGTTCGATGTCGGCGCGCGTGTACACGGTCTGCCCGCCTTCGGCGACGACGCGTTCGGGCAAGGGTGGAGCCTGTTGATAGATGCCGCCACCGATCCAGAGCAAGGTGGCGAAGGTGACGGCAAGCAAGGTGCCGAGTGCGATCCAGAGGCGTTTGGTCGTGGACATGTGACTAATTCGCGGCCATGGAAAAACGCAGCCTGCGATTGCCGGTCGCGGAAAGCGATGATCCAAGTCAAGCCTCGTCCGGTTGCACCGGCGGGCCCGCGACAGTCGTGTTCGATCAGGCGATTGCCGGCTGCGGCGAATCGCCGCGCCGCTCAGGCCGGCAGCAATGCTCCGGCCAGGCGCAGCAGTTCGTCGTTGCGCAGCAGGCTCACGTTGCGCTCGCGCACGCGGATCCAGCCCTGCTGCTGCAGGCGGCCGAAGGCGCGGCTCACGGTTTCCGGCGCCAGGCCCAGATGATTGGCGATGTCGCGCCGCCCCATCGGCAGGCGGAACTCGCTGGCCGAACAGCCACGCAGCACGAAACGGCGACCGAGCCGGATCAGGAAGGCCGCGACGCGCTCGTCGGCGGAATGATCGCCGGCCAGCAGGATCGCATTGCCGATGTCGCGGCTCAGCAGGCGGAACAGCTGTTCCTGCACCGCCGGCGCGCGCGCGGTCAGCGCGGACAGCGAACGGAATTCGAAGCGGCACAGATAGGCCGTATCGACGGCAATCGCATCGCACGGGAAGCGTCCGGCATGGATGGCCGCAAGGCCGACCATTTCGCCGGGCAGATGGAAACCGGCGATGTATTCGCGCCCGGCGTTGCCGGCATACACCGTCTTGATCACGCCGCCGCGCACCGCATACAGCGCACGGAACGGCTCGCCGGCGCGGAACACCGCGGCGCCGCGGCGGAACGGACCGACATGCCGCATCACGAGTTGCAGTTCGTCGAGCAGCGCGCGGTCGATGCCGTGCGGGGTGAGGGCCGAGCCGAAGACGCAGGTCGCGCAGAAGCCGCTGGCCTCGCTGCCGGCGCCGATCGCCGGCGCCCGGTCGGTCGCGCTCTGCTTGACTCTGGCCTCCACGATTTCTCCTGTTTCGTCGACGCTGCGGCACGGCGGTTGGCGCCAGCATAGCCGGCCGGCGCGGGCTGCGCCGAACAGCTTCGGATCTGGCCGCCCGCCGCAGCTTGATCTGGATCAATGACGGCCGTCACGGCCCTGCGCAGCATCCGCCGATACTGATCCGCGGACCGCCGGCATGAAGCTGCTCGTCGCCATCGACGCAAGCGAATCCAGCGAGCGCCTGCTCGACTACGTCGCGCTGCACTGGTTGCCGCGCGATCCGGTCCTGGCCCTCGTGCTGTATCACGCGCACGGCGCGACATCGGCCGGCGACGGCGATCCGCTGCGCTATGCGCGCGCGGTCTGCGCGAGCGTCGGCCTGCCCTGCGTCGAACACATCACGGTCGAAGCGCCGGCGGCCGGCATCCTGCGCGTGGCCGGCGAGATCGCTGCGGACGCGGTCGTGCTCGGCGCGCGCGACCGCGCCGCGTCGCGGCCGCTGGGCTCCGTCGCGACGCAGGTGCTCGCGGCCAGCCCGATACCGGTGCTCGTGGTGCCCTGAGCGGGCGCGAGCGGCAGCACCGGCAAAAACCGCAACACCGGCGGCCGCGCGAACACCCCGCTTTCACTGCGCCTTGCTCAGACTGGAGACTCAGGGGCGAGGTAAACGCAGTCATGGTTTCATTGACGATCGTCGTCGCCGACGACGACGAGCAGCTGCTGATGACGCTCGCGCAGCTGCTGCGGCTCTGCGGGCACGTGGTGCATACCGCGCGCGACGGCAACGAGGCGCTGGCCATATGCCGCGCGACGCAACCGGACACGGCCCTGCTCGACATCGACATGCCGGGCCTGTCGGGCTGGGAAGTCGCCCAGATGCTCAGTGCCGACGCCGGTCCGCGCTGCCGCCTCGTCGCGCTGAGCGGGCGCGGCTCCGCCGAGGACCGCACGCGCTCGCAGGCCGCGGGCTTCGATGCGCATTGCGTCAAGCCGGCCGAGCCGGCCGAACTGCTGCGTCTGCTCAGCGCCTGAGCATAGACCGGGCCCGGTCAGGCCCGGACCGCAGCCGCAACTGATCCGCACAAACAGCAGAAAAACTGACGCTGTTCGGGCGCAACTGATCCCATCACCATAGCGGCATGAACACTTTCCGCTATCTGTTTCCGATACTGGCAGCACTGAGCCTGCCGGCCTGGGCCGCATCGGCGCCTGACGATCTGACCGAACACCTGGCCGCCTGCAACGTCTGCCACGGCGCCAGAGGCGAAGGCGCGACCGGTTCGGAGTACTACCCGCACCTGGCCGGCAAGCCTGCCGGCTACCTGCTGCGCCAGCTGCGCGCGTTCCGCGACGGCGGGCGCAACTACCCGCAGATGGGCTGGCTCATGCGCAACATGGACGATGCCTATCTGCAGGCGATCGCCGAGCATTTCGCCGCGTTGCCGCCGCGCACCCGCGTGCCGGACGCGCCGGTCCGGACCGTGCAGCCGGCCCTCGCCGAGCGGGCCCGGGCGCTGATCGAACACGGCGATGCCGCGCGCGGCCTGCCGGCCTGCGCGGCCTGCCACGGCGCCGATCTGGCCGGACTGGAGCCGGCCGTCCCGGCTCTGGTCGGACTGCCCGAGGAATACCTCGTGGCCCAGCTCGGCGGCTGGCGCACCGGCGTGCGCAGGGCGCAGCAGCCCGACTGCATGGCCGACATCGCGCGCAAGCTGGAGCCGGCCGAGATCCGCGCATTGGCGGGCTGGCTGTCGGCGCAGGAACACACCGAGCCGCATCGCCCGGCCGCTGCCGGCAGCCTGCTGCCGCCGCTGGCCTGTGCCGGTCTGCCGCATGCGCAGCAGGTGCAGCCATGAGCCGTCTGCGCCGACGCCTGCTGTTCGCCACGATCGTGCTGCTGCCGCTGCTGCTGATCGCCGCCGGCTGGATCACCCTGCTGTATCTGCAACAGGGCGGCAGCGCGCCGTTCCAGGTGCCGCAGGGCTTCGCCCGCGTCGTGCCCGACGATCCGGCCCTGGCCGAACGCGGTCGCGCGCTCGCGCGCATCGGCAACTGCGCCGGCTGTCATACCGCCCACGGCGGCGCGGCCTATGCCGGCGGACGCGCCTTCGTCACGCCCTACGGCACGATCTACAGCAGCAACCTCACGTCCGATCCGCAGCACGGCATCGGCGCCTGGTCGCTGCAGGAGTTCCGCCACGCCATGCGCCACGGCGTCAGCCGCAACGGCGTGCAGTCGCCGGTGTTTCCGTATGCGAATTTCGCGCGGCTGCCGGAGGCGGACATCGACGCCTTGTTCGCCTATCTCGCCACCGTGCCGGCCGTCGCCGCGACGCCGGCCGCCGATCGGCTCGAATTCCCGGCCAATCTGCCCGGCGCGATGACCGCCTGGCGCCTGCTCTACTACCGGCCCGATCCGCCGCGCACGGCCGCGCCGGCCAATGCACGCGGCGCGGCCATCGTCGAAGGCATAGGCCATTGCGCGGTCTGCCACGGTACACGCGGCCTGTTCGCCTCGCTGGAGTCGGCCACGCGCCTGGACGGCGGCCGCGTGCTCGGCTGGTATGCGCCGGCCCTGAACGCGCAGACCCTGCAGACCTATGCGCCCGGCACCGTGGCAGCCTATCTGCGCGGCGCGGCAGTCGACGGCCATGCGGCCTACGGCAAGATGGCCGACGTGGTCGCGCAGAACCTGCAGTATCTCGATGCCGCCGACGCCGACGCGGTGGAAGCCTATCTGCGCGCGCTGCCGCCGCCGGCGCCGTCGCGGCGCGAACCGGCGAACTGGGCGCTGTCGGCCGAGCAGAGTGCCCGCGGCGACCGCCTCTACGACGAAAATTGTGCCGACTGCCACGGCAAGGACGGCCGCGGCAAGGACGGCAAGTACCCGGCGCTGGTCACATCCTCGGCGATCACCGGCCCGGACCCGGTCAATGCGATCAAGCTGACCCTGTTCGGCGCGGTCGGTCCGGCCACGCCGCAGAACCCGCAGCCCTACACGATGCCGCCGTTCGCACAGAAGCTGTCCTCCACCGACGTCGCCGCACTGGTCAGCACCCTGCGCGCGCGCTGGGGCGCCAATCCGCGCCCGGTCAGTCCCGGCGACGTCGACGCCTGGGGCGGCATCGACGAGCGCTGAAGCCGTGAAACTCTACGAACAATACGCCGACGAAATCGCCGCGCTGATCGGCAGCGGCCAGCTCGTCCCGGGCGACCGCCTGCCGTCGGTGCGCGAGGCGCGCGCGCGCCGCGGCGTCAGCGCCTCGACCGTGTTCCAGGCCTATCAGCGGCTGGAGCGCGAAGGGCTGATCCATGCGCGGCCGCAGTCGGGCTTCTACGTGTCGGCCGCAGCCACGCCGGCGCGACCGGCGCTGGCCGTGGCCGCACCGGCCGGCGAGGCCAACGAAGTCGCGGTCAGCGATCTGGTGTTCGAAGTGCTGCGCGCGGCGCGCTCGCCGGGCATCGCGCCGCTGGGCTCGGCGTTTCCGGGGCCGGACCTGTTTCCGCTGGCGCAGCTCGCGCGCGCCGCGGCCAAAGGCCTGCGCCGGCTCGCGCCCGAGGCCATTGTCGACAACATCGCGCCGGGCAATCCGCGCCTGCGCGAGCAGATCGCACTGCGCTACCGCATAGACGGCATACGCGTGCAGCCCGACGAGATCCTCGTGACCAACGGCGCGCTCGAAGGGCTCAACGCCGCATTGCAGGCGGTGACCCAGCCCGGCGATACGGTCGTTATCGAGTCGCCGGCGTTCTACGCGGCGCTGCAGGCCATTGAACGACTGAAGTTGAAGGCGCTGGAGATCCGCACCGATCCCGAGCACGGCATCGACCTCGACGCGCTGGCCGAAGCGCTGTCGCGCACGCGCATCGCCGCCTGCTGGCTGATGCCGACCCTGCAGAATCCGCTGGGCAGCCTGATGTCCGAGGCGCGCAAGCGCGCGCTCGTCACTTTGCTGGCCCGTCACGGCGTACCGCTGATCGAGGACGACGTGTACGCCGAACTGTACGCGGGCACGCAGCGGCCACGACCGGCCAAGGCCTACGACGAGCACGGCCTCGTACTGCACTGCTCGTCGTTCTCCAAGTGCCTGGCGCCGGGCTATCGCGTGGGCTGGATCGCCGCGGGCCGCGAAGCGCAGCGCATACAGCGGCAGATCCTCATGACGACCATGGCCGCGTCGGCGCCGGCGCAGATCGCGATCCTGCATTACCTCGAAGAAGGCGGCTACGACCGTCACCTGCGCCGCCTGCGTGCAGCGCTGACCGCGCGCCGCAACGCCGCGATCGCGACGATCGAAAGTGCGTTTCCGCCGGGCACGCGGCTGACGCGGCCGCGCGGCGGCTATTTCCTCTGGCTCGCCCTGCCCGCCGGCCTCGACGCGATGCGCCTGCACGAAGCGGCGCTGCACGAAGGCATAGGCATAGCGCCGGGCCACGTGTTCTCGCCCGACCACCGGTTCCGCGATTGCCTGCGCATCAATTGCGGCCACCCCGGCAGCGACGTGCTGCCGGCGCTGCGCCGCCTCGGCGCACTCGTCCACGACCTGCAAAGGACTACCGCATGAAAACCCTGATCGTTCTTACCTTCCTTGCGCTGATCGTCTACAACCTCGGTGCCGGGCTGTATTTCATGATGACCGACAAGGGCGGCAGCGGTCGCATGGTCAAGGCGCTGACGCGGCGTATCGCCCTGTCCGTCGTGCTGATCCTGCTGCTGATCGCCGGCATCGCGACCGGCTTCGTGCAGCCCCACGGCGTCGGGTGAAGCGATGAATCCCGTCGTCGCCCTGAATCTGTCGCTGATCCTGCTGCTGCCCTGGTACCTCGTGCTCGGCATCGTGTACTGGCGCACGCGGCGCAAGCCCGCGACCTCGGCGCAGCGCCTGTTCGACGCGGCCGCGCTCGTGCTCGCCGTAGTCGCCGCGGCGTTCGGCGGCTACTGGGGCATGGCCAACGCGGACCCGCACGCCGGCGCGATCTGGAAACAGGTGCTCGCGAGCCTGCTCGGCTACGGCCTGTTCCTGGCCGTGCTCACCCTTGCGTTTCTCTGCCGCCGCCGTGGACCATCGGCGACACCCTGAATGCCGGCCCCGCCGGCGGGGCCTGCCGGAGCACGTCATGCATCGAGGTTCCTGTCTCTGCGGCGCCGTGCGTTTCGAGGTCGCCGCACCGCTGCATGCGCCCGACGCCTGCCATTGCACGAACTGCCGCAAGACCTCGGGGCACTACTGGGTTTCCACCGACGTGCTGCGCAAGGATCTGACGATCCACGGCGCCGAGCATCTGACCTGGTATCAGTCCTCGGCGCGCGTGCGCCGCGGCTTCTGCGCAACCTGCGGCTCGGCGCTGTTCTGGGATCCGCCGCCGGACCGCGAAAAGATCGGTATCGCGATGGGCGCCTTCGAGGCACCGACCGGTACGCAGCTCGGCATCCATATCTTCGTCGCCGACAAGGGCGACTATTACGAAATCACCGACGGCCTGCCGCAGAACGCGCAGTAGCCGCTTCGCGCAGCAAGGGGCCTGGTATCGCGCGCCTAGCGCGGTGCCTGCGCGAGCCGCCTGATCTGGCTGGACTCGATGAACTGCACCGGCTTCCAGCGTTCCTCGCGGCGCAGCACGACGAAGGTGCCGCCCCAGCACAGCAAAGCCCGGTCGCCGGCCTGGCTGAAGCCCACGCGCGAGACGCGGCCGCGCGACGGCGGCCCAGCGGCGCCCGCCTCGTTATCGGCAACCAGCACGCTGCCCTGCGCCGTGGTCAGCCGCACGGGAGCCGCACCCGGCGGATTGGAGGCGGTGAAGTCGTCGATCAGCTCCTGCGGCACACGCATGTAGAACTCGGTCAGCATGCCCGGCACTTCCGGATCGTCGCAGCGCTGCGGCGTGCTCACGAACGGCGCGCCGCGCAGCTGGCCGTGGTCGTCGATATGGCCGTTGTGCGCGAACCAGTCCTCGAACAGCTGCGCTTCGGCAGCCTCCTGCGCCTTGAGCGTTTCGGGGGATTTCAGTTCGGAGGTGCAGCCGGCCAATAGCGCCAGCACGGCAAACAGGGGAAGGCGCATTCGCGGCCATCGGTTGCGCTGCGCCGGCCGCAGCTGCCGGCGGCGATGGTAGCGGCTGGACGCACCCGCCAGTGCGTCGGAGGCATCAAGCCGGCATGCCCGGATCGAATAGCTGCTCGAAGGCCAGGCGGCCGTCGCGGTCGAACGCGAACAGGTCGGCGACCCAGCCGCAGCGGCGCAACTGTCCGCAGTAGCGCTTGCAGCCGCAGACCGCGGCCTCGCGCGTCGGGTAGCGCGCGACGAGTTCCGGCGTTTCGTCGGCGGTGACCCGGCGCAGTTCCCAGACCTGGGCCAGGGCATCGAACACGACGTGGTATTTGCGCAGGATCATGGCGGCCAGTCCGTTGCCGACGCGGTACTTTCGATACTGCCGCACCGCCGCGGCGGCACAAGCAGGGTTTTACCTCAGACGGCGACGGAACAATTCGTCAGTACGCCGGCAGCCGGATGCACCGCCGACGCCGGCGACGGCAATGCTTCGGGATTGCCGAAGCATTCGCCGTTCCTACAATCCCGCCGCATGTCCGAACCCGACACGAGCACCGCCGAAGTCGCCCGCCTCTACCCGGCGGTGTACGAACTGCTGCACGCGCGCTGGGCGCTGCACGAGAAACGCCCGTCGCCGGAAACCCTGGCCGTGCTGCAGCACCTCGCACGCACGGGCCCGCTGACCGTCAGCGAGGCCGCACGCCATTTCGGCCGCGCGCTGTCGGCGGTCAGCGAACTCGTCGACCGCATCGAGGCCAACGGCTGGATCGCGCGCAGCCCCGACGGTCGCGACCGCCGCCGCGTGCTGCTCTGGCTGACCGACGCGGGCGAGGCCGTGCTGCAGCGCTCGCAGAGCGTGCTGTCGCTCGAGGCGCTGGACGCGGCGATGACGCGCCTGACCCCGGCGCAGCGCGAACAGCTCGTCGCCGGGCTGCGCGCGCTCGTCGACGCCGCCCGCCTTTCCCTGCCCCCACGGAGTCCGCCATGAACCACACCGACCATTGCCAGAGCTGCGGCATGAACATCGACAGCGGCATCTACTGCGCCTATTGCGTCGACGAACGGGGCCAGTTGCAACCGTTCGAGGAACGCTTCGAGCGCATGGTGCAATGGCTGCTCGGCCGCGAGCCGGCGCTGGCACGCGCCGACGCTGAAGCACGCACGCGCGACTACATGCGCCGGATGCCGGCCTGGAGCGCGCACCCGGCATTGCGCGCGCAGTGAGCCGCCCCGGCCGGGGATGTCGCGCCGGCGAGCCGTCCGTGGCCTGCCGGCGCGCCGGCGCCCTGTCAGCCGCAGGCTGCCTTGCAGGCCTGGTACCCGGCGTCGCAAGCCGCCGCACAGACGCCGTTCAATCCGGGACACATCGCCTTGCACTCGTAGCGCGCCGACATGCAGCCGCCGATACATCCGGGATCGGCCACGCTGGCCGTGGAGAAACCCGCGCCGAGTCCGCCGGCCAGGGCCAGAGCGAGCGCAAATACCGTCGAATGGAACTTCTTCATGAGCAATGTCCTCCAGCAGTGAACAGGCCCTCTCCCAGGCCGGGCCCTGCGCCTTTCATTGCGCGGGCAACACCGCGAGCGCATCGCGGATAGCCTGCTCGCGGAATCCGCTGATACGCCGCTGGCCGATGAACAGCAGCGGCACGACACGGCCGTCGAGACGGCGAAACTCCGCGTCCGCCGCGGTGGACGCGTCGATGCGGTATTCGCGATAGCTCACGCCGGCGCCGTCGAGCAGGCGGCGCACCTGGGCGCAATACGGACAGGTCGAGGTCGCGTACAGCACGACGCGGCTTTGCGCCGCCGCCTGCAGTGCGGAGAAATCGCCGCTCACGAACTCCGGCGGCGGGAACCAGCTGCGCCAGGCGTTACTCGCCGCAGGTGCGAAATGCAGACCGCCGAGGAAGAAGGCCGGCAGAGCCGCAACCGGCAGTAGCCAACGAGTCAATAGGCGCATGTTCATGTCATTGCGTCGATGGTTTCGCCCGCCGCGGGCCGCCGCGGCGATCCGGCCGTCACAGTTGGGCGTGCGCGCCGGTCGCGCCGCAACGGCGACGGGACCGGCCGCCTTTTCCGATGGACGAACAGCAGGCCCGCTGCGACGAACACACGGGCTGTCGCCGGCTGCTGGCGGCCTGCGCAGGCCGCGCAAGGGACACCGCACGACCCGCCGCGGCACGGCCTGGAGCTTCCCCGCGCCGACGCCCCCGGGCGAACGCGCGCAATCGGCTGGGACGAACTGCACGCCGGCCAGGACGAACGCCGCCGATCGCTTGTGAGCGCCGCTGCGCTGCTCTAGTGTCCGGGCCGGTATCACGGCATCGCCGCGCCGCGCGCGACTGCCGTCGTGCCGGCCATCCTTCCCGCCGCCGCAGGGCCGAATCCCTTTCATGCGCCGCTCGACTTCGCTTTGGCTGCTGGCCGCAGCCGGGTGGCTGGCTTACACGCTGGCACTGACCGGCCAGCTGATGGGCGTCTATTGGTTCGACGGCAAGCCGCTGGGACCGGCTCAGGCGCTGCGCCTGAGCGCCGCCGGCATGTTGCCGTGGATTCCGGTGAGCGTCGCGCTGTACGCACTCGTCGAACGGTTTCCGCTGGAACGCGGCCGCTGGCAGCGCAGCCTGCCGGTGCTCGCCGCCGCCGTCGCCGTCGTCGTACTGCTGCGCGCGGCCTATGTCGGCCTGCTCGACCCGCTGCTGCACTACTGGTATCCCGAAACGCCTGACCTCACGGAACTGCTGCTCGGCAGCGCCCGCCACAGCGCACCGCTGTGCTGCGCGGTCATCGGCATCGTGCATGCCCCCGTCTACGCGGAGCGCGCACGCCGGCAGCGAGAGCGCATCGGCGAACTCGAAGCCGGCCTGACGCACGCGCGCCTGGACGCCCTGGCGGCGCAACTCAATCCGCACTTCCTGTTCAATGCGCTCAATTCCATCGCCGAACTCATCCACTATGACGCCGACGCTGCCGAACACGCCCTGTTGTCGCTGTCGGCACTGCTCCGGCGCAGCCTGTCGAACTCGACCCGGCAGGAAGTCCGGCTCGCCGAAGAAGTCGCGCTACTGCGCCACTACCTTTCGATCGAACAGATCCGGCTCGGCAGGCGCCTGCAACTGGACTGGCGCATCGACGCGGACTGCCTGGATTTCTTCGTACCGGCGCTGCTGCTGCAGCCGCTGGTGGAAAACGCGATCGTCCACGGCATCACGCCGCGGCGCCGACCTGGCCGCGTACAGATCGGCGCGGCCGCCGAAGGGCAGCAGCTGGCGTTGAGTGTGGTCAGCGACGGCGTAGCCGGGCCGGCCAATACGGTCGACAACGGCTTCGGCATCGGCCTGGCCAATACCCGTGCGCGGCTGCGCTGCCTCTATGGCGACGCATGGCGGCTCAGCATGCAGACCGACTCCGCAGGCCGCACCGACGTACGGGTATGCATTCCGCAACGCACGGTGCCGAGCCAGGCGCAGGCCGGCGCGGCATGAGGCTGCTGCGCGTGGCCATCGTCGACGACGAAGCGCTGGCGCGAGCACGCCTGCGCCGCCTGCTCGCGGCGGACCCCAACCTGGTGATCTGCGGCGACTACGAGTGCGCCGCGACGCTTGCCGCCGGCTGGGCGCGCGCGCCGGCGGACCTGCTGCTGACCGACATCGCGATGCCCGAGTGCGACGGCTTCGACGCGCTGCGCCAACTGCAGCCGCCACCGGCGAGCGTCGTCTTCGTGACCGCCTACGCACAGCATGCGCTGCGTGCATTCTCGATCGCCGCAACGGATTACCTGCTCAAGCCGGTGGAGCCCGAGCGCCTGCGCGAAACCCTGCAGCGCGTACGCGAACGGCTGCGCAGCGACGTGCCGACACCCGGGCCGCGCTACGCCGAACGCCTGGCGCTGCCGATCGGACGGCGCCTGCAGCTGATTGCCGTGGACAGCATCGACTACGTGGTCGCCCAGGCCAATTACGTGGAGCTCCACGCGGCCGGCCGCAGCTTCGTGGTGCGCAAGACACTGACGGCGCTGCAGACCGAGCTCGATCCGCAGCGTTTTGCCCGCATCCACCGCTCGCTGCTCGTACGCCTCGGCGGCGTGGCCGAAATCGAGCCGCTGGATTCCGCGCGCTACCGCCTGCGTCTGGAGTCGGGCGCGACGCTGCTGTCCGGGCGCGGCTACTGCGAAGTCCTGCGCCAGCGCTTCGGCCTGCGCGCCGACTGAGCAGCGAACCGCGCCACCGCTCCTTCCACGGCGCGACGGCGGCGCATGTCTACCGGCATAGGCTCAAATCCCGGTTGCGCGTAGGGGAAACTCCGCGCGCCGTGCGACGTGGAGATTGCTACATTGTGATCAACCCCGGTGACGACGGAGGGAGCCATGGGCTTCAACTGGACCAGCATGCGGTCAGTCGCGATCAACCAGGAGCCGGATCTCGCGCGCGAAACCTTGCTGAACATCCTGTTCGAGGCCATGCCACACGGACACTATCGCGTACGTCAACTGCAGACGCCGCGCGACGAGTGGCCGACGTTCGAGATCGAGATCGACGCGATGCTCTATCGCGGCGAGCTGAACCCGGACCGGACCTGGCGCCACGTCGCCGACGCCTTGCACGAGGACCAGCTCTGCGGCTTGCAGTGCCGCATCATCTGACCGGCCTGGCCGCGCCGGACAAAGGCAGCAGGAGCAGTACGCGGCCACGACAGGGTTTACTGAGCGGGCCCTGACGTTTCACAGCCCGGGTGGGGTCGCGGCGCAGCTGCACGGAAGCTCGCCACCTCCCGCGATCCCATCCAGGCCCCCTTTTCGCAAAGATCCGGACTACGCCAGCAGCAATGCCGCCATGCCCTGCCGCACGCACCCGCAACCCCGCCAAACGCCCGCTGCGCGTGCGTTTCGCCGTCCCTTGCGTGCCTCGGAATCGACCCGGATTCCGGTACGGTTGACGATTCCGGTCTTCCTGCTTCCCCCCGCACGCCGGCGACTGGCTCAAGCCGAAGTGAGCCAGGCCGCCGGCGTCGCGTTCTGATCCATGTGCTCCAGCAGACGCGCCAGGGTCGCCACATCCTGGCGATTGTGTTCGAGCACGCGCAGCAGGTCCGTGGTCTTTCCCGCACGCAGATAGCTGCGCCAGGCCGCCGGCGCCTCGGAGCCCGGCAGATCGTCGTCGCGCACGATGCGCAGCACGTTCCGCTCGATCGTGGCGAGCCGGCAGTTTTCCCAGCGCCCGCGATAGACGCGTCGCACCGGATGCAGCAGATCGACGTGGGCGAGGCCGCGCAACGGATCGGCCAGGCGCTGCAGGCGATAGCGCGTGGCCAGCAGCGGCGCGTCGTAGCTGCGACCGTTGTAGCTGACCAGCACGGTGTCCGGGCGCAGCCAGGCGGCGAAGGCGTCGAGCATGGCCGCCTCGCCGGCCATCGCGGTCAGATACAGCTGACGCACGCGCAGCTCGCCGCCATGCCAGTCGGCCGCGCCGATCATGAACGCGCGCGTGCCGCTGCCGCCGGCCAGGCCGGTGGTCTCCGTGTCGAAGCACAGGAAACGTTCGCGCGCGACCGGTGCGCCGTCGCACCAGCGCGGCGGCAGCAGCGGCGCAGTCGCGACCGCGGCATAGCGCCGCTCGATCGCGTACAGCCCCGGCGCGATGCAGTCGCCGCTCAGCGGCGGCTCCGGCGCGGGGGCGGTGCGCGGCGCCAGGCTGCGCGCGGGACGCAGGTCGAGCAGACGACGCAGCCGCGCGAGTTCGGCGACGGCACGCGCCACGGGCATCGCCGCGGACGGGAGCGCGGCCGCGGCGGCATCGCGCGACGCGAGCTCCCCTGCCGCAAGCTTCGTCGTGCCCGCGGCGGCGAGCGGCCTGCGCCCCGCGCCGACAGCCCCCGCGTCGGCGGAACCGGCCGGCAAGGCCGGACTACCGGCTGCACCCGGCATCTGCGTGGCGGCTGCATCGGGCGAATCCGGCCTCCGCCTCGCGCCGGCCATATCGGCCGCCACCGGTACCGCACTCGCCGCGGCTGCCACCGCACCGCCGCGCGGCGACGCGGCGTCCTGCCGCACGCCGGCCTCGCGGCGCAGCCGCTGCAGCTTTTCGACCAGCGCGCTCATGGGCCGCGCAGCAACGCGAGCACGCGCAGGGCCTGCGCCTTGGGCGTGGCCGCGGCGTCCTCGGCGGCGGCGAGCACCGGGCCGATGCAGGCCGGGCAGCCGGCGCGGCAGCTGCAGGCATCGACCAGCGCCGCGGCTTCGCGCACCAGTTCGGCCTGCACGCGGAACAGCGGATCGCTCAGGCCCACGCCGCCGGGGTAGTTGTCGTACAGATAGACCGTCGGGGTGAAGCGCTCGGCGTCGGCGCCGGCCTCGGCCGCGCGCCACTGGCCGCGGCCGCGCTGGTCGCGCTCGACGAAGGCGCTCGCATCGCCGCTACCGACGGATTTCATGAGGTCGCGCGCCTCGGCCATGACGCGCACGCTGGCTACCGTATGCAGCGCCGTGGCCGCGCCGAGAAAGCCGTCCAGCGCGTCCTGGCGCGAAGCGAAGGCTTCGTCCAGCGCCTCCTGCGGCAGCTGCCACCAGAGCGCCGTCGTATGCAGCTCCTGGTCCGGCAGGGTGACCGGGCCGTAACCGATGTTCTCGTGGGTGTAGTAGCGGATCTTCTTGTAGCCGGCGACGCGGCGTACGACGTGCACTTCGCCGTGATAGGCATTGCCCTGGCCCGCACGCACGCCGTCGAAACGTTCGAGCACCTTGAGCCGCGTGTAGTCGATCGCGTCGGTGTAGTAGTCGACGTTGGTACGCGTGACATAGGCCTTGCGGCCGTCCCAGTCGAGCTTCTCCACCTGATAGGGCAGCGACTGCACCATGTGGATCGCGCCTTCGTACAGGGTCAGCGCGGCGCTGGAATAGTCGACCTCGGCGATGATGGCCTGGCGCCCGTCGCTGCGGTCGACGACGACGAAATTGCCGTCGGCGACCGCGCGCAGGTTGACCGCGTTGGCCGGATACGCGTCGGCGATCCATTCCCAGCGCTGGCCTTCGCGGTGCACGACGTCGGAATCGGCCAGCACCTGCAGATACGCCGCGGGTTCGACCGGACCGAAGCCGTCGCCGTCGACGAACGGCAGCTCGAACGCGGCGCAGCGGATGTGATCGAGCAGGATCAGCGGCTGGTCCGGCGCGATGCGCGCCTGTTCCGGCGGCGCGTCGCGGAAGAATTCCGGATGCCGCACGATGTACTGGTCCAGCGGCTGGCTCGATGCGACGAGCACGCCGATCGCCGCCTGCTGGCGCCGGCCGGCACGGCCGAAACGCTGCCAGGTCGCCGCGATCGAACCCGGATAGCCCTGCAGCAGTACGACGTCGAGCGCGCCGATGTCGACGCCGAGCTCCAGCGCCGAGGTGCTGACCAGACCGTCGACGGCGCCGCTGCGCATGAGCTGCTCGGTGCGCCGGCGCTCGGTCGGCAGGTAGCCGCCGCGATAGGCGTGGATGCGCGCCGGCTTGCGCGGGTCGTGATCGAACACGTCCTTGAGGTACTTGGTGAGCACCTCGACCATGAGCCGCGACGGCGCGAACAGCAGCGCCTTGAGTCCGGCGCGTATCGCCGCGCGCGCGATGCGCGTGACCTGCGAGCGCGCCGAGGCGCGCAGGCCGAGATCGGCGTTGATCACCGGCGGATTCCACAGCAGCACGTGCTTCTCGCCGACCGGCGCGCCGCTTTCGCTGATCGCGTTGACCGGCTGGCCGATCAACGCCTCGGCATGTTCGCGCGGATTGCCTATCGTGGCCGAGCAGAGGATGAACGTCGGCTGCGTGCCGTAGAACGCGCAGATCCGCGCGAGCCGGCGCAGCACGTTGGCCAGATGCGAGCCGAACACGCCGCGGTAGCTGTGGATCTCGTCGATGACGACGTAGCGCAGGTTCTCGAAGAACTGCGCCCATTTCGTGTGGTGCGGCAGCACGCCCTGATGCAGCATGTCGGGATTGCTGACGACGATGTCGCCGTGCAGGCGTATGGCCTGGCGCGCATCGCCGGGCGTGTCGCCGTCGAAGGTATGCGCGCGCAGGCCGAGATCCCCGGCGCGGTTGAGTTCGAGCAGTTCGGCGACCTGGTCCTGCGCCAGCGCCTTGGTCGGAAACAGGTACAGCGCCTTGGCGCGCGTGCGCAGCGCCGCGTCGACGACGGGCAAGGTATAGCAGAGGCTCTTGCCCGACGCGGTCGGCGTCACGACGACGGTATGCCGGCCGGCGCGCACCGACTCCCAGGCCTGCGCCTGGTGGCTGTACAGCTGCCGGATGCCGCGCGTCTGCAGCGCCGTGCGCAGCGCCGGCGCGAGCTCGGCCGGCAGTTCCGCATAACGTCCTTCGCGCGCCGGCACGGTGAAATGACCGGTGATGCGGTCTGCATAGCGCCGGGCGAGGCGCGCGAGCAGGCGCGCCGGGTCGGGCGGCGCCGGCTGGCGCTCGGCGATCAGTCGGGCGAGGTCGGTAGACATGGCGGCGTATCGGCGGTTGAGACGGGGTAGCGGCTATAGCCGGCGCGAGTCTCAACCGCTGCGACAGCCGGTCCGCGCCGCGGGCCCTGCCGTCCGGCACGCGAACGTCGGCGCGCTCCGACGACTGACCGCGGCGCACACCGGGCGCGAGCGCCGCCTCGACCGGCAGCGCCAGCGCTGCGCCTTGTCAGGGCCGCGCCCCCGGCGGCAGCATCGCGCCCATGGGGAACCCGCATCGAACGGCTTTCAGCGGGCGGCTGGCGCTGCTGCTGGCCCTGTCCTGCGTCGCGCCGGCACAGGCCGCCGGCGATCAACGCTACGCGCAGACCGGCGACTGCGACGGCTGGCCGGCGACCCGCGTGCGCATGGCACCGGGCTATTGCCTGGGCCTGGTCTGGCAGGGCGAAGGTGCGGACGGTCCGCGCCTGCCGCGCGGCCTGCTCGCGCTGGCCGGCGGCGACTGGCTGGTCACCGATCTCGGCAGTTGGGAGGCCGGACATGGCGCGGTCTGGCGCCTGTCGCCGCACGGCGACGGCACGATCGCCTGGCACAGGCTCGTTACCGGACTGAGCATGCCGCATACGGTCGCGCGCGGTCCGGACGGGCGCATCTACGTGTCGGAGATGAACCGCATCCTGAGTCTCGATCCCGACGCAGCCGACGTCGCGGCCAGTGTCGCCACCGTGATCGGCGGACTGCCCGACAACCGGCTGCACGACAACCGCCATCCGCTGTCGAGTTTCGTGTTCGACGGCGACGACGCCCTGCTCGTGGATGTCGGCGCGCCGAGCGACCGCTGCCTCGACGCCGACGGCACGCCGCGCGCCGATGCCGACGGCGCCTGTCGCGAATCCGCCGACACCGCCCAGGTGCGCCGCCACGCCTATCTCGGCGACGGACGCTGGAGCGAGGACAGCACAGTGCTCGCGGCGGGACTGCGCAATTCCATCGCCCTGGTGCGGCATGTCTCGGGCACCTTGCTGCAGGGCGAGAACTCGGTGGATCTGGACGATCCCGAACATCCCTACGACGAGATCAACGTGCTGCGCCCCGGCGCGCACTATGGCTGGCCGTACTGCGTGGACCTGCAGACGCCGCTGCCGGGCTGGAGCGGGACGCAGGCGCGCTGCAGCGAACGCGAGCGACCGCGGGCCCTGCTGCCGCCGCATGCGGCGCCGCTGGGCCTGATCTACTACGACGGCGCGCTGTTCCCGCGCCTGCAGGGTCGCCTGCTGACGACCTGGCACGGCTATCGCCGCACCGGCGGCCGCATCGTTGCGGTCGAGACTGACGCGCGCGGCGTTCCGCTGACCGACCTCGGCGGCCACTATGCGATCTATCCGCGCGGCTCGCTGCCCTATCCGGCCGGCGCGCCGAGCGTGAAGGGCCGCGTGCTGACACCAGGCTGGGATCGGGTCGACGGCGCGCATCCGCGCGGGGCGCCGGTATCCCTGGCCGTCGCCGGCGACGGGGCGATCTGGGTCACCGACGACCGCAACCGCGCGATCCTGCGCATCGCGCGGCCGGCGCCGGCTCGCTGAGCGGCGCGGCCCGCCGGTGCAGCCGCGCGCCGCCGGACCTCTGACCCACGGCGCCCCCCGACCGCGGCGGGCAGGCCACATCGAGGACCACCATGGCCGCCGCCCCGACGGTCGCCGCACTCGCTACTATCCGTCGCTGATCTGCGGGGGAAATCGTCCATGTCCGCGACGGCAGCCGTCATCCATCCTGCGCCGCGCCTGCCGCTCGCGCTCAAGCTCGGCTTCACCGCGTTCATGGCCGTGCTCGTGCCGTTCTACTGGATCACCTACGGGCCGACGAATTTCCTCTACTTCTGCGACGTCGCCATGTTCCTCACCCTGGCCGCGATCTGGACCGAATCGCCGCTGCTCGCTTCGCTGCCGGCCGTGGGCCTGATCGTGCCGCAGCTGGTCTGGTGCGCGGACTTGATCGCGAGCTGGCTGGGCATGCCGCTGCTGTCGATGACGGCCTACATGTTCGATCCGGGCATACCGCTGTTCGCGCGCGGACTGTCGTCTTTCCACGCCTGGCTGCCGTTCGTGCTGTTGTACCTGGTCGCGCGGCTGGGCTACGACCGGCGCGCGCTGCCCGGCTGGACCCTGCTGGCCTGGGCACTGCTGGCGGTCTCGCGCCTGTTCCTGCCGGCGCCGCCGGCCGATCCGGCGCAACCCAACGTGCCGGTCAACGTCAATTACGTCTACGGCTTCAGCGATGCAGCCACGCAGACCTTCATGCCGGGCTGGGCCTGGCTGGCCCTGCTGTTCGTCGGCCTGCCGCTGCTGGTGTTCTGGCCCACGCACCTCGTGCTGCAGCGTTGGCGCGGGTTGCCCGAGGACGCACAGCCGCCGCGCTGATGCATCGGATCGGCGCGCTGCGATGCACCGGTCAGCGCCACCGTCTGGTGCTACCGCATCACCGGCGAAGACTGACCGGCGCCTGAGAGTTTCCCCGCACTGACGCAACAGCTGGTGATTGCCCGTAGCGACGGAGAGATCCATGCGTCGAGCCATCGCCGTACTGCTGTTGGGGAGCGCCCTGCTGTCGCCGCCGTCCCGGGCGCAGACTCCTGGCGACCGGATCTTCCACAGCGGCGTGGAACCCGCCTTCGTCGTCAGCGGCCGCATCGGCTATCCGGCGCCGCTGGCCGGCGCAACCATCGAGGCCTTCGCAGGCAGCTACGTCGCGACCACCCAGTCCGGCGCCGACGGCCGCTACCGCGTGCATCTCGAACAGCGTTACCTCGCCGGCGACCCGCTGGTCGACCTCGTCGGCTACGGTCGCGACGCGCGCGCCCACGAAGTCTGGGCCGGGGCGCTCGGACCGCTGTCGCGGCTGCAGAACCTCGGCAGCAGCAGCGGCGTCGACGAGAGCCAGGAAGCCTTCGCGCATCTGGGGCCTTACAGCACGGCCGTCAACGCCGCGCTGCGCGGCCATGCAGGTTTCACGCGGATCACCGATCGCGCCGTATTCGAGCGCGCCGCGCGCGCCTCGACACCGAAGCCATATCTCGTCTACGGCCTGGCCCTGATCGCCCGCGGCGAACTGGCGCTGCCGGCGGGCGCGACGAACACCTTCGCGGCCGTGCTCGCGCCCGCATCGGCCCAGGCGCTGTATGCGGCGGTCGACGCGCTCAACACGACGACCTGCACGACGCCGGCCGACTCGGCCTATTGCGCGGTTGCGCTGACCCTGCCGCAGGACGCCGCCGCCGTGCCGACCGCGGCGCTGGCCAATGCCGTCACCTATCTGCCCTACTCGGCCTACAGCAGCGTGCTCGGCTCCAGTCAGGAATACGTGCTTGCGTACCGCCTGCAAGGCAGCAGCGGCAGTGTCTACACCGGCGCAATCCAGCCTACCGCCGTCACGGTGACGGCCGACGGCAGCGGCGGCTACACGCTGGCGCGCAGCGACGGCCAGCCGCTGAGCAGCCAGACTTTCTATGACCTCGTCGGCGGCAATCAGGTACGCGTGCTCTACGAGAACATGGCTCTCGCATTGCGCCCCAGCTACGGCCCCGGCGGGGTCACGCGCCACGCGGTGTCTTTCGCGATGCGCTATCGCTATCCCGACAATCCGGAAATCCCCACGCGCCATCAGGCCGCGCTGCCAGTCCTCCCGGCGGACACGGCCGGCGAGCCGCTGCCGGCCCTGATCAGTTCCGCGGTTCCGACCTTGACGGGCGGCAGCTTCGTGCTGTCCCTGCCCGAAGATCTCGGCGCCGCGAACGCCAGCGCCGAGGGCCGCTACGGCTACGACATCCACGATTTCGGCGCGGGTACCGGCACCACGCGGCGCCGCGCGCGCAGCTTCAGCTGGAGCGCGGCCGGCACCGGCCTGGTGAACCTGCAGTACGGCACGACGCAGGCGACGCTGCAGTTCGTCAACGAGGAAGAGCCCGGCGTCTGGCGCAGCGTCATGCGCATGCAGGACGCAACCCGGGACATCTATCTGGTCGGCCTGCTGCTGCCGGCGCAGGCCAGCGGCTGGAGTCCGGCCGCACCGCCGACCGGCTACCAGTCGCGCATCAACGGCGATTTCTGCAGCACGCCCTACGGCGATCTCGACCGGCTTACGAGCGATCCGATCTGCTGGCCATTCGGCTGGATCATGCAGCCCGGTGGCCGCCTCGACCGGCTGGATGCGCCCAGTTGGGGCAGCTGGAGCTACGCATCGGCGCCCGCCGGCGGCGGACTGTTGTTCGCCAACAATTCCGGCAGCCAGCGCCGCGGCTGGGAACGCGTGCGCTATGCCGGCGGCCGCGGCTATGTGCTGGAGAACCTCACACTCGGCAGCCCGGCACCGGCAATCACGTTCGCGCCTACGTCGCGTCTCGTGCGTATCTACGACAACTGACGCGGCGGCGCCGGCAGGCAGCGCGACCGCCGGCCGACTGCAGTCAATCCGCGCCGGTCAGCGCAGCGACTGGCAGCGCATCACCGCGTGCGCCTATACCGCCCGCAGCGCCGCAGCGGTGTGGCAGCCTGTTCGCCGCCTGCACACCGCCGCGCCAGCTGCGTCCGTTGCGAAAATCGCGCGAACATCCGCCGATGGCCGCTCGTGCGCCGGCGGGTGACGAAAAACGCCGGCATATTGCGTCGAACAGGTTTCCCCCCGTTCCGGAGCAGTTCCATGACCCCACGCTTTGCCCTCTGCCTGCTGCCGCTGACGGCGGTGCTGCTGCCGGATGCATTCGCCGCACCGCCAGCCGCGTCCGGCGAAACTGCATCGGCCACACCACCCGCGCCGGCGTCGACCGCTGCACTGCCGTCCGTCACCTTGCCGCCGGCCATCGCGCGCGTATTGCGGGACTACGAAAAAGCCTGGATCGCGCGCGACAACGAAGCGCTCGCGCGCCTGTTCGTCGCCGACGGCTATGCGCTGCCGAACGGCCAGCCGCCGGCAACCGGCGCCGACGCGATCCGCGCCGCCTATGCGGGCACCAGCGGCTCGCCGCTCGCGCTGCGCGCGCTGCACTATGCCGAGTCGGGCGACATGGCCTATGTCATCGGCGGTTTCGGTGGACAGGCCGGCCAGCCGGATTTCGGCAAGTTCGTGCTGGTGCTGCGCCGAGGCGGCGACGGCATCTGGCGCATCGCCGCGGACATGGACAACGCCAACGCGATGCCGCGACGCGCACCGGCCGCGACCAAGCCTGCTGCGGAGTCCTGAGCGCCGCCGGCTGCGGGATCGACGCTGCCGTGATGGCTGGCGTCTGCCGCGGTTTTGGCCTCGTACTCGACAGCACGAGGCAACCCCATCCCCGCCCATGCCTCCGCTTGAAGGGGAGGGTTTTCAGACGGCTCGCCCAAAAGCGTCCGGCGGGATCGCGCTTCTCGGCGCCGGCCTGAACAAGCCCTCCCTGCAGGGGCATCCCGAAAGACGCCGAGGAGCCCGCGGCACGGCAACGTGCCGCTCGCGATCGAGCGCGCAAGCGCTTGATCAGCGGAGACGAGTGCTGACCTGCGCCGGACTCGTGGGGTGAAAGGTCGTCGCCCGGAACCGCGGGTTCGCACGGCCTCGAACGTCCACCGGGCCGGACGGCCATGGGCGGCAATGGGGTTGGCGGACCGACACAGCCGGCAACGCGGTCGCCGTAGAGCGAGCACGTCCGACAAACGCCCCGCCGCCGGCAGACGCGCCATGAAGGCCGAGAAAACGTGCGATGCGACGACCAGCACCGCGCGGCCGCTGGACGGCGCCGGCGCCGGCGCCGCCTCGTCGCGTCGGCGCGCTACCGGAAAACTCCTGCGTCGCCGACGCCGTGCAGTGCGGCATTGCAGCCGGCGCTCAGTCCGCCGTTTCCGCAGTCAGCACGCTGAGAAAAGCCTCGCCGTATTTCTCGAGCTTGGTCGTGCCCACGCCGCTGATCGAGGCGAGTTCGCGCAGCGACACCGGGTGCTCGCGCAGCATGTCCAGCAGGGTCGCATCGTGGAAGATCACGTAGGCCGGCACATTCTGTTCCTTGGCCAGCCGCGCGCGCACGGCGCGCAGCGCATCCCAGAGCGGACGTTCGTCCTCGCCGATCTGCAGGCTGTTGTGCGCGGTCGCGCCGCCGCGCTTGCGTGCGGCCTTGCGTTCGGCGCGGCGTTGACCTTCGGCCGCCTCGTAACGCATCAGCACGCGCGTCTCGCCCTTGAGCACCGCACGGCTGGATTCGGTCAGGTGCAACGTGCCGTAGCCTTCGTGATCGGCGGCGAGATGGCCAGCCGCGACGAGATGACGGAATACGCCGCTCCACTGGCGCGCGTCGAGATCGCGGCCGATGCCGTAGACGCTGAGCTGATCGTGATTCCAGCTGCGGATCTTCTCGCTGTCCTCGCCGCGCAGCACGGCGACGAGATGACCGACGCCGAAGCGCTGCCCGGTGCGGTAGACCGCGGACAGGGCCTTCTGCGCGACTTCGCTGGCGTCCCAGCTGCGCGGCGGGCTGATGCAGTTGTCGCAGTTGCCGCAGTCGGCCGTGCGCGTTTCGCCGAAATACGCCAATAGCAGGCGGCGCCGGCAGCCGGTCGCTTCCGCATAACCGAGCAGCGCCTCGAGCTTGGCGCGTTCCACGCGCTTGCGCTCCTGGCCCGATTCGGACTGGGCGATCATCTGGCTCATGGTCACGACGTCGCCGAGGCCATAGCACAGCCAGGCTTCGGCCGGCAGCCCGTCGCGGCCGCCGCGGCCGGTTTCCTGGTAATAGCCTTCCATGCTCTTGGGCAGGTCCAGATGCGCGACGTAGCGTACGTCGGGCTTGTCGATGCCCATGCCGAACGCGATCGTCGCGACCATGACGACGCCGTCCTCGCGCAGGAAGCGCTGCTGGTTCGCCGCGCGCTGCGCCTGCTCCATGCCGGCGTGATAGGCCAGCGCGTCGAAGCCGTCCTCGACCAGCGCCGCCGCGGTCTCGTCCACCTTCTTGCGCGACAGGCAATAGACGATGCCGGATTCGCCGCGCCGCTCGTCGAGGAACGCACGCAATTGGCGCCGCGCGTTGTCCTTCTGCACGACGCTGTAGCGAATGTTCGGCCGGTCGAAGCTCGCGACGAACTGGCGTGCTTGGGCCAAGCCGAGCCGTTCGACGATCTCGCCGCGCGTCGGCGCGTCGGCGGTTGCGGTCAACGCGATGCGCGGAATGTGCGGGAAGCGTTCGTGCAGCAGATTCAGGCCGCGGTATTCGGGACGGAAATCGTGGCCCCATTGCGAGACGCAGTGCGCCTCGTCGATCGCGAACAGCGAGATCGGCACGCGTTCGAGCTGTTCCAGCATGCGTTCGCCGAGCAGGCGCTCGGGCGCGACGTAGAGCAGCTTGAGCTCGCGCCGCAGCAGGCGCTGCTCGACCTCGCGCTGCTGCTGCGGCGACAGCGAGGAATTCAGGAAGGCCGCGGCAACGCCGAGCTGGGTCAGCGCGTCTACCTGGTCCTGCATCAGCGCGATCAGCGGCGAGACGACGATGGCCGTGCCATCGCGCAGCAGTGCGGGAACCTGGTAGCACAGCGATTTGCCGCCGCCGGTCGGCATCAGCACGAGGCAATCGTTGCCGCCGCTCAGATGATCGACGATGGCGGCCTGTTCGCCGCGGAAACTCGTATAGCCGAAGACGCGATGAAGGAGTTCGAGAGCCGGGGATTCCATCCGGCCATGTTACCGGACGCGTCAAGCCTCGCCTCGGCGCGAAGCCCACGGCGGGCTCGGAAGCTTCCGAACCGCAGCGGCGCGCTGCCTGTGTCCAGGCCGCGCGCCGCTGGCGGTCATTTCGTGCGCACGATCGCCATCGTGATCGGCGAGGTCGGCGTAACGCCGGCCTCGGTCAGGCCGAGGTCCGCGGTCTGGCCCGCCGCCACGCCGAAGCGCGCATAGCGCGTGCCGCCGCCCGGGCGCAGCACGAAGTTCAGCGGCGTGCCGTTGGTCAGCGGATTCACGGCCAGCTGATAGGAGCCGTTGAGCGCGGTGTAGAGCGACCGGTAGCTCCAGCTCGGCGCGGTGTACTCGGGCGCGATGCCGGCGACCGCGTCGTCGGTATACATGGCGACGAGGAAGTCGTGCGACCAGGCCTTCAGATCGACGTTGAGCACGGCCTGCAGATTGGCCGTGCCGACCAGCTGGCTGTTGACCAGCGCACCGATGATCGCGGCATCGCCGGTGTTCTTGCGGTCCATCGCATAGCGCAGGAACAGGAAGGTCGCCGTCGCGCTCGCGGTCGTGGTGTCGTGCGTCGCCGCATTCAACGCCGTCGTCATCAGCGGACCGGCGCGCTTGCTGCTGTTGGCGCCGGCGACCTGGAAGAAGTAATCGCGCGCATAGCCGAACAACGGGTTCTCGAACGTGTTGAACGCCGCGACGCGGACGGACGCATTCGGCCCCGTGGTCAGGTTCGTGACGACGATGTTCTGGCGCGGCGTCAGGCCTACGGACGTGTTGAAGAACACCAGCTCCTGCATGACCATGGCCAGCGACTCGTCGAGCCAGGTCTGCTCCAGCGGCGCCGCGCCGTTGAAATACAAGCGGCGCGTGGCGTTGAGCAGGTGGGACAGGTTGTGAACCATCCACGTCGTCGTGCTGCCGTAGACGAAGCTCACCGTGCGCACGTTGCTGTTCACCGAGCCGGTCGGGTCCGGCACCATGGTGTAGATGTACTCGCCCTCGTTGCTGCCGCCGCAGGTCGCCGCGCTGAACAGGTCGCGCGGCTGGAACAGCGAACTGGTGATGGCCGAGGACGCCGGCGGGCTCTGCTCGTTCATCTTCTTCGTGAAGAACACGATGATGCCGCCGTTGTTGTCGAGGTCGGTCATCGCGCCGTAGTTCGTCGTCAGCAGGTCGTGGGCGCCGGTCTTGAGACTCGAGAGCATGCCGACCGTCGGCGTCGAACCCGGCGGCGACTGCACGAACGCGTCCATGAGGTTCTGGAACTGGCCGGCCGAGAAACCGCCCACCACGGCCGGCTGCCAGTTGCCGCCGCCCGGGACCAGTTCCTGGACTTCCTGCACGGCGTAATACAGCTGCTGCCCGGCCCCCGAGGCCGAGATCGCCTCGACGCGGCCCTTGCGGATGTCGGGCGCCGCGCCGCAGGAGCCGATCGACGCGTTGATGTCGATGAGCTGGCCCACGGTCAGCGGAACGACGCCGCCCTCGGGACGCGCGACGAAATCGGCCGCCGTCGGCTGACGGCCGTCGGCGAACGCCGGCGGCATCGGCACGCCGCCGTGCGAATCGACGCTGCTTTCCTGCAGCGGCGCCAGCGGCGTTTCCACCGGGCGCGGCGACGGCGGACCGGTCACGGCCTGGATGTTGGTGCCGGTCAGGCTCAGCGTCGCCGTCTCGGCGCTGGCACTGTCGTTGATCGGCATCAGCGTGTATTCGGTGGCCTGCGCCGCGTCGCCGGCCACGCAGAGATTGGCCGCCGCCGGCATGCTGCCGTAGACGACCTGGCCGATCGCAAGGCTCAGGCAGCTGGTCACGCCGAAAGTCTGTTGCGCCTGCGGCGCCGGCGCCCAGTCCGAGTCGCCGGCCTGATTCGCGTTGATGGTGCAGTTGCCGCCGCCGATGAACGTGACGACGTCGGTCGCGATCGTGCAGACGGCGCTGGAGCTCGGGTCGATGCTGAAGCTCACCGGCAGACCCGAGGTTGCGGTCGCCGAGACCGTATAGGTCGGGCCGCCGATCTGCGCCCCCGTCGGCGCCGTCGAGGTGAAGCTGATCGTCTGGCTGCCCGCGCCGACCGTGAAGCTCTGCTGCGCCTGCGGCGCCGCATTCCAGTTCGCGTCACCGGCCTGGTTCGCGTTGATCACGCAGGTGCCGGCGTGTTCGAACGTCACCGACGACCCCGACAGGGTGCAGACGCCCGTCGCGCCCGGGGCGATGCTCAGGGTGACCGGCAGGCCCGAGGTGGCCGTCGCAGCGACCGTATACGCCGTGCCGGCGACAGTGGCGCCGGCCGGCGCGGTCGTCGTGAAACTGATCGTCTGGCTGGCCTTGCCGACCGCGAACGTCTGCTGCGCCTGCGGCGCGGCGTTCCAGTTCGCATTGCCGGCCTGGTTCGCGTTGATCACGCAGGTGCCGGCGCCCTGGAACGTCACCGTGCTGCCGGCGATCGTGCAGACGCTGCTGGAACCCGCTGCGATGCTGAAGCTGACCGGCAGGCCCGACGTGGCTGTCGCAGCGACCGTGTACGACGCGCCGCCGACCGTGGCCGTCGTCGGCGCGGTCGAGGTGAAACTGATCGTCTGGCTGCCCTGGCCGACCGCGAAGCTCTGCTGTACCTGCGGCGCGGCGGCGTAGTTCGCATTGCCGGCCTGGTTCGCGTTGACGACGCAGCTGCCGACGCTCTGGAACGTGACCGTACTGCCGGCGATCGCGCAGATGCTGCTCGAACCGGCGGCGATGGTGAAGCTGACCGGCAGGCCCGACGTCGCCGTCGCGGCGACCGTGTACGACGCACCTCCGACCGTGGCCGTCGTCGGCGCGGTCGACGTGAAACTGATCGTCTGGCTGCCCTGGCCGACCGCGAAGGTCTGCTGCACCTGCGGGGCGGCGGCGTAGTTCGCATTGCCGGCCTGGTTCGCATTGACGACGCAGGAGCCGACACTCTGGAACGTCACGGTGCTGCCGG
>MEFP01000022.1 GCA_001725155.1 Lysobacteraceae bacterium SCN 69-320 | reverse complement strand
AAGGCAATGCTCAATCGTCGCGAATTGCTCAGCGGTTATCTCCATGCGCGTAGTTTCGCGCATGGAGATTCAGACGGCAATAGTGTTAACACGCCTTAGACCGCGGCGCTCAGAATCCGGGAAGGTTGTGGCGAGCCGCAGGCGAACCGCAACCTCGGGGTCCGTGCGCGCAAAGAGCCTCCAACGAAGGAATCGCCGGGTCGAGCGACATGAATGCCGCATGCGATCCCGCGACGTCGGGATCGCTGCGGTGCTGGTTCCTTGAAGCTGCGGGACCCTGATGTTGCGGTTCGCTGCGCACATCGCAATCGACGGCGCACCGCCGGCGCTTCGCGTCAGCGCACGCCGGCGCGGTGATTGAAATCGCCGATGACGCCGACGAGGGCGCTGAGCGCTTCGCGCTCGACGTCGGTCAGGTCCGGGTGCCAGGTGTCGAGGATCAGCACGACGCGCGTACGGTCGCTGCGGTTCCAGGCTTCGTGCTCGTAGGTGTCGTCGAACACGACGCAGCGGCCTTCCTGCCAGGCGTGCTCGACGCCGCCGACACGCAGCGCGCAGTTGTCCGGCACGATCAGCGGCAAATGGGTCACCAGCCGCGTATTCGTTACGCCGCGGTGCGGCAGGATGTGCGCGCCCGGCGTCAGCAGCGAGAACAGCACTTCGGGCGCGTGTTCGCGGATACGCACGATCGGCAGGCTGTCGAGCACTGCCGTCGTGGCCGGGCAGCGCGCGCAGTTGTCGTCGCGGCGCTCGCCGTGGCGGTAGAAGAAGAAACCGGTCCAGGCGCGCTGGCCTTCGCGGCCGCTGAGATAGTCGTCGATGCGCGCATCGCCGTCGAAACGCAGGAACGGCTCGAAACCGTGCTCGGCTGCCAGCAGGTTGACGAGCTCCAGGCGGATCGCTGCAGTCTGCGCTTCGAGCGCTTCCAGCCACGGAAAGCGCGAACGCTCGTAGTAGGCCTGCGAAGCGATTTCGGGAAAGAACAGGAACAGCGGCCGCTGCGCCGGATTCGGATAGTGTGCGGGCTCGTCGCCGAGATAGATCGCGAGCGCGCGGGCGACGCGGCGCAGGGCGTCGTTGCCGAAGCGCGCGCGCAGCGGCGCGAGCGCACCGTCGAACAGCGCATGCCGGCCCTGGTCGACATAGCGCATGGCCGCGAGCACGGACTGGCGCAGGCCCGGCGGAGTGGTCGCCTCGTTGAGCCATTCGCCGTGCTCCTGCGCGCTGCGCAGTGCGCGGAAGTATTCCGGCAACGCCTCGTCGTCACGCTGCAGCTGCTGCAGCGTGCCGGCCAGATGGAAGCGCGCGAGGAAGTAGTCGGGCTCGCGCGCCACCGCGCTGCCCAGCGCAGCGACGGCGGCGTCGAGCTGACCGGAGCGGCGATACGCCTGGCCGAGGTTCTTCAGCGTTTCCGCATCGTCCGGGGCGACGCGCTGCGCACGCTCCAGCAGGGCGATGGCCGCGTCGGTCTGCTGCCGCGCCAGCGCACACATGCCGAGGAAGTTCAGTCCTTCGGCCAGTTCCGGCATCGCCTCCACGAGACGCTGGAACAGCTGCTCGGCTTCGGCGATGCGACCTTGCGCCGCGGCACCGCGGGCCGCGGCGAGCTGCGCCTGCAGTACCGGCGCCGGGCTGTCGGATGGATGCATGCGAAAAGGGTTCCGGCGAAACGTCGGTCAGCGGCCCGGGGCGAGTTCGGCGAACGCCGCGGCGAGGACTTCGGTATAGGCCTGCCAGCGTCCCGGCGCAAGACCGATCGACAGCCCGCCGAGACCGCGCTGCAGCGCGCCGGGTTCGAGCGCTTCGCGACCGAGCAGCGCGGCCAGTTCGCCGCCGGCACCGGCCGGATCGTTGAGCAGCGCATCGGCGTCGACGCGCAGCACGCGCAGGCCCTGCGCCGATTCGACCGGAGCCAGATGCGCGACGGCGCTGTTGAGCCAGCGCGCCGAAGCAACCGGATCATGGAACGCGAAACCCGGCATCCAGCCGTAGGCCAGCCAGTTCAGCAGCAGGTCGTGCGGATCGCGTTCGACGACGATCACGGTCGCGCCCGGGAAAACCTGGCGGATCATCGGCAGGAAGCGCGCGTCCCAGCGCACCAGCCAGTCGATCACGCGCGCGCCGGGATCGGCGCCGAGCTCCTGGACCTGGGCCTGCCACTGCTCGCGCAGCGTCTGCGCCGTGGCTGCGTCGATGCCGTTGCTCCAGCCCGGGAAATCCGGATCGGTGAACACGTCCCGGCGCATCGGCGCGAAAGCGCGATCGCGCAGCAGCTGCACATCGGGCTGCTGGTGCAGCAATGCAGCGACGCGCTCGACCATGCTGCCCGGCAGACCGACCAGGAAGACCGGCGGGTTGGCCAGCGGCGCGGGCGCCGGCGCGGCGAGCGCGGCGGCGAAATCGGCCGGCAGCGCCGGCTGTTCGTGGATCTGCACGGGCAGCAGGGACTGCGATTCCTGCCAGGCCGGCACGGCGACCTGCACGTCGTTGCGTCGATCCGCGAGCACGCCGAACTGGTGCGCGGCCTGCATGATCTGCAGCGGCGCAAGGTTCAACGTACGCAGCGATTCCAGCAGCGCCACGGCGTCGGCGTCGCGGCCCTCGCGCTGCGCCGAGCGCGCGCGCAGCAGGATCAGGTCGGCGTCTTCGGGCAGCGCGCCGGCGACGCGCTCGGCCAGCCGGTCGGCACCGGCCATGTCGCCGCCGCGTTCATGCAGCAGCGCCAGTCGCGCCAGCGGAATCGGATCGTTGGGCCGGCGCTGGGCCAGACGCTGCCACAGCGCCAGCGCGCCGGCTTCGTCGCCGACCTGGGCCAGCAGCTCGGCCAGCGCCGCTTCGATCGGAACGGTTTCCGGATGCCGCTGCAGGAAATCGGCATACAGCTCCAGCGCTTCCTCTTCGCGTGCAGCGGACACCAGGCAGGCGCCGAGCAGCTGCACCGCGCGGGTCTGCTCGGGCTGCAGCGCGAGTCCGGCGCGATAGTGTTCGATGGCCTGGTCGAGACGGCGCTGATGGCGCGCGACGTCGCCGAGGCCGAAACGCGCGATAGCCTGGAAACCCGGCGCTTCGCTGAGCACGGCGAACGCGGCCTGGGCCTCGTCGACCTTGCCGTCTTCGAGCAGCACCTGGCCGAGCAGATAGCGCGCGCCGTGCAGTTCGGGCGCGATTGCCAGCGCGTTGCGCGCAGCCTGCTCGCCGAAGGCGCGGTTGCCGCGCAGCACCAGCGCGCGGGCCAGCGCGAACTGCATGCCGGCATCGCGCGGCGCCAGTTCGACCGCACGGCTCAGATAGGCCAGCGCCTTGTCGGCTTCGCCACGCTCCAGCAGCAGGCGGCCGAGACCGGCGATCGCATGGGCGTCGTTCTCGTTGGTGCGCAGAGCCGTGCGGAACAAGGTCTCGGCCTTGGCCAGATCGTTGTCGACGACGGCGATGCGCGCGAGCAAGGTGTGCGCGCCGGGCTGGTTGGGGTTGTGCTTGATCGTGGCCTCGATCAGCGCGCGCGCGCCGACCGGGTCGTTGTCGAGGAAATACAGTCCGGCCAGCTCGAGCGCGACGTCGCCGCGTTCCGGCGCGAGCCGGCGCGCCTGGTCGAGCAGCCGGCGCGCTTCGGGCAGATCCTGGCGCTGGCGGCGCAGCAGGCCGAGCAGGTGCAGTACGTCGACGTTGTCGGGTTCGCCGGCAAGCAACGCGCGGTAGCCGGATTCGGCCTCGTCGAGCTGGCCTTCGGAATGCAGTCGGGCAAGTTTTTGCAGCATGGAATCCACGGAAAGAGCCAGTCGGACGCGAGCCGGGCATTATGCCGCAGCTCCCGCCGGGTGCGCGGCCGGCCCGACCCGGTCCGGTGCCGACCGCGTGGTCCGGCTACCCCGCACGACCGGGGCCGGCCCGGCAAGCGCTTGCCGCAGCAGCGTTTCCGCATTCCCACGCGATCGCGGAACGCCACGCGCCGCGACGGCCGCCCGCCGGCCGCAGGCTGCGGCGAACGCGGCGAACCGCAACATCGCGGTATGCCCGCGCAAAAAGCCCCCGATTCGGCGCTGCCGCGCCCCCGGTTGCGACAGATTCAGCCGGCGCTGCAAACCGGCAGGAACGGCAACGCGAGCGCTCAGTCGGCCAGCCTGCCCAGGCGTTCGGCGATGAAATCCTCGGTCCAGCTGCGCAGGCTGAAGTCGCGGATGAAGCCGCAATGGCCGCCGGCCGGCGCGATCTCGAGCTCCGTGGACGGCGCCAGTTTCAGCGCGCGGAAGCCGTCGACCGGAATGATGGGATCGTCCGAGGCGGTCAGTATCGTCGTCGGCACGGCCAGGTCGGCCAGGCGGTCGCCGGCGATGGAATAGCCGTCGAGATAGGCGTCCAGGCTGCCGAAATCGGTATGCCGCTGCACCATCGTGCGGGTCAGTTCGCGCATGGAGCTGCCGAGCTCGGCCGCGCTGAAGCGCGCCGACTCGGGAAACAGGCGCTGCTTGCGGCGCAGGGACTCGCGCCATTTGCGCATGAAGTAGGCGTGGTAGAACCACGGCGCGCGTTCGATCGCCTCGAGTATCGCCGGCGGGTGCAGCGCCGGACAGACCGCGAGCGCATAGCTCAGCGGCAGGCCCGCAGCCGGCGCACGCAGGGCGACGCGCAGGGCGAAATTGCCGCCGAGCGAGAAGCCGGCCACCGCCATCGGCCGCGGCGCGAAACGCCGCGCGACTTCCTGCAGCGCGCCGACGACTTCGTCGAGCCGGCAGGAATGGAACATCTCGGCATTGAGGTGATGCGTGTCGCCGTGATCGCGGAAATTCAGCCGGAACACGTCCCAGCCCTCGGCCAGCAGACGCGCGCCGGTATGCAGCAGATAGCTCGACTGCACGCTGCCTTCCCAGCCATGCAGCAGCACGACGAGGCCGCGGGCGTGGGGACGCGCGCCCTGCGTCGAGTGGAAGCCCTGCAGACGCACGCCGTCGCCGCAATCGAGGATCAGTTCCTTCGAGCGCGCTTCCAGTGCCGCACGCCCACCGCGCAGCAGCCAGCGGCGCACGCCGCTGGACGCGAGCACGGACTGCACATGCGGATTGCGCAGCAGGCGGTGAGGAGTGAATTCGGCGGCGCGCACGGCGGGCAGTCTCGTTTGGCGGAAAGGCTCAGTCGTCGGCGTTGGCATTGCCGCCGTCGCGAGCGTCGGACAGGCCCAGCGCCGCGCAGATCTCGCTGCGCGCACGCTCGGCGATGCGCCGGCGGCCTTCGTCGCCGAGCGCTATCGGCGTACAGAAATGCACTTCCGCGTCCATGCCCGGTTCGCCGAGTACGCGCAGGAAATTGCCGAAGAAATGCTCGCCCGGCGCGAACGCGACTGCCGGGTCCTGGCGGCCGCCGTTGCCGTAGCGCAGCGCGACCGGCTGCACCGGCACGCCGGCGTCGAGCGCGACCTGGAAGATGCGCGCATGGAAGGTGCGCACGCGGTCGCCGGCGCCGGTGCCGCCTTCGGGGAATACGCCGACCGGCAGTCCTGCGCGCAGGCGATCGACCACGCGGGCCATGACCGCGGCCAGTGAATGGCCGCTGCCGCGCTGGTGGTAGATGGTGCCGGCGCGGCTGGCCAGCCAGCCGACCAGCGGCCAGCGGGCGATCTCGGCCTTGGCCACGAAGCACATGAAGGCCTGGCTGTGCAGCAGCTCGATGTCGAGCCAGGACACGTGATTGGCGACGAACAGCACGGCACCCGGCGACGGCGTGCCGAAACGGCGCAGGCGGAAACCGAAGCAGCGCAGCAGCCAGCGCGACCACCAGGACGTGGTCCAGTGATCCAGGCGCTGGCCGCCGACGCGGATGCGCGCCCCCAGCGGATTGATCACGAGCAGGGCCAGCGGCAAGGCGATGAAGATGTGCAGCAGCAGCAGCGGCGCGCGGCGCAGATAGCGCAGCGGACGCAGGCGATCGGGACGGGTGGTCACGGCGTCATCGGCGGCGGCGCTCATCGGGTCGTGCTCGTCGCGGCGGGTGATTTCCGGCCGGAACCGTCAGCCGGCGTCGACCACGATGACCCGGCGATGGCGACGGGGCGGACGAACGCGTGCCGGGCAGGCATTCGGCAAGGCAGTAGGAGCTGGCAGCAGAGCACAGGAACCGCGCAGGGGACTGGTTCGGACCCGCGCAAGGGTAGCGAAGCGCGCCGGCCCGCGCCAATGCGAAAACGCGAGGGCTTATTCCTGCAGGCGCAGCGCCGCATCGGCGAGGTCGGCCGTGTGCTGCTCCCACCAGCGCGGCTCGGCCACGAACGGAAAGGCGAGCGGGAAGGCCGGATCGTGCCAGCGCTGGGCGATCCAGCCGGCCCAATGCACCTGGCGCAGCAGGCGCAAGGTGTCGATCAGACCGAGCTCGGCATGGTCGAAGTCGCGGAACTCCTGGTAGCCCTCCAGCAGCAGCTCCAGTGCGCGTTCGTCGGGCGCGAGCATCCACAGATCCTGCACCGCCGGCCCCATGCGCGCATCGTCGAGGTCGACGAAATGCGGGCCGTGGTCGGTCCACAGCACATTGCCCGGATGGCAGTCGCCGTGCAGGCGCAGGCTGCGCGCGCCGGCCGCGTCCAGGCGCTGACGCAGTGGTGTTTCCAGCGCGGCGATCGCGGCGCGGTAGCGCGAAGCCAGTCCGGCCGGCAGCAACGGCGAGGCGAGCACGGCGGCCGCCGGCGCCTGCAGGAAGGTCGCCAGGTCGATGGCGCCGCGCGCCGTGAAACGCGTCCGTGCGCCGATGCCGTGGATGCGCGCGATCAGCCGGCCCATCCACTGCAGATGCTCGGCCGACTCCAGCTCCGGCGCCCGGCCGCCGCGGCGCGGATACAGCGCAAGGCGGTGGCCCTCGAACGCGTGCAGGCTGCGCTGCTGCACGATCAGCGGTGCGACCACGGGTAGCTCGGCCGCGGCCAGCTCGGCAGCGAATGCGTGTTCCTCGGCGATGGCGGCATCCGTCCAGCGGCCGGGCCGGTAGAACTTGGCGACGACCGGCGCGGCGTCCTCGATGCCGACCTGATAGACGCGGTTCTCGTAGCTGTTCAGCGCGAGCAGGCGCCCGTCAGTGGCGAGCCCCAGCGCTTCGACCGCCGCGAGCACGCGCTCGGGCGTCAGATCGGCATACGGCGCTGCCGCGCTCATGCGCGCTCGCGGCGCGGCACGACGGCCATGGTCAGCCGTGCGATGCAGCTGAGTTCGCCCGTGTCGGTGACGATACGGATTTCCCAGACCTGGGTCGTGCGGCCGATATGCAGCGGCGCGGCCGTGCCGGTGACTTCGCCGGACTGCACGGCGCGCAGGTGATTGGCGTTGATGTCCAGGCCGACGGCGAGTTCCTTGGCCGGGTCGAGGCACAGATTCGCGGCGAGACTGCCGAGCGTTTCGGCCAGCAGCACCGACGCGCCGCCGTGCAGCAGGCCGAACGGCTGGCGCGTGCGTTCGTCGACCGGCAGGATGCCGCGCACGTAGTCGGCGCCGATCTCCGTGACGCGGATGCCGAGCGCCTGGGCGGCCGTGCGCGCATTCCAGCCGTTGACAGTGTCGAGGTCGATCTGCTGCTTCCAGAGACTCATGGCGCGCTCGCTAGGGACGGAAGCGGAATTAGACCGGTTCGCGCCGCGCGCCGGAAGGGCGCAGGCCGCCAGCGCCACATGCGACAATCGCCCGTCGTTGCAGCGGAACCCCGTGTTGAGCCATACCGTCACCTTGCAGGCCAGCGGCAAGCGTTTCGCCGTGCAGCCCGGCGAAAGCGTGCTTGAAGCCGCCCAGCGCGCCGGCCTGGCCCTGCCCTATTCCTGTCTGGCCGGCGTCTGCGGCAGCTGCAAGGCCAGTCTGGTCAGCGGCGAGGTCGCCTACCCGCGCAATCCGCCGGCCGCACTGAACGCCGGCGAGCAGGCGCGCCACCAGGTACTGCTGTGCCAGGCCGTGCCCTGCAGCGATCTGACCCTGCTCGCGCGCGAGGTGGCCTCGGTCGCCGACATTCCGCGCCGCGTGATCGCGCTGAAGCTCCTCCACAAGCGCAAGCTCGCGCCCGACGTCATGCAGCTGATCCTGCAGCCGCCGCACGGCGAACGCCTGACCCGCCTGGCCGGCCAATACCTCGACGTGCTGCTGGCCGACGGCAAGCGCCGCGCGTTCTCCATCGCCAACGCGCCCGAAGGCGAGGCGCAGATCGAGCTGCACGTGCGCCATGTCGCCGGCGGCGGCTTCACCGGCTTCGTGTTCGACGGCCTGGAACCCGGCGCGGTGCTGCGCGTGGAAGGTCCGCTGGGCACCTTCGTGCCGCGCGAGGACTCCGAGCGGCCCATGCTGTTCATCGCCGGCGGCACCGGCTTCGCGCCGGTCAAGGCACTGATCGAGCATTTCCGGCATCTGGGCACGCGCCGGGCCATGACCCTGTACTGGGGCGCGCGCCGCGTCGAGGATCTGTACCAGGCCGAGCTGCCGCAACAGTGGCAGCACGCGTCGCCGAACTTCCGCTACGTGCCGGTGGTCTCCGATCCGGAGTTCAGCGGCGGACTGCGCAGCGGCCTCGTGCACGAGGCCGTGACCGAAGACCACGCGGATCTGGCCGGCTTCGACGTCTACATGAGCGGGCCGCCGGCGATGATCGACGCCGGCCGGCGCAGCTTCGTCGCCGCGGGACTGGACGAGGACCGGCTGTACTACGACAGTTTCGACTACGCGCCTGACGTGCTCGCGGAGATCTTGCGCAACCGCGCCGGAATACACGGACTATGAAACGACTGGCCCTGCTCTGCCTGCTGCTGCCGTTCCTGGCCGCCCCGGCCCATGCCCTGCGCTGCGGTACGCGCGTGGTTACCGACGGCGACCGCGACTTCGCCGTGCGCGAACGCTGCGGCGAACCGTTCTACGTGGATCAGTTCAGCAGCGTCAGCGTGCGCGGCGCCGACGGTCCGCTGGAAACCCAGGTCGAGGACGTCTACGACGTCTGGTACTACAACTTCGGCCCACGCCGGCTCATGGTGCGGCTGCTGTTCCTCAACGGCCGGCTGCAGCGCGAGGAGACACTGGGCTACGGCGTCACGACCCTCGGCGACAGCTGCAACCTCGACGCCCTGCCGGCCGGCACCAGCGCCGGCGAGATCATCGCCTACTGCGGCGAACCCGCCGCACGGCGCAACCAGCGCCGCGCCAACGTGCGTCGCGACAACTTCGGCAACGAACGCCATACCCCGGTGCGCGTCGAGGAATGGACCTACGACTTCGGCGACCGGCGCCTGCTGCGCGTGCTGACCCTGCACAACGGCCGGCTGCAGGACATTTCCGCCGAGGGACGATGAGCCTCGCGTAGGTTGTGGTGAGCCGAAGGCGAACCGCAACATCAAGGTGTCAGCGCGCGAAGAACCAACGGCGCCGATCGTTCGAGACGTATGGCTTCGCATCGCCGCCAGGCGAAGTGCCTTCGTTCGCGGCCATCCGCGGCGTGCAGACCGCGACGTTGCGGTTCGCCCCTCGGGCTCACCACAACCTACGCCGCTCGCGCGATGACTACCGCGGGAACGCCCTGCGCAGCGTTCAGGCCGACAGATCCGGCAGGCGCGGCACGCCGTGTTCGCTGCGTTCCTCGAACACCGCGGCCTTGGTGTCCAGGCCCAGCCGCGGCACGCTGCCGGGCAGCGGTTCGCTGGCTTCACCGCGCGCGAGACGTAGCGCGTTGCGGTAGCAGTGCTCGGCCAAGGCATGGCTGCCTTCGCCGGCATGACCGTCGCCGAGCACTTCCCAGCTCGTCGCGGTCTCGCTGACCGCAAGCGCGCGTTCGAGGTATTCGCGCGCCTTGCCCCAGAGCCGGCCGGCCACGCAGAGGCGGCCCAGCGCGGTCAGCAGCACGACGCTGTTCGGATGCTGCTTGAGCCAACCCTCGGCCTGGCGCAGCCGTGCGCCGGTATCGGCGCCGGCGAGCTCGGCATAAGCCTGGACCACGGGCTCGGCCCAGTCCTTGCGCAGATAGCCCTCGATCTCGCTCATGCCGGCCAGCGGCTGGCCGAGTTCGGCGATGCGCCGCGCGTAGGCGGCCAGCGCCGCCGGCACGCGCCGCTGCGCGCGCGTCAGCGCGGCCCACTGCGCATTGAGACCGTCGGCGCTGCGCTGGGCGCCGAGCGCGGCGGCGAGCACACGCGCCTCCAGCGCCGCGAACGTGGCCGGCGCCAGCGCCTGGGTCCGCGCGAGCGGGTCCAGTGCATTCATGGCCGCGGCCGTATCGCCGGTGGCCAGCGCGGCTTCGATGTATTCGACCCAGGCCGCCGGCACCAGGTTCGTCGTGCGCGCTTCGGCGGCAAGCAGCTGATAGGCCTCGGCATGCTGGCCACGTTCGCGCTTGAGCCGCGCACGCAGCGCGAGCGCCGCGCCGGGTGCGGTTTCGGCGGCTTCGTCGAGCGCGGCATCGACGCGCGCGGTCTCGCCGAGCGCGAGCGCGGCGCGCGCCGTCGCGAGCAGGGCCGGTGCGCGCAGCTCGCGGTATTGCGTCGCCCGCGCCAGTTCTTTCTCGGCGCGCAGATAGCGGCCTTCGGCCAGTGCGACGAGGCCGTTGGCCAGGCGCTCGCGGCTCTTCTTGCGCACGCGGCGGAACCACAGCCGCAGCGGCCAGCGCGCGAGCCGCCAGAACACGCTGATCAGGGCCCACAGCAGCACCAGCGCGACGAACGCGACGACGGCCGTGGTTTCGTAATTGGTCGAGCCCAGGCGAACGAGCACATAGCCCGGATCGCTGGCCAGCCAGTCATAGCCGACAGCGGCCGCCAGCATCGCGGCGACGAGCAGGAGTCCGGCAAGCCAGTACCTCATGCGTCGGGCGCTCCGGAGGCGGATGGCTCGGACGACGACGTGGCCGGCGCGATCGGGGCTGCCGGCAGGGTCCGCATGCCCTGCGCCGCGCGCAGGTTGCGCAGTTCCTTCAGGGTCGCGCCGAGCACCGGTGCCGGCGCGGCGGCGGCGCTGCGCCCGGCCAGACGGTCCAGACCGGCCAGCGCAGCGGAGACAGACGCATCGCTGGCGGCAAAGCCGTCGCGCAACTGCACGCGCGCACGTTCCAGCGCCGCGTGCAGGGCGGTGTCATCGCGTTCGAGCAGCGCGAGTTCGGCGCCGCGCAGCTCCAGCACGACGAAGTTGCGCAGCAGCGCCGGATCGGCAACGGTGCCGCTCTCGCCGCTGCGCGTGATGCGCACGAACTGGCCGAGCGCGCGCCAGAGCCGCGAATCGGCACCGGCGTTGCGCCGGTCCAGCGCCGCGGCCAGCGGCAGGCGCACGACCTGCTCGCGCAGCTGCGCCAGTTCGGCCAGTGCGGCGGCTTCGGCCGGCTGGTTCATCTGTTCCAGGCCGCGCAGCTCGACGGCAAGCGTCTCGCGCACGGTGGCGAAGGCCGGGTCCTGCAGCGCGGCCAGCGCCGCGTCGGCGATACGGTAGGCGCGCGCCGCGGCAGCCGCATCGTGGAAAAGTTCAAAGCGCTGCTCGGCCAGCAGCAGCACCATCTCGGCCTCGTTCAGCAGCAGCGCGTCGTGCCCGGACAGGCGCTTGTCGGCGATGTTGGCGATCGCGTCCTCAAGCACGCGCGCGCGCTCGGAAACGCCGAGCACTTCCTCGCGCAGGGTCTTGTTGATGCCTTCCGCGTCCGCCAGGCGCTGGCGCAGCTGATCGCGTTCGCGCCGCTCCTGTTCCAGCGCGCGGCGCTGGCCGTCGAGATCGGTGCGCAGCAGCGCGAGTTCGGTGGCCGTTGCCGCACTGGCGGCACTGTCGGCGGCGCTGCGCCACCAGGCCAGACCGGCGGCCGCGACGGCGCCGACGGCGAGTACCAGGGCGATGCCGGCAACCAGGGAGCGCGGAGCCGGCGCAGCGGAACGGGGCGGCGCGGCCGGCGCGGGAGACGGCGCCAGCGGGGCGGAATCGGGCGTATCCATGTCCATTTGCCAATCGTACCGAAGAACCATGTCCGGGGTCAGGCGACCAAGGTCATGCGCAGGCCTGCCGGTGTAAAAAGCCGTGTCGCCGCTGGCCCGTCAGAGCCGGTGCCGCGCCAACGCCCGCGCGCAGGCGGCGGCGAGATCGGCGGCCAGCGCCGACTCGGCGACATGTATACGTGTGAATCCATGCTCGCGGGCCAGCGTGGCCAGACGCAGGCTGCTCACGACGAGCTCGGCCGTGCGCAGCGCCAGCACGAGGCCGGCCGGCAGTGCCGTCGCCAGCGCGGCCAGCGACTGCGCGCTGCTGGCGACGACGAGCAGCGGCCGCGGTGCCGTCTCCAGCCGCGCCAGATGCAGGCGGGTCCAGCGCGCCGGCAGGCGCTGGTAGACCTCCACGAGACCGGCGCGCGCGCCGCGCCGGCGCAGGCCGGTCAGCAGCAGGTCGCGCCCGCCGGCAGCGCCGATGACGGCCCAGGACTGGCCGCGGATGCCGCGCAGCACCGGCTCGGCCAGCAGGCCTTCGCTGTCCTGGCTGCCGGCCGGCTGCGCGAACCCGGCGACGCCGCGCCGGCGCAGCGCGGCGGCCGTGCCCGCGCCGACCGCACAGACCTGCAGACGCCGCGGCAGGCGCAGCGCCGGCAGCAGCTGCCAGGCGTAGCGCACCGCCGCCGGGCTGACGAAGACCATGCCGTCGCCGCGCAGCGCCGCCCGCAAGGCACTGCGCGCGGCAGCCGGATCGGCCGCGATCCGCAGGCGCTGGCCCGGCAGGGCGACGATGGTTTCGGCCCCGTGCCGGCGCAGCAGCCGGCCCAGACCGTCGCTGCTGCCGGCGGCGCGGGTATTGACGACGCTGGCGCCGCGCAGCGGCAACACGCCGCCATGTGCGCTCGCCGGTCCTGCCGCGGCCATGACCGCCTTGCCGCTGACATCGTCGCGTGGCACCGTGCGCGCCCTGTTCGTCCTGCCTGCCGTTGTTTCCATGACCGATACCCTGATCCGTGCGCTGGAGCGCGAAATCCTCGACGACATTCCGCTGGCCCGCGCCATGCAGCTGCATATCGCGGCGTATGCGCCGGACCGGCTGGCAATGAGCGCGCCGCTGGCGCCGAACATCAACGACAAAGGCTGCGCCTTCGGCGGCAGTTTGGCCAGCCTGCTCACCCTGTCCTGCTGGGCCCTGCTCGTGCTGCGTCTGCGCACGGCCGGCGAGGACTGCGACGTCTACGTGCAGGACTCGCAACTGCGCTATCTCGCGCCGGTCTGGGGCGAACTGCGCGCCGAATCACAGCTGGCCGAGGGCGAAAGCTGGGACAGCTTCTTCGCCATGCTGGCCGCGCGCGGCAAGGGTCGCCTGCGCGTCGTCGCGAGCATCGCCGACGAATCCGGCAAGCCCGCAACGACCCTGGAGGCGCGCTTCGTCGCCCTGCGCCGCGAGGCCCGGTCCAGCGCGGCCTGAACGGCCCGCGTGGCCCCAAGGCTGATTCCGTCATGGGCTTGCGGCACAATCGCGCCCATTCGTGCCGAGGGAGACTTGCGATGGGTCGCTGGCTGTTGCTTCCGCTGCTGCTGCTGTGCCTGGTCGTTGCTCCGGCCGAGGCGCGCAGCAAGAAAGACAAGGCCATGGACCAGGTGCTCATGGACTACGCCGCCACCCTGCGCTGGGGCGGCTTCGAGCAAGGCCTGTCGTTCATCGATCCGGAAGTGCGCCAGACCAAGCCGATCACGACGGTCGAGCTGAACCGCTACCGCCAGGTCCGCGTCAGCTACTACCACCAGCAGTCGCCGGTGGCGATCAGCAAGACCGAGATCCAGGTACTGGCCGAGATCGGCATCATCAACAACCACAACCAGAGCGAGCGCAGCGTCGTCGACCGGCAGACCTGGCGGTGGGACGAGAAGACCAAGCGCTGGTGGCTCATGACCGGCCTGCCGACGATCACCACGCCGAACTGAGCCGTTTTCGCGATTTTCCACGCGTCTGCCGGCTCGCCGTGGACCGTGCGCCCTTTGCGCCGCGGTCCGGGTCGCCGATAATCGCGCCCCCTCACGCGTCCCGGCTCCGGCCCCATGTCCGAATTTCTGCACCGCCTGCCCGAGTTCATCGGCAACCACCCCATTCTGTCGATGGCCTTCTTCGGCGTGCTGATCGCCGTGATCGCCAGCGAAGCCGGCCGCTGGTTCCGCGGCTACAAGGAAGTGACGCCGGCCGAGCTGACCCGCCTGATCAACGGCGAGAACGCGCTCGTCGTCGACGTCTCGCCGCCGGCCGACTTCGAGAAGGGCCACGTGCCCACGGCAAAGAACGTCGCGATGGCGCAGTTCGATCCGGAACACAAGGATCTGAGCAAGGTGAAGGACAAGCCCGTCGTCGTGATCTGCCGCAGCGGCCAGACCTCGGCCGGCGCGGCGAGCCGCCTGGTCAAGGCCGGCTTCAAGCGCGTCTACACGCTCGGCGGCGGCACGGGCGCCTGGACCGCGGCCGACCTGCCGCTGGCCAAGGGCAAGAAATGAACTGATCGCCGACGCCGCTCCCGCGGCTGCGGCCCCCGCCGCAGTTCGCCATGCCGGTGCCGTCCGCGGCGCCGTCGTTTCGTCGGCGGAGCCGTCGCGTGATCAGTGACCTCGTCAAACTGCATTGGCGCCGCCTCGGCGCCGCCTATTCGCTGGCCATGGCCGGCAGCCTCGCCGGCCAGCTGTATCCGATCGCCACGGCGCTGGCGATCAATGGCGTGCTGGAGCAGCGCTACAGCGCGATCGGCTGGCTGGTCGCCTGCCATCTCAGCGCACTGCTGCTCGAAGTCGGCGCGAAGATGCTCGATACGCGCGTATTCACGCGCCTCTACGCCGAACTCGCCGGCGGCTTCGTGCGCCGCGCCCACGACGACGGGCTGGACCCGTCGGTCATTGCCGCACGCAGCGCGCTGTCGCGCGAGTACGTGACCTTCCTCGAACGTGACGTGCCGGCCGTGCTGTTCGCACTGATCGGCCTGGCCGTGTCGCTGAGCGCGCTGTTCTGGCTCGATCCGTCGACCGGCGCGGCCTGCCTCGTACTCGTGCTGCCACTGCTGGCGATCAACCGCTGGCTCGCCCGGCGCTCGCTCACCCTCAACCGCGGACTCAACGACCGCCTCGAACGCGAAGTCGACGTACTGCGCCGCGGCCGCGATCTTTCCGTGCAGCGCTCCTGCTGTTCGTCGTCGCCCTGGCCCGCCTGGCCCAGGGCGACGCGACACGCGCCGGCGACGTCTACGCGATCTTCGCCTACCTCTGGAAATTCGTGACGGCGCTGGACCAGGTGCCGCAGCTCGTGCAGCAGGTGGCGAAGTTGCGGGATCTGGACCGGCGGATGGGGCGGTAAATACCAAGTTCTAACTTCGGTGCGTACGTGCTCCAGCAGCCCCTCAATCGGCAGATTCGTCCATTTGCCGGCATCAACTGCCGACCAAAGGTAGCAATTGATCCTCAAAGCTACAGGACGGCACTGCACCAAATCCCCTTGCCTTCAGTCCGCGGATCAATGAAGCCAATGCGGCGACAAAGACCTCTTCGCCTGTAACATCATTCACCGCCTCAACCTCAAGGTAGTAAGGCCAGTACAGGAAATCCGCGCCCCCACTCAAAGCACCCAGGCGACTCTTAAAAACAGCTATTTCGAAGACGTCTGTAGTAATGGATCGAGCAATCGACGTCCCTCCAGAAATTTCCATAATCAACTGCTTCATAGCCTCTTTTTCAAGAGGAGCATCAACATATATCTTGCAGTACAAATCGTCCGTCATAACAAATCCGCAGCTTTTTTTTAAAGGTATATATGGCCCCTGATCGAAATTACCACCTTCACGGACTACTGATAAATCAATTTCGATACCGAATTATTTTTCAAGCATCTTTGCAAAAGAGGAAAGCCTCGCCTAGGCGATCACGCAGCTGATAGGCAGTTTCCGGCGGAGATACGCTGGAGCCGGCTTTGCGCGTATAGACGACAGGTCCTAGCTCCGGCAGTGCGCCGACGGCTTCACGGCGGTAATAGCGTGCGTTGTCGGCACCGTAGGCAAATCGCGTGACGTTGGTGATAGGCGGATTGGCATCCCAGATATTGCGATGAGTGATCCGCGTCGGAAGATTGGCAGCGTCGTAGATGAGGTTGTGCGTCTCGCTTCCGTATCCGGTCCCGGTTTCGCTGATCTGATTGCCGTTCGCGTCGCAGGTGTAATAGCGGGTCAGTGGATTTTCCACATCGCCCGATTCGGCCGATGCGAGCGCGTTGGGGCCGCAATGTCCGTTGACTCCGACCGGCGAGCTCGTGTTGCCGTAAGTGTAGGGATTGGCGAAATAGGTCTTGGCCTTGATGTTGCCGACGGCATCGTACTGATAGTCGTAATGCGGCTTCGACGCCGGGAACGGATCCCAGCTCACATTGCTGTTCCAGGCATGCAAGGTTGCATCGGTGCTGATGAGCCGCTGCAGCTTGTCGTAGCCGTGAAGGCTGCCGCTCACGGCGATCAACCGCTGGCTCGCGCGACGCTCGCTCGCCCTCAACCGCGGCCTGAACGACCGCCTCGAACGCGAAGTCGACGTGCTGCGCCGCGGCCGCGACGACTCCGTGCGACGCCATTTCCAGGCCCTGAGCGGCTGGCGCATCCGCCTGTCTCCTGCTGTTCGTCGTCGCCCTGGCCCGCCTGGCCCAGGGCGACGCGACACGCGCCGGCGACGTCTACGCGATCTTCGCCTACCTCTGGAAATTCGTGATGGCACTGGATCAGGTGCCGCAGCTCGTGCAGCAGGTGGCGAAGCTGCGGGATCTGGATCGGCGGATGGGGCGCTGAGTCGGCGGCGAGCAGTCGCTGCTCCCGAATTGACTACATTGACACCCCCCGGCGGTCCGGCTCGATCTCGTCGATCCGGAGGGATTCGAGGATCGCCGCAGCGGCAGCCTTGGCACTATCCCTGAATTTTGGATCGGTCACGCCGTCATGAAGTATGGTGATTCTCAGGAAGTGAGCGGAGTCGAGAGCGACGAAAAGGGAGTTCCGGGACATTTCGAAGGAAACCAGCCATGCGCTGCGCCCCGCAACCTGAGCTGGCGAAAAACCGCGAGGATTGTCCGACCGGCCAACCGAGCCTGATCGCAGATAGTTCTGCATTGCCGACAGACGACTTGCCTCCGTGATGGCCTGCCGTAACGCCGCCATGTCGATGAGAGGCTTTTCGCTGCGACGCAATCCTATGTATGCGGTCAGGCTCCCATCCACGACGGAAAAGCGACTTTTCCGATAGTCCCACGCACGGTTGAGCAAGGACGGTCCTTTCAGAGCCTGATCAAAAGTCCCTTCGCGCGCCGTGTCGATGCGCGAAGGGACTTCGAAAGGCGGGAAATCCCTGCTCTCCCCGGGAGGAATCGTGAACTGCACGACGTGCGTGCCGACTTCGACGCGGTACGTCTTCCACTTCCTCGTGTCGCCGTCGGGCATTCCCGCAGCGTGGCCCACCCCAGAGGCCAGCAGCGCCATCAGCAGCAGTCCAGCGGAGAAATTCACTGCGCTACTCATCCATTATGGGGTACGTATGCGGGCTATTCGGACCGAACAGCGAGGGGAATGAAAGAATGGACCAGATCATTCTGTCAGGCCGTGCCCACGCGCGCAGCCCCACAACCTGCGGTACGACATCGTTTGGCGCATCGTAATATCCCTTGCCAATGAGCCCGATTCCGCCACGTCTCGCGTAATAGTTCGTCACCCATTTGTTATTGGCGCCGGAATCGAACGCAACTCGAATGTTGCTCATGTCGCTGATACCACGATTCAAGTTGTACCGGATGGACTCGGAGAATATCGCACCACCCTGACTGTGCGCGACCCAGTCCATCTGCTGCTCGGCACCGGCGAGGATGTCTCCGAACTGCTTCGCTGCGGCTGTAGATCCGAAGATGTATGCCAATTTGTCCTGCTGGGCCTCCAGAAGATCGCGGAACGCTCCCTCCGTCGGGTTGTGCGCCAGCATGAACTCCCTGGTGTCGAGCCGTCTGAATGCGTGAATTGCCATCAGATTCATGGCACGGCCGATGTTGTTGAGAATACCGTTGACCGCCCCGTAACGGCCTTCAGTTTTATATGTCCTCTCAAACGAGGTTACCTTCCCCTCTTCGTTTGAAGTTACGGAATAGCACTGCAGCGGTCCGTCTCCCGCACAGCCCTTGCCGGAGCCGCTGATCGCGCCCAGCCCAGACGGATCGCCTCCGTTGGGCCCATCTTTTATCCACGCGTCTGCACCGTTCTTCGGATTCCAGGCCAGATTGATGAAGCGCGAGATGGACTTCAGCTGCGCGACGTCGAACTTGGCGCCGGTAAGCGCGATATTGTCCCCTTTCTCGCCCACGATGACCGTCGTCTTGTTTCCATTCTCGTCGGTGACCGTGTTGACGCCCACCTCGAGGCATGAAGGGTCATCCGTAATCTTGCATGGCGCGTATCCGCTCGGGTCGATGCCGGCGAGAGGATTGTTGAGAATGTACGAATACGGATTCAGGCTCTGGCTGTTGGTCGGCGCCTTTACGAACGGGTCCACGCTCAGAAATCGACCCGAGCGGTAGTCATAGACGCGGCCGTTCATATGGATCAGGCGCACGCGATCCAGGTGCTCGTGGTCGGTGAAGCCGTGGCGGCTCGTCGGGTTGAGCCACAGATAGGGGATCTGTGACGCGAGCCCGCTGTTCGGGCTGTTTACGTGTTTCAAGTCGACGGTGCGCGGGCTGCCGAAAGCGTCGTAAGAGCGACGCATGCTCCCTTCCATCGTGAATTGGCTGGATACGGAGCCATTGAAGTGTCCCCAACGATCGGCAATGGCAATGATCGACCCCAGGCGATCACGCAGCTGATAAGCGGTTTCCGGCGGAGATACGCTGGTGCCAGCCTTGCGCGTATAGACGACAGGTCCTAGTTCGACGCGATAGACACGGCAGTGCGCCGACGGCTTCACGGCGGTAATAGCGTGCGTTGTCGGCACCGTAGGCAAATCGCGTGACGTTGGTGATAGGCGGATTGGCATCCCAGATGTTGCGATGAGTGATCCGCGTCGGAAGATTGGCAGCGTCGTAGACGACGTTGCGCGTTTCGTTTCCGTACCCGGTCCCGGTTTCGCTGATCTGATTGCCGTTTGCATCGCAGGTGTAGTTGCGCGTCAGCGGATTTTCCAGATCGCCCGATTCGGCCGATGCGAGTGCGTTGGGGCCGCAATGTCCATTCACTCCGACCGTCGAGCTCGTGTTGCCGTAAGTGTAGGGGTTGGCGAAATAGGTCTTGGCCTTGATGTTGCCGACGGCATCGTACTGATAGTCGTAATGCGGCTTTGGCGCCGGGAACGGATCCCAGCTCACATTGCTGTTCCAGGCATGCAAGGTTGCATCGGTGCTGATGAGCCGCTGCAGCTTGTCGTAGCCGTGAAGCTCGTTCGACTGGCCGACGCGATCCAGTCCCAAGCGGAACAACGAATCGGAGGCGCTTTCATAGCGCAGCCACTCGCGCTTCTGCGAGGTGAGGTTACCGAGCACGTCGTAACCGTAGGTCAACTTGTCCAGGTTCTCGGTGAACGTCGGGCGGTCGAACGGTCGCCAATACTGCTCGCGCACCTGACCGGTGGAACGGCTGTAGCTCGCATAGCCGTAAAGGGCGTAGCCGAACTGCTCCTTGGCCGGCTTGCCGTTGACGTCGGTTTCCCAGAGCGTCCAAAGCGGCGTCATCAGGCGGGCGTCGGTCAGACTGCCGAGCATGCCGTAGCGGTTGTAGCGCTTCCAGACAGTCAGGCGCTGCTGTGTACCGGGGGTATACGGGTTCGGATAAGTGACGCCGATCAGGTTCCCGTAGTACGGGTCATACTGATACTCATTGGTCAGCACCAGCGGTCCCGGGCCAGCCGCGGCTATGGTCGTCGTACGCGTGTATAGCCGCACGCTGTCGGCAAAATAGGCGTAGCTCTCCTGCCAGGCGGGCGCTGCGCCGTCCGGATTGCCGCCGGTACTGGCCAGCGCAGTCTGACGCTTGATCAGTGCGAGTTGGCCTTTGGCACCGCTGGGATCGTACTGCCAGGTATCGAGAATCTTTTCGTCGCTCAGACTCGCCGGCACGCCCAGAGTCGGCTCGCGACGCTGCTGCAGTACGCGGCCGATGCCGTCGCGCTGAGTCACCGTCGTAACCACACCGCGGGCGTCCGTCTGCGTCTTGAGTTCGCCGAGCGCGTTGTAGGTGAAGTTCCAGGTACCCTGGTTCGGATCGTTCGAGCTCAGGCGATGGCCGAAGGCGTTGTAGCTCGCATAGGTGGTATTGAGGTTCGCGTCACGCAGCGCCGCCGCCTTGCCCAGAGCGTCCATCCAGTAGTCGGTGATGCCGCCAAGCGCGTCGGTCGTGCGCATCAGTTGGCCCAGCGCGTTGCTCTGGCGCGACATCGAGACACAGAGATTGGCGATCGTGCAGCTGCCGCTGACCGGCTTGACCGTGATGTCGGTGCGCAGGCCTGCGTAGGTGTAGGTCGTCAGCATGTCGCCCTGGAGTGTATTCAGCTCCGCCGTCGGCACCCGCTTGGTCAGTACGCGGGCGAGGTGGTCGTAGGTGAACTGCATATACAGCGGTGTCTCGCCGGTGAAGAACGGCGCCGAGGTGCGCTCGACGGTTCCCATGCTGTCGTATTTCGTCGTGACATTGGCCCAGCGTCCGTCGAAGCTACGCGTCGCGCGCTTGACCTCACGGCCCAGGATGTCGAACCAGGTACGCGTGCTCGGCGAACCGTCGGCCACTGTGGCCTGGTAGTACACCGCCATGGTTTCCTCGGCGCCGCTGCAGGGATTGCAACGTGCGAGCCGGGTATGGACCGGCGGGGCGAGGAACGTCGTCTGATCGTTGCGGAAGCTGAAGTGCTCGATCGCACGGCCAAACGCGTCATAGGTCGTGACTGCCTTGATACCGTTCGGGTCGACGACCGACGATGGCTGGCCGTCGCTGGCGCGTGCCGTCGTCGTGGTCGTGTGATTGAGAGAGGGCGTCGCGGCGCTCAGCACGGCAGTGACTGAAGCCGGGAAATACAGGTCGTCGGAATAGCTGGTTCGCGTTTCGCGCGGCGTGTCGATGCCGCTGCCGGTAACCGTCACGCCGATCGGCAGACCGGCACTGATCGCCGGATAGCTGTTGGCAGTCTGCAGCCAGGTTCCGCTCGCAGGCTCGGTGGCTCGGCTCCAGCTCAAGGTGCGATCGCCGTTCCAGGCGTACTCTGTCTGCACGGTCTTGTCGGAGAGGTCGATATCCGGCGGTGTGCCGTTGCCGCGCGGCAGATAGCTGATCTTGATCGTCTTCGTGTTGCTGGCCAGTTTGTCGAGCCACCATTGGCCGACGGTGGAGGCATCAAAGGTATTGGTCGTGGTAGTCGTGTACGACGCCAGGTTGTATTTGTCGCCGTTCGCGCTGCCGAGGCCGTCCATGACGACCACCTGCTGCTTGGTCAGATTGCCGTAGGCATCCCAGCCCGAGGCTGTCGACATCGGATCGGCATTGGTAGTGATGGTCGTGGCAATGGTTACCAGCGGTGCGCCCGACAGCGCGGTCGCAAGGTCATACTGGCGCTTGGCCTGCGTGTTCAGATAAGGCCAGTGCACCGCGCCTGTCGCTGTCGGATTGCCGTCCTGGCCCGGACAGTCGGCATTGCGGTCGTTGCGGTTGCACCGCCAGTCGAAGGTCTCATAGCTCAGACGGCCCGGCGTGCCGCTGATCGCGGGCAGGCGCGTCTCTAGGATCTGCAAGCGGCCGGTCAACGGGAACTTCTGATGAAACGTCGATACCGTACGCACGGCGCGATCGTTGCCGCTCAAGGTCTCGCTGCTGATGCTGCGGAAGCCCTGAAAACCGCGGCCTTCGCTGTTGTACATCGCTCCCGAATAGGAATAGCGCTGGCTGCGGAAACCCGTGGTCGGCAGACCGCTGATGCCACCCGCCGAGACATTCGACCGTCCCATCGTAGCCACGACGGGCATGGATGACTGGAACAGGAAATGCCGCGCGTCGACATAGCCCGTGTCGATCTGGTACAGCGGAAAGTCGCTGCTGCGGCCGGCGCTGCTGGACAACGGGTAGTACACCCAGGTCGCGCGGTCGTTCAGGCCGTTCGTCGCCGTTACCAGGAGATCGGGCAGGAACGGCGCCGAGCCGCTGCGTACGCCGTCGCCGAGGTTCTCGTTGATGACCAGATTGACATTGGCCGGATCGACGAGCTGGCCGAGCTGTATGGTCTGGGACGCGTCGAGATAGCTGGTCGCACTGCCCGGACCGGCAGTGCCGCCGGCGCTGAGTTCACAGGTGTTGTTCGGAAAATTGGCTGTCGGCAGCAACGGGCAGCCCGCATCGGCGACGACGTCGGCGAGGCCGTCGCCGAAATAGTCGTCGGAACGGCCGCGCTGGTTGCCCAGGCTTGAGGTACCCGCAACGATCGGCGTCTCGTCGACCTGCAGACGGAAGCTGTTCGGGCCGGTCTGCACGAAGCGAATCGCGTTGTAGCGATAGACGCTGGGATCGACCTCGCCGAGTCCGCTCTTGTAAGCATCGGCGGCGCAGGTCACCGATGTGTGCGGATGCGCGACGAAAGCCCCGTTATCTTCCGGCGGCGGCGCGGCGCAGACATCGGCATCGCAGATACCCTGCGAACAGGTCTCCCGCGGCCGAGTCAGGCAGAGACCTTCCGTCAGCTTGGCGCCGAAGCACATGCGCGCGGCGAAATGTGCGGGATACAACAGGTCGGGACGCCCGTCGGAATCGACGTCGGTCTGTATCATCTTGCTGTAATAGCGCAGCCGCCACTGGGCGCTGACCCGGTCGATGCTGAGTCCCGGCGACAGCGTACCCGCTGGCGGAGCCGGATAGGTCGCGGGTGCGAACGTGCCGCCTTTGTTGATCTGCAGCACCCAGAGGGCGTAGCAGCCGCTGGCGTCGCAGGACGCGCTGCTGCCGCCCGGCACATCGGCGATGACGACGTCGTCGAGGCCATCAGCATTCACATCCATCCAGCGCAGATTCTTCGTGTAGGAACGCAGCCCCATGTTGCCGGGCGCGATCGCGCTGAACGTCATCGAAGCGCCGGCAATCTGTCCCATCCAGACACGCAGAGTGCCGTTGCCGTCGGCGACGACAATGTCGGCGGCGCCGTTGCCGTCGAGGTCGGCGACGTGCTGCACGCTCTCGCCCGTTACGCTGGAGAAGGTGTCGACCTGAATCGGCGCGGCGAAACTGAAGACCGTCGTGCCGGCCACGATCGGACCGGGTCGGGTATTGAGGAACAGGCACAGCGGTGCGAAGCCGCTGGGTGGCTCCACGGCCTTGAGCCCAGTCTTTCCGCCGCTGCCGGCGAGACTGCAGCCGCCGTTGACCGACATCCGGATCAGCACGTCGGGCGCGCCGTCGCCGTTGAAATCGGCGACGCTCTGGACGAAGTCGTAGGTACCTGCCGGCAGATTCGTGCCGACTTCCTGGAAATAGCTGCTTGCCGACGCCGAGCAGGTAGTCGCACCGCCGTCGCAGATCGGTGCGCCGCGGAGACGCTTCCACTTGTATATCTTGCCGTCGACGAACACTTCGGCGATCCCGTCGCCGTCGAAATCGACCGCGTCCTCGGGCGAGAAATTGCCGAGCGTAACCGTCCCCTTGGTCTCGCGGTCGGCAGTGACCTTCGACAGCTGGGATTCGAACTGCCAGTTCTGTCCGTCATACCAGCTTCGCGTGACCAGCATCTCGCGCGTGCCGTCGCCGTCGAGGTCACCGATCGGCAACGCTCGTTTGCGTTGATAGGCGGGTGCCGTCGCGCTGTCGACGCCGTCGGTCCAGGTCACGTCGGGCATGGGCGCCAGCGCCATCGCGCCGGCGCTGGCAGGCGCGGTGCCGCCGGCGACGCTCATGCGGCGGCTTGTGAACTCCCAGCTGCCGTCCGACCAGCTAAATTCGGTCGGCTTCAGGCACTGCTCGACGCCGCTGTCGGTGTAGGCACATTCCTTGACCCGCCGCAGCAGGCTGCGACCGCTGTAGTAGCTGTGTTCCAGCTGGCTGACGGCAGTGTCCTTGTAGTCCAGGATGTAACGCCGTACGGGATACTGCGAGTCCGGCGAGTAGGTACGAATGTCCGTGAGACGCTGCGTCTGCAACACTCCGCCGCCGGCGATCCACGAAGAACCGCGGTCGTCGGCGCGCCCCTGCGAAGGACGCGACTCGTAGTCGAACACGATCTTGCGGAGGCTCGTGGACGTCGTCGCGGCGAGAGGAAGGCCAGCCTTGGTGGTACCCGTGTAGAGAATGCGGTCGAGCAGCATTTCGCTGACGGCATCGCCCGGCATGTAGTTCGGATCCGGGATCGACTTGTAGCAGTAGTCCATGGTGTTGCCGGCCGTGTCCTCGACCCGGCTCAGCAACCAGGACTGTTCCTTCGGCGAGGACTGTCCGCCCGGTTGCAAGCGCGGCAGGGTTCCTCCGGAACAGAGGTAGCCCGCAGGCGCACAACCATAGGTCAGCGTGTGTCCGCTTTTCTGCTTCACGGTGAAGCACACGTTGCTGCCGCCCAGCGACGCGCCGGACTGGGTGATCTTGGCGAAGCTCTCGATCTCGGTGCGGTATTCGGCGCCCGCATTGCCATAGGTGCCGCCACCGGGTGCAAGCATGAGCCGCTGGCCGTCCAGACAGAGACGATCGTTGGCGTCAAGCCGCACGCCGCGCGACGTGCCGTCCTGTGCGATCGTCTGCGGGCAGCGCTGGACGCTGCTGCCTGCGGCGAGGCTCCAGCCCAGGCCGGCGATACCATTGCCTCCGCGGCTGCTGTAGGACAGGGAAACGGTCGGCTGCATGCCATTGCGGCCCGGCGGGACTTGGATCGGCACCGTATACGTCGCCGCACCGCCGCTGACGTCCGCACCGCCGCCGACCGATCCTATGGTCGGGTCATGGGGCGGCAAATCCTCCATATTGGAAATCTGCGGCGCCGACGGCAGCTGGATCGCGCCCTGGCTGGCTGAATCGACGGATACGCCGCGTACTTCCGGAGTGCGGTCGAGCAGGATCGCGCCAGGTGCTCCAGGAGTTCCGGCCCAAAGCTCAAACTGGACACGATCGCCAGTACGCAGCGCCACCGACGCCGTGCCGAAGTCGCCGGTATCCAGCGGCGCGGCATCGTAGGTCATCGACCCCAGATCGCGTTTCCAGGGCTTGCCGCTACCGTCGCCGGCCCAGCTGACCCAGACGTCGCAAGTGCCGTTGGATGGCGGCGCACAGACATAGCGATTCACCGAAATGTCCTGCAACTTCGTGGTGCGCGTGACGGTCTTGCTGATCGTCTGCGAAGCCAGCGGCTCGCCCGGCGGCGGCACACCGAGCAGATAGGCCGGGCTTGCGGGAACGGGCGCTCCCGGCACCTCGCCGTTGCTGCCGAGCTTCGTATGGTCGATGGTGAAGACCACGCTGGCGCGGCGATAGTTGTAGGCCGGAAGGAATGTGCGCGTGTACGTGCCGACGAGGATATTGTTGTTGCAGTTGACGACGACGGGGGTCGTGGACGGCGTGCAGTCCGTCACCGCGTAGCGCTGCGGATAGCCGATGCCATAGTGGAAATACAGGTTGAAGGTGTCTTCGGTCAGCGGCAGCGTCGGGCGCAGCGTTTCGCGCTGGGCCTGCACGAAGATCGGCTTGCGCGGCGGAGTACCGCGCTGGTTGTACATCAGGCGGACGGCCGCTTCGCCGAACTTTCCGACGTCGTTGCCGAGCGAGGTCTGCATGATCGTCATGACGACGCCGGGCACGTCATCCACATTGGTCGGATTGCTGTCGGCCCAGTAGCCCGAAAACACCTGGCTGACGGCCGGTTCGAGCACCGTCTTGCTGTCGCCGTACAAGGCCACCGTTTCCGGCGCCCCGCTGACGCCGGTGTAGTAGGACGGGTTGAGCCGAGTCATGTCGTTCAGACATTCCTCGAAATAGTTCTGCGGAGCCGGTGGCGTCAGGGCGGCTGCGTCGTCCCATTTCCAGCGCATCGCGATGCGCGAGGGGTCGTCGCGGAAGAACCGGAACATGACCCGGCCGACCACGGCCGAGCTGACCGTTCCGGCCGTGTCCTGGGTGTACTCGCGCAGATTCGCGGTCCAGAAGTCGCCGCTGTCGTCGATCCTCGTCATGTTCGTGGCGAGCCAGGTCGAATGACCGGCACCGTTGAACGTGTACATGAACGCCTTGAGAGACTGGCGATCGTCGCTGTAGACCAGGTCCCAGCCTGTGCCATAGCGCTTGGGATTCCACCAGCGGCCGGGCTGCGCCCGTGCGATGCCGGAGGCCCAGGCGTCGTTGTTGGCAGAGGGACAGACCATCTGGGCGCGGGATAGACCCATGTCCAGAAACGGATCTACCTGTGCCGACGCCGGCCCGCCGAAAACAAGCAGCAGCGGCAGCGTGACGACGGCCAGCAGCCATCGCCGGAAATAGGCGCGCACTTCCATGGAACCCCCTGATCAGAACCGATGACCCGAAACGCGTGAACCGGCGTCTGCGACGGATACGGCAGATCCGCCATCGCCGACCTGGGCGAGGACGGTCGGATCACGCTGAGCCGCTTCTGGACGCTCGAGTTGGGGTAACGAACTTCCGCGACAGACGTGATCAACGACGTTGATGACTGATCGTCCCGGCGCTGCCGAGAGCCGACCGACGAGGTTGTCGGCCCGTACCAGCCCGCCCGATCGCGACCTGCAGATTGAGGAAACTCCGTCGCAACAGCCGCGACCTCAGCCAGTCCGGAGTTTCGGGGAGCAACAGGAGGATCCGGCGGACCTGCGTTGAGCCGGCTGAGCCCTCAGTGGCGGGCGGAAGAGCGGCCTGGATCCGCGCTGTGGCGGCGATCCGGCGACACAAGCCTGAAGAGCCGGTCGAACGTCGGGCTCCGGCAATCAGCGACCCGCAATCCGGGCTCGCACGACGAAACGTCGATCCGCGACCGGAACGAAACGATCCGGCCGTGGCGTCGATACATCGGAAACATGCAGCAGATAGGCTGCGTACCCGCGGAGACACGCGATCTCCGCCTCGGGTACTGGCGAGGTTCAGGCCTTGGCCGCGTAGCCGGCGCACCACCCCTTGGCATTGACCGACTTGCCCGGGAACAGCTGGCATGGGCCGCCGGCGCCGGTGCCCTGGAAGAACTTGCAGTTGGCGCAGCTCTGCTGCGCGGTGTGCTGGGGGTATCTGGCGGCGTCGACCTGGCTCGCGTCGGCCTTGTAGCCCAGCGCCTGCGCGGTCGGGTCGGTTTCGGGCAGCGGCGGCAGATCGGCCGCGGCCGCGGGCAGCACGGCGGCTGCGGCACTCGCCGCCAGCAAGGTCAGAAAGCGGCGGCGGGCGGCGGCCTGCGGGCCGGACGGAGCATTGCCTGACGTACTCATGGGTAGTCTCCGGAAGCGGTATCACGCGGCGTCGCGGCCAGCCAGGCGGCCAGTTCGGCGATTGCCGCGTCGTCAAGATTACGCGCTATGCCGCGCATGATCAGCGCGTTGCTGGTGTCGGCGTTGCCGCCGTCGCGATAGAAGCGCAGGCGCGCGGCGAGATAGTCGGCCGATTGTGCGGCCAGCGCCGGATAGTAGTCGTAGCGCGGCGCCGTGCCGCGCTGCGGATGGCCTTGGGCGCTCGCGCCGTGGCAGCCCTGGCATGGCGCGATGCCGCGTGCGGCGTCGCCGTCGCGGAACAGGCGCGCGCCGGGCAGCCCGGCCACGACCGGCGCCGCCGGCGGGTTGCGCCGGCGCGAGGCGAAGTACGCGGCGATGTCGCGCAGGTCCGCATCGCTCAGCGTCTGCACCTGCGGCGTCATCGGCGAGGCCGGATCGGCGCGGCGGCGAAAGCCGGCGAGGCTCTGATACAGATAGCCGGAATGCTGCGCGGCCAGCGCCGGAAACGCCGGCACGACCGCATTGCCTTCGGCGCCGTGGCAGGCGACGCAGACCGTCACCTTGGCCGCGCCGGCCGCCGCATCGCCGACGACGGCCGGTGCGTCGCGCAGGTCGACGAAGCCGCCCGCGACGGCCGGCGACGGCAGCGAAAGCAGCAGCAAGGCAATCAGGCGTTGCATGGCCGGACTCCGATGGCTGAGCGGCGCCTCGCGGACGCCGCGCGCCGGTTCAGTCGATGTCGAAGGACTGCAGCGTGACCGGCACCGGATTGACGATGATGGTGCCGCTCATGCTCTGGCCATGCACGTCGCAGAGATAGTTGGCCGTGCCCGCGTCGGGAAACATGACGCTCTGCTGCCAGGTGCCGCCGCCGGGATCGCCGTTGCCGGCGCCGACGCCGTCGCAGCCGCCGGGTCCGCAGCGGAACGTGGTGACCGCGCCGGGGCTCGATGAAACATTGTGGAATCCGCCGACCTGGCGGAACGTCACCGTGTCCCCGGCCGAGATCTTCAGCAGGTTCGGCGAATAGGCGTTCTGGCCGTCGGCGCCGACGATGACTTCGTGTTCGGCAGCCTGGGCCGCATACGGCAGGGCGCAAGCCAGCAGGATCAGCAGCGGTGCGAATCGCATGGTTTTACTCTCCTCTCGATGGTCTTCTGTCTGTCGCAAGCCGGACTGCGCCGGCGTCTGAGTGTCTGCGTGACGCGCTACAGCCGCAGGTCGAGCAGCACGCCGATCAGGTTGGTCGTATAGCCGCTCGGGCCGCCGTCGCTGTAGACGCGGTGGTCGATCACGCGCGCGGCATCCAGCCCGAGGTAATGCCAGTCGCTGATGCGTCCGCGCTCGAACAGGTCGAACGCGCGCAGAGAAATGCGCGGCGACAGCGCGAAGCTCGCGCCGAGACTCAGGCTGTCGACGCGATAGCGCATGGCCGGAAATTCGCCGCTGTCGCCGCCCGCGAGGCCGTCGGCGAAATATGCGAGGGCGACCGGCGAGGCGAAGCGGTAGCTGGTCAGGCCGCGCGCATCGACGAGGTTCCAGCTCAGGTCCAGCCGAACCGGCCCGAGGCGCTGTTCCAGGCTCGCGCCGGCATTGCGGTTGCGCTGCTTGTCATAGGCCCACCAGCGGGCGTTCAACGGATAGTCGGGACCGCCGAGACTGCCGTCGGGACCGAACACGACGTCGGCGACATTGGCCAGACGCAGACGCGCACGGTCGAAGCCGTAGAAGACGTTCGCGCGGGTCTGCGGCGAGGGCTGCCATTCCCATTGCACGGTCGTGCCGCTGCGATCATAGGTCTGGCGGCCTATCGTCGCGTCGTAGTCGTTCCAGTCACCCTGCACACCGGCGCTGAGGCTGGCCGTGGCGCCGAGCGCGAGCGTCGCCGAAACGCGCGCCTTGTGCTCGCGCCGGTCGGCCAGGTCGTACTTGCGCAAGGCATCGACGGTGAACGCCGGCACGCCGCCGGCCGGCGCGACGAATCCCGGCAGGCCGATCGAGTAGGCGAACGCATACGGATCGGATACGTAGCGGTCGCCGTGGCGATCGGTCACGGCATAGCTCGCGCGCAGGGTCAGGCCGTCGAAACGACGGTCGACATAGGCAAGCTTGAGGCTGTCGTCGTCGATGCGACTGCGCTCGCGATGCGTGGGCTCGTCGCGGCGCGTCGCCAGGGTCAGACTCAGGCTGCGCCGCTCGGCCAGCTGCCAGTCGGCGCCGAGTTCGGCGCCGTAGTCCTGCCGGTCCAGCGGCAGATTGCGCACGCGCGTGATCACCGACGGCGCGGTCAGCGGATTCCAGGTGCCGAGCGCGCCGGGCTGGATGCTGGCCTGGGCGCCGTTCTCGGTGATGTAGCCGTAGTCGCCGGTCAGCGGGTTGTAGGCCAGGTAGGCGTTGCGATAGTCCTCGCGGCGGAAATCCAGCTTGCCGCGCAGGCTCAGCTGCGACATTGGCTGCAGGCTGAAATGCGCGTCGAACGCGTAGGTGTCGATGCGCAGGCCGGCACGGGCGCGCGACAGTGCAGCCGGCGTGTTCCAGTCGGCGCAGGCGTGCAGGAACGGATTGTTCGGCCCGGGCACGCCGCTGCCGTCACTGTCGACGCCGAAGGTGCCGGCGCAGTCTATCGGCGCGATCAGGCCGTCGTTCTGGCGCAGGCGGCCGGCCGCGACCGTGACACCGAGTTCGCCATTCCACGGCAGCCGGCGCGTCAGGCCCGCGCGCAGGTTGTGATAATCATTGTCGGGCTCCAGCGCGAACTGGCCCTGGTAGATCGTCGCCGAAGTCGTGCCGGGTCGTGTCGGCGTCAGCGCGAACGGGCTTTCGAAGCGCAGGCGCCGGTAGCGGTCGCGGTAGAACGAGCCGTCGTAGGCGAAGTCCATGCGCCAGCGCTCGCCGGCATAGCGCAGACCGGCGGCGAGATTGACCGTCGCATCCTCGACCGGACGCACGGTTTCGAGCACGCCGGCGTTTTCCGGAAAAAGAAAATTGTAGAAGAACGCGCCGCCGAACGGCCGCGCGCCGGAACGGCGCTCCTCGCTGATCGCCGCGCGGGCGATCCAGCGCGGGGTCAGATAGGCATCCAGGCCCAGCCCGCTCTTGCTGCGCACGACCTGCAGCTGCCGCGGCGCGACGCCGTCGATCGCCGCGGCGACCGCGGCGCTGTCGCTGGCGCCCGGCGTCAGGCCCGGCAGCAGGCGCAGATCGTTCGAGCCGACGCCGCTCCAGATCGGCCGCGCCGAATCGCTGACGACATTCGGCATCTCGCGCAAGAGCGCCTGCACCTTGTAGCTGCCGGCGCGGCCGAATGCGGCCTCGATGAAACCGTCGTCACTGCTGATGCGGCTCGCGCGCAGATCCGCGTAGCTGCCGTCGGTGGGCCGGCGCAGCGCGATCTCGAGCAGACCGAGGACCAGGCCGCTGTCCCAGCGCACGTAGCGGTTCCACAGCGCGTTGCCGCTATCGCCGTTCGCGACTGTCCAGCCGAGCTGCAGGCGGCCGTCGTAGGTCCATTCGCCGAGCTGTTCCAGTGTCGGCGTTTCCAAGGGACAGCCGTAGAGGTTGCCGGCCGGCGAGCGGCGCTGGCCCGGCCGCAGCCAGCTCGTGCCACGCGCGTCGCCGGCTCCGTCGGCGAGACCGCGCGCCAGCAGGGCGTTGCCCGGCGCGAGGTCGACACCGTCGCCACTGTCGGCATTGGCCTGAAACACCAATGCCAGAGCCAGCGGCAGCGCCGCGCGAGCGAACCGGTACGGGCGCATCGCCGTTCTCCTGCGTCACTCGTGGAATTTCGGGCCCGAAGGCGCGTTGGACCCGTGCACCTGCGCATGACAGGTCAGGCAGGCGCGGCCGATCAGGCGTTCGTCGGGATGCGCGCCGTTGGCCAGCGAGGCCGGCGTCTGCAGGTCGTTCGGATGGCCGAGCTGGCTATGGCATTGCTGGCACAGCAAGGGAACCGGCGCGACGAGCAGCGCATGCTGGTTGGAACCGTGCGGCGTATGGCAGTTCAGGCAGCTTTCGCGCACGGGCGCGTGCTCGAACAGGAACGGTCCGCGCTTTTCGGCGTGGCAGGTGTAGCAGGTCTCGTTGACCGTGGCGGTCTTCAGCAGCGGCGAAGTCAGGGTGCCGTGCGGGTTGTGGCAGTCGGCACAGCTCATCTGGCCCTCGGCCAGCGGCATGTGCGAGCGGCGGCCGAACTGCTGGCGCACGTCCTGATGGCATTGCGCGCAGGTGTCGTTGATCGAACGCCGCGCAAGCAGGCCCTGGCCGGAGAAATTCGCCATCGGGTTGTGGCAGTCGCTGCAGGACAGCGCATTGCGCTGATGCACCGAGCCGGCCCAGTGCTCGCGTGCGCCGCCCGCGTGACAGCTCAGGCAGACCTCGGTCTGCTGCTGCACCGGTGTCGCCGATCCGCGCGTGTAACCGATGATCAGGCCTTTTCCGGTTGGATCGCGCGCGTGTTCAGAACCCGCGCCGTGGCAGCTTTCGCAGACCGGCACGGACGCATCGGCCTGCGCCGCCGCATGCAGGCCCAGCGCATGCAGCGTGTGCGTGAAATGCTCGCTTTCCAGCTGATGGCAGGCGATGCAGACCTTCTCGCCGACCGGCTGGGCGCCGGCCGCCGGCGGATTGGCGGCGACGCGCGCGTTGGCGAAGCCCGGCGCGGCGAGGAAGTGTTTCGCGTCGTCGCGAACGTGGCCGCTCGTGAAGTCCGAAGCCGGCAGGCTGCGCGCGAAGTCCTCGCGCGTCTGCTGCGCATGGACCGGCGCGAACAGCAGCGCGGCGAGCAGCAGGCAGGCGCCTGCCCACGTCCCTGCGAGCCCGGCTGCGCGCGGTCGCATGCTCAGCCGCCGCTGCCCACGGCCGGCGCGGCGCAGGTTGCCGGATCGCGCCGCAGTGCCGCGATCGCGCGGCAGACGTCGATGCTGCGCCCGGCTTCCTGCTGGCTGCGCTGCAGCAGCGCGGCGAGATCGGCCGCGCTGCCATGCCGGTCCAGCGCCAGCAGCAGCGCCAGCGCGCCGGTCACGTGCGCCGTCGCGAGCGAACTGCCCGAGGCGTAGTCGAAATGTCCGCCGGGTTCCAAGGTGAGCACGTCACGGCCCGGCGCGCGCAGCGCCGGCGTGGCCACATCGCTGTCTTCGGCCGCGGCGACGGCGATGACACCCGGAATACCGACCGGAAATCCGTCCATGCGCCGATCCGGCGGCACCGCGCCGACGACGACGATGCCGCGCGCCTGGGCCTGCGCCACGAGTTCCTGCAGCAGCGGATCGGCCGGGCCGCCGAGGCTCAGGTTGATGATGCGCGCGTCGGAGTCCAGGGCAGCGCCCAGCGCCAGCGCCAGGGTGAAGGTGTTGCAGCGCGCGCTGGCCGCCTGCGGCGTCGCCGGCCAGCAGGCGCGATAGGCCAGCAGCTGGGCGCCCGGCGCGACGCCGACGATGCCGAGCTTGTTGTTGGCCACGGCCGAGATCACGCCGGCGACTTCGGTGCCGTGGCGCTCGGCCGTATCGGCCGCGCCGCCGACGAAATCGCGCTGGTCCCGGATGCGTCCGGCCAGGTCGGGATGCGCCGCGTCCACGCCGGTGTCGATCAGCGCGATGCGTACGCCGTCGCCGCGCGTCGCGCGCTGCGCGGCGCCGGCGGCGATCGTGGAAAAGCTGCGCTGCAAGCTGAGATACGGGTCGTTGTAGTCCGGCGCCGCCGCCGCCGCAACCGGGGGCGCGGCCGCGCCGGCCAGGGTTTCGAACTCCTGCAGCGGCTGGGCCAGGCGCACGCGCTTGTCGCGCTGCAGTTCGGCCAGCAGCTGCGTGCGGTCGGCCCGTTCGGGCAGAGCGAATACGAGGCAGCGCAGCCGCAGCGGTTCGATGACCCAGGCTGCGCGTTCGCTGAGGCCGTAGTCGGCCGACAGACGCGCCGCGGTTTCGATCGCGCGGTCGCCGCCGGCGTAATTCGGCAGCGCGTCGTAGCCGCGCGGCGTCGCGCCGGCGGCCGGCTGCGGATCGGGCTTGTTGGCCACGGCGACGACGATCAGGCGCGCCGCGTCGTAGCCGGCGCTCCAGTCCGTCGGTGGCGGCGCGGCCTGCACGCCTGTCGCAGCGCCGAGTCCCAGCGCAACGGCGAACGCGAACATCCGGCGACGGCGCGACATCATGGCCTCACGGTGCCTTGCCGGCGGCGCCGGCGATCGGTTCGGCCAGCAGCACGCCGGGGCGGCGGCGCAGTTCGGCGACCGTCGCCGCGACGTCGGGCGACGTTGTCGCATCGCGCGGCGCCAGGCCGAATGCGCCGTTGTCGGCGGTGCTCTCGACGATGTGCAGGCGCGTGTCGGCCAGCAGTTCGCCGAGCGCGGCGAGCGTGGTGTCCGGCGCGACGACGAGGCGGATCACCGCCTCGCTCCGCGCCGGGGCGGCGCTGAAGGTGCGGTAATCGTCCGGTGCGGCGCCGCGGCCGAGCAGCAGCCCGGCGAGCAAGGCCAGGCCCACGGACTGCACGACGACGGCCGCGGCCAGCCACGGCAGCCAGCCGCCGCCGCGATGCGTGATCGCCGCGGCCGGCGGCACGGTATCGGCGTCGATGCGCGCGAACAGGCGCTCCAGGCCGGGTCGCGGATCGGGATCGGCTTCGACGTCCTCGCGCAGGCCGGCCTGGAACTGCTGCTGCAGCGCGAACTCCCGGCGGCAGTCGGCGCAGTCGCGCAGATGCAGCTCGACGCGGGCGCGCTGCCCGGCAGTCGCAGTGCCGTTGACGACCCACGGAATCAGGTCCCAGGTCTGCGTATGCGAGAGGCCTTCGTCACTCATGTGGTCATTTCCGTTCGGCGGGGTTCGCGGCGAAATCGGCGCCGCCCAGCGCCGGCAGCGAATTGCGCAGGCGCAGACGCGCGTGGAACATGCGCGCCTTCACTGTGCCGGTGGCGCAATTCATGATCACCGCGATCTCCTCGCAGGACTGGCCGAGGTAATAGGCCAGCTCCAGGGTCATGCGCTGCTCCGGCGACAGCAGATCCAGGCCGCGGCGCACCCAATCGCGCAGCTCGCGCTGCTCGGCTTCGCCGGTTTCCGTGGCGGCCGGGTCCGGCAGATCGACCTCGACCTCGGCCGCCGGCAGATTCTGGCGCAGGGTCTTGAGCATGCAGCGGTAGGCGATGCCGATGATCCAGGTACCGACCTTGGAATCGCCGCGGAACTCGGCCGCCTTGCGCCAGACCACCCAGAATGCGTCGTTGATGATGTCGTCGACGAGATCGCGCCGCGCCGTGTGCCGCGCGAGGAAGCGCGCGAGCACGCCGTGCTGGCGCAGATAGAGACGCTCGAACGCGACGCGGTCGCCGCGCGCGACGGCCGCGAGCAGGCGGCGCTCTGTCGCCTCGCCCGCGTCCGCCGCGCCGGCATCCTGCGTATCCGGGTTGTCGCTGTCAGCTTGCATGGGCTTCCGGCCGGCCACCTGTGGCCATTGAGTGCCGCGACCGCGGCAAACGGTTGTCCTGCTCTCGCCCGGCCGGCGCGCGGCGCCATCCGGCCGGTACAGCGGCGGACCGGGCTGTGAACCGCTGCGCCAAACGGCCCTTGCCCGCTTTTTCGACGGTTGCCTGTCGGTGTAGCTTCGCCCGATTCCCTACCTGAGGCAGATTCTGCGCCATGGCCGGTACCCGCAACGACCGCTGTCCGCGTGGAATTGCCGGTCTGCTGCTGATCGCGGCGGCGGCAAGCGGCCGCGTACAGGCGCAGGGCTGGGGCGGCTCGCTGGGCTATGGCACCGACAATGTCTATCGCGGCGTCAGCCTGAGCTCGGGCCGGCCTGCCTGGCTGGCCGACCTGCACTACGGCCTGGGCACGGACTGGATCGTGGGTCTCGGCGCCTCGCAGGAGCGACCGCCGTTCCAGGACGCCGGCGCGCAGTTCACGCTGTATCTGGACCGGCGCTGGCAGCTCGACGAGGACTGGTCGGCCAAGCTCGGCGTCGTGCATTACGAATCGCCGTGGAACGTCTGGCGCGACGAACTCAATTACAACGAAGTCACCGCAGCGATAGGCTGGCGCGGCCGCTGGCGCGCCAGCCTCGCTCTGTCGCCGGACACGCCAGGCGTGTTCACGTTCCGCGGCGCGCCGACCGGCTTCGCCGCCGCAGCCGAACTCAGCTACCGCCAACCGCTGGCCGGTCGCCTCGCCGCCGACGTCGGCCTGGGCTATGCGCGGCTCGACGCCGCCGGGTTCGACTATGCCTACGGCAATGTCGGCCTGAGCTACGGCATCGGCGACGTCTATCTGTATACCTCGCTGCTCTGGGCCACACCCGACGCGACCCAGTACAACACCGGTTCGCAGAAACGCCGGAGCTGGGTCACCAGCGTGGTCTGGAACTTCTGAGCCGCACGGCGCAACCGGGACGCACGCCATCCGCACTCACGCTCACGAACCGCGTGATCCGCGCGGCGTTTTCCGTGACGGAGGCATTCCATGATTCGGCGAATCGCACAATGGGCGGCCGGCGCCAGCCTGCTCCTTCTGACTACCCTGGCCTTCGCGGCCAATCACGTCGTGACGGTCGGCGGCGGCGGCAACGGCTTCTCGCCGGCGAACCTGACGATCCAGGCCGGCGACACCGTGACCTTCCGCAATGCCGGCGGTTTCCATGACGTCACCGCCGACGACGGCTCGTTCCGTTGTTCCAACAGCTGCGCCAGCACGAGCAATCCCGGCGGCGGCGCGCCGAACTCCAGCGAGTGGAGCCAGACCCTGACCTTCGCCAACGCCGGCACGGTGCCCTACTACTGCACCGTCCACGGCGCGCCCGGCGGCATCGGCATGTCCGGCAAGATCGTCGTCCAGGGCGGACCTGCGTTCTCGATCGGCAGCGCGGTCAGCGGCAACTGGTACAACCCGGCGCAGAGCGGCCACGGCTTCCAGCTGGAAAAGGTCAACGACACCACGGTCACGGCGTTCTGGTTCACCTTCGACGCGAACGGCAACCAGGTCTGGATACTCGGTGTCGGCCAGATCGTCGACAACCGCATCGAGATGCAGGCGGTCAAGAGCCGCGGCGGCCGCTTCCCGCCGAACTTCGATCCGACCCAGATCACGAATCCACCCTGGGGCACGCTGACTTTCACGTTCACGAGCTGCAACGCCGGCAGCGTCAGCTGGACCTCGGTCGATCCGCTGTTCACCGCCTCGGGCACCCTCGCGCTGGAACGCGTGACGTCGGTGCAGGGAACGACCTGTCCGTAGCGGCGCCGCGTCGACGCCGATGCAGCGGTCGGGGGGGCGCTCGCTGCCCCGCCACTCTCGCGAGAAACGGAGTCCGGCCGGCCGGCCCTTTGTTGAAATTCATCATCTGATTTCAAGGAAGCGTCGCGACAGACCCAGGTTCCGGCGCCCGCCGCTATTCCTCGCCCGTCTCTCCCCGGCGTGTTCCGCGCCGGGGAGAGAGCTGGGCCGCGCCGGAAACGGACGATGCGCCGGCAACAAGCGATGCCCGCACGAGCAGGAAGCCGGCCGCATTGCCGCGCACGCCCGCGGACGTTGGCAGTGTTGCCTGGTGACGAACGGTCCGCTGCTCGGGCGGGACCAGCCGGGCATCGGCTCCGGCGCGATGCCTGCGGGCCTGCTGCATAGTCCAGCGTGCGTTTCGTCCCAGCGTGCTTGCTGCAGGCCGAGCGATCGCGTCTTCTGATCGTGCGTTCCGCATCACCACGCGATTGCCGCTTCCGTCGCGGCGCGTGGATGCCGGAACGCCCATCCCGCGCCTGACGACTCCCGCATCGCCCACGTGTCGATGCGCGGGTTCTTCTGCGCAGTTTTCAACGACGCGACAAAGGAATGATGATGAAGAACAAACTGCTGTTTCTGGCGATGGCGCTGTTCGGCTCGAGTGCCGGCGCCGCCGAGATCCGCTGCGACGACTGCAGCGAGTCGGCCTACATGGCGCAGGCCCTGACGCGCGGCAGCGGTACTCACTATGTCTACGACCTGGTCAAGGGTTACGCGCGCAAGTTCGAGGTTACGCGAAGCTGCGAGGAAGGCATGGTCTGCTTCGTCGAAGCGGAGTCGCTGTCCGTCGAACGGGACGTCATCAACGTCGTCGGCGAGCTCGCGGCCTATTACGCGGCTACGCAGGGCACGATGAAATCCCTTTTCGTCGTCACGACGAACGGGCCGGTGCAGAACCTGTCCGCCTACGACGTCGCGGGTCCGGGCGGCGCCAGGACGCAGCTCATCGACTGGCTCGCGGGATCGGCATCCATCTCGTGGTCCAATGCGCTGCCGATGGGGGGAGCGGCCGTACACAGCCTGGTCCTGGCGGCGGTCAGCATTTTCAAGAGCAACATCGGACAGACGCTGATCACCGTGCAGTTCGCCGACGGATCGAAGATCACGTTCGAGTACAACCCCGTCAACAACAGCCTGACTGCCGTGGAGAACAGCGCCGTCGACGCCCACGGCAACATCATCCCGGTAACGCCGTCCCAGCTGAACGGCGTCCAGTACAACTACGGATCCGAGGGCCCGAACGGCCCGGCGGGGACGCGCATGCGAAACTACCTGTACACGATGTTCGGCGTCCCGGTGGTTTACGGCGCCGTGCGCTGGAGCTGCTGGACCGAAACCGACCGTGTCGTCTGCAGGCCTTACTGAGCGCAGGCCGGTCGACAGTGAGCGCCTCGCCCGCGAGCACGGACGCTCGCGGGCGAGGCCCGGCCCGCGCTGGGGCCCGCGTCGATGATGCCTCCGGAAAGCCCAGGCGGTTCACCGCGATTGCCGGCTCACCGCCTCAAGCTCCCAGCCACCAGCGCCACAGCGGCAGGCTCGCCATCGACAGCACCACGCCGTAGCCGACCAGCGCCGAGCCGAGTTCGGGCGCAAGGCGCGCCATCGCGGCGAGGGCGGCGGCGGTGATCATCGGCGGCATCGCCGATTCGAGCACGACGGCGGCGCGTGCGTCGGGGCCGAGACCCAGGACCAGGCACAGCAGCCAGGCCAGGGCCGGCATCACGAACAGTTTGCCGGCCAGGCCCAGGCCCAGCGGCAGCAGCTGCGAGCGCGGCAGGCGCAACTTGAGCTGCATGCCCAGCGCGAGGCCGACCATCGGCAGCATCGCGCCGGCCAGCTGCTGCAGCACGGCAGCGATGGCCGGCGGCGGCTGCGCCGGCATCAGGGTCAGCGCGAATACCAGCGCGAGGAACGGCGGAAAGCGCAGCACGCGCTGCGCGACGACGGCCGCTGTCGGCCGGGCGCCGCCGGAGTAGACCGCGATGACGGTCAGGCCGAACGTGGACAGGATCAGGAAGCTGCCGAACTGGTCGTAGAGCACGGCGAACGGCATCGCCGCGGGACTCGCCAGCACCGGAATCAGCGCATAGCCGAGAAACGAGGTGTTGCCGAGCGGCACTTCCAGCAGCAGTACGGCCGTGTCCGGCCGCTGCAGGCGCAGCAGGCGCGCCGCGCCGAGCACGAGCGCGGTGCTCAGCGCGAGCAACAGCCACGGCACCAGCACGACGCCGAACGCGGCCGAGGCGAACTGCAGCTTGGGCACCTGCAGCAGGATCGACGCCGGCATGCAGACATAGAGCACGACGATGTTCAGCGCATCGGGCGCGCTGTCGGGCACGAGCCGGCGCCAGGCCAGGGAGCGGCCCAGGGCCATCAGCAACAGGATGAAAGCGAAGGCGGCGAAGACGGACATGGCGCGGAGCAGCGACGGCGGGGCGGAATCCGGCGGCGCAGCTTAGCGCCGCGCGGACCGGTTTCCCGACGCCTACGACCAAAGAGGGAATGTGCCGGCGACCGTCAACCGGACGCGACGGGTGGATTGGCGGACTGGCCGGACTTCGGTTTTCCGCTTCGCAGCTCCACGAATCCGCAGCGGCCGGATGCTCGCGTTGCCGACGGTCGACGCAAACCTGGGAACACGCAGTACGGCAGACGCAGTGCGCGGGTGAACCTCACGGGATCGCATTGCCGGAGTACCGGAGCGAGCGTCGCGGGCACCGGAGTAAACGTCATGCCGAAACCGCACCGGAACGAGCGTCGTCCGACGATGTCGACGACACTCGTCCGAATCGTTTTCCGATGCTTATTCGCCGAGCGCTTCGCGCACGAACTCGGGCAGCGCCAGCGCTGCACGGTGCATGTCGACGTTGTAGTAGCGCGTCGGGAATTGCTTGCTCGCCGCGCCGCGTTCGCGGAAGCCGGCGAGGTCGGCGCCCTTGCGCACCATCGTGCAGCTCCACCAGCCGGTCGGATAGCAGGGCTGCGGGAAGCTCAGGGTCTTGGCGGCCTGGAAGCCGGCGCTCTTCATGGCCAGGCGCATGGACTTGATCAGGTCCAGATGCACCAGCGGCGATTCGGACTGCTGCACGAGGATGCCGCCGTGGCGCAGCGCCTTGTAGCAGCTCGAATAGAACGCGGCGTTGAACAGGCCTTCGGCCGGACCGACCGGATCGGTGGAGTCGACGATGATCAGGTCCAGCGACTCGGGCTCGCAGTCGGCCATGTACTTGATGCCGTCGATGAACAGCAGCTCGGCGCGCGGATCGCTGTTGGCTTCGCAGAGCTCGGGGAAATACTTCTCGGCCAGGCGCGTCACGCGCTCGTCGATCTCGACCTGGATCGCCTTCTCGACCTCGTCGTGGCGCAGCACTTCGCGCAAGGTGCCGCAGTCGCCGCCGCCGATGATGACGACGCGCTTGGCCCGCGCATGGGTGAACAGCGCCGGGTGCGACATCATCTCGTGATAGAGAAAATTGTCGCGCGTGGAGACCATCATGCAGCCGTCGATGACCATGAGCTTGCCCCAGTCCGTCGTGTCGTAGATCTCGATGGTCTGGAACGGCGTCTTCTCCGCGTGCAGCTTTTCTTTCACGCGGAAACCGATGGACGAGCCGGAGTGCTCGTGCTGCTCGGTGAACCAGGAGGTCTCGGACATGGCGCTGTGCTCGGGGAGGGTCGGACGGGGCGCGCGATTGTACCGGTTCCCCGCTGGCTTTGGTCGCGTCCGCCGCCGTCATCGACCTTAGACCTCGGGTCGGTACAATGTCCGGCCCTACGGCCCCGCGGCGTGCGAGGCTTCCGGCCGTCGGGAAGGTGGCTTTCGCCACTGTTTTTCGTCCAGGCCCCGCCGCTGCGACGCACACTCGTACAGTTGAGGAAACGCTTCAATGACGAATGCGTGGAACGTGGAACAGGCGCGCCAGCGCTACGCCGTGCCCTACTGGGGCGAAAGCTATTTCGATGTCGATGCGCAGGGCCGCATGGTCGTGCAGCCGCGCGGGCCGGACGGCCCGGCTCTGGCGCTGGACGAAATCGTCGCCCGGGCACAGGCGCAGGGTTCGCGGCTGCCGCTGCTCGTGCGCTTCTCGGACATCCTGCACCACCGCCGCGCGCGACTGCAGGCGGCCTTCGCCACGGTCATGGCCGACTGGGACTATGCCGGCGGCTACACTGCGGTATTCCCGATCAAGACCAACCAGCAGCGCGGCGTGGCCGGCGAACTCGCCGCCCAGGGCGACCGCGGCTTCGGCCTGGAAGCCGGCTCCAAGCCCGAGCTCATGGCGGTGCTCGCATTGGCCAGGCCCGGCAGCACCGTGATCTGCAACGGCTACAAGGATCGCGAGTACATCCGCCTCGCGCTGATCGGCCGGCGCCTCGGGCTGGAGATCTACATCGTCATCGAGAAGCCGTCGGAACTGGCTCACGTCATCGAGGAATCGCGCGTGCTCGGCGTGGAGCCGCTGCTCGGCGTACGCATGCGTCTGGCCACGCTCGGCGCCGGCAAATGGCAGAACACCGGCGGCGACAAGGCCAAGTTCGGCCTGACTCCGCGCCAGGTGCTCGACCTCGTCGACGAGCTGCGCCGGCACAAGCTCGATCACACGCTGAAGCTGCTGCACTTCCACATGGGTTCGCAGCTCAGCAACGTGCGCGACATCGCCGCCGGCATGCGCGAGGCGGTGCGCTATTTCGTCGAGCTTTCCAAGATGGGCCTGCCGATCGCGACGATGGACGTCGGCGGCGGTCTCGGCGTGGACTACGAAGGCTCGCGCTCGCGCTCGTTCTGCTCGATCAACTACGGCCTGGAGCAATACGCCGCGACCATCGTGCAGCCACTGGCCGAAGCCTGCGCCGAGCACGGCCTGAAGGCGCCGCGCGTGATCACCGAAGCCGGCCGCGCGATGACCGCGCACCACGCCGTACTCATCGTCAACGTCAGCGAAGTGGAACAGGCGCCGACCGGCGCGATTCCGCCCGAGCGCGCGAACGAGCCGGCGGTGCTGCGCCATCTGCGCGAGATCCATGCCGAGCTCGACGAGCGTCCGCTGCTGGAGCTGTACCAGGAAGCGCTGCACCACGTCGCCGAAGGCCAGACCCTGTACGCGCTCGGACAGCTGTCGCTGGCCGACCGCGCGCGCCTGGACGACCTGTTCTACGCCATCGTCACGATCGTGCGCCGCCGCCTCAAGCCCGAGGAACGCGCGCATCGCCAGGCCATCGACGAACTCGACCTGCGCCTGGTCGACAAGTACTTCGTCAACTTCTCGGTGTTCGAGTCGATTCCCGACGTCTGGGCCATCGACCAGGTATTTCCGATCGTGCCGCTGACGCGGCTGGACGAGGAACCCACGCGGCGCGGCGTCATCGGCGACCTGACCTGCGATTCGGACGGCCGCATCGACCAGTACGTCGAAGAGGACGGTCTCGACGTGAGCCTGCCGCTGCACGAGCTGCGTCCGGGCGAGTCCTATCGCCTCGGCATCTTCATGGTCGGCGCGTATCAGGAGACGCTCGGCGACATCCACAACCTGTTCGGCGACACCGATGCGGTCAGCGTGCACATCGACGATGCCGGCCAGCCGCAGCTGTCGCAGTTCAAGCGCGGCGACTCCTGCGACATCATGCTCGACTACGTCGGCTACGACCTCGCCGCCCTGAGCCAGGCCTATCGCGACAAGATCGCTGCGGCCGGTCTCGGCGAAGAGGCCGCGCAGCAGTTCGAGGCCGTGCTGGAGACCGGCCTGACCGGGTATACCTATCTGGCCGAGTCGCCCTGAGGCTCAGCGGCGCGGCGGCCCGATCCGCCGCGCCCCATTGCCGGCGCGGATCGGCCGGCACGGGCGAACCGGCGGACTCCATCGACACGGGAAGGCGTCATGAAAGTACTCGTAACCGGCGGCGGCGGCTTTCTCGGCAAGGCCGTCTGCAAGCAGCTCGTCGCGCGCGGCCATGCAGTGCGCGCGTTCAACCGCCATGACTACCCCGAACTCACTGCGCTGGGTGTCGAGCAGCAGCTCGGCGACCTGCGCAACCTCGACCTCGTCGCGGCCGCGGCCGAAGGCTGCGACGCGATCGTGCACACGGCGGCCAAGGCCGGCGCCTGGGGGCCGCTCAGCGAGTACTACGAGATCAACGTGCGCGGCACCGACAACGTGCTGGCCGCCTGCGAGATCCACCGCATAACGCGCCTGGTCTACACCTCCAGCCCGAGTGTCGTTCACGACGGCAAGGACCTGAACGGGGTCAACGAATCGGCGCCATACGCGACGCATTTCCTCGCTGCCTATCCGCAGACCAAGGCACGCGCGGAGCAGCGCGTGCTCGCGGCGAACTCGCCGCAGCTGGCGACGGTCGCGCTGCGTCCGCACCTGATCTGGGGACCCGGCGATCCGCACCTGCTGCCGCGCATCATCGACCGCTCGACCAGGGGCCGCCTGCGCCATATCGGCGACGTGCCGAAGAAGATCGACACGGTCTATGTGGACAACGCCGCCGAGGCGCACGTGCTCGCCCTGGACCGGCTGCAGCCAGGCTCGCCGGTCGCCGGCAAGGCCTACTTCATCACGCAGGGCGAACCGGTCAACCAGGACGCGATGATCAACGCGCTGCTCAAGGCCGCCGGCCTGCCGCCCGAAGAACGCCGCATCTCGGTGGACTTCGCGCGCTTCGTCGGCGCCAACCTCGAGCGCGTCTGGAAACTGCTGCGGCTCAAGTCCGAGCCGCCCCTGACCCGCTTCATCGTCGAACAGCTGTCGACGGCGCACTGGTTCAATATCGCCGCAGCGCGCCGCGATCTCGGCTACGCGCCGCGCGTCAGCACGAACGAGGGCCTGGCCCGCGTCGGCGAGTTCCTGGCGCGCCAGCGCATGCAGCAGCGCAAGGGCTGAACCTCGCGGCGCTGCCGCGACCGGCGCGGCACGCTCAGCCCGCGCGCCAGCCGGCCGCCGCGGTCCACAGCGCCGTCAGCAGCAGCACGGCACCGACCGCGCGATTCAGGATCTGCCCGGCCGACGGCCGCTGCGCCAGCCACTGCCGCGCACCGGCCGCGGCCAATGCCAGCGGCCCGTAGACCAGGGCCTGGGTCGCCGCGATGATCAGCCACAGCACCAGCGCCTGCAGCCAGACCGGCCCGCGCTGCGGGTCGATGAACTGCGGAAACACCGCGAGCATGAACAGATAGGCCTTGGGATTCAGTAGCGAGGTCAATGCGCCGCGCAGCACGGCCGCGCGCGGAGTCAGCCGCGGCGCATCGGCCTGCAGTGCCGCGGCACTGCGGCTGCGCAGCAGCGACGCGGCGATCCAGGCCAGATACGCCGCGCCGGCCAGCAGCACCGCGTTGAACAGGCCCGGCACGAGTTTGAGCAGCAGGCCGATGCCCAGCGCCGCGGCGACGACATGGCAGATGCCGCCGGCGACGATGCCGGTCAGCGCGAGCAGCCCCTGGCGCCGGCCGCCGACCAGGGAACTGCCGGCGACATAGGCCATGTCCATGCCTGGCAGCAGCACCACGGCCAGCACGACGAGGAAGAACAGCCAGAGCTGGGTCAGCGACTGCATGGGAACCCCGCGGCCGGCCGCGGCCCCGCAGCACCGGCGACCATGACGACCCGCAACGGCAGTGCCGCAATGCCTGCGCCGGCTACCGGCGCCATCGGCGACGCCTCCTCGGCCGGCGCCCACGCCGGGGCAGCGAGAACCGCCGCCGTCCCGGCCACCCACAACATTCCTGCCACTGCGCGTATGGCCATCGTGCATCCCCGCTCCCGGTCTGGCGCGCAGGATCGCGGCGAATACGGGCGAAACCTGCCCTGATTGAGCGTAGCGACCTGATCATTTCGAACGGACGGTCAGCGCTCGAATGAGGGCGGAACCGGCCCTGATTGGGCCTAAGCTTAGGATCGTTGCGCGGCCTGCCGGTCGCGCCGGATTCCGGAGTCCTGGTCGTCGCATGAGCCATCCCGCGTCCCGCGTGCTGACCGTCCTCGAACTGCTGCAGGCCCACGGCCGGCTCAGCGGCAGCGAGCTGGCCCGGCGCCTGCAGGTCGACGTGCGCACGACGCGGCGCTATATCCGCGTGCTCGAGGACATCGGCATACCGATCACCGCCGAGCGCGGCCGCTACGGCGCCTATTCGCTGGTTCCGGGCTTCAAGCTGCCGCCGCTGATGTTCGGCGACGACGAGGCGCTGGCCCTGTCGCTGGGTCTGCTTGCCGCGCGCAGCCTCGGCCTGGCCGACGCCGCGCCGGCCGTGGCCAGCGCGCTGGCCAAGCTGGAACGCGTGATGCCGGCAGTGCTGCAGCGGCGCGTGCGCGCGGTGGCCGAGACCGTCACGCTGGACCTGAGCCAGGCGCCGGCCGCGACCGACACCGCCGCACTGCTGCAGCTCAGCACCGCGGCGCAGAGCCAGCGCCGCGTACGCCTGGAATACCGCGCCGCCGACGGCGCGACCAGCCGGCGCGACTTCGACACCTACGGCCTGACCTGGCGCGGCGGCCGCTGGTATGCGCTGGGCCACTGCCACCTGCGCCGGGACCTGCGCTCGTTCCGTCTCGACCGCATCGTCAGCGTCACGCCGATCGACCAGAGCTTCGGCCGCCCGGCCAATTTCGACGCGGCTGCGCAGCTGGAACTGAGCCTCGCCAACCTGCCGCGTGCGATCGCCGTCGAGGTACTGCTGCAGACCGACCTGGCCGGCGTGCAGGCCGAGCAGCTGGGCAACTTCGGCGTGTTCGAGGCGCGCGCCGACGGCGTACTGCTGCGCACGCGCACCGACAGCCTGGACTGGTTCGCCGGCGAGCTTGCGCGGCTGCCGTTCGATTTCCGCATCGTCCAGCCCGATGCGCTGCGCGCGGCGCTGGCGACCCACGTGGCGCGGCTGCAGGCGGCCGTCGCGGCAGACTGACGCAGGCGCTGCGGCGGCTCACGTAGAATCGGCGGTCTCATGACCTCGCCACGCCTGCCCAATCCCGTCCTGTCCCTGCTCGGCCGCCTGCTGCAAGGCGTGCTGAACCGCGCGCTCACACTGGACCCGGACACCCGCGCCCAGCTGCGCCGCCTCGACGGCCGCGCGCTGCGCATTGATTTCACCAACACGCCGCTGGCCCTGCGCCTGGCCGTCGCCGGCGACCGGCTCGAAGTCGGCCCGGCCGCCGCCGGCGACAGCGCGCTGCGTGTCGCGGCCACTCCGGGCAGCCTGCTCGCGCTGGCCCTGCGCCGCGGCGACGATGCGACGCTGGCGCCCGGCAAGATCGAGATCGCCGGCGATGCCGAACTCGCGCGCCGGCTGGAGAAGATCGCCAGCCGCTACCGGCCGGATTTCGAGGAAGCCTTCGCGCGCGTGTTCGGCGACGTGATCGGCGTGAAGATCGCGCAGGGCTTCGCCGCCGCACTCGCCTATGCGCGCGAGCGCAGCCAGGCCCTGCTGCGCGACGGCGCCGACTATCTGCGCGAGGAAAGCCGCGAGCTCGTGGCGAGCGGCGAAATGGACCAGTTTCTCGACGACGTCGACGCGCTGCGCGAACGCAGCGAACGCCTGCAGTCGCGCATCGCGCGTCTGGCCGCGTCAGGCCGGCGCGCATGACGCCGCTGACCAGCGTGCCGCGCCTGATCGGCATCGCCCGCGTACTGCTGCGCTATCGTCTCGACGACTTCGTCGAAGCCGTGCATCTGTTCCGGCCGCTCAAATGGGTGCGCGGCATGTTCGGCCGGCCCTCGGCCGACATCGCCAGCCTGAGCCGCGGCGCGCGTCTGCGCATGGCCCTGGCCGAGCTCGGGCCGATCTTCGTCAAGTTCGGCCAGATCCTGTCGACGCGGCGCGACCTGCTGCCGCCGGACATCGCCGACGAGCTGACCCTGCTGCAGGACCAGGTGCCGCCGTTTCCCGGCGACCTCGCGCGCAAGCAGATCGAACAGGCGCTGGGCGCACCGATCATGGAGCTGTATGCGGCGTTCGACGAGACGCCGCTGGCATCGGCCTCGATCGCCCAGGTGCACGCGGCGCAGCTCAAGGACGGCCGCGAAGTCGTGATCAAGGTATTGCGCCCCGGCATCGGCAAGCGCATTGCCGCCGACATCGCGCTGCTGCACGACTTCGCCCGCCTGGCCGAACGCTTCCATCCGAACGCCGACAAGATCCGCCCGCGCGAAGTCGTCGCCGAGATCGAGACCACGCTGGTCAACGAACTCGACCTGCAACGCGAGGGCGCCAACGCCTGTCTGCTGCGGCGCAATTTCCGCGACTCGCCCGATCTCTACGTGCCCGAGGTGTACTGGAGCCATTCGCGCGAAACGGTGCTGACCCTCGAACGCGTGCGCGGCATTCCGGCCGACGACATCGCCGCGCTCGATGCGGCCGGCATCGACCGGGTCAAGGTCGCGCAGAAAGGCGTGCAGCTGTTCTACACCCAGGTGTTCCGCGACAACTTCTTTCACGCCGACGCCCATGCCGGCAACATCTGGGTCGATCCGTCGCGCCCGACCGAGCCGCGCTTCATCGCGATCGACTTCGGCATCATGGGTTCGCTGCCCGAAGCCGACCAGTACTGGCTCGCGGAAAATTTCATCGCGCTGTTCAACCAGGACTACCGGCGCATCGCCCAGCTGCACGTGCAGGCAGGCTGGATGCCGTCTACCACGCGCATCGACGAACTCGAGGCGGCCACGCGCGCAGTCTGCGAACCGTATTTCACGCGGCCGCTCAGCGAGATCTCGCTCGGCGAGGTGCTGGTCAAGATCTTCCAGACCGCGCGCCGCTACGAGCTGACGATACAGCCGCAGCTGATCCTGCTGCAGAAGACCCTGCTCAACATCGAGGGCATAGGCCGCCAGCTCGATCCCAAGATCGACATCTGGGCCGTGGCCAAGCCCGTGCTCGAGCGGCTCTGGCGCGATCGCCACGGCCCGGCTGCGATCTGGAAAGCGCTGAAGCGGCGCGTACCCGAGTGGCTGGCCGCCGCGCCCGACATGCCCCAGCTGCTGCACGACTATCTGCAGAAGGCCACCAGCGGCGGCATCGAGATGCGCGTGCATTCCGAAGACCTGCGCAACCTGCACGCCGACGCCAGGGCCAGCCGCGCGCAGATCGTGCCGCTGGCCCTCGGCGCAACGCTGATCCTGTCGGCCGTGCTGCTCTATGCGCTCGACGGCAATGCCGCGCGCCTGCTCGGCGTGCCGTGGACGTCGTGGCTCATGGCGATCGCCGGCACCGTCTGTTTCTGGACCGCGAGCCGGCGCAGCTGAAACCGCGGTGCAGCACGCGCCGCGCGACCGTTCCGGCTCGATGCCTGTCCAGCTCAGATCGAGATACCTGAAGCGGCCGACTTGCCGGGCGCGGCCGCATGGCGACAATCCGGTGACACGTCCCCGGAGAGCAGGCATGGATTTCGAGCAGTTGGATCAGGCGCTGCGCGCCAGTGCGGCTGACTTCCGCCTCGACGACGAGGAGCGTTTCGACCTGCGCGAAACCGGCGCGCAGGTCAGCGCCGAACAGCTGCGCCGCCTGCGCAACGCGGCCTTCGCGATCGCGCGCGAGCAGATCCAGGCGCAGCCGGCGCAGGCCCTGCCCCTGCTGCGCTGGCTGGAACAGGTGGTCAAGACCCTGGACCTGTCGTCCATGAGCGCCGCCGCCGCGCACAGCGCCTATTTCACGCCGGGCGACGCCTGCCTGCGCAAGCTGCGCGAACTCTGTGCGGCGGCGCGCCGGCAGCTCGACATCTGCGTGTTCACCCTGGCCGACGACCGCCTGTCCGAAGCCGTGCTCGATGCGCACCGGCGCGGCGTACGCGTGCGCATCATCAGCGACGACGACAAGCGCTTCGACGCCGGCAGCGACATCGCGCAACTGGCCGAGGCCGGCATCGAGATCCGCCTCGACCGCGGCCCGGCGCACATGCACCACAAGTTCGCCGTGTTCGATGCGAGCCTGCTGGCCAACGGCAGCTTCAACTGGACGCGCAGCGCGAGCATGAGCAACGACGAGAACCTCGTCGTCAGCCGCGACGCCTATCTCGTGCGCTGCTTCGGCGGCCAGTTCGAGACGCTGTGGCAGCGCTATCCGCGGCTGGACTGAACCCGGCCGCACGGTTCGTTTTCGCCGCGCGGCTTCGTTCCCCGCGACGATGCCGGCACTGCGCCGGCCGACCGGAGTGCCGCATGACCGTCACGAAGCCGCCGCCTTCCGTGTTCCATACGCCCTACGCCGAGGAACGCGCCGACCTGCTCTACAACCTGCTGTTCTGCGACAACCTCGCCGCCTTCAGCGCCGACGCCCACGGCAGGGGCCCCTGGGCGGCCTTGCGGGCGGACTCGCCGGATCGGGATGCGCTGCGCCGCATCGCGGCGGACCGCGGCGGCGACAGCCGCTTCCGCGCGCTGGCCTTCCATCGGCTGCGCGATGCCGGAGAAACGGTTCCGGCCCGCGAACTGCTCGGCGTCGTCGTCGAAGTGCCGCAGGATCATGGCCTCGACGTGCTGGCCGCGTTCGCCGACGGCGGCGTGCGCTATCTGAACCAGAGCAGCAAGATCGTGTTCTTCGAAGGCCGCGGCCATCCGGCCGAAGCAGCCGCACTGGATCTGGTCGCGCTGGCGCAGGACATCGTCGACCGCATAGGCCCGTGGGACCAGGCGCGTCTGCCACCGCCGGCACTGGGCCACGTGCGGTTGAGCTTCGTGGTGTCCGACGGCCTGTATTTCGGCGAGGCGCCATTCGACGCGTTCTGGAACGATGCGCTGGCCGGCCCCGTGCTGCGCAAGGCGACCGAACTGTTGCGGCAGGCCGTCGACAACGCCTTGAGTTGAGGCATGCGGCGACCGTGGCGGACTGCGTACGGCCGAGTGCCGGCGGCGCGAAGCGCCGCCGGCGTTGGCTACCCGGTCAGGGGGAGAACGGGATCCGCAAGGCCTGCGCGCTGCGAGGCATCAGGAACCCGCGTGCCATCGCGATGCCGTCCTGGCTCGGAATGACAGCCCGGGTGTCGCAGGTCATCAGTAGCCGAGGTCGGCGCAGGTCACGCCGACGTTGCCCTGCGTGTAGTTCCAGCTGACGTCGCCCGGCGCCGTGGTGCCCGGGTGGGACGGCGCGTAGACGACGGTGTAGTCGGCGACGATGGCCGTGCCCGAACCATTGTCCTTGCAGAGCACGATGGTGTCGTTGACCGCGGCGAAGTTCGCGTACGAAACGTCGGCCGCGGCCTGCAGCCACACGGTGCCGGACGGGCCACCGGTACACGACGGACAGCCGGCGCCATAGGTCGCGGCCATCGCCTGCGCGCTGAGCAGAACGCTGCCGACGGCAGCCAGGATGAGCGGTGCTTTCATGTAGTCTCTCCGATTGGATTGGAACCCGCGGCTGCGGGCCTGGAACTGGACGGCCGGACGCCGGCGGCACCCGGCCTGAAAACGCCTGCGTCGACTCAGGCGCGCGCTGAATACACATATCTTGCGACAAATTTGCTTTTGCCACAAAAGCACATTGACTCCAACGCAGCAACAGGATAGCCGCCGCCCGTCTCACGGCCGGAGATCCCATGCACCGCTTTTCCAGGTCTTTTTTTGGCAGCGCGGCGGCGCAATCTCGGTCAGTGAGACCGGTTCAGCACAACGGCGCCGGCCGCGATCGCAGCGGCTTCATCGCAGCTCGCGCCGAGCGCGGACTTCAGCCGCGGGCAGCGCTTCGCCAACGTTTCGAGATCCAGGTTCTCCGGCACGCGAACGTGGTTGACGCAGACCGCGCCGTCGGCGGTCCAGCCGGCCTCGAAGCGGAAGCTCGCGTCGTCGGTCGGCTGCTGCACGCCGTGACGGTCGTAGACGTCGATGGCCATGCCGTCGCGCGTGGTCGCCGTGCCGTCGCCGCAGTAGTCGGCGCGGACCATGCGCACGCAGGCCGCATAGAGTCCGGCCAGATCCCGGCCGTCGTGCGACTGCGCCCAGGGCCGGTAGCCCCAGCGCACGCACTTGGCCTGGGCGCCGCCGGTGCAGGTCAGCGCGAAGTGCGCGCCGTCGCGCTCGTAGTGCGCGCCGGTAAAGCGGCCGGGAACCGGAAAGCCTTCGCGATGTCCTTCGCGGTCGGCTTCGCAGACCTCCAGCCACGGGCCGTCGCCGCTGCGCCGGCTGAAGCGGTGCAGCAGCACTTCGCCGCCGCGGCTGTCCGGATCCGCCCGCACTGCGTCGATGCGCAGCTGCTCGCCGCCGCCGAGATCGAGCTCGGCGCCGACCAGATCCGCGCTGCGCAGCACGCGGCCGTCGCTGCGATACAGCACGAACTGCGTGCCGTCGACGGCCAGCCGCTGCGCCGGTTCGGTCGCCGCGGCGGCCGGCTGGGCCGAGGCCGGGGCAAGCCCGGCCAGGCCCAGCAACACTGCGAGCGCGAGCCGGAACATGCTCAGCGACCGGCCGAGAGGCGCACGTGCACGGCGTGCAGCGGCACGGCCGACCAGTCCGGCGCCAGCGTGCCGGCCCCGGCGAAGCCGTTCATGCGCATGCCGTTCATGCGCATGCCGTTGAAGCGCGTGCCATTGAGGCTCCAGCCGTTCAGCGCCACGCCGTTGAGCCGGAAGTCGTTGAGCTCGACACCATTGAAGTTGATGCCGTTGAAGCGCGTGCCGTTGAGGTTCCAGCCGTTCAGTGCCACGCCGTTGAGCACGGGACCGGCCGGGCTCAGGCCGTCGGCCGCGCTGCCGTTCAGCGACAGGCCGTTGAGGCTCAGACCGTTGAGCACAGGGCCCGCCGGGGCCGGCGCGGGAATTTCCGCCGCTCCGGCAGTACAGGCGGCGGCCAGCAGGGTCAGGGTGATCAGGCAACGTTTCATTTGATGTACTCCGTCAGTGGGGATGGGATGGCGCGCGCATCTCCACGTACGCTGCCGCAACGAGCCAGGGATCATTCGGACCGCCCGTGTGCGCGCCGGCACGCAGCGGTCCGGCACGGGCGTGGTAAAACGGCGCAGCAGGGTCGGCGGCCTTGACGGCCGCAGCGTCGGTTTCCGGGGAGCAGCGCATGAACGACAACGAGATCACCGCGCACATCGCCGCGGCCAATCGCAACCCGGACGAGCGCGACAAGGCGCTGAACCTGGTCTACGACGATCTGCTGCGTATCGCGCGGGCCGAGCTCGCGCGGCACCGGCGCGGCGACACGCTGAACACGCGTGCCCTGGTCAACGAGGCCTATCTCAAGCTGTTCGACCGCGACGGCGGCCGCTACGAGAATCGCAAGCACTTCTTCGCGACCGCGGCGCGCGCGATGCGCCAGGTCGTCATCGACTACGCCCGTGCGCGCCTGGCCGAACGCCGCGGCGCCGGCGCCGAGCACGTCGAACTCGATGCGCTGGAAGGGCTGCCGCTGCCGGTGGACGAACAGGCCGAGCAGCTGGTCGGCATGGACCGCGCGCTGGAAAAGCTCGCCGCACTGGACGAGCGCCTGGTCACCGTCATCGAGATGCGCTTCTTCGCCGGGCTCGAAGTGAAGGACATCGCCGAGCTGCTCGGCGTATCGGAACCGACGATCAAGCGCGACACCCGCGCGGCCAAGGCGTTTCTGCAGAAAGAGCTGGCGCTGGGACACTGAACACCGCGGCAGACCGGCGCTGCGCCGTCAGCCGCGGCGACGTTCAGACAGCTCAGGGATCCAGGGTCGCGTCCATCGTGATCTCGGCATTGAGCACGCGCGAGACCGGACAGCCGGCCTTGGCCTTGCCGGCGAGTTCGGCGAACGCGGCCGCGTCGGTGCCGGGGACTTTCGCGTTGACGACCAGATGCACGGCATTGATCGTGAAGCCCGCATCGGTCTTGATCAGGCTGACCTCGGCGCGGGTGCGGATGCTGTCGGCGGTCAGGCCGCTCTGGCCGAGGATGTTGGACAGCGCCATCGAGAAGCAGGCCGCATGCGCCGCGCCGATGAGCTCTTCGGGATTGGTGCCGGGGCCTTCCTCGAAACGCGACTTGAAGCCGTAGGGCGCGTCGCGCAGCACACCGGTCTCGGTCGAGATCGTGCCGCCGCCTTCGCGGATGCTGCCCTTCCACTCCGCCGATCCGGTCTTCTTCATGCGCATCTCCTCGTCTTGTGGTTGGGGGAACACATTACGGCGCAGGCACGGTTAGCGCGGCGTGAGCCCGCGCACCGCGGCCGGCGTGCATCGACCGCGCTAGCCCTGCAGCTCCCTGGCGACTTCCCGCAGCGCATCGGTATTGCTGATGCGCGAAATCTGCTGCAGCAGATAGTCGGTCACGCCTTCCTCGATGCGGCGCAGTTCGTCGGCAGGCACGTGCAGCGCGTCGGCGAACGCCTGCACCTTGCTGCGCTCGGCCGAGGAGTATTCGCCGTCCGCATGGGCGAGCAGCAGGCAGGAATGCAGCAGCGCGAGCTTCTGCGCCGGATGGCGGAAATCCTCGACCGCGGCGGCCAGATCGAACGGCATCGCGACGAGGTCGTCGAACGAGGCCAGCGCCGCGGCGTCACGCTGGCAGGATTCGTAGAATCCGCGCAGCATCACACGCTCGGCGTCGTGCACGCCGTCGGTCTGCGCGATGTCGTGCATCGCACGCACGATGGCCTGCAGATGATGGAGTTCCAGCGTGGTCGTCGGTGTCGCGTTCATGGTCGGCTCCGGCTCATGATTTACCTCTGCGTCCGGGCCGCCCGGAGGGCGGATCGGTATATCGTGCAGCATTTTCCACACAGCTCGTCGATACCGGTCCTGCTCGCGCGGCGGGTACCGAATCAGATCCTCAGCTCGCGCTTGAGCTCGCGCAGGCGACGGTTGAAATCGTCCTGGCTCAGGTCGCGGTAGCGCTGCGGCAGCAGGCTGCGGCGCGAGGCCTCGAACACGGCCAGCATTTCCATGTATTCGAGCATGCCGGTGTCGCGCGCCGGCACGTAGTCGGCGACGGCATGCTCGAAGCAGGCCTGATCCACCGTGCTGCCCTCGCCGGCGAAGTTCAGCGCGAGCAGACAGACCGCTTCGAGGTCGGCATTGGAACAGCCGACCAGCTTCGCGCTCGTCGCAGCGCGCGCGGCGGGCCAGTCGATCGCGTCGCCGAGCTTGTAGCGCGCGAAGATCGCACGCAGGACGGCTTCGACGTCCTCGGGCGTGTCGGGATAGAAGAACGGAATCTTGCGGTCGATGCGGCCGGCGCGCTTGATGTCGACGTCGAGCTTGTCGGGCCGGTTCGTCATCAGGATGAACAGCACCTGCCCGCGGTTGTCCGGCTCGCTCATGAATTCCTTGAGCCGCGCGATCACGCGCGAGGACGTGCCGCCGTCGCTGTCCTCGGACTGGCTGCCGAAGCTGCGGTCGCCCTCGTCGATGATCAGGATGATGGGCCCGAGCGCCTTGACCATGCCGAGGACTTTCTCGAGGTTGGCCTCGGTCGAGCCGACCCACTTGGAGCGGAAGTTCTTCAGGGTGACGGCGCTGAGGCCCGACGCCTTGACGAAGGCCTTGGCGATGAAGGTCTTGCCGGTTCCCATCGGGCCGACGAACAGCAGGCCCATGGGCACGCGGTGGCGGTCGCCGCTGCGGATCGCCGCGGCGATCTGCTGCAGTTCCTGCTTGATGCCGTCGTTGCCGCCGACGGCGTCGAGACCGTAGCGCGCGTCGACGAACTCGATCAGGCCGGCGCATTCCTTCTCGATGATCTCGCGCTTGCGCCGATGCACGAGCTCGATGACCTCGGCATACGGATCGCCGGCGTCGGTTTCGGGCAGCGGGTGATCGGGGTTGATCAGATGGCGGATCTCGTCGGTATCCATGCCGCGCGTGATGGCGGCGAGCTTGACGGCGCGCTGCTCGGCATCGGCGCTGGAACCCAGCAGGGACCGGATCAGCAGCAGCCGCTCGCCCTCGCCGAGCGCATTGTCGGTGGACCGCGGCGTCAGCAGCTGGGCAATCTGCACCGCGCGCAGGCCGGCGCTGTGCTCGGCCAGACGCGCCACATTGTCCTCGTCCATGGCCGGGTCGACCCTGCGGATGACCGCGGCACGCTCGTCGAGGTCGGGCAGCGGGATCTCGATCGCCGCCACGCGCGGATTCGCGACGAGCTTGGTGTTGAGCTCGGCCAGCGATTCGCTGAGCAGGAACACCACGTTGTCCCGGCTTTCGAGCTCCGGGCTCAAGGACCAGCGATGCAGGCGTATCGCTGCCATGCGGTCGGCATGGGCGAGGAAATTTTCCTCCCCGGTCGGCGCGATGCTGCCGGCGTAGCTGACGATCAGCGCCGCGCTGTGGCGCAGCAGTATCTCGTTCTCGATGTCGGCCAGCGCGTCCTCGGGCGCGCGGTTCGGCCGCACCGGCTCGGTGTCCAGGGTGCTCGTGCGCTTGGCGTAGCGCACGCCGGCCGAGGGGTCGTAGACGATGATGGTGTCCTTGTTGTCCCTGAGCAGCACCTCGGACAGGAAGTCGATCAGCGAATACCGCTCGCCGCCGTGCAGGATCTCGTCAAACACGTTGCGGTGCAGGATGAACATCGACGCCTCGCCGCCGATGTACTTGCGCCGTATGGTTTCGGCCCACCGCGGCAGCGCCGCGGCAGCTCGGGCAGCGGCCATGCGGCGTCCTTACATCTGCTTGCCGGCGGCCGCCTGGGAGGCACGCTGGCGCTTGAGTTCGTCGAGCTGCGCACGCGCCGTGATCGCACCGGACTGCTGGCGCAGCTTCTCCAGGCGCACGTCCAGGTCGGAGTCGCGCAGTTCCTTGCCGAGATTGGCTTCGGAGATCGTGTTCTTGATGTGGTCGCGGACCTTGTCCAGCGCCTGCACGTCGGCCTCGACCGACAGGCCGTCGAGCTGCGACTGGATCTGGATGCGCGCCTGGGCGCTCTGCATCTTGGCCAGCATGCGGTCGCGCTCGGCCTTGAGCTTGTCGATCTCGCTCTTGACCGCGAGCAGCGCGTTCTTCGCGTCGTCGGCGTCGACCTTGGCCTGCTCGGCCTCGTGCGCCAGGCCGGTCAGCTCGGCCTCGACCGCGGTCTTCTTCTGCAGCAGCACCAGGGCCAGGTCGTCCTGGTTCGTCGCCAGCGCCGCGTCGAGGTCGCGCGCGATGCCGGCCAGGGTCTGGCGCTCGTTCTCGACGCGCTGTTCGATCTCGTCGCGGCGGCGGATGATCGAAGCCGTCGCCCCCTTGAGCTTGGTGTACTTGGCGACCAGGCTGTTGATCGCATTCTCGTAGGCGATCTCCGGATGCTTCTTTTCCACGTCGGCGATCCACAGCGACACGAAGCCGCGCCAGAGATTGCCGAGTCGGTCGAAGAAATTGATGCTGGCCATGGTGCACGGGTCTCCGTTGCAGATGCGAAAGCGGGAATCCGGCGGCTGCCCGCCGCAGGTCAGGTGTTCACGAGTTCGAAGAAACGGCGGTGGTCCTGCGCGAATGCGATGAAGCCGCGGGTCAGTTCCTGCTTCAGCGCGGCGTGGTCGGCCTCGGCGGTGAAGCGCAGCGCCAGTCGCGCCCCCTCCGTCGCCGTGTCGAAACGATCGGCCTCCGCCGTATCGCCGGCATGACTGGCGATCCACTGGTAGGCGAGATGTTCCTGGCCGGCGATCGCGATGCGGCGAGCCTGCAGTTCCTGCACCAGCGCCGGCGCCGCATGACGCAGGGTCTCGTCGATGATGGAGAACTCGCGATCGGCCAGCAGTTCCGAACCGAGGTGGTAGCCGATCCCATGGAAGATGGCCGGCAGATCGTCGGCCGCCGTCACGCCGTAGCCGCGCGCGACGCGCGTGTTCAGTTCGGCCAGCCAGTCCGGCTCGACCAGCAGGGCATTGATGCCGCGGCGGTCGGCCAGTGCCGGCAGATGCGGCGCCTCGATCTCGATGAGCCCCTTGAGCAGCGCCTGGGCCAGGCAGCGATGAGTATCGCGGTGCGCCGACTCGTGGTCGTCGAACTCGTCGCGTGCGGCCTCGAAGAAATAGCTGGCGATGTAGACGCTGCGATCGGCCAGCGCCTGGATCGGCTCGTCCGCATCGAGGAACAGCCGGCGCGAGCGGCCTATCTTGCCGGCCAGCGCCGCGACGCCGGAACCGAACAGGCCGTTCCAGCTCGCGTAGCGGCCGAAGAAGCGCAGGCGCCGCAGCGGGTCGACCAGCACCGCACGCAGGACTTCATGCACCGTGCGTTCGTGCGCGCTGAAGTTGACCAGCGATTCGAGATCGCCGCGACTGATCTTGTGGACGTTCACGACTGGACTCCCCGGCCCGCGGCACCCGCTGCCCGAGCGCTGCATGCAAGGTCCGGCGCCGCGAATGCGGCAGGCCCGGCATTGGCGTCGAAACCGGCGCGTCCCTTCACGGGTACGACGCAGATGAATCGGCTCACTGCGACCTCCCCGTCGCCCGATGCGCTGTCGGCAGAAGTGTAGGCGATACCGCGCAGACCATGCGCAGTGGCCGTCGGTTGCGGCATTCCGTCGGGCAGACATGGGGCACGGGGCTGCGGCGCGCAAGGGCGGACGGAACGCCGCCGCACGGCCGATCGCACTACCGGCCCCGGGCCGCCGGTTGCTATGGTTGCGGACCGCCCTCGTTCCGGACACTGCCATGCCTGCACCACGCCGCCGTCTCGCCGCCGTTCTCGGCCTGTGCCTGGCCCTGCCCGCCGCGGCCGACGAAGGCATGTGGATGGCCGAGCAACTGCCCGAGCTCACGCCGCAGCTGCGTGCGGCCGGCTACGAGGCCGATCCGGCGGTGCTGGCCGACCTGACCGCCGCGCCGCTGGCCGCCGTGGTCAAGGCCGGCGGCGGTACCGGCGCGTTCGTGTCCGGACAGGGCCTGCTGCTGACCAACCACCACGTCGCCTACGGCGTGATCCAGTACAACAGCAAGCCCGATCGCAACCTGCTCGAACAGGGCTTCGCCGCGGCCGACCGGGCCGGCGAGCTGCGCGGCAGTCCCGATTTCCGCGTGCTGGTGACCGAATCCTTCGACCGCGTGACCGATCGCGTGCTGGCCGCCGCCGCGGGCAAGAAGGGTCTGGCCTATTTCGATGCCGTCGACGCGGCCAGCAAGGCCATCGTCGCCGAATGCGAAGCCGTGCCCGGCCGCCGCTGCAGCGTCGCCAACATGGACTACGGCGCCGAGTTCTACCGCATCGGCCAGCTCGAACTGCGCGACGTGCGCCTGGTCTATGCGCCGCCCGGCGCGATCGGCAAGTACGGCGACGAGATCGACAATTTCATGTGGCCGCGGCACAGCGGCGATTTCACCCTGCTGCGCGCCTACGTCGGTGCCGACGGCCAGCCGGCCGACTACGCCGCCGGCAATCGCCCGTACGCGCCGCCGGCGCATCTGACGATCAGCCGCGACGGTCCCAGGGACGGCGATTTCGCGATGCTGGCCGGCTATCCGGGCATTACCTACCGCCATCGCCTGGCCAGCGAATTCGCCGAACGCATCGACTGGGGCCTGGCTGCGAGCAGCGACGCGCTGGACGCGCTGATCGCGATCATCGAGCGCGAAGGCACGCGCGACGCGGACGTAGCAGTCCGCTATGCCAGCCAGCTCGCCAGCTTCAAGAACAACAGCAAGCGCTTCCGCGGCGAACTGGCCGGGCTGCTGCGCAGCGACGCCAAGCGCAAGCGCGCCGAAGCGGAACAGGCCATGCTGGCCTGGCTGCACCACGACGGCCGCGGCGAAGGCCGCTGCGCCAAGGGCCGCCGCTGTCTCGACAGCGGCGAGACCCTGGCGCGCATAGCCGCGATCGAAACCCTGCTGCAGGACGCTTCGGCCACGCGCGAACGCGATCTGCTGCTGAACCTGGTGCTGACCCAGACGCAGCTGCTGCGCGCGGCCGTGACCCTGCAGCGCCTCGCGCTAGAACGCGGCAAGCCCGACGCGCAGCGCGAAGCCGGCTATCAGCGCCGTGACGAAAACCTCATCGAGGCACAGCTGCGCCAGGTACAGCGCCGCTACGACGCGGCGACCGAGCAGGCGCTGCTGCTGGAACTGCTGCGCCGCTACCGCGCGCTGCCGCCGGCGCAGCATCTGGCCGAGCTCGATGCCGTGTTCGGCAGCGACGAGGCCACCGCCAGGACTGCGCTCGCGCGGCTCTACGGCGCCACGCGGCTGGGCGACGAAAGCTTCCGCCTGAGCCAGCTGCAGGCCGAGCCGGCCGCGGTGCGCGCGAACGACGACGCCCTGCTCGCGCTGGCCGCGCGCCTGCAGCCGACCTTGCTGCGCCTGGAACAGCAGCGCAAGCAGCGCGAGGGCGAGCTGCTGCGCCTGCGCCCGGCTTACATGGCCGCACTCAAGAGCTGGTACCGCGAGCAGCAGCGGCCGCTGTTTCCCGACGCGAACCAGACCCTGCGCGTGAGCTACGGGCGCGTGACCGGCTTCAGCCCGCGCGACGGCGTGATCTACAGCCCGGTCACCACGGTCGCCGGCATCGTCGAGAAGAACACCGGCGAGGAGCCGTTCAACGCGCCGGCGCTGCTGCTCGCAGCCATCGCCAAGGGCGATTTCGGCGATACGGCCGACGCGGCGCTCGGCACGCAGACGGTGGATTTCCTGACCAATCTCGACACCACCGGCGGCAATTCCGGTTCGCCGGTGCTCAACGCGCGCGGCGAACTGATCGGCCTGAACTTCGACAGCAACTGGGAATCGGTCAGCGCGAGCTGGTGGTTCGATCCGCGCTACAAGCGCGCCGTGCACGTCGACCTGCGCTATCTGCGCTGGCTCATGGACAAGGTCTATCCGGCGCACTGGCTGCTCGCCGAGATGGGCGTGCCGGCGGCGCGCTGAACCGGTGTCGCTGCTGAATCTGCTCCACGTCGACGAGGCGCTGGTCGCCGTCGACAAGCCGCCCGGCATCGCCGTGCACCGCAGTCAGCTTGTCGGTGCCGACGACGACTATCTGATCGACCGCCTGCGCGCCCAGGTCGGCGGCACGTTGTATCTGGCCCACCGGCTGGACCGCGCAACGAGCGGCGTGCTGTTGGTCGCACGCTCGCGCGAGATCGCCGCCGAACTCGGCCAGCAGCTCATGGACCGCAAGGTCGTCAAGGAATACCTCGCCGTAGTGCGCGGCTGGCCGGACGATGAAGGCTGCATCGACCATCCGCTCAGCGGCGCCAGCCTCAAGGGGCCGCGGCGCGAGGCGCGTACGTGCTGGCGCCGCCTCGCCACGATCGAGCTGCCGATCGAGATGGGACGCTATCCGCAGCAGCGCTATTCGCTGCTCGCGGTGCAGCCGGAAACCGGCCGCTACCAGCAGATCCGGCGTCATTTCGCGCATGCCTCGCACCATCTGATCGGCGACACCACGCACGGCCGCGGCGATCACAACCGCCTGTTCCGCATCCATTGGTCCATGCATCGCCTGCTGCTGCATGCCTGGCGGCTGGAATTCACCCATCCGGCCGGCGGCGAGCGGCTCTGCATCGAAGCGCCGCTGGATGCGAGCTGGCAGCGGGTGCTCGCCGCGTTCGGCTGGGACGCGGCGCTGGCCGCGGCACGCGCGCAGCCGCTAGCGGCCCTCCTTGTCGGCACATAGCGCCTGCAGCTCGCTGGTATCGCAGGCCGACAGGAACGCCAGATCGAGCTGGCAGATATCGAATTCCTTGTTCTTGCTGTAGCTGTGGCCGCGGATGCAATGGCTGCCGCTGGCCTGCAGCAGCCGGCTCATCTGCCGCGCGCTGCAGCCGGCGAAGCGCTTGTCGCTCCAGACCAGCGCCGCGGCGCCGCTGACCACGGCGGCGGCGGCCGATGTCCGCTCGAACACGCCGTAGTCGCCGCTGCAGGCTTCGCTGCCCGATTCCGGCATGTTCGTCGTGCACAGGCTCTTGCCGTAGGACATCGGCGCGGGCGCGGCGATGTCGATGGTGCCGAAGCCGATGTTGATCCCGGCCATCGCCCGGCCTTCGTAGTCGCGCGCTTCGACCGTGAGCACGTTCGCGCCGTTGGACGAGCCGGGCCAGCGCGTCATCATGTCGATGTTGTCGTCCTCGTTGCCGGCGCTGGCGACGACCAGCAGATCCTCGTTGAGTGCCCGCTGCATGGCGTTGGTCAGCGCGTGCGTGGCCAGCATGTCCTTGCTGCCCATGCTGATGTTCGCGACGCGCACGCGGCCGCCGTCGGCGTCGCGGTAGTCGATCGCGCAGTGCAGCGCCGCGGCCAGGCTGAATTCGCCGATGCATTCGTCGAGCGACGCGTTGATCGAGACGATGTGGCGCACCGGCGCGAGGCCGGCCATGCCCAGGCCATTGTCGCGACGCGCGCCGATCAGGCCGGCGACACGCGTGGCGTGCCAGAAGCCGGGCAAACCCTCGGCCTGGGGACAGCAATCGCCGCCCTCGCATTTGCCGTCCTCGTCGCGCAGACGCGGCACGATCTGCACGACCTCGGGCAGATCGGGATGATCGCTGCGCACGAGGCCGTCGATCACGGCCACGTTGACCGGCTCGCCCTGCTGCTGCAGCCACGGCGGCGGCACGTGGATGGCATCCCAGAGCCTGGCGTTCTGCGGCTGCAAGGGATCCGGTTCGCGCGGGCCGTCGAGTTCGAAACGCGCTTCCTTCACGACCCGGTAGTTCGGGTCGTTGGCCAGCCGCTCCAGTTCGCGCTGCTGCGCCTCGTCGCCCGCACGGCTGCGCAGCAGCACACGCACACCGGCGCGCTCGGCATGAAACAGATCGCGGTAGTTCTGCGCGAGCGACTGGGCTGCGGCCTTGTCCGCCGTTTCGACGATGTAGTCGGGCGGACGGCGGCAGCTGCTCGCGTCATGCACCGCCGGCTTGCCGGCGGCGGCCAGCTCGACGCGCGGATCGGGCGGGCCGTATAAAGTCGGCGCGACGAACACCGCGGGCATCGAACCGGCCCAGGCCGCCGCCATGCCGCTGCACAGCAGAAAAAACAGCATCGCGGACGCGAAATCCGCTCGGATCGACGGGTTCATGACCATCCCCTGTTTTTCCGGAAAGCGCAGGCGTCGCCAGGTCCGCCTGCGCCCGGCCGCTCAGTCGACGTCGCCGGCCCAGCTGCCGTCGTCCGGATCGGTGCCGCCGGAGGTCAGACGCTTGCTGACGTAGCAGTTGAGCCGCGTGAGCCGCTCGCCGGGATCGCCCGACAGGCTCATGCAGAACTTGCGGTCGACGTAGAGGTACTTGTTGTTGGGCGCGTCGAACTCCGCCTTGGTCACGATGAAGCCGGTGATCTGGTCGAGCAACACGTCGTAGGCGAGGCCGGTCGCGTTCTTCCAGACGTCCACGTATTCGGAAGCGGCATTCGTGCTCGTGAGCTTGATCGAATCGAGGACCTTCTTGCCGGTCAGCGGGTTGTCGACGAGGACGATTTCCACCTCGTCGTACTGCTCGGCGCAGACGATCATCGGATAACCGACGGCATGGTTGATCTTGAAAATCTTGTTCGCGAACGTGGTCAGTGCCATGAGGCCCCCTTGTTGACTGCTCGATGGTTGGCTGCCGCAGGACGCGCCTGCGGCGGGCGGATGATCGTCCCGCAGTCAGGCGCAGCGGCCGGGCGGCCGCGGCATTGCGCAAACCTGCGCTGCCGCGCTGCGGCCGTCACCGATCGTGTCGGGTGTCGCGTCGAAATCCGTCCGGAATTTCCACGCACTGCCTGTGGGACAGGAACCTACTGCCCGCAGTACGCGCAACATCTCACCTGGCCGGTTACCAGCCCCAGACGGCGACGCCGGCCCACAGCGCCGGATTGGCGGCGGGGTATTGCTGCAGCAGCGCGCGCTGCGCCTGCAGCAGGGCACGCGCGGGATGTTCCGCGGCGAGACGCGGATCGGCGTAGAAGCGGTCCATGAGTTCGGGCATGGCCGCATCGTCGACCGGCCACAGGGTCGCCACGACGTGACGCGCGCCAGCCTGCAGGAACGCGTAGGCGACGCCGAACGTGCCTTCGTCCTGCACGGCGCGTCCGGTCGCGGTGTCGCAGGCGCCGAGCACGACCAGCGCGGCAGGCAGTCGGCTTGCGCCGATGCGACGCGCCGACAGGAATCCATCGATGCCGTTTCCCTGCGCATCGAACAGCGACAGCACGAGGCCGGAACCGCTGGCGCCGCCGCGGTCGCCCGTGCCGTGGGTGGCGAAATGGACTATGTCGTATTTTTCCATCGTGCTGGACCGCAGCTTCGCCATCGACGCGTCGAAGCCCGCGAGCAGGGTGCTGTGCTCGGCGCCGAGGCGTTCGCGCACGCGGCGTATTTCTTCGCCGCTGCCGCGCAGGCGGCCGGGACCGTCGCGCCGCGGCGCATCCGGTACCGGCGCGAGCGGCGCCAGACCCAGCCGCGGATCGTCGCGCGCATAGACCGGATCGCCGACCAGCAAGGCGGCGAAGTCCGCACGCAGCTCGCGCAACGGCGGCCGCAGCAACAGCCAGGTGGCCGGCAGCAATGCGATCTCGTGATGCTCGAGCAGATAGCTCGGCGTCTCGCCGCAGCGCAGAGCCGCGAACGGCAGGCCGTCGAGCGCGGTGTCGCCGACGACGAGAACGCGCGACGTATCGACCTGTGCCGCGATCGGCTGCCAGATCGCGGCACAGGCATCGCTCAACGCCTGGCGCCAGTCCGCGCCGGGCGGCGCGCCGCCCGCACCGAGGCTGGCACGGGCTTCCTGCACGCGGGCGGCGAGTACGTCCTGCGCAGCCAGCTGCGTCGAGTGGAATGCACCGCGCTGCACGACCCAGGCATAGCTGACCTGCGGCAGGGTGCGATAGACGACGAGACTCGTGTTCTCGGGCAACGCACGCTGCAGCTGGGCCAGCGACACGCCGGCGACGGTCGCCGCCGGATCGGGCGCCGCGGTCGAGTCGAGCGAGCGCAAGGTGGCTTCGGCGGCACGGATGTCGGCTTCGATGCGCCGGCGCAGCTGGTCGGAGCCTGGATTGTCCTGCAGCTTCCAGCGATTGAGCGCGAGCGCCGAGAGCTGGGCCTGCGCGCGCTCGCGCTGCGACTCGGCGCCGGCGTCGGTGGCCGCCGGCAGCGGCATCGCGTCGAGGCGGGCCCGCAGGCTGCGCGCGCGGAAGCGTTCGCTGAGCGCCAGTGCATCGGCCGCACGACGCGGCCGGCCGGCTGCATCGAGATCTTCCATCAGCAAGGTCAGCAGGCCGACCTGCGCGTCGCGCTGGCTGGCCAGAAATGTCGCGCGCTGCTCCAGGTCGTAGACGTAGGAACCAGCCTCGTCGACTTCGGCGATGGCCTGGCGGTAGGCCGCTTCGGCCGTGCGCCGGCCGCCCTGCGCACGCAATGCGCCGGCACGCAGGGTCTGCGCCTCGATGCGCTGCAGCGGCGTGAGCTGACGCGATTTCAGCGCCGACTCGGTCAGCCGCCGGGCCAGTGCCGCATCGCCCCGCTGCAGCTGCGCATGAGCCAGTTCGATCCCGGCGAGATCGTGCAGCTTGCCGCGTTCGAGGCCTGCACTGGCGTCGTAGGCCACTTGCGCCGCGGCCAGAGCCTGCTCCGGCGCGCCGCTGCGGCGATAGATGCGCGCCGCGCGCAGCTGGCTGTCGACCAGCAGCTCGGGCCGGCCGCCGGCCTGCTGTGCTTCGGTGACTGCCTGCTCGATCGACGCGCGCGCCTGCGCGACCTGGGCGTCGGCGAGCTGCGCCTCGGCCAGGCGGCCGAGCGACGCGATGGTCTGGTCGGGCCGATTCTGGCCGCGCACGAGCTCCAGCGCACGCTGCAGCAGATCGACGGCCAGCGCCGTCTCGCCGAGCAGCAGCTGTACGCCGCCCTGGTTGCGTAGCGCGCGCGCGAGTCCGCGCGTGTCGTCGTCATAGGCGATGCGCGCGCGCTCGAAGCCACGCGCCGCGTCGGACAGGCGGCCGCGCCCGAACTGCACGAGCGCCAGATTGTTCAACGCGTCGCCGCTGCGGCGCGAGGCGTCGATCGCTTTCCAGGCGGCGACTGCCTGTTCGAAATAGTCTTCGGCGCGATCGGTTTCACCGAGCTGCCAATAGGTGCCGCCGAGATTGTTCAGCGCCGTGGCGATGCGCGGTCCGTCGCCGCTGGCGCGCGACAGCGCCAGCGCCTGTTCGTTGCAGCGGCGCATCTCGGCGCTGCTCGCGCGTGGTTCGCCGGTGAGACAGAGGTTGCCGCGGACGGTTGCGAGCAACACCGGATCGTCGACGCCGGCGAGTACGGTCAATGCGCGGCGCAGCGGCGCCATGGCCGCCGCCGGATCGCCGCTGTGGTAGTGGTGCATGCCGAGATTGTTCAGCGCCGTGGCCAGGCCGTGGGGATCGCCGCGCCGCCGCCAGACCGGCAGCGCGCGCTCGATCAGCGCAATCGCCGCCGTGCGCTGGGCCTGCCGGCCGAGCAGACGCTCCTGCAGGCTGACGCAGCGCAGATAGCCGTCGTCGTCCTGCAGCGACAGCCGCTTCGCGCAAAGCTCCGCGGCGAAGTCGACCGTGGCCGGTTCGCGATTGCGCTTGCGATCGGCCACGCGCTGCGCAAGTTCGGTCTCGGCCAGATCGAGCTGGAAGCGCGGCTCGGCCGCCGCGGCCGGCGTCAGTAGCTCCAGTGACAGCTCGATCGTGCCGTCGGGTGAACCCTTGGGCGGCCCGCGCAGCTGCAGTTCCAGCGCTGCGGGACTCTCGGCCAGCGCGAGGCGGTGCTCGCCGCGGCGCAGCAGGTCGTTCTCGCTGAATTGCAGCCGGGCGGATCCGGCGACGAGTTCGGCGGTGACGTCGACACCCTGCTCGACGATGCGCAGACGCAGCGGCGTGCTGTGTTCCGGCAGCGCGAAGCGGCGCGCTTCGTCGGGCCGCAGCGGCAGCCGGACCGACGCGCCGGCCGGCAGCCGTTCCAGCGGTGCGAACGGCGCCACCGGTGCAGTTGCGGCAATCGCCGGCGCCGGACTGTCGTGTGGCGACAACACTGTGGCCGGCGGCGCGGCCGGTGCCGGTGCGACCGACGCCGCGATCGTCGGCACGGCGACGGGCCGCAGGGCCAGTCCGGCGGCGACGGCGGCACCGATCAGGGTGCAGAACACGGCGACACCGGCCCTGCGGCGGCGGTCGGTCAGTCTGGCTGGCGGTTGCACCATGCGGCCCTTCCCCGGCGCGACGGCATCGGCGCAGTTTACCCAGGGTCGCGGAGAATCCGCGCCGGCCATCCGGCTGTCCGCTGCTTCGGCCGGGCCTTCTGGTGCGCTGCAACGTCGCCGACGGCTGGCTTTCGGCAGGACCGCGCCGGCCGCGGCCCGGCTACAATCCCGCCCCATGCCCTCCTTCGATATCGTTTCCAGGCTCGATCCGCACGAAGTCGCCAATGCGGTCGATCAGGCCAACCGCGAACTCGACAAGCGCTTCGACTTCCGCGGCGCCAACGCCCGTTTCGAGCTGGCCGAGAGCGTGGTCACGCTCAGGGCCGACGCCGAATTCCGCCTCAAGCAGATGCAGGAAATCCTGCTGCAGCGCCTGGCCGCGCGCGGCATCGACATCCGCTGCGCGGAGTTCGCCGACCCCGAGGTCAACCTGTCGGCCGCACGGCAGAAGGCCACGCTCAAGCAGGGCGTGGATCAGGCCCTGGCCAAGAAGCTGGTCAAGCTGCTCAAGGATTCGGGCATCAAGGCGCAGGCGCAGATCCAGGGCGACCAGCTGCGCGTGACCGGCAAGAAGCGCGACGACCTGCAGCTGGCCATCGCGCTGCTGCGCAAGAGCGACGTGGAGATGCCGCTGCAGTACGAAAACTTCCGCGACTGAGGGCGCGCCATGCTCGAAGTCACGCCGCAGATCCGCATTGCCGACGACGAACTGCACGAGAGCTTCGTGCGCTCGTCCGGTCCCGGCGGGCAGAACGTCAACAAGGTCGCCAGCGCGGTGGAGCTGCGTTTCGACGTGGCCAACTCGCCGTCGCTGCCCGACGCGGTGCGCGAGCGCCTGCTGGCCCGGCGCGACCGGCGTCTGACCGACGAGGGCGTGCTCGTGATTTCGGCGAGCCGCTTCCGCGACCAGGGCCGCAATCGCGAGGACGCGCGTCTGCGTCTGGCCGAGATCATCCGCGCCGCTACCGTGGTCGCGAAGAAACGCATCGCGACCAAGCCGAGCAAGGGCTCGCAGGAACGCCGGCTGCAGGAAAAGAAGACCCGCTCCGCGCACAAGCGCGGCCGCAGCAAGCAGTGGAAGGACGAGTGAACAAGCCCGCCTATCTGCCCTACACCGGCCAGCTGCCGGCGCAGATGCCGCTGGCGCCGCCCAACCTCGTGCGCTGCGTGTTCGGCCGCCTGCTGCGGCTGTGCGGCTGGAAGCTCGTCGGCCAGTTCCCCGACATTCCCAAGCTCGTATTCGTCGCGGCGCCGCACTCGTCCTGGTGGGACGGCGTCTGGGGACTCATGTTCAAGGTCGCCGTCGGCCTGAATGCCTCGTTCATGGCCAAGCGCGAACTGTTCCGCGGCCCGCTGGGCTGGCTGCTGCGCCGCCTCGGCGGCATTCCGATCGAACGCAGCGCCGCCCACGGCGTCGTCGAACAGATGGTCGATCGCTTCGCCGCGAACGACCGGCTCTGGCTCGGCATCGCCGCCGAAGGCACGCGCAAGGCCGTGACCAAATGGAAATCCGGCTTCTGGCAGATCGCCCGCGAAGCCGGCGTGCCGGTGCTCACGGTCTATTTCCACTATCCCGATAAAACCATCGGCATAGGTCCGGTGTTCGAGCTGACCGACGACCGCGACGCCGACATCGCACGGATCCGCGAGTTCTATCGGCCGTGGCAGGGGAAGAATCGCGGGTCGTTCTAGGGAGCGACGCACGGATGGAGGGCCGCGGTCATCCGACGACTGTCCGCGCAGTCCGCGCAACCGACACCAAAGCGTCGCCCGGCTGTCGCCGGACTGTCATCGACCGCAGCGAAGCTGGCCCCCATGGCCACCCTCCTGCTGCTCGCCCTGCTCTGCCTGTCCGCCGCCGGCTTTGCCTGCGCGGCGGCCTGGAGCCGTGCCGAAGCCGGCCATGCGCGGCGCTTCGATGCGGCGTTCGCCTGCGTCGTCGGCGCAGCGGGGGCCGAGCTCGTGCTGCTGGCTTCGCCGCTGGGCCTGTGGTTTCCGTGGGCCGCGACGGTGGGCCTGGTATTTCCGATGCTGGTCGGCCCGTTCTGGTGGCGCAGCCGCGACGCGCGTCAGCAATGGTCGTGGCGGCGCTGGGTGTTGCAACTGGTGCCGGGCACGGCACTGCTGGCGTCGACCCTGGCCACGGTCGCCGGCTATGAAGGGTCGATCTGGAACGTCGCCGACCTGCCTTCGGTCGCGCTCGTGATCGCCGCGGCCGTGCTCAATCTCGCCGCCGGCGCGCTGCGCTGGCCGCGCCTCGGCCGCCGCGCCCACTGGCGCTGGAACACGCGCTGAAGTCCGCCGCCGGCGCAGCCTGCCGGCACGCCGATCGTTTCCGGGAAAAATCCCCGCTGGCCTTGTCGTCCCGCGCTCTGCGGTATTCATCGACGCCGCGCTTCAGACCCTCGCCCTGTCCCTCCACTCGCGTCACTCTGCGGCGAAGGCAGAGGAACGCGGCGACGATCCGGTCGGCGATCCGGCGCCGTGATGCCGGGCAGTCTGTCGCAGCCCCTCAGACGTCGCCGTCGTTGAGCCAGCCCTCGCCGCTGCCGCGCTGGAACACGCGGTCGCTGGCCAGTACGTCGCCGGCGGCCTGCGAGGGTAGCTGCGCGAGGCGCGCGTACAGCGGCGTGAAGTCCGGCCGCGTCGCTTCCATGAGCTGTTCGTAGCTGTCGATGACGAAATAGGTCTTCTGGTAGGTGTCGATGCGGTAGCGCGTACACATCACGCGTTCGAGATCGAAACCGATACGATTCGGCGCCGCCGATTCGAGGCTGTAGATCGACTCGCCCTTGGAACTGACGATGCCGGCGCCGTAGATACGCAGGCCCTGGTCGGTGTTGATCAGGCCGAACTCGACCGTGTACCAGTACAGCCGCGTCAGGTTGACCAGCGCCTCGGGCCCGATCGCCGCGGCCTTGACGCCGCCGGCGCCGTAGGCCTGCATGTAGTCGGCGAAGACCGGATTCAGCAGCAGCGGCACGTGGCCGAACAGGTCGTGGAACAGGTCGGGCTCGGACAGGTAGTCCAGCTGCCCGGGCTTGCGTATCCACCAGGTCACCGGAAAACGCCGCGCGGCCAGATGCTCGAAGAAGGTCAGCTCGGGCAGCAGTCCCTCGACGCCGATGAGCTCCCAGCCGGTGGCCGCGCGCAGCACGTGATTGAGGTCCTGGAATTTCGGAATCGCGTCGGCCGACATGCCGAAGCGCTGCTGGTTGTCGAGGAATTCCTGAGCTGCGCGGCCGACCAGCAGCTCGCGCTGACGCTGGAACAGGGTCGCCCAGGTGCGGTGATCCTCGGCCGTGTAGCTGTCCCAGGGCTGCTCGATCACACGCGTGGTGTAGACGGGCACATAGCCCTTGTCGGTGAGCTGATGTTCGACCTTCTGGGCGACGGACTGCACGGCTTGCTCCGCTGGGCGCAGGGATCTGCGCGACGCCGGCAGTGTAGATCCTGCATCGCGCAACAGGCTTGCTTTGTTGCGGGATATGGCCCTGCTGACACAATATTCGGTCGTCATTCCCCTCTGCTGAGCAATTTCATGGCGGACGCCGAGCTGGACCGCACCGACCTGCGCATCCTGGAAGTGCTGCAGCAGGACGGCCGCATCACGAACGCCGAGCTGGCCGACCGGATCAGCCTGTCCGCCTCGGCCTGCCTGCGCCGTGTGCAGCGGCTGGAGCAGTCCGGCGTGATCAGCGGCTACGGCGCGCGGGTGGAGCCGCGCGCGGTCGGCCTGGGTCTGCAGGCCTTCGTGCGTGTGCAGCTGCAACGCCACGACGCCGAGTCCATCGAGCATTTCATCCGCCGCGTCGGCGAGTCGCGCGAAGTCGTCGCCTGCCATGCGCTGACCGGCGACATGGACTATCTGCTGCATGTGGTCGTCGAGGATCTGGACCATTTCTCGCGCTTCCTGCTCGACCGCCTGCTCAACGATTCCGGCGTCGCCGACGTCAATTCGAGCTTCGTGCTGCGCACGGTCAAGCAGACCGGGGCGCTGCCGCTGTAGGCGGCGTCCACCGGTTCACTCCGGCGTGACGCGCACCGCGGCCGGATCGACACAGCGCAGCCAGCCTATGCGGCGGCTGGTGCCGGCACGCAGCACGGGCGCGTCACCGCGTTGCCGCTGCAGCAGCAAACCGTTTTCACGCAACAGTGCGTAGCCGTTGGCGCCATCGCCGACACCGCAGTCGCCATGCACGCGCAACTGCCACGGCAACGGCGCATCCAGGGTGCCGTCGCTGTGCACGGACAGATCCAGCGCGCCGCCGGGCTGCGGCGTCACGGCGACGCGCAGTTCGGCACGCAGCGGCTGAGCCGTGGCAACCGCGCGCAAGGTGCGCAGCGACCAGGCGCGTTCGTCGCCGTCGCGCGGCAGACGAAACCAGACGAAGCCGGCAAGGTTGGCGTAGCGCTGCGCTTCGAGCGTGGCGATCAGCGCAGCGACCTCCTGCGGATCGACGACGAGCTCGCGCGTGTCGGCACTGCGCTGCGCGAGACGCTGCTCGCTTTCGACCGCGATCACGGCACCGTCCCCGTCGAGCTTGAGCCGAGCGCCGTAGGCCGGCAATGCGACGAGGAACGGCCGTGCACCGCTGCGCCGCGACCAGTCGGCGACCCAGCGCCGCGCCAGCGTCGCATCGAACAGGCCCTGCGCCGGGCTGCGCACCGCATGCACCTGCAGCACGCTCAGATCGACGGTCGCGAGCACCCCGTCCAGCTCCGCTGCTCCACGCCAGGCCGGCAAGGCCGTGATCGACAACCGGATTCCCGCCGGCAGGCCCGCTCGCAGCGCCGCCAGCCATTGCGCGTACGCGGCCAGCTGCGCCGTGGCGCAGTCGTAGTCGATCTCCAGATTGGCCGGGGCAATGCCGTGTTCGCGCCAGCGATCGAGCAGCGCGTTCAGCGTCTGCTGCGGTTGCGGCAGCCGTGTCGCGAGATCGCCGCGGCTGCCGTCGATGCGCACGACCAGGGTGACCGGCAGTCCCGTCCAGCGCAGCGCATCCCAGTCGGGCTCGGGTTCGACGCGCTGTTCGCCGGGCCCGAGCTGCAGGGCGAGCACGCGCAGCGAACTCCCGAACGCCGGCGTCGCGGCGACCGCCGCGCTCAGCGCCGGATCCCAGACGCGCTGCCAGACGTAGACGCCCTGCGGCAGTCGCGGCACCGCGCCGCAGGCAGCGAGCAGGGCCGCCAGAAACGCCACGAATAGGGCCGCTGCGTTGCGGCGCAGCGCGGGACGCAGTTCGCCGGGTCGCACCGCGGGCAGCGGCGAGGCGCCGTTACCGCAGGTCGTCACCGCCTCAGTGCAGGGTCGGCGGCGGTTCATCGTCATGCCGCCGACGCGGAAATTCGAGGATGACGCCGCGCTCGTCGGGCACCCGGTGCCAGAGCACGGGCACCTGGGCCGGCCGCGGCAGTTCGTAGGTCGCCGCATCGGCCTCCTTGGCCGCGGCGGCGGCTTCCTCTTCGAGCTCCCAGCTCGGCCGCGGCAACACGGCCGGCGGATCGCGCCTCCGCCAGAGGAATGCCGCGATCGTGCCGGCCAGCGCGCCGCTCAGATGCGCTTCCCAGGACACGTGCGCCTCGCGCGGCAGCACGGTGACGACCATCCCGCCGTAGAGAAAGAACACGATCATCGCGACCGCGATCGCGTAGCGGTCGCGCCGCAGCAGGCCGAGCACGAACAGGTAGAACATCAGTCCGTGGGTCACGCCGCTCGCGCCGATGTGCCAGGAGGGCCGGCCGATCAGCCACAGTCCCAGGCCGCCGACCAGCCAGATGAAGATGAAGGCGCGCCAGGAACCGCTGGGGTAGTTGAAGCGCGCCAGGGTGAGCAGCACGAGCAGCGGTACGCTGTTCATGATCAGGTGCTCGAACGAGGCATGCACCAGCGGCGACGTCAGGATGCCGAGCAATCCGTAGGATTCCAGCGGCCGTACGCCGAAATCGGTCAAATCCAGGCCGCTCGCGAGCTCGACGAGCTTCACGAGCCAGAGCACGGCGACGAAGGCCAGGGCAAACCAGGCGGCGCGCTTGAGCTGCGGCGTGTCGCGGGGCGGGATGGCGGCGGTCGTATCCATCGGGGCGACGTTGGGGCAGGCCGCCAGCGTAGCAAGAGTCCGCTCCAAACCTTATGCAGGGGTAGCCGCGGCGCGGTTGGGCTAGCCTTGGCCGGTTGCCCTGGAGGAAACCCATGCCCGCCTATCGTTTCGTTGCTGCCTTGCTGGCCCTCGTCCTGAGCGGGTCCGCACTCGCCGACACCGCTTCCACCGACGCACGTTTCACGGCGCTGTATGAGCGTGAATGGGCCTGGCGTCAGCAGCAATATCCGCAGTTCGCGACCTATGTCGGCAATCACGAGCGCGACGGCGAGCTCGGACATGTCGACGAGGCGAGCCAGCTGCGCCGGCTCAAGGATCTCGAAGCCTTCCAGCGCGAGCTCGAAACCATTCCGGTGTCGGAGCTCAGTGCGGCACGCCAGGTCGACTACGCGATCTATCGCGAGCAGCTGGCCAATTCGATCGGCGGCATCCGCGTGCGCGGCTATCTGCTGCCGATGACGTCGGATTCGAGCTTCTACGCCGACCTGATCCAGATGCCCGACTCGCATCCGTTCGCGACGCGCAAGGACTATGACAGCTACCTCGGCCGCCTCGGCGCGATCCCGGCCTATTTCGACGAGCACATCGCGCTGCTCAAGCAGGGCGTCAAGATCGGCATGACCCTGCCGCAGGTCGTGCTGCAGGGCCGCGACGGGCCGCTGCGCAACATCGCCGAGAACAGCGACATCGCGACGAACCCGTTCTATGCGCCGTTCACCAAATTCCCGGCGACCATCAGCGCCGAAGACGCCGCCGCGCTGCGCCGCGACGGCGAGAAGGTCATCCGCGAAAAGGTCGTGCCGGCCTATGCCAAGCTGCTGAATTACTTCGTCGGCGAATACGTGCCGAAGGCGCGCAAGACCCTCGGCGCGTATGCACTGCCCGACGGCAAGGCCTATTACCAGCAGCAGATCCGGGAATACACGACCGTGGATCTGACACCCGAGCAGATCCACGAGATCGGCCTCAAGGAAGTCGCGCGCATCCGCGCCGAGATGGAAACGGTCATGAAGGACGCCAAGTTCGACGGCGACTTCGCCGCGTTCCTGACCTTCCTGCGCAACGACCCGCAGTTCTACGCGAAGACGCCGCGCGAGCTGCTCATGCATGCGAGCTACATCGCCAAGCGCATCGACGGCGAACTGCCGAAGTACTTCGGCATGCTGCCGCGCCTGCCCTACGGCGTCGCGCCGGTGCCGGCCGCGATCGCGCCCTACTACACCACCGGGCGCTACAGCCCGGCACCGGCCGGCGGCAAGGGCGCGGGCTTCTACTGGGTGAATACCTGGAAGCTCGAAGCGCGGCCGCTGTATGCATTGCCGGCGCTGACCCTGCACGAAGCCGTGCCGGGCCACCACCTGCAGGGTGCGCTCGCCGCCGAACAGGGCGAACAGCCGCCGTTCCGCCGCTACAGCTACATCTCCGCCTTCGGCGAAGGCTGGGCGCTGTATGCCGAACACCTCGGCGTCGAAATGGGTATCTACGAGACGCCGTACGAACAGTTCGGCCGCCTGACCTACGAAATGTGGCGCGCCTGCCGCCTCGTCATCGACACCGGCATCCACGCCAAGGGCTGGACGCGCGAACAGGCACTGGCCCTGCTGCGCGACAACTCCGCGCTGTCCGAGCACGAAATCACGACCGAAGTCGACCGCTACATCTCGTGGCCCGGCCAGGCACTGAGCTACAAGCTCGGCGAACTGCGCATCCGCGAACTGCGCGCCAAGGCCGAACGCGAACTCGGCCCGCGCTTCGACCTGCGCGCCTTCCACGACGCCGTGCTGTCGCTGGGCTCCGTGCCGCTGCCGTTGCTGGACCAGCGCGTGGAGCAGTTCATTCGCGACGGCAAGGCGGCGCCGTAATCGTGACGCGACAACGACCGATCCGCCGGTGAAATTCCGTATCGGATTTCAGCGGCGATCGGTTCAATCGTCAGAATAGCCGCGGACCTTGTCGATCAGGCGGCGCAGGAAACCCTGATCCTGCCCCTGCTTCTCGGACACCCGGATAAGCGATTCAATATCGCAATCCGGAGTGAGACAGATGAGCAGGAAGAAATCAGAAGGCAA
>MEFP01000021.1 GCA_001725155.1 Lysobacteraceae bacterium SCN 69-320 | reverse complement strand
CGAAACCGCCTTCACTCGACGCTCGGCTACCTCAGCCCAGAGCAGTTCGAGCGAGCACACGCCGCTTAAACGGGTGTCCGAAATCCAGGGGCAAGATCAGTGTGCGGCGCGCCTTTCTTTGCGGTGTTGACCGCTACACCGGCCAGTCCTTCGAGCATCGCAAAGCCTGGGTCGAGGAACGGCTTCACCGACTCGGCGAGTGCTTCGCGATCGCCATTCACGCCTACGCCATCATGAGCAACCACCTGCACGTCGTCGTGCAAATCGACCCGACCGCCGCGTTGGCCTGGAGCGACGACGAGGTGGCGGCGCGCTGGCTAGGGCTATTCCCGCCCGCCGATCCTGAGGCAAACGCCGTCGAATTCAAGCGCAAGTGCTTGCTGGCCGACCCCGCTCGACTCGGCGTCATCCGCCAACGGCTCGGCGACCTGTCCTGGTTCATGCGTTGTCTGGCCGAACCGATCGCGCGCCGTGCCAACCGCGAGGACGGCTGCAAGGGACGATTCTGGGAAGGGCGCTACAAGTGCCAGCTGCTCTGCGATGAACGCGCACTGCTCGCGGCCATGGCCTATGTCGACCTCAATCCGGTCCGTGCCGGCCTGACCGAACGCCTGGACGCTTCCACGCATACCAGCGTGCACCAACGGATCGCCGCATCGCACGCGACGCCGGAAAGCCTGGCCCAATCGCTGCGGCCCGTCATCGGCACGCTGCCATTCGCCTTGTCCTTGAGTACAGCCGACTATCTGCAGATTCTCGATTGGACAGGACGCGTTCTTGCCCCAGGCAAGCGCGGCATCATCGCCGAACAGGCGCCCGCCCTGCTCTCGACGTTCGACGGAACACCGGACCGCTGGGCGATGCGCGTTCGCGGCTACCGCTCCGGCTGGGCTCGAGCTGCAGGCTCAGTGCAGGATCTGACCGCCTGGGCGGAACGGCTTGGTCAGCGCTGGCTCAAGGGAATACGGTTCGCGCTGCAATTGGCCTCTCGCTGAGCGCACATCCAGAGATGTGCGCCATGCCGAAAAAAGTCGGCAGCGCCACTCCGCAGTACCACTGAACCGGTCAAGTCGAAGACTATCCGCAGTAGATAGCTGCGCCGGTACGACGAAGCCTCCGGAGCAAATCTGCCTATGTCGACGCCCCTCAGGCGAGTATTCGGGCAATCGGCAAAAGAATAGTGGGTGTCCCGATTTCCATTTCGGCGATTTCCATTTCCGATGGGTGTCCCGATTTCCGCGGATCGCTTATCGAGCCGTCGACGCGCCGCCATGACGAGTTGCGGTAGGATTGCCTCCATCCGTCTTCATCGGCAGAGCCCTGACCATGTCGCTCCCACTCGATGCCTCGACGCATTTCCGCGCGCCCCTGATGTGCGCGGCCCTACTGGTGATGTCCCAGCCCGCGACGGCGTTTATGCGATGCAGTTTTCCGCCGCAGCCCATCGCCATTCCCAGCACGATGGACGGTCTCTACGTCAACTTCGTCACCGGCGCTGTGGCAACGACGCCCCGGGACGTTCCCGGCTGGGACTTCAATCCCTTCAACTACTCCTCCTCCAGCACGAACTACGCGCTGGCCTTTTTCGTTCCCGACCCGCCGCCGTCGCTCGTGGGCATCCTGGCGACAGGCACACCGGGCAACACGGCGGTAGCACAAGACCTATGGCTTGGAGCGACCGTGCCAACGAACCCAGTCACCGGCTTCTACAACCGCGCGATCACGCGGGGCACGAATTTTCAGACGGCCGGCGTTCGCTACCTCGGCATGCGTTTCCTCAACGAAGACACGGGTAGCCTCAACTACGCCTGGGTACAAATCAGTTCGGGCAACGGCACCGGTGCCAATGCCGGATTCCCGGCGAGCATCATCAACTACTGTTATGAAAATGACGGCTCATCGATCACCGTAGGTTTCACGCCGGTCGGGCTGCAGAGTTTCACCATCGACTGACGGCAAGCCATCAGCAAGTCATCGGCGAGCGCACCGGCGGCGGTTGCAGCAACGGTTCAGAGGCTTACAGCGACGAAGCCGGTCAATGGGCGGCCCCCGCCCTGTTTCCTTTGCCGCCGAGGAATGTTCGGCTTTACCTCCGTTGGACGTTGAACAGGATATGCGCCGGATAGAAGGCGCCGGTCACATCCGCCAACACGTCAACGAACAGGTAAGGCCATGAACACGATGCACTCCGCGCACCGGCGCGGCCAGCGGTTTCACTCCGGCGCGCAGCGCCTGCGCACCCTGTGGCTGGCAGGCGCCCTGCTGGGCGGGCTGGGCCTGCAGGCCCACGCCGAAATCTACAACGTGAACGTGTCCAGCGATGCCCCGCAGGATCCGGCCACCACCACCAAGTGCGCGGCCCAGGGCGATACGACGCACTGCTCGCTGCGCGCGGCGATCATGTTCGGCAACAATCGCTCCGGTTCGCACACGATCAACTTCGTCGGCGTCACCTCGATCACCGTGGTCAACGGCGGGCTGCCGCAGCTGCGTGCGCCGTATACGATCAACGGCAACCGGGTGACGATCAACGGCAACGGTCGCAGCTGCTTCGATCTTACCGACTCGGGCACCGCCGCGCTGGGCCATGCCGACGGCGCCACCGGTTCGAAGATCTTCAATCTCAACATCGGCAACTGCAACGGCAACGGCATCAGCGCCAATGGCCACAACTACACGTTCAGTGGCAACTACATCGGCGTGAACGCGACCGGCGCCGTCGCGATGCCCAATACGGGCGACGGCATCTCGCTGTCGGCGTCGCGCGTCTATCCCGATACCAGCTCCGGCTTCCTGTCCAACCTGTACTCGCAATTCCCGGTGCAGCCGGTCGATGCGTCCGCGGTCAACGCCTTCCAGAGCCAGCTGGCCACGACGCTCGCCTCCTTGCAGCCGGTGTTCGTCAACGGCAACGTCATCTCCGGCAACGGCGGCGATGGCATCGAGATCTTCAGCCAGAATCTCGCGGCGGTATTCGTCAGCGGCAACATGATCGGCACCGACCTCACCGGCAACATCGCCATCGCCAACGGCGGCAACGGCGTCAACCTGACCGGTACGACCTTCGGCAACATGATCGGTCCGGGCAATGTCATCAGCGGCAACAATGGCAACGGCATCAATGACGCCTCCGGTGCCGTATTCCTGCCGAACTTCATCATGGGCAACCGTATCGGCCTGAGCGCCGCCAATCAGGCCGTGCACGTCGGCAACGCCCTGAGCGGCATCTATGTCGATTCCAGGCCCGATACGTCGGGCACCAGCTTCAACCCGAGTTTCACCGCCGCCGTCATCGGCCCGGCCAATCTGATTTCCGACAACAAGGGGGCGAACAACAATGCCTTCCCGGATGTAGGGGCGGACTATGCCGGCGTCATGATCACGGGCGCGAGCAACGGCGTGAAGGTGCTCTACAACACCATCGGCCTGGCCGAGTTTCCTACCGGCACGCCGATCAACTCCGCCGCCTTCGGCAACAAGGGCGACGGCATCATCGTCACCACCACCGGCAATGCCATCACGGGCAACACCGTCTCGGCCAATGCACGCCACGGCATCACGGTACGTGGCAGCAGTACCAACAGCACCACCATCACCAAGAACCTGGTGGGCATCAGCGCGAAATTCGCCAACGCCACGACCCTGGGCAACGGCGTGGACGGCATCCATATCGAAACGGCCGCCTCCACGACGGTGGGCGGCCCCGGTGCGAGCGACCGCAACGTGGTCGTCGCGAACAAGCGCAATGGCATCAAGCTTTACAACGGCGGCGGCGACACCAGCGGCTGGGCCAACCTGTTCCAGCGCAACCGCGTGTATGGCAATGCAAAAACGCTGGCCGGAGTGGACATCGATCTCGAGCACAGCCCCAATGCCGCCGACTTCGATCACGGCGAATTCCCCCCCAATTACGCCAACCGCGATCAGAACACGCCGCAGATCTGCACGGGCACCGAACTGTCCGGACCGTGCGTCGGCGCCGCTGCACCCAGCAACACGGGTGCGAACACCCTGGCGCGCTGGACGATCACCAGCCACGGCCCGGCCAACTTTCGCATGGAGTTCTATTCGATCAATGCCGCCGCGACCACCGCGGCAACGTCGATGGTCTTTCTGGGCGAGCAGCTGATCACCACCGACGGCACTGGCAGGCCTGCCAGCAGCGGCGCCTGTTCGGGAGCGCGTTGCACGGCCACGTTGCCGCCCGTATCCAACGGGCGCCGTATCGTGATGACTGCCACCGACATCACGCCGCTGACCAACGTGCCGTCCGGCAGCGGTTGGCAGGGACAGCTGAAGTGCTTCCTTGGCAATAACGGGATCATTCTGTCGGCCTGCAACGCCAACAACACGTCGGAATACTCGAACGTCGTTGCCATTGCCGGGGGCGATGTACTGTTTGCCAACGGCTACGATTTCTAGCCGGCTGTCGGGAGTCGCGCCTTATTCACGGCCGCGTTGCAGCCGGCCAATCGCGGCCCCGCGTGTCGTCACCGGTGCTTGAGCTTTCTGCAGCTGATCACCCTGGCCGGGCTGACCGCCTTGAGCCGGGGACGACTCACTCAGCCGTGTAATGCTCGCGATTGCCGCTTTCCGTTGCGGTCGGCTGAGCGGCAGGCAACATCGTGGAAAAGCGATCCGCGATTCTACCGGGAGAGGGTTCCGACCGGTCCTGATCACAGGCTTGTCGAGGCCAACGACGCAAACCGCCTTGGCGGAGCTGCGCCGTAGACGCTGCTCGCACAAGCACCCGGCGCCGCGCTACTGCGGCACGGGGTCGAACCCGTTCGTGAACAGGCGGTCGCCTTGCAGCCGCACGCGCATGACCGAGCCGTAGCGCGAGTTGCCGTCGTTGCTCGCGTACACGTAGCCGGCGAGCAGCAGCTTGCCGTCGGCGGTGAGCGCCATCGCGTTGACGCGGTTGTCGCGGTCGGTGCCGCCGATCGGGTAGCCGTACAGCTGCCGCCCGGGCAGGCTCACGCTGAGGTTGCCGAACGCAGCATCCGGCGACAGGTCGGCATTGAGGCGCATCAGCAGGCCGTCGCCGAAGGTCCACGACGACAGCGCGCCGCCGCCGCCGAGGATCAGCTTGCCGTCGGGCTGCACGAGCAGCGCATCGGCGTAGGCGCCGGGACTGGTCCACGGATCGCCGGGCGGATCGGCGTCGTAGGTCGCCGCGGTGAACGAGGTGCGGTCCAGCCGCGCGGCCATCAGGCGCGGCTGGCTGCCGTCGGCTTGAGCGCGCGCGCCGGCGATGACGAGCGATTCGCTGCCCAGCGCCACGCCCGGCAGCGGCGCATGCACGATCGCGTTGCCGTCGACGCGGAAGCCCGTGCCGAAGGTGACGAGCGAACGGCCGCTGTTGGCGTAGCCCGTATTCGTGGTCCAGCCCCAGCTACTGCCGCCGACGTTGCCGATGATCGTGTGCTTGACGACGGCGGTATCGCCGCAGCCGCGAATCAGCACCGGGATCGCGTCGGAGACTCCGGCGTCGAACTTGGTCAGGTCCGCCACGTCGACGTCGCCGCCGTTCGGACACAGCGCGCTGCCCAGGCGCAGCATGCGCCATTCGCTGGGCGAACCCACGTTGCCGCCGACGACGTTGCCGCAGGCGGCCACCGACGACGGGCAGACCGAACCCAGCTCGTCCAGGATGATGAGCCCGAGGTCGTGCACGCCCATCAGTCCGTCGCGGATGTTGGCGCCGACGATCAGCAGGTCCGGGGACGGAAAGCCCTGGCCGAGGAGATCCAGATCGGCCCGGTGCAGGACCTTGCCCGCGTCCGAGGGCAGGCCGCCGCGACGCAGCCGGCGCAGGCCGTTGGTGCCGAAGCCGGCGAAGATCTGGCCGTTCTCGAGGAATCGCCAGACCGCTATGTCGCTGCTGCCGTCGGGGTTGTCGATGGTGCCCACGACGGCCATGCCGCCGTCGGCCGTCGTCACGGCATCGGCGGCACGCCAGTTGTAATCCTCACCGACGTAGATCACCGTGCGGCCGCCGCCGCTGGCGCCCCAGGTGGTGTCCCAGGTGCCGTCGGCCCGGATCCGTATCGCGACCGGCACGGTCGGCGCGCTGATCGGCAGGTCGTAGGGCGTGGCGGCGTTCGACCAGACGATGGCCGAACCGTCGCGGCGCGGCAGCACCTTGAACGGCGTGACCTGCGCCCAGTTCAACGAACCGGGCGTATCCGCCGGATCGCGCGAGACGATCGAGAACGCGATGCGCCCGGCATCGGCGGGACTGCCGAAGGCCGGATCGAGACTGCCGTCGACCTGGGCGAAGCCCGCCGACGGCAGCAGGGAAGACACGAGCACACCGACAGCGAGACCAACGGATCGGGACAGGGACACGGCACGGCTCCGGCGCGGGACATCCGCACCTTCCCGCCGGCGTACGTGCTTGCCGCCGAAACCTGACATCGCACTCCACGTACGGGTCGCGCGAAGGCACGCAGCGGTCGTGACGGTGCCGGTGATGCCTGAGGCAATCGACTGGAAGGCGGCGAGACTCAGCGCACCCGGCGCCCGCCAGTCCCCAGAGCTGCAGGCCTGCTCGGGCTGGTCAGTGACGCGTACCCTGAATTCGCGCTCGATCGTTCCGTCACGCCGCGACTGAACGAAATGCCAGACCGGCCCTGTCGTCCACTCCGACGGCGTCGGCTCCGCCATCAATGACGCGTTGGCGTCGACACTCGCCGAATCATCCGGAGCGACGGTCCGATTCGCGCAACCGGCCAGGAGCAGCGCCAGCATCCGAGGAGCGGCGGTTCTCACGAAAGTTCTGCACCGGATTGGCTGGCTCATGCGGCAGCTGTGGCCTGAACGAAACGAGGTATTCGCCATGAGGCAGGCACCCGGCCAATGACGAGGAACGTTTGAGCACCGGCTGCGCGAATGATGCGCTCCGGATTTCCCCCGGCGCCCACAACGGCCCACGGAAGACATCTTCGCATCGCTTCGGCCCCCTGCATCCGTTGACCGGATCCGACCGATAGCGTCCCCGTCTCCTCAATTTCTCCATTCTCCGTGCATTCTGGGACGTCATCCTGCGTCCGGGGCTCGGGCACTGTCGCCGCGTGGAACGAGGAGAAGCGCATGCAGCACCGCCATCTGGTCTTCATGCTGATGAACGCGATCGCCGTGTCGAACGCGATGGGCCAGGAACCCGGACGCGGAGTCCGGCGCCCGCCCTCGCCCGCCGACCTGGCGCGCGAGCTCGGCCTCGACGCTGCGCAGGTGCCGCCGTTCGTGCAGATCCTGGAAGATCAGCACGCCAAGCGCCGCGCACTGCAGGAACGGGCGGATGCGGATCATTCGGCAATGCGGCAGAAGATGGACGCGTTGCACGAGGAGACCCGCGCGCGCCTGCGCGGCGTGCTGAGTGCCGATCAGCTGGCCCGGTTCGAGCAGCTACGTCCCAGGCCGCCGGGAGCACCGCCGCGCGAACACGAGCGCGACGCAGCCCCTGCGGACCGGCACTGAGGCGCCATCGACCGTTCCGTCACCCGCATTCGCCCCCGGCAATGCGGTTCGGACAGCGGCAGCGCGACCTCAGGCGGTTTCGTCGAATTTGTAGCCGATACCGTAGATCGACTGGATCGGATCGTAGCCGCCGGCCGCGTCGGCGATCTTGCGGCGCAGATTCTTCACATGGCTGTCGACGGTGCGGTCGCTGACCACGCGGTGGTCGACGTAGATCGCATCCAGCAGCTGGTTGCGCGAATGCACCCGGCCGGGATGCGCGATCAGCACCTGCAGCAGGCGGAACTCCACCGGCGTCAGCGGAAGCCGCGCGCCGCGCACGCGCGCCTCGAAGCGCTCGGGCTGCAGTTCGATCTCGGGCCTGGGCGCGCCGCCGCCTTGCCAGAGCTGCGCACGCCGCAGCTGCGCGCGCACGCGGGCGACGACTTCGCGCGGGCTGAACGGCTTGCAGACATAGTCGTCGGCGCCGAGCTCCAGCCCCAGCAGGCGGTCGATTTCCTCGATCCGCGCGGTCAGCATGATCACCGGAACGGTCGAGAACGTACGCAGCTCGCGACAGACGCCGAATCCGTCGAGGCCCGGCAGCATCAAGTCGAGCACGACCAGATCCGGCGTGTTCTGCCGGATCCACGCGATCGCGGCATCGCCGCGCGCCAGGTGATCGACGCTGAATCCGTCGGCGACCAGATAGTCGCGCAGCAGCGCCGCGAGCTTGGGTTCGTCCTCGACGATCAGGATGCGCGCGCTGCTCATCGGGAATCCTCGCTACGGGGCAGGCACACGCTGATGCGCAGTCCGCCCAGCGGCGACGGCGCGGCCACGATGCTGCCCGCATGCGCTATGACGATGCTTTTGCAGATGGCCAGGCCGAGTCCGGCGCCGCCGCTGCTGCGGCTGCGCGAGGCATCGCCGCGGAACAACCGATCGAACAGGCGCGGCAGATCGGTTTCGGCGACACCCGGCGGCGTGTCGTCGACGTGGATCAGCCAGGACGCCGGCAGACGCTGTGCCTGCACGCGCACGCAGCCGCCCGCATCGCTGTAGCGCGCGGCGTTCGCGAGCAGGTTGCTCCACAGCTGGGACAGCCGCTGCGCGTCGCCCTCGATGGGCATCGCCTCGTCAGGCAGCTGCAGCTGCAGGTCCATCCCGCGTTCGCGCAGCAGCGCCGCATGGGCCGCCGCCGCTTCGCGCAGCAGTTCGCCGAGGTCGACCGGCTCGTGCCGGTACGCCAGCGCGCCGACATCGGCCAGCGCGAGCTGGTACAGATCGTCGATCAGCGCACCGAGACGCTCGGTTTCCCCGCGCAGGGAGGCGATCGCCGCCGGCGTATATGGACGTATGCCGTCCTCCAGCGCATGGATCTCGCCACGCAGGACGGCCAGCGGCGTGCGCAGCTCGTGCGAGATGTCGGCGATCCATTGCCGCCGCGCCTGGCTGGCCTGTTCCAGCGCCAGCGCGAGGCGGTTGAAATCGTGCGCGAGCGCGCCGATCTCGCCGCCGCCGGCCGTCACGCGCGCGCTGAAGTCGCCCGCGGCGAGCCGGCGCGCGCCGTCGGTCACCTGCTGCAACGGACGCAGCACGCGTGCGCCGAGCGCGACCGACGCCAGCAGCGCGAGCACCAGCGCGACGCCGCCGGCGCCGGCGGCAATCCAGGCCTGGTGGCGCACGAACGCGACATCCTCCTCGCCGCGCAGGCGCGGCAGCGGCGTCAGCTTGAGGTGGCCCACGACGCGTCCGTCGACGTCGATGGGCACGTCGAAATCGGCGTGTTCGAGCACGCCGCCGCCGCCGACGTGCCGGCCCTGGAGATCGAGCAGGATCAGGCGCGCCGGCAGGTCCATGCCGCCCGGGCGGCGCGGTGGCGGACGCTCCGCGGGCGGCGGCGGACGACCCGGCAGGAATTCGTCCGGCGATGCAAGCCGCTCATTCGCGCGCGGCGGCGGATCGCCGGCCCGCGGCGGCGGCAGCACGTCTTCACGGAGAGGCGGGCCGTCCTCGCCCGGCACGACGCCTTCGCGTTCCAGGCCGGCGCCGACCAGCGCCAGCCAGACGCGCGGACGCTGGCGCAGCGATTCCCAGTTGCCGGCTTCGCGATAGTGCCGGGCGAGCACACCGGCGACCGCCGTCGCACGCTGCCGGTCCAGGGTATTCAGATAATCGGCCAGGCCGCGCCGGAACGCCTGCTGCTGCACCAGCAGCACACCGCCCAGCGCCGCGACGACCAGGAGCGCGTTGAGCAGGAACAGCTGATGCCAGAGTCGTAGGCGCACGCCGGCACAGTAGCGGCAGATGCCGCGGCGCGAAACCGCACCGGGCGAAGTTCCGCGATTTCTTCACGATTCCGCAGGGCCCGGCAATCTCCACAGTGTCTGCGCATTTCCTTCCATTTCGCAGCCCAGTGTCCGCAGCCGACGAATCGGGGGAGTCAGGATATGTGGATGCGCACGACGTGCGGGCTGTTGTCGCTGGTGCTGGCGGCGGGAACTGCGATGGCGCAGAACCGCGTCGTCGATTGGGAAAGTGCGCAGGTCCACCCGCTGGAGCTGACGCCCGACGGCAGCCGCCTGCTGGCAGTCAACACCGCCGACCAGCGCCTGGAGGTCTTCAGCGTCGCCGCCGCCGACGGCGGCCTGACTCCGCTGGCGTCGATCCCGGTCGGCATCGAACCGGTCAGCGTGCGTGCGCGCGGCAATGCCGAGGCCTGGGTCGTCAACGCCCTGTCGGACAACATCAGCGTGGTCGATCTGACGACCCTGCGCGTGACCCGCAGCGTCGACGTCGGGGACGAACCCGGCGATGTGGTGTTTGCCGGAAATCCACAACGCGCCTTTGTCAGCATTGCCGAAGCGAACCAGGTCAAGCGCTACGACCCGGCCGACCTCGGCGCCGCACCGACCGTCGTGGCCTTGCAGGGACGCCGCCCGCGGGCGCTGGCGCTGGCGCCGGACGGCAGCCGGGTCTATGTCGCGTTCTTCGAATCCGGCAACGCCACCAGCGTCGTGGACATTCCCGCCGTGTCCAATCCGGCCGGGCCCTACGCCGGACAGAATCCGCCGCCGAACAGCGGCGCCGCGTTCGATCCGCCGCAGCTCCCCGCCAATGGCGCCGCGCCGCGCGTCGCCCAGATCGTGCGCCGCACCGCCGCCGGTCAGTGGCTGGACGGCAACAACCGCAACTGGTCGAACCTGGTCGGCTGGAACGTGCTCGACCACGACGTCGCCGTCATCGCTACAGGCAGCCTCGCCGTGAGCTACGCCGACCGCCTGATGACGACCGTCATGGCGCTGGCCGTGAAACCCGACGGCCGCGTCGCCGCGGTCGGCACCGAGGCGCTCAATCAGGTGCGCTTCGAACCCCAGGTGCAGAGCATTTTCCTGCGTGTTCAGATCGGCTCGTTCGACCCGGCCAACGTCGCACTGACCCAGGTCGCCGATCTCAACCCGCATCTGGACTACACCGTGCGCCGCGTGCCGCAGGACGTGCGCGAGCAGTCGCTCGGCGATCCGCGCGGCATCGTCTGGCATCCGGCCGACGGGCGCGCCTTCGTCTCCGGCATGGGCTCGAACAACGTCATCGTGACCGATGCCTCGGGCGCGCGCTCGGCACGCATCAATGTCGGCCAGGGCCCGACCGGCCTCGCCTTGAACGCCAGTGGTTCGCGCCTGTACGTGCTCAATCGCTTCGATGCGACGATCTCGCGCATCGACACGGCCGCGCAGCAGGAACTCGGCCGCACGGCATTCTTCGATCCCACGCCCCAGGCGATCAGGGAAGGCCGGCCTCTGCTGTACGGCACGCACACGAGCAGCGGCCTGGGCCAGATCGCGTGCGCCAGTTGCCACGTCGACGCGAAATCCGATTTCCTGGCCTGGGACCTTGGTGATCCGCAGGGAGCGCTCAAGGCCGTCGATCTTCCCTGCCCGCCGGGACAGAGCTGCGGTGTCTGGCATCCGATGAAGGGACCGATGCTGACCCAGAGCCTGCAGGGCATCGTCAACGCCGGCGCCATGCACTGGCGCGGCGACCGGCACGACGTGGCCGCGTTCTCGCCCGCATTCGTCGGCCTGCAAGGCCGCGACACCGAGCCGAGCGCCGCGGACATGACCAAGCTGCAGAACTTCCTCGCGCTCGTGGCCTATCCGCCGAATCCGAACCACGCCGCCGACGGCAGTCTGCCGGCCAGCCTCGCCGTCACCGGGGGCAACGGCAATCCGGCCAATGGCAGGAACATTTTCCAGAACCAGCCGACGCTCGGCGGCGGCCCCTGCACGGTCTGCCATGCGTTGCCGCTGGGCACCAGCAACATCGTCGACAATCCGCAATTGCCCCTGGCGCCGCAGCCGATGAAGGCGGTGCAGCTGCGCGGGCTGTGGGACAAGCTGGGCTGGTCCAGGACCAGCCAGACCAATCTGCGCGGCTTCGGCTTCAACAGCGATTCCGAGTTCGACTCGCTCGGCGCGCTGTTGCAGGTCGGCTTCAACTTCGGGCCGCCCGCCACGGCGGCCCAGGCCCGCCGCGACGTCGAGGCTTTCCTGCTGACGTTCGACACGGAGACCTTCGCCACCGTCGGCAAGCAGATCACGTTCAACGGTGCGAACAACGAGGATTCCGCGCTGATCGCGCGCTTGAATGCCTATCTCGCCCAGTCCGATGCGGGTTCGGCCGGCGTGGTCGCGCACAGCGCTACCCGCGGCTACGTGTATGCGACCCAGGCCGTGATGCTGAGCGACCGCGAGAACGCGCCGACGACGCCGGCCGCGCTGCGGGCCGCCGCCAGCGCGGCCGAACCCGTGACCTTCACCGTGGTGCCGGGCGGTGCGCAATACCGCATGGGCGTGGATCGCGACGGCGACGGCTACTTCGATCGCGACGAACGCGACAACGCGGCGCGGCCGGACGACGCCGGCTCGACGCCGGCCGGGTTCTGTCGCGCCGACTTCAACGCCGACCACGTGCTCGACGCGACCGATCTCGCCGCCTTCACCGCGGCGTACGACGCGGGCAATGTGCGCGCCAACTACGACCATTCCCTGTCGGCGAACGGACTGCCGACGATCACTGCGGCCGATCTGGCGAAATATCAGAGCGACTACGACGCGGGCTGCCCGGCGGTGGACCGCCTGTTCGCCGGCACCTTCGAGTAGACCGAAGTGCATGGCTTTCGCGAAGCGCTTCCGGACCCGAAGGGCACCGTCGATGACAGGCTCGCCGAGCGGCAGCTGGGCGACCAGGTATCGGACCGCGCGTGGAATCCGCTCGAACCAGCGTCTACCGGACGGCTCGTATGGACAGCTGCTTTGCACGGCGAGTTGTGGGGGTCCTGAATTTCCGTCCTCCCTGCCCGGCGAATTGTGGGGGTCCTGAATTTCCGTCCTCCCTGCCCGGCGAATTGTGGGGGTCCTGAATTTCCGTCCTCCCTGCCCGGCGAATTGTGGGTGTCCTGAATTTCGGAATTTCCGCCGCCCGGCGAATTGTGGGTGTCCCGAATTTCCCTCCGCCCGGCGAATTGTGGGTGTCCCGAATTTCCCCGGGCCGGAGCTCAGGTTGCTCGCCCGACGCCTCATGAGAGGCCTCGCACCCCGGCGGCAGATTCGTACATCGACTGCCGCATTCTGGGACTCACATGATCAAGAAGCTTTTTACCGGCGCCATCGGCGCGCTCGTCCTGGCCAATGCTGTCGACCCCGCAATCGCCGGCGCATACAAATGCACGGGTTCCGACGGGTCGGTGACCTATCAGCAAGTCCCTTGCCCGAAAGGCAGCAAGGAGCAGATCCCCAGAACCGCCGCTGGGCCCACACTCACCGACGAAGAGAAATTCAATGCAGCGGCCTACCAGGCGGGCCTGAGTCCGGACGAAGCGCGGGCATTGTTGTCGGACGATCGAAACAAGGCGCATGCCGCTCCGCCGACTAGCGCTACCGCGCCGCCGCTGCAGACGGACGAGCCGCCTCCTGCCAATCCGAAGGAACTTGCGCTCCGGTGCAGGAAGCCGAACGGCTACGTCTACTATTCCAGAACCGGATGCGGGGCATCCCGGCGAGTGAACGACAGCGCAGAGGTCGTGGACCGCAAAGAGGCGTGTGCCGAAGCAAAACGGTTAGCGAACGAGCGGCGAAAGAACACCATGAACCTGTCATTCGAGGAGCGCAGCAAACTCGACAACGCCGTCTATGATCTGTGCTCGGCCGGCCGACGCTTCGGGGACTAGCCGGCGTGATGGCACTGCCAGTCGCGAACCGATCGACCGCACCAGCACTCAGGCCCGATGATTCCGTCGCCTTTCGATTCCTCCGAAGATGACGTGGTTGTCCCGAACGGTGTCGCCTTGCGGCATTGCTCTCACTGTCGGCAGGCGTTGGCGGCACACGGGCATACCGGCATCAATGAAGCAGCCGGCACCGCTCGACAGAGAGAGCTTCAGCCTCGGAAAAAACTTGCGGCGCGGGCCGCGGCGCCCTCATCGCGAACGCAACGGCGCCGGTCTCACGCCACCGGGTAGAAGAACTGCTCGTGCACGATCTTGCCGTTGCGGACGCGGAAGACGCAGATTTTTTTCATCGGCATGCGTCCGCGCTCCTTGAAGGTCGCATCGATGCCCATCGCCACGCTGAACCACTCCCCGGCGACGACGGGATCGCTGACGCCGCCGCCGTGGATCTCGACGATGTTGCCGGCCCAGCGGCGTCCTTTCTCGCGGATGGCCGCCAGCCCGCTCACGTCGCCCAACGCCTCCGCGGTAGCCCGACCATCTCGATGCTGACGGCGTCGTCTGCATAGAGCTCGTTCTGGAGCTGCTCGTACTGGCCCTGCCGGCAGAGCTCGACCAACCGGGCGGCAATCGGCGTGGTGTTCATGGGTGTCCTCCGTTGCGCTCCGTTGCGAGCGTCCTCCGTTGCGAGCGGTGTTCATGGGTGTCCTCTGTTGCGCCTTTCCTCTGTTGCGCCTTCATGGGTGTTCTCCATTGCGCCGTTGCGAGCGACCAGCGTACCGGCGCGCTGCTGACACCGGGATCTCAGCAGGTCGGCGGCCCTGCGGGCGCGTCCTCGCCGACCGGTCGACCGTGGAGCAGGCGGACTGCCGGCGGTTGCCTGCGGATCGGCATCACGCCGGCGTGACCGCGCCGGGGTCTTCCTGCTACAAACGGACATCATTCGCGCGTTCCGCGAATGACTACTCCGCCGGCTCGCGGCACAGCGCCAGCGAGCCGGCGCCGCACCATCACTGCTGGAGGAGGACGCATGACCCCCGAGCCCATCGCCCGCTGGCATCGCCTCGTCAACGAGCGCGATGCCGCCGGACTCGACGCGCTTCTGGCCGACGACGTGGTATTCCATTCGCCCGTGATACACACGCCCCAGCTCGGCAAGCCCATCACCAAGGCATATCTCGCCGCCGCGCTCGCCGTATTCGGCAATGACTCGTTTCGCTATCGACGTGAACTTTACGGTGAACACGACGCGGCGCTGGAGTTCGAACTCGAACTCGACGGTATCGCCATCAACGGCGTGGATCTGATTCGCTGGAACGCAGCGAGCCGCATCACGGAGTTCAAGGTGATGCTGCGCCCGCTCAAGGCCGTCACGCTGATTCACGAAAAAATGGCGGCCATGCTGCAGGCGGCGCGGCGCTGATGCTGCCGCGCCGACGGGCCCGCCGATCCGATGGCGCTGCGGTGACTCATTAAGGACACCCACAATTCGGACTCGCGACGCCTCTACAGGAGGCGTCCGCATGCGCCAAAGCGCCCAGAACACATCCCTGGGACATGCAAGTCGGATTCTTCCGACGCCTCTACGGGAACCGCCTGCATGCGCCGCAGTGCCTTATTGGCCACGCTCTCTCCATGACCACGATCCGTTACCGCCGCCTCCCATCAGGCAGCGGCGGTTGCTCTCACTTCATCCAGCGCTGCGTACGGCAAGCGTTTCTTTGCAGCGTCGACAGCGACACCGACCTGTCCTTTGAGAACCGCAAAACCAGGGTCAAGGGCACGGCTGCGTCGACTTGGCAGGGGCTTCGCCACCGCTGTCCACGCGTGCGCCATCATGAGCAATCCACCTGCACGTCGTCGTGCAGGTGAATATTGCTGATGAAGCAATTCGGTATGCTGCCGACGCCGGCGACAGGGCCGGCGACTGGAGGCAGCACGGCCGGTGGCACAGATCGCAAGAGAAGGGTACGAAGCGTCGCGGCCGGTGGCGGAGAACGGAGCCGGAATCGGCCGCCGGAGCATGGCCATTCTTGCAGCGTGGACGCTGGTCGCGATGCTCCTGGCCGGGCAGGCCTGGGTTGCCGCACAGGTGCGCGGCGAACCGGTGTCGTGGGCACGAGCCAGTGCCATCTGGCTCGTCTGGGCCGCAGTCTGGGCGGCGCTCACGCCGGTCGCGCTGCGACTCCAGGCGCGGTTCCCGCTCCAGCGACCGCGCTTGCCTGGCGCGCTCGCGGTGCACGGCGTCGCTTCGGCAACCTGCGCCCTGGCCAACCTGGCGCTCTTCGCGCTGGCGGCGCCCGTCGTCGGTGCGACCCAGGTCGAACCCACCTGGCTCGGTACCTTCAGCCGGCTGCTGGGCACGACGCTGCTGCTGAACCTCCCGGTCTATTGGCTGATCGTCGCCGTGGCACATGTCGAGCGACTCGTGCGGACCGCCCGGGAAAAGGATCGCCGGCAACTCCGCCTCGAAGCACAGCTGGCCGATGCCCGCCTGCAGACATTGCGCCTCCAGCTGCAGCCGCACTTTCTTTTCAACGCCCTCAACACGATCTCGGTGCTGATGCACGAGAATGTCGACTCGGCAGACCGGATCCTCCTGCAGCTCAGCGCGTTGCTGCGCCGTTCGCTCGACGGCACCGAGACGCACGAGGTGACGCTCGGCGAAGAGATCGGCTTTCTCGAGAGCTATCTGGAGATCGAGCAGGCCCGTTTCGGCGAGCGTTTGAGCTACCGGGTCCTCATTCCCGATCAGGTTCTCCAGGCGCGGGTTCCGAACCTGATACTCCAACCCCTGGTCGAGAACGCGCTGCGCCATGGGCTGGCCACGCGCGCCGGACCGGGGCGCGTGGAAATCAGAGCGGAACGGCAGGGCGACTCCCTCCTGCTGTGCGTCGTCGATGACGGCCGAGGCCTGCCACCGGCGGCGACCGAACGCGTCGGCCTGGCGAACACCCGGGCGCGGTTGCGCTTGCTGTATGCGGACAGGCAGCGCTTCGACGTGCGAAATTCCGCTGACGGCGGCGTCATCGCCGAAATCGAGCTGCCTTGGCGCACGGCCCCATGACCCTCCGCGTACTGATCGTTGACGATGAACCGATCGCCCGCCGCGGGATAGCGCGGCTGCTGCGGCCGGAGGCGGACATCGACGTCGTCGGAGAGTGCGGTGACGGTGGCGCGGCGATCTCGGCGATCAGCGCGCTTTCGCCGGACCTCGTCTTCCTCGATGTGCAGATGCCCGAACTCGATGGGTTTGCCGTCATCCAAGCCATCGGCGGAAACCGCATGCCCGCGGTCGTGTTCGTGACCGCATTCGACCAACACGCCGTGCGCGCGTTCGATGCGCAGGCGCTCGACTATGTGCTGAAGCCGATCGACCCGGAACGCTTGCGCCGCGCACTGCAGCGCGCTCGCTCCCACCTGGCCCATCCCGATGACGGCTTCGTCCATCGCGTTGCCGAGGCGTTGAAGTCGATGGATCGGGGAGAACTGCAGCGTTACCCCGCGCGACTCGCCATCCGTTCCGAGAGTCGCATTCGATTGATCGACATCGACGAAGTCGATCGCATCGTCGCCGCGGGAAATTACGCCCAGATCCACACAGGGGCGAAACAGCACCGGCTGCGCGAGACGATGGCCAGCCTCGAGTCCCGCCTGGACCCGCAACGCTTCATCCGGGTATCGCGGGCGGCCATCGTCAGCATCGCCCAGATTCGCGAAGTGCAGCCGCTGTTCAATGGCGACTTCGTCGTTCTCCTCAAGAATGGCGCGCAGGTGAACGGCAGCCGCCGCTATCGGGCGGCGCTCGACGTATTGCTTGGCTGAGCGCCGTTTTCCGCGCGGCTCGCTTTCTCACGGGCCAGGCAGCAGGCCGCGCGCCTTCACCCAGGACGGCGATCTCGACCGCTCATTGCCCCCATAGCGGCCAGCGCAGCCGTTGCAGGAGACCCGGCCTTGCCCGTGGACGCGCCTCGATCTGCGTGGCCACGCGCGCCGATTGCACCGCGGCAGACCGGCCCCGGCGCGAATTCCAGCTCGCATGCGGGAGTACGACGAACCACATGCCGACGGAAAGAGCGCATGCGTACCGATGCACGGCACGCTCTCGTCACTGCGCAGCCTCCACTCCTCCCAGCGCCGCGCCCAACCGACACCAAGGGGGCGCGAGCGCGCCGCACGATGACTCATCCTCCGCAGCACGCGATTCCGCGTTTCGGAGCTGATCATGAAAACGTCCAACATCCTGCTGTCCGCAGCGGCAACCTTCGTCGCTCTCACCGGCGCAATTCCGCCGGGGGCCCATGCGTCCGACGAGGTCAGCGCTGAGTCGCTGGAGCTCAACAAGTCGATCACCCGCCGGGTGTACGAGGAGGGTCTCAGTCAGGGGCGATTCGAAGTGCCGTACACCACGGACTTCGTTGGCCGCGGCAGCAGGGCAACCTTCACCCATGAAGATGGCATGGCCGAAGCCAGAGGATGGCGCGACGCGTTTCCGGATCTGAAGGTCACGGTCGACAGGCAGGTTGCCGAGCGGGATCTGGTGGCGGTGCGCTGGACGGCGCGCGGAACCAACACCGGAACCGGCAATGGCATTCCGGCCACCGGTCGCGCTGTGCAGACCTCGGGCACGACGCTGTTCCGGCTGGCGGATGGGCGAATCGCTGAAGAATGGACCTGCGCCGATTCGCTGGGGCTGATGAGACAGCTGGGCATGCTGGCGAAACCGGCAGCGGCGCCGGCTGCCGACGGAAGTCCTTCCGCCGCGACCCGCTGACCGAAGCCGACGCTGCGCCTCGCATGGCCGGGCACCTGAACCGGAATCAGGTTCGAATCGCACTGGCCCCGACGCCAAGCCAGCGAGCGCAGAAGCAAGGCCGGCTCGCGATGCCGCGGTGGACAACACACCCGCGGCAAAGGAGCCGGCTCCATGCAGCACCTTCGCCCGCTGGGCCGGCCAGGGCGGGGTCTGCCCTCACCACCCGCGCTGGAACTCCTTCCGAATACTTCGCTGACTTTCTCATCGCTGCATCCTCTGGAGGGAAAGCCGTGGCGGTTCAGGATGCCCTGTTGACGCCGGACCGGAGGGCCCGAGCCGAAGCCCTTCGAAAGGAACCGGCACGGAAGATCGAGGAATGACGGATTCGGCTTCCCGCGGGAAATGCCGATGGTTTGACCTGAATCATTGAAATGATCGTCCATCCGGCACACTGCACGCGCAGCGCGTTGACGCATCGCGCAAGCCTGCCAGATGATCGGACCGGATCGACGGCGCGGGAGCCACGATGGCAACGATCACCTACCTGGGCAGCCAGTACGAGGCGCGCGACGGTGAAACCGTACTGGAAGCGCTGCTGCGCCAGGGCGCGCGGATGCCGTTCTCCTGCCGCAAGGGCTCCTGCCACACCTGCATCCTGAAATGCGATGCCGGCGAGGTGGCGCACAGCCGCGCGATCGACCCGGAACTGGTCCACGAGCATCACATCCTGCCCTGCGTCGCACACGCGCGCAGCGACCTCGCGCTGGACCTGCCCGATCCTTCAAGGCTGTCGATCGCGGCGGAAATCGTTTCGCGCCGCGATCTCGGCGGCGGCGTGTTCGAGCTCGGCATCGCGCCGATGAAGGAGCTCGATTACCAGGCCGGCCAGCATGCGCAGCTCACGCGCGAGGATGGACTCGCGCGCCCGTATTCGCTGACCAGCCTGCCCGGCTGCGACTATTTCTTCACCGTCCACGTACAGCTGTACCCCGACGGTGCGATGAGCCGCTGGCTGTGCCGGGATGCGACTGTCGGCCAGACGCTGAGCATGCTGCCGCCGCGCGGCGACTGCCACTACTCGTCCGCTCTGGCAAGCAGTCCGCGGCTGCTGCTGCTCGCGACCGGTTCCGGCGCGGGCGCGCTGGCCGGCATCGCGCAGCAGGCGCTGGCCGCCGGTCATGCGGGCGAGATCGTGCTCTACCACGGCGCGCGCGAGCGCGCCGGCCTGTACCTGCACGACACCTTGCTGGCGCTGGCCGCGCGGCATGCGAACTTCCGCTACGTCGCCTGCCTGAGCCGCGAGGCCTCGCCCGAGGCGCGTGCCGGCCGCATCACCCGGTTCGCGTTCGACGACAACCCTGATCTTTCCGCTGCGGAGATCTTCTTGTGCGGCAGTCCGGCGATGGTGGATGAAGCGCGCTACCGCGCGATCCTGGCCGGCGCATCCAATGCGCGCATCCACGCCGATCCGTTCGATGCGGCTACTCCCACGTTGCCGCGCGATGCGCAGAAGGTGGCTGCGCTGTCAGCCGATCCCGAACTGTGGGCCGCCCTGGACCGCGGCCCCAGGCTGCGCGCGGTGCTCGAATCGTTCTACGCCCGCGTCTATCGCGACGAGCGTCTGCTGCCGTATTTCCAGGGCATTCCGATGACGCGCGTGATCGACAAGCAGTACGAATTCCTGGCGATGGTGTGGTCCGGCCAGACCAGTTACCTGGGCTTGAACCCGTTCAACTCGCACCACTGGATGGTGATCTCCGACGACCTGTTCGACCACCGCGAAAGCCTGTTCGCGCAGGCCATGGCCGAACACGCCCTGCCCGCCTGGGCCGTGCGCCGCATACAGGCGCTGCACGAACTGTTCCGCAGCGACATCGTCAAGCCGCTCGCGCGCGGCATGGTGATCGACGGCGTCGAGCAGCCTTTCCACACGCACCAGGTCGAACACCTGGACATCGACACGGTCTGCGACGGTTGCGGCAACGAAATCCCTGCCGGCGCGCCGAGCCGCTACCACCACCGCGTGGGCACGCTGCACTGCGCCGGCTGCGCGTCGATCTGAATACCTGCCAGGCGTTGCGCGAGCGGCGAGTCCGGCATCCGTCCGGACTCGCCCTGGCCGATGGTCAGGCGCTGCCGAGCGCCATCGGCGCTACCTGACGCGACGCCCTCAGCGCCGCACCGTGGGCGCCACGAACAATGCCGAGGGGTCGGTGGTGATCTTCTGGAACACGAGGCCGCCGCCGCCGTTGGCCGCAGTCGTGCTGTTGTTGCCGCTGGCGCCGCCGGCGCCGCCGGAACCGCCGCCGCCGCCGCCCCAGCCCGTGTTCGAATTCGTGTTCGTGCCGGCGCCTGCCGCACCGCCGCCGACGTTGATCGCGCCGGAGCTGATCGTCGGGGCGAGCAGGTTGACGACGCCGCCGCCACCGCCGCCGGAGGCCGCACTGCCGGTCCCGCCGGCCAGCGCGTCGGCGCCTCGGCCGCCGGCGGCGCTGATCGTGCCGCTGTTCGTGATCGAGGTTTTCGAGGCCAGGACGACGATGCCGCCGCCGCCACCGCCGCCGCCGTTGCTCGTCGTCGCGACCGCAGCGAGACCGTTTGCACCGTCGGCGTTGATCGAGCCGCCGGACGCGATCGTGATCGTGCCGGCGGCGACGATGACGATCGTGCCGCCGCCGCCGGCCGGCGTCGATACGCCGTTGTTCTTGTACGGCCCCACGCCGCCGCCGATCGGACCGGGAGTGACGCCGAGGCGGGCGAACAGCGGATTCGTCGCGGCGCCGCCGGCGCCGACCCCGTTGTTGCCGAGGACCGCATCCGAGCCGGCGATGCCGATGCCGGCCCCCGCGTTGGCCACGACCTTGATCTGGCCGTTGATGACGACGTTGCCGGTCGCGCGGATGACGAGGCCGCTCGGCACGGTCAGGATGCCGTTGACGGTGAGATTGGTGAACTGCAAGGTGCTCGCCGGCGGCGCGCTGGTCCAGTCGACGGTGACGAAAGTGCCCGCGCCGTCGGTGCCGTCGCCATAGATATTCGCTGCGCCGGCCGGGCCCTGCGTTCCCGTCGATCCCGTGGCACCGGTCGCGCCGGTCGCGCCGGTCGCGCCCGTGGCCCCCGTCGCGCCGGCAGCTCCCGCCGTACCGGTATTTCCGGTGGCTCCGGCCGCACCTGCAGGCCCGGTCGGGCCCTGCGGCCCCACGGAGCCCTGCGCGCCGGTTGGACCTGCCGATCCCTGTGGTCCCGTTGCACCGGCCGTCCCCGTGGCTCCGGTTGCGCCGGTATTTCCGGTCGCGCCGGTGGTCCCTGTCGCTCCAGTCGGCCCCACAGGTCCGGTGACGCCCTGCGATCCCGTCGCCCCCTGCAACCCCGTCGCGCCGGTCGGACCGATGGCCCCCTGCGGTCCCGTCGGACCGATAGCGCCCTGCGTGCCGGTCGCGCCCGTGGCCCCCTGCAGTCCGGCGGGACCGGTCGGGCCGGTCGGCCCCGGAGTCAGCGAATACTGCGCAACCGGCGTCGCCGCGATCGGCTGGCGGCCGTCGAGCGTTTCCTGGTTCGCCACCGTGGTGCCGACCTTGATCTCGAGCCAGTACTGCGTGCCGTTGAACACGGGACCGAAATTGAGATCGGTCGTGAACAGACCGTCGACGACCTGAATCGACTGCTGGATCGGCGTGCTGCCGACGACCTGCGCACCACCGGTCGCGGCGTCGTAGAGCGCGAACGTGAAGACGTAGGTGCCGTTGGCGAGGCCGCCGCTTGCGTTGAGCCGGCCCTGGTAGGTGAATGCGGACGACTGCGGCGCGAACGGCGCGGCGATCGTGTCGTGCGACGCACAGCAGAACAGCGCTGCGGCGAGCAGCGCGGAAAGGTGACGCTTCTTCATGCTCAGCACCCCTGGAAGCCGCTGAAGAACAATTGGTCGGGACGATCGACGGCGACGGCAGGCCAGAAGCCCGCATTCACCGACAACGTCGCTCCGTTGGAATAGCCCGGCGCCGGCTGGCCGACGCTGCCGTCCAGCCGATAGCAGGCATTGTGCAGTGAGCCGCCGCCGGCGCTGATGCGGTGAATGTCGATGCGGTAGGTGGCTGTGCCGGCGCGGCTGTCCGACGAGGGCGAGACGGTAAGCGCCGCCGCGAGCGCGACGAGCACGAATGCGCCGGTCCGCGAACGGGACCGGTCGCGGGCAGTACGGGTGTTCATCGATTCCCCCTGAGGATTCGGCGCATCGAGTATACGTACGGCATGAGATAGCGCGAATCGGGACATCCGCCCATCACCGCTGCGCCCCCGGTCAATCCGCGATCGCCTGGGCAGGACCCGGCCGCGAAGGAAATCACGCAGTTTCGCGCTAGAGCTTCCTGCACGCCCGCGGGAACCTGCATGACGGCGAATCACGCCGTGACCGTCCTGCGGCGGCGCCTGACACGGGCTCCTGCCCAACGACCTGCCGCCTCTCTCGCAGAAGGATTGCCATGACGTTCCCCATCGCGCAAAACCAGCCGGGGCCGCTGCCGCTGAAGCTCCCGTTCAACACCCCCATCAGCGGCGACGTGACCATTGCCTTTTCCGGCACCTGCTGGAGCAAATTTGCCGGTTCCATCTGCGGCGTCAGCGTCTACCTCGACGGCAACAAGCTCGGCGACGTACCGCTGTGCTTCAACAACACCTCGATGCACCTGGCCCTGCCGACACACGTCTTCAGCGCGAACATGGATTTCGGCCAACATACGATCATGCTGGCGCCGCTGACCGACGAGACGAACAGCGACAAGAACGACTTCTATTCGGTGTGGATCGTCGACTGACGCAGACGTTCGCGCAGGCGTCGGTGGGTCTGAAACCGTGCCCCCGACGCGGCGGATTGCCGGCTTTGCCGTCGTCCGCCAAACGCTGGTCGCAAGCGTTTGGCGGCCCTGCCTGACTGAAGCGGCCGCTCCGATCGGTCCTTTCGAAGCACGGCAGATCGCCACGTTTTTCCGCCGGTGTTTAAACCCGCGGCCGCGCCGACGCATCCGTAACGCATCCTTTCCTCTCGATTCGGAGCACGGCATGCGTTTGCGTTACGCGATACTCGGTACATTGCTGGTCCTTTCCGCCTTCGGCGCGCAGGCGCAGGGGCCGCTGCCGGTCCTCGACGGGAAAATGTCCGGACCGCGCTCGGCGGTGCTGGTGCTCGGCACGCCGCATCTGTCCGAAATCAAGCGCCCGCTCGCCGGGCCGCTGCAGCCGCTGATCGAGCGGCTCGCGGCGTTCAAGCCCGACATCATCACGATCGAGAATCTCAGCGGCGAACAGTGCGACCTGATCGCGCGCCATCCCAGCGTGTATCCGGCCGAAGAGCTGGCGCCGTACTGCGTCAACACCGAACCGGCGAAAGCAGCGACCGGACTGGACGTGCCGGCGGCGATTGCCGAATACACGACGACCTTGCGCAACTGGCCGGCGCAACCGACCGCGGCGCAGCGCCGTCGCCTCGCCGCCGTATTCCTGGCCGGCGGCGAACATCCGTCGGCACTCGTGCAATGGCTGCAGCTGCCGGCCGACGAGCAACATGCCGGCGACGGTCTCGACGAGGCGCTCGTGGCGCGGCTGCAGAAGATCGCCGCCAGCAACAACGAGAGCTACAGCATCGCCGCGCGGCTCGCCGCAAGACTCGGCCTGACGCGCGTCCATGCGACGGACGACCACACCGGCGACAACGTGCAGATCGACGACGAGAAGGCCTACGGCGAAGCCATCCACGCCGCCTGGGATCAGGCGAGCAAACAGGCCAAGGCGAACCACACTCGCCAGGAAGAGCTGTCACAGGGCGACGACCTGCTCGCGCTGTATCGCTTCGTCAACCGGCCCGACGTGCTGCGCACGGGCATCGAGAACGATTTCGCGCTGGCCATGGCCGACCCGTCGCCGCAGCACTACGGCCGCTACTACGTCGCCGGCTGGGAGGCGCGCAACCTGCGCATGGTCGCGAACATCCGCGCCGCATTTCGCGAGCGGCCCGGAGCGCGCGTGCTGTCGATCGTCGGCAGCTCGCACAAGCCCTGGTTCGACGGCCTGCTCGGCCAGATGCAGGGTGTGGAAATCGTCGATGCGCAGCAGGCGCTGAAGTAAGCGCGGGCCACGGGATCGGGTTCACTTCGCGCGCTACTGCCATGTTCGCGGGAAGTGAGCCTGACGCCGTCGGCGGCATGCAGACCCGCGTGTCGCGCACGGCCATTGGGAGCGACGGCGCCAGCCGCAACGGCGGCTGACTCATCCCGGCTGACAGTTTTCCACGCTCAATTGCGCATACACCTCCGAAGGCCCAGCGCCTCGCAGCCTGCCGGGGAGCGCATGCAGTCAGTCACGACGACACAAGCCCGATCGGCTTCATGCCGGCATCGCAAGCGACTTGCTCGCCGGCACCTGCTCGCCGTCTTCCGACCGCTCCCATGATGCTGCTCCCGCTTTCCGCAACCTTCGGGTCTTGTCACTGGCCTGCCGCTGCTGCAACGATCCGGCGGCGTGCGGCCGACCCGCGCCGTGGTCACGACGGAACGCGACGACGGCAACGACGGCGATCGCCGATGCCCCGAGTCCGCACAGCGGACCGCGGCGGCGTGATCGCGTCGCCGCCACGGATCGGCCGGCCGTCCGGCTATGCCATCCACCTCATTCCTCAGGGGAATCCATGCACCTGACTTCATTGCCGCCCGGCGAGGCGGCCCGATGAGGCCGCGCCTTCGCCGGGCCGCGGCGCTGCTGCTGTTGCTGCCGGCTGCGGCCGCGCTCGCGGAGTTTCATATCGACTGGCAGGCCATCGGCGGTGGCGGCGGCGTTTCCAGCGCCGGCGGCGTGTCGCTGGCCGGCACGGTCGGCCAGCCGTCGCCGGGGTATTCCGACGGCGGCGGCTACCAGCTCACGGGCGGCTTCTGGGTCGCTGCGCCGCTGGTTTCGGATCGCATTTTCATCGACGGTTTTCAGGGGGCCACACCATGACTTCGCTACGTCGCCGCGTGCTCGGCGCACTTATCGCCGGCGCGCTGGCGGTCTCCGCCGCCGAGGCCGCGCCGCAGGGCCAGAGCTTCACCTACCAGGGCCAGCTCAGGAACAACAACCAGCCGGTCACCGGCACGCGCAATCTGACGTTCGCGCTCTTCGACGCGGCGACGGGCGGCCTGCAGGTCGGCAGCACCGTGACGGCGAACGCCTATCCGGTGCTCGATGGACTGTTCACGATCGACCTGGCCTTCCCGGGCGCATTCGACGGCCAGCAGCGCTGGCTGCAGATCACCGTCGACGGACAGCCGCTGAGCCCGCGCCAGCCCGTGTCCGCCGCACCGGTCGCGCAGTACGCGCTGAGCGGCAATCCTGGAGCGACCGGCGCCACGGGGGCTACCGGCGCGACCGGGCCCGCCGGCGCTCAAGGCGCAACCGGTGCAACGGGACAGATCGGCGCGACGGGACCGACCGGCGCGACCGGAACCACCGGAGCGACGGGTGCCACGGGAACCCAGGGTGACGTCGGCGCAACCGGCTCTGCAGGGCCGCAGGGCTCGACCGGTCCGACCGGTCCGACCGGGCCGGCAGGCGCGCAAGGCGCGACCGGCAACACCGGTGCGACCGGACCGCAGGGCGAGATCGGCCCGACCGGTGCGCAAGGCGCGCAGGGTGCGCAAGGCCCGCAGGGTCCGAGCGGCGCGCTCGGCTTCTATGGCGACGGCAGCGCCGGCGCGTTCAACGTGCCGTTCGGCAACACGCTGGATCTCACGACGGTGTCGGGCTTCAACGTCATTTCCGGGCAGGGCAAAGCTACCCTGCAGTTCACCGACATCACGATCTCCGGCACCTTGATCGTGCCCAGCGGCACCGTGCTGCGCGCGACCGGCAACGTCACCATCACGGGTACCGGCACCCTCATCGTCGCGTCCGGCGCGGCGGACAGCGGCAACGGCGCACCGAACCCGGGCATCTCGCTCGCACCGGCCGGACAGATCCACGGCGGCATCGGCCTCGGCGCCCTGCAGGCATCGCAGCTGCGCCCGACCGTGCCCACGGCCGGCGGCGCCGGTGACCGCAACCTCTCTCAGGGCACCGTCAACGGCGGCGAAGGCGGCGGCATCCTGACGATCGCCGCTCGCGGCACCGTCACGGTTTCTGCCGGCGGCGCGATCAACGCGAACGGCAGTTCCGGCATCAACCCCGGCGGCGCGACCGACATTCCGGGCCCCGGCGGCGGTGGCGGCGGCGTCATCCTCATCGCCTCGCAAGGCAGCATCACCGTGAACGGCTTCCTGCGCGCCGTCGGCGGCACCGGCGGACCCGGCGTCAACGGCAACGGCGGAGCGGGTGGTGCGGGCGGCGGCGGCGGCGGTGGCGGCGGCATCATCAAGCTCGTCTCCGCGGGCACGATCAACGCCGCCGGCAGCCAACTGCTCGTGAACGGTGGTGCGGCGGGCACGGATGCGTCCTCCACGAGCACCAACCAGGCCGGCAGCGGCGGCGGTGCCTGCGGTGGTAACGGCGGCAATGGCGGCAACGGCAATCCGGTCGCAGGCCAGGCGTTCACCGCCGCCACGCCGGGCACGGCCGGCTATGTGTTCACCCTGGTCACGCCGACACCGGAAAACACCCTGCTCTGAGCCCTCGAAGCATCAGCAGCACGGCCTCGGCGCCGTGCTGCTCCCGACCTCTGGCATCGCGCCAGAGACGGCATCGCGCACGGCAGAGCGACGGCCGTGCCGCTCCGAACCATCGCGCGCGCCGCAGCGACGGGGTGGCGCTCCCGCGTACACCGGTCATTGACGCAGAACGGAGTACGCACCGGCACTCTCATTGCGTATCGCCGGGAACCTCCAGCCCATTGCGGAATATCACCAGCGTATTGATGTCGCTGGCGCTCGTGGGATTCACATCGCCGCTGACGTCGATGCGCAGCTCGACGGTCGGATTGCCGCTGGCCTGCACGACAGGCACGAGCAGGCTCCAGGTCATGGCGCCGTTCGCCGGCACCGTCACGTTGGCCGTGAACGGACCGCTGCCGTCGACGCAGCCGCTGCCGCCGCCGTTGCTCGTGCAGAACCACTGCGCGCTCGCGAGGTTGATTCCCGAACCCGGCGCACTCGCCGTCAACACGGGGTGCGTGGCGACCGGGTTCGCGTTGGTCAGCGTGACGACGTAGGCCGGCACGGCGCCGTAGCGCGTGTAGCTGAAGTGGTCGTCGACGCCGATGGAGACGCTGGCGCGGTTGACGGTGTGCGTCGTCGTGCCGGCGCTGACCGCGTTGGCGGCGTCTCCGGCGTAGCTCGCCGTGAGCGTGCGCGTGCCGGGTTGCGTGAGGATCAGCATGCACTGCCCTGCGCCGCCGCCCGACAGCGGCGCCACGCAGGTTTCGCCGGAATCGGCGCTGATAGTGACATTGCCGGTGGGCGCCGGGCCGCCCGTGGTATCGGCAACCGATACGGACGCCGTCACCGGCTGGCCGGGCAGGGACGGATCCGGCGCGATGCCCAGCGCGGTCGTGGTCGTGTTGGCACTGACCGCCACCGTGGTTGCGGGGCTGGAGACCGAGGGCAGGAAATTCGCGTCGCCGTCGTACTGCGCGGTCAGCGCGTAGCTTCCTGTCGCGGCCAAGGTGATCGCGCACTGCCCGACAGCGACGGTCGCCGTACACGTTGCGCCGCCGGGTGTGGCCGTGACGACGATGCTGCCGCCGCCGGGCACGGCCGGCGCGCCGCCGGTGCCGGAGACCGCATACGGCACGCTCAGCGCGACACCGGCGCGGGCACCGGCGATGCTGCCGATGGCGGTCGCGGTCGGAACGGCGTTGACGAGCAAGGTGGTGCTGACGACCACGCCGGACGTGGCGTAGGTGGCCGTATCGGCGGGTACGAAGGTCGCCGACAGCATCTGGCCTGCACCGGCGCCGAGCACGGTGCCGGCCGGCGGCGTGTAGGTGAAGGTGCCCGCGACCGGGTTGCCGTCGTAGGTGGCCGACGCGTTCAGTTGTGCCGCGCCGAGCGCCGTGCCGTAGCTGATCGGCGCGGGTTCGGCCCATCCGAGGCTGGGCACGCGCTTGTCGACGACCTGGCTCAGCGTGGGCGAGGCGGCGAACCCGTTGTTCGCATCGCCGGGATACCACGCCGCAATCAGGTGCGTGCCCGCCGGCAGCGCCGACGTCGTGCAGGCGACCGGCGATGCGCTCGCCGGCACCGTGCACAGCACGGTACCGCCGCTGCAGCCGGAAAGCGTAATCGCGGAATTGGCGCAGAACTGCACAGTGCCGGTCGGTGCGGCCGCCTGCGCCAGCGTCGCCGTGAACGTGATGCTGTCGCCGACCGTCGACGGGTTCGTGCCGCTGGACAGGTTCAGGGTCGGGGCCGCCTGTATCGAAACGCTGTTGCTGGCCACCGACGCCGTGCCCGCGCCCGCCGCGTTCACCGCAGAAACGGTGAACGTATACGTGCCGCCGGGCAGCGGATCGAAGACGATGCTGGTGCACGGCGCCGTACACGAAGCCGTCGCGCCGCCCGTAGCCGTAGCGACGTAGCCCGTGATCGGCGCGCCGCCGGTGTAGGTCGCCGGCGCCGTGAAATTCACCGTTGCCTGCAGCGTGCCTGCGGCCGCGGACACCGCGGTCGGCTGTCCGGCCGTGCTCGCGATCGTGGTGTAGCGCGCGGCACCGGGCACGCCGTTGACCCAGGCGCGCACGAGCACCGGCCCCGGCGGGAGGCCGGCCAATGCCGTGCTGCGCCCGGTGAAGAGCGTGTCGGTGACGCCGGCCGCATCGCCCTCGACGTAGCGCTGCTGCTCGTTGTCCAGGCGCTGCACCTGGATCACCGGCAAGCCCGTCGCCGAACTCGCCGTGCCGCTGCCGCTGCTGCCGTCGACCGGCGACAGGAAGCCCGTCGTCTGGACGGCGCCGCTGCTGTACGTGGTGCCGGTCGCGTTGGCGGTGAGCGCGGCAGTCGCCGTGGCGAAGCTGCCGGCCGACGCGAGGTCGGGACGCCGCGCGGCCGCCGGCGTGAGATCGGGGTCGTACAGCTCGTTCGCGCTGACGGGTCCGCCGGCGTTGAAGCCGCCGGCGATCAGCACCTTGCCCGTCGGCAGCAAGGTCGCCGTGTGGCCGTAGCGCGGGATCGCCAGCGGAGCCACCGCCGTGAGCACGTCCGTTACCGGATCGAAGATCGCGACGCGCCGATGGCCGGCGCCGTCGCCGCGGTCGCCGCCGGCAATCAGCACGCGGCCCGAGGGCAACACGGTCGCCGTGTGGGAATAGGTCGCCGAGAACAGTGCGCTGTTGAGCGTCGTCCAGGCATTCGTCGCCGGGTCGTAGACGACCAGGGCGCCGCGATAGCTCGTACCGCTGCGCCCACCGATCAGCAGCACCTTGCCGGACGGCAACAGGGTGGACGTATGCAATTCGCGACTTGCGGAAAAGGTTCCTGCGCCGGTCCAGCTGTTGCTGAGCGGATCGTACAGCTCGGCCGTATTGAGCGCGGCCGAGGCGCTGCTGCCGCCGGTGACCAGCACCTTGCCGTTCGGCAGCAAGGTGGCCGCGTGCTGGTAGCGCGCGGCGGTCATCGTGCCGGCGCCGGTCCACGCATTGGTCGCCGGGTCGTAGCGTTCCGCGCCGTTCATCGCGTCGGTCCCGAACCCGCCGGCAACGAGCACCTGTCCGCTGTGCAGCAGCGTGGCGGTGTGCGCCCGCCGCACCGCCGCAAGCGGACTGGCGGCGCTCCATTGGTTGGCGGCCGGGTCGTAGCGTTCGACGCTCGCGAGCGCACCGCCGGTACCGAGCCCGCCGATCGCGAGCACGCGTCCGTCGGGCAGCGTGGTCGCGGTGTGCCAGCGCCGCGCCGTCGCAAGCCCGGCACCGGCGCTCCAGGTGCCTGCCGACGGATCGTAGCGGTGCGTCGTACCGAGCGGATTCGACGCGTCGGCGCCGCCGGCGAGCAGCAGCCTGCCGGTCGACAGCAAGGTGGCGGTGTGCCCGCCGCGCGCCGACGGTATCGCGGCGACGTTGGACGACAGCGTGGCCGACTGCGGCTGGTACAGCATCGTGCTGGCGTACGACGTGCTGCCGTCGGTACCGCCGGCGATCATCACCTTGCCCGACGGCAGCGTGGTCAAGGTGTGGCCCTGGCGCGGCGTGCCGAACGAACCGACATTCATCCACAGGTCCAGCACAGGGTCGTACAGCTCGGCCCAGTCGTAGGTGTTGTAGCTGTAATAGGCGTCGATGCCGCCGGCGACGAGCACCTTGCCCGACGGCAGCAGCGAAGCGACGTGCCAGCGCCGCTGCGCCGTCATCGACGCGACGCCGGACCAGCTGTTCGCCGCCGGATCGTATTGCTCCGCACTGCCGACGACGACGCCCGAGACGTTGGCGCCGCCCGCGACGAGGAACTTGCCCGACGGCAGCATCACGCCCACGGCCTCCTGGCGCGCGCTGGACATCGGCGGACCCGCACTCCAGGCATTCGTCGCGGGATCGTAGATCTCCACGCTGTCGAACGCCGAAGGACCGTTGTCGCCGCCGGCGATGATGACCTTGCCCGAGCCCAGCAGGCCGGCGACATGATGGAAGCGCACCCGCGTGATCGTGCCCGCGGGCGACCACGCGTTCGTCGCGGGATCGTAGACCTCGGCCGTGTTGGGCATGCCGCCGCCGTTCTCGGTGCCGCCGACGATGAGCACCTTGCCGGACGCGAGCAAGGTGGCCGAGTGCAGGGCGCGGGTCCTGCCCATCGTGCCGGCAGCGCTCCAGCTGTTGGCGGCCGGGTCGTACAGCACGGCAGTATTGAGCATGCTGGTGCCGTTGTAGCCGCCGGCCACGAGCACCTTGCCCGAGGCCAGCAAGGTCGCGCTGTGATAGCGGCGCGCGACCGCGAGCGGCGCCGCGGCGGTGAACGCGTTGGCCGCCGGATCGTACAGCTCGACGCTGGACAGCGCGCTGTTGCCGTCGCTGGCCAGCCCCCCGCCGACGACCAGCGCCTTGCCCGACGGCAGCGCGGTGCTCGTGTGATCCCTGCGCCCCGCCGCGAGCGTGCCGCCGGTCGCCCAGGTCAGGGAGTACGGCGTCGTACGGTCGTAGAGTTCCGCACTGGCGAGCGGACCCGTGGCATCGGCGCCGCCCGCGAACAGCAGCAGGCCGTTCGGCAGCGAGGTCAGCGTCGCCTGACTGCGTGCGGCGACGAGGTCGTCGGCGTAGATCCACCGGTTCGTCGCGGGGTCGTACCGCTCTGCCCCGGCCAGCCGCGCGCTGCCCGCCGCGTTTCCGGCGGCGCCGCCGGCGACCAGTACCTCGCCCGTCGACAGCAAGGTCGCCGCATGCGCCTGGCGCGCAGCACCCATCGCCGGGGCTGCGCTCCAGCCGGTCGTGGGGTCGAAGAGTTCCGCGCTGGCGAGCGCGGTGCTGCCGTTGAGTCCTCCGGTCACGAGCACCTTGCCGTTCGGCAGCAGCGTGGCCGTGTGCGCGCTGCGCGGCGTTGCCAGCGTCAGCGCCGTGATCCAGGTATCCGTCACCGGGTCGTAGAGCACGGCGCTGTCGAGGGCCGCGATGCGGAAGCCGCCGACGACGAGCACCCGGCCCGACGGCATCAAGGTCGCGGTGTGGTTCGTGCGTGCCATGGCGAGCTGGCGCCCCATGGACCAGCTGTCGGTGGCCGCATCGTAGATTTCCACGCTAGTGAGCACGCTTTCGTTGTTGCCGCCGACGACCAGCACCTTGCCCGAGGACAGCACGGTCGCCGTGTGGTTGGCGCGCGTACTCGCCGGTGCGGCGGCGGGACTCCAGGTATTCGTCGCAGGGTCGTACAACTGCGCGGTACCGAGGATCGTCGTGCCGTTGACACCGCCGACGACCAGCACCTTGCCCGAGCGCAACAGCGTCGCCGTGTGGTTGGCGCGCGCCCCGACCATCGGAGCTCCGGCCGTCCAGGTATTCGTCGCAGGGTCGTAGATCTCGGCGCTGCTCAAGGTCGCACCGCCCGTGCCCGTGCCGCCGGCAACGAGCACCTTGCCCGACGGCAGCAAGGTGGCCGTGTGGCCGGAGCGCGCCGTCGCCGGTGCCGGCGCCGCCATGAACCCGGAGGCGAACGCGCTGTCCGCCGTCAGGCCGGCGAGAAGAACGAGCATCCAGGCTGCCAGCCGGGCAGCGATACCGCCCGCCGCTGCCGGCCGCGTCCTGCCGATGTCGACGGAATCATGTCTCCGGCTGTGCGGGTCGACGGACGCCGTCGGCAATCTGGCAGCGGTGGGCATCGGGACCTCGTCTCGTAGTCCGGATGCCTAGCGATAACTCGTGGCGGTTCGCCTCATGGGAGCGGCGAGTCCGGCAATGCCGCCGGCTCCCGGCGGCCCGTCCGCACAGGCCGGGCGTACGAACCACGGCTTCAGGAGAATCGCGGGATGGCCTGGCAGTGAAGACGTGAAACCATTCCCGCGCACTCGTCCTCCGGCCGCGACGCGCGCGCCGGAGCGCATCTCGCCCTCGCGCCGCTCACGCTCCGCGCCGCCTTCACCGCAGCGGCACCTCTGCCGTGACCAGCGGCAGCTTCCAGTTCGCGATGCGCGAGCCCGCTCCCGCATTCAGATGGCTGGTCAGGTAATACAGCCGCTGGATCTCGCTGCTTTGCGCCGGCCCGGCCTTGGCATCGGCGAAGCGCTGCTGCAGGTAGAACGGCGGAATGCTCTGGCTATACAACGTGGCCCGCACGCGCGCGATGCGGGCGATATCGGCCGGCGGCAGGCGGATGTCGTAGCGCACCTCGTCGGCACCGGTCAGCGCCGGATCGGTGTAGTACGGATCGTTCGCGGCTTCGCCTTCGGTTTCGCCGAGCAGGCGGATGTACGGCGACGGGTTGCCCAGGAACTGCTTCGGATCGAAGCCGCGCGGACGCAGCCGGTTGTCCTTGACCGGCTGCACGCGGCGCAGGAACGAGGTCGTCAGATAGCCGGCCGAATCCTTGATCAGCTCCTGATAGATCTGCACCTGGCTGCTCTCGCTGATGCGCTGGTAGTGCGGCTGGAAATCGCGCTGACCGACACCGTTCTCGGTCGGCAGACGACGGTCGCTGAGCCCGTCGAGCAGGAAGCCCAGCGCATCGGTGCGGCCCGAAGCCCAGAGCGGCCGGCCCGTTGAATCTTCGGCGACGAATTCAATGAACACGCGGCGGAAGCCTACGCCCGAGGGCAGGAAATGGCCGGTCCTGTTGGTCACCCTCACGGTCGCCGCAAACCGGTCGCCGGCGCGCGCGACGTCCTTGATCGCGATGTCGGCGGTTTCGTGCCGCGCCATGCGCAGCATCGACTCGGCCGCGGTGATCAGGCCCGGCTGGGTCGTGCTGGCGCCCATGTAGTCGATCTGGCGCACGCCGAGGAGCAGCGGGAATTGCTGGAACATCTCGTTGAGGAACACGTTGAGGCCGTGCAGCGAGTGGCGCGCGTAGTCCTCGCGCGGCTTCAGGGTGATCGCATCAATGGGCAGGCGGTGCGTGGTCGGCGCGAAATCGTCCGACTCGATGTTCGCGATCTTCGTGCCGGCCAGGCTCAGCGACTTGTAGTGCCGCGGCATGTGGCAGTCCTGGCAGGACCGGAACGTCGCGCCGCGCGCGAACACGCTGTTGGTCCATTCCAGATGCGTGGTCTGCTCGTAGGTGCTCGTGACCGTGTCGCCGCCGGGCACGTGCACCGTCTGCGGCCGGCCGTCGTTGTCGAGCACCGGCAGCAGGATGTTGTGGCAGCTGCCGCAGAGGTCCGAGCTCTTGATCTGTTCGCCGTGCCGGGGCGTGATGCCGAGCGCGTTCTTCATCGGATCAGTGATCACGTCGTCGAACGGACCGAACAGCGTGTCGTCGGACCCGGCCACCCAGTTGCCGGTGAAACTCGCCTCGCTGCCCAGCGCGGTCCTGTCGATGCGATGGCAGACCGCGCAGGAAATGCCGTCGCGCGCGAGGTTGCCGTAGCCGTGCGGGTCGTCGGAGGACTGATAGCGCGTGACCAGGCCGAGCCGGAACGGATCGCCGAACGGCACCTGCGGCGGCGGCGCGACGGCGAACAGGTTCCTGCAGCGCGCGTCGGCTTTCTGCGTATCGAGCGCGAGCTGGCGCTGGCCCATGACGCCGTGGCAATGCAGGCAAGTGTTCTCGATGCATTCGGTCAGCTGCGGCAGGCGATTGGTTTCGCTCTGCAGCTGCGAGAAGAACACCGGATCGCGTCCGGCCAGCCCCATCGGCGAGGCGCGCCATTCGCTGTACATCGACACGTTGATCGCGTTGCCGGTTTCCGGATCGTTGATCAGCATGTTCGGCGTCGCATCGTTGGACACGGTCGCGTCATGGCAGCCCTGGCACTGATCCGAGGTCAGGAACAGGCCCGGCTTCAGCGCGCCCGCGGTGCGGTGGTCGAAGCTCTCGGCCGGCAGGTGGAAACGCCAGGCCGTCGCGAAATCCGTCGGCCCGAGAGTGCCGAACGCGGCAGCGAACTGCGGCGCCGGCTGCGGCAGCGGCTGGCTGAAGGCCCAGGCCCTGCGCTGCGCGTCGCGCAGCTTCGTCTCCCCGGCCGCGGTGTTGTGCGCATCGCCGTGCTCGGCGCCGCCGCGATCGTCGAAACCGGGATCGACGACGCTGACCATGCCGAGCTGTCCCGTCGCCGTCCTGGGCGCGGCCGGTTCGCTGAAATGCCGGTACAGCAGTCCGGACGTCAACACGTTGTCGAGCGAGGCGAACGTCAGCTCCTTCTCGGCCGACGCGTGACAGTTCATGCAGTACGCGCCGAACAGGCTGTACGGCGTGACCACGTCGGCGAGCTTCTGGCTCGGCGGCTTGCCCGGCTGCTCGCAGGCGGTGTTGGTGAACAGATCGCCGGTCGGATACCAGCAGGGGTTGTTCGCCGGCCGCTCGGGATTCGCGCCGAAGAACTTCGGATCGGTCACCGCGCTGGAGGTCAGGATCGGCGGATTGCCGTCGCCGCTCGCGGTCGGGTTGGCCCAGTACCAGCCATCGTGCGTTGCGCCTTTCTGCTTGAACATCACGGTCCACGAGCCCGGCTCGATCGCCGCGGCCGGCTTGCGGATCACGAGGCATTGCGCGTTCGGGTCGATGCGCAGCGCATCCGGGTCGATGGAGCGCATTTCCTTGATGATCATCGCGCTGTCCGGCAGCTCGCCGTTGCGCCCGCCGCACAGCCAGTCGGTCACTTCGGGCGAGTACCAGACGCGCACGGCCGGATGCACGCCATAACTCTTGCCGGTCGGAAAATCACCGACGTAGGGGCCGGTCAGGCGCCAGTCGCGATCGGCGATCCAGCCGAACTTGCGGTAGGTCCGATCGCGCAGGAATCCGCGCAGTGCGAGGTCGAAGCGATTCTTCGCCGCGAGATCGGACATCTCGGCCGGCGGATGCGGAAACCGTGCCGGCTGCCCGCGATCCGGATGCGCCTTGCACCAGGCGGCAATCTCCTGCGGCGAGGGCTCCGGCGGCGACTCGGCGCAGACCCATTCCGCCGGCGCGCCGGGTGGAAACGGCGGCAGCCCCTGCACGGGCGCATCGGGCGTGGACTGGGCGAACGCCGCGGCGCTCGCCAACGACAGGACCGCAAGACCTGCATGACGCACCGGCTTCATGTCCCCGTCCCCTCGGCGAGCGTGGCTCGCCGCATTAGAGCACGATAATTCGCTTTGTGGACAAGCCGGCACGGTGCGAGCGCCGGGCGTGTCCGGGCACGCCAAGGGCGGCGCGGAAAGCCGACTTCCTCAGAGACGGCCGCTCACCGGACACTCGCTTTGCGGCGCGACCGCCACTACACTCGCGCGCCCTTGCGACCCAGGTGCATACCTCAATGCGGATCGGCATCGACTTCGGAACCAGCTATTCCGCCGCCGCGGCGTCGATCGGCGGCCGCCTGCACGGAATCCGCTTCGGCGACGAGCAGCAGTTCCGCACGGCCGTGTTCTTTCCGGCCGCGGTGCCCGACCCGAACGACTTCGTGCTGACCGACGAACTGGAAGCGCAGATGGAGGCGCACGTGCGTTCGGCGCGCGCGGCACAGCGCAATGCCGTCGAGGCCTGGCGCCGCCGTATCGCCGAAGCGAATGCGCTGCCGGCCGAACGCCGTGCGGAAGCACTTGCGCTGGCCTCGGAACCGGCGCAACGCAGCGAGGATCAGCTGCGCGCGGCCGCGCTGCGCAGCGTGCGCGCCGGCTGGATGGACCGTCGCGTGCGCGAAGCGCGCGGCGCCGCGGTCAAGGTCAACGACGCCGTGTTCGGCGACGAGGCGATCGAGGCGTACATCGGCGACGGCTACGGCCATCTCGTCGAATCGCCGAAGTCGATGCTCGGCTACAACCTGCTGCCGAACGCGAAGAAGATCATCCTGCACATCGCCACGCACGTGCTGGAGCACATCCGGCTATCGGCGACACGGCAGCTGGAAACGCCGGTGCGTGCGGCGATACTCGGCCGGCCGGTGGAATTCAAGAGCGCGCTCGGAGCGCAAGGCACGCAGCAGGCGCTGGACATGCTGACCGAAGCGGCGAACGCCGCCGGTTTCGAGGAAGTCACGTTCCTGGAAGAGCCGGCCGCCGCGGCGATGCACTACCACACCCAGCGCGCGACGCCGGAACGCAGCCTGATCGTCGACGTCGGCGGCGGCACCACCGATGTCGCCTATGCCCTGGTCGGCGGCAGCGAACGCGCGCCGCGCATCTTCGGCAGCTGGGGTCTGCCCAAGGGCGGCACCGACATCGACATCGAGCTGTCGCTGCAGGCGTTCATGCCGACGTTCGGCCGCGGCGATCCGGGCATACCGGTGCATCACTTCCGCGAGGCGGCCAGCGTGCACAGTCCGCCGCAGCAGAAGGAGTTCCGCAGCCATGACTACCGCAATGCCGCGGCACCGTTCCGGCAGCGCCTGACCACCTTGCAGCGCTTCGGCGCGACCTCGCAGCTGAACCGGCTGGCCGAACGCATGAAGATCCACCTCGGCACGCAGGCGCAGGGCCGCGTCGACCTCGGCTTCATCGAGTCCGGCCTCGCGCTCGACCTCGACCGCACGCATCTCGACGCCGCCTACGCGGAATTCCTCGACCGCCTGCACGCCCTGCTCGAACGCGCCCGCGGCGACATCGGCGAGCAGCCCGAATCCATTTTCCTGACCGGCGGTTCGTCGCGCGCGCCGGCGATCCAGCACGCGATCCGCGCGCAGTTCCCGGACGTGCCGCTCGTCATCGGCGATCCTTCGCTGGGCGTGGTGTCGGGACTTGCCGCCGCGGCAGCGCTGGATGGAGCGGCGGCCGCGTAACCGGATCGCGCGGCGCGGGCACGGAAAGCAAAGCCGGCCGGCCCCGGTGAAATCCGCAGAATGACACCTTCCGCAGGCATCTTCATCGCGATGGCGGTAGAGTTCGACCGGTTCCGAACGAGCACTCCCCATGTCCGACGCGCTTTCCGCCACGGCTCCGTCCGCGCTGTTCGATCCGGCCCGTCTGGACCGCGACGGCACGCTGGTGCGCGACACGCCGTTTCATTTTCTCGTCGCGCACGAGCAGCTGCCGGCGGCGGCGGCGGCGGAACTGGCGCGTGATTTCCCGAACTATTCGAGCGCCGGCTTCTTTCCCTACGAGGAAAAGGACTGCGGCCCCAGCATCAACGCACTGATCGGACAGTTGACCGATCCCGCCGTCGCCAGCGCGGTCGGCGCGCGCCTGGGCATCGGCGATCTCGGCCGCTACCCGACCCTGATCACCTTGTGCCGCCATCTCAACAAGCGCCACGGCACGATCCATACCGACAGCCGCTCGAAGGTCGCCACCGCCCTGCTCTACTTCAACCCGTCCTGGCCCGACACCAGCGCAGGCTGCCTGCGCTTCCTCAACCGCATCGACGACATCGAGGACCTGGCCGCGCCGGAGATCAGGCCGCTGTACGGCAACTTCGTCGTGTTCCGCCGCGCCGAAAACTCGTTCCACGGCCATTTGCCCTACGAGGGCGAGCGCCGCGTGATCCAGATCGCCTGGCTCACGAGCGAGGACGAGAAACTGCGCAAGACCCAGCGCGGCAAGCTGTCGCGCTTCTTCAAGAAGCTGTTCGGCTCGCTCGACCGGAAGTTCGGCGCCGGACGCGACAAGAACGCCGCGCACCGGGATTGATCGACGCTGCCTGTCCTCGCAGCGAAGGACGGCCGCCGCCGGCGCGCAGTGCCGCGCTCAGGTCACGCTGATCGGTACCGGCCCGGGGGCGACGCGGCGGGTGCCGAATCAGGACACCCGGAGAATTCGGGGCGACTCCTCAGCGGCAGGAGGCGGAATCAGGACACCCAGAATCCGGCGGAATCAGGACACCCAGAATCCGGGACGGCTCCCCGCCGGCAAAAGGACATCCACTCTCCGAAGCGGGTCCCAGCGAAATCAGCCACCTGGATCAGCCCTGGATCAGGACACCCACAATACCGGAGCCATCCACCGCCCCCGCAAGCCACGCCTGCGCCCCCCTCGCCGCCGCGACCACCGGCGCGCCCCCGGCAACCGCTCGGACAACGATTGCCATGACCGGGCCGCCTGCGTTTTTTCGCTAGCACAGCGGCGCCGGTCGCGGCATCCTTGACCCGTTGCCTCGCAACCCGGGCTCCAGCCTGAATTACCTGCGTAACTCCGCAGGATTAAAGTGCCGGATCCCTGCGCGCCGCTCCGGGGACGAGCAACCGCAGACCGTTTCAGACACGCATTCAGGGGAATCGTCGATGTTTTCACCCGCTCTGCCGCGCCGGTTCGGCGCGTGGCTGCTGGCCAGCCTGTTGTTCTGCCTGCCCTCGCTGGGCCTGGCCCAATGCGTCAGCCTGACCACGATCGGGTCGGCCTCGACGCAGAACTTCGACACCCTGTCCAACACCGCCGGTTCGACGACGAACAACCTGACGATCACCGGCTGGTTCATGACCGAGTCCGGCGGCGGCGCGCGCGACAACGAGCAATACGCCGTCGACACCGGCGCCTCGACGACCGGCGACACCTACAGCTACGGCGCGGCCGGATCGACCGAGCGCGCACTCGGCAGCCTGCGCAGCGGCACCCTGATTCCCCTGTTCGGCGCCTGCTACACGAACAACACGGGCTCCACCCTGACCAGCCTCGACATCGCCTACACCGGCGAGGAATGGCGCCTGGGCACCATCAGCCGCACGGACCAGCTGAACTTCGAATACAGCACGAACGCGACCGACCTGGTCACCGGCACCTGGACCAACGTCGCCGCGCTGAATTTCGTGACGCCCGATACCGTGACCGCCGGCGCCAAGAACGGCAATGCGGCCGCCGACCGCACGGCGCTGTCGGCGTCGATTCCGAGCCTGAGCATCGCCAACGGCGCGACGTTCTGGATTCGCTGGAACGACGTCGACGCCAGCGGCGCCGACGACGGCCTGGCCGTCGACGATTTCTCGCTGACGCCGCGCGCCACGATCCCGGTCAATCTCAGCATCAACGACGTCTCCCTCAACGAAGGCAATGCCGGCACGACCTCGTTCACGTTCACGGTCAGCCTGTCGGCACCGGCCGGCCCGGGCGGCGTCACGTTCGATATCGCGACCGCCGACGGCACCGCGACGGCGCCGGGCGACTACACGCAGAAATCGCTGACCAGCCAGACCATTCCTGCGGGCAGCAGCACCTATTCCTTCACCGTGCTCGTCAATGGCGACACCGCGGTGGAGACCAACGAAACCTTCTTCGTCAACGTCATCAACGTGACCGGCGCGACCGTCACCGACGGCCAGGGCCAGGGCACCGTCGTCAACGACGACGCGGCGCCGAATCTCACGATCAACAACGTCTCGCTCAACGAAGGCAACGCGGGCACGACGACGTTCACGTTCACGGTCAGCCTGTCGGCCCCGGCACCGACCGGCGGCGTCACGTTCGACATCGCCACGGCCGACAACACCGCGACGGCGCCGGCCGACTACACCGCGAAATCGCTGACCGGCCAGACCATTCCGGCCGGCAGCAGCACCTATGCTTTCACGGTGCTGGTCAACGGCGATGGCGTGCTCGAGACCAACGAAACCTTCTTCGTCAACGTGACCAACGTGACGAACGCCATCGTCACCGACGGCCAGGGCCAGGGCACCATCGTCAACGACGACGCGGCGCCGGACCTCACGATCGGCGACGTCTCGCTCAACGAAGGCAACGCCGGCACGACGGTGTTCGATTTCACGGTCACTCTGTCGGCCCCGGCGCCGGCCGGCGGCGTCACGTTCGACATCGCGACGGCCGACAGCACCGCGACGGCACCGGCCGACTACACCGCGAAATCGCTGGCCGGCCAGACCATCCCGGCCGGCGCGAGCACGTATACCTTTACCGTGCTCGCCAACGGCGACACGGACCCGGAAGCCAACGAGACCTTCTTCGTCAACGTGACCAACGTGACCGGCGCGACCGTCACCGACGGCCAGGGCCAGGGCACCCTCGTCAACGACGACACGGCGCCGAACCTGACGATCGACGATGTCTCGCTCGATGAAGGCAATTCGGGCACGACGACCTTCACGTTCACGGTCAGCCTGTCCGCACCGGCACCGACCAGCGGCGTCACGTTCGACATCGCCACGGCCAACGGCACCGCAACGGCGCCGGCCGACTACACGGCGAAATCGCTGACCGCGCAGACCATCCCGGCCGGCAGCAGCAGCTACAGCTTCACGGTGCTGGTCAACGGCGACACCGATCCGGAAGCCGACGAGACCTTCTTCGTCAACGCGACCAACGCGACGAACGCGACCGTCACCGACGGCCAGGGCCTGGGCACCATTCGCAACGACGACACGGCGCCGAACCTCACGATCGACGACGTCGCGCTCGATGAAGGCAACGCGGGCACGACGACGTTCACGTTCACGGTCAGCCTGTCCGCACCGGCGCCGACCAGCGGCGTCACGTTCGACATCGCCACGGCCAACGGCACCGCAACGGCGCCGGGCGACTACGCGGCGAAATCGCTGACCGCGCAGACCATCCCGGCCGGCGGCAGCAGCTACAGCTTCACGGTGCTCGTCAACGGCGACACCACGCCCGAGAGCGACGAGACCTTCGTCGTCAACGTGACCAACGCGACGAATGCGACCGTCACTGACGGCCAGGGACTAGGTACGATCCGCAACGACGACATCACCAGGATCCACGACGTGCAGGGCAACGGCGCGGCGACGCCGATCCCCGGCGCGACGGTCGCGGTCGAAGGCATCGTCGTCGGCAACTACCAGGGTGCCAACCGCCTGCGCGGCTTTTTCCTGCAGGAAGAGGACGCCGACGCGGATGCGGATCCGAACACCTCCGAGGCCGTGTTCGTGTTCTGCTCGAGCTGCCCGACGCCCGTGGCCGAAGGCCAGCGCGTGCGCGCGAGCGGCAGCGTGTCGGAAACTGCCGGCATGACCCAGATCAGCGCGACCACGGCGCCGTCCGTCGTCGTGACGGACGCGGGCAACAATCTGGCCCAGGTCACGCCGGCGACCATCGACCTGCCCGTCGTCGGCGACATCGACATGTACTACGAGGCGCGCGAAGGCATGCGCGTCACGTTCGTCGACACCTTGACGGTCAGCGATGCGGCCGATCTCGGGCGCTACGGCCAGCTCGTGCTCAGCGAAGGCGGCCGGCCGCGAGCGTTCACCGAATTCACGACGCCGAACGTGACCGGCTATCCGATCTATCAGGACACCGTGGCACGCCGCCGCGTGCTGCTGGATGACGACAACAACGCCGATACGCCCTATCTCGGGTCGGCCGACGGATTCCAGGCGGCCTATCACCCGCGCGCCAACGGCGGCTTCTCGGTCGGCACGCAAGGCACCGATTTCTTCCGTGCCGGCGATGTCGTCAACGGCCTGACCGGCGTGCTCGACTTCGCCAGTCCCGACGGCATCAGTGCGGCGAGCTGGCGCGTGCGCCCGACCGCGGCCTCGCCGGTGACGTTCACCGTGGCCAATCCGCGCCCGGCCACGCCGCCGGTCCTCGGCGGTGCGATCAGGATCGCCGGCGTGAGCCTGCAGAACTACTTCACGACGATCGACACGACGGCCAGCACGACGAGCGGCCCCTGCGGACCGACCGGCACCTTGGATTGCCGCGGCGCCGACAGCACCGCCGAAATCAACCGCCAGCGCGAACGCACCGCGCTGGTGATCTGCGCGCTCAACGCCGACATCGTCGGGCTCACGGAGCTGGAGAACACCACGCCGACGGCGACCATCACCGACCTGCTCGGCGCGGTCAATACGCGCTGCGGCGGCGCGCACCCGTATGCCTTCGTCAATACCGGCGGCACCCTGGGCCTGGACGCGGTCCGCGTGCAGCAGATCTATCGCACGGGCGTGGTCTCGCCGGTCGGTTCGCCGCTGTCGGACCTCGATCCGGTGTACGACCGTCCGCCGACCGCGCAGACCTTCGACGTGGTCGACGCGATGAACTCGGCGTTCGGCCAGCGCTTCACCGTGATCGTCAATCACCTGCACGACAGGAACTGCAGCGGCGCCAGCGGCAGCGACGTCGACGGCAACGACGGCCAGGCCTGCTTCAGCGCAACGCGCACGGCGCAGACCACGCGCCTGCTGAGCTGGATCAACGGCACCGTGCTGCCGGCCGCCGGCGATCCGGACGTGGTGCTGCTCGGCAATTTCAACGCCTATACCGGCGAAGATGCGATGGGGGTCCTGCGCATCGGCAACTACAGCGACCCGCAGATACTCCGCGGCCCGGACGCGTATTCCCAGGTGTCCGGCGGCCTGAGCGGCCATCTGGACCATACGTTGCTCTCGACCTCGCTGCTTCCGCAGTTCATCGGTACGGCGGCCTGGCACATCAACGCCGACGAAGCGTCGCTGCTGGACTACAACGACGAGATCGCCGATACCGGCGAAACGGCAGCGGAGGAAAAGCCCGACGGTTCCGCGCTGGTGCCGCCGCGCGTCGTGTTCCAGCCGGCCTCGCCGTATCGCGCGAGCGACCGTGATCCGGTGATGGTCGGCCTGTTCGCGATCGCCGATCTCGGCGTCACCGTGACCGACTCGCCCGATCCGGTCACGGCCGGCGCGAACCTGACCTATACGGTCACCGTCGGCAACGCCGGTCCGGATCCGGCTGCCGCGGCGAGCTGGAACTTCACCTTGCCGGCCGGACTGGGCTTCGTTTCGCTGCCGGCCGTATCCGGCTGGACCTGCACCACGCCGGCCGTCGGCGCGGGCGGCACGGTCAGCTGCAGCCAGCCCAACTTCGCCGTCGGCAGCGACGTGTTCACGCTGACCGTCGCGGTCGCGCCGAATGTCGTTGCGGGCACGGTGCTCAGCGCCACGGTCAGCGCGACCTCGGCCAGCGGCGATCCCAATGCGGCGAACAACAGCGCCACGGCGACGACCACGGCCAGCGCATCGGCCGATCTGAGCGTGACGAACGTTGCTGCGCCGGCCACGGCCGTCAGCGGCCAGCCCGTCACGTACACCGTCACCGTCGCCAACGCCGGGCCGAGCAATGCCGCGAACGTGTCGCTGGGCAACCCGATTCCGGCAAACACGGCGTTCGCCTCGCTGACCTCGCCCGCCGGCTGGTCCTGCACGACGCCCGCGGTCGGTGCGACCGGTACCGTCAACTGCACCACGGCAAGCCTCGCGCCTTCCACGGCGGTCTTCACCCTGGTCGTCGATGTCTTCCCGGGGACGACTGCTGCGACGATCAGCAGTACGGCCACCGTGTCGTCTTCCACGAGCGATCCGAACGTCGGCAACGAATCCGCGACGGCGACGACGCCGCTGACGGCCAGCGCCGACGTGAGTGTCACGAGCAGCGCACCGGCCAGCGTGATCGCCGGCCAGACCTTGAGCTATACGATCACGGTCACCAACGCGGGCCCGAGCAATGCGTCGAACGTCCTCGTGACCGCCGCGACTCCGCCATCCACGACGTTCGCCTCGGTGAACGCGACGGGTGCCGGCGGCTGGTTCTGCACTACGCCGCCGATCGGCAGCACGGGCACCGTCAGCTGCCTGAACGCGGACGTCGGTCCAGGCAGCTCCACGATCACGCTGGTCGTCACGGTCGATCCGGCCGCCACGGCCGCGACGATCACCGGCACGGTGAACGTGTCGTCCGCGACCAGCGATCCCGTGCCCGGCAACGGCTCGGCATCGGCGACCACGAATGTGACCACGTCCGCCGACCTGGCGCTGAGCAACACGGCCTCGGCGACCAGCGTCATCAACGGCCAGCCGATCACCTATACGCTGGTCGTGAGCAACCTGGGCCCGAGCGTGGCGGCCGGCGTGAATCTGACCGATGCGATCCCGGCCAACACGACGTTCACGGCGCTGAGCGCCGCAGCGGGCTGGAGCTGCAGCACGCCGGCGGTCGGCGCCACCGGCACGGTCAGCTGCAGCAACCCGACCCTGCCGCCCGGCACGGCGGCCTTCAGCCTCACGGTCACCGTGAATCCGTCGGCGCCGGTCACGGTGATCGCGAACACCGCGAGCGTCAGCGCGACGACGGGCGATCCGCAGCCGGGCAACGGCACGGCCACGGCGACGACGTCAACGCCGGTGTCGCTGCAGTCGTTCCAAGTGGATTGATCGACGGCGGCGCGGAGAGCCCGCGGTTGGCTCTCCGCGCCCGAACCGGCCCGCGCAGCGCTGCGGGAAGCGCAATCGACGCTGCCGGCCCAGTCGGCGACCCGAAGCGTCAGCGCGCATCGCCCGCCCGTCAGCCTGTCGAGCACAACGGATCTGCCGGCCATTGCCGACGAAGACGGCGCTCCGGACCGCGAAAGCCATCGTTGAAGAAGTGGCGAGGGTTTCAAACGGCGCGTCCGCCGCCGCGCCTACGCCGGGTTGCGGGCAATCCAGCCCTTGAACGTGAATGCCGCATAGAACAGTTCGACCGTGTCGTAGCCGGCTGCCTCGAGCAGGGCCGCATCCTCGTCCGGGCTCAGCAGCGGAAGTTTCCGGGCGATCGCGTCGATCGCGTTGCGCGCATTCGCCGCGGGGAGGCCTGACGCGACCGCGAAGGCGGCATAGCGCTGCAGCCAGCGGGTCTTCTGGTCCGCTGCCTGCGGAAAGCTGTGATGCGCCACCACCAGCGGCGCGCCGGGTTTCAGACGGCGGCGCAGCTCGATCAAGGTACGCAGGCGTTCCTCGGCCGGGAGAAAGTGCAAGGTCAGCAGGCAGGTGGCGCCGTCGAACGGCCCGGGCGGTGCGGTGTCGACATAGCCTTCGTGAAGTTCGACGCGTGCGGCGAGTGGCCCCAGCGTGTCCCGCGCCAGCCTGAGCATTTCCGCGGAAGGATCGACGCCGACGAAACGCCAGCCCGGCTGCGCTTCGGCAAAGACCTTGAGTTCGAGACCGCCGCCGGCGCCAAGCACGAGCACCTGGCCGTCGCCGGGCACGGTTTCGGCCAGCAGCAGTGCGCTCATCTGCTGCAGCGCAGAGAAACCGGGCACCTGACGGACCGGACCTTCGGCATAGCGGGCAACGGCCTGCGGATCGGAAAACGGCGACACGACAACCTCCGCGATGGACAGGACCGCCGCCGCGGCGCTGCCGTTGGCGGTGCGAGCGGATGCAGCGGCGAGGAGCCGCGAGATCGACCTCGTCGGTGCTAGCCGCGCCACGCGGCCTCGATCGTCGCGATGTCGATCTTGCGCATCTGCATCATCGCATCGAACGCGCGCCTGGCCGCGGCGCGATCCGGATCGGCGACCGCCTCGATGAGAACGCGCGGCGTAATCTGCCACGACAGCCCCCATTTGTCCTTGCACCAGCCGCAGGCGCTTTCCTGGCCGCCGTTGCCGACGATCGCATTCCACAGGCGATCGGTTTCGGCCTGGTCGTCGGTGGCGATCTGGAACGAGAACGCCTCGCTGTGCCGGAACGCCGTGCCGCCGTTGAGTCCGATGCAGGGAATGCCGGCGACCGTGAACTCGACCGTCAGCACATCGCCCTGCTTGCCCGAGGGATAGTCGCCCGGCGCGCGATGAACCGCGCCCACCGCGCTGTCCGGAAACGTCTTCGCATAGAACTGCGCGGCTTCCAGCGCATCGTCGTCGTACCAGAGGCAGATCGTGTTCTTGCCGGCCATGTCGTTCTCCTGTTCGTGACGGATGGATGCAATCCTTCGGCGCGGCCGCGCCGTCGGGCGGGCTCCGGAGCGGCGCTGCCGATTGCCGAGTATCGGCAGGCATTCGGCTGCGTACCGTGAAAGCGCAGTCGAGCGCGCAGACGCATCGGACAACCGGCCGAACGAGACCCAGCCGCGACAGCGGCTGCCGAACACAGGCCACGACACGAGCCGGCACGCTTCCTGCTTCGAGCGTCCGGCCGAAACCCGACCGTTCGACGACAGGACCGCCGCGCCTGCCCTACGCGCGCGCAGGCCCTGCGGGCCCGGCCGCTTCGGCATCCAGGGGAATTACCGAATGGCAATGACGGCTTGCAAGGAATGTAAGGCGAAGATCAGCACGACGGCCGAAGCCTGTCCGCAGTGCGGCGCGAAAGTGAAGAAGACCTCCGGCTGCGCGCTCGTCGTTGCAGGCTTGTTCGTGCTGATCGCGCTGGCGGCACTCGGGCGCGGCTGCACCGACAGCACGCCGCCGCGCAGAGCCGCGGCGCCAGCTCCGGCCCGGGCCGCTGCCGCCGAACCGGCCAAGGCCGCCGATCCCGCGGTGGCGCTTTCCCTGGCGAAGAAAGCCGTCGAGGAGATCGAGGCCCGCCTCAAGAGCAACGAGGAACGGCTGAAGAAGTACTACGGCACGACCGGGCAGGTGAAGCAGGCCACGGCCGATCTCGTCAGGCTGGCCGCGATCAAGGGGCTCTACGAGAAATCCGACAAGAAGGACGAAAAGGGACTCGGCGCACGCGCCGACGCGTTGATGACTCGCGTCTCGCAGCAGCAGCGCGACGTGTTCGCCTCGGCGACCGAGGAAATCTTCATCAAGAGCGGCATGGACATCAAGATCACCGCCGCCGGCGCGAAGAAAGAGCAATTGCGCCTGAAATACGTCCTGATGTCGCAGCCGCTGGTATACAAGTTCCAGAACGACGCCAAGCTGCCCGAGCAGGCCCGCCTGCTGGGCTTCAAGAAGATCGTCTACTCCGACGGTTACGACGCGACCTGGAACGTGGATCTCTGAACCGGCACCGGCGCCATCCGCAACCGCGCGGCGCGGGCCGTTCTCCGCGTCACGCGGCATCGGGCAGGCTGCCGCCGCACCGTTCGGGAATTTCCTTCGACGCGTACGCTGCGGCGCGGCTCATCCGCACCGAATCGCACCGGCTCGCCCCGGAGCATCTGCACGAAGCCAGCGGGTCGTTCGTCGCTTCACGTTGCGACCGGCGCGAGCAGGTTCGCATCCCGCGCGAGCACCCAGCGGCCGTTGTGCCGGTTGAAGATCGTCAGGGTGTGACCGCTGCGCACGACGGGTCCGGCGCCGTCGCGCGGGGCGGCGGTCACGGTCAGCTTCTGCCACAGGAAGGCCCAGTCGCCGAGCACGCGCAGTTCCTGGATTTCGCTGCTCGCGTCGAACGCCGGCGCGCCGGGATCGGCCTGCGCCCGGGCCGTCGCGGCGAATTCGGCCTTGCGCATCGGCGGCCGGCCGGCGATCAGAAAGACCACATCGTCGGCCATCAGCGACAGCACGGTCTCCACGTCGCCGGCCTTGCTCGCCGCGAGCCAGCTCGATACGAGCCGGCGGATTTCCTGTTCGTCGTCATGCATGGCCGGTACTTCCGATGTCGTGAACCTTCGACGCGCGGACGCCCCGCGGCGACAGCGAGCGTCGCTCCGGCACCGCTACTGCCGCCAGACCGATTGCACGGATTTCGGGCTTATCCAACCAGGTCAGATGCGACGCCGCGGTGAAACCCGACCATGCGCTCCAGCGGATCAGCGCGAACAGCACGACGACCGTAGCGAGCCCAACGAGCATGTCTTGCCGCGACATCGACGCGGTACAGCGGCGTTTCGACAGGAGCGGCAATCCGCCCACCACGAGCATGCGCGCGAATACGCTGTCCGATCCGCATCCGATACCGAACCAGGCCAGGCTGACCACCGCCAGCCAGATCACGACGATGACGATGCGCAACGACGGGCTCTTGGAATCCGTTCCCCGGCCGGCCGCAGCTCGGCCGCCGCGTGCAATCCGCCGGCCGCGTGGCTGCCCAGGTCGATGCGCCGGACGGTCACGGCACCGCCTCGAAGGCGTCGGCGAATACCCGGTCGGACCAGAACGTCGGCTCGACGACGCAGTCGCCGGCAAGTGGATCCAGCACGAACTCGTTCGCGACCAGCGTGCCGCTGCAGCCTCGCACGGCTTGCGTCAGATAGCCGGAGTCCGGCTCCAGCAGATAGCGCGGCTGCGCGCCGGCCGCATGCACCTGCGAGGTCGCCGGCGAGACGCGCCCGCCGATGCCTGCGCTCACATCGACCCGATACCCGGTCACCGTCACGTCGAGCCGCACGGGAATCCGGATCGCGCCGTAGGCGGCATCGTTGCTCGTGAGACAGGCGATCGTCTCATGGCGTCCCGGCGCAAGACCGGTCGCATCGAAATCCATGTCGACGACCTGATCGCGGCCACCGGGCACGACACCGGTCGTGGGCGTCGGATGCAGCCAGGTCGCCTGGGCAATTCCGCAGGGCTTGCCGTCCTGCAGACTCCAGGTCAACGGGCGCGCTCCCCGATTGGCAAGCGCAAGCCGGACACTCGCCGTCGCCTGCGGCAGCGCCGCTGCTGTCAGCGCGCGCGGGCCGAACGCAATCGACGGCGTCGGCGACAGCGCGCGAGCACTGTGCTGCGCGTCGGCTCCGTACTGCCCCCAGGCGATGGCGCCATGCGTGACGGCGGTGTTCCCGCGACTGAAATCGAGCGTCCACAGCGACGGCGACAGGACATTCGGCGAACCGGAACCGAGGGACGATCCCAGGATCAGTTCGTTGTGCCCATCGGCGTCGACGTCGGCGATCGCCGGGGTCAGGCCCGCACCGACGTTCATCAGCACCGATCCGGCGAAATACTCGCGCCTGCCCTGCGCATCGAAAATGTCGAGCGTGCCGTAGGCAACGATATTTGCATCCTTCGACACGATCGCGACTTCGAGGTCGCTGTCGCCGTCGAGATCGCCGACGACGGCCTGCGACCGCACGGGACTGATGACTACGGTCGACGTCTCGACCGGCCAGCCGGGCAATTCGCCGTGCAAATACTTCACGGCATGCAGGCGCGAAGCGGTCTGCACGATCACCTCCGGCAATCCATCGCCGTCGAGATCCGCGAGCGTCGGCGCCGGCGCCCAGCCTGCGTCTTCGCCCAGATCGAACGACCAGCGCAGGGCGCCCGTGCCGCCGTCGAGCACGTAGATCAACGCATGCCACGGCGCTGCGGGCAGGCGCGGCACCGCGACGATCTCGTCGCCGGCGATACCGTCGAGATCACCGGCCGCGACAAAGTTGAAGATGTGCGCCGAGCCGAGATTGCTCTGCCACAGCAGCGTCCCGTCCTTGATCCGGCGCTTCTCCAGCAGGCAAACGCCGCGTCCGCGGCAGAACACGAACGCCGGAGGGTAGGCAACCCCTCCGTTGTCGGCTACCGCCGCCGCGTTGACCTGCTGACCGTACGGATCGGCAGCGTCCCAGAAGATGCCGCCCTGACTCGCCGAGCGCACGATCGCCCGGTAGTTCTCCTCGTCGAGAAACAGCGCCGCGTCGTCCACGCCGTCCGATTCGGCCGGCATAGAACCGGATACCGCCGCAGGAAACGGCAACGGTCCGTAGCTCGTGTTCGTCGGGAACGAACTCCAGCGTGTTCCGCCCTGGGCATCGAGCATTCTGAGGATCGCCAGCGAACCCGCCGAGGTCGTGCCGGTACCGTGATGCTCGAACAGACTCTGGCGGTACAACACTGGCGCGCCGGATGCGACAGGCTCTCCCGGTTCGCGCATCGGCACCGCCGAGAGCAGCGAGATGCCGCTCCAGGCCCCGGTCTGCTCCGCCGGCGAGAAGCCCGGCAGACCCGTTCCGGTTGCCGCGTCGAAGCCGTAGAGGTTGGCGCCTGGCGCGAAGTTGCTGACGAAAACCTGCTTGCGCGGATTGGTCGGATCGAGCGCGGCGACGAAAACAGCCGTCTGCGGTCCGTTCGGATAGGTCGTCCCGGCCTGTTTCAGCGCGATCGCCGGGTACTCCAGATACGGATCGAGCGCTTCGACCGTCACGAACTCGCCCGGCACCGGCGTGGCGGCCTGAGCTGCCGGGCCGATGACCGTCAACGTACCGGCTGCCGCAAGCGCAACGAGGACGGTGAAACGATGGAGCTGGCGCGGTACGTTCATCGGGCCATGGTTCCTGCACCGGTAAAGCCGCACCCTGCGGCCGTCGGGACATTGTTTCGCTGACATTCGCGACGTCAAGACGGTGCGCGGAGGCTGCTCCGCGTGAATCCGCAGATGCGGCGCGCCGGGCGACAGCGGCAGATTCGCGGATCGGGCCCGCCGGCGTCAATGCGGCTCGCCGCCGCCCTCCGGCGGATCCACGGCGCTGCGACCTTCGGCGACGAGCGATGCCGCCGGCGCCGGCGCATCGAGACTGAAATGGAACGTCGTTCCCTCGCCGAGCCGGGATTCGGCCCGGAGCCTGCCGCGATGCTTGTGCAGGATGCGCTGCGCGGTGGCCAGGCCCAGGCCGGACCCTTCGAACTCTTCCTGGCTGTGCAGACGGCGGAATACGCCGAACAACTGATCGCTGTGGCGCGGGTCGAATCCGACACCGTTGTCGCGGACCCAGACCTCGCGCACGGTCTCGTCCGTCGCCGCGCCGCCGATCTCGATGCAGGCGAGTTCGCGCTTGCGCGTGTACTTGAGCGCGTTCGACAGCAGATTGTGCAGGACCACCTTCAGCAGCTGCCGGTCGGCGCGCACGCGCGGCAGCGGGGCTACGCGCCACTCGATGCGGCGGCCGGCTTCGGGTGCGAGCTCGGCGCGCACTTCGGCCACGAGTTCGTCGAGGTCCACGTCGCTCCAGGCCAGGTCGGCGCGGCTGGCACGGCCGAGCGCGAGCAGCGCATCCATGAGCTCGTTCATGCGGCGCGCGCCACGCGCGATGAACTGGACGAACGATCGTGCGTCCTCGTCGAGCTGGTCGGCGTAGCGCTCCTGCAGCAGCTTGCTGAAGCCGATCAGGTGGCGCACCGGCGCGCGCAGCTCGTGCGACACGGAATAGGAAAAGATCTCCAGATCCCGGTTGGCCGCGGTCAGCTGCTCGGTACGCTCCGCGACGCGCAGTTCGAGCTGCGCATTCAAGCGGGCCAGCGCGGCGTCGCGTCCGCGCAGTTCGCCGAGCGCGTCCTCGATCGCGCGTTTGCGCACCGCCAGCTCTTTCGCCAGCATGGATACGTCGGCCTCGCTGCTGGCCAGCTCGTCCTGCAGGATCCGGCGGGCGCGCGAAATGGCCAGCTGGTTGGATACGCGCGCGACGAGTTCGGCGACGAGGAAGGGCTTGGTCAGGAAGTCCTGTGCACCGCCGCGCAGCATGCGGACCTTGAGCTCGTCGTCGGCCTTGGCGGTGAGCAGGATGATCGGCACGTTGTCGAAATCGCGCAGGGCACGAAGAGCCTGGACCAGTTCGTCGCCGCTCATGTCCGGCATCATCACGTCGCTGATGACGAGGTCGGGCCGCGACGCGATCGCGGTCTCCACGCCTTCGCGGCCGGAGAACGCGCCGATGCTGGCGACGTGCGCGGGCAGCGAGTCGCGGATGAACTGATGCATCTCGCGGTTGTCCTCGACGACGAGGACCAGCGGCAGCGCGCGCGGGCCGGCTTCGGGCACTGCGGACGCTGCGCCTTCCGGCCGCGGCGCGGCTGCCGGCAGGCGCTGCTCCAGCGGCACGAGGGCTGCGGCCGACGACAGCGCCGCGAGATCGGGCTCGGCCTGGGGGCCGGCAGCCGGCGGCAGCGGCAGCACGATGCGGAATGCAGCCCCGCCGAGCGCGGATTCGCCGACACTGATGGTGCCGTCCAGCAGGTGCAGGAATTCGCGCGCGATCGCCAGGCCCAGACCGGTGCCGCCGTGGCGCCGCGTCGATGCCTGCTCGGCCTGGCGGAACGGCTCGAAGATGACTTCGCGCAGGGCCGGCGGTACGCCGGGCCCGGAATCGTCGATGTCGACAATACCGCGTCCGTCGTCCCAGGTCAGACGCATCCGGATCCGGCCGGCGTCGGGCGTGAACTTGAACGCGTTGGCCAGCAGGTTCACCAGAACACGCTGGACTTTCTCCACGTCGGTGCGTACGCGCAGGCTCGCCGGCGCATCGACCTCGAACCCGATGCCGCGCTCCTCGGCCAGCGATTCGAAATAGGCAGCCGTCAGCCGCGTCAGATGACCGAGGTCGACGTCGTCGCAGTGCACGGCCATCTTGCCGGCTTCGAGCTTGGCGACGTCGAGCAGATCGTTGACGTGGCGCAGCAGGGTGCGCGCATTGCGCGCTATCGTATCCAGCCAGCCGCGCTGCCCCGCATCGAGGCCGCCGCTGCCGAGCAGCCGCTCCACCGGGCCGAGGATCAGGGTCAGCGGCGTGCGCAGTTCGTGGCTGACGTTCGAGAAGAAGCGCGTGCGGAGTTCGTCCAGTTCCTTGCTCGCCGCATACAGCCGCGACAACTCCTGATTGGCCGACTCCAGGCGCCGGTTCGCCTCCTGGACTTCCGTCGCGCGCTGGAAGATCTCAGCCTCGAAGCGCTCGGCGCGCTCGCGCAGGGATTCGGCGAGCTGCGCCTGTTCGTTGCCGTGCTGGCGCGCGCGCACGAAATCGGTGACGTCCTCGACGCGATGGATGATGCAGCGCACCGAGCCGTCCGCTTCGAGCAGCGGCGTATTGACCGGACTCCAGTGGCGCTCCTCGAAACCGCCGCCTTCGGATTCGGGCTTGCGGATGTCGTATTTCTGCACTGCCATCGCGTCGGGCACGCGGTCGGCCAGCACGCGCTCCAGCGAAATGCGCAGATTGCGCATGCCGCTGGCCTGCGGATCGTCCGGATTGTCGGGAAACACCTCGAACAAGTGGCGGCCGAGGATGGCGTCGCGCGTCGTCTTGGTCGCCTGCAGGTAGGCGTCGCTGACTGCGACGATGTGCAAGGTCGGCGCCAGGACGAGATAGAGCCCCGGGATGGCCTCGAAGATCCGGCGGAAATCCGGCGCATCGCCCGACGCTGTCATGCGACCTCCCAGCCGTCTGCAAGCGCAAGCATCGGCGGCCTGGATCATCGCGACAGCGGCCGGTTTTGCGCGATGTGCATCAAAGCGCATTGTCCAATTCGCGTCAATCTGGGGCCGCAGCAGTCGCGCCCGCTTTGACGGCAGCCGCCCGCCCTGGCACCGCGCCGGCCGGCCGCCGGCGGCGCCCTGTCCCCGGCGCCGCCGGCGGACAAAAAAAAAGCGGCGCCCGCAGGCGCCGCCGAAAAATCACAGCAGGACGCGTCAGATCAGCCGTCGACCCCGCTGCCAGGCCAGACCGAGGAGTCCGAGGCCGAGCAGCAGCAAGGTCCAGCCGTGCGGACCCGGCACCGGCACGATGACGGCGGGCAGGCCGGCCACGGTGAAGGTCGTCGGATCAGTGCCGCCGCCGAGAGCCGGATCGTCGGTCACGGCGCTGCTCTCGTTGCTGCCGTTCGCGTCGGCATCGAAGAATACGGTGCCCTGGTTGCTGATCGCGCCGCCGGCCGTGCTGTTGATCGTGGCGTTGATCGTGATGGTCACGCTGCCGCCGGCCGGCACGGCGCCGTTCCAGTGCACGACGTTGCCGGTCGTGCTCGTGGTTCCGGATGTGGCCGTGGCCGAGGTCAGGGTCAGACCCGCCGGCAGGGTGTCGGTGAACTCGTCGCCGGGGTTGTCGGCCTGCGCCGCCGTACCGGTATTGCTGATCACGACGCTGTAGGTGATCGCCGAACCCGGCGTGTAGCTGCCGCCGACCGACGCGACCGTCTTGGTCGCGGCAAGCAGGGCCGTCGGCGCCGGCGTGACCGTATCCACGTCGGTAGCCGAGTCGTTCGCGGCATTCGGATCGCTGACGCCGGCCGGCGCCGCGATGGAGGCGGTATTGCTGACCGAACCCGTCGCCGCCGCCGACACGCTGCAGCTCGCGCTGTAGCTGACGCTGCCGCCGGCCGGCAGATTGACCGTGTCGGCGATATTGCCGCTGCCCGAGGCCGTGCAGGTGCCGCCGCCGGCGCCCGCACAGGTCCAGGTGCAGGTTTCCACCATCGGGAAGGTATCCGTCACCGTGGCGCCGGTCACCGCGCTCGGGCCGGCGTTGCTCGCCACGATCGTGTAGATCGTGCTGCTGCCGGCCACGACGCTCGTGGCGCCGTCGGTCTTCGTGATCGACAGGTCCGCGACCGCGCCGAGCGTGTCGGTATCGGTGGCGCTGTTGTTGGCGGGATTCGTGTCGGTGACGCCGGCCGGCGCCGTGACGGTCGCCGTGTTGCTCAGCGATCCGGTCGCCGACGCGGAGATCGCGCAGCTCGCCGTATACGTCACGCTGCCGCCGGCCGGCAGGTTCACCGTATTGGAAATGTTGCCGCTGCCCGACGCG
>MEFP01000020.1 GCA_001725155.1 Lysobacteraceae bacterium SCN 69-320 | reverse complement strand
CCACCCATGCCCGTCCGGCCCGTTGGGCGTTCAAGGCCGTCAGAACCTGCGGTTCTGAGCGACGGCCTTTCACCCCCTTGAAGGGGAGGGTTTGCAATGGCGCGCTTCGGCTGAAGGTACGGAACCGATGCGGTGCGCTTCGCTTCTAGTGGCCGGCTCGACGGGTTTCGCCACGCCCCGAAAGAAAAGCGTGAAAAACCCTCCCCTTCAAGGGGAGGGCATGGGTGGGGATGGGTTTCGCCGTCGCTCACCACCAGCCGCCGAGACGCCTCAACACCACGCCCACCAGTGATCGAAAAAATCCCGACCGTCTTCCCCATGGCAGTCACCTCAGTAGGTCAGGATCAGATTGCCGAGCACCGTGTAGTACAGCGACTTCTGGTCGCCGTAGAGATCCTTGAAACCGGAGCCCGGTACGAGTGCGGCGCCGGACAGGCGCAGCACGGCGTTCTGTGTCGCGAACGGGCGCCAGATCCAGGCGACCGAGACGTCGGTGCCGATGTGGCGGCCGATGTCGGCCTGGTTGCGTGCGGTCTCGAGGATCTCGGTCTTGTCGAACCAGAGTTCGTTGAGATTTCCGGACAGACGCGACTGCGGCGTGAGATCGAAGTCCGCGCCGATGCCGATCAGGCGCAGTCCGGGATTGTCGAAGTTCGACTGGCCCTGTTCCTTGGACGGACGCAGGTCCGGCAGCAGGCCGTTGCGCTGCGAGATCGCCACACCGCCGCCGCCGATCAGCGGCACGTTCTGGCGGATCCAGTAGCTCGTGTCGGCGCCGGCGAAGATCGGGTTTTCAAAGACCGCGTCGTAACCGGTCGAGCGGTCGTCGAACGGATCGTCGTCGCCGCTGGCATAGGCCGCCGACAGGCGTGCGCGGATCCAGTCGAAGTCCATCGACGCTTCGGCGGCGAGGAAGCCCGCGCGGATGTCGGTGCCCTGCGGAATGAACACGCCGGCCGACTGGTCGCCGATCGCGTAATACGCCGACACCGTCAGGTTCACGCGGCCGATGTGTCCGTCGCCGTTGTAGCCCAGATACGTCACGTCGTAGTCGCGCGGCGCTTCGCGGCCTATGGCTGCAGGGCGCACGATAAAGCCGTTGGAGTCGTAGAACGGCGTCGTCTCGCGGTTGCGGTTGTGCAGTATCGTCGCCTGCGAGGTGAAGCCGCGGAACGGGAAGTCCTGCCGGTACAGGTTCGCGACAAAGATGTCGTCCTTGCGCGGGCTCTTCGTGACGTCGTTGAGACCCGAGTTCAGGTCCTTTTCCAGGCGCCGGAACCAGGCGAAGTTGTATTGCCAGCGGTTCGAGTCGCGCGTGCCGAAGAAGCGGATGCCGGGCTGGTTGTCCTGGAACAGGAAGCCGCGGAAGTCGCTGGAAAACGGCTGTATGCCGACGCGCAGGTCGTCGAAGTCGTAGCGCGGGCGCTCGCTGGAATAGTCCCAGGTGAAGAACAGTTCCTGCACGCCGACGAAGCCGTCGTCGCGCGTCTCGCCGCGGGTCGGGTCGATCGTCAGCGCGCGCGTTTCCTCGGTGTGCACGCGGTTGTAGTTGAAGGCCAGGGTGGCCTTGAACTCGTATTCGGGCGGCTTGAACGTCGTGTCGCCCTTGTAGAACACGGCGCTCGTGATGAAGGTCTGCGCAGCGATCAGCTGGTTCACGTCGCCCAGTGTGTCGTTCGTGCCGGGTTCGCTCGGTGCCTGCGGCGCGGCCGGTGTCGGAAGGCTGCGCGGCTCGATCAGGGTGTCGGACACGCCGAGCAGGTTCAGGAACCAGTCCTTGCCGTGGATCGGCTTGTCGGCCTTGAGCGTGTTCTGGTTGTACGGGTCGAACCATGGATGCTTGAAGCCCAGCGCTTCCATGATGCGCCAGCGGTCGGGCACCGGTATGAATTCGCCGGCCTGGTCGACCGGCGCCGGATCGATGTTGTCCGGATTCTGCAGCGCTTCGGGTGTCCAGCGCTCGTACGGATGGCCCGGCCGGCGCCGCGGGATTTCCGAGGCCAGCGGATCGTAGGTCGGCGCGGGCAGCAGCTGGGTCAGTTCCAGCCAGTGCAGGCCGATCGCGCTCGTGTCGGCGTGGGCGGCCGCCGGCGCGAACGCCGCGGCGAGAGTCAGGACCAGCGGACGCAGGCGGAGTCGGCGCATGTCACTTGCCCTCGCAGACGTACTGCGCGGTGGAGTCGAGGAACGGCGATTGCGGGCACTGCACGTAGGACAGGCGCGCGCCGAGCGGCACGAGGCGGTCGGCGCGCAGATTGACCGGCGCATTGCCGACGCCGGTGTTCAAGGTGGTGCCGGCGTTGTGCAGGCCGAGGAACGCGACGAGGTCGCTCTGGTCGGTGCCGTCGCCGGAAGCCGCGACGCCGCCGATCAGGGTATTGCCGCGATAGATCGGGAAGCCGCCGCCGAACAGGGTCATGCCGTTGGGCAGGCGCGGGATGCCGGTGCAGTTCATGCCGACGTCGGCGATCGGCGTCGGGTTGCCCGGCGTCGGCGACGGCGCGAGCGCGGTGCCGTCGAGACTCAGCGCGAGGCCCTTCTGGTTCAGATAGAAGGCCACGTGGCTGGCGATCTGGTTGTAGACCAGATCGAGTTCGAGGCCGTCCTGGAACGGACTCCAGCGATCGAACGGCAGGCTCAGCGGGCCCGGCGGCGTACCCGGCACGCCGTCCGGATAGAACGGCCTCGACAGATTGCCTATCGTGCGCAGCGAATACGCGGTCTGCCCATCGCTCCAGGCGGTCGGCAGGCCGAGGAAATTGCGCAGCTGGCCGACGTAGGCGTTCGGCGCGCTCTGCGCGACCGTGAACAGGTCCAGGCGCCCGTTGACGAAGTCGGGCGTGCCGGCGCGCAGGTAGCGCGCGCTGCCCGTGGTCGCGATGTCGCCGGCCGTGAACGTGCCGGAGAAGAACGCGGCCGTGCGCGCCTTCTGCGTGGTCACGTCGACGGCGTCGACGAGCGCGTCGCGCGAGCGGGCCAGCGCGAGCACGACACCGTTCGTGTCGACGACGACGACGGTCTCGCCGGCGCGCGATCCCAGGGGTTTCCTGACCTGCGCCCGCGTGCGCGCGGCCACTTTCAGCGCTTCCTGGACGATCGTGCGCACTTCGTTCTGGGTCAGCGCGGCCGTGCCGTCGGTGCCGGCGCGCGGCGGATAGCGGTTCGTGCCGGTGCCGTCGTCGAGCACGAACGCGTCGAGGCCCGGATAGTCGGTCGTGTCCGGACGGATGCCGGATTCCACGGTGCCCAGGGCGAGGCCGCGCAGCACGACCGGGTCCGCATAGCCGGGCATGCGCAGCAAGGCGCCGTCGGCGGGCGTCAGGTTCGCGAAGGGCGGCGCGGTGGCCGGGTCGCGCGCGAGATCGGAAAATTCCACATCGGTAAAACGCAGACTCAGCCCGCCGGCCGTGATGCGGTCGGCGCGGCGGTCCTGCGGGGCGGCGAAGCCATACGTCGCGGCCAGCGCGACGTATTCGTCGAGATTGCGGTCGCGGTCGCCGGCGTTGTCGTCGAGGCTATAGAACGCATCGGCGCCGGCCGCGGCGACCGCGCCGACCGGCACGCCGGCCTTGTACAGCGGAATGCCGCCGGGGTCCGGCGACAGGCCGATCGGCGAGCGGTGCGGCCCGGCGTTCGTGCCGCTGCCGGCGAAGCGCGCGCTGATGTCCGAGCACGGCAGCTGCGAGAACTGCACGCCGAACAGCGGGCCCGAAGGTGCGGTGCGGTCGCCCGGATTGAAATGTTCCTGGGCGATCTGGCCGGCCGTGCGCGACGTGAACGCGTTGCCTTCGGACGAGAAGTAGACCGCCGTCAGCGCCTTGGCCAGCGCGCCGAATTCGGCCGGCACGTCCAGCCCTTCGAGCCCCCCGACGACGCCGCGGCCCGAACTGACGCGGACCAGCGGCGGCGCGCCGGCCATGGCGTAGGCGGCCAGCACGTTGCCGACGCGGTCGACGACGACGAAGGTGGACGGCTTGCCCTGGGCGCGGGCTTCGGCCACGCCCTGGGCGATGACCTTGCGTACGTCGTCCTCGCTCAGGAAGGACTGGGCATTGCCGCAGCTGCCGTTGCAGCCCGAGTCGACGGTGCCCGGATTGGTCGGTGGCGGCGCGGTGCCGACTGTGCTGCCGGAGTTGCTGCCGCCGCTACAGGCGGTCAGGGCCAGGCAGAAGCCGGCCAGCATCCAGCGAAACGGCGAGCTCCCCATCGCACCCTCCTCCGAGTGGGCAGGACGCAAGGCGCCTGCGCAGGTCTCATCAGTGTTTCCCCGCGGCGATGGTAACTCAGGAGGCGCCGGGTTTGACGCCGTTTCTCCTGCGTTATCAGCGATGTCAGGTTTCGTGTTCGTCTTGCGTATCTGGTCCGGATGCGCGGTATTCCGCCCGTTGCCGGAGGCGGGCGCCGGCGCCCGGCACGGTTGCGCCGCAGCGGCCCGCCGGTTCTGTCGACAGACGGGGCGGCGGGCGCAATCCCCTCGGCGGTCCGGCGCTTGCGCGTTCCGGGCCGAGGGCGCCATGGCGGCCTACTGGGCGTCACCGAGGATGGCCGTATCGAACTCGGCCTTGGCCTGCTGTGCGGCGGCCCAGTCGTCGAGGCTGTTGCTCTGCAGCGCGCGGCGCAATGCGGCGATCACCACGACCTTGTGCGCGTCGCGTTCCATTTTCCGCGCGAACGCCCTGCGGTCCTCGGGGCGATACAGGGTCCGGTGCGCGGCGAAATTGCGCCGGGCTTCGGTCAGTGAATAGTCGTGGTTCGGACCGCCGCGCACCTCGTCGGCATCCGCGCTGTCCTGGCCGTCGTCTTCCCAGAAACAGATCGTGCAGATGCCGAAGCTGCCGCGCGAACGCAGGGTCGGCAGGTCGCAGCAGGGACAGAAGAACCGGTCCCTGAACTGGCGCCAGTGCGGCACCTTGCGCGGTTTCCCCAGTCGGTCGAACCAACCCATCGCCGCGCTCCGTCGGTTGTCATAGCGGCCCGGTGCCGGGTCGGGCCGCACGTTTGTCCAACAACGCCGGGACGGCGCCGAACAGAACATCGGCGTGTCCGGGAAGCGGCGTCCGGCGCGTAGGTTGCGGTGAGCCATCCGGCGAACCGCAACATCATGGTGTGCGGCTCGCGAAGAACGTCGAACGAAGCCGTTTTCCGCCGGATTTCCGGCACGGGAGTAATGGCTCTGCATGGTATGGTCGCACCGCGACGGGACGAGCGCCTGGTCGCCGGACTATGCAAGCGGGAACCGGGCGATGGTGCGGTTCGCCTGGCGGCTCGCCGGCACCTACGGCGCTCGGCTCGGGGGCGCAGGACGTTCGCCACGCGGAACGCCTTGTCGTTGCGGCATCAGGTGCGGTGCCGCACTCGGTTCGGGTCGCAGGACGTTCGCCACGCGGAAACGCCTCGCCGTTGCGGTTCGCTGCGCTCACCGCAACCTACGCTGTTTCAGGATGCGTCGCGCGACCCGCGCGTTCGGCGCGGCGCACGGGAACGAAACGTTCGTCGGAACGAGGCTGGGACAGCAAGGCCGGAAGCTATTCCCGGCAGCGCAATCGTCGTGTGATTGCTCTCGAACGAGAACCGTGTCCGATACGGCATGGAATGCGGCGGACCATCTTCGCCGGGGGCATCCGCTTCTTCCTGTCGCCGGTCCCGGTAGCACCAGTCCGGTTCGGCGCGGTTGGCTCGTTCGATTGTCTCGCGAATTTCGTCGCCGTGCTCGATCTCGTAGCGAGCCAGGCGTTTGTTGAGGGTCAGGAAATACAGTCTGGCGATCAACAGAAAAGCGAGGTACGAAGCCAGCAGCAGGCCCGCCAAGCCGAACGCCATGTCGGCATAGACGGTAACGACCGACATGGAGATGCCGAGGTATTGCCAGAGCCGTTCACCGGCCCAGACACCGAGCGCGAAGCCACCCAACGAGAACGGCACGGCGCCATACAGACACGCGGCATGGACGATCCCGTCGAATGCCCGATAGAAGAACCGGGTCGGTTTCATCGTTCGGCCGTCATCGGGATCCGTCGTAGGCACCTCCGCTCTCAGAGCTTGTTCAACGTCAGGGTCTTCGACTGGTGGTAGCGATGGCAGTCCACGCAGGTGCTCGCGACCTTGCTGCCGCCGTTCGCGCCGGCGTGGCACTGGCGGCAGTTCGCGATGTCGGGAATCAGCAGATCGCTCGCGCTCTTGGACTCGGCGGCCTTGTGGCAGTCCTTGCAGTCCATGGTCGAGTGCTTGGCGTGGGTGAACTTCGCCTCGCCGTACCAGATGCCCGACACGCGCACGGGCGCGATCTGCCAGCCGGTGCCCGGCGTGCTGCCGGCCGCGTTCGGCCGCGTGACCGTATGGCAGGTCACGCAGGCGCGGCCGGTGAACACGCTGTCGGCGACCTGGCGCGACTTGTCGCGGGCCCAGCTCAGCGCTTCGATGGTCTGCTGCTGGCTCAGCGGCGCTTCGCCGGGGCGGCGGCGCTGCTGCACGAAGCCCGGCGCGCTGGCTTCGGTATAGCCGCCTTCGAGCGCGCGCCTGGCGTAGTAGTCATCCAGCATGTAGACGACTTCGGCCACCTTCGCATGCGGCACCTGGCGGTCCGGCGCGAACGTGTCGAAGCCCAGGGTGTGGCAGTCGTGGCACATGCTTTCGAAGTCGACCGGCTTCATCGCCAGGCCGCCGGCGTCGGGCTGATGGCAGCTCGCGCAGGTCAGGGTACGGCGGCCCGACGGTGCGTTGAGGTTGGGTTCCAGATGCTTGGCGTGGTTGAACTTGAGCCCTGAGTTTTCCTTGAGTCCGGCGGTCAAGGTCGTCAGCTGCGGCGCGAAGCGGCCGTTCGTGTCCCAGGCCGGCAGGCGCACGCGGAATTCCGGATGGGTCTTGCCGAAGTCGCGCGCGTCGGGGAGTTCGCTCGCGTTCTGCGTGCGCGTCTTGAGGTCGGTGTGGCAGTTCGCGCAGAGCTTCTGGTCGGTGTTGACCATGCCGTTCAGGCCGAGGTGATCCTGGTGGCAGCTGCCGCAGCGCGCCTCGCCGAGCTGGGGCAGGTTGAAGCGCGCCGGGTCCGCATGCGCGGCCATCTGCGTATGGCAGCTCGTGCAGGCCGTGTCGCGCACGGTCAGGAACGGCGTCTGGTGACATTGCTTGCAGTCGTCGCCGAAGAAGCGGTGTGCGGCGTCCAGCGGGCCGGGGTTCCAGCTCGCCGTCGTCGGCAGGCCGGCGTGGCCCAGGAGCTTGCCGAGGCCCGGCACGAAATGCGTCGCCGCCGGCAGCAGCAGGCCGAAGCCGAGCACGAGCAGGAACAGGATCCACGACGGCGCGCGCTTGCCGAGCCAGGTTTCCTTCAGCGAGGTCGGTTTGGCGCGCCTGGCCTTGGCGGCTTCCTGTTCGGTCTTGTCGAGGGTGGAGATCTCGACCGCGGCTTCGAAATCGCGCGGCGGATCCAGCAGCACGATGCGCGTGGACGCGATCTCCACGACCGCGCCGGCGCCGACGTTGGCCGAGTAGGTCAGCTCGCCGTTGACGCGGATGCCGGCCAGGATCAGCGATTCGACGGTGTAGCGGCCCGGGCTCAGCGCGGTCACGCGCGCATGGTTCAGCGCGGCGCGGATGTCGGACAGGAAAATGGCCTGGTCGGCGGCGCGGCCTATCGACAGCACGTCGCCGAAATGCACGTCCTCCTCGTAGGAGACCGCGCCCTTGCCCTGCTTGAGTACCCGGCGGATCAGCCAGCGCATGCGTTGTCTCTCCGCCTTACCAGTAGAAGAACACGGACACGACGTGGGCGAACAGCGCGGCCACGGTCGCGAACGCCAGCGGCACGTGGAAGTACAGCCAGATCTCCATCAGCGCCTGGTACTGGATGTCGCGCGCGACGCGCGAAGCCAGCGCCTTCTTGCGCGACAGCAGGTCGATGAGCTTGCGCAGCGCTTCGGCCTGGCGGTCGTTCGTGCCGCTGGCGAGGAAATCGACCATCGCGAAGATGGTCTGGCCCGACTTCGCGCCGCCGGCGGTGGCCTGCGATTTCTCGCGCGCCTGGAGCGCGGCGCGTATGCCGGCCAGGGCCGCGTCGGAATCGTCGTGCGCGCGCAGCTGGGCCAGTACGCCGCCGCCCAGGCGCGTGTTCTGGATCGAGCGCAGCACGATGTCGTGGACCTTGGGGTCGATGCCGTCGGCCAGCGCGAGCGCGTTCTGGTCGAGCTCGGCGATTTCCTCGAGCATCGCGCTGCGCGTCGCGCTCTCGCGGTTGCGCGTCATCAGGGTCGGGTAGCGCAGGTAGCAGTAGACGCCGAAGAAGCCGGAGAAGATCACCAGCAGCATCAGCACGAGAAAGAACGTATGCAGGTTCCAGCCGACCTGGAAGCCCGCATGCAGCAGCGCGATCAGGATCAGCGCAGTGCCGAGATAGACATGCGCCGACAGCCAGCCGCGCAGATTGGAGGTGCCCGAGTAGGAGCGCTTGCGGATGCCGAAGAACATCAGCCAGAGAATCAGCAGCCCCGCGATCGTGCCGAGCGTATAGCCGAGCCAGGTGCCGCCGTTCGGCGGCACGGCCGGGGAGTGCAGCGCGTAGGCGAGCAGCGAGACCGCGCACAGGGCGACGGAAATCCAGAGCCAGCGCGATCCTGCGTGATTGAGGATGGATTCGTGGCGGGCGTTCATGCGGCGGCTCGGGAGCGGTGGAGCGGGGCGGGTGCGGCGGTGCCGGCGAGTGCGGCAAGCGCGACGGGGAATGTGGAGCGTGCGGCGGGGGATTGGGAGTGTGAGGCGGAAACCCATCCCCACCTATACCCTCCCCTTGAAGGGGAAGGTTTGATGCAGCGCGCTTTCAAAACGCGTGAAACAAACCAGTCCGCTCGAACCAGCCCGAATAAACCCTCCCCTTCAAGGGGAGGGCATGGGTGGGGATGGGGTTCGCCGTAAAGCTCGGAAATTCCGCAAACACACAACATCGCGCGCATATGGCAGCCCCTCAGCGCCGGCTCTGCGCATACGCCGGAAACTCCTCCGGCGAGATGCGGATGGCCGCGCCGGTCGGGCAGGCGCGCACGCAGGCGGGGCCGCCTTTCTCGTCCTTGCACATGTCGCATTTGACGGCCTTCTTTTCCTTGGGCTCCTTGCTCTTTTTCTTCGGGTCGTACGGTGCCTCGCCGGGGCCGGAGCCGAGGCCGAACAGCAGCCAGCTCAGAAGCCCGGGTTTCTTCGGCGGCTTCGTCGCCATGTGGATCACGCCGTAGGGGCAGTTGCGTTCGCAGTTGCCGCAGCCGATGCAGTTGTCGGCGATGTAGACCTCGCCGTTCGGCGCGCGGCGCAGCGCGTCGGGCGGGCAGTCCTTCATGCAGTGCGGATGTTCGCAGTGCCGGCACGAGGTCGGTACGTGCACGCTCGCATAGGTCGGTCCGGCCTCGCGGTCCAGGCGCGAGGTGCCGCCGTGGGTTTCGGCGCAGGCCTTCTCGCAGTTGTCGCAGCGCACGCACAGCGACTCGTCGATCAGCAGGATGTCGGTCGCTTCGCCGGCACCCTGGGCGAGCAGGAACTGGATGATGTCGCCGCCGGCCGGCAGGGCCTGCATGGCCAGGTTCGACGCGGCGCGCTGGCGGTATTCGGCCTGCAGGCGCAGCTTGAGGACGGGCATGCGGTTGACCAGTTTCTTGAAGCTCTCGCCGTCCAGGCGCACGGTCTCGGTCGCGATCGCGGCGCGCGCGGTGGCCGAGCGCCGCGATTCGCCCAGCAGGGCCATTTCGCCGACGTAGTTGCCGGCCGGCACGTAGGACAGCACGACTTCCTTGCCGGCGATGTTGCGCGAGATCGTCAGCGAACCGACGCGCACCAGGTGCAGGCAGTCGCCGATCTCGCCTTCGCTGAACAGCGTGTCGCCGGCGGCGAATTTCTGCAACGTGGCGCCGGCGACCATGTCCTTGAGCTGCGCGGCGCTGGCCTCGGGGGCGAAGCGCGACTGGATCGCGCGCAGGATGAAGACCTCGTCGATCTCGCGCTTGACCGCGGCGACCGAGTTGATCAGCCGGTTCATCGAGCGCCGCGGCGTCTCGATCAGCACGCAGCCGTTGCCGGCCGTGACCGTGGCCGAGCGGCGCCGGCCCGAGATCAGGCCCATCTCGCCGAAGAATTCGCCGCGGCCCAGGGTGATGAACTGCTTGCCTTCCTCGTCGAGCGCGATGCGCACTTCGCCCTCGACGATGGAATAGAAGCTGTTGGTGTAGTCGTTGCGGCGGAATACCGCTTCGCCCGGCTTGGGCGTGCGCAGGTCCGAGTCGAGCATGAACTCGCGCAGCTGCAGCGGCGTGATGTGCGACAGCACGCGCACGTTCTGCTGGATGCGCGTCAGCGTGTCGTCGACGCTGCGGAAGCCCGGCATGGAGCCGAGCTTGGCCTTGAGCAGGGGCTCGTCGGCGGGTTCCACGCGCTCGCCGCGGATGTACTCGATGACCTCATAGCCCTGGTTCATCGCCTGCTTGATCAGCGGATAACCGCCGAGCGCGCCGACGATATAGAGCCCTTTGACGTTGGATTCGTACTGCGGGCTGATGGCCGGAACGGCCGCGGGATCCTTGCTCGGGAACGTCACGCCGCAGGCTTCGACGAAGCCGCGCGGCGCGGTGGCGCCGAGGCGGCCGATGACGCGGTCGATCAGCAGCTGCGCCTTGCCGTTGGGCGTGGCCAGGATCAGGCGGCCCTTCTTGCGGCCGACGCTGAGCGCATCGACGCGCTCGGGCGCGGCGTTGTAATAGCACTCGATCGCGCCGTCCTCGATGGCCTTGAGGATGGCCGCCTCGTTGCCTTTCTTGGCGCGGGCGAATTCGTCGCGGCGATTGACGATGACGACGTTGTTCTGTTTCGCGAGCGCGACCGCGTTCTCGATCGCCGCATCGCCGGCGCCGACGACGACGATGGTCTCGCCTTCGTACTCGTCCGGATCGTCGAGCTGGTACTGCACGAACGGCAGGTCTTCGCCGGGCACGCCGAGCTTGCGGATGTTGCCCTGCAGGCCGATGCCGAGCACGACGAATTGCGCCTCGACCGTTGCGCCGTTGGCGCACCTGAGTTCGAAGCCGCCGTCCTCGCGTTTCCTGATCGCGCTGACCTCGTGGCCGTGGCGCACGTTGATCTTGAGCTGCGCGGCGGCTTCGTCCCAGGCGCCGAGGATGCTTTCGCGCGAGCCGGCCTTGAACGGCACCGGCGAACGCAGCGGCAGTATCCCGGGCTCGTCCATGACGAACTTGCCCTTCTGGTAGCGGTAGATCGTGTTGGACAGGTGCGGCTCGGCTTCGAGCAGCACATGCGACTCGCCGCGTTCGGCCGCGCGGGCGGCCGCCGACAGGCCGCCCGGGCCGGAACCGACGATGGCTATCCGGAAACGCTCGCTCATTCCATCCTCGCTGGGCCGGCCTTGCGGCCGCCGGGCTGTCGTTACGGGAGCGCGCCGCCGTGACCGGCGGTCGGAACGGATGCCCCCCGGGGATCTCCGTTCCTGCGCAGCGACTGTAACGCATCGCCGCGCCGATTCATGACAGGAAACCGCGCCGGCCGTCATACTCGGCCGCGGCGCGGTGCCGGCGGGCTGCGCCGGCACGGATCGAGAGCAGCGACGGAGACGCGATGCGGCACGTGGAACGGCTGACGGCGGTGGCGGAGACGGTGGCACGCATCCTGGCCCATGGCGGCGGACAACTGCGCCTGGCCGCGCCGCTGGGTCTGGGCAAGCCCAATGTGCTGCTGAATGCGCTGTATGAGGCCGTCGTCGCCGACGCGCGCCAGTCGTTGCATGTCTTTACGGCCCTGTCCCTGCTGCGGCCCAAGCCGGGCTCGGAGCTGGAGCGGCGCTTCCTGCAGCCGTTCGTCGATCGTCATTTCGGCGCCGACTATCCGGACCTGGCCTACGCCGTGGCCCTGCGCGACGGCACCTTGCCCGAACGCGTGCGCATCAGCGAGTTCTATCTGCAGTCCGGCGCGCTGCTGCGCAACGACCGCGCCCAGCGCGAATACGCCAGCCTCAATTACACCCATGTCGCGCGCGACCTGGCGGTTGCCGGCATCAACGTCGTCGTGCAACTGGTCGCGCGCCGGGTCGACGGCGGCCGCGAGCGCCTGAGCCTGGCCAGCAATCCCGACGTGACCCAGGACCTCATCGACGAGATGGCGAGCGCCGGCAAACCGCGGCCGCTGGTCGTCGGCGTGGTGCATCCGCGTCTGCCGTTCGTGGCCAACGAGGCCGAGGTCGCCGCGGATTTCTTCGATCTGCTGCTGGATGACCCGGCCTGCGATCACATGCTGTTCGCGCTGCCGCGCGAGCCGGTCAGCCTGCCGGAATTCGCACTCGGCCTGCACGCGAGCAGCCTGGTCCGCGACGGCGGCACCCTGCAGATCGGCATCGGCGCGCTGTCGGATGCGGTGGTCCATGCCTTGCTGCTGCGCCAGCGCAACAACGAAGCCTGGCGCGGCGCGCTGGACGCGCTCGGTGGGACCGCGCCGCTGGCCGCCGCGGTCGGCGGTTCGGGGCCGTTCGTGCACGGCCTCTACGGCGCCAGCGAAATGGTCATGGACGGTTTCATGCATCTGGCCCGCGGTGGCGTGCTCAAGCGCCGCGTGTTCGACGACTTCGCGCTCGAACAGGCGCTGGCCGAGGGCATCATCGGCGAGACCCTGCGCACCGGCGACGTCGAGCGGCTGTACGCGGCCGGCGCCTTGCCGTCGCTGATCCATCTGCCCGAGCTCGCGCGCCTCGTGCGCTGCGGCCTGCTGCCCGAGGGCAGCCGCATCGACGGCGAACAGGTGCTGCTGCCCGACGGCGCGGCCGTGCCCTGCGACCAGCGCGAGATGAGCGCGCGCGCCGCGCTGGGCCGCGCCATGACCGGCCGGCGCCTGCGCGACGGACGCTATCTGCGCGGCGCGTTCTTCCTCGGCTCGGCCGAGTTCTACCGCTGGCTGGGCAGCCTGGACGGCGAGGACTTCGACGGCCTGTCGATGACCCGCGTGTCGGACATCAACCAGCTCTACGGCGGCCGCGAAACCCTGGACGCGCTGCAGCGCCGCGACGGCCGTTTCTTCAACACCTGCATGATGGCCACGGCGCTGGGCGCGGCCGTATCCGACGCGCTGGAGGACGGCCGCGTGGTCAGCGGCGTCGGCGGCCAGTACAACTTCGTCGCGATGGCGCACGCGCTGCGCGACGGCCGCTCGGTGCTGATGCTGCGCGCCAGCCGCGGCAGCGGCGCGGCGGCGCGATCGAGCATCCTGTGGAACTACGGGCATACGACGATTCCGCGTCATCTGCGCGACGTCTACGTCACCGAATACGGCGTGGCCGACCTGCGCGGCAAGTCCGACGAGGACTGCGTCAAGGCCATGCTCGCGATCAGCGACGCGCGCTTCATCGACGGCCTCGCCGCCCAGGCCAGGGCTGCCGGCAAGCTGGCGCCGGCGTTCACCGTGCCGGACGAATGGCGGCGCAATACGCCCGAGCGTCTGGCCGCGGCACTCGCGCCGTTCGCCCGGCGTGGCCTGTTTGATGCATTCCCCTTCGGCACGGATTTCACGCCGGTCGAGCTCCAATTGGCCGGCGCGCTGCGCTGGCTCAAGCAGCGCAGCGCCGGCTGGGGCGGTCGCCTGGACCTGTTGCGGCGGGCGCTGCTGGCCGGTGCGGCCGGGCCGGCCGAGACCGAGGCGCTGGCGCGTATGGACCTGGCCGCACCGCGGACGGCCGGCCAGCGCTGGCTGCGCCGGCTGGTGCTGGCCGGGCTGCGGCGGTAACCCCGCGATCCGGTGATGAGAAATCTCGGGATGGCGATCTAGACTGATGGCGAAGCAAGGGAAACCACAGGGACACGCGCGATGAACGACTGGCTGGCCCGTCTCTCCGACGATTGGCCGGAGCGCCATCCGCCGCTGCGCGGCGATTTCGCCACCGATGCCAAGGGCGTGCGCCAGTGGCTGAGCCAGCTGCCGCTGGCCAATCCGGCCGCGACCTCGCGCCAGTTGCTCGATGCGCTGATGGTGATGAACCGCACGCGGCTGGACGCGCAGCAGCGCCTGGACGCGCTGGAACTGCTGCGCGGTCCGGTGTTGCAGGTCATCGGCACCATCGACCGGCAGATCCTGCTCGAAAGCTTTCCGCTGGCGCCGGCCAAGCTGCAGCAGGCGCGCGCGGCGCAGGACTTCGAGCGCGAGATGGGCCTGGGCTACGTGCAGGCGCTGCACGATTTCTGCGCGCCGGGCGGCAAGGTGCCGTTCCTCAAGGGCAAGGCCGTCGCGCTCGTGGCCGTGCGCGCGCTGCAGCACTACGGCAACCTGCTGGCCAAGGCCTATACGCTCTACCACACGCCGCCGCAGGGTGTCTGGCTGCGCCTGCACGAGGTCTTTGCCGCCGCCGTCGCGCTGCGTCTGGACGACAGGCCTGCGGCCGATCCTGCCCTCGGCGGCGCCGAGCTCACGCCGCGGCATGCCTATGCACATGCGCTGCTGCTCGCGCTGAGCAATCCCTACCGCTACACCCAGCGCGAGATGAGCGACGTGTTCGCGCTGACCCGCGCGCTGGCGCCGTATTGCCGGATCAGCCCCGGGCGCGGCGCCGGCGGCGGCTTCGCCGTATTGGCCGAACGCGACCAGGGCGTGGGCTATGTGCCCGAGGAGCGCCAGCTCGCCGAGGCCGGCCTGCTGTCATTCGATCCGCTTCCGGTCCAGCAGATGGTCGAAGGCCACGTGCGGCTGCTGCCGCCCGGGGCCGACCTGCTGAGCTTCCGCCTCAAGGGCGGTCCGTCGGTGCAGGCGCGCCGCGCCGTCGTCGAGCGGCTGATGCGCAGCTGGGCCGGCAGCGCCGAACGCGGCCATACGCGGCTGCCGGCCGGACACCAGCTCGACACCGTGGTCGGTCTGCATGCCTTGCACTACGTGCTGGCCGGCGACGAGGATTTCGACGCCTTCCTGCGCCGCGTGCGCGGCCAGGCCATCAGCCTGTCCGGGCGCGACTCGGCTGCAGCCTGGGCCAGCCAGAGCAGCGAGCTCAAGCCCATCGTGCAGCGGGCTCAGGTGCTGGATCAGAGCCTGGGCGGATACCGGTTGGTCTGGGACAAGGCCGATCTCGCCCGGGCCAAGGTCGGCGAGCTGGTCGGTCTGACGCCGGCCGCTGCCGACGGCGAGCACGACGAGGAGCGCGACTGGATGGTCGGCGTGATCCGCTGGATCCGCATCGACGACGCCGATTCGGTCGATGCCGGCATCGAACTGCTCGCGCGCCGCGCGCAGCCGGTCGGCATCGCGAGCTTCGAGCCCGCCGGCCCGGTCCGCGCCGCGATGCGCGGCGTGCTGCTGCTGGATCAGGACAACGGCCATGCGATGACCCTGCTGGCGCCGCATCTGTTCGATCGCCACGCCAGCGAACTGGAGCTGACCCGTCCGGCCGACCCGCTGGACTGGGAAACCCAGGCCAGCGTGGCGCGCCTGGCCGACGTGACCGTCGTCGACGCGAGCAACGCCTACCAGCGCGTGCTGATCGGCCGCGCGCCGACTGCGCAGGAACTGGCCGACTCGGACGCTGTCGAGGGCGCCGACGAGGCCGGGCGTGCGGACGGGACGACGGGGTAGGGCGCACGGCTTGTCCGGCGGCCGAGACGGAACGCCGCTTTCGGCGACGGCGGGCGCGGCGCTCCAGCGGCACCGTGGTCGTCTCCGCTAGAATCAGGCTCCGCTTTTCCGGCCTGTTCCTCGCATGAGCTCCGAATCCGAAACTTCCGTGGCTGCGGCCGAGCCTATCCGCGTGGCGGCCGCCGCGCCGCGCCGCGCCAGCGTCGGCGTCGACGTGGCCGGCGTGCTGGTCGGCGCGTCGGCGCCGGTCGTCGTGCAGTCGATGACCAATACCGACACGGCCGACGTGGCCGCGACGACCCGCCAGGTCGCCGAACTCTGGCGCGCCGGCTCCGAGCTCGTGCGCCTGACCGTGAATACCGCCGAGGCCGCCGCGGCCGTGCCGCGGATCCGCGAGCGCCTGGACATGATGGGCGTGGGCGTGCCGCTGATCGGCGACTTTCACTACAACGGCCATACCCTGCTGACCCAGGAGCCGGCCGCGGCGCAGGCGCTGGCCAAGTACCGCATCAATCCGGGCAACGTCGGCTTCGGCAAGAAGAAGGACCTGCAGTTCTCCACGATCGTCGAGCTCGCGATACGCCACGGCAAGCCCGTGCGCATCGGCGCGAACTGGGGCTCGCTGGATCAGGAACTGCTCGCGCGCATGATGGACGAGAACCACGAGCGTGCGCGGCCCTGGGACGCGGCCCGCGTCATGCGCGAGGCGCTGATCCGCTCGGCGCTGGATTCGGCCGCGCGGGCCGAGGAGATCGGCCTGGCGCGCGAGCGCATCGTGCTGTCGTGCAAGGTCTCCGGCGTGCAGGAACTCATCGCCGTCTATCGCGACCTCGCCGCGCGCAGCGACTACGCGCTGCACCTGGGCCTGACCGAGGCCGGCATCGGTTCCAAGGGCATAGTCGCGTCGAGCGCCGCCCTGGCCGTGCTGCTGCAGGAAGGCATCGGCGACACGATCCGCATCTCGCTGACGCCCGAGCCGCAGGAGTCGCGCACGCGCGAGGTCATCGTCGCGCAGGAGTTGCTGCAGACCATGGGCCTGCGTGCGTTCACGCCGCTGGTCACGGCCTGTCCGGGCTGCGGCCGCACGACGTCGACGTTCTTCCAGGAACTGGCCAAGACCGTGCAGGACCACGTCCGCGCGCGCATGCCCGAATGGCGCATCCAGTACGACGGCGTGGAAAATCTGACCCTGGCGGTCATGGGCTGCGTGGTCAACGGTCCGGGCGAGTCCAAGCACGCCAACATCGGCATCTCGCTGCCGGGCAGCGGCGAGGCGCCGTCGGCGCCGGTGTTCATCGACGGGGTCAAGGCGCAGACCTTGCGCGGTGACACGATCGCGCAGGATTTCGTCGCTATCGTCGAAGGCTACGTCGCCGAGCGCTACCGGGCCAAGGCGGGCTGAGCCCGACGGTTCCGATTCCGGCACTCGGAAAAAGTGTTGCCGGCCTGTCGATCTGACCGGCGCTGCTTCGACGCACCGGTCAGAGCCGATCGCTTGCGGACACCGGCTCGTCATTCCGGCAGGGCGCGCCGTCGGCGTGCCGCCGGCCCCCGTCGTCCGTATCGACCAGGAGCCATCGCATGAAACTCAACGCCTACCTGACCTTCAACGGCAACTGCGCGCAGGCCTTCGCCTATTACGCCGAGCACCTCGGCGGCCAGATCGTCGCGTCCATGAAATTCGGCGATGCGCCCGAGGGCGGCGGCGCCGGCCCCGAACTCGCCGACAAGGTCATGCACTCCTGCCTGATGGTCGGCGAGCAGGCGCTGATGGGCTCGGATGCGGTCACGCAGTACTGCCCGTACGTGCCGCTGAAGGGCATGTCGATCGCGCTGCATCCGACCTCGGTGGAGGAGGCCGAGCGCGCGTTCGCGGCGCTGTCCGCAGGCGGCACGGTCGAGATGCCGCTGCAGCAGACCTTCTGGGCCACGCGCTTTGGCACCTGCACCGACCAGTTCGGCGTGCCGTGGATGATCAATTGCGTCGATCCGAACCTGGCGGACTGTCCGAAGCCGTAAGCGACAAGCACTACGTAAATCCGCCTCTTTCAGGGCGAGCGAATTGCCGCTCCGGACGGCAACCCCATCCCCACCCATACCCTCCCCTTGAAGGGGAGGGTTTTGATGCGCCGCGTCTGCGGAGAATGTGAGCCGAGCTTGCTTGAGCTGGCCTGATCAATCCCTCCCCTTGGAAGGGGAGGTTTTGATGCGCCGCGTCTGCGGAGAATGTGATTCGAGCCTGCTTGAGCTGGCCTGATAAATCCCTGCCCTTGGAAGGGGAGGGTTTTGATGCGCCGCGTCTGCGAAGAATGTGAGCCGAGCCTGCTCGAGCTGGCCTGATCAATCCCTCCCCTTCAAGGGGAGGGCATGGGTGGGGATGGGGTTGCTTCAGCTGCATACGAGCGCATGTCGGCGGAAAATCGACGCGATACGCCGATTCTCAGTCACCTCGCTGTTGCCTCGACAGTCGATCGACGATTCCGATACAGCAACCCGCGCCGCTGCGTTGCCTGGCCGGCTAGACTGCCGCTCCTTTCCGCCGGAGCCGCCTCTCATGCTGCTGCGTCTTTCCCGTTCGCTGGCTGTCGTCATGGCCGCGACACTGTTTGCCGTTTCATCCGTGCAGGCGGCAGACGCCCCGCCGCGCATTCTCGTCGGCGAGCAGGCCGGCGCGGCCTGGCGCATCGACGTGCCGGCGGACTGGAACGGCAATCTGCTCGTGTTCTTCCGCGGCAACAGCGCGCAGAAGGAAAGCTACGACGCGACGCCGTACGCGGCCGGCGGACGGGCGGTCATGCTGCAGCGTGGCTTCGCGCTGGCCCAGTCGGGCTATGCGCGTGCCGACTGGAACATCGCCGACGCCTATGCCGACACCGAATGGCTGCGCCGCCATTTCATCGCGACCATCGGCAAGCCAAAGCACACGTATGCGATAGGCCAGTCCATGGGCGGCCTCGGCGTCGCCTATGCGCTGGAACGCCGCGACACGCCGTACGACGGCGGCCTGTCGCTGGCCGGCACCCTGGGCGGCGGCGACGCGCTGTTCGAGCAGGCCTTCGTGCAACTGGCCGCGTTCGACTACTACCTGCCTGGCGTCGTCGGCCCGCTCGTTCCGGTGCCGCCGACCCAGGCGCTCGATGCGGCCGCCGTGCGCGCGCTCGATGCGGCCGTGCAGGCCAAGCCTGAAGCGGCGGCCCGGCTGGCCGCGCTGATGAGCGTTCCGACGCAGCAGATCGGCGAGCAGACCGCGATCAACCGCGATCTCGTGCGCCGGCTGCAGCAGCTCGCCGGCGGCAATGCGGTCGGCAATGCGAACTGGCTGTACAGCGGCAGCGGCGACGACGCGGCGCTGAACGCCGGCGTGCGCCGCTACGTGGCCGACGCGCGCGCGTTCGAATTCCTCAAGCGCAACTACGTGCCGAGCGGGCAACTCGCCAGGCCGCTGCTGGCGCTGCAGACCGTGCACGATCCCATCGTCAGCGCTGCGGCGACGAACAGCTATGCGAGCGCCGTGCAGCGCGCGGGCCGCAGCGCGCAGTTCGTGCAGCAGTACGTGCCCGGCGAGCAGCATCTGGGCCTGGAGGTCGGCCAGATCGTCGCGGCGATCGACGCGCTGCGCGGCTGGGTCGAGCGCGGCGAGCGGCCGGTGCCGGGCATGCAGCCGGCCGCAGCGGCCGTCGACGGCGGCATCGCGGCGCCGGCGGCCGCCGCTGCCCCAGTGTCCGCCGAGCCGATGCCCGAGCACGTCACGTTCACGCTCGAATCGGCCGCGCTCAAGGAGACGCGCCGCATCGCCGTGTACACGCCGCCGGGCTATGCGGCGGACACGGCGGCGCGCTATCCGTTGCTGGTCATGCCCGACGGCGGCCTGGCCGAAGATTTCCCGCATGTGGCCACGGCGGTGGATCAGGCGATCCGCGCCGGCCAGATGCCGGCGCTGATTCTCGCCGGCATCGAGAATACCGAGCGCCGCCGCGACATGACCGGGCCGACCGAGGTCGAGTCGGACCGCAAGATCGCGCCGCGCGTCGGTGGTTCGGCGGCGTTCCGTGCATTCCTGCGCGACGAACTGCTGCCGCAGATCGCGTCGCGCTATCGCACGACGGATCAGCGCGCCATCGTCGGCGAGTCGCTGGCCGGCCTGTTCGTGCTGGAAACCTGCAGCGAGGAGCCGCAGCTGTTCCGCACCTGCATCGCGCTGAGCCCGAGCGTGTGGTGGAACCACGGCGCGCTCGTGAAATCGCTGCCGGCGCGCCTCGCGGCCAGGCCCGACTGGCAGGCGCGCTGGTACGTGGCCACCGCCGGCGACGACACGACGCCCGAATCGGCCGGCTTGATCGAGGCCCTGCGCAGCGGCGCGCCGGCCGGTCTGCGCTGGCAGTACGAGCCGCGCACGGATCTGCGCCACGACAACATCTACCGCACCTTGGCACCGGTCGTGCTGCCGAAGCTGCTGCGGCCTTGAATCGCCGCGGGCCACCCGCCATCGTGGGGCGATTCGCCGACTTCCGCAGGACATGACGACGACGGCATCCGACGAAGCGATCTGGCTGTTCGGCTACGGTTCGCTGATCTACAAGGTCGACTTCCCGTACCTGGAGCGGCGGCGCGCGCGCCTGCGCGGCTGGGCGCGGCGTTTCTGGCAGGGCTCGCACGATCATCGCGGCACGCCCGAGGCGCCGGGCCGCGTCGTCACGCTCGTCGCCGATCCCGATGCGGTCTGCATCGGCATGGCCTATCGCGTGACCCCGGCGGTGTTCGCCCATCTGGATCATCGCGAGAAGAACGGCTACGCACGCATCGCCGCGGATTTTCGCTTCGACGACGACAGCGAAGTGCGCGGCCTCGTCTATGTCGCCGCGCCCGGCAACGAAGCCTATCTCGGTCCTGCCGACGAGGCAGCGATTGCGCGGCACATCGCCGGCGCTCGGGGCCCCAGCGGCGAGAATCGCGACTATCTGCTCGCTCTGGCCGCGGCGCTGCGCGAACTCGGCAGCGACGATGCGCACGTGTTCGGCATTGAGCGCGCCTTGCATCGCATCGGCGACGACGCGACGGTCTGAGCGGTTCAGCCGCGGCCGCGCGGCAGGCGCTGCGAGCGAGCGGTGCAAGCTGCCGCGATGTGTTCGAGGATCGTGCGCCGACGGATTATTTCGTCACCGCTTTCGTTGCGCCGGGCCTGGCCGGCGAAACCTTGGCAGCAGCGACTTTTTTCGTTCCACCTTTCTTCGCGGCGGCTTTCTTCGCGACGATTTTCTTCGCGCCGACTTTCTGCATCGCAGCCTTCGCGGCGGCGGCTTTCGTCGTCGCCGTTTTCGCGGTCGGCTCCGTCGTGTCGGCGCTGCGTGCCTTCGCCGCAGGCGTTGCCATATCGGTCCTGCGCCCTTTCGCCGTTGCCTTCGCTTTCGCCGCGAGCCGCGCGAAGACGGCCGCGCTCGTGAGTTCGCGCAAGGCGTCCTTGCCGATCCACCGCGGCGTCGTCGCCCTCGCGGCTGCCAGGCGCCGCGCGACAGCGACGGCGGCCGCATGCAAGGTCGCATTGCGCCGGCCCAGGCTGCGCAGCGCCCAGTTCACGGCTTTCTTGACGAAGTTGCGCTCGTCCTCAGCGGCGGCTTCGATCAGGGCCAGGCCGTGCAGGAACGGTGCGTCGGCGCTGCTGCGGTCGTGCAGGCTCAGGCTCGCGAGCAGCGCGAACGCGCCGCGCCGGACGAATTCCTCGTCGCGCCGTGCCCAGCGTTCGATCGCTTCCCAGGCCAGCGGCGAGCGGACGAACAGGGCGAAGCAGACCGTGTCGCAATGGGCCCAGTTGTCGATGCCGGCGACCCAGCGGTCCATCTGCGCCGCATCGACCCGGGCCGGCTCGGCCACGTAGCAGGCGAGCATGCGCGCCTCGTAGACGTCGCTGCGCCAGAGCGCCTCGGCCAGCGCATGATCGCGGCCCAGCGACCTGGCCAGCGATTGAATGTCGCGCATCCCTACGCCGAGCGCCTTGTCGTTCGGAATCGCAAAGCGCGTCATCCCGGCACGCGCCGCCGCGCTCGCGCGGGCCTGCAGTGCGGCGATGGCCTCGCTACAGCGCGTCGCGACATCCGCCGGCCGGTTGGAGGCCTCGGGACGTATGTGCGTGCGGCGAACGACAGTGGCCATGCGCCTCATCTCCGGCGGCGACGGGCCTGCAGTGTTGCGCCGGCCCAGGTCGCCGGCAAGGCGGTAAGGACCAGGCTCAGCGGATACCAGAGCGGACCGAATTCGGGGCCCTGGCCGCGGCTGGCGATCAGGCCGAGCAGCGCCAGCAACGAGCCGATACTGCCGAGGATCAGCGCATGGCGCAGCGGATGCCGCGGCGCGAACTGCGCCGCGACATAGCCGCCGAGCGCGGCAAACACCGTGCGATAGACCGCGGCCAGCGCGAACTGAGCATTGCCGAGCGGCTGGTCGGCCGGTGGGAACAGGCCGCTCGCGCGCAGCGCGAAGTCGGTGCCTATCGACAGCGCGGCAGTAACGAGCAGGCCGAGCACGACGGCGGCGATGCTGCGCAGAGGGCGGGACGCGGGAGCGGATTCGTTCATGGGATGGGTCTGCGGTGCGTCGGGGCGGGTTGTCTGAAAGCCTTTCGTTGAATATCTGCCTGAAAATTCAGCGACACCTTTTCTCCCCTCTCCCGCCAGTGGGAGAGGGGAGGAAAGGCGGTTGCGATGCCATTGCGTCAATCCATACGGGCCAACTCGGCCTGGGCCTCGGCGCTGGCCATCCATGCGGCCAGGTTGTCGTAGCCCATTTCCACGCCGGCGACCGCCGGGAAGCTCAGCACGTGGTCGCGGACGGCTTTGGATTCGTAGCGCACGGTCAGTCGCAAGGTGGTCTGGCCGGCCTGTTCGGTCAGCACGATCGAGGAGATGCCCTGGCCTTCGTACCAGGCCTGGTCGTAGCGCTCGTCGGCGACCATGCGTTCGGGCGCGACGAATTCGAGGATGGTGCCGCCCATGCCCATGACTTCGCCGCTGCTGCCGACCCAGACATAGCGGTACTTGCCGCCGACGCGCGCGTCGATCTCGCAGACATCCAGGCGCCAGCCCGGCGGGCCGCCGAACCAGCGGCGCAGCAGGTCGGGCCGGGTCAGCGCGGCGAAGACCAGCCGCCGCGGCGCGTCGAACACGCGCGTCATGAGGATTTCGGTATCGCTGGGCAGGCTGAGCTGCAGGGTGCCGGAACGGTGCATGGGGTTCTCCTCGGAAAGCGGTGGTGGGTGATCAGGAACCGATGTATCGGAGCGGGCGCAGGGCGGGCGTATCGGGACGGCGCATCACGGCGGTACGGCAGGACAGGTTCGGAGGCGAGCACTTGCGGGCAGATGCGGCGCAAGGGCATCAGGACTTGCGCCGCACACGCGGCTTGCGCGCGGGTTTCCCGGCGGCCTTCATTTCGTCGAGCAGGCGGTCGAGGTCGTCGAAACGCATTTCCCAGAGCTGGCGATAGCGTTCCAGCCAGGCATTCGCCTCGGCCAGCGGCGCGGCCTCGATGCGGCAGGGGCGGCGCTGCGCGTCGCGGCCGCGGCGGATCAGGCCGGCGAGTTCGAGCACGCGCAGGTGCTTGGAGATCGCCGGCTGGCTCATGGCGAACGGTTCGCCGAGTTCGCCGACCGTGGCTTCGCCGAGCGCGAGCCGGGCCAGGATGGCGCGGCGTGTCGGATCGGCCAGCGCGGCGAAGGTCGCGTCGAGGCGGGCAGGAGTGTTCATTGAATAACCTTGGAGTTACATAACTCGATTGTTATGCATGGTGGCGTGCGTGCTCCGTGGCGTCAAGCGCTTTCGGTCAGGCCAGCAGGCCGCAGTCGTGCAGGAACACGCGTGCGCCGGCGAGGTCGACGTAACAGTGCGCGCGCAGGCCGAGCGCCGTCGCCGCGGCGACATGGCCGGCGCTGTCGTCGACGAATACCGCCTGTGCGGCCGGCACGCCGGCTGCGGCCAGCGCCGCCGTGAAGAACGCGGCGGCGGGCTTGGCGACGCCGATCTCGCTGGAATTGATCACGGCATCGAAGTAGTCGGCGAGGCCATGCGCGGCGAGGTCGCGACGCAGCCGCGTGCTGCCGTTGGACACCAGCACACGACGCTGCGCCGTGCAGGCGTCGAGCACGGCGAGCAGGTCGCGGTCGATCTCGCCGATGTCGGTCGACCACTGCGCAACGGCTCCGGCCGCGTCGGCTGCGCAGTGGCGTTCAGTCAATATCTGCGTCACCCGGGCGCGCCAGGCCGCGTCGTCGAGGCGGCCTTCCACGAGTGCTGCGATCAGCGCGGGCGCGAACGCGGTTTCGCGCAGGCTGCCGGATGGCAGGCCGTGGCGCCGTTCCAGGCCGGCGTAGCCGCTCGGCCAGCGGCGCAGCACGCCGTCGAAGTCGATGAGCAGGGCGGTCGCTGGCGGCGGGGTCGGCATGCGGGTACGGATTCCGGTCGGGGCAGGCGATGCGGCGGCATTGGCGAGCATGGCGGGCTCAGAAGCTTGCGCAGGCGGGCTGTTTCAGACGCAGCACCGCTTCCTGGGCAAAGCGCCGCTTGTACGCCTGCGCTATCGCGACGACGGCCGCTTCGTTCGCCGCGTCGTCCGCATGCGCGAGCGTCAGCACGCGCGTGGCCTCGCGACTGACGCTGCCGTCGGCATTGCGCCATTGCCCGCGGGCGTCGACGACGGTCAGTCCCTGCGGAAAGCGCGGCGTGACTTCCTCGCGCAGGAACTCGTTCCACTGCGTCTCGTCGATGGCGCCGCCGTCGGGACGCGACAGACCGAAGAACAGCCGGTCCTCGATCAGCAGCCGGGCGTCGGCGGCGCAGGACGCCGGCGCCGGCGTGCGGCAGGCAGCCAGCGACAAAGCCGCGCAGCAGACAGCGATGATCCGTTTGCGCATGCGTGAATCCGCCCCGATGGAAGATCGCCCGATGCGCCGCCATTGCAACATGCCGGGCGGCGCTGCCGGGCATGCTAGTGTCGATGCGCACGCCTGGCCAGCGCCCGCCGCGAAGCACCGCCGTTGTCCGCAACGCAAACCGGCAGTGGCGCGAATGCCGCGTTCCGATACGGCGCGCGGCCGGCGCTGCCGCTGTGGTCATGCGGGTGACGGCAATGCAAAACAGAAGCGACGGCAGCGGCCGGACATGGGAGAAACGCATGCGGGCGATAGCATGGGGCGTCATCGTCTGGCTGGCCGCAACGGCGGTTGCCTCGGCGGCCGAATATCTGGAACTCACCGACTTCACGCTGATCGACGGCAGCGACGCGCCGCCGCGCGCGGTGAAGTCGCTGCTCGCGCGCGACGGCGTCATCGTCGCCATCGACGCGGCCGGCAAGCGGCCGGAGCCCGAGGCGGACGCGCGCTGGACGCGCATCGGCCTGAACGGCGCCTGGGTCATCCCGGGACTCGTCGACACGCATGTCCACGTCACGCGCTACGCGGACCCGCGCAAGGGCGAACGCGTGCTGCTGGGCGCGCTGCGCGGCGGCGTCACGGCCGTGCGCGACCTGGCCGGCGACGCCCGTGCGCTCGGCGAGATCGAACGGCTGGTCGCCACCCGCAGCTGGACCGGCCCCAGCCTCGTCTACAGCGCGCTGTTCGGCGGACCGGCGATTTTCCAGGGCGGGCCCACGGCCGAGATGGCGCCCGGGCGCGAGCCGGGCCAGGCGCCCTGGGCGCGCCAGATCGACCGGCATACGGATCTGCGTCTGGCCGTGGCCGAGGCGCGCGGCAGCGGCGCGCGCAACATCAAGGTCTACGGCGATCTGACCCCGGCGCTGGCCGCCGCGCTGATCCGCGAGGCGACGCGTCAGGGCCTGCTCACGACAGCGCATGCGACGGTATTTCCGGCGCGGCCCGGCGATCTCGTCGCGGCCGGCGTCGGCTCGCTGTCGCACGCGCCGTATCTGGTCTGGGAAGCGGCCGATACGGTGCCGGCCGACTACGGCCAGCGCATCAACGGCGCCTGGTCGGGTGTGGCGGCGGATCATCCGCGCCTGCGCGCGCTGTACCGGCGCATGGCCGAGCGCGGCACCTTCCTCGACGCGACCCTGTACGTCTATCGCGAGATGAAGAATTACGCGCCCGGGCAGATGGACACGAGCTGGACCGATGCCGCCTTCGCCTGGGGAGCCGCGGCGACGCAGCAGGCGCATCTCGCCGGCGTGCGCGTGACTACCGGCACCGACTGGTTCGAGCCGCGCGACGAGGAAGCGCTGCCGCACACCCACGACGAGCTCGCGCTGCTCGTCGAGCACGCCGGCTTCACGCCGGCGCAGGCGCTGATTGCCGCGACGCGCAACGGCGCCGCGGCGCTCGGCCTCGATGACCAGGGCACCTTGCAACCGGGCAAGGCGGCGGATCTGGTCGTGCTCGAGGCGGACCCGCTGGACGACATCCGCAATACCACGCGCATTCGCTTCACGGTCAAGCACGGCACAGTCGTTCCGCCGCGATAGCGGCCGTCAGATCGGCGGCAGGGCGGCAGCGCTGCACCGGCCCGGGCCGGGCGGGACGCCACGACGTCTCTTTTGACGCGGACTTTACAATTTCGCCCCGTTGCGGCGAGCCGGAGGCGGCCGTCCCGCACGCGCCGGTACCGCCGGCGCTTTTTTACGAGTACACATCGTCGCCGTTTCGGCGTACCTTCGCCCACATGCGGCTCGAACAGGGGTGAGCGCAGGAATCTGTCATGGGTCAGGATCTCGCCGGACGACCGCTGGAAATCCTGCTCGTCGAGGACAATCCCGGCGACGTGCGCCTGACCACGGAGATGCTCAAGCAGGCCAAGCTGCTGAACCGTCTGACCGTCGCGCCCGACGGCGAACAGGCGCTCGCGATGCTGCAGCGCAGCGGCAGCTACGAACATCAGCCGCCGCCGGACCTGATCCTGCTCGACCTCAACCTGCCGCGGCTGGACGGCATCGCGCTGCTGGAACGCATCAAGGAAGATCCGGTGCTCGCGCGCATACCGGTCGTGGTGCTGACCCAGTCCGGCGCCGACGCCGACATCCGCCGCGCCTACGACACCTTCGCCAACTGCTACGTGCGCAAGCCGCTGGATCTGGATCAGTTCCTCGGCGTGATGCAGAGCATCAGCCATTTCTGGCTCAGCGTCGTGACCTTGCCGCTGGGCGCCGACGCGCGCGCGGATGCCTTGCCTGTGCTGCTGGTCGAGGACGAGTCCGGCGATGCGCGGCTGGTTCGCGAACTGCTGCGCGAGGTCGAGCCGCGCTATGTCGTCGACGTGGCCTCCACCCTGGCCGAGGCGCTGGCGCTGCTGGCGCGCAAGCGCTACGTCGCCGCGCTGCTGGATCTGGGCCTGCCCGATTCGCAGGGCCTGCCGACCTTGCGTGCAATGCTGCAGATGGCCGGCCCCATGCCGCTGGTCGTGCTCAGCGGCCGCGACGACGAAAGTCTCGCGCTGCGCGCGATCCAGCTCGGCGCGCAGGACTACGTGGTCAAGGGCCGCGGCGACGGCAGTCATCTCGCGCGGGCGCTGCGCTATGCGATCGAGCGCAAGCTCGTGCAGGAACATCTGGAATTCGTCGCCAGCCACGACAACGTGACCGGCCTGCCGAACCGGCGCCGCTTCATCGACGGACTGCGCCAGCTGCTGCCGTCGCTGCACCGGCGCGGCGGCGAGGTCGCCGTGCTCGCGGTCACCCTGACCGGGCTGGCCACCGTGCATCAGAGCCTGGGGCACGAGATCGGCGATCTCGCGCTGAAAGCCGCGGTCGGGCGCATGCAGCGGCTGATGCCCGAAGGCACCCTGCTGGCCTGTACCGGCGGCAGCGAGTTCGCGCTGGCCTGCGTGGAGCGCGACGCGATCGGCGAAGCCTCGCTGCTGGCCGAGCGCCTGCTCGATGCGCTGCGCCAGCCGTACCGTGTCGGCGAGAACGAGTTCTATCTCGGCGGCCAGATCGGCCTGAGCCTGTCGCCGAGCGACGCGGTCGAGGCCTCTGCGCTGCTCAAGTGCGCCGAGAACGCCATGTACCAGGCCGGCCAGCGCGGCGTCAGCGGCATCGGCTTCTATTCGCCGGAGCTCAATCGCGATCTGCAGGAGCGCCTGACTCTGGAACGCGAGCTGCGCCAGGCGCTGCTGCGCGACGAGCTGGATCTGGATTTCCAGCCCATCGTCGACGGCAAGGGCCGCGTCGTCAGCGCCGAGGCACTGCTGCGCTGGAATCATCCGCTGCGCGGCCGCGTCTCGCCGGAGCAGTTTCTCGGCCTGGCCGAACAGTCCGATCTCATCATCGCCCTGGGGCGCTGGGTGCTCGATCGCGCGATGCGCGTGGCGGTCAGCTGGAACGAACTGCTGCCGGACCCGCCCTGCGTGGCGATCAATGTCTCGGCGCGCCAGCTCGAGGCCGGTCAGCTGCTGCGCGATGTGCGCGACTCGCTGATCCAGAGCGGTTTGCCGGCGCAGCGGCTGGAGCTGGAGCTGACCGAGACGGTCATGCAGCGCGCCGAATCGCGCGCGACCCTGGCGGCGCTGCGCGAACTGGGCATCAGCGTCGCGATCGACGACTTCGGCACCGGCTTCAGTTCGCTGAGCTATCTGAAGGCGTTCCCGGTCGATCTGCTCAAGATCGACCGCAGCTTCATCGTCGAGGCCCCGGTCGATGCACGCGACGCGGTCATCGTGCGCGCGATCATCGCGATGGCGCACATCCTCGGCATCGACGTCGTTGCCGAGGGCGTGGAGAGCGAACGCCACCAGAGCGTATTGCGCGCGCTGGGCTGCAACCGCCTGCAGGGGTTCCACATCGGCCGCCCCGAATCCGCCGACCGCTTCGCCGACCGGCTGCGCCGGCAGCGCCGCGGCGAGGCGCCGATACCGATGGGCGGCGGCGATGGTTGAGTCGCGCCGCCGCGGCGCTGCCGCCCAGCGTGGTCGCTACCTGTTCGCCGGTGCGGCGGCGACCTTGGTCTGCGCCGTCGTCGGCATCGCGCTGAACGTCGCCGGCATCGACGAATGGGCGCCGACCTGGCCGGCGCTCAGCGCGCTGGTGCTGCTGGGCCTGGGCCTGTTCGCCGAGCGGCAGCGGCGGCCGGGGCTCGCGATCACGCTGAGCGTGCCGGTCATGCTGCTCGGCGGCGGCGTGCTGATCGTCGCGCTGTTCGGCCTGCGCGAGTCGCTGCCGGCGCACCTCGACACGCTGAGCTCGCTGCCGAGCAACAGCGCGGCGGGCCTGCTCGCCGCGGCGCTGGCGCTGGCGCTCGGCGCGCATGCGCACCGCACCAGCCTGCAGGTCGCCTGCACCCTGCTGGCGACCGTCGCCGTCGCGCTGGGCACCTTCGGCCTGCTCGGCCGGCTGTTCGGCATCGCCCCGGGCATAGGCTGGGGTTCGGTCGCCAGCGTGTCGATGCTGACCGGTTCGGGACTGATCGCCTGCGGCAGCACCTTGCTGCTGCAGCGCGCGCTCGGGCGCGACGGCGGCGATCCGCTGCAGCGCGCGAGCCTGCTGCCGGCGTTGTTCGTGCTCGCCCTCGCGCTCGGTGCGACCGCCATGGCCTGGCGCGTCAGCGCCGAGGCCGCGCTGGCCGCGCAGCGCCAGCGCTTCGAGCACCAGGCGCAGCAACTGGCCACGGCGATCGAACACTCCCTGCGCGGCTACGTCGACGCGCTGCGCGGCGCACAGGGACTGTTCGCGGCCTCGGCCACCGTCGAGGCCGACGAATGGCAGCGCTACTGGGAGCAGGTCGACCTGCCGTCGCGCTTTCCGGCCGTCGTCGGGGTCGGCTATGCGGCGCGCATCGACGCGCGCGAGCGCGGCGATTTCGAAGGCGCAATGGCGATCGGCCGGCGTGGCGGCTTCCGCATCTGGCCCGCCGGCGAGCGCGCGAACTATTTCCCGGTCACCTACCTGGAGCCGGCCGAGGGCGCGAACCTGCTGCTGCTCGGCTATGACCTGGCCAGCGAGCCGGCGCGACGCGACGCGCTGCAGCGCGCGATCGCGCGCGACGAGGTCGCGCTGAGCGCGCGCATCGCCGTGGCCGGCAGCACCGCCGGCGATACCGAAGCCGGCTTCGCGATCTATGCGCCGCTGCATGTGGGCGGGCGCCAGGACGGCGAGGCGGACTACCGGCTGGTCGGCGTCGCCTATTTCGACGTGCGTGCCGCAGAGTGGATGCAGTTCGTCGACCGCGAGCCGCGCACGGGTCTTAGCGTGCAGCTTTACGACGGCGATGCCGAGGACCCGGCGCAGCGCCTGTATGCCGACGGGGACGCCGCGGCGCCCAAAGCGCTGCGCCATGCGCAGACCCTCGATCTGGCCGGCTGGCACTGGCGGCTCGCGGTTGCGACCACGCCGGGTTTCTTCGCCGCCAACCGCTCGTTGACGCCGCTGTCGGTGCTGCTGGTCGGCCTGCTGTTCAGCCTGCTGCTGTTCGCGATCGCCTGGCTGCTGGCCGGCCTGCGCGCGCGCGCCGAACGCCTGGCCACGCGGCGCACGGCCGAGCTGCAGCGCAGCCAGCGCGCGTTCCGCGCGCTGACCGACACGGCCAACGACGCCATCATCGCGGCCGGCGGCGACGGCCGCATACGCTACGTGAATCCCGCCGCCGAACGCTGCTTCGGCTACGCCGCCGACGCGCTGCTGCATCACCCGCTGACCGAGCTGATGCCCGAGCGCTACCGTGCCGCCCATGCCGACGGCATGGCGCGGCTGGTGGCCGGCGGCGAACCGCACATCATCGGCCGCACCGTGGAACTGGCCGGCCTGCGCAGCGACGGCAGCGAGTTTCCGCTGGAGATTTCCCTCGCACACTGGCGCAACGACGACGAAGTGCATTTCACCGCGATCCTGCGCGACATCACGCAGCGGCGCGAGAGCGAACAGGCACTGGAGCTGCAGCGCAAGGAACTCGCGCGCTCCAACGCCGACCTGGAACAGTTCGCCTACGTCGCCTCGCACGACCTGCAGGAGCCGCTGCGCATGGTCGCCAGCTACGTGCAGCTGCTCGCGCGGCGCTACAAGGGCAAGCTCGATGCGGACGCCGACGACTTCATCGGCTTCGCCGTCGACGGCGCGCTGCGCATGCAGCACCTGATCGACGACCTGCTGACCTATTCGCGCATCGCCACGCGGCCGGTCGACCGGCGCGACGTCGCCGCGGCCGACTGCGTGCAGGCAGCGCTGCGCAACCTCGCCACGCGCGTGCAGGAAACCTGCGCCGACATCCGCATCGGCGCGCTGCCGACCGTATGCGTCGACCCGATGCAGCTGATCCAGCTGTTCCAGAACCTGATCGGCAACGCGCTGAAATTCTGCGGCGACGCGCCGCCGCGGGTGAGCATCGAGGCCGAGCGCGAGCAGGACCACTGGCATTTCCGCGTGCGCGACAACGGCATCGGCCTGGATCCGCAGTACGCCGAGCGCATCTTCGTGATCTTCCAGCGTCTGCATACGCGCCAGCACTACAGCGGTACCGGCATAGGCCTGGCCATCTGCAAGAAGATCGTCGAGCGCGCCGGCGGCCGCATCTGGGTCGAGTCCGTCCCCGGCGACGGCGCGACCTTCCATTTCACCCTGCCTGTTCTGGAGTCCGATGCATGAGCGACGCCACCGCCCCCCGCTCCGTGGAAATCCTGCTCGTGGAAGACAACGAAGGCGACGTGCGCCTGACCCGCGAAGCGCTGCGCGAAGGCCATCTGCGCAATCGCCTGCACGTCGTCGAAGACGGCGAGCGCGCGCTGGATTTCCTGTTCCGGCGCGGCGACTACGCCAGCGCGCCGCGGCCCGACCTGATCCTGCTCGACCTCAACCTGCCGCGCCGCGACGGCCGCGAAGTACTGGCCGAGATCAAGAGCGACGCCTCGCTGCGGCGCATTCCGGTCGTCGTGCTGACGACGTCGCGCGCCGAGGAAGACCTCGTGCGCATGTACGACCTGCATGCGAACTGCTTCATCAGCAAGCCCGTCGACTTCGACCAGTTCATCCAGGTCGTCAAGACCATCGAGAATTTCTGGTTCACGATCGTGGTGCTGCCGCCGGTATGAGGAGGCAGGGGGCGGGAATGGAGAAGCGGGAATCCAGGGCAAGGCGTCGGGAGTCGTAGGAACCGGTACAGAGAAGCCTCTGCTCGAAGACACAGGCGGAAACCCCTCTCCTTCAAGGGGAGGGGTTTCCGCCAATGTTCTTGTGATTCCGGATTCCCGATTTCCGTCTTCACCTGACAAATCCGCCGGTGACTTTTCCGCGACCCCGGCTATGCTGGCGCGGCGTTGCGTCTTTCGCGGCGCGATGACAGTCGAAGATCGGGGGAATTCCGTGCAGGACAACCATCGCCAGGCCATCAGCGGCCTGCTTTCGCGCGCGCCTGATGCCGCGGCGTTTCCGGCCGCGCTCGCGGCGGCCTATGCGCAATGCGGTATCGGTGTGGCGCTCGATGCCGACGCGCTGTGCAGCTATTGGCAGGGCGATGCCGAGCTGCCTGATGACTGGCGCGGCGAACTCGCGCGGCAGACGCGCTACGACGCCGGCACCGACTCCCTCTACGGCTACCGGCCGCTGGCCGGGCTGCTGGCCGGCGTGCTCGCCGACACGCCGCCGGCACAGTGGCATGCGACCGGCGAGCGCGGGGTGCTGCTGCTCGCGCCGCTGCTGGAGCCGGTGTATCTGCGCACTCTGCTGCAGCCGCGCGAGGACGACGGCGCGCCGCACGTCGCGTCGATGCAGCAGATGCAGCAGATGCAGGCCGCGGCGCTGGCGGACTGGGCGCAGGCGCTGATCCACGGGCAGGGCGAATGGGCGCCGGTGACGGCGTTGCTGCAGGCTCACGGTGGAATCGCCGAGTTCGCGCGTCTGTTCGCCGAGGTTGCGACGCAGCGCTGGGGCGAAAACGGCGATGCGCTGCGCGTGCTGGCTCAGCTGCAGGTCGCGATGCTGCTGTTGCGCGAGCACCTGCGCATCAATGACGGCGACGTCGATCCGGACTGGGCGCTGGGCCTGCTGCTCGAAACGACGCGTAGCACCCATCTCGATTTCGCGACGCCGGCAACGACCCTCGCCGATGCGGCGGTGCCGATCGCGCAGGTGCTGCGGCCGCTGCTGCGTGCTGCGGTACGCAGCGAATGGCTGTTCGAGGTCGCGGCACGCGACGACGGTCCGTCCTTGAGCGAGACCTTGATGCGCACCGGCCTCGCCGAGGAACTGGCCATCGACGACCTGCGCTGGGCGCGGCTGATCGAGGCCATGACCGAGCGCCAGCTGCGCGTTTTCTGGCCGCCGCGCGGGCTGCGCGGGAATCCTCGGCTGGCGGCATCGGCGCTGTATCTGGAGCAGGCCAAATGGCGGCGCTGCGCGCAGTTCCATGCGCTGCTGGATTCGCCGGCGGCGCTGGCCTGGTATCGCTCGCTGCTCGACGAGTTCCTCGAGCCCGGCGCGTTCGCCCTGGCATTCGGCCGCCTGGCCAGTCATGCCGACGCGGCCACGCGGCATGCGCTGATCGTGCGTCATCTCTACGCGCCGGACCGTGACGTCGATCGGCGCCTGCTCGATGCCGAGGACGACGACGGCGTGCTGCGCGAGTATGCACAGTGCGGCAGCAGCCAGCTGCGCGCGGTCGCGCTGCGCCGTCTGTTCAAGCTCGCGACGCGGTACGACCGTGAGGACGGGGAGGCGGCCGCCGCGCCGCAGGAGCCGTACTGGTCGACCTTGCGTGCGCTCGAAGCGACGCAGGCCGACCTGCTCGTGGAAAACACCGTCGACGAGGACACCTTGGAATACGACGATGTCGAGCGCTGGCAGGCGCTGTGGCAGGCTGCCGGCGAGCCCGCGCGTGCGGCCATCGTCGAGGCCGTGCTGCGCGCCGTCGCCGAATCGACCACGCGCGCGCAGGCTCTGCCGTTGGCCGAGACCTTGTACGCCGATGCGCCGGCGCTGTTCCGCGCCCAGGCCGGCGACGATTATTTCCCCACGCTCCGCTTCAATGCCGCGGTCGGCGCCGGCGGCTCGCCGCTGGCCGAGCTCGTCGCGCTCGCGAGCGCGTCCTATCTGAGCCGATCGAGCTGGCTCGGCGGGGCGCCGGCGGCGTTGCCGCCGGCGCCGCTGTGCGCCGCGCTCATGGCGTTTCCGGCCAGTTTCGCCGCGCTGGAGGAAAAACATCAGGCCAAACTCGTGCCGCTGCTCGACGAAGGCGCGACGGTGGCTTGCGCGGCCGGCCTGCTGCAGCTTGCCGCGGCAGCGGGGAAGGTCTTGCGTCCGCAGCTCGTGGCACTGGTCGCGCGGATGCCGGTTGCCGCGCTGCAGCGCAGCGGGATGCTCGCAGTGTCCGAGCGCAAGGCGCGTCTGCTCGTGCTGACGGGGCTTGCGCTGAATGCCGATCCGGCGGCGAGCGACGCCGTCGCTGCGACCATGGCCGACAAGGCCCACGATGATTTCAGCCGTGGCCTGAGTCTTGACGCGCTGGAGCGTGCCGGCCGTTCGCTGCAGGGACTGGACGCGTGGGCCGGCCTGCCGCTGGGTGCGCTGCAGGAAATCGCCGCCGGACAGAAGATTCCGGCCGCTGCGGTCAAGGCCTGGAACGACGAACTCGCGCGCCTGTTCGCGCCGCTCGGCGAAGGGCTGGGCCTGTATCTGCTGGCCCTGCTGCTGGCTGCGGAGGATCATCTGCAGCGGCGCGCACGCCAGATTCTGGCCTTCCTGTCGCCGGCTGCGCGCGGCGATTTCGCCGGTTACGGCGTGCGTCGCTGGATCGCCGAAAAAGGCAGCGACAAATTCAACTGGCTGCTGCTGCCGTTGTCGGACTACGGCGACGAGCGCGTCGCCAACGATCTCGTGCGCGCGGTCAAGGCCTGGATGAAGACGCGCAAGCCCAAGGCCAGCGCGGCCATCCGTCTGCTCGCCCGGCTGCCTGGCAGCTACGGCATCAGTCAGGTGCGCGAGCTCTGGGAAAGCCGCAAGTTCTCCGACTCGATACAGCGCAATGCGCAGCTTGCGCTGCAGGAAGCGGCGCAGCGGCAGGGGCTGACCCTGGAGGAATTCCTCGAGCAGCTCGTGCCCGATTTCGGCCTGACTCGCGAAGGCCTGCGTCTGGATGTCGGTCCCTATGCGTACACGGCGCGCGTGCGCGGCGACTTCAGCGTCGTCGTCGTCGACGCGGCCGGCAAGACGGCCAAGTCATTGCCGCGTGCGAAAGCCGGCGAGGATGCGCAACTGCGCGCTCTTGCGGACCACCAGCTCAAGGCGCTGAGCAAGAACCTCAAGCCCGTGTTGAAGCAGCAGTCGCAGCGTCTGCTGCGCAATCTGCAGGTCGGCAAGCTTTGGACGCCGGCGCAGTGGCGGCGTCTGTTCATCGACCATCCGCTGCTGGCCGTGCTGAGCCAGAGCCTGGTGTGGTCGGCGGTGGACGCGTCCGGCGAGTCGCAGCTGCGCTTCCGGCCGAACGGCAGCGGCAGCCTCGTCGATGCGCTCGACGACGATGTCGCGCTCGACGCGAATCTGGCCGTGCGTGTCGCCCATCCGCTGGAGATGCCCGCGCCCGAGCGTGCGGCCTGGGCAGCGCAGTTCGCCGACTACGAGCTGCTGTCGCCGCTGGGTCAGTTCGACATCGCCGTGTTCGCGGCGCAATCCGACGAAGTCGTCGCGACGGCCGTCATGCGCGCACAGGGTAGTCGGCTGAACCGGGCGAAGTTCGGCGGCCTCGTCGAGAAATGGGGCTACCTCAAGGGACCCGGCGAAGACAACGCGATGATCAACGAGCACGTCTGGGAGCCGGATCTCGACTGGCACATCACCCTGGATCACAGCGGCATTTCGGTGTTCTTCGACGTGAACGAGGAGGTCGAGGTCGGTGTGCTGCGGCCGCGGCGGCGCAATGCGGAGGGGCGCTACGAAGCCGTGCCGCTGGGCGAGCTGCCGGCCGCGCTGCGTGCGACCCTGCTGGCGCAGGCCGAAGCGCTGAAGGCGGCAGCGATCTGAGATCGCGGCGCGATTCAGAATGAGGTCCTGTCGCCCAGCGAGTTGCCGATCGCCTGTACGCGATCGTACTGGTCCAGGTAGCGAGCGCTGGAGGCAGTGGCGGTCCGAGTGTGCGGCATGCAGCTCCGAAGCCGGTCATGCCGCTGGTCGAGCTGTGGCCACGCGCACGATCTTGCGGGTCCAGGTCGAAGTGCCGAGGGCAGCTACCGCGCAGGAGCGCTGCGCGCGGTTAGGAACGCAGTCGAGTGACGGATCGGGCTGCCGGCTGCGCTGCACGCGACCCTGCCGGCCCAGGTCGAAGCGCTGAAGGCGGCCGCGATCCGGGTCGCGGCGCGCCGGTTCAGAGGCCGGCCTTGCCGACCTTGCTGCCGGTTTCGCGGCCGAGCTGCGTCGCGAGCCAGCGGCCGGTATCGACCAGCGCCGGCAGATCCACGCCGGTCGCGATGCCCATGCCTTCGAGCATGTAGACCACGTCTTCGCTCGCGACATTGCCGCTGGCGCCCTTGGCGTAGGGACAGCCGCCGGTACCCGATACGGCCGCGTCGACGACGGCGACGCCGAGTTCGAGGCAGGCGAGGATATTGGCGAGTGCCTGGCCGCGCGTGTCGTGGAAGTGCACGGCGAGTGCGGCCATGGGTACTTCGGCCGCGACTGCGGCGAGCATGGCTGCAGCCTTGCGCGGCGTGCCCATGCCGATCGTGTCGCCGAGCGAGATCTCGTAGCAGCCGGCGCGGTGCAGCGCGGTGGCGACATGCACGACGTCGGCCAGCGGCACTTCGCCCTGGTAGGGACAGCCGAGCACGGTGGAGACATAACCGCGCACGCGCACGCCGTCGGCGGCGGCGCGCGCGAGCACCGGCGCGAAGCGTTCCAGCGATTCGCTGATGCTGGCGTTGATGTTCTTCTGGCTGAATGCTTCGGAGGCCGCCGCGAACACGGCGATTTCCTCGACGCCGACGGCGCGTGCGCGCTCGTAGCCCTGCAGGTTCGGCACGAGCACCGGATAGTGCACGCCGTCGCGGCGGCGGATGCCGGTATAGACCTCGGCCGCGTCGGCCAGCTGCGGTATCCATTTCGGACTCACGAAGCTGGTCGCCTCGATGCTGCGCAGGCCGGTCGCGCCGAGCCGGTCGATCAGCTCGATCTTGACCGGCGTGGGCACGAGAGCCTTTTCGTTCTGCAGACCGTCGCGCGGACCGACTTCGACGATGCGCACTTCGCTGGGCAGACTCATGGTTTTTCCTTGCGCTGACGCGCGAGCAGGGATTTCTGGTAGGCCTCGACCGACTGTTCGCTGCGCAGGAACACCGTGGCCTTGTCCGCGAACAGGGGCTGTGTGCGGACGATTTCCAGCATCTGCTGGCGATTGCCGCGCACGTAGACGTGCAGCTCCGTCGCGCTCTTGTCGATCGTGCCTTCGAGCTTGGCGTCGAGGATGAGCTTGGCGACGCGCTCGCTGTCGACGTCGTGGATCTCCAGTCGCTCGCCGCGCAGGCGGTAGCGCGCGAAGAAGAATGATTTCTCCGGCGTCGGACTGACCGCGTGCGGCGCCGGCAGCTTGACCAGACCCTTGAGCTGCACGTCGGAGACGACGAGGTAGTCGTTGCCGCCGTCGTGGACGAAGTTCAGCGGCACGTGGATCAGCTTGAACGGCGTGCCGGGCTCGGTCTGGTCCAGCATCTGGAAGCGGCATTCGTCGTCGACGTGGAACGCGCCTTCGCCGCGCTCGCGTGCTTCGCCGTCCTGGGCCAGCCAGAGTCCCTTCCAGCGCACGTCGCAGCTTTCGATGTTGTCGCCGAGCGGCGACTCGAAGCGCGTTTCCGTGCAGCCGGCCAGCAACAACAACGCGACGCAGGTTGTGGTGAGCAAAGCGAACCGGAACATCGCGGCGGTCCCGTTGCGGAGGGCCCCGCGCGCCTGCGGCGCGGCCGCCGCGGACATGGCTTCGGACTCGCGGTCTGCCGGTGCGATGAGACCTTGACGTTGCGGTCGGCTGCGCTCACCGCAACCTACGGTGCGTGGATGGTTCATACGGACTCCAGGCGGATCAGTACGGCGTCGGCCTCGACGAACTCGCCGGCGCTCACCTGGACGATGGCGATCGTGCCGGCGCGCGGCGCGCGCAGGGTGATCTCCATCTTCATGGCTTCCATGATCGCGAGCTCCTGGCCTTCGGTCACGCTGTCGCCGGCCTGCACGCGGGTGAGCACGACGCGGCCGGGCATCGGCGCAGCGACGCGGTCGCCGCCGCCGGCGGCGCTCGCGCGGTAGGCGAAGGCGGCGGCACGCTCGAACACGCGGCGTGTCCGGCCGTCGTGCAGCAGCACATGGGCTGCGTCGATGCCGGCGCGCAGGCGGCGCATGGTGCCGTCGATCTCGGCGCTGAACCCGCCGTCGGCGAGCAGCGCGTTGCGCACGCGCGCCTGCGTGCCGTTCCATTCGAGGGTGTAGTCGCCGCCGTTGCCGTGCGCGGTGATTTCCACGCGTTCGCCGGCCTGCACGAGCACGACGACGCGCTTGCCCGGATGACCCAGACGCCAGCCGTCGGCGCGCGCCCAGGGCGAATGCGGATCGCTGCCGGTTGCCGCGAGCTGCGGTGCGGCGGCTTCCTGGTCCAGCAGCACCGCCGCGGCCGCGGCGGCGAACAGCGCCGTCGGCACCGGTTCGGCCTGCGCCGGCAGGAATTCCTCGAGATGACGGTCGAGATAGCCGGTGTCGATCGTCGCGCCGGTCACGGCCGGATGGCGCACGAGCCGTTCGAGGAACTCGACGTTCGATTTGGGCCCGACGATCTCGGTAGCGGCGAGTGCTTCGCGCAGGCGCTGCAGCGCTTCGTCGCGCGTGCGATCCCAGACGATGAGCTTGGCGATCATCGGGTCGTAGAAGATCGACACGGTATCGCCCTGGATGACGCCGCCGTCGATGCGCACGTGGCGCGAGGCGGTTGGCAGGCGCAGGGTCGTCAGGCGGCCCGAGCCCGGCAGGAAGTTCTGCGCCGGGTCTTCGGCATACAGGCGCAGCTCGATCGCGTGGCCGTCGGCCGGCACCGACTTGTTGCGCACGAGCGAAGCCGGCAGCGCTTCGCCGGCCGCGACGCGTAGCTGCAGCTCGACGAGGTCGAGGTTCAGGGTGAGCTCGGTGACCGGATGCTCGACCTGCAGCCGCGTGTTGATTTCCATGAAATAGAATTCGCCGTTCTGGCCGACGATGAACTCGACCGTGCCGGCATTGGCGTAGTCGATCGCGCGCGCCGCGGCGACGGCAGCCTCGCCCATGCGCGTGCGCAGCTCCGGCGTGACGAACGGCGAGGGCGCTTCCTCCAGCACTTTCTGGTAGCGGCGCTGGGCCGAGCACTCGCGCTCGTTCAGATGCACGATGTTGCCGTGGCGGTCGCCGAATACCTGGAACTCGATGTGGCGCGGTTTCTCGACGTAGCGTTCGAGCAGCACGCGGTCGCGGCCGAATGCGTTCCTCGCTTCGCGCTGGCAGGATTCGAGATTCGCCGCGAATTCCTCCCTGGCGCGCACTATGCGCATGCCCTTGCCGCCGCCGCCGTGGGCGGCCTTGATCATCAGCGGATAGCCGATGCGGTCGGCCTCGCGCGCGAGCAGTGCCGGATCCTGATCTTCGCCGGTATAGCCCGGCACGACCGGAACCTTGTGTTCCTGCATGAGGATCTTGGCGCCGGCCTTGGAGCCCATCTTGCGCATCGACGCGGCGCTGGGTCCGATGAACACGAGACCGGCGGCTTCGACCGCATCGGCGAAATCGGCGTTCTCCGACAGGAAACCGTAGCCCGGGTGGATGGCCTGGGCGCCGCTCGTCTTCGCGACGTCGAGGATCACCTCGCCGCGCAGATAGGATTCGGCCGGCCGCGAGCCGCCGATCGGCCAGGCCTCGTCGGCCAGGCGCACATGCTGGGCGGTCGCGTCGGCGTCGGAATACACCGCGACCGTCGCGATGCCGAGGCGGCGGCAGGTGCGGATCACGCGGCAGGCGATCTCGCCGCGGTTGGCTATGAGTACCTTGGAAAACAGTCCTTGCATCGTGAGCCTTCCGTTCGGTGGCGGCCGGCCTTCGCGGCGCGGCGGAGCAGGGTGGGTGTCGCGTGCGGATCGTGACCGGTCAGGCCGGCTTGTGACAGACGGCTTCGATATTGTGGCCGTCGGGGTCGATGACGAAAGCGCCGTAGTAGTTCGGGTGATAGTGCGGCCGCAGGCCCGGTGCGCCGTTGTCGCGCGCGCCCGCGGCCCGCGCGGCCGCGTGGAAGGCATCGACCGCGGCGCGGTCGGCCGCGGCGAAGGCCAGGTGCAGGCCATGGCGCGTCGGCTCGCCGCCCGTGCCTATCCAGAAATCCGGCTTGCCATCCTTGCCGAAACCCGCATGGCGCGCGTCGGTGCCGGTCATTTCCGGCGTGACCTGCATGACGATGTCGTACCCCAGCGGCGCGAGCACGTCGGTGTAGAAGCGCAGGCTGCGGTCGAAGTCGGCGACGGTGATGCCGATGTGGTCGAGCATGTCAGAAGTCCTTGATCGGTTTCGCGTCGCCGGTCGGCGGCGCCTTGGAGCAGTGCGTCGAAGATCCGTACGAGCACGGATTCCTCGTCGCGGAGTATTTCCGTATTCCAGAAGCGCAATACGGCGAAGCCGCGCCGCTGCAGATCGCGATCCCGCCGTTCGTCGCGCGCGTCGGCATGCTGCCCGCCGTCAACTTCGATGACGAGCCGGCGTTCGAGGCAGACGAAATCGACCACGTAGTTGCCGACCGGATGCTGACGCCGGAACCTGGCGCCGTCGAGCTGGCGCAGGCGCAGGTGGCGCCAGAGCCGGCGTTCGGCGTCGGTGGCATCGCGGCGCAGCCGGCGCGCGATCTTCGCGCGGCGGATGAAGGCGTTCGTCTGGCCGTGCATGGGGTGTCTCCTCGCCGGGGTACGACGAGGATGTGACGGTCCTCCGCTGCAGGCATCGGCGTTTTGCGCGTCGTGGGCTCGGTGGATTCTGAGATGAGGTTCGGCGCTGCGGCAAAAACCCATCCCCACCCATACCCTCCCCTTGAAGGGGAGGGTGTTTCCCGCGATCTCTCAGATGTTGGAACCGGCCAGCCGTGCGCAATTCTTGCGCGGTTCTCTTCCATCGGCGCACGCCGTATCAAACCCTCCCCTTCAAGGGGAGGGTATGGGTGGGGATGGGGTTCGCGCCGCCCGCCCGAATCCATCGCAGCAATCAGCCTTCCCGAGCCCAATCCGGCGCGCGCTTGTCGAGGAAGGCGCCGAGGCCGTGCTGGCCTTCGGCGGAGACGCGCAGGCGTGCGATCAGCGCGGACGTGTCCGCGTCGACGGTCTGCTGACCTTCCTGCGTCATGCCGGCCATGGCCAGCGCGAGGCGCTTGGCTTCGGCCTGGGCCAGCGGTCCGCCCTTGCCGAGCCAGTGCAGGCTGCGATCCACGGCGGCGTCGAGCTGGTCGGCGGCGACGGCTTCGTGCAGCAGGCCGATCCGGCGGGCCTCGGTGCCGTCGAACACTTCGCCGGTGATGAACAGGCGCCGCGCCGCGCGGGCGCCGATCGCGGCGATCACGTACGGCGAGATCACCGCCGGCACGAGACCCAGCTTGACCTCCGACAGCGAAAACTTGGCCGACGCCACGCCGATGGCGATGTCGCAGCAGGCGACGAGACCGACCCCACCGCCGTAGGCGGCGCCGTTGACGCGGGCGATGGTCGGCTTGCTCAGATAGTTCAGGGTGCGCATCAGCGCGGCGAGCTTCAGCGAGTCGGCCAGGTTGTCGGCCTCGCTGGCCTGGGCCATCGCGCGCATCCAGTTCAGGTCGGCGCCGGCGGAGAACGACGCGCCTTCGCCGGTCAGCACGACCGCGCGCACGGCCGGGTCCGCATCCAGGCGCTGCAGGGTTGCCGTGAGCTCGGCGATCAACTGCTCGTCGAAGGCGTTGTGTACGCCGGGACGGTTCAGGCGAACCTCGGCGGCGGCGCCGCGGACGGCAAGCGCGACAGTGGCGGTCATGGATCCCTCCCTCCGGGAAAAGCCGATGATAGCGGGGCGCCGTGGGCCGGGCCGAGTGTCAGGTCCAGACATCTGCGCCGGATCACGGACCGATATGGCGGTTCCCGATAGCGCCCCGATCTCAGCGGGTCGTACCGGCGTTCGCCGGGTCGCATGAACTGGGGACTGAGGTATCTGCGCCAGCCCACGGCCCGATACGGGGCACCTCGAAAAACGCCCAGGTGCCTGCGGCACGGTGACGTGCCGTTCGCGATCGCGCGCGTCAGCGCTGGATCAGCGCGGACGAGTCCGGATCAGCGCCGGACTCGGCGACTCGAAAAACCGTCGTTCCGACACTTTCTCGAGGTTCCCTGCATCGGGCCTGGAGCAAGTCTCGATCCCGGCAGGCCGCACCGGTACTCGCGGGATCGCATTGACTCGGCCCGGATGCGTCTTGCCGGACCGCGCTCCGACAGATCTGATCCGGATCAGACCCCGGATCGGAGCAGGCCGACGTCGCTGCCGGTGCCAGTGCCGCCCGGATCGCCCTGGACTGGGCCTGCAAAGGTCGAAGCGCCGCAACCGCCGTGTTCGGATATAATCGCGAACCATTCTTATTCAAAGCGTATCTGCCTGTGCGACTTTCCGAACTGCTTCCGGGCAACACGGCCGTCGTGCGCGAGGTCGAGGACGTCGGCAGCGCCGATCCCATCGCCCGGCGCCTGCGTGATCTGGGCTTCGTCGCCGGCGAGCCGGTCAAACTCGTGACGCGCGGGCCCGTCGGCGGCGATCCGCTGCTGGTGCAGATCGGTTTCACGCGTTTCGCATTGCGCCGCAGCGAGGCCGCCCGGGTCCGGTTGCAGAGCGCCGGAGCAACCCCATGAGCAGCGCGGAGACGGCTTTGCGCATCGCCCTCGTCGGCAATCCCAACTGCGGCAAGACCGCGCTGTTCAATCTGCTGACCGGCAGCCGGCAGAAAGTTGCCAACTACGCCGGCGTCACGGTCGAGCGCAAGCAGGGTCGTTACATCGCGCCGTCGGGCCGCGTCGTCGATCTGCTGGATCTGCCGGGCGCCTACAGCCTCGATGCCGCCAGCCCCGACGAAGCGATCACGCGCGACGTCTGCCTCGGCATCGCTGCCGGCGAGACGCGGCCGGACCTGCTGGTCTGCGTCGCCGACGCGACCAACCTGCGCCTGCATCTGCGCTTCGTGCTCGAAGTGCGCCGGCTCGGCGTGCCGGTCGTGCTTGCATTGAACATGATGGACGCGGCCGCGCGTCGCGGCATCCGCATCGACATCGCCGCGCTGGAGCGCGAGCTCGGCATTCCGGTCATCGAGACGGTCGCGGTCAAGCGCGCCGGCGCTCGGGCGCTCGTCGAACGCATCGACGGGCCGCTGCCGCCGCTGCCGCCCACCGGCGATGCGGATCTGGACCTGCACGCGGAAGTGCGCCGCCTGCTCGCCGCGACCGTGAGCATGCCTACGCGCACGGCGGCGACGGACGATGCGATCGACCGCATCGCGCTGCATCCGCTCTGGGGGCTGGTGCTGCTCGGCGTGCTGATGTTCCTGATCTTCCAGAGTGTGTTCTCCTGGGCCGAACCGCTCATGGATGGCATCGAGAACGGCATCAAGGCGCTCGGCGGCTGGAGTGTGGCCGCGCTGCCCGAAGGACCGCTGCGCAGCCTGCTCGCCGACGGCGTGTTCGCCGGCATCGGCAGCGTGCTGGTGTTCCTGCCGCAGATCCTGATCCTGTTCCTGTTCATCCTCGCGCTGGAGGAGTCCGGCTATCTGCCGCGCGCGGCCTTCCTGCTCGACCGGCTGATGTTCAAGGCCGGCCTGAGCGGCCGCTCGTTCATCCCGCTGCTGTCGAGCTTCGCCTGCGCGATCCCGGGCATCATGGCCACGCGCAGCATCCAGGATCCGCGCGACCGCCTGGCCACGATCATGGTCGCGCCGCTGATGACCTGCTCGGCGCGATTGCCGGTCTATACCTTGCTGATCGCCGCGTTCATTCCGCAGCGCACGGTGGCGGGTCTGTTCAACCTGCAGGGCATCGTGCTGTTCGCGCTGTACGTCGCCGGCATCGTCAGCGCGCTGGCCGTGGCGTTCGTGATCAAGCGCCTGCGCCGCGATCGCAGCGAGCATGCGCTGCTGCTGGAGCTGCCGTCGTACCGCTGGCCGCATCCGCGCGATCTGGCCATCGGCCTGTGGGAGCGCGCCTGGATCTTCCTCAAGCGCGTGGGCGGCATCATCCTCGCGCTGACCGTACTGCTGTGGTTCCTGTCGAGCTTCCCGGCGCCGCCCGAAGGCGCGACCGGACCGGCCATCGACTACAGCTTCGCCGGCCGTATCGGCCGTGCGCTCGAAGTCGTGTTCGCGCCGGTCGGCTTCAACTGGCAGATCTGCATCGCGCTGATTCCGGGCCTGGCCGCGCGCGAAGTCGCGGTCGCGGCGCTGGGCACGGTGTATTCGCTGTCGGGCAGCGACGACACCATCGCCGCCGAACTCGGCCCGCTGATCGCCGGCCAGTGGCCGCTGGCTACGGCGCTGTCGCTGCTGGTCTGGTACATCTTCGCGCCGCAGTGCATTTCCACCCTCGCGGTGATCCGGCGCGAGACGAATTCCTGGCGCAACGTCTGGATCGCCGCGGGCTATCTGTTCGCGCTGGCCTATGCGGCTTCGTTCATCACCTACCAGATCACGCGGGCGTTGACCTCATGAGCGCGTCGCTGGCCTGGCAGTATGCGATCGTCGCCGTGCTCGTGGCGGCCAGCGCGTTCAGCGTGCTGCGCAAGTACCTGCCGTCGGTCTGGGGCCGTGTGCTCGCGCGTACCGCCGATCTGCTGGAGTCGGCGCGGCTGCCCGGCGTGCTGCGCCGTCGCGGCGCCGCGCTGCGCGCGCGGATTCCGGCCAGCGTCGGCGGCGCCTGCGCGAGCTCGGGCGGCTGCAGCAGCTGCGGCGCCTGCGGCACGGCCGGGAGCGACCCCAAACCCGCGGCGCTGCCGCTGGCCGAACCCCGGCCGCTGCGGCGGCATTGAGCCGCCGCGGGGTATGCGGCGCCGCGCTTGCGCCGGTCGCGCGCCGCGCGTGCGCACGATCGCGGATCGCCGCTGGACCACGGCAGCGCACGCCGCTAGCCTGAACCGTCCCGTTCCCTGGCGCAGCGCCGATGCGATCCCCCACGCTGTCCCCGGTATTCGCCGCCGCCGCCGGCGTCGCCGCATTCGTCGTGCTGACCGGTCTGCTGCTACCGGCGCAGGTCGCCGCGCATTTCGATGCCGGCGGCCGTGCCGATGCGGCGATGCCGCGCGCCGGCTATCTCGTGTTCTTCCTCGTGTTCGCCGTGGCGCTGCCGCTGTTCGTCGCCGTCGTGTCCGAGCGGCTGCTGCGCAACCCGCGCACGCCGCTGAACCTGCCGCGGCGGGACTACTGGCTCGCGCCCGAGCGCCGCGCGGCGACCGTGGATTTCCTCTGCCGCCAGAACGCCGCGTTCGCCGTGCAGCTCATGCTGTTCCTCGGCTACGTGCAGGCGCTCGTGGTCTGCGCGAACCGGCTGCAGCCGCCGCAGCTGCCGTCGACCGCGTTCCTGCTCGGGCTGCTGCTGTTCGTCGCGGCGGCGTTGTGGCGGTTCGTGCAGCTCGTCGTCCATCTGCGCAAGGCGCCGCCGCACCGGTAACGGCGCCGCGCGGCGGGCGATCCGTCGCCGGCGTCGCGCCGCCGCGACCTGTGCGAGGATGGCCGTCTCCGTATCATCGCTGCGGGTGCTTGCGCATGAATGGTTCAGCTGCCGCCAGTTTCATCAACCTCGATCTGGAGCTGGAATCGGACGAGGATCTCGCGCCGCTGGCCGCGCATTTCGGCAACAAGGTCTTCGTGCTGCACTGCGAGGAGGATGCCGGCCGCTTCCGCCTCGCGCTGGAGGCGGTGATCCGCGGCGCGCTGAGCGAGGACGCCGCGGCCTGCACCGAGCATTTCCTGACCTTGCTCGAGGCACTGCCGCCGCCGTTGCAGGCGTTGTGGCAGCGCTGTGACCGACGCGTGTTCGACTACGGTTTCGAGGGCGGCACGGATGGGCCGCCGTGCCTGGCCCTGCTCGGCAGCGATCAGTTGCGCCGCATCGCCGGGTTCGCCGCGGATCTGCGCATCACGGTCTATCCGTTCCAGCCGTCGACGGCAGACGCGGCGGACGTGCCCGAATAGTCCCGCGCCGCAGGACGGGGCCGGCGGCGCTCAGCGCAGTACCTGGATTTCCACTCGTGCATAGTTTCCCGACGCCGTCAGCGCCGTGATGGCCTGCGGACCGGCGACGTCGAAGTCGTGCTCGAACGGCCGCGACGCGTCGATCGCGGCCTCGATGCGGCCGTTGACCAGCCATTGCACGACACCCTGGGCGCCCAATGCGCGCAGCGACAGGTGCGGCGGCCGCGCGCTGCCGGGCGCGCGCACGAGGCTGCTGCCGGGCGCGACGCCGGCGATGCGCAAGGTGGCGCCACCGTCCAGGCCGTCGTCGGCGCAGCCCGGCGCCAGCGCCGGCAGCTGCGCCGCCTTGCGCTGCCAGGCCGTCAGCCAGGGCTGGGCCAGCGCCGGCCAGCGTGCGACGACGATCGGGCGTTCCTGTGCCGCGCCGCAGCCGCCGCTGAGCCGCAGTCCGCTGCGCGCGTCCACACGCAGACGCAGGCGCGCGTCGTGCCAGTGGCCGACGTCGCGTTCGGGCAGGGTAGGCGGGATGCCGCCGTCGAGTATCCAGGCCTTGCGCTTCTGCTGGCACAGCTGCGGTTGCGCCGGCTCGAATGCGGTGCCGAGCGGCCAGCAGATCTCGGCTTCGGTCACGCTGGCCGGCGGCGTGGCCGGCGCGGCGTCCTCGGCCGAGCGCGGCAGGCTGTCGACGGCCTGGAACAGCAAGGGCAGCGCGGTGACGGCGCCATACTGGCCGGGTACCGGCGTGCCGTCGGGTCGTCCGACCCAGACGCCGACCGTATAGCGTCGCGTCGTGCCCAGCGCCCAGGCGTCGCGAAAACCGTACGACGTGCCGGTCTTCCAGGCCAGCCGCGCGCGCCGGCCCGGATCGAAGGTGTCGCGACTCTGGCCCGGCCGCGGGTTCGCTTCGAGCATGCTGCGTACGATCCAGGCGGCGCCGGGACTCAGCAGGCGGCGCTCGGTCAAGGCGTCCTCCGCGCGCAGCCGCACGCGGCCGGCCAGGCCGTCGCGATTGAGTGCGGCATAGGCGCCGACCAGATCTTCCAGCGTCGCGCCGGTGCCGCCGAGGATCAGCGCGAGATTGGGCCCGGCCCCGCGCGGCCAGTGCAGGGTCAGCCCCGCATTGGCCAGGCGCGCGGCGAAGCGCGCCGGACCGACGCGGTCGAGCAGGTCCACGGCCGGCACGTTCAGGGACAGACGCAGCGCGTCGGCCGCGGCGACCGGACCGTTGAAGGCCTGGTCGAAGTTGCCCGGTCGGTAGTCGCCGAAGGACTGCGGCGCATCCACGAGCAGGCTTTCGGAATGAATGAGCCCGTCGTCGAGTGCGAGGCCGTACAGAAACGGTTTCAAGGTGGAACCCGGCGAACGCGCCGCGCGCACCATGTCGACATAGCCCAGGCGCTGCGGATCGGCGTAGGCGCCGGAGCCGACATAGGCCAGCGCCTGCAGGCTGGCATTGTCGACGAGCAGCAGCGCGGCCGACGTACGTTCGGGCAGGCGCGCGAGATAGTTTTCCACGCGCGCTTCCATCGCCGCCTGCAGCTCGCGGTTGACAGTCGAGCGGATGTGGCGCGCGCCGGGCAGTGCCGCACGCAGGCGCTGGGCCAGCAGCGCGGCGTCCAGCGGCGGTTCCAGGCTGCGTGCAGCGACGTTCTCGCGCCGCGCATCGGCCACCGTGGCGGCGTCCCAGCCGCCGAGTTCGTTCATGCGCTCCAGCAGCTTGTCGCGATAGCGCTGCGCGACTGCGGCATTGCGGTCGGGGCGCAGCCGGCTCGGCGCCTGCGGCAGCACGGCGAGCAGCGCGGCCTCCGCATGACTGAGCCGGTTGGCCGGTTTGCCGAGATACGCCCAGGAGGCCGCTTCCACGCCCTGTATCGTGCCGCCGAACGGCGCGTGGTTCAGATACAGGGTCAGGATCTCGTCCTTGCTCAGGTGCGCTTCGAGCTGCAGCGCGCGCAGTACCTGCTTGAGCTTGCCCAGCGCGCTGCGCGAATGCGGATCGAGGATGCGCGCGACCTGCATCGTCAGGGTCGATCCGCCCGAGACCGTGCGGCCGTAGCGCAGGCGCTGCGCGGCAGCGCGCGCGAGCGCCAGCGGGTTGATGCCCGGGTGGCGGTAGAACCAGCGGTCCTCGTAGGTCAGCAGCGCCTGCAGATACAGCGGCGACACGGCCTCTGGCGTGACCGGATAGCGCCAGAGGCCGTCGGCGTCGGGAAATGCGCGCAGCGGCGTGCCGTCGCGTGCGAGCACGACGCTGCTGCCGTCGCGCTCGGACGGCAGCGGCAGGGGGAACAGGCGATCGAGGACCAGCGCGGCGAGCAGCAGCGCGAGCGTCGCGATCGCTAGCCTGCGCAGCCAGCGGCGGCGGAGGCTGCGGCGGGCGAGGGCGAGCACGCGCATCGCTACGCTGCGCGTCGTCGGCGATGAAAGCGGGCCCTCGGCGCGTGCAGCGTCCGACATGGCCAAGGTCCGCTGAGCCGGTAGGCCGGATTGGTTCGGCTTGAGCGCTGCGCGGGTCGGCTTTTCCGCTCGGATTGCTCGGCTGTCGGACGCAATGCCGGGGCGCGGAACCCATCCCCACCCAACCCTCCCCTTGAAGGGGAGGGCTTGGAGGGCCGGGCTTGCGACAGGTCTTCCGTTTCGCGCGAAAAGGTTAAGCCGTTTGCTCCAGGGGGCCGCGACAAGTCCATTCGCCCAAGGCGCCGGGACAAGCCCTCCCGCCCAAGGCGCCGGGACAAGCCCTCCCGCTCAAGGCGCCGGGACAAGCCCTCCCCTTCAAGGGGAGGGTTGGGTGGGGATGGGTTTAGCCTCACACCTTCACCGTCCGATACCCTTCGCGGCCACCGCAATCCACAGCCAGTCGGATCGACCTCGGACCGGCCGCGCTCATGGCTGCACGACCGTCACGCGCGCCGGCACGCTGCGCGCGATGCCGCGGATCTGCGGCCGGTACATGTCCTCGACCGTGGTCGGCGGCACGCGGTAGTCGCCCGGCGAGACCGCGCGTACGAGATAGAACACGTGCGCCTCCCGGCCGGCCGAGAGATTCAGCGCGGCGACGTAGCGGTCGTCGCGGAATTCCTCATGGCGCAGGTCGGCGGCATAGGCACGCTCGGCGATCTGCACGCCGTCGACCACGACGTCGGCCCATTGCCTCGCATCGGTCAGGTTGAAGTTCTCGATCTCAAGACCTCCGGGCAGCAGGTCGATCAGCAGTGCGTCGCGCACGGCTTCCTTGGCCTCGATGCTGATTCCGACTATCAGCCCTTCGCCTTCCCTGAGCGCGCCGCCGTCCCAGGGCGTGCCGTCCAGCGCATACCACTGGCGACGGATGCGGATCTGGCTGTCGTCGGCGGCCGGCGCGGTCTTCGGTATGCCGGCCACGTCTTCGCTGACGTAGAGCGGCGCGGTCGCATCGGGCACGAAGCGCACGCCGGCGCGCAGCGCGGCCGCGTCGAAGCGGCGGCTCCAGATCGTCGCGGGTGTCACCGTCTCGCTCGTGCCGCCGAGGCTCAGGGTGCCGCCGACCTTCGTGTCGCCCTGCGCGATCAGCGCCTTGGCCAGACGCGCGAGCGCAGCCTGTTCCTGCGTGCTGAGCCAGTGCAGGCGCTGCTCCGGTCTGCGCGCGACGAGTTCGCGGCCGAGCGCGACGACCGACTCGTCGTAGGCCGGCTTGTTCACGCCGGCGCGATGGGTCAGCGCGACCATGAGCGCGGCGTCGCGCAGTTCCGAGCCGTAGTCGCCTAGCCAGCGCGGCCGCTCGACGGTCTTGGCGAACGCCTCGTCCAGCGCCTTCTGTCCGCGCGCCGCGTCGCCGCTGGCCTGCAGCGCGATGCCCAGATGCACCAGCGGCAAGGCGGTCAGCGACTTGCCGCGCTCGTTGTCGAACAGGGCGCGCAGGGTGCCCAGCGGCGCGCGCTGAACGCGCGACAGCACATAGGCCGACCAGGCCTGATCGGCGAAGCGCAGATGATCGGCGTTGTCGTAGGCGTAGTACGGATGGCCGCCGGACAGCAGATCGTCATTGAGCCGCTTGAGCGCGTTCTGCAGCACGCTCTCGGGCACGGCGAAGCCGGCGTCGCGAGCATCCAGCAGGAACTCGGTCACGTACGGTGTGAGCATCGTGTCGACCGCGCTTTCGCCGCCCCACATCGAGAAATGGCCCGACGGCACCTGCAAGGCCGAGATACGGCTGATCGTCTCGTCGAGCAGGCGCCGGCGCGCCGCTTCGGGCAGCGGCGTGATGCCGAGATTCTTCGCGTTGTCGGCATCGAGCACGAGCACGCCGTAGCCGCGGCTCGTGGTCTGTTCCACGCAGCCGTAGGGATAGCCGAGCAGACCGCGCAGCGCGCTGGCGAACGGCAGCGGCGGCAGCGCGCTGACGCTGAGATCGGCGCTGACCGAATCGGCAATCAGCCCCTCCATCGCGCCGACGCCGAGACCGAGGCCGGCGCCGGGCTGCAGCACCTGCGGCGCGGAGCGCAGCACGGCCGGCCAGGCCGGGCGCACGGCGATCTCGAAGTCGCGGCGCAGGTTCAGCCCGGCCGATTCGGCGATGACGCGGAACTTGCCGACGCCGACACCGTCGTCGGCCGACAGGCTGAACTGCAGGGTCTTCTTCGCGCCGTCGGCGAGCTTCTGCGTGCGCACCGCGTCGGCGATGCGCAGCGGCGGCGCGGCTTCCAGGCGCACGCGGAATTCGCGTTCGCTGCCGGAGAAATTGCTGAGGTCCAGAGTCAAGGCCGCGCTGTCGCCGGGCGCGAGCACGCGCGGCGTCGACACTTCGGCAACGAGCGGCGCACGCACGACGGTCTCGGCCTCGGCGCCGCCGTAGCGGTCCTCGCCGAACACGAGCGCGCTGATCCTCAGGCTGCCGTTGAAATCCGGCAATGGCAATTCAAGCCTGGCGTTGCCCTGTGCATCGAGCTTGACCGCGCCGGAGAACAGGTCGACGGTCTGCACCTTGGCCGTCGGCCGGCGTGCCTGCGGCAGCGCCGCCGGCGCCATGTCGCCGCCGTAGCGCAGCTTGGCCAGGGCGCCGTCGAAGCTTTCGATCAGGCGGCCGTAGAGGTCGTAGGCATCCACGCCGAGGCGACGCTGGCCGAAGAACCAGGCGATCGCATCGGGCCGCGCGAAGCGCGTGATGTTGAGGATGCCCAGATCCACCGCCGAGACGGTCACATAGGCGGTCTTGCCGGCCAGGGCCGGCGCCTTGACCTCGACCGGCAGCGGCAGCTCGGGCTTGCTCTGCGCCGGCGCGACGATCTCCACCGCGATCCTGCGTTCGCTGCGATCCATCGCGACGTGCGCGACGCCGACCGCGCGCGCCGGCGTGACCTTGCTCGCGGCCGAGCCGCCGCGCAGCACCAGCGCGCTGACATAGACGTCGTGACGCTCCCAGTCCTGGGTGACCGGGATCTCGAACGTGGTCGCGTCCTTGACCGCGATCGGCTGCGTGTACAGCAGCTTGTCGCTTTCCACGAGCAGCAGACCGGTGCCGGCCTGCGGCGCGGTCACGGTGACCTTGAGCGTGTCGCCGGCGCGGTAGCGTTCCTTGTCCAGCGCGAGCTTGATCTTGTCGGGCCGTGCCTCCTTGCCGCGGTTCTCGTCGTCCCAGCTCCAGCCGGCCGTGAAGGCATAGCGCGCCGTCAGGCCGGTGGCCGGATCGAGTACCTCGATGCGGTAGCCGCCCCATTCCACGGGCACGTCGAACTTGACCGCCTGGCCGGCGGTCGTCGCGATCTCGCGCGTTTCGACGGTCTGGAAGCTGCGTGTGAAGTCGAAGCGCCAGCCGCTCGTGCGGTCGTAGCTCCAGTGGTAGTCGCGGTTCTCGCGCACGAGGCTGAGCTTGAGGCCCGAGGCGGCGAGCAGTTCGCCTGCGGCATTCGCGCGGATCAGCTCGAAGCCGGCGCGGCCGTTGGCCGTGGCGCCGTCCTTGGGATCGAACAGCGGCCGCAGGCCGACCAGCGCGTCGGCCGGCCAGACGGTGCGCTTCAAGGTGCGCGTGACGCTGCGCCCGCCGCTTTCGTAGACGCTGCCCGACAGCAGTGCGGCGATCGGCGCGGTTGCTTTCAGTTCGCCCAGTACGTCGATCTCGCGGTGCAGCTTGCCCTGTTCATCGAGGGTTTCGTCGACGACATCGCGTGCCTCCTTCGGCAGTTCCAGCGTGGCGTCGCCGAAGAAGAAGTCCTTGCGCAGGTCCAGCGGATGCGCGTCGTTGGCCAGAGTCAGGCGCGCGCTGAAGCGGTTGCCCGCTGCCGGCGCGCCGTAGAGATAGTCGCCCTGCACGGCCAGCGTGAGCTTCTCGCCAGGCTTCAGGTGCGCCTGGTCCGCGTTCAGATCGAGCTTCAGGCGCTCGGGCAGGAATTCCTCGATGCGCAGGCTCAGCGCCTGGTTCGCTTCCTTGGCCGCCGGGTCGAGACGGAACTCGACCTGCCAGCGGCCGGTCGGCGCGTCGGCCGGCAGGTTCTGGCTCCATTCCAGATAGCCCAGTTCGCGCGGCTCGAGCTTGGCCTGGCTCCACTGGCGGCCGTCGGGCTGCCTGAGGATCAGGAATACCGGCTGCGGCGGAATGGGCTTGCCGTCGCTGTCGCGCAGCAGCGCGGAAATGCGCAGGGTTTCGCCGGGACGGTACAGGTCGCGGCCCGACCAGGCGAACACGTCGAACCAGGACTGGCGCCGGCCGGCCACGGCGAAGTCGGACAGATCCAGCGCCGGCTGGTTGAACGGCAGCAGCGACACGTCGCTGCCGCTGCGCGCGACCAGCACCTGGTCCGCGGCGAGCGCGTAGTTCAGCAGCGCGTTGCCGTCGGCGTCGGTGCGCGCGTCGAGCACGCTCTCCCCCTTCGTGTCGAGGATGGACAGCGCCACATCGGCCAGCGCCGCGCCGGTTTTCAGCGAGGCCGCATGCACGAACAGCTGGTCGCGATAGGCGCGCGTATGCAGGCCGATGTCGCTGACGAAGAAGAAGCTCGTCTCCCATTCGCCCTGGAAGCTGCCGGCGCGCTTCATCGCGGCGAAATACAGGCCGGGCTTGGCCAGCTCGGGAATGTTCTGGATCGGCAGATAGGTCAGGGTGCGCTCGTTGGGTTTGCCGCCGAGCACGAAGCGATTGGCATAGACCGAGTCGGCGATGCGCGCGACCGGCGCGCCCTTGCGGCCCCACCAGCCGCTGTCGGCGTCGAGGTCGTAGCTCGAACGGCGCTCGTTGTTGCGGTAGCCGGCGAAGAACGTCGACAGCTCCTTGTCGCGCACGCGCAGGAATTCGACGTCGACTTCGGCCACGTTGACCGAGACCACCGGAACGCCGCGCGTGTCGCGCGCCGGCAGCACGCTGCCCTGCGAGGCGAAGCCGACCGCGGGTTCCAGCGGGCCGGTGAAGATCTCGCGCGTCGCGTCGCTGCCCAAGGTGCTGCCGTCGGCGGCGGACAGGCCGGCCTTCAGGCTGACCGCATAGGTTTCGTTGGCCTGCACGTAAGGAAAGCGCAGGGTCTTGCCGTCTTCATCCAGCGCCCAGCTGCCGCCGACCGCCGCGCCCTTGGCGTCCTTGACCGCGAGCAGTTCGTCGAAGCTCTGCGCGCCGACGACCGTGCGGTTGAATTCGAGCACCAGCGCGAGCTGCCCCTGATACTGCGCCGCCTGCGCCGCGGCCAGGGCGAATGCGGCCGGCCTGCGTGCCTCCGCGGCGGTCTCCGTGGCCACGGGCTTGCCCTGGGCCTGCGGCAGCTGCGGCGGCGCGCGGTTGCAGGCGGCCAGCGCGAATGCGCAGAGGATGAGCAGCAGGCCGTGCCGCCAGGTATCGCCGCGGCGCGCGGTCCGCGACAGCGGTGCCTCGCCGGCCGGTGCGCGCGGCGCAACCTGTCGGTCGACTGTCGGTTCCGGGATGCGGCGCCCGGTGCCGAGGAAATCGCTTATCCATGAACGGACGCCGGAAGCAGGCATCGTTGTCACTCCGGTTTGACGATGGCCGCGGCAGTATACGGCGGCATTTGCGCCGGCCTGCGGCAATGTTCCGGCACGAATGGCGATAGGGTTCGCAGCCGGCCCGGGACGGCATCGCCGCCCGACGGCTCTCACAGGGGATAGAGGCATGAGTACGGCCATCGTCTGGTTCCGACGCGATCTGCGCCTGGCCGACAACCCGGCGCTGGAGCTCGCGCTGCGCCGGCATGCGCGCGTGCTGCTGCTGTACATCCACGCGCCGCGGGAAGAAGCGCCATGGGCGCCCGGCGCGGCCAGCCGCTGGTGGCTGCATCATTCGCTGGTGGCCTTGCAGGGCTCCCTGCAGTCGCGCGGCGCTGCGCTGCAGATCCGTCGCGGCGACAGCCTCGCCGTGCTGACCGAACTGGTGAAGAACAGCGGCGCCGATGCGGTCTACTGGAACCGCCTCTACGAACCCGCGCTGGTCGCGCGCGATGCGCGGATCAAGCAGGCGCTGCGCGCGCTCGGGGTACAGGCGCACAGCACGAACGCCAACCTGCTGGCCGAGCCCTGGGAGGTCGCGACCGGACAGGGCGGCCCCTATCGCGTGTTCACGCCGTTCTGGCGCAATCTGCGCACCGCGCTGCAGCCGCGGCCTCCGGCCGATGCGCCGCGGCACATCGCAGCCTTTCCCGGCGACGGCGGTCTCTCGCCGCAGGAATTGCGCCTGCAGCCGCGCATTCCCTGGGATGCCGGCCTGCACGCGAACTGGCAGCCCGGCGAGGCCGGCGCGGCGGCGGCGCTGGACGCCTTCGGCGCTGCGGCGCTGCGCGGCTACGCGACGCAGCGCGATCTGCCGGCGACGCCGGGCACCTCGCGCCTGTCGCCGCATCTGCATTTCGGCGAGATCTCGCCGCGGCAGATCCACTGGCGTCTGGTCGAACTCGGCCGCGAGCGCGGCGAGGCCTGGCGCGAAGCGGCCGAGCCGTTCCTGCGCGAGCTCGGCTGGCGCGAGTTCGCCCATCATCTGCTGTATCACTTTCCGCAGACGCCCCAGGCCGACCTGAATCCGCAGTTCGCCGCATTCGACTGGCGCGAGCCGGATGCCGGCACGCTGGCCGCCTGGCAGCAGGGCCGCACCGGCATTCCGATCATCGACGCCGGCCTGCGCGAGCTCTGGCACACCGGCTGGATGCACAACCGCGTGCGCATGCTCGTCGCGAGTTTCCTGTGCAAGAACCTGCGCCTGCACTGGCGCCACGGCGCGCGCTGGTTCTGGGACACGCTCGTCGACGCGGACCTGGCCAACAATACCCTGGGCTGGCAATGGAGCGCCGGCACCGGTGCCGACGCAGCGCCGTATTTCCGTATCTTCAATCCGGTGACCCAGGGCGAACGCTTCGACACGGACGGTGCCTATGTGAAGCGCTGGCTGCCCGAACTCGCGGCTTTGCCGTTCAACCACATCCACGCGCCGTGGAAACAGCCGGCGCTGCTGGCGCGCAGCGGTTATCCGGCACCGATCGTCGATCTGGCCGAATCGCGCGCCGCGGCGCTCGCCGCCTATGCCGGGCGCGCCCCAAGCGCCTGAGCGCTTCAGTCGATTCCGCAGCGCCGGATCGCGTCGTGCAGCAGTCCTCGCGCGTGGCATCGGCGCGGAAGCCGCCACACTCGGGAGCCGTGAAGACCCGCCCAGTGTGCGGGCACCTGTGCCGGACGTCGCGGCCGATCTTGCCGGCCCGAACCGCACCAGCGCGCCGTCGCTGCGGCGCCGCTGTCGAGCCGGCCGGGCCGGCGCGGCGGATGCATTGTTTTTTTCCGGGCCTGCGCCGATGCTACGGCGGGAAGCGAACGCGGGGCACACCGCGGCGGGAGGAAAGCGATGTTCGAAGTGTTGCGGGGCAAGCGCGATGCGATGTCCAAGGTCGATACGGCCTGGCTGCGCATGGAAAGCCCGACCAATCTGATGATGATCACCGGCGTGCTGATGTTCGAGAGCCGGCTCGATCTGGCCGCGCTGAAGGCCCTGCTCGCCGAACGCTTCCTCGCGTTCCGCCGCTTCCGCCAGAAGGCCGTCGACAGCGGCAGCTCGGCGGCCTGGGAAACCGACAAGGATTTCGACCTCGAATGGCACGTCCGCCTGACCGCCTTGCCCGGTGCGGCCGACAAGCTCGAACTCGAACGCCTGGTCAGCCAGCTCGCCTCCAGTCCGCTCGATCATTCCAAACCGCTGTGGCAGTTCCACGTCGTGGAGAACTACCGCGGCGGCAGCGTGCTGATCTCGCGCATTCACCACTGCTATGCCGATGGCCTGGCCCTGGTGCAGGTGCTGCTGTCGCTGACCGACGCATCGCCGTCGGTGGAGCAGCATGCCGAGCTGGCCAAGGTCTGGCTCAAGAAGGATCAGGGCAGCGTCATGGATCGGCTGCTGCAGCCGACCAAGGCCGGTTTCGCCAAGGCGCTCGGCGCCGGAGAGAAGGTGCTCGGCAAGGGCATGGAAATGTGGAAAGATCCGGCGCTCGCCGCGGAACTCGCGCGCGAAGGCGGCGAGATCACGCGCGAGCTCGCGATCGCGCTGTCGCTGGCCGACGATCCGCCGACCGCGTTCAAGGGGCCGCTGGGCGTCAGCAAGCGCGTGGCCTGGGCCGATCCGCTGCCGCTGGAAGACGTCAAGACCGTCGGCAAGGCGTTGGGCTGCACGGTCAACGATGTGCTGCTGGCTTGCGCCGCCGGCGCGCTGCGCGGACATCTCGTCGATGCGGACCAGGCCGCCGACGGCCTGACCATACGTGCGACCGTGCCGGTCAATCTGCGACCGCTGGAGCATGCGAAGAAGCTCGGTAACCATTTCGGCCTGGTATTCCTCGATCTGCCGATCGGCGAGGCCAACCCGGTGCGCCGGCTCGAACGCGTCGCGGCCAACATGCGCGAGCTCAAGCGTTCGCGCCAGGCGGCGCTGACCTTCGGTCTGCTCGCCGCGGTCGGCATGGCGCCGGTCGCCGTCCAGCGCGCCGCGCTGGAGCTGTTCAGCCGCAAGGCCACCGCCGTCGCGACGAATGTGCCCGGCCCGCAGATGCCGCTGTATCTGGCCGGCGCGCGCGTGCGCGAGCTGATGTTCTGGGTGCCGCAGAACGGCAGCATCGGCATGGGCATTTCGATCCTGAGCTACAACGGCAACGTGCATTTCGGCCTGATCGTCGATGCCAAGCTCGTCGCCGATCCCGAATCGGTGGTCAAGCGCTTCGCCGGCGAATTCGAGAAGCTTGTGCTGGCCACCCTGATGGAAGACTGGGACGGCGAACTCAGCGCCGGCGACGTCGAGGCGACCTATCGGCATTTCGATGCCGCGCCCGCACCGTCGCCGGCCCGCGCGCCGCGCCGCTCTGCGCGCAAGCCCGCAACGGTCAAGCCCGCGGCGGCGAAGACGAGCGCAGCGCCGAAAGCCAAGAAAGCACCGGCAGCGCGACCGCGCGCCGTCGCGGCCAAGGCCGACGGCGGTGCGAGAACCGCGCCGCGTGCAGCGCGATCGAGCGCCGGCCGCGCCGCACCGGCTGCGGCCACGCCCCGGCCCGGCCGCAAGGCCAAAGCCGCTGCCGCGGCGACGCCGGGGTTCGGCGCCGAGCTCGACCGTTTCCGCCGCAACCACGGCGACGGCTAGCGTCGATAACGATACGGCCTGACCCGCGCCGCGCCCGCCGGCACGCACGGGTCGCGTGCGCCGGCTGCGTCCGGCGGCTACACTGCCGCGCCGCGCTGCACGGCCACGCCCATGTCCGATCCCGCTTCGCTTGCCTTGCCGCCGCCACTGGCCCAGGCGCTGGCCGCGCTCTCGTTCGACGCGCTGACGCCGGTACAGGCCCAGGCGCTGCCGGCCCTGCTCGACGGTCGCGATGTCATCGCCCAGGCCCGTACCGGCAGTGGCAAGACCGTCGCGTTCGGCCTGGGGCTGCTCGCGCGCATCGACGCCGCCGGGCCGCTGCAGGCGCTCGTGCTCGTGCCCACGCGCGAGCTCGCCGACCAGGTCGGCAAGGCGCTGCGCCAGCTCGCCCGCTTCCTGCCCAACCTCAAGCTGTCCATTCTCTGCGGCGGCGTGCCGCTGCGCGTGCAGCTGGAGTCGCTGGTGCACATGCCGCAGATCGTCGTCGGCACGCCGGGGCGAATTCTGGAACATCTGGAAAAAGGCAGTCTGGAACTTTCGGCGCTGCGCGTGCTCGTGCTCGACGAGGCCGACCGCATGCTCGACATGGGCTTCGTCGACGCGATGCGCAATGTCGTGCGCTTCGCCCCGCGCGACTGCCAGACCAGTCTGTTCTCGGCGACGTTTCCCGAAGAGATCCGTGCGCTCAGTCGCGAATTTCAGCGCGAGCCGTTCGAGGTCCAGGTCGACGACGGCTCGGCTGCGACCGAGATCGTGCAGCGCTTCTACGAAGTCGATACGGCCCAGAAACTCGACGCGCTGGCCTGGCTGCTGGCCGAGCACAAGCCCGCCTCGGCGATGATCTTCTGCAATACGCGGCGCGACACCCAAGACGTCGCCGCGGCGCTGGACCAGCGCGGCTGGTCGGTGCTCGCGCTGCACGGCGACCTCGAACAGCGCGACCGCGACGAAGTGCTCGTGCGCTTCGCCAATCGCAGCTGCAGCCTGCTCGTGGCGACCGACGTCGCCGCGCGCGGCCTGGACATCGCCGATCTGGAACTGGTCATTCTCTACGACATGGCCAGCGATGCGGACACCTACGTTCACCGCGTCGGCCGTACCGGCCGCGCCGGCCGCAGCGGTCTTGCGCTGACCCTGTACACGCCACGCGAGCAGTCCCGCGTCGACGCCGTCGCCGAAAGACTGGGGCGGCCGCTGTCCTGCGAGCCGGCCAGGACTGCGCCGGCTCGCCTGCGCAGCGGCCAGCTCGCGCCGATGCAGACCCTCGTCATCGACGCAGGCCGCAAGGACAAGCTGCGTCCGGCCGACATCCTCGGCGCACTGACCGGCACGGCCGGCATCCCCGGTACCGACGTCGGCAAGATCGCGATCTTCGACACGCGCTCCTACGTCGCCGTCACGCGCGGCATTGCGGAAAAGGCGTTGCAGCGCCTGCGCGAAGGCAAGATCAAGGGACGCAGCCTGCGCGTGCGCAAGCTCGGCTGAGTCGCGCCGCTCCGTCGCTTTGTCCTGCGCCGGCGCGGCCCGGCGCGCCATGCTGCACTGCGCATCAACCGCCGCGATTCCGCGGCGCCGGCACTGCATGTCCCAGTTCCTGAGACGCATCCGCGCGATCCTGCGACGGTCGATCGCGGTAATCCGTACACCCTACGCAGCGTTACGGGCCAGACCCGAATGCCGGTCTTATACTCCGCGGGACCATGCGCTGCGGCATTGTGCGGATTGCCGCGCGCTTAACGAGTATTCAACGCAAATTGCCGGAAATGGCTCAATAGTTCCGTCAGCCGGCCATGCGGTGTTTTCCAGTTTGACCGGATCGCAGCACGACCGGGCATGTTTGTCCGTGCCGTGCTGTTCAACAGAAACGTGATATCGCTTCAGGGGGCGAAGATGACGGTAGTCAGTGAGCGGGCGCAGGCCGGCAATGAGCGGTCGCGTGCGATGCGCGGCTGGACGCGGACAGTCTTGCTGCTGGCGAGCCTCATGGCGGGTGGCATGGCTTCTGCCCAGGTGCAACGCACGTTCGTGAACCTGGGTTTCGAGCAGCCGTCGGCGGGGACGGCGAGTTGCTATTTCCAGGTGGCGGACACGCAGGTGCCGGGAT
>MEFP01000019.1 GCA_001725155.1 Lysobacteraceae bacterium SCN 69-320 | reverse complement strand
GAAACCGCCTTCACTCGACGCTCGGCTACCTCAGCCCAGAGCAGTTCGAGCGAGCACACGCCGCTTAAACGGGTGTCCGAAATCCAGGGGCAAGATCACTTTGCGATTCTCTCCGAGCGCTCTACTTACTCGCCTTACACCCCACTGGCTCCCCAAACTGCTTGTACTGCCCGTACTGCATAAACGCCACCTGCATCTGCAGCGAGGTGTCCATGCTCAGCAGGCCGGGGTACTGGCCGCCGGTGTAGGCCATCGGGAACTGGATGTTGCTGAAGTACTGTGCGTTGTCGACGGAGTTCACTTCGCACTGGCCGGCGTAGCCGAAGATCGGCGGGGTGGTGGTCGGTGTCGCGGCGAGGCCGACGGGCGGGGAGTAGCCGCCGCCGTGGCAGGAAAGGCACGACGACAGCTTGTTGTCGACGGGGCCGGCGAGGCGGTCGTTGCAGCCGAAGTGCTGCGGCGTGCCGATGGCCTTGTTCAACACGCTCTCGTGCGCGGCGATGCTGCCGGACTGGCCGACGGCCGGGAAGGTCCAGGGGTCGCTGCCCCATTGCAGGCCGACGGGTTCGAGTTTGTCCCAGGCGGTCTTGCCTTGCTTGTTGCCGTTCCAGGCGAAGGTGCCGAACACCCAGCGCGTCGGCGAGCGCGAGTCGACGACGGCGACGTCGAGCTGGATCAGGCGCACGTCCTGTACCTTGCGCTCGCACAGGAACAGGTCGCCTTTCTGCACGTGGCGGTCGGTCTGCCAGGCCGGCGAGTCCTTGAGGTAGGAAACGTCTTTCGGCGTCGCGGTCGTGAACAGCAGCTTCGCGACCACGGTGCCTTCGGGGAAGGGCAGTCCGGCCGGGACGGTCACGCCGCCATAGTTGCCGGTCTGCGGCACGCCGTTGCGGTCGATGCTGCGGCCGATCGCGTAGGCGCCCCAGCGGTTGTAGATGCCGAAGGCCCAGGTCTCGAAGAACTGGTTCGATTCGCTGCCGTCGGCCAGCAGCAGCTTGCTGACGCCGCGGTCCATCTCGACGTCCTCGCCGAAGTCGCTGAGTGTGGCCGTGCGCTCGTTGGTCATGCCATGCACGTACTCGCGGCCGCGCGTCGGGTCGTAAGCCATCCACGGTACGTGGAACCAGCGGTTCTCGCTGCCGACCGTGGTCTTCCAGCCGATCTCGTTGCGCAGCGCTTCGTCCTGGCCTTTCTTGACGTAGTCGAGTACGCGCGCGATGTACTCGGACCAGGGCGCGCCCCAGGTCGGCGCCGGGCCGTTCAGCGGCAGGGTGAAGTCCACATGCAGGCCGAGCCAGGTGCATTCGCTCTTGGGGCAGGCGCCCGGGTCCTGGCTCGGGTAGTCGTGGGCGAGCTTGAACACCGGACCCTTCCAGCCCGGCGGCGCCGGCACGACGGCGCTCTGATAGGCGAGGGTCGCGCTGTCGACGCGCTGGTCGGGCGCGCGGTCCTGCGCGTGGGCGCCGGCGCCGGCGAGCGCGGCGAGCAGGGCGGTGGTGAGTACGCTGGCGGTCTTGGACATGACGGCTTCCTGTTCGACGCTGGCTGGTGGTTGAAAATCAGTCGATTGCTTCAGTGCTGCGGAAAGGCCCGTGGCGGTGTGGCCGCGCGGGCCGGCGTGTCGACGGGAGTGCCGGCGCCGCGCAACGTTGCGGCTTCAGTCGGGCTTGCGCGCGGCCGGTCGGGCGAACGGATAGGACTGGCGACCGGCTGCGGACTCCAGGCGCGCAGCGCGAGGATCCAGCTGAAATCCGCCCCGGAGCGCTGCGCGCCCTGGTGACAGTTCTGGCAGCTGTCGTACTGGTGATAGGTCTCCATCGTCACGTTGGACACCTGGCATTGCGGAAACGCGAGGCCGCCCTGGGCCGGCGGCGTGCCGTCCTCGCAGCCGAAGTCGTCGTTGAGCGGCGTGGTCGGCGGCACCGACGGCGCGGTCGACCACTGCGTGCCGATCAGCACGTAGTGTTCCCAGACCGTGCCCTTGAGCAGCGCGCGGTAGCGCGCGTTGATCTCGGTCGTGGAATTGCCGGCCGGCGTGCTCGGTATTGCCGACAGGCGCACGACGTTGATCGGCGTCGGATCGTAGTCGGCGGGGCCGGGTACGCGGCTCGCGCCGGGATGGTCGGCCGGATTCGCGCGCGGAATCTTCAGTTTCTTGTACAGCTCCGGATCGTAGTAGGACGCCTGCATGTCCGCCGGCGTGGTCGGATCTTCGCCGAGGTTGTCGACCTGCTCGAACGTCGACCAGACCCATTGCGGGAAGTCGGCGGTCTTGTGCGAGATGTGGAAGCCGACGAGGCCGGCCTTCATCGGTTCGCAGTCGCAGGTCGTGCGGCCGCCGGACTCGGTCTTGCAGGTGCCGGGCTTGGCGGCCAGCGCGTCGATCGCGAAGAAGCGCGAATGGAATTTCTGCGGCACCTTGGCCAGGTTGCGCCAGGCGGCCTTGACCTCGATCGATCCCAGATGATCGGCCGAGCTGGCCGGGAAGCTGATCGCCGGCTTGCCGCTCGCGGGCCAGTTGCTGCGGTTGTAATAGCCGTTGCTGCGCACGTAGTCGTATTCGACGCGGTTCACGCGCACTTCGAAGCGCGTGAAGTAGCCGGTCTGGTCCGGCAGCGGTCCGGCGAACGCTTCGTCGATCTCGTCGGCGATGCTGCCGAATTCGCTGGTCATGTCCAGGCGCGGACGCGGATCGTCGGCCGGCACGTTGCGGCAGACCGCATAGCCGTTGGGCTGGTCCCAGGCCGGCGGCTTGCTGCCGTTCTGCGGGTACAGGTCGAATGCGGTCTTCCAGCGCATCCAGGCCGGCGCGAGGCGCGCATCGTAGTTGCCGAATACGGAAGGATCGTCGGGCTTGTACGGTTCGCCATGCGCGTCGGCCAAGGATGGCCACATCACGGCGATGAAGTTCTGCCAGGCGAAGGTGTCGAACATCGGCCGCGTGTCGATCGGGAACGCCGAGAACGGAAACGACGGCACCTCGCGCGGAATGTCGCCGCTCAAGGCCGGCTTGAGCTTGCTGTAGTCGGGCGTGGTCTGGGCCGGAACGGGGCCCGCGGCGAACGCGAGCAACAGCAGGCCGAACACGGCGGCGGGCGCCGTAGTGGGATGGGCTTGCATCGGTGATCTCCCCTTGTGCCGCGGGCGCGTCGCCGCGCAGCGCGTATAACAGTGAACCTTTGATTTTTGCGTGTCAATGCACGTTTTTTCGTGATAGGCGTGTGCGGCGGATCGCGCTTGGCTGTTCGAAGTGAGGTTTGCGCAGGTGTCCTTATCGCTGCGTTCGCACGCGGTCATCCTCGCTGGGGCGCTGCGTATCTGGCCGTTTTCGGCGGCTCGATGGGCGTGGGCAGACGGTCGGGATTCCGAGCTGTCTGGCGATTCGGCGGATGCGCCGTGCGAGCAGTGACTGTGTCGCTCCCCCCTCGGTGCGGGGGCGACAGAACTCCTGTCGGCAACATCCGCGTGACCGGCTGCGAAGTCGGCACCGCCTGGGCTGGCACGCTCTGCTAGCGGAGAGTGCGCCTCAACAGCGTGGGGGAAGGGTAGGGCCGCCGTCTCCGTGGCTTCTTCCCTGTAGTTGATCGCGCGGAGCAACCCCATCCCCACCCATGCCCTCCGGCCCATTGGGCGTTCAAGGTCGTCAGAACCTGCGGTTCTGAGCGACGACCTTTCACCCCCTTGAAGGGGAGGGTTTTTGGGCTGCGGCGAAAATCAACCTGAGACAAGCCAGTCTCTCGTGTCTCGATGGAAAATTGCTGCCCTTCAACGGGATGAAAGGCACCTTGAAAACCATATCGGGAATCAAGCCGCCGCCTTCGAGCTGGCCTGAATAAACCCTCCCCTTCAAGGGGAGGGCATGGGTGGGGATGGGGTTGCCGTGCCGGTGCAGTTGATACGGCAGCGACTTCACCGAGCGCCCAGCAAGCGCTTCCGGTAAATTCCTCGGCTACCGGCAGGAACGCGACGAACGCCGGGGAAACCTCAGGGGGAGGACCATGCGTCGGGAGCAGCGGCGTCTCGTGATCGTGGGACTGATGCTGTGGCTGCTCGCGCCCGTGCTCTGGGCCGCGACGCCGCTGATGACGCGCTTTTCGCCCGATCTCGACGTCTACCCGCAGTATTTCTCCGTCGCGCGCAGCGCCGACGGCCTGCTCTATGTCGGCGCCATCGATGCGGTGCTGCGCTTCGACGGCGTGCGCTGGGAATCCTTCGCGCTGCCGCGGCCCGGCGCCGTGCGTGTGCTGCTGCGCGACGGTCAGGGCCGGCTCTGGTTCGGCGCCACCGACAGCTTCGGCCGCATCGAGCGCCAGCCCGACGGCGGCGAGCGTCTCGTCGACGTTTCCGGTGCCTTCGCGGCCGACGTCGGCGCGGCCGGCTATGACGACATCTGGGACGCGATCGAATACGACGGCCACGTCTACTTCCGTGCGCTGCGCTGGCTGTTCGAGGTCGACGGCGACGGCCGCCGCGTGCACGCGTGGAATGCGCCGAATCGCTTCGGCGGCATCACCGTGCATGCGGGCGAGCTGGTCGTGAACTGGCGCGGCGAAGGGCTCAAGCGACGCGTCGGCGACGACTTCGTCCTGCTGCCCGGCGGTGCGGCGTTCGCCGGGCAGCCGGCTTTCACCCTGCTGTCGCTCGACGAGCGGCGCCTGCTCGTACACGACGAGACGCCGCGACTCGTCGTGCTCGAAGACGGCAAGCCGCGCGAGCTGCTGGCCGACGGCGACACGCGCCATTTCCACGAAGGCCGGCTGCTCGATGCGCGGCATGCGGCGTTCGCCGGCGACGACGGTGTGTTGCGTGTGGTCGATACGGACTCGGGTGCGCTGCGCCGCATCGAGCTCGGCACGACGTTCCAGAACGGCCTGGCCGTGGATGCCGACGGTGCGCTGCTCGTCGCCGACGACATCGGCGTCTCGCGCTTGCCCTGGCCGGCGGTCTGGAACGTCTACGGCGGCGCCGACGGGGTGCGCGGCAGCGTGCACGACCTGCAGCTCGTCGAGGGCCGTCTGCGGTTGCAGACCGCGGTCGGCGGGCTCGTGGCACCGTGGCGCGACGGCGGCGCGCAGGGCCGCTTCGTCGCCGACGGCGACTACGACGGCGAGGCCTGGAGCCTGCTCGCCGACGGCGACACCTCGCTGCGCGCCGACAGCTACGGATTGCAACAGGTCGGTCCGGTGCAGCGCCGCATCGGCCCCGACGATTTCTATCCGCGCGTGCTGCGCCGCTCGCGCTTCGATCCGGCGCGCGCCTGGGTCGGCACCGAAACCGGTTTCGGCCTGCTGCAGCGCGGCGCCGGCGGCTGGCACCTGATTGCGCGGCATACGGATCTGCACACGCGTGTCATGAGTCTGGTCGAGACCGCACCCGGCGAAGTCTGGCTCGGCAGCGACGACCGCGGTCTCATGCGCGTGCGCCTGGCCGACGATCCCACGCAACCGCCGCAGATCGACCGCTTCGAAGCGGTGCTGGGCGTCGGCGAGCGCGATTCGGTCGTCGTCAGCGAACTGGACGGCGCGCTGTTCGCGAGCGCGAAGTCCGGTCTGTTCCGCTGGGACGGTGCGCGTTTCGTCGCCGACCGCCTCGACGGTCTCGCGGCGCTGCTGTCGGCGCAGGAGATCCTGCGCCTGCGCGACGGCGTCGGCGGCGCGGCCTGGGCTTTCAGTTTCCGCAACGTCTACCGCCGCGATGCGGCGCGGCGCTGGCAGCGCGTGGATGCGGTGGACCGCGGCAACGGCGCGATCGAAGCCCTGACCGTGCTGCCCGATGGCGACGTGCTGGTCGGCAGCAACGGCCGTCTGCTGCATTACGACGCGTCGGCCGGTGCGACGCCGACGGCGGTGCCGGCGCTGCGTCTGAGCGGCGTACGCCTGCAGCCGCGCGCTGGAGCCGCCAGGGCGCTCGCGCTGGAAGATTCCGCGCAGCTGGCCTACGGCGCCGGCAGCCTGACGTTTCGCCTGGGTCTGGCCGATCTGACGCGGACCACGCCGGCGCAGTTCCGCGCGCGCGTGCAGGGGCTCGATACCGGCTGGAGCGACTGGAGCCCGCGCGCGGAATTCGCCTATGCGCAGATTCCGCCGGGCGACTACCGTTTCGAGGCGCAGGCGCGCAGCAGCGGCGGGCAGGAGTTCACCGCGCCGGCCTTCGCGTTCCGCGTCGTGCCGCGCTGGTATCAGCGCGGCGATCTGCAATTGCTCGGCGCGTTCGCGGCGCTGCTGTTGCTCGCGTTCCTGCTGAGCCTGGGTCTGCGCGCGCGCATACGCCGGCTCGATGCGCGCAATCGCCAGCTCGATGCGCTGGTCGGCGAGCGTACGGCCGAGCTGGAGCAGGCGAACGTGCAGCTGCGCGACCTGGCCGAGCGCGACGGCCTGACCGGCGTGGCCAACCGGCGCCGTTTCGACGCATTTCTTGCCGCGAGCCTCGCCGCTGCGGCGCAGACGCGGCGTCCGGTCGCCGTGCTGCTGGCCGACGTCGATCACTTCAAGGCCTACAACGACGCCAACGGCCATCTGGCCGGCGACAACGTACTGCGCTGCGTCGCCGCGGCGCTGTTGCGCAGCGTGCGCGACGACACGCTGGTCGCGCGCTTCGGCGGCGAGGAATTCTGCCTCGTCGTGCCGCAGTGCGATCTGGCCGCGGCCGCCGAACTGGGCCGGCGGCTCTGCGCCGTCGTGGCCGACTCCTGCGGCGTGACGATCTCGGTCGGCGCGGCCGCGACGGTGCCCGAAGCCACCGACGCCGTAGAACGCCTGCTCGCGCGCGCCGACGAGGCGCTGTACCGCGCGAAGCGAGAAGGCCGCAATCGTGTTGCGCTGGATCCGGTCTAGCGGTTCGTGAGCGGTGGTTCGATGGCGGTGTATTGCGTGATCGGGAGTGGTCCTGAGCGATCTGTCGTGACAAAGCGTGAGCGAAACTCGGCGTGTGGTTGTTGCGCGAGGATCGGGTTGTGCTGAAGTTTGCGGCGCAATTTCAGACCCTCAGGCAAAAACCCCATCCCCACCCATGCCCTCCCCTTGAAGGGGAGGGTTTGAAACGTCGCGCTTGCGAAGATCAAGAATCAAGCCGCCGCTTTCGAGTTGGTCTGAACCTTTGAGCTGGCCTGAACCTTCGATTGAGCTGGTCTAAACCTTTGAGCTGGCCTGAATCTTCGATCTGGCTTGAACAAACCCTCCCCTTCAAGGGGAGGGCATGGGAGGGGATGGGTTTTGCCTCGGTAGTGAACACCCGCTGCTTGTAGCCCGGCGTCCGCCCGGCGCAAGATGCGCGCCGGTTTTTCCGGCAACGTCCATGCGATCCAGCGGCACCCTGCGCTACAGCCCCGAACTGCGCCCCGGCTCGCATCAGCGCCGCGACGGCGGCAGTACGCGCTGGTGGCTGATCCTCGACGGCGATCCCGAACTCGGCCGCTATCTGCGGCAGCTGTACTGGATCGCGCAGCACCGTACGCGCAGCCTGCAGGCGCCGCTCTGGGGTACGCACATCTCGGTGATCCGCGGCGAGCAGCCGGCGCATCCCGAACGCTGGGGCGAAGGCGAGGGCACGCGCGTGGACTTCGCGTTCGATCCGCTGGGCCAGGAAACCCGCGGCTACGTCTGGTTTCCGGTACGCTGCGAGGCCGTGCTCGATCTGCGCGAACGACTGGGTCTGCCGCGCGAACCGCAGCCGCCGCTGCATCTGACCATCGGCAACGGCTGATGCGTGGCGAACCCCGCGCGCCGTCGTGTGGCGATAGAGCCGCGTCCGCATTCGCCAGGGCTTTCGCATGCAGCGCAGAAACCTCGTTCTCCTCGCCGCGATCGTGCTTGCCGCCGGCGCCGTCGTGCTCGGGCCGCGCGCGCTCGCGCGGCTGGAGCGCGCGGCGATGAACGACGCCGGCAGCGACACCACGGCGCGCGCGCAGCAGGCCGCCGCGCGCGTGACGCCGGCATTGCAGCGCGATCTCGCGCCGTTGGGCCTGCAGCTCGGCGCGCCGGCCTTCGTGCGCATCTTCAAGCGCGAGGGCGAGCTGGAACTCTGGCTGGCCAATCCGGCCGGCGACTACCGCCTGTTCCGCACCTATCCGATCTGCCGCTATTCGGGCGCGCTCGGTCCCAAGCAGCGCGAAGGCGACAACCAGGCACCCGAGGGTTTCTATCGCGTCGCGCGCGGGCAGCTCAATCCGGCCAGCCGCTTCCATCTCGCGTTCAACCTGGGCTATCCGAACGCCTACGACCGCGCGCGCGGCTATACCGGCGATTTCCTCATGGTCCACGGCAACTGCGTGTCCATCGGCTGCTATGCCATGGGCGATGCGGCGATCGAGGAGATCTACACCGTCGTCGACGCCGCGCTGCGCGCCGGCCAGCCGGCGTTCGAGGTGCACGCGTTTCCGTTCCGGCTCGAGGCCGCGGCGCTGGCCGCCGAGCACGCTTCGCCCTGGTTCGATTTCTGGTCCGGGCTCCAGCCCGGTTACGATGCATTCGAACGTACGCGCCGGCCGCCGCGCGTCGCCGTGCAGGGCCAGCGTTATCGCATCGACGGCTAGCCGGTATCGGGTACGCGCCGGCCGGCAGTCCGGGCCGGCGGACAACGCTGCCGCCGAAGCCGGCGCCGCGTTCACAAGGCACGCATCGCCGCGTGCCGTACAGGGGTAGGACGATGGTGGAAGCGGAGGAACTGGATTCGATCTGTGCCGGCTGGCCGGGCGTGAGCTCGGCGCTGAAGTGGGAGGTCGATCTCGTCTACAGCGTGGCCGGCAAGATGTTCGCCGTGTATTGCACCTTGGGGCTGGAGCGCGGCCGCGTTTCGTTCAAGGTCGACGCGGACCGTTTCCTCGAACTGACCGAGCAGCCCGGCTTCATGCCGGCGCCGTACCAGGGTCACGCGTTCTGGGTCACCCTGACCGAACCCGGGCGGCTGGCGCCCGGCGACCTCGAGGCGTTCCTGCGCCGCTCCTACGAGCTGGTCGTGGAGAAGCTGCCGCCGAAGGCGCGCCGCGAACTCGGCGAAGCCTCGTGAATCCGCGCCGCGGCGCAGTGAAGGATCCGGCGATCGAGGAAACGCCGGTCTAGCCCGGCCCGCAGCACCGCCGGCCGCAAGGTCCATGCCGCCATTGCGCCGCCGGCCGCTTCCCGCCGACCATCCCGTGTCCCCGAGCGACCTGCGCCCATGGCCAAGACCTACGACCGCGCCTATTTCGACAAGTGGTATCGCGACGAGCAGCATCGCGTCGTCTCCCGCGACGTGGTCGCGCGCAAGGTCGCGATGGCCGTGGCCATGGCCGAGTACTACCTCGGCCGCACGATCCGCAACGTGCTCGACGTCGGCTGCGGCGAGGGCGCCTGGCATGCGCCGCTGCATGCGCTGCGGCCGGACGCGCATTACCTCGGGCTGGATTCCAGCGAATACGCCGTCGCGCGCTGGGGCCGCACGCGCAATCTGCGTCTGGCCACGTTCGGCCAGCTCGAGCAGCTGAGGTTCGACGAACGCTTCGACCTGATCGTCTGTGCCGACGTCATGCACTACCTGCGTGCGACGGAACTGCGCCGCGGCCTCGGCGGCATCGTCGACCAGCTCGAAGGGCTGGCCTACATCGAGGTGTATACCGCGCGCGACAAGCTGGTCGGCGATCTCGACGGCTTCTACCGCCGTTCGCCGCGCTGGTACCGGCAGACCTTCGCCGAGGCCGGGCTGATGTCGGTGGGTTCGCTGGGCTGGGTCGGTCCGCGCCAGGCGCCGTGGATCACGGCGATGGAAGCGGCCGGCGACTGAGCCGGTTTGCCGGACCCTTCAGGTGAATGCCACGCCGCCGTTGTGGCGGCGGCGTGGCATTCGGGCGTGCCGCGGACCGGGGGGTTGGGGGAACGGCGGCACACCGCAAGCGGACGGACGGCGACGCGATAGCGTCGCAGGCGGGGTCGTGTCGATGACGGCACGCCGCCTGTCCGTACAACGGGGAAGCGGTGACAGATCCGAACACCGGCGCGCGGAGCCGCGCCGGCGCCGCGGTTTCACTCCAGCGAATCGGCGAACAGCCGGTCGGCTGCGTAGACGTGCACGCCGGCCAGGGCGGTCAGCGCATAGACCCGCGCGTCGGCGCCGACCTGCAGGCGCGCGGCCGGCATCGGCAGATCCCAGTGCTGAATGCGCTGCGGCTGGGCCGGCGTGGCGAAACTGACCTCGTCCATGCCGGTGTCGCCGCCGATGAACGCGCGGTCGCCCTGCAGCGCGACCTTGCTGCCGGCGTCGGCGTAGATAGCGAGCTGCTGCGGCTGGGCCGGATTGGAGACGTCGACGAGATGCGCGCTGTCGCCGCACGCGACCAGCACGCGGCGGCGCTTCGCATCCACTGCAAGGTCGAGCGTCGAATCGCAACCCGCGTAGCGCGCCACTTCGACCGGCGTGGCCGCATCGGCCACGTCGATGATGCGCAGGCCGCCGATGCCGAATGCCTGTTCGTCGGCGACGTAGACGTAATGGTCGTGCAGCGCCAGTCGGCGGATCTTGCTGGTCAGCACCGCGCCCAGCGGCTGCGGGTTGGCCGGATTGGCGACGTCGAGCACGACGAGCTCGCCGCCGTTGGTCGAGCGGCCCACGTAGGCGCGGTCGCCGCGCGCGGCGATCGCGGTCGCGAACGGATAGGACCAGAAGCCCAGTTCCTGCGGCTGGGCCGGATTGCTGATGTCGGCGACGATCAGGCCGCTGCCCCAGCTGGTCAGATAGGCGCGCGAACCGTCGACGGCCAGCTGTTCGAACGCGCGGCTCTGCAGCGAGGGCTCCAGGCTGGTCTCGAAACGGCCGCGCGGATCGAGATCGCTGCTGCGCGCCACGTTCAGGCCGTAGGCATTGCCCAGCAGCAGCGCGGTGTCGCCGCGCACGGCGACGTCATAGGCCGCCGTGCCGGCCGGCAGCTGGGCTTCGCCGCGCTGGGCCGGCGTGGCCGGCAGGCTCGCATCCAGCCGCACGAAGCGGTCGGCGCGCGTGGCCAGCAGGGCGTCGGTGCCGAGCACGACGCTCGCGTCGGTGGCGAAGGCATCGATGGTCGAATGGCCGGCTTCGGCCGGCTGATCCGGATCGGTGACGTTCCAGACGTCGATGCCGTCCAGGCCCAGGCCCCAGGCATGGCTGCCGAGCAGCAGGCCGTCGTAGGCCGCCGGTGCGTCGGCGCGGCCGCGCGGCGTGAACTGCGCCGGATTGCTGATGTCGCTGACCGCCATCGCGAGGCCGAAGCCGTAGACGTACGGCGGCTGCACCTTGAGGCGGAAATAGTCGTAGCCGTCCAGGGTGGTCTCGCCGAGCAGCTGCGGCGCCATCGGCGTGGCGAGATCGAAGATCTTCAATGCCGTGCCCGACAGGAAGGTGCGGCCGGTCGCATACAGGCGGTCGCCGTCGACGAAGGCGTAGTCGTAGTTGCCCCAGCCGGTGTATACGCGGCTGAAGCTCGGCACGGCCGGGCTGGTCAGGGGGCTGGCGAACAGGCCCTGTTCGTTGTCCAGCACGTAGAGATGGCCGTTGGCGACGGCGACGCTCTGCGCCGACAGGATGGCGGCATTGCTGTAGGTGTACTGGCCCAGCAGCTGCGGGTGGTCGCGGTCGGCGATGGAGTAGACCGCGACGCCGGCGATCTCGCTGACGTAGCTGCGGTAGCTCGCATAGACGTAGTCGCCGCTGCGCGCCAGGCCGTTGAGCTGGCCGCGCGCCGGCGTCGTGCGCGTGTCGCCGGTATAGCTCAGCGAACCATCGGCGTTGCGGTTCCAGGCCGTCAGGGTGCTGCCCGTGGCGAGATAGACATGGTCTTCCGCCGCGACCGGCGCGCTGACAGCGCCGCCGCGCGCGGCGACGAAGGTGGCGGCCGCCGGCGGCGCGGCGGCCGCAGGCAGGGCGAGGGCGGAAACGACGCAGGCGGAGACGGCGGAAACGAGCACGGCGGCAGACGCTTTCATGGACACTCCAGACAGGGTTCGCAACCGCCGCAGTGTCGGAACGGCCCATCGGCCGCGCATTCGTTTCGTATGCGGATTCCATGCGTCGGGCGCGCGCAGGTGCGGCGGAGCGTGATGCGGTCGCGGTTTTGGTCGCCTGCTGAACGCGATGCGGGGCCGGGCCATTGCCGGCTGCGAAGGTCCGGTCTCTGAGACATCTCCCTGGTTTTTGCAGCACGAGCAACCCCATCCCCACCCATGCCCTCCCCTTGAAGGGGAGGGTTTGAAACCGCGCGCTCACCTAGTTCGATGCGCCGCATTTGCATGAACTCGGCTCCAGCCACCGACATCGAGCTGGCTTGGAATAAACCCTCCCCTTCAAGGGGAGGGTATGGGTGGGGATGGGGTTGCGTGCGGTTGCAGTTCGCACTGCTGTGGCCTTTCTCGGCATACCCCGACGACCGAAGCTGCCGATCGCAGAGACGACGGCATTCGTCTTTCCTGCATTGACGAGCAGAAAAGGAACCCTCCGCTACGGCAACTGCCGCTCGCCGGCCAGCTCGCGCGCGCGGCGTTCCGCGGCGGCCCTCGCGTCGCCGCGGCCCAGTGCGGTGTTCAGGCGGACGAAGACGCTGGCCGCGCGCAGGTCGTGGTCGGCCCAGGGCGCGATGCGCGCGCTGAGCGCATGGGCGGCGTCGAGGCGGCCGCTGCGTACGAGCAGGTCGGTATACGGCTGGATGACCTCGACGAGGTCGTCGGGAATCGCGCCGGCCTGGTCGAACTGACGCAGGGTGCGTTCGAACTGCGCGAGTGCCGCGTCGGTGTCGCCTTCGGCGGCCTGCTGTTCGGCCTGGGCCAGGCTGGCCTGGGCTTCGCGCCAGGGATCGGCGTGGGCCTGCACCCAGGCCTGCAGCTCGGCCGTCGCGCGCCCGGCGGCGGCGAGTTCGCCCTGGCCGCGCAGACCCTGCAGGTACAGGCGCCAGGCCTGCACATAGCGGATCGGGTCGTTGTCGGCCAGCGCCTTCACGCGCGCGAGCGCGGCCTCCCCGGCGACCACCGCGGACTGGCCGCGCGCCGCGGCGATGCGCCCCTTGGCCAGATGCACGCGCGCGATCGTCGCGGCGTCGAGATCGGCATCGGCCTCGGCCAGCACGGTGTCGAGCAGCGGCATTGCGGCCTGCAGCTGGCCGGTTTCCAGCAAGGCCTCGGCGCGGACTTCGCGCAGCTTGTGGCGCAGGCGCTCGTTGCGGCTGTGTGTCTCGGGCGGCCAGTAGCGCAAGGTCGTGGCCAGCGCGCCGGCATGGTCGAGCAGCAGCTGCTGCACCTCGGCGATGCTGGCCAGGGTGAAGACGAATTCCTCCTGCGCGCCGAGCCGCTCGAAGCGTGCGGCGGCGTCGGTCAGCCCCGGCAGCGCCGTCGCCGGGCGCAGCCGGCGTACTTCGATCAGACCGAGATTCAGATCGACCTGGCCGGTGCCGAGTTCGTTGCCGGCGGCTTCGGTCTCCGCGCGCGCCAGCCCGAGATCGGCCAGGGCGGCGTCGTAGTCGTCGTGCAGGGTCGCGACGAGGCCGCGGCCGAGCAGCGCGAGGCCCAGCGCATCGGGTGCCTTGCGTCCGCGCAGCAAGGTGATCGCCTCGTCGTAATGGCGCAGCGCGTCCTGCGGCCGCGTGCGCCGGATGTAGCTGGCCGCGAGCGTGACCAGCGCGCGGCCGCGCAGTTCGGGATCGCGCGCGGCCGGCAGTTCGTCGAGCAGCTGCAGCAGGCGGCGCTCGACGGCGAAGTAGTCTCCGGCGCGCAGTTCGATCTGGGCCAGGCGCAGGGTGATCTCGGGCCGCACGCGCAGTGCCGGGTCGGCGCGGCGGATCAGTTCGCCGGCCAGATCGAGCTGGTCGGCCAGCATCGCCGCGCGCGTGCGCTGCAGCAGTTCGGCCAGGTCCTGCGGCGTATCCTCGCGCTCGCTCGGCGGCAGATGGCCCAGGCGCAGCAGCAAGGTGTCGGCGGCTTCGCGCGCGGCGCTCATCGCGTCGTCGGCGCGGGTTTCCACGTCGACGTGGCGGGTTTCGTCGCGCGCGCGCAGCCGCACCAGCCAGCGGCCGTCGCGCCGCTGCACGTCGGGCAGGATGCGCAAGGTGCCGGCGGCGGCAAGGTCGCGGGCTTCGAGCAATGCGGCCGGATCGCGCGCATCGCGCTCGCGCAGCAGCGCGACGACGCTTTCGCTCGACGCGGTCGGCAGATCCCCGCGGCGCAGGCGGTTGGCGAGGAGGTCCATGAGACCCAGACGCAGCCAGGCCCATTCCTCGCCGGCATCGACCAGGGCCGGCAGCACGATTGCCGGCGCAGCGGTGGCCGGCGCTCGCGCCGTCGTCGTGGTGGCGGCAGGCGTGCCGGGCGCCGGAGATGAGTGACGCGCGGCCAGCGCGAGATACAGCAGCACGGCGGCGAACACGACCGCGGCGCTCGCGGCGATGCCGTGCCAGCGTCGACGCACTGGCGCATCGGGCCGCATGTCTGCGGCGTGTGTCGTGATGGCCTGTGGAGCGGGCGGCAGGCCGAGGTGCGGCGCGGGCGTAGGGGAGGCCGTCGGATCGACGGGGGCGGTCGTGGCCCCTGCCGTCACGACCGGTGCGGGTGGATCCGCAGCCGTGGCGGGTGCGGTTGAAGCCGCGGCTGCGGCAGAGGCGTTCGTGGCGAATCCGGCGGCGTCGGCAGCGGTTGCGGCGGATTCCGCTGCATCGGCGCCGCCAAGTTGGGCGACGCCCGCGGCGGTGGTCACCGATGCCTGCGCTGCCGCCGGCAGCACCGTCTTCTGCAGCGAAGGTGGCGCCGCAGCACTTTCCTCCACCGCGCCGACCCAGCGATAGCCGAAGCGCGGCACCGTGCGTATCCATTGCTGGATGTCGCCGCTGTCGCCCAGGGTGCGGCGCAGCCGCACGAGGGTCTGGCCGAGCAGGCTGTCGGCGACGTCGGCGCGGCCCCAGATTGCGGCCATGAGTTCGTCGCGGCCGACCGCGCGGTCGCGATGGCGGATCAGATAGACCAGGCCGTCGAAGGCGCTGCTCGGCAATTCCAGGCGCTCGCCGTCGCGGCGCAGTTCGCGTGCGGCCGGATCGAGTTCGAATGCGCCGAAGCGCAGGGGCGGAAGCGTCATGCGTACAACGGATGCGGGCAAAGACGAGGCGGACGCCGGAAGCCGGCGCATCGTCGCACCGTTTGCCCCGGCGCGTCATCGAGCGGCGCGACGGCCCGCTGCGCGCGCGCAGCGGCCGGCTTGCCCGGGATGTGCCTGGCGCCCGGCATGATCGCTGTGCGGCCGTGGCGGCGCGCCGGCAGCAGCGTGCCGGCGGCGGCGCGGCTAGCGCAGGCTGAGGAAATCCTGGCTGCAGACGAAGCGCACGGCGTCCAGCCGCGGGCGTGCGCGCGGCAGGGCTTCGGCGATGGCCCGGCGCTCGTCGTCCAGCGCCTCGATTTCCTCGGCGCGCACGGCCGGGTTCACGGCGCGCAGCGCGCTCAGCCGGGCGATGTCGGCGCCGAGCGCGGTTGCGGCAGCCGTTGCGGCCGCGGCGATCTCGCGCGCGGCGATGTCGCGCGCGGCGGTCTCGCAACGTTCCAGCATCGGCGGCACGAGCTGGGCGAGGAATTTGCGGTAGCGGTTGAAGTCGATCGCGCGGTCGGCGGATTTCTTCAGCGAGACCGGATTGGGCTTGTACTCGCGCACCTGCAGCTTGGTGTCGACGACGACGCGCAGCGGCAGCGGCGGCAGGAAACGGTCGATGCCGAGACTGCGCTGGGCGATGCATTCGAGCACGTAGACCGCTTCGAGCAGCACCGTACGCGGCGGCAGTGCGTCGTCGACGAGGAAGGCCGCGTTGCCCTGTTCGCCTTCAAGCAGCAGGTCCAGCGCGCCGACGACGAGCGGATGGTCGTTGCGCAGCAGCGGCAGCTCCTCGCGCGCCAGTGCGGTCGCGCGGTCGAAGGTGACCTGCTGCGGACCGTCCTTCAGGCCGGACAGGCCTTCGGTGCTGACGTATTCGGGATCCAGCACCCAGGTGCGCGGCCCGGTTTCCTCGTGTTCGATGCCGAACTGCTCGAACAGGCGCAGGATGAAGTCTTCGGTGTCCAGATCGGCGTCGGCGGCGGCCAGCGCCTCGCGCAGGGTTTCCTCGCGCGCCTCGCGGCTGCTCGCCAGTTCGAGCAGGCGGTCGCGGCCCGCATGGACGAGGCGCGACAGCTCCTCGTGCGCGGCGCGCGTCTGCGCGATCAGCGAGTCGAGCTCCTGGTCCGGATCGGTGCCTTCCAGCGCATGCGTCGCGGCGCGTTCGGCCAGGTCCGGGCCGAAGCGCTTGTACAGCTCGCGGCCGTCGGCCGGGCTCTGGCGCAGCGCGTCCAGGCCTTCCTCGTACCAGCGCAGCAGCACGTGCTGCGCGCTGCCGGTGAAGGCGACCGCGTGCAGTTCGATGTCGTTGCGCTGGCCGATGCGGTCGAGGCGGCCGATGCGCTGTTCCAGCAGGTCCGGGTCCAGCGGCACGTCCCAGAGAATCAAATGATGGGCGAACTGGAAGTTGCGCCCTTCCGAACCGATCTCCGAACAGATCAGCAGGCGCGCGCCTTCCGGATCGGCGAAATAGGCCGCATTGCGGTCGCGGTGGACGATGGACAGGCCTTCGTGGAAGCGCGCGAGATTGATGCCGCTGCGCGTGCGCACGGCTTCCTCCAGCGCGAGCACCTTGGCCTGGCTGCGGCAGATCAGCAGGAACTTGTCGCGCGGATGCTTTTCGAGCAGTTCGATCAGCCAGGGCAGGCGCGGGTCGGCCGTGTAGTCGTAGTCGTGCGGCGACGGCGGCTGCTGGATGTCGGACAGGAACTCGGTCAGCAGGCGCTGGCGCTGGTCTTCGCTGAGCGCCGCGCCGTCGAGCAGCTGCAGCCGCGGCACGCGCTTGGGAAAGCCGCCGACGACGGCGCGGCGGTTGCGGAACATCACGCGGCCGGTGCCGTGGCGGTCGATCAGCGCGTCGAGCAGCGCGCTGGCCGCGGCCGGCTCCTGCTCGAGACGATCCAGCAGCGCGAGGCTGGCCGAATCGCCGGCCAGGCGAGCGGCGAGTTCGCCGCGCTCGGCCGGATCCAGCGCTGCGCCGTCGCCGAGTTTGGCGGCGATCTGCGACAGGGCCAGATAGCCGTCGGCTTCGGCGACGTAGCGTTCGAGGTCGTGGTAGCGCGCCGGATCGAGCAGGCGCAGGCGCGCGAAATGGCCGGTGCGGCCGAGCTGTTCGGGCGTGGCGGTCAGCAGGATCACGCCGGGCGTGGCCGCGGCCAGGGTTTCCACGACGGCGTATTCAGGGCTGGCCGCCTGCGGCGTCCAGGCCAGGTGGTGCGCCTCGTCGACGACGAGCAGATCCCAGCCCGCGGCGACGGCCTGCGCGGCGCGGCGCGGGTTGCCGGCCAGGAAGGCCAGGTCGGTGATGACGAGCTGCTCGTCCTCGAACGGATTGCGCGCGTCGCCGGCGAGTTCGATCGCCGTGCAGCGCTCTTCGTCATAAATGGAAAATTGCAGATTGAAGCGTCGCAGCAGCTCGACGAACCACTGGTAGACCAGCGGCTCGGGCAGCAGCACGAGCGCGCGCTCCACGCGGCCCGAGGCGATCAGCCGCGCGAGGATCATGCCGGCCTCGATGGTCTTGCCCAGACCGACTTCGTCGGCCAGCAGCAGGCGCACCGGGCGGCGGCTCGCACCGATCTGCGCGACGCGCAACTGGTGCGGCACCAGCGCGATGCGCGCGGCGGCCAGGCCGAAGTCGATGCCGCGGCGCGCGCCGGCGCGGCGGTTCAGCGCCTCCAGCCGGAAGTCGAAGCGGTCGGGCCGGTCCAGGCGGCCCGACAGCAGGCGCTCGTCGGCCTGCGACAGGCTCTGCACGTCGTCGAGCTCGCCTTCGGCGAGGCTGTGGCCGCCGCCGTGGTAGTGCAGCAGGTTCTGGTGCGTCTCCACGCGCTCGACCGTGAAGCTCTCGCCCTTGCCGCTGATCTTCTGGCCGACGCGGAATTCGGCGCGGACCAGCGGTGCCGCATGCGTGGCGTAGTGGCGCAGCACGCCGGACTTGGCGAACAGGACCTGGATGCTGCGCCCCTCGATGCGCAGGACGGTGCCGAGCCCGAGCTCGGGTTCGGCATTGGAGATCCAGCGTTGACCGGGGGAGAAATGCATCAGCAGGTGGTTCCAGACGACGGGGGCGCGGATTATCCCGTGCATCCGCCGCGCTGGAAACCGGCAGGCGGGGCTTGACAGCACGCCGCATCGCCTTGAACGGGTGTCGGACCTTGCGGTTTGGCCCGGTGGTGGGTCCGGGCTTTCTAGCAGCAGCGCGAGCGCCCGCGGCCGTAGCGCGCGGCGAGGCGGTCGGCGAAGAAGGCCTCGTAGCTCAGGGGCGGCATGTCCGGATGGTTGCGGCGATGGTGCTCCAGATAGGTGCCGTAGTCGGGTACGCCGACGGCCAGCCGCGCCGTCTCGCAGAGCTGGCGCCAGACCGAGCGCAGGGCCGCCCGCAGTGCGGACGGCCCTGCCGGCGTCGGCGCGGCCTCGTTCACGTGCCCACCGACGCCGCGGCGACGTACGGCGTTTCCAGCGCCGTCGGCGAACTGCTGCGGCGCGCCGCGAGCGCGGCGCGGATGCCGAAGAACAGCGTGACCAGCACGACGATCGCGAACAGGCCGCACAGCGCCGCGTCGAGGTAGTTGTTGAACGCGACGCGCTGCATGTCGGCGACGGTCTTGGCCGGCGCGAGGATCTCGTTGCGCGCGGCCGCGTCGGCGAAGCGCCGCGCATTGGCGATGAAGCCGATCTTCGGGTTCTCGTGGAACAGCTTCTGCCAGCTCGCCGTCAGGGTGCACAGCACGAGCCAGGCCGTCGGCAGCGCGGCGATCCAGACGTAGCGGTCGCGCTTCATCTTGATCAGCACGGCGCAGGCCAGGATCAGCGCGAGTGCCGCGAGCATCTGGTTGGCAATGCCGAACAGCGGCCACAGGGTGTTGATGCCGCCGAGCGGATCGACCACGCCCTGGTAGAGGAACCAGCCCCAGCCCGCGACGCAGAGCGCCGTCGCGATCAGGTTGCCGCCCCAGGATTCCGTATGCCGCAGCGGCCCATGCACGGTGCCGAGCAGATCCTGGATCATGAAGCGGCCCACGCGCGTGCCGGCGTCGACCGTGGTCAGGATGAACAGCGCCTCGAACAGGATGGCGTAGTGGTACCAGAACGCCATCATGCCTTCGCCGGAGATCACGTTGTGCAGGATCTGCGCCATGCCGACAGCCAGGGTCGGTGCGCCGCCGGTACGCGACAGTATCGTGTTCTCGCCGATTTCCTTCGCGGTCTGGCTCAGTACCTCGGGCGTGATCACGAAGCCCCACTGGCTGATCGCCTGGGCCGCGGATTCCACCGTGCCGCCGAGCACCGCTGTCGGGCTGTTCATCGCGAAATAGACGCCGGGCTGGAGCGCGGTCGCGGCGACCAGGGCCATGATCGCGACGAAGGCTTCCATGAGCATGCCGCCGTAGCCGATCAGGCGGATGTCGGCTTCGGTCGCGAGCATCTTCGGCGTGGTGCCCGAGGAGATCAGCGCATGGAAGCCGGACACCGCGCCGCAGGCGATCGTGATGAACAGGAACGGGAACAGGCTGCCCGACCAGACCGGGCCGCTGCCGTCGATGAAGCGCGTGACGGCCGGCATCTGCAGGTCGGGCCGCACGACGAAGATGGCCAGTGCGAGGATCAGGATCGTGCCGATCTTCAGGAAGGTCGACAGGTAGTCGCGCGGCGCGAGCAGGAACCAGACCGGCAGTACCGAGGCGACGAAGCCGTAGGCGATCATGAGCCAGGCCAGTTCGCGGCCGTTGAACGTGAACGCCTTGGCCCACTCCGGATCGGCGGCGACGTGGCCGCCGGCCCAGATCGAGGCGAGCAGCAGTACGAGACCGATCAGCGAAGCCTCGAGGATGCGGCCCGGCCGCAGCCAGCGCATGTAGACGCCCATGAAGATCGCGATGGGTATGGTGGCCGCGACCGTGAACGTGCCCCAGGGGCTTTCGGCCAGCGCCTTGACCACGACCAGGGCCAGCACGGCGAGCAGGATGATCATGATCGCGAGGATGCCGAGCATGGCCATCGTGCCGGCGGTGTTGCCGAGTTCGGCGCGGATCATGTCGCCGAGCGAGCGGCCGTCGCGGCGCGTGGACAGGAACAGGATGATCATGTCCTGCACCGCGCCGGCGAAGATCACGCCGGCCAGTATCCACAGGGTACCCGGCAGGTAGCCCATCTGTGCGGCCAGCACGGGACCGACGAGCGGACCGGCGCCGGCGATCGCGGCGAAGTGATGGCCGTACAGCACCCAGCGGTTCGTCGGTACGAAATCCAGGCCGTCGTTGCGGCGCAGGGCCGGCGTCGCGCGGCTCGGATCGATCCCGAGCGCATGGTCGGCGATGAAGCGGCCGTAGAAGCGGTAGCCGATCACCAGGATCGCCATGGCCGCGGCGACCAGCCAGATTGCATTGACCGGCTCGCCGCGCGACAGCGCGACGACGCCGAGGCAGGCCGCGCCCACCAGCGCGAGTGCGACCCAGCCGAGTTTGCCAAGAAGAGTGTTGCCCATCGTCGTCATCATCCCGTCCCCACGTGCGTGACGCGCCGAAGCGTCGGCGGGTTCGCGGCGAGGGTCAAGCGCACTTTAGTCGGGATGGGCGCACGTCACGAAAACGCGGTTTTTCCGTGGGATTTTCATGTTGCGCTGCGACAGGGTGTGGCCTGTTTTCGCGCGGCGGCGGGCCGGGCCGCCGCCGCGTTGCGCCGCTAGCGCAGCCAGGCGCGCGCGATGCCCTTGCGCGCGAGCAGGATCAGCCCGATCGCGATCAGCAGCACGAGGCCCTGCAGCACGACGGCGACCATGCCGGCGAGTTTCGCGCCATCGACGAGCACGAACAGGCCGAAGTCCTGCACGAGGATGCCGGCGAGCGAAACGACGAACAGCGGCAGCGCCCACTTGCGCCGCAGCAGCAGACCGATGCAGCCGAACGCGCCGCCGAGCACGCCGAACCCGGTGGCGGCTACGGCCCAGAACGGGCGGGCCTTGTACAGCATCTGCTGCGTCTCGGGCATCTTGGCGACATCGGCCGCCGACAGGCTCGCGTCCATCGCGAACGCGAGACAGCCGAGCAGATTCCACAGCAGAGCGATGACGGCGACGACGAAAAACCAGCGCGGCGGCTTGTTCATGGCGACGTTCCTGGTGCGGCGGGTTTGGGAGGAAAGCACGAGTGCCGGTCGCGGTCGTTCCCGAACTGCCGGAGCGTGGGATGTCCGGAGTTCGTGACTGGCGGCAAAGCGCACCGGCGCTCCGGCGACACTCTACGGTCTGCCGTGGCCGGCCGGGAAGTGGTGCCGGCAGCGGCTGGGCAGTAGCCGTCGCTGGCCCGGCCAGGCCCGGCGGCGGCGAAGGCGGCTAAAGCCGGCTCTGGCATACTACGCGACCTTTGCGTCAGCCACTTCCTCGACGACCATGCCCAGCAACGAGCCGCGCGGCCCCAAACAGATCCTCAAAGCCCTGCGCTGGTCCTGGCAGGGGCTCAAGGCCGGTTATGCCTTCGAAGCCTCGTTCCGGCTCGAGGTCTATCTGTTCGTGATCTTCGCGCCGCTGGGGTTCTGGCTCGGCAACGGCGCCATCGAGAAGGTCCTGCTCGTCGGCAGCCTGATCCTGGTGCTGTCGGCCGAGCTGCTCAATTCCGCGGTCGAGGCGATCGTCGACAAGGCCAGCCCCGAGTTCCACGTGCTGGCCGGCCGCGCCAAGGACATGGGTTCGGCCGCGGTGTTCCTGCTGATGCTCAACGTGATGCTGTGCTGGGGGCTGATCCTGGTCCCGCGCTGGCTCTGATTGTTCTGGCTCCGATCGCAGGTTGCGCTGAGCGCAGCGAACCGCAACGTCGCGGTCTCGCCGCCGCGAAGGACCGTAAGCAAAGCAATTTCTGATGCAGTCGCCCCCAGGAGGTTTCGTGTCGCCGGTGTGGCTTCGACACGGAATCTTCGCGGTGCAGATGTCCTGATACTGAAGGCTCCGATCGCGCCGGCACGAGTTTTTTGGCAGCGATGGATCCTCGACGTTGCGGTTCGCTGCGCACACCGCAACCCACGCTTTTCAATGTATCCAACGGAATTTCTGCCATGTCCGACGCCGTCGAATATCCCGCCCTCTATCTCAAGCGCGGCGAGGATGCGCGCCTGCGCGCCGGGCATCTGTGGGTGTTCTCCAACGAGGTCGACGTCAAGCGCACGCCGCTGTCGGGCTTCACGCCGGGCGAGATCTGCATCGTCGTGGATCATGCGGGCAAGCCGATCGGCATCGGCTACGTCAATCCGAATTCGCTGATCTGCGCGCGCCTGGTCGCGCGCGGCCTGGATCACGCGCTGGACCGATCGCTGTTCGTGCATAAGCTCAACATCGCGTTGAGCCTGCGCGAGCGGCTGTATGACGAACCCTACTACCGTCTCGTCTTCGGCGAATCCGACGGCCTGCCGGGCCTGACCCTGGACCGCTTCGGCGACGTCGTCGTCGGCCAGACCACGACGGCCGGCATGGAGCGCCTGAAGGACGAGATCAGCGAAGCCGTGGTCAAGGTGCTCAAGCCGCGCGCGCTGGTCTGGAAGAACGACGCGGGCATCCGCAGCCTGGAACAGCTGCCCGAGTACGCCGACATCGGCTACGGCGCGCTGGATGCGCCGGTCGTCGTGCGCGAGGGCGGTGTGGAATTCGCCTGCGACGTGATCGGCGGACAGAAGACCGGCTGGTTCTACGACCAGCACGCCAACCGCGACCGTCTCGCGCGCTACGTCGCCGGCAAGCGCGTGCTCGACGTCTGCAGCTATCTCGGCGGCTGGGGCCTGCGCGCCGCGGCCATGGGCGCGGCCGAAGTCGTCTGCGTCGACGTCTCTGCGCACGCGGTCGAGGCGATCAACGGCAACATCGCGCGCAACGGCTTCGGCGATCGCGTGCGTGCGGTCAAGGCCGATGCGTTCGACGAGCTCAAGCGCCTGCGCGAACAGCGCGAGCGCTTCGACGTCGTGATCCTCGACCCGCCGGCCTTCGTCAAGCGCAAGAAGGATTTCGCCGAAGGCCGCATCGCCTATCGCCGCCTCAACGAGATGGGCATGCAGGTGCTGTCGCGCGACGGCATTCTCGTGACCTGTTCGTGCTCGTTCCACATGCCGCGCGCCGCGCTGCTCGACAGCGTGCAGCAGGCGGCGCGCCATCTCGACCGCCAGGTACAGGTGCTGGAGCAGTTGCAGCAGGGCCCCGATCATCCGGTGCATCCGGCGATTCCGGAGACCGACTATCTGAAGGGCTATCTGTGCCGCGTGCTGCCGGCCTGAGCGCCGCAGCATCCGCCGCGCCCGGCCGCGGCTGAATCGCCGGCCGGCGTCGACTGGACGCCGCGGCGCATCTGGCCAAGAATCCGCGCTTCGCTTGCTGGCCGGGACGCCCATGCCGTATTTCGACGACATCAACCCGATCGCGTTGTCGCTGGGACCGGTCTCCATCCACTGGTACGGCCTGATGTATGTGCTCGGCGGCCTGTTCGGCTGGTGGCTCGGCAAGCGCCGGCTCGCGCAGGGGCGATTGCCGGTCACCTACGAGCAGTACGCCGATCTGATCTTCTACGCCATGATCGGCGTGATCCTCGGCGGCCGCCTCGGCTACATGCTGTTCTACGGCTTCGATCAGATCCGTGCCGATCCGGTCGCGCTGCTGCGCGTCTGGGAAGGCGGCATGTCCTTCCACGGCGGCCTGCTCGGCGTGCTCGTGGCGGTTGCCTACTGGTCGCGCAGGCGCGGCATCCGCTTCTTCGATACGGTGGACTTCGTCGCGCCGCTCGTGCCGATCGGCCTGGGGCTGGGCCGGCTCGGCAATTTCATCGGCGGCGAGCTATGGGGACGGCATACGGACCTCCCCTGGGGCGTGATCTTCCCGCGCGCGCTGGATCAGCTGGGCAAGAGCCATGACGAACTCGTCGCGCTGTATCAGGCCGGCCAGCTCAATCACGAGGCACGCCATCCATCGCAGTTGTACGAACTGCTGCTCGAAGGCGTCGTGCTGTTCGTCGTGCTGTGGCTGTTCTCGGCCAGGCCGCGCCGGCGCTATGCGGTGTCGGGCCTGTTCGCGCTGCTCTACGGCCTGTTCCGCTTCAGCGTCGAATTCGTGCGCGAGCCCGACGTGCAGCTCGGCTATCTCGCGTTCGGCTGGGTCACGATGGGCCAGATCCTGTCGCTGCCGCTGATCCTCGTCGGCATCGGCCTGCTGATCGCATCGCGGCGCCAGCCGCTGCCGGAAGCAGCCGGCGCCGCGACCGCGGCACAGGACTGAAACTGCGCGCGCCGGCGGCGCTCAATGCGCCGCGGCGGCGGCCGGTTCGAGCACGAAGCGGCGTTCCTGGTCGTCGCGGCGGCTGCCGTCGCCGGTGATCGCAAACAGACGCGCGTGGTAGCGCCCGGCCGGCAGTGCGGCCACGGCCAGACCGACGGAGACGTTGCCGTCGGCTTCCGGCAGCAGGTGTGCGAACGCCTGCCGGCTCCCGTCGGGCATTTCCAGTTCGAGCAGATAGTCGCGCACGTCGGCGGCCCGGGGCCGCGTGAACTGCAGCATCAGTTGCGGCGTGTCGGCCGGAATGCGCACGAGCAGTTCGTCCGACGGCGCGCTGCGCGACAGGCTCAGCCCGACGAACTGCGTCTTGCCGCCGATGGCTGCCGTGCCCACGGCCGGTGCCGGTGCGCGCAGCGATACGGCCAGCGCGCCGATCAGCACGCCGAGCGCGAGGCTCGCGGCCAGCGGCAGCCACTGCAGCACCGGCGAGCGGCGCTGCGGCAGCGCGACGACCGTCGCGGGTTCGGGTTTGCGGCGCGCCTGCATCTCGCGCAGGCCGTCGCGCAGCAGGCGCTCGGCGTCCACGGCTTCGGCCAGGTCCGGATCGTCGAACAGGGCCAGCTCGAATTCTTCGAGCGCCTGCTCGTCCAGGGTGCCGTCGAGGTAGGCACGTATGCGTTCGCTGGCGGGGGCGGCGGCGTTCATCGGCGCCTCTGCGGCAGCGGGCCGCACGCGGTTTTGGGTTCAGGGCACGTCATAGATTTCTCCACCAATCGGTCGGCCGGCGCGGCGAGCAGGCCCGGTCGCAGTGCTGCCGCAGTCCGCTTCAGCGGACGCCGCGGCGTTTGTCGAGCAGATCCTTGAGCCGCACGCGGGCGCGGTGCAGCACGCGGTCGAAGTGCTCGGAGCTCAGGCCGTACTCGCGGCACAGCGCCATCTTGTCTTCGCCGATCACGAGGTAGCGGTTCAGCAGGTCGCGATCGCGTTCCATCGGCAGTTCGTTCATGAGCTGCGTGATGAAGGTCACGAGTTCGTCGAACTCCAGCGACTCGGCCGGGCTCAGCGCCTCGTCGACGACGACCTCGATGCTGTCGTTGTCATTGTCGGTGCGCTGGCGCTGGTATTTGCGCCGCTCGCTGTTGGCCAGATTGATCGCAGTCTGGCGCAGGAAGCCGCCGATGCGGGTCGGATCGTGGATGCCGTTGTCGCGCATGCGCGCGATGACGACGATGAAGGTTTCCTGGGTCAGGTCATGCACGCGGTCGGGCTGGACGCGGGTCTGCAGCACCAGGGTGACGGCGCGCTGGTGGCGGCGTACGAAGGTGGTTTCGGCCTGGCGGTCGCCCCGCGCGACGCGGGCGGCGAGCTCGGAATCAATGGACGACCGAGAGTCGGACACGGGATCTAGGCCGTTGGGCATGCGAAGCGGTCGCCGGCGTGAATTTCGACCAGATCCTAACGAAAAGGTGAAAACCTGCAAAGCTGTGATGCGTAGCGCAACAATGTGGCCGCGAAGCGACCTCAGCCGACAGCGCGGCGGCAATGCCGGCCTGGCGCTGCGGAGTGGCTGGAAAACAACGGTCGTGCAAAGACTGTACGGCATGGGACGGGGCCTGGCAGACGGACGGGCCTGGCGCTGTGTGGCATCCGCCTCCCCCTGGTCCAGCCAAGGCGGCGCCGCGTCAGGCCTGTACCTACTGCCGCCGGCGCGGGCGGCCTCCCGCCGCGGCCCCCGCCGCGTTCAGGCGGCGCTCATCTGGCCGCGACGGAGCGCCGGGCCGCCGATTTTCCGTGGCGGCATCGCCGACGTGCGGCGCCGGCGTGCGGAATTCCGGACGATCCAGGCCTGCGCGTGGTTCCTGATTGCCGGCACGGCCGACGCGCGTCCGGCGACCGGATCAGGATGCCCTCAGAGCCATTTCGCGCGGCGCAGCACGAAGAACAGGCCGCCGATGATCGCGATCGTCGCGGCGATGAAATAGTGATAGCCGTTGTCGAGCTCGGGCATGTTCTTGAAGTTCATGCCGTACCAGCTGGCGAGCAGCGTGGGCGCAGCCAGCAGCGCGGCCCAGCCGGCCAGGCGCTTGACCACTTCGTTCTGCGCCACGGTCACCAGCGACATGTTCACGCTCATCGCGGCCGTCAGCATCTCGCGCATGGTGTCGGTCGCTTCGTTGATGCGCGCGGCATGGTCGGACACGTCGCGGAAGTACAGGCGCACGTCGTCGCGGATCAGGCTCGGATGGAAGCGCATGAGCTGGTTCAGGATGTCCTGCAGCGGCGCGACCGCCAGCCTCAGCGTGACCAGCTCCTTCTTGAGTTCGTAGAGATTGCGGATCGTGTCGCGCTTGAAAGTGTCCTCGAAGATGTCCTTCTCGAGCTCCTGCAGCTCGCTGCGGAACTCGCGCACGATCGGCAGGAAGTTGTCGACGATGAAATCGAGCACCGCATACAGGCCGTAGCTCGGTCCGAGCGCGAGCAGTTCCGGCGACTGCTCGCAGCTGCGCCGCGCCGGCTGGTAGGACAGCGAGGCGCCGTGGCGAACGGTCACGAGATAGTTGCGGCCGAGGAAGATGTGCGTCTCGCCGAACTCGATCTTGCCGCCGACGGCCTGGGCCGTATGCACGACGATGAACAGCGAGTCGCCGTAGACCTCGATCTTCGGACGCTGGTGCGCCGCATGCGCGTCCTCGACCGCGAGTTCGTGCAGGTCGAATTCCTCCTGCAGCCGTTCGAGCAGGCTCTCGTCGGGCTCGTGCAGGCCGACCCAGACGAAATTGTTCCTGTCCTTGAGCACCTCGCTGATCTCGGCGATGGTGATGTCGCGCAGACGCTGGCCGGTCTCGGTCGAGTAGGCCACGCAGTTGACCACCATCGCATGCGGATCGACGGGCAGGGACGGCGTGGTGCTCGGCGCAAGATTCATGGGCGGCTCGGCGTGCGGGGCGCGGCAATGATGCCGCAAGCCCGCAACGCCGGATACCGTCGGGCGGAGCGCGACGAGGGGAACGGGGAATCGGGAATCGTGGAACTTTACGGCGAAACCCCATCCCCACCCATGCCCTCCCCTTGAAGGGGAGGGTTTTCTCGCCTCGCTCCTGCGATTCCCGATTCCCGATTCCCGGCTTCGGCGGCTTCTCAGCCGCCGAAGCCCTCCAGCACGATCTTGCCGCGCGCCGTGCCGCTTTCGATCAGCGCGTGGGCGCGGCGCAGGTTGGCCGCGTCGATGCGGCCGAAATGTTCGCCGACCGTGGTGACCACCGTGCCGGCGTCGACGAGATCGGCGAGGGCATTCAGCAGCCGGTGCTGCTCGATCATGTCCGGGGTCTCGAACACCGGCCGCGTGAACATCATTTCCCAATGCAGCGACAACGCCTTGCGCTTGAGCTTCATGACGTCCAGCGGCGTGGCCGGATCGTCGATCAGGCCGAGGCGGCCCTGCGGCTTGAGCGCCTCGACGACGGCGGCGTAGTGGCGGTCGCTCTGGGTCAGGCTCGCGACGTAGTCGACCTGGGCCAGGCCGATGCGGCGCAGCTCTTCGTCCAGCGGCTTTGAATGGTCGATGACGTCGTGGGCGCCGAGCCGTTCGACCCAGGCACGCGTTTCCGCGCGCGAAGCCGTGCCGACCACGCGCAGGCCGGTCAGGCGCCTGGCGAGCTGCACGAGAATCGAGCCGACGCCGCCGGCCGCGCCGATCACGAGCAGGCTTTCGTCGCTGCTGTCGCGGCGGACCTGCAATCGGTCGAACAGCAGTTCCCAGGCGGTGATCGCGGTCAGCGGCAGGGCCGCGCCCTGGGCGAAGTCCAGGCGCTGCGGCAGGCGGCCGACGATGCGCTCGTCGACGAGCTGGCGTTCGGCGTTGGAGCCGGGCCGCGCGATCGAGCCCGCATACCAGACGCGGTCGCCGGGCTTGAACAGGCTGACGGCGCTGCCGACCGCGCGCACGACTCCGGCCGCGTCGAAGCCGAGCACGCGCGCCTGGCCGGCCGGCGGCGCTGCATTGCGGCGTACCTTGGTGTCGACCGGGTTGACCGATACGGCATGCACGTCGACGAGCAGGTCGCGCGGACCCGGCTCGGGTTCGGGCAGTTCGAGATCGACCAGGGCCTGGTCGTCGCTGATCGGCAGATTCTTGAAGAAGCCTACGGCTTTCATGGCGATTCCTGAGGAGTGAAGGGAAGTATCAGGCGGCTGCGGCGTAGTCCGGATAGCTGGTATAGCCCTGCGCGTCGCCGCCGAACAGGCCGCCGTCGAAGGCGGCCAGCGGCCAGCCGTGGCGCAGCCGCGCGGGCAGGTCGGGGTTGGCGATGAACGGACGGCCGAATGCGACGAGATCGGTCAGGCCGCGCGCCAGCAGATCCTCGGCGCGGGCCCGGTCGTAGCGGCCCGCCACGACGACGCGGCCGGCATAGGCCTGGCGCAGCGCGCTGCGGAAGGTCTCGGGCACGACGGGGGCGTCGTCCGAGTCGGCCTCGGCCAGATGCAGATAGGCCACGCCGATCTGCTGCAGCTCGGCCGCCGCGTGCAGGATGGTCGGGATGATCTCGGGACAGTTCATGTTGCGCGCCGTGATGTACGGCGCCAGGCGCACGCCGACGCGCGCGGCGCCGACCTCGCCGGCCACGGCCGCGGCGATCTCGCGCAGCAGCCGCGTGCGGTTGGCCGTGCTGCCGCCGTAGTCGTCCTCGCGCCGGTTCGAGGTCGTGCGCAGGAACTGGTCGATCAGATAGCCGTTGGCGCCGTGGATCTCCACGCCGTCGAAGCCGGCGCGCACGGCATTCGCCGCGGCGCGGCGGTAGTCCTCGACGACACCGGCGATCTCCTCGCGCCGCAGCGCGCGCGGTACCGGGCAATCGAGCATCCCGCCGACACCGTTGCGCACGACCCAGACCTGGGCATCCGGCGCCAGCGCCGACGGTGCGACCGGCGACTCGCCGTCATGGAACAGCGGATGCGACATGCGGCCGACGTGCCAGAGCTGCAGCACGATGCGGCCGCCGGCCGCATGCACCGCGTCGGTGACCCGGCGCCAGCCGTCGATCTGTTCTGCGCTGTAGATGCCCGGCGTGAAGCTGTAGCCCTGGCCCTGGCGCGAGATCTGCGTCGCCTCGCTGACGATCAGGCCGGCGCCGGCGCGCTGGGCGTAGTACTGCGCCATCAGCGCGTTCGGCACGTCGCCGGGCTGGCTGCTGCGGCAGCGCGTCATCGGCGCCATGACGATGCGGTTCGGCAGTTGCAATGCGCCCAGCGTCAGCGGGCGGAACAGAGGGTCGCTCATGCACAGGTTCCTTTGCCTGAAAGGCCATGGTGGATTTGTACGATTCTGGCGCGAGGCGGCGCGTCGTCAGGCGGCCGGCGCATCCAGCTCGACGACGAAGCCGCCGGGCAGGCGCACGAAGATCTGCGCGGTCGGCTGCCCCGGCACGGTCGCGACCTCGTGCGGCAGCTGTGCGGCGCGCAGGCGCGCGATCAGCGCCGCGGCGGCTTCGTCGGTGCGGAACGCGATATGCGCGAATTCGACGGCGGCGCCGAGGGCCGGCGTCTGCACCTGATGCAGCCAGGCCTGGTCACCGTGGTACAGCCACTCGCCCGGGAAGCGGAACGGCGGACGGTAGCCGCGGCGCAGGCCCATGACCTCGCCGAACAGCCGCTGTAGCGGCGCGCTGTCGCCGCTGCGCAGGTTGACGTGATCGAAATGCCAGCGCGGCGGCGCGGCGGCGGCGGGCGAGGCAAGGGCCATGGGCGGCTCCGGTCGAATCGGAGGCGGCAGCTTGATTGATTGACGAATCGCGAAAAACCTCGCTAAAACAGAATCAATTTCAACCGTTGGTTGAAAGACGGCGAGGTGAGGCAGGCGATGAAAGCCTTGATGGAACTGGAATTCTTCGTGCGCGCCGCGGACAGCGGCAGTTTTTCCGCCGCGGCGCGCAGCCTGGACCTGAGCCCGGCCGCGGCCAGCGCGGCGATCAAGCGCCTGGAAGCCGAACTGCAGGCGCGCCTGTTCGTGCGTTCCACGCGCAGCCTGCGCCTGACGCCGGACGGGGAGCGTTTCCTGCAGCACTGCCGCGTCGCGCTGCAGGCGCTGGCCGACGGCGAGCAGGCGCTGCGCGGGGACGGCTCGCTGCGCGGCAGTCTGCAGCTGTCGCTGCCGTCGGATCTGGGCCGGCATACCGTGCTGCCGTGGCTCGATGCGTTTCTCGCCACGCATCCGGCCCTGCGCCTGCGCGTGCAGCTGTCGGACCGCCTGGCCGACGTCTATCGCGAGCCGGTCGACCTGGCCCTGCGCTACGGCGCGCCGGCCGATTCGGCGCTGATCGCGCTGCCGCTGCTGCCGCAGAACCGGCGCGTGCTGTGCGCGGCGCCGGCCTATCTGGCCCGTGCGGGGCGGCCGGCGCAGCCGCAGGATCTGCGCCGGCACAACTGCCTGCGCTTCCTGCTCAGCGACGAGCTGCATGCGCGCTGGCGCTTCCACGGCGTCCACGGCGACAGCGTGGTCACGGTCGATGGCGATCGGGTCAGCGACGACGGCGAGGCCGTGCGGCGCTGGGCCGTGGCCGGCCACGGCATTGCCTACAAGTCCTGGCTCGACGCGTGTGCCGACGTGCAGGCCGGCCGGCTGGAGCTGCTGCTGCCGCAATGGCGCGGCGAAAGCGCGCCGCTGAACCTGATCTGCGCCGACCGGCGCCTGCTGAGTCCGGCCGTGCAGGCGCTGCGCGAATTCCTTGCCGTGCGCTGCGCCGAGCTGCCGCTGCCGCCCGATGCGGCCTGAGGTGCGGGAACGCGGCAGATCCTGATCCGCCGCGCGGCGCGTCGGTCGGCGGCGGCTCGCCGGTGATCCCTTCGGAGCGCTGCCGGACCGGCGGCCGGCTTTGCGGTGCTACAGGGTTGCCGGGACCGGAAACCGGTTCCGCCATGGGCCGCGGTTTCTCATCCGGCCTCGCCCGGCTCCGCGTCGCAGCCGCGTGCGGCGCGGGCACGGGCGCCATGGCGCTCGACGCGTTCGCGGTACGCGGCCGCGGCGTCGCGGCGCGCACTGGCGTCCAGGCGTGCGTCGAGCCCGCGCAGTGCGCCGAGATCGCCGATCAGTAAGGCATCGTCGGCGCGCGGCGTGTCGACATAGCAGCCGTGTGCGTTGAGCCAGACGCGCCAGGCATGCCAGGCCCAGGCCTGGGCCGGCGTGGTCTGCACTTCGGCCTGGGCCAGCTGCGCGTCGATCGCCGCATCGGCGCCGAGGTCGGCCGCGCGCCGCTGCCAGCTCGCCGCGAGCGCCGGCTGCGGCGGCAGATGGCCGTAGCCCTGGGCCAGCACGGCGGCGACGAACTCGACGTCGGCGTCGTCGCGCTCGGCCAATTGCAGCAGCAGGCGCAGACCGATCGCGTTCTGCGCGTCGCCGTCATCGGCCAGCAGCTGCAGCGCGAGCGTGCGGCCGACGCGGCGTTGCGACTGGCTCTGCCACAGCGCCTGCAGTTCGTCGCGCAGACGCTGCAGCAGGCCCGGTGTGTTCGGCTCCAGCTGCAGCTGCGTGCGCAGCGCCTCGAACGCGTCGGCATCGCTGCGCGCGGCGTAGGCGCGCCGCGCCGCGTCGATGGCGGCGCGCGCCGCGCGCCAGTCGGCGCAGCGCTGGCGGCGCTGCGCCAGTCGCTGCAGTCGTGCATCGAGGCTGGCCCGGGCCAGCGCCTGCGTCCTCGCGTCCAGTTCCTGCAGCAGTACCGCATCGACCTGTTCGGGCAGCGCGGCCAGGGCCTCGCAGTCTTCCTGCAGTCCGGCGGCCGCCGTTGCGGCGGCGGTCTCGCCGCGGCCCAGCGCCTGTATCAGCGCTGCCGGCGTGGGCGCCGCCGCACGGTTGCCGGGCGCGCCGTAGAGGCGCTGGTCCTGGGCCTGCGCGGCGGTCGCATGATTGCGACGCCATTGTTGCGGCGTGAATGCGCGGCGCGGATCGTCGGCCGGCGCGCGGTCGGCGTCGTCGTCGTCGGCTTCGTCCGGGTCCTGCGCCGGTTTCGCCGGCGCCGTCGCGCCTGGCACCGGCGCGGCCGTCGCGGTTGCGGCCGCGCGCCGTGCCGGCGCGTTGTCGTGCGGGCGCGGCGGCCGCAGGGCCCAGGCGAACAGGGCGGCATGCAGGGCGACGACGCCGAGCAGCACGGGATAGTTGATACGCGTCGGTGGCGATGAGCGCATCGGCTCTGTCGGCGGTGGAAAGGCGCAGCCTAGTGTCCTGTCCCGCAAATGACTAGCGATACGTCCCGCCCACTGTCATCGCTGCGGATCGCGTCAGGACGGCGGCGCGGCGCCGGCGGCTGTCGTAGGGAATTTCTGCGCGTTTGCGCCATGGGACATTTGCGTACGCTGCGAACCTGTATCGGGCGCGGCCGCCGCGGCGAACCGCCGCGCGACTCGGCTACACTCGGCTGCCCGTCCCGCAGGTTGCCCGCGTGGAACTCGAACGCCCACCGCGCCGAGATCGTCTGAGTACGCGCCTGACCCGCATCGTGCTGGCAAGCACCTTGCTGATCGGCGGTGCGCTGGCGCTGGTGCAGGTGCTGGCCGACGCGCGCAGCAACAGCAATGACCTGGACCGCACCGGCCAGCAGGCGCTGACCACGCTCAAGCGTGCGGCGACCGAAGCGGTCTACGAGATCGACAGCGAGCTCGCCGGTCAGGTGCTGGCCGGGCTGGCGGCCTATCCCGGCGTGTATCGTGCCGAGATCCGCATGCTGCCGGCGACCGTGCTGGCGCAGCGCGAGACGCCGCTGCAGCACAGCGCCTGGCGCGGCCTCAGCGACCGCCTGTTCGGCGCGCAGCGCGACTATCGCGAGATCCTGGCCGACCCGCGCAATGGCGAACCGCTCGGCGAGCTCAATATCGGCATCGACACCTACGTGCACGGGCGCGACTTTCTCGCGCGCACCGCGCTGGTGTTCGGCCTCGGCCTGGCCTGGGCCGCGCTGCTCGGCCTGGTGCTGCTCGGCGTGGTCAACCGCATCCTGACCGCGCCGCTGGAACGGCTGGCCGGCGAGCTCGCCGACAGCGGCGCACTGACGCCGGAAACGGTGTCGGTCAAGGTGCCGGAGAATCACGAGCACGACGAACTGGGCCGCCTTGCCCGCGCCGTGAATCAGCTGCTCGCCGGCATGCGCGAAAACTTCGCGCGCCGCGCCGAAGCCGAGGCGCGCGCAAGCTATCTGCAGCAGTTCGACGATCTGACCGGACTGCCCAATCGCCAGCTGCTGCTGACCCGTACCGGCCACGCGATCGCCACCGCCGGCCCGCGGGCGCTGCTGCTGGTCGATCTGTGCAGCCTGCGCGCGATCAACGAGACCTACGGCCGCGCGGTCGGCGACGACGTGCTGCACGAATTCGCGCGCCGCCTCGACGCGATCGACGGCGCGTTCGCCGCACGCGTGGTCGAGGACAAGTTCGCGCTGCTGCTGCACGAAGGCGCCTCGCGCGCGGCCGTGCAGCAGCTGCTGGAGCAGGTGCGCGCCGGACTTGCGCGTCCGGTCGAACTGCCGGCCGGACAGTTCACGCTCGACGTGCGCGCCGGCAGCGCGCTGTATCCGGACGACGCCGACAGCGCCGAGAGCCTGCTGCAGAACGCCGAGTCGGCGCTGGCCCAGGCCAAGGGCGACGGCGCTCACGGCGCGATGTTCTTCGATGCCGCGCGCGACGACGAATCGGCCACGCGCCGGCGCCTGAGCAAGGATCTGCGTCGCCGCTCGATCGGCGACGAGCTCGAACTCGTATTCGATCCCCTGGTCATCGCCGGCAACGGCCGCGTGCACGGCTTCGAGGCGCTGCTGCGCTGGAACCATCCCCAGTTCGGTCTGCTGCGGCCCGGCAGCTTCATCCGGCTGGCCGAGGAGAACGGCACGATCGCCGCGCTCGGCGACTGGGTGCTGCAGCAGGCCTGCGCGCGCGCCGTGGCCTGGCGCAGCGCCGGCCAGGCCCGGCCGATCTCGATCAACGTCTCCGGCGCGCAGCTGCGCGAGCGCAACCTGCACGAACGCGTCGCCGCCGTGCTCGAAGCGCACGTCCTGCCGGGTTCGGCGCTGGAGCTGGAAATCACCGAGACCGCCATCGTCGACAACATCAAGTACGCGGCCGCCTCGCTCGGTCGCCTGCGCGCGCTCGGCGTCGGCATCGCGATCGACGACTTCGGCACCGGCCATGCATCGCTGGGCTATCTGAAGGAGCTGCCGGTCACCAAGCTCAAGATCGACATGAGCTTCGTGCGCGACGTGCTGACCGATCTGAGCGACGCGACCATAGTGCGGGCCATCGTCGGTCTCGGCCACAGCCTCGGCCTGCAAGTCGCTGCCGAAGGCGTGGAAACGCCGGGCCAGCGCCGCTTCCTCGAAGACATCGGCTGCGACCTGCTGCAGGGCCTGCAGTTCGGCTGCGGTCTGCGCGAGAGCGAAGCACTGGGCTACGCGCGCACGCGCGGCGGCTCGGCAGCCGAAGGACGTTCGCGTGCCTGATACAGCCCGACACGGCGGCCTGCGCCGGGGGCGTGGGCTGCTCTCTGCGGGCCTTCCGTGCGCGGTCGCCGCCTGCGCCGGTGCGGCCGATCCCGGCGGCCCGGCGCAGGCCGTCGGAACCGGGTGACGGCAGGGGCTGCCCGCGCATGCGGATTGGCGTCGAGGACGGAATAGTCCGGGTGCAGCCGATCCTCGTGCTCGAATGACGCGGGGCAGAGCCGGTTTCCCGCGCCGCCTCGGCCACACGGATCATCAGATGGCGGGCATTCGCCGAACCGGCCGGGCCGGGATCTGCGCATTCCAGCCGCTCAGGGCGGAACCAGTCCGTGCCGCTTGCGCAACTCGTCGATCGTGCCGTCGCGCAGCAGTTCGGCCAGCCCTTCGTCGCAGGCCGGTCGCGCGGCCGCGGCGCTGTCGGACTGGCGCGACCAGGCCACGTACAGGGCCGGCTCCTCGATCGGCGGCTGCAGCATTTCGAGTCCGGCGGTACGCAGCAGCGGATCGGTGCGCAGCAGGTATTCGGCGACCCAGCGGTCGGCGAAGGCGAGTTCGACGCGGCCGTGGGCGAGCTTGCGCAGGTTCACGCGATCGCTCGCGGCTTCCTCGCGCGTGAGGTAGTCGGCGCGGTCGAAGGTCGGGTTGTTGATGTAGTCGCGTACGACGCCGATGCGGTAGCGTGCGATGCTGCGCAGCGCACCGTCGAGATCGGTCAGCGGATCGACCGCATAGGCGATGGGTTCGCCGCGGCGCCTGTACAGTCCGATAGGGCCGCCCGGAAACGAGGCCGAGAAGGCGAATTCCGCCTCGCGCCGCGTATTGCGGTATTCCGGCATGACGCCGGCATAGTCGCCGCGCAGGCCGAGCATCAGCGCGCGCGCCCAGGGCATCAGCTCGAACTGCACTTCCACGCCGCGGCGCGCGCAGGCCGCGCGCACGACCTCGGCGGCGTAGCCCTGTCCCGGCAGTTCCGCACCGACGTACGGCGGCCACTCCAGCGTGGCCAGGCGTACGCGCAACGGCTCCGGCGTCGCGGCGTCCGATGCGGACGCCAGCAGCGGGAGCAGGGCGGCAAACAGGAAAAAAGCACGCATGCGCCGATTCTAGCCGCCGGCAAATGGAAATTCGGGCTTTTTCTGCGTCGGTCCGGTTTGTGCCGGAGTGCGGACCGGACCGACGGATTCGGTCGAGGTTGCGGGAGAGGCCCGGACCAGTGCGACGTTGATCCGGTTGCGTCGGCCTCCAGGCCTGCATCGGGTCTTGCGGAAAGGCCGGGCGAGCTGGAGGAAATGCCGGCTTTTCTGCGCCTTCGATCCATTCCACGGACTAGCGCCACTCCCGGCGTTGAACAGCGTCGTGGCCGATACGGCTCAGCGTTTCAGCAATCGCCAGCCCAGTACGAGATGCGGCGGCAGCAGCAGGGCGATCCAGACGGCGTTGTTCTGCACGAACCAGGGCAGCACCTTGATCGCGAGCGCGAGCAGCGCGAGGACCAGCACGAGGCCGGCCAGCAGCCGCGTCGCGCGGCCGCTGCGCCAGTCCGGCCGGCGCGTGCGCCAGAGCGCCGGCAGCAGCAGGAGCAGCAGCGGGTCGAGCAGCAGCAGGTTGGCGTTGCGCCAGGCCGATACGTGCTCGGTCAGCAGCCACAGCGCGGCCAGCACGAGGCCGGCCAGGCCGGCGGCGACGGCGAAGCCGGTGCCGAGCAGCGCGAACGCAAGCGCCGCGCGCGGCCGCGGCGAGCGCGCGAGCACGAACAGCAGCAGGCTCAGGACGACGCTGGCCACGGCGACCGGCGTCGCGTAGCCGATCGGATACGGGCCGTGACGGCGCAGCCAGGATTGCCCGGCCGCGGTGAGGTTCGCGTTGGCCGTGCTCAGCACGCGCGTGGCGCCGACCAGCGGCTGCGGCCTGCCGTCGGCGCCGTCGACCTGGACCTGGGCAATGTGCTGGGCGAATTCCGCCGGAATGAAGCTCTCGTCCCAGAACGACAGGCGCCGGTCGGCATTGGGCCCCAGGCCCAGGTCCATCGGGAGCATGAGTGCGGGTATCGGCGCGAGCAGGCTGTCGGCTTGCAGGCGGTAGGTGTAGCCGCGCGAACGCGTCTCCAGGCTGCGCCGGATCGCGCCGCCGAGCGCGCGGTCCAGCGCGTCGCGCACCTTGGTCGAGCAGTTCGAGGTGAAGTACTCGTAGTCGTACTTCGCGTTCTCCGGACGCAGGTTCCACTGCAGGAAATCGCGCAGCGCCAGCCGCTGCGCCGGCGTGAGCTGCAGCTCCTGTTCGAGCACGGCGCGGCCTTCCTCGCGATACCAGGCCAGATCGCGGTCGAGCGCGGTGGCCTCGATCGTGTAGCGCATGCGGCCGCGCAGGAAATTCAGGAAGAACGACTCTTCCTCGAAATCGAAGATGCCGTAGTTGTAGCTGACCGCCTCGCCGCTGCGCCGGTCGCGGATCGCGATCGCGTTGTGGCCGAAGCGCTCCCAGTAGATCTCGCCGGGACCGAAGGTCAGCAGCGAGATCTGCAGCTCGCTGCCGGGTTCGTCGTCGCCGGCGCCCGCCTGCGCGCCCGCGTTCGCGGCGAACAGCAGCCCGATCAATGCGGCCAGCAGCGCCATCCAGCGCTGCGGCGCGAACTCAATCCGCATGCACGCGCACGGTGAACTGGTGGACGCGGCGGTCGTCGGCCTTGCTGACGTGGAAGTCGAAGCCGCCGAGCGTGACTTCCTCGCCGGCTTCCGGCAGGTGGCCGAACTCGGCCGTGATCATGCCGCCGACCGTGTCGAACTCCTCGTCGAGAAAGTTGCTGCCGAAGCGTTCGTTGAATTCGGCGATCGGTGTCAGCGCGTTGACGAGCCACTGGCCGTCGAGTTCGGTGACCTGGCGCGATTCGCCATCGTCGTCGTCGTGTTCGTCGTCGATGTCGCCGACGATCTGCTCCAGCACGTCCTCGATCGTGATGAGGCCGGCGACACCGCCGTACTCGTCGACGACGATGGCCATATGGTTGTGCGAGAGACGGAATTCCTTGAGCAGGATGTTGAGCTTCTTGGACGCCGGAATCAGCGCGACCGGACGCAGCAGCAGGCGTATGTCGGCCGTGACGCCTTCGGCCAGGCAGCGCAGCAGGTCCTTGGCCAGCAGGATGCCGAGAATCTCGTCCTTCTCGTCACCGTGGACCGGGAAGCGCGAATGGCCCGACTCGATGACGATCGCCAGGTTGTCCTTGAACGGCGCGTTGGCCGCAAGGCTGACGACCTGGCCGCGCGGCACCATGACGTCGGCGACGGTGAGGTCGTTGACCTCGATCGCACCCTCGACCATGGACAAGGTGTCGTTGGAGAGCAGGCCGTTGGCCTGCGCCTGGCGCAGTTCCTCGAGCAGCTCCTCGATATTGCGCGGTTCGCCCGACAGTGCCTGGCTCAGACGATCGAACCAGGAACGGTGGGCGGTGGTACTAGGGTGGTCCTCGCTCATTATCGGCGGCAGCTTGCCCGGAGGGGCGGGAGGGCGAGTTTAACAGAGCCTTATCGCTGTGCTATGTCATCGCGCGGCCCCCTCGAATCGGATACCAAGATCCATGGAATCAACGGGATGGAGTCAATGGTCAGCGATGAAGAAGGCGCCGGGCAGCTGAGCGGAAACGCCCGGGAAGCGACGCGGCTGTCGAACGGCATGCTTTCCTCGCTCGAGCGAAATGCCCGGAATCCGAATTCGCGCCGCTTCGGCGCGCCGTCGGTCAGGTCCGCGGTGAACTGCCGGCCGGTGTTCTCGATCCGCCCTGCCGGCAGCATCCCGATCTCAGGGCCGCGGGGCCGAAAGCGCCTTGAGCAGCGGCGAAGCGACGCGCAGGGCGGCCGCCGCGAGGCAGCCGCCCCGCAGTCGGCGTTCCGTCACTGGAACCCGTTCGCGAAGATCCGGTCGTTGCCGGTCGGCGGCAGGTCGGTGCCCTGGAAGATGCCCAGCGGCGTGTAGCCGGAATAGCCCGGGAACGCGTAGTAGATGCTCGGGTTGCGCAGGCGGCGGATCACCGCTTCGGACATGACGCGGCGGTAGTCGGTCGTGACCATGACGTCGGCGCCTTCGAACAGCTGCGCGGTGGACAGGCCGGCGAAGGTGCCGAAGGTCTGGCCGCCGTTCACCGAGCCGCCGAGCGCGAGCATGATGTTGCCGTAGCCGTGGTCGGTGCCGCCGTCGTCGTTCTCGCGCACGCGCCGGCCGAATTCGCTCATGACGACGACGCTGGTCGTGCTCGCGTAGTTGGCCGCGCCGCTGCCGTTGAGATCGGCGTAGAACGCGCCGAGCCCCTTGGACAGCTCCTCGACCTTGCTGCCGAAGTAGTCGTAGGCATTGGCCGGATTGCCCTGGCCGTCGTGGGTGTCCCAGCCGCCGAGGTCGATCGTCGCGATGCGCAGGCCGACGTCGCGCTTGATCAGCTGGGCCAGCATCTTGAGCTGCTGGGCGAAGCTGCTGCCGGCGTCGTAGACGGCGCCGTTGGCCGGCACGTAGCCGGGGAAGTCGATCGGCTTGATGACATTGAGCGCGTCGAGGGTCTGTCGGCCGGCGGCCTCGAAGTCGCCGCTCGGGGTCCACAGCTCGGGCAGTACGCTGAACAGGCCGCGCGCGCCGACCGGCGCGGTGGTGCGGAAATCCGGCTCCACGTTCCAGGCCCAGGAGCCCGAGTCGATGCGGAAGTCCGTGCCGCTGGCCAGGGTGATCGTCTCGGTGCTGCCGAGCAGGCTGGTCGAGGTGATGCTGCCGGCGCTGACGGCGGGTATCTGCACGGTGCCGGGCAGGTTTGCGCTGTCGAGCACGCGCGTGAGCCAGCCGATGCCGCCGCCCTGGCCGGCGAGGCCGACCTCCATGTTGACCTGCGCGTCGAAATGGCTGCGAGTGACCGGCGCCGGCATGCCGGCGCCGAGCACGACGGCGAGCTTGCCGCCGACGTAGAGATCGCGCAGCTGCGCCGCACGCGGATGCAGGCGCCACTGGTCGCCGCTGACGGCCAGCCCGGCGCCGGCGCCGCTGAGCGGCACCTTCAGGATCGGGCGCGCGGTCTCGTAGGCGCCGCGGTTGGCGTTGCTGCCGCCCGGCGAGAACAGGCTGAGCCCGTCCATGCCGCCGCGCAGGAACACCACGACCAGCGTGTCGTAGCTGTTGGCCTGGGCGGCGCCGAAGGCGAGCTTGCTGGTACCGGCCAGCGCGAGAGCGCCGCTGCCGGCGCCGCAGGTCTTGAGGAAATCACGACGGTCGAACATGGGATCTCCTCAGCGGCGCAGCGCGTCGGGACTGCACAGGATCAGCGCGACGGTCGAACGCAGGCGCGACTGGGTGTAATGGTTCTTGAGGTTCGGCGTGGCGCCGCCGGCCCAGGCTTCGTTCAGGTTCAGCGCCTCGGTCGGTGCGGCGTTCTGGCGCAGGAAATCCACGGCCTTGGTGTAGACCGGCTCGGGCCGGAAGCCGAGGATCACGTCGCACCAGTAGCCGACGATGTTGGCCGCCGTGCGGTCGGCCGCGGCCGGAAACGCCGCCGACGTGAAGCCGAGGATGTCGATGACGTACGGCCGCGCGCCGTCGTAGCCGACCTCGCGACGGATCTCGGTCAGGCGCACGAGCAACTTCCAGGTCATGGCCAGGCTGCCGCTGCTGGCCCAGGCCGCGGCGCGGTCCGGGTAGCCGTTGGGTGCGGGCCAGTAGAACTTGCGCTGCCCGGCCTGCTGCAGGCGCGAGTTGATCTCGTCCTTGGTCGGATAGTCGGTGCCGTAGGTCGCCAGGGTCGGCGTGAATTCGGCGAAGGTGCCGCGCAGCGCGCCGATCAGCGCGTTGAACGGCCGCTTGATCTTGGTGCCCCAGGCGTTCTTGAACTCGCTGCTGAGCAGGATGGCCTGGGTGACCTGCCTGAGCTGGTCCGGCGCCTGCCAGGTGTTCTGGAACAGCTGGGCGATGCTCGCGACGAGGCCGGCCGGCGGGTCGTCGCCGATGAAGCGGCGGCAGAGTTTGCGCGCGATGAAGTTCGCCGTGCCCGGGTGCGCGGCGAGCAGGTCGAACAGCTTGAAACCGTCCTGCTGGCCCTGATCCGGTGCGAAGCGGCGGTTCAGCACGTACTTGGTGAAGCGGTCGTGCCAGTCGGCCGAGTCACGGAACACGAAGGTGCCGTCGTTGTCGGCCGGGAACTGCCAGTGGCCGTTCTTGATCGTCCAGCCGGTCAGTACGCGCGTGGCTTCATAGACGTCTTCGTCGACATACTTGAGCCGTGCAGTCAGGCCGTCGCCGATGACGCCGGCCGGCAGCGACGGATCGGTCGGGTCCATGACCCCGGCGTAGTTCTCGGCGCCGAGCGTGTGCAGCTCGATGAGCTCGCGCGCGTAGTTCTCGTTCGGACCGGCCACCGTGCTGGCGTACAGGTCGAGGTAGTACATCATCGTGGTCGACTTGGCCACGGATTCGAGCATCGTGCGGAAATTGCCGAACACGTTCGGCCGGATCACGTCGCGGTCGTAGTGCACGAACATCGGGCCGCCGTCGTAGTCCCAGCCGTAGGTGCTGAAATGGTCGTGCCAGAAGTCGGTCATGACTTCGAACAGCTGGCGCTTGGAATACGTCGCGCGGATGGTCGTCGCGCATTCGATCTCGGCGATCGGCTGCATGCGCAGGTTGTAGTTGTTGACCTCGGCGTGATGCTGGCTCCAGAGCTGCGGCAGGGTCTTGCCCAGGGTCGTGAAGCCGCCTGCAGCGATGCGCGCGTCGCAGGCGCTGTCGTTGATCGCGGCGGGGTTCAACTGGGCGGTGACCCAGTTCGTCCAGCGCGCGTCGTCGGTGCCGCCGGGCAGGGCGGCGAACGCGGCGAACTCGGAATAGCAGTAGCCGAACGTGGCCTTCTGCAGCCAGCGCACCGGTCCCGGCGGCGTGGCGAGGTTCGGGCTTGCGGCGTACGCGGGCGCCTGTACCGCGGCCTTGCCGGGCCGGCGCATGGCAGCCGGATCGACGACGCCGATTGCGGCGGCCAGGGACTGGATCAGCTGACGGCGGCTCAGGACCTGGCTTGCGAATGCGCTGACCATCGGAACTCCGGAACGGTGAGAAGCAAAAACCCGACCAGATTAAACCGTACGTGAGTGCATGCCGTGACTGTGCTCCCAGTTCGACCGACGTCGCGGACCGGCGGCAGCCGCGGCGCGTCAGACGACGCGCGGTTCGGCTTCCAGCGCGACGCCGAAGCGCTCGCGCACCGCGGCCTGTACGCGCTGGGCGAACGCCCACAGTTCCGCGCCGCTGGCCCTGCCGTGATTGACCAGCACCAGCGCATGCTGCGCGGCGATGCCGGCGTCGCCGTCGCGGCGTCCCTTGTAGCCGGCCTGCTCGATCAGCCACGCTGCCGACAGCTTGCGCCGGCCGTCGCCCTGCGGCCACGACGGCAGCTGCGGATGGGCGGCGCTCAGCGCGTCGGCCTGGTCGGCCGGAATCACCGGATTCTTGAAAAAGCTGCCGGCGTTGCCGATCACCGCCGGGTCCGGCAGCTTGCGCCGGCGCAGGCGCGAGATCGCCTCGGCGACGAGCGCCGGCGTCGGTGCGTCGGCCTGCATCGCGGCAAGCTCCTCGCGTACGCCGGCATAGTCCAGGCGCAATGCCGGCGTGCGCGGCAGGCGCACGGTCAATGCGGTCACGATGTAGCGGCCCGGTTCGCGCTTGAACAGCGAGTCGCGGTAGCCGAAGGCGCAATCGGCCGCGCTGAAACGGCGCAGCGTCGCGGCCTCGCGATCCCAGGCGTCGACACTGTCGACGAACTCGGCCAGTTCCACGCCGTAGGCGCCGATGTTCTGTATCGGCGCGGCGCCGACCGTGCCGGGAATCAGCGCGAGATTCTCGAGTCCGGCCAGACCGCGGCCCAGGGTCCAGTGCACGAGATCGTTCCAGCTCTCGCCGGCCTCGGCGCGAACGAGCGCATGTCCGTCGCGCTCGCCGACGATGCCGATGCCGCGCGTGGACAGGCTCAGCACGACACCGGGCACGTCGCGCGTCAGCAGCAGGTTGCTGCCTTCGCCGAGCACGAGCAGCGGCGCGCCGGCGATCAGCGGAAACGCGAGCACTTCGGCCAGCGCGGTGCTGGCGCGCAGGTCGACCAGCAGCGCCGCGCGCGCGTCCACGCGCAAAGTAGTGCGGCCGGCCAGCGAGGCGTCTTCGAGAATGCTGTAGCCGGCGCCGTCCAGGCGTGCCGGCGCGACGCGGAACTCGCTCATGCGCCTTCGCCGCGCGCGGCGCGCAGCGCTTCCACGCAGGTGCCGATCAGCGCCGGGCCGCGGTAGATCAGGCCGCTGTAGATCTGCACCGCCGCGGCGCCGGCCTCGATCTTCGCGACCGCATCCGCGCCGTCGAGAATGCCGCCGACGCCGAGCAGCGGAACCCGGCCGGCCAGCCGCTGCGCCATGCCGGCGAGCACCGCCGTGGAGCGCGCGAACACCGGCCGTCCCGACAGGCCGCCGGCTTCGTTCGCGTAGGCGTGGCCCGCGACTGCGTCGCGCGCGACCGTCGTGTTCGTGCAGATCAGGCCGTCGATGCCGGTGGCCAGCAGCACGTCGGCGATCGCGTCGAGCTCGGTCTCGCTCAGGTCCGGCGCGATCTTCAGCAGCATGGGCTTGCGTGCGCCGTGCTGCGCGGCGAGTTTTTCCTGGCGCTCGCGCAGGGTCGCGATGAAGCGCTTGAGCGTTTCCTCTTCCTGCAGGTCGCGCAGGCCCTGCGTGTTCGGCGAGGAAATGTTGACCGTGACGTAGCTCGCGCGCGCATAGACGCGGTCCAGGCAGTAGAGATAGTCGTCGACCGCGTTCTCGTTCGGCGTGTCCTTGTTCTTGCCGATGTTGATGCCGAGCACGCCGCCGTAGCGCGCGGCTTCGGCATTCTTCACGAGCGCATCCACGCCGGCGTTGTTGAAGCCCAGGCGGTTGATGATCGCCTCGTGCTCGGGCAGGCGGAACAGGCGCGGCTTCAGGTTGCCCGGCTGCGGCCGCGGCGTGGTCGTGCCGACCTCCACGAAACCGAAACCCAGCGCGGCCAGCGCATCGACGTGTGCCGCGTTCTTGTCGAGTCCGGCCGCAAGGCCGACCGGATTCGGCAGCTGCAGGCCGCAGAACGCGGTCGGCAGCGGCGCCGGCCGCGTCGCGAGCAGCGGATTCAGGCCCGTGCGGTAGGCGAGCTCCAGTGATTTCAGGCCGAGCTCGTGCGCTTTCTCGGCGTCGAGGCAGAACAGGAAGGGGCGGGCGAGCTGATACATGCGGACGAAACGGCAGCGCGGGGCGCGCATCGTGCCACGGATGGGGCGTCGGATCACGGACCCGTCCGTCTGGCGGGGACTGGCGAAGCGGCCTTGACGGTTTCATCGCCGGCGGCGCCGACGCGTCCGCCCGGAGTGCGGCGCGAACCCGATCGCTATCGACCAACGTCGTAGGCGATTCGCGCCGGATTCGGTCTCGCCGGGTGGGCTGTCGACAATTCGCTAGGTCGTACGGCGGACCGCTTCGGCACCGCGGCGGCAGCCGGGTGTATCTCGGATGAACGGCGATGGCGGCGGCAGATACGCAACGCCGCCGCGCGTACTAGGATTCGCGCCGCGGGGGAGTCAGGACCAACAACGGAGCTTCCCCGTGAAAAATAAAACGTTGTACTTTTCCCGTTTTTGCAGCCCGCGTGCGCTGAGCCTCGCCGTCATCGTCGCGCTCGCCGCCGCGCCGCTGCAGCAGGCCACTGCCAGCGCCTTCCAGCTCAAGGAAAACAGCGCCAAGGCGCTGGGCCGCGCCTTCGCCGGCTCGGCCGCCGCACCCGACGACGCGGCCGTCGTCGTCAACAATCCGGCCGCGATGAGCGAAGTCGACCGCGCCATCTTCCAGGCCGATCTGACCGGCGTGCAGTTCAGCACGAAGTTCTCCGGCAGCGGCAGCGACGCGCTGGGCCGGCCGCTCAGCGGCGGCGACGGCGGCGACGGCGGCGTGACCAAGCCGATTCCGGCGCTGTACTACATCACGCCGCTCAGCGACGCCTGGCGGCTCGGTTTCGCGCTCAGCGCGCCGTACGGTTTCGAGACCGACTACGACCGTGGCTGGGTCGGCCGCTACAGCGCCTACAAATCCATGTTCCAGTCGGTGGACCTGACCGCCGCGGCGTCCTACCGCTTCAGCGATACCCTGTCCTTCGGCGCCAGCCTGGTCGCCCAGCGCACCAAGGCCGAGCTGACCCAGGCCATCGACTTCGGCGCGATTCTCGCCGGCGCCGGCGCGCCGGTACTGCCGCAATCGCAGGACGGCTTCGGCCGCGTCGACGGCGACGACTGGGGCTGGGGCTGGGGCGTCGGCCTGCTGTGGAAGCCGACCGGCCAGGACCGCATCGGCGTCAACTTCCACTCCCAGGTCGTCCACAAGCTGTCCGGCAGCGCGAGCTTCCAGGTGCCGGCCGCGGTGACCGCGATCAGCCCGGCGCTCGGCAACGCGGTGTTCATCGACACGCCGGGAACGGCCGGTTTCACGACGCCGGCGAACGCAACGGCGAGCTGGTGGCGTTCCTTCAACGACCGCTTCAGCCTCGGCGCCGACGTCGGCTATACGCGCTGGTCCACGTTCAACCAGCTCGTCGTCGACTACGCCAATCCGGCCCAGCCCAGCACGATCGAGAACTTCGACTGGCAGGACACCTGGTTCGGCTCGGTCGGCATGGAATACCGCTTCAATCCGACCTGGGTGCTGCGCGGCGGCTTCGCCGTCGACGGCACGCCGACCCACGTCTCCACGCGCACGCCGCGCGTGCCCGACGGCACGCGGCGCTGGCTCACGGTCGGCCTGGGCTACACGCCCAGCGACTCGATGGCGTTCGATCTGGGCTACGGCCACATCTTCGTCAGCGACGCGCAGATCAGCACGAGCACGGCCACCGGCGACCGCCTGAGCGGCAGCTACGACAGCAGCGGCAACCTGCTCGGCGCCTCGGCGCAGTTCCGCTTCTGATCGCAACGAAAGCCCACGCGCCGCCCAACGACGGCGCGTGGGTTACTGGCGCGGGTTGCTGGCGCGTAGGTTGCCGGTGAGCCGCAGGCGAACCGCAACATCGCGGTGCCTTCATCGCGAAGAACGGCTGACGAAGCATTCAGTGATCGAGGTGCTTTCGTCGCGAAGAACGGCCGACGAAGCGTTGCTCGTCGCGAAGAACGGCCGAAGAAGCGATGCCTGCCGCGGTCGCCCGCGAGGTCCGTCGGTGCCGGGATCGCTTCGGTACGGGTTCTTTGCGGCGTGAATACCTTGATGTTGCGGTTCGCCTGCGGCTCACCGGCAACCTACGATTTCATCCTGCGCAAACGACGACGGGCCGCAGAAGCGGCCCGTCGATATCGCGCAGTGGCGGGAGCAGCGCTCCCGCGACGCCTCAGAACTCGAACTTGATGCCCTGGGCCAGCGGCAGCGCGTCGGAGTAGTTGATGGTGTTGGTCTGGCGGCGCATGTAGGCCTTCCAGGCGTCCGAGCCGGATTCGCGGCCGCCGCCGGTTTCCTTCTCGCCGCCGAAGGCGCCGCCGATTTCCGCGCCCGAGGTGCCGATGTTGACGTTGGCGATGCCGCAGTCCGAACCGGCCGCCGACAGGAATGCTTCGGCCGTCTTGACGTTCTGCGTGAAGATCGACGACGACAGGCCCTGCGGCACGCCGTTCTGGTAGCCGATGGCTTCGTCGATGGTCTTGAACGGCATCACGTAAAGGATCGGCGCGAAGGTTTCGCTCTGCACGACCTCGTCGCTGTTCTTCAGGCCCGTGATGATGGTCGGCAGCACGAAGTTGCCCGGACGGTCGGTCAGCGCGGCGCCGCCGGTGACGACGGTGCCGCCGGCCGCCTTGGCCTTCTCGATCGCGCCGAGGTAGCGCTGCACCGAGGCCTTGTCGGTCAGCGGGCCCATCAGGGTCGTGGACAGGGTCGGATCGCCGATCTTGCCTTCGACCTGCTTGTAGGCACCGACCAGGGTGTTCAGCACGCTGTCGAAGATGGATTCGTGCACGAACAGGCGGCGCGTCGTCGTGCAGCGCTGGCCGGCCGTGCCGACCGCGCCGAACACGATGCCCGGGATCGCGAGCTTCAGGTCGGCGGTTTCGTCGACGATGATCGCGTTGTTGCCGCCAAGCTCCAGCAGCGAGCGGCCCATGCGCTGGGCGACGCGCTCGCCGACCAGGCGGCCGACCTGGGTCGAGCCGGTGAAGCTGATCAGCGGAATGCGGTGGTCGTCGACGAACTTCTGCGCGAGCTCGGTGCGCGCGTCGTTGAACAGGAAGAAGATGTCCGGGAAGCCGCCGGCCTTCAGCGCGGCGTTGCAGATCTGCATCGAGGCGATGGCCGACAGCGGCGTCTTCGGCGACGGCTTCCAGATCGTGATGTTGCCGCAGATCGCCGACAGGAACGAATTCCAGGCCCAGACCGCGACCGGGAAGTTGAATGCGGAGATCACGCCGACGATGCCCAGCGGATGCCACTGCTCGTACATGCGGTGGCCCGGACGCTCCGAGTGCATGGTGTAGCCGTAGAGCATGCGCGACTGGCCGACGGCGAAGTCGGCGATGTCGATCATTTCCTGCACCTCGCCGTCGCCTTCCGGCTTGATCTTGCCCATCTCCAGCGCGACCAGCGAACCCAGCGCGTCCTTGTGCTCGCGCAGCGCTTCGCCGCAGAGGCGGATGGCTTCGCCGCGGCGCGGCGCCGGGGTCGTGCGCCAGATCTTGAACGCGGCCTGGGCGCGCGTGAGGATGGTTTCGTAATCGGCTTCCGAGCTCGCATGCACGCGGGCGATGACTTCGTTGTTGCTCGGATTGATCGATTCGAGCACGCCGGCGTCGTTGGTCTTGGACCACTCGCCGTTGCCGAGATAGGTGCCCGAATTCATCTCGGCCAGGTTCAGGGCCTTGAGGATCTGCTGCGACATGGGAACTCCGGAGGCTGGGAAGGCGGGCGCGGTAGCCGCGCCGCGGACGCGGCGCGGAGCGCGCAAGAGGTCGGCGATTATAGCAACCGCGTCCGGCGCCGACCGGCGGCGGGCCCCGGCGAGGGCGGTGGTTCCGGCGGTCCGGGGGGAATTGGCTCCGTGCGCATGGGCCCACCAGGCCATTGCGACCGGCCGCATGGGGGCAGCGGCCCGTTGCGGCAGGGCCGCATGGGCGCAGCGGACACCGCTGCATCGCCGCAGCCGGCCAAGCCGACCTGTCGCCGACCCGGCATCATCCATGCCAGAATCGCGCCGTGCCGAAAGGCACCCCGCCCGCGCCCCGCGCCGGCGCGGCATCAGCACCGCACAAGCACACACCCTCCGGCCCCGTAGCTCAGCTGGATAGAGCGTCCCCCTCCTAAGGGGAAGGTCGTACGTTCGAATCGTATCGGGGCCGCCATCTGATGCTTGCAAGTTTTCTGGCGTTTTCCAGCGTTTTTCCTGATTTTTCCCCGCAGGGTAAGCCGGTCGCGTACAGGGGGGCAGGCTAATCCGGCTTAGGATTTTCTTCACTTTTCCCCGCTCCGAAACGTAGGCTGACTTGCAAACTGCGAGGACTGCGGATGAGTGCAACGCTCGACCTGCTCCGATCCCTGTTCCCGGGCAAAGCGATACTGACGCCGATGAGGTCGCGAAGGTCTTGTGGCGGGACAGCAGTCGAGCGGGCAGGAAAGCCGTAGCTGTCGGCCTACGCCGAGGCGATTTGCTGCCGGGTCTGGGCAAGGTGATACGGCGATGGCTCGTGCCGATGACCGCGCTTGCGGACTGGATCGACGGCCTGGCTGAGTCGGATGAGGTTCCAGGATTTCAGATTTCAGGTCGGCCCGGCTCAGCGGTCCACGGTCGGAAAGGCAGCGCCTCCCGCGCCCGATTTACCTCGCCGTGGGCGGGTGCCCAACAAGGTCAGAGAGGCGCAACGGAAATGCGTGCTGCACACTTCTTCTCGGCGGTGCGCGCGGTGCTGGAAGCGCAGGCATTGGCCGGCTGAGCGATGAGCCTTCGCGGAGGAAAGCGGCGATAGCCGCCTTCCTCGAAGGGGCTCAGTCCTCGCCCGGGAACATGATGGTCGCTACCGGCTCCCCCTTATCCCCGGGTCCGATGTGGAGTACTAGGGGGGCAGACCGGGCAACCGGCCGCCCCGCGGGACAACCCCAAGCTCAAGGCGTGTCGATTGGTGTTGCGACGGGCAGTGGTTCGAGCGGCGACGGCGGCAATGAACACGACGTCCCATAGCCGGCCGACTCGTCCTGGATGGCTGCCTCGGTTTCGGGCCACTCCACGCATTCGGTCCAGACCCGTTCAGTCAGAGCAACCGGAATGCAGAAGCCGGCCTCGCGGACCTGCCCACTGACATCGACGAGGACGGTATCCTCGATGGCCCGGGCACGGGTATGGGCATAGATAACGTCAGCTGCGGTGAACATTGGTTCGGCTCCTTCTCCGTTGGCTCGGTCCCCGGGTATCGGGGGCCGATGCCCCGGTTGGAAACCGGTTTGTCCGGAGGGAGGCGCGGTCAAGGGAACGGGCGTAACCCGTAGGCCCACGGCGGGCGCGGGCTGGAGCGAACGTAGAGAGCGACGACACGGGCTGTGGGGCGGCCCCTTGACCGGAGAAACCGAGCGTGAGGGCTGCTCTGCGCGTCTGTTGGCCGGTACATCAGCGGACCTGCATGCCGCAACTGATGCTGACGAGGCAGTTCGCACTGGACCTAACATCCACCCCAAGGCTCGAGACAAGCCGCGGTAAAACCGCGCACTCGCCGTCGCGATAAGACGAAAACGAACAGCTTCATTGCGGACACTTGAAATTTGTGAGGCACGCCCCATGGAAGTCCCCTTTCGGGGCAGGGATGGGGCGTAAGAAATGAGCACGAACCGTGGCTTTGGCGAAGGTGGCCGGTTTAGCAAGATCCAGGAACAAATATATGGCAAAGATCTGGCACACCAGATCAGTGCTACTTCCACCTTTATCGACGGCATGAACCGTCAACAGCAGCTCATGGATCAGATCACCGAGGCCCAGAGGGACGCTCTCTCAGATGCCGCCGCAGCCTCGCGCCTAATTTCTCCAGACTACCTGAAGCAGTTTGACGCCCTAGCTCCATTACGAGAACGCGAACAGCAGCTCAGGGATCAGATATCCGGTGCCCAGACGGACGCCATATCAGGCGCCACCGCAGCCTCGCGTCTGGTTTCTCCAGACTACCTGAAGCAGTTCGACGCTCTAGCTCCATTGCGAGAACGCGAACGGCAGCTCAGAGATCAGATCAGTGGCATCGCCGGGACGCAGACTATGAAGATCTCGGGAGTCTACGGAGCCGAAAGGCTGACAAATCTGGCTGGGCGAGCGATGGACCATCACTCAAGCTTGTTCACCCGCGAGGCAGAACGTATTTCTCGAATGGTGTCGGATGCCGGCTACGCCTTTCGCGAGCAAGCAGAACGCCTCGCCGACAGCTACCAGAAGAATTTCCACGCTATCACTGGCTTGAACGGGCAAGCACTACGCGCGGTTACTGCTCAACCCGATTGGTTTCACGGTGCCAACGAAGCAGCGAGCATGTCGGTCGCAAGCATCGCTCGGAATCTCATGCCGGACACTACGGGTATCTTTTCCGCAAGAACTCTCGCCTATCAACTGATACAGAGAAGTCAGGAGTCGATGCTGGCTTCTCTGCTAAAAGGGATAGATCCACTCGAGCATGCGTCGAAAGCATTGGAGCTTTCTACAAGACATCTTCGCGACCTGCACCTTGCCGCAGCCCAAGAGCAGGTACGGGCTTTTATCGAAAGCCCTGCTTATGAACATATCCGCAGCATGACGGCGATGATCGCCGAGGCGATGGCCGAGGGTGACGAAGCCCGCGCTCGTGCTGCTTGGCAAACAGCTGCTGATGATGAAGCGTTCTCAGACGCCTGGCAGCAACTACAAGCATTCCTCCATTACCTGCTGCAGCCGTTTCTACTGCTGCGCCGCCGTACCTTCAAAGGAAAGCGTAAGTTCTCGGTCAAGGCGTTTCTCAACGAACACGCCGGCCACATTGCTGTCGCCGCACTCCTCGTCGGCGTTTTCCAGCGCCCTATTGAGCGAGGCTGGGATTCACTTTTTTCGCTGATTGCTGAAACCACTGCCACCGCTGGACAGCCGGTCCAACTAACTTACTTCAGGGTGACAGGCGATGATGTTCGAGTACGCCTCGGACCATCCACCACGCAACGCATTGTCGCCACAGTGGATCGAGGTGACGTTGTCCAGCGACTGGGCGTTTGTAAGGGCTGGTCGCTCGTTGCACTGTATGGCGGCAGGGATAATGGGCAACCAGTTTCTGGGTGGATCAAGTCCGACTACCTGAAGCAGCTGGAGAAAGGTGTAGATCCCAGCGTTGTCTCAAAGCCACTAGTAGTGGATGGATGCGACGAGTGAGTTGATCCGAACAGGTAGCTCATCGTGTCCGGGGGAATAGCGCGACCAAGTTTTCTTACTACTTGGAACGGCAACAGCTCTGCTCACTGATATGTGCCAAACATGACCAATACGACTGAATCGACCGCTGCTGACAAGGACGCCCAGGTTTACAACGATGGGCCAATTGAATCCGCAGAAGCCGACCTCTACGGCTTTGATCCGTTCGCCAAAGCACTGGCGCAATGCTTCCTCCGCATGCGCAATCCGGTTGGCGCCGTCGTGGCATTGAATGGCCCCTGGGGTTCTGGCAAGAGCAGCACGGTCAATCTGATGCGTCGCCATCTCGAGGCAGCGGACGAGTCCAAGGACATCAAGGTCATCTCTTTTTCGTCCTGGTGGTTTCGTGGCGAAGAAGCACTGGCCCTGGCTTTCTTCCGTGAACTCTACGCAGGCATGGGACCGAATCGGACGGAAGAGGCCAAGCGGCTATTCAAGAAGCTCGGCTCGCAGCTGCTCAAAGCGGGCGAAACCATCGGAGCAGTGGTCGATGCCATCGGCGGAGCTGGCGCAGGATCGACGGTTGGCGGCATCGCCAAGTCCATCGGCGATGCGATAGAGATGGATGAAGGTGTTGAAGCCACACATGCTCGCTTGTCAGATCAGCTAAAGAAGGCTGGCGGACGCTATCTCGTCATCATCGACGACATTGACCGCCTCTCACCTGACGAAGCGTTGCTGATCTTCCGTCTGGTCAAGTCGGCGGGGCGCTTGCCCGGTGTTATGTATCTGCTCGTCTTTGACCGTGAGCTGGCGGACAAGATCGTCTCCAAGGCGTTTCCTGAGGAAGGCGATCACTACCTTGAAAAGATTGTGCAGACGTCATTCGAGCTGCCACCTCCCGACCACAGCGATCTTGTCCAGCAGGTCTTTTCCCTGATCCAGCAGACGGCGCCACCGGAAAACGACGCTGCTGCCTACGATTTCGTCGACAAGTTCTGGGACGTCGTAGCACCCGAGCTGCACACGCCCCGAGACGTTAGCCGTCTGACCAACGCCTGGAACAGCACCTGGCCCGTCGTTAAAGGCGAAGTCGATGTGGGCGACTTTCTGTCAATGGAAGTGATTCGCCTCAATCAGCCTGGACTATATCGGACCATTCGGGAGAACAAGGCACTGATATGCGGTGATTCGCAGGGCTACGAGAATGACAGGCAGGCGAGTGTGGCGAAGCTCGATCGGTTGTTTCTTGAGCCGTTACCTGAGCAGGATCGCAGGCGCTACAGAACTGTCCTGATCCGGCTTTTCCCTCGTCTGTCAGGCGGGTGGACGAACTTCTACCAGCACGATAACGGGGCCTGGGCAGAGCGCCGTCGCGTCTGCTCACTGGAACACTTCCACGCTTACTTTCGATTGGCGCCTGGTCCGAACGCCCTACCCCGGTCGGAGATTGAAGAGCTGGCCTCTCGCGCTGGAGATAGTGAGTTCGTTGTAGGAAAGCTGCGAGCGGCGCTGGGCCGTCGCAGAAAGAACGGCATGACACATGCGTCGCTTCTTCTCGACGAGCTCACGCTACGCGCTGGCTTGGTCAGGAATGACGATGTTCTTCCACTGCTGAAGGCCCTGGCACGTATCGCGGATGACCTGGATGTGCTCGAGGACGAGATCAAGGGGATGCCATTCTTCGACAATCACTGGCGGATAACCCGATGCTTCCGTCAACTGACGCTTGAACGTTTCGCGATCGAGGAGCGCAGCAAGCTGGTGCTCACGGCATGCGCTGAGGCCAGCACCGGCTTTCTGGTCGAGCTGTCAGACGCTGCCTACCGCCACTACCATCCGGCCGAAGGTCGCGCTCCATTACCACCTGAGCAATGCCTGACGACTGAGGAAGATCTGGTTCCTCTTAGACAATTGGCGCTGGAAGCAATCAGAAGATCCTCGCAGGATGGGACACTACTCGCGCAGCGGAAACTAAGCCCGATATTGCATTGGTGGCGATCGTATGCGGATGATAACGGCGTAGAGGTGCGCGCGTGGTCCTCCGCTCAACTTCAGCACAGTACTGCCGTCCTGAGCTTTGCGCGCGCATTGGCCGGCGAAGCGCAGGTTACCGGCATGGGGCCAGCAGGCATCGGGAACCGTGTTCCAAGACGCAGCGTAAGAGCACGGGTTGGGCATGTCGACGAGATTATTGACGCGGCCTTGTTCCGTACTCGCGCCACGGAGGTTCTGCCTAACCTGGCAGGCAAGGACGCCGAGGACGTGAGCGCGTTCCTGGATGCCTGGGAGCGCCACGATAAGAACGCAGACTCATAGCACATCCTACATTTTTTACCAATCAGCGCTCTGTAATTCAAGAGAAAACAACTGCGTCGCTTTGGGGCGGGCCTTCCCCAACAAAGCGACGGCAAAGAGTTGATGGGTCATCGGCCATCAACAGTTTCTCGCCGGAATGCGCGGACATTGTTGTTGTCCGCTCCAACAATCTCCCGCTATGCTTGCGCACCGCAAGTGCGCTGTAAATTTTGCTGCAGTTTGTACTTGACGCGCTGGGAAGCGCTGATGAAACTGCATGCGTTGCCGCCCATTCGGCAACCGGGCTTGGCGGCCCGATCAATCAGGCGCACCAGCGCCGTACCGACGTATCGGCGCTTTTTCATGTCCGATGCCACGTGCGGCGTGAATGCCGATTTATGGCGGCGGTGCGTTGGGAGCCGAAAGGCTCGCCGGTTGCCTGTTTGCCGGTCCGCCAACCTGCGCACCGTCCGCCACCTTTTCGATTGCGGCGAAGTGGCGGACTTCTCCAAACAGGAAGGAGTTCGACATGACACTCGCACGTCTGCGCAGCAACCATCCGGCACACCTCCGCCGTCGCCCGACGATCTCGCCGAGGAGCGCCACACCATGAAACCCACAGGCTCGTTCTATCCGCTGGCCGGCGACGACGCCGAAGCGCCGGCCGTTCTGTTTGCCTATGCCGTCGATACGCCCGAGCAGAAGCGTGCGCTGCACGACGAGGCCATGGCGCGGCTTGCTGCCGTCAGTTCGCTCAGCGATGCGCTGCTGACCATGCAGGTCGACGATCCCGGCCGGCGGTCGCATGTGCGGGTGATGGAGGCGATCGCGATTCTGTCGCGGGATGCGAAGGGGTTGATGGAAGCGACGGTGCGTTAGCCGGGCGGGCTGAATCTGCCGATGGTTTCCCGGGCCGGTTGGCTGGTTCGGCGACCGGCCCGGTAGCCATCGGAAGCGTCTGCGGCGTGGGTGCTAGACGTCAGGCCATGGGAAATTTCCAATCACGGGTGTCATGGGCTTCTTGGAACCAACGTACACCGCGATCGCTAACTGCACATCGCCGCCAGTCTCCAACGAAAACGCCCGGCCTTTCGACCGGGCGTTTCTTCATCTCAAGCCTTCAAGGTCTCGGTCTTACCAGGGGTGGACCGTGCATTCCGTGGCAGTCAGTGAGCCGTTGGAATAGTAGTCGTAGCACACCGTATACCAGCCGACTTCCGGCTTGTTCAGGTTGAACATCTTGATGTACAGCGAGGTGTTTTCGACCTCCATCGGGCCTCCGCCAACTCGCTGTGAGCCCGCCACCGGGAACACGCCCGGTGACGCCAGTTTTGAAATCACCGTAGCGCATTCGCGCGAGTTGTCTTTGTAGACCATCTTGAACGTGCTGCCGACGGGCAGCTTGGAGAGGCCGTAGGTGGAACGGTAAAGGCCCGCCATCTCAGTCAGCAAACCCACGCGCACGAACTCGTCGTCCGCGATGCTCACGTCCTGATTCACGATACCCGGAGACGTGCTGAAAGGCGCGTCGCTCGCGCGAATCGTCGGGCCGCCACATTTGAGCAAGGCGCTTGCCGGAGCAGAAAAAACACTAGTCGCAATCAACAGAATGGCTATCCAGCTTGGTTTGTGCTTCATCGTCCTTGGTCTTTCTTCTGTTTGTCAGGGGAAGATCTCTTGAAAACGGCCGTCAGTGATGAGTCCCAGTAGCGTCTTCTCCTTGACGAGAGCAGATTGAAATTGCTGCGGCGTAGCCAGGCTCGCGCGCACGTAGTCGCGGTAATCGCCAGGAGGGCAGCGATTGGTGGTCAGGCACAGCTCGCGCAACAGGCGGCTGTTGGGGCTGCAGTCTCGGCCGAGATCGCAAGCCACGAGCAGCCAGGCGATGTAGTCGTCTTGCGTGCCCGCGAACGGACCGTTGAGGGTGGGTTCCTCTTCACGAGGGCCGAGCATCGTGGCCATCAGTCCAATCGCCTCGCCATCGCGTGAGGCGACAATCCCGCGCAGCTTTTCCTTGAGCTCATTCGGAGGCATGTCCGCCCATTGCTCATCGAGCTTGATCGTGGAAGCCACCATGTCGCCGGCAGCGGCGGCGCGCTCCAGGGATTCGCGCACCAGGGCCGGGGTCAGCGCCTTCTGCGCAATCAGGTCATGGCAGCGCTGCTCCTGGACGTCGTTGTGGCGTAACGCCACGGACCGTTCCGGCTCTGAAAACCGCTCGGCCCCGCGACGAAAGTTGGCCGCCCGATTGACGAACGCTTGGCTGGAGAAGCACTCGCTGCCGGCCGCCGCCGCCAGGCGCAACGCTTCCGCATCGCCCGTATCGGCTCGGCTCTTGACGCTGTCGAGCAGTGCGGCGAGGTTGGTGGCGGCGTCGTAGCGGGCCTGTAGCGGCTTTGGTGCGCTCACCACGGCTTGGGTTGGCGCAGGCGCGGGCTTGGCCGGCGAGCGCGCCGGACTTGGCTCGCTCACTGACAACGGCTGTCCAGCGTCCCGCGTATGGCCAGGCGGCTGCGGGGCGGCTGGCGGGCGTGTCGTCACCCAGTACGTCCCTGCGACCACGACTGCCGCACCAACCACAAGAACAACATTCGCTAGTTTCAACGGAAACCCTCAACGATCAGAGTTCAACGCACGTAGTATCGACGACGCGGCACGCCATCGGAATGTCACGAGTGCGTCTGGGATGATGCATCGCTACCTCGTGATCGCAGCGATAGCGTTCGCCTCGCGGTAAGCATTGCGACCAAGCAATTTTTTCCTGGCACAGTTGCTCGGAAATGCCGCCGTATTCGGCTCAGTCATCGGCTGCTGCGGTCCTGCGTCGGCGTCGGTAGCGAGATCTGCGGAAAATGGCGGTCTCCCGCGTTCCGAAACTGGCTATGCGTGTTTGCAGCCGCTGCACTGCCGACCATCAATCGTCTTTTTTTTTCGCCGGGCCGCGCGGACATTGTTGTTGTCGATTCCAACAATCTCCCGCTATGCTTGCGCACCGCTAGTGCGCTGTAAATTTTGCTGCAGTTTGTACTTGACGCGCTGGGAAGCGCTGATGAAACTGCGTGCGTTGCCGCCCATTCGGCAACCGGGTTTGGCGATCCGAAATCAAAGGCGCACCAGCGCCGTACCGACGTATCGGCGCTTTTTCATGTCCGATGCAACGTGCGGCGTGAATTCCGCTTTATGGCGGCGGTGTGCGGGGAGCCGCAAGGCTCGCCGGTTTCCTTTGGCCGGTACGCCAACCCGTACACCGTCCGCCACCTTTTCGATTGGCGCGAAAAATGGCGGACTCCACATCAAAGGAGCTCGACATGACACTTGCACGTCTGCTGCGCAGCAGTTATCCGGCACACCTCCATCGTCGCCCAACGACCTCGCCGAGGAGCGCCACACCATGAAACCCACAGGCTCGTTCTATCCGCTGGCCGGCGACGATGCCGATGCGCCGGCCGTTCTGTTTGCCTATGCCGTCGACACGCCCGAGCAGAAGCGCGCGCTGCACGATGAAGCGATGGCCCGGCTCGCGGCGGTCAGCTCGCTCAGTGATGCGCTGCTGACCATGCAGGTCGACGATCACGACCGGCGATCGCACGTGCGGGTGATGGAGGCGATCGCGATTCTGTCGCGCGATGCGAAGGGGTTGATGGAAGCGACGGTGCATCCGCGGGGCTGAGTCGGCCGGCAGCTCCCGGACCGGTTGGCCGGATCGGCGACCGGTCCGGGAGCCATCGGAAGCGTCCTTCGGCGGGCGTGCGAAGAATCCGGTGGCTCCATCGGAAAGTTCCGAATCCCGGTGTCCTGGATGTCGCTCCGCGGAGAACACGAATCGTGGCGGGCGGGATTTACCTGTCGCCGCGTTTTCGGGTATGAAGCGCCCTTTGCGCCTCCTCGCGCCAAGGGACTCTGTTCATGTCGCTGCGTCTTGCCCTCGTCACGCTCGCCATCGCCGCCGTCCCCGCCATGGCTCGCGCGGATAACCTGATCGCCAACCCGGATTTCCACGTCGATGCCGCCGGGTGGACCATCCAGATCAACGGAACTGCCACGGCGACTGTTTCTGCCATCGACGGATCTCCGGATGCGGGCAGTCTCGAGATGAGCGTGACCGGCAGCGACCCGTTCGATACGGGCAGCGTCACGGTGAGCCAGTGCATTCCGAGCTTCGGGCCCGGCCCTTGGGTGTTCGGCGGACGCCTGCGTCAGGTCAGCAGCACCGGCGCGTTCACGCAGGGGCTCAGCGTCGATTTCCTCGCGGTGCCGAACTGCGGCTCCGGCCTGACCCGTTCGACCTACGCGGACCCCGGCGCGACGGTGCCCGGAATCCAGGGCAGCTACGTGCAGTACAGCGGCTCGGTGCCCACCGATCCCTTGCCCGGCGGCGGCCCGACGCAGTCGGTGCTCCTCTCGTACCAGTTGTTCTCCACCTTCGGCACGACGACGGTATTCCGATTGGACAAGGTCTATTTCGGTCCGCCGGGAACGACGCCGGTCGAGCTGATGCGCTTCGACGTGCAGTGAGCGATTCGTGGCGTGTACCGGCTGGCCGCCGAATTTTCCGAGGGTTCCCGGGCCAGTCGCAGGCTCGCGCCGTAGCGGATTGACGGCTGGTCCGGCCGGCGCGCGAGCGGTCCAACGACGTATCGGGGCGAAAGACTCCGCAATCATTCGATCGTCATTTGCGGGACAGGACACCCGCTGGCACGTCCCGGCGCGCCGCAGGTTCGCTTGCGGGCGCCGGTCGACGCGACATGGCCGTTCAGGGCGGCGGCGGGGGCTCCTCCAGGCCGTCGCCGAAGATACGGTCGCCGGGCGGCGGCAGGCAGGTATTGGCTTCCACGTGCAAGTCGTAGTTCGGGCAGCCGTCGCCGGGAGTCAGTTCGTTGACGACGGCGGTGAAGCCCTGGTTGCCGGCCAGGCGGGTCGAGAACGAGATCAGCTTGTTGTTGCTGATGCCGGGGTGGCCGAGTACGCCCGTATTCGGTGCGGCCGGATCGTAGCTGCTGTAGAGCGCGATCTGGAATTGGTCGCCGCCGCATTGGCTGAAGTCGGCGGTTACGTTCAGGCAGACCGGCTGATCGGAGATCGGCGCGAAGTCCTGGCGGTCGTAGCGTACGGGGACGGTGTTCTGCAGCAGTCCGTAAGGAGTTTGCGTGCATATGGCCGCTCGGCCGTCGCGCCAGAGCCGCCCGGTCTGCAGAGCGTCGGCGGCGTCGATGGTGCCGCTGCGCGTGGCCGAGAAATAGCAGTCGCTGCTGGCCGGTGCGGTGGTGACGTCCACGCACCAGCCGTCGCCGATTTCCCCGCTGGGCTGCGGCGCATCCGTGGCTATCTGCGACGCCCAGAGCCGCCAGCTGCCGTTGGGATGGCTGCCTTCGAGGCTGCTCAGCAGCTGCCGCGGCAGGGTTGCCGGTGCGGGGGCGGGTTGCTGCAGCGGGGTGAAGTTGCGCGGCAGGTAGGCGCGGCTGGCCATGGGAGCGGTAAAGATCAGGTAATGGTTTTCGGCGGCGCCGTAGAAAATGGCGTAGGACGATGCCTGGTCGGTGAATGACCAGTCGGCGTGGCTGGCGGTTGGAAACGGCGAGCCCGACACCGAATAGGCGCTGCCGGTGAGACCCACGACCTGGCCGTCGGGGGATTCCAGCTGCAGCCACAGGGTCGAGGTGTCGGCATGGGTGACGTTGCGCATCCAGACCTGCACGTCGGTGACCACGCCGTCGAGACCGGCGACGGTGATGTCGCTGGGATAGACCGAGGCCGGGCCGTTGGTCGCGAACTGCAATGCGTCGTTGCTGCAGAAGCGGGTCGTGTTGGCGCCGGCCGGCCGGATCGGGCGGTACGGCGGCTCGGCCGCAGCCGGGGCTTCGGGCGCGACGGCGGGCACCAGCACTCCCTCGGGCAGGTCGGTCGGGTAGCCGGCGTCGATCGGCGGTGCCGATCCGGCGGCGGCGGTGACGGCGAATGTCAGGCTTGCAGCGAGCAGCAGGGTTTGCATGATCGGTCCTCGGATGATCGACGTGTGCCGAGGCATACGGCCGACGCGGCCGTCAGGGATCAGCTGCAGGAGCGTTGTGGCGGGCTGCAGTCGAAATGGGCGAAACGCGCGCCGGCTTGAGGGCGCCTCGAAAAACGTCGAGGTGCCCGCGGCACGGCAACGTGCCGCTCGCGATCGGGCGTCAGTGCGTGATCAGCGCAGACGAGTCCGGACCTGCGCCGGACTCGCCGATTCCAGAAAGTCGGAACGCCGTTTTCTCGAGGTTTCCAAAAAGGGACGGGACGCTGCGCGTCCCGTCCCTCGTCCATCACGCCGCCTTCGGCGCTTCGATGTGCCGGCTCGCCTCGATCGGCTCGCGGGTTTCTTCGCTGCGGATGGCGACGCGGCGAGGCTTCAGCGCTTCGGGAATCTGCCGTTCCAGCGTGATCGTCAGCAGGCCCTGGGTCAGCGAGGCGCCGGCGACCTTCACGTGATCGGCCAGTTCGAAGCGGCGCTCGAACTCGCGGCCGGCGATGCCGCGGTGGAGGTAGTCCACGCCCTGGGACGATTCCTTCTTCGCGCCGGCGACGACCAGCAGGTTCGGGCTGTCGGTCACCGTCAGTTCGTCGTCGGTGAAGCCGGCCACCGCCATGACGATGCGGTAGCGGTCCTCGCCGTCCCTGACGATGTCGTAGGGCGGCCAGTTGTCGATCGGCTGCACGCGGCTGGCGGTGTCGAGCACCTGGAACAGGCGGTCGAAGCCGATGCCGGTGCGGAACAGCGGGGAAAAATCGAGGGTCGTTCTCATGGCCATATCCTCATCAAGCAACATGGTTGTCGGCGCGATCGTCGCCGCGCCGCGCGGGCCCGGTCGGCGCCCGCGCGCGGAACATGTGAACCGGGAAAATCGGCTTCAAGAGGCCGGAATTCCGCCGGATTCAGGTTCGATTTAGGTACGTCTCGCGCGCCGATATACCAGCGCCACCCTCAGCACCTGCGTGCGCGCCGAGGGATGGACGACGGCATGGGCGATCAGCGCCGCGCGACTCGCCGCATCGCCGCGAGTCCGACGAACGCAAGGAGTGCCGCGAGCAGCGCGATCGCGCCGGGTCCGAGCAGCGGCACGGGCTGCGCCGGAGGCGCGCCGCGCGTGACGACGTCGAACGTGCCGCTGACGCCGCCGATGGTCAGCGTGGCCTGGGCCTGTGTAGCGAAACCGGCCGGGGCCATCAGCTGGACGCTGACGCTGTCGCCGTTCTGCACGCTGCCCGCCGCACCGGTATAGGCGGCGCCGTTGATCGAATAGGTGCCGCCGGCGACGGTGATCGGGCTGGCGCTGTCGATGCCGCCGACGGTGACGGCGTTGGAGGTCACGAGGGTGCCCGGCGCGACGCTGGATTGCGGGGTGAACGCGAACGGATCGGGCACGATGTCGGCTGCCGCTGTCGTGACGACGAAGTCGGCGCTGATGCCGCCGATCGTCAACGTCGCCGTCGTGGCGGTCGCGAAGGTCGGCGCGGCGGTCAGCTGCACCGTGACCGCAGCGTCCGGCGATACCGTCGCCGTGGCCGCGGTATAGGCGGCGCCGTTGATGGAATAGCGGCCGCCGGTGACGGAAATGACGCTCGCGCTGTTGGTGCCGGTCACGACGATGGCCTTCGACGTGGCGATGCTGCCCGGCGCGGCGCCGGTCTGCGCGGCGAACGCGAACGGATCGGGCGTGGTATCGGCGGCCGCGGTCGTCACGACGAAATTGGCGCTGACGCCGCCGATCGTCAGGGTGGCCGTCGCGGTGGTCGCGAAGGTTGCCGGGGCGGTCAGCCGCACGCTCACCGTGTCGCCCGGCAGGACCGTGCCCGCCGCGGCGGTGTACGCGCCGGCGTTGATGGCGTAGGTGCCGCCGGTCACGCTGATGGCGGTGGGGTTGTTGATGCCGCTGACGGTGACGGGACTGGATGTCGCCACGGCGCCCGGCGCGAGGTTGGTTTGCGCGGGGAAGGCGAACGGGTCGGGTGTGAGGTCGGCCGAGAGCAGGAAATTCGGGCCGAAGAAGCCTTCGTCGACGCCGGCGAACACGCCGGGATAGGCCAGGGAGCCGGCGCCCGCGATGGACAATGTCTGGCGCGACTGGACGAAGCTGATGCGCATGTCGTAGGTCTCGTTGCCCGCATACAGCATCACGTCGCCGCAGGCCGAGCCGCACTGGTCGGCCACGGGGCCGAAGTAGGCGCCGATCACGTAGGTCTGCCCCGGGTTCAGCATGACCGGCGTGATGGAGACATAGCGATAGCTGCCGACGCGCAGGGAAGCGGTGCCTGCGGGCAGGGTGGCCTGTGCCAGCAAGGTGCCGCTGGCGTTCCACAGTCCGATCGGATGCGGGTCCTTCATGCCGTTGGCCGCGTCGTACATTCCCAGCGCCTGGACCTGTACGGCCTCGGCGCCGACCTGGAATGCCCAGCCGGCCGTGGCGCTCTGGTTCGCCCCGATGATGTTGCGCCAGTTCGCCGCGGAGCCGTCGGTCGTGCGTACGGCGGGAACGTCGACGGCCTGCGCCAGGGGGGCGGCAAGGGCCAGGAAAACGGCGAGCAACGAGGTGGCGATCGTGCGCATGGCGATGGGTCCCGGTGAGATCGCCGTTGTAAGCGACAGGCGGCGGCGGATTCCCTCACGCGGCGACGGATCCCGATGGACGCGGCCGCGGCGCGGCGGCTGCGCCGTGCATGGCAAGGCGCCGGCGGCCGGTGCGTCAGCCCGGGCCAGGGCGCGCGGCCGTGGCGTGCGCCGCGGCGCGCTGCGCCAGGTCCGCGCGCAGACGCTGCAGGCGCCGGCGCTGGTCCTCGAAATCGGCCGGAGCGCCGCGCAGCATGGGTTCGCCTTCGTCCAGCGCTGCGGTGGCCGCCGGCAGGTCGTCGCGCAGCAGCGCGGCCTGCGCCAGTCCCAGCAGGCTGTGGCCGACTTCCGGATGATCGGCACGCAGCTGGCGGCGCTGGATCTCCAGTGCGGCCTGGTAGAGCGGCTCGGCGGAATCGGGCTGTCCGCGTGCGACGAGTACGTCGGCAAGGTAGCTCTGCGCGGCGGCGATGCGCGCATGGCCCGGCGCCAGGTGTTGCTGGACGATGCGCAGGCTTTCGCGCAGCGCCTGTTCGGCGGACTCCAGCCGGCCCTGGGCCAGCAGCACGGTGCCCAGCCGTGCGAGGGTCTGCGCAGTTTCTGCATGGTCAGGGCCGTACAGCTGCAGGTCGATCGCGCGCGATTCGCGCAGCGCGGCTTCGGCTTCGCCGAGCCGGCCCTGCTGCTGCAGGGCGTAGGCCAGTTCGTACAGGCTGATGGAGACGTCGGAGCTGCGATCGCCGAGCCGGCTGCGGCGGATGGCGAGCGCGCGGCGCAGCAGCGATTCGGCTTCGTCGTTGCGTCCGCGCGAGACCAGCGTTCGCCCCAGGTGCGTCATCACGTTGGCGGTGGACAGATGCGTTTCGCCGAGCGTGCGCAGGCGCTGTTGGAGCACTTCGCGGAAGGCCGCTTCGGCGGCGGCGTAGTCGCCGAGGGTGCGCCGCAGCAGACCGATGTTGACCAGGGTGGACAGCACCGGCGGCGCCGAGTCGCCGAGCACGCGGCGGCGCAGGGTCAGCGCGGCCTCGTACAGCGGCAGCGCCTCGGCGTTGCGTCCCGCGTCATACAAGGTGAGCGCCAGATTGTTGAGCGAGCGACCGACCAGCACCGGATCGGCCGGCGCCATCTCACGGCGCAGTCCGAGCGCTTCCCGGTGCAACTGCTCGGCCTGGTCGTAGTCGGCGTTGACGCGCCGCAGTTCGCCGAGCGCGTCGATGCTGTCGGCCAGTTCGGCCGGTTCCTGGGGCTGCTGAGCGCGTCGCAGGGCGACGGCGCGCTCGGCCAGCGCGATGCCCTTGCCGGGTTCGCCGAGCTGGCGATAGGCGTTGGCCATCAGCACCAGCAGCCGCGCCTGCACGGGCGGATCATCCTTGAGCTGGTCGCCGACGTCCTGGGCGCCGCGGTCGAGCACATCGCGCAAGGTCGGCGCCGCGCCTTCGGCCGGATTGGGGTTGGCGCCTTCGAACAGGCGGCCGAGGAACTGGGCGACGCGCTCGGCGGCCTTGCGCTGGTATTCGGCACGATCCTGCGCCGCGGCGCTGCGGTCGCGCTCATCGCGCAGCCGCAGCGCCAATATCGCCAGCGACACCGCTGCGCCGACGATGATCGCCGCCGCCACGGCCGCCAGCGCGACGCCGACGCGATGGCGGCGAAAGAACTTGCGCGCACGGTAGCGCAAGGTGTCCGGCCGGGCCTTCAGCGGCTGATTGCGCAGGTAGCGCTCGATGTCGTCGCCGAGCTGCTGCGCCGTGGCGTAGCGCCGTTCCGGCTCGGCGGCCAGCGCCGTGAGCACCAGCGTGTCGAGATCGCCGCGCAGCCGCCGCGACCAGGCCTGCTGCTGCGCCGGCGTGTTCCAGGGCGGCGCGGCGATGACCTGTTGCGCAACGGCGTCGCTCGGCCGCGGCGGCGGCAGGGACGGATCGGTCCCGCTGCACCGTGGCCGCTCGCCCACGAGCAGCTGATACAGGATCACGCCCAGCGAATACACGTCGCTGGCCGTGGTGACCGGCTCGCCGCGCCGCTGTTCCGGGCTGGCGTATTCCGGTGTCAGCAGACGCGTCGCGGGCGCATCGTTCGGGCGCTGCCCGTCATCGAACGACAACAGCAGTTTGGCGATGCCGAAGTCCAGCAGCTTGGGCCGGCCGTCGCTGGCGACGAGGATGTTGCCGGGCTTGAGGTCGCGATGGACGACGAGGTTCTGATGGGCGTGCTGCACGGCATGGCAGACCGCGAGCAGCAGCTTCAGGCGCTGGGGAATGTCCAGCGCGTGCGTTTGCGCGAACCGGACAATCGGTTCGCCTTCCACATATTCCATCACCAGATAGGGCGTGCCGTCGGCGGCGACGCCGCCGTCGAGCAAGGTGGCGATGGCCGGGTGCCGGAGGTCGGACAGGATCTGCCGTTCCAGGGCGAAGCGAGTCTCGAAGGCGCTACCGCGCAGCCAGGGACTGAGCATCTTCAATGCCGCCTGTGTCCGGTAGACGCCGTCGGTACGTTCGACCAGGTAGACGTTGCCCATGCCGCCGCTGCCGAGTATGCGGATCAGGCGCCAGACGCCCAGGGTTGCGCCCTGCGGCAGCGGCGCATGGTCGATCGCCGCTTGCCGGCCGGCGTTGTCGAGCAGGGCGGTAGCGGGTCCGGGTTCGTCGTGCGGGCCCGTCTGCAGCAGGCCGGCCAGTTCGGCGCGCAACGCCGCGTCGCCGGCGCATTCGGCATCCAGGTAGGTGCCGCGGCGTTCCGGCGGCAGCGCCTGTGCCGCGTGAAACAGCGCTTCAAGACGCCGGAAGCGGGCCGCGTCCGTGTTCACGCCAGCAGCGCCTGGCGCAGCCAGGCCTTGGCGAAACGCAGGTCGCGATCAATGGTCGCCTCCGACACTGCCAGCACATGGGACATTTCCAGATAGGACAGTCCCCCGAAATAGTGCAGCTCCAGCACGTCGCGCTTGCGCGGATCGACGGCGGAGAGCTGGGTCAGCAGCTGATCGAAGGCGAGGATGTCCGGCGGCGACTGGCCGTCGTGGACGTCGTCGGCCTGGAGCGTGACCGCGGCCTCGCCGCCGCCGCGCTTGTCGCGCTGTTTGCGGCGGGCGTGATCGACGAGTACGTGGCGCATCTGGCGGGCGGCGATCGCAAAGAAGTGCGCGCGATCCTGCCACTCGACGGCAGGACCGATCAGGCGCAGGCAGGCTTCATGGACCAGCTCCGTCGCGTCGAGCGTGATCGGGCCTTCGCGGCGCAGATGCCGCTCGGCCAGCAGGCGCAGGTCGCCATAGACGAGAGGGGCCAGCCGGTCCAGCGCGCGCGGGTCGCCGCTGCGCCACTCGCCCAGCAGCTTCGTGATCGGGGGCTGTTCGGGTGCGTTCATTCGGGAAGGGTCGACGACGCGCGACGCCGAGGATAGCAGGGGCGGCGCCGGCCGGGCGGCGAGGGGCGCGGCGGTCTGCCGATGTCGCATGGGGACTGCGCGGTGCGGGAACGCCGCTGCGGTTGCGCCGTGCAGCGGCCAACCGCGGCGGCGCGTGGCTGTCGGCAGGCGCCGAAGACGGAAGGCTCCGGCCCCATCGGCCGGAAGGGCGCTGTTGCGTATCGTTTTCCCGGCCGTCGCGGCAGCGCGAGGCGGCCCCGTCAGGCGCTCGTCGGCCGTGCTGCCGCTGCAGCGTCTTCATCCGGCGACGTGCTTTTTTGGACAAGTAAAGGTTTTATCGGCGCGGCGGAACGGCGTTCGGCGCCCGCCGCGGCGCCGTTGGATCCCTGCCTCCGTACCGCCGGCGCCGGAGGCGGGCAGGGCCGGGGGCGATCCCTCCCGCCCGCTCGGCAGGCGCGGAACGGTGCCGCTGACCGCCGGCGCCGTCCCGCGCGGCTGGCCGCCGCCTCGTGCTACGACAGGTCGAGCGCCACCAGCTCCCATTGCTGGCTGCTGTCGCCGGTGTAGGGATACTGGATCAGCGGCGCGGCCGGATGCCGCGAACCGCTCGCGACCGCGATGACCTGCGTGCTGTGCACCGACACCAGCTTTGCGCGGTTGCTCGCGACCGGCACCACGTCCCACTGCTGGCTGGCATCGCCGGTGTAGGGGTACTGGATCAGTCGCGCGCCCGGATGCGTCGACCCGCTGGCGACGGCGATGACCTGGCCGGTCAGCAGCGACACCAGCCGGCAGCGGGTACGGCTGTCGCCGATCCAGACCAGCTGCCACTGCTGGCTGCTGTCGCCGTTGTACGGGTACTGGATCAGCGGCGCAGCCACCTGTTCGGATCCATGGGCCACGGCAATGGCCTGGCCGCTGAGGCCGGACATGATCCGGTAGAGGTTGCGGGTGGTCAGCAGGGTCACGTGACCGTTGCCGCCGTCGGTGGTGCCCGAGGACAGGATGTGGGCCGACGGCGTGACCTGGCTGCTTCCGCCGCCACCGCCGCCGCCGCCGCCCTGCGAGCCGGCGCCGCCGCCGTCGCCACAGTGGGCGCCGCCGCCACCGCCGCCGCCGCCGCCGGAGGTCGACGCGCTGTTGGCCGATGCGCCGTTGCCGCCGCGGTCGGTGAGCCGGCTATCGCCGCCGGCGCCGCCGCGGCCGCCATGGCCCAGCGGGCGCAGCGACGCGCCATTGCCGCCTGCGGCCGGGCTGATGCCGCCGCTGCCGCCGTCGCCGCCGTCCAGGCCCAGGTCGCCCTGGCCGCCGGCACCGCCGCCGCCGGCGGCGTGAACCAGCAGGCCGCTGACGGAACCCACGACTGCGGAGGATCCGCCGCCGCCGCCGCCATTGGCACCCGGGTCGTTGCCGCCCTTGCCGCCGCTGCCGCCGGGCCGGAAGCCCGTTCCCGGATGCACGCCATGGGCGGCGCCGCCGACGGTGACGGTCAACTGTTCGCCCGGTACCACCGGGACGATGGCGCAGATCCGGCTGCCATGGCCCGGCCCGCCGGAATTGCCCGAGCCGTAGCCGCCGTAGCCGCCGGCGATGCTGATCACGAGCTGCTGCGTATCGGCGGGTACGGTCGTCACATACGCGGCGTCGCGGTAGGCGAACTGCTGCGGGTAGTCGTTCGACGCGGCATCGGTGCCGGGCGTCGGGGACGTGAGCGACGAGGTTTCGGTCACGTTGCTGCTGACGGGGGTATCGGTGGGATTCATGCTGCGCTCCACGAAGTCAGGGGGAATGTGGCGCCGTCCGCCGGAGGCGGAGATGACGCGGGACGCCGCCGACCGGTACCAGCCGCGGCTGGCCGCGCCGGGCGTCCTGTCTGCAGGAAGCGCTGCATTTGGACAAATTCCCTCATTTGCATACGCGGCATTCGCCGCATGGCGTGTGCCCTGGACGGGGCCGCCGGCCTGGACGTCGTCGGCCGTGCTGCCGGCGTCGAGGCGGCCGGCCGGCGCGCCGACCTTGTTCATGCCCTGGATCGCGCCGGTTCCGTCCGCGCATGGGCACCTCGAAAGACGTCGCGTTGCCCGCGTCACGGCAACGTATCGCTCGCGATCGGGCGCGCGAGCGCCTGATCAGCGGCGGCGAGTCCGGGCCTGTGCCGGGCTCGTCGACTCGAAAACCGTCGGAACGACGGTTTGTCGAGGTTCCCTTGTCAGGGGCGCGGACCGATCCCGGCGCGACGCTGCCGGCCGGGAAGTCCGGCCTGCGCGGTGAGAGTTTGCGGCCTCAGGCGACAGCTGCCGATCGGATGATCAGCCGGGAGGCATCGCCATGGGGATCTTCGGTCGCACGCGGGCGGACGACGGCATGGCGCCGGTCAGCGCGATCGCCGCGCGGCAGCGCGAGGGCCGCGACACGGACGAGCTGATCGGCCTGTGCCGCGGCATTCTCGCCGACGGTGCGGTCAATGCGGCCGAGGCAGCGTTCCTGCTGCGCTGGCTCGAAGGCAACCGGCTCGTGCGCGACGCGTTTCCGTTCAACGTGCTGTACCCGCGCGTCGCACAGGCCCTGCGCGACGGCGTGCTCGACGAGGCCGAGGAACGGGAACTGCTGGACACGCTGATGCAGGCGACCGGTCAGGTCGTGAGCCCGCACATCGCCAACAGCGGTTCGTCGCAGCTCATGCTCGACGATCCGGCGCCCGATGTCGTGCACCAGAACCGCTCCTTCGCGGTCACCGGCGTATTCAGCGTCGGCAACCGGCGCGAGGTCGCTCGCCTGATCGAGAGCCGCGGCGGCGTGGTTGCCGGCAACGTCTCCGGCAAGGTCCATTACCTCGTCGTGGGCAATCTCGGCTCCGGGGACTGGAAGCATTCGACCCACGGAACCAAGATCCTGAAGGCGCTGCAGGTCCGCCAATCCGGATCTCCGATCGCGATCGTGGCCGAGTCGCACTGGCTGCGTTTTGCGCTGCCGTAGCCAGGACGGCAGCGCTTCCGCTACCGGCCGCCGCCGATGTCCTGCCGCATGCTCCGATCACGCGGGGGCCGCGGCGCGTCTTGCGAAAATGCGCAAAGGCGGTCCGCGCTGAGGGGAACAGGGCCGTTGCTGCGTCCTGGGTCGTATACCCGGATCGGAGTTCTTCTCATGTTGCCTTTGTTGCGAATTGGCCGCGGCCGTCTTGCCGCCGTGCTCGCCCTGGCCCTGGTCGCGCCGCTGGCCCAGGCGGTGTATCTGAACCCGCGCGGCCAGGGTCAGGTGCTGATCTATCCGTACTACACGGCGAATGCCGGCTACAACACGCTGTTGTCGCTGGTCAACGACAGCGCTCAGGCCAAGGCGCTGAAGCTGCGATTCCACGAAGGCCACAACGGCCGCGTCGTGTTCTCGGCCAACCTGTATCTGGCGCCGCGCGACGTCTGGACCGGCGGTGTGTTCGCCGCGGCCGACGGCCGCGCGGCGCTGGTCACCGACGACAATTCCTGCGCCGTGCCGGACCTGCGCAATGCGCCGGGACTGCCGGAACTGCCCGACGGCCGCAGCTACACACCGTTCAGTACGGCCGACTACAGCGGCGCGCGCGCCGACGGCGGACCGGCCGATGCGGCGCGCACGCGCGAAGGGCACATCGAAGTCATCGAGATGGGCAAGCTGTCGGGCAGCTCGGCCGATGCGGTCGTCTTCACGTCAAACGGCGGACGCCTGCACCCGGCAGCCTGCGCGCGGCTCATCGACGCCTGGCGTCCAGACGGCTACTGGGTGGCGAATGCGGCGACGGATCTGGCCGCGCCGGGCGGCGGCCTGTATGGCAACGCCACCATCGTCGACGTCGCCGAAGGTCTGGTCTTCAGCATGCCGGCCACGGCGCTGGACGGTTTCAGCGTGCGCAGCCAGCATTCCGCGCCCGAATCCGCGCATCCGAACCTGGCCGATGCGGTCAGCGACGCCGCCAGCGGCGCGGCCACGGCGCAGGTCTCGCTCGGCACGCGCACGGTCAGCGCGACCTATCCGGCCGCGCGCGCGATCGACGCGGTCAGCGCGGTGCTGGCGACGGCCTACAGCGACGGCGAGTCGGTCTGGTCGCACAACTCCGACGTACTGACCGAGTGGGTGCTCGCGGCGCCGACCAAGCGTTTCTACGTCGATCCGACGCTGCAGAACGCCGGCCTCGGCGGCGCACCGTTCCAGGCGCGCAACGGCGACCAGAGCGGGGGGCGCGCGTGCCAGCAGTATCCGGGCCGCTACAGCATCATCCGCAATGACCGATCGACCGATACCACGGCGGAGTTCAGCGCGCCGGCGCCGCAGCAGACCCTGTGCTACGACACGACCGTGCTGGCCGTCGGTGGTCCGAACCTCGGCACGCAGTCGCCGGTGCTGGGCTCGCGCACGCAGGACGTCGTCGGTGCATTCGAGGAAGGCACGGTGAGCCTGCAGTGGTCGGCCGGCGCGACGGCACCGGCGCAGAACGGCGAGAGCTTCCGCGGTCTGCCCGTGATCGGCTGGCAGCTCGTCAATTACTTCAACGGCAACGTCGGCGCGCTGATGTCGAACTACAGCGCGGTGACGCCGCTGCGCGGCGACGCGGTCTGCACGCGCAACGGTGCGGACTGCTGATTCGCGCGATTCCGGCCGTCGCCCTGGCGCGACGGCCGGCCTGTGTCAGAGCAGCTGGTCGATGTCCCGGGGCCAGCTGTCGTGCAGCAGGCGCGACAGCGCGCGGTCGGCCAGCAGCTTGCCGTTGGTCTGGCAGCGCGCGCAGTAGTTGGCTTCGTTGTCGGCGTAGACGATGCGCTGCACCGGCGCGCCGCAGTCGGGACACGGCTTGCCGTAGCGGCCGTGCACGGCCATTCCATCGTGGAACGCGGTCACTTTCTCCGGAAACGCGGCACCGGTTTCCTCGCGCAGGCGCCGCGTCCATTCGCTGAGCACCTGCCTGGCGGCGTCATGCAGCCGCGCCGCGTCGGCCGGCGCCAATTTCGCGCCGAGCGCGAACGGCGACATCCGCGCGCGATGCAGGATTTCGTCCGAATAGCTGTTGCCGATGCCGCTGAACAGGCGCGGATCGGTCAATGCGCGCTTGACCGTGTGATTGCCCTGGGCCAGGCGTGCGGCGAACTGCGCCGCGTCGAGCGCGAATACGTCCAGGCCACCGGGGTCGAGCGCGGCCAGCGCGGCCTCGCCGGCGACGTAGTGCAGCGACGCGCGCCGCTTGCTGCCGGCTTCGGTCAGGTACAGCACGCCGTCGTCGAAGGTGAACGAGGCCAGGGTGATCCTGCCGGGCGCCTTCGCGCCGGCTTCGCGCCAGCGCAGGCGGCCGGCGATCATCAGGTGGATCACGAGAAAGCGTTCGTCCTCCAGCGCGAGCACGATGCGCTTGCCGAGCCGGCGCACGCCGGTGACGCGGCGTCCGGCCGCGTCCTCGAGCGGCGGCTGCACGGTGCGCAGCACGAACGGATTGGCCAGCGTCACCCGGCGCAGTACCTGGCCGGCGAGGCGCCGTTCCAGGTGTTCGACATACACCGTGATGTCGGGCAACTCGGGCATGCGGCGGCGGCTCCGGCTGCGATGGCTGCGGCACGATACCATCGCGGCTCCTGCCCGCGGAGCGCACTCATGCATCGACTCGCCGCCGTCCTGCTCGCTGCCGCCGCCGTGCCGGCGCTGGCCCTGGAACCGAATGCGCAGCTCAAGGCCACGCCGCTCATGAAGACCACGACGAGCTGGGACGGCAAGCCGCTGGCCTGGCCCGCGGGCCAGGCCGAGGTCACGGCGCTGCTGATCGAGATCGCGCCGGGCGGCCAGACCGGCTGGCACCGTCATCCGGTGCCGTCGTTCGGCTACGTGCTCGAAGGCACGCTGGAAGTGAGCCTGACCGACGGCCGCCGCAAACGGCTCCATGCCGGCGAGGCGCTGGCCGAGGTCGTCGATACCGCGCACAACGGCCGCAACGTCGGCACGCAGCCGCTGAAGCTGCTGGTGTTCTATGCGGGCAATGCCGGTGCGACCCTGACGCAGAAGGAGCCCGCGGCGCAGCCGTAGCGGCCGCGGCGCGATCGCCGCATTTGCTGCGCCGTCGCCGGCCCGTCGGCGATCCGGCGCGCGCCAGGGGGGGATTTGCGCGCTGGCGCGTCCAGGCTGGCGAATTTCCACGAAAGGAATCTCGCAATGAATCTGAAAAAACGCGTGGGTCTGCTGGCCCTGGGCCTGCTGGCCGCCACGGCGGCGCCGGCGATGTATCTGAATCCGCAGGGCAGGGGCCAGTTGCTGCTGTTTCCGTACTACAGCGTGAATGCGGGGCAGTCCACCCTGCTGTCGCTGTTCAACACGACCGATCGCGTCAAGCTGCTGCGCGTGCAGTTCCGCGAGGGCTACAACAGCCGCGATGTGCTCAACTTCAATCTGTTCCTCGCCCCGCACGACGCCTGGACCGCGACGGTGTTCTCCAACGGCACCGGCGCCGCGCTGATGACGCGCGACGAGAGCTGCACGGCGCCGGACAAGCGCGCGTGGGCGGCGCCGTTTCCGGGCGGCGGCTATCAGCAGCCGTTCCGGGAATATGCGTATACCGACTCCAGCGCCGATGGCGGGCCGATCGGCCTGGCGCGCACGCGCGAAGGCCTGTTCGAAGTCATCGAGATCGCCGAGCTCGAGGGATCGCTGGCCGAGGGCATCAGCGGACACCATCCGCCGGACTGCGCGCCGCTGCAGTCGCTCGATCTGACCACGAGCTCGCCGTTCGTGCAGCCGCCCGGCGGCGGACTGTACGGCGACTTCGCGATCGTCGACGTGGCCGAAGGCACCTTGTTCGGCGGCCGCGCGACTGCCGTCGACGATTACGCGCGGCATGCCCTGGTCACCGACACGGCGACACTGCTCGACTATCTGGCCCTCGGCGGCGGCAACGTCAGCAGCGAGGCCGAGGCGCTGGTATCGAACGGCAGCGGCCGTACGCGTGTGGCCTACCCGTTGATCGGCGACTCGCTGGGTTCCAGCAATGCCCTGACGGCGCTGCTGATGGCCGACAGCGTGCAAGGCGCGATGAGCCGCGAGGCCGGCGTCGGCAGCCATACCGAATGGGTGCTCAGCGCGCCGACCAAGTATCGCTATACGGACCCGCAGATACTCGGCCTGTCGCCGATCATCACGCCCGGCGGGACGCCGTCCGATGCGGCGTTGCTGCCGTTTCACGAAGTGTTCGGGTTTCGGCATGACAGCGCGTCCTGTTCGCCGTACGTGGCCGCCGGCTACGATCGCGAAGGCCGTGCGGTCAGTTTCGCCACCGACCCGGAAACCGCCGTCGTCGACCCGCGCCGGCGGCCGCAGCATTCGCTGTGCTTTGCGGTCAACGTGGTGCATTTCTCCGATCTGCCGGCCGACGGCGCGACGCCGCTGCTCGGGTCCGTGCTCGGCAGCAAACTGTGGAATCCGGCGCCGGCCACGGAAACGGCCAACGTGCAGCTGAAGCTCGGCGCACGTTCCGGTAGTTCCGAGCGCAACACCTTGCCGGCCGGTCTGCGCGGCCCGGCGCTGCGCGGCCTGCCGATGATCGGTTTCGAGGCCGTGCGTTACGTCAACGGCAACATCGCGCCGGGCGTGCTGGCCAACTACACGGTCGCCACGCCGTTGCGTGCGACGCAGGTTTGCGTCGACCCGACGGAGGGCTCCGCGGCGGTCTGTCCCTGAGCAACGCCCGACGCCGCGGCACCGGCGGCGGCGTCGGGTGGCCTTTGCCGGCGATGCGCCGGTGTTTCAGCTTTCCGCCAGGGCCTTCAGCAACCGCATCCGGTCGCGCCGGTACGCCGTGGCCAGCCGCCGCTTCTGCGTGTCCGTGAGCAATTTTCCCGAGAGCTGGAAGAACTTCTTCTCTTCCTCGCGCAGATGGTGATGCACCTTCGCCGACAGCTCGCGCGCCGTGGCCATCCAGCCGCGGCCGGCCTTGTGCACGACCTGCAGTTCCTCGACGAGTTCGTCGAGCTGGTGGTGCTCGTGCAGCGCATGGCGCGAGGCGTCGAGTCCCGCGTCGTGCATGAGCATGGGCACGTAGAAATGACGTTCCTCGGCCGCCTCGTGCGCAGCGAGTTCCAGGCGCAGTTCGGTGAACAGCGCCGTGCGTTCGGCCGTTCCGGGCCGGGAGCGCAGCAGGCGGCGGCACAGGGAGCGCTGGATCGCGTGGCTTTCGCGCAGGGCGTCATAGATCGTCTCGGTCATCGCGGATCTCCGGGCGGGGCGGGAAAGGTGCGCAGCATCAGCCGTGCTTGCGGCCGAAAGCGAACAGGGTGCGCAGCGGATGCGCGCGGCGTTCGATCAGCGCGCGCAGCAGCTCGGCGCCGAGCACCGAGAACGTGATGCCGTTGCCGCCATAGGCCAGCGCGAACAGCACGCGCGGACCGTACTGCGGATGCGGGCCGAAGAAGGGCAGGCCGTCGCGCGTCTCGGCGAAGGTGCCGCCCCAGCAGAAGGCCGGCTGCAGCGGCAATTGCGGAAACAGCGCATGGGCCCGGGCGAGCAGGCGTGCGGCCTTGTGCGGCACGCGGCGGTCGCGTCGCGCCGGCAGATCCAGGGCATCGTCTTCGCCGCCGACGATGAGGCGGCCGTCGCGCGTGCTGCGCAGGTAGAGGTAGGGCCGTGAGGATTCCCACAGCAAGGTGTTGCGCAGTGGTCCGAGCGCCGCCGCGGCGATCGGTTCGGACACGAAGGCGTAGCTGCTGTGGTTGCGCGCGACGCGCTCGCGCAGCCAGCGCTGGCTCGCATAGCCGGCCGCGACGACGACGCGCGCGGCGCGTACCACCACGCCATTGCGCAGCTGCAGCCGCACCTCGCGGCGGCCGACCTCGATGGCATCGACCGCGCTGCGTTCGTGGATCTCGCTGCCGTTGCGGCGCAGGCGCTGCAGCAGTCGGCAGGTCAGGCGATACGGATCGAGCGCGGCGGCCGGCCGGTTGACGATGGCCGCGGCCGCGCTGAAGCCCAGGCGTTCGCGCAGACGCGCCGCATCCAGCCATTCCACGTCGAAGCCGTGGCGCTTGCGCAGCGCGAATTCCTGCGCGAGCCGCGCGGCATGGCCAGGCCGGCCGGCGTAGTAGACGCTGTCGCAGCGCTGCCAGCCCACGTCGCGGAACGCGCCGGCGATCTCGCCGAGGCGCAGCACCGCCGCGGCGCAGGCGCGATAGGCGAGCACGGCGGCGGCTTCGCCGTGCAGCCGCGCGAGGTCGGTCAGGTGCGTGTCGATCTCGTACTGGATCAGCGCCGTGCTCGCCGCCGTGCTGCCCCAGCCCGGGGGGCCTTCGTCGAGCAGCAGGACTTCATGGCCGTGGCTGGCGAGTTCTTCGGCGATGAGCGCGCCGCTGATGCCGGCGCCGACGATCGCGACCTCGCAGCGCCGGTCCTGCTGCAGCGACGGAAAGTCGGCGAGCAGGCCGCTCCTGACGGTCCAGAACGGATAGCCGCTGCGCACGTCCATCAGCGCGATTTCCGCCGTGCGCGTGGCGGCGGCGCCGCTTCCCAGCGGCGTCGCGTTCTGGAAGAGTCCGCACTCCCGTCCGTCCCGCCCAGGAATCGCTTGCCATGAGCTCGACCATTGCCGTCCTCGTCAAGATCACCGCGCGCCGCAATCTGCAGATGCTCGATCAGCTGCTCGACAAGGCCGCGGCCCACGCAGCCGCCAAGGGCTTCGACGTCGGCGTGCTGCTCGGCTCGCGCCTGGCGCCCGACATGTTTCCGCTGACGCGGCAGATCCAGCTCGCGAGCGACATGGCCAAAGGCATGGCCGCGCGCCTGGCCGGACAGACGCCGCCGTCGTTCGAGGACGTCGAGACCACCCTGGCCGAGCTCAAGGAGCGTCTTGCGCGGACCGTGGCCTATGTCGAATCCGTCGACGACGCGGCCTTCGACGGCGCCGGGCAGCGCGAGGTGCGCGTGCCGACGCGCGTGCAGGAGCTCGTGTTCGGTGGCCAGGACTATCTGGTCGGCTTCGCGCTGCCGAATTTCTATTTTCATGTGACGGCGGTCTACCTGATCCTGCGTCACAACGGCGTGGAGCTCGGCAAGCGCGATTTCCTCGGCCTGAACTGAGCGCCGGGGTTACACGAGGTTCAGCCGTACCGGGCAGAATGCGCGGCGCGGCGGGACGACCCGCCGCCTTTGTCCGTTCTGGGGACGACCCCGCCATTCAAGGGGGCGTCATGTCCTGGTTCCTGTTGTTCCTCGCCGGCCTGTTCGAGATCGGCTGGGCCGTCGGCCTGCGCTACAGCGACGGCTGGACGCGGTTGTGGCCGTCGCTGGCCACCCTGGCCGCGATGGCCGTGAGCTTCGGCCTGCTGTCGCTGGCCCTGCGCGTGCTGCCGCTCGGGACGGCCTATGCGGTATGGACCGGCATAGGTGCGGTCGGCACCGCCGTCGTCGGCATCCTGTTGCTCGGCGAATCGACGAGCCCGCTGCGTCTGGTGTCGATCGCGCTGATCGTGCTGGGCCTGCTCGGTCTGAAGTTCGCCTCGCAGTGAACCGCCGCTTTCGCGGCAGAGCCTGCTCGCGGCGCCGCTGCCGGCGGGAGTAACCTGGGGTCGCAGCGGCCCGGCGAGCGAATCAGCGCGTCGACGCAGGGCCGCTGCGCAGAGCGCGGCGGCCCTTGCGCAGCGGCCGTCGCGATCGCCGCGCCGGACCGGACGCCGGCGCCCGCTCGCACCACAGGCCGCGGCGCCAGAGGGTGGCCCGGCCGCGGAGGCCAGGCCCATGTCCGAACCCCGACTGCAACAGTACCTGCACGCGCACGGCATCGGTTTCGAAACCATCCATCACGCGCGCACGATCACCGCCCAGGACACCGCGCGCAGCGTGCACATCGACGATGCCGCACTGGCCAAGACCGTCATGGTCCGGCTCGGCGGCCGCATGGCCATGGTTGTCCTGAGCGCCGACCGCCGCCTGGATCTGGCCGCCCTGAGCCGCGCAACCGGCCAGGCGCCGGCGCTGCTGGCCGAGGAGCGCGAATTCTCCGCGCTGTTCCCCGACTGCGAGCTCGGCGCGATGCCGCCGTTCGGCAATCTCTACGGCCTGGACGTCTACGTCGACGACGCGTTGTCCAGGGATCACGAGATCGTGTTCAACGCCGGCTCGCACACCGAGGTCATGCGCATTCCGTTCGCGCTGTTCGAGCAGCTGGTGCATCCGCGCCGGCTCAGGCGCATCGGGAAAATCACCCAATAGCGCCGGCCGCGGCGCGGCTGCGCCGCTTCGCGGTTGGTGAAATCCAGCGGTGATTTTCAACGTTCGGCGCCGCTCAGGCCGGCGCCTCTTCCGGTTCCGCCGGCAGCGGCAGGCTCACGCGTATCGTCGTGCCGCGGCCGTCGTCGCCGGGCAGGGCCTGCACCGAGCCGCCGTGCGCGCCGACCATGCCCTGGCAGATGGCCAGGCCCAGGCCGGTGCCGTGCTTGCCGCGGTCGCCGCGTTCCATCGAATAGAACATGTCGAAGATGCGCGCGCGGTCCTCGGCCGGAATGCCGGGGCCGGCGTCGACGACGTCGATGTGCAGCCAGTCGCCGCTGCGTTCCACGCGCACGCGCACCGGCACTGCTGCCGGCGAGAACTTGGCCGCGTTCTCGAGAATGTTGAACAGCGCCTGCTCGATCAGCGCCGGATGCACGTGCAGCAGCGGCAGGCCGGGGGCAAGGTCGCGCTCCACCGGCACGTCGGGGAACAGCTTGCGCAGGCGCTGCACGGCGGCGCCGACGATCTCGTCGACGGCGACCCAGTCGCGCGCCAGCGTCAGCGTGCCGTAGCCCAGCCGCGTCATGTCGAGCAGGTTCTGGATGTAGCGGTCCAGGCGCTGGCCTTCGGCGACGATGCCGTCGAGCAGGGCGCTGCGGTCGTCGGCCGGCATCTGCGCACCATAGCGCTGCAGGCTTTCGGCCGAACCGAGCATGGCCGCGAGCGGCGAGCGCAGGTCGTGCGAGACCGACGACAGCAGCGCCGCGCGCAGGCGCTCGGTCTCGCCCTGGATGCGCGCGTTCTCCAGCGCGTCGGCCAGGCGCGTGCGCGCGAGCGCCTGGCCGATGTCCTGGACGATGGCCTGGACCAGGTCGCGGCGCTGTGGCGACAGGGTGGTTTCCTCGGTGCCGAAGCGCAGCGCGACCACGCCGAGGCGCTGCTCGCCTTCGCGCAGCGGCAGCAGCCAGCAGGAGGCCGCGTTCAAGGTGTCGGTATAGCGGCCGGCCGGCTGGTCGTGCTGCAGCGCCCAGTCGGCGGCGGCGCGGTCGGTAGGGCTCAGTGCGAACGTGCGCGGCGTCGCCGCGGCGACCGCGAGCGTGGCTTCGGCCGGCTCCGGCGTCAGCACGGCGGCTTCGGCGTCGAAGGCCTGTGCCAGGGTGCGCGCGCCGATGGCCGCGACCTGGCCGGCTTCGGCCGCGGCGGCGAGTTCCCGGCCCAGCCGGCCGAGCACGCGCGCATGCGCGTTGGCGTCGCGCAGCATCGCGACCTGGGCGGTCAGCCGCGTGGCCAGGCGCGAGCAGATCAGCGCCGTGGCGAGGAACAGCACGACGGTCAGCGCGTCGCTGCCATTGGCGATGACCAGCGTGTAGCGCGGCGGTGCGAAGAAGAAGTTGTAGCCGAGAAAGCAGACCACGGCGCTGAGCACCGCGACGCTCATGCGCGAACGCACCGCGACCAGCATCACCGCGACTATGAAGATCTGCGACAGGTTCGACACCGACAGCACGCGGTCGGCGAAATGCGCCAGCACGAGTGCGCTCAGCGACACGCCCAGCGCGAAGCCGACGTCGCGCAGCGGCGGCCGCGCCTCGCTGTGGCCCTGCGCGCGGCGCGCGCGGGCGCGTTCCAGCGGCGTGGCGACGATGGTCAGTTCGACGTGGGCGCCGCGGCGCAGCAGACGCTGGGTCAGTGTGCGGTTCAACAGGCGCGCCAGCGGCCGTTCGCGCGTGCGGCCGACGATGATGGTCGCGACGCTGTTGCGTCCGGCGAAGCCGAGCAGTTCGTCGGCGATGTCGATGCCGCGCAGGATTTCCGCATCCGCGCCGAGCCGGCGCGCGAGGCGCAATGCCGCGTCGAGGCGCTCGCGGCGCTCGGCATCGGCCGCATTGCGGCCGGTGTCCACGTGTACGACGGTCCAGGGCGCCTGGCGCCGCTCGGCGATGCGCCGCGCGATGCGCACGAGGTATTCGCTGTTGCCGCTGCCGTCGATCGCGACGAGCACGCGCCGGCGCACCGGCACCGGGCCGCCGCCGTGGGCGGTCTGGTATTCGCGCAGGTCCGCGTCGACCCGGTCGGCCACGGCCTGCACGGCGAGCTCGCGCAGTGCAGTCAGGTTGGATGCGCTGAAGAAGCGCTCCAGCGCGCTCGCGGCGAGTTCGGGCAGATAGATCTTGCCCTGGCGCAGCCGCTCGATGAGCTCGCGCGGCGGCAGGTCGATCAGCACGATGTCGCGGGCGCGGTCGAGGAACGCGTCGGGCACGGTCTCGCGCATGCGCACGCCGGTGATCTGCTGCACCACGTCGTTGAGGCTTTCCAGATGCTGGATGTTGACCGTCGTATAGACGTCCAGTCCCGCATCGAGCAGTTCCTCGATGTCCTGGTAGCGCCGCTCGTGGCGGCTGCCCGGCACGTTGCGGTGGGCCAGTTCGTCGACCAGGATCAGCTGCGGCCGCCGTGCGAGCGCCGCGTCGACGTCGAACTCGTCGTGCGCGGCGCCGGCCGCGCTGTGCCGTCGCGGCAGCAGTTCGAGCCCGTCGAGCAGGGCTTCGGTCTCGGCGCGGCCGTGGGTCTCGACGAGGCCGACGACCACGTCCACGCCCTGGCGGCGCAGTTCCCGCGCGGCCGACAGCATCGCGTAGGTCTTGCCGACGCCGGGTGCGGCGCCGAGGAAGACCTTCAAGGTGCCGCTGCGGCCGTCGCGGGCGATCTGGCCGAGCAGCGCATCGGCGCGGGCCTGGCGGATTTTCTGCTCGGCGGTGTCGGTCATGCCCGGGATTCCGTGGCGGAGGAAGCGGTATCAGCCGGCAGCCGGCGGCAGCGCATCGAGGGCGAGGTTCAGCTCCAGCACGTTGACGCGGGGCTGGCCGAACACGCCGAACGTGCGGTGCAGCGTATGCGAACGGATCAGCGCCTGCACCTGTTCGGGCGGCAGGCCGCGGGCGCGGGCCACGCGCGCGGCCTGCAGCTCGGCCGCGGCCGGCGAGATGTGCGGATCGATGCCCGAGCCCGAGGCCGTGACGAGATCGGCCGGAATCGCCGTCGCCGCCACGCCTTCGCGCGCCGCGATCGCTGCGGAGTCCGCGGCGATGCGCTCGCGCAGCGCCGGGTTGCTGCTCGCGAGGTTGCTGCCGGACAAGGCCTTGGGGTCGTAGTTCGCCGCCGAGGGGCGCGGCCGGAAGTAGCGCGCGTCGGCGAAGTTCTGCGCGACCAGAGCGGAGCCGACGGCCCGGCCCTCGCGCAGGATCAGGCTGCCGCGCGCCTGCTGCGGAAACAGCAGGCCGCCGAGCAGGGTCGCGGCCGTCGGATAGACGACGCCGCAGATCAGCACGAGCGCGACGCACCAGACCAGCGCCGCGCGCAGGCCGCCGCCGCTGTCGCTCGGCGGCCGGGTTTCGATGGATGTGTTCATGGCGAATCCTCGCAGGTGGCTGTGCTCAGCGCGCGCCGAACAGCGCGGCCAGCAGCAGGTCGATGAGCTTGATCGCGACGAACGGCAGCAGCACGCCGCCGACGCCGAAGACGAGCAGGTTGCGCCGCAGCAGCGCCTCGGCGCTGCCCGGCCGGAACGACACGCCGCGCAGCGCGAGCGGAATCAGTGCCGGAATGATCAGCGCGTTGAAGATCAGCGCGGCGAGCACCGCGTTGACCGGACCCGACAGGCGCATGAGGTCCAGCGCGGCCATGCCCGGTATCGCGGCGACGAAGATCGCCGGGATGATCGCGAAGTACTTCGACACGTCGTTGGCCAGCGAGAACGTCGTCAGCGCGCCGCGCGTGATCAGCAGCTGCTTGCCGATCTCCACGACCGACAGCAGCTTGGTCGGATCTGAATCCAGATCGACCATGTTGCCGGCTTCCTTGGCCGCCTGCGTGCCGGAGTTCATGGCCAGGCCGATGTCGGCCTGGGCCAGCGCCGGCGCGTCGTTGGTGCCGTCGCCGACCATCGCGACGAGGCGGCCCTGGGCCTGCTCGCTGCGGATGCGCGCGAGCTTGTCCTCGGGCTTGGCCTCGGCGAGGAAATCGTCGACGCCGGCCTCGGCGGCGATCGCCGCGGCGGTCAGCGGGTTGTCGCCGGTGATCATGACCGTGCGCACGCCCATCGCGCGCAGCCGCGCGAAGCGTTCGCGCACGCCGTGCTTGACGATGTCGGCCAGCGCGATCACGCCGAGCACGCGCGTCTCGGTGGCCACGACCAGCGGCGTCGCGCCGCCGCGCGCGATGCGGTCCACCGCTGCGTCCAGATCGCCCGGCAGCGGCGTGCCGCGGCTCTGCGCCCAGGCCGCGATCGAACTGCGCGCGCCCTTGCGCACGCGGCGGCCGTCGGCCAGATCCACGCCGGACATGCGCGTTTCGGCGCTGAACGGCACGAAGGTCGAGCCGGCCGTGTCTTCGGCGACGGCGCCCTGGGCCTGCGCCAGTGCGACGATCGACTTGCCTTCGGGCGTCGGGTCGGCCAGCGAGGCGAGCAGCGCCGCGATGCGCAGGTCCGGCACGCGCGCGCCGCCGACGGCGACGAACTCGGTCGCGCGGCGATCGCCGAGGGTGATCGTGCCGGTCTTGTCCAGCAGCAGCGTGTCGATGTCGCCGGCCAGCTCCACGGCCTTGCCCGACTTGGCGATCACGTTGGCTTCGAGCGCGCGGTTCATGCCGGCGATGCCGATGGCCGGCAGCAGGCCGCCAATCGTGGTCGGGATCAGGCAGACCAGCAGCGCGATCAGCACGACGACGTCGATGGACACGCCGGCGAAGTTCGCCATCGGCGGCAGGGTCACGACGACGATCAGGAACACCAGGGTCAGCGCCGCCAGCATCACGGTCAGCGCGAGCTCGTTGGGCGTCTTCTGCCGCTGTGCGCCTTCGACGAGCGCGATCATGCGGTCGAGGAAGCTCGCACCGGGCTGCGCGGTCACGCGCACCTTGATCTCGTCGGACAGCACCGTCGTGCCGGCGATCACGCCGGAGCGGTCGGTGCCGGCCTCGCGCAGCACCGGCGCGGATTCGCCGGTGACGGCGGCTTCGTTGATCGAGGCCAGGCCTTCGATGATCTCGCCGTCGGCCGGGATCTGTTCGCCGGCCGAGACGACGACGATGTCGTCCGGGCGCAGTTCCGCGGCCGGCAGGTATTCGTACTGGCCGTTGCGCCAGCGCCGGCCGACGAGCTGCGAGCGCGCCGCGCGCAGGCTCGCGGCCTGGCCGCGGCCGCGCGCTTCGGCGACGGCCTCGGCGAAGTTCGCGAACAGCACGGTCGCGAACAGGATCAGCGAGACGACGAACGCGTAGGCCCAGGGCTTGCCGGTGGCGAGCGCCTGCGCGGCGAGGCCGGCGGTCACCAGCGTGCCCACGAGCACGACGAACATCACCGGGTTCTTCATCGCCGCGCGCGGCGCGAGCTTGGCGAACGCGTCGCGCACGGCTTCCTGCAGGGTCTGCGAAGTGAAGCGGGCCGCATGGACCTTGAGGCCGTGGCGGGAGGACGTAGTCATGGTCATTTCGATTCTTCCGTAGTCCGGCTAGCCGGCCTGCATCAGCTGTTCGCCGACCGTGCCGAGCACCAGCGCCGGCAGGTAGGACAGCACCGTGATCAGCACGATGACGGCGATCATCGTCGCGCCGAAGGTGACGCTCTCGATGTCGAGCGTGCCGGCGGTTTCCGGCGCCTGGCGCTTCTGCGCCAGACTGCCGGCGACCATCAGCGGAATCAGCAGGCAGGGATAGCGGCCGAGCAGCAGCACGGCCGAGGCGCTGAGGTTCCACCAGTACGTGCCGTCGCCGAGACCTTCGAAGCCCGAGCCGTTGTTGGCATAGGCCGAGGTGTATTCGTAGAAGACCTGAGCGATGCCGTGCAGGCCCGGATTCGAGGTGCCGGCGACGTCGGGAATCGCCAGCGCGAGCGCGGTGAAGCCGAGTATGGTCAGGCTCTGCAGCACGATCAGGAACGACAGCAGGCGCACCTCCTGCGTCTCGAGCTTGCGCCCGAACACTTCGGGCGTGCGGCCTATCATCAGGCCGGCTATGAAGATGCTCAGCAGCAGGAACACCAGATGGCCGACCAGGCCGCAGCCAATGCCGCCCCAGATCGCGTTGATCAGCATGTTGACCAGGGTCACCGTGCCGGCCAGCGGATTGAGCGAGTCGTGCATCGTGTCGACCGAGCCGTTGGAGGTCTGCGTGGTGACCGCGGCCCAGAGCGCCGAGGATTCGGCGCCGAAGCGCAGTTCCTTGCCTTCGAGGTTCGGCCCGGCCGCGGCCAGTCCGGCGACGGCCGCATTCGGCTGCTGCTCGGCATAGACGCTCACGGCCAGCGAGATCAGCGACAGGGTGCCCATGACGCCGAACACCAGCGCGGTCAGCCGGCGCCGCCCGGTGAACGGGCTCAGCATGAACACGACGGCGATCGGCAGCACCACGATGCAGAGGATCTGCAGTGCGTTGGACAGCGGCGTCGGATTCTCCAGCGGCACCGCGCTGTTCGGACCGTACCAGCCGCCGCCGTTGGTGCCGAGCTGCTTGGTCGCGATCATGCTCGCGACCGGGCCGACCGGAATGGTCTGCTCGGTCACGCCGCTGCTCGCATCCACGGTCTGCACGGTCTGCGCGCCGGCGAACGTGCTCGGCACGCCTTGCGAGGTCAGCGCGAGCGCGACGAGCAGCGACAGCGGCAGGAACACGCGCAGCGACAGCCGCGTGACGTCGACCCAGTAGTTGCCGAGATCGCGCGCCTGGCCTTCCTTCGCCGTCGCCGCGTCGCGGCCGCCGAACAGGCCGCGCAGCACGGCCGCGGCCAGGCCCAGGCCCATCATCGGCGTGAGCACCTGCAGGCTGACGATGCCGACGGTCTGCGAGAAATACGACAGCTGCGCCTGGCCCGAGTAGTGCTGCTGGTTGGTATTGGTCAGGAACGAGATCGCCGTGTGCAGCGCGAGATCCCAGCGCATGCCCGGAACGCCGTCGGGGTTCAGCGGCAGGTGATCCTGGAACGAGAACACCAGCCACGCGAACACGCCGAGCAGCAGGTTGCTGGCGAGGAACGCCGACGCATAGCCGCGCCAGGTCATGCCGCGCTGCGGGTCGACGCGCAGCAGGCCGTAGATCACGCTTTCGAGCGGCAGGAACACCGCGTCGGCGCGGCTGGCCGTGCCCTTGAGCACGGCCGCGAGATAGCGGCCCAGCGGCCAGGCCAGCGCGACGGCGAGCAGGAGAATCAGCAGGATTTCGCCCATGGCGCGCTCCTCAGAACTTGTCCGGCCGCAGCAGCGCGACCAGCAGATAGGCGCCGAGCGCAAAGCTCAGCAGCAGAAGGAAAAGATTGAACATGGTCGGTCGTCCGTTTCAGGTGCCGCGCCGGCGCGGGGTTCAGAAGTTCCAGCTTGCCGCGGCTTCGAAGCGGCTGCCGGCAACCTCCGGGAACAGCCGCCTGGCCGAGCCGCTGGTCCAGTGGCCCGAGGCGCGCAGGTCCACTTTTCCCATGGTGTATATCGCCGACAGCTGGGCGCGGCTGTAGCTGTCGCCGTAGGCGTCGCCGAGGTCGTAGTGTGCGGCCACGGTCTCGAAGCGGAACGCCTCGGTGAGCGGGAACTTCGCGCCGACTTCGGCATAGACGCCGCGCCCGCCGCTGGCCAGCGCGTTGTCCGACCAGCCGAGCATCGCCCACCAGCGCTGGTCCAGCGTCAGCGTCGCGATGACTTCGTTGTAGTCGAGATTCGCCGGCGCGCGCGTACCCGGATAGGTGAAGCGCGTCAGGTTCAGGTCGAGATTCCAGCGCTCGGCGAACGTATGGTTCCAGCCGGCGACGAGATCGAGCTCGGCGTCGCTGCCCAGGGTGTCGCCGTAGTCCACGCGCGAGGCCCAGAGCGAGCCGTACAAGCCCGTGTCGGAAGCGAGCCTGACGCCGAGCTGCGGTGCCGCGTCGCCGCGGGTCTGCGAGATGCCGCGGAAGACATAGTCGCTGGTCAGGGTTGCGGAACCGCTGAAGTCCAGCGCCGAGGCTGCCGGCGCGAAGGCGAGCAGGAGCGTCGCTGCCAGGGCGGGAAAATGAATCGGGGTAGTGGCTGGGGCGTTCATCGCCGTTGTCGTTTCTGTCGTGTCGGCTCCGGTTCGGAGCGGCGACAGTGTTCGTCCGCCGGCCGTAAACGAACCAGATGCCTGCGCGGCCCGCCGCGTAAAATCTGCGTAAATTCGTCGCGCGCGGTTGGTCCACGCGGCGGCGTTGATGATTTGTTTACGCGCCGCGCCGGACCGGCGAATGGCCTGTTGACGCCGCCGTCGCGCAGACTTGCCGCGGATTTTTCCGTAGGAGCGCTGCGTGTCGGATCTCGGCTGTATCCTGCTTTGTCTGGCCGGCCTGCTCGGCTACTCGGCCCTGCTGTATCGCGTCCTGCAGCGGCGTTCCTCGCGGCACGCGGCGATGGCCGCGTCCGTCGACCGTCACACGGCGGCGCGCGCCCGATGGCGCGCCTGAACCCGGAGCGGGACATGTCTGGCGAAGCGACGACCCCGGCAGGATCGCCCGCCGAACGGCTGCGCCCGGGTCTGGTGCTCGCAGCGCTCGGCATCGTGTTCGGCGACATCGCGACGAGCCCGCTCTACGCGCTGCAGGAAGCGTTCGGCGCGCACGGCGTCGCGCCGACGCCGGGTAACGTGCTCGGCGTGCTCTCGCTGGTGTTCTGGTCGCTGATCGGCGTGGTCTCGCTGAAATACGTGCTGTTCATCATGCGCGCCGACAACAAGGGCGAGGGCGGCATCATGGCGCTGCTCGCGCTGGCCCAGCGCGCGGTGCGCGGGCATGCGCGCCTGAGCGGCGCCGTCGCCGCGCTGGGACTCCTCGGCGCCGCGCTGTTCTTCGGCGACGGCGTGATCACGCCGGCGATCTCGGTGCTGTCGGCGGTCGAAGGGCTCGGCATCGCCGCGCCTTCGCTGACGCGCTGGATAGTCCCGGTCACGGTCGCGATCCTGATCGGCCTGTTCGCGCTGCAGCGCCGCGGCAGCGCGAGCGTGGGGCGGCTGTTCGGACCGGTCATGCTGATCTGGCTGCTGGGCATCGGTGCGCTGGGCCTGGCCGCGCTGCTGCGCCAGCCGCAGGTGCTCGCGGCGCTGAGCCCGCACCATGCGATCGGCTTTTTCCTGGCCAACGGATTCGCCGGCTTCACGACCCTGGGCGCCGTCGTGCTCGTGCTGACCGGCGCCGAAGCACTCTATGCCGACCTGGGGCATTTCGGCCGCGCGCCGATCCGCGTGAGCTGGAGCCTGATCGTGCTGCCCTGCCTGTTGCTGAACTATTTCGGCCAGGGCGCGCTGCTCGTGGACGATCCGCAGGCCGCCGCGAATCCGTTCTACCGCCTCGTGCCGCCGGCACTTCTGTACCCGGTCATCGCGCTGGCTGCGACGGCGACCGTGATCGCGTCGCAGGCCATCATCTCCGGCGTCTATTCGATGACGCGCGAAGGCATCCATCTGGGCTACCTGCCGCGCCTGCAGGTGATCCACACCTCCGAGGACACGCGCGGCCAGGTCTATCTGCCCGGCGTCAACGTCGCGCTGTTCGTGCTGGTGCTCGCGGCCGTGGTCGGCTTCGGCTCCGCGGCGCGCCTGGCGGCGGCGTTCGGCATCGCCGTCAGCGGCACCATGATCGTGACCACGCTGCTCGCGCTGCTCGTCGCGCGGCGTCTCTGGCACTGGCCGCGCGCCGCCGTGCTGGCGCTCGGAGCGGTGCTGCTCCTGGTCGATCTGGCCTTCTTCGGCGCCAACCTACTGAAGTTCGGCGACGGCGGCTGGTTCCCGCTGGCGCTCGGCCTGCTCATGGTGCTGATCATGGCGACCTGGCGCCGCGGCCGTTTCCTGCTGATGCGCGCCCTGCGCAAGCAGAACCTCGCGCTGGTGGATTTCGTCGCCGGCATCGCCGGGCATCCGCCGCATCGCGTGCTCGGCACGGCGGTGTTCCTGAGCGCCGATCCGGCCGGCGTGCCGCATGCGCTGCTGCACAATCTCAAGCACAACCAGGTGCTGCACGAGCGCAATCTCGTCGTCAGCGTCGAAACCCTGGACACGCCCTTCGCCGAGCCGCGCGAGCGGCACGCGGTGCAGGCGCTCGGCGGCGGCTTCCACGTCGTGCGGCTGCGCTTCGGCTTCGCCGAGCGCGTGGATGTGCCGGCGGCGCTGGCGCAGCTCGTGCTCGACGGCGAAGCGATCGAGCCGCTGTGCACGACCTTTTTCCTGAGCCGCGAGACCATCGTCGCGACCGAGCGGCCCGGCATGGCGCTGTGGCGCGACCGGCTGTTCGCCTGTCTCGCGCGCAATGCCGTGCCGGCGACGGCGTTCTTCCGCATTCCGCCGAACCGCATCGTCGAACTCGGCAGCCAGGTCGAGATCTGAGCGCGCCGGACGGCACCGAACCCGCATCGACGCCGTGGCGCTGAGAGGATGCCGCGCGACGCGGCAGTGGTGACGGCGGTCGCGTCGCACGCCGACGGTGCGGTGCACCGACCCTCTGCTTCCTTTCGGGCCGTGCCGCATGCCGTCCAAACAGGTGTTCCTTTCCTGCGTGACCCGGGAGCTCGGCGCGTTCCGCCAGCCGTTGAAGGCGCAGCTCGCCGAACAGGGCGTGGAGCTGCGCATACAGGAGGACTTCCTCGACGGCGCGAGTCCGTTCGGCACCCTGGTGAAGATCTACCGCTATCTGCAGGACGCCGATCTCGTCGTCCAGGTCATCGGCGCGCAGCCGCCGGCGCGCGTCGCACGCAGCGAGTACGACGAGCTGCTGCGCGCCGTGCCGGCTTTCCGCGACTGGCTCGCGCGGCATGCGGTACTGCCGGCGGCCGAGGCGGGCGAGCTCGGCTACACGGACTTCGAGGCCTATCTCGCCCTGCATCTGGACGTGCCCGTGGTGTTCACGCGCCTGGGCAGCGGCGCGCAGCCCGCGCACGAGGCGCGGCTCGTGCAGATCGGCCGCCACGTCGAATCCCGCGTCGGCCGCTGCGAGGACATCGCCGGCCGGATCGCCGAGGCCTTCGCCGACGTCGCCAAGGTCGACCGTCCCGCACGCCGCGCCGCGGCACGGCGCAGGCGGTTGCGCGAACGCCTGGGTCTGGCCGCGTTCGCCCTGGCCGCCGCGGCGCTGGTGCTGCTGCTGCAGGTCCGCGCGACGGCCGGCGCGGCGTTCGCGGCTGATCCGCCGGCCGCGCTGATCGACGGGCTGCCGGCCTTTCTCGTGCTCGCCGTGCTGTTCGTCGGCGTGCACTACATCGCCATGTTCGACCGGCTCGACCGGCAGTTGCGCCTGCGCGTGTCGCTGTACAACGGCTTGCGCGTCATGCTCGCCGCGGCGATCGCCGGCTGGCTGTTCGCGGGACTGGATACCCTGCTGGCCGCGACCTCGTACAACGTCGTCGTGTTGCTCGCGGCAGCGGCGTTCTTCGGCATCTCCCAGGTCATCGGCAATGCGTGGCTGCAGGGCTGGCGCGAGAGCCCGGCGCGGATAGGCGGGCTCGCCGCGCTGAGCACGGCCTGCTGGATAGCGCTGCTCGCGCTGTACGCCTGGCTCGGCTGGCCGACGCTGGACGTGCTGTACTGGATCGTGCTGCTCGCCGCGCTGATCAAGCTCGGCTTCGTCGCGCGCGCGGAGACCGAGCGCCTGGAGCACGAGATCGACTGTGCCATGCGGCCGGCCTGGCCCGACGGCGAGCCGCGCGCGAACGCGTTCTACTGGACGCGGCGCCACGAGATCATGGACGGACTCGTCGCCGACGATTTCCTGTCGGGCCCGCCGCGGCGCTGAACCGCCCGTGCCGCGGCGGCCTGTGCGACGCGCCGCGCCGGAAGCATGACCTCGCCGGTCATGCGGACATGACCTCGCAGGTCATTGCGGCGGTGCCGGCGCAGCGGCGAAGCTGCGCGCCGTCGCCGCGGTCCGCGGCGTGCTCCCCGACGCGAGGAACCCATGACTGCATCGCTTGCCAAGGCCCAGGCTTTCCGTTCGCTGCACCAGCCCGGTACGCCGCTGGTCCTGTTCAACATCTGGGATGCCGGCAGCGCCAGGGCCGTCGCCGCGGCCGGCGCGTCGGCGCTGGCCACCGGCAGCTGGTCGGTCGCCGCCGCCAACGGCTATGCCGACGGCGAACGGATTCCGCTGGCAACGGCGCTCGCGAATCTGCAGCGCATCGTCGCAGCCACGGAGCTGCCGGTCACGTTCGATCTCGAAAGCGGCTACGGCGACAGCGCCGGCGAGGTCGGCGGCAGCATTGCCGCGGCGATAGCCGCCGGCGCCGTCGGCTGCAATCTCGAAGACAGTTTTCCGGCCGACGGCCGCCTGCGTCCGATCGAGCAGGCGGCCGGGCGCATCGCCGCGGCGCGGGCCGCCGCCGCGGCCAGCGGCATCCCGTTCTTCATCAATGCGCGCACCGACGTGTTCTTCCAGCAGCCCGCCGAGGCGCATGACGCGGCCGCAGTCGCGGCGGCGCTCGAACGCGCGCGCGCGTACGCCGCGGCCGGCGCCGACGGCATCTTCGTGCCGGGCCTGGTGGCCGGCGAACGGATCGCCGATTTCGTGCGCGCCTCGCCGCTGCCGGTCAACGTCATGGTCATGCCGGCCACGCCGGCCCGCAGCGCGCTCGCCGCAGCCGGCGTCGCACGCATCAGCTACGGGCCCGGGCCGTATCTCGCGGCGATGAAGAGCGTGCAGGACGCCGCGACGGCGCTGTACGCCTGACGCGGCCGCTGCGTCCGCGCGCGGCGCCGGCATCGGCGTCGTGCCGGCAGCCCGAGCGTGCGGCAGCCGCGTGAATCGACGCCGCGCCGATCCCTGCGCTCGAAGCGTGCCCGGCGCAGGTCCGCGGCGCCGGGACCGGCGGCACAAGAGCCGGCCTTGCGCCGGTGCGCGTCGCGCAACGAGGCGCCGCGCAGCGGGCATCGGTCGAACCCGATGCCGATGAAGCGGTCGCGACCGGCCTCGAAGCCCTCGAGCGCCGATCCGCTCAGCGACGCTTCGCCGGTGTTCGTGCCGCGCAGATCGGCCTGGCGCAGCGGGCTGCCCTGCAGAGGCATGCTGCCCGGAGCGGCCCGGCTGCAGGACGAGCCGGGGCAGATTGCCGCGGTGCGACCGTCGGTCGCAGGGCAGCCGGCGATGCCGCCGCTACCCTGGCGCGCATCGAAAATACCGGGGAATTCACCATGCCGATGCACCATCGCGCGGGGCGCTCGCGCCCGCACCTGCTGGCCGCCGCAGTGGCCGGCCTGCTCGCCTTGCCGGCGGCGGCCGAAACGCCGGCAGACCCAGGCGACGATGCGCCCTGGACCACCGAAGCCGTCGTCGTCACCGCGCTGGCGCCCAGCGCCGCACTGACCGTGGAGACCGATCCCAGGCAGCCGCGCCAGCCCGTGCCGGCCAGCGACGGCGCCGATTATCTGAAGACGATTCCGGGCTTCGCCGTGCTGCGCAACGGCGGCACCAACGGCGACCCGCTGCTGCGCGGCATGTTCGGCTCACGCCTGAACCTGCTGACCAACGACGGCACGATGATGGGCGCATGTCCTGCGCGCATGGACAACGCGCTGTCCTACGTCGCGCCGGAAACCTACGACAAGCTGACCGTCATCAAGGGACCGCAGTCGGTGATCTGGGGGCCGGGCGGTTCGGCCGGCACCGTGCGCTTCGAGCGCCGTGCCGAATCCTTCGTCGACGACGGCGCGCGCGGCAGCGCGTCGGCGCTGGTCGGCTCGTGGGGACGCCGCGACGCGGTCGTCGACGCGGCCGTCGGCAATCCGCTGCTGTTCGCTCGCGTGACCGCCAACCGCGCCGAGTCCGACGACTACGAAGACGGCGACGGCCGTCGCGTTCCGTCGCGCTGGTACAAGTGGAACAGCGATGCGACCTTCGGCTGGACGCCGAATGCCGGCACGCGGCTGGAAGCCACCGTCGGCACCGGCGACGGTTTTGCGCGCTACGCCGGCCGCGGCATGGACGGCGCGCAGTTCCGCCGCGACAGCGCCGGGCTGCGCTTCGAGCAGGGTGGTTTCAGCGGTGCGCTGCAGTCGATCGAAGCCAGCGCGTACTACAACGACGCCGACCACGTCATGGACAACTACAGCCTGCGCGAGCCCGACAGAACGGGACCCATGCCCATGCCCATGGCATCCAACGTCGACCGGCGCACGAGCGGCGGCCGCATCGCGACGCACTGGCAATGGCAGGGGACTTCGCTGATCGTCGGCGCCGATCATCAGCGCAACCGCCATCGCGAGCGCAACGCCATGGGCGTGAATACCTATTCCGAGTTGCCGTGGACGCCGGATGCGCGCTTCAGCAGCACCGGCGTGTTCGCCGAAAGCACGTTCGCGCTCGGCGATGCGCAGCGTGTCGTCGCCGGTGTACGCGCCGATCGCGCCGCCGCCACCGACCAGCGCCTGACCACCGGCGGCATGATGCCCATGCCGAATCCGACCGCCGGCCGGCAGCGCCGCGAAACCCTCGGTTCCGGATTCCTGCGCTTCGAGCAGGAACTCGCGACGTCGCCGTTCGCCTGGTACGCCGGCGCCGGCACGGTAGAACGCTATCCGGACTATTGGGAACTGTTCTCCGCCGACACGGCCGGCACCGGCACGGTCAATCCGTTCAGCGCCGTAAAGCCCGAGCGCACGACCCAGCTCGATGCGGGACTGCAATACGCCGGCGCGAAAACCGGCGCCTGGGTCTCGCTGTATGCCGGGCGCATCGACGACTTCATCCTGTTCCGCTACGGCAGCGGCGGCATGATGGGAACGACGACGCAGGTCGACAACATCGACGCGCGCATCCACGGCGGCGAAGCCGGCGTTTCGCTGCGGCCGTCCGCCGGCTGGAAACTGCAGGGCACCCTGGCCTATGCCTGGGGCGAGAACCGCAGCGACGGCCATGCGCTCGCGCAGATCCCGCCGCTGGAAGCACGCCTCAGCGCCGACTGGGCCCGCGGCGCCTGGTCGTTCGGCGGCCTGTGGCGCCTCGTCGCCGCACAGCACCGCGTCGCCGCCGACGAGGGCAACGTCGTCGGCCGCGACCTCGGACCGAGCCAGGGCTTCGGCATCGTCTCGGCCAATGCGGGCTATCGCTTCAGCGACGCCGTGCGCCTGACCGCCGGCGTCGACAACCTGTTCGACCGCAACTACACCGAGCATCTCAATCTTGCCGGCAATGCCGCGTTCGGTTATCCGGCCGATCCGGTGCGCATCAACGAGCCGGGGCGCATGGTCTGGAGCAAGCTGGATCTGCGGTTCTGAGTGTCATGTCGGCCAGACGGCCGGCTGCGTGTCGCGGGCGCATCGAGTTCGACAGCGAGCGGCGACACGGAAAAGTCCCGCCGGCGACGCGGTCAGTCGTTTGCGGTTGGCCGCAGGAGCTTTTCCGTCAGTCCTGCGCCGGCGACCGCGCGTCGGTCGCACCGACGCGCCACTCTCCGCGGAATAGGCGGCGAATACGGACAGTATCCGCCGCCTATGGTGCAGCACCCGCAAAAAAGCCAACCCTCACAGGCGACCGCTGCCGGAGCGGCGCAGTGCCGCCCCGGCAGCCGCGGACTCACGGCCCCGGATGGAAACTCGCCTCCATGAGCCCGCGCACGTCGCGCGACAGAATCGCGAGCGCATCGAGAACGCCGCTGTGCGAGCGGGCGTCATGCGCTTCGAGCTGCGCCGACGCCACCGTCTCGCTGAGCGCCTGGATCGCGGCGATGCGCTCGAGGATCTCCTCCTGCAACGCCTCGCGCTGCGCCGGCGTGTCGAGCACATACGCGAACATCACCGGCTCCGCCGACGGCACGTCGCGGCGCAGCGGATAGAACGAGCCTTGACGGGTCATGGCGCGCGCCTCCGTGACGAGGCAACGACGCCGCTGGTGCGGACGAGATGACCGGGACTCAGCCCGGCGCCGCAGAACGCATACCGACTATCCATGGACAACTCCCTTTGCGTGGAGGCGCCACCCGGAACCACACGAGAGGGTGGCGAACGGTGTGCGGGTTAGCGGACCGGCCACCAGCACCGGCGAGCCTTGCGGCTCCCCGCACACCGCCGCCAGAAATCGGCAATCGACGCCGCACAAAACGCTGGACGTAAAAAAACGCCGACGTTCGGTGCGGCGCTTTGTGCGCCGGTGGGTGCGGGCCGCTAAACCCGGTTGCCGAATTGGCGGCAACGGCCGGATTGTTGACTTGGAAGCGGCACTCGTCAAGCGGAATTCATCGATCGCTGCTACGGCATTTTCAGGTCTGGATGTTCGTGGAAAGTGGAGTTCGTGGTGCAGGTTGCGACAAGCGAATCAACGCGCCAGACCGACGCCGCGACGGTGCAACGTGGAAAGCGCCTGTCGCTCTGGCGCGTGCTTGACCGCGTTTGCCGCGGCAAGCTCCGGACGCATGGTGATCCGGACCATGCCGCGTGCAGGATTCCCTTGTGCGCCCCATCGGTGCGAGCATGCGTCTCATGCCCCTGGGGCTTGCCGTGGGCGCGGCGCAAAACGCCAGCAACGTCGAAAGTCCTTGATGCGATACGGCGTGGACGATTCGCGACGTATGCTCTCAAGTGCGGCGTTCCGGCGCCCTACGGGGCCTGGAAGCCAACGCGCGAGGGATGCTGAGGACAGCCGATCGATCGAGGAGCGACGTGCGGCCCGTGGGCACGACTCGGGTACATTTTGTAACGATGGTGGGCAAGGTTTCGGGCCCCTGCCGGATCGGGCGCCAGACAGTGCGGCAAGGTGACTGGACAGGACATGAGCAATCCGTTTTTCGACAAGCCCATACTCAACTCGCCTTACGAGTACCCGACCCGTCACTGGGAGCTCGACAGCGCTCGCCAGCCGACACAGAGGATCCAGGCCAGCCGACGTCCAGCTGATTTCATCACCCCGATTCCCAAGCCGCGGAAGCGCAAAGGCGGCCCGGGCGATCAGGCGCCGTTGGTCTTCAACGAAGGCAAGGGCCTGTCCACCGCCAGTCAGCAATACAGCCACACGGCCGTCATCAATGGCGTCCGTCAGGAGGTAGACACTTGGCGGCGCTTGCCTCCTTCGCAATGGCGCGTGACCCCCGCGACGGCGCGGTTGCTGAACCATTGGCGCAGCCATCCCTTCTCGAATGTCCGTCCGTTCTTCTGTCAGGTCGAAGCAGTCGAGACGGCGATCTGGCTGACGGAAGTCGCGCCGCAGATCGGCAAGTCGGGGAGCCGGTTCCTCGACCATCTGGCCCAGGCCAACGCCGACGCCAATCCCGAGCTGATGCGTCTGGCACTCAAGCTCGCCACCGGTGCCGGCAAGACGACCGTCATGGCCATGCTCATTGCCTGGCAAACGGTCAACGCGGTCCGCCATCCGGGAAGCCGCAAGTTCACGCGCGGCTTCCTGGTTGTTGCACCGGGCTTGACCATCAAGGACCGCCTTCGGGTGCTCCAGCCCGGCGACCTCGACAGCTACTACGCCAGTCGCGAACTCGTTCCCGCCGACCTGCTCACCGATGTCGAGCGCGCCAAGATCGTTATCACCAACTACCATGCCTTCAAGTTGCGTGAGCGCGTGGAGCTGTCCAAGGGTGGCCGTCTGCTGCTGCAGGGGCGTGGGGGGGAGGCGCTGAACACGCAGGAGACCGAAGGCCAGATGCTTCACCGCGTCATGCCCGAGCTGATGGGCATGAAGAACATCCTGGCGATCAACGACGAAGCGCACCATTGCTATCGCGAGAAACCGCATGCTCCCGACGCGGACGACCTCAAGGGTGACGAAAAGCGGGAAGCAGAAGAAAACAACGAGGCCGCGCGACTCTGGATTTCGGGCCTGGAAGCGGTGAACCGAAAGCTGGGCCTGTCGCGCGTCGTCGATCTCTCCGCGACACCGTTTTTCCTGAGTGGTTCCGGCTATGCCGAAGGCACCCTGTTTCCGTGGACCATGAGTGATTTTTCACTGATGGACGCCATCGAGTGCGGCATCGTCAAGCTCCCGCGCGTACCCGTGGCCGACAACATTCCCGGTACCGACATGCCAAAGTTCCGGGAGCTGTGGAAGCACATCGGTCCCAAGATGCCCAAGAAGGGGCGTGGCAAGGCGAATCAGCTCGACCCGCTCAGTATCCCGGTCGAGCTGCAGACCGCGCTCGAGGCACTGTACGGTCACTATGCGAAGACTTTCGAGCTCTGGCAGAAAGCCAAAATCCGCGTGCCGCCCTGCTTCATCGTGGTGTGCAACAACACGTCCACGTCCAAACTCGTCTACGACTACATTTCGGGCTTCCATCAGACGAATGCGGACGGCTCAACGACGTTGCAGAACGGTCGTCTGCCGCTGTTCCAGAACTTCGACGAGCACGGCAACGTCATCGCTCGCCCGCGCACGCTGCTCATCGACAGCGAGCAGCTCGAGTCGGGCGAAGCCCTGGACGACGCGTTCCGCGGCATGGCCGCGGACGAGATCGACCGTTTCCGCCGCGAGATCATTGCGCGCACCGGTGACATGCGTGCCGCCGACGGCATCACCGATCAGGAACTGCTGCGCGAGGTAATGAACACCGTGGGCAAGGAGGGCAGGCTGGGCGAATCCATCCGCTGCGTCGTCTCCGTCGCCATGCTCACGGAGGGTTGGGACGCGAACACGGTCACGCATGTTCTCGGTGTGCGGGCGTTCGGCACCCAGCTGCTGTGTGAGCAGGTGATCGGTCGCGCCCTGCGCCGACAGTCCTATGAGACCAACGAGGACGGCCTGTTCGACGTCGAATACGCCGACGTCCTCGGGATTCCGTTCGACTTCACCGCGAAGCCGGTCGTTGCGCCCCCGCAGCCGCCGCGCGAGACGGTTCACGTCCGCGCCGTACGGCCCGATCGCGACGCGCTGGAGATCCGCTTCCCACGCGTACAGGGTTACCGCGTCGAGCTACCCGAGGATCGGCTGACCGCCCACTTCACTGACGACGCGGTGCTGGAACTCACGCCCGACATCGTAGGGCCGTCGAACACCCGCAATGCGGGCATCATCGGTGAAGGCGTCGACCTGAATCTCCAGCATCTCGGCGGCCTGCGTCACTCGACCCTGCTTTTCCACCTGACCCAGCGCCTGCTCTACACCAAGTGGCGCGACCAGGGCGAGCAGCCCAGGCTGCATCTGTTCGGCCAGCTCAAGCGCATCACGAAGGAGTGGCTGGATTCCTGTCTCGTCTGCAAAGGCGGCACGTTCCCGGCTCAGCTGATGTACCAGGAACTGGCGGACATCGCCTGCGAGCGCATCACGCGCGCCATCACTCATGAAGAACTCCGCAAGGGGCGGCCGGTGAAGGCCATCCTCGACCCTTACAATCCGACCGGATCGACGGCCCACGTCAGTTTCACCACGTCCCGCGACCACCGATGGGAAACGCTCGGGCCGCCGCCGCGTTGTCACGTGAACTGGGTCGTGCTGGACAGCGACTGGGAAGCGGAATTCTGCCGCGTCGCGGAAGCGCATCCGAAGGTGCTGGCCTACGTCAAGAACCATAACCTCGGCCTCGAAGTGCCGTATCGCTTTGGCTCCTTGACCCGTCGCTACTTCCCCGATTTCATTGTGAAGATTGACGACGGTTGCGGTCCGGAGGATGCGCTGCATCTGGTCGTGGAGATCAAGGGCTACCGGCGGGAAGATGCCAAGGAGAAGAAGGCGACCATGGAGACGTACTGGATACCCGGCGTCAACAATCTGAAGACGCACGGACGATGGGCTTTCGCCGAGTTCACCGACGTGTACGAGATGCAGGAAGACTTTGCCGCGAAGATCGCGAGCCACTTCGACCGCATGATTCAGTCGGCGACGGAGGGAGCACGATGAAGCACGAACTGGTCATCAGCCTTACTGACTCGTTCGAGTCGCATGCCAACCGGACGGATGGTGGTGTCGAATTCTGGCTGGCACGAGATCTCCAGCACCTGCTCGGCTATAGCAAGTGGGACAACTTCCTGAACGTGGTCTCGAAGGCTCGAACGGCGTGCGAGGTCTCCGGTCACGACGTGGCTGACCATTTTGCCGACGTCGGCAAAATGGTCGATCTGGGCTCCGGCAGTCAGCGCGAGGTCGATGACCTGATGCTAACCCGGTACGCCTGCTACCTCGTTGCCCAGAACGGTGACCCGCGCAAGCCCGAAATCGCCTTTGCGCAAACCTACTTCGCGCTGCAGACGCGCCGCGCGGAGCTCATCGAGCAGCGCCTGCTGGAAACCGAGCGCGTGCAGGCGCGCAGGAAGCTCAGCGACACCGAGAAAGAGCTTTCCGGGCTGATCTTCGAGCAGACGGGCGGCAATCAAGACTTCGCACTGATCCGCAGCAAGGGCGACCACGCCTTGTTCGGACGCAACACGCAGGACATGAAGGCGCGCTGGGAAGTACCCGCGAGCCGGCCGCTGGCCGACTTCGCGCCGACCCTGGTACTGAAAGCCAAGGATTTCGCCACCGAAATCACCATCCACAACGCGCGTCAGCACCGCATGCGCAGCGAAGCCGCGATTTCCTCCGAGCACGTCACCAACAACAAGGCCGTACGCAAGACACTGCTCGACCGCGGCATCCGTCCGGAAGACCTGCCGCCCGAGGAGGACATCAAGAAGGTCGAGCGCCGTCTTGCGGCGGAAGACAAGAAGTCACTGAAAAAGCCCGATGCACTCGACTCCTGAGCACGATTGACCCATGGCCAAGAAATCCAAGACCCCGCTCAGCGTCGAGGCAATCAAGCACGGTGACGCGACGCGCAAGAACATTCCCACGGCCGAGTACCAGTCGGTGCTGGCGCAGGACGAGAAGTCGCCGGTACGCGTGGCCTACGAGCGGCGCAATCGCGATCTGGACCCGCAACTGGTCTGGCGCGGCAAGGACGAGCAGGACTGGTCCGACCTCGTCGTCCACGCACCGCCGCTCTACATTCAGGAAAAAGTGCATCCCAAGGCGCTGATCGACGATCTGCGCCGGCAGAGTGAACAGCAGCGCAAACACGAGGCACGTCAACAGCAGGGCGCGACCGCCGACCTGTTCGCCGATTTCAACGGGCTACCGTCCGAGGCTGCGCGTACCGAGTTCTACCAGCACGATGCGCACTGGGCCAATCGCATGATCCTTGGCGATTCGCTCCAGGTGATGGCCAGCTTGGCCGAGCGCGAGGGTCTGCGAGGCAAGGTGCAGTGCATCTACTTCGATCCGCCCTACGGCATCAAATTCAACAGCAACTTCCAGTGGAGTACCACAAGCACGCAGGTGAAGGATGGCAACGCCGAGCACATCACGCGCGAGCCGGAGCAGGTAAAGGCCTTTCGCGATACTTGGCGAGATGGGGTTCACTCGTATCTGACATACCTGCGCGATCGGCTCTCCGTGGCTCGAGATTTGCTTGCAGCCTCAGGGTCAATATTCTTACAAATAGGTGATGAAAATCTTCATTTGGTTCGTTCGGTTCTCGACGAGGTCTTTGGCGCTGAGAACTTTTGCAGCGTCATAACGTTTCGGAAGACGTCGGGGGCTAACAGCCCAAGCGCCAAGGTAAACGTCTTGGCTTCAGTAACAGACTATGTAGTCTGGTACGCGAGAGATATTGGATCTCTGAAGTACAGACAGCCATACGTTAAGAAGGTGGTGGCTGGCGAGGGTGGTAGCCAGTATAGATGGACCGAAGACGAGTCGGGCCAGACTCGGTCGTTGGTGGCCAGTGAAATAGATGAAATTCAGGCTTTAGTAGAGGCGGGGGGTAGGCTACTAAGACCGGACAACCTTGTTTCGGCCGGGTATAGCGCCGCTCTTTCAGTTCCGGTTGTATACAAAGGGCGTTCGTATGAGGTGCCGGCGAATAGTCATTGGAAGACAACGGTTGCTGGTATCGCCAGTCTTTCTAAGGCAGGTCGCGTAGTTCCCATCGGAAAACGCCTCTACTACAAGCGATATATCGATGATTTCGGCGTGTTTCCGCTCACGAACATATGGACGGATGTAGGAAGTAGTGGATTCTCTGATCCGCGCACTTACGTCGTGCAGACAGTCAGTCGCGTCATTGAACGCTGCGTGCTAATGGTCACTGACCCCGGTGATCTAATCCTCGATCCTACATGCGGATCGGGCACCACTGCTCATGTCGCCGAGCAATGGGGGCGCCGTTGGATCGCCATTGATACCTCCCGAGTTGCGCTTGCGCTCGCCCGAGCTCGCATCATGGGTGCGCGCTATCCGTTCTATCTGCTTGTCGACAGCCGTGAGGGCCAGCTCAAGGAAGCGGAACTCACCCGCAACATGCCCAGCAGCCAGCCGGTACGTGGCAACATCCGCCAAGGTTTTGTTTACGAGCGTGTGCCGCACATAACGCTGAAGTCCATCGCCAACAACACCGAGATCGACGTGATCTGGGACAAGTTCCAGCAGACGTTGGAGCCCTTGCGCGAAGCACTGAACAAGGCACTGAACAAGCAGTGGCAGGAATGGGAGATCCCGCGCGAAGCCGGTGCCAAGTGGCCTGAGGCCGCGAAGCAGGTGCACGCCGACTGGTGGCAGCAGCGCATCGCCCGCCAGAAGGAAATCGACGCCTCGATCGCCGCCAAGGCCGACTCCGAGTACCTCTACGACAAGCCGTACGAGGACAAGAAGAAGGTCCGCGTTGCCGGCCCCTTCACTGTGGAAAGCCTGTCCCCGCATCGCGTGCTCGGCGTGGATGAGAACGACGAGCTGATCGACGGCGTCGCCGACGGAAAGGCTACCTATGACACGGAGCGAAATTTTGTCGCCATCATCCTCGACACCCTGAAGACCGCCGGTGTGCAGCAGGCGCACAAGGACGGCAAGATCGACTTCACGGCGCTGACGCCCTGGCCCGGCGATCTGGTCTGCGCGGAAGGCCGCTACCGCGAAGGCCATACCGAAAAGCGCGCTGCGATTTTCATCGGCCCTGAGTTCGGCACCGTCGCCCGTCCGGATCTGGTGGACGCCGCCAAGGAGGCCGCCGAAGCCGGCTTCGACGTGCTCATCAGCTGCGCCTTCAACTATGACGCCCACGCCAGCGAGTTCGCCAAGCTCGGCCGCATTCCCGTGCTCAAGGCGCGCATGAATGCCGACCTGCACATGGCCGAGGATCTGAAGAACACCGGCAAGGGCAACCTGTTCGTCATCTTCGGCGAACCCGATATCGAGATCCTCGACGCCGGCCCCGACGGCGAACCCGGCCAGTTGCGCGTCAAGGTCAACGGCGTCGACGTCTTCCACCCCAATACCGGCGAAGTCCGCAGCGACGGCCCCGACGGCATCGCCTGCTGGTTCGTCGACACCGACTACAACGAAGAATCCTTCTTCGTCCGCCATGCCTATTTCCTCGGTGCCAACGATCCCTACAAGGCACTGAAAACCACGCTCAAGGCCGAGATAGACCCCGACGCCTGGGCCACCCTCAACAGCGATACATCACGCCCCTTCGACAAACCCACCTCCGGCCGCATCGCGGTGAAGGTGATCAATCACCTGGGGGATGAGGTGATGAAAGTGTCCAAGGTTTAGGTCGTTCCAGCCAGCAGACAGCCAGAGGAAGCGTCATGCCCATAACCAAGCCGGAGAGCGAGTTCGAACCATCCAGCGTCGGCGCGAATGCGCGTTGCTGGCAAATTGACAATGACAGACTTCCGCCGCCAATGGGAAACGGAGAATTGGAGCTGCTTTTTGCCGAGGCGTTGGTCGACCTTGCGGAATCTCACGAGATCAGCACGCTGACGTGCTTCTTCTACTTGGCGCCAAGTGTCGAATTCGGGTACGCCGGCCATTCGGTGTGGATCGCTTTATCCGGGTCAGGTCCGCTGGTCAAGGCAGCAGGGGACATCCTGCAGGAGATGATTCCTGCTGACTTCATTCGGGGCTCGATTCCTCTGAGGGACGTGCAATGGCGTCCGCGAATTCGGATTGCAGAAGGCAAGGTGTGGATCCCCTATGACGGTGCTGAGTGGTCTCCGATTTCGGCCACCGACGATACGTCGCGCGACGTAGACGAGGAAGCCTCCGCTGTTGTGAGCGCAGTAGATGAATCTGGCAGGATGAGCGCTAGGGTAACGCCGCGAAGGCGAAAGAAGATCCTGAACTCGGCTCAAGATGACGTTCGAGTCGGTTACTACCAGCGCAAGATCGAGCGTCTCCTTTCTCTCCCCGAGGGATCTGTGAAGTTCGTGAACCCGGATCGGAGTATCTCGCATCCCGCCCAGCTGATTGGATCATTGAGAAGTCGATGGGAGGACGCGTAGCTTCGATTCACTGTTGCTTCTACGTTGTCTGGAGCGCGCGTTAAGTCGACCCGATGGCAGCGAGGATCGCGCTGATGGACTTTAGAATCGCCGACACCTTCACCGACAGTCTTGCCCGCCTCACGGGCGATGAGCAGAAGGCTGTCAAGACGACGGCCTTCGATCTTCAGCTCAATCCCGCGAGTCCCGGAATGAGCTTCCACCGTCTCGACAATGCGCGGGACAGCAATTTCTGGTCGGTGAGGGTAAGCGCGGACCTTCGGCTGATCGTGCACCGTTCGAATGGAAGCCTGTTGCTCTGCTATGTGGATCATCACGACCGCGCCTACCGCTGGGCTGAGCACCGCAGGCTCGACGTTCACCCGAAGACGGGGGCTGCTCAGTTCGTCGAGATTCGCCAGCGTGTCGAAGAGGTCAGTCCCCCCAGGTACATCGACGCGACTTCGCTGCCGGTGGCGAAGCCGGCGCTGTTTTCGTCAGTGCCGGAGCGGCGCCTGCTTGGCTATGGCGTTCCGCAGGAGTGGATCGCCGAAGTTCAGCGGGTGACGGAAGACACGTTGCTCGACCTGGCCGACCATCTGCCCGCCGAGGCTGCCGAGGCTCTGCTTGAACTGGCGACGGGCGGAGAGCCGAAATCGCCGTCGACTTCGGCGCCAGCGGTCAATCCGTTCGAGCACCCCGATGCGCAGCGCCGCTTTCGCGTGGTTTCCAGCGTCGAAGAACTCGAACGTGCTCTATCGTCGCCGTGGGACAAATGGACGATCTTTCTTCATCCTGAGCAGCGGCAACTGGTGGAACGCGATTACACCGGACCCGCGCGCGTATCCGGTTCGGCGGGAACCGGCAAGACCATCGTGGCTTTGCACCGCGCGGCGCATCTTGCGCGAAGCAATCCGGATGCACGCGTGCTGCTTGCCACATTCTCCGGCAGCCTGGCCAATGCGTTGCGCACGAAACTGCGTCGTCTGGTCACTGCGCAGCCGCGCCTCGCCGAGCGCATCGACGTGCAGGCATTGGACGCGGTCGGTATTCATCTGCACGAGACGCAGGTCGGTCCCGTTCGCCTGCTGGCGCGCGAAGACCTCATAGCACGCTTGGCGCGGGCCGCTGCCGATGTCCGGGGGTTACGCTTCGGCGTCCCGTTTCTCCTGAACGAGTGGCATCAGGTCGTGGACGCCTGGCAAATCTCGTCGTGGGACGAATATCGCGACGTGAAGCGACTTGGGCGCAAGACACGACTGTCCGATGCGCAGCGCCTTACCTTATGGAGCATTTTCGATACCGTACGGGCCAGCGTATCGGCGGACGGCCTGGCGTCGATTGCCGGCGTATTCACCCGTCTGGCGTCCGAGTTCGCGACGCGCGCGCATCCGCCTTTCGAGCACATCGTTGTCGACGAAGCGCAAGACATCTCCATCGCGCAGCTGCGGTTTCTGGCATCTGTGGGTCGTGATCGCCCCAACGCACTGTTCTTTGCCGGTGATCTTGGACAGCGTATCTTCCAGACGCCGTTCTCATGGAAGGCGCTTGGCGTGGATGTGCGCGGACGCTCGCGAACGCTTACGGTGAACTATCGGACATCGCATCAGATACGCGCTTGCGCGGATCAGCTTCTCGGGGAGACCGTTGCGGATGTGGACGGTTTGGTAGAGGTCCGAAAGGGTACCGTTTCGGTGTTCAACGGACCGAAGCCGCTCGTGGCGGGACAGGTTTCGCCGGACGCCGAGGTCGAGACCGTCGCGAGCTGGCTCAAAGCTCGCGTCGAGGCGGGCGTTCAACCTCACGAGATTGGCGTCATCGTCCGATCGGAAACAGAACTCGAGCGTGCTGCCGAGGCCCTTTCTCGTGCTGCCGTACCTTTTATTGTTTTGGACGAACGAATGCAGTCGGTGGTCGGCAAAGCGTCAGCATGCACGATGCATCTGGCTAAAGGACTGGAATTCCGCGTGGTGGCAGTGATGGCCTGCGACGACGAAGTCATTCCTTCGCAGACCCGGATAGAGCAGGTGGCAGACAATAGCGACCTCGCCGAGGTGTATGCGACCGAACGCCATCTCCTGTATGTCGCCTGCACCCGCGCTCGTGAGGAGCTGCTGGTGACCGGCGTCGATCCGACCTCCGAGTTCCTGGATGATCTGGGCGCAGCGCGATGACATGCGGGGCTCATCGAGTGGACGGCCGCGCTAGGGGGGGGGCGACTTCGTCCCGGATGATATGCGCGACAAGCACACACCGCTCGTGTTCTACCAGAGCGCCGTCGGCGGGACGTATTGCAGGACGACATTGATTAGTACCCAAAACGGCCCGCGATAGCGGGCCGTTTCGTTACTGACGCTACTCCCCGCTCAGCGAGCGATGTGCTTCGCCTTCGCCCCGCGCAGGTCAGTGCCGCGACCAAATGAGGCGCCGCGCCAGGCCGAGAATGCAGCGTCGAGGTCGGCGCTCGATACGTCGCTCTGGGCCACGGGCCGTGCAGGCGGGACCTGGATCGCGGGTGCGCCTTTCGCCTTCAGCGCGTCGTTGACCGGCGGCAGGTCCTTCGCGACGAGGGCGTCGAAGCGTGCAGCGACGTCGTTCATTTCCTTCTGCAGCGCATCGACGGTGGCCAGCTGGTAGGCGCCCGGCGCGCCTTCGTAGAACACGATCGCACCGTACACGTTGTCCAGCTTCTCGCGCAGGCGCTCCTCGCCGGTGATGGCGCCGCCTTCCTTCGTCGCGACGATCTCCTTGCGGATCGCGTCGGCCTTCTCGCCCAGCCCGGCCACCTTGCTGCGCGCCGGGTCCCCTTGCGGGAGCTTCGCGACTATGGCGGCTGCCTGGTCGCGGACGGCGTTGATGCGTGCCATCAGGCCCGTCATCTCGCCGAACATGCCGTGCACGCGCATGGCGGCGTCGAATTGCGCCTTGCGCTCGGCCACCGTCAGCTTCGTGCGCCGGTCGACCGAGACCTCCAGCGGCGTCTCGTAGACCTGCTTGTTCTTCGTCATGCGCACGGTATAGGTGCCCGGCACCACGCGCGGACCGATCGTGCCGTAGTTCGCGAGCTGCGCCGCGGGCGGCACGACCGGTGGCTTCACGCGCATCGACCACGTGATGCGGTTGAGACCTCGGCGCTTGGACGCCGGCAGCGTGTCGATCACCTTGCCGTCGGGGTCGAGCACTTCGATCTTCAGGTCGCCGAACAGGTGGCGCGTACGCTGGTAGTAGGTGATGACGGCGGCGTTCGACGGGTTGTCGCCGACGAACTTGGCGTCGCCCTCGACGCTGCCGCCGAAGCTGGCGATGCGCTGTTGCACGGGACGCGCGGCGACGAAGGCCGCATCGCGGGCGAGCAGCGCGTCGTCGATCGAGCGCAGTGGCGTGATGTCGTCGATGATCCAGATGCCGCGGCCGTGGGTGGCGATCACCAGGTCGGAATCGCGCGCCTGCACGGCCAGGTCGCGCACCGCCACACTCGGGAAGTTGCCGCCCTTGAACTCGGCCCAGCGCGCGCCGCCGTCGGTGGAAATCCACAGGCCGAACTCGGTGCCCACGAACAGGAGGTCCGGGTCGACCGTGTCTTCCCGCACGACGTGTGCGTAGCCGCGCAGGCCGTGCTCCTTGCCCGCGATCTTCTGCCAGGTGCGGCCGAAGTCGCGCGTGCGGTAGACGTAGGGATCCATGTCGCCGAAGGTGTGGCGATCGAAGGTCGCGTACGCGGTGCCGGCGTCGTGCAGCGAGGCTTCGACCATGCTGACCCACGCGTTCCTGGGCAGCCCCTTCACGTTGCCCGCCACGTTGCTCCACGACGTGCCGCCGTCGCGCGTGAGCTGCACGTTGCCGTCGTCGGTGCCGACCCAGATCACCTTGCCGTCCTTCGGCGACTCGCTGATCGAATAGATGGTCGTGTGCATCTCGGCCGCGGAGTTGTCGACCGTGATGCCGCCCGACTCCTCCTGCTTCTGCTTGGCCGGGTCGTTGGTCGTGAGGTCGGGCGAGATGCGCTCCCAGTTCTGGCCCTGGTCGCGCGAACGGAACAGGAACTGCGCGCCGTAGTAGATCGTGCCCTTCTCGTTCGGCGAAAGCTCGATCGGCGTGTTCCAGTTGTACCGCAGCTTCTCCTTGAAGCCGGCGGTCGGCGCGATGAAGCGGATCTGCTTCGTGCGACGGTTGACGCGCCCGAGGAAACCGCCCTGGGCTTCCGCGTAGAGATAATCCGGATCTGCGGGATCGGGGAACACCCAGAAACCGTCGCCGAAGAACACCGGCTCCCAGCGGGCGTTCGTGATGCCGCCCGGATTGGCCGAATCGCCCACCCACGAGCCGTTGTCCTGCAAGCCGCCGTAGACCTGGTACGGATCCTGGTCGTCGGCACTCACGTGGTAGAACTGCGAAATGGGAAGATTGTCACCTTTCCACCAGCGATTGCCGCCGTCGTAGCTCAGGAACAGGCCGCCGTCGTCGCCGCCGATGACGTGGTTGGTGTTGTCGGGGTTGATCCAGAGGTCGTGCCAGTCACCGTGCGCACCGCCGCCCGTGGACGAGAAGCTCTTGCCGCCGTCGAGCGAGACGATCAGCGGCAGGTTCGGCTTGAAGAGCTTGTCGGGATTCTTCGGGTCGACGATCAGGCGCGAGAAGTAGAACGGCCGCCAGACCATGGCCTGGCTGCGGTCACCCTCGGTCCAGGTGCGGCCACCGTCGTCGGAACGGAACAGCGCGCTGCGCACGCCTTCGATCACGGCGTACACGCGCTTCGGGTCGCTCGGCGCGATCGTCACGCCGATGCGGCCCCAGGGCTTGGCCGGCAGGCCGTTGTCCTTGCCGGGCTCGATCGAGGTGAACGACGTGCCGCCGTCGCGCGTCTCGAACAGGCCCGAGCCGGACACGGCTTCCGGGCCGTCGCCGCCGGAGCGGAACGTCCAGCCCTTGCGGCGGAAATCCCAGAGCGAGACGAACAGGTGGTCCGGGTCCTTCGTGTCCATGCTGATGTCGGCGCAGCCCGTCGAGGCGTTCGGCCCCTTGAGTGCGAGCGTCCAGTGGCGGCCGCCGTCGTGCGTGACGTACAGGCCGCGCGCCGTGGAATCGCTCCACAGCTTGCCGGGTACGCAGGCATAGACCGTGTCGGGGCGCTGCGGGTGCACGAGGATGCGCGAGATGCGCTCCGAATCAGGCAAGCCCAGGTACGTCCAGGTGTCGCCGCCGTCGGTCGACTTGTAGATGCCGTTGCCGATCGAGACGCTGTTGCGTGTCCACGTTTCGCCGGTGCCCACCCAGACGACCTGCGGGTTCTTCGGATCGATCGTGACGGCGCCGATGGACTGCACGGGCTGCTTGTCGAACACCGGCTTGAAGGTCGTGCCGCCGTCGGTCGACTTCCAGACGCCGCCGCTGGCCGCGCCGACGTAGAGCAGCGTCTTGCCGTCGACGACGCGGGCGTCGATCGCCGAGATGCGGCCGCTCATGGTCGCGGAGCCGATGTTGCGCGCGCCGAGGCCGGAGATCGTGCCGGCGTCGAAGCGCGCTGCGGCGTCCTGCGCGGCAGCCGGGATCGAGAAGGCCGCGAGCGCGAGCGCCGCGGCGAGGGTGTTTTTCGTGCGCATGGTCGTCGCCTCCTCACTTCGACGCAGCGGGGGAGGCCGGGAACGCAAACTTCGCGTCGTCGACCGGGACGTTCACCTCGACCTTCTCGAGCGTGACCTTCTGCTGCTTCGGCGCGCCCTTCGGCCCGCTCTCGATCGAGAACGGCATATAGACGCCGGCCACTTTCTCGTAGTTGCCGAGGTCGCTCTCGAACGCCTGTTCGCTGCCGCGCACCTTGCGCTGCGTCACCGTGCGGATCTCCAGGAAGTAGTCGGGATCGAAGTAGAAGTACTTCACGTCCCCGTCCTTCTCGCTCACCTTGAGCTTGTGCGCCTCCGTGCCGTCGACGTCCTCGGTACCGAGGTATTCGATCGTGCTGCCCTTCGCCTGCCAGTCGACGAGCGGGCCGTCGATGTCGGCGTCGTCGATCAGTCCCTTGCTGTCGTCGGCCGACAGCTTCTCGGGATCCTTGCGGCCGCCGAACGGCTGGATCTGCCAGCCTTCCGTGCCGTCGTAGGCCTGTACCGAGGTCATGCCCTGCAGCGACGCTTCCTGCCGGACCTTGCCGGTACGGCTCACGATCGTGTCGAGCGTGAGATCGACCGAGAAGTCGCCCGTGAAGGACATCTTGCCGGTCGAGCGCAGCGAGCCGATCGCCTTGATCGCATCGCGTCCTCCCTTCGCCTCGAGATTCTTCGCGATCAGCTCCTCGGCGGTCATGGCGCTGGCCGCGCCCGAGGCCGCGAGCAGCAGCGCGCTCAAGCAGATGCGTCTGTGCATGGGAACTCCGTCTGGATGGGGATATGACAGAAACAGCACGAATCGCCTGCGCGCGAGCGATGCCGGCACGAGCTCAGGCAAAAGCCTACGCCCGGCGGATCCGCCCGCAGATGGGGCAGAAGTCATGCTGGCGGACTATGGCGGGGAGACGGTCTTACGCAGGGTCGCGCCGTGCGGTTTCACCGACGATGACGGCCAGGAAACAACAAGCGTCGTCTTTCAACAGGGGATAGCGCCGGCCGTGCGCTCTCGGGCCCGATGAGCTTCGATCGCGGCGCCTGACCGCGAATGGACAGTGGGTGTCGCGGTCGCTGCACGTGATACGCGGATAACGCGTACGCCGCACACCACCCATGACCACGGAAGTGAGCAACCCGGTTTGCGCGTGGTCCTGCTTTCCCGGCACTGGCAGTACGTCGGCACGGTCGGGGAAGAGGCGCCCTAAGCGAGCGACCTTCTGGTCGGTGGAGAGCTTGATGGCGCCGCGGATACTGGCGACGCTGGCGGTCTACGCATGCGATACCGTGCGATTCGGGCAGCACGATCCGGCAGCCATTCATTCCGGGTGCGCAATGCGGACTGTCCATCGCGGTTCGCCGCAAGTTCGCGCTCGGCGAGAAGACGTCCACAGCGACGCTGACCGCATGGCCCAATCGTGGACGAGGGTAATGAGCCGAAAGGAGTCCACGGTGGACCGGGACGCCGCGGTGAATTCATGGCGGCGGACGAGCGGCAACGAAAAAGCCGGCACTAGGCCGGCTTCAAGACACACTGCTGGTGTTATTGGTGGAGCGGAGGAGGATCGAACTCCCGACCTTCGCATTGCGAACGCGACGCTCTCCCAGCTGAGCTACCGCCCCACGTTGACACGGTTGCACGGGTGCCGCGCAAGGTCGCGGATACTAGCGTGCCTCGCGGCGGATGCCAAGCCCCGGATGCTGGCCGCGTCCGGCCGCCGCAGCCGGCCGTATCCGCGATGGGGCCCGAGCGCCGTTCCGGCCGGCCGATGGCGATTCCACCTGGCGGCCTGCGCCATAAGCGGCGCTGCTGCCGGTGCTGGCCGGTCAGGCGGGGTGGCGGCGCTGTCTTGCCATGGGCGCGGCCAGCGGCATTCCTGGCGTTGGCATCCGGCAAGGTGACGCAGGCCATCGTACTGCCGGGCGGCCGCGGGCCAGGACTGCCGCGGCGTCACCGGTTTCTGCCCCGGTGAGCACGCTGCCCACGGGCGGCTCGTCGCTGGCCGCGGCTCACTGAAACGCCCGTTCGACCAACCTTGCTAGAATCCGCGCCCAGCCCGCGCCCGGCGCGACTCCCTCCTTCGCCTTCACTCCCCCGCAGCCATTCCCATGGATCAAGTCCTGTTCGATTTCGACCACGTGGTCATCACGCCGTGGAAACTCATCGGCTTGTTCGGCGCCTTCCTGTTCACCGCGCGCTGGTTCGTGCAGATGTACGCGACGCGCAAGAGCAAGCGCGCGCATCTGCCGATGATGTTCTGGTACCTGTCGATCGTCGGCAGCCTGATGACCCTGTCGTATTTCGTCTGGGGCAAGAACGATTCGGTCGGCATCATCCAGAACGCGTTTCCGGCGGTCGTGGCGATCTACAACCTGTTCGTGGAAATGCGCCACCGCTATCAGGAACGGACGACCGGCGGAACGGCGTGAGCGGTTGTGCGGCGCGCCGGGAGCGGCGGCTGCGGAGGCGCTCCATCGGCGACGCGTGCTGCGCGCCGTGTCCGCAGAGGCGGCCTCGCTGCACCGGCAGTCAGCCGGTTCACCGCTGCAGCGGCGGCGCCGACCGGATGATCGGTGCCGCCGCCACGGTTGCCGTGCCGGATGCTTGCGCAACGTCCGGCGCTGTCTACTTCAGTATGTCGAACACCGTGTCGACCTTGCCGGCCACTTCGTCGAGCGTGTTCAGCGCGTCGAACTGAGCCGCTTCTGCAGCCCGGATCTGGTCGATCTCCGCGTCAGTCGGCACTTCGATCGGCGTACCCAGGTTTTGCACGTATCGGATTTCGTCGCGGACTTCCTTGATGCCGTGAACCGTCAGGGCGAATGCGCTGGCTTGGGCCGCTTTGCGATACGTGCCGGACATGGGGCCCAGCTTGCCGAGTGCGGCGAGCTTGGCAAAGTCTTTCAACAACTTCCCGCCGCCGATGTACTCCATGGTCTTGAGGCTGATTCGGGCCGTGTACGAGACGATCTGGAAGTCCCGGGCGGCCTGTTTCCGCCCGATGAACTCGGCCTGCTTGGGCGAGTAGTCGCCCCATTGCGGGTTGCGCGTGCGGCCGGCCATGCCGCCGGGGGCGGAGCGGTCGATCACGCGTCCGTTGCCGTAGACCACCACCTGGCCGATCTCGTCGGGCGTGCGGCCGTCGAGCACGAATCCGTTGAGCACGGTTTCCGTCACGCCGTCCTGCGTCTGGCGGATCGTCATGTCGACCATCGGATCGCGCTGCTGTCCGTCGCGGCCGTCGGGGTCGACGTAGCGATAGGGATTGTTGAAGCCGTAGGCGTAGCGGTTGAAGTGACGTCCGTTGCCGGCCATTGCCGGGACCGGGTCCACGCTGAGGAAGCGGCCGATCGCCGGATCGTAGTAGCGCTGCTGCATGTAGGTCAGCCCGGTACCGCCGTCCATGACGTGCCCGGTGAAGCCCATGCCGCGGTAGGCGGCATTGCCGACCACGGCGCCGTACGGTTCGAAGTCGTTGCGGTCGACGACCTGGCCCGCCTCGTTCGTGGCCGCTACCGGACTGCCGAGGGCGTCGGTGTGCTGGTACTTCGTCGCGAGCACGGCATTGCTGGGCCACTGGTGGTCGATCGTCGCCACCAGCCGGCCGCCCAGGAACACGTTCTCGTGGGTCTTCTGGTTGCTGAGCCCCGGTGCCTGCCAGTCGCTCCAGAACAGCAGCTGGCCGGCCTGCGTGTAGTGCCAGGCCGTCGTCCTGCCGTCCGTGCCGGTGGTGCGCAGGCGGCGTCCGAAGGCGTCGTAGCGATAGCTTTCCTTGCCGGCGACGCTGCGCAGCCGGTTTCCGACATCGAATACGTAGCTCTGGCCGTTCTTCGAGGTGACGTTGCCCTGCGTGTCGTAGCCGAGGCTGTGTACGACGGCGCCCGCACTGTCCCGGATCGTGGTCAGGCGGTGCGTCGCCGGATCGTAGCTGTAGTCCGCATAGTCCTTGACGCCGCCGAGTTTCCAGGACTTCAGGTTGTCCAGCGCGTCGTAACTGAAGCGCTGCTGCCCATTGCCGCCGAAGCCGCTCGACTCTGCCGCGACGAGCCGGTCGAGGCCGTCGTAGTTCATCGACCAGAAGGCCTGGCCGGCCGGTCCGAAGCCGGAGACGGACAGCACATTGCCGTTGGCGTCGTAGCTGTAGATATGGTCGGAAACGCCGCTGGTGCTGATCCGCCCCGGCATCTGCCGGGTGTTCTGGGCCATGCTGTAGACGAGGCCGTTGCCGAACGTGAACTGCTGCAGCGCACCGTTGGGGTAGTACTGGGCGTTGCGGGCATAGCTGCCCGCCTGGGTGGGCTGGCCCAGCGCATTCGGCGCGTAGCTGATGGTCAGGCCGGTGGGATAGGTGTGCGACGCCAGGTGGCCGACGCCGTCGTAGGCGTAGCCGACGGCCCACTCGCTCTGGTTTGCTTCGCGCAGCACTTCGGAGGTCGGCAGGCGCCGCTTGTTGTAGCTGTAGGACGTCGAGTATGCGCCGCCGCCGCCGGCGCTTGCGTCGGCCGCGCTGATGCGGGCCGGCAGCCCGTCCGGCGTGTAGCTCCACGACTGGTCGCCCTGCGCGTCGGCGAACGACAGCGTCTGCAGCCGGTTGCGTGCATCGTAGGTGCGCTGTACGCGGCGTCCCGAACTCCACGCCTCGGCGTGGCTGCAGGCGCCGCTGTCGTCGAAGGTGCCGCCGCGCAGGCCTGCGGCGCTCCAGGACACATTGCCGACACCGTCGTAGCCGACCACGGTGCTGCCGTTTTCCGGTTCGATCGATTTGCACAACTGCGCATTGCCGTCGTAGACGTAGCGCCGCCGTTGTTCCAGGGTGCCGTCGGCGCTTTTCTGCGTCAGCACCAGCGGCCAGCCGAACTTGGGTTGGCGCTCGATCTGCACGATCTTGCCTTCGGGCATGCTGCTGTACAGCGGCAGCCCGTATTGCGGCTCGTCCCAGGCCAGGTAGCTCGTCGTCGTGGCCAATCCCCGCGGGTCGGTCACGCGCAGGCGCAGCCCATTGAGATACTGCAGCGTCGTCGTGAGGGGGGCGCTCGCGCTGAGTTCGCTGTCGACGTCGACGCGGCTCTTGCGGTTCAGCGCGTCGAAGCGGGTGCGCGTGCCGGGAACGGCATCCAGGAAGCTGCTGATGCCGCGCTGCGGGAACGACACGAACTCCGGCCGTCCGAGCGCATCGAAGCGGCGGATCGTCTGGGTCCGCGTGCTGCCGGCGTTGGCGGCGTCGAAGGTCTCTTCCAGCACCGGGCGCCACTGCGCGTCCAGATAGGTGTTCACGCGCAGGTTGCCTTCGCTGCGCCGCACGCGCCAATGGCCTGCCGCCAGGCCGTATTCGTCGGCGGCGACTTGTTCGAACGTCACGGAGAGCGGCGACCAGCGCGACGCGTCGCACACGCCCGCCTGGGTTTCCGACGGATAGGTGACGCCGGTATTGCGCCCCATCGCATCGTAGCTGTAGCAGGTGCGCGAGCCCAGTTCGTCGACGGTGGCGATGATCCAGCCGTTGGCGTCGATTTCCGCCGCGATGCTCGAACCGGCGGGCGATTCCGGCGTCGGCGGGAACAGGACGCTGCGCGGTATGCCGCGGGCATAGTCGTACAGTTCCGTGGTATTGCCGTTGCCGTCGGTCGCGGTGGCCACGTTGCCGGCCGGCGTGTAGGTCAGCGTCTGCTGCAGCTTGCCGAACGCGTAGGTTTTCCAGGGCATGGCCCGCGCATCGAACTCGGTTTCGGCGACGACGACATTGCCGTTGTTGCCGGTGGCGTTGATGTCGGTGGAGGTCACGTACTGCCGGCGCACCTGGCCCATGACCCACAGCGCCGGATTGTCGTGGTACTCCGAGACCTCTTCGCGCTGGTAGCCGAGCGAGTTGCTGCGGACCACGCGCACCGGGCGCGCATAGCTGTCGAACGACTGCACGCTGCGCGAGAACACGTCGCCGTCGCGGGCGACGATCGACGCAGTGAGCGGGCGGATCTTTTCGGTAACCAGACGGTTGTTGCGGGCGTTCGGATCGACGCCGGCGGTGTCGGGAAACGGCTGACCCGCGGCACTCGCCAGATAGGTGTTGCTGACCGACTGAACCACGTTGCCGTTGCTCAGGGTTTCCACCTTGAGCAGCTGGCCGGCGTTGTGCCAGTAGTCGTTGCCGAAGGTCGAGCGCGTCACCGTGCCGTCCGGGGCGGTCACCTCGGTCGCCACGGTCGAGTCGCAGTTCGCGGCGGCGAAGCTGCAGTCATCCACATAGCCGGTCGCGTTCCAGCTCCAGGCCGGAAAATAGGCGTACTGCCACGTCTGCGGCGCGAGGCCCGGCCCGGACACCTGCTTGCTCGTCAGCGACGCCGTCTTGTAGACCATCACCAGATCGGACAGGGCCGCGAAAAGAGACTGGTCCGGATCCGGCTGATAGCAGCCGCCCGGCACGCGGTCGGTGCCGTGCATCATCGAACGGAAATTGAACACGCCGACCGCCCCGGAAGGATGTCCGATCGTTACCGCCGCGGTGGCTTGCCCCGGCACGGCGGGTTCGCAGTCGGCCCACAGGATGCGCTGGTTGTCGTGATGCAGCAGCGAGTAGAGGTCGCCGTACTGGAACGTCCAGCGGCTGGTGTCGGGCTGCACGACGGCCGACAGCGCGGCGCCGTCGGCGCTGGCGTACTGGTATTGCCAGGTCCGGCCGCCATGGCTCACGGCGCTGATCTTTCCGTTGCTGCCGTAGCTCACGGCGATCGACGTGCCGTCGCTGGACGTGATCGAGCGCAGGCGTCGCGGCTGCGCCGGGTCGTAGTCATAGACGATGGTGTTGCCGAAGCGGTCTTCCACCTTGGTCGCATGGAGGAAGTATTCGCGCCGGTTGACCACGGTTTCCTCGCGGCAGAAATTCACCTGCCGCGACGCGCCGCTGAGCGACCCGCCGTCCATCCGGTTGAGGCGCCAATGCGCATTGACGTCATAGGGGCTGCCGCCGGAGGACCAGTCGAATTCGTAGTAGCTGTACGACCAGTTCACGACGTTGAGGTCGTTGTAGAAGGCCGTCTTGCACTGCTTGTCCTTCAGCGCCGCCACCTTGCGCGAGCTGAGCCAGTCGAAGGTGTAGCGGGTGCCGTCGGGCAGGGACACCTTGAAGCCCTCGCCGGGGCCGTTCTTCAGCGTGGGCACGCAGGACACGCGCCAGTCGCCCTTGGTCGTGCCGACATAGGTCTCGCCGTTGGCGGGGCGGGTGCGGTCTGCCGGCAGCGCGAGCAGCGGATAGCTGCCCTGGCCGGGAATGCTGATCTCGTTGCCGTGCCAGTATTGCTCGGGCGTGTAGGTGATGTTCCAGTTGGTGAACGCGCTCTTCACGCCGGGCGGGGAGAAGCCCGAACTGCAGCGCTGGTTCGGCGTGGCGGAGCTGACGACCCATCCGGTCCGCTCGTCGAACGTTCCGTGGATCATCGGCACGTCGAGCTTCCAGTTGCCGAACAGCTCGCCGTCGGCCGCCTTGTTGACGTAGTCGTCGATATCGGCGGCGTTGACGCCCAGGGTGCGGGTCAGGGCCAGCGGAAGACCGCTGTTCGTGCGCACCGCGACGTCCGTCGCGCTGAACGATGTGACGCCGTCCTTGAGATTGACCGATTCGCCGAACAGGTTCGGCCCATAGGCGGTCAGCGTCTGCGCGGCGCCGAGCACGTTGGCGTATTCGTCGCGGATGCTCCGGGCTGTCTGCGCGTGTGCCTGGGCGAATGCCGCGGCCAGCGCGACATGCACCAGTAATCGTCGGAGTTTCATGCGTATCCTCGGGTTTTTACGGGCTTGGAGTGCCGGCCCTCCTAGGCGCATCGGCGCGTCGCCCGGGGCGAGCGCCGTGGACCATGCGGCTCTGCGGGCCGTCGATGTGCCTGCATTCGGAGACAGCACCGGCATTTCCGCGTCCGGCCTCGCGCGGGGCCGCTGGTGGCAGCCGGCGGTTCGGCACGTAATCCCTTGCATGACGTCTGCGGACCCGGCGGATGGAGGCGGTGTCGGAGACTAGGGAACCAGGGATGGCGTCGTCGGCACGCGTTGGAAACGCGCCGATAATGTTTCGATAACGCGCGAATATTTCTTTGCGATGCAGGCGCTTGCCGGTCTCGCCGGCGACGGCCGCCGGTCCATGCCGGCGGCGGGAGAAGGACACTGCGGCGTGGACGCCCCGGCGGTCCGGTGCCATGTGGCGGACAGGCGGCTAAGCGGCGGGCCCGTCACCGCGGGCGGCAGCGGCCGATAGCCGCTGCGCGTGGGATCGTCGTCGCTCGTGCCGGCATCGGCGGCGCGGCGTTCGCCGCCGGCGCCGCAGCTGGCGAGGTCTATTCCGGGTCGTAATCGAGCAGCGGCGCGAGCCAGCGTTCGGCCACTTCGAGGGTCCAGCCCTTGCGCGCGGCGTAGTCCTCGACCTGTTCCTTGCTGACGCGGCCGACGACGAAGTACTGGCTCTGCGGGTGCGAGAAGTACCAGCCGGAAACCGCGGCGGCGGGGTACATCGCGAAGCTGTCGGTCAGTTCGATGCCGGTGTTGCGTTCGGCGTCCAGCAGGTCGAACAGCGTGCCTTTCTCGGTGTGTTCGGGGCAGGCGGGGTAGCCCGGTGCCGGGCGGATGCCGCGGTATTTCTCGGCAATGAGGTCGGCGTTGGCGAGGCCTTCGTCGGGCGAATAGCCCCAGAATTCGCGGCGCACGCGTTCGTGCAGGCGTTCGGCGAACGCTTCGGCCAGGCGGTCGGCGAGTGCCTTGAGCAGGATGGACGAGTAGTCGTCGAAGTCGCGCTCGAAGCGTTCGAGGTGCGACTCGATGCCGATGCCGGCGGTCACGGCGAAGCCACCGATCCAGTCGGCCACGCCGGAGGACTTCGGCGCGATGAAGTCGGCGAGGCAGAAGTCCGGCCGCTCCTTGGGCTTGTCGACCTGCTGGCGCAGGAAGTGCAGCCGGGTCGGCCTGGCGTCGCCGGTCTGTACCTCGACGTCGTCGCCGACGCGGGCGGCGGGCCAGAAGCCGATGACGGCGCGCGCGGCGATCCATTTCTCCGCGACGATCTTCTCCAGCATCGCGCGCGCGTCGCGGTAGAGCTCGCGCGCCTGGGGGCCGACGATCTCGTCGTCGAGGATCTGCGGATAGTGGCCGGCCAGTTCCCAGGTCGAGAAGAACGGCGTCCAGTCGATGTAGTCGACGAGCTCGGCCAGCGGGTAGTCGTCGAACACCGTGATGCCCGGTTTGGCCGGCGCCGGCGGCCGATAGTCGTTCCAGCCGCCGTCGAAGGCCTGGCCCCGCGCGTGGGCGAGGCTGACGAGCTTCTTGCCGGGACCGCGGTCCTTGTGGCGTTCGCGGATCTCGGCGTATTCGTGGCGGATGCGCGCCATGAACTCGTCGACGAGCTCCCGGGAGATCAGCGACTGGGCCACGCCGACCGCGCGCGAGGCGTCCTTGACCCAGACGGTCGGCGATTTGTAATGCGGCTCGATCTTCAGTGCCGTATGCGCGCGCGAGGTCGTCGCGCCGCCGATCAGCAGCGGGATGTTCAGCCCCTGGCGCTGCATTTCCCTGGCGACGTGGCTCATTTCCTCCAGCGACGGCGTGATCAGGCCCGACAGGCCGATCATGTCGGCGTTCTCTTCGCGCGCGACGTCGAGGATCTTCTGCGCCGGCACCATGACGCCGAGGTCGACGACGTCGAAGTTGTTGCAGCGGAGCACGACGCCGACGATGTTCTTGCCGATGTCGTGCACGTCGCCCTTGACCGTGGCCATGACGATCTTGCCGTTGGACTTGCCGGCGTCGCCGGTGCGCGCCTTTTCTTCTTCGATGAACGGCAGCAGGTAGGCCACGGCCTTCTTCATGACGCGGGCCGACTTGACGACCTGCGGCAGGAACATCTTGCCGGCGCCGAACAGGTCGCCGACGACGTTCATGCCGTCCATCAGCGGGCCTTCGATCACGTCGAGCGGCCGCGTGGACTGCAGGCGCACTTCCTCGGTGTCGCCTTCGATGAACTGGTCGATGCCGTGGACCAGCGCATGCTTCAGGCGTTCGCGCACGGGCTGCTCGCGCCAGGCCTGCGTCTCGATCGCCGCTTCGCCCTTCTTGGATTTGTAGCGTTCGGCGATCTCGAGCAGGCGCTCGGTCGCATCGCTGCGGCGGTTCAGCACGACGTCCTCGACGCGCTCGCGCAGCTCCGGATCGAGGTCGTCGACGATCGGCAGGCCGCCGGCATTGACGATGCCCATGTCCATGCCGGCGCGGATCGCGTGGTAGAGGAACACCGCGTGGATGGCCTGGCGCACGGTCTCGTTGCCGCGGAACGAGAACGACACGTTGGAGACGCCGCCGGAGATGTGGCAGTGGGGCAGGGTGTTGCGGATGATGCGCGTGGCTTCGATGAAGTCGACCGCGTAGTTGTTGTGTTCCTCGATGCCGGTCGCGATCGCGAAGACGTTCGGATCGAAGATGATGTCCTCGGGCGGGAAGCCCACTTCGTCCACGAGGATGCGGTAGGCGCGCGTGCAGATCTCGACCTTGCGCGCACAGGTGTCGGCCTGGCCGGCTTCGTCGAAGGCCATGACCACGACGGCCGCGCCGTAGCGCAGCACCTTGCGCGCCTGCTCGCGGAAGACGTCCTCGCCTTCCTTCATCGAGATCGAATTGACGACGCCCTTGCCCTGCAGGCACTGCAGGCCGGCCTCGATGACGCTCCATTTGGACGAGTCGACCATGACCGGAATCCGCGCGATGTCGGGCTCCGAGGCGATCAGATTCAGGAACCGCACCATCGCGGCTTCCGAATCGATCAGGCCTTCGTCCATGTTCACGTCGATGATCTGCGCGCCGTTGGCGACCTGCTGGCGCGCGACGTCGACGGCTTCCTCGAAGCGGCCTTCCTTGATCAGTTTCTTGAACTGCGCGCTGCCGGTCACGTTGGTGCGCTCGCCGACGTTGACGAACAGCAGTTCGGGCGTCAGTACCAGCGGTTCGAGGCCGGACAGGCGGGTGTAGCGGGGCTGGGTGTTGTCGTGAGCCATGGGGATGCAATTACCGGATGTTTCGTGTTCTTGGGAGGCGGGGGTGTTGCTGGGGGATTGGAGCAACCCCATCCCCACCCATGCCCTCCCCTTGAAGGGGAGGGTTTGTATCGGTTCGCTGAAAGAAAAACGCGAATTTCATACGCTTTTCGATCAGGCGATAACTCTTTGTTTCCGAGGAAGGCGTTCGAAAACCCAACCCCTCAACGGGCGGTACTCAAAACCCTCCCCCTCAAGGGGCGGTACTCAAAACCCTCCCCTTCAAGGGGCGGTACTCAAAACCCTCCCGCTCAAGGGGCGGTACTCAAAACCCTCCCCTTCAAGGGGCGGTACTCAAAACCCTCCCCTTCAAGGGGAGGGCATGGGTGGGGATGGGTTTCGCCGTCAGTTCCAATGACACCCTCGGTCGCAATGTGAGCTCAGTCTTTCGGCGCTTTCCCGATGAACGCAGGAAAGCGCAAGCAGGAATCCCGAAAAATCGAAGCAACCGGCGACTACGCCGCGCTCTGCACCGGATAGACCACCGGCGTGCGCGGCGTCAGCCCGGCTACCGCTTCGGCGATCGCCTTGATGTGCGCCGGCGACGTGCCGCAGCAGCCGCCGACGAGGTTCAGGAATCCGGCTTGCGCGAACTCGCGGATCGTCGCGGCCATTTCCGCCGGCGTCTCGTCGTAGTCGCCGAACGCGTTCGGCAGGCCCGCGTTCGGATGCGTGCTGACGTAGCAGTCGGCCAGGTTCGACAGGGTTTCCACGTGCGGGCGCAGGTCCTTCGCGCCGAGCGCGCAGTTGAGCCCTATGGCCAGCGGGCGCGAGTGACGCATGGAATAGAAGAACGCCTCGGCGGTCTGGCCCGACAGGGTGCGGCCCGAGCGGTCGGTGATCGTGCCGGAGATCATGACCGGCACGCGCGCGCCGCGCGCCTCGAACTCCTCGTCGATCGCGAACAGCGCGGCCTTGGCGTTCAAGGTGTCGAAGATGGTCTCGACCATGACGATGTCGGCACCGCCGTCGAGCAGGCCGCGCACGGCTTCGCGATAGGTCTTGCGCAGCTCGTCGAAGCTCGTGTTGCGGAAGCCCGGATCGTTGACGTCGGGGCTGATCGAGGCCGTGCGGCTGGTCGGGCCGAGCACGCCGATCACGAAGCGCGGCTTGTCCGGCGTCTTCGCTTCGATCGCATCGCAGCACTCGCGAGCGATCCGCGCGCCTTCGCGGTTGAGCTCGTAGACGATGTGTTCGAGGTGGTAGTCGGCCTGGCTGATCGAGGTCGCGTTGAACGTGTTCGTTTCGAGCAGGTCGGCGCCGGCTTCCAGATACTGCGTATGCACGGCGCGGATCACGTCGGGCTGGGTCAGCAGCAGCAGGTCGTTGTTGCCTTTGAGGTCGCAGACGTGGTGCTGATGGTCGTGCAGGTGCTGGTGGCGGCCGTCGTAGCCCTGGGCGAAGCGTTCGCCGCGATAGCCTTCCTCGTCGAGCTTGTAGCTCTGGATCATGGTGCCCATCGCGCCGTCGATGACGAGGATGCGCTGCTGCAGCGCGGCCAACAGTGCGTTCGTGCGGGTCGGGTTCAACCAGGGCAGTGATTTCATGGGCGTGTGGTCGGACAGGTCTGGGGCGTCAGGTTGGGGGCGTGACCGCTCAGGGCTTGCGCGCGAGCAGGGTCAGCACTTCGAAATGCGGCGGGCGCCGCTCCTTGGTCGCGCGCGCGCAGCGGATCACGTCCAGGCCGGCGGCCCGGGCGCAGTCGCGCAGTTCGTCGGGCTCGAAGCCGAGGTTGCGGTGGTCGAACGGTTCGACCGCGGTCTTGTGCGCATGCCGGCCCAGGGTCGCCGCGAGCAGGCGGCCGCCGGGGCGCAGTACGCGCGCGGCCTCGCCGAGCACGGCGGCCGGCCGGTCGGTGTAGGTCAAGGCATGCATCAGCAGCACGAGGTCGAAGCGGCGTTCGCCGAGATCCAGCGCGTGCATGTCGCCGAGCTCGACCGTGACGTTGGTCAGCGCCTTGAGCCGCGTGCGCGCCGCGCCGACCACGCGCTCGCTCGCGTCGACGCAGACGATGGAACGCGCCTGCGGCGCGAGCAGCTCGGCCAGCACGCCGTCGCCCGAGGCGATGTCGAGCACGTCGCCGATCTCCACCAGCTGGGTCATGGCGCGCGCCAGTGCCTCCCAGGTGCGGCCCGGCGAATAGTGCCGCTCCATGTCGCCGGCGACGGTGTCGGCCCAGCCTTCGGCGCCGGCACGCTGTGCGAGTACGCCGGGCAGGCGTTCGTCGTCTTCGCGCAGCAGCGCATCGTCGACGCTTTCCTTGAGTGCGCGCAGCAGGGCTTCCTCGCGCGCCGGCAGTTCGGCATTGAAGCGGTAATAGGCCGACACGCCGGCGCGACGGTCGCGCACGAGATCGGCTTCCTTGAGCTTGGCCAGATGCGTGGACACGCGCGGCTGGGCCAGGCGCAGCACGGCCGACAGCTCGGCCACGGTCAGCTCCTCGCGTTCGAGCAGGGCGAGCAGGCGGACGCGGGTCGGATCGGAGAGCAGGCGCAGCAGGGCCGACGTGGCGGCGAGATCCACTATTTATCCCTTCATCTTGATTAAAAGATGGATGCGCAGGGTAGCGAGGCGGCCGCATCGGGTCAATGCGGCGGCCGTGCTGCGCCCGTCGCGCCGGGCTAAGCTTGCGGACTTATGCCCCTGTCTCGCCTGCTCAGGCCGCTGCTTGCGGCCACCCTCTCCGTCGTTGCCAGCGCTGGCGCCGCCAAGGGCGTCAAGGATGCCGAGCTCGGCAAATTCTGGAGCGACGACCCGCTGCACGTGCCGTACCGCGCGCTACAGACCGGCGCGGCTCCGGCTGGGGAGCGCCTGCCGCTGGTCGTGTTCCTGCACGGCGACTGGCAGGACGGCACCGACAACGAATCGCAGCTGGCCGGTTACGGCAACGGTTCGATGGAGCTCATCGACGAGGCGCGCAAGGCGCATACGCCGCTGGTCTACGTGGCGCCGCAGACGACCGACGCCTACTGGCCGCCGGCTCGCGTCGCCGCCGTCGTCGCCGACGCGCTGAAGCGCTGGCCGATCGACCCGCAGCGCATCGTGCTGACCGGCATTTCCAACGGTGGCAGCGGCGTCTGGGATGCACTCAAGCGCTATCCGCGCTGCTTTGCGGCCGGCGTGCCGATGTCGGGCATGACCGAGCCTTCGGGGCTGCGTCACATCGTCGACATTCCGCAGTGGGTGTTCCACGGCGAGAAGGACGACGACACCGACGTGGACTGGGGCTATGGCGGCGCGCAGGTCGGTTCGCGCCAGGTCGTGCGCGCGCTGCGCGCGTTCGGCGGCAAGCCGATCTACACCGAATATCCCGGCGAGAAGCACGTGATCTGGTCGCGCGCCTATGCCGAGAAGAAGCTGCTGCCGTGGATCCTCGCGCAGCGGCTGCCGGGGCCGCCCTGCCGCTTCGATGCGCCGGACCTGCGCTGAGCTCGCGGCGCCGATGGCCAGTCGCGCAGCGGGCCACTAGACTGCCGGCGGGGAGTCCGCGGCAGGGGCGGACGCACAAGGGGAACCGCAATGAAGTCGTGCCGATCGCCGCTGGCGGCGCTGTGCCTGTGCCTGTTTGCGCTAGGCGGCGGAACCGCTGCCGCCGCCGGTGTCTACAAGTGGAAGGATGCGCAAGGCAACATCCACTTTTCCGACAAGCCGCCGCCGTCGGGCGACGCGGTGTCCCAGGACGGCGTGAAGGCCGTGCAGATGCAGGATGCGTATACCGGCGTCGCGCTGTCGAGCAAGCCGCCGATCCGCAATCCGCGCACCGGCGGCGGTCCCGGCATCCTGCTGACCCGCTTCACCCTGCAGCTCGACGCGGCGAACAGCCGCAACGTGACGGTCGGGCGCAAGTTCTACGGTGCCGCCTGCGACCAGAGCGTCGATCTGCTGTGGAACGAAGGCATGCTCGATCTCAAGGGGCGCGTCGCCGAGCAACTGCTCGCCGAACGCTTCGAGCGGGCCGGCTATACCCTCGGCTATGACGCCGGCAGCGGTCCGTTCGAGCTGCAGGTGGAGCTCATCCGCCTGAAGATCGACCTCTGCGAAGGCGGCCGCGGTCCGGCGGGCTCGGGCTCGCGCAGCTACGTGAAGCTGCGCTGGACCCTGACGCCGCGCGGCGCCGGCGCGCCGGCCTTCCGCGGTACCAGCGAAGGCCTGTTCGACGGCTGGAACACCGGCCAGAAGGATTCGCTGATGCATGCGATCGGCGCGGCGACCGACAACCTGCTCGGCGAGCGCGCGTTCGTCGACGGGCTCGGCGGCACGGTGCCGGCGGCGGACGCCGGCCTGGTCACCGGCGGCGCGCTGCCCGGCAGCGGCGGCGATCTCGACGAAGCGGCCAGCGCGGTCTTCGACCGCGGCGACGGTGCCGGTACCTTCCGCGAACGCTCCCGGCGCCTGCTGTCCGGCGCCGTCACTGTCGCGACCTTGCGCGGCCACGGCAGCGGCGTGGTGATCGACGCGGCCGGCTATGTGCTGACCAATGCGCACGTCGTCGGTCAGGAGCGCACGGTCAAGATCCTCGTCGACGGCAAGACGCTGGAGGGCCGCGTCGTGCGGCGCGACGCGGCGACCGACGTCGCGCTGATCCAGCTGCCGGGCGAAGGCCTCAGCGCCGTCACGGTCGCCGGCGAGGAGCCCAGCCCGGGCGATCCGCTGTACGTGATCGGCACGCCGCTGGACATCAAGCTCAGTCACACGGTGACGCAGGGCATCCTCTCGGCCGTGCGCGAGGAGTCGGGGCGGCGCCTGTTCCAGACCGACGCGTCGATCAATCCGGGCAATTCCGGCGGACCGGTGTTCGACGCTACCGGCGAGCTCGTCGCGCTCAGCGTCGCCGGCCTGTTCACGCGCCAGGGGGCCTCGTTGAACGTGAACTACCTGATTCCGATCCGCCAGGCGCTGCAGGCCCTGAAAGTGACGCCGCGCGCGGTCCCCTGAGGGCCGGCGCCGGCCGGGGCCGCGGCGCCGATTTGCGCCGGCCGAGCCGTACGGCGCCCGAATCGGTAAAATCGGCCACCTTCATTCACCCGCGCAACCGTGCCGCACCTCCGGCGTGGCTGGGGTTTCGTGGCTCAGCAGGAGTTCCCATGGATTTCCGATTCACCGAAGACCAGCTGTCGATCCAGGCCATCGCGCGCGATTTCGCGCAGAAGCGCATCGCGCCGGTCGCCGCCGAATTCGACCACAAGGGCGAATTTCCGCTGGCCAACATCCAGGAAATGGGCCAGCTCGGCCTCATGGGCATCGAAGTGCCGGTCGAATACGGCGGCGCCGGCATGGACTCGATCTCCTACGTGCTGGCCATGATCGAGATCGCCGCGGCCGACTGCGCCCACTCGACCATCATGTCGGTCAACAACACGCTGTATTGCAACGGCCTGCTGAAGTTCGGCACGCACGAGCAGAAGCTCGCCTACGTCAAGCCCATTGCCGCGGGCGAGGCGATCGGCGCGTTCGCGCTGACCGAGCCGCAGTCCGGCTCCGACGCGACCGCGATGCGCTGCCGCGCCGTCAAGCAGGCCGACGGCAGCTTCGTCATCAACGGCAAGAAGAGCTGGATCACCTCCGGCCCGGTGGCCAAGTACATCCTGCTGTTCGCGATGACCGAGCCGGAGAAGGGCGCTCGCGGCATCAGCGCGTTCATCGTCGACACCGGCCGCGCCGGCTTCGGCCGCGGCAAGACCGAACCCAAGCTCGGCATCCGCGCCTCGGCGACCTGCGAAATCGAATTCACCGACTACCGCGCGACCGCGGACGAAGTCATCGGCCAGGAAGGCGAGGGCTTCAAGATCGCGATGGGCGTGCTCGACGCGGGCCGCATCGGCATCGCCTCGCAGGCCGTGGGCCTGGCCCGCGCCGCGTATGAGGCGACCATCGCCTATTCGCAGGAACGCAAGGCGTTCGGCCAGTCCATCGGCAGTTTCCAGATGACCCAGGCCAAGATCGCCGACATGAAGTGCAAGCTCGACGCGTCGTGGCTGCTGACCCTGCGCGCGGCCTGGGCCAAGCAGCAGGCCCAGGAGAACGGCGGCCGCTTCTCGACCGAGGCCGCGGTGGCCAAGCTGACCGCGTCCGAATCGGCCATGTGGATCACCCACCAGGCCGTGCAGATCCACGGCGGCATGGGCTATTCCAAGGAAATGCCGCTGGAGCGCTATTTCCGCGACGCCAAGATCACCGAGATCTACGAGGGCACGAGCGAAATCCAGCGCATGGTCATCGCGCGCAACGAGACCGGGCTGCGTTGAAGATTGCGGCGCTGTTTCAAAGCGCTCGAGCGAAACCCATCCCCACCCATGCCCTCCCCTTGAAGGGGAGGGTTTTCGGTGCTGCGGCTCTCGGGTGAAGTGATTCGGCCGTCTTGCAGTGATCCGACCTCCTCTGCAGCGATCCGGCCCTCTCGCAGTGATCCGGTCCTCTTGCAGTGATCCGATGCTCTTGCGGTGATCCGGCCCTCTCGCAGTGATCCGACGCGCTGGATACTTCATCAAGTCGCAGTGCGACCCACTTGCCGCGCCGCTTCAGAGCGCGGGAAAAACCCTCCCCTTCAAGGGGAGGGCATGGGTGGGGATGGGGTTTGCTTACCAGGTTCACTCATCCAGAAACCATTCTCGCCCCATGACCGCCTCCCTCGTCAGCGTCACTCGCATCGAAGCGACATTCCTGCTCGCCGTCGTCGGCACCGCGCTCGTCTGGTCGGGCATTGCGCCGCAGGATCGCCTGACCTGGTTCATGGAAATCATCTGGGTGCTCGCGGCGATTCCGCTGCTGCTCGCGACCCATGCGCGCTTTCCGCTGACCCGGCTGCTGTACTGGCTGATCGCGGTGCATTGCCTGATCCTGATCTACGGCGGCAAGTACACCTATGCGCTGACGCCGCTCGGCGATCTCTGGCGCGACTGGTTCGGCCTGGTGCGCAACAACTACGACCGGCTCGGCCATTTCGCGCAGGGTTTCGTTCCGGCCATCCTCGCGCGCGAACTGCTGCTGCGCTGCACGCCGCTCCGGCGCGGCGGCTGGCTTTTCTATCTGGTCTGCGCCGTCTGCCTGAGCTTCAGCGCATTCTTCGAGTTTATCGAGTGGTGGGCCGCGCTGGTCATGGGTGGATCGGCCGATGCCTATCTCGCCACGCAGGGCGACGTCTGGGACACCCAGTGGGACATGTTCTGCGCGCTCGTCGGCGCGATCGCCGCGCAGCTGCTGCTCGCGCGCATGCACGACCGCCAGCTCGGGCTGGTCTGAAGCCGCGGCTCAGTGTCCGGCCGCGTCCCGCGCCGGCAGCCGCTGCGTGAGCCAGGCTTGGAAATCCTCGGCCATCGCGCCGCTGAGGCTGTGGTCGCCGGAGTAAAGGCGCGTGGCATGGTCCACGCCGAGATCGTCCAGCCAGCGGTCGGCGCGTTCGGCCCAGCTTACCGGCAGCTTGCTGTCGTCGCTGCCGTGGAGGATCAGGCCGTGCAGCGATGCGAGCCGTTCGCGCGCGGCGATCTGCGGTTCCAGTTCCGGCAGGATGCGCCCGCTCAGCACGGCGAATCCGTTCACGCGCTCCGGCGCGCTCAGCGCGACGCTGGCACTCATGATGCCGCCCTGGCTGAAGCCGGCCACGACGCTGCGCTGTGGTGCAATGTCGTGGATCGCCTGCAGCCGGCCGATGAACTGGATCAGGGTCCGGCGGCTGGCCTCGGCCTCGTCGGCCGCGATCTGCGGGCCGGCCGCGGTGAACGCGACGCGGAACCAGGCGAACTGTCCGGCGCCGAGCTGCAGCGGGCCTCGCGGCAGCACGACCAGCGTATCGGCGGCTGCGCCGGCGGCCAGGGGCGCCAGGTTCGTCTCGTTGCCGCCGACCCCATGCAGCAGCACCAGCAGCGAGGACGGCATGACCGGCGCCGGCTCGCGCCGGCGGAAGGCGAGCGCATGGCCTGCATCGGCGATCAGCGGGGACAAGGTATGCATGCGGTCTCCTGCAGGGCTTCCGGTATGACGTCGAACGCGCCGGTGCGGCGGCTGTCGTCATGCGGCTCACTGTAGTGGCCGGACCGGGGCGCATAAACGGCATGGGCAGGGAAACAGTGTCTGCGCCGGCGCAACGACGGAGCGGGACGACACGGTGCGCCAACGAAAAGGGGCCGCCCGGAGGCGGCCCCTGTCGATTTTCCCGTCGCGCGTCGGCCGTCGCGGCCCGCCGCTGAACCCGCCGGACAGGCGGGCCGTGCTGCGACAGGCTTCAGCTCCTGCCGCCGCGCACGCGGACTTCGCTCAATTACGGCTGGAAGCCGCTGGCGAAGATGCGGTCGGCCGGACCGCTGCGGCAGCTCTGCACCTTGACGTCGTCCACGTACCAGCCGTGCGGGGTCAGGCCCTGCGAGCTGTCGGTGGAGACGCGGAAGCGGAAGCGCACGGTCTGTCCGGCATAGCTGTTCAGATCCACGACCGAGCTCTTGTACGGCCGCGTGCCGCACCAGACCTGCAGGCCGTTGGCCGCGCCGCCGTTGGCCGCGCCGGTATACGGATCGGTCAGCAGTGCCGCGCCGGTGATCTGGGTCCAGGTGCTGCCGTTGTCGCTGGAGATTTCCAGCAGGCCGCCGTCGTAGCAGCCGCCGGATGTGCGCGGCTCGAGGTTCAGATCGCTCTGGAAGCTCAGGCTCAGCGGGCTCTCGCCGACCGGCAGGGTGACGGCGGGCGAGACCAGGCGCTGGTCCGAGGCGGTGGTCACGTCGGTCGCGAGCCAGGCCTTGGTCGGCGAGGAAGGACGCGCCGTGCTGACGGCCCAGGTCTGGCTGCCGGTGCCGGCGGTCGCGGTCCAGCCGCTGACGTCGCCCTCGATGTTGTCGGTGAACAGCGCGTTGGCGGTCTGGTTCTCGTCGCAGGCGCCCGGCGCCTGCGCGGTCCTGAAGCTGAACACCGCCGAGTTCGCGCCGGCGCCGCAGATGTTGTTCGCCCGCACGCGCCAGTAGTACGTCGTCAGCGACTGCAGGCCGGACACGTTCCAGCTCGTTGCGCTCTGGCTGGGCTGGGTCGCGACGATGTTGGCGAAGCCCGCGTCGGTCGCGACTTCGATCGTGTAGGCCGTCGAATCGCTGATCGGCGACCAGCTCAGGCTGACCGGGTTCAGCGAGTTCACGCCGGTCGCGCCGTTGGCCGGGGCGAGCAGGGTCGGGCCGGCCGGCGCGCCGACCGAGATCGTCAGCTGCGCGGTGGCGTCGTGGCCGGGACTGCCGCTGGCGGTGCCGGCGATGGTCAGGGTGCTGGTGCCGCTCGCCGCCGCGCCCGCGGTGCTGACGCTCATCGTGGCCGAAGTGCCCGGAACGACCGGATTGGGCAGGAACGTGACGCTGGTGCCGGCCGGATTGCCGGTCGCGCTCAAGGTGACCGGATTGACGAAGCCCAGATCGCTGACCGTCGTGATGTTGAACGTGGCCGGGGCCGGCGCGCAGACCGCCTGCGGCGAGTTGGCCACGCTGAGGCGGAAGTCCGGCGCGTCGCCCGAGCAGACCGGGCGCGTGCCGCAGGCGATGCCGTGGGCGTTGAAGGCATCCCAGATGCGGCAGGCGTTCGGCGTGCCGTTGGCCAGGTTGCCGTCGTCATCGTCGGCCGGCAGGAACACCGTATACCAGTTCGTCGCGGCGCAGCCGTTGACCGTCGCGGCGACGTTGCACTTGCCGCCGGAGGCGACCTGGTAGGCGCTCTTGGACGGCGTCAGGCTCGCGTACCAGATGCGGTCCATCTTGGCCCAGCCGCTGGCGCCGTGGCGCTGGATCAGCGCCTGGGTCAGATCCCAGTTCGCGCCGCTGGCGATGTAGGACTCGCAATGGCCTTCGTAGCCCATCGGGCCCTGGTACGGCGTGATGCCGTTGGCGAGATAGGGACAGGTGTAGCGGTCGCAGTTGATGCCGGCGTCGTTGGCCAGGTTGGCTGGCGTCGCGATCTTGGCCGGCGGCGCGGAGACGCCGAAGTCGCCGACGTCGCGCACGCCGGTGCAGGCGTCGCAGTTCGCGCAGTTGGTGCCCGGAATGAAGTTCTGGCCGATGCACGAGTCGCGTGTTTCGAGGAAGGCGAACGTGTCGCCGACCGCTTCGCCCGAGCCGTTCTCGCTGGCCGAGCCGCCGGAGTTCGTGTCCATGCCGTGACCCCACTCGTGCAGGAACACCGCGGCGATCTCGCCGGTGTTGGAGCAGACCAGGGCCGGATTGCTCGCGCTCGGACCGGATTTGTAGAAGTTCAGCGTGCTGCCGTTCCAGGCGGCGTTGCAGGTGTTGTTGACGTTCATGTTCGCCGTCACCTTGCCCTGCAGCCAGGTGTTGGACGGGAAGAACGTGCGCGCCTTCTCGTTGATGCGCGTCAGGTGATAGAAGCCCGAACGCGAGGCGTGCGTGTTGCCGGCACCGCCGACGCCCGGCGTCGTGCAGTCGGTGCCGCCGCTGGTGCCCAGGGCCAGGTTGCCGTCGGTGCTGTTGCTCAGGCTGGCCGCACCGCAGTTGTCGGACATGCGGAAGTACTTGCCGTCGAGCGTGACCGTGGCCGTGCCGCCGGAATAGTCGTAGATGCCCAGCGTGTCGGTGACCTTGGCCGTGCCGTTGGTGACCGCGGCGAACGGCAGGTTGACGACGACCTCGGTGTCGCTGTTGGTGGTCGGATAGATGCCGCCGCTGACGCTCGCGTTGACGTTGACCGTGAGGTTGCGCAGTTCGCGCACGCGATTGGTCTGCGCGTCGACGAGCACTTCCCAGGTCGCGTCGTCGTCGACGACGTCGAACACGTAGCGCCAGGCCAGCACGTGCCGGTAGCCGGTGCCGCGCGCGCCGAGGAAGCGTTCACCGACTTCGTCGCCGGCCGGCAGCGCCGGGTACAGGCGCAGCTGGCCGGGTTCGATCATCTCGTGGATGCGCGTGTCGGCCGGGAAGCCGAGTTCGGCCCAGGCCAGCGCGAACGCCTTGTCGCGCGGCAGCGCGGGCTTGGTCGAGACCGTGACCGGCGCGACGCGCTCGGCGCCGAACTGCACGATGTTGCCCTGGGCCACGCGCACGTAGACGAAGGCGCCGTCCACGCGCACGCCGTTGTGGAACTGGCCGAATTCGAGGAACCATACCGGCCGGTCGCCGCCGGCCTGCACGCTGCGCTCGCCGTCGAGCTGCAGCTCCAGGCCTTCGGTGCGCAGCAGGTCCGGCACCGTGGCGACGAACTCGCGCGCCTTGGCCGCGACCAGGCCCAGGGTCATGTCGGACTCGGCGGCCAGGCCGAACTGCTGCGGCTTCAGCGCATTGCCGCGACCCGGAATCAGCGCGATGCCGCTGCCCTGGACCAGGTTGGGCCGGTCGCTGCGGTCGTCCCAGCGGATTTCCCAACTGCCGCCGTAGCGCTGCTGGAACGCGGCGGTGCGCGACTGCAGCATCAGGTCGTGCTGGGCGTCCAGGCTCAGTGCCGGCTGGGCCTGCAGCGACGCGTCGACGAACGGACGCGCCGGCAGCCGCGCGGTCGCCGCCTTGTGGCCGCCTTCGGCGATGGGGTGTATGGCCTGGGCGGTCGGAAGACCCAGCAATAGCGTCAGCAGCCCGGTCAGGGCGGCGGTTCTGGCGGGATGGAGCATCGAGTCGGTTCCTCGCGAACGGTGAAGGGTGTCGAACGACGGCGCCGGCCTCCCGGGCGGGCGCGCTTCCTTGTCCGGCAATGGCCGCCGTCGACGGTCCGTCGGTGCCGGCCGCGGGCTGACGCAACGACACCGCGCGCCCTGGCCCGGCACGGCGGCATTCGCTGCGATCGACGAATCCCCTCGTCGCCGGCGCGCTGCGCCGGTCCCCGCGGCCGCCTTCGTCCCCAACCGCTGTGCGGCGACCGCCGCGGAGTATGCACTGCCGCGGCCGCTGTGGGATCGGGCCGGCGGCCTAGCCGGCACCGGCCCGGAGCGCGGCGGTAGCGCCCGGATGCGATCGGTAAATTTTAATAATTAAATAATTTTATAAGTATTAAATTTTATCGTGTTCGGGGGCTGCGCCGCGGCGCCCGGTGCGCCGGGCCTGCAGCCGGTCCGGGCGAACGAACCTGATACGTAGCGGCAATCGCCGGTGCGGCCTATCAGCGCCGTTGCGCGCCGGCGCAACGCTTGTTGCGGCAATCGTTGCGCCTCTACACTCGGCGCGTACTCAGGGGGCTTTCATGCGAACGAAGCGGATGCGCGCCGGGAAGGCGTGCTTGCTTGCGTCGCTGCTGCCGCTGCCTTTCGCCGCTGCCCAGGCGCAAAGCCTGGCGCTGCCGCCGGGCGCGCGTCTGCAGCTGGATGGCGGCCGGCTCGAGGCCGCCGGCGGCGACCTGCTCGTCGGCGGAGTGCTGGCGCTCGGCGCCGGCGCGCTGCGCGGCATCGGCGCGCTGCGCATCGCGGCCGGCGCGAGCGCCGATTTCGGCAGCGGCACGGCGACGCTGTCCGGCGACTGGGAAAACCGCGGCGCATTCACGGCCGGCAGCAGCCGCGTGGAGCTGCGCGACGGGCCCGCGGTCAGCGCAGTCCTCGGCAGCACCGTGTTCGCGAACCTGAGCCTCGCAAGCAGCAGCGGCAAGCGCTATCGCCTCGAGTCGGGCCTGACCCAGACCGTCAGCGGCAGCCTGCAGATCCAGGGGCTGGGGCCGGCGCTGCAGGTCGACGTCAGCGTGCCCGGCAGCGCCGCCTATCTGAATCTGCTGCCCGGCGGCAGCCAGGCGATCGCCAACGTCGGCGTGTCCGACGTGCACGCGACCGGCCAGCACCTCGCGCCGACCCAGACCAACCAGGGCGGCCGCGGCAACGACAGCGGCTGGTTCGGCGGCGGCGTCGCGGTTCCGGCGACGCCGGTGCCCATGCTCTCGCGCGGCCTGCAGCTGCTGCTGGCCGCGGGCCTGATTCTGATCGCGCTGCGCCGCCGCGCGTCCGCAGCCATCTCCAGGGGATAAGTCATGCGTCATAGTGGATTCGTACAGAAAGCAATCTGCGCCGGCATCGCGCTGGCCTGCGCCGGCGCGGCGGCGGCGGCCGACGTCAAGGTCGTGCCGCCGGCCGCCGGCGGCTTCAGCGTGCGCAACGCCGGCGACAGCGCCGATCTGCTGCGCGTCGACGAGAACGGCCGCATTTCGTTTCCGAACCTCGGCGCGGCGGCGACCCAGTCGGCGGCGGTCTGCTTCGACACGGTCAGCGGCGTGCTCGGTCCCTGCGCCGGCGGCAGCGGCGGCGGCGCCACCGGCGCGACCGGACCCACGGGGCCGACCGGTCCTACCGGCCCCGCCGGACCGACCGGCGCGGGCGCGACCGGCGCCACCGGAGCGACCGGCGCGCTCGGTCCCACGGGCGCCACCGGCATCCAGGGCCAGATCGGCGTGACCGGACCGACCGGCGCGACGGGGGCGACCGGCGCGACCGGTCCCACCGGTTTCGGCATCGGGCCTACGGGCCCGACGGGACCGACCGGTGCTACCGGCGCGACAGGCGTGACCGGCGTGACCGGAGCCACCGGCGTGACCGGCGCCACAGGTGCGACCGGCGACACGGGCCTTGCAGGGGCGACCGGCGCCACCGGCGCGACGGGGGCCACGGGCGCGACCGGCGGCGTCGGCCCGACGGGACCGACCGGCGCGACCGGCATCGGTGCGACCGGGCCTACCGGCGTGACGGGCGTCACCGGCGCGACCGGGCCCACCGGCGCCACCGGCGCCGGCGTCACGGGACCGACCGGTGCGACCGGCCTGACCGGATCCACCGGCCCTACCGGCGTCACGGGTGTGACCGGCCCGACCGGACCGACCGGGGCGGGCGCCGCCGGACCGACCGGGCCTACCGGAACGACCGGCGCGACCGGCCCGACGGGGCCGACAGGGGCGGGCGCCACCGGTGCGACGGGTACCACCGGCGCGACGGGTGCCACCGGTGCGACCGGCGCCACCGGCGCAGCCGGCGGCGCGAAGTATCAGGTCCGCATCAACGGCACCTTGAGTACGGCCCTGGCGCGGCCGCTGTATCCGACCGCCCTCAATGCAACCCTGAACCAGTCCGTCACCTTCATCACGCCGCAGTCCTATCGCATCACGCTGCAGAGCGACGGCAGCGTGCTCGGCAATGCGTCGATCGCGTATGACGGTCCCAATTGCACCGGCAATGTGCTGGTCAATACGTTCAACTACCCGCCCGGCGTCGTGGTGTCCGGCGGTACGAACAAGCCACTCTGGTATGTGCCGCTGACCGGGGCGACGGTCGTCACCGATCCGGTACGGCAAAGTCAGGACACCGGCACCGCCTGCAACACCACGCCGTTCAACCTGACCGGCACCTACTACCATGCGCCGGCCAACAGCGCAGCCGTGACCGGCGTCGGTCTGACCAACGGCCTGCCGGTGACGGTGACGATCGAGTACGTGCCCTGACCCACGCCGCAGCGGCCGCGACGGCGGCCGCTGCGGATGCGGGGCCGGGTGTTTCTTGGGATTTGCGCGGCGACCCTGCGTAACAACGCTCCGAGTTCCCTGTACTCGGAGTGTCCATGTCGTATCGATTCCTGCTCGCGCCGCGTTTTCGTCTGCTCGTTTGTGCCTTGTTGTCCGCCGTGGCGGGCGCTGCGGTTGCGGCGGAGCGCATCAGCGTCGCCACCGGCGGCGGCGAAGCCAATTTCCAGAGCCGCTATCCGGCGATCTCCGCCGACGGCCGCTACGTCACGTTTCTCAGCGACGCGACGAATCTCGTCGCCGGCGATACCAATGCGGCGGCCGACGTATTCCTGCGCGACCGCCTGCTCGGCACGACGACGCGGGTCAGCCTGAAGAACGACGGCTCGCAGGCCGACGCCGGCAGCCTGGCCGCGTCGATTTCCGGCAGCGGCACGCGCATCGTGTTCACGTCCTACGCGAAGCTCGTCCCGGGCGCCGGCTTTCTCAACTGCTATCTGCGCGATCCCACGACGAACACCGTGCAGATCGTCGACCGCAAGCCCGACGGCAATCCCGGCGTGACCTGTGCCTCGCCGGTCATCGACGTGGCCGGCACGCGCATCGCCTATGTGTCCAGCGATGCGCTCGTCGCCGACGACGCCAACGGCCGGCCCGACGTCTACGTGCGCGATCTCGCCGCCGGCACGCAGCGCCGCGTCAGCATCAGCCCCGGCGGGCCGGAGGCCAATCTCGGCAGCAGCGATCCGCGCATTTCCGGCGACGGCAGCCGCGTGCTGTTCGCGTCGACGGCGAGCAATCTCGTCGCCGGCGACACGAACGCGAAGCCCGACCTGTTCCTGGCGTCCAGCGATGCCAGCCTGCCGCTCGCCCGCGTCAGCGTCGGCGCCGGCAACCTGCAGGCCAACGAAGGCGCGAGCTATACCGGCGCGCTGAACGCGAACGGCTCGCTGCTCGCGTTCTCGAGCAAGGCGACCACCTTGCCGGACTGGGGCGAGTTCGCCGAGAGCACCCTGTACCTGCGCATCCCGGGCAGCGACGCGACGATCGCGCTGAGCATTCCCGACGGCAATCTGCCGCGCGAGGGCTTCAACGAGGAGCCGGACTTCGACTACAGCGGCCGCTGGCTCGTGTTCGCCTCGACCGACCGGCTGTACGGCGGCGCCGAGCCCGGCGGCGTCTACGTGATCGACCTCGTGCGCGGCCTGATCGCGCTGGTCAGCGTCGGCGGCAACTCGGGCAACGTGCGCCAGCCGCGCATCAGCGCCGACGGCACCGGGGTGGTCTGGTATTCGTTCTCGAACCAGCAGGTGCCCAACGACACCAACGGCACCTGGGACGTGTTCTACGGCGCCAATCCGCTCTGGGAAGAAACGCCGATCTTCGCCGACGATTTCGAATAGCCGTCGCTGCGCGCTCGCATCGGTGCCGGCGGTTTCGACAGCGGCCACGGCGCCATCGCGGCGTCGGCGCCGATGACTTCCGAAGCGCCGCCGCATCTGCCGCGCGGCGGCCGGGAATTTCGAATAACCGTAACGCGGTCCTGTGCGCCGGTGACGGCGCGCAGGCCGCGCCACTACCATGCGCGCACGCCCCAGTGGAGTGCGTCATGCCCCGGAACACCAGCCTGCTGCGCGAACGCGCCCATCCTGGCCACGAGAAGGTCACGACGATCGAGCTGTTCTTCGATCTCGTCTTCGTCTTCGCGGTCACCCAGCTGTCGCATTCGCTGCTCGAGGATTTCAGCCCGCTCGGCGCGCTGCGCGTGCTGCTGCTGACCCTCGGTGTCTGGTGGGTCTGGATCTATACCTCGTGGGTCACCAACTGGCTGGACCCGGAAAAGATTCCGACGCGGCTGCTGCTGCTCGTGCTGATGCTGGCCGGCCTGATCCTGTCGGCCTCGATACCCGAGGCCTTCGGCGACCGCGCCGTGAGCTTCGCCGGCGCCTACGTGTTCATGCAGGTCGGCCGCACCGTGTACTTCCTCTGGGCCGTGGCCGGCCATCCGAACATGGTCGCGAATTTCCAGCGCATCCTCGCCTGGCTGCTGCTGTCGGCGCTGTTCTGGCTGGCCGGCGCGTTCGCCGAGCCCTGGCGGCTGCCGCTGTGGGCGGCCGCGCTCGCGATCGAGTTCGTATCGCCGTCGCTGGGTTTCTTCGTGCCGGGACTCGGCCGCTCGCGCACGAGCGACTGGGATGTGGCCGGCGGCCATCTGTCGGAACGCTGCGGCCTGTTCGTCATCATCGCGCTCGGCGAATCCATACTCGTGACCGGCGCGACGTTCGCCAAGCTCGAATGGGGGCCGGCGACGATCGCCGCCTTCGCGACCGCCTTCGTCGGCAGCGTCGCGATGTGGTGGATCTACTTCGATGCGGCCGCCGACCGCGGCGCCGAGCGCATCGTCGAGTCCGACGACCCGGGCCGGCTCGCCCGCGTGACCTATACCTATCTGCACCTGGCCATCATCGCCGGCATCATCGTCTCGGCCGTCGGCGACGAGTTCGTGCTGGCCCATCCGCTCGGCCACAGCTCGCCGGCCACCGCCGTCGCCGTGCTCGGCAGCAGCGCGCTGTACCTGGCCGGCAACGGCCTGTTCAAATGCAGCATCGCGAAGGCCTTCCCGCGCTCGCACATCGCCGCACTCGCGCTGATCGCCGTCGCCGCGCTGTGCTGGCACTGGCTGCCGCCGCTGGCTCTGGCCGGCGTCAGCGCCAGTGCGATGCTCGTCGCCGCATTCCGCGACGCGCGCAGCGGCGCGGCGTCGCAGGCGTCCACGGTTTCGTCGCATTCGGCCTAGGTCGTACCGGACCCCGGCCGCATCGGGTCAGGTCCTGCAGGGCCCGGGCCGGACAGGCCCAGGCCAGCTTTCTTCGCTTCACGCCGCAGTTCGATTCGATTCTTCCCTCTCCCGTGAGAGGGCTTCAGGTGGGACAGCCGTCGTGTTGCGGCGACAACCGGACAGGCGCTGGCTGCGCAAGGAAAAAGGGCGGCATCGCTGCCGCCCTTTTCGTTCAGGCCGTCACGGTCGCGCCGTCAGTGCCCGTCGCGTAGCGCGGGTTGCGGTTTGCCGTGCGCCGCTTCGTCGGTGCGGTCGCCGAGCAGGCGGCGGATCGCGACGTAGAAGATCGGCACGAACAGCAGGCCGAGGAAGGTCGCGAAGATCATGCCGCCGATGACGCCGGTGCCGATCGCGTGGCGCGCGTTGGCGCCGGCACCGCTGGAGATGGCCAGCGGCAGCACGCCGAGAATGAACGCGAACGAGGTCATCAGGATCGGCCGCATGCGCAGGCGCCCGGCCTCGAGCACGGCCTCGCGCAGCGGCTTGCCGTGGCGCTGGGCCTCGACCGCGAACTCGATGATCAGGATCGCGTTCTTGGCCGCGAGGCCGATGATCGTGATCAGGCCGATCTTGAAATAGACGTCGTCGGGCAGGCCGCGCGCGAGCGAGAACAGCACCGCGCCGAGCACGCCGAGCGGCACGATCAGCATGACCGACACCGGAATCGACCAGCTCTCGTACAGCGCGGCCAGGCACAGGAACACGACCAGGATGGACAGGCCGAACAGCAGCGGCGCCTGGTTGCCGGAGACGATTTCCTGCAGCGACTGGCCGGCCCAGTCGAAGCCGAAGCCCGGCGGCAGATCCTTCGTGATGATCTCCTGCATGGCCTTCATCGCATCGCCCGAGCTGCGTCCGGGCACCGGCGAGCCGACCAGTTCGATCGCCGAATAGCCGTTGAAGCGCACCAGCGCCGGCGGGCCCATGACCCATTTCGAATGCACGACGCTGGACAGCGGGATCATGTTCGGCGTGCTGCTGCCGTTGGCTGCCGGCAGGGAGCTCGGCAGGAAGAAGCGGCTGAACGCCTCGGGGCTCATGCGGAACGGCGCGTCGGCCTGCAGCACCACGCGCAGCACGCGGCCTTCGTAGAAGAAGTCGTTGGCGTAGACCGGAGCGAGCATGAGCTGGATCGCGCTGAACACGTCGGTCACGTTCAGGCCCATGGACTGCGCCTGCACGCGGTCGACGTCGATCTTGAGCTGCGGCGAATCCTGCAGCCCGTTCGGACGCACGCCCTGCAGGATGTCCTTCTTCTCGGCGGCCTTGCCGAGCACGATGTTCTGCGCGTTGACGAGCGCCTCGTGGCCGGCGCCGCTGCGGTCCTGCAGGTACATGTCGAAGCCGCCGAACGCGCCGAGACCCTGGATGGTCGGCAGGTTCACGACGAAGGCCTGGGCGTCCTTGAGACCCATGAACAGCGCGCCGTTGGCCTGCTGGATGAAGGTGAGCGCGTCGGTCTTGCGCTCCTCCCAGGGCTTGAGGCGGATGAAGGCCATGCCGACGTTGTCCGCCTGGCCGATGAAGCTGAAGCCGCTGACCTGCAGCACCGCTTCGACCGCCTCGTTCTCGGACAGGATGTCGCTGACCTGTTCCATCGCCGCGGTGGTGCGCTGCAGCGATGCGCCGGCCGGCAACTGCACGATGGCCAGGGTGTAGCCCTGGTCTTCTTCCGGCACGAAGCTGCCGGGCATGCGCGTGAACACCACGCCGCAGAGCACGACGATGACCCCGAACAGGATCATCCAGCGGCCCGGCCGCCTGACCGCGCCGGCGGTCTGCCGCGAGTAGGTGCCGAGCACGCTTTCGAAGGTGCGGTTGAACCAGCGGAAGAAGCGGTTGGGTTCCGGATGCGTGGGCTTGAGCATCGTGGCGCACAGCGCCGGCGTGAACGACAGCGCGAGCAGTGCGGAGAAGCCCATCGACACGGCGATGGTCAGCGCGAACTGGCGATAGATCGCGCCGACGCTGCCGCCCTGCATGGCGCTGGGAATGAACACCGCCGCGAGCACGACCGTGATCGCGACGACCGCGCCGGTGATCTGGGTCATCGCCTTGCGCGTGGCTTCCTTGGGCTCGATGTGTTCCTCGCTCATGATGCGCTCGACGTTCTCGATCACGACGATCGCGTCGTCGACGACGATGCCGATCGCCAGCACCATCGCGAACAGCGACAGCTGGTTGATCGTGAAGCCGATGAAGTACATGCCGAGGAAGGTGCCGGCCAGCGCGACCGGGATGACCAGGGTCGGGATGATGGTCGCGCGCAGGTTCTGCAGGAACACCAGCATCACGATGAACACCAGCACGACGGCGATGACCAGGGTTTCCACGACTTCGAGGATCGACATGCGCACGAACGTCGTGCTGTCGTACGGCGTGAACCAGGACACGCCGGCCGGGAAGCTGGCCTGCAGTTCGTTCATGCGCGCCTTGACCGCTTCGGCCACCTGCAGGGCGTTGGCGCCGGGCAGCAGCTGCACGGCGAAGCCGGCGATCGCGTTGCGGCCGTAATACGTGGAGCGGCCGTAGGAGAAGGGCCCGAGCTCGACGCGGCCGACGTCCCTGATCTTGACGGTGGTGCCGTCGGCGGTCGTGCGCAGCACGATGTTCTCGAACTGCTCGGGCGTCGTGAAGCGGCCTTCGGCCATGACGCTGGCGGAAATGCCCTGTTCGTCGATCGTCGGGGTCGAGCCGATCGCGCCCGAGGCGAACTGCACGTTCTGGCCGCGGATCGCCGTCAGCACGGCGTTCGGCGACAGGCCGTAGCCCTGCAGCTTGTCCGGGTCCAGCCAGATGCGCATGGCGTACTCGGAACCGAACTGGGTCACGCTGCCGACGCCGGCGATGCGCTGGATCTGGTCGAGGATGCGCGAGGAAATGATGTTGTTCAGCGCATAGGAATCCTGCTGGCCGTCATCGGATTTCAGCGCGGCGACCATCAGGAAGCCGGCGTTGGCCTTGGCCACGACGACGCCCTGCTGGGTCACTTCCGACGGCAGGCGCGGCAGCGCCAGCGAGACGCGGTTCTGCGTCTGCACCTGGGCGATGTCCGGATCGGTGCCGCTGTTGAAGGTCAGCGTGATCGAGGCGTTGCCGCTGGCATTCGACGTCGAGCTGAAATACAGCAGGTTGTCGATGCCGTTGAGCTGCTGCTCGATGACCTGGGTCACGGTCTTCTCGACCGTGTCGGCGCTGGCGCCGGCGTAGTTCGCGCTGATCACGACCTGCGGCGGCGCGATCTGCGGATACGATTCGATACCGAGCTCGAACGTCGCCAGCACGCCGCCGAGGGTGATCAGGATCGCGATCACCCAGGCGAAGATCGGCCTTTCGATGAAAAATTGAGGCACGGTGCGTTCTCCTTACGCCTTGGGCGCTGCGGCCGGGGCTGCGGTCTGCGCCTTGTCCAGCTGTTCCTGCGGCACGGCCTTGGCCGGCTTGTCCGGCTGCACTTTCTGCAGGCCCGAGACGACGATCTGATCGCCGTCGGCGATGCCGCTCTTGACGACCCAGTCGGCCCCGCGCAGCTCGCCGAGTTCGACGTGCTTGACCTGCACCTTGGTATCGGCGCCGACGACGAGCACGTAGGCACCCTTGGGGTCGCGCTGGATCGCTTTCTGCGGCACCAGGAACGCCTGTTCGAGTTCGCCCTGGACCAGGCGCAGCTTCACGAACATGCCCGGCAGCAGGCTGCGTTCGGCGTTCGGGAAGGTGGCGCGCAGCGACACCGAGCCTGTGGTCGGATCGACCGCGAGGTCGGCGAAGCTCAGGGTGCCGCTCTGGCCGTAAGCGCTGCCGTCGGGCTGGAACAGCTGCACTTCGACCTGGTCCGCCGCGGCGAGCTTGAGCTTGCCTTCGGCCTGGGCCTTGCGCAGCTGCGCGACCTCGGCCGCGGACTGGCTGAAATCGGCGTAGATCGGGTCGATCTGCTCGACCACGGTCAGCGGCGTGACTTCGCCCTGGCCGACCAGCGCGCCTTCGGTCACCAGCGCGCGGCCGGCGCGGCCGGCGATCGGGGCGGTGACCGCGGCATAGCCGAGATTGAGCTTGGCAGCCTCCACGTCGGCCTGGGCCTGACGCACTGCGGCGGCGCTGGTGCGCTGTGCGGCGATCGCGTCGTCGAGATCCTGCTTGGCGATGGTGCCGCGTGCGGCGAGATCCTGATAGCGCCTGGCCTTGGCGTCGGCATTGGCCGCCGTGGCGCGGGCCTGGCCGAGCGCGGCCTCACGCGAGCCCAGCGCGGCCTTCAGCGGCGCCGGGTCGATCTCGAACAGGGCCTGGCCGGCCTTCACGTCGCTGCCTTCGATGTACAGGCGGCGCTCGACGATGCCCGGCACGCGTGCGCGCACTTCGGCGGTGCGCGTGGCGGCGAGGCGGCCGACCAGATCGCGCGTCAGCGGCACGGCGCCGGCCTTGGCGAGGACGACGCCGACTTCGGGCGGCGGCGGCGCCTGGGGCGCGTCGGTCTTCTTGCCGCAGGCGGCGAGACTCAGCAGAAGGGCGGTGGGAAGGAGCAGGCGCAGGGGCTGCGGGCTCATGAGGGCATCCTTGACGAGGTTGTTGTAGACGGGGAACTGCCGGCCGCGGGCACACGATACGCTCTCAGGAAGGCGTCAATCACACGGTCGGCCCAGTCCGCACGCTGCTGCGGCGTATCGCGACCGGCCAGGCCGAGGCGGCGGCGGTCGATATCGAAACCGACCAGCATGCCGAGCAGCATTTCGGCCAGCGCCGACGGATCTTCACGCCTGAGTTCGCCACGATCCGCGGCGGCGGCCAGGCAATCGGCCAGGCGCTGCTGTATGGACAGCGCGCCGGCATCGAACAAGGCCCTGGCTTCTTCGGGAAAACGCGCGATGTCGGTGGTCAGCATGCGTATGGCGGTGACGGTGCGCGGCTCGGCCAGATGTTCGAGATGGGCGCGCGCGAACCGGCGCAATGCGGCTTCCAGGTTTTCGCAGTCGGGCTCGAGGTTGGCGCCTATGGGGCCGAGCAGCTCGCTGACGACGCTGCGGAACAGGCCTTCCTTGCTGCCGAAATGCGCATAGACGGTCTGCTTGGAGCAGCCGGCGCGCTGCGCCACCGCGTCCATGCTGACCGCGTAGCCCATTTCGAACATGAGCTCGATCGCGGCCTCGCGCATGCGCTGGTGGCGCCTTGAGGTACTGGAAACGGAGGCGGGCATCGGGTTGGACTGTACCGTCCAGTTCAGGAATCGGCGGAGGATAGCGGCGAGGCGCTGCCGCGTCGACGGCCTGTCGACCAAAGTCGACATTCATGGCGCGCCGCAGCAAAGCGGCCCCGGGTCTGCGCTATGCAATGGCACTGGTAATCGGCGCCGCGGACGGGTCGCCGCAACGGGTCCATGACCCTGCGTTAAACGCCCGTTTTTTCGGGAATTTTCGGCTGGATTCAGCCGACATGGAGGCGTATCCTGCGCGCCCCTTCGTACAGGTTTCAGGGAAGCCAATGTCCGCCAAGAGCGAGAATGTGCAGGCGCCGGCCGTGGAGGCCGTGCTGACGGAACTCAAGAGCACGCTGACCGCGGCCAAGCTCAAGGAGGCGCAGGCGTTCACGTCGCATCTGCTGCATCGCGTGACGGATGAAGATCTCGCCGCGCGGCCCGCGGCGCAGTGGGCTGCGATGGCCCGCGATCTGCTCGAATTCGTGCGCGTGCGCAAGGCCGGTACTTCCTCGGTGCGCGTGTTCAATCCGACGCTCGACGAGCAGGGCTACGAATCCACCCATACCGTGATCGAGGTCGTCACCGAGGACGCACCCTTCCTCGTCGACTCGGTCAGCATGGCGGTCAGTGCGGCCGGTCTGCTGGTGCATGCGATCGTGCATCCGGTCTACCGCGTCGAGCGCGACGCCGGCGGCCATGTGCTGTCGCTGGGCGCGGAAGGGAAAGGCAAGTCCGAATCGGTCATGCATTTCGAGACCAGCCGCGTCGCCGAGGCCGAAGAGCTCAAGCGCCTGCAGCACGGCGTCGCTCGCGCGCTGCACGACGTGCGCGCCGCGGTGGCGGACTGGCAGGTCATGCGCGAGAAGATGCTGCAACTGTCGCGCGAACTGCCGCAGCGCAAGCTGCCGGTCGACGCGGCCGGCGTGGCCGAGGCGCAGGAGTTCCTGAACTTCGTCGCCAACGACCACTTCACCTTCCTCGGCTATCGCGAATACGTCGTCGACAAGGCCAATGGCGTCGACTCGCTCGTGACCGTGCCGAACTCGGGCCTGGGCATCCTGCGCCAGGACGAGGACGCCGCGCCGCGTCCGCTGAACACCCTGGTCGCGCGCGAGCTGCCGCAGTCGGGTTCCACCGATGCGATCATCCTGACCAAGACCAATGCGCGCGCGACGGTGCATCGTCCGGGCTACATGGACTACATCAGCGTGCTCGGCTTCAACGACGCCGGCGTGCCGGTGACCGAGCAGCGTTTCCTCGGCCTGTTCACTTCCGGCGCCTACATGCGCCGTCCGCAGGACGTGCCGCTGGTGCGGCAGAAGGTCGAGTCGGTCATGGCCCGCTCGGGCCTCAAGCGCGAATCGCATTCGGGCAAGGCGCTGCGCCACATCCTCGAAACGCTGCCGCGCGACGAACTGTTCCAGGCCACCGAGGACGAACTGTTCGCGACCGCGATGGGCATCCTGCAACTGCAGGAACGCACGCGCTCGCGCCTGTTCGTGCGCCGCGACAAGTACGGACGCTTCTTCTCCTGCCTCGTGTTCATTCCGCGCGACCGTTTCGACAACGCCACGCGCGAACGCATCGAAGCCATGCTCAAGCGCGTGCTGCACGGCGAGCGCGTCGATTCCACCGTGCAGGTCGGCGAATCCGCGCTGGCGCGCCTGCATCTCGTGATCCGGCCCAAGGCCGGCGAGCGCGCCCGGTACGACATCGCCGAGATCGAGGCCAAGCTCGGCCAGATCGTGCGCAACTGGTCCGACGAACTGCGCGACGCGCTGGTGCAGAAGCACGGCGAGGACAAGGGCCTCAAGCTGGCCAACCGCTACGGCAAGGCGTTGCCGGCCAGCTACATCGAGGAAGTCACGCCGCATCTGGCCGTGGCCGACGTCGAGGCCGCCGCGGCGCTGAAGACGCCCGACGACATCCGCCTCTCGCTGTACCGCTCGCGCAAGAAGGGCGACGGCCTGCGTTTCAAGCTGTTCCGCTACGGCGCGCCGATCACCCTGTCCGAAGCGCTGCCGATGCTCGAGAACATGGGCCTGAAGATCCTGTCCGAGCACCCTTACGAGATGGATCTCGGCGAGTCGACGATCTCGATCCAGGACTTCGACGTGCAGCCGGCGGCGGCCTGCGAATTCGACATCGACGAAGTGCGCGAGGCGTTCCAGAACGCGTTCGAGCGCATCTGGCGCGGCCAGGCCGAGAACGACGGTTTCAACAAGCTGATCCTCGGCGCGCAGATGGACTGGCGCCAGGTGTCGATGCTGCGCGGCTACTGCAAGTACCTGCTGCAGACCGGCGTGCCGTTCTCGCAGGCCTACATGGAGGCCACGCTGAATCAGTATCCGGCCATCGCCGGCCTGCTGGTCGAGCTGTTCGAGGCCAAGTTCGATCCGGCGCGCGAAAGCGCGGGCAAGGCCAGCGTGGAACAGGCGCGCAAGCGTCTGGCCAAGGAGCTCGACGCGCTGGTGCCCGAGGACGTGCGCACGAGCAATGCGCTCGCGTTCGAGACCCTGTACGCCGCGCGCGGCGAATCGCGCGAGGCCCAGGCCGAAGGCATCATCGGCGTGATCCGCGTGCTGCTCGATCGCGTCGCCAGCCTCGACGAAGACCGCATCCTGCGCAGCTTCATGGGCGTGATTCGCGCGACCCTGCGCACGAGCTTCTACCAGCTCGACGGCAGCAAGCCCAAGGACTACGTCAGCTTCAAGTTCGATCCGGCGCAGGTGCCCGACCTGCCCAAGCCCAAGCCCTACCGCGAGATCTTCGTCTATTCGCCGCGCGTGGAAGGCGTGCATCTGCGCTTCGGTCCGGTCGCCCGCGGCGGCCTGCGCTGGTCCGACCGCCGCGAAGACTTCCGCACCGAGGTGCTGGGGCTGGTCAAGGCGCAGATGGTCAAGAACACGGTCATCGTGCCGGTCGGCTCCAAGGGCGGCTTCTTCGTCAAGCGCCCGCCGGTCGGCGGCGACCGCGACGCGCAGCTGGCCGAAGGCATCGCCTGCTACCGCATGTTCATCAACGGCCTGCTCGACATCACCGACAACATCGTCGACGGCCAGATCGTGCATCCGCGCGACGTCGTGCGCCATGACGCCAATGATCCGTATCTCGTCGTCGCCGCCGACAAGGGCACGGCCACGTTCTCCGACATCGCCAACTCGATCTCGGCCGACCACGGCTTCTGGCTCGGCGACGCGTTCGCCTCGGGCGGCTCGGTCGGCTACGACCACAAGGGCATGGGCATCACCGCCAAGGGCGGCTGGGAGTCGGTCAAGCGCCACTTCCGCGCGCTGGGCCGCGACTGCCAGAGCGAGGACTTCACCTGCGTGGGCATCGGCGACATGTCCGGCGACGTGTTCGGCAACGGCATGCTGCTGTCGCGGCACATCCGCCTGGTCGCCGCATTCGATCACCGCCACATCTTCCTCGATCCCAACCCGGATGCGGCGATCTCGTTCAAGGAGCGCACGCGTCTGTTCGCGCTCGCGCGTTCGTCCTGGGCCGACTACGACACCGGTCTGGTCTCCAAGGGCGGCGGCGTGTTCCCGCGTAGCGCCAAGACGATTCCGGTCTCGGCCGAAGTGCGCGCCGTGCTCGGCATCGAGGACGGCGTCAGTCAGCTGTCGCCGAACGACCTCATGCGCGCGATCCTCAAGGCGCCGGTCGACCTGCTCTGGAACGGCGGCATCGGCACCTACGTCAAGGCCGAGGCCGAGACCAACGCCGACGCCGGCGACCGCGCCAACAACGCGATCCGCATCAATGGCAAGGAACTGCGCTGCAAGCTGGTCGGCGAAGGCGGCAACCTCGGCATGACCCAGCGCGGCCGCATAGAAGCCTCGCTCAACGGCGTGCTGCTGAACACCGACTTCATCGACAACTCCGCCGGCGTCGACACGTCCGACCACGAGGTCAACATCAAGATCCTGCTCGGCGACGCCGTGCAGCGCGAAGAGCTCACGCTCGATGCGCGCAACGTACTGCTGGCCGACATGACCGACGAGGTCGAGCGCCTCGTGCTGATGGACAACTATCGCCAGAACCAGGCGATCAGCGTCATGGAGCGCATGTCGGTCAGCCGCCTCGGCGCCAAGCAGCACTTCGTGCGCACCCTGGAAGCGCAGGGCCTGCTCGACCGCCAGATCGAGTTCCTGCCGTCGGACGCGGAGTTCGCCGAGCGCAAGGCGCGCGGTCTCGGCCTGACCCGCCCGGAACTCGCGATCCTGCTGTCCTACTCCAAGATCGTGCTGTTCCAGCAGCTGCTGGATTCGGACGTGCCCGAAGACGCCTATCTGTCGCGCGAGCTCAAGCGCTACTTCCCCGAGCCGCTGCAGGAGAAGTATTCCGCGCACATGGAGCGCCACCGCCTCAAGCGCGAGATCATCGCGACCGCGGTGACGAACTCCATGATCAACCGCATGGGCGCGACCTTCGTGCTGCGCATGCAGGAAGACACGGGGCAGGCGCCGGCGCCGGTGGCCAAGGCCTATACGATCGCGCGCGAAGTGCTCGATGCGCGCGAGCTGTGGGCGCAGATCGAGGCGCTGGACGGCAAGGTCAACGGCAACGCGCAGATCGACGCGCTGCTGGTGATCTGGCAGCTGCTGCGCAACATGACGCGCTGGCTGCTGAACCAGCCCGGCGAGTCGCTGGACATCGCCAAGGCCGTCGCGCGCTATCAGCCGGGCATGCTCGCGCTGAAGGACGGTCTGTTCGAGGTGCTCTCGCCGAGCGAGCGCGCCGCGTTCGATGCGGCCCGCGAGCGCTGGCTGGGCCAGGGCTTCCCGGTCGAGCTGGCCGAGCAGCTGGCCGGCGTGCCGGCGCTGGTCTCGGCGCTGGACATCATCGACACGGCGCAGGACAACGGTCTGGAGGTGGCCCGCGTCGCCCAGGTGCATTTCGCCCTCGGCGAAGCGCTGCACCTGAAGTGGCTGATGTCCAAGGTCGAGGAACTGCCGGTCGAGACGCGCTGGCATGCGCATGCGCGCGGTTCGCTGCGCGACGAGCTGTACCAGCAGCATCGCGCGCTGGCCGCGCAGGTGCTCAAGGGCGGCAAGGGCAGCGGTACGGAGCTCGTCGAGCACTGGCTCAATCGTGACGACGCCTCGTTGAAGTTCACTCTCGGCATGTTCGCCGACATGCGCAGCCAGGTCGTGACCGACTACCCGATCGTTTCGGTCGCGGTCCGCCGCCTGGCCCAGCTCGTGCAGGCCGGCGCGCGCTGATCGCCGACCGCCCGGCGGCCTCACGGCCGCCGGGCGGCGGGCGGCGGGCGGCGGGCGGCGGGGCGACGTAGGTTGCGCTGAGCGCAGCGATGCGCAACGTCGCGGGACCATCGCCGCAAAAGACCGTGCGACACGAGACTTTCGCTCCGTACAGACCGACAACCCGGGCGGCACGGTCTATCGGGTAGACCACGACGTTGCGCATCGCTGCGCTCAGCGCAACCTACATTGCGGTTCGTTGCGTCGACGCAACCGGCGGCGCCGGCGCGGGTTACACTCGGGCGCCACCCCGACAGCCGTGCCTGCGATGCGCCAGCGCCTCCATTTCGTCGCGAGCAAGACCGAAGAAGCCCAGGCCGCGCTCGCGCTGATGCGCGAACGCTACGGCGATACGCCCATCGACGAGGCCGAAGTCATCGTCGCGCTCGGCGGCGACGGCTTCATGCTGCAAACCCTGCACCGCCACAACGCGCGCGGCCTGCCGGTCTACGGCATGAAGCTCGGCACGGTCGGTTTTCTGATGAACCAGTATCGCGTCGACGTGCTGGACGAGCGCATCGCGCGCGCGCAGCCGACGGTGCTGCGGCCGCTGGTCATGGAAGTGCAGACCGAGTCCGGCTCCAGCGTCACGGCGACGGCGTTCAACGAGGTCTCGCTGCTGCGCCAGACCAAGCAGGCCGCCCACGTCCGTGTCTCGCTGAACGGTGCGGTCAAGCTGGAGGAACTGGTCTGCGACGGCATCCTGCTGTCCTCGCCGGCCGGTTCCACCGCCTACAACCTGTCCGCGCACGGCCCGATCCTGCCGCTGGGTTCCAACGTGCTCGCGATGACGCCGATCAGTCCGTTCCGGCCACGCCGCTGGCGCGGCGCGATCCTGCCGTCGGCGACGCAGGTACGCTTCGAGGTGCTGGATCACTACAAGCGTCCGGTCAGCGCGACGGCCGATTCCTACGAGGTGCGCGACATCGTCGAGGTGACCGTGCACGAATCGCGCGAGCGCGTGATGAACCTGCTGTTCGATCCCGAGCACAACCTCGAGGACCGCATCCTCAACGAGCAGTTCGAGGTCTGACCGAGCCGGGCGCAGCAGCGTCCAGCACAGGCGCCCTGCACACTGTTTGCGCCGGCTGCGCATTCACGGCTATCGTCGAAAGCCTGGGCGCAGCGTTCGCAGGGAGAGGCCGACGGCCGCGGACCGCGCATCAGAGCACTGCGGCCACTCTCTTTTTGGGGACTCTCACCGATGCGTTCGACCACTCTGCGTTCGTTGTCCATCCACATCGCGCTCGCCCTCGCGGCCGTCGGCGCTCCGGCCCTCGGCCGTGCGGCCGAGGTCGATGCCGTGCTCAGGACCAGGGCGGCTTCCGGCGCCACGGTCGATACCCTGATCGTGCTGCGTGCCAAGGCGCCGAAGGCGCTGCTGAGCAACGAAGGCAGCTATCTCGAACGCCGCCGCGCGCTGGTCGACATGCTGCGCGCGACGGCCGACGTGACCCAGGCCGACCTGCGCCGCTGGCTCGATGCCGAAGGCGTGCCGTACCAGGCGTTCTGGATCACCAATGCGATCCAGGCGCAGCTGACGCCGGCCCAGCTCGACGCATTGGCCGCCCGCGACGACGTCGAGGCCATCGGTTCCAACGCCGCGATCACACTGCGTCTGCCGGCGCAGGAACAGACCGCGTCGCTGCCGCTCGCGCCGAATGCGATCGAGTGGGGCGTCAACAAGATCAAGGCGCCGCAGGTCTGGGCGCGCGGCATCAACGGTGCCGGCATCGTCATCGCCGGCCAGGACACCGGCATACGCTGGACGCATGCGGCGATCAAGGGCAAATACCGCGGCTGGGATGCGGTCAACCAGGTCGCCGACCACAACTACAACTGGCATGACTCGGTGCATGCGGCCAACGCGAGTTGCCCGGCCGATTCGCCGCAGCCCTGCGACGACAACAGCCACGGCTCGCACACGATCGGCACCATGGTCGGCGACGACGGCGGCACCAATCAGGTCGGCGTCGCGCCCGGCGCGAAATGGATAGGCTGCCGCAACATGAACGCCGGCGCCGGCACCCCGGCGACCTACAACGAATGCGCGCAGTGGCTGCTTGCGCCGACCGATCTGAGCGGCGCGAATCCGGACCCGGACAAGGCGCCCGACGTCGTCAGCAATTCCTGGGGCTGCCCGGTCGAGGAAGGCTGCACGGCGATCGCCGGCACCGAAGTGCGCACCGCGATCGAGAACCTGATCGCTGGCGGCATCATGTTCGTCGCCGCGGCCGGCAACGACGGTTCGGCCTGCAGCACGATCGGCGATGCGCCCGGCACCCTGGACAACGTGTTCACGATCGGCTCAACGACCTCGGCCGACGCGGTGTCGAGCTTCTCCGGCCGTGGCCCGGTCGCCGCCGGTCCGGGCACCGGCGCGTCGAACAAGCCCGACGTGATCGCGCCGGGTTCCAGCGTGCGTTCGATCACCAACAGCAGCGACACGGCCTACGGCAGCAAGAGCGGCACCAGCATGGCGACGCCGCACGTGGCCGGCGCGGTCGCGCTGATGATGCAGCTCAATCCCGGCCTGAAGGGCAATCCGGCCGCGGTCGCCGACCTGCTGCGCTCCACCGCCGTGCCGCTGACCAGCAGCACGCAGGTCTGCGGCGGCATCCCGGCCACGACCTTCCCGAATCCGGTGCAGGGCTACGGCCAGATCGACCTCGTCGCCGCGTTCGACAAGGCCGAGAAGATCTTCGCCGACAACTTCGGCGCCGCGGTGCAGTAACCCGCCGCGTCCGCCGCCGGGGCCTGCGAGCACCGGCGGCGGCGCGTCATCGCCGCGCGCTACACTCCGGTCATGGACGACCTGCCGCTGCCCGCCGCCGACACCGTGGACGACCGTCTGGTCGTCGCGATTTCCTCGCGCGCGCTGTTTGATCTCGGCGAAAGCCATGCGCTGTTCGAGCGCGACGGCCTCGACGCCTACCGTAACTACCAGATGCAGCACGAGGACGACCTGCTCGAGCCGGGCATCGCGTTTCCGCTCGTGCAGAAGCTGCTGCGCCTGAACCAGACCCGCAGCGGTGCGCCGCGCGTGGAAGTCATCCTGCTGTCGCGCAATTCGGCTGATACTGGCCTGCGCATCTTCAACGCGATCGAGCACTACGGTCTGGCGATCGAACGCGCCGCATTCACCAACGGCGCGCCGACGCATGCCTACGTGCAGCCGTTCGCCGCCGACCTGTTCCTGTCGGCGCATCCGGAGGACGTCGCGCATGCGCTGGCCGCCGGCGTCGCGGCCGCGACCATCCTGCCGTCCAAGGCGCCGACCAGTGCGTCGGAGCAGCTGCGCATCGCCTTCGACGGCGATGCCGTGCTGTTCGGCGACGAATCCGAGCGCGTCTCGCAGGAGCAGGGGCTGGCCGCGTTCCACCGACACGAGACCGAGCATGCGGCGCATCCGCTGCCGGGCGGTCCGTTCCGCGGTTTTCTCGATGCGCTGCACCGCATCCAGGGCGCGTTTTCCCTGGAGCAGTCGCCGATACGCACGGCCCTGGTCACGGCGCGCTCGGCACCGGCGCACAAGCGCGTGATCCTGACCCTGCGCGCCTGGGGCGTGCGCATCGACGAGGCATTGTTCCTCGGCGGTCGCGACAAGGGACCGTTTCTGGAGGCCTTCGGCGCCGATATCTTTTTCGACGACTCGCGCGCGAACGTCGAATCGGCGCGGCGCCATGTCGCGACCGGCCACGTGCCGCACGGCGTCTCCAACGAGCCCAAGGCCTGATGCGGCGATCCTCCGTGCTGCTCGCCGCGGCGGGACTGCTGCTCGCTGCGGCGGCTTGCGTCTGGCTGGCCGGCGTGCGCACGGCGCCGGCGCCGGCGGCTGCATCGCCGGCCGCGCCGGCACCGGCCGCACCCTCGGTGCCGCCGGTCGCGGCTGCGGCATCCGCATCGGCGTCAGCCTCGAACCTGTCGGCCGATCGCCGGGCCGACCTGGACCGGCGCGTCGCGGCCGGCGACGTCGATGCGATGGCCGAACTCGGCGGCATCATCGGCGTGTGCCGGCATTACTCGCCGATCAGCGCGCAGCACATCGAGGAGACCGTCGTCGACGGCATGGCCGCCGGCGTCGAACCGCCGCTCATAGCCGGCAAGCCGGTGTCGCCAGAACTGCTGGTGCTGATGCTGCAGCAGGGCCAGCCGGAACTCGACCGGCGCTGCGCCGGCATCGACAGACGGCAGCTCCGGGACGATCTGGACCGTGCCCCGGCCCTGCTCGAACGGGCCGCCGACGCGGGCAGCGTCGAAGCCATGCTCGACTATTCGCGCTATGCGTTCGCCGGCTATGGCGGCACCGACCAGATGCTGGCCGACGCCGACGAGGTCGCGCGGCGCAAGGAAAAGGCGCGCGCCTATCTGCGTGAGTCCCTGCGCCGCGGCGACGCGCGCGCGCTGCTGCTGCTCGGCGACGCCTACGCGTCGGGACCGCTCGAAAAGATCGACCCGCTGCAGGCCTATGCGTACGCGAGTGCTTTTTTCCAGTCGCCTGCGGGACAGGAATGGTCGCCGCGTCTGCGCGAGCTGTATCTGCAGGCGCTGGCGCAGCAGCTCGATGCGCAGCAGCTCATCCAGGCGCGCGAGAACGCGGCGCAGATCTCTCGTGATTTCCAGGCTGGAACCGCGCCGCGATGAAACACCGTGGAATCGCGCTGGCGCTGTTCGTGACCCTCGTGCCGGCGCTGGCCTGGCTGCTCTGGCCGGCGCGGCCCGCGCCGGCGCCGGCCACTTCGCCGGCAACGGTCGCGATACCGGCCGCGCCGGTGACGCCGGCCGGACCGCTACCCGCACCGGCGGCGAGAGCGGCGCCGACCGCTGCCTCGGCGGCGTCGGCCCAACCGCCGCCGCTGCCGCGGCATCTGCGCACGACGCGGCGGCTCTCCGCAGTTTTCGACGAGCTGATGCGGCGCGCCGAAAGCGGCGAGGTCGCGTCGATGCGGGAACTGGGCAGCCGCCTCGTGCGCTGCCGGGACAGTTCGCTGCGCCATCTGCGGCAAGAGCTTCGCGAGGACGACGCCGTGCCGCCGGGCATGGACGCCACCGCACAGGCCAACGCCCGCCGGCAGATGGACGACATGCGCGAGGACATCGCCGATTGCGAAGCCCTGCCCGACACCGTGCGCAACAGTGGCCTGGACTGGATGGAGCGGGCCGCGGCGACGGGGAACGGCGAGGCCCAGGTCGACTACGTCGAGCACGCGTTCGGCGCGTTCGCGGCGCTGGACGACGACGAGGTCGTCGCGCAGATCGAGGAATTCCGCCGTCATCGCGATCTCGCACGCCGCTACGCCGCCGAGGCGCTGGCCCGCTGCGCGCCGCGCGCGTCGTTCGTGCAGTACTACTGGGGCAACCTGTTGTTCGATCACCGGGACGCGCGGGCCTACGCGATCAACCTCGCGGCCGCCACCGACGCGGTCGCGCGCCTGGACAGCGCGCAGGGCGCCTCCGCGGCGATCGTGCAGCGGCGGCAGCGGGAGTTCGATGCGGCGCTGCAGAATTTCGACGAAGCCGCCCGCGCCGAGGCGCGGCGCCGCGGCGAAGCCCGTTTCAACGCCTGCGCCGGGCGCTGAGCGCTGCGGTTGTGCGCTTTGCGGCGCGATGCGAACATCGCGCGATGACTATCCACGATTTCATCCACGTCACCGAAGTCGACCAGGGACCGCCCTTCGCCGAAGACCTGTTCCGGCGCAACTACAAGGTCGCGGCGCCGGAGTTTCCGCATCATGTGGTCGCGTTCTGGAAGCGCGACGACGGCAGCTTCGTGCCGGTCAGCTACGTGCATTTCACCGACTGCGGCGACATTTTCCTGGCCGGCGGCGCGGCCACCGACGGCGACCTGCTGCGTCTGATGAGCGAAGCCCAGCGCACCGCGCTGCGCGAGTACGGCGGCCTGATGCTGGCGACCCTGCGCTACGGTTTCGAACGCTGGGGCCCGCGCTGCGAAGCGATCTTCACCTGCTGCGGCGATGCGCGCGCCTTGCAGACCACGCCCAAGCTCGGCTTCGGCGAAACCGGTGTCCAATACCTGCTCGTGCACTGGACGCGCGAACCCGGCGAACGGCGGCGGCGCGAACTGACCGCCAAGGCGAAGAGCTTCATGCCGTTCTGAGCGCGCGGTGCCGGTCGCCGCGGGCGGTTGCCCGACGATCGACCGGCAGCCCGACGCGGCGATCCCACGACTTCGAGCGAGGCCACGCATGCACAGCGGCGAACATTTCGATCCGCGCGAAATCCTGCCGATACAGCTGCACGATTTCCTGACCATCACCGAGATCGACAGCGCCGACTTCCTCGTCGCCGACCTGTTCCGGCGCAAGTTCGGCCATCCGCCGCCGAACATTCCGCGCCATCTCGTCGGCCTCTACCGTGCCGACGACGGCGGCCTGCATCTGGCCGGCTTCTCGCACATGATGCCGTTCGGCGACGTCTATCTGTCCGGCGGCTCGTGTACCGACGGCGACACCGCGCGGCGCATGCGTCCGGAACAGCGCGAGGCGCTGCGCGCGGCCGGCGGGCTGTGGTTCTATCTGCTGAAGTACGCGTTCCGCAAATACGCCGGCTGCTGCGACGCGTTCTTCGGCCACTGCGGCGACCGGCGCGCGCTGGAAGTCGCGCTCGCCGCGGGCTTCGAGCAGACCGCGCACGAGCACGTCATCGTCAACTGGCACAAGCCGCTGCACGACAACCACAAGCGCGCGCTGCTGGCCAAGGTGCACGCGCTGGGACCTTTCTGACGCGGCGCCGGGCCGCAGTGCCGACGGCTCACTCGAAGCCGTCGGCGAACAGCAGGTCGCTGCCCTCGATCGCGACGCCGACTTCCAGCGTCGAGGCATAGCCCGCGGCGTTGCTGCCGCTGGTCGCGGCCAGCTGATACACGCCGCCGTCGTTGCCGAACACGTTGTCGCTGTTGAGCGTGACGCCGGAGAGGTTCTGCGTGCTGCCCGGATACAGCGAACTCTGCGAATAGACCGTGCTGCAGACGCTCTGTGGCAGCGCGAGCTGCGAGATGCGCGCCGCGTTCGCGCCGGAGGTGGCCTGGGCCAGCGAGCGGTAGATCTCGAAATGGATGTGCGGCCAGCGGCCCGGATAGCAGCCCGGGAAGATCGAGGTGAAGGTCACTTCGCCGTTCGCGTTGCTGACCTGCACGCCGCGCAGGTAGTTCTGCCCGGTGATGCCGGACGAATACATGGAATAGCCGCCGCCGGCGTTGCAGTGCCAGATGTAGACCGCGAGGCCGGCCAGCGGCACGCAGCCCGAGACGGTGCTGACCAGGCGCAGGGTCACGTTCAGCGGCGTGCCGGCCGCGCTGGCCGTGCCCGACGCGCCGAAGCTCGACCGGATGTCCGAACGCACGATGCCGGACTGGGTCAGTGCATTCGGGCCGTTGGTGCCGTCGCCCGGATACGGACCGCCGGTCTCGCTCGGAATCAGGGTGCAGGCCATCGAACGCAGCGGCAGCGCCGCGGCGGCCGCGAGCGATCCGAGCAGGAAGCCGCGCCGGCGCAGCAGTTCGCGCTGCTGCAGCACCGACAGCGTTTCGCCGAGGCTGGCGTGGGTGTCGCGGAGTATCGGCAGGAAAGGACGCAGGGCCATGGCGAACCTCGGCTGGGCAGGTGACGCGCGGCCGCTGGGGAAGGGCCGCGCGTCGGGGAGCGGATGGGAAAGGTCCGCCGCCGGGCCAAGACTAGTCGCCGAAATAGGACGTCGCGCCAGGAAACTGAGCAGATTTGTAGGAGATCGCGAATCGGCCGGCAGCTCAGCCCGCCGCGCTCCGGAGGATCGCACGCAGCGCTTCGGGCGAGCGCCAGTGCCAGCCGCAGACGTAGCGCGGCACGTTCCAGCGGTCGCTGGCCGGCGTGGCCGGCGCGGCACCGTCGCCGAAGGCCGCGTCCAGGCCGACGGCCGGACCGCGCCGCGGCAGCCAGTCGCTGCGCAGGAAGTCGTTGACGTGGCCGAACGGATAGCAGAACAGCCGCGGCGCGTGCGGCGCAAGCTGCTGGGCCAGGTAGTGCTGCGCGCGGGCGATCTCGAACTCGGCCTGGGTCTCGCCGGCGACCGCGTGGAAGTCGCCGCGTGCAAGGCCGTGCGGCCCCGGGCTGTCCAGGCAGGGATGGTTGTGGTCCCAGCTGTGGTTCTCGATCGCGATCAGCCCCGAATCCTGCGCCGCGCGCCACCAGCGCGACTGCATCCAGTCGCGGCCGACCAGGCATTGCCGGTCCATGCGTTCGCGCGCGACCGGATCGGCGATGACGAAGGCGGTCAGATGCAGATCGGGCTGGGCACGCTCGCCGTGGTGCTCGCGAAAACGCCGCAGGCTGTTGTGGAAACTGCGCTGCAGGCCGTGCTGCGGGTGGTCGAGGTCGTCGTAGTCGAAATTGCTGCCGTCGTCGCAGGTCAGCGCGACGCAGCCGCGCAGGTCGCGCCGGCTGCGGCCGAGCAGCTGGTCGACGACCCACTGCAGCGGCACGATGCGCAATTGCAGGGAGTGGATCAGCTCCAGATCGGCGGCGAACGCGACGTGATCGTTGTCGGCATAGCCGTCGCCGGCGATGTTGACGCCGTGATAGGTGAGTATGGGAACCCGCATGGTCCTGGCGCGCTGGTGCAGACCGGCCATCATACGCAGCGAGGCCGGCGAGGGCATCCGGCAGCGGCCGGCGGTGGCGCCACGCCGGCGCCAATTTTCCGGATACCGGCAGGGCCAATCCCTGCGCGGGTGAAGTTTGCCGGAGGCACCGCTAGAATGCCGCGCTGCTTTGCAGGCGGTGTTCCGCCTGCCGCTTCCCCTCCTCCATTTCCCGCGCGAAATCCGGAACTTCCATGGCCGCCAGCACGCTCAATCCCTACGATCTCTACGATGTCCGCTCGATGCTGTCCGAAGAGGAAGCCATGGTGCAGGACACCGTGGCCCGCTTCACCGACGAGCGCGTGCTGCCGATCATCGGCGATTGCTTCGACAAGGGCGTGTTCCCGACCGATCTGATTCCCGAAATGGCCGAGCTCGGCCTGCTCGGCTCCAGCCTGCCGACCGACTACGGCTGCGCCGGCATGAACGCGGTCAGCTACGGCCTGATCTGCCAGGAGCTCGAGCGCGGCGATTCGGGCATCCGCAGCTTCGCCTCGGTGCAGTCCTCGCTGTGCATGTACCCGATCTACGCCTACGGCAGCGAAGAACAGCGCCGCCAGTGGCTGCCGCAGATGGCCGCCGGCAAGGTCATCGGCTGCTTCGGCCTGACCGAGCCGCACGGCGGCTCCGATCCGGCCAACATGAAGACCAGCGCCAGGCGCGACGGCGGCGACTGGATCATCAACGGCGCCAAGATGTGGATCACCAACGGCAACCTCGCCCACATCGCGATCGTCTGGGCGCAGACCGAGGAAGGCATCCAGGGCTTCATCGTCGAGAAGGGCACGCCGGGCTTCGTCGCCCAGGAAATCCACAAGAAGATGAGCCTGCGCGCCTCGGTGACCTCGGGCCTGTTCTTCGACAACGTGCGCGTGCCCGACGCGAACCGCCTGCCGAACGTCAAGGGCCTCAAGGGCCCGCTGGGCTGCCTGACCCAGGCGCGCTACGGCATCACCTGGGGCCCGATCGGCGCGGCCATCGCCTGCCTGCACGAGGCGACCGAATATTCCAAGACGCGCGTGCTGTTCAACCGGCCGATCGCCGCGACGCAGAGCGTGCAGCTCAAGCTCGCCGACATGGCCCGCCGCATCACCCAGGCGCAGCTGCTGTCGCTGCAGCTGGGCCGTCTGAAAGACGCGGGCAAGATGCAGCCGACCCAGGTCTCGCTCGCGAAATGGAACAATGTGCGCATGGCGCTGGACATCGCCCGCGAAGCGCGCGACATCCTCGGCGGCGCCGGCATCACGACCGAATACTGCCCGATCCGCCACGCGCTGAACCTCGAGTCGGTGATCACCTACGAAGGCACCGAGACCGTGCACCAGCTCGTCGTCGGCCGCGAGCTGACCGGCATCAACGCGTTCTGATCCGCGACCGCGCCGGCGTCGTCCTGCTGCGGAGGGGCGGCAGCCGTGCAGACGCGGACTTGCGACACCATCGCTGACGCGCTGGAAGGCTGTCGTTGAGACGAAGCGGGAGCCCTGTATCGCCGGGAGACCAGATCCGTGGTCTACCCGGGATCGTCGGCACGTTCCGCGCCGGATCGGGCCGCGAAGCGAGGCTTTCGCGCCTGCTCCGGCGGTTTGAAGCGGGTGTTGCGGCGCCCGCGATCCGCTGATTGCGATCGAATTGCGGCGAGAGGATGTCGATGAAACATCACGTCCGCCTTTTCATGCTGTTCGCCTTGGTCGCCGCCGGGATCGGCGAGTCGACGGCCACGCCACTGCTCACGCCCTACGTAGTCAAGTCCTCGATCATCTACGAAGGCGGGTACGCGATGAATCTGCGCGTCTGCGGCAACGTGCTCTGCGGCTTGAACGTCAGTACGCCGCAGCGTCGCCTGCAGGTGCCGAAAAAAAAGCTGGCCGATATCGTCGATCCCGATCTCGGGGCGGCGGTCATGTTCGTCGACATGGCCACGAAGACGTCCGGCGTGATTACCATCGAGATCCCGTACTCGGATTTCGACCGCAGGTTCCATCCGGGAAAGAGGGTCTACATCGTGGAAATCCGGGATGGCGTGTTCCGCGGTGTTTCCACGCAGGAGCGCGGCGTTCGGGAAGGCGGGAACAGCGTCTTCTGTCCGGGCATCAACGACCCGCGCGGCATTCGTACGACCCCCATGACCTTCGGCCTGTCGATGCGGCACCGGCGCCGGTATGCTGGCGGACCGAGCGAACGGAGCGTTGTTGCATGGCAGAGATCACACTGCATACCGAACGTCTTCTCCTGCGTACGCCGCGCCTGGAAGACCTCGACGCCTGGGCGGCGTTCTCCGCCGACCCCGAGACCATGCGCTATCTCGGCGGGGTGCAGAGCCGTTCGGCGGCCTGGCGCGCGATGATGTGCATGGCCGGGTCCTGGCAGCTGCAGGGCTTCGCGATGTTCTCGGTCATCGAGCGCGACAGCGGCCGCTGGCTCGGCCGCATCGGTCCGTGGGTGCCGGCCGACTGGCCCGGTACCGAAGTCGGCTGGGGCCTCTGCGCTGCGGCCCAGGGCAAGGGTTACGCAGTCGAGGCGGCGACGGCGGCGATCGACTGGGCTTTCGACCAACTGGGCTGGACCGAAGTCATTCATTGCATCGACCCGGACAATCGCGCGTCGCAGCGCGTCGCCGAGCGGCTCGGCGCGCGCAACCTGCGTCGCGTGACCCTGCCGCCGCCGCACGACACGATGACGATAGACGCCTGGGGCCAGACCCGCGAGGAATGGCGACAATCCCGTAGGTTGCGGTGAGCGCAGCGAACCGCAACGTCGCGGCATTTTCGCTGCGCAGGGCTTTTGTCTGCATTGAGACCTGATGTTGCGGTTCGCTGTGCTCACCGCAACCCACCTGGAGATACCGTGATGCTTGCCGTCTACGGCATGAAATCCTCGGGCAATTGCTACAAGGTGCAATTGTTGCTGGAACAGCTGCACCGGCCTTATCGCTGGGTCGAGGTCGACAGCGCTGCCGGCCAGACGCGCACGCCGCAGTACCTCGCGATGAATCCGAACGGCAAGGTGCCGCTGCTCGAGGCCGGGCCGGGGCGTTACCTCGCCGAGTCCAACGCGATCCTCTGCTACCTGGCCGAGGGCTCGCCGCTGCTGCCGCAGGACGCATGGCAGCGCGCCCAGGTGCTGCAATGGCTGTTCTTCGAGCAATACAGCCATGAACCTTATATAGCCGTCGCGCGCTTCATCTGCCGCTGGCTGCCGGACGACCATCCGCGTCGCGCCGAGCTGCCGCGGCTGCGCGAGCGCGGCGTCCAGGCGCTCGCCGTCGTGGAGCAGCAGCTTGCGCGCCAGCCGTTCATCGCCGGCGCGGAGTACAGCGTCGCCGACATCGCGCTGTTCGCCTACACGCACGCGGCCGCCGACGGCGGCTTCGACCTGTCGACCTTTCCGCAGATCCAGGCCTGGCTGCAGCGCGTGCGCACGCAGCCCGGCTTCGTCGCGCAGCAGGCCTGACTGCGGCGTTTGCGATATGCGCAGGCTGCGGTGAGCAGCGCGACCGCGCTGGTCGGGGGCGCGGCCGCGATCACCGCGCCAGCAGCGATTCCGCCGCCGCGAGCCACGATGCCTCGTCGCCGGCATGCGCCGTGGCCGGGACGACATTGGGATAGCGGCGCTTGCCGGAGGCGTCCAGCACATAGGCCGTGGTCAGCATGAGCCGGAACGGCGTGCGCAGCGTGAGTTCTTCGTTGGATGTGTTGAAGCCGCCGGTCGGCTGGCCGATCAGGCTGACGTTGTGCTGCGACGTCAGCATCGTCGCGAGGATTTCGCAGGAACTCAGGCAGCCCTTGTCGACGAGCACGACGATGCGCGTGGGCGTCTTCGGCGGTTTCAGACCGCTGGCGGCGACCTGCACCTTGCCGCCTTCCTCGGCGCCGCGTGCGGTCAGTTCGACCGGAATCTTCCTGCCACCGGCCTGTTCCCAGTAGACGAGTGGCCGGGATTGCGGGCCGATCAGCGAGGCGATCGCGGCCAGCATCGCATAGACGGTGCCGCCGCCGTTGCCGCGCAGGTCGATGATCCAGTTCGCTACGCCCTGCGCCTGCAGCGCCGTGATCGCGCCGCTTGCCGCGGCGGCGTAGGCGTCGCTCTCCGGCCCCGGATCGACCGCGGCCGTAGCGAGCTTCGCGTAGCCGGTGCCGGTCTCCAGCCGCCTGATCTCATGTGCCGGAGCCGGCCTGGCCGATGGCGCCGGTTTCCGGCTCACGGAGCTGTGCGCGTTTTCCGGCAGCTCGCGCAGCAGGCATCGGACGAACGGCACCGTCGGCTCGAAGTCGCGCGGAAACGTCGCGGGTGCGCAGCGGCTTCTGGCCTGCTCCCAGTCGACCCGGCCGGCCAGGAAGTAGTTGGACCTGATCCAGCCGAAGGCGTGGTTCATGTCGGCGACCGCTGCGGCCGTGGGCTGCAGCGACTCCGCTGCGACCGCGGTGACGTCGACCGTGCGTACGTCCACGGCCGAGCCACGCAGCGAATTCACGAAGACCTCCAGGGTGTGCGCGCCTTCGACAATGTGCGCGAAGGCTTTGCACGAACTCCAGGCCTGCGGCTGCCGCGGGCAGGGCGGATAGTCGTAGCTCATCTCCAGAACGGTCTTCGCATCGTTGCCGAGAAGCCGATAGCCCAGCCCCGTGACCCAGCCGCTCTTGTCGTCGCCGCGGATCTCGTAGGTGATCTGCAGCCATTGCGCCGGCCGCTGCGTGACGTCTAGCCGCGCGCGGATCGCGGACATGCCGTCGGGGACGCGGTCCAGCCGGTAGAAGCCGGTTCCGTCGGCATCGACTTCGACCTGGCCGGGATGATCCGGCGTGCTCGTCGTGAAGGCGTTCGCGGCCTGGCCGTTCCAGCTCGCACGCAGCAGCGGTTCGCCGTCCGGTGCGGATTGCGCGGCAGCGCCGGCGACGGCGGCGAAGGCGAGGACGGTCAGGCGCGCAATCAGTGAGGTCATGGGATCCTGCCGGCAGGGAAGGCGGGGCCGGGATCGACTCGCGTGCGTGCCGCTCGGCCCGGCGCCGAATCATGCGTCGAAAGCGCGATGCAGCGAAGTGTATTCCGCAAGGTGGAAACGCCGGCGTGGCGGCGCCACGGCCCGCGTTCGGAGAACGAGACGGCGCGCCGGTGGACTTCAGGCCTGGCGTCTGCCGTTTCCCGCCGGGATCGCCCCGGCTCAGCCGGCCTTTGCCCTGGCGTCCCACTCGCGCGCAGCGGCTTCCTGTTTCTGCGCGCGCTTGAGCTCGGCCAGTTTGCGCGCGACGTCGCGAGTGTCTTCCGCACCGGCGCCCATCTCGGCGGCGCGCAGATCCCAGGCCTCCCGCAGCTCGGGTTCGGCCTCGCTCGCGCGGCCGGCGGCGAACAGCGCCTTGCCGAGCGTGAAACGAAATTCGGCCAGCACGATGCGGTTGCTGGCATAGGCCCGGCTGCCGCGCTCGACCGCCGGCCGCGCGAGCGCGACGGCGTCGGGCGCCTGGCCGGCGTCGATCAGGTAGTTCGCGAGATTGTTCTGCGCGATCAGGGTGCGCAGGTTGTCGGCGCCGTAGCGCGCGAGGAAGCCGTCGTAGGCGCGCCGGTAGTAGGGGCCGGATTCGGCGACCTTGCCCTGCTGGCGCAGCGCGCCGGACAGGTTCAGCACCAGGGCCAGGGTCTGCGGATGGTCGTGACCGTAGAGCCGCTCGTAGATCGGCAGCATCGTGCGGAATTCGGCCTCGCCGTCGGCGTAGCGGCGCTGCTGCATCGCGAGTATGCCCAGGCTGTTGCGCACGCCGAGGGTGCGTGGATCCTCCGCGCCGAACAGCGTGCCATAGCCCGCGAGCACGCGGTCGTACAGCGGCCGCGCGGCTTCGTACTGGCCCGAGTCGGCCAGCACCACGCCGAGGCGACCGAGTGCGTCGAGCGTCTTCGCATCGTTCGGACCTGCGCCTGCGGCCAGTCCGTCGGCGGCCTCGCGCAACAGCGCCTCGGCCGGCTTCATGTTGCCCGCGAGGTATTCGAACCAGCCCGCGGTCACGCCGGCGAGCAGGGTTTCGCGCGCGCCGGCGCCGAGCGCCTGCGCGGCGCGTTCGTGCAGCTGGCGTGCGCGCGGCAGGGCTTCGCCGTCGCGGCCGTGTTCGCTGATGCTCCAGAGCAGGTAGCGCTCGGTGGTCAGTGCCGGGGCGGAGTCGATGCCCAGGCGGGTCTGCTGCGACCGCAGCGCACGGCTCAGGTAGTCCTCGGCCAGGTCGAGTTCGGCGATCGAGCGGTAGGCGCGGCCGATGGTGGCCTCGATCTCGGCGAGCTGATCCGGGTCGCCGGCGAGATCGCGCCCGGCGCGCTGCGCGGCCTCGTCGAGCACGCGGCGCAGCAGGGCGGTGTCGAGGCCGCGCGCCTGTTCCGGTTCGATGCCGCCGAGCACGGTGCCGAGGAATTCGGCCAGGCTGCGGTTGCGCGCCGCTTCGCGCGTGGCGCGCTCGGCGGCCTGTTCGGCGCGCGCTCGTTCGTTCTGCGCCTGCAGCAGCGCGTAGACCGCTGCGCCGAGGCCGATCAGCAGCGCCGCGACCACGGCGGCGCCGGCGGCCAGCGGCAGGCGGTGGCGGCGCACGAACTTGCCGAGCAGATAGGTCCGCGTCGCCGGCACCGCCGTCAGCGGCCGGTCGGCGAGGAAGTTCGCGAGCTCGTCGGCGAAGGCCTGCGCCGAGCCGTAGCGCGCCTCGCGCTGCAGGTCCGTCGCGCGCGCGACGACATGGCGCAGTTCGCGCGGAATCGCCTGCAGCGCCGGCAGCGACAGCCATCCGGTCGCGTCGCGGTGAGTCGCTGCCGTGGGCCGTTCGGTGCGCAGGATCTGCGACAGCCGGCTCGCCGCCACGCCGCGCTCGCGCAGCGCATCGAGCGTGCCGGCCGGCGCGAGCAGTTCCAGCAGCAGCACGCCGAGCGAATAGACATCGCTGCGCACGTCGACGTTGCCGTCGGTCAGGCCGGACTGCTCCGGACTCATGTACAGCGACGTGCCGGCGTAGTCGCCGGTGCGGCGGCCGTCGTGTTCGATGCCGATGGCGATGCCGAAGTCGATGATCTTCGGCACGGCGTGGCCGTCGACCAGCGGCACGAGCACGTTGGCCGGCTTGAGGTCGCGATGCACGACGCCGCGCTGGTGCGCGTGGTGGGCGCCCAGCGCGATCTGGCGCAGCAGTTCCAGCCGTGCGGCGAGAGCGGGCCTGGCCGCGGCCACGTAGGTGTCCAGGGTCGGGCCGTCTATCCATTCCATCGCGAAGAACGGCAGGCCGTCGGGCGTGGTGCCGGCCTCGAGCACCTTGGCGATGCCCGGATGGTCCATGCGTGCGAGCGCCTGGCGCTCGACCTCGAAATAGGCCTGGGCCAGGCTGTCGGCGAAGGCCGGCCGCACGAGCTTCAGCGCGACCGGACGGCGCACCGGCTCGATCTGGTCGGCCAGATAGACCACGCCCATGCCGCCGCGGCCCAGCAGGCGCTGGATCACGTAGCGGCCGACGCGGCTGCCGGGCGCGAACTCGCCGGTTTCCGCGTCGGTTGCGGCGCCTGCGGCCGGCGGCGCGGTACTGCGCCAGGTTGCATCCACGGGTGTCTGCATCGCCGTCCCCCTGCGGCGAGTCCACTCGCCGTCGTGCCGCGTATGGTGCCGCAAACCCGCTCGCCGCGAAGCCGTGGCGGGCCGCGGCGCGCCGCGAGTCCAAGGACCACTGCCGTCCGAACGCAAGGGGCCGCTTGCCGGAAAACCCGCGTGGGACGGCGATTTCGCGGCCGGTTCGAGTTTCCTTGCGGGTAGCCTGCAGCTATTCTTGCGCACTTCTTCCGCCTTGGTCCGGCCGCCGTCCGCGGCATGCCGCGCCGTTTCCGACAGGTCCGCCATGTCCGCCGTTGCACCGATTCCCGCCCGCCACAAAAGCCTCAACCGCGCCGAAGTCTGCGATCAGAATTTCCTCGAGTTCGTGCGCGACTGGGGCGGCCAGGCGCGCAAGCGTCCGGCCTCCGACGAGCCGGTGCTGCCGGGCAGCCTGTGCACTGCGGCCGATTTCGCCGCGCTGTTCGAGTCGCAGCTGATCAGCCGTCACCTCGATCTCATGGCGCGGGTGCTGCGCGTCAAGCAGAAGGTGTTCTACACGATCGGTTCCTCGGGCCACGAAGGCAATGCGATGGTCGCGCGCCTGACCCGGCACACCGATCCGGCGTTCCTGCACTACCGCTCCGGCGGCTTCATGGCCGAGCGCTTCCGCAAGCTGCAGGGCATGGATCCGATCATGGATTCGGCGCTGTCCTTCGCAGCAAGCAAGGACGACCCGGCGTCCGGCGGACGCCACAAGGTCTGGGGCTCCAAGCCGCTCTGGGTGCTGCCGCAGACGTCCACGATCGCCTCGCATCTGCCCAAGGCGCTCGGCACGGCCGTGGCGATCGAACAGGCGCGGCGCATAGGCCATCAGCTGCCGGTGCCGGAAGACTCGATCACGATATGTTCCTTCGGCGACGCCTCGGCCAATCACGCGACCGCGCAGACCGCGTTCAATGCGGCGCAGTGGACGGCCTACCAGAAATTGCCGGCGCCCGTGCTGTTCGTCTGCGAGGACAACGGTATCGGCATTTCGGTCAAGACGCCGACCGACTGGATCGGCGCGAGCTTCAGCGGCCGCCGCGACCTCGACTATTTCTTCGCCAACGGTCTGGATCTGGCCGAAGGCTACGAGCAGGTCGCGCGCGCGGTGTATCACTGCCGTACGACGCGCCGGCCGACCTTCCTGCACCTGCGCACCACGCGCATCATGGGCCACGCCGGCACCGACTTCGAGATCGAATGGCGCAGCGTCGAAGAACTCATGGCCGTCGAAGCGACCGATCCGCTGCTGCGTTCGGCCGCCATCGCGCTGGAATCGGGCCTCTACACCAAGGACAGCCTGCTCGCGAAATACGAGTCGGTGCGCCAGAAATGCTTCGCCGCGGCCGAGGAAGCCGATCGCCGGCCCAAGCTCACCGATCTGGCCGACGTGATCGCGCCGCTCGCGCCGTATCACCCGAACCAGGTCAACGTCGAGGCGCGCCGCGCCGATTTCGCCGACAAGCGCCTGGCCGTGTTCGGCGGCGAGGACAAGCTGCCGGAGAAGCAGGCGCCGCGCCATCTGGCCATCCAGATCAACAATGCGCTGCACGACCTGTTCTGCAAATACCCCGAGACCCTGCTGTTCGGCGAGGACGTCGCGCAGAAGGGCGGCGTCTACACGGTGACCAAGGGCCTGCACAAGGCGTTCAAGAACAACCGCGTGTTCAACACTCTGCTCGACGAAACCATGATCCTCGGCCTGGCCCAGGGCTATGCCAACATGGGCATGCTGCCGCTGCCGGAGATCCAGTACCTCGCCTATTTCCACAATGCCTGCGACCAGATCCGCGGCGAAGCCTGCTCGCTGCAGTTCTTCTCCAACGGCCAATACCGCAATCCGATGGTCATGCGCATCGCTTCGCTGGGCTACCAGAAGGGATTCGGCGGCCATTTCCACAACGACACCTCGATCACTGCGCTGCGCGACATCCCGGGCCTCGTCGTCGGCTGTCCGAGCCGTGGCGACGATGCGGCGATGATGCTGCGCACCCTGACCGCGCTGGCCAAGGTCGACGGCCGCGTCTGCGCCTTCCTCGAGCCGATCGCACTGTACATGACCAAGGATCTCTATGAGGCCGGCGACGGCCAGTGGCAGACCAGCTATCCGGCGCCCGACCAGCACATTCCGCTCGGCGAGGAGCGCGTCTACGAGCCGGCCGCGAAGGATCTCGTGATCTTCTGCTACGGCAATACCGTGCCGATGAGCCTGCGCGCGGCGCGCGCGCTGGAAAAGAGCCGCGGCTGGAAGACCCGCGTCGTCGACCTGCGCTGGCTGCAGCCGCTGAACGAGGCCGCGATCGCGCGCCATGCCGGCGACTGCGCGCGCATAGTCGTCGCTGACGAGGGCCGCCGCAGCGCCGGTGTCGGCGAAGGCATCATCACGGCGGTCGTCGAATCCGGCCACGGCGCCAGGCCGCTCAAGCGCGTCGTCGGCGTCGATACCTACACGCCGCTGGCCGGCGCGGCGTTTCTCGTGCTGCCCTCGGACGAGGACATCATCGCCGCGGCGGAAAGCCTGGCCTGAGCCGGAAAGCCGTCGCGACCGGGGAAACCGGCGGCGCCGGCAGCGTCGTGACGGGGAAGCGCCCGGCCTGGGCCGGGCAGGGGCGGCGTGATCACGTCGCCCGCATTTTTTTTTTTGCGAATACGTAGACGATTCCCGCAAGAAGCAGGACCGGCGCCCCCGGGGGCGGCCGGTGCTGTGCAAGGATGCCGTCGATGCCGCGATCGGGCAGTACGACCGGCATGCCGGTCGCGACTTTCCGGTAGTCGGCGACGAGGCGGTGTCGCTCGCATAGCTTGCGCGCTCCCCGGTGCTGATCGGCCGGCCGGCCAGATTCTGGCCGGCAACGTTGTGCGACGTGGAAGCGGGTTATGTGGCGGAGACCTTGCGGTTGGCCGCGCCGGTCCGCGGCGTGATGCTGCAGGAAGGCTCGGAAGTCGCGGCACAGGATCTGGACCTCGCTCCGGCGCAGGTGGCGCAGGCGAGCTACACGCCGCGCGGCTGCGCAACTGTCGCCGCGGGCCAGCGACTCGGCCAGCACGGCGGCCGGTAGCAGGAAACGGGCAGGGCGCCTAGGGCTGGCCTCCGGCGCAGGCCGCCGCTGCGCCGCGTCGCCGCAAGCCGCGCCTGTCGCATTCCCTGCGCGTTCGGGCAGGCCGGATGGCCGGCCGCAACCCGGCCGCGGCAACGGCCGGTGCCATTCGCGCGGGAACGGTCTGTGCGGCAGTCGGCGCTTCTGGAGCCGTCCCACCGAATCGCCTATGATCCGGCCAGATGAGTCAGCGCCAGCCCCTCACCATCCTGTTCGCCGACGTCTCGGGCAGCACCAAGCTGTTCGAGACCCTGGGCGACGAAGCCGCGCGCCGCATCGTGGCCGGTGTGCTGCAGGCGCTGGCCGAGATCACGCAGCGGCACGGCGGCCGCCTGATCAAGACCATCGGTGACGAGGTGCTGTGCACGTTCCCGGGCGCGCTGAACGGCCTGCTCGCGGCAACCGACATGCAGAAGCGCGTGTCCACCGACCCGGCCTTCATCCGCGACAACCTCGCGATCCGCGTCGGCCTGCATCACGGTGAAACCCTGGTCGAGGATGCCGACGTCTACGGCGATGCGGTCAACACGGCCGCGCGCATGGCGTCGCTGGCCAAGCGCGAGCAGATCGTCACTACGGCCTCGACCGTCAGCGGCGTGACCAATACCGGACCGCTGCGCACGCGTTCGCTCGGCACCGCGCGGGTTTCCGGCAAGCTGCAGCCGATCGAGATCGTCGATGTCATGTGGCAGGAGGACACCTCCAACGTCACGACCGTGCAGCGCGTGGTCAAGCTCGTCGAGGCGCAGCAGCGCAAGGCGCGGCTGCTGCTGCGCTACCGCGGCCAGTCCATCGAGATCGACGAACTTGCGCCGCCGTTCTCGCTCGGCCGCGAGGCCAGCAACAATCTCATGGTCGACGCGGAATGGGTCTCGCGCACGCACGCGACGATCGAATACAAGCGTGGCTACTGGGTCATCGGCGACCGCTCGACGAATGGCACCTGGGTGCGTCTGGGTGAGGCCGACGAACTGCGTCTGCACCGCGACGAGATCCAGCTACGCAGCAAGGCCGGCACGATCAGCCTGGGCCAGGAAACCCACCTCAATCCGGACTACGTGCTGCAGTTCCAGTGCGTCGAGGCCTGAAGGCCCCGTTCGATCGGGACGATCCGGATGTGCGTTGCGCGAAGCCGCGGCAAGCCGAGGGCTGGCTGCCGGCTTCCCCGAAGATCGCCGCAGCAAGCGTTGGCCCGCGCGGCTACCCCATGCCTACCCGACCCCCCGCTTGACGGGGAGGGCATGGGTGGGGATGGGGGTTGCCTCGTTTCGTTCCGTCTGCGCTGTTCGCAGCCATCGCTCCACGGCGACTGCCGTTGCCTATCCGCTGCATGCAGCGCGGCGCTTCGCGCCCGCGCTCAGCGCGCGAACGGGTTGCGCAGGCGGCCGCGGGCGTCGTTCGGCTCGTAGCGGCCGCGATCGTTCTCGACGAAGCCGACGGCCGTGTAGGCGTTGACGTAGTCGACGACGTCGGGCAGCGCCGCGCCGCTGGCCTCGGCGATGTCTTCGAGACTGGCGAAGTCCTTCATCATGAAGGTGCCTATGCGGAAGTGCTTGGCGAACTCGCGCTCGCTCTGCGGATAGCGCGCGAGCTTGAAGCGCGCGGCGCGATCGAGCTCGGGCAGCAGCTCGCCGCGCGAGCGGTTCAGCACATAGAACCAGAGCAGGCGCGAGAACGGCTGGGCGGCGAGGTTGCCCCGGGCCGCCGCGAAGTCCGCCGCGTTCAGCAGCTGCCAGTCGCCGAGGGTCAGCGTGCGTGCGCAATGCGGTGCGAGCGCGCGCAGGCCGGTCGCGCTGCTGTACCAGGTCTGCGATGCCGGATCGAGCAGCAGGTCGGGCGTATCGGCCGTGACCAGGCGCGCCGGGCCCGGCAAGGTGATGCCGGTCAGGAAGTCGGCGAGACCGAGCTCGCGCGCCGGCGGTGGCGGTGCGGGAGGCGGCGGAGGCGGTGCGGCCGCGGCCGGCCTTGCGGCGGCACGCGGCGGCTCCACCGGTGCCGGCGCTTCGGCGCGCGGCGGCGCAGGCGCCGGAGTGACGCGCTGCGGACGCGCATCGCCCGGACGGTATTCGCTGGCATAGCCCTCGCGTTCGGCGGCGGCCGGTGCGGCGGCCGTCGGAGGCGCGCTGCCCGACGGCAGATTGAACATCAACAGCAGCTTGACCACGCCTTCGAGACTCAGCGGCCGGCCGAGCAGCAGGTCGGACTCGCGCGCCGAGTCGCGTTCGGTGAACGCCGCCGTGCGCTTGCCGGCGCCGCTGGCCTTGAGCCAGGCCATGTGACCGAACACCGAGTCGACATCGACGACGACGAGGTCGGCGTCGCGCTCGTTGCCGATTTCCCAGGACTGGCGCAGTCGCTGCGCGGCCGGTCCCAGCAGGCTGCGGAACTCGGTTTCCTCGTCCGGACTCGCGCCAACGAGCGCGATCTTGTAAGCCATTGAGATGCTCCCCCTGAGCGTGCCGCGGTCCTGGCTGGCCCGGGGCGGATGGCGTTGATGTCGCAGTCATTGTCGCGAACGCTGCGAAGGCGTCAACTGCTCGCCGTCATGTTCGCGACCGAAACCGGCGGCTTGACCCTTCCGATCCGGTTGGTCGGGCGGCGACGCGGCCGTTCGCGCCAGGCCTGCGCGGCGCGGACGGCTGCCGGTTGCGTTGTCCGGACGGTAGTGCCGCGCGTGCCGGGAGCGGCGCGCGCGTGGCTCAGGCTGCGGCCGGCGCCGCCTCGCGCTGCTGCAGCGCCCACAGCGCCGCGTAGCGGCCGCCGGCGGCGAGCAGGCTCGCGTGATTGCCGCGCTCGACGATGCGGCCGTGCTCGAGCACCAGGATCTCGTCGGCATCGACGATCGTGGACAGGCGGTGGGCGATGACCAGGGTCGTGCGCTCGCGGGCGATTTCCTCGAGTTCGGCCTGGATCACCTTTTCGGTGCGCGTGTCCAGCGCGCTGGTCGCTTCGTCGAACACGAGCAGGGTCGGGTTCTTCAGCAGGGTGCGCGCGATCGCCACGCGCTGTTTTTCGCCGCCGGACAGCTTGAGGCCGCGCTCGCCGACCGTGCTGTCGTAGCCCTGCGGCAGCGACTGGATGAAGTCGTGGATATGCGCCGACTTCGCCGCGGCGACGATTTCCTCGCGCGTCGCGTTCGGGCGGCCGTAGGCGATGTTGTAGTAGATCGTGTCGTTGAACAGCACCGTGTCCTGCGGAACGATGCCGATGGCCGCGCGCAGCGAATCCTGGGTCACCTCGCGGATGTCCTGGCCGTCGACGAGGATGCGTCCGCCGGTCACGTCGTAGAAGCGGTACAGCAGCCGCGCCAGGGTCGACTTGCCGGCGCCGGTGGTGCCGACGACGGCGACGGTCTTGCCGGCCGGGATGCGGAAGTCGACGTCGCGCAGGATCGGCCGCGCCGGATCGTAGTGGAAGTCGACGTGCTCGAAGCGCAGCTCGCCGCCGCGCACGGCCAGCGGCGGCGCGCCCGGCGCATCGCTGACTTCCTGGGCCTGGTCGAGCAGCGCGTACATGCGCTGGATGTTGGATAGCGCCTGCTTGACCTCGCGATAGACCATGCCGAGGTAGTTCAGCGGAATCGACAACTGGATCAGGAACGCATTGACCAGCACGAGATCGCCCAGCGCCATGCGGCCTTCGGTCACGCCGACCGTCGCGCGCCAGAGCAGCAGGGTCAGTCCGAGGGCGACTATGCCGGCCTGGCCGATGTTGAGCACGGCCAGCGTCTTGAGGCTCTTGACCGTCGCATCCTCCAGGCGCACCAGGCTGCCGTCGAAGCGGCGCTGTTCGTGGTCCTCGTTGTTGAAGTACTTGACCGTCTCGTAGTTCAGCAGCGAGTCGACGTTGCGCGCGTTCGCCTCGGTGTCGGCCTCGTTGGCCGCGCGGTAATAGCGCAGACGCCATTCGGTCACGGCGAAGGTGAACGCGATGTACGCGGCCAAGGTGCCCAGGGTGATGACGGTGAAGGTCCAGTCGTAGCGCACGATCAGGATCGCGCTGACGACGGTGACCTCGAACAGCGTCGGCAGGATGGTGTAGAGAGTCCAGTCCAGCAGATCCGACACGGCCGTCATGCCGCGTTCGACGTCGCGCGCGACGCCGCCGGTCTTGCGGTCGAGATGGAAGCGCAGGCTCAGCGCATGCAGATGGCGGAACACCTTCAGGGTGACCACGCGCGAGGTGCGCGCGAGCACGCGCGCGAACACGATCGAGCGCAGTTCCTGGAACAGCGACGAGGCCAGGCGCAGCGCGCCATAGGCGACCAGCGGCACCAGCGGCAGCAGGAGCAGGCTCGGCGCGACGTCGAGCCGGTCGATCAGTTCCTTCAGCGCCAGCGGCACGGCGATCGTCGCGAGCTTGGCCGCCACCAGGAAGACCAGCGCGAGCAGCACGCGGCCGCGATACGGCCAGACCTGCGGCAGCATCAGGCGCAGGGTCGCGAAAACCGAGCGGTCGGGAACGGCGGCAGAGTCGGGGTTTGTGGCGGAGCCGGAGGCTGCAGCGGCGGGGGCGGCAGTCGCGGACTGGGCGGCGGTTGCCGTGGCGGTGGAATCGGGCGTGGCGGCGGAGTCGGTCATTGCGTATCGGCGTCGGGATCCCGGCAGCAGATGGGGCCGCCGCCGCGCCGATCAATCGGCTGCAGCGCGGCGCGCTATGATCGCGCCTCCTCTCCCTGAATCGAGGTCATCGCGATGAAGCGCATCTTCCTCCTCGCCGCCGCCGCGCTGTTCACTGTCGCCGCTGCAGCCGAACAGGCCGCCAAGACCCCCGAAGCGTCCAAGCCCGCCGAAACCGCCAAGGCAGCCGCTGCCGCCGCCAAGCCCGCTGCGCTGCCGCGCACGGCCGCGCCGGCCGGTGCCGAGCTCTACTTCATCGCGCCGGCCGACGGCGCCACCGTCGGCAAGGAATTCACCGTGCGCTTCGGTCTGAAGGGCATGGGCGTGGCGCCGGCCGGCGTCACGACCGAGAAGACCGGCCATCACCACCTGCTGATCGACGTGGCCGAACTGCCGCCGATGAACCTGCCGCTGCCCAACGACGCCCAGCACAAGCACTTCGGCGGCGGCCAGACCGAAGCCACCCTGACCCTGCCGCCCGGCAAGCACACCCTGCAGCTCATCCTCGGCGACGCGCTGCACATCCCGTTCGATCCGCCGGTGGTGTCGCAGAAGATCACGGTGACGGTGAAATAAGTCGTCGGGTTTCGGCGAAAGCGGCTGCGGCGGCGTTTCGAGTGCGCTTCAATTTGAATTTTTCAGGAAAAATTCAACGTCGCCGCGATGCCGGCCTGTTGTCGCGCCTCTTCTTTTCGGGAGAGGCGCGAGGTGTTTCGGCGTGCATTCGATGGCGAAGCACCCCATCCCCACCCATGCCCTCCCGTGTGGGTGGGGGGTGCCGTGCAGCGTAGTTCGTGCGGCGGCGCTCTGCGCCGAGCGCACAGCAGAGGCTTCCGGCAAAGGGAGGCATGCAACGAAAGGTCGGGAGAACGTCAGGAGAAGAGCGCTGCCCGGGCCGGATGCCGTGAAGCTTCCTCGCGAACCCTGCGTTGAATTTCCTGTGTGAAATTCAGCGTTGATGCGATACCGGCAGCCGCTCAGCCGAAAAGTCGCTGAGGGGCGGTCGCCGGATCAGGCGTATCGCCAGGCCATTGGCAGCAGCCCGCGCTCGCAAAGCCAGGCCCGCGCATCCTCTGCATCCTGCTCGAACCACGCGCGCGTCGAACCGAGCCGGTAGGTGTAACCCCAGACGTCCATGTCGCGCATGAGCCGGTCGCTGCCGACGCCGGGCAACTGCGCGGCGAGCACGATCTGCAGGTAGCAGGTCGCGTCTTCCTCGGCGACGGAATCCGTCGCGTCGGTGTGCACGACGGCGCGGCGTTCGGGCGGCTGCACGATCAGGTGACAGGCTTCGTGCAGGGCCGAATGCACGGGCGTGTCGGCGCGCACGTAGACGGTGCTGCCGATCAGGCCGGCCTCGGGCTCGCCCCAGTAGCTGCCGGGTATCGGCGTGCCGTCGTCGACGAGCACGAGCTGCAGCGCATGGGCGGCGAGCAGCGCGCGCAGCGCGTCGACGCCGGTTTCGGCCAGGGTCAGCACATCAGCCGGCGCTGTCGCTTGGCTGCCGACCCCGTCGGGACGAGCAAGGCCGGCGTCGCCGGCGCTCGCGGCTGCCTGCACCGAACCCGTCATGGCCGCTGCGTCGAGGCGGAATTCGCGCCGCTCACGCTTCGCGCGCGGCGGCAGTCGCGGCGGCGCCGGCCTTGTCGGGCAGGGTGACCGTCAGGTCCAGCACCTCGTGATCGCCGTCGCGCTTGACCTGGATGTCGATCGCGTCCTGGTCCACGTTGACGTACTTGCGGATCACCTCGAGCAGTTCGCGGCGCAGCAGCGGCAGGTAGTCGGGGCTGCCGCGGGCGCTGCGCTCCTGGGCGACGATGATGCGCAGGCGTTCCTTGGCGATGGTCGCGGTCTGCTTGGGGCTGCCGCGCAGGAAATCGAACAGGCCCATGCTCAGCTCCCGAACAGTCGCGACAGGATGCCTTTCTTCGGTGCTTCGAGGAAACGCATAGGACGCTCTTCGCCGAGCAGCCGCGCGACGGCATCGTCGTAGGCATGGCCCGCATGCGAGGCTTCGTCGAGGATGACCGGCACGCCCGCATTGGATGCGGCGAGCACGCCTTCGGATTCGGGAATCACGCCGAGCACTTCGATGCCGAGGATTTCCTTGACGTCGTCGATGCTCATCATGTCGCCGGCAGCGACGCGGACCGGGTTGTAGCGCGTCAGCAGCAGGTGCTGGGCGACCGGCGGTCCGCCGTTCTCGGCGCGCCGCGTCTTGGACGAGAGCAGGCCGAGGATACGGTCGGAGTCGCGCACCGAGGAAACTTCGGGATTGACCACGACCACGGCGCGGTCGGCGAAATACATGGCGAGAAAGGCGCCTTTCTCGATGCCCGCCGGCGAATCGCAGATGACGTAGTCGAAGCCTTCGTCCTTGAGCTCGTTGAGCACGCGCTCGACGCCTTCCTTGGTCAGGGCGTCCTTGTCGCGGGTCTGCGAGGCGGCCAGCACGTGCAGGCTCTCGTAGCGTTTGTCCTTGATCAGCGCCTGCTTGAGCGTGCATTCCTGATGGATGACGTTGACGAAGTCGTACACGACGCGTCGTTCGCAGCCCATGATCAGGTCGAGGTTGCGCAGGCCGACATCGAAGTCGATGACCGCGACTTTCTTGCCGCGCTTGGCCAGACCGACCGCGAGTGAGGCGCTGGAAGTGGTCTTGCCGACCCCGCCCTTGCCGGAGGTGATGACGATGAATTCAGTCAAGTTGCTCTCTCCACAATGGCTCTTGTCGTTTCACGCTACGGACCGAGCCTGGCCAGCAGCAGCTTTTCCCCCTCCAGCCAGACCTGCACGGGCTTGCCGCGCAGGTCGGACGGGATGTCTTCGAATACCCGATAGTGGCCGGCGATCGACACGAGCTCGGCCTGGAAGTCCTGGCAGTAGATCCGCGCGGACGCATCGCCCTGGGCGCCGGCGATGGCCTTGCCGCGCAGCGCGGCATAGACGTGGATGGATCCGTCGGCAATGACTTCGGCGCTGTTGCCGACCACGGCCGTGATGACGAGGTCGCTGCCGCGCGCATACACCTGCTGCCCCGAGCGCACCGGCTGGGACTGCAGCAGTCCGGCTGCGCCGCGGGTCGCACTCGGCGGTGGCGGCGTGCTGCGCGCGCTCGGCGGCGGTGGCGTGGGCCGGGGCGCGGCGGGCTCGGCGCTGGGCGGAGGCGGCGTGTCGGCCGCACTTTCGTAGGCGGCGCGGAACTTGGCGAACAGCGGCAGGTCCAGCGCGCGCGCCAGCGCCTCGTTCTCGCTGGTGCCGTAGGCCAGGCCCACGGGCAGCATGCCGCTGGCCCGTATCGTCGCGAGCAGGCCGCGCACGCGTTCGACGTCGGGCAGCTGCGGCAGGTGGCTCAGGTCGAGCACGACCGGCGCGCGCTGGAACAGCTGCGGCGCGGTGTCGAGCTTCTGCTTGAGTTCCTGGGCCAGGGCGGCGTCGTCGAGGCTCTTGAGGCGCAGGTTGGCGATGCCGACCTGGCCGAACTTGAGCTCGCCTACCGGTTCGTAATTGGGCAGCGGCCGCGCCATGCGCTCAGATTCCGCCGGCTGCGCGCCGCGGCGTGACCGGGCCCGGGCGCTTGCGCTGGGTCAGCCAGGGCTGGTTCGGCAGCTGGCCGGTAGGACCTTCGAGATAGGTCGCGCGGACGAAGTCGAAGCTCGGCAGGTTCTTGGCCAGCAGGCTCACGCGCTTGTCCAGCCCCGGCATGATCTGCTGGCCGACTTCCTGGAAGCCGTAGGTGCCGTGGAACAGCACCGAGACGTCGTCGCGCGGTTCGAGGAATACCTCGCAGGACAGCACCGGCACGCGCACTTCGGCGAAGCTCGTCGCGTCGGCGTAGAACACGCGGCCGAGGCCGAGGCCGCGATAGGGCTTGGCGATGACGATGCGGTCGATGTAGACGAAGGCCGGATAGTGTTCGCTGAACCAGCGGTAGTTCGGACTGTCGTACTCGCTGCTCTCGCGCATCGCCATCAGGAAGCCGGCGATGTGACCGTCGACGTCGGCGACGCGGAAATAGTCCGCATTGTCGAAAAACCAGCGGATTCGCGTCGAATCCAGGGCAAGGATGGTCGGGCCGGCGGCGTTGTTCAGGGCGAGGACAGAATCCAGCTCGTGCTCGCGCACGTCGCGGATGGCGATGGCCATTCGTTGCTCCAACGGTATTGCGGGGCGGCCTACCGACGGCGCCCGCGGATTGTGCAAGTATCGCATGGGCCTGCGGCACTGGCCATGATGCGACGCGCAAGCGCCGCCCGGGCGGCGCGCGGCGTCTGCGGCCCGGCCGGGCGCCAGTCCCGGCGAACGCGACGCACGCCGGCGGTGGCCGTCATCTGTATCCAAAGTCATGGACCGGCGCCGCCGCCGGCATTTAACCCAAATCTCACGCCGGCCGGCCACGCCTGACTTCGTACAGGTACGCCGGCAGGCTCGGCCGCCTATCATGCGCACCATGCAGATCGCCCAGATCAACCACATCCGGCTGATGCGCTACGCCGGGCTGTTCACCTATCTGTCGGCCGGCATGCCGTTGCTGCGCTACGAGAGCCTCGTCACCGAGCTGCTCGCCGACCAGCGCCCGCTCTGGCATCTGTCGGCCTGGGTGATCTGCTACGTCGTGTTCGGCATCGTGTTCTGGCTGCTGCTGCTCAAGCTCGGCAGCCGCCGCTACCTGCCGCTGAAACTCGTGTTGCTGGCAGTACTCGTCGCGCTGGCTGTCGCGATAGGCTGGTACAGCCAGAGCGGACTCAGCGCGATGCTGCTGGTCGTGCAGTCCATGCTGCTGCCCTGGCTCATGCCGTTCCGCGTCGCGCTGATCTGCATGGTGGTGCAGAACTACGTGCTGGTGCCGGTGTTCGCGAGCAACCCGGGCTGGTCCATCGGCGACGCGGTGCTGCAGTCCAGCCTGTACCTGGGCATTTCCGCGCTGGTCTTCTTCACCTCGCTGATCGCCAAGCAGCAGAGCGAGGCGCGCGACGAACAGCGCCGGCTCAATTCGGAGCTGCGCGCCACGCGCGCGCTGCTGGCCGAATCCAGCCGTATTTCCGAGCGCCTGCGCATCGCGCGCGAGCTGCACGACCTGGTCGGCCACCACCTGACCGCGCTGAGCCTGAACCTCGAAGTCGCCAGCCATCTCGTGCAGCAGCCGGCGCAGGAGCACGTGCGCAAGGCGCAGTCGGTGGCCAAGCTGCTGCTCAGCGACGTGCGCGAGGTGGTCAGCCAGATGCGCGAGGACGACCGCATCGACCTGACCCAGGCATTGCATACCCTGATCGAAGGCGTGCCGCAGCTGGACATACGGCTGGAACTGCCGCCGCGCTTCGGCGTCGACGATCCGCACCGCGCCCAGGTGCTGTTGCGCTGCGCTCAGGAAATCATCACCAATACCGTGCGCCATTCCGGTGCGCGGACGCTGTGGCTGCAGTTCGAGCACGCGGACGGCGAAGTCGTCATGCATGCGCGCGACGACGGCCGCGGCAGCGACAATCTCAAGCCGGGCAATGGCCTGGTCGGCATGCGTGAGCGCCTGGCGCAGTTCGGCGGGCGCATGGACATCACTACGGCAAGGGACCGGGGCTTCGCCCTCGACGCCTGGCTGCCTCTGGAGACTACTGCATGATTTCGGTACTGCTGGTGGACGATCAGACCCTGGTACGGCAGGGCATACGCAGCCTGCTGGAGCTGTCCGACGACATCCGCGTCATTGCCGAGGCCGCCGACGGCGCCCAGGCGGTGGAGATGATCCCGCAGCACAAGCCCGACGTGGTGCTGCTCGACCTGCGCATGCCGGGCATGAGCGGCATCGACGTGCTCAACAGTCTGGCCCAGTCCAACCAGCTGCCGGCGACCATCATCCTGACCACCTTCGACGACGACCAGCTGGTGCTGGCCGGGCTCAAGGCCGGCGCGCGCGGCTATCTGCTCAAGGACGTCTCCCTCGACCAACTCGTCGACGCGGTCAAGGCCGTCGCCGCGGGCGGCTCGCTGGTCGCTCCGGTCGTGACCCAGCGCCTGCTGTCGGGCCTGGAGCGCATGCACAACGAGTTCGTGAGCTTGGACCGGCCCGATCCGCTGACCGAGCGCGAAACCGAGATCCTGCGCCTGATGGCCGGCGGCTACAGCAACAAGGAAATCGCCAATTCCCTGGGCGTGGCGGAGGGCACGGTCAAGAATCACGTGTCCAACATCCTGTCCAAGCTCGGCGTTCGCGACCGCACGCGCGCCGTGCTCAAGGCGTTCGAACTCGGCATCGTCTGAATCCGCCGGAACCGCGGCTGGCGAAATCGTCGCCGGACCCCGCGCTCCGTCCCGCCGGTCGCTCGTGGCGCCGGCCATCCGTTCCGATTGGCGGCGGTCAGGCCGCGGGCAGCATCTTGTGCTGGCCTGTACGGCAGGACCGCCCGCGTTGCGCTGCTTGCGGGCCGGCGGCCGGGCGGTCCCCGCACCGGTTCTCGGCCGGCGCCGGATGCTCGGGTCAAGGCCCTTTCGTAACAAGGAATTACGATCCGGTGCCAAGCCGTTCCCGGCGCCGTCAAGCGGCTTTGCGGATGGGATTCAGGTAATAGCCATCGTGGGCCGGAGCAAGTACCATGCGCGACTCGGCGGACCGGTCGGCGCTGCAGCAGCGCGCGTCGGGTATCGTCCGTTCTCGACCTTGCAACAGCAGCGGCGGTCCGCTGACCGACCGACGGATTAGTCCTGGAGACTTCTGGAATGACGCGTATTCTTGAGTTCATTGTGGCCGCGATCATCGTGTTCGCGCTGGCCGTCATTATTGGACTGGCACTGCCGTCGTCCGGTCACATCGAACGCTCCGTCGAGATCAGCCATAACGGCCGCCACATCGCCGACATGCTCAGCAATTTCCGCCGCTTCCCGGAATGGGGCGTGGTGCGCATGCTCGACAGCAAGACCCAGTTCAATCTCGAAGGGCCGGACTACGGCAACGGCGCCAAGATCAACTGGACCAGCGCCAAGCCCAGCCCGGGCAACGGCAGCTTCGAGATCGCCGACAAGCAGGGCGACACCAGCGTGGTCTGGAAGGTGACGAACCCGTGGAAGGGCGAGAACAAGCGCTACACGATCACCCTGGAGCCGCAGAAGAACGGCCGCATCACGAAGGTCTCCTGGGCCTATGACGTCGACTACGGCTGGGATCTGATCGCGCGCTACTCGGGCCTGTACATCAACGGCGACCCGGCCACGCAGATCCAGCTGAACCTGGCCAGCCTGCAGCAGCAGATGGCGTCGATCCCGAACGTCGACTATGCCCCGTACGAAGTCTTCATCGCCGACGTGCCGGCCCAGCCGCAGCTCGTCGTCGCCACCACCGCGCCGCGCAGCCTCGACGACGTCGCCGCCGCGACCGACAAGGCGATGCAGGAAATCCACGCGGTCATGAAGAAGCAGAACCTCACGGCCATCGGCCCGCGCCAGACCACCACGGTGGAGTGGGGCGACGAGAACTACGTGTTCGACATCGGCGTTCCGGTCAGCAGCGCCGCGCTGAAGATCGACGGCAAGGACTACACCATCGGTCCGGCGGTTCCGCCGAGCGTGACCGAGCAGGCCGCGACCGAAGACGGCGCCGAACCGGCCGCGCCGGGACCGGGCCAGATCGACCGCAAGGGCAATCTCGTCGTCGCCCCGCCGGTTGTCGCGCGCAACGGCTATGCCGGCAAGGCGCTCGTCACGACCTGGACCGGCAGCCCGGCCGGCCTGCCGTTGACGCGTCTCGCCCTGAAGGCCTATGCGATGTCGATGGGCTACCGCTTCAACGAGAACACGAACCGCTATTTCGACGTCATGCTGACCGACCCGGCGACCGTCGCCGACGACGAGCAGCAGTTCAAGGTCTACCTGCCGATCAGCGACAACGTCGCCGCGAACGAGCCGGCGGCGCAGCCGGCCGCCGCGCCGGCGCCGGCCGCGCAGTAAGCAGCCGATCGGGCGCACGCCGCCCGCAGCGGATTCGACGAGGACCCCGCGGCTTGCCGCGGGGTCTTCTTTTTTGCGGCTTGGGTCAGGCCGGATCTTCGAGCGAGAACAGGTCGCTGACTTTGTCGTGGGCGAAGGGCTTCGGCATAGCGGCCCCAGCTGACGATCGCGCGCAGGCTGCGCTGGGCGTCGGCTTCGCTCATGAAGTCTTCCAGCTCTTCCTGGAAGCGCCGGATCGGCGCCTTGTGCCCGGGCCGGCCGTCGAGCACGCGGCGCATGTGCGCGGCCAGCGGCACATAGGTCAGCAGGTGCTCGCGGAACGGCGCCTCGCGCTGCTGCAGCCCGATTCGACGAAACGCCGCCGCCGGAAAAGCGCCCGGACCTGGCACATCACGCCGCGCCGTCACCGCCGGTCATGCGCGCATGCAGCGTGTCGGCGATCAGCACGTCGCGCCGAGAACGGCTCGTCGGGCAGCGGCAGGGGGCGGGCGCGTGACCCGCGCGCGAAGGCGAAGCGCTGGCGCATGCCGCCGGACAGTTCCTGGCGACAGGCTGATTCGAAGTCGTCGAGACCGATCAGATGGTCGGCCCGGGGAGTTTTCCGCCGGTGTACGGCCGTGCCCGTGCGGCGCAGGCGAGGCGTCCTGCGCGTGCGCCGGCGCGGGAACTTTTTCGCGGCTTTGCGGTACATTCCGACGCGTTTTTCGTCCGTCCCGCTGCAGCGCCTCGCCGCGCCGGCGGCGTTGCGCGGACGTTCGCGCCCGTCCTGGCTGTCGCCGGGCCGGACCACGACACCGCTGCCGATCTGCGCGCCGTTGCGGCGCGGCGCAGGGGAGCGGTTGGCATTTCAGACGCAGGGTGACGAGACGATGATAGAAACCTCAGATCTCACGAAGCGCTACGGCCCGTTCACCGCGGTCGACGGCATTTCGTTCAAGGTCGAGCCGGGCCAGGTGCTCGGCTTCCTCGGTCCCAACGGCGCCGGCAAGTCCACGACCATGAAGATGATCGCGGGCTTCCTCGCGCCGACCGCCGGCAGTGCGAAGGTCTGCGGCTACGACGTGGAGAGCCAGCCCATCGAGGCCAAGCGCGCGCTGGGCTATCTGCCCGAAGGCGCGCCGAGCTACGGCGAGATGACGCCGCGCTCCTTCCTCGAATTCGTCGCCGACCTGCGCGGCCTCGTCGGCGAGCGCCGCAAGCAGCGCATCGACGACGTGATCGGCCGCCTGCAGCTCGATGCCGTGCTGGCCCAGCCGATAGACACCTTGTCCAAGGGTTTCAAGCGCCGCGTCGGTCTGGCCCAGGCCATCCTGCACGACCCGCCGGCACTGATCCTCGACGAGCCCACCGACGGCCTCGATCCGAATCAGAAGCACGAGGTCCGCGGGCTGATCAATGCGATGTCGGCCGAGAAGATCATCGTCATCTCCACCCACATCCTCGAGGAAGTGCACGCGGTCTGCACGCGCGCGGTCATCATCGCCGGCGGCCGCCTGCTCGCCGATTCCACGCCGGCCGAGCTCGAAGCGCGCTCGCGCTACCACGGCGCGGTCTCGCTGATCGCCGTCAACACCGGCGCCGCGCGCGAGGCGCTGGCCCGCGTCGCCGACATCGACAGCATCGAGATCGACCCGCAGGACCACCGCATCACGGCGATTCCGAAGAAAGGCCGCGCGATCTTCGTGCCGATCAGCGAGGCGCTGAAGAACCAGGGGGTCGAAGTCAGCCAGCTGCAGCTTGAAGCCGGCCGCCTCGACGAAGTGTTCCGCACCATCACCCAGCCGCACGCCACGGAGGGCCGCGCATGAATCCGGTAAGGACCGTCTTCCGCCGCGAACTCGCGAGCTATTTCGCCACACCGGTGGCCTACGTCTTCATCGTCATCTTCCTGATCCTTGCCGGCGCGCTGACCTTCTATTACGGCGAGTTCTACGAACGCGGCCGTGCCGACCTGCAGCCGTTCTTCGGCTTCCATCCCTGGCTCTACCTGTTCCTCGTGCCGGCCATCGCGATGCGGCTGTGGGCCGAGGAGCGCAAGAGCGGCACGATTGAACTGCTGCTCACCCTGCCGATCACGATGTGGCAGGCGGTGTTCGCGAAGTTCCTTGCCGCCTGGGCCTTCGTCGGCATCGCGCTGGCGCTGACCTTTCCGATCTGGATCACGGTCAACTATCTCGGTGATCCGGACAACGGCGTCATCGTCGCGAGCTATCTCGGCAGCCTGCTGATGGCCGGCGCCTTCCTCGCGATCGGCTCGTGCCTGTCGGCGGCCACGCGCAACCAGGTCGTCGCGTTCATCCTGACCGTCGTGATCTGCTTCCTGCTGCTGATGGCCGGCTTCCCGCTGGTGCTCGGCTTCTTCCAGTCGTTCCTGCCGCAGGGCGTGGTCGACGCGATTGCGGGTCTGAGCCTGTTCACGCATTTCCAGGCGATTTCCAAGGGCGTGATCGACCTGCGCGACCTGATCTATTTCGCGCTGACCATTGCCGCCTGGCTGTACGCGACGGCGATCGTGATCGACCTCAAAAAGGCCGACTGAGGAGGGAACCCGCCATGGCATTCAATCGCAAGACTCTGACCGGCAGCGCGCTGCTCATTCTCGCCGCGCTGTTCGTCGCGGTGATCCTCCTCAGCAACCTGCTGTTCCGCGGCGCGCGCGTCGATCTGACCGAGAACGACCTGTACACCCTGTCGCCCGGAACACGCAGCCTGCTCGGCAAGCTCGACGAGCCGATCCAGCTGACCTTGTACTTCTCCGACCGCGGCACCGCCGACACCGACAACCTCAGCGCGCGCGCGCTGCGCGCCTACTATCCGCGCGTACGCGAACTGCTCGAGGAAGTCGCCGCGCGCTCGGCCGGCAAGATCCATCTGAAGGTCGTCGACCCGGTCGCCTATTCCGAGGACGAGGACAACGCCGTCGCCCAGGGCATCCAGGGCCTGCCCTTCGGTCCCGCCGGCGAAAGCGTGTTTCTCGGCCTCTACGGCAGCAATTCCACCAACGGCGAAGCCAAGATCCCGCTGTTCGATCCGAGCCGCGAGAATCTGGCCGAGTACGACATCGCCAAGCTGATCCACGACCTGGCCTCGAACAGGAAGCCGGCGGTGGGCTTCATCAGCAGCCTGCCGATGAGCATGGGCTTCGACCCGGCCACGCGGCAGATGCGCGAACCCTGGGCCGTCTACGGCGAGCTGACCCAGTTCTTCGACGTGCGCCAGCTCAATGCGTCGATGCTCAAGCGCATCGACGACGACATCAAGGTCGTCGTGCTCGTGCATCCGAAGGACCTCGCCGACGACACGCTGTACGCGCTGGACCAGTTCGTGCTGCGCGGCGGGCATCTGCTCGTGTTCGTCGATCCGGAGGCCGAACAGGACCAGTCCGGCGCCGATCCGCAGAACCCGCAGGCGGCCCTGCTCGCCGACAAGTCCTCGGACCTGCCGAAGCTGTTCAAGGCCTGGGGTCTGGAATATGCGCACGACAAGGTCGTGCTCGACCGCGCTCACGCGCTGCAGATCAGCGTCGCGCAGAACGCGCCGCCCGTGCGCCATCCGGCCATCCTCGGATTCACGCGCAAGGATCTCAGCGGCGACGACGTGATCACGGCCAACCTCGATTCGATCAATATGTCGACCGTGGGCTATCTGGAACTGGCCAAGGACGCGACGTCCAGGCTCGTGCCGCTGATCCAGTCCTCGGACCAGTCCATGAGCGTGCCGGCCGAGCGGCTGAAGTTCCTCAACGATCCGTCCAGCCTGCTGGCCGACTTCCAGCCCGCCGGCCAGCCCTTCGTGCTCGCCGCGCGTCTGGAAGGCCAGTTCAAGACCGCGTTCCCCGAGCGCAAGGACGAAGGCCATCTGGCGCAGGCCAAGGAGAAGAACGCCGTCGTCGTGTTCGCCGACACCGACATTCTCAGCGACCGGCTCTGGGCCGAAGTGCAGAACTTCTTCGGCCAGAAGGTGCTGAATGCGTTCGCCAACAACGGTGATCTCGTCGTCAACGCGGTCGACAACCTGGCCGGCGATTCGGACCTGATCTCGATCCGCGGCCGCGCCACCTCGCAACGGCCGTTCACCAAGGTCGCCGAACTCAAGCGTCAGGCCGACGACAGCTTCCGGCGCAAGGAAAAGCAGCTGCAGCAGGAGCTCAGCGACACCGAGCGCAAGCTGACCGAGCTGCAGAGCGCGAAGAGCCAGGACCAGGCGATGGTGCTGTCGGCCGAGCAGAAGGCCGAACTCGACAACTTCCTCAAGCGCAAGGTCGAGATCCGCAAGCAGCTGCGCGACGTGCGCCACCAGCTCGATGCCGACATCGAGGCGCTGGGTACGCGGCTGAAGTTCATCAACATCCTGCTCGTGCCGCTGCTGCTGATCATTGCGGCGCTGGGCTTCGTCGGCTGGAAGGCGCGCCACGCGAAGCGCTGAGCGGCGCTGCGCTCCCGCGCGCCGGCGCCGTGCCGGTGCGGCGTGCGGGAGCCGTCGCGCCTCGGACATCGACCAGGATCTTCCTCGGGGAACCAGACATGAACCATATGAATTCCCGCACCGTCGTCGGCCTCGGCATCGCCGCGGTCGCGGCGATCGCGATCGCCACCGGCATCAGCCTGTCGCGCAAGCCGGTCGCCGATGCGGCGCAGGGCGCCGGCGAGGTGCTGCCGGGACTGGCCGAACACGTCAACGACGTCCGGCGCATCAGCCTGACCGGTCCGGGTCAGAAGCTTCTCGTGACCCTGGAGAAGGGCGAGCAGGGCTGGAGCGTCAAGGAGAAGTCCGGCTATCGCGCCGACGCGGGCAAGGTGCGCGAATACCTGCTGCGGCTGAGCCAGTCGCGGCTGGTCGAACAGAAGACCGCGAACGAGCGGCGCTATGCCGACATCGGCGTGACCGACATCGGCGCAGCCGGCGCGAAGGGACTGCTCGTCGCGCTCGACGGTCTGCCGCAGCCGGCCCAGCTCATCGTCGGCATCATCAACCCGCGCGGCGACGCGACCTATGTGCGCCGCGCCGGCGACAAGCCGAGCTGGCTGGCCAAGGGCAATCTGATTCCGGACAAGAGCGCCGCGAACTGGCTGGACAAGCGCATCGTCGACCTGCCGGCCACGCGCATCCGCGAAGTCAGCTGGAGCCGTCCCGACGGCAGGAGCGTGCGCGTGTTCAAGACGAATGCCGGCGATGCGAACTACGCGTTGGCCGATCTGCCCAAGGGCCGCGAGCTGTCCTCGGAGTTCGCCGCGAACGGCGAAGCGACCACCCTGGCCGGCCTGAACTTCGACGACGTGCTGACCGCGGCCGAGGCGCCCGCGCCGACCGACGCCAAGGCCTATCGCGCGACGTTCCTGAGCTTCGACGGCGTCGTCGTCGAACTCGTCGGCTGGAAGAAGGACGAGCGCTTCTACGCCCAGTTCCAGGCGCGCAAGGACGAAGCCGCGTTCGACGCCGCGCTGACCGCGGCCCAGGCCCAGGCCAAGGCGGACCGGGACGCGCAGCAGACCGCGGCGAGCGCCGATGCGGCCAAGCCCGTCGCGACGCCGCCGGCAGCGGTGGCCGATCCGGCCCGGGAGCGCAGCGAACGCAGTGCAGCCGTCGACGCGGAAGTCGCCGAACTCGGCCGGCGCTTCAGCGGCTGGACCTTCGTGCTGCCGGCCTACAAGGCCGCCGGCTTCGACAAGACCGCCGACGATTTCCTCAAGCCGCTCGAGGACAAGAAGGCCGACGCGAAGAAGGCCGCAGGGAAGTAGGCCGCCGTTGCGCCGTGCGCGGTGACCGTCAAGGCCTTGCGGCGGTCGCTGCGCCCGGCGCCGGTTGAACACAACGCACCGATTGCAACGGCATCGGCGGGAACGCCCCACGGGCCGGACGGGCGTGACCGGGGATGGGGCTGCTGTGCCGGCGCGGTGAGCATCTGCGCATCCGCGTGGCGGCCCCGCTCGGCTTTTGCTTATGCACAAAAATGAAATAAATTCGTATTGTGCGTTGCATCATCCGTGGCTAAGATGCCGTCCGTCCGCTGCCGCCGCGCGGATGCTCGCAATACCCCCATCGACAGCGCGAATCGTGGCCGTTCTGCGGCTGCAGGGATGTCTGCGCGCCGTCGATCATGGGTGAGCCGTCGGGCGGTAGCGATTGCAGAGCTGCAGGGCTCTGCAACCGATTGGATCGAACGCAAGGCGCCAGGGACGGCGCAGGCTTTCGTACCGTTTACCGGTTTTCCCCGGGATCCGTGCGTCCGGCTGCAACCGGGCGTGCGGATTCTCTCGCCGTTGTCCTGTCGCTGCGCAGCGTGAGCGCTTGGTGCCCGCCGGCGCGGACCCGCCCGCGCGGCCTCGCAGCCCGAGCCTCGTCAGCGCCGCCGCCAGAGCGTCCAGCCCAGGACGAGCCAGCCGGCGATCAGCGCCGTGCCGCCGAGCGGCGTGATCGCGCCGAACCAGCGCGGCGCGCCGAGCGCGAGGCCGAACAGGGTCAGCGAGAACACCGCGCTGCCGGCCAGGAACAAGGTGGCGGCTACCGCGCTGCCGCGCGCGGCAGCGGTTTGTGCATGGCGTGCCGCGAACAGCGCCGCCAGCACGTGCCAGAACAGATAGCTGACCGCGGTCTGCCACAGCGCGAGCTGGTTCGCATCCAGGCTCGCGCGCAGCGCGTGCGCGCCGAACGCGCCGCAGGCTACGGCCAGGGCGCCGCCGAGGGCGGCCAGCAGCAACAGCAGGCGGGGATGCGGCATGGCGGCGTGCTCCGTAGGCGCGGATCGACCGCGCATCATAGACAGACGCGACGGCCGCCGGGACGCCGGCTACGGCCGGGCCGGTCTACAGATCCCGCGCATAGAGCGCCGTGGTGGCGGCGGTCGGGGTTTGGATCTCGCGTTCGAAACGCAGGCCGAGTTTTTCCAGCAGACGGATCGAGCGCGCATTCGACGGCGTGACGATGGCGAGCAGTCGCGGCAGCCCGAGTTCGCGTGCGTGCTCGACCGTCGCGCGCGCGGCTTCCTCGGCATAGCCGCGGCCCCAGTGCGGCGGCAGGAAGGCGTAGCCGATGTCGACGTCGGGCAAGGTGTCGCGCCGGATCAGCCCGCACATGCCGACGGCTTCGCCGCCGTCGCGCAGTTCGATGCAGTAGAGCCCATGGCCGCAGCGCGCATACATCGCGAGCGGGCCGTTCTCGAGATAGGCGCGGGCATCCTCGAGCGTGCGCACGCCCTTGTCGCCGATGAACTGCAGCCAGGACGGCTCGTTGACGAGCTGCAGCACGAAGGCCGCGTCCTCCGGCGTGAAACGGCGCAGGCGGAGTCGATCGGTTTCGGCGATCAGGTACATGTCCGGTTTCTCAATAGCGCAGCGACAGGCAGCTCAGGCCGCCGTCCATCTTGCGGAACTCGCTCATGTCGAGCTCGATCAGCGCATGGCCGAGTTCGCGCAGGCGTGCGGCGGTGCGCGGATAGCCCGCGGCGACGAGCAGGTGGTCGTTCACGCGCACTGCATTGGCGGCATAGGCCTCGTCGGACTCGATGCGCACGCGCTCGTGACCGGCGAAGGCCGCGTGCTCGGCCAGCGCCGCGATCAGCAGCAGGCGGCCGTCGCCGAGCCAGCTCAGGCCGCTCTTCAGGTGCAGGATGCCGGGCGTGTCGCGGATGTCGACTTCGCTGGTCGTATAGCCGGCGGCCTGCAGCAGCCGGGCGAGTTGCGCGGCGCCGGCCGGATTGGTGCGCGCCGAAATGCCGATGAATACGTGCTCGCCGGCCTCGCAGATGTCGCCGCCGTCGACGGTGCCTGGCTCGTCGATGGTCTGCAGCGCGATGCCCTGATGCACGAGACTGTCGCGGATCGCCGCGGTTTCGCCGCGGCGGCTGTCGGCGCCCGGACGCGTGATCACGCCGCAGCGCGGCAGCAGCACGGCCGTGTCTTCGACGAAACAGGCATCCGGATGATGCGGGTCGGCCGGCAGGTGAGTCAGATTCAGGCCGCAGCGCTGCAGTGCATCGCAGTAGCGCGCGTGCTGGGCAAGCGCGAGCGCGACGTCGGGCGGGCCCAGCGACTCGCTGGTCAGGCCTGCGGCGAAATTCATGCTCGGCGGACGGACGATGGCGGATCGGAACACGGCTGCGCTCGCGAAGGCGGGCTCGGCACGTTAGCGGCTCCGGCGCGGCAAGTGAAGCGCGCGCGCCGCGGCCCCGGGCTGCTATCGTGCAGGTTTTTTGCGGCGGCGGCTGGCGATGGACCTGGCCCTGTTCGATTTCGACGGCATCTTGACCGGGCGCGAGAGGTTTCCGCTGTTCGTGCGCGCGGTCACGCCGCCGGCGCGCGTGGCCGCCGGCAGCGCCGTGCTACTGGCCCTCGTCGCGGGCTATCGCCTGGGCCGGATCAGCGGCAGCGTCACGCATGCGTCGATCGAGCGCCTTGCGCTGGGCGGCCTGTCCGCCGATGCGGTTGCGGCGGCCGGTGAGCATTTTGCGCAGCGTGCGCGCGCACTGAGACTTCGGCCGTTTCGCGGCCGTCCACGCCTGCGGCGACACGCCGGAGGATCGCGAGCTGCTGGCCCTGGCGACGCATCGCCACTATCGCGTCGAGCCGGTCGCCTGAAGCGGTCGCGCCGTCGTCGGGCCCGGCCGATCCGAACCGCGTCACAGGCCGTTGCCGACGGCATGGGCTAGAGTCAGCGGTTGCAGGGGCGCACTGGACGAGGAAAGACCGCATGACTCGCACGACACGCTATGCATCGACTCTGGCCATTGCTGCCGCGCTGGCGGCGCCGGCCTACGCGCAATTGCCGAGCTACGCGCCGCCGCAGCTGCAGGCGCGCACCAACCTGCTCGTCAACGACAACGGCTACAACCTGCCGCCGGGCTCGTCGTTCAACAGCATCAGCGCCGACATCGACGACAGCGGCCGCGTGTCCTTTCCGGTGCAGGTCGTGCCCAACGGCGCGAGCAGCAGTCCCGGCGTCTGGTTCGGGCCCGGCGACGGCAGCGGCAGCGTGGTGTTCTACGGGCCGGTCGATTCGCTGATCAGCTCCTCGCTGCGCATCAACAACGACGGCCTGGCCGTGTTCACCTTGTCCGAGACCGCCGGCCAGGACGGCATCTGGCGCTACGATCACGGCACTCAGCAGGCCGCGCGCGTCGGCACCTCGCCGGTGTTTCCGAACAGCTACGGCACCCCGGGCATCAACGCCGCCGCGCAGGTCGGCTTCCAGGCCAATTTCGCCGGCGGCCGCGCCTATGCCTCGGTGGCGCCGGCCGCGGCCGCGCTGATCCATGTCGCCGACCGCGGCATCGACCCGGGCAGCAGCTACACCTACCTCTATACGCCGGCCTTCGACGACACGCGCGGCATCGTCGCGAAGGTCGCGACATCGGCGGACCTGACCAGCGCGACCGAGATCCGCCGCTTCGCGAGCGACGGCAGCTCCGCGCGACTGGCCGCGAACCGCGGCACCGACGCGCTGTCGCCGATACGCCAGTTCGACAATTCGCTGGCGCTCAGCGACCACGGCCGGGTCGCGTTCATTGCGACGCGCGATGCCGACAGCCGGCGCGTGGTCTATCGCGTCGACGGCGCGACTTTGACCGAGATCGCCGCGGTCGATCCCGCCGGCACGATACGCGAGCTGGAGTTTTTCGCGCCGTCGATCAACGACGCCGGCCTCGTCGCGTTCCGCGCGCGCGATGCGAACGGCCAGGCCATCTACGTCGGCGACGGCAGCACGCTCGCGCGCGTGGCCGGCAAGGGCGACCGGCTTGCGACCGATCAGGGCCTGGGCCAGATCGGACAGCACAACGCCGACTCGGTGTTCTCCGGCGCGCCGATGCTGAACAACCGCGGCGATCTCGTCTTCATCGCGGCGCTGCATCCGGACGGCCAGAGCCAGGTCGAATGGGGCACCGGCGTGTTCGTCGCGAAAGTCGCCGCCGACGCGATCTTCGCCGACGGCTTCGAGCCCTAGCGCAGCGCGCGCGGCGGGCGGTCGCGCGAAGCGGCATGAGCGCGGCGGTCGGCCGCGCCGCCCGCGTCGGCGCGCCGCAGGCAACGCGACAGCCGGACCGGGCTGCGTCTACGATGGCGGACGAATCCGCCACGCAGGAATGGCCCGATGATTTCGGGGCGTTTGTCCGAAGACGACTTTCTCGCCGCGCAGCGGCTGCATCGCCGGCGCTGCTCGCGCGGCGTGACGACGGTGCTGCTGGTCGTTGCGCTCGTCGGAATCCCACTGCTGTTCACGGACGGTCTCGCGACCGGCGTGACGCTCACGATCGTCGCCATCTGCGGGCTGCTCGGCGAAGCTGTGCAGAGTCGTCTGCTGCTGCCGTGGCAGGCGCGCCGTCTGTATCGGCAGTGCGCCGCCTACCGCCAGTCGTTCGGCTATTCCTGGGACGAGGAAAGCCTGTCGGTAACCAGCGAATCGGGCCATGCGCGCCGGCGCTGGAGCGACTACGTCAAATTCCGCGAGGACGAGCGCATCTTCCTGCTGTATCACGCCGACAATCTGTTCGAGATGCTGCCGAAAGCGTGGTTCGCCGGGACGCCGCAGATCGAGGCGGTGCGCCGGCTTGCGGCAAAGGCGGGCAGCCCGTCGCGCGTCGCGGCGCCCGCGTCGTGAGCGGGCCCGGTGTCGTGAATCCGCTGCGGCCGCTGCTGATCCTCGATCTCGACGAGACATTGATCCACGCGAGCGAGACGGAGCTGGCGCACACGCCGGATTTCCTCATCGCACCGTATGCGCTGTACCTCCGCCCCGGTGTTGCGGGCTTCCTGGAGCAGATGGCGCAGCACTACGAACTCGCCGTATGGACGTCCTCGTCGCCGGCCTATGCGCGGGCCGTCGTCGCCCGGCTGTTCGCCGAACCCGAGCGCCTGGCATTCACCTGGGCCAGCGACCGCTGCACCTTGCGGCGCGACCTGGAGAGCGACACGTGGTGCCAGTCCAAGCCGCTGCACAAGCTGCGCCGCCGCGGCTACGACCTGCGCCGCGTGCTCGTCGTCGACGACAGTCCGGAAAAGCACACGCGCAACTACGGCAATCTCATCGCCGTGCGGCCGTTCGAAGGCGACCCGGCCGACGACGAACTGCCGCGGCTGGGCCGCTATCTCCAACAGCTGGCGGGCGAGCCGGATTTCCGCCGCCTGGAGAAACGCGGCTGGTGGCGCACGGGCGCGGCCCAGGCCTGAGCCTGGCTGCCGGTCGCAGCCGCAGCGTCGCGACCGGGTGTCGTGACGGCAGCGCCGGTGCGGGGCACGACGGCGCTGCCGTTACGCGCGGCCCACGCCATCCGATAAGCTGCGGCTTCGCCGTCGGCGCACGGCAGCGGCACGTACAGACCGATGCCGCTGCATCCGGCAGGCGGCATCGGCCATCGGTTCGACAGGGGAAGCGGCGTGGAAGACTACCGGCATTCCGGACTGGGCATTGCCTCGTTCATCCTCAGCCTCGTCGCGGCGCTGTGCCTGTTCGCGCTGTTCGGCGTCGCCGGCTATCTCGAGATCAGCACGCCCGGCGGCGTGAGCGAAGAGTCGCCGCTGGCGGTCGGCATCGGCCTGCTGCTGTTCCTGTTCCTCGGCCTCGCGTTCGTCGCGCTCTGCCTGGGCATTGCCGGGCTGGTCGAGAAGCGGCGCCGGCGCATCCTGGCCGGGCTGGGCACCCTGTTCTCGGCGTTTGCGCTGATCAGTGCCATTGCGGTAATGCTCATAGGCCTGACGATGGGCAAATAATGTCGAAGTCGCCCGTCGCTCGTGGACGCGAAATTGCAGGACGGAGCAGCGTCATGCGCGTCCGCCGGTCGATGGAATACCGCGGATCGGATCCCTTCAACGCGCGGCGCAAGGTGATGCAGGTGCTGCGCGTCGCGGCGATCGAGGGGCGCATCGCTCCCGGGTTCCCCCACAGTCATGACATCCAGTTCTTCAGCGAGCTGCAGGCCGTTTCGTGGGAAGCCGCCATCGCCGAAGTGCTGGACGTGGCCGCGCGGTTCTCCGCCGGTTGGCAGTTGTCGCTGGGACGCGGCGTCGTCTGCGGGATGACGCAGGAGCGCAAGGTCGAACGCGTGGAGACGCTGCGTTTCGAGTTGCCGCGCGATCAGGTGTTTGCAGCACCGGTCGCCTGAGTTCTCTACGCGATCGCCTCGCGCGGCGGATCGTTCGCGGATGCCGTCCGTCGCGATCCGATGCGACAGGAGCCGCGCAGCATTCGTCGCGACCTTCCGCCGGCCGGCAGAGTCGGAGCCGCCGTCGCTCGGGGACGGTCCGGATCGCTAGTCGGATTGCGCCATCGGCAGCAGTTCCGTGTTGACGCGCAGCGTGCGATTCGGGCGCACCTGGACATCGGCACGCACGAAGGTGAAGTAGCCGGGCTTGTCCCACTGCAGCGTATAGGTGCCCGGCGCGAGGTCGGTAAGCCGGTAGTTGCCGCTGCTGTCCGTGGCGACGGTCGTCGGTGTGCCGCCGTTGGCACCGCGCGCGGTCATGCGCACGCCGGCCAGCGGCTCGTGGGTCGATGCATCGCTGGTCGTGCCGATCAGCGTGCTGGATTGCGCATGAGCGCTGCCGGCGCCGAGCACGGAGCACAGCAGCAGGGTAGCCAGGCGGCGGCGGTGAAGCACGGGAGATCCTCGTCGGGAATCCGGCGGAAGCGCGTTCCCCACGATAGAGGAACGCGCTGGCCGGCACGACGCCGTATTGCAGGGCTTGTGCGCGGATACGGGAACTGCTTGCGGCCTGCACGCCCGCGTCAGTCCAGCGCGATCACGACCTTGCCGAAGTGGCTGCCGCTGTCGAGGTATTCGTAGGCCGCGCGCGCCTGCGCGAACGGGAACACGCGATCGACGACGGGCTTGATCCGATGCAGCGCGACGAAGCGGGCGAGGTCTTCGAGCATGGTCAGGCTGCCGACGTAGATACCGCTGAGGTGCTTGGCGCCGCGGATCATCTGGAACGGATCGAGCTCGCTGCCCCAGCCGGACACGCCGCCGACGATCGCGACCGTGCCGCCCATGCGCGTGGCCTGCAGCGATTTCTTCAGGGTGCCGGCGCCGCCGACTTCGATCACGACTTCCACGCCTTCGCCGCCGGTCGCACGCAGCACTTCTTCGTGCCAGTCCGGCGTGGTCGCGTAGTTGATCGTCACGTCCGCGCCGAGCGCGCGGGCGCGTTCGAGCTTCGCATCGCTGGACGAGGTGATCAGGGTCCGCAGGCCCGCGGCCTTGGCCAGCTGCAGGCCCCAGATCGAGACGCCGCCGGTGCCGAGCAGCAGCACGCTGTCGCCGGGCCGCGCGCGGCCTTCGACGAACAGCGAGTTCCAGGCCGTGGTGCCGGCGCAGGTCAGGGTGGCGGCTTCGTGGTAGTCGAGGTGCCCGGGCACCTTGAACAGCGAATCCTGCGAAACGACGATTTCCTCGGCCAGCGCGCCGTCGATCAGTCCGCCGAACGAGTTGCGGGATTTCTCCGGCGTCTGGCGGCCTTCGACCCAGTTTGCGAAGAAGGTCGTTGCGACGCGGTCGCCGACCTTGACGCGGGTGACCTTGTCGCCGACCTCGACCACATCGCCGGCACCGTCGGAGGCCGGCACCACCGGCGCGGCATCGCCGCCGGAGTAGTCGCCGCGGATCACCATGAGATCGCGGTAGTTCAGCGCGACCGCGCGGATGCGCACGCGCACCTCATAGGGCCCGGGCGCGAGCTGCGCGCGGCGGATGGCGACGATGCCGTCGAAATTCTTGCCGGGATGGACGTGATAGGCCTGCATGGTGTGCTCCGGAGGGGAAGGTTGGCCGGCGTCGGCGAGGGCCGTGACCGGATGGCTGCGCACGATATAGGTTCTTTGTCTTCGCCAGTGGAGAGATTCGGTACTATCTGTGTATCCCAGAAGGAACCAATATCGCCATGAACGACCGACTGACCGGCATCGACACCTTCGTACAGGCCGTGGATGCCGGCAGCTTCGCGCTGGCTGCCGAGCGCCTGGGACTGACCCGATCGGCCGTCGGCAAGGCCGTTGCGCGGCTGGAGCGGCGCCTCGGCACGCGGCTGTTCCAGCGCACCACGCGGCAGCAGAGCCTGACCGAGGACGGCCAGGCCTATTACGAGCGCTGCGCCCGCGCGCTGGCCGAGCTCGATGCGGCCGAAGCGGCGTTCGACAGCGGCCGGCGCGAGCCTGTCGGCCGCCTGCGCGTCAGCGCGCCGCTGCTGTTCGGCCGTCAGTGCGTGGCGCCGGTGCTCGCGGCGCTGGCCCGCAGCCACCCGCGGCTGCAAGTGGAAATGTCCTTCAGCGACCGCGTGGTCGATCTGGTGGAGGAAGGCTTCGATCTCGCCGTGCGCATAGGTCCGCTGCGCGACAGCGCTACCCTCGCGGCGCGGCGCCTGGGCTCACAGGCCATGGGCATCTGCGCGGCGCCGGCCTATCTCGCCGAGCACGGCTTGCCGCGCACGCTGGCCGATTTCGCGACGCACGCGGCCATCGTCTACGGACTCAACGGCTCCTCGGCGCAATGGCGCATCCGCGACGCCGACGGCGAGCTGCGCGAGCCGCTGATCGCAAGCCGCCTGCGCTTCGACGACGTGCAGGCCATTGCCGACGCCGCGATCGCTGGCCACGGCCTGGCCTGGCTGCCGTGCTGGCTGATAGCACCGCGCCTGCGCAGCGGCGAGCTGACCCTGGTCACGAGCAGCCAGAACACCGTCGCGAGCGAGGTCCATGCGGTCTGGCCGCAGTCGCGCTACCTGCCGAGCAAGACCCGCACGGCGATCGACGCACTCGTGGCGCAGGTGCCGGCGATGCTCGGGCCCTGAGACGGCCATCGGTGCCGGCCGGGCCGGGCTGCGAACGATGTCGGCGGAGCCGCCTGCCCGTGCGTCGCGCGTGCTCTATCATCCGGCGGGTGCACCTCAGGTGACTTGTTCGACGACCCGGTGACTTCCCCATGCAGCGATCCCTATCGTCCGCGCAGACCTTCTTCATGAAGCTGGTCTTCCCGCCGCTCTGGGCCGTGCTGTTCGGCTGGCTCGTGCTGAGCGATCGCGGCCATCCGGCCGCAGCGCAGCCGCCGACGCTGCTGCTGTTCCTGCTCTGGTGTGCCGGCATGGCCTCGATGCTGTGGATGTGCGTGCCGCTCAAGCGCGTGCGCATGGATGGAAAAAACCTGTACATCTCCAATTATTTTCGCGAGATCCGGGTGCCGCTGCCGGCGGTCGTCGAGGTCACCGAGAACCGCTGGTTCAACATCCATCCGGTGACCATCCATTTCCGGCGCCCCACCGAGTTCGGCCAGCGCATCACGTTCATGCCCACGGCTCGCCTGTTCACGAACTGGAGCAGCCATCCGGTCGTGGAGGAACTGCGCCAGGCCGCGGCGTCGCAGGGGCGTTGACTGCCGCCGGCGGCGCGACGGCTTTCAGTCAGTGGCCGTCGGCGTCTGCTGGTGCAGCGGCGTGAAGACGGGCACATCGCGGATCCGCCGCCACAACGCGGATTCGGGCGTGACTGCCGCGCAATCGGCGAGTTTGCTTCGGTCCGTGCGGTTGATACGGGACAGTGCAGCGCAGGCCCTGTCCTTCAGGCGTTCGCCGGAAAGCACGGTGCGATAGATGGCACGGTCGGCGGCGACGAGCACCTCGTGCGATTCTTCTTCAGCGGTCATGCTGATCATCTCGGGTGCGCCGGGAACGTCGAGATTCGAGCGCAGCAGCGTGCCGGATTTCGCCCAGATCTGAAGTTCTCCGCCGAGGCTGCTCACGATGAAGCGTTCATCGCCGAGCGCGATCAGCCTTCTCGGCACGATTTGCGGTCCCCCGTCGAGGTTCAACGAATGAGGTGTCGACAGGTCCATCAGGCTGAGCTGGCCGCCGATACCGACGCCGGCCAGGGTAGTCTCGCCGACGAATCCGCCGGCCGAGAACCGTATGGCTTCCGGCCAGCCGCGGCATACGACCTGTACGGCCTCGGCCGCACCCCAGGTGTAGGCGCAGACGCGCGCGCCGTAACGTCCGTTGCGAATGCCGGCCGATTGGCCGAGTAGCAAAAGCCGGCGCGGATCGGTCTGCCACAGTACGTTTCCACCGACGACGACGGTGTCGTCATCGTGCGGTGCGCGAGAGATTTTCTCGATCACCCTGCCGTCCTGCGTACGCCGATAAACTGCGTCCGGACCGACGATCAGCAACCCATTGTCGTCGTCGGGAAACACGGCGGCGCCGTCGGTGCCTGTGACGGCGCCGAGTTCGTCCCGCGGCAACGCAGATTCGCCCCGGCGTATGTCGAGCAGCCCCTCGTCACTGACGATCAATGCCGGACCGTTCCGGTCGCAATCGATTCGCCGCACCATGCCGCTGACATGCAGGCGTCGGATGACGGAAAAATCCTTGCGTGGATCGAGCACGAGGACGCTGCCGGCATAGCCGCCGATGACGAACAGGCGAGACGGACCGCACACGCTCAGCGCCGAAATGGATTCGCCGGCCGGCAAGGCGACATCGTCCAGCACGGGTTCCAGCAGCGGCGTGGCACCGGCCCGGAACAGGGTCAGGCGCTGGTTGGCCTGCTGGTAGACCACAAGCCGGTCGCCGTGAGCCGACAATGCGATCGTGCGCGGCAGAACGCCGCCGGGAGAGCGCATGCGTTGCCGGCCGGCGTCGTCGAATACCAGTGCGTCATTGCCGACGAGCAAGGCGAAGGCTCCCGTGTCGGTGACTTGAGCTTCGTCGACGTTGCGTGCTGCGGCTCTTGCATTGCCGGCCTCGCCGAGATCCGGCAGGAAATACTTCCAGCCGTCCGATTCGGCATCGTAGCGGGCGATCTCCAGGCTGTTGGACCAGCGCGCAATGATGAAACGCAAGTTCGGCGACGCTGTCCAGGGCTGGTCCGCTCCGACCTCCAGCGCGTGGGGCGTCCAGCCTGCCTGGTCGCGGCGATATAGGAATGCGCTTCTCTCTCCGAGCAGCAAAAGCCGCTCGCAATGCCCGGAAACGCGCAGCACGCGCAATCGGCCTGACTTGGGCACGTCCCACTTCAGGTTCAGTGGCGGGATATTGGGTTCGCCGGCGGAGGCAGTCACGAAGACGCGACCGTTGCGCACGGCGGCGGCACAGGCCGGCACCGCGTCGAACGGCATTTCCGCGTCGATCAGCATGTCCGGCGGCAGCGCGAGAGATCTGCCGTCGAGGTCGTGGAAGCGGATCGTATCGTCGCGCCGTTGCCAGACACTGCGGCGCGAAGGAGAAATGCCGTAGTTCGCCGCGTCCTCCAGCGCCTGCTCGAATGCGACGCGGCGTGGCTGATCCAGGCCGGCTTCGAAGGTCCAGAGCGTACCGTCCGTATCGAGGCCGAGCAGTCCGTCCCCGTCCCGGATTGCAAGATCCCGCAGCGGCGCCGGCGCCGCGGCCGTGCTTTCCGCGCGATGTTGGGAAAGCGCCAGCCGCAGCGCGTTCCAGACTACATCGGGTGGTTTGGGCAGCGTCTGTTTCGCAACGTAGTAGGCGTGCAACGCACGGGCGAGTTCGTGCGACTCGTTGTGCGAGTTCAGTCCTTCGATGATGTTGACTGCTTCGGCGGATACGTGAGCCTCAAATGCCGACAGGCCGGCGGTCACCCGCAATTCGTTCGTGATCAGTGCGACCGCGATCGCGGTGATCGCGGCCATGCTGGTCCAGGCTGCGCGGCGCCTCGCCATGGTTTCCACCTGCCGGCGGCTAGCGGCGATGAAGCGCTTCTGGATTTCAGTGAGATTGGGAGCCGTCCGCGGCCGTCGATCGCGCCACCGCTCGACGGCGTCGATATCCGCACCGCGCAGCAGACGCGCCGGACTCTCGTCGGAATCGCGCCAGCGCTGGGCCATCTCCTCCACGACGGTGTGCTCGCGCAGCCACGAGATGTCGGTACGTAGCGACTCGACCAGATCGGCCAGAGCCGGCTGCAACAGTTCGTCCTGGCAGGCGACGATATGGTTGAGCTGGAGCAGCCTGCCCGGAATGTCGGCGTCGGCAGTTTCACGTATGCGTACCGGAAACAGACGCTTGGCGCGACGCTCCGCTTCGTCGAGTTCCCATTCGCAAACGGACGAGCGCACCGAGTCGGGCGAAATCAGGAAAATCACGGAATCGCATTGCCGGATCAATTGCGCGAGCCGCTCGCGCCAGATCTCCGCGGGCCTTATCCCGGTCGTGTCCAGCAGCACGCGAAATCCTGCAGTCCTCAGTCCCTCCGCAAGCGCCTGCATGCGGTCGCCATCCTTGCGGGAGTAGGAGATGAAGACGCTGGGTTCGGCCGTCGCGTCTCCGGTTTCCGCCACTTCGCTGTCGGCACGCTCGCTCATGCCGCTGACGTCCTCGCCATCACATTGGGGCGCTGGCGGAGAAGGTAACCGTGGATCTGGCCACAGCGCCACATTGGGGGCGCTCGTGAATTGCGTGAGCCGGGTGGGCTGCGGGGCTTCTTTCCATCGCCGTGGCTAGTCCCGGCCCCGAACCCGTCGCGTACCCGGGGCCACCAGAATCGCACGCCGGGACCGACGGCTTCGCCCGAGGTCGGCGCTTCGCGCAGTCGGCCGGCAACGTCCCGTGCGGCAGCTGCGCTACGGCGTCCTCCACGAGCGCGGCGAGAAAGGCCTCGACGCGCAGCACGGTCGGCGAGTCCGCGGCGAGGCCCGGCGTCGCATGCAGCCGGATCGCAGTGCGCATCGCCTGCATGATGAGGATGGTCGGGATAGTCACGGCCGTCTCTGATGCGGCGGCTGGAAAGTGCCGCCCTGACGACCACCACGCAAGACAGCTGCCGACTGGCGCAGGAATCTGCGGCATGCGCGGCTGGTCCAGGGAGAGCGTGCCCGCGTCGGTGATGTACACGCTGAGGTGTTGATTCTGCTCGTCATGAATGTGCGGTGGCCGCGGTGGGGGCGATCGGGTCACGGGTCGAACGCGTTGCCGACGACGTGGCGAACTGATCGGTTCCCGGCGTGGTTCATCGAGCGCGGCATGGACTGCGGTCGTCTGGTCCGGCCTGTGTCTCAGGCCGGCGCGATGACCGCGACCACGGACGTTTTCCATGCTGCGGCACCGCACCACGCCATAGCTCCGGCATATCGACCCGGTAGGTTCAATTGATTTCCTCCATCACGCCGCAGGGTCTACAGTGGCCCAACGTCGTCTCGTCGCGACGCCTTTTTCTGAACCCCTGCCACGGAGATGAAGACGTGTCGTCCGAAGCCAAATGCCCGTTCAACCACACCGCCGTCGGCGGCGGCACCACCAATCAGGAATGGTGGCCGAACAAGCTCAATCTCAAGCTGCTGCGCCAGCATTCGTCCAAGTCCGACCCGCTGGATGCGGGCTTCGACTATCGCGAGGAATTCAACAAGCTCGACTACGCGGCGCTGAAGAAAGACCTGCTCGCGCTGATGACCGATTCGCAGGACTGGTGGCCGGCCGACTTCGGTCACTACGGCCCGCAGTTCATCCGCATGGCCTGGCACAGCGCCGGCACTTACCGCACCGGCGACGGCCGTGGCGGCGCGGGTCGCGGCCAGCAGCGTTTCGCGCCGCTGAACGCCTGGCCCGACAACGTCAACATCGACAAGTCGCGCCGGCTGCTCTGGCCGATCAAGCAGAAGTACGGCCAGCGCATTTCCTGGGCCGATCTGATCGTCCTGACCGGCAACGTCGCGCTGGAATCCATGGGCTTTCGCACCTTCGGCTTCGCTGGCGGCCGCGAGGACGTCTGGGAACCCGACGAGGACGTGTACTGGGGCAACGAAAAGACCTGGTTGGCCGGCGACCAGCGCTACACCGGCGAGCGCGATCTGGAGAACCCGCTGGCCGCCGTGCAGATGGGCCTGATCTACGTGAATCCGGAAGGTCCGAACGGCAATCCGGACCCGCTCAAGGCCGCCGTCGACATCCGCGAGACCTTTGCCCGCATGGCCATGGACGACGAGGAAACCGTCGCGCTGATCGCCGGCGGCCACAGCTTCGGCAAGACCCACGGCGCCGGCCCGGCCGACCACGTCGGCGCCGACGTCGAAGCCGCGCCGATCGAGGCGCAGGGCCTGGGCTGGGCCAGCAGCTACAAGTCCGGCAAGGCCGGCGATGCGATCACCAGCGGCCTCGAAGTGACCTGGACGAAGACGCCGGCGCAGTGGAGCAACAATTTCTTCGAGAACCTGTTCAAGTACGAATGGGAGCTCACGAAGTCGCCGGCCGGCGCACACCAGTGGGTGGCGAAGAACGCCGAAGCCATCATCCCCGATGCGCACGGTGGTCCGAACAAGCTGCCCACGATGCTGACGACCGATCTGTCGCTGCGCATGGATCCGGCCTACGAGAAGATCTCGCGCAAGTTCCTCGACAATCCGCAGGCGTTCGCCGATGCGTTCGCGCGCGCCTGGTTCAAGCTGACCCATCGCGACATGGGACCCAAGGCGCGCTATCTCGGTCCGGAAGTGCCGGCCGAGGATCTGGTCTGGCAGGACCCGCTGCCCGAGGCCGAGTTCGCGGTGCCCAGCGTTGCCGACATCGACGCGCTCAAGGCGCGGATCGCCGCGTCGGGCCTGTCGGTCGGCGAACTGGTCTCCACCGCCTGGGCCTCGGCATCGACCTTCCGTTACGGCGACAAGCGCGGCGGCGCCAACGGCGCGCGCCTGCGTCTGGCGCCGCAGAAGGACTGGGCCGTGAACCAGCCGGCGCAGCTGGCCAAGGTGCTGGCCAAGCTCGAGGAAATCCGGGCGGCCCACGGCAAGGTGTCGCTGGCCGACCTGATCGTGCTGGCCGGCGGTGTCGGCATCGAACTCGCCGCCAAGGCGGCCGGCACGCCGGTGGAGGTGCCGTTCACACCGGGCCGCGTCGACGCGAGCGCCGCGCAGACCGACGCCGCGTCCTTCGATGAGCTGGAACCGGTTGCCGACGGTTTCCGCAACTACGTCAAGGCCAAGTACACCATTCCGGAAGAAGCGCTGCTCGTCGACAGGGCGCAGCAGCTGACCCTGACTGCGCCGGAGATGACCGTGCTGGTCGGCGGCCTGCGCGTGCTCGGCGCCAATACCGGCGGCAGCGCGCACGGCGTGTTGACGGCCAGGCCGGGCAGTCTGAGCAACGATTTCTTCGTCAACCTGCTCGACATGCGCACCGAATGGAAAGCGGCCGGCGGCATATTCGAAGGCCGCGACCGCAAGACCGGCGCGCTGAAGTGGACCGGCACGCGCGCCGACCTCGTGTTCGGCTCGAACTCGGAGCTGCGCGCGCTGGCCGAGGTCTACGCCAGCAGCGACGCGCGGCAGAAGTTCGCCAGGGACTTCGTCGCGGCCTGGGTCAAGGTCATGAACCTCGATCGCTTCGATCTGGCCTGACGCGATCACGCCGTCGCCGTCGCGACGGCAGCTCGTCCGTTCCGCAAGCGCCGGCAGCAATGCCGGCGCTTTTTTCATGGAACTGCGCGGTGGCCTTCCATCGGATTCCTGCGCTCGACCGATGCCTCGTCGGACGGCGCCGCGACCTGCGCGCAGCGCGGAGGGTGTTGTCCCCGACGCTCTCGCCGCAGGTCCTAGTCCTCGAACGGCACGGCCGGTGCCATGCACCGCGCCACGGCTTGCGTGCCGCTGGCCTGCCAGCGCGACAGCCAGCAGTCGTCGTAGACCGAGCAATAGCAGATGTCCATGCGGAAGCGCGCCTGCGCGCCCTGCAGCAGGCTGGCGATTTCGCGACTGTCGACGCGGATCATCGGTATGCCGGTCTCCCGGTTGAGACTGGGCGGGATGACTTCACCGGACAGCCGCGTCAACGACAGCTGAGTCTTGCCGCTGACGCCGAGTGCCGCGAGCACGTCTTTCCAGTTGCGCATCGGCTTTCCATCCAGGGCCAGCGACACGCTTTCCACTTTGGCCGGACCGACGCCGTTGTTTTCCACGAGCCATACGAAGCTGCCCGTGTCGTCGTCATTGGCATACGTGCTGCCCTGTGTCAGGTAGGGCCAGACCGCGGCGCGCGCCTGGCTTTGCATCAGGCGTGTCTGGTAGGCGCTGATGGCCAGCGCAAAAACGCTGACGGCGAGCGCCAGCGCGCTGCTGACATTGGCAAACGTGAAACGCTGGGCCATGAGTTCAGGCGCAGGCTGCGGATCGACAGGCGACATGGCATCGCTCAGGCAGAGAATGTCGCGATCCTAGCCAAGGCGGGGAGGGCGGGCTACCGCGATCGCGCAGGGGGCGCTTCTCGAGGCCCCCACCAGAACCACAGCCGCAGACTGTCACTGTCTTCCTCGCCGATGCTGTAGTCGCCGCGTCCGCGCGTGATGTCGAGCAGTCCCTTGCGCAGCGGCGCGAGCCAGTCGCTGCCGATCGTCAGCGTGGCAGGATCGTGGTCGGCCGGAAGGTGCCACTGCGCGGGGGCGTCCGCCACGGCCAGCCGCAACTTCGTCGCCGCGGCCGGGGCTGCGCCGCGGTTGTTCGGCACACTCAGTTGCGCCTCGCTCGGCGGCCGCAGCGGGATCGTCCGATAGCTGCCGGGTTCCGTAGCGAGCGCATCGAGCAGGTCGAGCAGCGAACGACATCCGGCCACGTCGGCATTGAGATGCCAGCCCGGATAGTTGCGCGTGTTCTCGGTATAGCGCCACAGGGACACGGCCCCCGAGGACTTCCAGGTGCCGAATGCGCGAGTGGGTTTCAAACCGGTCATGAGGCCAGTCGTCGTTGCGATCGCCGGAGTGTGACGGAGGTATGCGCCGCCTGCTACCTGCTGCGCGGGCGTTGGTTGTCGACGACGCGATCGGGGGGCAATCCATTCCGTTCGGCGGAGGCCAGCCGTATCGTTCTCTACCGCGATGCGGCGCCTCGCGCCGTTGCCGCCAGAGGATTTCCATGACCGATTTCGCCAGTCTCGTCCGTGCCAACAGCGCCGAGATCGATCGCCTGCGTCGCCAGATCCGGGAAACCGCGACACTGCGCCGTCGTTCGGCGACGGATCGCCAGGCATGGGTCGACGCCTGGCGGCAGTACCAGACGCAGATGGATCGACTGGCGTTTCCGGGCGGCGCGGCTCAGTGGAGCGCGTTTCTGGCCGGCAAGTCGCGCGGAATCGACGCGGCCATCGCGTTCCTCGACGTCGATCCGTGGTTCCTCCGTTCGGGCTATGCCAAGGAGATCATCTGGCATCGGCTCAAGCGTTTTCCGCTCGATGCATCGCACGCGGCCGCGCTCGAAACGATCGCGCTGGCCTGGCTGCGGCGCCGTGTGCGTCGCGAGTTCTGGCGCATGGCGAGCTATCTGCGCCTGCGCGCTTCGGCGCCGTTCTGGGAAGAGGTCGCGGCGCTCGCGACGCGTGAGTACGGCAACACCGGGTTGCGCGCGCATTGGCTGCTGCTGACGAGAACCGGTGCGCCGGTGCGTCATTGGGTCGGCACCGAACTGCTGCGTTCGCGCGACGAGCCCGGCTACGTGGCCGACCTCTGGTTCCGGCCGTCCGGGGCAGGTGATGCGTGGATGTCCGTCGCCCGGTCTGCGCGATCAGGCGGCAACACCTGACGCAGGCCATGTCGCCATTCCAAGCGCGCGCGGCCCGTGGCGCGCGCCGGAATGCCGGATCGACGTCGTGCAGACAGAACACGTTGACGCCGCAGCAGTCCGGCGTCACGCGCTGGCGATGCAACGGACAGATGCCGCAGACCCTGCAGAAGCAGTGCCGCGCAGTCTGCGTGCGGAAGCGGTATTCGGTCAGCGCGTCGGCGCCGCTCGGCAGCTCGAAGCGACTCTCGTGCATCTTGACCATGAGCGCGTTCCTGCGCCGGCAGATCGAGCAGTCGCAGGTCGTCAGCTCCGGGAAGCCGGTCCCGATCGCGAAACGCACGGAGCCGCAATGGCAGGCGCCTTCGTAGTGCTGTTCGGGGCTAGGGCCCATGCGCAATCCTCGATGGACTGTCGGGTGACCTGAGCGCTGCTACGGTAGCAGCGCTGAAGCCGATCGGCCGCCGGGCGGAGTGTTTTCGCCGCGGCGCGTTGAGCCGGATCAGCTCGAGGCCGAGTCCAGGGCGTCGAGCCACTCGTTGATCGGCGGACGGGAGCCAACCTCGCCGACGGCGGCTCTGCGCAGCAGAAACCCGAGCCGGCCATTGACCTTGTTCCCGATGTTCGTGAACGCGCTCGACTCTCTGGCTTTCGGGAGCGGCGCAGACACGCTGTTCGCGACGAGCAGGCGATAGACCAGCAGCGCGAACTTATAGCGATCAAGATCGAAGCCCAACGGGATCTGGTCCGGGCTCAGCGGGTCCTTCCAATCGGGCGTGTGCAGAAGATCTTTCTCCGGTATCAGCCTGGCGGAGATCTTGCGGACGCCATCCATGTCCATCACGAGCAGTTGCGTCGGCGTGCGGCTGAACAGCATGTTCTTCAGCGACAGATCGCCGTAGACGAAGTCGTTGCGGTGAAGGGTGTCGAGGAAGGTGCCGACGAGCCGCAGCAGTTGCATCCGTTCGTCCGCCGTCACGGGTTGTGTGGGGGAAAACTTGCTGTTGCCCGCAACGAACGCCTGGTCGAGCGTGGCGTCGCGGTGTTCTTTCCGGTACGGCGTCTGCAGTTCGATTTTGAATTGCGGCGGAATCCGGCGCATGACGTAGCCCTCGACGACATCACGGTCACCGCAGATCGCGGTTGGCCAGGTCGCCGTGATTCCTTTCCGTTCGAGCAGCGGCGCAAGCTTCCGGCCTGCCCGGACGAGCTCGTCGAGCGACTGCAACGCACCGCGTATCGGCGTGCGATACAGCTTGTAGACCAGATCCGTTTCATTCTCGTTGAGCAGCTCGAAGACCGTGCCTTGGCCGCCGGCCCGGCCCAACTGTTGGCCCAGCCGGAAACGCTTTCCTGCGGGGGCGTCCTTCGCCGTGTGCGGTGGTTGCTCCTGATCGGCGGCACGACTGAGCGGGTGGGCTGATGATCGAAGGGCTTGGGGAGGATGAGAGCGCGCCGCCACGCTCGCCGGGGGGGACCCTGTGCCCGATACCGCGCGCGGATTGGTCGAACTTCCGCATCTGGCGCTCGAACTGGACACGGGAACATGCCTTGCCGTCGGCGGCGCGCTGGCCGCGGCGCTCGAGGTCGGCCGTGTCGGCGAATGGACCGGTGCGGAGTAGCGTGGCCGGAACAGGCGCGACCAGATCCCGTGCAGCAACTGCAGCATCGCAGACAGGAAGTTCACGACAGATCGTCAGGTGGGGCCACGGCCTTCCACCGGCGCGCGTCGTCGGCGTTCGCAGCGCCCGTCGGCTCGGCAGAAGGCACGGAGACAGTCGTGGACGGTGACGACGCGGCGAGCGTGTTCCACTGGCGCTCAGTCACAGGAGGCGTGGGTGGCATGGCGGGTTTCGCTCGCGGCGATGCAATCGGGACCTGCCGGGCTGGGCGTCCCTCCAGGGCGTGACGCCACTCCGTCGCGGAGGGGCGGCTGCCTGCAGGGCCCGCTGCGCGTTGCAGAAGGTCGGTGATCGCACCGGCGGTTCCTGCCGGCAGCCCTTGCAGCGCCGGCCATTGCAGATCGGAAAGCCGCACGGTCAGATGCTGGCTCAGCACCCGCAGGACCATGAGCGCCAATTTGTAGCAATCGCGATCCCTGTCCGGAACGCTGCCCCGGATCGCGTACGGGTCGGTCCAGTCCGGGGTGTCGAGCTGCCTCGCAACGGGAGCCCCCTTGAGCAAGCGGATGCCGTCGCAGTCGAGCAGGATGACGCGGCGGACCGGAGTCTGGGCCCACTGCACATTGCTCCACGAGAGGTCGCCGAAGACCATTTTCCGGTGATGCAGCTGCTGCAGGATGCCGGCGAGCTGGGCGAGCAACTGGACCCGCTCGATCGGGCCGGGAAGGCGCACGTCGTCCCAGAACGGGGCGGGCTCGCGGGCGAGGAACGCGAAGGTTGCCGGTTTTCCGCGAAGGTTTCCGTCCGGAAAGAAGAATTCATTCGCCAGTAGCGGCATCAGAAACCCGATCACCTGCGACCGATGCGTGACGGTTTCCGTCGGCCAGGTCGCCCAGTAGGTGATCGGCCGTCCTTCCAGTTTCAGATGCTCGGTTTCCGCGGCCAGTTCCTCGAGCACGTCGGGGCGGAACGCCTGCAGCGCGTTCGGCCTGTAGCGCTTGAACGCGAGACCCGGACGGTTCTCCACCAGAAACACCTCCGCCTGTCCGCCATCGCCGAGCTTCCGGCCCAGATGGAGCGTGGACAGGTCGACGCTCATGGCACGGCTTCGAACCGGATCGCCAGGAACGTCCTGTCGTCGTCGTAGGATTTGACCGCCGCGTCGAGAACGCGGAGCAGGGCGGACGGCGATGGCGCCGACTGCTGCCAGCAGGACGCCAGCTCCAGCGCGAACTCCGGCTGATCCTCCAGCAGGTTGCCTGTCCCATCCGTGGTCAGTGCCAGCACATCCCCAGCCATCATGTCGAGGTGCCACACGCTGGCTCTCGAATACCGCGGAAGCGGCTCGACGACGTTGCTCAGCGATTCCGCCGCGCCGTCATGCTTCGTCAGCGCAGTCCAGCGGCCGGAACGCAGACGATAGGCGTGCGAATCACCGATCTGCGCAACCGCGACCTGCCAGTGCGGGATTCCGTCCGCCCCGACGGTCGCATCTCGCGCGATTACGGCGAACGTCAGCGTAGTGCTGACGGTTTCCGGATCGAGGCCCCGTTGCTGCGCTTCGGACTGCAGCGCTGCGCTGATTTCGCTGCAGTCGAACTGCGTGCCTTGCGCGGTTAGCAGCGTTTCGGCCCGCGGCCACGACGCGGCCAGCCGTGCCGCGAAGGCCGCGCCGAGATGAGAGGCAGGCTGTGTGCCCAGTCCGTCGGCGACGGCACAGCAGACCAGCGATTTTTCTCCGATCTCTCCCAAGGCGATCTGGTCCTGACGAACGCTGCCTTCGTAGCGATGCCCATGCCCTCGGATCGACAGGCCGCGAATCGAGAGCCCACGCAAGTCCGCCCATTCCACGACGGTGTCGGGAACCTGCACCGGGATCTCGGTCGGTTGCTGCGTGATGCGTGCCGGTACCGGCGGCAGCCTTCCTCGCTTGCCGATCCACAGCCACTGCGTTGCCGCCGTAGCGACGGCAGGCTGGGCGGATGCGTTCACGGTAGCCGGATCGTCGGTTGGCAACGTTGCGACGTCCCTGATCGACGCAGGCTCCGTGCCGCCCGCTGCATCGGGCGTTGCGAGCGGAACCGGCGATGCGGAACAGCCGCTGTCCGGGCCGGAGTTCACTATTGCCGGCGGCGATTCAGTTCCGTGCGGCGGCAAGGTGGTCTGCGCTGCCGATTCGGGCGTGCCGGTTTCCGCTGGCGCGGTAGTTTCAGAAGGCGCGTTCTGTCCGTCTGTTGTAGGTTTCGTTCCCATGCCGGTCGCCTCGTCAGACCTCGTCGGCGGGCAATGCCGTGAATCCCGGAACTACCGAGGGCATGAGCGGCGAGGGCGCGTCGCCGGCGGCGGATCCGGAGTTGATGATCGACCGAGTCAACACCGCCGCGAACTCGGTGAGCGCCTGCGCGGGTGTCATCGTTCCATCGGCCATGAACGCCCGGGTGACTCCGACCTTGCTGATGATCGCGGGATCGGCGTTGCCGATGCCGAATGCGATGATGTTGGGACGCAGCTTCCAGGCCGGATCGAGCAGATCGGCGAGTGCTTTCTGCCAATCCCGGTCCAGATTCGGATAGCCGTCGGACAGGAAAAAAATCGAAGGGCGGAACACACGGTGGCCATCGGCCTTCAGTGCCGCCACATCGCTGTCGATCTCGCTGCGCAGCAGCTCGAACACGGCGGCATAGTTCGTCGTGCCCGATGCCCTCAGTTCGGGCAGGCGGGTGATCTGGGAGAGGTCGGCCAGCGGCTGCAGGATCGCTGCCTCATCGTTGAACGTGACGATGCTGAATCGGGTCTTGTCGCAGACGACGGGATTCGTGCCGATCTCGCGATGCAGTTCGGGTAGCGCGTCGTTCATCGCTTTCAGCGGCGGCCCATCCATCGAGGACGATTCGTCGCAGACCAGGTAGAAAGGCAGAATGTTTGACACGGTCGATTCCTCTCCGGGTGAGTGCCAGGGTTACTTGAGCACGTAGATTTCCAGCATGACGCGGGATTTCGGCTGTCGTCCGCCGCCCCAGAACGAGCGCAGCGTGCTGTTGCCGAAGAATGTCCTGTCGGCCTCCGCGAGCCCCTCCGTGACGGCGGCGGATATCCGCAAGCCGCTGCCTACATCCTCGTGATAGCCCCAGATCAGGACCATCCCCGCACGCTCGCCCCCGAGTTTTTGCCTGTCGGCAACGGCGGCGGCCACTTGCCCGCGCACCTCCGCGACAGCCTGCCGGCGCGCTTCTCCGCCCGCCAGGATGTCCTGGTAGCGCACGTCCAGCGTGATCGAGACGGGTTCCTTCGCCAGGCTTGGCGGAGGCGGTGGCGGCGGTGGAGGCAACGGTGGAGGTTTGTTGTTCGTCTGTGTCCCTATGCCGACGAGGAACAGCACAAGCAGCAGATCGGCGAAGAGCCAGCCCGCCATGATGGCCGCCACGTTGGGCTTCTCAGCCGTGCGCCGTCCGTAGTGCGCCATCGGCGTTACCTCCCGGCCGCTTGCAGGGGGCGGGGCAGGTCGCCATCGGTTTTTTCATCCAGCAGACGCTCGATCGACGCGCGTATTTGCGTCAGCTCCGAAATCTGGTGCTGCAACGCGGACGTGTGCTGGCCGAGTGAGAGACCGACCTCGCTGGTGTTGGCAGAGACCTGTCTGGCGAAGTCGCCTGTGGTTCCCCTCAGCGCACCGGTTTCGCGGCTGATCGCATCGGTCAGTTCTTTCAGCTGCGAGCGCAGCGCGTTCTCCAGCGACTGGACGTTCACCTCGATGCGCGCCGCGGCGCCGGCCAGTGTCTGCTGCGCGGCCGTCGACGCGCTGGCCGCGGTCTGCATTTCGTTCGAGGACTGGGCGATCCGATCGGCGCTAGCGGTGAGCTTTCCCGCAGCAGTCGTGGCCGCGGCTTCGAGGGTGTCGGAGGTACTGACGATGGATTGGCTGAAGTCTTGCGAGATCGTCCCGGCCGATCGGAGAAGCTCGGCGGTCACCGTCTGCACCGCGTCGCCCAGGGACGTGACCGTTCCCTCGATGCTGCTGTTGAATCCCTCCAGCAGCGTCGAGAGGGAATCCTCCAGCTTCGAGGTCATGCGGCTCGTGGCTGCTTCCAGTCCCGACGCGGCTCTGGTCAGCTGTGCGGCGGCGTCGCTGGTCCGGCGGTGGGCGTCCAGCAGCTTCGCGATCGTTTCGGCGACGATCTCCAGGCGCTGTATCGGGTCCTCGATGTTGCCGCTGTTGATCGTGATCGTTGCGTAGCTGAGAGTTTGCGCGAGCCGGGTCGCACATTCCCGGTGCGATTCCTCGTCGTTTCTGTCGGCCGATCGGGAGATGACGCGTTCCAGTACGATCAGCAGCACACTCGAGGCAATCAGGATCACTGCCCATTGGGCGACGTCGGACAGCCACAGGTGCTGCGGCAGCAAGCCTTCGAATCCGGTTGCCCACAATTGCAGGAAGCTGGCGCCTTCCTGTTTCGGGCCCTGGGCGAGCAGTTGCTGGTAGGCTTGCGTCGCCCGATGCAGGGACCACCAGGTCCAGGCAACCGGAAGAAATACGACGATGCCTGCCAGCGCACCGATGAAAGCCGGCACCCAGCGAAGTCTCCGCGGCGCGAGCCGGATCGTGCTTTCCGGCGTGAAGGACGCGTGCAGATCGACGCCGTGCCATAGCGATTCGGCGCTGCCTCCCGCGGCCACCGCGCGTGCGAGCGCATCGAGCTCCCTGTGCCGCGCGCTGAACCGCGGATCGTTTGCGATGTCGAGCAGAAGTTGGCCGGTCAGCTTACGGTCGCCATGGATAGCGTCGCGGTCGGTCAGCGCAGGAGACGGATTGACTCGAGTCACGGACGATGACGACGTCACGGCTGTTTTCTCCTGTGGCTTGCGCTATGCACGGAAGGGATCTGTCGGGTCGGCGCGAAACCTCTCAGTACCGCAGTTGCTCCGCTGACTCGGCGATCGCGGCGCAGGCCGCGACGCGGTTTCTTGAAGGGCTGGCGGTGACAGCCTTGAAAGAGTGGGGCGTCGCAGGCGGCGATGCGACGCGATGCCGCTCATGCCGGGGAGCTTGAGCGCGGACCGGCTATGCGCGAGCGCGTCAAGGGGCGGTGCCCCAGCGATTTGCCCATTCCTGCGGAATGCGTGCGGACACAGTGCCGGCCCGAACCCGTGCGAGTGATCGAGGCGCACTTGCGCCGATCGACGCCAGCCGTTCGCCGCGCGCCGTCACCTGGCGGTCGACGACGGCGCGCGGACATTTGCGGGACATACGCTGTTTCTGCAGTCTCGGGCGGTTTTCAGTGCCGGCTGTGGATCCTCGCAGTCAACCGCTGGCCGGCGCCGCCTGGATCACCGCAGTCAGGATGGCATTGAAGTCCGTGATCGCCTGGCTCAGCGCCGGCGAGACCACGGCGCTGGGCATCGGCGAGACGACCACGTGCATCGGGTTGCCGTCGACGCGGTAGTCGGGGAATTCGCTGCCGCGCGTGATCGCGACGAAGTTGCCGTAGAAGCGCAGCTGCGGGCCCTGCAGCACCTGGGCCATCAGATTGAACGGCGTCCCGGGCATATTGAAGAAGTAGCCCGGCTGCAAGGCCTGGCCCTCATCGTTGCTGTCGGGAATCACCGCCGACCACCAGATTCCGGGCCAGCCCTGCACGTTGCCGCCCCGGAAATTGTTCAGATCGTCCTGGCTCAGCGCGATCGCGTGCTGGTTCATGGCGCCGTTGAGATAGCCGTCGAACGCGGTTATCGCGGCGAAGGCCGACTGCATGGCCTTGGCCTGGGCGACGATGTTGTCGCTGAATTCTTCGAGCTGCGCCTGCTGCGGCCCGCCGCCCCAGGCGGCGCGCAGGAAGGCCAGTCCGCGCGTCTGCGCGAGCAGGGCATTCTTCAAGGCCGGAATCACGTCGTCGAGCAGGCTCTGCTCGATGCTGCCGTTGGCGGAGACCGCATCGAGGAATGTCTGGTAGAGCAGCGCGTTGTCGGGAAAGTTGCCGAGGCCGTTGACCTGATGCACCCAGTTGCCCGGCGATGCCACGTAGGCCGTGAAGCTCGCATAGACATGCGGCTGCTGATACGCGATCAGGTTGGTCAGTTCGCCTGTGCCGTTGACGAAGCTGTTGATGTTGCGCATCTCGGTCGCGACCTGGGCGGGGAACGCCGACGACGACAGGAAGCTGTAGAGCTGCTGGATCGACGCGTCGCGCATGGCCGCGTTGCCGAGGTTGGCGCTGGCCAGCGCGTAGATCTGGAAATATTCGTTGATCGTGCTGACGCTGGTCGTATAGGCCGTCAGCAGCGACTGCAGCTCCGCGTCGCTGATCTGTTCGCTGATCCGCGCATCGGCCGCGCCGAGCGCCGCGAGCGCTGTGCCGAGCTGGCCGATTTCGACGGCGATGGTCTTCAGCGAGGTTTCGACATCGGCCTGGAACGCGCTCTCGCTGTCGGCGATGCCGAGCCCCAGCGCCTGCAGCGCCGCCGTCGCGGCCTGCTGTTCCAGGGTGCTCGCGGCCGCGCCGGCGAAGCTTTTCATCAGCTCGTAAAGCAACTCGTCCATTGCTGTGCTCCGCGATCGACGGCGCGGCAAGCGGCGCCTGTACGCTGGCTAGCGTATGCGCGGGGGCGCGACTGTCATGTGCCCGCACCGGCGGCGGCTGCCGGTGCGGGCACCGTGCGCCGGGTCAGCCGCCCGGCAGCGCGCCGGCAATCTCCGCGATCATGCGAAACGAGCGCTGGCGCAGCGCCGGGTCGAACACGTCGGAGACGATCATGAGTTCGTCGGCGCGCGTGCGTTCGACCAGCGCCTGCAGTCCCGCGCGTACCGTGGCCGGGCTGCCGACGATGCTGCAGGCGAGCATCTGCGAGGCATGGGCCTTTTCCTGCGGCGTCCAGTAGCTTTCGATGTCGGCGATCGGCGGCTGGGTCAGCCGGCGCGTGCCGCGCACGTGGTCGGCGAAGGACATCTGCTGCGAGGTGGCGAGGAATTTCGCCTCGGCATCCGTGGGCGCGGCGATGACGTTGGCGCTGACCAGCGCATAGGGCTGCTGCAGCTGCGCCGACGGCTTGAAGCGTTCGCGGTAGATCTGCAGCGCCGCATCCAGCGCCTGCGGCGCGAAATGCGCGGCGAATGCGTAGGGCAGGCCGAGTTCGGCTGCGAGCTGGGCGCCGTAGAGGCTGGAGCCGAGTATCCACAGCGGCACCTGCGTGCCCGATCCCGGCACGGCCTCGATGCGCTGGCCCGGCTGCGCCGGTGCGAGAAAGGCCTGCAGTTCGAGCACGTCCTGCGGGAAATGATCGGACGCGGACGGATCGCGGCGCAGCGCGCGCAGGGTGACCTGGTCGGTGCCCGGCGCGCGGCCGAGGCCGAGGTCGATGCGCCCCGGAAACAGGGTTTCCAGGGTGCCGAACTGTTCGGCGATGACGTAGGGGGCGTGGTTGGGCAGCATGATGCCGCCGGCGCCGACGCGGATGGTCCGCGTCGCGGCCGCGAGATGCGCGATGACTAGCGAGGTCGCCGCCGTCGTGACGATCGGCATGTTGTGATGCTCGGCGACCCAGATGCGGCGATAGCCCCAGGTCTCCGCGGCGCAGGCCAGCGCGCGCGCATCGTCGAGGGCGGCGCGGCGGTCTGAGCCTTCGCGCACGCGGCCGAGTTCGAGCAGGGAAATGGGCGGCATCGGGATCTCCGGTCGGGTTGGCGGAATGGCGGGACCGGTGCATCGCGCCGGCCGGACGATCGCAGCCAGTTGGGGGCGATTGGGGCCGGGAACAGGGGCAGGGCGACTGCGACCATGGTCGCGGCCAGCCGACCGGTCTGCGCGTCCGCCGCCGCGCGACGGCAGCGACGCCGATCGGCGCAATGGGGGCGGAGCGGCAACGTAGGCGTCGCGGTTGCCGCTGTCGCGGGTGCTTTCTTACCATGCTCCGTCGATTTCCGTCGGGACGTGCGCGCATGACTACCGCCACCGGGGCGCCGGCACGCGGTCCGGCGCCCGAGGTGTTCCGCATCTTCCTGCGCCTGGGCCTGAGCAGCTTCGGCGGCCCGCTCGCGCACCTGGGCTATTTCCGCAGCGAATTCGTCGAGCGCAGGCGCTGGCTGGACGATCACGCCTATGCCGATCTCGTCGCGTTGTGCCAGTTCCTGCCGGGGCCGGCGAGCAGCCAGGTCGGCATCGCGCTCGGTCTGCTGCGCGCCGGCTGGCGCGGCGCGTTCGCGGCCTGGCTCGGTTTCACCTTGCCCTCGGCCGTGCTGCTGGTCGGGTTCGCTCTGCTGCTGCGCGGCAGCGGCGTCAGCCCGGGCGCGGCCTGGCTGCACGGCCTCGAAGTCGTCGCCGTCGCCGTGGTCGCGCAGGCGCTGTGGGGCATGGGACGCAGCCTCTGCCCCGACCTGCCGCGTGCGGGCATCGCGCTCGTCGCTGCGGCGCTCGCGCTGCGCTGGCCCGGAGCGGCCACGCAGGCCGCGGCACTCGGGCTCGGCGGCCTGGCCGGCAGCGTGCTGAAGACGGCGACGGCGCTGCCGCCGCCGCCGTTTGCGTCGTCGCTGCGCACGCGCGGCGGCGTGATCCTGCTCGCGCTGTACGCGCTGCTGCTGTTCGTGCTGCCGCTGCTCGCGCGGCAGGCGGACAGCCAGGCGCTGCGCCTGTTCGATGCGTTCTATCGCGCCGGCGCGCTGGTGTTCGGCGGCGGCCACGTGGTGCTGCCGCTGCTGCAGGCGCAGACCGTCGCGCCGGGCTGGGTGTCCAACGACGTGTTCCTGGCCGGTTACGGCGCTGCCCAGGCCGTGCCGGGACCGCTGTTCACGTTTGCGGCCTATCTCGGCGCGGTTTCCGCGCCGGCACCGAACGGCATCGCCGGCGCCGCGCTCGCGCTGGTCGCGATCTTCCTGCCGGCCTTCCTGCTCGTCGGCGGCGCGCTGCCGCTGTGGCAGCGCGTGCGCGGCCATCCGTTCATGCAGCGCGCGCTGCTCGGCATCAATGCGTCCGTCGTCGGCGTGCTGCTCGCGGCGTTCGTCGATCCGGTATGGATCACGGCCATGCACGGTCCGGCGGACCTGCTGCTGGCCGCGGCGGCGTTCGCGCTGCTCGTGCTGGCCCGCGCGCCGCCCTGGGCGGTCGTCGTCGGTTGCGCCGGGGCGGCGATGGTCCTGGGCTGAGCCGGCGCCGCGGCGCCGGTCCGGTCATGCCGCAGCGGTTGCCGTGCTGCGCATCGTTCCGGCCTGCAAGCTTGATCTGCATCAAGCGCGCTTTTTCACCTGTGGATAGTGTCGTGCCCGTCGTCTGCGGCCGTAGCCGCGGCGCCGTTCCTGCACAGGAGGGGATCATGCGCACGAGCGTTCCGGGACTCGACGGCCATCGACGTATCTGCATGGGCATGCTCGTCGCCGCGGCCGCGTCGCTGCTGCCGGCGATGGGTTTGGCGGCCGACGTCGCGCTGTCCATCCGCCTCGACGCGGAATTCGTCGAACTGGTTCGCGGCATGCGCCGGGCCGAAGGGCTGGATCCCCCGGACCCTTCGGCGGATCAGCGCCTGGCGCTGCTGCTGCAGCGTCTGCGCGAGGCCCCGCTGGATGCGGATCCGGCACCGCAGGCGTTTGCTTCGAACCTGGCGGTCGTGCATGACCGGATCTGCGTGAGGCGCAGCTGAGCGCCGCCGATCTGCGCCTGTGCATTCCGGCGCTGTGGCCGCGCCGCCGCCTGTGGCAGGATCGGCCGCAACGCCCATCGCTGTCTTTCATGCCGTCCTATCGTTTGCTGATGCTCGCCGGCCTGGTCCTGAGCGGCGCCGGAATTTCCTGCAGCGGCCGATTGCCGTCGCCATCGCAGCTTTCGCCGCTGGTGCGCGGGGAGCCGCTGCAGACGCCGACGGACACGCGCGCGTTCGCGCTGCAGTCCAGCGGCATCGACTATCGCCTGGAGCCCTTGTTCGACTACGACATCGCCGGTCTCGTGGTGAGCCTGCACGACAGCGCGACCTGGTGGGACACGATTCACGCCGACAGCAACGATCATCTGAACGTCGCCGACCTGTGCCTGGTCTGGGGCGCGAATGCGGCCGGCGGCGCGTATCGCCACATGTATTTCCACAACGGGCAGTTCACCTGCTACTTCGGCTATGCCGACGACTGGCCGGTGCGGGCCGCGGACACGCGTGCGGTGTCGAACAATCATCTGCTGACCACCGACGCGGCCGTGGCTCGCGCGATACGCCGCCTGCGCGTCGGCGATCAGGTGCGCCTGCGCGGCCGGCTCGCGAACTACAGCCACAACACCGGCTTCCCGTTCCATCGCAGCACCTCGGTCACGCGCGACGATGCCGGCTGCGAAATCATCCTGATCGACCATCTGGATCTGCTCGGCCGCGGGGCGTCGTGGCCGCGCTGGCTGGTCTGGTGCGGCGTAGTGCTGCTGCTGGCCGGACTCGTCGTCTGGTACCGCAGGCCGAACAGCGAGCGCGACTGGTAGCGCGCCGACGGCGTGCTCATTCGAGGCCGTCGGCGAAGATCAGCTCGTCGAGCCAGCCAAGCTGTGCATTCCACCATGTGGGCAGCCGGTCGTAGGGATTGGCCGCGGTGTCGTCGGTCACGTAGAGCCAGCGCCCGCCGCGCGCGAGCATGCGGCTCAGTGCGGCGCGCGTGCGCATGCCGGTAGCGGCGTCATATGCAATGAAGCTGATTGCGGCCGCGCCGGACACGCCGAGCCAGTCCGGCGCCGCGTAGTCGCGGTTGACGGTACGGTCGTCGGCCTCGTAGAGCACCAGTACGTCGAAGACGCGCGCGTAGTCGGCGGCGGTGTAGACGTTCTGGCCGCTGCCGTTGGCATAGGTATGGACGCCCGGATTGCCGATCAGCAGCGCGTTGGCCGAGAGCGTGCGCGCGTGGTCGTGCAGGTCGCGGTAATAACCGACCTTGCCCAGCTCGTTGGACATCTCGTCGAAGAAGAAGCCGTCCAGGCGCACATTCGTGTGGCGCCAGTAGGCGGCGTCGAAATAGCGCGTCATTTCGGCGCGCACGGCCGCAGCATCGCGGTTGCCGTAGTCGGTCGGGATGTAGCCGACGAGCAGCGCATCCGTCGCGGCCAAGGTCGTCAGCGGCCCCTGGCCGTTGGCGGCGATGTAGTTCGGGTCGATCGGCGAGGCGCCGGGGCCGCTGTCCGGATTGACGATGACGGCCAGTTGTTGCGGTCGCGTCTGCGCCGTGGCGATCAGCGCCGACCACAGGGCCGGACCGCCGTCGCAACAGGGATTGGCATAGGCCGGCACGAGCCAGCGCGCCGCGCCGACGGACGCCGCCGCTGCCGGCGGTGGCGCGGCGACAGCGGCGCCGAGCAAGCCCGGCAGAAGCAGGGCGGCGATCCAGGGGCGTTGCGGCAGTCGCGGCATGTCGTTGCTCCGTGGCGATTGCGTTACAGGCGCAGGACGGCAGCCGGATGTCGCGGCCACGGGGGGCGCATGTACGTTCGTCGCGCTGCGCATCGTTCTGCGCGATGATGCGCGCGGCTCCTGCCGGGCGGGGATTGCCGTGGCGTCAGGCAACGGAGGCATCGCGATGAGAGGTATCTGGCTGCTGACGACGGCGCTGTTCGCGGCGGGCTGCGCGCCGGTCGGCTATCGGCCCATCGTCGATTCGGGCACCAGCCGCGGCAGTTACGAGGCCGACCTGGCCGACTGCCAGAACCTGGCCGGGCGGCGCCCGGCAGCGGCGAGGGCGGCCGGCGCGGCCACCGCCGGCGCGGCGCTCGGCGCGCTGTTCGCGCTCGCCGTCGGCCTGCGCGGCGAGGACGTCGCCCACGTCGCGGCCTGGAGCGCGACGAGCTACGGCATCGCCGGCGGCGTCGAAGGCAGCGAAGAGCAGCGCGCGATCGTGTCGCGCTGTCTGGCCGGGCGCGGCTACCACGTCATTGCTGACTGATTTCTGCAACGAACTTGCAGTGACGGCAATCGGCATGCGCGCACGCGAACACTCGCGCGTCGTCTGAGAGAGCGGCCGCCGACAGCGCAGAGAAGGGATGCCGGTACAGACATTTGCGCCGGCAGGTCATTTCGCGAGCAACAGGGCAATGGTTTCGATGCGTTCCGAAGCGGCGGCCGGCCGCATTCCGTTGACGACGTTCAAAGGGCAGCTGCGCCAGATCAACGCCGCCTCTGCCGGCAGCGATGGCCTGGCCGTGCTGCGTCTGTGCGTGCCGCGTTTCTTCGAGCTCGACGGCGCAGCCGACGACGCGGCGACGTGCGCCGCGAATCGGGCTGCCGCACCGATGGCGGCGCGCACGACGTTCCGGCGCTATTCCGGCAAGGTCCGCGCGCCGGAGCAGGGTGGACAGCTGCCGCGCGAGCGCTATTTTTCCGTGGCCAGCGGGCCTGACGGCGACGATGCCGGCGTGCTGGCCGAAGAACTCAACGCCTACCGCAGCCTGAGAATCCCGCTGCAGTTCTTCGACCTCATGCGCGACGAGGTCGCGGTCGCGCTGGACACGCCGCGGGGCTGCCAGGTGCTGCTCTTCGTGCACGAGGCCTGCGCGCTGCAGCCGTTCGCCGCGACATTTTCCGCGGCATTTCGCGCGGCAGTCGACGCCGCTGCGACCACTCGCTCGCCGTTCCTCCTGAGTCTCGGCACGACGGTCGTGGATGCAGAAATCGGCGGCGTGCTGGATCTGCGTCTGCCGGCGGCGCAGCGCTGGTTCTTCGCAAGCTTCGTGCAGTGCGGCATGCTGCCGACGCCGGCCCGCTGCTTCGAGGACGTGCTGCCCGAGCTGCTTGCGCTGGCCTGCGGCGGTTCCACGCCGGACAACCGGCGCCTGCAGGCGCTCGGCGAGCATCTGCGCGCGCGCGGCGTGCGGGCGCTGATCTATCCGTCGGCACGCTGCGACGTCGCCGTGCGCTATCGCGACGGCGCGCTCGTCGCCTGGCATGGCTGGAACCTCGTGCGTTACGGGCCGGCACCGCTGCGCGACTCGCTGTACATCGACCTCGGCGCCTGGGAGACGCAGTTCCCGCCGAGCGTGGAATTGCGGCGCTACGGTGGCGATGGCGAAGAAGGCTGGCGCGTCTGCGGGCTGCGTGTCTGGAATCACAGCGTGCATGCGATGCGGCGGCGGTTGCCGTGATTGTTCCGAAGCGCGAATTCGCCGCGCGCGCGGGACCGTCCGCGGCATTCGCGCGACGGCTTGCGACTGCGCATCCTCGCTGCGTTGTTCGCTTGCACGCGCCGATACGTTTGCACAGGCGTCACCAGTCGCGCCTGGAGTTCGCCGTGTCCGTCATGCCCCGCCTGTTTGCCGGTGTGCAACGTCGCGCCGTTGCCGTTGCAGTCGTCTTGCTCGCCCTCGCGCCGCTGGCCCAGGCGGACAGCATCCGCGGCGATTGCCGCTACAAGGGCGAGTCCATCCGCTTCAGCGACGGCGTCGTCTTTCAGGAGCCGGGCTACTTCGACAAGAGCAGGAGCGACGTCGTCGTCACCTTGGCCACGTTCGCGATCGACAAGACTGCGCTGGCCGCGGCGCAAGACAAGAGCGACGCCGTATCCGACCAGCGCTTCGCCGCCGACGAGGGACGCACCCTGATGCTGCGGCTTGCCGGCGGCAAGGTCAGCGCGCTCGGCTACAGCGGCGGCGGCATGAGTTTTTCCACCTCGGGCAGCAATGTCGGCAAGCTGCAGACGCGCGCCAACGACGCGAGCCATGTCGATGCGGGCTTCACGCTCGACGGCGACCCCGACGAGCTGCAGTGCGCGCTCGATTTCGACCTGGCCTATGCGACGAAGGTGGCAGCGACAGCGGCGGGCGCTGCGGCTGGCGGCGGCGCGACCGGGCCCGCGGCCAAGGGCAAGCCCCTGCCGCCCGGCGGCGGCGACGCCGGCAAGGTGTTCCAGGCCAATCTCGCCGCGATGCGCAAAGGCGATTTCGACGCGATGCTCGCGACCGTGACGCAGGCCCAGGCCGAGAAGATGCGCGCGCAGAAGAACGCCCCGGATTTCGCCGCGATGCTCGAGATGATGAAAGCCTTCGCGCCGAAGAGCGCGAACGTGACCGGCGGACAGGACTTCGGCGACCGCGCCGAACTCGTCATCGAAGCGCTCGACCAGTCCGGCGACAAGGCCTCGGGCACCTCGACCTTGCGCAAGGAAGGCGGGCAGTGGAAGGTCGACAAGACGAGCATGAAATCGGGGCTGTGACGGCAGGCCGGCGGCGTTGTGCGGCGCTGTCGGAAGCCGGATGCGGCGACACGGCGCGCGGGCAGCGCCGCGTTTGACGGCAGCCCGTCGCGGCGCCGCGGTTCGCGGGTGCGACGAGCGCTGGGCCGCTGCAGCGAGTGGCGCGGCAGGGCGCGCAGCGCCAATCCGGCGGCTGCAGCCGCGCTGGAGACGGTCGCCGGATCTGTCGCCGCCTTGCGCAGAATGGGCAGGAATGGCCGGCCGGTCAGAGCCGGATCGGCCGCTGCCGGCAGTGCCGCAAGCCGTGTCCCGGCGCGTGGCGGACGCGGCGTCATTGGCGCTAATTGGCTGAGCGGGCGGGATTTTTCCTGCCGGTTCCGCACCGCCGCGGCGACGTCGGCGAGGCTGCCGGGGCGCGCTTAACGCCGCGTTAGCGCAGCCTCGGCTGCGGCGTTGCACCATAGCGCGCTTTCCGGCCGGCCATTCCGTTGATGTCCCTTACGCGTCTCTCCTTCGTTGCAGCACTCGCTGCCGCCGTTCTGCCTGCGGCCGCGACGGCCCAGACCACCTTGCGACTGAACTGGACCGACAGCAGCGGCGGCATCAAGACCTGCGTGCTCACGAGCGATGCGACCGGTGTTTCGCTCGATCCCGCCAACGGCAGGCTGCTCGCGAACGTGACCTTCGGCGAGAACTGCCCCAGCGTCGCCGTGACGCCGCCGCCGCCGGTGCGCGATCCGGTCATCACCAACGGTCTCGACGCGAGCGAATTGCCCGACAGCAGCGTGACCGGCGCAACGCATACGGCCACCTGGTCCGCCGATGCGGACAGCTGCAGCTATGCCGACAGCAGTCTGCCGGCCGCCGTCGCCGGCTGGCCGACCAGCGGCGATGTCTGCACCGATGCGGCCTCCTGTGCGGCCGCGCACTCGGTGCCCGTCGTGCTGCCGTCCGCCGCCGGCAACTACACCTTCGTGCTGAGCTGCCGGCGCAACGGTTCCAGCGTGATCGCGACCTCACGACGCAAGGTCGCCGTCGCGGTGGCGCCGCCGCCGCCGACGGGCTGCATCGCGCCGGCCGGGCTCATGCGCCTGAGCACGGCCTACGTCGAGTTCAACTACACGGTCAGCAACGGCCGCACGACCGACGCGACGCATTTCGAAAGCATCTTCGGCTACAGCACGGCGGAGGCGCCGCTGCACACCTTCCCGGGGACCGTCAATCTGAACCAGCGCGTGTTCATGCCGCGCAACAGCTACGTGGCGCTGCAGTTCACCGTGCCGCGCGATCTGCCGCTGCAGACCGCCGGCGCGTTCCGCTTCGAGGAAACCCAGCCGCAGACCAGCCCGGCGCGCATGTCGATGACGATCAGCAAGTCCTGCGGCGATTTCAATCCGGTCGCGACCGCACCGCTGACCAGCGCCTGCGTGCTCAACAATGCGCCCGCCAACGGTACGCTGGCCTGGGGCTATGTGCCGGGAAGCGCGGTGCTGTGCCAACTGCAGCCCGGCGAGACCTACTTCCTCAACATCATCCACGCCTCGCTCAACGCACCGTTGACGACGTATTGCGAGGGCTACTGCGGCAACACGGTGCAGAACCAGCAGCTCGGTCTGCAGCCCTGGCCGGCCGGCCAATAGCCGGTCCGCGACGCGGCGCGGATGCGCCGCGGCCGTCCATCGAAAACCCCGGCGCATCGCGCCGGGGTTTCTTGTGACCGGCAGTTCCTGCGCCGTGCGCCGATACGGCAATCCGGCGCCGCGCTTAACCGGCAGTTAGCGCGAACCCGATTCCGGCTGCGCAGGATGCGCAGTCAGGTTTCCGGGGGAACATTCCGATGAGTCATTCGCGTGTCGCGGTGTCCGCAGCGGCCGCAGCCGTTGCCTTGTTTACGGCGGCTGTGTCTGCGCAGATCACGATAGCGGTGCAGTGGACCGCGCCGGACGGTTCGCCGGCCACCTGCCTGATCACGACCGACGAGCAGGGCGTCCTGGGTCAGGGCGCGCAGCTGACGGCTCGCGGCAGCTTCGGTCCGGGCTGTCCCGGCCGCGAAGCGCCGCCGCCGCGAATCACCGATGGCCTGGATGCGAACGAGCTGCCTCCCTTCGTCCTGGCCGGTACGACGCTGGTCGCCGGCTGGGCGGCCGACGCCGACGACTGCGACTATGCGGCCAGCCGTTTCCCCGAGCCGGTCAGCGGCTGGCCGACCGGCGGCACGATCTGCAGCAGTGCTGCAGCCTGCGCTTCGGTGCCTGCGGTTTCGCTGACCTTGCCCTCGCCCGGCACCTACACCTTCGTGCTGACCTGCCGGCGCATCGGCGTCGCCGCGGCGGCAGTGTCGCAGCGCACGGTCTTCGCGATGCCTCCCGATGCGCCTCCCTGCGTCGGCGGCCCGATCGGGTTGACGCGCATCACGATGGCGCAGGTGGAGTCCAACGGCGTCGGACGCGCCGCCGACGTGACCCGGTTCGACAACGTCTTCGGCCATGTCGACGAGACCACGCGGCGCGGTTTCCCGGGCCTCGCCGATTCCGATCAGCGCCTGCTCCTCGGGCGCAACACCTATGCCGCACTGGGTTTCGCGGTGCCGGCCGGCCTGGCCCCCGGCACCGCCGGCCTGCTGCGTTTCGGCGAGGCCCAGCCGCAGAGCATGCCGGCCCGGATGTCGCTGACGATCAGCGCGAACTGCGGCGACTTCGGCACGACGCCGGCAGCGCCCCTGAATACCGCCTGCGTCGTCGACGACCTGGCGCCCGGCGGCAGCCTGCGCTGGATCGTCGGCGACACGGCAGCGGGTTTCTGCCGTCTCGAAGCCGGCCGTACCTACTACCTCAATGTCCTGCATGCGAGCCTGACCGCGCCGAATGACTCGTACTGCACGGGCTCCTGCGGCAACGTGCTGCAGAACCGGGTCTCGCCCGGCTCGCCGCCATGGCCCTGAGCCGCGGCGCCCTGTGCGCGCGGCCGGACAGCGCGCGTCAGGCGCCGAACCAGCCCTGCGCGCGGGCGTCGGCGAGGCGGATTTCGAGATAGTCCCAGAGCGCCGGACAGCCGGCCTGGATCGGCGGACCGACGCGCGCGACGACGCGTTCGTGGCTGATGCCGTTCTCGCGCCAGCTCTGGCCCTGATTGTTGAGATTCAGCAGCACCGGTATCGCGCGGTCGGCCGCATGGGCGAAGCGCGCCTCGGCGCTTTCGGCGTCCTCGAACTCCTGCCACAGCACGAGGAAACGCTGCGCCTGCGCGGTCGGCAGCAGGCCGAAGATGCGTTCGACCGCGGCGCGCTCGGCGGCCTTGCGTTCGGCCCAGCCGTGCTCCGCGTAGACCAGCGTGTCGCCGGTGTCGATCTCGCCGATGTCGTGCACGAGCAGCATCGCGACGACCCGGTCGATGTCGACCGGCGCCGGCGCATACGGCGCGAGCGAGGTGGCGAGCAGAGCCAGCTGCCAGCTGTGCTCGGCCGAGTTCTCATAGCGATCCAGGCCCAGTGGCCGGGTCTTGCGCGTGACGCCCTTGAGCTTGTCCAGCTCGAGGATGAAATCGACGATCTGCTGCATGGCGGTGGCGGTGGCCGTGGACGCGGGGCGACAGCCTAGCCGAATTCGGCGGCCGCATGCCCTGCGTCGCTGTCGCGGCGGGCGCAGGCTACCATCGCGGACCGGCGCCGCCGCGGAACGCTCCGCGGCCCGGGCGAAAGGACGGGGAGACGATGGACAACGCAGCCGGGCCGCCGGCGCGGCTCGGCGCCGCGCGCCTCAGCTATGCGCTGCTCGCGCTGCTGCTGGCGCTGCATCTGCTGCGCGTGCCGTACGCGGCCACGCATCTGGATTTCTCGCGCGACCTGTTCGTGGCCTGGCGCTTCCTGCAGGGCGAGGAAGTGCCGCTGGCCGGGCCGGTGCTGGCCGGCACTATTCATCTCGGTCCGGTCTGGTACTGGCTGCTGGCCGCGCTGCTGGCGCTCACGCGCAGCGGGTTCGGCGTGGTTGCGTTGCTTGGCCTGTTGTCGGCGACCCAGGTGATCCTGGCCTGGCGTCTCGGCCGCGCGCTGCACAGCGAGCGCGCCGGCCTGCTCTGGGCCGCGCTGCTGGCCCTGCCGGGCTGGTCGAGTTTCGAGTGGATGCTGCCGCAGCATTACCTGCTGACCGCGCCGCTGGTGCTGGCCTTCCTGCTTTGCGCCGTGCGCTACGTGCAGCAGCGCCGCACGCGCTGGCTGGTCGGCATGGCGCTGGCCTTCGTGCTCGCGCTGCATGCGCATCCGAGCAGTCTGGGATTGGCCTGGATAGGCCTCGGTGTGCTCGTGCAGTCCGTGGCGGCGCGCCGCTTCCGGCCCGGCGCCTGGCTCGCTGCGGCCGCTGTCGCGGCATTGCCGCTGCTGCCGTATCTGTACTGGAGCCTGGCCAACGACTTCGCCGATCTGCGCGCCGGCAGCGCCTACCTGACGGACGGGCAGAGCACCGGCACGCTGGCGAACGCCTTGCCGTTGCTGCAGGCCGTGGCCGTCGGCGGCACGCGCTACTGGCTGGAAGTGCTGCTGGCCTGGCCACCGGCCACGGTGGCTGCGACGACGGCGCTGCTCGTGTCCGTGTTCGTTGCGGCGCTGTACGGACTGCTGCGCGGCCTGCGCGAGCCGGCCGCGCGGCGCCTTGCCCTGATCGTGCTCGGCAGTGTCGTGGCCCTTACGGTGACCGCGGCGCTGATCCGGTACCAGACCACGTACTACATGACCACGCCGCTGCGCGTCGTCCTGCTCGGCGCCGTCGCGCTCGGGCTGGCGCCGCTGCGCGTGCCGGGGGCGGGATTCCTGCGCGGCGCAGCCGTGGCGCTGGCGCTCGGACTGAATCTGCTCTGCGCCGGCGCCGCCGCACGCTTCGTCGTCGACGGCAACTGGCCGTTCGATTTCCAGGCCCTGTTCGACGTCAGCGGCGCGCGCGGCGAACCGCAGCGCCTGCTGTTGCTGCCGGCCTATGCGATGCGCGACAGCGGCGAATTCCTCTGCGGCCAGAACGCCCCCAGCGCGCACGGCGCCTATGCGCGGCACCTGCTCTACGACTACGCGATGGAAATGCGCCTGCGCTGCGCGCGCAGCGACGTGCTCGCCGGCGGCGACGATGCCGCGCGCACGCACTGGCTCGGCCTCGCGCGCGACCTGGCCAGGTCCGCCGCGCTGACGCCGTCACGCCGGGTCGGCGCACTCGCGCTGTTTCCGGTGCGTCGCGTACTCGGCGGCGACGCCTTCGCAACACCGGAGCGGCCGCTGTATCCGGTGCATCTGCCGCGCGTGAATCCGCCGGAGCAGCGGCGCTATCGCGTCGTGCTGCAGCCCGGCGAGCATCTGGCGATTTCCGACATGGCCTTCTTCGTCGGCGCGGCCAAGGTCGAGTTCACGGCGGCCTCGCGGCCGGTCGTGCTGCGCGCGGCCGATGCGATCTCGCGTGTCTACGGCTGCGCCGGCTGCGCGCCCGGCGAGAGCCTGGAATTCGATCTGCTGCTGACGACGCAGAACTTCAGCGATACGGATGTCGTGATCTTCTGATCCGGATGCATCGCGTCCGGATGCGGGCACCTCGAAAAACGTCGAGGTGCCTGCAGCACGGCAACGTGCCGCTCGCGATCGGTGCATAAGCGCTCGATCGGCGCAGACGAACCCGGACCTGCGACGGACTCGTCGACGCAAGAAACGCCGCAACGACGGTCTTTCGCGGTTCCCCTGCAAGGGAATGCACAGTCACCGGCAGGAAGCAGCGCCACGGCCGCCGCTGCGCACCACGCCCTCTCCCTCCAGCGCGTCCGCGCCTGGGGAGAAGGCGAGGCGAGGGGCGGCAGACGAGACGTCCGGCGCCCCGGCTTGCGCAGGTCACGGACGATTCCCGGACGGTCGCCGACGCATCGGCGGCGCCGGGTTCGTTACAGCCCTGCAGCGACGGTCTTTTCCTCGCAGCGGCCGACGAACGCCGTCGGCAGTGCCTGGGCCTCCTGCCGGCGCGCGATCTGCTGCGTCAGTGCATCCAGGCGCTGCAGCTTCGCTTCGAGATCGGCGATGCGCCGGTCGCGTTCGGCGATTTCCTGCTGCAGTCCCTGCACGGCTGCGAGCGCGACGCCGGAAGTGTCCAGCGGCGCGATGCGGTCCTCGCGTTCACCGAGGCCGAACAGCTGGTGGAAATCCTGCGCCATCGGGCCGATGTGCCGCACGGCCTCGTTCTCGGTCTTGAAGTTCCACTCGGTGATGTCGAGTTCGGCGATCTTCTGCAGCAGGGCCTTGTGGTCCAGGGCGCGGAAGTTCTCCTTGCTGTTGCGGTCGGAGTTCTGCGTCAGGGTGCCGCCGATCGTGACGTTGCCGTTGGGGAAGATCGTCATCGCGACGACGGCGGCACCGGCCGGCGTGATGCGGAAATCCGCGTCGTGCGCGTTGATGCTCCACTCGTTGTTGGTGTTGGTGTTCTTCATGCGGAAGCGCGTCGGGCCCTTGTTTTCCAGGCGCAGCAGATCGCGGCCGCTCGCGGTCGTGTTGTTCTCCTGCACCAGCACCTGGGTCGTCGTGCCGTCGCTGCCGACGACGTTGAGCTTGACCGACGGCGAGGCCGTGCCGACGCCGACGTTGCCGCTGGCGGAAATGTCGACCGAGCTCGTCGGCGCGCCCGGACGGATGCGGAACGGCAGGCGGCTGCCGCCGGTGACGTCGCGCACGAAGAAGTTCGCCTCGTTGCCGGCCACGTCCCAGGTCTGCGGCGTGAAGCCGCCGGCCGCCGACTGTTCCAGGCGCAGCGCCGGCGTGTCGCTGTCGAACACATGCAGGTCGAGCACCGGTGTGGCGGTGCGGAAGCCGACGCGGCCGGTGGAGTCGACGAAGATGGAATTGTTCGGCGCCGCGCCGAGCACGGTGAACGGTACCGTAGCCGCGGTCACGTCTTCGATCGAGAACTTGTTCTGCCCGCCCGATGCGCTGTCGTTGGCGGTCAGCTGCCAGTCGGTGGCCGGAAAGCCGGCGCCGGTCGACGTGTCGTCGAACTTGATGCGCGTGTTGTTCTCCTTCAGGCGCAGGGTGTCGAAGCCGAAGCTTTCGTTGTTGACGCAGTCCAGGCCGACGCAGGTGCTGCCCTGCACGATGAGGTCGTCGGGAATGACCTGGTCGTTGGGTACGGGGGCGGCGTTCTGGCCGTCGTCGCGGCGCGCGGCGAATACGCTGTCGGCCAGCAGCACGCTGCCGTTGCGCACGACGAAACTGCCGTTCTCGATCTGTGCCGGCGCCGCCGGGGCGACGGTTTCGTCATCGCCCCGGCGGCGCGTGGCGGTCTGTATGGCGACGATCTCGTAGCGGTAGTCGCCGTCGGTCCAGCCGCCGGCCGGCGCGGTGATGAACAGGGGCTGGCTGCCGGCGAAGGTCTGTTCGACGAGGAAGCCGGCCGGGCCGGTCACGCGCAGCTGGTAGGCCGGTGCGCGCAGCGCCGGCGTCAGCTGCACGCTGCCGGCGGCCGGCGTCGCGGTGGCAGCGGACGCAGCGCTGCCGGCCAGGCTCGCTGCGAGGATCAGAACGGTGGCGACGAGGCGCTGTTTGCCTGTGAACTCAGTCATGGTGTTCTCCCGGTCGGATGCGGTCCCGCTGCAATAGCGCGCCGCGCAGTGAGTCGAACTTCGCCAAAGTGCCTGTAGCGCCGCTACGGCGCTGCTCAAAGCGGAGGCCGGTATTGCCGGTCGCAACCCATGCGGAAAACCGCGGCGCAGCGTTCGCTTCGTCATGCCGCCCGGCGGCGACTGCCGCGGTGCGGGGCGGGTGTTCGCGCAGGGCGGAAGGCATGACGATCGCTGCAGTTGCGGTTCGTTCGGGTATTGCCGGTTTTTCCGGTGCTCCCTGAGCGGAACCTAGCGCAGTTTGGTCCGGCGACGGATCACCGCCGCTCCATTGTCAGCGCCGGCCGCCGGGTGCAGCGAACAGCGGCGGAGCGCGCTGCCGGACTCAGCGTCGCGCCGGCAGCGCCCAGCGCAGGCCGCGCGTGATCGCGGCCGGATAGGCGCTCAGATGGTCCTCGTCGGCGACGACGGTGGAATCCACCGTCAGACTCGGATAGCGGCGCGAGGCCAGCCGCGCCTCGAACGTGCGCAGGTCGGCGATCATGTCGCGCGTGCGGTTGTAGCGCCGGTCGCCCGAGCCGGGTTTCACCGTTTCGTAGCTGCCGATCGCGAAGAACACCCGGGCCGGCAGGTCGGCATGGCCGAGCGCGTAGCGGCTCTCGCGTTCGAGCATGACGCGATCGTCGAACCACAGCGACGGACTGCTCAGGATGTAGCGCTCGAACATGCGCGGCTCGGTCAGCAGCACGTGCGTGCCGAACAGCGCGCCGTAGGAATGGCCGGCGAAGATGCGCCGGGCCGGATCAGTGCGATAGCGCGCCTCGACGAACGGGAACACTTCGCCGGCGACGAAGCGGCGATAGGCTTCGGCCTCGCCGTGCAGGGCCGGTCGGCCGGATTCGTCGGGCTCCGCGTCGCGCGGGCCGTTGCGTGTCGGCGTGTAGTCGCGGCGCCGGCTGTAGGGCGGTGTGTCGCCTTCGGCATAGCCCAGGCCGACGAGGATGAAGTCTTCGAGCCCGGCGCCCTTGTCGCCGACCATCGTGCCGATACTGCGCACGAGCGGGAACGCGTAGTTGACGTCGGTGATGTAGAGCACCGGATAGCGCCGTTCGCCCGAACTCGCGTAGTCGCGCGGCAGGCTCACGAGCAGCGGATAGCGGCGGCCGAGCGCGGCGGACTGCAGCACATGCACTTCGGTATTGCTCAGCGTGTACGGCGAGGCGTCGGGAATCGCGTCGGGGGCGACGTCGCGTGCCGTGCCGGCGGCGAGAAGGTTTGCGGCGGCATTCGTCGCGCTCGTGGCCCCGGCGCTGCTCTGGTCCAGGTCCGACACCGCGGCGGGCGCAGCAGGCGGCGGCGTTGCGGAACAGGCTGCAAGCAGCGCGGCGGTGAGAAAGCAGAGCGGATGGCGCGGCATACGGGGCGGGTCACGTCGGCGATGCGCGATTGTAGGCTGCGCAGTGCTTGCGTCGGTGCCGGCACGGCGGCGTTCGGCGGGCGCATCGGGGAGCTATCGCGACCGCTGCGTGACGTGATGTTGAAATCATTGCCGGGAATTCAATCGAGCAGAGCAATCCCGTCCTCGCCCATGCCTCCCCTTGACGGGGAGGGCGGGGATGGGTTTCGCCGCGCTGGTTGTTGTGCAGATGCAGCTCGTATTGCTGTGATCTTCATGGCGCACCAGCAGGTGCTCTCGCAAAATGCGCGCAGAGCAGCGCATGGGCTTCAGGCAAGCACCGCTTCAAATCCGGCTCGCTGTCGCCGGAGCGCCTCGACGCTGAAACCGCCGCGTGATGGCCTACGGCTTGCGCTGCTCGGCCAGCAGCAGCGCCTGTGGATTTTTCGGCTGCCAGTCGTCCGGAGGCCTGCGCGCGACATGGCTGCGGTCGGCCTGGCGCAGCCAGGCTTCCCATTCGCCGTAGCGAGCGACGTCCTGCTGCAGCTGTTCGGCGTCCAAGCCGCGCGGCACGAACTGTTCGGACAGCCAGACGTACTGGCGCCGGTAGCCGTAGGCCTTGCGGCCGATCGCGTCGTCCGGATGCAGTCGGCGCAGGATGGCGCTGGCGATCATGCGCGACAGGATCGCTGCGTCGGGCGCATCCAGCGCAAGCCGGCCGAATGCGTCGCAGTCGGCGCGCAGCGCGGCATCGGTGGCGGCCGGCGCGCGGTCGGGTCGGCACAGGCCGACGACGGCCGCATAGCGCGGCAGCGGCACCGCCTCGATCGCGCGGCGTCGCAGCGACGGGCCGACCTCGGCCGTGTCGAGCACGCCCTGCAGGGGTTCGCCGAGTTCCGGCGGCGGCGTGGTCGGCGCGAGTGTGGCACGCAGCAGCGCGGTCTGTGCGGCAAGGTGATCGTCGAACCGCGGCGCGCGCGCGGCCTGCCGCAGCCGCTCGCGCGTCATCAATGGGGCTTCGTCGGCCGGCGCGAGTATCCAGTGCACCGCATTGTCCGGCGCACGCGCGGTCAGGCGCGCAAAGATGTCCGGCATGCACGGAATGCTGCCGGTGCTGCAGCCCAGAGCGAGCACGTACAGCGCATCGACGTCGTCGCCGTAGCGTTCGACCAGGCGCGTCGCACCGGCGGCGGCGAGTTCGCGTACGGCGGCGTCGGTGTCGCCGGCGGCGATCCACTGCAGCGCGAGCAGGCCGTCGCGATCGTCGCGGGCGAGCAGTGCGGCCAGGCGGTCGTGGCGATAGGCGGCGCCGCGCTGGCGCAGGATCTCGTCGAGCAGGGTGTCCACCGCATCGCCCTTGCCGGCCGCGCGCAGGGCCTGGCCGAACGCCTCGAGCAGCTCGCGCTGCACGGCCGCGTCGGCGCCGGCTTCGCGCGCAAGCCAGGCGACCGCATCGCGCGCGCTGCGCCGGCGCTCGGTGTCGCCGGCCTCGGCGGCCGGAAAGGTGGCCGCGAGCAGGCCGGCGAGCTGGCGCAGCCGCTCGGCGCGCGCACCGCTGACGGCGCGCTCGTGTTCGGCAACGACGCGGGCGCGTTCGGCGCGGCGCCATTGCCAGACCGTGCCGAGCAGGCCCAGCAGCAGTGCCAGCGCGGCCAGCGCGACGGCCGCGCTCAGCGCGGGATGCCGGCGCAGACTGCGCCAGGCGCGTTCGGGCCAGCGCCGCGGCCGTACGAGGACGGCGTTGCCGTCGCGGCAGCGCGCGAGATCGGCGACGAGTTCGTCGACGGTTGCATAGCGATCGTCCGGCGAGGTCCGCAGGCAGCGTCGGCAGATCGCGTCGATGTCGGCGCCGAGCTCCGCGCGCAGCGCGCGCGGCCCGCGCTGCGACGCTGCCGGCAACGCGCGCAGGCGCGCGCTCGCGTCGTTGCCGTGCGGCGGCGCGCCGGTCAGGAATTCGTACAGCATCGCGCCGAGCGCATAGACGTCGCTGCGCGGGCTCAGCGCGCCGAGGCGGCGGTCGATCTGTTCGGGCGACATGTAGGCCGGCGTGCCGCGCACGGCGTCCTCGTCGCCGGCCGCATCGAAGGCGCGCGCGAGGCCGAAGTCGCCGATCAGCGGCCGGCCGGTGTCGTCGAGCAGCACGTTGGCCGGTTTCAGGTCCAGATGCAGCAGGCCGAGGCTGTGTGCGTAGGCGACCGCGCGGGCCAGGGTCAGGGTCAGTTCTATCGCGGTGCTTTCGGCCAGCGCGCCGTGCAGGGTCTGCGCGAGCGTGGTGCCGCGCAGCAGCGGCATCGAAAAGAAATGCACGTCGTCGACGAGGCCGACCTCGTACACCGGCACGATGTTCGGATGATGCAGTTGCGCCGCGGCGCGCGCCTCCGCATGCAGGCGCGCGACCGCCGCGGCGTCATCGTGCGTGCCGGCGATGACCTTGAGCGCGACGTCGCGGCCGAGGCTGTGCTGGCGCGCGCGATAGACCACGCCCATGCCGCCTCGGCCGATGCGCCCGATCAGTTCGTAGTCGCCGAAGCGGCGCTGTTGCGGGTCGGCCAGATCCAGCGCATCGAGTGCCGACTGCGCTTCGCCGACGCCCGGAAACACGGCACGGGCCAGTGCGAGCAGGTCGCGGTCTGCAGACATCTCAGCGTGTCCGCGCCAGCGCTTCGCGCAACGCGGCGAGATCGGCGTCGACCTGGGCGTGTTCGAGGCAGAGTTCGCCCAGTGCCGTGCGTATGCCTTCCTGCAGGCGCTGGCGCAGGCGGCGCAGACTGACCGCGAGCGTGTTCGGCGCGACCTGCAGCCGGGTCGCCAGCGCGGCCAGTTCGCCGTGGCCCGGCGCCTCGGCCAGCCAGGGCTCGAGGCCCGCGAACAGTTCGGCACGGCCCTCGCGCGCATAGCGTTCGCGCAGGCCGTCCAGCGCCGTGCGCGTCAGACACAGGGCGAATTGCAGGTCGAAGCGGGCTTCGGGCGTGTCGGCGCCGTCGCTGCCGTCCACGCCATCCAGTGCCTCGTCGCCGAATTCGCGCCGCTGGGACGCGGCGCTTTCGCGGTTGAGCCGGAAGCGCTTGAGCAGGGCGAGCAGGAAGCGGCGGAAGCTGCCGACTTCGGCGTCGGCGCGCGCCCACCAGTCGGACTGCATCGAGCGCAGCAGGAATTCCTGGGCCAGATCCTCCGCATCGCGCGCCAGCGCGCCGCGGCGGAAATACGCGACGATGGCCGGCCGGTAGTCGCGCATCAGCGCAGCCCAGGCCGCCCGGGTCTGCGCCGGCGAGCGGCGGCTGGCGTGGATCAGGCTCCAGCGCGTAGTGGGGAAGGCGGCCATGGCGCTCCGTCGGATACGGGCAGCAGTCTAGTGCGGGAGCGGGGGCGGCGTGATCGCGACGGCGCCGGCGCGTGCCGGGCGCCGTCGCGGGCGCCTCACTGCGCCGCGGGCTTGCGTTCTTCGGACAGCAGCAGCTGCTGCGGATCGCGCGGCGCCCAGCCGGCCGGCGGCGTGCGCGTGAAGCCGGCGCGCTCGGCCGCGCGCTGCCAGGCCTCCCATTCGCCGTGGCGCACGAGGTCGGCGCGCAGGGTTGCGTCGAGCCCGTCCCGATTCAGATCGTGCTCGCCGAGCCAGACATAGTCGCGGCGGAACGCCTTGGCCGCATCCTCCTCGGCCGTGCCCTTGGCGAGCCGGCGCAGCAGCACGCCGCCGATCATGCGCGAGAGGATGCTGCCCTGCGCGTCGGTGAACAGGCGGCGGCCCAGGTCCAGGCAGACGTCGCGGCGCGCGGCCTCCTTGCAGACGGCGAGGGCCGGCGCGAAGCGCGGCAGCGGAATCGCCGCGATCGCATCGGCGCGCAGCTGTGCGGCCAGCGCCGCCGGGTCGACGCCGGTGACGGCCGGCGCGGCGGCATCGGCCAGGGCCTTGTCGAGCACACCGACCAGCGCGCCGAGATGCGGCTCGGCCGTTTTCGCCGCGGCGGCTTTCTGCAGCGCCGCGTCGGCCGGCGCGGCCGCACCCGGCGTCAGCAGCCAGTGCAGCGCATTGCCGCCGGCGCGCGCGGTCAGCCGGTCGACGGCGCCGCGGTCGTTGCAGTCGGGCTGCAGATGGCAGCTCAGCGCGGCGACATACAGCGCGAGTTCGTCGTTCGCGTCCTCGCGCAGCAGCGCTCGCGCCGCGTCGCCCGCCGCGGCCGGAATCGGCGCGTTCGCGTCGGCCGGCAGGGTCAGCAGGGCCGCGGCGATGCGGTTGTCGCGGCCGCCGGCGGCGATCAGCCGCTCGCGCTGGGCCTGGCGATAGCCGCTTGCGGCGGTCTGCGCGGCCTGTCGCAGCGCGCTGCTGTCGGCGGCAAGGGCGGGAACGGCCGGCAGGCCGGCGGCGAACAGCAGTACGGCGGCGATACGGCGGCTGAGCAGGTGCATGGGCGACTCCGGGTTGGGGGCGTATGCACGAGCTATACGGCGGGGGCGCCAACGATGACAGCGGCCGCAGCAACCGGCGGCGCTGCGGGCTTCAGCCGAACGCGAGCACGCTGGGAACGCTCGTCGGGCACGCCGCGCGCAGCAGCGCGAAGCCGAGGCCGGCCGTGCCGGCGAACAGCGACGGCGTCAGGGTCGAATACTGGCTGGCCGGCGTATGCCGTGCGAGCAGCGCTACGGCCGCGTGCAGCCGTGCCGTCAACGCGTCCGTCGGCAGTTCGCCGGCGACCTGCAGCAGTGCGTCGACCGCGCCCGGCGTGCCGCAGCACAGGCCCGGCGAAACCTCGGCGAGCACGTCGCCGGCTGTCGCGGCGCAGGCTGCGCAGACCAGATCGGCGGCAAACGGCCGGCCCAGCGCCGCGGCGACGGCCTGGCGCGCGAGCAGGGCGCCGGAACGGCCGTTGCACCAGGCCCAGGTCGTCAGCTGTTCGCTGCTGCGCTCGTCCAGGCGCGCGTCGCGCCAGCCGGCTTCGCCGGGCAGCCAGAACGTGTCGTCGTAGCGCAATGCGGCCGCGGCGAGTTCGGCACCTTCGACCGCGCTGCGCGCCTGCGCCCAGCGCGCGAGCGCCATCGCGATGCCGGCCGTGCCGTGGCTGACGTTCGGCATGCCGCGGCCCTGCGGCGCGGGCCAGTGGCAGCCGTCGGCCGCGACGACGGCGCGCTCGACGAGCTGGCCGGCGATCGCGTCGACCGGCGCGTCCAGGCTGGAATCCTGCAGCCGCGCGCGCAACGCGAGCAGCGCGAGCAGCAGACCGCTGCGGCCGTACAGCACTTCGTCGAGCCCGTCCGCGGCAGCGACCGCGCGCGCATGCGCGGCGGCGAGGCGTTTCGCCAGGGCGAGCAGATCCGCGCCGCCGCCGCAGTCGGCGACGCGCAGCAACGCATAGATCAGTCCGCCGAGGCCGCGGCCGACGCCGCCGCTGCGCTGCAGGCACTGCGGCGTCTCGCCGCGCAGCAGCGCGGCGAACGGACGCCGCGCGAGCGTCAGCCAGTCGGGATCGCCGCCGCAGCGCGCCGCTTCGGCCAGGAACACGGCGGTGCCGGCGGCGCCCTCGTACAGCGACTCGTTGTCGGCGTGGACCATGGTCGCGCCGAAGCCCGGCGCATAGCTCGCGAAGGTCCACGGTGGTGCTGTCGTGTCCGATGCCGCGGCCGCGGCCAGCAGTTCGGCCACGCCGAGGCCGTGGCGCAGCAGCGCAGCGGCGTCGTCGCCGCGCGGCAGCACGGCCAGGGCGGTCTGCTCGCGCTGCTGCAGGCGTTCGCGCAGTGACGCGGTCTGCAGCCGGCAGTCCTCCTCGTCGAGCGCGTGCCAGCGTTCCGCGGCGCTGGCCAGCGGCGATTTCAGCAGCGCGGCGACGCACTGCGTCTGCTCGCTGCCGAGTTCGAAGCGCGGCACGTCGCCGATCAGCAGGCTCGCGGTTTCCGTGGCGGCCAGGTCGTGCACGGTATCGAAGCGCACCGCGGCGGTATAGGCGAGATCCGCGCGTATGCCGTCCTCGCGCGCGGCGCGCGAACGCAGCCGTTCGGGACTCAGCGAGCGCGCGAGGATCGCGGTGTAGTCCATCGTCGGCCGCGCAAGCAGGCGCACGCGACTGTCGCGCAGCACGGCCAGCTCCTGCGCGCAGGCGTCGCGGCGGCTGCGCAGCCAGGCATGCGTGCGCACGAAGCCGTCGACGATCGCGTCGATCTGCGTGCGTGGATCGACGTGCCGGCCGCCGAGTCGCGGCAGGTTCGGAAACGTGTCGGCCTGCACCTGCACCGCGCGCATCTGCACGTGATCGGAACCCCGTGCGCAGGGCACGAGATCGCGCAGCGGCTGCGCGGCATAGGCGCAGAGCGCGCCGATCAGCAGTTCCTCGCGCGGGTCGCCGTCGTCGGTCGGCAGCGGCGAGCGCAGGGTCAGCGGCAGCAGGCCCAGTTCGAGCAGGGACTCGCGCACGTCGAGCCCCTGCAGCGACAGATTGCGTTCGAACGCCAGGCGCGCCTCGCCGTCGGCCGATACGGCCAGGCGCGCGCGGAACAGCGGTTCGGCGTCGATGACCAGCGGATGTTCGCCGTCGACGATGACGTTCTCGTGGTGCAGGTCGCAGGTGCCCAGCGCATGCGCGACGGCGGCCAGCGCGCCGTAGCGGCGGTACGCGCGGATCACGGCGTCGGCATCGTCGCAGTCGCGCGTGTCGACGAATTCCATGAAGCCGTGATCGTCCAGGCTGATCAGGCGCAGCGGCCGCGGCGGCAGATCCAGTGCGGCCGCGGTCGCGCGTCCCAGCAGGGCGTCGAAGCCGGCTTCGCCGGTCAGGTTGCGCGGCTTGTAGACGATGCGGCGCGCGCCGAACGCGAGTATCGCGGCGCTGCGGCCCTGATGGTGCGGATCGGAAATGCCGAAGCGTACGCCGGTCAGCGGCCCCAATGCCTGCGGCGTGCAGCCGGCGAGTGCGGCGATGGCGCCGTGCTGCGCAGCCACGCGCTGCAGCAGTTCGCGCGTGTTGGCCAGCCACTGGTCCTGCGCGGTCTGCACGAGGGCGGCGAGCTCGGGATACGGTCCGTCGGCGGCGAGCAGGCGCTCGCCGCGTTCCCAGGCGACATAGGCATCGAGCACGCCGCGCGGACTGCCGGCCGCTGCGTCGCCGGGCGCGGCTTCGATCGGTCGCCACAGCGGGTCGACGACGAGATGGAAACTGGAATAGCGCTGCAGTATCGCGAGATTGGTCAGGCGCGCGACGGCCTGGCGGTGCGCGGCGAGGAAATCCTCGCGCAGCGCCGCAGCGAGATGGATGCCGTCGGCGGCGAGCGCCGCATCGAGGCGTGCGGCAGCTTCGGCGAACCACGGCGCGACGATCTCGATGACGACCGGCTCGTTCGCCAGTTCGGCCGCGCGCTGCGGCGTGATCGTGCAACCGCGCCGTGCCGTCGAAGTGTCGGCTGTGGCGTCGAAGTCGGCGGCGCTGTCGTCGGAGACGTGGTCGGTCACGCGAATCTCGCTGTGGGGGGCGGGAAAGAGCGGCGGCGCGCCCGGCGCGATCGGTGCGGGTGCGCCGCCTTGCGGTTTCTTCGGCGCGCACCACTCCGGCGGGGCTCCGGCAGGAACCCGCGGCAGCGGTCAGGCGTGCGAAGTCGAAGCGGTTGCGGGGTTACTTGTTGCCGACGCAGGTCAGCGAAGCCAGCGAGCCGGCACAGATCGGCGAGGTCGGCGTGCAGGTCGTGCATTCCCAGGTCGACGCGGCGGCGGTGGCCGAACCCAGCGACTTGTTCGACAGGTCGGTGCCGACGAACGGCGGCAGGGTCAGGGTATGCGTGTCGGCGGTGTCGGCGACCGTATTGACCTTGATGCCGGCCGGCACGGCGATGCCGTGCTCGGCGAGTACGCCGGCGGGGTCCTTCAGCAGCCGGTCGCGCAGGGTCTGGTTCACGGCGCTTTCGATGCGCAGCTTGTCGAGCGTGGACAGCGACAGAGTATTGGGCCAGTTGAGACTCATGAGCGGACTCCAGGTGGCCGCGTTTCCGCGGCAAGCGATGTGGGGCGCCCGGACCGGGCGCTGCCGGAGCACGCGTTGTATACCAATGCGTAATGCTGCATGCAATAAAAATTTGCATTTCGCTTTTCACATTCGTGACTGCGTCGCGGGAAACGGATTATTTGCGTATGGCGCGGGTTTTTCGTGATAGTCGGCGGCGCCGCGGCACGCTTGCACCGGTATCGCTGTAGCTGCGGAAGACCTGTCCGGCAGGTGCGCGGCGACGCGCCGACTGCGCGCCGCCGCGGCCCTGTCTTGCGCTCAGGGTGTGCAGATTTCGCCCTGGATTTCCGCTTCGAAGTGATCGGCGAAGGCCTGGCCCAGCACGTAGAAATGCCCGCTGGCGCCGGCATAGCGGCCGCTGCCGGACTGCACCTGCTGGAACGCGGTGAAGCGCTTCTCGCCATCCTGCTGCAGGCCGGACAGGCCGCTTTCGCGCACGACCAGCGTGCCGTCGCGCAAGGTGTAGGTCAGCAGTCCCGAGGTTGCCAGAGTGCCCGGCGCGCTGGCCGGACCGCGGACGGCGCCGTCCATGACGAACTCGGTGCTGCCGCGGAAGTTGCGATTGCCGTCGACGGTGCCGGCGGCACAGAAGCGGTTCGGGCTGGTACAGCCGTCGGTGAACTGGACGTCGACGATGAGGCCGCGGACCGCATGGCACTGCGGCGAGGCGAAAGCCGCGTGGGCGGTCAGCGCGGCGGCGAGAAAGCCGATCGTGGTCAGGGTCTTCATGCGTGGTCTCCGGAAGCGGCGCGGATCGGCCGCCGGGCGAGCACAGCGCGGCGCGCGGCATACGCCAATTACCGCGCGGGTAATCATCGGGCCGCAGCGCGATCCCTGATCGGCGATGGCGCAAGAAATGGAAAATGCGCCAGCCCGCCGGCGCTGGCTCTGCGCCGTGCGTGCCGATTGCCGCCCAGGCAGTCGCCGCGTCGCGGCCGGCACGCCGGAAGCAATGCCGGGGCCGGCGGCGTCGACAATGCGCGGCTCCGGCGATGTTGCAGCTTCGCGCAGCCGCGTGCGCGACGGCGCGACCTGCCGGCGGCGCGCGCTAGCATGCGGCGTCGTCCGCCGTGTGCCGCATGAACGCCGATCCGCTGCCCGCTGCCGAGTCGTTTCCCGCCGTGCTGCGCGCGCAGCGCCGTCACGCCGGTCGTTCGCAGTTGCAGACCGCGCTGATCGCCGGCATTTCGCAGCGCCATCTGAGCTTTCTCGAAAGCGGCCGCGCGCGGCCCGGGCGCGGCGTCGTGCTTGCGCTGAGCGCGGCGCTGGGACTGGATGTCGCGCGGCAGAATCGCTTGCTGTTCGCCGCCGGCTTCGCGCCCTCCTACGACGCCGGCGTGCAGTCGGCGGCCGAGCTTGCCCTGGTCGAGCGTGCAATGCGCGCGTTCCTGCAGGCGCACGAACCGTTTCCGGCGCTGCTGTTGCGCGATGGTGCCTGGATAGAGCAGGGCAACCGCGGCGCCGCGCGGCTGTGGTCGGCCGTGCGCGGCACGCCGCTGGACGAGGTGCCGCAGGACAACGTGTTCGAGCTGATGCTGCGTCCCGGGGCGCGCCGCGAGCGGCTGGAGAACTGGAGCGAGGCCGCCGCCTGCCTGCTGCGCCGCTACATGGCCGAACATGTGCAGTTGCGCCGGCCCGAGCTCGACGCGCTGGCCGCGCGCCTGGCCGCCGATCCGCAGGTGCGCGAACTGCTGTGCAGCGACGCCGCTGCGCCGGCATCGCCGGTGGTGCTGCTGCGTTACCGCTTGGACGAGGTGCGCCTGGCGCTGTTCGTCGTCATCGCCGGCCTGCACGCGCCGCTGGACACGCGCGTGGAGCGGCTGCGCGTGGAATTTCTCGTGCCGGCCGACACGGCTACCGAGCGCTGGTTCCGCGGCGCCTGACAGGCAGGTTGCGGCGAGCCGGAGGCGACTCGCAGCGTCAGGCTGTCGGCGACGCGAACAGCGTCGAACGAAGTGAAGGTCTGCCCCGCTCCAGGCGCGAGCCGGTTACCCGGTCTCGCTGCGCCGGCGCCGACCCCGCCTTCGCCTGGCTCGAGGATCGCCGTGCGGAAATGCCCCGAGGTTGCGGTTCGCTGCGCTCACCGCAATCCGGGCGGCGCCAGGGGTTACGCGGACGGCCAGCTCAGCATCTCCGCCTCGTAGCGCTGCAGCAGCCGGTGCAGGCGTTCGGCCGTTGCGCGGATTCCGGCCGGCGTATGCGGTGCCGGCGGATCGGCGATCGGGGTCGGGAACGCCGCGTCGGTCACGAGCAGGTTGGTCGCTTCGCAGCCGTCGCCGGCCAGATCGTAGAGTTCCCATTGATCGGCCTGTTCGCCGGACGGATCGAAATAGCGCGCGAGTTTCCAGTCGCCCGAGCGCACGCAACGCACATGATTGGGCTGGCGCACGGGGCCCGGCGCGAGGTCGGCGATCGGGCCGCTGTGCGGGATGCGGCTGTCGCCGCTGCGCACGGCTTCGACGAGCTGCAGATACACGGCGAACTCGTGCTCCGAATGCAGCTGGTGCGGATCGCGCGCATCGGCCAGCGGCTGGGTGATCTCGTCGTCGGTCGCGAACAGCACGCCTTCGCGCGGCTGGCCGTCGGCGCCGACGACGACGTCGCTGTGGCCGCGGATCAGCGGCGCGAGGTCGGCGCCGACCAGCGGCGGCACCGGCCGCGTCCGGCGCAGCTCGCCGGCGATGCGTTCGATCTCGTGCGTGCCGACGCCGGCCAGACCGAGCAGGGTCGGGACGATGTCGACGTGGCTGGTCAGCGCGTCGATCTGGCGCGGCGTGTCGCCGGTGTTGTAGCGCGCCGACTGCACGACGACGGGCACGTGCAGCGCCTCCTGATAAGCCGTATGCCATTTTTCCATCAGGTAGGAATGCGCCGCGCCGTATTCGCCGTGGTCGGCCAGGAACACCACGACCGTGTCGTCGCGCAGGCCGCATTCGTCCAGGGTCGTCAGCACGCGGTGGATGTGTCCGTCGACGAGATGCTGCAGCCAGGCGTAATACTGCAGGAACTTCTGCGCGGCGTCGGCGGGATCGGCGGTCAGCTGGAACGGAATGCCGCTGAGCAGCGCCGCGCTGACCGCATCGAGGCCGGCCTGCTGCTGCGCGCTGAGACCGGTCTTGCTGGCCAGCGCCAGGCCCATCTTGTAGGCGTAGTCATACTGGCACTGCGGCTTGTTGCGGCGCAGGTCTTCGGTCGTGGTCGGTGCGAGGCGCGCGTTGTCCTGCGGGAAGCCGCGCGGATTCAGGTCGAACTGCAGGCTGCCGGCCATCGGCGAGTTCGAGCGCGCGCCGGCCGCGGGTACGGTCAGCGGGCCGAACTTCGGCGCGTCCGGATCCAGCCCGCGCGGCAGCGCCGGATAGGTCGCGATGTCGTGCGGATTCGCAAACGAGGCGACCGCGAGCCACGGTCGCTGTTCGGCTGCCGGCGACGGTGCCAGCGGCGCGCTCTGCAGTTGCTGGGCGAGCTTGCGGTTGTAGTCCAGGCCCAGCGACTGGCCGCGCAGGAAGCCGCAGACCAGATCGGCGAAGCCGATGTCGCGATAGGCGCCGAGGTTGTTGATGCTCGATCCGTGCGGCTCGGGCCAGGACAGTTCCCAGTCGTCGAAGCCGTAGGCGTGCAGGCTGTGGTCGGGCGGATTGCTGACATGCCACTTGCCGAAGTAGTGCGTGCGGTAGCCGGCGCCGCGGAACCAGTGGCCCAGGGTCGGTATGCCGTCGGCGGCCAGCCACGGAAAGCTGGCCGCGTCGCCGTTCTTGAACAGGCCGTCGGTCTGGGTCACGCCGGTGCGGGTGCCGTACTGGCCGGTCATCAGCGCGGCGCGGCTCGGAATGCAGGCGGAGGACGCGATGGTGTGCCGGCGCAGCACGACCGAGTTGCGGCGCAGCGCGCAGAGGCCCGGGAAGTACTCGCGATACGGCGCTATCTCGGCATCGTCGCCCTGGAAGCCGACGATGTTCTTCAGCGCCGGCGCGAAACCCCCGTCGGGACCGTAGGCGAAGCGCGGGAAGCGCAGCTGGTCGACGAGGATGACGAGGATGTTGGGGCGGCTGGGCTGGCTGCTCATGACTCACCTTTGGGCGCTAGTGGAATACGCGGCGGCAATGACAAATGTACATTGCCGATCCAAAGGCATGCCAGCGCAAGGCCGCGACGATTCCTATCGCGGCCCTGCCGGTCCGGGGCGAATGTGTCGCCCTTATTGCGGATAGCTGATGGTCTGTTTGCCGGCGATGCCCCAGCCGCCGTCGCGCTTGCTCAGGAACAGCGCCCCGCGTTCGATCCAGCCGGCGCCGTTCTTTGCATCGACGAGCAGCACGGCTTCGTCGCCGTGCTGCCAGCCGCCGCCGATCCGGACGTCGTGCAGGAAGCGCAGCGCCTGCGTGCGCAGCTTGGCCTTGCGCACCTCGAGCGCGACCGGCTTGCCGCTGAAGTCCGTCGCCGACAGCATCAGCTTCGCGAAGTCGTTGCCGGAGGCTGCGGCCGCATCGGGATCGCCGGCCTGCGCGGCGGCATAGAGCGCCGCACTGGTCTTGACCAGCATCTGGCCCGGCTCGCCCCCGTCGGCCGGCAGCGCCGTCGCCGTGTCCTTCCAGTCGGTGCGGCGTTCGCCGGCGGTCATGTCGTAGATGCCGGCGGCGAGCATCTGGTCGAGCAGCTGCTGATTCGTCGTCGCGCGCAGCTCGGTCAGTTTCGCCGCGGTATAGCGCTGGCTGATCAGCCGGTATTGGCCGCCGACCTTTGCGTACGGCATCTTGAGCTGGCCGCTGCCCTGGCCGTCGGCCTCCCGGGTCGTCAGCACGATCAGGCCCTCGGGCATCTGCGGGCTTTCCAGGCCCTGCGCACCGAGTTCGCCGAGGCTCTGCTTGAATTTCTCGTCGAGCGGCTCGGCCTGCGCGGTGCAGGTCGTCGTGGCCTCGCCGCATTCGCGCACCTGATCGAGCAGGAAGAAGCGCAGGTCGGCCGGCGCGTCGTCGATCGCGCTGAAGGCAAGCACGCGGTCCATGTCGCCGCTTTCGAAGGCCTGCTGCACCTGGGCGGCGAAGGATTCTGGCGTGCTGCCGCAGGCGTGCAGCAAGGGCATCAGGCTCAACATGGCGAGCAGATGGCGCGGTTTCATCGCAGGGCTCCGGTGACGGAACGGCGGGTTCCGTGACCGCAAACGACTGCACGGCGCAAAGGCGCACATCGACGATCGCGGACACGTCGCCCGGCGATCCGAAGAGAAGGTGGCCGTCCCTGGCCGGGGGAATGGCGGCAGGCCGGCGCGCGGGCCGGACCTGCCGTTCTCGTGACGCGTTACGGGCAGGCGATGACGGTTCCGGCGGCGTTGGCGCAGTTCGCCGTCGCGCCCAGCGGACGCGCGACCGTGTAGTTGGCGAGCACGCCGGGTTCGAGATTGCGGTTGGTGTACTTGAACGTCTCGAAGCCGAGCACGGGCAGGCCGATCAGACTCGGGCCGGTGGTGCCGGCCGGCAGGCGGCTGCGTGCGTCGCCGGCGACGCCCAGGGTCAGTTCCAGCGAGCCGCTTTCGGTGGCCGGATTCGGCGTGCCGAGATACGAGCCGAACGCCGAGCCGAGCACCGGCGTGTGGTCGGCGGCGGCGGAGAAGCTGACCACGTCGACCGTATGGCACAGCGCCGATTGCGGCAGCTGGCCCGGCGGCGGCGTGCCGATGACCGCGTCCGGCGTCAGGGTGATTGCACGGCCGGTGCGGTCGTACAGCTTGCCGGCGTAGGCGCTGCAGGAGGCCTTTGCGTTCGTCGTGTTGAACTTGCTCGCGAACGGCGCGAGCTGGGTCAGTGCGCGCGCGCCGTCGGTGTGGAAACGCTTGGTCGGTGCCGTGACTACCCATTCGCTGTTGCTGCCGACATTGGCTTCGTGCGCGACGTCGCCGTACAGCTTGTCGGTCATCAGCAGTGCCGAGATGGCATCGACCTTGCGGCTGGCCGGGAACAGCAGGTTGACCATCTTGCCGTTGACCGGAACCTGCGCGCTGACGTCGTTGCCGCCGGCGTTCGGCGAGGCGAAGGTGTCGAACAGCAGCGCCTCCTGCCCGGCCTGGTACAGCGGTGTGCTGCTGAAGCCGTCGATCGCGGTCGCGTTGCCGCCGAATATGGTGCCCTGGGCGACGTCGACAAGCGCGAAGCTGCCGCGCAGGCCACCGCCGGGGGCGTGCAGCCCGGCGTAGTTCGGAAGCGTTTTCGGATCGTCGAGGCGGCTGCAGTTGTGCTGGTTCGCCGCGGTGGCAAGATCGCCGACGAGTTCGGCGCGCTCCACGATCTCGATATAGCCCTCGCGCATGCGCGACTTGTCGATCGGGCCGCCGTCCTCGTTGTCGCCGGTGTAGTCCCAGGGCAGGAAGTCCTGCCAGGGACCGAACGCCTGCGGACTGGGCTGGGTCCACAGCGAAACGTTCGGAATGGTGCAGCTGTCGTCGCGCACGGCAAAGACCGGAACGCCGTTGCCGTAGGCTCCGAGGTCGCCCACGATCGCGTTCCAGGTGTCGTGCGAGCTGAGCACCACGTCGAAGCGCAGCACGAGGCGGCCGTTATAGGCCTCGCGGACGTTGACCTGCGCGACCTTGACGCGGTCGGTGGTGTTGGTCAGCGAGAGCATCGTCTGCTGGCCGGCGTTGATCGTGTAATACGGATAGATCAGCGCCTGGCCGGTGCCGTTGGTGTTGATGAAGACGGCCTGGGCCGGCGCAACGGCGCCGGCGGCGAGCAGGCAGAGGCTCAAGGGTCGAAGCCAGAGATGCATGGGTTTTCCTTGTCGTTGTTCTTTGAGGCGATTACATACGAATGAAGTCGTAGTTTTTTTGACTTCCGGTTAAGACGGCACATCGCGTCGCGCGGACCGGCGTCGCTGCCGTTCCTGCGTCGCCGCGGCTGGCGCATGCGTCGCACGGAATGACGCGCGTCCGGCGTTATTTCCCCCAACGGAAATCAGTGCGATTTCCTTTATGCGTTTTTTTGCAAAGTCGGCACAGGCACGCGGCGTCCCCGGCAGCGACCGGTGCAAGCGGAGCATCGCGGCGCGACGGCGCGCGGACTGGTCTAGGATCGGTGCGTCATCACTCGATGCGATGGTCATCCCGCATGAATGTCACCGCGCTCAAGGCGTTCTGCCGCCGCCTCCCCGCAACGCGCGAACGTCTGCTCGAACCGCCGTACAACATCCTCGTGTACTCGGTCGGCGACCGGAATTTCGCCTGGTTCAAGACCAGCGAGCCCGAACGCTGGCGCTTCAGCTTCCGCACGAGCGCCGAGCGCTTTCTCGAGCTGACCGACATGCCCGGCGTGAAGCCCGCGCGCTACATGGCACGGCATCGCTGGGTCACCGTCGTCGACGTCGCGGTGTTTCCGGCGGCCTATCTGCGCGAGCTCGTGCGCTGGTCGCATGCGCATGCGGCCGCCGGGCTGACGCGGCGGCGGCGTGCGGAACTCGGACTGGCAGCGGTCGTGGCCGGCGGGGAAGTGTCGGACGGATGACTGGACATCGCGCGTTTTTCGTCTGCGCCGGCGAACGCTGGTTGCGTATGCGGCGTAGTGGCGGGATGACCGGTTCTACGCGTTGCACCGAGGACCTGTCGCGACGGCCGCGCCGGCATCGCTGTGCGGCTCGCGTTCGCGCAGCGCGAGCCAGTTCAGCAGCGCGGTCCAGTCGTCGCGATGCGGCCGCGCCGCGGCGCTGTCGTCGTCGAACAGGCTGAGCCCGGCCGCGGCCAGATGCAGGTAGCGCTGCGAGTCGCGCACGCGGATCGCGCAGGTCTGCGTCAGTTTCTGCAAGGTCGCGTCGAGATCGCGCGCGGCGACGCTGCGTTCGCGCAGGCGGTTGGCGATCAGGCTCACGCGCAGGCGTCCCTGGCGCACTTCGGGCAGGCGCCGCACCCGATCGAGAAAGTCCAGGGTCGCGCGCAGGTCCAGCGGTGAAGGCACCAGCGGCACGAGCAGTACGTCGGCCTGGCGTGCGAACGGCGCGAACTCGTGCGCGCGCAGGCCGGCCGGCGTGTCGATCAGCAGCACCTGCGTATCGCGCGGCAGGCGCAGCACTGACGCGGCGCTGCTCGTGTGCAGGGCATCGTGGCCGGCGATCACGTGCAGCGGCGGCCGCCCGGGGGCGCGCAGCCGGTGCCAGTCCAGGGACGAACCCTGCGGATCGCAGTCGAGCAGACAGGTGCGGCGGCCGGCGCGGGCGTAATAGCCGGCCAGGGTCGTCGTCACGGTGGTCTTGCCGCTGCCGCCCTTGCTGTTGGCGATGAGGATGCGGAACACGAAAGCCTCCCTTGCGTCCACGCGGCTTCCGTCCGGCGCGGGCGTCTGTTGCAGCGGGAACCGCTGCGCGGCGGCGTTCCGCTCGCCGGTTTGCCGCGCACGCGGCGATCTTACGGCCGGCGCGCCCAGCCTGCCCGTGCAGCTTGACGATTCTGTGACCACTTCGGCAACGGGGACGTCGCCACGTCCTGCGAGGCACACCGGGGTCTTGCCGGCAGCGTGCGGTGGGCGCATGTGCGCAAACGGCCCATTGCGCGTGCTGCCGCAGGCGCGGCAGTGCGCGCCCGCGCCGGCCGCTGCTTTCAGTCCGCATCCTGCCGCGCCGCCTGCGGCGGCGTCGCATGACTGCGCGCCCAGGCGCGGCGCAGCTGCCGCGCCGAGGCGAAGCCGCTGCGTTCGGCGACACGCTCCATGTCCAGCCGCGTGGTCTGCAGCAGCGCGCGCGCGAGGCTGACGCGCAGGCGGTTGACGTAGTCGGGCAGGCTCATGCCGGCATGTTCGTTGAACAGGCGCGACAGATGGCGTGGACTCGTGTGCGCCGCGCGTGCGAGTGCGGCGAGGGTCCAGGTCTGCTGCGGCGCTGCGGCGATCGCGTCCTGCACGCGGTGCACGGCCGGGTGGATGTGGTTGCGCCCCTGCAGCCACGGCGAAAGCTGCGGGTCGCTGCCGCTGCGGCGCAGGTAGATCACGAGCTGGCGCGCGACGGCGGCCGCGCTGGCCGGTCCGGTCAGGCGCGCGAGCCAGTGCAGCAGCAGGTCCACGCCGGCCGTGACGCCGGCGCTGCTCCAGCAGTTGCCGTCCTCGACGAACAGGCGGTTGTCGAGCACGCGCGCGGCCGGCGCGCAGGCGCGCAAAGCGTCGAGGCAGCTGAAATGCGTGGTGCAGGCGCGGCCGTCGAACAGGCCGGCGCGTGCGGCGAGCAGGGCGCCGGAACAGACGGTCAGCAGCTGATGTGCCGGCCTGATGCAGCGGCGCAGCCAGGCTACGAGGCGCTGCTCGTCGGCCTCGTCCGCGTCGCGTGGCGAGGCGCTGGCGAAGTCGATGCGATCGACGCTGCCGCTGACGATGACGACTGCGTCATCGGGCAGCCGCGCCGGCAGCGGTTGGAGCGCGGCCAGCTGCAGTCCCGACGAACTGGTCAGCCGCGGCCGCGCGGCGGTGTAGCGCAGCGCGAAGCGCAACGACGATTGTTCCATGTTGGCGCGGCGCAGCACTTCGGCCGGGCCGGCCAGATCCAGCAACAGGCAGCGCGGCGGCACGACGAGCCAGACCGGCACCGTGCGTTCCGCCGCGGTGCTCATGCAGCTTGCCGCAGCGGGCCGGCCAGCGCCTGGTCGACCGTGACGATGCGCGCGAAGCGCTGGTCGAGCACGAGCTCGCTGCGTGCCTTGATCTCGGCGGCGCTCCAGTCGCGGCCGTGCGCGTCGCGCATGGCGAACGTCAACGTCGCCTCGCTGACGAAGTCGACGGCGTAGCCCAGATCCGAAGCGTGCCGCGTCGTGGTCTCGCAGCACTGTTCGGTGCGGATGCCGCTGATCAACAGGCGGCGAATGCCGCGTGCGGTCAGCCAGACGCCGAGACCACTGCCGACCAGTGCGCTGTGGCGGGTCTTGTGGAACAGCGCGTCGGCCTCGACGCGCAGCGGCGTCAAGGTCGCGACATGGCCCGAGGACAGCGAGAACGCGCCTTCGGGCTCGACGTGGAAGATCTGCACGACGGCGATGCCGCGGGCGCGCGCGCCGTCGATCAGGGCCTGCTGGCGGTCGAAATACGCCGCCGTGTCGGCGTCGCTCCAGTACGGACGATGGCGGAAGGATTGCTGGGCGTCGATGACGAGCAGGGCGGTATCGGCGATGGACATGGTGTGCTCCGTGGCGGGATGGTAGGTCATCTTCGCCGCCGGTGCCCCGGCGCGACAGGCCGGATCGGGACCGGCGCCGGACAGAAAACGCCATGGTTGGAACCGGCCCGAGCAGGCGTGGCCGCCACGCCGCAGCAACGCCCGGCGCATTGTGCGTGCGCAGGCCGGCCACTAGGATGCGACGGCGCCGCCGCGGCGCACCCGGGAGTCGCGCCATCGCCCTGTCCTTGCCCTCCGCTGCGTTTCCGGCCGTTTCGGCACCGCCGCGCCGTCCCTATGCCTGGGCCTGGCTGTTCGCGCTGTCGCAGATCGGCGGCATCCTGATCGGCCTGAGCCTCGGCTGGCGCTGGGGTCTGCCGCTGATCCTCGGGGCTCAGGCGCTGTCGTTCTGGGCGACCCTGTGGCCGCAGTCGCGGCTGCTGAGCCCCGTGCTCGTCCGCATGAGGGTTCACCAGCACCTGGTCTGGCTGACCATCGACGACGGCCCGTCGGACGACACGCCGGCGCTGCTGGATCTGCTCGACCGCTACGACGCCAAGGCCTGTTTCTTCCTGGTCGGCGAACGCGCCGCGGCGCGGCCGGCGCTCGTGCGCGAGATCGTGCGCCGCGGTCACGAGATCGGCAATCACAGTCAGAGTCATCCCGAGAAATGGTTCTGGGCATTGCCGCCGCGCGCGATGCGCGCGCAGGTCGCGCAAGCCCAGCAGGTGCTGGGCGAGCTGGCTGGCCAGCCGCCGCGCTGGTTCCGCGCCGTCGTCGGCATGGCCAATCCCTTCGTTGCCGCGGCGCTGCAGCCGCTCGGGCTGACTCGCGTGGCCTGGTCGGCGCGCGGCTTCGATGCGCGCGAGGCTGATCCCGAGCGCGTCGTCGCGCGCATCGCACGCGGGCTGCGTCCGGGCGCGATCGTGCTGCTGCACGAGGGCGCGCCGCATGGGCGCAGCGTCGCCGTCGTCGCGGCCGTGCTCGACCATCTGACGCAGGCCGGCTATCGCTGCGTGCTGCCGCTGCAGCAGGCCCGCGCGGAGATCGTCCCGCAGGCTGCGGCCGATGCGGCCGGCGTGACGGCTACGCCGTAAGCTGGGCGCGCGACGCCGCGCAGGCGGCCGCTGTACGCAGCGCTACCGCGCGCACGCGCCGCAATCGTGCCCGGCGGTGGTGGCCTCGAGCGGCCGCGTCGCGACGATGCGCCAGTTGTTGAACGGCGTGCGGCCGAACAGCGGCGAGAACGTGGTCTGCAGTCCGGCGGCGGCGAAGCGCTGCTCCAGCGCTTCGCGGGCCGGATAGCGCGTCGGCGCCGCGTTCATCCAGCGCACCCAGCGCGAGAACTCGTCGACCCGGCGCGTGACCCGTGCGCGCCAGCTGCCGTCGTCGAGGCCGCAGCGCAGCACCAGGCTTGCACCCGGCGTCAGCATCGCGACGGCGGCTTCGAGCAGACGCTCCTGCGCCACCGGCGCGAGGAACTGCAGCACGTCGAGCAGTGCGACGCTGCCCGCGTGTGCGGGCAGGACCGTGGCGAGATCCAGGGTGTCGAACTGCGTTGCGGCGAGGCCGGCGCGCTGCGCGGCGCGGCGCGCGCGTTCGATCTTCCGCGCGTCGTTGTCGACGCCGCGATACGGCAGCTCCACGCCGGCGTTGCGCAAGGTATGCGCGAGCAGGCCGAGGCCGCAGCCCAGGTCCAGCAGCGGCGCGCGGCTGTCGCGCAACACGGCGACTATGCCGCCGTACAGCGGATCGGCCGCGAGCTTGCTGCGCACGTAGTAGTACGGCGTGCGGTCGCCAAAGCGCCGCGGCGGCAGGAAGGCCTGCGCGATCGCCGTTGCTTCGCGCCGGCTCAATCGCGTCGTCGGCGGACTCATGCGGGGCGATTGCCGGTGGGACGGTGGAACGGCGCGACGCGCATCGGATCTCCGGATAGTCGCGCGGATGCGGCGGCGCGGTTGCCGCGGCCAGGACGGGCCGGCGGGACGCCCGATCATAGCGGCGGCGACTGCCGGCTCCGCAAGCGGACCGTGCCGGTTCTGCAACGCAGGTCGACGGTTGCGTGGTCGCGCGGCCGATGCGGTGCGCGAAGGCCCGGCGAGTTTCCCTTGTGGGAACCTCGATGAACCGTCGGAACGACGGTTCATCGAGTCGGCGAGTCCGGCGCAGGTCCGGACTCGTCTCCGCCGATCAAGCCCTTGCACGCTCGATCGCGAGCGGCACGTTGCCGTGCCGCGGGCAGCTCGATGTTTTCGAGTGCCCTGTTGCGGTTCTTGCGGATTTGATCGCCGGTGATCCCCCGGGCCCCGGCTTCGCCGCGACGCACGCCGTTTCGCCGGCTGCTGCGTCTCGACACGCGCGGCCGCTGCTGCGATCGTCGCGGCGTCGGGTTGCCGGAGTCAGGATCATGCCCTTGCCGCTGCTGTCGTTGCTGTTCGTTCCGCTGCTGGCCGCGGCCGATCCCTGTGCCGGTATCGACAGGAATCTGGCCGACGCCGACAAGGCTGCGCTCGCGCCGCTGATCGGCCGCCAGCTCGAGCTGCGCGGCGTCACGGTGCGCGAATCGCTGCGCCGCGGCGACTGGCGCGTGTTCCTGATCGGTGCGCGCGATGCGGACGACAGCTTCGTGTTCTATTCCGCCGATCCGGCCAGGCAGCGCTACGTCGATGCGATAGGCGTGTTCGCGCTGCCCGAAGGCGAGGCCGCGATTCGCCGCTGGCTGACCGAGAGCTTTGCGGCGATGCCGGCAGATCTCGCGGGCTGCGTCGCGCATGACGCGGCCAGGGCGGCGAAATCGTAGACAGGTCGCCGTGCGGGCATCGGGTCGTGACCGCGGTACGGCCGAATGAGGATCCGGATGCCGCGCGCGCCGGCGTGCCTGTGCGGCTACTCCGGCGTGTTGCCGCGCGCGAGCCGCAGCATGCCCAGGCCGATCAGGCGCGACACGACAACGGCGATGTAGCCGACGCCGGCGAACTGCTCCAGCATGACCAGCGCGCGCGCCGGCATGCCCAGCGGTACCACGTCGCCGATGCCGACGCCCGACAAGGTCGTGAAGCTCAGGAACAGCAGCTCCATCCAGCGCCGCGGCTCCTCGGGTGCGCGCATGCCGGCGAAGCTGCCGGGATGCCAGGCCTGGCAGACGAAATAGGCGTAGGCGAAACCCCAGGCCAGCAGGGTGAACGTCGCGCCGGCCGCGAAGTATTCGTCGGTGGTCACGCGGTGGTCGTGCATCATGTAGGCGATCAGGCTGCCGGCGGCATAGAAGTACAGGGCCGACTCCAGCAGCGCCGCGGCGGTCAGCACGTTCGGGCTGCCGCTGATCGTCGCGGTCACGGTCAGCAGCACGGCCGGTACGGCCAGGGTCGCCGCTATCCAGGTCCGCGCCGGGCTGCGTTCGACCACCCAGACCGCGAGCGCGACGGCGACGACGCCGATCGCGCCGAACAGCACGCGGCCGCTTTCGTTGGCGTCGGTCAGCGGATACAGCAGCAGGCTGGCGAGCTGCATGGCGAGCAGCAGGGCGGACGGATGGCGGCGCAGCAATCGGGTCGTATTCATGCGGTGCGGATCGTGGCTGCTCAGGTGCTCGCGACGTCGTCGAAGATCGGCAGGGTGCCGACCGAGACGACTTCGACCGCCACTTCGCCGACATTGGCCAGGTGGTGCTGCTGGCGTCCGTCGAAATGCAGCGCGTCGCCGGGCTGCAATACGTAGTCCGTGCCGGCGACGCAGTAGCAGACCTTGCCGCTGAGCACGTAGACGAATTCGTCGCCGTCGTGGGTCACCGACTCGGAACGGTAGCCGACCGGCAGGCTCATTTTCACGGCGTTGATCTGGCTGCCCGGGAAGGTGCTCGACAGGCGTTCGTAGCTCTGGCCGCGATCCATCGTCGTATAGCGCCGGCGCTGGCCCGCATGCGAATCCGGCGAGCGCTGCTCGGGCTGGTCGATCAGCAGACGCAGCGGTACGTTCAGCGCGCGCGCGATGTTGGCCAGCGACGACAGCGACACGCCGGACAGATTGCGTTCGGCCTGCGACAGGAAGCCGACGGAGAGGCCGGCTTCGCGTGCGACGTCGAGCAAGGTCTTGCGCGCCTCGCGCCGGTAGCGGCGCAGCCGTTCGCCGAGTTGCTCCATGGTGTTCTCCTCCGGCCCCGCCGCCACGATAGCTCGCGCGACGCGCGCCTCGCCAGCACAGCGGCGTATCGGCCTCCTGGCGGATCCCTGCGGCGGCGCGAGGGATTTTAGCTTGACCTAAATTTTAGTGGGACATAAATTCTGCGGCCGACGGCGCTGCGCGCCAACGGGAGCAAGCCCATGACGATCGGTATCGGTGGCAGCACGCGCGAAGCCGCGCTGGCGAGCCTGCAGCCTCCGCCCGGTGACGCCGAGCCGACCGGCCTGGCCGAGTACCGGGCGCGCATCGCCCGCGCCCAGGCGCTGATGCGCGAGCAGGGCCTGGCGGCGATCTATCTGCATGCGGGCACCAGCCTGCGCTATTTCACGGGCCTGATCTGGCGCGGCAGCGAACGTCTGGTCGGCGCACTGCTGCCGGCCGACGGCGAACCGGAATTTCTCGCGCCGGCGTTCGAGGAAGGCACGATACGCGGCTACCAGGTCGTGCCCGGCACGATCCATACCTGGCACGAACACGAGAATCCCTGCCGCCTGCTGCGCGCGCGCCTCGATGCGCTGGACCCGGCCCGGGGCCGTCGCGTCGGCCTGTGCGAGGGCACGCCGTTCTTCGTCGTCGATGGCCTGCGCGAGGTGGCCGGCGACTGGCAGTTCGTCAACGCCAGGCCGGCGACGGCGGCCTGCCGCATGCACAAGTCGGCGCAGGAACTGGCCCTGATGCAGCGCGCCCACGACATGACCCTGGCCGTGCACCAGGCCACGGCGCGCATGCTGCACGAAGGCGTCACCACGGCCGAGGTGGAGGACTTCATCGACGCGGCGCATCGCCGCGTCGGCGCCGCGGGCTCGTACTTCTGCATCGTGCTGTTCGGTGCCGACAGCGCATTCCCGCACGGCGTGAAAAACCCGAAGCCGCTGGCCCTCGGCGACATGGTGCTGATCGACACGGGCTGCCTCGTGCATGGCTACATGTCCGACATCACGCGCAGCTACGTGTTCGGCACGCCGAGCGCGCGCCAGCGCGAATTGTGGAATCTGGAAAAAGCCGCCCAGGCCGCCGCGTTTGCCGCGGCGCAGATCGGCGTGCCGTGCCAGGACGTCGACGCGGCCGCGCGCGGCTGCCTCGAACGGCACGGACTTGGGCCGGGCTATGCCTTGCCGGGACTGCCGCACCGCACCGGCCATGGCATCGGCCTGGACATCCACGAATGGCCGTATCTCGTCGGCGGCGACACGACGCCGCTCGCGCCGGGCATGTGCTTCAGCAATGAGCCGATGATCTGCGTGCCCGGCGAGTTCGGCATACGCCACGAGGACCATTTCTATCTCACGCCGCAGGGGCCGCGCTGGTTCACGCAGCCGGCGCATTCGATTGACGACCCCTTCGGGGCGGGAATCGGCAGCGGGGAACAGGAAAATGCGAGGGCGCGCGCCGAGGTGGGTCGCGCCTGGTCCGGCTGATGCGAAACGGAGCCCGTTGGCGCCGCGTATGCGCAATCGGCGCGGCGGTCTGCGAGGCTGATGTGGCCTGAGGTCGCGAGCGCAGGCTTGACCGGTTGAGCCGCGCGTGGTCTATTCCGCGCGCCTTCACGGCTGCTGAAAACACACCTTTCCTGGACACACGCTGCTTGCGGCGTGTCCGTGTGTCGTTTCGGCAGACCGAACCCCATGAATACCTCCCCCGTTTCCTCGTGGCCGCGCCTGGCCAGGCGCCTCGCGCGTGCCGGCGTCACGGCCGAGCGCCAGGGCAATGTCTGGCGCCTGCGTCGCGACCAGGCCGAAGCCCAGCTGCTGCTTCCGGCCGAGTTTCCGCTCGAACTCAAGGCCGTCAGCCAGCTGCTCGATTTCGCCGGTGTCGGCTGGCCCGACCGGCCGCAGCCGGTGCGCTGCGCCTGCGCCACGCCGGATTTCCATCCGGGCAGCCTCGCGCCGGTCGGCAGCATCGTCGCGACCGATCCCGACGTGGTCGTGCCCGCGGCGATCGGCACCGACATCAACTGCGGCATGCGTCTGCTGACGACCGGCGTCAGTCAGGCGCAGCTCGCGGCGCACGAGCCGCGCTGGACCGCGCTGCTGACGCGGCGCCTGCTGCACGGAGAAACCGATGCGCCGGTGCCTGCCGCGGCGTTTCGCGCGCTGTTCGATCACGGCGCCGCGGCGTTCCTGGACGCCCTGACCGCGCAGGGCGTGTGGGCCGGCGCCGATCACGGACGCCTGCAGCGGGAACTCGCCGGCTGCGTCGGCCTGGCCGGGTTCGGCGGCGCCGCGCGGCATGCGCCGCCGGCCTGGGTGCAGGGCTCCGGGCGCGTGCGCGCTCCGGACCTCGGCACGGTCGGCTCGGGCAATCATTTCGTCGAGTTCCAGGTCGTCGACGCGGTGCTGGACCGTCATGTCGCGCATGCGGCCGGGCTGCGTTCCGGCGATGTCGCCGTCATGATCCACAGCGGTTCGCGCGGCCTGGGCTTTCATGTCGGGCAGCGCTGGATGGATCGGGCGCGCGAATCCTGGCCGGCGGGCCACAAGCATCCGGCCAGCCGCCTGTATGCGCTGCGCGGCGCCGATGCGCAGGGTTTTCTCGAAGCCATGGGCACGGCGGCGCGCTACGCCTGGCTCAATCGCGTCGTGCTGGCCGAATGGGTGCGCGAAGCGCTGCAGGCAACCGTGGGTGCGGCCGGCTCGAGGCTCGTCGTCGACGTGCCGCACAACGTGGTCAGCGCCGAGCACGACATGAATCTGCATCGCAAGGGCGCCACGCCGGCGCAGGCAGGCCAGTGGGCGCTGCTGCCCGGCTCCATGGGCGACGCGTCGTATCTCGTGTCGGGCCTGGGACATCCGGACTGGCTGTGGTCCTGCAGCCACGGCGCAGGTCGCGCAGTGCGCCGGCAACTGCTGCGGCGTGAAGCGAAACGCGACGAAGCGTCGGCGGCCTGGCGTTGCCTGACCCTGCGCGAGGAGCGCCGCTGGGAAGAAGCCCCCGAAGCCTACAAGCCGATAGGGCCGGTCATCGACGCGCAGGAACAGGCCGGTCTGCTGCGCGCCGCGGTGCGGCTGCGACCGTGGCGCACGTTCAAGGCGTAGGCGGGTGGGGCGCGAGCTGTCCGGCATCGACCAGACGCAGACTGCGCACCTGGCGCAGCAGGCCGGCGTAGTCGCCGGCCGAGCCGTCGCCGATCGCGAGCACGATATGGGTGGAGTCGAAGTCGCCGAGGCCGGCGTCGAAGCTGATCCAGCGCGTGCCGTTCCAGACCTGCACCCAGGCGTGCGGGCTGAACACCTCGCCCTTGCCGGTGAAATGGCTGGAGTACACCAGGCCACCGACGACTCGGGCCGGAATCTGCTGCGCGCGGGCCAGTGCGGCGAGCAGCAGCGCGAATTCGGTGCAGTCGCCGCTGCGGCTCTCGGCCGCCTGCAGCGCGCTGGCATAGCCCAGCGAACGGCGCTCGCCGGTCATGTAGCTCTGCACGAAGCGTACGAGCTTGTGCATGCGCGCTTCGGTCGAGCCGTTGGCGCGCGCCTCGCGCGCGAGCGCGCGCAGCGCCGCGTGGTCGCTCTGCACCCAGGCGTTCGGCGCGCGATAGCGCGCGAGCGCGTCCGCGTCGGGCGCGGTTTCCTCACCGCAGCCCGAACAGATCGTCACGATGCTGCGCCGGCCGCGCTGCACGACGGCCTGTTCGCCGGTCGTCGGCAAGGGCGGCGCCGTGCCGGTGGCGTTCTCGAACACGTAGCGCAAGGTGCGCCGGCGCGCCGCGGCCGGAAAGCGGTACGGCGAGGGCAGGGCCAGTCCGTCGAGCAGGTCGTAGTAGCGCGCGGGCGGGTCGCAGTCCTCGGCACAGGCACGGCTGTCGAAGCGCGCGCCGGCGATCTCCCAGCTCGGCAGCAGGCGCTGCTGCGACAGCGACCAGTACAGACGCTGGCGCTGTGGCTTGCCGTCGACCTCGGCCTCGCGCAGCAGTTCGAGCCGGTCGCCATCGGCACGCCCATGGCTGCTCATCCGCACGGCGACGACGCGCGCGGCAGTCAGGTCGATCTCGCTGTAGTCGAAACTCCACGGACGATCCGGCGCTTGCGCCGCGATGCGCCGTTGCAGGCCCGCATCGACGAGCAGATCCGCCGGCGCGGCCAGCACGTCGCGGCGTGTGTAGGGCCCTTCGCGGCGCAGCAGGCGGATTTCGCCGTCGCGGATGCGCGCCTCGGCCTGCGCGACGGCAGGCCCCGAGGCGCTGCGCTGGACCTGGCTCAGCGGCCGGCCGTCGGCGGTCTCGCTGCTGAGCCGTTCGCTGCTGCGCCATTCGCGCGCACCGAGGGCGCTGATGCCGAGCCGTGACTGTTCGCGCGTGCGCACGGTCGCGCCGTCCTCGCGGCGTTCGAACAGGACGCGGCCGTAGCTGGTGCCGTCTTGTTCGATCAGCGCGATCTGCAGCATCGGCGCAGCGCAGGCCGGGTGCGCCAGCACGGCGGCGGCAAGACAGAGCGCCAGCCGCAGGCTCCGTCGGGCGAGGCGGACCGCCGCGTCGCGCGCGGCGGTCCGACCGGTTGCGGCGCTGCTCGTCACGCCGGCGCGCATGCGCAGGCCTTCAGCGCGGCGGCTGCGACGGCGCGTCGAGGAACGCCGCGGCGTCGAGCTGCGGCAGGTCCGGCAGACGGGAGGGTTCGTCGCGCGCCTCGCGTGCCGCGCTGCGCGCGTCGCGCACGGCGCCGATCATCACGTCGACGGGTTCCAGGCGCGTATCCTCGCCGGTCGCTGCTTCCGTGCCGCGGCTGATATGGCTGCCGGTGGTCTTGGACTTCGTCGCGTTCCCGGCGAAGGCCGGTGCGGCGGCCACGCTTGCGGCAAGCATCAGCAGCGCGAACGTGTGGCGTGCGAACTTGTCGCTTTTGCCGGATGTGGCGAATGCGGCATTGCGGGTGATGGTCGTGTTCATGCGGATTTTCCCTGGACGCGGTCATGAGCGGGCCCGGCGCGCGGTGTCGGAGCGACGACGATGCATGCCTGGCGATGGCGGTTGCGACAACGGTTGCGGACGCGGAAATCGTCGGCAACGTGGCGCCATCGACGTCGATGCGGTGCGTTGCCTTGGTGACCGCCGTCCGCCGCGGTCGCCCGAAACCCTGGACGGCCGTTCCGGAAATTTCGTCGCACGGTCGCGAACGCGGCGGCCGTAGCTTTCAGTCGCGCAGGTCGGCGATGGCTTCGTCCCTGTGTGTCGCGAAGGCCAGCCAGGCGGCGATGAGGCTCGCGATGCAACTCCAGAGCAGATAGCGAAACTCGGCCGCCGGCGCGAGCACCGTGTAGGGCAGGGCATAGGCCCAGGCGCTCGCGATCAGCCAGAGCACCGCCGCGCCCCGTGCGTCACGCCGACGCCGGACACGCAGCGCCGCGGCGATGCCGATCAGCAGATAGGGCCAGGCTGCGAACGCGGGAGTCGCGCGCAGGCGTTCGAAGGTGGCCAGCGCGAAACGGCGCAGTGCGCCGTCGGGGACGGCGACAGCCGGGTTGTCGCGATACTGCACCGGACCGGGCACGTAGGTGAGCTCGGGCGGCAGTTCGCGGGCGCGCGTGCCGAACAGGCCGGCCATCAATTCGCCGCGATGCGCGAGATAGGTCTGCGGATGCTGCGTGATCGTGCTCAGCCAGTGCCGCCGCAGGCGCTGTTGATCAGCCTCCGGCCAGGGCTGGAACGGATAGCGCACGCCGGCGCGCGGGCTCGCGAACAGCGGCGTATTGCTCCAGGCCGCATAGGCCGACGCCAGGTCATCGACCGTGCTTTGCGGCGCGATCGCGTAGTCGGGCAGCAGCACACGCTGCTGGCGCACCGACATGCCGCTCAGGTCCCACAAGGTCAGCGATGGCAGCACCGGAAACCATTGCCGCGTCAGCGCGGCGGTGGTGGCGTGAACGACGAGCAGCAGCACCGCGGCCAGTGTGATGGTCGCGCCCAGGCGTCGCCGGCGCGCGTCACGGCGTTCCACGCCGCAGAGCCAGCCCAGCAGCGGCAGCACCGCGAACAGCGCGTTGTGCCGCTGCGCCAGACCCAGCGCGAGCGCGGCCAGTGCGGCGACGAACCAGACGCGGCTGCCGTCGCGGCGATGGCGTCGTATCGCCGCGACCGCGAACACCAGCAGTGCGAGCAGCGCCGCGTCGGACCAGATCTGCGCGAGCAGCCAGCTGGCCGGCGCCAGCGCGAGCAGCAGCGGCAGTACGAGACGCGCGCGCGCTGTCACGGGAGCATCGAGCGCGAGCAGCGCGGCGCCGCTCCAGAACAGCGCGAGCTGCAGCAGCAACAGCGGCTGCGGGCCGTCGTGCAACCAGCGCGCGGCCTGCCACAGCAGCACGATGCCGATGCCGTTGATGTTGGAGATCTCGCCGCTGCGCGCCTGCCACCACTGGTAGCTGCTGTCGAAGGACAGCCAGCCCGGATAGAACGCCGCTGCGAACAGCAGTGCCGCGGTCGCGGCCGCGACGATCACGGCCACGGCGGTTGTACGCGCCGGTGTCAGTGATGCGCCGTCGCGACGTTGCGGCAGGTGATCGGTGGTCGATGGGGCGGGCGTGTCCTGCGGCATGTCCTGGCGGTCTCGACGCGCACCGGTCCGGCCGCTGCCGCGCATGCCCTGCAGGGCAGCCGGATGCGGAGAGAACAGGCCTGAAATTGTCGGATGCCGTGCCATGGAACGACGCGGCCGTCGGGCAGCAGCGGCGCGGTGATGACCGCCGCAGCGACGCCGGCGCGAGTCTAGTGTCCCGTTCCGCAGATGACTACCGGGTGCCTGCGGGCGGCTTCGCTTCGATGCGGCGTCGTTGTTCGCCGCCGTGGCGTCGATTTTTTGGGGCGCTTGGTTTCGCGGCAAGATCCAGCCGGAACGTCCTCACGGCATCGACAACAGGTGGGCGCAGGAAGGGAAGGGCTAAGCAACCCCATCCCCCCCATGCCTTCTCCTTGAAGGCGCGGGTTTTCCGGCGACAAGCGGGAAGTTCGCTTGTTCCAGACGGGCTTTCGCGGAGCGCCGCCGCTTTCAAGTCCTGCCGTTCAAGGGCACCTCGAACAACGTCGAGGTGCCCGCGGCCCGGTGGCGTGCCGCTCGCGATCGAGCGCGCAGGCGCTTGAGCGATGGAGACGAGTCCGGACCTGCGCCGGACTCGTCGACTCGCTAGACCGCCGGAACGACGGGCTTTTCGCGGTTTCCTCGAGGGTGAAAGGCGCCCGTGCATAACCACCGGCGGCGCCCTGAACGCCCAACGGGCCGGACGGGTATGGGTGGGGATGGGGTTGCCGCATACCGCGGTTGCCGTGGTGGAGCCGCGCCTCACGCCTGTTCAACGACTCATTCGGCCACGTAACGCCAGGCGGCCTTGGTGTCGGGTCGGCGCCAGATCGTGAAGAACGGAATCGGCTTGCGACTGCCGTCGGGACCGGCGGCGTTCGGCTGCAGGAAGCCGATGGTGACGCCGAGGTCGCCGCTGCCGGCGACGATGACTTCGTCCGGCGCCCAGGTGACCGGGCTGGTGCCCGGCGCGCTGCCGGCGCTGACGCTCGCGGCGATCCGGTCGGCGCCGACGATGACCTGCGCATCGTCCGGGCCGCCGAGGTTGATCGCGTCGTCGCTGCCGTATTTGGCGAAGGCCGGTCCGAGGCCGATGCGCTGAGCCTCGTCGGAGAACGCCCGCTCGGCCTGGTCGAGGCTGCGCGTGTATTCCTGCGTGCGCGCCGCATCGGCTGCGGTGGCGCCAGGCGTGCCGGGCAGCGCCGAGGGCATCGGCGCTATCGACTGCGGTGCGGCGCGGCTGACGCTGCGCTTGTAGGCGACGACGCGCCATTTGCCGTCGCGGCGCACCCAGTAGGCCAGATATTTCAGCGGCTGCGTGCTCGCATCGGGCTTGTGCAGGGTCATGTAGCCGAAGGTGAAGCCGTGCTGGCCGTCGGCCGAGATGCCGCCGCGCTGCGGCGTCCATTCGATCTGCGACTTCGGATAGTCGGGCGTGCTGCGCAGATAGTCGCGCACTTCGTCCAGTCCGCGCGCGAAGCGGTTGCCGCGCACCGGCATGACCACGTCGTCGGCGAACATGGCGCTGAGTCCGCTGACCGGATCGGTCGCGGCGCTGGCGCGGGCGAAGTCGCGATCGGTGGCGAGCAGCGCGTCGACCGCAGCCTGGGCCGTGGCGGCCGGTGGCGTGGCGGCCGCACCGGGCGCGCTCAACGCCAGTCCGCCCAGCGCCAGCGTGAACAACATCGTTTGCAACATGAGTCCTTCCGTCAGGTTGAGAAAACCGCGGCCGGCACCGGGCCGGCCTCCGGGCAGCTGTATAGCAATCGCCGCGGCCGGCTGCGCGTCGGCGCGCACGAATGCGCGCTATCCGGCAAATCCGTGACCACGGTCAGGGGGCTCGAGCTTGCCGCTGCAACACGACGAGCGTCGCCGCGCCGCGAGTGCGCGCGACCGTGGAGAAGCGCCGGCGGATCTCCGCTCGGGGGCGATTCCCTGGCGTGACGGCGATGCGTCCGGACGAGAGGTTCGGCTCGCTTGCGGCAGTGAGGGCATGACCGCCGTCCGCACCGCGGCACTGCCGCGGCGGCGACGTCGGCCGCCGTGTCGTCATGCGGGAGCGCGAATTCGTGCCGTTGCCGCGATCGAAAACTACTGTGGCGGAATATTTGCAAATCGTCACGCGGCGATTCGGCGAAGGTTGCCGGATCGCGCGGGATTTCATGCGCTTCGTCAGGTAAGAATTGCAAGATTTACCGCTTGTTACTTGTTTCGCCGAAGGCTTGCGTCGATAGTGCGATCGCAATTTTCCGCGGGCAGACGCGGGCGCGCCGGCAAAGGCGGCGGACGCGTGTTTGCATCCGCACAGGGTGTGCAGGGGTTCCCGCGTTGGCGGGTGGCGCGTAGACGCGGATCCGGGATGATTCCGCGCGGGAGAAACGATGTCTGAGGCAATCGGCCAGCCCTGGCCAGAGAACACGCACCGCCTGCGACTGGGCGGCGTGGAGTTCGATCTGCGCTATCGCAGCGTGCATCGCAAAGGGCGCGAGCACGAGCTGAGCCAGCGCTGCTTCGACCTGCTGCTGCTGTTCCTGCGCGAACCGCACGTACTGCACACGCGTGAGGAGATCTTTCGCCGCGTCTGGTCCGGCGTCGTGGTCGAGGACGCCAACATCACGACCAGCATCTGGATGCTGCGCAAGGCCCTCGGCGAGGAAGCCAAGGGCTGGATACGCACGGTGTCCAAGCAGGGCTACGTATTCGATCCGCCGGCCGTGCTGGAACCGGTAACCGTCACCGACCTCGTCGCTGCGGAGCCGCTCGCTGTACCGGTGCCCGATGTGCCGTCCGCAGCCGGGGCGCCGGCGGCGACCGTCGCGCCGACGCGGCGGCACAGCGCCGCGGCCGCGGTCGCTCTGCTGCTGATCGGTGCGTTGCTGCTGGCCGCGTTTGCCTGGCCGCTGGAGCCGTCGGCGCCGCGCCGCGTCGTGCTCGTCGCCGTACCCGACAACGCCGTGCAGGCCGACGCGCGCTGGCCGGCCGAGCTGCTGTACGGCTGGATCGAATGGCAACTGGCCGCATACAGCGACCGCGTGGTTCTGGCCGATGCGGCCTCCGAGCGCGACCGCAACGACGTGGTCGTGCTGCTCAGCGTCGCCATGCCGGTCGGCCGCGACGGCGAGTGGCAGGTGCGTGCGCATCTGCACGACATCCACGGCGACGAGAGCGTCGACCGCGGCAGCACGCAGGAACGGCTGGTCGGTGCGATCGACCAGGTCAGCCGCGTTGTCGTGCAGCATTTCGCGCCGGACACGGATACAGCCGCGGCACCGTCGCTGACGCCCCTGGAAAACGCGGTCGCGCCGGACCTGGTCAGGGCCATAGCCGCCGAGCAGCACGATCGCTGGAGCGACGCCGCGGCGCTGTACCGGCGCGTGCTCGAAGCGGCGTCCGAATTCGGTTTCGCCCGCCTGCGGCTCGCCGTCGCGCTGACGGAACTGGGCCAGTCGAACGCGGCCCAGGCCGAACTCGCCCTGGCCGAGCGCTGGGTGGCGAGCCTGCCGGCTGCGATGCAGCCGCTGCCGCGGGCGCAGATGCTCGCGATTCGCCAGGACTATCCGGCCGCCGCGCAGCAATTTGGCGAATTGTGGACAGCCAGCCGCGGCGTGCGGCCGGATCTGCGACTGGCCGAGGCCGAGAATCTGCGCCGCGCCGGTCGCAGCCGCGACGCCCAGGAGCGGCTGTCCGGCGAGCTGCCTGCAGCGCCGGCGCAGGCGCTGCCGTGGCTGATCGAGCGTGCCGAGGCCGAGCTTGCCAATCTCGATCTCGCGCACGCGCGCGCAACGGCGGCCGAAGCCGTCAAGCTGGCGCGCGTGCTGGGCTGGGACCAGGGCCGGGCGCGCGCGACCTTGCTGCTGGCCGACGCGATGAGCTGGAGCGATCTGCCTATCGACGCGGCGCTGTACGACGACGCGATCGCGGGTTTCGGCGCCTCCGGCGACCGCCTCGGCCTGCGCCGTGCGCGCCTGCTGCGCGAGCTCGGCGAAACGGGCGGCGACGGCGCGATCTCGGATCTGGACGAATTGCTGGCCGAAGCGCGCGCCGCAGGCAACGCGGCGATCGAGGTGGATGCCTTGCGCCGGGTCGGTTTGCACGATCTGCGTCGCGGCGAGGTGCACGAGGCGCAGGAACGCTTCAAGCAGGCCGAAGCCGTGGCCGAGTCGACCGGCGACCGTTCGCTGGAGCGCGAGGTCGACGCGGACCTGCTGCGCCTGGATTCCTGGCGCAACGATTTCGGCGCAGTCGGGCGCCGCCTCGCCGCGCTGCGCGCCGCGCCATTGCAGGGCCGCGCGGCCTTCGTCGCCGGCATGGCCGCGGCGCGTCTGCAACTGCGCCGCGGCCAGTACGAGGCGGCGCTGACGACGCTGGATGTGGCCGAAGAACAGCTGCGCACGAGTCAGGCGCGCAGCCTGCCGCCGATCGCGGCCGGACTGGCCTGCACGCGCGCGGCCGTGTTCCTGCGCCAGGGACGCATGGCCGATGCGAGTACCGCGATCAGCGCCTGCAATACGCCGCAGCTGCCGTTCTACGCGGCGCGTGCCGGCATTCTCCAGGCGCGCCTGAGCGTGCTCGCCGGTGATGCCGGCACGACGCGCCGCATGCTGCTCGGACTGCAGGATTCGCCGCTGCTGCGGCCGGCCTCGCAGGTCGAGAACTGGCGGCTCGCCGTCGAGTTCGTGCCGCTGCTCGCGCGTTTCGGCGATACGCCGCGCGCCGCCGCGCTGATCGACACCCTGGTCGCGGCGGCGGTGTCCAGTGGCCTGGCGGCGATCGAAACCGACGCGCGGCTGGTCGCGGCCGAACTCGCGCTGACCCGCGGCGAGCTCGCCGAAACGCAGGCCGAGCTGCGCCGCGTGGACGAGCTCGCGCCGGCCGACGACTGGGAGGCGCGCCAGCAGCTGCAAAGCCTGCTGGTGCTGCTGCTGCGCGCCCAGGGCCGCGCGGCAGACGCCTGGCAGCAGCTCGGCGCGTTGCACGGGGCCGCGCGCGAGCGCGGCGACGTGCTGGCCGAACTGCAGTTGCACAGCCTCGCCGGTCCACGGCTCGCCGAGCTCTGCGCGGCCGAGCGCCATGAACGTCTGCTGGCCCGGTCGGGTCTGCGCGGCGTCGCGCAGCCCTGGCCGGCGGCGTCGGTCGAACAGGACGCCGCCGCGGCCAGCTTCGGCGGCGCCGGTGCCGGTCTGCGCGTGCGCGCCGTCGGCCTGCGTTGAACCGCGTGGCGCCGGCGGGTCGCGAATGTGCGCGCAGGGCTGCGCCGTTGTCCGGCTCCGAATCGCCGGCAGCAGGCCGAAGACCGCGGCGTAAGCGTCCTAGTGCAACAGCATCAATTCGTTCGCGTATGTTCGAACGCCGTTTCGCGACCTTCTGACGCCGATGGCCCGCACTGCTCTGGCGCCGCTGCGCGCCGCTCTCGCGTTCCTGCTCGTGGTCGGCAGCACGCTGTTCCACGCCTCCCTGCTGCTGCCGCTGGCCGCACTCAAGGCCCTGCTGCCGTCGGCGCCGCTGCGCCGGCGCCTGAGTCGCGTGCTCGCGCGGATCGCGCACAGCTGGATAGCGTTCAACAGCCGCCTGATCCGCGGCGTCGGCACCCGGGTACAGGTCGACGGCGCCGACGGATTGCAGCGCGAAGGCTGGTATCTCGTGGTCTGCAATCACCAGAGCTGGGTCGACATCCCGGTGCTGCAGATGGCCTTCAACGACCGCATCCCGCTGCTGACTTTTTTTCTCAAGCGCGAACTGATCTGGGTGCCGGTGCTGGGGCTGGCCTGGTGGGCGCTGGATTTCCCGTTCATGCGGCGCCATTCCCGCGCGCAGCTCGAACGGCATCCGGAATGGCGCGGCAAGGATCTCGAAGCGACGCGACGTGCCTGCGAGAAATTCCGCGAGCAGCCCGTGGCGATCATGAACTTCGTCGAGGGCACGCGTTTCACGCCGGCCAAGCATGTGCAGTCGTCGTCGCCGTATGCGCATCTGCTGCCGCCGCGCGCCGGCGGCGTCGCGTTCGTGCTGCAGTCCATGGGCCCGCTGCTGCAGGCGATCGTCGACGTGACCGTGGTCTATCCGCGCGGCCGGCCGACCTTGTACGACCTGCTCGCCAGCCGCGTCGGCGAGGTTCGCGTCGATGTGCGCCGGCGCGCGATTCCGTCCGAATTCCTGTCCGGCGACTACCAGAACGACGCCGCGTTCCGCGAACGCTTTCAGCACTGGCTCAATGCGCTGTGGCGGGAAAAGGATGCACGCATGCAGGCGTTGCGGGACGCGCACGGCAGCGATCGGCCGTAACGCACCGGTCTGCGCCGCAGGCGCTGCGGCTGCCAGCCGTGCGATTCCGGCCCGGCGGGCGCTTGCCTATACTTCGCGCAGTTCAGGACGAATATCGCCATGCTCAGGACGCTCGCGAGTCTGTTGCTCAGCCTGCCCGCGCTCGCCGCTGCTGCTGCCACGCCGCAGATCGTCGCCGGCAGCCAGGTGCTCTGGCTGCAGCCCGACGGCACGGTCTGGGCCAGCGGCGATGCCGAGCCCGTGCGCGGCGACGACGATCCGCGGCCGCGCAAGACCTTCCGCCGCATCGACGGGTTGTCGCGCATCGTCAGCCTCGCGATCAATCACGACGCATCCGATTCGGCGGCGGCCATCGACGCCGACGGCGCGCTGTGGCTCTGGGGCGAGCTCGGCGAGCTGGCCTGTCCGACCGAGCAATGCAAGGCGGCGCCGCATCAGCCGCGGCGCTTCGAGGCGCTCGGCAGCGTGCGCGCGGTTGCATTGGGCCGACAGCATCTGCTCGCGATCGGCAGGGACGGCCGCCTGCGCAGTGTCGGCAGCAACACGCTCGGCCAGCTCGGCAGCGGCCCGCTGCGCAACGAATCGCGCATGCAGGCGCGGTTGCCGCGCATCGTCGATGCGATTCCCGATGCAGTGGCGGTGGCCGCGCAGGGCGACACCAGTCTGGTGCTGCGCAGTGACGGCACGGTCTGGGGCATGGGCAGCGCGCGCTGGGGGCTGCTCGGCGAAGGCGGTCGCTGGCGGCCGCTGGATTTCGCCGATCCGCCGCAGGCCGAGCCGCTGCGCATCGCCGGCCTGGACGGCATTGCGGCGATCAGCGTCGGCCGCTTTCATGGCCTCGCGCTGGATCGCGACGGCCGCGTCTGGGGCTGGGGCGCGAACGAATCGGCCCAGCTCGCCACGCCGGCAGTGGACCTGACCATGCGCGCGCCGCAGCCGCTGGCCGGCCTGGATCAGGCCGCGGCGATCGCGGCCGGTGACGACTACAGCCTGGTGCTCAAACGCGACGGCAGCGTCTGGGCGCGCGGCGGCAACGTCTACGGCACGCTCGGTGACGGCGGCGACGAGCTCGAAGGCGATCTGCGCCGCGTTGAACTGCTCGACGGCAAGGGCGTGGTCGAGCTGTTCGCCGGCGATTACAACGCGTACGCGCGGCTGGCCGACGGCGGACTGCTCGGCTGGGGTGCGAACGGCGCGAATGTCGGCGGTTTCGACGCGGCCGGCGACGATGTGACCCTGCTGCCGACCGCGCTGGACCGAGAGCGTCAGCCGGTGCCGCCGAGTGTCGCGGTCAAGGCCGGCGCCGCGGCGTTTCAGTTCTCTGCCGACCTGGCCAGCGACGAGGCAGCCGCGCGCATCGAGCTGTGGATAGACGGCAGCCGCCGGGCGGTGCTGGATCTGGATCGCGCGACGCCGCGCAGCCATCGCGGTCAGATCGTCGTGGAGCTTGCGCCGGGTCTGCATGCCTACGAACTGCGCGGCGAAGCGCGGCCGAGCGCGGCGCCGCCGCAGGCGCTGCAGGGACGCGGCGCGATCGTCGTCACGAGCGGCGGCGTCGAGGCGCAGTTCCGTGCGCGCGCCGCGGCGCAGGGGCTGCTGCCGGCCTATCGGCAGTCCGTCGCGCAGCTGCGCGCGGTGACGCCACTGGACGGTCGCGCCGATCTGCACGCCGGTGTCGCGCCGCCAGCACAATTGCTCGACCTCTACGAGAAGCAGCTTGGCCGCCGTCTGCCGAAGGCCTACCGCGAGGCGCTGCGCAGCATCGGGCCGTTCAGTCTCGGCGTCGGCGGCGAACATTACCCGGCTGTCGCGCTGTTCGCGCCGGTGCAGTTGCTCACGCTCGACGACTGGGTCGCGCGCGCGCTGCAGGACGTGGCCGCACCGGGCGACAGCGGCCCGGCCTCGCGCGATCAGGAAGCGCTGGACCGCTTCCGCATATTCGCCTCGGAGCTGCAGCCGGCGCGCGAGCGGCTTGCGGCGAGCTGGAAAAGCGAGCGTCTGGCGGCGCTGTTTCCGGAGCAGATCTATCTGATCGTGCCGGATCCGGCGACGTCCTGCGATGGCCGCCGCGCGCATCAGCGCCTGGTCGACTTCTTCGAAGTGCGGCAGGACGAGGACAGCGGCGAGGAACATTACTTCGGCTGGGCCGACAGTGCCGACTGCGAACTCGATCTGGTCGCGGCGCTGAATCAGGCCGTGTTCGAGCATTACACCTCGGCCGCGCGCGCCAACGGCGTGGTGTTCGTGCGCGCCGATCTGTCGCCCGGCGAGCGCGCCGTGGTGTCGCCGGAGCGCCTGGAAGTACCCGCTACGGCGGTGCTGAACCTGCGCCTTTCCGGCGGCGAGCCGGTGACCGAATACTGAGCACTGCGAAGATCCGGCACGCAACCGCGGTACGGTTGTGCGCAGGCCGACATCTGCCGCGGCTTCAGAGCCGCGGCAGCAGTTCGACGTCGATCGTGCCGTGCGCGCCGAGCAGCTGCACGACGCCGTCCTGGATCAGGCATTGCAGTTCGAGCTTGCGGGCGGCGATGGCGGCCAGCGCCGCGCAGGTCGCTGCGCCGATCTCCACGACCTTGAGCCGGCGCTGGCGGCTCAGTGCGGCGCCGGACTTGTCCCACCAGATCGGCGCAGCGCGGCCGTAGCTGTACACCTTCACGTCAGCCGCGCGGCCGGCGGCCTGGCGCAGCCGCTGCTCGTCGGGCTGACCCAGTTCTATCCACTGTGCGATCGCGCCGGTCAGATCCTTGCGCCAGAGATCCGGCTCGTCGGGATCGCTGAGGCCCTTGCCGAAGCTCAGCGCCTCGTCGGCGTTCAGCGCGAACGCGAGCACGCGCAGCATCAGGCGCTCTTCGGTTTCCGACGGATGGCGCGCGAGGGTCAGCGCATGGGTGGCGTAGTAGTGCCGGTCCATGTCGCTGACCTGCAGCTCGATCTTGTGGATGGTCGCGTTCAGTGCCATGGCGTCAGGCCAGATCGAGCAGGGCGTCGTCGATGTCGCCGAGACGGCGCGCGACGTCGGGCGCCTGGTCCAGCAATGCGAAGCCGCGGTATTCATAGCCCGGCGCGACCGTGCAGCCGACCAGGGTGTAGGCGCCGCGCGGCCGCGCCGCCTGCCACATGCCGGCCGGCACCACGAATACCGGAGCCGAATCGCGCGAGGCCGGACCGAGGATATGCGTGGTCAGTACGCCTTCGGCCGGGTCGTAGCGCAGCAGCTCCAGCGGCTGGCCTTCGTAGAAATGCCAGACCTCGTCGGCATCGACGCGGTGCCAGCGGCTGAGTTCACCGTCGGCGAGCAGGAAATAGATCGAGGTCGCGACGGCGCGCTGTGTGCTGTCGCCGTAAGCCACGCGCGTGGCGGATTCGTAGATGCGCCGGTAGTGGCCGCCTTCGATGTGCGGTTCCAGCTGCAGCGCGCGTATGAGTTCTTCGGCTCGGGTATGCATGGAAAGATTCCGTGGTCGTTGGCGCTGCGCTCAGGCGGCCTTGCGCTGGCCCAGCGCGGCGAGCAGGTCGTGAGTGGAGCGCAGGCGCTCGGCGGCGCCCGGCATTTCCAGACGCACCTTGAGCTTGTCCTGGCCGTCCAGCGCGTAGACGCGCGGTTGGCTCTGCAGCAGTTTGATGACGGCGAGCGGGTCGATGTTGGGCTGCGGCGCGAACACGACGCGGCCGCCCTGGGCGCCGAAGTCGATCTTGCGCACGCCCAGCTCGGTCGCGCGCAGCTTGATCTCGGTCACCGCGAACAGATGCTTGACGGGATCGGGCAGCAGGCCGAAGCGGTCGATCATTTCCACCTGCAGCTCGCGCAGGCGCTCGCCGTCGCGGGCGCTCGCGATGCGCTTGTACAGGGTCAGGCGCGCATGCACGTCGGGCAGGTAGTCGTCGGGGATCAGCGCCGGAAGATGCAGCTCGACCTCGGTCTCGTGCGCGCTGACGAGCTCGAAGTCGGGCACCTTGCCGCTCTTGAGCGCGCGCACCGCGCGTTCGAGCAGGTCGGTGTACAGCGAGAAACCGATCTCCTGCATCTGGCCGCTCTGCTCGTCGCCGAGCAGTTCGCCGGCGCCGCGGATCTCCAGGTCGTGGGTGGCCAGGGTGAAGCCGGCGCCGAGTTCTTCCATCGACGCCAGCGCTTCGAGGCGCTTCTCCGCGTCGGCCGTCATCTGGCGCCGGTCCGGTACGACGAGATAGGCGTAGGCACGGTGGTGCGAACGGCCCACGCGGCCGCGCAGCTGATGCAGCTGGGCCAGACCGAAGCGGTCGGCGCGGTTGACGATGATGGTGTTGGCGCTCGGAATGTCGATGCCCGACTCGATGATGGTCGTGCACAGCAGTACGTTGAAGCGCTGGCGATGGAAATCGAGCATGACCTGCTCGAGTTCCTTCTCCGGCATCTGGCCGTGGGCGATGCGGATGCGCGCCTCGGGAATCAGCACCTGCAGGTCGCGCTGCATCTTCTCGATCGTCTCGACCTCGTTGTGCAGGAAGTACACCTGGCCGCCGCGCTGCAGCTCGCGCTGGAACGCTTCGCGCAGCTGGGCCGGATCCCATGGCGCGATGAAGGTCTTGACCGCGAGGCGATGCGCCGGCGGCGTCGCGATGATGGACAGGTCGCGCATGCCCGACATGGCCATGTTCAGGGTGCGCGGGATCGGCGTGGCGGTCAGGGTCAGCAGATCCACCTCGGCGCGCAGCTTCTTGAGCTGTTCCTTCTGGCGCACGCCGAAGCGCTGTTCCTCATCGACGATGACCAGGCCGAGCTGCTTGAACTTCACATCCTGCTGCAGCAGTCGGTGCGTACCGATCATCACGTCGATGCGGCCGTCGGCCAGCTTGGCCATGGCCTCCTCGACTTCCTTCTTGGTCTTGAAGCGGCTCAGCACGTCGACGCGGATCGGCCAGTCGGCGTAGCGGTCGCGGAAGTTCTGGTAGTGCTGCTGCGCGAGCAGGGTCGTCGGCACGAGCACGGCGACCTGCTTGCCGGCCATGGCCGTGACGAAGGCCGCGCGCAGCGCGACCTCGGTCTTGCCGAAACCGACGTCGCCGCAGACCACGCGGTCCATGGGCTTCGGTGCGGCGAGATCGGCCAGCACGGCGTCGATCGCGCTGATCTGGTCGGGCGTTTCCTCGAACGGGAACGCCGCGGCGAACTGCTCGTAGGCAGCACGGTCGATTGCCAGCGCCGTGCCCTGGCGCGCCTCGCGCTGGGCATAGATCGCGAGCAGCTCGGCGGCCACGTCGCGGACCTTTTCCGCGGCCTTGCGCTTGGCGCGCTCCCAGGCATCGCCGCCGAGCGAATGCAGCGGTGCGAGCTCGGGCGAGGTGCCCGAATAGCGCGAGACCAGGTTGAGCTGGGCGACCGGCACGTAGAGCTTGTCGCCCTTGGCGTATTCGATCGCGAGGAATTCGTTCGCGCTGCCGCCGACGTCGAGCTTGATCAGGCCCTGGTAGCGACCGACGCCGTGGTCGACGTGGACGATCGGCGAACCCAGGCCGAGCTCGGTCAGATCGCGGATGATGGTTTCCGGGTCGCGTGCGGCGCGCTTGCGCCGGCGCTGCTGCTGCACGCGTTCGCCGTACAGCTCGCGCTCGGTCAGCACGGCCAGCGCCGGCTCGGTCAGCGCGAAGCCGGCCTGCAGCGGCGCGACCGCGATCGCAAAGCGCGTATCGCTGCGGGCGAATTCGGCCCAGCCGGTCAGGGTCTGCGGACGCAGGCCGGCGCCCTGCAACTGCTCGATCAGCGCCTCGCGCCGGCCGGCCGATTCGGCGGCGATCAGCACGCGGCCCGGATACGCGCTCAGGAAACGCGTGAGTTCTTCGGCGGGCTGCTCTCCCTTGCGATTGATCGGCAGCTCCGGCGCCGGCTGCAGGCCCAGCGCCTGCACGTGCTCGTTGCTCGCGCGCGGCACGAGGTCGACGCGCAGCTCGCGGTTCAGGCGCTCGCGCAGCGGGTCCGGCGCGAGATACAGCTCGGCCGGCGGCAGCACCGGTCGCTCGATGTCGTGGGCCCGCTGCTCGTAGCGCTCGCCGGTCTGGCGCCAGAACTGCTCGGCCGCGTCCAGCGCGCCATCGGCGACGACGAACAGCGCGTCGGCACCGAGGTAGTCGAACAGGGTCTCGGTCTGGGTGAAGAACAACGGCAGGTAATAGTCGATGCCGGCCGGCGTCGCGCCTTCCTTGATGTCCTGATAGAGCGGACAGCGGCGGATGTCGATCGGAAACCGCTCGCGCAGGCGCGTGCGGAAGCTCTTGGCCGACTCGTCGGTCAGCGGGAACTCGCGTCCCGGCAGCAGGCGAACGGATTCGACCTTGTGCAGCGAGCGCTGGGTTTCCGCGTCGAAATTGCGGATCGACTCGATTTCCTCGTCGAACAGCTCGATGCGGTAGGGCTCGGCCGCGCCCATCGGGTAGATGTCGATCAGCGCGCCGCGCACGGCGAAGTCGCCGGGTTCCTGTACCTGCGGCACGTTGCGGTAGCCGGCCGCTTCGAGGCGGCGCTGCTCGGCGCCGAGATCGAGCTTCTGGCCCACGTTCAGGGCCAGCCCGGTGCCGCTGATGTAGCTGCGCGGCGCGAGGCGCTGCATCAGGGTCGCCACCGGCACGACGAGCACGCCGCGCGTCTGCGCGGGCAGCCGGTACAGGGTGGCTATGCGCTGCGAGACGATTTCCGGATGCGGGGCGAACAGGTCGTACGGCAGGGTTTCCCAATCGGGAAAATGCAGCACTTCGGTGCCGTCGCCGACGAAGCTTGCGAGTTCGGTTTCCAGCGTGTGCGCTGACTGGGTGTCGCGTGTGACGGCGACGACGAGTCCCGCATGGCTGCGCGCGGTTTCCGCCAGCAGCAGCGCGAAGCTGGAACCGGGCGGGTTCTCCCAGTAGCGGCGGACTTTGGCGGACTTGGGCAGCGGCGGGCGGAGCAGGGTGGCAGTCATCGCGGTACGCATGGAGGCTGCCGGCCGGGGGCGGCGGCAGCAGGACCGCGTAGTCTAGCAGGGTGCCGGAAGGCGGGCCTCCGTCCGGCTGCGGGGCTTGGGCCGCTGCGGTGGCGGAGCTGCCGGGAAACGGGCGGCTGTGCCGGAGTCCGGTCCGGGGTCGCGCGACTGAACCTGCCGGTACGGCGCGCCCGACGCCTGCGGTACAGGCATCGGGCGGTGTTGCACCGGGTGGCGGGGGGCGCTCCGGCGCCGCCCCCGATCGTCAGAGAGTCAGGCGCACCCGGGTCAGCGAGGCATCGTGGAACACGCCTTCGCGACGGAAGCCGAACTCGTCGCAGAGTTCGAGCATGGCGTGGTTCTCGGTCAGCACGTCGCCCCAGATCTCGCGCACGCCGCGGGCGCGGCAGGCGTCGATGACGCGATTCAGCAGGCAGCTGCCGAGGCCCTGGCCGGTGAAGCGGCGCTGCACGATCAGCGCGAACTCGGCGCTGTCGGTGTTCGGGTCGATGTAGGCGCGGCCGACGCCGTAGATTTCCGGCTCTTTGGTGCCGGGCGGGTCGACCAGGACGAAGGCCATTTCCTGCTCCGGATCGAGCCGGCACAGGCGCTGGGCCAACTGGTCGGGCAGGGCCGTCAGCGTATGCAGGAAGCGCATGCGCACTTCGTCGGGACTGAGATGGGCAAAGCCGCGTTGCAGTGCAGCAACGTCATCGGCGTGAATCGCCCGGAGTTGGAATACGGTGCCGTCGCGGGCGGTCAGCAGCTCGCCATTCGGCATCGGGACGTCGTTTGCAGCACCGAAGCGCAGGCGCTCGGGCGGACGGCGGGACCGGTAGAGACTCATGAGGGCGGTTCGGCTGGCGGACGTTTTCATGCGGTGCAACATGCATGAGGTGGATGGAGCAGGCCATCTAAAAACGCTGCCGAGCCCGCTTGTGGCGGATCGGCGGTTCAGCTGCCGAGCGCGGACAGTTCCCGGTTCAGCAGGGCCGGATCGCCGAGGTTCAGTTCGATCAGTCGCTTGAGCTGGGCGAAGCTGTCGAGGTCGATCTTCTCCCAGCGGCAACCGAGCCGGTGCGGCATGATGTGGGCGATCGACACCCCCATGCTGATGATGACGCTGTTGTTGATGCGCAGATCCATGCGGTAGCCGCCGCCGATCTTGCCGCTCCAGTCGACCGGGCGTTCGATCAGCACACCCTTGAGCGAAACGTCGACGAGCTTGGTCTCCCACATCGCCGAGCCCGAGTACAGACGTACCGTGCCTTCGAAGTTGAAGCGCTGGAAGCGACGGCGTTCGGCGGCAGGATCGGGCTTCATGGCTTGGGAAACATCCTCAAGTCAATCGTATAAGTGCTGGCTGGCCGGGCGATTCTGCGCTTGCGGCACGACTCTGGGCAAGCCGTGCGGGCTGTCTCAGGTGCCGCGCGCGAGCAGCAGCTCGAGCACGAACTTGCTGCCGAAGAAGGCCAGCAGCAGCACGGCCATGCCGCTGAGCAGCAGGCGCACGGCGCGCCGGCCGCGCCAGCCGAAGCGCCAGCGGCCGATGAGCAGGGTGCCGAACACGACCCAGGCGGCGATCGACAGCGCGGTCTTGTGCACCAGGTGCTGGGCGAACAGGTTTTCGACGAACAGCACGCCGCTGAGCAGGGTCGCGGTCAGCAGCACGAAGCCCGCTGCGACCAGACGGAACATCAGATTTTCGGTCAGGGTCAGCGGCGGCAGCACGCGCAGCCAATGGTTGGCGATGTCGCGGTTGCGCAGCGCGCGTTCCTGCACCAGCAGCAGCAGCGCCAGCACGGCCGAGACGCTGAGCAATGCATAGCCGAGCAGGGCGACGATGACGTGCAGTTTGATCTGCCAGCCCATTGCGGTCGGCTGCGTCGGCGGCGCGATCCAGGCGTCGATGGCGAGCAGGACGGCGGCCAGCGGAAATGCCAGCACGCCGAGCGCGTCGACGGGCCGGGCGAGATTGACCGCGAGGGTGGTGCCGGCGATCAGCATCGACACCGCGCTCAGGGCGGCGAAGAAGTGCAGATCCAGCCCGCCGCGGTGGGCGGCCAGCAGATAACCCGCGTGGGCGAGCACGCCGATGATGGCCAGGGCCAGTCCCTGGGCGCGCGGCGGCGCGCCGCCGCGCAGGGCGGGCAGGGCGATGCGCAAGGTGGCAGCCAGATAGGCGGCGACCGCCACGAGGGACAGAACGAGGGTCAGCATGCCGCGAGTTTGGCACAGGCTGCGTGCATGCGGGCGTGGTCGCCCGCTGGCATGGCGGCCGCCGGCGAGCCTGCGGCGGAACGCGCTGCTATACTCTCCGTCCTTTTGCCCAGTCGCCCCTGCCGCACATGTTCGAGTCCCTGAGCCAGCGCCTGTCCTCCACCATAGAGCGCCTGCGCGGTCGCGCCCGCCTGACCGAGGAAAATATCCGCGAGTCGCTGCGCGAAGTGCGCATCGCGCTACTCGAAGCCGACGTCGCGCTGCCGGTGGTGCAGGCGCTGATCGAACGCGTCAAGGTGCGCGCGGTCGGCCAGGACGTGCTCAAGAGCCTGACGCCGGGCCAGGCCCTGGTCCGCGTCGTGCGCGACGAGCTGACCGCGCTGATGGGCACGGTCAATACCGATCTGAATCTCGCGACCCAGCCGCCGGCCGTCGTGCTGATGGCCGGCCTGCAGGGCGCCGGCAAGACGACGACGACGGCCAAGCTCGCGCGCTTCCTCAAGGAGCGCAAGAAAAAGAAGGTCATGGTCGTCAGCTGCGACGTCTACCGCCCGGCCGCGATCGAGCAGCTGCGCGTGCTGGCCGAGCAGGTCGGCGTGCTGTTCCATCCGTCCACCGGCGAACAGGATCCGGTCGCGATCGCGCGCGGCGCGCTGGACGCGGCCAAGAAGAATTTCGCCGACGTGCTGCTCGTCGACACCGCGGGCCGCCTGCACGTCGACGCCGACATGATGGCCGAGATCAAGGCCCTGCATGCCGAGCTCAAGCCGATCGAGACCCTGTTCGTCGTCGACGCGATGACCGGCCAGGACGCGGCCAACACCGCCAAGGCCTTCGCCGAGGCACTGCCGCTGTCGGGCGTGGTGCTGACCAAGACCGACGGCGACGCCCGCGGCGGCGCGGCCCTGTCGGTGCGCTACATCACCGGCCGGCCGATCAAGTTCATCGGTGCCGGCGAGAAGACCGAGGCGCTGGAGCCGTTCCACCCGGACCGTCTGGCGCAGCGCATCCTCGGCATGGGCGACGTGCTGTCGCTGGTCGAGCAGGTCGAGCAGAAGGTCGACCAGGAAAAGGCGCAGAAGCTGGCCGAAAAGGTCATGAAGGGCAAGCGCTTCGACCTCAACGACATGCGCGACCAGCTGCAGCAGATGCTGAACATGGGCGGTCTCGGCTCGCTGATGGACAAGCTGCCCGGCGTGTCCAACCTGCCCGACCACGTCAAGGCCAAGGCCAACGATCGCGAAGTGCATCGCATGATCGCGATCATCAACTCGATGACGAAGAAGGAGCGGCGCCATCCGGATCTGCTCAACGGCTCGCGCAAGGCGCGCGTCGCGCGCGGTTCGGGCATGCAGCCTTCCGACGTCAACAAGCTGCTCAAGCAATATCAGCAGATGGAAAAGATGATGTCCAAGCTGTCCGGCGGCGGCCTCAAGGGGCTGATGCGGCAGATGTCCGGCGCGCTCAAGGGCATGGGCGGCGGCGGCTTCCCGGGCGGCGGCGGGCTCATGCGTTGAAGTGCGACCGGTCCGCACGACAGCGGACCGTTGACTCACGATGCGGTAGACTCGCCGACCCGCTTTGAATTTCCGCGGGCCTTGGCTTAGAATGCCGCGTTTCCCGGGGCTCGTTGCGTCCGCGACCGCCCAATCTCATAGAGAAGATCAAGCAATGGTCAAGATTCGCCTGTCCCGCGGCGGCGCCAAGGGGCGCCCGTTCTATCACATCGTCGTCGCCGACGAGCGCTATGCCCGCGACGGCCGTAGCATCGAACGCCTGGGCTTCTTCAACCCGATCGCCGCCGGCAAGGAAGTTCCGCTGGAACTCAACGTCACGCGCGCGAACGAATGGATCGCCAAGGGCGCCCAGCCGACCGAGAAGGTGCGCGCGCTGCTGAAGCAGGCCGCCAAGCAGGTCGCCGCGGCTGCCGCCTGAGTCATACGGACGGGAGCGCGGAAGTGGAACGCCGCGTTCTCGTCGGCAGGATAGTCGGGGTCTCGGGCACGGCCGGTACGGTCAAGCTGGAGTCCTGGACCGATCCGCGCACGCAGATCTTCCGCTACCAGCCGTGGATTCTGAAGTCCGGCAGCGGTGAACGCGAGATCCGCGGTTGCCGCGGCCGTGAGCAGGGCAAGGGAATGATCGCGACCTTGCCCGGCGTCGACGACCGGGACCAGGCGGCGGCGCTGATCGGTACGGAGATCTGGGTGTTGCGTTCGGCGCTGCCCGCGCCCAAGCCCGGCGAGTACTACTGGACCGACCTCGAAGGCATGGATGTCGCGACGGTCGATGGTGTGGCGCTGGGCCAGGTATCGCATCTGTTCGCGACCGGGGCCAACGACGTGCTCGTGGTCCGCGACGCCGAACGCGAACGGATGATTCCGTTCGTGCTCGAGCATTACATCAAGCAGGTGGATCTCGACGCGCGGCGTCTGGTCGTCGACTGGGATCCGGATTTCTGAGCGAGGCAGCGCGATGCGCATCGACGTCATCACGCTGTTTCCCGAGTTTGTGCGCCAGTGCGCGGCCGTCGGCGTCATCGGCCGCGCGCAGGAACGCGGGTTGCTCGGCGTCGAAGCGTGGAATCCGCGCGACTTCGCCACCGACAACTACCGTACCGTCGACGGCCGCACCTGCGGCGGCGGTCCGGGCATGGTCATGCTGATCTCGCCGCTGCGCGCCGCGCTGGCGGCGGCGCGGCAGGCTGCAGCGGGGCCGGCGCGAACGATTTACCTGAGTCCGCAGGGTACGCGGCTGACTCAGGCCAAAGTGGTCGAGCTCGCGCGGCAGGAACGTCTGATCCTGCTGTGCGGCCGCTACGAAGGGGTGGACGAGCGCCTGCTGGCGCACGAGGTCGACGAGGAAATCTCCATCGGCGACTACGTGCTGTCCGGCGGCGAGTTGGGTGCAGCGGTACTGATCGACGCGGTCGGTCGGCTGCAGGAAGGCGCGCTGAATGATGCGGCGTCGGCCGAACAGGATTCGTTCGCGAACGGCCTGCTCGACTGTCCGCATTACACGCGGCCGATGCACGACGAGCTCGGCGAGGTGCCTGCCGTGCTGCAATCGGGAAACCATGCGATGATCCGGCGCTGGCGCCTGAAGCAATCGCTGGGTCGGACCTGGTTGCGCCGCCCGGACCTGCTGGCGCGTGTCACGCTCGACAAGACGTCGCGCGAGTTGTTGGACGAATTCCGCCGCGAGTGGCTCGCGGCCGGTGCGGCACCGCCACAGGCGGCGGCGCATCAAGAGCCTAGGGCCGGCACGGCGCCGGAAACATAATTCAAGACCAGATTGGTGAGTGTCATGAGCAACCTCCTTCAGCAGTTCGAAGCCGCCCAGATCAAGCGTTCCCTGCCGGACTTCGGCCCGGGCGACACGGTCGTCGTCAACGTCAAGGTCAAGGAAGGCAACCGCGAGCGCGTGCAGGCTTACGAAGGCGTTTGCATCGCCAAGAAGAACGCCGGCCTGAACTCCGCCTTCACGGTGCGCAAGATCTCCCACGGCACCGGCGTGGAGCGCGTGTTCCAGACCCACAGCGCCGTGATCGACTCGGTCTCGGTCAAGCGTCGCGGCAAGGTGCGCGGCGCGAAGCTGTACTACCTGCGTGGTCTGGAAGGCAAGGCGGCGCGCATCCAGGAAGACCTGGGCAAGCACGCCGGCAAGTCCGAGTAAGCCGTTTCGTTGCAGTGCAAAAAGCCGCCGTTGGGCGGCTTTTTGCGTTGTGGAGTCCGCCGCTGCACGGGCATTGACCAGGCGGCGCGGGCTTCCCTATCGTCGCCGCCCGCGCCGCCGCCGTATCGTCTTGCGGCGCAGTTGAATCCCCGGCCCGCAGCCCCATACCGCCGGCATCGTCTCGTTTCAGGCACCCTCTCCGATCATGACCGAATCCACTGCTCAGACCCGCAAGTTCGAAGCCGAAGTCGCCCAGGTCCTGCACCTGGTCACGCATTCGCTGTACTCGCACAAGGAAATCTTCCTGCGCGAGCTGATCTCCAACGCCTCCGACGCCTGCGACAAGCTGCGCTTTGAAGCGCTGGCGAATCCGGCCCTGACCGAGGGCGACGCGGACCTGCACATCGACATCCAGTTCGACGCCGACGCGCGCACCCTGACCCTGCGCGACAACGGCATCGGCATGGGGCGAGACGAGGTCATCGAGAATATCGGTACGATCGCGCGCTCGGGCACCCGGCGCTTCCTCGAATCGCTGTCGGGCGACGCGCGCAAGGACACGCAACTGATCGGCCAGTTCGGCGTCGGCTTCTATTCCGCGTTCATCGTCGCTGACCGGGTCACCCTGATCACGCGCCGCGCCGGCAGTCCGGCCGCCGAGGGCGTGCGCTGGGAATCCGACGGCACCGGCGAATACACGATCGACGCGATCGAGGCGCCGCGCGGCACCAGCGTGATCCTGCATCTCAAGGACGACGAAAGCGAATTCCTCAGCGCCTGGAAGCTGCGCGACCTGATTTCCAAGTATTCCGACCACATCGCGTTCCCGATCCGTCTGCCGGTGCAGAAGGACGGCCAGTCCACCGACGAGTTCGAGACGGTCAATCACGCCGCCGCGCTGTGGACGCGGCCGAAGTCCGAGCTCAAGGACGAGGACTACCAGGGCTTCTACAAATCGCTGTCGCACGACTTCAACGACGCCGCGGCCTGGACCCACAACCGCGTCGAAGGCTCGCAGAGCTATACCTTGCTGCTGTTCCTGCCGTCCAAGCCGCCGTTCGATGCGATGTTCAGCGGCCGCGACGAGCGCAAGGGCCTCAAGCTGTACATCCGCCGCGTGTTCATCATGGACGCGAGCGAGCAACTGCTGCCGGCCTACCTGCGCTTCATGCGCGGCGTCGTCGATTCCGACGACCTGCCGCTGAACGTCAGCCGCGAGATCCTGCAGGACAACCGCCTCGTCGCGCAGATCCGCGCCGCCTGCGTCAAGCGCACGCTGGACCTGCTGGAAAAGCTCGCCGCCGACGACAAGGAAAAATTCCAGACCTTCATCGACAGCTTCGGCAACGTGCTCAAGGAAGGCATCGCCGAGGACGGCGCCAACCGCGAGCGGATCGCCAAGCTGCTGCGTTTCGCGTCGACGGCATCCGAAGGCCAGGCGCGCACCGTGTCGTTCGACGACTACATCGCACGCATGCCGGTCGGCCAGGACGCGATCTACTACGTCAGCGCCGACGGTTATGCGGCGGCCAAGGGCAGCCCGCAGATCGAGGCGCTGCGCGCGCGCAACGTCGAAGTGCTGCTGATGTTCGACCGCATCGACGAATGGATGCTGGGCTATCTCAGCGAATACGCCGGCAAGAAGCTGCGCAATGCGGCCAAGGGCGACATCGACTTCGACGCGCTGCCGGGCGCCGGCGACAAGGCGGCGCGCGAGGGAGCGGTCAAGGCCGCCGAGCCGGTCGTGGCCAAGCTCAAGGAGCTGCTCGGCGAGCGCGTGCGCGACGTGCGCGTGAGCCAGCGCCTGACCGATTCGCCGTCCTGCCTCGTGCTCGACGAATACGACATGGCTTCGCACATGCAGCGACTGATGCGCGAAGCCGGTCACGAGCTGCCGGCGAGCAAGCCCGTGCTGGAGATCAATCCGCAGCACTCGCTGGTCCGTCGCATCGAGAGCGAAGCCGACACCGCGCGTGCCGGCGAGTACAGCCTGCTGCTGTTCGAACAGGCGCAGCTGCTCGACGGCGCCCAGCTCGACGACCCGGCCGGCTTCGTGCGCCGCGTCAACGCGCTGCTCGCGGCGGTCTGATGCCGCAGTCGTCGCGTCGTTCTCTTTGCGCATGAGCGACGCGCGCGCGGCGTTCGATGCGGCCTGGCGCGAAGCCCAGGCCGCGCTGCAGCGCAACGATGCGGCGGCCGCACTCGCGCCGCTGCAGCGCTGCCTGCAGTGGCAGCCGCAGCAGCCCGGTCTGTGGCTGCAGACGGCGGTCAGCGCGTTCCAGGCCGGTCGCGTGCCGCTGGCGCTGCAACTGCTGCGGGACGCGGCGCGGCGCTGGCCCGACGATATCGTCATCCGCTTCCACGAAGCCTATCTGCAGGAACTCGGCGGCGATGCCGTGGCTGCTGCCGAAGGCTATCGCGCGGTCTTGCAGCGCGATGCCGCGCACGCCGACGCGCTGCGCAATCTGGCCGGCCTGTACGCGCGTGGTGGCGATGCGGTCGCCGCGCTGCCGCTGCTGCAGCGGCTGATCGCGCTGCGGCCCGCCGAGACCGACCTGCGCGTCAGCGCCGCCGAGCTCGCGCTGCAGAGCGGCGATGCCGCGACGGCCCAGTCCCTGGCCCAGTCTGCCCTCGACCAGTCGCCGCAGCATGCGGCTGCGCTGCGCACGCTCGCGCGCGCCGCGCGCCAGCGCCGCGACCTGGACACGGCGCTGCCGGCGTTGCAGCGTGCGGTCGATGCCACGCCGGATCGCGCCGGCCTGCTCGCCGATCTCGGCCAGGCGCAGGTCGAAGCCGGCGAGTTCGACACCGGCATCGCGACCTTGCAGCGCGCTGCCGCGCTGCCCGATCCGCAGCAGCGCACGATCGCCTGGCTCGGAGCGCTGACCTTGCCGGCGCTGATGGACAGCGAGGACGCCGTCGACGCGGCACGCGAGCGCTTCGCGGTGAGGCTCGAACAGATCCACGCGGAACTGCGTCTGGACACGCCTGCGCAGATCGAGGCGGCCTATGCGGCGATCTGCCGCGTGCTGCCGTTCCCGCTGCATTACCAGCCGCGCGACAACCGCGCACCGGGCCGGCGTTTCGGCGAGCTCGTACAACGCATCATGCGTGCGGCCGGCGGCGCGCTGGCCGAACCGCCGCTGCCGCGCCGCGCCGCGCCGCGTCTGCGTGTCGCCTTCGTCAGCGCGGAGCTGCGCGAACATACGATCACGCGCTATTTCGGCCGCTGGCTCGAAGAGCTCGATCCGGCGCGCTTCGAGCGCTGGGCCTTCCACTGCGGCAATGTCAGCGATGCGACGACTGCGTCGCTGGCTGCGCGCGTCGACACATTCCGCCATCTGCCGTTGCCGCCGCTGCAGGTCGCCGCGCAGATCCGCGCGGCTGCGCCGGACGTGGTCGTGCTGCTCGACGTCGGCATGGACCCGGCCATGCATGCACTCGCGGCGCTGCCGCTGGCACCGCGGCAATATCTGGCCTACGGCCATCCGGTCACGAGCGGCCTGGACGGCTTCAGCGGTTTCCTCAGTGGCGACGCGCTCGAAGTGCCGGCGGCGGATGCCCACTATCACGAGCCGTTGATCCGCCTGCCGGGTCTCGGTGCGCTGCCACGCCGGCCGTCGTTGTCGCCGCCGCTGCGCGAGACGGTCCGCAGCGCGCACGCGATGCCGCAGCTGCTGTGCCTGCAAAGCCTGTCCAAGCTCGTGCCGTCGTTCGATACGACCTTGGCGCGACTGGCCCGGGAGACCGGCGCGTGCATCGGCTTCTTCACTGGCGCGGCCGGCGTGCAGCCGCTGGAGCGGCGTTTCCTCGCGCGCCTCGGCGCCGCGTTCGCTGCGCAGGGACTGGTGCCCGAGCGTCATCTGCAACTGCGTCCGCGCACTGCATATGCCGACTATCTGGCGCAGATCGCTGCGGCCGACCTCGTCCTCGACACGCCGTGGTTCTGCGGCGGCGCGACGAGCCTGGACACCTGCCACGTCGGTGTGCCGGTGGTGACCTGGCCGGGCGAGTTCCTGCGTTCGCGCCAGACCGCCGGCATGTTGCGTCTGCTTGAATCGCCGCAGGGTATCGCCACGACGGAGGACGAGTACATCGCCGCCGCCGTGCATCTGCTCGACGACAGCGACGCAAACGCCGCGCTGCGCCGCCGGCTGCGCGAGCATGCGCCGCGGCTGTTCGACGCCGGCGCCGGACTGGCCGCACTCGCCGGCGTTCTTGAAACCGGCCGCATCACCGCATGAAACGAGAAGACCCCATGTCCGCGAGTTCCGAATCCGCCAGTTCCGACGCCGTGCGTCTGGACGTCTGGCTCTGGGCCGCGCGCTTCTTCAAGACGCGCAGCCTGGCCAAGAGCGTCATCGAGGCCGGCCGTATCGAGATCAACGACGCGCCCTGCAAGCCCAGCCGTGCCGTGCGCATCGGCGACCGCCTGCGCATCGTGCGTGGCGAGGAACGCTACGAGATCGAGGTGCTGGGCCTCAGTGATCAGCGCGGGCCCGCGCCCGTGGCCCAGGCGCTGTACCGCGAGAGCGAAGAGAGCCGCGCGGCGCGCCAGGCAGCGGCCGAACAGCGCCGGCTCGAAGCGACCGGCTATGCCAAGCCCGCGACCAAGCCCGACAAGCGCGCCCGCCGCCTGATCCGCGCGCTCGGCGACATCGACGCGCTGTAACACGGACGCGGCTGCGTCGAGCCGACCGGTTCCGCATCCGCGCCTGCCGCGGCGGCGGATCGCACCGCGGCGAGCCTCGCCTACAATGCGCGTCCGCCCTACCGGAACGCGTCATGTCGCAGCCCCCGAATCGCCAGGCGCTGGAACTGTTCGCCAAGGCGCAGGCTTATCACCGCAGCGGACAGCTCGGCCTGGCCGAGAGCCACTATCTGCGCCTGACCAAGCTCGATCCGCGCAACGGCGAGGCCTGGCATCTGCTCGGCGTCGTCGCGTATCAGATGGGAAAGGTGGACAAGGCTATTTCGCATTATCGCCGCGCGGTCGAGCTGCGTCCGCGCGCGGCCGAAATGCTCAACAACCTCGCGCTCGCGCTGCGCGCCAAGGGCGATCTCGCCGGCGCTGCCGAGCAGTTCGCCAGGGCGCTGCAGGTGCGGCCCGAATACGCCGCGGCGGCCTACAACCTCGGCCTGCTGCAGGAACAGGCCGGCGATCCGGTCGCGGCCGAGCGCTCCTACCGCCAGGCGCTGGCCGGTGACGCGGATGCGCTGCATGTGCTGACCAATCTCGGCAATCTGCTGCGTGCGCAGGGGCGTCTGGCCGAGGCCGAACGGCCGCTCGCCCGGGCCCAGGCGCTGGCCGGTCAGGACGCCGCGGCGAACGGCAATCTCGCGCTGCTGCGCATCGACCAGGCGCGGCATGCGCAGGCGCGCGAGCTCGCCGAACGCGCGACGCAACTGCAGCCCGACAACCCCGCCTGGTGGGAAGCATTGGGCACGGCGCTGCGTCTGGGCCAGGACGCCGACGCGGCGATCGCGCCGCTCAGGCGCGCCGAAGCGCTGGCGCCGACGGTCGCGGCAATTCCGCTGCAGCTTGCGCTCGCGCTGGCCGACAGCGGCGATTTCGCCGCCGCCGAGGCGGCCTATGCGCGCGCGGCAACGCTGGCGCCGGACTGGCCGCGGGCGCGCTGGCAACAGGCATTGGCCGTGCCGGCTGTTCCCGCGAGCGTCGCCGAAGCCGATGCGGCGCTCGCGCGCTTCGACACCGGCGTGGCCGCGCTGACGGCCGATCCGGGCGACAGCGAAGCCGCGTTCGACTGCGCGCAGACCGTCGGCGTGTTCGCCATGCACTATCTGCCCGGCGATCACACGGCGCGACAGCGCCGCTACGGCGATCTGATCCATGCGGTCGCGGTACGCGCGCGGCCGCAATGGGCGCAGCTCGACTGGACTGCGCTGGCCCACGGCGGCCGGCTGCGTGTCGGCTTCGTCAGCGCCTATCTGCACGAGCACGTGGTCGAGCGCTATTTCGGCGGCTGGCTGCGCGGCCTCGATCCGGCGCGCTTCGAACGCTACGTCTGGTATACCGGCGCATCCGCCGACGCGCGCACGCGGGCGCTGCGTGATTCCGTCGAGCATTTCGCCGAGCCGGCCGGATCGTTCGACGATTTCGCCGCCACGCTGCGTGCGGCGCAGCTCGACGTGCTCATCCATCTCGACGTCGGTCTCGATCCGCGCCAGCAGGCGCTGGCCGCGCTGCGCCTCGCACCGGTGCAATGCGCCGCCTATGGCCATCCGCTCGGCACCGGCCTGGCGACGGTCGACTATTACCTGTCCGGCGCTGCGCTGGAGCCGGCCGATGCGGACTCCCACTATCGCGAACGCCTCGTGCGCCTGCCGGGCCTGGGTTGCGCACCGCGCGCGCCGGCGACGCCGGCCGCCATCGCGCCGACGGATCTGCGCGCTCCCGGCCGACCGTTGCTGCTGTGTCTGCAGAATCTCATCAAGCTGCCGCCGGCCTTCGATGCGGTGCTGGCCGACGTACTCTCCGCGAGCGGCGGTGTGCTCGTGCTGCTGGACCGCAGCGCCGGCATCAGCCGGCGCTTCGTCGCGCGCCTGTCCGCCGCATTGCAGGCGCGCGGCCTGGATCCGGCCGGCTGCCTGCGCATCGAAGCCGCGCGGCCGTATGCGGACTATCTTGCGCTCGTGCAGCAGGCCGATCTCGTGCTCGATTCGCCGGGCTTCAGCGGCGGCGGCACCAGCCTCGACGCGCTCGGTATCGGCACACCGGTGGTCACGTTCGATGGCCGCTTCGCGCGGGGGCGCCAGACCGCGGCGATGCTGCGTCAGCTCGATCTCGCCGAACTGATCGCCGCCGACGATGCCGCCTATGTCGCGCTCGCGACCGCGCTGCTCGCCGATGCGCCGCGGCGCGAGGCGTTGCGTGCGCGGCTGCAGGCGCGCGCCTCGGCGCTGTTCGACAACGCCGACGTCGTGCCGGCGCTGGAACAATTTCTCGTCACCGCTGCGCGCGCGGCTGCGGATTCCTTCGCGCGCTGAATCGGCACGTCGTGCGGCGGGTCCCCTCGCGCGCCGGTGATTCTTCGTGGTGCGCGATACGCCGCAGCGAGACGCGGCGCGGCGCGCAGCTCAGAGCAGCGCGCGCAGCCGATACAAGGCTTCGAGCGCGGCCTTGGGCGTCAGCTCGTCCGGGTCGATCTCGCGCAGCGCGCGCTCGGCCGCCGAAGCCGTCGCAAACAGACCCATCTGCTGCGGCGCGTCCAGCGCCGCGCTCGTCGTCGCGACGCTCGCCGCGGCCGGCTGCTGCTCCAGCGCGCTCAGATAGCGCCGGGCATTGGCGATGACGCCCTTGGGCAGGCCGGCCAGCGCGGCAACCTGCAGGCCGAAGCTGCGATTGGCCGGTCCGTCCTTGACTGCGTGCATGAACACGAGGCTGTCGCCGTACTCGACGGCGTCCAGATGCACGTTGGCGATGCCGGCGTATTGCGCACCGAGCTCGGTCAGCTCGAAATAGTGCGTCGCGAACAGGGTGAACGCGCGATTGCGCTCGGCCAGCTGCACGGCGCAGGCCTTGGCCAGCGCGAGACCGTCATACGTCGAAGTGCCGCGGCCGACCTCGTCCATGAGCACCAGACTCTGCGCCGTCGCGTTGTGCAGGATGTTCGCGGTCTCGGCCATCTCGACCATGAAGGTGGACTGGCCGCGCGACAGGTCGTCGCCGGCGCCGATGCGCGTGAAGATGCGGTCGATCGGCCCTATCGTCGCGGCGTCGGCCGGTACGTAGCTGCCGATATGCGCGAGCAGCACGATCAGCGCGGCCTGGCGCATGTAGGTCGACTTGCCGCCCATGTTCGGACCGGTGATCACGAGCATGCGGCGGCCGTCGTCGAGCATGAGGTCGTTGGGCTCGAACGGATCGTCGCGCACCTGCTCGACGACCGGATGACGGCCGCGGCGTATCGCGATGCCGGCCTCGTCGCTGAGCTGCGGCGCGACCCAGTTCAGCGCATCGGCGCGGTCGGCCAGGGTTGCGAGCACGTCGAGTTCGGCGATGGACGCGGCGGCCTGCTTGAGCGCGTGCAGTTGCGCATTCAAGGCGTCGAGCACGCCGTCGTACAGCGAGCGCTCGCGCATCAGCGAACGCTCGCGCGCCGACAGCACCTTGTCCTCGAAGGACTTCAGTTCCTCGGTGATGTAGCGCTCGGCGCCCTTGATGGTCTGACGCCGCGTGTAGTGCGTGGGCACGCGCTCGGAATGAGCGTTGCTGATCTCGATGTAATAGCCGTGTACGCGGTTGTAGCCGACCTTGAGGGTCGCGATGCCGCTGGCTTCGCGTTCGCGCTGCTCCAGATCGAGCAGGAACTGGTCGGCATTCGTCGACAGGGTGCGCAATTCGTCGAGCTCGGCGTCGAAGCCGCTGCGCAGCACGCCGCCGTCGCGCAGCAGCGCGGGGGGCTGGTCGACGAGCGCTGCGGCCAGGTAGCCGGCGGTCTGCGCGTGTTCGCCGAGCTGGGCGAGCAGACCGTCCAGCAGCGGATCGTCGGCGCCGGCCAGTTGCTCGCGCAGCCGCGGCGTGGCGAGCAGGCCGTCGCGCAGGGTGGACAGATCGCGTGGTCGCGCCGAGCGCAGCGCGACGCGCGCGAGAATGCGTTCGAGATCGCCGATGCCGCGCAGGGTCTCGCGCAATGCTTCGCCGCGGCGCTGGTCGATCAGCGCCGCGATGGCCTGGTAACGATGACGCAGGACGTCCTGCGCGCGCAGCGGCCGATGCAGCCAGCGCTTGAGCAGGCGCGCGCCCATCGGCGTGACGCTGTGATCGAGCACGCCGAGCAAGGTGTGTTCGTTGCGGCCGCCCGCATTCGTGTCGAGTTCGAGATTGCGCCGCGTCGCCGCGTCCAGCGCGATGGTCTCGCTCGCGTTCTCGATCGCCAGGCCCGACAGATGCGGCAGTGCGCTCTTCTGCGTCTCCTCGACATAGCCGAGCAGCGCGCCGGCCGCGGCCACGGCCAGCGGCAGGCCTTCGCAGCCGAAGCCCGACAGATCGCGCGTGCCGAAGAAGCGGCACAACTGGCGCGTCGCCGTATCGCCGTCGAAATGCCAGGGACCGCGCTTGCGCAGGCCCGGCAGCTCGGTCACGAAGCGCGGCCAGGCCACGTCCTCGGCAACCAGCGTTTCCGCCGGCTGCAGCCGCGCGAGTTCGGAGGCCAGCGCTTCGGGCGTGGCGGCTTCGCTGAGCAGGAAGCGGCCGCTGGTCAGATCGACCCAGGCCAGGCCATAACCGCTCCTGCCCGCAGCGATGCAGAGCAGGAAATTGTCGCGGCGTTCTTCCAGCAGCGCCTCGTCGGTGACGGTGCCCGGCGTGATCACGCGCACGACCTTGCGCTCGACCAGCCCCTTCGCGAGCGCCGGATCGCCGATCTGCTCGCAGATCGCCGCCGACTCGCCGAGCTTGATCAGCCGCGCGAGATAGCCTTCGGCGGCGTGATACGGCACGCCGGCCATCGGAATCGGCTGGCCGGCGGAATTGCCGCGCTGGGTCAGGGTGATGTCGAGCAGCCGCGCCGCCTTGCGTGCGTCGTCGTAGAACAGTTCGTAGAAATCGCCCATGCGGAAGAACAGCAGCGTGTCGGGATGGTCAGCCTTGGCCGCGAAGTATTGGCGCATCAGCGGCGTGTGTTCGGGAGGCGCCGCGCCACTGCTGGATTCTTTCTTGCTAGCGTCTGTTTTCACGGTGTTTTCCATCCTTCGGCTTGCGTCAGCTTCCGCCTTCAACTGCCTTTTCTGCCGCCAAGGGCGGCTCTTTTGCGCTCGTGTCCGTAGCCCAGGCGCAGCCCGGCCGGACAGGGCGATCGCGAGCGGGCTGGTTCCCGGGCTACGCTGAGGTTTCCCCCGCGAAAAGGAAGCTTTCGCAGAGCCCCGTGCTTCGCAAGCTCATCTGCGCTGCCCGGCCTGAGCTGGACCCGTCGGGCCGCGTAGTTTACGTGCCGGACGCATCGGCAATGCCGTATCTCGTCCTCGACACGCGCCGCGACGCCCCGGCTGGTGAGCCAGAGTGACCTCGGCCAAGTCGCGCCCCGTTGGCGCCACCGTCCCGAGGCTGCCCCTGATGTCGCCGGAACGCCGTGGCATGCCGGCGCCGATCCGCCGGAAGCGGCGACGCACGTGTCGCCGGGGTTCCCCAGTGGACGGGGGGCGCCGTCGCATGCCGGCGAGGCCGGCGCGATACCGGGGCGGAGGCCGCGCAGCGCATCCGCGCCGCCGTGCCCACGGCGGACCGTGTGCAAGCGCGCCGGCCTGTTCGGCCAGGTTCCGCAAACGGCGAGAGCGGCGCCGGAAGTCCGGTTCGTGGTTCGCAAGGGTTGCGCTGCGCGGCGGCCATATCGACGAGGCCGCCGCCGTCTTCACGTCGCCCGCCGTTGCGCCGGCCCTGCCGCCGGTCCGGCGCAGGCTGGCGCACCTCGGCCTGGGCGTGCTTGCGATACCCGCCGTCGCGCCGTCGCGTGGGTCCTGGTCGATCGCGTTTGGACGAGCGCAACGACAGGGCAGGCAGGCTGACCGGCTGGCAGAACGGCCGGAGCGGGCAGGCCGCCGCCCCGGCTGCCGGCAGCGAGGCGTCCCCATGCCCGGCACCCGAAGCGGCCGGCAGCGAGCTGATGGTGGCGCCGTTTTCTGCTAGCGTTCACAACGCTCTTCCTGCCGCCTGTGAGCATGCACCAGGGCTCCACTCTTTCTGCCGCGGTTGCCAGATGACTCCTTCGCCGGATCCCAAAGACAACCGTCTTCTCGCCGCGCTGCCCGCCGAGGTGCAGACGCGTCTGTTCGGGTACCTGGAGCCGGTTCTCTTGCCATTGGGCAAGGTCCTGTACGAAGCCGGCGACACGCTGCGCCATGTGTTCTTCCCGGCGGACTCCATCATCTCGCTGCTGTATGTGATGGAAAACGGCGCCTCGGCCGAAATCTCGGTCGTGGGCAATGACGGAATGATCGGTGTCGCCGTGTTCATGGGCGGGGAGAGCACGTCGAGCCGGGCGATCGTGCAGAGCGCCGGCACGGCCTACCGGCTCGACGGCCGGCGGCTGAAGGACGAATTCAACCGTCACGGCGCACTGCTGCAGCTGATGCTGCGTTATACGCAGTCGCTGATCACGCAGATGGCGCAGACTGCCGTGTGCAACCGCCATCATTCGATCGACCAGCAGCTGTGCCGTTGGCTGCTGCTGTCGTTGGACCGGCTGCACGGGAGCCGTCTGACCATGACGCAGGAACTGATCGCCAATATGCTCGGCGTGCGGCGCGAAGGCGTCACCGAGGCCGCCGGAAAGCTGCAGAAGCTCGGCGTCATCGAATACCAGCGCGGCGTGATCAACGTGCTGGATCGGGCCGGGCTCGAACGCCTGAGCTGCGAATGCTATGCGGTCGTCAAGAAGGAGACGGACCGGCTGCTGCCCTATTCACCGGCCGAATGACCCGGCGCCGGACCTCCGGCAGGGGCCTGCGATGGCGTGGAGCGGCATGCGCCGCATGGCCGGATCAATTGCCCGGGGACGTCGTCGCCGGCGGATCTTCCGCGCCTCGGCGCCAGGTCGTGTAACCCTGCAGCAATGGTTGCGCCGTGAATCCGTGGGCGATGATGGATGTCGCCACGGTGGCCAGCGTCAGCGTGATCAGGGTATCGGCGACAGGACCGGGCAGGCCGTGGCGCAGCGCGAACACAAGGTAGTAGATCGAGCCGATGCCGCGGATGCCGAACCAGCTGATCAGCGCGGCACGCCTGAAATTCAGTCCTTCGCCGGGTAGTGACGCCAGGACGGACAATGGCCGCAGCACCAGCAGCATCAGGGGGACGAACCACCAGGCCGCCGGCACTGGTTTGGCGAATGCGAGCATCGCCCCGACCACCAGCACCAGAGTGAGTTCGGCGAATTTTTCCAGTTGTTCGTTGAAGACGCGCACCGAGTCGCGCATCGTCGCGCCCGCGTGGTGCGAATGGGTGGCGAGGGTCGTGTAGGAATGGCCGTCGATGTCATCGGTGAAGGCGAGCGGCAGGCTGTTGCGCTGCGGTTGCTCGCGCACACGGCGCAGGGCCAGGCCGGCGGTGAACACCGCGAGAAAGCCGGATGTGTGGCTGAGCTGCGCGGTGCCGTAGGCCATGCCGATGAGGCCAAGTCCCAGGAATTCGTCGAGGCCCACGGCCTCGTTGTGCCGTGTGCGCAGATAGACGACGAGCCAGCCCATGGCCGCGCCGAGCACGGCGCCGATCGCCACGCCGCCGGACGTCGCCCACAGCAGGTCCATGCTCCACCAGCGCATGGCGTTCGCGCCCAGGTCGTGCAGGCCGAGCAGGCCCAGCCCCAGCATCACGAACGGAAAGGCGGCGCCGTCGTTGAGGCCGCCCTCGCCGGACAAGCTGAATCCAAGGCGATCGGATTTCTCGGCCGGATCGGCCTGCATGCTGGCGGCGAGCACGGGATCGGTCGGCGCCAGGATGGCGCCGAGCAATACTGCGGCACCGAGCGGCAGATCGAGAAGCCACACGCCGATGGCGGCAACCATCCCCACCATCGCCATCATCGACACGAACGCCAGGCGCACGGGAAGCCGCCAGCGGTGGTTGCGCAACGGCAGATCCAGCTGCAGGCCGACGGCGAACAGGGAGATCAGCAAGGCGATTTCGGCCAGCCGTTCCAGCACCACGGCATGGAGAATCGGATCCGGCTGCAGCACGTTCGCCACGCTCGGACCGAGCAGCCAGCCGAGTGCCAGATAGACCATCGCGCTGCTCAGCGGCAGGCGACCGAGCAGGGTGCCGACCAGCGCCATGGCGACCAGCAGCAGGCCGACGGCGAGGGACCATTCCGCTACCGACATCGGCGCGGCGTCTGGCGGCATGACGCAGGCCCCCGGGCCTCCGCAAGCGGCGCAATCGCGCGGCAGTCGGGCAGCGCAGCCTGGCGCGCCAGCGATGCGCCGGGCATCTCGCCGCAGCGAGCGATAACGAATAAGGAGCGCATGGGCGGAGCATCCGCGAATGCGCCGCCGGCGTCGGTGCGATGTCGCACATGAGCCCGTACCGCAGCCGGGCCCGGGCGTAGGCACTTCGGTGGTCTTCCGCACAGACGGCCGAGCGTCGACGGCGCAGGGTCGACCGCGAACGCCGTCGCCGCCGGCACGCTGCCGCGGCCGTGCGATCCCGGAGACCGTCATGAGCAGTATCGCGTCAAGCAAGCCCGCCGAATCCCCCAGCCTCGAGCGCGAGCGCCAGATGCGCGAGTACAAGGTCAGCTACGACGGCTGCGCCTACGAGTTCAACGGCTACCGCTACGATCGGCTCGATGACGCGCTGGCTTATGCGCGGCTCATGCGCTCGCGCCCGCAGCAGCTGGATCCGCACGGAACGCACCGCGTGCGCTGCGAGCTCGGCGCGGAGTCGGAGACCGATCTGCGGCGCATGGCCTCGCTGGGCATCCTTCTCGAGAACGGCAGGTTCTGCTTCGAAGAGTTTCGCTACGACCGGCTCGCCGATGCGGTGAACTATGCGACTCTGCTGCAGCGGCGTCGCGATGAAGGCGGGCGCACCGCAGCCGGGAATGACTGAATCAGGCGCCGCGCGGGTGAAGGCCGGGCAGAAGCGCATGCGATACGGCGCTGTCGAAGCACGACGTCGCCGCTGGCGCGCGGCGTCACGGTCATACGGGTGACCGGCACTGCGGCGTCGACGCAGCGACGTCGTTCGTTCACTGCGCTCGATAGCCCGGCGGGCAGCAAACCGTCCGGCAACGCCGGCGCGAGCCGGCTTCTGCTGTTCCGGCCCGCCACATCACGGTCGCGCAGGCGCTGCGAAGCGGGCGTCCCGGACGGCAGATCAGCTGCCGCGCCTGGTCGCCTCGAACAGGAACCAGACGCGCTGTTCGGTCTGGTCGATCCACGTTTCGATCAGGCTGGCGCTGGCAATGTCACGATGCTCGCTGCACAGTTCGTGCGCCGCGCAGAAGCTGCTGCACAGCGACCGGTTGTCGTCGCCCAGTTCGGCCAGCATGTCGGACGGGTCCACGTATTCGGCATCGTTGTCCGCCAGTCGTTGGTTGCGGCTGATCTGTCCGATCGACCGCAATGCCTTTCCTCCCACCTTGCGGATGCGTTCGGCGATCGGATCGGTCATCGCGAACAGCTGTCCGGCCTGCTCGTCCAGCAGGCGGTGGTAGTCGCGAAAGTGCGGGCCGCTCATGTGCCAGTGGAAGTTCTTGGTCTTGACGTACAGCGCGAACACGTCCGCCAGCAGCAGGTTCAGAGCGCCGGTAATGTCGCGCGCCGCGGTCGCTTTCAACCCGGTCGGTGTCGCAAGCGGCGCGTTGCGGCGTTCCTGCAGCTCTTCTTTCTTCTTGATGTCGACGGTATTCATGGAGTGCTCCGGCATGGGAATGATGCGCACAGGCATCGCGCGATGGGGCGGTCGAGGAGTTGCCCTGAGGTGTTCGGACGGCGGGCAACAGGCGGGGCCGATCGTCGTTACCTCCTTTCCCGACTGACGAGAGGAGCGGCGAGGAAGCGTAGCGGGGCGATCCGTACGGTGTCGGCAAGGATCGCCCGACGCTGATTCACGCCGCGCCCGGCCGGGCCGGTTTCCGTCGCCTGTTCAGACTGCCTGTCTTTCCGGATTCCGACGCGGGTTCCCGAACGTAGGCCGGTCGCGTGTGGCGGTCTGTTCGGAAACGTACCGACATCGACGAGCCGATGCCCGACGGTGGCCCCGGCAGAAGGCCTCCGATGGCTTTTCCGAAAGGTCGAGTTCGAACGGCCCGGGCCGAACCGAGCCGAACCGCCCGAGCGACGCGGCAGGCGTCCGATTCAGCGCGCGATCGGCGGGTTCCCGCCCGGCAGGGGCGGCCGCGTATTTCCCGTTGCAGCCATTTTTTCCGGAGCGGCGACCACTCGAACTTGACCGGCTGGCGTAGAGTGGCTGCGCAGTGCGGCGAGAGGAATCATGGCATCCGAATCGGCGAGACCGGCAGCAGGCGGGAGCGGGCAGGGCGATGCCGGCCATGTCGCTGCGCCGCTTGCGGACCGCGATGATCTGTGGCGGCTGGCACTGGATGAACTGCTCGTGCGCCTGGGCGTGACGGCCGAGGGGCTGACCGACGCCGAGGCCGAGGCAAGAGCGGCTCGCTACGGCCCCAATGACTCTGCCAGCGAAAAGCCGGTGCCGTTAGTGCTGCAGTTCGTGCGCCGGTTCCGCAACCCGCTGGTTGTCGTGCTGCTGGTGGCCAGCGGCTTGTCGGCGGCTGCCGGCGATCTGGCCAGCTTCATCATCGTTGCCAGCATCGTTCTCGCCAGCATGTCGCTGGACATGTTCCAGGAGGTTCGCGCTCAGACGGCGGTGGAGGTGCTGCGCCGTTCCGTGGCCGTACGTTCGACTGTGCGCCGAAATGGCGCCTGCATTTCCCTGCCGGTGGATCGGCTGGTGCCCGGCGACGTCGTCGAACTCGCCGCAGGTGACCTCATTCCCGCCGATTGCCGCATCGTGAAGAGCCGCGATCTCTTCATCAATCAGGCATTGCTGACCGGCGAAGCCTATCCGGTGGCGAAGAAAGCCGGCGACAGCGTCGAGGAAAACGCAGGTGCGACCGGCGCATCCAACGCCGTTTTCTCCGGAACGTCGGTACTGAGCGGCAGCGCAACGGTCGTCGTCGGCCTCACGGGCGCAGCGACTGCACTGGGCGAGCTGGGAGCGAGTCTGGCGCAGAAGGCGCCGGATACGGCTTTCACGACGGGTCTGCGTCGTTTCGGCGTCCTGATCGCCCGCATGACCGTACTGATGGTCCTCTTCGTGCTGGTGGTCAACATCGGCCTGCACCGCCCGGTGCTGCAGTCGCTGATGTTCGCGCTGGCCCTCGCGGTCGGCCTGACGCCCGAGCTGTTGCCGATGATCGTCACCGTGACGCTGGCCCGTTCCGCGCTGCGCCTGGCCAGGCGCCGGGTCATCGTCAAACGCCTGTCGGCGATTCACGACCTCGGCGCGATGGACATGCTGTGTACCGACAAGACCGGCACGCTGACCGAAGGCCGCATCAAGCTCCTGCGCACGGTCGATGGCAACAACGTCGAAACCGATCGCGTCTACCTGGAGTCGTACCTCAACAGCCACTTTGAAAGCGGCATGAAAAGTCCTCTCGACGACGCCATCCTTGCCGCCCGGCCCTGCGACGTCTCGGGCTGGACCAAGGTCGACGAAGTGCCGTTTGATTTCGAACGCCGCCGCGTTTCCGTTCTCGTCGAGCACCAGGGGCTGCGCCGTCTGATCGTCAAGGGCGCGCCCGAGGACGTGTTGCGCCTGTCCTCCGGCTATGTCGATGCGCAGGGGGCCGAACATCCGATGGACGACGCCACGCGGCGCACCTTCGCGCAGACGCTGGAATCCTTCGGAGCGCAGGGACTCCGGGCGCTCGGCGTGGCCAGCCGCGATGTCGGCCCGGCCCTCGATACGGCCGCTGTCGGCGACGAGACTGCGCTCTTTTTCGTGGGCTTTGCCGTGTTTCTGGATCCGCCGAAAGCCAGTGCGGGAACGACGGTACGCACGCTGGCCGCGGCTGGCGTCACCGTCAAGGTTCTCACGGGCGACAACGAGGCGGTGAGCCGCCATGTGTTTGCGCAGATCGGCGTGCCGGTCTCCGGCGTTCTGAGCGGCGATGCGATCGACAGGCTGTCCGAGGAGGCCCTGCTGGGTCAGTTGCCTCGCGTGAATCTGTTTTGCCGCATGAATCCGCAACAGAAACACCGGGTGCTGCTGGCCCTCAGGCGCCGCGGCCACGTCGTCGGCTTCCTGGGCGACGGCATCAACGACGCTCCGGCGCTGCATGCCGCGGACGTCGGCATATCGGTCGACGGCGCTGCCGACGTTGCCCGTGCGGCCGCAGACCTGATTTTGCTCGAACACGATCTGGCGGTGGTCGGGGAGGCCGTTGCGCAGGGGCGCGGGACGGTCCGGAACGTTTCGAAATACGTGCTCATGGCATCGAGTTCCAACTTCGGCAACATGCTCAGCATGTCGGTCGCTGCGCTGTTTCTTCCGTTCCTCCCGATGCTCCCGATCCAGATCCTGCTCAACAACCTGCTGTACGACCTCTCCGAGATCGCGCTCCCGTTCGACCATGTCGACAGCGAAGCGACCCGGCATCCGGTCAGATGGAACGTGACGTTGATCGAACGATTCATGCTGGTTTTCGGTTCGGCCAGCTCTCTGTTCGATTTCCTCACGTTCTACGTGCTCCTGAAGCTGTTCGAAGCGGGCGACGCGCTGTTCCAGACGGGCTGGTTCGTCGAGTCCCTCGTCACCCAGGTGCTGATCGTTTTCGCCATTCGCACGCGCCGCCGGTTCTACCTCAGCAGACCTCATCGTCTGCTGGTCGGACTCGCTGCGGTCGCCGTGACGCTCGCCGTCGCGCTGCCCCTGTCTCCGATCGGGCACTGGTTCGGTTTCGTCGCGCCGCCCCTGTGGTTCTTCGGCTACCTGATCGTCGTGACCGTCGCCTACCTGGGTCTGGTCGAGTTGATCAAGCATTTCTTCTACAGCCGGCGAAGCGCCGAGCATCCGATCGCGCCGGCGGCGGCCTGAAAGCAGGTGCGTCGGCCTCGGGCAGCTCAAGCGCGGCGAGCCTCTGTCGGTGGATGGCTCGCGCGGGAGGATCGCTCAGCCGCTCGCGCTACGGCAACGCAGCTGCGACGGTGACGATTTTCGCCATCGGTCGCCCGCGTCGGCACGCGCGAATCCGAAAGCCCGGCTCGGATGTCGAGCAAGGAAGTCGAGCATCCTGTCCTGCGGATACGGCGCCCGCTTGCCGGGGGCTCTGCCCGTCCGGGCCGGGCGCGGCATCCGCGAGGTCATTTCGCGCGGGAGCTTCCCGCGCCGAGCCGGAGCGCGGTGGAATTCCATGTGTGGCAGCGCACCGAAAACGTTTCGACGGACGCGCACGATATCCCTGTTCTTCTGCATCGCTGGCAGCCGCCTGCGCACGAATTTCGCGGTTCCGTGCTCTGTTCGCCGGCACACGGACGGCGATGGCGCCAGGCAGGATGATGCCGGTCGTGCGGCTGGTCGCTCTGCGGCTGTTCCGGAGAGATGCGCCGGCTTTCAATGGCGTGCCTGCGCTGCGGATAGGTCAGGGCCGACAGGAACGCTGCAGCTGTCTCCTGTGCCGCCCTCGGCGAGATGCCGAAACGTGCGGAACCTCTGAGTTTCCAGTCAGGCCACATTCTCATGTTCATCCGATACCTCCTCAGCCACGGCGCATCGCCGCCGTGCTCCGTCGCAGCCATTTCCGGACGCGTGGCGTCAGCCATGCCGGAAACGCGCGAACCGGATCCGCCCCTCCGGATCCGATGCGGTTCTGCATCGGCGGACGACTCCGCGGGGCCGGGGGCCATTTCAGCCGAGGCCACGGCTGCTGCGTGCGCCTGCGACGATCGCGAGGCCGCAGCCCGCGCAGCCGAGCGCTCGCTGCGGCCGGCCGTGGCCAGTCCCGTCCGGCCGAATCGGAACAAGGTCGAACTGCTGGCCATCGTGGCACATGAACTGCGCGCCCCTCTGCATCCGCTGCGACTCGCCGCGGCTTATCTGCGGCAATCGCTGCGCGGCGGGTTGGAAGCGCAGCTGTCGGCGATCGCTGTCATAGAGCGTCAGGCAGCGCATCTGGATCGCCTGATAGGAGACCTGCTGGATTCATCGCGGCTGAGCCTGGACAAGATGACCCTGCAGCTGGACGACGTCCGGCTCTCTGCAGCGATTGCTGCTGCGGTCGATGCCAGTCAGGCGCTGGCCGACCGAAAGCGCGTTTCCATCCGGACCTTGCTCCCGCACGACGACATCCGGGTTCGTGCAGATGCGCTCAGACTGGTGCAGATCTTCACCAATCTGATACACAACGCGATCAAGTTCAGTCTGGACGGCGGCAGCGTTGACGTTCGCATCGCCCCGGACTGGTCAGGACGGTTCGTCGTCGTCGCCGTCCGGGACTACGGCGTGGGCATAGCGGCCGATTTCATCGACTCCGTGTTCGACCTTTTTGCCCAATCGGCCGAGCAATCCTCGCATGGCGGTGGTCTTGGCATCGGACTGTCGATCGTGCACAAGCTGACGCACATGCACGGCGGTACGGTTGCCGTACGCAGCGACGGAGCCGGGCTGGGCAGCGAGTTCCGGGTGACGCTGCCCCTGTCGTGCATGCCGGCTTCCGCGGCCGTCGCCGCCGCGTCGAACCTCGTCGCGGCGGCCCCATCATCGTCGCTGTGAGCGCGAGCCGGTCCGGGCTGCCCCGGCGGGCTCCGGTGCAACGGGCAGAACGCGATGTCCGGTGCGCGCATGGCCGCGCCCTGTGCCTGAAGCACCGCGCCGTCGTGTCATGCAGCGCGCGAGCGCGCGCCCGTTCCCCGTGACCTGTCCGGCGAGGTCAGGCGTGAAGCCCGTCCTTGCGGCTCTCGCGGTGCGCTGGCGGCCAGCGCACCACCTCGCGCAGCGCGGGATCGGCAGCGTCCACACGACGCCTCCGCCACGGAATGCCTGCAACTGATCACGCCTCTGACGGAATTGCGTCACTTCAGAAGGCAGGTGCTGATGCTGTCCGGAGGTGGGCAGTGCGGTGGACCTGCCATGCAATGCTGAGGTGATCTCATGTACAGGACTTTGCTCAGTTCCCTGCTCGCACTCGGGTTGGCCGCGTCCGCCCAGGCGCAGGTGCCGACGTTCGGAGACTATTGCCAGGCCGATCCGGTGGCCCAGCGCGTCGCCGACGCGGTGGCGCTGCTCGTGCCGGTCGGCGAAGTGGAGGCCGGCACCGCGCCGAACACGTTTCGGCTCAAGACCTACGATTACGATTACACGCTGACCCAGGCGGGGCATTCGGCCATCTGCCCCGAAGACCGGTTCTATGGCCAGCAGCGTGCATTGCAGGGGCGTACCGGCTTTCTCGTCGGCCCGCGCACGCTGGTGACGGCGGCGCACCTGCCGACGCCGGTCAGTCCCGTCGGCGCGCTGTCGTTCCATCCGGCGAACTACGCGGTGATCTTCGGCTGGCGCTGGGAAGCCGACGGCGCGCAGCCCACGACGGAGCCCGGCGCGAACTGCAAGCTCGGCTTCGATCCCGAGGCGATTCCGGCCGACAAGGTGTATTTCTTCGACACCAGCGGCCGTGATCCGATCTTCAACACCAAGGACGGGAATCCGTCCAACGTCACGGACTACATGTCCTACCAGCTGGATCGCGTGGTCGTCGGCGCCAAGCCGCTGCCGCTGCGCCGTTCGGGTGCGCCGCTGCTCGGCGACACCTTGCTCGTTCCAGGTCATCCGGACACGCTGCCGCTCAAGCTCGCCTATGGCGGGCGCATCCAGCGCATCGGTGCGGAGGGGCTCGGTGTCGGCGAAGCACCCGACCGACCCGGCAGCTCGGGTTCGCCGGTGTTCAATCTGCGCGCCGAAGTCGTGGAGACGGTCTGGTCGGCCGGCAACGGCGGTTTCCCGTACCATCTCGATCCCCTCCGCAACTGCTTCTACTACGCCGACAGTCTCGAAGCGGAAGGCGCGCGCGAGAACACGATCAACAACGGCCCGATCGCGCCGCTGGTGGCGCATGTGCCGCGGCTCGCGAATGAACTGATCGTCACGCCGTTGAATCTGGTCCGTCATCAGGTCGCCGCGACCTCTATCACGAATGCCGTTTCCTATTTCGACGTCAGCCTCGCCGCCGGGGCCAGCGGTCCGGTCAACTACACCATCCGCACGACGCCGGGGAGCACGCGTGGCTCGGCCGTCGGAAACCTGAGCACGCTGGAGGTGGTACCGGACAACATGACCCACGCGTTCACGATAGCGCCCGGGGCCACGCAGCGTTATCGCGTCAATGCGGCGAGCAGCGCGAACGGCTGCGAGTCCGCCGAGATGGAAGTCCGCGTGGCTTCCCAGACCGCGGATTCGTTCGCGAGCGTGATTCCGCATCGCTTCGAAGTCCTGCGCGGCGACTTCGAGGTTCTGCCGGACACCGACTGGAAGCTCGCCGCACTGGCTGCGCCGTATCCGACGCATACGCTGACCTTGCGCAATCCGAGCCCGGTTCCGGTCACCTTGACCTTGACGCCGTCGGCGAGCTGGCTGCGCATCAACAACGCGACGTCGGCGACCGTGAACCTCGCGGCTGCCGGTGCGTCCGGCGACTCGGCCACGGCCGTGATGTCCATCGCCTCGACCGCCGACATCGACGTTCCGGTCGGCACGACGGCGAATGCCACGCTGACGGTTGCCGCCGTCGGCGCGCAGTGCATGGATCGCGGCAGCGAGGAGATCGCCGTGTCGTTCACCAACGGCGTGCAGTACTTCACGCTCGAGGACGTGGCCGGCAACGGCATCCCGACGTCGACGACCGGCGGCTTCGGCGACCCGCTGACGTTCACCTTCGATCTGTCGGGCTTCGACGCGACGGTGGGCGACATCGACCTGCTGTTCGACTTCCAGTCGGGTGCCGGCGCGCTGCCGGCCAACCAGGCCGACGAGCATATGAAGATCACCCTCAAGTCGCCGCATCCGCCGAGCCCGTCGCTCGATCCGCTGGTGCTCTGGAACCGCGACAACGGCGTGCCGGCGAACTTCATCGGCAGTTCCATGCTGCTCGACGACGCGACCGCGCCGCCGCTCGGCGGCCATCTGCTGGCCGAGTTCAACGGCGAATCCATGGACGGCGAATGGGAGCTGACGTTCTACAGCAACACCACTTCCAACATCTTCCCGGTCTGGGTGACCTTGCGCATGCAGCGGCAGCCCTGAAGGTCGCTGCGATGAAACCGCCGGCGGCGAAGCGCGGCTTCGTCGCCGGCGACAGTGAGCGGCGAAGCCGTCGCGCCGGCCCTGTCGGCGCGACGGCTTCCTGTCGCGGCACACGGTTCACGGCGCCGCGGTTCGTGGGTGGGGCCGATTCACGGTTCCCCGGGCCGCACATTGCCGTTTCGCGACAGGTCCGCCGCAGCCGGGGGCGTTGCCGGCGACCGTGTACGCAGTCGCCTCGCGTGCGTGCGAGCGCTTGCGGCTGATCAGAACGTGTCGGCGAACAGCGTGTCGTTGTCGGCCAGACAGTAGAGGCGCTGCGGCAAGGTACAGGCCAGCGGCGTGAGTTCCTGGGTCCAGGTCGCCAGCGTCGTATTGACGACGCCGTAGGTGCCGGTTGCGCCGGTGGTCGCGGTCCAGCCGCTGCAATTGGCGGTGCCCGGCGTGCCGCTGGCGGTCGTGCCGGTCCAGGCGCCGAAGTTCTGCACGTAGGCGCCGGCCGCGTCGAGATTGATCGGTGTCTCGATGCTGCCCGACTGCAGCTGCTGCAGCGAGCTTGCGATGCGCTGGCCGTCCAGGCGATACCAGGGACCGTCGTTCGCGAAGCGCGACGCCGCCGGCACTCCGGTGTCGGACAGCCACGCGCGGTATGTCGTCGGCCGCGGCAGCGCGGCTGCCTGGGCCTGGGTTTGACAGATCGCGTCGGCCGCGGCGAGCCCGGTCTGACCCTGCGCTTCCACGCTCGCGCCGAGATCGCCGCTGTAGGTCTGCGTCGTCACGAACGCGACGCGGCCGCGCGAAGCGGCTTTCGGCAGCGCAGGACCGCTGCCGCGCTGCAGGCAGTACAGCGGCGCCGGACTGTTGCAGTTGACGAGCCGGCCCAGACTCCAGGCCTGCGCCGTGCTGGTGGTGCGGCCGCCGGCCGCCGAGGTGCCCGACGTGGCCGCGGTCCAGTCGCCGCAGCCGACGAAGATCGTGTCCCTGGCGCCGAGCGGACTCGTGCCGGTGAACGCGAGCGGAGCGGTCGAAACCGTATTGAGCTCGGTCACGTTCAGCGGATTCAGTATGGCATCCGTAGTGAAGCTGGCCGACGCCACGTCGGCGAACGGGCGTCCGTCGCGACGCCACCAGGGACCGGCATTCGTCGGCAGCTGCGTGAGGCCGCAGTTGGCCGATCGCTTGCCCGGCAGGCCGTGCACGCGGCAATACGCATCGTCGTTGCTGTCGGACATCCAGGCGACGAACTGGTCCGCTTCGGCCAGCCCGGCCGCCGTCGCGCGCTGCCGGCAGATCCGATCGGCGGCGGCCAGACCGCTCAGACCGTTGGCGTCGGCCCAGGTCTGCAGATTCGCGTTGCCCTGCACCGAGGTCACGAACGCGAGCCGTTCGCCGTCTGCATGAGCGGCACAGGCCGCAAGCGACAGCGCCAATGCGATACCGGAACGAAACATGGAATTCCCAAGCCGAGGATGAGGCTCTGCAGAACGCCGGCGGCAGCGGCTACAGAACAGACGTCGGGGAATGGCTGTGGGATCGGTTCAGGCGAAGACGCGCCGCGGACGGCAAAGTCGCCGCGGTATCGGCAATGAGGCGCGGAGCGTGCTCGTTGTTGCGGCGATTGCGCGAGGTTGACGTTCCGTCATGCCGGTCGGCGTTCGCTGCAGCGCGCGGGTTTGCGCGGCCGGCTGGCCTGGTGTGGAAGCCGTCACGAACCGGCTGCGCGCCCGAAGGGGCGAATCCGCGTTCTGATGTGTTCGTATTGTGTTCGCCATGATCGGACGGGTTAAGATCGCCGAGCCCACCGGGATCGCGTCGCCGGGTGCCGTGGCGTCTCGATGGAAACGAGCCTTGGACGTCAGGCGCGCAGCCACGAGCAAGCAGAGCACGGCGAAGTAGTGTCCTGTGCAGATCCTGTGGCGCGCGTTGGCGCTTCAGCGGCGACCGTCGCGGGAAGCGGACGGCATGACCGGGCTGATCCGGCTTGCAGCGAGTGGAGATGGCTGACGCCGGTGGCCGTGCTGGAATACTCATTCGAGGGTTTTCGCGTCAAGGTTGCCGAGCGCGAACTCTGGTGTGGCGACGCGTTGCTGCCCGTCAATCGCTATGTCTTCGACTGCATCGCCTATCTGATCGGGCATCGCGATCGGGCGGTGGGCCGCGACGAACTGGTCGCGGCAGTCTGGGGCCGGGTCGAAATCACCGACGGCCACCTCAACCAGATCATCGCGCGCGCGCGCCGGGCGCTGGACGACAACGCCCAGGCGCAGCGCCTGATTCGCACGGTGTCGGGATTCGGTTATCGCTGGGTGAGCGAGGTGGAAGTCCGCGAGACGAAGGGCGCGGAGGAAACCGCGCTCAAGCCGGTGGAGGTTGCCGCGCCCGCAATGCCTGCGCCCGCCACGGCGGACGTGCCTGCGGAGCCTCCGCTTCCCGCACGCGCCGACGGTCCGTCCCGGCGCTCGCCGCGATACGGCTGGTACGCCGTCATCGCGATGCTGGCCGTTCTGGCGGGAGGCTGGGCGATCCGAAGTCATTTCCGCGCCGGCGAGCCGCCATCCGTTCCGGCGGAGGACGTCCTGGTCGCCGGCAAGGCCGTCATCGTGCTGCCGTTCGTGGTCGATGCGCCTTCCGAATCGACCTGGCTGGAGCTGGGCGCGATGGATCTGGTGACCGAGCGCCTGCGCGTGGCGGGCCTGCGGGTTTCGCCCAGCAGGACCGTGGTCACCGCGCTGCATGGAACCCATCCTTCGATCAAGCCGGCCGACTATGCGCAGATTCGCGATGTGCTCGGCGGCGACCTGATCATCCAGGGAACGGCCACCCGCTCGGACGAGACCTGGCGGATCGTGCTTGCGGCCGTGAACGCCGCCGGCGCCGAACACCGTATCGAGACCAGCGGCAGCGATGCCATCAAGGCAGCCCGGACGGCGGCCGACCTGCTGCTGGCGGCCACCTTGCGCGAGCCGCCCCGGGACGGAAACACGCCTGGAACCGATGTGATCCGCGAGCGTCTGCAGCAGGCGGAGGCTGCCTCGCTGGCCAACCAGCTGGAGCTCGCGCGCAACATCCTGCTGGCGATTCCCGACACTCCCGAATTCCTGCCGGAAGTACGCCTGCGCCTCGCCGAGCTGGATTTCCGCGCCGGACAGTACGACCGTGCGACCGAGGCGATAGGAACACTGCTGACCGATCCGGCGGTTGCGCCGGATGACATCCACCGCGGACGGGCGCTGGTCCTGCGCGGCAATCTGAGCTTCAGGCGCTCGGACTTCGCCAGGGCGGTCACCGATTTCGATGCCGCTGTCGCGACGCTGGACGCCGGCGTCGCGCCGCTGGACCTGTGCGACGCGCTGACCCGACGGGGGCTGGCCCGGGTCGCGCTGAACGATTCCGACGGTGCGCTCTCGGACTATGGCCGGGCCTACCTGCTCGCCGAGCAATCCGGAGACCGCCTGCGCGTGGCGCATATCGAGGCGGGTTTCGGACAGCTGCAGATTGCCCGCCATCGCCTGGAACTGGCGCTGCCTCACCTGAATGCGGCGATCGACCGCTATGAGGCATTCGGCGTGGTGGAGCGCGTCGTCACCTTGCGCAGCGTGCTCATCGACGTCTATGCCGACCTGCTGCGCTGGTCGGACGTATTGCCGTTGATGGAACGCCAGTGGCAGTCACGCGAGCGGATCGGCGACCCGGGCCTGAGCCTGGTGGTCTTCAACCGCCGGGCACGGGTGCTGATGGGCGTCGGGCGCTATCGGGACGCGGCCGAGGTGGTGGCCGAGGCGCAACGGCGGTTTCACGATCTGCGCCCCGGCAGCGTGCGCTATCTCCACGACATGCAGGCGGAACTGGCCGCGCGCTCGGGCCAGCCGGAAAAGACCGTCGCTGCAGTGGATGCCGCCCTGGAGACCTGGCCCAGGGATCCGTCGTTCGATCGTTACGCCTACCTCGTGCTGCTGCGCCAGCGCGCGCTGATCGCGCAGGAGCGCGCCACGCCGGAGCAGATCGAGCCGTGGTTGCCGCCGGATGGCGGTGGCGTATCGGCTGTATTCCTGCTGGCCAAGGCCGAATGGGCGGCCCGGCAGGCGGCCGCGGCCGACCCGGTCCAGGCCGCGTTCGATCGCGCCCTGGCGAGAGCCGAGGATGTCGGGCTTCCCGTGCTGGTGTCTCTGGTCGCTCAGTCCTATGTCGACTGGCTGCTGGCCCAGGACCGGCGGGACAAGGCCGCCGAACTGGCCGGACGGGTCGCCGTCTGGGCGAACGACGACTACGAATCCGCCCTGGTCCGGGTCAAGGTCTTCCATGCACTCGGCAGCCGCGACGCCTGGCGGCAGGCCCTGGAGAAGGTCAGGCAGCTCGCCGGCGAGCGGGTCATTCCCGCCCGGCTTGCCGACCCGCCGGCGGCCCGCTGAGGCCGCGGATCCGGCCGTTGCCGCCGGGCGCCGGCAGAGCCACACCCGTTCGCCGGTATAGCCGCAGCAGAGGGGCGGCCAATGAAGACCGCCGTCCGGCCAGACGGCCGGGTCGGCTGCCGGCCGGCCTGCCTGTCAGCTGACCAATGGCCCCGGACACCCGCCGTCAGCGCCTGTCATCGTCTGTCATGTATGTCATGCGCCTGACCCGTAAAGGTTTTGCACAGTCCATCCCCGTCCATCCGATGCGGGTGGCTTCAGATCCAGGGGCGCTCTGCAGGCCCCGGTGGCAGCGGCAACAACCTCCATGGAAACCCGAATGAATGACTTGATCAGCAAGAACGATGCGCCGCCGCCGCCCTGTCGGCGGCGCGGCGGCCCTGGCAGCGCGGCCGCAGGAACGCCAGGCGCGGAAGCAGCCGTCCTGCGCAGGCGCTTCGGCTCCTGGCCGAGGAGCGGCGCCCTGCTGGTTGCGACCTGGCTGGCCTTGTCCGTCGCCGGCGTGGCGCAGGCGTTCAATCCCGGCGCCGACGGCAATGTGACCGAAGTCGCGACGTTCCCCGACGGCGACATCCTGATTTCCGGCCCCTTCACATCGGTGGGCGGGCAGCCGCGCGGCCAGTACGCGCGCCTGAATCCGGACGGCAGCGTCGACCCGACGTTCTACAACTCGCCGGTGGCGGGCGACGTCCTCGCGATCGCCGTGCAGGCCGACGGCAAGGCGCTGATCGGCGGCAAGGGAACGCAGGGCAACGGCGGCCTGCTGCGACTCAACGCCGACGGCAGCGTCGACGGCAGCTTCGTCGACGCCGCCACCGGCGGTACCCCGGCGATCCACAGCATCGCGGTACAGGCGGACGGCCGCATCCTGATCGGCGGCGAGTTCATCGCCATCGGCGGCCAGCCGCGTACCAATCTTGCCCGCCTGAACGCCGACGGCACCCTGGACCCCAGCTTCGACGCCGGTTCGCTGACGGCGTCCCCTCCTCCGATCGAAAGCATCGCGGTACAGGCCGACGGCCGCATCCTGATCGCCGGCTACGGCAAGCTGCTGCGCCTGCTGCCGAACGGCCAGGCCGACACCGGCGAACCGTTGCCGCCGGTTGCCGCCGACTCGAACATCAGGACGCTGGAGCTCCAGGCCGACGGCAAGATCCTCGTCGGCGGCGGCTATGGCTTCGCGCTCGGCGGCGTCGATCGCGGCACCCTGGTCCGCCTGAACGCCAACGGCAGCGTCGATACGGACTTCCTGCCCAACGTGCGCGGCGACATCGACTCGATCGCCCGGGACAGCGGCGGCAACATCGTGATTGCGGGCGGAATCACCTCCGTCGGTGGGGTCGTGTTCCGCAATCTGGCCCGGCTGACCGGTGCAGGCGCGCTCGACACGGGTTTCCTGGCTGCGGAAATGAACGCGGCACCCGTCTACGACGTGGCGCTGCAGGCGGACGGAAAGCTCGTCCTGGGAGCTCATTTCACCCAGATCAACGGCCTCACGCGCAACCACATCGCGCGCCTGCATGCGGACGGCCGCCTGGACAACGCCGCCGCGGCGCCGCTGTCGGTCACGCCGCGCGTCAGCGAGGGCGGCAGCGCCAATCCGGCGACGCCGCAAGCGGTGAACGAAGGCGGCAAGACACTCATCACGTTCGTGCCGGAGCCGGGCCGGGTGCTCGCTTCGGTTTCCGGTTGCGGCGAAGGTCGGCGCAGCGGCAACGACTACCTCACGGGCTGGGTCTATGCCGATTGCACGGTATCGGCCAGTTTCGTGCCCGAGGCCAATGCCGTGTTCGATCCCGCGCCGAATGCCAACGTCGAGGCGATCGAGATCCTCGCCGACGGCCGCATCGTGGTCGGCGGCTGGTTCACCCGGATCGGCGGGCGGGACCGGCTCAAGGTCGCCCGGCTGGCGCCGACGGACGGCGCCGCCGAAGCGAATTTCGCCGACGGCACGGGCGTGTATCAGGAAGGCAACACCGGCGGCTCCGTGGTCTATGCCGTGGCTCCCCAGGCGGACGGAAAAATCCTGTACGGCGGCGAAGAGGGCCTGATCCGCAACAACGCCGACGGCAGCCGCGACACGGCCTTCTCGGCGGCGCTGGGGCCGGACGCGTTTGTGGAAAAAGTCCTGGTGCAGCCCGACGGCGCGATCCTGGTCGCCGGACGACAGCTGCTGACGACGAGCGCCATGCCCCATCTCCTGCGCCTGCACGCCAACGGCGCGCTGGACAGCGGGTTCACCGCGGATTTCGGCGCTGACGACGACATCAACATCTATTCGCTGCTGCTGGAGCCGAACGGCCGCATCCTGGTCGGCGGCGGCTCCGGCGGAGGCGGCTATCTCGGCCGGCTCAACGCCGACGGGTCGCTGCATACGGTGTTCCCGGCCACGTCGACGATTGCCGACGTCACGGCTTTGCATCGGCTGCCCGACGGCCGCTACCTCGTCGGCGCGGTCAGCAAGATCAACCTCGGCGACGGTTCGCCGGTCGACTCCCAGCTCGTGCGCCTGCTGTCCAACGGCACGCGCGATCCCAGCTTCCTGGCGCAGGTCGACGGCGGCCTCGGCGGCGTCAAGAGCATCGCCGTGCAAGCCGACGGCGCGATCCTCATCGGCGGCGGCTTTCGCACGATCGGCGGCGTCCTGAGGCCGAATCTGGCGCGCCTGAGCGCAAACGGCGAACTGGAAACGGCATTCAACGCGCGCCCCAACACCTGGGTCAAGGACATCGCCCTGCAAGCCGACGGCAAGATCCTGCTCGCGGGTTACTTCAGCCAGATCAACGGTCTCGCGCGTCGCGGCCTCGCGCGCCTGAAACCCGACGGCCGCATCGATATCGACGCGTTCGTGGTCACCCCGCTGGCCGGAGCCAACGGAACGATCACGCCGAACGCGCCGCAGGAGGCGCTGCCGGGAACGCAGGCGCAGTTCACCCTCGTGCCCGATCCCGGCTACGTCATCGGCGCGGTGACCGGCTGCGCCGGTTCGCTCAACGGGCTGGTCTATACCACCGGCGCGGTCAGCGGCCATTGCACCGTCACGGTCGAGTTCCTGCTGGAGACCGTCACGTACACGGTGATCCCGGCCGCCGGCAGTCACGGCGCCATCGTTCCGGCGGTGCCGCAATCGGTGCTGTTCGCGCAGACCACGAGCTTTCAGCTCGTGCCGGATGCCGGCTACTACCTCGCCGGCGTCGAAGGCTGCGGCGGCACGCTCAGCGGAACCCTGTACACGACCGACCACATACTGGCCAATTGCTCGGTGGTCGCGCGCTTCCACCAGCCCGCCACGTTGATACCCAGCGGCGGTGCCGCGCAAAGCACGGCGATCAATACCGCGTTCGCCGCGCCGCTGACGGTTCGCGTGATCGATGCGAACGGACAGCCAGTGAAGGGGGTCACGGTGAATTTCGGCGCGCCGGCTTCCGGCGCCAGTGCAACGCTTTCGGCAGGCAGCGCCGTGAGCGGGCCGGACGGCCTGGCCAGCACCACCGCCCGCGCCAACGGGCAGGCCGGCAGCTACGCCGTGACGGCGAACGTGCAGGGCGCCCAGGCCAGCTTCGCGCTGACCAACGAATCCGCCGAACAGGGCGGCATCGAATTGCAGGTCACGGTCAGCACCTTGCCGGCGCCGGCCTGCGGCACGCAGACCAGCATCACCGTGACGCCGGGCGAGCCGGTCAACTACTGCTTCACGATGGTCAACCACAGCAATGTGACGCTCAACTACCACACATTGACGATGCTGACCCACGCGCCGTTCCTGTACGAGTATTCCGGCTGGGACCGCCTGTTCGATCTGTTGCCGCAGACCGTGCCGCCCGGCGGCAGCTTCCGCTACAACCACGTGGCGACCGCCGGCACCGAGGATCTGTTGCCGCGCTTCACCTGGAATGCCACCGCGTCGCGGCCGGGCTACGAGCAGGGTTCGGACCCTGGCGTCGTGTTCTCCGACATCCGCACGACCGGCACCGCGCTGGCGCTGGGGGCCAAGGGCGTCTACCGGCTCGGCGCGCTGCCGTTCCCGATCAGCTTCTACGGCCAGTATTTCCACGAAGGCGACAGCAGCGTCCTGTGCATCAACAACAGCGGAACCCTGGCGCTGCGTACGGCCGACGACGTGGACGGCTGTCCGGAAGCGATCGTCCTGCCGCCGCCGCTGGTGGGTGACAACGACACCATGGGCGCCATCGCGCATTCCAGCTTTCCGTTCTACGGCTACAACGGCATCGCGGCCTACTGGGATCTGCTCGGCAGTCATGGCGCGGTCTACTACGCCACGCTGGGCACGGCGCCGAATCGCCGCCTGATCGTGCAATGGGACGACAAGGACCACGCGCTCTATCCGAACCAGGCCGGCGGCGTCACCTTCCAGGTGGTGCTGGAAGAAGGTACCGGCCGCATCCACTACGTCTACCGGGATCTGACCTTCGATGTCGTGGCCGAACCCAATCCGGATTTCGGCGGATCTGCCACGGTCGGTTTGGTCGGGTTCACGCCGATGACGGCGGATCCGCCGTACCGGGAATACTCGTACAACAGCGCGGCCCTCAAGGAAGGCCAGGTGATCACCTGGACGCCCGTCGACGTGCCGCGACACGCGTCCGGCGATGTGCTGGTCGAGGTCGGCGCGCCTCGGCTGACCTTGGCGTCCGCGGCGATCCATGCCCAGGCAGCCGCCGGTCAGCAGGTCGGCGCCACCTTGCGCATCGGCAACGCCGGCGAAATCGATCTGAACTGGTCGCTGAAGGAAGCGCAGGCGCACTCGCATTTCCCGCCGACCGATCTGAGCCCGTGGCTGCCGGATTTCGAACGTTCCAACGCGCACGCCTACCGCATGGCTGCACCTCGCCCGGCAGCGAACGGGACGTCGGCGTCTGCACCGGGTTCGGTGTTCGCGGTGCCCGCCTATGCCAACGCGAGGAACTTCTGGAACGGCTTCACCCTCGGCGCGATCAGCTTCGACGCGAGCCGGCCCGATCGCATCGTGCAAGGCGCGGGCGTTCCGATGCATTCGGGCGACTACCTGATCGCCGACTTCGCCGGCAACGATTTCACCCGCGTCTATACGCTGGGCAGCTACGGCGGCGACATCGGCTTTGCGTGGTCGGATACCAGCACCTTGCTGCCCACCGGCATCGGCGACGCCGTCATGGTGAATGCCCAGAAGCCGCCCTACATGCGCTGGTCGGCGATGGCCTGGGACAGCCGCACGGAAACGATGTTCGCGGCCACTGCCGCCGACCTTGGCCACTGCGCGGCGGCGGTCGCTTCCGACCTGTACCACCTCGATCTGCAAACCGCGCAAGCGACCTACATCGCGCCCATCACCGCGACGGTGAGCCTGTGCATCCGCGCCTTGGCGGTCGCGCCGGACGGCGCGCTGTACGGCATCGACGACTTCAACAACAGCCTGGTGGCGATCGACAAGAACACCGGCGCCGCAGCGATCGTCGGTCCGCTGGGCTTTCCGGTCGAAGGGGCGAACCTGAGCGCCGATTTCGACGAATCCACCGGCGTCCTCTACCTGGCCAACGGCAGCCGTCTGTACACGGTGAACCTGGTCACCGGCATGGCGGCCCTGATCAGCCCGGGGCTGTCGATAGGCAATGAACCGGTCCGCATTGATGGCCTGAGCATTGCGGTGGCCGGCGGCGACTGCGCATCGCCCGCGCAGGTGCCCTGGCTGCGCGTGCAGCAGACGGCGGGCACGACACCGCCGGGCGCACAGGCGCAGGTCCGCGTCGATCTGGATGCCGGCGGTCTGGTGCCCGGCCTCCACGAGGCCAACCTGTGCGTGTTCAGCAACGACCGTGCGCGGTCGCTGGTACGCGTACCGGTGTCGCTGACCGTCACCGCGGCCGGCGATGCGATCTTCGCCAACGGTTTCGAGGCCACGCGCTGACCGTTCCGCTCAACGCCGCCGAAGTGATCCGGCCGCTCGCCGCGGCCGGATCACCTTCCCGTCCTCCGGACGTGACTACCCAGTTCTGGAATCACCCATGATGAACCTGCTTGGTTTTTCTTCCCGCCCCTCGGTCCTGCCATCCGCGATCCTGCTGGCGCTGTTCGCCCTGACCAACCCGGGCGGCGTCGCTGCGGCGGTCCCGCAGCCCGACGCCGTCGCCGTGCGCGAGATCGCCGCCTCGCCCGTCGGCCGCTACCTGGTCCGATTCGAGGAACCCGGACTGCTCGACTATGACGGCGGGCTGCCGGGCCTGGAGCGCACGGCGCCGACGCGCATTCCGTTCGCTTCGCGCCTGGATGTCCGATCGCCCGCGGCGCGCGCGTATTCCGCGCATCTGGCCGTGCAGCGGACGATCCATCTGGAGCAGATCGGCCGCCTGCTGGGCCGGCCGGTGACGCCGGCGTTCCACTACGAAGTCACCTATCACGGCGTCTCGCTGCCGCTGTCGGAGCAGGAGGCCGCGGCGGTCGCGGCACTGCCCGGCATCGTCAAGGTCAGCCCGGTCGGCGTCCAGCAGCCGCTGACCTACCGCGGTCCGACGTTCATCGGCGCGGACACGATCTGGAACGGCACGTCGGTGCCGGCCTATGCCGCAGCCACGCGCGGCCAGGGCATCCGCATCGGCATCATCGACACCGGTGCCGACAGCCGCCATCCCTCGTTCGCGAACGACCCGGCCTGCGGATTCGACGCAAGCCATCCCAAGCTCGTCGCGCACGACTGCACCGTCAGCGACGGCATCGTCTGCACCGGAACGAACCCCGCTCCCGACGCGGGCGTCGGCCACGGCATGCATGTGGCGTCGACGGCGGCCGGCAACGTCCTGGATGCCACTGCGGTACCGACGCCGATACTGCCTGCGGGCAGCCGTCTGTCCGGCGTCGCGCCGTGCGCGGCCGTCGTCACCTACAAGGTCTGCGGCGCCGGCGGCTGTTTCAGCGATTCGCTCGAAGCGGGGGTGCAGAACGCGGTGGCCGACAACGTCGATGTGGCGAACTATTCCATCGGCCGGACCTGCGGCTACGGCGATCCGTGGTCCGACGATCCGGATTTCCGCGGCGCTGCGGCGGCGGGCGTGTTCGTCGCCGCCGCGGCCGGCAACACCGATGCCGGCTGCCTGGATCCCGTCGGCCGCGTCACCAACCTGGGGCCGTGGGTGACGACGGTGGCCGCGTCGACGCACGACATCGGGTTCATCCCGGCGCTGTCGGTGACGGGGCCCGTCGCGCCGCCGGCGATACTGACCGAAATGGAAGTCGTCCCCGGCAGCACGACCTTGTCCGCGCTCGATGTCGGCGAACGTCTGGCCAGCCCATTGCGCGCCTTTGCCGCCAATCTGCGCGGCTGCACGGCCGGAAGCGCCATTCCGGCCGGCTATTTCGACGGCGCGATCGCCGTGGTGCAGCGAGGCGACTGCAATTTCTCGGAGAAGATCGCCAATGCCGCCGGAGCGGGGGCCGATCTGGTCCTCGTCATCAACCAGGTGGCCGATCCGTTCCGGATGGACACCACCGGCGCACCGGCGATCGGAGCCTTCAGCATCACGTCGCTGGAAACGTCCCAGGCGCTGCTGGCGTTCCTCGCGGCGCATCCCGAGCCGGTCCTGCCCGCAGACGCGGTGTTCGTCGATGGCTTCGACCCGAAAGCCGGCACGACCGGCCGGTTCCAGCCCGCCCTGCAGCGCGCGCAACAGCCCGACGTCATCGGCAACTTCAGCCTGCGCGGCCCGGTGCCGCCGCCGCTGGGGGATCTCGCCAAGCCGGACATCACGGCGCCCGGTGTCGGTATCTACGCGGCGACCGATCCGGCGTCGGGCGACTACGAGTGGATGAGCGGCACGTCGATGGCCAGTCCGCACGTGGCCGGCAGCGCGGCGCTGTTGCGCGCGGTGCATCCGGACTGGTCCGTGGCCGAGATCAAGTCCGCGCTGATGACCACGGCGCTGACGGCGGGCCATCGGGAGGACGGCATCGCGCCGTGGACCCCCGAGGAAGTGGGCAGCGGACGTGTCGACCTGACCCGGGCCGCGCTGGCCGGGCTGACGCTCGACGAAACCATGGCCAACTACGATGCGGCCAACCCGAACGGCGGATCCATCCGGATCCACCAGCTCAACCTGCCGTCGCTGCGCAACCTGAGTTGCGGCGAGCGCTGCCAGTGGACGCGGACCGTACGCAACCGGCTCACACGCAGCGGCACGTGGACGGTGGATCACGCGGGCCCGGCCGGCTATGCGCTCAGCGTCGAGCCGGCCAGCTTCACCTTGGCCCCGGGCGCGAGCCAGGTGCTGACCATCACCGCGACGGTGAACGATGTCACCGTGCCCGCGGAAAAGAGCTTCGGTCGACTGGTGCTGCACGAGAGCGCCGGTGACGTGCCCGACCAGCAGTTGCCGATTGCCGTGCGCGGTACTGAAGTCAGCGTGGCCTGCCGCGATGGTCATTGCGATCTGCGCACCGACCAGTTCTCCAGCGGCTACAGCGCCGCCGGCTGCGGTGCATCCTGTTCCATGCTCTGGGCGAACCGTTTCTCGCCGCCGCCGGCGGCATTCCCGATCACGTTGACGACGCTCACCTTCCTGACCGGTTCGTCGGCCTATGTGCATGCGGGCGACCGGTTCGACTTCTACGTCTACCAGGACGACGACCGCGATCCGACCAACGGCGCCACCCTGGTCGGCTCCAGAAAGGGATATCTCATTGCCACCGCCGGTGCGCGCCTGCGTACCCTGGTGCTGGAACAGCCGATCGTGCTGAACGGGCCGGGCGACGTCGTCATCGCCGTGACCAATCCGGTCGGAAGCGGGCCGCGTCCGGCGACGGGTGAATTGTCGACCTTCCTCGGCCGCTCCTATGCCGGCGCCTACACCGGCGAGGATCCGGTACTCGGCAGCTCCGCGGTCCATCTGCAGCTCACGCCCGACGGCGTGGGCAGCGCCGTCAACTGGGTGATCCGCGCGGCCGGCACGACGGCGAGCGGCCAGCGGATCGAACTCGGCAGCACGGCGGTGCCCGTCGCGCGCTGATGCCCTGCGGCGCGGCTGCACACTGCGGCGTCGTGCAAAAAGGAAACCCCGCACAAGTGCGGGGTTTCCATTGTTGCGGCGCATCGGCGGCCGGCGGATGCGGGCGTCGTGCCCGACGCTCCGTCGCCGCGGACGATGCGGCCGGAGCAGGCCGCGGCGGAACGCCCAGCAGAAACAAAAAAACGGTGCCGCAGTCCGCTCTCGCGTGATCGGACCACGGCACCGTCCCGTGAAACCCGCACGATGCGAGACGGAAGAAACCGGCGCCGCAGCCCGTAGCCGTGACCGGGCTGCGGCGCCGTCCCGTGACTCAGTGGTCTTCGCCGTCCCAGTAGAAGATCGTGTCCTCGCCGAGGTACTCGAAGGCGCCGATGTCGGGGCGGTCGTAGTAGCGGTTGAAGGTGCGGCCGAGTGCGGCGTCGACGCCGCGCTGGTCGGTCGGCAGCAACGGGTAGATGTTGTCGCCGCGGTCGCGCGCCGGACTGTTGGCCGCGATCGCATGGGTCGGCGTGTAGCCGCCGTTGGCCGCCAGCGGCGACAGTAGCGGGTCGCTGGCGATCAGGTTCTCGCTGTCGCCGGCGTTGAACGTGCCGGGCGCCGGCACCGTCTGCATCAGGCTGTGCCGTGCGCGGATGCTGTTGGCGGCGGCGTCCAGGTCGATTTCGCGCACGACGTCGCTGGCGGCGAGCAGCACGCTTTCCATGTCCAGGTGATTGTCGCCGCTGCGCACGAAGATGCCGCCGCCGACCAGCGGCGGCCCGCCGGGGCTGGCCATCGGGTTGCCGTAGATCGTGCTGTTGCGCAGTTGCAGGCGGCCGCCGGACAGCGTGATGCCGGCGCCGGCGCTGGCGCCGATGTTGGCCGGCGTGCCGTTGCCGGAGAACGTGCTGTTGGCGATGCGCAGCGGCGTGCCCGGTGCGTCGATCGGTGCGACGAGGAACAGGCCTGCACCCTGCGGCTGCCCGGAGATGTTCGCGTTGATCGTGGTCTGCGCCATGTCCAGCGACGACAGTGCGAGATAGCCGGCGCCGCCGGTGTGCTGCGCCTGGTTGTCGTTGAAATGGGCCTGCCGCACGGTCAGCTGCGTGCCGGTGTCGGTCGTGGCGAGCGCGCCGCCGAATACGGCGCTGTTGCCGGAAAAGCGTACGCGGTCCATCTGGATGCGGCCGCCGGTTATCTGCGCGGCGCCGCCGTGGAAATCGGAAATGTTGTTCGAGAACACGCTGTCGCGGATGGCCAGCTTGCCGTCGTACTGCCACAGCGCGCCGCCGTCGTTGGCCGAATGGTTGGCGGAAAAGGTGCAGCCGGCGAGGGTCAGGTCGACGTATTCGCTGCGCACCGCGCCGCCGTCGCCGTTGTCGGTGACGATGCCGTCGTCGTTGACCGTGCCACGGGTGTTGCCGTTGCTCAGCACGAGATCCTGCAGGGTCACGACGAGCTGGCGTTCGACAGTGCCGCGCAGCAGGAACAGGCGGCCGCGATCGTAGTCGGCTACCGGCTGCGCCGGGGTGGCGTTGCTGAGCACGACCGGCACGCCGCCGGCGCCGCTGCGCACGGTCAGGTCGTCGGTGACGAGCAGGGTGCCGGTCGTCAGGGCGATCGGAGCGGCGTTGTCGATGCTGATGACGTCCGCACCGGGATTGGCGTTGGCCGTATTGATGGCCTGGCGCAGCGTGCCGGGGCCGTTGTCGGCGGCACTGGTGACGGAATAGGTGGCGGCCATGGAAGGGCCTGCGACGAGGACGCAGGCCAGCAGGGATGCACGCAGAAACATGAACGAGACTCAGGGCAGGCGCCTCACGGCGCGGTTCGGCCAGTAGATCCATCACCGGCCGAACAGGGCTTGACGGTGCTTTCAAGAATTCGTTATCGCCGGCTGCTCAATGGGTTGCGAAGAATTTTCCGGGATTGCCCGTGAGAATTTCAGCGTTCCGATAGCGGGTGTCGGGCCTGCGCCGGCATCGCGGCGGGGGACGGATGCGCCGGGAACGGGCCGCCGGGGCGGTGAGTTGGACGGCTCGATCCGGGATCTCGTCGGGGCCTGGGCAGGCCGCCGCCGGCGGGCCGGCATCGTACGGGCGCTGCGCTGCAGCGCCCGGTCCGGTTTCGTCAGGGCGGGATCTGGCCGCCGCGGCCGACGTCGGTCCCGAGCGCCGTCGCGTTCGGCGGCGGCAGGGCCTCGTCGAGCTGTTCGCGCCGCGCGCGCAGGGTCTCGGCGCCGGCGTTGTCGCCGCGGGCGCGGCGCCACATCTCGGCCAGGGCGAGGCCGTCGCCTTCGGTATCGTTGTCCGCGTCGAGTTCGGCCAGCAGGGCGCCGGCCGCGTCGTAGCGCCGAAGCTCGATGGCGAGCGACACATAGTCCAGCGCCGCGCTCTGCGCGCTGATGCGGTCTTCGGCGCGCAGCGCGTCGCCGCGGGCGTCGAGCAGGTGCTGCAGGGCTTCGGCGCCGCGTCCTTGGGCGGCGTCCAGCTGCGCCTGCACCGCGGCGGTATAGGCGCGCAGGTCCGAGGTCCTGGCCAGGTCGGCCAGATGCTGGACCAGTGCCACCGAATCGTGCAGGCCGGCGAGGTCGCCCGCGCGGCGCTGCAGGCCGGCAAGGCGGGCGACGTGATAGGCCGCGCGGGGAATCTGGCCGGTGGTTTCGCAGTCGTCTATCGCCTGCCGGTAGAGCGCCAGCGCCTCGGGCTGGCCCAGCGCGACCTCGGCCTGGGCCAGTACCACGCGCGCCATCGCCGTGCCGGCCGGATCGTTGCCGCTCTCGGCCAGGGCCAGCGAGCGCGCCGCGTAGCCGTGCGCCACGCCGGCCTGTCCCAACTGCAGGCGCGCGATGGCGAGTTCGTGCAGCAGCACGCGTTCGGCGCGCGCGTCGCGCGGCGCCGGCGGCTGCAGCTGGGTCAGCGCCGCTTCGCCGAGGCGCAGGGCTTCCCGGTAGCGCCGCTGGCTCACGCGCAGCTGGACGAGATTGGCGATGGTCAGCGACTGCTGCCACGGCACGTCATGCGCGCGGGCGATGGCCAGCGCGCGCAGCAGCGCGGTTTCGGCGACGGCGGTGCGGCCGCGCATGCGTTCGAGCACGCCGATGTTGTTCCAGGCGGTGGCCTGGCCGACCGCGTCGCCGGCGGCGGTGTTCAGGCTCAGCGACTGCTGCAGATGGGCTGCTGCCTCGGCAAAGCGCCCGCTGCGCGAGGCGAGCTGGGCCAGGCCGTCGAAGACCCCGGCGCGCTGTGCCGGCGTCGATTCGGCCTGGAACAGTTCGCGCGCGCGCTCGAAGGCGGCCTGGGCGGCATCGAGCCGGCCGCGCTGCAATTCCACGTAGCCGAGCACGCGCTGCGCATCGAGCGCGAAATGCGGCTGGCGCTGCACGTCCACGCGTGCGAGAACCTCGTTGACGAGGTCGGCCGCGTGCTGCACATCGGCATATTTCATCTCCATCATCGCCAGGTGCAGGCGCGGCTGCAGCGAATCCGGGCTGCGCTCCACACACAGCGTGAAGTAGTGGCGTGCGGCGTCGAGGTTGCCGCGCAGGTAGGCATCGACGCCGAGCGCAAAGGTCGAGGCGACTTCGCCGTCGAGGTCGCGCGGCGGCGCGTTGCTGCGCGGACGCCGGTCCAGCCAGTCGCGCACCACGCCGCTCATGTCCAGCGCGAGGCGGCCGGCTTCCTCGCCGAACAGGCTGCGCCGGCGTTCGCCGTCGGCGCCGTCGAGCACGGCATCGAGCTGCAGCAGCGGACCGGCGCGACTCAGCCGCAGCGACAGCGAGTAGCGCGCGCCGGTGGCCTCGCGCCAGGCGCGGCGCTGCGCCGACGACGGCGTCCCGGTGGAATTCAGGCGGCGTGCCGTCGCCGGCTCGACCGTCGCGAGTCCGGCCTCGATCTCCAGCGCGTTGGCGATCAGGCCCATCATGCCCAGGCGCGCCCAGTCGAGATCTTCGAGTCCGGCGGCAACTTCGACCGGCAGTACGAGCACGCGCGGCGGCGGCGCGGCCGGGGCGGGTTGCAGCACGGTGCGCCAGAGGCCGGCCAGCGCGGCGATCAGGACCAGCATGGCGGCGGCCCAGAGCAGCGGACGCCGGTGCGTTCGCGGCTCCGCGCCGGTCGGCGGCGGAGCCGCGGCCGGCAGCGGACCCGCGGACTCCGCCGGCGCTGCAACATCCGTGGCGCCGGCGGCCGGCGGCGGCGCGACCGACGGCGGCTCGACGGCGGCATCCGCCGGCTCGGCCGGATTGGCCGCAGCCGTCGGCGACGGTTCGGCCGGCACGGAAGCCGTGACTGCCGCCACCCAGCGAAAGCCGCGGCCGTGCATGGTCTGGATGCAGGCACGCGTCGCGCCGTCGTCGGCCAGCGCCTTGCGCGCCTTGTAGACCAGCTGCGACAGCGACGCGTCGCTGACCGGCCGGCCGTTCCAGAGCCGGGTGATCAGTTCCTGCTTGTCGACGGCGCGTTCGCGCTGCTCGATCAGATAGACGATGAGATCGAATACGCGCGGTTCGCAGTCGATGTCGCTGCCGTTCACGTTCAGCGAGCGGCGCGCGGTATGGATTTCGAAATCGCTGCCGCGATAGATCAGGGCCTGCATGATCGGCACATTATCCGCCAAGCCGTGGCGCGGCGGGCTGCCGCTCAAGGTGGCTGCAGGCGCGCGAGCTCGTCGCGGAGAAATTCACGCACGGTCGTCTCGCGGCCGTCGGCGAAGCGGATGCGATAGGGCAGGCCGCTGACCGATGAGGTGGAGGCGAGGGCGTCGATGAAGTGCGCCGCATCGTCGTCGGCCGCGCTGCGCCGGGCCGACTGCCATTTGCGGCGCAGATGCGCGGCGGCGTCGGCCGGCGAGTAGTCCTTGCCGTTGCGCAGGAAGCGCGCGCCGTCGAGCGCGGCAATGGCGCCGAGCAGACGTTCGATCTGCCCGGTCTGCGACAGTGCGGCCGTAGGCGGTGCGTCGGTGCTCCCGGCGGCGGCCGGCCGGGTTTCGGCAGCCGGCGCGGGCGCACCGCCGGCGGCGATGAGCAGCAGCGCCGCGAAGCCGCGCAGCGGAAGTGCGTATCGTCCCTGTAGTCGTTGCATGGCCTGCTCCGTCGGCATGGCCGCGCAGTAGAGCGCGCCGGCGCCGGGCGTCGCAAGCCCGGCCGGTGCCGGACGGCGGCCCCGGCCGCAGGGACGCGGGACCGCGGCGTCTGTGCCGTGGTCCCGCGGGTCGCTGCGCTGCCAGATCAGCGGCAGACGTGCGCGGAGCGCTCGAAATCGCTGCGGAACACCTGGTCCGGATCGCCGATGCGCACAGAGTCCAGGAAGAATCCGGAATAGGAGTAGCCCGGATCCGAGGACAGGCGCCAGCGGATTTTCACGTCGGCGCCGGCATAGGCGGCGAGGTCGGCGGCGAACGGCTTGAACACCGCGACGGCGGTGTCGTTGCCCGGCGCCGCGTTGGCGATCGTCGTCGACACGCCGCTGTAGACGCCTTTGCCGTCGGCGAATCCGCAGGCGTTGATCGGCGGCAGCTGACCGGTCTGCAAGGTCGTCGGGTAGCCGCCGACCGGCGGCAGGTCGTTCCAGCTGGCGCCGCCGTCGGTGGAGACTTCCGTGACCACGCCGTCCCAGGCGTATTCGAGGTTGTACCGCGCCGAGAACGTCAGTCGCGCGCGTGCCGGCAGTTTCAGCAGCGGCGTCTCGATCGTCGCGCACTGCAGGTCGCCGTACTGCGCCGCCTGGCCGCCGGTGTGGTAGCTGTAGCGGCCGTCGGCCGCGGCCAGCGAACTGATGCCCCAGCCGTTGCCGGACAGCAGATAGCTCGTCCTGTCGGCGTCGTCGCGGAAAACACTCGGATCGGGACCGGCCGCGCCGCTCGTCGTGGCGCCGGTCACGGTCGAATACGGCGAGACGTTGCCGAGGCTGTCGGTCGCGCTGAAGCGGTAGTAATAGGCTTTTCCGTCGACGACATCGGTATCGACGTAGACCGTCGCGCTCAAGTCCTGCGCGAGCACGTGCGCGTCCGCCATCAGTGGATCGTTCGAGCGCTCGATGCGGTAGCGCAGCGCCGGAGCCGCCGCGCTGCAGGTTGCCGCCGCGGGTCGCCAGGCCAGGTCCACGCTGCAGCTGGCGTGGCGCGCCTGCGCCGTCAGCGAATCCCTGACTACCGCCGGACGCAAGGTGCAGGCGTCGGCCGAGACCACCTCGACGCAGGCGGAGGCGGGGCCTTCCACGTCGTCGCGCACGGCGCGCAGGCGGTAGGCATAGCGGCGGCCGCCCTGGGTCGTCGCGTCGCGCAGCGGCGCCTGGGCGCCGTGGGCGACCAGGCGGAAATCGCCGCGCCCGGCATCGGCGCAACTGCCGTCGGCGCGATACAGCTGGAAGGACTGCGCGCCGGCCAGGGGGGTGAAGTCGACCGCGATGCCGTCGCTGCCGTTGCCGATGACGGCCGGTCCGACCGGCGCCGGCGCGGGCGGCGGATCGGGCAGGGCGAAGTCGCCCGAGACGACCAGCGCATAGCCCTGCCGGTCGCTGCCGTCCTCGCCGTTGCCCGGTACGGCGCTGGCGCGAATCCGCAACCGGTAAGCGCCGGGCAGCGGCAACGGCAGCCTTATCTGCTCGACCGTATTCAGATCGTCCGCGGCGCCGTCGGGCACGGAGACGCCGGCCGCCAGCGCATTGCCGCGATATACGCGGCCATCCGGCGCGACGAGTTCGAGGTCCAGGTCGTTGACGAGCGCCGCGGCGACGCCGGGAGTGGCCGGCGGATCGAACCAGGTCAGGGTCGCGCGCAGTTCGGCGCGGCCGCCGAGGTTCGCGATTCCGTATTCATGCGTCTCGCCCGTCGCCAGGCCCGCGGCGTTGGGCCGCTCGAGGATGCGCAGCCGGCGCGTGTCGTCGCCGCCGGAGGCGGTCTGCGCGAACCACAGGTTGCCGTCGAGCCAGGCGCGTCCCCAGCCCGAGTCGGCGTTCGGCCAGGCCGGCGCGGCGACGGGATTCGTGCCGTTGAGCAGCACTGCTTTCATCACGGCGCCGCTCGGCGAGTACGCGTCGTCGGCCGTGCGCCGGCCGCGCGGATAGAAACCGTCGCTGAAATACTGCCGCAGCAGCGCTGCGGCGCCGCTGATCGTCGGGGCAGCCATCGACGTGCCGCTCAGCTGCGCCGGCGCGCTGTAGCGCGGCACGCTGCTGTACAAGGTCGCCGACGCCGACCAGATGTCCGTGCCCGGCGCCGCGATGTCGGGTTTCAGCCGTCCGTCCGCGGCCGGGCCGCGACTGGACCACCAGGGCACCTCGACGCTGCCGGCGTGGCCGAGCGCACCGACCGTGAGCACGTTCTTGGCATTGCCCGGAGAGCCGGTCGTGAGCGTGTTCGGCCCGTTGTTGCCGGCCGCCACGACGACGAGCAGGTCCTCGGCCGCCCAGGTCACCTGATCGGCGGCGGCGTCGAGGTCGACATAGTTGCCGCGCGTGGCGCTGCTCCAGGAGTCGTTGTGGATGTGGGCGCCGCCGGCGTGCGCCTGCTCCAGCGACGCCGCCAGGTCGGCGACGAAGATCGCGTTCAGATCCAGGCCTCCGGCATCCTGCATCAGCAGCTGCGCGTTCGGCGCCATGCCGTCCGCCGACTCGTGGTTCGGCGCTTCCGGCGTCGACGCCAGATAGGTGTTGCCGTTGAACGTGCCGGCCAGATCGCCGAGCACCGTGCCGCTGACGTGGGTGCCGTGGCGCGAGTAGTAGTCGTACTCGGTGGCGTCGCCCGGCTGCAGCCAGTAGGCGACGATCTTGCGATCCGGATAGCGCGCGCCCGTCGCCGGCGGCAGCGGCGGCGGATTGTCGGCGTAGGTGATCGCCGTCGACGGACCGCTGCCGCGGTCCAGCGTCGTGAACGCCGCCGACCAGGGCGTCGTGCCCGAATCGTAGACGGCGACGATCTGGCCGCTGCCGAGCAGTCCCTGCGCCCAGATCGGCGCGGGTCCGCAGATCGTGCCGATACCGGCGCAACTGCCTGGTGCGTTGGCCTGGATCGTGCTCACGGAGCCGGCATTGTCGAGCAGGGTCGGCATCCACGGCTCCACCGCGGCGACCGCGTCGAGCCGGCTGGCCTGCGCGAGCAGGGCGTCGAGCCGCCCGCGCGCCACGGCCACGCGGACACCGGGCTCGGCGTCGCGGCGCTGGCTGACCGCGAGCACGCGCGCGTCGGGCAGGACCTTGCGCACGGCGTCGGCGATTGCCGGCGCCGACTCGCCGGCGTGACCGCGCAGCAGGACGATGTCGACGTCGCTGCCGGCGGCGTCGCCGTGTGCCGCCAGCCGGCCGCGCTGCTCCGGCCACAGGCGCGGATCAATCTTCAGTCCGGCTGCGAGATAGTCCACGGCGCGCACGCCCGGATCGGCGGCGATCGCGTCGAGCGGCACCGCGCCGAGTCGCACGAGATAGGCGTTGTTGGGCACATAGCCGACGATGGTCAGGCCGGCCTGTTCCAGCTGTCGGCGTCCTTCGCGCAGGGCGGCGGGTTCGAACTGGATCACCGCATAGCGCGTGCTGAGCGCGTCGACGCCGGTTTGCGCGCGCAGGTCCAGGCGTTCGCTGGCCGGGTCGTAGCTGCCGGCTCGCCACAGCAGGCGATGCGGATCGCCGATTGCGGCGCGCACGCTCGCCGGTGTCGCCGCCGCGGCGGAAACGGCGCGGCGCGAATCGGCAAGACTGTCGCGCGGCGCGAGCACCGCGGCCAGTGCCGCGGCCAGGCAGGCGGAAGCGAGGCGGGTGCGACCGCGGCGGCAGTGCGCGCGCGGCGGTGCGGCGGGAGGCAGCGGGAACGGGCGGCGCATCACTCGAAGCCTCCGCGGAAGATCGCATCCGTCGAGCCGGTGCCTTCGATGCCGAGCTTGGCTCCGATGCCCTGGTCGGTCATGACCATCAAGGTTTCCAGGCGCAGCCCGGCGGTCGCCGGTGCGAAGCCGACGCGGACCGTGCAGGACTGGTTCGGCGCAATCGTCGGCATGCACGCCGAGCCGTCGGCGCGGAACGGCGGAAACACCGAGATGTCGGAGACGAACGCGAATCCGCTTCCCTGGTTGCGCAGCTGGATCGAGCGCCAGGCCGTGGTGCCGAGGCCGACCGGGCCCAGATCCACGGTGGGGGATTCGAACGAGAGGCTGGGTGGGCTGACGTCGCCGGTCGCCAGTCCGGTCAGCTCGACCTGCGACTGGGCGCCCTCGGCAGTGGTCACGCTCAGCGTGGCCGACGCGGGCCCGGCGGCGAGCGGAGTGAACTGCAGGTCGACCATGCACTGCGAGCCGCCCATGAGCCAGGTACACCAGTTCGCTCTGACAGTGAAGGCCGGATCGGAGATCGAATAGGACAATTCTGTCAGGGCGGTTGCGCCGGCGTTGATCCAGGCCACGGACCGTTGGCCGGTACTGCCGACCGCCACCGAGCCGAACGGGATCTGCGACTCCGCCGGCACGATGGCCCTGGTGCGCAGCACGCCCTGTCCGGCCAGCGCCACGTTCACTTCCGCGTTCGCGGACGCGTTGCTCAGGCGCAGCCCGGCCGACACCGGAGCCGTGGTCCGCGTCGGCTTGAAGCGCACGCCGATCTGGCAGCTCTCGCCGGCCATGAGCATCGGACACTGATCGTCGAACACGAACGACTGGCTGTCCGTGCTGTTCATCGTCAGATGCGGGATCGTCACGGTTCCGGTGTTCGTGATCGTCAGCATCTGCGCCGCGCTCGTCGTGCCGATGTCGACGGCGCCGAAGTCCAGCGCCGGCGGCGAGACGCCGAGGCTGCGGGCAGCCGGAACCGCGCGGCCGAGCAGGGCGAGATGTGCCGTGCCGCCTTCGGTCGAGTTGACTCCCCAGGAGTCGGCCAGCACGCCGACCATCGACGGCGCGTAGGTCAGCGCGATCGCGCAGCTCGCGCCAGCGGCGAGGGTGCTGCCGCAGGCGCTCGTATCGGCGCCGACCCCGGTTTCCGGCGCAGTGAAGGCCAGTCCGGTTGCGGCATGTGTACCGGTGTTGCGCAAGGTCACGTTGCGCGTCGCTGCGGTTGCCGTCGTGACGGCATAGAAATCCAGATGCGCCGGCTCGAAGCGCAGCTGATCGGGCACCGGATCGCGCAGTGCGACCTTCACGAGCTTGCCCGGATAGTCGGCGGTGCCGACGTACAGGTAGTCGCCGCCGACGCCGGCGGCCAGACTCAGCAGCGATGCGTCGCTGCCGTCCAGCTGCAGTCGCTCGGTCTGCGTCAGGGTCGCGAGGTCGATCTTGAGGATGGACGACGGCTGCGTCGTCGTGCCGAAGTACGCGTGATGGCCATCGGTCGACAACGCGACCGTGCGCAGTCCGAGTGCGTCGATGTCCAGCTGCAGCGTCCCGGCCGGCTGGAAGCTCGCCAGATCGACCTTGGCGATCTGCGGCGGAAACGTCGGATCGGTATAGGTGCCGAAGTACGCGGCGGATCCGTCGGCGGCGACGGCGGCGGAAAGAAATCCGACCTCGCCGCCGCTGAACGTGAGCGTGCCGGCCCATTGGAACGTGGCGAGGTCGACTTTGACGACGCGCGCCGGTCCGGTGTACGTGCCCAGATACAGGTTCGTGTCGCTGGGATCCATCGCCGAGGAGCGCAGGAAGTTCTGTCCCGTCTGCAGCTGGCCGACGACCTGCATCGTCGACAGCGAGAACTTCTCGACCCAGCCTTCGTCGGAGCCGATGTAGGCGTAGTCGCCGTGGGAGTCGAGGACGATGGATTGCGGCCACAGATTCAGACTGCCCGTGGCGACCAGCTGCATCGTCGCGACATTGACCTTCGCGATCTTCGCGTCGGTGACGGTCGAATAGCCCACGTAGACGTAGGTGCCGCTCGGGTCGATCACGCCGCGCGGCCCATCGCCCACCACGCCGGCGGGAGCGAAGTCGACCGTGCCGACGGGCTCCATCGTCGACAGATCAATCTTCACGAGCTTGTTCGGCCGGGTCGAGCCGTCCGCGACCACATACATCCAGCGGCCATCGGGACTCGGCAGCACGCTCCTGGACCGGTTGATGCCTTCGCCCAAGGTCGTCGCGTCGACGCGCTGCATGGCCTGGGCGCTGCCGGCAATCGAAACAAGAGCGAACAGCGCCGCCCACAGCACGACGGTCCACGACGCGGGCTTTTGCGCGCTGCAGGCCGAACCACGATCAAATTTCCTGTGCATGACGTCCCCCATGGCGGACAAGATGAAACGCAGCGCATCCGAGCGCAGCGAAGAAGACGGCGCCTGCAAGACGCCGGATGGAGCTTTCGAGTATGGAAGTGCGGACAAGCGAATGGGCGGGCGTGTTTTCGCCATGGCGGAATTGCGCCACAGCCCTGATCGAGGCCAGCGCGATGCGTCGATCACGACGCATCGTCGATCGCTCCGCAGCCGTGCGCGGCCAGCCATCCGGCCTGGAATCGCGTCTTCGCGCCGAGCCGGTTCATGAGCGCGTCGATGCGCCGGTCCAGCGTGCGCGGCGAGACGCCGAGGGCGGCGGCAATCGTCTTGTCGTTCGAGCCGGCGGCCAGTCGCGTCAGCAGATGCTGTTCGGTATCCGCCACCGGGCGCGCGCCTGCGGCTTCGGTCCGCGCGACGCAAAGCGACAGCGGCGCCGATTGCCGCCACAGCAGATTGAAGTAGTCGCGCAGGGCTTCCAGCAGTGATGACGCACGCAGCAGCAGTACCGGACCGCCTAGCGCCTGCAGGCTCATCGGAATCAGGCCGGTATGGTCGTCGGCGATCAGCAGTTTCAGCGACAGTCCCGAAGTCACCCGGATCTGCGCGCCGGCTTGGCGGCACACCTGCACGCGCTCGAGCACGCCGTGCATATCCAGCGCTTCGACGTCGATCAGCGTGCGATAGGCCACGCCGCGCGCGAGACCTTCGATCTCGGTCGGATCGACCGTATGCGGCGGTCCCGTCACGTAGGGCGGCTTGTCCAGGCACAGGCATTCCGTACGCGCGCTGCGCTGGATCTCGGCGATCGCGCGGCGCACGCGTTCCTCGCTGTCGAGCACTTCGATGGCGTCCGGGCGCGGGTCCACCTGAAAGACCAGCGGCCGGAATTCCTCGACCAGGGCGGCCGCAGCCGCACCGGCCCGGGCCAGCGCGTCGGACTGGCGCTGGACCAGGGCATCGAGCGCGATCGCCGGAGGTACCGCGCGGAAGCGGCGCGGGCGCTGCCGCGACAAGGTGACCAGCCCCTTGGCCGCCAGGCCGTTCAGCAGTGCGCGCACCCGCGCCGCGGACAGGCCGAGATCACCGGCCAGCTCGGCCGGCGAGGCGGCGGGATGGCGCAGCAGCGCGCGATAGACGCCTTCCTCGGCAGGGTCTATGCCGAGCACGTCGAGCGACGTCGGCGCCGGGCAGTGCCCGGCTGTGGCGGTGTCGAACATCGTGATCGGGCTCCCGGTATGGCGCGATGGCGCCAGCGGCTTTCTTAGCCGGAGCGTCTCTGTCGTGCATTCGCCGCCGCTAACACGGGCCTAACAGCGGCTGCCGTGCGCCTCCCAGAGCGCCGATGACTGCCGGCCGGCCGCGGAGAGTGGCGCTTCAGCGTCCGGCGGGCCAGGTGCGCAGCGCCGGGTCGACCTGGCGTTCGTTGGCCAGCGCGTCGGCCCGGTCGAGCGCCGACTGCCAGGCCGCACGCTGGCGTGTGGCCTGGTACAGGCGTACTTCGAGCATCGCCGCGTCGAAATTGCGATACGGCGCATCGCCCATCGCGCCGACGATCTCGGCGGCGCGATCGAGCTCGCCCTGTGCGATGAGCCAGGGCACGTAGGCCTCGGCGATGCGCAGGCGGTCCCAGGGCTGCAGGTCGGGGGCTTTCTGCGCCTGCTCGTAGGCGCCGCGCGCCGCCGTCACGTCGCCGCGTGCCGTCGCGACGGCCGCGTCGGCCAGATGCCCGTAGGCCGCCACCGGCTTGCGCGGCTCGGCATCGGTGTACTCGCGCAGCGCCTGGGCCGACCGCTGCGCCGCGTCGATATCGTGAGTCGCCTGCAGGCAGACGAGGGTCAGATAGGTGCGGGCGACCTGGCGGGGATCTTCGTCGGGGTCGAACAGGTTTTCGATCGCCTGCCGGGCCTGCTCTTCGGCGCGCGCGGGCGCGCCGGACATCAGTGCGACGCGCGCGGCGAGCGTGTGCGCGAAATACCGGTTGATCCGGTCGTTGTTGTCGATGATCCACGGATAGGCCTGGTCGACGAGGGTCTTCGCGTCGGTCAGGCGGCCGTTTTCCAGCAGCAGGTCGGCGCGGCTCAGCTGCATCGCCGCGCGCAGACCGGGAAACTCGATGCGTGCGTTGAGCTCGCGCAGGCGAGGTTCCTGGGCCAGCCCCTCCTGCGGCTCGGCCAGCTGCATCCAGGCAAGGACGATGTGGCTGCGCACGATGCTTTCGTGCGCTTCCTCGTGGAATGCCTGCAGCCGGTCCGCGGCACGCGACAGCAGCGCGATGCTGTCGGCCAGACGTCCGGCCCGGCGCAGCATCACGCCGGTCAGCGCATCGCTGCGCGTGACGCCGAGCCAGTCGCCGCTCGCGGCGAGCAGCACGCGTGCCCGTGCGCCCTGGCGCATGCTCTGCTCGAAGCGGCCGGTCGAACTCGCCAGGTTGGCCAGCTCGCTCCAGGCGCGGCCCAGTTCGTTCCGGCCCTCGGACCGGTCCTGCAGCAGATCAATGACCGCGCGCGAATGGCGTTCGACGGCGGCGAAGTCGCGGCGCTGGTAGGCGGTCTGGGCGAGTGCGTTCAGCGCGCGCGCGCGCATGACGACGGTGTCCGGCGTCGCGGACGCGGCGACCAGCGCCTCGAAGCGCCGCTGCGCCGCATCGAACCGTCCGGTCCGGTATTCCATGAGCCCGAGTTCGTAGGCGAGTTCGGCCGAACCGCGGTACTGCTCCTGTTCCGCGTCGAGGATGAGCCGGGCCGCTTCGGGCTTTCCGTCGAGAAAGGCCGCCTGGGCCTTCTTGAGCACCAGGGTCAGGCCCGTGTCCACTCCACTGACCGGAGCGGCGGCCCCGCCGACGCCGGCGAGCAGCCGGTCCGCGGCGTCGCGCGCGGCATCGAGCACCTGATCGCTCTCGGCCGAGACGTGGAGCCGGATCGGCACTTCGCCATGCACGATCTCCAGCCCGACGCGCCAGCGCGGGCCCACCAGCGCGACGCGCGGCTGCACGATCCAGTTCGCGCCGGCGCTCTCGGCGAGGCTCGCCAAGGCCGCAGCGTCCAAGGTCGCCGGATCGCGTCCTTTCGTCAGCGCGACACTGTTGTCGCTGGGAACCGTCGTGCGGCCGGCGCCCGCGAGCCGTTCGGCGACGATGGCCATGATGCCGAGCCGCAGCCAGCCCTGGCCTTCCGCGGGATCGACGACGGCCGGCAGCACCAGCGCGGGACGCTGCGCGAGCGGCAGCGGCGGCGGATCGCCGTCGGCACCGGGTATCGCGGATGCCGGCGCGACGTGCGCATTGCCGCCCGCATCGCGATTGCCGTACAGGCTCCAGAGCGCGGCGGCGCCGGCCAGCAGCACGACGCCGAGCAGCATCGGCACGATCCAGTACCGGCGCCGTTGCGGCGGTGCTGGCGGTGGCTCCGGCGTTGCCGTGATCGGCGACGGTTCCGCGTCTGCCGCAACAGGCGGCTCCGCCGGTGCCGCCGCTGCGCTCACCAGCGTCGGCGCGACCCAGTGATAGCCGAATCCCGGCACCGTGCGAATGACGCGCTGTTCGCCGCCGTCGTCGCTGAGCAGCTTGCGCGTACGGGCGAGCAGCTGCGCGAGCACGTTGTCGCCGACTTCGGGCTGGTTCCAGACCGCCGCGATCAGTTCGTCGCGCCCGATCGCGCGGGCGCGATGCTCGATCAGATAGAGGACGCAGTCGAAGATGCGCGCGGGCACCAGGGACGTGCTGCCGTCGGGACGCCGCAACTCGCGCGTCGCTGCCAGCAGTCGAAACCCTGCGAACTCGTAGATCTCTCCCGCCATCTCCAACCTGTTCGAGAACCGTCCGCTACGCCTGCGTGTCCACGCAACGTGAACGCCCGCGCTTCGCCTCCCGGCGCTGGCCGGTCCTGCGTTTTCTTTCGATATCGTCCGCAAACGGTCGCCTGGGCGCCGCGTCGCCGGCCCGATTGTAGGCGGCACGGCGGGGCGATGTACCGTGCATGACGACAGGGGCGATGGCGCTGCAGGCAGCCGCAGGCGTTGCGGCGCGCCCGATCGCGAGCGTGACAGCATCCGTTGCCGCAGCGACGTTGCCGGGTCTGCGCATTCAGCGTGCCGCGCCGCGCGGCGCGGCCGTGACGAAAGTCGCAAGCCCTTGCGTGACTTGGCCTGCGCGCCGATTTGGGCTAGAACGACGCCCCTTGCTGTTGGAGTACGCCATGTCGACCACCGAGTCGCCCGACGACGCGCAGCTGCTGCAATTGGGCCGCGGCGTCGCCGAGTTCCTGCAGCAGCGCGGCCAGATGCTGGTCACGGCCGAGTCCTGCACCGGCGGCTGGATCGCCAAGACCCTGACCGACATCGCCGGCAGCTCGGCCTGGTTCGAGGCCGGTCTCGTCGCCTACAGCTACGAGGCCAAGCAGGCCCTGCTCGGCGTGCGGCCCGAAACCCTGGCCCAGCACGGCGCGGTGAGCCAGGAGACCGTGGTCGAAATGGTTTCCGGTGCGCTGGCGCGCTACGGCGCTTCGGTCGCCGTCGCGGTGACCGGCATCGCCGGTCCCGGCGGCGCCACGCCGGGCAAGCCGGTAGGCACGGTCTGGATAGGCTGGAAACGCCGCGGCGGCTATGCCCAGGCACAGGTATTCCATTTCGACGGCGACCGTGAGGCGGTGCGCCGCCATACGGTAGCGGCCGCCCTGGCCGGCGTTCAGAAAATTCTGAGCACCTGACGCGGCCGACGCCGCAGGCCGCCGGAACGGGCCTGGTATGGAATAATCCTCGCGTTCCCTCTCGCTGCTGTCGCGGTCCGTGAGAATGCCGGACCCCAGACTGCGCTGCGCACCCCACTCTGACGAGGATTCTGCAATGGATGACAACAAGCGCAAGGCGCTGGCTTCGGCCTTGAGCCAGATCGAGAAGCAGTTCGGCAAGGGCACGGTCATGCGCATGGGCGACAAGGTCGCCGAGCCCATCGACGCGGTGTCGACCGGCTCCTTCGCGCTGGACATGGCCCTGGGCATCGGCGGCCTGCCGCGTGGCCGCGTCGTGGAGATCTACGGACCGGAGTCCTCCGGCAAGACCACCCTGACCCTGCAGGCCATCGCGAGCTGCCAGAAGGCCGGCGGCACCGCCGCCTTCGTCGACGCCGAGCATGCGCTGGACCCGAGCTATGCCGAGAAGCTCGGTGTCAACGTCGACGACCTGCTCGTCTCCCAGCCGGATACCGGCGAACAGGCGCTGGAAATCACCGACATGCTCGTGCGTTCGGGCGCGGTCGACATGGTCGTCATCGACTCGGTCGCGGCGCTGACGCCGAAGGCCGAAATCGAAGGCGAGATGGGCGAGATGCAGGTCGGCCTGCAGGCCCGCCTCATGAGCCAGGCCTTGCGCAAGCTGACCGGCACGATCAAGAAATCCGGCTGCCTCGTGATCTTCATCAACCAGCTGCGCATGAAGATCGGCATGATGATGCCGGGCCAGAATCCCGAAACCACGACCGGCGGCAACGCGCTGAAGTTCTACGCCTCGGTGCGTCTGGACATCCGCCGCATCGGTTCGGTCAAGAAGGGCGACGAGATCATCGGCAACGAGACCAAGATCAAGGTCGTCAAGAACAAGCTCGCGCCGCCCTTCAAGCAGGTATTCACCGAAATCCTCTACGGCGAGGGCATCAGCCGTGAAAGCGAGCTCATTGACCTCGGCGTCGACCACAAGCTCGTCGAGAAGTCGGGCTCCTGGTACAGCTACGGCGGCGAGCGCATCGGCCAGGGCAAGGACAATGCGCGCAACTTCCTCAAGGAGCACAAGGACGTGGCCGCGCAGATCGAAGCGCAGCTGCGCATCAAGATGCTGCCCGAGCGCCGCGCGGCGTCGACGCCGGAATTCGAGCCGGAGGAAGCCTGAGCCTTCGGTCTGCCCGTGCCGGCGGCTGCTTCCGGCCCCGGCCGGAGCGGCCGGCGTCGCGCCGCGGCCTGACAGGGTGGTGGTCCGGCTTCCGGGCGAATCCTTCCTCGACCGGTACGTCGGCATGACCGGTTGCCGGATAGCCGGCCAGGCCGCCAGCGCAGCCATGGCCGGCTGCTGGCGCCACGAACTGCGGTGGGGCGGTCTTGCGTCGCTGGCTGCCGGACGGTTGGCTGCGTCGGGCCGATTGCTGCCATGACGCTGCGGCGCAGCGGCCGCAGCTTGCGCGGCGGCCGGGATGACGGCCGGGATGGTCGCAGCGGTTCGCTTCGTGACGGCGGCGAAACCAGTCGTCGCGACAGCAGCGGCAGTCGCGACCGTTTTCATCGCGGCGGCATCAGCGAGGACACCACCGACACTGCCGCCGGCGACGCCGACGAGCATGCCGCGGCCGGCGCGTCAGAATCCGCAGACTCCGGCGATACGGCTCGCCAGGCTTATGCCAAGGCACTGGGCCTGCTGTCGCGCCGCGAGCATTCGCAGCGCGAGCTGCGCCGCAAGCTCGACCGCAAAGGCTTCGCTGCAGACGAATCAGCCGCTGCGCTGGAGGATCTGCAGCGGCAGTCTTTCCAGAGCGATCAACGCTTTGCGCAGATGCTCGTGCGCAGCCGCGTAGCCCAGGGGCAGGGGCCGCGACGCATTCTGGCCGAGCTGCGCACTCATGGCATCGACGACGACGACGCGCGCGAAGCGCTGGAGCAGGAAGGCACCGACTGGCTGGCCCTCGCGCGGCGCATCCATGCGCGCCGCTACGGTCAGTCCGCCGGCCGCGATCCGCAGGAAAGCCGCCGGCGCGCGGCATTCCTCTTGCGCCGTGGCTTTGATGCCGCCACAGTAAGGGCCATCACCCACGCCGACGACGTGGACGACTCCGCCGAGGAGTTCGATTAGGGATGGCTTGAGCGGAGCTGCCGGCCCCTGCGGCCGGCGCGGTTTTCCCGGAGCCGTGATTTCGATCCCGATCTGCACGGGATGGCAGCTGATCCGAGCTTCCCAGGCATTCTTGGCCGGTTGTCCACGGGCGTGTCCGCATTCCGCCTCCAGTGACGACAACCATGCGTACCAGCGCCGAGATTCGCCAGAGCTTCCTCGATTTCTTCAAGAGCAAGGGGCACGAGATCGTGCCTTCCAGCCCGCTGGTGCCGGGCAACGACCCGACCCTGCTGTTCACCAATGCCGGCATGGTGCAGTTCAAGGACGTATTCCTCGGCGCCGAGAAACGCAGCTACACGCGGGCGGTTTCCTCGCAGCGCTGCGTGCGTGCCGGCGGCAAGCACAACGACCTCGACCAGGTCGGCTACACCGCGCGGCATCACACCTTCTTCGAGATGCTCGGCAACTTCAGCTTCGGCGACTATTTCAAGCACGACGCGATCAGTTACGCCTGGGAGCTTCTGACCGAAGTCTGGAAGCTGCCCAAGGAACGCCTGCTCGTCACGGTCTATCACACCGACGACGAAGCCTTCGACATCTGGAACAAGGTCGTCGGCCTGCCGGCCGAGCGCATCGTCCGCATCGGCGACAACAAAGGCGCGCCCTACGCCTCGGACAATTTCTGGCAGATGGCCGACACCGGCCCCTGCGGTCCGTGCACCGAGATCTTCTACGACCATGGCGAGCACATCCCGGGCGGTCCGCCGGGCTCGCCCGACGAGGACGGCGATCGCTTCATCGAGATCTGGAACAACGTGTTCATGCAGTTCGATCGCGCGGCCGACGGCACGCTGACGCCGCTGCCGGCGCCCTGCGTCGATACCGGCATGGGTCTGGAACGCATCGCGGCCGTGCTGCAGCACGTGCATTCCAACTACGAGATCGACCTGTTCCAGCACCTGATCAAGGCGGCCGCGGCACTGACCGGCACCGACGACCTGGAGAACAAGTCGCTGCGCGTGATCGCCGACCATATCCGCGCCTGCAGCTTCCTGATCGTCGACGGCGTGCTGCCGTCCAACGAAGGTCGCGGCTACGTCCTGCGCCGCATCATCCGCCGCGCGCTGCGCCACGGCTACATGCTCGGCGTGCGCGGGCTGTTCTTCCACAGGATGGTCACGGCGCTGGTCGAGGAAATGGGCGGTGCCTATCCGGAGCTCGTCGAGAAGCGCGAGCTCGTCGAACGCGCGCTGCGCAACGAGGAAGAGCGCTTCGCCGAGACGCTCGAGAACGGCATGAAGCTGCTCGAGTCGGCGCTGAGGGACGACACCCAGTACGTCGGAACCGGTTCGGTCGCGAAAGTCGTGCCCGGCAAGATCGCGTTCACGCTCTATGACACCTACGGTTTCCCCGTGGATCTGACCGCCGATGTCGCGCGCGAGCAGGGCTGGTCGGTCGACATGGCCGGCTTCGACGCGGAAATGGAGCAGCAGCGCGCCCGCGCGCGCGCGTCGAGCCAGTTCGAGACCAAGGTCATGCTGTCGGCCGAAGCGATCCAGCAGCTGCCGGCGACGCAGTTCCTCGGCTACGACGCGACCGCGGCCGACGATCTGGCCCTGGTCGGCATCATCCGTGGCTCGCGCCTCGTCGATGAACTCGCCGACGGCGAGGAGGCGACCCTGGTGCTCGACCGCACGCCGTTCTACGCCGAATCCGGCGGACAGGTCGGTGACATTGGCGTGCTGAGCACCGGCTACGGCCGTTTCGTGGTGCGCGACACGATCAAGCTGGCCGGCACCTTCCACGGCCACGTCGGCCGCTGGGAAGGCAAGACCTTGCGCCTTGGCGAGAAGCTGCATGGCGAGATCGACGCGCCGCGCCGCGCGGCGATCGTGCTGAACCATTCGGCCACGCACCTGATGCATGCGGCCCTGCGCCAGGTACTCGGCACCCACGTCACGCAGAAGGGCTCGCTGGTCGCGCCGGATCGCCTGCGTTTCGACTTCTCGCATTTCCAGCCCGTCACCCCCGACGAGCTGCGCGAGATCGAGGACCTCGTCAACGCTGAGGTGCGCCGCAACGCGGCCGCCGACGTGCGTCAGATGGCTTACAAGGACGCGCTGGACTTCGGTGCCATGGCGCTGTTCGGCGAGAAGTACGGCGAGCGCGTGCGCGTGCTGAAGTTCGGCGAGTTCTCCACCGAACTGTGCGGCGGCACGCACGTGGGCCGCACCGGCGACATCGGCCTGTTCAAGATCATCAGCGAGGGCGGCGTGGCCGCCGGCGTGCGCCGCATCGAGGCGGTGACCGGTGCCGGCGCGCTGGACTTCGTGCGCGAGGAAGAGCGCCGCCTCGACGAGGTCGCGCAACTGCTCGGCGCTTCGCCGGCCGACGCGGCCGACAAGCTGCGCCAGCTGTTCGAGCGCCAGAAGCGCGCCGAGCGCGAACTGGAGTCGTTCAAGGCCAAGGCCGCCGGCGTGGCGACCGCGCAGCTGGCCGACGCCGCGCTCGACGTGGGGGGCGCCAAGCTCATTGCCGCGCGCATCGACGGACTCGACGCCAAGGGCCTGCGCGAGGGCATAGACCAGATCAAGGCGCGCCTGCCGGACTGTATTGTCCTGCTGGCGTCTGCAGCGGACGGAAAGGTGTCGCTCGCCGCCGGCGTGCAGGGCTCCGTGCTTGGCAAGGTCAAGGCCGGCGATCTCGTCGGCTTCGTCGCCCGCCAGATCGGCGGCAAGGGCGGTGGACGAGCCGATCTCGCGCAGGGCGGCGGCGAGGATTCGCCGGCGTTGCCGCGTGTTCTCGCCGAGGTGCGCGGCTGGGTCGAACAGCAGCTGGCCTGAACGGAAATCCTGCTTTCGACCGTGATAGTGCCGGTCGCCGACGTCCGCTAAATCCTTGCGTGACGTCGGCGTTATCTGCCGAAAGTAATGCCTGGCTTCAATTGCGTGGCCGGTGGGCGTCCGCTAGTATCGGCGCGGCGCGGTCGCCCCCAATTCGCAGGTAAAAATTTCAGTGGCGACTGACACGACATGCGGCTTCCAGGGCGTCTGGCGTGGGTAACGGGGAGGACCGCGGAATCAGCTGCCAAGCTGCGGAAACGGTTCTGTGTGCATTCGCAATTCAACAATATGCGGTTGCCAGGACGTAGGGCCGGGACGTAGGGCGAAAGGAGAAGAACGATGCTGATTCTGACTCGCCGGGTCGGAGAGACCCTGATGATCGGAGACGAAGTCACGGTCACCGTGCTCGGTGTGAAGGGCAACCAGGTCCGCATTGGCATCAATGCGCCCAAAGATGTCGCCGTGCATCGCGAAGAGATCTACCAGCGCATCAAGCGCGAACAGGAGCCTGGTTCCGGTCCGGCCGGCAGCGAATCCTGACAGCAGGCTTTACCCGACGCGGACTAGTCGCTATTCTTCCGCGCCTCGCCGGCCCCACGAGGTCGGCAGGACAGAAAAATCCGGAGAGATGCCCGAGAGGCCGAAGGGGCTCCCCTGCTAAGGGAGTATAGGGTCAAAAGCTCTATCGAGGGTTCGAATCCCTCTCTCTCCGCCAGTTCATCGAAAGCCCCGAGCAATCGGGGCTTTTTCGTTTGCGGCGCCGCGTCAGCCTGCTGCTGTCGCAGCGGAGTCTGCGGCGGGCGGGTCGTCGCGGCGGTATCGGCGATGTCCGTGCAGTGGCTCTGTCGCGGCGGCGGTGAAGGCGCTACGCCTGTCGGCCCCGGCGAGCCCGATGGAGCGGAGTGAAGCATCGCTGTGTCGCTGTCGCGTTGATGTTGCGACGAGGAGTCCGGTGGATGTGCGCGTCGTCGTTGTGGCGGCGTGGCGTCCGTGCGGCGGTCCTGGCAACGGCGCGACTGACGCGTGTCGACGATCCGCAAAATGGCGATGCCCGCTCCTGCGCTGCCGATTGCTGATCTCGCAGCGACGTCAGCGAGTCGCGGCCCCTTGATGATGCTTCAATGTTTATTAGTTTACTTAGGTAATATTTCGGATGAAGCGGGCGGTAGAGCGGCGGCAAAAAAAATTTCGCCGAACCTATTGACGAGCTCCCTGCAGATCCGAATAATTCCGCCTCTCGTCGCGGCGGACACGCCGCAGCGAGGCGGCGAAAAGGATGCGTCGCGTGAAGCAGGGAAGGCAAGGTTAGTGCGCGCCCGTAGCTCAGTTGGATAGAGTACCAGGCTACGAACTTGGTGGTCGGAGGTTCGAATCCTTCCGGGCGCGCCATTTTTGAGGGTGCTGCGGCACCCTTTTGTTTGGCGACGGCTTCAGTGTCGCATGCGATTGGTTGCAAGGGTTGTAAGCCGTTCCCCGGTAGATTGACGGTATGAACGGGCACCCGTAACATCCTCGTTTCTTTGGGATTGTCACGGGTGACCGAAGTCTGGACTGACGGGGTATAGCTCAGCCTGGTAGAGCGCCAGCTTTGGGAGCTGGATGTCGAGAGTTCGAATCCCTCTACCCCGACCAACGTGCGCAAGCCAGAGACTGCGCCTGTAGCTCAACCGGATAGAGCATCGGCCTTCTAAGCCGACGGTTGCAGGTTCGAGTCCTGTCGGGCGCGCCAATGCGATCGTAAGTTTGCGGTGGATGTAGCTCAGTCGGTTAGAGCATCGGATTGTGATTCCGAGGGTCGTGGGTTCGAGTCCCATCTTCCACCCCATGTGGGCCGCTAGCTCAATTGGTAGAGCAGCGGACTCTTAATCCGTAGGTTCCCAGTTCGAGTCTGGGGCGGCCCACCATCTTCTTTCGTCGGTCCTCACGTGGCATTCCGCAAAGGTGAGCGCAACCGGAATCGAGTCGATTCCGGCGGTGTGCGAATGTGGCGGAATTGGTAGACGCGCTGGATTTAGGTTCCAGTGGGGCAACCCGTGAGAGTTCGATTCTCTCCGTTCGCACCAGATGAGACTTCGTGGCCGCGCGGCCGCCTCGGGCGGACATGCGGCCGATCGCCGTTCGAGGAGCAACAATGCAAGTTTCCGTTGAAAACGTGGGCAAGCTCGAGCGCAAGCTCACCGTGCGCGTTCCGGCCGATCAGCTCGACAGTCAGGTCAGGAACCGTCTCAGCGACCTGAGCCGCAACGTCCGTCTGAACGGCTTCCGCCCGGGCAAGGTGCCGGCCAAGGTCATCGAGCAGCGTTTCGGCGCCCAGGTGCGCAACGAAGCGATGTCCGAGCTGATCCGCGCGACCCTGGTCCAGGCCATGGAAGGGCAGAACCTGCGTCCGGCCATGCCGCCGTCGGTCGAAACCACCGGTACCCCGAGCAACGGTGAGATCGAATACACCGCCACCTTCGAAGTCATGCCGGAGGTCGGCGCCGTCGACGTGTCGAAGCTGGAAATCGTGCGCGTCGCCGCTGAGGTGAGCGACGCCGACGTCGATGCAATGATCGAAACCCTGCGCCAGCAGCGCCGCACCTTCGCGGTGGTCGACCGCGCAGCCGCGTCCGGCGACATGGTCCTGTTCGAATATTCGGCCCAGGCCGGTGACTACCGCTTCCCGGCCGAGGGCCTGGACCGCGTCGGCACGGTGATCGGCTCGGGTGCGCTGTTCAAGGAACTCGAAGACAGCCTGATCGGCCTCAAGGCCGGCGACGAGAAGTCCCTGAACCTGTCTTTCCCGGCGGAGTTCCGCAACGAGAACCTGGCCGGCAAGCAAGCGCAGGTCAACGTCAAGGTCGTGCGCGTGCAGGTGCAGGAACTGCCGGCGCTGGACGACGCGTTCTTTGCGGCATTCGGCATCGTCGACGGCGGTCTCGACAAGTTCCGCGCCGACGTCAAGGCCAACCTGGAGCGCGAGCTCAAGGGCACCCTGCTCGGACGTCTGAAGACCGAAGTCGTCGAGAAGCTGGTCGGCGCCTATGCCGACCTGGAACTGCCGAAGGGCATGATCGAGGCCGAAGCGAATGCGCTGGTCCGCCAGGCCGAGGCGCAGGCGCGCCAGCAGGGCCAGACCGCGAACGTAACCGCCGAAGCCTTCGCCGAGGTGGCCCGTCGCCGCGTCGCCGCCGGCCTGCTGCTCGGCGAGGTCGCGCGCCAGAACGACATCCGCCTGGATTCGCGCCGCGTTGCCGAAACCCTGAGCACGATCGCCTCGACCTACGAGGAGCCGGACCAGGTGGTTGAACTCTACAACCAGGATCCCCAACTGATGAACGCGCTGCAGAGCCGGGTCATCGAGGATCAGGTGACCGAGTGGATCGCCGATCACGCCAAGGCCACCGAGCAGAAGCTCGGTTTCAATGAAGTGATGCGTCCGGTCGCTTGATGTCCCGGCGGGGCAGGTCAGAGACCTGCCCCGCCCTGCTTTGCAGGCGCGCCGGGCGGTATTCCGCCGGCTGGCCCTCAATGAACCCCTGGCCCGGGTAGATCTGATTCGGAGTGCTCCATGTCCAAGGGTTTTGAGCCGATCCGCAACCTCAACCTCGTGCCGATGGTGGTCGAGCAGACCTCGCGCGGCGAGCGGGCCTACGACATTTATTCGCGCCTGCTCAAGGAGCGCGTGATCTTCCTGGTCGGTCCGATTGACGACTACATGGCCAATGTCGTCGTCGCGCAGCTGCTGTTCCTCGAGTCGGAAAACCCCGACAAGGACATCAATCTCTACATCAACAGCCCGGGCGGCTCGGTCACGGCCGGCATGGCGATCTACGACACCATGCAGTTCCTCAAGCCCGACATCAGCACGATGGTCATCGGCCAGGCTGCCAGCATGGGCGCGCTGCTGCTGACCGCCGGCACCAAGGGCAAGCGCTATGCGCTGCCGAACTCCCGCGTGATGATCCACCAGCCGCTGGGCGGGTTCAGTGGCCAGGCGTCGGACATCGACATCCACGCGCGCGAGATCCTGACCATCCGCCAGCGCCTGAACGAGATCATGGCCCGACATACCGGCCAGCCGATCGAGGTCATCGCCAAGGACACGGATCGTGACAATTTCATGAGCGCGCCGGACGCGCAGAAGTATGGGCTGATCGACGCGGTGCTGGAAAAGCGCCCGGCCGACAGCGTCAAGTCCTGATACGGCGGCGGATTTCCCCCCGGTGCCCAGCTGACTGCGCCTGCGCTTGCGCCGCGGGCGCAGCGGGCTCTATTCTTCGTGACGAATACGTTATCCCGGTTTTTTGAGGCAGAGCATGACTGACGATCGGCAGGGCCGTTCGAACGACAGCGGAAAGATTCTTTACTGCTCGTTCTGCGGCAAGAGTCAGCACGAGGTCCGCAAGCTGATTGCCGGTCCGTCGGTGTTCATTTGCGACGAATGCGTCGAGCTGTGCAATGACATCATCCGCGAGGAGCTCGAGGAGAAGGCGGCCAGTGCGCGCAGCCATCTGCCGAAGCCGCGCGAGATCATGGACGTTCTCGACCAGTACGTGATCGGCCAGACGCGTGCCAAGAAGACGCTCGCCGTCGCGGTCTACAACCACTACAAGCGGCTGGAGACGCGACAGAAAAGCGATGAGGTCGAACTGGCCAAGTCCAACATCCTGCTCGTGGGGCCGACCGGTTCGGGCAAGACCCTGCTGGCCGAGACCCTGGCGCGTCTGCTCAATGTGCCGTTCACGATCGCCGATGCGACGACCCTGACCGAAGCCGGCTACGTCGGCGAGGACGTCGAGAACATCATCCAGAAGCTGCTGCAGAAGTGCGACTACGACGTCGAGAAGGCGCAGACCGGCATCGTCTACATCGACGAGATCGACAAGATCTCGCGCAAGAGCGAAAACCCGTCGATCACGCGCGACGTCTCCGGCGAGGGCGTACAGCAGGCGCTGCTCAAGCTCATCGAGGGCACGATTGCGTCGGTGCCGCCACAGGGCGGCCGCAAGCATCCGCAGCAGGAATTCCTGCAGGTCGACACCAAGAATATCCTGTTCATCTGCGGCGGTGCGTTCGCCGGGCTGGAGAAAATCATCCAGCAGCGCGGCGAGTCCACCGGCATCGGCTTCTCGGCTGACGTGCGCAGCAAGAAGTCGACCAATTCGGTCGGCAAGGTGCTCGCCGACGTCGAGCCGGAAGATCTGGTCAAGTTCGGCCTGATTCCCGAGTTCGTCGGCCGTCTGCCGGTGTTCGCGACCCTGGAAGAGCTTGACGAGATCGCTCTCGTCAAGATCCTTACCGAGCCCAAGAACGCGATCGTCAAGCAGTTCAAGAAGCTTTTCGAGATGGAAGGCGCCGAGCTGGAGTTCCGCCCCGAAGCGCTGACCGCGGTTGCGCGCAAGGCGCTCAAGCGCAAGACCGGCGCGCGCGGCCTGCGCACGATCCTCGAGCAGGTGCTGCTCGACACCATGTACGAGCTGCCGTCGCTGGAGCACGTCAGCAAGGTCGTCGTCGACGAAGCCGTCATCAACGGCCAGGCCGAGCCGTATCTGATCTACCGCGGCAATCTGCAGTCGCGCGCCGTCGCCGAGTGATACCACTGCCGCCGACGGCCTTCACGGCCGGCGGCGAGCACGCCGGCCGGCTGCCGCCGCGCCCGCCAGCCCGCCGCAGGGCCTTATTCCAACGAAGCATCAAGCCTCCGCGCCGGCACGCGAATCGCATGTGCTGCCTTGCATTCGTTCACGCCGTCCGCACTTGACGCTCCAGCAGCCTGCGCTCAGGCTGACCCTATCCGCCCGACCTCGCCGGTCGCTGCCAGGAAACGCTTCATGGAAAAGTCTGAAAAGTTGCCCGTCGCCTCCGATCCGCGCTCGCTGGAGCTGCCGGTTCTGCCGCTGCGCGACGTGGTCGTCTATCCGCACATGGTCATTCCGCTGTTCGTCGGTCGCGAGAAGTCGATTCGTGCGCTGGACATCGCGATGGAAGGTGACAAGCAGATCCTGCTCGTCGCTCAGCGCAGTCCCGACGTCGACGATCCGCGCGAATCGGATCTGCATTCGGTAGGCACGCTGGCGACGTTGCTGCAGCTGCTGAAGCTGCCGGACGGCACGATCAAGGTGCTTGTCGAAGGTGCGGCCCGCGCCGAGATCCTCGGCTACCGCGATCGCGACGGCGTCATGGTCGGCAAGATCAAGCCGCTGGATCCGCTGTACTCGCGCTCGGAGCGCGAGATCGAAGTCGTGTCGCGCTCACTGGTTTCCACTTTTGAACAATTTGTAAAATTGAACCGAAAGGTGCCGCAGGAACTGCTTGCGACCCTGGCCGGCATCGACGATCCGAGCCGTCTGGCCGACACGATCGCTGCGCACCTGTCCATTCGTCTGGCCGACAAGCAGCGCCTGCTCGAGATGGTCGACGTCGGCGACCGCTTCGAGGCGCTGATGGGCTTCGTCGACGGCGAGATCGACGTGCAGCAGATCGAGAAGCGCATCCGCGGCCGGGTCAAGTCGCAGATGGAGAAGAGTCAGCGCGAGTATTACCTCAACGAGCAGATGAAGGCGATCCAGAAGGAGCTCGGCGATCTCGAAGAGGCGCCGAACGAACTGGACGAACTCGCGCGCAAGATCAACGAGGCCGGCATGCCCAAGCCGGTGGAGACCAAGGCGCGCGCCGAGCTCAACAAGCTCAAGCAGATGTCGCCGATGTCGGCCGAGGCCACCGTCGTACGCAACTACGTCGACTGGCTCGTCGGCGTGCCGTGGAAGAAGTCGAGCAAGGTGCGCAAGGACCTCAAGGTCGCGCAGGACGTGCTCGACGAGGACCACTTCGGCCTGGAAAAGGTCAAGGAACGCATCCTCGAATACCTGGCTGTGCAGCAGCGCGTCAACAAGATGAAGGGGCCGATCCTCTGCCTCGTCGGTCCGCCCGGTGTCGGCAAGACCAGCCTGGGCCAGTCCATCGCCAAGGCGACCAACCGCAAGTTCGTGCGCATGTCGCTCGGCGGCGTGCGCGACGAGGCCGAGATCCGTGGCCATCGCCGCACCTACATCGGTTCGATGCCGGGTCGCATCGTGCAGAACATGTCCAAGGCCGGCACGCGCAATCCGCTGTTCGTGCTCGACGAGATCGACAAGATGTCGATGGACTTCCGCGGCGATCCGTCCTCGGCGCTGCTCGAAGTGCTCGATCCGGAGCAGAACTCGGCGTTCAACGATCATTACCTCGAAGTCGATTTCGACCTGTCCGAAGTCATGTGGATCGCGACGGCGAACTCGCTGAACATTCCGGCGCCGCTGCTCGACCGCATGGAAGTCATCCGTATCCCGGGTTACACGGAAGAGGAAAAGATCAACATCGCGCGGCGCTATCTGCTGCCCAAGCAGATCGGCGCGAACGGTCTCAAGCCCGAGGAAGTCAGCGTCGACGAGGAAGCGATCCGCGACATCATCCGCTACTACACGCGTGAATCCGGCGTGCGCAATCTCGAACGCGAGATCTCCAAGGTCTGCCGCAAGGTGGTCAAGGAACTCTCGCTGCGCGAGAGTGCGGCGAAGGAAAAGGCTGCCGAAAAGCCCAAGGGCAAAGGCAAGGCTGCAACTGCGGCGAAGCCGACGACCGTACGCGTGGATTCGGGCAATCTCGACCAGTATCTGGGCGTGCAGAAGTTCACCTTCGGCCGCGCCGAGCTGCAGAACGAGGTCGGCCTCGTCACGGGCCTGGCCTGGACCCAGGTCGGCGGCGATTTGCTGAGCATCGAAGCGGCCATCGTGCCCGGCAAGGGCAAGCTGATCCACACGGGCCAACTCGGCGACGTGATGCAGGAGTCCATCCAGGCGGCGCTCAGTGTCGTGCGCGGACGCTCCGAGCGTCTCGGCGTCGATCCGGAGTTCCACCAGAAGTACGACATCCACATCCACGTTCCCGAAGGCGCCACGCCGAAGGACGGACCGAGCGCGGGCATCGCCATGTGCACGGCCCTGGTCTCGGCGCTGACCAAGGTGCCGGTGCGATCCGAGGTCGCGATGACCGGCGAGATCACCTTGCGTGGCCGGGTGCTGCCGATCGGCGGGCTCAAGGAGAAGCTGCTCGCGGCGCATCGCGGCGGCATCACCACGGTGATCATTCCGGAAGAGAACAAGAAGGATCTCGTCGACATTCCAAAGAACGTCACCGAAACCCTGGAAATCCATGCGGTTCGCTGGATCGACGAAGTGCTGGACATCGCGCTGGAACGGCCGCTGACGCCGGCCCAGAAAACCGAGTCCGGTCCGGTCAAAGCCGCCGAGCCCAAGCGCGAGGAAGCGGCCGAACCGCAGCCGGTGCGTCCGCACTGAACAGAAACCACGGGCGCGGCAGGTTGCCGCGCCCGTGGTCCGTTCTGTGCCGTCGCCATCCTCGGGGTGACGTGCTCGTGTGGTGCCGGTCCGTCCGTTGAGAAACGCCTCCGTCCGGCGGCACCGGTACCGCGGCGATTTCCACCCCTGCAGGACGCTTTCACAGCGTCGTTCCGACAGCGCGGAAACCGCGCCAGAACGCGAAAAAAGCGCGTAAAATGCCGCCCGGCGTTTTGTTGCGTGCCTACTAGGCCGCTGGTATAAAGGCCGGGACGTGGTCCGAGTGACTGCAAAGGTCCGGGCGATCACGGGGTCCGCGAAGCGCACTTTCCGAAAGTCACCCGGTGTTCCAGGGACAGAGTCGTTTCGCCACAGAACAGAAGCGTAGCGGGTCGCAGTTTCCGAGAGGGATTGTTAAATGAACAAATCAGAATTCGTGGGTGCGGTGGCCGATGCCGCCGAGCTGACCAAGGTGGATGCCGCGAAAGCCGTCGACGCGATGGTCGAAGTCATCACCAAGGCGCTCAAGAAGGGCGACACCGTCTCCCTCGTCGGCTTCGGCACCTTCGCCGTGCGCAAGCGCGCCGCGCGTACCGGTCGCAATCCGCGTACGAACGAAGAGATCAAGATCAAGGCCTCCAAGAACCCGGCCTTCAAGGCTGGCAAAGCCCTCAAGGATGCCCTAAACTAACCGGCTCCCGCGAGGGGTGCTTAGCTCAGCGGTAGAGCGTCTCCCTTACACGGAGAGGGTCGGGGGTTCGAAACCCTCAGCACCCACCAAAATGCCGTGGAGTGGTAGTTCAGTCGGTTAGAATATCGGCCTGTCACGCCGAGGGTCGCGGGTTCGAGTCCCGTCCACTCCGCCATCTTCGAAGGGCGCCGTACAAGGCGCCCTTTTTTCTATCCGGTCCGTGCAGCAGACCGCGCGGCCGGGAAATACGACAGCGGCGTTCCATCTCGCCGCTGCGGCCAACCACAAAGCTCAGGCAAGCCTCATGTTGCAAGCGCTGCGAGACAAGTCGTCCGGACTGATAGCGAAAATCGTGCTGGGCGCGCTGATTTTTGCGTTTTCCTTCTTCGGCATCGAGTCGTATTTCACGGGTCGCAACGAGACCTGGGTGGCCAAGGTCGACAAGAGCGAGATCTCTGCCGAACAGTTCCGCGAACGCTTCCAGAACTACCGTGCGGCGATGCTGCAGCGCTCCAACGGCCAGCTCGATCCGGCCATGCTCGAACGGCCCGAGGTCAAGCGTCAGGTGCTCGATTCGCTGATCGACGAGCAGCTGATGCTCAACGCGAACGAAAAGCTTGGCATCGTCATTCCCGACGAGCGCGTGCGCGAGCTGATCCGCTCCTATCCGGCGTTCCAGGTCGACGGCAAGTTCGACGAAGGCGCCTATCGCGCCGCACTTGCCGGCGCGCAGCGCTCGCCGCTGCAGTTCCAGGAACAGCAGCGCCAGGCGCTGGCCGCCGACGAACTGCGCAATCTGATCGGCTCCATCGGCGTCGTCACGCCGCGCGAGATCGACGACCACATCCGCCTGCGCGACCAGACCCGCGACCTGCGCACCTTGACGTTGCCCAAGCCGACCGAAACGCCCAAGGTCGACGACGCGCAGGTCGAGAGCTATTACAAGTCGCATCTGTCCGACTACATGACGGCCGAAACGGTATCGCTCGACTACATCGAGTTCGACGCCAAGGCCGTGAAGATGAGCGAGACGCCGGACGAAGCCGTGCTGCGCGAACGCTACGCCAACGACAGGGCGCGCTATCAGACGCCGGAGCAGCGTCTGGCCTCGCACATCCTGATCACCGCCAAGGGCGGCGACGCCGATGCGCAGAAGGCCGCGCTGGCCAAGGCCCAGCAGATCGCCAAGAGCGTGCGTGAGGGCAAGGATTTCGCGGCCGCGGCCAAGGAGTTCTCCGAAGACCTCGGTTCGAAGGCCGAGGGCGGCGACCTGGGCTGGCTGCAGAAGGACGTCAGCGATGCGGCGTTCGACTCGGCGCTGTTCGCGCTGAAGAAAGGCGAGATCTCCGAGCCGGTGCTGTCGAACGAGGGCTATCACATCATCCAGCTGCGCGACATCCGCGAGCACAAGGAAAAGACCTTCGACGAGGTCAAGGCCGAGCTGGCCAAGAGCTATCTCGAGACCGAGCGCGAGCGCCTGTTCGGCGAGCTGGCCAGCAAGGTCTACGATCAGAGCCGCACCGATCTGAATTCGCTCGACGGTGCAGCCAGGCTTGCCGGCGTCGAAGTGCAGAAGACCGCGCAGTTTCCGCGCACCGGCGGCACCGGCATCGCGGCGAATCCGGCCGTGCTGAAGGCGGCGTTCTCCGATGGCGTGCTCGTGCACGGCGAAAACTCCGAACTGCTCGACATCGGCGACGACCGCAAGGTGATCGTGCGCCTCGGCGAGCACAAGCGCAGCGAACAGCGTCCGCTGGAGGAAGTGCGCGAAGACGTCCGCAAGCACCTGGTCAGCGAGGCCGTGGCCACGGCCGCGCGCGAGCGCGCCGACGGTCTGCTTGAGCGTCTGCGCAAGGGCGAGACCCTCGACCAGCTCGCCGCCGAGCTCAAGCTCAGCGTCGTGGACGCCAAGGGCACCGGCCGCAGCGCCGCGAACGTGGATTCGCGCATCGCCGCCGCCGCCTTCAAGCTGCCGCGTCCGGCCGAAGGCAAGTCCGAATACGGCAACATCTCGCTGCCCGACGACGGCTATGCGCTGTTCGCCGTGGACAGGGTCACCGATGGCGATGTCGCCAAGGTCGACGAGGCCGGCCGCGAAGCAGTGCGCAACCAGTTGCAGTCGATCAACGCGATGGTCGCGACCAGCGAGTTTCTCACCTCGCTGCGCAAGGCGGCCAAGATCCAGATCGCCGAAGACCGCATGCAGTAAGTCCGATCGCTGCGGCGTCGCCGCCGCATCCCGCATCGACGAAGAGGCCGCCGCGAGGCGGCCTTTTTCGTTGGGCCCGTCCGATCGGGTGCTGTCGGTTTCGCTGCCGCCGCCGCTGTGCAGCCTTCAACGAAAAAGGCTGCCTCGCGGCAGCCTTTCGTGGTCCGGCGGTGCAGGGCTCCGGCTCAGATGCCGGTCATGCCGAGGATGTTGTAGCCGGCGTCGACGTAGGTGATCTCGCCGGTCACGCCCGAGGCCAGATCCGAGCTCAGGAACGCCGCCACGTTGCCGACCTCGTCGATCGTGACGCTGCGGCGCAGCGGCGCGTGGTCTTCGACGTGATCGAGCATCTTGCGGAAGTTCGCGATGCCGGCGGCGGCCAGGGTCTTGATCGGGCCGGCCGAGATTGCGTTGACGCGCGTGCCCTCGGGGCCGAGATTGAACGCAAGGTAGCGCACGCAGGCTTCGAGGCTGGCCTTGGCCAGGCCCATGACGTTGTAGCTCGTCAGCGCGCGTTCGGCGCCGAGGTAGCTCAGGGTCAGCACCGAGCCGTTGCGGCCCTGCATCAGCGGCCGCGCGGCCTTGGCCAGCGCCGCCAGGCTGTAGCTCGAGATGTCATGGGCGATCGCGAAGTTCTCGCGCGTGAGCCCGTCGAGGAAGCCGCCCTGCAGCGCTTCGCGAGGCGCGAAGCCGACCGAATGCACGAGGATGTCGAAACCGTCCCAATGCTTGCCGAGTTCGGCGAACAGGTTCTCGATCTCGGCGTCGCTGGCCACGTCGCAGGGCAGCACGATGTTGCTGCCGAACGCATTGGCGGCTTCGTCGACGCGGTCGCGCAGGCGCTCGTTCTGATAGGTGAAGGCGAGCTGCGCGCCTTCGCGATGCATCGCATTGGCGATGCCCCAGGCGATGGAGCGCTGGCTGGCGATGCCGACGATCAGTGCGCGCTTGCCGTGCAGAAAACCCATGAAACCTCCTGTACGAATGGACTTCGTTGCGTTGCGATGATGCGCCGGCGTGGGCTGCAGCCGGCGGCATTTCGCCGCCGTGCGGCCGGGCTGCGCTGCTGCACCGATGTCGGCGAACCGCGCACGATGCGCCGACGCAGCCGCCGGCATAACGACGCAGTGTAGCGATTTGTCGCCGCGGCCGCCCCAACGCCCGTTTGCCGCGGACGCCGCGGTGGGCGGCTCAGTTCACCGCCTGGATGAACAGCTTCTGCCCGGGCTTGAGCGGCGTCTTGTCGCCGAGGCGGTTCCAGCGGCGCAGATCGCCGACGCTGACCTTGTGCGTGCGGGCCAGGGTCCACAGGCTGTCGCCGCTCTTGACCGTGACCGTCGCGGCGGCGCGCTGCTGTGCCTCGGGCGACAGCGGCGGTGGCTGCGGCGTGCCGACATCCTTGCCCAGCGATGAGGGCAGGAACACGGTTGCGCCGGCGGCGAACTGGCGCGCCGGATCGACGCCGTTGGCCGCGCCGACGATGTCGATCGGCACGGCGGCCGCGCCGGCCAGTTCGTCCACGCCGCGCCGCTCGCGCAGCTTGACCGCGTCCCAGGTGCTCCAGGCGCTGGGCGCGAGCTGGGTATAGCGTTGCTGGAAGCGCGACAGCGCCGGCCTGGGCAGCAGCAGATGCATGGGGGCGGAAGCGGAGATGCGCGACTGGCGATGGCCGGCGTTGTAGCGGCGCAGGGTGTCTTCGGGCACATCCGCAAGACGCGCGGCCACGCGCATGTCGATCGGCGCAGTCAGGGTGACGCGCACGAGATGGTCGTCTTCCGACGGCTCCGGCAAGGTCACGCCGAAGCGCCCGGGATCGTTGACGACGCAGCCGAGTGCCAGCAGCTTGGCCAGGTGCTCGTGGGTGATCGGCGATAGCTTGAGGCTGGCGATCTCCTCGCGGCTCAAGGACGAACGGTTGTCCTGGAGCAGCTTCTTGACGCGGTATTCGCCGGCGTTGAACGCCATGTCGACGAGGCGCCAGTCGCCGAATTCGTCCTGGTAGCGCTTGAGCATCGCCACCGCCGCGCTGCTGGAGGCCCAGGCGTCGAGGCGTCCGTCGTAGTGCGGCGACATCTGCAGCCCGGCGCTGCGTGCGGTCTCGGGCATGAACTGCCACATGCCGGCCGGCGTGCTGCCGCGTCCGACTACCGGCTCGTAATGGCTTTCCAGATACGGCAGCAGAGCGAACTCGCCCGGCAGGTCGTTGCGCTCCAGTTCGTCGAGCACCAGCATCAGGAACGGCAAGGCACGCTTGAGCGAGGCGGCGAAACGGTCCGGCCCCTGCGTATACGTGCGTGCCCAGCGCTGCACGGCAGGGCTGTATTCGCAGCCCGGCATCGCAAAGCGCGTGCGCAGGCGCACCCAGACCGAGTTCGCATCGACCGGAGCCGTTGTGCCGGGCACCGCGAAATCCGGCGTCGGCACGAACGGCACGTCGATGCGGTCAGGCGGTTCCACGCGCAGATCCAGCGGCGGCAGCGAGGTCGCCGTCGTGATTGCGCTGTCCTGGCCGACAGGCTGGCGCGGCGTCGTCGCGCAGGCGGCCAGCAGCAGCATCGGCGCCAGCGCGAGGCGGCGCAGCGGCAGCCGCCGCCTCATGCGGCCGGCGCCCGGAATTGATCCTTGCCGCGGCGCAGCGCGGCAAAGCGGTCGACACGCGCCGGCGCAGGAATGCCGTGACGTTCGCCCCAGGCGACGATGTCGGGTTCGTCCACGCGCAGGAACGGATTCGTCGCACGTTCGCAGGCGATCGTGCTCGGCAAGGTCGGCGTGCCGGCCGCGCGCAGCCGGCGCACTTCGGCGATGCGGCTGCGCAGCGCGGAATTTTCCGGCTCGACGCTCGCGGCAAACGCGCAGTTCGCGCTGGTGTATTCGTGGGCGCAGCAGACGGCGGTTTCCGCCGGCAGCGCGGCCAGTGAATCGAGCGAGGCGAGCATCTGCGCCGGCGTGCCTTCGAACAGGCGGCCGCAGCCGGCGCTGAACAAGGTATCGCCGCAGAACAGCAGGCCCGCGCCGTAATAGCCGATGTGGCTGCGCGTATGGCCGGGCAGGGCGAGTACGCGCAGGCGCAGACCGGGCGCTTCGATGTCGACCGTATCGCCGTCGCCGACGCGCCGCGTTGCCGGTTCGATGCGCTCGTCGTCCGGCGCATACACATCCACGCCGGCGAAGCGCTCGAGCAGCGCAGCCACCCCGCCGATGTGGTCGGCATGGTGATGGGTCAGCAGGATGGCGGAGAGCTGCAGTTTCAGCCGCTGCAGTGCTGCGGCGACGGGAGCCGCATCGCCGGGATCGACGACGACGGCCCGGCTGCCGTCATGGGCCAGCCAGAGATAGTTGTCGTCGAAGGCAGGGACGGGTACGAGGCGCAGCACGGCGTTCCGACAGGCGGCAGGGAGCGCGACTATAGCCGCGCTCCCTGCAGTGCTCGTTAAGCGCGCTTAACGCCGGCGCCTGACGACGGACAGGACGGACGAGGCCGGCGCAACGGGACAAGCCGGGGCGACTTGGCGCAAAATCCGCGTCCCCTGATCTGCGCCGCCTATGCTCCTGCGACCCCAGCCGCCTCACCCGATGGACGCACTGCGCGCGCTGTTCGCGCAGGAGCGTGCCGCGCTCGCTCCGGAATGCGCAGGCGTATTCGGGCGGCAGGGGCTATTCATCGGCTGCGACGCGGAATTTGCCGAGCAGATGGTCACGCCGATGCTCGGCCGCCGCGTCGACCTGCATCTGCAGGGGGCCGGGCGGCTGATCGGCGATGCGGTCTGCGCACCCGACGAGTTGCCGTTCGCGGACGACAGTTTCCGTCTCATCGTGCTGCATCACGCGTTCGAATGTCTTGCCGCGCCGGAAGCGCTGCGCGAGGAACTCGTGCGCGTGCTCGAGCCTGGCGGCGTCGCGTTGATCGTCGGCTTCGCCCGCTTCGGCGCCTGGCGCCCCTGGCTGGCCTGGCAGATGCGCGGCCAGACCGCGCCGCCGCAGCCGGCCTCGGCCGGCGCCTGGCGTCGGGCGCTGGCCCGCGGCGGTGTCGATGTCTATGCCGAGCGCCGCATCGGCGCGCAACGCCTTAGTGTGGCCGGAGCCGAGTTGCGCCTGCCGCCGGCGCTGCGTTCGAGCTGGTTGCTGCTCGCGCGCAAGCGCAGCACGAACGCGCTGCTGCGCACGCATCCGGTCGCCTTGCGGCCGCGCGTGGCGCGCGCTCATCTCGCCTCCGGCACGCAGCGCGCGAGCGCATGAGCGAAGCGGCGGTCGTGCACGTGTTCACCGACGGCGCCTGCCTGGGCAATCCCGGGCCGGGCGGCTGGGCCGCGCTGCTGCGCTACGGCACCGTCGAGAAGGTCATCTCCGGCGGCGAGAGCGACACCACCAACAATCGCATGGAACTGATGGGCGCGATCGGCGCACTCGAAGCGCTGACGCGGCCCTGCCGCGTACGCATCACGACCGACTCGCAGTACGTCAAGCAGGGCATGCAGCAGTGGCTGCCGCGCTGGCAGGCCAACGGCTGGCGCACCTCCGACAAGAAGCCGGTCAAGAACCAGGATCTGTGGGAGCGTCTCGCGCGCGCCGTCGCGCGCCACCAGGTCGAATGGTTCTGGACCCGCGGCCATGCGGGACACCCCGACAACGAACGCGTCGACCGCGCCGCGCGCCTCGCGGCCGAACAGCAACGCCAGGAAGCCTGATGCGCCAGATCGTGCTGGACACCGAAACCACCGGCTTGGAGGCCGCACGCGGCCACCGCCTGATCGAACTGGGCTGCGTGGAACTGCTCGCGCGCCGCGTCAGCGGCAGCCATTTCCACCGCTATCTGAATCCCGAACGCGACATCGACGCCGGCGCCCAGGCGGTGCACGGCATCAGCATCGAATTCCTGGCCGACAAGCCGCGTTTCGCCGACGTCGTCGAGGAGTTCCTTGCCTACATCAAGGGCGCGGAACTCATCATCCACAACGCCGCATTCGACGTCGGCTTCATCGACGCGGAACTGGCCCGGCTCGGCCCGCAGTACGGTCGGCTCGCCGACCATGCCACGGTGCTCGACACGCTCGCGATGGCGCGCGAGATGTACCCAGGACAGCGCAACAGCCTCGATGCGCTATGCAAGCGTCTGGACATCGACAACAGCCATCGCGAACTGCATGGCGCTTTGCTCGACGCGGAAATCCTCGCCGACGTCTACCTCGCGCTGACGGCGGGCCAGGGCGCGCTGGACTTCGCCGTCGAAGTCGAGACGGCGCAGGAGCAGATTGCCGCCTGGAGCGCCGCGGGCGAACGGCCTGCCGTGCGTGTGCGTCTGGCCGATGCGGCCGAGCTCGCCGCGCACGAGGCGCGCCTGGGCGGCATCGACAAGGCCAGCAAGGGGGGCTGCGTCTGGCGCCGCCTGGAATCGGCTGCGGCGCCCGAGGCGCTGCCGGCATAGCGCGCCGCCGATCGCGGCCGGGACGACTGCGCGTATCCGTACGGTCCGCCGCGGCGGGTTGCCGATTTCCATCTCGGCGGCCCGTGGCACCTGTCGCGCCGCATTGCTGCAGCCCGCGGCTGCGCGTTTCCGGCGAACCTCCACTGCAACGGGCTGCCGCTCCGCGACACGCGTCGGCCGCCGCCGATGTCCGGCATGGCTGCGCTCGAACGTTCTGTTAGTGGGCCTGTCAGCAAATCGTCCGTTTTTGCGTAGTAGGCCCGTGACCCGGATCTCGTCCGCGCCGCCGGCGCCGACGCGGTCCAGGCCGCCAGTGCCGTGGCATAATCGGCCCGCGCGCCCAGCAGCCGCCAGGGCGCTCGCCTGAATGGGGAGTTCGGCGATGAGACTGCGTACGTGGATCGTTGCAGTGTGCGTGTTCCTGCTGCCCGGCGCGCTGTCCGCTTCGGCGGTCGACGCGATATCGGCGCACAAGCATCTTGGGGTTGCGAGCTGTTCCAACAGCGTCTGTCACGGTGCCGCGCAGGTATTCCGTGATTCGCACGTCATGCAGAATGAGTTCGCGATCTGGCAGGAAACCGATCCGCACGCCAAGGCCTACGCGATACTCGAACAGCCGGCCTCGCGCGAGATCGCGCGCAAGCTCGGCCTCGGCAATGCGAGCGAAGCGAAGATCTGCCTCGACTGCCATGCCGACAACGTGCCGGCCGCGCAGCGCGGCGAGCGCTTCCAGCTCAGCGACGGCGTCGGTTGTGAGGCCTGCCACGGCGGTGCCGAACAATGGCTCAATGCGCATGCGGACAAGAGCGTCAAGCATGCCGACAACGTCGCCAAGGGCATGTACGCGACCGAAGATCCGGTCAAGCGCGCGGAGCTCTGCCTGTCCTGCCACATGGGCAGCAGGGACCGCATGATCACGCACCGCATCATGGGGGCCGGCCATCCGCGGCTGACCTTCGAGCTCGACACCTTCACCTGGCTCGGCCGGCCGCACTACGCGATCGACGAGGACTGGATCCAGCGCAAGGGTGAATTCAGCGGCGCGCGCGACTGGGCCGTGGGGCAGGGGGTGGCCGCGGCCAACCTGCTCGACCAGCTGACCGATCCGAAGGCCGGCATGCAGGGCATCTTCCCGGAGCTCGTGCTGTTCAACTGCTTCGCCTGCCACAAGCGTATGTCGGACAAGAGCTGGGGGCCGCGCCAGGGCACCGGGCTGGGGCCCGGCGTCGTGCGCCTCTACGACGCGAATCTCGTGATGTTCCGCCACGTGCTGGCGGCCGTGGACAAGTCCGCCGAGGCGCGCGTACTCGAACAGACCCGTGCGCTGCACCGGGCCACGACCGAAAGCCGCGATGCGACCCTGGCCGCGGCGAAGAAGCTGCGCGCGACCCTGGCCGAACTGCTGCCGCGTGTTGCGCAGCACCGCTTCGACGGCGGCAGCCTCACCGCGATCCTCGACGACATCGAAGCCGACGCCGCACGCGGCGAATACCGCGACTACGACGCGGCCGAGCAGGCCGCGATGGCCGCGCAGTCCGTCATCGTCGCGTTCGAGAACACCGGCACCATCGACAAGGCCCGCGCCGACGCACTGAAGGCCAAGCTCGACGGCGTCTACGCGGTGCTCAAGAACGAGAACGGCTACTCGATGGGCAACTTCCAGACCGCGCTGAAGACGCTCAAGAGCGGCGCGCCCTGAGCGGGCGCGCATCGCTGCATCCGGCGATGAGCTGCAGCTCGCCTGACGGCGAGCTGCAATGGCACCGCAGCGATTGATGACGCGGCGTGTTCGCGTTCGACGCGGTGCCATCGGTTGCGGCGAGCCAGGGGCGAACCGCAACGTCGGGGGTTGTCTGCGGCGAGGAACCTCGATCGAAGCCCGATCTCCGCATCGCCGACGGGAAGCCGCGATGACGCCCGCCGGATCGCGCGTTCATGCGTCGGCGTCGCGATGTTGCGACCTTGCATTGATACCGTGACGTTGCGTATCGCTGTGCTCAGCGCAACCTGCGTCAGCGCACCGGCGTCAGGATGCGTTGCGACTGAATATCGTGCGGGGTGCGGTGAGCCGAAGGCGAACCGCAACCTCGAGGTCCATCTGCTGCGGTGAGCCCCGGTTCGCCGCGCGCCTCGCGGCCGAGGATCCCGACGACGGCGGATCAGGCCAGGGGATCCGCAGCGACGGATCAGCGCCGGCGGATCAGCACGACCGTGACGTTGTCCGAGCCGCCGCCGTCGAGCGCGGCGAGGATGAGGTGATCGACGCACTCCTGCGCCGACAGCTCCGGGCGCGCGAGGATGCTCTCGATCTGCGCGTCTTCGACTTCTTCGGTCAGACCGTCGCTGCAGAGCAGGATCTGCATGCCCGGCTGCAAGGTGCCGGTGATCGTTTCAAGACGCAGGTTCTGCGGATCGGTTACACCCAGGGCCTGGGTCACGACGTTGCGGTGCGGATGGGTGCGCGCCTGCTCGGCGGTGATCGCACCCTGCTCGATGAGCTCCTGCACGTAGGAATGATCCTGCGACAGCTGCTTGAGTACACCGTTCCAGACATAGACGCGGCTGTCGCCGACCCAGGCCATGTCGAACTGGTCGCCGCTGATGTTGACCGCAGCGACCGTCGTGCCCATCGGCAGCGCTTCGGCGCGGCGGCTGGAGTGACGGATGATTTCCTCGTCGGCCAGTTGTATCGCGCGGCCTATCGGCGTGCCCTTGCGCACTTCCTCGATCAGCGTGTCGCGTGCGATCGCGCTGGCGACTTCGCCGTGCTCGTGTCCGCCCATGCCGTCGGCGACGAGCCACAGACCCAGCTCCGGGTCGGCGTAATACGTGTCTTCGTTGTGTTCGCGGCGCAGGCCGACGTGGGAGCTGTGTCCGAATTCGATCATGCGCGAAGCCTGGTTCGGGTTCAGTGGCCATCGCCAGACGCAGGGCGCCGGCGTCCAATGAACGGCGGCACATGCGAAAAACGAACTGGGTCATAGCATGCCGCCGGGCGACGCCCCTAGGCAAGCACAGGCCGCCGGCGCGGCAGCCTCACCGGATCAATACGCAAAGGCGCGGAAAATGGCGTCGCGTCGGCGACCCCGCGATCCCGGCTTGTATCTGTGTCCCGTTGCTCGTACTATTCGCGCCCCTCGCCGTGCCACCGGCAGGGCCGGTCGTCAGACCGACAGTTCCGGAGAGGTGGCAGAGTGGTCGAATGTACCTGACTCGAAATCAGGCGTACGTGTAAGCGTACCGTGGGTTCGAATCCCACCCTCTCCGCCAGCAGTGACGAAAACGCCCCTCACGGGGCGTTTTCGTTTTCCGGCCCCGAACCGGCGAGGTTTGGGCTACGCTCGTTTCCCCCGCCGCGGACCGCGTTCCATGTCCCTGATCACCACCCCGATTTCCCATGGCGAACTGATCGACAAGATCACCATCCTCGAGATCAAGTCCGAGCAGATCGCCGATCCGAGCAAGCTGGCCAACGTGCGCAAGGAGCTGGAGCTGCTGCTCGCGGTCTGGCGTGACGACACGGCCGCAGCCGTCGACATCGGCGCCGAGCGCGCGCGTCTGAAAGCCGTGAATCAGGCGCTCTGGGACATCGAGGACCGCATCCGCCTGAAAGAGAAGGCGCAGGCCTTCGACGCGGAGTTCATCGAACTCGCGCGTGCGGTCTATTTCCAGAACGACGACCGCGCGGCGATCAAGCGCGAGATCAATCTCAAGCTCGGCTCGCAGCTGGTCGAAGAGAAGTCCTACCAGAACTACAGGAACTGAGCCTGCGCCGCGGCGGCCGTTGCTTCAGGGCAGGCCGCGCGCCGCGGCGAACGCGTCGAAGCGCTCGATGACTGCGTCGGTTTCGATGAGGTCCATGACGCCTTCGTGTTCGATCTTGCTGCCCCAGCGCAACTCGCTTGCGGGCTTGCCGCGAAAGCGCCGCGCCGCGGCGTCGTAGCGGTCCACGCACCAGCGCCGGTCCGAGTAGGGACCCGAGCGGTGCGGATTGCTCGCCGCATGCAGGCCGAGTACGGCAGTGCCCATCGCGTTGGCCAGGTGCATCGGGCCGGAGTCCGGCGTCAGCACGAGGTCGGCCCTGCGCAGCAGGGCGAGCAACTGCTTGAGCGTGTCCTTGCCGATCAGGTCGACGACGGCGCCGCGCTGCAGCCGGGCCTTGACCGCATCGCCGAATTCACGCTCATAGGCGCTGGGGCCGCCGCAGAGCACGACGCGCCAGCCGCGCTGCGTCGCCTGGTCCATGACGGCGGCATAGCGCTCGGCACGCCAGTTGCGCAGCCGGTGACTGGAGCAGGGGCTGACGATCAGGGTCGGGGCCGTACCCGGCAGGTGTTCCTCGGCGAAGGCTTCGGCCGCGTCCGGTACCGGCAGATCCCAGCGCACTTCAGTCTGGCGCAGGCCCAGCGGTTCGAGGAAGCTGCCGATCGCATCGAGCACATGTTCGCCACTGCGTGCGGCGATGCGCTCGCCGATGAACAGCCGGTGCAGATCGCGCGAACGCGCGGCGTCGTAGCCGATGCGCCGCTGCGCCGACACTGCCGCGCTGAGCAGGTTGGAGCGCAAGGCGACCTGCATGTGCAGCAGCGCATCGAAGCGGCGCCCGTGCAGCGCGCGGCGCACGGCCTGCCAGCCTTTCCAGCCCTGGCGCTTGTCGAACACGACGAACTCCACGCCGGGCAGATCGCCGACGAGCTTGTGTTCGAGCTTGCCGACGATCCAGGTCAGCGCGGTTGCAGGCCAGTGTTTCTGCACGGTGCGCACGAGCGGCACGACGTGACTGACGTCGCCGAGCGCGGACGTGCGCAGCAGGCACAGGGAGGCCGGCGGAGTCGATGCCTGTACGGACATGGGGTTGCTAGAATGCCGAAAGAACGAAGACGAGACGAATGCGGCGCGTGCCGCAGCGCAGGCGATGAACGAAGCGATCCTGAAGACCATCGGCGCCAGCGCGATTCTCTGCGACGCGTCGATCGCCGCACAAGTCGGCGATGACTGGTTCGATCCCGCGTACTGGCGTACGGCTGCGGTCGCCGGCGGCCGTGGCGCAGCCTGGCGCGTGCAGACACCGGCCGGTGAAGCGGTATTGCGACATTTTCGCCGCGGCGGCCGCATCGCGCGCGTGCTCGGCGATCGGTATGTCTGGGCCGGGGCCGACCAGGCCCGCCCGTTCGTCGAATTCCGCCTGCTGCAGCGGCTGCAGGCGCTCGGCCTGCCGGTGCCGCAGCCGCTGGCTGCGCGCTACCGGCGCGAGCGGCTGCTGTTCTATCGCGCCGACCTGCTGACGCGGCTGATTCCGGACGCGACGACGCTGGCCGAAGGCCTGGCCCAGCGCCGCGTCGATGCCGCCGCGATGCGCCGGGTCGGCGCGACCATCGCGCGCTTCCATGCGGCCGGCGCCTACCATGCGGATCTGAATGCGCACAACGTGCTGTTTGCCGGAGATCCATCGCCCGACAGCGCCGGCAGCCAGGTCTATCTGATTGATTTCGATCGCGGTGAACTGCGTGTGCAGCATCAGGGCTGGCCGCAGGAAAACCTGTCGCGGCTGCACCGTTCGCTGCACAAGATCGGCGCCGCGGCCGACGGCGAGGCGCGCTTCGAGCGCGAGCTCTGGCAGCCCTTGCAGGACGCCTATACGGACGCACGTCAACAGTTCGACAATGGCGCGCCCCCGGCGGCAGGACCGTAATCCCATGACTCTGGCGCTGCATTTTCTCGGCGTAGGCTCGTCCCAGGCCGTAGAGCTCGGTTCCTCCGGGGCCGTGCTCGAACGCGACGGCGCGCCGCTGCTGCTGATCGACTGCGGTCCGGAAACCCTGAGCCGCTATCTCGACCGCTACGGTCGCGTGCCCGCGGCGATCTACGTCACGCACACTCATCTGGATCACGTCGGCGGCTTCGAGCGCCTGTTCACGAAGATCTATTTCGATATGGCGCTGCGCGGCCGCGTGCGCGTGTTCGCGCATGCGGCGCTGGTGCCGCTGCTGCAGGCGCGCATCGCCGACTATCCGAACGTGCTGGCCGAAGGCGGCGCGAATTTCTGGGATGCGTTCCAGCTCGTGCCGGTGTCGCGCGGCTTCTGGTTCGAGGATCTCTGGTTCGACGTGTTCGCCGCGCGCCACCATGCGCCGGACACGGCATTCGCGCTCGCGCTGCGCGGCAGCTTCGTCTGGACCGGCGATACGCGGCCGATACCGGAAATGCTGAGCCGCTACGCCGCGGCCGGCGAACTCGTCGCGCACGACTGCGGCCTGGCCGGCAATCCGTCGCACAGCGGCATCGACGACCTCGAACGCGAATATCCGGCCGAGCTGCGCGAGCGCCTCGCGCTGTATCACTACGGCAGCGCTGCCGACGGCGCGGCGCTCGCCGCGCGCGGCTACCGCATCGCGCGCGCCGGCGAGACCGTTGCGCTGCGTACGGCCCCGCCGTCGCGCGCGGCCGAGACCGGCCTGCGAGCCGTCTGATGGGCGAACCGATTCCGCTGCTCCTGCAGACGCCGCCGGTCGACCGCTGGCAGCGCGGCCTGACCGACCTGCGCATCTCGGTCGTCGACCGCTGCAATTTCCGCTGTCCCTACTGCCTGCCCGAAGACCAGTATCCCGAGCACCATCCGTTCCTCGACAAGCGCGAGCGCCTGTCCTTCGAGGAGATCGAGCGCCTCGCGCGCGTGTTCGCCGGCCTCGGCGTGCGCAAGATCCGCCTGACCGGCGGCGAGCCGCTGCTGCGTCGCGAACTGCCGCTGCTGGTGCGCTGGCTCGCGCGGCTGCCCGGCATCGACGACATCGCGCTGACGACCAACGGCACCTTGCTGCCGCGTGTCGCCGGCGAATTGCGCGAAGCCGGCCTCAAGCGCATCACCCTGAGCCTCGACAGCCTCGATCCGGCGATCTATCGCCAGCTCGCCGGCAACCGCGGCGAAGTCGGCGAGGCGCTCGCGGCGATTGCGGCGGCAGAGGCCGCAGGTTTCTCCGCGCTGAAGGTCAACGCCGTCGTGCTGCGCGGAATCAACGATGCCGGCGTGCTCGATCTGGTCGAGCATTTCCGCGGCACGCCGCACGTCGTGCGCTTCATCGAATACATGGACGTCGGCACGCTCAACGGCTGGCAGCGCGACCGGGTCGTGGCCAGCGCCGAACTGGTCGCGCGCATCGCCGAACGCTGGCCGCTTCAGCCGCTGGCGCGCGCGGCCAGTCACGACGTCGCCGAGCGCTATCGCTTCGTCGACGGCGGCGGCGAGATCGGCTTCATCAGCTCCGTCACGGCGCCGTTCTGCGGCGACTGCACGCGCGCGCGCCTGTCCGCCGACGGCAAGCTGTATACCTGTCTGTTCGCGGCCGACGGCTACGATCTGCGCGCCTTGCTGCGCGGCGGCGCAAGCGACGAGGAACTCGCCGCGGCGATCGCCACGCACTGGCAGGCGCGCGACGACCGCTACAGCGAGCGCCGCGCCGAGCTGCGTGCGGCCGGCAGCGAGGCGCGCGTGGAAATGTTCGCGATCGGAGGTTGAAGTGGATTCGGATCGTCTGAGTCATGTCGGCGCGGACGGCCATCCGCGCATGGTCGACGTCGCCGACAAGGCGGTCACGTTCCGCCGCGCCGTGGCCCAGGCCTGCGTGCGCTTTCCGCCCGAGGTCGCCGCCGAGCTTCAGCGCACCGGCCTGCGCGGCAAGAAAGGCGCGATCGTCGATACGGCCATCGTCGCCGGCACGTTCGCGGCCAAGCGCACCCACGAGCTGATCCCGTTCTGCCATCCGCTCGCGCTGGAACGCTGCGATTTCCAGATCGAGTTCGTCTCGCCGACCGAGCTGCGCATACGCTGCGAAGTCGGCCTCACCCACAAGACCGGCGTCGAGATGGAAGCGCTGACCGGCGCCAGTGTCGCGGCGCTGACGATCTACGACATGTGCAAGGCGTTGAGCCACGAGATCGTCATCGGCGAGATCGCGCTGCTGGAGAAATCCGGCGGCAAGCGCGACGTCGTTGCCGGACGCCTGAAGGAATGAATCCACCGATGCAGTACCGCCTGCTGTACTTCGCCTCGCTGCGCGACCGCACCGGCTGCGACACCGAGACCGTCGCCTCGGCCGCGGCCGACCCGCGCGCGCTGTACGCGGAAATCGCGCCGCGCCATGGCCTGAACCTCTCGCCCGAGCGGCTGCGGGTCGCGGTCAACGGCGAGTTCGCCGGCTGGGACCGCGCGTTGCGCGACGGCGACGAAGTCGTGTTCCTGCCGCCGGTGTCCGGCGGATGAGCGGATTCCGTCTGTCCGACACGGCGCTGGAGCCCGCCGCGCTGGCCCAGGAGCTCGCCAGCGCGAGCGCCGGTGCCTGCGTGACCTTCGAGGGCCGCGTGCGCAACCACAACGAAGGCAAGACCGTGTTGCGACTGGGCTACCAGGCCTATGCGCCGCTGGCGCTGGCCGAAGGCGAGCGCATCCTGGCCGAGGCGCAGGCGCGCTTCGCGATCGAGCGCGCGCTCTGCGTGCACCGCACCGGCGAACTCGCGATCGGCGACATCGCCGTCTGGGTCGGCGCGAGCGCTGCGCACCGCGACGCGGCCTTCGCCGCCTGCCGCTACGTCATCGACGAGATCAAGCGCCGCGTGCCGATCTGGAAGAACGAGTTCTATGCCGACGGCGCCTCGGGCTGGCTGCATCCGGACGGCACGCCGGTCTAGCGCCGCTCCGGCGCTGCGGCATCGGCAATGAGCTGCCTGTGCGGATCCGGCTTGACGGTATGGCGGGATCGACTCGTCGCGGCGGTCATCGCGGCCGGCGCGGTCGGGGTTTTCGCGGCACGCAAGATGGCGGTAGCGGCAATTTGCCCTGCGCGATCCGGTTTTCCGGTGCAGCGGCACTGGTGCTGGCCATGGTGATGGCGGCAGGCGGACTGTGGCTGGCGCGGCCGGGATTCTCACGACAGACAGGATTGCTGTGGGGGCGATCCGTCAATCGCGGCGGCGGTCTTGCGCCGTCGGCGGCAGCCGGGCTGAGGCGTCTGGCTTGTCTGCGCCGGGCCTTCCTTGTATCCTCCGCGCCCCGCTCACGGGCTCCATGGATGGGGTGTCGTTGCGGGCTGGAGAGATGTCCGAGTGGTTGAAGGAGCACGCCTGGAAAGTGTGTATACGGCTTATCCCCGTATCGAGGGTTCGAATCCCTCTCTCTCCGCCAGATTCTGCAATTGCCTGAGCGGTGCGCCGCCGCATCAGAGCCGTTTTATGGCGACTCCGTCGGTCCTCTCGCGACGATAGCTTGCAAACCCCGCCAGGCCCGGAAGGGAGCAACGGTAGTGAGTGATTCGGGTGCCGGGATGTGGCTGGCGGAGTTGCCGCTCTTGCCGGGTGCGGCGGGTGATGCCCCGTCAGTCGGGCTTCGTTGGCTTCTCATACGTCCACAACCCCGCCAAACGCTCGCTCGGCGAGCGTTTGGCCGCCCCCTTGACTCAAGGGGGCTCCGGTCGCTGCGTCGAGTTCTCGTCTTTTGTCGTTCGGGTCGGGTGCTCCCGTCGATCGACGTGGAGCGATAGCGGGCTTTGCTTGCAGCGTGCCGGGCCGATAGCCATCCGCTTGGCCGACCCCTCGTGTCGCCAGCAGACGGATGTGTTCTTCCGCGTTTCCTGGTCGCTCAGCCCTCAGCCAGCCGCGCGACCGCTTCGCGTGCGAGTTCGTGCAGATCCTCGCCGCCGGTCGCGCGCCAGTGCGCGATGAGTCCGGCGCGCATGCGCGGTTCCCAGAAGCGTCGCAGGTGCGTCCCGATGCCGGCGACGGCTTCGGCGTGATCGGGTTCCGACGCGAAATAGCGCGCGATGTCGTTGGCCATGGCGACCAGGCGTTCGGCGTTCAGGGTTCACCTCCGGGGCGGCCGGCGTAGCGGCCGGCATGGGTATAGACCGCGCAGCCGCCGGGTCGCGCGAAGCCGATCAGGGTCAGGCCGGTGCTGTCGGCCAGGGCGATCGCGAGCGCGGTCGGCGCGGAGATCGCGGCGAGCACGGCAATGCCGGCGCTGGCGGCTTTCATCACCATCTCGTAGCTCGCGCGGCTGGTCACGACGGCGAAGCCGTCGCCGCGTTCGATGCCGCCGCGATGCAGCGCGCCTGTCAGCTTGTCCAGCGCGTTGTGCCGGCCTACGTCTTCGCGCAGCAGCCGGATACGGCCGTCGCGGTCGGCCCAGGCCGCCGCATGCGTCGCGCCGGTCGCAGCGGCCAGTGACTGGTGCGCGGCGAGCCCGCTCAGTGCCGCATCCAAGGCGGCGGCGCTGATGCGCGGATCCGCCGTCACGCGCGGCGGTATGCGCAACAGGTCCTCCAGCCGGCGGCTGCCGCAGACGCCGCAGCCGCTGCGGCCTTCGAGACTGCGCTCGCGCTGCGCCAGCGCGGCGGCGCGTTCGGCCGGTATCGTCAGCGCCAGGGTCAGGCCTTCGAGTTGCTGCCGCAGTGCGACGGCGAGCAGTTCGTCCGGTGTGGCGATCAGTCCTTCGCTGAGCGCGAAGCCGAGCGCGAAATCCTCCAGATCCGCCGGCGTGGCCATCATCACCGCGAAATCGCGGCCGTTGCAGACCACGGCCACGGGCACTTCCTCGGCGATCCAGTCGGCCTGCTCGGCGAGGTGACCCGCACGCCAGCGCGCGACCGGCCGCTGCACGGCGCCGGGCAGCGGCGAGTCAGCGGTGGACTCGGGCAGCGTCATGGCCGGATCAATCCGCCGCGGCGCGCGCCGCGCCGAGCAGTTCCAGCTGCGTTTCGGTGAATGCCTGATGGCGGCGCTGCCAGTCCGACGGCTGCGATACACGGGTGAGCTGCACCGCCGTGACCTTGTATTCGGGGCAGTTCGTGGCCCAGTCCGAGTTCTCGGTCGTGACCACGTTGGCGCCGGAACCCGGGAAATGGAACGTCGTATAGACCACGCCGGGCTGCAGGCGGTCGCTGATCCGTGCGCGCAGCACCGTGTCGCCGGCGCGGCTTTCCACACCGACCCAGTCGCCGTCGCGGATGCCGCGTTCCTCGGCATCGTGCGGATGCAGGTCGAGCCGGTCCTCGTCGTGCCAGAGCACATTCGGTGTGCGCCGCGTCTGCGCGCCGACGTTGTACTGGGACAGGATGCGGCCGGTGGTCAGCAGCAGCGGGAAGCGTGCGGTGACCTTTTCCGCGGTCGGCACGTACTCGGTCAGCATGAACTTGCCCTTGCCGCGCACGAACGCGCCCACGTGCATCGTCGGCGTGCCTTCGGGCTGCGCATCGTTGCACGGCCACTGGATGCTGCCGAGCCGTTCGAGCCTGTCGAAGCTGACGCCGGCGAAGGTCGGCGTCAGCGCGGCGATCTCGTCCATGATCTGGGACGGGTGCGTGTAGCGCATCGGATAGCCCAGGGCCTGGGCGATCAGCTGGGTGATCTCCCAGTCCGCATAGCCGGCTTTCGGCGCCATCACCTTGCGCACGCGCGAGATGCGCCGCTCGGCATTGGTGAAGGTGCCGTCCTTTTCGAGGAACGAGCTGCCCGGCAGGAATACGTGGGCGTACTTCGCCGTCTCGTTGAGGAACAGATCCTGCACGACCACGCACTCCATCGCGCTCAGCGCGGCGGTCACGTGCAGCGTGTTCGGATCGCTCTGCGCGATGTCCTCGCCTTCGATGTAGAGGCCCTTGAAGCTGCCGTCGAGCGCGGCTTCGAACATGTTCGGTATGCGCAGGCCCGGCTCGTCGTGCAGCGGCACGCCCCAGGCTGTCTCGAAGCTCTGCCGCACGGCGGTGTCGGAGACGTGGCGATAGCCAGGGAATTCGTGCGGGAACGAGCCCATGTCGCAGGAGCCCTGCACGTTGTTCTGGCCGCGCAGCGGATTAACGCCGACGCCGACGCGGCCGAGGTTGCCGGTGGCCATGGCCAGGTTCGCGATCGCCATGACCGCGGTCGAACCCTGCGAATGCTCGGTCACGCCGAGGCCGTAGTAGATCGCGGCGTTGCCGCCGGTCGCATACAGCCGCGCCGCGGCGCGCAGTTCGGCGGCGTCCACGCCGGTCTCGGCCTGCAGCGTTTCGGGCGAGTTGCGCTCCTGCGCGACGAACGTGCGCCATTTGGCGAAGGCCGGCGCCTCGCAGCGCGCGGCGACGAAGGCGTCGTCGACGAGGCCTTCGGTCACGATGACGTGGGCCAGTGCATTGAGTACGGCGACGTTGGTGCCGGGGCGCAGCTTCAGGTGATGCGCGGCCTGCACGTGCGGCGCACGCACGAGGTCGATGCGGCGCGGGTCGATCACGATGAGCCGCGCGCCCTGGCGCAGCCGCTGCTTCAGGCGCGAGGCGAAAACCGGATGGCCGTCGGTCGGATTGGCGCCGATCACGAGCACGACGTCGGCCTGCATGACCGAGTCGAAATCCTGCGTGCCGGCCGATTCGCCGAGCGTCTGCTTGAGGCCGTAGCCGGTGGGTGAATGGCAGACCCGCGCGCAGGTGTCGACGTTGTTCGTGCCGAGTGCGGCGCGCACGAGCTTCTGCACGAGGTAGGTTTCCTCGTTCGTGCAGCGTGAGGAAGTGATGCCGCCGACGCTGTGCCGGCCGTGCGCGGCCTGGATGCGGCGGAACTCCGCGGCGACGTGGTTGATCGCGGTTTCCCAGGACACGGGCTGCCAGGCCTCATCGATGCGCCTGCGGATCATCGGCGTGGTGATGCGGTCGCGGTGCGTCGCGTAGCCGAGTGCGAAACGGCCCTTGACGCAGGAATGGCCGTGATTGGCCTGGCCGTCGAGGTTCGGCACCATGCGCACGAGTTCCTCGCCCTTCATCTCGGCGCGGAACGAGCAGCCCACGCCGCAGTAGGCGCAGGTGGTGACGACGCTGCGCTGCGCCTGGCCCAGCGCAATCAGCGAGTTCTCGGTCAGGGTCGCGGTCGGGCAGGCCTGCACGCAGGCGCCGCAGCTGACGCATTCGGAGCCGAGGAAGGATTCGTTCTGGCCGGCCGATACGCTGGAGCCGAAGCCGCGCCCCTGGATCGTCAGCGCGAACGTGCCCTGCACCTCGTCGCACGCGCGCACGCAGCGCGAGCAGACGATGCACTTGGACGGATCGAACGTGAAGTACGGATTGCTTGCGTCCTTGACCGCATCGCGATGATTCGCGCCGTCGTAGCCATAGCGCACCTCGCGCAGACCGACCGCGCCGGCCATGTCCTGCAGTTCGCAGTGGCCGTTGGTCGGGCAGGTCAGGCAGTCCAGCGGATGATCGGAAATATACAATTCCATGACGTTGCGGCGCAGGCGGCCCAGCGCCGGCGTCTGCGTCCGGACCTTCATGCCCGCGGCGGCCGGCGTCGTGCACGAGGCCGGATAGCCCTTGCGGCCTTCGATCTCCACGAGGCACAGGCGGCAGGAGCCGAACGCGTCCAGCATTTCGGTCGCGCAGAGCTTCGGAATCGCCGTGCCGTTCTCGGCCGCGGCGCGCATGACCGACGTGCCTTCGGGCACCGTGACCTGGCGGCCGTCGATTTCGAGGGTGACCGTCGCGGTCGTCTTGACCGCTGGCGTACCGCGGTCGTTTTCGGCGATGGACAGCATGCAATTCCTCCTGCGCCTGCGGCGCGGATTCTGATTCAGCGCGCGTCGGCGCGGCTCGGCACGGCGGCGCTCATCGCGCCAGGCCGAAATCTTCGGGGTAGTGGTCCAGCGCGCTGAGCACCGGGAACGGCGCCATGCCGCCGAGCGCGCACAGCGAACCATCAATCAGCGTTGTGCAGAGTTCGCGCAGCAGCGCAGCCTGGCCTGGCGCGTCCTCGCCGCGGCGCAGACGGTCGACGACTTCGACGCCGCGCGTGGAGCCGATGCGGCAGGGCGTGCATTTGCCGCAGGACTCGACCGCGCAGAACTCCAGCGCGAAACGCGCCTGCGCGGCCATGTCGACCGTGTCGTCGAACACGACCACGCCGCCGTGACCGAGCATGCCGCCGATCGCGGCGATGGCCTCGTAGTCGACCGGCGTGTCGAGCGCGGCGTCCGGCAGATACGCGCCGAGCGGGCCGCCGACCTGCACCGCGCGCAGCGGCCGCCCGCTCGCCGTGCCGCCGCCGAAGTCCTGCAGCAGCTCGCGCAGGCTCAGGCCGAAGGCTTTCTCGACGAGGCCGGCGCGACGCACGTTGCCGGCCAGCTGCAGCGGAATCGTGCCGCGCGAGCGGCCCAGGCCGAAGTCGCGATACCCGGTCGCACCGTGCGCGAGGATGACCGGAACGGTCGCGAGCGTGACGACGTTGTTGACGACCGTGGGCCGGCCGAACAGGCCGGAGACGGCCGGCAGCGGCGGCTTGACGCGCACCTGGCCGCGCCGGCCTTCGAGCGATTCGAGCAGCGAGGTTTCCTCGCCGCAGATGTAGGCGCCGGCGCCCAGGCGCGCGTGCAGGCGGAACGGGCGCCCGCTGCCGGCCGCATCCGCGCCGAGAAAGCCGGCGGCCTCGGCCAGCTCGATCGCCCGCGAGAACACGCGGAACGCGCGCGGATACTCGCTGCGGATGTAGACGTAGCCTTCGCTCGCGCCGACCGCGAACGCCGCGATCAGCATGCCTTCGATCAGCGAATACGGATCGCCTTCGAGGGTCAGGCGGTCGGCATAGGTGCCCGAATCACCTTCGTCGGCGTTGCAGACGATGTATTTCTGGGTGGCTGCCGTGTCGGCGCAGGTCTTCCATTTGATGCCGGCCGGAAACGCCGCGCCGCCGCGGCCGCGCAGGCCCGAATCGAGTACTTCCTGCACGACGGCGGCCGGGCTGAGGCTCAGCGCGCGGCGCAGTCCCTGCCAGCCGGCGAGCTGTTCGTAGGCGTCCAGGTCCAGCGGATCGGCCAGGCCGATGCGGCGGTAGGTCAGGCGTTCCTGATTCTTCAGGAACGGAATTTCTTCGGTCGGCCCGTGGCCGAGCGCATGCGCGCCGCCGGAAAGGAAATCCGCATCGAACAGTTCCGGCACGCCGGCGGCCGCGACCGGACCGTAGGCGACGCGACCGGTCGCGGTCGCGACTTCGACGAGCGGTTCAAGCCAGAACAGCCCGCGCGAACCGTTGCGCACGATGCGCACGTCCTGGCCGCGGCGTGCGGCCTCGGACGCGATCGCCGCAGCGACGGCGTCGGCGCCGACCGACAGCGCGGCCGCATCGGCCGGCACGTAGATCGTCGTGCTCACGAGGCGGTCTCCAGGGTGTCCAGCAGCTCGCTGAGGCGTTGCGGCGTCACGCGGCCGACGAGTTCGCCGTCGAGCAGCAGCGCCGGCGACAGCGCGCAGTTGCCGAGACAGTACACCGGCTCCAGGGTGACTGCGCCGCCCGCACTGGTCGCGTGGTAGTCGATGCCCAGGCGCTGCCGGGCCAGTGCTTCGAGCGCGCCGCCGCCCATGGCCTGACAGCTCTCGGCGCGGCACAGCTGCAGCACGTGCCGGCCCGGTGGCGCGCTGCGGAAATGCGGATAGAAGCTGACCACGCCGTGGACTTCGGCGCGCGACAGATTCAGCGCCTGTGCAATCAGCGGCAGCGCGCTGGCAGGCACGTAGCCCAGTGCATCCTGCACGGCGTGCAGCAGCGGCAGCAGCGCGCCGGGCAGCGCGCGGCAGGCGTCGATCGCCGCCTGCACGGCGGCGCGTTCGGCCGGCGTGGGGCCGGGGTCCTGCAACGGCATCGTCGCGGGCTTGAGGCTGGCTGACGACATGGGTCTGGTGTTCTCCTGGCGAGCACGCATCCGGCGTGGCGCGAGCGGGTGTCCCGTACTGCCGATGATGCGACGGCATTCATTCCGCAGGGCCTGCGTTCCGGGATCCCTACGCCGCTTGCCGCCGCGGCAGCGACGCTGGAGCGGGGAAAGACCGCGGATCCTTCGAGTGCAGTGGCGGGACCGGGTGCCAAGCCTAGACCAACGCGGCACAAACGACACGCGGCTGCGCAGCGGATGCGGTCGGCGCATCGCAGCCGGTCGAGGTCAAGTGCGTTGCGGCAGGGGGGCCGCGCGGCGCGGCCGGCGCAGGTCCGCTGCCGGTACCGGTCGCGCCGTGCGACGGGGCCGGCGCGCATGGCACAATCGGTTCTTGGCCCGAAGGAAACGGCATGTCGTATCAAGTCCTTGCGCGCAAGTGGCGGCCCCGGCGGTTCAGTGAACTCGTCGGTCAGGAGCACGTCGTGCGCGCGCTGTCCAACGCGCTCGACGGTGATCGTCTGCATCACGCGTTTCTGTTCACCGGTACGCGCGGCGTCGGCAAGACCACGATCGCGCGCATCTTCGCCAAGTCGCTGAACTGCGAACGCGGCCAGTCCTCGCAGCCCTGCGGCGAATGCCGCGCCTGCCTGGACATCGACGCCGGCCGCTTCGTCGACCTGCTGGAGATCGACGCGGCCAGCCACACCGGCGTGGACGACGTGCGCGAAATGATCGAGAGCGCGCAGTACACGCCGGCGCGCGGGCGGCAGAAAGTGTTCCTCATCGACGAGGTGCACATGTTGTCGAAGAACGCGTTCAACGCGTTGCTCAAGACGCTCGAGGAGCCGCCCGCCCACGTCAAGTTCCTGCTCGCGACGACCGATCCGCAGAAGCTGCCGGTGACCGTGCTGTCGCGCTGCCTGAAGTTCAATCTCAAGCGCCTGCTGCCCGAGCAGATCGCCGGCCAGATGCGCCACATCCTCGATGCAGAGCAGCTGGGTTTCGACGCCGAGGCCGTCGCATTGCTGGCCAAGGGCGCCGACGGCTCGCTGCGCGACGGCCTGTCGCTGCTGGACCAGGCCATCGCCTACGGCGGCGGCGCGGTGCGGGCGGCCGAGGTGCGCGCGATGCTCGGCACGATCGAGCGCGCCCAGGTCACGCGCCTGCTCGATGCGGTCGTCGCCGACGACGGCGCGGCGCTGTTTGCCGAAGTGAACAAGCTGGCCGAGTTCGCGCCGGATTTCGGCCTCGTGCTCGACGATCTCGCGGCGCTGCTGCATCGCATACAGCTGCGCCAGCTCGTGCCGGATCTGCCCGACGAAGGCGCGGATGCCGAAGACGTGGCGCGTTTCGCGCAGCAGCTCGGCGCCGACGCGGTACAGCTCTACTACCAGCTCTGCATCAGCGGCCGGCGCGATCTCGCGCTCGCGCCGACGCCGCGCGCCGGTTTCGACATGGCGCTGCTGCGCCTGCTCGCGTTTGCTCCGGCCGGTGAAGCCGGTGAAGCCGGTGGCGGTGCGGCGCCGGTGCAGCGCGCTGCCGGTGGCGCCGCTGCCGGCAGCAGCGCGGGCAGCGGTGCTGCGCGACTGCAGCCGGTGCGCGAGCACACCCCGGCTTACGGCGCCATGCCGACGATGAATGCGGCGCCGGCGCTCGCGCCGGAGCCGGCCGTCCGGCGCAGCGAATCCGTCGCGGCGCCGAACGGCGACGCGGCGGCGCAGGCGCGCGCGGCGATCGCTGCATTGGATGCCGATGCAGTGCGCCGCGCACCGATCCAGGCGCCCGCAGCAGCAGCGCCCGCTCCGACCCCGGTGGTTTCGTCAGTAGCCCCTGCGGCGGAAACGGCGCCTCGCGGCCACGCAGCGGTGGCTGCGTCGGTCGTCGATGCGGCGCCGGTGCATGAGGCGGCCGTCGCGCAGGGGATCCCGGCGCGCTCTGCGGTAGCTCTGGAACCGCGCGACTGGGCCTCGCTGATCGAACGCGCCGACCTGCGCGGGCCGGTCGGGCAGCTCGCGCGCAATGCGGCGCTGGTTGCCGTCGACGGCGACATGCTGCGCCTCGCGCTGGCGGCCGAGCACTACAACGTGCTGGTGCCGGCGATGGTCACGCAACTGCAGGAAAAACTGTCCGCCGCTACGGGACGTCCGCTGCGCTGCCATTTCGAGCAGGCGCGCGGCAACCTCGACACGCCCGCCGAGCAGCTCGCGCGCTCGCGCAGCGCACGTCAGCTGCAGGCCGAGGAAGACATGGAGCGCGATCCGTTCGTGCAGGCGGCGATGCGCGAGTTCGGCGCGCGCATCGTGCCGAACTCCGTGCGGCCCGGCGATACGACCCACTGACCGGTTGCGGCCGCCCTTGGTCGGCGCCGCGACCGGCACCATCTCGATCTGAACATCCATTTCCCGGAGCCAATCATGCGTGGACCCCTAGGCAACCTGATGCAGCAAGCCCAGCGCATGCAGGACAACCTCAAGAAGGCGCAGGAAGAAATCGCCAAGCTCGAAGTCACCGGCAGCGCCGGCGGCGGCCTCGTCAGCGTGACCATGAACGGCCGCCACGAAGTGCGTCGCGTCAACGTCGACCGCAAGCTGCTGCAGGACGATCCGGAAATGGCCGAAGACCTGATCGCCGCAGCCTTCAACGATGCGGCCAACAAGATCGCCAGCGAGACCCAGTCGCGCATGGCCGGCGTCGCCGGAGGCATGAACCTGCCGCCGGGCTTCTCGCTGCCGTTCTGACGGAGTGAACGCGTGACCGCCCCGCGACTCCTGCGCCTGCTGCCCGTCTTCGCGATGCCGTCCGGTTTCGGCGCAGCCGCGGTTCGTCCGTGGCACCGGATCGTCGAAGCCGGGAAATGCGCAGCCCGATTCCGATGCGTGGTTGCCTGATTCCATGAGCGCCGGATCACCGCTGCTGGCCGAACTCATCGAGGCGCTGCGCTGCCTGCCGGGTGTCGGCGCCAAGAGCGCACAGCGCATGGCCTTCCACGTGCTCGAACGCGACCGCGCCGGTGCGCGCCGATTGGCCGAGCGTCTGTCCGCCGCGGTGGAGCGGATCGGCAATTGCCGGCGCTGCCGCGGCTTCAGCGAGACCGAACTCTGCAGCGTCTGCGCCAGTCCGGCGCGCGACGCGAGCCTGCTCTGCGTCGTGGAGAGTCCGGTGGATCAAGCCGCGGTCGAGACGGCGACCGGCTTTCGCGGCCTGTATTTCGTGTTGCTGGGCCGACTCAGCCCGCTCGACGGCCTCGGTCCGCGCGAGCTGGGCCTGGACCAGCTGACCGAGCGGCTGCGCAGCGGCGAGGTGCGGGAGCTCATCGTCGCGACCAATCCCACGGTCGAAGGCGAGGCCACTGCGCATCTGCTGTCGCAGCTTGCACGCGAGGCCGGCGTGCGCGCGACACGGCTGGCCCACGGCGTGCCGCTGGGCGGAGAACTGGAATTCATCGACCGCGGCACCTTGGCCCATGCCTTCGGCAGCCGCCAGACACTGACCTGAGGAGCCCCATGAGCGACACGATTTTCGGCAAGATCATCCGCCGCGAGATTCCGGCCGACGTCGTCTACGAAGACGACGACCTGATCGCGTTCAAGGACATCAGTCCGCAGGCGCCGGTGCATGTGCTGTTCGTGCCGAAGACGCCGATCGCGACCTTGAACGACCTGCAGCCGGGCCAGGCCGAACTCGTCGGCAAGCTGTTCCTTGCCGCGGCGGCCTATGCCAGGCGCCAGGGCTTCGCCGACAACGGCTATCGCTGCGTGATCAACTGCAACAGCCATGCGGGCCAGACCGTGTTCCAGCTGCATCTGCATCTGCTGGCCGGCGCGCCGCTGCGCAGCGGCTTCGGCTGAGCCGGACCGCCGTCGCTGCGTTGATGCCGCGGCGGCGTGTTTTCCCGATCGGGATCGGCCGCCCTCCGGCGGCTTTGCACTCAGCGGTGATGGTGCGGGTGCGGCCGTACGACGACGACCGGCGGGAACGGCGTGCGGTACCAGAACGGATCCCAGCCGTAGCCGTAAGGCCCGTAGAACCACGGATCCGGATACGGGTAAGGATAGGCCGCGCGCAGGTAGCGCGGTTCGTTCCACAGATAGATCACGTCGGCGTCGACGCGCGGATAGCGATAGTCGTAGTCGCCGACCTTGCGCCGCTCGCTGCCGTTGACCGTACCGGTCACGGTGATCTCGCGGCCGGCCTCGAACACGGCCGGATCGTAGAAGCCGGCGCGGCAGGCGATGAAGCGGCCCTGGCTGCGGTCGTGCCGCAGCGGCCGCGCGCTGGCGTCCAGCGGACGCGCGAGCACTTCGAAGCAGGAATGGTCGCGGGCGTTGTCGACGCGGAGGATCTCGCCGCCCCAGCGCACCTTCTGGGCAGGCGCGGCGGCGGTTTCGTCGGCGGGGCCGGTGGTGGCGAAATTGCCTTGCAGCGGCGCCGGCGCGGTAGCGCAGCCGGCCAGCGCGAGCAGCGCGGCCGGCAGCAGGATCAGGCGGGTAGGGGTAGACATGGCGGGACTCCTGACAGGACGTCTACGCTACCGACGATACACCGCTGCGCGCGGTCGCGGCCTAACGGTTGCCGAATTCAGGTTCCGTGCAGCGCGGCGAGGTCGGCACGACGCACGGCGCGCGCGAAGTCGCGCGCGGCGGCATCGGCGATCTCGCTCTGCGCATAGCGCAGCTGCAGATAGCGGGCGAACAGCGGTTCCAGCGATTCGCGTGCCTGAGGCCGCTGCTGCAGCAGACGGCGCAGGTAGTCGGCGGGGCCTTCGCTCGGCGCGCGCGCGAAGCCGAGCCGGCCGAGCCGGGTACAGAGCCGCGCATAGGCGCGGTCGACCACGTCGGCGTCGCCGCGCTCGCGGCGCACGGCCCACCACAGGCCCAATGCGGCGAACAGGCCCATGCCCAGCGCGAACGCGATGCCGAGGTCGCGCCAGTCGGCCTTCTCGATACCGACGCCGCGCAGCAGGCCGCGCTGGCTGATCTCGTCGAACTGCACGACGAGCTGGGTCCACAGGCGGTTGGCGATGTCCCAGCGATTGCGCAGCGCGAGCAGCCATTCGCTGCCGTACCAGCGGTTGAACGCCGCGTTCGCGCCGCTGCCGAGCTCGATGCGATCCGGACGCACGGCCGCGGTCGGGTCCACGCGCACCCAGCCGCGGTCGTCGAACCAGACTTCGTTCCAGGCGTGCGCGTCGGACTGGCGCACGACCATGTAGTCGCCGGTCTCGTTCCAGTAGCCGCCCTGATAGCCGATGACGACGCGCGTCGGCACGCCGGCCGCGCGCATGAGCACGGCGAAGGCCGAGGCGAAGTGTTCGCAGAAGCCCGCGCGCGTCTCGAACAGGAAGTCGTCCATCGCGTTGCGGCCGAGCTCCGGCGCCGACAGGGTGTAATGGAAGTCGGCGCGGATCATGTCCAACGCGGCCTGTACGATGCGCTGCGGATCGCCGTACTGCTGCGCCCATTCGCGGCCCAGCGCGACGGCGCGCGGATTGAAGCCGTCGGGCAGGCGCAAGGCGCGCTGGCGCTGCTGCGAGTCCAGACCGGTCAGCGTATAGCGCGGTGCCGAACGCAGGGTGTAGCGCAGCGGCTTGTCGACCGGTCGCGCCGCGGCCAGGGTGAAATCCTCGTCGCGGGCATAGCCCGGCGCGTCGGCCACCGGCAGATCCAGTGCGAACAGCCAGCGCTGCCGGCCGGGTTCCTGGGTGATCTCGTAGATGACTTCGGGGCCCTGTGCGCGCAGTTCCTGCCGCGTGGGATCCAGTGGGCCGCCGCCGGCGCGCGCCCAGGTGAGCCCGTCGTAGCGCCACAGCACGACGGCGCGCCAGTAGCGCTGCGCCGCCGGCGGCGGCGCCGGCGCGACGAAGCTGACGCGGAACGCCGGCTGGTCGTCGAGGAACAGATCCTTCATGCCGCCCGGCGACATGGAGTCGCCGAGGCCGCTCTTGCCCTGCGGCACGCTCTGCGTCGCCCAGAGCGGCGCAGTCAGACGCGGCAGGAACAGGAAGACGAGCGCAGCCAGCGGCACCGCCGCGAGCAGGTTCAGGAGCACGCCGCGGCTGTCGCGCAGCAATACGCGCGCGGCGGGCTGCGCGGCGTCGCTGCCATCGGGTTCCAGCGCGCGCAGCAACAGCAGCAGCGGGATCACGCCGAGACCGACGTAGAGCGTGGTCAACATGTCCTGCTCGAACAGCAATGCGGCCATCAGCACGAAGCTGGCGAACGTCGCGACCGCGCGCGCGTCGCGCACATTCTCGGTTTCGCCGAGCTTGAGCACGAGCATGCCGACCGCGAACACGCTGCCGGGATCCAGGCCGAAAATGTTGCCGTACTGCAGCCAGACCACGACCGGCAGCGCCAGCGTCAGCGGCAGGCGCAGCAGCGCCGGCGGCTTGCCCCAGTCCGGCCGGCGGCGGCGCTGCAGCCAGCGCGCGGCGATCAGGCCGATCATCGCGAGACTGAGCCACAGCGGGAAATGCGTCGCGTGCAGCAGCACCGCGCAGAGCACGGTCAGCGCGGCGAGATCGAACTGGCGCGAGTCCAGCCGCATCAGAACAGCGCCAGCGCGCGCAGGCAGCGCTGCCGGTGCGCGCTGCCGAGATCCGGCCCCAGGCGCTGTCCGGGCAGCACCAAGGTATAGGGCGCGCGGCGTTCCTCGGCCATCAGCACCCAGCGCGTCAGCCGCGCGATGCGCGCTTCGAGGTCCAGCGCCGGCAGCGCGTCGAAGTCGAGCACGTAGTCCTCGCCGATCAGGCTCTCGGGCTCGCGCACGAGCAGACGGTCATGGCGCGCGCTGGCCTTCCAGGCGATCGCGCGGCGCGGATCGCGCGCGCGGTATTCGCGCAGCGCGCCGAAATCCTCGCCCTGCGGCTGGACCACGCTGCGCTGCGTTTCCTGGCCGGACTGCGGCAGCGGCACGGCTTCGGTCTCGGGACGCGGATAGACCAGCGCCTCGATCGGCGGATTGAGCCAGCTCCAGGCGCGGAACAGGCCGTAGGGCCAGCGCGTCCAGACGCAGATGCGCGGCACGGCGAGCAGGCCGCGGCGTTCGGTCGGCAGGGCCAGCGTGGCGCGCAGCGGCTCGCCGGGCAGGGCGGCGAACACCGCCGCGACGCTGCCGATCTTCACGCGCAGGCCGTTGCGCAGGCGCGAACCGGCGGCGAAGCCGAGTTCCAGCGGCAGCGGCTCACCGGCATGGCAGGCGTCGGCCTGCACGCGTTCGAGGCAGACGCCGTCCAGGGTGCGGAATGCGACCAGCATGCTGAGCACGCTGACCGAGCCGAGCACCGCGGTCAGCAGCAGCGCCGGGTTGTTGTAGTAGTTCAGCGCGCCGACGCTCATGACCAGCAGCATGGCCGCGAACACGAGGCCGAATCCGGTCGGCACCACATAGATGCGGCGCCGCTCCAGGCGGATCGGCAGCGCTTCCTTGGCGCGCAGCCGGGTCAGCGCGGGCAGCCGCCGCTCGGCCCAGCCCTGCAGGCGCAGCCAGGATGCGTTGAGGGTGCCGGCGATGCTCAACGCACGGCCACGCCGGCCAGCAGCTCGCGCGCAACCGCGACACGGTCGCGCTGGCCGGCGCCGCCGAGAGTCAGGCGGTGTGCCGTGACCGGCACGAACACGGCCTGCACGTCTTCGGGCAGCACGTAGCCGCGGCCGCCGAGCAGCGCCTGCGCGCGCGCCGCGGCGAGCAGGGCGAGCCCCGCGCGCGGCGACAGGCCTATGCGCACGTCCGCATGGCTGCGTGTCGCGGCGATCAGCGCCTGCAGGTAGTCGATCAGCGCCGGGCTCGCGACCACGCTGCCGACGAACTGGCGCAGTGCCTGGATGTCGGCGGCGTTCATGCAGGGGTTCAGGGTTGCGATGAGCTCCTGCCGATTGGTCGACGTCAGCAGTTCGCGTTCGGCCTCGCGGCTCGGGTAGTCCAGGCTGATGCGCAGCATGAAGCGGTCGAGCTGCGAATCCGGCAAAGGGTAAGTGCCGGCCAGATCCAGCGGGTTCTGCGTCGCCACGACGAAGAACGGCGCCGGCAGGGTGTGCGTGCGGCCGTCGACGGTGACCTGCTGTTCGGCCATCGCTTCGAGCAGCGCGCTTTGGGTCTTGGGCGTCGCACGGTTGATCTCGTCGGCCAGCACGAGCTGCGCGAACAGCGGGCCCGGATGGAATTCGAAGCGCTGGCCGTCGCGCTCGAAGATGCTGACCCCGATAATGTCCGACGGCAGCAGGTCGCTGGTGAACTGCACGCGCTGGAAGCTCAGGTCCAGGGTCGCCGCCAGCGCATGCGCCAGAGTGGTCTTGCCGACGCCGGGCAGATCCTCGATCAGCAGATGCCCGCCGGCGATCAGACTGACGAATGCGTGATTCACCTGGTTCGCCTTGCCCAGCACGACACCGTTGACCTGGGCGACGGCGCGATCCAGTCGCGTGCGCAGCTCGGAAGGCAGGGGCAGCGGAGTATCAGGTGTGATTGCAGTCATGTGTCAGCCGGAGAGGATGCGCAGTGCGCCGTGAAGTGAGTGTAGCCAGCGAAACGATATCGACGCGATACGCGCTGACCGCGTTTGCACTGCTGTGGTTCGCCACGCAGATAATCAAGGTCTTTCTCGCCGCGAACCTGGCGCCGTTCGGCGACGAGGCTTTCTACTGGCAGGAAAGCCGCGCGCTGGCCTGGTCGTATACCGACGTGCCGCCGGCGACGGCGCTGCTGATCCGCGCCGGCGAGGAGCTGTTCGGTCACGGCCTGCTCGGCCTGCGCAGCCTGTTCCTGCTGCTCGGCGCGGCGATTCCGCTGCTGCTGTGGCGGCAGGCCCGCGCGCTGGCCGATACGCGTGCAGCCTGCTGGAGCGCCGGCGGCTGGCTGCTGATGCCGCTCGGCGGCAGCCTCGGCGTCATGGCCCTGCCCGACGTGCCGCTGACGTTCGCGGCGCTGCTGATGCTGATCGGTCTGCTGCGCGCCGTGCAGTCGCAGGCTCGGGGCTGGTTGTGGCTCGGCGGCGGTCTGGCGCTGGCCTGGCTGTCGCACTACCGCGCGGCGATGCTGCTGCCGGGCGGCCTGGGCCTGCTGCTGGCGACCCCGGCGGCGCGCCGCCTCTGGCGCCGGCCCGGGCTCTGGCTTGCGCTGGCCGGCGGCCTGCTCGGCCTGCTGCCGCTGCTGCTGTTCAATCGCTCGCATCAGTGGTCGGGCCTGAGCTTCCAGCTCGTCGAGCGGCATCCCTGGAGCTTCCATGCCGATGCGCTGGTGCAGCCGTTGGAGCAGGCACTCGTGGTTACCCCGCTGCTGTACGCGCTGCTGCTCTGGGCGCTCTGGCGCAGCTGGCGCACGCGCGCTGCATCGACGGCGGCCGCGGTGCTGGCCTGGGCCGGTTTCGGCGTCGTCATCGGCTATTTCGTGTTCGGCCTGTTCGGCGACGATCTGCGTTTCCGCCTGCACTGGCCGCTGCCGGCCTATCTCGCGGCACTGCTCGCGCTCGGCTCGCTCGTCGCGCAGGGGCAGGGTGCGCGGCGCCTGCGCGGCGCGGCCTATGCGCTGGCAGCGGCCGGCTGCGTGGTCACGTATGCCTATCTCGCCGCTGCGGCCGAGCCGGCGCTGGCGCAGCGGCTCGCGGCGTACAAGCTGTTTCCGTACAACTTCGTCGGCTGGGACGAGGCGGCCGCGCGCACGCGGCACTGGCTGCAGTCCGGTGCTGCTGCGACGCCAGTGCTCGTTGCCGACAACTTCCTGCTCGGCGCCGAGCTCGATTTCCAGTTCGATGGCGCACAGGTGATCTACTCGCTGGACAGCGCGCGCAACGTCAAGCACGGCCGCGCGCCGCAGCTGGCGCTGTGGGCCCGCGACGAGCGCGGCCTGCGCGAGCGCGAGGCCGGCCGCGCCGTGCTGCTCGTCGTGGAGCGCACCAGCGGCAGCGAGCGCGAGCGCGCGGCCTGGCAGCAGTCGCTGTGCCGTCGAATCGTCGATCTGCAGCCGTTGGACGAGCTCGTGCTGTTCGGCGGCCGCAAAGTGTTCGCCTGGTATCGCGGCCGCGTGCCGGCGACCGGCGAGGCCGGCGACTGCGCCGCCGCGGAGGGTGCCGCGCCCGGCGGCTAGAGCAAGGCCACGCCGGCGCTGCGCAGCAGCCGGCACAGCGCGATCAGCGGCAGGCCGATCAGCGCGCTGGGGTCCTCGCTGGTCACGCGTTCGAACAGTGCGATGCCGAGACCTTCGGACTTGAAGCTGCCGGCGCAGTCCAGCGGCTGCTCGCGTTCGACGTAGCGCGCGATCTCTGCGGCGCCGAGGACGCGGAACTGCACCGTCGTCAGGTCGATGTCGGCATGGATGCGCGGCGCGGTCGGATCGCGCGCGTCGACGAGGCACAGTGCGGTATGGAAGTCCACGCGCCGTCCGCTGCAGGCGGCGAGCTGGGCGCGGGCGGTTGCCGCGTCGCCGGGCTTGCCGAGGGTTTCATCGGCGAGTGCGGCGACCTGGTCCGAGCCGATCACCAGCGCGCCGGGATGGCGCTGCGCGACGGCCTGCGCCTTGGCCAGCGCCAGCCGTTGCGCCAGCGCGCGCGGCGCTTCGCCGGGACGGCGGGTCTCGTCGACGTCGGGAGCGGCCTGGCGGAACCGCGCGGTCAGCCGGCGCAACAGCTCGGCCCGATAGCGCGAGGTCGAGCCGAGCACGAGATCGACCTCGGCCAGCGCTGTCGGGTCCGCCGGTTCCGCGCTCATCGGGCCTGCGCCTCGCGCAGTGCCGTGGTGATCTCGTCCAGATGCTGCAGCTGGCGTTCCATCGAGCCGCGCGACTGGCGCAATGCATCGACGGCCGTGTCCAGCTCGGCCTGCGCGGCGTCGATCGCGTGCTGCTTGATCCACAAGCGGTGCTGCAGCAGGTCGCGCAGGGCGGCCTGGACCTTGTCGTCGGCGGCCAGCGCCTCGTCGGCGTCGCCGGTCATCTCTTCGGGCAGGTCGACCAGCATGCCGCGCAGGGTCTGCATGCGCTCGCGGCAGATGATCAGGCTGGATTCCAGCCGGTCGGCTTCGTCGAGCAGGCTGAACAGGGCCCGCTCGCGCCGGTGCCAGCGCCGCTCCCGCAGGAAATAGAATGTGAGCCCCGCCAGCACCAGGGCGATGGACGCGATCAGATAATTCATCGCCGCGCAGTCTGCCCCAAGGCCGGGCGGGCGTAAATCGCGGCCGGATGCGGCTAAGTGACGGAGCGCGCGCAGGTTTCGTTTGACTTCCCGGGGGCGCGAAACTACCATCGCGCGCCCATGTCTGCGCCTTTCCCCGAGATAGTCGACGCTTGGCGCATGATTTCGGCGCGGCGTTCGTTCAACGGCAGTCTGCCCGTAGCCCAGTTGCCTCGTCTGTGCGAGGCGCTGGCGGCGTCGGACGGGACGATCGCGTACGATATCGAGTTCGACCGGGACGAGCTGGGCATTGCCTACCTCGGTCTGCGGGCGCAGGCCGAACTGACCCTGACCTGTCAGCGTACGCTGGAACCGTTTGCATGGCCCGTGCGCATCGACACCCGTCTGGGGCTGATCGTGCGGGAAGAAGATGAGGCAGGCCTGCCTGCCGGTTACGAGCCCTTGCTGCTCGAATCGGCCGAGCTCAGGCCCGCGGAAGTGATCGAGGACGAGTTGCTGCTGGCCTTGCCCTTGATTCCGGTCAAACCGGGGCTGGAAGAGTCGGACCACACCTGGTCCACCGATCCGGAGCAGACTGAAGAACCGCAGCGGCCGAATCCGTTCGCCGCGCTGAGCAGTCTGAAGAAAGGATAGAAGCAGCGGCGGTGGCGCCACGCAATTGGCGCAGGTGCGGCGCAGGCCGCGTAACTGATTGGTTCGTCACCGCTTACGGCAAGCGAACACAGCGTTTTTGGAGAGTCCCATGGCAGTGCAGAAATCCCGCAAGACCCCGTCGACCCGCGGCATGCGTCGTTCCCACGACGCCCTGACGGCCAAGCAGCTGGCCACCGATCCGACCACGGGCGAAGTCCACGTGCGTCACCACATCACCAAGGACGGCTACTACCGCGGCCGCCAGGTGATCCCGAGCAAGACCCCGGTCCATACCGAAGACTGATCCCGCCCGGCCGCCAGCCGGCCCGGATACCAGTCGACACGCAATTCCGGCGCGCAGGCGCCGGAATTCGTTTGCAGGCTGCGCGAATTCCGCCCGCGGACCGCGCGCAGTCCACCGATGCAGGGGGAAGCCGCTCTGATTCATTCCCGTATCGCAGGCACCGGCAGCTATCTGCCGGAGAAGATCCTGACCAACGCGGACCTGGAAAAACTCGTCGACACCTCGGACGAATGGATCCATAGCCGCACCGGCATCCGCCAGCGCCACGTCGCTGCGGAAGGCCAGACCACGTCCGACCTGGCCGAGCGCGCCGCACGCGCCGCCCTCGACGCCGCCGGTGTCGACATCCGCGAGATCGAACTCATCGTCGTCGGCACGACCACGCCCGACCTGATTTTCCCGTCCACTGCCTGTCTGCTGCAGCACCGTCTCGGCGCGAACGGCTGCGCGGCATTCGACGTCAACGCAGCCTGTTCGGGCTTCATCTACGCGCTCGGCGTGGCCGACAAGTTCATCCGCTCGGGCGCCGTGAAAAAGGCCCTCGTCGTCGGCGCCGAAACTCTGACGCGCATGCTCGACTGGAACGACCGCGCGACCTGCGTGCTGTTCGGCGACGGCGCCGGCGCCGTCGTGCTGACGGCCGATTCGCAGCCCGGCGTCATCTCCACGCACCTGCACGCCGATGGCGCCTACAAGGAACTGCTGTGGAATCCGGTCGGCGTGTCCGCGGGCTTCAAGCCCGAGGAAAAGAACGCCGGCGTGCGCGTGCTGATGACCGGCAACGAAGTGTTCAAGGTCGCGGTCAAGACCCTGGACGCGGTCGTGGAGGAAACCCTCGCGGCCAACGGCCTGGACAAGTCGGCGATCGACTGGCTGATTCCGCACCAGGCCAACCTGCGCATCATCCAGGCCACGGCCAGGCGGCTGGAAATGCCGATGGACCGCGTCATCGTCACGGTCGACAAGCACGGCAACACCTCGTCGGGCTCGGTGCCGCTGGCGCTGGACCATGCGGTGCGCTCGGGCCGCGTGCAGCGCGGCCAGCTGCTGCTGATGGAAGCGTTCGGCGGCGGCTTCACCTGGGGCTCGGCCCTCGTTCGCTATTGAAATGCCGGCGGCGGCGCGATCGCGCCGCCGCCGCCGCGCCGCGACTTTCCCGCGCGGCGGCCGGCCGCCACAATCGCGCGGTTCGCGGGTGTCGAATGCGATCGGGCGGCGGCGCCGCCCCTGATCCCGGTTCCGTCCGCGGTCCGCTTCGCCTCTCCACTTCGCTTGCGTGCTTGCCATGACCTCATCTCATCTCGCTTTCGTGTTCCCGGGCCAGGGCTCGCAGTCGGTCGGCATGCTGGCCGAACTCGCCGCCGCGCACGGCCTCGTGCGTCAGACCTTCGACGAAGCGTCCAGCGGCGCCGGCGTCGATCTCTGGGCGCTCGCGCAGCAGGGCCCCGACGATCAGCTCAATCGCACCGAAAACACGCAGCCGGCGCTGCTCGCGGCCTCGGTCGCGGTCTGGCGCGTCTGGCGTGAACAGGGTGGCGTGCTGCCGGCGCAGCTGGCCGGCCACAGCCTGGGCGAGTATTCGGCGCTGGTCGCCGCCGGTGCGCTGTCGCTGAGCGATGCGGCCGCGCTCGTGGCCGAACGCGGCCGGCTCATGCAGGCTGCCGTGCCGGCCGGCGTCGGCGCGATGGCCGCGATCATCGGCGGCGACGACGCGCAGATCGCCCAGGCCTGCGCCGAGGTGGCCGGCGACGACGTCGTCGCCCCGGCCAACTACAACTCGCCGGGCCAGGTCGTCATCGCCGGCCACGCGGCGGCCGTGGATCGCGCGATCGCGCGGCTGGCCGAGCTCGGCGTGCGCAAGGCGGTCAAGCTCGCGGTCAGCGTACCTTCGCATTGCGCGCTGATGCGCGACGCCGCGCAGCGTCTGGCCGAGCGCATGCATTCGATCAGCTGGTCGCTGCCGGCGATTCCGGTCGTGCAGAACGCCGACGCAAGCACGCACGATTCGATCGACGCGATCCGCGACGCGCTGCGCCGCCAGCTGTTCCAGCCGGTGCGCTGGACCGAATGCGTGCAGGCGCTGGCTGCCGGCGGCGCAACCCGCGTACTCGAATGCGGTCCCGGCAAGGTCCTGGCTGGCCTGATCAAGCGCATCGACAAGAGTCTCGAGGCGCGCGCGATCGGCCTGACCGCGGATTTCGACGCCGCGCTGGCCGAAGCGCGCGGCTGAGCGGCACTGCCGCGGCCGCCAGAATCCCTCATTCCCGAACGTTCACCAGGAAACATGCCATGAGTGGAAACCTGCAGGGCGAAATCGCGCTCGTCACCGGCGCCAGCCGCGGCATAGGCGCGGGGATCGCGCGGCGTCTGGCCGAAGCCGGCGCCACCGTGATCGGCACGGCGACCAGCGAGAGCGGCGCCGCCGCGATCGGCCAGACCCTGGCGCCGCTCGGCGGCCACGGTCGCGTGCTCAACGTCACCGACGGCGCCGCGGTCGAGGCGCTGGTCGACGCGATCGCCAAGGAGTTCGGCGCCGTCTCCATCCTCGTCAACAACGCCGGCATCACGCGCGACCAGCTGCTCATGCGCATGAAGGACGAGGACTGGCAGGCCATCCTCGATACCAACCTGAGCTCGGTATTCCGCACTTCCAAGGCCGTGCTGCGCGGCATGATGAAGGCGCGCAAGGGCCGCATCATCAGCATCGCCTCGGTCATCGGCCTGACCGGCAACCCGGGTCAGGCCAACTATGCCGCAGCCAAGGCCGGCATCATCGCGTTCTCCAAGTCGCTGGCGCGCGAGATCGGTTCGCGCGGCGTCACGGTCAACGTCGTCGCGCCGGGCTTCATCGAAACCGACATGACCGCGGCGCTGCCGCAGGAACAGAAGGAAGCGATGCTGAAGCAGATCGCGCTGGGCCGCCTCGGTCAGCCCGACGACATCGCCCAGGCCGTCGCATTCCTCGCGTCGCCGGCCGCTGCGTGGATCACGGGCGAGACCCTGCACGTCAACGGCGGCATGTACATGCCCTGAGAAATCAGCGGCTTGTCGCTGAGTTTCAACTCAAACGCCCGTATCTGGTTGGTGCGATCCGATTCCTCTACAATCGCCGGGCTTTGTGATGCCAAGGACGGTCCCGCGCAGGGGACGTAGCGGCAGGCGTACGGCGCAGCCGGCGAACGCGTCGCGGACGACAGGACGTAGGCATTGGGTTTTGAACTATTCCCTTCGGGAGGAATTTGCACAATGAGCAGCATCGAAGAACGCGTCAAGAAGATCGTCGTCGAACAACTCGGCGTGAAGGAAGACGAGGTCACCCAGAACGCTTCCTTCGTGGACGATCTCGGCGCCGACTCGCTCGATACGGTGGAACTGGTGATGGCGCTCGAAGAAGAATTCGAGTGCGAGATCCCCGACGAGGAAGCCGAAAAGATCACGACCGTGCAGCAGGCGGTCGACTACATCAAGGCCCACGTCAAGGCCTGATCTGGTGCCACAAGCTGCATCCGAGCTGCGCCGCATGGCGCAGTTCGCGTTTTGGGGGCGCCGCCGTTGCCGCGGCGCGCCGATGCGGACATCCAACGCCCGCCCCGGCGTCCGCGCAGACCGTGGTCGGCCGGGCGAGCCGGCAACCGCGGCCGACGGCGCCGCTACTTCAAGTCTGGAAGCATTCGCATGAGCAAGCGTCGCGTCGTCATCACCGGCATGGGCATCCTGAGCCCGGTCGGCAACGATCTCAGCACGGCCTGGAACAACATCGTCGGCGGCGTCAGCGGCATCGGCCCGATCACGCATTTCGATGCGAGCGCCTATTCCACGCGCATCGCCGGTGAGGTCCGCGACTTCGACCCGTCGCGCTGGATTGCGCCGAAGGACGTGAAGAAGATGGACCCGTTCATCCACTACGGCGTCGCCGCCTCGCTGGATGCGCTGAAGGATTCCGGCCTCGAAGTCACCGAAGCCAATGCCGAACGCATCGGCGTCAGCGTCGGCGCCGGCATCGGCGGCATCGCCACCATCGAGCGCACCAGCCAGGCCCTGGCCGAAGGCGGTCCGCGCAAGATTTCCCCGTTCTTCGTGCCGTCGACGATCATCAACATGATCTCGGGCAACGTCTCGATCATGACCGGCGTCAAGGGCCCGAACATCGCGGTCGTCACGGCCTGCACGACCGCGGCGCACAACATCGGCATGGCCGCGCGCATGATCGCCTACGGCGATGCCGACGTCATGCTCGCCGGCGGCGCCGAATATTCCACCACCGGCACGGCGATCGGCGGCTTCTGCTCGGCGCGCGCGCTGTCCACGCGCAACGACGATCCGACCCGGGCCAGCCGCCCCTGGGACAAGGACCGCGACGGCTTCGTGCTGTCCGACGGCGCCGGCGTGCTGGTGCTCGAAGAATACGAACACGCCAGGGCGCGCGGCGCGCGCATCTATGCCGAGCTCGCGGGCTTCGGCATGAGCGGCGACGCGTACCACATGACCTCGCCGAGCGAGAACGGCGAAGGGGCGGCGCGCTGCATGGCCAACGCGCTGAAGGATGCCGGCCTGAACGCGTCGGACATCGACTACATCAACGCCCACGGCACCTCCACGCCGGCCGGCGACCTCGCCGAGACCCAGGGCATGAAGGCCGTGCTCGGTGCGCATGCGGGCAAGGTCATGGTGTCCTCGACCAAGTCGATGACCGGCCATCTGCTCGGCGCGGCCGGCGGCATCGAAGCGATCTTCTCGGTGCTCGCGCTGCGCGACAACGTCGTGCCGCCGACCATCAACCTCGATGCGCCCGGCGAAGGCTGCGACCTCGACTACGTGCCGCACACGGCGCGCCAGACCCCGGTCAACGTCGTCCTGTCCAACTCTTTCGGCTTCGGCGGCACCAACGGCACCCTGGTGTTCCGGCGCGTCTGAAACCTGCGGCGCCGCGGCCGCCCGCCGCGGCGCCGGCCGCCGTCGTACGATGCGCTTCCTTGCAGCGGGTATTCCCGTAGGACCGGCCTGACTCGTGTCTGTTTCCGTTTCCGCGCGCGACGATGCAGCCCTCGTCACGCGCGAGCTGCCGACGCCTCACGATCTGCTTGCGCTGGCCGCGCTGCGGCCGGCGCGCTATCCCTGTCTGCTGCAGAGTGCGGCCACGGCGGCGAATGCGCGCTGGGACGTGCTCGCGGCGTTTCCGCAGGACGCGCTCGTGCTTGATCAGGCCGGCGTTCTGCGCGATGCACAGGGGCCTGTCGGCGAGCGCGATTTTCTCGCTGCGCTCGACCGGCGCTGGCAGGCCGAACGTCAGCCGCGACCGGCGGCAGCCGACGCGCTGCCGTTTCGCGGCGGCTGGGCCGTATTCCTTGCCTATGAACTCGCCGCGCTCATTGAGCCCGTGCTGCAGCTGCCGGCCGCGCCGGATGCGGCGCTGCCGCGCGCGGTGGCGCTGCGCTGCCCGGTCGGCGTGCTCGTCGACCGGGTGCACGGACGTACCGTGCTCGTGGCCGAAGCCGCGCAGGCGGGGCTGCTCGATCTCGTCGAGGCCGATCTTGCCGCGGCTGCAGCACCCGTACCGCAGACGCTCGCGCTGGACGCACTGGACGAGGACCCGGCGCCGGCGTTCATCGACGGCGTTGCGCGCATCCAGGACTACCTGCGCGCCGGCGACGTGTTCCAGGTCAACCTGTCGCGCGAATGGCGCGCGCAGCTCGCCGCGGCGACCGCGCCGGCGCAGCTGTATGCGAACCTGCGCGCGGCCAATCCGGCACCGTTCGCCGGACTGTTCCAGGGGCAGGACTGGGCGGTGATCTCGTCCTCGCCCGAACGCCTCGTCAACGTGCGCGGCGACCTCGCGCAGACCCGGCCGATCGCCGGCACGCGGCCGCGCTTCGCCGGCGACGACGATGCGGCGCGTATCCGCGAGCTCGTCGGCCATCCGAAGGAGCGCGCCGAGCATGTCATGCTGATCGACCTCGAACGCAACGACCTCGGCCGCGTCGCGCGGCCCGGCAGCGTCGTCGTCGACGAACTCATGAGCGTGGAGACCTACGCCCATGTGCATCACATCGTCTCCAACGTGCGCGCGCTGCTGCGCGCCGGCGTGACGCCGGGCCAGGTGATTCGCGCGGTGTTTCCGGGCGGCACCATCACCGGCTGCCCCAAGGTGCGCTGCATGCAGATCATTGCCGAGCTCGAACAGGTCGGCCGTGGCGCCTATACCGGTGCGTTCGGCTATCTGAACCGCGACGGCGATCTCGATCTGAACATTCTGATCCGCACGATCACGCAGAGCGGCACGCAGCTGCGCTGGCGCGCCGGCGCCGGCATCGTCGTCGACTCCGACGCCGCGCGCGAACTCGACGAGACGCGGCACAAGGCGCGCGGTCTGCTGCGCGCGCTGGGCCTGGCCGGATGAGCGCGCGCGTCTACGTGGACGGCGTGGCGGCCGACCGGGTGTCTGCGCTGGACCGTGGTCTGCTCTACGGCGACGGCCTGTTCGAGACCGTGCTGTTCGTCGCCGGCGCCGCACCGTTGTGGCCGCGACATATGGCGCGGCTGCAGCACGGCGCGCAACGGCTGAACCTGCCGCTGCCGCCATTGCAGGCGCTGCACGACACCGCCGTGCGCGCCGCGGCCGGTCTGGCGCGGGCAGCCGTGCGCATCAGCCTGACGCGCGGCGTGGGCGAGCGCGGCTATGCGCCGCCGGCGCGGGCCACTCCGAGCTGGATCGTCAGCGCCGGTGCGGCGCCGCTCGTGCCGGCGGATTGGTATGCCCGGGGAATCCGGGTACGCTGCTGCCGTTTGCGTCTCGCCGCGCAGCCCGCGCTGGCCGGGATCAAGCATCTGAACCGGCTCGAGAACGTGCTCGCGCGCGCCGAGTGGGACGATGCCGCCGTTGCCGAAGGTCTGCTCGGCGATCGCGACGGTCATGTGATCGGCGCGACGGCGGCGAATCTGTTTGCGGTCCATGGTGGGCGCCTGCATACGCCGGCCGTGGACGAGTGCGGCGTCGCCGGCGTCGCGCGCGCCGAAGTGCTGGCGCGGCGCGAGACCGCGATCGAGCGGCTGACCTGGGAAGAACTGATGCGAGCCGACGAAGTGTTCCTGACCTCGAGCCTGCGCGGCATCCTGCCGGTCGCGTCCATCGACGCGACGCCGTTCGCGCCGGGTCCGGTCGCCCGCGAGCTGCAGGCGCAATGGCGCGCGGCGGGACTGATGGAAGCGGACCATGCATGAGCTCAGGCATCCGCCCCGCATGGGCGCGACGTACAGCCGCGGCGCCGGCACCCTGCGTGTGCTGGCCTGGCTGCTGTTGCTCGGCTTCGTCGCCGGCGGCTGGCTGCTGTGGCAGGACTGGAACCGCTTCGCCGATGCGCCGCTGCGCGTGGAGCCGGCGGCCGTGCTCGACGTGCCGGCCGGCGCCTCGTTCGCGGCGATACGCCGGCAGATCCACGAGGCCGGCTTCAGCGACGCGCACGATCTGTACTGGCGCGCGCTGGCCCAGCGCATGGGCGTGGCCTCGCGCCTGCGCGCCGGCGAATATGCCGTGCCGGTGGGAACCACGCCGCGCGAGCTGCTGCGGCGCCTGTCCATCGGCGACGTGCTCCAGCACCGCTTCACGATCGTCGAGGGCTGGACCTTCCGCCAGCTGCGCACGGCCCTGGCCGGCGAAAGCGGCCTGCGCCAGACCCTCACTACGCAGTCCGATGCCGAGATCATGCGCGAGCTCGGCGCCGGCGCCGAGCATCCGGAAGGCCGCTTCCTGCCGGAAACTTATGTCTGGACGCGCGGCGACAGCGACCTGCAGGTGCTGCGCCGTTCCTTTGATGCGATGCGCCGCACCCTGGACGAAGTCTGGGCCGCGCGCGCGCCGGAGCTGCCGCTGGACTCGCCGTATCAGGCGCTGATCCTCGCCTCGGTCGTCGAGCGCGAGACCGGCAAGGCCGAGGAGCGTCCGCAGATCGCCGGCGTGTTCGCGCGCCGCCTGCGCCTGGGCATGAAACTGCAGACCGATCCGAGCGTGATCTACGGCCTCGGCGCGAGCTTCGACGGCAACCTGCGCCGGCGCGACCTGGAAACCGACACGCCGTACAACACCTATACGCGTACCGGCCTGCCGCCGACGCCGATCGCGCTGCCGGGAGTGGCCGCGCTGCGCGCGGCGGTGCAGCCGGCGCCCGGCAACGCGCTGTATTTCGTTGCGCGCGGCGACGGCTCGCACGAGTTCAGCGCCGATCTGGACGCGCACAACCGCGCGGTCGCGCGCTACCAGCTGCGGCGCAATCCATGAGCACGCGCCGCGGCGGCTTCATCACGCTCGAAGGCGGCGAGGGTGCCGGCAAGAGCACCGTGCTCGGCAAGGTGCGCGAGCGTCTGGCGGTCGCCGGCATCGACGCGCTGTTCACGCGCGAGCCCGGCGGCACCCTGGCCGGCGAGGCGATACGCGGGCTGCTGCTCGATCCGGCCTATCGCGGCCTCTGCGCCGAGACCGAACTGTTGCTGATGTTCGCCGCGCGCGCCCAACTCGTGCGCGAGCAGATCGCGCCGGCGCTTGCGGCCGGCCGCTGGGTGCTCAGCGACCGTTTCACCGATGCGAGCTTCGCCTACCAGGGCGGTGGCCGTGGCCAGCCCGAGGCGCGCATCGCCGATCTCGAGCAGTGGGCCGCCGACGGCCTGCGTCCGGATCTGACCCTGCTGCTGGATCTGCCGGTCGCCCAGGGCCTGGCCCGCGCGGGCGCGCGCGGCGGCACGGCCGACCGCATCGAGCAGGAGCGCGAGGATTTCTTCGAGCGCGTGCGTGCCGCCTACCGCGCGCGCGCCGCGGCCGATCCGGCGCGTTTCCGCGTGATCGACGCGAGCCGGCCGCTGGTCGAGGTGCTGGATCAGGTCGACGCCGTGCTCGGCGCCTTCATCGCGCAGCGGGGCGCCGCATGAGCATTGCCGAATGGAATCGTCCACTCTGGAACAATGTGCTCGAGCGCCGGCGCCGCGGCGCGATGCCGCATGCGCTGCTGCTGGCCGGTCCGGCCGGTCTCGGCAAGCGCGCGTTCGGTGCCGCGCTGGCCGCGCTGCTGCTCTGCGAGAACCCCGGCGACAGCGCCTGTGGCAGCTGCCGCAGCTGCCTGCTCGTCGCCGCCGGCAGCCATCCGGACCGGATCGAGCTGAATCTGGAACTGCGCGATGACGGCAAGACCCTGCGTACCGAGATCGTCGTGGAGCAGATCCGCGTGCTGTCGCAGCGTCTGTCCATGACCGCGCAGTTCGGCGGCCATCAGGTCGCGCTGATCGACCCGGCCGATCTCATGAACACCGCGGCGGCCAACGCGCTGCTCAAGACTCTGGAGGAGCCCGGCGCCGGCACGGTCATGATCCTGGTCAGCGACCAGTTCGCGCGCCTGCCCGCGACGATCCGCTCGCGCTGCCAGCGCCTGGATTTCGGCCTGCCGAACGCGGCCGAGGCCATGGCCTGGCTCAAGCGCCAGGGCGTCGACGGTGCGGCGCAGGCGCTGGAGGCCGCCGCCGGCAATCCGGGCCTGGCCCTGGAACTCGCGCGCGGCGGCGGTCTTGCGCTGCGCACCGAAGTGGCCAGCGACCTGGCCAATCTCTGGGCACGCAAGGCGGTGCCGGCGGAAATCGCCAATCGCTGGGCCAAGAGCGAGGCCGAACGGCGCTGCTGGTTCGCCGCACAGCTGGCGCAGGCCGAGGCCGCGGCGCAGGCGCGCGCCGCGCGCGGCCCGCTTGCCTTGACCGCCATCAGCGATTTCAACAAGCTAGCGCAATGGTTCCGTGAGGCGGGCCGGGTGCGCGAGCAACTGCGTACCCCGGTGCGCAGCGAACTGCTTCTGTTGGAATTGCTGCTGGCCTGGCGCGCATTGGCGCCGGCCGCAAGGAGGGCGTGATATGGCAACCCCGGCAATGGGCGGCATGCCGCGGCAGGGCATCCTGTCGCTGGCGATCAAGGACCGCGGCGCGCTGTACAACGCCTACATGCCGTTCGTGAAGCATGGCGGCCTGTTCGTGCCGACCGCCAAGCGTTATTCGCTCGGCGACGAAGTGTTCATCCTGCTGACCCTGATGGAAGAAAAGGATCGCCTGCCGGTCGCCGGCAAGGTGGTCTGGATCACGCCGCCGGGTGCCCAGGGCAATCGCACGGCCGGCATCGGCGTGCAGTTCAACGAGTCCGCCGACGGCGACGCCGCGCGGACCAAGATCGAGTCCATACTTGCCGGCATCCTCGGGTCGGACCGTCCGACCCATACGATGTGATGCAGGTACTGGTCCTCGGCGCCGGCGGAACCGGCGCCTACTTCGGCGCCCGCCTGATCCAGTCCGGCTGTGCGGTGTCGTTCCTCGTGCGTCCGGCCCGGGCCGAGCGGCTGCGCCAGGACGGCCTGCGCGTGCTGAGCCCGCATGGCGATTTTTCCGGTGCCGTCGACGTCTTGACCAGCCTCCCGGCCGGCCGCCACTTCGATCTGATTCTGCTGGCCTGCAAGGCCTACGACCTCGACACCGCGCTCGCAGCGATCGCACCGGCCGTCGGCGCCGACAGCCGCGTGCTGCCGCTGCTCAACGGCCTGCGCCATCTCGACGTCCTCGATCTCGCGTTCGGCGCGACCCGCGTGCTCGGCGGCCTGTGCCATATCTCGGTGACCTTGCAGCCCGACGGCAGTGTGCTGCACATGGGCCAGCCGCACCGGCTGACCTTCGGCGTGCGCGGCGCCGAGCCCGATGCGTGCCTGGATGCATTGACGCCGGCGTTGCTTGCTGCACCGGCGGAAGTGCACCGCAGCGAGCGCATCGTCGACGCGATGTGGGAAAAATTCGCGTTCCTCGCGACCCTGGCAGCCATGACCTGCCTGATGCGCGGTTCCATCGGCGAGATCGCCGCGACGCCGGACGGCCTGGCGCTGCTGCACCGCTGTCATGCGGAAGCCTGCGCCGTCGCCGCGGCGGCCGGCCACCCGATCGCCGATCCGGCCCGGGCCGACGCGCTCGCGATACTGACCACGCCCGGATCGCCGCTGAAGGCCTCCATGCTGCGCGACCTGCAGCGCGGCGGCGCGACCGAGTGCGAGCACATCATCGGCGACCTGATCGCCCGTGGCGACGGGCTGGATCTGCCGCTGCTGCGCGCGGCCGCGACGCATCTGCGGGTTTACGAGGCGGGACGGCGCTGAGAAAAGGCCTTGGCCGCCCGCGAATTCGGCGGCCGAACGGCGAGCGACAGCCGCGGCGCGGCAGCTGCTTCGGCGAGCAATGACGGTACTGGTTCGTGGCCTCCGGCCTATAGTGCAGCGCCGCGTCCATCACGCTGCGAAAAGCCATCGGGTCTTCGTCCGGATCGTCGCGGAGTGCCGGAGGGCGGCACCGGCGGCGCTGAAGCCCTACCTCCAGACGCGAACCGCGCGCGGGGGTGACGGAAAAGCAGCCGGCGGGACTGGCCGCCTGCACGATCGAACCCGCGTCTTCAGCGAAAACGCGGGGCCGCATTCCGGGCCGTCAGTCCCTCTGCGATCAGAGGAGACGGGGGCGACCGGTCAGCCTATCCGGTCCCAGCCGTCCTTCGGCGCGAAGCGCTTGCCGTAACGGCTGGCCAGCGTTTCGAGCTGGGCCTTGACCGCGGCCGCACCTTCGCTGCGAATGTGCGCGATCGGGCCGCCGCGGAACGGCGCGAAGCCGGTGCCGAAGATGACGCCGGCATCGAGCAGGTCGGCATTCTCGACCACGCCCTCGGCCAGGCAGGCCACCGACTCGTTGAGCATCGGCAGGATCATGCGCTCGGTGATGTCGGCCGGCGCCTCGTAGTTCGGGTCGACCTGCGGCTTGTCCGGCTTGCCGTCCTTCCAGATGTAGAAACCCTGGCCGTCCTTCTTGCCGCGCTTGCCCGATTCGAGCAGCGCTTCCATCCCCTTGGGCAGGTCCAGACCGAGGAATTCGGCGAGGATCTTGCCGACCGAGGCGCAGACGTCGAGGCCCACCGTGTCGGCCAGCTCGATCGGCCCCATCGGCATGCCGAACTTCCTGGCCGCCTTGTCCAGCACCGGACCCGGCACGCCTTCGCTGTACAAGGTCATGGCTTCGAGCAGGTAGGGCATCAGGATGCGGTTGACGAGGAAGCCCGGCGAGCTTCTGACCGGCACGGGCAGCTTGTCGATGGCCTTGCAGAAGGCCAGTGCGCGCTTCGCCGCTTCGGGGTCGAGGCCGTCGTGGGTCACGACCTCGACCAGCGGCATCAGCGCGACGGGGTTGAAAAAATGCAGGCCGAGGAAAAGTTGCGGCCGTGCGAGCCCGGTGCTGAGCTGATCCAGCGGGATGCTCGAGGTATTCGTCGCGAGCAGTTCGCCCTCGTGGAACTGGGCTTCGACCTGGGCGTACAGCGCGCGCTTGGCTTCGAGGTTCTCGTAGATCGCCTCGATGACGAGGTCAGCCTTGGCCACGCCGCTGCCGGCGACATCGGCCTGCAGGCGCTCCAGCGCCGGATTGATGCGTTCGGGCGTCTTCAGGCGCTTGGTGTACAGCTCGCGCGCGCGGTCCAGCGCGGGCTGTACGTATTTCATCTCGCGGTCCTGCAAGGTGACCTGGAAGCCGCGCAGCGCGCACCAGGCCGCGATGTCGCCGCCCATGACGCCGGCGCCGACCACGTGGACATGATCAATGCCGTGGGCCACGCCGCCGCCGAGCCCCTTGAGCTGTTCCTGCAGGAAGAACACGCGGATCAGGTTGCGCGCCGTGGAGGTCTGCGCGAGCTTGGCCACCGCGCGCGCCTCGTTGTTCAGGCGCTTGCCGAGGGCGCCGCCGCGGCGCCAGGTCTCGATCAGTGCGAACGGCGCCGGATAGTGGGACGGATTGGCCTTGGCCGCGGTCTGCTTGCGAATCATCGGCGCGAGCACCTGGCGCACCGGCCAGATATTGGTGATCCAGGCCAGCGCGCGCTGCTTCAGCGGTCGCGTCGGCGGATGCAGGATCAGCTCGCGGGCCTTTTCCACGAGCAGTTCCGGCGAGGCCAGCGCGTCGACGAGGCCCAGGGCGCGGGCGTTCTCGGCCGAGGCGTTGCGGCCGCTGAGCATGAATTCCAGCGCGGCCGGCGCGCCGATCAGGTAGGGCAGCCGGGCGCTGCCGCCCCAGCCCGGGAAGATGCCGAGCTTGACCTCGGGCAGACCGATCCGGGTCGACGGGTCGCGGCTGGCGACGCGGTAGCGGCAGGCCAGCGACAGCTCGGTGCCGCCGCCCATGCAGTGGCCGTGGATCGCCGCAACCGTGCGGCAGGGCAGGCGGGCGAAGCGCTCGAACACGCGCTGGCCGTTCTGGATCGACTCGAGCACCGAGCCGGTCTTCTCGTACTGTTCGAATTCGCGGATGTCGGCGCCGGCGATGAAGCCCGCGCTCTTGGCCGAACGGACGATGACGCCCTTGGGCGGCTCGATCGAGAGGCGTTCGATGATCTCGCCGAGTTCGTCGAGCACTGCGCGCGAGAACGTATTGACGCTGGAGCCGGCCCGGTCGAAGCTCAGCACGACGATGCCGTCGCTGCCGCGCTCGGTCTTCCAGTGGGAGAAGCGAAGTCCTTCGAACATGGCGCGGCCGGCAGCAGGTTGGGCGGGCTATGATCCGTGCTGGCCGCGCCTCTGGTCAATCCGCGGTCAGCGGGATAATGTCTGCCGCAGTCGCAACGTAGGGACATGCAAGGGGCGGTCTTCAACGCGTGAACGTGGAAACCAGCGACAGCCATCTGAGCGCCCGCCTGTTCGACCGCATCATCGCGTCGAAGCAGAACGTCGTCGTGGTCGAGACCACCGACATCGCCGACGTGGTCGCCCAGTTCCGCCAGTTCGCGCTGCGCAGCGGCCAGTCCATCTATCAGTGGCAGGACGACATCGGCATCAGCTCGCTGCGCGAGGGCGAGGTGCGAGTGCCGGGCTCCAAGCGCATGGCCGACGCGCTGCGCTACATCCTGCAGAGCATGCATTTCGGCATCTATCTTTTCGTCGAGGCCGAAGGCCATCTGCGCCCGCCGAACATCGGCCTGCTGCGCCAGATAGGCCGGGCCAAGGGCGGCAATGAACGCAAGGTCGTGTTCATCGGCGGCTCGCTGACCATGCCCGACAGTCTCGAGGAGGTCACCGAGCACCTGAGCTTCGAACGCGTCATGCCGCAGCGTCCGCGGCTGCGCGACGGCCGCTGGGTGATCTGATGGCGCGCGACGAAAAGGGCCAGGGGTCCATCCTGATCGTCGCGACCAATCGCGACGACCGCCGCGTGCTGTTCGATACCCTGGACGGCCAGAATTTCGATGCAATCTATACCGCCAAGGATCTGCAGCAGGCGCTGGCGTTCCTGAACCAGGATCCGGACATCGACGTGGTGCTGATGGAGTTCGTCGGCCCTGCGCGCGAGGCCGTCGCGTTCTGCACCCAGATGAAGGGCGACGAGCGGCTCGCGCGCGTGCCGATCATCGGCCTGCTGCCGGCGGAAGCCGGCGAGCGTCACTGGGACTGGGCGCGCATGCCGCCGGGCGTGGTCGACTGGCTGCGTTCGCCGGTCGACGGCGCCGAGGCGCTGGCGCGCATACGCCAGGCCCTCGCGCAGCTGCGCGGCGGCGCTGCCGCCGGCGGCGAATCGGCGCCGCGGTCGATCGGCGGCGATCGCTACCAGTTCGCGTTCGAGGGCAGCCTCGACGAACTCGTGATCTCCGACCCCAAGAGCGGGCGCATCGTCGAGGTCAATCCGGTCTTCCTGCAGCGCTCGGGCTTCAATGCGGCCCAGGTCGTCGGCCAGTCGCTGGACATCATCAGCAAGAGCCACACGCGCGAGCAGCGCGTGGAGCTCAACGCGCGACTCACGCGCGAAGGCAGCGTGCGCTATCGCTGCCAGAAGCCGCGCGTCGACGGCGGCAGCTATCCGGTCGACGTGGTCTCGCGCCTGGCCGTGCGCGCGGGCAAGCTCGTGCATTTCACGATACTGCGCGACCTCGGCGAGCTCGGCCGGCTGCAGCAGTCGCTGGGTCTGCTGGCCGAGGCGATCGAGGTCGGCGCCGGCGACGAAGGCGTGCGCCAGATCGTGCGCCTGTTCGTGGACTGGCTGGAGCTCGACTACGTCACCCTGGTGTCGGCGCGGCCCGACCAGCCCAACGAAGTGCAGCCGATCACGCTGTACCAGCGCGTCAACATGCCCGGCGACGCGCCGGACCCGCTCAAGCAACCGACCTTGCGTCAAGTGCTCGACGGCAGCAGCGTGATCCATCTGACCGAAGCCTGGAAGCGCGTCGAGCGCGACTCGTTCCTCGGCTTCACGCGTTTCGAGGCTTTCGTCGGCTTGCCGCTGCGCGACGAGCGCCGCACGGTGCTCGGCGCGCTGCTGCTCGGCCGCCGCTCGGCACTGCCCGAGTCGACGACGATCGTCGACACCTTGCGCGTCGCCGCCGGGCGCCTCGCGCTGGAGCTGGAACTGCGCCGCTCGCGCGACCAGGGCAAGGCCAAGGCGCTGCAGGACGCGCTGACCGGACTGCCGAACCGCTTGCTGTTCAACGACCGTCTGGAGACCACGATCAACGAGGCGCACCGCACCGGCGAGATGTTCGCGGTGCTGTTCGTCGACCTGGATCGTTTCAAGAACATCAACGACTCGCTGGGCCACGGCGTCGGCGATCAGGTGCTCGATGCGGTGTCGCGGCGCCTGCGCGCGAGTGTGCGCGCGTCCGACACGGTCGCGCGCTATGCCGGCGACGAGTTCACCCTGATCCTGCGCCACATCGTGCAGCGCGACGACGTCATGCGCATTGCCGAGAAGATCGTCCGCGTCATGGAAGTGCCGCTGACTCTGGAGGACGGTTCGGAGCTGCACATCACCGCGTCGATCGGCATCAGCTTCTACCCCGATGACGCGACCACGGCCGAGCGCCTGCTCAAGCACGCCGACGTCGCGATGTACAGCGCGAAGGGCATGGGGCGCAACAACTTCCAGACCTATGTCGCAGTGCCTGAGGAATCGCATCAGCAGCGCATCGCGCTGGAGACCAAGCTGCGCGTGGCCGAGCGCAACAACGAACTGCGTGTCTACTACCAGCCGCAGGTCGACTCGCTGACGGAGGACATCGTCGGCATGGAGGCGCTGATCCGCTGGGAGCATCCGGAGCTCGGCATGATCAGCCCGGGCTTCTTCATCCCGCTGGCCGAGGAAACCGGCCTGATCGTGTCAATCGGCGAATGGGTGCTGCGCACGGCCTGCGTCGAAACAAAACGCTGGCAGACGCGCTTCAATCTGCCGCTGCGCGTCAGCGTCAACCTGTCGGCGCTGCAGATCAAGCAGCCCAACCTCGTGGAGATCGTGCGCAACGTCATCGACGAGACCGGCATCGACCCGACCCTGCTCGATCTGGAAGTCACCGAGAGCATCAGCGTCAAGTCGATTCCGAACCTCATGGAGACCTTGCAGGCGCTGCGCGATCTGGGCTGCCGGATCTCGATCGACGACTTCGGCACGGGCCAGTCCTCGCTCGATTACATCCGCCGCTTCCCGGCCGACAAGATCAAGATCGACCAGGTGTTCGTGCGCAACATCGGGGTCGATCCGGACGACGAGGCGATCGTGCGCGCGACGATCAACATGGCGCACAGCCTCAAGCTTGGCGTCGTCGCCGAGGGCGTGGAGATCGAGGAGCATTTCAATTTCCTGCGCGACCACGGCTGCGAGGAGCTGCAGGGCTATCTGTTCTGCCGGCCGCTGGCACCGGTCAGTTTCGAGAACATGCTGGTCGAGCGCGAGAAGCTGTTCGGGGTCTGCAGCGGCGGGGCAGAGCTGCTGCCCCGCTGAGCTCGCCGGTTCCGGGCATAATCGGCCGGTCGCGCGCGCCGGCGGATGATGGCCGGGATGGTATGGACGGGTAACGGGCAGGAAGTCCCAGGCGGTTTGCGGGACGTCCGGCGGACGGAAGCGGGTTCCGGCATGGCGCCTTGCGCGGGCCGGCGGTCGTCCCCACTGCGGCGGGATGTTCCGATCCGCGGCTCCGCCGGTGCCGGACCGGAGCCGGTTGCTGGCGGCCTGAACAGGCGCCGGCGGAACTTAACTACCGCGAGCACTGTCTTGAGTCCCGCCCGGTTGGTCGGGATCACGGCACGGCGCCAGCGGAGTCAACACGTGGAAGCAGTGATGGGTTCTGGTTTTCTGGTCTGGGGACGCGAGCGCGATACCGCGCCGCGGCGCGAGGCGCCGCGACCGGTGCAGGAAGCGGCGTCGACGAGTGCAGGGAGTACGGCCCGGATGGGCGACGAAGTTTCCGACAACACGCTGGTCGAGCGCGTGCAGAAGGGCGACAAGCGCGCTTTCGATCTGCTCGTGCGGCGCTATCAGCACAAGGTGATCAGCGTGATCTCGCGCTACGTGTCCGACTGGGCCGAATGCCAGGACGTGGCCCAGGAAGCCTTCATCCGCGCGTTCCGCGCGATAGGCGCGTTCCGCGGCGACAGCGCGTTCTACACCTGGGTCTATCGCATCGCCATCAACACGGCGAAGAACTATCTGGTTTCACAGGGCCGGCGCCCGCCCACCGACGACGTCGCGATCGACGATGCAGTGCAGCTCGACGCCGGCATCCGGCTCAAGGACAGCGCCACGCCGGAACGCGAACTGCTGCGTCAGGAGATTGAACGAACCGTCTTCGCGACGGTCGAACAGCTGCCCGAAGAACTGCGCACCGCAATCACGCTGCGCGAGGTCGACGGGCTCTCCTACGAGGAGATCGCCGAGCAGATGCAGTGCCCCATCGGAACGGTGCGTTCGCGCATCTTCCGGGCTCGCGAGGCCATCGACACGCAATTGCGTCCGCTGCTTGCGGACAGCGAGGTTTGATCGTCATGAACACGGAAATCAAGGAACAGCTTTCGGCGTTGATGGACGGCGAGGTGCAGCGCGATGCGGTACGGTTTGTGCTGCGCGCGGTCGATTCCGATCCGGCCCTGACTGACGACTGGTCGCGCTTCCACATCGCTCGCGACTGCCTGCAGCGCAAACCGGTCCTGCTCGCCGATGCGGGCTTCGCCGCCGCGGTGATGGCACGTCTGGATGCGGAGGCCGCGCCGCAGCGCAGCGGCAGTTCGCGCTGGGCCCGTTATCTGTCCGGCGGCGCCGTTGCGGCGGCCGTTGCCGTCGTCGCACTGATGGTCTCGGCGCCGGAAAAAGAAACGCCGCCGGGCACCGCGACCGTCGCCAGCACCGCTGCACCGGCGCGTGCGTCGACCTTCAACGACAGCAGCATCCTCGGACCGCGCCTGCCGCAGCTGGCCCAGCCGGCTTCGGCGACGGTCGGCGGCGACACCTTGTTCGCACCGGGCTATGACATGCACGCGCCGCCGGCCGGCTGGCGTCCGGCTGCCGAGGCCGGTTACAGCGTGCGTTCGCCGGGTGCCCCTTACGTGCTGCTGATCGTGCCGGCGCAGCCGGCGCCGGCCGAGCCTCAGGTACTGCCGCGCCTGCAGTAGACCCGTTCGTCCAGACTCCATCGACGGCCCCGGCGTCCGCGCCGGGGCCGTTGCATTTCCGTCCATTGAAGTCGCCGCCGGCGACGCCAGATGAATCATCGTTGACCGATTTCAGCAGCCCGGAACTTTGGCGTTGCGGCGTTCTCAAAGCGGCGTCCGGAGTATTCCGGGAACGCCCGGCCAGGCCGGGACGACTCTCGAAAAATCAGCAAAGGCAAACTGTATGCAACGAGGCATGTTGAAGTCTTTCGCCCTGTCGTTCGCAGGACTGATTTTCTTCGCCGCGAGCGCCGCTCAGGCCTATGACCTGCCGGATTTCACCGCGCTGGTCGAAAAGAACGGCTCGGCCGTCGTCAATGTCCAGGCGCGCCAGAACGGCAGCGATGAGACCGCCGCTACTGGCAACGGTGACGAGGACGAGCCCGACCAGGAGCAGATTCCCGAAATCTTCCGCCGCTTCTTCGGCCCGGGTGGTCCCGGCGCACCGGGTGTGCCGCGCGGCGGCCGTCCCGGCGGCATCTCGCTGGGGTCCGGTTTCATCATCTCCAACGATGGCTACATCCTGACCAACAACCACGTCGTTGACGGCGCCGACAGCGTGACGGTGCGCCTGTCCGACCGCCGCGAACTCGACGCCAAGGTCGTCGGCAGCGATGCGCAGTACGACATCGCGCTGCTGAAGGTCACCGCGAGCAACCTGCCGGCGGTCACCCTGGGCGATTCCAAGAAGCTCAAGCCGGGCCAGTGGGTGCTCGCGATCGGCTCGCCGTTCGGTTTCGACCACTCGGTCACGGCCGGCATCGTCAGCGCCGTCAGCCGCAGTTTCGGCGGCCGCGACCAGCAGTACGTGCCGTTCATCCAGACCGACGTCGCGATCAACCGCGGCAATTCGGGCGGCCCGCTGTTCAATCTCGACGGCGAAGTCGTCGGCATCAATTCGCAGATCCTGTCCAACACCGGCGGCTTCATGGGCGTGTCGTTCGCGATTCCGATCGACACGGCGATGAGCGCGGTCAAGCAGATCAAGGACAAGGGCTTCGTCTCGCGCGGCATGATCGGCGTGCAGATACAGGACGTGAACCGCGAACTCGCGCAGACCCTCGGCCTGCCGCGCACCGGCGGCGCCCTGGTCAACGCGACCACAGCCGGCAGTGCAGCCGAGAAGGCCGGCATCAAGGTCGGCGACGTGATCCTCGCCTTCGGCGGCGTCGACGTCGTGCATTCCTCGGACCTGCCGCCGATGGTCGGCGCCTCGGCGCCGGGCAGCAAGGTCGATGTCAGCCTGTTCCGCGACGGCAAGACCCTGACCGTGCCGGTCGTCGTCGGTGAGCTCTCGCGTGACGCCACGGCCCAGGCCGCTTCGGGCGGCGGCAATGCGGCCAGCACCAATCCGCTGGGTATGGTCGTGGAGGATCTGACGCCGGAGCAGCGCCAGCAGCTCGGCATCAAGGAAGAAGGCGTGGTCGTGACGCGGATCACCGGCCTGCCGGCGCGCCGCGCGGCGCTGCAGCCGGGCGACATCGTGCTGATGGTCGGCAAGCAGAAGATCAAGACGGCTGCCGAATTCAACAACGCCGTCAAGGGTGTGCAGCCCGGCGAGTCGGCCATGCTGCTGGTCCGGCGCCAGGACACCAGCCTGTTCGTCGCGGTCAGCGTGCCCAAGAAGGCCGGCTGATCCCGCTTCAGGATGGGGCCACGGCGGCGGTTCCCCCGGGAGCCGCCGCCGCCGTTTCCGGCCAGCCGGGCCCACCCTGCGCCGGACGCGGCTTCATGCAATAATCGCCGTTTGCCGTCACGCCGCTCGTGCGCCGGCCCCCGTTCTGCGGCCCCCCGATGGACCATATCCGAAACTTCTCGATCATTGCCCACGTCGACCACGGCAAGTCCACCCTGGCCGACCGGATCATTCAACTCTGCGGCGGGCTGGAAGCCCGGGAAATGGAAGCCCAGGTCCTGGACTCCAACCCGATCGAGCGCGAACGCGGCATCACGATCAAGGCGCAGTCCGTCTCGCTGCCGTACAAGGCCCGCGACGGCAAGGTCTATCAGCTCAATTTCATCGACACGCCGGGCCACGTCGACTTCAGCTACGAAGTCAGCCGCTCGCTGGCCGCCTGCGAGGGCGCGCTGCTCGTCGTCGATGCGGCGCAGGGCGTCGAAGCCCAGTCGGTCGCCAACTGCTACACGGCGGTGGAGCAGGGCCTCGAAGTCATTCCGGTGCTCAACAAGATCGACCTGCCGACGGCCGACATCGACCGCGCCAAGAGCGAGATCGAGGCCGTCATCGGCATCGACGCCGACGACGCGATCCCGATCAGCGCCAAGACCGGCCAGAACGTCGAAGCGGTGCTCGAAGCCATCGTGGCGCGTATCCCGCCGCCCAAGCCGCGGGATACCGACAAGCTGCAGGCGCTGATCATCGACTCCTGGTTCGACAACTACCTCGGTGTGGTCTCGCTGGTCCGCGTCATGCAGGGCCGCATCAAGCCGCGCGACAAGATTCTCGTCATGTCGACCGGCCGCTGGCATGAAGTCGATTCGGTCGGCGTGTTCACGCCCAAGCGCAAGGTCAAGGACAGCCTCGAAGCCGGCGAAGTCGGCTGGCTGACGGCCTCGATCAAGGACGTCCACGGCGCCCCGGTCGGCGATACGCTGACCTTGAACGCCGATCCGGCGCCGGCGCCGCTGCCGGGCTTCCAGAAGATGCAGTCGCGCGTGTTCGCCGGCCTGTTCCCGACCGCCGCCGACGACTTCCCGGCGCTGCGCGAGGCGCTGGAGAAGTTGCGCCTCAACGATGCGGCGCTGAATTTCGAGCCGGAGAGCTCCGAGGCCATGGGCTTCGGCTTCCGCTGCGGCTTCCTCGGCCTGCTGCACATGGACATCATCCAGGAGCGGCTGGAGCGCGAGTACGACCTCGACCTCATCACGACCGCGCCGACCGTGGTCTACGAGGTCGCGCTGACCGACGGTTCGGTGATGTCGCTGGACAACCCGGCCAAGCTGCCGCCGGTGCAGAACATCGAGGAAGTACGCGAACCGATCATCATCGCCGACATCCTCACGCCGCCGGACTACATCGGCAACGTGATCGGCCTGTGCGAGGAAAAGCGCGGCATCCAGCGCAGCATCAACTACGTGTCGACCCAGGTGCGCATCAGCTACGAGCTGCCGCTGGCCGAGGTCGTGCTGGATTTCTTCGACAAGCTCAAGTCGGTTTCGCGGGGCTACGCCTCGATGGACTACCACTTCCACGAGTTCCGCGCCGGTCCGTTCGTGCGTCTGGACGTGCTGATCAACGGCGACCGCGTGGACGCGCTGAGCCTGATCGTGCACCGGGCCGCGGCCGACCGCCGCGGCCGCGAGCTGACCGAGAAGATGAAGGAGCTGATCCCGCGCCAGCAGTTCGACGTGGCGATCCAGGCGGCCGTCGGCTCGCAGGTCATCGCGCGCTCGACCGTCAAGGCGCTGCGCAAGAACGTGCTGGCCAAGTGCTATGGCGGCGACGTCTCGCGCAAGCGCAAGCTGCTCGAGAAGCAGAAAGAAGGCAAGAAGCGCATGAAGCAGGTCGGCAGCGTGGACATCCCGCAGGAAGCCTTCCTCGCCGTGCTGCAGATGGACAAGTGACCCGGCCCGCGCCGCCGGCGCGGGCCCCCGAACGTCGTACCACCGAGTCTGAGGACCGCGAATGCACTTCGACTTTGCCGCCATCCTGGTCGGGCTGACCTTCCTGACCGGCGTGATCTGGGCCATAGACCACTGGTTCTTCGCCAAGCGCCGCGCCGCGGAAGCGCCGCCGGGCGAGATGCCGCGCGAGCCCATCCTGGTCGAGTACTCGCGCTCGTTCTTCCCGGTCATCCTGATCGTGCTGCTGTTCCGCTCCTTCCTGGCCGAGCCGTTCCGCATCCCGTCGGGTTCGATGATGCCGACCCTGCTCGTCGGCGACTTCATCCTGGTCAACAAGTTCGCCTACGGCATCCGCCTGCCGGTCCTCGACAAGAAGATCATCGAGGTCGGCGAGCCCCAACGCGGCGATGTCGTCGTGTTCCGCTTTCCGAAGGATCCGACCCAGGACTACATCAAGCGCGTGATCGGCAAGCCCGGCGACGACGTCACGTATCGCAACAAGAAGCTCTACGTCAACGGCACGGAAATGAGCCAGGAAGCCACCGGCGCCTATTCCGGCACCGACGGCGAGTCGCGTGAACTGATGCACGGCGGCGCCGAGTCCTTTCTGGAACAGTTGGACACGGTTCGCCACCAGATCATCACGGTGCCCGGCGGCCAGGTCGGGCCGGACTTTACCTTGAAGGTTCCCGCCGGGCATTATTTCGTCATGGGGGACAACCGGGATCGCAGTTCCGACAGCCGCGTCTGGGGCTTCGTGCCGGAGGAAAACCTCGTCGGCAAGGCGTTCGTGATCTGGATGAGCTGGCGCGGGCTGGACAACGGACTCATCGAATTCGGTCGTCTCGGCACCTTGATCAAGTAGAAGAGGGCGGGGGTCATGAAGCAGTCGCAACGCGGTATCACGTTCATCGGATTCGTCATCGTGCTCTGCGTCGTCGGCTTCTTCGCCTACTGCGCCATGAAGCTGGTGCCGATCTATTCCGAGCATTTCGGCGTCGTGAAGTCGATGAACCAGCTGTTGAGCGAGCCGGGCATCGGCAACAAGGACATCGGCGAAATCCGCCAGATGCTCAATACCAAGTTCAGCATCCAGTACGTCGACGACACTACCGTGCCGCCGCAGAACATCCAGCTGAGACGGCAGAACGGCGCGGCGAGCCTGCGCGTGTTCTACGACAAGCGCGTCGCGTTCATCTACAACATCGACCTGCTGATCAGCTTCGACGACACCATCAACCTTTCCAGCACCGCCGCCGCGTCCGACTGACCGGATGGCGCGGCGGCAGCGCGCTCTGCGCGCCGCCGCCGCGCCATCCGCGGTCGCTGCGCCGGTCCGCCGCTTCGCTGGCGCCATTCCGGTGCGCTGAATCGCTTGATCAAGCTTCGCTTCCCACACGAGTTCCGCGATCCGGCCCTGTACCAGCAGGCGCTGACCCATCGCAGCGCCGGCAAACCCAACAACGAACGGCTCGAGTTCCTCGGCGATTCGCTCGTCGGCATGCTCGTGGCCGAGCTGCTGTTCGAGTCGCACGGCCGCGCCGACGAGGGCGAGCTCACGCGCATGCGCGCGCAACTGGTCAGCGGCGCGGCATTGGCCGAAGTCGCGCGTTCGCTCGCGCTGGGCGATGCGCTGCGGCTCGGGCCCGGCGAACTCAAGAGCGGCGGCCACCGGCGCGACTCGATACTCGCCGACGCGTTCGAGGCACTGATCGCCGCGGTCTATCTCGATGCGGGCTGGGAAGCGTGTCGTGCCTGCGTGCGCAGCCTGTTCGCCGAACGCGCGGCACGGCTGCGCGCGCCGGAAAAGGATGCCAAGACGCGGCTGCAGGAACTGCTGCAGGCGCGCGGACTGGCGTTGCCGACCTACGAACTCGTCGCCAGCAGCGGCGAGGACCATGCCAAGGTGTTCGACGTGGCCTGCAGCGTCGAGCAGCCGCCGCTGCGCGTGCCGGGCCACGGCTCCAGCCGGCGTGCGGCAGAACAGCTCGCCGCAGCCGCGGCGCTGGAACAGATCAAGGACTATTTCGCGAATGAGCGCTGACACGCCCCCGGCCGCCGAGCATCGCTGCGGCCTCGTTGCACTGATCGGCCGGCCGAACGTCGGCAAATCGACCCTGCAGAACGCGCTGGTCGGTTTCCGCGTCAGCATCGTCAGCCCCAAGCCGCAGACCACGCGGCATCGCATTCTCGGCATCGCCACGCGGCCCGGTGCGCAGATGCTGTTCGTCGACACGCCGGGCATGCACGCCGACGCCAAGCGTGCGATCAACCGCCAGCTCAACCGCGCGGCGCGCGGCGCGATCGAGGAAGTCGACGTGCTCGTCCACGTCGTCGAGGCCGGCCGCTGGACCGACGAAGACGAGCGCGTCTGGCAGGCGCTGAAGGCAGCGGGCAAGCCCGTGCTGCTCGCGGCCAACAAGATAGACACGTTGAAGAATCGCGACGCGCTGCTGCCGTTCATCGCGGCGGCGACCCAGGGCCGCGACTACGCCGCCGTGCTGCTGGTCTCCGCGCGCCGTGCCGACGGCCTCAAGGAGCTCGAACGCGAAATCGTCGCGCGCCTGCCGCTGGCGCCGCCCGTCTACGGCGAGGACGAGATCACCGACCGCAGCGAGCGGTTCCTCGCCGCCGAGCTCGTGCGCGAGCAGCTGATGCGCCAACTCGGACAGGAACTGCCGTATTCCTGCACGGTGGAGATCGAACAGTTCGGCGAGCGCGAGGACGGCGTGGCCGAGATCGGCGCGGTGATCTGGGTCGAACGCGCCGGTCAGAAGGCCATCGTCATCGGCGCCGGCGGCGCGCGGCTCAAGGAAGTCGGCACCTCGGCGCGGCTGGCCATGGAACGATTGTTCGAGCGGCGCGTGTTCCTCAAGCTCTGGGTGCGCGTGCGCGAGAACTGGTCCGACGACGAAGCCGCGCTCAAGCGCTTCGGCTACGAGGGCTAGACGCGCCGTGCGCCGCGCGCTGCAGTTTGCGTGCTAGGCGCCGCCCGTGCGCGTCGACGAACAGCCCGGCTGGATACTGCATGCGCGCCCCTATCGGGAGACCAGCCTGCTGCTCGAAGGCTGGAGCCGCGACCACGGCCGCATCGGCCTCGTCGCGCGCGGCGTGCGCAAGGAAAAGCCGCGCCAGCCGCGCGCGCTGCTGCAGCCGCTGGTGCCGCTGAGCCTGAGCTGGACCGGTCACGGCGAACTCGTCACCCTGACCGCGCTGGACGCCCGCGGCCAGCCGCCGGTGCTGAGCGGCGAAGCGCTGGTCTGCGCGATCTACGTCAATGAGCTGGTCATGCGTCTGCTGCCGCGTCACGACGCGCTGCCGGATCTCTACGATGCCTACGAAGCGACCCTGTTGCAGCTGACCGCGCCGACCGCGCGGGCCTGGCAGCTGCGCCGTTTCGAGCGCGATCTGCTTGCCGAGATCGGCTACGCCGTGGTCTGCGACACCGAGGCCGACAGCGGCGAGGCGATCGAGGCCGAGGCCGACTACATCTACATCCCCGAGCACGGTGCCGTGCGCTATATGCAGCAGCCCAATGCATTGCGCCTGCGCGGCAGCGCGCTGCTCGCGCTGGCCGAGGACCGCCTGCCGGATGCGGCGGATCTCGCGGCGCTGCGCCGGCTCATGCGCGCGCTGATCACGCACCAGCTCGGCGGCGGCGTACTGCGCTCGTGGAGCATGCTCGCAGGTACCGGCGGTACCGGCTGAGTGCCGGCGCGCATCTCCGGCAGAACAGACTGCCCAGGCGGGAGTGAACGCCTCGCACATCGGGAAGACGGGAATTTCCAGTTTCCGAGCCGCCTGAGCGGCAGTGAACCCGCACCCGACCAGATCGGTGTACTTCGCGTACTTCCGGGTTGCCGGGCTGAGGCGGCGATCGAGGACGTCGCCCGGCGTTACCGTAAAGCGGCGTCCGCGCAGCACCGTGTCAGGTTGCAGCGCCCAATGCGTGCCGCGTCGCCGCGCCGACGCCTTGCAGCTCGGCGAGGTCCTGCGCCGTGAACGCCGGCATCGCCACGAGGCGGCGGCGCAATTCGCGCGCGGCCTGCTCCAGGCGCGGTGCGCCGCAGAAACCGGCCGAGGCGCAAAGCTTGTGCAGGCGTTCGCGCAGACCTTCGGCGTCCTGTTCGGCCAGGCAGGCCGCAAGTTCGTCGGCGAGTGCGTCGAGTTCGCGCCGGAACAGCGCGCGCAGCGCTGCGACCGTGTCGGCGCTGCCGAGACTGCGGCAGGCGGCCGCGTCGTCGAGCAACGGCGCGGAGCGGCTGTCGTCGGAGCCCGGTGCTGCCGTGTCGCCGCCGGCCGCTGCGGCCAGTGCGTGCTGCAGGCCGGCGAGATCCACGGGTTTGGCCAGCACGCCGGCGAAGCCGGCCGTCTGCAGCCGCTGCCGCAGCGACGCGTCGACGTCGGCGCTGGTGGCCAGCGCGGCCGTTTCGCGCGACGCAGCGGCCGCATCCGCGCGCAGACACTGCAGCACCGCCGGTCCGTCGAGCACGGGCATGTGCACGTCGAGCAGCAGCAGGTCGTAGCGGCGCGCGCGGGCCAGCGCGAGCGCCGCGGCGCCGTCGGCCGCGGTGGCGCAGCGATGGCCGAACGCGCCGGCCGCCTCGGCGAGGAAGCGCAGGCTCAACGGATTGTCGTCGGCGATCAGCAGGTCCATGGCTCTTCCCCGTTCAGCTCGCGCTGGCCACAATCGGCGCCTCTTTCCGGGCGCCGCGCATGTCATTTCCTTTTCGTTTCGCCGGCATTGTGCTTGCTCTGGCGGTCAGCGCCCAGGGCCACGGTGCCGGCCTGCGCGCCGCCGTCGATACGCTGCAGGCCGGCGGCGTGACGTTGAAAAATATCAAAGTGGAATTGATGCCGGCGCCCGACGGTGGCCAGGATCTCGCGCTCGAGGCGGCGCAGTTGCAATGGCCCGGGCTCGACCTGCAGCTCCACGACCTGCAGGCGCATTGCCCGCTGGAACCCGATGCCGCCGCCTGGCGCTGCGCCGGCCAGGCGCGTCTGCGGCCGACTGCCGGGGCTGCGCCGGTCGAGGCCGGTTTCGTCGCCCAGCTGGCCCAGGGCAGCCTCGATCTGCAGATCAATCGCGCACCGGCACGGCTCAACCTGAGCCGCCGCCGCGCCGAGGCGGCCGGCGACGGTGTCGCGCGCTGGCAATTGCAGTTGCGCCAGCTGCCGCTGAACTGGCTGGAACAGCGCCTGCGCGCAGCCTGGCCGGCGCTGACCCGCGTCGACGGCCAGCTCGCGCTGGATCTGGAGTTGCCGGCGTCCGCGACCGTGCCGCTGCAAGTGGACTACAGCCTGCGCGATCTCGGCTTCGACAGCGCCGATGGCAGCCGCGCGGCCGCGCACGTGAATCTGGCCGGCAAGCTCGACTGGCGCGCCGGCACGCCCTGGCGTCTGCGCCATCGCGGCCAGATCGGCGGCGGCGAAGTGCTACTCGGCAGCGTCCATGCGGCCTTCGCCGATCACGGCACGCGGCTGGAATTCGGTCTGGCGCCCGAGGCCGATGCGTATCGCCTCGGCGAACTCGTCTACGACGATCCCGGCGTGCTCGCCGTGAACGGTGCTGCCCTGATCGCGCCGGCGGCGTCGTCGCCGCTGCGCGAACTGCGTCTGGAGCGGCTGACCGCCGAGCTGCCCGCGGCGCAGCAGCGCTATCTGCAGGGGCCGCTTGCCCTGGCCGGTTGGGGCGAACTGCAGACTCGCGGCCGCATCGCCTTGCACGCGCGCAGTGATGCGAACGGTCTGTCCGAAGCCGGCGTGCAGTTGGCCGGTGTCGATCTGGTGGAGAACGCACGCGGCATCGGCGTGCAGCAGCTGGCTGGCGAACTGGCCTGGCGCCGCGAGGGCGAAGCCGCGCCCGGCGAGCTGATCTGGCAGTCCGCGCGCCTGTATTCGCTGCCGCTCGGCGCGGCGCGGCTGCGCTGGCAGGGCCGCGACGGCGTGCTCGCGCTGCAGGCGCCGGCGCAGATTCCGCTGCTCGGCGGCAGCCTGGATCTGCAGCGCGTCGACGTGCATCCGGCCGCGACCGCCGGCGAGCGCCTGCGCGCCGGCTTCGCCCTGCACGACATCGAACTGGCTGCGTTGAGCCAGGCCCTGGGCTGGCCGCGCTTCGGCGGCAAACTCGGCGGCGCGGTGCCGCAGCTGCGCTATGCCGACGAACGCCTGGAGCTGGCCGGCGGCCTGCTGCTCAACGTGTTCGACGGCACGCTCAACGTCACCGGCCTCGCGCTGGAGCGGCCGTTCGGCGTATTGCCGGCGCTGTCGGCCGAGATCGCCTTCGACAATCTGGACCTGAAGCTCGTGACCGGCACGTTCGACATCGGCGACATCAGCGGCCGTCTGTCCGGCTACGTGCGCGGCCTGCGCCTGAGCGACTGGCAGCCGGTCGCGTTCGATGCGCAGCTGCAGGCGCTGGACGGCGGGCGCATCAGCCAGCGCGCGGTCAACACGATTTCGTCGGTCGGCGGCGGTGGCATCGCGGCCGGCCTGCAGGCCAGCATGCTCAAACTGTTCGACACCTTCGGCTATGCGCGGCTCGGCCTGGGCTGCCGGCTGCAGAACGCGGTCTGCCACATGCGCGGACTCGATGCGGACGGCGCCCGCTACACTCTGGTCGAGGGGCGTGGCCTGCCGCGCATCCAGATCGTCGGCCATCAGTCCGAGGTGGACTGGGCCGTGCTCGTCGAGCGCGTCAAGGCCGCGGCCAGCGGCACCAAACCCGTCATCCACTGATCCAGGAGTTACGCCATGCGCTCCCTCCGTATGCTGCTGTTGAGCTTTTCGCTGGTGCTGCTGTCGGCCTGCGTCACGATCAACGTGTATTTCCCCGCCGCCGCGGCGGAAAAGGCTGCCGAGCAGTTCATCGGCAACGTCATCGGCGACGCGGCCAGACAGCCTGAGGTCAAGCCGGAACGCCCGCCGCAGGCGAGCCTGCTCGATTTCTTCATCGGCGCGGCCCAGGCGGCCGAGCCGGATATGAATATCCAGACCCCGGCCGTGCGCGAGATCCAGGCACGCATGAAGCAGCGTTTCGACGGCGTGCTGACCGGAGCCCTGGCCGCCGGCAGCGTCGGCCTCACGCGCGACGGCCTGGTCGCGGTGCGCGACGCCGCGGCCGTGCCGCTGGCCGAACGTGCCGGACTCAACCAGGCTGTCGCCGACGAGAACCGCGACCGCAAGGCGGTCTATGCGGAAATCGCCCGCGCCAACGGCCATCCGGAATGGGAGGCGCAGATCCAGAGCACGTTCGCCGCGCAATGGGTCCAGCAGGCCCGTGCCGGCTGGTATTATCAGGACGCCGCGGGCGCCTGGAAGCAGCGCTGACGCGTTCGCCGGCCCCGTTCCGGCGCGTGCGCAGTGCGCTGCGCCGGCCGGGCCGCCGCCTCAACCGATCTGGAGTCAAGGCGCCCGGGATGTCCGCATCCCGGGCGCCGTCGTCATGAAAGCCCCGATTACGCTGGAACTGGACATCACCGATCTGTCCCACGACGGCCGCGGCGTCGCGCGCCACGACGGCAAGGCCATCTTCGTGCGCGGCGCCCTGGCCGGCGAGCGCGTGCTCGCACGCCTGACGCAGCGCCATCGCCACTACGACGAAGCACAGGCCGAGCAGGTGCTGCTTGCATCGCCCGATCGCGTGGAGCCGCGCTGTCCGCATTTCGGCGTCTGCGGCGGCTGCGCGCTGCAGCATCTGGCGCCGGCCGCGCAGATCGTCGCGAAGCAGCGCGTGCTTGCGGAAAATTTCGAGCGCATCGGTCACGTCGAGCCCAAGCGCTGGCTGGAGCCGCTGACTTCGGCGGTCTGGGGCTACCGGCGCAAGGGCCGCCTGTCGGTCAAGTACGTCGACAAGAAAGGCAAGGCGCTGGTCGGCTTCCGCGAGGAAAACGGCCGTTACGTCGCCGACCTTTCCCGCTGCGAGGTGCTGACGCCTGCCGTCGGCGAACGCATCGAGGCGCTTGCCGGGCTGGTCGGCAGTCTCGGTGGCGTGCGCGAGATTCCGCAGATCGAGATCGCCGCCGGCGACGACACCACGGCGCTGATCTTCCGCCACCTGCAGCCGCTGTCCGACGCCGACCGCGCCGCGCTGGTCGCGTTCGGCCAGGCACAGGGGCTGGCGATCTACCTGCAGCCCGGCGGCAACGACAGCGTGCATCCGCTGTGGCCCGAAGCGCCGCGGCTCGCGTTCCGCATCGAGGCGGCCGACGTCGAACTGGAATTCCGGCCGCTGGACTTCATCCAGGTCAATTCGGCCATGAACGAGGCGATGATCGCGCACGCGCTGGATCTGCTCGATCCGCAGCCCGGCGATCAGGTGCTGGACCTGTTCTGCGGTCTCGGCAACTTCACGTTCCCGCTCGCCCGGCGCAGCGCGCGCGTGATCGGCGTGGAAGGCGAGCACGGCCTCGTGCAGCGGGCCAAGGAAAACGCCGAGCGCAACGCCATCGCCAACGTCGAGTACCACGTCGCGAACCTGCTCGACGACCAGCGCGACACGCCCTGGGCGCGCCAGCGCTACGACAAGATACTGCTCGATCCGCCGCGCTCGGGCGCCGAGGCGGTGTTCGAGTACCTGCCGAAGAAGGGCACGGACCGCGTCGTCTACGTGTCCTGCCATCCGGCCTCGCTGGCGCGCGACGCCGGCATACTCGTGCAACGACATGGCTTCAGACTCAAGGCCGCCGGTGTGATGGACATGTTCCCGCACACGGCGCACGTGGAATCCATAGCGCTGTTCGAGCGCTGAGCGGAGGCGGTCGCATGGGTGTGGAAATCGAACGCAAATTCCTCCTCGCCTCCGACGCCTGGCGCGCCCAGGTGTCGCGTTCGCAACGGCTCGTGCAGGGCTATCTCGTCAGCGCCGCGGCCGTGACCAGCGGCGCGGCGCGCAGCTCCGTGCGCGTGCGCATCGGCGGCGAGCAGGCCTGGCTCAACATCAAGTCGTCCAACCTCGGCGCCGCGCGCGACGAATACGAATACGAAGTGCCGCTGGCCGACGCCGAAGCCATGCTTTCGCGGCTCTGCGACGGCGTGGTCGAGAAGATCCGCCACTACGTCGCGCATGCCAACCACGAGTTCGAGATCGACGAATTCTTCGGCGCGAACGACGGCCTCGTCGTGGCCGAGCTCGAGCTCGACGCCGTCGACGAAGCCTACGAGCGGCCGCTGTGGCTCGGCGCGGAGATCACCCATCTGCCGCGCTACTACAATCTCAATCTCATCGCACATCCGTACTCGGCCTGGACCGCGGCCGAGCGGGAAGGACTGGACTGAATGCTCGTCATCGGAATCGCCGGCAAGGAACTCGCCGCCGTCGAACGCGACTGGATCGCCGCAGCGGAAGTCAGCGGCGTGATCCTGTTCAGCCGTAACTTTGCCTCGCGCGAGCAGGTCACGGCGCTGATCGCCGACATCCGCAGCCTGCGCGGCGACGATTTCCTGCTCTGCGTCGACCAGGAAGGCGGTCCGGTGCAGCGCTTCCGCGAAGGCTTCACGCGGCTGCCGGCGCTGGCCCGCCTCGGCGAGATCCATGACGCCGAGCCGGCGCGCGCGATCGCACTGGCCGAGGAACATGCCTGGGTCATGGCCAGCGAGATGCGCGCGCTGGACATCGACCTGAGCTTCGCGCCGGTGGTCGATCTCAAGCGCGGCAACCGCGCGATCGGCGAACGCGCCTTCCACGCCGACGTGCGCGTGGTGTCCGAGCTCGGCCAGGCCTATCTGCGCGGCATGCGTCTGGGCGGCATGGCCGCGACCCTGAAACATTTCCCCGGCCACGGCTCGGTGCTGGAAGACACGCATTTCGACGCGGCCACCGATCCGCGTGCGCTGGACGAGCTGCGCGCGACCGACCTCGTCCCGTTCGCCGACGGCATCGCTGCCGGAGCCGAGGCCGTGATGCTCGCGCATGTGTCCTATCCGGCCGTCGATGCGGTGCCGGCCGGCTACTCGCGGGTCTGGATCGCCGACGTGCTGCGCGGCGAGATGGGCTTTCGCGGCGTGGTCTTCTCCGACGACATCGGCATGGCCGCGGCCGAGTCGGCCGGCGGCGTGGCCGCGCGCATCCACGCCCATCTGGACGCCGGCTGCGACCTCGTACTGGTCTGCAGCCCGGCGCTCGTCACCGAATCCATCGCCGCGGTGCGCGGCCGCGCGCCGTGTCCGGCGCAGCGCCTGGCCGCGCTGCGCGGCATGGTCGCGTCGACCTGGCAGTCGCTGGTCGACAATCCGCAACGCACGCGTTTCATCGAGCGCCTCGCTGCGCTCGCCGTCCCTGCCTGAGTGACGCCATGAACCGACCCAGCTTGTCCGAAGCGCTGACCAAAGCCGATCTGATCCACGACCTGCCGGCGCTCGACGCCGCAATCGCCCGCATGGGGCGCGAGCTCGACGACGCCATCGCCGGCGAGCACGTCGTGTTCGCGACCATCATGCACGGCGGCATGCTGTTCGCCGCCAAGCTCGCGCTGGCGATGAAGACCGACCTGGAATTCGACTACATCCATGCCACGCGCTACCGCGGCGCGACCAGCGGCTCGGAGCTGCACTGGCTGCGCCAGCCCGCCGCGGCGCTGGCCGGCCGCACCATCGTGCTCGCCGACGACATCCTCGACGAAGGCAAGACGCTCAAGGCGATCCGCGACTTCTGCCTGGACCGCGGCGCGCGCCGCGTGCTCGTCGCCGTGCTCTGCGAGAAGCGCCACGGCCGCTGCGTGCCCGGTGTCAGCGCCGACTTCTGCGGCGTGGAAGTGCCCGACCGCTACGTGTTCGGGCACGGCATGGATTTCTACGAGCAGGGCCGCAACCTGCCCGCCATCTACGCGATCTGAGGAAGGCATCATGGCACTGGATCTGGCCATCGTCGGCGGCACCGGGCTGTATCAGTTTCCCGGTCTGGAAAATGTCACCCGGCGCGAGATCGGCACGCCGTTCGGCGCGACCTCCGCGCCGGTGGTCTGCGGCGAGATCGGCGGCCGCGCGGTCGGCTTCCTCGCGCGCCACGGCGAAGGCCACAGCGTACCGCCGCACCGCGTGAACTACCGCGCCAACGTCTGGGCGCTGCACAGCCTCGGCGCGCGCCGCGTGATCGGCGTCAATGCAGTCGGCGGCATCCGCGCCGACATGGGCCCGCGCGTCGTCGCGATTCCCGACCAGGTCATCGACTACACCCACGGCCGTCTCACGAGCTTCTGCGACGTCGACGGCGCGGAGGTCAAGCACATCGACTTCAGCGAACCGTATTCGGCGGCCCTGCGCCGCGACCTGCTCGCCGCGGCCGCGGCGGCCGGCGTGCCCGTCGTCGACGGCGGCTGCTACGGCGCGACGCAGGGGCCGCGCCTGGAAACCCGCGCCGAGATCGCGCGCCTGCGCCGCGACGGCTGCGATCTCGTCGGCATGACCGGCATGCCCGAGGCGGCGCTCGCGCGCGAGCTCGACCTCGACTACGCCTGTATCGCGCTGATCGCCAACTGGGCTGCCGGCTGCGGCGACGAGGCCGAGATCAGCCTCGAGGAGATCTTCGCGAACCTGCGCGAAGCGACCGCGACCGTTCCGAAGATCATCGCCGCGCTGCTGTCGCGCTGAGCCCGCCAACCGCTGTCGCGCCGATTACCGGCAAACGCCGTTCAGCATTGTGCAGAACGTGTTCTGCGGTTTCGGGCGTGACGCGCCTCACAGACGGTGCATGCTGCACCCTCGCACTTTCGAACGGGCTGCGTATACTCGTACACGCGCGGCGCGCCGACTCGGGGGAGAAGTCAGCCGCGTACTCGTCCAGCAAACGTCTGAGGGGAAGTCATGCAGTTCGGTACGGTAAAGTGGTTCAACGACGCCAAGGGCTTCGGTTTCATCGCGCCGGAAGGCGGCGGTTCCGATGTCTTCGTGCATTTCTCGGCCATCGCCGCCAAGGGTTTTCGCAGCCTGCAGGAAGGCCAGCGCGTCAGCTTCGTCGTCAGCGAGGGCCCCAAGGGCGCCCAGGCTTCGGCGGTGACGCCGGTGCAGTAACGTCGCGTCGCGATCCCGCGAAAAGGCCCCGCTCCGCCGGGGCCTTTTCGTTTGCCTCGCAGCGGCAGCCGCGCGTTGCCTGCCGGATGTCTTTCCGCACTACGGCTGCGCCGTCGCCGGAGGGCGAGTGTGCGGACCGATCGAGTCCTGCGACTGTCGGTGCGGTGTTCATTGCCCCGGTTCTGCCGACATGGCGAAGCGGCGCACGCAGTTCCTGCCGCCGTGCTTGGCCTGGTACAGCGCGGCGTCGGCGTCGCGCAGCAGCTGTTCGGCCTGGTCGCGGCCGCCGACGGGGCGACTCGCGACGCCGGCGCTGATCGTCACCGTGCGAGTCTGCGCCGAACCCGGCACGGGCACGCGGCGCGCGGCCACCGCCGCACGTATGCACTCGGCAATGGCCATGGCCTGCTCGCCGTCGCCGCGCGGCAGCAGGCAGGCGAATTCCTCGCCGCCGTAGCGCGCGACCACGGCGTCGGCCGGCGCGCAGCCGCGCAGCGCCTCGGCGACGCAGCGCAGTGCCTCGTCGCCGGCCGGATGGCCGTGGTGATCGTTGTAGTCCTTGAAATGATCGACGTCGACGAAGACCAGAGCCATGCATTCGGCGACGCCGTCGGCGGCATGGCGTTCCAGCGCTTCGAGCAGCGCGCGCCGGTTGCCCAGTCCGGTCAGTGCGTCGCGATAGGACAGCTCCCGCAGGCGCGCGTTTGCCGCATTGAGTTCGTCGGTGCGCGCCGCGACGCGCTGTTCCAGCGCCTTGCGCTGGTTCTGCAGGGTACGCGTGCGCCATAGCACCAGCGCATAGCCGGCCAGCAGCAGCGCGAGCGCGAAGCCGCCGCGCGCCCAGGCCGTCTGCCACCACTGTGCCGCCATGATCAGCGGCAGCTCCAGCGGCGTGCTGAGATTGCCGGCGTAGTCGCGCGCCTCGATGCGCAGACGATAGCTGCCGGGCGGCAGCACGCCGAAACTGCGCGAGCTGTCGGCGCTCCAGGCGCTGGGCTCGGCGTCGTAGCCGATCAGTTGCGTGCGGAAGCGCGATTCCGCTTCGCGCTGCCACGACAGCAGCGCGTAGTCGACGTGCACGCTGCGCGCCGTGGCCGGAATCCGCACGACGTCGGCGGCTGCCGGCACATCGTCGATATGCACGCCGATGAGCTTCAGCGGCTTGGCCTGCCGGTCGACTGTCGCGCGCTGCGGGTCGTAGACGGTGAGTCCGCCGAGAGTGCCGCTCCAGAAGCGATCGTGCGCATCGAGGAACTGGCCGTTCGTATTGCATTCGTCGTGGACCATGCCGTCGCCGCGCGTGAACACGCGCGAGACATAGCCGCCGTCGGCGCCTTGTGTGAGCTGCTGCACCCCGTTGTTGGTGCAGACGTAGATGCGACCGTGCGAATCCTGCAGCGCGCCGTAGGCGGTAGGGTCGGTCGCGGCCGGCAGGCTCGCCGCGACGCGGTGCGGATGCGCCGGATCGCTGACGTCCACGCGCACGACGCCGGCATTGGCCGTGCCTATCCAGAGCACCGGCCGCTGCTGCGCATCGGCGATGAGGCTGCCGCCGGTCATGTTCGTGTCGACGAGGCCGGCCTGGCGGTCGACCAGGACCCAGGCCATGCCGTCATAGCGCGCGAGCCCCTGATTCGTGACCGCCCAGAGCCAGGAGCGGCCGTCAGCAGCGGTCTGCTCGATCAGCCGGTTCACGCGCCAGCGATCGACCACGCCGGCCGCGCGGAACGGCGTCCAGACGCCGTCGCGCAGGCGATGGACGCCCGACAGGCGTGTCGCGAACCATTGCTCATAGCGGCCGTCGGCACGGCGCGCGAGTGTGTCGAGCACGGCCTCGGCCGGGTCGATTTTCCAGGGCACCTGCACCGGCTCGAACGTCGGTCCTTCGCGCACGCGCAGCAGATGGCCGTAACGCAGGCCGAGCCAGCGCGCGCGGCGGCCGTCCGCGTCGTCGACCGCGGCGATCATGCGCACGCTCGATGTCGGAAGGTCGCCGCTTTCCTGCGTGAAATAGCGCCAGCGGCCCTGCTCGTAGAGTCCCAGTCCGCCTTCGCTGCCGCCGACCCAGAGCCGCTCGCCGCCGCGGCCGTCGGCTTCGACGAGCACGCCGAACACGCCGGTGGCCTGATCGCCCAGCAGCGAAGCGGTCAGCCAGGAATTCGCGCCGATCACGCTGCGCGACACGCCGCTTTCGGTCGCGAGCCAGAGCACGGCATCGCCGTTCGGGCTATGCCAGACGCTGAGCCCGCGCACGCCGTTGGACGGCAGGCCGTAGCGGCGGTCGAACACCTGGGCGTTGTCGCCATGCACGCGTATGAGCCCGGAACGCGACGACACCCAGATCGCGCGGTCGCCGCCGGGCAGCGGCGTTTCAGCGATGTCGTAGAGATCGTTGGTCGGCAGCTCGCCGGTTTCCCGGGTCCAGCGGCGCAGGCCGTCGTTGCGCAGGCGCCAGAGGCCGGAGCCGAACACCGAGACCCAGAGCTCCTCGATGCCGTTGTGTTCGCTGCGCAGCAGGAATTCCACCTGCGAGGCCTCGAAACCGTCGGCCCGGAAGCGCTGCCAGGCACCGCCGCGTTCGCGGTACCAGAGTCCTTCGTCGCCCGTGCCGGCCCAGAGCCGTTCGCCGCCGCCGAGGGTCTGCGTCTGCGCGAGGGTCAGCAGCGCGCTGTGCGGCAGCTGCGCATTGCCGGCGTCGAACTGCCATCGGCCCTCCTGCCGGCGCAGCAGTCCCTGGTCCCAGGTCAATGCCCAGAGTGTCCAGCGGCCGTCGGGCTCGCGGGTTTCGGCGAAGCGGCGGATCTGCTGCGAGGGCAGGCCGCTGGCCTGGTTCTCGACCTGCCAGCGGCGGCCGTCGTACTGCGCGATGCCGTCGTCGCGAAAGCCGGCCCAGAGCGTGCCCCCGCGGTCCAGCCACAGGCCGGTCACGGAATGGGCGAGACGCGGATCGTCGGGTTGCGACCAGCGGCGGCCGTCGTAGCGGAACAGGCCCGCCGGCGCGGCGGCCCAGACGAAGCCTTCCGCGTCGGTCTGAACGCCGACGGTGACGGAATTCGGCAGGCCGCTGCTGGCCGGAAAGTTCGCGAACGACGGTGCGCCGAGATCGAACAGGTCCAGCGGTTGCGGCGGCGCCGCCGGCGTCTGCGCGGCGCCCGCAAGGCAGGCCCACAGCAGCGCCAATGCCACGAACTTCGGCATGCGTCTTTCCATTCCCCCTGACATCCGATGATGCCGTGGTCCGCCTGCTTGCCGTCGCGCTGCCGCGGCAGCCGGACGGACCCCGTGCGCGGGTACATGCACAAGGCTTGCCGAAGGCGGCTTTCGCCGTATATCGGGCGCTCCTCCGGGAGAAGAGCGTTTCAGGCGGAGCTACTGATCGCCGGTCCGGGCCCGATGCAACTGCCGGTTCGGCGGCGGCAGTCGCGGATCGTTGTTGATGAGACGGTCGGAGGGAGGCCCCCGCTTGGCGGCGGCCGCGAGCTCCGCGTGATCGAAGTCTGTCGGCTCCGGCTTTCACCAGCGCAGCAGCGCCAGCGCTTCGGCAAAGTCGTTCAGGCGCATGAAATCGCGATGGTTGCCTGCGAGCCAGTCGAGCACGGGCCGGATGTCCGCATCGAGTTCCGCCAGGGGCCTGCCTTCGATTTCCCCGCCGTCGAGCGCGAACGTCGGCGGAAGACGACAATGGGCACGGCAATGCAATGCGGGCGTCGGCGGCCATGATGTCCGGCAGCAACTGTCAGGCTGCTGCCGGACGTCGACGCTTCCGCGGCGCCTGCGACGCAGTGCGTCGCCGCTCAGCGCGGTGCCGGCAACGCAGCTTCGAGTCGCCGCGAGAGTTCGATGAATTCCGCCGCGGCCGGGCCTTCACGCTTGGCCAGGGCATAGGCGGCCGCGCGCGCGGCATCGCCGTCGGATGCATCATCCGTGGCCGCCGGCACCTGTGCCGTGTATTCGGCATTGACTTCGCGTGGGCTCTGCACGCGCGTGCCCAGCGCCGGGCTGCCCGAGCCGCTGGGACTGCCGCCGACCGGATAGGTCCAGCCCAGGCCGAACACGCGCTGGTCGTCCATGTCGACGATATAGAAGTCGTAGTAGCCGCCGACCTGCACGAGCATCGCATAGCGATGCAGGCTCGTGTCGTACAGCGCGACGGCGATGCGCGTGGTCGGGAAGCCGTCGAAATGGCCGGCGACGAACGGACCGCTGCTGCCGCTTTCGTAGGTGCGGAATACCAGCCAGTCGCCGATCACGCTGCCGTTGCGGTTGAACGTCAGCACGAAGCTGCCGCGCAGGATCGACAGCACGCTGTCATAGCCATACATCTGCTTGACGAGACGCGTGCTGCCGCCCTGGTAGTACAGCGTCGCCGTGACGTAGGAATCGAACACGATGCGGACCGGCCCGGCCGCATTCGCCACGCCCTGCGGCCGCACGTAGGAACAGCCGATGCACTGGCCGCCGGTGTTCGCGTCGAAAGTCGCGCTGAACGTGCTCGTCGCGAAATCGTAGCGGCCGGCGGAAATGAACCAGGTCGCCGCACCGTTCTGCGCATAGACGAACGAGGTCACGATCATGACGTCGTCCTGCATCTCGATGTTGAAGCCGCGGCCCGGTTCGTTCGGGTTCCACCAGAGGCCGCGCGTGGGCCCGCCGGTCAGCACCGCCGCCTGGGCGCAGACGGTGAGGAGATACAGCAATGCAATGGCAATCAGCTTCTTCATGGTCGGCTCGCGTCGAGCGCCGCGGGGGCGCGATCCGGACACACTGTCGCGTCGAAGGCGATCCTCTCAGTTGTGGTGGTCGGCGGCCGGCCCCTGCACGCCGATACATTGTTCCCTTGGGTGTTCGTGACGGATAACCTCCGTCGTCACGGGACCTTTTCCCCCGGCCGTCGCGAGAACTGAATGCGCAACCGTACCTGGTCGTCCGCGCTGTTCGTTGCCGTCGGGCTGGTCGTCGGGTCGGCCTTGCGTGGCACCGGCAGTGAAAAACTGCCGGCGACCGGGCCTGTCGCAGAGCATGCAGTCCGACAGCCGACCGCGCCGAAAGCGGCGTCGGCACCGATCCGTACCGAAAGCCCGGTGCCCGCCGCGCCAGTCCTGCGCATCGACGGGGCCGTCAGTCTGGCGGCGACCCAGGCCTACGAGAACGCGGCGAACCTGAAGCGGCTGGCCGACGCGCTGGAGCCGCGTGTGGCGGCCGGCGACGCGGAAGCCGCGCGCAGTCTGGCCAGGATTCTGGACGAGTGCGCTCCCATGAGCCTGTTTCCGAACTACGTCGAAGGGTTTCGCGAGCGACTGTCGACATTCCCGCCCGACCGTCGCGCCGCGGCGCAGCGTCACCTCGACCGGTTCGAACAACGCTGCACCGATCTGGTCAGGGCCGGCAAGATCTCGCCGCAACGGATGCGCCAACTGGATCGCCAGGGTGCGGCGGTCGACGACCTCGTCTCGCTGGCGCGGCGGATTGCGAACGATCCGGCGGCGATGCCGGCGGTGGAACGGACCGACGCGCTGCGCCGGATCATTTCGTCGAGGAACGGCGAGGCGATACACGTCGTCGCCGATGCGATGAGCCAAGTCGACGACGCGGGCGACGGAATACTGCGCCGCTATTCCGGCGGCACTGCCGATCTGGTTGCCTGGAAGCTCGTGGGCTGCGACTTCGGTGCGCCCTGCGGCCAGGACAGCGCGTTCGTTCGCCACGAGTGCACCTTTCTCAACCATTGCATCCCCGGCGGATACCGCGAGCACGTCCAGTATTTCTCGCTGAGTCCGTATCAATTCGAACTCGCGACGGATGCGGAGCGTGTGATCGTCCAGGCGATCATTGACGGAAGGCTGGACGTTTTTTTCTGACGGTCGCGGGCTGTGCGGTCAGCGGGAGCCTCGGCCGGCGGCAGTGGTTCCAGGTACTGCCGGGGGCAGAATGGCGGTGCGAACCGGTGGGTGAGCGGCACCGATGCAGGAAATCGTTGCCGCGGTCCGGAAACGAAAAAGCCCGCACTGGGCGGGCTTTTTCATGACCGAATATTGGTCGGGGAGACAGGATTTGAACCTGCGACTTCTACGTCCCGAACGTAGCGCTCTACCAGGCTGAGCTACACCCCGAGGGAGCTGCGCATCTTAATGATCGAGACCCGGCTTGGCAAGCCCTGCGTGGCAGGGCGAACGAAAGTCGCTACGATCGCGGGATGTCCGAATCCAAGACCGACGTGCTGATTCTCGGGGCCGGCGTCATCGGCCTTTCCTGCGCCTGGTATCTGCTGCAGCGCGGCCGCCGCGTGACTGTGCTCGACCGCGGCCGTGTCGGCGGCGGCGCCTCGCACGGCAACTGCGGCACCCTGACGCCGAGCCATGCGGCGCCGCTGGCCATGCCCGGCATGGTCGGGCAGGCGCTGCGCATGATGTGGCGCAAGGACGCGCCGTTCCATGTCGCGCCGCGGCTGGATCCGGAATTGCTGGGCTGGCTGCTGCGTTTCGCCCGGCGCTGCAACTGGCGCGACTTCGAGGCGGTGAACCGGGCCAAGGCGCAGATCCTGACCCATTCGCGCGCGCTCATCGGCGATCTCGTCGCGACGCAGGGACTGAACTGCGGGTTCGCCGCGAACGGCACCTTGTATGTGTTCCGCGAACAGCAGTCGCTGGACGAATTCGGCTGGCATCTGGACAGCCTGCGCGCGGTCGGCATTCCGGTCGAGCCGTGCAGCGCGGCGCAGGTGCGGGCACTCGAGCCCTGTCTGCGCGACACCATCGTCGGCGGCGTGTTCCATCCGGGCGACGCGCAGTTGCGGCCGGACCGCTACGTTGCCGAGCTCGCACGCGTCGTGCGCGCGGCCGGCGCGGACATCATCGAGGACTGCGCGGCCGAGGATTTCACGACGGCCGGCGCGCGCATCGACGCGGTCAGGACCTCGCGCGGCATCCATCGCGCCGACGAAGTCGTGCTCGCGCTCGGCGCCTGGTCGCCGACTCTGGCGCGGCGTCTGGATCTGCGCATTCCGCTGCAGCCCGGCAAGGGCTATTCCATCACCTACGAACGTCCGGCGCTGGCGCCGCGCATTCCGCTCGTGCTCAAGGAGGACAGCGTCTGCGTGACGGCCTGGGCCGACGGCTACCGCCTCGGCAGCACGATGGAGTTCGCCGGCTACGACACGTCGCTGAATCGTCTGCGCCTGGACGCGCTGCGCCGCGGCGCAGCGCGCTATCTGCGCGAGCCGGAAGGTCCGCGCGTGCTGGAAGAATGGTACGGCTGGCGGCCGATGACCTGGGACGATCTGCCGATACTCGGCCGCAGCGGCCGCTGGGACAATCTGACCCTGGCGACCGGCCACGGCATGCTCGGTGTCAGCATGTCGCTGGCCAGTGGCCAGCTCGTCGCCGAGACTCTGAGCGGTGTCGCGACCACCCTGGACGCGGCGTCGTACAGTCCGCAACGTTTCCACCTTTAGGTTTTGTATTCGGATCGCCGCGGCCGACGGATTCGTTCCGCCGGCCAGCGACGATCCACGCCGCGCCCGCACCGCCGGTGCCGGACGCGCCTTGCGGGAACCGGCTGCCGCGGCGGCCGGCCATTGTCCGAACCTGACCCGGGAAATTGCCATGCTGCGAACTTCGAGTACTGCTGCGCTGCTGCTGGCCGCCTTCGTTTCGATTCCTGCCGCCGCGGAAACGCCGGTGGACCTGCAATGGGGCGTGAAGATTCCGATGCGCGACGGCGTGGAGCTGCAGGCCACGCTGTACCGGCCGCAGGGACAGCAGGGCGGTCTGCCGTGCATCCTGTCGCTGACCCCGTACATCGCACAGAACTACCATGACCGCGGCATGTATTTCGCGGCGAACGGCTACGTGTTCGCCTCGGTCGACGTGCGCGGCCGCGGCAATTCCGGCGGCACCTTCACGCCGTTCCTGCAGGAAGCCAAGGACGGCCACGACATCATCGAATGGCTGGCCAGGCAGAGCTACTGCAACGGCAAGATCACGATGTGGGGCGGCTCCTACGGCGGCTACGATCAGTGGGCCACGGCCAAGGAAAAGCCGGCGCACCTGGCCACGATCGTGCCGGTCGCGGCGGTCCAGCCGGGACTCGATTTCCCGATGCGCAACAACGTGTTCTATCCGTACGACGTGCGCTGGCTGACCTATGTCAGCGGCCGCGCGACGCAGGACAAGCTGTTCGGCGACAGCAAGATGTGGACGGCGCAGTTCCGCAGCGCGTACGAAGCGCATGCGCCGTTCAACACCCTGGATACGCGCATCGGCAATCCGTCGCCGATCTTCCAGGAATGGGTGGCCAATCCGCTGCAGGGGCCGTACTGGGATCGCCTGAATCCGACGGCCGAGCAGTATGCCGCGCTGGACTTTCCCATCCTGACCGTCACCGGCCATTACGACGGCGACCAGCCCGGCGCGCTCGCGTTCTATCGCCAGCACATGCAATACGGTTCGGCCGCTGCGCGCGACAGGCACTATCTGATCATCGGTCCCTGGGATCATGCGGGCACGCGCACGCCGCCGGCCGAATATGCGGGCCTGAAGTTCGGCGCGGCCAGCCAGCTCGACATGAACGCGCTGCACAAGGCCTGGTACGACTGGACCTTGAAGAACGGTCCCAAGCCGGAATTCCTCAAGGCCCGCGTCGCCTACTACGTGACCGGCCCCGACGAATGGCGCTACGCCGACACGCTCGATGCCGTCACCGCCAGCCAGCGCAGCTATTTCCTCGCCTCCGACGGCGGCCGCGCGAACGATGTGTATGCCTCGGGCCGGCTCGAAGAGGGCAAGGCCAGGCGCAGCGGCAGCGACCGCTATGTCTACGATCCGCTGGACGTGTCGCTGGCCGCCGATGAAGCCGCCGACGATTCCGGTGCCGAACTGCTCGACCAGCGCGGCGTATTGCGGCGCAACGGCAAGCAGCTGGTCTATCACACCGCGCCGTTCGCGGCCGACACCGACATCGCCGGCTTCTTCCGCCTGAGTGCGTGGCTGCGCATCGACCAGCCCGACACCGACTTCAACGTCGACATCTACGCGATCGCGCCCGACGGCAGCAGCCTGTTCCTGAGCAACGACGTGCTGCGCGCGCGTCATCGCGAAAGCCTGCGCGAATCGCGTCTGGCCGTGCCGGGCAAGGTCGAACGCTACGATTTCGAGCGCTTCACCTTCGTCGCGCGGCGGCTGCAGCGCGGCAGTCGCCTGCGCCTGGTCATCGGCCCGGTCAACTCGTTCAATCTGCAGAAGAACTACAACAGCGGCGGCGTCGTGAATGCCGAAAGCGCCAAGGATGCGCGCACCGTCACGGTGGAATTGCTGCATGACGCGCAGCACCCCTCCGCGCTGTACGTGCCGATCGCCGCTGAGAGGTCGGCCGCGGTCGCGGCAGACAAGCGCTGAAGTCTGCGCGAGGATGTTCCCTGTGCAGCAGCGCCGCGGCCGCGGCGCTGCTGCACCGACACCCGCTTCCCGAATTTCCTGCGACGGCCGCCATGAGCATTTTCACCCTCCATGCGGGCACTGCGCCCCTGCTGGTTTCGCTGCCCCACGACGGCAGCGAGATTCCGCCCGACATCGCCGCACGCCTGACGCCGGCCGCGCGGCGCGCGCCCGACACCGACTGGCACGTGAGCCGCCTCTACGCGTTCGCGCGCGAGCTCGGCGCGTCGATCCTGACGCCGCGCCATTCGCGCTACGTGATCGACCTGAACCGCCCGCCCGACGACGTCTCGCTGTATCCGGGCCAGAACACGACCGGCCTGTGCCCGACCGTGCAGTTCAACGGCGAGCCGGTCTATCTGCCGGGGCAGGAGCCCGACGCGGCCGAGATCGCGCAGCGCCTGCAGACCTACTGGAAGCCGTATCACGACGCCCTGCAGCAGGAGCTCGCGCGGCTGCGCGCCGTGCATGGTCGCGCGGTACTTTGGGACGGTCATTCCATCCGCAGCGTCGTACCGTTCCTGTTTGAAGGACGACTGCCGGATTTCAATGTCGGCACGGCCGGCGGCGCGAGCTGCTCGCCGGCGCTGCAGGCGCGGCTGCAAGCCGTGCTCGCCGCGCAGAGCGCCTACAGCCACGTCGTCAACGGCCGCTTCAAGGGCGGCCACATCACGCGCCGCTACGGCCAGCCGGCCGAGGGCGTGCAGGCCGTGCAGCTGGAGCTCGCCCAGCTCAACTACATGGACGAGGACAGCTTCACCTATCTTCCGCAGCGGGCCGAGCCGACGGCGGCGCTGATACGCCGCCTGCTGCAAGCCGCGCTGGAAGCCTGATCGCCCGCAGTACCGGGCTCACCGAGGTCTTGTCGAGGACATCATCATGCGTACCGCACTCGCCCTTGCCGCCGTCGCCGCGTTCAGTGCCTTCATCGCCGCGCCGCTGCCGGCCCAGGCCCAGGCAGGCATGGGCCGCAACCGCACGCCGCAGGAGCAGCAGGACAACAAGAAGGGCGACGAAGCCCAGCAGCCCGCGCAGGAACAGCAGTCGCAGCAGCAGGGCGACAAGAAGAAAAAGAAGAAGTAAGCGGCGCGTTCGGCCGCTGCCGGCCGAACGCAGGCTCGTGTGACGGCGCGACACCGCTCGGGCGTGGCGCCGTGCCGCTGCCGAAGTGCGCGGCAATGCGGCCGCCCCGGTCCTGACGATCGGGACGACCGCCTGCGTTGCTGTCCGGCTCAGTCGAAGCCGCTGGCGAAGATGCGATCGCCGTTCAGCACCTGGAACGTGGTGGTTGCCGAATCCACGCCGGTGTTGCCGGCGCCGTCGCGTGCGCGCGCCTTGGCCGTATGCGTACCGTCGGGCAGCGGCGCCGGCGTCAGCTGCCAGGCTCCGGCGCCGTTGGCCGTCACGGTGCCTGCGACGGCGCCGTCGATCATTACCGTCACCATGCTGCCGGCTTCGGCCGTGCCCGACACCACCGGCTGGCTGATCACTGCGATGCTGCCGTTGGCCGGCGCGACGACGACCGGCGCCGGCGGCGGCAGTGTGTCCACCGTGAAGGTCGTGCTGTTCGAGTCGGGGCTCGTATTCCCGGCGGTGTCGCTGGCTTTGGCCTTGGCGGTATGCGGGCCGTCGGCGAGGGCCGTCGTCAGTGCGAAGCTCCAGTTGCCCGAGGCGTCGGCGGTCGCCGTGCCGCGGGGCGTGCCGTCGACGATGACATTGACGCTGCTGCCCGGTTCGGCCGAGCCGGTCACCGTCGGCCGATCGTTGTTGCCCGTGCTGCCGTCGACGGGGCTCGCGAGCACCGGCGCCGCCGGTGCGATCGTGTCCACGGTGAAGGTGCTGGTGGCCGAATCCGGGCCGGTGTTGCCCGCTGTATCGGAGGCGCGTGCCTTGGCCGCATGCGGGCCGTCGGGCAGCGGCGTGGGTACCGTGAGGCTCCAGTTGCCCGCGCCGTCGGCCGTCACCATGCCGCGGCTGGTGCCGTCGACGCTGACATTGACGCTGCTGCTCGGCTCAGCCGTGCCGTTCACGGTCGGCAGGTTGTTGCCGGTCGTGCTGCCGTTGGCCGGATTCGCGAGCACCGGCGCCGGCGGCGGGGTCGTGTCGACGGTGAAGGTGCTGGTGGCCGAATCCGGACTGGTGTTGCCCGCTGCATCGGCGGCGCGTGCCTTGGCCGTATGCGGGCCGTCGGGCAGGGCTGTGGGCACCGTGAAGCTCCAGTTGCCCGCGCCGTCGGCCGTCACCATGCCGCGGCTCGTACCGTCGACGAACGCGCTGACCGTGCTGCCGGGTTCGGCCGTGCCGATCAAGGTCGGCGCGTTGTTGTTGCTCACGCTGCCGTTGGCGGGAATCAGGAGCGACGGCGCCGGCGGCGGCGTGGTGTCCACCGTGAAGCTCGTCAGCATGCTCGGAAGACCGAGTTCGCCTTCGTCATATACGGCGGCCTGCAACTGGTGCGAGCCGTCGGTGAGCGCCGCGGATACGGTCGCGGTGAAATTGCCGGCGCCGTCGGCGAACGGCGTCAGTTTCAGGACGCCGTCGATATAGATCGCCACGCTCAGGTTGGCCTGCGCGCTGCCGGTGATGGTCGGCTGCGGATTGTTGGTCCGGCTGCCGCTGGCCGGCGTGACGATGCTGGGTGCTGCCGCCCGCGCGTAGCCGCCGGTCAGTACGGTGATCAGGCCGCTACTGCCAGCCTGGGCGTTGTAATTGGGGCCGCCGGGAGCGGACGCATCGGGCTGCGTACCTGCACTGCCGCTCAGGGCCGCAGGCGCACAGCTGCCGCTCGCATTCTGCCGCAGCACGCGGCCGCCGCCGCCGCCGCCGCCCGGTCCCACGTCGACGCCGTTCGTCGTGCCGCCATTGCCGCCGCGGGCGTCCGACGTTCCGCAGGCGGCCGCGCCGGCGACACGCAGATGGATCGTGCCGCCGCCGCCGCCGCCGCTGCCCGCGTCCTGGGTTGCCACGGCGACACCCGCTGCGCCGCGCGCCTGCATGCCGCCGCTGCCGGCCAGCGCGTTGGCGCGCAGGAAGACCACGCCGCCGCCTGCCGCTCCTGCCGTCGCTGCGCCGTTGCTGCCGTGGCCGGCGCCGCCGCCGCCGCCGAGCAGCAGCACGCGCCGCTCCGACGCGGTGGTCAGCGCGCCGCCGCCTTGTCCGCCCATGGCACGGTTGCCGTCGATGGTCAGCTCGGTGTTGCCGCCCTGGCCACCGCTGCCGCCGTTGCCGCCGCCGCCGCCGCCGCTGAGCCAGCAGACGCCGCCGCCGGCGCCGTTGGCCGCGCGCCCGCGCCCGGTCTGCGTGGGGCCATAGCGCGTGACGGCAACGCCTTCGCCCTTGCGTGCGCCGGATGGCGAGGGCTCGTCCAACCCGGTGCAACCGGTACTGCTGCTGGGGTCATCGACGTAGCTGCCGCCGCGAAACCCGGCAGCGTTCGCGGTGATGCCGCTGGCGGCGTTGTTGGTCAAGGTGCCGCTGACCAGTGCGGCGACGATGCCGCCGGTGCTGCCGTCCCAGGCCAGTGCCTGCAGGCTGCCGCTCGAGTTGATCGTGAGTGCGGAGTATTCCGGCACGCGCACCACCTGGCTCACGTTGGCCGGAAACGCGGCGAGCAGCGGTGTGGTCAGGCTGAGCGTGCCGCCGGCTGCGTTGCCGAGGCGTGCGAGCTCCCAGTGGCCGACCGCGGTAGTGCCGACGTCGAACGGCCCGGTCATGCCCGAGGCCGGCTCGGGTACCAGGCCGGTGGCCTGCCACAGCATCACGAGATCGCCCGCCGCGAACGACCCTGTGCCTCTGACGGTGCCGATCTGCACCTGGGTGTCGCCTGGCGCGAGAGGCGCGGTGATCCGCGCATAAGCGTTGACGACCCCGGCTGTCGTCAGGGTCAAGGCGCCGTCGCGGCCAGTGCCGAGGAAAAAGCCGTCTGCCTCGGCACCCGCTTTCGGTGGTGCCAGGCACAGTAGAACCAGTAACGCCGCTGCGGCAGCGTTGCGGATTGATCGCATGAGAATCCCCTGTAGTGGCGCGACCGAAGCGTGCGCCCCGGGGAATGATCGCGCAAAAAAGGGGCGACAGCCCTCATCTGCCGACAGTGCCGGAATGCCGGTCCGCCTCTATCCGTACAGCTGGGTACGTCGTGGTGAGTGCAGCGAACCGCAACATCACGGTCCGCGCGATGCGGAACGCCTTCGCCGGCATATCAGGCGGCGCGTCGTCAGCCTCCGTTGCTAGGCGACAGCGTCGCGGCACCGACGCTTCGCAGGCGCGGCGTGCTTCTCGGCATCGGCAAGGCCGGTGCTTCGGAAAACGCGGCGCAGCCTCGGCCGTCAGGCAGTGATGCGGCGCCTCAGACTTCCAGCGAAGCCAGGTCGCCCTTTTCCTCGAGCCAGCTCTTGCGGTCGGAGGCGCGCTTCTTGGACAGCAGCATGTCCATGATCGTGCCGGTGCCGTCGTCGGCCTCGACGGTCAGCTGCACGAGGCGGCGCGTATCCGGATGCACGGTGGATTCGCGCAACTGGCCGGGATTCATTTCGCCGAGACCCTTGAAGCGCGTGACCGAGACCTGGCCCTTGATCTTCTCGCGCTCGATGCGTTCGAGCATCGCGCGCTTCTCGTTCTCGTCGAGGCAATAGAACACCTGCTTGCCCACGTCGACGCGGAACAGCGGCGGCATCGCCACGAAGATGTGACCTTGTCGCACCAGCGCCGGGAAATGGCGCAGGAACAGCGCGCAGAGCAGGGTGGCGATGTGCAGGCCGTCGGAATCGGCGTCGGCCAGCACGATGACCTTGCCATACCGAAGACCGTCTATGCGGTCCACGCCGGGATCGCAGCCGATCGCGACGGCCAGGTCGTGCACTTCCTGCGACGCGAGCACCGAGCCGGATTCGACTTCCCAGGTGTTCAGGATCTTGCCGCGCAGCGGCAGGATGGCCTGGAAATCCTTGTCGCGCGCCTGCTTGGCCGAGCCGCCGGCCGAATCGCCTTCGACGAGGAACAGCTCGGTGCGCGACAGATCGCTCGACGCGCAGTCGGCCAGCTTGCCCGGCAGCGCCGGACCCTGGGTGATCTTCTTGCGCACGATCTGCTTTTCGGCCTTGAGCCGCGCCGTGGCGCGCTCGATCGCGAGCTGGGCGATGCGTTCGCCGACCTGCACATGCTGGTTCAGATACAGCGAGAAGCCGTCGTGCGCGACGCCTTCGACGAAGGCCGCGGCGTTGCGCGAGGACAGGCGTTCCTTGGTCTGGCCCGAAAACTGCGCGTCCTGCATCTTCAAAGACAGCACGAAGGACAGGCGGTCCCAGACGTCTTCGGGCGCGAGCTTGACGCCGCGCGGCAGCAGGTTGCGGATGTCGCAGAACTCGCGCAGCGCTTCGGTCAGGCCGGTGCGCAGGCCGTTGCAGTGCGTGCCGCCCTGGGCGGTCGGAATCAGGTTGACGTAGGACTCCTGCACGAGCTCGCCTTCGGGCACCCAGGCGATCGCGAATTCCACGGCCTCCGTGTCGCGCTTGAGTTCGTGCACGTAGAGATCGGCCGGCAGATAGTCGTTCTGGCCGAGCATCGAACGCAGGTAGTCCTGCAGGCCGTCCTCGTAGTACCAGGTGTCCTTTTCGCCGCTGGCCTCGTCGGTCAGCTTGACGGTGAGGCCCGAGCACAGCACGGCCTTGGCCTGCAGCACGTGCTTGAGGCGCGACAGCAGGATCTTGGGCGTATCGAAATATTTCGGATCGGGCCAGAAGCGCACGGTCGTGCCGGTCTGCTTCTTGGGCACCGAGCCGATGACTTCCAGCGGGCTGGCGCGGTCGCCGTTGCGGAATTCCATGCGGTGGATCTGCGCGTCGCGCTTGATCGTGACTTCCACGCGCGTGGACAGCGCATTGACCACCGACACGCCCACACCGTGCAGACCGCCGGAGAACTGGTAATTCTTGTTGGAGAACTTGCCGCCCGCATGCAGGCGCGTGAGGATCAGCTCCACGCCCGGTATGCCTTCGTCCGGATGGATGTCGACCGGCATGCCGCGGCCGTCGTCGCTGACGCTGACCGAGCCGTCCGTATGCACGATGACCTCGATGGTCCTGGCGTGGCCGGCCAGCGCTTCGTCGACCGAGTTGTCGATGACTTCCTGCGCGAGGTGATTGGGGCGCGCGGTGTCGGTATACATGCCCGGCCGGCGCTTGACCGGATCCAGCCCGGACAGGACTTCGATGTCGGCGGCGTTGTAGCGGCTGCTCATGGTGGGTCTGGCGGCAAACGGGACCCGCCATGGTGGCGGCAACGGCGGCGGCAATCAAGCCGGCTGCCGCCGCGGCCGCCGGAGGCCGGGCCGGTGCCGGCGGCCCGGTGCGCTGTGTCAGCGCGGACCTTCCAGACCACCGGCGAAGATATGTCGGAACTCGAACGCACCGAGGTCGTAGCTGCCGGAATCGTCGGCGTCGCCGGGGCTTTCTCCGTCGGTTTTCGGAGGGCGGAGGCCACTCCCGCCCGCGCCGCGTCGTCCGCCGCGCGGCGCGCGACCGTGCTCAGGGGCGCAGTATCAAGGTCACGAAGCGCATGGCCGCGCTCGGCGGCGCGTCGCTGTAGTCGCGCACTTCGCGCTGCACGACGTAGCCGGCCTGCTGCGCGAGCGCCTGCAGCTGCGCCGGCGCGTACGGGCGTATGGTCTCGTCGGTGTGGAATTCCTCGCGCAGCGCGTCGTTCGCGTCGAGCACGCGGTACCAGCGCTCGATGCGGTTGGTGCCGTCGGCGTTGGCGGTGATGCGCTTGCGGCGCTCGAGAAAGCCGTCCTCGTGCGGGCGGCGATAGTCGAGGCGGAAGTCGGCGAAGCTCTGCACCGGCTGCGGCACGAACGCGTCGAGCACGATGCAGCCGTCGTCGGCGAGCAGGTCGCGCAGGCCGGCCAGCACGGCGGCGGCGGCGGCGGGGTCGGTCAGATAGGTGATCAGCGAATACGGCAGCAGTATGGTCGCGAAGCGGCCGGCGAGTGCCGGCGCGCGCAGGTCCATCTGCAGCACGCGCGCGTCCAGGCCGCGCGCGGCGGCGTCGCGGCGCAGGCGCCGGAGCATCGGCAGCGAGCGGTCGGCGCCGACCGCGTCGATGCCGGCAGCCAGCAGTTCGAGCAGGATGCGGCCGGTGCCGCAGCCGAGTTCCAGCGCGGCGCCGCCCTGGCCGGCGCAGAACGCGCGATACCAGCCCACGTCGTCGAAGGCCATGCTGCGGCCCATGTCGGTGGCATAGACATCGGCGATCGCGTCGTAGGACCAGCTCGCGGTCATGGCGGATGCTCCGGGGCCAGTGAACGATAGAGTTCGCGCTGGCGTGCGGCCATCGCGTCCCAGGTATAGCGGTCGAGCACATCGCTGTCGGCGGTTTCCAGTCGATGCCGCGCGGCCGCGTCGCGCAGCAGCGGCGCGATCGCCGCGGCCATGCCGGCAATGTCGGCGCTGCCGATCAGCGCCTGCAGCCCGGCGTCGGCGAAGCCGCGCATGCCGTCGGCGGTGCTCACGCAGACGCGGCCGGCCAGCAGCGACTCGATCAGCTTGATCGAGGAGCCGCGGATGTCGATCTGCGGATTCAGGCTCAGCGTGCACTCGGCCAGGTGCGGCGTCGGATCGACGAAGGCCGAGATCAGCTCGATGCCGGGCTGGCGCAGGCGTGCGTCGTCCGCGGCGATCGCGGCGGATTCGGCGCCGCCGAGGATGCGCAGGCGCAAGGCCGGGAATTCCGCGCGCAGCGCCGGCCAGGCGCTGTCGAGAAACGCGAGTATGCCGTGCAGGTTCTGTGCGTAGCGGAACGGCCCCATGAACAGCAGCAGGCCGTCGGGCGAGGGCGTGTAGCCGGCGCGCCGGTCGACCGCGCCGTTGCCGATCAGGCTCGCGGCCTGCGGTGCGAGCAGCGCGGCGTCCTCGGCCGAGCAGGCGACCACGGCGTCGTAGCGCGCGATGGCTGCGCGCTGGCGCGCGTCGCCGTCGCTGTCGCCGCTGCCGAGGTAGACGTCGTGCAGGCACAGCAGCCAGCGCGGGCCGCCGTCGCTGCGGTCGGCGGCCAGATCGGCCAGTTCCATGAATTCGACCTGCACCAGGTCGGGCTGGAAACGCGCGATCGCCGCGGCGAGTCCGGCGCGCAGGCCGGGCCAGGCGTGCCGCTGCAGGCGCTGTTCCACGGTCAGCGGCGCCTCGCCGGCGCGATCGCCGCGGCCTTCGAGCAGATGCACGCCGCGGAAATGCAGCAGCCAGGGCTCGCTGGTTTCGCCGTACAGCGAGGACTCGTCGCTGAGCAGGAAGAAATCGACTTCCGGCGACAGGCGCGTGACGAGTTCGGCGACGCGCCGCGCCCCGCCGTGCGCCGGCGGAAACAGCGCGAACGGCACGACCAGCAGCACGCGCGGCCGGCGCCGCTCGCTACGCTGCGGCCCGTACCAGCGATCGCGCGTGATGCGTTCGAAGCGCAGGCCGTTGAGCCGTGCGCGTTCGGTCGCGAGGCGGCTGCGGAACGCGCGCCAGGCCAGGCCCAGGCCGAGCAGTTCGCGACGCGAGGTCGCATCGAGCAGAGCCAGACGCTGCAGGCTGCGCAGCGCGTGCCGGCGGGTCCAGCGGTGGCGCAGGTCGAACAGCAGCTCGTTGCGGCGGATCACGCGGGCGACTTCGTTCTCGTCGTAGTAGCGCCGCACCGTGCCGCGATGATGGTGGTGGGCTCGCGACAGCGGGCAGAACACGACGTCCCAGCCCTCGCTCCAGGCGCGTATGCCCCAGTCGGCGTCTTCCCAGTAGAACGGCGAGAAATCACGCGAACCGGCGACGTAGCGGCGCAGGACCTCGGTGCGGCACAGCGAGCTGCCGCCGCCCGGGTACAGGTTGCCGCGGGCCATGCGCGCCTGGCCCGGATCGCGTTCGTAGACTTCGGCGAACTCGATGTTGAGGTAGTAGTCCGACCAGCCGGTTTCCTCGCGCCGGCGCGCCGGATCGGTGAAGAAGATCTGCGAGGTGATGGCGAAGGTGCTGTCGTCGCGATACGGCAGCAGTTGGGCCAGCGCGTCGGGCGCCAGGCGCATGTCGCTGTTGAGCAGATAGGTCCAGCCGTGGCGCGCGGCGGCCAGGCCGGCTTCGACGGCGCCGTTGTAGCCCAGCGCGCGCTCGTGGAACTGCCAGTCGTAGGCGGGCCAGCGGCGCTGCAGCTCGGCGTAGTCGGTGCGCGGCGCGCCATTGACGACGACGATGACCTGCTGCGCCTCGGCGACCTCGCGCAGGGCCAGTTCCAGCGCAGTCAGGGTTTCGGCGAGCAGATCCGGCGTACCGCGCTCGGGCACGACGACGCTGATGCCTTGCGTGCGCGCGCCGCGGGCGTTGCGCACGGTGCCGGGCCGCAGGCGCGCGAGCAGGTCGGCGCCGTAGATCGCGCTGGCCAGCGGCAGATGCGGCAGCAGCCGCCGTGCATAGCCGGCAAGCCGGCGCAGGCGACGGATCACACCAGCCATTCCGCCGCCGGCAGGGATTCGCCGCGGCGTGCCTGCGCGTACCAGCGCAGCGCCTGCTCGGCGAACATCGCGCACCAGACGTTGGGCTGCGGCGCGGCGACGTCGAGGCGGAACGGCAGGCGTCCGGCCGCATCGACGCGGTCGGCCAGGTTCGCCGCGAGGCGTTCGACAGCAGCGCCCTCGGCATCGCCGGCCAGCAGCAGCACGCGCAGGGTCTGCGCGAGGATGTCGCTGCGCGGCACCGACGAATCCTCGGCTTCGGGCAGGTTGCCGCCGGCATCGGCCAGCGCGAGGCAGCGCCGCGCGAGCACGCCGACCGCGGCGCGGCAGCCGGGTTCGGCCACGAGCATGCCTTCGGCGAAATAGAGCGTCGGATGCAGCATGTCGAGCTTGAGATCGGCGACCTCGCCGCGGTAGCCCGCGGCTAGCGCGCGGCAGGCCTCCTCCAGCGCCGCCGGCAGCGGCAGATGGCGCGCGGCCAGGCTCACGCGCGAGCTGGCCTTGACCTCGAACGGACCGCCAAGGGTGGACCAGCGCGGCGGCAGGTTCACGTGGCTGTCCGCGCGCGCGGCGCGGATCGCGCCGGCGTCGACGAAACGGGCCAGCTCGGCGACCAGGCGCTCCAGCGCCGTTGCGGGCCTGGCGATCAGGCCGGCTTCATGGGCTGCGCACAGACCGCGCAGCAGCATGGCCAGGTCGAAGAAGAACACCGCCTGATTGCGCCAGTCGTCGGCATCGGCGCCGTCGACATAGGCGCGCGTCGCCGGCACGGCGCCGTCGGCCAGCACGCGTTCGGCCCAGGCAGCGGCGGCGGTCGCGGCGCGCTGCACGGTCGGCGTGTCGGCGGCGGCGGCGACTTCGGCCAGCCAGTGCAGGTAATAACCGGTAATTTCGGGATAGACGTAACGCGCGCGGCCGTCGGCGTCGAAGGCGCCGTAGACGCCGCCGGCTTGCGGGCCGTCGGCGCATTGCACGCCGCCGGCCAGCAGCCAGTCGCGCAGGCGCGCCGCAGCGGCTGCGCAGCGGTCGGTCAGAGAGGCGGCGTTCATGCAACGTCCTTGTCGAAAGGTGCGCAATCCTAGTGCGACGCCGTGCCGGGCGCCATCACTTCGTCAACGCGTTTTACCGGTTTTTTCGTCGGCAGCCGGCGATGGCTGTTCAGGTCAGGAAGGCGGCGATGATGCGGGCGATGCGTTCGCCGCTGCGGCCGTCGCCATAGGCCGATTCGGGCGCAAACGCGAGCCGCGCCGGTGGCGGCGCCGACAACAGGCGGTCGGCTTCGGCGAGGATGCGCTCGACTTTCAGCGGCACCAGGGTCGCCGCGCCGAGGGCGACGCTTTCCGGACGCTCGGTGTTCTCGCGCACGACCAGCACCGGCGTGCCGAGATACGGCGCTTCCTCCTGGATGCCGCCCGAGTCGGTGATTGCCAGGCGCGACTGGCCGAGCAGGGCGATGAACGGCCGGTAGTCCAGCGGATCGACCAGGCGCACGCGCGGATGCCGCGACAGATTGCGCCGGATGCGGTGGCCGACGGCCGGGTTCGGATGCACCGGGCAGACCACGCCGATGTCGTCGTGCTGCTCCAGCAGTTGCAGTACGGCGGTGCAGACCAGATCCAGGCCGCGGCCGTAGTTCTCGCGCCGGTGCAGGGTGAGTGTGACGTGGCGTGCCGTTTCCGGCAGGAACGGCAGGGCCAGCGGCCGCGTGTCCTCGACCTGTTCGCGCAGCAGGTCGATGACGCTGTTGCCGACCTCGAAGATGCGTTCGTCGGCCACGCCCTCGCCGCGCAGGTTGGCGGCGGCGTGCGCGGTCGGCGCGAAATTCAGTCGCGCGATCGGCGCGATGCGGCGGCGGAACAGCTCTTCCGGAAACGGCCGGTACGGATGGCTCGTGCGCAGGCCGGCCTCGACGTGGGCGAGCGGCAGATTCAGGTCGCGCGCGGCCAGCGCTGCCGCATAGGCCGTCGAGGTATCACCCTGGCTGACGATCAGTGCGCTGCGCTCGCGCCGCGCCGCGTCCCGCACCTGCTCGCGCAGCGCGCCAAGCGCGTGCGACAGCGACGCCGCGACGATCTGTGGCGCGGTCAGATCGCACTGCAGGTCCAGATGCGCGAACGTGCGCTCGACCATGGCCGCATGCTGGCCGCTGTTGAGCAACTGGGTGGCGATGCCGGGCTGCGCGCGCAGCGCACGCACGACGCTCGCGAGCTTCAGGCATTCGGGACGGGTACCGGCGACGACGAGGACGCTGGGGCGGGGCGCGGACATGACTGGGCTGGCGGCGGTCTGGAGTGGCGGGTACGGGCGATCAGGCGGCAACGGGGGCGCAGCGGACGGCCAGCCAGCGCCGCTCGTCGCTGTCCAGCAGCGGCGCGAGCGCCGCCTCGACCTCGGCGTGATAGGCATTGAGCCAACCGCGTTCGTCCGCGCCCAGCAGCTCGACGGCCAGCGGCCGCGTGTCGATGGGGCAAAGAGTCAGCGTTTCGAATGCAAGAAATTCGCCGAACTCGCTGCTGCCGGCCGGCACCGTCGCGACCAGGTTCTCGATGCGCACGCCATGGCGGCCGGGCCGGTAGATGCCGGGCTCGTTGGACGTGACCATGCCGACGGCCAGCGGCTCGCCGGTCTCGCCGGCCACGACCGGGCGTATCGACTGCGGCCCCTCGTGTACGTTCAGGAAGTAGCCGACGCCGTGGCCGGTGCCGTGGCCGTAGTTGATCGCGTCGGCCCAGATCGGCGCGCGCGCCAGGGCGTCGAGCTGCTGGCCCGTGGTGCCGCGCGGGAAGCGTGCGCGCGACAGCGCGATCATGCCCTTGAGCACGAGCGTGTAGTCGCGGCGCTGCTCGGGCGTGGTCTCGCCCAGGGCGATCGTGCGCGTGATATCGGTGGTGCCGCCTTCGTACTGGCCGCCGGAATCGACCAGCAGCAGGCCCTGCGCGGCCAGGGCGGCGTGCTGGCTCCCGGTCGCCCGGTAATGCGGCAGCGCGCCGTTGGCCATGTAGCCGGCGATCGTCGCGAAGCTCTCGCCGACGAAATCCGGCTGCGCGGCGCGCTGGCGCGCCAGTTCGTCGGCGACGTCGAGCTCGGTCAGCGGTCGGGTGACCAGTTGCCGTTCGAGCCAGATCAGGAAACGCACGAGGGCCGCGCCGTCGCGGCGCATGGTCTGGCGGATATGGGCGAGTTCGTCCGGCGTCTTGACGGCCTTGAAGCGCTGGCTCGGGTTGAGCTGGCGCAGTACGGCGACGTCGTCGCCGACCGCGGCGGCCAGTGCCTGCACGACGCGGCGCGGATCCAGCAGCAGGCGGTCGCCGGCGCCCAGGGTCGCCAGCGCCGTCGCGGCTGCGGCGTAGTCGGCCGTCACGATGCCATCGGCGGCCAGCCGGCGGCCGAGCTCCGGCGCGATCTTGCCGGGCGGCACGAACAGGATGGCCTGTTCCGGACCGATCAGCAGATGCGCCAGGAAGACCGGGTTGTACGGCACGTCGCTGCCGCGCAGGCCGGTGATCCAGGCCACATCGTCGAGCGAGGACACCAGATGGTGCGTGGCGCCGGCCGCGGCCATGGCCGCGCGCAGGCGTTGAAGGCGCTCGCCGCGCGGCGCGCCGGCGAACTCGGCGCGATGCTCGCGCACCGGCGGGTCCGGCAGCGGCGGCCGGTCGGCCCAGACCGCGTCGAGCAGGTCCAGATCGGTGCGCAGGGCGATGCCGCGTGCGGCCAGGCGGCTCTCCATGAGTTCCTGCATGGCCAGGGCCTGCACCTCGCCGGCGACCGCGACGGTCTGGCCGGGCTGCAGGGTGGCGCAGAGCCAGTCCAGGTGTTCCGGCGTATGCGGCACGGTCAGGCGCATGAGCTGCACCCCGCTGCCGGCCAGTTCCTGCGCGGCTTGCTCGAAATAGCGCGAGTCGGTCCAGACGCCGGCGAACTCGGCCGTGACGACCAGGGTGCCGGCCGAACCGGAAAAGCCCGACAGCCAGCGCCGGCCTTCCCAGCGCGCCGGCAGGTATTCGGACAGGTGCGGATCGGCGGACGGAACAACCACGGCGTCGACGCCGTGCTGCAGCAGGGCGGCGCGCAGGTCGCGCAGGCGGTCGCGGGTGTTCATCGGAGGGCGAGGGTGGGAATGCAGCCGGCCACGCTAGCAAGCCGGCCAGTCGGGCACAAGGGAGGACTCGAACGATGCATGGCGATCCGGCCGGCGGGCGCGGCCGCCGCTCGTCGCGACGGCGCCAACTGCTTGCGCCGCAAGCCTTTGGTCTGGGCCTGCGGGAAACTCCGCGGCCGCTGCCGGCGGTTCCGGCGCCGGCCGCGCGCAGCGATTGCCGCGGCCGGCGATGCCGCCGCGCCGTCGCTTCGCTCGCAGCCGGGGCGCGATGCCGGTAAAATCGGGTTTTCCAGCCATCCCCGCTGCTCATGACCCCTCTGATCTTCGTTACCGGTGGTGTGGTGTCCTCGCTAGGCAAGGGCATCGCCGCCGCCTCTCTCGCGTCCATCCTCGAAGCCCGCGGTCTGCGCGTGACGATGATGAAGCTGGACCCCTACATCAACGTCGACCCGGGCACGATGAGCCCGTTCCAGCACGGCGAGGTCTACGTCACCGACGACGGCGCCGAAACCGACCTCGACCTGGGCCACTACGAACGCTTCGTGCGCACGCGCCTGACCGGACGCAACTCCATCACGACCGGCAAGATCTACGAGGCCGTGATCCGCAAGGAGCGCCGCGGCGACTACCTCGGCGCGACCGTGCAGGTGATCCCGCACATCACCGACGAGATCAAGCACTGCATCTACGAGGCCACGCGCGGCTACGACGTGGCGCTGGTGGAGATCGGCGGTACGGTCGGCGACATCGAGTCGCAGCCGTTCCTCGAAGCCATCCGCCAGATCCGCATCGAACACGGCCCCGAGAAGTGCATGTTCATGCACCTGACCCTCGTGCCGTACATCAAGGCCGCCGGCGAGATCAAGACCAAGCCGACCCAGCATTCGGTCAAGGAACTGCGCACGATCGGCATACAGCCCGACGTGCTGCTGTGCCGCTGCGAGCAGCCGCTGCCCGACAGCGAGCGGCGCAAGATCGCGCTGTTCACCAACGTGCCCGAGCGCGCCGTGCTCAGCGCGATGGACGTCGACACGATCTACCAGCTGCCGTCCTGGCTGCACCAGCAGGGGCTGGACCGCCTCGTCATCGACCACCTGCGCCTGGATGCGGGCCCGGCCGACCTGTCGGCCTGGGACCGCGTCGTCGCCGCGGTGGAGAATCCCAAGGACGAGGTCACGATCGCGATCATCGGCAAGTACGTCGAGCACAAGGACGCCTACAAGTCCCTGGGCGAGGCACTGCGCCACGGCGGCATCAAGCAGTCCACGCGGGTCAACCTGCGCTGGCTCGAATCCGAACAGATCGAGGCCGAAGGCGGCGCGGCGCTGAAGGACTGCGACGCGGTGCTCGTGCCGGGCGGCTTCGGCAAGCGCGGCTTCGAAGGCAAGGTCGCCGCGGCGCGCTGGGCGCGCGAGAACGGCGTGCCGTATTTCGGCATCTGCTACGGCATGCATGCGGCCGTCGTCGACTTCGCGCGCAACATCGCCGGTCTGGAAGGCGCCAACTCCAGCGAGAACGAAAAGAACTGCGCGCATCCGGTCATCGCGCTGATCACCGAATGGCGCACGGCCGCCGGCGACGTGGAAAAGCGCAGCGAGGAATCCGATCTCGGCGGCACCATGCGCCTGGGCGCACAGGAATGCCGCCTGAAGGCCGGCACGCTGGCGCGCAAGCTCTACGGCCAGGACGTGATCCGCGAGCGTCACCGCCACCGCTACGAATTCAACAATCTCTATCGCCAGCAGTTCGAGGACCTGGGACTGACCATCGCCGGCAAGTCCATGGACGACCTGCTCGTGGAAATGATCGAGCTGCCGAACCATCCGTGGTTCCTGGCCTGCCAGTTCCATCCGGAATTCACCTCCACGCCACGCGAAGGCCATCCGCTGTTCATCGGCTTCGTGCAGGCCGCGCGCGAGTACAAGATCGTGCGCAACGCGCCGCGCCTGGCGCAGGCGGCCGGCGCATGAGCATGCAGCTGTGCGGGTTCCCGGTCGGCCTCGACCAGCCGCTGTTCCTGATCGCCGGTCCCTGCGTGATCGAGTCGCTGCAGCTGCAGATCGACACGGCCGGTACGCTCAAGGAAATCACCGGCCGGCTCGGCGTGAACTTCATCTTCAAGTCGAGCTTCGACAAGGCCAACCGCACCTCGGGCACGAGCTTCCGCGGCCCGGGCCTGGAGGAAGGGCTCAAGGTGCTCGGCGAAGTGAAGCGCCAGCTCGGCGTGCCGGTGCTGACCGACGTGCACGAGTACACGCCGATGAACGAGGTGGCCAGCGTCGTCGACGTGCTGCAGACGCCGGCGTTCCTGTGCCGCCAGACCGATTTCATCCAGAACGTCGCGCGCGCCGGCAGGCCGGTCAACATCAAGAAGGGCCAGTTCCTGTCGCCCTGGGAGATGAAGCACGTCGCGGCCAAGGCCAAGGCCACCGGCAACGAGCAGATCCTGGTCTGCGAGCGCGGCGCGAGCTTCGGCTACAACAACCTCGTCTCGGACATGCGCAGCCTGTCGGTCATGCGCGATACCGGCTGTCCGGTCGTGTTCGACGCGACCCATTCGGTGCAGCTGCCCGGCGGCGCCGACGGCAAGTCCGGCGGCCAGCGCGAGTTCGTGCCGGTGCTGGCGCGCGCGGCCGTCGCGGTCGGCATCGCGGGCCTGTTCGCCGAGACGCATCCGGATCCGGACAAGGCGCTCAGCGACGGGCCGAATGCGTGGCCGCTGGGCAAGATGGAGGCGCTGCTCGAGACGCTGGTCGAGCTCGACCGCATCGGCAAGCGCAACGGCTTCCTCGAAACGCAGGCCTAGGCGCGTGTCGAATCCGGACGAGTCGATCATCCAGCTCCTGCGCGAGATCCGCGCGGGCCAACAGGAGCAGATCGCGCTGTATCGCGAGACCACCCAGGCCGCACTGCAGGCGCAGCAGACGGCGCTCCAGGCGCAGCTGCGCAGCGCGCGCCTGTACCGGATCGTCGTTGCCGTCGGCGCGGTCGTGATGGCCGGCCTGATCTGCTTCCTCTTCACTCTTTCGACCTGACGAGCCTTCCCGCCAATGACCACGATCACCAAGATCCACGCGCGCGAAATCCTCGATTCCCGCGGCAACCCCACGCTCGAAGCCGAAGTCACCTTGTCGACGGGGCACATGGGCCGCGCCGCCGTGCCCTCGGGCGCGTCGACCGGTTCGCGCGAGGCGGTGGAGCTGCGCGACGGCGACAAGACGCGCTATCTCGGCAAGGGCGTGACCAAGGCCGTGGCCAACGTCAATACGACGATCGCCGCGGCGCTGGCCGGCTTCGAGGCGGCCGACCAGGTCGCGCTGGACCGCAAGCTCATCGCGCTGGACGGCTCGCCGAACAAGAATCACCTCGGCGCGAACGCGCTGCTCGGCGTGTCGCTGGCCAATGCCCACGCGGTCGCCGCGGCGCGCGGCCTGCCGCTGTGGAAGCATCTGGCCGGCGCGCGCGCTGCGCGTCTGCCCGTGCCGATGATGAACATCGTCAACGGCGGCGCGCATGCGGACAACAACGTCGACATGCAGGAGTTCATGGTGCTGCCGGTCGGCTGTGCGAGTTTCTCCGAGGCGCTGCGCTGCGGCGCCGAGATCTTTCACGCGCTGAAGTCCGTGCTCAAGAGCCGCGGCCTGTCGACCGCGGTCGGCGACGAAGGCGGCTTCGCGCCGGATCTGAAGTCCAACGAGGAAGCCGTCGAGACCATTCTCGAAGCGATCGCCAAGGCCGGCTACAAGGCCGGCGAGGACGTGTTCCTCGGCCTCGACGTGGCGAGCTCGGAATTCTTCGAGAATGGCAAGTACAACCTGCACGGCGAAGGCAAGCGTCTGAGCTCGGAGCAGTTCGCCGATTTCCTCGCCGACTGGTGCGCGCGCTATCCGATCGTCACGATCGAGGACGGCATGGCCGAAGGCGACTGGGACGGCTGGAAGGTGCTGACCGACAAGCTCGGCAAAAAGATCCAGCTCGTCGGCGACGATCTGTTCGTGACCAACACGGCGATCTTCAAGCAGGGCATCGACCAGGGCATCGCCAATTCCATCCTGATCAAGGTCAACCAGATCGGCACCCTGACCGAGACGCTCGAGGCGATCGCGATGGCCGATGCGGCGCGCTATTCGTCCGTCGTGTCGCACCGTTCCGGCGAGACCGAGGACACGACGATCGCCGATATCTCCGTCGCGACGACGGCGACGCAGATCAAGACCGGCTCGCTGTGCCGCAGCGACCGCGTGGCGAAGTACAACCAGCTGCTGCGCATCGAGGAAGCACTGGGCGCGGCTGCGGTGTACGCCGGCCGCAACGCGTTCCCGAACCTGCCCGAGCTGTTCCGCTGAGGTCTGCGCCGTGCTGCGTTACGCCGCCCTGATCCTGCTGATCCTGCTGATCGTCCTGCAGATAAAACTGTGGACCGGGTCGGGCGGCGTGCGCGACGTCGAAAGCCTGCGCCAGAGCGTGGCCGAGGCCCGCAAGGCCAACGAGGTGCTCAAGGCGCGCAACGAGGCGCTGCAGGCCGAGGTGCAGGATCTCAAGGAAGGCCGCGACGCGATCGAAGGCCGTGCGCGCGCGGAACTGGGTCTGGTCAAGCCCGGCGAGACCTTCTACCAGATCGTCGAGCCGGCAACCGCCGCGGCGGCGCCCAAGCCGCCGGCGCAGCAGCGATGAGCGGCCTCTGGTGTGTGATTCCTGCGGCCGGGCGCGGCCGCCGCTTCGGCGGCGACGTGCCCAAGCAATACCTGCGCCTCGCCGACAAGCCGCTGCTGCTGCATACCCTGGAACGCCTCGCCGCGCATCCGCGCATTGCCGGCCTGATGCTCGTCGTCGCGGCCGACGATGCGAGCTGGGTGCAGGGCCTGGTCGAAGTGCTCGGCAAGCCGCTGCTGCGTGCGACCGGCGGCGCCGAGCGCGCCGATTCGGTGCTGGCCGGCCTGCGCGCGCTGCCGGCTTCGGTCGCGGCGGATGACGCGGTGCTCGTGCATGACGCCGCGCGGCCCTGCGTGCGTGCGGCCGACATCTCGCGTCTGATCGACCTGGCCGTGCCGGCCGGCGGCGGACTGCTCGCCGCGCCGCTGCGCGACACGCTCAAGCGCGCCGATGCGCAAGGTCGCGTCGCCGCAACCGAGCCGCGCGAGGCGCGCTGGCGTGCGCTGACGCCGCAGCTGTTTCCGCGCGCCGCGCTGGAGGCCGCATTGGTCGCGGCCGCGGCTGCCGGTGCCGCCGTCACCGACGAAGCCATGGCCATGGAACGCGCCGGCCATGCGCCGCTGCTCGTCGAAGGCAGCGAAGACAACATCAAGGTGACCACACCGGCCGATCTCGCATTCGCGGAATTCATCCTGCAGCGCGCATAGGTCGTGGTGAGCGCTGCGAACCGCGACGGCGAGGTGCTGCTGTACGTGCGTCTGGCGGAGTCGCCGTTTTTTCGGTGCCGGTGGCTCGGCTGCGGTGGTCCTTCGTTTGGCGCTTTTCGCCGCGTGCAGGCCTCGGTGCTGCGGTTCGCTGCGCTCACCACAACCTACGGATTTTTCTGATGCGAATGGGACAGGGTTTCGATGTGCATGCGTTCGGGCCCGGCGATCATGTCGTGCTCGGCGGCGTCCGCGTGCCGCACAGCCATGGCGTCGTCGCTCATTCCGACGGCGACGTGGTCATCCACGCGCTCTGCGATGCGCTGCTCGGCGCGCTCGCGCTCGGCGACATCGGTACGCATTTCCCACCGAGCGACGAGCGCTGGCGCGGCGCGGACAGCCGCGTGTTCCTGCGCCATTGCCGCGAGCTCCTGCGCGAGCGCGGCTACGTGCTCGGCAATGCCGACGTGACCGTGATCGCCGAACGGCCCAAGGTCGGGCCGCATGCGGCGGCCATGCGCGAATGCCTCGCGGCCGATCTCGGCTGCGCGGTCGATGCGATCAGCGTCAAGGCCACGACCAGCGAACGCCTGGGCTTTACCGGGCGCGGCGAAGGCATCGCCGCGATGGCCGTCGCGCTGCTGCAGCGGAGCGGCGCATGACGGCCTGGCCGCAGGCGTTCGGTGGACCGCCGCTGCGTGCGCGGCTGCGCGCGACGCCCGAGGATTTCTTCGTCGACGAAGACCTGGGCTTCGCGCCTGACGGCGCCGGCGAGCATGTGTTCCTGCGCGTGGAGAAGCGCGGCGCGAATACCGAATGGGTCGCGCGTGCGCTCGCGCGTTTTGCCGGCGTACCGGTCGAGGCCGTCAGCTATGCGGGGCTCAAGGATCGCCATGCGGTCACGCGCCAGACGTTTTCGGTCGCCGTGCCGCTCAAGCGCGAGCTGGACTGGTCGGCGCTGGCCGATGCGGAATTCCGCGTGATCCAAGCGCAGCGTCACGGCCGCAAGCTGCGTCGCGGCGCGCTCGACCGCAACCGCTTCCGCATCGTGCTGCGCGAGGTCGCCGGCGACCGCGAAGCCGCGGCCGCGCGCCTGGCGGCGATCGCCGGGCACGGCGTGCCGAACTATTTCGGCGAACAGCGCTTCGGCCGCGGCGGCGACAACCTCGCGCGCGCCCAGGCCATGTTCGACGGCCGCCGCGTCGCGCGCCACGAGCGCAGCCTGCTGCTGTCGGCCGCGCGTTCGCAGATCTTCAATGCGGCCCTGGCCACGCGCGTGGCGCGGCAGGACTGGAATCGCGCGCTGGCCGGCGAGGTCTGGATGCTGGCCGGCAGCCACAGCATCTTCGGTCCGGAAGCGATGACGGACACCTTGCAGGCACGCCTGGAGCAGGGCGACATCCATCCGACCGGCCCGCTCTGGGGCGAGGGCGTGCTGCGCAGTGCGGCCGAGGTCGCCGAGCTCGAGCAGGGGGCGGCCGCGGCCTGGGCGGACCTGGCGCGCGGACTGGAAAAGGCCGGCCTGGCCCAGGAGCGGCGCAGCCTGCGCCTGATGCCGCAGGAACTGCGCTGGCGCTGGCTGGACGATGCGGCGCTGTGTGTCGAGTTCGCGCTGCCGGCCGGCAGCTACGCGACGACGGTGTTGCGCGAGCTCGCCGTGTTCGATGCGGCGGGGCCGGCCGATTCGGTGCAGGAATAGCCGCCAGCCGCGCCCGCTGTAACGGAAATCGCGAGTTGGGCGCGCGCGGCTTCCGCCCCTGGAGACGCTTCCTATACTGGATTCCACAAGGCGCCGCAGCGCGGCGCGCCATCCAGTTCCCGTGAGGAGGAGGTCGTCATGAACAAGTGGATACTCAGCAGTGCGGCGGTTGCGATCGCCGGTCTGGCCCTCGGCGGCTGTGCGAGCTCCGGCGGCAGCCGCGCGACCAGTTCGCGTTACGACGACCGCGTCGATCAGGAGAAGATCGTCTCGGTCAACAAGTGGGCCAACGATCGCGGCTACAGCGTGACCTGGGTGAATCTGCCGCGCAAAGGCTACAAGGACGGCAAGTAAGGACTGAACGGTGCGGCGCGTGCCGTTTCGGCACCGCGCAGGGCGTCGCCGCCTCAGTGCTTGCGCGCCTTCAGCAGAACCAGTGCCGCACCCGTGCCGCCCTGCTCGGCGCGGGCCGAAGCGAACGCGACGACGTCGTCGCGCTGCCGCAGCATGCGGTCGACCAGTCGCTTGATGACCGGGCCCGCGGCGCGCGACCGCAGGCCCTTGCCGTGGATCAGCTTGACGCAATGCAGGCCGCGCTGATGCGCTTCGGCCAGGAAGCCGGCAATCGCCGAGCGCGCGACCTCGGCCGTCATCTGATGCAGGTCGATCTCGTCCTGGACGCTGAAGCTGCCGCGCTTGAGGCGCTTGAGCAGGTCCGGCCGGTAACCGTCGCGCAGATAACTCAGCTCTTCGCCGACTTCGATCTCGGCCGGGTCTATCGGCATGGTCATGAGTTCTTCGAGCACGCGCGCCTCGTCGAGCTCGAACTGGCGCGGCTCCGGCGCCGGCCGCGGCATCTCCCGCACCGGCTCGGCGGCGACGTGACGGCGCACCGGGCCTATCGCTTCCTCGAACAGCGCGCGGTCTTCGTCGCTGACCAGTGGAGACAGGCGGGGGCGTTTGCGCATCGCGGACGGCTTCCTCGGAGCCGGAAAGGTCAGGGCCGCGGCCACCTTACGCCATCCGCACGTGAGAGGGCAGCGAATTCCGCTAAACTTTCCGCCTGTTTCCGCGGATGCTTCGCATGCGAGTTCTGGTTTCCAACGACGACGGCGTCGACGCGCCGGGCATACGCGTACTGGCCGAACGTCTGGCCGTGGTCGGCAGCGTCACGGTGGTCGCCCCCGACCGCGACCGTTCCGGCGCCAGCAATTCGCTGACCCTGGATCAGCCGATCCGCGTCAGCCGCATGGACGACGGCCGCTACCGCGTCGCCGGTACGCCGACCGACTGCGTCCACCTGGCCCTGGCCGGCCTGCTCGACTTCCAGCCCGACATCGTCGTTTCCGGCATCAACAACGCGCCGAACCTCGGCGACGACGTGATCTATTCGGGCACCGTGTCGGCGGCCATGGAAGGGCGTTTCCTCGGCCTGCCGGCCATCGCCGTCTCGCTGGCCTGCCAGAACCACCAGGCCGAACATTACGAGACCGCGGCCCAGGCCGCGCTCGTGCTGATGCAGCGCCTGCTCGTCGATCCGCTGCCGGCCGACACCATCCTCAACGTCAACGTGCCCGACCGGCCGTGGAACGAGATCCGCGGCTTCGCGGTCACGCGGCTGGGCCGGCGCCACCGCTCGGCGCCGTGCATACGCGAACGCGATCCGCGCGGCCGGCCGATCTACTGGATAGGCCCGGCCGGCGAGGCCGAGGACGACGGTCCAGGCACCGATTTCCATGCCATACGCGAAGGTTCGATCTCGATCACCCCGATCCAGGTCGATCTGACGCGCTACCAGGCGCTGGAGAAGGTTGCCGGCTGGGTGACCAGCCTGCCGCGGCCGGGGCTCGCCGACGCATGAGCGCCTACTCGCGCCTGACGCCGGAAGCGCGCGGCCTGGGCATGACCTCGCAGCGGGCGCGCGATCGCCTGATCGAGCGCCTGCAGGCCGACGGCATCCGCGACCGGCGCGTGCTCGACGTCATGCGCGAGCTGCCGCGCCATCTGTTCGTCGAGGAAGCGCTGGCCACGCGCGCCTACGAGGACACCGCGCTGCCGATCGGCCAGGGCCAGACCATCTCCCAGCCCTGGGTCGTCGCGCGCATGAGCGAGGCGCTGCTCGAATTCGGCACGCCGCGGCGCGTGCTTGAGATCGGCACCGGCTCGGGCTATCAGGCTGCCGTACTGGCCGGTCTGGTCGAGCAGGTCCATACGGTCGAGCGCATCGAGGAGCTGCTGCGCAACGCGCGCCGGCGCTTCCGCAAGCTCGGCATCGCCAACATTCGCTCCAAGCATGACGACGGCCGCCTGGGCTGGCCCGAGGAAGCGCCGTTCGACGCGATCGTGCTGACCGCGGCCGGCGCGGAACTGGAGACGGCGCTGCTCGGCCAGCTCGCGCCCGACGGCGTGCTCGTCGCGCCGGTCGGACCGGCCGGGCGCCAGGAGCTCGTGCGCGTGCGCCGCGACGGCGATCAGCGCGTGCGCGAGGCGTTGTGCAAGGTGAGCTTCGTGCCGCTGCTGGGCGGCGTACTTTGAGGCCGGTTCGCGCCGCGCGCGCGTTCCACGGACGGAATACCGCATGAAACTGTTCAAGCCGCTGTACGAGAAAGCCCTGGTCTGGGCCGCGCATCCGCAGGCCGAGCGCCTGCTCGCCGGGCTGAGCTTCGTCGAAGCCATCATCTTTCCGGTCATGCCCGAGGTCATGCTCGCGCCGATGACCCTGGCGCGGCCGTCGCGCTGGCTGCGCTATGCCAGCGTGAGCCTGGCCTGCTCGCTGGTCGGCGCACTCGTCGCCTATCTGCTCGGCCACTACACCTTCGAGGCGCTGCGGCCGCTGTTCGACAGCCTGGGCTGGTTGCCGCTGATCGACGAGACGGTCGGCAAGCTGCGCAACGACGTCGCCGCCAGTGCCTGGGGCGCCTTCGTCATGCTCGTGCTCGCCGGGTTCATTCCGGTTCCGTTAAAAATCTTCACCTGGGCCTCGGGCATCGTCGGCGTGCCGATGATCGCGTTCATTCCGGGCATGATCATCGGCCGCGGCAAGCGCGTGTATCTGCTGACCGGCGCGATCCGCCTCGGCGGAGCCCGCGCCGAAGCGCTGTTGCACAAGTACATCGAGTGGCTGGGCTGGGCCGTCATCGCGCTGCTGGGCGGCGCGGTCGCCTGGTGGCTGTTGCGGCACTGAGGAAGGGCTGGCGATGCAATCCAAGCGCATATGGGCGAACCGCAGGGCCGCAGCCGGGGCGCTGCTGGCCCTATTGCTGACGGCCTGCGCGAGCACGCCGCCGGCGCCGGTCGAGGACATCGCGATCGACGGCGACGCGCCGCATCCGCCCGCGCCCGTGCGTGCCGCGTCGGCTGCGTCCCACGTCGCGACGCACAAGGTCGTGGCCGGCGACACCTTGTACTCGATCGCGTTCAAGAACGGCATGGACTACCGCGAGCTCGCGCGCATCAACCGCATCGAGAGTCCGTACCGCATCTATGTCGGACAGGATCTGCGCCTGGCCGAACCGCCGCCCGCCGAGGGCATCGCCGTCAGCGCGGTGCCGGCAGGCTCGGCTGCGGCGACGGTCACGCCGCTGCCGGAGGCGCCCCGCAAGACCGCCGCCGCAACGGCAACGCCGGCGCCGCCGAACACCCAGGTCGATCCACGCGCCGTACGCAGTGCGCCGCTGCCGAACAACGAGCGCGTGACCACGGCACCGCAGCCGCCGGCGAAACCGGCGCCCGGTTCGGTCGCCGCGGCCAGCGCGCCAGCGCCGACGATTGCGCCGGTGCCGGCTGCGCCGCCGGTCGCCGCGCCGCCGCCGGACCCCGTCGCCGTGCCGCCCAAGGGCGGCGCGCTTGCGCCGGGCGCCAACACGACCGCGGCCGCCGCTTCCAGTCCGGCAGCGCCGACCTTGTCCAGCGGCGGCGTGAGCTGGCGCTGGCCGGCGGTCGGCAAGGTCGTCGGCACCTTCGTCGCCGGCGACCAGACGCGCCAGGGCGTGGACATCGCCGGCAGCGCCGGCGCCAACGTCTCGGCCGCGGCCGACGGCACCGTCGTCTACAGCGGCAACGGCCTGCTCGGCTACGGCGAGCTCGTCATCGTCAAGCACTCGACCTCGTTCCTGTCCGCCTACGGCCACAACCGCAAGCGCCTCGTGAAGGAAGGCGATACGGTCAAGGCCGGCCAGGTCATCGCCGAGATGGGCGGTTCCAATAGGGAAATGTTGCATTTTGAAATACGCCGCAACGGCAAGCCGGTCAATCCGCTGGAATACCTGCCGGCGCGCTGAGCGAGGGGTGGTGCGAGGCGGCCCTGCGCGGGCGAACGCGGTGCAGGCGGTCGTACCCGGCGCAGCCGTCGGCCCGTGGCGCATTCACGGAAAGGGACGGCGGCAATGCGAACATTGAAGATCGGCGCTCTCGCCGTTGCCGCGATCGTTGTCGTCGGCGTCGTCGGCATGCAGCTGCTCGGCATGGCCGAGCGCATCCCCGACGGGCCGCGGCTCTGGATCATGGCGCAGTATTCCGGCGCGGCGGCGCTCGGCATCGGCCTGCTTGCTTTGCTGTTCCTGATTCCGAAGGCGAATCGCAACCTGCCGGCATTCCTGAAGGCGTTCGTCGTGATCGGAACCCTTTCCTGCCTCGGCAACTGCGGCGGCTGGATGAAGAAATTCCAGGGGCCGGACAAGCGGATCGCCGGCACATCCGGCGTATCGGTCGAAGCGCCGTCGGACTGGATGGCAACGGCGCATCCCAAGGAAGCCGAACTCATGGTCATGGATTGGGCCGGCACCGCCTCGGTGACGGTCATGATTGCCGGCCCTGCGGACCCGGGCGTCACGACCGCGCAGGTAGAGGAAACGCTGGCGGCGTTCGAGGAGCAGGCGCGCGGGCTGGTGGGCGAGCCGGTCGGCTCGTTCGTTTGCGGCACGTCTTGTCTCGGACGCGAATACGACGTGGAACGGAGCGGACGCAGCCTGCGCGTGCTGCTCGCCGTCAAGTCCGTGAACGGCCGCTGGCTGTTCATCCACGGCACTCTCGTCGGTTCCTCCCGCCTGAAGCAGTCGCCTCGCGTGGTGGCCGTCATCGCGAGCGCCGCCGTGCCGCCGGCGCCGGTCACGCCGCACTGAGCCCGGTTCGCCGGTGTTCGCGCGGCGCGTCGCCGGGGTGCGCCGCCGCTGCGATCGCCTACACCGCGATTACCCGCTCAAGTATGCTGGCGCAATGAGCTCGACCGAGCGCGAACGCCCCTCGCTGGAAGCCGACGACATGCTGGCGCTGCTCGATGCGATCGAGCCGCCGCAGGGCGACGAAGCGCGCAATTCCACCAGCGCCTATTTGAACGAGATCGGCCTGATCCCGCTGCTCGACGCTGCCGGCGAGCGCAGTCTGGCCGAGCGCGTCGTCGTCGGCGACGCCGAGGCGCGGCGACAGATGATCGAAGCCAATCTGCGCCTCGTCGTTGCGGTTGCGCGCAACTATGTCGGCCGCGGCGTGCCGCTGCTGGATCTGATCGAAGAAGGCAATCTCGGCCTGATCCGCGCGGTCGAAAAATTCGAGCCTGCGCGCGGCCTGCGTTTTTCGACCTATGCAACCTGGTGGATACGCGAATCGGTGCAGCGCGCGCTGATGCAGCAGGGCCGCACGGTGCGCGTGCCGGTGCATGTGCTGCGCGAGCTGGCCCAGGCGCTGCGCGCGCGCCGCGAACTGCTGCTGGCGCTGAGCCGCCAGCCCACACAGGACGAACTTGCGACGGCGTTGAACCGGCCCGTTTCCGAGGTCGCCGCGCTGTTCTGCGCGACCGAGGAGATCCGCTCGCTGGATGCGCCCATGTCCGAAGCCGACGACCGCGCCCTCGTCGAGCAGCTCGCCGCCGAGAGCGGCGGCAGCAGCGGCAGCCGCGAATTCGTCGAGCTCGCCGACCTGCGCCTGCCGGACTGGCTGGCCAAGCTCACGCCGCGGCAGCGTCTCGTCGTCGAGCGGCGCTATGGCCTGGCCGGACATGCGGTGCAGACCCTGGCCGAGATCGCCGACGAACTCGGTCTCACGCGCGAGCGCGTGCGTCAGATCCAGGTCGAAGCGCTGAACCGGCTGCGCCGGCTCGGCGAAGCCGAAGGACTGGGCAAGCGCGGCTGAGGCCGATGCACGCGCCGGAGCGGGTCAGGCCGGCAGGATGAACGCCGCGACGACGCGCCGGCCTTCGCTCGCGAGCACGTTGAAAGTCCGCGCCGCGGCGGCGTTGTCCATGACTTCCAGGCCAACGCCGCGCCGGAGGAAGGCGGCCAGCACCTGCTGGGTCGGAAACACGATGCGCGGCCCGCTGCCGAGGATCACGACGGCCGGCGCGAGCTCGAGTATCGGCGCAATCGACGCCTCGTCGAGTTCGGCGACGGCCGCGACCGGCCAGTTCTCGACCGCCCGTTCGGGGGCAAGCAGGAAGCTGCGTTCCAGCGCGCGGTCGACGACGGTGATGGCCGCGGCGTCGACCTTGCGAACGAACAGGTATTCGCCGGGCCGGTTCAGCGACAACTGCATGGCGGCCTCAGCGGGGCAGGGCGATGACCGGCTTTTCCGCGTTGCGCCGGTAGAAAACGGCCGTGCGGCCAATGGTTTGCACAGTTTCGGCGGCGCTGGCCTCGGCCAGCTTCGCGGCCAGTGCGGCGAAATCCTCGCGGTCCTCGGCCGGAATGCGAACCTTGACGAGCTCGTGGTGGTCCAGAGCCAGACCGAATTCCTGGATCAGCGCCTCGGTGACGCCTTTGGCGCCGACCAGGATGACGGGTTTCAGATCGTGGGCGAGGCCGCGCAGATAGCGGCGCTGGCTGTTGCTCAAAGGCATGGGGGTCCGGGCATGGGCGCGGTGCTGCACCGCGGGCAAGGCGTACAGGGTATCATGCGCGGCCGCCGCCCCTGCGGCCCGTGCCGGCCGCTCACGTCCATGTCACGCAGCAAAAGCAGCCAGCGCTGGCTGCAGGAACATTTCAAGGATCCCTACGTCAAGAAGGCTCAGGCGGAGGGCTACCGTTCGCGCGCGGTATTCAAGCTCGACGAGCTGATCGAGCGCGACGACCTGCTCAAGCCCGGCATGACCGTCGTGGATCTCGGCGCCGCCCCGGGCGGCTGGTCGCAGCTGGTCAACGAAAGGCTCAAGGGACGCGGCCGTATCGTCGCGCTCGACATCCTGCCGATGCAGGGCATTTCCGGCGTCGACTTCATCTGCGGCGATTTCCGCGAGGACGCCGTGCTGGCCGAACTCGAATCGCGACTGCAGGGCGCCACGGTGGATCTTGTGCTGTCGGACATGGCCCCCAATATGAGCGGCGTGGATCTCGTCGACCAGGCGCGTGCCATGCATCTGTCTGAACTGGCGTTGGATTTCGCCAGTCGCTGGCTCAGGCCCGGTGGCGATTTCCTGATCAAACTGTTCCAGGGCGTTGGATTCGACGACTACGTCAGAAGCTTGCGGACGGCCTTTACGCGCGTCAGCATCCGTAAACCCAAGGCTTCGCGGGCGCGATCCAACGAAGTCTATGCACTGGCCCGGGGCCGGCGCGCGTAAGGAGTGTTTTGATGAACGACATGGCCAAGAACCTGCTGCTCTGGCTCATCATCGCCGTCGTGCTGCTGACGGTGTTCCAGAGCTTCAACCCGCGCGGGACGGGCACGCAGGATCTCGCCTATTCCGACTTCATGGACAAGGTCGAGCACAACGCCGTGGCCGAAGTGCTCGTGCGCAACGACAACCGCACGATCGAGGCCAAGCTCAAGGACGGCAATTCCGTGCGCACGACCTTCCTGCCGACCGACGAAAACATCGCCGAGCTGCAGAAGAAGGTCGACAAGATGCGCGTGGAGCCCAGCGACAACGGCATCTCGCTGCTCGGCATCCTGGTCAACTGGGCGCCGTTCCTGATCTTCATCGGGTTCCTGATCTACGTCATGCGCCAGATGCAGTCCGGCGGCGGTGGCCGCGGCGCGATGAGCTTCGGCCGTTCGCGTGCGCGTCTGCAGGGCGAGGACCAGGTCAAGGTCACCTTCGCCGACGTGGCCGGCTGCGACGAGGCCAAGGACGACGTCAAGGAACTCGTCGACTTCCTGCGCGACCCGGGCAAGTTCCAGAAGCTCGGCGGCAAGATCCCGCGCGGCGTGCTGATGGTCGGTTCGCCGGGTACCGGCAAGACCCTGCTGGCCAAGGCCATCGCCGGCGAGGCCAAGGTGCCGTTCTTCACGATTTCCGGTTCCGACTTCGTCGAGATGTTCGTCGGCGTCGGCGCCGCGCGCGTGCGCGACATGTTCGAGCAGGCCAAGAAGCACGCGCCGTGCATCATCTTCATCGACGAGATCGACGCGGTCGGCCGTCATCGCGGCGCCGGTCTCGGCGGCGGTCACGACGAGCGCGAGCAGACCCTGAACCAGCTGCTCGTGGAAATGGACGGCTTCGAAGGCAACGAAGGCATCATCGTCATCGCCGCGACGAACCGTCCCGACGTGCTCGATCCGGCGCTGCTGCGTCCGGGCCGCTTCGACCGTCAGGTCGTCGTGCCGCTGCCCGACGTGCGCGGCCGCGAGCAGATCCTCAAGGTGCACATGCGCAAGGTGCCGGTGTCGACCGAGGTCGATCCGATGGTCATCGCGCGCGGCACGCCGGGCTTCTCGGGCGCGGATCTGGCCAACCTCGTCAACGAGGCGGCGCTGTTCGCCGCGCGCGAGAACTCGCGCGAGGTCAGCATGAGCCACTTCGAGCGCGCCAAGGACAAGATCATGATGGGCGCCGAGCGCCGCTCGATGGCCATGAGCGAGGACGAGAAGCGCAACACGGCCTATCACGAGGCCGGCCACGCGATCGTCGGCCGCCTGATGCCCGAGCACGATCCGGTGCACAAGGTCACGATCATCCCGCGCGGCCGCGCGCTCGGCGTGACCATGTTCCTGCCCGAGGGCGACCGCTACAGCTACAACCGCACCTACATCCACAGCAACCTGTGCTCGCTGTACGGCGGCCGCGTCGCCGAGGAACTGATCTTCGGCGCGGACAAGGTCACCACGGGCGCGTCCAACGACATCAAGCGCGCGACCGAGATGGCGCGCAACATGGTCACGAAGTGGGGCCTGTCCGACGAGCTCGGTCCGATCGCCTACGGTGAGCAGGAGGACGAGGTGTTCCTCGGCCGCTCGGTCACCCAGCACAAGAACGTCTCCGACGAGACCGCGCGCAAGATCGACGAGGTCGTGCGCTCGATTCTCGACAAGGCCTATGCGCAGGCGACGCAGATCCTCAGCGACAACCGCGACAAGCTCGACGTCATGGCCAAGGCGCTGCTGCAGTACGAAACCATCGACGCGACGCAGATCGACGCGATCATGGAAGGCCGCGAGCCGCCGCCGCCGAAAGACTGGACCGATCCGCGGCGCAAGTCCGGCGGCGATCCCAGCGGAAGCACCGATGCCAAGCCCGGCCCGAGCATCGGAACGCCGGTCGAGCTGCACTGAGTTCCGCGTTTCCCGCCCATCACGACACGCCGCCTTCGGGCGGCGTGTTCGTTTCGGCGGCCGGGCGGCTTCCTCGCCTGCCGGGCCCGGCAGCAATGTCGTCGGCGCGGCCGCGCTCCCGGCCCTGGTCCACCGGCCAGGTTTCCTGTCGCCACGCCAGTGACCGCGCCGCGCATCCGGCCAATAGCGGTGACTTCGCGTCTATGATGCGCGGCCGCGCCGGGCGGCGATTCAGCGCCGATGGCGCGATCGTCGCGCTTCGGCGCTACTGTCCGTTTCCCGGCCACGGTTCCTTCGCCATGTTCGATCCTTTCGTTCCCACGCTCGACTGCGCCGGCCGCCCGCTGGCCCTGGACCGCCCGCGCATCGCCGGCATCGTCAACGTGACGCCGGATTCGTTCTCCGACGGTGGCGATTTCCTCGATGTCGAACGGGCCATCGCGCACGGTATCGCGCTGGTGCAGCAGGGCGCCGACCTGCTCGATGTCGGCGGCGAGTCGACGCGGCCCGGTGCGGAAGAGGTTTCGGCGGAGGAAGAGATCGCGCGTGTCGTGCCGGTCATCCGGGCCCTGGCCGCACGTACCTCGGTGCCGATCTCGGTCGACACGTCCAAGCCGGCCGTCATGCGCGCGGCCGTGGCGGCCGGCGCCGGCCTCATCAACGACGTCTACGCGCTGCGTCGCGACGGCGCGCTGGCCGCCGCGGCCGAGCTGCAGGTGCCGATCTGCCTCATGCACATGCAGGGCGAGCCGCGCAGCATGCAGCAGGAGCCGCATTACGACGACGTGGTCGGCGAGATCAGGCGCTTCCTGACCGACCGCGTCTTCAGCGCCGAGCTCGCCGGCATTCCACGCAGCCGCCTGCTGATCGACCCGGGCTTCGGCTTCGGCAAGACGGTGGAACACAACTGCATGCTGCTGCGTGAGCTGCGCCAGTTCGCCGATCTCGGCGCGCCGCTGCTGGTCGGCCTGTCACGCAAGTCCTTCCTTGGCCAGCTCAGCGGCCGGACTGCGCCGGCCGAACGCGTGCATGCCTCGGTCGCCGCGGCGCTGATCGCCGCCCAGCGCGGCGCGGCCATCCTGCGTGTGCACGATGTCGCCGCGACGGCCGATGCGCTGCGCGTCTGGGCGGCCGTGACCGGTACGGCCGCGCCGCGCCGGCCGGCCGCAGCCCCGGTGCGCTGGGGCGACGACGACTGAGCCGCCGCGGCGCCGCAAGCGCCGCCGCGGCGCGCACGCTATGCTTGCCGGCCCTTCCGCGGCGGAAATCCGCATGAGCAAGCGCAAGTACTTCGGCACGGACGGTATCCGCGGTCAGGTCGGCCAATGGCCCATCACGGCGGAGTTCATGCTCAAGCTCGGCCGCGCGGCCGGCCAGGTGCTGACCGGTGCCGACGGCGTGGCGACGGTCGTGATCGGCAAGGACACGCGCATTTCCGGCTATATGTTCGAATCGGCGCTGGAAGCCGGCCTCGTCGCCGCCGGCGCCAACGTGCGCCTGCTCGGGCCGATGCCGACGCCGGCCGTGGCCTATCTGACGCGCAGCCTGCGCGCGAGCGCCGGCATCGTGATCAGCGCCTCGCACAATCCGCATCAGGACAACGGCATCAAATTCTTCTCCGCGGCCGGCGAGAAGCTCGCCGACGAGGTCGAGGCGGCGATCGAGCGCGAACTGGAGGCGCCGTTCACGACCGTCGCGTCCGAGCACATCGGCAAGGCGGCCCGCGTCAGCGACGCGGCGACCCGCTATGCGGAATTCTGCAATTCCACGTTTCCGGCCGAGTCCAGCCTGCGCGGCCTCAAGCTCGTCGTCGACTGCGCCCACGGCGCGACCTATCAGGTTGCGCCGAAGCTGTTCACCGAGCTCGGCGCCCAGGTCAGCACGATCGGCACTCAGCCCGACGGACTCAACATCAATCGCGACTGCGGCTCCACCCACCCGGCGGCGCTGCAGCGTGCCGTGGTCGAGCAGGGTGCCGATCTCGGCATCGCCTTCGACGGCGATGGCGACCGCGTGCAGTTCGTCGACCACCGCGGCAGCCTCGTCGACGGCGACGATCTTCTCTACGTGCTGGCGACGGACTGGCAGCGCAGCGGCCGCCTGCTCGGCCCGGTGGTAGGCACCCTGATGACGAACTACGGCCTGGAGCGCGCTTTCGCCGCGGCCGGCATCGGCTTCCTGCGTGCCAAGGTCGGCGACCGCCACGTGATGCAGGCGCTCAAGGAAACCGCCGGCGTGCTCGGCGGCGAGACCTCGGGCCATATCCTGTGCCTGGACAGCGCTTCGACCGGCGACGGCATCGTCAGCGCGTTGCAGGTACTGGACGTGCTCGTGCGCAGCGGCCGCCCCCTGGCCGACTGGCGCAGCGGCTGGGAACGCCTGCCGCAGATCACGCGCAATGTGCGTGTATCCAGGGCGGCCGGCCTGCTCGAACATCCCGCCGTGCTGGCCGAGCGCGCCGCGGTCGAGCGCGAACTCGAAGGGCGCGGCCGCCTGGTCCTGCGCGCCTCGGGCACCGAACCGCTGATCCGCGTGACCATAGAGGCCGCCGATGCGGCACTGGTCGACGCGCTGGCCCGCCGCCTCGCGCGCGCCGTAGAATCCGCGGCCACAGAACTCGCCTGACCTGGCCTGCGCTGCCGCGGCGGCGGCGCACCCGCAGCGGCGCCCGCGCCGTCGTGTCCACTCCGCAGGAATCTTCCATGTCCGTCATTCCCACCCTCGACATCCGCCGCTACGACACCGATCGCGACGCCTTCGTCGCCGAACTCGGCGCCGCCTATCGCGAATGGGGCTTCGCCGGCATCCGCGGCCACGGCATCAGCAAGGAACTGATCGACGGTGCCTACGACCGCTTCCGCGCGTTCTTCGCGCTGCCGAACGACACCAAGATGCAGTACCACCTGGCCGGCACCGGCGGCGCGCGCGGCTACACGCCGTTCGGCGTGGAGACGGCCAAGGATTCGCGCTATCCCGACCTGAAGGAGTTCTGGCACATCGGCCGCGAGATCCCGCGCGATTCGCGCTTCGCCGACGTCATGCCGCCGAACCTCTGGCCGACCGAGATCGCCGGCTTCCGCGACTACGGCTACGGCCTGTACACCGCGCTGGACCAGCTCGGCACGCGCGTGCTGCGCGCGCTGGCCCTGCACATCGGCTTGCCGGAGAACTTCTTCGAGGACAAGACCGATGTCGGCAACTCGATCCTGCGTCCGATCCACTATCCGCCGATCACCACGCCGGACGTGCCGAACGTGCGCGCCGGCGCGCACGAGGACATCAACTTCATTACCCTGCTCGTCGGCGCCAGCGCCGCGGGCCTGGAAGTGAAGTCGCGTGCGGGCGAGTGGGTGCCGTTCACGTCGGACGCGGACACCATCGTCGTCAACATCGGCGACATGCTGCAGCGCCTGACCAACCACGTCTATCCGTCGACGACGCACCGCGTCGTCAACCCGCCCGGCGATCTCGCGCGCCAGCCGCGCTATTCGGTGCCGTTCTTCCTGCACCCGAATCCCGACGTCGTGCTCGACCCGCTGGCGTCGTGCATCACGCCGGACAACCCCAGCCGCTATTCGACGTCGATCACCTCGCATGAATACCTGATGGAGCGCCTGCGCGAGATCAAGCTCGCGTAAAGCGCGGCGTTGCGGTTCGCCTTCGGCTCACCACAACCTGCGGTTTCCCGTTCGGGTTGCGATGAGCGCAGCGAACCGCAACATCGCGGCGGTCATGCGGCAGACACCGCGATGCGCGGCGCGGCTGAGATCGCCGGCGCGGTCCAGGCCCGGCGTGGCGATCAGCCGCCGGCGAGGTCAATGCGGATCCTGTACGCGGAAGTCCTTGGATCGGCGCTGCACGAGGTTCAGCGCGAGCCGGTCCGGCAGCAGCTTGACCAGGGCCTTGATCGCGCGGTTGACGCGACCGGTCACATGAACGATCTCGCCGCGCTCCAGCGCGTCCAGGCCTTCGCGCGCGACGTCCTCGGCGGTCATCCACAGCCATTTCGGCATGCGCGAGACCTGCTCGCGCGAGCCGACGACGTCGTGGAATTCCGACCAGGTGAAGCCCGGGCAGATCGCGCAGACCTTGACCCCGCGCTCGCGGTTCTCGAGACCCAGCGACTGGGAGAACTTGATCAGGAAGGCCTTGGACGCGGCATACATCGTATGTCCGGCCGAGCCGGGCACATGGCCGGCCAGCGACGCGATGTTGCCGATGCGGCCGTAGCCGCGCTGCTGCATGCCCGGCAGCAGGCGGTAAGCGAGTTCGCAGGGCGCCGTGACCAGTACCTGCAGAAAGTCCGCATGCACCTGCCAGGGCTGCGCCAGGTAATGTCCGGCCACGCCGTAGCCGGCGTTGTTGATCAGTACGTCGATCATGATGCCGCGGCGCTCGATCTCGGCGCAGAGTGCGGCGCTGGCGTCGGGTTCGGCGAGGTCGGCGCGTACCGTCTCCACGCGCCGGCCGTGCCGGCTGCGCAGTTCCTCGGCAAGGGCGGCGAGGCGATCCTCGCGTCGTGCGGTCAGCACCAGATCGTGGCCGCGCGCGGCCAGCTCGCGCGCGATGGCCGCGCCTATGCCGGCCGATGCGCCGGTGACCAGGGCCCAGCGGGCGGTGGTAGGGGACATGCGTAACCTCGGAACGAGTCGGGAGTTGGCTTTTGCGGTCAGAGCCCCGGGTGAGTCAAGAGGGCAACTGGCCGGGGGCCTTGCGAGCGGTCGATCGGGTGCCGGCAAGTGTGGTCTGGCGGCGATGCGTGAGGGCATCGCCAGCACCTTTCGCGACGGCTCCTGCGCGATCGCGTCACCGCGCGCTGCGGCGATTCGACGCGGCTGTCGTCGCTGCCGCACCGCGCATTGCATGGCCGCGGTCGCGTCGCTATCCTGCGCGCCCTTTCGTGGGATCGGATCGCATGCGTCGCAAACTCGTCGCCGGGAACTGGAAGATGCACGGCAGCGCCGCCAGCGCGGCAGAACTCGTGCGCGCCGTCCTGGCCGGCCTGCCCGGCGAGGTCGAGGTCGCGGTGTTCCCGCCATTCGTCTATGTGGCCGGTCTGGCTGCCGCGCATTCCGCGACGTCGATCGGTTTCGGCGTGCAGGACGTCAGCGAACACGCCCAGGGCGCGTATACCGGCGAGGTCGCCGCGGGCATGGCCCGTGACGTGGGTTGCCGCTATGCCCTGGTCGGCCATTCCGAGCGCCGCCAGTATCACGCCGAGAGCGACGCGCGCGTCGCGGCCAAGTTCGCCCAGGCCCAGGCTGCCGGGCTGACGCCGGTGCTCTGCGTCGGCGAGACCCTGGAACAGCGCGAAGCCGGTCAGACCGAAGCCGTCGTCGGCGCACAGATCGCCGCCGTCGTCGCGGCCTGCGGCGCGGCCGCTTTTGCGAACGCCGTGGTTGCCTACGAACCGGTCTGGGCGATCGGTACGGGCCGCACGGCCAGCGCGGAACAGGCGCAGGCGGTGCATGCGTTTATCCGTAGCCAAATCGCCGTTCATGATGTTATGCTCGCCAACTCGCTGCGCATCCTTTACGGTGGCAGCGTAAAGCCGGCCAACGCTGCCGAGTTGTTTGCTCAGGCTGATGTGGATGGCGGGCTGATCGGGGGCGCTTCCCTGGTCGCTGACGATTTCCTTACGATTTGCAGGGCGGCGCGCTGAGCGCCTGACAGGCTGAGTCGAGATGCTGCTTACGATCTTCAACGTGTTTTACATCTTGATCGCAGTGGCGATGGTGGCGCTGATTCTGTTGCAGCGCGGCGCCGGCGCAGACGCGGGTTCGGGTTTCGGCTCGGGCGCGTCGGCTACGGTGTTCGGCGCGCGCGGTTCGGCGAACTTCCTGTCGCGTGCCACGGCGGTCCTGGCCAGTTTGTTCTTCCTGCTCAGTCTGGGCATGGGCATGTACCTCGGCGGCGGCATGGCTCCCAAGCCGCAGTCCGATCTGGGTCTCATGTCCGGCAACGAAGTGCCCGCCGCTCCTGCAAAGGCTCCTGAGGCTGCTCCGCCCGCCGGCGAAGTACCGCAGGCGTCCGCGCCGGCTCCGGCGGCCACCGAAGTGCCCGCGGCGCCCCAGCCCGCTACTCCTGCCGTCGCCACCAAGGCCGACGACAAGACCGAAGCCAAGGCGGACGAGTCGAAGAAGAACTAGTTGGAACACCATGCCCAGATGGCGGAATTGGTAGACGCACTACCTTGAGGTGGTAGCGACTTAGGTCGTGGGGGTTCGAGTCCCCCTTTGGGCACCAATCTAGTTACGGTCGTGCGGGATTCAGCACAACGCGCGCGGCCGCTGATGCATCGCCAGCCGATGCGGAGGTTCGCGGACTCGTGCTTGCCGAATATTGGCCCATCTTCCTGTTTCTCGTCGTTGCCACTGGCCTGGGCCTCGTCCTGCTGGCGGTAGGCACCGTGCTCGGACCGCGGCGTCCGGACACCCAGAAGCGATCTGCTTACGAATGCGGCTTCGAAGCCTTCGAAGACGCGCGCATGAAATTCGACGTGCGTTACTACCTGATCGCGATCCTGTTCATCATTTTCGATCTGGAAATGGCCTTCCTGTTTCCGTGGGCGGTCGTGTTCAAGCAGATCGGCCTGGTCGCTCTGATCGAAATGGGTCTGTTCCTGGCCCTGCTCGTCGTCGGCTTCGTCTACGTCTGGAAGAAGGGAGCCCTCGAATGGGAATGACCGACACCCTCAGCCGGGTGATGCACAACCCGGTGCCGGTTTCCACCGTCGACGACATCCTGCGCCCCGACGGCGACAATCCGCTGATCGAGCGCGGCTTCGCGATCACCTCGGTCGACGCGCTGATCAATTGGGCGCGCACCGGCTCGATGTGGCCGATGACCTTCGGTCTGGCCTGCTGCGCCGTCGAGATGATGCATGCCGGCGCTGCGCGTCTGGACCTGGACCGCTACGGCGTCGTGTTCCGTCCCAGCCCGCGCCAGTCCGACGTCATGATCGTGGCTGGTACCCTGGTCAACAAGATGGCTCCGGCCCTGCGCAAGGTCTACGACCAGATGCCCGACCCGAAATGGGTCATCTCCATGGGCTCCTGCGCCAACGGCGGCGGCTACTACCACTATTCCTACGCGGTGGTGCGCGGTTGCGATCGCATCGTGCCGGTCGACGTCTACGTGCCGGGTTGCCCGCCGACAGCCGAAGCGCTGGTCTACGGCATCCTGCAGCTGCAGAAGAAGATCCGTCGCACCAACACCATCGCGCGCTAACGGAATCCCCGCATGAGCGAGAATCTGCCTGACACGCTGGCGCAGCGCCTTACCGCGCGCTTTGGCGCCGACGCCATTGCCGTGACCGAGCGCCGCGGCGAAACCACGCTGGACATCCTGCCGCAGAGCTGGCTTGCCGTGTTCCAGGCACTGCGCGACGAGGCCGAATTCCGCTTCGAGCAGGCCGTCGACGTCTGCGGCGTGGACTATCTGAGCTACGGCCAGACCGAGTGGGACACCACCGACGTGTCCAGCCAGGGCTTCTCGCGCGGCGTCGAAGGGCAGGGACCGGGCCGCTTCCGCTGGGCCGATCGCCCGCGCGTGACGCCGCACGAAAAGCGCTTCGCGGTCGTCGTGCATCTGCTGTCGCTGACGCACAACCGTCGCCTGCGCGTGCGCGGCTACTGCCTCGACGACGCGCTGCCGATCATGCCGTCGCTGACCGCGCTGTATCCGGGGGTGAACTGGTTCGAGCGCGAGGCGTTCGACCTCTACGGCATCGTGTTCGAAGGTCATCCGGACCTGCGCCGCATCCTGACCGACTACGGTTTCGTCGGCCACCCGTTCCGCAAGGACTTCCCGCTCATCGGCAACGTCGAAGTGCGCTACGACGCGGAGAAGCAGCGCGTGATCTACGAACCGGTCAGCATCGATCCGCGCGTGCTCGTGCCGCGCGTGATCCGCGACGACTCGCGCTACGACCAGGCTCAGGCCGAAGCCGCCGCAACCGCGGCCGCGGGGAAGTAAGTCATGCAGGAAATCCGCAACTACACGATCAACTTCGGCCCGCAGCATCCGGCGGCGCACGGCGTGCTGCGTCTGGTGCTGGAAATGGACGGCGAGACCATCATGCGCGCCGACCCGCACGTCGGCCTGCTGCATCGCGGCACCGAGAAGCTGGCAGAGTCCAAGCCGTTCAACCAGTCGATCGGCTACATGGACCGCCTCGACTACGTGTCGATGATGTGCAACGAGCACGCCTATGTGCGGGCGATCGAGAAGCTCGTCGGCGTCGAGGCACCGATCCGTGCGCAGTACATCCGCACGATGTTCGACGAGATCACGCGCATCCTGAATCACCTGATGTGGATCGGCTCCAACGCGCTGGATCTTGGCGCGATGGCCGTGTTCCTGTACGCGTTCCGCGAGCGCGAAGAACTCATGGACTGCTACGAGGCCGTGTCGGGCGCGCGCATGCACGCGACCTACTACCGCCCGGGCGGCGTCTACCGCGATCTGCCCGACCGCATGCCGCAGTACAAGGAGTCGCGCTGGCACAAGGGCGGCGACCTCAAGCGCCTTAACGAATGGCGCGAAGGTTCGATGCTCGACTACCTCGAAGCCTTCTGCAAGGACTTCTACACCAAGGTCGACGAATACGAGACCCTGCTGACCGACAACCGCATCTGGAAGCAGCGCACGGTCGGCATCGGCGTCGTCACGCCGGAGCAGGCCTACGCCTGGGGCATGTCCGGTCCGATGCTGCGCGGTTCCGGCATTGCCTGGGATCTGCGCAAGAAGCAGCCGTATGCGGCCTATGCGAACGTCGATTTCGACATTCCGCTGGGCACCAAGGGCGACTGCTACGACCGCTATCTGGTCCGCGTCGAGGAGATGCGCCAGTCCAACCGCATCATCGAGCAGTGCGTGAAGTGGCTGAAGGCCAATCCGGGCCCGGTCATGGTGCAGAACTTCAAGGTCGCTCCGCCGTCCCGCGAGGAGATGAAGGACGACATGGAAGCGCTGATCCATCACTTCAAGCTGTTCACCGAAGGCTATTGCGTGCCGGCCGGCGAGATCTACAGCGCGGTCGAGGCGCCCAAGGGCGAGTTCGGCATCTATCTGGTTTCCGACGGCGCGAACAAGCCGTTCCGCCTCAAAGTGCGCGCGCCGGGCTTCGCCCACCTGTCCTCGATGGACGAGATCGTGCGCGGCCACATGCTGCCCGACGTCGTCGCGATGATCGGCACCTACGACGTCGTGTTCGGCGAAATCGACCGCTGAGCGACGGGAGCACACCATGAAAGCCACTGGCACCTACAACCAGGTCAAGGACGTCGATCCGCTCGTCGCGCTGACCGAGAAGACGCGCCAACACATCGACCACTGGGTGGCCAAGTTCCCGCCGGACCGCAAGCGCTCGGCGCTGATCCAGGGACTCATGGCCGCGCAGGAGCAGCACGGCGGCTATCTGACCGACGAGCTGACCACGGCCGTCGCGAAGTATCTCGATCTGCCGCCGGTCTGGGCCTACGAAGTCGCGAGCTTCTACTCGATGTTCGAGACCTCGCCGGTGGGCCGCAACAACGTCGCGATCTGCACCAACATCTCGTGCTGGCTCAACGGCGCCGAAGACGTCGTGCGCCATTGCGAGAAGAAGCTCGGCGTCAAGCTTGGCGAATCCACCGCCGACGGCCGCGTCTACCTCAAGAACGAGGAAGAATGCCTGGCCGCCTGCTGCGGCGCGCCGATGATGGTCGTCAACGGCCACTACCACGAGAACCTGACCACCGAGAAGGTGGACCAGATTCTCGACGGCCTGAAGTGAGGCAGCCCATGGCATCGCATTCGACCGGTCCGGTCGGTCCGGCTCCGCAGGAACACCAGGTCGTCTACACGACCCTGCATTTCGACAAGCCCTGGGCTTACGACAATTATCTGAAGGTCGACGGCTACCAGGCCTGGAAGAAGATCCTGGCCGAGAAGCCCGATCCGGCGACCCTGATCGAGGAACTCAAGAAGTCCTCGCTGCGCGGCCGCGGCGGCGCCGGCTTTCCGACCGGCCTGAAGTGGTCGTTCATGCCGCGCACGGCGCCGGGACAGAAGTACATCCTGTGCAATTCGGACGAATCCGAACCGGGCACCTGCAAGGACCGCGACATCCTGCGCTTCAACCCGCACTCGGTCATCGAAGGCCTGGCCATCGCGTGCTACTGCACCGGCTCGACGGTCGCCTACAACTACCTGCGCGGCGAGTTCCACCACGAGCCGTTCGAGCATTTCGAGGAAGCGCTGAAAGAAGCGTATGCAGCGGGTCTGCTCGGCAAGAACATCCAGGGTTCGGGCATCGACGTGGACATCCACACGGCGCTCGGCGCCGGCGCCTACATCTGCGGCGAAGAAACCGCGCTGATGGAATCGCTCGAAGGCAAGAAGGGCCAGCCGCGCTTCAAGCCGCCGTTCCCGGCCGGCTTCGGTCTGTACGGCCGCCCGACCACGATCAACAACACCGAGACCTATGCCTCGGTGCCGGCCATCCTGCGCAACGGTGCGGACTGGTTCCTCAATCTCGGCAAGCCGAACAACGGCGGCCCGAAGATCTTCTCGGTCTCCGGCCACGTGACCAGGCCGGGCAACTACGAGATCCGCCTCGGCACCCCGTTCAAGGATCTGCTCGCCCTCGCCGGCGGTCTGCGTCCGGGACGTACGCTCAAGGCCGTGATTCCGGGCGGCTCGTCGATGCCGGTGCTGCCGGCGGCGACCATGCTCGAATGCACGATGGACTACGATTCGATCCAGAAGGCCGGTTCCGGCCTCGGCTCGGGCGCGGTCATCGTCATGGACGACACGACCTGCATGGTGCGTGCCTGCCAGCGCATCAGCCGCTTCTACTACGCCGAATCCTGCGGCCAGTGCACGCCGTGCCGCGAAGGCACCGGCTGGATGTACCGCATGCTCACGCGCATCGTCGCCGGCAAGGCCGAGATGTCCGACCTGGCCATGCTCAAGCAGGCCGCCGGCCAGATCGAAGGCCACACGATCTGCGCGTTCGGCGAAGCCGCGGCCTGGCCGGTGCAGGGCATGCTGCGTCACTTCTGGCACGAATTCGAATATTTCATCGTCAACAAGCGCTCGCTCGTCGACGACCAGCCCGGCAAGGCCGCTTGAGGACGAACGACGCATGAGCGCCCAGCCCGTCAACCCGAACACGCCGCCGGATCACGTCAACATCGAGATCGACGGCAAGGCCATGACCGCGCCGAAAGGCTCGATGATCATCCATGCCGCCGACAAGGCCGGCGTGCCGATCCCGCGTTTCTGCTACCACGACAAGCTGCCGATCGCGGCCAACTGCCGCATGTGCCTGGTCGAGGTCGAGAAGTCGCCCAAGCCGATGCCGGCCTGCGCCACGCCGGTCATGGAAGGCATGAAGGTGCTGACGCGCTCGCAGAAGGCGCTGAACTCGCAGCGCAACGTCATGGAATTCCTGCTGATCAATCACCCGCTGGACTGCCCGATCTGCGATCAGGGCGGCGAGTGCGAGCTGCAGGATGTCTCGATGGGCTACGGCCGCTCGGTCAGCCGCTTCGTCGAGCGCAAGCGCGCCGTCGCCGACGAGGACATCGGTCCGCTGATCGCGACCGAGATGACGCGCTGCATCCAGTGCACGCGCTGCGTGCGTTTCGTCAGCGACGTCGCCGGCACCTACGAACTCGGCGGCATGAACCGCGGCGAGAACCTCGAGATCGGCACTTACGTCGGCAGGACGATCCAGAGCGAGATCGGCGGCAACATCATCGACGTCTGCCCGGTCGGCGCCCTGACGAACAAGCCGTTCCGCTTCCAGGCCCGCGCCTGGGAGCTCATCGCGCGCGAAAGCGTCGGCTATCACGACGCGCAGGGCTCCAACCTCTGGCTGCATACGCGCCGCGGTGAAGTGCTGCGCCACGTGCCGCGCGACAACGAAGCCGTCAACGAGTGCTGGCTGTCGGACCGCGACCGCTACAGCCACCAGGGCCTGTACGCGGCCGACCGTGCGACCCAGCCGCTGCTCAAGAAGAACGGCGAATGGACCGCGGTGGGCTGGGACGAGGCGCTGAACGCCGCGGTCGCTCAGTTCAAGACCGTGCGCGGCGACGATCTCGGTGCGCTGGTGCATCCGGCGACGTCGAACGAGGAAGGCCACCTGCTGGCCGAACTCGTGCGCGCGCTGGGTTCCAAGCACATCGACCATCGTCTGCGCCAGCTCGACTTCAGCGACGCTGCGGCGGGCTTCGGCTTCGCCACCCCGCTGGAGGAAATCGAGAAGGCCGGTGCCGTGCTGCTGCTCGGCAGCAACCTGCGCCACGAGCTGCCGCTCGTGAACCATCGCGTGCGCAAGGCGGCCAGGCGCGGCGCCAGGGTGCATGCGCTGAATCCGATCGCGTTCGATCTGAACTATGCGCTGGCGAGCTCGCTCGTGCTCGCGCCGGCCGCGCTGGCCGACGAAGCCGTCAAGCTGGCCAAGGCCGCGCTGGAGCTCGGCGGCGAAGCCCCGGCTGAGCTGGCCGCGCTGCTCGCTTCGGCGACGACCGACGACGCGGCGCGCGCGCTGGCCAGGTCGCTGAAGGACGCCGCCTCGTCGGTGCTGATCTTCGGCGAAGCCGCTGCGATGCATCCGCAGGCGTCGCTGCTGCGCGCCTGTGCGCGCTTCGTCGCGCTGGCCACCGACTCGGGCTACAACGAAGTGCCGCTGGGCGCCAATGCGCTGGGCCTGACGCGCCACGGCGTCGTGCCTGCCGCCGGCGGCCTGGATGCGCGCACGATGCTCGCGCTGCCGCGCAAGGGCTATCTGCTGTACGGCGCCGAACCGCCGTACGACTTCGGCGACGGTGGCCTGGCGATGACCTCGCTGGCCAAGGCCGACGTCGTCGTCGCGTTCAGCGCGTTCGCCAGCGATGCGCTCAAGGCCGTCGCGACCGTCATTCTGCCCATTGCCGCGCTGCCGGAAACCGACGCGACCCTGGTCAATCTCAACGGCCTGACGCAGAGCGTCGGCGCCGGCGCGAAGGCGCCCGGCGAAGCGCGCCCAGGCTGGAAGGTGCTGCGCGCGCTCGGCGGCAAGCTCGGCGCCGCCGGCTTCGAGTTCACCGAACTGGCCGAACTGCGCGCCGTGCTGGCCGCGCGCACTGCGGCGATCGCGCCGCAGGTGCAGGCCAAGATCGCCGGTCGTCAGGACGCCAAGGGCCTTGTGCGCATCGCGACGGTGCCGATCTATCGCAGCGACGCCGTCGTGCGCCGCGCTGCCGCGCTGCAGGCGCATCCGCTGAACAGCGGGGCAGGGCTGGGCCTTCATCCGCAGGATGCGGCCGCGCTCGGCGTCGAGCACGGCAGCATGGTCAGGATCAGCGGCGCCGCCGGCACGGCCACGTTGCCGGTCGTCGTGACCCACGACGTACCGCGCGGCGGCGCGTGGATCGAGGCCGCCTACGTCGAGACCGCAGCGCTGCCGGCTTACGGCGCCGAACTCAGCATCAGCAAGGCATAAGCGCATGGACTCTCTGATCGCGCTGCTCAACAACTTCATCCACGACTGGCCGAACCTGTCGCTGGTCATCGGCCTGATCCTGCTGCCGCTGCTGCCGCTGATCATTTCGGTGGCGATGTACGTCTGGTGGGAACGCAAGGTCATCGGCTGGATGCATGTGCGCCTCGGACCGAACCAGGTCGGTCCGATGGGACTGGCCCAGGCCTTCGCCGATGTGTTCAAGCTGCTGTTCAAGGAAATCACGGTTCCCGAAAAGGCTAGCCGTTTCCTGTTCTATCTCGCGCCGCTGCTCGCACTGACCCCGGCCATGGCCGCCTGGGCCGTCGTGCCGATCGGCAACCGGATGGCCTGGTCGAACGCGAACGCGGGTCTGCTCTATCTGCTGGCGATGACCTCGCTCGGCGTCTACGGCATCATCCTCGCGGGCTGGGCGTCCAACTCCAAATATGCCTTCCTCGGCGCGATGCGTTCGGCCGCGCAGGTCGTGTCGTATGAAATCGCCATGGGCATGGCGCTGGTCAGCGTGCTGATCCTCTGCGGCAGTCTGAATCTGTCCGACATCGTCAACGCGCAGGCCGGCAGCAAGGGCCTGTTCGAGTGGTTCTGGCTGCCGCTCGCGCCGATGTTCGTGATCTATTTCATCTCGGGCGTCGCCGAAACCAACCGCGCGCCGTTCGACGTGGCCGAAGGCGAATCGGAAATCGTCGCCGGCTTCCACGTCGAATATTCCGGCTCGGCCTTCGCGATCTTCTTCCTGGCCGAATACGCCAACATGATCCTGGTCGCGTTCCTGTCCTCGGTGCTGTTCCTCGGCGGCTGGCTTTCGCCGTTCCAGGGCTGGCACCTCGGACCGCTGTCGGCGCCGGGCTGGTGGTGGCTGTTCGCCAAGGCCTTCGGCATGGCCTTCCTGTTCCTCTGGTTCCGCGCGACGTTCCCGCGCTACCGCTACGACCAGATCATGCGTCTGGGCTGGAAGGTGTTCATCCCGATCACCATCGCCTGGATCTTCGTGGCCGGCTGCCTCGCCTTCTTCGGCGGCGTGACCATCGGCCCGGGAGTGAATCCGTGAACCGCGTCGTCCGCTATATCAAGAGCCTGTTCCTGCTCGAACTGCTGCAGGGCCTCTGGGTCACCGGCAAGTACTTCGTCAAGCCGAAGTACACCATGCAGTACCCGATGGAAAAGATTCCGAAGTCGAATCGCTTCCGCGGCCTGCACGCGCTGCGCCGCTATCCGAACGGCGAAGAGCGCTGCATCGCCTGCAAGCTCTGCGAGGCGGTCTGCCCGGCCCTGGCCATCACGATCGACGCGGCGCCGCGCGCCAGCGACGGCCAGCGCCGCACGACGCGCTACGAGATCGACCTGTTCAAGTGCATCTTCTGCGGCTTCTGCGAAGAGTCCTGCCCGGTCGACTCCATCGTCGAGACCGACATCCACGAATACCACTTCGAAAAGCGCGGCGAGAACATCCTGACCAAGGAGAAGCTGCTGGCTCTGGGCGATCGTTACGAAGCCCAGATCGCGGCCGCACGCGCGCAAGACGCGGCCTATCGCTGAGCGCGCAGGAGAACGCCCCGATGACGCAACAGATACTGTTCTACGCCTTCGCCGCGGTGCTCGTCGCTTCCGCGCTGGCCGTGATCACCGTGAAGAACTCGGTGCACGCGGCACTCTGCCTGGTACTGACGTTCTTCACCGCCGCGAGCATCTGGATCCTGGCCGAGGCCGAGTTCCTGGGCCTGGCCCTGATCGTGGTCTACGTCGGCGCCGTGATGGTGCTGTTCCTGTTCGTGGTCATGATGCTCGACATCAAAGAGGAGGCGGTGCGCGAAGGCTTCATCCGCTTCCTGCCGGTCGGCGTCGTCGTCGCCGTGGTCATGCTTGCCGAGATGCTGAGCCTGATCGGCGTGCGCGCGCTGCAGGCGGTGCCGCTGCCGGAGAATCCGGCCCTGGCCGCCGGCAGCAACACGAGCTGGCTCGGCAAGGCGCTGTTCACCCAGTTCCTGCTGCCGTTCGAAGTTGCCGCGCTGATCCTGACCGTCGCGCTGATCGCCGCAGTCACGCTGACCCTGCGCAAGCGCGGCGGCGTGCGTTCGCAGAAGCCGGGCCAGCAGGTGCTGGTGCAGCGCGACGAGCGCCTGCGCGTCGTCAAGATGGCCAGCGAAGCCCCGTCGACCGGAGAATCCCCATGATCTCGCTCGCGCATTTCATCGTGCTGGGCACGATCCTGTTCTGCATCTCCGTCGCCGGCATCTTCATCAACCGCAAGAACGTCATCGTGCTGCTGATGGCGATCGAGCTGATGCTGCTCGCCGTCAACATGAATTTCGTCGCGTTCAGCCGCTACCTGGGCGATCCGTCGGGGCAGGTGTTCGTGTTCTTCATTCTGACGGTCGCCGCGGCGGAGTCCGCCATCGGTCTGGCCATCCTCGTCGTGCTGTTCCGCAACCGCAGCACGATCAATGTGGCCGAAATAGATTCGATGAAGGGATAAGCTTCCGATGATCACGCCCAAGCTCATTCTCCTCGTCATCGCCCTCGCGCCGCTGGTCGGCGCGATCGTCGCGGGCCTGTTCGGCCGGCGGGTCGGCCGCGCCGGCGCGCATACGGTCACGATCGCCGGCGTCGCCGTGTCGTTCGTGCTTTCCTGCTATGCGCTGTACCAGCTGTCCACCGGCGGCTGGGGCGTGTTCAACGAGAACCTCTACACCTGGTTCGAAGTCGGCAAGCTCAGCGCCCATGTCGGCTTTCTCGTCGACCGCCTGACCGCGGTCATGATGGTCGTGGTCACCTCGGTGTCGCTGCTCGTGCACGTCTACACGATCGGCTACATGCGCGACGACCCGGGCTACCAGCGTTTCTTCAGCTACATCTCGCTGTTCACGTTCTCGATGCTCATGCTGGTCATGAGCAACAACTTCATGCAGCTGTTCTTCGGCTGGGAAGCGGTCGGCCTGGTCTCGTACCTGCTGATCGGCTTCTGGTTCAAGCGGCCCAGCGCGATCTTCGCCAACATGAAGGCGTTCCTGGTCAACCGCGTCGGCGACTTCGGCTTCCTGCTCGGCATCGCCGCGGTGCTGTTCTGCTTCGGCTCGCTCGACTACGCGACCGTGTTCGCTTCGGCCGACGCGACCCTGACCGGCCGCACCCTCGAAATCATCGCCGGCCATCCGTGGCAGGCCGCCACCGTCATCGGCGTGCTGCTGTTCATCGGCGCGATGGGCAAGTCGGCGCAGGTGCCGCTGCACGTCTGGCTGCCGGATTCGATGGAAGGTCCGACCCCGATCTCGGCGCTGATCCACGCGGCGACGATGGTGACCGCCGGCATCTTCATGGTCGCGCGCATGTCGCCGCTGTACGAGCTGTCGGAGACCGCGCTGTCCTTCGTTCTGGTCATCGGCGCGACGACGGCGCTGTTCACGGGCCTGATCGGCATCGTGCAGAACGATATCAAGCGCGTCGTGGCCTATTCGACGCTGTCGCAGCTCGGCTACATGACGGTCGCGCTCGGCGTGTCGGCCTATTCGGCCGCGATCTTCCACCTGATGACGCATGCGTTCTTCAAGGCGCTGCTGTTCCTTGGCGCCGGCTCGGTCATCATCGCGATGCACCATGAGCAGGACATGCGCTACATGGGCGGCCTGAAGAAGTACATGCCGATCACGTTCATCACGGGCTGGATCGGCACGCTCGCGCTGACCGGCTTCCCGGGCTTCTCGGGCTTCTTTTCCAAGGACGCGATCATCGAGGCCGTGCACGAATCGCACCGCTTCGGTTCGGGCTATGCCTATTTCTGCGTGCTGATCGGCGTGTTCGTGACCGCGCTGTACAGCTTCCGCCTGATCTACCTGACCTATCACGGCAAGGAGCGCTTCGTCGTCGAGCACAAGGCGCATGGCCACGGCCATCACGACGCGCATGCCGATGCGCATGGTGAGGATGACGCCGACGACCACGGCCACCACGAACCGGGTCATCTGGAACACGCGCCGCACGAGTCGCCGTGGGTCGTGACCCTGCCGCTGATCCTGCTCGCGATCCCGTCGGTCGTGATCGGTTGGCTGACCATAGGCCCGATGCTGTTCGGCGATTTCTTCGCCGGCGCCATCGTCGTCAAGGAAGGCGGTCCGCTGGCCGAACTGGCCCACGAATGGCACGGCCCGGGCGCGATGCTGCTGCACGGCCTGATGGGGCTGCCGTTCTGGTTCGCCGTCGCCGGCTTCGCCGTGGCGACCTACGTCTACCTGTTCAACCAGGCCATTGCCGATCGCGCGGCGAAGCTGTTCGCGCCGATCTATCGCCTGCTGCAGAACAAGTACGGCATCGACGACCTGTATTTCGCGATCTTCGCCCGCGGCGGTCTCAAGCTCGGCCGCGGTCTCTGGCGCGGCGGCGACGTGGCCGTCATCGACGACGGCATCGTCAACGGCTCGGCCGCGCTGGTGCAGCGCATCGCCGCGACCGTGCGCCGCGTGCAGTCGGGCTACCTGTATCACTACGCCTTCGCGATGATCCTCGGCCTGATCGTGCTGCTCGGCGGTCTGTGGATGGCGGCGCGCTGAGCGGACGCAAAGGGAATAACGACAATGTTTGCAAACTGGCCTTTGCTTAGCCTGCTGATCTGGCTGCCCATCCTCGGCGCCATACCGGTGCTGCTCGCCGGCGACAAGCGCGCCGACCTCGCGCGACGCATCGCGCTGGCGGTCGCCGCGGCGACCTTCCTCGTCAGCCTCGTCATGCTGTCGGCGTTCAACCACGGCATCGCCGACGCCGCCGCGCGCGGCGCGGCCGATCCCGGCCTGTTCAAGAACATGCAGCTGCAGGAAAACCTGCTCTGGATCGAAACGCTGAGCGTGCGCTATCACCTCGGCGTCGACGGCATCTCGGTCGCGCTGGTGCTGCTGACCACGTTCACGAGCGTGCTCGTCGTGATCCTCGGCTGGGGCTCGGTCGAGAAGAAGGTCGCCCAGTACATGGCCGCGATGCTCGTGCTGGAAGGCCTGATGATCGGCGTGTTCTGTGCACTCGATGCGCTGCTGTTCTATGTCTTCTTCGAAGGCATGCTGATCCCGATGTTCATTCTGATCGGCGTCTGGGGCGGCGCGCGGCGCGTCTACGCGACCCTGAAGTTCTTCATCTACACGTTCTTCGGTTCGATCTTCATGCTGATCGGACTGCTGTATCTGTACTTCAAGACCGGCACGTTCGAACTGGCCGAGCTGGCCAAGGTGGGTCTGAGCGCCAAGGAACAGGCCTGGCTGTTCTTCGCGTTCCTGATCGCGTTCGCGGTCAAGGTGCCGATGTGGCCGGTGCATACCTGGTTGCCCGACGCCCACGTCGAGGCGCCGACCGGTGGTTCGGTCGTGCTGGCCGCGATCATGCTGAAGATCGGCGGCTACGGCTTCATCCGTTTCTCGCTGCCGATCGTGCCCGACGCGAGCATGGAATACGCCTGGCTCGTCATCGCCATGTCGCTGATCGCCGTCGTCTACGTCGGCTACGTCGCGCTGGTGCAGGAAGACATGAAGAAGCTGATCGCCTATTCGTCGATCGCGCACATGGGTTTCGTCACCTTGGGCGTGTTCATCTCGCTGGCGTTGGCGCGCAGCGGCAACGCCTCGGGCGCGGCCGTCGGCATCCAGGGCGCCATGGTGCAGATGATCTCGCACGGCTTCATCTCCGGCGCCATGTTCGCCAGCGTCGGCGTGCTGTACGACCGCATGCACACACGCATGATCCGCGACTACGGCGGCGTCGTGAACACGATGCCGCGCTTCGCCACGCTGTTCGTGCTGTTCGCTATGGCCAACTGCGGCCTGCCCGGCACCAGCGGCTTCGTCGGCGAGTTCTGGGTCATCCTGGCCGCGTTCCAGCACAACCCGCTGGTCGGCGCGCTGGCTGCGTTCACCCTGATCATCGGCGCGGCCTACACCCTGTGGCTGGTCAAGCGCGTGATCTTCGGCGAAGTCGCCAACGAGCAGGTCGCGGCGCTGGAGGACATGAACGGCCGCGAGACCCTGGTGCTGGCCACCCTGGCCGTCGCCGTACTGCTGCTCGGCCTGTGGCCGCAGCCGCTGGGCAATCTCATGGATGCGCCGATCGCCGAGCTCGTGAAGCACATCGTCATCAGCAAGGGCGCGTGAAGGACCGACCATGATCAGCCTGACCGACATCCTCACCCTGCTGCCCGAGTCGTTCCTGACCCTGGCGATCTGCGCGCTGCTGCTGATCGACCTGTTCCTGAAGCCGGCCCAGCGCAGCGTCACGCATTACCTGGCCATCATCGTGCTGGCCGTGACCGGCTGGCTGGTGCTGCAGCATTTCGGCGAACCGACCGCGTTCGGCGGCATGTTCGTGCGCGACGGCATCGCCGCCGTCCTCAAGGTCTTCGTGCTGCTGACGACCGCGCTGGTGTTCGTCTACGCACGGCCGTACCTGCGTGACCGTTCGCTGTTCGTCGGCGAGTACTACGTGCTCTGCCTGTTCGCCGTGCTCGGCATGATGCTGCTGGTCTCGGCCGGCAACCTCGTCATGATCTATCTCGGTCTGGAGCTGCTCGCGCTGTCCTCGTACGCGCTGGTCGCGCTGAACCGCGACTCGCCGCTGTCGTCCGAAGCCGCCATGAAGTACTTCGTGCTCGGTGCGCTGGCCTCGGGCATGCTGCTGTACGGCATGTCGATGATCTACGGCGCGGCCGGCTCGCTGGACCTCAACACCATCCATGCGGTCGCCGCGACCAGCACCCAGCGCGGCCTGCTGCTGTTCGGCGTCGTCTTCGTCGTCGTCGGCATCGCGTTCAAGTTCGGCGCGGCGCCGTTCCACATGTGGCTGCCCGACGTCTATCAGGGCGCGCCCACGGCCGTCACCGTGTTCATCGGTTCGGCGCCGAAGCTGGCCGCGTTCGGCATGGCCTATCGGCTGCTCGAATCGGGCCTGGACGGCCTCGGCGGCTACTGGCAGCTGATGCTGGCGCTGCTCGCGGTGCTGTCGCTGGCAATCGGCAACATCGCCGCCATCATGCAGAGCAATCTCAAGCGCATGCTGGCGTACTCGACGATCTCGCACGTCGGCTTCCTGTTCCTCGGCCTGGTCAACGGCCAGCCCGAGGGCTATGCGGCGGCGATGTTCTACGCGATCAGCTATGCGCTGACCGCGGCGGCGGCCTTCGGCATCATCCTGCTGCTGTCGCGCGCCGGTTTCGAAGCCGAGGAAATTTCCGATTACAAGGGGCTGGGCCAGCGCGCGCCGTGGTATGCGTTCCTGATGGCGCTGATCATGTTCTCGCTGGCCGGTGTGCCGCCGCTGTTCGGCTTCTTCGGCAAGCTGCTCGTGCTCAAGGCCGTGGCCGTGCCGGGCACCCTGTGGCTGGCCGTCGTCGGTGCGGTATTCGCGATCATCGGCATCTACTACTACCTGCGCGTGGTCAAGGTCATGTACTTCGACGAGCCGGATGGCGAGGCCGTCATCGCCGGACCGGCCGACGCACCGATGCGCGCCGTGCTGTCGGTCAATGCCCTTGCATTGCTCGTACTCGGCCTCACCTGGGGGCCGTTGTACGGTTGGTGTGCGCAGGCCTTCGGCATCGTTCGCTGAGGCCCTGCGCCGCGAGATCGGTTTCCGGAATGCCGGGGTTTTCCCCGGCAGAGCGTCAACGCAGAGTCCGCGGAAGCGGTTTCCGCGGGACTTTCCCCAGTCCTCCGGTGTGCAGGGGGGGCGTCGGGCGCGCAGCGTGCGGCGCAGTCGTACCGGGCAGCGGCAGGCTACAGCGCCGCAGCACAAGAAAATTTGCCCGGGTTTCGTTTAAAGGCTTGCGGAAACTCCTCACGATCCGTATAGTTCCGTTTCTCTGATGCGGGGTGGAGCAGTCTGGCAGCTCGTCGGGCTCATAACCCGAAGGTCGCAGGTTCAAATCCTGCCCCCGCTACCAGGTTTCAGCGAAAGGCCACCTCGTGTGGCCTTTTTGCTAAAGCCGGCAAGACCGATCGAACGAGCTGCGATCGGGGCTTTGCCGGACGAAGCGCAGGATGCGCGTGTAGCCGATGTTGGGAAGCGAGACAACGGCGGACTATGGAATGGGCCTTAGTGCCCATTTTTTGTTTGTGCAGAAAGCAGCGTGAAAGACGACGAACTCATCCAGTTGATCAATCCCGTAGTCGCCGACCTGGGCCTCGAATGCCTCGGCATCGAGTACGCGCCCAGCCGCGGCAACAGTCTGCTGCGCATCTATATCGACCATTCCGAACGTCCGATCACGATCGAGGACTGCGAAGCGGTCAGCCGCGAGCTGTCGGCGCAGCTGGACGTCAACGATCCGATCAGCGGCCGCTACACCCTTGAAGTGTCCTCGCCGGGCATCGACCGGCCGCTGTTCACGCCGGCGCAGTTCGCGCGCTTCATCGGCGAGAAGGCCAAGCTCAGTCTGAATCTGCCGGTCGAGGGACGCCGCCGTCTGCAGGGCGCGATCCGCGCCGTCGACGGCGACCGCATCACTATCGACCAGGACGGCGTCGAATTCGTCGTCGTCCACGACAACGTACAAAAAGCGCGCATAGTCCCCGACTATGCGGCGCTGGGCCTGGCGCCCGAAAAGCCGGCCGGCAAGGCCGGAGCAAAGCCCAAGCCGGGGGCTTCCAAAGCCGGCAGCGCCAAACCCGGCGCCCCCAGGCGCAAGCCAAACAAATGAACATTGCCGGCGTCGACGACGCCGGCCGGAGTGACGAGCGATGAGCAAAGAACTGTTGCTGGTGGTCGACGCGGTCGCCAACGAGAAGGGCGTCGACAAGGCGGTCATCTTCGACGCGATGGAGGCGGCGCTGGCGTCGGCGGCGAAGAAACGCTACGTCGATCAGGACGTCTCCATCCGCGTGTCGATCAATCGCCAAAGCGGCGACTACGAGACGTTCCGGCGCTGGGAAGTCGTCGCCGACGACATCGTCATGGAGTCGCCCGAGCGCATGATCCGCCTCATGGATGCCGAGGACGAGAAGCCCGGCTCCACGATCGGCGACTTCGTCGAAGAGCAGATCGAAAACCCCGAATTCGGTCGTATCGCCGCGCAGGCCGCCAAGCAGGTCATCGTGCAGCGTGTGCGCGAAGCCGAGCGCGCCCAGGTCGTCGACGCGTTCCGCGACCGCATCGGTGAACTCATCACCGGCGTCGTCAAGCGCGTCGAGCGCGGTTCGGTCTATCTCGATCTCGGCGGCAACGCCGAGGCCTACATCGCCCGCGACAAGACCATCCCGCGCGAGACCGTGCGCACCGGCGACCGCGTGCGCGGCTATCTGTACGACGTGCGCGCCGAAGCGCGCGGTCCGCAGCTGTTCGTCTCGCGCACGGCGCCGGAATTCATGATGGAGCTGTTCAAGCTCGAGGTGCCGGAAGTCGGCCAGGGTCTGGTGCAGATCAAGGCCTGCGCCCGCGACGCCGGCGACCGCGCCAAGATCGCCGTGCTCGCGACCGATACGCGCACCGATCCGATCGGCGCCTGCATCGGCATGCGCGGTTCGCGCGTACAGGCCGTGTCGAACGAGCTCAATGGCGAGCGCATCGACATCGTTCTGTGGAACGACAATCCGGCCCAGTTCGTCATCAACGCGATGGCGCCGGCCGAAGTGCAGTCGATCATCGTCGACGAAGACAAGCATTCGATGGACATCGCCGTCGCCGAGGACAAGCTGTCCCAGGCCATCGGCCGCGGCGGTCAGAACGTGCGCCTGGCGAGCAAGCTGTCGGGCTGGCAGCTCAACGTCATGACCGAGGCGCAGGTGCGCAACAAGAGCGAGGCCGAGCAGGAGTCCGCACGCCAGCTGTTCATGGCGCGCCTGGAAGTGGACGCGGAAATCGCCGCGATCCTGGTTCAGGAAGGCTTCTCCACGGTCGAGGAAATCGCCTATGTGCCGACCGGCGAGCTGCTCGCGGTCGAAGGCTTCGACGAAGACATCGTCGAGGAGCTGCGCGCCCGTGCCCGCGACGCGCTGCTGACGGAAGCGCTGGCAGTGGAAGAGAATATCGACGAACACAAGCCGTCCGACGACCTCGTCGCTGTCGACGGTATGGACGAGGAGCTGGCCTATGCGCTGGCTCAGCACGGTGTCGCGACCCGCGAGAGTCTCGCGGATCTCGCCACCGACGAGCTCATGGAGTTCGGCATCGACGGGATGGACGAGGATCGTGCTGCCGCGTTGATCGTGGCTGCGCGCGCTGCGGAAACGTAATCCGCCCAGTTTTGCGGCGGTAGCAACGGGCAGCATGCGGATCACGGAGTAACGAAATATGTCGGACGTCACTATCAAGCAATTGGCCCAGGTACTGGGCACGCCGGTCGAGAAGCTGCTGTCGCAGCTCGCCGAAGCCGGTATGAAGTTCACGAACGCCGACCAGGTGATCAGCAGCACCGAGAAGGTGAAGCTGCTCGGCTTCCTGCGCCGCACTCACGGCAAGGCCGAAGCCGCCGCCGAAGACGCAGCGCCGCGTCAGATCACGCTCAAGCGCAAGACGGTCAGCGAGATCACCGTCAATCAGGGCGCGGCGCGCGGCAAGACGGTCAACGTCGAAGTGCGCCAGAAGCGCACCTACGTCAAGCGCAGCTCGGTCGACGAAGAACAGAAGGTCGACAGCGAGCGCGAGGACGCGCTGCGCAAGCTCGGCGAATCGACGCTCAGGCGCGAAGGCGAGGAGCTCGAGCGCGCCGCGCAGGAAAAGCGCCGCGCCGAGGAAGAGGCCAGGGCCGCCGCTGCGGCCGCGGCCGCAGCGGCGGAAGAAGCGCGCCGTCGCGCCGAAGAGGAAGCCAAGGCCGCGCACAAGCCGGAAGAGCCCGCGGCCGCCGCAACGCCGCGTCCGGAAGCGGCCGCCGCGCCGTCGCGTCCGTTCACTCCGCCGTCGTCGCGACCGCCGATGTCTCCGTCTTCGCGTCCGTCGGCTCCGCCGTCCTCGCGGCCGTCCACGCCGCCGTCGGCGCGCCCCGCACCGGGTGGTGCGCCGCCTGCCGGCGGCGACGCACGTCCGCCGCGCCGCGATCCGACCACGCATCACGTACCGCATCGCCCGGCCGCACCGGCCAAGCGCCCGGACGACAACCAGAACCGGGGCAACAGTCGCGTCAAGCACGGTTCGCACCGCATGACCGAAGGTCCGTCGCCCGACAGCGGCCACCGCTTCGCCGGCGGCGAGCTGCACCTGACGGCCGAGGAGCGTGCACGCCGTTCCAGCCGCAAGAAGCCGCGCGGCAAGCCCGACATCAGCCGCATCACGGGTCAGCATGGCTTCGCCAAGCCGACCGCGCCGGTCGTGCGCGAGATCGCGCTCGGCGACGCGATCATGGTCGCCGACCTGGCCGCCAAGATGGCGGTCAAGGGTTCCGACGTGGTCAAGGCGCTGTTCAAGATGGGCGTCATGGCGACGATCAACCAGACCATCGACCACGACACGGCCGTGCTCGTCGTGGAGGAACTCGGCCACAAGGCGGTCAAGGCCACCGAGGACGACGCCGAATCGGCGCTGCTGGCCCATTCCGAAGCCGAGCAGGGCGAGAAGGAAACGCGTCCGCCCGTGGTCACCATCATGGGCCACGTCGACCACGGCAAGACCTCGCTGCTCGACTACATACGTCGCGCCAAGGTCGCCGCGGGCGAGGCCGGCGGCATCACGCAGCACATCGGCGCGTACCACGTGACGACCGACAAGGGCGTGATCACCTTCCTCGACACGCCGGGCCACGCGGCGTTCACGTCGATGCGTGCGCGCGGCGCCAAGCTGACCGACATCGTCGTGCTCGTCGTGGCGGCCGATGACGGCGTCATGCCGCAGACCGTCGAAGCGGTCAAGCATGCGCGCGCCGCGGGCGTGCCGATCATCGTCGCGGTCAACAAGATGGACAAGTCCGAGGCCAACCCGGACAACGTCAAGCAGGGCCTGGTGCAGCACGAAGTCGTGCCGGAAGAGTGGGGCGGCGACACGCAGTTCGTGCCGCTGTCGGCCAAGACTGGCATGGGCGTGGACGCGCTGCTCGACGCGATCCTCGTGCAGTCCGAAGTGCTGGAACTGCAGGCCGCGCGCGACGGCCGCGCCGCCGGCGTGGTCATCGAGTCCAGCCTCGACAAGGGCCGCGGACCGGTCGCGACCGTGCTCGTGCAGAGCGGCACGCTCAGGCGCGGCGACTTCCTGGTCTGCGGTGTGGAATACGGCCGTGTGCGTGCGATGTTCAACGAGTCCGGCCAGCAGGTGAACGAGGCGGGTCCGTCGATTCCGGTGCAGGTGCTCGGTCTGTCGGGCGTGCCCGACGCCGGCGACGATTTCGTCTCGGTCGCCGACGAGCGCCTGGCCAAGGACGTGGCCCAGCAGCGCAACCAGAAGCGCCGCGAGTCGCGCCTGATCAAGCAGAGCACCAGGCTCGAAGACATCATGGCGACGATGACCCAGGGCGGCGAGCAGCAGACGCTGAACCTCGTCGTCAAGGCCGACGTGCAGGGTTCCGCCGAAGCGTTGCGCGACGCGCTGACCAAGCTGACCAACGAACTGGTCAAGGTCAACGTGATCGTCTCGGGCGTCGGCGGCATCACCGAATCGGACGCGACCCTGGCGGCCGCGTCGAAAGCCACCATCATCGGCTTCAACGTCCGTGCCGACGCGTCGGCGCGCAAGGTCATCGAGGCCAACGGCCTGGATCTGCGCTACTTCTCGATCATCTATGACGTGATCGACCAGGTGAAGCAGGTCGCCTCGGGTCTGCTCGGCACCGAGGTGCGCGAAGAGATCATCGGCGTGGCCCAGGTCCGCGAGGTGTTCCGCAGCTCGAAGTTCGGTGCGGTGGCCGGCTGCATGGTCATCGAGGGCTTCGTCAAGCGCAACAAGCCGATCCGCGTGCTGCGCGACAACACCGTGATCTTCCAGGGCGAGCTCGAATCGCTGCGCCGCTTCAAGGACATCGTCGACGAAGTGCGCAACGGCATGGAGTGCGGCATCGCGGTCAAGCAGTACAACGACGTCAAGGCCGGCGACCAGATCGAGTGCTTCGAGCGCATCGAAGTGCAGAGAACGTTCTGAGATCGCTGCAGCGCGGCCGCCGCGGCCCCTGAGCCGGCAGCCCGTTTCCATCGCCTCACCGTCCCCCTGCGCCTGCAGGGGGACGGCTGCTTTCCTGATTCAGGGCGCGGGCCCCAGGACGGCAACGCACCGCGCGGCGGCTATGATGGCCCGGACGCACGCTTCTCGTCCGATCGCACTATCCGCCATTGTCGCCGCCGCACCACCGCGCACGCCGTCAACGGCTTGCCCGCCGCACGGGAGTAGAACGCCATGCCCACTACCTTCAACCGCGCCGACCGCATCTCGGCCGAGCTGCGCCGTCTCGTCGGCACCCTGGTGCACGAGGTGGTACGCGACCACGCTCTGCCGTCGGTCAGCGTGTCCGACGTCGAAGCCTCGCGCGATCTCGACGTCGCGACGGTCTACGTGACCGCGCTGCTTGCCGAGCAGGGCCCGCCGGCGGTCAAACTGCTCAACGAGATGGCCAAGGACTTCCGCCGCGAGCTGTCGCGCATCATGAAGATCCGCCGCGTGCCGGAGCTGCGCTTCCGTTATGACGACTCGGTCGACAAGGGCGAGCGCATCGAGCAGCTGCTGCGCGCCGACCGCGAGCGCGGTCCGGCCCAGGACTGACCCGCCGGGCCGCCGCGCTGCGCTGCGGCCGGCTCAGTGCTCCGCGGCGACCTCCTCGCCGGTGCCGATCGTCCGCGCAATGGTCTCGGCGCGCATGCGCACGTTGTGCGGCCAGCGCGACCACACGCGCAAGGTCGTCAAGGTGTCGGCGGTGAGCCATTCGCGCGCGCCGTCCAGGTCGTACAGGCGGAAGCGCGCGTAGGCCACGTCGCCGCGCAGGTAGGCGATCTGCTGGCAGTCGACGCAGCTCTTGATCATGTACGGCAGCGCCGCCTCGGCATGCAGCATGCCTTCGAACCAGTCGCCGTTGGCCAGCAGGGTCTCGGCCAGTATGCGGCCGCTGTAGGCGCGCACGTCATGGGCTTCCGCCGGCGCGGCGGCATAGGACAACCCGACGAATCGCAGGGCCGCGGCGTAGTCGTGGTAGCCGTCGCGATAGAGGCTGGCGAGATCGCCGTACAGGTTGGCGATATGGCGCCGGTTCTTGTCCCGGCCCAGGGTGATGCGCAAGGCTTCGCGCAGCAGCTGCTCGGCTTCGGCCGCGCGGCCGACCTCGAGATAGATATTGCTCAGCATCGAGAGCATGGTGGACAGGTCGATGTAGCTGTTGCCGTAGTTCTTGCGGAAACCGGCGATGCCCTGTTCGTAGGCGGCTATCGCATCGTCGTTGCGGCGCAGCCGGTAATAGGTCTGGCCCAGGCTGCGCAGCGTCTCGATCGCGGCGGCGTCATCGTCGCCTCCGTGCAGCCGCCGGCGCTGTTCGGCCAGCAGCGGGTCGAGCAGCGACAGCGCTTCGACCGGATCGCCGTTCAGCGACAGATGCCGTGCCAGCACCTGCACCATCGCCTCCAGCCGGATCGGCTCCACGTCGGTCCGCTGTCGGAAGCGGTCGTAGCTGCGGCGCAGATGGGCGATGGATCCCAGCGGATCGCCGTCCTGGCGCATGACCTGGGCTTTGAGCTGGGCGATGCGGATTTCCGCGTCGGCGTCGCGGAAGCCCGGGTCGGCGGCGATCGCCGTTTCGGCCGCGGCGACCGTGGTCAGTGCCTCGCGCAGGCGCCCGTCGTGGACGGCCAGCTCGGCGTCCACGCCGAGCTGGCCCACGCGCAGCAAGGTCGGCGCCCGCGGCAGACGCGCCATCGCTTCGCTCGCCAGCTGGGCCTGGGCCCTGGCCGGCTCCTTCATGTCCAGGCGCATGTAGAGCTGCGCCAGGGTCTGACCCACCGCGGCGGTCAGCTCCGCATCCGCCGGCGGCACGCTGCGCAGCTCGTGGGCGGCGCTTTCCAGCAGTTCGCCGGCCGATACGTCGCGGTTCTGCCGGCGGAATGCGGCCGCATTGCCGAACGCCCGGACCAGGAACTCGGTGACGCCGCGGGCATGGTCGCGTTCGCGTTCGGCCACCGCGCGCGCGGCGGCGACGTTGCGCGACTGCGCAATGACGAGAACCAGCGCCGTCAGCGCGACGATCGCTGCCAGTGCGGTCGCCGCCACGGCGATCCGATGGCGCCGCACGAAGCAGCGCAGGCGATAGCCGCGCGCGCTTCCGCGCAGCGCGATAGGCCGTGCCGCGAGCACGTTGCGCACGTCGCCGACGAACGCGTCGACCGAGCCGTAGCGGTCGTCCGGGGGCTTGCGCAGGGCCTTGGCGACGATCAGGTCCAGGTCACCGCGCAGCGCCGCGCTCAGCGACGCCGCATCGGCGTGGCCGCGGCGCGTCCAGCCGTCGCCGCGGACGACCGATTCGCTCGGCCGCGGCGGCTCTTCGCGCAGGATGCTTTCGACGACCGCCGTGCGCGACTTGCCGCTGAAATCCAACGGCGCCGTGCCGCAGAGCAACTGGTACAGCAGGCAGCCCAGGCCGTAGACGTCGGTGGCGATGCCGGTGGCCTGGCCGGCGACCTGTTCCGGCGCGGCGCAGTCCGGCGAGAAGAATCCGCCGTCGATCGTAGCCTCGTTGACCCCGGCCTCGTCGATGGCCTTGGCGATGCCGAAATCGAGCAGCCGCGCGCGGCCTTCGCGATCGACCAGGATGTTGCCGGGCTTGATGTCCCGATGCAGCACGAAGCGCCGGTGCGCGTAGGCGACCGCGTCGCAGACCGTCGCGAACAGCGCCAGCCGCGCGGGCAGGCCCAGGCCGTGTTCGTCGCAGTAGTTGGTGATGCGGGTGCCGTCGACGTATTCCATCGCGAAATACGGATGCCCGCCGGTCAGCTCGCCCGCGTCGATCAGGCGCGCGATGTTCGGATGGTCCAGTCCGGCAAGGATCGCCCGTTCGCGCCGCAGATGCTCCACGACGCGCGCGTGGTCCGGCGCGGGCGGCGCGATCTTCAGGGCCACGCGCTGCACGCTGCCGCCGACGCTGCGTGTGGCGAGATAGACGCTGCCCATGCCGCCGCTGCCGAGCAGGGATTCGATGCGGTAGCCGCCATCCAGTTCCGCGCCGGGCTGCAGCTGGCCCTGCCGGGTGAAGGCGCGCAGGGCCAGGGCGAGGGTGTGCGATCCGCGCACGATGTCCTGGGTCGCCGGGTAGTCGGCGTGGGCCGCGAGCAGCCGATGCACGGCCTCGGCGATCTCCGCGCTGCCGGCCTCGGCGTCGACATAAGCGCCGCGTTCCGCGGGCGGATGCGCCAGTGCTTCGTCGAACAGGCGCTGCATGGTGCGCCAGAGCTGGTGGTCGGTGGTGTCGTTCATGGCTTGGTGCGGGCGGCGACGGCCGACGGCGCCGCGGCGCCGGTGGCGCGTTCGAGGAGGATCGGAGACGGTACGGCGTCCACGCGTCAATGGCCAGGCAGATAGGGGCGCGCGGCACCGGTACGCTCCGTCGCCGCAAGATGACAGAATGGACGGCTGACAGCGAATTTTCCCCGCATGAGCAAGAAGAAAGATCCCACGCCCTGGCGCGAGGTCCACGGCATCCTGCTGCTGGACAAGCCACCGGGGCTCAGCTCCAACCAGGCGCTGCAGAAGGCGCGGCGCCTGTTCCTGGCTGCCAAGGGCGGCCATACCGGCAGTCTCGACCCCATGGCCACCGGCCTGCTGCCGCTGTGCTTCGGCGAGGCGACCAAGATCGCCGGCTATCTGCTCGGATCGGCCAAGGCCTATCAGGCGACCGTGCGCCTGGGCGCGACGACGACGACCGGTGACGCCGACGGTGAAATCCTCGAGCGCCGCCCCGTACCGGTTCTGGACCGCGATGCCATCGAAGCCGCGCTGGCGCCGCTGCGCGGCCGCATCATTCAGGTTCCGCCGGTATACAGCGCGCTCAAGCTGGGCGGCGTGCCGCTGTACAAGCGTGCGCGTGACGGCGAGGACGTCAGCGCCGCGCCGCGCGAGGTCGACGTGTTCCGCCTCGATCTGCGGCACCGGGACGGCGACGAGCTCGAACTCGACGTCGAATGCGGCTCCGGTACCTATGTGCGCAGCCTCGCGCGCGATCTCGGCGAGGCGCTGGGCTGTGGCGCCCATCTGGTCGGGCTGCGCCGGACCTGGGTCGAGCCGTTCCGCCAGCCGCGGATGCACGGCCTGGACGAGCTGGAGCGGCTGCTGCTGACCCAGGGCCGCGAGGCCATCGACGCATTGCTGCTGGATACCGACGCCGGCCTTGCCGCGCTGCCGGTCGTGACGCTGGACACGACGCAGGCGCAGCAGCTGGTCCAGGGCCAGCCGGTGGCCGGCTGCGGTGCGGCGCAGGCGCTGTGCCGCGTGCACGGCCCCGGCGGCCGCCTGCTCGCGCTCGGCGAAGTCGACGCCGGCGGCCTGCTGCGTGTGCGTCGCGGTCTGAACCTGCCGGCCTGAATCCCGGCCCGGCTGCGGCCGGCTGAACGGCCGGGCAATCTTGCAGGCTTGTTGCGCCGCGGGGTCTGGCGTTAAAATCCCGCGGCTCTCTTGACAATTCACCCCCCGCGGGGCTTGTGCAGCGCCATCGAACGTACCCGGTCGCGCTGCACAAGCCTCGTCTAGCTTTCAAGGTCACAAAAAAACATGTTGAACGTCGAACAAACCCAGAAGATCCTCGCCGACTTCGGCCGCGTGCCGAACGACACCGGCTCCCCGGAAGTCCAGGTCGCCCTGCTGTCGGCCCGCATCGACAGCCTCTCCGGCCATTTCGCCAAGCATGCCAAGGACCACCATTCCCGCCGCGGCCTGCTGAAGATGGTCAATCAGCGCCGCCGCCTGCTGGCCTACCTCAAGGCCAAGGACGCCACCCGCTACAAGACCCTGATCGACCGCCTCGGCATCCGCCGCTAAGCGCAACAGCACGAGGAGATGGCAGTGGCGAAAGTAACCAGGTCGTTCCAGTACGGTAATCACGAAGTCACGCTGGAAACGGGCGAAATCGCCCGCCAGGCTAGCGGTGCAGTCATGGTCAGCATGGGCGGTACCGTCGTGCTGGTCACGGCGGTGGCAGCCGGCAAGGCGCGCGAGGGGCAGGATTTCTTCCCCCTCACCGTCGACTATCAGGAAAAGTTCTACTCCGCCGGGCGCATTCCCGGCGGCTTCTTCAAGCGCGAAGGCCGTCCTACCGAAAAGGAAACGCTGACCTCGCGCCTGATCGACCGTCCGATCCGTCCGCTGTTCCCGGAAGAGTTCCGCAACGAGATCCAGATCATCGCGACGGTCATGTCGCTGAATCCGGAAGTCGACGGCGACATCCCGGCCCTGATCGGCGCCTCCGCCGCCCTGGTCCTCGCCGGCGTTCCGTTCAAGGGCCCGATTGGCGCGGCCAAGGTCGGCGTCATCGACGGCCACTACGTGCTGAACCCCAGCGTCAGCGAACTGAAGAACTCCGCGCTCGAACTCGTCGTCGCCGGTACGGCCAACGCCGTGCTGATGGTCGAATCCGAAGCCAAGCTGCTCAGCGAAGAAGTCATGCTCGGCGCGGTCACCTTCGGCCATAACGCGCTGAAGAGCGCGATCGCCGCGATCGAAGCCTTTGCCGCCGAAGCCGGCCGCAAGACCTTCAACTGGACCGCTCCGGCCCGCAACGACGCGCTGTTCGCCGCGCTCGAAGCGCAGATCGGCAACCGCATGGCCGAAACGTTCAAGATCCGCGACAAGCTCGCCCGCCGCGATGCCCAGTCCGCGCTCAAGAGCGAAGTCAAGGCCGCGATCGCCGAGCAGGCTGCGGCGAACAAGTGGACCGACAGCGAAATCGGTTTCGCGTTCGGCGACATCGAATACCGCGCCCTGCGCGACGGCGTGCTCAAGACCAAGGTGCGCATCGACGGCCGCGCGCTGGACACCGTGCGCAACATCGACATCCGCGTCGGCGTGCTGCCGCGTACCCACGGCTCGGCGCTGTTCACGCGCGGCGAGACGCAGGCCCTGGTCACCGTCACGCTCGGTACGACCAAGGACTCGCAGATCATCGACGCGCCGGAAGGCGAGTCGAAGGACACCTTCCTGTTCCACTACAACTTCCCGCCGTTCTCGGTCGGCGAGTGCGGCCGCATGGCCGGCCCGAAGCGCCGTGAAATCGGCCACGGCCGTCTGGCCAAGCGCGGCGTGCAGGCCGTCAAGCCGACGATGGAAGCGTTCCCGTACGTGCTGCGCGTGGTCTCGGAGATCACCGAGTCCAACGGCTCCTCGTCGATGGCCTCGGTCTGCGGTTCCTCGCTGGCCATGATGGACGCCGGCGTGCCGCTGACCGCTCCGGTCGCCGGCATCGCGATGGGTCTGGTCAAGGAAGGCGACGAGTTCGTCGTGCTGTCGGACATCCTCGGCGACGAGGATCACCTCGGCGACATGGACTTCAAGGTGGCCGGTACGCAGGACGGCATCTCCGCGCTGCAGATGGACATCAAGATCGACGGCATCACCGAGGAAATCATGCGCGTCGCGCTGCAGCAGGCCAAGCAGGGCCGCCTGCACATCCTCGGCGAGATGAACAAGGTCATCACCTCGGCCCGCTCGGAAATGAGCGAGTTCGCGCCGCGCCTGCTGACCATGCGCATCCACCCGGACAAGATCCGCGAAGTCATCGGCAAGGGCGGTTCGGTCATCCGCGCGATCACCGAGGAAACCGGTACGACGATCGACATCCAGGACGACGGCAGCATCGTCATTGCCTCGGTCAACCGTGCCGCGGCCGACGAGGCCAAGAAGCGCATCGAGATGATCGTCTCCGACGTCGAGCCGGGCCGCATCTACGAAGGCAAGGTCGCCAAGCTCATGGATTTCGGCGCTTTCGTCACGATCCTGCCGGGCAAGGACGGTCTCGTCCACGTTTCGCAGATCTCCAACGAGCGCGTCGAGAAGGTGTCCGACAAGCTCAAGGAAGGCGACATGGTCCGCGTCAAGGTGCTCGAAGTCGACAAGCAGGGCCGTATCCGCCTGTCGATCAAGGCCGTGCTCGAAGACGAGCAGGGCGCTGCTTCGGCCTGAGCCCGAGTCCATGCGTTACGAAAAAAGCCGGCCTAGCGCCGGCTTTTTTCGTTTCTGCGATCGGAGCGGTGTCGTGCCGTCGCCTGCGTCCGCGTTGCGCCGGTGATGGCGCCATCGCCGGATCCGTTGCGCCGGCGCTGCCCGTTCAGCGCGGTCGCGGCGAGGTCTGCGTCGTGATCAGCTTGATGCCGTGCGCCTTGGCGTAGGGCTCGGCAATGCCCCAGACCTTGTCGTAGCGCTGCTCGAAGCCGGCGTAGCTCTTCGCATCCAGCGCGTGCAATGCCTGCTCGACCTGCGCGGCCGGCGCCTTGGCATCGAGCAGCCGCGCGACCTGCAGATGATCCGTGCGATAGCTGTCGAGCACGAAGCGGTAGAGGTCCAGACCGGCCTCGATCATCGGCCGCGTCTCGTCGGTGCGGTACAGCGCGTCGGCGCGCTCGATGGAGTTTTCGAGCTGGCTGACCGAGTTCTGCAGCAGCTTCTCGCAGCTGTTGAACGCCGCCGGTGTGCTGGCCGGCGGATTGCTGCAGTCGTGCACGCGGAACCAGGCGCTGCCGAACGCGGCGACCGCGTTCGCGTTCAGCGCGGCACGGCCGAAATACTCCTGCGGCGTGTTCGGCACGAAACGGCAGGCCGCCGGCAGCAGCGCGGGCAGGGCCAGCAACAGGGCTGCACCGTGACGGCGCAGGCGGGAGTTCGTGATCGGCATGGCGATGATCCGTGGAGGGCTTTCGTTCGCAGGACGCCGGCGGATTCGCCGAGGCGACGGTGCAGGTCCTGCAGGGAACGCCGGCGCGCCGACGAAACGAACGAGGGCTGCCGGCCCGGATCCGGCGGCAGAGGGGGGCATGCCTGCCGCGCGAACTCCGCGCACCGCCGTCGGCGGCTCAGAGGAATTCCGCTGCGATCACGTCGAGGTCGGTGGGCCGTATGCCCGTGTCGACGGCGAATACCGTGTCGGCCTTGTCCGGATCGGCGACGGCCTGACCACGTGCGCGGACGTGAAGATCGAACAAGGTATGCAGGTCGGTCTTGCGCAGCTGGGTCATGGCTCGCAGCATCAGCGAAACGCCGGCGAGGTGGTTGTGTACATTGTTCGCATAGCGCGGCCGCCGCCTCAGCGCGATGTCGCACCAGATTGCTTCGCCAGCCTGGATGTCGAACAGGATCGGCAGGCAGACGCAGGTATCCGCGGCGAGGTCGAAGCGGTCGTGCACACTGGCGGGCTCGTAGATCTCGCCGCTGGCCGGCGCCCGGCGCGCCATCCAGCCGGCGAAGCATTCCGGCAGGTCGCAGAAAGCCTGCTCGGTGAAGTTGTTGACCGACATCACCACGTAGCGGACGCCGGCCTTGCGGCAGCGCTGCAGGTCGATGTCGATGAACTCGCTCGCGCCCTCGGGGGCGTCGACGATGTCGCCGCTGTGGTGCGCGCCGAAATTCCTGAGGTTGTAGTAGGCCAGCGTGCTGATGTGGGCATAGTCGTCCGCATACAGCGCGGCTGACAGATCGATGTCGACGCGGCCCCTGGCGTTGCGCCACCAGAGGAAGAACCGCAAGGTGGAGCAGTCGGGCAGCGGCATGCGGCTGCCGCGTACGAGCGTACGCAGGGCTTTGGCCGCGGAACGCTGCGAGAACGGCACCAGGAAATGCCGCAGCTGCGGATCGACGTAGCTGCGGCCCAGCGGCGGCAGTTGTGCGAAGCGCCGCAGCAGCGCCTGTTCACTGAGGTTCGCGAAGGCCGTGGCGATCGGTCCGCTGACCGTCGCCCGCCGGTCCTGGATGGCGAACAGTTTGCCGACATCGCCCTTCGGGAAAAACACGCGCAGCGGTGATGCCTGGTCGCGCAGGCGGAAATGCGTCATGACCTGCAGCAGCACGGCCGTCGATACGGCGTCGGCGCAGCCGGCGAACGCGGCCATGACGTCCGCGGCGTCGCCCGTGCGCGCGAGATGATCGAGCCGCCGCGCGAGCTCGCCGGGACGCTGCCGCAGCAGGCGCAGCGCGTCCGCGTGCGCCTGAGCGCTCAGCGCGGTTTCGACCTGCGCGGCAAAGCCGGTGGCGCGTTCGCCGTTGCGCAAGGCCCGGAACGCTTCGGCGGCGACGGGAAAGCGCCCGGCGTATTCGCCGGGATGAAGCCGTTCGCCCAGACGCAGCCAGCGTCCGGTCCAGCGCTGCATGTCTTCCAGTACATTGCCGGCGTTCTCGACCCAGCCGAGCAGGCGCACGCGCCAGGCACGGCGCAGGCGCGTGAACTTCGTCGCCGCGGCCAGCGATACGTCGCCGTCGCTCAATGCCGCCGCGATGCGCAGCACATCGGTTGCGGTACGTATGTTGCGATCGAGCCAGCCGGCGGCATCGTCGCGCGCGGCGCGCAACAGCTGCGCCGCGATCACGGCGAGGTTTTCCTTGCACGACACGGTATCGGGCAGCAGCGCGACAGCGAGGTCCGGCTGCTGCGCGAACAGGGTCGCGAGGTCGGCGCGGTCCTGCGGCGAATACGGCGACCTGGCCCGCAGCAGGCGGTCATACAGCGTCTCGAGGGCGCCGGCCGGCGCGAGCTCGATCAGGCGCAGCGACGTCGTTTCCTGCAGCGGCGGTCGCGGCGTGCGGATGCCGAACTGGTCGGCGAGTCCGAGGTAGTGCAGCAGCGCGTTGCAGTAGAGCTGCGCTTCCGGCAGCGCCATCACCTGAGTCGGAAAATCCGGGTACAGCGGTCTTACCGGCCGGTGCGCGCCGAGCATGCGCTGCAGTTCGCTGCGGATGTCGTGATACAGCACGGCCACGGCCTCGCTGCCGAGCGTGGTCAGGCGCGCGAACAGCGCCGGCGACAGCGAATAACCGAAGGCCTCGAGGTTCTTCTGCATCGTCGCCAGCACACGCAGCGGCGTGTGCGCATCGCCTTCCGGCACGATGACGGCGAGACTCCGGCGCAGCAGCACATCCTTCATGGAATCGCGCGAGTCCTGGCCGCGGGCGGGGAACGAAAAAGGAAAAGGGCGGAGAGCGAAGACCCTAGGTTCGAAGGGAGAAGGAAGGACCTTCATAGCCGCCCGTGCCGAGCATAGGTGCGCCGGCGATGCGGGTGCAAGCCGCAAACCGGCGTTGCATCGCGGGGGCTCGGACCATTGGCGCTCATGACGACGGGGCTGGCGGACGCCGCAGCCGCAGGTCCGGCCGCTGCGTGGCCCGGGCGTCGCCCGCATCGACATGCCGATGCGGTACGCTCGGCAGCCTGACGTTTCGTTGTCGTGCAACAGGCGGCGGGGTAGCATCCGGCCGCATTTCGGAGAGGGCTTATGGCGTCGAATTCCGCGCAAGACTGGATGAACCAGTGGCAGGCGCTCGCACAGCGCTATTGGGACGGCTGGAAGAGCCATGGCGTCACGCCGCCGGGCGGTTTCGGCAAGTCCGACGCGAGCGCGCCGTGGCAGGCGGCGCTGGATCAGTGGACCCAGCTGTTCGGCCAGAGCGCGCAGCAGAGCGATCTCGTCGACCGCGTTTCGGCCAACGCCAAGTCCTATGTCGGCCTGATGCAATCCCTGTTGAATACGGCGATGGGGCAGGACGGCGGCAGTTCGGCGGCGGCCTGGACCGAAGCGCTGCGCGGCGGCTTCAACGTGCCGGGCATGGATCCGTCATTGTGGAACAATCCACTCGGCGCCGGTTTCCGCGATCTGGCCGGGCAGGGCGCCAAGGGCTTCGAGCAGCTCATGGCCGAGTTCGGCCGCGGCGCGGCCGGCCCTATGCGTCAGGAACTGCTGGCCAATCTCGGCATGCCGACCTTCGGCCTCGCGCGCGAGCATCAGGAGCGCTGGCAGCAGCTCGGCGCCGCGCTCGTCGAGTACCAGGAACAGACCAACCGCTACAACACGCTGATCCTCAAGGCCAGCCAGCAGGGTTTCGACCGCTTCCAGTCCAAGCTCGCCGAGCGCGAGGAACCCGGCCGCCAGCTCGACTCGGTGCGCGCGGTCTACGATCTGTGGATCGACGCGGCCGAGGAAGCCTACGCGGAGATCGCGCTGTCGGACGAATTCCGCAAGGCCTACGGCGCGATGGTCAATGCGCAGATGCGCGTGCGCTCGCTGGTCCAGGGTGAAGTCGAACAGCAGACGCGCCAGCTCGGCATGCCTACGCGCAGCGAGCTCAAAGGCGTGGAGAAGTCGCTGCAGGAACTGCGCCGCCACCTCAAGGCGGAGCAGGAATCCGCTTCCGCAGACCTTTCCGGCGAGATCGCCGCGCTGCGCGCCGAAGTCGCCGCGCTCAAGCGCGAGCTGGCCGGCGCCAAGCCTGCCGCCGCGGCCAAGTCCGCCGAGCCGGCCGCCAAGCCGGCGGCCACGTCCAAGAAGACCAAGCGCTGAGGAATCGCCATGGGCCCCATCCGCATCGAACCGCAGAAGGCGCTGGACGAGGCGCTGAAGCTGCAGCAGAAACTGTCGGCCGGCGCGCAGACCCTGCGCGCGCTGGATCCGGTCACCTTCGGCGTCACGCCGAAGGAAGCCGTCTACCGTGACGACAAGGTCACGCTGTACCGCTTCAAGGGCGACAGGGCGCCGACTGCGAAGACGCCGCTGCTGATCTGCTACGCGCTCGTCAACACGCCGTACATGGTCGACCTGCAGGACGACCGTTCGATGGTCAAGAACCTGCTCGCGCTGGGCCAGGACGTCTATCTGATCGACTGGGGCTACCCGGACGGTTCGGACAAGTACCTGACCCTCGACGACTACATCAACGGCTATCTGCGCCGCAGCGTCGACTTCCTGCGCAAGTCCCTCGGCGTCGATGCGATCAACCTGCTCGGCATCTGCCAGGGCGGCGCGTTCTCGCTGTGTTTCTCGGCGATCTATCCGGAGAAGGTCCGCAACCTGATCACGATGGTCACGCCGGTGGATTTCCACACGCCGGACAACATGCTGTCGCACTGGGTGCGCGACCTCGACGTCGACCTGTTCGTGGACACGCTCGGCAACGTGCCGGCGGATCTCATGAACTACTGTTATCTGACCCTGAAGCCGCTGCGTCTGAATCAGCAGAAATACGTCGGCCTCGTCGACATCCTCGACAACAAGACCGAGCTGGAAAATTTCCTGCGCATGGAAAAGTGGATCTTCGACTCGCCCGACCAGGCCGGCGAAGCGTTCCGCCAGTTCATCAAGGATTTCTACCAGGGCAACAAGCTGCTCAAGGGCGGCCTGCGCATCGGCGACAAGGCCGTGGATCTGAAGAACGTCACGGCGCCGGTGCTGAACATCTTCGCCGAGCAGGACCACCTCGTGCCGCCGGCCGCCTCACGCGCGTTGAAGGACGTCGTCGGCAGCGGCGACTACTCGCAGATCGCATTCAAGGGCGGCCACATCGGCATCTACGTCTCCAGCCGCGCCCAGCGCGAAGTGCCGCCGGCCATCCACGACTGGCTGGCCAAGCGGTCCTGATCGTCCCCGTCGCGGCGGCGCTGCAGCCGCCGCGACCTTCGATCGGCAATCCAGACAGCTCCGCCGGCGCGGGCGATGCCGTCGTTCGTCTACGCCGTCCCGGTCATTCGCGTATGCATGCCGTCGGCGACGCGTGGCGGCCGACGCGCGCCTTCTCCGCGGCGTTGCCGGGTGGAGGGTATCGGGCGAGGGGCGGCGGACGCGCTGGCGATTTTGTGCTTAATGCACAAGTTGCCAATGCCGGGCGAGGCCGGGGCGGCGGCAACTGCCGGCAGCCTCGCTTCGCCGCTCTTTCTCCTCGGTAGCGCGAGGAAATCAATGGCGCTGCGGTGGACCGGAAGTCTTTCAGACCGCACGGGTGCCGCGACGCGCGCGCGGTTTCTTCGCAGCGGGAGCGGTCTTCGACGTGGAAGCGGCCTTCGTCGTGGAGGCCGTCTTTGCGGCGCCTGGCCGCTTCGCGTTCGCTGCCGTACCGGACGTGGCGGAGCCGGCCGCGCTCTTCTTCGCCGCGGCCGCCTTGTTCGCAGCGCCGGTCTTTTTTGCAGCACCGGTTTTTTTCGCGGTCGCCTTGTCGGCCACGGCGGTCTTGGCTGCGCTGCGCTTCGCCGCGTCCGGCGCGGCTCGCGCCGTCCCGGCATCGCGCGGCGGCTTCGCGCGCTTTGCGGTCTTCGCCGCCTTGCGTGCTGAAGTCGCGCCGCGTTTCGTCGCGCCTTCGCCTTGCGCCGCTTCGCCGCGCGCGAACGGATTCATCGCCTTGACCCGCTCGGTCACGCGGCCGACCGTCGCAAGCGCTTCCTTGGTTGCCGCGACCGACCATTCCCAGACGCGGCGCTCGTCCATGCCGGTGAACGCGCGGAATGCGTCGACGAGGCTTTCGGCCGGCGCCACGCCCATCTTGGCGAAGGCTTCGGCGCGGCGGCCTATCGCATAGGTGGTCGCGGCGTTGCCCAGCGCGCTGGTCAGCACGCCGACCAGCGGCGCGACGCGGCTGAACACACCGCCGCCGAGCTTGCTGCCGAAGCGGCCGAGCAGGCGCCGGCCCAGCGCGTCGACGCCGATGCTGGCGCCGGCGCCGAGTGCGCTGATCTGCGTGATCAGCGGCTTGCGCAGCGCGTCGGGCAGCGGCAGCTCGTACAGCGCCAGGGTGTCCTCGATGAGCTTTTCCTGGATCGCGCTGACCGCAGCCATGTCGGCCAGTTCGCCGACGGCGTAGCGCAGCAGGACGCCGGCGCCCGGAATCGCGCCGACCAGCGCCGACAGCGCGCCGACGCCGGCAGCCTTGACGCAGGCCGTGCGCAGCAGGGCCTGGAAGCGGGCATCGCGGTCGTTGGCCGGTGCGCGTCGGGCGGGAATCTCCGTGCTAGGCTTTCGCGATGCCATCTTCCACCTCGTCGTTTGCTGCACTCTGGCAGCTGATCCGTCATGCGCGTCCATACCGCGCCCGCTTCGTCGCCGCCAGCCTGTGCTCGGTGGCGAACAAACTGTTCGACGTCGCGCCTGAAATCCTGATTGGCGTCGCCATCGACGTGGTCGTGCGCGGCCAGGACTCCTTCGTTGCCGGCCTGGGCGTGCGCGATCCGCTGCAGCAAGTCTACCTGCTGGGCGCACTGACGTTGGCGATCTGGGTGTTCGAGTCGATTTTCGAGTTCGCCTACCTCGTGCTCTGGCGCAATCTGGCCCAGGACCTGCAGCACGAGCTGCGCACCTCGGCCTATGCCCACGTGCAGAACCTCGACCTGGCCTATTTCGAGGACCGCTCCTCCGGCGGCCTCGTGGCCGTGCTCAACGACGACGTCAACCAGCTCGAGCGCTTTCTCAACGGCGGTGCCAGCGACCTGATCCAGGTCGTCGTGACGGTGCTGGCCTGCGGTGCGGTGTTCTTCGCGATCTCGCCGCAGATCGCCGTGCTCGCGTTCACGCCGATACCGGTCATCCTCTGGGGCGCGTTCTATTTCCAGCGCAAGGCCGGGCCGCGCTACGACCTGGTGCGGGAAAAGGTGTCGGCGCTGTCGGGCCGGCTGGCCAACAACCTCGCCGGCATCGCGACGATACGCAGCTTTGCCGCCGAGCCGCGCGAGCACGAGCGCCTGGCGCAGGAGAGCCTGGCCTATGTCGCGGCGAACCGTCATGCGATCCGGCTGAGTTCGGCCTTCGTGCCGCTGATCCGCATGGCCATCCTGTTCGGCTTCCTGTGCACGTTCGTGCGCGGCGGCCAGCTCGTGATCGAAGGCCATCTGCAGGCGGGTTTCTACGCCGTGCTCGTGTTCCTGACCCAGCGCCTGCTCTGGCCGCTGACGCGGCTGGCCGATACGGTCGACCTGTTCGAGCGGGCCATGGCCTCCACGAGGCGCATACTCGCTCTTCTGAGCACGCCCATCACGATACGCGACAGCGACGCGACCCAGCCCGACCATCCGGCGCGCGGCGACCTGGCTATCGAGGACCTGCATTTCGCCTACGCCAACGGCAGCGAAGTGCTGCGCGGCATAACCCTGCAGATACCGGCCGGCCGCACCGTCGCGCTGGTCGGCGCGACCGGCGGCGGCAAGTCCTCGCTGATCAAGTTGCTGCTGCGCTTCTACGAACCCACGCGCGGGCGGATTCGTCTGGACGGCCGCAATCTGGACGGCTATCCGCTGGGCTGGCTGCGCAGCCAGATCGGCTGGGTCGCCCAGGACGTATTCCTGTTCGACGGCACGGTGCGCGAGAACATCGCCTACGGCCGGCCCGGCGCGAGCGCCGCGGAGATCGAGGCCGCGGCGATCGCCGCCGAGGCGCAGGAGTTCATCCTGCGTCTGCCGCAGGGCTATGACACACCGGTCGGCGAGCGCGGCGTCAAGCTGTCGGGCGGCCAGCGCCAGCGCCTGTCGATCGCGCGCGCGTTGCTGAAGAACCCGCCGATCCTGCTGCTGGACGAGGCGACCAGCGCGGTGGACAACGAGACCGAGGCGGCGATCCAGCGTTCGCTCGCGCGTCTGGCCCACCAGCGCACCGTCGTCGTCATCGCGCATCGCCTGTCGACCATCGTGCAGGCGGACCAGATCGCCGTGGTCGAGAACGGCCGCATCGCCGAGCTCGGCACCCACGCGGAACTCATCGCGCGCAACGGCGCCTACGCGGCGCTGTGGCGCGTGCAGACCGGCGCGGCGGCATGAAGACGGCGTAGGCCGCGGTGAGCGCAGCGAACCGCAGCATCGCGGCGTTTCCGCGGCGAAATACCCTGGCGCAGCCATCAACAGCGTCACGCCGATTCTTCCTTCGACGACCGTTCTTCGGAGGGGACGAACCTCGACGTTGCGGCTCGCCTTCGGCTCACCGGCAACCTACGCTATCCTTGTGCGTTGCCTTTTCGAGCCTGAGCCCATGTCGGAACTGGACCGCCACGACACCATCCGCGCCGTGCATTGGCGCGGCGACCGCCTGAGCCTGCTCGACCAGCGCCGGCTGCCGTTCGAGGAGACCTTCATCGACTGCCGCAGTGCGGCCGAGGTGGCCCAGGCGATCAAGGATCTCGTCGTGCGCGGCGCGCCGGCCATCGGCATCGCCGCGGCCTGGGGCGTGGTGCTCGCGGCGCAGAACGAGCCGCAGGCGCTGGACCAGGCGCTGCGCACCCTGCGCAGTTCGCGGCCGACCGCGGTGAATCTGATGTGGGCGCTGGACCGCATGCAGGGCGCCGGCACCGATCCGGCGGCGCTGGCGGTTGAAGCCCAGGCCATCCAGGACGAGGATCTGGCCGCGAACCGCCGCATGGGCGGACTCGGCGCCGCGCTGCTCGACGGCGGCGGCGTGCTGACCCACTGCAATACCGGTTCGCTCGCGACGGCCGGCTTCGGCACCGCGCTCGGCGTGATCCGCAGCGGCTATGCCGCCGGCAAGATCAGCCAGGTCTATGCCGGCGAGACGCGGCCCTGGCTGCAGGGCGCGCGCCTGACCATGTTCGAACTCGTGCGCGACGGCATTCCGGCCAAGCTCATCGCCGATTCGGCCGCGGCGCATCTGATGCGTTCGGGCGCCGTGCAATGGGTCATCGTCGGCGCCGACCGCATCGCCGCGAACGGCGATACGGCGAACAAGATCGGCACCTATCAGCTCGCGATCGCCGCGCGCCACCACGGCTTGAAGTTCATGGTCGTCGCGCCGTCCTCGACCGTCGACATGGCCACTCCCGACGGCTCGGCCATCGACATCGAACTGCGCGATCCGGCCGAGCTGCTCGGCATCGCCGGCCAGCGCACCGTCGTCGACGGCGCGCAGGCCTGGAATCCGGTGTTCGACGTGACGCCGGCCTCGCTGATCGACGCGATCGTGACCGAACGCGGCGTGATCCACCGTCCGGACCGCCATGCCATGCAAATCCTGTTCGCGCCCGGCCATGGTTGAGTCGGCTGCCGTCCTGCGCCCGCGCCGCGTGGCCGTACTGATTCCCTGCTACAACGAAGCGATCGCGATCGCCGCCGTCGTGCAGGATTTCCGCCGCGCGCTGCCGGGCGCGGCCATCCACGTCTTCGACAACAATTCCCGCGACGGGACGGCCGATGTGGCCGCCGCCGCCGGCGCGACCGTGCACAGCGTCAGGCTGCAGGGCAAGGGCCACGTCGTGCGGCGCATGTTCGCCGACGTCGAGGCCGACGCCTACGTCATGGTCGACGGCGACGACACCTACGACGCGGCCAGCGCGCCGCAGCTCGTCGCGCGCCTGTTCGCGGAAAACCTCGACATGGTCGTCGGCGTGCGCGAACCGATCCATGCCGACGTGCACCGGCCCGGCCATGCGTTCGGCAATCGCATGCTCACGGGCTTCCTGAGCCAGCTGTTCGGCCGCAACTGCTCCGACATCCTGTCGGGCTATCGCGTGTTCTCGCGCCGCTTCGCCAAGTCGTTCCCGGTGCTGAGCCAGGGCTTCGAGATCGAGACCGAGCTGACCGTACATGCGCTGGAGCTCAAGATGGCCGTGGCCGAAGTCGGCACGCCGTTCAAGGAGCGCCCGGAAGGCTCGCACAGCAAGCTGTCGACCGTGCGCGACGGCATCCGCATCGTCGTGACCATGGTGCGCCTGTTCGGCGCCGAGCGGCCGCTCGCGTTCTATTCGGCCATCGCCGGCGCACTCGCGCTGCTCGCCGTGCTGCTGGCCGTGCCGCTGTTCGTGACCTATGCGGAAACCGGCCTGGTGCCGCGTTTCCCGACCGCGATCCTGTCGACCGGACTGATGCTGCTCGCCGCACTGTCCTTCTTCGCCGGGCTGATCCTCGACACGGTCACGCGCGGCCGGCGCGAGCTCAAGATGCTGGCCTATCTCGGCCATCCGGCGCCGGAATAAGCCATGCGGCAATTCCTGCTGTTCTGCGTCGGCGGCGTCATCGGTTTCGTCGTCGACGCCGGGATACTGCGGCTGCTGGTCAGCGGCCTGGGCTGGAACGCGTACGCGGCGCGCCTGCTGTCGTTTCTCTGTGCGGCCACGGCGACCTGGCTGTGGAATCGCCACAACACGTTTCGCGGCACGCGCCGCTACGGCCTGTTCGGCGAATGGGCGCGCTATCTGCTCGCGATGAGCGGCGGCTTTGCCGTGAACTATTCCGCCTATGCCGTCATGTATGCCTTCATGCCGCTGGCGCAGCGCTATCCCGAACTCGCCGTCGCCGCCGGCTCGGTCGCCGGTCTCGTCGTGAACTATGTGTCGTCGCGCTGGTGGATCTACCGCAGCAAGGACAAGGCCGCGCCGGGCTGACTGTGTCAGCCGATCTGCAGTCCGCTGCGCCGCCGCGCCGGCGCCAGCGCCGCCGCCGCGCAGAGCAGCAGCAGCGGCGGAAACGGATGCAGGTAGCGGAACGAGATGATGTGCGAGAACAGCAGCTGGCCGGCGACCAGACCGAGCGCGGCCAGGGCCAGCAGCAGTGCCGCGCTGCGCCGCGCGCTGCCCAGGCGCAGCGCCGCGACCAGGGCCAGCGGCGCCAGCGCGAACAGGCAGACGATGAACCAGGGACCGGCCTGCTCGAAATACGTCGCTGCCGGATTCAGCCGCGCCGGATCGGCGGCGGCGACGTAGCCCAGGCGCTCGCGCAGCGAGGTCTGCATGCCGTCGCTGAGCGGCCGCACGCCGAGATCGTCGAGCATGCGCTGGCGGGTTTCGCCGGCGACGAAATAGTCTGCCGTCGTGGCCAGCCCCATGCGCACGAGGCCCAGCGGATCGTCGGCCAGTGCGCGCGAGACGATCTTGCGCGCGAGCCGTTCGGTGTCGTTGCCGGCGGCGCGGCGCAGCACCGCGATCAGGCCGTCGTCGAGCCACAGCTGCGCCTCGCGAGCGCGCGGATCGGCCAGCGCCGGGCCGACCTGCTGCAGCAGTGCCGGATCCAGGCCGACGCGCTGCAGATGTTCGGGCTTGACCAGCGGTGCGACCAGGCCGAGGCGGAACGTACCGCTGGCCTGCAGATAGCCTGGCGGCCCTTCGGACAGGTAGCCGTACAGCCGCTGATACGTCTGATGCAGCAGCACGGTCGCGGCCACGGCGATGACCAGATGCATGCCGACCCGCAGCCACGAACGGTGCGCGCCGCGCTCGGCCGCGGCGGCCAGCGGCGGCAGAACGCTGAAGCCGAGCACTACCGGCAACAGGCTCATGCGCAACGCGACCGTGACGATGCCGGCGAGCGCCATCGCGAGCAGCCACGGCCACCAGCCGCGGCGCAGGTAGGCGAAGCCGCAGCTGAGCATCGCGAGGAGGCACAGGGTGCCGAGGCTCTCGGCCATGACCATGCGTTCGTAGAACAGCTGCGCCGGCTCGATCGCAACCAGCACGGCCAGCAGCGCCGCGGCGCGCCGGTCCACGCCGAGGTCGGCCACGGCCAGGCGCGCGCAGAGCAGGGCGGTGGCGATGCCGCAGAGACTCTGTGCGACGAGCAGGCCGCCCAGGCTGCCCGCAGCGACCGCCGTATAGCGGATGAACAGGCCGTAGAGGAAGGAGCGGTCCGGCGGAATCCAGCCGGTCAGTGCCGAATGCAGATAGCTTTCCGAATCGCCCAGGAAGAAGCGCTGGGTCGGGTCGGCCAGCATCAGCGCGAGCTTGATCGCGACGAGCAGCAGGGCCAGCACCAGCCAGTAGCGCGGCGACGGCGCGGTGCGGGCAGCGGTCGGGATCAGCAGCATCGTTCAGTGCGGTCCGGTAGGGGAGGCGGCAGGCGAGCGCGGCATGCTACGGGGTAACGGGCACAGCGGGAAGCGGACGCCGCCGCGATGTGTTGCTGTGGCGGACAGTCGCGGCGGGCGCCGGCCGGCCGGCGGTGGCGACGGCGGGCCGCGCGGTGCGGCCGCCGTCGGGTCGTCGGGTCCGCAGCCGGCGCGCGATGCCGGTGGGACCCTCAGCGGCCGTAGGTCGCGGTCAGCGTGGCCTTGGCCAGCACGTTCGCATTGAGCATGAAGCCGACCATGGCGCCGCTCGCGTTCTCGTCCAGCGGCAGCGAATCGACCTTGAGCGCCCAGACCGTGAACTGGTAGCGGTGCGGCTTGTCGCCGGGCGGCGGCGCGGCGCCGCCAAAGCCACTCTGGCCGTAGTCGGTGCGGCCCTGCACGGCGCCCTCGGGCAGCAGTCCGCCGGGGCTGCCGGCGCCGGTCGGCAGTTCAGTCGTGCTCGCCGGCAGGTTCACGACCGTCCAATGCCACCAGCCGCTGCCGGTCGGCGCATCCGGGTCGTAGACCGTGATCGCGAAGCTGCGTGTGCCTTCGGGTGCACCGCTCCAGCTCAGCTGCGGCGAGACGTTGTCGCCGTCGCAGCCGAAGCCGTTGAACACCTGCGCCTGCGGCAGGGTGGCGCCGTCGGCGATGTCGCGGCTGCTCAGGCGGAATTCGCTGCCGCCGGCGCCGACGCCGGTGGCCGAGAGAATGAGGCTGGCGGAAAGAAACGGATGCATGCGGGCAGACTCCGGCTCAGGGAAACGCCGCGCAGTGTAGCCGCTGCGGACACCGCCGCGGCCGGATTGATCTCGATCAAGATGCGGTGAAGCGCCCGCGACTAGTCTTGCACCATCCAACCACGTTGCGAGACCACCATGCGTAGCTATCTCCTGTTCGCTCTTCTGCTCAGTGCTTCGGCCGTGCACGCCGAGGACTGCGTCATCGACCTGAAGGCCGACGACGCGATGAAGTTCGACAAGACCGAAGTCACGGTCGCTGCTTCCTGCAAGAGCATCGAGATCAAGCTGACCCATACCGGCAAGCTGCCGGTCACGGCCATGGGTCACAACGTCGTCATCGCGGCGACGCCGGACCTGCAGCCGATCGCCACCGACGGCCAGAAGGCCGGCGCGGCGGCGAACTACGTCGCGGCCGACGACAAGCGCGTCATCGCGCACACCCCGCTGGTCGGCGGCGGCGCCTCGACCTCGGTCAAGTTCGCCGGCAGTGCGCTCAAGGCCGGTGGCGACTACAGCTTCTTCTGCTCGTTCCCGGGTCACTGGGCGATCATGAAGGGCAAGCTCATCGTCAAGTGATCCCGCGCGGCGGCGCCATTCCCGGCGCCGCCGCTTCCTTCCCGCACGAATCCGCCACCGCGCCGTCCGGCGGCGCGGGACGGCATCGTCCTGTCGCCAGCCTGGAGTCGATGGCATGAGCAGCGCAATGCGCGCAGACGAACGATACAACGACCGCGTGGTACGCCAGTTCACCGTGATGACGGTGGTCTGGGGCATCGTCGGCATGCTGGTCGGTGTCCTTATCGCGGCCCAGCTGTACTGGCCGCAGATCGGCGAAGGCATACCGTGGCTGAGCTACGGCCGCCTGCGTCCCTTGCACACCAACGCGGTGATCTTCGCCTTCGGCGGCTGCGCGCTGATGGCGACCAGTCTCTACGTGGTGCAGAGAACCTCCCACGTGCGACTGTTCTCCGACCGTCTCGCGGCCTTCGTGTTCTGGGGGTGGCAGGCGGTCATCGTCAGCGCCGCGATCACCCTGCCGCTGGGCTACACCCAGGGCAAGGAATACGCAGAGCTCGAATGGCCGATCGACATCCTGATCACCCTGGTCTGGGTCGCCTACGCGGTCGTGTTCTTCGGCACCCTGGCCAAGCGCCGCGTCAGCCACATCTACGTCGCGAACTGGTTCTACGCCAGCTTCATCGTCGCCGTCGCGCTGCTGCACATCGTCAACAACCTGTCGCTGCCGGTCGGCTGGCTCAAGTCGTACTCGGTCTATACCGGCGCGGTCGACGCGATGGCGCAGTGGTGGTACGGCCACAACGCGGTCGGCTTTTTCCTGACCGCGGGCTTCCTCGGCATGATGTATTACTTCGTGCCCAAGCAGGCGCAGCGGCCGGTGTATTCGTATCGCCTGTCCATCGTCCATTTCTGGGCGCTGATCGCGATCTACATGTGGGCCGGTCCGCACCACCTGCAGTACACCGCGCTGCCGGACTGGGCGCAGTCGCTGGGCATGGTGTTCTCGCTGATCCTGCTGGCGCCGTCCTGGGGCGGCGCGATCAACGGCGTGATGACCCTGTCGGGCGCCTGGCACAAGCTGCGCACCGATCCCATCATCAAGTTCCTGATCGTCGCGGTGTCGTTCTACATGATCGCGACCTTCGAAGGCCCGATGATGTCGATCAAGACGGTCAACTCGCTGAGCCACTACACCGACTGGACCGTCGGCCACGTGCATGCCGGCGCGCTGGGCTGGGTCGCGATGATCTCGCTGGGCTCGGTCTACGCGATGTGGCCGCGCCTGCTGGGCCAGGGACAGATGTGGTCCGTCAAGCTCATCGACACCCATTTCTGGGTGCATACGATCGGCGTGGTGTTCTACATCGCCTCGATGTGGATCGCCGGCGTCATGCAGGGTCTGATGTGGCGCGCGACGAACAGCGACGGCACCCTGAGCTACAGCTTCGTCGAATCGCTCGCGGTGACCTATCCGTACTACCTGATCCGTCTGCTCGGCGGCCTGCTCGTCCTGGGCGGCATGGGCCTGATGGCCTGGAACGTCTGGCAGACCTGGCGCCAGGCACGTACCACCGAGGACGCCCTCGTGCTGCCGCCGGCAACCGCCCACTGAGGCCCGCATCATGACCGAACATGCTCACGCAAAAGTCGAAAAGAGCGTAGGCCTCATGGCCGTGCTGATCGCCGTGGCGATCAGCTTCGGCGGCCTCGCCGAGATCGTGCCGCTGATGTACCAGGCCGAAACCATCCAGCCGCTGCCCGGCGTCAAGCCGTATCCGCCGCTGGAACTGGCCGGCCGCGACGTCTACGTGCGCGAAGGCTGCTACAACTGCCATTCGCAGATGGTGCGCACCTTGCGCTTCGAGACCGAACGCTACGGCCACTACTCGCTGGCCGGTGAATCGGTCTACGACCGGCCGTTCCAGTGGGGCAGCAAGCGCACCGGGCCGGATCTGGCCCGCGTCGGCGGCCGCTATTCCGACGACTGGCACCGCGCGCATCTGAACAATCCGCGCGACGTGGTGCCGGAATCCAACATGCCGGCCTATTCCTGGCTCGCGCAGAACGCGATCGACGCCGACCAGCTCACCGCGCATCTGCAGGGCCTGCGCAAGCTCGGCGATCCGTACAGCGACGCCGACATTGCCGGGGCCAAGGACGCCGTGCAGGGCAAGACCGAGCTCGATGCGGTCGTGGCCTATCTGCAGGGTCTGGGCCGTCATGCGCCGACCGCCGATGCGGCCGGCGCCGCGCCGCAGGCCGGAGGTGCGCCATGAATCCGGGCACCGTATCGGGGCTGTGCACGTTGCTGCTGCTGGTGCTGTTTCTCGGCGGCTGGCGCTGGGTCTGGAGCGAGAAGCGGCGCGACGAATTCGAGGCTGCCGCGCGCCTGCCGCTCGAGGACGAGGACAAGGAGACGCATCAATGACTGGGGGCTGGTCGTGGTACGTGAGCGCGCTGGTCGCGCTCAACATCGTGGGCTGCGTATGGCTGATCTGGTGGACCGGGCGGCGGCGTCCGGGTGATCCGTCGCCGGAGCAGACCAGTCACTACTGGGACGGCGACATCACCGAATACAACAAGCCGATGCCGCGCTGGTGGATCATCCTGTTCTACCTGACCATCGTGTTCAGCCTGGGCTACCTGCTGTACTACCCGGGGCTGGGCAGCTGGCGCGGCACCGGCGGCTGGACGTCGGGCCGCGAGCATGACGCCGACCGTGCCGAGAACCAGGCGCGCATCAATGCCGCGTTCGCGCCGTATGCGGACAAGCCGGTCGAGGAACTGGCCAAGGATCCGACCGTGCTGCGTCTGGGCCAGGCCATCTTCGCCAACAACTGCGCGGCCTGCCACGGCGCCGATGCGCGCGGCGCGCGCGGCTTTCCCAACCTGACCGACACGATCTGGCACTGGGGCGGCCTGCCGCAGGACATCCTCGACAGCGTGACCAACGGCCGTCAGGCCATGATGCCGCCGCTGCGCGCGGCGTTCGCCAACGACGCCGAGGTCGACGAGACCGTCGCCTACGTGCGCTCGTTGTCGGGCCAGAACGTCGACAAGGAGCTCGCCGCCCGCGGCGAACCGCGCTTCGCGACGACCTGCGCCGCCTGCCACGGCCCGGAAGGCAAGGGCAATACCCTGATGGGTGCGCCCGACCTGACCGACAGCTACTGGCTCTACGGCGGCGATGCGGCGACGGTGAAGCAGACCATCGTCGACGGCCGCAACGGCCAGATGCCGGCGCACGGACCACTGCTCGGACCGGCCCGCGCGCGCGTCGTCGCGGCCTGGGTCTATGCCCAGTCGCATGCGCAGCCGGCGGCACAGGCCGCGCCGCAATGACCGGCGGTCGCGCCATTCCGGATTGCCCGCCCCGGCCGCGCGTGCAGCGCTGGGGCGCCATCCTCTGGCCGAGTTTCTTCGCGGCCGGGATCTGCACCATCGTGTTCTTCGCGCTGGTCGATCCGCTGGAATGGCGCGATCTCACCTTCCCCGACTGGGCGATCAGCCGGGAATGGGGGTATACGCTGGGATTTTTCGCCTTCTGGACGGCGACCGCGTCGTCCAGCCTGTTCACCTGGCTGCTGCTGCGCCCGGCCAGCCGCTTCAACCGCGGGCGTGACGGCGCATGAGCAAGACGATACCGATCGCGCTGAAGGACGACGAGCCGGTCGGCCTGTACCAGGCCGAGCGCAAGGTCTACCCGCGCGACGTGCACGGCCGCTACGACCGCCTGCGGCGCATCGCCGTGGTCGTGCTGCTCGGCATGTACTACGTGTTTCCGTGGCTGTCCTGGGACGGCCGCCAGGCGGTGCTGTTCGACCTGCCGGCGCGCAAGTTCTCGGTGTTCGGTCTGACCCTGTGGCCGCAGGACTTCGTGTTCCTCGCGCTGCTGCTGATCATGGCCGGCATCGCGCTGTTCTTCTTCACCGCGGTGGCCGGACGGCTGTGGTGCGGCTATGCCTGCCCGCAGACCGTCTGGACCGAAGTATTCCTCTGGATAGAGCGCTGGACCGAAGGCGACCGTGCGCGCCGGATCAAGCTCGACGCAGGGCCGTGGACGCGGGAGAAGGTGCTGCGCAAGGGCAGCAAGCACCTGCTGTGGTTTGTGTTCGCGCTGTGGACCGGCTTCACCTTCGTCGGCTTCTTCACGCCGGTGCGCGATCTCGCCGCGCGGCTGCCGGCCTTCGGCTGGAGCGGCTGGGAAACCTTCTGGACCCTGTTCTACGGCTTCGCCACCTGGGGCAATGCCGGTGTGCTGCGCGAGCAGGTGTGCAAGTACATGTGCCCGTATGCGCGCTTCCAGGGCGCGATGTTCGATCGCGACACCCTGATCATCGCCTACGAGCCGCGGCGCGGCGAACCGCGCGGTCCGCGCAAGCGTGGCCTGGCCGACGTGATCGCGCGCGGCCGCGGCCTGCTGTCGGCTGCCTCGGCCGAACGCTGGATGGCGCAGGCCATGCATTTCGAAAGCGCTGCGCAGCGCGCGCTCGACGTGCGCCGCACGACCGGCGCCTACCAGCAGACCGAGGCCGCCGCGCCGATCACGGCGAGCATCGACGAACTCGGCGACTGCATCGACTGCACCTGGTGCGTGCAGGTCTGCCCGGTCGGCATCGACATCCGCAACGGCCTGCAGTACGAGTGCATCGCCTGCGGCGCCTGCATCGACGCCTGCGATCAGGTCATGGACAAGGTCGGTTATCCGCGCGGCCTGATCCGCTACACCTCGCAGAACGCGATCGACGAAAAACCCTGGCGCCTGCTGCGGCCGCGGGTCTGGGTCTACGGCCTGCTGCTGCTGGTCATCGCGACTGCCTGGGTCTGGGGCGTCACGCATCGCGCGCCGCTGACCGTGGAAGTGCTGCGCGACCGCAATGCGCTGTACCGCACGGCCGTCGACGGCAGCGTCGAGAACGGCTACGGCCTGAAGATCGTCAACAAGCAGCACACGCCGCGGCGCCTGCGCATCAGTCTGGCCGACGGCACGCCGCTGCGCCTGCGCAGCAGCGAGACCGTGGAAGTGCCGGCCGAAAGCGTCTACAGCACCGCCGTCACGGTGGCCGCCGACGCGGGCGTCGTGCACGGCCGCCGCGAATTCCAGTTCCTGGTCGAAGACCTCGACCGTCCCGGCCCGCTGCGCGTACGCAGCGCCTTCTTCGGACCTGCGCCATGACTATCGATTCCCGTGCGCGCCGCGCCTGGCGCGAACCCCTGTTCTGGCTCGTCGCCGGTCTGCCGGCGCTGGGCGTCGTCGCCGGCATCGGCGTGGTCGTCGCGGCCGTGAAGTCCGGCGGCAGCGACGCGCTGAACACCGACGTGCGCCGCACCGCGCAGATCCAGGTCGAGGACACGCGTGCCGACGAGGAAGCACTGCGCCGCGGCCTGTCGGCGCGGCTCGCGTTCGACCAGGACGGCGGCATCGACCTGCAACTGCGCGGCACCGTCGAGGCGAGTGCGCTGCGCCTGCAGCTGCTGCATCCGGCGCGCGCGGAATTCGACCGCCAGACCACCTTGCAGCGCGATGCGGACGGAAACTGGCATGCGCGTCTGGACGGTCTCGCCGGCCACGCCTGGAACTTGCGCCTGGAAAGCGCCGATCACGCCTGGCGTCTGGCCGGCCGTCTGCCGGCCGGTGTGCGCGAGGCCGAACTCGCGCCGTTGTGGCAGCACTAGACCGCAGCGCCATCACTGCCCGCCGCATGGCCACGGTGCCGAGCCAGCTTTTTTCGCCACCGCGCGAGGCGCCGGCGGCGCAAGCTCCGCCCGAGGTCGGCGCAATACCACTGCCGGCGCGCGATGCGCGCGCATCCGCAGACGCTGCCGCCGTCGCCGACAGCGCTTGCTTCCACTGCGGCCAGGCGCTGCCGGCGCAGCCGGTCAGGGTGCAGATCGACGGCGCCGAGCGCGCCGTCTGCTGCGACGGCTGCGGCGCCGCGGCGCGCTGGATCCGCGATGCAGGACTCGGCCAGTACTACCGCCTGCGCCAGTCCGAAGCCGCGCGCGTCGATCCCGACGCCGGCGATTTCCGCGAATGGATGCAGCCTGACGTGCTCGCCGAACAGGCCTGGCCCGTCGCCGGCGGTCTGGCGATCGTCGTGCTGGCCGACGGCCTGCGCTGCGCCGCCTGTGCCTGGCTGATCGACCAGGCGCTGCTGCGCGAATCCGGCGTGCTGGATGTCGCCGCCAACGCGGTGACCGGTCGTATCCGCCTGAGCTGGGACCCGCAGCGCGTGGACCTGTGCGTGCTGCTGCAGCGCCTCGCGGCGCTGGGTTTCGCGCCGGGCCTGTCCGGCGGCAGCGCGCGCGAGCAGGCGCGCCGGCGCGAATCGCGCCGCGACCTGCTGCGCCTGGGCCTGGCCGGCCTCGGCGCGATGCAGGCCATGATGTTTGCCGAGGCGCTGTATCTGGACACGTCTGCGCAGATGCCGCTGGCGACGCGCGACTTCCTGCGCTGGATCACCTTGCTGGTATCGACGCCGGTCGTGTTCATCGCCGGCTGGCCGTTCCTCGCCGGTCTGTTCCGCGGCCTGCGCGAGCGCGCGGCGAGCATGGACGTGCTGGTCGGCACGTCGATCCTGATCGCTTATGCGGCCAGCGTCGTCGCCACCGTGCGCGGCGGCGCCCAGGTCTGGTTCGACGCGGCGGTGATGTTCGTCTTCCTGCTCCTGGCCGCGCGCCAGCTGGAACACTGGGCGCGGCGCCGCGCCGTGGCCCAGGCCGATGCGCTGGCGCGCGCGCGGCCGGCGTTCGCCCGGCGCGAGCGCGCCGACGGCACGTCCGAACGCGTCGCCCTGGGCCAGGTGCAGGTCGGCGACGTGCTGCTGGTCGCCGCCGGCGAAGCCCTGCCGGCCGATGGCGAACTGCTCGATGCGCAGGCAGAGCTCGACGAGTCGCTGCTGACCGGCGAATCGCTGCCGGTGCACCGGCTGCGCGGCGAGACGCTGGCCGCCGGCAGCCTGTGCCGCGGCGCACCGCTGCGCCTGCGCGTGCAGCGCAGCGGCAATGCGACGCGTCTGGCCGAACTGGTGCGTCTAGTGTCTCAGGCGCAGACCCAGCGCCCGCGCCTCGTGCGCGCGGCCGACCGCGTCGCGCGGCATTTCGTGATCGCGCTGTTCGTCGCCGCCGTGCTCGTGTTCGCGGCCTGGTGGCAATGGCAGCCGCAGCGCGCGTTCGAGATCACCCTGGCCGTGCTCGTCATCAGCTGTCCGTGCGCGTTGTCGCTCGCGCTGCCGGCGGCACTCGCCGCGGCCACCGATGCGCTCGCGCGCCGCGGCGTGCTCGTGCTGCGCGCCGACGCGCTGGAAACCCTGGCCGCCGTCGACACGCTGGTGCTCGACAAGACCGGCACCCTGACCACGGCCGCATTCACCTTGGAGCAGGTCGATACCTTCGACGGCCTCGCCCGCGACACGGCGCTGACGATCGCCGCGGCGCTGCAGTGCGATCCGACCCATCCGCTTGCGACCGCGTTTGCGTGCGGCGCTGCCGACGGGACTGCCGACGAGCGCCGCATCGTCGCCGGGCAGGGCGTGGAAGGCCGCGTCGGCACGACGTACTACCGCCTCGGCCGTGCCGGGTTCGCGGCGGCGCGCGCGGACGATGGCGCGGTCTGGCTCGGCGACGGCGCCCGCGCGTTCGCGCGCTTCGTCGTGCACCAGCCGCTGCGCGCCGACGCGGCCGCTGCGGTCGCCGCATTCCGCCGTCTCGGCGTCGCGCTGGAAATCGCCAGCGGCGATGCGCCCGAAGCCGTCGCGGCGACGGCGCAGGCGCTGGACATCGCGCACTGGCGTGCCCGGCAGACACCCGAGGACAAGCTCGCGCGCGCCGAGGCGCTGCAGCGCGAGGGCCACGTCGTCGCGATGCTCGGCGACGGCATCAACGATGCGCCGGTGCTGGCCGGCGCGAGCGTGTCGTTCGCGTTCGCCGGCGGCGCCGCATTGACGCATCGGGCGGCGGACTTCGTGCTCGCCGGCGATTCGCTGCTGCGCGTGGCCGAGGCGATAGCGCTGGCCCGGCGCACGCGCCGCGTCATGCGCCAGAGCCTGGTCTGGGCCGTGATCTACAATGCGCTCGCGCTGCCGTTCGCCGCGCTGGGCTGGATAGCGCCGTGGCTGGCCGCGCTGGGCATGGCCTGTTCCTCGCTGCTGGTCGTGCTCAATGCGTTGCGTCTCGTGAGGAAACCCGCATGACCATCCTGCTGCTGCTGGTTCCGATCAGCCTGTTGCTGCTCGGTGCGGCGATCGCCGCGTTCTACTGGGCGGTGCGCTCGGGCCAGTTCGACGATCTGGACACGCCGGCGCTGGAGGTGCTCCTCGACGATGCGCCGGCGCAGGAAGACGATGCCGGTTGAGACGATGCCGATCGACCTGCTCGTCGCCGGCGCGGCGCTGCTCAGCGGATTGCTCGGCAGCCTGCACTGCGTGGCCATGTGCGGCGGCATCGCGACCGGCCTCGGCGCCGCGGCCGGCGGCGGACGCACGAATTTCGCCGCGGCGCTGCGCCTGAATCTCGGCCGCCTGCTCGGCTATACCATCGCCGGTGCGGCCGTCGGCGCCTTCGGCGGCGGCCTGCTGGGCCTCGTGCGCAACGAGTGGCTGCCGCTGACCCTGCGCCTGCTGCTGGGCGTGCTCATGATCCTGATCGCGCTGCGCCTGTTCGATGTCGGCAAGCGCTTCGCCGTGCTGCATCGCGCCGACACCGGCCTCTGGCGGCTGCTCGCGCCGCTGCAGCGCCGGCTGCTGCCGGCGCGCACGCCGCTGCGTCAGCTCGGCCTGGGTCTGCTCTGGGGCTGGATGCCCTGTGGCCTGAGCAGCAGTCTGCTGCTCGCTGCGTGGCTGCAGGCCGATCCGTTGAATGCGGCCGTGCTGATGGCGAGTTTCGGCCTCGGCACGCAACTGCTGATGCTGCCGCTGACCTGGAGCGGCGTGCATCTGGGCCGGCGCCTGGCCCAGCCGGCATTCCGCCGCACCGGCGCGACCCTGGTGCTGCTGGCCGGCGTCATGACCATGGCCACGCCGTGGCTGCTGCAGATGCCCGGCGCGCATGCGCTGCTGGCCGGCCTGGGCTGCAGCGTGCGCTGATCCGGTTGCCGCGTGTCCCGGTCGCGGCAGCCGGTTGCCGCGTCACGGCGACACGTGAAAATCGCGATGGAATTTCAGCGTGCGGCGCGCGCTGGCGGCAGGCGCGCCGGATCGCCATCGCCGGGCGCCGGCGATTGAAACTGGCAGCTCATTTTCCGCAAGCCGCCGCTCAGTGCCGGCGCGCGGCGGCGTCGCGGGTTTCCTCGCCGCGCCGGGGTGCGAGCAGGCGCAGACGGCGGCCGCGCACGGCGATGACGCCGTCGTCCTGCAGCCGCGTGAAGCTGCGGCTGACGGTCTCGATGACCAGGCCGAGATAGCTCGCGATGTCCTCGCGCGTCATCGGCAGCACGAATTCCTCGCCGTCGCGACCCAGCGCTTCGAAGCGCCGCGACAGGTCGAGCAGGAACAGCAGGATGCGTTCGTCGGCCTGGCGCCGTCCCATCATTTCCAGGTGGTCGTGGCCGCGATTGAGCGCGTAGCCGATCACGCGCAGCAGCTGACGCTGCAGGCCGCTGATCGCGGCGCTGGCTTCGGCCAGTTCGGCCAGCGGCACCTCGCAGACGCGCGCCGCGTCCAGTGCGATCGCGTCGCAGCGGTGCGCGTCGTCGCCGAGCGCATCGAGTCCGACGAGTTCGCCGGGCAGATGGAAGCCGACGACCTGCTGCGAGCCGTCCGCATCGCCGGCGACGGTCTTGAACGCGCCGTCGCGCGCGACGTAGAGACGCGCAGAACCACTGCCGGCGCGGTACAGATATTCGCCGCGGCCGACCGTACGGCGCTTCTTCACCAGCCGTTCCAGGCGCTCCATGTCGTCCGTGGTCGCACCGGCCGGCAGGCACAGGGTGCGCAGCCAGCATTGGGTGCAGGCACGGCGCTGGGATTCCAGATCAATGACGGACGAAGTCTCCATGCAGCAAGCTTAGGCTCCGGGCGACAGCCGCAACGACGGCCGCGACGTTCTGCCGCGACGACCTTGGTCGGGGTGGGGACGGTGCGCCGACGCCGCTTGCGCGCATGGCCGCAACCCCTGTGGTGCGGCCGGCTGTGCAGGCGTCGCCGCCGCGCTGAATTTTCAGATCACGCGCGATCCGCCTTGCGCCGGCGTGCCGTCGTGGTAGGCGTCGAAACACATCGCGACGATGCGCAGCAGGAAGCGCCCGCGCGGCGTGACCGTGATGCGGCGTGCGTCGAGTTCGACGAGCCCGTCGAGCTCCAGCTGCCGCAGGCGCCGCAGCGCGGCGGCGAAATACTCGGCGAAGCGCAGGCCGTGCTGCTGCTCGAACGCGGCGAAATCCAGCTTGCCGTGACACATGAGCTGCTGGATCGCGTCATTGCGGATGAAGTCGTCGTCGTTGAGCGCCAGTCCGCGCACCAGCGGCAGGCGCCCCTCGTCCAGCGCCGCGTAGTAGCTGCGCAGGTCGGCCGCGTTCTGGCTGAACGTGGTGCCGACATGGGAGATCGCGCTGACGCCGAGACCGACCAGATCGCAGTCCGCATGCGTGGAATAGCCCTGGAAGTTGCGCTGCAGGCGCTGCTGGCGCTGAGCCACGGCAAGATCGTCCTCGGGCCGTGCGAAGTGGTCCATGCCGATGTAGCGATAGCCGGCGGCGTCCAGACGCTGCACGGCCAGATCGAGCAGCGCCAGGCGCGTCGCCGGCGTCGGCAAGGTGTCTGCGTCGATCAGCCGCTGCGCGCGGAAGCGCTGCGGCAGATGCGCGTAGCCGTAGATCGCGATGCGGTCCGGCGCCATCGCGACGACTTCGTCGAGCGTACGGCCGAAGCCTTCCAGCGTCTGTCGCGGCAGGCCGTAGATCAGATCCACGCTGACCGAGCGCATGCCGTGGGCGCGCGCCGCGGCGATCACATTCTCGGTCTGCTCGCGGCTCTGCAGGCGGTTGACGGCCTGCTGCACGGCCGGATCGAAATCCTGGATGCCGACGGAAATGCGGTTGAAGCCCAGCGCCGCGAGCAGGCGCACGTAGCCCGGATCCACCGTGCGCGGATCCAGCTCCATGCCGATCTCGGCCGGCCAGGTGCGCTGCAGCAGGAAATGCCGGTCCAAGGTGGCCATGAGACTGGCCAGCTGGCGCGCATCGAGCAGGTTCGGCGTGCCGCCGCCGAAATGCAGCTGCACGACGCGGCGGTCGCGGTCGAACAGGCGCGCCGTCAGCGCGATTTCCTTCTGCAACTGGTCGAGATAGCGCTCGACCTTGCGCGGATCGCGATTGATGACGCGGTTGCAGCCGCAGTAGTAGCACGGCGCCAGACAGAACGGCACGTGCAGGTACAGCGACAGCGGATTCGGAATCGGATGACTGTTGCTTTCCAGCGCCGCGGCGACGAAGTCCTCCTCGCTGAACGTCGGCACGAAGCGGGTCGCCGGCGGATACGAGGTATAGCGCGGCCCGGCCACGTCGTAGCGGGCAATCAGTTCGGGATCGAAGACAGTCTGCGGCGCGAGTTGGGCGTTCATGGCGGCTACTCTGCGCCGGGGCTGCGGCGGTCGCGTTGATCCGGATCAATTTGCGATGGCGCCGGCTACATGCGCAGGGCGCAGCGAGTCGGCCGCCGGCCAAGCCGGACTTGCGAGCAGGCCTGCAGGGCGGCGCGGTCCGTCGGCCAGAACTTGAGGTCATCGCGGGTCGTGAAGTTGCCGATCTTCGGGCTGAAGATCGCGCGGTGCGGACCACCGGACAGCGCCCTGGGCGGCCGGCACGAGCGACGCTGGCGACGAAGCCGCCGGGATGGGCGTGGGCCCAGCTCAGATAGCCGATCTCGTCCAGTCGACGATTTCCACCCTGTCTGTCCCCCGTCCGTCTGCCCCGGGCGTGGCGGCCTGCTGGCCCGCATGCGGGAAGCGCTGGGGGGCGGGACGATGATCCGCTTCTGATCCCGTCGCCTGCGCCTCGGGCCCGGCGAACAATGCCGGATCGACGCCGGCCCTGACCTCCGCGGGCCGGCGCCGTCGAAGCCGGCGCGGTCTTCGCGAAGGGCTTGGAGCAGAGCGGGGCAGGCTGACTCCGATGCCGGATCGCGGATGGTTGCGGCCGCGCAGCCCGCCGCTGTCCTGTCGTCTTCCCGTCCGGCTCAGCCGCCCCCGAGCGCCGCCACGCACTTGAGCTCGATCGCGATCGGCGTCGGCAGCGCGGTGATGCCCAGGGTCGTGCGGCAGGGCTGGGCCGTCGTGAAGTGTTCGGCGTAGAGGCGGTTGTAGGCGGGGAAGTCGCGCGCCATGTCGGTCAGGTAGACGGTCACGTCGACGAGGTCTTCCCAGCAGGCGCCGGCGGCTTCGAGCACGGCGCGCACGTTGGCGAAGACCTGGCGGCATTGCGCTTCGATGTCGTAGGCGACGAGGCGGCCGTCGGCGTCGTACACGTTGCCGGGAATCGTGTTGCTGCCGGGCATGCGCGGGCCCACGCCGGACAGGAACAGCAGATCGCCGACGCGGCGCGCGTGCGGATAGGCGCCGACCGGCGCCGGGGCCTGGCTGGCATGGACGGCTTGGCTCATGAGGTGCGTTCCTTGGTGCTGGCGACCGTGATGTTCTGGGTGTTGACGATCTGGCCGTCGGCGCCGCTGACGCGCACGCGGTAGCGGCCCGGGCGCAGCCAGAGATCGGTGCGCAGCTGGTTGACCGTGCGGAATTTCTGCTCGTTGCCGGTCAGCGACGAATCGTGCAGGCCGATGACGATGCGGTCGGCCGGTATCGCGTCGTCGCCTTCGCCGGCGTAGCGCGCCTCTATCAGGCAGGGCATGACCGAGCGGCAGATCTCGCCGTCGACGGTGTAGGCCTGGCGCGCGCCGCCGAGAGCGAGCCAGCTCTGGCGGCCGTTCTCGCGCGTGTACGGCGGCAGCGCGACGCTGACGTCGTATTGGCCTTCGCGCAGGGTCCAGGGCTTGCCGTCCTTGTCGACGAACGCGACCGCGGTCTTCGGCGTCGCCTTGGCCAGCAGCGCGCGGTAGTAGGGATGATCCTGCGCGGTTTCCACGTGCGGGATCAGCATGGTCTGCTCGACCGTCAGCGGGTCGATGTGCGCGATCTTGCGGAAATGCTGCGCCATGCTCGCGCCGCCGAGGTATTTGCCCGATTCGACGATGTGCGCATAGCCGGCGTTGACGACGACGCGCGCATCGGGGTTGTCCTTGAACACGCGGTTGTACAGATTGCGCGCCTGCTCGCGTTCGCGCGCGTCGCCGACCGCGTCGGAAGCGGCCTCGTAGGCGACCACGGTGAAGCCGAGCTTCAGCGCCGTGCGCACCATCTCCGCGTAGACCGGCTCCTGCGTATAGAAGCCGCTGTCCTCGTTCGGATAGCCGCGCGTGGCGAGGTTCCTGTCGGTCTCGTACAGGGTTTCGGCGGCGAAATGGGTATAGCCGAGCTGCTTGAGCCGCGGCAGCATTTCGACGGTCAGGCTGCGCGTGATCGCGGCGTTGTGCGCTTCGTTGAAGAACACCGCGCGCTGGTCTTGCGAGAGCCGGGCGATGGTGTCGGCAGCCGGTTCGATGTGCCAGGTGGCGCCGTCCAGCGGCGACGGTGCGTCCTGCTTGTCGGCGCCCTGCTGGATCGCGAACGACTGCATCGCGTCCTCGTGCAGGCCGAGATAGGACTGATGCCAGCTCAGGTACTGGCCGAAGATCAGGCGGAACGCCTTGCTCTCGTCGGCGACGTAGGCGGCGCGCATGATCTGGTATTGCGGCAGCAGGCCGCGGACCTTTTCCGCCTGGCGCAGTATGGATTCGGATTTTTCCGCGGCGGCGATCTGCTGTTCTTTCCAGCTCGCCGCCGGTGCCGGGCCGGCGACGGCGGCGAGCAGGGCGAACAGGGGCAGGGCAGTCAGGGTAGTGGGGCGCATCGACAGGCTCCTCGGGCGTCGCCTGCAGCATAGGGCAGCGCCGCCCGCGCCGATTTTGCAGCGCGTGTGCGTTGCCGCAACTGCGCGGCCGCCGGCGCGAACGCGCAACCGGCGTCAAGCGCGGCAACCGGCGGCAGCGTCACTTCTCGCGGGCCGCCAGTCCCGCGAGGGCCGACTGGTAGGCGTCGGCGAGCTCGTCGCGGGCCTTGACGCTCATGCGCAGGTCGGTGATGCGGCCGTCGAACAGGCTGTAGATCCAGCCGTGCACGCTGAGCTTCTGCCCGCGCGACCAGGCGTCCTCGACGATGGTGGTCTGGCAGACGTTGAACACCTGTTCGATGACGTTGAGTTCGCACAGGCGCGCATGGCGCAAGGTGTCGAGCTCCAGCGCGTCGAGCATCGCGGCATGCTTCTGCGCAACGTCGCCGACATGGCGCAGCCAGTTGTCGGCCAGGCCGACGCGCACGCCGGTCAGGCTCGCATGCACGCCGCTGCAGCCGTAGTGGCCGACGACCATGATGTGCTCGACCTTGAGCAGGTCGACTGCGAACTGGATCGTCGACAGGCAGTTCAGATCGGTGTGCACGACGACATTGGCGATGTTGCGATGGACGAACACCTCGCCGGGCTGCATGTCGGTGATCTGGTTGGCCGGCACGCGGCTGTCGGAACAGCCTATCCAGAGGTATTTCGGCGCCTGCTGGTTGGACAGGCGCTTGAAGAAGTCGCGGTCCTGCGCGCGCATGGCCTCGGCCCAGGCCTTGTTGCGTTTGAGCAGATCGGACAGATCGGGCATGGACCGGATTCCTGGGTAAAGCCGCAAGCATAGCGCCGCGGCAGGTAATGACGGGGTGACGACGCGGCGGCGGGCCGCGACCTATTCCAGCGCGATGCAGACGTTCTTGGCTTCGGTGAAGAAGCGCAGCGCTTCCACACCGCCCTCGCGCCCGACGCCGGACTGCTTGACGCCGCCGAACGGGGTGCGCAGGTCGCGCAGCATCCAGCAGTTGATCCAGACGATGCCGCAGTGCAGCCGCGCGGCGACCCGATGCGCGCGCTTGAGGTCGCGCGTCCAGACCGATGCGGCCAGGCCGTAGTTCGTGGCGTTGGCCAGCGCCAGCGCGTCGGTTTCGTCGTCGAACGGCTGCAGGGTCGCGACCGGACCGAAGATTTCTTCCTGGTTCGTGCGGCAGTCCGGACCCAGACCCTCGATGACGGTCGGCGCGATGAACCAGCCGCCGGCGCAGCGGCCGTCGAGCCGCACCGCCTCGCCGCCGGTCAGCACCGTGCCGCCTTCCTCGCGCGCAAGTGCGATGCAGCCGAGCACCTTGTCGAAATGGGCCTGCGAGACCACCGCGCCGAGGTCGCTGCCGGCCTGCTGCGGATCGCCGACGCGCAGCGCTGCGGCGCGCGCGACGAAACGGTCGCGGAATTCGGCGTAGCGGCTGCGCTCGACCAGGATGCGCGAGCCGCACAGGCAGATCTGCCCCTGGTTGGAAAACGCCGAGCGCACGATCGTGTCGAGCTGGGCGTCGCTGCCTTCCCAGTCGGCGAATACCAGCGTCGCGTTCTTGCCGCCGAGTTCGAGCGAGGTCTTGAGGAAGCGCCGCGCGGCGCTCTGCGCGATCTGCGCGCCGACGCGCGTGGAGCCCGTGAACGAGACCGCCTTGACCGCGTCAGCGTCGACCAGTGACTGGCCCGTGCGCGCGCCGCTGCCCTGCAGGATGTTCAGCACGCCCGGCGGAAAACCGGCCTCGATGCTGGCTTCGGCCAGCATCTGCGCGGTCAGCGGCGTGACTTCCGACGGCTTGGCCAGCACGCAGTTGCCGGCGGCCAGGGCCGGCGCGATCTTCCAGGTGAACAGGTACAGCGGCAGGTTCCACGGACTGATGCAGGCGACCGTGCCGAGCGGCTGGCGCAAGGTGTAGTTGAGCGCGCGTTCTTCCATCGCATGCGCTTCGCTGGCCCATTGCGTGATTGCCGCAGCGAAGAAGCGCAGGTTGCTGATCGCGCGCGGGATGTCGACCTGGCGCGCGAGCGCGAGCGGCTTGCCGCTGTCGCGCGATTCGGCCGCGGCGAAATCCTCCAGGCGCTGCTCGACCAGATCGGCCAGGCGGTTCAGATAGCGGGCGCGTTCGTCGGCCGGCAGGCGCGACCAGGCCGGGAATGCGCGCTGTGCGGCCTCAGCGGCCAGCGCGACATCGGCCGCATCGGAATCGGGGCAGCGCGCATAGGTCAGGCCGGTGGCCGGCTCGACGACGTCGAGGTAGAGGCCGCCGACCGGCGCATCGAGGCGGCCGTCGATGAGGTTGCTCAGGGTCTGCAGGGTCATGTCGCGATGGTAGCGCGGCGGCCTGTGCCGCCGCGATCAGGACGGCGGCTGCGACGGCGGCCGCGGCGCGGCCGGGTCGATCGCGCGCGCGCGCCGCGCCGCGATCTCGCGCAGGTGGCGCAGCTCCTGCGCGTCGCGCGGCGGCGGGCGCCCGCCGGCGGCGCGCCACAGCAGCAGCGCATTGCAGAACAGCCAGAGCAGCGCCGTCGCGACCAGCAGCAGGGTGTAGATCAGCAGGCCATCGCTCTGCCACGCATCGCGCGGCGTCGGCGCCGGCAGCAGGCGGAACCAGGTGGTCAGCACGCCGGCCTGGATCAGCAGCAGCACGCCGAGCGGACGGCCGAGGCCGGCGACATGTGCCGGCGTGGCCGAGTAGCGCCGCGACGCCCAGGCTGCGACGGCGCCGAGGGCCAGCGCCAGCAAAGGCGGCAGCGCACCGGAGAGCCAGTACAGCAGCGCGATCACGCCCTGGCGCAGCCAGCCCGCGTAGCCGTCAGCCAGGCTCAGCAGCCAGCCCGCGCGATCCAGCGACTGCAGGGTGTGTGCGGCGTCCAGTCCGATCAGCAGGGTCTGCGCCGCGACGATGGCAGCGAGTATGGCGATGCGGACAGGGGACGCTTGCACGCGGCGCACCTCGGCACGGCTCTCGGCGCCGCGGCGGCGGCGCGTCGCGACAGTGTGCGGTGCGGCGATTGCGGCGGCTGCCGACGGATGTTGCGGCGGCCACGCATCGGCGTTGCCGGCACGACTGTCTGCCGCGGTTTTCCCATCGTCGCGCTGAACTGCGGCCGTACTGCCGCGGCGGCCGTCGCGCGCCGCAGGGAACTTCATGCAATGCGGCTGGCGGCGACCGTGAGCGCGCCGGCGCGCTCCGGTCGGTGGACTCGATGCCGCGCGTCGCGCCGGCTTACAGCGACTGCGTGCGTCCGCCGTCGACCGGCAGATTGATGCCGTTGACGTAGGCGGCGGCCGGCGTACACAGGAAGGCGATTGCCGCGGCGACTTCGGCGGCGTCGGCGAAGCGGCCGGCCGGCACGCTCGCGAGCATGGCCTGTTCGATGTCCTCGCGCGGCTTGCCCGTGGTCCGCGTGCGGTCGGCCAGGATCTGCTCCAGCCGCTGCGTGCGCGTATAGCCCGGCAGCACGTTGTTGACCGTGATGCCGTACGGGCCGAGTTCGCTCGCCAGGGTCTTGGCCCAGCTCGCGACGGCGCCGCGTATCGTGTTGGACACGCCGAGGTTGCGGATCGGCTCCTTGACCGAGGTCGAGATCACGTTGACGACGCGGCCGTAGCCGGCTTCGCGCATGCCCGGCAGCACGGCCTGCAGCAGCGCGTGGCCGGCGAGCAGATGGTGGCCGAACGCGGCGACGAAGGCGGCGGCTTCGGCCGTATGCGCCGGGCCGCCCGGCGGGCCGCCGGTGTTGTTGATCAGGATCTGGAACGGTGCGGCGTTTGCGGTGCTTTCCACTTTGCGGCGCAGCGTTTCGGCATCGGCCATGTCGACGGCGATGTAGCCGTGCTCCTGCGCGGCATGCACGCGCGGCAGCGCCTCGACCACGGGCGCCAGGGTTTCGGCGCTGCGCGCGAGCACGCTGACGTTGGCGCCGAGCAGAGCCAGCTCCTGCGCCGCGGCGCGGCCTATGCCTTGCGAGCCGCCGCAGACCAGCGCGTGCCGGCCGTTCAGATCGAGCTGCATGTCAACCTCCGTCGTTTCAGCCGAGACCGCGGGCGATCTTGTGCACCATGCGCGGCAGCAGTTCCTCGTCGCTGTCGGCGCGCGGCACGTCCATGGTGTCGAGATCAAAGCCCATCAGCGCGGCGTCTTCCTCGTCCAGGCCGTCGAATTCGCGGAAGTCCGCATCGAGCAGCGCCATGCGCGCGGCAGTCTCGTCGTCGTAGCGCAGGTATTCGCCCGTCGCGCCGAGCACTTCGGCAATGCCGTCCTCGCGCACGTCCAGGCGCGACCAGATCAGGGTGTCGCCGAAGCCGGCGCACCACCAGTAGGAATGCGCACGCGGTTCGGCCGCGTCGTCGGGAATCGTCGCTTCGTCGTTCATCGCAGCACTCCACTGATCCGCAGCAGCAACAGCACGAGGGCGCAGGCGCCGCCGATGGCGATGGACCAGGCCGCCACGCTGCCGGGCATTGCCAGGAAACGCAGCGCCTGGTCGGGCGAGCCGCGCCAGGCCAGGCGCAGGAACCAGCCGAACGCGCTCGGCGAGAACGGTGTCTTGCCGAGCAGCGGGCGGTCCTGCGCATGATGGTCGCGCATCTGGGTCGCGACCAGCGGCCAGCTCATGAGATAGGCGGTCAGGCCGAAGATCGCAATGCCCAGTGCGAGCAGCAGGAGAAACAGCACGTCAGCCAACCTCTTCTGTTCGGGCCCTTGGCGTGAAGGGCAGTCCAGCGACGGCCGGGCCGGCGACGGACGGGTGCGCGGAGCAGGCAGCGCGGTACGAAAACCTTACCGTGGGGCCGGCTCCGCCATTTGCTAGAACTCGGCGTGGCCCGGCACGCGCGGATACGGGATCGCGTCGCGGATGTTGGCCAGGCCGCAGGTGTAGACGACCAGGCGTTCGAAGCCCAGGCCGAAACCCGCATGCGGCACGGTGCCGTAGCGGCGCAGGTCGCGGTACCACTGGTAATGGGCCGGGTCGATGTGCATCTTGGCCATGCGCTGATCGAGCAGGTCCAGACGTTCCTCGCGCTGCGAGCCGCCGACGATCTCGCCGATGCCCGGCGCGAGAATGTCCATGGCCGCGACGGTCCTGCCGTCGTCGTTCAGGCGCATGTAGAACGCCTTGATCTGTTCCGGATAGTTCATGACCACGGCCGGCCGGCCGACGTGCTGTTCGACGAGGTAGCGCTCGTGCTCGGTCTGCAGGTCCATGCCCCATTCGACCGGGAATTCGAAGGACTTGCCGGACTTCTGCAGGATTTCCACCGCCTCGGTGTAGTCGATGCGCGCGAACGGCGAGGCGATGAAGTTCTCCAGGCGCGAGATCGCGGTCTTCTCGACGCGCTCGGCGAAGAACGCCATGTCGTCGCCGCGCTCTTCGAGCACGGCCTTGAACACGTACTTCAGCAGCGCTTCGGCCAGATCGGCGTCGGCGGCGAGGTCGGCGAACGCGATTTCCGGCTCGATCATCCAGAACTCGGCCAGGTGGCGCGAGGTCTGCGAGTTCTCGGCGCGGAAGGTCGGACCGAAGGTGTAGACCTTGCTGAGCGCAAGGCAGTAGGCCTCGACGTTGAGCTGGCCCGAGACGGTCAGGAATGCGTCCTTGCCGAAGAAATCCTTGGAATGGTCGATCGCGCCGCTGGCGGTGCGCGGCAGGTTGGCCAGATCCAGGGTCGAGACGCGGAACATCTGACCGGCGCCTTCGGCGTCGCTGGTCGTGATGATCGGCGTGTTGATCCAGTAGTAGCCGTTCTCGTGGAAGAAGCGGTGCACGGCCTGGGCCAGGCAGTGCCGTACGCGCGTGATCGCGCCGAAGATGTTCGTGCGCGGGCGCAGGTGGGCGACTTCGCGCAGGAACTCCATCGAGTGCGGCTTGGGCTGGATCGGATAGGTTTCCGGATCGTCGACGAAGCCGGTGACGTCGACGGCCGTGGCCTGGATCTCGAAAGCCTGGCCCTTGCCCTGGGAGGCGACGACGGTGCCGGTCGCGATGACGCCGCAGCCGGCGGTCAGGCGCAGCACGTCGGATTCGTAGTTCGGCAGCGTGTTCGGCGCGACGATCTGTATCGGGTCGAAGCAGGAGCCGTCGCTGAGATTCACGAACGACAGGCCGGCCTTGGAATCGCGCCGGGTGCGCACCCAGCCGCGCACCGTGATTTCGCTGCCGACCGGATAGGTGCCGGCCAGCGCGGCCTTGATGCTGACTACCGCCATGGATCGTTACTCCGCCAGAACTGGAGGCGCCGCAGGCGCCGGAAAGCCCGCGATGATAGCGGAACTGCGCCGCCGCGGCGGGGCGCACCCTTGGGTTCGGCCAACCGCGTCCCCATGCCGGAACACGCAGGCCTGCGAAGGCCGCACAGTTGGTAGTCCCGGCCCCGGCCTCTAGAATCCGCCCATGTCCATTTCCCTGACTCCCGCCGCGCGCCAGCGCATGCTCGATTTCCTGGCCCGCGATACGAATGCCAAGGCCGTGCGTTTCGGCGTCAAGCGCACCGGTTGTTCCGGCTACAGCTATGTCGTCGACCTGACCGACACGATCGCCGCCGACGACCACTGGGTCGAGGACGCCGGCGTCCGCCTCGTCGTCGACGCCAGGAGCCTGCCGCTGCTCGACGGCACGGCCATCGACTTCCGGAAAAGCGGCCTCAACGCCCAGTTCGTGTTCACCAATCCGAACATGACCGGCGAATGCGGCTGCGGCGAGAGCTTCACGACGGGCTAGTCCCCGCGCCACCACGGCTTGATTGTTCTGCAGTGTATTGACGGTCGGCGATTTTCTGCCGACCGGCGCGCGTGGAACCGGCGGGCGTCCCGGGCCTGCGGGCACGTGAAGGGGCTGAGCTGAGCCGGCGAGGACCACGCCCCCGGCAATCCACTCCCGGAGGCATCGCCGCCGCCGTCGCGAGCGGAAGGCGAGGGCCCGGTTGCACAGCGCAGTTATCCGCAGCGCGCGACGGGCACCTCGCCAAACTTCGACGTGCCGCTCGCGATCGAGCGTGTGAGCGCTTGATCAGCGGAGACGAATCCGGACCTGTGCCGGACTCGTCGGCCCGAAGAATCGTCGGAACGCCGGTTTCTCGAGATTCCCCGATACGGGACGAGCGCTGTCCGGCGCTTCCTCCGGCGGATGCCATGGCAACGACGCAGCCGGCTCAGCAACGCGCGTGCTCTCGCCTGAAGCACTCCGGCATCCGCGGCGTCGCCAACGCACAGGCACCCGGCACCGCCGTTCGCCGCCATTCTGCGATCGGAATTTCTTCCGCCCGACGCTTCCAGCGCGTCGCCCGGCGACGTTCCGGGCCGGGTCATCGCGCGCACCTGCGCCTGCATTGCCCCGGGTGTCTTTCGACCCGCTCCACCGGATTCGTGATGAAAGTCCATTGATTCAAAAGGGATTTCGTCGAGCCCTGCGCTGGCAAGAAGGTTGCTGAATACACAGCGGACGGACGAGAACGGAGGGGGCGCGGGTGACTCGTTCTGTGCAGGAAGTTGCCGCCGACGTCAAACGGTATTGCGACGCGCATCCCGGTGCTTGCGACACGCTCGACGGCATCGCGTGGTGGCTTGCGTTCCAGCGCGCGGCGGACGAGCGGGATGTCCTCGAGGCGGCGATGGCCTACCTGATCGAGCGCCAGGTCGTGACCGCGCACCGTCTCAACGACGGAACGACCCTGTTCGGATGTTCGGGCTGCGCCGCGGGGGGCGCGCCAGGAGCGCAGACCGCAGTCGAGGATCGCGACAGATGATGGTCGAGGCGATGACACTGCTGCTCAGGCAGCTCAACGGCTACGTGGCGCAGGCCGACGGCGACGGTCCCGGCGCGCCCGTGCAAGCCGTCTGGGGCAACGTCGCGCAGATCGAGCGGCCGGAAGTCGCCACCGAGCTCGAGAACCACATCGTGCTGACGCTCGTGAATATCGAGGAGGAACGGGCGCTCAAGAACGGCAAGTCGTTCGTGAGCGTCGGCTCCGACGTGGCATATCGCAACCGCCCTGTCCATCTGAACCTGTTCCTGCTGTTCACGGCGAACTACCGGAACTACGGCACGGCGCTGCGCCGGCTGTCGCAGGTGCTGACGTTCTTCCAGGGCAAGCAGAAGTTCACGCTGGCGAACTCGCCGGGCGCGCTGCCGCAGCCGCCGATCGCGGAGTTCTCGCTCACGATGGATCTCCTGTCGCCGACGCTGGAGGGAGTCAATCACCTCTGGGGATTCCTCGGCGCCAAGCAGGGCGTTTCGGTGCTGTATCGCGGGCGCCTCGTGGCGATCTCCGACGACCGCACTCTGGCGGGCGGCGGCTACATCCGCGAGGTCGACGTGCTGAGCCGGGATGCGACCGCATGATCCGCTACCGCACATTGTTCGAAGTCGACATTGCGCACGACTATTTCACGAGTCGCGGCGAGATCGTGCTCGACGCGCAGTCGGACGCGGACCGGGCCGCGCTGACGGCGCTGTATTCGGCGGCCGACGTTCTCGATATCCAGCCCGATGCGGCGACGCTCGCCACGCTGGCGGGTCACCGGCTGGTGTTCCGCAGCACGCGCACGGGATTCTTCGTCGCCGCGCAGGTCGATGCGTCGACGCCGCCGCGGCCGCTCGTCGCGCCGGGCGGAGCATTCCGACTGGCGTTTCTGCTGCGCGTGCGCGACGCGCGGTTCGCGAACTACACGGAGCTCGGCCAGCCCGCGAACTTCTATCGCTTCGGCAACGACGCGCTGAACCGCGTCGCCGGCGTCAGCTACCTGTCGCGGCCTGTCCCGGCGTTCGATCCGACGCGCCGTTACCTGGCCGGCGATGTTCGCGCCGAGGCGGCAGGTCCGACGTTCGATCTGTTCCTCGCGCTGCGCGACAGCGGACCGGCCGCGACGCCGGTTGCCGCAGACTGGCGTCGCATTCCGGCCGATACGTTCAGCGCGAGCGCAAGCTATCGGTCCGGTGCGGTCGTCCTGGCCGCGAACCGGGTATACCGCGCGCTCGTCGATGCGCCGGGAACCGATCTCACGAACGCGGCGCAGTGGCAGCCCGTCGCGCTGCTCGGCAACCAGTACGCCGGCGCCGCGGATGCGATGCGTGCCGACTTCGGGTTCGCGACGCTCGACATCGCCAGCGCCGCCTTGACCGGCGCCATCGTGCGCGTGACGCGGGCCGGCGCGGCAACGCCGCTTTCCGAACAGCGCTTTGCGGCAGAGCAGGGCACGTTGAGCCGGATTCGGGTCGATCTGCGTGCGCTGCCATCCGGTATCTGCCGTCTCGACGTCCTGGACGACGCGCAGACGCCGCAGCCCGGTCTCACGACGTCGCTGTTCGTCGCCCCCGATGCGCGCTCGGCCGGCGCATTCGGCGTGATCGAGATCACGCGCGGCACGGCGGACTACGCGCTGCTCGACGGCGCCGGCGCACTGCGCTCGCCGCGCTACGTGCTGCGCTTTCTCAATCGCGCCACCCGCTGGCGTTACATCTTTCCTGCCGCGCAGGCCGTCGGCGCTGGTGCGGACGTCGCCGCCGAAGGGGCGGACCAGCGCGTTCTCGTCACCGCTGCCGCGCGTCCGCTGTCGCGCTTCGGCGCGGGATCGCGCCTGCAGGCCGACGTCTCGGCGACACCGGCGTCCGAAGAAATCCTGCTTCCCGCGCCCGAGGTTGACCGCCTGCGGCGCCAGAACGACGAATGGTTCTCCGAAACACATCTTCCGAACCTGACCCTGGGACCGTGAGCCATGCCGCTGAATCTGAGAACTCCGGGCGTGTACATCGTGGAGGAATCGAAGTTTCCTCCGTCCGTGGTGCCGGTCGAAACCGCGATTCCCGCGTTTTTCGGTTACACGCGCAACGCGCAGTACAAGGGCACCGACCTGGTCAATCATCCGGTGGCGGTGAATTCGCTGCTGGAATTCCAGGAGATCTTCGGTCTTGCGCCGGCGCTCGGCGGGTTCGCCATCGCGCTGGACGAGGACGGCAACGTCGCCGCACCCGTCGCCGATCCGGGGCAGGGAGCGAATGCGCGGTTCCGCCTGGCCTACGCGCTGCGTCATTTCTACGACAACGGCGGCGGCCGCTGCTACGTCGTGAGCCTGGGGACCTACGCCGCCAGCGCGGCGACCAGCGACATCGTCGACGCGCATGTGGCCGCGCTCGATGCACTGGCGCGCGAGGACGAGCCGACCCTGATCGTCTTTCCCGACCTCAGCGGGATGCGGCCACCGCCGGCCGCGACACCGGCGGATATCGCCGCCACGCGCGCCGCGTATCACTCGGTGCTGGTGCAGGCGTTGAATCAATGCGCCGAGCTCGGCGATCGCTTCCTGGTCTGCGATCTCTGGGACGGCGACCGGCCCGGCAGCGACGGCATCGCTGCGTTCCGCAACGGCATCGGTACGCGCAATCTCAAGTACGGCGCGGCCTATCACCCGTACATCCAGACCACGATGGCGTGGAGCTGGGACGAGTCGACCATCACGGTCGCGCAGATCGCGCGCCGCAATGACGACGGCAGCGTCACGCGCCCCAGTCCGCACAACGGCATGACGCTGACGGCGCTCAAGTCGGGTTCGCCGAATTCCAACCCGCTGATCTATGCCAACGCGCGCAGCGAACTGGCGCGGTTCAGCGTCACTTTGCCGCCTGCCGCTGCGGTGGTGGGCATCTACGCCACGGTGGACCGTACGCGCGGCGTGTGGAAGTCGCCGGCGAACGAGAGCCTGAGCTCGGTCATCGACCTCAGCGTGCGCATCGACCAGGACCTCAACGACACCATGAACCTGGAGCCGAGCGGCAAGGCCGTCAACGCGCTGCGTGCGTTCAGCGGCAAGGGCTTCCTGGTCTGGGGCGCGCGCACCCTGGCCGGCAACGACAACGAATGGCGCTACGTGTCCGTGCGGCGCTTCTTCAACATGGTCGAGGAATCCACGCGCAAGGCCACCGAGCCGTTCGTGTTCGAGCCCAACGACGCGAGGACCTGGGCCAAGGTCAAGGCGATGATCGAGAACTTCCTGATCATCCAGTGGCGCGACGGCGCGCTGGTCGGCGCCAAGCCCGTCGATGCGTTCTACGTCAACGTCGGACTGGGCGTGACGATGACGGCGCAGGACATCCTCGAAGGCCGCATGAACGTCGAGATCGGCATGGCGGTGGCGAGGCCGGCCGAGTTCGTGGTGCTGCGTTTCTCGCACAAGATGCAGGAGTCCTGATCCATGGCGTACAAGACACCCGGTGTATACGTGGAGGAGATCTCCACTCTGGCGCCGTCCGTGGTGGCGGTGGAAACCGCCGTCCCCGTGTTCATCGGCTACAGCGAACGCGCGCAGAGCGCAGCGGGCGACGACCTGCATTTCGTGCCGACACGCATCCGCTCGCTGCTCGAATACCAGCAGTTCTACGGCGGCGGTTTCACGCCGGCGTCGTATCGCGTCGTCGTCGACACGGCCAGCGGAAACGCCGTCGGCGCGGTATCGCCGCGCAATGCAGCCGACGCCGAGCGGCGCTACTACCTGGCCGCCGCGCTGCGCCACTACTACGCCAACGGCGGCGGTCCCTGCTACGTCGTTTCCGTGGGGGCGTACGGCGACGCTCCGGTGCTCGGCGATACGACCACGCCGGCCGGCCTGCTCGGCGGGCTGTCGCGCGTCGAACCCGTGGACGAACCCACCCTCCTCGTGTTTCCCGACGGCGTCTCGCTCAGCGCGACCGACATGGGCTCGCTGCAGGTCGCGGCGCTGGCGCAGTGCGAGAAGCTGCAGGACCGCTTCGTCATCATGGACCTCGTGCAGGGCGACCAGCCGGTGTCGCTGGCGCTGGATCCGATCGGCAATTTCCGCCAGAACGTGGGCACCTCGTCGCTGCGCTACGGCGCGGCCTACTACCCCTGGTTGCGGACGATCTATCGGCCGGACGTGGATTTCCGCCAGCTCAACCTGGTGACCCCGGCGCTGGCCCCGATTCCGCCGGCCACGATCGACGCGTTGATCAATGACGCGGCGATCGACGGTCTGGCGACCGCGACGCGCGCGGCCGATGCCGCCGTGAACACCGTGGTGGGCACGGTGAACGTCTCCGCGATGACCGGGCCGAACGCGCTGACGCTGACGCGCGCGAACTTCGGACAGCTCGGCGATCACTACGCGAACTTCCTCGCCCTGCTGCGCCAGACCGAGGCTGCGACGCCGGTGGCCACGGTGCGCCAGCGGTTCGCCAACCTCGTGATCCTGGCGCGCGCGGTGGTGCTGGCGCTGCGCGCGCTGCAGACCGCGGCGCCGTCGCTGCCGGCCTCGGTGAATCTTGCAGTGACCGATCTGAGCAAGGACACCGAGCTGGCGGCCGGCATTTCGGCGCTGATCGCCTACGAGAAGAACGCCGGCGTCATGAGTTCGATCTCGACCACGCGCGTGGTCGGCGACGTGGTGGCCAGCTACGCCGCGCTCAACGGCACGCCGTGGATAGCGCCCAATGCCGACGCGACGGCCATCGGCGCCAGCGCCGACGTGTTCGCCGATGCTTCCGTGCGCGCGACGGCGCTGAATGCGGCCTCGGCGCTGCGCCGGCTGTTCGATCCGCCGGCGGCCGCCGTGCTCGCGATCTTCACGAGCGTGGAATTCCTGGCCGACGAAGCGCAGCGCCAGCTGTTCGACAGGCATCCGGTGTTCGCCAACATCCTCGAGCAGGTGACGCGCGCGATGACCCTGCAGCCGCCTTCGGGCGCCGTGGCCGGCATCTACGCGGCGGTGGATCGCACGCGCGGCGTCTGGAAGGCGCCGGCCAACGTCGCGGTCGCCGACATCAGCGGCGTGGCGGTGAAGCTCAACGACCAGGCGCAGGAAGATCTCAACGTCACCAGCACCGGCAAGAGCATCAATGCGATCCGCACGTTCACCGGCAAGGGCTCGCTGGTCTGGGGCGCGCGCACCCTGGCCGGCAACGACAACGAATGGCGCTACGTGCCCGTGCGGCGCTTCTTCAACATGGCCGAGGAGTCGATCAAGAAGGCCACCGAGGCCTTCGTGTTCGAGCCCAACGACCGCAGCACCTGGGTGCGCGTGCGCGCCATGGTGGAGAACTTCCTCACGGTGCAGTGGCGCCAGGGCGCGCTCGCCGGCGCGGCACCGCAGCAGGCCTTCTTCGTGAAGATCGGTCTGGGCGAGACCATGACGGCCCAGGACATCCTCGAGGGCCGCATGATCGTCGAGGTCGGCATGGCGGTGGTCCGGCCGGCCGAATTCATCGTGCTGCGCTTCGCGCACAAGATGCAGACCTCCTAACAAACTTCCCCGGGAGACGAGAACATGGCTGAGTATCCGTTGCCAAAATTCCACTTCGAGGTGCAGTGGGGCGGCACCCGCATCGGCTTTACCGAAGTCAGCGGACTGGAGGTCACCACCGAGAAGATCGAGTACCGCGACGGCGCGAGCAAGGAGTACCACAAGATCCGCATGCCCGGCATGCAGACCTTCGGCGACCTCACGCTGAAGCGCGGCATCTTTGCCGGCGACAACGAGTTCTACGCCTGGTGGAATTCGGTCGCGCTCAACACCATCGAGCGCCGCGACATCACCATCAGTCTGCTCAACGAGGATCACGACCCGGTAGTGATCTGGAAGGTGAAGAACGCCTGGCCGACGAAGGTGACGTCCACCGACCTGAATGCCTCGGGCAACGAGACCGCGATCGAGACGCTGGTGCTGGCGCATGAAGGCCTGACCATGGAGAACGGCTGATCCATGGACCTGAGCTGCCCACATCCGGGTTTCCACTTCCTCGTGGTGTTCGAACTGCTGCCGCAGTTCCCCTACGACACGCGCTGGCAGGAAGTGTCCGGGCTCACCGTGAGCACGGAATTCGAGAGCTGGCCCGAGGGCGGCGAGAACCGCTTCGCGCACCAGCTGCCGAAGAGCCTGCAGTTCGGCGAGCTGACCCTCAAGCGCGGCAAGTTCATGGGGTCGGGCGTGCTGCACTGGGCGCGCAAGGCCCTGGAGCAGTTCGAGTACAAGCCGACCAATCTGCTGATCTCGCTGCTCGATGACGAGCACCTGCCGCTCTACAACTGGTACGTGGTCGGTGCGGTGCCGAAGCGGCTGGAGGTCTCCGGCATCAACGCCGGCAACAACGAGATCCTCGTGGAGACGCTCGCGCTGCAGTACCAGTACTTCAAGTACTACGACCCGGCGAGCGTGGCGCTGGACGCGGCCTCCGCGCTTGCCGGCAGTGTCGGAGTGAGCCTCTGATGCCCGTGGAGATCCGCGAACTGGTGATTCGTGCCACCGTGGATCCGGTCGCGGGCAGGAGCGGCGGTCCGGACAGCTGCGGCATGCCGCAGGGCAAGGACGGCAAGGAAAAGGGCGGGGCGCCTGCCGGCAACGGCGATTCCCCGACCCCGGACGGCGACCTGGTGCAGGCCTGCGTGCGCGAAGTCATGCGCATCCTCGAACGCAAGGGGGAACGCTGATGCTGTTCGACAAGGGCAAGCTCGAGAAGCTCACGCTGCGTGCCTACAAGCCGGCGGCCAACCCCGACGACAAGCCGACTCCGTCGGATGATCCGAAGGACACGTATGTGCTGCAGGTGAATCCGGGCACGTACACGCTCAGCAAGATCATCAACTATTCGCGGCAGACCGGGCAGGGCGATACCGCTACCGAGGCGCTGTACAACAATACGCCGCCGGTGAATCTCTCTTTCGAATTCCTGTTCGACGGCACCGGCGTCGTGCCCGAGCCTTCCGAGCTCGGCGACATTCCGCTCGTCGGCGCCGTCGCGTCGGCGCTGTCCGGCCCGAAGAAGTTCGTGGTCATGGACGAGATCCAGAAGTTCGACCGGCTGGTGTACGAGTTCAACGGCACCATCCACCGGCCGCGCGAGCTGCTCATGGTCTGGGGCACGCTGGTGTTTCCCTGCGTGCTGAGTTCGGCGAGCTACCGCTACACCTTGTTCAGGCCCGACGGCACGCCGCTGCGCGCCATTGCCAGCTGCTCGTTCTGCGAGCACGTGCCACGGGCACTGGCCGAGCGCAAGAAAAACGCGACCTCGCCGGATCTGACGCACCTGCGCGACGTGCGCGACGGCGACACCCTGCCGGCCATGGCGCACGACATCTACGGCAAGCCCGAGCTGTACCTCGAGGTGGCGCGCGTGAACAAGCTGGTGAACTTCCGCCGCCTGCGCCCGGCCAGCCGCGTGGCGTTCCCGCCGGTCGGAGTGAAGGCATGAGCGCGGTTCCCCTCACGCGCCCGACCGACGTCGTCACCTTGACCGTGCAGGTGAACGGTACGGAATTGCCGCGCACCGTGGTCCTGCAGGGCGTGGAGGTGGTCACTCAGGTCAACCGCGTGCCCTATGCGCGACTGCGCGTCGGTGACGGCGATGCGGCGCGCGGCGACTACGCGCGCAGCACCGGCGAGCTGTTCGTGCCGGGCAACCAGATCCAGGTATCCGCCGGTTACCACGGTGAAACCCAGGCCATCTTCGGCGGCGTCATCCTGACCCAGCGCATCGTGTCGCGCGATGGCGCGTCGTGGCTGGAACTGGAATGCCGCGACCCGGTGTTCGTCATGACGCTGGTGCGGCGCAACCGCTATTTCGAGGAAGTCAGCGACAGCGACGTGGCGTCGAAACTGCTCGGAGAGTACCCGGGCTCCGGCGTGAGCGCCGGCGATGTCGCCCGCAGCGACGTCAAGCATCCGCAGCTGCTGCAGTACCAGTCCAGCGACTGGGATTTTCTCGTCAGCCGCGTCGAGGCGGCCGGGCAGCTGTGCGTCGCCGACGCCGGCAAGGTGAGCACGATCACGCCGGCGCTGGACGATCGGCCGGCAGTGGATCTCCAGTTCGGCTTCACCGTGCTCGAATTCGATGCCGAGATCGACGCGCGCACCCAGTCGGGCGCCATCCGCGCCGTCGCCTGGGATCCCGCGGAACAGGCGTTGCAGGAAGCCAGTGCCGCGGATCCGGACTGGAGCGGCAACGGCAACCTGAGCGCGGCCCTGCTGAGCGCTGCCGCCGGCCGCGCCGAGGACGTGCTCTGGCATGGCGGGAGCCTGGCCAACGACGAACTGCAGAAATGGGCGGACGGCGCGCTGCTGCGCACGCGCCTGGCCGCCACGCGCGGCCGCGTGCGTTTCCGCGGCGCTGCGACCGTCAAGCCCGGTGCCGTACTGCAGCTCGCGCGTTTCAGCGAACGCTTCAACGGCAAGGTGTACGTCACCGGCGTGCGTCACGAGTTCAGTTCGGGCAAATGGATCACCGATGCCGAGTTCGGGCTGCCGCGCGAGCCGCATGCCGCGCGCGTGGCCATGAACCACCTGCCGGCCGCAGGACTCGCGGCCGCCGTGCATGGACTGCAGGTGGGCGTGGTCACCGAACTGGCCGACGATCCCGGCAAGGAGCATCGCGTACGCGTGAAGGTGCCGCTGGCCGGCATGGGCGAGCTGGGCGTGTGGGCGCGCGTGGCCACGCTCGACGCGGGCGACAGGCGCGGCACGTTCTTCCGTCCCGAGAAAGACGACGAGGTCGTGCTGGGCTTCTTCCACGACGACCCGGCGCAGCCGGTGATTCTCGGCATGCTCCACAGCAGCCGCAAGGCGCCGCCGCTCACGGCGACGGCCGACAACAACCAGAAGGCCTACGTGTCGCGCAGCGGGCTCACGCTGAAGTTCGACGACGACAAGAAAGCGCTGACGCTGGAGACGCCGGGCGGGAATCGCATCGTCCTCAGCGACGACGACGGCGGCATCACGATCGAGGACCAGAACGGCAACAAGCTCGTGCTGGGCAAGGACGGCGTGGTCATCGAAAGCGCGAAGAAGGCCGTGACGGTCACCGCCAAAACTCAATGGGAAGCGAAGGGCAACACGATCGCGTTCGAGGCGCAGACCTCGCTGGAGGCCAAGGCACAGGGCAAGGCCGAGGTCTCCAGCAGCGGCAACCTGACCCTCAAGGGGTCGATGGTCATGATCAACTGAAGGAACGGACCGACTGCCATGCCGCCCGCCGCGCGCGCCAACGACATGCACGTCTGCCCCATGGTCACCGGCGCGGTGCCGCACGTGGGCGGCCCGGCGTTGCCCGGCGCGCCCACGGTGATGATCGGCGGCATGCCGGCACTGCGGGTCGGCGACATGCTGACCTGCACCGGGCCGCCGGATGCCGTGGTGGCGGGCAGCGGCAGCGTGCTCATCGCCGGCATGCCGGCCGCGCGTCTCGGCGACAGCACTGCGCATGGCGGCAGTCTCGTCGTCGGCTGCTTCACCGTGATGATCGGAGGCTGAGGTGGCCGACAATCCCCAATTCCTCGGCAAGGGCTGGTCGTTCCCGGTGACCTTCGGCAACCAGGGACGCAGCGTCGGCATGGCGCAGGCCGACGACGACATCCGCCAGAGCCTCGACATCCTGCTGTCCACGAGCCTCGGCGAGCGCGTGATGCGGCCGGGCTTCGGCTGGAAGCGCGATGCGCTGATGTTCGAGCCGCTGTCCACGTCCTTCGGGGCGTACCTCGCGCGCGAGATCGAGAACGCCATCCTGTTCTACGAATCGCGCATCGAGCTCAACCGTGTGGACTTCGAGACCGCGACCGACCAGTCCGGAGTGATCCTGATCCGTCTCGACTACACCGTGCGCGCCACCAACACGCGCACCAATCTGGTCTATCCCTTCTACCTCGATCATCCGGAGGCGAAGGCGTGACCATGGATCTCTTTCGCCGCTACGGAAACCTGCTGCGGCCCGACGGCACCAACCAGCTGCAGCGGCTGCTGCCCGGGCTCGAGGCGGACTATGTGGTGCCGGACGAGCGATCGTTTGCCGATCTGCTCGACTACGCGCATCGCGTGGCGGCCGAGGTGCGTTACTACGATCTCTCCGGCCAATCCACCGGCGACTGGCAGGCGCTGCTGGAAACGCTGCTGGTGCCGGGCAGCGACCGCATGCGTCCGACCGGGGAATTGCAGCTGCTGCTGGCCTCGCGCTCGGACTGGCCGCCGCACCTCGTGCTGTTCCTCGCGTTTCTCAAGCTGTTCCAGCACCTGCAGGGCGATCTCAACGAACTCACGCGGCGCCATCTGCTGCACTACTACGGCAGGCAGCTGGGCCTGCTGCATCGCGCGGCGGAGCCCGACTCGGTGCATGCGATCTTCGAGCTCGCGCAGAACGCGACCGCGACGCGGCTGCCGGCAGGCACCTTGCTCGACGGCGGCAAGGACGGCGCGGGCCGTGCGCTGACCTACGCCCTGCAGAACGAGATCGTGGTGAATGCCGCGGCGGTGGCAGGCCTGCGCCGCGTGGTGGTCGAGTACGACATCCAGCATCACCGCCGCGTGTTCGTCGCCGACGGCTTCGCCGCCATCGAAGGGCCGGGCGGCTATACCTTCGGACGCGGCCAGCTGGATCTCGATGTCTCGCAGCGCTTCATGCAGGAAGCGCCGCTGGGCTTCGCGGTCGCCGCGCCGATTCTGAGCCTCGCCGAGGGCGAGCGCCGCATCACCGTGCGCGCGCAGCTGCGCATGGTCACGGCCGATGCGCTGAATACGCAGGGTCTGAGCGACGCGGTCGCCGTCACCCTGTCGGGCGCCGAAGGCTGGCTCACGCCGGATCACGTCGAAGCCACGTTGATGCCCGACGGCGGTTCGGGCCAGCCCGTGCTGGCGCTGACTGTCGAGCTGGGCTCGGCTGCGCCGGCCATCGTCGCTTTCGATCCGGCATTGCACGGCGCCGGCATGGTCAGCGACCGCCCCGTGCTGCGCTGCCTGGTCCGCGGCGCGTCCGGCGCGTTCGATCTGTTCGAGCGCTTCCGCGTCGAACGCATCGACCTCGCCGTCGACGTGAGCGGACTGCGCAACGTCGTGGTGCAGAACGACGAGAGCCCGCTCGATCCGAACAAGCCGATGCCGCTGTTCGGCAACCAGCCGCGCATCGGCAGCGTGTTCTACGTGGGCAGCGCGGAGGTGTTCTCGAAGAAGCTGCAACAGCTGACGTTCAACCTGACCTGGAAGTCGCCGCCGGACGACCTGTTCGAGCATTACCGCTACTACTTCGACACCGTCACCAACGCATTGTCGGACACCTTCGCCAACAACTTCCGCGTCACGGTGGATCTGCTGCACGACCGCGTGTTCCGCCGCATGCTCGTGAATCAGACGCTGTTCGAGCCGGTCACCACCGACGTCAATGCGATCACCGCGAACGCGACCGCGTTCGACTTCGCGCTGCAGGGGCTGAACTATCGCGAGCAGCCCGACCTGCAGGTGCCCGACACCTTCACCGCGCAGAGCCGTGCCGGCTTCGCGCGTCTGGTGCTCAGTGAACCCACGAGCGACGATTTCGCGGTCTTCGCCAGCGAGGTGCCGTTCGAGGCGTTCGGCCATCCGGTATTCGCGCGACGTTACGCCAACCAGGCGATCGCGCTGGCGACCTGGGACTCCGTCGGAAACAAGCCGCATCTGCCCAGCGAGCCCTACACGCCGGTGCTGAGTTCACTGACCGTCGACTATCGCGCGACCGCCAGCTTCGTGCCCAACGACGACCAGCCGGCGGCGTACTTCGTCGTCGGACCGCATGGCGCGATCCGTGCGCCGGGCGTTGCGCAGGCGCGGCTGACGCCAGGCCTGGATGCCCGCGCGGAACTGCTGCTCGGCATCCGCAATCTGCAGCCGCCGGGCGCGATCACCCTGTATTTCGAGATCGACGCGGGCACGGCCACGGCCGCCGATGCGCTGGCCGCCGGCGACACGCGCTGGAGCTATCTCGCCGCCGGCGACGAGTGGCGGCCGCTGAGCGCGGGCTCGCTGCTCATCGACAGCACGCTGGGATTCCAGAGCGCCGGCATCGTCGCGATCGACGTGCCGGCGGAGGCCACGCTGGCGCATCAGAGTCTGCCGTCGGGACTGATCTGGCTGCGCGCCGCCATCGACAAGTCGCCCGACAGCGCGGCGCGCACCTTGTCCATCCGCACGCAGGCGGCGCTGGCCCGCTTCGAGCCGGGAACGGCGACGCTCGCGGATTTCGCGACGCATCTGCGCCAGGGACTGCCGGCGGCGACCATCAAGGCGCTGGTCCGGCGCAACGCCGCGATCCGCAGCGTCGCCCAGCCGCGCGCTTCCTTCGACGGCCGTGGCCCGGACAGCGACGACGACTACATCCGCCGCGCGAGCGAGCGGTTGCGCCATCGGAGCCGGGCGGTCACGCCGTGGGATGTCGAGCGTCTGGCGCTCGAGCGTTTCCCGGAGGTTTTCAAGGCCAGGTGCCTGCCGCACACCGATGCCGACGGCGCCGAGCGCGCCGGCCATGCGGCGCTCGTGGTCGTGCCGAACCTGCGTCGCGGCGGTACGGCGAATCCGCTGGAGCCGCGTGCGGCCGAAGAGCTTCTGGCGCGCATCGACGAATACCTCGACGGCCTCGCGACCCGGTTCCTGACCCTGCACGTGATCCGGCCGGTGTTCGAACGCATCCGCGTCGAAGCCAAGGTGGTATTCACGCGCGGCCGCGACCCGGGCTACTACAGCGGCGTGCTCAACGACGATCTGCGCCGCTTCCTGTCGCCGTGGGCCTATCAGGACGGCGACGACATCCAGTTCGGCGCGCGCATCTATCGTTCGGAGATCCTCGCGTTCATCGAAGGGCGCGAGTACGTCGACCATCTGGTCGGTCTGCGCATCTACCACACCTACGCAGGGACCAAGGCCGAAGGCATCGGCACGATGACCGTCGGCGAGGATTTCATCGTCTACGCGCGGCCCAAACCCGGTCTCGGCGCGATGCGCATCGGCGACGACCTCATCGTCGGGCGCGCGGCCGAAGCGGCCGGCACCACCCAGGCGCACGCGATCCTGGTCTCGCATCCGCAGCACCTCATCACGGCCGTGGCGCCCGGAGAAGAAGTGTGTTCGGGCGTGACCACTCTCGGCATCGGCTACATGACCGTCGATCTCGATTTCGAAGTCGGACTCGGGGCGTCATGAGATTTCCCGCATCAACACGAGCGAGGCAGTGACCATGAGCAATCAAACACGCGACTTCCTCAAGGGCCGTTTCAAGAACGGAGACCGGCCGGATGCCAATGACTTCGCCGACCTCATCGACAGCAGCCTGAACAAATCCACCGACGGTCTGGACCTGGACTCCGACGGCACGCTGATGCTTTCGCGCGGCCTGCGCCTGGGCGACAGCGCGGTGGCCAACATTCCCGGCGGACTGCGTTTCAACGGCGGTCAGGTGCAGGTCAACAACGGCGCCGGCTGGAGCAATATCGGCGGCGGTGGCGGCGGCGGATTCGCGGCCGTGGGCGGCGCGGGCGCCATCGCCTACAGCACCGGACGCGTCGGCATCAACACGGGTGCGGCGGAGCCGGGCGCGAGACTCGAAGTGGTCCTCGGTGCGAACACCGGGCCGGCCGAACAGGTGCGTTTCGGCAACGCCATGGTCGGCAGCGGCGGCGCGGCCTTCAGTTCGTTCGCGGTGTTCGGGCACCAGGCCTTGGGCGCGAACGTCACCGCGGTGAATGCGAGCTTCGCGCTGCGCCAGTCCAACACCGGCGTGGTGCATCTCAATGCGGCGACCGGGCAGGTGCTGAGCCTGCGTCAGGGCGGCAACTCCGTGCGGCTGGGCATCACGGTGAACGGCAACGTGGTGATCGGTTCCGAGTCCGAACTCGCCGGCTCGGGCACGGCGGTGTTCCAGGTCGCCGGCGGCGCGTTCAAGAACGACGGCAACGGCGCCTGGGCCTTCACCTCCGACGCGCGCGTGAAGGAAGACGTGCGCGATCTCGACGCCGGTCTCGCCGAACTGCGTCGCGTGCGCCCGGTGCGCTATCGCTACAACGGTCTGGCGGGCACGCGCGCCGGTCTCGAAGGCGTCGGCATCCTCGGCCAGGAAATCGAGCAGGTGCTGCCCGAGACCGTGGAGAAGCTTGCCGCCGATTCCAATGCCGACGGCATGGACGGCTTGCGCGTGTTCAATCCTTCGGCGCTCACCTACGTGCTGATCAACGCGGTGAAGCAACTCGCCGACAAGGTCGAGACGCTGGAGCGTGCGCTGGATGACGCACGCGCGCAGGCCGCACGGTGAGCGATACGCTGCGCATTTCCACCGCGCCGCCCGACCGGGCGAGCCTGGATTATTCCCGGCTGCGCGAAGACGGGCTGCAGTCGATCCGGCTGTGGGCCGGCGACAGCTGGACGGACCACAACGTCCACGATCCCGGCATCACCTTGCTCGAAGCGGCCAGCTACGCCGTGACCGAGCTGGGACTGAAGCTGCAGCTCGACATCGCCGACCTGCTGCGCAGCGGCGAGGCCCACGGCGAGGCGGAGTTCGAACCGGCGCACGAGGTGCTGCCGGTGGGGCCGGTGAATGCGCAGGACCTGCGCGCGCTGCTGCTCGATCATCCGCTGGTCAGCGACGCGCAGATCTTCCAGCCGGCCGACAACGAGGTCGCGTTCTACGAAGTGGCTGCGGACCCGCCGCTGACCTACGTGCCGCCGCTCCCGGCGCCGGTGCGCTCGCGCACCGGCGGACTCTACGAAGTGCTGGTCGAACTGTCCCGGCGCGAACTCAACAGCAACACCTATGCCTTGCCGGTGCTCGCGGCCGGCGACACCTGGGACATCGAGCTGGCGCTGCCGTACTGGGACGATTCCGAGGCCGCGCCGTTCCGCCAGCCCGTCGTGCTCGACGCCGTCGCCATGGTTCCCGATGCCGGCGAATTCTGGCGTGCGCTGCCCGAGAGCCTGAGCTTCTTCGGCCGCATCCAGGTGAACTACACGGATCTTTCCGGCACGCCGGGCAGCGTTCAGGCCTGGGTGCTGCTGCGCGTGGTGGAGCCGGTCGCGCAGCCCGGCCTGGTGGTGCCGGCGATCCTGGTCGCGGCGCGCGCGGCAATCGAATCGAATCTGCCGGGATCGCCTCTGCCGCAGTTCGCTGTGCGCGTGCGTGACGCGGCCGCCGCTGTCGCCCAGCTGGCCGAATACATTGCAGGCTGGCGCAACCTCGGCGAACAGGCCGTGCGCATCGGGCTGGCACGCGTGCAGGAAATCGGCGTGAGCGCGCGCCTGGAGGTGACCGGCGGCATCGACGTCGAAGCGCTGCTCGCACGCCTGTTCCTGGACATCGACGCGGTGCTGTCGCCGAGCGTGCGTTTCCTGTCGCTGGCGCAACGCCGCGCCGCCGAATCCGATCCCGAGGCGATCTACGACGGCCCGCTGCTGCGCCGGGGATTCCTCGACCGCGCCACGAGCGGCCGGGTCGTGCCGGACGTCATCTACACCTCCGACATCCTGCGGCTCATCATGCGGCGCCGCGGCGTCGGCGGTGCCGACGTGATCGCGCAGGAGAACGTGACGGCGCGCGACATCGTCGCCGTCACCGACCTCACCCTGGCGAACTTCATCAACAACCGGCCGATCACCTCGGGCGCCGAGGACTGCCTGCATCTGGTGCAGATCGCGCGCTATCGGCCCCGCCTGAGTCTGACCAAGTCGCGCATCACTGCCGTGCGCAACGATGCCGAAGTGGCCTACGACACGGCGCGCGTGCTCAGCCTGTTCGATAGCCTGCGCGAGCAGACGGCGCAGGCGGCGTTCACCGACGATCCGTCGCCCGTCTGGCCGGTGATGGCCGGCGACGCGCTGGCAGTGGACGAGTACACGCCGCTGCAGATGGATCTGCCCGCGCTGTACGGCACCGGCGATGCGGCACTGCCGGACAGCGCCAGCGCCGAGCGGCACGCCGCCGTCCGTCAGCTGCAGGGCTATCTGCTGCTGTTCGAACAGTTCCTCGGCGACATGACGGCGCAGCTCGGCAACATCAACCGCTTCTATTCCGGCAACGGCGAAGCAGGAACGACCTGTTTCACGCGCCCGCCGTTCGACCTGCCGGGCGCGCGGCAGCTTCTGCGGCGGTTCCCCGCCGGAGGCGACTGGGCCGCCTTCATCGCCGATCCGGACAATGCCGTGGCCCGCGCGCTGCGTGACGCTGCGGAGACGCGCGAGCGCCTGCTCGACCGGCGCAACCGCGTGCTGGATCACCGGCTCGCGCGCCAGGGCGAGGACGCCGCGGCACTGGCGCAGGAGGTGCACCGCTGGGCGCGCGCCGAACTGGACGTGCGCGCGTTGCCGCCGGCGCAGCAGGAGACGCGGGTCGCCGAGCGGCGCGACGCCGCCAATACGCGTCTGCTCCGGCTGAAATCCGCATTGCTGCGCGAGACGCCGGAACTCAGCGCGCTGCGGCTATTGGCGTTCAGCAGTCCGTTCCGGCGCGATGCGGAAATGCTCGCCGTCGAAAAGGAAGCTGCCGGCTTCCGCTGGGTGCTGAGCCTGGACGGCCAGCCGCGCTTGCGCGGCGCCGCTGCCCAGCCGGGCGAGGTCATGGCCGCGATCTCGGCCGAGCGCGCCCTGGCTTTCGCCGGACGGGCGACGAACTACGCCGGCTTCGATGCGGGCGGCGGCACGTTCCGGCTGCGCCTCACCGACGGCGGCGGCGCCGCGGCGCAGGCGATTGCCGAGAGCCTGCAGAGCTTCGCATCGCTGGCCGCCGCGAACGCGGCCGCGCCGGTGCTGGCGGCGCTGTTCGCGGCCGTGTGCATCGAGGCTTCGCTGTCGCCGCTGGAGCGCCGCGTGGCGCATCACAGCGGAATCCGCCATGCGCGCCGACGGCGCGCGCTGCGTCCGATCGGCGAGTTCTTCGAGATCTTCGACGAACCCGCGCCGCCGGGCTTCGTCGGCCGTCGCTGGCGGCTGCGCGAGACGCTGCCCGCCGGCGCCGTGCTGCTGGCCAGCGACGTGCGCTATGACGACGCCACGGTCGCCGGCGCCGTGGCGCTGGCCGAGCAGTCGGTCGGCCGCGTTCTGCGCTACGGACTGGACGAATGGAACTACCAGGTGGTTCCGGCAGCCGGCAACACGTTCGCGATCGAACTGCGCGATCCCGCCGGCGTGCTGCTCGCGGTCGGGCCGGGCAACTTCGCCAGCGCCACGCTGGCCCAGGCGGGTATCGACGCTGCGGTCGCGCTGCTGTATCGCCAGTACGGCGCCGAGACGCTGTATCTGCTGGAGCACGTGCTGCTGCGCCCGCGCACGAGCGCGGACACGTTCCTGTCGCTGCCCGCAGGCGAGGCGCGCGAGCGCGATCCCTACAGCCATCGGCTATCGCTCGTGCTGCCCTCGGGTTTTGCGCGCAACTTCGCCCTGGACCCCGCCACAGCCTCCCGCGTGCCGGTGACGCCGGATCGCTTCCGCAGCGCGGAGTTCCGCCGGCACATGGAGGGAATGATCCTGCGCTGCTGCCCGGCGCATCTGCTGGTGAAGGTGTACTGGGTGGATCGCGAATCGCCGGCGGGCGCTGCGACGTCCAGCTTCGATACGTTCGAAACCCGCTATCACGCCTGGCTGGACACCGTGCTGATTCCGGGTGCACCGCCCGCGGCGGTGTCCGCCGCACGCAATGCTGTGGTGGAGGCGCTCAACGCGATCGCCGATGACGCCTAACCGCCATCGTATCCAGCGGCAGGTGCTGGAGCTCACCGTCGGCGATGCCGTCGCCGCGCCGCGCATCCAGGAGCAGCTGGCGCGCGCCTGTCGCGAACCGCTGCTCGCCGGCATGAGGTCGGTGTTCGATGCGGTGGCACCGGCGCACGAGCTGCTGCGGCTGGATCGGCTGGAGATCGACGTGGGCCGCATCGAGGGCGGCGACTGGGCGCCGGAGTTCGAGCGGCGCCTGCTGGTCGAGCTGGAGAAACAACTCGGTGGACGTGCCGTCGAGGCGAAGCGCGAGGACGCCGTCGAGATCGTCGAGGCCGGCGGCGCAGAGTTCGAGGCTTTCGCTTTTTTCCTGCGACACGGCCGGCTGCCCTGGTGGGCTGCCACTCCGGATTCGGGTTGGCCGGGAGCACTCCAGGCCGCGGATGCGCGGCGCATCGGAGCATTGCGCGCGCTGCTGCATGCGCAGCCGCGCGCAGTGACGCGCCTGGTCAACGCGCTGGAGGACGAACCGCTCGAAGCGCTGCTCGCGCGGATCGGCCCACTGCGGGATTGCACGCTCGCGCTGCGCGAGCTGCGGCCGTCGGACTCCGCGGCGTCGAATCATCGCTGGCGTCTGAAATTCTGGAATGCGGTGGTTGCATGGACTGTCGCGCCGCACGCCGCCGCCGACGGCGTCGCATTGGTTCACGCGCTGATGGCGGAACGCTGCACGCTGGCGATGGAGCAATCGCGCCGGCGATCCGCTGCGGCGGAGGCATCCGCCAGCGGCAGCGCCATCCCGTTCATCCGGCCGGTGGCCGCGGCGGCCTTGCCCGCGCCCTGGCGCGGGTGGTGCGCAGCGGTGTTCGAGCAGATGGAACAGGCCGCGCCGCTTGCTCCCGTCGGGGCCGAACGCGTGCGGGCGGTTTCCGCACCAGACAGCCAGCGCCAGGCGCCCGGATCGCGCCACGCCGAATCCGCCCTGCAGGAATCCGTCTTTCTGCCGTGCGCAGGAATCCTGCTGCTGCATCCTTTCCTCAAGGCGCTGTTCCACGACCGCGGCCTGCTCGAACGCAGCCAGTTCGTCGACGAGGAAGCGCGGCAGCGCGGCGCACAGCTGCTCGGCTATCTCGCCACCGGCCGCGCCGGGACGCCGGAGTACGAACTGGGTTTCGCCAAGCTGCTGACCGGCGTCGATCTGGACGCGCCGGTGGAACGCGCCTGGCTCGACGAGCCGGACATCACAGCCTGCGACGCGCTGCTCGACGCGGTGCTGGGCCACTGGAGCGCGCTGCGCAGCAGTTCGGCTGCCTGGTTGCGCAGCCAGTTCTTCCTGCGCGACGGAAAACTCGAGACGGTGGACGGCGGTTACCGCGTGACGGTCGAGCGGCGCGCGCAGGACGTGCTGCTCGCGCGTCTGCCCTGGGGCTTCGGCGTGATCAGCCTGCCGTGGCTGGAGCAGCGGATTTTCGTGCAATGGCTGGACTGAAGAACGTGCGGGACGAGATCAGGGAGCTACCGGGACAGGCGACGTCATCATTCCATAGGGAGCAGCTCATGAACGCTGAGAGAGAGAAAGCGAGAGGCAGCCGGCAACTGGGCTTGTCGGCGATGTTGATGGTGATGGCGGCGAGCGTCGGCCCGGGCGTGGCGCAGGCGGACCCGCAGGATCTGATCATCCCGTGCGCGGATTTCCAGTATTCGTACGCGGCGAAGCCGGGCGAAGTGATCACGCCGACCGACATCGAGACCAACAAGGACGCTTACTGGGAGTACACCGGTTCGGGCGGCAATCTGGCCTGTGCGGGCGCAGGCCCTTACACCTGCGCCGGTCTCACGGTGACGGTACCCACGCCGGATGTCATCCATTCGCCGGCCGCCGCCGACGGCAAGACCACGATCACCGGCACGGCGGCGGGACTCGGCGAGCAGGATCAGTTCAGCCTGAAGACCACCGATGCCGTCGACACCACCAAGTCGTGCAAGGGCACCTACCTGTTCCACGTCACCGCCAACGGCGGCGGTTGGGGCGACCCGCATCTGACCACCGTCGACGGCGTGCACTACGACTTCCAGAGTGCCGGCGAATTCACCGCGCTGCGCGATGACAAGCTGGAAATCCAGACGCGTCAGACCGCCGTACCGACGGCCACGATCCCGATCACCAATCCGTACACGGGTATCCGGCACTGCGTCGCGGTGTATACCGCCGTGGCGGCCCGCGTCGGCAGCAGCCGCGTCACTCTGCAGCCCAACCCGAACGTGGAGGAATCGCGCCGGGGCATGGAGCTGCGCGTGGACGGCAAGCTGGTCGTGCTGTCCGACAAGGGCATCACGCTCAACGCGCACAGCGGAGCGTCGGGCGCCGCCGTCGGCGGCATCGACGGCCATATCAGGAAGGGCGCCAACGGCGTCATCGAGATCGTCGACGCGCGCGGCACGCAACTGGTGGTGACGCCGCAGTACTGGAACGGTCCCAACGTCTGGTACCTGAACGTGAACGTGTACCAGACCTCGGCCATCCAGGGCACGCTGGGCAGGATCCCGGACGGCAGCTGGATTCCCGCACTGCCCGACGGCACCTCGATGGGGCCCAAGCCCGAGTCCATCGACCAGCGCTACCAGGACCTGTACGAGAAGTTCGCCGACGCCTGGCGCGTGACGGATACCACGAGTCTGTTCGACTACGCGCCGGGCACCAACACCGCCACGTTCACGCTGGACGAGTGGCCGCGCAATTCGCCGCCGTCCTGCGACCTGCCGGGCCAGATCTCGGTGCAGTCGGCGACCGAAGCCGTGGCGCAGAACGCGTGCGCGGCGGTAGAGGATCCGGTGCGCAAGGCCGACTGCGTATTCGACGTCATGGTCACGGGCAACGAGGGCTTCGGCAAGAGCTACGAGGCCATACAGGCTTTCCGGCCGCTCGGCACCGGCACCTGGTACAGCCCTGCGCCGCCGGCTCCGCGGCCCACGCCGCCGACGACCACCAACGGTGGGGCGGAGGCGGGCGGCGGCATGGCCGAGCTGGTGAAGAAGTGGTGGTGGCTGATCCTGCTGCTGATCCTGATCCTTCTGTTCCTGCTGTTCCGGAAGAAGTAGCCGGAGCGGGAGCGTGAGCGATCCGCGGTCGCGCGCCAAGCCGATGCCGGGTGGATGGTTCATCCGCCCGGCATTGCTCGTGTCGGTCATGACTGATTCTCGGCCGATCGGCAATGCCTGGTCCGAGTCGCAGGTCATCGGCTTCGTCCTCGCGCCCGCCCGCCCGACGCGGGCTGCCGATTCCGGACATCCGCCAATCGACGTCGCCCACCGGTATCGGGCGCTCCGGCAGCTCGCCGGTGCAGCGCTTCGCCGACGGTCCATCGCATCAACCTCGCGAGGTGGCCCATGAGCAGGCGTAGACGCAGGCATGTCGACGGCACGCAGAACCGCGGTGCGGGATTCTTCAAGCCGCACAGCGGTTCGGCGGCCGACGATCCGTTCTTCAAGCCCACTGCAGCCAGCGACGCGCCGAAGGTGCAGAAGGAGGACGCGCCGGCTGCCGGGGCCGAGGAAGAGAAGAAGGAGCCGATCACCGAAGGTCTCAAGACCGTCGGCGAGAAACTCGTCGAGAACGAGTCGTTCAAGAAGTGGTACGAGCCGCGGCTCGCAGGCCTGAAGTACACGCTGTGGGACAAGGCAAGTCCCGCCGACAAGGCGGCGATGCTGAGCTTCCTCGGCGTGAACCTCGGCGTGGCCGGCCTCGCGTTCGCATCGAACCGGCAACTGCGCGAAACCCTCTCCGGCGTGAATATCGGCAAGCTGATGGGACTTGTTCCGTACTCACCCATCAACGGCTTCAGCTACAAACTGCCCGGTGCCGGCAAGAGCGCGACGGAGTTCACGGCCGACTTCACCCTGGATCCATATCTGGATCTGTGGAAAAAAAGACCGTCCTTCCTGCCGTCGGGTGCGAGCTTCGGCCTCGAATCGAGCTACGACCCGAACGGCCGTGGTTTCAACCTGACCGGCGGGAAGTTCGGCCTGGATTTCTTCGACGGCGCGCTGAAAGCCGAAGGCAAGACGTTCAAGTCGCTGAGTCCGTATCCCATGCTCATGCCCGGCATGGGGCCGGGATTCGAACCAACCTGGCTGATGAATCAGACGCCGGGGATGCCGGACCTGAAGGCTTCGGGATTCCAGTTCATGCTGAACGCGGATCTGCTGAAGTTGTTTCCCGGCCTGAAGAAGCGGTTCTGAGGTCCGCATGCACACGCATTCCCCGGCGAAGGATTCGGCCAGCCACACGACGCAGCCGTTCTTTGCCTCGCACGTGCCGCCGGCGGCCAGTTTCTTCTCGAATCCCGCGGCCGCCGAATTCGTGCAGCGCAAGTGCGATGCCTGTGACGCCGAGCGGCCGCTCCAGCCGCAGCTCCAGGCCGGCCCGGTCGACGATCCGCTGGAGATTGCAGCGGATGCGATGGCCGATCGCGCCGTTCAGCGCCAGGCGGTCGACGCGGGCGGGTTCGACGCCGATGCGCTGCAGGCGAAGTCGGATCGCTCGATACGGCGCGAATGCGCCTCTGGCTATAGTGGGCGAAGCATCCAGCCGCAGCTCGAAGTCGGCCCGGTCGATGATCCGCTGGAGATCGAAGCGGATGCGATGGCGGATCGCGTCGTGCGCCGCCAGGCGGCCGGCACCGGCGGAATCGACGCCGATGCGCCGCCACTGCAGGCGAAGGCGGATCAGGTGGTGCAGCGCCAGTGCGCGTCGTGCCAGAGTGACCGAAGGATTCTGCCGCAGCTCGAGATCGGTCCGGTCGACGATCCGCTGGAGGTCGAAGCGGATGCGATGGCCGACCATGTGGTGCGGCGTCAGGCCGCCGACCGCAACGACGAAGGCTCGCCGGATCGTCGGGCCTGGGCCAAGACCGGCAGCGCGGATTCGTCGGCATCGGCCGGCGATGGCCTGGAGTCTGCACTCGCCCATTCCAGCGGTTCCGGGGCACCGCTGGCGTCCCCGACGCGCGACCGGATGGAGGACGCTTTCGGAGCGGACTTCTCCGCGGTGCGGATACATACGGGGTCCGCGTCGTCGGCGATGAACGAGGAGATCGGTGCGCGGGCGTTCACCTATGGCACCGATATCCATTTCAACGACGGCGAGTACCAGCCGGGAACGCAGCGCGGCGCGCACCTGCTGGCCCATGAACTCACGCACGTGGTGCAGCAGAACAGCGGCGTGCAGCGCGCGCCCAAGCGCCTGCAGCGCAAGCTGCTCGTGTTCGGTCCGACGACCGGAATCCCGAGCGGCACCTTGATCCACAACTACGGCGTGCTGCCGCAATTCGTCCAGGCGGGCCTGAACCCCGGAGTCTGGACCGAGCCTGGAATACCCGGCGCCAACAAGGACGTCGTCGGCCTGGGGCTCAAGGGCGAGCCCGACTTCTACCGCGACAACGGCGTCAACGGCGTGCCGATCGGCATCAACCAGCGCAAGGTCGGCGGTTTCCAGAACATGAACGTCGCCGCCGCGGCGCCGAAGAAGCCGCTCAGTCCGGGTGGTTCGGTGCAGGATCTGGGCAATGCGCCGTCGGATATCGAACTCGGCGATCTCAAGCCCGGCCACTCGCCGGAAGAACAGCTGGGCAGGCTGCAGATCAGGAATTACATCAAGGGCATCGAGAACACGGCCAACGCCGTGAACAGCTATCAGCAACTGCACGGACATGCGGACCGGTGGAGTCCCGCGCCCAAGGCGCGGCCCATGGTCGATCTGACCGTGCCCGACAATCTGACCCGTTCCAGTTCCGCGGGAACCCGTTACAGCAAGCTCGATGTCTGGGAATGGACCGGCAAGGCGACCCGGCACAGTTTCACGTCGCTGAAGGGCAGCCTGATCGTCTATCGCAGCTCGGTGCCCGGTATCTGGGCCTACGAATGGATGCCCGAGAGCGTGCCCGATTCGCTGGGCGAAGACTTCGACGTGCAGCGGCTGCTCGATCGGCTGAACCACGATGTGAGGCCGCGGCTCGAAGCATCGCAACAGGTATCTCCCAAGTTCAAGGCGTCGAAGTCCGCGCGACGCAAGCAACGGACCGTCCTGCGCCGCAAGGCCAAGCCGCACAAGAAGTTCGACGAGAAGGGCTGGCTGGATGCGTATACGCCGTGGCGCAAGGACGCGGACAAGGCGCTCGGCGATACCAAGAGCAAGAACAACGAGGCCGTGCTTGAAGCGGTGACTGAAGGCAAGAAGCGCACCGGCTTCGATCCCAAGCTTCCGCAGGCGGTGAAGGATCGTGCCAAGGCGTTCGCGCAGGTGCGGCACTGGATGAAGTTCGGCCGCATATACGGCTGGCTGCGCAAGACCTTCGATCGCGTGTACGTGAAGCTCGCAGGCTTCGCGAAGTGGATCAAGGAAAAGGTCAGGGGACTGGTCAAGTCGGCGAGCAGCAGCGGCTTCGGCAACTGGATCAAGGCCGCCGCGATGGCGCTGTTCAAGGTGGCCAAGAAGCTCGGCGCCTGGGCGATCTCGATGATTCTCGACAAGCTGCTCGATTCGCTGCAGGAGGGTGTGATCAACGTTCTCGGGCAGCTGGCGGAAGCCGTGACGCCCGAGTCGGTGAAGAGCAAGATCGAGGAAGTCGAGGCGCTCAAGGCCAGATACGAGGAAATGCTTCAGGAAGCGGAGCAGAGCCTCGAGAAGAAGCTGTTCGGCGACAAGCTGGAGCTGTTCAGCCAGCTTGCGAAGTACATGGAGATCGCGAACACGGTCAGCACGATCGTGAGCGTGGTGAAGTGGGGCATCCGCATCATCGCCTGCGCTTCGCCGCCGTTGCTGGGCTGCCTGTGGAATCTCGCCATTGCCGCGCTCGAATGGGCTTTCTCCAAACTCATGGAGACCTGCTGGTTCGGCGCCAAGGTCATGGGCTGGGTCCGGGACAGCGGCATCCAGGCGATACTCGACTTTCCGACGCAGGTCGCCCAGTTCATTGCGGGAGCGGCCAACAACCTGATGAAGAAAGTGCTGCCCGAAGGCATCGGGCCCTTGTTCGCCGACATCAAGATAGATCACCGCGAATTCCGCATGAAATGCGAGGGCGGTGGTGGCGGCGACGAAGAGAGCGACAGCGGCGGCAGCGGCGAGGAGCCCACCGAAGAACAGAAGGCGCTCATGGATCTCGCCCAGGAAGTAGGCGACGAGAAAATGGAGGCCTTCCTGGAAATGGCCGCCAAGCGCGCAGTCGACTACAACGTGCAGCTCGATGCGGAACGCATCCGGCAGCTCGGATCGCTGATCAAATCATTGACCGTCGAGCAGATGAAGGCGATTGCGCAGAAGGAGATGCCCAAGGAAGGCATCCCCGTGTCCGCGGAAGAATTTCTCAAGAGCATCGCCACGCTCAAGCCCGAGGAGAGCAAGCGCAAGGAAGAGCGCAAGATCGACTACGACAAGGCGCAGCGCAGCAACCGGCAATACGAACGCAGCGAGATCGGCTGGAAACCCGAACTCTTCGTCAAGTCGGGCGCGGCGTCGGATTCCCGGGAGTTTGCCGAGGCGATCTACGACATCCAGAAGCTCCTCGGCTTGAAGCCGGACGGCATGGCCGGGGCCAGGACGACCAAGTCGTACTACGAGGCGAACCGGCTGGCGAAGGATGCCGCCTACGCGAATGCTGCCGAACAGGTGCAGCAGGCGGAACAGCAGGTCGCGGACGAAAAGGAACGCGCAGAGCTGGAGAAGGAAAATGCAGCGATCCAGAAAGAGCCCGCGGTCAAGGCGGCGATGGCCAGGGCGCTGCCCTCCAACGAGCAATTGAAAAAGGACCTGGCGGCGCTGGACTGGACGCAGGTTCCCGATGGCGGCATCCGGTTCTTCACGTTCAAGGATGGCGGCCTCGTCGCCATCAAGACCGATGCCGGCGGCCGGATCGGCGCAGCCTTCCACTATGCCGAGCGGGAGTTCCGCGGCACGAAAGCGCCGATGATCGTCAAGACCACGCAGTTCTATGCGCTCGACGATATTCCGCATACCGCCATCCGCAGCTGGCTCACGCCGAGGGATGGGAAGGAGGTGCAGGTCATCTCGTTCCTCGAAGAAAAGAAGGACACGTTCTTCTATCCGGTCGTCGAACTCGTCAACAAGTTCGTGAGGCTGCAATGAGCCAGGCCGGAACGGCAAACCTGCGAAGCGCGAGATCGGACCGATGAGCAGCATGGCGAGGCAGAGAGAGTCCCTGTGGATCGAGAACAGCACGCGTGCCGGCGACGATCGCAGTTGCCTGCATCGCGCGTTCGAACAGTTCGAAGCGGCGCTCGAACGTCGTCTGCGTGCGCACCTGCAGCAGGAAACGCAGCAGGCCGCGCCGCCTGCGGCAATGGATGCGCCGGACCCGGAGGACGATTCGCCCTACGGCTGCTTCGTGAAGGAGCAGCAGCTGGACGACGAGTCGCAGCTTCTGCTGCTGCTCGCGTTTGCGCCGTGGCTCCGGCCGGGTTTTTTCGACCGCATCGTCCAGAAGCTGCAGACCGGCGCCGGCGACTATCCGCAGTTCGGCGGCATTCGCGGCAAGCAGCATCGCGGCTTCCTGCCGACCGGCGACAGCGCGCTCTTCCTGCTGGCCGGCGATGATCTCGCCGAGCGCCTGCGCTGGCAGAAGCTGCTGAGCGGCGAGCATTCGCTGATCCGCAAGCAGATCGTCCATCTCGACGATCCCATCGACGGCGACCCGCCGATGAGCGGGCGACTGCTCATCGACGCGGATCTCGCCGAGAGTTTCATCAGCGGCAAGCCGCGTCCGCCGCGGCGCTCCCTCAGGTTCCCCGCGCAGAAGCTCGACACCGGCATGGAGTGGGACGACCTGGTGCTGCCCACGCGCACCATGGCCGAGATCCGCGATCTCCAAGCCTGGGTGCAGCACGGCAATGTGCTGCTCGATGACTGGCAGATGCGCCGCAAGCTGCGCCCGGGCTGCCGCGCGCTGTTCTACGGCCCACCGGGCACCGGCAAGACCGTGACCGCATCGGTGCTCGGCAAGGTCACCGGGCGCGACGTGTTCCGCGTGGACCTGTCGATGGTGGTGTCGAAGTACATCGGCGAGACCGAGAAGAATCTCGCGGCGTTGTTCGACCGCGCCGAACACAAGGACTGGATCCTGTTCTTCGACGAGGCCGACGCGCTGTTCGGCAAGCGCACGCAGGTGCGCGATGCGCATGACCGCTATGCCAACCAGGAAGTCTCGTTCCTGCTGCAGCGCATAGAGACGTTCGGCGGCTTGATCATCCTGGCCTCGAATCTCGCGGGCAACGTCGACGAATCTTTCGCGCGCCGCTTCGAGCACCTCGTCCATTTTCCGCTGCCGCGGCCGAACGAGCGCCTGCTCATCTGGAAGAAAGGGCTGCCGCCCGCCGCATCGCTCGAAGCGGGACTGGATCTTGCGCTGATCGCCAATCGCTACGAGCTCAGCGGCGGAATGATCATGAACGTCATTCGCTACGTCGCGTTGCAGGCCATTTCCCGCGACGAGCAGGTGCTGCGCCAGCAGGATTTCCTCGATGGCATTCGCCGCGAATACGCGAAGGAGAACAAGCTCGAATAGCCGGCAAACAGCCGTTCGCCTCAGACGCAGGCCGAGCGCCGCGCGTCATGCCTGGAACGACGGAGCCTGCCGATCGCCTGCGTCCGTACGACACGCGGTGTGCATGTCTCGGCGAACACTCACCGCGATCGTCGGGCAAGGCGGCAGCGTGTTCCGGCACGGCAAGCGGCACCGGGACGGCCGCCGTGCGCGGCGGCCGTCCCGCGTGGTCGTCGCTCAGGTCGCCGCGGGCTTCTTGGCGCTGTTGACCGAATCTATCAGTTTGAGCAGTGCGTCGATCTGCGGCAGCAGCGCATGGTCCGGATAGGCCGTGCGGATCTGCGCCAGCAGCGCCTTGGCCTCGGCGTCCTTGCCCATGCGTTCGCTGAGCAGGCGCGCGGCGAGCAGATACATTTCCGGGATGTCGGCGCTCTTCGGGTGGCGCTTGTGGAAGCCGTTGATCAGGCGCAGCGCGAGCTGGGTCTGGCCGAGCGCGGCGGCGCGCCTGGCCAGGCGCGTGTTGGATTCGGCATCGTTGACGACGAAGGTCGGGTCCAGCTCGACGAGCTCGCGGCACAGCTCGACCGCGGCCTTCTCGCGATCCTGGGCCAGCAGCATCGGCAGCCATTCGCGGCCGTGGCGGATCAGTTCGGTCGAATCGCCGCGCACGCGCAGCAGCTTGCGGTACTGCGTGTGCAGCGCTTCGGTGCCGCCGCGTTCGCGCAGATGTGCGCGCAGGGTTTCGTAAGCCATGTCGGTTTCGCCGTCGCGGACCATCTGCGCGACGTCGTCGAGCACGGCCTGGTCCGGGTCGGCGTTGGGATTGCTCAGCGGCAGGTGCGGCGTATTCGGCGTATAGCCCAGTTCGTCCTGGTACTGCCAGATCAGATAGCCCATCAGGTGGAACGTCGCAATCAGCGCGTAGCCGGAAATGAAGTGGAACACCGGCAGGCCGATGATGAGCGGCAGCAGTTCCGCGAGCCAGGCCTGCGCGTTGCCGGCGCTGATGAAGATCACGAGGATCAGGCCGAAGGCGACGAAGTACGGCCAGCCCAGCCGGGTCATGATCTGCATCCAGGTGCCTGGATTCAGCGCATGGCCGAGGTTCTGGTCGATCGCGAGTGACATCACCGCGCCGGGATAGCCGACCAGCATGAGCACGCAGAGCGCGATGCCGATCCAGCCGAGCAGGACGACCAGCAGCACGCCGATGATGATGAAGATCAGCTGTAGCCAGATCGCGAGCCAGCCCGAGGACTGATCGGTCTCGCCCATGCCTTCGGGCGGTTCCATGCGGCCGTTGGCCGTCGCGCGCAGCACTTCGAATGCGAAGCGGTACAGCGCGACGGTGACGAGCAGGTCGAGAAACCAGCCGGTCAGGCCCGGCAGCAGGCCGAGCAGCCGGGCGAGCGCGAGCACGCCGATCGTGATCAGGGCGGCCGGTTGGGCCGGATAGCGCGTGATTTCGCTGAGCCGCTGCCAGAACGGCACGATGGGTTGGTCGGTCATGAGGATGAGGCCGTGAAGGAGGCGAGGGTCGAGAGTCCGCGAGTCGGGAGCCGGCGCCTCAGCGCTTGCCGCCCATGATGGAGCCGAGTACGCCGCGCAGGATCTGCCGGCCGAGCTGGTTGCCGACCGTGCGCATGGCCGATTTCGCCGTCGCCTCGATCATGCCCTGGCGTCGGCCCGTGCCGAACAGGGCGCCCTTGATCATGTCGCTCCAGCCGCTGCCGTCGTCGGCGCCCTTGTCGCCCTTCTTGCCGGCTGGCGCGGCCTCGTCCGCCGCGGCGGCGCTGTCGGCGGCGCGCGCGGCCAGCTTCTCGTAGGCCGATTCGCGGTCCATGGCCGTGTCGTACTTGCCGCCGACCGGCGAGCGCGCGCGTATCGTCGCGCGCTCGGCATCGGTGATCGCGCCGACGCGGCAGCCCGGCGGCACGATCAGCACGCGTTCGACCGGCAGCGGTATGCCGCCATCCTGCAGCGTGGTGGCCAGCGCTTCGCCGACGCCGAGCTGGGTGATCACGTCGGCAACTTTCTTGACCTTGGGATTCGGCGGAAACGTTTCCGCTGCGGCCTTGACCGCCTTCTGGTCGCGCGGGGTGAACGCGCGCAGCGCGTGCTGCACGCGGTTGCCCATCTGGCCGAGCACGGTCTGCGGCACGTCGTCGGGGTTCTGCGAGCAGAAATACACGCCGACGCCCTTGGAGCGGATCAGGCGCACGACCTGCTCCACGCGCTGCACCAGCGCCGCCGGTGCGTCGTCAAACAGCAGATGCGCCTCGTCGAAGAAGAACACGAGCTTGGGCTGGTCCAGATCGCCGACTTCGGGCAGGCGCTCGAACAGCTCCGACAGCATCCAGAGCAGGAACGTGGAGTACAGCTTGGGCTTGAGGATGAGCTTGTCGGCGGCGAGGATGTTGACCACGCCGCGGCCGCTCATGTCCTGGCGCAGGAAGTCGGCAAGATCCAGCGCCGGCTCGCCGAAGAACTGGTCGCCGCCGGCCTGCTCCAGGCCGAGCAGCGCGCGCTGGATCGCGGCGATGGACGTCGAGGAGATCAGGCCGTAGCGCTGCGACACGCTCTTGGCGTTTTCCGCGGCGAAGGTCAGCAGTGCGCGCAGGTCCTTGAGGTCGATCAGCAGCAGGCCTTCGTCGTCGGCCAGCTTGAACACGACTTCGAGCACGCCTTCCTGGGTGTCGTTGAGCTCGAGCAGGCGGCCGAGCAGGTTCGGACCCATTTCAGAGATCGTGCTGCGCACCGGATGGCCGAGCTGGCCGAAGATGTCCCAGAACACGACCGGATTGGCCTGCGCTTTCCAGTCGACCTTGAGCTCGGCGACGCGCGCGTCGATCTTGGCATTGCCGCCGCCGGCCTCGCAGAGCCCGGCAAGATCGCCCTTGACGTCGGCCAGGAACACCGGCACGCCCATCTGCGAGAAGCCTTCGGCCAGCCGCATCAGGGTGACCGACTTGCCGGTGCCCGTCGCGCCGGCGATCAGGCCGTGGCGGTTCGCGTATTTCGCGCGCAGAAGGACGTCGATGTCGCTTTTGCCCAGCAGGATGTCGCTCACGTGCGCTCCGTTCTCGTGCGTGCAAAGGGTGTGAAAGCCGATTGTAGCGAGGGATTGCCGTGCGCAGGCAATGCGTTTGCGGTTGTTTCGCGCGGCGGCGCTGTGTAACGTGCGGCCCGTTCTGTAGCGGGAGTGCTGTCTTGCGTATTCGTCTTGTTTCGGCGGTGGCCGCGACCCTGTTGCTGGCGGCCTGCGCCGGTACGCCGGCGCGCAACGGCAAGACCGCGGCCGCGGCCGCGGCGCCGGCGGCGGCCGACGAGGCCGAGATCGGCCAGCTGTACACACGCCTGGACGCGGCAGTGGAGCGCTACGAAGGCAGTGCCGAGCTGGCCGATGCGGGCGAACGCGAACGCGCCGCGCGCGAAGGCAATGCCGCGCTGGACGATCTGCGTGCGGCCGCGCTGCGTTGCCATCAGTTGGCCGGCTGCGAAGAGGAGCGCTTCCTGTCGGCCTTCGACGGCCTGCTGCGGCGCGATGCGCCGGCGGCCGCCGCGACCGCCGACGGCGAGAAGCCGGACGGCGAGAACGTACAGAGCGAGGCCGGCGAAAGTTCGCCGCTGGTGTCGGACCTGCCGGAGACGGCGCGCACGATCACCTTGCTGAAGGGCCGGCCGCTGGCCGAAGTCATCGCCGTCAACGAACCGGTGAAGGCCTCGATCGAGGAATGGCTGACCCAGTACCGGCCGAATCTGATCCAGGCCTACATCAACTACCAGTACCTGCGTCAGCTGATGTGGCCGGAATATCAGAAGGCCGGTCTGCCCGAGGCGCTGCTGTTCGGCTTCATCGCGAAGGAATCCGGCGGCAAGGTGCATGCGGTGTCGCGCTCCGGCGCGAGCGGGCCGCTGCAGTTCATGTATTCGACCGGGCTGCGTTTCGGCCTGAGCACAAGCAACGGCTTCGACCAGCGTTTCGACCCGGCCCTGTCGGCGCGCGCGAACGCGGCCTATCTGAACGAGCAGCTGCGCGTGTTCAACAACGACCTGGAGCTCGTGCTGGCCGCCTACAACGGCGGCGAGGGACGCATGGGCCGGCTCGCCGGCGGCGGCCGCGCACGTTTCTGGGACGCCTCGGTCTACGGCGCGCTGTCGCCGGAAACCCGCGAATACGTGCCGATGGTGCTGGCCGCAGCCTGGCTGTTCATGCATCCGGAGCGCTACAACCTCGAATTCCCGCGCATCGACACACGCCTGGGCGAGGTCGTGCTGCCGCGCTCGATGTCGCTGGCCGAACTGTCGGTCTGCTTCGGCCAGGAAGGCGGCAGCCGTGACGGCTGGTTCCGCGCGCTGCGCAACTTGAATCCGGCCTACGATCACCAGATCGGGCTGCCGCCCGGCACCCGGTTGACCGTGCCGAACGTGCTCGAAGCGGCTTTCCCGCGCGTGTGCGCCGAAGGCCCCTGGCAGACCCTTGCGGCGGAGCTGCACGCGGCGACGATGCCGCAGGTCGCCGTCGCGAGCGCGGCGGCGCGCGGCACGAGCGCAACGGCCGGTGGTGCCGGCCGCAGCCGTTATACCGTGCGCAAGGGCGACACCCTGGCGGCGATCGCGCGCAAGCACCGCTGTGCCGAGGTGCGCGAGATCGCGAACCTGAACCGCCTGCGTGCGCCGGGCTATGCGATCAAGCCGGGCCAGACCCTGCAGATTCCGGTCTGCGCGCGCTGAGGCCGCGGTCTGCGCGGCGGGCATCGGCGTAGAGCGCCGGATCGTCTCCCGGCGCGCGCTTGCTGAGGGCCGCGACACCGGCCGTCGCCGCTGCTTGCTTCGAGGCAAAAAAAAAGCGCGCCATCCCTGGCGCGCGCTGTCCTGCTACTAGCCCGAACTGAATTCGTTACGGCTCAGGCCGCTGCTTCTTCGGCGGAAAACCAGCCGGCGCTGGCGGTCGGAGCGGCTTCCCGAAGAAAGCGCAGCGCCCGCAGCAGCGAGCGATGCACGTTGTCCAGCGCCGGGAAGGTCGTGCCGCGGGTTTCGTGGTAGGCCACGGTCAGCCACAGCGCAATGCCGCGCAGGCGGACGGGCAGGTTTTCGGAGCGGGCCCGCGACAGGCCGATTTCGGTGCCGCTGCCCCAGGCGCTGTAGCGCTGCTCGGGCGGCGTGCCGTAGAGGTGCGGGAATTCGCTCTTGGTCGCGGCGACGAATTCGCGCTGGGTCAGGGTGGCGAGCTGCAGACGGGACGCGTTGTTGAGCCCGTTCATCAGCTTTTCGATTTCCTTGTATTCGCGTTGCAGCTGGTAGGCACGCTTGGTCGCGACGAGGCGCCAGATCAACGGCTGCATGCGGATTCCCCTGTGGCTGGTTCGAACGATCGCCGGCGATGGTAAGCCGGCGAGGGGGCGAGGTTAGCCGAATCGGTCACAAACTGACAATCCTTGTCACCTTGCCGCTGACATTCGTTTACCTTCTGCGGTGACGGCTCAGGCCAAGCGGCCTATGCGCTGGCCGACCCGGACCGGCTGTTCCGGACGCAGGTCCGCATCGACCGCGCCGACCCGCGCCGGCAGCAGCACGATGACCGTGGAGCCCATGTTGAAGCGCGCCATCTCGTCGAAGCGTTCCAGGCGCCGATCCAGGTCGCTCCAGTCGCGGCGCGTGACGCGGCTGGCGTAGGGCGGGATTTCCAGGCCGGACCAGACCGTCGACACGCTGGACACGAGCATGGCTCCGACCATGACGACGACGAACGGACCGTGTTCGCCGTCGAAATGGCAGACCAGGCGCTCGTTGCGCGCGAACAGCCGCGGAATCTCGGCCACCGGCGCCGGCGCCACACTGAACAGCCGGCCGGGCACATGCACGGTGCTGCGCAGCCGGCCGGCCAGCGGCATGTGGGCGCGGTGGTAGTCGCGCGGGGACAGGTAGACGGTGATGAAGCTGCCGTCGGCATACGCGGCCGCATCCTCTTCGGACGCCAGCAGCTCGGCCACGGTGTAGTCCTGGCCCTTGGCCTGGACGATGCGTCCGGCGCGGACAGGGCCGGCCTGGCTGACGCGGCCGTCGGCCGGGCAGAGCAGTGCGTCGGGCGCCGGATCGGCCTGGCGCGCGCCAGGCTTGAGCAGGCGCGTGAAGAACGCATTGAAATGCTCGAACGCGGCCGGATCCGGCGTCTGCGCCTCGCTCAGATCGACCGCGTAGCGGCGCACGATCTGGTTGATCAGGAAGTTCTTCCAGGGCTTCCAGGTCCAGCGGGTCGCCCAATACACGATGCGCGACAGCAGCCGGTGCGGCAGCGCGTACTGCAACAGGATCGAAGGTTTCATCAGTTCGAGTTGGCCAGGGTCAGCAGGTCGGCGCCGATCGCGGCGGCGTCCAGCGGCGGGCGGAACAGGCCGACGAGGCGGGCCTGCGGATCGACGACGGCGATCGACGCGCTGTGGTCGACGCTGTACTGCCCGTTCGTGGCCGGTTCGCGCACGTACAGTACGCCGAGCGAACGGGTCAGTCGCGTGAGCTCCTCGTCGCTGCCGGTCGCGGCGACGAAGCCCGGGTCGTAGTAGGCGGCATAGCGGCCGAGCACGTCGGGCTGGTCGCGCTGCGGATCCACCGAGACGAAATGGATGGCGACCTTGTCCGCGGCGCCGGCCTGGGTCAGCTGGGCACGCACCTGCTTGAGCACGCCCAGCGTGCTCGGGCAGATGTCCGGACAGTTCGTGAAGCCGAAGAAGAATACGCTCCAGTGGCCCTGCAGGTCGGTGCGCGTCAGCGGCCTGCCGTCGCTGCGCGTGAGCCGGAAATCGGCGACGGCGCGGGGCGTCGGATAGCGCGTCAGCGCCTTCATTTCCGGACCGGCCGCAGTGAACGGCTGGGTCAGCAGCCAGAGGCCGAGTCCGGCCGCGAAGGCGGCAACGAGTATCAGGACCGTCGGCAACGCCCGGCCCGGGTTATGACGTGTATTCATTGCCGGAGTATAGACGCGGACGCGGCCCGGCCGGCGCCCCTATACTCTGCGACCCTTTGCCGCTGTCCCCGTCATGACCGCCGAACTTTCCACGATCGTCGACTTCATCCGCTATGGCGCGAGCCGCTTCGCCGGCGCCGGCCTGACCTTCGGCCACAGCTACGACAACGCGCTGGACGAAGCGACGCATCTGGTGCTCTGGGCGCTGCACATGCCGCACGACCTGTCGCCGAACTACGGTCAGGCCAAGCTCGTTGCCGACGAGAAGCAGAAGATCCTCGCGCTGATCGAACGGCGCATCGCCGAGCGCAAGCCTGTCGCCTATCTGACCGGCGAGGCCTGGTTCGCCGGCCTGCTGTTCAAGGTCGACGAGAACGTGCTCGTGCCGCGTTCGCCGATCGCCGAGCTGATCCAGAGCCGCTTCTCGCCCTGGCTGGACGAGGTGCGCGTCGAGCGCGCGCTGGACCTGTGCACGGGCTCGGGCTGCATCGGCATCGCGATGGCTTCGCATCATCCGGACTGGCAGGTCGATGTCGTCGACATCAGTCCGGCGGCATTGAATCTCGCCCGCGCCAACGTCGCGTTCCAGAACGTCGAGGATCGCGTGCGCGTGATCGAGTCGGATCTGTTCGCCGCGCTGAACGGCGAAGTCTACGACCTGATCGTGTCCAACCCGCCGTATGTCACCGAGCAGGAATTTGCCGAACTTCCGCCCGAATACAGCCATGAACCGGCGCTAGGCTTGAAGGCCGGTCACGACGGTCTGGATTTCGCGCTGCGCATCCTCGCCGAAGCGCCGGCGCATCTGTCCGAAGACGGTCTGCTCGTGGTCGAAGTCGGTGAGAGCGAGCACGCGCTCGCCGCGCTGCTGCCGCAGGTGCCGTTCACCTGGGTCGAGTTCAACGTCGGCCAGATGGGCGTGTTCGTGCTCGAGCGGCGCGATGTCGTCGCCCACGCGGAAGCGATCCGTGCAGCGCTGGCCGCGCGCGGCTGACGAAACGGGCGTTCGTAGGCGACGCCGCGGACGCGATCCGCGGCGGTCATTCAGAGGCGCAAACCGGTGTCGAGCAATTCGTTCGGAAAACTGCTGACGGTCACGACCTTCGGCGAGAGCCACGGTCCGGCCATAGGCTGCGTCCTCGACGGCTGCCCGCCGGGGCTGCCGCTCGCGCCGGAAGATTTCCGCGACGATCTGGAGCGCCGCGCGACCGGCCGCAGCCGGCACACCTCGCAGCGGCGCGAGACTGACGAGGTCGAGATCCTGTCCGGCGTCTACGAGGGCGTCACGACCGGCACGCCCATCGCGCTGCTGATCCGCAACACCGACCAGCGCTCCAAGGACTATGCCGAAATCGCCGAGCGTTTCCGGCCCGGCCACGCGGACTACACCTACTGGCACAAATACGGCCTGCGCGACCCGCGCGGCGGCGGCCGTTCCTCGGCCCGCGAGACCACGATGCGCGTGGCCGCCGGCGTCATCGCCAAGCGCTGGCTCGCGCGCGTCCACGGCGTGCGCGTGCGCGGCTGGCTCGCCGCGCTCGGTCCGCTGACCCCGGCCGCATTCGATTGGGATGCGATCCAGACCAACCCGTTCTTCTGGCCGGATGCGGGCATGGTCGGCGAGCTCGAACAATTCATGGATCGCCTGCGCAAGTCCGGCGATTCGATCGGCGCACGGGTCAACGTGCTCGCCGACAACGTGCCGCCGGGCTGGGGCGAACCGATCTACGGCAAGCTCGACGGCGAACTCGCCGCGGCGCTCATGAGCATCAATGCGGTCAAGGGCGTCGAGATCGGCGACGGCTTCGCCGCGGTGACCCAGCGCGGCAGCGAGCATCGGGACGAGATCACGCCGCAGGGATTCCTGTCCAACCACGCCGGCGGCATCCTTGGCGGCATTTCCACGGGCCAGGACGTGCTCGCGTCCATCGTGCTGAAGCCGACGTCGAGCATCCTGATTCCCGGGCGCAGCGTGAACGTGCGCGGCGAGCCGGTCGAGGTCGTGACCAAGGGCCGCCACGATCCCTGCGTCGGCATCCGCGCGACGCCGATCGCCGAGGCCATGGTCGCGCTCGTGCTCATGGACCAGGCCTTGCGCCAGCGCGCCCAGTGCGGCGACGTCGGTCCGGTCACGCCGCGAATTCCGGCCAAACCCTGAGCCTGCGCGGGCGCGCGGCCGGCCGCCCGCATTCCTGAAGTATCAAACTGGAGAAATAGAAATGTCTGCGAGCTCTGCGGAACGCAAGTTCAAGGTGGCCATGGTCGGCGCGACCGGTGCCGTCGGCGAAACCCTGATCGGCATTCTGAAGGAGCGCAAATTCCCGGTCGGCGAGTTCGTCGCGCTCGCCAGCGAGCGCTCGGCCGGCGGCCAGATCGACTACGGCAACCAGAAAGTCACCGTGCGGGATCTGGCGACCTACGACTTCGACGGCGTCGACATCGCGTTCTTCTCCGCCGGCGGCAGCGTCAGCCGCGTGCATGCACCGCGCGCCGCGGCGGCCGGCGCCGTGGTCATCGACAACACCTCGGAGTTCCGCTACCAGGACGACATCCCGCTGGTCGTGGCCGAGGTCAATCCCGAGGCGATAGCCGGCTACACGACGCGCGGCATCATCGCCAACCCGAACTGCTCGACCATGCAGATGCTCGTCGCGCTCGCGCCGATCCATCGCGAGGCCGGCATCACGCGCATCAACGTGGCGACCTACCAGTCGGTGTCGGGCGCGGGCCGTTCGGGGCTGGAGGAGCTCGGCCGCCAGACCGCGGCGATCCTGAACTTCCAGGAGTTCAAGCCGCAGAAGTTCCAGGCGCAGATCGCCTTCAACCTGATCCCGCAGATCGACGATTTCCAGCCCAACGGCTACACCAAGGAAGAGATGAAGCTGGTCTGGGAGACGCGCAAGATCCTCGATGATCCGGCCATCGAGGTGAACCCGACTGCGGTGCGTGTGCCGGTGTTCTACGGGCACTCCGAGGCTGTCCATGTCGAAACCCGCGACAAGATCACAGCCGGGCGCGCCCGCGAACTGCTAGAAAGCGCGCCCGGCGTGATCGTCGTCGACGAGCGGGTGCCCGGCGGTTATCCGACTCCGGTTTCCCATGCGGCCGGACAGGATGCGGTCTACGTCGGCCGCATCCGCGAGGACATCTCGCATCCGCGCGGACTCAATCTCTGGGTCGTTTCCGACAACATCCGCAAGGGGGCTGCCTTGAATGCGGTCCAGATTGCTGAGCTATTGGTGAAATCGTATCTGTGATCTATAGTTACGATTGTGTTATAAGGCATTTTCGAGATTGTCCGGCGGGCCGCCAGCCCGCCGGATATTGCTGTGCAGGGATGCAAGGCCCGTCTGGAGTTTTTGCAAGTGCTTGATCGGGCGTGAAAAGGCGTAGCAATTGAACTGCGAAGGGGATCGGCCGGCGCCTTGCGCATCTGCCGGTGGTTCGCGGGCTGTACGACAGAGCTAAGACCGGGCCTTAGGCCACTGCCACCCAGGGGGCTGACCTCATGAATGGATCGCTGAAACTAACGCTGGCCGTTGCGCTCGCACTGGGCAGTACCAATGCGCTGGCGCTGGGCCTGGGAATGATCCAGGTCAAGTCGGGCCTGAACGAACCTCTGGTGGCCGAGATTCCGGTGACCGGCACCCCCGACGAAACGGCCGGGGTCAGCGTCGCGCTGGCGGCGGCGACCGACTTCGAACGGGTCGGCCTGTCCCGCTCGCGTATCGTCGTGCCGCTGGAATTCACCGTGGCCACGGGTACCAAGGGCAACGCGGTCATCAAGGTCACGACCAAGGAACCGGTACGCGATCCGTTCCTCGATTTCCTGATCGAGGTGAACTGGGCCAAGGGCAAGCTGCTGCGCGAATACACCGTGCTGCTCGATCCGCCGACCATGGCGCCGGCGATCAAGGGCTCCAAGGCCAGCACGGCGGCGGTGCGCGACAACACCGCGCCGGCCGCGTCGGCCCAGCTGCCGGCCGGCAAGCCGGCCAAGAGTCCGGGCAAGGCGGCCCGCGCCGAAACGGCGGCAGCGCCCTCTGCGCCGGCCGCACCCGCGCCGGCTCCGGCACGTGAACGCAGCGCTGCGGCCGGCGAATACGGTCCCGTCGCTGCCGGCGAGACGCTCTGGGAAGTCGCCGCGGCAACGCGTCCGGACGACAGCGTGTCGCTGAACCAGGTCATGGTCGCGCTGCTGCGCAGCAACCCGGGCGCGTTCTACAAGGACAACATCAATTCGCTGAAGCGCGGCGCGATCCTGCGCGTGCCGAGCGCCGACGAGATCCGCGCGGCCGGCACCGCTGCGGCAGCCGCGGCCGAAGTGCGCAGCCAGAACGAAGCAGCCCGCGGTGGCGGCGGCACGCCGACCCTCGTCGCCGACAGCGGCAGCAAGCCGGCGACCTCGTCCGCGCCGAAGACCGCCGCGGCACCGAAGTCGGGCGACCGTCTCGAGCTGGTGCCGCCCAAGAGCGGCAAGGACTCGTCGTCCGGCGCCGAGCGCCCGGGCGCCGGCGGCACCGGTGATGCGTCCGTGCGCGCCGAACTCGCCCGGGCCAAGGAAGCCCTGGCCAGCAGCAACCAGGAGGCCAGCGAGCTCAAGTCGCGCGTGCGCGAACTCGAGGATCTCAAGAGCAAGAACGACAAGCTGCTGACTCTGAAGGATTCCGAGCTCGCAGCGCTGCAGCAGAAGCTCAAGGAACTGCAGGACAAGAGCGCGGCCAAGCCGACGACGGCGCCCTCGACCGCGGCGGCGACGGCTGCGGCCACGCCGGCGGCGGCCGCTCCGGCCGCACCGGCCAGCACGGCCGCGGCCAAGCCGGGCGACAAGCCGGGCGACAAGGGCGGCGCGCTGACCAAGGAAGAAATCTGGGGCACGGCGTCGTCGAGCACGCCGCCGGCCGGTACCAGCACGTCGGCCACGCCGTCGACTCCGGCCGGCGCCACGCCGCCGGCCACGGCGGCGTCGACCAGCCCAGGCAGTACGGCCACCGCGCCGGCCGCGGCCGCCGGCACGCCGGCGGCGACGCCGGGCACGACCACGCCGCCGGCCAACGGCGCCACGCCGTCGACGGCGCCTGCCGCCACGACCACGCCGCCGGCTCCGGACGCTTCGGCCACGCCGGGCAGCACGACGCCGGCGACGGCCGCTCCGGCCACGCCGGGCGCGACCACGGCTCCGGCGACGACGCCTGCACCGGCGACGACGACTCCCGCCAAGCCCGCTACGAGCACGACCACGCCGGCCAAGCCGTCGACGCCGGCCAAGGTGCAGCCGCTGCCGGCAGCCAAGGCCTGGTACGAAGAACCGACGACCTGGATGTATGGCCTCGGCGGCCTCGCCGTGCTCGGCGCACTGGGCTTCCTGGCCACCCGCCTGCGTGGCAAGAAGGCGGCCCCGGCGGCAGCCGGCGCGGCCAGCTACGCGGAGACCACCTCGCCACTGCAGGACGAGGAAGATGCGCTGCTCGACCGTCTCGCCCAGTACCCGGACGACACCTCGGCCCATCTGGAACTGACCAGCCTGTACTACTCGCAGGGCGATGCGGACAAGTTCGAGGCCGCGGCCCAGGCCATGTACGCGCATATCTACGACACCAACATGCCGGAATGGCAGCAGGTGCAGGCCATGGGCCGCGAGCTCGTGCCGTCGAACCCGCTGTTCGCCGAGCCGCTCGCGGCTACCGCGGCGGCACCGGCCTTCGACAGCCCGGCTTTCGGCAGCTACGAGGCCTCGTCCGAGCCCCTGCGTTTCGACGGTTTCGACGATGGCTTCGGCGCCCCGCCGCCGGCCCCGGCGGCCCCGGTTGCCGAAGACGACGCGTTCGATTTCGACCTGACCGACCGCGCTGCGGCAGCTCCGCCGCCGGCGGCGGCAGCACCGGCCGACGACGACTTCTCGTTCGACCTGACCCCGCCGCGCGCGCCGGCCGCTGCCGCGAGCAACTACCAGACCCAGGTGCAGCCGCTGCCGCCGATCCCGGATCTGGCGCCGCCGCCGCCGTCCCGCGTCGACGATGACCTGCTTGCGTCCGATGACGCGATCGGCACCAAGCTCGACCTGGCCAAGGCCTATCTCGACATGGGCGATCCGGACGGTGCGCGCTCCATGCTCGAAGAAGTGCTGATCGAGGGCAGCGAGAAGCAGAAGGGCGAGGCGCGCAAGCTGCTCGCCGAAATCCGCTGATCGGTCCGCCCCCCTGATCCGCAAAGGCCGGCGCGAGCCGGCCTTTGCTTTTGCGGCCGCCGACCGGCGCTCGCGGCACCGGCCGCGCAGCGCGGGTTCGGGCTACAATCGCGCCCCTTTTGTCCCGCCGGAGCTGGCTTGCGCATCGCCCTGGGCGTCGAATACGACGGCACCGATTTTCTCGGCTGGCAGCGGCTGGACCGCGGCCGCACGGTGCAGGGCGTGCTGGAGCAGGCCTTGTCCTTCGTCGCCGCCACGCCGGTCGCCGTGACCTGCGCCGGCCGCACTGACGCCGGCGTGCATGCGCGCTGCCAGGTCGTGCATTTCGACGCCCCCGTGGAACGCAGCGATCGCGGCTGGCTGCTCGGCACCAATTCCCGCCTGCCCGACGACGTCTGCGTGCGCTGGCTGCAGCGCATGCCGGAGGACTTCCACGCGCGCTTCTCGGCGCGCGCGCGGCGCTACCGTTACACCTTGCTCAACCGTCCGGTCCGCCCGGCGCTGGATGCGCGCTACGTGGCCTGGGAGCGCCAGCCGCTCGATGCGGCGCGCATGCAGCAGGCCGCGCGCCATCTGCTCGGCGAACACGATTTCAATGCGTTCCGCACCGTGGCCTGTCAGGCGCCGAATCCGGTGCGCACGGTGCATGTGCTGGACGTAACGCGCGATGGCGACTACATCCATTTCGAGATCCAGGCCAATGCGTTCCTGCATCACATGGTGCGCAACATCGTCGGCAGCCTGCTGCCGGTCGGTCTCGGCGAACGCGAACCCGGCTGGGTCGGTGAGGTGCTTGCCGGCCGCGACCGCAACCGGGCCGGCCCGACGGCGCCGTCGCAGGGGTTGACCTTCCTGCATCCGCTGTATCCGTCCGAATGGGCGCTGCCTGCGGAAGTGACCCTGTGAACGGCGGCCCCGCGAGCAGCAGTCCGGCGGGCCGCGTGCGCGTGAAGTTCTGCGGTCTGACCCGAATCGGGGACGTGGCTGCGGCCTGTGCGGCCGGCGTCGACGCGATCGGCCTGGTCATGACCCGGCGCAGCCGGCGCTTCGTCGATCTGGACCAGGCGGCGGCGCTGCGCGCGGCGACGGCGCCGTTCGTCGCTGTGGTCACCCTGCTGCTCGACGACGAGCCGGAATGGGTGCGCGAAGTCATTAGCCGCGTCGCGCCGGATCTGCTGCAATTCCACGGCGAGGAAACGCCGGACTATTGCACCGCGTTCGACCGGCGCTATCTCAAGGCCGTGCCGATGGCCAGCGTCGCCGACGTCGCCGCCTACGCCCGCGCGCATGCGCAGGCGGCCGGTTTCCTGCTCGACAGCCATGCGGCCGGCGGGCAAGGCGGCAGCGGCGTCGCGTTCGACTGGACGCGCGTGCCGCGGGATCTGGGCCGGCCGCTGCTGCTGGCCGGCGGCCTGGACTCCGGCAACGTGGTGCGCGCGGTGCGCACGGCGCGGCCGCACGCGGTGGATGTGTCCAGCGGCATCGAGACGGCGCCGGGGATCAAGTCCGCGCAGAAAATGCAGCAGTTCATGCAGTCGCTGGCGCGTGCCGGCGCCGACGAGGAAAACCAGGCGTGACTACCGATTTCCACACCCTTCCCGACACGCACGGCCGCTTCGGCGCCTACGGCGGCGTCTACGTCGCCGAAACCCTGATGGCGCCGCTGGCGGAACTGACGGCGGCCTACGAGCGCCTGCGCAACGATCCGGATTTCATTGCCGAGTTCGACTACGACCTCAAGCACTACGTCGGCCGGCCCAGCCCGATCTATCACGCCGAGCGTCTGTCGCGCCGCGTCGGCGGCGCGCAGATCCTGCTCAAGCGCGAGGACCTGAACCACACCGGCGCGCACAAGATCAACAACACCATCGGCCAGGCGCTGATTGCCAGGCGCATGGGCAAGCGCCGCATCATCGCCGAGACCGGCGCCGGCCAGCACGGCGTAGCCAGCGCGACGGTCTGCGCGCGATTGGGCATTCCCTGCGTGGTCTACATGGGCGCCGTCGACGTCGAGCGCCAGGCGATCAACGTCTACCGCATGAAGCTGCTGGGCGCACAGGTGAATCCGGTGCATTCGGGCTCGAAGACCCTGAAGGACGCGCTCAACGAGGCGCTGCGCGACTGGGTCACCAATGTCGACGACACGTTCTACATGATCGGTACCGTGGCCGGCCCGCACCCGTATCCGCAGATGGTGCGCGACTTCAACGCCGTCGTCGGCCGCGAGGCGCGCGCGCAGATGCTCGAACAGTACGGCCGCCTGCCGCACGCGCTGGTCGCCTGCGTCGGCGGCGGGTCCAATGCGATCGGCCTGTTCCACGCGTTCCTCAACGACGCGGACGTCGCGATCTACGGCGCCGAAGCCGCCGGCGACGGCATCGCCACGGGACGTCATGCGGCGTCGCTCGCGGCCGGCCGGCCCGGCGTGCTGCACGGCAACCGCACCTACGTGCTCTGCGACGACGCCGGCCAGATCATCGAGACCCATTCGGTTTCCGCCGGCCTGGACTATCCCGGCGTCGGTCCCGAGCACGCCTATCTGAAGGACTGCGGCCGCGCGCAGTATCTGGGCATCACCGACGAGGAGGCGCTGGCCGCGTTCCACGAGCTCGCGCGCAGCGAAGGCATACTCGCCGCGCTGGAATCCAGCCATGCGGTCGCCCAGGGCATGAAGCTCGCGCGCGAACTGCCGAAGGACCAGCTCGTGCTCGTCAACCTGTCGGGCCGCGGCGACAAGGACGTGCATACCATCGCCGCGCGCGAAGGTCTCAGTCTGATCTGACGCCGCCACGTCACCGTTTCCGTTGCCAGGTTGCCCCTATCCATGAGTCGCATTTCCGACCGCTTCGCCGCGCTGAAAGCCGCCCGCCGGCCGGGCCTGATTCCGTTCGTCACGGCCGGCGATCCGCTGCCCGAGGCCACCGTCGCGCTGATGCATGCGCTGGTCGAGGCCGGCGCGGATCTAATCGAACTCGGCGTGCCGTTCTCAGACCCGATGGCCGACGGCCCGGTCATCCAGCATGCCAACGAGCGGGCGCTGGCCAAGGGCATCGGTCTGGGCCAGGTGCTGGCCTGGGTCGCTGAATTCCGTACGCGCGATACGCAGACGCCGGTCGTGCTGATGGGCTATCTGAATCCGGTGGAGATCCGCGGCGTGGAGCGCTTCGCGACCGAGGCCGTCGCCGCCGGTGTCGACGGCGTGCTGCTGGTCGACTGTCCCGTGGAAGAGATCGCCACGGCCGTGCCGCTGCGCCAGGCCGGTCTGGCACAGATCTTCCTGGCTGCGCCGACCACCGAAGCCGGCCGGCTCGACCGCATCTGCGCCGAAGCGCAGGGTTTTCTCTACTACGTGTCGTTCGCCGGCATCACCGGCGCGGGACATCTGAGCACCGACGCCGTACGCGAGCGCGTGACCGCGCTGCGTGCGCGGGCGCGCACGCCGGTAGCGGTCGGTTTCGGCGTCAAGGACGCCGCGACGGCGGCGACCATCGCCGGTTTCGCCGACGCCGTGGTGATCGGCAGCGCGCTGGTCGATACACTGGCGGGCAGTGCCGACGCGGCGGAGCTCGTACGGCGCGCGCAGGCGTTTCTCGCGCCGATCCGTGCGGCGCTGGACGCATTGCCTGCAGGCCATGCCGCGTAGGCGGCGGCCGCATCCTGCGCACGATCCGGCGTCGCCTGCGGCGGCGCCCCTGCTTGAATCGTCGCCGGCGCCATTGCCGCCGGCGGATACCGGAGAGGTTGGTGACATGAGCTGGCTTTCGAAACTGATGCCGTCGCGCATCCGCACCCAGAGCACCGGCGCCAAGGGCAAGGTGCCCGAAGGCGTCTGGGAAAAATGCGAGGGCTGCGCCGCGGTGCTGTACCGGCCCGAGCTCGAGCGCAACCTCGAAGTCTGTCCGCAGTGCGGCCATCACCATGCGATCGGCGCGCGCAAGCGCCTGCTCGCCTTCTTCGACGAAGGCTCCACCGAGGAACTGTTCGCCGATCTCGAGCCGGTCGACGCGCTGAAGTTCAAGGATTCCAAGCGCTACAAGGACCGCATCGTCGCCTCGCAGAAGCAGACCGGCGAGAAGGACGCGATGATCGCCATGCGCGGCCTGCTCAAGAGCCGTCCGCTCGTCGCGGTCGCGTTCGATTTCAGTTTCATGGGGGGCTCGATGGGCTCGGTCGTCGGCGAGAAGTTCACGCGCGCGGCCGAACGGGCGCTGGCCGATCGCACGCCGCTGGTCTGCTGGTCGGCTACCGGTGGCGCGCGCATGCAGGAAGGGCTGTTCTCGCTGATGCAGATGGCCAAGACGTCGGCGGCCCTCGCGCGTCTGCGTGCGGGGGGGCTGCCGTACATCTCGGTACTGACCCATCCGACCACCGGCGGCGTCTCGGCCAGCCTGGGCATGCTCGGCGATCTCAACGTGGCCGAGCCCAAGGCGCTGATCGGCTTCGCCGGGCCGCGCGTGATCGAACAGACCGTGCGCGAGACCTTGCCCGAAGGTTTCCAGCGTTCCGAGTTCCTGGTCGAGCATGGCGCCGTCGATTTCATCATCGACCGGCGCGAGACGCGCAACAAGCTGGCCGACGTGCTCGCGTTGCTGATGCGCCAGCCGCGCGTCGGCGCGGCAAGCGTCAGCGGAGCCGCCGCCTGAGCGCGGAACCGTCGCTGCCGCGGCGCAGCCTGCAGCAGTGGCTGGATTATCAGCTCGGCGTACATTTGCGCGGCGTCGACCTCGGTCTGGGCCGCGTCGGCGAGGTCTGGCGCCGCCTCGGCGCGCCGCGGCCGGCGCCGGTCGTCATCACCGTCGCCGGCACCAACGGCAAGGGTTCGACCGTCGCGTTTCTCGAAGCCATGCTCGCGGCCGGCGGCTATCGCGTGGCCGCCTACACCTCGCCGCACGTGCTCGCCTACAACGAGCGCGTGCGCATTGCCGGCGCCGATGCCGATGATGCGGCGCTGATCGCCGCATTCGAGCGCATCGAGGCCGTGCGCGGCGACGTGCCGCTGACCTATTTCGAATTCGGCACCCTGGCCGCGCTGCTGCTGTTCGCCGATGCGGCGCTCGACGTCGCCGTGCTCGAAGTCGGCCTCGGCGGCCGGCTCGATGCGGTGAACCTCATCGACGCCGACGTTGCCGTCGTCACGACGATCGCGCTGGACCATCAGGACTGGCTCGGCAACGACCGCGACAGCATAGGCCGCGAAAAAGCCGGCGTCGCGCGCACCGGGCGGCCATTGATCGTGGCCGAGACCGATCCGCCGCAAGGTCTGCTGCAGGCCGCGGCCGGCCATGGTGCGCGGGTGATTCGCGCCGGCGTCGGCTATGCCGTCGAGCCGGCCGGCGAGCACTGGCATTGGAACGGCGCCGACGGCACGCGACTGACCTTGCCGGTGCCACGGCTCGCGGCGGCCTGCCAGCCGGCGAATGCGGCCGCGGCGATCGCCGCGCTGCACGCCCTGCGCGAACGCCTGCCGCTGCCGGAGCAGGCCTTCGTTCGCGGCGTGGCCGAGGCGCGCGCGCGCGCGCGGCTGCAGCGCATCGCGGTCGGCGCCGGCGAGCTCGTGATCGACGTCGCCCACAACCCGCAGGCCGCCGAAGTGCTGGCTGCCTGGCTCGCGGCGCAGCCGGCGCGCGACACGGTCGCGGTATTCGGCGCGCTCGGCGACAAGGATGCGGCCGGCATGCTCGTGCCGCTGGCTCCCTACATCGCCGAATGGGAGCTCGTGGACCTCGCGCGCGCGACCGAGCGCGGCCGCGATCTCGCCTCGCTGACGGCCGCGCTCGAGGCCGCGCTGGGGCCGGCGCCGCACCGCGGTTGGGCCGACGTTGCGGCAGCGCTGGATATGCTGCTGCCGCGTCTGCAGGCCGGCGCGCGCGTGATCGCGTTCGGCTCGTTCCTGATCGCCGCGGCCGCTCTGCGCTGGCGGCCGCGCGATGCGGCGGTCTGAGCGCCGCGCTGCAGGTTGTTGCTTGCCCACGCGTATAATCCCGACGTTCCTGGAGGCCAGCCGGCTATGGATTCCGCATTGAAACAGCGTCTGATCGGTGCTGCCGTCCTGATCGCACTCGCGGTCATCTTCGTTCCGATGTTCCTGTCGGGCAGTCCGCCCAAGACCGAGACAGTTACCGAGAATCTGGCGATTCCGCCGGCACCCGAACGCGAATTCCAGACCCGCGTCGTGCCGACCGAGAACGGCAAGCCGCCGGCGGTTTCCGCGCCGGTCGCCGAACACGTCACGCCGGCCGGCGGCGACAAGGTCGCCACCGTCGATGCCGGTACCAATCCGCGGCTGGCCGCGGAAGTCCCGTATTCCGAAACCCCCGGCACGGCGCCGGCGGCGCCCCGGCCGACGGCCGCTGCGATCAAACCCGCCGAGACTGCCGCCGCCAGGCCCGTGCCCGAGCGCGCCGCGCCTGCCGCATCGAGCACCGGTCGCTATGCGGTGCACCTGGGCATCTTCGCCAACAGCGCGAATGCCGATGCACTGGTCGCCGGCGCGAAGAAGCAGGGGCTGACTGCATATACCGAATCGGCCGAAGTCGACGGCAAACCGGCCACGCGCGTGCGCCTCGGACCGTACGAGGACCGCAGTACGGCCGAAGCGGCGCGGCTGAAGCTGCAGAAGGCCGATCCCAAGCTCAAGGGCAGCGTGGTCGAGATTGCCGCTGCGGCGGCTGCCACCCAGAAGGCCGACGCGCCGGCTGCCGCATTGCCGGCCAACCGCGCCGGCGGCTGGGCCGTGCAGCTCGGCGCGTTCAAGTCGCAGGACGAAGCGAACAAGCTGCTCGCGAAAGCCAAGGGCGCCGGTCTGCCGAGCTTCGTCGACAGCACGGGGCAGGGTGCCGAGAAACTCTGGCGCGTGCGCCTGGGGCCCGAGCCCGACCGTGCCGGCAGCGAGAAGCTGCGCGACCAGGCCAAGCAGAAGCTGACGATCACCGGCATGATCGTGACGGTGCCCTGAGACCGCAGCCGCCGTGAACTGGGCCGACTACTGCATCCTTGGCGTGCTGGCCCTGTCGGTGGTGATCGGGCTCTGGCGCGGCCTCGTGGCCGAGGTCATGGCGCTGATCTGCTGGGCCGCGGCGTTCTGGGTCGCCTGGCTGTTCGGCGAACGGCTCGCCGCGCTGTTCACGAGCGTCGAAGTGCCGTCGGTGCGTCTGATGCTCGGCTACGGCATCTGTTTCCTCGGCATGCTCGTCGCCGGCGCGCTGGTCTCGTTCCTGCTGCGCAAGCTCGTCTCCGGCAGCGGGCTCAGCGGCACCGACCGGCTGCTCGGCATGGTGTTCGGCCTCGCGCGCGGCCTCGCGCTGGTCCTGCTCATGGTGCTGCTGCTCGGCTTCACGCCGTTTCCGCGCGATCCGTGGTGGCGCGAGTCGCGCCTGATGCCGGGATTCCAGAACGGCGCCGAGTGGCTGGCCGCGCGGCTGCCGCAGGACGTCGCCAAGCATCTCGACTACCGCGGCCTGCTGACCTTGCCGTCATTGCAAGCTCCGCCGCCCGCCCCCAATTCGCCGCCACCGGCTGCCGCCGGCGCGGACAAGCCATCCTCCTCCTAGCGGTAACCTCGCCATGTGCGGAATCATTGGAATCGTGGGCAAATCCGAGGTCGCCTCGGCCCTGTATGACGGCCTGACGGTGCTCCAGCATCGCGGCCAGGACGCCGCCGGCATCGCTACGGTCGACGGCGCCCGGCTGCGCCTGCACAAGGCGCGCGGCCTCGTCCGCGACGTGTTCCAGCGCGACGACATGCTCAAGCTGCGCGGCCGCGTCGGCATCGGCCACTGCCGCTATCCGACTGCGGGTTCCGACGACGTCGGCGAGGCGCAGCCGTTCTACGTGAACTCGCCCTACGGCATCGCGCTCGCGCACAACGGCAATCTCGTCAATGCCGAGGCGATCAGTGGCGAACTGTTCGAAGGCGACCGCCGCCACATCAACACCAATTCCGATTCGGAAGTGCTGCTCAACGTGCTGGCGCACGAGCTGCAGATCCAGGAGCGCATGGACCTGACGCCGGATCACCTGTTCAAGGCCGTTGCCGGCGTGCATTCGCGCGCGCGCGGCGGCTATGCGGTCGCCGCGCTCGTGCTCGGCTACGGCATCCTCGCGTTCCGCGATCCGCACGGCATCCGGCCGCTCGTGCTCGGCGAGCGCGACACGCCCGAAGGCAAGGAATACGCGGTCGCGTCCGAATCGGTCGCGCTCGACATCCTCGGCTTCCGCCGCCTGCGCGACGTGGAGCCCGGCGAAGCCGTGCTGCTCGGCTTCGACGGCAGCCTGCATCACCGCCGCTGCGCCGAAGGCTATGCGCACACGCCGTGCATCTTCGAATACGTCTATCTCGCGCGGCCCGACTCGATGATCGAGGACGTCTCGGTCTACAAGGCGCGTCTGCGCATGGGCGAACGCCTGGCCGAGAAGATCCGGCGCCTGCGTCCGGACCATGGCATCGATGCCGTGATCCCGATTCCCGACACCGCGCGCACGGCGGCCAGTTCTCTGGCCAGCGCGCTCGGCGTGCCGATGCGCGAGGGCTTCGTCAAGAACCGCTACATCGGCCGCACCTTCATCATGCCGGGGCAGAGCGAGCGCGTGAAATCCGTGCGCCGCAAGCTCAACGCGATCGACCTGGAATTCCGCCGCAAGACCGTGCTGCTCGTCGACGATTCCATCGTGCGCGGCACCACGTCCAAGCAGATCATCCAGATGGCGCGCGAGGCCGGCGCGTCGCGCGTGTTCTTCGCCTCGGCGGCGCCGCCGGTGCGCTATCCCAACGTTTACGGCATCGACATGCCCGCCGCAGCCGAACTCGTCGCGCACAACCGCAGCGAGGAAGAAGTCGCCGCATTGCTCGGCGCCGACTGGCTGGTCTACCAGGATCTCGACGACCTGGTCGCCTCGGTCAGCGAGGGCAATGATGCGCTGACCTCGTTCGACACCTCGTGCTTCTCGGGCGAGTACGTGACCGGTGTGCAGGCCGACTATCTGCGCGAGCTCGAGTTCGCGCGGTCGGACGAAGCCAAGAACCTGCGCCGCGTGTCCTGAAGCGAGGCCGGCGCGATCGCGGCGATTGCGCCGTGATGCGCGGTGTCAGAAGCCGTCGCGGCGACGCGCGATCAGCCACAGGGTCGCGCTGAAGCGGCGCAGCGGCCAGACGTTCTCCAGCGCATTCAGTGATTGCGCGCGTTCGACGGCACCGGCCAGCCAGGCCCGGCGCCAGGTTGGCGGCAGGCTCGACGGCATCAGCTGGTGATGGCCGCCGGCCACCGCTTCGAAGCCGTAGTGCAGCAGCCGTCGGCGGAAGGCGGCCAGCGCATAGCGGCGTTGGTGCGCCTGGGCCGGGAACAGGCGCCGCGACAGGCATTCGGTCCAGGAGCCGGCATTCGGCAGATGCGTGATCAGCAGCGCGCCGCCGGGCTTGAGTACGCGCCAGAGCTCGCTCAGCGACGCGCCGTCGTTGGGGACGTGCTCCAGCGTGCCGCCGGCCAGCACCGTGTCGAAATGCGCGTCGGGGTAGGGCAGTTGCCAGGGATGCTGCAGGCGCCGGTACGCCAGGCCGCAGGCCGCATGGAACCCGGCATAGTCGGTGTCGGCGCAGACGTCGCAGCCCAGCAGTTCGACTTCGGCGCCGAATTCGGCGCGGGCCAGCGCCGACAGCGCCGCATGGCGGCAGCCCCAGTCGAGTACGCGCTGCCGCGGCTGCAGGGCGCCGCGGATCTTCGCGTAGGCGCGCACGAGTTCGCGCAATGCGGCCGGCTGCGCACGCTTGGCCGCGAGATAGGGATCGGCCGCCGCAGTTGCCGTCGCGAGAAACGCGCGCAGCGCGGCCGTCAGCGCGGTTTCGTCGAGTTCGGGAATGCGCAGGCCGTGATCCACGCCGAAAATCCTCGTTCCTGGGCACCCGTCTGCGCCGCAGCATGACCGGACACTAGCATTCGACGTGCTGCCTGCGGGCATAATCGGGACCGGATCCGCGTCCGGCTGGGGAGCCATGACCGCCATCGCCACGACCAATCTGTTCGCCGTCGCACAGTCCTGCCTGGTCGAGTGCGACGCTGCGCGCAAGGTCGAGCGCACGATGCGGGCGGCCGCCGCGTTTGCCGCCGGTGCGCTCGATCGCGCCGCCGCGCCGCCGCCGCAACCGATCGGCGAGCCGGGTCGGCCGGCGCAACCGCTGCTGGTAGCGCCGCGCGCGCTGGCGCAGCGCGGTCTCGGCAGCGAAGCCGGGCGCGCCGCACTCGTGCATGCGGTCGCCCATATCGAGTTCAACGCGATCAACCTGGCCTGGGATGCGGTCTATCGCTTTCGCGACCTGCCGGCCGCGTTCTATGCAGACTGGGTCGCCGTGGCCGCCGACGAGGCGCGTCATTTCACCCTGCTGCAACGCCGGCTCGACGATTTCGGCCTGCGCTACGGCGACCTGCCGGCGCACGACGGACTCTGGGAGATGGCGCGGCGCACGGCCGACAGCTGCCTGGAGCGCATGGCGCTGGTGCCGCGCGTGCTGGAGGCGCGCGGCCTCGACGTGACGCCCGGCATGATCCAGCGCCTGCACGCGGTCGGCGATACCGCCACGATCGCGATACTCGAACAGATCCTCGCCGAAGAAGTGGCCCATGTCGCTGCCGGCACGCGCTGGTTCGGCTGGTGCTGCGAACGCGCCGGCGTCGATCCGGCCGACACCTTCCAGCGCCTGCTGCAGCAGTACTATCGCGGCGCGCTGAAGGGACCTTTCAACCGGCGCGACCGGCTCGCCGCGGGCTTCACGCCGCTGGAGCTGGATCGGCTGGACGCGCTGGTGGCCTGATGCCGCGCGTGCTCGTCGTCGTCATCGTCGCGGTCTGGTTCGTGCTGATCGCCTTCTTCGCCGAACTGTCGCCGTTCCAGTCGCCCTGGCCGCAGCAGCGCTATCGCATCGAAGGCGCCGAGTTCGCCGCGCTGAGCGGTGCGCAGATCGACGGCAGCGCGCTCGCGATCGAAACTGCCGACGACAACGAGGGCGCACTGCTCGTGCGCAGCGTGGACATCGCCGATGCGGCCGACTGGCCGGTGCTGCGCTACCGCTTCGACGCGCTCGCGCCGACTTTGGAACTCGCGCTGGTCTACCGTCGCGCGGATTCGCCCGGCGACGTGCGCACGATCGCGCTGACGCGTCCGCGCGGCGGCGTCGGCAGCATTGATCTGAGCCGCGAGCAGGAATGGCGCGGCACGATCAGCGAAATCGGCTTCGCGGTGTATCCGGTGGCCCAGTCGGTGCCGGCAGCGCGCGCGTTTCGCCCGTTCCGGCTCGAAAACGTCGAATTCTGGTCGCCGTCGTGGACCGGCCGCCTCGCCGCGGTCGCGACCGAATGGTCGGGCCGGCGGGCCTGGTCGCTGATGTCGATCAGCGCACTGGGGCCCGACAGCGGCGCCGTGCGCACGCGCTCGCCGGTGCTGCTGCTGGCCGTGGGCCTCGTGCTCACGCTCGTGCTGCTGCTGCAGTTCGCGCCGGGGCAGCCGCGCCGCATCCTTCACGTCATGACCGTCGCGGCAGTGATTGCCTGGCTGCTGCTGGACCTGCGCTGGAGCCTCGGCCTGGCCGACCGGCATGCGGCGACGCGGCTGGCCTATTCGGGCCTGGACTGGCAGGAGCGTCAGCGCCAGCTGCCCGACGCGGATCTGCTTGATGCGGCGCAGCGCGTCCGCGCCGTGCTGCGCGACGCCGGCGCCGATCCCGACCGCGTGCGCCTGCTCGTCGATGCGGAATCGGATTTCGTGCGCGCGCGCCTGATCTATCACCTGGCACCGGCCCGCACCGGGCCGGTGAATCTGGTCGGCTGGGGCGGCGCGCATTTTCTGAGCGAGCCGGTATTCCTCGCGCTGTACGCCCAGGAAGCGCCGCGCTACGACGCCGCGCAGGGCCTGCTGCAGATCGACAGCGAACTGGCGCTGCCGGCGCGGCCGCTGCTCGAGGCGTCGCCGCTGTATGTCTATCGCCTCGGCCAGGAGGCCGCGCCATGACGCCGGGACTGCTGCTCGGCTGGTCGTGCTGCGCCGTGCTCGGCGCGGTGCTGTGGCTGATCGCGGCGGGGGTGCCGCGCCGCGTCGGCGAATGGCTGGCCGCCGGCGGCTACGCGCTGCTGCTCGGCTTTCTGCTGACCGGCGCGCTCGTCGGCCTGCGCCGGGACACTGTCGGCGTACAGTTGTTCGGCGCCGTGCTGCCGGTCTTCGGCGGAGCGCTGGCGTGGTTGTGGCTGGCCGCCTGGCTCGGTCGCATCGGCGATCGCTTCGGTCTCTACGCCGTGCTTCTGGGGTTCGCCGCGGCCGTGGCGGTGGACCTGCTCGTGAAGCCGGACAGCCACTGGCGCCTGTTTGCCGTGACCTTGCCGCTGCTGGTCGCGTTTGCCCGCCTCCTGGGCCAGGCCGCCGCAGGGCGAGTTCGCAGCGGTGCCTCATTGCCGGCGGCGGGGAGCACGGCCGGCGAGCGACTGCCGTACTGGGCCTGGCTGTTGTTCGCGGCGATCGCCGTGCGCCTGGCCCTGGTCGCCGACGAAGCCTGGCTGCGCCCGGTCTTCGCCTGGGATGCCTGGAACGCCTGGTCGCTGAAGGCCAGGACCTGGTTCGAGCTCGGCCAGGTGCCGTTCGTCGATCCGGCGATCTGGTGGCAACACGGCGATGCGACGCTGCACACCGCGCTGGCCTGGCGCTATCCGGAGCTGCTGAGCCGTATCGAACTGTGGTTCGCCGCCTCGGCCGGCGCCTGGAACGAAGGCGCCGTCGGCATGGCCTGGCCGTTGCTCTGGCTGGCGCTGATTGCCGGCTGCGCCGGGCAGTGGCGGGCCCTGGGCGTGGCGCCGCTGCGCTGCGCGGTATTCGCGTATCTGCTCGCGTCGCTGCCGTTGCTGTCGGTGCATGCGGCGCTGGCGGGGTATGCGGATCTCTGGGTTGCAACGGCTTTGACCTTCGCCGTGCTGAGCTGGCTGCGCTGGCTGCGCGACGGCGACCGCGGGCAATTGCTGCTCGCCGTCTGCTGCGCCACGGCGTTGCCGCTGCTCAAGTTCGAGGGCGCGATCTGGCTGCTCTGGCTGGCGGGACTGGCCGTGCTCGTCGCGCTGCCGTCGCGCTGGCGCAAGCCCGGGCTTGCCGCTGCCATGCTGCTCGTCGTGGCCGCGGTGCTGGTTTCGCTGCTGCTGCAACTGCCGTGGCTCGCGATCGTGCGCGATACGGTCAGCGGTCTGACGACGAGCGGCAGCGAGACCGCGCGGCTGGGCGCGGCACTGGCCTTCCTCAACGGTCTGCTCGGCCAGTACAACTGGCATCTGCTCTGGCCGTTGCTGCTGGGCTGCCTGGTCTGGCAGCGCGAGCGGCTCTGGCGCGAGCGCGAGACCGGACTGCTCGCCGTGCTGATCGGCGGCGGCCTCGCCGCGCTGTTCGTCCTGTTCGTCTTCACCCCGGCCGCGAAATGGGCTGCGAGCCAGACGGCCGCGAGCCGTCTGATGCTGCACTGGGCGCCGTTGGCGCTCAGTCTCGTCGCGTTGCTGCTGCGCGGGCGGCCTGCGCCGCCGCATACACCTGACGCGTCGCCGCCATGACGGCGGCCGGACGATAGGCCTGCTGCCAGCGCTGCCGACCGGCTTCGCCGTAGCGTCGGCACCGGCCGGCGTCCGCGGCCAGCGCGGCCAGCACAGCGCTCAGCGCGCCGGCGTCGCCGGGCGCCACCAGCACACCGGTCTCGCCGTCGCGAACGACTTCACCGACCCCGGAACCCGCGATCGCACTGGCTACGCAGGGCAGGCCTGCGCGCATGGCCTCGAGCAGCACCATGCCGAAGGCCTCGGCCCGATCCAGCGACGGCAGACAGAAGATCTCGGCCTGGGCATAGGCCTGCTGCAGACAGGCATCGTCGACCTGACCGGCCAGTTGCACGCGCTCGTCGAGGCCGAGCCGGCGCACCTGCTCGCGCAGCGCCGCTTCGCGCTCGCCGCCGCCGATCAGCAGCAGCGCCAGGTCGGGCTGTCCGACGAGGCTGTCGAGCAGCACCTCGAATCCCTTGTAATGGCTGAGCCGTCCCACGGCGAGCAGGCGGCGCTTGCCGGCCGGCCACAGCGGTGCCGTCACAGCCGGTGCTTCGGCTTCGCCGAGCGCCAGCGGCACGACCACGGTCCGGTCGCGCCAGCGTGCGAGCGCCGGGCTCGCGTCGCGATACGCCGCCGAAGTCGCGATGATGCGGTCGGCGCGGCGCAGCAGCGCCTGTTCCCAGGGCCGATAGAACGGATAGGCCGCGCGCAGCAGGCGGCTGCCGCTGTCAAGCGGGATGTCCGCATGCCAGTGCACGACCCAGGGCAGCCGCCGCGCCGCCGGCAGCAGCAGGGCCGCGAATGCCGAGGTGTTCGGCACGTGGATGTGCAGCAGATCGGGCCGGACGCGGGCGATGCAGCGTTGCAGCTGCAGCGGGAACGCAGGACTCAGCGGCGCATAGGCGAGCTGGCCTGGCCGGCCGGCTTCGACGATGCCGACGGCGCCGTCCATGCGCCGCCGGCTGCGCCAGCCTGGCGCTGCTGAGTGCGCGAGCACCTCGACCGTATCGCCGGCCTGGGCCTGTTCGCGCGCGAGGATGGCCGTGAAGGTTTCTATGCCGCCGGGCGCCGGCGGATAGAACTTGCCCAGGTGCAGTACGCGCATGCGCGGCGCGTCAGTCCGACCGGCTGGCGGAGTCGGCCCGCGTCGTCACGGCCCGGCGCAAGGTCGTCAGCTCTTCCTCGAGGATGGCGAGCTTCTGATTCAGGCGCCGGATCTGGCGTTCCTGGCGCGAGCGTTCGATGTCGAGCTGCAGCAGGCGCAACAGGATCAGCGAAAGACCGATGATGATCGGCAGCACCGGCGGATAGCCGATGCCGGTCAGATGCGCCAGCCAGTCAATCGTGCGCGGCACGAAGCCCAGCACCAGCGTGGCTGCAGCGACGATCAGCCACCACAGCGCGTAGGGGCCGTGCAAGTGATCGCGGCGCACCAGATAGAGGATGCTGCCGGCCAGGGCCAGGCCGAGCAGGGCGGCCGTGATCTGCGCGGTCATGGCGTGCGCGCCTCCAGGCCGCGGCGTCGCTCGCGCGCGCCGACGCGGGCGATGCTGAGCACCGTCGTCGCGATCATGTAGCGCGCAACGCGGAACCAGGACGAGAAGATCCGCGAGGCGCCGTTGCGCCGGGCCGACATCAAGGTCGGCGCCTCGGCGATGCGCAGCGCCTTGCGCCGCAGCAGGATGAGCACGCCGATGTCCTGATAGTCGATGAGGCTGGCTTCGCGCGAGGCCAGCGCGCGGATCGCGCGGCGGCCGTAGACGCGCAGGCCCGAAGTGAAATCGGTGACGCTGAGCCCCGTGATGAGGCGGAAATACGCCCAGGCCAGACGCTTGGCCGCGCTGAGCCGCCCGGGGCAGGTGCCGATCGTGACGTCGGCCCCGCTGTCGATATGCGCCTGCAGCAGCCGCGGCAGTTCGTCCGGGTGATGCTGGCCGTCCGCGTCCAGGGTGATCACGCGCTCATACTGATTGCGCAGCGCGTAGCGCATGCCGGCCTGGGTGGCCCCCCAGGCGCCGAGCTGGAACGGCAAGGTGATGACGATGGCGCCGGCCGCGGCCGCAGCCGCGGCCGTGGCATCGGTGCTGGCATCATTGATGACCAGCACCTGGCAGTTCAGTGCCGACATGACGCCGCGCACGACCTCGCCGACCGTGGCCTGCTCGTTGCGGGCCGGCATGGCAGCGAGGCAGCTGCGAGAGCCAATCTGTTGATTTGACACGGGACTCCGGCCTGCGCGAAAAGCCGATTGTCCCAATCCGCATCAATCAACGTCAACGCAAAAAATCTGCCGGCCAAGTGTCCGCTGCGCGGCCCCGGCTGCGTTACTAGCTTCCGAGTACCCGTGGCGGGTGCCGAATCGGTTCGCCAGAAGTGGTGTATTCGCCCACAGATCCGTCGCTAAAGCGTTGACGGCATTTGATTGTGCTGATTACACTTCTTTTCTGTCGGGCCCCATGAATGATTCCGTGGGCAGGAAGCGTGCTTCCGCCCGATCCAACTTGGGAGAAAACTTTATGAAGGCCAATGTCATGATGAAGGCGCTGTCGCTGGCGGTGTTGGGTCTGGCGGGTATGGCGTTTGCGGGTGCTTCGATGGCTCAGTGCCCGACCGATCCGGCTCAGCCGACGGGCGCCTGGAGCGGCAAGACGGTTCTCGGCGGCGGTGTGATGGCGATCACGACGCCGGGCATGAACACGACGACCTGCGGCCTGGACACCAGCTTCAATGCTGGCGCCGGCGGTCTGGCCAGCTCGTTCGTGCGCGACGATACCCCGTCGGCCGAAGCGCGCTACCGCTTCCGCTTCTACCTGAACGCCGACACCATCACCCCGTTCAGCGGCCTGCAGAAGGTCCAGCTGTTCACGGCCAACTCGGCCAATCCGTTCCCGGCCGCCGGCGGTTCCGTGCAGGTTCTGCGCGCTTCGCTGATCCCGGGCGGTGCGACCGGCCGTCAGGTTTCGTTCGTGGCCGGCACCAACAACGGCACCGACTACGTCAGCGCGCCGTTCGTTGCTCCGCTCGCGGCGGGTGCGAACGTGGTCGAAGGTGAAGTCGTCATCGGCGCCAGCGGCACCGGCAAGATCAACATCTGGGTGAACAACAACAACCCGGCCACCCCGACCGGCTCGATCAACGTCGACAACGCCGGCTGGACCGGCATCGACACGGCCATCATGGGCCTCGCCGACTCGACCAGCTCGTTCCGTTCGAACCAGGCGACCAAGATCATCAAGTTCGACGAGTTCGATTCGCGTCGTCAGACCTTCATCGGCTTCTGATGTTCTGAATAGTTGCGCCCTTTTACCTTTAGAGTCGGAGTAATCCAATGAATAAGAATGCGCTTTTGCTCGCCCTCGGCCTGACCGCCGCCGCGTGCGCCGGTTCGGCCGCGGCTCAGTCGTGCGCCTCGCCGTCCATCATCCCGCTGGTGGGTGCGAACCACACGGTCACCGGTGATTCGTGTGCGGGTTCCAACCAGCTCGGCACGCTCTGCGGCGCGTTCTCGTCGCCGGAAAACGATGTCATCTATCGCTTCAACATCGACGCGACGCGCACGGCGACCACGTTCACGCTGAGCACGACGACGGCGACCTGGAACCCGGCCATGCTGTACCTGTCGGGCAGCTGCGGCGGCGGCGTGTCCTGCGCCGACGTGGCCGACAACAACGTTGCGGGTCAGAACGAGACGATGACGGTTCCGACCGGCCTTGGCGCGTACTACCTGGTCGTGACCTCCAGCCCGGGCACCGGCGGCTGCGGCGCGTTCACCCTGGCGGCCGATGGCCGTCTGCCGGTGGCGCTGCAGAACTTCTCGATCGACTGATCGACCAGTTCCGGCTGTTGCTTGCTGAGAACCCACCCCACAAGGGTGGGTTCTTTTTTTTGGGATTTTTTCGCCGGGCTATGCTCGTCAGGCCGTTTTCTCTAGCGGCTGCGCGCAGGACGGCTGCCGGTCTGAAGTGGCCAGGGCACATTGCCTTCTTGCCGTGGGCAAGCCGTACTGTCGCCTGCGTTTACGCGGCAAGCCATGGCGATTCATTTCGCCGATGCGCCATCGGTGGCATTTCTCGTGTTCCGTTCGCATCGACGCCAACGATGTTCGCTGGTGGCGACGAACTTGGCGGATCGAGTCCGGTCGAACCTGGGCCGAATCGGGCGGGTTTTCAATTTTGGAGCGACCATGCTGCTTCCTCTGCTTTTTTCCTTGGCCTTGGCCGCGACTGACGGGAACGCTCGGATAGAAACGCCGCGTTGCGAGTTCGTCGAGGTCTATCAGGGGCAGCCGACGAGCTGTCTCGTCGAGTTCGTGAATGCCGGCGACACACCGGTCCGGCTCGTCGATCTGACGGCAGAGTTCAGAGGCGACAGTGTCGCGGTGAAATCGCTGCTGGTGCCGGCCCGCGGTACGGCCCATGCAGAACTCAAGATCGACACCAGCAACGATACGGGTACTTCGCATCACGCGCTGCGCTATCGCGTCGAGGGGCAGGAGCGCGACTATTATTCCGACTCGGTCGGTTTCGTCGCGACGGTGTTCGATGTCTCGCGTCTGCTGATTGACCTGGGGCCAGTCAGCCTGATCGAGAAGAACAGAAAAGGCGGCTCGCTGCGTCTGCACAGCGACGAAGACCCCGATGCTCGCGTCGAGAAAGTGATTTCCGCGCCGGACTATCTGAAGATTTCGATCGACAAGGACGGCCTGGGCCTGAATGTCACCGTTGCCGACTCGGCGCCCTGGGGGCTGCTCGACGTCAACGTGATCCTCGGTCTGCGTTCGGCGCGCCAGCAGCGGCTGTCCGTCAAGATCAAGGGCGATGTCCGCGGCCAGGTCGTCCCTGCGGTCAATCCGCTGGAACTCGACATCGTGCGCCGCGGCTCGGGTCCGCGCGATTATCTGATTCCGTTGAAGCAGGTCGACGGGAAGCCGCTGCACGTCGGCTCCGTCCGTCTCGGCGGCATCGAAGGCAATGCGGCGGTCGCCGACTGCACGCCGGCGGCTGCAGATTGCCGTTTGATCAAGCTCGCCGTCTCCGATCAGCAGCCATTGGGTTATCTGAAAGGCGAGCTGCGGATCGAGCTGCCCGACTATTCGCGTTCGCTGCCGATCCAGGTCTGGGGCGTCATGGTCGGCGAAAAGACGGTGATCAAGGATGTCGCCGAAGAGATGAAGAAACAGGCGGAGGCGCCCGCTGTCGCGACGGCCGACGGCGGCAGCAGTCCGGCGCTCGGCAGCGGATCGCTGGTGCAGCAGATCAAGCAGGCCACGACCCATGCCAGGCCGGAAGATCCGCCGGGCAACGGTCCGGTACTGCGCTGGCAGGTCGCCAACGAAGGGCTGCTGTACGGCTACCACATCTATCGTGCCGATTCCGCGGACGGCCCGTGGCGGCGGATCAATGCCGAAACCATACCGGTCCAGTCGGTCGAGAATGCGGCGGGCCAGTATGCCTGGCGGGACCAGACTGGCGAGGTCGGCAAGACCTACTGGTACTATGTCGGGACGGTCGATCACCGCGGTGAGCGCAAGCGCCTGACCTCGCCGACGCGGGCGACCGTGAAACCGAAGGCCGACTGAGCGTAAACGAAGCCGCATTCGTGACCGGAACGCCGGAGAGAAATCGCGTTGTTCTGACGATGATTCGCTGCGGCAGTCGCTGATCGGTTTCAGAGCCTGCGTCCGTTTCCTTTACGTCGGAGTCAATCAATGAACAAGAATGCTTTCGCGATCGCTCTCGGTTTGCTGGCCGCCGCCGGCGCCGGTTCGGCCGCGGCTCAGTCCTGCGCTTCGCCGTCGACCATCCCGCTCGTCGGTGGCAACACTCACACCGCGAATGGTGACACCTGTGCGAGTTCCAATCAGCTCGGCACGTTGTGCGGCGCGTTCTCGTCGCCGGAGAACGATGTCATCTATCGCTTCAATATCGACAACACCCGGACTGCGACCTCGATCACGCTGAGCACCACGACGGCAACCTGGAACCCGGCCATGCTGTACCTTTCTGGCAGTTGCGGCGGCGGTGTGTCGTGCGCCGACGTGGCCGACAGCAACAACGCGGGCGCGAGCGAGACGATGATGGCTCCGACGGCAAACGGCACTTACTACCTCGTCGTGACCTCCAGTCCCGGCTCCGGCGGTTGCGGCGCTTTCACTTTGAATGCCTTCGGCCGCCTGCCGGTTGCACTGCAGAACTTCTCGATCGACTGAACGGCGGTCTTGCGGCCGTAGGGGCCGATGCGCGCAGGATGAAAACAAAAAGCCCGGCCAGAAGCCGGGCTTTTTGTTGGGAAACGGCCGTTGCGGCGATGCCTGCTTACTGCGGCAGGATCTCCGCCTTGTCGATCGTGATCGCGACCTTCGGCACGTCGCCCGGCAGCGGACCCTGGGCCGAGGTTTCCACGGCCTTGATCTTGTCGACGACGTCCATGCCGCCGACGACCTTGCCGAACACGGCGTAGCCGTAGGTCATGCCACTCTGGTCGCTGACGTAGTCCAGGCGCTTGTTGTCGACGACGTTGATGAAGAACTGCGCCGTGGCCGAATGCGGGTCGGTGGTGCGCGCCATTGCGACCGTGCCCTTGAGGTTGGACAGGCCGTTGTTGGCCTCGTTCTGGATGGCCGGACGCGTGAGCTTCTGGGTCAGGTCCTTGGTGAAGCCGCCGCCCTGGATCATGAAGCCGTTGATGACGCGGTGGAACACCGTGCCGTTGTAGAAGCCGTCCTTCGTGTACTGCAGGAAGTTCTCGACGGACTTGGGCGCCTTGTCCTGATAGAGCTCGAGCGTGATGTCACCCATCGAGGTATGCAGCACGACCTGGGGATGCGCCGGCTTGGCGGCCTCGGCCGGGGCTTCGGCGGGTTTCGCCGCGGCGGGCTTGGCCTCGGCTTTCGGTGCCGGCTTGGGCTGGTTCTGGGCTCCGGCAGCGAGCGGCAGCAGCAGGGCGAAGGCGAACAGATGGTGCTTGAGCACGGAAGGAACTCCTGCAAAGTGGGATTGCAATGATACGCGGCAAAACCGGCGCGCGGCAGCGACGCGCCCCCGCGGCCCTGGCTAGACCTTTTCCGCGGCGCGCAGCTGCAGTTTCACGCCGAGATCCTTCAGGTGTTCGCGTTCCTGATCCAGGTCGGCCACGGTCAGCGGGTGCTGCGCGAGCCAGTCGCGGCCGAGCTTGAGCTCCAGTCCGCGATCGTCGGCACGCACGGTCAGTGTCGGCAGGCGTTCCGCGCTGCGTGCGCGATGCAGCAGCACGGCCACGCGCAGCAGTGCCGTCACGCGCGCGGCCGTGCGGCGCAGGCGTTCGGGCAGCGCCGCCAGCGCTTCCTGATCGGGCTTGCGCCGGTGGCAGCGCAGTATCGTTGCGAGAAAATCCTGCTCCTGGCGCGTGAAGCCGGCCAGATCCGAGTTGCGTATCAGGTAGGCGCCGTGCAGGTGGTGCTGGCTGTGCGCGATCGCCAGGCCGATCTCATGGATGCGCGCAGCCCAGCGCAGCCAGTCCAGCGCGTCGCCGTCGAGCTGCCAGGCGTCGGCGATCTGGTCGAACAACAGCTGGGCCGTGGATTCGACGCGGCGCGCCTGGGCGCGGTCCACGTCGTAGCGGCGCACGAGCGACTCGATGCTGGCCGTGCGCGGGTCGCGTTGTTCGGCGCGGCCGATCAGGTCGTAGAGCAGCCCCTCGCGCATGGCCGTCTCGCAGACCTGCATGCGGTCGAGCTCGAGCGCGACGAAGGCGGCTTCGAGAATCGCGATGCCGCCGGCGATCACGCTCTGGCGTTCTTCCGACAGGCCGAGCAGACGCAGCTTGTCGATGCTGCCGGCTGCGAGCAGGGCCTCGCGCAGGCGATCGAGGCTGCCGCGCGTGATGCCTGCGTCGCTCCAGCCGCTGGCCTGGACGATGTTGCCGATCGCGCGGATCGTGCCTGAAGAGCCGACGGTCTCGCCCCAGCCCCGCGCGCGATAGTCGGCGGCGAACTGCTGCAGCTCCACGCCGATCTCGGTCTGCGCCTGGCGCCAGCGCTTGCTCGTGAGCTTGCCGTCGGCGAAGAAGCGCAGGCTGCTCGCGACGCAGCCCATCTGCAGGCTTTCGGTCTCCAGCGTCTCCATGCCGCGGCCGATGATGAATTCGGTGCTGCCGCCGCCGATGTCGATGCACAGGCGCGGCTCGTGCGACTCGGGCAGGCCGTGGGCCACGCCGAGATAGATCAGACGCGCTTCCTCGCGGCCCGAAACGATTTCGATCGGATGGCCCAGCGCGGTTTCCGCCGGCAGCAGGAACGCGTGCGGCGCGCTCATGCGGCGCACGGTATTGGTCGCGACAGCGCGCACGCGGCCCTGCGGCAACGCGCGCAGACGCTGGCCGAAACGGGCGAGGCAGGCCAGCGCACGGTCGCGCCGCGTGCTGTCGAGGCTGCCGTCACGCTGCAGGCCGGCGGCCATGCGCACGCTGTCGCGCAGCCGGTCGATCACGCGCAGCTCGCCGTGCTGATAGCGTGCGACGACCATGTGATAGCTGTTGGAGCCCAGGTCGACGGCCGCGAGCAGCTCGCCGTCCTGGATGGGCTTCTGGCCGTTGGGCACGCGAACCTCTGGGGCAGATGGGCCGACGGATTCTGCCATGGGGGCCGCGCGCACGGGCGGCCCCGCGTTACATGCAGAGCTTGGCGAGCAGGGACAGCTGCGCCGAATGCGGCATCTGTTCGCCGGGCTCCGTGCGCACGTAGTTGCCGTCGGGTTGCAGCAACCACGCCTGCGTATTGTCGGCGAGGAAGTTCGCCAGCGCCTCCTCGTAGACACGCTGGGCGAGGCCCTCGTCGAGGATGGGGAAGCAGGTCTCGATGCGGCGCAGCAGGTTGCGTTCCATCCAGTCGGCGCTGGCGCAGTAGATTTCCGCGGCGCCATCGTTGGCGAACCAGTACACGCGGCTGTGCTCGAGGAAGCGGCCGATGACCGAACGCACGCGGATGTTTTCCGACACCCCGGCAATGCCGGGCCGCAGTGCACAGGCGCCGCGCACGATCAGGTCGATCTGTACGCCCGCGATGGATGCGGCATAGAGCTGCTGGACCACGCCGGCTTCGTTGAGCGCATTCATCTTGGCGATGATGCGTGCGGGCCGGCCGGCCTGGGCATGGGCGATCTCGCGCTCGATCTTCTCGAGCAGGCCTTTGTGCAGGGTGAACGGCGATTGCAGCAGACGCTTGAGCTTGACTGCTGCGCCGAGGCCAGACAGCTGCTGGAACATCTTGTGTACGTCCTCGCCGATGTCCGGCTCGGCCGTCATCAGGCCGAAGTCGGTATATACGCGCGAGGTGATCTGGTGGTAATTGCCGGTCGACAGATGCACGTAGCGGCGCAGGCGTCCCTGCTCGCGACGCACGATCAACAGCATCTTGGCGTGGGTCTTGTAGCCGACCACGCCGTAGACGACCTGCACACCGGCTTCCTGCAGACGGTTGGCGAGGCGGATGTTGGCTTCTTCGTCGAAGCGCGCGCGCAGCTCGACGACGACCGTAACATCCTTGCCGTTGCGCGCGGCTTCGATCAGGTGATTGACCAGCGGCGAATGGTCGCCGACGCGATACAGGGTCTGCTTGATCGCGAGTACCTCCGGGTCCTGGCTGGCCTGGCGTACCAGATCGGTGACAGCGCCGAAGGATTCGAAAGGATGGTGCAGCAGCACGTCCTGCTCGCGGATCACGTCGAGCACGTTCTGGCCCGACGCGAAGGCCGGCGCGATGCGCGGCGTGAACTTGGGGAATTTCAGGTCGGGCCGCTCGACCTGGTCGTAGATGGCGTTGATGCGGTTGATGTTGACCGGGCCGGCGCAGCGGTAGACGTCCTGTTCGGTCAGCTCGAAGTTCGCCATCAGCATCTCGGTGATGGACTTCGGACAGGCTTCGGCGATCTCCAGCCTTACCGGATGCGCATAGCCGCGGCCGGCCAGCTCGTCCGACAGTGCAGTGGCCAGGTTCTCCACCTCGTCCTCGTCGACGACGAGCTCCGAGTTGCGCGTGACGCGGAACTGGTAGGAGCCGTCCACGCGCATGCCCGGAAACATCTCGTCGATGAACTGCTGCAGCAGGCCGGCGAGAAACACGAAATCGTAAGGACCGTCGGAGACCTCGGCCGGCAGGCGGATGATGCGCGGCAGCGAGCGCGGCGCGCGCACCAGCGCCATGTGGCCTTCGCGACCGAACGCGTCCTTGCCCTTGAGCACGACGGCGAGATTCAGGCTCTTGTTGAGGATGCGCGGGAACGGATGCGCCGGATCCAGACCCAGCGGCGACAGCACCGGCAGGATCTCGTTCTGGAAATAGCCCTGCAGCCAGCGCTTCTGCTTGACCGTCCAGCGGTCGCGCGTGACGAAGCGTATGCCTTCGTCGCCGAGGGCCGGCAGCAGCACGTCGTTCCAGAAGGCGTACTGGGCGCGCACGAGCTCCAGCGCGCGCGCACGGATGCGGGTCAGTGTCTCGGCCGGCGACAGGCCGTCGGGGCCCGGGAACGGCGTGTTCAGCGCGAGCTGCTGCTTGAGCACGGCGACGCGGACTTCGAAGAACTCGTCGAGATTGCTGTTGGAGATGCACAGGTAGCGCAGCCGCTCCATCAGCGGCACGCGGGGATCCTGCGCCTGGGCGAGCACGCGGAAATTGAATTCGAGCTGGGCCAGTTCGCGATTGAGGTACAGCGCCGGGTCGGCCAGATCGCGCTGCATGGCGCCGTTGAGCAAGGTCATTGCAGTTGCCCCGATTCCTGCGACACGTCGGCCGCCGGTAATGCGACGAATCCGTGACGTACGGCGATTTCCTGGGCGCGTGCGCTCAACGCGAAACGCAGGAAGGCGGCGACCTCCGGACTCGGCCGACCGTCGTCGGCGCGGTTGAAATACAGATACAGCGGACGCGCCAGAGGATAGCGCTCCGCGATGACAGTTGCCGCATCCGGCATGACGGCGGCCTCGCCGTCGCGGGCGAGCGGCAGCACGCGGACCAGGCCGTTGACGTGGCCCAGCCCGGCGTAGCCGATTGCATTCGGCGTGCGTGCGACGGCGGCGACGATGGCGCCGGCGCCCGGGAACTGCACGACGTCGGCGCGGTAGCCGCCGCCGCACAGGGCGGCCTGCTGGAAAAATTCAAAAGTTCCCGATGCGGTATTGCGGCCCAGGCGCAGCAGCGGCTGGGCGGCGAGCGCCTCGCCGGCGCCGAGATCGCCCCAGCGTGTTGCGCCGGCGCCGCCGCAGGCGGCATCGGCGGCCCAGATCCGGGCCACATCGCCCAGGCGCAGCTCGTGCAGCGGATTTTCCGGGTGGACGAATACGGCGACTGCGTCGTAGGCGATGCGTACGCGGCCAGGCTCGCGGCCGCGCCGCTGCCGGTAGTCGGCGGTCTCCGCGGCGGTCATCGCACGGCTCATCGGGCCCAGATCGGCAGCGCCGCTGGCCAGCGCCGCCGGTGCCGCCGCCGAGCCCGGCGTGCGGATCTGGAAGCGCAGCGATGCGTCGCCGTCCGCGTAGGCCTGAGCCCAGGCCTGCAGCAGCTCGCCGAGCGTATCCGACCCGACGCTGGTCAGACGGCGCTCGGCTGCCGTCGCCGTCAGCAGCGGCAGCATCAGCACGACCAGCAGCGTAAGCAGCCGGCGGCAGAGGCGGCCGCGCATCAGATTTCCTCGTGTGCCGCGGCGGCGCAGACGCGCTCGGCGCCGAACACGCAGGAGAACGTGCTGCCGACGCCGACCTCGCTGTCGATCGTCAGGCGAGCCTGATGCAGCTGCAGCACATGCTTGACGATGGACAGGCCCAGGCCGGTACCGCCGGTGTCGCGCGAGCGGCTGCTCGACACGCGATAGAAACGCTCGGTCACGCGCGGCAGATGGCTCGGCGCGATGCCCTGGCCTGTGTCGCTGACCGTGAATACGGGTTGGCCGTCGCGCAGTTCCCAGACGATCTCGATGCGGCCGCCGGCCGGCGTATAGCGCACGGCGTTGCTGACGAGGTTGGAAAACGCGCTGTGCAGTTCCTTGGGCGAACCGTTGATGTCCACATCGGTGCGCAGCGCGATGCTGATCGCATGCCGGCCAAGGCTCAGCGCCTCGGCTTCGCGGCGCAGGGTCTGCAGCATGCCGCCCATCGCGACGCGTTCTTCGGGCAGGCTGTCCTGGGCTTCCAGCCGCGACAAGGTCAGCAGGTCTTCGACGATCTGGGTCATGCGCCGCGACTGCGAGCGCAGTTCCAGCAGGATCGGTTCGAGCTCGGGCGACTGGTCGGGTTCGATCAGGTCGAGATAGCCGTGTACCACGGTCAGCGGCGTGCGCAGTTCGTGCGAGACGTTGGCGACGAAGTCGCGCCGCACCTGTTCCAGCTGCATGAGCTTGGACATGTCGCGAGCGACGAGAAGGCGCTGGCCCTGGGCATACGGGATGATGCGCAGACCCAGGCGCACGGCGTCGTCGACCGGCGCCGGCACATCCATCAGCGGCTCGCTCCAGTCGCCGCCCTCGAGCCAGCGCGTCACGCGCGGCGAGCGCACGAGATTGGAGAAATGCCCGCCGATGTCGTGCGGATAACTCAGGCCGAGCAGGCGCGTCGCGGCGGCGTTGAACCAGAGGATCGCGCCGCTGCCGTCGAGCACGACGGTTGCGTCGGGCAGCGCGGCGGCCGTCGTGCGGAACGCGCGCAGCAACTGTACGAGCCGGCGCCGGCGCGCCAGTTCGCGCCGCTGGCGCAGCGCCGGAATGCGATACAGCGCGCCCCACAGCGCGCCGTTCTGGTTGCTGCGGCGCGAGCCGCTCTGCAGCCAGAGGCCGAAGCGGCGCAGACGCCAGAACATCTCGGCGAGCAGGGCGAAGGCGGCGGCGAACAGCCACCAGGCCAGGCCGCCGACGATGGCGCCGAGCAGCAGTGCAATGCCGAAGACGCCGGCGGCACGCCACAGGTTCAGCGCGAACGCGCGTTCGACGCGGCCGTTCACGGGCTGACGCCGTTGCTGGAGCGGACGGCGCTCAGGGCGTTACCGAGAAGCGATAGCCGGCGCCGCGTACGGTCTGGACGAGATTTTCCAAGTGGTACGGTTCCAGCGTCTTGCGCAGGCGGCGGATGTGCACGTCGACCGTGCGTTCCTCGACGTAGACACTGCCGCCCCAGACCTGGTCGAGCAGCTGACTGCGCGAATAGACCCGCTCGGCGTGGGTCATGAAGAAATGCAGCAGGCGGTATTCGGTCGGGCCGATCTGCACGGTCTGGTCGCCGGCATAGACGCGGTGCGCCGCGCCGTCGATGCGCAGGCCGCCGAGTTCGACGACACCGTCGCCTTCGTCGCCGTGAGTGCGGCGCATGACGGCCTTGATGCGCGCGATCAGTTCGCGCGCGGAGAACGGTTTCACGACGTAGTCGTCGACGCCGGCATCCAGGCCGTTGACGCGGTCGCCTTCCTCGCCGCGCGCGGTCAGCATGATGATGGGGACTTCGCGCGTGAGTTCTTCCTTGCGCAGGCGGCGGGCATATTCCAGACCGCTCATGCCCGGCAGCATCCAGTCCAGCAGGATCATGTCCGGCACGCGCTCGGCAATGGCGGACTGGGCGATGCGTGCGTCGGCCGCATGCACCGGATCCATGCCGGCCTTGCGCAGGGCGAAGGCGACCATGTCGCGTATCGCGGTTTCGTCTTCAACGATGAGGATGCGTTTTTGCACGGTTGCACGCGGGTTGCGCCGCGGCGCGACGCTTTCGTGACAGCGGCGTTATTGCAATGCAGGATTGTTACGCCTCGATGACATGGAAGCACAAGAGTTTGAATCCTGGCAGGAAAACGCCGGCGCCATATAGCCCTGATCGCGCGGCTTGATGCCGCGGCGGCGCAGCTCCAGCACGTAGGGCGTGACTTCCGCGATGCGCGCCTCGATGCGCGCGCGCTGGTAGTAGTCAAGATCGCGGCGTTCAGTCAGCGCGCGCAGCTGGTTCATCGCGTCCTCGAGCCGGCCGTTGAGCAGGGCCACATCTGCGTAAGCCTCGGCGGCGCGGATCTTGTCGCCGGCCAGCTCGGCCGAGCGCGCGAACACGCGATAGACCTCCGGATCGTCGATTTCCTCGGCCATCAGCGGCCGCAGCAGATCCTGGGCGCGGCGGCCGCTGGCGAGCTTGGCGTCCTCGATCAGGGTCTGCGCATAGGCCAGCAGGATGGCCCGGTTGGACGGCGAATTCGCGACGAGCCGCTCGTAGCGGTTCAGCGAATCGGTGCGCCGGCCGGACTGCGCCTCGGCCTGGGCCAGGGCAAGCTGGTAGGGCAGCAGGCCGGGTGCTTCGGCGACCAGCGGCAGCAGCAGCTCGCGCGCCTTGTCGCCCTGGCCGACGCGCCAGAGCGCCAGTGCATGGCCGTAGCGAGCGGCGGCCGCGGCGACGCTGCCGGGTTCGCGCCGGTTGTCGGCGTAATAGGCGATCAGCGCGCTGGGCTGATCCGCGGCGAGCACGCGTGCACGCTCGCGCATCAGCAGGAAATACAGGTTCGCGTCGGCCGTGACCACGGTCGTGTCGAGCTTGGGCAGCGGCGACAGGTCGTCGGCGCGCGGCGGATTCAGCCAATAGCCCGGCGAAATCGGCGGCAGGCTGCGGCTGCGCGCGCGCGCGGCCTTCTGTTCCTCGGCCAGTGCGTCGGCGCGGGCCTTCGCGTCACTGATGCGGTCGGTGTTGACCGGGTGGGTGCGCAGCAGGTCGGGAATGCCGCGGTCGCCGGCGCCCGGGCGCAGCGCGCGCTCCATGCGGGCGAAGAAGCTGGCCATGTACTGCGGGTCGAAATCGGCGCGGGCCAGGGTCTGGATGCCGACGCGGTCGGCCTCGATCTCGTCCTTGCGCGTGAAATTGATCTGGCGCTGCTGGATCAGCGACGTGCCGGCGACGATTGCGGCCTCGGCACCGTCGCCGCTGGCGCCCTGCGAGGCGATCATCGCGCCGAGCATGGCCAGCGCGATCGGCAGGGAAGCCTTCTGCGAGTCCTCGAACGCGCGCAGCAGATGGTTCTGGCTTATGTGGGCGATTTCGTGGGCCAGCACCGCGGCGACCTCGCCCTCGTCGACCGCCGTCGTGATGAGTCCGGCATTGACGCCGATGTAGCCACCGGGCGCGGCGAACGCATTGATGGCCGGATCGCGCACGACGAAGAAGGTATAGCCCTGATCGGGTTTGTCGCTGTGGGCGACGAGGCGGTAGCCCAGGGCGTTCAGGTAGTCGACCAGCAGCGGGTCGTCGAGGACCAGGCTGTAGGAACGCATTTCGTGCAGCATGCTGGCGCCGTAGGAGCGCTGTTCCTGCGGCGTCATGATGGCGCTGGCGGAACTGCCGATATCGGGCAGGCGCACGCCGGATTCGCGTGCGGCCGCCGGACCGGTGGCGCAGAGACTCAGCAGGGCGATGAACCAGTTTCGCATGGCCGGACGGTGCAGCGGTGGAGAATGGCTGCGACACATTAACCCAGCGAAGGTTCCCCCGGCCAATGCGCCGCGGCGCCGTTCACCTGGGGTTGCGTGCCGCGGCAGACGCCCGCGCGGTCGCGGCCGCTCTTGCCGATCGCGTTTTCGCCCCCACAATGGCGCCGACCGAGACGGCGGCGGAATTCCCCGGCGCCGACGCTGGAGAATTGCGTGGCCAGGATAGAAATGTATACAACGGCGATATGCCCGTACTGCGTCGCCGCCAAGAGCGTGCTCAAGGCCAAGGGCCTCGACTATCGCGAGATTCGCATCGACAGCGATCCGACCCTGCGCGATGAAATGCTTCAGCGCAGCGGCGGCCGGCGCACGGTGCCGCAGATCTTCATCAACGGCCAGCTCGTCGGCGGACACGACGATCTCGTCGCCGCCGACCGCAGCGGCCGGCTGGCCGAACTGCTCGGGAGCGGCGCATGAGCGAGGATCGCGTGCACCAGTTCACCGAGTTCCGCAAGCGCATGAACGAGCGCATCCTGGCTGAGGACAACCAGGTCGTGCGGCGCTTCTTCGCGCTGGACACGCAGACCTACAAGAGCGGCGCGCTGGACGTGAAGACCAAGGAGTTGCTCGGTCTGGTCGCCTCGCTCGTGCTGCGCTGCGACGACTGCATCGCCTACCACGTCGCGCAGTGCCGCGAGGCCGGTGTGAATCGCGACGAGTTCTTCGAGGTGTTCAGTGTCGGCCTCGTCGTCGGTGGCTCCATCGTGATTCCGCATTTGCGCCGCGCGGTGGATTTTCTCGACCAGCTCGAGGCGGCCCAGGCCGAGGTGCCGGCGCCGCACGACCACACCGCGGGTTGAGCGGCGCGCGTACGCGGCGTCAGCGCTTGTCGATGCGGATCAGTTGTACCGGCGTGCGGTCCGGCGCGTAGCCGTCGAGCCGGTTGATGTCGATCGAGTCGAAATCCGCGATCAGCGTGCCGTTCGCGGCGTTGAGCCGGCAGTGTCTGGGCGGGGCGACCCTGGCGGCCGCCGGGTCGCGCTCGCAGCTGAGCACCGAGCCGTCGTCGCCGCTGATGCGGTAATTCGCCACGGCGATGAAGCTCGTCGCGTCGAGGCGCAGCTGACGTGCGCTGCGCGGCTGGCCCGGTGTCGCGCCGAGCAGCACCCAGTCACCCTGCCAGGCCGTGCCGTCGGTGCGCTCGGCAAACGGAAGGTGGGCCAGGGCGAAGGTCTGCTGGCGCAGCAGTGGCTGGTTGTCGCCGTGCTCGTAATAGCCGAGCCAGGCGGTCGCGCGGCCGTTGCTGTCGAAGTCCAGGGCGAGCATGGCGTCGTTGCCGCCGCCCGGCGTCGTCGTGCCGGCCTGCGGCGCCGCGACGAGATCGAGCGCCACGGTGCGGCCGCGCAGCTTGCCGGTGCCGAAATACCAGATCGACCCGTTACCGGTGCGGCCGAGCACGGCAGCCGCGATCGTGTTGCCCTGGACCTCGAAGCTGAAACCGGTGCCGGCCATCGGGTTGCTGGCGTCGGCCTCGGGCAGTGGCCACCAGAGGCCTGACGCCGGCAGCGCGCGCGGTCCGGGCTGCGGCTCGATCAGGGCGAAGCCGCGCAGCTGCGGCGCTGCCGCCACGCTGTTGGCGGCCAGTACGCTGACGCGCAGCGGCGTCGCCGGCCATTGCTTGCCGACCGGGCGGGACAGGTCGATGTCGAGATCGAACGGCACGCTGGCGCGAGCGCACAGCGGCTTCTTCGAGCGCAGCTCGATGCGCAGGTCGCTGCCGTCGAGCTGGACCTTCTCGACCGTCGGCAGGCACGGCGTCGGCCAGACGCCCTGCAGGCGCAGCCGCGGGGTGTCGCCCGACACGGCTTCGATCTTCAGTTCCGGGCTGTCGCTGTACGGCGCAAGCACCGGTTCGGAAGCCCGCGCCGCCGTGCCGGCCGACGCGGCGGCCAGCCAGACGGCCAGAGCCGCGACGGCGGGGAATACGGACCAAGGTCGCATACGGCGAAAGTTGTTCGCTGGAGAGGCATCTCCGATAATGCGGAGTTTTCTGTACCGCAGACAAGCCGGCATTCTGGAGTATCCCCTGCATGAGCAAGACAATTGCCGTAATCCGCGGCGACGGCATCGGCCCGGAAATCATGAACGCGACCTTGCGCGTGCTCGACGAGCTGAAAACCGGCCTTAGCTACGAATTCGTCGACGCCGGCATGGCCGCGCAGGAACGCTGCGGCGAGCTGCTGCCGCAGGCCACGATGGACGCGATCGCGCGCCATCGCGTCGCGCTCAAGGGGCCTCTGACCACGCCGATCGGCGGCGGGTTCTCCTCGCTCAACGTCGAGCTGCGCAAACGCTTCGACCTGTACGCCAACGTGCGTCCGGCGATCACGATTCCGGGCACCAAGGCGCGCTACGAGGGCATCGACCTGATCACCGTGCGTGAGAACACCGAAGGCGCCTACGGTTCGGAAGGCCAGACCCTGTCCGAAGACGGTGATACCGCCCATTCGCAGATCAAGGTCACGCGCCGCGGCTCCGAGCGCATCGTGCGCTACGCGTTCGAACTGGCGCGCCGCCAGGGGCGCCGCAAGGTCACGATCGTGCACAAGGCCAACATCATGAAGACCACCTCGGGCCTGTTCCTGAAGGTGGCGCGCGAAGTGGCCGGCGAATATCCCGAGATCCAGTGCAACGAGATGATCGTCGACAACTGCTGCATGCAGCTGGTCATGAATCCGCAGCAGTTCGACGTGATCGTCACGACCAACCTGTTCGGCGACATCATTTCCGATCTCTGCGCCGGCCTGGTCGGCGGCCTCGGTCTGGCGCCCGGCGCGAACATCGGTACCGAAGCGGCGATCTTCGAGGCCGTGCATGGCTCGGCACCGGACATCGCCGGCAAGGGCGTGGCCAATCCCTGCGCGCTGCTGCTCGCGGGCTGCCAGATGCTCGGTCACCTCGGCCATGAGGATCAGGCCCAGCGCGTGCGTGCGGCGATCCGCGACGTGGTCGGCCGCAAGGACCGCGTGACCCCGGACCTCGGCGGCAGCGGCAGCACCGAGACCTTCGCCGACGCACTGATCGACAGCTTGCGCAAGGGTTGAGCGAAAAACGCAATGAGCAGAAAACGGCGTGTCCGCAGGGACACGCCGTTTTTCGTTGCGCGGCTAGGGGTCGGGCGGCGCCGACAGCAGGGTCAGCGGCACGTCGTCGCGGCGGAAATCGGCCACGCCGGGAATGCTGATCGCAATGCTCACGCGGTTGACGCCGTCGGCCGGTTCCACGCGCGTGGGTTGGGTCAGTTTCAGGCGTATCGTGCCGATTGCGCGCGCCGTGGTGCCGCCGGCCGGCGGCGGACAGGTGCGGCAGTAGCCGGTGACTTCGTTGAGGCTCAGCGCCGGCGTGCTGGCCGGATCGACGTCGCTGAGCGCCGTGATGGCCCAGCGCGAGCGGCCCTGCAGGTCAGGGTAGTAGACGACCGCGACGAGCCGGCGCTGGCCGGCCGGGCCGTTGAGGCTCAGCAGTTCCATGCCCCAGCCCAGATCGTTGGGATTGCCGCCGTACCAGTGCCCGGAGAAATCCGGCGTGGTATGCGCTGCGGCCGGCACCGCCGGTTCCAGGCACCAGGTCGCGCTGTCGCCGCGTATGGACCATTTCATGACGGCGAGCGCGCTGGCGCCGCTGCGGTCGGCGCTGCGGCAGGCCGGCGACTGCGCCGCCTGATTGAAATCGATGAACAACTGGCCGCTCGATGTGCGGTCGATCGCGGTGCTGTGCGAGGCGGCGTTGTAGCGCAGGCGCATCAGCGCGATGCCATTGGCCTGCTTGGCGCCGATGAACTTGCCGTCGATCAGGCGGCCGAGACCGAGGTAGTACTCGGGCTGGTTGTCGTCTTCAAAGGTGTAGAAGATGACGAAGTACAGGTCGCCGTTGACCGCGTCGCGCGAGTAGAGCTGGAAATCCAGGCCATGGCCGCCGTGCGTGCGATCGAACCAGTTGCCGGCGACGGGCAGCGCGTAGGTCGGCGGCGGCGCGTCGGCGTTGGACCAGCCCAGTGCATCGAGCATGGGCAGGGCCAGCCCGAGGTCGCGGTTGGACGTGCCGTTGTCGTAGGCGTTCATGAGATCGCCGGGCTGCACCGTATGCGACAGGGTGGAGCCGGGCAGGGTGGTACAGGGATCGGTCATTGCGGCGCGGTCGCAGGGCGCGAACATCAGCGGGAAGTTGTCCGGTATGGGCCGGTCGCGCCGCTCGTTGCGCGGCGAGGTCATCGCTGCCACGCCGGCCCAGCGCAGGCCGTCCTGCGATACCAGCGTCGCGGCGCGCTCCGCGTCGCTGGTGTCCGCGCCGAGAAAGGGCTTGTAGCTGCGCGTCTGCGCGTTGACGGTGACGAGCTGGCGGCTGAACGCGTCGTCGTACTCCTGGCCGTTGCGCGCGGCGGCGCGGGCGCCGAGCGGTTCGTTGCTGTCCGCATCGGTATTGACCAGGCCGAGGAAGCCCAGTCCGTGGGTCAGCTCGTGCATCGTTGTCGAGATGAAGTCGATGGAGCGTGCCGGTTTGTTGGTGCCGGTGTAGCCGTAATAGAACGGCGCGTTGACCACGCTGTTCGGCGGGTCGATATCGCTGTTGAACGTGGTCTGGATGTCCGGCGTGCCGCAGCTGTTGCCGAAGGTGCCGCACTGCGGCGTACCGCTGAGGCGGACCATTTCGGTGACCGAATACCAGGTGTACTTGTCCGGCAGCCAGGGCACGCTGAAATCGGCGCTGTCGTAGAGATAGCCGTTGGGCTGTGCCTGAGCGATGCGCGCGCCGTCGGTGCGATTGCCGCCGAGCGCTTCCCAGCAGGCGTTGACCCGCAGCGCTATCGGCAGCTTGAGCTGCGTAGCCAGCAGATCGCCGGCTTTCTGCAGGGCATTGCGGCGCTGCTCGCCCAGCGTGGTGCCCGGGTTGCCGTCGATCGGCGTCGCCGGTGTCGTGTCGAACCAGCCGCTGCCGGTGCAGCTGCCGCTCGCGAGATAGGTGAACTGCAGCGCGGCCTGCGGCACGCTGTCGCGCAAGGTCGCGGTCAGGGTCAGGTTCTGCGCCTGGCCGGTCTGGTTCAGCACGGCGATGTACCAGCGCCCGGCACGCAGCGGAATGGGGCTGGATTTCTGCACCAGGATGCTTTCGTCGCCGCCGGCGCTGAGGCCCCAGTAGTGCGCGTAGTCGAGGAACAGATCGCCGTCCGGCGTCGCGCCTTCGTTGGCCGTGCGGTCGGCGAACGGCGTGCCGTAGCGCAGCACGATGTCGACGTCGTCGCTGCTGAGGTTATGCACCTGTACCTGCAGCTGCGCATCGCCGGGACGCACGTCGACGTAGTAGGAGGTCGAGAAACTGGAGCCCGGGATCAGGAAGCTGGCCGGCTGGCCACTCTGCAGTCCGATGGTCGGTTCGGCCAGGGCGAGGCAGGGGACGATGGCGGCCAGCGCCGCAAACACACCCGCCCTCATTGCTGCGGCCCCGGGCCGGCATGCCGGTCGGCGTCCCGGCGTCGCGGATTCGGCAGCTCGCGGCAGCGGATTTCGATGCGCCCGTCGGGACCGGGCACGGCGCGGACTTCGCTGATCAGCGGCGCATCCATGGTCTGCTTCTCGGCCGAGCGCATGACCGGGCCGCTGCTCCTGGCCTGCGAGGCGTACTTGCTGCCGGTCAGCGGCAGAAATTCCGGTATCGGCGTCGCGGCCAGCGCCGGCGTTGCCGACAGGGCCAGCAGCCAGGCGGCGCCGCTGAGTGCAATGGGCTTCATCACGTTGGTCCTTCCGGTGGCGGGTGATGTGGGAAATGGCTTTTGCGCCCGGCGCCGCGGCGAGTCAATAGCGCCTCGTGGTCGGTCCACGAATGGCAGGGACGACAGCGTGCGCGTGGACCCGACCGGGGAGCGGCTACGGCCGCCGCCGCCGCGGTGGTGCGACCGCGTGGTCGAGCACGTCGACCCGGCTGCGCCCAGGCCGGTAGGCCGCGTCCAGCGCGGCATATACGTAGTCGGTCGCGGCGGCGCAGGCCGCCGGCAGGTCCTGGCCGCGGGCCAGGTTCGCGGCAAGGGCCGCCGCCAGGGTGCAGCCGGTGCCGTGGCCGTTGCGTTTCAGGCGCAGGTGGACGTACTCGTGCAACCGGCCGTCGCAGTAGAGCCGGTCGACGACCTCGGCGCCGCGCTGATGGCCGCCCTTGATCAGCACGGCGCCGGCGCCGTCAGCCAGCAGGTCTTCGGCGATGCGGTCGAGATCGCCGGCCCGGCGTATCGGTCGGCCACCCAGCGCAGCAGCTTCGGGCAGGTTCGGCGTGACCACGCGCGCCAGCGGCAACAGATGCTCGCGCAGCGCCGTGACTGCGGAGGCCTGCAGCAGCGAGGCGCCGCTGGTCGCGATCATCACCGGGTCCAGGACATAGGCTGCCGCCGTGGCGGTTGCCATGCCGCGCGCGACGGCGCGGATCGTGCGCGCGTCGGCCAGCATGCCGGTCTTCCAGGCGGCGATCATGAAGTCGTCGAGCACGGCGGCGATCTGCGCCTGGATCTGTGCTGCCGGGATGCCATGCACGGCCGTGACGGCACGCGTGTTCTGCGCGGTCACCGCCGTGATCACGCTGGTGCCGTGGACGCCATGCGCCTGGAAGGTCTTGAGGTCGGCTTGGATGCCGGCGCCACCGCCGGAGTCCGAGCCGGCCACGGTCAGCACGCTGGGGCGGGGACGAGGGGTCTGCATTTGTTGTAATCCTGCAACAGGTTGGTGGCCGTGCGCCGCGGAATCGGCGCAAATTGCCGTCAGAACTCGGTAAATCGGTAGTGTTGCGTACTTGACTCGCTGTTGCGTTCTTGCCAAACTCCGCGTCGACAATCACCACAAGCCATGGAACCACACGGCAGGTCATGTACCGGGCTAGCGCAACAGCAGCGTCGAGGAAGCCGATGGGAGCGATCAGTTTTGGCCTGACGCTCCCTTTCTATTTCCTTGCTCCGGCCGCCTTCGCCCAACTCGGTGGTGAATCCGTTATGCAGCGCTGGCAGGAGTATGCCCGCCAGAGCATCCAGCCCGATTTCTCCTGGGCCGAACCCGCAACACCCGCCGTCGCGCCGCAACTGCTCGAGCTCGCCACGATTCGCGGCAGCCGTTCAAGCTATACGGCGATCGGCAGCAACGCACTGATCGGCGTGTCCGTGCGCAGCGGCGTCGACGAAGTTCCGAGCAGCCGCCTCGGCGACAACGGCATCGTGCCGCGCCTGATTCCCGAAGCCCGTCCGGGTCTGCATCGCTACATCGTCGCGCCGTCCTATGTGCGCGGCTGGGGCGACAGTGGCCGCTGGTCGGTGGCTGCGCTGTTCGCCTATCAGCGTTTCGCAAATGCGACGTTCGGCGACAGCGAATACGGCATCGACGAGTTTGCCGCCCCGCCGGGTCCGACGACTGCGGCCTATGGCCGCGGCGTGCGCGTCGAGTTCAGCGAAATGCTCGGCGAGCGCCTGCGCTGGACGACGAGCTACCAGTCGCGCGTCAACATGGACGCGTTCAACAGTTACCGCGGCGTCTATGCCGACCCCGGTGATTTCGACATTCCGGCCAGCGCAAGCCTGAACCTCGGTGTCGGTCTGGCGCCCTGGCTCAGCTTCGAGTTCAACATAGAACGCGTGATGTACAGCGATATCCGTGCGTTCACGAGCCCGACCCTGCCGCGGCGTTTCCTCGCCGCACTCGGCAGCGGCGCGAGCCCGGTGTTCGAATGGAGCGATCTGGACGTCTACAGCCTGTCTTCGGTCTGGCACGGCGGCCGCAATGGCGATGTCTCGCTGCGGTACAGCACGCGCACGCAGCCGGCGCCGACCTCGCCGCTGCTCGACCGCCTGCTCGGCGATGTGTCGAATTACAGCTTCGATCTGAGCTATTCGCGCTGGATAGGGCAGAACGGCCAGTTCCGTTTCATCACGAGCTATGCGCCGGCGCAATACCTGTTCGGTGCGCCGACCAATTACGCCTCGCGCAATTCGCTGGTCGGTAACCAGCTCGAATTCGAAGCGGTGCTCGCGACGCGCTTCTGACTTTTGCAAACTCCATGGGCTTTTGAACAGGGGAGCTATGCTCCCCTTTTTTTGTTTGCGATCGGCGCGACCGGTTACCGGGAGTCGTAGAGCAAGGTCGAAGACCCTCCCCTCAAGGGACGAATGGTCATCGTTCATAACCGCAGGTTCTCACGGTCTTGAACGCCCGGCGGGCCGGAGGGCATGCGGCGCCGTGCAGCTTTCCGGTTCCGAATTTCCCATTCCCGCTCGAAGCTGCGCGATGCGCATCTGCGCACCGCGCAGCTTCGAATCAAAGCTTCTCCGACGCGTAATCCGCAAGCCGCGAACGTTCGCCACGGCGCAGCGTGATGTGCGCGCTGTGCTGCCATTCCTTGAAGCGGTCCACGGCGTAGGTCAGGCCCGAAGTCGTTTCGGTCAGGTAGGGGGTGTCGATCTGCTCGACGTTGCCGAGGCAGATCATCTTGGTGCCGGGGCCGGCGCGCGTCAGCAAGGTCTTCATCTGCTTGGGGGTGAGGTTCTGTGCCTCGTCGATGATGACGTAGCGGCTCAGAAAGGTGCGTCCCCGCATGAAGTTCAGCGAGCGGATCTTGATGCGCGAGGCGAGCAGGTCGTTGGTCGCCGCGCGGCCCCAGGCGCCGCCCTCGCTGGGGCTGGTCAGCACTTCGAGGTTGTCGGTCAGCGCGCCCATCCACGGCGTCATCTTTTCCTCTTCGGTGCCGGGCAGGAAGCCGATGTCCTCGCCAACCGAGACCGTTGCGCGCGTCATGATGATTTCACGATAACGCTGCTGGTCCATGACCTGGGCCAGTCCCGCGGCCAGCGCGAGCAGCGTCTTGCCGGTGCCGGCCGTGCCGAGCAGGGTGACGAAGTCGACGTCCGGGTCCATCAGCAGGTTGAGCGCAAAATTCTGTTCGCGGTTGCGCGCAGTGATGCCCCAGACATTGTGCGAACCGGTGTAGTCGTCCATGAGGCGCAGACGCGCGCGGCCGTCGCGTACTTCGATCACGCGCAGCTCGAGCATGTCGTCGCCGTCGGGAATGTACAGACACTGGTGCGGATACCAGTCCTCGTTCTTGCGCAGGCGTACCTCGTAGAACGTGTGGTTGCGCTCCTGCCAGGACTTCAGATCCTTCTGGTGCAGCGACCAGAAGCCTTCGGCGAGTTCGGCGTGGCCGGAATACAGCAGGCTGAAATCATCGAGCGCGCGATCGTTCTCGTAATCCTCAGCGGTGATGCCGTAGATCGAGGCCTTGATGCGCAGATTGATGTCCTTGCTGACGAGGACGACCGGCACACGCTTGTGCATGTCGCGCAGCATCAGCACCGCAGCGAGGATCTGGTTGTCGGCCTTGATCTTGCCCGGCAGGGTTTCCGGCGTGCGCGTCTGGAAATACAGCCGCCCGACGGCCTTGCTGCGCTTGAGGTTCACGCCCTGCGGCGAAACCAGGTCCAGGCCTTCCTCGATCTTGCGGTCGCCGCCGTGCTCGATCAGTTCGTTGATGAAGCGGCTGACCTGGCGCGCATTGCGCGATACCTCGGAGGTTCCCTTTTTGGCATTGTCCAGTTCTTCCAGGACCGTCATCGGGATGAATACGTCGTGCTCCTCGAAGCGGAACAGCGAAGTAGGGTCGTGCATCAGCACGTTGGTATCGAGCACGTAGATGCGCTTGCCTCGGGTCATGCGTCAGCCTCGGGCGGGGGGATAAGGCCGGACCGGCGGACGCCGCTCCGGGAGGACGCGGGTCGGGGCGCCGGCGGCACTCACGCGGCCGGGATGCTCCCGAGCACATCGGCCGCATGGCCCGGCACTTTCACCGGGCTCCAGCGCTGATGGATGCGGCCGGCCGGGTCGATCAGGAAGGTGCTGCGCACGATGCCCAGATAACGGCGGCCGTAGAGCACCTTCTCGTGGATCACGTCGAACGCCTTGCACCAGGTCTCATCGGTGTCGGCGATCAGGGCGAAGCTAAGCTTCTGCTTCGTCGCGAAATTCCCGTGCGTGCGCGCCGTGTCGCGCGAGACGCCGATGATGACGGCGTTGCGTGCGGCGAACTCGGCCTGCAAGTCGCGGAAGTTCTGCGCCTCGGTGGTGCAGGCCGGCGTGTTGTCCTTGGGATAGAAATAGACCACGACCCACTGGCCGCGCAGGGCGGACAGTTTCAGGGACGTGCCATCGGCAGTGGTGCCGGTCAGTGCAGGAGCCTTGGCGCCGGGTTCGAGCATGGTCAGAATTTCATGGGGTCCATGATGGCGTCGAGATTCAGTCCGTCGCAGAACTCGAGGAAATCATCGCGCAGCGCGGCGATATGCGTCGTCGCGGGGATGCCGATGGTGACCTGGGCCGAGAACATGTCAGCGCCGGTCTGCATCGCACGATAGCGCGACGAATGCAGCTGTTCGATCGTGATGCCGCGGCGGCCGAAGAATTCCGCGAGCTGGTGCAGGATGCCGGGCCGGTCCGCCGCGATGACTTCCACGACATACGGCAACAAGGTGTTCTGCACGGGCTTGGGGCCGGTGCGGAAATGCGTGATGCGCAGGTTCTCGCCGCGTTCGAGCTTGTTCAGCGCATTCTCGAGCTTGGCGATCGCATCCCAGGGGCCGACCGCAAGCGCGAGCACCGAGACGTCCGAGCCCAGCGCCGCGACGCGCGCGTCGACGAGATTGCAGCCGCATTCGGAAATGCGCCGGGTGACCGCGACCAGCGGCGATTCCGGCTGCGGTGCGAACGCATTGATGAGGAGGTAGTTCTCGTTCGCCGGCGGGCGTGACGCGGTTTCGGTCAAGGCGGATTTACCTGCTTGCTTCACGATCCGTGCGTCGCCTGGAGGTGGTGCCGAACCGCGCCGGCAGTGGCCGCAGAATACTTGCCACACCAGGGGGCCGCAAGTAACATCCGCCGCTCTTTTCCGAGTCCGGAATCCCGCATTTGAATCTGTCCGGAAGCATCTGTGCGCTGGCGACGCCGTTCGATTCGAACGGTCAGCTGGACCTCGATGCGTTCGCGCGGCTGATCGAGCGGCAGATCGCCGGCGGCACCCAGGCTCTGGTCATTGCCGGCTCCACCGGCGAAGCGCACGCGCTGACTACGGACGAGCTCGATACGCTGGTGCGCCGCGGCGTCGATATCGCTGCCGGTCGCGTGCCGGTGCTGGTCGGCACCGGCGGTGCGAATACCGCCAAGACGCTGGCGGCGACGCAGCAGGCGTTCAACCTCGGCGCCGATGCGGCGCTGGTCGTGACGCCTTACTACGTGCGTCCGACCCAGGAAGGCCTGTACGCGCACTATGCGGCCATCGCCGATTCGGCCGGCCTTCCGATCGTGCTCTACAACGTGCCCGGCCGTACCGGCTGCGACCTGCTGCCGACGACGGTCGCGCGCTTGGCCACGCATCCGAACGTGGTCGCCATCAAGGAAGCCGTCGCCGACGCGGAGCGCGTCGCGCAGCTGCTGGCGCTGCGCAGCGGTACCTTCCGTATTCTTTCCGGCGACGATTCCACGGCCGCGCGCAGTCTGCTGGCCGGCGCCGACGGCGTGATCTCGGTCGCCAACAATCTCGTTCCGACGGCGTTCCGCGCGCTCTGCGACGCAGCCCGGGCCGGTCGCCGCGATGAAACCGCGGCGCTGGACGCGCGTCTTCAGCCTCTGTTCGATGCGCTTGGGTTGGAATCCAACCCGATTCCGCTGAAGTGGGGGCTCTCGTTGCAGGGCCTGGGCAGTTCGCGCCCACGCCTGCCGCTGACCGAGCTGTCCACACCCCACCGCGAGCGCTTGCGCGATCTGCTCTCGAACCTGCAAGATGCGGCGGTTTGACCCGTCGGCTCGCCATACCGTCCAAATACTGATCAAGGTTTGCCCGTGAATTCGAAGTCCGCGATCCGAATTGCGCTGCTCGTCGCGCTGATTCCCCTGCTGGGTGGTTGCAGCCTGTTCAAGTCGCGGTCCGAATGGGACAAGGCGGCCGAGGCGCGGCCGTTGGAGATCCCGCCGGATCTCGAAGCGCCGCCGAGCCGCGGCGAGCTGATCGTTCCGCAGGCAGGCAGCTCGCGGCCGGTCGCGGGCCGCGGCGCCACCGGCGTCGACGGTCTGACTGTCGCCGACTCGGTCGACAGCACCTGGGAACGCGTCGGCAAGGCGCTGGAGCGCGCGAGCGACCTCGGCAGCGTTGCGGCGCGGGACCAGTCTTCGCATACCTATTCGTTGACCGTCACCAGCAAGCGTGCGCGTGACGAGGGTGGCTTCTTCAAGCGCCTGTTCACGCGCAAGAAGGTCGAGACGGTGACGGAGACGGTGAATGTCGGCGTCAGTGCCGACGGCAGCGGCAGCCGCGTCAGCATCAGTGGCGGCGCGGCAGCGGTGCAGCGTGTCACGGCGTTGCTGCGCGAGCGGCTGGGCTGAGCCCCGCAGGGGCTCGGCGTTGCAGTCCTCGGCGTTGCAGTCAGCGTTGCAGCAGGCTCAGTTTATCCGGCTTGCCGTCCCAGTCCTTGGCGTCGGCAGGCGGGTCTATGCGCTCGGTCAGCACCGGCCAGGACTTGGCCAGTTCGGCGTTCAACGCGATGAAGTGCTCCTGGCCCGCCGGGACGTCGTCCTCGGGATAGATCGCATTGGCCGGACACTCGGGCTCGCAAAGCGTGCAGTCGATGCACTCGTCGGGGTCGATGACGAGGAAGTTCGGGCCTGCGTGGAAGCAGTCCACCGGGCAGACTTCGACGCAATCGGTGTACTTGCACTTGATGCAGTTTTCGGTGACAACGAAAGGCATGCGGCTACCGAGCCTGCTGTATACGGAAGGGGAGTAAAGTGGCGCTCCCTAGGGGGTTCGAACCCCTGTTCTCGCCGTGAGAGGGCGATGTCCTAGGCCACTAGACGAAGGGAGCGCGTCGAGGAACAAGCGTGCGGAGTATAACGGAATTCATTCGGCGGGCAATTCCTCGGGGATTGCGCCGCGGCACAGAGAAACCTGCGCAGACCGGCGCCGCGGCGGAGCCCGTGCGGCCGCAGCTGCGCGTGATCGCGCGCGATCAACACGGTATTTCCCGGCGCAATATCAGCAACGGGGCGCTGCGCGTGCTGTATCGCCTGAACGAAGCCGGCTACGAGGCGTTCCTCGTCGGCGGCGCCGTGCGCGATCTGCTGCTCGGCGGGCACCCTAAAGATTTTGACATTGCTACAAATGCAACTCCCGAGCAGGTGCGCGGACTGTTCCGCAACTGTCGCCTGATCGGGCGACGCTTCCGCCTGGCTCACGTCGTGTTCGGCCAGGAGATCGTCGAGGTCGCGACGTTCCGCGGTATCGGCGAGGAAGGCAATGCCGATCGCCACGTCGTCGACGGTCGCATCGTGCGCGACAATGTCTACGGAACGATTGAGGAGGACGCGATACGGCGCGATTTTCGCGTCAACGCGCTGTACTACAACATCGCCGACTTCAGCGTGCGCGACTATGTCGGCGGCATGGCTGATCTCGAACGGAAAGAGCTGCATCTGATCGGCGAGCCGGAACTGCGCTATCGCGAGGATCCGGTGCGCATGCTGCGGGCCGTGAGGCTTGCGGCCAAGCTGGGCTTCCGCATCGACGACAGCGCCGAGCGGCCGTTCGCCAAGCTCGGCCAGCTGCTCTGCGACGCGGCGCCGGCGCGGTTGTTCGACGAATCGTTGAAGCTGTTCCTGTCGGGGCATGGCGTGGCGAGCTTCCGCGAGCTCGATCGCAGCGGCCTGCTGCAGTTCGTGTTTCCGGCCACGGCCGCGGCCCTGCGCCGCGAGCACGGCGCCGAATTCCGTCGGCTCGTGGAGCGCGGTTTGGCCAATACCGACCAGCGCGTGCAGGCCGGCAAGTCGGTCACGCCGGCCTTCCTGTTCGCGCTGCTGCTCTGGGGCGGCGTGCGCGAGCGCGCGGAGCGGGCGATCGCCTCCGGCAGCGACGTGCTGCATGCCTGGAGCCATGCGGCCGACGCGGTGATCCAGGAGCAGGCCGCGCGCGTGGCGATTCCGCGGCGTTTTTCGCTGGTCATGGAAGAGATCTGGGCGCTGCAGCCGCGTTTCGAGCAGCGCATGAAGAAGCGTGTCCTGCGTCTGCTAGGCCATCCGCGCTTCCGCGCGGCCTACGATTTCCTCGTCGTGCGCGGCGAGGCGGATCCGGCGCTCGCCGAGCTCGCGCACTGGTGGGAACAGGCGCAGGGTAGCGATCCGGCCGATCTCGGCGACATGCTCGCCGCGCCGGCACCTGCTGCAGCCGAGGTTGCGTCACCGGCGGCGCCGCGCAAGCGTCGTCGCCGGCGTCGGCGCAAGCCCTCCGGCGGCAGCGGTTCGGGCGATGCGCCGCCGGCCAGTTCGTGACGTCGGCCTTCATCGGTATCGGCAGCAATCTCGGCGATTCGCGCCGCATCGTTGCCGATGCGGCAACCAGCCTCGGCGAACTGCCGCAGTCGCGCCTGCTGCGCAGTTCGGCGCAGTACCTGACGCCACCCTGGGGCATGACCGAGCAGCCTCCGTTCATTAATTCAGTTGTGGAAATTGAAACCCTGTTGCAGCCTGGCGAGCTGCTGGCCGCGCTGCTCGCTCTGGAGCGCGAGGCTGGGCGCCTGCGCGATGGCATGAACTGGGGGCCGCGCGCGCTGGATCTCGATGTCTTGCTCTACGGTGAGCAGATAGTCTGCGACGCCGGTCTGTGCGTGCCGCATCCGCATCTCGCGCAACGCGCGTTCGTGCTGCTGCCGCTGGCGGAGATCGCGCCCGATCGACTGGTGCCGGGGCTCGGACGCGTCGCGGATCTGCTCGCCCGCGTCGATTCTGCCGATTGTCGGCGCCTGGCCGCTGCAGGGTCCTGAGGTCGCTGCCGGCGTAAACGGATTGTTGCGCCGCCGCACCTTTTCGCTGCTGCGCGTATGGGTTGATAATCGCCGTTTTCCGCGCAGGAGTTCCGCGTGTACGCCAATCCCGCGACCGCGCCATCACGCAACGCCGTCACCGTGCCGCAACTGCAGGCGCGCAAGCGCAGTGGTGAAAAGATCGTCATGGTCACGGCCTACGACGCGAGCTTCGCCGCCGCGGTCGACGCGGCCGGCATCGACGTCGTGCTCGTCGGCGATTCGCTGGGCATGGTGATCCAGGGGGAATCCAGCACCCTGCCGGTCACGCTCGACCACATGGTCTATCACAGCGCGGCGGTCGCCCGCGGCCTGCACACGGCGCTGCTGATCGCCGATCTTCCATTCATGAGTTATGCGACGCGCGAACAGGCTTACGCGAGTGCAGCGCGGCTGATCGGCGAAGGGCGCGCCGCCATGGTCAAGCTCGAAGGCGCCGGCTGGGCCAGCGACGTGATTCACGCGCTGAGCGAACGCGACATTCCGGTCTGCGCACATCTGGGTCTGACGCCGCAGTCGGTGCACAAGCTCGGCGGCTATCGCGTGCAGGGCCGCGACGAGGATCGCGCCGAGCGTCTGCTGCAGGATGCGCGCTCCGTCGCCGCCGCCGGTGCGGATCTGCTCGTGCTCGAGTGCGTACCGTCGGCCTTGGCCGAGCGCATCACGGCCGAGCTGTCGATTCCGACCATCGGCATCGGCGCCGGCCCGCATTGCGACGGCCAGGTACTCGTGATGTACGACCTGCTCGGACTGACGCCGGGCAAGCGCCCGCGCTTCAGCAAGAATTTCCTTGCCGGCCACGATTCGATCCAGGCTGCGCTGCACGCCTACGCCGAGGCGGTACGCAGCGGTGTCTTCCCGGCGCCGGAGCACAGTTACTGATGCAACGCGTCGATTCCGTCACCGAACTGCGCGCGACCGTCGCCGGCTGGCATCGCACCGGCCTGCGTGTGGGGCTGGTTCCGACCATGGGCAATCTGCACGCCGGCCATTTCTCGCTGGTGCGTGCGGCGCGCGAATGTTGCGATCGCATCGTCGCGAGCGTGTTCGTCAATCCGACGCAGTTCGGTCCGAACGAGGATTTCGCGCGCTATCCGCGCACTCTGGATGCCGACGCGCAAGGTCTGGCCGGGCAGGGTTGCGATCTGCTGTTCGCGCCGGCGGTGGAGGCCATGTATCCGTTCGGTCTGGACGTCGCGACACAGGTCGAGGTCAAGGGCGTCACCGAGACGCTCGAAGGCGCGTTCCGTCCCGGCCATTTCGCCGGTGTCGCCACGGTCGTGCTGCGGCTGCTGAATCTGGTCCAGCCCGACGTCGCCCTGTTCGGTCGCAAGGATTATCAGCAGTTGCTGACGATACGCCGGCTCGTGGCCGATCTTGGTCTGCCGATCGCAATCCTCGACGTGCCTACCGTGCGCGAAGCCAACGGTCTCGCGATGAGTTCGCGCAACCAGTACCTCAGCGCCGAGGAGCGCGAGCGCGCCGCCGTGATTCACGCGACCCTGCGGCACATGCGCGACGGCATTCTCGGCGGCGAAACCGTGGATGCAGTCGAGCACGCGGCAACCGCGGCGCTGCAGGCGGCCGGTTTCCGCGTCGACTATGCGGCCGTGCGCCGTGCGGACGATCTCGCGCCGGCGGCCGCCGGCCAGCGCGACGGTCTGGTCGGCCTGGTCGCCGCACGGCTCGGCGCGACACGGCTCATCGACAACCTCGCGATCGGCGGTTGAGGTCGCCAGTCTGTGGCGCCGTTCACAGACCAGTAGCTTTCCTGTCAAGCTTGTGGTAGCGTTGCCACAGCCACTGGGGTTTTCGCAACGTCTCGATGCTTCGGTGGCCGCAGGGCGCATTGTTCAGGTAATCGTCACTCCGATTCATCCCTCGCCGGTTTCGGCGGGGGTTTTTTTTGCGTGTGATTTGCGCCAGTCTCGCCCGGCTCGCCATCTCAAGGCTGCACACGATTTCTAGATAGATCATGGCCTTGTGCGGACGAATAGCGATCATTCGGTGATCTGCGGTCGTTGGGTGCCGCAGCGACCTGGACGCCGACAGCCGGATCGGGCCGCCGGATCGGTGAGCCGATCGGCTCGTGCGAAAAAACGACGCCGGCGTAGGGCCTCCCTCTCGCCGTCCGGACGATGTGTTGTTTCTGGACAACTGTTGCGGATCTGGTCAGTCGCCGGGAGGGACCGGGCCTGCGGTGCGCCGAAACCGGTCGCAGCGCAGATCGGTGCCGCATCTGCCGATGTATCCGCTGATGAGGGGCCGGCGAGCCCCCGGCGCAATCTCGATGGGCAGGGCTGCCGGTGAAGCGCCGGTCTGATTCACCGTTTCCGTATTTCCACGCGGTGACGCATTGGTTCGGGACACGCATCCGCTGCGCTCCCACCGCCCGATCACGCGACGCCGACGGCCAGCGCCTGTCGTGATCGTTGCGCCGCCTGCAGCGGCTCGTTGCGATTCTGTCCGGACAACGGCGTTCTTTCGCGCGGATTTCGCGCCGTCGACGGTCGACCGGCCCAGGCACGCTGATTAAGATCGAGCGGCCGATGCCTGACGCATCGAACAGCCCAAGGAAAGCCATGCTGGCCGGACAGCTCGACACTCTGGCGCGGGAAGCCGCGCGCCTGAAACCTCTGCATCTGCGCGACCTGCTCGCCGAGCCCGGGCGCTTCGGGCGTTTTTCGCGCCGCGCCGGACCGCTGCTGCTGGATTTCTCGCGCCAGAAACTCGACGAACCGGCGCTGCAGGCCCTCGGCGTGATCGCCGAGCAATGCGGATGGCAGCAGCGTCGCGACGCCATGTTCCGCGGCGATCTGCTCAACAGCTCCGAGCAGCGGCCGGTATTGCACACGGCCCTGCGGGCCGCTGATTCGTCGCTGCCGTCGCCGGCACCGGCCGATGTCAGGGCCGAGATCGCGCACACCTTGCAGCGCATGGGCGAACTCGTCGATGCACTGGAGCGTGACGACGCCGCTGCCTACGGCATTCCGTCCGGCATCACCGACGTGGTCAATCTCGGCATCGGCGGCTCCGATCTCGGGCCGCGGCTGGCCGTCGAAGCCCTGGCCGGCTATCACAGCGGCCGCTTCCGCTGCCATTTCCTGCCGAATGTCGACGGTCACGAAACCGCTGCCCTGATGCGCCGGCTCGATCCGCGCAAGACTCTCGTGCTGCTGGTCTCCAAGAGCTTCACGACGCAGGAAACCCTGCTCAACGGTGCGGTGCTGCGGCAATGGATCGCGCGGGCCTATGAAGGGGACGATGCACGCGCGGCGGCGCATTTCGTCGCGGTCAGCGCCAACGTTGCCGCGGCGCAGGGGCTGGGTATTCCGCCCGAGCGCGTGCTGCCGATGTGGGATTTCGTCGGCGGTCGCTATTCGGTCTGGTCCGCAGCAGGCCTCGCGCTCGCGCTCGCGATCGGCATGCCGAATTTTCGTGCCTTCCTGCGCGGCGCGGCGCTGATGGACGATCATTTCCGCAGCGCCGGCTGGCGCGACAACCTGCCGGTGCTGCTGGCGCTGATCGGCGTCTGGAACCGCAACGGCCTGGGCCACGCCGCACACGGCGTGATTCCGTATCTCGACGCGCTGCGCGAATTGCCGGCGTTCCTGCAGCAACTGGAGATGGAAAGCCTCGGCAAGCGCGTCAGCGCCGACGGCGGCGAACTGTTGCAGGCCACCGTGCCGGTGGTCTGGGGCAGCGTCGGCACGAACGCACAGCATGCGTTCTTCCAGGCGCTGCACCAGGGCAGCGACGTCGTTCCGCTGGACCTGATCGGCGCGGTGCGGCCGGGGCACGCGCTCGAACACAACCATGCGGCGCTGCTGGCGAATCTGCTGGCCCAGGGCGCCGCGTTCGCGCTCGGCAAGACTCACGCCGAAGCGCTGGCCGAGGCTGCCCAGGGCAGTGCCGCCGGGCGCGAAGCGCTGGCCGCGCAGCGCACGTTTCCGGGCGACCGGCCGAGCTCGACCCTGCTGCTCGATGCGCTGACGCCCGAAAGCTTGGGCGCGCTGATCGCGCTGTATGAGCACAAGGTGCTCGTGCAGGCGCTGCTCTGGGACATCAACGCGTTCGACCAGTGGGGCGTGGAGCTCGGCAAGGTGCTCGCGAAATCCATCCTGCCGGTGCTCGGCGGCGCGGCCGTGCCGGACACGTTCGACGCTTCCACGCGGGGCCTTATCGCGGCGATACGCGCGCTGTCCTGAGCGGAGCGCGGCAGCGCAGCGCCGGTTCCGCTGCGTTGAAACCAATGATGAATTTTCAAGCCGGTCGCCGCGGTGCGCCTGTGGCACCGCCGTGCTCTGCTGCCGGGGAGCCGGAAAGGGCGGCGGGCAAGCGGGCGGTCGTCGTGTCGCGTGCGGCTAGCCCGCCGCCGTTGCGTGCCGTGTCTGCTGTTCCAATGCCCAACACACGTGCTCGCGCACCAGCGCCGACGGATGCGTGGCCCGCGCATTCAGTGCGTCGACGACGCCGTCGACACCGCGCGCATTGCCGAGCGCGACGGCGATATTGCGCAGCCAGCGTTCGTGGCCGATGCGGCGTATGGCCGAACCTTCGGTGCGGCGCAGGAATTCCTCTTCGCTCCAGCCGAACAGCTCGATCAGTGCGGTGCCGTCGAGGCGGTGCCGCGGCAGGAAGTCGGCTTCCGCGCTGGGCTGCGAGAACTTGTTCCACGGACAGATCAGCTGGCAGTCGTCGCAGCCGTAGATGCGGTTGCCCATCGCCGCGCGGAATTCCAGCGGAATCGCGCCGTGCAGTTCTATCGTCAGGTAGGAGATGCAGCGCCGCGCGTCGACCTGATACGGCGCGACGATGGCCTGGGTCGGGCAGATGTCGATGCAGCGCGTGCAACTGCCGCAGTGCGCGCTCGCCGCCTCGTCCGGCGGCAGCGGCAGGTCGGTGTACAGCTCGCCGAGGAAGAACCACGAACCGGCGTGACGGTTGATCAGGCAGGTGTGCTTGCCGATCCAGCCGAGTCCGGCCTCGCGCGCGAGTGCGCGTTCGAGCACCGGCGCCGAGTCGACGAATGCGCGATAGCCGAACGGTCCGGTCTGCGCGGCGATGCGGTCGGCCAACTGCTGCAGCCGCTGGCGCATGAGCTTGTGGTAATCGCGGCCCAAAGCGTAGCGAGAGACGTAGCCCAGACTCGCATCGGCCAGGACGTCCCAGCCCCGGCTGATGCCCGGCGGTGCGTAGTCCATGCGCGCGGAGACCACGCGCACGGTGCCCGGCTGCAGTTCCTGCGGCCGGCTGCGCCTGGTGCCGTGGCGCTGCATGTAGTCCATCTCGCCGTGGCGGCCGGCCGCGAGCCAGTTCAGCAGATGCGTCTCGTCGGCGCCGAGCTCGACGCCGGCGATGCCGATCTGCTGGAAGCCCAGTTCGGCGCCCCAGCGGCGTATGGCATTGGCGAGTTCGGCGTAGTCCATGCGGTGCGGCGGTGCGCCGGCTGTCGTTGCGGGAGCGTTGGCGAAGCGCGATTGTAGGCGCTCGCGCCGATCGCCGCGCCAGAATGCTGCGCCACGGGCGGTACAAGCGTGCGGCGCAGGCACCATAATCGCGCCATGAACCCTTCGCATGCTCTCTACACTGCCGCGCAGATGCGCCGCATCGACGCGGCCGCCGGCGCGACGCTCGGTCTGAGCAGTCCGGCGCTGATGCAGCGTGCGGCGCAGGCCGCGTTCGACGTCCTGTGCCGGCGCTGGCCCGGCGCGCTGCGTATCACGGTCTGCTGCGGTGGCGGCAAGAACGGCGGCGACGGCTATCTGCTCGCACGGATCGCGCGCCAGGCGGGCCGCGACGTCAGCGTCGTCGCGCTGACCTCGCCGCAGGATCCGGACACCCAGGCTGCCGCGGACGCCTGGCGCGCGAGCGGCGGCTTCCTGCATCCGTTCGCCGGCGCGGCCTCGCTGCCGGCGGCCGACGTGCAGGTCGACGCGCTCTACGGCATAGGTCTGAATCGGCCGCTGCAGGGCGCCGCGGTCGCGCTGGTCGATGCATTGAACGCGAGCGGCGTGCCGATCCTCGCATTGGATATTCCGTCGGGCCTGTCGGCCGACACCGGCGCGGTGCACGGTGCCTGCGTGCGTGCGGCGGCGACGGTCAGCTTCATCGGCTGGAAGCGTGGCCAGCATACGGGCGCGGGCACCGACGCCTGCGGCGAACTGGAGCTGGCCCTGCTGGCGCTGCCGGCAGCGGTGTTCGACGAAGAACCTGCCGGCGCGGTGCTGCTGGACTGGCCGGCCCTGCGCGCCCGACTGCCCGCGCGCCGGCGCGACGTACACAAGGGACTCTACGGCCACGTGCTCGCGATCGGCGGCGACCACGGCTACGGCGGCGCGATCCGCCTGGCCGGCGAGGCTGCGCTGCGCAGCGGCGCCGGCCTGGTCAGCGTCGCGACGCAGGAAGACCACCTCGCGCCGCTGCTCGCGGCGCGGCCGGAACTCATGGTCGCGGCGACTGCCGGACCGCAGGAGCTCGACACGCGGCTCGACAAGGCCACGACCTTGGCCCTGGGCCCCGGTCTGGGCCAGCGTTCCTGGGGCCATGCGCTGTGGCATCGCGCGCTGGCCAGCGCCAAGCCGGCCGTGCTCGATGCCGACGCGCTGAATCTGCTCGCGCGCCACCCGCGCCGTTTCACCGTGCCGACCGTGCTGACGCCGCATCCGGCCGAGGCCGCGCGCCTGCTGGACAGCGACAGCGCCAGCGTGCAGGCCAACCGCTATGCGGCGGCGCTGGCCATTGCCGAGCGCTACCAGGCCGTCGTCGTGCTCAAGGGCGCCGGCTCGCTGATCGCCGCGCCGGGCCGCGCTGTCGCGGTCTGCCCCTGGGGCAATCCGGGCATGGCCAGCGGCGGCATGGGCGACGTGCTGACCGGCGTCGTCGCCGCGCTGCTGGCCCAGGGCCTGGATGCCTGGGATGCGGCCTGCCTCGGCGTGGCCGCGCATGCGCGCGCCGGCGACCTCGCTGCGGCCGACGGCGCCGGCCTGCTGGCCGCCGACCTGTTCGCGCCGCTGCGCCGCGTGCTCGGGAGCCGTGCGCATGGCTGAGCGCGCGATTCACCTGGCCGACGAGAACGCCGTCGCCGCGCTGGCCGCCGCGCTCGCGCCGGCCCTCGGCGAGGGCGGCGTGATCCATCTGCACGGCGACCTCGGCGCCGGCAAGACCACGTTCGCGCGGGCGCTGATCGCCGCCCTCGGCGTGAGCGGGCGGATCAAGAGTCCGACCTACAGCCTGATCGAGTCGTATCGCGCCGCAGGGCTCGCGATCCACCATCTGGATCTCTACCGCATTGCCGACGCCGGCGAGCTGGAATGGCTGGGCCTGGACGAGATCGCCGACGGCGCGAGCCTGATTCTCGTGGAATGGCCCGAGCGCGGCGGTACGGCCTTGCCGCGGCCGGATCTCGTGCTCGAGTTCGCTTACGCACCGGTGGGGCGACAGCTCACGCTGCGACCGCAGAGCCTCCGTGGTCGCGCGTGGCTGGCTGCAACAAGCGCCTTGCATTCCGTCGCTTGAAGTGAATTTTTGACTCAACGCCCAGGAAATATACCCAGCCCCGTGTTTTGCAACGAAAAAAGCTTGAAAACTGCGGCTGCCTGAGTTTGAATCCGCAGCCATGTGGGGAGCCGCCGTCATATCGTTTCGCGCCGTCGCCGTCCTGATCGTCTCGGGGCTTGCGGCAACCTGCGCCGACGCGGCCCAGGTCAAGGCGCTGCGCGTCTGGGCCAGCCCCGATTCCACGCGTGCGGTGTTCGATGTTTCCGGGCCGCTGGAGTACAAGCTGTTCGAGCTCAGCAACCCCGACCGCATCGTTCTCGACATCAAGAACTCCAGCCTGGCCGAAGGCGTTGCGGCACCGGCGCCGAAAGGTCTGCTCGGCACCGTGCGTCTGGGCAAGCAGGGCAAGTCCGATCTGCGCGTCGTGTTCGATCTGCCGCAGGGCGTGCGTCCGAAGAGCTTCCTGTTGCCGCCGGCGGACAAGTTCGGCCATCGCCTCGTCATCGACCTGTTCCCCAAGACCAAGGCCACGCGCGAAGTCGTCAAGAGCGTCGAAGACGTGCTGCCCGGCGACGGCCGCAAGGTCATCGTCGCAATCGACGCGGGCCACGGCGGCGACGATCCCGGTGCGATCGGTGCTTCCGGCACGCATGAAAAGTCGATCACGCTGAACGTCGCCCGCGAAGTCGCCAAGCTCGTCGACGCGCAGCCCGGCATGAAGGCGCATCTGGTTCGCGACGGCGACTACTTCATTCCGCTGACCGACCGCTACAAGAAGGCGCGCGAAGCCAAGGCCGACCTGTTCGTGTCCATCCACGCCGATGCCTGTCCCGGCGCCTGCGGTGCGCGCGGCGCTTCGGTCTGGGTGCTGTCGCCGCGGGGCGCGACCAGCGAGGCCGCGCGCTGGCTCGCCGCCAAGGAAAACGGTTCCGACCTCGTCGGCGGCGTCTCGCTCGACGACAAGGACGACACGCTCGCGGCGGTGCTGCTGGACCTGTCCCAGGGCGCGACGATGGAAGCCAGTTCGGCGATCGCGCAGATCGTGCTGAAGGCGCTCGGAAAGATCGGTCCGACGCACCGCGGCTATGTGGAAAAGGCAAATTTTGTCGTCTTGCGTTCGCCGGACGTGCCCTCGATCCTCGTCGAGACGGCATTCATCACGAATCCGGCCGAGGAAAAGCGCCTGACCGATCCGGAGCACCGCAACAAGCTCGCCAGCGCGGTCGTCGACGGCATCAAATCGTATTTCATGCAGACGCCGCCGCCGGGCACCTGGTTCGCGGCCAACAGCACCGGCCGGCGCGGCCCGTCCGAGCACGTGGTTGCCCGCGGCGAAACCTTGTCGGGCATCGCCGCGCGGCATCGCGTCAGCCTCGGCGCGCTGCGCGAGGCCAACCGCATCGCCGCCGACGGCAATGTGCGTGTCGGCGATGTGCTGGACATTCCGCCGCAGGGCTGACCCGCGTTCCCGTTCGTGCGTTTGTTCATTCGACAAGGCCGGCATTGCGCCGGCCTTGTCGTTTTCGCACTGCGATCGTCGCACGCGTCACGCCGGCAGCGCCCGCCGGTCAGAACGGCGGTGCGCCCCGGGGCCAGTCCATGCCGTTTGCGAAGATCCGCTCCGGATCGCGTTCGAACGCGCCGAGATCCGGCGCCGCGCCGACGTAGCCGTCGTTGATGCCGGGCAGCGCAACGCCGCGGTCGATCGCGGCGCTGTCGCCGCGCAGGCGGAAATCGCCGGCGGCGGCCGCGACGAGGCCGGGCGCGGCGAACACGCCATGCAGTTCCTGCTGCGTGCCGGCCTGGAACGCCGTCAGGGTCGTGTAGTTCGTGCTCATCCAACTGGCCAGCCGGTTCGCCGCGCTCGTGTGCAGCAGGTCGTAGTCGGCGTCCATGGCGACCGCATTGATCTTGGTCAGCACGTTGCGCGTGGCCGCATAGAGGTTGTTGCGTGAGCGGATCAGGCTGGCCGCGCCGGGGTTGAGCAGATGGATAGCCTCGGTATCCGGCGCGCTGGTCTGCACGGTGTTGTGCAGCAGCAGGACCGGACCGACGACTTGCGGATAGCCGCTGTTGATCTTGAGCAGGCTGGACGTATAGCCGTCGACCTGGCTCGTGCGCGTGTTGCCGATGTCGTAGGCCACATTGCGCACGATCCAGACCGGTCCCGGCGACGCCGGCGCGACGGCGAACGCCATGTGCGAGTCGCGTATCGTGTTCTCGAAGATGCGCACGTTCGCGCAATAGCCTTCGGGTTCCAGCGCATCGTCGTTGTGGCGGCGGAAGCGGTTGCGGTAGATGTCGATCTCGTTCGTGAACGCGCCGTCGGGCGGCGCGCTGCCGCCGCAGGCGCCGATGCCGTTGAACGCGCCGTCGAAGCGGTTGCGCCGCATCACGTGGCCGCGGCCGATGTCGTCGGTCAGCAGCACGCCGTTGTTCTCGGCGCTGCTGCCCTTGGTCTGCTCCCAGGGCCAGCCGGCGATCGCGCTGTCGTCGAAGCGGTTGTCCTCGATGCGGTGGCGCGCACCGCCCTTGATCCAGACACCCGCCGCGCCGACGTCATGGATGTGGTTCGCGCGGACGATCACGTCGCTGGACTGGCGCAGGTAGACGCCCTTGCCGTATTCGGTGGAGCCGTAGTGGCGTATCTCGAAGCCTTCGATGCGCAGATGGCTGCGGCCGTCGGCGACGAAGCCGTTCTCGCGCCGCGCGATGTGGATGTCGCGCGTCGCCGGCGAACTGCCGTCGCTGAGCTTCAGGTAGAGATAGCCGCCGTCGTAGCAGTAGCCGCCGGGCGCGCCGGCCGCGAGCGCCTGCAGTTCGGCCAGCGAGTCGTAGCGGAACAGCCGTTGCGTGCCGGCGACGATCTGCCAGCTCGGATTCGCATCCGCGCGCCGGTAGACGCCCTGGCTCGCTTCCCAGGCGCTACCCGCGGCGAGAAGTTCAGCGCCGTCGAGCACTGCGCCGGGCTGGCCCTGCAGCACGATCGGCAGGGTCGGTGTGCCCGAGCGCGGCAGACTGACCTGTTCGCGATAGACGCCGGCGGCGACCGTGACGAGATCGCCCGCCTGGGCCAGGTTGGCTGCGCGCTGCACCGTGGCCAGCGCCCGCGCCGGGCTCAGGCCGTCGTTCGCGTCGTTGCCGCCGGGGGCGACGTAGAACGTGCGCAGGTTCGCCGCGATCAGGCTGTCGGCGCGCGTGGCGAAGCTCGTGCCTGCGCTGGTCGCGCCGGTCACGCCGTCGGGATCGGTCAGCGTGAAGCGCAATTCGTAGAGCGTGTCCGGCGCGAGATCGAACAGGCTGCCGACCAGATGCGTCGCGTCGACGCGCAGCAGATCCTGCGCCGGCCGGAACGCGGTCTCTCCGCTGCGCCGCCAGGCCAGCGCGACGGTCGCGTTGCGGTTGACGTCGCCGCCGAGCGTCGCGACTGCGCCGGCGGTTTCGAGATTGCCGTAGCCTTCGACGGCGGCGAGGCTTGCGCTGTTCTGCGCCGTCGCCGCGACCGGTGCGAGGACGGCCAGCAGGAGCGGGAGCAGGATGGCGCGGCGCAGGGCGTCAGTCCGTGTCCGCATCGAAACGCTGTTCGACCTGCTGCAGCCGCTGCTGCAGCGCATCGACGAGGCTCTCCAGCTGCTCGATGCGTGCTTCCAGCGCGTGCGCGCTGCCGCCGCCGGATTCGCCGGAGGTTGCCGCCGCGGCCGTCGCATAGCTGGCGAGGTCGATCTCGCCGCAGAGCAGATGCATGTAGCGGTCTTCGCGCTGGCCGCCGCTGCGCGGAATGCGCACGACCAGGGCCGGCTCGCGCTGGCTCAGCCGTTCGAGCGTCGCGCGCACGTCGTCCAGCCCCGGGAAATCGGCGAGACGGTCGCTGCGCGTCAGCAGCTCCGGCGCGGTCTGCGGGCCGCGCAGCATCAGCAGGGCGAGCAGCGCGCGCTGGCGCGGCGTGATCGACAGCGCCTGATCCAGGCGGTGCTCGTAGCGCGAGGCGCGCGCCGACATCGAGCCGCTGACCAGACGCTTGCCTTCGAGCTGACGCAGGGCGTGGCCGACTGCGCCGGGTTCCAGCTCCAGTATCGGTTCGCGGTTGGATTTCTGATTGCAGGCGGCGACGACGGCGTTCAGGGTCAGCGGATAGACCTCGGGCGTGGTCGCGGCTTTTTCGATCAGGCAGCCGAGCACGCGCGCTTCGATCGGTTCGAGCAGCGGCGAGGGCAGTTCGCGGGTTTCGTCGGTCATGCGGTGGCTCCGGCAACAGGAAGGGCGAGCATAGCCGCGCCGCGGCGGCGTGCGGTCGTCCACGGGCTGCCTGAGCGGCTTGACGGCGGACTTGCACCGTCTCCCCGCCGGGGGCAATGATGACGAAAGCTTCACACCGGCAGGTGCCGACTAGTCACTATTCCGTCGCGAGGTCGCTGCGATGAAACGTCTGTTGCTGCTGGTGCTGCTGGCCGGCGTCAGTGAACGCGCCGAAGCCATTGCGCTGGACTGCCTGTTCCAGGACACCTTCCAGGGCGAAGTCGTCGGGGTGCCGGCGAACTGGAAACCGTTGCTGACCCTGCACAACTGCGTGCGCCGCTCGGTCTCGCCGGCCGCCGTGCCGAGCTTGGGCCTGCTGCGCTGGGATGCGACGATCGCGACGTTCGCGCAGAACTACGCCAACAACTGCCAGTACGTGCACAACGCCAGCGCGCCCTACGGCGAGAACCTCTATGCCGGCGCGGTGTCCTCGGGCTTTCCGACCAACGTCGAGGCTTCCGCCGCGACGAGCTGGGCCAACGAGGCGGCGATCTACAACTACGCCGCGAACACCTGCAGCGGCGTCTGCGGCCATTACACGCAGATGGTCTGGCGCACGACGGCGGCCGTGGGCTGCGGCCTGCGCCAGTGCACGGCGAACACGCCGTTTCCGCCGCCGTTCACGAACTGGACCCTGGTCGTCTGCAACTACAGCCCGGCCGGCAACATCACGGGCCAGCGGCCGTACTGAGTCGCGCGGCATTGCCGCCGAGTGCCGCGCTGCTTATGGTCGCGGCGACGCCGTCCGGGGAGGTCGCGATGTCGAGGACGTTCTGCGCGCTGGCCGCGCTGCTGGCCGCGGGCGCGGCCGGCGCCGATGAACCGCGCGCGCTCTGCGCCGACCGGCCGGGTCTGGGCACGCCGGCCTGCACAGTCGATCCCGGCCGTGCGGTGTTCGAGCTCGGCATCGCCGATTTCAGCCGCGACCGCGAAGGCGCTCGGCGCGGCGACACGCTGATCGTCGGCGACGCGCTGCTGCGGCTCGGGCTCAATGACTCACTCGAAGCGCAGATCGGCTGGACCGCCTATGGCCGACAGCGTGAACGCAGCGGCGGCGTCGCGACGCGGGCTTCGCGCTTCGGCGATCTGCAGGTCGCGCTGCGCCAGAACCTGCGCAATCCCGACGGCAGCGGCGTTTCGATCGCGCTGATGCCGTATGCGCAATTCGCGACCGGCCGTGAGCCGATCGGCGCGGCGGACTGGAGCGCCGGGCTGATCGTGCCGATCGGCATTGATCTGGGCGCCGGCAGCCTGGCGTTCACGCCGAGCATCGACGCCGTCGTCGACAGTGACGGCCACGGCCGCCACCTCGGCTACGGTTCGGTGGTCGGCTGGGGCTTCGACTGCACCGATGCGTTGTCGGCCAGCGTCGAACTCTCGCTGTATCGCGACCGCGATCCGGCCGGCGCAAGCCTGCAGCGCGTCGCCGGCCTGTCGCTGGCCTGGCAGCCGCCGGGACGTGCCGGCGAAGATCCGGCCAGCCAATGGGACATCGGCAGCAACGTCGGTCTGGACAAGGCCGGTCCCGACGTCGAGCTGTACGTCGGCTACGTGCGCCGCTTCTGACCGGCGTTCAGTCCGGACCTGCGGCGCGACGGCGCATCCAGGCATAGACCGGCAGTCCGGCCGCGAGCAGCACCGCGCCCCAGGCCAGCGCCTGCGTGCCGGTCCCGATCAGCGCGTAGCCGGCGAACAGTGCGGCCAGTGCCGCGATCAGCGCCGGACGCGGCTGGCTGCGCTGCAATTTCAGCAGGGCCAGCGCGCAGACCAGGAACGGCAGCAGCGAGGCGGCCGTCGACAGCAGGATGGCCCAGGTGAACAGGCCGACCAGGCTTGCATTGAAGTTCGCGGCCACGAGCAGGCTGGACAGCGCGCCGCCGATCACCAGGCCGGCTGCCGGCGTGCCGTTCGCGTCGGTGCGCGCGAACACGGCCGGGAACAGCCCGTCGCGCGCGATGGCCAGCGGCAGCTGGCCCGACATCAGCACCCAGCCGTTCAGTGCACCGAGGCAGGTCAATGCGGCGACGACGGCGACGACTTCGCCGGCCGCCTCGCCGAGCAGACGACTCACCGCATCGACGAACGGCGCGCCCGAACTCGCCAGCGATTCCGGCGGGACCAGGCGCAGCACCGCGCTGCAGGCCGCGATCGTGACCGCGATCGCGATCGCGGTGCCGAGCAGGGTCGCGCGCGGCACGGTGCGCTGCGCATCGCGCACGGCCGCTGCGGGCACGGTCGCGCTTTCGAGGCCGAGAAACGCCCACAGGGTCAGCGCCGAGGTCGCGAGTGCGACCTGCAGCAGGCTCTGTCCGCTCGGATTGAACGGTGCGGCCGCCGTACCGCTCGCCGGCGCGACGAGCACGAGGCCGGCGAACGCGAATGCGGCCAGCGCGGCGACCTTCAGCGCGGTCGTCACCAGCTGCACGCCGCCGGCCGTACGCAGTCCGCGCAGGTTGAAGGCGATGCACAGCCAGAGGAACGCGATCGCGCCGAGCGCCGCGCGCAGCGGTGTCGCGGTCAACGACTGCACGACCGCGCCGGCATAGCCGGTCAACGCGATCGCGATGGCCGGCACCGCGCTCCAGATCGAGATCCAGTAGCACCAGGCCACGACGAAGCCGGTCGCGTCGCCGAAGGCCGCGCGCGCGAACGCATACGGTCCGCCCGAAGCCGCCGGCACGCACTGGCCCAGGCGCGCGAACGTCGCGGCGAGCAGCAGCGCGCCGATCGTGCTGATGGCCCAGCCCAGTGCGCTGGCGCCGCCGTACGGTGCGAGCGAACTGGGCAGCAGGAACAGGCCCGAGCCGATCATGTTGCCGACGACGAGGGCGGTCGCGGTCCACAGGCCGATGCTGCGCGGCACGGAAGCCGCCGAGGAATCAGAGTGCATCGCGCCAGGCCCGCCGCAGCAGTTCATGGAAATGGTGTACGCCGCTTTCGCGCGCCGGGCAGAGACGGCCGGCGAAATACGAGCCCGACCCCAGCCGTTTTTGCACGGCCAGGCAGATGTCGACGTCTTCCTGTTGCACGGCGTCGCTGAAGTCCTGGTCCTGGTGGCGGCGCTGCGCTTCGGCGGCGTCGGCCGCGGCCGGATAGTAGTAGTCGAAATCGACGCGGCAGCGGTCGACCGCCAGCGGCACCACGCGATTGGTCTGCAGACGCCCCGGCAGGATATTGAGCATCGTGTTCGGCCAGACGAAGTAGTACAGCGCGTCGCCCTGGCCGTAGAAGTTGCCGGTGTTCTCCAGCGGGCTCCACTGCAGCGAATGCCAGTCGGCGACTTCGGTGCGATAGCTGCGGTAGTCGAGCAGGCGGTTCAGTTCCGGATGGATGTGCGGAACGTGATAGCCCTCGAGATAGTTGTCGACGTAGACCTTCCAGTTGCAGGCGATCTCGTAGCTGTCGCGGTGGCTGTAGACCAGTGCCGGCAGATCGTGGCCGTGCAGACGCCCGGCGATGCCGGCCAGCAGGTCGTCCAGCGCGATTTCCGGCTGCAGCGCGGCGAACACCAGCCCCTGCCACTGTGCGACGGCGACCGGCGGCAGCTGTATTTCCTCGCGCGCGAAGTCTTCGGCCGAGTCCATCTCGGCGGCGGCGCGCAGGCGGCCCTGCAGGCTGTAGGTCCAGCCGTGGTAGCGGCAGCGCAATGCGCGCGCGCCCTTGCCGTTGCACAGCGCGAGCGGGCCGGCGCGATGGCGGCAGACATTGTGGAAGCCGCGCAGCTGTCCGTCTTCGCCGCGGACCAGCACGACCGGCACGCCGGCGATCTCGTCGACGACGTGATCGCCGGCCTCGGCCAGTTGCGCCGCATGCGCGATCAGCTGCCAGCTGCGCGCGAACACGCGGGTCGTTTCGTCGGCGGCGGCCGACGCATCGGTATAGAACGGCGCGGGCAGGGCCTTGGCGCGGGCCAGCGGCTGCGCCGCGAGCCAGTCGGGTTCGGGTCGGAAGCTCATGGACGGGTCTGCTTTCGGATGCGCGCGACTCTAGCAGCTTGCCGCAATGCGGACCCCTTCGACCGGCCCCGGCGAGGCGTGCATCCGTCCTGCCGCCCGCAGCAGTGCAGGCGCCGTTGCGGCGTGGGGTAGATCACTGCGTTGGAACCGCCGTTGCCCGGTGGAGCGCCGGCGCTTTTCCTGTCTGCCGGTTCGGTCCGCTGCTTGCGGCGGCGTTCCTTTCCTTCCTTCGCGACACGCGGCACACTCGGGACGGATCGACTTAGCGAGGCTCCCCGCTGTGTCCCGCCAGGAGCCTCTCGGCGCAAGCAGTGCGGCGAGGAGGGTGAAGGTGCGTCCCACCGATATCCGTGTTCCCGATTACTTTCATAAAGTCGTCGATTGTCAGTGGGCCTGCCCGGCGCACACGCCGGTTCCCGAATACATACGATTGATCGCCGCCGGCCGCTACGCCGACGCGTATCTGGTCAACTGGAAATCCAATGTCTTTCCCGGCGTGCTCGGCCGCACCTGCGACCGGCCCTGCGAGCCCGCCTGCCGGCGCGGCCGCGTCGAGGAAAACAACGGCGACAAGCCCGAGCCCGTGGCGATATGCCGGCTCAAGCGCGTCGCCGCCGACAACAAGGGCGACGTGCGTGCGCGGCTGCCGCGCGCGGGCAAGCCCAACGGCCGGCGCATCGCCTGCGTCGGCGCCGGGCCGGCCTCGCTGACCGTCGCGCGCGATCTCGCGCCGCTGGGCTATGCGGTCACCGTGTTCGATGCCGAGGCCAGGGCCGGCGGCTTCATCCGCTCGCAGATCCCGCGCTTCCGCCTGCCCGAGTCCGTGGTCGACGAGGAGACCGGCTACATCCTCGATCTGGGCGTTGAGTTCCGCGGCGGCGAGCGCATAGGGTCGCTCAAGGCGCTGCTGGGGCAGGGCTTCGATGCGATCTTCGTCGGCAGCGGCGCACCGCGCGGCCGCGACCTGGATCTGCCGGGGCGCCAGGAGTGCGCGGCCAACGTGCATATCGGCATCGACTGGCTGGCCTCGGTCTCGTTCGGCCACATCGAGTCCATCGGCCGCCGTGTCATCGTGCTGGGCGGCGGCAATACCGCGATGGACTGCTGCCGCTCGGCACGGCGCCTGGGCGGCAGCGACGTCAAGGTGCTCGTGCGCTCGGGCTTTGACGAGATGAAGGCTTCGCCCTGGGAGAAGGAAGACGCCCAGCACGAAGGCATTCCGATTCTCGACTATCACGTGCCGAAGGAATTCCTGCACGAGAACGGCCGCCTCAGTGCGATGCGTTTCGAGCGCGTACGCGCCGAGCGCGACGCGAGCGGCCGCCGCCGGCTCGTGGCCACGGGCGAGCCGGATGTGGTCGTGCCCTGCGACGACGTGCTGATTGCGGTCGGCCAGGAAAATGCGTTCCCGTGGATAGAACGCGACATCGGCCTCGCGTTCGATGCCGACGGCATGCCGGTCGTCGATGCGGCCACGTTCCAGTCCACCCTGCCCAACGTGCTGTTCGGCGGCGACGCGGCGTTCGGCCCGAAGAACATCATCTGGGCCGTGGCCCACGGCCATGACGCCGCGGTCTCGATCGACAAGCTGCTCAACGGCGAGGATCCGCGCGAACGGCCCGCACCGAGCGTGACCCTGCTGTCGCAGAAGATGGGCATCCACGAGTGGAGCTACGACAACGAGATCTCGCCCGACGACCGCTACAAGGTGCCGTGGGCGCCGGTCGAGCAGACCTTGGGCAGCATCGCCGTCGAAGTGGAACTCGGCTTCGACCGCGCCACCGCGCTCAAGGAAACCCAGCGCTGCCTGAACTGCGACGTGCAGACCGTGTTCACCGACAAGGTCTGCATCGAGTGCGACGCCTGCGTCGACATCTGTCCGATGGACTGCATCAGCTTCACGGCCAATGACGACGAGGCCGCGCTGCGCGAAAAACTCACGGCGCCGGCCCTCAACGCCGAGCAGTCGCTGTACGTGTCGGGCGAGCTCAAGACCGGCCGCGTCATGGTCAAGGACGAGGACGTCTGCTTGCACTGCGGTCTCTGCGCCGAGCGTTGCCCGACCGGTGCCTGGGACATGCACAAATACCTGATCGAGATGACCCACGCCGGACCGGGCTGCCGCAGCAAGCGCGCCTGCCAGGAGGCGGCGTGATGGCGACCGTGCGGGAAGAAACCGCCGCCGCAGCTCCCGCGCCGCTGTCGGCCGTCAACGACTTCGTCATCAAGTTCGCCAACGTCAACGGCTCGGGTTCGGCCTCGGCCAACGAACTGTTCGCGAAATCCATCCTGCGCATGGGCGTTCCGGTCAGCCCGCGCAACATCTTTCCGTCCAACATCCAGGGCCTGCCGACCTGGTACGAGGTGCGCGTCAACGAGCGCGGCTGGCTCGGCCGGCGCGGCGGCGTCGATCTCATGGTCGCGATGAACCCGCAGACTTGGGACGCCGATCTGGCCGAGATCGAACCCGGCGGCTATCTGTTCTACGACTCGACCAAGCCCTTGCCGCGCAGCAAGTTCCGCAGCGACATCCAGGTCATCGGCGTGCCGCTGACGCAGATCTGCAGCGAGCACTACACCGTCGCGCGCGAGCGTCAGCTGTTCAAGAACATCATGTACATCGGCGCGCTGTCGGCGCTGCTGGAAGTCGATCCCGACGCGATAGAGAAACTGCTGGCCGAGCAGTATCGCGGCAAGGAAAAACTGCTCGACGCGAACAAGCAGGCGTTTCATCTCGGCCGCCGTTACGTGCTCGACAACCTGCCGCATCCGATCGGCCTGCGCGTGCGCCATGCCGACGGCGTCGGCGAACGCATCTTCGTCGACGGCAACACGGCCGCGGCCCTGGGCTGCGTCTACGGCGGCGCGACGGTCTGCGCCTGGTATCCGATCACGCCGTCCTCGTCGCTGGCCGAGGCGTTCCAGAAATACTGCATGAAGTACCGCGTCGACCCGGCGACCGGCGCGAACAAGTTCGCGATCGTGCAGGCCGAGGACGAGATCGCCTCGATCGGCATGGTCGTCGGCGCCGGCTGGAACGGCGCGCGTGCGTTCACGACGACGTCGGGGCCGGGCATCTCGCTGATGAACGAGTTCATCGGCCTGGCCTATTTCGCCGAGATTCCGGTCACCATCATCGACGTGCAGCGTGGCGGTCCGTCGACCGGCATGCCCACGCGCACGCAGCAGTCCGACGTGCTGGCCTGTGCCTATGCCTCGCACGGCGACACCAAGCATGTGCTGCTGCTGCCGGAAGACCCGACCGAATGCTTCGAGTTCGCCGCAGCGGCATTGGATCTGGCCGATCGCCTGCAGACGCCGGTGTTCGTGCTGAGCGATCTGGACATCGGCATGAACCAGCGCCTGTGCGCGCCGCTGGCCTGGGACGATGCGCGCGTCTACGACCGCGGCAAGGTCATGACCGCCGAGGAGCTCGAAGCCGGCAAGGAATTCGGCCGCTACAAGGACGTCGACGGCGACGGCATTCCGTACCGCACCTATCCCGGCACGCATCCGACCAGGGGCGCCTACTTCACGCGCGGCACTTCGCGCGATCCGTATGCGCGCTATTCCGAGCGCGGGCCGGACTACGTCTACAACATGGAGCGGCTGCTGCACAAATTCGACACCGCGCGCAATCTCGTGCCGGCGCCGTTGCTGCGCAGTGCCGCCACACCGGCGCGTTTCGGCGCGATCTACTACGGCTCCACGAGCCCGGCCATGGCCGAGGCCATCGCCCTGCTGGAACAGGAGGGCCTCGCGCTGGACACCCTGCGCGTGCGCGGCTTTCCGTTCGCCGATTCGGTGCGCGCATTCATCGAGGCGCACGAGGCTGTCTATGTGGTCGAGCAGAACCGCGATGCGCAGTTGCGCAGCCTGCTCGTCAACGAATTCGGCATCGACCCCGCGCGCGTGCCGGCCGTGCTGCACTACGACGGCACGCCGATCACTGCGCGCTTCATCGCGCGGGCCATAGGCGAGCGCCTGCGCACCGCGGACGCCGCCCAGACCAGCCGCGCGGGAGCCCGCTGATGGATCAGAGCCTGTTGATGCAGCTTGCCTCGTATGTGATGCCGCTGCTGATCATCGGCGCGGTGACCGTGCTGCTCGGCAAGACCGGTTCGCCGTGGCTGGTCGCGGCGCTCGCGTTCGAGGTGCTGATGCTGCTGTGCCGTCTCGCCATGCACTTCGGCGCGAGCTCCTTGCTCGGCTCGCCGCTGTTCATGGCGGTCTGGAACCTGTTCGGGCTGCTGTTCGGCGTCTGCCTGCTCGGCTTCGCCGTGACCTGGCAGCCCTCCGCGCGCAGGAATTCGCCATGACTTTCGTCGCCAAGCCCAAGCTGCACCATCCGACCCTGCCGCAGAATGCGCTGTGCTACACGCGGCGCGACTACGAAGGAAAGATCAGCACGCTCTGCGCCGGCTGCGGCCACGATTCGATTTCCGCGGCCATCATCCAGGCCTGCTGGGAGCTCAGCCTCGAGCCGCACCGGCTGGCCAAGCTGTCGGGCATCGGCTGCAGCTCCAAGACGCCGGACTACTTCCTCGGCCAGTCGCACGGCTTCAACACGGTGCACGGACGCATGCCGTCGGTGCTGACCGGGGCGAATCTGGCGAACCGCGAGCTGATCTATCTCGGCGTGTCCGGCGACGGCGACTCGGCCTCGATCGGCATGGGCCAGTTCGTCCATGCCATACGCCGCGGCGTCAACATGACCTACATCGTCGAGAACAACGGCGTCTACGGCCTGACCAAGGGCCAGTTCTCGGCCACCGCCGATCAGGGCTCCACATCCAAGCGCGGCGTCGTCAATGCCGACAGCCCGATCGACCTGGTCGGGCTCGCGCTGCAGCTCGGCGCGACCTACGTGGGCCGCAGCTTCAGCGGCGACAAGGCGCAGCTCGTGCCGCTGATCAAGGGCGCGCTCACGCACCGCGGCGCGGCGTTCCTCGACGTGATCAGCCCCTGCGTCGCGTTCAACAATCACGCCGGCAGCACCAAGAGCTACGAGTACGTGCGTGCCCACAACGACGCGGTCAATCGCCTCGATGTGATCCCGCCGCGTGCGGAGATCGCCGTCGACTATGCCGCCGGCGAGACCGTGGACGTCGAGCAGCACGACGGCTCGCGCCTGCGCCTGCACAAGATCGACGCGAGCTACGATGCGCGCGACCGCATCGCGGCGATGAACTACGTGCAGCAGCACCAGGCCCGCGGCGAGGTCGTGACCGGGCTGCTCTACGTCGAGGCCGAGGCCGAAGACCTGCACGCGCACCTGAATACGGTGGCCACGCCGTTCAACCGCCTGGAAGCCGCCGAGCTGTCGCCGGGCGCAGCCGCGCTGGCCCGGATCAACGCAGGGTTCCGCTAGCCGCGCGCCGCGGCGCGTCCGCGGCATCCTCATCGCCGATGCGGCGCAGCGACGCCAGCAGCGCTTCTCCCGGTGCGTCGAGTAGGTTGGCGTCCAGCGCGGCGGCGGCGCCGAGCTCCCGGGCGACCTCGGCGCGATGCGCAGCCGACGGCTGCAGGCGCTGCGCGGCGAGCGCGCCGCCGAGATGCACGAGGCGCGCGTAGCCGGTGGCGGCCAGCTGAGGGCGTCGCGCAAGCACGGCTTCGGCTGTGGTTGCCGCGGCGTGAGCGCCGGCCGCATCGCCGTGTTCGAGCAGAGCGACGATCAGGTTCGTGCGGAAGTTCATCAGCGCGAAGCCGTAGTCGCTCATATGCGCCGTGCCGATGCGTACGGCGTCGCGCAGATGGGCCAGCGCGGCGGCGGGCTCGCCGCGCTGCCGCTGTATCGCCGCGAGCGTGAAATGCAGCTTCGCCGCGAGCTCGCTTTCGCCGTGGGCATAGTCCAGCACGCGCGCCAGCGCATCGCGCGCCACATCCAGCGCCTCGTCCAGGCGGCCCAGCTCGATCAGTACCTCCACGCGCCGGTGCGCGGTGGCGAGGCACGGAAAACTGTCCGCACCGTAGAGCGTGCGGCACAGCACGGCGGCCTCCTGCACCAGCGGTTCCAGCGCATCGGTCGCCCGGCTGGCGCTGGCGACCTGCAGCGCGGACTGCACGCTGGCCAGCACGTCGGGATGGGCGTCGCGGTACCAGGCACGCTGCTCGGTCAACAGCGCATTTTCCAGAGCCAGCGCCTCGCGCCCGCGGCCCAGCCGCATCAGCACATAGCTGCGCTGGTGCTCGATCCGCCAGCGTTGCTCGCGCGAGACTTCCGCATCCGGCGCGACTATACGCTGCAATCGCTCCAGCGCCTGCGGAAACTGCTCGCGGTCGATGTCGACGTCGACTTCGAGCAACTGCCAGCGCACGCGGGCCTGCGCGCTCGGCGCCGCCGCGGCGCGGCCGGCGATGAGCGCCGCGGTGCGGTCGGTTTCGCCGAGTGCGAGCAGCGCATCGGCGCGGGCGGCATCGAATTCCTCGCGCGGCGCATCGGACACGCTGCGTGCCTCGTCGGAGACGCGGTCCAGCAGAGCCAGCGCCGCGGCCGGCTGGCCGAGGTGATACTGGATCCGCGCAACCGTTGCGGCCAGCTGCACGCGTGTCGCCGGCTGCTCGTCGAACGCCGGCGTGAGGGCCAGATTGCCGACCTGCTGGAACAGGCTGCGCGCGCTGATCTGCTTTTCCGCCAGCCCGATCGGCGCGGCTATCTCCAGCGCGCGCACGATCGTGCGCGTGACGCTTTCGGCGCGGTCGCGCTCGGCCAGGGTGGAGTAGTACTGACGCAGCCAGCCGGCCACGCCGACACCGACGACGGCAGTGAACAGCAGGCCGGTCGCCAGTGCGATGCGGTGCCGGCGCATGAAGCGTCCGCTGCGGTACAGCAGCGAGGGATCGCGCGCGCTGACCGCATAGCCGCCGAGGTAGCAGCGCAGGTCCGCGGCGAACGCGTCGACGCTCGCATAGCGCGCCTGTGGATCGCGCCGCAGGGCCTTCAGCACGATCGCATCGAGATCGCGCGGCAGCGCGCGCTGCCAGGCCGGCGCGTTCGCTGCGGCGCCGACGCGCCGGCTCGGCGGCAGCGGATCGTCCTCGGCGATGCACCGTTCGATCTGGCCCAGGCCCAGTCCGCTGAAGTCGTACAGCGGCTGGCCGCAGAGCAGTTCGTACAGCACGCTGCCGAGACCGTAGACGTCGCAGGTCACGTCGACGGCGTCGCCGCGCAACTGCTCCGGCGCAGCATTGCGGAGTGAGAAATAGCGATACATCGCGCGGGTCTGCTCGACGTCGACCGCACCGAGCCGCGAGCGCAGCGGTTTGGCGATACCGAAGTCGAGCAGCTTGGGCAGCCCGCCGGCGGTCACGAGCACGTTGCCGGGCTTGATGTCGCGATGCACGACGAGATTGCGGTGAGCATAGGCGGCCGCGTCGCAGAGCAGCAGGAACAGGCGCAGCCGTTCTTCCAGGCCGAGACCGCGCGCCGCGACGTCCTCCAGCAGCGGCCGGCCCTGCACGTATTCCATGACGATGTAGGGCGTGCCGTCGTCGAGCTCGCCGACGTCGTGCATCGTGGCGATCTGCGGATGCTGCAGCAGGGCCAGCACCTGGCGTTCGAGGCGGAAGCGCGCCAGCGCCGCATCGTCCAGGGCGTGGCGGCGCGCGATCTTGATGGCGACCTGCTGCTCGATTTCCCCGACGACGCGGTGGGCGCGATAGACGCTGCCCATGCCGCCTTCGCCGAGCAACTGATCGACGACATAGGCGCCGATGCGGGCGCCGATCCGCAGCGGCGGATCGCCGCGCAGCGTGGTCAGCGCCGTCGCCGCCGTCAGGTGCGCCGCATCGGCATCCCAGTGCAGCAGCGCGTAGAGGCGCCGGCGTGTGTCGTCGTCGAGGTCGGCACAGGCCTCGATCTCGGCGCGGCGCTGGGATGGCGGCAGGGCGACGAGCGCGTCGAACAGCAGTCGCAGTCGCTGAAAAGTGGATTCGTCCATGGTGCTGCGAGGTATGACCGTGTCCAGTGTGCCAGCGCGGCCCGCCGGCGAGCCAGTCGCCGGGGCGCCGTCACGGCAAGCTCGACGCCAGAAGGTCGGGGCCGTCGACAACGGTGCAATGGGGAAAACGGGGTTTGTATCCGGCTGGACACTGCCGGAGCGCCCCTCGCCGCCGACATGGCGCGGTCCGGTCGGTTCCGTATGTCGAGGCAGTGCCGGGCCCTGGCCATGAGAGCGACAGGCCCCGGGTGGAGTCTGCACGTCCGGGAACCGGTCATCGGACGGCGCCCGTCGCCGGACGCTCACGGCACTGCGTTCGAACGATTCCCGACGCTCCAATCCTGATTCCCGGCCCGCAACAACCAATCCCGCAATCTGAGATGCGCGTCCGACAGACTGCCGGCCGGTCGACGGTGCCGGGCAGGAGGGGCAAACGCGCGGCGCAGAACAGGATCACGGGCGGCGGACTCGCCGTCGTGCGGAACACAGGCAGGCGAATGGCCCTGAATCAGGCCGCGCGGGTTGACCCATCGCCGCCTCGTTCCGGCGCGGAAACGCCCGTGTCGTGGCCGTGCTGCGTCACGAATGCGCCTCTTGCGCTGCCTAGCCTGTCGACCGCTGGGCGACGGCCGGATTCAGCCACGGCCGTCGTCCGCATCGACCGGCATGCGAACCGCCGGCATCGTCCAACGTGATCCATCCACCACATCAGAAGGAATTGCTGCATGCGTGGCTCCATCCCCGCGTCGTCGTCGACGCATACCTCTTATCTGCACCGCGCCGTCCTGGCCGGCCTGGTCGCTCTTTCGCTGGCCGCCGTCGTCCACGACGGTCGTGCGATGGAAAGCACGGCGCCGCTCGCGGTCGCGCGCGACTCCCACAGCGCAGCCCTGCTGCCCGACGGCCGCGTGCTGATCGCCGGCGGCAACGACAGCATGGGCACCAGCGTGCATACCCTGTCCAGCGCGGAAATCTACGACCCGGCCAGCCGTGGCTACACCGCGGCCGCGCCGATGAACGTGTCGCGTTCCGGCCACCTCAGCGCGGTGCTGGCCGATGGCCGCGTCCTCGTCGCCGGCGGCCGCAGTACGGACACCGGCGGCTGGGACATCGCCTCGGCCGAAATCTACGATCCGGCCACGAACACCTGGAGCGTGACCGGCGCGCTGCAGGAAACGCGACGCCTCGGCGAAGCGGTGACCCTGGCCGACGGCCACGTGCTCATGATCGGCGGCGATCCGGGCCTCAACAGCAGCGAGATCTACGATCCGGCCAGCGGCAGCTTCGGCGCCAGCGCCGTGCTGCTGACGCCGCGCGGCCGTCCGGCCGTCGCGCGTCTGGCCGACGGTCGCGTGCTCATGGCGGGCGGCTTCGACGCCTCGACCGGCGGCTATCTGTCCAGTGTGGAGATCTACGATCCGGCAACCGGCAACTGGAGCTATACCGGTTCGCTGCTCGCGGCGCGCGCGTATGCCACCGCGACCCTGCTGGCCGACGGCAAGGTGCTGGTCGCCGGCGGCAACACCAATTCGAGCTTCCCGGCCGCGGCCGAACTCTACGATCCGGTCAGCGGCACGTTCAGCGCTTCGGGGGCACTGAACGTGCCGCGCCAGAGCCATGCCGCGACGCGGCTGGCCAGCGGCGACGTGCTGATCAGCGGCGGCACCGCATCGACCTGGCAGACCGAAGACAGCAGCGAGATCTACGCCGCGGCCAGCGGCAGCTGGTATCGCGCCGGCCGCCTCAACGGCGCGCGCAACGGCCACACGCAGACCCTGCTCGGCAACGGCGACGTGCTCGTCGCCGCCGGGTGGCCCGGCCCCACGGCCAATTCGGAAACTGTCGACGTGGACTGCGCGGTGGCGACCAACACGGTCGCGCCGACCAGCCAGAGCTTCCCCGCGACCGGCGGCAGCAACACCTTCGCGATGAGCGTGCCGGCCAACTGCAGCTGGTCGGTCAATCGCGTGCCGCCGTGGATGACCATCGACGCCAATGCGCACGCCACCGGCAACGCAACGGTCAGCTATACCGTGGCGCCGATGACCACCGGCGGCACGCGCAGCACGATCCTGCTGATCGCCGGCAAGGAACTCGTCGTCAGCCAGATCGGTACCTGCAATCCGAACTATTCGGCTTATCTGTCGCCGGCCAGCCGCAGCTTCACGACCGGCGGCGGCAGCGGCACCATCAGCGTGAGCCACGACGCGGCCTGCAGCTGGAGCGTGGCCGGCGTGCCGGCCTGGATCACGATCACGGCCGGTGCGAGCGGGCAGGGCAACGGCACGGTCAGCTACAGCGTCGCGGCCAATACCGGTCCCGCGCGCAGCGCGACCCTGACGATCGGCAACAGCAGCGTCGTCGTCAGCCAGGCCGGCGCGGTCACCTGCGATCCGGGCGCCGTCGCGACCCTGACGCCGACCAGCCAGAACCTGACCAGCGCGGGCGGCAGTTCGTCGATCAGCGTGACCCACGGTGCGGCCTGCAGCTGGACGGTCAGCGGCGCGCCGGCCTGGATCACGATCAACTCCGGCGCCAGCGGCACCGGCAACGGCACGGTCGTCTATACCGCCGCGGTGAACACCGGCACGGCGCGCAGCGTCACCCTGAGCGTCGCCGGCAAGAGCTTTGTCGTGAACCAGGCCGCACCGGCCGGCGCGGCCTGCGATCCGGTCAATCTCGTCGCCGGCGTGACCGCCAACGGCAGCCTCGCCAGCGGCGACTGCACCCAGGGCGCGCGCGGTTCGAGCTATTACACCGACCGCTATTCGTTCACCGCGACCGCCGGCCAGAAGGTCTCGCTGCAGCTGTCCTCCAGCGCGTTCGACAGCTTCATCTATCTCAAGAACGCCAGCGGCACGGTGCTCACGAGCAACGACGACGGCGGTGGCGGCACGAACTCGCGCATCCCGGCGACCTCGGGCTACTACACCTTGCCGACGGCCGGCACGTACACGGTCGAGGTGACTTCGTACGCCTCCGGCAAGACCGGCGCGTATACCTTGCTGCGCACCGACTACTGAGCAGTGCGCCGGTGCCAGGGATGGCGCCGGCGTTTCCGCAGAATGCCGCCGCCGCCCGGGTCGAGGCGTCGATGGCCGAATCCGCTGCCGACGTCATCATCCGATAGCCGCCGACGGCAGGCCTGTCGTTCGATCCGGCAACCCGCTCCCGGATGAGCGCTCTGGCAGGGCGGCAACCAGTGATGGAAAGGATTTTCCGTCCGGCAAGACGACTGATCCGCTACAGCCCTGTCGAGATCCCCTCCGGAACGCGCGGACCCGATGACGCAGACGTGCAGAGCGGTACGAGCCGGCGTCGGCATCGGTCAGTGGACAGAAGTCCTGCCATGAGGACCCTCAATTTCGTGTCGCAACGGAACGTCGCCGGCCGTTGGATGAAATAGGAACCTCACGAACAGACTGATGCCCGAAACCAGGTCCCGATCTACGACGGAGATGGCGAGAGCAGCGCAAAGTCCCGCAGCAGCTTGCCGTCCCGCGCCGCTCCCGGCAGGCTAGCCCGAGTCCCAGCGCCGGAATCCGCCCCGTGCCCGAAGCCAGCCCGCCTTCGATGACCCCGCTGCAGCGGCTGCGTTCGATCTTCAGCGGCTCGATCGGCAATCTCGTGGAATGGTACGACTGGTACGTGTATACGGCCTTCGCGCTGTATTTCGCGCCGGCGTTCTTTCCGCAAGGCGACCAGGTTGCGCAGCAGCTGAATACCGCGGCGATCTTCGCGGTCGGGTTCCTGATGCGGCCGCTGGGTGGCTGGCTGCTCGGCGAATACGCCGACCGGCACGGGCGCAAGGCCGCGCTGGTGCTGTCGGTGCTGATGATGTGCGCGGGCTCGCTGCTGATCGCGGTGACGCCGGGGCATGCGCAGATCGGCGTGGCGGCGCCGCTGTTGCTGCTGCTCGCGCGGCTGTTGCAGGGGCTCAGCGTCGGCGGCGAGTATGGCGCGTCGGCGACCTATCTCAGCGAGATGGCCAGCCGCGCGCATCGCGGCTTCTGGTCGAGCTTCCAGTACGTCACGCTGATCCTGGGCCAGCTGCTTGCGCTGGCCGTGCTGATCCTGCTGCAGCGCTTCCTGCTGACGCCGCAGCAGCTGCACGACTGGGGCTGGCGCATTCCGTTCGCGATCGGTGCGGTCGCCGCGCTGGTGTCGCTATATCTGCGGCGCAGCATGCTGGAGACCGAGTCGTTCCGCAGCCAGGCCGCGGCGGCGCGTTCGGGCGGCCGGCTGCGCGAGCTGCTGCGCCATCCGCGCGAGCTCGCGACCGTGGTCGGCCTGACCCTCGGCGGCACGCTCGCGTTCTATACCTTCACGACCTACATGCAGAAGTACCTCGTCGTCAGCGCCGGCATGAGCAAGGACGATGCGACCGCCGTGTCGGCGGCGACCTTGTTCGTGTTCATGCTGCTGCAGCCGGTCGTGGGCGCGCTGTCGGATCGCATCGGCCGCCGGCCGTTGCTGATCGCGTTCGGCGTGCTCGGCACCTTCGGCACAGTGCCGCTGTTCACGGCGCTGGGGCAGGGTGTGGACGTCTACGAGGCCTTCGGCCTGATCCTGCTCGCGCTGATCGCGGTCAGCGGCTACACGGCGATCAACGCGGTGGTCAAGGCCGAGCTGTTTCCGGTCGGCGTGCGGGCGCTCGGCGTCGGCCTGCCGTATGCGCTGACCGTGTCGCTGTTCGGCGGCACGGCGGAAATGCTCGCCCTGTGGTTCAAGCAGCGCGGGCAGGAGTCCGGGTTCTACTGGTACGTCACGGCCTGCATCGCCGTCTCGCTGCTGGTCTATCTGTTCACCGCCGATACGCGGCGCACCTCGCGCATCGACCGCGACGCCTGAGGCGCCGCCGGCGTGCTGCGGGTGCTTGAGCCGCGGCGCAGGATGCGGCCTCGGGCGCGAAAGGCCGCAAGGATCAGGGCCGGCGGCGGGCCAGGCAGCGACTTCCACGATCGAGCGGGGCTTCGCCCGTTGCGGCTTGCGCGGTCTGCAATGCGGCAGGCGCACGGTGAGTTCCGGGCCGCGGAACCGGATCGGCGCCGATTCGGTGACGCCGCGCACGTTCGCCTGGCGGGCTCTTGCACGTTCCGCCATTCCTCACGGTAAGCTAACAAAGTTGTAACAACTCGGAGGAGTGGGGAGCATGGGGAAATCTCGTTTGTGGAAGGCCCTCTGGGCCGCGGGTGCGTTCGGCTGCGTGGCGGCCCTGACGCCGGCCGCAGTGGCATTCGCTGCTGAGGAAGCGGACGCCGAAACCGCCCAGGACGGCGCCAAGAGTGGCGAAGCGCAGGAGCTCGAAACGATTTCGGTCGTCGGTTCGCGCCGCTATGGCCGTTCCTCGGACACCTTGACGCCGGTGCCGGTGGACATCGTGCCGATGGCCGAAGTGGCCGAGAAGAGTCCGCAGTTCGATCTCGCGCAGACCTTGCAGTACATCGCGCCGTCGTTCAATTCGACGCGCCAGACCGGCGCCGACAACGCCGATCTCGTCGACTCGGCCATGCTGCGCGGCCTGGGTTCGGACCAGACCCTGGTCCTCGTCAACAACAAGCGCCAGCACCAGGCGGCCATCGTCAATCTGTTCGGCGCGCGCAACCGCGGCAACACCGGTACCGACTTCAACACGATTCCGCAGCTCGCGGTCGAGCGCGTGGAAATCCTGCGCGACGGCGCTGCGGCGCAGTACGGTTCGGACGCGATCGCCGGCGTGGTCAACGTCGTGCTGAAGAAGACGCCGGGCTGCGAAGCCGTGGCCGGCTACGGCCAGTATTCGCGCGGCGACGGCGAGAACACCCTGGCCTCGGCCTACTGCGGCTTCGAGCTCAACAACGGCGGCGTGATCGCGCTGACCGGCGAATGGCTCAAGCGCGGCCGTTCCGACCGCTCCGAGCCGCGCGGCAGCCCGCGCACGATAGGCGACACCAAGATGGACAACCGCACCTTGTTCGTGAACGGCGAAGTGCCGCTCGGCGAGGTCGCGCATTTCTATTTCAGCGGCGGCTATCAGGACCGCTATGCGTCCTCGGGTGCGTTCGCCCGCGGCGGCATCGGCAGCGACGACATTCCGTCGCGCAACTCCGAAGCCATGTATCCGAACGGCTTCGTACCCTACATCAACGGCGACATCGAAGACCGCACCCTGATCGCCGGCGTCTGGGGCAATATCGGCGAATGGCGCGCCGACGTTTCGCAGACCTACGGCTACAACGAACTGCTGAACAACATCAGCAATACCTTGAACGCCTCGATCGCGAACGAAGACCTGCTCAACGGCGGCCGCGGCATCAGCCCGACCAAGTTCGACGCGGGCGGCTATGCGTTCACGCAGTACACGAGCAACCTGGATTTCTCGCGCTATCTCGACAGCGTGCTGGCCGGCACCAACGTCGCGTTCGGCCTGGAACGCCGCCGCGAGCAGTACGAGATCTTCGCCGGCGAGAAGGGTTCCTGGTTCGACTATGACGGTCCCGGCGGCGGCAATGCGGGCAGCCAGGGCTATCCGGGCTTCCAGCCGTCCGACGTGACCGACTCCAGCCGCACGAGCTGGGCCGGCTATGGCGACGTGGAGTTCAACTGGACCGATCGCTTCATGACCGGTGCGGCCGCGCGCTTCGAGCACTACGACGACTTCGGCAACACCACGACCGGCAAGCTGACCTCGTCGTTCAAGGCCACCGACACCTTCCTGCTGCGCGGTTCGGTCAGCACCGGCTTCCGCGCGCCGTCGCTGCAGCAGCGCGACTTCCAGTCGACCTATACGGAGTTCGTCAGCGGCGAACCGCTGGACATCCTGCTCGCGCGCAACGGCGGCCCCATCGCCAATGCCGCCGGCATCGAGCCGTTGCGCGAGGAAAAGGCCAAGAGCTTCACCCTGGGCTTCACCTGGAGCCCGCTGGACAACCTGACCCTGACCGTCGACGGCTATCGCATCGACATCGACAACCGCGTCGTCCTGTCGGGCCAGTTCCCGGTCGACAGCACCGCGATCAGCGATGAATTGCACGACATCCTGGTTCTCAAGGGCGTCGGTGCCGCGGCGTTCTTCGTCAACGCGGTGGACACGCGCACGACCGGCATCGACCTGACCCTGGCGCACAACACCCAGGTCGGCGACGGCGAGCTGTCGACCTATTTCGCGCTGAATCACGGCAAGACCGAGATCCGCAAGGTCAACGTGCCGGCGGCGCTGGCCAACGACGACGGTCCGGACATCTTCCTGTCGGATCGCGAACGCCGCTTCATCGAGGACGGCGCCCCGTCGACCAAGGCCACCCTGACGTTCGACTACTCGCTCGGCAAGTGGGGCGCGATGTTCAAGGTCATCCACTTCGGCTCGCAGACCCAGGGTTCGTTCTCGGGTCCGCCGATCCTGCTGCACTACGGTCCGAAGACCTCGGCCGACTTCAGCGTGAGCTACGCGTTCAACGACAACGTCAAGCTCACGGTCGGCGGCGCGAACATCTTCGACCAGTTCCCGACCCGGCAGAACCCGGACGAAACCGACAACGGCCACATCTACGACAGCGTGCAGTTCGGCCTCAACGGCGCTTCGTACTTCACGCGTCTGGCCGTGAAGTTCTGATCGCCCGTCGCTGGTCCTGAAAGCACAAGCCCGCACCGTGAGGTGCGGGCTCTTCGTTGTGGCGCGTCAGCGGATCACTGGATGCGCATGTCGTAGATGCCCAGCGCGTTGTGCGCCGGCGGCCAGTCGCCGTGATACGCCGGCGGCGCCTGCACGTTTTCGATGGCCCATTCCACGCCGGAAATGACCAGCGGGTCGGGCAACTGCGAGGGCACGCCGTTCCAGGCGCCGTTGCTCGCGACGCAGTTCAGCAGATCGTAGAGATCAATGTCGTAGGAGGTGATCGAGCTCGGCGAATGGCCGCTGCCGACATACGTGTTGGTGAACGATACCGCCGGCAGGCCCAGGCCGCAGGAGGCGTTGAGCTGGTTCACGTTGTTGTGGTGCGCGCGACCGCCCGGGTAGTAGTACGAGTCGACCACGTTCCAGTTCCAGATCTGGTAATTGGAGAACTTCTGCGGCACGCCGGCCTGCTTGCCGAGCTGTACCTGCACGAGTCGGCGCAGGTTGTCGCTCCAGCCGCTGACCCAGAACGTGATCCAGGCCACCGCATAGGAGCTGCCGTCGGTCGCGGTAACGAATTCCTTGAACTGGATGTTGGGCCGGTGCGCAGCGTCGGCGACCGTTGCGATCGCGATCGGCTTTTCATTGCCGTGGGCTGTGCTCGCGCCGAAGGCGAGATACGGAATGCAGACGTTGGGCTGGGCCGCGTCGTAGTTGTAGAGAATGTTCACGACGTTCTTGTTGCCGATGGCCGGATCCGACGCGGCCGTGACGCTGGTCAGCAGCAGACTCGCGCCCGGACTGCCGGCGGGCACGTTGGGCAGGCTCTGGTTCGGCGGGCCCGAGCCGCAGCCGGGCTTGGCGACGATCTCGTTGTTGAGCGTGCCTATCCAGTGCGCGGCGCCGGAACCGGCCGTATAGCCGTATGAGGTCCAGTTGGACTGCGTATACGTCGGATAGCTCGGGCCGCCGGGGCCTCCGTAGCAGTCCAGCACCTTGGTCGCGTCGACGACGTTGCCGTTCCAGTTGCTCACCGGCGTACCGCCGGCGCCGATGATGCCGACGCTGCCCTGCGTCGCGATGCACGGGCCCGTCGCGAAGCCCGGCGTCGATGTCGGCAGATCGCTGCGCCAGGCGCCCGAGGCCAGGCCCTGATCCCAGAAGCCGTAGGCCCTGCTCGCCGGCGTGCTCACGGCAACGCTGTCGATCAGCGCGGTGCCGTCGCCGGTCGTGCGCAGTCCCTTGATCGTGACCGTGTAGTTGCCGCTGGTCGTGACCGAGGCCAGGCGCACGGCGTAGGTCTCGTACCAGCCGCGCGCGGGCTTGACCCGGTCGACGGTGACGCGGCCGGACGGCGCGCCGAGCTTGAAGTTCTGCACGACGCCGTTGACCAGCACCTGCAGTTCCTGGTCGTCGGGATAGCCGTTGCGCTGCGTGGCCATGAACGACAGCACGGCGCCGGGCGCGAGGAACACCGTCTGCTGCATCGTGCCGCTGTTCTGGATGAAGCCGACCTGGCGCGCCTGCGGAATTTCCGGCGCGCCGGTCGTGAAGCCGCTGTTAGGTGCGGCGATGCCGGCGCCGCCGGTGAAGCTCCAGCTGGCGCCGCTGGGGCCGTAGTTGAAGACGCCGTTGGCGAGCGCCGGCGCTTCGAAACCGCCGTTGCTCTGCGCGAACGCGGCGGAGCCGGCGAGCGCGAACGTGGCGGCGACGCAGTGCGCGAGCTGTCTGCGTGTACGTGTCATTGCGATACTCCTCGGACAAGGGAGGACAGGAAGCGGCCGCGCGATGCCTGCGTGGGAGCGGGCGGGCATCTGCGCCGGTCTGGCGGAGGGCGACGCTGCGCCTGTCCGCGCAGCGAGCGCAGGATGGAATGCCGCAGTCGCAACAGCCGCGACGGACGTTGCTGATGGATATTTTATCAATGTAGCAAATGTCTATATTGCGCCGGGGCACGTCGCGGGCGTGTGCGGCAACACGATCGTCACGTTTCGGCGGCAATGCCGGGTGCGCCTGCGTCCGGCGGCCGGGCATCACTCGGGCTACGGTCCCGGGGCGGCATTCGCCGGCCGCCGCGGCGTCGCGCGCGATGCGCTAGGCTTGCGCTTCTTCGACGCTTCGGGAGCTGCCATGGGTTTTCGTCATTGTCGCGCCGCGCTCGCGGCCTGCCTGTTCTCGGTCGCGACGGCCGGTTTCGCGGCGCCGCCGCCGGCCAAGGGCAAGACCATGAGCGACGTGCTGGCGGCCAGCGCAGCGACGGACTGGCGCCGGCTCGATCCCGACAACAGCGTGTATCTGGATTTCGCCGCCGGGCGCGTGATCATCGAACTGGCACCGGCATTCGCGCCGCAGCACGTCGCCAACCTGCGTACGCTGCTGCGGCAGCATTATTTCGACGGCCTGGCGATCCTGCGCGTGCACGACAACTACGTCGTGCAGTGGGGCGATCCGGATGCGGGCGATGCGGACAAGGCGCGCTCGTTCGGCGAGGCGAAGCATTCGCTGCCGGGCGAGTTCTCGCAGGCCATCGGCAAGCAGCCGTTCGTGCGTCTGCCGGACGGCGACGTCTATGCGCCGCAGGTCGGCTGGTCCGGCGGATTTCCGGCTGCGCGCGATCCCAAGGCCGGACAGATCTGGCTCACGCATTGCTACGGCATGGTCGGCGTCGGCCGCGACAACGCCGCCGACAGCGGCAGCGGCGCGGAGCTCTACGTTGTGCTCGGCCATTCGCCGCGCCACCTGGACCGCAACGTGACCCTGGTCGGCCGCGTCGTGCAGGGTATGGAATTGCTGGCGGCGCTGCCGCGAGGCAGCGCCGCGCTGGGTTTCTACGACAAGCCGGAACAGCGCATCCCGCTGACCCGCGTGCGCCTGGGCAGCGAACTGCCCGAGAGCGAGCGCAGCACCGTGGAGCTGCTGCGCACCGACACGGCCACGTTCACGGCGCTGGTCGAGACGCGACGCAACCGCTGGGACGACTGGTATCTGCAGCGTTCCGGAAAAGTGGAGCTGTGCAACGTGCCGCTGCCGGTGCGGCAGCCCTGACGGGGGCCGCAGAGCGGGCCTGCGTCTGCTCTGCGTCGAACGGCGCAGGCAAGGCTTGCGCCGTTTCTTCGAGCGTTGATCGGCAGCCGGTTGCCGCATGATCCATCGGATTGCCGCGCCGGCAGTCGTTCCACGGCCCACCAGACCTGCCGGGCGCTCCGCGCCGTCGCACAGGTGCGGCGGCGCGAGCAGTCAGGCCACGACGGCGTCGCGCGTCGCGCCGGCCGGCGCCGCAGCCGGGCTCTCGTTGCCGAGCAGGCGGCCGAGGTCGCGCAGCGGCATCGGCTTGCGCACCCATTCGATCTGCCATTCGCTCGGCGGGCGGTCGTGCGGACCGTCCGGCGGCGAGGCGCTGTGGATCAGGCAGCGCGGCGGCGGTCCCGGTGCGCATTCGGCGCGCACGCGGCGGATCAGGTCGATACCGTTCTCGCCGTCCAGATGCAGGTCCACGAGCAGGGTATGCGGCGCGAACTCGCGGCGTATCGCCAGAGCATCGGCGATGCCGGCGGCGACGCGGTGCTCGATGCCGAGCGCGTCGAGCTGTGCGCTGAGCAGTTCGCGGATCGCCGCGTCGTCGTCGACGAGCAGCACGCGGCCCTGCGCCGGCGCGGTGGCTTCGCTGTCGGTCTCGGCCGGTCCCGGGTGCAGCACGATGCAGAACGAGAACACGCTGCCGATGCCCAGGCGCGTGTCGATCTGCAGGCTGCCGCCCATGATGCCGACGAGCTGGTCGGCGATGGACAGGCCCAGGCCGGCGCCGCGGCGCGTGCGTCCGCCGCCGCGTTCGAACGGCTGCAGCAGCCGGCGCAGTTCACCGTCGGCCATGCCGGGGCCGGAATCGGCGACGCGGAACAGCACGCGGTCGCCGTCGGCCGCTTCGGCCGACAGCGTGATGCTGCCGGCGCTCGTGAACTTGACCGCATTGCCGAGCAGGTTGACGAGGATCTGCTGCAGCCGTGCCGCATCGCCGCAGACGTGTCTGGGCAGCTGCGGATCGCAGCGCAGGCTCAACTGGATCGGCCGGTCGGCCAGTTCGGCGCGGAACAGCTCGGTCACGTGGCGCAGCAGCGCGCTCAGGTCGAACGGCTCGTCGCGCAGATCCACGCGGTCCAGCGCGAGTCGCGCGTGATCGAGATAGTCCTCGGCCGTGCGCACGAGTTCGGCCGAGGTCGAGCGCGCGGTTTCGAGCAGGCCGCGCGCGCGGCGGTCGTCGACGCGCTGCAGCGCCATGTCGATCAGGCCGCTGATCGCCGCCATCGGATTGCGCACCTCGTGCGCGGCCATCGCGAGCATGTCCGCGCGCGTGCGGTTGACTTGGCTCAGCGCCGCGTTGAGCTGGCGCAGCCAGCGCAGGCGTAGGGCGATGATCGCGGCGAGCAGGACGCCGACGCAGAGCGCGGCGATCAAGGTCAGCGCATACAGCCGCGCGCGGGCGCGTTCGCCGGTCTTGTCCGCTTCGGCCGCGCGCAGCAGCGCGCTCTGCAGCTCGCCGGACTGGCGCAGCGAACGGATCTCGGCTTCGCGCTGCTGCGTGTCGTAATGGTCGTCGAGCTCGGCCACGGCGCGCGCGACCTCGCGGCTGGACAGGCGCGCGTTCAGGCTGACGAGCTCGCGCGCGGCGGCCAGCGCCAGGTCGAGGCGGCCGGCTTTCTCGGCGATCTCTGCCTGGCTTGCGAGCAACTGGGCGGTGTCGCGGCCGAGCTCCAGCCGGCGCGCGTCGGCCAGGGCGGCTTCGAGCACCGTCAAAGCCTGCTGCGGCTGGCCGAGCGCGGCCAGCGCGCCGGCGACGGTATGGCGCGAGGAGATCGAGTTCATGACCCGGTCGTGGGCCAGTTCGTAGTCCAGCGCGCGGCGCGCGGCGGCCAGCGCCGTCGTCGGCTGGCCGAGGCTCAGGTACAGCGACGCGCTGTTGCCTTCCATCATCGCCTGGCCGCCGCGGCTGCCGAGCCGCTCGTAGCGCGCCTGCGCCGCGCGCGCCAGCGGCAGCGCGCGCTCGGGTTCGCCGAGCGAGGCATACGCCCACTGCAGCAGGTTCTCGCTGCGCGCGAGCGCGTATTCGTCGCCGAGCGCCGACAGGCCGGCCTCGGCGCGCAGGCAGTGCGGCAGGGCCGGCGAAGCGCGCGAGGCGCGCAGCAGCAGGTCGCAGGTTTCCAGGTCGGCCAAGGTGTTCCAGTAGGCCTGGTCCAGCGCGCGCAGCGCGGCCGTCGCGCTGCCGGCCAGCGCCAGTCCGCTTTCGATCTGTTCGCCTTCCAGGCGCAGGCGCGCGCGGATCAGGTCGGCCAGCGGGCCGGCGCTCGCGCGGCCGCTGTCGCGAGCCAGTGCATCCAGGCGGTCGGCGATGCGGGCGGCCTGATCGGAAGACAGCAGCAGCGCCGCCGTGGCCATGTCGCGCAGCACCTGTTCGCGCTGGGCGGGATCCAGCTCGCCCTGGGCCAGCAGCCGGTCGCCCTGTTGCAGCGCCTCGCGCGGCGCATCGAGCATGGCCGGCCGCAGCGACAGGGCCGGCTCGGCAGCGATCACCGCCGCCGGCAGCAGGGCGAGGCCGAGCACTGCGCGGTGCAGGGCCGTCAGCATCGGCCGGTCTGCAGCGAGGACGGGAGCTCGTTCATGGGGCTCGGGCGCGGGGCGGAATAGCGTCCATTTTGCACACGGTGCGGGCTCCGCCACAAACGAAATTTTCCACACGGAAGCGCCGCGCCCGGCATTGCGCCGGCCGCGGCGAGCCGGCGTGGCCGCCTGTTGCGCGATGCCGCACGGAGCTGCGGCATGCGCCGGGACTCAGGCCGTGCGCGCGCCGTGGCGGCGGATGAACTCGCGTACGTCCGGATAGACGGCGTCGCGCCAGCGGCGGCCGCTGAAGATGCCGTAGTGGCCGGCGCCCTTGACGGTCAGGTGCTGCTTGTTTTCGGCCGGAATGCCGCTGCACAGCGCCTGCGCGGCCTCGGTCTGGCCGAGCCCCGAAATGTCGTCGAGTTCGCCCTCGATCGTCAGCAGCGCCGTGCCGCTGATGTCCGCCGGCACGACGCGCTGGCCATTCACGTCCCACAGCCCGCGCGGCAGCAGGTGCTGCTGGAACACGGTCTGTATCGTGTCGAGGTAGTACTCGGCCGGCATGTCGAGCACGGCGTTGTACTCGTCGTAGAACTTGCGGTGCGACTGGGCGTCCTCGAGGTCGCCCTTGAGCAGATCCTCGTAGAAGTCCCAGTGCGAACTCAGGTGGCGGCCCGGATTCATCGCGATGAATCCGGCGTGCTGCAGGAAGCCCGGATAGACGCGGCGGCCGTGGCCCGGATAGTTGGCCGGCACGTCGTGAATGACGGTGTTCTGGAACCAGGCCAGCGGCTTGGTCGTGGCCAGGTCGTTGACCTGGGTCGGGCTGCACCGCGTGTCGATCGGGCCGCCCATCATGGTCATGCTGCGCGGCGTGGTCTCGCCGTTGCTGGCCATCAGCGAGATCGCCGCGAGTACCGGCACGGTGGGCTGGCAGACCGAGATCACGTGCAGCTTTGCAGCGCCTATGTGGCGGATGAATTCCTGGATGTAGGCGACGTAGTCGTCCAGGCGGAAGGCGCCTTCGCCGACCGGCACCATGCGCGCGTCGATCCAGTCGGTGATGTAGACCTTGTGGTCCTGCAGCAGGGTGCGCACGGTGTCGCGCAGCAGGGTCGCGTGGTGGCCCGACAGCGGCGCCACGACGAGCACGACCGGATCGTCCTTGAGATCGTCGACCGTGGCCGCGTCGTCGGTGAAGCGCTTGAAGCGGATCAGGTTGCAGAACGGCTTGTGCAGCACCGTGTATTCGACGATCGGCACAACGTGGCCGTGGGCGTTGACGGTGCGGATGTCGAACGACGGCTTTTCGTAATCCTTGCCGAGCCGGTACAGCAGCTCGAAGCCCGCGGCGACGCGCGGCGCGCCGGGGATCTGCGACAGCAGGGTGCTCTTGTCGCTCCAGGTCTTGGCGCCGGCTTCGGCGAAATGGACCAGGGGACTCATCAGCGAACGTTGCAGCTCGTGCAGGTGATACAGCATCGGCGGGACCGGCAGGGAAGGGGGACAGCCCGGGGATTGTAGTCGCCCGGGGCAAAGCAAGCGTCATGCCGCAGGTAACAATTGGTCGCAATCGCGCCGGAGCCGCGCCGCACCGCAGTTCCGGGGCGGTCCGCGCTTTGGGGGAATTGCCGCTGCCGGCCGACTTGGCTGCAGGAATGGCCGCCGTCGCGGCCGGCAAGCGGAGTCTGGCATGGGCAAGCAGCTGGGAAAGGAACACCGCGCGGGCCGCGGGCGGGTGGCAATGTGGGGCGGGTTTGGTCTGTTCGCGGCCGTTGCCGCAACGGCTCAGGCCGGTGAGCTGTACCTGCTGAACTACGGCCCCGCGTCGGTGCTCGGTGCGCAGGGCAACCGCGATGCCCAGGTCGGCCGCTTCGGCGTCTCCGACGACGGCCGCTATGCGGTCTTCACGACCGCGTCGAACAATCTCGCCGCCGACGACGGCGGCGCGCAGCGCGACGTCTATCTGAGCGACCGCCAGACCGGCGCGTTGACCCGGATCAGCCGTCGCCCGGACGGCAGCGCGCCGGACGGGGACAGCTTCGACGCGGCGATTTCCGGCGACGGGCGCTGGATTGCCTACCTGTCCCTGGCCAGCGACGTCCTGCCCGGCGGCAGCGGCCGCGGCATCTACCTGTTCGATCGCGACAGCGGCACGACGCAGCGGCTGACGCCGCCGGTGCTGCCGTCGACGAATGCCTCGCCGGCCGAGATCAGCGGCCTGGTCGTGTCCACCCACGGCGAGCGCGTCGTGTTCACGACCGACTCGCCGCTCGTGGCGGCCGACGACGACGTTCTGCACGACCTCTACGGCTGGTCGCGCGACGGCGGCGCGTTGCAGCTGCTCAGCGTGGATGCGAACGGCCAGCCGCTGACCGGCGTCGTCGATGCCGGCTCGGCCGCCTTGTCGGCCGGCGGCGCCCAGGTGAGCTTCACGATGCGCACGGTGAGCGGCATCGCCGACGAAGGCGGCGTGTTCGTGCGCGATCTGCAGCAGGGCAGCGTCGACCGCGTGCTCGGACCCACCAGCGTGCTGTCGCAGTCGCATACGAGCCTGTCGGGCGACGCCCGCTACGTCGCGCTGAGCACCTATGCGGCGTTGCTGCCGGCTGACGTCAACGCCGGGTCCGACGTCTACGTGTTCGACCGCCAGCTGCGTCAGGTGGAACTGATCAGCCAGCCCGTCGGCGGCGTGTCCGGCAGCGACGACAGCCAGCATGCGGTGATCTCCGCCGACGGCCGCTACGTCGTGTTCGGTTCCTCGGCGAGTCCGTTCGGCGCTAGCGTCAGCGGTGCGCAGATCTATCGACGCGACCGCGTCGCCGGCACGACGACCCAGATCACCCAGACCGCGTCGGGTCCGTCGTCGACCCGGTACTACGCCGCTCCGGCGCTCAGCGGCGACGGCCGCTACGTGCTGTTCGACAGCAACGACGAGAGCCTCGTCGCCGCCGACGACAATCGGCGCAACGACGTCTTCGCCGTGGATCTCGCCGGCCAGACCTCGCGCGTGAGCCAGTCCGCCGAAGCGCCGCGCATCGCCGGTGCCAGCCTGCGCGGATCGGCCGCTCAGGACGTCGCTGCGGCCTTCGTGCTCGGCGGCGATGCGGCCGTGGTCTTTGCCAGCTCCGCGGACAATCTCGGTCCGCTGCGCCGCGGCGGCGCGTTCCGTACGACGGTCGGCAGCGGAACACTGGCGGAGATCGCGCTGGATGGACTGACGACGGTTTCCACCTGGCCCGTCAAGCAGACCCTGGCCGGCGTCTCCGCCGACGGCAGCGAGCTCCTGGTCCGGCGCGAACCTTTCGACTTCACCGGCGGCTGGGGCGGCCCGCTGCCGAGCGAGCCCTGGGATCTCTGGCGCGTGGGGGCCGGCGGCAGTCTGCGCATCGACCCGCCCGCCGCGGTCGGCGCCGGCGCGCGCAGTCTGCAGGCCACGCTGTCCGATGACGGCCGCCTTGCGCAGTTCGTGTCGTTCATTCCCGCCAGCGGCGAGGCGCGGCTGTTCCTGCACGACGCGCAGACCGGCCTGCTCACGCGCATCGACGTCAACGCCCAGGGCGTGCCGGCCGACAGGACCATCCATCCGCGCGCCGGCCTGTCGCGCAGCGGCCGTTACAGCGCGTTCGTCAGTGCGGCCAACAACCTCGTCGCCGGCGATGCGGACAACAGCCCGGATCTGTTTCTGCGCGACAACCAGACCGGCCAGCTCACGCGCCTGCGCGATCCGGCCGGCGGCGCGCCGCTGGTCGGCGCCGTCAGCAACCGCGAGGCCATCGTGATTTCCGACGATGCGAACCGCATCGCCTTCGTCGACAGCAGCGGCGAGTTCGGTCAGTTCACGCATCTGCGCCTGCTCGATCGCACTGCGGCGCGCGTGATCGAGATCTGCGGTTCGACGACGACGGCGGCGCATTGCGGCGAGCTCGCCCTGAGCGCCGATGGCGACACCTTGGCATTTTCCACGTCGCAGTCGCTGAGTGCCGAGGACGTCGACCAGGACTACGACGTCTACAGCTATCGCGCGGCCCTGGACTGGCTGCAGCTGGAAAGCCGGGATGGCGCCGGCGCCGCCGGCAGCGGCCAGCGCACGCGGCCGCAGTTGTCGGCCAGCGGCCAGGCGCTGACGTTCCGCGCGGTCGGCGGCAACTGGCGCACGACGCCGCAGATAACCGGCGATGTCGACTGGCTGTTCAAGCGCCTGGAGGGTGATGCGATCTTCGACGACGGGTTCGATACGGTCGTGCGCTGAGCGAGGCAGCCGGCGCGTCGCCGACGGCTCGCCATTACGGCGAGCAGGTCGGATCCGGTAGCGGACCGGTCCGCGTCTTCAGGGAAACGCGGATCGGTCGGTTTATCGAGTCTGCCGCAGAGGGGCAGACAGCAGAGGCGAGCGCGGATCGGCGTTGTGCGGCCGCGCGGCTCGGGTGCTCGCGATCCTCAGGATGTCCCGAAATCGTGCAGAAGCCGCGTCCGGCTGGATGTCCTGAAAGCAACTCAGTCGGATGCCAGAAATCAACTTTTGCCGCCTGACCGGCACCGGCCGCGATCCGGAGCCGATGAAGTCTTCATCACATTCCTGAACCGCTCAGGCGTGCTCTTCCGCTACCCGGCGCTGACGCTTTGCGACGAGGTTTTGCGCTAGGTTCCCCGTCAGGCATCGACGCGGTTTCGCTCTCGACACCGTGCCGGCGAAGGCATACCTTTCGGCAACGACAGCCGCCTGGGGAGGCGCGTCGGCGATGCATCGCTACGGAACGTCTGCCGGCACTCGCCGAGTCACGGCGGAACCGGCGTAACGCAAGCTTGTTGACTGGGGGAAAACTCGTGAATCGATCCGCGACTGCGTTGGCGCGCGCCACCGCTGCCATGGCGTTGACCTTGTGCGTGGGCATCGTATCGGCTCAGGCCGGACCTCCGTCGCCCGCCGGCCTGACATCCGGTGCGAAGGCCTCGGCGGCTCCATTGCAGTTCGACCTGGTGCAGTTCGGCGACGAACCGGCCAAGGGCGTGCAGCCGCTGCGCGCGGCATCGCCGCCGTCTCCGCTGCCGCACAGCTACGCGCCGGTTCCGTTCGGCCAGGGTTATGCCGGTGAGGTGGAGCCCAACGGCACCGCGGCGACGGCCAGCCCGCTCGGCGGCACGGACCTCGTCGCCAAGGGCAATCTCTATCCCAACGGCGATATCGATTTCTACGCGTTCCAGGCCAACGCCGGCGACCGCGTCTATGCGGCGGTGATGACGTCGGCGTCGGTCGGCAACAGCACCGACAGCCAGCTGACCCTGCTGGCCAGCGACGGCACCACGGTCCTGGAGTTCGACGACGACAATGGCTCCTTCGCGGCGCTGTCGTCCTCGATCGCCGGCACCCCGATCCCGACCACGGGGACCTATTACCTCAAGGTCAACGATTTCACGGCCGGTACGACGTCCGAGCGGCCCTACGAACTGCACCTGCGCGTGCAGAGCGGAGCGCCCACGCCGGAGGTCGAGAGCAACGATACGCCGGCGACCGCCAATCCGCTGCCGGCCAACGGATGGGTCAGCGGAGCGCGCAACCCCGCGACCGCGACCGAGCAGGACTGGTACAGCATCAGCCTAAACGCCGGCGACACCGTGTACCTGTCGCTCGATCTCGACCCCGAGCGTGACGGCGTGACCTGGAATGGCCGCCTCGGCTTCGGCCTGTTCGGCGACGCCAACAATCAGATCCTCGTGGTCGACGATGCCGGCACCGGTGACGTTTCGCCGAATCCGAACCTTCCGTCGGAAGCCATGTTCATGACGGTCAAGGACGCCGGCACGTACTACGCGTTCGTCGACTCGGCCAGTGCCGCGGTCGGCGGACCGACCGCGACCTATCACCTCAGCGTCAGCGTGCATCCAGCCAGCAACGAAGGCGTGAACTGCACGACGTATACGAGCACCGACGTGCCCAAGACGATTGGCCCGGGCACCGGCCTGGTCAGCTCCACGATTACCGTGCCGGGCAACCCGCGTATCGCGGACATCGACGTCGCGATCAGTCTGAACCACGCGCTGATGCAGGATGTCGACGCGCACCTGCGCTCGCCGGCCGGCAACGACAACGGCCTGTTCACCGACATCGGAGCGGCCGCGACCGGCGGCCAGCAGCAGATGGACCTGGTGTTCGACGACGAGGCGGGAATTCCGCCGGGTTTCACGGTGCTCAAGGGCATGCAGTTCAAGCCCGAGAACAATTCCACCGCCGGTACGGCCTCCACCTCCGGCGCCTACCGTCTGTCGGCTTACGACGGCGAGAACGCGGGCGGCACCTGGACCCTGGACCTGCGCGACGACACGGCCGGCGCGAACGGCGGCACCCTGAACTCCTGGTCGCTGCGCATCTGCGAGGCGCCGCCGCCGCCGACCTGTCCGCCGGGCTTCGCAACGGCGACCGTCTACAGCACCGACTTCGAATCCGGCGCCGCGGGCTTCACCCACTCGGGCACGCAGGACGAATGGGAGCTCGGCCTGCCGGCCACCGTCGCCACGACCACGGCCAACCCGGTCGCGGGCTTCTCGACCTGCAACAGCGGCGTGAACTGCTGGAAGACCGATCTGGACAACACCTACAACGCCTCGTCCAACCAGGACCTGCTGTCGCCGGCCATCGACCTCACCGGCTTCGTCGCACCGATCGTCGTGACCTGGGCGCAGCGGCATCAGATCGAGACGGCGAACTTCGACCACATGTTCGTCGACTTCCAGCAGGTCGGCGGCGCGACGCCCGTGCGCCTGTACGAATGGCTGGACCCGACGCCGATCAGCGCCTCGGCCGGCACCGGCAATCCGCAGGTCAACATCGGCGGCAGCTACGGCTGGGGCGTGTTCTCGCGCCGCGCCGACAGTCTGGCCGGACTGAACAGTGAACTGCGCTTCCACCTGGACAGCGACGCCAGCGTGGTGTTCGGCGGCCTGGCCATCGACGACGTCAGCGTGACCGGCTGCCGCGCGCAGAGCACCGACCTGTCCATCACCAAGACCGACGGCGTGACCACGGCCACGCCGGGCGGCAGCGTCACCTACACGATCACGGCCAGCAACGCCGGTCCCGATCCGGCGAACGGCGCGACCGTGGCCGACACGTTCCCGGCCAGCCTGACCTGTACCTGGACCTGTGTCGGCGCCGGCGGCGGCACCTGCACGGCCTCCGGCAGCGGCAACATCGCCGATTCGGTCAATCTGCCGGTCGGCGGCAGCGTGACCTACACGGCGAGCTGCGCGATTTCCGCGGCCGCCACAGGCACCCTGAGCAACACCGCGACGGTGACTTCGCCGATCACGGACAGCAATCCAGCCAACAACTCGGCGACCGACACCGACACACTGGCCGCCAGCGCCGACCTGTCCATCACCAAGACCGACGGCGTGACCACGGCCACGCCGGGCGGCAGCGTGACGTACACCATCACTTCGTCGAATGCCGGTCCGAGCAACGCACCCGGCGCGACGGTCGCCGATACCTTCCCGGCCAGCCTGACCTGCACCTGGACCTGCGTGGGGGCCGGTGGCGGCACCTGCACGGCTTCGGGCAGCGGCAACATCGCCGACACGATCAATCTGCCGGCCGGCGGCAGCGTCACTCATACGGCGAGCTGCACGGTCTCGGCCAGCGCGACCGGCACCCTGAGCAATACGGCCACGGTCGCCGCACCGGCCGGCGTGACCGATCCGACGCCGGGCAACAACTCGGCGACCGACACCGATACCTTGGCCGCGTCGGCGGACCTGTCGATCACCAAGACCGACGGCGTGACTTCCGCGACACCGGGCGGCAGCGTCACGTACACGATCACGGCATCCAATGCGGGCCCGAGCAACGCGACGGGCGCCACCGTGGCGGACACCTTCCCGGCGGTGGAAACCTGCACCTGGACCTGCGTGGGCGCCGGCGGCGGCACCTGCACCGCGTCGGGCAGCGGCAACATTTCCAATACGGTGAACCTGCCGGCCGGC
>MEFP01000018.1 GCA_001725155.1 Lysobacteraceae bacterium SCN 69-320 | reverse complement strand
GATCTTCGTCAGCGCTGCCGTCAGCGTCGTCTTCCCGTGGTCCACGTGACCGATCGTGCCGACGTTGACGTGCGGCTTGGTGCGCTCGAATTTACCCTTGGCCATGCCTGCAAAACCCCGAGAGATCTAAGGAGGTGGATGAGTTCAAAACGGTGTTGCGAAGATGGTGCTCACGAAAGGAATCGAACCTTCGACCTCTTCCTTACCAAGGAAGTGCTCTACCGACTGAGCTACGTGAGCGCAAACGTGTCAACCGCGACAGTATTTCAATGGAGCGGGAGACGGGAATCGAACCCGCACAATCAGCTTGGAAGGCTGAGGTTCTACCATTGAACTACTCCCGCTCAAGCTAGAACCGGCTGGTGGAGGGAGGTGGATTCGAACCACCGAAGGCGTGAGCCAGCAGATTTACAGTCTGCCCCCGTTGGCCGCTTGGGTATCCCTCCAGCGCGGAGCCCGGCATTCTCGTTATCCGCGAACCGAATGTCAATGCCGTTGCGGCAGGAATTTTTCGGCCCGACGGCATGGACCGAAGCGGGGCGCGGACGATACCCGGAACACAAGCGCAATGCCAGCCCCTGTCGCTCCATCTGGCGACTGAGCCGATACATCAGCGTATTTCGTGTACGGCCAGCCCGATTGTTACCAACCGTCACGAATCGTGATGCGCATCACATTTCGGCACGGCCCGTGCTTTGCGTCCGCTGCCTGCCAACAGGCAGTAGCACAACTCAAACCAGGGGTTATCCGCCGTGACATCCAAACTCCGTTTCATTCCTCGTCTTGCCGCCCTCGCGCTGGCCTCGGCCGCCTGCTTCCCCACGGGAGCATTCGCCCAGGCCAACGTTGACGTGAACATCACGATCAGCAACGGCATCACGATCCTCTACTACTACTCGGCCCTCGACATCACGCTGAATTCGGCCTCGCTGGCCGGCCTGCTGACCACCGGCTGCACCGCCGGCGCGCTGGCCGACACGTATTACTGCAACCGCGGCAATCCGGGCGGCGTCACCGCCACGGCGGCCGCCGGCACCCTGACGGCCAGCTTCACCGGCCCGACCGGTCCGGCCGGCCTGAACACGGCGGCGGTGCCGCTGGTGCTGTCCAACGTCTGGTCGGTGCGTGCGGTCGGCGGCAGCTCGGCCAACACCACCGTGCAGATCTCCCGCGGCGCCAACAACACGCTCAACAACGGCACCGCCTCGATCGGCATCAACGACAACTACGGCATCGCCACCGGCGCCACCGCGGCGCTGACCGGTGCCTCGCCGCAGAGCTCGACCTTCGCCGACCCGGGCCTCGGCGGCCTGACGACGGGCAGCGTCGTGCTGGAGCTGGATCTGACCAACGCGACCGCCACCGGCGCGTACAGCTCCACCGCCGGCAATGTGAACTACGTCCTGACCGTCACTGCGACCTGAGCATGTGTCGCGGCGCAGCCATTCCGGCAGCCTGCTTCGCGGTCGCGGCGCTCGTCGCCGCGACCGCGGACGCGGCCAGTCTGCCCAGCCCGGTGCCGGGCGTGCGCGGCCTCGCGATCGGCAGCAGCGGCCGCTTCGAAACCCAGGTTTCGCGCCTGGAACTCGACAGCATCCGCAGCACCGACGTGGCGCCGGACGGCCCGCTGGCAGCCAGTTCTGCCCGCGCCGTGAGCCGCCTCGTCGGCAACGCGCTGGTCGTCGACCTGCCCGGTCCGGAACATCCGGCCGTGCCGGCCATCGTGCGTCCGCTCGGCGTGCTCTGGCGCTGGTCGCCGCCGGCCGGCAGCGAACAGCGTCCCCCGAACGTGCGCGTGCGCCTGCTCGATCCGCGCGGCCAACCCGACGAAATCGCCAACCTGGCCCGTCCGGATGCGCGCATCCGGACGCGTTTGGTCACCTACCGCCCCTCATTGGTCAACGACGTCGACGGTCCGGTCTGGACCGGCGAAGCCGAGCTGCACATCCAGGCCAGCGACCTGGCCGAACCCGGCACCTACCAGGGCCGCATCGAAATCACTCTCGAGAACTACTGACCATGCAACGACTCTGGCTGCTCGTCGCGCTGCTGTTCCTGTCGGTCGGCGCGCAGGCACAGGTGGGCTTGAGCCCGCAAATCCTCGACATCGCGCTGGACGGCACGGCGAACTCGCAGGCATTCCGCCTGTTCAACTACACGGCCGAGGACAAGAACGTCAAAGTCCGCGTCGCAAACTGGACCATGGACGGCGACGGCAAGGTCTCCGAAATTCCGACCACCGAACAGTCGCTGGACGGCTGGCTGGTCATCAATCCGCTGGAATTCACCGTCAAGGCCGGCCAGAACCAGGTCGTGCGCGTGGCAGCGCGACCGGCGGTCGCACTGACGCCGGGCGAGCACCGCGCCATGGTCTACTTCGAGGAACAACCGCAGGACAAGGCGCCCGGCGCGGCGACTACCCTGCGCACGGTGTTCCGTTTCGGCGCGGCGGTCTACGGCCATGTCGGCCCGGTCGAGCGCAAAGGTGCGCTGGTCGGCCTGGAGGTCGCGACCAGCTCCGCCGTCATGCAGCTGCGCAACGACGGCAATGCGACCAGCCGCTGCGGCGGTTCGTTCGCGATCTGGCGCAAGGCCGATTTTCCGGGCGATGCCAAGACCGCGGCCATCGCCAAGGTCGGCACGGCCGAAGCCGAGCTGCCGCCCGGCGTGGTCCAGGCCGGGCGCCTGCCGACCGACGCCGTGCTGCCCGGCGCGACGCGCCGCGTGAGCTTCGAGACCGCCAAGGCGTTGCCGCCCGGCGACTACGTGCTCGATCTCAACGGCAGCTTCGGCGATTCGCCGCTGGATCGCAGCCAGCCCTTCCACGTCAGCGCGGCCGCGCACTGAGCATGACGCCGCCGACGCTACCGCCACGCCGGCAGCGGCGCAGCCGCTGGCTCTGCGCTGCGATCGGCGCGGCGCTGGCCGGCGCCGCGGCCGCGGCGCCGGCACCGGCGCCAACCCCCGGCCCGTCGCCGGAAGCCAGCGGCCCGGATTTTCCGTTCCTGCGCAGCAGCGACGGCCGCAGCTCGTCAGCGGCGCTGCTGGTCGGCCTGCTCGTCAACGGCAAGGAACGCGCACGCGAAGTCGCCGTGCTCGACGGCGAACTGGACGGGCGCAGCAAGCTAGCGGTCGGCATGTTCTGCGACGCGCTGGGCCTGCACGCGCGGCGCGACGCCGATGCCTGGCGCATTGCCACACCGATCGGCGAGGCCGTGCTCCCGCGCGCATCCGTCACGCGCATCGCCGAGATCGACTACGCCGCGCTCGAGGATGTCGGCGCCGCGCTCGGCCTCGCACTGAGCTTCGACCGCGGCGAATTTGCACTGCGCGCCAGCGGCGCCTGGCTGGAACAGAGCGCGTCCGGCGCCGCGCCGCCGACGCGCGAGACCCTGCCCGTCGACGTGCCGGCACCGCGCGCCAACCTGTCGGCCTGGCGCAGCGAGGCGCTGCTGCGGCATGCGGGCAGCCGCACCGATGCGACGACCCTGACCGAACTCGGCGGCGCGCTCGGCGACGGCAACTGGCATCTGCGCTATTTCGACGATCTCGACGGCAGCCGGCGCATCGACGAATGGGGCTGGCTGATCGACCGCGGCCGCTCGCGCTGGTACCTCGGCCAGCAACAGGTCACCTTGAGCTCGCTGCTGCCGTCGTTTCCGCTGAGCGGTGCGCAGTGGGCCTACAGCAACCGCCCCGAACTCGCCTTCGGCGATCACGTGGTCGGCAACGAGATCGTCGCCGGCCGCCTCGCGACCGGGCGCCAGATCCAGGGCGACGGTCCGCCCGGCGGCATTGCCGAACTGCGCGCCAACGGCAGCGTCGTCGCACGCACCATCGTGCGCCTGGACGGCCACTACCGGTTTCCCGAGATCACCGGCCTGCCCGCCGACGCGGTGCTGGAGATCGCGCTGTACAAACCGGCCAGCAACGATGTTCCCGTGCGCGTCGAACAAGTGACGTTGCGCGCCAGTGACGACCTGCTCGCCGGCGGCACCTACGTGGTCCATGCCGGCGCCGGCAGCCAGGACAACCCGCTGGACGACACTGACACCTTGAGCGGCGGCGCCGGTTTTGCGCGCGTGCGCGCCGGCATCAGTCCGCGCCTCAGCGTCGATGCGGCGCTGGCGCGCGCATCGGGCCAGGACTTCGCCAGCGCCGGCGCCGCGGTCAATCTCGGCCGTGCCGGCGTCTGGTCTGGCCATGTCGCGCGCAGCAACGACGCCGGCGCGGCCGAACTGCTCGGCGAAGGCGCCCGCGGCAACGTGTTCTGGCTGGCCAGCCTGCGCGATTTCCAGCGCGACTATTTCGGCAACGCCAGCCCCGAGCGCCACGACCATCAGCTCGAATTCGGCTGGCAGCAGCCGCGCCTTCGCCTGAGCCTGGTCGCGCGCGACTTCACCGACGCCAATCTCGGCGACGGACGCTATCTCAAGCCGGCGCTCAGCGCGCAGCCGTTCGACAACGTCTGGATCTCGGCGCGGCCCGACTACCTCGGCGACTATGCCTATGCGGCGAGCTGGCAGCCCCTGCGCGGCACGCGGCTCAGCGCCTCGCGCTACGCGGGCCGCCGCCAGCTCGACTGGCAGCAGGAACTCGGCACGCGCTTCGACCTGACCGCGGCCGTGGTCGACGACGACGCCTACGGCCGGCGCGAATCCGCCGTGCTCTATCGCCGCCCCGAAAACCGCTACGGCTGGTGGTGGGGCGTCGGCGCGCTGCACGCGCAAAGCCGCTTCGGCGCGATCGTCGACGCGGGACTGGAGCTGCGTCCGGGCCTGAATGCGCGCCTGCAGATGCAGGACGATCCGCTGTACGGCCGCAACAGCAACGACACGCGCGTGATCTCGCTGTCGCTGACCGCCGACTTCGCCGTCACGCCCAGCGGCCTGACCCGCGGCGCGTTCAGCACCGAACAGCGCCGCGTCGGCGCGATCGCGGCGCATGTCGATGCCGGCAAGCTGCCGCCGGGCATCGCCGTCGCCAGCCTGCGCGGCGTCGGCGTGCTCGTCGACGGCCAGGTCCGCGGCGAACTCGACATCGACGGCCGCGCGCTGCTGCCGCGTCTTGCACCCGGCGTGCACCGCGTCGCGCTGGACACCGAGAACCTGCCGATCGAACTCAATCCCGCCGACGCGACACGCAACGTCGAAGTGCGCGCCGGCTCGACCACGCCGCTGGGATTCGGCCTCAACGCGCGCCTGGGCTGCGCCGGCTTCGCCGGCCGCGAGGCCGCCGGCTGGACCGTGCGCGCGATCGACGGCGAACGCGAAGTCGCGCGCACGCCGGTCAACGCCATCGGCTACTACCGCCTCGACGGCCTGCCGCGCGGCCGCTATCGCCTGGAGCTCGTCGCCGGCGACGGCCACGTCGCCGCCGAGCGTGCGCTGTCCCTGGAAGGCGCCTTCCTGTTCCAGCAAGACCTGACCCGCCCACCGACGCCGGAGTCCACGCCATGACGCGCTACGGCCGCACCACGCTGTTCCTGCTGCTCTCGGCAGTTTCTGCCGCAACCTGGTCACAGGTGCCCACGAACGGCAGTTTCGAGACCGGCGACCTGACCGGCTGGAGCACCGGCGGCTACAACCGTGCCGGCGCGATCCGCGCGAGCAACATCACGCCGAACACCTCGCTGACGATTCCCGACGGCACCTGGGCCGCCGCCATTTCCACCGGCCCGGGCGAACAGGCTACCGGCACCACCGGCGCGACCAACTTCGACAATCTCGGCGGCAACAACGACTACGACCTGAGCTGGCTGCAGAGCACATTCACGCTGCCCGCCAACGCCGCCTACGTCGCCTTCGACTGGGGCTTCGCCTCCGGCGAGCAGAACGAGGCCGACCAGTACGACGACCTCATGGACGTGACCGTCAACGGCACACGCATCATGACGCGTTCGAGCTGCAAGCTGAACGGATCGAGCTATTCGCCGTTCCCGAACGCAAACTGCCAGAACGCGACCGTCGTCGACCACACGGTCAACAACACCGCGACCACCGCGCTGCGCGGCATCAACCTGCGTTTCGGCTCGCCGGCTTTCCAGCGCATCTGCCTGCCGCTACCGTCGGGGCTGACCGCCGGCAGCTCGGTCACCCTGCGCTTCACCGCGGCCGACCAGAACGACCACCAGGTCGACTCGACCCTGTTCGTCGACAACGTCGAGATCAAGAGCTCCTGTACCGAAGTCGGCACCATCGTGCAGTTGACCAGCACCAGCGGCCGCGCGGTCGACATCAAAGGCGGCGGCTTCTTCACCCGCTCGGCCGCCGCGCGCGCGCTGGCCGTGGACAGCAACGGCCGCACGGTCGCGTTCATCAGCAGCGCCGACCTCGGCGGCAATGCCAACCTGCTCGACCAGATCTACATCTGGAACGGCCTGAGCTTCACGCGCGCCGCCTGGACCGGCACGACACAGATGACCCTCGGCGGCCAGATGCAGAACATCGCGATCTCCGGCGACCTCGCCAACAGCCTGTATGGCCGCTATATCGCCTTTTCGGCGCGCATGACCGAAACCGACAACTACGAGATCTATCTCTACGACCGCAGTACCAGCGCGCTGACCACAGTGACGACGACCAGCGGCTGCAGCAACACCGACCCGACCCTGGACGGCGACGGCGGCGTCCTGGCCTGGGTGTCCGACTGCAACGCGCTGACCGGCGCCGGCACCGCGCGGCGCATCATCGTGCGTTCCGGCACGACCAATACCGTGATCCCGGCCAATAGCTTGTGCCCGACGGCGACGCCGCCCCGGGAGGCGCGCGGCCCGCGCCTGACCAGGAACGCGAACGGCCGTTTCCTCGTATTCGAATCGAATTGCCAGCCCGTCTCCGGCGGCAACGCCGACGGCAACTACGAGATCTTCCGCTACGACCGCAACGGTTCGGGCACCTACGCCCAGGTCACCACGACGACGAACAACGGCAGCGCCGCACAGATCACGCAGAACTCCATGGCCGTGCTCGACGGCAGCACGGACGGCCGCTACGTGTTCTTCATTTCCAACGGAAATCTGACCCCGAGCGGCACCGTGTTCAACTCCGACTACAGCTACGAGATCTTCCGCTGGGACGGCAATGCCTCGGCGTCGGCCCGGCTCAGCCAGCGCACCAACGGCTCCGACAGCCACTACCTCGGCGTAGATGTGAGTTATGACGGCGCCGACTACGCGTTCGAGCGCCTTGAACTCACCACCGGCAATACCAGCGTGGGGCGCCGCCGCGTCGCGACGGCCGGCGCCGACAGCGAAAACCTGCTGGCCAGCGGCCCCTTCGTCTTCCACGCACGCCTCGGCAAGGACGGCCTCGTGCCGGTCGTCAGCTTCCTGTCGCCCGAGAACTTCCTCAACACCAACGCCGACGGCAATCCCGAAGTCTGGCAAGGGAGAGTGCAATGAACGCGTCCCGGGGATTCCTCGCACGGGCGGCGCTGCTCGCCGTGACCGCTGCCGCGGCGATGCTGACCGCGGCGCAGGCGGCGCGCACCGGCGGCAACGGCCGCGACGATCTGCTGCAGGGCGATGCCTACGGCCATCGCGTCAGCGCGGCGCCGGATGTCTGCGCGTATCAGGCCATCGACATCTCGGCCAGCGGTCAGGCTCTTGCGCCGATCGCCGCCAGCGGTACGGTCACCGCGCTCGACGACGGTGCGGCCGAGCTCGACCTGAGCCAGCCGTTCGCGTTCTACGGCGAAAGCTGGCAGCGCATCGCCGTATCGACCAATGGCTATCTCGCCTTCACCGCCGATCCCGGTCAGGAAGACGGCGGCGATTTCAACAACGATCCCTATGTACCCAGCCTGCCCGACAACGCGCGCGCCGCGGCGGCGCGCGTGCTCGCCTATCACGACGAGCTCGACGGCGAAGGCGCCGGCGCCACCCTGCGCAGCGCCTATTTCGCCAGCTGTCCGCGCCCGTCGGGACTCGGCGACGAGGCCTGCAGCGTCGTGCAATGGAAGAACTGGTCGCGCAGCGGCAGCAGCGGCGCGCTGGATGTGGCCCTCATCCTCTACCACTCCAGCGCCGCGATCGCGCTGCAGTACGCCGCGCTCGATGCCAGCGCCGGCAGTTCGGCCTGTATCGGCATCCAGGCCGACGGCGCCGTCGACGGCCTGAACTGGAGCTGCAACGGGGCCCGCCCGCTGGTCGCGGCGTCGGCGATCTGCCTGTTCGATCCGGCGCATCTGCCGCCGGATTTCAGCGATCGGCTGTTCGCTAACGGGTTCGAGCCTTAGGGGCGGACTGAAAAAGCGATTCAGATGAATATTCAGAAGAAATTTCAACAACGAACCGACCTCGCCCCTGCATCTTCTCCCTGATGCCTCGGCGCCGTGGCCCGGCGCCCCACCGCACGAACAACCCCACCCCCCTCCCCTTGAAGGGAAGGGCATGGGTGGGGATGGGGATGGGGTGCCGTGCAGGTGCAGCTCGTACGTGATCGTCGCCAAGCATGCGGCAAGGGCTTTTGCTATGAGCCTGATGCACAACGCAAGCGCTACGAAAAGCCGGGGAAGCGTCAGCTACCGTCCCGCAGGCCTGGCAGCATAGAGGAAAGCAGAGCGCTCGCTTCGGCAGCGTCGCTCCGCCACCAGCACGCCACACTCAGCCGCCGCGCTCGATATCGTGGCGCACGCGTTCGAGCTCGGCCTGCTGCTCGCGCGACATCGCGATGATCCTTTCGGCATACGACGCGAGTATGCGGTCGTCGTCGTTCTGTGGCACCCAGGGCGGCACGGGCGCCGGGCGGCCCTCCGGGGCATCGAGCGCGACGAAGCTGATCATGCAGTGCGTGGCCAGCCGTTCCAGGCCGCTCTTGAGATCGCGCGCGATCACGTCGATCGCGAAATGCATGCTGCTGCTGCCGGTGCGGATCAGCTTGCAGCGCACGACGACGATATCGCCGATCAGTATCGGCTTGACGAACTGGATGCCACCGACGGCGACCGTGACGCAGTACTGGCCGCTCCAGCCCACCGCAGCCGCATAACCGGCCTGGTCGATCCATTTCATGACCATGCCGCCGTGCACCTTGCCGCCAAAGTTGACGTCGGAGGGCTGGGCAAGAAAACGGAACGTGGTTTCGCGCTGTTGGCCGGGCATGGCGCCGCTCATTCGACGGGAAGCACGCATCCTAAGCACGGGTGGAACATCGGCTCAAGCCATATCGGCGTTGCCGGTCCTGCAGCCGTCGTCGGCCCTGCCGGCGGTGAGGATTGCGGTCGCCGGCGCGGGTGCCGTGTGGCCGCGGCGAAACCCGTCTCCCTCCGCTGGCCGGGCATTCAAAGCCGTCGGAACCTGTTCCGCGGTCCCGACGGGCCTGCGGCCCGGCTCAGCACCGCGAATCCCCGGCGGAATCACGACCGCGTTCAGGCCCCGGAGACGGCGCTCGGCAACTGCTTCGCTCAAACCTTCCTCGGGGCGCAATGCCCCCTGCTGCCCGGACCCGCGCAGGCGTCGCACGCACACGGCGGAACCGCGCCGCCGGCGTGTTGCGGGATTGTGACCGGAGTCACGCAGCCCTGGCGGACAGGAGAATACTTTTTCACAACGACGTTCAGTCGCAACCGCCGGCAAATCGCAGAAAACCGCTGCCGGGGCGACCCAGGGGTGAGTCGCCGGGGAAACCGGCCGCGCAGGCGGCCGGTCACCGGAAAGCGCGTGCCGGCCGTGCCGGCGCCCGTTTCTCGACACCGACCAAGGGGAGCCACCATGAAGCGTTGCGCGTTTGCGCTGGCAACGGCGCTGATCAGCATGACCGCGGGTGCAGTAGAACAGACGGTGCAGAACGATTCGCTGGGCAACGGCGGCACCGGCATCATCGTCTACGGCTTCGTGACCGGCGAAGCGGCCGCGTCCTGGCTGACTTCGCCCTGCGCGGGCACTCTGCGCGCCGTCCAGGTGTTCTGGCTGTCGCCGACCAGCACCAACCCGCAGGCCATCGAAGACTCGATCACGATCCATCGCGCCGGCACCTTCCCGAATCCCGGCGCCGTCGCCGCGGAAATCGCCGGCCCGGTGCTGACCGACGGGGTCATCAACGAGTGGCGCTACCTCGACGAGAACAACACGATCCCGCTCGCGGTATCGCTGGCGGCCAGCGAACAGTTCGTCGTCGCATTCACGTTCTTCGACGCGCCGGTCGCGAACACGACGCCGAGCGTCGTACGCGACTCGAACGGCATCCAGGCCGGCAGGAACGCGCTGCTGGCGAAGATCGGCGCGAACTTCGTCTGGTTCGACAGCGCGACCCTGGGTCTGACCGGCGACTGGGTCATCCGCGGCGTGGTCGACTGCCCGGCCGTACCGCAAAGCGCCGACGTCGTCGTCGGCATGAGTGCGAACCCGACCGCCTATCAACCCGGTGCGCCGCTGGCCTACACCGTCACGGTCAGCAACAGCGGCCCGGCTACGGCCGCCGTCACCGTCGTCGACCTGTTTCCGGCCAGCTATACCGGTGTGAACTGGACCTGCGTCGGCAACAGCGGCGCGACCTGCCCGGCCAGCGGCAACGGCAACATCACACACGCCATCACGCTGGCCTCGGGCGGACTGGCCACCTATACGGTCAACGGCACATTCGCATTGAACGCCAGCGGCGCCATCGGCAACTCGGCGACGGCGGTCGTCGGCTCGCCGATCACCGACCCGGACACGAACAACAACACCGCGACCCTGACCCTGCAGCCGAACACGGACCTGATCTTCCGCGACGCCTTCGGCGGTTGAACACCGCCGCATGCACACGGCGTTGCCGCGCCCACTGCAGCACCGCCGTGCAGGCCGCCCGCGCCGTTGCAGCCGATACCGCGTAAAGGCCTCTCCTTCCCGGCGACTGCCCGGAAGGGGCGTATGGCGTCTTTGCGGTACTTTTTCCGGCGCCGACGGCCTGTCGGCGGCGCAAGCGGACGCGGCGGTTCGCGTCGTACACCCGGAGGAACGGCCATGCAACTGGAACGACTCGCGGCCGGCACGATGCTGCTGGCGACCCTGCTCGTCGCGGCCTGCCAGGCGACGAAGCCGGAAACGAAGGCGGAAACGATGCCGCATGGCGACGAATCCGATCTCTGCCGTCCCGCCGCGGCCGAAGCGCTGGCCGGCAAGGACCGCATCAGCGACGCCGAAGCGAAGCGGCTGACCGGCGCCTCGATCGTGCGGCAGATCCAGCCCGGCCAGGGCGTGACCAGGGACTACCGGCGCGAGCGCGTCACGATCGAAACCGATCCCGAGACCGGCACGATCAACCGCGCGTTCTGCGGCTGACGACGGCCCGGCGCCGCTGTGCCGCGGCGCCGTCGTTCCTGACGGGAAAACGGCCGATCCGATGACGGCAACGCGGCAGGCGACAGCCGCCGTGCCGCCACGGATGCGCCGCGGCCCGGACGTGCCGGGCGCAACGCCCGTGTCCGTCTTACGCGGCGATCAGGGCGCGAGTTCGTAGGCGAATTCGTAGAAGTGCTTGCCGCCCTCGGCGATGACGATGTTCATCGTTCCGCTCAGGCCGGCGAGTTCCCCCGTGCCCGAGCCCGGCACGACGATGATGTTGAGATACGGCACGCCCTGGGTCATGGTCGCGTTGTGCTGCAATGCGAAGCTGCCTTGCCGCCCCTGCAGGCTGCCGGTCACGCGTTCGACCGCGACGTAGCCGCCCGAGTCCTTGGCGCTGCCGGCGTACAGCATTTCGCCCTGGCTCGTCGCGTCCAGTTCGCCATGGAACTGCTTGTCGATGGACATGCGGCCCAGGCCCGAATCTTCGTTCCTGTTGTACGCTTGAAGTGGCTGCAGCTTCACCTCGAATGCGCCTTTCACCTGCTGCTTCATCGTGTCCGCTCCTGCAGTCCGTATCGCGGCAGAGCCGCCGCCTCGCCCGGAATGCTAGCGCGCAGACCGCGCAAGGAATTGAAGAAACGCGACATGGTCAGTCTGAAACGCGACAAGCCGCGCGGCATGCTGCATTCCGGCGAGACCCGGGCCGGGCTGGTGCATGCGCGCTATTGGCCGTCGCCGGATCTGGCAACCTTCGTCGAGCACTACTGGACGGTCGAGTGGAATCTCGCCACGCCGCTGCGGCGCGAGACCCTGCCGCATCCGGTCGTGCATGTCGTGCTCGAAGGCATCGAGGCGACGGTGGCCGGTCCGGCGACGCAGCGCTTCACGACGACCCTGGCCGGCAACGGTCGCGTGTTCGGCATCAAGTTCCATCCGGGCGGGTTCCGCCCGTTCATCGACGGGCCGGTCTCCGCCTATGCGGACCGCACGGTCGCCTTGCGCGAGGTCTTCGGCCCTGCCGCGCAAGATCTGTCGCTGCGTGCGCTCGCGCATCCGCAGCACGAGGCGACGATCGCCGTGCTCGAAGCCTTCCTGCGCGAGCGCAACGCCCGCGCCGATGCGGCCGCCGCCTCGATGACCGCCATCGCCCGACGCATCGCCGACGACCGCGGCATCACACGCATCGAGCAGCTCGTGCGCGAGTCCGGCCTGGGACTGCGCACCTTGCAGCGCCAGTTCCGCGACTACGTCGGCGTGCATCCGAAATGGGTGATCCAGCGCTACCGGCTGCACGAGGCGCTGGCACGCATCGACGATGCGGCGGTCTGCGACTGGGCCGCACTGGCGTCCGACCTGGGCTATGCCGACCAGGCGCATCTGATCCGCGATTTCAAGAAACTGATCGGACGTACGCCGGCCGACTATGCGAAAGCGCAATCGCGCGCCGCACCGGAGGACGCAAGGTCGCACGACTGAGGCCGGGAACGCAGGTCGACGCCGGCGACTCTGCAAGGCATCCACGGCGAGCGCGCGAACGCGGCGTGCCCGGCACCGCACGGACCGGCTCGGCGGTCCGTGCATGCCACTGCGTCGGAACGGCTCAGACGTTGAAGCGGAAGTGCAGCACGTCGCCTTCCTTGACGAGGTATTCCTTGCCTTCCAGGCGCAGACGGCCGGCATCGCGCGCGCCGGCTTCGCCCTTGTACTTGATGAAGTCGTCGTAGGCGATGGTTTCGGCGCGGATGAAGCCGCGCTCGAAATCGCTGTGAATGACGCCGGCGGCCTGCGGCGCGGTCGCGCCGATCTTGACCTGCCAGGCGCGGACTTCCTTGACGCCGGCGGTGAAGTAGGTCTGCAGGCCAAGCAGCTTGTAGCCGGCGCGGATCACGCGGTTCAGACCGGGCTCGTCCAGGCCCATGTCGGCCAGGAACGCGTCGCGGTCGGCGTCTTCGAGCTGCGACAGCTCTTCCTCGATCGCGGCGCAGACCGGCACGACTTCGGCGCCTTCGCTCGCCGCGCGCGCGCGGACCTTGTCCAGGTGCGGGTTGTCCTTGAAGCCGTCCTCCAGCACGTTGGCGATGTACATCAGCGGCTTCAACGTGAGCAGGAACAGGTCGCGGACCAGTGCTTTCTCCTCCTCGTCGAGGCCGGCCGAACGCGCGGACTTGCCTTCGTTCAGCGCCGCGGCGAGCTTCTGCAGCACCGGGCGCTTGGCCAGCGCTTCCTTGTCGTTCGCCTTGGCGGCGCGCTCGACGCGGTTCAGCGCCTTCTCCACCGATTCGAGATCGGCCAGGGCGAGTTCGGTGTCGATCGTTTCGATGTCGGAGATCGGATCGACCTTGCCGGCGACGTGGACGATGTCGCTGTGCTCGAAGCAGCGCACGACGTGGGCGATCGCATCGACTTCGCGGATGTGCGCGAGGAACTTGTTGCCGAGGCCTTCGCCCTTGGACGCGCCCGCGACGAGGCCGGCGATGTCGACGAATTCCATCGAGGTCGGAATCACCTTCTGCGGCTTGACGATGTCCGACAGCGCGCCCAGGCGCGGATCGGGCACGGGCACGACGCCGACGTTCGGGTCGATCGTGCAGAACGGGAAATTCGCCACGGCGATGCCGGCCTTGGTCAGCGCGTTGAACAGGGTGGACTTGCCGACGTTAGGCAGGCCGACGATGCCGCATTTGATGCCCATGCTAGATCCAGCTGAAAGTGGAAAAGAGAAAGCAGCGGCGGCGTTCAGGACGCTGCCGGCGCCGCCGTATGCAGGCGCTTCATCGCCTCGTTGAAGTCGCCCGACAGCGCCAGCGGCAGCACGTCGAAGGCGGCGCCTATCGAGGCCATGATCGCGTCTTCGTCCTTGGCACCGGCGCGGCCGAGCACCCAGCCGGTGACCTTGTCCTTGTGGCCCGGATGACCGATACCGACGCGCAGGCGATGGAACTTGCCGTCGCCGAGGTGGGCGATGATGTCGCGTAGACCGTTCTGGCCGCCGTGGCCGCCGTCGAACTTGAGCCGCGCCGTGCCCGGCGGCAGATCCAGTTCGTCGTGCGCGACGAGCATCTCATCGGGCGCGATCTTGTAGTAGCGCAGCGCCGAAACCACGGCGATGCCGCTCTTGTTCATGAAGGTGGTCGGCTTCAGCAGCAGTACCGGCTGTCCGGCGATCGTCGCCTTGGCCGTTTCCGCATGAAGCTTCGATTCGACGCCGAAGCGCACGCCGTGCTGCTGCGCGAGGGCGTCAATAAACCAGAACCCGGCATTGTGCCGGGTTCTGAGATAGTCGGCCCCGGGATTGCCGAGGCCGACGAGCAGGCGCAGACGTGCCATGCGAAGCGGAGCCGCGTCGTGGGACGCGGAACCTTACTTCTTCTTGGCCGGAGCCGGAGCCGCGGCCGGAGCCTTGGCCGGAGCGGCCTTGGCCGGCGCCTTGCCGCCCTTGGCCGGCGCCGCCGGAGCCGCCGCCGCCGCGTCAACCACCGGCGCTGCTTCGACTTCTTCCTTGGCGACCTTGGCCAGCACCACGGCCACGTCGTGTTCCTTGCCGAGCTTCAGTTCAGGAATTTCCAGACCGGCCGGCAGCTTCAGATCCGACAGGTGGACGATGTCGCCGATGTTGAGGTTGCCGAGGTCGACTTCGATGTACTCCGGCAGATCCTTCGGCAGGCACGAGACCAGGATTTCGTTGAGCTCGTGGGTCACGAGCACGCCAGCGGTCTTGCCGGCCGGCGACTTTTCCTGATTCAGGAAGTGCAGCGGCACGCGGATCTTCAGCGCTTCGTTCTCGCTGACGCGCTGGAAGTCCAGGTGCAGCAGGCGCTGCTTGTACGGATGGCGCTGCATGTCACGCAGCAGAGCCTTCTGGTTCTTGCCGTCGATCTTCAGGTCGATGATCGAGGAGTAGAACCATTCGTGCTGGGAAGCCATGTAGACGTCCTTGTGCACGAACTGGATGCTCTGCGGCTGTTCCTTGCCGCCGTAGAGGATGGCCGGAACGACGTCCGCGTGACGCAGGCGGCGGCTCGCACCTTTCCCCTCGTCCTTGCGCAACTCGGCCGGGATTTCGTGAATCTTTGCCATGACAAACTACCTTCAGTGATGAAGCCGCCTCGCAGCGGCCGTTGTGCTCCCCCGCGACCAGGAGAGCGAAAGCGTCGACCGACGGATCAGTCGACGTAGAGCGAACTCACCGACTCGCCGAAAGCCACGCGGCGTATCGTTTCGGCCAGCAGCTCCGCCACGGTCAGCTGGCGGATGCGGCTGCAGGCCTGGATTTCCGGCGTCAGCGGGATGGTGTCGGTGACGACGAGTTCATCCAGCTGCGAATTCATGATGTTGCTCAGCGCCGAGCCCGACAGCACCGGATGGGTGCAGTAGGCCACGACCTTGCGCGCGCCCTGCTTCTTCAGCGCATTGGCCGCGGCGCACAGGGTGCCGGCGGTGTCGACGATGTCGTCGACGAGCACGCAGGTCTTGTCGCGCACGTCGCCGATGATGTTCATGACGGTCGACTCGTTCGGCCGCGGACGGCGCTTGTCGATGATCGCGAGATCCGCATCGTCGAGGCGCTTGGCGATCGCGCGGGCTCGCACGACGCCGCCGACGTCCGGGCTCACGACGATCAGGTTGTCGGTGCCCTGGCTGCGCCAGATGTCGGCCAGCAGCACCGGCGAGGCATAGACGTTGTCGACCGGAATGTCGAAGAAGCCCTGGATCTGGTCGGCATGGATGTCGACCGTCAGCACGCGGTCCGCACGCACCGCCCCGATCATGTCGGCCGCCACCTTGGCCGTGATCGGCACGCGTGCCGAGCGCGGCCGGCGATCCTGGCGTGCATAGCCGAAGTACGGGATCACCGCCGTCACCGTGGCCGCCGATGCGCGCTTGAGCGCGTCGATCAGCACCAGCAGTTCCATGAAATTGTCGGCGGTCGGCGCGCAGGTCGGCTGGATCACGAACACGTCCTGACGACGCACGTTCTCTTCGATCTCGACCTGGACTTCGCCGTCGGAAAAGCGTCCGCACAGCGCCTTGCCCAGAGGCACGCCGAGCCGGTGCGACACGTTCTCTGCCAGTCGCCGGTGCGCATTGCCGGTGAACAGCATCAAACCTTGCGTATTCATGCGAATCTCCGCCAGCCGCCAGTGACCGGACCGCAATCCGGTGCCTTGGGTGATTCAGTGGCTGGGGCGGTAGGACTCGAACCTACGAATGCGGGAATCAAAATCCCGTGCCTTACCAGCTTGGCGACGCCCCAGCAGCAATACATTCCAGCGCGGCGAGCAGCGGCGAACGGTTGACGCCGCGCGCTGCCCAGGCCGACCATCCCTGCGGACAGGCCGCCGCCAGTGCCTCCGCCTCGGCTTCGGTCGCCACGTCGGTGAAGACGCAGCCGCCGGACCCGGAAAGACGCGGAAGACCGTGAGGCGCCAGCCAGTTCAGCGCCGCCGCTACCGCCGGGTAGCGCGCGCTGACGACCGGCTCGAACGCATTCGAGGTCTCGGCCCCAGCAAGGAAGCGCGGAATTGTCGTGGGGCGGGCATCGCGTGTCAATTCCGGGGCCTGGAATAACGGCCCCGTAGGCACCGTGGTGCGCGGGTCGACCACGACGAACCAGCGTTCGGGCAGATCCAGCGGAGTCAGCTGTTCGCCGATGCCTTCGGCCCAGGCCGATCGGCCGTGGACGAAGACCGGCACGTCGGCGCCCAGCCCCAGACCGAGCTCGGCCAGCTCGGCCGAGGTCAGGCCGCAGCCCCAGAGCCGGTTCAGCGCGACCAGTACCGTGGCCGCGTCGGAACTGCCGCCACCGAGACCGCCGCCGAGCGGAATGCGCTTGTCGACCCGGATGTCGACCCCGGCCGAGGCCGGCGCATGCGGCTTGAGCCGCTGCGCCGCGCGCACGACGAGATCCTGCTCCGGGGCGACGCCGGCCAGCTCGCTGAGGCGAGTGATGTGGCCGTCCTCGCGCGGACGCAGGCGTACGGTATCGCCGCGGTCGAGCAGCTGGAACACCGTCTGCAGCAGGTGATAACCGTCGGCGCGGCGGCCGGTGATCTGCAGGAACAGGTTGAGCTTGGCCGGCGCCGGCCAGGCGCTCCACTGCGTCATTGCGGCTGCCAGCTCTCGATGAACAGGCGCACGCGATGCTTGCCCTTGGCCGCGAACACCTTGCGCGGCAGGGCCGGCTCGGTGCCGGCGAAATAGTCGCGGTACTCGATGGTCCAGCCCGACTGCTGCAAGGTGACCGGCCGCTGCGCCTCGTCGAAAGTCAGCTCGGCGCGGCCGCCCGGCGCGCGCAGGCCGCGCACCCAGTATTCGAGCTCGTTGACCGGCAGTTGCCAGTTCGCCTCGCGCGCCAGCAGCTCGGCCGCATTGGCGCCGCGTAGCGGCTGCTCGCGCACGCCTTCGAGCACGGCCGAATGCGCGTCGCCGTGCAGGCGCCAGTTCTTGCCGGTGACCGGCGCGCGCAGGCGCAGGTCGTAATCCCTGCCGTTCTGCTGCCATTCGACGTCGGCATTGCCGCCGTCATCGCCGTTGCTGACGGCGATACGGCCGCTGAACTGCCAGCGCGTCTGTGCGAGCACGGCGGATTCGCGCGCCTGCTGCGCGGCCAGGGTCGCATCGCCCTCGCGCAGGCGCAGCGGCGCGCAGGCCGCCAGCACGAGCGCGCACAGCAGCGGCAGCAGGCGTGCCGCCCTCATCACGGAAGGCTTGCCCATCAGACGCCGAGCCTGCGCATGGCTTCGACGAGGGCTTTGTTCTTGGCGTCCTTCTTGCGCGCCTGCTCGAAGATCGCGCGCGCCTCCTCGTGCTTGCCCTGCATCCAGAGCACTTCGCCCAGATGCGAGGCGATCTCGCCGTCGGACTGTTTCTCGAATGCGCGGCGCAGCGCCTTCTCGGCGCCGGCCAGGTCGCCGCGGCGGTACAGCACCCAGCCGTAGGAATCGACCACGGCGGCATCGTCGGGCTTGACCTTGAGCGCGCGCTCGATCAGGCCCAGGGCCTCGTCGAGCTTGCGGTTCGCATCGGCCAGGGTGTAGCCGAGCGCATTGGTCGCGTCCACGTCGCCGGGCTTGAGTTCGAGCACGCGACGCAGGTCGGCCTCGGCGCGGTCGGGCAGGCCGTTGGCCGCCGCATGCAGCGCCCGCGCATACAGCAGGCGCGTGTCGTCGGGCATCTGCTTGAGCGCACGGGTATAGACCGCCTGGGCCGCCTCGTGCTGATCGCGCTTGGCCAGCAGCTCGGCTTCGAGCAGGAATGCGTCGCCGAGCGCGGCAGGCAGGTCGCCGACGCGCTGCTGCAGCTCCCGGGCCAGGGTCAGCGCCTGCTCGTGCTTGCCCTGATCGTCGACGAGCACCGCGATGCGCACCTGGCTCGCGAACCAGTCCTCCTCGTCGGTGGACACCTGCTCGTACCAGCTCAGCGCAACCGCCTTCTGCTCCAGCATCTCGGCAAGCTGGCCGAGCAGATGCGCGCGTGCGGCGCGTTCCTCGGCAGGCCGCGCCTTGAGCTCGTCGTACAGCGACTGGATCAGGCTCTTGTCGTTGGCGCGCGCGACGTAGGCGGCGCGCGCCGCGTAGCTGTAGTCGTCCTGCGGACCGTCGGCGAGCAGCTTGGCCGCGGCGCGGTTGTCGCCCTGCTGGCCCAGCATCAGCGCATAGGCCGCGCGCAGGCGTATGTCCTTCGGTGCGCGCTGGATCGCCTGCTGGTAGTCGCGGCCGGCGCGCGCCTTGTCGCCTTCGTCGACCGCAAGCTGAGCCGACCAGCCGTAGGCCGGTGCGCTGGCGAATTTCTTCAGTGCCGCATCGGCGAGTTCGCGCGAATACGGCTTGGTCTCGAGCTTGAACGCGAGCTGGCTCATCGCGATCCAGGTTTCCTCGGGCGCCTTGGCCAGGCTCAACGGCGTGGCGAGCCGGCGCAGCAGGGCTGCCGCGCTGGCCTTGTCGGCGGCACTGAGCAGCACCTGGCCGAGCAACCGCCAGCCCTGCTGGTCCGGCAGGTTGATCAGCCGCGCCAGCGCCTGATAGGCCTGATCGACCTCGCCGTCGCTGAGCGCAAGGCTGGCCTCGACCTGGGTCTGACCGGGATCGTCGGGCTTGAGCGTGCGCCAGCGCGCCAGCGCTTCGCGCGCGAGTTTCCAGTCCTTGGCCGCCAGCGCGACGCGGGTCGCGTGCGCGGCGACCTGGGGGTCGCTGCTCAATGCCGCGGCGTGCGCGTAGCTCTGAGCCGAAGCGGTCAGGTCGGCCTTGCCGAGGGCGAACTCGCCGACCAGCATCCGGGCGAGCAGATCCTTCTCCAGCGGCGTCGGCGCCACGGCGGCCTGCCCCGGCTGCGCAGCCACCGCAGCTTTACGCACCGGCGTCGCAGTGCAGCCCCCCAGCAGCAACGCAGCGGCCAGTACGAACCCGGTTGCGGTCCCGCCGCGGTCAGCGCGAAATTTCATTCACTTCCACCATCGTCGATACCCGCCGGCAACGGCGGGCTTGCTTGATCTTGCCGGAGCGCGACCGCACACTAGTCGCGATTTCGTGCGGCGCGGCGGTCAGATTGCCGCGATCCGGGCGCCCCTGGCGACCTTAACTCGCGTCCAAGCTTAGCCGATTGTTGCCCGCGCGGCCCCGTCATCCATGGCATTGCTAGCCCTCGGTCTCAATCACATCACCGCTCCGCTGGACCTGCGCGAAAAAGTCGCGTTCGGTCCCGAACAGGCTCGGCCGGCACTCGAAGAACTCGCGGCCCAGGCCGGCGTCGAAGAAGCGCTGATCCTGTCCACCTGCAACCGCACCGAGCTCTACTGTTCGGTCGCCGCCGGCGCGGAGATCGTGCCGGCCGAATGGCTGCACCGCCATCACGAGCTGACCCTGGGCCGGCTCGACGAGTTCCTCTACCGCCACGACGACGAGGCCGCCGTCCGGCACATGTTCCGTGTCGCGACCGGACTGGACTCGCTGGTGCTCGGCGAGCCGCAGATCCTCGGCCAGGTCAAGGACGCCTACCAGCTCGCGCGCACGGCGCAGACCCTGAAGGCGCCCATGGAGCGCATGCTGCAGCACACCTTCGCCGTGGCCAAGCGCGTGCGCACCGACACGCGCATCGGCGCGAGCCCGGTGTCGGTGGCCTATACCGCCGTGCGTCTGGCCGAGCAGCGCTTCGCCGACCTGGCCGGCGCCTGCGTGCTGCTGATCGGCGCGGGCGAGACCATAGAACTCGCCGCGCGCCACCTCAGCGACGCCAAGGTGCGCCGCCTGATCGTCGCGAACCGCACGCTGGACAACGCGCAGAACCTGGCGCACCGCTGCGGCGGCTACGCGATCGCGCTGACCGATCTGCCCGCGCATCTGGCCGAGGCCGACATCGTGATTTCCTCGACCGCGAGCCGCGAGCCCGTGCTGACCCGCGCCATGGTCGAGGCCGCGCTCAAGCAGCGCCGGCGCAAACCCATGTTCCTCGTCGACATCGCCGTGCCGCGCGACATCGAAGCGTCGGTGGGTCAGGTCGACGATGCCTACCTGTACACGATCGACGATCTGAAACAGGTCATCGACGACAACCTGCGTTCGCGCGAGGCCGCCGCGCGCGAGGCCGAGGCCATCATCGACCTGCAGGTCGAGCGCTACATGGGCTGGCGCCGCTCGCTGGAGCGCGGCAATCCGGTGCAGGACCTGCGCCGCCAGGCCGAAGCCGAGCGCGACGAAGTGCTCGCACGCGCCACCGCGCTGCTCGCGCGCGGGCGCAAGCCGGAAGAAGCGCTGGCCTTCCTCGCCAACACGCTGACCAACAAGCTGCTGCATGCGCCGAGCGCGAACCTGCGCGCGGCCGCGTTGCGCGGCGACGGCGAACTGATCCAGGCCGCGGCGCGGCTGTTCGATCGCGCCGCCGCCAACGACGACAAGGACGTATGACCCCGACCATCCGCCGCAAGCTGGAGCAGCTGGCCGAACGCTTCGAGGAGGTCGGCGCGCTGATCGCCCAGCCCGACGCGGCCGCCGACACCAATCGTTTCCGCGCGCTGAACCGCGAATACGCCCAGCTGGAACCCGTCGCTGTGGCGCTGAAGGCCTACGACGCGAACGAAACCGCGCTGACCTCGGCGCGCGGCCTGCTCAAGGATCCCGAGATGAAGGAACTGGCCGAGGCCGAGATTCCCGAGCTCGAAGCCGCGCGCGAAAAGCTGGACCAGGAACTGCGGTTGCTGCTGATTCCCAAGGACCCGCGCGACGACGCCAACCTGTTCCTCGAAGTCCGCGCCGGCACCGGCGGCGACGAGGCGGCGATCTTCGCCGGCGACCTGTTCCGCATGTACAGCCGCTACGCCGAACGCCAGCGCTGGAACGTCGAGGTCATCTCGGCCAATCCCGGCGAGCACGGCGGCTACAAGGAAATCGTCGCGCGCGTCGAGGGCAAGGGCGCATTCGCGCGGCTCAAGTTCGAATCCGGCACGCACCGCGTGCAGCGCGTGCCGGCGACCGAGGCGCAGGGCCGCATCCACACCTCGGCCGCGACCGTCGCGATCCTGCCCGAGCTCGACGAGGTCGACGACATCGAGATCAAGGATGCCGACGTCAAGGTCGACACGTTCCGCGCCTCCGGCGCGGGCGGTCAGCACGTCAACAAGACCGACTCGGCCATACGCCTGACCCACCTGCCCAGCGGCATCGTCGTCGAATGCCAGGACGAGCGCAGCCAGCACAAGAACCGCGCGCGCGCATTCGCCCTGCTGCGTGCGCGCCTGCTCGACACCGAACGCAGCAAGCAGGCAGCCGAGCAGGCCGAAACCCGCCGTCTGCAGGTTGGCTCCGGCGACCGCAGCCAGCGCATACGCACCTACAATTTTCCACAAGGCCGCATCACCGACCACCGCGTCGAAGGCCTGACCTTGTACCGCCTGCCCGAAATCGTCGAAGGCGATCTCGACGATCTGATCCAGCGCCTGACCCAGGAAAACCAGGCGGATCTGCTGCAGGCGCTGACGCAGGGCGGCTGATCCCCGTACGCGGCGCTGCGGGCCGGCTCGCCGCGACGGCCTCAGCCGAGGCGCGGATCGAATCGGCACGGATCGCGGTGGATGTCGCGATGCGACGCCGGTCGCGCGGCGACGGACGATGAGACGGCCCGGCGCCGGACACGATGAAGCGGCACCGGCACCGACGCGGCGGAGCCGCGCCGGCCGGTGCGCCGATGTCAGCCTCGTATCGCTACGGCGCCCCGAGGTAGACCACCGAAAACGTCGTGTTTTCGAGGCTGACGTTCATGAACAACCCGTTCGCGTTGTAGCGCGCCTGGATCAGATCACCGGCGCTGAGCTGCTGGACCGCAGACATGCCGACTTGCCCCTGGATCAACGCACGCAGACTCAGCACCAGCGCCACGTTGACGTTCATGATGCCGACCTTGCCCGAAACCAGCACGGCCGGAGCCGGCGAAATGCGCTGGATCTCCAGCACCGGATTGACCGCGGAGCCCAGACCGATGGTCTGCGCGGCCCCGCCCGGCAGCCCGAACTGGCTGTTGAACGTGAGCAGATAAGGACCGGTGCGCGGCACGGTATAGATGCCGGTCGCCGGATTGAACGCGGGATCGGGGATCGTGGCGGTCCAGCCGCTCAGCGATATCGTCGTTGACGTCGATACGGTCGCGAGGCTGGCCGTCATCGACGACGCCAGCAGGTTGCCGGTCGCGCCGGTCGGACCGGTGCTGCCGGTTGCGCCCGTCGGCCCGGTCGGCCCCGTAAACCCGGTTGCGCCCGTAGGTCCGGTTGCTCCGGTATAGCCGGTGGCCCCTGTCGGGCCGGCGTCACCCGTTGCCCCCGTAGCGCCCGTCGCGCCGAGACCGCTCGGTCCGGTTGCGCCGGTATTACCCGTCGCACCCGCAGGACCCGTGGCGCCGGTTACGCCGGTAGCGCCGGTAGCGCCCGTCGCGCCGATGCCGGTAGGGCCGGTCGGGCCGGCCGCGCCCGTGGTACCGGTCGGACCGGTGATTCCCGGAACGCCTTGCAGTCCCGTCGCTCCGGTGGGGCCGATGGAACCGGTTGCGCCGCTGGCACCCGTAGCGCCTGTCGCTCCCGTGGCCCCCGTCGGACCGGTCGCACCGGTCGGACCGATGCCGAAGCCGGTCGCTCCGGTGGCACCCGTCGCCCCCGTCGCACCCGTGATGCCTTGCGCGCCCGTCGCACCGGTGATGCCTTGCAGACCCGTTGCGCCGGCAGGCCCCGTCGGGCCGGTGGCACCGGTCACGCCCGTCGCCGGCCCGGTGGCACCGGTGGCGCCGGTCGCCCCCGTCGCGCCCGTGGCTCCGGTAGCCCCGGTCGCTCCGACGATGCTGGAACCGCAGGGACCGAGCAGGCCGCTGGTCACGTTGAAGCACAGCACACTGTTCTGTGTCGCCGCCGCGGGCAACCCGGGAATCGAGACGCCGCCGGCGCCGTCGATGCGCAGCAGATCCACGGTGTCGGCCGCGTCACGCACGCTGAAGCCGCCGCCGGTCGCCGGCACGACCTTCACGTCGGCCGCGACGGCGACGTTCGCGCAGGCCAGCGCAATCGCCGCACAAAGTGCATTGTTCACAAAGCCACGATTCTTCATCACTTGCCCCTGGCGGCGAGCGGACGCGCCGTGCGGCGCGTCGCAACGAAAAGGAAGGCGGAGACCAGCGCAAGCAGCGCCGACCACGACAAGGCGGGCACCGGAACCGGCTGCACCGCCGGCACCACGCCGCCGAACCAGCCGGCGGCATTGCCGCGGCCGCCCTGGTTCGTCAGCGTCGGCGCAAGATGCTGGCCGGCCGCATGCACGTCGGAAACACCGACGTTCGCAATGACCTGCGTACCCGCGGGGGCAAGATCGAGAAACGCGGCGGAACCGGCCGTGGTCACGTCGAGCTGAATCGGCAGACCATTGCCGAGGACCTGCAAGAGGGCCGAAACCCGCTGTGTCAGGCCCGATTCGAAGTGGTAGCGCTTGCCGCCGGCGCTGACCAGCGAAAGCGTGGCGAACTGCGAGGCGCCGAGGATCGCGCTCTGCACCGCCGCGCCGTCGCGCAGCTCCACGCGGCTGGAGCCCGCTGCGAAGGTGCCGCGATTCTCCCAGTCACCCGTCACTGTCGCCGTGCCGCTGCCGAAATCGGCACTGCCGCCCGCGGCGATGCGCAATGTGTCGAGCCCGCGCAGCACGCCGCTGCCGAGCTCCAGAGTGCCGTCGATGCGCAGACTGCCGCCAGCGGCATCGAGCGTGCCGCCGTTCAGCGGCAGGCGCGCGCCGGCGGGTATCGTCATGCCGGCCGCGAACGCGGCGCTGCTCAGGAGAAAACCCAGCGCAAGCGCCGGCATGGCCAGTCCCCAGCGACGCCGCATATCGCCCTCCCCCGGGCAGAAAACGGCGCAGTCTAGGCAGCGCGGCGAAGCGCTGGCCAAGCGAATTTTTCAATCGGACGGCGTGACAGTTGCGGGCATCGAATTCCGCTAGCGCCCGGTTCGCCGCCTGTCACGCCGGCCGACTCCGGCGCTGCAACCAGCGCCTGAACAAAAACGCCGCGGAATCGTCGACCGACGCGCCGGGATACGCGAACCCGCCGGCCACGCCTCATCACGCTTGCCGCGCCGCGGCTTGCCCGGCCTCGCGGTCGGATTAAGCTAGCCCGCATGCTCAGCACACCGACCACCGCCGCACTGCAGCCCTTCGTCGAGCTGTTCTGGGCGCGCGCGGCGCAGCCGGCTCGCAGCGGTCTGCGCGAACGCGTGCTGCCCAGCGGCCTGCCGCATCTGGCGTTGCGGCTCGACGGCGCCGGGCTGCGCCTGTATGCGGACGAGTACGACCGCGACGGAGAACTGATCGCCAATGCCGTCGTCGCCGGCGTACGCACGCGGCCGTATTTCAAAGAGGTCGGCGAACCCTCGCGCTCGGTCGGTGCCGTATTGCGCCCAGGCGCCGCGCGCGCGCTGTTCGGCTGCAGTGCCGCCATGCTGGCCGATCGCCACGTCGCGCTCGGCGAACTCTGGGGCGGCGAAGCCGACGTGCTGCTGCAGCGCCTCGCGCAGGCCGCCGATACGGAACGACAGATCGAGCTGCTGCAGGGGACGCTGCTGCGCCGGCTGCGGCCGATCCGCGCCGTACCGGCGCCGATCGCCGCCGCCCTCGCGGCCGTCACCGCCGACAGCGACATCGCTGCGCTCGTGCGCGCCGGCGGCTGCAGCCACAAGCATTTCGTCGCGCTGTTCCGCGACGCGGTCGGCCTGCCGCCCAAGCGCTATGCGCGTGTGCTGCGACTGCAGCGGGCACTGCAATCGCAATCCGACGACGGCTGGAGCGAACGCGCGCTCGATGCGGGCTACAGCGACCAGGCACATCTGCAGCGCGAATTCCGTGCACTGACCGGACTCACGCCGCAGCACTGGCGCCGTGCGCAGACCGGGTCGACACATCATCTGACCGAAGCGGCACCGGTCAATTTCGTTCAAGACCCGGCACGGCGGCGCCGCTAACCTGAGCGCCTCCCCATGCGGAGTCCCGCCATGACCGTACACGAGTTGTTTCCCTATCTCTGCGTCGCCGACGCCGACGCGGCCGTCAGGTTCTATTGCGACGTCTTCGGCGGCACCGAGAAACTGCGCCTCGTCGAACCCGGCGGCCGCATCGGCCACGCCGAAGTCGACATCGGCGCCGGCGTACTGATGATCTGCGAGGAGTTCCCGGAGTACGACATCCGCAAACCGCAGCCCGGCGAACCGACGAGCGTGAGCCTGCATGTCCATGTCGACGACGCCGATGCGACGATCGCGCGTGCCGTGGAACGCGGCGCGACCGTGCTGATGCCGGCCCAGGACCAGTTCTACGGCGAGCGCTCCGGCGTTATCCGCGATCCGTTCGGCCATCGCTGGAACATCGGCCACAGCATCGAGCAGGTCGGCGCCGAGGAAATGCAGCGGCGCTACGAGCGCCTGGAACAGCCCGGCTGAAGCGGCAGCGGCGGCCTGCGCCGCGAACGCCGCGTCGATCCGGCCGCCGTCGGTCGCATGCCGCGCCGTACGAATTGCGACTAGCATCGGCACGACACGCACCGGGAGCCGCCTCATGATCGACACGCCGCAGATCGTCCGCAGCCAGCCGCAGCAGACCGCCGTCATCCGCTTCACGATTCCGCGAGCGGAAATGCCGCAGGTCATGGGCGCCGCGATCGCAGAACTCGCCGGCGCGATCGCTGCCCAGGGCGCCGGCCCGGCCGGCCCGCTGTATACCTTTCACTATCGCACCCCGACCGACAATTTCGACTTCGAGGTCGGCTTCCCGGTCAGCAAGCCCGTCGCGCCGGCCGGCCGCGTGCAGCCCGGCCAGCTGCCGGCGGCGACCGTCGCACGCACGATCTACCGCGGGCCTTACGAAGGGCTCGGCGATGCCTGGGGCGAGTTCATGCGCTGGCTCGACGCGAACGGCCACCGCGGCGCGGGCACCCTCTGGGAACGCTATGTCAGCGGCCCCGAGTCCGGCGCCGATGCAGCCACCTGGCAGACCGAGCTGAACCGGCCGCTGGCCGACGACTGATAACGCGTGTCGGCGGCTCAGCCGCGATGGACGATGGCTTCGTTCAATCCCGCGACGACGCGCTTGATGAAGGCGAGGTCCACGCTCGTCAGCGCCTTGGCCTCGCCCGATGCGGTCTTCAGCAGCAGATGGAAGCGGTCACGCTGCTGGCTCATGGCAAAGATCGCTGCGGCCGTCAGCAGCAATCCGAAGGCAATGACGACTGCGCCGGCAGCCCCGCTGCCGTTGCCGGCAGCAATGCCGATGCCGCCAAGCAGGAGGAGCATGCCGAACAGCATCAGCAGGATCAGCCCGCCGCGCTTGGGCACTTCGCGGAACGTCTTGACCGAGGTAATGCCGGCCATGGCGAAGGTCTGCGTCGGCACGATGAAGCGCGCATTGCTGACGACGACACCCGATTCTCTGAGAAAAATCCGCTCTTCCACGTTTGCTCCTCCCGGCGCGCCGGCAACCGTCGGCTGCATTTGACGGCCTCGCCCGACTGCTCTGGCGCCAGAGCGGCGCACCTCCCAGCCGGGCTGCGACCATCGCCCGCCCAGATGCATCTCCGCATGACTCCACCAAGGACGACCCGCATGTTCCGACGAATCACGCTCTTTCTGATCCTGTCGACCTTCGCCGCGGCGGCCGGCGCAGCCGGGGAGTCCTGGCTGCTGGTCACCGACCGCTGGGGCAATCGCGAGTACCAGGCGCTGGAACTGCAGCGTGACGGCGGCCAGCTGACGGGGACGCTCGGCGGCGACCGGCTGCAAGGCCGTCGCGACGGCAATCGCCTGCGTTTCCGCATCGCCGGTTCCGACGGTGCGCAGTACGACTTCGACGGCCGCCAGCGCGGCGACTCCGTCGAAGGCCAGGCCGACTATCCCGATCCGAACGACGCGACGCGGCGCGTGCAGCACGCGTTCACGGCGCGCCGGCTGCCCGGGCGCCCGCCCGGCGGGCCGCGACTGCACGAGTTCGAACCGGGCGACTATGCCAACGAATTCTCGCCGCATCGCCAGCCGGTGCTGACGATCTGGCCCGGCGACCGCGTGCGCACGAAGACGATTGATTCCGGCGGCATCGACGAACACGGCCGCACCGTCGCGCTGTTCGGCAATCCGCAGACCGGGCCGTTCTACGTGGCCGGCGCCGTACCCGGCGACACGCTGGTCGTGCATCTGCGGCGCCTGCGTGCGAATCGCGACTGGGCCGACAGCCTCGATGCGCTGGTGGCCCGCGCGCAAAGCACGGCGCTGGCCGCGCAGACCGGAGGACTCGGCAAGCCCGTGCGCTGGACCCTGGATCGCGAGCGCGGCGTCGCCCATCCGGCACGCACCGACACAACGCTGGCCGGCTTCGAAGTGCCGCTGCGGCCGATGCTCGGCGGGCTCGCGGTCGCGCCGGGCTTCGGCGCCGCGCCGCAGTCCACCGGCGATACGGGGCGCAACGGCGGCAACATGGATTTCAACGCCGTCGTCGAAGGCGCCACAGTCTATCTGCCGGTGTTCCAGCCCGGCGCCCTGCTCTATCTCGGCGACGGCCATGCGGCCCAGGGCGACGGCGAGACCTCGCAGTACGCGCTGGAAACCTCGCTCGACGTGGAGTTCGAGATCGGGCTCGTCCACGGCAAGGCGATCAATCTGCCGCGCGTCGAATCCGCGCAGCAGCTGCTCGTGCTCGGCCAGGCCGGCTCGCTCGACGAGGCCCTGCGCAACGCGACGGCAGGCCTGATCCAATGGCTGCAGCAGGACTATGGCCTCGACGTCGCCGCCGCGGCACAGGTACTCGGCAGCAGCGCGCAGTACCGCGTGGCCAATCTCGCCGGGCGCAGCGTCGGCCTCGCCGCCGGCATCGACAAGTCGCTGCTGCTGCGGCTGCGGCGCGGCGAAGCGCCGAAGCCCTGAGCACACCGCAGGCGCCATCGCCGGGTCGGTGCGCGCAACCTGCGCCGCGGCCGCGGTGTCGCGCCTGCGAAATCGCCCAATGACGTGGATTGCTGCCGGCTTCGGTGCCGTATGCCGCGAGCGCCGGCAGCACGAGCCGCCCGGAAACCGGGCCGAGCCCCGTTGGCCTGTCGCGATTCCGCACTGGCGACCTGTGCCGTTAAACCCGCAGCGGCCGGCGTGCATCAGAGCACGCAAGGCGCCGGCGCCGTGACCGGCGCATCCACCAGGGAAGTCCATGTCCATGCCTCTGCAGCAGGCGGCGCGCCGCGCCGTCGTTTTCCTCGCTATCGCCATGGCCGGCGCTGCCGGCGCCGCGGATACGCCGCCGGCTTCGACCGAAACGCCCGAACAGGCGTTGTCGCGTCTGCTCGATGCCAACAGGCAGACGTTGACGATCGGCCGCGACGGCTTGGGCGGCCCCGGCGCGGCAACCTTGCTGACGCCGGCGCGCACGGCCCAGTTCATCCTCGTCGGCGAAGACCATGGCTTCGCCGAAATCCCCGAATTCGTCGACGCGCTGCGCCGCTCGCTCGGCAAGGATGCGCCCGAGAATCTCGTGCTCGAGATCGGCCCCGAATCGGCCCGCCGTACCACGCAGGCCGTGCGCAGCGACAAGCTGCGCGAACTCGCCGTCGACTATCCGATGGCGATTCCGTTCCTGAACCTGCGCGAGGACAGCGCGATGGCCGCGGCCTGGCTGCAGGGCAATCCGCATGCGGCGCTGTGGGGGCTGGATCAGGAATTCCTGTTCAGCGCGCGCCTCGTGCTCGAACGCCTGCGTACCTTGGTCAAGCCCGGCGAGCAGCAGGCATTGGTCGATGCCTGGATCGCGCGCGCCGTCGCGAGCGAGCGCAAGGCCATGCAGGACCACGACGTACCGGCGGCGCTGCTGCTGCAGTTGCAGGACACCGACTTCGCCGCCCTGCGCACCGCCCTCAAGCCGGCCGCCGGCAGCGAAGCGGCACGGCTCATCGACGAACTGGCCGAAAGCGCCGAGATCTATCACGGCCAGAGCGGCGACGGCTACGCATCCAACGATCAGCGCGGCCGGCTCATGAAGCGCCACTTCATGGACTACTACCGCGCTGCCGAAAAACCCGGCAAGCCGCTGCCGCGCGCGCTGCTGCGCTTCGGCGCCTACCACATGATGCGCGGCATCACGCCGACCAACATCTACGACATCGGCAACTTCGTCAGCGAGCTCGCCGCGAGCAACGACCGGCGCTCGCTGCATCTGCTGATCCTGTTCGCCGACGGCACGGCCAACCGCTGGATGCCATTCACCGCCGATGCCGGCCTGAAGACGCAGAAATACGACGCGCGCGCCGAGATGGAGGACTTCGGCGTCGCCACGTTCCTCGACCATGCGCCGGCCGAAGGCGCCGCCGTGTTCGATCTCGATCCGCTGCGTCGCCAGCGCAAGGCACGCCGCTCGGCCGGCCCGGATTTCGAGCGCGTCGTGTTCAGCTACGACTATGTGGTCGTCATCGCCAAGGGCCGCGCCGGCACCAGCGTGGAATGAGGCATTGCATTGCGATGCCGTTGCGCCCTGAAGCCGTATCGTGGCGACGCGGCTTCAGGGCATCGCCCCTGCATCGGCAGGCAGCTGATTGGCGCGTCAGCGCGGCAGGCGGCGGTCCGTCATATTTCTGACACGCGCGCGATCTAGCGTGTGCCGCCCTGCCGCGCCGGCGCAGGACTGCCACGGAGATCCGTCGTGCCTTCAATCCGCTTCGTCGTCGCCCTGGCGCTGCTGTCGGCCGCGTTCGCCGCCAACCCCGCCTCGCCCTACGTACCGCTGCAGGAACAGCTCACGCCCGAGCAGCAGCACGCCACCGGGCTGGATACCCTGAGTGCCGCGCAGCTGGAGCTGCTCAACCGCCTGCTGCGCGAGAAGACCGAATCGGCCGCGACCGCCGCCGCGAACGGTGCAGCCGACGACGGCGATGTCGGCGCGCCCGCGCGCACGGCCGCAGCGCCGCGCGCGCTGCCGCCGGACCTGGAGATCCGCACGATCAAGGCGCGTCTCAAGGGCAAGGTCGAGGGCTGGGCGCCGGGCACCGAGTTCCGTCTCGACAACGGCCAGACCTGGAAGGTGCTCAAGGGCGAGATCACGCTGCGCAAGCCGCTGGAGTCGCCGGAGATTCTCGTCGTGCCCGGCCTGGCCGGCCGCTGGTTCCTGCAGGTCGACGAGGACTACCCCAAGGCGCGCGTCTACCGCGTCGACTGACGCAACCCGGGACGGCGCGGACCGATCCGCGCCGGCATCGGCCGCTCGATTCCCTGCCCGCTGCAACCGCGCCGGCGGCGCGCGTATCCATACGCGCACCATCCAACTCCGCGAGGTTGCCATGCGTCGCCTGCTGCACGTGCTTCTTGTTTCGCTGTGCCTGGTCGCGCCGGCCGGCGCAGCCGTCCCGGCCGATTTCATCGACCGCTATGCGGCCGAACATCATTTCAGCGGCACCGTCGTCGTGCAGCAGCACGGCCAGATCGGCTACGAAAAGAGTTTCGGCATGGCCAGCCTGAACTTTCGCGTGGCCAACACGCCGCAGACGCACTACCGCATCGCCTCGATCACCAAGGCGTTCACGGCCGTGCTCGTGCTGCAGCTGGTCGAGCAGCAGCGCCTGGACCTGCAGGCGCCGATACGCCGCTATCTGCCCGACTTTGCCGGCAGCGGCGGCGACGCAATCACCGTGCAGCAGCTGCTGAACCACACCTCGGGCCTGCCGAATTTCGATCAGGTCAAGGATCTGCAGACCGCGCTCAGCGAAGGCGTTCCGGCCTACCAGAAGCCGGCCACGCCGGCCCAGCTGGTGTCGCGCCACTGCAGCGGCTCGCCGGTCACGACACCCGGCAGCACCTTCGACTACAACAACTGCGACTACATCGTGCTCGGCCTGATCCTCGAAAAGGTCAGCGGCAAAACCTACGAGGCACTGTTGCAGGAACGCCTGCTGCAGCCGCTCGGGCTGCGGCACACCGGCCTGCTGCGCCAGGGCCGCATCGTCGGGAACCTGGCCGATACCTACATGCAGCGCGAGGATCTGGGCGGGCTCGCCAACGACCTGCCGGTCTATCCCGAGAACTGGTACGCGGCCGGCAGCCTGTATTCCACAGCATCCGACCTGCTCGCGTTTTCCGACGCGCTGTTCGGCGGCAAGCTGCTGCAGGCCGAATCGCTGGCCGCGATGACCAAGCCCGGTCTGGACGACTATGGCTACGGCGTCTGGTCCTACACGATGACGATCGCCGGCGCTCCGCACCGCGTGGTCAAGCGCCCGGGCCGCATCATGGGCGCGCAGGCTCAGCTGTTCCGCCTCGTCGACGACGCCACGACCGTCGTGATCCTGGCCAACACCGATGCAGTCGATCTCGACGAATTCGCCGCGGCCATCGCGCGGCAGCTGTTGGGCGCGGCTGCCGCCGGCGGCAAGACCGCCGAGGCCGCGAAGCACTGAAATCCGGCTACCTGCGCCGCAGCGGCCGGCCCGGCTCGCTGCGGGGCAGCAAGCTTCCCCGGCACGTCGGCGGCCGTACGCCGGCGTTCGCTTGTGCACGCTACGCATACCTCGGATGCGCTAAAGAGGCGGTCTAGCCGTACGGGGGAGTAGCCAGCAATGACTGTTCGCCGTGATGCCTCGGGCGCGGAGACCGTCGCGGTTCCGCTGTCGGGCAGCGCCGACCGCCTGCCGGAACTGCTGCGCGTGCTGCAGGCCGTGCGCGACGGCGACTTCAGCCAGCGCCTGCCCGGCGGCTGGGACGGCATGGCCGGCAAGCTCGCCGACACGCTCAACGACATCATCTTCAACAACCGCCGCCTGGCCGAGGAACTGGCCCGGGTCGGCGATCTGGTCGGCAAGCGCGGCCAGACGCGCGAGCGCGTGGCCGGGCCCAGCCGCCGCGGCGCCTGGGGCGCGATGGAAATCTCGGTCAACACGCTCTGCGACGACCTGCTCTGGCCGACCGAGCGCATGACGCGCTCGATCTCCGCCGTGGCTCGCGGCGACCTCACGCGCACGATCGACCTGGAAGTCGACGGCCGCCCGCTGCAGGGCGAGTTCCTGCGCTCGGCGAGCATCGTCAACACGATGATCGAGCAGATGAGCGTGTTCAGTTCCGAGGTCACGCGCGTGTCGCGCGAAGTCGGCACGGCCGGCAAGCTGGGCGGCCAGGCGCAGGTCAAGGGCGTGTCCGGCGTCTGGAAAGAACTGACCGAATCGGTCAACCAGATGGCGTCGAACCTGACCGCGCAGGTGCGCAACATCGCCGAGGTCACGATCGCCGTGGCCAGCGGCGACCTGTCGCGCAAGATCACCGTCGACGTGCGCGGCGAGATCCTGCAGCTCAAGGAAGCCATCAACACCATGGTCGACCAGCTGCGCGGCTTCGCCTCCGAAGTCACGCGCGTCGCGCGCGAGGTCGGCACCGACGGCAAGCTCGGCGGCCAGGCGATCGTGCCCGGCGTGGCCGGCACCTGGAAGGACCTGACCGACTCGGTCAACGCGATGGCGACCAACCTGACCTCGCAGGTGCGCAACATCGCCGAGGTCACGACGGCCGTCGCGCGCGGCGACCTGTCGCGCAAGATCACGGTCGACGTCAAGGGCGAGATTCTCGAGCTCAAGGACACGATCAACACCATGGTCGACCAGCTCAACGGCTTCGCCGCCGAAGTCACGCGCGTCGCGCGCGAAGTCGGCACCGAGGGCAAGCTCGGCGGCCAGGCCGAGGTCAAGGGCGTATCCGGCGTCTGGAAGGATCTGACCGACAACGTCAACTCGATGGCCTCCAACCTGACCGGCCAGGTGCGCAACATCGCCGAAGTCGCGACGGCCATCGCCAACGGCGACCTGTCGCGCAAGATCACCGTCGACGTGCGCGGCGAGATCCTCGAACTCAAGGAAACCCTGAACACGATGATCGAGCAGCTGCGCTCGTTCGCGTCCGAAGTCACGCGCGTCGCGCGCGAGGTCGGCACCGAAGGCAAGCTCGGCGGCCAGGCGCAGGTGCCCGGCGTGGCCGGCACCTGGAAGGACCTGACCGACAACGTCAACTCGATGGCCTCCAACCTCACGGCGCAGGTGCGCAACATCGCCGAGGTCACCACCGCCGTCGCGCGCGGGGACCTGTCGCGCAAGATCGCCGTCGACGTCAAGGGCGAGATCCTCGAGCTCAAGGACACGATCAACACCATGGTCGACCAGCTCAACGGCTTCGCCGCCGAGGTCACGCGCGTCGCGCGCGAGGTCGGCACCGAAGGCAAGCTCGGCGGCCAGGCGATCGTGCCTGGCGTGGCCGGCACCTGGAAGGATCTGACCGACTCGGTCAACGCGATGGCGACGAACCTCACGGTGCAGGTGCGCAACATCGCCGAGGTCACCACGGCCGTCGCGCGCGGCGACCTGTCGCGCAAGATCGCCGTCGACGTCAAGGGCGAAATCCTCGAGCTCAAGGACACGATCAACACCATGGTCGACCAGCTCAACGGCTTCGCCGCCGAGGTCACGCGCGTCGCGCGCGAGGTCGGCACCGAGGGCAAGCTCGGCGGCCAGGCGCAGGTCAAAGGCGTGTCCGGCGTCTGGAAGGACCTGACCGACAACGTCAACTCGATGGCGTCCAACCTCACCGGCCAGGTGCGCAACATCGCCGAAGTCACCACCGCCGTCGCGCGCGGCGACCTGTCGCGCAAGATCGCCGTCGACGTGCGCGGCGAAATCCTCGAGCTCAAGGACACGATCAATACCATGGTCGACCAGCTCAACGGCTTCGCCGCCGAGGTCACGCGCGTTGCGCGCGAAGTCGGCACCGAAGGCAAGCTCGGCGGCCAGGCGCAGGTGCCCGGCGTGGCCGGCACCTGGAAGGACCTGACCGACAACGTCAACTCGATGGCGTCCAACCTCACCGGTCAGGTGCGCAACATCGCCGAAGTCGCCACGGCCGTCGCGCGCGGCGACCTGTCGCGCAAGATCGCCGTCGACGTCAAGGGCGAAATCCTCGAGCTCAAGAACACGATCAACACCATGGTCGACCAGCTCAACGGCTTCGCTGCCGAGGTCACGCGCGTCGCGCGCGAGGTCGGCACCGAAGGCAAGCTCGGCGGCCAGGCCACGGTGCCCGGCGTGGCCGGCACCTGGAAGGACCTGACCGACAACGTCAACGTGATGGCGGCGAACCTGACCGACCAGGTACGCGGCATCGTCAAGGTCGTCACCGCCGTGGCCAACGGCGACCTGCGCCAGAAACTCACGGTCGAGGCCAAGGGCGAAGTCGCCGCGCTGGCCGACACGATCAACAGCATGACCAATACGCTCGCGATCTTCGCCGAGCAGGTGACCACGGTCGCGCGCGAAGTCGGTGTGGAAGGCCGTCTCGGCGGCCAGGCCGCCGTGCCCGGCGCGGCCGGCACCTGGAAGGATCTGATCGCCAACGTGAACCTGCTCGCGGCCAACCTGACCACGCAGGTGCGCGCGATCGCCGAAGTCGCAACGGCCGTGACGCAGGGCAACCTGACCCGCTCGATCCAGGTCGACGCGCGCGGCGAGGTGGCCGAGCTCAAGGACAACATCAACGCGATGATCGGCAATTTGCGCGCGACGACCGAGCGCAATACCGAACAGGACTGGCTCAAGACCAACCTCGCGCGCTTCTCCGGCATGATGCAGGGCCAGCGCGACCTGTTCGCGGTCGCGCGCATGCTGCTGTCGGAACTCGCGCCGCTGGTCGGCGCCCAGCAGGGCGTCATGTACGTGATGGAAGGCGCCGCCGACGGCCCCTGGCTGCAGCCGCTGTACGGCTATGCCGACCGCGCCGAGACGCTCGCGCGCCGCCTGCGTCTGGGCGAAGGTCTGGTCGGCCAGTGCGCCGAGCTGCGCCGGCGCCTGCTGCTGGCCGACGTGCCGGCCGAGCAGATCAGCATCGACACCGGCCTGCTGCGCGCGGCGCCGCGCAGCGTCATCGTGATTCCAGTGCTGTTCGAGGACCAGGTCAAGGCGGTCATCGAGCTGGCCAGCCTCGGCGAGTTCACGCCTTCGCATCTGGCCTTCCTCGAACAGGTGACCGGCAGCATCGGCATCGTGCTGAACACGATCGAGGCGACCATGCGCACCGAGGGCCTGCTGGCCCAGTCGCAGCAGCTGGCCGGCGAGCTGCAGACGCAGCAGAAGGAACTGCAGCAGACCAACGACGAGCTCGGCCTCAAGGCCAAGCTGCTGGCCCAGCAGAACGCCGAGGTCGAACGCAAGAACCGCGAGATCGAACAGGCGCGCCGCGCGCTGGAGGAAAAAGCGGCCGAGCTGGCGCTGACTTCGCGCTACAAGTCCGAATTCCTCGCCAACATGTCGCACGAGCTGCGCACGCCGCTCAACAGCATCCTGATCCTCGGCCAGCAGCTGGCCGACAACGTGCCGGGCAACCTGTCGCCGCGGCAGGTCGAGTTCGCGACCACGATCCATGCGGCCGGCACGGATCTGCTGAACCTGATCTCCGACATCCTCGATCTGTCCAAGATCGAATCCGGCACGGTCACGGTCGAGGTCGAGGAGCTCGCGTTCGCCGAACTGCGCGGCATGGTCGCGCGCAACTTCGCCCACGAGGCCGAACGGCGCAAGCTCGGTTTCGTCACGCGCCTGGATCCGGCGCTGGGCCCGGTCATCACGACCGATCCCAAGCGCCTGCTGCAGGTGCTCAAGAACCTGCTGTCCAATGCGTTCAAGTTCACCGAGCAGGGCGTGATCACCCTCGGTGCGACCATCGCCACCGACGGCTGGAGCGCCGACCATCCGGTGCTCGGCCGCGTGCCCGCCGTCGTCGCCTTCTCGGTCACCGACTCCGGCATCGGCATACCGCTGGAAAAGCAGCGCATCATCTTCGAGGCGTTCCAGCAGGCCGACGCGGGCACCTCGCGCAAATACGGCGGCACCGGCCTGGGACTGGCGATCAGCCGCGAGCTGGCCAGCCTGCTCGGCGGCGAGATCCGGCTGAGCTCCACGCTCGGCGTCGGCAGCACGTTCACCTTGTACCTGCCGTTGCACTACGCCGGCGCCGCCACCGGCGAGGTCGCGCACGCGCGGCTGGCCGCGCCGGCCGCGGCGCCGAGCCTGCCGGCCCCGCGCGGCGAGGAAATCGCCGACGACCGCCACGACCTGCAGCCCAGCGATCCGCTGCTGCTGATCGTCGAGGACGATCCGCACTACGCCAGGGTCATGCTCGATCTCGCCCGCGAACACGGCTTCAAGGGCCTGGTCGCGATGCGCGGCACCGAGGCGATCACGCTGGCGCGCAAGCATCGCCCGACCGCGATCTCGCTCGACATCTTCCTGCCCGACATGCTCGGCTGGACCGTGCTGAGCCGGCTCAAGCAGGACTCGGCGACGCGGCACATCCCGGTGCAGGTCGTCACGGTCGAGGACGAGCGCCGCCAGGGCCTGGAGCGCGGCGCGTTCTCGTTCCTCAACAAGCCGGTCACGACCGAAGGCCTCAAGGCGGCGCTGGAGAAGATCAAGCGCTTCGCCGCGCCGCGGCCGCGACGCCTGCTCGTGGTCGAGGACGATGCGGCCGAGCGCATGAGCATCGTCGAGCTGCTGGCCCACGACGACGTCGAGATCGTCAGCGCCGGCGACGGCGCCGAGGCGCTCGCGCAGCTGCAACGGGAAGCCTTCGACTGCGTCGTGCTCGACCTGCGTCTGCCCGACATGAGCGGCTTCGAACTGCTGAACCGCATCCATGCCGACTCCGCGCTGGACGAGCTGCCCGTGGTCGTGTTCACCGGCAAGGAGCTCAGCGAAGCCGAGAACGCTCTGCTGAAGAAGGCGGCCAAGAGCGTCGTCATCAAGGGCGTGCAGTCGCCCGAGCGCCTGTTCGACGAGACCGCGCTGTTCCTGCACCGGGTGATCGCCGACCTGCCGCCGGCCAAGCGGCGCATGCTCGAACAGCTGCACGACACCGACGAGGTGCTGGCCGGCAAGCAGGTGCTCGTCGTCGACGACGACGTGCGCAACATCTTCGCGCTGTCCAGCGTGCTCGAACGTCACGGTCTGCAGGTCGTCACCGCATCCACCGGCCAGGAGGCGATCGCGCGGCTGCAGCACGTGCCCGACATCGCGCTCGTGCTGATGGACATCATGATGCCGCAGATGGACGGCTACGAAACCACGCGCGCGATCCGCGAGGACGCGCAGTTCCGCAGCCTGCCCATCGTCGCGCTGACCGCCAAGGCGATGAAGGGCGACCGCGAGAAATGCCTGGAGGCCGGCGCATCGGACTATCTGGCCAAGCCCGTCAACACGGACCAGCTGCTGTCCGTGCTGCGGCAGTGGCTGCATCGCTGAGGCGCCGCCGTGGAAGCCGATATCGGCAAGGTCAACATACTGCTCGTCGACGACAAGCCCGAACGGCTGCTGAGCTACGAGGCCGTGCTGGCCCAGCTCGGCGAAACGCTGGTCAAGGCGCATTCCGGCGAGGAGGCGCTGCGGCGCCTGATGGAAACCGAGTTCGCCGTGATCCTGCTCGACGTCAGCATGCCCGGCATGGACGGCTTCGAGACGGCCGAGCTGATCCATCAGCACCCGCGCTTCGAGAACACGCCGATCATCTTCGTGACCGGCGTGCACGTCGGCGACCTGGACCGCCTGCAGGGCTATCGCCTCGGCGCGATCGACTACGTACAGGTACCTCTGGTACCGGACATCCTGCGCAGCAAGGTCGCCGTGCTCGTCGAGCTGTACCGCCGGCGCCGCACGCTGGCCGGCGAGAACGCGAGCCTGGCGCGGGTCAATCTCGAGCTGCAGAGCGAGCGCGCGCAGGAATTCGAGGCCCTGTCGCGCACGCTCGCGCTGGCCAATGCCGAGCTCGCGCTGGCCAATGCGCAGCTGGAGGCCGAGGTCACCGAGCGGCGCCGCGCCGAGGCGCAGCTGCAGCAGCTCGCCGAGAAACTGCGCCAGGCCGACCGGCGCAAGGACGAGTTCCTCGCCACGCTCGCGCACGAGCTGCGCAATCCGCTCGCGCCGATACGCAGCGCCGTCGGCCTGCTGTACGGCGAATGCAGCGGCGCCGCGGCGCAGCTGTCGCTGGACGTGATCGAACGCCAGCTGCGCCAGCTCGTGCGCATGGTCGACGATCTGCTCGACGTGTCGCGCATCACCCACGGCCGCATCGAGCTGCGCCGCGAGACCACCGAGCTCGGTCCGCTGCTGTCCACCGCGATCGAGACCACACTGCCGCACATCCAGGCCATGCGGCACACCTTGTCGGTGGACCTGCCGGCGATGGCGCTGCGCGTGGACGGCGACCCGCAGCGCCTGACCCAGGTGTTCGGCAACCTGCTCAACAACGCGTCGAAGTACACCCTGCCCGGCGGCAGCATCGCACTGTCGGTCTGCGCCGACGGCGACGAGGCGCTGATACGCGTCAGCGACAGCGGCGTGGGCATACCGCCCGACCGCGTCGATGACATATTCGATCTGTTCGTGCAGGTCGACACTTCCCTGGAGCGCGCCCAGGGCGGCCTCGGCATAGGCCTGACCCTCGTGCGCCGGCTCGTGCAGATGCACGGCGGCAGCGTGCGCGCCTGCAGCGACGGCCTGGGCCGCGGCTCCCGCTTCGAGATCCGCCTGCCGCTGGCCGCCGCCGCGGCGTCCTCCGGCGCCGACGCGGCGACGGCCGACACAACGGCGAACCCGTCTGCGGCAGACGCGCCGGCCGCCGGGCGGCGCATCCTCATCGTCGACGACAACCGCGACGCGGCCAACATGCTCGCGCAGCTGCTGCTCATGTCGGGCCACGAGGTGCGCGCCGTCTACGATCCCGAGCTCGCCCTGCAGGCCCTGGTCGAATTCGCGCCGGACCTCGCCTTCCTGGACGTCGGCATGCCCAAGCTCAACGGCCTGGAACTCGCGGCGATGATCCGCGCCGATCCGCACGGCGCGCAGGTCGTCCTTGTCGCACTCACTGGCTGGGGGCAGGAGGACGACCGCCGCCGCTCGCGCGCGGCAGGCTTCGATCATCACCTCGTCAAGCCGGCCGACCCGGCCGAGATCGAGCGCATCTGCCGCGAGGCGATCCCGCGCTGACGCGACCCGCGCCGCGCCGTGCCGACGAACGGCACGGCGCAGCCGGTGCCTCAGGGCGACTGGAAACCGTCGGCGAACAGACGGTCGTCCGGCGGCATCGCGAGCGTGACCCGGCCGCCGGCGAACTTGCGCCAGCGCGGCTCGGCCAGATCCTTCGCGATGATGCCGTCGGCATACCAGACCGTGTCGCCGCTGTCGGTCAGCAGTTCCAGCGGCGCCGTACCGCCAAGATCCGTGTCGAGCAGGGTTTCGATGCTGCCGGCGGCGGCCAGGGTGGCGAGATCGGCATTGAGCAGCACCGGCGCATCGGCGGGGGCGCCGCTCCAGCGGTACAGGCGGAAATCCGACGGCGCGACGCCGGTCGCGACGGCCGTCGGTCCTGCAATGATCAGATAACGACCGTCCGCCGCGCGCACCACGTCGCGGATGCCGCGACCGCCGAGATCGAGCAGGATCGGCGCGGCGAATGTCACGCTGCCGGCCTCGGCCGAACCGCCGGCCGGCGCCGCGGCAATGACGCTGCGCAGATTCGTCGCGTGAATCAGCAGGGCCTGGCGCCGCTGCGTCGTCGGCAGCAGCGGCGCGCGGAATGCGATGTAGAGACCATCGGCCGCCGGTGCCAGCGCGAGACCTTCGATGTTGAAGCCGTCGTCGCGTTCGGGCCAGACGCCGATCGCAGCGCTCGCGGCCAGACCCAGCGCATTCGCGCCCAGACCGTGGCCGTTGCCGGCGTCCCAGTTCACGAGGTCGGTGCGCAGGTGGTCGTAGCGCGCGACGTACTGCAGGGTCGTCGCAGCGCCGCTGCCGCCGATGCGCGTGGAGAAGATGCGCTGGCGGTTCGGCCGCGCCGCACCGTTGTCCTTCTTGTTGGAGTGCGAGCCGGTCCAGTAGACGAGATCGCCGCTGCGCGCGGCGGCCTCGATGTCGACCTCGCGCGGCACGCCGCCGTCGATGTCGGTCAGTGCGAGCGAGGCGGTGAAGTCGAAGCCGTTCTCGGCCAGGCCCGAACGGTCGCGCGGATACAGGCGCAGGCGCTGGTTCTCGTCGTCGGCGACGAGCATGTGGTCGCCGGCGGCGATCGCGGCCGAGGCATCACTCGCACCGGTGAACCAGCCGCCCGCCGCCGTGTTCGCGGCCGACGCGGCATAGCTGATGACGTAGCTGCCGACGAGGTTGTCCGCGTCGGTCGCACGCACGGTGATCGTGCTGTAGCCCGCGCCGGCCGGCGTGATGCGCAGGGTGCGCGTGGTACCACTGCCGCCGAGTGCGAGGCCGCTGTCGGGCACGACGGCGGCGTTGCTGCTGCTCGCGGCGATCGTCAGCGCCGCGGCATCGCCGTCCGGATCGGCGAACGTGAGCACGATGCCGTCGACGGCGGCCGGGTCGGCCGGGTCATTCAACGTCGCCGCGGCCGCGCCGCCGCCGTTGACCGCCAGGTCCAGGCGCCGCGTGGTCTGCGCGACGTCGACCTGCACCTGCGGCGCGCCGGCGGTGCCGGCGCAGGGATCGAAGTCGAACAGGCTGCGCCGGCTGCGGCCGGGACTGCCGATCGCGCCGGCGGCCGAAGCCGTGGAATTTTCCGCATCTCCGGTTGCCGACAGGGTCCACGCGAGCGCCTGATCGGCGCCGAGACCGGCGCTGCTGACCCAGGCGCTGCGGTCCTTGGCGCGAACCGAACCGACAATGGTCACGTCGTCGTAGGTCAGACGGTCGGCGCGCACGCCGCCCGCATCGTAGAGATTGATCTGATCGGCGCGGCCAAGGCCGGCCGTATTGCCGCCGACGACCTTGACGCCGGCGCAGAGGCCCCAGGCCGTGCGGAACGCGGCCGGCGTCTGGTCGGTCAGCAGCACGGATTCGCCGGGCTGCACGATCCCCAGCGCGCCCAGCGCGATCGTGCCCGATGCGTTGCTGTCGTCGTCGAAGCTCCAGCCGCTCATGTCGGCCGGCGCATCGCCGACGTTGGTGAACTCGACGAACTCGCCGTCGGCACTGTCGTAGAGGTATTCGGTGATGCGCATGCGCGGACCGACAGTCGCGCAGGGATCGAACGGCTGCGCGCTGCGCGTGCTGATGCCGGGGCTGCCGATGTCGCCGCCGGCCGAGGCGCGCGAGGCCTCCGCGTCGCCGACGCTCGCGAGCGCCCACTGCGCGATCGCGTCATTGCCGAGGCCCGCAGCCGTGACCCAGCCGGCGACGTTCTGCGTGCGTATCGTGCCCGGGAAGGTCTGGTCGCCGAAGCGCAAGGTATCCACGCGCGCACCGCTGCCGTCGTAGAGATTGATCACGTCGTTGCGGCCTAGATTCTGGCTGCTGCCACCGACGACCTTGGCCGACGGACACAGGCCCCAGGCCGTGCGGAAATCACTCGCGACTGCTTCGGTGATCACAGCCGACTCGCCCGGCGCGAGGGAGCCCAGCGCGCCGATGGGGAGACTGCCGGCGACATTGCTGTCGTCGTCGAAGCTCCAGCCGCTCAGATCCACCGCAGCCGCGCCGGTATTGGTGATCTCGACGAACTCGCCGTTGACGCCGCTGTACATGAATTCGGTGATGCGCACCTGGGCGAAGGCCGCATCGGCGCAGCCGGCCAGGCTGGCCGCAAGCGCGATCACGATGGCGATTCTCATGCAGTTCCCCAACAGCAAGCCGGGGCGCCCGGCGACGGCCGCGCAGTCTGGCCATGGGCAGTGACGCGAGCGTGACAGCGGCCGCAGAAGCCGCACGCCGCGCGCGCGATTAACGCCGGGCTTACGCGCGGCCGGCGGGGCTGCGCAAGAATCGGGCGATCGGCGGCCTGGGCCGCGTCCGTGCGGAGTGTGCGCGTTGCGGTTTCGTTCGTGTTCTGTCGTCGCGGCCGGCCTCGGCCTCGCGTTCGCCGCCGGCGCCGTCGCAGCCGGTCCCATCGCCGATCGCATCACGACGGCCACGCTGACCCTGCCCACCGCGGTGGCCGGCACGACGCCGAGCTACTGCCTCGGCGGCTACTGCAGCATCGGCCCGCGCCTGTATCTCGCACCGCGCAGCGACGGCAGCTACTGGCTGGGCTGGACCGACGACGGCGGCAACGGCCATGTCAGCCTGCTCGCCAGCGGCGCGATCGCGGGCACCTTCGACTATGCCGGCGAGGAAGCACGCGGCCTGGTCGCGCACGATGACGGCAGCTTTGCCGTACTGCTGCGCCGCGCGGCCGACTCGACCCTGCGCCTGACCAGGCGCAGCGCGACGAACGCGACGCTGTTCTCGACCGCGATCGGCAACCCGCTCGCGATCGCACAGATGAATACCGGCGACGCGCGTCTGGCCTACGGCAATTCGCGCTACGCGGCATATTTCGCCGTGCATGGCACCAGCGGCAACTACGACGGCCACGAAGGCGACCAGCTCGCCTATGTCAGCAGCAGCGGCGCGCTGCTCAGCGGCGGCTGGAGCTGGGGCTGCTCGCACCAGATCGCCGGGCTCGTCGGCTTCCACGCGGGCATGAACGCGTTCAGCGCGATCTGCCTGTCGGACTGCTATGCGAGCAAGGGCATCCTGTACAACAACAGCCGCAACCTGTTCGGCATCGACGGCAGCTGCGACGGCACCGCCTGGGGCCAGTTCGGCCAGCTCGCCGCCGGCGACACCGCCTGGAAACTGGCCTTCGTCGCCCAGGGCACGCCGAGCTATCCGGCCCAGGGTGTGGGCCTGCTGAGCTTCACATCCAGCGCGGCGGTCACGCCGACAGTCAGCTGGCTCACGACGACCGGCGGCATCAACGAGCGCGATCCGGTGCTTGCGCGCGTCGGCAGCAGCGCGCCGGAACGCTTTCTCGCCGGCTGGCGCAGCGGCAGTACGTTCCAGCTCGCGCTCGTCGACGGCAATGGCGCATACCTCGCGCCGCCGGAGAACGTGTCCGGCATCAGCTGGGGCAATCGCGACGACTCGCTGCGCACGACGGCCGACGGCAAGGTGGCCTGGGTATCGGCCGCGGCCGGCACGCGCAACCTGAAGCTCTACGTCTACGCCGAACGCGGCGATGCGGTGTTTGCCAGCGGCTTCGAATAGCCGCATTCGCCCGCGGCGTCGGATGGCCGCGCCGGCGGCGCGATGTTGCCGGCGCTGCGCTGTTGCGGCGGCGCATGGCCGCCGCGGCCGGCGCGGTGGAGAATCGCGCCGCCCTGCCGCTGCGAGGAACGCCATGCGCCGCCCTGCGATTGCCGTCGTGCTGACCCTGCTTGCCTGCTCCGCCGTCAGCGCCGCGGAAAAACCCGACGACGACGCCCAGCTGCGCGCCCAGGCCACGACCTGGGACCGCGACATCGTGCGCAAGGACAGGGCCGGCGTCGAACGCAACCTGCATGCGCGCTTCTTCCAGATCGACGGCGAAGGCGGCCGCCATGCACGCGCCGAATTCATCGCGATGCTGCTGGATCCGAAACTCCAGATAGATCCCTACGACGTGCCCGACCTCGAAGTGCACCGCTATGGCGACATGGCCCAGCTGACCGGCACCACGCACATGACCGGCCGTTACGACGGCAAGCCGTTCACGAGCAACTACCGCTACATCGACACCTACGTGCGCGAGCACGGCCGCTGGAGCGTGGTCTCGGTGCAGATCACGCGGCTCGCAGCACCGTAGGCGATCGATGCGCAGAACGCCGGGCCCGATGCAAGGCCCGGCATTTCCGCACTGCCGCGGCAACGCGTTCAGTTGGCGAGCACGAGATTCCAGACGCCGCGACCGTAGGTGCCCGCGCGCAGGCGGCTGCCGTCGCGCGCGATCCAGATGTCCGACACGCTGACCAGCGGCAGGCCGGCGCCGAGGCGCGTGAAGGTCAGCCCCTTGTTCGTCGAGCGATAGATGCCCAGATCGGTGCCGACATAGATCGTGCCGTTGCGCACCGGATCGGCCTTCAGCGCGTTCAGGCGCACGCCGGCCGGCAGGCCGCCCCAGCCGGCCAAGGCCCAGCCGCCGGCCGGATCGAACGAGCTCCAGATGCGGCTCTTGCCCTCGCGGTAGCCGTCGCTGATCACGTAGAACTGGTTGTCGTCGCCGACCGCCGCGTCGAGGAAGCTGCCGTCCGCATTGGCCGGCGTCGGCGCCTGGGTCCAGTGCGCGCCGTTGTCGAGCGTGAACCAGATCTGGCCCGGCGCGTAGCCGACGATCGCGACGAGCACGCCGCTGTTGCGGCCCGCACGCACCCAGCGCACGTTGCCGACGAGACCGTTCAGCGCGACGGCCTGCCAGTGCTTGCCGAAGTCCGTGCTGCGGTAGATCTTGCCGCCCGACACCGCGTACAGCGTTTCGCCGCTGGCCACGGCGGGACTCTGGTCGATGAAGCTCGCCGCGCCGTTCGGGATGCCGTCGAACTCGAGCACGCCGCCGGTCAGGCCGCCGTCATCGGACTGATAGGTGCCGCCGTTCGTCGCGATGATCAGCTTCCGCGCGTCGTTCTGCGACAGCAGCGCCCAGAAGCCGTCGCCGCCGGCCATGCGCGAGTAGTTGGTTCCGCTGTTGCCGCTGTGGAATATGCCGTTGTCCTGCAGCGCGACGAGCAGTTCGCCGAGATCGTCGACCGACGAGGCGATGCCGTAGACGAGATGCGTGATCAGGCCGTCGTTGCGCGGAGTCCAGGTCTGGCCCGCGTCGCCGCTGCGGAACACGCCGCCGTCGTTGCCGACGTAGAGCCGGTTCGCCGCGTCGTAGGCCGCCGCATGGAAATCCGGATGGACGTAGTTCGCGGCGCTCGTGCTCGTCGAATTGACGAGACTGAAGGTCGCGCCGCCGTCGCCGGTGCGCGCCAGGCGCAGCTGGCCGCCGAAATAGGCGATGTTCGGCGTGGTCGGATTGACGACGACCATCTGGTTGTAGCTCTCCGACGTGCCGAGCAGCTTGCGCACGGGCTCGGCATGGTTGACGTAGCTTTCCTGGCCGACGTTCAGCGACGACCAGTCCTGGCCGCCGTCGGTGCTCTTGTAGATCTCGGTCAGCGCCGTGACGCTGTGATAGGTCAGCGCGTACTGGATGTTCGGACTGCTCGGCGCGCTGGCCATCGTGATGCGGCCGACCGTGGCCGGCACGCCGTTGGACGGCGTCCACCCGGCGGCCTGTTCGCTGGAAAACCAGATCCTGCCGCCGCTGCCGTCCTTCGTGCTCGCGGTGAAGCGGTTGCTGCCGGACCAGGCGATGCTCCAGACCTCGGGCTTGCCGTCGCCGGCGCCGAGCGGCTGCAGCTGATAGGACGCGCCCGCATTGGTCGAGCGGTACAGGCCCTGGTCGGTCGCGACGAGGATCAGATTGCTGTTGTTCGGACTCACGAGGATCTTGCGGATGCTCGTGCTGTCGCCGAGCAGGACCGGCGCGGACCAGCTGACGCCGCCGTCGCTGCTCTTGAGCACGCCGAGGCCGGGCGCGGTGCCGAGCGAGGTGCTCGGCCCCGACAGAAAGCCGGTCCTGTGCGTGTCGCCAAGACCGAGATAGAGGCGGTTCGGCAGATTCGCGTCGATCGCGAGCGCGCCGGTGCCGAGGCTGCCGAGCGTGTCGCTCATCGCCTTCCACGACGCGCCGGCGTCGAGCGAGCGCCAGACGCCGCCGCCCGCGGAGGCGACGTAGACGATGCTGGAATCGTCCGGGTGCGTGACGATCGCCGAGATGCGGCCGCTGTCCATCGGTCCGCTGCTCATGCGCGACGGACCGAGATTGGTCCAGACCTCGCCGAGCGTGATGTCGCCGGCCTTCGCGCCGGCCATCAGCCGCGCATTCGCTTCACGCTCGCGCGCGGCCGCCGCCATGAGGCTGCGCGCATACGCAGCGTCGTTGTCGCGGCGCAGGCGCTCGCCCATGAAGCGCTCGCGCTTCGCAAGCTCGTCGTGGTCGCGCTCGTCCTCCCAGCTCGAGTCGGCGGCGCCGCGCTCCTCGGCGGCCTGGGCGATACCGGTGCAAAGCAGCAAGCCGGCCGCAACACGGCTCAGCGCGGATCCTGCGATGTTCATAGTTGACTCCGTCGTTGCGGGCAGCCCGGTCGGCGCGGCCGACCGCTGCCGGTAGGGGAAGAGGCCGCGCGGCGGATGGCGCCGCGTCCTCGTGCTCACCTACGGCGGGAGACGGATTCAGGGATCATTCTTTGGACCTGGCGGCGTAAGGAACAACGCCGCAACTGCTGCGCGCTTGCGATGCTCAGCGCCCGGCCGCGTGACGCGCGATCAGCTGCTTGAGCGGCCCCAGCGCGTTCACCGCACGCAGGCCGAGGCCGCGCGCGAACACCAGCGGCTCGAACTCGCTGCGGAACAGGCGGTTGATGCCGTCCATGCCCCAGGCCGACAGCGTGTTGTCGCTGCGCCGGCGGCGTTCGTAGCGGCGCAGGGTCGTGACGGCACCGGGATCGCGTTCGGCCTCGCCGGTGATCGCCTCGACCAGCGCGTCGACGTCGCGCAGGCCGAGGTTGACGCCCTGCCCGGCCAGCGGATGCACCTGGTGCGCGGCGTCGCCGATCAATGCGAAGCGCGGCGCGATGTAGCGCTCGGCCAGCAGCAGGCGCAGCGGGAACTCGGCGCGCGCCGAAGTCGCGCGTATCGGACCGAGGCGGAAATCGAAGGCGCAGCCAAGCTCCTGCAGGAACGTGGTCTCGTCGATCTCGCGCAGGCGCCGGCATTCCGCCGGCGGCAGCGACCAGACGATGGAACAGCGGCCGTCGGCCAGCGGCAGGAACGCCAGCGTGCCGCCGGGCAGGAAGCGCTGCCAGGCGGTCTGTTCGTGCGGCCGTTCGGTGCGCACATGAGCAACGAGCGCATGCTGGTCGTACACATGGCCGCCGGTGCCGATGCCGAGCAGCTGGCGCAGCGGCGAGGACGCGCCGTCGGCGGCGACGACCAGCCGCGCGACGATGCGACCGTCGTCGTCCAGGCGCAGCACGCGCGTGTCGCCGTCGTCGTCGGTCGCGACCACGCGCGCCGGGCAACGCAGGCTGACGCCGGGCTCGGCCTGCAGCGCCTGCCACAGTGCGTACTGGATCAGCCGGTTCTCGACGATGAAGCCGAGTTCCGCGCTGCCGCTGTCGGCCGCGTCGAAGTCGATCTGCGCGCCGTTGCCGCCGTCCCAGACGTGCATGTGGCGGTAGACGCCGGCGCGTGCCTGGCGTATGGCCGTCCAGACGCCCAGACGCTCGAACAGCGCGACGCCGGACGGCGCGATCGCGACGACGCGCAGGTCGACCTCGTCGGCCGCGCTCCAGACCGGCGGCGCGCGTTCCTCGACCAGGGCCACGCGCAGGCCGCTGCGCGCCAGCGCGAGCGCGCAGGCGCTGCCGACCATGCCGGCGCCGACCACGGCGACATCGAACAGATTGCGAGGTTTCATGGACGTACTCCGAATGCGTAGGCGCTGGTCGCGCTGCGGAATCCCATGCCGCGGCGTGCGATGCCGCCGGCGGCGTCGGGCAGGCTGTCGAGCAGCAGCAGGCCGAGGCTGCGCAGCGGCGCCAGCGCGCGCGCCGGATTGCAGGCCAGCTGCACGAGGCCGTGGCTGAACGCCAAGGTGCCTTCGCGATCTTCGCGCCGGCGCGCGGCATACGTCTGCAGCAGCGACGCGCTGCCGGCGTCGCCGCCGCCGCGCTGCTGCAGGATCAGCAGCTCCGCCAGGGTCAGCGCATCGCGCAGGCCGAGATTGAAACCCTGCGCGCCGATCGGATGGATGGTCTGCGCCGCATTGCCGACGAGCACGCAGCGCGGCGCGGTCAGACTGTGCGCGACGACGCGGCGTATCGGGTGCGCGCTGCGCCGGCCCGGCCGGCTGAAGCGGCCGGCGCGCCAGCCGAAACGCTGCTGGGCATGGGCGAGAAAGCCGGCGTCGTCGAGCGCGGCGACGGCGGCGGCTTCCGACGCCGGCACGCTGAGCACGAAGCCGGCGCGGCGCTCGGCCAGCGGCAGCAGCGCGACCGGGCCCGAATCGCTGAAGCGCTCGTAGGCCTGGCCGTCCAGCGGCTGCTGCGGCAGCAGGCTGCAGACGAACAGGGTCTGGGCATAGTCGATGATGTCGGCGCCGATGCCGGCCAATGCACGCACCGGCGATGCCGTGCCGTCGGCGCCCACGAGCAGGCGCGTCGCGATCGTGGTCTCGCCGCCGGGTGTCTGCAGGGTCAGGTCGACCTGGCCGGCCGACACGCGGAAGTCGCGCAGCTGCGCCGGTACGTAGCGCTGCAGGCGCGTGCACCGGTCCAGTTCCTGCTGCAGCGCCGCGGCCAGCGCGCGCGCCGGCACCACGGAACCGAGGCTGTCGACACCGGCACGCGCTGCATCCAGACGCAGTGCGCCGAACTCGCCGGCGCGGCTGACGTGGATGCGCCGTATCGGCGTGGCCGCCTCGGCCAGGCGCGGCCAGACGCCGAGCGTCTGCAGCGCCGTCGTGCTGGCACGGGCCAGCGCGAGGTTGCGTTCGTCCTCGCGCGGCTGGGCCTGGATGCCGGGCGCCGCGGCCTCGACGAGCGCGACGTTCAGGCCGCTGTCGTGCAGCGCGATCGCGAGGCTGCTGCCGACCAGGCCGCTGCCGATGACGGTGACGTCGAATAGGGGAGTCATCGCGCAATGATAAGCGCGCGGCCGTTCGGGCGGGCGCGGACGGACCGCGGCACGGCGTCGCGCCGGCGCATTTGCGCGGCGCGCGGCATCGGCTACGCTCGCCGCTTCGCCGCCTCGTCCCGCTCATGAACAATCCGCTGCGCCTGTTCGCCACCGCCGCGACTTTCCTGACGCGCCTGCCGCTGGCGCGCTGGAGCTACGCGGAACCGGCGCATCTTGCCGCCGCGGCGCCGTATTTCGTGCCGGTCGGCGCGCTCGTCGCGGCCATCGCGGCCGTGGCTGCCTGGCTCAGCCTGCAATGGCTGCCGCCGGCGCTGGCGCCCTGGGCTGCGCTCGTCGCGGCCGTGATCACGACCGGCGGCTTCCACGAGGACGGCCTGGCCGACACGGCCGACGGACTGGGCGGCGGGTTCACACGCGAACGCAAGCTCGAAATCATGCGCGACAGCCGCATCGGCAGTTATGCGGGACTGGCATTGGCGGCCGTGCTCGGCGGCAAGTACCTCGCGCTTGCGAGCCTCGCGCCGACCCAGCTGTTCGCCGCGCTGTGGCTTGGCCACGTGCTGGCGCGCTGGTCGGTGCTGCCGCTGGCCGCCTGGCTGCCTTACGCGCGCGAAGGCCAGGCCGCGAACAAGCCGGTGGCCGACGGCATCGGTCTCACCCAGGTCGCCGCCGGCAGCCTGTTCGCGCTGCTGCTGGTCGCGCCGTTCGGCCGCCTGGCGCTGGTCGCCGCGGCGGCAAGCCTGATCGTCGCGCTGCTGGCCGGCGCCTATTTCCGCACCCAGCTCGGCGGCATCACCGGCGACACCCTGGGTGCGGCCAACCAGGTCGTCGAGCTGACCTGTTATCTGGCCTGCGCGGGAGCACAGCGATGGATCTGATCCTCGTGCGGCACGGCGACTCCGAAGCCACCGCCGGACTTTGCATAGGCCATACCGACGTGGCCCTGTCGAGCAGCGGCTTCCTCGCGATACAGCGTCTGGCCGCGCAGTGGCAGGGCGAGGCGCCGCGCTTTCTGTTCACGAGCGACCTGCGCCGCGCGCAGCAATCGGCACAGGTGTTCGCGGCGCGCTTCGCGACCGAGCCGCTGGCCGATCCGCGCCTGCGCGAAATCGACCTCGGCGAATGGGACGGCCAGCGCTGGGACGCGATCGCGACGCAGGACGCCGCGCGCTACCGGCACTGGGCCGACAACTGGCTGATCCAGGAAGCGCCCGGCGGCGAAAGCTTCAGCGACGTGATCCGCCGCACCGGCGCCTGGCTCGCGGCGCTGCTGGGTTCCACCGGCGACAACGACTGCGTGCTGACCATGGCTCATGCCGGTTCGATACGCGCGCTGCTGTGCCATGCACTGGGCCTGCCGCCGGCGCGCGCGTTCGCGCTGAAGGTCGACCACGCCCGCGCAAGCCGCATCCGCTACCGCCTCGGACAGTTCGAAATCAGCTACACCAACGCCTCGCGCTTCGAGGACGACTGAGCCGGCGACCGTCCGGCCCGGGCGGCGCGATCCGCTCGCCGCTCAGCCGGCGGCAGCCCTGCGCTGCAGCTGACGCATGATCTGGTGACGCCGCCAGTGCTGGCCGAACGCCTGCTTGAACGGCTCGCGCGTCTGCGCGGTCAGCGCAAGCTTGAACGTCGTCGTCGCGGCCATGCCGAGCCGGCCCTTCTCCGGATGCGTGACGGTCAGCTTGTCGCTGGTACCGAAGCTGCCGTCCTCGTAGCGCACGGCAGAAACCTGATCCCACTGCAGGGTCGCCTCGGGCGTGTCCATGCCGCGATAGCTGATGCGCACCACGCCGCCGTTCTTCAGAGAAATTTCCACATCGGGAAAATGCCGCAAAACGATCGCGCGCTCGGCATCGTTGGCCGGCTCGTAACGCAGCGCCAGATGCTGCTCGTGCTGATCGGCGAACATCGCCTCGTACTGCCGCCACAGCGGCGCTTCGAGCGCGTCGACATCGAGGATCAGATCGGCCCAGGTTTCCGCCGGCGCCTGCTCGACGATGCCGGCGAACGCGTCGGCGGGATAGTCGGCGCCGACCTGCTGCAGGCGCTGGCGCAGCGGCGGATGCGAGTCGAACGGATGCGGCATGGCCGATTCGGCCACGGCGGCCTGGAAATCCGGCGTCTGCGCGAATGCCGCCAGTCCGTTCGCGACGCGCTGCGCCAGGCCCAGCGGCCCCTCGTGGCGCTGGTTGTGCTCGAACAGCGACTGTTCCACCGTATTGCGATAGGCCGAATAGGCCGACACCTTGATCAGCGAGCGCGCGATCGCATCGCCCGAGGTCAGGCCGGCCGCGGCGCGGTCGGCGGCGAACTCGCGGTCGCGGCTGGACTTGGACAGGGCCAGTTCGAACGCCGCGCGGAACAGGTTCAGCACGTAGAACGCGAGCAGGGTCATCGCGTTCTGGCCCAGCGCGGCCATGTAGTGAGCGTATGCCGCCAGCCGCGGCCCCAGCACCGCGCCGAACGCGGTGTCGCCGCCGCTGAAATGCGCCATCTCGTGCGCGAGCACCGCGTCGGCTTCCTGCCGGCTCAGCACGCGCAGCAGCGGCAGGCTGACGAACAGGCTGCGCCCGCTGACCTCGCCCTGCGCCAGCTTCAGCGGCGCCTCGGTCACGAAGAAGCTCGCGTCGATGCCGGCGATGATCTGGCGCGGCGGCTCGGTGCCCAGCTTCGCGGCGTACTGCCGCACGCGCGCCCACAGCGCCGGCGCCTGTTCGCGCGGAATCGGCACGCCGCTGATCGCATTGTCCCGCGCCGCGCGCTTGAAGATGGCCGTGATCGCGACCCAGGCGCCCACCGCCGCGAGCGCGCCGGCGATCAGGATGAGCTTGACGATGTAGATGTTGAAGAACAGCGCCGTGATCCAGAACGACAGCCACACCAGCATCGCGGCCTGGACCAGCACTTCGAGCGCGCTGACCGCGCGCAGACTCCACCAGCCCGCGCTGAACGCGGCGAGCTGCAGGTGCGGACGCGCGTAGGCCAGCCCGGCCAGGCCGGCGATCAGCAGCAGCGTGAAAGCGCCTAGCCACAAGGTCGCGGTGGAAATGCGTCGCGCCAGCACGAACTGGCCGACATCGCCGGTGGCACCGCACAGTTCCTGCGCGAGACTCTGCAGCTGCGGCAGGCTGCCGTCGCAGACGCTCTGCGCGGTGACCGTCGCGACGAAAGCCTTCGCGTCCTGGAGCCCGGCCGGCGAGAGGTCCTTGGCCTCGGAAAGCGACGCCGACAGCGAGGCACGCAGTTCCGTCGTGAACCGGTCCAGTCCGTGGCCGCTGACCCACCCGGTCAGCGCCGGCAGCAGGAACAGACCGAGCACGGCGAAACCGAGCAGTTTGAAGAAGGCCAGACGCAGGGCGGCAGGCATGCGGGCGCACTCGAAGCCGGGGCGAAGCGCCGATTTTCCCGTGAAGGGGAGGTGAAGAACAAGCCGCGGTCCCGGCGCCGACAACTGCACGCCGACCGCGTCGGCGGGCCGGCGGCCGGCGATTTCGTCCCCGGCCAACTGGGGTAGACTGCGCCGATCTGCCGCTGCGGCGGCCTCCCTCCGATACTTCCGACCTGACGGCCCCATGCGGGTCGCGCGAGCGTACATGGGCAACCGACTTTCCAAGATCTACACCCGCACCGGCGACGACGGCACCACCGGCCTCGGCGACGGCTCACGCGTGCGCAAGGATTCCGCCCGCGTCAACGCCTACGGCACCGTGGACGAACTCAACAGCACGATCGGCCTGCTGCTGGCCCAGGACGTCGGCGAGGACATCACCGAACACCTGACCCAGATCCAGCACGACCTGTTCGACCTCGGCGGCGAGCTGTGCATCCCGGGCATGGCCATGGTGTTCGACGCCGACATAGAGCGGCTGGAGAACGTGCTCGACCGGTACAACGACGACCTGCCGCCGCTCAAGGATTTCATCCTGCCTGCCGGCGGCATGGCCGCGGCGGCCTGCCATCTCGCGCGCACCGTCTGCCGCCGTGCCGAACGCGAAGTCGTCACCCTGGCCGAGCACGAGAACGTGCGAGCCGAGGCGACGCGCTATCTCAACCGTCTGTCCGACCTGCTGTTCGTGCTGGCCCGCGTGCTCGCCCGGCGCAGCGGCCACGGCGAGGTGCTGTGGCAGCACGAGCGGCGCCGGAAACCGGCCGCGACCTGAGCGCCGCCGGCGCGCCGCGCGGAGTCCCGCCCATGCATGTCGCCTTGTATACCCACGTGAGCTGTCTGGCTCACGAGCCCGGTCCCGGCCATCCCGAATCGCCGGCGCGGCTGCGCGCCGTGCTCGAAGCGCTGGACAACGATCGCTTCGCGCTGCTGGACCGCATCGAGGCGCCGCCGGCCACGCGCGAGCAGCTCGAACGCGCGCACAGCGCCGAACACGTCGCGCGCATCTTCGCGCTGGCGCCGGCGCCCGGCGAAAGCCGGCGCGTCGACGCGGACACGGCCATGTCGGAAGGCTCGCTGGACGCGGCCCTGCGCGCGGCCGGCGCGGTCTGCCGTGCGGTCGACGACCTGCTCGACGAGCGCATGCAGCGCGCGTTCTGCGCGGTGCGCCCGCCCGGACATCACGCGACCCAGGCAGAAGCCATGGGCTTCTGCCTGTTCAACAACGTCGCCGTCGGCGCGCGGCATGCGCTCGCACGCGGATTGCAGCGCGTGGCCATCGTCGATTTCGACGTGCACCACGGCAACGGCAGCCAGGACATCTTCGCGACCGAGGCGCGCGTGATGTACGCCTCGACCCACGAAATGCCGCTGTACCCGGGTACCGGCCTGCGCCGCGAAACCGGCGTCGGCAACATCGTCAACGAGCCGCTTCCGTCCGGCGGCGGCAGCGGCGAATTCCGCGCGGCCTATCGCGAGCGCGTGCTGCCGGCGCTGGATGCGTTCGCGCCGGAGCTGGTCTTCATCTCGGCCGGCTTCGACGCGCATCGGCTCGACCCGCTGGCCGACCTCAACCTCGATGCCGCCGACTACGCCTGGGTCACCCACGAACTCGTCGCGATCGCGCGCAAGCATGCCCGGGGCCGCGTCGTGTCCAGCCTCGAAGGCGGCTACAGCCTGACCGCGCTGCGCCAGTCGGTGCAGGCACATGTGACGGCGCTGCTGGACTGAGTTCGACCGGCAGCGTTGCGGCACCATGGCCGGCGCCCCGTTGCCGGCGCGATCAGAACGCCGGTGCGCGCGGCCCGATCGCCACGAGGCTGCCGTCCGGCGCGCAGTCCAGCGTGTAGCTGCCGGCGCGCAGGAACGTGAGCACCACGTTTTCGCCGCGCCTGCCGTCGGCGCAGGTGTACCGGAACGTCGCAGTGCCCGGCCGGAAATGGACCGGCCGATCCAGCCAGCCGCCGTCGGTCATGATCAACCCGACACCCGAGGACGACCGCACGCGGTGAATGCGCACCAGGGGTGAAATCCCGCTGCGGAACTGCAACACGACCTGCCGATCGGCCTCCACCGGGCGCTCGGTCGGCTCGCGATAGTCCTTGGGCGCAACATCGTCACGCAGGGCCAGAACAGGTGCAGCCTGGCAACCGGCCAGCATCGGCAGCGTCAGCAACATCACGAGCAGTCGCATGCGGCCTCCCCGCAGCCTCGGCGAACAGGCGGTTTCTACCGGCCCGCCCCCTGCCTCTGGCTGAACCTGCGCACTGCCGCAACACGCTGACAGTTTTCCTCCCGGCCCATCGTCCTAGGCCGCGAAACCCGCACTCCCGGCGGGTCGCCCGTTCGAGGAAAACCGTCAATGCGCCGCCTGTTTCTGAGCCTGGCCATCCTGGTCCTGACCTGTTTTGCCGCCGTACGTCCGGCTTCGGCACTGAATCTGCGCTGGTACGAGGGCGTGGCCAAGAACATCGGCACCAACTTCGCCTGTCTCAGCGATCCGCCGATCTTCCAGATCCGCGTGCAGGCCTATGCGGGCTACAGCCTGCTGCCGCCGAACCGCACGCCGGCGGTCGGCGAAGTGTTTTACGCGCACCTGGTCATCAGCCACCCGGGCAATCCCTGCGGCGGCAGCGTCATGGGTCTCGAGCTGCTGCTGCCGCCGGGCGTCACGCCGGCGATCACGGCGGAAAACCCCGCGTTCTGCTTTGCCGTCGTGCCGAACGGCCCGCGCCTGATCAATCTCGCCAACGACACCGGCTACGGCTGTCCGCAGCAGCTGACCCAGGGACTGGAAGGCTGGGCCATACGCGCGCCGCGCAACACCGCCGAAGGCGGCGCCTGGCGCTCGGCGCAGGGCGTCTGGCACGAGTTCCTGATTCCGGTCGTGTCCGACCGCCCGCAGAACGGCACCTCATTGCGCTTCAAGGTGAATCCGGACATCGCCGTGAGCGGCTATCCCGAGGCGCTGCTGTTCGTCAACAACGACGTGCTGTTCCGCACTTCCGACGAAGGCAACGTGCTGTCGCTGGACATCTGCGGGCTGACTCCGCGTCCGCAGGGCTGCCAGTAAGCCCGCTCAGGCGGCGCTGAAATCCAGCGCCGCGGAATTGATGCAGTAGCGCAGTCCGGTCGGTGCCGGGCCGTCGGGGAACAGATGCCCGAGGTGCGAGTCGCAGCGCGCGCAGCGCACTTCGATCCGGCGCATGCCGTGGGACTCGTCCATATGCTCGGTGACCGCGCCGGCGGCGAACGGCTTCCAGTAGCTCGGCCAGCCGCTGCCCGAGTCGTATTTGGCGTCCGAGCCGAACAGCTCGGCGCGGCAGGCCACGCAGTGGTAGGTGCCGGTCTCGTGGTGATCCCAGTATTTGCCGGTGAACGCCCGCTCGGTAGCCGAGCAGCGGCAGATGGCGTACTGGTCCGGAGTCAGCGCATCGCGCCACTCGGCATCGGTCTTTTCGATTCTGGTCGTCATGATCGTCTCAGGTGGAGGCGGGGCCGGCCGTCGCAAGAGCGCCGGCCGCGACGCGTTCGCGCCGCTGCGACGCGCCCGGACCGGGCTGTACTGTCAAGCACTTGGCGCTGCGCCGATTGCTGCCGCGACCGGCTTTCGGGCATCTTACGCGCCTCGCCGTCTGCCAAAGACCTGCCTGTGCCGCGCAATCTTTCGCGTCCCTTCCGCCTGCGCCAGCTGGTGCAGGCCACCGTCCTGTGCCTGTACGGCGCCGGTGCCTATGCCGCCCAGCCGGCCGCCTGCCTGCCCGGCAGCGACCAGTGTCCGCGCAAATCCGACGACTTCCGCCTGTGCAAGCCCAATGCGCTGCTGTCGTTCTACGTGGCCGGCCTGCCGACCGGCGGCAAGCGCGAGGACGCCGACACCGATTTCGCCGCCGACCGCTTCCAGTCCGCCGACAGCAGCAAGTACGTGCTGCAGGGCAATGCGCGCGTGCAGCGGCTGGACCAGCTGATCCGCGCCGACGAACTGACCTACTGGACGCAGACCACCGCCTGGATCGCCAGCGGCAACGTGCGCTACCAGGACCGCAGCATGCTGCTGTCGGCGGACAAGGCCCAGGGCAAGACCACGCCGAACACGGCCGTGCTCGACGGCGTGCGCTTCCAGATGCTGAGCTCGCGCGGCAACGGCCGCGCGCAGCAGGCCGAACTGATCGACGACGACCATGCGCGCATGAGCGTCGTGCGCTATTCGACCTGCGATCCCGACCAGCCGAGCTGGGAGATCCGCGCCAGGGATCTGGCCATCGACCAGGCCGAAGGCGTGGGCCGCGGCCACGACGTGACCCTGCGCGTCGGCGACGTGCCGATCTTCTGGCTGCCGTATGCGCGCTTCCCGACCGACAACCGGCGCCAGAGCGGCTTCCTCTATCCGAGCTTCGGTTTCAACGGCAACAGCGGCCTGGATCTCACGCTGCCGTATTACCTGAACCTCGCCGAGAACTACGACATGACCCTGTATCCGCGCCTGGTCACCCAGCGCGGCTTCATGGCCGGGGCCGAGTTCCGCTACCTGACCGACAGCAGCCGCGGCCGCATAGACGGCAGCTGGATGCCCAACGACCGCCGCGCCGAACGCGAACGCGGCCAGTGGCACATCGAGAATTTCACGACCCTGGGGTCGAACTGGAACTTCGCCGCCAACGTCAACGGCGTGACCGACAAGCGCTACTTCGAGGATTTCGGCGACAGCCTGTCCTCGATCGCGACGAGCCTGCTGCCCTCCAGCGCCTATCTGAACGGCCGCGGCCGCGGCTGGAGCTTCGCCGCCGGCGGCGACAAGTACCAGATCACCGACCCCTCGCTGCCGGACCAGTTCGAGCCCTACGTGCGCCTGCCGCGCATCACCTTCGAGGGCGACGTCAGCCTGGCCGGCCGCCTGCGCGGCGGGGTCAAGTCCGAGTTCGTCGCCTTCGACAAGGACTGCTGGCGCGACGACACCGGCAACCGCGTCTGCCCGACCACGGGCCAGCGCCTGGACCTGTATCCGTACCTGAGCCTGCCGCTGGAGGGTTCGTCCTGGTTCCTGCGTCCGGAAATCGGCGTGCGTCATACGCGCTACGACGTGGAGACCGAGATCGACCGGCACACGGTCGGCGCGACACCGCAGCGCACGGTGCCGATCGCGAGCCTGGACATGGGCCTGATCTTCGAGCGCGACGCCAACCTGTTCGGCAGCGGCTACACGCAGACCCTGGAGCCGCGCCTGTTCTACCTGCGCGTGCCGTATCGCAACCAGGACGCGCTGCCGGTGTTCGACACCCAGCTGCTGACCTTCGACTTCCCGCAGCTGTTCTCGACCAACCGCTACACCGGCGCCGACCGGCAGATGGACGCGAACAACCTGACCGCGGCCATCACCACGCGCCTGCTCGAAACCGAGTCCGGCGCCGAGCGCCTGTCGGCCAGCCTCGGCCAGATCCGCTATTTCGACGACCAGCGCGTGCAGCTCTACGGCGCGCCGACGAGCTATTCGGGCTCGGCCTATGTGGCCGAGGTCGACGTGCACCTGTCGGACAAGTGGCGCCTGAAGGTCGCCGACCAGTGGAATCCGAACGGCGACGAGACCGACCTGTCGGCGATCAGCCTGCAGCGGCGCTTCCTCGGCGACGGCGTGCTGAACCTGTCCTACCGCTACCGCCGCGATTTCCTCGAACAGACCAACGTGTCGGCGCTGATCCCGCTGAACGAGCGCTGGCGCCTGATCGGCCGCTGGAACTACTCGCTGCGAGACGGCAAGCCGCTGGAAAATCTGATCGGCGTGGAACGCGATTCCTGCTGCGTGATCTGGCGCCTGCTCGCGCGCCATTACCTGCGCACGGCCGGCGGCAAGGCCAACGACGCCCTGTACTTCGAGATGGAGCTCAAGGGACTCGGCGCGATCGGCCAGAAAACGGGCGATTTCCTGCGCCGTGGTATCCTCGGCTATCAACAGTAACGACCGTACCGGTGCCTGCACGTTCAGGCACCAGTCCGGGGCGGCGTGCACACTCGTCGCCCCGTCCGCAGGCCGGCCCGGCCCGCGGAAATTTCCAAGCTCTACACGGACCTGCGATGAACAAGCTTGCGCCTGCGTTTGTCCTGCTGACCACCCTGTTCACGGCCGCCGCGCCGTCGCAGGCCCAGTTCCTGACCCCTCAGCCCGAGCAGCAGCAAGCCGCCCAGGCCGCCGCACCGGATGACGGCACCCTCGACCGCATCGTCGCCATCGTCGACGAGGACGTCGTGCTCAAGAGCGAGCTGAACCGCGCGGTCGGCCAGATCCTGGCCCAGTACCGGCGCAACCCGCAGCAGTTGCCGCCGCGTCCGGTGCTCGAACGTCAGGTGCTCGACCGCCTGATCATTACCCGCCTGCAGGTGGCCAAGGCCAGCCAGAGCGGCGTGCGCATCGGCGACGTGGAAATCGACCAGGCCGTCGCCAACATCGCCCGCACCAACAAGATGGACGTGGACCAGCTGCGCGCGGCGATCGCCCGCGACGGCCTGAGCTACGAGGAATTCCGCCGCAATCTGCATGATGAGCTGATCACCCAGCGTCTGCGCCAGCGCGTCGCCCAGTCGACCCAGGTCAGCGATGCCGAAGTCGACATCATGCTGGCCGGCAACAGCCTGAAATCCGGCGAAGTGCATCTGGCTCACATCCTCGTCGGTGTGCCCGACGGCGCCAGCGCCGAACAGATCCAGGCCGCACGCGAGAAGGCCGACCGCGTGCAGCGTGAAGCCTCCGCACCGGGCGCCGACTTCGCCGCGGTTGCCATCCGCTCCTCCGATGCCCAGGAAGCGCTCGACGGCGGCGACCTGGGCTGGCGCCGCTACGACCAGGTGCCGGAAATGTTCGCCGACCTGCTGCAGGGCATGAGCCCGGGACAGGTCTCGCCGGCCGTGCGCGGTCCGAGCGGCTTCCACATCCTGAAGCTCGTCGAGCAGCGCGCTCAGGGCAAGCAGCTCGTCACCGAGTTCCATGCCCAGCACATGATGGTCAAGATCAACGAACTGGTCAGCGAAGCCGACGCGCAGAAGAAGATCGACGACCTGCGCCGCCGCATCGAGGCCGGCGAAGATTTCGCCACGCTGGCCAAGTCCAATTCCGACGACGCGACCAGCGCGAATGCCGGCGGCGACATGGGCTGGTTCCCGATCGACACCTACGGCGCGCAGGTCGGCGAAGTGATCTCCAACCTCAAGGACGGCGAGATCAGCCAGACCTTCCGCAGCAACGCCGGCCTGCATTTCGTCAAGCGCCTGGGCATGCGCGAACTCGACCGCACCGAAGAGGCGCGCCGCACCCAGGCGCACGAGGCGATCCAGCAGCGCAAGGCCGAGGACGAATTCGACAACATGCTGCGCCAGCTCAAGGCGGAGGCCTATATCGAGTACCGCCTGGCCGGCTACGACAGCAAGGGCGAGCCCACTTCCGGCAGTTGAGCCGGGGCCGGCGCGAGCAGACTCCATGAGCGCCCTGCCGCGCCTGGCCATCACCCTCGGCGAACCGGCCGGCATCGGACCGGAGCTCGTCGCCGAACTGGCCCACAGCGACATCGCCGCCGATCTGATCGCGATCGGCGATGCGAACCTGCTGCAGTCCGCCGCGGCCTCGCGCGGACTGCGTCTTGACCTCATCGAGGACGACGGACAGCCGCTGCGGCGGCGCATGCCGGGCAGCCTGCGCCTGGTTCCGGAAGAAGTCGCCGCCGCAGTAGTTCCCGGCCGGCTGGACCGGGCCAACGCGGGCTACGTGCTGTCGACCCTGGCGCGCGCATCCGACGGCTGCATGGCCGGCGAGTTCGACGCCGTGGTCACCGCGCCGGTGCAGAAGAGCATCATCAACGACGCCGGAATTCCGTTCTCCGGCCATACCGAATACTTCGCGCTGCGCGCCAACGCCGACGTCGTCATGATGCTCGCCGCCGGCAACCTGCGCGTCGCGCTGGCGACCACGCACCTGCCGCTGGCCGCCGTGCCCGCGGCGATCACGCGCGAGAAGCTCGAGACGACCTTGCGCATCGTGCATGCCGACCTGCAGCGCAGGTTCGCGCTGGCGCAGCCGCGCATACTCGTGCTCGGGCTCAATCCACATGCAGGCGAAGGCGGCCATCTCGGTCGCGAGGAGATCGACGTCATCGCGCCGCTGCTCGCGGATCTGCGCGACGAAGGCTTTGCGCTGACCGGCCCGCTGCCGGCCGATACGGCTTTCCTGCCCGGCCCGCTCGCCGAGGCCGACGCGGTGCTCGCGATGTACCACGACCAGGGCCTGCCGGTGCTCAAGGCCCTGGGCTTCGGCCAGGCGGTCAATCTGACCCTGGGCCTGCCGTTCATCCGCACTTCGGTCGATCACGGCACGGCGCTGGACCTGGCTGGCCGCAACCGCGCCGATGCCGGCAGCCTGCTTGCGGCGACGCGGCTGGCCTTGGAACTCGCGCTGAAGCGCTGAAGCCCGGCAGCGCGATGTTGCGATTCGCTGCGCTCACCGCGACGTCGCGGCGGCAACACTACCGACGCAACACAATCCACGAAAGATACTGCGGAATAGGCATCGTCACTTGTCTCCACCCGCGCACGGCGCCAATGCCGCCGCAAGCGCCGCACGCCGCCGCGGCCAGCGCAGCTTCTCGAACACGAGCAGGACCGCAAGCAGCACGAGCCCGAGGCCGACGACGATGGCCGCTGTGATCGCCTCATGCAGGAACAGCGCCCCCCAGACCTGGGCGAACACCGGCACGAGGAAGGTCACCGTGGTCGCACGCTCGGGGCCGGCGTCGCGCAGCAGGCGGAAATAGACGACGAAGGCCAGCGCCGTACAGACCAGGCCCAGCGCGACCAGGGCCAGGCCCGGCGCGACCGGCGGCAGGTGCGTCGGCAGATTGCCGAACAGCAGCGGCGACAGCAGCAGGGCCGCGCCGATCTGACTGCCGGTGGCCGTGACGACCGGATCGGTGCCGCCGAACAGGCGCTTGAGCTCGGCCGCGCCCAGCGCATACAGCGCCGCGGCGAGCAGGCCGGCAACGAATGCGAACATCGTCGCCGCGGTCAGGGTGACCGTGCCGAAGCGCGCGATCGTCACGACGCCGGCCAGGCCGACGACCACGCCGGCGAGCTTGGACAGCGTCGGCCGCCTGCGCTGCAGATACCAGCCCAGCAGCACGGCGAACAGCGGTACCGTCGCATTGAGCACGGCCGAATAGCCGGCCGGCAGGTGGTGTGCCATGTAGGCGAACAGCACGAACGGCACGCCGGCGCTCAGCGCGCCGATCCAGGCATAGCCGCGCCAGTGCCGGCGCCAGTCCAGCGACAGCCCCTGCAGGCGCACGAACGCGAACAGCACCAGCGCCGACAGCGCGATGCGCCCGGCAGCGGTGAAACCCGTGCCGAATTCGGGCACGGCGATACGCATGAACAAGAACGATCCGCCCCAGATCATCGCCAGGACCAGCATCCGCACCAGCAATCCCGCAGTCATCGTGAAATCCTCCGCAGCAGCGCCGCACCGACAAGGCGGGGCAAACACCGTAGGCCGCCGATGCTAGGCCTGGAAGCGACACCGAAAAAGCGATAGTTTCTGCGCGGTATCGTCAGGAAAACTCACAATGCGCGCCTGGCAACACCTGCCCGCCCTGCGCACCCTGCGCATCTTCGAATGCGCCGCACGCCACCTGAACTGGACACGCGCGGCCGAGGAACTGCACCTGACTCACGGCGCCGTGAGCCTGCAGATCAAGGCGCTCGAAGACGAGCTCGGCCTCAAGCTGTTCGAGCGCAGCGGCCGGAAGACCTGGCTGACCGACGCCGGCCAGCAACTCGCCGCCGGCGTGCGCGAAACGCTGGACCAGCTCGCCTCGACAGTAACGCGCGTGCGTGAACGTGCCGCCGGCAATGTGCTGACCCTGAGCGTGCTGCCCTCGTTCGCCGCGGCCTGGCTGGTCGGTCGGCTCGGCGGTTTCCTCGCGCGCCATCCCGACATCGAGTTCAATCTGCAGAGCAGCATCAACCTGGCCGATTTCCGTAACGACGGCGTCGACGTGGCGATCCGCTGGGGCAACGGTCCCTGGCCCGGACTGCGCTGCGAGAAGCTGCTCGACGACGAGCTGTTCCCGGTCATGAGCCCGCGCCTGACCCGGCGCAAGCTCAAGCATCCCTCACAGCTGCTCGAGCTGCCGCTGGTGCGGATCAAGCAGCAGACGCGCCTGAACGACTGGACGCGCTGGTTCGCCGCCGCCGGCGTGGACGCACCGCCGCCGCGCCGCGGCGCGGTCTACGACGACACCGAACTGGCCCTGCGCGCCGCAGCCCAGGGCCAGGGCGTGGTGCTCGCACGCAGTTCGCTGGTCGGCGGCCGCCTGGCCAGCGGTGAGCTGATCGCACCGTTCGCGCTGCGCGTGCCGGCCCACTACGCGTACTATCTGGTCTGTCCCGAATCCCATGTCGAGAAGCCCTCGGTGCAGCAGTTCCGCGCCTGGCTGATCGAAGAGCTGGCGAATTCCTCGCCGCTCGCACCGCCGCCCGAGGCTCCCGCTTGAAGCGCTACCCGCCTGCCAATGCCACCGACGCCGCTGTCGCGACGCCGGACCGCCATGTACACAAAAAACAATTTGGACAACACTTCCTGCACGACCCGGGCCTGATCCGGCGCATCGTGCAGGCGATCGCGCCGAAGCCCGGCGACCGTCTCGTCGAGATCGGTCCCGGCGAAGGCGCGATCACCCTGCCGCTGCTGCGCGAACATGGCCGTCTGACCGTGATCGAGCTCGACCGCGATCTGATTCCGCGCATCCGCGCCGCGGCCGAAGGCATCGGCGAACTCGATGTCGTCCATGCCGACGTGCTGACCGTGGACTTCACGGCGCTGGCTGCCGGCACGACGCTGCGCCTCGTCGGCAATCTGCCGTACAACATTTCCAGCCCGATCCTGTTCCACTGCCTGGACCATGCCGAGTCCATCGTCGACATGCACTTCATGCTGCAGAAGGAAGTCGTCGACCGCATGGCCGCGGCACCGGGCAGCAAGGTCTACGGCCGGCTGAGCGTGATGCTGCAGCTGTACTGCACGGTCGAGCCGCTCATCAAGGTGCCGCCGGGCGCATTCAACCCGCCGCCGAAGGTCGACTCTGCGGTCGTGCGCCTGACGCCGCTGCCGGCCGCGCGCCGCCACGATGCCGACCGGGCGCTCGTCGAGCGCGTCGTGCGGCACGCCTTCGGCCAGCGCCGCAAGACCCTGTCCAATGCGCTGCACGGCGTGGCGACCGCGGCGCAGATCGAAACGGCCGGCGTCGACCCGCGCGCGCGCGCCGAGCAGCTGGAACCACTGCAGTTCGTCGCGATCGCGAAGGTCATCGCCGCGGAAGCCGCCGACGGCGGAGCCGGCTGACGCGGCAGCCGGCAACCGGGCACCCCATCGGCGGAACTGCAACCGGCCGGCCGGGTTCTCAGACCCTCGCCGCCGGCCTGCGCGCCGATGCACGGACCGGACAACTGCAGGAGCCGACGATGTTCGTTTGCCAGAAGACCGCGTCCGACCGCGGCATCGTGCGCTGCTCGCTTGCACGCGCGAACCGGAACGCGCTGACCTTCGCCGACGTCATCGCGCTCTGGCGCAACGACGCGGCGTTCCGCGCGTTCTGGACACACTGCCTGCGCGAAGCGGGCTTCGCCGCCTATTGCTGGGAATGTCCGCCGCTGATGCCGCGAACGGTGCGGCGTCCGTTCGAATGCGTCTTCGTGGACAGTCCCGGGCTGATCGACTCTGCCGCCGACCCGATGCCGTTCGCGGCCCATTTCCGTCTACGCAAGCCCGTCGTCGTGTTCGACAATCCCGGCCGCGACGCCGCACTGATCGCGCCCTGCCCGACAGCGGCCTATACCGACTATTCGCATCTCGCGCGTTTCCTGGCCACGGCCGAAGACGCGCAGATCGACGCGCTCTGGAAAGCCCTCGGCGAAACCGCCGCCACGTATCGCGGCGAACATCCGCTCTGGATCAGCACGGCCGGCCTCGGCGTGGCGTGGCTGCATATCCGGTTGGACCGGCGGCCCAAGTACTACCGCCATGCGGCCTATCGCACGGCCTGAGGGGTTGGTCCGGGGCTCCGGCAGACCCGGCCACAGGCAATCCGAAGGCGGCCGTGCGGCAGACGCATCGGCCGCGGGGCCCGCAGCAGCAGACACGAGGCTGTGCTCGGCCAACCGCTTGCCGTGGCCAGACGGCACGGGCTACCCGACGAGCTTTCGTCCCCTCCGGCAGGAGGTCGGGAAACGGACCCTGGCCCGTTTCCCGTTCGAACGGCGCAAGCCGAGTTCGCGCAGGTTTGCGGAGAATCCATCGGGACGCGATCGGCTCCCGTGCGGTCCCTGTCGGGATCGCCCTGGCAGGCTGTTTCTCGACAGCTTGCCAGGGCGTCGGTACGTCACCTCATAGCGCCACAGCGTCTCCTCGCGGCGCTTCTCATCATCTCCGAGCGAATGCCCCGGAATTTCCTGGCCGTTTCATGACCCGGCGCTCCCGCGCCGCCGCAGATGGCCGCAGGCCAGCAGCGACAGCAACAGCAACAGCCAGGCCAGCGACCAGACACTGGTCCCCGGCACCGGCGCCACTCTCAACTCGCCGCGCGGGGTCAGCGTCACCTGATCCAGGTTGTTGCCGGGAACCGGGTCGGTCTGATGCGCGGTCACGTTCGCGACGTTGCGGTAGTCGCCCGCCGGGTTGACGCGCGCCTGGATCTGCAGCGAGGCCGTCGCTCCCGAAGCGAGCGTTCCCACGCTCCAGAGCGGCGGCGCATAGGCCCCCTGAGTGGCCGTCGCCGCGACGAAGGTGAAGCCCGATGGCAGCGCGTCCGTCACGACGACGCCGGTGGCGGCATCCGGACCGTTGTTGCGCAGCGCCAGCGTGAACGTGACGACGGAACCGGCGACCGGACTGATGACATCGACGGACTTGGCGATCTGCAGATCGGCAGCGCCCATCGGATGGCTGGTGGAGCACGGCAGGCACACTGGCGCCGGGTCGCCGCCGCTGCCGCTCACCGCGACGACGTTGCCGACCGCCCCCACCGCCGATGCGGCGACCTGGGCCATGTACGACAGCGTATAGCTGCCGGGCGGCGTAGCAGCAGGCAGGCTGCACACCAGCGGAGCGCCCGCGCTGCAGGTAAAGGCCCCGTTCGTCACCGAGATGAGCGTCAGTTGCGCATCCAGCGTGTCGGTCAGCTCGAACGTCTGCGTCAGCGCCGCGCCGGTCACGTCGACCTGCACGCTGTACGCAATCGTGTCGCCCGGAGCGACCGGCGACCCACTCGGCGGCACGGACGACTTGGCCACCGAAACTTCGGGGGCGCCGATACTGGTCGACACGCTGCTCGAGCAGTGCGCCGCGGCAGGGCAGGTGGAGTCCCCGCCACCGGAGGCCGTCGCCGTGTTCGTCACGCCCGGCGTTGCGGCCGCCGTCGGCGTCACCGGAATCACGAAGCTGGTGCTGGCGCCGGCGGCCAACCCCGTCGCGACCGTGCAGGTCACGGTCTGGCCTGCGGCCGTACAGCCGGCCGGCAGGGTGCCGAGCGTCAGCCCGGTCGGGATCGTGTCGCTGATCGTCGCCGATGCCGTCGTCGCCGCATTGCCGCTGTTGGTCAGCTGCAGGGTGTAGCTCGCCGCCACGCCCACGGTCCACGGGCTCGCGCTCGCCGTCTTCGTCAACGT
>MEFP01000017.1 GCA_001725155.1 Lysobacteraceae bacterium SCN 69-320 | reverse complement strand
GCCCGCAGCCGCGTAGGTCTTGCTCGGGTTGGTCGCCGTCGAGGTGGTGCTGTCGCCGAAGTTCCAGCTGCGCGAGGCGATCGTGCCGTCGCTGTCGGTGGAGCTGTCCGTGAACGTCGCCGTCAGGCCGCTCGTCGCCACGCTGAAGTTCGCCACCGGCGGCACGTTGGCCGGCGGGCTGCCCGAGCAGGCCGGACGCGTGCCGCAGGCGATGCCGTGGGCGTTGAACGCATCCCAGATGCGGCAGGCGTTCGGCGTGCCGTTGGCGAGATTGCCGTCGTCGTCGTCGGCCGCGAGATAGACCGTATACCAGTTGTTCGCGCCGCAGCCGTTGACCGTCGCGCTCGCGCTGCACTTGCCGCCCGAGGCGACCTGATAGGCGCTCTTGGACGGCGTCAGGCTGGCGTACCAGATCTTGTCCATCGCGGCCCAGCCGGCGGTTTCGCCGTGCACGGCGACGAGCTTCTTGGCCAGATCCCAGTTCGCCGAGCTCGCGATATACGACTCGCAATGGCCTTCGTAGCCCATCGGTCCCTGGTACGGCGTGATGCCGTTGGCCAGGTACGGACAGGCCAGACGGTCGCAGTTGATGCCGTTGTCGGCCGTCACGTTGGCCGGGCTCGCCGCGGTGCGCGCGCCGAGCGTGCTGAACGCATTGAGATCGCGCACGCCGGAGCAGGCGCTGTCGCAGTTGTAGCAGCCGTTGCTGCCGGCCGTGGTGAAGAAGCCGTTGCCGATGCAACCGAGCTTGGTCTCGAGGAACGCGAACGTGTCGCCGACCGCTTCGCCGCTGCCGTATTCGCCGGCTGCGCCGCCGCTGTTCTGGTCCATGCCGTGACCCCATTCGTGCAGGAACACGCCGGGAATCTCGCCGGTGTTCGCGCAGGCATAGGAGCCGGAGGTGCCCGACTTGAAGAAGTTCATCGAGCTGCCGTTCCAGTTCGCGTTGCAGACGTCGTTGACGTTCATGTTCGCGGTGACCTTGCCGGCGATCCAGCTGTTGCCCGGCAGGAACGTGGCGGCCTTGCGGTTGATCCGCGTCAGGTAATAGAAGCCGTTGCGCGCGGCGCGCGTATTGCCGTTGCCGCCGACGCCGCCCGCGGCACCGCAGTCGGTGCCGGTGTCGGTACCCAGATGCAGATCGCCGCCGCTGGACACGCTCAGCGAGACCGAACCGCAGGTGTCGGCGATCTTGATGTATTTGCCGTCCAGGGTGACCGTGGCCGTGCCGCCGGCATAGTCGTAGATGCCCAGCGCGTCGGTGACCTTGGCCGTGCTGTTGGTGACCGCAGCGAACGGCATCGGCTTGACGACTTCGGGCAGGGTGTTGACGGTCTCGAACACGCCGCCGTCGACGACCGCGCTGACGTTGAGATTGAGGTCGTTGACCTCGATCACGCGGTTGGTCTTGGCATCGACGAGCACGTCGTAGGTGGTCTTGTCGTCATTGACGCGGAAGGTGTAGTGCCAGGCCAGGCGATGCGCGTAACCGGCACCGGCGATGCCGGCATAGGCGGCTTCGCGTTCCAGCGAACGCTCCGGTGCCGACGGCAGCAGCTCGAGAGTGCCGGTCTGCAGCCATTCGACGATCTTGGTGCCGGCCGGGAAGGCCAGCTCGCCGAGCGCCATGTCGAAGGCCTTCTCGCGCGCGGACACCGGAATCGTGTCCAGGCTGACCGGCGCGACGCGATTGCTGCCGAACTGGATGATGTTGCCGTGGGCGATGCGGAAGAACAGGTTGGCGCCTTTCACCGGCACGCCGTTCTTGAGCTGGGCGAACTCCACGAACCAGTGGCTGTTGTCCTTGCCGTAGGCGACGCTGCTGTCGGTATCCAGCGTGAACTCGAGACCGTTGGTCTTGAGCAGGTCGGCGTTCGCCGCGACGAAGTCGAGCAGGCGCGCCTCGACGACGGCCAGGTCGACGGTCTCGCTCGCGCGCAGGCCCATGGCCTGCAGAGTCAGCGCATTGCCGCGGCCCGGAATCAGCGGCACGCCGGAGCCCTGGATCAGGTTGGGCCGGTCGGCGCGGCGGTCCCAGCGCATTTCCCAGCTGCCGCCGTAGCGTTGCTGGAATGTCGCCGCGGCGCCGTAGGCGCGCGACGGTTCGGAGCCCAGGGTGACGCTGGCCTCCTGGCTCGGCGTGACGTGCAGCTCGGGCGCAAGGAACGGACGCGACAGCTTGGGCTTGATGCCGGTATCGACATTGGGCTGGATGGCATAGGCCGAGGACGCGGCGAGCAGACCGATCAGCAAGGACGGCAGCACGCCCAGGGCCTTGCGGCTTTCAGGCAGAACAGTACGAATCATGAACCCTCTCCCTCCACAGGATGTTCGTGACGATGGAGCGGCAACGACGCATCCGGAGCTCAGGGGGGCACCGACCGCGGGTAGCGGTCGGTGCCGGTTGTCCGGACAGAAGCTGGCGCTCCACGAACCTGGAACGCGAGCCACTGCCCGCACAACGCCGAAAAGATCTTTATTTTATCTTTGCGGCCAATTGCTTGATTCGCAGCGCTTATTTTCGGAGGACCGGCAGTGCCGGGGGCAGCGCAGCCGTGACGGCGGCACGGACTCTGGCCTGCGCCGCGGGCGCGGAAGGTCGCGAACGACAAGTGCGCGCCGCTGCCGAAGCCTTGCCCGGCCAGCCGTCGCCGCCGATGTGAGCGGTTCACGCCGCCGCGGCAGGACCGGCCGCACGGGACAGACCCGCCGCGTTCGCGTCGCCGCACTCGGCCGCCAGACGGAGCGGCCGGGAAGTGCCGGACCGCCGCGCGGCCGCCGACGGCGGACATCACGGCATGACCACGAACGATCGCAGGGGGAAACGGCGGTAGCCGGCACACGCGGCCACGCCTGCGCGCAGGTCAGTCGAAACGGCAGAAAGTCGCTTCACCATCGCCGGCAGCAGCCGGCGACCCCGGAACCTGTCCGCTCGCTGTCGAGCCGGGACGGATCAGACCCGCAAGCTGCGCACGGCTGCGCATTCGCGCCGCACGAGGCGCAGGTTCGTGCCGACGGAGGCGACGGCCCTGACGATCTGTTCGGGTGACACGCCCCACTGCGTTGCCCAGTAGGTCAGTTCCCAATGCGAGGACAGGTCGATGCGATCGGTGCTCTGCGCCGGCATGCGCAACGGCGAAACAACGGTGCGACGCTCGTTCATGGCGTCCTCGGGAATCGCGGTGGCTGGGGTAGCCGGTATACGCGTGGACAGGTTAATGCGCCGTCATCGTTTCGTGGCGAAACGACGACGGAACCGGCGCTGCAGCCCGCCGATCAACGGCCTGCGCCATCTGACAGGATTCTTTGCCCCTCGGCGTATTATCCGAAGCCGGGCCGGCACAGGCCCTTGGATTCATTGCTGGAGTCGATCATGAAAGTGCGCTCTTTGAGCCTGGTCCTGTCCCTGCTGCTGACCGGCGGCGCCCAGGCGGCCGTCATCCTGGAAACCTCCAGCGAAGCACTTCGCGTCGATGCGGCCGCTGCGCCGAAATCCGAGCACTGGCGCAGCGGCGCCAAGGCCGCCGCGGTCGCCCCGCTGCTGCAGCTGCCGGCGCTGGCCGACGAGCGCGCCGCGGCCGTCAAGCGGCGCAACGAAAGCAACGGCAATCGCCGCCTGCAGATCGGCATCAGCCGCGGCATCGCGAGCGAAGCCGTCGATGATCTGCCGCAGCCGCAGCTGCAGTACGTCGACGGCGGCGCCGTACTGCGCCTGGACGTGGCCTCGCCGGGCGCCGTGGCGCTGCGCGTCGGCCTGCGCGGCAAGAACTGGCCCGACGGCGTGGAGCTGCGCGTGGCCGGCGCCGACGGCGTGATCCATGCGACCGACGCGGCCGCCGCGCGCAATCAGGCCGATGGCGACGGCGTGTTCTGGACCGCGGTGACCGAGGGCGAACGCCAGCAGCTCGAACTGTTCGTGCCGGCCGGCATCGACCCCGCCGGCGTCGCGCTGCGCGTGGACTCGCTGTCGCACCTGCTCGTGTCGCCGCTGACCGCCGCGCACAGCAAGGCGCTCGGCGATTCGGGCTCCTGCAACATCGACGTGGTCTGCCGCACCGGCAGCCTCGGCCAGTCCTTCGTCAACGCCAAGAACGCGGTCGCGCGCATGGTGTTCCAGTCCGGCGGCGGCAGCTATACCTGCACCGGCACCTTGCTCAACGACACCGACGACAGCAGCCAGATACCGTGGTTCTTCACCGCGCATCACTGCATCGGCGACCAGAGCGAAGCCTCGTCGCTGGCGACGTTCTGGAACTACGAGACGCCGACCTGCGGCGTCGACCAGTCCGGCCCGAACACCCAGCTGACCGGCGGCGCGCAGCTGCTGTATTCGCAGGGCAGTACCGACGGCGCCCTGCTCAAACTCAATTCGACGCCGCCGGCCGGCGCGGTCTTCGCCGGCTGGAACGCCAATCCGCTGACGCCGCCGGTCGCAGTCACCGGCATCCACCATCCTTCGGGCGACATCAAGAAGGTCAGCATCGGCAACAACAGCGGCACGCGCGAGAACGTCACGTTCGACGGCCAGACCGCCACCAGCACCTGGAAGTCGTCGTGGAGCCAGGGCACGACCGAAGGCGGCAGCAGCGGCTCGGGCCTGTTCACGATAGCGACCAACGGCGGCTACCAACTGCGCGGCGGACTGTTCGGCGGCAGCGCGTCGTGCAGCAACTCGGGACAGGGCGAATCCTCGGGCAATGTGGACGTCTATTCGCGCCTCGACCTGATCTTCCCGTCGATCGAGCAATACCTCGTGCCGGCCTCGACCGGCCCGGGCCCGTCGCGCGACTACACCGGCCAGTGGGACGTGCGCACCGAAGGCGGCCGCGGCATCAGCATGTTCCAGTTCGGCAACACGCTGTTCGCGGTCTGGTTCGTCTACGACAGTCAGGGCCGTCCGTCCTGGTATCAGCTCGATCCGCAGTGGAGCGCGACCGACGTCGCCGGCGGCCGCGTCGTGAAGTTCACGGGCTCGCCGTGGGGACCGACCTACAACCCGGACGCGCGCGCGCTGACCCAGGTCGGCACCTTCACCCTGAATTTCACGTCGGGCGCACAGGCCAACTTCACCTACAACGTCGACGGCGTGAACCGCAGCGTGCTGCTGCAGAAGTACTGAGCGGAAATCGGCGGGCGCCGGCTGATCGGCCGGCGTTCGCGGCACGAGTCGAATCGACGCACTGTCCTGCATCTTCCCCGCTTCCGCAGGGAGCGGGGGCGCAATCGTCGGCGGACGCCAAGCGCCTCGGGCCGAGGCCGAAGCGATCTGCCGGCGGCCGTCAGTCCGCGCCGCGCGCACTGCGCGGCACACGACGGAAACGCCACAGTACGAGCAGCCCGTAGAGCACGACCAGCAGGAACAGGTTGAGCAGCTGCGGCGCGGCCTCCTGCAGGCTTGCGCCCATCTGGTTGAACTTGACCATCGCGGTGATGCCGGCGGTGGTCGGCAGCAGTTTCGCGACCAGCAGCAACGGCAGCGGCGTCGATGTCGCCGGCCAGCTGAGGTTGGCCAGGAAGAACAGCAGCAGCGAGCTGGCCGTGACGTACTGGAACGCGCGCTCGCGCGTGGCGAAGAAGCTGCCGAGGAACATCGCGAACAGGCCGGTCGCCGCGATGAACAACGGCCCGCCGACGAGCAGGCCCGACAGATTGCCGCCGCGCGGATAGTCCTGCACCCAGAACGTCAGCCCGGTGAAGTACAGCAGCCCCGGCAGGCCGATGGCGGCGAACGCGGCCAGCATGCCGGTCAGGCGCGTCGCGCTCAGGCTCAGGCGCGAGCCGGCGTTGCGCTGGCGGCGTCCGCCGAGCACGACGCCGATGCCGATCAGCAGGGTCTGGTGCACGATGAGCTCGGCCACACCCGGCACGACGCCGCTGCCGTAGCCTTCGCGCGTATTGAACAGCGGCCGCTGCACGACGCGGAACGGCGGCCGCGTCGGTGCGCCCCTGACCTTAGCCTGGTCGACGGCGAAGTCCACGGCCCAGCCGCCGATCGCGTCGCCGAGGCCGGCCAGCACCGAACTCGCGCGGCCGAGAAACGCGCCGTTGCCGAGTATCACGAGATGACCGCCGCCCGTGCGGCTGTCGCGCTCGAAACCGGCCGGGATCGCGAGTATGCCTTCGTACTCGCCGCGCTCCACGCCACGGCGCGCCTCTTCCATCGACACGGCGAAACCGCTGACGCGCACGACGCGCAAGGTCTCCACGCGCCGCAGCAGGTCGCGGCCAAGCGCACTGTGGTCCTCGTCGACGACGACGACGGGCAGATTGCTGGCCACTTCGTGCCGGTAGGCCGCCGGATAGAACAGCGAATACAGCACGATCGCGCCGATCATCGTGACGACGGCATAGCTGTCGCCGAACACGTCGCGCCAGGTCGCCAGCAGCTCGGCCACGAACGCTTTCATGGTGCGCGCCCGGCGGCGTCCGCGGCAGCCAGATAGGTGCGCAGGCCGATGAGTGCCGGCACCAGCACGAACAGCAGCAGGGTACCCAGCGCCGGCAGCGACGCCGTCGCCGGCGCGCCCATGGTCAGCTGCTGTGCCTGCAGTTTCACGTAGGCGGTCAGCGGCAGCAGCGTGTTCCAGACGCGCGTGAACAGCGGTGCGTCGACGACCGGAAACGTCGCGCCCGAGAATGCCATGGCCGTACCGACGTAGAGACCGACGAAGGACAGCGCCTTGCCCATGTCGCGCGTCAGGCCCACGAGCAGCAGCGTGATCGCCGCGCACGCGGCATAGAGCGCGAGCTGGGCCAGCAGCAGCATCGCAAGCTGCGCGGCGCCGACGCCGCCGTGCAGCGCGATCAGATAACCCGTGCCCAGCGCGCCGTAGCCGACGAACAGCACGAAGTAGGGCAACAGCTTGCCGACGACGGCGAAAACCGGCGCCGGCGACGATGCGAGCCAGCCGGCATGGCTGCCGTCGCGGATTTCCCGGCCGAGCGCGCCGGCCATGGCCAGGCAGGCGACCAGATGCAGCACGGCGGGAAACAGCAGGCCGAGCAGGAAATATTCGAAGCTGCGTGCCGAATTGAACAGGATCGCGCTCTGCACCGTCACCGGCGGCGGGCGCAACGAAGCCGGGCCGCTGCGCAGCGCGACCTGTTCCTGCAGCACGTCGAGGTTGAGCGCGCCGATCGCTGCGGCGATGTCGCGCGAGGCGCCCTGGCCGGCGGTCAGATAGCTCGCGTTGTAGTAGGAGAACACCGTGCCGCTGCCCTGCCGCTGCAGATCGCGTGCGGCGTTCGGCGGCAGGTAGACCACGGCATAGACCTGCAGGCTGCGCACCAGCGACCAGGCCTCGGCCAGATCGCGCGGCTGCGCGGCAACGCGCAGGCCCGGGCTCGCGTCGAGCTTGCGCGCGAGCGCGCGGCCGAGGCTGCCGCCGTCCTGGTCGACGTAGGCGATCGGCAGCTCGCGGATCACCGCGGCCGACAGCAGCCAGGCCAGCGCCGCGAGCATCGCGAGCGGAAATACCGTGACCAGCAGCAGGTCGGCCGGATTGCGGCGCAGGAAGCGCAGCTCGCGCCGCGCCGAAGCGAGCAGCGCCCCGGCGCGGCCTTCCGCATTCACTGCTGCGGCCACGGAAACAGCACGCTCATGCCGGGCCGGAAATCCTTGACCGGCTGCGCCGGCCGTGCGCGGATCTCGAAGCTCTTCACGTCGTAGCCGCTGGACTGGCGCGTCGCGCGCCAGGTCGCGTAGTCGCCGGCCGGGCTGATGTAGTAGACGCGAAACTCAACCCCCTTGAGACCGAGCGCCGGAATGTCGCCGCGCAGGCTGCGCCCCGGGCGCGTGCCGGCGAACTGGTCCTCGCGCAGATTCAGCGACACCCAGAGGTGGTCGACGTCCACGACCGTGAATACCGGATAGCCGGCCGGCACGAGCTCGCCGACGTCGGCCAGACGCTTGCCGATCTCTCCGGCCAGCGGCGCATGCGCCGCGACTTCGTCCTGCGCCGCGCGCACTTCGGCGACGGCGCCTTCGGCCTGACGCACCTGCGCCGAAGCCGCCTCGCGATCCTGCCGGCGCGCGCCGGCCAGCGCCTGGTCATACTGCGCGCGCGCGGCGGCCTGCAGCTCGGCGCTGCTGCGTGCCTGGGCCTGGGCTTCGTCGCGGCGCTGGCGGCTGACGACGCCTTCGCCATACAAGGTGTCGAGCCGGCGCCAGGTCGACTGGGCCAGCTCGTTCGCGGCGAGTGCGCGTCGCCAGTTCGCTTCGGCCGCACGGATCTCCTCGCTGCGCGCGCCTTCGTTGGCCTTGTCCGACTGCGCCTGCGCGGCTTCGAGCACGGCCGATACCTGGCTGTGCTTGGCCGCGACTTCGGGACTGTCGAGCTCGAACAGCAGCTGGCCCGCTTCGACGCGGTCGCCTTCGCGCACATGCAATTGCGCGACGCGCGCACTGATCTTCGCCGCGACGTTGACGCTGTCGGCATCGGCCATGCCCTGCACGAGATCGCCGCCGCCGCGGAACGCGAGCCAGATGCCGCCGGCGACCAGCAGCAGAACGAGTACGAGCAGCGCCAGTGCGAGACCGCGCCGACGCGGCGGCGGATCGCGGTCGGCCCGGAACGCCGGCTCGGACGGCGATGGCGAATTCATGGGATCAGCACCTCTTCTGCCGTGCGCAGATAGTCCTCGTAGCGTTCGGCCTGGCCGCTGGCTTCGAGCAGCTGGGCCAATGCGAAGTCGAACTGATAGGCCGCCTGGGCGCGCTCGATGCGTGCGCCGCCGAGCGCAAGCCGCGCGTCGATGAGGTCGAGCGAGGTCGCCTGGCCTTCGCGGAACGCGAGTTCCTGCAGACGCAGGTTTTCCTCGGCGCGGACGATCGAGCTTTCCAGCAGCAGGTACTGCTGCCGCGCCGTGTCGGCGGCGTTGTAGGCCTGGGTCACACCGATCTCGATGCGGTTGCGCGCTTCGCGCAGGCCGGCCTCGGCCTGCAGCTGCTGTTCGCGCGCGGCGGCGATCTGATGATCGCGACCGCTGCCGGACAGGAAGGTGTAGCGCAGGCCCACGCCGAACACCCAGTCGGGCTCGGTCAGCAAGGCGTCGCGGCGGCGCAGGTCGTATTGGCCGAAGGCATAGATCTGCGGCTTGAGTCTGGCCTGCTGCACGCGCACGCCCTGCCCGGCCTGCTCGACCAGCGCGTCCAGCCGTGTGAGCTGCGGATGGCCGTCCAGCGCCGTGTCGCGGAACGTCTGCAGCGGCTGCAGCGGTGCGCGGTTAACGAACAGCGGCGTGATCGGCGCGATCGCAGTATCGGAGCGCAACAGCAGCGCGAGCGCCGCACGCATGGAGGCAAGATCGTTGACCGCCTTCTGGTATTCGCGTTCGGCCTGGTCGCGCGCGACCACGGCCTGCAGGCGCTGCGCCTTGGTCGCGAAACCTTCCTGCTCCAGGCGCTCGGCATTGTGCAGATGACGCTCCAGACCTTCGCGCGTATCGCGGCGCACGGCCAGCGCCTGTTCGGCGAGCTGCGCGCCGAAATACACCTGTACCAATTGCGGCACCAGCGTCTGCGCCTGCAAGGCGCGTTCGGCGTCGGCCTGCGCGACGGCGGCCCTGGCAGCGCTCTGCGCTGCCGGAATCTGCCCGCCGGTATAAAGCGGCAACGTGGCCTTGACCAGCGGCCGGGTGTGCCATTTCTGGTCGATGAAGACCAGCGGCGATTGAATGCCGTATTCCTCGGCAACCGGCGCGAGCGAGCCCAGCGGCAGTTCCAGCGTCTTTCTGAGTTCCAGCCGCTGCAGTTCGCCGGAAATTTCCGGCAGCCGCAGCGCGCGCGTGGCTTCGGCCAGCTGCTGCTTGGCGCCGGCGTTGGCTTCGGCCGCCGACAGTGCGTCGGAAACCTGCAGCAGGCGCTGCCGCGCCGCGCCGAAATCCAGCGCCGTCGCCGCCGGCTCCTGCGCGGCGGCCGCGGCCGGGCCGACCGCCGCCGCAACGACGAGCCAGCCCAGGCATGCAGCCCGGCGACCTTGCCGCAATCGAACCGGCGCAGCCATTTCCCCTCCGTACTCCGTCGACGACGATGGCGCGGAATCCACGGCGCGGCGACCCGAAGCGCCGTGGCGGAACGTCGGAGCGGAACCTAGCACGAGAACTCGCGGCCTAGCGATGCGCCGGACCGCGGCGTATCCCGTGGCCGGGGCCGCACGGATCACTCATCGGAGCGGCCCACACCGGCGTACGGCGCGGTCACCGCGGGCCGCGACAAGCGGGCGGCGCTCGGGCCGCCGCATCCGATCGCCGGCTCGCCCGGGCCGGGCGTCACGACAGCGACGGCATGACCGGCAGTCGCCGTGATCGCACCCCGCCGGGACGCCGCTTGCGGCACCGGCGGCGTGTCGCCGACGGACTCAAGCCTGCTGCTGCGCCTGATAGGCCTCGATCTGCGGCAACAGCGCAGCGCGGCGCGCGAGGCTTTCGGGCCGCCAGACGCGTTCGCGTTCGTAGTATTCGGCGAACGCGGGCGTATCCGGCGACAGCACTACCCAGGGCTGCTTCGACGCCGTGAAGATGTGTACATCCGGCGGCAGCGCATCGGGATCGTCCAGAGTGCCCACGCGCACGAAGCGCATGAGGGGACCGTTGCCGGCGTAATGGCTCCAGAGCGCGACCCGGCAATCGGGACAGCGCGCGATGCGCTGACCTCGGCCGCTGGCCGATGGTGTCAGCACGATCTCCGGTTCGTCGCCGACAATCTCGACCCGATCCGACTCGATCATCGCGTTCAGCGCGAACGATGCACCGCTTTCGCGCTGGCACCAGCGGCAATGACAGCAATGCACGATCAGCGGTGCATCCGTCAGCCGGTAGCGGATGCGGCCGCAGTCGCAGCCGCCTTCGCGCAATACGGCGCCGGCGGATGTTCGCAGGGCGTCGGTAGCGATCGTCATGTTCAGGGCTGCATCAAGGGCTGCGCGAGATTGATCAGGTTGCCGCAGGTGTCCTCGAACTTCACGACGATGACCGGCCCCATGTTCTCCGGCTCGCCGCGGAACACGACGCCGCGCGCCTTGAGCGTGGCGTATTCGGCGGCGATGTCGCGCGTGATGAACGCCGTCGCCGGAATGCCCGCGTCGAACAGCGCCTTCTGATAGACCCGGGCCGGTCCGAACGCCATCGGTTCCAGCACGAGCTCGACGCCGTCCGCGCCTTCCGGCGACACCACGGTCAGCCAGCGGTACTCGCCCATCGGAACGTCCGCATGCGCCCTGAAGCCGAGCACGCGCGTATAGAAATCCAGCGCCTTGTTCTGATCCTCGACGAAGATGCTGCTGAGCTTGATCTGCATGGCGGGTTCGCTGCGGGCGGCGGAGTCCCAACGATAGCGACAGTGGCTGGCGCTGGGAAGCGAGGTCCTGTTGCGTCGCCGCGGAAGCCGGCAACCGGGCATCGCGCGTGCCGGCCGGTCCGCGAAGGCGTTTCGACGGCAGCGGTTTCAGCCGCGATGGCAGTCTATTGCCTCGCTCCGCGCGGATTGCCCGGTGCCTCGCCGGCCTCGCTGCTGCGGAACGGATTGATGTCCAGGCCGCCGCGGCGCGTGTAGCGCGCATAGACGGCGAGATAGTGCGGCGCGCAGCGCGCATGCAGGTCGCACCAGATGCGTTCGACGCACTGCTCGTGGAAATCGCTGTGACGGCGGAACGACACGAGGTAGCGCAGCAGACCGGCGCGGTCGATGCGCGGGCCGCGGTAGCGGATCTGCAGGCTGGCCCAGTCAGGCTGGCCGGTGACCGGGCAGTTGGACTTGAGCAGGTGCGAAACCAGGGTTTCCTCGACGATGCCGGCCGCGTCGCCGTGCAGGTAGTCGGGTCGCGGCGCGTCGTAGTCGTCGATGTCCACCTCGACTCCGTCTATGCAGTCGCCGTCCAGTTCGTGCAGCGTTTCCTGCGCGAAGCCCGCTGCAGTCTGCAGACGCACCTCGACGGCCGCGCCGGCGGCGGCGGACAGGTCCGTGCGCAGCCGCTGCGCGACGGCGTCAGCGCCGTCGAGCCGCGTCTGCGCAAAGGTATTCAGATAGAGCTTGAACGACTTGGACTCGATGATGTTCGGCGAGGCCGCCGGCACGCGGAACTCGGCCAGGGCGACGACGGGCTTGCCGCGCGGATCGAGCCAGGACAGCTCGTAGGCGTTCCAGATGTCGACGCCGTGGAACGGCAGCGCGCCGCTCAGGCCGAGCTCGGCACGCTTGCCCGCGCGCGGAATCGGAAACAGCAGCGACGCATCGTATTCGTCGCGATAGGCGACGGATTTTCCCAACAGGGAATGTTCGGCGGAAGTCATGCGCGCAGTGTAGCGGCTTCGCGGCGCGGTCCGCGCGGCGCCGCGACGGCTACGGAACCAGCGGCGTCACCGCAGTCGGCGTGCCGTGGGCGTCGAGCGCGATCATCGTGAAGCGGCCGCGCGTGCACAGGCGTGCATCGCCGCTGAGCGGATCTTCGGCGACCAGGTCGACCTCGACCTGCATCGAGCTGCGACCGGTCGCGACGATGCGCGCGATCAGCTCCACGAGCTGGCCCTGGCGTACCGGCTGGCGGAAATCCACCTGCTCGGAGCGCGCCGTCACCACGGTGCGCCGCGCATAGCGCGTCGCGACGACGAACGCGGCCTTGTCCATCCAGGCCAGGGCCTGGCCGCCGAACAGGGTACCGAGGTGATTGGTGTGATCGGGAAACACGATCTCGATCAGGCGCGCCTCGGTCGCCGTGCCGGCGGTGGCGGAAACCGCCGCCATGCCCGCGTCCTCAGAACGCCGCATCGAACGTGACTTCGCCTTCGACGGCGACCTGATAGGCCGACACGCGCCGCTCGAAGAAATTGGTCAGTTCCTGCACGTCCTGCAGATCCATGAACGCGAACGGGTTGCGCGCGTGGTAGCGCTTGCCGAGGCCGAGCTGCACGAGGCGCTGGTCGGCCACGTATTCGAGGTACTGGCGCATGTCCTTGAGCGACAGGCCGGCCACGCCGCCCGACAGCACGTCCTCGGCGAACTGCTGCTCGCAGGCGATGGCCTCGTCCAGCATCTGCGCGATGTCGGCCTGCAGCGCCTCGTCGAACAGCTCCGGCTCTTCCTCGCGCGCGACGCGGATCACCTCGAACGCGAACGCCATGTGGCCCGACTCGTCGCGGAACACCCAGTTCGTTCCGGCGGCGAGGCCGTGCAGCAGGCCGCGCGAGCGCAGGTAGTAGACGTAGGCGAACGCGGCGAAGAAGAACAGGCCTTCGATGCACGCGGCGAAGCAGATCAGGTTCAGCAGGAACTGACGCCGCTGCGCGCGCGTCTCGATGCGGTCGAGCTGCTGCACCGAATCCATCCATTTGAAACAGAACTCGGCCTTGTGACGGATGGCCGGAATGTTCTCGACCGCGGCGAACGCCTTCGCGCGCGCCTCGGGTTCGGGCAGATAGGTATCGAGCAGGGTCAGGTAGAACTGCACGTGCAGCGCTTCCTCGTAGAGCTGGCGCGACAGGTACATGCGCGCCTCGGGCGCGTTGATGTGCCTGTACAGGTTCAGCACGAGGTTGTTCGCGACGATGGAGTCGCCGGTCGCGAAGAACGCGACCAGGCGCTCGATCAGGTGCCGCTCGGCCGGACCGAACTTGTGCCGCAGGTCGTTGACGTCCAGCGAGAAGTCGACTTCCTCGACGGTCCAGGTATTGCGGATCGCATCGCGGTACATGTCGTAGAAGCGCGGATAGCGCATCGGACGCAGGGTCAGGTTGAACCCGGGGTCGAGCAGGCGCGGCGCGGCGTTGGAGTCGCTGTCGGGAGGAGCTGTGTTCATGATGGTTTACCGGTGATGGGCTGCGCTTCTGGCCGTCCGCTCAAGCCCTCCCCTTCAAGGGGAGGGTTGGGTGGGGATGGGTGTCCTCTCAGCCTGCCCGCATTGAAGCAAGGCTGTTCTTTTGTTCGTCGTCGACAACAGCGAGATGACGTTCTCGTCGCGGAACCCCATCCCCACCCAACCCTCCCCTTGAAGGGGAGGGTTTTAAGCGAAGGCTCGGCGTAGCGCGTCACGTCGCGGGTTTCGTGTTACTGACACGCCTCGCAATACTCCGGATTCTCCAGCGAGCAGAACACGGCCGCCTCGGCCTGCTGCTGCGTGATTGCCGGAGCAGCCGGTGCCGGCGCCGGTGCGGCGGCCGTCGCCGCGACCGTGGTCTTGGCGATCTTGGTCGCCGGACGCGAGCGCAGGTAGTAGGTCGTCTTCAGGCCGGCCTTCCAGGCGTACATGTACATCGACGAGAGCTGGCCGATGTTCGGGCTTTCCATGAACAGGTTGAGCGAGGCCGACTGGTCGATGTACGCGCCGCGCGCGGCCATCATGTTGATCAGCGAACGCATCGGAATTTCCCAGGCCGTTCGATAGATGTGGCGCAGGCGCTCGGGGATCTCGGCGATGCCCTGCACCGAGCCTTCGGCCAGCTTGATGCGGTCGCGCATTTCCGGCGTCCACTGGCCGAGCTGCTTGAGCTCCTCGACGAGGTACTTGTTGACCTGCAGGAAGTCGCCCGACAGGGTCTCGCGCTTGAACAGGTTCGACACCATCGGCTCGATGCACTCGTAGCAGCCGGCGATCGAGGCGATCGTCGCGGTCGGTGCGATCGCGACCAGCAGCGAATTGCGCAGGCCGCCGCGCTTGATGTTTTCGCGCAGCGCATCCCAGCGCGCCGTGTCGCCCGGCGTCACGCCCCAGGCGTCGAACTGCAGCTCACCCTGGGCCGCACGCGTGTCGGCAAACGACGGATGCGCACCGCGCTCCAGCGCGATCTCGTGCGAGGCCAGCAGCGCCTGGTAGTAGATTTCCTCGGCGATGCGCGTGGACAGCTCGCGCGCTTCGGCCGAATCGAAGGCCAGGCGCAGTTTGAAGAACACGTCCTGCAGGCCCATGACGCCGAGACCGACCGGACGCCACTTCAGGTTGGAGCTGCGCGTGGATTCGATCGGGTAGTAGTTCAGATCGATGACGCGGTCGAGCTGGCGCACGGCCACGCGCACGGTCTCGGCCAGCTTGACGAAGTCAAAGCCGTCGGCGTTCATGTGCTGGCCGAGGTTGATCGAGCCGAGATTGCAGACCGCGGTCTCGCCCTGCGAGCTGACCTCGATGATTTCCGTGCACAGGTTCGACAGGTGCACGACGTTGCCGTCCTTCGCGGTCTGGTTGCAGGCGCGGTTGGACTTGTCCTTGAACGTCATCCAGCCGTTGCCGGTCTGCGCCAGGCTGCGCATCATGCGCGCGTAAAGATCGCGCGCCTTGACCTGCTTGGCCGCGAGCCCGGCCGCTTCGGCCTGCTCGTACGCGGTTTCGAACGCGCTGCCCCAGCGGTCGACCAGATGCGGCACGACCTTCGGATCGAACAGCGACCAGTGCGCGTCGGCCTCGACGCGGCGCATGAAGAGATCCGGAATCCAGTTCGCGAGATTGAGGTTGTGCGTGCGGCGCGCCTCGTCGCCGGTGTTGTCGCGCAGCTCGAGGAATTCCTCGATGTCGGCGTGCCACGGCTCCAGATAGACGCAGGCCGCGCCCTTGCGCTTGCCGCCCTGGTTCACGGCCGAGACCGACGCATCCAGGGTCTTGAGCCACGGCACGATGCCGTTGGACAGGCCGTTGGTCGACTTGATCAGCGAGCCGCGGGCGCGAACGCGCGTATAGGCCAGGCCGATGCCGCCGGAGAACTTGGACAGCATCGCCACGTCAGCGTAGCGCTTGTAGATCGACTCCAGCGAATCGTCCGGCGAATCGAGCAGGAAGCACGACGACAGCTGCTCGTGCGTGGTGCCGGAATTGAACAGGGTCGGCGAACTCGGCAGATAGTCGAGGCTGCCCATCAGGCGATACAGCTCCAGCGCCTCACCCACGTCCTCGCACAGCGCACAGGCGATGCGCAGGAAGAACTGCTGCGGCGTCTCCACGACCTTGCGCGTCTTGGGATGGCGCAGCAGGTAGCGGTCGTACACCGTGCGCAGGCCGAAGTAGTCGAAGCGGCGATCGAGCTCCACATCCAGCGCCGCATTGAGCTTGCGCGCATTGGCCTGGACGAAGTTCAGCAGGCGCTCGTTGATCAGGCCGAGCTCGTGACCGCGCGCGACCGACTGCGAGAACGCGTGGATTTCCTGGCCGGCGACTTCCTTGGCGATGTATTCGCTGAGCAGGCGCGCAGCGAGGCGGCCGTATTCGGGTTCCTCGGCGGTCAGCATCGCAGCGGTGCGGATCGACAGTTCGTCGAGCTCGCGCGTGGTCGCGCCATCGTAGAGGCCGGAGATCGTGCGCGTGGCCACACGCATCGGATCGGTGGAATACAGGCCCTCGGCCGCGCGCGTCACGGCGCGCACGATCTTGTTCAGATCGACCGGTTCGCGCTTGCCGTTGCGCTTGGTCACGGCCATCACGCCGCTGGAATGCGGCGGCGTCAGCGCGAACTGCGGCGCGCGCGTTTCGGCCTGGGCAGCGGCCGTGCGAGCGGCGGCGGCGATTTCGTGTTCGGTGGTGCTCATGAACTCCCTCCGGTGCGAGTGGCGCACGGCTGCCGTCCGATCCCGGGGACGGCAAAACGAGGGGACGGCAACGCCGCGGTCCAGGCCGCAGGCGAGGCCACACCCCCTCGGGCGTGCGGAGTGGCGAAAAGTCGGGTCAGGCGCCGGGCCGGCCAAACGGCCGACAGCGCAACGCGACCCGTCTCCCCGCGGAGACTCCTGGCCGTTACCGCGCGGTGTGCAACGCGCGGCCGTCGGCAGGTATTCGGGCTTGCGGACGCGGTTGCGGGACGCCGCAACCTCCTAGTAGCCGTCGCTTCCCAGCCGGTGTGGCCAGTGCTGTTGACGGCGTTCGTTTCCGCTTACCGCTGCGGGGCAGCTCCGGAATTGCACCGGATTCCCGTTTAATCCCGGCCGTGACCGGGAACCGACGAAACACAAGATATAGAGGTTGACAGCGCAGGGTCAACACAATCGGCTGTGAGTTGTTAGCGGATGCCGAATGGCGCACCGGGGCGGTCGGCGCAGGCCGGAAAGCGAGGCGTGGCGCGGTTTGCGCGATGGTGTCGGTCGCTGTCCGGATAGCTTTTCGGCCGTTCCGATGCCTATGCCCGGACCGTCGGCGCCCGCCTGCAGTTTCTCATTCCCCGGGCTGCGACGCGCCGGCTCCGGCCGGCCCGAGCCAGCGCCAGACCGCACGGACGAGGCGGATCGCGAACTCGAGCAGCCGCAGCGTCAGAGCCCCCAGCAGCAGCAACGCGAGCACGAGCATCACTATCGGAGCGACGCGCCGGCCGCGCTCCGCCCAGGACCATGGCGGCTGCGGCCAAGGCCAGGTCCAGCCGCCGCTGGTCGCATCATCGAAGCTGCCGTAGGTACGGTCACGGCCGACCGAGCGCACCTCGAACGTCCTGCTGTCGTCGGCGCGCCAGTAGACGAAGCGACTGCCCCAGGGATCGACGAGCTGCGAGAAGCGCGGCGGCGTCGTGAAACAGTTACGGTCGCGCACGACGCCGAACAACTCGTCGAGCTGATCCGGCAAACGGCCGCAGTCGTTGCGAAATCCCTCGACTACCAGCGCAAGCCGCTCCGCCTGGACCTGCGCGGCGCGGTAGCGGCCGTGTTCGAGATCGCAGCCGCCCATAAGGCTGAGCCAGGAGACCAGCGCGGCGAGCAACAGCAGCCCGGCACAAACCTCGAGGCCGGCACCCAAGTAACGGATCCATGACGACATGAGCGACTCCTGCACGCGCACGCACCGGCGCAGCCGCCGCGAGAGAGCGACCGTCGGGCATGCATGAAAAGGGGCCGGGGGTTGCCGTGAAGCGGCGTTCAATCGACCGGCGAGCAGACTGGCAAGTTCCGCTTCCTTCTCACCGCGTGGCGCATTCCTCCACAGTTGCACCGCGCGGCAAATTCCGCCGCATTCACACGGCCCGGTGAGTTCGGCCGTATTCACGCTGCGCGGCAGATTCCCTCGCATTCACTCTGTGGCCGTCGCCTCGCACCGGCGCGCTGTCCGGTGTATGCGGCGGACGATCGCAGCCATGAGCCACAACGGCGGCCCCAGCGGGATCGAGAACCACGGCAGGGTCACGATCACGCAGTCCCACAGCGGCCTGCGCCAGAACGTCTCGAGCCAGGGCCAGGGCCGGTCGCTCGTCGTCACGTCGTCGGCGCTGCCATAGACCCGGTCGCGTCCGATGCCGCGCACTTCGAAGCTGCTGCCGTCTGCGGAACGCCGATAGACGAAGCGGCTGCCATACGGATCGCGAAGATCCGACGCCCGCGCCCAGGGCCCTGCACAACCTTCAGGGCGCACTTCGCTGATCAGCTCGTCGAGCTGATCCGGCAGACGGCCGCAGTCCAGCTGAAACGCCTCGACGCACATCGCGAGCTTCCAGATGCCCGCCCTGCTCGCGTTGTAACTACTGCAGTCGACGCAAGTGCAACTGAGGCTCGCGGCAAGGAAAACCAGCAGCAGCAGGAACAGCACGGCGATCGCGAAGACCGGCCAGGCCAGCCATGCGGCGATACGGACCATTGATGACATGGCAGCTTCCTGCGCACGCACGCCGTCGCCGGCAACAGGAAACGCTCGCCGGAACGGTCTCTGAGAATGGAAAATTCATGCCGCGATGCGCGCGATCCAGTGACTTGCGACAGGGATGGCGAGTTCCGCGATGCGGACGATTTCGTCATCGCCTCGCCGTCGGCATTCAAAGCGGCAGGGCGGCGCTTCGGATTCTTTCGACGCGCACGGCGATGAATTTTCGGGACGCACGACCGTGCACGTCTTCGCGGCAATATCGCCTGCTGCCGATCGAATTCCCCTCTCCCCCTTGCGGGAGGGCCGGGGGAGACGGCTCGCCAGGCCCAACCCGGTGCCGGATGAGGCACGGCATTCCGGACGTTGCGACGCGCCCTCCGGCGCGCCCGTCGCCCCGGGATCGGAAGTGTCCGATCACGCCCTCACTGAAACCCGTTCGCGAAAATGACATCGCCGGCGCGCTCGAACGCACCGATGTCGATCGCGGCGTCGACGGGACGTGCGAGCGCGGCGCCGGGCGCGGTCGCCGCGCGCTGCGGCTGGACAGCCGGCGGAAACAGCGGAGTCGGGAAACCGAAGCCCGGCGCACCGGCCGGAGCGCCGTTGCCGGCATCGCGCAGCACGCTGGCGGCGGCCGGGCGCAGGTCGTAGCCGGCGGCGTCGACGAAACCGGGATTCGTGCCGCTCAGGGTAGCGCTCCACTCGCTCGCATCCGGCACGAACGTCGCCGTGCTTTCTATCCAGTTGTTGCTGCCGCGGATCTGGCGGCCGTCGGTCCAGGCCAGCTCGCCGGCGACCGCACGGATGATGCGCGGCACGCCGCCGGCAGTCGCGTCGATGACATTGTTGTGCATCTCCACCGACTGCATTTCCTGGAAGATGCGGAACACCGTCGTGTCCGTGCCCGAGGTCAGCAGGAAGGTGTTGTTGACGAAACGCGCGCGGCCCTTGCTGACGCCGGTGCCGTCGCCGCCGATGCGGATGACGGCGCCGAAAGCCGGATTGCTGTGCACGATGACGTTGCCGACGACGTCCTGGTCCTCGCGCACGAGGTCGCGGCTCCAGCCGGCCTGCTGCGTGTTCTCGTCCGGGCCTATGAGTTCCAGCTCGTGATAGGCCGCGCCCTGGAACCAGTTGTAGTGGATCTCGGCGCGTTCGTGGCGGCACTTCAGCAGGTTGCCGCCGGTGCCGTCGTGCACGTAGTTGTAGCGCATGCGGAACACCGAGCCGGGCCAGGCGATCTCGTCGCTCTGGATGTACAGGGGATGCTGCGAGGTGCCGGCGCCGGCGTCGTAGATCTCGGAATATTCCAGGGTGAACGAACCCGACAGCTGATCGGTGCTGAGGATGCCGTGAGCCGGGCAGGCGTGGATCACGCTGTCGCGCACGGTCACTTCGTGGGCGCCCTGCAGGATGCAGCGCGCGCTGCCGCCGCTGACCTCGAAGCCCTCGAACACGAGGTAATTGGACTGGCGGAACTCCACCGTGTTCGTGCCGCCGGCGATGTGCGGGCGCTGGCCGTTGACGCGGATGCCGCGGATCACGACCGGGTTGCCGGGACTGCCGCCGTCGCCGGACGGCACCACGACGCCGCCGGCATAGGTCACGTTGCCGTCGACTTCGACGACATCGCCGCCGCCGAGATCCTGCGCGGCGAACAGCTGGTTCAGGCTGGCATAGGTGCGCGTGGGTCCGACCTGATAGGTCGCGGCGTTGGCTGTAGCGGCCAGCAGCATGAGCGGCAGCAGGAAAGTGCGTGACATGGAAGGCTCCGCGGTATCGGGCAGTCGGCAGGCGGCGCAGGCTGCATCGGCCGCAACGCCGCATACCGTGAAACCGGTGGCGAAGCGCGAAGCGAACGGCGCCAATGGTCGGATGCGCCGGACGGCCGGGGCCTTGGCGAATCCTGCACCGGTGGCGGCGTGGCGCATGCAGTAGGCTAGCCGGTCATTCGTCGCGGAAAACGCCCATGGTCCTGTCCGAACTGATCCGTTCCGCGATGCACGACGGCCCGCGTCTGCAGCTGACCGTCGGCGACGACTGGCTGCAGGGGCGCAGTCTGTTCGGCGGACTGCAGGCCGCGGTCGCCGTCGCCGCGATGCGCAGTCAGGTGCCGGCCGGACTGCCGCTGCGCACCCTGCAGATGACCTTCATCGCGCCGGTGCCGGCCGGCGAAGTCCGGGCGGTCGCGCAGCTGCTGCGCAGCGGCAAGAGCGCCGTACACGTGCAGGCGCGGCTCGAAGACGAGCACGGCGAACTGCTCGCGCTCGCGATCGGCGTGTTCGGCAGCGGACGCGAATCGCGCGTGTCGCGCGAGCCGGTGCTGGCCGCCGCCGAGACCGCAGCCGCCGCGACGCCGCTGCCGTTCCTGCCCGGCGTGACACCGAATTTCATGCAGCATTTCCGCGTGAGCCTGCACGACGGCGCGCTGCCGTTCACCGGCAGGCCGGTGCTCGCGAATCGTTTCGAGGTCGGCCTGCGCGAACCGGCGGCGACCAGCGAATGGCATCTGCTCGCGATGGCCGACTTCGTGCCGCCGGTCGCGCTGTCGTGGATGGACACGGTGGTGCCCGGCAGCTCGCTGACCTGGATGCTGGAAATCCTCGACGACGACTACCGGAGCCAGCCGGCCGCCGGCTGGCGCGTCGATGCCGACCTCGTCGCCGCGCGCGACGGCTATACCAGCCAGTCGACCTGGATCGTCGCGCCCGACGGCCGGCCGGTCGCATTGAGCCGGCAGAGCATGGTCGTGTTTGCCTGAGCCGGACGGCCGGACGCCGGGCCTGACGCCGGCCGGTCGTGAATCACGGACTGCCGCGTGGGCGCACGCCGCTCAGGGCGCCGGCGTCGCAGGGCCGCCGTCGGCGCCGTGGGTGTCTGCGTGCCAGAGCTCATGCGCGTCCACGCGCACGAGCAGTGCCGCCTGCAGTGCATCCACGCGCGCCAGCGCCTCGGCCAGGCGGGCCTGGCGCAGGTTGCGCTGAGCCAGCAGATAGTCGCCGAGCGGCGTTTCGCCGAGCTCCCACGCGCGGCGCAAACGCCTGCCGGCCGTCTCCTGCGCGGCGAGCGAACGCTGTTGCGACAGCCATTGTTCGCGCCGGCTGTCGGCGGCCTGCACGGTCAGCCAGGCGGCCTGTTCCACGAGGCGGCGCACGCCGGCGGCCTCGGCTTCCGCGGCCGCGGCGTTCGCGGTCTCGGCGTCGGCGCGCGCGCTGCGGTAGCCGCCGCCCAGCGGCACGGACAGGACGAGGCCGACCGTGCGCTCGGCGCCGCCGCGTTCGGACAGCAGACGCAGGCCGACGCTGGGGTCGGGCCTGCGCTCGGCACGCGCGCGGGCGGCCTGCAGCGACAGACGCTGCGATTCGCCCGTGGCGAGTTCGATCTCGGCGCTCTCGCGGATGATGCGTTCGCGCCAGGCCGGCGATCCGCCGGGCAGCGGCTGCGGGTCGGGCAGCGCCGGCGGCTGCATGGGTACGACGATGCGCGGGAACTCGATGGCCAGCGTCTGCCGCGCCGCCGCGGCCGCATCGCGCGTGGCGACGACCTGCACGGCCAGCAGCGCCTGTTCGGCATCGAGCAGATCCAGTTCGCGCTGCGCCGCGTCGCCGGCAGCCACGCGGCGCGCGAGCGCATCTCTTTCCCGCTGCAGCAGGGCGGCCTGCGCGGCGGTTTCCCCGGCCGTGGCCGCGCTGCGCAGCCAGCCCATCCACAGGTCGAGCAGACGCCGCGCGGCCTGGTGCTCGGCGTCGGTGCGGCGCAGGTCGGCCACGCCGAGCAGGCTGTCGCCGATCTGCCGGTCCAGCGCGGCCTTGCCGGGCAGGCGCACGGCGCGGCTGATCTGCAGATCCCATTCGGCGAAGTCGCGGCCTTCTTCGATCGCGCGGCGGCGCTGCGTGCCGACGCTGGCCTCGAATTCGTGGCCGCCGACGGCGAGCGCGCGCCGCGAGGCGCCGGCGGCATCGACACGCGCCGCGGCCGCGCGCACTTCGGCCTGGTCGCGAATCGCCGCGGCGACGTCTGCGTCGGCCGGCAGGAAGGCCTGTCCGACCGCGGCCGCCGGCAGCATCGTCACGGCAGCCAGCGCGATCCGTGCCGCATGGCGCAATGGGCGAAGAACAGGGTTCATGCGAACCTCCCGACGGCCAGTACCGGCTCGACCCACCAGCGCAGATCGCCGCCGGCGATACGCCGCCGCAATGCGCCGAGCACGCTGTCCAGGCGCTCGTGATGGATCACGATCCACAACACGCGCCGGTCCACGCGGCCGCGCACCTGTTCGCGCGCCGAGGCCTTGGCGAAATCGCTGCTGTGGCCTTCGGCGTGCAGCAGGGTGAAGCCCGGCAGGGCGGGGTCTTCGAGCAGGGCTTCGGTCACGGCGTCTTCGAGATTCGGCGGAAACACCAGATTCAGGCGTACCTGCCGGTCAGGCGCATGCGTTTCGGGCCAGGCAGTCATGCGGCGCTCCTCGGCGCAGGCGTGGCCGACGCGGGCTGGCCGAAGCGCCGGTACAGCAGCGGCAGCAGCAGCAAGGTCAGCGCGGTGGAGCTGGCCAGTCCGCCGATCACGACGATGGCCAGCGGTCGCTGGATTTCCGAGCCCGGGCCGCTGGCCAGCAGCAGCGGCACCAGGCCGAAGGCAGTGATCGTCGCGGTCATCAGCACCGGGCGCAGCCGCCGCCAGGCACCTTCGCGCACGACCTGCTCCATCGGCAGGCCCAGCGCGTGCAGCTGATTGAAATAGGTCACCAGCACCAGGCCGTTGAGCACTGCGATGCCGAGCAGGGCGATGAAGCCGACCGACGCCGGCACCGACAGGTACTGCCCCGACAACCACAGTGCGGCAATGCCGCCGACCAGAGCGAACGGCACGTTGCCGAGAATCAGCAGGGCCTGGCGCAGCGAGCCGAAGGTCATGAACAGCACGAAGAAGATCAGCCCGAGCGCGACCGGCACGACCAGGCCCAGGCGTGCGGCGGCGCGCTGCTGGTTCTCGAACTGGCCGCCCCACTCCAGCCGGTAGCCCGGCGGCAACGGCACGTCGCGGGTTACGGCGGCGCGTGCCTCATCGACGAAACCGACCAGATCGCGTCCGCTGACGCCGGACTGGATCAGCGCGAAGCGCGATCCGTTTTCCCGGCGCACGAGCACCGGCCCTTCGGTGCTGCTGACCTGCGCCACGGCGCTCAGCGGTATCTGGCCTTCGTCGCCGCGGGCCAGGTGCAGGTCGGCGAAGCGCGCCGCCGAGCCGCGCACCTGCGCGTCACCGCGCACGAGTATCGGCGTGCGCCGGTCCGGCTCGATCACCAGACCGGCCTGCACGCCTTCGAGCTGGGCGCGCAGTTCGTCCTGCACGTCGGTCACGGCCAGACCGGCGCGGCCGGCGGCCTTCGCGTCCACGGCGACCTGCAGATATTCGACACTGTCGCTGGCCTGGGTCAGCACGTCGCGCGCGCCGGGCACTTTCTCGATGCGCGCGGCAATGCGCTGGGCCAGTTCGCCCAGCGTGTGCAGATCGGGCCCGAACAGCTTCAGCGCGACGTCGCCGCGGCTGCCGGTCAGCATCTCGGCGACGCGCATCTCGATGGGCTGGGTAAAGCCGAACTCCACGCCCGGAAACGCGGCCATGGCGCTGCGGATCTCGCCGCTGAGCCATTCCTTGTCGGGCCTGCGCCAGTGCGCGCGCGGCGCGAGCTGCATGAACATGTCGGTCTCGTTCAGGCCCATGGGATCCAGGCCCAGTTCGTCGGAGCCCACGCGCGCGATGCTGTGCTGCACTTCCGGCACCGCCGCGGCCACGGCCTGCTGCACGGCCAGGTCGATTTCCAGCGAGCGTTGCAGGCCGATCGAGGCCGGCTTCTGCAGTTGCAGCAGGATGTCGCCTTCATCCATCGTCGGCAGGAACGCCTTGCCGGTGCCGAGATAGGCGACCACGCCGACGAGCAGCGCCGCGACGGCCACCGCCGCAGCCTGCCGCGGGCGCTCCAGCGCGCGCTCCAGCAGCGGCCGATACAGGCGCTGCGCGTGGCGCATGACCCAGGGCTCGGCATGGGCGTGTTCCTGCAGCAGCAGCGAGGACAGCACCGGCACGAGGGTCAGCGACAGCAGCAGCGACACGCCGAGCGCGAACACGATGGTCAGCGCCACCGGCGCGAACAGCTTGCCTTCCAGACCCTGCAGGGTCAGCAGCGGCATGAAGGTCAGGCAGATGATCAGAATGCCCGAGGCTACCGGCATGGCCACTTCGCGCGCCGCGGCGAACACGCGGTGCAGGCGCGGCAGGTGTGCGCCGGGTGCGTGCGGATCGAGCCGGCTGACGGCGTTTTCCACCACGACTACGGCGGCGTCCACGAGCATGCCGATCGCGATGGCCAGGCCGCCGAGGCTCATGAGGTTGGCGCTCATGCCGGCCAGGCGCATCAGCAGGAAGGTGCCCAGCGCGGCCAGCGGCACCATCAGCGCGACGACCAGCGCCGCACGCAGCCCGCCGAGAAACAGCAGCAACAGCACGATGACGAGCACCGTCGCCTCGACCAGCGCGCTTTCCACCGTGCCGACCGCGCGCGCGATCAGGGTGCTGCGGTCGTAGAACGGCACGACCTGCACGCCGGGCGGCAGGCTGGGCGCGAGTTCGGCCAGGCGCTTGCGGATCGCCTCGACCAGGGTGGAGGCGTCGGCTCCGCGCAGCGCGACGACGATGCCCTGCACCGCTTCGCCCTGGCCGTCGCGGCTCACGGCGCCGTAGCGCGTCAGCCCTTCGATACGCACCTCCGCCACGTCGCCGAGGCGCACCGGCGGCGATGCGCCGCGCAGTATCACGCTGCGCAGATCGTCGATGCCGCGGATCGCACCTTCGGTGCGCACGATCAACGTGTTCTCGCCGGTTTCCAGCCGGCCCGCGCCGTCGTTGCGGTTGTTGCGGGTGATCGCGTCGACGACGTCGCTGAACTGCAGGCCGGCGGCCGCCAGTCGCGCGCGGTCGGGCACCACGGCGAAGCTCCTGGCCTGGCCGCCGAGCACGTTGATGTCGGCCACGCCGGGCAGGGTGCGCAGCGCCGGGCGCAGGGTCCAGTCGAGCAGGCTGCGGCGCTCGGCCAGGCTCAGGCCGCCGCCTTCGATCGTGAACATGAACACGTCCGACAGCGGCGTGGAGATCGGCGCAAGTCCGCCGTCGACGCCTTGCGGCAGGTTGCCGGCGACGGCGGCGTAGCGCTCGGCCACCTGCTGGCGCGCCCAGTAGATGTCGCTGCCTTCGGCGAAGTCGAGCGTGATGTCGGCGATCGCGTACTTGGCGACGGAGCGCAGCATGACGCCCTGCGGTACGCCGAGCAGTTCCATTTCCAGCGGCGTGATGACGCGCGATTCCACTTCCTCGGGCGTCATGCCTGGTGCTTTCAGGATCAGCTTGACCTGGGTCGGCGAGATGTCGGGATAAGCGTCGATGGGCAGGCGCAGGAACGCGGCGATGCCCGCAGCGGCCAGCGCCAGCGCGCACAGCAGCACCAGCACGCGCTGGCGCAGGGAGAACTCGACGAGGCGCGAAAGCATGATCCGTCACCTCATCGCAGCGGCAGCAGGGACTTGAGCAGCGCGGTGCCGCGCGTGACCACGGTCGAGCCGTCCTGCAGCACGCTCGCGCCGTGCGGTGCTGCGGCGACGCTGACCACGCTGGCGGTTTCGTCGCCGCCGAGCACCTGCACGGCGACCGCACGCACGCGCAGGCCGCGGGCTTCGTCGACGGCCACGAACAGCACGTGGCCGTCACCGGCGGGCAGCAGCGCTGTCGACGGCACGGCCACCGCGCCGTCGGGCGCCGGCAGCAGCAGGCTCACGCTGAACTGCTGGCCGGCAGTCAATGCGCCGTGCGCGTTCGCCGCTGCGTCGATGCGTGCGCGCACGCGCAGGCTCTGGCTGGACGGATCGGCGTCCGCGCCCACGGCGACGACGCGCGCGGTCGCACCGTCCGGCAGCCGCACCGGCGCGCCCGGCGCTATCGCCGCACGCAGGCGCAGCGGCGCGGAGAAATTCAGATCCATCGGTCCCGGTTCGGCGATCAGGAAGGCGGCGTCGAGTGCGGCGACCGCCTGGCCGGGCGCCAGGTTGCGGCGCAGCACCTGGCCCGCCATCGGTGCCAGCAACTCGTATTCGCCGGCCAGGCCGCCGGCTGCCGCGCGCAGCGGCGCCAGCGCACCGGTGGCCTGCTGCAGGGCACTCTGCGCGGCGGCATGACGCGCCTGCGACTGCTCCAGGCGCGCGGCGGCGATGATGCCTTCGGCCAGCAGGGCGGCGTCACGCCGCGCCTGCTGCGCAGCGGCGGCGGCCTCGGCGCGGGCGCGTGCCTGTTCGCTCTGCGCGGCCAGCACCTCGCGGCTCTGGATGCGTGCGAGCGGCTGGCCGCTGCGCACCGTCGCGCCTTCGTCGACGAGGATGCGCGTGACCACGCCGGCATACGGCGCGGCGACCTGCACGCTGGCCTCCAGCGGCGCCGCCGCCTGCGCCGGCAGTCCCGGCACCGGCAGCGTCGTGGCCGCCGTCGCCGGGGCCGTCGCCAGCCCCTGCGCCTGCAGCTGCGCCCGGGTCAGCAAGAGACTGCCGTCTGCGTCCACGGCGATCGCGTCGGCGGCCCGCTCGGGCTCCGCCGGGCGCGGCCAGTACAGCCACCAGCCCGCGCCCGCGGCGGCCAGCGCCGCGGCGACCGCAGCGACGGCGAGGCGCTTTTTCGTGGCGGAATCTGTCGGGAATCGTCCTGCTGCTGCATTCATGCGCGCAGCGCCCGCGGTCGCGGAGTGCAGGCAGTCGGAAAGCCGGCGGCGGCGCAGCGCCGCGAAAGGATTGAGCCAGGCATGGGCATTGATCGCTGGAAATACCGATGGCCATGCTGGCGCGCCAAGCTTTGGGAATGCTTTGGCGCTGCCGGCGCATCGGTCGCGTCGCCGGCCTGCGGGCCGTGCACCGCCGTGCGATGCGGCGATGGTTGCGTTTCAGATTTGCGGCGGACGCGGACGGACGACGGCCGATGACGGCTGCGGCTCCGCGTCCGCGGCGATCGGTCCTACAGCAACGCGGGCCAGGGGCCCAGCCGCGCCGTCAGGCGACCTGCGTCCAGACTGAAGTGCATCGGCAGCTGCACGGCGCGGGCCAGCGCGAAGGCCAGCGCCAGTCCGAGCCCGGCATGATGTGCAGTGCCGCCCTCGGAGTGCTTGCGCCAGAAGCGGTGTCCGAAATGCTCGAGGTCCGCCGCTTCGAGTTCCGGCGCCGCGTTGACGATGCACAGCAGCCAGCCGGATTCGTCGCGATCGAGGCGGCAGTCCACAGTTTCGCCCGGCGGCGAATACTCCAGGGCGTTGCGCAGCAGATTGGAAACAATGCGCTCGACGATGCCCAGATCGCTCTGGATCCAGGCCGCCGGCGGCAGCTCGGCGCGCAGCTGCACGGCGTACTGCGTCTGCAGGCCGTGCAGCGCTGCAATCAGCTCGCGCAGCAGCGCGGCCAGGTCCAGCGGATCCGGCGCCGGCGTGTGCTGGCCCGATTCCAGCCGTGCCAGCAGCAGCAAGGTGTCCACGCTGCGCTGCATGCGCGAACACGCGGCGACCGCGGCGGCGAGGCTGCGCTGCGCGTGCCCGGCGTCGGCGTCGGCGTCGGCCAGCGCGCTTTCGGCGCTGGTGCGGATTTCCGCCAGCGGCGTGCGCAGCTCGTGCGCGACATCGCGCGCAAAGCGCCGTTCGCGCTCGATGGCGGTGTACAGGTGGTGCAGGCCGAGGTTGAACGCATCGGCGAACGGCTGCAGCTCACGCGGAAAGTCGCCTTCGATGCGTTGGCTCGGCGTATCCGCATGCAGGGAGGCAGCCTTGGCGCCGGCACGGCGCAGCGCCACGATCACGCGCTGCACCAGCAGCAGCGCCAGGCCCGTCGCGATCAGCGTGGCCAGCGCGATGCCGCCGAGCAGGGCCAGATGCACGTGGCGTTCGGTGCGGTCCCAGCTTTCGCGCTCGGTGGCCACGACGAGCAGATTGGCGTTGGCGGCGTCATCGTGCGCAGGCACGCGCACGGCCAGCGCACGGCCTGCATGGCCGTCGGGCAGCACGAGATCGTAGTAGCGCGGCGTGCCCTGGCCGGCCGGTCCCAGCGGCAGCGCCGTGCCGGCGCTGCTCGGCGAGCGCAGCAGCGGCCGGCCGCCGGTTTCGTCGAACAGGGTGAAGAACTCGGTATGTCCGTCGGGCTCGTACTCGGGCATCAGCCGCTGCAGCTGACGCGGATCGCTTTCCTGCAGCACGCGGCCGACCGCGGTCGCGCGCTGCAGCAGGGTGAGGTCCATGCGCTGGTAGATCTCCCGGTCTATCCAGCGGTCCAGCAGCGGAAACAGCAGCGCGAAGCTGCCGCCGATACTCAGCGCCAGGCCCAGGGCCAGCCGCCGATGCAGCGACCAGGCAGGCCGGGGGGCGTTCACGCTGGCGGGAAGCTGCGTCATTCAGGGCACAACATAGCCGAAGCCGCGCCGGGTCACGATGAGATCGTCCATGCCCTGCTGCGCGAGCTTGGTGCGCAGCGTGCTGACGATGACTTCCACTACCTTGTCCGAGGCGTCGCTGCGGCTGTCGTACAGATGTTCGAAGATCTGCTCGCGCGCCAGGGTATTGCCCTGCCGGCGCAGCAGCAGCTCCAGCAGCCGGTATTCCTTCGGCGTCAGCGGCAGCTCGACGCCGCGCAGGCGCGCGGTGCGCGAGCGCGGATCCACTTCCAGATCGCCGTGGCGCAGCACCGGCGTGTCGCGCAGGGCCGGGCGGCGCACCAGCGCGCGCAGGCGCGCGAACAGCTCGCTGAGTTCGAACGGCTTGACCAGATAGTCGTCGGCGCCGGCGTCCAGCGCTTTCACGCGGTCGTCGACCTGCTCGCGCGCCGACAGCACCAGCACGGGCGCCGTGCCGGCCTCGCGGCTCAGTTCACGCAGTACGCCGAAGCCGTCGAGCTTCGGCAGCATCAGGTCGAGGACGATCGCGTCGTAGCGATAGCTGCGCACGAACTGCAGCGCGGCGAGGCCGTCGGCGGCCAGATCGCAGGCATAGCCCTGCTGGCGCAGGCTGCGGTCCAGGGCCTCGGCCAGGGTGGCGGAATCCTCGACGATCAGTATGCGCATGCGTCTGTTGCCCGGCGAAGTCCGGCGAATACTTCCCGGCGCCGGCGACGGCGGTCAAGCCAGGACGCCGCGACGGGAAGCGCCGATGCGCCTCGGCTTACTGCGGCGCTTCCACGGCATAGCCGCGGGCCTGCAGGGCCGCGAGATAGCCATCGCCGTCGAGCACCTGGCTCATCGGCAGCACGGCGAACGAGACGGCGTTGTCGCGCAAGGTGGTTTCGGCGGCGCTGAGCCAGGTGGCAGCGAGGCGCTCGCGCAGATCGCCCATGCCGCGTTCCTGCACGATGCTGTTGCGCAGCATCGCATCGCGGCAGGCCTGGTTCTGGTCGACGAACGGCAGATTGCGCAGCGCTTCGATGTCGCCGATGGCCCAGGCGTTCGCGCGCAACTGCATGGCCGGCAGGTCGGTCTCCAGGCGTTCGACGGTCTTGCGCAGGCAGTCGATGTCGTCGAGCGAGGATTTCGCGAACTGGCGCAGCGCGTCGCGCGGTTCGGCGAGGCGGACCTTGATGCGCGGATGGTCCAGCGCGACGTCATGCTTCTTCGCGAGTTTTTCCACCGTCTCGCTGACCTTGCCGTCGATGCGCAGGCCGGCGTCGTCGGTGGCCTCTTCGTAGAGCTCCTGCGCGGCGAAGATCGGCCGGCGCTTTTCCACGCTGTCGCTGCGACCGATGTACTTGCGCTTGAGCGGCTGCCAGCGTGCATAGAGATCGGCCGGCAGCACGTCGGCCAGGGTCTGCTTGTCGGGGTTGTTGCGTGCCTTCAGCAGACTGGGCAAAAGGAACACGCCGGCCAGCGCGCCGCCGGCGACGTCGAGGTCCACGCGAGGCGTCAGCAGCACGCGCTGCGCCTGCGCGATCACGCCTTCGACTTCGCGCGACTCCCAGCTCATGCGCTTGGGCAGTGGCGACAAGGTGCCGAGCACCCAGAGCACGTGATCGCCCTTGCTGACCTTCCACAGGCCGGGACCGGGCTGTGCGCCGCTGACGACGACGGTTTCGAGCAGGGCCGCGGGCGCATCCGGCACGGGCGCCTCGGCGCGTACCGCGGCGACGGACAGCAGCAGACAGCCCAGCAATAGCATGCGCATGTGTGGCCTTGAGAAAGATTGGAGAATGCCGGCGCAGAGACGGCCGGCGGCGCAGACTAGGCAAATGCAGATGAACGGTGGTCGTCTGGGCGCTTCGGTTTGCGGCATGATGATCCGGTTCGCGATTTCCCGGCGGGAACATGGGCGGAACGTCGTCGATACGCAGGACCGCCGCGGCCGATGCGCCCCGGCTCGCCGAGCTGCTGGACCAGCTCGGCTATCCCACCGATGCGGCGTCCGTGGCGGCGCGACTGGCGCGGCTGCTCGCCGATCCCGCCGCAGCCGTGCTGGTCGCCTGCCATGGCGGCGGCGTCTGCGGATTCGCGACGGTGCAGTCGCACGTCGCACTGAACCGCGACGCACCGTCCGTGCAGTTGACCCTGCTCGTCGTCGCCGATGGTCTGCGCGGCAGTGGACTGGGCCGCGAACTCGTCGCTGCGGCCGAGGACTGGGCGCGGCGCCGCGGCGCCGATCGCCTGGTTCTGACGACGGCCGCGCACCGCGCCGGCGCGCATGCGTTCTACGAACGCCTGGGCTATGCGCTGACCGGGCGGCGTTACGCGCGCGAGTTGTGATGGCGCCGGTCGCCGGTGTGCGGCGAGCGGACGCCGCGTCGCGCGCTCAGACCACGTGCGTCGCCAGGCTCCCGATGTCGCCGTCCCAGGCGTCGAAATAGCTGCGGCCGCGGCGTCCCGCCGCATGCTCGGGACCGCGCGGCTGCATCTTCAGCGCGCGCTTGCCTTCCAGCCACAGCGAGACCGTGTTGATCACGCGCGTGTCGCGGCAGACGCGGCCGTGATCCAGTGCGCCGGCGAAGGCGGCCAGGGTGACGCCGGCGACGGCCGAGCTGCGCAGATGCACGCGGCCGTCGCCGAGCAGATCCTTCTGCGCGCCGGCAAAGTCGAACCAGTTCGGGTTGTTCGGGTTTGAACGCTGCACGGTCAGCTGGTGCGGGGTGGCGATGCCGCTGCCCTGCAGGATCAGCACGTTCCCGCCATGCGCGGCGAGTGCCGCGTCGTCGAGCATGGGCGCAGGGCTGCTGCCTCCGCGACGCGAGGCGCCGAGTGCGAAGGCCTCGGCGTCGGCGACGAAGCGCGCATCGAAACCGCCGCTGCCGTCGCGCACGTTGGCCTGCCAGTTCGCCGGATCGAACAGGTCGACGGCGCGGCCGTCCTCGTCCACGCAGCTGCCGGCGTAATGCGGCGTCATCTGGTAGACCGACGGAAAGCTGCGCGCGATCTTGCGGTAGTCCTCGTCGGTGCCGAACCAGCCATCGCGTTCGCCGGCGACGAGCATCTGCGCCGCCGCGAGCGAGCCGCGGAACGGGGGCGCGATGAACACGACGCGCCCGACGTCGGCGAACGGTTCGGCGCGACTGCGCAGTGCGAGCATGGAGCGCAGCACGAGGCTGCCCATGCTGTGCGTGACGAAGTTCAGCGCGGTCGCGCGCTTGAGCCGCGCCTGGCGTCCCTGCAGTTCCGCGCAGAATTCGGCGAGCTTCTGCGCCGCATGCTCGATCGGCCGGCGCCAGTCGTACGTGAACACGTGCAGGGGTTCGGCCGGCTTCCAGGCGCGCAGCTTGCCGACCATCTCGCCATAGGCGTAGCGGATCGGCCGCGACGGCAGCATGCGGTGGCCGTCGTTGGCCTCGTAGCGGCCGTCGAGCAGGGCGAAATCCAGCGGATTCTCGAACGCGTCGCCGAACACCATGTCCTCGAGACTCCAGCGCACCGGCCAGTCCAACGGATAGCTGTCGGCGAGTTCGCTGCCCTTGATGCCCGGAATCAGAACCGTAGCCATGTCGGCCTCCCTGCGGGTCGTCGCGTGGGCCGACTGTAGCAGGCCGCCGTCACGATCACTGCGCCGGCGCTGGCGGTATGGCCGCTTCGCGCGGCATCATGCGGGTCCGGTCCGCAGCGCAGAGCAGGTCCGACCCGGTATCCGGATCGTGGCAACTCCACCCGGCCGCGGTCTCCGGCCTCGCCGAATGCTCGCGGACGACTGTCGACCACTCCGCCGGATCGCGAGGGCCGCGACAGCGACGACGTCGACGTATCCAGAGGTTCTCCATGAGCGACAGCCTGAACGCCATGCCACTGCTGCAGACGCCGCGGCTGCGCATGCGCACGATAGTGCGCAGCGACATCGACGCGATCTATCGCCTGCATTCCGATCCGCGCGCGATGCGCTACTGGAGCTTTTCGGCCTGGACCGATCCGCAGCAGGCGCAGGACTGGTTCGAACAGAGCCGTCACTTCGCCGAGCGCGAGGAAAGCTGGCCCTGGGGCCTGACGCTGATCGACGCCGACGAACTGATCGGCATCGTCACCCTGTTCGCCGTGAACCGCGCGCAGCGGCGTGCCGAAGTCGGCTATCAGCTGCACCCGACCTACTGGGGCCGCGGCTATGCGCAGGAAGCGCTGCGTGCCGCGCTGACCTACGGTTTCGATGCGCTGGAACTCCATCGCGTCGAGGCCGACATCGATCCGCGCAACCAGGCGTCCTGCCGCCTCGTCGAGCGTGTCGGTTTCCGGCGCGAAGGCTATCTGCGCGAACGCTGGCACGTGAACGGCGAGATCGCCGACACCGCGCTATACGGCCTACTCGCACGTGAATTCGTCCGCTAGTTCTTTCGTGTGCGATGCCGCGACATCGGCGCGCGGTCGCCGTGTCGATGCCTCTGCGCTACCGGCGCCGACGCAGGAATACGCAGCGATCGCGACAAGCCCGGAGGCCGGCATCGACACCGGTGTCGCTGAAGACAGGAACAGTGATATGCACACAGGCGGGGACACGCGCCGATGAACGATTCGTCGTTCTCGCGCACGGCCTACCGTCGCGGCCTGCTGATCGCCGCGACCGGCGCCGTGCTGTTTTCGGCCAAGGCCATCGTCGCCAAGCTGCTCTACCGCCATCCGGTCGACGCGCTCGACGTGCTCGCGCTGCGCATGCTGTATTCGGCGCCGTTCTTCGTCGCGATCGCCGCATGGCAATGGCGCAGCGCCGTGCCGTTGAGCCGGCGCGATGGTTTCGCCGTGCTCGCGCTCGGCCTGCTCGGCTACTACCTGTCGAGCTATCTGGATTTCGCCGGCCTGCAATACGTCAGCGCGGCGCTGGAGCGGCTGATCCTGTTCCTGTCGCCGTCGTTCGTGCTGCTGATCAGCGCCGTCGTGCTGCGCCGGCGCATAGGCCTGCGCGAATGGGCTGCGCTGGCGCTGGCTTACGCGGGCATCGTGCTGGTGTTCGCACACGATCTGAGTCTCGGCGGCGACCGCGTCGTGCTCGGCGCGCTGCTGGTGTTCGGCGCGGCGCTGTCCTATGCGCTGTACCTGATCGGTTCCGGCGAACTGGTCAAACGCCTCGGACCCTCGCGCCTGGTTGCCTACGCAATGAGTGTGTCCACGGTTGCCGTGCTGCTGCATTTCGGCCTGACGCGGCCGTGGACGCGGTTGCTGCAGCCCTGGCCGGTGCAGGCGCTGTCGCTGTCCAATGCGCTGTTCTGCACGGTGGCGCCGGTGCTGCTGACCATGATCGCGGTCGCGCGCATCGGCGCGCCGGCGGCGGCCCAGGCCGGCATGCTCGGGCCCGTGTCGACCTTGTTCCTCGGCGCCTGGCTGCTCGGCGAACCGATCACGGCCTGGCAGCTGGCCGGTTCGGCGCTCGTACTGATCGGCATGTTCGTGCTGTCTCGGCGCAGGACTTAGCTTTGGAGGCCCGCCCCTTCCAGGGCATCTCGAAAGACGTCGGGGTCCCCGCGGCACGGTGACGTGCCGCTCGCGAGCCAGCGCGCAAGCGCTTGATCAGCGCAGACGAGTCCGCACCTGCGCCGGACTCGTCGACTCGAGAAACCGTCGGAACGAGGGTTGTTCGAGGTTCTTTCAAGGGAAGAGTCGGGGGGGACGGGTTTTCTCCCCTCCCCCCTTGCGCAAGCGCCGCATCGAGCTCGATGTCCGGCGCCGCGCCGCCGATGCCACTGCCGCTCAGCGTACGACCTTGCCGTCCGCATCCACGACCTTGACCTCGCCGAGTTTCAGCGCGCGCACGCCGGCCTCGATCTTGGCCAGATCGCCGACGACGACCCAGGTCAGCGCATCCGGGCGCACGATTTCCTTCGCGGCGGCGCGGATGTCGGCTTCCTGCTGGTTCTCCACGCGCTGCTTGAAGGTCTGCACGTAGTTGTCGGGGCGGCCGTAGCGCACGATGTCGATGACGGCGCCGAGCACCGCGCCGGTGGTTTCGAAGCGGCCCGGCAGTTCGCGGATGTCGTTGTTGCGGACCTTGTCGATCTCCTCGCGCGTGATCGGTCGCGGGCCGACGATGTCGCGTGCTTCCTTGAGCAGCTCGGAGATCGACTCGGCGGTCTTGTCGGTCTGCACCGGCGCGTAGAGCAGGAACAGCCCCGGCCCTTCGGCAGCCGGCATGAGGCTGCGTACGCCGTAGGCCCAGTGCTTGTCCTCGCGCAGGTTCATGTTCAGGCGCGAGGTGAAATTGCCGCCGAGGATCGCGTTCATGGTGCGGGCCTCGAGGTAGTTCGTCGCGCGCGCCGACGGCGCGGTCTCGCCGGCGAGGATCAGCGACTGCTGCGCGCCGGGGCGGTCCATCAGGAATACGCGGGGCCCGGCCGGCTGGGCGACGTCGGCGACGGCGGACTTGGGCAGCGGCGCGGCCGGTGCCTTCCAGTCGCCGAACACGGCGTCGAGTTCGCGCGTGATCTCGGCCAGCGTGACGTCGCCGGCGACCATGATGCGGGCGTTGTCGGGCCGGATGAAATCGCGGTGATAGTCGGCGAGATCCTGCGTGGTCAGGGCGCGCACCGAGTCGACGCTGCCCGAGCCGGTGAACGGAATCGCGTACGGATGGCCGGCGCCGTAGACCAGCGGCGGCAGCAGGCGCAGCGCGATCGACATCGGCTGGGTGCGCTCCTGCGCGATGCCCGACAGCCAGAGTCCGCGCACGCGCTCCACGTCCTCGGACTTGAATGCCGGATTGCGCACGATGTCGGCGAACAGCGCGAGCGACGGCGCGAGCTGCGCCTTCAGCGCGTTCATGCTGACCGCGCTGACGTCGAGATCGGCACCGGCGCTGATGCCGACACCGAGTTCCTCCTGGCGCTTGGCGATCTGCAGTGCATCCAGCGAGCGCGTGCCTTCGTCGAGCATCGACATGGTGAAGGACGCCGTGCCGAGCTTGCGCTGCTGGTCCGAGGCATAGCCGCCGTCGAACTGCAGGCTCAGCTGCACGACCGGAACGGCGCTGCGCCGCGCGAGCACGACTTCGATGCCGTTGCGCAGCCTGCCGCGCTCCAGTGCCGGAAAGCTCAAGTCGGGGAAGCGGTCGACGGCCGGCAGGCCCTTGCTGCGGTCGACCGTCTCGGGCGTGGCCGTGTAGTCGGGGAACGGCTCGACCACGAGGGTGTAGTCGCCGCGGCCGATCCAGGTCTTCGCGGCGGCCTGCACGTCGGCGGCCGTGGCCGCGTCCATGCGTGCGAGCGCCTTCTTGTAGGCGCCCGGATCGCCGGCGAACACCTGGCCTTCGGCCAGTGCGCGTGCCTTGCCGCCGCCGCCGACCTTCTCGATGCTGCGCACGAGGCCGGCCAGGGTCGAGGTCTTCACGCGCCGGAGTTCTTCCTCGGTAGGTCCCTTGTCGAGGAAGCGCTGCCATTCCTCGGCGATGATCTGTTCGACGCGCCGCGGGTCGACGCCTTCCTTCACGTCGACCTCGACGCCGAACAGGCTGGCCAGCTCCTGCGGCTCGATGTCGACGCTGACCGAATCGGCCAGCTGTTCGCGATAGATCAGGCGCTCGTACAGGCGCGAGGTCTTGCCGCCGCCGAGCACGGCCGCGGCGAGCTGCAGACGGGTCAGGTCGGCGGTATTGCGCGGCGGCACGTTCCAGCTGCGGTAGATGCGCACCTGGGCGACCCGGTCCTGGGCTACATCCCGCGTCGACTCGGTGCGCGGCGCGATCCAGGCGGCGCGACGCGCCAGCGGCGGACCCGCGCCGATCGCGCCGAAATACTTCTGCATCTTTTCCTTCGCCGTCGCGACGTCGATGTCGCCGGCGAGCACGACCGTGGTATTGGCCGCGCCGTAATAGTCGCGGAACCACTGCTTCACGTCGTCGAGGCTGGCCGCGTTGAGGTCGTCCATCGAACCGATGGTTTCCCAGCGGTACGGATGGCCTTCGGGAAAGCTGGCCTGCAGGATGCGTTCGTAGGCGAGGCCGTAGGGCTGGTTGTCGCCCTGGCGCTTTTCGTTCTGCACCACGCCGCGCTGTTCGTCGAGCACCTTCTGGTCGATCGCGCCGAGCAGATGGCCCATGCGGTCGGACTCGAGCCACAGGGTCATATCCAGCGCGGTCGTCGGCACGGTCTCGAAATAGTTCGTGCGGTCGGCGTTGGTGGTGCCGTTGCGGTCGGTCGCGCCGACCTGTTCCAGCGGACGGAAGAATTCGTCGCGGAAATTTTCCGAACCCTGGAACATCAGATGCTCGAACAGATGGGCGAAACCGGTCTTGCCCGGGCGTTCGTCCTTGGAGCCGACGTGATACCAGACGCCGACCGCGACGACGGGCGCCTTGCGGTCTTCATGCACGACGACCGTGAGGCCGTTGGACAGCTGGAACTTCTCGAACGGAATGTCGATGGCATCGGCCGCGGCCGGGGCCGCGAAACAGCGGCCGGCGGCGAACAGCAGGCCCAGGGTCAGTGCTGGCGTCTTGCGCATGAAAAGCTCCCGAGGAAATTCGCCGTGGCGACCGGCCGAGGCTAGCGACGGCGGTCGTGGCGTGCAATCGGCGCGAGACCGCAGGCAGCGGGTGAAGTTCAGCGATCGGCCGAGGTTGCGCCGGCGCTCCGGGCTGACGCAGCATGCGGCCATCGTCGCCGCAGGAGCCCGACATGCCCGTCGCCATCGTCAGCGGAGCCAATCGCGGCCTGGGGCTGGAACTCGTGCAGCAGCTGCTGCAGCGTGGCTGGCGCGTGATCGCCGCCTGCCGCAAGACGCGGGAGAAGCGCCTGACCGAGCTGGCCGGCAGCCATCCGGGCCATCTGCACGTGATGCCGCTGGACGTGACCAGCGAGCGTTCGATCGCCGCGTTCGCGGGGCAAGCCACGCTGGTGACCGACCGCGTCGACCTGCTGATCAACAATGCGGGCGTGCTGGTTTCTGGCGAACGCTTCGGCGAGGTCACTGCCAGGTCGCTGACGGAGAGCTTCGCGGTGAATGCCGCCGGTGCGCTGCTGCTGACCCAGGCCTGCGTCGGGCTGTTGCGCGTCGCCGGCGGCGCGCGCGTCGCCAATGTGTCGACGGTCATGGCGTCGATTGCCGCGAGCGACACGTTCCGCACGCCGAGCTATGCGATCAGCAAGGCGGCGCTGAACATGGTCACGCGGCTGCTCGCCGCCGAGCTGTCGCCGCAGGGCATTTGCGTGGCGGCGTTCCATCCGGGCTGGGTGCAGACCGACATGGGCGGTGCGAACGCGCCGCTGGCGGTGGAGCGGGCCGCGACCCTGCTGATCGACCGCGCGCTCGCGCTGCGGCCCGCCGATGCGGGCCGCTTCATCGCGAGCGAGGACGGTCGCGACATTCCCTGGTGAATCAGCCGGCCTTGGCCGAATTCGGCGGCGGCGCCGGGAAGCGCACGGCCGGACCGGCGGGTTCCACACCGGGCGCCAGCGCGGCCGGTGCCGGCGTACCGGCCTTGCCGAGCGACTTGACCACCTGCCAGATCGCGTCGAGATCCGTGTCGCTCATGCTGTTGAGCGCCCAGTACGGCATCGGCGGACGCGCCTTCATGATGCGGGCATAGGCGCGCCATTCGTCGCGGCTCATCGCGTTGAGGCGCAGACGCAGATTGCTCGCGTACGTCGTGCCCCAGGGGCCGTTCCAGCCGAGCTGATCGCCGGTCAGCCAGACCGATTCCGGCGCCTGGCCGCCATTCATGGCGAAGCCCGGCGTGTGGCAGTCGTGACAGCCCGACTGGTGCAGGATCTCGCGGCCGCGACGCTGCATCGCGTCGGCGCCGGCGTCGGCAGCCTGCAGTGCCGGCGCTGCGGCGAGAAAAAGGGCGAGAACAGCAAGATGGTTGCGCATGGACGGTTTCCGGGTTCCGGCTGAGACGACAGCCGCATGCCCGTGAAAACGGCATGGCATTGCAAAACCTGTCATTTGGTCGGCCGGCCCTGGCGCAGCGATAATCCGCCGATGCTGCATGTCGTCCTGCACCAACCCGAGATTCCGCCGAACACCGGCAACGTGATCAGGCTTTGCGCCAACAGCGGCGCACGGCTGCATCTGATCCGCCCGCTGGGTTTCGCGATCGACGACGCGCGCCTGCGCCGCGCCGGCCTTGACTATCACGAGTACACCGCGCTGCAGGTACACGACGATTTCGCCGCATTCCTCGCCGCGGCCGCGCCGGCCCGCGTGTTCGCCCTGTCCACGCGCGGCACGACCAGTCCCTACGCGGTGCGCTTCGCGCGCGACGACGCCATCGTGTTCGGTTCCGAGACGCGCGGCCTGCCGCAGGATTTCCTGGCCGCGCTGCCCGCGTCGCAGTGCCTGCGTCTGCCGATGCGGCCCGACAACCGCAGCCTGAACCTGTCCAACGCCGTCGCCGTCGTGGTCTACGAAGCCTGGCGCCAGTTCAGTTTCGAAGGTTCGCTCTAGAGAAACTTCCGGCCGGCGGTCGCCGCCGGTTCCGCTCCCGCGTTCGGCTGACGGCGACGCGACGCATTCGAGCAGGCCAGCAAGGCGTGAGTCGCAGCGCGTTAAAAGTTCCGCCGTTTTTTCAACGCCGTGTTCAGCGTCATGAATCCGATGTAAACCCGGCCGCTGCGGTCGACTTGGTTTTGCCGCACCGCGCCATAGTTTGCTGGCCACGGCGTTGAGCCGTCCGGATAGCAAACCAAGGAACACACGATGAAACGCACTGCCCTCGCCCTTGCTGCTCTGCTTGCCCTGCCGTTTGCTTCGCAGGCTGCCGATCTGAGCTACTCCTGGCTCGAAGCGGACTACGCGCACGTCAATCCCGACAACTTCGACAATACCGACGGCGTCGCCCTGCGCGGTTCCGGCGCGCTGAACGACAACTTCAACGTGATCGCCGGCTGGAGCCGCCTGAACAACGACGCGCCGTTCAAGGATCTGAAGTCCTGGTACCTCGGCGCCGGCTACCACACGCCGGTCGCGGACCAGACCGACCTGTTCACCGACGTCGCCTACGTCAAGAACACCACGCTGGATACCGACGGTTACGGTGTACGCGTCGGCCTGCGTTCGGCGCTGACGCCGAAGTTCGAAGGCGCGGCCTGGGTCGGCTACGAAAAGCTCGACCACGTCGACCGCAATGCATCGCTCGGCGTCTCGGGCCAGTACAAGTTCACGCAGAATTTCGGCCTGGCGGCCGAGGCGCGCGTGGCGGAGAACGACAAGTCGTTCCTGATCGGCCCGCGCCTGAGCTTCTGATCGCTTTCTGGCGACACCTGTTCTGTCGCAACACTCCGAGCCCGGCCTGTGCCGGGCTCTTTTTTTCTTTGTGAAAAGCGGATGGTGTGGCCGAGTGGCAGGCCGTCGACGCCGACATGAGCGCTGTCGGTGCCGGCCTCGGCGCAGTGCGCGACGATGGCCGCAACGCGGGACACGATTCCGTGCAGGGACGTGGTGAACGACAGCGGCGGATCGCGATATGCCTGCGGCGGCCGCAAAGCAGCGCGGCGCCGGATCGGCAAGAAGCCGGGGAAGAAAGACCGGGAAGAACGGAAAAGCCGCAACTCGCGCGCGGCCGGCGCGGGTAGGTGCCTGGCCCGGTACCGGTGATCGGGGGGGGGAGGAGGGAGTCAGCCGGTACCGGGCAGGCGGGGAACCCGGGTAGTGCAACGTGGCAGCGTGATCCACGTTTTCAAGCGTTGCGCGACTTGCGTCGAAGCAATTTCCCTGGCCCTTCCACCAGGCAACGGAGGGCAGGGAGGAGCGCGGACGGACGGGCCAGGGAGTCCTGTGGCGGCCGTCCATTGCCGCGTTGTCTGCGATGTCAGTTCGGCGCCTCGATCCCGTGCAGCAGCAGATCCAGCCATTGCCGTTGCAGTTCGGGCCGCGTCGCCAGCGAACCGGCCACCATCAATTTCTCGTTCAGACGCTCGGTCTGGAAACCGAACAGGTTGAGCGACAGCACCACTTTGGCCACCAGGGCCGGACTGATGCCTTCGCGCAACTTGTCCGCTACCTCATTGAGCAGTCCGACGATCCGGTCGAAGTTGCGCTGGATCAACGGAAACACCGGACTGCGTTCGAGCACGGTCGGCGATCCCGTCAGCTCGCGCAGGATCAGGCGCGTGCCATGGGGCCGCTGATAGAGAAAGGCGTTGTGCCATTCCATCAGACGCCACAGGCGTCCCGCGAGATCCGGCTCCTTGAGTTCCAACGCATCCAGCGACCGTCCGAACGCATCGCAGGCCTGGGTGAGCACCCGCTCGTACAGTTCCTGCTTGGTCGCGAAGTGATGGAACACATTCGCCTTGCAAACACCGGCAGCCAGAGCGACCTCGTTGATCGACACTCCGTCGAAGCCGCGTTCCGCAAACAGGACTTCGGCTTCGGCCAGGATCCGCGACAGCGCCGATTTCTCGGAAGTCTCGTACGCGGATGCCAGCAGGGTTGGGACCACAGGCGCTTACTGACCGATCGGTTAGCGGGCATTATCCGGATGCCTTTCACCTCGATGAATAGGACAAAAGTCGTATGACTTTGGACAGGGGGTGTGCAGGATTTTGAATCGGAACACCGCGTTAGCAGGGGGAAACGTCAAATGCTCCGCACCGCTGCCGGCAGCGGGCAAGGAACCGACGACGCGACTGCGAAGACGGTCGCAGCCGAGCAGTTTCTGCAACATCAGGGGAGTCGCAGGTCGCCCGGCAGGTCCACGTCACGGGCCAGCGCCTCGTTGACCACGACCTGCACCAGCGCCGCGCGAGCCTGCAGCAACGCGCGCGCGCCGCGGTCGCCGTCGAGTGCGGCCGACTGCAGCCAGCTGCGCGGCAGCAAAGCCGGCACTCCGACCGTGCCGGCATAGCCGCTCGCGGCGGCGCGATGCGGCGCGGCGCTCCAGGCCGACAACAGGGACTGCAGATGCGCCGCATCCAGTGCGGGCTGATCGCAGAGCACCACGAGCACGCCGGCGCAGGCCGCGTCCAGCGCATCGACGCCGCTGCGCAGCGAAGGCCCCATGCCGCGCTGCCAATCCGGCGCGAGCAGGCGGCGCAGCGGCAGATCGGCGACCGCGGCGGCACAGCGCGCGGCCTCGTGCCCAAGCACGACGACGCCGTCCAAGGGCTGCGTCGCCAGCACTGCACGCGCCGCGCGGCGCAGCAGCGGTTCGCCGTCGATCTCGACGAGCTGCTTCGGAAACCCGAGCCGGCGCGAGGCGCCGGCGGCCAGGATCACCGCGCCGTGCGCGGCCTTCATGCGCCGTCGCGGCTCTGCAGCGCCGCCATGATGGACAGGGCTATCGCTTCGGGGCCTTCGCCGCCCAGACGCAGGCCTACCGGCGCCTGCAGCCGCGGCAACAGGCGCGCGCGCAGATCGGCATCGAGCTCGGCGAGCAGCGCGTCGCGCCGCGCGACCGGTCCGAGCAGGCCTATCCAGCCGATGCCGGCGGCGGCCGCGTGCTGCAACGCGGCCAGATCGCGCGAATAGTGATGACTCATGACCACGGCCGCGGCGTAGCGGCCGCTCGCGAGCAATGCCGGCACCCCGGCCACATCGCGATGCAGTGCGTCGGCGCCGGCCAGCGCGGCATGCCAGCGCGCGCGCGATTCGACGACATCGACCGACCAGCCGAGCAGATGAGCCAGGCGCAGCAGCGGCGCCGATTCCGGCCCGGCGCCGAGCAGCAGCAGGCGTTCGGGTGCGCGCAGACGCAGCGACCAGCGGCCCGGTGCCGGCGCGGCGCCGGCCGGCCACTGCCACTCGCCGGCTGCACTCGTCGCGCGGCCGGCCCCGTCGGCGCACAGCTCGAGTTCCACGCCGGCGGAGGTGTCGAGACTGCGCAGTGCCGCGAGCAGCGGTGCGGTCTCATCCAGCGGCAGCAACAGCAGCTCGACGACGCCGCGACAGCCCGAGGCCGAGCCGAACAGCAGGTCGTCGTCGCCGCGCGTATCCAGGCGCAGATGTCGCGCGCGGCTGTCGCGCAGGGCCTCTGCAGCGGTGGTTTCGAGCTCGGCTTCCAGGCAGCCGCCCGACAGCCAGCCGACGCGTGCGCCATCTGCGGGCAGCACGATCAGCGCGCCGGCCTTGCGATAGGTCGAACCTTCGGTCGCGACGACGACGGCGAGCACGCACGGCGGCAGCGGCGACGGCCGCAACGCCTGCAGCACTGCACGCAGACCACCGTTGTCCTGGGCCGCACCGGTTGTGCCGTTCACGTCGCCGTCCTCTGCCCTGTCGGGCCATTCTACGCAGTGGGCCGCCGCTTCCGCGCCGACGAAGCGGCCAGCGCCGCGCTCAGTCCACCGCCGCGACGATCACGGGCCGCGCGTGGCCGAACAGCGGCGGCGCGGGTTGCACGATGCGCGCTGCCGCGAACCCGGCTGCGCGCAGCCGGTCGAGAATGTCGCGGCCGTAGTCGCGCTGCACGAGCACGGTAGCGCCGCGGTAGCGGTCGGCGTGATAGGCCGGGGGCAGCAGATCGACGCGGCGGCCGTCCTGCCAGGCCAGGCGTTCCACGGTCTGCGCGCTGTCGTGCAGCGGCACAGTGAACACGAAGCGCCCGCCGGGCCGCAGCACGCGGCGCACTTCGCGAAAGCCGGCGGCATCGTCCTCGACATGCTCGAACACCTCGCTCGACGTGCACAGATCGAAACTCGCCGCGGCGAAGGTCAGGCGTTCGACGTTCTGGCACAGCACACCGGCGCGCGATTCGCCGGGCGTAACGCCGTCGAGCAGTTCGCTGGTCGTCAGCTCGGCGCAGGCGCCGCGCAGGAAAGCGACGAGCGGTCCCTGTGCCGACATCTCGTAGGCAGTGGCTCGTGCGAGCTGCGGCAGTTCGGCGCGAATCACCGCCACGAGCGACTGGGTCACCGCGCTCGCGCCGCAGCGCACGCAGCGCACACCGAGTTCGTTGCGTGCGAGCCGCAGCAGCCAGCCGCAGCCGCAGAGTGGGCACGATCCGCGCGCAAGCGCGAGCTCGGCGGGACGCAGGGTCTGCAGCAGTCGGACCAGGCGCGAAGCGGCCATGCGGAAAGCGGAAGCGGCGGGGCGCGGCAGTGTAGCCGCGCCGGTGCGGCTGCGCACCGGCGCGCCGGGATCGGCGGATTGCCGCGGCCGAAAACCGGGAAGGCAATCCTGCCGGGCGTGGCGCACGACCGCCGATGCAGCGGGCCGGCGTTCCCGATCGATGCGCGTCCGCTGCGCCGGCTAGCTGTGCGCCGGCAGCGGATGCTGCGCCAGCCAGTCGTCCAGTCGTGTCGCCGCATCGGCGGGCAGATGGAGGCCGAGCTTGCTGCGCCGCCAGAGGACGTCGTCGGCGGTCTGCGCCCATTCCTCGCGGCGCAGATAGTCGATCTCCGCGGCGAACAGCTGCGGCAGCACTTCCTCGCCGAGATCCTGCAGGCGCCGCGCGTCGCCGAGCAGGCGCAGCGCGCGCGAACCGTAGGCGTGCGCATAGCGCTCGCGCAGGGCCGGCGGCAGCCAGGCACGGTGCTGGGCGAGTTGCTGCAGGAAATGCGCGAAATCCGCGCCGGGAATGTCGCCGCCCGGCAGCGGCGCCGTGCGCGTCCAGGCCGGCGCCGGGTGCCGCAGCGCCCGGCACAGTTCGTCGACGGCTTCTTCGCCGAGACGGCGGAACGTCGTGATCTTGCCGCCGTAGACCGACAGCAGCGGCGCCGCATCCGTATCGAGATCGAGCAGATAGTCGCGCGATGTCGCCGCGGGGTCGTCCGCGCCGTCCTGCAGCAGCGGCCGGACGCCGGCAAAGCTCCAGACCACGTCGCCCGCCGTCACCGGCAGGCGCAGATAGCGATTGGCCAGCGTGCAGAGGTAGTCGATTTCCGCCGGCGAGATCCGCGCGGCGGCCGGGTCGTCGGCGACATCGACGTCGGTCGTGCCGATCAAGGTGAACGCATCTTCGTAGGGCAGCACGAACACGATGCGGCGGTCCTCGCTCTGCAGCACATAGGCCGTTTCCTGCCCCGGCCGGCGAGGCACCACGATGTGGCTGCCGCGCACGAGCCGCAGCGCGTGTCGTGACGGCTGCTGCGCGATCTGCTGCAGGAATGCGGCGACCCAGGGCCCGGTCGCATTGGCGACGGCGCGCGCCTGCAGGATCGGGCGACGCCCGTCGGCGGTTTCCAGTTCGGCGGTCCAGCCCGTCGCGCTGCGCCGCAGTTGCGCACAACGTGTGCGCGTCAGCACGCGTGCGCCGCGCTCGGCGGCATCCCTGGCCGCCGCGACGACGAGGCGCGCGTCGTCGCACCAGCCGTCCGAATAGGCGAAGCCGCGCGTGAACTGCGGCTGCAGCACGGCGTCGCCGGCAAGCGTGATCGCCGCGGACGCCGGCAGACGGCGGCGCCGCGCCAGATGATCGTAGAGCCAGAGTCCGATACGCATCATCCACGCCGGCCGCAGATGCGGCGCCTGCGGCAGCACGAAGCGCAGCGGCCGGATCAGGTGCGGCGCGGCCTCGATCAGCACCTCGCGCTCGCGCAGCGACTTGCGTACGAGACCGAACTCGTAGCGTTCGAGGTAGCGCAGTCCGCCGTGGATCAGCTTGGTGCTGGCCGAGGACGTGTGCGCGGCCAGGTCGTCCCGTTCGCACAATACGACGCGCAGTCCGCGCCCGGCCGCATCGCGCGCGATGCCGGCGCCGTTGATGCCGCCGCCGACCACGAGCAGGTCGCAGTCGCCAAGAGAGGGGTCATGCATCGTCATCGGACAGGTCGCGGCCGCGTTGCGGCCATGCTAGTCCGCAGTCTGCGCCGCGGCCACCACGACAGCGCAGCGCGGCGGTCGCGCACCTGGAGATCCGGCCGGTTCGTGCTGCTGCCGGTGTCAGCTGCTCCACTCGCCCGACACGTAGAACCAGTGCCCGTCCTCGCGCCGGAAGCGGCTGAGTTCGCGCAGACGCTGCATGGGACCGCCGCCGACCTTGTACCTGGCGACGAACTCGACGAAGGCGTTGTCGGCATCGACCGGCTGATAGCGCAGGATCTTGAGGCCATGCCAGCGCGGCGCGGGCCTTTCGCGGGCCAGGTTCAGCGCCGCCGGCCGCGTCGAGCGGTGCCAGCTGCGCAGCAGATAGTCCTCCAGCCCCAGCGCATAGGCGCTATAGCGCGAGCGCATCAGCGCTTCGGCTGTCGGCGCCGGCTCGCCCGCGTGCAGCGGCGCGCAGCAGACGGCATAGGCGCGGTCGGAACCGCAGGGACAGTCGACGACAGGTTCGTTCATGGACGCGCGCAGCCGGAAGCGGCGCGCATTCTCGCCGCAATCGGCCCACCGTCACCAGCGTGCGGCGGGATCTTCAGGCCGGCTTCGCGCCGAGCAGCCGCGCCGGCAGGAACAGCAGCGCGCGCAGGAACTCGAACACCGCCGACAGCGTGATGCCGACGAGCCGGAACGGCAGGCTCAGCAGCCAGATCAGCGGATACAGCACCAGCGCGAGCAGCGCCAGCGGCCAGCACAGCACGAACAGCAGCAGCCAGAGCAGGAACTTGAGCATATGCGCGGCGCCCTCCGTCATGTCCGCCACAGCATCGGCCAGTGCCCAGCCGTCTTCACGTGCCGGAAGTAGGGCACGCTGCTGCGCGTTCAGGAACCGCGCGACCTGCGGTCGTGTGCGGAATGGTCGCAGGCGGGCGGGCGCGGCGCCGCAACGTCGAGTATCTATATGGATATTGAATCTTTATCCACGAAATAACTTATTGCCTTGGCCTGTCGTCGTTTCTGCTTTCACCGCCCGCGTTCGCGCTGGCCATCGCGACATCCCGCTCAGCGCGGCGGCGCGCCGAGCTCGCGCGCGTCGAGATAGCCGTCGTGGTTGACGTCCTGGCGGCGGAACACCTCGGCCAGGCGCTTGCGGTGCTGGGTCAGCGAGATCGGCCGCGTATGCGCTCCGACCACCGCCGGGTCGAACTCGTTGAGGTCGACGACGCCGTTGCCGTTGACGTCCATGCGCTGGAAAATTTCGCTGAGCTTGTCCTGATACTCGGCCAGGCTGACGCGGCCGTCGCCGTCGCGGTCGAACTCGCGCAGATAGTCCCGCGTGGATTCGCCGTACTGCGCCGCCGCGCTGGCGGTCAGCAGCAGGCCGAGCACCGCGGCAGCCGTTCTCATGGGCGCGCGGCGTCGGTCGTGGCAGATGTACCCGCCGGCTGAGTCGCCTTCCAGGCCACGGCCAGCGCGACGAGCAGCAGCGCGGCGGCGAGCAGGAAGGCCAGGCCCGGCAGGTGCAGCGGCGAGTTCTTGTCGATGCTCCAGCCGAAGATCTGCGTGTACAGCGTGGGACCGAGTATGCCGGCGAGGCTGGTCAGTCCGGCCAGCGCGCCCTGCAGCCGGCCCTGTTCGCCGGGGTCGACCTGGCGCGTGACCAGGGCCTGGGTCGCCGGACCGGCGAAGCCCCAGAGCGCGAGCAGCGGAATGGCCGCGAGCGACAGCCAGCCCGTCGTTGCGAGGCCCTGCCAGGCGAAGCCCAGCGCGCCGAAGGCCAGGCCGATGAAGATCGCGCGGCGTTCGCCGAAGTGGCGCACGATGCGGCCGACCAGCAGGGCCTGCACGATGCCGTTGCAGACGCCGACGAAGCCCAGGGTGAAGCCGACTGCCTGCGGTCCCCAGCCGTAGCGATAGTCCGCATACAGCACGAAGGTCGTGTTGAGCACGTAGTGGGCGAGCTGCGACAGGAACACCACGGCGGCCAGCGCGTAGACCTGCGGGTAGCGGCGCAGCAGCAGCAACGCGCCCACCGGATTGGCGCGTCGCGCATCGAACCGCAGGGTGCGCCGCTCGCGCGGCAGCGATTCGGGCAGCACGAAGTAGCCGTAGCAGAAGTTCGCGAGCGCGAGGCAGGCGGCAATCCAGAACGGCAGGCGCAGGTCGATGTCGCCGAGCGTGCCGCCGAGCGCCGGGCCGAGCACGAAGCCGACGCCGAACGCCGCGCCGAGCGTGCCGAAGGCCGCCGCGCGCTTGTCCGGCGGCGTCACGTCGGCGATGTAGGCATTGGCCGTGCTGAAGCTGGCCGAGGTCATGCCCGAGATCACGCGCGCGATGACGAGCCAGGGCAGGGTCTGCACCAGCGCCATCAGGATGAAGTCCAGGCCCAGGCCGAGATTGGACAGCAGGATCACCGGCCGCCGGCCGTAGCGGTCCGACAGCGCGCCCTGGATCGGATTGCAGAAGAACTGCACCGCCGCGAACACGGTCGCGATGATGCCGACCCAGTGCGCCGCGGCAACCATGTCGCCGCCGGCCATCTCCTTGATCAGCCGCGGCAGCACCGGAATGACGACGCCGAACGCGAGAATGTCGAGCAGCACCGTGACGAAAATGAAGGCCAGCGCGGCCTTGCGCACGGGCGGCGGAGAAGCGGGGGCGTGCACGGGGATTCCTGCGGATTTACGGCGGCGCGCAGTCTAGCAGGCGCGCCGGCGTGCGCGGCCGGTCGCCGCGGCGCTTTTCGCGCGCGGCGGCAGCATGCCGGCAATACGGCCGCGCCCGCCAGGCGGCTCAGCTCAGGAAACCCAGATCGCGCTGCGCGAAATTCGCGAGATTCGGAAAGCAGGTGTTCAGCGCCTGCGCGTCGGTCACGCCGAACCAGCGCGCCAGGGTCGCGCCGTACTGGTCCACGGCGATGCGCGGGATCAGATTGCCGTCGCCGGCGAAATCCGCGCTGCCGGCGGCCATGTCGGGTATCGCGCCGTAGACGCGGCGGCCGTTCACCGCGCCGCCGAGCACGAACAGATGATTGCCCCAGCCGTGATCGGAACCGTCGCCGTTGCTGGTCATGGAGCGGCCGAAGTCGCTGGCCGTGAAGGTGGTGACCTGGTCCTGCAGGTTCATGGCCTGCACGCTGCGCTGGAACGCGGCCAGGGCCTGATCCAGTCCGGCCAGCAGCTGCGGCTGGTCGGCGCTCTGCGCGTCGTGCGTGTCGAAGCCGCCGAGCGCGCAGAAGAAGATCTGCCGCCGCTGACCCAGTGCCGCGCGCACGGCGATCAGCTGCGCGGCGCGGCGCAGCTGGCTGCCGAGCGCGAACGCGAAGCGTGCCGATGCCGGATCGCCGGGTTCCGGCGGCGGCGGAAACGCGCTGTCGAGGTTCGGCGCGCCGGCGAGCGCCGTGCGCAGCACGGCATAGTCGTCGATCGCGCGGCGCGTGGCGCGGCGGTACTGCTCCACGAGCAGATTGTCCTGCGCGATGCCGTAGACCGCTTCGAGCTCGGCCACCGCGCTGGGCTCGCGATCGGCTTCGATCGCGCGGATCTGGCCCGTGTCGACGCTGAGCGCCTCGCCGGCCAGACCGACCTGGAACGGATTCGCACCGGCCAGCGACAGGTTCATGGTCAGGGTGGCGCAGCTGTTGTGACTGGCCGCGACCAGCTCAGCCAGGCGGCCGCCCCAGCCGGTGGCCGGCGTCGTGTCGGTGGCCGAACGCACCTGCAGCGACTGCCAGAAGGTCTGCTGGTCGTTGTGCGAGAACAGTTGCGGCGGCAGGCGCGCCGTGCGCGCGTCGTAGGCCTGCTTGCTGACCGGTTCGAGCAGAGCGCCGACGTTGCCGAGAATGGCCATCTTTCCACTCTCGAACAATTGCGCCGTCTGCGGCATGGCCGGATGCAGGCCCAGCGCGAACGGCGCGTCCAGCGCCTGCAGCGGCAGCAACTGGTTCTGCGCAATGGCCAGGCCGCGGCGGCGGTCGGCGTAGTGAGCGTATTCGGTCGCGCCGCGCGGCACGACGAGGTTGTGGCCGTCGTTGCCGCCGAGCAGGAACACGCAGACCAGCGCCTTGTAGTCGCCGCCGCACTGGCCCTGGCCGGCCCAGGCCGCGTTGAGCAGGGACAGGCTTTGCGGCGCGGCGAAGAAGCCGGCGCCGCCGGCCATCGCGGCCAGGCTGCGGCGCAGGAAGCGGCGGCGCGACGCGGCGAAGGAATCGTTGCTCATGGGGATGCTCCTAGCGCTGCACGGCGAATTCGGGGGACGTCGCGATCAGGTAGATCGCGTTCTGCACGCGGCGCAGCGGCTCGTCGGCCGGCAAGGCATCGAGGCGCGCGCGGATGCGGCTGCGCAGGGCCGGCGAGATCCGGCCGCCGAGCAGCAGTTCGGTACTGCGATCGAGCAGGCGGTCGAGCGCGCCGGCCGGCGCCTGGGACGAGCCCGCCGCGGGCCGTATCGACTGCTCCCAGCGCGCGAGCTGGACCAAGCGCACGCCGACGAACTGCGGATCGTCCATCGGTCCGCCGCGATAGCTCCAGAACACGCGGCCGGACACGTCGTTGGCCAGGCGTATCGCGAAGTTCGCCGTGACGATCTGCATTTCCGGCGCGACCAGCCCGGGAGCCGCCAGTACGCCGCCGGGGCTGTAGCCCGGCGAGAAGAAGTTGAACACCGACGGCGAAAGCAGCGGCGACTGGTTGTGGCTTTCGTGGATCTCGCGGTCGTCGGGGAACAGCGGGTCGTGATCCCAGACCACGTCGAACGCGCGCCACAGCGCGGTCAGTCGCAGCAGCGGCTCGCGCACCTTGCCGAAGCTGATCGAACTGCGCTGGCCCTCGCGCGCCTCGCGGTCGCGCAGGATCGCCGACACCGTCGCGGCCAGATTGCCGCGTACGCCGCGGCCGTCGTTCTCGAATACCGCGGCGACGCGCTCCACGTAAGCCGGCGACGGGTTGCTCGTGACGAGTCGCTGGATCAGCTGGCGCGAGACGAACGGCGCGACGTTCGGATGCTGGAACAGGGCGTCGAGCGCGCGTTCGAGCTCCGGCCGTGCGTCGCTGCCGGCCGGCAGCACGACGCCGTCGAACAGACGCTTCGGGTCGCGGTCGTGATACGCCTCGTACGGCACCATCTCGTGCTCGGTGCTGCAGGTGAACGGCTCGACCGGGAACGGATCGGGCACGCACTGCTGGCCGGCGCCGCAATGGCAGGCCCAGCCCGTGAACACGCGCGCGAGATTGCGCACCACGTCGCCGTCGTAGGTCGGCACGGTCTGGCCGTTCACGAGCACCGGCGTGCCGTCGCGGTTGAGCTTGACCAGGCCGATCGAGAACAGCTGCATGACCTCGCGCGCGTAGTTCTCGTCCGCCTGGATGTTGTTGGCCGCATCGGGTTTGCGATTGCGGTACATGCTCAGATAGCGGCCCATGGCCGGGCTCAGGGTCACGTCCTCGAGCAGGTCGCGGTAGTTGCCGAGCGCATGGCGCAGCAGGATGTCGTAGTACGCGCCGAGCGCGAGGCCGTCGTTGCCCAGGCCGTTGCCGCGCTCGGACACGACGAGGATTTCGCTGAACGCGAACGCGACGCGCTGGCGCAGCTGATCGGGTGCGGACAGCACGCGTACGAACCAGGCCTGCAGGAACTCGGCGAACGGAATCGGCTGCAGCGGATCGGTGATGCCGGCCTGGCTGCGCATGTAGGGCAGGAAATAGCTCGGCGGCAGCTCGACCTGTGCGGCTATCCAGGCGGCGTAGCTGCTTGCGGACAAGGCGTCGATGTCGGCGTCGCTCGGGCCGAATGTGGCCTGGGTCAGGAAGCGCGAGGCTTCGCCGCGGCTGGACGGGCGCACGGGAAATTCGTAGCCGTCGCGGAAGATCAGGTCGGCGGCGGCAACGGGCAGGGCCAGGCCGATGGCCACGCAAGCGATCAGTGCGCGCAACAGGGTGGTCATGCGATTCCTCCTTGGCTCTGGTCAGGCCTGAGGACGCAACGCACGCGACAAGCTCGTCAGATGTTGCAGATCCGACCGGGAAGCGATGGCGACGGCACGACACGGCGCGGCGACGCGTCGCCTGGGCGCAGTCCATACGCCGACGCCGGCAACGCCTGCGCTAAGGTGCGCACCATTCCCTGTGCGCCGGACAGGTTCCGGACGCGACGCTCATCCCGGAGTTTTCATGCGGTCCTGTCTGCGCGTACTGCTGACCCTCTGCGGCCTCGTCACGACGGCCGCCGGCCCGGCACTGGCCACGCCGCTGCGCAGTGAACACCTGACCGTCGAACTGGTCGCACAGAAGCAGGCGCTGGTCGCCGGCCGCGACAACTGGCTGGGCCTGCGCCTGAACCACGAGACGCATTGGCATACCTACTGGACGAATGCCGGCGACAGCGGCCTGGCCACGCGACTGGAATGGACCCTGCCGCCGGGCTGGCAGGCCGGGCCCATCGCCTGGCCGGCGCCCGAGCGGCTGCAGCTCGGCGAACTGTTCAATTTCGGCTACTCGGGCGAGGCGCTGCTGCCGGTCGCGATCAATGTGCCGGCCGATGCCAGACCCGGCAGCAATGCGACGGTGACCGTGCAGGCGCACTGGCTGGTCTGTCGCGAAGAGTGCATTCCGGGGCAGGCGCGTCTCGATCTGCAGCTGCCGGTCGTCGCAACCGGCAGCGAGCCCGCCGACAGCGCCGCGGCTGTCCTCGTGAACGCCGCACTCGCGCAGCGGCCGCAGCCCGTGTCGTGGGCAACCGAGGTCGTCGCTACGGGCGAACAGATCGGGATCCGCCTGCGCGGCGACGGCCTGCCGGCACCCGACGCGCTCGATGCCTTCGCCGTGCAGCCGCAGATCCTCGCCAATACACCGGTGCGTATCGCCGCGGCCGACGGCGCGCTGAGCGTCACGGCCGCGCGCAGCGATTACTTCGCGCCGCCGACCGCGCCGTTCGATCTCGTGCTCGTGCGGCGCAAGGCCGGCGACGTGCGTGCCTGGCAGGTGAGCGTGGCCTGGCCCGGCGCTTCCGGCGCGCCGGGGACATCCATCCAGCCGGGTGACGGGGGCAGCGGTTCCGGCAATTCCGGGACACGCACAACCGCACTCTCCGCCGGTGCCGCAGCTGCACCGCCAGCCTCGACCGGCGAAGACGCCGTCGGCCTGCTCGCCGCCGTGCTGCTGGCCCTGGCCGGCGGCCTCGTGCTGAACCTCATGCCCTGCGTGTTTCCGGTGCTGTCGCTGAAGGCACTGACGTTGGCGGAGACGGCGCATGCGCCGGCCGCGGCACGCCGCGAAGGCTTGGCCTATCTGGCCGGCGCGGTGACGGGCTTTCTGTCGCTCGCCGCGGTGCTGCTCGCATTACGCGGCGCCGGCAGCCAGCTCGGCTGGGGCTTCCAGCTGCAGTCGCCGACCCTGGTCGCCGTGCTCGCCTATCTGATGGTCGCAATGGGACTGAGCCTGTCGGGCGCCTTCGTCATCGGCGCGCGGCTCGGCGGCGTCGGCCAGTCGCTGACCGACGGCGGCGGCGCGCGCTCGGCCTTCTTCACGGGACTGCTGGCCTGTGTGGTCGCCAGTCCGTGCTCGGCGCCGTTCATGGGAACCGCGCTCGGCTTCGCGCTGACCCAGCCGGCCGCAGCGGCGCTGCTCGTGTTCGCGGCGCTCGGCGCGGGCCTGGCCTTGCCCATCGTCGTGCTGAGCTTCGTGCCGGTGCTTGCGCGCTGGCTGCCGCGGCCGGGCGCCTGGATGGACGCGTTCAAGCAGCTCATGGCCTGGCCGCTGTACCTGACCGCGGTCTGGCTGATCTGGGTGCTCATGCGCCAGATCGGCGCGGATGCGACGGCATTCGTCCTGATCGGCCTGGTCGTGCTGATCGCCGCGCTGCTGTTCCATGGCCGCGGCCAGTGGCAGGCCGGCGCCGCGGCGTGGCGCCGGCCCGCCGGTGCGGCGCTGCTGCTGCTGGCGTTGGCGCCGCTGATCGTGCTGCCGCAGCTCGCCGCGAAACCGGCCGCCGCCGACGCGCAGGCCGCCGGCGAGCTCTGGCAGGCCTGGACGCCGCAGCGCCTGGATGCATTGCGGCGCGACGGCGAACCGGTCTTCGTCAACATGACGGCGGCCTGGTGCATCAGCTGCCTGGCCAACGAAAAGGTCGCGCTGTCGTCCGACGCGTTCGCCGAGCGGCTGCGGGGCGGCGGCATCCACTACCTCAAGGGCGACTGGACCAGCCAGGACGCCGCGATCACGCGCTATCTGGCCGAATTCGCGCGCAGCGGCGTGCCGCTCTACGTGGTCTATCCGCGCGGCGGCGGCACGCCCGAGGTGTTGCCGCAGCTGCTCACCCCCGGCCTGGTCGACGCGGCGCTGACGCGCGCGGCGGCCGGCGCTTCCTCCCCACCCGTCACCCGGAGTCCACCATGAAACTGATTCCCGCGATGCTCGCCGCCGCGCTGGCCTGCGCCGGCCTGCCGGTACTGGCCAAGGTCGAGGTCGGCCAACCGGCGCCGGCTTTCAGCCTCGCCGACAGCAACGGCAAGACGCGCAGCCTCGAGGAGTTCAAGGGCAAGACCGTCGTGCTCGAATGGACCAATGCCGAATGCCCGTTCGTGAAGAAGCACTACGGCAGCGGCAACATGCAGGCGCAGCAGAAGGAAGCCACGGCGGCCGGCGTGGTCTGGCTGTCGATCAACTCCGGTGCGCCCGGCAAGCAGGGCCAGCTCGACGGCGCCGGCGCAAACGCGCTGATGCAGACCAACCACAGCGCGCAGTCGGCGTATCTGCTCGATCCCGACGGCACCGTCGGCAAGGCCTACGGCGCCCGGACCACACCGCACATGTACGTCATCGACGGCCAGGGCGTGCTGCGCTACATGGGCGGCATCGACTCGATCCAGAGCGCCGACACGGCCGACATTCCGAAGGCCACGCAGTACGTGAAGCAGGCGCTGGCCGAGCTGGCCGGCGGCAAGCCGGTCAGCGTGCCGGTGTCGCAGCCCTATGGCTGCTCGGTCAAATACGGCAGCTGAGCGGGTCGGGACAGATCTGGCCGAAATGAGAATGGGAGGGCGCATGCGCCCTCCCATGAGCCGCCGACGGCAGTCGCTTACTGGAATCCGTCGGCGAAGATGCCGTCGGTCATGATGCGGTGGATCTGGCCGTTGGAGCGCGTGATGTAGATGTTGCCGTCGACGTCCTCGCCGAAGCCGTAGACCGAGCCCGTGGCCAGTCCGGTCAGTCGGTTGATGCCGCCGGAATCCCAGGTGGCGCCGCTGGATTCGGACCACCACAGATCGCTGCTGCAGGAGTCGGCATAGAAATACGTGCCGCGCATCGGCGCATACGGTCCGCGGTAGACGTAGCCGCCGGTCACGGCGCAGCCGGCCGAATGGCTGTATTCCAGCACCGGTGCGACGGTCGAGGTCACCGACGGGCAAGTCGTTCCGGTGCCCGAGGTCGTGAAGTAATGACGGCCTTCGCAGCGGCTCCAGCCGTGGTCGAGACCGCCGGTGGCGTCGGGGTTGACCGTGATTTCCTCGTAGCTGCCCTGACCGACGTCGCCGATCACCATGCGGCCGTCGGCACGGTCGAAGCTGAAGCGCCAGGGATTGCGGAAGCCGTGCGCCCAGATCTCGTCGCAGGTGTTGCTCGTGGCCACATGCGGGTTGCCGGCCGGAATCGAGTATTCGGCCGGCGCGATGCCGTTGGAGCCGCACATGTCGGCCGTGACCGTGCCGCCGCGATTGTCCACGTCGATGCGCAGCATCTTGCCGAGCAGGTAGTACTGGATGCCGCTGGGATTCGTGCCGCAGGTGTTGCGGTTGCTGTCGGCCGGCTTCTTCCACAGGCATTCGGCGAAGCCGTGCGGGTTGTTCTGGTCGCCGCTGTCGCCCGAGGAGATGTACAGGTAGCCGTCGCGGCCGAAATGGATGTCGCCGCCGTTGTGGTTGCCGGCCAGATCCGGAATACGCAGCACGATGGTGCCGTTGGTATCGGCCACGTCGGAATCCAGCGACGGCACCGTATAGCGTGCGACGACCTGGTCCGGCGTCGTGCCGAGCCTGGGATCGGCGGACGGCCGCGTGTAGAAGACGTAGAACTCGTTGTTGTGCGGCAGGCCGGCCTTGCCGAAGTTCGGATGGAAGGCCAGGCCGAGCAGTCCGCTTTCGCTGGAGGAGGTGACCGTGCGCGTCAGGAACGGCGTGGCCAGCAACGCGCCGTTCTTGATGATCTTGATGGAGCCGCCCTTTTCGACGACGAACAGGCGGCCGCTGCCGTCGTTCGGCGCGCGCAGGGCTACCGGGGTGGAGAACGTGGTCGAGGCGTTCGGCACGCGGACCAGGGACAGGTCGGCCGGCGGTGCCGCCGGGCTGGGCGTGGCCGCGGCCGCCAGCAAGGCGGCCGCAGCGAGTGCAGCAGTGAGGCGCATGGTGAAGCTCCGTCGCGAGAGGCGTTCCGTTTTACGCCGCCACCCGTGCAGAAACCAGCACGACATGGCGCCGGCGTGACGGCGCGCACACCGGCTCAGCCTTGCGGCCGCTTCAGCCGGATCAGCGCGGAGATGTCTTCGTCCGCATGGCCCAGGGCCATGAGCTTCGCGTAGTCGGCCAGCGACTTGTCGATGACGCTGCGGTCGGTGCCCGCGGCCAGCGCGAGCTGGCGCACGATGCCGAGATCCTTGTGCAGCAGCCCCAGCTTGAAGCCGACCGTGAACTGGTTCGCCAGCATGGTTGCGCCGCGCTTCTCCAGGAACCAGTTGCCGGCGGCGCCGGCGCCGAGGGTCGGCAGCAGCGCGGCCGGGTCCAGCCCCAGCGCCTCGCCGAGCGCGAGCCCCTCGGTGACCGCCTGGGCGATGCCGGCGATCAGCACCTGGTTCACGGCCTTGGTGTTCTGGCCGGCGCCGACCGGGCCCATGTGGGTGACCCGCGCTGCGTAGGTCTCCAGCACGGGTCGCACGCGCTCCAGGGCCGCCGGCTCGGCGCCGGCCATGACGGAAAGCTTGCCGTTGCGCGCACCTTCGACGCCGCCGGACACCGGCGCGTCGACGAAATCGCCACCGGCCGCGCGCAGCAGCGCGGCGGCTTCGTGCGCCGTCGTCGACGACACGGTCGAATGGTCCACGACGACGGTGCCGGGCGCCGCGTTCGCCGCGATCGCGCGGCTGACCGCAAGCACGTCGGCATCGGCGCTGACGCACAGCGCGATGACGTTGCAGTGTTGCGCAATGGTGTCCACATCGGCCGCGACGACGCCGGCGTGTTCCGCGGCGAAGCGTTCGGCCTTGTCGCGGCTGCGGTTGGCGACGGCGGCGAGCAGGCCGCGCCGGTGGAGGTGAGCAGCCATGGACCAGCCCATGGCGCCGAGGCCGACGAAGCCGGCGCGGATCGCTTGCATAGGAATTCGATGCGTGGGAACGGAAACGGGACCGCAAGCAAAGCGCATACAGCCACGCCGTTGCAAGCGCGGCGGCGGCGACTTTGGTCGCGCCGCCGGCGCCGTACGTTGCGGCGAGCCGCAGGCGAACCGCAACATCGAAGCCCCTGCCGCGAAGAACCGCAACCGAAGCGGCCGGCGAGGCTGCGCGCCAATCTGCTCGCCGTCGCCGGTGGCGCGCTAGGCGCGCGGTCCACCGCGACGAGCGGGCCGCAGTCGCCGCTAGCGCGCGGCTTTGGCCAGCCTGGTCCCGGCCCAGCGCGCCAGCGCTTCGCGGCCGATCTTGGCGTTGTGGCGGATGTCGACCGGGAACTGCGCGTGGAACAGCACGTCGCCGATGCCGCGTGTATGCGCGAACGCCGCGGCGCGGTTGCGCGCCTCGGCTTCGACGCGCTCGGCCGCGTCGGCGGCTGCGGATTCGAGCTCCAGCAGCAGCACCGGCCGCTGCGCACCCGCCGTGCCGACGCCGACCAGCGCGCTGCGGCGCACGCCGGCGATCGCGTTGAAGATCGGCTCGACCTGCTCGGTATACAGGTCGCCGCCGGCCGCACGCACGCGCTGCGACTTGCGTCCGCAGAACCAGAGCCGGCCCAGCGCATCGAAATAACCGAGATCGCCCATGCGGTGCACGATGCGCGCGCCGTCGCGGATCTTGGCCAGCGCCGTCGCCGCCGGCCGCGCGTGATAGGCCTCGGTCGTGGTCGGTCCGGCGACGGTGATCTCGCCGACCTCGCCGACGCCGAGCTCGCGCACGCCGCTCCAGTCGGCGATCGGCTCGTCGGTGATCGCGATGATGCGCACGCAGTTGGCCGCGAGCGGCCGGCCCACGCAGGTGCCGGCGCCGCGTTCGGTCTGTGCGCGCGTGTCGCCGAGCAGCTCGGCGCTTTCGATGACGGCCAGCGGCAGGCATTCGGTCGCGCCGTAGGGCGTGTAGATTTCCGCGGCCGGATCCAGCCAGGGCTTGAGTCGCGCGAGGATGGCCGGTGCGACCGGCGCGCCGGCGGAGATCACGCGGCGCAGGGTCGGCAGGCGCACGCCATGGCGCTCGCAATGGCGCGACAAGGTGTCGAGCAGCGCGGGCGATCCGAACAGCATGTCGACGCCGTAGCGCTCGATCGCGGCGACGAGCTTGCGCGGATCGGCGCTCGCCGGCCGCGTCGGGTCCATGTCCGGAATCACAGACGTGGAGCCCAGCGCCGGATCGAACAGCGCGAACGGCGGAAACGTCGGCATGTTGACGTGGCCCGGCGACAGCGCGAACGCCTCGCGCAGCAGTTCGACCTGGGCCAGGAAATGCCGGTGCAGGTATTCCACGCCCTTGGGCACGCCGGTCGAGCCCGACGTGAACAGCACGGCCGCAAGTTCGTCGGGCCGCGTCGGCGCAGCGACGAAGCCTTGCGCCGGCACGGCTTCGCGCAGGCGAGCCAGGCGCAGCCCGCCCCAGCCGAACGCTCCGCCGACGGTCACGACGATGCGCACCGACGCGCGCGCCCAGCCCAGCACGAGCCGCGCGATCTGCGCGAGCGGAATGCCGACGAATGCGCTGGGTGCGGCTTCGGCCAGACACTCGCGCAGCGCGCGCCGGTCTATGCCCGGGTCGATCAGCACCGGCACGGCACCGAGCTTGAACAGCGCGAACATCAGCGAGAACAGCTCGCGTCCGGGGCGCACCATCAGCGCCGTCTTCATGCCGCGCACGATGCCGGCTGCGGCCAGGGCCGCCGCATCGCGGTCGCTGGACGCATCGAGCTCGGCATAGCTCATGTCCAGATATTCGGGCAGTACCGAACTGCGCGACGCGCGTCGCGGCACGCGCAATGCGACGGCCTCGGGCCGCTGCCGCGCCATCGCGCTGAGCGCGCCAGCGATATTCGCGGCCTCAGTCATGCGGCGCTCCGGGCTGTGTCATCACGCGCTTGAGGAATGCCTGGAGACGGCGCGGCACCGGCCGCCGCTGCGACGCGGGCCGAGTACGCGCGATTACGACGAGGCGAACTCACGACAACCGCCCCGGGCCCGCATTCGCGGCGGCCGGAGCGGCGCGCCGCCGATACGCCAGATACAGGGTGAACCCGAGCACGGCCGCCGAGATCGCGGCCCAGACCAGGCTCCAGATCAGCGCCGGAATGCCGGTGGCCTGGGCCATGCTCAGCGCGTCGGTCTGCACGGTGCTCGCCGCGGACAGGCGCAGCAGGGTGAGCAGGCTGTTGAAACCGTCGAGCACGAGCTGCAGTGCGAGCACGAGCAGCATCGCGTCGCTCCAGGGCGGCCGCAGCCGGTAGCCGGCGAAGAAGGTCGCCGCGGCCAGCGCGAGTCCGCCGACGATGCCGAACAGATTGCGCACGAACAGCAGGCAGAGCAGGCCCAGCGCGATGCCGAGAATCATCAGCAGCACGCGCGAGGCGGCGCCGCGCGCGGCCAGCAGGATCAGCACGCCGCCGAACACGGCGCTGCCGATGTAGCCTGCGCTGGAAATGACCCAGCGCCAGCCGCCCGCTGACCAGGCCAGGCCGGACAGATCGGGGCTGACCGTGAAGCGGTGGAAGTCGCCGCCGGTCGCGAGCGCGGCGAGGCCGTGGCTGATCTCGTGCACGAAGGTGCCGAACAGGCGGAACGGATAGACCACGAAGCCGACGCCGGGAATCTGCCAGAGCACGAACAGCAGCAACGCCAGGGCGGCCAGGCCGGCCAGCTCGCCCCAGCGCCATCCGTCGGAGAATCCGCTCATGGGCGCGCCTCCCGGTTGTGGTCAGGCCGTGCGATGCAGGAAATCGCGCACGGCGGGAATCAGCTGCTCGTGCGCATCTTCGTTGAGATAGTGGCCGGCCTGGGCGTATTCGTGCGCCTCGGCGCCCGGGAAGCGGCGGCGCCATTCGGCCAGGAAGGCCTTGTCGAACACGAAGTCGCGCAGGCCCCAGGCGATCAGCATCGGCCGGTCGCCGAACTGGGCCAGCTCGTTGCCGGTGCGTTCGACCAGCGACCAGGCGCGGTCGCCGGGCCCGAGCGGAATGTCCTGCACGAAGCGCAGGGTGGAGATGCGGTTGGCCGGCGTGTCGTAGGGATACAGGAACGCATCGCGCACGTCCGGCGCGAGCGGCCGCATGACGCCCCAGCGCGCGGCGCCGCGGGCAAACGCGTTGTGCCGCAGGATCAGCCATTCGCCAAGGCGCGAGTCGCGGCCCAGGCGCAGCGCCGCCGGAATGCGCTGGCCCTTGGGATTCGGGAATGCCGCGGTGTTCGTGACGATCAGCCGCGCGACGCGCTCGGGGCGGCGGCAGGCCCAGGCCAGGCCGATCATGCCGCCCCAGTCGTGCACGGCCACGGTCCAGCCGCGCTCGGGCGCGCCTTCGTCGATCAGGTGCTGCACCAGCGCATCGAGATCGTCGACGCGCGACTGCAGGGTATAGGCGTAGCGGCTGTCGTCGGGCTTGTCCGACAGCCCCATGCCGATGTGGTCGGGCACGATGCAGCGATGGGTGTCGCGCAGACCCAGCACGAGGCGGCGCCAGTAGTACGACCAGGACGGATTGCCGTGCAGCATCAGCACCGGCGGCGCGTTGCGCGCGCCTTCGTCGAGGTAGTGCTGGTTCAGGCCACTGGCATGCGTGAAACGCAGTCCGCGGAACGGGTAGTCGGGTAGGACAGGCATGCGCGGCGTCGACACTCGTCAGGCGGCGATGGCCGCGGCGGCGGCATGATAGCCGAGCCCGTGACGGTTTCCCGCACGGGCGGCCGCGGGCGCAGGGCTTACCAGACGACTTCGGCCATCGAGCAGTTCAGGCCCGAGCCGATGCCGAGCAGGGCGACACGCTTGCCCTTTTCGAGACGGCCCATTTCCTTGAGCTTGGACAGCACGATCGGCACCGAGGCCGGACCGATGTTGCCGTGCTCCGGGAAGATCGCGTGCACCTTCTTCGGGTCGATGCCGAGCAGGCGGCAGAACTCTTCGGTGTGTACGCGGCTGATCTGGTGGATCACGAACTCGTCGAGCTCGTCGATGGCCCAGCCCAGCGCGGCGCGCGCGGCCTGGAAGGTCTTGCCGGCCAGCTTCAGACCTTCTATCAGCAGGCTGCGCGTGTCGGTGATCATGCGGTCGAGATTGCCGCGGCACAGGTGCGAGAACTCGGTCGCGGCACGCGTGACCGAGCCGAGGAACTGGTGGCCTTCGGGCAGCAGTTCGGCGCGGCCCATGACCATCGCGGCGGCGCCCGAGCCCAGGGTCAGCGAGGCGAATTCGCTGCGGAACTCCTTTTCCTCGATGTCCGGCGAGAGCATGCGCTCGATCGTCTTCTCGGTGATGAGGTTGGACGTCTCGCCGTCGACGATCAGCGCGTACTCGATGTCGCCGCGCTCGATCATGCGCGCGGCGATGTCCATGCCGTTGAGGAACGCGAGGCAGGCGTTGCCGACATCGAAGTTCTGGCAGGTGTCGGCCAGGCCGAGGTTGCCATGGATGATGCTGGCGGTCGACGGTTCAAGGTAGTCGCGGCAGACCGAAGTGTTGATCAGGATGCCGATCTTCTCGTGCGGCACGCCGGATTCGGCCAGCGCCTTCTGCGCTGCGGCGGTCGCGGCTTCCGACGGCAGGGTCTCCTTGTCCCAGATGCGCCGCGCGTGGATGCCGGCGATGTCTTCGAGCACGTTGTCGCGTATGCCCAGCCGCTGGATCGTGGGCTTGAGGCGCTCGTTGAGTTCGGCCGAAGTCAGGCGGACGGGCGCGTCGATATGAGCAACGCTGGCGATGGCGACGTGCTTGAAGAGCATGGGGGAGGTGCCGCAGGAGGGTGACCGCGAAGGCTATAGCCTACGCAGAGTCTGAACAAGTCTCCGCATGGTGCGGCCGCGCCGGGCGCGGCGGCCGGGTCCGGGCCGTACCGCCGCGCCCGGCGCCGCCGCCGCCTGCCGACCTGCAGAACGCATGACGCGGTCATGACACGGCAGGCGCCGCGCCCGGCGGCCGGCCGGCCGGACTGCGGTGCCCCCCACAAAAAACCACGCGGACACAAAGGGTTGCTCTGCGGCCCCGACCTGCGCGCGGCTGGCACGCCGGCTGCGAGGAGGTCGGCGGGCGCCGGCGCCACGCGAGCATTCAGATAGCGCCGGCTATGGTTCGACGTCGTTTGCGCACTAGGGAGGGAGCCATGAACCTCGGGACTCGATTCATCGCGGCCGGCCTGCTGGCCGTCGGACTCAGCGCGCCGGCGGCCGCCGTCCGCCAGCTCCAGGGGCAGGCTCCGTCGGGCGCCCGCTACACCATCGCCGTACCCGACGGCTGGCAGCCCGGCGACGGCCTCGTGCTGTATCAGCATGGCCTGAATTTCTCGCTCGACACCGATCCCGGCCTGGGCCCGCTGCGCGACACCGCGCTGCAGGAAGGCTATGCGATAGCGGGCTCGGGCTTCAGCACGCGCGGCTGGGCGCTGCTGCAGGCCGTCGACGAGAACAAGGAACTGCTCGATATCTTCCGCCGCGACGTCGGCAACCCCGGCGAACTCGTGCCGTTCGGCGGCTCCATGGGCGGACTGATCGCACTGAAGCTGGCCGAGGACCGCGAGCTCAACCCGCAGATCAAAGGCGTGCTCGCGCTGTGTCCGCCCGTAGCCGGCTCGCGCGCCTGGGACAGCGGGCTGGATCTGCGCCTGGCGTATGACGTGGTCTGCGCCGACGTCAACAACGGCCGCCTGAAGACCGGCGCCGAGCCCTATCCCTGGGCCTACAACCTCAACGACATTCCCGACGATCTGGACAACCTCGAGCTGGACCCGGACGTACGCAGTGCGCTGCTCAGCGTCACGGTCTGCACCGGCATCACGTTGCCGCAGAGCATCCGTACCAACGGCATGCGCGACCGCCTCGCACGGCTGCAGCGCATCAGCGGCATCCAGGACGAGAAATTCCTGCTGACCAACATCGCCTATTCCACCTTCGTGCTCAGCGACGTGCTGCGCGCGCCGGACAAGATGGGCGGGCGCAATCCGTTCGGCAACCTCGGCGCGATGTACAACGACGCCGATCTGGACAGCCGCATCCGCCGCGTCGCCGCGCAGCCGGCCGCCGCGGTCGAGTTCGACTGGCGCTCGGACTATCGCGGCGACATCGGCGCTGCCAAGGTGCTGTCGCTGCACACCAGCGGCGACGAGCTCGTGATTCCGCAGCATCAGTACGTGCTGCGCCAGAAGACGCCCGACGCGCAGCTGGTCAGCGCCGTCGTGCGCGAGGCTACGCCGAGCCACTGCGGGTTTTCCGACGCCGAAGGCAAGGTCGCCTGGGAAGCGTTCCGCCAGTGGAAGGACGGCGGCGCCAAGCCGACCGCGGCGCAGATGCAGCAAGGCTGTCTCGGCATCGCCGGCCCCGGCGACTGCCGCTTCGACGACAGCTACGTGCCGACCTCGCTGGATGCGCGCGTGCCGCCGCGCGCCGAACCGGTGGCAGTCGATGCACGCTTCAACGGCAGCTGGTTCGATCCGGCGCGCAGCGGCGAAGGCATCGCGCTGGAAGTGCTGGACGGCGGACGAGCCATTGTATATTTCTTTACTTTCTCGCCGTCCGGCACGCAGCCGCCCCAGGCCTGGCTCGTCGGCGACGGCAAGGTGGTGCCCGGCGGCATCGCATTCGACACGACATATCACCGGCCCAGCCGGCCCGACGGCGGCGCGGTCTCGCCCGACCCGACCGACTGGGGCCACCTGTTCATCGGCTTCTCCGACTGCAATACCGGCGAGCTGCGCTGGGAAGGTCCGCAAGGCTGGGGCAGCAAGACCGTGCCGCTGACGCGCCTGACTGCGCTGACCGGACTGGGCTGCGACGGCAGCGGCCGGGCGCCGGCCCAGGCCAGCGGCTCGTGGTTCGATCCCAGCCGCGGCGGTTCGGGCTTCCATGTCGAACAGTTCGACGGCAACCGTTTCCTGGTCATGTATTACGGCGCGCCCGGCAGCAGCGATTTCGTCGGCTGGGCCAGCGGCGTGGCCAACGGCAATCTCGCCGCCGGCGCGACCGTGGACCTGGCCACCGTGACCGGCCCGGTGTTCGGCGAGGGTTTCGATCCGGCCGCGGTAGTCAATCATCCGGGCGCACTGAGCCTGCAGATCCGGCTAGGCTGCAGCAGCGGCACGGCGACATTGACGCCGGCCGGCGGCGCGCCGGTCGCGCTGAACCTGCAACGGCTGACGGCGCCGGCCGGCGTCGCCTGCAACGGCAACTGACGAGAACCCGACGCCCATGAAAAAACCGCTGCTGCTCTGCGCCGTACTGGCCACCCTGGCCGGCTGTACCTGGGTCAAGCTCGAGGATGCCGGCGCACACGTGCGGGTGGCCTACGACGGCCGCGTCGACGGCTGCGACAAGGTGGGCGAGGTCGGCGTATCGGTGAAGGACCGCATAGGCCCGTACGACCGCAGCAACCTCAAGGTCAAGGACGAGCTCGAGACCCTGGCGCGCAACCAGGCCGCGAGCCTGCCGGCCGACACCCTGGTCGCCCTCGGCGAACCGCGCAACGGCGAACAGTCCTTCGCCGCCTATCACTGCGGCAACACGCGCCCGGCGCGGGCCGCCCGCGCGGCGGCGCAGCCCGCGCCCGCGCGGGGCAAGGGCGAGGAAGCGCAGACGTTTCCGGTGCGCTGAGCGCGGCGGGGAGCGGGCCGGTCGGTGCGTAGGGACCGCGACGCTGCGGTTCGCTTCGTTCGACGTTCGCCGTGCGGGAACGCCTCGGTGTTGCGGTTCGCTGCGCTCACTGCAACCTACGGGGCGACGGCGATGCCGTAGGTTGTGGTGAGCCGAAGGCGACTGCAGCAGCGTGTCGCTCGCGGCGGGAAACCGCCTGAGCAGAGGCGATCAGGGGAGTGACGCAGCGGCTGTCAGCTCAGTCCGGCGAGCTCGATCCGCTCGCCGTCGACGCGCAGTACGCTGCCCTGCTCGTACCAGTCGCCCAGCACGATGCGTTCGGCGACACGGTCGCCGAGTTCGATGCGGTGGCGCGCCGGCCGGTGCGTATGCCCGTGGATCAGGCGGACGACGTCGTGGGTCTGCAACGCCGCGCGCACGGCGACGTCGGTCACGTCCATGATCTCGGCGCGAGCCGTGCCGGTGTGTTCGCGGCTCTGCGCTCGCGCCTGGGCGGCGAATGCCCGGCGCGCCGGCAGCGGCTGCGACAGGAAGGTCTGCTGCCAGGCCGGGTCGCGTACGAGGCTGCGGAATTTCTGATAGTCCGTGTCGTCGGTGCACAAGGTGTCGCCGTGCATCAGCAGGGTCGGCACGCCGCCCAGTTCGATGCGCGTCGGGTCGCTCAGCAGGGTCAGGCCGCTGCGGGCGGCGAAGCGCGGGCCGACGAGGAAATCGCGATTGCCGGCCATGAAATGCACGGCGACGGCGTGTCCGGCGAGTTCGGCCAGCGCATCCTGCACGCGCAGGCCCAGCGGCGCGTCGTCGTCGTCGCCGATCCAGCTTTCGAACAGGTCGCCGAGTATGTACAGCGCGGACGCCGAGCGCGCCTCGCCGCGCAGGAAGCTCAGGAACAGATCGGTGATCTGCGGCCGGTCTTCGTCCAGATGCAGGTCGGAGATGAACAGAGTTGCGGCCATCCGGCGACGATAGCCGAACTCGCCGACAGCGAGAAGGTTGCTGCGCCGCCCTCCGCCGCGTCGCCGTCGCTACTGAGCTGCGCCGTCATTGCGCCGCACACACGACCATCGCGCTACAGCATGACCTCCGGAGCGGCGGCCGGCTGCCGAAGCGAACGCGCCGCGCGGCCATCGGACGCTGCGCGCGCCCGTCCGGCCAGGTCCGGGATGGGTGCGGCCGCGCAACCGCGCCGCGCGGCGCCGGTGGTTCCGGCACGTCGGTTTGGCGATCAAATGCCTGAGCGCAAAGCCTTTGTCACCGGTCCGGCGGCCTGCAGCACCGGCCCCAAAGGCGGACGTCTTGGCGGATGCGACTAGGTCTATGGACGGATATTCCATCTTGCTGTAAACCTAGTCCGTTGCGCGTCGGGGGGCGCGCAACGGCGGCAGTGCCGGCAACGCGCCGGCTCGCAACTGCCGTATTCGGGGTCGTGAGGGGGATTTCAGCCGGCAGCCGCGCGAACGCTCCAGGCGTTCCGTCGCGATGCGGTGCCCACTCGCGATGGGGGCGCCGGATCAGAGTCCGGCGCATTCGTATTTTCATGTACGAGTGGAGAAATGTAATGACGAAGTCGAACATCGGCCGTCTGCCGCTGCTGCTTGCCGCGGCGATCGGCTGCAGCCTCGGCGCCGGTCTGCATGCCGAGGAAGAAGCCCGCGCCGGACGCGCCGTCGTATTCAGCATCGACGCGAGCAAGGGCGTGGACAAGCGCGTCGACTATGCCGCGCTGCAGTCGCTGGGCCCCTGGGACGATCGCAACTACGCGCTGACCGCCGAGGATCTGGCGCTGCTGTCCAAGCGCGAAGACGAGACCATCGTCGCGATCCCGGTCTTCTACCGCGTCGAGATGCGCAAGGCCAACGCCGAGCTGCCGAAATTCGGCCCGGTGCAGTATCCGCGCAGCGCGTTGAACGGCTATCTGGCCAAGTACGGCGGCTACCGCATCAACAACGTGACCTATACCGCGATCACGTCCGACGAAAGCGGTCGTTTCCGCATACATGAAACGCTGCCGGAAAACGACGCCGCGCGCGGCGCGGTGTTCCAGAACTTCCTCGGCGGCGAGAAGCGCATCACCACGCCGGCCGGCGCGTCCGAATCGGCCGTCGCGATCAATCCGGTCAACACCAACATCGTGATCGCCGGCACCAACGGTCCGGGCAGCGGCCAGAAGATGTGGCGCTCGACCGACGGCGGTCTGAGCTGGGGCAGCGCGATCTCGCTGTCCGGCACCTGCTGCGATCCGGCCGTGGGCTGGTCGCCCGACGGCACGGTCGGCTATGCATCGGCGCTGTCCACCGTCGTCGGCAGCGGCACTAATGTGTACTTCTACCGCTCGACCGACGGCGGCGCGAGCTGGACGCGCAGCGCGACCTTGTCCAACCAGAACACCTCGGACAAGGAATACCTGCACGTCGACATGCATGCGAGTTCGCCGTACAAGGGCAACATCTACGTCTCCTGGCACGACAACAACGTGCAGAAGCTCGCCCGCTCCACCGACGGCGGCCTGACCTTCGGCGCGACGCAGACCATCGACAGCGCCAACCGCGGCATCGGCAGCGACATCACTTCCGATACGGCCGGCAACGTCTACTTCGTCTATCCGGCGGTGTCCGGCGGCAGCATCGGCAAGGCCATCCGCGTGGCCAAGTCGACCAACGGCGGCGCGAGCTTCGGCGCGGCGACGACGGTCAGCACGACCAACTCGGACTTCGACTTCCCGATCCCGGCCATGGAAACGCGCCGCGCGTTCACCTACGTGTCGGTGGACAGCGACCGTTCCGGCGGCAGCTTCAACAACAGCATCTACGTGTCCTGGACCGACACCTCGACCGCGGAGAACAACACCAGCGCAACGGCGAACCACGCCATCATCCGCGTCGCGCGTTCGCGCGACGGCGGCGCGACCTGGCAGGTGTCCTCGCCGCATTCGAGCAGCGACGTCAGCACCGTCGACCGCTTCAACCAGTGGCTGTCGGTCGATCGCAACGGCCGCGTGTTCGTCATGTACTACGACACGCGCAACTCGACGAACCGCAGCGGCACCGACGTCTACTACGCCGTCTCCAGCGACGGCGGCGTGACCTGGGGCACGGCGACGCGCCTGACCACCGTGACCTCGCGCAACATCAGCGAGGCCAACGAGTGGGGCGACTACAACGGCATGGACGTCGCGCTCAACGACATCATGGCGATCTATACCGACAATCGCGACGAATCCGGCGGCACGGCCGAATCCAAGGACGTCTACGGCATCGGCGGTTTCGCCGGCTCCGTCGGCAACCAGGCACCGGTGGCGAACTTCAGCGTGGCGACGAGCGGCCTGACGGCGACGTTCACGGACAGCTCGACCGACAGCGACGGCACGATCGCCTCGCGCAGCTGGAACTTCGGCGACAGCACCACCTCGACGGCGACCAACCCGAGCAAGACCTACGCGGCTGCGGGC
>MEFP01000016.1 GCA_001725155.1 Lysobacteraceae bacterium SCN 69-320 | reverse complement strand
GTCTTCGAGGACTGCATGCTTGACGCTCCGAGAAAGGGAGTGGCAAGCATTGGTCTGGCCATCGGGTTGCGGAATGTGGCTAGGCCGGACGCTTACGGCTTTTCGTCAATCGCGCAGGGCAAAACCCATCCCCACCCATACCCTCCCCTTCAAGGGGAGGGTATGGGTGGGGATGGGTTTGCGCGCAGGCCCACCGCCATCGCGCTGACGCTAGCCGGTGCGCCCGGCAAACGCCCGGAAAACGCGTCTGCCCGCCGATACCGGCCGCGCTGTGCGCCGGAAACCCGCCGCCGCGGGACGGCGACCGTGGCCGACGGCCTCAGCCCGTCGTCTCGATGCGCTCCACGCGCTGCAGTCCGCGCGGCAGCAGGCCGCCGCGGCCGGCGCGGTTGCCGCCGTATTCGACCAGATCGGCCCAGCGCAGGGTGAGCTTGCGCGCACCGGCGTACAGCGTGACCTCGCCCTTGCCCTCGGTCACCACGGCGATGCCCGCGACGCGCTCGCCTTCGCCGAGCTTGGCTTTCGGAATCTCGATGAGCTTGTTGCCCTTGCCGCCGTTTTCGAGCTCCGGCAGCTCGGCCACCGAGAACATCAGCAGGTGGCCGGCATTCGTCACGACGACGATGCGGTCGCGCGCGGCGTCGGCGACGTAGGCCGGGGCGAGCACGCGTGCGTTGTCGTCGATGTTGAGGATCTGCTTGCCGGCCTTCTTGTTGCCGACGAGATTGGCGAAGCGCGTGACGAAGCCGTAGCCGAAGTCGGACGCGAGCACGAGGCGCGTGTCGGCGTCGGCCATGGCCACGACCTCGAAGCGCGCCCCGGCCGGCGGCGCGAAGCGGCCGGTCAGCGGCTCGCCGTTGCCGCGCGCCGACGGCAGGCTGTGCGCCGCGGTCGAATAGCTGCGGCCGGTGGAGTCGACGAAGGCGACCTGCTGGGTGGTGCGGCCGCGCGCAAAGGCCTGCAACGCGTCGCCTTCGCGATAGCTCATGCCGGCCGGATCGACCTCGTGGCCCTTGGCCGCGCGTATCCAGCCCTTCTGCGACAGCACGACCGTGGTCGGCTCGCTCGCGACGAGCGCGGCCTCGTCCAGGGCCTGGGCGACCTGGCGCTCGATGATCGGCGAGCGGCGTTCGTCGCCGAATTTCTTCGCGTCGTCCTTGAGCTCGTCCTTGATCAAGGTCTTCAGGCGCTGTTTGGAATTGAGGATCACGTTGATGCGCGCGCGTTCTTCCTCGAGCTGATCGCGCTCGCCGTTGATCTTCATTTCCTCCAGTCGCGCGAGCTGGCGCAGGCGCGTCTCGAGAATGTAGTCGGCCTGTTCCTCGCTGAGTCCGAAGCGCGCCATCAGCACCGGCCTGGGCTCTTCCTCGGTGCGGATGATGCGGATCACCTCGTCGAGGTTGAGGTAGGCGATGCGCAGGCCTTCGAGCAGGTGCAGGCGGCGTTCGAGCTTGGCCAGACGGTGGTTCAGGCGCCGCGTGACCGTGTCGCTGCGGAAGCGCAGCCACTCGCTGAGGATCTGCTTGAGGTTCTTGACCTGCGGCCGCCCGTCCAGGCCGATGATGTTGAGGTTGACGCGGTAGCTCTTCTCCAGGTCCGTCGTCGCGAACAGATGCTGCATCATCTCGTCGGCGTCGACGCGGTTGGAGCGCGGGATCAGCACGAGGCGGATCGGGTTCTCGTGATCGGACTCGTCGCGCAGGTCTTCGAGCATCGGCAGCTTCTTCGCGCGCATCTGCGCGGCGATCTGCTCGAGGATCTTCGACGGCGACACCTGATAGGGCAGGGCGGTGATGACGACGTTGCCGTCTTCCTTGGCATAGACGGCACGGGCGCGCACGCTGCCGGTGCCGTTCTCGTACAGCGCCTGCAGCTCGGCCTTGGCGGTGATGATCTCCGCCCGGGTCGGGTAGTCCGGGCCCTGCACGTGTTCGCAGAGGTCGCGCACCGTCGCGTCGGGATCGTCGAGCAGGCGTATGCAGGCGCTGGCGATCTCGCGCAGGTTGTGCGGCGGGATGTCGGTGGCCATGCCCACGGCGATGCCCATGGAGCCGTTCAGCAGCACGTGCGGCACGCGCGACGGCAGCCAGGACGGTTCTTCCTGGCTGCCGTCGTAGTTCGGCGAGAAATCCACCGTGCCCTGGCCGAGCTCTTCGAGCAGCAGCGCGGCGATCGGTGCGAGCTTGGCCTCGGTGTAGCGCATCGCGGCGAAGGACTTGGGATCGTCGGGCGAACCGAAGTTGCCCTGGCCTTCGATCAGCGGATAACGGTAGGAGAACGACTGCGTCATCAGCACCATCGCCTCGTAGCAGGCGCTGTCGCCGTGCGGATGGTATTTGCCGAGGACTTCGCCGATGGTCAGCGCGGACTTGCGCGGCTTGGCGGTCGAGGCCAGGCCGAGTTCGCTCATCGCATAGACGATGCGTCGCTGCACCGGCTTGAGCCCGTCGCCGACGAACGGCAGGGCGCGGTCCAGCACGACGTACATGGAGTAGTCCAGGTACGCGCGCTCGGCATATTCCTTGAGCGGGATCTGTTCGAAATTGCTTTGCAGACTCATCGCGGAGCAAACCTCAGGGAGACCGGAACGCGGCGCCGCCGGTGCGGGCCGCCGATCGGATGCAACGAGCGGGCGGGCGGCGCGCGGGCAACGGCGCAAAGGCGGCTATTCTGCCGCAATCGGCCGCCGGCTTCGAATCGCCGGCCTCAGCCGCGCAGCAGGGGGCGCAGCAGCAGCCAGCCGACCAGGGTCGCGGTGACGGAGCCGACCACGTGGACCGTGATCAGCGCGCCGGCGCCGGTGTAGTCGCCGCGTTCGACGAGGAACGCGGCTTCTCCGGAAAATGTGGAAAATGTCGTCAGCCCGCCCAGGAAGCCCGTGCCGGCGAACAGGCGCAGCTGCGGCGACGTGTCCGCATGCGCCTCGAATACGGCCAGGAGCACGCCCATGAGCAGGCCGCCGACGAGATTGGCCGCGAGCGTGCCCAGCGGCAGCCGCTCGAACAGGGGATTGAGCCAGACGCCGAGGCCCCAGCGCAGCCAGGCGCCGCAGGCGGCGCCGAGGCCGACCGCCGTGACCGAAATCCAATTCATGCCGGGCATCTCCGCAAGTCGATGTCGGGTTCTGCGCCAGGGCCGCGCCGCAGTCAAGTGCGCCGCCGGGCTGCGCAGATTCCCGTATTCGCGGCAAGCAGGACCATGGTCACAGCGGCCGCTGTGCGGCAGCGCCGCGCGCGGCGTGCGCGCATGGTGCATCATGGCGCCCCTGCCGCCGCGACTCCCCTGCCGCGGCATTCAAACCGGGACCGTCCATGAACCAGCGCAACGACCTGACCCAGCCGCTCGACGACGCCGAAATCGAGATCCTGTCACGTTTCCTCGACGAGCATGCGGTCGAACGCGACGGCATGAGTTTCGAGATGCTCGACGGCTATCTGACGGCGGTGCTGTCGGGGCCCGACACGATCATGCCGTCGGAATGGCTGCCGCTGGTCTGGAGCGGCGACGACGAGCAGGCCGCCGGCGACGAGGCCGGCGTGTTCGAGGACGAGGCCGAAGCCGGCCGCATCCTCGATCTGGTCATGCGCCATTACAACCGCGTCGCCGGCGTGCTGGCCCAGGGCGGTGCGGAGTTCGAACCGTGGATCGGCGAATTCGAACTCGAGGACGGCGAGGTCGCCGCCTATGGTCAGGAATGGGCGCTGGGCTATCTGCGCGGCGTCAGCCTGCGCGAGGAGGCCTGGAGCGAACTGCTCGACGATGCCGACTGGGCCGACGATCTCGAAGCGCTGGACCTGCTCGCGCGCGGCCCCGACGACGAGGAGACCGGCGGCGAAGTGGCCACGCAGGATCAGCGCGACGCGCTGATCGACAGCATGGTCGGCTTCGCGCTCGACGCGCACGACTACTGGCTGGAACAGCGCCTGAAGCCGGCGACCGTGCGGCGCGAGCAGCCCAAGGTCGGCCGCAACGATGCCTGCCCCTGCGGCAGCGGCAAGAAGTACAAGCAGTGCTGCGGACAGGGCAACTGAGTCCGCGCGGATCCGGCGTCGCGGCCCGGTCGGCCGCGCACCTGCCGGCGCCTGCCGCCGGCCAGCTTTCCTCCAATGTCCGGCACGGCCGGGCGGCAGCCCGTGCGCCGTGCTACGCGGCGGATACGGCGGCGCCGCCGTGAGCGTGGCGCCCAAGCGCGGTCTGACCGTGTTGCTGGCCGGGCTGGCCATGTTCGGTCCGTTCGCGATCGACACCATGTTCCCGGCGTTCCCGGCCATCGCGGCCGAGTTCGGCGCCGACGACTTCGCGATGCAGCAGACCTTGTCGATCTATCTGGTCGCGCTGGCCGTGATGTCGCTCGTGCACGGACCGCTGTCGGACGCGCTCGGGCGCCGGCCCGTCGTCATCGGCGGCGTCGCCGTGTTCACCCTGGCCTCGATCGGCTGCGCGCTGACCTGGTCCATCGACAGCCTCTGGTTCTTCCGCGCGCTGCAGGGCACCTGCGCCGGCGCCGGCTGGATCGTCGCGCGCGCGATCATGCGCGACCTGTATCAGGGGGCGGTCGTGCAGCGGCTGATGTCGAACGTGTCGATGCTGTTCACGATCGCGCCGGCATTGGCGCCGATGATCGGCGGCTGGGTGCTGCTGGCCGGCAACTGGCGCTGGATCTTCTGGTTCCTCGCGCTCTGGGGCGGCTTGCTGCTGATCGCCTCGATCGGGCGCCTGCCCGAATCGCATCCGCCCGAACGGCGCATCGCGCTGCGTCTGCCGGCGCTGCTCGGCGGCTATCTCGACATGCTGCGGCATCGCCAGTTCTGGCCGCTGGCGATCGCCGGCACGATGAACTTCAGCGCGATGTTCCTCTACATTTCCTCGGCGCCGGCCTTCGTGGTGGGCCTGCTCAAGCTCGGTCCGCAGCAGTTCGGCTGGCTGTTCGTGCCGGCGGTCATGGGCATGTTCCTCGGCTCGCTGCTGTCGAGCCGCCTGGCCGGACGCGTCAGCGTCATGAGCACGATCAGCCTGGGCTATGCGGTCATGCTGGTCGCGTCGGTGTTGAACGTGACCACGGCGCTGGTGCTGGCGCAGCCGAAGATCCCGTGGTCGGTACTGCCGATCGGCCTGCATGCGATCGGTATCTCGCTGTCGTTCCCGAGCCTGACCGTGCTGTTGCTGGATCGCTTCCCGCTGCATCGCGGCGGCGCGTCCTCGCTGCAGGCCTTCGTGAGCCTTGTCTTCAACGCGGTACTGGCCGGTCTCGTCGTCGTGTTCGTGTCCGGCAGCGCGCTGCATCTGGCGCTGAGCGCGGCCGCCCTGACCGTGATCGGTTTCGTCGCCTGGCGCGTGTTCCGCGGCCAGATCAAGCAGGAACCCGGCGCGGCCGGCACGGCGCAGGCAGCCGCATCGGCGGACTGAGCCCGCGCGGATTCAGGCGGCCGGCGCGGCGCCGAGAATCTGCTTGAGCACCAGCAGCACCTCATCCTTGCTGCCCATGATGGTCAGCTGGTGTTCGCGCGAAATGTCGGTGCCGACGTTGACGTTGTAGCCCTGGCCGAGGTCGTTGCCGTCTTCGTCGGTGCGCGGATAGGTTTCCACCTTGCCGATGTACATGATGCGGTTGGCGTCGACGAAGCGGCCGTCGGGAAGTTTGATCCAGCGTTGCATGGCAGGGTCTCTCGGTTGGCTGGCGCGAACATAGCACGCGCCGCGATACCCGGTGCCGCGAAAAATCCGCTGCAGCGCTTCCTCCCTTTCCCCTCGCGGGAGCGGGCCGGGGAGAGGAGGCTGCCGGAGCCGGCATCGGTGCTGAATTTGCAGAACCAATTTCAACGCGCCGACTCGCGGCAGGACGGTCTGGGCCACATCGCCCGCACGGCAAAGAAAAAGGGCGCGCCTTGCGGCGCGCCCCTTCACGCAGCAGCCGCGCTTGCAGCGGGCCTCACTCCCAGCCGCAGTGCTGCCCCTTGTTCTGCTGCTTGAGCCAGGCATGCAGCGGCGCGAAATAGTCGAGGATGGCCGAGGCGTCCATCTCGCCCTTGCCGGTCAGCTCCTTGAGCGTGGCCTGCCAGGTCTGGCTGGAACCTTTTTCGAGCATGGCCCAGAACTTCGCGCCGGCGGCCTTGTTGCCGTAGATCGAGCATTCGTGCAGCGGGCCCTTGTAGCCGGCGGCCTTGCACAGTTCGCGCTGGAACTGGAACTGCAGGATGTGGGCGAGGAAGTAGCGCATGTACGGCGTGTTGCCGGGCACGTGATATTTCGCGCCGGGATCGAAATCGGCCTCGGTGCGCGCGACGATCGGCGCGACACCCTGGTACTTCTTCTTCAGCGCCCACCACGCGGCGTTGTAGTCGGCCGGCTTGATCGAGCCGTCGAACACGCCCCAGCGCCATTCGTCGATGAGCTTGCCGAACGGCAGGAACGCGACCTTTTCCAGCGCCTGCTTCATCTGTGCGTTGAGCATGGCTTCCTTGCTCGGCCTGGTCGCGCCGGCCAGGCCGATCTGCGCGAGATAGCCCGGCGTCAGGTTCAGCTGGATGGTGTCGCCGATCGCTTCGTGGAAGCCGTCGTGCGCGCCGGTCTGGAACAGCGGCGGCAGCTTGTTGTAGGCGAGGTAGTAATAGATGTGGCCGAGTTCGTGGTAGATCGTGCGGAAATCTTCCTCGTTGATGTTGATGCACATCTTGATGCGCACGTCGCCTTCGAGGTTCAGATCCCAGGCGCTGGCATGGCAGACCACGTCGCGGTCGGCCGGGCGCGTGAGCTGCGACTTTTCATAGAACGATTTCGGCAGGGCCGGGAAGCCCAGCGAACTGTAGAAATCCTCGGCCCGCTGCACCATCGCGACCGGCGTGTACTGCTTGTCCTTCAGCGCCGCGTCGACGTCGAGATTGGACACGCCCGGATACGGCTGCAGCAGCGGATACAGCGCGGCCCAGTCCTGCGACCACATGTTGCCGGTGATATGCGCCGGGATCGTGCCGTCGGCGGCGAGCTTGCCCGGGTACTGCTTCTCCAGCTTGTGCCGCGCATAGCACTGCAGATCCTTGTACAGCGGCTCGACCTGGCCCCAGAGACGGTCGGTTTCCCTGCGGAAGTCGGCCGCGCTCATGTCGTAGCCGGCGCGCCACATGTCGCCGGCGTTGGCATAGCCCATCTCGTGGGCGCCTTCGTTGACGAGTTCGGCGAAGCGCACGTAGTCCTTGCGCATGCCGCGCGCGGTGTTGTGCCAGGCGGTCCAGGCTTCCAGGTCGGCGTCCCAGTCGCGGTTCTCGGCCAGGACCTTGCTGAGCTGGTCGAGATTGCGGCAGGTCTCGGGCCTGGCCGGATCGGTGCAGGACTTGCCCGAGCCGTAGGCGGCGTTCAGGCGCGAAGCGATCTGGGTCAGTTCGGCGAGCCTTGCGGGATCTTTCGGTGCCGGCATTGCGGTCTGCAGCTTGAGCAGGTCGATGCCGCGCTGGGTCGCCGGCGAAATGCCCTTGACGCCGGCAAACTGCCTGGATTTCTCCACATTGGCAGAAAGTCGCGCAAGCGCACGCTCGTTGGCCTTGGCCACGAGCACCTCGGTGTCGCCGTTGATGTAGGTCTCCGAGACCCACTGCGCGGCGGTGATCTCGACGTAGTTGTCGCGGATCTCCTGGTTGATCGCGGCGACGAAGCTGTCGGCGGCGGCCGCGTCGGCGGTCTGGGCGAGAACGGCGGGCGCGCCGGCGCTCAAACCGATCGCGAGGGCCAATGCAAGTGCGGAACGGACTGGTATCACGGACGACTCCCGGAAGCCGCGGCCCCGCGGCCGCCGGCGTGGTGGCGCAGGCTAGTACCGCTGCCAGTGCGAAAGCAACCGCGCGGCTTGAAATGCGCCGTTGTCGCTAACATCTGCCCTCACGAGCGGCCGTTGCGCCGCGCAGCGCGGCGGTGCGTGCAGGTCAGCCGCCGCGCCGCAGCACTTTCCGGCGGCCGCAGGCCGCCTCTCCAGGGAGACATGAGCGCAATGAGTACAGGACAGGGTTCCGCCGGCAACGTGATCGCCGCGCTCTGCAGCTTCTTCATTCCGGGGCTCGGCCAGCTCGTGCAGGGACGTCTGCTCATGGCTGCGGTGCAGTTCGTGCTCGCCGCCGTGCTCTGGCTCGTCCTGCTCGGCTGGATCGTGCATCTGTGGTCGATACTCGACGCGGCGCTGTTCAAGCCGCGCGGTTGAACCGTTGCGCCGCTGCGTCGATGACGCAGCGGCGGTCCGTCCGGATTCGTATCGAACAACGGATGCCGGCCTGTGCGTCCGATGGGCGCGAATCACGCCGCAGGGTGAAAGGCCCTGCCGTCATCCGATAGTCAAGCGCGGGGCAGGGCTCTAGCATGGGCCGCGATACCGCCGGAGCCGTTTCCGCATGATCGTCACGCTAATCCTGATCGGCCTGACCGTGCTCGTGTCGCTGGCCGCGTTCAACGACGCGCGCCTAAAGCAGCAACTCGTGCTGTGGCCGCCGGCCGTGCGCCGCCGCCACGAGTACTGGCGTCTGCTGAGCTACGGTCTGGTGCATGCCGACGGCATGCATCTTTTTTTCAATATGTTCACCTTGTTCTTCTTCGGTGGGCAGATGGAAGCGTATCTGAGCATGCGGATCGGCGTGCTCGGTCTGCCGCTGCTGTACGTCGGCGGTCTCGTCGCGTCGATACTGCCGAGCTACGTCAAGCATCAGAACGACCCGAACTACTACAGCCTCGGCGCCTCGGGTGCGGTCGCTGCCGTGCTGTTCGCAGCCGTGCTGCTGCGGCCCGGCGCGACGATCTACCTGTTCTTCATCCCGATGCCGGCGCTGGTGTTCGGCATCGCCTATATCGCCTACTCCTGGTACATGGACCGCCAGTCCAACGACAACATCAACCACAGCGCGCATCTGTGGGGCGCGGGTTTCGGCCTGATGTTCATGGCCCTGCTGGAGCCGTCGCTGGTCGGCCGCCTGTTGCACTGAGACGGCCGGTCCGGGCGGCCGCTGCCGGCGGCCATCGCCCCGCTGGCGGACGGTCCGGTTTGACCCGCCCGCGCCTAAGCCGGACACTTCCCGGCCGGGGATGAAGTTTCGGGGGAATAGACGTGGGCTTTTTGGCGTTCTTGCAACGGATTTTCGGCGGCCAGCCCGCTGCGGCGGAACGGCGCGACCGGCCGCGCATCAACGCGCGTGAGGGCACCCGCGTGCTCATCGTCGACGATTCGCCGACGATCGTCGCGCTGCTGCGCAAGCTGCTGCAGCAGAACGGTTACGCGACCCTGGAGGCCGGCGACGCCGAGGAAGGCATACGCCTGGCCCAGGCCGAGGCGCCGAACCTGATCTTCCTCGACATCGTGCTGCCGGGCATGAACGGTTTCGCGGCGCTGCGCCAGTTGCGCCGCGATTCGCGCACGAAGGAAATTCCCATCATCATGATCAGCGGCAACGAGCAGGCGACCGAGCAGTTCTACGCTCAGCGCATCGGCGCCGACGATTTCATGAAAAAGCCGTTCTCGCGCGCCGAGGTGTTCATGCGCATCGAACGGCTGCTCAACGCCGACAAGATGCCCTACCGTTCGTCGCTGCGCGACGCGGCACGCGACGCCTGAGACACCAGGGCGTTCCGAGGTCGTCGCTCGCGTCGAACGACGTAACCCATCCCCACCCATACCCTCCCCTTGAAGGGGAGGGTTTGTCCAGGCGAGCTCGAAGGGACATGGCTTGATCGTGGGGTTCCCAATCACGCCGGGTGTCTCGACTCACGCCCGAAAAGTCGATTGGATCACATCCCTCGCAAGCGAGGCGCATAAAAAAACCCCTCCCCTTCAAGGGGAGGGTATGGGTGGGGATGGGGTTGCTTTGCAGGCGCAGTTTCCCCCGCCTATCGTCGCGAGTGCGCAAACGCTTCCAGTGCGTGGCTGAGCTGCTGGCAGAAACGCGGCGAAACAGGAAACGTCAGCGCTTGAGCGCGAAGCCGAAACGCGCAGGGCCGCGATGACTCGCGGCCCCGCGGGTCCTGCGGCGGCGCTTACTTCCCGGTCGCCGTTGCGGTCAGGCCGCGGCGTTCGAGCAGCGGCTTGACGTCCGGGTCGCGGCCGCGGAAGTCCTTGAACAGCTGCATCGCGTCCTCGCTGCCGCCGCGCGACAGCAGGGTCTGGCGGAAGTGGTCGCCGTTCTTGCGCTGCAGGCCGCCGTTCTCCTTGAACCATTCCACGCTGTCGGCGTCGAGCACTTCGCTCCAGATGTAGGCGTAGTAGCCGGCCGCGTAGCCGCCCATGATGTGCGAGAAGTAGGCGCTGCGGTAGCGCGGCGGCACCGGCGCGAAGTCGACGCCGGCCTTCTTCAGCGCAGCGGCCTCGAAGTCGAGGACGCCGCTGGCGTCCGGCGCCTGGCCGGCCTTGATCTGGTGCCAGGACTGGTCCAGCAGCGCGGCGCCGAGGTATTCGGTCGTCGCGAAGCCCTGGTTGAACTTTTCGGCCGCGAGCACCTTGTCGACGAGTTCCTGCGGAATCGCTTCGCCGGTCTTGTAGTGCTTGGCGTAGTTCTTCAGCACTTCCGGCCAGGTCGCCCACATTTCATTGACCTGCGACGGATATTCGACGAAGTCGCGCGGCACGCTGGTGCCCGAGAAGCGCGGGTACTTCACGTTCGAGAACATGCCGTGCAGCGCATGGCCGAATTCGTGGAACGCGGTGTTGACCTCGTCGAAGCTCAGCAGGGTCGGCTCGCCCTTGGGCGGCTTCGGAATGTTCAGGTGGTTGGCCACGACCGGATGCGTGCCGAACAGGCCGCTCTGCGAGACGTATTCGTTCATCCAGGCGCCGCCGCGCTTGTTGTCGCGCGCGTAGTAGTCGACCAGGAAGATCGCGAGCGGCTTGCCGTCGGCGTCGGTCACGTCGAACACGCGCACGTCCGGGTTGTAGACCGGCAGATCCTTGCGTTCCTTGAAGCTGATGCCGTAAAGCTTGTTCGCGGCGAAGAACACGCCGTTCTTGAGCACGTTGTCGAGCTCGAAGTACGGACGCAGCTGGTTCTGGTCGAAGCTGTACTTCTCGGCGCGGACCTTCTCCGCGTAGAACGACCAGTCCCACGGTGCGAGCTGGAAACCGCCCTTTTCCTTGTCGATCATGGCCTGCAGGTCGGCCGCTTCCTTCTTCGCGTTGGCGACCGCCGGCGGCGCGAGCTGGGCGAGGCGGTCGTTGACGGCCTTGACCGTCTTGGCCGTCTCGTCTTCCAGCGTGTAGGCGGCGTGGTTCTCATAGCCGAGCAGCGCGGCGCGTTCGGCGCGCAGCTTGGCGACCTTCGCGACGATGGCGCGGGTGTCGAACTCGCCGCCGTGGCTGGCGCGATTGACCGACGCCTTCTGCAGGCGCTCGCGCACGGCGCGGTTCTCGAGCTGGGCCAGGGCCGGCTGGCCGCTGGTGTTCTGCAGCGCGATCACGTACTTGCCTTCGAGCTTGCGCTGCTTGGCCGCTTCGGCGGCACCGGCGATCGCCGCTTCGGACAGGCCCTTGAGCTCGTCCTTGCTGTCGACGACGATGGCCGAGGCGTTGTTTTCCTTCAGCAGGTTCTGGCTGAACTGGGTCTGCAGCGAGGCCAGCTCCGCATTCATTTCCTTGAGCTTGGTCTTGTCGGCATCGCTGAGCTTGGCCCCGGCGCGCACGAAGTCGGTGTAGTAGCGCTCGACCAGGCGCTTGCCTTCGGCGTCGAGGCCCAGGGTGTCGCGCTTGTCGTACAGCGCCTGGATGCGCGCGAACAGCTTGGCGTTCAGCGCGATCGCATCCTGGTGGGCCGACAGCTTCGGCGCCATCTCGGCCTGGATCTTCTCGATGTCGTCGTTGGTGTTGGCGCCGCTGAGATTGAAGAACACGGTGGTCGCGCGGTTCAGCAGCTGGCCCGACTTCTCCATCGCGACGATGGTGTTGTCGAACGTCGGCGCGTCCTTGGCATTGGCGATCGCGTCCATCTCGGCGCGCTGCTCGGTCATGCCGGCTTCCATCGCCGGCACGAAGTGTTCGTTCTTGATCTTGTCGAAGGCCGGGTACTGGAACGGCAGGGTGCTCGGCTTGGCGAAAGGATTGTGGCTCATGTCGGCTTTGGCCGCGGCAGGGGCGGCAGTGGCTGCCTGGTCGGCGGCATACAGCGGCGCCGCGAGACCCAGGGCCAGGGCCAGCGCGACGGCGAGACGGTTCTTCATGGAAACGCACTCCGGACAGGAAAACGGGCGTCGATCCTAAACCCTCGCCGGCCATCCTGCCCCTGACGGAAGTCCCAGGCGCTTTGCCGCGGCTGCGCCGGCCGTGCTGCTGCGCCGCAATGCACCGGGAACGCCGGCCGCAGAATGCCGGATCGGCGCGTAGTTCGGCGTAAGACGATGCACCGGCGGCTCCGTCGCGTGGCCGAGATGGCGTGCCGCCGTGCGGCTGCCCGGCGCCGCCGCCGGGAAGACCGCTTGGAGTGCGCCACCGCGCCTGCCTAGAATCGGCGGATCAACGGGGGAGCGACTTATGAAGCGCGCAGGGATTCACGCCGGCCTGGCGGTGTGTTGGGGATTGTTGCTGTCCGCGCCGCTGGCTGCGGCCGATTCCGGCGGACTCAGCCCGCTGATGCAGGCGCAGCTCGCGGCACGCCCGGCGCAGCCGCCGCCGCTGGCGCCGCTGCATGGGACGCCCTGTGTCGGCGGCCTTGCCGCGGGCTATCCCTGTTCCAACATCGACCTGCTCTCGTTCACGCCGGTCGCGACGTTTTCCTCGACCAGCACGAACAGCCTCTGGGGCTGGACCGATCCGACCACGCAGCTCGAATACGCGCTGATCGGCGCCAACGACGGCCTGGCGATGTTCGAGCTCGCCGACCCGACCCATCCGAAGTACCTCGGCAAGCTGCCCACGCATACCGGCAGCTCGATCTGGCGCGACGTGCGCGTCTACGCGAACTATGCCTACGTCGTCAGCGACAACAACGGCAACCACGGCCTGCAGGTGTTCGACCTGACCCGTCTGCGCGGCGTGACCACGCCGCAGACCTTCAGCGAAGACGCGTTCCGCGGCGACTTCGGCCGCGGCCACACGATCGCGATCAATGAAGCGACCGGCTTCGCCTACGTGGCCGGCAGCAATACCTGTCCCGCGCCGAGCGCGACCGGCGCGCTGCGCATCTACGACATCCATGCGCCGGCCAATCCGACCTTCGTCGGCTGCGTGACGACCGGCAGCTATACGCATGAAAGCCAGTGTTTCGTCTATACGGGACCGGACACGGCGCACCAGGGCAAGGAGATCTGCCTCAACGCGAACGGCCCGACCAAGCGCTTCGCGATCGTCGACGTGACCAGCAAGTCCGCGCCGGTGACCTTGTCGTCCCTGACCTGGACCGGGGCGGGCTATCCGCACCAGGCCTGGTTCACCGATGACCAGCGCTATGCGCTGCTCAACGACGAGCTCGACGAGACCAGCTTCGGCCACAACGCGCGCACGCTGGTATTCGATCTGGCCGACCTCGACGCGCCGGTGCTCGTCGGCTATCACGAGCACGCCCTCGGCGTGATCGACCACAACCTCTACGTGCACGGCCAGTACGTCTACGAATCGAACTACGAGTCGGGTCTGCGCATACTGCGGCTGGAGAATCTGTCCCAGGCGCAGATGACCGAGGTGGCGTATTTCGACGTCTATCCGGCCAGCAACAACGCCGAGTTCAACGGCAACTGGAACAATTACCGTTTTCCCGGCAGCGGCAACGTGATCCTGACCGGCATCGACGAGGGCTTCTTCGTCGTCGCGCCGCAGCTGTGCAGCCCGCCGGCGGCGCCCTCGGCGCTGAGCGCGGTACCGGCGGGCAGCGGACAGATCGCCCTGGGCTGGACCGGCTCGGGCAGCGCCGGCGCGATCTGGAAGGTGGAGCGCGCTCAGGGCGGCTGCGGCGGCGCGTTCTCGACCCTGGCCAGCGGCCTGACCACGTCGACGTTCACCGACACCGGCGCGTCCGGCCAGGTCACCTACGGCTATCGCGTCGTCGAGCAGACTGCCAACGGCCAGTGCGCCTCCGTCGCCTCGGCCTGCGTCGAAGCGCAGACCGGCGGCGACTGCACGGCGGCCCCGCTGTTCGGCGGCGTTTCCGCGGTCTCCAATGCGGCCACGCCGCGCTGCCGGCTGGATCTGAACTGGAATGCCGCGGCGCCGGCCTGCGGCGGCCCTGCGCGGTATTCGATCTATCGCGGCGACAGTGCCGGCTTCGTGCCGGCGGCGGCCAACCGCATCGCGAGCGGACTGCAGACGCAGAGCTATTCCGACGACAGCGTCGCCGGCGGCGCGAACCGCTACTACGTCGTGCGCGCCGTCGATGCGGCCAACGGTGCTGAAGACGGCAACGGCGTGGAGCTCGCCGGCTTCGCGACCGGTCCGGCGCAGGACGGCACCTTCGTCTCGGGCGCCGAACCCGGCGAGCCGCTGTTCGACACCTCGCTGGCCGGCCCGGTCACGAACGCCGTGGAAGCGCCGCAGCATGCGGGCTGGCATACGGCGACGACGCGCAAGCGCAGCGGTGCGCAGAGCTTCTGGTCGACCTCGGCCAACAATCTCTGCGTCTCGCTGGTCAGCCCGACCTTGAGCCTGACGGCCGGGCAGAGCGCCGAACTGTCGTTCTGGAGCGCCTGGGACATCGAAGCCGGCTGGGACGGCGGCGTCGTCGAAGTGTCCGCCGACAACGGCGCGACCTGGACGCGGCTGACGCCGATCGGCGGCTACCCGTCGTCGATCACGAACGGCGGCACGCTCTGCGGCATCGCGCAAGGCTCCGGTGCTTTCACGGGCACGAACCAGCTGACCAGCTGGACGAACTCGCGCATCGACCTGTCGGCCTATGCGGGCCAGAGCGTGCAGCTGCGCTGGCTCTACCGCACCGACGGCGGTACGGCCGGGCAGGGCTGGTACGTCGACGACATCGCGCTGAGCCATGCGCAGGTTCCGGGCGTCTGCAGCGTGGACCAGATCTTCGCCGACGGCTTCGGTCCGTAGGGCGGGACGGGCGCCGAACAGGCGGCCGCGCGCCTGTTCCGCCGCGACGCGTCGTCGCGGAACGGGCGCAGGCCGGCGGCGGGCGCCGCGAACCCGGCGCCGAGCTGTCGGAGCTTCGCCGGCGCACGCTCAGATCTTCCAGTACCAGCCCCGCCGGTCCAGCGCGATCGCAATGAGCCACCAGACCGCGACGATCGCGGCAGCCCAGGCAGCCGAAGCGAATTCCGCACCGGCCAGCGGCGTCAGCCAGTTCGCGAACGCGTGCGCATAGAGCCAGCGGTCCGCGCCGGTCGCGGCGAGTACGCAGACCAGGAGCCACGATCCCGCATACGCGAGCATGGCGTTGCGTCCGAGCGCGCCGCCGGGCAGCCGGATGCCGCGCCCCTCGGCGAGCCTGTGCGCCGCGAGCAGCGCGAGACAGGCAATGCCGCCGGTCCACAGCACATAGGCCGGCGTCCATAGCGCCTTGTTGATCGGCTGTACGAAATCCAGGGCGGCGCCAGCGGCTGCCGTGAGGAAACCCGCACGCGCCAGTGCGCCGAGATCGCCGCAGCGCAACCAATGCCCGGCGCGCAAACCCAGCACGGTCGTCGCGAGCGCGCCGAGGGTGCTGACGAGGCCTTCGGGATCGAACGCGCGACCGCTGGCCGCGTCGTACTGATAAGCCAGACGCCCGAGCACGGCGCTGTCGAAGTAGAGCTCCGGATTCGCGTCCGGCGCCGTGCCGCCCCAGGCCAGCAGCGCGCCATGGCCGAACAGCAACAGGCCGAGCAGCACCCATTGCGTCCGCGGCTGCCGATACAGCGCGATCGCGCCGGCCAGCGCGACGCACAGTGCAATGCGCTGCAGCACGCCGGGCAGGCGGAAACTGCGCTCGGCAATCAGCAGCGCCGCGGCCGCATGCAGGAACAGCCCTGCGGCAAACAGCCGAGCGGCGCGGCCGAGCACGCCGCGCCGCAAAGCCGCCGGTGCGCGACCGCGTTCCAGCGCCGGTTCGAGCGCGAGCGCCAGCGAAACGCCGGCGACGAACAGAAAAAAGGGAAAGATGTAATCCGCCGGATTGCAGCCGTTCCAGGCCGCATGTTCCAGCCACGGATACACGTGGCTCCAGTCGCCCGCGTCGTTGACGAGCAGCATGGCCGCGACGGTCAGCCCGCGCAGCGCGTCGACCGAGGCGAAGCGTGGAGCGGGAGAGGCGGCGGCACGGTTGTTCATGCGAAAACCCCGGCGGAAACCCGCCGAGGTTCGCATACGTGTCGATCGGGCGGCAAAGCGCGGTCGGTGATCGCGCTTTGCCGCGGTGCAGCCGGATGAGGCGGCGGCGCAGTCCGCCTGCCGTCGCTGCGCCGTGCGCGGTCCGGATCAGCCGGACACGCCGCATGGCGCGTGCGGATTCAACGCGGCGAACGCGAGCCGCGGCCGCCGTTGTTGCCGCCGTTGCCGCCGGCATTGCCGTTGCCCGAGCGACGGCCGCTGGTCTGGCCGCCGTTGCCGCCGCCGCGACGCTGGTCGCGGCCGGCGTGGTGCTTGCCGCCGGTCGGCTGGGCGACGTGGCCGCGGCGCGCGGTGCTGCGGCCGGGCTGCTTGGGCTTGCCGGCGCGCTGGGCGTCGGCGCCGGTGCGCAGCGGCAGCTTGGGCTCGAAGCCCGGCAGCACGGCGATCTCGATGTCGCGCTTCAGAAGCCGCTGGATGTCGTTGAGCAGGCCCTGCTCGTCGCGGCTGACCAGCGACAGTGCAATACCGTCGCAGCCGGCGCGGCCGGTGCGGCCGATGCGGTGCACGTAGTCGGCCGCGACCATCGGCAGGTCGTGGTTGATGACGACGGGCAGCTGGTCGATGTCCAGACCGCGCGCGGCGATGTCGGTCGCGACCAGTACGTGGATGCGGCCGTCCTTGAAGTCCTTCAGCGCGCGCTGGCGCGCGTTCTGGCTCTTGTTGCCGTGGATCGCGTCGGCCTTGAAGCCGGCCTGGCACAGCTGCTTGGCCAGTCGGTCCGAGCCGTGCTTGGTGCGGCCGAACACGAGGGTCTGGCGGCGGCTGTCCTGCGCGAGCAGTTCGATCAGCAGGTCCTTCTTGCGCTCGGCGTCGACCGCATAGACGCGGTGTTCGACCGTGGCCGCGACGCTGTTCTGCTGCGCGATCTGGATCTGCGCCGGATCGTTCAGCAGCTCGGTCGCGAGCTTGCGGATGTCGTCGGCATAGGTCGCCGAGAACATCAGGTTCTGGCGCTGGCGCGGCAGCTGGCCGAGGATCTTCTTCAGCGCCGGCAGGAAGCCCATGTCGAGCATGCGGTCGGCTTCGTCGAGCACGAGGATCTCGACGTCGCGCAGGTTCAGGGTGCGCTGGTCGAGATGGTCGATCAGGCGGCCCGGCGTGGCGACGATCAGGTCCATGCCGCGCTTGAGCGCCTGCACCTGGCCGCCCATGCCGACGCCGCCGAAGATCGTGGTGGAGTTGAAGCGGATGTTCTTGCCGTAGGCGCGGATGCTGTCATGCACCTGCACGGCGAGTTCGCGCGTCGGCGTCAGTACCAGCGCGCGCACCTTGCGCGGCTGATCCTTGCGCAGCGCGCCGTTCGGATAGAGGCGTTCCAGCAGCGGCAGCGCGAAGGCGGCGGTCTTGCCGGTGCCGGTCTGCGCGCCGGCGAGCAGGTCGCGGCCGGCCAGCACGAGCGGGATCGCTTCGGCCTGGATCGGCGTGGGGGTGTCGTAGCCGAGCTCGTTGAGCGCGCACAGCAGAGCGGGCGACAGCCCGAGGTTGTCGAAAGACATGGGATTGCTCCTCAGCAGAAAACCCAGAGCGTTCCCAACGGCCGTCCAGGGCCATATATCCGCGCTGCAGGTAGAAATGGTGACGGCGGGCGCTTGAGGCCTTGCCGTGTCGTCGTGGAAGCCGGTGGAGAGAGAAAGCTGCAGACGTGGCGGGCGCCAGGATCGCGCCGGCTGCGTCACGCCAGAAATCCGGTAGGGAAGCCGGGGAGTCCGCACGAGAACCGTCGGACTATACGGGAATGGGCGGGGATTGGCGAGCGCTGCTTTGTTTTGGCCGGGAATCGTAGGAACCGGGCTGGAAGCTTGCGGCGCGATGCTTTGGCTGTTGCCCGATCGTGCGAAGCAACCCCATCCCCACCCATACCCTCCCCTTGAAGGGGAGGGCTTGAAGGCGTCCGCTTTGAAATCCTCCCTTGAAGGGGAGGGCTGAAGGCGTCCGCTTTGAAATCCTCCCTTGAAGGGGAGGGCTTGAAGGCATCGCTTTTAAATCTTCCCTTGAGGGAGAGGGCTTGAAGGCAGTTCGCTGTGAAACCCTCCCCTTCAAGGGGAGGGTATGGGTGGGGATGGGTTTCGCCGTGCGGTTTCGACGATTCCCGATTCCCATTCCCGGCAAGTAACAACCCGCTATTACATGACCGAGCCCGCTCGCGGCCTTCTGCTAGGCTATGCGCCCTTCGCGCCCGGCCCGCACCACGTACCGAGGAATTCCATGGCATTGACCGCCGCCCGCACGCCGCCCGGCGTGCTCGAACTGCTGCCGCTGGATCAGATTGCGTTCCAGGACATGCTCGACACGATACGCCGCAGCTTCGAGCGCTTCGGCTTCCTGCCGGTGGAGACGCCGGTCATGGAGCTGACCGAGGTGCTGCTGACCAAGGAAGGCGGCGAGACCGAACGCCAGGTCTATTTCGTGCAGTCGACCGGCAATCTGGAGAAGGGCGGCACACCTGAGATGGCGCTGCGCTTCGACCTGACCGTGCCGCTCGCGCGCTACGTCGCCGAGCACGAGCACCAGCTCAACTTCCCGTTCCGCCGCTACCAGATGCAGCGCGTCTATCGCGGCGAGCGCCAGCAGCGCGGCCGCTTCCGCGAGTTCTACCAGTGCGACATCGACGTGATCGGCAAGGACGCGTTGTCGATCCGCTACGACGCCGAGCTGCCGGCCGTGATCTATCAGGTGTTCCGCGACCTGAAGATCGGCCCGTTCACGATCCAGCTCAACAACCGCAAGCTGCTGCGCGGTTTCTTCGAGAATCTCGGCCAGGCCGACGCGGAGCGCCAGGCGTTGATCCTGCGCGAGATCGACAAGCTCGACAAAGTCGGCGCGGACAAGGTCGCGCAGACCCTGCGCGACGGCGACTTCGGCCTGACGGCCGACGACGTCGCGCGCATCCTCGACTTCGTGCAGACGCGCTCGGCCGGCCACGCCGATGCCTTGGCCCGGCTCGATGCGCTCGGGCAGGGCAGCGCGGCGTTCAACGAAGGCATCATCGAGCTGCGCGAGGTACTGGAATTGATCCGCGCGCTAGGCGTTCCAGAACAGTTCTACGCGCTGAACCTGTCGATCGCGCGCGGTCTGGACTACTACACCGGCACGGTCTACGAGACGCACCTGACCGATCACCCGCAGATCGGCTCGATCTGCTCGGGCGGCCGCTACGAGAACCTGGCCGGCCACTACACCAAGTCGCACCTGCCGGGTGTCGGCATTTCCATCGGCGCGACGCGCCTGTACTGGCAGTTGCGCGAGGCCGGCCTGATCGGCACCGGCGCGAGCACGGTGCAGGTACTCGTCACGCAGATGGATGAAGCCGAGCTGCCGCGCTATCTCGCGATCGCGAACGAGCTGCGCCAGGCCGGCATCAATACCGAAGTCGTGCTCGAAGCCGGCAAGCTCGCCCGGCAGTTCAAGTACGCCGAGAAGGCCGGCATCGCGTTCGCCGTCGTCGTCGGCAGCGACGAAATCGCCAAGGGCACGGCCATCGTCAAGGACCTGCGCCGGCGCGAGCAATTCGAGGTCGCGCGCGCCGAGCTGGTCAAGGCGCTGCGCGTGGAGCTCGAACAGGCGCAGGCGATGGGCTGACGAGGCCGGAAAGGGTCGAGCGAGTGTCCACAACGCCGCTCCTGTGCCCTGCTGCTTGTCGCCACAACCCCGCCAAACGCTCGCCATGCGAGCGTTTGGCCGATCCGGCCCGTCGGGCGTTCAGAACGATCAGAACCTGCGGTTCTCAACGATCATTCTTCACCCCCTTGACGCAAGGGGGCTCCGTTCCAGAGCCAGGCTCTGACTCATTCATGGTTCCCAGTTGGAAATCCGCATGAACAACGACGCCATCATTCTCGACGGTTCCTCGCTGACGCGTGCCCAGGTGGCCGCGATCGCCTACGACGGCCGCCGCATCGCGCTGGATGCGGCGCAGCTGGCCCGTGTGCAGCAGACCGCCGATTTCCTCGCCGACAAGGTCAGCTGCGGCGAACCCATCTATGGGGTGACGACGGGCTTCGGCAGCAACGCCGACAAGCTGCTCGGCGCGCACCGCGCGCGCGACGAACTGCCCGGCGGCAATCCGGAGCGCCACGACGGCACGCTGATGGAGGAGCTGCAGTACAACCTCGTCGTGACGCATGCGGTCTGCGTCGGCGAACCGTTTGCGCCGCCGGTGGTGCGCGCGATGCTCGCGATCCGCGTGAACACCCTGATGCGCGGCCATTCCGGCATCCGCGCGAGCACCTTGCAGGCGCTCGCCGAACTGCTGAACCGCGATGTGATCCCGGTGATTCCGCAGAAGGGTTCGGTCGGCGCCAGCGGCGATCTCGCGCCGCTGTCGCACCTGGCCATCGTGCTGCTCGGCGGCGGCGAAGCCTTCGTCGGCGGCCAGCGCCTGCCCGGCGCCGAAGCGCTCGCGCGCGCCGGCCTCGCGCCGCTGCGCCTGTCGTTCAAGGAAGGTCTCGCGTTGAACAACGGCACGACGCAGATGCTCGCGACCGCGACGCTCGCGCTCGCGCGCATGGAGTATCTGCTGGAGGTGGCCGATCTCGCCGCGGCGATGACCCTGGATGCATTCGCCGGCCGCACCGGCGCGCTCAAGCCCGAAGTGCATCAGCTGCGCCCGCATCCGGGTCAGGTGCAGTCGGCGGCGAACCTGCGCCGCCTGCTGGCCGGCTCGACCCTGGCCGACATTCCGTATCACCTCGTGCCGCGCTTCCGCACCTGGCTCGCGAGTTCCTGGTCGCATGTGCAGGACCAGGCCGCGCGCTTCGATCTGTCGTGGGACTATGTGCCGCCGGCGCAGCGCCACGGCAAGGAATCGTTCTATGCGCGCTTCCTGCCGTTCAAGGGCGGCAAGAAGCACCAGCCGCAGGACGCCTACTGCCTGCGCTGCGCGCCGCAGGTACACGGTGCGGTGCGCGATGCCTGGAGCCAGGCCTGCCGCGTCATCGACATCGAGCTCAACGCGGTCACCGACAATCCGCTGATTTTTCCGCACATGGAAAATGCGTCCGTCATCGAGGATCAGGTCGTCTCCGCCGGCCATTTCCACGGCATGCCGCTGGCGCTGGCGATGAGCTACCTGAAGGCGGCCATTCCGGTGCTGGCCTCGATCGCCGAGCGGCGTCTGAACAAACTGGTCGATCCGGCCAACAACGACGGCCTGCCGGCGTTCCTGATCGGCAACGAGGACGCGACCGATTCGGGCTTCATGATCGTGCAGTACACGGCCGCGGCGCTGGTCAACGACCTGGCCACGCGCGCGCATCCGGCCAGCGTCTATTCGATCCCGACCAGCGCGAATGCCGAGGACCATGTGTCCATGGGCGCCAACGAGGCGCGCCACGTGCTCGACATGACCGACGATCTGTCCGACGTGCTCGCGCTGGAGGTCTATACCGCGGCGCAGGCGCTGGAATATCGCCAGGACATGCTCAACGCGGCGCGGCGGCTGGCCGACCGCGGCGATCTCGCGGCGTTCGCGGCCAAGGTGCAGGGCGCGCCGGCGGAGGGACACGCCGAGCACGCGCAGTTCCGCGACGAAGTCGCCGCGCTGATGCAGGCGCTGCGCGAGGCCGGCGAATTCCGCGCCGGCGACGCCGTGCGCGAGGCCTTCGCCCGCGTGCGCGACGTCGTCGGCTTCATGCAGCGCGATCGCGCCATGGATGCCGAAGTCCAGCGCGTCTGCGCGCTCGTGCGCAGCGGAGCGCTGCTCGGCCGCAAGGCCTGAGCATGCGCGGCGCCGGCTTCCGGAAGGCGGCGGGCGGCAACGTCCGCGCCGCGGCGGCGGCGCTGCTGAGCGTGCTGTGTTTCGGAACCGTGTCGCCGGCTGTCCTGGCGGCGCCCGGCAAGCCGGCGGCGTCGCTGGATACGGTCGCGCGTACGGTTTCGACGCAGGCCTGCGGCGCGATGAAACGCCGCGTCGATGCGATTCCCGGCAAGGCTCCGCTGCTGCTGCGCAGCTACGACGAGGTGCAGGGCGATGCGAACCCTGATCTGCCGGCGCTGCGCACCGCGGCTTTCACCTACGACAACGCGCTCGCCGTCATCGCCTTGCTGGCCTGCGGACATCAGGAGGCAGCGCTGCGCATCGGCACCGCGCTGGAACGCGCCGCGCTGCGCGATACGCGTCTGCGCAATGCCTATCGCGCCGGCGCGGTCGAGGACGCCGTGCTCGCCAACGGCTGGTGGGACGCGGCGCAGGATCGCTGGGTCGAGGATGCCTATCAGTCGGGCACGGCCACGGGCAATGTCGCCTGGGCCGCACTCGCGCTGCTGGCGCTGCACGAGCACACCGGCGAGGTGCGCTGGCGCGATGCCGCGGCGAAGCTCGCCGGCTGGGTGACTGCCAACACGAGCGGCACGAAGCCTGACGACGGTTTCAGTGGCGGCGTCGACGGTTTCGACGCGGCGCCGGTCAGGCTCGGCTGGAAGTCCAGCGAGCATGCGATCGACCTCGTCGCCGTGTTCGGCTGGCTGGCCGACGCCAAGGCGGCCGGCGAGTGGGAGGCCCAGGCAGCTCGTGCGCGACGATTTCTCGACAGCCAGTGGGATGCGGCCAGCGGCCATTTCCTGATCGGCACCTTGCCCGACGGCCGCACGCCGAACCGCGCGACATCGGCGCTGGACGTGCAGTGGTGGGCGCCGATGCTGCCTGGCGCACCGAAAGAATGGCGCCGCGCGATGCGCTACGCCGAACGCGTGCATGCAGTCGGCGACGGATTCGATTTCAACGAGGACCGCGACGGCGAATGGCTGGAAGGCACGGCCCAGGCCGCGCTCGCGTATCGCATCGCCGGCGAGACCGACGCGGCACGGCGCAGCCTGGCCGAAGTGGCCGCGCAGTTCAGTCCGGACGGCTACGTGTTCGCGACGCGCGAAGCGAAGATCACGACGGGCCTTGCGATCGGTCCGGCCAGCACCTCGGCGGACGCCTACTACTACCGCCGGCCGCACCTGGGTGCGACGGCATGGGCAGCGCTCGCGGCGCTGAATCGGAATCCGTTTCGCGCGCCGCGCTGATCCGCTGCGACCGCGCCGTCGCTTCGTCGATCTTGTGCGGAGCCATCGCAGCGCTCGCTGCCTGCGCGTCAGGCGAAAGGCGGACGACGTCGGAGTGGCTGCGACGCCCGACCCTTTACGTGAAAAGCCACCGGTCGTCGATGCGCCGATCGGGCTGGGTCGTAGCCGGGTTCTCCGGGTAGTCCCTCGCCCCGATCGGATCAGGGCGAGGGATGCTGTTGCGGGCGCAGCGGCGTCGCCGCATCGGCGCGGCGACTGCGCCCGGATTACGGCGTTTCGAACCCGTTCGCGAACAGCACGTCGTTGTTGATCGCGCGGCAGGCCTGGCCGCCGGCGGCGACCTTGACGTTGTCGATGGACCAGCCTTCGGCGCTCTGGCTATTGTCGCTGGTCAGGCGGAAGCGCAGTTTCACGGCGCCCTGGTTCGTCGCGGCCGGCAGCGCCAGGCGCGTGGAGCGCCAGGCGGTTTCGCCGCTGCAGCGCGCGACTTCGCTCCAGGTCGGCGAACCCGCCGATGCGTTGGTGCTGATCTCGACGATGCCGTAGTCGTAGCCGGACTCGGTCACGCATTTCTGGTCGAAGGTCAGCACGGCTTCGTCGTAGTTGGTCAGGTTCAGGAGCGGCGAGGTCAGGCTGGTGTTCGCGTTGTTCGCGTAGCTGCCGGCCGGGCTGTCGGTCCAGACCTTGGTCGTGTTGCCGGCGACGCTGGAGCTGATGCCCCAGGGCGTCTGCGCGGTCCAGCCCGGGTTCGTGCCTTCGACATCGTCGCTGAACACGGTGCAGTTCGGCGTCAGCGTGAAATTGCGCACGACGTCGCCGCCGCCGCTCAGGGTGACGCCGGTCGCGCGCTCGGTCATGTAGCCCGGCGCGCTGACTTCGATGTCGAACGTGCCGGCACGCAGGCGCCTGGTGTAGTTGCCTGAGGCATCGGCCTGCTGCGTGCTCGTGCCGATCTTGATGGTCGCGGCCAGCGGTGCGTTCGTCGTCGCGTCGCGTACGCTGCCGTGCACCGTCGCGATCTCGTTGGCCTGTGCGACTTCGATGAACACGGCGTTCGGCGGACCGGCGTCGCCGGCGGTGTCGACACCCTGCACGTAGACCAGATGGCGGCCGCTGGAAAGGCCCGTCGTGTCGAGATCGAGCTGCACCGCTTCGCTGCCGCTGTTGAAGCTGCCGTCGCTCGCGGTCATGGCCCGCGCCACGGCGCCGCTTTCCCAGGGCAGGAGGTCGACGAACGCGCGCGCCGAGGCGACGTTCTGCGTGGTCGGCGGCGGCGGTGCGCCGGCCTGCGGCTGCGCCGTACGGTTCAGGCGCGAATCGTCGACGCGCGCGCTGACGCGCACCGTGTCGCCGGCGACGACGAGGTCCGGCGTCGCGCTGATCTCCGCCGCGTCGGGACCGAACGGCAGCTTGTACGGCGCCCACAGCGTGCGCGCCGCATAGCGCAGCGCGTCGACGTTGTGCGGGTAGGTGCTGCTCTCGAACGACGCGCAGTCCTCGAAGAACGCGACGCCGAGCTCGATCGTATAGGCCGGCACGCCGAGGGGGCCGTAGGCCGAGTCGTCCGTGGTGCCGCTGGTCGCATACAGGCCGACCGACTGCTGCGGGTCGTAGCCGTTGAACCAGGCGACGCGGCGGCCGAGCATTTCCAGCGCGGCCGAATTCGGCGCCAGGGTCGTCGTGTCGCCCCAGGGCCACAGCACGAGCTGCGAGAAGCTGTGGATGTCGAAGAACACGCCCTGCGTCGTGTCCGGCGCCGGCGTCGTGGTGTCGTCGGGGCGCAGGTCCGGGAAGATGCTGCGCACGTAGGCGACGACGGCCTGGGTTTCCGGTTCCGACGCCGAGCTCGCGCCGCGATAGGTCTCGTTGCAGGCCGAGGTGCTTGCGCCGGGGCCGCCCCAGTGGAACGGGAAATTGCGGTTGAGATCGGCGCCGCGCGAATTGCTCGTCGCGCCGCAGTAGGCCGTGTTCGTGTTCTTGCGCCAGGACAGGCCGGTCTCGGCCTTCTTGCGGCCGTCCGGATTGGACTGCAGCAGCAGATGGAATTCGTTGTGGTCGAGCAGCCAGGTCGCTTCGGGATCCACACCGTAGCCGTTGACCAGCCATTCGGCGAAGCGTGTGTTGAGCTCGGCCGTCGTGTATTCGCGCGCATGGATCGCGGTCATCGCGAACATCTTGGGCTTGGGCCCGGCGACCGCGGAATTGGTCAGCTTGAGCACGACGAGGTCGTAGCCCGGATCGCCGCCGGCGGTGACTTTTTCCCAGGAATCGCCGATGTCGATCTTGCTGGCGAGGTTCGGATGCGCCGCGACCAGCGCGTCGATCGAGGACAGCGTTTCCTCGACCGTGCGATAGCAGGAGAAACCCGGAATGCTCTTGAGCGAGCGGCCCGAGGTCTGCTGCTGCAGTGCCGCGGTCGCGTCCTTGTCGATCGTGAGATCCGCCGTCTGCGTGCGCAGCCAGACCAGATCCTCGGGTTCGATCTCGGCCATGACCGTGCCTTTCTTGCGGTCCACGCGCAGGTGGCCGAGGCGGTCGGCCATGCGCTGGATCAGCGCCTGATCGCGGGTCTGTACGACGACGACTTCCGGCGACGGGCTGGCGGCCGAAGCCGGCAGCGCGGCCAGGGTCAGCAGAAACGCGGAAATCCAGTGAAAGCGCATGCGGTGTCCCCCCAACGAACGGCACAAGCGCGGAATCCTAGAAGCTGGCCGGGGCAGCGGCTCATTGCTGCACTGCAAAAATATGTGACGCAGTTGGCGTTTTCCCGCTGCGGTGGCGAAACCAAACGCCAAATGCGGCCGGACGGGCGGCCGGCCCGGGCTGAGGCCGCGGGCGGAAACGTCGGGCATCAGGCGGCGGCCGAGCCCTGCACGACGCGGTTGCGGCCGCCGCGCTTGGCCTCGTACAGCGCGTCGTCGGCACGGCGCAGCAGCGCCTCGGCGGCGGCGTCAGCCCCGGCGGCCACGGTCGCCGCGCCGATGCTGACCGTCAGGCGTAGCTGGCGTCCGCCGTCCAGCGCGAACACCTCGGCGGCGACGCGCTGGCGTATGGCCTCGGCCGTGCGCCGCGCGCCAAGTTCGTCGGTGTCGGGCATCAGCACGACGAATTCCTCGCCGCCGAAACGCGCGACCGCGCCGCGGCCGCCGGCGCAGCGCTGCAGGATCGCGGCGATGCTGCGCAGGCAGTCGTCGCCGGTCAGGTGGCCGTGGTCGTCGTTGACGCGCTTGAAGTGATCCAGGTCGGCGATCAGCAGCGAATAGGGCCGGGCGTGTTGCAGGCATTCGGCCAGCTGCGGCGCGAACATCTGCTCGAAATGGCGCCGGTTGAACACCCCGGTCAGGCCGTCGCGGGCGCTGAGCTCGTGCAGGCGCGCATGCACCTCGCCGAGCTGCTGCAGCGCGCCGCTCAATGCTTCGGTGCGTTCGGCCACGCGCTGCTCCAGGCGCTCGTTGGCCTCGTGGGCGATGCGCTCGTTCTCCTCGCGCAGCGCGGCCCAGCGGTAGGCCAGGGCGAAGGACAGGAAGATCATTTCCGCGGCCGAGCCGATCTGCATGCCGTATTCGGTCACGAAGGTCCTCGGCAGCAGGCCGAAGGAAACGGCGGCATAGCTCAAGGTGCCGGTCAGCAGCATGGCCCAGGACACGAGGAACAGCAGGGCAGGGCGGAAGCCGCGCCGCGCGACCGTGACCGCCGCGGCGATGATCGCCGCCACGCCCGGGAACACCAGCGCCGTGCCGATCAGCACCGCCGTGCGGTACGGCAGCAGCGGTGAGGCCAGCAGCATCAGCAGATGCGCGCCGATCAGTGCGAGCAGCAGGCGGTTGGCCAGCGGCGAGCGCCGCGGCAGCTCGAGGAAATCGCGCGCGAACAGGTGCATCGCGAGCATGGCCAGGGCCATCGACATCGGCACGGCCGCATTCGCGAGCCACGGCGAGTTCGGCCAGAAATACTCGAACGCCAAGCCGTTGAGGCAGAACAGCACGAGGCCGAAGCCGGCGACGTGCAGGCTGTAGAGGAAATGCGAGCGGTCGCGCAGCGAGGCGAACAGGATCAGGTTGTAGAACAGCAGCGCGAGCAGGATGCCGTAGTACAGACCCATGCCGAACTGCGTGTCGCGCGTGAGGACCAGGAAGGCGCTGGGCGCATACAGGGTCAGCGGCACCTGCATCGAGCTGCGGCTCTGCGTGCGCAGCAGCAGGTCCAGCGGCCGGCCCGGCGTCAGGGTCAGCCAGAAGTTCGGTTCGCGATAGCTGACGGCGCGCTGCGCGAACGGACGCAGATCGCCCGAAGCGGCGTGTTCGACACGCCCGTCGACGTCGCGCACGTAGAGGTCGACCTCGTCCAGCAAGGCGTAGTCGAGCACCAGCAGCCAGCGCGTGTCGGCCGCATCGACATTGGCCAGGCGCAGGTGGAACCAGTAGGCGCCGTCGACGAAACCGAACGTCGCGCTGCCGTCCGGCAGCGGGGCGAATCGCTGACCTGCATCGGCCGCGGCGAACATCTGCTGCGGCGTCGCCGTCGCATCGGCGTCCACGGCGTAGCGGGTTGCGGCGGCGAGTTCGGCCTGCGTCTGGCCCGCATGCAGCGGCAAGGTCTCCAACCGGTCGGCCGCAGTCGCCCGCCCGCCCGCCAGCAGGCTGCAGCACAGCAACAGTCCCAGCAGTAGACGAACCACGCAACGCTCCGTTTCGCCGCTGTCGACGGGCTCATGCAGGATCACGGCCAGCCCCCGCTTTCGATCAACGCGCGACCGCGGAGTTGCCGAACGTGCATCGGCGCGGGCGGTGGGCCGGTGGCGCGCGAATCGCGCCGGCGATGCGGTACCCCTGGGCAGGACCCGGCGCCAATTGCTTGATTTGACGGGTTGTACGGCGACGTCGTCGTGCCGTTGTGCGGTCGCGACGGTGGCGGCGTCCGGCTGCAACAAATTGTGTCGTGGCAGGGTCGGGGAATCGGGAATCGCAGGAGCGGCAGCCGCCCCGCTCGCAAGGGGGCAAGTGAGTCGCCGCTCGAAGCCGCCGCACTGGCGACTGCGAGCGCCCAACAGGGCGGAGGGCGATGGAGGGGATGGGTTTTCGCTGTGCGGGCAGACGGCTTCCCGTTTCAGCGCCACCGGTTATCACGACTGCCGGTTCCTTCCGGTTTCCGGCTGCCGGCGCCCCACGGTTTACATCCCGCGTCAGCCTGCGCTAGAGTCGCCGGACTGTTCTAATGCGTTATTACATTGAATCATGAAGCGACGCTATCTCGAGCCCGAAAACACGCCGGTTCCGCCCGAGGAAAGCCTGTGCCGGGCCTTGCTCTCGCTGGATACGCCGGCGGAGATGCTGGCTTTCCTGCGCGACCTCTGCACGCCGGCCGAGCTCGAGGCGCTGGTCGACCGCTGGCGCGTGGTGCCCTATCTGCTGGCCGGCTACGCCTATCGCGAGATCCACGACCGAACCTCGGTCAGCGTCACGACCATAGGCCGCGTCGCGCGCTTCCTGCAGCAGGGCAACGGCGGTTATCTCGCCGTCGTCGCGCACGAGGCATTGCCGCCGCTGCCCAAGCCGGCGCGCCGCCGCGGCGCTGCGCCGGCATCGACCGATCGCCGCGCGCCCGCGCCGCGCACTCGCAGCAGGAGTTCCTCATGAAAACACGCGACCGGCTGCGCATCGCGGTGCAGAAGTCGGGCCGGCTGGCCGACGTCTCGCAGGATCTGCTCGCGCGCTGCGGCCTGAAGTTCCGGCAGAGCCGCGACAAGCTGTTCTGCTTCGGCGAAAGCCTGGCGATCGACCTGCTGCTCGTGCGCGACGACGACATTCCGGGACTGATTGCCGATGGCGTCTGCGACCTCGGCATCGTCGGACGCAACGTGCTGGCCGAGCAGCAGGCCGCGGCGCGCAGCCGCGGCGAGGCGGTCGCGCTGCGCGAATTGCTGCCGCTGGGCTTCGGCCGCTGCCGCCTGGCCATCGCCTTGCCGCAGGAACAGGAATACGCCGGCAGCGCGGCGCTGCAGGGCCTGCGCATCGCGACCACGTATCCGGCGCTGACCGGCGCCTGGCTGGCTGCTGCCGGTGTCGAGGCGAAGATCGTCGTGCTGTCGGGATCGGTGGAAATTGCGCCGCGCCTGGGCACAGCCGATGCGATCTGTGATCTCGTGTCCAGCGGCGCGACCCTGCAGGCCAATCAGCTGCGCGAAGTCGTCGGCATTCTCGACAGCGAGGCCGTGCTGGCCGGCGCGCCCGTGGCGCCGCCCGACGAGCGCGGCGAACTGCAGGAACTGCTGCTGCGTCGCATCGACGGCGTGATCCAGGTGCGCGAATCCAAGCTCGTATTGCTGCAGACCACGCGAGCGGCGCTGGCCGGCGTCACGCGGCTGCTGCCGCCGGGCCAGCAGCCGACCGTCACGAGTATCGAGGGCAGCGTCGACGAGGTCGCGCTGCAGGCCGTCTGCCACGGTGCGATCACCTGGCAGCATCTGGAAGACATGCGCCGGGCCGGCGCGCGTCGCATGCTCGTATTGCCGGTGGAGAAGATGCTCGCATGAAGCGGTTGGCATGGAAGGAACTGGATGCGGCCGCGCGGGCCGCGGCCTTGCAGCGGCCGGCGCAGGCGCCGGTCGAGGCGGCTGCGCGCCGCGCGACCGTGAAGCGGCTGATCGCCCAGGTGCGCGCCGACGGCGACGCGACCTTGCGCGCGCTGACGCGGCGCTACGACGGCTGCGAACTCGATGCGCTCGAAGTCACGGCGGAGGAGTTCGCCGCGGCGGCGGCGCAGGTCGCGCCGGAATTGCGCGCGGCGATCGCCGAGGCGCGCGAGCGCATCGCGCGCTTCCATGCGGCCGGCGCGCCCGCGCCGGTGCGCGTGGAGACCGCGCCCGGCGTGATCTGCGAACGCGTGCTGCGGCCGCTGCGTCGGGTCGGCCTGTATGTGCCGTCCGGCACCGCGCCGTTGCCGTCGACCGTGCTGATGCTGGCCGTGCCGGCGCAGCTGGCCGGCTGCGGCGATGTCGTGCTGTGCACGCCGGCCGGCGCCGATGGCAGCTGTGATGCGACCGTGCTGTACACGGCGCAGCTGTGCGGCGTCACGCGCGTGTTCAAGCTCGGCGGTGCGCAGGCCATCGCGGCCATGGCCTACGGCACCGAAAGCGTGCCGCGCTGCGACAAGCTGTTCGGGCCCGGCAACGCCTGGGTCACCGAGGCCAAGCGCCAGGTCGCCAACGATCCGGCCGGCGCGGCCATCGACCTGCCGGCCGGGCCGTCCGAGGTGCTGGTCATCGCCGACGCCGACGCCGATGCGGCGTTCGTCGCCGCCGACCTGCTGTCGCAGGCCGAACACGGCAGCGACTCGCAGGTGGTGCTGCTGTCGCCGTCGGTGCCGCTGCTCGATTCGGTCGCTGCGGCGGTGGAGGAACAACTGGCGGAGCTGCCCCGCGCCGCACTGGCACGGCAGGCGCTGACCCATGCGCGTCTGATCGAGGTCGCCGATCTCGCCGAAGCCGTCGCGATCAGCAACGCGTATGCGCCGGAACATCTGATTCTCAACGTCGTCGCGCCGCGCGCGCTGCTGCCGGCCGTCGTCAATGCGGGCTCGGTGTTCCTCGGTGCCTGGTCGCCCGAAGCGGTCGGCGACTACTGCAGCGGCACCAACCACGTACTGCCGACCTACGGCTATGCGCGGGCCTGGAGCGGCGTGTCGGTCGCGAGTTTCCTCAAGCTCGTCACGGTGCAGGAACTCACGCCGGCGGGCCTGCAGGCGATAGGCCCCTGCGCGCAGATCCTGGCCGGGGCCGAAGGCCTGCACGCGCACGAGCGTGCGGTCGGGCTGCGGCTGCAGCGGCTGCAGGCGGTGCCGGCATGAACGTGCTCGATCTGGCCCGCGCCGAAATCCGCGCGCTGACGCCGTATTCCTCGGCGCGCATGGAAGCCGACGGCGGCCGCGTGCTGCTCAATGCGAACGAATCGCCGTGGTCGCCGGCCAATGAGGCGGGCGAGGGGCTCAACCGCTATCCCGACCCGCAGCCGGCCGCGCTCGTGAACCGGCTGGCCGCGCTGTACGAGGTTGCGCCGGAACAGGTGCTCCTCGGTCGCGGCAGCGACGAAGCGATCGACCTGCTCGTGCGTGCGTTCTGCCGCGCCGGCACGGACGCAGTGCTCGTGTCGCCGCCGACGTTCGGCATGTACGCGGTTGCCGCGGCGGTGCAGGGCGCGGCCGTCGTGCAGGCGCCGCTCGGCGACGACTTTTCGCTCGACGTGGACGGTGTGCTTGCGGCGCTGACCCAGCAGGTCAGGCTCGTCTTCGTCTGTACGCCGAACAATCCCAGCGGCGCGCCGGCCGCTCCCGCGGCGCTGGCGCATCTGGCGCAGGCGTTGCGCGGCCGCGCGCTGCTCGTCGTCGACGAGGCGTATGTCGAGTTCGCCGACACGGCCAGCGCCAGCGCGCTGATCGCCGGCAACGATCATGTCGCCGTGCTGCGCACCTTGTCCAAGGCGCATGCCCTGGCCGGCGCGCGCGTCGGCGTATTGCTCGCGGCCGCGCCGGTCATCACCTTGCTGCGCCGCATCCTCGCGCCGTATCCGCTGCCGGCAGCCAGCATCGCCGCGGCGCTGGCGGCGACCGATGCCGCTGCACTCGTGGAAACCCGCCGGCGCATCGCCGTGCTGCGCGAGCAGCGCGAATGGCTGCGCGGCGAACTCGCGGCCTTGCCCGAGGTCGTCGCGGTGTTGCCTTCGGCGGCGAATTTCCTCTGCGTGCGCTGGCGCGATGCGGCAGCGATTTATGCGCAACTGCGCCGGGCCGGCATCGTCGTGCGCGACGTCACGCGTTATCGCGGCCTGGCCGACTGCCTGCGTGTTTCCGTCGGCACGCCGGCGGAAAATCGCGCCGTGCTCGCGGCGCTGCGCAACGTCGAGGTGGCCGCATGAGCCGGAAATACCTGTTCGTCGACCGCGACGGCACACTGATCGTCGAGCCGCCCGATCAGCAGATCGACGCCTACGACAAGCTCGCGTTCCTGCCCGGCGTGATCCCGGCGCTGCGCCGCTGCGTCGAAGCCGGCTATGTGCTCGTCATGGTGACCAACCAGGACGGCCTCGGCGGGGACAGCTTTCCCGAGGCGCAGTTCTGGGGCCCGCACCGGCTCATGCTGCAGGTGTTCGAATCGCAGGGCGTGCCGTTCGCCGACGTGCTGATCGACCGCAGCTTTCCCCACGACAACCTGCCGACGCGCAAGCCCGGGACCGGATTGATGCGGACTTATCTGGCCGATGACGGCTGGAGCCGGGGAGGCTCGGCCATGGTCGGCGACCGGGCGACCGACATCGAGTTCGCGGCGAACCTCGGAGTGCGCGGCTTTCGCCTCGGCGACGGCGAATGGGACTGGGCCGCGATCGCGCAGACCTTGTGCGCCGCGCCGCGCACGGCTGAAGTTCAACGCGACACGCGCGAGACGCGCATCCGCGTGCGCGTCGATCTGGATCGCAGCGCCGATGCGGTCGTCGCGACCGGCCTGGGTTTCTTCGACCACATGCTCGAGCAGATCGGCAAGCATGCCGGCATCGCGCTGTCGCTGACCTGCGCCGGCGATACGCACATCGACGAGCACCACACGGTCGAGGACTGCGCGCTGGCGCTGGGGCAGGCGCTGCGTCAGGCACTCGGCGACAAACGCGGCATAGGCCGCTACGGCGATGCGGTCGAACCGGCGGACCCCGCGTCCGTCGCGATCACCTTGCCGATGGACGAAACCCTCGCGCGCGCCGCCCTGGATCTGTCGGGCCGCGCCTGCTTCGTGTTCGACGGTGCGTTTCCCCGCGAACGCGTCGGTGATCTGCCGACCGAGCTCGTTCCGCATTTCTTCCGCTCGCTCTGCGACGGCCTCGGCGCGAACCTGCATCTGGCCGTGCGCGGCGACAACGCACATCACATGGTCGAGGCCTGTTTCAAGGCGGCCGCGCGCGCGCTGCGTGCGGCGCTGCGCCGCGACGGCGCCGATCTGCCGAGCACCAAGGGGACGCTGTGAGCGTCGTCCTGGTCGATGGCGGCGGCACCAACATCGGCTCGGTGCGCTGTGCGCTGCAGCGGCTCGGCGTCGATGCGCCGCTGACCACGGACGCCGCGCGCATCCGCGCCGCGAGCCACGTGATCCTGCCCGGCGTCGGCGCGGCCGGGCCGGCCATGCGGCGGCTGGCCGAGTTCGATCTGGTCGATACGCTCCGGTCGCTGCGACAGCCCGTGCTCGGCGTCTGTCTCGGCATGCAGCTGCTGTTCGCGCGTTCGGCCGAGGCCGACACGCCATGCCTGGGCCTGATTCCGGCCGCCGTGCACAAGCTGCCGGCCGCGCCGGGCCTGCGCGTGCCGCACATGGGCTGGAACCGGCTGCTGCCGCAGCGCGCTCATCCGTTGTTCGCGGGCCTGCCCGAAGACGCCTACGCGTATTTCGTGCACGGTTATGCGGCGCCGGCGGGACCGTGGACCCTGGCCGGCTGCCGCCACGGTTCCGAGTTTTCCGCTATTGTGCAAAACGCTAATTTCTTCGGCATGCAGTTCCATCCGGAACGCTCTGCCGCGGTCGGTTCCCTGTTGCTGAAGAACTTCCTGAGCCTATGAGCTTCGACGTCATTCCCGCGATCGACCTGCGCGACGGCCATGTCGTGCGCCTGCGCCAGGGCGACTATGCGCAGCAGACGAGCTATCGCGCCGATCCGCTGCGTCTGGCGACCGACTACGCTGCGGCCGGCGCGGCGTGGCTGCACGTCGTCGACCTCGACGGCGCGCGCAGCGGCACGGCGGCGAATTTCCGCCTGATCGAAGCCTTGGCCGGCAGCGCCCTGCAGATACAGGCCGGCGGCGGCGTGCGCAGCGAGGACGATCTGCGGCGCCTGTTCGATGCGGGCGTGTCCCGCGTCGTGCTCGGCAGCGTCGCCGTGCGCGAGCCCGAGCGCGTGCAGCAGTGGCTGGCCGACCATGGCACGCAGCGGCTGTGCATTGCGCTGGACACGCGCGCCGAAAACGGCGTCTGGCGTCTGCCCAGCGAAGGCTGGACGCGCAGCGAGGCGCCGACCCTGGAAGAACTCGCACCGCGCTACGCAGCCGCGGGTGCGGTCCACGTGCTGTGCACCGACATTCATCGCGACGGCATGCTGGCCGGGCCGAATCTCGCGCTGTACGCGCATCTGCGCCGGCTCGCGCCGAGTCTGCAGGTACAGGCTTCCGGCGGCGTGCGCGACGTGGCCGACATCCGCGCCGTGCGCGATCTCGGCCTGGCCGGCGTCGTGCTCGGCCGCAGTCTGCTCGACGGCCATCTCGATCTGGCGGCGGCGCTGGCATGCTGACGCGGCGCCTGATTCCGTGCCTGGACGTGCGCGACGGCCGCGTCGTCAAGGGCGTGCGTTTCCGCGACCACCGCGACGTCGGCGACATTCTCGATCTCGCGCTGCGCTATCGCGACGATGGCGCCGACGAGCTCGTGTTCTACGACATCACCGCCAGTCCGCAGGGGCGCGAGGTCGACTGCGCCTGGATCGCGCGCGTCGCCGCGGCCATCGACATTCCGTTCTGCGTCGCCGGCGGCATCGCCAGCGTGGACGGCGCGCGCGCCGTGCTGCAGGCCGGCGCCGACAAGATCTCGATCAATTCGCCGGCACTCGCGCGGCCGGCGCTGATCAACGAGCTGGCCGATGCGTTCGGCGTGCAGTGCGTCGTCGTCGGCATCGACAGTCTGCGCGATGCCGACGGTCAATGGCGCGTGCGCCAGTACAGCGGCGATCCGCAGCACACGCGCGCGCTGGCGCAGCCGACCCTGGACTGGATCGAACAGGCGATCGCGCTCGGCGCCGGCGAGGTCGTGCTGAACTGCATGGGCGCAGACGGCGTGCGCGAAGGCTATGACCTCGAACAGCTGCGCGCCGCGCGTGCGCGCTGCACGGTGCCGCTGGTCGCTTCCGGCGGCGCCGGCACGGCGGAACATTTCGCCGCGGTGTTCGCCGAGGCCGATGTCGACGCGGCGCTGGCGGCCAGCGTATTCCATTCGGGCCAGGTCGCGATTCCCGCGCTCAAGGCCCATCTGCGTGCGCAGGGACTGGCGGTGCGGCCATGATCCTCGATCCGGCCAGCCTGGACTGGAACAAGGGCGACGGCCTGCTGCCGGCCATCGTGCAGCACTGGCGCAGCGGCGTCGTGCTGATGCAGGGCTGGATGAACGAGGAAGCGCTGCGCGCGACCCTGGCGCAGGGCCGCGTGACGTTCTACAGCCGCAGCAGGCAGCGGCTGTGGACCAAGGGCGAGAGCTCGCAGCACTGGCTGCTGCTGCGCGAGGTCATGACCGATTGCGACCGCGATGCACTGCTGCTGCTTGCCGAACCGCAGGGGCCGACCTGCCATCTCGGCAGCGACAGCTGCTTCGGTGACGCGGCCGTGCCGACGGCCGGATTCCTCGACCGGCTCGATGCGCTGGTCGCCGCGCGCGAGCGCGAGCGTCCGGCCGGCAGCTACACGACGCAGCTGTTCGAAAGCGGCCTGCGCCGCATCGCGCAGAAGGTCGGCGAGGAGGGAGTGGAAACCGCGCTGGCCGCCGTCGCCCAGGACGAGGCCGCGCTGGTCGGCGAGGCCGCGGATCTGCTGTTCCATCTGACCGTGCTGCTGCGTGCGCGCGGCCTGTCGCTGGCCGATGCGATCGCCGAGCTGCAGCGGCGGTATCGCTAGCGGCCTCGACCGCAAGGCGGAGGCCGCTTCCCGCGCTGCGGTCGTGCCGCCTGTCGGCCGGTCCGCGACGCGGAGCCGGCTTGCTTTTCGACCGCTCAGCGCGTCGGAAAAAGCTTGCTAGACTCCGTGCAACGCGTCGTCAGGGGCGCAGGATGCCGCCGTCCGAGATCAGCGATTCCGCGTCCCGCGAACGCGAAGCCAGCCAGCTCGCGCTGATCCATCGTATTGCCCGCCTCGTCGCCGAGAACATCCCACTGTCCGAACGCCTGCGGCAGATCGTGCGGCTGCTGCGCGAGCATCTGGGCTGTGCGCTCGTTGCCTGCGCGTCGATCGACCGCGGCAGCGGCCGTTTCCGTTGCGAAGCGCTGGACACGGAGCTGCCGAGCGATGTCCATATCGGCTACGGCCGCGAGCTCGGCAGCGGCGTCGTCGGCGAGGTCGCCGCGAACGGCCGGACCCTTTACGTCGCCGACGTCGCGCTGCATCCGAACTACGTCGAAACCTTGCCGGGTACGCGCTCGGAGTTGTGCGTCGCGATGCGCCACCACGGCGAGGTCATGGGTGTGATCAACGCCGAGGCCTTGCGCGCCAATGCCTTCGGCACGGACATCGACCTGCTCGAGACGATCGCCGAGCAACTGGCCGGCATGTTCGCGACCGAACGCCTGAACCGCGAGCAGAGCCAGCGGCTGCAACTGCTCGGCATGCTCAGCGAACTGTCGCGCACGGCGATCGAGGCCGATGGCCTGGACGAAGTGCTGCTGCGCATCGCCCGGTTCCTGCGCGAACGCTTTGCGCTGGAGTCGGTCGGCGTGCTGCTCGTCGAGGGCAAGCAGCCGCGCCTGCGCTTCAAGGCGCATGCGGGCAATTCGGTATTCCATGGCCGCTGCGGCGGCGACTGGCCGGAGTCGCTCGGCGTGATCGGCCGCGCGTTCCGCAGCGGCCAGTCGCAGTACGTGGCCGACGTGATCGAGGACATCGACTACGTGCTCGGCAACCCGGCCGTCGCGGCGGAGTACGTGCTGCCGGTACGTCTGCGCGGCAAACTCATCGGCCTGCTCAATCTCGAAGCCTCCGATCCGCAGTCGCTGTCGGCGGTCAACCGGCAGATGCTCGACGCGCTGGCCGAGCAGATCGCCGGCGCCGTGCATCTGGCGGCGACCAACGAACGGCTGCGCGAGATCAATCGGCTCGTCGAGGAGAAGTCCGCCGCGCTCGGCCAGGCCAACCGGCATCTGCGCGAGGCGAACCGGCAACTGGAGCGGCTGTCGCATCGCGATGGCCTGACCGGTATCGCCAACCGGCGGCGCTTCGACGAGGCGCTGGCTCTGGAATGGGGCCGCGCGCTGCGCCACGGCTACAGCCTCGCGCTGCTGCTGCTCGATATCGACGATTTCAAGAGCTACAACGACAGCTACGGCCATCTCGCCGGCGACGACGCGCTGCGTCAGGTGGCGCGGGCGTTGAACGAGGCGCTGGGGCGCGCCGAAGACTGCGTCGCGCGTTACGGCGGCGAGGAGTTCGCCGTACTGCTGCCGCAGAGCACACTGGCGGACGCCGAACCCGTGGCCGCGCACGTCGCGCAGGCGGTCGCGCGGCTGGCCCTGCCGCATGCGGCTTCGCGCGCAGCGCCGTATCTGACCGTCAGCATCGGCGTCGCCGCGCTGATACCGCAGGTCGGGCTGGATGCGCTGGCGCTCGTCACACGCGCCGACGGCGCGCTGTATCGCGCCAAGACCCTCGGTCGCAACCGCATCGAGTCGGCACCGACCACCCTCGCACTGACGGCGACGTGAGAGGTTGCGCCGGCGGAGACGGCGCGCTGGTTGAGGCACCGCAACATCGCTGTCCCGATGGGCGAGGGCTGGCGGAAAGCGGCGAACCGGCTACGAGCCGAAGCGGCCTTGCCGGCCGAGCGTGGAACGTCGATGACATGGCGCAGGCAGGTCCCGTGAAACGCCGCATGTGATCGTCCCCGGATGGGACTCGCGACGTTCTGTGCGGGGTTCGTGGGGTTCCTCATGGATTCAGCATCGCGACGTTGCGGTTCGCTGCGCTCACCGCAACCTGCCTCATCGCAACCGGCGTCTGCCGAAAGCCTGCGCGGGCTCCCGTCTCGCGATACCCTGCGTTTTTCGGCGGAAGCGATGCGATGCGGCAACCTTATGCAGTGTCCTGGAGTGGCGGCAAGGACTCGATGCTGAGTCTCTGGCGGCTCTGGCGCGAGCGCGGCGCGCCGACCGCGCTGGTGACGACCCTGCTCGACGACGGCTCGCGTACGCGATCGCACCGCCTGCGGCCCGAGGTGCTGCGTGCGCAGGCCGCGGCAATGGGGCTGCGCGTGGTCGAAGTCGCGACCGGCATGAGCGACTATCGACGCAACTTCAGTGCCGCCCTCGCGCAGCTGCGCGATGTCGACGGCATCACCGCGGTCGCGTTCGGCGACATTGACCTCCAGGCCCATCGCGACTGGTGCCTCAGTGTCTGTGCCGAGCTTGCGCTGGACTGCCTGCATCCGCTGTGGGAAGCACCGCGCGAGGCCCTGCTGCAGGAATTCCTCGACGCCGGCTTCGTCACGCGCCTCGTCGCGCTGCAGGAGGACAAGCTCGATGCGCATCTGCTCGGCCGACCGCTCGACGCGGACGTCATCGCCGAATTCCGTCGCGCCGGCATTGATCTTTGCGGCGAGGCCGGCGAGTACCACAGCATTGTGGTCGACGGTCCGTGTTTCGCTCGGCCGCTGCGGTTGCGGGCCGGCGCTCAGGAACGCGCCGACGGCTACTGCTTGGTCGATTTCTCGCTGGAGGATCCGCTGCCGCCCGAGGCGGCGCCGGCCGGCTGAAACGGCTGCGGCGGGCCCAGGCGTATGCCCTGGCGCCACTGGGCGAGCTTGGCTTCGATCAGCGGCGTGCTCGCGATCTGCGGCTCCGACGGGGTCTGCTTTTCGGCCTCCTCCCATTCGGCGACGAGCTGACGCGTGATCTCGAACGCGCCGCGGAACGTGTCGGTCTGGTTCAGCCCGTCGACGAGGAAGGCCTTGCCGAAAAACGTGATGTCCGAATCGCTGCCGCAGCCGAACGAGGTGCGGTCGGCGCGCGAAGCGGTGATGACCATGCTCGTGGAATTCCTCAGCACGTCGAGGAAGCCGCCCGAATAGCAGGCCGAGACGATGGCGACGCGCCAGCGGAACGGCCGCGCATTGAGAATCTCGGCCAGGTCCGACGCACCTATCCAGTCCAGCGGCAGCACGTCCATGCCGACGTAGAGATTGTGCTCGGCGTCGCCGTGGCTGGTCAGGAACAGCAGCAGTATGTCTTCGTCGGGATCGAAGCGGGCCTTTTCGAGCAGGCCGTCGAGCACGAGTTCGAGGTTGCTCCAGGTCGCCAGCGGCCGCGTTTCCACGGTGGCCGGATTGTTTTGCAGCACGACGACGTGGCCGCGGGCGTCGAAGCGCTCGGAAAATAGTTTCTCGGCATATTCGGTTTCGTTGCGGAACACGTCCTCGTCGCCGTCGCCGGCGAAGGCCACGACATACAGATCGGTCTTGCCCGGCGTCTGCGGCCGCAGGCGAGCGAGCGCTTCGTCGACGAGGCGGTACTGGTCGTAGAGCACGCGCTCGGCGCTGTAGTCCGGCGCTTCGGTCTCGGTCGCTTCGGCCGGCTGCGGCAGCCAGCGCGCGACCCAGGCCCGCGTCTCCACGAGCTGACGGCGCAGGGTGTCGGAATCGGTCTCGGTCGCGGGCGGCGGCGTCGGGTCTTCGTCCTGGACCAGCCGGTCGCGCAGGCCGTAACCGAGTGCTGCGCCGAGCAGCAGGGTCAGTAGAGGCAGGACGCGGCGGCGGCCCGTCATCGGTGGCGCCGGATCAGACGCGGATCGCGTCGAAATCGGTCACGCAGCGGTGGGCACTGCCGGCCGGGCACTGCAGCGGCGCGCGGCACAGCCAGGTCGTTTGCAGGCCGGCGCTGCGCGCCGCGTCGAGCTCTTCGACGATGTCGGACAGGAACAGGATGTCGGCCGGTGCGACGCCGATCGCCGCGCTGATGCGCGCATAGGAATCCGCCTCGCGCTTGCCGCCGATCTCGGTGTCGAAATGGCCGTCGAACAGGGCCGACAGATCGCCGGCCTCGCTGTAGCGGAAGAACAGTTTCTGCGCCGGTACCGAGCCCGAGGAATAGACGTACAGCGGCAGGCCCTGCGCCTTCCACGCGCGCAGCCGGCCGGCGACTTCCGGGTAGACGTGGGCCTGATAGGCGCCGTCGCGGTAGCCGGCGAGCCAGATCATGCCCTGCAGCGCCTTCAGCGGCGTAGCCTTGCGGTCCTCGTCGATCCAGCGGCGCAGGGTCGCGACGATGGCGTCGCGGTCGCTCGGGTCGAGATCGGCTTCCTGCGCTGTCGCTGCGAGCCAGTGGGCGACGTCGGGCTCGTCGCCGTGTTCGGCGACGAAACTGGCCAGGTGCGCGCGCGCGTACGGGAACAGCACGTCCTTGACGAAGCTGATGGAACTGGTGGTGCCTTCGATGTCGGTCAGGATCGCGCGTGTCATCGTTTCTCGCTCGGCCGCTGCAGTCGCCGGATGCGCCGGCGCAGTACGGGAAAATCAGGCGGCTTGCAGTCGTGGGAAGCGTCCCGCGATGTCGCTGCCGGTGAAGTTGGCGACCCAGCCTTCCTTGTTCGTGAACAGACGGATCGCGACGAAGTAGGGCTGCTCGCTCATGTCGAACCAGTGGCGCGTGCCGTCCGGCACGCCGATCAGGTCGCCCTGCACGCAGAGCACCTCGTAGACCTTGTCGTCCAGGTGCAGGGTGAACAGGCCGCGGCCGGCGACGAAGAAGCGCACCTCGTCCTCGGAGTGAGTGTGCTCGCTGAGGAATTTCTGGCGTAGCGCGGCCTTGTCGGGGTGATCGGGATTCAGGCTGATCACGTCGACGGCCTGGTAGCCCTCGCTGCCCATGAGCCGGTCGATGTCGCGGCGATAGGCGGCAATGACGGTTTCGGATGCAGCGCCCGGCTCGATGTCGGCCGCGGCTTCCCAGCGTTCGAAGCGCACGCCGACCGCGGCCAGCGCCTGCGCGATCTGCGTGTGGTCGTCGCTGTCCAGCAGCGGTTGGTCGGGGCGGTCTTCGGCGAAAATCCGCAGGCGGCTCATGCGCGCAGTCTCCTCAGGTCCAGTTCGACGGCCAGCAGGAACTCGAAGGCTTCGAGATGCCGCTTGGCTTCGGCCATGTCCCGGCCCCAGGTATAGATGCCGTGGCCGTCTATCAAGTAACCGAACAGCGGCTTGCCGGCATCGAGCCAGGCGTCGACGCGGGCGACGAGCTCGGGCATGTCCTGGGTGTTCGGGAACACCGGCAGGTCGAGTTCGCTCTCGTGCGTGGTATAGCCGCTGATGGCCTTCTGCAGTTCGAAGCCGCTGAAGCGGATCAGGCCCTGCGCGGCGTACAGGCGCGAGGCCACGGTCTGGTTGTGCGAATGCGTGTGCAGCACGGCGCCGGCGGACGGGTCGCGGCGATAGATCTGCACGTGCAGCAGGGTTTCCGCCGACGGCCGGGTGGTCGTGCCGACGGCCTGGCCGGCCAGGTCGACGAGCATGACGTCGTCGATGCCGAGGTGGCCCTTGTCGCGGCCCGAGATCGTCACGGCCACGTGTCCGGCGTCGTAGCGCCGCGAGAAGTTGCTGCTCGTGGCCGGCGTCCAGCCGCGTGCGCCGAGTTCCTTGCCGGCTTCGGCGATTTCGCGCGCGCACAGCGCAAGACGGTCGGCGTCAGGAAGCTTCAGTTCGGTCATGGGCAGTCAGTGGCGAGCGGGCGGTCACTATAACCGAGCGCTGTCGCGGCGTTGATGACGAACGGAATCGCCGACATGCCGCGATCGGCACGTCGTCGGAGTGGAAATCGGGAGGGATGAAACGGAAACCCGGGAGGAGAAAGTCGCTGCCCGGATGCGTCCAGACCGAGGAGCTAACCCGTCTGAACGCATCCGAGCCGCATTCCGAGGGGCCCACTGCCAAGTGTATTTCCCGCGGACCTTGATCATAACCGCTGGCGTGGCGCCGAGCTAACGCCGGGCTGTGGATAAGCCGTGGATTGCTTGTGAGCGCTCGCCACAATGTTTTTTTTGATCAAGGTCTTGAAGAAATTTTGTAGACCGGGGGAAAACTGTGCATAGGCAGTGAGCAAATCCGCCCCGACTGCGCGATGCCTCGCTAAGTCGTTGAGTGCAAAGGGCGTCGGCGCCAGGAACGGAGGGCCCACCTGGCGAGCTCGACGGCGAGCGCCAAGTGCTTGATCAGGCAGGGAGATCCGCCGGATGGGCGAGCGGAAGCGCCGCGGAGCGGGCGACGGAGCCGGGCGACCCGGCTCCGTCGCAGCAGACTCAGCCGTTATTGCGGCGACCCAGCTCGCTGTTGCGCAGGCCATAGGCGAAGTAGACGACCAGGCCGACGACGGTCCAGCAGCTGAAGACGATCAGCGCCTTCATCGACAGGTTCACGAACAGCAGAAGGCAGCCGAGCACGGCCAGCGGGCAGACCAGCCAGACCAGCGGCGTGCGGAACGGACGCGCACGGCCGGGCTGGGTGCGGCGCAGGATCATCACGCCGACGGCCACCATGACGAACGCGAACAAGGTGCCCGAGTTGGAGATGTCGGCCAGGATGCCGACCGGGAACAGCGCCGCGAACAGCGACACGAACACGCCGGTGATCATCGTGATGACGTGCGGCGTGTGGAAGGTCGGATGCACCCGGGAGCAGACTTCCGGCAGCAGGCCGTCGCGCGACATCACGAAGAAGATACGGGTCTGGCCGTAGATCATCATCAGGATGACCGAGGGCAGGGCGAGGCTGGCGGCCATGCCGACGAGATAGGCGACGGTGTTGTGGTCCAGCGAGCGCAGGACGTGAGCCAGCGGCTCGTTGCTGCAGACCAGCACGGTGGAGTTGATGCAGGCCGCAGCCATCGCGTCGGTACCCGGTTCGAGCAGCTTGCCGGCCGCGTCGTAGAGCGGCTGTGCGCCGGCGGCGCCGACCGCACCGTAGCCGACCAGCAGGTAGAAGATCGTGCAGACCGCGAGCGAGCCGATCAGGCCGATCGGAATGTTGCGGTTCGGGTTCTTGGTTTCTTCCGCGGCGGTCGACACGGCGTCGAAGCCGACGTAGGCGAAGAAGATCGACGCGGCCGCGCCGAGCACGCCGATGCCGCCCATGGGCGTGCCCCAGCCGGTCGGCATGAACGGTTCGAAGTTCGGCGCCTTGGCGGCCGGCACGGCGATGATCACGAACGCAATGAGCGCCGCGATCTTGATGGTCACGAGTACGGCGTTGACCCAGGCGCTCTTGGAAGTGCCGATGATGAGCAGGCCGGTGATGACCAGCGAGATCAGGCAGGCCAGCAGATTGAAGCCACCGCCGTTGAGTGGGCCGGTCTGCAGGAAGGGCGGCAGACTGAGATTGGCGGCATTCAACAGGCCGTTGACGTAGCCCGACCAGCCGACGGCCACGGCACCGGCGGCGACCGCGTATTCGAGCACGAGTGCCCAGCCGACGATCCAGGCCAGCGCTTCACCGAGCACTGCATAGGTATAGGTATAGGCGGAGCCGGAAACCGGCACCATCGAGGCGAGTTCCGCATAGGCCAGCGCGGCGAGGCCGCAGACCACGGCCGCGATCACGAACGCGATCATCATGCCGGGACCGGCCTTCTGCGCCGCCTCGGCCGTCAACACGAAAATACCGGTGCCGATGATCGCACCGATGCCGAGCATGGTCAGTTGCAGCGCGCCGAGCTGACGCTTGAGGCCTTTCTTTTCTGCGGTTTCCAGGATCTGGTCGAGCGGCTTTACGCGCCAGAAAATCATTGCATCCCCTCCCACATATTTTTCTTGCTGGGACCCGGCGCCATCAGCAGCTGTCTGCCTGCGAAGCCTGGCATGCTTTCGCGCCACGAGACGGGGCACGACACAAACCGCGCTAAAATACGCGACCCACCCTAGGCCAGCAAGCGCCCCCGATGAGCGAAACCGGCGACACCACTCCGCCTGAATTGACGGCCTGGCAGCGAAACTGGCTGCGCGAGCTTGATGCGTATGCCATCCGTCATGTCGACGAGGCGGCAAGCATCGCGCAGTTCCGCGATTTCATGCAGCGCCATGCCGACGCGGCCGAGCGCGAACTCGCGATCGGTCATCTGACCGGCGCGGCCTGGCTGGTCAGCGGTGACGGTCGGCGCGTATTGCTGACTCATCATCGCAAGCTGCAGCGCTGGCTGCAGCTCGGCGGTCATGCGGACGGCGACGTCGATCTGGTCGCCGTCGCGCTGCGCGAAGCCGAAGAGGAATCCGGGCTGCGCGAGCTCACGATCGAGCCGGACGTGTTCGATCTCGACTGCCACTGGATCCCCGATCACGGCGGCGTGCCGGGCCACTGGCATTACGACCTGCGCTATGTCGTGCAATGTTGCGGCGACGAGCAATTCGCGGTCAGCGAGGAATCGCTGGCGCTGGCCTGGCGCGACATCGCCGCGATGGTCGGTTCGCCCGACTACGACGAATCGCTGCAGCGCATGGCGCGCAAATGGCTCGCCCGGGCCTGAGATTGCGTCTCGCCCCGTGCCGGGGAGGCGGCGAATTTTCCGGAAAACGGCTGCCGCGTTGCCGGCCGTCGCGGCATGACGACGTTGCTGCGCCCGATGTCGGTCGGATTGCCGTAATCCGCTCGCGCCGGGCTGCGCGCGCAGGACGACGGTATCGGGCGGCTGCCGCAACTCGCTACGGCAGCCATCGAGCGCAATCGCTTATTCGCGGCCCGAGTACTCGCCGGTCACGGTGCTCACGAGAATGCGCGAGCCGTTGACGACGTATTCCGGCACGAGGATTTCGATGCCGGTTTCGAGCTTGGCCGGCTTGGGCCGCTTCGTGGCGGTCGCGCCCTTCATTTCCGGCGCCGTGTCGACGACGGTCAGGGTCACGGTCGGCGGCAGCTGCACGGCGACGGGCTGGTCCTCGATGAGCTGCACATAACAGGCTTCCATGCCGTCGATGACGAAGCCGGCGGCGTCGCCGAGCGCGCTCGCATCGAGCATGTACTGGGTGTAGTCCTCGGCGTCCATGAACACGAAGGTATCGCCTTCGCGGTAGGAGTAGGTCGCCTGGCGGCGTGACAGCTCGACTTCGCGCAGGTCGTCCTCGGCACGCAGGCTGAGGTCCAGCTTCTGCCCGCCGGGTACCGTATACATGCTGAAGCGATAGGTCACGTTGCCGCCGCGACCCTGCGGCGAGCTGCGTTCGATGTCGCGGATCTGGTAGACCTTGCCGTCGTGCTCGACGACGTTGCCTTTCTTGATTTCGCTGGCTTTCATGGGATCAGGGGATCTCTGGATGATGCGGTTTTCGCGCCGCGGCCGCGCCTCGATTCGAGAAGCCGCCGAACGCCGGCGGCGCAGGCGTTCGGCGAATCCGTGCAGGTGCGCGGCGGGACTTGGCGATGGCGATGGCGGGGGCGAACGCGGCCCTGCTTACTTCGGTTGCAGACGGATCGCGCCGTCGACGCGGATCGTCTCGCCGTTGAGGTAGCGGTTCTGCAGGATGAAGGCGACCGTCGCGGCGAATTCCTCGGGCTTGCCCAGGCGCGACGGATACGGAACCTGTGCACAAAGCGACTGATATACGTTTTCCGGCATGCCCTCGACCATCGGCGTATGGAACACGCCCGGCGCGACGGTCATCACCCGTACGCCGATGCGGGCGAACTCGCGCGCCATCGGCAGGGTCATGGCGACGACGCCGCCCTTGGAAGCGGAGTAGGCGGCCTGGCCGATCTGGCCTTCGAAGGCGGCAATCGACGCGGTATTGACGATGACGCCGCGCTCGCCGTCCTCGCCCGGCGCGTTGTGCTGCATGAGATCGGCCGCGCCCTTGGCGACGTTGAACGAACCCACGAGGTTGACCATGACCGTGGTCGCGAACGTTTTCAGCGGCATCGGCGCTTCCTTGCCGAGCACGCGGCCGGCGCCGAGGATGCCGGCGCAGCTGATTGCCGCGTTGAGCCCGCCCAGCGCTTCGCTGGCGGCCTTGAGATTGGCGACGACGGCTTCCTCGCTGGTCACGTCGGTGCGGAAGTAGTGTGCCTTGGTGCCGAGTTCGGCGACTGCGGCAGCGCCCTTGTCGTCGTTGACGTCCAGCAGCGCGACGGCGCCGCCGGCGGCGACGATATGCCGGGCGACCGCGAGGCCCAGTCCCGAAACGCCGCCGGTGATGACGGCCTTGACCTGATTCAGTTCCATGCAGACGACTCCGGACGAGGGGCGCGCGAGCGGCGCAAAGGCGTCATTGTAAGGAAGCGCGGAATAGCGCGTAAGCCGGCGGTGTTTGACGGGCTGCCGGCGCGGCGCAGGGGCGTTGCGCCGGCCGGATACCTGCGGCGGCTTGAGCGGCAGACTTCCGGGACGAGCCCTGGCGGCGCGAATCCCGGCGGCCGGGCGGCAGACTGCGGCGCGTCGTGGCGGGCCCGCGCGTCGCAGCGCCGTGCGTGCTCAGAGGTCGATCAGATAGAACTTGTCGCAGCTGAAATGGCCGGTGCCGCCCATCGGGCCGTCGATGCGGCGGAAGCCGGTCCTCAGGTACAGCGCCTGCGCCGCATCCATGCCGCTCAGGGTTTCCAGATAGCAGCGGCGATAGCCGAAGGCGCGCGCGGCGGCCAGGCAATGCTCGATCAGCGCGCGGCCTGCGCCGCGGCCGCGCAGCGCGGGCAGGAAATACATCTTGCGCAGCTCGCAGACGTCGGCCTCGCCGCCGGCCAGCGCAGCGACGCCGCCGCCGCCGAGCACCTGTCCGTCCGCCTCGACCACGAAATAGGCGGCGCGCGGGATCGCATAGGCTTCGGCCATGCTGTCCACTTCCGCGTCGTGGATCGCGAAGCCGGGGCCGCCGGCACCGAACTCCGGCATGACCTCGCGGATGATCGCAGCGATCGCGGCGTTGTCGGTGGTGGTCGCGGGACGAATGGAATAGTCGGTGGACAGCATCGGCTTGAGTATTCGGCAATGGTGATCGCATAGCGATCGCAGATCGGCGTTGCGCCGGCAAGTGCCGGCACTCCGCTCGTGTCTCCCGGACCGCGTCGGCAGTGCGCCGGTCGTCGCCTACAGCGGCCGGCGGAAGTCCAGGTCGTAGCGCGTGCCGTGCACGAGCGCGTGGAGATGCAGGTTGGTGATGGAGATCGGTGCCTGCGGACCGGCTTCGGTGATGTTGGTCGGGCCGACGTCGCTGGGATCGACGAGGGTCACGCCGCCATGGCCGACGACTTCGAGCACGTTGTCCGGTCCGATGAAGGCGGCCGTGTCCGCATCGAGGCCCAGGCCCAGCGCGAACGGGTTCAGCGCGAGCGCGCCGAGCAGGCGTCCGATACGGTCGCTCGCGGCGCCGCCCTGGTCGATGACGACCCGGTTGGTCAGGCCCAGCCCCGGCGCCAGCGTGATCGCGCCCATGCGCGGGGTTGCGCCGGCTTCGCCGGAGGAGGCCAGCATGTGCTCGGTCAGTGCCGCGGCGCCGGCGCCGAGTCCGGCGATCGGCGTGCCGTCGGCGTTGCGGCGGCGCAGCAGCTTGGCCAGGCTCGTGCCGCCGATCAAGGTGGTCAGCTTCAGCGGATGGATCGTCGCGAGCACGATGAGATCGGCATGTTCGATCGCTCCGAGCGTTTCCGGGCGTTCGGCATCGGCGCGGGAGGCCAGATGGACGCGGCGCACGCCGCCGGCGCCGAGGGCGAGCAGGCCGTTCTCGATCTCGTCCAGTGCGCGCATGTCGAGCTCGCCGGCAACGAGAAAAGATACTTGTGATCGTTGTGTGCAGATGGAAAGAAGTCGGCGGATCAGGCGTTGCTCGCTGTCGAGACCGGCGAAGACGCCGATGGCGATCAGATGGCCGCGGGACTGGTCGGGGGCGAGGCGTGCGGGCACGGCGGTATCCGGAGGACGACGGTGGCGCGATGGTAGCAGCGCCCCACCGGATCCGTGCAGCACGCCCGGCGCACGCCGCGCGGGGCGGACGCGAGGTCCGTGCCCGCGCGGCGCGCCTTCAGTTCGGCTGTATCGTGCAGGTGACTTCGGTGACGCTGCGGCTGATGCAGGTCACGCGTCCCCCGCTGCCCCAGCCGGCGTTCAGCACGACCACGCTGATGCCGTTGCGGGTTGCCCAGTCCTCGAACGACTGAACGGCGTTGCCGGCGTTGGCGCCGAGGAACCAGTTGCGCGTGGAATAGAACTGCTGCGCATCGCCGTTGCCGTTCGGCAGGACCACGCCGCTGGGATCGACGACCTGACGCAGGGTCACGTCACCGCTCGACATTTCATAGCGCACCTTGGCGTAGCCGCCGTCCTTCATCGGCACGAACAGGGTGACCTGGCCGGTCAGTTGCTCGGTCAGCCGGTAGGCGCCGTTGACGTGCGCCATGGACGTGGGGTCGAACACGAAGCCGGGATTCTGGCCCAGGGTCGAGAAATAGTCGTAGACGAACGCGTCGATGCTGCCGGGCTGGCCGAACGCGAGGTCATAGCTCGTGGCCGGGAAGTTCGGATAGATGTTGTTGAAGTAGGGGCCGAAGCGGTAGCCGCGCAGGTCGATCGGGCTGCCTCTTCCCGGCACGACCTCGTCGAGCACCGGGCCCGGCGCCTCCATCGCGCTCGGAATCGTGCGCGGGCTGCCGGCGCGCAGTTCGACCGTTCCGCCCGACGCGAACGTCAGATAGACCGAACCGTCGGCGCGGACCACCGCACTGAAGCTCAGGCTGTTGCCGTTGCGACGGTAGAGATCGCTGACCGTGCGCACGTAGTCGACCAGGCGCTGTTCGGTCGGAATTTCGTAGCCAGCCGCCTGGAATCCGAGCTCGGCATTCCAGTCCAGCGCAATGCTGCGGATCTGCCCGTTCGTGAGGTTGTAGACGAAGGCGACGCTCTCGCGGACGCGCGGATATTGCGTGACGGCCTTGTTGACGTAGTCGCTCGTCGACGCACAGGTATTGCAGAGGATCGGATAGTACTGGCCGACCGCACTGAGCGAGTCGTCGATCGGTGCGACGGGTTCCGGCGTTTCCGGAACCGGAGTTTCGGCCCGGACACCGCCGGCGAACAGCAAGGTCACGGCGAACGCGGATGTGCTGAGCCAGCGGCGCAGCGTGGAGCGGATGCATTGCATAGAAATCTCTCCCTGCGGGAATCGTGCGTGGCAATCCGGTAGTGCCGCACGGTCGTCCCTGAGCGTCCGTGAGCGACAAGCCGGCAGTGGTGATCGCGTGATCTGCGGCACCGATGACGTCGGGCGCGAAGGGGCGCAGGCGGAGCGCAGGGGGGTATTGCGGGGGCGCCTGACGCCGACCTTCGCGACCGACAAGCGGTACGCGCCGTCGCGCGAGTGTTCGTTAGTCCGTTAACTCCTCCTGTGCGGCGTTTGGGTGGAATCGATACGCTGGACAAAAGTGTCATTCGGGAAAAACGATGGGGCGCGCAAAATTTCGTGTCAACAGAAAACACCGCTGCGGGACGCATTCGGCACAAATTCGCCTGGCTGTTAATGCGGTAATCCCGCAAAGCGTAAAACTCGGAAAATCTGTTGTGCTCGATCTCTACAGTTGGAGTGGCGCTATGGTGGCACTGCGCAGAAATGATAATAAATATAAAAATATAAAATAGACGTACCGCTCCGGGGTGTCCGGCGCTCGTCCGGCGCCCGGCCGCCGCGCCATGTACATCAGCGAATTGCCCAGTGCTCTTGTTCGACGCGGCGCCACGGCGGTTCGGACCGTGCTGGCGCGATTTGTACGCACGCGCGTCGTCGTGTGCGTCCCTGTGGTGCGTGCGTACGGGTCGGCCGGCTTACGCCGGCCGGCCGCCGCATTGCCGAATTGCCGCGCCGACAGATGGCCAGTTGGTCGGCGGCAGTGGAGGGCAGTGCTTCAGGCTCGTCGCCGGCAACGAAACGGCGCGGAATGCGGTCGGGTAGCGACGTGCCTTGCACGCGTATCGGCGTACGAAATGCTTGTCGCTGAATTTGTATGTACAAAGCCGCGTTGTTTGTACAACAGCCAATATCCGCGGGTCAGGCGGACGCGCCGCACTCCCGGGTGCCGGCCTGCCGTTGCACTGACGATCGACGGCACCGCTCGGCGGACGCCGTCGTCGACGCGCGATCGTCAGCTGCCGATCTCGATTTCCTCGATGCCGAGATAGCGATTGATGGCATGAGCGGCCGCAGCGATCAGCGGCTGCAGCGGCGTGGCGTGCAGCGCGGCGCGGTCGAGGTTTTCCATCCAGCCGAACAGCGACTGGCGCAATTGTTCCTCGGTGCGCACGCGCTGATGGATGTCGGCGAGGATGCGCGTGTATTCGCTCGTGGTCGGGCTGCAGCCCACGGCATCGAACACGGCGCCGAGCGCGGCCATGAATGCGGCGGCGCTGCGGTCGAGACCGAAGTCTTCGGGACGGTATTCGAGATAGCCGCGGCTGGCGTCGGCATATACGCGGAAGCTGACCTTGGCCAGCGAGTGATACAGCGGCTCCTCGGAGATCAGCACCAGCAGCAGATGCTGCGGATTGGCCACGACCGTACCCTGCGCCGACGTCCACTCGCGCGTCTGCACGAACTGGTAAAGACGGATATGGTCGTGGAAGTCGGCAGCCTGCAGCTGATCGAGGATGAGCAGGGTGCGTTCGCCTTCGGAATAGGCGCAGGCTTCGCTGATGCTGCGCTCGAAGGCCGTCAGCGGTGCTTCGAGCGCGCCGGCGGTCGTCGCGTCCTCGCTGAGCACGATGGGCGCCGGCGGCGGCTCGGCGCTCGTGAAGTCGTGGTAGAGCAGGTGCGGATAGTCCAGCGCATGTCCCAGGGCATTGGCCAGCGCCGTCTTGCGCCGGCCGGCGTTGCCGACGATGTTGAGGCAGCGCAGATGCGGCAGATGCGCCTCGAACAGGCAGCGCAGCGCGTAGTCGTAGTCGTCGTTGGATTCGAAACCGAACTCGGCGAGTTTCTTGCGCAGGCTCATGACGGGCGGGCTCGTGGGAGGCGCCGAGCATAGCCGAGGCGGTCGTCGAAGGGGCTGCGCGCTGCGGCGGCGCGCCTGTGGCGGTCGCTCGCGGCGCTGCGGCGGATCAGGTATTCACGCGGCGGGCCGCAAGCCGCTCATGCAGCGGCTTGCATCGGCACCGGAATCGGCCGGACAAAGGACGCCTGCCCGGAGCAGCTGGCCACTTCCTGTGGCCGTGGCGCGAGCGGCTGCGCCGGGCGGGCGTTGTCCGGAACGGCGGATCAGGCCGCGGCTTTCGCGTCGGCGCTCTTGCGCGGGCCGTGCAGCAGGGCCTGGCGCACGCCGTCGACGACGAGGTCGGCCTCGGCTTCGGTGATGTTGAAATGCGGCGTGAAGCGCAGCGAGTTGGTGCCACCGTGGATGACGCCGTAGCCGTGCTCGCGCATGTACTCCTCGGTGCTGTTCGCGCCATAGCACTTGAACTCGGCGCTGAGCTCGCAGGAGAACAGCAGGCCCGTGCCCTGCACCTTGGTGATGTAGCCCGGCAGTTCGGCCTTCAGCGCTTCGAGCTTGCGCACGAACTGCGCACCGCGCTCGCGGATGTTGTTCTTCACGGCCGGCGTCAGCATGCCGAGCACCGCGACGGCCACATCCATCGCGCGCGGGTTCGTCGTCATGGTGTTGCCGTAGATGCCCTTCTTGTACAGCTGCGCGGCGCGTTCGCCGACCGCCAGCACCGACAGCGGATACTGGCCCGCGTTCAGCGCCTTGGAGAAGGTTTCCAGATCCGGCGGCGGCAGCTGCTCGAAACCCGGGTAGTCGATGATCGACAGCACGCCGTGGGCGCGCAGGCCGGCCTGGATGGAATCGACGAGGAACAGCGCGCCGTGCTTCTCGGTCAGCTCGCGCGCGGCGGCGTAGAACTCCGGCGTGACCGAGCGGCCCGGGTCGCCTTCGCCCATGACCGGCTCGAGGAACATGGCTTCGATGAACCAGCCGTTCTTGTCGGCGTCGGCGAAGACCTGGCGCAGCTGGGCGACGTCGTAGGGATCGACCGTCAGCAGGCTGGACTCGTCGCGGAAGCTGGCGAGGTGCTGCTGGTAGGTCTTGCGGCTGGAATCGGAATAGACGGCCGGGCGCTCGGTGCGGCCGTGGAACGCGCCCTTGACCGCCAGACGCTTGATCGTGCGGCCCGCATGGCGGCCGCCGGCGTCGGTCATGAGCTTGGCGTTGACGTCGGCGATGCGGCAGGCCAGCGAAACCGATTCCGAGCCCGAGTTCAGGCACAGGAAGCGGGTATACGGACAGCCGCCGCGCACCGTGCCGATCGCGGCCTTGAGCGCCTGGGCGAGCTTGTACTGCGAGACGTTCGGCGTCATGACGTTGGCCATGACCTGCGGACGGCTCATGGCTTCGAGCACCGCCGGCGGCGCGTGGCCGAAGCCGAGCATGCCGTAGCCGCCGGAGTCGTGCAGCACGGCGCCCTTGAGCGTGACGACCCAGGGGCCGCAGGCGGCCAGCGCCACGTAGGGGTTGACCGCGTCGTCGGCGTAGAAATTGACGAAGTCGGCCTGGATCGTGCGCATCTGCTCGGCTTCGTCGAGCGCGATCAGCTGCGGCAGGGCGGCCTTGAGTTCGAGGAAGCGCGCATGCGCCTGGGCGACGGCATCGACGAGTTCGGGCGACGTCGCGGCGAAGCGCTGCAGGGTCGCGTCGTCGAGGCCGCGGGTACGCGCGGCGCCACCGGCCGTGCGCAGTACGGTGAGTTGTTCGATCAGCTGCATAGCGGGCTCCAACGAAAACGGGCCGACGCGCGCCGGAGGCACGTGTCAGACAGGATAGGGGGCGCCAGCAGGCGCAAAGTCGGGCCAGTCTACCAGAGCGTATTGGTAGCCCCCTGGGGCCGATTCATGGCCTCCGGGCAGGGCCACTTTGCGGGGCGTCGGGCGGCCATGCAGGTGACGAATGTCAATCGCAATTGCTGATGCCGCCAACTACGGCGGCGGCGCGTGGCTGCGTAGTCTGGCTGCACCATCGGGAGACGCAGATGAACAGGCAGACAGTCGCGCAATTGATCGGCGCCGGCAAGAAGCGCGGTGCGGTACAGGCCCTGGCCGAGGTCGATCTGACCATCGCCGCGGGCGAAGTCTATGCCTTGCTCGGCCCTAACGGCGCCGGCAAGACCACGGCCATTTCCCTGCTGCTGGGCCTGCTGCGCCCGGACAGCGGCGAGGCGCGCCTGTTCGGCCTGGCGCCGCAGGAACTCGCCGCGCGCCGGCGCATCGGCGTGATGCTGCAGTCGGCCGGCCTGCCCGATACGCTCACGGTCGGCGAACTGCTGGCCCAGGTGCGCAGTTATTACGCCCAGCCGCGCAGTCTGGCCGACGTCGCCGCGCTGGCCGGCATCGAGCCGTTGCTCGGCACGCGCCATGCGCGGCTGTCCGGCGGCCAGCAGCGGCGCGTGGAGTTCGCGCTGGCGATCTGCGGCCGGCCCGAACTGCTGTTCCTCGACGAGCCCACGGTCGGCATGGATACCGAATCGCGCGGGCAGTTCTGGCAGACCATCCGCGAACTCGTCGCCGGCGGCTGCGCCGTCGTGCTGACCACACATTATCTGGAAGAGGCCGAAGCGCTCGCCCAGCGCATAGGCGTATTGATGCTGGGCCGGCTCGTCGCCGAAGGCAGCCTCGACGCGATCCGCGCGCGCGTCGGCCAGCGTCAGATCCGCTGCGTCAGCAGCCTGAGTGCCGAACAGGTGCGCGCCTGGCCGCTGGTCCAGAGCGTGCAGCGCGAAGGCGAGCGCCTGCACATCGTGACGCCGCAGCCCGAACCCGTACTGCGCGAACTGCTCGCCGCCGACGCGCAGCTGCACGATCTCGAAGTACAGCGCGCCGGCCTGGCCGAAGCGCTGCAGACCATCACCCGTGAGGCCGCCTGACATGATCACGACCCCGTTCGATGCGATCGCGCGCCGCAGTCTCGCGCTCGAAGCCAGGCTGGAATTCCTGCGCCTGCTGCGCACGCCGAGCTTCGCCATTCCGGCGCTGATGTTTCCGGTGCTGTTCTATCTGCTGTTCGGCGTGCTGCTGGCCAGGCCCGGCGCGTCGGGCCGCGCCGCGCACTACCTGATGGCGACCTATTCGGTGTTCGGCGTCATGGCGCCGGGCCTGTTCGGCTTCGGCGTCAGCGTCGCGACCGAACGCGACAAGGGCCTGCTGGCCCTGCGCCGCGCCTTGCCGATGCCGCCGCTGAACTACGTCGGCGGCAAGCTCGCCATGGCCATGCTGTTCGCCGCGATCATCGTGAGCATGCTCTGCATCGCCGGCGCGGCCGTCGGCGGCGTGCGTCTGGAAGCCGCGCAGTGGCTGTCGCTGCTCGTGCTGATGGTATTCGGCGCGTTGCCGTTCTGCGCGCTGGGCCTGCTGGTCGGCAGCTTCGTCAACGGTCAGGCCGCACCGGCCGTGATCAACCTGATCTACCTGCCGATGGCGCTGCTGTCGGGCCTGTGGTTTCCGCTGAACCTGCTGCCGGCGTTCATCCAGCAGCTGGCCGTGCTGTGGCCGGCCTGGCATCTGGCCCAGCTCGGCCTCGCCGCGACGGGGCAGGGCGGCGAAGGCGCGATGTCGGCGCATCTGCTGTATCTGGCCGTGTTCACCGTGGCCGTCGGCCGCTGGGCCGCGCGGCGTCTGCAGCGCGAGCCCTGAGCGCGCATCCATGGCAGGATCCGCTCTCATGAACTGGTTCCGTCGACCCGCCGTGCTGGCTTTGCGCGACCGCCTCGTGCCGGACGAACTCGGCATGGGCTGGGCGCCGTTCGTATCGCTGGCCTATCTGGCCTTCCTGTTCCTGCCGGTGCTGGTGCCGCGCATCGCCGGCGCCAACTGGCTGCCGCAGACCCTGTTCGCGACCGCCGTGTTCCTGCCGCTGTATTTCCGCGCCTACTGGGCCCATGGGCGCGAGCTCGTGCTGATCGTGCTCGCGATGTCGGTACTGGCCGTGCCGCTCGCGTCGGTCAATCCGTTCTCCAACACATTCGTGATCTTCGCCTGCGCGTTCGCGCCGCATCTGGTATCGCTGCGCAACGGGCTGATCCTCGCGCTGGGCATCACGGCCAGCTTCTCGCTGTATATCCTGGCCTTCGTGCGCGGCGCGCCGCTGACCGTCGGCATCACCTACCTCGTCGGCACGGCCTGCTTCGTCGGCTCGTATTTCATGCGCGACAACCAGCGCAAGCAGGTCGCGCTGCGCCTGTCGCACGAAGAAGTGCGCCGGCTCGCGGCACTGGCCGAGCGCGAACGCATAGGCCGCGACCTGCACGATCTGCTCGGCCATACCCTGTCGCTGATCACCCTGAAGTCGGAGCTGGCCAACCGGCTCTGGGAGCGCGACCCGCAGGCCGCGCGCCAGGAGGTGCGCGAGGTCGAGCGCGTTGCGCGCGACGCACTGAGCCAGGTGCGCCGCGCGGTGACCGGCATCCGTGCGGCCGGCCTGGCCGCCGAAGCCGCCTCGGCGCGGCTGCTGCTCGAATCCGGCGGCGTCAAATTCCAGTACGAGCTCGCCGCGCCGCCGCTGCCGCCGGAACTGGAAACCTGCCTGGCCCTGGTCCTGCGCGAGGCGGTCACCAACATCCACCGGCACGCGCAGGCTGCACGCGCGAGCGTGCGCCTGGCCAGCGACGGCGCCGACCTGCTGCTCGACGTGCAGGACGACGGCCGCGGCGGCGACATCGTGCCCGGCAACGGCCTGTGCGGCATGCGCGAGCGGCTGCAGGTCTTCGGTGCGACCCTGCGCATCGACGCGGTGCGCGGGCAGGGCACGCGGCTGACCGTGCGCGTGCCGCAGGCCGGCCTGTCGGCAACGGCCGCCGATGCGGTCGTCGTGCATTGAGCCCGCTGCGACCTCCGGCTACGCTGCGCGCATGATTCGAGTATTGCTGGCCGAAGATCAGGCCATGGTGCGCGGCGCGCTGTCGGCACTGCTGCGATTGGAACCGGACATGGACGTGGTCGCGAGCGCGGCCGACGGCCAGGAGGCCTGGCGCCTGATCGAGCAGCACAAGCCCGACGTCCTCGTCACCGACATCGAGATGCCCGGGCTGACCGGCCTGGAACTGGCCCAGCGCGTACGCGAGCGCGGCGCGACCTGCAAGGTGGTCATCGTGACCACGTTCGCGCGGCCGGGCTATCTGCGCCGGGCGCTCGAGGCCGGCGTCGTCGGCTACCTGCTCAAGGACGCGCCGGCCGAACAACTGGCCGACGCGCTGCGCAAGGTGCACCGCGGCGGCCGCGTCGTCGACCCGCAGCTCGCCGTCGACGCCTGGAGCGAAGCCGATCCGCTGAACGACCGCGAGCGCCAGGTGCTGCGCCTGGCCGGCGAAGGACTCTCGGCCGGCGAAGTCGCCGCGCAGCTGCACCTGTCCCAGGGCACGGTGCGCAACTATCTGTCCGAAGCCATCGGCAAGCTCGGTGTCGGCAACCGTATCGAGGCGTATCGTCTCGCGCGGCAGAAGGGCTGGCTTTGAACTCGCGACTGGTCGATTGTTGCTTCCCTCGTATTGGTCCCTCTGACGGACTGCCGTTCATGGCTGCCTGTGACCCGGCCGCAGCGACGCTGCGCTATTCCTGCTACCGGCGCCTTGCCGGCGCTTTCCTGCTGTTTCTCGCTGGCCTGCCTGCGGCATCCGCACAGCAGATCGACGTGCTAGGTCCGCCCGGCAGCGGCCGTTTCGGTGCTTCTGCGGTGTTTCTCAGCAACGGTGATTTCCTCGTCGCCGATCCGGGATTCGACGGCGATGCCGCAGATGTCGGTGCGGTCTACCTGTATCGGCGCAGTGGTGAGCTCGTCAGCCGCGTGACGGGCAGTACGGCCAACGATCGCATCGGTAGCGGCGGCCTCTTCGCTCTGCCGGGTGGCAACGCCGTGATCTGCAGTCCCGACTGGGACAACGGCTCGGTGGTCGATTCCGGCGCTGCGACCTGGATCGACGGCGATGCCGGTCTTTCCGGCACGTTGTCAGCGATCAATTCGCTCGTCGCCGATGTCGCCGGTAGTCGTCTTTGCAACATGCTGTATGGTGGCGTCGTCGTACTGACAAACGGCAATTATGTGGTGGCGAGTCCGGACTGGGCCGGGGTCGGCGCCATGACCTGGGGAGGTGCGGCCAGCGGCGTCCGCGGTGTGGTCGGTAGTACGAACTCCCTGGTCGGCTCTGCCCAGGGCGATTTCGGATCGACCGATCGGACCGTCGTGCCGTTGACGAATGGCAACTATGTCGTTGTCGCCTCTTCGTGGAATGCGCCCCTCGTGGCCGATGTCGGTGCGGTGGCCTGGGGTGACGGTAGTCGCGGCAGCCATGGCGTGATCTCGGCGCAGAACGCCCTGGTCGGTGACAGCGCGTATTCGGCTACCCGCGCCCTGGTCACGCCGCTGACCAACGGCCACTATGTCGTGAGCTTCCCCAACTGGCACAGGGATGCTGCCTACGGCGCCGTCGTCTGGAGCGACGGCACCACCGGCCGCAGCGGTTTCATCGACGCGTCGATCGCGCTGGTGGGGACGCATGCGCAGTCACTGGCGGATCACTCGGTTCTTGCGCTGTCCAACGGCAACTATCTGCTGAAAGCGCCGAACGCCGACGTCGCCAAACGCGGCGCGTTGACCTGGGGTGACGGCGACGGCGGCACAACCGGGGTGATTTCCGCGGCGAATTCCATCGTCGGCGCCCGGGATGGCGACCAGCTCGGTACCGGATGGGCCCAAGCCAGCGCTGCCCTGACCAACGGAAACTACGTCGTGTGCTCCGATTCGGTCCTCAATGTGGACGCCACCGCGTACGGTGCCTGCGTATGGGGCGACGGCAGCCGGCCCACCAGCGCCGTGATAGCTTCCACCAATGCGCTGTTCGGCACGGGCTCCGGCAGCGTGATCGCGCTGACCAACGGTCATTTCGTCATCGGCTGTTCCTTCTGTACCGATGCACAGGGCGTCGCCGTCGGCGCGGCCTTCTGGCACGACGGGCGCGTCGGTCTCAGCGGCTTCACGTCGGACGCCAGCGGCATGGCCGGGTCCACGCTCGGCGATCAGGTCGGCTATGCGATCGCGCTCGACAACGGAAAGTACGCGCTGCTGAGCAGCGTTTGGAACGACGGGACGACGGAGCGCGTCGGCGCGGTGACCGTACTCGACGGGAGCGGCCCTACGGTCGGCCGCGTGAGCGCATTGAACTCGCTGATCGGTACGACCTACGGCGACCGGGTCGGCCAGTTCGCCTTGGCGCTGCCGCAGGGGCGTCTCGCGATCGCCATGCCCAACTTAAGCATTCCGCCGCTGTACGGGGTTGGCGCTGTGGTCTGGATCGACGGCAATCATCCGGTTGTCGGCCGCGTGACGCCCGAGAATGCGTTATACGGCACGGAGTCAAACCAATGGTTCGGCGTGCTGCCTCCCGTTCCGCTGCCGGGCGGCAATTTTGCGGTCAGCACGCCCGATCCTGGCTCACCCACGACACCCCGGCGCTGGAGCTTCGGCCGAGCCCATTCGCCGATACATGGCCCCGTTGATGCGTTCAATACTGTTTCCAGCACCGGCCGTGTTACGCGTTCCTACGATGCGGCCACCGATACGCTGCTCGTCGGCCGCGCCACGGAGAATCGCGTCACCCTGTTCCGCCCGGACCTGCTGTTCACCACGCGCGGCGATTGAGCCCGCCGTCGCCATCGCATAAGGACATTTCGTGAAAGCACCTGCGTTTCTCCGGCCAGCTGCAAGGTCGGCTCGCCTGCGCCGTGCCGTGTTTTCGATGCTGATTGGCGCGGCATTGCCGGCGGTGGCCTGCGGCCCGGACTTCCCGCACGAGCTGCTGACCGACCGCCACGCGAGCGTCTACGACCTCGTCGAAGGCACTTTCGATTTCGAGGCCGCGCAGCTGGTGCCGCGGCCGGCAACCGCGTTCAAGCCGAGCGAGAATCTCTGGGAAGCGCCCGGCGAGTCGCGCGACGCCGTGGAGAAGGAAGAACTCGGCGAGGACGGCTGGGCGAAGGCCCAGGCCATGCGCGAGGCCGCCGACGACGCGGCGGCCTGGGCGGCCGGCGAAGGACTGGCCCAGGACGTGCGCCTGTATCTGGCCGGCGCGCGTGCGTTCCAGGCCGGCGAGACCGAGGTCGCGCGCCGCCGTTTCGAGGCCGTGCTCGCGTTGCCGCCCGACCAGCGCAGCCGCCGCGGCGTCTGGGCGCAATTCATGCTCGGCCGGGTGCGGCTGGCCTTCGATGTTCACTACGACCCGGACCAGCTCGCGGCGATCGCGGCAGGCAAGGGCGCTGCGGATCCGGCCGTCGTCGCGATGGACAAGATCGTCCAGGCGGCAGCCGCCGACTTCCAGGCCGTGCGCGCGGCCGTCGCCGCCGGTGCAGCCGATCCGCTCGGGCTGGCCGTGGCGAGCTACGGCGAGGAAGCCCAGCTGCATCTGGCGCGCGAGGAGACGGCTGCGGCGGTCAGGCTCTATGCGGAACAGGCGGCGCAGGGTTCGGCCTCGGGCCGCGCCTCGCTGCTGTTCGTCGCGCGCGGGCTGTTCGCCGACGAAGCGACGTTGCGCAAGGCGCTGGCCGATCCGCTGCTGCAGCGCCTGCTCGCCGCCTACGTCTATACGCGCAGCAACGAACTGATCTATGCCTCCGGCGAGGAACAGGAAAGCGCCGGCGACACGGCAGCCGATGCCGCGCAGGCGGCGGCGGAAGCGACTGCGGGCAAGGACATGCTCGAGCGCTACTACGCCGTGATTGCCGCGAGCACCGGCGAGATAGGCGGCGTCGATCGCGTTGCGGCTGCGGCCTATCGCGCCGGGCGCTATGAGCTCGCGGCCAAGCTCGCGCCGCGCAGCGAGAGCGCGATGGCCTGGTGGGTGCGCGCCAAGCTCGCGCTGCGCGCCGGCGACGACAAGGCGGCCGCGGATGCCTATGTAAAGGCCTCGCAGGCCTTTCCGCGCAGCGAGGACTGGGGACCGGTCCCGCACGAAGGCTATGACTACGAAGGTCTGGCGCCGGCCTGCCGCGTCGACGGCGAGCGCGCGGTGCTCGCGCTGGGCCGCGGCGACTATGTCGAAGCGCTGACCTTGTTCCATGCAGGCCAGGGGCAGTACTGGATGGACGAGGCGCACGTGGCCGAACGCGTGCTCAGCGTCGAGGAGCTCAAGCAGTTCGTCGATGCGCGCGTGCCGGCACCGACCACGGCGGCCAAGCCCGACGAGAACGGCTGGGTGCCGCGTTCGCCCGACGAGCAGTTGCGCGCGCTGCTGGGCCGCCGCCTGCTGCGCGCCGGCCGTTACGCCGAAGCCGCGGCCTATTTCCCGCCGGACTTGCGCGACAGGGCCGCCGACTACGCCAAGGCCCGCACCGACGCCGCCACGCTCAAGTCGATCGAACGCGCCGAAGCGCTGTATCGCGCGGCCAGGCTTGCGCGCGAATCGGGCATGGAACTGCTCGGTCTCGAACTCGCGCCCGACGCGGCCGTGTTCGACGGCGCGTATGAATGGAGCGAGCCGGAGCTCGACAAGCAGGACAAGAAGCTCGTCGGCGCCGACGAGGCCCGGCGCCTCGCCGCGAGCCAGGCGCAGCCGGCGCAGCGCTTCCACTACCGCTTCGTCGCGGCCGACCTGGCCAATCAGGCGGCCGATCTCGTGCCGGCGCGCTCGCAGGCGTTCGCGGCGCTGCTGTGCAGCGCGACCGGCTGGGTCATCAACGGCGATGCGAATCTCGCGCAGCGCTACTACCGCCGCTACGTCGCCGACGGCCCGTACCTGGCCTGGGCCGGCAACTTCGGCACCGCGGGCTATGCCTGCCCGGCGCCGGATTTCGTCGGCGCGGAAAAGCGCCGGAAGTTCGAGCAGATGCGCTGGGTCAAGCAGACTCTGCGTCGTGCGGCGCCGTTGGCCGCCGTCGGGGTCGGTGTGGTTGCCCTGGTCAGCGTCCTGCTGCTGTTGCGCCGGCGCAGGACGAAAGCCGCGCGATAGCGGATAATCCGCGGCCCGCCGGACCGTGAATCCGGCGCGCCTCGGTGTAAAAGTGAAAAAATCCGATTTCCATTTCGATCTGCCGCCGGCGCTGATCGCCCAGCAGCCGCTGGCGCAGCGTTCGGCGAGCCGCCTGCTCGAACTCGACGCCACTGCCGACCGCCTGACCGATCGCTCTTTCGGCGATCTGGTCGATTGCCTCGCGCCCGGCGACCTGCTCGTCTTCAACGACACGCGCGTGCTGCCGGCGCGCCTGTTCGGACGCAAGGATTCCGGCGGCGCCGTCGAGATCCTGATCGAGCGTGTGACCGGCCCGCACGAGGCTCGCGCCCAGCTGGGCGTGTCGAAGAAGCCCAAGCCCGGCGGCCGCATCGTGCTGGCCGACGGCAGCGAGGTCGAAGTGCTCGGCCGCGACGGTCCGTTCTTCGACCTGCGCTTCCCGGCCGGCGAGCCGCTGGAAAAGCTGCTGCTGCGCCTGGGGCGCATGCCGCTGCCGCCGTACATAGACCGCGAAGCCGACGACAGCGATGCGGAGCGCTACCAGACCCTGTTCGCGCGCCGCCCCGGCGCCGTCGCCGCGCCGACCGCCGGCCTGCACTTCGACCAGCCCCTGCTCGATGCGCTGGCCGCGCGCGGCGTCGATTTCGGCCACGTGACCCTGCACGTCGGTGCCGGCACCTTCCAGCCCATGCGCAGCGAAGAGCTGCGCGATCACGTCATGCACCGCGAATGGCTCAATGTCGGCGCCGAACTCGTCGAGAAGATGCGTTGCACGCGCGCAGCCGGCGGCCGCGTGGTCGCGGTCGGCACGACGGTCGTGCGCGCGCTGGAAAGCGCCAGCCGCGACGGCGAGGTGCTGCCGTTCGCCGGCGAGACGCAGATCTTCATTTTCCCGGGCTATCGCATCACGAGCGTCGACGGGCTGGTCACGAATTTCCATCTGCCCGAATCGACCCTGCTGATGCTGGTCTCCGCGTTCGCCGGCCGCGAGCGTGTGCTGGCGGCCTATGCGCATGCGGTGCACGAGCGCTATCGCTTCTTTTCCTACGGCGATGCGATGCTGATCTGGCCGCCGCGCGCGGCGGCCTGACGGAGGCGGCGCCGCGGCGCGCCGCGCAGGATTTCACCCAGCGATACTGACGACGCGGCCTGTGCCGCAGAAGAACGATGCCCATGAATTTCGAGATCAGCCAGACCGACGGCGCCGCACGGCGCGGACGCCTGAGTTTCCCGCGCGGCACGATAGAAACGCCGGCCTTCATGCCGGTCGGCACTTACGGCTCGGTCAAGGCCATGCTGCCGCGCGACCTCAAGGAGATCGGCGCCGAGATCATTCTCGGCAACACCTTCCATCTCTACCTGCGTCCCGGCCTTGACGTGATCGGCGAGTTCGGCGGCCTGCACCGCTTCATCGGCTGGGACCGGCCGATACTGACCGACTCCGGCGGCTTCCAGGTGTTCTCGCTCGCGCACAAGCGCAAGATCACCGAGCAGGGCGTCACGTTCGCCTCGCCGGTCGACGGCTCCAAGGTGTTCCTGAGCCCCGAGGAATCCATGCGCATCCAGCGCGTACTGAATTCCGACATCGTCATGATCTTCGACGAATGCACGCCGTACCCGGCCACCGAAAGGCAGGCTGCGGATTCGATGGAGCTGTCGCTGCGCTGGGCCGAACGCTCGCGCCGCGCCCACGAAGGCAATCCCAATGCGCTGTTCGGCATCGTCCAGGGCGGCGTCCATCCGGCCCTGCGCGCACGCTCGGCCGCGGGCCTGCAGCAGATCGGTTTCGACGGCTACGCGGTCGGCGGCCTAGCCGTCGGCGAGCCCGAAGCCGAACGCAATCACACCCTGGAAACCACGGTGCCGCTGCTGCCGGCCGACAAGCCGCGTTATCTGATGGGCGTGGGCCGGCCGGAAGACATCGTCGAAGCCGTGCGCCGCGGCATCGACATGTTCGACTGCGTGATGCCGACGCGCAACGCACGCAACGCGCACCTGTTCACCCGTCACGGCGTACTGCGCCTGCGCAACGCGCAATACGCGCGCGATACCCGGACTATCGACGAAGCCTGCGGCTGCTACACCTGTACTTCCGGATTCAGCCGCGCGTATCTGCGCCACCTCGACAAGTGCAACGAGATCCTTGCCTCGCAGCTTGCGACGATCCATAACCTGTATCACTACCAGGAGCTCATGGCGGGCTTGCGCGCCGCGATTGCGGAACGCCGGCTCGAGGACTTCGTCGCGGAGTTCCATGCGCTGCGGGCGGGATAGCTGTCGGCGCTTTGGATCGGTTCTGCTGCTGCACCGCTGCAGTGTTCGCGGAGATTCCTCGATTGCGATGAACTCACGTCGCAACGCGTGGCGCTCAGGCGCCAGGAGTCGGGGAGGGATTGGTCACTGAGTGCCTGGCCAGCGTGGATTCAGAACGCCGTTGTCGTTCTGCGGCAACGCTCGAGAGCCACATCTTCGGCAGCACGTCCGATGTTCGGAGCGCTCTTCAGCGTGGGATAGGAGCCTGTCTCTTTGAAGTACGCGACGCCGCGTCCGACACAGGCCTCGATTGCGTTGCCATTGCCGCCACCGCTGCTGCAACCGGCTGCGGCCGCAGAAGCGAGAATCGGTACGAGGAAAGCTCTCCGGATTTTCATGGTGCCCTTGCCATCGGTCCGCGTTGATTGGATACAGTGTCAGATACTGCTGCGCTTCACCGGCGTCCGCAATGGAAAGCGATCAGCCGTCTACCTGGCGGTGCTGCGTGCCCGCGCCGCGCGTGACGAACAGCAGGCGGCTCGGCGCAAACATCTTCGCCGTATGCCAGGTGCCGCGTGGAACAAGCAGCGCGGCGCGTCCCGACAATCGTGTGGAAGCGACGCCCGACGGCAGTTCCAGCAGAAATTCAACGTCGCCGTCGAGCAGGTAGACCAGCTCGTCGCCGTCGGGATGCATCTCCCAGTTGGACCAGTCTTCCGCGCAGACGAACTCGCTGATGAGCCAGCCCGCGTCGAAGCCGGCCAGGGCCGCGGGCGGCAACGACCAGAATGCGGCTCCGCCGGGCGTCGTCCGGCTCGCACCGTCGGCCGAGAGAAGTACGTAGGTGTCTTCCGGAGTGAACGACATGGCGCCTCGTCACAATGCGTAGGGATCAGTGCTCGCTGCGCAGCGGCATCGCGAGCAGGTCGGTAGCGCCGACGTCGACGCCGGACTGGTGCAGCAAGGTCGTGACCTGGCCGCGGTGATGCGTCTGATGGTTGAAGAAGTGCTGCAGCAGCAGGCTGAAGTTCTTGCAGGTGCGGACGCCGGCGAGGCTGGCGTAGGTGATGTCGCCGGACAGCTGCTCCTGCGTCAGCTCCGGCACCCAGCGTTCGATGACCTCGTCGAGCCGGCGCCGGTAGTCGCGCAGCGCGGCGAGGTTGGGCGCGAGCGGCTGAGTCAGGGATGTCGGCTGCGGGAACGCGGTCATCGCGCCGAGTGCCGCGAACGACGCGGGATGCTGCGCGAAGCGATGCAGCCAGATGCTGTCGGCCACGGCGATGTGGTTCAAGGTGCCGAGGATGGAACCGAAGAAAGCGCCCTTGTCGGCGGTGAGCGTCGCGTCGTCGAGCTTGCCCGCCGCCTCGTAGACGCGGTCGTTCATCCAGCGGTTGTAGTCGGCCATCAGGGCGGCGGTAGTTGGGGTCATTGCGATATCCGCTGTCGGGTTGAGTCGTGTTGCGATCTGGTTGCTGTGCTGCAGGAATCAACGGTCAGGAGTCAGGCCGCAACCTGCGTTGCGTGGGCGATGCTTCCGAGTGCCTTGTCGGGATTGCAGCCATTGAGGCCTGCCCCCCAGGCGGCGTTCGCTTCAATGACCATCCAGCCGCGACGCGCCACATACCCGACATCCAGGACACAGGTGGCCGGAAGTGCAGGGCTGCATGCGACAGCCGACAGAAATTCCATCGCTCGACGACGAGGCGCCGAGCCTTCGTACACCGCGGCGTCCTGGACCTGACCGCGCAGGATGAAACTGCGCACTTCCGCGTCGAATCCGACGACCTCCGATTCATAGATCCGGACTTCCCCGTTCAATCCGGAGCATTCGGTTTCGAGCTGCGGCCAGGTCTCATAGACTCCCGCCCGGAACTGCTTGGGGACAACCGGCTTTACGAATGTCGGATAGCAGAGACGGCAGGCGTCGCGGAGATTCACGATCCGGATGCGTCGCCCGATATGTTCGGCGGGCAGGCGCAACAGCAGGTCGTCATCGGGCGAAACAAGACGAAGGCCCAGTTTCTGCGCCAGTACCAGCGCGAAAGTATCGTTGGCGTAGATCCGGATCGCTGCCCGGTCGAGTTCCGGCGGATCCCAGAACCTGCCGATCTGCGTAACGGTTCCGCCGTGAGCGCGCCAGCTATCGGCGACCCGGCTCCTTTCCGGATCCGCTTTCTCGGGAATGACGAGGTTGAGGCCGTCTGTACGCATGTGCCCTCCCGATTTCAGCGGCGCTCGGGCCCGAGTCTTGAAGCAAGGCCTGGTTCGGCGTCGCCGCTTGTCCGGTTGAATCGGAGCATGTTGCAGAACAGCGCCCCCTGCTCGATCGCGTCGTCCAGCGCGACATGCGTATGCGGAAACTCGTCGAACCAGTGTCTGGGCATGTTGCGCTTGGTGCTCTCGCGATAGTCGGTCTTCAGCACGGCCATCGCATACGTCTTCATGTCCAGCGCCGAATGGCTGAACGGGCTCTCGCCGACAAAGCGCATGAGGTACCAGTAGACGAACAGGAAGTCGAAGCCGGCGGGGTAGGCGACGAATACCGGCTTGCCCTTCAGATCCTTGATCCAGGCGACGTACGCGTGCATCGCGGCTTCGGGCTTCTGCAGGTCTTTCCGACAGGCGGCCCAGGCCTCCGGCTGCGTGGCCCACCACTCGGCGGTTTTCGGATGCGCGCTTGCGCCCTCCAGCGTCTGGAGGTTCGCGGAAAACGTGCCGACGAGGGTCTTGTCCGCGGTGTAGGCGGCGGAGCCGAAGCTCAGCATCGAATGCGGCCCGGGAATGGGGCCGTCGGTCTCGACGTCGGTGCTGATGTAGATCTCGCGCATGGCTGTCGTCGGGTTGACGCCGCGATGCCTGTCCGGATCAGGCCGGATCGGCCGGCGGCGTTCTGGCGGGAAGGGATCGTCAGGTGTCGCCGGCTTGCCGGTCAGTCGGAAGGCCGCAGGCCTTTATCTCGTCGAGTGCCTCGATGGCTTTCCCGATTTGCAGCGACGACGGCAAGTCGCGCTCCTCGTAGGCATCGGCAATCCCGAGCAGGTCGAGAACGACGGATCGGCTGACCCGGTATTTTTGCGACACATGGACGGCGCAGGAGCGGACGTGCGACAGCCGGTGCCGGATGGGCAGTTCGACGTTGAGCGACTGTTTCCTGTGCGTCGAATACGACATGGCGAAAGGGTGGTCCGGCAGCAGAGGTGGAATGGGATTGCGAAAGCGCTGCCAGCATGAATCGGAAATGCTGGATCCGCCAGCCCCGTCAGCATGCGGCCGGTTGCCGAACCGGGCTCGCCGCGGCGTCACCCTTGCGAGTCGTGACTGCCGTCTTCGGTCGCGCGTCGGATCGGCGGTTCGGGCGGCAGCGGCGCAGCAAGCGAATCGGACAGGCGCGTGTACTCGGCCGAAGGCTGCGCGAGCGAGGGCTGCGTGATCCAGTAATGGGCACCGAAGATGTGCAGCATCGCGCAATGCCAGGCTTCGGCAGTGAACACGAGGCCGCGATACGGGTCCGACGCGGGTTCGTATTCGTAGAACGCCTCGGCTGCCGCCTGGGCTTCGGCCGCCGGCATTCCTGCGAACGTTTGCAGACACCAGGCAAACAGCACGCGTTCCTGCTTCAGATGGTCGACGTAGCCAGTTTCGTCTTCCTGCCAGGGATTGTCTGCGCGGTTCATCGGGCACTGGATCGTTCGATGGGTCGGGCTGCGAATCGGGCCGGCCGTATCGGCTCGCCACACCGTGCCGAGGTGGTGTGGTCGCTCCGGGCGTGTACCGCGACGCGGCTCCGGCGCGGCGCCCGAACTGACCGGCAGATACCTGTAGCGGCCAGAAAAGGAAAGCGAACAGGATGCCCGCAACGATTCCGACGATCAGCGGGAGCGGCGCCCGGAGGATCGTGGTCATTCCGGACAGCGAGCGGATTTCTCCGGCCGTTCGCACGCGCCGACGCGATCGGTTCGTCGAGGGCTGGATCGCTGCGGGCGGCAGGGCAGGGTTTCCCGCCGGGCTTTCGCCACGCCGGCGCATCACGCCGGCATCGAAGCACGGCATAGGCGCCGGCAGGCGCAGTGGGCCGGCGATGCTCAGTCCAGTCGAAGCTGGGCAAACGTGCTGTCCGTGCCGTCCAGCGGCCTGCCTTCGAGGCAGCGGGCGCGATAGACGCTCGGCGTGCATCCCATGAGGGCCTTGAATGCACGATTGAAGGGTCCCAGCGAAGCAAAACCGCTTTCCGCGCTGATCTGCAGAATATTCCCGGGCCCATCGCGTACGGCAAGCAGCCTGCAAGCATGCGCGATGCGATAGCGGTTGAGCAGCTGATTGAAGTTCTTCTCGCCCATCTGCTGGCCAATGAGCTTGCTCAGCCGGTGCTCGACCGTTCCCAGCCTGACGGCCAGCTCTGCCACGCGAAGGTCGGCCTCGCGGTAGATCTGAAGCACGTCCAGGTGGTGCTGCAGCAGCGCGATGAGTCGCGCATCGTCCTCGCCGGGGGCTGCAACGGCCTTTTCCGTCGGCGGATCGTTACGGCGGTGCGGCAGAAGCGGGGCGCGGCGGCGACAGCGCAACGCGAAATGGGTGATCCCGATCATGCCGGATGCGCAAAGCGCCACCACGCCCGCGCGCACGGGTTGCAGCGCGGGAAAGGCATCGGCGAGGGCGCCGAGCAGCGTGGTGGACAGAATGCTGCCGCCGTACGTCGCCATGAACCCGAGACGCAGTCGCCGCTCCGAAGGCGTCCATTGCGAGGACCCGCCGCGCAGCGGCTCCAGAAAGGTCAGTGCCAGCAGGGAGGTGCTCGTCAGGGTGAGCAGGGCATCGGTCACGACCAGCAGGGCCGTCGGCGAAGCCTCTCCGTGCATGGCGTTGCCGCGATGAACGGCGATCAGGAGCGCGACGCTGGCCGCCATGGCGACATGCCGGAACCGCACGCCGCCGTCGCCTCGAAACAGCGCCCTGGACACCAGCCAGAAGCCGTTGCAGGTCGATGAACCGCCGACGGCGACGGCCCATTTCATCCATTCCGGCGCACCGGCCATCCACGGCGACAGCAGGGAAATCGCCAGCGATCCGCTGACGATCGCGAACAGGATCTCGGCGTCGCGCTTGTTCTTCCTGGTCAGCAAGGCCAGGAGCGACAGCAGTGCAGTCGCCACGGCCATCGCGATCATCGTCGTCGCCCACCCCTGCATCGCAACGTCCCCTTCGCCTCAGCGGCCGGCGTATTTTCGTGAAACCGGGGGCTTCCGCCAACGGCGTCGGTAAATCTAGGGTAAACAACGATTTACGAAAAAGCCAATCGGCTGGCCGATTCGCGAAACGGCGAGACCGGCGAGAGCGCCGGCAGGCAAGGTGGCGCTCCCACCTCCTCGACCTGCTCCGTCATGACCCTGTCCCGCATCGCTTCGCCCGCCCAGATGCTTCGCTGGGGGGCTGCCGCCTGGTTCGTCGCCGCCACCGTCGGCCAATGGGCCTTCGTGCTGTTCATCCTGCTGTTCTTCGGAGGCCATGCGCTCAGCGGCGATCTGGCCGGGCTCAACGACAAGCCGCACGTGACCGGCTACGTCCCCGGCGACGTGTTCGGCAATGTTCAATTCCTCTCCCATGCGCTGATGGGCGGCGTGGTGACCTTTGCCGGCACGTGGCAGCTGGTGCCGGCGGTGCGCCGGCGCTGGCCCGGGCTGCATCGCTGGAACGGCCGCCTGTTCTTCGGGCTCTCGCTGGTCGCCGCGCTGTCGGGGCTGTATCTCACCTGGGGCCGTGGGTCGCAGCTCGGGCCCGGAAGCAACCTGTCGATCACCCTGAATGGCCTGCTGATCCTCGCCTTCGCGACGCTGGCCTGGCGCAGCGCGCTCAAGGGCGACATCGTTCGGCATCGCCGGCATGCGCTGCGCGCCTTCCTGCTGGTTAACGGCGTATGGTTCCTGCGTATCGGCATCATGCTTGCCGGTCTGGTACTTGCCCCGCTCGGCGTCAGGATCGACTACCAGGGAGCCGTCTTCGTCGGTGTCAGCTTTGCCAGCTGGCTGTTGCCGTTGACCGTGCTGGAGCTGTACCTGCGTGCCGAGCGCTCGACCCGGGCCGTACCCCGGTACGCGATGGCGCTGACACTGGCCCTGCTGTCGCTCGTCATGTTCGCCGGCAGTGCGGCGGCCGCCGTATTCATGTGGCTGCCCGTGCTGTAGCGGGCAGTGCGCGGTCACCGTCGCCGTTGCCGGCGCGCCGGCTTCTCCAGGCCGGCGCACCCGGCTCGGCACCGCAGGGCGTGCCGGGTGTCGATCGGCGCAGAAGCCATGCTGCGCCGCAGCGCATCGAGTTCAAACGTTTGTATTGACCTCCACAAGTCCCACATTTAGTCTTCGCGGCGGCCAGGGGAACGCCCGACAGGGCGGGGCCGAGTAGTGCTGCAATTCGTCGGGAGCGCGGAAGCCGTCCGGTTTCCGCGTCGCTATGCACACTGACCTCGTGGGGATAACCATGTACAACCGATTCCACGGCACCGCCCGTCGGTGGCTGCCGGCTGTCGCCTTGCTCCTGCTGAGTGCCCAGGCCCTGGGCAATACGCTGAACCAGAACGTCTCATGGACCGTCGATCGCGCGGGAACGACCGCGAAGTATCGCGTCGTGGCCTACGGCGATTCGATCTATGCGGGCTACAACGGTTCCATCAGCAACGCGGCCAAGTACTCCGCGCCTACCGTCGACTCGGAGTATCTGTCGGCGCTCTGGAACGCGGACATCGAGAACATCCGCCGCACCAAGTCGGGCGCGGTCGCTTCCGACGTGTATCAGAACAAGATCGTGGCCGAGCGTTCGTACATGCAGGCCAGTTCCACGCGCGTGGTGACGTTCGAGATGTGCGGCAACGACGGCCTGCAGGCGCGTTCCAGCTTCAAGTCGCAGACCGGCACCTGCGACTACAGCGTGCTGAACAACGCGGTGAACACCTGCAAGAGTTATGTCGCGCAGGCGATGGACTACATCAACGCGAATGCCCACGCCAACACGAAGCTCAAGCTCATCGCGAACCTGTATTACCCGGGTTTCAACGCCGACAACGTGCAGAGCTCCTGCCGCGATGCGGCCACCGGCGCCACGGTGAACCTGCGCGACCGCTTCCTGCCGGCGATCGCGACGATGAACTACTGGATGTGCGAGTACGCGCGCCAGAAGGGCTTCCAGTGCGCCGACAATTTCGCGCAATACATGGGCGCGGACTACGACAGCAACGGCGACGGCCAGGTCGACTCCGTCGCGCTGCGCTATGTGGCCGGCGATACCGAAGCGGGCTACGTGGCGCGCATCACCACGACCTTGCGCTCCACCCTGCGTGACGCGAACACGCACTTCGTGAGCGCGTCGAGCAGCTACGACTACATCCAGTCCGACGACGTGCATCCGACCTATACCGGCGGCACGGTCAGCGCCGGCCTGTTCGGCGGATCGACCGGCAGCGGCGCGCCGCGCTATACCAGCTTCACCGGCGGCAAGAGCCCGATCTGGAACAACGTCGGACACGAGCGCATGGGCTGGTCGCTGTCGACCTACAATCCGCCCACGCCCTGATCGCCGCGAGAGCGCGAAACCGGTGAACGGCTCCGGCCATGACCGCACCACGCCGTCCGTCGAGGACGGCGATGGTGTGCGCGTGATTCGCGAACAGCGCACGGGGTTGCCGGCGGCGACGATCGTGAAGGCGCTCGCCGCGACACTGGTCGTGGCGGGCATCGCGGCGCTGGTGCTCTCGCCGCGATCGCCGCGTACGATCGTTGGTCATGGCGGCGACGCGGATGCGATGCTGCCCGCCGTGACCGCAACCCTGGCGGCCGCCGAACCGCCGGCAGCGGTGTCCGCGCCCGCTACCGTGGCCGCAACGCGCCTTCCGCAACGCCACGCCGCGGAGCCAGCCATGTCCACCCCGCGCAATCCTGACGATATGCCCAGCGGCGATCCCGACGACATCGCGTCCTATGTCTCGCCCGGCGACCCGGCGCCGACGATGACCGAGGTGATCCAGGCCCTGCACGACCGGGGCGATCACACCGGCATCGGCGCGTTCAATCCGCCCGGCACGAGTCCGCCGCTGCAGGGCCTCGCGGTGCCGGAGGACTTCGATCTGCCGCCAGGCTACGTGCGCCATCACCAGGTGACCGACGACGGCGAGCCGCTGGAGCCGATCCTGATGTTCTCGCCCGACGGCGCGTTCGTGGATGCCTCGGGGCGCGCGATCGCGATTCCGGAGAATCGCGTCGTGCCGCCGGAGATGGCACCGCCCGGACTTCCGCTCCGGGAAATCACGATTCCGCCCGCTGCGATGCAGCGGCCTTGATGGGCCGCCTTGACGACAGCGCGCTGATGCGTCTGCGCTGAGGTGCGCCTCCCGATGCGTCCGTTCGGATGGGGCTGATCTGATGCGTGCTGTCCTTGCGCCGCCGCGCGCCGCCTGGCGCGTGCTCGCCGGCAGCGCCGCGAGTGCGGTGTTGCTGGGCCTCTATGCGCGCGGCGGTCATGCGTGGGTGCTGGGTTTCGTGGCGCTGGTGCCGTGGCTGCTCGCCGCGAACGGCACGCGCACCGTCGCCGGCGCGCTGCTGAGCGGATGGCTGATGAGCGTCGCGTTCGTCGCGGCCGTATTCCTGTGGTTCGGCGCGGCGCTGGATGCCTACACCGGCCTGGGGACGCTTCCCGCGGTGCTGGCGCTGTGCGCGTTCGCGCCGCTGCTGCAGCCCCAGGTGATCGCCTTTGCCGTGGTGCGTCATCTCGCCGGACGGCGTCATGGCGCCGTCGTGCGCGCGCTCGCCGGCGCAGCGGCCTGGGTCGCCGGCGAAGGGCTCTGGCCGAAGCTGCTCGGCGACACCCTGGGCCACGGCCTGCTGCCCGCGTCGTGGCTGCGGCAGGTCGCGGACCTCGGCGGCGCCGCCGGCATCACCTTTCTGCTGATCCTCGTCAACGAAGCGCTGGCGCAGGCGGTGACGCAACGCCGCGAAGGCATCCGCGCGGTGCTGCGGCCGCTCGCGTTCGCGGTCGCGCTGCCGGCGCTGATGGCGGGCTACGGCGCGCTGCGTCTTTCCACGATCGAAGCGGTGCTCGGCGCGCCGGCACCGGCCCTGCGCGTCGCGATGGTGCAGGCGAACATCGTCGACTACGAACGCCTGCGGCGCGAGCGCGGCACCTATGCCGTCGTGCGCGAAGTACTGGACACCCATTTCGCGCTGTCGCGCGCGGCCATCGAACACCACCACGCGGATGCTTTGCTGTGGTCGGAGACGATCTATCCGACCACGTTCGGTCACCCACGCAGCGACGACGGGGCGGCGCTGGACCGCGAGATTCGCGATTTCGCCGCCGCCGCGAACGTATCGCTGGTCTTCGGCACCTACGATCGCGATGACGCGGGCGAGTACAACGCGGCGGCGTTCCTCGCGCCCGGCGCCGGCCTTGTCGGCACCTACCGCAAGACCTATCCGTTTCCGTTGACCGAACACGTGCCGGCCTGGCTCGATGGTCCGCTGCTGCGGCATTGGCTGCCGTGGACCGGCACCTGGCAGCCCGGTTCCGGCGCGCGCGTGATGCCGCTGCGTGCCGCCGACGGGCGCGAGCTCAACGTGGTACCGCTGATCTGCCTCGACGACGTGCGGCCGGGTCTGGCGATCGACGGCGCGCGTCTGGGTGCGCAGGCGATCATCGGGCTTTCCAACGACGCCTGGTTCACCGAGTACCCGATCGGCGCGCGCCTGCATCTGGCGGTAGCCGCGTTCCGCAGCATCGAGACGCGCCTGCCGCAGCTGCGCGTCACCACGAACGGCCTCAGCGCGTTCGTCGACCCGACCGGTGAAGTGCTTGCGAGTACGCGGATGGGCGATCGCGCGGTACTGGCCGGCGAGGTTCCATTGCGCGATCCGCCGCCGACGTTGATCGTGCGCTGGGGCGACTGGGTGGGTACCGCCGCGGGTGCGTTCCTGCTGTCGCTTGCCGTCGCAGGGATCGTGCGTGTCTGGCGCGCGCGTGGCGCGAATCCCGGCCGGCGAACGAGCCTCGGCGCCGCGACGCCGACGGTACCGGCGGCTGTCGACGTCGTGCTGCTTGCGCCGGGCTGGCGTGCCGCAGCCGCGCTGCTGCGCGCGTGCAGCGGCGCCGGCCTGCTGTGGCTGGCCTTGCGCATGCTGCTGCGCGACGGCCTGCAGGTGAACTCGCTGGCGCAACTGCAGATCTTCGCCGGAGCGACACTGGTGCCGGCCGTTGCGGCCTGGGCGATCCAGCGTGCGTTCGCCGCGCGGGCGCGGGTCGAGGCGGGCATGCTCGTGTTGCAGCAACGCCACCAGCGCATCGAGGTTCCCGTGGATCGCATCGTCACGGCACAGCCGTGGCGCATGCCGCTGCCCGGCACCGGCGTGGACCTGGTGCTGGCCTCCGGCGCACGTTTCGCGTACGGCATCGCCGTCGCCGACATCCCTGCGCTGCTGCGCGCACTGACCGATGCCGGATCGCCCGTGCGCCTGGCCGACGCGGCTTCGACACGCCGGGCCGACTACGCCACGGCACGCGCACTCGCGAGGTGGCCCCGGCTCGACCATCCGCTGGTCAAGTTCGTGCTGTTCCCACTGCTCCCGGCACTGCCGGCATTCCGTCTGCACCAGCACATCGCCTTCGGCGGCACCTTCGGCGAGTACTACACCTACGGCCTCGCCGCGTGGCTTGCCGGACTGCTGGTCTGGTGGGCCGCCTGGTCCCTCGGCCTGATGCTGTTCGCGGCCGTGCTGCGTGTTGTCGTGGAGGCCATTCACGTGGCGGTGCTGCGATGGCCGGCACGCGCGTACCCCATGCGTCGTACGCTCGCAGGGCTGAGCCGCGTGACGTTCTACGTCGGTTTGCCGGTGTGGTTCGCAGCCCGGCTGCTGGGCGGCTAGCGAAGCCGCCCGGGGCGCAGTCCGCTCGGAACGCCGGCCGCCGGCGGAAGCGCTTGCGCTGTCCGCCTGGCGGGAGTGCCGAAGCCTGCGGCACGGCAACGCGGCCGGCGCAGAATCGGCGGCGCCGTATCTGCAGGGCTTGCGGCGCCCGGCGGTGCGCCGGAGGCTCGGCTTCGTCCTCGGCAACGCATCATCGCGTGTGCCGATGCCCAGGGCATTCCGGCCGGCGGGAAGACGACTTCCGGCGGGCGACACTACGGCGTCCGGCAGGCTGGCCCGTCTCGTCGCGCCGGCGAGGGACGGGACCAGCGGCTTTCCGGCGCGAAACCGATCCCGCTGCCGTTCACCACAGATTCGCGGGCGGATAGCTCTTCGGCAAGCCTTTGCGGATGTTGCTCACGAAGTTCTTGTCGTTGAACGGCGTGATGGCGCGGCCGTAGTCGTGCGTGTTCAGCACGCCTTTCAGATAGCTGTTGTCGGCCTGGGCGCCGCCGTGCATCAGATCCCAGGTCACGATCGGCGGGGTGAACCAGTTGCAGGTGGGATTGACGGGCTTTTCGCCGTTCTCGGCAAAGGTCATGGTGTGCGTGGTGGCCTTCTTCCGGTAGACCATGTAGACCATGTCGCCGTCGTGGCGCACGTTGTCGATCTTCCGGGTCTCCACGTCGCCGTGCACGCTGATGCTCGCGTGCGTGAGTTCGCCGTCGGTAGTCCAGACCATGCCGAACTCCCAGTCGTTGCGATGCCCGCAGGCAATGCCGGTGACGCAGCCGTTGCCGGTCTGGTCCTTGACGAAATACTGCGCATACATGCGGGCGCAATAGGTCTTGGTGCGCGGTTCGCCGGCCGGCGACCACTCCACGCATTTCGCGCGGTAGTAGGTGTTGGAATACTCCAGCTGGTTTTTCCAGGCGCAGTGGCCGTCCGTCGTGCCGCCCAGCTTGATGCCCGGATTCGGCTTTCCGTCGAAGCTGACGCCGGCGGAGGGCAGGCATCCGTCGCGCAGGTAGTCGAAGCCGATGGCCCATTTCTTGGCTTCGGGGTCGTCGTTGTTCGGCAGGCGAGGAAGGCAGGCCGGATCCTTCCCGCTGGTGCAGCTGTCGACTTTTGCCCAGCTGGCTTCGCAGGCCTTGTCGGCGAAAGCCGTGGATTGGGCACAGCTGATTGCGGCGAGGCCGATCAGGGCACTCCACCGGCGCATTGAGGGTGTCATTGGCTTCTCCTTGTTCGACGGGCAGGCAGGAATGCAGCCGATCGGCTTGCCGGTGTGCCGGTGCAAGAACCTCGGCTGGACGGGAGCGCGGAGCAGGCGGAAATGTAGCGGAACAGTGTAAAAATTGCTTTATTTTCATCGGGGCGGCGCCGGCGTTTCCGTCCGGCGCGCGCTCCGGGCTGCGGCGATCAGGTGAGCACGGACATGTCGATGGAGAATCCGTCCGATGGATTGCTCTGCTTCCACCAGTCGGCCCAGGCGTTGCCGAAGCCGAGCACCTTGTCGACCATGAGGTAGTCGACGCGCATCAGGTTCACGACCGAGATCGAGATCTCGCCCGTCAGCACGGTATTGGTCTTCCATACGCAATCCGCGGCGAACTGCAGGGAGCTCGTGGAGATGACCGGAAAGGTACTGGTGTCGATCAGGCCGTTCCAGCCGCGGCTGTCGTTGATCTTGGACGGGTCGGTCGTGTTGCCGTCGAACGGCGTGTTCTGCGCGTAGATCCAGTTCGCCGAGGTCTGCTGCGTGATGTACCAGTCGGTGATGTTCTCCGTTACGGAGTTGGAATAGGTGTAGCTCGCATTGCCGCCGCCGCCGCTGGTGCCCGCGTTGAATCCGACGGTCACTGACGAGCCGGTGGTGACGGTGCTCACGTTGTTCGTGTTGCTCGGCGAGCTGTCGTACCAGTACAGCGACGCCGGTGCGGAGAAGCTCGGGCAGATCGAGCCGAGCGTCCAGCCGCAGCTGGTGTCGGTGTTCGAGGCCATGCCGTTGTTCTGGTAGATGCCGCGCTCCTGCAGGCCCAGGAACTGGAACGAGCCGCTCTGGGTGGAATTATTGAGCGCACCCTGGAACGTGTACGTGAGGTTGGCGGTGATGGTCCGCGACGGTGGCGGCCCGAGGTCGGCGTCGCTGTTGTACGAACCGCTCGCCGTGAAGGAATGCGAACGCGAGTAGATCCAGGTGAACCAGATCAGGCCCTCCGGCGGCGTGCCCGCGTCGGTAGTGGCCACGGCCGCCGTCGTGAGCGAGGCGACGAAGAAGTCGGCGTCCTCCTCGGTCATCGGCTGCGTTTCTACCTGATTCTCGTAGATCACCTGCAGCGTCGCCGGCTGCAGCGTGCCCTGTTCCTGGTTGCCGGCGCCGCTGGCGCAATAGAGGCTGGCCGGTGCGGTACTGTCGCCCACTTCGCTGATGCAGCAGCGTGTCGCGCCGCTGCCGCTGCGGCGCTTGGCCACGTGATAGCCGCGGCTGGCGCCGTGCGAACGGAAGCCGATGTTGCCGGCCAGCGCCTTCTTGTGGTCGTCGCCGGCGTCGAGCAGCAGCAGCGCCGCACCGGCATCGAGCGCGGGAAACCCGAGCGGCACGTCGGAGGCCGGGCAGGTCAGGGCGTCGATCACCAGCAGGTCGCCGGAGGACAGCGGCATGCCGGCCACGTACGGCGTGGGCGTTGTACCGGCGGCGACGCGGGCGTAGACGGGATTGACGATGGGGCCGTTGCTGAGCGTATAGATCGACACGAAGCGCATCCTCAGGCGATGACGGAACAGGGATGAAGGCCGGGCGCAGACCGCGGGTAGACGTTGCATTTGTCCACAACGCTGACGGTTGCAGAAAAACAAGAGCGCATAGCGGGCGCGGTTCCTATCACGCGATGTCATCGCCGCAGGATCGCGCAGTGCGTTTCCCGGACTCGACGGGCAAGGCCCGGGCTCGCGGGCGTGGTCCCGGCGATCTTCCGCTCGGCCAGGCCTCTGTCGTCGGGAGCGTTTCAGCCCCGCGCTGCGCAGCGGCGGCCGGCGGGGGGAAGGCCCCCTCCGTCCTGGTGCCCTGCGGTTCACGCGCGGAAACGCCCGGCCGGGAAACGCCGGCGGCTTGCCTTGGTCCGGGAGTGCTGGCATTCGTCCTGAAGGCTTGCGTCGCCGCTTCCGCCGATGGCGAGGACATTTCCGTTCGGCCGAGCAGGGGCAGGCCGGTCGCGTCATGCGGACCCGCTATGGCGGCGTCGACGGGGAAGTGCAGGCAACCGACGGCTGCATCCGCGTCAAGGACTCCGGAACGGCGCGGCAGCACTCCGGCATGGGGGCTGTCCCACCTGGCAACGTGCTTCCGCGAGCACGCGCATGTCGCGGCCTCGGCCGCTGTCCGAAGCGGCTTTGTGCGGGGGGGCAGTGCGCTGCCTGGAGCGGTCGAGGCGCCGGTAAGGATGGGTGCAGGGCAAGCTCGCGAAACGCCCGGGTCTTGGACCCATGCCGCAGGAACCGGTTGCGCGCCGGAATGCGGCATTCGCCCGATGCCGGAAACGCGGCGGCGCCGCAGTCTGGAGTCCCCTCGCTTCCGGAGATGACCCCATGAATACGGTTCGCGTCTACGACCTGCCCACCCGGGTGTTTCACTGGTGCTTCGCCGCGCTGTTCGTGGCCGCGTATGCCATTGCGAATCTGGTGGACGACGAGTCGCCGCGTTTCGCCTGGCACATGCTGGCGGGCATGACCTTGGGCGTCGCCGCGCTGGCCCGGTTGATCTGGGGCCTGGTCGGCACGCGCCATGCGCGGCTGTCGGACCTGACCCTTTCCCCGCGCCAGCTCGCGGGCTATCTGAAAAGCGTGGTCTCCGGCGGCGGCCGCCGATGGGCAGGCCACAACCCCGCATCGAGCTGGGCCGCCCTGTCGATGCTGCTGCTGACCCTCGCGCTGGGCGCCAGCGGCCTGGCCATGGCCGGCGGCGTGGCGCCCGACTGGGTGGAAGAGGCTCACGAGCTGATGGCCAATCTGTTCCTGGCAGTGGTATTGCTGCACCTGGCGGGACTGGTCGTGCACGTCCTCACGCATCGCGACGCGTTGCCGCTGAGCATGCTGACGGGCCGCAAGCGCGATCTGCCGGCCGGCACGCCGGGTGTTCCGGCCCGCGGCATCGCCGCCGTGCTGATGCTGGCCGTGCTCGCGGGCACGGGCGCGCAACTGCTGCGCCGGTACGATCCGGCCAGCGGCACGCTCGATCTGTTCGGCACCCGTCTGGTACTGCGGGAAGGGGATCATGAATTCCGGGGCGGCGCCGAGGCGGGCAAGGCAGCGGGTGGACACGAGGATGACGATGAGCGCGAGAAGCACTGACGGTACGGATGCCACGGGGCCGGCCACCCAGGCGGTGAGCGCGCGCGAACGCGGCATCGTGGTCGCCGTGCTGCTGCTGATCGCCGTCCTGGTGACGATCGACGTCGCCACCGACCTGCGCCAGGGCGCATCGCTCTGGCACGTCGTGGTCGAGATCGCCGCCGGCATCGCCGCAGCCGCCGGCGCGCTCTACCTGCTGCACGGGGCCGTGCGCCTGCGGCGGCGGCTCGCCCGGCAGGCTAGGGATCTGTCGGCCTATCGCGCGCAGGCGGAAGCCTGGCAGGCGCAGGCGCGCAAACAGGTCGAAGGACTCGCGCGTTCGATCGACCGGCAGCTCGACTGCTGGAAACTGTCGGCCGCCGAAAAGGAGATCGCCTTCCTGCTGTTGAAGGGATTGAGCCTCAAGGACATCGCCGACCTGCGCGGCACCGGCGAGAAGACCGTGCGCGCGCAGTCGGTGGCCATCTATGCGAAGGCCGGCCTCGGCGGACGTACCGAGCTGTCGGCGTTTTTCCTGGAGGATCTGCTGGTGCCGTCGGTGGCGGCGACGGGAATGGAGGAAGGCTGACTTCCGTCGTGCTGAGTGCCCGGATCGCTGCGATCTGGCCGGGCATTTCTTCCCGCCACACCTCGTTTGGCGCCGGCGTTTCCGGCGCGTACGCGATCATCACCAGTGCGGCGGTTGCAGCGTCGTAGCGCCGGGTCGAAGAACGCACCTTGGCGGGGCAAGACGCGGGCCTCCGTGATGCGGCAACGATGCGGGCGATGCCGACAAGGCCTCGGTACCGGAAAACGCCTGCCGACTCCCTATGAACGACCTCCGTGGGGCGCAACCGGTCCCGCCTACGTTTCACCGGTTGCGCTTTCGCAGGGTCGGGGCATGAAAGCGGCCGCCGAGCGCGTGGAAGGCGAGGGGCGACCCGATATGCTGGCGTGACTCGAAGGCGACGGTGTCCGGGAGCTCTCCCGGAAAGTCGATGCCGGCCGATCCTTCGCGGAGCGTCTCGGGTCGTTCAGGGCGCGGAGCCCGAAGGCCGTGGCTGTGACAGCAAGTGACGCTGATCACCGTTCCTGTTTCGGCCAGCGCACTCGCGTGCGCATGTTTCCGGCGAGTCGCGCTGCCCCCCAAGCTGCCACCACCAAGGATGTCCCGATGACTGTCAGTACTTTCGCGAAGGCCGCCTTCGGCCTGGTCGTTTTCTCCGGCGCGTGCCTCGCCGATTCGCCGGCACCCAAGGTTCCGGAAGAAGTCTACGCACCCCTGAAGATGGAAGAGGGCACCTGGGATGCGGAGGTCACGTTCTACAAGGACAACAAGCCGACGGATACGGCCAAAGGCGTGCAGGTGAACCGGCTGCTCGAAAACGGCCACTGGATCGTCAACGAATTCCGCATTCCCGCCACCGAGAAATTTCCCGCCTACGAAGGCCACGGCGTCTGGGGCTACGACCCGGTGGCGAAGACCTATGTCGACACCTGGGTGGACACGAACGACGTGGCGGTCCGCACCGACTACGGCTACTGGAACGCGAAAGAGAACACGATGATCTGGTCGTCGAAGCAGTCCGACGGCCAGGGCCACTTCGTCGACTACCGGATGACCGAGGAATTCAAGGGCGACACGCGCATCTTCACGTTCTACCAGCTCGGCATCGTGAAGCCCGTGGAGCACACGCTCGTCAGGATCGTGTTCACCAAGCGCAAGGCGTGATCTGGCTGCCGTCCGGCCCGTACCGCCGGCTTGAAAAGCCGGAGCATTATGGCGGCTTGGTCATTGGCTGGAGTATTTACCGGTGCCGCCGGTGCCGGATCGCGTTGACGCGGCCCGGTCGACGGCCAGTCGCGCGGGTGCGCGGCCGGCACGACTGCCGTCGTTGCTGCGCGATGGACAAACAAGTCGGCGTGCTGCCGGACGGCCGTGCGAACCTCACGGCGGTGCCGGCGAGCCGGCCTCGCCGGCGGCCGGCACTGCGTCACGCCGTTCCACCAGCAGCCGCTGCGTGGGGTAGGCGAATTCGATTCCTCGCGCCTCGAACTCCCGGTACATCTCCAGCAGAATGTCCTGCTGAATGTCCATGTGGCGATTGAAGTCGGCGGACAGCACGTAGTAGACCGTCTCGAACTGCAGCGCGAAATCGCCGTAGCCGGAGAAATGGCTCCGGTCGAAGCGCACGTCCGCCTGCCGCTCGACGATGACACGAATCAGCTGAGGAATCTTTGCGATGTCCGCCGCCGGGGTTTCGTAGGCGATGCCGGTCGCCAGGACCACGCGCCGTTGCTGCATCCGCCCGTAGTTGCGCAGGCGCGAGGACAGCAGATCGGAGTTGGACATGACGATCTGTTCGCCGCTGAGGCTGCGCAGCCGCGTGCTCTTGATGCCGATGTCTTCCACCGTGCCCAGGAAATCGCCGACGCTGAGGAAATCGCCGACGACATACGGCCGGTCCAGCGCGATCGACAACGACGCAAACAGATCGCCCAGTACGTTCTGCACGGCCAGGGCGACGGCGATGCCGCCGATTCCCAGCCCGGCCACTAGCGCCGTGACGTCGATGCCGAGGTTGTCCAGCGTCATCAGGGCAACCAGCACCCAGATCACCGCGCTCACGACGACCCCGACGATGCCCAGCGAACCGAGCGACGCGCGATCCGTCGCCACGCTCGTGCGGCGCTTGTACTGGAACCAGGCCGACGTCGCGGTCGTCGCCCACAGGCCTACCTGCCAGAACAGCGCAATCATCATGACGGAGCCGGCCAGCGCCGCCGTGCGCGTGCCGTGCGCGAGCAATTGCAAGCCGGCGAACGACCCGAGCAGCACCAGGAACACGAGCGTGGTCCGGCTCAGCGCGAGCGCCGGCAGCTCCAGCCATTCGACCTGCTCGGTGGCCTGCACGCGGCGCTTGTAGCGGCGCACGAGTTGGCGCAGCGCCAGCCCGAGTACGACGGTGCCCGCAGCGAACACGGCGGCGGCCAGCCATGCCGCCGGCGGGTTGGTGAAAAGGGGCAGTTGCGTCACCGCTTCGGTCGGCATCGTCGTTTTCTCCTTCGTCGTCTGGCGGCCGCTGCAGCCTGATCGCCGCCAAGGGTCGGTGTTTCGTTCCGCGTGACACCGCGGAAGCATCCGGAAACGGGTCGCCTGGCCGTTGCGCGATGACTGGCGCAGTGCCGGTAGACGGGCCCGCAGCGGTTTCCTGCGTATCGGACAGCCGCTGCGCCGCCCGCCGCGAGGCGGCGCAGCGCGCGTCGACGGCGTGAACCGGATTCGCGGCCCCGGCATGGGTGCAACGGCACGGCGAACCGTCCCGCTTCGCAAGGCTGGCGCGGAAAGCGGCGGCAGCTGCATACGTACGAGGCGAACCTCTCGTCGCGAAAAGCGGGCCACGCGCGGAGCGGGCACTGCCCGTTACGTCATTGCGCCCCGTCATTTCGCGCAACCGGCGACCCGGAAACGATCGAAAGGTCCGCACATGCCGAGACGGCCATGTGCCGGACATCGCGAACTTGCTCGACACGATGATTCCTGGTGCGGGAGCGTTGCGGCGCTCGGTGACTCCGGCGATCCGGAAGCGGGCAGGTGAACGGCAATCCTGACAGCTGTCGGGTTAGCGATGCGTCAAACCAGGGACAGTGGCCGGTTCCTGCACCGTCAGGGCGGTGGTGCAGAGCGCGACGGCGCGGCATCGCCGGTCTGTTCGTAAGGTGAGCATCCGAGCACGCGTTGAGCATCCGCTCCGAGTGATGAAATGCCAGTTCGGTTGCGTGAAGGTGCGCTTCAAGGGGCTGGCCAAGAACACCGCACAGGTGATGACTCTGTTTGCGCTATCGAATCTTTGGATGGCAAGAAAGCGGTTGCTGGCGATGACAGGAGAGTGCGCCCGCAAGCGGGGTTCTGACGAATAGTGGGCCGCAACAAGGGGCCGGTTTTCCGACTTTTGATCGTTGGGGCCCCTGTCGGCGACGAAAAGGCCTTCAGACGGGGATTGCCTGTCCATTTAGCTTTCGGCGTATCCCGGTAGCAGAATCGAGCACTCTTAGTCGATGATTCGTTCTTGTCCTCTGACAATTTTCCCTGTCTGAAATAGGAGCTTGCCATCGCGGATCTGGTAGAACTCGAAATCATTGTCTCGATCATCATTGATGATCTCGCATACAACTTCGCCAAATGCTTTTCCTACGATGGGGGCGATATCTCGTAAGAATTTCACGACGAAGCGGGAGCTATCTCTTCCCGCGTATTCGAACTCGAGGTGAGATTCTCCAATATCGATATTCAAGTTGTAGTTTTCAGAAATCGATTTGATCTTCCTGATCTGAGCGTCGGTGATAGGCTTTAAGACTAGGTATGCTGAATACTCTTTCATGGCCTATCCCTTACGATAATTTCGTATTTAGATCCTGACCTTTCTGCATTTCTCTGTATCCAATTGACGACGTAGTCGTCGGGATTCCCCCCAGTAAATTCGAACAATGCGGATCGTCCCGTGGTTCGAGCTGCGTCTAGCGTTGCCCTGATCTGCGATCTTCTGCTCAGGCTCAGAAAGTTCTTTCCGTTTGCTTCAAATGCTGGTGACTTCCCAGGCTTCATCGGGCCGAAGGCTTGGCCAACGTACTGATCGCTCACCATGTCGAACTCTCTGTTGCCAAATCCCTCAATACTTGCGTTCGGCGTTCCACCAAACCTATCGGCAAAGGATTCTGCGCCAACATCCCTGTCGTTTGTTCGAACGATGCGACGGAAGGGTGTCGGCATTCCGCCGGCTTCGCTATCCGTGTGGCCGGCGAAATCAGCTGTGGTTCGGCGAGTCGCGGACGCATAAGGCGCCATGCCTACAGGTTGGCCTGCAGCGCCTTCCGTCACTACTGTTGTTTCCTTTCCTGCTTTGGCGAGCGATCCGCCAGCGACGCTAAAACCAACTTCTGCCCAGTAGCTGGGTGAACTCGCGGCGGATATCCAGCTGTTTCCCTTGTTTATTAACGCGCTGGTGATGTTGCCATGCAGGTAGTCGCGCAATTCGCGCTGAGTGTAAATGTTCCACTCTTTCGTTCCTCCGAGTGCGCGACTGAATGCGGCTTCGTTCATCATTACCGATTCGTTCTTGACAAACGTGTCTAGCTGCCTGGGTGGGACTGTCCAGTCAGAGCTTCCGCTCTCCTTGTTCTGGGCATCGTAGAACCGGACTTCAGTTCCGTTACCTAGCGGATCAACATAAGGAACCAAGTTATACAACTCAGTATTGAGGTGTTTCTCAGGCGGTAGCGCGGTGCTCCGCAGGCCGGTCGTTCGATCGGTTTCGACTTCTGAAAGGCCAGGAAGCCCGGTCAATGGTAAGCGTCCGGCGGAGCCACATTCCACACCGCCACAACACCAGCGATAGTCAGCTCGCCGGCCTCCAGCGATGCGGCAACAGCTCGACGATGCGG
>MEFP01000015.1 GCA_001725155.1 Lysobacteraceae bacterium SCN 69-320 | reverse complement strand
CGACCGCACCGAGACCGTCGACGGCTACGAGACCATCACGATCCACAAGGACCGTACCGAGACCGTCGACGGCCACGAGACCATCACGATCCACAAGAATCGCACCGAGACCGTCGACGGCAACGAGACGATCACGGTACACAAGAACCGCACGCGCACCGTCGACGGCAACGAGACGGTCACCGTGCACAAGAACCGCACGAAGAAAGTCGACAGGAACGAGAGCGACAAGATCGGCAGGAACTGGGCTATCAAGGTCGGCCGCATCAAGACCGAGACCATAGGCCTGGCCAACATCGAGTCGGTGGGCCTGGCGCGCATGAGCAACATCGGCCTGGCCTACAGCCTCAATGTCGGCATGGTCATGAACAGCGTCGTCGGCAAGCAGCAGTCGACCCAGGTCGGCAGCAAGAAGACGCTGGACGTCGGCGAGACCTACGCGGTCAACGTCGGCAAGAACGAGACGCGCGAAGTCGGCGAGACGCGGGAAATCCAGATCGGCAGGAACGACACCCTCGATGTCGGCGAACGGCATACGGTCAAGGTCGGGAAGGTGCAGGTCACGACGGCCGGCGATCATCTGGAGCTGGCCTGCGGCAGCGCGAAGATCGTGCTGCGCAGCGACGGCGGCATCTACCTGTCGGGCACGCATATCGAGATCCAGGGCGCGCAGGCGATCAATGCCGACGGCGGTCTCGTGCAGATCAATTGCGGCGCATCCCAGGCCGCTCCGGCCGCGCCGCCCGAACCCGAGCCGGCCGAGGCGCCCGCACCGGAACCGCCCGATGCCGGCCCGCTCGCGGCGCTCGGCGAACTGCTCGGCGGCGGTGACGGCGGCAACGTATTCGGCACCCTCGGCAAGGTCGCCGGGCTCGCCGCGCAGTTCGGCATCGGCGGCCAGGCCGCCGGCACGGCCGCGACGGCGCTGGGCACCGTAGGCAGCCTGACCGGCAAAGGGGGCGGCTGAGCCGCCCGCCGCACCGTCGCGACCGCCGCTTTCCCGGAGCTTACGCATGGGCCAACCCGCTGCCCGCATCACCGACGCCGGCCTGCACAAGAAGGCGGCCGGCGCCGTCGTCAATGGCTTTCCGGAAGTCCTGATCGACGGCCAGCCGGCCGCGCGTCAGGACGACCTGATCCAGCACGGCAACAGCACCGAGCCCATCGTCGAAGGCGAGCCGACCGTGCTGATCGGCGGCCGGCCGGCCGCGCGCGTGGGCGACAGGATCGGCTGCGGCGGCGCGATCCAGACCGGCTGCGACACGGTGCTGATCGGCCTGACGCCGCAGGGCCGCTGCCTGCAGTCGGCCAGCGACGAGGGCTCGGCTTTCGTGCAGGCCATGGAATGAACCGCGGCGCCGTCGGCTTCCTCGGCCGCTGGTTCGAGCGCCAGCTGCAGGCCGAGGCCGGTCCGTGCTTCGCGCTGATCGACTGCGCGCGCCATCCGCAGCTGCCTGCGCTGCTGACGCACGCCGCGGTGCGGGCGCAGTCGCTGTTCGACGGCGTGGAAGCGCTGCGCCTGCAGCGCTACGGCGCCTGGGTCGCGCCTTTTCCGGCACACGGCGAACTCGCGAGTATCTGGTTCGGCAATGGCGGCCAGGGTTGGCGCGAAGCCTGGGGCTGGCTGTTCCAGAGCCCGGCCGGCATCGACGAGCTGCGCCGGCATTTCAAGAAATTCCTGCAGGTGGACCTGCCGCAGGGCGGCCGGGCCTACTGGCGCTTCTACGACCCGCGCGTGATCTGCCGCGTGCTGCCGGTCATGCGCCAGGAGCAGCACGAGGAATTCCTCGGCCGCCTTCTGCGCCGCGTCTATTGCGTCGATCCGGCGCTGAACACCTTCTACACGGTGTGGCCGCGCGAATCCGGCCTCGGCCAGCTGCTCGGCAGCCGGCCGCTGGACGTGCATGCGCAATACCTGCCGGCAGCGGCCTGAACCCCATGCGATTCGACGCCGCACAGCTGCAGGTTCTCAACGCGCTCGGCGCCGAGCAGGAGCGCCGTCATCAGATTGCCGACATCAAGCAGCGCTGGCTCGCGGCACAGCCGGGCTTCGTGCCTGCCGTCGTGCCGGTCGCAGATCCGCTGCTGGAGCAATGGATAGCCGCCTGCTACGACGACTGCATCGCGCTCGGCGTGCATCGCAAGGCCGACGTGCTGCGCTATGCGTTCGAGCTGCTGCGCGCCGTGCAGCTCGGCGCGGGCCAGGAATTCGTCGACGGCCTGCGCGCGTATTTCTGCAGCTACCGCTACGGCAGCCGGCATGCGCTGGAATGGATAGGCCACGTCATGTCGCAGCTGCATACCCAGGTCCATCGTTCGCTGATCGAGCAGGCAAGCCCGCATGGCTGATCCGTCGCCCATCCAGGTCGCGCAGCAGGCCAAGCGCGACGCGGACGCCGCCTACAACGCGGCCAACCAGACCGCGACCGCCGCCGAAGCCGCCGCCAGACAGGCCGAGCGCGCGGCCAAGGCCGCCGAAACCGCGGCCCAGCGCGCGCAGCAGAAAGCGCAGCGCACGCCGAACGCTGCGAACAACCAGGCCGCGGCCAGCCGCGGCGAAGCCGCGACCGCGGCGCGCGAGCGGGCGAACGAGAAAACCGCCGACGCCGGCGCCAAGCGCGCGGCGGCGAATGAAGCCAAGGCCGCCAAGGCCAAGGCCGATGCCGACCTGGCCAAGCTCACCAACGAAAAGCTCAAGAACTCGCTGCCGGCCGAGGAATGGGACGAGATCGTCAAGCAGATCGAGCTCAATTGCGGCGCCGACGCGATCAAGGACGGCGTGGTCAAATCCTGCGGCAAGATCCGGCGCAAGAACTGCGCCGGACCCGATCCGGACAAGAACGCGCGCATGGACGCGGCCACGCAGCAGGCCATCAACACCGCCAACGGCACCGACATCGATTTCAACAAGCTCGGCGACTGGGAAGGGGGCCAGGCCACGCAGGCCTATGTGCCGTGGTTCCCGCTCGGCGTCGACGTGAAGGATGGCGCGATCACGGCCACTACCACGCGCGTCGGCGGCGGCAGCCAGGCGCTGGCCGGCAACAGCCGCTCCGGCGTCACGATCGGCACCGGAGTCGATCTCGGCCAGCAGGACGCGACGAAATATGGCGAGCGGCTGCGTACCGCAGGCGCATCGGAGGATCTGATCAAGCGCCTCACGCCTTACATGGGCCTGAAGCGCTCGGAAGCCTGCCGCTACCTGCGCGAACACCCGCTGACCTTGACCAAGGCCGAGGCCGATCTCGTCGACAAGGAAATGAAGAGCTATCACCTGGCCGAAGCGAAGAAGCAATACGACAGCGCCGTCTCCGGCATCAAAGGCGCGCCGAAGTTCGGCGAACTGTCGCAGGCGGAGCAGACCGTGCTGATGTCGCGCAAATATCAGGACGGCAACCTCAGCAATGCGGCGAGCCGGCGCGTGATGCAGGCCATGGGCAACCGCAACAACACCGATGCCGTCAACGGGCTGTCGACCCAGTACTACACCAGCAACGCGCACACGGGCCGTATTCCGAAGGAACACGACTATCTGCAGGGCAGCTATCCGCCGCCGGCACCGGCTGCACCCGGTGCGGCACCGGCAGCACCGCCCGGCGGTGGTGGATGATTCTGCGATGCGCCGCCAAAGCCCACACGATCCGCGGCACCACCTCGTCGTCTGCCGGCGAGGCCGGCCAACACAACCGCAGTGACGCGTGCTGCCGACCACGCACTTCCAGCCGCCGCTGCGCCGAGGCCAGAATCCGGTACCTTCAGAGAAATACCATGATCCGACTGCTGACCACCGCCGCATTGTCCCTGGCCGGCTTCGCCGCGTCGGCCGCCGAGAAATTTCCGGCTCATCCGTTATCCGGCACATTCGAACTCGCGAGCACGACGCCGGACATCGCAAGCGTCGATCCGCGCCAGCTGCAGGCGGAAGTCTTCCAGGCCGGGCAGCGCGTACGTTTCGCGTTCAAGGAGGAATACGGCGCCGACCGGGCCGACCGCGAAGTGTACGAAGTGACCTTGCTGCCGCCGTTCGACCGCGGTTTCTGCCAGCGCCCGCAGTGGTCGCTGGGGTGTCCCAAGGCCGACGCCGGCCATGCGCCGACCGCGCCGCTGAAATACGACGCCTATCTCGACGTGGAACACCTGAAGACGGCCGCCGACGTGGCTCTCTACAAGCATTTCGAGACCTACGGCCTCAAGCCCGGCGGCTTCGTCTACATCCTGACCTACACCGATTCGAGCGCGTCCTACATGTTCTACCTCAAGGACTGGGACACCCTGATCAGCCGCGCCGCCTACGACGCGGGAGACAGCGTGGTCCAGGTCGAACAGGTGCTCAAGCGCGTCAGGAATCCCTGACGTTCATCCCCGGTCGATCGGCGGCGGAACAACCGCCATCGTTCGCGCGCGTCCGATGCCCTGAGCCGGGCCTGCTGTTGCAGCGCCGATCACGGGCTGCATCCGGCCGGTTGCCGATCGCGCCGTTGCGGCGAGCCGAAGCCGCGCCGCGCCGAGGCGTAGCCAGGATCGACCGACCCGCTGCGTCTTGGGAGGACGGACTGGGCATGGTGCCCCGCCCGCGACGCGGCGCCGACGGCGTCCGCGGCTTCAACCCTCCGAGGAAATCCAGCCAATGTCGATCTTCAGTCACTCACGCGCTCTCTGCGCCGCCGCCGGCCTGCTGCTCGCCGCGACCGCGGGCGCCGGCGAACTCGCCGCCGCGGACCGCGCCGCGCTCGAAAAACTCGTCACGCGCGCCGATGCCGCCTGGGACAGCCGCGATGCGGCCGGCCTGGCCGCTCTATACATCGCCGACGGCACCCTGCGCGTCGGCAGCGTCAACGCGACCGTCGAAGGCGCCGCGGCGATACGCGATTACTTCACCGCGTCCTTCGCGCGTGTGGAGCCGCAGATGCGTCACGAGACGACGCTGGTCGGCCTGCACCCGATCAACCACGACGTCGTCGTCGCCGACACGACGGTCGAACTCGTGCGCGTCGCCGCCGACGGTAGCCGCACGGTCGTGCGCCGCTTCACGACACCGACCGTGGCCGTGCGCAGCGGTGCGGAATGGCGCATAGGCGCGGCGCGCGCGCAGGTGATTCCGGAAGCGAAAGCCGACAAGCCCGCGGGCGGCTGAAATCCGCGGCCGCGCCGCGGCCGGCTTCAGCCGAACAGCTCGCCCTGCGGCGAGGCCGGCCGCGGCGGCACGAAGCGGCTGGTGTCGAGATCGACCTCGGCGCGGCGGCGTATGCCGGATTTCCTGCAGGCCAGGATCAGACGGTTGCGGATCAGTTCGGCGTAAGGGCCTTCGCCGCGCATGCGCAGGCCAAAGCGCGGTTCGTTGAGCTCGCCGCCGCGGATCTCGCGCAATACGTTGAGCACGTGCTGCCTGCGTTCGGGGTAGTGCGTCTCCAGCCAGTCTTCCCAGAGCTGCTTGAGCTCCCAGGGCAGGCGCAGCACCGTATAGCCGGCGCTGCGCGCGCCGGCCGCCGCAGCCTGTTCGACGATGGCCTCGATCCAGATGTCGGTCAGCGCCGGAATGATCGGCGCGACGTTGACGCTGGTCGGAATGCCGGCCGCGCTGAGCGCGGCGATGGTCTGCAGGCGCCGGTGCGGCGCGCTCGCGCGCGCTTCGAGCCGGCTGCTCAGGCGGTTGTCCAGCGAGGTGACCGAGACGAACACATGCACGAGTCTGCGTGCGGCCATGTCGGCGAGCAGGTCGATGTCGCGCTCGATCAGCGAGTTCTTCGTGATGATGGTGCAGGGGTGATGGCACTCGCTGAGAACTTCGAGCACCTGACGCGTGATGCGGTAGCGCTTCTCGATCGGCTGGTAGCAATCGGTGTTCGCGCCGATGTTGATCGCGCTGCAGCGATAGCCGCGCTTGGCCAGATCCTGGCGCAGCACCTGCGCAGCATTGGTCTTGGCGAACAGCCGCGTCTCGAAATCCAGGCCCGGCGACAGGTTCAGATAGGCATGCGACGGCCGCGCATAGCAGTAGGCGCAGCCGTGTTCGCAGCCGCGGTACGGATTGATCGAGGCATCGAACGGAATGTCCGGCGAGGCGTTGTGCGTGATGATCTGCCGCGCACGCTCTTCGGTGACCGTGGTGCGCGGCGGCGCGGCGGGCTCGCCGTCGTGGTACCAGCCGTCGTCGACGGCTTCGTGGGTGGTGACCTCGAAACGGCCGGCCGGATTGACGCGGCTGCCGCGGCCCTTGATGCGCTCGGGTTTGTTGAGATCGGACATGGTGCGGGAATCTGCCGTCGCGGTGTCGCAATCCCTGCGAACCGGTCGCGGTCAGCCGGCCGGCAGGGGCGGCGACGCCGATCCGCGCAGCCGCTGCCAGACGCGGCGGATCGAGCGCCAGAGCTTGGGCAGCAGCCAGGCCGACAGCAGCAGGAACAGCAGCAGCAGGCCGAGGAACAGCCAGGGGTAGTGCCAGATCAGATACAGGCCGCCGAGCAGGGTCAGGTCCTCGCTGACGCTCGCACCCCAGTTCGTGAACGGCTCGGGTGAGGTGTTGATCAGCGCGCGCGTGCCGGCCTTGGTCAGGTGCGTGCCGGACGTGATCGCGCCGCCGACCAGGGCTGCGGCGAACTGCACGGCCGGCGCCGATTCGCGGAACACGCCCCAGGCCAGCAGGGCGCCGGCCGGGATGCGCACGAAGGTCTGCACGGCATCCCAGACCGAATCGAAGGCCGGGATCTTGTCGGCCAGGAATTCGCCGGCCGCCAGGATGCCGCTGACCCAGAGCACCCAGTCGTCCTGCAGGAAGCTCAGACCCGACGGCAGCGACACGACCTCGTAGCGGCCAAGCAGCCCCAGCAGCAGCACGGCCGCGTACAGGCGAAAGCCGCTGGCCCAGGCCAGGCCGGTCGCCAGCGCAGTCGATTGCACGAGATCCATGAGCGCTCACCTCGCGGAATCAGTCCGCGTCGGCGCTCATGCTCGCCGCGATCCGCCAGCGCTTCAAGCGTCCGCTGCCCCGTCGCTGTCGCAGCCTGAAACGCGCCGCGGAAAGCACGAGCTTCCGGCCCCGGACCGGGCTGGCAGCATCCTTCTTGAGCAGGGCATATCGCGTTGACCGAACCAGCCCCCAGGTCCATGCTAATCAGACCGAAGGATGGCGACGTTTCGTGACGACAGGGGGATGCCGTCGCTCCGATAGGTCCTCCTTTGCACTCACGCTTTGGCTTTCAGTCGGGTGCCCTGCACCCGGTCATGTCGTGTCAGCAGCATTGTCCGGAGGGTTCAATGAGACGCCTCATTCTTGCCTCACTGGCCGCACTCCTGTGCGCCGCCGCCGCAACCACATCAGCCCAGGTCGACGTCGAAACCGACGAAGACGCGCCGGTCCCCTTCGAACGCGCGCAGGCGCAGCAACCGCTCGAACTGCATCTGCAGCGCGGCAGAAGCAGCGACATTGATCTGCGCAATCTGCCGCAGACCGCGCCCATACAGCGCGAGCGACCGGAACGCGAAATTGATCCGCACCCGGTGGAGCTGCCCGGCGGCCGCGCAACGGCGCCGACCGGCCCGGCCCCCCTGCCCAGCGCGCCGGCACCGGCGCCGATCATCACGTTCGACGGACTCGACCGGGTCAATTTCGGCCAGGGCTATCCGCCCGACACGAACGGCGACGTCGGCCCGACCTATTACATCCAGACGATCAATTCCTCGGTCGGCGTGTTCCGCAAGTCCGACGGCGTGCGCGTCGCGGCGTTCTCGTTCGACACGCTGATGGCGCAGGGCAATTTCGGCAATCTCTGCGACACCAACAATTTCGGCGACCCGGTGGTGCTGTACGACACCTTCGAGGACCGCTGGGTGCTCACCGATTTCGCGTTCACCGTGGACGGTTCCGGCAACGTCATCAATCCGCCCGGCGCGTTCCAGTGCTTCGCCGTGTCCAAGACCGGCGACCCGGTCAGCGGCGGCTGGAATTTCTACTCGATCAACACGACCGGCGGGCTCGGCGACTATCCGAAGCTGTCGATCTGGACCGACGGCATCTACATGTCGGCCAACATGTTCGGCTATTCGGCCGGGGCCAGTTTCCAGAACCCGCGCGTGTTCGCCTTCAACAAGATGCAGATGTACGCCGGCGCGCCGACCGTCCAGGTCGTTACCTTCAATGCGCCGGCCGGCGACTTCACCCTCTTGCCGAGCAACGCGCGCCTGCAGGCCGGCACGCCGCCGGCGGGCACGCCGGCCTATTTCGTCTCGACCTGGCAGTTCCTCAACTCGCTCAGCGTCTACAAGTTCCACGTCGACTGGGCGCGCATCGGCAACTCCACGTTCACCGGTCCCGACTCGCCGCTCGCTGCCACGAGCTGGCCCAACGCCTCGGTCGCGAATGCACCCTCGCTCGGCGGCAACAGCCTGGACGTGCTGCAGATCCGCGCGATGATGCAGAACCAGTACAGCAACATCGGCGGCGTGGAGTCGCTGTGGACGACGCATACCGTGCGTCGCGCCAACACGACCGGCTTCGCCGCGCCGCGCTGGTATCAGGTCGACGTGACCGGCGGCACCGTGGCAGCCAACCTGCCGCAGGCGGCGACCTGGGATCCCGACGCCGCCAACGTGATGCATCGCTTCATGCCCAGCCTCGCGGTCGACCGCGCCGGCAATCTGGCGCTCGGCTATACCACGTCCAGCTCCACCACCAAGCCGGCGATCAAGTACGCCGGACGGCTCGCCTCCGATCCGGTCAACACCTTCGGCCAGGGTGAGCAGGTGCTGATCCAGGGCGCCGGCACGCAGACGGGCAATTGCGGCGGCAGCGCCTGTGCCCGCTGGGGCGACTACAGCGCCATGACCCTGGACCCCGACGGCTGCACCTTCTGGTACACCAGCGAGTACTACGCCGTCGACGGTCTGAATTACCTGACGCGCATCGGCTCGTTTTCCTATCCGTCGTGTACGGCCGTCGGTGCCGGCGGCACGGTGTCGGGCAAGGTCACCGCGCAGGCCGGCGGAGCGCCGCTGAGCGGCGCCGTGATCACGTTCGGCAGCCGCACCACGACGACCGACGGCGCCGGCAACTATTCCTTCGCGGCGATTCCCGCCGGCACCTATCCGAGCCTGAGCGCGAGCTACCCGGGCTGCACGACCGGCACGGCCAGCAACATTGCCGTGGTCGACAGCGCGACCGCCACGCAGAATTTCGCCCTGGCCGCAGCGCCGGCCAGCGCCTGCCTCACGGATACCACGCAGGCCGATTTCCAGACCGGCGTGTCCACGAACATCGACCTGACCACGAGTGCGGGCGATGCCTCGCTGACCAATCCGGACACTGTCGACCAGCAGAACGCCTCCGTGGGCACCAGCGGCGTCGGCGTCACGACGACGACCTGGGGCGGCCAGACCTTCACGCCGGCGATCACGGGCAACCTCAAGCAGATCGACGTCAACCTGTTCTGCTCCGGCTGCACCGGCACCACACCGAACCTCACCCTGAGCATTCGCGCGACCAGCGGCGGCCTGCCGACCGGCGCCGACCTCGCCACGGCGACGATCACCGGTTTCAACAGCGGCGCCTCGGCCTACTACACCGCGACGTTCTCGCCGGCGTTCGCCGTCACTGCGGGCACGCAGTACGCCTTCGCGATCCGGCCCACGACCAATCCGTCGCCCGGTACCTACGCGCTGACGCGCAGCGGCACCTCGACGGCCGGCGCCGACGTCTACGCCGGCGGCACGCGCGTGGCCGGCGCCACCAGCGGCACGGTCTGGAGCATTCCGCTGACCGGCGGCGTTTCCACCGATGCAGGCTTCAAGGTCTACATCAACAGCGGCTACAGCACGTCCGGCGATCTCATTTCCGCGGTAAAGGACGCCAATCCGGCGGCGGGCTACCTGCCGAGCTGGACCACGCTGTCGTGGACCGGCACGACGCCGGCGAACACCAGCCTGCGTTTCCAGGCGGCGGCGAGCAATTCGGCGAGTGGTCCGTTCAACTTCGTCGGTCCCGACGGCACCGCGGCAACGTACTTCACGACCAGCGGCGCATCGCTGAGCCAGTTCAACGGCAACCGCTACCTCAAGTACCGCGCCTACCTCGCGACGACCAACAACACGGTCACGCCGACCCTGAGCGACGCGACGGCCTGCTTCGTCGATCTGGGCCCGCCGGATCTGAGCCTGACCAAGAGCGACGGCGGCGCCAGCGTCACGCCCGGCGGCACCGTCGCCTACACGCTGAGCTATGCGAACAGCGGCGGCCAGGCCGCGACCGGCACCGTGCTGACCGAAACCGTTCCGGCCAACAGCACGTTCAATGCGGGCGCGAGCACCGCGGGCTGGTCATGCACGCCGAACAACAATGCCGGCTCCACCTGCACGCTCGCCATCGGCAGCGTGGCCGGCGGCGGCAACGGCAGCGCCACGTTCGCAGTGACCGCCGTCAATCCGGTCGCTGCCGGGGTCGCCCAGTTGTCGAACACTGCATCAGTGGCCGATGACGGCACGCACGGCACGGATCCCACGCCGGGCAACAACACCGCCAGCGACACCACGCCCGTGAACGCTGCGCCGGACCTGACCTTGACCAAGAGCGACGGCGGCGTTTCGGTCGCGCCCGGCGGCGGCGTGACCTACACACTGGGCTATGCCAACGCCGGCAACCAGGGGGCGACAGGGGTGGTCCTGACCGATGTCGTGCCCGCCAACACCGTGTTCAACCCGGGCGCGAGCACCGCAGGGTGGTCATGCACGCCAAACAACAATGCCGGCTCCACCTGCGCGCTCGCCATCGGCAGCCTGGCCGGCGGCGGCGCCAACGGCACGGCAAACTACGCCGTGACCGTGAACACGCCCCTGTCGCCCAGCGTCACGCAGATCAGCAACCAGGCCAGTGTCGCCGACGACGGCAGCAACGGCGCCGATCCCAATCCGGGCAACAACACGGCCAGCGACACCACGCCGATCACGGGTGCGGACCTGGCCATCACCAAGACCGACGGTGTCACCTCGGCCCCGGCCGGCGGCACGGTCACTTACTCGATCACGGCCAGCAATGCCGGACCGAACGCCGTCAGCGGTGCCAAGGTGACCGACACGTTCCCGGCAAGCCTGACCTGCACCTGGACCTGCACCGGCACGGGCGGCGGTACCTGTGCGGCCTCGGGCAGCGGCTCGATCAACGACAGCACGGTCAACCTGCCGGTGAGCGCGAGCGTGACCTACACGGCTGCCTGCACCATCGCCGCCGGCGCCACCGGCAGCGTGGCCAACACGGCGACCGTGGCGACGCCGGTGGGCGTGACCGATCCGGCGCCGGCGAACAACAGCGCAAGCGACACGGACACCCTCACCACCTCCGCCGACGTCCGCGTGACCCTGACCGACGGCCGCAACTACGTGCAGGTCGGCGATTCGCTGAACTACACGATCGAGGTATCCAATGCCGGTCCCAGCAACGCACAGGCCAGCGTGACCGACACCTTGCCCGCGCTGCTCGCCGGCGGTTCGTGGGTGTGCAGCGGCACGGCCGGCGTCACCTGCGCCAACGGCACGGGCAATGTGCTCAGCGACAACGCGACGGTGCCGTCGGGCGGCAAGGCGACCTACGTGTACTCGGCCACGGTGGCCTCGGCCGGCACCGAGCTGCTCGACAACACCGCGTCGGCCAGCCTGATCAGCGGAACCGATCCGACGCCGGCTAACAACAGCGCGACCGATCACGACATCGTGGTGATCTTCAAGAACGGCTTCGAGAGCACGCCGCTGTTCATCGCCAGCAGCATCGGCGACGGATCGGACTTCGTCACCGCGCAGCTGCGCATCGACGCGAGCCTCAGCGGCAGTCTGAGCATCGTGCCGGTCACCGTGGCGCATGGCCGCGGCGCCGACGGCAAGCTGCTGTTCACGCTGGAACTCGCACGTTTCGGCAGCGACATCGCCGTGCGCAGCGTGACGCGCGATGCGCAGGGTCTGAGCCAGCGCTCGGCCTGGCAGGCGATCGACACGAACCAGCGCATGCTGCACTTCGCCTGGCAGTCGGCCAGCAGCAGCGACACGGCCAACGGCTACCTCCGCGTGGAAGGCGGCCTCGCGCCGCTGGTCGTCGGCGGCCGCAGCGAGGAAAGCCGCCTGACCCACCTGGTCGTGACCGTGCAGCAGCAGGTGCCGTGGATGGTGCTGATCACCCACTGACACCGAGCCTGTCGCAAGCAACGAGAGCCCGGGATCTTCCCGGGCTCTTTTTTGGCAGCGCGCGACGGAGTGCGGATGCCGCAGCAGCGAACCGGTTTGCCCGCTCAACCGGCGGCGGCGGCGCTCATGCCCGCCGCGATCAGCCAGCGTCTCAAGTGTTCGGCACGCTCGCGCGGCCACTGGTCGGCCTGCGCCGCGACGAGCACGGCCTCGGCGTCGCCGCGTGCCGCGGATTCGCCGTCGGCCTGGCCCGGCGCGTAGCCGAGCCAGTCGTTGAGATCGTCGTAGCGGCGACCGACGGCCGCATGCATGGCCGCATCAAAGGTCCGCCGCCATTCGCCGGCCTCGCCGGCGCGATTGAACTGCGCGTTCAAGGTGCCGGCTTCGATCAGCTGCCGCTCGGCCGCCTGGGCGACCGTGAAATCCGAAGCCGCGGCGGCTCGCGCGAGCTGGCCGGCATCGGCCTCGATGCCGAGGAACGAAGTCGCGCGCCGCAGCGTGGCGACCGCATCACGGCGATAGTCCTCGTAGCGCAGTACGAGATGTTCCCGCCCGGCCAGCGCCAGCTGCCAGCAGCGCAGCCAGACCGCGAGGAAATCCACGCGACTCAGCGGATAGTGGAACCAGGGCTCGGCGATGAAGGCGGCGAAGGACTGTTCCGGCGGCGCCAGACCGACGCGACGCGCGCGCTGCCAGAACGAATACAGCGCATCGCGCGGATCGCGCACGAACAGGATGACGCGCGGCGTATCGGCGAACGTCGCCGGCCAGGCATGGCTCAACCGCGGCACCGGCGCCGCGCGGAAATCGAACTCGCGACCGTGGCGCAGGCTCGGCAGCAGGCGGCGCCAGGATTCGTCGGCGCGGTCGTAGCGATAGCGCCGGCCGCCGCGCTGGCGCCAGTCCGCATGCAGGTCGGCGCCCCAGGGTTTCCACAGCGCGACGTCGAGCTCCAGCAGGCAGTTGGCCAGCCAGGACGCGCCGCAGGGCATTTCCGAGGAAACGATGTCGCAGTCGTAGGCGGTGAAGCCGTGCGCCAGCGGCGCGTCCTGGAACTGCGGCCGCGTATCAAACATGGCGCTGCTCCCAGATCCGCAGCAGTGCGTCGGCCAGCACCGCCGCCGGCGCGACGCCGCTGTCCAGACGCAGATGCGGCGAGGACGGCCACTCCGGCGTCAGCTCGCGCCCGACCTGCGGCCCGGCCTGCATCTCGCGCGCGGCCAGTCGCAGCGCGCGCAGCGCCGGCGCGCATTCCAGCAGCACCTCGAAGTAGTCGTTGCACGCTGCGCGGTTGCCGGCGTGGATTTCGTGGAAAAGGGAAATCGTGGAAACCACTGCGCAACCGCCATCGCGGCTGTGTGCGGCCGCAAGCGCCGCGACATGCTGCGCGACCGCCAGACGCTGCGGCCGCGCATAACCCTGTCCGGCCGCACCGAGACTGCGGCGCACCGCATCGCCGTCGAAGGCGGCGACGCCGGCCTGGCCACGCGCGGTCAGGCGCTGCATGACCTGTCGCGCCAACGTGGTCTTGCCGCTTCCGGCGAGACCGGTGATCCAGATCACGCTCATGCAGCCGCGTCCCAGCGCCAGTCGTGGCTCCAGCCCGGGCAGCGCCGCGCGAGCAATCGGTACAGGGCGAGATCGCGCGCGCTGTCGACTTCGCACCAGCGGCCTTCGACGTCGATCGCGGCGACATCGACACCGCGCTGCAGCAGCAGCGCGAGCAACGACGTCGTGTCGATGCGCCGGCGATGCGCCGGCGCGAGCGTGGCCAGCGCGGCTGCCGCCTGCTGCCAGCCGCGGCGGCTGAAACGCACGAGGCCGGTGAACTGCGCCTCGATCATCGCGAGATCGGCGACACGCGCGCCGATCTCGCGCAACTGACCGTCCTGCCGGCGCAGCGATTCCGCATCGGCCAGCACATCAATGAAACGGCGCGACCACAGATCGTGCCAGCGCCGGTCGACGGTGATCGCAATGTCGGCCGGGCAATGCACGAGCGCGCGGGCGAGGTCCGGATGGAATACGCCGTCGCCGTACACGAGCAGAGTCGCGTCGAATGCGGCCGGACCGGCGCAGGCGAACGAGGCGACAGGTCCGCTGTTCTGCCAGTCGGCGTTGTGAACGAGGCGAACACCCTCCTGCGTCGACAATGCCGCGGCGGCATGGCCGCTGACGACGCTGACCGCATCGACGCCGGCCGCGGCGAGCGCGGCGAGCTGCCAGTCGAGCAGACGCCGCCCGGCCAGGCGCAGCAGCGCCTTGGGCCGCCGGCGCGTCAGCGTTCCCATGCGCGAGCCCGCGCCGGCGGCGAGGATCACCGCGTGCATGGCGCCCACCAGATGCGCGTGTGGAACGGCACCTGCACGCGCCCGGCCGTACCGAGCAATGCGGCGATGTCGTCGAGCACCGCCGGTGCGCGCTCGCCGGCCTGGCGCAGCAAGGTGGCGTGGGCGCGGAAGCCGTCGAGGAAGGCTTCCCGCGAAGTATCGTGGACGAAGCCGCGGCTCAGGCTCTGCACCGGGCCGAAACGTCCGCTCGCGGCCAGCTCGGCGCTCGGGTCCTCGCGCCGGCGGCCGTAACCGTAGCCGGGCACATGGCGGCGTATCGCCTGCTCGATCGCCTGCTGCAGCGGATCGTCGAGGTCGCGGTGATTCCACAGGATCGCGATGTAACCTTCGCGGGCCAGCAGCCGTGCGGCTTCCGCCAGCGCGGGTCCGGGCGCCAGGACGTTGAACGAAGAGCCGTAGCTGACCAGCGCGAACGCGGCATCGGGCAGGCCGGTGGCTTCGCCGCGGGCGTCGACATAGTCCAGCCCGTCGCGCTGGCCGACCGCGCGCATGGCGGCATTGGGTTCCACCGCAGTCACGCGCAGGCCGCGCGCGCGCAGCGGAAGGCTCAGGCGGCCGGTGCCGGCGCCGATGTCGGCGACCGCGGCGCCGGACGGCAACTGCAGTGCAGTCATCAGCGCGTCCAGTGCGGCATCGGCATACGGCGCGCGCCGGTTGTAGTGCGCGGCGAGCGCGCTGTAGTCCCAGTCCAGGGTCGTCATGTCGGGCGCGAAATGCTCCAGGGGGTGATCGCCAGCGCCGCCGGGTCGATGGTCAGATGTCCGGCCCGCGCCAGACGCTGCCAGCGCTCCCAGCCGAGGCCGAGCACGGCGGCCACGCCGAGTTCGGCGCAGCGTATGGCCATGTGCGAATTCGGTCCGCCGTAGGCGGTGATCAGTCCGGCCGGCCGGCGCGCGAAGATCCAGTCGTAGCCGGGATCGGCGCTGGCGACGGCGACGATGGCCTGCGCCGGCAGCGCGTCCGGCGCGGTCTGCGCATCGACCCGCACGACCGCCGCCGCCGCGCGCTTGTTGCCGACGAAGCTCGGCGTGCCGGCGGCGATGTGCACCTGCCGCAGGCTCTCGCGCGGATCGAACACGACCGGCAGGCGCAGCGCCGCATCGGCGGCATGCGCAGCCGCGGCCGCCGCGGCCAGCTCGCGCGCCGGTGCGGCCGCGGCATTCGCCGCCGCGTCCCGATCGAGCCAGCTCAAGGTGGCCCGGTCAAGGCCACGCGCGGCGCCGGCGATGGCCAGCCGGTCCAGCTGCTGCGACACCAGCGCCGACAGGCCGTACTTGGCGAACTCGCGCGCCTCGCGCGTGCGGCAGTAGCCGTGCAGCAGCTGCCCGGCGTCGACTGCGTAGCCGGCTTCGCGCAGCAGGTGCTGCAGCGCGCGCAGCTCGGCCGGGCCGGCCTCGAACGGCACGGGCGGCGGCGGCGCGGCAGCAGCGGGCAGGTCCAGTTCAGCCAGCGCCGGCGTGGTGATCTCGAACGTTCCGGCGCGCAGGAAGCCGAAGCTGTCCGGCGATGACGCGCTGGCCAGAAATTCGTGCGTCACGCTGCGACAGCTGCGCTGCAGCGCGAGCAGGCGCTCCGGCGCCAGCGCGCCGCGGCTCACGGCCGAGCGCAGCAACGCTTCGTGGACGAAAGCCAGGCGCGCGATCAGCGCGAACGCGAGGCCGGCGCGAGCCAGCGGCGATCGCGAACCCTGCAACGACGGCGGCCGCGTGAACCGCGCGAGCGCGGCCGCCAGCGCCGCCGGCTGCAGACAACGCGCCGTGATCGCGGCGAGCTCGTCGCGGTAGGCGTCGCGTTCGGCCGCGGCGAGCACGCCGGCATAGCGTTCGCGCCATTGCGCGGCGAAATCGAAATCGACACAGGTCTGGGCGACGGCGAACTCGTAGCGATCGTGCAAAGCCGGTTGCTGCAGCAGACGTTCCTGCCAGGCGTCGGCCAGCCGCGCCGCGACCGGTGCCGGCACGGTCTGCGGCAGCAGCGAGTTGGCGCTGGCGCGCACGTCGACGTAGGGCCGGCCCGCGACAGGCTGCAGCAAGCCGGTCGCGCCGAGACGGCGATAGCCGAGCAGGGCGCGCGCGCGGCACCAGGCATCGTCGGCAATGGCCTCGCGGAACAGCGACAGCGCGAGCGGCCGCGGATGGCGGCCGAGCAGCTCGGCCGTGTTCCAGTCCGGCATCAGCGCAAGCACGCGCCGGCGGCCGGCACAGACCGGCGACGGGCGCAGCAGTTCGCGCTGGCGGCGCTGCAGTTCGCGGCGTCGTTCCGCGCTGCAGCGCGGCGGCGCCCGCAGCAGCAGCGGCCGCACCTGCAACAGCAGCACGCGTTGCTGCTGCAGCACGAGTTCCGCTTCCAGCGGCTGCGGGCCGCAGAGGTCGCGCAGCTCGCGCAACGCCCGGTACAGCAGCGCCAGGTCCGGCTGTTCCGGCGCCGGCGCCTCGTGGGCGAGATAGACCGTGTCGACCGCGACGTCGCCGCGCGTGACCGCGTCGGTGCGCTCGCCGGCGGCCAGGCTGAAGGCGTAGTAGTCGGCGCCGTCCTCGACCGCATGCGTCGCCGCGACCGCGGCGAGCCGGGCGGTGGCCATGCGCTGCACGAACACGACTGCGTCGTCGCGAACCGCGCCGTAGCTCAGGAACACGGCGTCGATCGCCGCACCGAGTGCCGCCGCGTCGTCGACGGCGACGTCCAGGCAGCTCAGATAGTGTCCGGCCTGCGAGCCCTGCGTCTGGTCCTCATCGACGCCGCAGCTGCGCACGGCCACGCCGGTACCGGCGAAGTCGTGCGCGAGCTGCTGCAACCAGGCCTGGCGCCGCTCGCGCCAGCCGGCCTGCGACAGCACCAGGCCGGGCGGCACCTCGCTGTGGCACAGCAGCGGCGCCAGCGCGAGCAGGGTGCCGGCCTTGCCGCGCCAGCGGAATGCGGCGGTCGCCGCGGACGCGCGATTCATCGGCGCTCCCGCGCCGGTCGCGCGCGCGCCGCATCGAGGAAGGCCTGCAGCAGAGGGGCCGGCGACAGCAGCGCCGGGCGGCCCGCATGAAATTCCGGATGCCATTGCACGCCGACCGCCCAGCCGTCGGTGCGGCGCACCGCTTCGACCAGGCCGTCCTCGCGACACCAGGCTTCGGCGACGAGACCTTCGCCGAGACGGGCAATGCCCTGCCGGTGGGCCGAGGTGACGCGGCCGGCCAGGCCGCCGTACTGGCGCGCGAGCAGGCCGTCGCGGCGGAACTCGATGTCGTGGACATGCGCGTCGTAGCGCGCCGGATCATCATGCAGGCGCGGAGCCGGCGCGGCCGGCGCGAGGTCGGCGATCAGGCTGCCGCCGTGCGCGACATTGAGCAGCTGGCAGCCGCGGCAAATGCCGAGCACCGGCTTGCCCTGCGCCAGCGCCGCCTGCAGCAGCGCGAACTCGAATTCGTCGCGGCCCGGATCGGCGCTGGCCGCCGCGCCGCCGTACCAGTGCGGCGACACGTCGCTGCCACCCTGCAGCAGCAGCGCATCGACCGCGTCGATCAGCGCGGCCGCGATCGACGGCAGCGCGGACGGCGTCGCGGCATGCGCCAGAATCAGCGGCACCGCGCCGGACGCGGCGACGAGATCGACGAGGCTGCGCTCGGCGCCGAGCAGATCCTTGCGCTGGCTGCCGGCGGCGGCCGCGACGCCGGCGCGCAGGCGCGCGCTGATGCCGATACGCAGCGGGAACTCATTTCCCATCCCCTATCCCTCCAGCAGACCCCAAGGCCTGTTCCGCCGTCCATACGCCAGCCATCCGGATACTGACGCACGAAGGCGGGATTACACCCAACGCCCGTCGATCGTAGCGGGCCGGAGGCCGCCGGCATCGCCAGGCGCGCCGGCCATCGGCCGCCGTCTGCCGGGTGCCGCCAGGCGGCGCGGCGCCGGCAGTGTCCTGCGCTATGATCCGGCGCGCGCGCAGGTGCGCCCGACGGAGCTGGACATGCGAATCGTGTGGCTGCTGCTGATGTTCGGCGGAATCGCCCTGGTCTTCACGACCAACCATCCCGGCGTACTCGGCTTCGGTCTGCTGCTCACGTTCGTCAGCGGATTCTGCGCGGTATTCGCGTTCGCGGCCGCACGCATCGAGTCGACCGCACGGCCGGATTCGGCGCTGCTGACGCCGGAAGTGCTGGCCGCGGTGCGCGCCCGCGCCGCCCAGCAGCGGGCCGCGCAGGCCCAGGGCCAGACGCCCGCCCCGGCACGGCCATTGCCGCCGCCGCCGGCCCACTCCTGATCCGTAAGCGGGCGTAAGCCGGGCCGGCGCCGCCGTCGCAGCGCCGGCCGACGGCCTTACTTCTTCACGCTCTGGGTGTGCGTCTTGAGCGCCTCGACGAGACCCGGCACGCCGGCAGCGCCCTCGGGCACGCTGATGCTCGATCCCTTGAAGTCCTCGCCGATCGGCTGCGCGCGGCCGCCGAGGCACTGGGCGAGGAAGCCTTCGGTCACCGCGTTGAACGCCTTGGTGTTCGGCGCGCGGCGGAAGCCGTGGCCTTCGTCCGGGAACAGCACATAGGTGACCGGGATCTTCTTGGCCTTCATCGCCTTGACGATCTGGTCGCTCTCGTCCTGCTTCACGCGCGGATCGTTCGCGCCCTGACCGATCAGCAGCGGCTTCTTGATCGCGTCGACACGGCTCAGCGGCGAACGTTCGGCCAGCAGCTTCTTGCCGTCTTCGGTGCGCGGGTCGCCGACGCGGCGCGCGAACTGCTCGAAGAAGCCGGCCCAGTACGGCGGGATCGTCGCGAGCAGGGTGTTGAGGTTGGACGGGCCGACGATGTCGACCCCGCACTTGAACGTGTCCGGCGTGAAGGTCATGCCGACCAGCGTCGCATAGCCGCCGTAGCTGCCGCCCATGATGGCCACGTCTTCCTTGCGCGTGACCTTGTTGTCGACGGCCCAGCCGACCGCGTCGATGAGATCGTCGTGCATCGTCGTGGCCCACTGGCGGTCGCCGGCGGCGATGAACGACTTGCCGAAGCCGGTGGAGCCGCGGTAGTTCACGCTGAGCACGGCGTAGCCGCGGTTGGCCAGCCACTGGTGCGTGCCGTTGTAGCCGTAGACGTCGCGCGCCCACGGGCCGCCGTGAACCATCAGCACGAGCGGCACGGGCTTGTCGGCCTTGCCGTCGCGGTTCGCGTCGGCGTCGGGCGGCAGGGTCAGATAGCTGACCAGGGTCAGCCCGTCGCGCGCCTTGATCAGCTGCGGCCACATCGGCACCAGCGGCTTGCCGTCCAGCGCCGGACGCGCCGAGAACAGCTTGTCGAGCTTGCCGCCCTTGCCAGCTTCGCGCGTGTAGCGGTAGTAGACCGTCGGTTGCTCGGCCGCCGCGTAGGCGACGATCCAGTGCTTGTCGTCGAGGCTGCGCGAGTTGACGCCGAACGTGCCCGGGCCGATGCCGCGCAGGGTTTCCAGATCCTTGGCGATGGCCGGATCCAGCGCCTTCCATTCGCTGCGCTCGTAGTCGACCGCGACGGCCTGAACGACGCCGGTCTTGGGATCGGCCATGACGTTGTCGCCGAGATCGGCGCGCTTGTCTTCGGCCAGCACGGTCTTCTTGCCGCTGGCCACGTCGATCGCGAACAGCGCCGCCGTGTCGCGGCCGCGCGAATCGGCGAAGTACTGGGTCTTGCCGTCGGTCGAATAGCCCATCGGCGAGGTCGTCAGGCTGTCCTCGAACGGAATGCTGCCGGTCTGCTTCCAGCCGCCCTTGCCGTCGGGTTCGAGCAGCTCCTGGCTGCCGTCGGGATTCTGCTTCTGCGCGCCGCGCAGCTTGAGGTCGGCGTCGCTGAAGTAGTTGCCGATCTCCTGCTCGTTCTTGTGCACGAGCTCGCGCTTGCCGTCGGCCAGGTTGACCTTGTACAGGTCATGCCATTTCGAATCGCGGTCGTTCATGCCGACGAGCACGTGATCCGGATGCAGGTGGCTGGCCTGGTTGAACATCGCGCGCGTCTTCGGATACGGCGTCAGGTCGCGCTTGACGTCGCTGGCCACGTCGACCGAGAACAGATGGAAATCCTCGTCGCCGCCGGTGTCGCGCAGGTACAGCAAGGTGCCCGTGCGATAGCTCCAGAAATATTCGCGGATGCCGCGCGCCTTGTCGTCGGTCACCGGCTTGGCCTTGGCTGCATCGTCGGCCGGTGCGACCCAGATATTCAGCACGCCGTCGACCGGCGCGATCCAGCTCAGGTACTTGCCGTCGGGGCTCAGCTGCACGCCGACCTTCTCCGGATTGCCGAACAGCGCATCGCGGGAAATCATCTCCACGGCGGCGGTTGCCGGTTCGGCGGCGGCGGTGGCGGCGCAGCTTGCAGCGATCGCCGCAGCCAGGATCAATCGAGTCAGGCGCATGGTGCTCTCTCGTCGTGGGTCAGGGAGGCAAAGAGTGCTATTTGCAACATTCTGGCTGAAGAGCCGGACGTCATGAAGGCCGTTGGCCATGCAGGCTCGCCGATCACGGCGATTTCACGTCGCGGCAACCGCGCGGCGCCCGGCGGCGACTGCACGGCCCGCGCCCCGTAGAATGGCCCGGCCTACAGGAGAACTCCATGAGCGAACGCCCGCAGCGTCATGCCGTCTTCGGCCATCCGGTCAGTCATTCCCTGTCGCCCGCCATACACCGGCGTTTCGGCCAGCAGACCGGCGTGGCCCTGAGTTACGAGGCGATCGACGCACCGGCCGAGACCTTCGCCGCCCAGCTCGAGGCGTTCCGCGCGGCCGGCGGCGGCGGCGCCAACGTCACCTTGCCGCTGAAGGCGCTGGCCTTCGGCCACTGCGCACAGGTTTCCGACTACGCCGCCCGCACCGGCGTGGTCAACACCCTGGAGCCGCTGTCCGGCGGCGGCTGGCGCGGCCACAACACCGACGGCCCCGGCCTGATCGCCGATCTGGCCCAGCGCCACGGCCAGGATCTGCGCGAACGCGACCTGCTGCTGCTCGGTGCCGGCGGCGCAGCGCAGGGCGTCGCCTATGCATTGCTCGACGCGGGCGTGCGCTCGCTGACGATCGCCAACCGCCATCCGGAACGCGCCGATGCACTGGCCGACCGCATCGGCGAACCCGGCCGCGTGCACGTGCGCTACTGGAACGACCTGGCCGATGCCGGCAGCTGGGATTTCATCATCAATGCGACGTCGGCCGGCGTGCAGGGCGACGCGATGGACCTGCCGTTCGCGATCGTGGCGCCGCGCGCGCTGTGCTACGACCTGTCCTACGGCCGCGCCGCGACGGCGTTCCTGGCCTGGGCGCGCGCCGCACGCGCGGCGCATGCGTTCGACGGCCTCGGCATGCTCGTGGAACAGGCCGCCGAAGCGTTCGCGATCTGGCACGGCCGCCGCCCCGACGGCGAACCGGTCTACGCCGAGCTGCGCGCCCAGCTCGACGGCGCATGAGCGCACTGGCCTTCGACGCCGCGAGCGGCCGCTACGCCTGCCGCGCCGGCTGCGGCGCCTGCTGCATCGCGCTGTCGATTTCCTCGCCGATACCGGGCATGCCGCAGGGCAAGCCCGCCGGCGTGCGCTGCGTGCAGCTCGACGACGACTACCGCTGCCGCATCTTCGGTTCGCCCGAACGGCCCGACGTCTGCGGACGTCTGCGTCCCGAGCCGGACATGTGCGGCAAGGACCGCGCCCATGCCCTGCGCTGGATCGCCGAGCTGGAAGGGGCGACGCAGCCGCGCTGACTCGCACGCGGCGGCGGTGCGAATGCAGATCTCCGCGCCAGATGCGCGGCCCAGTTTGAATCCAATCGCGTTCATCGACGCATCCAAGCCTTCGACACCGCCGTTGCGCGGTCCACCCAGGCTTGTCCCAACCCAGCCGCCAGGTCGTCTCCCGCCATGGAGCGATCTGTCCAGGAGTGCAGTCGATGAAATCCGTCCCACCGATCACGCCGTCCAGATCCCGCCAGTTCGCTCTGCGCGCCGCGCTTGCGCTGACCACCTCCTTCTGCGCCGCCTGCGCCGTCGCCGGCCCCAAGGCAACGCTGCCCGACACCGCGGACGGCAAACTCGGCGCCGCGCTGATCGAGCATGTGAACACCGACAGCCCCGACCAGATCCGTCGCTGGGCGCCGACGATCCTGGCGCCGGACATGGATGCGGCTGAACAGGCGGGGTTCGTGACGAGCCTGGCCGAGGCGGTACGCGACAGCGGCGGCGTGGACCTGATCGAGGCGCACGAACAGCGCGGCATGCTCATCCTGACCGTAAAGGCCCATCGCGGCGGACGCGTGGCCGTGTTCGTGCTCGGCGGCGACGCCGCGCATCCGGGCCGCTTCGCGCATGCGGAGATGATGCCGATGGATGATCCGTCGCTCTACGCCGGCTGGCCTGAGGCTGCGATCTCTCGCGACGAACTCAAGCGCCTGGTCCGCGACACGCTGGACAAGCTCGTGCGCACGAATGATTTCTCCGGTTGCCTGACCGTCGCGGACGGCAGCGAAACCGTGATCGACGAATGCCGCGGCCTGGCCGAGCGCCGCTTCGGCGTGCCGATCGACCGTCAGACGAAGTTCCACATCGGCTCGATGGGCAAGATGTTCACCGCCGTGGCCATCGCGCAGCTCGTCGAGGCCGGCAAATTGTCGTGGGACGACACGCTCGCGCAGCGGGTGCCTGAATATCCGGATCACGAAGCGGCGAAGAAGATCACCGTGTGGCAACTGCTGCACCACACGGCAGGGCTCGGCGACTTCTTCGTTCCCGAGTTCTTCCAGCAGCGCGAGAAGTTCGTCAATCCGGCCGACTATCTCGACCTGATCGCACGCCAGCCCAAGGTGGGCGAGCCGGGCAAGGACTGGAACTACAGCAACGCCGGCTATGTCCTGCTCGGCCGCATCGTCGAGAACGTCTCCCGCGAAAACTACTTCGACTACATCGGACGCCACGTCTTCGCCCCGGCCGGCATGGAGGCGAGCGGTTTCGACACGCTCGACGACGTCATTCCGAAGCTGGCGGTCGGCTATTTCCGCGCGGGGCTGTTCTCCGGCGAATGGAAGGCGGACTGGATGAAGGGCCCGTTCAAGGGCGGCCCGGCCGGCGGCGGCTACTCGAACAACACCGACCTGCTGCGCTTTGCCCGGGCGTTGCGCGCGGGCAAGCTGGTCAAGCCGGCGACGTTGGCGAAGATGTTCGACGATGCAGTGCCGGCCGGTCCCGGCGGCTACGCGGCAGGTTTCGGCGACCGTCTGTCCGGCGGCCGCCACATTCGCGGGCACGCCGGCGGCATCGAGGGCACGGACGCGAACCTGGCGATGGTCTGGGAGAGCAACGCCGACGTCGCATTGACCAGCAACGAGGGGCCGGGGCAGGCATGGCTGCTCGCCGAACGCATCGCCGACCTGCTCGCCGCCGAAGGCGCCAAGCCCTGAAGGGGCACGCCGCCCGACCGATCATTCATTTCCCGACGCGATCCGCTCTGGAGCGAAACCATGCATTTCATCTTCATTCCCCTCATCGTGCTCGCCGCGCCGGTGCTGATCGTCCTGATCACGCTGCGCTACCGCGATCGGCAGACGCAGGCGCGCTATCGCACCCTGCTGCAACTGGCCGACAAGGGTGTGGAACTGCCGCCGCAACTGCTCGTGGAATCGCAGCCGGGCGACGTGGAACGACGCCGCGCGCTCGTGCTGATCGGCGGCGGCCTCGGCGTGATGGCGATGTTTCTCGCCTTGCCGGGCCAGTTCGACGGCAACGGCATGCAGGTCAGCCAGCTCTGGGGCCTCGGCCTGCTGCCGCTGATGACGGGTCTGGGCTATCTGGCGAGCTGGTGGTTCAACCGGCGCGAGCGCACGCATGGCTGACAGCGCCGCCGAAGCGCGCGTCGACCAGGCCCTGGTCGCGCGCGTTCTGCTGGGCGACGACCGGCGTGCATTCGAGCAGCTCATGCGCCGGCACCAGGGCATGGTGCGTGCTCAACTGCGCCGCCTGCTGCACGGCGACGAGGCAGCGGCCGACGACCTCGCTCAGGAAGTCTTCCTGCTGGCGTGGCGCAAGCTCGACCAGTTCCGAGGCGATGCGGCATTCCGCACCTGGCTGTACCGCATCGCCTGGTCCTGTTTCCTGCAGGCGCAGCGCAGGAGACCGGAGCGTGCCGAGGATGCCGACGAGGTCGAGCCACCGGCCGCGCCGGCCCATCCGGTCGACCTGCAACTGGACTTCGAGCACGCGCTGCGCCGCCTGTCCGACGCCGAGCAGGCCGTGCTGCTGCATTGCGTGCAACTGGGCCTGAGTCACGAAGAAGCCGCCTTCGTGCTGGCCATTCCGCTGGGCACGGTAAAAACCCATGCGACACGCGGCAAGGCAAAACTCAAATCATGGCTGGCGGCGTGGCAGGCCGAAACGACGCAGGAGAATCCGACATGCCCCATTCCCACGAAGATGACGCCATCGACGCACTGCTGCGACGGCAGTTCGAAGGCGCAGCGCCCGACGACGGCTTCTGCGATCGCGTGATGCAGCACCTGCCCGCGCGGCCCCGGCGTCGCACATGGCCGTTGTGGAGCGGGATCGCGGCCGGAATGGCGGCGTGTGCACTGAGTCTGTCATTCACACCGATGGTTCGCCTCGGCTGGCGCGACTGGGTCGGCGGCGAATTGTCGCCGCCGGTGATCGCCTTGCTGCTCGCGCTCGCCGGCATGTCGCTGCTGGCCATGTGCTGGAGCCTGGCGGAGGCCGACCGTTCCTAGGCGAATGCGGGATCCCGTACCGGCAATCTGCGGGCCCGACCGTGCGCATGCGGAGCGCCGGATCGCCGAGCCGGAGACGCCAAGTTTTCCAGTCCGTTCCTGATTCACGCTGCGTGCTCAGGCACGCCGCAGATAGACACCCGGATCGGCAGCCAGGCCGGCCTTGACCTGGCGCGAGAGTTCGTCGGCCAGCACTTCCTCGCGCCCGTCGCGGACCGCGTCGAGCACCTGGTTGGCGACGTCGGCCGGGTTCGCCTTCGGCGTCTGCACGTGCGCGGCCATGTCGGTGTCCATGTAGCCCACGTGCAGGGCGGTGACCAGCGTGTTCTGCGCGGCGAGTTCCTGACGCAAGGCGTTGGTCAGCGCCCAGGCGGCGGCCTTCGATGCGCTGTACATCGCCGTGCCCGGTACCGTGACCCAGCTCAGCACCGACAGCACGTTGACGAGCGCGCCGCCGCCGTTGGCGCCGAGCACCGGCGCGAAGGACTGGCTCATGGCCAGGGTGCCGAAGAAGTTGGTTTCCATTTCGCGCCGCAGCGCGGCGAGATCGCCGCCGAGCAGACTGCCGCGCTCGATGATGCCGGCGTTGTTGATCAGCAGGTTCACATCGACCAGCGAGCGGGCCGCCGCGGCGACGTCCGCGGCGCTGGTCACGTCGAGCCTGAGCGGCACGACGCCGGGCAGGTCGATGGTCGACGGATCACGCGCGGCCGCGTAGACCTTGCCCGCGCCGCGGGCGAGCAGCGCGGCCGCGAACGCGCGGCCGAGACCGCGATTGGCGCCCGTGACGAGCGCGACGGAATGACGGATGTCCATGACGATGTCCTGTTGAGGGAGTTGCGGAAGTCAGCGGCCGGCGACTGCCGCCGTGTCGAGCGCGCCGCTGGAGTAGTGCGGCGGCGCGGCAACCGGCGTCAGCGCGACGGTCACCGTGGTCGACAGACCGGGCCGCAGCGCGGCCAGCGCCGGCTGGTCAGCGGCGAAGCGGATGCGTACCGGAACGCGCTGCACGATCTTGGTGAAGTTGCCCGTTCCCGGCTCGAACGGCAGCAGTGAGAATTGCGAACCCACGCCCGGCGCGAAGCTCTCGACTTCACCGCGCAGAACCTGGCCGGGCAGGGCATCCACGGCGATCGTGGCGCGCTGTCCGGGCAGCATGCGGTCGGTCTGGGTTTCCTTGAAGTTGGCGACGATGTACAGCGCGTCGATCGGCACGATCGTGAGCAGACGCGTGCCCGGCTGCACGTAGTCGCCGGGCTCGACCTGACGGTCGCCGACGATACCGTCGATCGGTGCGCGGATGACGGTATGCGCCTGATCCTGGCGGGCAAGATCCAGCGCCGCCCGCGCCGCTGCGACGGCGGCGTCGGCCTGGGCGACGCCGGCTTCGAGCGTCAGACGCCGGGCCTGCGTGACCGCAACGCGGTGGCGGCTCACGTCGAGTTCGGCGCGACTCTTGTCGGCGTCGGCCGTCGCGCTGAGCGCCGCGGCGCGGTACTGATCGGCATCGCGGCGCGCGACGGCGCCGCTGCCGACGAGATCCTCGAAGCGGCGGCGATCCGCTTTGGCGCGCTCGCTCTGCGCGTCCATCGAACGGATCGTCGCCTGCGCCGCGCGCACATTCGACGCGGCGAGCTTTTCCTCGGCATCGAGACTGACCAGCGCAGCGCGCGCCGACTGCTGCTGCGCCTGTGCGTTCAACAGAGTCGCATTGGCCGCGGCGACTTTCGCGTCGAACTCTTCCGCGTCGATGCGCACCAGCGGATCACCACGGCCGACGTGCTGGTTGTGGCGCACCAGCACTTCGGCGACGAGGCCGCGTACTTTCGGTGCGATGACGGAGCTGTCGGCCTGGACGTAGGCGTTGTCGGTCGAGACGGCCGACTTGGGCAGGAGAATCCAGGCGGTGCCGGCGACGGCCAGCAGCACGGCGCCGCCGACGGCGAGTACGGCCTTGCGCGATGCCGGCGGACGGCGCCGCGTATCGGAATCCGGTTCGGTGTTCATGGGCTTTGACTCGTCGGAAGACCAGGGAACGCGCTCAGGCCGGTCGGTCCAGACCGAGCCGGCGCTTGATCGCCGTGCGCGAGCTCGCGAGGATTTCGTCGGAACGCGCCGCATCGCTTTCGATGCGCGCGATCGACAGCGCGCCGAGCAGTTCGGCGAACACCGAACGCGCCTCGGCCATCGGCTCGGCATGGCCGATTTGACCGAGCAGCGCGGCCAGCGCCTCGACCAGCGCTTCGCTGCCGGCGGCGAAATGGCGGCGCAGCTTCGCGGTCATGCGCGGCAGATCCGAGGACAACGCGGCGACCGGGCAGCCGGCGCGTCGCGCGTCGCGGTGCGCCGCCGACAGATAGAAATCGACATAGGCACGCAGGCCGTCGACGGCCGGGCGCTGCTGCGTCTCGGCGGCAAGGCGCGCGCGCGCTTCCTCGAACATCTGGCCGACTGCGGCAGCGACGAGTTCGTCCTTGGACCCGAAGTGCGCATAGAAGCCGCCGTGCGTCAGGCCCACGTCGGCCATCACGTCGGCGATGCCGATGCCGTCCGGACCTCTCGCGCGGATCGCCCTGGCCGCTGCCTTGACCACCTTGTCGCGCGTTCGCTGCTTGTGTTCCGCGTCGTAGCGCATGTCGCCGCTCCGCCTTGCACCATTTGTATGACGGACATAATATTATCACCATCATTTCATTTGCAAGAGGCCGCGCATGAACGCCCTGCGCAGCGACACCGCCCCCGCCGATCCGGCAACCCTGCCCGATGCGCGCAAATACCTGATCTTCGCGGTGATGGCGTTCGGCCAGTTCATGGCGCTGATCGACATCCAGATCGTCGCCGCGTCGCTGAACGAGGTGCAGGCGGGTCTGTCGGCCGGGCCGACCGAGATCAGCTGGGTGCAGACCGGCTATCTGATGGCCGAGCTCGTGATGATTCCGTTCTCGGCCTTTCTCGCCCAGGCGCTGTCGACACGCTGGCTGTTCGCGCTGTCGGCGGGCCTGTTCACCCTGGCCAGCGCACTGTGCGGCGCGGCCTGGGACATCGACTCGATGATCGCGTTCCGCATCCTGCAGGGCTTCGTCGGCGGCGCGATGATTCCGACCGTGTTCGCGACCGGCTTCGCGCTGTTCAGCGGACCGCAGCGCGCGATGATCCCGGCCATACTCGGCATGATCGCGGTGCTCGCGCCGACCCTCGGTCCCAGCGTCGGCGGCTGGCTGACCGACGCGTTCGGCTGGCGCTCGATCTTCTACGTGAATGTCGTGCCGGGCATTGCGGTGACCGTGCTCTCGACCTGGCTGATCCGCGTCGACCGGCCCGACCTGGGCATGCTGCGGCGGATCGACTATGCCCATCTCGCCGCCATGGCGGCGTTCCTGGGCGGTCTCGAATACGTGCTGGAAGAAGGGCCGCGCTACGAGTGGTTCGACGATCCGACGATTGCCGCGGCCGGCTGGATCGCCTTCGTCGGCCTGCTGCTGTTCCTGGAGCGCTCGCGCAACTCGGCCGGGCCGATCATCCGCCTCACGCCGTTCCGCAGCCCGACCTTCGTGTTCGCCTGCGTGTTCAATCTCGTGATCGGTTTCGGCCTGTATTCGGCGACCTATCTGATCCCGCTGTTCCTTGGCCGCGTGCGCGGCTACGACAGCCTGCAGATCGGCACCACGGTGTTCGTGACCGGCATCGCGCAGATTCTCAGCGTCGTCGTCGCAGCGCGGCTGTCGCAGCGCGTCGACCCGCGCCGCATGATCGCGGCCGGGCTGGGCCTGTTCGCGGCCAGCCTGTGGTCGACCTCGTTCCTGACCTCGGAATGGGGCTTCTGGTCGCTGGCGCTGCCGCAGGCGCTGCGCGGCTTCTCGATCATGCTGTGCATCGTGCCGAGCGTGACCCTGGCCCTGTCGGGCTTCGCCGCGGCCGAGCTGCGCTATGCCTCGGGCCTGTTCAATCTGATGCGCAATCTCGGCGGCGCGATCGGCATTGCCGTCGTCACGACCTGGCTGCAGGACAACACGCGCAGCAACGTGGCGCGTATCGGCGAAAGTCTCGGCGAGGCGAACCGGCATGCGCCGGATGCGATCGCCGCGCTGGCCGCGCATGTCACGCAGTGGACCGCGGACGCCTCGCATGCGCTGCTGATCGCGCAGGGCGAGTTCGCGCGAGTCGTCGCGCGACAGGCGCTGACCCTGGCGTTCAACGATGTGTTCCGGCTCATGGCCTGGCTGTTCATCGCCGCACTGGTGCTGGTGCCGTTCTGCCGGCCGGCACCCGCGGCCGCATCGGCGTCGGCGGATACGCACTGAGCAAGATCGGTACCGGCAAGGGATCGCGGCCAGTGATCAGATCCCGTCGGCAATCCTCCGGCGGCTGATCACGCAAACGACGAGTACGGCAATGCCAGCCCTGCCGCATCCGGGCGGTTTCGGTACAGAATCCATCCGACGCCGACGGCTGCATCTGTGTCCGTCCGTCATCGAGCCGGCCGGAGGACTTCATGCTCGGAACCCACGATCTGCTGTTGTTCGTCGTCGCCGGCCTGCTGCTGAGCGTCACGCCGGGCGCCGATACCTTGTACATCGTCGGGCGCTCGGCCTCGCAGGGGTTTCGCGCCGGCGCGATCGCCGCATTCGGCATCGCGGCCGGCTGCTGCGTGCATATCCTGGCCGCGGCGCTCGGACTGTCGGCGCTGCTGTACGCCTCGGCAACGGCCTTCACCGTCATGAAGATCGCCGGAGCGATCTATCTGGTCTGGATCGGCGTGGCGCTGCTGCGCGATTCGGGCCGCGACGTCGCCGCGGCGCGGACCTTCGCCGCCGACGCGTCCGGCAAGATCTTCCTGCAGGGCTTCGTCACCAATGTGCTGAATCCCAAGGTCGCGATCTTCTTTCTCGCGTTCCTGCCGCAGTTCATCGACCGCGGCACGCCGAACACCGCCGTCGCGATGCTGTTCCTCGGCCTGATCTTCAATCTCAACGGCACCTTGTGGAACCTGGCCGTCGCCTATGGCAGCGCGCGCATCTCGCGCAACATTGCCGGGGCCTCGCTGTTCGCACGCCTGTCCAAGCGCGCGGCCGGCGGCCTGTTCCTGTTCCTCGGCTACAAGCTCGCGACCAGCGAACAGTGATGCCCCGCCGCGCGCCGCCAACATCGGCAGGGCAGGCGGGAGCGCGCGCGATGGGCCGCGGGCATCACGGCATCGACCTGTTGCCGGTCATCACCCTGCTGGCCGTGGCCGTCGTCGCCGCGCCGGTGTTCAAGCGCCTGGGTCCCGGCGCGGCGCCCGGCTAGCGGGCCGGCGGCCTTGCCATAGGGCCGTTCGGCGTCGACAGGCCCGAGGACGGCACGCACATCGCCGGGCTGGCCAGGGCCGAGTTTCCGCGCATTCCCCTCGTCGCGCGCGGCATCGACCGCCGTCACGGCATCGCGCTGCTGCAGGCCGGCGCGGACCTGCAGGTCAGGAAACGTCCGAATCCGCGCTCGTGCCCGGCGCCTCGGCGCTGGAACGGCTGGGCGCCTCGCCGGCCGAGATCGCCGCACGCGCGCTGTTCAACCGGCGCATGGCACAGGCGGACGGCGAACCCGGCAGAACCACGTGAGGCGACGTCGCTCCACGCGACAGCGGCGCACTCGCGGGCGCTGCCTCTCTTCCGGCAGCGGGTGCGTCTGAAGCAGAGGCAGCGACACGTTCCGCTTACTGGAACCCGTTCGCGAAAATCACGTCGTCGTCGGCCTCCAGCGTGATGCCGTCGAACCAGGCTGTGACCGATCCGCCGATGCTGACGCCCCCGTCCTGCGCGATCAGCCGCAGGGTGATCGAGCTCGTATAGCCCCACTCCGCGGCGGAAACGTCGATCACCGCCGGCTGCGCCGGCTGCACCCACGCCGAGCCCGAGCCCAGGGTCATTTCGCCGCTGCGGTCGACCGCGCCACCGGTGCAGGCCTCGGTGCCGGCGCGGCGGAAATCCCAGGCCACCAGCGCATAGTCGCGCGTGATCATCGTGTTGCCGCCGCCCTTGCCCCGGCCGGTGAGGCGATAGCGTCCCGGTCCCGGCAGATGCACGCATTGCTGGCCCACGTTGAAGCGCACGGCGGTCTGGCCCGACGTGCTGAATTTCCAGGAACCCGAACCGCTCGCGCCGACGGCGTTCTCGGTAGCGTCCCAGGCGCCGGCGGTCAGGCTCCAGTAGCGCAGATCCGAAAAGTCGAAGTCGCCGTTCAGCACGATCGGCTGCAGCGACTGCCGCTCGAACGCGCCGATGTCGCGTGGGCCCTGGTAATTGACCTTGATGGGCAGATCCACATCGTAGGGCCGCGCGTAGGCGTCGCTGCCGCCGACGGCCGGCGCAGCGTCCACGGCGCCGGAACTCGCCTTCAGGCGGTAGTCGCCACGGCCCGGGTCGATGAAACGCGGCTCGTAGGTATTTGCCGCGGAAGGGCCACCGAGGCTGGCGTTGTCGCTGGCGTCGATCGAGCCCGTGCTCAGGCTGCCGCCGCTGCGCGACAGCAGGCTCACGCCGGGCTGCCAGAGGATGGAGCGCAGCAGCTGCACGTCCTTGTCGGTCGCCGCGAGCACGCTGCTGCCACTGACGAGGTTGCCGGTGATGGTGGAATCGGTCACGGCCAGCACGTCGCCGCCGGAGGCCTGGATCAGCTGCTGGCTGACGGTGTTGCCGGTGACCAGCGCCGCCCGCAACGCGACCGGGCTGTAGCCGTCGCCGGTGCTGGCGGCGATCAGACGGCCGCCGCGATTGCCCTGCAGGAAGATGCCGCGGCCGGGGCTGCCCAGCTGCAGGAACGTATCGTGCTCGGCATTCAGGATGGCGCCCTGGGTCGGCTGTCCGCCGGCGTCCTCGGCCGTGTTGTTGACGATGCGGCCGCAGGGGACGTCGATGGCGCAGGGGGCGGCGTCTCCCGGCCAGCTGCCGCTGTTGAACGTGAACTCGGCGTACTCCTCGACCAGCACGGCCGTGTCCGATCCCTGCACCTGCACGGCAGCGCCCTGCGGCGCGCTGTTGTTCTGCAGCGAGGCATTGAACAGCTGCGCTCTGGAGAAAACGCCTCCGCTGGTCAGACTGTCTTCGGAGCGCACGTAGATACCGCCGCCGGCCACCGAGGCGATGTTGCCCGACAGCACGGCCGGGCGCCCCGCCGCCGTCGCATAGACCTTCAGCAACGAGGTGGGGCCATTACCCGAAGGCGATCCGCCGACGGCTGCGCCGCCGCCGTACAGCGCGCGATTGCCGAAGATCGCACCGAGAGAGCTGCCGCTGCCGATCGTGGCGTAGCTCGACAGGCCCGCCGAATAGACATACAGGCCGCCGCCGCGGCCGCCGGTACCGCCGAGGCCCTGCGCTTCGTTGAAGAAGATCGCGCTGTCGGACGTCAGCATCGTCATCTCGATCTGGTCAGCCACGATGCCGCCGCCGTTGTAGCGGGCGATGTTGTTGCTGACGTTCACGTTCGCGCCGATCGCGAGCTCGGCGTTCGTGCCGGTGCCCTCGGCGTAGATGCCGCCGCCGTTGCCGGCGGTGTTCTGGCGGATGTTGCTGTTGCTGACGTCGAGCAGACCGTCGCCGCGGAAATAGATGCCGCCGCCCTTGCCGGCGCCGTCCTCGTCGCCGCCGCTGATCGTCAGGTAGCGCAGGCGTATCAGCGCGCCGGTGTTGCCGGTGATGCGGAACACCGGTTCGGTGGCGCCGCCGGCGCCGCTGACGGTGGTATAGGTGCCGTCGAAGGCCGCGGTGCAGTTGGCGTAACCGCCTTCGATCGTGAGTTCCTGGGCGGTGTTGACCGAGTTCGCTTCGGGTTCGTAGGTCAGCGAACGCGTCAGGCGCACGGTATCGGCGCCGGGGCTGGACTCGGCCGCGTTGATCGCCGACTGGATGGTGCCGTGAGTGCACTGGCCGGGACCGACCGGCGTGCCGACGGTGAACACCGCAGCCGGCGCGGACGCCGTCGCGAACAGAAACAGCAGGGTCGCCGACGCGGCAAGGCGCGGCGCAGTCGTCGCAGGCGGGATACAGCGAAGCATGGTCGAACTCCTGTAGATGGCGAGCACCGGCGAGGAACGCCGCCTGTCGCGGGTTTGCGACATGGCGCTTCGTGTGAGGAGCGGGATGTCGCTTCAGGTGAGAAGCGAGTCACTGATCGGGCACGAATCCGGCCGAGGAAATCCGGGTTGATTGCCGGCGGTTCGCTGCGACTGGCGAAGTGCTCTTCCTGCGCCGGCGTTTCCCTGGCTGCACGCCCGACGACGAGCACGACATTGCGAGCGGCTTGAACGACCATCCGAAAATTCGTCGGCGCAAGCCGGCCCGGTCACTGAAACCCGTTACCGAAAATCCGATCCACCACGGCGCCGAATTCGTAGGCGCCGAAGTCGTACGGCGTCGGCGCGCCGCTCGGCGGCGCGGGCCGGGCCGCACCGGGCAGGTCGACGGTCGGCACATTCACGCCATTGCCGGGCGACCAGCGATTGATCGCCTGCGAGCCCTGCTGCAGGCGGAAATCGCCCTGCGCGGCATCGACGAACAGCGGATCGGGCGTCTGCTGGATGTTCAGCGCGGCAAGGTTGCTGAGGCCGTGGCTGTCGCCGACCAGCAGGTTGCGCAGATCGGCAGACGTGCCCGCAACCGCCTGATGGATCGGCGCGCCGGGCTGGAACGCGATGCTGTTGTGCAGGCGCAGGGTGCCGCCGGTCGCGTACAGCGCGAACACGCTCGGCGTGATGCGCAGGTTGCCGGCGACCGTGCTGTTCTGGATCTGGAAGATGCTGCCGCTGCTGTTGCCGATCAGCGCCGAGTTGCCGGCGTCGTTGTTGCCGATGACGCTGTTGTCGATGAAGACGTAGCCGTCGCCGTGGATCAGGCCGCCGCCATTGACGGCGTTGTTGTTGACCAGATGGCCGCGCTTGAAGAACAGGTTCGCGCGGCCGCGCGTGCCGAGCTGTTCGAGCACGATGGTCGGTCCCTGGCCACTGACGTTGCCGTCGACGCGGTTGCAGCGCTGCGCCGCGGTGCAGGCCGGCGCGGCATGGCCGGGTTCGCTCGAGGCCAGGGTCAGGGACGCGGCGTTGTCGTTGTCATTGCCGTTGCCGTAAAGATAGAAGGCGCTGCCTTCGCCGGCGCGGTTGGCCGCTACGATGCCGTTGTACAGGGTCACGGCGGCGTTGTTGATACCGCCGGTCGCGGTGGAGCGGACATAGATCGCGCCGCCGAAGCGCGTCGCGGCGTTGTTCGCGATCGTCAGCGGAGCGCCGCCGATGCGGTTCTCCATCCACAGCGAACGCCAGCCGGCCGAAAGGCTTGCGAAATGGATCGCGCCGCCGTTGGACGCGGTGCTGTTGCCGTCCATGAACGGCGAGGCCGCCGGCGGCTTGCCGTCGATGCGCACGATGCTGTCGAGTGCATACAGCGCGCCGCCGCCGTGATTGATGTCGGCGCTGTCGGCGTGGTTGGCAGCGAAGTAGCTGACGTCGTCGCCGGTGATCTTCACGTCGCCGCGCAGCACGTACAGGCCGCCGCCGCTTTCGGCTGCGCCGTTGGAATTGAAGCCGACGCCGACCAGCGTCACGTCCTTGGTCTGGCCCGCATTCGCGCCGGCGTAGATGCCGCCGCCGTTGCCGGCCGTGTTGTTGTAGATGAGGCTGCGATAGACCGTCAGCGCGCCGGTTCCCGAGGACGACACGCCGCCGCCGAAGGTCGTGCTGGCGCCGGCGCCATAGGCATGGCCGTTGCGGATCTGCAGATCGGACAGGGTCAGGCGCCCGGCGCCCAGATGCGTGATGACCGGGCCGCGCGGGCTCGCGCCCTGGCCGTCGAGCGTCGTGTAGTCCACGCGCACCGGCGCCGCGCATTCGAGATAGCCACCTTCGATCGACAGATCGCCGCTGTCGTTGACGACGACGCGTTGCGCCGCATACGCGCCACGCGTGAGGCGGATGAAGTCCAGACCCGACGATGCGGCAGCCGCGTCGATGGCCGATTGCAGGCTGGGATGCGTGCACAGCCCGGGGCCGGTCGCGCCGCCGACCGTGAACACCGCGGCCAGCGCCGCCGCCGGCAGCCCGCCGAGCCACAGCAGCGCCAGGCAGCCGGCCAACGCGGAAAGGCGACGTTTCATCGGAAACCCCTCGACACGCCCGCAATCCGGGCAGCGCCGAGGAACGCCGCCCGAAGCCGGACTGCGACAGGCGGCGTCGGGCGACTAGCTCAAGGCGCGGCGGCCGGCAGCTCCGCGGCGAGCCGCAGCAGGCGACCGGGCGGATGGCGCAGCGCGGCCAGGCGCGTGCGGCCGAGCGCGGCCTGGCGTTGCGCCGCCGCGGCATCGCCGAGCGCCCGGGCTGTCTGCGCCTGGCGCAGCGCGACCTCGATCTGCAGCGCCGGATCGGCGGACCTGGAGCCGGCCAGCGCGGCGTCGGCCGCGGCCAGCACCGCGCCGGCCTGTGCGGTGCGGCCCAGCAGCAGCAGGGCGTCGCCGCGCAGCACGCCGCTGCGGCCATCCCAATAGGCCAAGCCGTTCAGCGCCGGCACCAGGGTCATGTCGATGCGGTCGAGCAGCGGCAGCGCCGACGCGGCGTCGCCGAGGTCCAGATACAGGCGCGCGAACTGCTCGCAGACGCGCGCTTCGGCATCGCGATCCGGTGCGGCTTGCAGCGACGTCAGCGCATGGCGCAGTTCCGCTTCGCCGGCGGCGCGTTCGCCGGTGCGCGCGAGCGCTTCGCCGTAGCTCGCGCGCACGCCGGCCGTGTCCGCATGTTCGGCGCCGAGCTTGGCGGTGTTGCGGGCCAGTGCTTCGCGCAGCAGCTCCAGCGCCGCGGCCGGCTGTTCGAGCTGCAGCTGCAGGCGGCCGAGGTTTTCCAGGTCGTTGGCGATTTCGGGATGGTCGTCGGCATAGGCGATGCGGTTGATACGCAGCGACTCCAGGCCCGAGGCCAGCGCCGCGTCGAAATCGCGCTGCGCATGCTGCAGCACCATCAGTGCGTTCAGATGACGCGCGCGGCGCCAGTCGTCGCGCGGCAGCACCGCCGCGTCGATGTCCAGCGCCGCGCGGATCTCGCGCTCGGCCGCCGGCAGATCGCCGACGCGGCGATAGGCGCGCGACAGCGCGGCGCGCACCGACGCCGCGTTGAGGTGCTGCGATCCGTACAGCCGCTCGTTGATCGCCAGCTGTTCCTTCAGGCTGTCGATCGCGCCGGCTGCGTCGCCGGCGGCAAGCCGCACGGTCGACTGCGAGCTCAGGATCCAGGACAGCAGCGCCGCGTCGCCGCTGCGGCGCGCGAGCGCGACGGCGTCCTCGACGTCGGCGACGGCGCGTCTGGTGTCGTGCTCCTTGGTCGCGATCGCCGAGGAATAGCTCAGCAGGCGGCTGCGCAGACGCGCTTCGGCCGCGGCCGACTGCGCGAGCAGACGGTCCGTGCGGGTGCGCGCTTCGGCGAAGTCGCCGAGCAGGAACAGCGTATAGGCCGCCTCGCCGCCGGCGGCCAGGGACAGCGGCGAGGCATCGCCGAACTCGCGCTGCGCCTGCTCGTAGTTCCACTGCGCCAGGTCGCGCGCCGAGGCCAGACGCCCCTGGATGCGCAGCACCGTCGCCAGTTCGGTCAGCAGCTCCGCGCGCGCGCGCGGATTCATTTGCGCATCGCTGCGCGCCCGGGCGACGGCCTGCTCCACCACTTCGGTGATGCGCGGCGGACCCTCGCGCGGTGAGCTCGGCTGCGCTTCCTGGAACGCGACGACCATGAAGTCGCGCATCGCGTTGGCGCGGCGCAGTTCGTCGCGCGCGACATTGGCCTGCCACAGCGCGAGGCCGAGCGCGGCGAGCAGAGCGAGCAGGAATGTCGCCGACGTGGCCACGCCGCCGCGATGGCGGGCGACGAATTTCTTCGTGCGGTACCAGCGCGACGGCGGATGCGCCGCGACCGGCCGGCCGTCGAGCAGGCGTTCGATGTCCTCGGCCAGGGCACCGGCACTGGCATAGCGCTGTTCGGGCTCCTCGGCGATGGCCTTGAGCACGATGTTGTCCAGATCCCCGCGCAGCAGCCGGCGCATGGCCTGCGGCGGCGCCGGCAGCAGGCCCGGCGCGGCATCGTCGCGGACCTGGCCGCTCGGCGCCTGCGCGCGGCCGTCGCCGGGACGCTGGCCGGTCAGCAGTTCGCCGAGCAGGATGCCCAGTGCATAGACGTCGGTCGCCGTCGTGACCGCGCCGCCGCGGCGCTGCTCCGGCGCCGCGTACGCCGGCGTGAACACGGGCAGGCGGGTCTGTGTCTCGTCGTCGGCGTCGAGCAACTTGGCGATGCCGAAGTCCAGCAGCTTCACGTGGCCGTCGGCGCTGACCAGCACGTTGGACGGCTTGAGGTCGCGATGCACGATCAGCGCGCGGTGCGCGGCCTCCACCGCGCGGCAGACGCGCAGGAACAGGCGCAGGCGCGCGGTCAGGTCCAGGCTGCGCGTGCGCGCGTAGTCGGTGATGGCCTGGCCGTCGACGAGTTCCAGCGCGATGTAGGCCAGGCCCTGCTCGGTGACGCCGCCTTCGATCAGGCTGGCGATGTCGGGATGGCTCAGCGCCGCCAGCGCCTGCCGCTCGCGGCGGAACTGGCGCTGCGCCTCGTAACTGTAGAGGCCGCGGCGCAGCAGCTTCAGCGCAACCTCCTGGCGCACGCCGGCCGCGTCGCGTTCGGCGCGGAACACCGTGGACGAACCGCCTTCGCCGAGCAGCGCCAGCAGCTGCCATGGGCCGATGCGCCGGCCCGCCGTGAACGTCGGATCCTCACTTTCGCCGAGCAGCTGCAGGGCGTCGACCGCGTCCTGGGCCAGCGCGCCGTCGCCGGCATCACTGTCGGCGGCCAGCAGGCGCTCGATCTGGGCGCGCTGCGCAGCGTCGGCGCACTGTGTCGCGAGATAGGCCTCGCGCGCTGCCGCGTCCAGTTCGCAGACGGCCTCGAACAGGTCGCGCAGGGAAGGGACGGAGGTGTTCATGCCGGCTCCGGAACAAGGGCTCCGAGGAAAACAGAACGCCGGGCGACGTGCTGCTGCGACACCGCGCGGCTCAGTCCTGCGTCTGCAGCTCGGACTTCAGGAACGCCCGCGCGAAGCGCCAGTCGCGATCGGCGGTGCGCCGCGTGCAGCCGAGCTGTTCACCGATCTGTTCCTGGGTAAGGCCGGCGAAGTAGCGCAGCTCGACGACCTGGGCGGCGCGCGCGTCGATCTGTTCCAGCCGCTGCAGCGCCGCGTCCAGCGCCAGCGCCTGTTCGCCGGTATGCAGCGCCAGGCCGTCGTCGACGCCGCTCAGGGTGACGCGCTGCCAGTCGCCGCCGGCGCGCAGGCGCAGGCGGTCGCGCGCGCGGTCGGCCAGCAGATGGCGCATGGCCCGCGCCGCATAGGCGAAGAACTGATGCGGATGCTCGAACTGCAGCTCGTCGCGTGCGCCGACGCGCAGGTATAGCTCATGCACAAGCGCCGTGGTGTCGAGCGTGGAGCTGGAAGCCCGGTCCAGCGCGCGCCCGGCCATGGCCTTGAGCCGCGCATAGACCGCCGCGAACAGCGCATCGCCGCCCTGTGGCGGGCCTGCCGTTTCCCCCGCTTCGGTCATCGACCCCTCCCGTGCCGCAGTATGACGACCGGGCCGGAACCGTCTGCCGGCGCCGGCATCCGGCCCGGCGCGGACGGACCGGCGCCAGCCGGCTCAGACGTAGTCGTTCTTGAGCTCGACGTATTTCTCGGCGGAGTAATACAGGCGCTGGATCTCCTCGTCGCTGAGCTTGCGCACGAAACGCGCCGGATTGCCGAGCCAGAGTTCGCCTTCACCGACCTCCTTGCCCGGCGCGACCACCGCGCCGGCGCCGACGAAGCCGTGCCGGCGCACGCGCGCGCCGTCGAGCACGGTCGCATGCATGCCGATCAGGCAGGCGCTCTCGATCGTGCAGGCATGGATCACGGCCGCATGGCCTATGGTCACGTCGTCGCCGATATGGGTGGCGAAGCCGCCGGGCGTGTACGGGCCGTCGTGGGTCACGTGGACGATGCTGCCGTCCTGGATGTTGCTGCGTGCGCCGATGCGGATGCGCTGCACGTCGCCGCGGATCACCGCACAGGGCCAGATCGAGCTGTCGGCGCCGATCTCCACGTCGCCGATGACGACGGCGGCGGGATCGACGTAGGCCGTCGCAGCGACGACGGGGTGGATACCGCGATAAGGACGCAAAGCCATGGCAGACCGCAACAGGGAAACGGAGGGCGAGGGTAGCGCGCCGCAGCGGATGCGCCAACGCGGCCGGGGCAACGCCGGCGCGGCGCTGCTGCAGTGCGGCAATCCACGCGCCGCCGCCATGCCGCGACGGCGAGCCTCGCAGCGGACTCAAACGGTCGTTTACGCGTCGCGATTCCCGACTACTATTGGCGGTCATGGACACCGCCAACCGCCCGCCGTCACTGAACGCCACGCTCGCCCAACTGCGCGAAGCCTGGACTGCGCATCGACCCGACTATGCCCAGCGCATGGACGACCTGGCCCGGCTGCGGGCCGCGTTCAAGCGCCGCCTGACCGGGTTGATCGAGGCGATGAGCGCCGACTTCGGCCGCCGCTCACGCCACGAATCGCTGCTGACCGACGGCATGACCGTGCTGCACGAGATCGACCTCGTGCGCAGCCAGCTGCGCCGCTGGATGCGTCCGCGTTCGCGCTCGGTGGACTGGACCTTCATGCCGGCCAGCGCCGAGATCCGCTATCAGGCGCTCGGCGTCGTCGGCATCATCGCGCCGTGGAACTATCCGGTGAATCTGGCGCTGATCCCGCTGGTCAGCGCGATCGGCGCCGGCAACCACGTCATGCTCAAGCCGTCGGAGTTCACGCCGCGCACCTCGCAGGCGATGGCCGAGCTGCTGGCCGAGGTGTTTCCGGCCGACCGCGTCGCGACCGTGCTGGGCGATGCGGATGTGGCGGCCGGGTTCGCCGGCCTGCCGTTCGACCATCTGCTGTTCACGGGTTCCACGCCGGTCGGCCGCAAGGTCATGGCCGCGGCGGCGCCGAATCTGACTCCGGTCACCCTCGAACTCGGCGGCAAGTCGCCGGCCATCGTCGCGCCGGGCTATCCGATCGCCACGGCCGCCGCGCGCATCGCGGCGGGCAAGTTCCTCAACGCCGGCCAGACCTGCATCGCGCCCGACTACGTGCTGCTGCGCGCCGAGGACCGCGAGCCTTTCGTCGCCGCGCTGCGCGACTACGTGCAACGGCACTACCCGAATCTGCGCGAGAACCCCGACTACACCAGCATCATCAACGCACGCCAGTACACGCGGCTGCAGAGCCTGGCCGATGAAGCCGCGCGCCGCGGCGCGCAGGTGCTGACGTTGCCCGACGCGAACGCGCACGACATCGACGCGCGCGTGTTCGCGCCGACCCTGGTACTCGGCGCGCCCGAGGACAGCCGCGTCATGCAGGACGAGATCTTCGGGCCGATCCTGCCGATCGTCACGGTGGAGTCGGTGGATGCGGCGATCGACTACATCAACGCGCGGCCGCGGCCGCTGGCGCTGTATCACTTCGACCACGATCGCGCGCGCACGCGCCGCGTGCTGGAAAGCTGCGTGGCCGGCGGAGTCAGCGTGAACGACTGCATTTACCACAATGCGCAAAGTGAACTTCCGTTCGGTGGCGTCGGCCCGTCCGGCATGGGTCACTACCACGGCCACTACGGCTTTCTGACCTTCTCCAAGCAACTGCCGGTATTCCGCCAGACGCGCTGGAGCTCGCTGTCGCTGCTGCGTCCGCCGTACCGCGGCCTGGCGGGCTTCGTCACGCGCTTCCTGACCCGCTGAAGCGAAGCAGTGCGGCCGGCGTTCGTTGCATGACGCCTCGCGCCTACCGTTTCGAGGATCTCGAGATCGACCTCGACCGCCGCGAAGTGCGGCGCGGCGACGCGGTGCTGGAACTCGCCGGCCTCAGCTTCGACCTGTTCGCGTACCTGCTGGGCCAGGGAACGCGCGTCGTCGGCTTCGACGAACTGATCGCGCAAGTCTGGTCGCCGGCCGTGGTCGGCGAGGAAACCGTGACCCAGCGCGTCAAGCTGCTGCGCCAGTCGCTCGGCGACGACGGCCGGCGACCGCGCTATGTGCGTTCGGTACGCGGCAAGGGCTACCAGCTCTGCGCTTCGCCGCAGCCGCGGCATGCAGTCGCCGCAGTCGCTGCGGCGGAAACGCCGGCGGCCCGGCCTGATCACGGGCACACGCGTCCCTGGCGCTGGCTGCCGATCGCCGCGGTGCTGCTGTTGCTGCCGGGCATCTGGCTGCTCTGGCACGGACCCGCGCCGCGGGCGCCGTCGGGCGAACGCGAGGAAATCCTGCAGCGCGCACGCTATTACGCCGGCATCGGCCAGAAGGACGACGTCGAACGCGCGATAGGGTTCTATCGGCAACTGCTGGACCGCGACGGCGCCGACCGTGACGCGCTGGTCGGCTTGAGCTTGGCGTACAGCACGCGGGTCTGCCTCTACAACCAGGCGCCGGAATGGGCCGATCGCGCCCAGGCGCTGGCCGAAACCGTGCTCGCCGCAGCACCGCGCGACGCTGCGGCCGAAGCCGCCCTGGGTTATGCCCACGATTGCCGCGGCACGATGGATGCGGCGATAGCGCACTACGAGCGTGCGGTCGCGCTCGATCCGGCCGGCCGCATCGACACGGCCGCATCGCTGGCCTATCTCTACATGATCCAGGGCCGGCTGGCCGATGCGCTCGCGCGCAACCTCGACGCCGAACGCCGCGCGGCAACGCGGCCGCGCTATCTCGACATCCAGATCGCGCGCAATCTCGAGCTGCTTGGCGAAACGACCGCGGCAGAACAGCGCTATGCACGCAGCTTCCGGCTGTATCCGGACAACGTCTATTCCAATGCGGCCTGGCCGCGCTGCCTGTTCCTGCAGGGCCGTCTCGGCGAAGCCGAGGCCGCGCTGGCGCTGGCGCAGCAGCGCAGCGAGCATCCGGAGCTGTATCTGCTGCAGGGCGAGCTGGCCCTGCTGCGCGGCCGTCCCGGAACCGCGGCGGAGGCTTTCGCCGCAGCGGCGCGGCTGCGACCGCACGCGGGTCTGGGGCAGACACTCGCGCGCCGTTACGCCGTACCGCCGCCGCCGCGCGACGGGCTGGACCGGCGCGTGGCAGAAATCACCGCCGCGAGCCGTCGCGGCGGCTGGCCCGAGGACCATCTCGAGCTGGCCGTGCTGCAGCTCGCGCGCGAGGATCACGCCGCTGCGATCGCCGCACTGCAGGCCGCGGTCGAGGATGGCTGGCGCGACCGCGCCTATCTGCAGACCTCGGCGCTGTTCCAGCCGCTGGCCGGCGATCCGGCCTTCGTGCGCGTGCTCGAAGACATCGCCGGCCGCGTGCGCGGCGAACGCGAGGCCGCAGCGGCGGCTATCGCCGCCGCGACCACGCCGCGTTAGTCAGCGCGGTGCCGGCAAGGCACCGAGCACCGCGTCACCGAACAGGGCCTGCGAACGTGGATGCGCAGCACGCATGTTGTACGAGGTACTCGTGATCACGGCGACGAGGGCGAACTGCGGTGCGACGAAAACGTAGTTGCCGCCGTTGCCCGACATGGCCCAGACCCATTCGTCGTGTCCCCGGACCGGAAAGCGGAAACGCCAGATCTGATAGCCGTATTCGGTGTTGTCGCGGGGCACCGCGCGCGGCGTCAGCATCGCGGCGATCCAGCCGGCCGAAATGACCGGCCGGCCCTGCCAGCGGCCCGCGTCGCGCAGCAGCTCGCCGAGTTTCGCGGCGTCGCGCGTGCGGTAGCGCGTGCCGCCGCCGCCCATGCCGATACCTTCCGACGAACGGTTCCACTGCACCTGGGTGATACCCAGCGGCTGTTCCAGCGCATCGTGCGCGAACTGGGCGAGCGGTTGGCCGGTCGCACGCTCGACGGTGGCGCCGAGCAGGAACGATCCGGCCGTGCAGTACGAGAACGCGCGGCCGTAGGGGCTTTCCGGCGGCCGCTTCTGCCAGGGTGCGTAGCCGCGGATCGGCAGGTTCAGCGCGAACGCGGTCCAGTCTTCGCTGACGTACATGCGTTCCTCGTTGCCGCTGGAGAACGCGTTCTCGTCGTCGCACTCCCAGGCGCTGCTCATGCTGAGCAGATCTTCGAGCGTCATCGCAGCCTTGCGCGGATCGAGCCCGCGCGCGCGGACCTTGTCGCGGAACCAGGGATAGACCTTGGCCTGCGCACCGGCGAGGCGGCCGCGGTCCGCCGCGGCCCCGACCAGCAGTGCGGTCACGGTCTTGGTCGCCGAACGCATGTCGTTGAGCTGGTCGCGGCTGCCGCCGTTGGCATAGGTCTCGTAGATCAGCTGTCCGCGCTGCGCGATCAGCACGCTGGTGACGCCGGCATGGCTTTCCTCGGACAAGGTCGTGGCCAGCCGGTCGAGACGGGCCGTGTCCCAGCCCAGGGCCGCGGCGTCGGCGACGGGCCAGCCGTCGTCGAGACGGGCCGGCATGTCGTAGGCGACGGCCGTCGTGGCGGCGGCGAGCGCGATGAGGCCGAGCAGGTGTCGCATGGTGTTCTCCGATGGAATGACGGCGGACACCCTGCGACAGCGGCGAATGAAGTGCCGGAAGCGCGAATGAAGAAAAATGAAGGCCGCAGACGCGCCGCCGTGGACGAGCCGCGGTCAGAGCAGCGGCATGTCGTCGGCCAGCGCGTCCTTAGGTCCGCCGATCTCGCGCAGCGCGTACTGGTAGCCAAGCTCGATCGCGCGTTCGTAGGCGGCCCAGTCGAGCAGACCGACGCCGGTGACCGGCGGGGCGAGCAGCAGACTGGCCTTGGCGCGGCGGTCGGCGTTGGCGGCCTTGGAATTCACCATGCCGGCGCGCAGCAGGATGCTGACGACGCCGGGCCGGGTCGGACTGCCGAACTGGTCCAGCAGCAGGCGCCAGCCCTGCGGCGAGGCGAATTCCTCGACCCGCGCATGCAGCACGTCGTCGGCGCCGATGTCCACGGCGATGACGTCGCCGACCGACTCGTCGCGCATCACGTCGGTGGGCAGGTTGTTGATGACGGCACCGTCGACCAGTACCTGGCCGTCGTGAAAAACCGGCGGCAGCACGCCCGGAATCGCCGAACTCGCACGCAGCCAGTACCACAGCGGACCGCTGCGATGGGTCACCGCGTCGCCACTGGTCAGGTTGGCCGAGACGGCGAAGAACGGCAGGGCCAGATCTTCGATGTGCCGCTCGCCGAACGCCTCGCGCAGCAGCTCGGACACGCGCCGGCCGCTGGTCATCGCGACGAATGGGAAGGTGTAGTCCGACAGGGGCCGCCCGGCGACGAACGCGCGGCGGTAGTTGTCGATCATTTCCTCGTCGCTCCAGCCGGCCGCGACGCCGGCGGCGATGATCGCGCCGATGCTGGTGCCGCCGACCGCGTCGATGCGGATGCCGGCCTCGCGCAATGCGCGGATCACGCCGATATGCGCGAAGCCGCGCGCGCCGCCGCCGGACAGCACGAGGCCGAGGCTGCGGCCGGCGATCAGCCGCGCGATGCGTTCGACGTCGTCGGCGCGGCACCAGTGATGCAGTCGCGCGCCCGGCGCGGCCGCGAGCCAGGCCGCCCCGCTGCCGGTCTGCACCTCGCCGCTGCGATGGCGCAGCACCAGATGACGCGGCCGGAACAGCGCCTGCTGTGCGTTCTGGCAGGCGCGTTCCCGCCACGGCGACGGCGGCGTGGCCGCATCGGCCAGCAGCAACAGCGCGTCGGCCTGGCGCACGCAGAGCTCGCGCCAGGCGTCGGCGTCGGCCCCGGCCAGATAGATCACAAAGCGGAACTCGGCTTCCTGTGCGGCGAACCACGCGCTGGTCCGGCCGGCTGCCTGATCCGCATCGAGCACGCGGCAGCTGCCGTAGGCGCCGAGCACCTGCTCCAGCGCATAGGCGAATTCGCGCGCGTCGATGCCGGCATCGTGGGGCAGCACGGCCAGGGTGCGCGGCGAGGACGTCAGGTCGCCGCTGCGCCGGCGCACCAGACGCTCGACCGCGACGCGGGCCGCTTCGAGCATGGCCGTCGGCTGGCGCTGCACGAGTTCGTTGAACGCGGCGCGCGACAGGCGCAGCAGTTCCGAGTCGCGCAGCGCACGTACCGTGGCCGAGCGCGGCTGGTCGACGATGAGGCCGAGCTCGCCGACGCTTTCGCCGGCGGCGATCAGGCCTATGCATTCCTCCACTTCACCGTCGTCGTGGCGACGGAATGCGCCGAGACTGCCGCTGCGCAGCACGTACAGCGCATCGGCGGCTTCGCCGGCCTCGAACAGGGTCGCACCGCCGGGCAGCATGAACCATTCCAGCGCCTGGGTCAGCGCGGCGAGTTCGTCGTCGTCGAGATGGCGGAACAGGGTCGAGCGGCGCAGCAGTTCGCGCACCGGCAGGATCAGCGGGGTATCGACGGCCGTCATGCAGGCAATGCTACGCCGAGCCCGACCGCCGCGGCGCAGGCGCGCGCGCTTGATTTTCCGGCGGCCGCGCTACACCTTGGCGGTTTGCCCCGTTCCGGACAGCGACCATGGATGCGACCAACCCCCTGCTGCGCGACGGCGAGCTGCCGGCGTTTTCGGAGATCCGGCCCGAGCACGTCGTGCCGGCCGTCGAACGTATCCTGCACGACTACCGCGAAGCGATAGCCACGCTGACCGCCGCGCCGGACGCCCGCGATTTCGCCAATACGCTGCTGCCGCAGGAAGCCTGGGAGGAACGCCTGGGCCGGGCCTGGTCGCCGGTATCGCACCTGCATTCGGTCAAGGATTCCGAAGAACTGCGCAAGGCCTATTCGACGGCGCTGGAAGCGATCACCGAGCACTCCACCGAACTGGGCCAGAACCGCGACCTGTATGCGGCCGTCGACGCCGTCGCCCGGCGCGGCGACTTCGCCGGCCTGCCGCGACCGGCGCGCACCCTGACCGAGCACGCGCTGCGCGACTTCCGCCTGTCCGGCGTGGCGCTCGAAGAGCCGGCGCGTTCGCGCTTCAAGACCATCGCCAACGAGCTGTCGCGGCTTTCGACCGAGTTCGAGGAAGCCGTGCTCGACGCGAGCGAGGCCTGGACCGAGCACCTGACCGACCCGGCCCTGCTCGCCGGCATTCCCGAATCCGGCCGTGCCGTGCTCGCCGCCTATGCACGGGAGAAGGAGCTCGACGGCTGGCTCGTCACGCTCAAGCAACCCAGCGTACAGGCCGTGCTGACCTATGCCGACGACCGTGCGTTGCGCGAACGCGTCTACACGGCCTATTCGACGCGCGCATCGGACCAGGGCCCGGACGCCGGCCGCTTCGACAACTCCGGGCGCATCGAGCAGATCCTTGCGCTGCGCCACGAAGCGGCGCAACTGCTCGGCTTCGCCAATGCCGCCGAGGAATCGCTCGCGACGAAGATGGCGACCTCGCCGCAGAAGGTGCTGGATTTCCTCGCCGACCTCGTGCGCCGTGCCAAACCCGTCGCCGAGCGCGAAATCGCCGAGCTGCGCGCGTTCGCGGCAGCCGAGCTCGGCCTGGCCGACCTGCAGCCCTGGGACATCGGCTATGCGTCCGAGAAACTGCGCGAGCGCCGCTTCCAGCTCAACGAGGAAGAACTCAAGCCGTATTTCCCGCTGCCGGCGGTCATCGACGGCCTGTTCGGCATCTGCGAGCGCGTGTTCGGCATACGCCTGCAGCGCCGCGACGGCGTCGACGTCTGGCACGAGGACGTCGCCTATTACGAAGTGTTCGACGCGAACGGCCAGCTGATCGCCGGCGCCTACGTCGACCTCTACGCGCGCAGCGGCAAGCGCGGCGGCGCGTGGATGGATGTCTGCCGATCGCGCTTCCGCGATGCCGACGGCCTGCACCGGCCCATCGCCTATCTGACCTGCAACTTTGCGCCGCCGACCGCGACGGCGCCGTCGCTGCTGACCCACGACGACGTGCTGACCCTGTTCCACGAATTCGGCCACGGCCTGCACCATCTGCTGACCGAGATCGACTTTCCGGGCGTGTCCGGCATCAGCGGCGTGGAATGGGATGCGGTTGAGCTGCCGAGCCAGTTCCTGGAGAACTTCGGCTGGCAGCGCGAGACGCTGGACCTGTTCGCGCGCCACTACCAGACCGGCGAGGCACTGCCCGAGGCGCTGTTCCAGCGCATGCTCGCGGCGCGGCATTTCCAGGCCGGCATGTTCCTCGTACGCCAGCTCGAGTTCGCCCTGTTCGATTTCCGCCTGCATCTGGGTTTCGATCCGGCGCAGGGCGCGCGCACGGACGCGGTGCTGCAGCAGGTGCGCCGCGAAGTCGCCGTCGTGCAGCCGCCGGCCTGGCAGCGCTTCGCGCACAGCTTCACCCACATCTTCGCCGGCGGCTACGGCGCCGGCTATTACAGCTATCTCTGGGCCGAAGTGCTGTCGGCCGACGCGTTCGCGCGCTTCGAGGCCGAAGGCGTGTTCAACAAGGCCACCGGCGCCGATTTCCGCCGCGAAGTGCTCGCGGTCGGCGGCTCGCGGCCGGCGCTGGAAAGCTTCGTCGCATTCCGCGGCCGCGAACCGGAAACCGACGCGCTGCTGCACAGCTACGGCCTGGTCTGAGCCGGGCCGGACACCGGCCGCGGCACGCGTGCGTGCCGGCACGGCGAACGCTGCCGCAGGCCTGCGGCAGCGGCGCTCGCCGGTGGCTATCTGCAGGACGGGACACTAGACTGCGCGCATGAAAATCGCGACCTGGAACGTCAATTCGCTCAACGTGCGGCTGCCGCACCTCAAGCAATGGCTGGCGGCCGCGCAGCCCGACATCGTCGCGCTGCAGGAGACAAAACTGGAAGATTCCAAATTTCCAGATACCGAACTGGCCGCGCTGGGCTACCGCAGCGTGTTCTCGGGGCAGAAGACCTACAACGGCGTCGCACTGCTGTCGCGCCACGACATGCCGCAGAACGTGGTGACCGACATACCCGGCCTCGACGATCCGCAGCGGCGCATCCTGATCGCCGACGTCGGCGACCTGCGCATCGCGAATCTCTACGTCGTCAACGGCCAGGCCGTCGGCAGCGACAAATACGCCTACAAGCTCAACTGGCTGGCCCGTGTGACCGATTACCTCGCCAATGAGGCGGCGCGGCATCCGAACCTCGTCGTGCTCGGCGATTTCAACATCGCGCCGGACGACCGCGACGTGCACGATCCGGTGGCCTGGAAGGACCAGATCCTGTGCTCCGAGCCGGAACGCGCGGCGCTGCGCAAGCTGCTCGACATCGGCCTGCTCGACAGCTTTCGCGAATTTCACAGCAACGATGGCGCATTCAGCTGGTGGGACTACCGCCAGGCCGCGTTCCGTCGCAACCTCGGCCTGCGCATCGACCTCGTGCTGGCCAGCCACGCGCTGCGGCCGCGTTTCGCGGGCGCCAGCATAGATCTGGAACCGCGCCGCTGGGAGCGTCCTTCGGACCACGCACCGGCGCTGCTGGAACTCAACGCATGACCGAACGTGAAGTCACGCCCTCTCTCGAGGACCACGAGCTCGACGAGCTCGATCAGTACCTGCGCGCCCATGCGCGGGAGAACGAAGCCGATCTGCTGCTCGACGGCGTGCATGGCCTGCTGACCCTGCTCGCGATAGGTCCGGATCCGGCGCTGCCGGACGAATGGCTGCCCGAAGTGCTGCATGCGCCGTTCACCGACGAGGAAGAGGGCGAGCGCATCCTGCTGCTGCTGGCCAAGCTCAACGATTCCATCGTCGGCGAGATCGACGCCGAAACCTACGAGCCGATACTCGGCGAGGTCGACCTCGAGGACGGCGGCGTGGCGCTGTCGGCCGCGGGCTGGTGCGAAGGCGTCAGCCGAGCGATCGACCTGCGCGCCAGTGCCTGGGAATCGCGCCTGGCCGAAGACGCGCAGCTCATGGAGATGCTCGGTCCGGTCATGGCGCTGTCGGTCGACGAAGGCGTGCTGACGGCCGAAGCCGAATTCGAGCGCCTGACCGAACAGGAATACGACGACTGCCTGGCGCACATTCCGCAGGTCGTCGCCCAGGTCGCGCAGTACTGGCGCGTGCACCCGGCCAGCGAACGCGAAAAGGCCGGCAGCGGCGCCGCATCCAGCGAGTTCCGCGATCCGCCGCGCCGCCGCGGCGGACGCTGGGTGCACTGAGCGCCGCGGCAGGCGCGACTTTCCGGCCGGCGCCGCCGCCGGCCGTCCTGAGCCGGGCGGACCCGGCGGCACCCTGTATCTCCCGTTCGGCCCGCCGCGGGTGATCCCGGCTGCACCGTTTTGGCGTTCTTCCTCCGCCGGCAATGGCGAGGAGAACTTCGATGCGCGGGACAAGATGGTTGTTCGGAGGATGGTGGGGGCTGGTCGCGACGGCAGCCGCGGCGGCGAGCGCGGTGGATCTGGACGTGCGCTTCAATGCGACGTTGAATCCGGCGCTCTACAACGGCATCGGCCGCGGCTCGACGATCGCGGCGTTCGACAGCCTGGCCGGCGGCACGAGCTTCGACGCCGGGCGCGGCATCGTCGTATTGCCGGACGGCAAGTACCTCGGTCTGGCGCTGATCAATCCCGGTCCCTCCGGGCGCGTGGGCCTGCTGCGTCTGAACGCCGACGGATCCCGCGATGCGAGCTTCGGTGACGTCGGCAACAACGGCCAGATTCTGCGCCACACGGGCGTGCTCTCGGTGGCCGGTCCGGTGCTGTACGGCAACACGGCTTACTACGCCTTCAGTTCCCAGGAAAGCAGTTACGGCCGGGTCACCGTTTGCCGCGTCTTTCTGGACGGCAGCGCGGACACGTCGTTCCGCAGCTGGGGATGGGGCAACAGCTGGCCGGCGGGCTGCAGCATCGCCTCCAGCGCCAGCAGTCCCGCCTACGCGCCCGAGCTCGGCGATCTGGACGTTCAGCCCGGCACCGGCTGGGTGGTCACCGCGCTGGCGTACAACCAGACGACGGCACCCAATCCCCCGAGCGACGGCGCGTTCACGCTGATGGATGCGGAAGGCAGGGACACGTACGCGAATACGAGCTTCGACAGTCCCGTGTTCCATGTCGTCGGCGCGGACGGCGAGTACGAAGTCGCGCGCCGCGTACGCTTCTCGCGTGCGGCCGGTGCGCTGCCGCACGACTTCTTCCTGGCGCTCGACTATGTGCGCAACGGTGGCGACCGCCGCCGGGTGCAGGTGCGCCGCTATGACGCCGTCAGCGAGCTGCAGCGCTACGAAGCCGGCGACGCGCTCGGCGACGTCAGCGTCGGCGCCCTCGCCGTGGAGACCGGGCCCGGCACGCTCGGTTTCGACAACGCGCTGCTGCTGGTGCTCAACCGCGCGCCGGGCGCCGATGCCTACGGCCCGCTGTTCAAGCCGGCGTTGCAGCGCATTCCGATCGACCAGGCCAGCGGGGCGCTGCGCACGACCGATGCGGTGGCCTGGCTCGCGGACGACCTTTGCGACGCCGCCACGGCCGTGCTGCGCGGCGAATCCTGCCTCGTGCTCGACGCCGCCTACGACGCGCTGCGCGGCTTGCTCTGGTTCGCCGGAAGCTGGCGCGTCGAGGGCGGCGCGCGCTTCGAGCATGTGCTGCTCGGCCGTTTCGTACGCACGGCCGATTCGGCCTGGCCCGGCGGCTTCCGCTACAGCTGGCCGGCGATTCCCGGCCTCTCGGAGCCCTACGTCTTCCAGGCGTTCAACGGTACGCTGAACGAGACCCGCCGCCATTGGGGCGCTGCGCTGCTGCTCGACCAGGGCAGGCCTGTCGTCATCGGCGACCGCCAGTACGAAGCCAACGATCCCGGCAACGTCGATCACGATGTGCTGGTGATGCGCTTCGTCGGTCCTGACTATATCTTCGCCTCGGGAATGGACTGAGCAACGCCGACTCCGGACGGCGGACCGATGGACGCATCGACGATGCAGCGGGCACTGGCGCTTTTCGAGGAAATCGCCGATCTCGACGCGATCAGCCGCGAGCACGCGCTCGACGCCGTGGACGATGCCCAGGTGCGCGCAGCCGTACAGGCGCTGCTGCAGGCCGACGCACGGGTTCCGGCCAGCCCATCGGCCGGCAGCCTGCGGGATGCGCTGTTGCAGGAAACCGATGCCGACGGTCCGCTGCCCGGCCAGCGCGTCGGCAACTGCACGCTGGTGCGCCTGCTCGGACGCGGTGGTATGGGCGAAGTGTGGGAGGCGCGCCGCGATCAGGCTGATTTCAGTCAGCGCGTCGCGGTCAAGCTGCTGCACGACACCATGGCCGGCGCGCCGGCGCGTCAGCGCTTCGCCCGCGAGCAGCGCGTCCTGGCCCGGCTGGACCATCCCGCCATCGCCCGCCTGCTCGACGCGGGTGTCGATGCCGGCGGTCGCGCCTGGCTCGTGCTCGAATACGTGGACGGCGTGCGCATCGACCGCTACGTCGCCGCGAACCAGGTGGACCGGCGGGGGTGCGTGGCCCTGGTCGCGCGGCTGTGTCGCGCGGTCGAGCACGCCCACCGGCATCTGGTCCTGCATCGCGACATCAAGCCGGCCAACGTGCTCGTCGACGGCGAAGGCAGTCCGCATCTGCTCGATTTCGGTATCGCGCGCCTGCTCGACGAAGACGAAGCCACGGTCGGCGGCCTCGCCCACACTCCGCGCTACGCGGCGCCCGAACAGCTGCGCGGCGAGCCGCCACAGACGGCGACGGATGTGTTCCAGCTCGGTCTGCTGCTGGGCGAGCTGCTGCTCGGCCGGACTGCACGCGACCTTGCGGCGGCACAGTGGCGGCGCCAGCTCGACGCGGACCTGGCCGCCATCGTGCTGCAGTCGACCGCCGATGCGGCTGGTGAGCGCTATCCGAGCGCCCAGGCGCTCGGCGACGACCTTGAATGCTGGCGCCAGGGACGTCCCGTGCAGGCGCGGCCAGCGCGCTGGAGCTACCGCGTGCGCCGTTTCGTCGGCCGTCATCGTGCGGCAAGCGGCTTCGCCGCGCTGGCCGCGATCGCACTCGGCGCCGGTGTCGCCGGAGTCGCAGTGCAGGCGCGTCAGGCACGCGAGGCCCAGCGAGCCGCCGAAGCCGCGGCGCTGCGCGCCGAGGACGAGGCGGCCATTTCCCGGGAGGTCAGTGTCCTGCTGTCGTCGCTGATGAGCGCGGCGGACCCTTCAGTCGCCAACCGCCCGGACGTCACGGCGCGTGAAGTGCTGCTGTCGGCACTGGAATCGCTGCAGAAGCGCGGCGACATCCGCACGCCGATCCGCACCCGTCTCACCCACCACATCGCCAGTGCGCTCAACGGTGTGGGCGAACTGGCGGCGGCGCGCGGCCTGCTCGAACGCGCCGTCGCCGACGGCGGTGACCCGGTAGATCTGGCCTTCAACCTGCGCTACCTCGCGGTGCTGGAGCGCGGCGAAGGCAACTTCACGCACGCGGCAACGCTGCTCGATCAGGCCATCGGACTGACTCGCGACGGCGACCCTCGTGCCGTGCTGGCGCGCATCGGCGTCCTGACCGAGCGAGGCCTGACCGAAGCCTGGCAGGGCCGGTATGCGGCGGCCTTGCCCTGGCAGCAGCGCGCTCAGGCGCTGGCCGCGGCGCAGGCAGAACGCTGGCCGGAAGAGGACGCCTACGCGCGGCACAACCTCGCCCAGAATCTCATCTGGCTCAATCGCTACGACGAGGCGGCACGCTGGCTGGATTCGGCCGATGCGGCCGTCGCACGGGACGCGCAGCGCTTTGTCGCGATGCGGCTGCGCATCGCCGAAACGCGCGTGTATCTGCTCAATCGGCAGCACCGCTATGCGGACGCCCTGGGCGTCGCCGAGGCTGTGCTGCCGGAGTTGCGCGCCGTGTACGGTCCCGGCAACCATCGGGAACGTCAGCTGCGCCAGCATCGCGCCCGCGCGCTGGACGGCAGCGGCAGGCACGGCGAGGCACGCCGCGAGCTGACTTCCCTGCTGGCCGAACTCCAATCCGCCGGCGCCGGGCTCATGCCGCGCATGAATACGGCGCGCTACCTGATGGACGCCCAGGTCCACGACGGGGCCTGGGCCGACCTTGCCGCACTGGCGCGCCGGCTGCTCGGCGAGCTGCGCGCACACCCGGAAGCGCAGCAGCCGCGCGAAGAAACCCAGGCCTTCCTCGCCTATGCACTGCTGCGCCTGGGCCGTCCGGTCCAGGCGCGCGACGCGCTGGGCGCGCTTGACGCCGCGCGGGTCGCGACACTTTCCCGCGAGCTGGCGCTGTCCGGTTTGGACGCGGCCGCCCGCTGAGCCGATTCCGCCTCGCCGACGCGCTAAGCTGCGCCATGGCTTCGCCGTTCGACACCGACCTGTTCGCTGCGCTGTATCAGGAGCTGAAGACGCGCGCGCGCCGCCTGCGCCTGGCCGGCGCCACCCTCGACACGACCGCGCTCGTACACGAAGCCTGGCTGAAACTGCACGCCGGGGAGCACTGCAGCGTCGACCGGGCGCATCTGTTCCGTACGGCGGCGCTCGCGATGCGGCAGATCGTCCTGGATCACCAGCGCTCGCGCGGGACCGGCAAGCGTGGAGAAGGCGTGGCAACGGCGGCGCTGCACGACGGCATCGAGGCTCCGCCGGACCGTGCCGGCGACGCGATCGACCTGATCAACGGACTGGATCGCCTGCGCGAACTCGATGTGCGCAAGGCTGCGGTGCTGGAATGGCACACCTTGGTCGGCATCGACCTCGACCAGATCGCCGAGGCGCTGGCGATCTCCGTCCCCACGGTCAAGCGCGACCTGCGCGCGGCGCGGGCGCTGCTGGCGGTGTGGGCAGGCGAGGCTTCCACACCGGTCGTTGCGCGAAGCTGAGGTACCAGGCAGGGCCTCTGCCGCCGGATCGTGTCGGTACGGCACACCCGGCGACAGGCCTTCCGATTGCGCGCCGGCGGGACGGCGGATGCCGCGGCGTATTGTTGCCGCCGCACGCGCAACTTGTTCATGACCCGCGGCTTGGTATCGGCGGCGGCAGCTGCCATCTTGCGGCGATCGTTGATCGAGGACGCGACATGAACGCCACCGTTTCCCCTTCCCGCCAGATCGTGCAGACCGTACGCGGCATGCCGGCCAGCGACGGCGCGGGCGTCAAGCTCAATCGCGTGATCGGCCAGCCGGCGCTGGACATGCTCGATCCGTTCCTGATGCTCGACGAATTCCGCTCGGACCAGCCCGGCGACTATCTGGCCGGCTTTCCGGATCACCCGCATCGCGGCTTCGAGACCGTGACCTACATGCTCGCCGGCAACATGCGCCACGGCGACAACCAGGGCAACAGCGGCCGGCTGCGCGCCGGCAGCGTGCAGTGGATGACGGCCGGACGCGGCATCGTGCATTCGGAGATGCCCGAGCAGGAAGACGGCTTGATGTGGGGCTTCCAGCTCTGGGTCAATCTGCCGGCCAGGGACAAGATGACCGCGCCGCGCTACCAGGACATCGCACCGGAACAGGTGCCGCTGCTGCAGCCGGCCGACGGCGTTGAGCTGCGTCTGCTGACCGGTCGCATCGGCGACGTGAGCGGACCGGTCGCCGACGTCGCGACCGATCCGTTCTATGTGGATGTGCGCCTGCAGGCCGGCGCGCAATGGGTTGCCGATCTGCCCGGGACGCACAACGCGTTCGTCTATGTCTACGACGGCGACGCGACGGTGGGCGAGGGCGCCCAGGCGCGCACCTTGCCGCGCGGCCAGCTCGGTGTGCTGAGCCGTGGCGCGCAGGTGCGTCTTGCAGCACCGACCGGCGGACGACTGATTCTCGTCGCCGGCCGGCCGTTGAATGAACCGGTCGCCAAGTACGGACCGTTCGTCATGAACACGCAGGAGCAGATCATGACGGCGATCCGCGATTACCAGGCCGGGCGTTTCGTCTGAACCGCGCGGTACGATCAGGCGGCGCGACGGTTACGGCCGTTGCGCCGGCTCGTCCTCGGCGCCGTCGAAATGCAGCGCGTCCGGCGTCGCCCTTGTCACGGTGCCGTCGTCGAGCTCGATGACGCAGGCGTCGGCCGCCACGGAGATCACGCCGCCCTTGCGCTCGTCGGCCAGCGTCACGCGACGACCGACGCCGCAGTCTTCCTTGCTCGGCGGCGGCGCGGGCGGCCTGGCATCGGCCGATCCGGTTTTCGCCTCCGGCGGCGCCTTCGCCTTGGTCCCATCGGCGGCTTTCTTCGCCGGCGTTTTCTGACGCGTCGCAGCCTTGTCCGAAACCGACGCATCTGTCGCCTTGGCTTTCGCTGCGGGCTCGGCCGCCGGGGCGGCGACCGCGGCCGCCAGCAGCAGGGCCGCCGTCATCATGCGTGTCTGCATTGTCTTCATCGTCCGTCCTCGTGCAGCCGCTGCGCGCCGGCTCAGGGCGCCGGCGTCTTGAGCTGGCGGTCGAACCAGCGCTTGATCGTGTTGTAGACGTGCTTCTTCATGGCCGGCGTCGACATGCCGTGCTTGCCGCCCGGATACGTCATGAGTTCAAAGGCCTTGCCACGGTTCTGCAGCTCGGCCATGAGCTGGGTCGAATTGGTGAACAGCACGTTGTCGTCGGCCATGCCGTGGATCAGCAGCAGCGGCGAGGTCATGCCGTCCAGCCACGGCAGCACGCCGCTGAGGCGATAGCCCTCGGCATTGTCCTTGGGCAGGCCGAGATAGCGCTCGGTGTAGTGCGTGTCGTACAGCGCCCAGTCGGTGACCGGCGCGACCGAGGCCGCCGCCGCGACGATGTCGGAGGACTTGGCCAGCATCATCAGGCTCAGGTAACCGCCGTAGCTCCAGCCGAACACGCCCATGTGCTTGCCGTCGACCCAGGGCTGACTGGCCAGCCACTGCAGCGCGGCGCGCTGGTCCTCGACTTCGATCTTGCCGAGCTGAAGATGGATGGGATCGGAGAACTGGCGGCCGCGGCGTGCCATGCCGCGATTGTCCAGGGTCAGCACCACATAGCCCTGCTGGGCGAAGTACTGGTCGAGCAGATCGCCGAAATCGCGCTTGGCCAGCTGCGCGGTCGGGCCGCCGTAGAAATGCGAGATCACCGGATAGCGCTTGGCCGGATCGAAGCCGGCCGGCTTGTACAGGCGGTACCACAGCGCCTGGCCGTCGGCGGCCTTGATGCTGCCGAACTCCGGCACGATGTGCTCGGCGCGATACGGCGCGTACGGATGCGACGCGTCGACGCGGTTCTCGGTGATCCATGACAGGCGCTCGCCGCCGGGGCCCCGCACGCTCACCTGGGTCGGCGTCTGCGGATCGGCCCAGCTGTCGACGAACAGCTTGACCGCGCCGTCGCCGGCGAAGGTCGCTTCGTGCCAGCCGTCCTCGCGCGTGATGCGCTGCGGATTCGCCGCGTTGCTGCCGTCGAGCTTCAGCGCATAGACCTGCTTGTCCAGCGGATGGTCGCGATTGGCCGCGATGTAGACCAGCCCGGCGGCTTCGTCGACGGCCAGTACGCGATCCACGTCCCAGTCGCCGGTCGAAAGCGGAAATTTTTCCTTTCCGTCCATTCCGTACAAGTACAGATGCTTGTGGCCGCTGCGGTCCGAGGCCCAGACGAAGGCGCTCTGGCGCGACAGGAAGCGTAGGTCGTCGTGCAGGTTGATCCAGGTCGGATTGGTCTCGCTGAGCAGCAACTGCGACTTCAAGGTGTCGACATCGACGAGCACGAGGTCGAGTCGATGCTGGTCGCGGGTCTGGCGCTGGAACGCGACATGCTTGCCGTCCGGCGTCCAGTTCACGCGGTTCAGATAGATGTCCGCGTCGGCGCCGAGGTCGATCCAGCGCGTGCGGCCGCCGCCGGGCCGGATCAGGCCGAGCTGTACCTTGGCATTGGGCTGGCCCGCGGCCGGGTAACGCTGCTCGGTCACGTCGGTGCGGTCGGGCTGGATCTCGAAGCGCCGCACGGCCGGCACGCGCGCCTCGTCATAGCGCTCGAACGCGATCCAGTCGCCCTTGGGCGACCACCAGTAGCCGCTGAAGCGGTCCATCTCTTCCTGCGCGATGAATTCGGCTTCGCCGTTGTGCACGGTGTCCTTGCCGTCGTCGGTCAGGCGCTGCTTGAGATTGGTCGTGAGATCGACGACCCAGAGATTCTGCCGGCTTACGAACGAGACATAGCGGCCGCTCGGCGCGACCTGCGCGTCGATGATTTCGGCGTCCTTGGGCGTCAGCGAGCGCACCGCCTCGGCCGGAGGCGCATCGAGGTCGTACAGATAGAGCTGGCCGGCGAGCGGGAACAGCAGGCGCCGGGCGTCGGGCGCCCAGCGGTAGTTGACGATGCCCTTGAGGCCGGCGATGCGCTGACGCTCGCGCGTGGCCTTTTCGGCATCGGACAGGACTTCCTCGGTCGGCTGCAACGCACGCGAGTCCACCAGCAGCCGCGTCGCGTTGTCGGCGAGGTGGTACTCCCAGAGATCCAGCGCGTTCTGGTCGTCGGCCTTGCCGCGCAGGAAGGTTACGCGCGAACCGTCGGGGGCGATCTTCAGGCCGCGCGGCGTCGTGCCGAGCACGGCGGGATCGTCGAGGATGCGTTCTATCGTGAGCTTTTCGGACATCGCAGGCAGGGAAACGGCCAACAGGGCGGCCATCAGCATCGTACGCATGAGCAACCTTCCGCAAACGAAGACCGCATTAAACCGGGTTCGGGGCCGGCCGTCATGTCGCCGACGGCTGCCTTGCGCGGGCGTCGGATCAAATAGGCGCCGGCGCGCCTGCTAGCATTCGGCTTTCCGCCCCGGAGTTCGCCGCCGATGGACCTGCGCCGCTTCGCCGCCCCGCTGTCGCTGCTGCCCTGCGCGTTCGTCGCGGCTGCAGCCACTCCGTCCGACCCGCGCGCCTGCGCGGCGATCGCCTCGGACCCCGAGCGCCTGGCCTGCTACGACGCCGCATATCCGCGCCGCATCGCGCCCGCATCGAGCGCGGAAAGGACGAACACCGACACGCCGGTGCTCTACGCTCACGACGAACCCGCGCCAACAGGCGCCGAGCCGCTCTCGCTGCTCGACAGCCGCTGGGAACTCGAACCCGACTCCAAGCTCGGCGCATTCAACATCCGCGGCTACAAGCCGCTGTACCTGCTGCCGTTCTTCCATACCTCGAACATCAACGCCTTGCCGCGCAGCCCGTCGCCGAACCACGACGTCGAACTGCCCGAGCGGCTCAAGGCCGCCGAGATGAAGTTCCAGCTGAGCTTCAAGGGCAAGATCCTGGAGAACCTGTTCGGCGACAACGGCGACCTCTGGCTGGGCTATACCCAGGCCTCGCACTGGCAGGTTGCCAATCCGCAGAATTCGCGTCCGTTCCGCGAGACCAACTACGAACCGGAGCTCATGCTCGTGTTCCGCTCCAACATGCACCTGCTCGGCTGGGACGGTCATCTGCTCGGCGTCGGCGTGAATCACCAGTCCAACGGCCGCAGCCTGCCGCTGTCGCGCAGCTGGAACCGCGTGATCGGCCAGGCCGGCTTCGAACACGGCGACTGGACCGTGATGATCCGCCCCTGGTGGATCGTCAGGGAATCTTTCGACAAGTCCGACAACCCCGACATCGGCAACTACATCGGCCACGGCGACGTGCAGATCGTGCGCGTCTGGAACGGCCACGAGTTCGCGCTGATGCTGCGGCCCAGCCCCGAAGGCGGCGCGGCGCAGTTCGACTGGGCATTTCCGATCCACAATCAGCTTCGTGGACATCTGCAATTGTTCGACGGCCACGGCGAGAGCCTGATCGACTACAACCATCGCGCGACTTACGTCGGGCTCGGGCTGTCGTTGCTGGAGTGGTACTGAAACACGGCCAGCGGCGATCTCACTGCCCAGGCGCCGGCCCGGAGCCAGCCTGCGCGGTTCAGAGCCTGTCGACGAGTTCGCACAGGCCGGTGTATGCGCGCTGGTAGGCCGGCAAGGTCGTGCCGTGGGCCGCGAGCAGACTGTTGAGCGCGATCGCGTGTGCTGCGCGCAGATGATCGGCAAGATTCGCGACGCCGCGTGCGGCTGAAACCTTGAGCACGGCGATGTCATCCGGGTACAGCGCGGCCAAGGTCTCGCGCCATTCCGCCAGCCACTGCCGATCGGCCAGCGGCGACTGCTGCCGGGCGAGCCACCACAGCACGACTGCGCGGCCGAGATCCTTGACGAAACGCGCCGGCTGGCCCGGCAGGCCGGCGATCGGCGTGGTGTCCGGCTCGGCATGTTCGAGCAGATGCGCCAGCGCCATGCGCGCCGGGCGTGCGACACGCAAACCGAACTCGGTGTCGTCGGGCTCATGCACGGCCACGCGCAGATAGCGGAAGCTCGGCAGCGCGAATGCACCGAGCCCGGTCGCAAAGCGGCGCCAGTGCTTGCGCGTGACCTGATCCGGCGACGCCTCGCCGAGCAGCTCGACGAACCAGCCGGTTCTTTCGCCGGGCGGCTGCAGGCGCAGCGCCGGCAGTTCGTCGTCGGGCGTCGCGTCGTCGCCCGGCCGGCGCCCGTGCGTGAACTGCGGCTGCCAGCCTTCATCCAGCCAGATCCTGCCGAGCGACGTCGCCGTCGCGAGCGCATCGACGGCCGGACGCAGCAGCAGGTCTATGTCCTTGGTTGCGACCGCGTGGGCGCCCGACACGTCACGGAATGCCCAGGCCGCAGCGATGCTGCCGACGACGACGACGTGCGCGCGCAGCGCCGGCGAAATCCGCTCGGCCACGCGGCGCAGCAGTTCCGCCGCATCGAGCGCTGCATGCGCGTTCATCCACGCACCGCCTTCGCGTACTGCAGTGCCTGTGCCGACAGCCCCTGCTCGTGCAGGGACAGATAGACGTCCACGCTGCGCGCGCAGCGTGCGCCATCGAGCGGGGCATCACGCAGCACGGTCTCATCGGCGCGGACCAGCGTGACGATGACCGGTGCCGGGGCGAGCACGCTGGGCTCCGGCTCCAGCCCGTCGTCGAGCCGGCGCAGCAGCAGCGGATCGAAGGACTGTACTGCCCGCGGCAACTGGGCCAGCAGATCGAGCCGCGGCAGACCGAGCAGATCGAGCGGCGCGACATCGGCGCGCGCCACGGCAACGCCCGACAGGGCCAGATCCTGCCAGCCGTCCGACGCGGTCGCGGAAAGCAAGGTCAACGCACGCTGCAGCAGCACGGCCGGCGGCCGGATCTGCGCGCCGCGCTCGAAGCGAAAGCGCAGGATCTGCGGCATCGCCTGTAGCTTCGCGAGTAGTTCGGCGGAGACTTCTTCGGCGCGCACCGCGTAATGGCGACCGCGCCGGCGCACGATGCCGGCCTCGCCCAGCTCGGCCAGCGCCGCGCGTATCGGCGTCTGTGAAGCGCCGATCGCGTCGAGCAAGGCCTTGACCGGCAACGGCCCGACGTTTTCCAGATCGGCGCGCAGCAGTTGGCGCAGGACCTCGAAGCGATAGTTGGGTTTTTGCAGCTGCTGCAACGACGCGCCGATCTCGTAATCGGCACGCTTCTCGCCAACTCGGGAGGTCGCCGGCTCGATGAGCAGGGTCATCCGGCCACGCACGTCGGCGGCCAGCGCCGGCAGCAGCTGCTGCCATTCCCGCCGCACGGTGGCCGCGCTGATGACCGGTTCGGTGACGATCAGCTCGCCATCGGCGCGCGTGACCAGCAGGCTGGCCGCCAGAGATACGATTTCGGCGCGAAGATCGCGCGTGTTGCGCAACTGATGCAAGGTCCTGCGCAGCGGTGCGTCCATGGCTGCTCCCGGGATTGCCGTCATTGTTCCTTGTCTGAAAGTTTTCTGCAAGAAAAAAGTTACTCTGCATGTAATTTTCATCCTGCGCGACCGCGGCGATCGTCTCCACTCGGTTGCGGTTTCGATCGCAGGTCTGCAGCCAGCCGAGGTCGGGTACCAGGTGCAATTCCCGCGCAATGCCGAACTCGGTAGATTTTCGCAGCAGCCACTTCAGGTAGTGCGTTGGCACGAACGTCGGCGCAGCACCGAAGCGAATCACAGGAGACAGGGATGGGAACGTGGTCGCACGAGCCGTTCGGCAACGACGATGCGGCCGACTGGGCATATGAGCTCGAAGGAGCAAAAGACCTGTCGCCGGTGGAAGCCGCCCTCGACGCCGTGCTGGAGAACGACGGTTACGTCGATGCGTCCGAAGCGGCGTGCGCGGTGGCGGCAGTCGAAGTCATCGCAAAGCTGCTCGGCCGCGGAACGCGGTCGGACGCATATACGGAAAAGGTCGAGCGATGGGTGGAGCAGCTTCGTGTCGTTCCTTCGCGCGCGCTGCTGACGAAGGCGCAGCATGCGCTCGAACGCATTGTCGGCGAGCAATCGGAACTCAGGGAGCTTTGGCACGAGGGCGACGCCGACGAATGGGAAGCATCGCTGGGCGCACTCAGGGCGATCGTCGGCGCCCACTGAACGAGCTCCGTTTCGTGCTCCGCGCAGCGGAAGCGGCGGCGGCGAAGATAACCGCGGCTCGCGGCGTAGGCGGAAATCGCGCACGACTGCGCGCAGCAACTACACGGCAGAGGAACGCATGAAGAAGATCTCGTCGGATTCCACGTGGTTCTACAAGAAAGTGTTTCCGGCGATGTGGTTCGGCCTGCTCGCAGCGTTCTTCGTGGTGTCTGTCACCGGAAACGGACTCAGCACCGGCGGCTGGAAGTTCCTGCTGATGCCATGCCTCATGGCGATCGTGGGTTTCTTCGTGATGAAGAACGTGGTCTGGGATCTTGTCGACGAGGTTCATGACTGCGGGGACTCCCTGCTTGTCAGGAACGGAAGCGAAGAGGAAAGAATTCCGCTCAGCAACATCATCAACGTCAATGCGTCTACCCAGACGCGGCCGCCGAGAATCACCTTGCGACTCGCGCGTCCCGGCCGGTTCGGCAGCCAGGTCGCATTCTCTCCGCCGTCGAAAATCTCCTTCAACCCGTTCGCGCTGAACCCGGTGGCGGAGGATCTGATCGTTCGTGTCGATCAGGCGCGGCTCAAGCGTTCCGATTGAGTTCGCGCGACGGACGGGGAGCCTGAGAAACCGGCGCCGGCACCGCACGCGATCAAGCCGTCCTGCCAATCAGCCGGGTTGGGGAACGCGATGGTCGTAACAGTGGGCAGCTTCGCCGCGCGAAACGGCCGCGCCGGCGCGGCACGGTCATTTCCCGATGCAGAAGCTCGAAAAGATCGCGCCGAGCAGGTCGTCGCTGGTGTATTCGCCGGTCAGTTCGCCGAGGTCGCGCTGGGCGTGGCGCAGTTCTTCGGCGGCGAGTTCGCCGGCCTGTTGGCCGACCAGGGCGAATTCGGCGGCGGCGAGGTGGGCGGCGACGCGTTCCAGGGCGAGGACATGGCGCGTGCGGGCGCTGAAAGCGCCGTTGCTGCCGTCGCCATCGACGCCGGCCAGGGACTTCAACTCGCGGCGCAGCAGATCCAGTCCTTCGCCGGTGCGCGCGGACAGGTCGATGCGGATGCCGGCGGCGTGCCCGACGCGCTGCGGCGGCAGTTGCGCGAGGTCGATCTTGTTGCAGACCAGCAGACGCGTCTGGCCCGATTGAGCCGGTCCGAGCAGGGCGATGTCGGCATTCAGATGCTCGGCATCGCTGACGAGCAGCGCCACGTCGGCGCGTTCGAGCTCGCCGCGCGCGCGGCGCATGCCTTCGCGTTCGACGATGTCGGCGGATTCGCGCAGGCCTGCAGTATCGACCAAGGTCAGCAGTACGCCATCGAGCTGGATGTTCTCGCGCAGCACGTCGCGCGTCGTACCAGCCACCGGTGTGACGATGGCACGGTCCTGGGCGGCAAGTGCGTTGAGCAGACTGGACTTGCCTGCGTTGGGCCGGCCGACGATGACGACATGCAGGCCGTCGGCCAGCCGCAGGCCGCGGCGTGTCTCGCTCAGCAGGGTCGACAGCTCGTCACTGACGGCATCCAGTCGCGCGCGCAGTTCGGGCGCGGCTAGGAAGTCGATTTCTTCCTCCGGAAAATCAATCGCGGCTTCGATGTAGACGCGCAGATCGACGAGATTGGCCAGGAGCCGTTTCACGCGCAGCGAGAACGCGCCGTCGAGGGAGCGCAGCGCAGCGCGTGCCGCGGCTTCGGACTGGCTGGCGATCAGATCGGCAATGGCCTCGGCCTGGGCCAGATCCAGCTTGCCGTTGAGGAAGGCGCGCTCGGAAAACTCGCCGGCGCGCGCCGGCCGCGCGCCGAGTTCACAGACGCGGCGCAGCAGCAGATCCAGTACGACGGCCGAACCGTGGGTCTGCAGCTCGACCACGTCCTCGCCCGTGAATGAATTCGGTTGTGGAAAATGCAGCATGATTCCACGATCGATCAGCGCGGAGGCTGCGTCGCGGAACGCGCAGTAGTGGGCATGTCGCGGCTGCGGCACGCGGCCGAGCAGGGTCGTTGCGATCGCGGTTGCCTGTGTGCCGGACACGCGCAGTACGCCGATGCCGCCGGCGCCCGGCGCGGTCGCGATGGCGGCGATGGTTTCAGCAGCGGCAGTCATGACGGGCCTGCGATGGCTAGGTACAGCGGACGCGACGCGCGGGCGTTGCGGCGAGCGGACGAGGTGTCCGCTCGCCGCGGGCGATCAGGCCTTGTCGGCGGCTTCGATGCGGCGCGTGATGATCCACTGCTGCAGCAGCGAGGTCATGCCGTTGACGGTCCAGTAGAGCACCAGGCCGGCCGGGAAGAACGCGAACAGCACCGAGAACGCCACCGGCATGATCTTCATCATGCGCGCCTGGACCGGGTCCATTCCGGTGGTCGGCGTCAGGTACTGGGTCGCGATCATCGTTGCGGCGTTGAGCACCGGCAGCACGAAGTAGGGATCCGGCGCGGTCAGGTTCTGAATCCACAGGATGAACGGCGCCTGGCGCAGCTCGACGCTCTCGACGAGCACCCAGTACAGCGCGAAGAACACCGGGATCTGCACCAGCATCGGCAGGCAGCTGCCGAGCGGGTTGATCTTCTCCTTCTGGAACAACTCCATCTGCGCCTGACCGAGCTTCTGGCGGTCGTCGCCGTAGCGGTCCTTGAGCGCCTGGATGCGCGGCTGCAGCTTGCGCATCTTGGCCATGGAGCGGTACTGCGCTTCGCTGAGCTTGAAGAACAGCGCCTTGATCAGCAGCACCAGCAGGATGATCGCAAAGCCCCAGTTGCCGGTCAGCGCATGGAGTTTCGACAAAACGATGTACAGGATCTCGGAGAGGAAAGTGAGCAATCCATAATCGACTGTCTTCTCCAGCCCCGGCGCGACGTCGTTGAGGCTGGACTGCAGCTTGGGCCCGACGTACAGGCGCGCTTCGCTGGTCGCGCTGCCGCCCGGCGCCACGTTGAGTCCCGGACCCATGGCGCGGATCGTGAAGCGTGCATGCGCGCCGTCGCGGACTTCGGTCGTATAGGTTTCGGCGGAATTCGCCGGCGGCAGCCAGGCAGCAAAGAAATAGTGCTGCAGCATCGCGACCCAGCCGCCGGTCACGGCGTGATTCTGCAAAGGAGTCTTGAGGAACTTGTCGAACGCGATCTTCTGGAATTTGTCTTCCGGCGAGTACCAGGCCGCGCCGGTGAAGCTGTAGGTCTGCGGACTCGTGATGGAGCTGAAGAAGCCTTTTTTGGCCACCGCCGGCGGAATCACGCGCTGCAGCTGGCGATAGGCGTTGCCGTGCCAGGCTGCCGTGCCGTCGTTCTTGATTTCCTGGCGCGTACCGAGCACGTAGCTGCCGCGATCGAGCACGAACACCTTGCGCACCGTCAGGCCGCTGGCCGCATCGGTCCAGGTCAGCGGCACTTCGAGCTTGTTCTCGCCGGCGGCCAGCGCGTAGCTCTTCTGCTCCGCGACGAACAGATCCTGGTGGCTTGCCGCCTTGACCGAGTTGGCGGCGCTGGCCAGGCCGGACTGGGCGACGAAATAGTGGTCGGCGCTGTCATCGAGCAGGCGGACCGGATTGGTGTAGTCCCTGGGTTGCTGCGGATAGGCGAGCAGATCGGCGCGCACGATGGTCGCGCCGCGCGTGTCTATCCAGAGCTTGAGCACATCGTTGCTGACTTCGACGAGATCGCCCTTGCTCTCGGCAGTGCTGCCCGGCACCGTGGCCGCCGGTGTTTCGGCCGCTGTGGCCGATGCATTCGCGCTCGGCACTTCGCTGCCCGGCGGAGTCGCCGGCGCGGCAGAACCGTCGGCACTGGCCGTCGTCTCCGTCGCGGCGGCGGCGGGTCGCGCATAGTCCTGCTGCCACTGGTTCCAGACCAGATAGGACACCAGCAGCAGGGCGATCAACAGGATGGAACGCGGATTATTCATGGGCTAGGCAAGGGCTGGTGCGGGCCGGGCCCGACGCGGATGGGGATGGAACGAGGGCGGAACAAGGCGGGCGCGCAGGCCCCGGATCGACCGCGCATTGTGCCGGGCGGCTGTTGCGGCTTCAACGCTGCGCGCGCGGCAATTTGCTCCAGAGCAGATCCAGATCAGCCAGCAGTTCGGGGCCGGGAATGACCACGGCGGCGCTGCGTGCGATGACGAGCACGTCGAGCGGCGCGAACGCCGCACGGCGGTGGCGGAAGCTCTCGCGAACCAGGCGTTTGAGACGATTGCGCTGTACCGCCAGTTTCGAGACACGACGAGACACCGCGAGCCCGACTCGGGCAGCGGTGTCGTCGGTGATGCGGTACTCGGCGCTGAAGTAGCGGCTGCCGATGCGTCGGCCAGCCCCGCGCAAGCGGGCGAAATCGCCCGGCTTGAGCATCCGCGCGGCGCGCGGGAAGCGGAACGCTCCCATCTTGCCGCGTGGGTTTGAATTCAGACGGCCAGACGCTTGCGGCCCTTGGCGCGGCGAGCGTTGATGATCTTGCGGCCGTTCTTGGTCTTCATGCGGGCGCGGAAGCCATGATCGCGGGCGCGCTTGAGGCGGCTGGGCTGGTACGTACGCTTCATGGCGTCGTCTCCGATCGAAAGGGTGGGAAAAGGGGCGGGAGATTAGCGGCGGCCAGGCGCCAGTGTCAAGCCGCGCGTGGCGGAAAAACCAGCGTCGGCGTAGACTTCCGCGCCCCGCCGGGCAGCCCCGGCTCCCCGCCCGTCGACGAGGAAGTAATGAGCGAACTCTGGCGGCGCTGTCTGGAACGCCTGGAAGGCGAGTTCGGCGCTGAAGATATCCACACCTACCTGAAACCGCTGCAGCCGGCGGAAGGCGACGACGGATTGCGATTGCTCGCACCGAACGCCTATACGCTGGAACGCATCGAACAGGAGTTCCTGCCGCGCATCCGCGCGATCCTCAGTCATCTGGCCGGCCGGAGCATACCGGTTCGGCTGGAGGTCGGCACTTTGAATGCGCGGCGCGCGACAGCGCCACGGGCGGCTGCGCCGCGCAACGGCGCCGCAGCGGCCGCGATCGTCGAGGCCGCACCGGTCGTAGCGGAGTTCGACGGCAATCTCGATCCGAACTACACCTTCGACAGCTTTGTCGAGGGCAAGTCGAACCAGCTCGGCAAGGCGGCGGCGATCCAGGTCGCGACGAATCCGGGACGCGCCTACAACCCCTTGCTGCTTTACGGCGGCACCGGTCTGGGCAAGACCCACCTGATGCATGCGGCCGGCAACCTGATCCGCGAGAACAATCCGCGGACCAAGGTCATGTATCTGCGTTCCGAGCAGTTCGTGTCGGCGATGATCGACGCATTGCGCAACAAGAACATGGACGAGTTCAAGCGCCGTTTCCGCGAGGTCGACGCGCTGCTGATCGACGACATCCAGTTCTTCGCCGGCAAGAACACGACGCAGGAGGAGTTCTTCCACACCTTCAATGCGCTGTTCGAAGGCAAGCAGCAGATCATCCTGACCTGTGACCGCTATCCCAAGGAGGTCGAGAACCTCGAGCCGCGGCTGAAGTCGCGTCTGGGCTGGGGTCTGTCGGTCGCGATCGAACCGCCGGATTTCGAGACGCGCGCAGCGATCCTGCTGTCCAAGGCACAGGCCAAGGGCATGAACCTGCCCGAGGAAGTGGCGCTGCTCGTGGCCAAGCGCATGCGCTCCAACGTGCGCGACCTCGAAGGCGCGCTCAATACGCTGGCCGCACGCGCGAACTTCCTCGGCCGCGCGATCACCCTCGAATTCGCCCAGGAAACCCTGCGCGACCTGCTGACCGTGCACGCTCAGGCGATCACGGTGCCGAACATCCAGAAGACTGTGGCCGACTTCTACCAGCTGCGTCTGCAGGATCTGCTGTCCAAGCGCCGTTCGCGCTCGCTGGCGCGGCCGCGCCAGGTCGCCATGGCCTTGTCCAAGGAACTCACCGAGCACAGCCTGCCGGAGATCGGCGAAGCCTTCGGTGGCCGTGACCACACGACGGTGCTGCACGCGTGCCGAACCATACGCGAGCTCACCGAAACCGACGGCAAGCTGCGGCAGGATTACGAGAAGCTAGTGCGCATCTTGACCGGGTGATTGCCTGTGGATAAACAGGGGGCAGACGTGGGGAGCAAAGTTATCCACAGTTGGTCGACAAGCCTCAGCCTCTGAATCCCGCAAGTTTTCGTGACGACAAGTTTATGATTTTTCTGAGAAATTCGGGGTAATCCCCAGTTTTTCGCGCTACTACAACCACTGAAATCTTCCTTAAAAAGAACAAAAGCGTTCGTTAGCGAACCCTGGGAATCCCTGATCATGCGATTCAGTCTCCAACGCGAAGCCTTGCTCAAGCCTCTGCAACAAGTCGTCGGCGTCGTGGAACGGCGACAGACATTGCCGGTTCTGGCCAATCTGCTGGTCAACGTGTCAGACGGCCGCGTCTCGTTCACGGGAACGGATCTGGAAGTCGAGATGGTGGCGTCGGTCGCAGCCGGTGGCGTCGAAGCTGGCGAGATCACGATTCCCGCGCGCAAGCTGTTCGATATCTGCCGCGCGCTGCCGGACGGTGCGAACATCGACGTGAAACTCAACGGCGACCGCGTCGTGGTCAACGCCGGTCGCAGCCGCTTCACGTTGGCGACATTGCCTGCCAGCGAGTTTCCGGTCATCGAGAGCATCGAGACCGTCGACAAGGTGGAGCTACCCGAAGCGACCTTGAAGAATCTGATGGACCGCACGGCGTTTGCGATGGCACATCAGGACGTGCGGTACTACCTCAACGGCATGCTCGTGGATCTGCGCGAAGACGCGCTGCGTTGTGTGGCGACCGACGGGCATCGACTGGCGCTGGCGGAGACGACGGTCCAGGCCAAAGTTTCGCAGCGCCGGCAGATCATCATTCCGCGCAAGGGCGTGCTGGAGCTGCAAGGCCTGTTCGAAACCGGCGACGGCGTCGTGAGCCTGGAATTCGGCAAGAACCATCTGCGCGTTCGTCGCGGGGATGTGCAGTTCACGTCGAAGCTCATCGACGGCCGTTTTCCGGATTACGAAGCGGTCATTCCGATCGGCGCCGACAAGGAAGTTCGCATCGGGCGCGAGACACTGCGTACCGCGCTGCAGCGGGCAGCGATCCTGTCGAACGAGAAGTACCGGGGCGTAAAGCTCGACGTCGGGCCGGGCCGTCTCGGCATCGTCGCTCACAATCCGGAACAGGAAGAAGCGCACGAGGAGCTTGAAGCCGATACGTCGGTCAGTGATCTCAGCGTGGGCTTCAACGTGAATTATCTGCTCGACGCACTGGGTGCGCTGACCGGCGAGAACGTCGTCGTCTGTCTGCGCGACGGTCAGTCGAGCTGCCTGATCAAGGCTGTCGATTCCGACGAGTCGCGCCACGTGGTCATGCCGTTGCGCCTCTGACCGGCGCAGCATCGGTGCAAGATCAAGCCTGCGGCGCGGTGGTGCCGCAGGCTTTTTTTATGCGTGTGGAGGCGGGCAGGGCATGCAGCTGGTAGAACTGCGGTTGGCGAATGTGCGCAACGTGGCGCAAGCGGAGCTCGCGCTACGGCCCGGTGTCAGCGAGTTCATCGGCGAGAACGGAGCCGGCAAGACGTCGCTGCTCGAAGCGGTGTACATGCTGTCGCACGGACGGTCGTTCCGGTCGGTCAAGCGGGAGAGCCTGATCCGATTTGGCAGTGAGTCTCTGGATGTCTTTGCGGTCGTCGATCGTAATGGGCGCCGCCGCCGACTCGGCTTGTCGCGTCGGCGCGGCGATTGGGCGGCGCGAGTCGACGGTGCGGAGATCGGCTCTTTGGCAGAGCTGCTACGCGAGGTCGCGGTGGTCTGCTTCGAACCCGGCTCGCATGCGTTGATCTCGGGTACTGCGGACGAGCGCCGGCATTACGTCGATTGGGCGTTGTTCCACGTGGAACCAGAATTCGCCGATCAGGCGCGACGCTATCGTCGAGCGTTGAAGCAACGCAACGCGCTGCTGCGTGGCCGCGGGGCGGAGCGGGATCTGGATGCCTGGGATCTCGAACTGGCCCGGGCCGGATTGGCGATCGACGAGTGGCGTCGCGGCTATCTCGACCAGCTGCAGCCGGTCGTTTCGGAGCTTGCCGACCGTTTCATCCCCGAGCTCGGGCTTCCGTCGCTGAACTACCAGCGCGGATGGACCGCCGGCATTACCCTGATTGACGCCTTGGTTCAGCGCCGGGAGCGAGATGGGGATCGAGGTCATACCAGCGTGGGTCCGCACCGCGGCGACTGGCGTATCAGTTTTGTCGCAGCGCCGGAGCGGGAGCATCTGTCGCGAGGACAGGAGAAGTTGTCGGCGCTGGTCTGTCTGTTGGCCCAGGCCCAGCTCTTTCATCGCCAGACCGCAGAGTGGCCGGTGATTTGTCTCGATGACCTGGCGTCGGAGCTGGATGCCGTGCATCAGACCCGTGTTCTCGAGTGGCTGGACGGCGTCGAAGCGCAGGTGCTGATCACCGGCACGGCCGCGCTGCCGATCCCGACCGAGCGGCGTCGGTTCCATACGATGTTCCACGTGGAACAAGGCGTCGTCACGACACTGCTATAATTGCGCATCTTCCTGTTACCCATCGCTGCGCTCGCTTGCGGGCGCGGCCTCGTCTGGCGAGGCGCATGAGCAATCAGTACGACGATAGCAACATCAAGGTCCTCAAGGGCCTCGAAGCGGTGCGCAAGCGCCCCGGCATGTATATCGGCGACACCGACGACGGCACCGGCCTGCACCACATGGTCTTCGAAGTCGTCGACAATGCCATCGACGAAGCACTGGCCGGCTACTGCGACCACGTCATCGTCACCATTCATCACGATGGTTCGGTCAGCGTCGCGGACAATGGTCGCGGTATTCCAGTCGGCATTCATCCGGAAGAGGGCAGGTCGACGGCCGAAGTCGTCATGACCGTGCTTCATGCCGGCGGCAAGTTCGACGACAACTCCTACAAGGTTTCCGGCGGTCTGCACGGCGTCGGCGTATCCGTGGTCAATGCGCTGTCGGAACACCTCTGGCTCAACATCTACCGCGATGGCTTCGAGTTCGTCCAGGAATACGCCCACGGCGAGCCGCAGTACCCGCTGAAACAGGCCGCCGCGTCGACCCGCCGCGGCACGACCGTACGCTTCCTGCCGAGCACGCTGACCTTCAGCAATATCGAGTTCCATTACGACATCCTGGCCAAGCGCCTGCGCGAACTGTCGTTCCTGAACTCGGGCGTCAAGATCGAGATCATCGATGAGCGCCACGACAAGCACGACGTCTTCCAGTACGAAGGCGGCATCAAGTCCTTCGTGCAGCACCTGGCCCAGCTCAAGACGCCGCTGCATGCGAACGTCGTGACGTTCAACGCGCAGCAGGACGGCATCACGGTCGAGGCCGCGCTGCAGTGGACTGACGCGTACCAGGAGACCTGCTTCTGCTTCACGAACAATATCCCGCAGCGTGACGGCGGCACTCATCTGACCGGTTTCCGCGCCGCGTTGACGCGTTGCCTCAGCAACTACATCGAGAGCTCCGGCATCGGCAAGAACGCCAAGGTCGCGCTGGCCGGCGACGACATGCGCGAAGGCATGATCGCCGTGCTCTCGGTCAAGGTGCCGGATCCGAAGTTTTCCTCCCAGACCAAGGACAAGCTGGTCTCGTCGGAGGTCAAGGGCATCGTCGAGCAGGTCGTCAATGCCAAGCTCGAAGAATTCCTGCTGGAAAATCCAGCCGAGGCGCGGGCGATCGCGAGCAAGGTCGTCGACGCCGCGCGCGCCCGCGAGGCTGCGCGCAAGGCGCGCGAAATGACTCGCCGCAAGGGCGCGCTGGATATCGCAGGCTTGCCGGGCAAGCTTGCCGACTGCCAGGAAAAGGATCCCGCGCTGTCCGAACTGTTCATCGTCGAGGGTGACTCCGCCGGCGGTTCGGCCAAGCAGGGGCGCAACCGCAAGACCCAAGCGATCCTGCCGCTCAAGGGCAAGATCCTCAACGTCGAGCGCGCCCGCTTCGACAAGATGCTGTCCTCGGCCGAGGTCGGCACCCTGATCACCGCGCTGGGCTGCGGCATCGGCAAGGACGAGTACAACCCGGACAAACTGCGCTACCACCGCATCATCATCATGACCGATGCGGACGTGGACGGCTCTCACATCCGCACCTTGCTGCTGACGTTCTTCTACCGGCAAATGCCCGAGCTCATCGAGCGTGGCTACGTCTATATCGGCCTGCCGCCGCTGTACAAGCTCAAGCAGGGCAAGACCGAGCTCTACCTGAAAGACGACAACGCCCTGAATCTTTACCTGATCGGCAACGCCGTCGATCAGGCCGAGCTGCGCTACAACGGCGAGGCGCCGCCGATCAGTGGTGTCGCTCTGGAAAAGCTGCTGGCCGAATACCAGGCCGCGCTGGATCAGATCGACCGTCTGAGCCACCGCTGCGACGCGAATCTGCTGACGGCCATGCTCGAGCTGCCGCCGCTCGATGACGGCATCTGGGGCGACGAGCAGGCCACGGCATCCTGGCTGGCCCGCATCACGGCGCGCCTGAACAACGTCGGCCTGGGCCGTGCCCAGTACCGCCTGCGCGTACAGGCGGCGACGTCGGAACATCCGGCCGCGCTCGTCGTCGAGCGAAGCCAGCATGGTCTGACCCACACCCAGATCCTCCCGGCCAGCTTCATCGCCAGCACCGAGATGAAGCCGATCATCGACGTCGCGCGTCATCTGGCGGACCTGATCCAGCCGGGCGCGGAAATCCGCCGCGGCAACGCCGCGACGCCGGTCGATTCGTTCGCCCGCGCGCGCAGCTGGCTCATGGACGAGGCCAAGAAGGGACGGACGATCCAGCGCTTCAAGGGTCTCGGCGAAATGAATCCGGATCAGCTGTGGGAAACCACGGTGAATCCGGAGACGCGCCGCCTGCTGCAGGTCAGCATCGAGGATGCCGTCGCCGCCGACCAGATCTTCTCGACCCTGATGGGCGACGTGGTCGAGCCGCGCCGCGAGTTCATCGAGTCCAACGCGCTGCGCGTGGCCAACCTCGACGTCTGATGTTTCCGGCACGGCGGCCGCAAGGGCCGCCGTGCATGCATGCGGCGTTCACCTGCATGGCGCGAAGCTGGCGACGCTGCCGGCGCAGGGCGGCTGCGAGTCACCGTCGAGCGGCAGCCGGCCGCGCAAATCCGCGGCGAAACGTGCAGACCCCACGCAGCGGCAGCACGCTGCCGGCGCCCCTGAAGATTTCCTATTTATCTATTTGGAAATCCGGCCGAGTGGTCAATGGAAAAAAGAAACCGCATCTACGAAAAACCCCGTAAATCAGCCCGGTTTCCGGCGACTTTGCCTGCGCCAGAGCCCGCTGTAACAACTCGTTGCAAGCGGCTGGAAAATCTAGGTTTCTTTTTAACGCCGCGATAACGAACGACTAAAGTCGTGTGCTTGTAGTTTGCACATTCGCGGATTAACCTCTGCGACCCCTTTACCGCTTGCCTGAACCGCAGGCCGAGAAAAACCAGCCGAGGCACTCACTCCATGCATGCAGCCAACGTCAAGAAGCTTGTCCTTTGTCTCGGTGCAGCCACGCTGCTCGCGGCCGGTGTCGCTTCCGCGTCGCGCATTCCGGGTGAGCGCAACAGCGATCAGCAGCGCTCCAGCAAGAGCAGCAGCAAGACCGAGAACCTGTACCCGAACGCCAAGCGCAACGATCCGAAGACGGACATGCCGGGCTCCCTCGGCACCAAGCTGAACAAGGCGCAGGAAGCGGCCTCCGACGGCGATACCGACAAGGCCCTCAACCTCATCGACGAAGTGCTGGCCGACAAGAAGGTCACGCCGTACGCCAAGGCCTTCGCGCTGTACCTGCGTTCCAACGCGAAGTGGGAAAAGGAAGACGGCGCCGGCGCCATCGCCGACCTGAAGGAAGCGATCGCGATCGACGCGCTGCCGAATTCCAACCAGTTCCCGGCGATCTACACGCTGGCCCAGTTCCAGCTGCAGGAAGAGCAGTACGCCGACGCAGCCAAGACCGTCGACCAGTACATCGACCTCAGCGGCGACAAGAAGCCCGAGGCGATCGCGGTCAAGGCCAATGCGCTGTACCGCGCGGACAAGTTCCAGGACGCCATCGACACGATGAAGCAGGCCATCGCGGCCAGCGACAAGCCGCAGGAAAGCTGGAACCAGATCCTGATGGCCAGCTACTTCGAGCTGAACCAGTACGGCGAGGCGGCCAAGCTCTCCGAGGAACAGCTCGCCAAGAATCCGAACGACAAGAAGCTGATCCAGCAGCTCGCCTCGATCTACGTCAACGACGACAAGAACGACAAGGCGCTGAAGCTGCTCAGCGACGCCAAGGGTCGCGGCCTGATCACGACGTCCGACGACTACAAGCTGCTGGCCCAGCTCTATGGCCAGGCGGAAAAGCCGGCTGAAGGCGCTGCGCTGCTGGAAGAAGGTTTCCAGAAGGGCGCGATCCAGCCCAGCTATGACATGTACAAGCTGCTCGGCGACTCCTACGCGCTTGCCGAGAATGAGCCCAAGGCCATCGACGCCTACGGCAAGGCCTCCCCGCTGGCCAAGGACGGCGAAGCCGACCTGCTGCGCGGTCAGCTGCAGATCAACAGCCAGCAGTGGGCTGGCGCCAAGGAGTCCCTGACCAAGGCGCTGTCGCGCGGCGTCAAGCGCCAGGGCGCGGCTTATGTGCTGCTCGGCAACGCCGAGAACGAACTCGGCAACAAGAGTGCCGCCATCGCTGCCATGGAAAAGGCGCAGGGCTACGAAGAAACCCGCCAGATGGCCGGTACGTGGCTCAAGATGATCAAGGGCGGAGGCGCGCCGAAGAAAAAGTAAGTCATTCCGCATTCCTCGCAATAACAGCGCGGTATTCGGAAACCTTCAGGCCGGGTTAATATAGCCATCTCGACTACAAGCTTGAGCGTCGAGTTGGCCTCGTGTACGGTGCCAGCCCCTCGCCGCCACAGCGGCGCGGTGTCCACTGCCACAAGCCCTCAGATCTCACACACAGCGAACCTTGGTTCAAAAGCAAATGGCGTTGACGACAGAAGACCAGCGCGAAACGTACAGTTGGAGGCGCACCTCAGCGCTGGCCGCCGCCATGGCCGTGCATGGACTCGCTTTCATCATGATGATTGCGCCGGTGGCACCGCCGCAGGCGAAGGAGAAGAAGAAGGAGACCATCGTTTCGGTCGAATTCGTCGAACCTCCGCCGCCGCCGCCGCCGCCGCCGCCCCCGCCGCCGGAGCCGCCGAAGAAGCCGCCTCCGAAAATTATCGAAAAGGTCAAGCCGCCGCCGACTCCGCCACCGGAGCCGCCGCCGGTGGTCGTGTCCGAGGAACCGTCGACCATGGCGATTCCTGCACCGCCTCCGGCTCCACCGGCGCCGCCGGCCCCTCCGGCCGACATCGCGCCGAGCGAAAACATCAGCTATCGCAAGGCTCGCCCGCCGCGCTATCCGCCGCAGGCCGTGCGTCAGCGCCACGAAGGCGAGGTCGTACTTCGCGTGCTCGTCGGTGTCGACGGCAAGCCCAAGGATATCCAGGTCGAGAAATCGTCCGGATTCCGCGAACTGGATCGTGCGGCGATTGATGCCGCGCAGACTTGGGTGTTCAATCCGGGTCAGAAAAACGGTGCTGCGGTTGAGGGCTGGGCACTGGTTCCGTTCCGCTTCAGCCTCAACGAACTGTAACTTCCACCCGTATCACTCAATTCAAGGGTAGCGTCATGTTTCAAGACACCTCGACCCCGGCGGGGTCCGTTCCTCCGGCGGCTGACGCAGCGGCTGTCGCTGCGCCGACCCTCGGCACCAACAGCAATGCCGCAGCCCTGAAGGAAATGGGCTTCAGCCACCTGATCCAGAACTACAACCCGGCGAATCCGAACTTCGACCTGGTCGGCGCCATCGTCTTCGTGACGCTGTGCCTGTTCTCGATCATGTCGATCTACTGGATCGTGCTGAACCTGATCCGCAACACGGCGATCCGCAGCCGCATGAACTCCATCATGCGCACGTTCTGGGAAACGCCGTCGGCGCAGGAAGCGATCCGCTTCATGGAAGAGCAGCCGGCTTCCGAGCCGTTCTCGAAGATCGCGCTGGACTGCGCGTCGGCCGCGGCTCACCACCAGCGTCACGAAGGCAGCCGCCTCGTCGAAGCGCTGAACCGTTCGGAGTTCATCGACCGTGCGCTGCGCCAGGCCGTCGCCCGCGAAAGCGGCCGTCTCGAAGGCGGTCTGACCGTGCTCGCGACGGTGGGTTCGACCGGCCCGTTCGTCGGTCTGCTCGGTACGGTGTGGGGCATCTACCACGCCCTGATCCGCATCTCGGCTTCGGGCGACGCATCGATGTCCGCCGTGGCCGGTCCGGTCGGTGAAGCGCTGATCATGACCGCGTTCGGTCTGTTCGTCGCAATTCCCGCCGTGCTCGCGTACAACTTCTTCGTCCGCTCCAACCGCGTGATCCTGGCGCGCTTCGACGAATTTGCGCACGACCTGCACGATTTCTTCGCTACCGGCTCGCGCGTCGAAGCGGGTGCTCCCGCACCGGCTCGCACGGCGGCTCCGGCGGCGCCTGCTGCGAGGAAGTAAGCCATGGCATTCAGCTCAGGTGGCGGCGGCGGTGGCGCGCCGATGGCCGAAATCAACGTCACGCCGCTCGTCGACGTGATGCTGGTGCTGCTGATCATCTTCATGATCACGGCACCGATGATGCAGCACCGCATTCGCATCGACCTGCCGCAGGCTTCGGTCATCACCAATCCCGAGCCTCCGCCGGAACCGATCGACCTGGCCATCAAGGAAGACGGCACGCTGTACTGGAACGACAGCCAGATCAGCGATCTGGAACTGAAGGCCCAGCTCGCCGTCAGTGCACAGAAGACGGTACAGCCGGAACTGCAGATTCGCGCCGAAAAGAACACCCGCTACGAAATCGTGGCGAAGGTGATGGCCGATGCGAAGAACCAGGGCATGGTCAAGATCGGCTTCGTGACGACGCCGGGCCCGCGCGGCCAGCAGTAACTCAAGCTCGCCAACGCTACCCTGCCGGTGCGAGCCGGATAAGGCGCCTCGGGAAACCGGGGCGCCTTTCTTTTTGCGTGCCTCGGCAGCAGTGCAGAGGCCACGATCAGGACCTTCCACCGGCTGCTGCCGGCGCGGAGCCTGCGTCGAGGCTGGGCCGTCGGCCGAGCCGGCGCACCCGTTTCCGCCCTGCAGCGGGCCGGCGTCGCGCCAAGTCCCTCAAGATACGAGCTCATCCATTGATGAAGCGCCGCTCTGTCCAAGCGCCTGGGGGAACTAGGGCACAGCCGCGCGGCTCGCCGGGCCGAGCCGCTGACGGGGACAAAAGGCTCTGTGCCGGTACGAACGCGCAAGCCTTGCAATATCGAAGCATGACGAACGGCTGGGCAAAGCCGGGCGCGGCGGTATTCTGAAAGCGCCAACCCTGGCGTAGCCCGGAGTACCCCGCATGTCCGCCCTGTCCGTGCGCTCCACCGAACGGCCGCTGGCCGAGATCAACATCACTCCGTTGATCGACGTGATGCTCGCCCTGCTGCTGATTTTCATGATCTCGGCGCCGCTGCTGACCGACAAGATCCCGTTGCCGCTGGGCGGTCGTCCAGGTACGGCGATGTCGCGCACGGTTGACCTGCGCATCGCCGCCGACGGGCAAGTGATCTACAACGACGCGGTGCTGAGTCGCATCGAGCTCGAAGCGCAGCTGCTCAGCTGGGCCGGCCAGGGCGACAACAAACCGGTGCTGCAGCTGCATCCGGACAAGGCGACCACGCACCAGAACCTGATCGACGTGCTGTCGCTGGCGCGGCAGACCGGCATGGACGGCATTTCGATCGAGACGCCGCGCTGAGCAAGGGCGTCCCGGCCGGTCGCGGCGCAGCAGACGGCGAGCGTCGCGACCGATCGAATTTCTGCGGCGCGGGCGGTGGACGTGCCGGATAGCTGCGGTATGCAGCGGGTGGTGGCCGAAACCGCGCCGGACATCCCGAGCTTTTATCCATAAATGACTTTATTTCTTCATGGACAGAGAAATAAAGAAAAAAATCAGGCGTCGCCGAGCAGACGGCGATAGTTGCGCACGGTCGTCGCGAGGCCGTCGTACAGCGCCTCACCGATCAGGGCATGGCCGATCGAGACTTCGGCCAGGAACGGAATCGCGTTGACCAGGCATCCGAGATTGGCCTGACTAAGATCGTGACCGGCATTGACGCCGAGCCCGGCTGCTCGAGCGGCCTGCGCGGTGGCAACGCAGCGCGCGAGCTCCGCGCCGACATCACCGGCGGCGAATGCCTTGGCGAACGGTCCGGTGTAGATCTCCACGCGATCGGCGCCAAGTGCGGCGGCCAGGTCCATGCGCGTGTCGCCGGCATCGACGAACAGGCTGACGCGGGCACCGAGCGAACGCAGCTCGGCGACGATCGGGCGCAGCGCCGACGCCGTCGCGGCGAGGTCGAAGCCGTGGTCGGACGTGATCTGCGCATCGCTGTCGGGCACCAGCGTGACCTGCTCGGGCCGCACTTCGCGTACGAGCGCGATCAGCCCGGGATAGTCGCCGCGCGGCGGCGCGAACGCGTTGCCCTCGATATTGAACTCCACGCGGCGCGCGATCCGCGCATTCAGCGCGCGCACGTCGTCAGGACGCACGTGGCGCTGGTCCGGACGCGGATGTACGGTAATGCCGCCGGCGCCGGCGGCGATGACGCAGTCGCAAGCGCGACCGATATCCGGCTCGTCTTCGCCACGCGAGTTCCTGAGCACGGCGATCTTGTTCAAGTTGACGCTAAGCACCGTCATTGGCGGCCTCCTTGCTGGTTTCGTCGCGAATCTTCTCGTCGCTGCGCGGTGGTGCAAAGCGTGGCCGCTCGAACTTTTCCGGCAATGGTTCCACCTGCGCCGGCGGTTTCGGCGGTGCCGCCTGGACCTTGGGTGTCGTGCCTCGACCGGCTGTTGCGGTCGCTGCTGTGGCGGCGGCCGGCGGCATGGCCGAAGCCGCGTCGGCAGAAACCGGCGCATAGGAAGGCGGCGGTGCTGAAGCTGTCGCCGCAGATGCCGAAGCAGGAGAGGACGGGGCAGCCGAGGCCGCAGCCGCCGGCGCAATGGAAGCTGGCGACGAGGTTCCTGGCGCAAGATACGGTGTGTGCTCCGGCGCCGTCGTCGCCGGCAGGTTGGCGTCCCACGGCGCGGCGAGCGAACCGGCCGCCGCTTGCGGCGGCGCGGCAGTGGTCGCCGCACTGCGCGCCTGCGCGGCCGCCGCCGCTTTTTCCTGCGCGCGCAACTCGCGCTCGCGTTGCAGCGTGGCGGCCAACGCCGGCGACAGTGTCGTCCACCGCACGCGCGGCAGTTCGGTTTCGCTGCCGGAAAGGATCAGGTCCAGCGCACGCACGCGGCCGTCGCTGTCGCGGCGGGCGACGAGTTCGAGATCGCCGTCGCGGCTCGCAAAACGGTCGTCGGCATAGGCATACAGCTCGCGAGCAGCGCTGCCGCTGAACTGCAGCGCCACGCCGCCGCTGCAAGACAGGCGCGCGAGAACGTCGCCGTCGACGGCGTAGTCTCCGCAGTAGTCCGCCAGCTTCGCCGGCGCCAGGGTGATTTCAGTGCGCGTCACGTTCGGCGCGCGCCGGCTCAGTCGCGGCATCGGCACGATCATGCCGTTCTCCGACCAGCGCAGGCTGTCGACCTGGCCGCGTGCATCGCGCTGGAACGACAGGCGGATGGACGAGTGCTCGGCCGCGAACAGATCGGGCGACAGCGGCAGCAGCTTGATGCCGAGGCGTCCGCTGGCCTGGGCGACCAGGCCGCCCGCATTCGCGCGGATCAGCAGCGAGCTGCCCGGCGAAAATTCGTAGAGGCCGGTGTAGTCGTCGGCAACGAAGCCCGGCGTCGCCGCTGCCGGTGCCATCGGAAAGGGCGGCAGCGCCGTGTCGTCGAGCACGGCCAGGCCCAGCGGCTGCAGGCTTGCGTCGGCGTTGGCAGTCAGCGCGAGCGCCTGCTGGCGGTCGGTGCGAAAACCGAAGAACACCGCATGGCCGTCGCTGCCGCCGCTCTGGAAGACCAGCGGCCACTCCTGGCCGTCCACATGGACCGTGCGTATGCGCCAGCCGAGACCCCAGCGTTGCTGCGCATCGCGCGGCTGGCGCGACAGCAACAGGGCGGCGCGCAGCGGCGAATCGCCGGGCCGCAGCATCGCGCGCAGCAGGCGCGCGAGATCCTGTGTGCTGCTGTGCAGATGGACGGGCAACGGCGTTTCCGTCGTCGCGGCAGCCAGCATTCTGCCGTCGCGACGACCAACCTGAGTGCCGGTGCGGCCTACGCCACTGGCGCTGAGCTGCAGCGGCGTCGTCACGCGCTCGGCCAGTGCGCTCGCGAAGCCGTCGCCGTGCGCACGGCCGAGCAGCCAGGCCAGCAGCACGTTGCCCAGCGGCGATTCGCGCGGGGCAATCGTGTTCGGCAAATGGTAGTTGGCGAGAAAATCGAGCAGATCGGTCTCGCGATAGTCGCGCCACGGATCGGCCGGATCGGCCGGAAACAGGTTGGCCGGCAGCGGCGGCAGACCGCTGTCCTGGGCGGCGAGCTGCTGCAATGTCAGCGCGCAGACACGCGCGTCCGCGCAGACAAAGCCGGCAGGCAGATAACGGCTGAGCGGATCGTCCAGACGCACGCGACCCGTGCTGGCCAGATCAGCGAGCAGAAGTCCCGTCAGTGCGACGCCGGCATCGCCGAGCAGCAGGCGCCGGTCGGCCGCCTCCGTGCTGGCGGGGTACGTCGTCGTGCTGCCGGTCGACTGGACCAGATAGGCGGCGGCGACCTGAGGCCAGCCGCCCTGCGCCGTCGCGTGTTCGAGATAGGCGGCGGCTGCGGCCGGCAGCGTGGCGCTGGCGTCCGTGTCAGCTGCCGGCGCCGCCACCGGAGCGAGCAGGGCGGTGGCCAATAGTCGTAGAGCAATGCGCATGGCGCGCAAGCATAGCCGCTGCGGCGTCGCCGTCGCGCTGGCGCGCGTCACGGCGAGGTGCAGAAAAAAGCCGCAGCTTGCGCTGCGGCTTCGTGTAAAGAGAGTCACATCCCTGTGGACTCGGTTGCACCTGTGGAGGGGAGTGCGGGAAATTCGACCCGCAACATGCCGTGAAGTTCCTCAGCCGCACTTGTCCGGCGTCTCGCGCCAGACCACCGGTTCCCAGTACTCGCCGCCGACGCGGCTGTTGCGCTTGTCCTCGTTGAACCGGGCTGCGAGGTAGTACGTCGTGTCGGCCTTGACCGTGACCGTCAAGGTCTTGACCTCGGGGCCGTCGCCGAGCCGCGTCGGATTCAGACGCCGGTAGACCTTGGCCGGAATCAGCTCGACGAGCTTGAGCTCATGGGTACCGACGCCGACGCGGAACTGATGCACGCCGGCCGGGCCGGTGGAATTGCCGTCGATGGCCAGCAGCTTCACGCCATAGAGATCCTGCTGTCGCGGCGCCACGTCGAAATCGTTGAAGCGGGCGCAACCGCTGGTGCCGCCGCCATTCTGCGGCTCGCGCCGTGTGGCGCCGGCGATGGCCGTGCTCGCCATCAGTTCGTCGCGGCCGACCTTAAGATGAATCGGTGGCAGCACGATGCTGCTGAGTTCGCCGCGCACAGTCAGCGGCTTGTCCTCGCGCTGCAGGCTGAACTCCAGCGGCGCGCCGTCGGCCAGGGAATCGACCAGCGTGCGCATGGTCGTGGCCGCCTGCGCGTGGCCGGCCGGATCGGCGCCGAGCCCGACCAGGCTGTTGCCGTTCACGCTGACGATGCGGTCGCCGGCCTTGATACCCATGCGCTGCGCCGCACTGCGCGGCGTCACGCCGAGCACGCGCAGGCCGTCACGCGCGCGTTCCGCGTTCGCGCTGTCGACGAGCAGGCCGAGGTTGTTGACCCGCCGCGCCGGCTCGTCCAGCGTGAAGGCGATGTCCTCGCCGTTCTTGTCGGCGAAGGCGCCGGACTCGATCAGCCGCGCGAGCGCGAGCTGCACCTCCTCGCCGAGACGTTGCTCGACCGGAGCCGGCTGGGCTGAAACCGCCGTCGCCAGGGCCATGCCCAGCAGCGCCAGCATTGAATGCTTGACCATCGACATCACCGTTCTCCACTCAGATCCGCGTCAGCTGCGCGCCATCGGCAGCCACCGCTATCAGACTCGACAACACTTCGTTGCGCTGCTGCCATAGCGGCAGCAGTTCCTCGGCCGGGGCGCCGCGGTCGTAAGCCCGCTGCAGGGCCAGTTCGGCCGCGCGCAGCTCGGTCTCGCCGTCGTCGGCAAGCGTTCCGTCCAGGCCCGCGTAGCGCTGCTCCAGTTCGTGCGACTGCCTCTGCAGCTGGGCCAGCGGACTGCCGTTGACCGGTACGGTCGGCGCGGACGGCAGCAGCGTGGCAAGGGCGGCGAAGGTCAGCACCGCGGCCATGCCGGCGCCCCACTGCACGAGGCGGCGGCGTTGCCGTCGGCGCAGATGCGCTGCTTCGATGCGCGCCCACAACTGCGGCGGCGGATCGAACTCCGGCAGCGCAGCCAGGCGCAAGGCCTTCAAACTCAACTCCGGCTCGGCCATGGCGAGATCTCCACTTCGGTGGTATCGGGTCGCAACCATTCCTGCAGCCGCCGCAGTGAGCGCGACAGGATGGACTTCGAATAACTCTCGGTCTGGCCGAACAGCTCGGCCAGCTCCTTGTGCGTATAGCCCTCGAGCTCATGCAGCACGAGGATAAGACGTGCCCGCGGCGGCAGGCGTTGCAGCAGACCCATCACGTCGTAGGCATCGGCTGCCAGCGTGTTGCCGGGTTCCGCCGCATTGGCAAACAGCAACTCCGGGTCGTCCGGATCAATGTGCCGCTGGCTGCGCAGCTGGTCGATCGCGGCGTTTACGGTCATGCGCTTGAGCCAGGCGCCGAACGGTGCGTCGCCACGGTATTGGCGGATTGCGTCCATGAGCTTGAGGAACACGTCCTGGACGATGTCCTCCGCCGCCGCGGAGCTGCCGAGCACGCGCATCGCCAGCGTATAGCAAGGCCGTGCATAGGTGCGATACAGCGTCGCGTGAGCCGCCACGTCGCCGCGCCGCGCGCGCGCCAGGGTCATCTCGTCGACGAGCTGCGCGAAACCGGTGCGAATTTCGGTCGGATTCATGTCCATGCAAAGCGCTCGACGGACGGGAGAGCCGCCGCGTCGCAGCCGTCGCGAAAAAACGCGACGCCGGCGGCTCGGCGTCAGCCGCGCCGGGCGACGCGAATCTCCAGGATGCGGCCACGTTCGACGAACAGCCGCGCCTGGCCGGACTCGCGGTTCACGCTGACCGTGACGCCGGCAGCGCTGACCTCGATGACCTTGCCTTCGATTTCGCGGCCGCCGCTGGTGATCAGCACTACGCGCGCGCCCGGCTGGCTGCCCAGCGCTTCGTAGGAAATGACCGCGAACGGCCGCTCGCGTTGCGCTTTTTCCGGCAGCCGGTCGATGCCCGGGCCTTTCCAGACCAGGGCCGCGGTCGAACCCGGCGGCGGCGGCGGCGCCGAGGGCAGACCAGCCAGACGAGGGTCGAAACGCGGATCGTTGCGCCCGGATGGGCGGCTGGGCCGGGTAGCAGCCACATCGGCTGATTCCGGTTCGGGCGGTGTCGTGACTGGCGTGGTCGCGGGCCGGCTGACGTCGGTGCTGCTGGCCATAGGCGGCAGAGACGGCGGCGGCGGCACCTCCGCGACGACCGGCGCCGGTGGCTTGGCGGCCGGCGGCTTGACCGGCGCTGCAGCGCCGGTCGTCGTCGCGAGCACCGGGTTTTCCGGCGGCTTGACCACGACCGTTTCCGGTTCCGGCTCGGCCAGCGGATCATGCATCAGCGCCAGGTCGATGCCGGCCAGCGCCTCGACCGGTTCGGCCAGGAAGAACAGTTTGAACAGCACTGGCGGCGCGTCGTTGTGGCGGGCGGTCAGGTTGAGCCAGCGCAGCACCTCCTCGGGATCGTAGGTGTCGTACTGGGCCGGCGCGATGTCCTCGCGCGGCAGGCTCAGGAGCTTGATCTCGCCGCCGCCGCTCAGCAGCTCGCGGTAGATCTCGACCACGCCTTCGGCCGGCACGATGTGCGAGGCCTTGAGCCGTTCCTGCACGCTGGCGATGTGCCGGTCGATGAAAGCGTCGACGTCGAGGCCGGTCTCGCGCGCGCAGAACTCGTTGCGCCGGCGCAGGAAGCCGTCGTCGCGGTAGCTGAAATCGGCCGAGGCGATGCGCAACGCGTCGCGCGCGGCGGCGCTGTCGAGGATCTGCGGCTGGAACTGGCGCAGCTCGGTGCGCAGCGCGACCGCGCCGAACGGCGCGTTGTCGATGCGCAGGTCCGCTTCCAGCTGCTGCCCCGCGGCGTCGTAGCGATAGTCCAGATCAAGCTGCGGCGTGCGCGGCTGCAGCTGGAGGGCGCTGAAGTTGGCCGCGGTCAGCTCGGTGACCGCGCCGCAGGCGAAGGTCTCGAACGGAGCGAGGCTCTGCGCGCCGAACCATGGCGGCGAACTGGCGCCGGCGAGCTTGCGCAGGGCCGGCAGATTCAGATCGTTCAGCCGCAGGCCGAGCTGTTCGGGCGGGCTGCTGTCGCGCGTGATCGAGCGGCGCAGAGTCCACAACACGCCGGGCGTACGCAGCCGCAGCGACGACGCGCTGAACGCGGCGATCTCGTGGCCTGGCTTGGGCCGGAACTGCACGCCGCTGAGTGTCACGTCGCCGTCGAACGAGCCGCTGGCGCTGGTCCAGCTCAGCTCACCCCAGCGTTGCACGCTGTCGGCCAGCGCCTGCGCCTGTTGTCCGGCGGCGAACCACAGTGCGAGCTTGAGCCCCAGCGCAAGCACAACGGCCGATAGCAGCAAGTTGCGCAGGAGCTTCCACATGTCGACGACAGGCCTCGACCGAGCGTTCAGGTTCAACCGGAACTTAGCCCGTTACGCCTTGGCCGACAACTGGGCGCGGTATCAGTCCGGTGGTGTCGATGACACCGGCATGACATCGTCGAAACAACGCAGTTCGCGCGCTGCGCCGCGCCAGGCCAGATGGCCGATGCGCGGCGCGGCGACCGGCAGCGCGCGCAGCTGCCAGTGTGCCGCTGTACCACCGTCGTCGGCGATCCAGGCCAGCCTCGGCCGCGGCGCCGCGAGGTCGAATTCAAGCCGGTCCAGGCCGAAGGCCAGGCCGCGGCCCAGCGCCTTGAGCACGGCTTCCTTGGCGGTCCACAGGCGCAGGAACACGGTCTCGCGGTCGGCCGCAGCGGCGTCTTCGACCGCCTGCGCCTCGGCCGGCCGGAAATAGCGCCGCGCCAGTGCGACGAAGGGTCGCACGCGGCCGGGTGTTTCCAGATCGACGCCGAGCTCCACGCCGCGCGCGATCGCCAGCGCGGCCGCCGCGCCGCTGTGGCTCAGGTTGAATGCGAACGAGGCGTCGGCCAGCGCCGGCTTGCCGTGCGCGCCGATCTGCAACGCGTCGGCGCCGAGCTCGCGGCCGGCATAGGCCGACAGGCGCCGTCGCAGCCAGGTCTGGGCGGCGCTGCGCCGGGCCGCCGGATCGGTCTCGATGAATCTACAAAACCACAAATGTATTTCACTGTCGGCCAGCACCGGCACGGCGATGGACGGGGGCGGGACGGGGGCGGGCATGGGCCATCCTCGGCCGCCGCCGCCGCACCGGTCAAGCAAGCGGCGCCGGCTTGACTACAATCCCGGTCCGGTTCCCGAGGGTGCTGCGATGATCGCTGGCTGGACCCTGCTGCTCGTATCCCTGGTCTACGTCGCACTGCTGTTCGGCATTGCGTACTGGGGCGACGCGCGGCCGCTGTATCCGGGCCGGCCAGGCCTGCGGCCGTGGATCTACAGCCTCGCCCTGGCCGTCTATTGCTCGTCGTGGACGTTTTACGGCGCGGTCGGCAGCGCGGCGAACTCGACGCTGGGCTATCTGCCGATCTACCTCGGGCCGATCCTGCTGTTCGTGTTCGGCAGCGGCCTGATCGAGCGGCTCACGCGCGTCGCCAAGGCCAACAACATCACCTCGATCGCCGACTTCATCGGCACGCGCTTCGGCAAGTCGCATGCGCTCGGCGCGCTGGTCACGCTCATCGCGATGACTGCGGCGATTCCCTACATCGCGCTGCAGTACAAGGCCGTCGCGCTCAGCATCGGCGTGCTCGGCAAGGGCCATGCGGGCAGCAGCCCGCCGGCGGACCTGCTGCAGGATTCGGCGTTCTACACGGCGCTGATGCTGGCTCTGTTCGGCATCCTGTTCGGCACGCGCCGGGTCGATGCGACCGAGCACCACCACGGCATGGTGCTCGCGGTCGCGGCCGAGTCGCTGGTCAAGCTGATCGCCTTCCTGGTGATCGGCATCTACGCGCAGCAGCAGTTGGGCGGGACCAATGTCGTGCCGGCCCTGCCGAGTCCCGACTGGAACCTGCCGGCCGGTTTCCTGGCCCAGACCCTGCTCGCGTTCACGGCCATGTTCTGCCTGCCGCGCCAGTTCCATGTCGGTGTCGTCGAATGCGAAGACCCGCAGGACGTGCGCCGCGCGCGCTGGCTGTTTCCGCTGTACCTCGCGCTGATCTGCGCGTTCGTGCCGGTCATCGTCGCCGCTGGCCGCAGTGCAGCGGCCGGCACCAGCCTGAGCCCCGACGTCTGGCTGCTCTGGCTGCCGCTGGCCCACGACAACAACCTCCTGGCGCTGCTGGCCTACATCGGCGGTTTCTCGGCCGCGACCGGCATGGTCATCGTCGCCTCGGTCGCGCTGGCCACCATGATCTCCAACGACCTGGTCATGCCGGCGCTGCTGCGCATACGCGCGCTGAAGCTGGACCAGCGACACGACCTGTCGCGCATCGTGCTCGGCGTGCGCCGTGCGGCCATCGTCGTCCTGAGCCTGCTCGCGGTGGCCTATTACCGCGCGATGCCGCAGGGCGCGCAGCTGGCCTCGATCGGTCTGCTGTCGTTCGCCGCGGTCGCGCAGTTCGCGCCGGCCATCGTTGCCGGCCTGTACTGGCGCAGCGCGAGCCGCGTCGGCGTGCTGGCCGGCCTCGTCGCGGGCTTCGCGGTCTGGACCTACACCCTGCTGTTGCCGAGCCTCGGCGACGCCGGCTGGTTCGACGCGCGCTGGCTGCAGACCGGCCCGTTCGGGTTGAGCTGGCTGCGGCCGCAGTCGCTGTTCGATCTCGGCGGCTGGCATCCGCTGACCCACGGCACGTTCTGGTCGCTGCTGGCCAATGCCGGCTGCGTGCTGATCCTGTCGCTGCGCTACCGGCCGAGCATGGAAGAGCGCCTGCGCGCGGCGAGCTTCCTCGATCTTTCCGCCGACCGCGGCAGCAGCGCCGCCGGCGAATGGCGCGGCCGCGTCAGCGTGGCCGACCTGCGCGCGATCATCGGCCGCATCATCGGCGAGCGCGGCGCGCGGCGCGCATTCGACGACTACGCCGCGTCCAGCGGCAAGCCGCTGCAGGATGCGCTGGCCGCCGACCGGCCGCTGCTGCAGCACAGCGAACGCATCCTCGCCGCGTCGATCGGCGCCGCATCGGCGCGGCGCATGCTGACCAGCGCTCTGCGCGGCACCGGCCTGGATTTCAGCGAAGCCGTCGCGCTGCTCGACGAGGCGTCGCAGGAACTGCGCTACAACCGCGAGCTGCTGTCCACGACGATGGAGAACATCTCGCAGGGCATCAGCGTGGTCGACGCCGACATGCGCCTGGTCGCCTGGAACCGGCGCTACATGGAAATGTTCGGCTACCCGGACGACTCGGTCTATGTCGGCCGGCCGATCGCCGACCTGATCCGCTACAACGCCGAGCGCGGCGAGTGCGGTCCCGGCGACGTCGAAGCGCACGTGGCCAGGCGCCTGCAGCACATGCGCGCCGGCACGGCCCATGTCTACCAGCGCGTGCGCGCCGACGGCAGCGTGCTGGAAATGCGCGGCCAGCCGCTGCCCGGCGGCGGCTTCGTCACGACGTTCACCGACGTCACCGACTACAAGCGCGCCGAGCAGGCGCTGCGCGAATCCAACGAAACCCTGGAGCAGCGCGTATCGCAGCGCACGGCCCAGCTGTCGACCGCGCTGGCCGCGCAGGAGCGCGCCAAGTTCGAGGCGGAGGCGGCCAACCAGTCCAAGACGCGTTTCCTCGCGGCGGCCAGCCACGATCTGCTGCAGCCGCTGAACGCGGCGAAGCTGTTCACCTCGGCGCTGCGCCACCAGCCCAACCTCGACGCCGAAGCGGCCCAGCTGGCCGAGCGCATCGACACCGCGTTCCGCGCCGCCGAGACCCTGCTCGACGCGCTGCTGGAAGCCTCGCGCCTGGACGCCGGCAAGTACCGTCCCGACATCGCCAGCGTCGCCTATGCCGACGTCATCGAGCCGTTGCAGCAGCAGTTCGCGATGATCGCCGAGCGGCGCGGCCTGCAGCTGCGCATTCACCCGAGCCGCATCGTCGTGCGCACCGACGCGCACCTGCTCAGCCGCATCCTGCAGAACTTCATCTCCAACGCGTTGCGCTATACGCGCAGCGGCCGCGTCGTCGTCGGCGTGCGGCCGCGCGGCAGCGAGGCGCTGATCCAGGTCTGGGACACCGGCCCCGGCATCGCGCCGGCGCAGCAGAAACGCATCTTCGACGAGTTCCAGCGCTTCGATCAGGCCTCGCCCTGGGGCGAGCAGGGCCTGGGCCTGGGCCTGTCGATCTGCGAACGCATGGCGCGCATCCTCGGCCATCGCCTGGCCGTGTATTCCCAGCCGGGCAAGGGCAGCTGCTTTTCGGTGCGCGTGCCGATCGTCGCGCGCCGCAGCCATCATGTGCCGCGCCCGGCCGAGCGCGAAGCTTCGACGGCCGAACTCGCGCCGCTGCACGTGCTCTGCCTCGACAACGAGCCGGCGATCCTCGAAGGCATGAATGCGCTGCTGTCGCGCTGGGGCATCAGCTGCGACCTGGCCGCGACATTGGACGAAGCGCACCAGGCCGTGCAGCGTCGCCGGCCCGATCTGATCATCGCCGACTTCCATCTCGGCACCGGCCAGGACGGCATGGAAGCGCTGGCCGAACTGCAGGCGCGCCTGACGCCGCCGCCGCCTGCGGCGCTGCTGACCGCCGACCGCAGCCCCGAGCTCAAGCAGCGCGCGCGCCTGCGCCACTACGCACTGCTGCACAAGCCGGTCAAACCGGCGGCACTGCGCGCGCTGCTGTCGGCCATGGGGCGCTTGCCGACGGCGCGCTCGGGCACCTGAGACGTGTCCGGCCCCGGAGGACCGGGCAGCCCCGGCCGCCGTGCCGTCGCGTTGATCCGGCCTCAGCCTGCCGGATGCTTCACATGCTCATGGCCGCCGCGTTGCTGTTGATGCCGACCTCGAACCTCGCTGCAACCGACGCCGCGCGCGAGCCCGATCCCATTACCTCATGCCGCGAAGATCTCGGCGACGCGCGGCAGGTTCTGCTGAAGGAGACCGCCGCACGCCGCCTGCGCCGCTCGCCGATGCCGCAACACTTCCCGATGTTCCACCGCAGCCAGCTGTCCGGCTGCGCGCGCCTTCGCTTCCTGATCGACGACCACGGCCGCGAGCAGGAGATCGTCATCGAGCGCTTTCATCCGCACGCGCCGCTCGCGCGCAGGGCGAACGGCCTGCTCGAATCGATGGAGTTCGAGCCTGCCGTCGGCGGCGCCGACGAGGCATTGATCATGATCGAGCTGAAACAGCAGGAGCCGGACGCCGGTCCCGCACGGCCGGATGGCGACTGAGTACGCCGCGAGGCCTCAGGCCTCGTCGTCGACCAACGGCAGCGCCGTGTTCGGGTCCAGCGCGAGCTGGCTGGCCGCGAGCGCGACCTGGGTGCGATTGTTGCAGCCGAGTTTGCGCATGATCGCGGTCATGTGCGCCTTGACGGTCGCTTCCGATACGCCGAGTTCGTAGGCGATCTGCTTGTTGAGCAGGCCCTCGGCAATCATCGCAAGCACGCGGAACTGTTGCGGCGTCAGCTCGGCGACGCGCGCGGCGATCTGCGCCTCGTCGTCCTGCAGCGGTGTGGTGCTCGCGCCCATGGCCACCGGCAGCCAGATCTCGCCTTCGCGCACGTGGCGTATCGCGTCGACGATGGTGTCGGCCGAGCTGGACTTCGGGATGTAGCCGGCCGCGCCATGGGCCAGAGCGCGCCGCGCGACGCTGCCTTCCTCGTGCGCCGATACGACGATGACCGGCAGGCCCGGATGCTGGCCGCGCAGGTGAGCCAGCGCCGAGAAGCCGCGCGCGCCGGGCATGTGCAGATCCAGCAGCAGCAGCTCGGCTTCCGGATGCGCTTCCACCAGGCTCAGCAGCTCCGGCACGGTGGACGCCTCGAACAGGCTGGTGCCGGGCGCCGCCTGGTTCAGGGCGCGGCGCAGCGCGTCGCGGTACAGCGGATGGTCGTCGGCGATGAGGATCTCGGACATGCGCCCGAGCATCGCATCCGCCGTCCTCCTCGGCAACAAGCACGACAACGCCCGAGCAGGCCGGCATCGCCGGCCCGCCGGGATTGCGCCGGTCCGGCCTTCAGGCCCGGATCAGGCGCTCGTCGACGAGGCTCTGCACCACGCCCGGGTCGGCCAGGGTCGAGGTGTCGCCGAGCTGGTCGGTCGCATTCTCGGCGATCTTGCGCAGGATGCGGCGCATGATCTTGCCCGATCGCGTCTTGGGCAGGCCCGGCGCCCACTGCAGATAGTCCGGCGAGGCGATCGGGCCGATCTCCTTGCGCACCCAGGCGACGAGTTCCTTGCGCAGCTCCTCGGTCGTGGCCTCGCCCGCCTTGAGCGTCACGTAGGCGTAGATGCCCTGGCCCTTGATGTCGTGCGGACAGCCGACCACGGCCGCCTCGGCCACCTTCGGATGGGCGACCAGCGCGCTTTCGACCTCGGCCGTGCCGATGCGATGGCCGGAGACGTTGATGACGTCGTCGACGCGGCCGGTGATCCAGTAGTAGCCGTCGGCGTCGCGACGCGCGCCGTCGCCGGTGAAATAGGCGCCCGGATAGGTGCGGAAATAAGTGTCGACGAAACGCGCGTGGTCGCCGTAGACCGTGCGCATCTGGCCGGGCCAGGAGTCGGTCAGGATCAGGTTGCCCTCGCAGGCGCCTTCCTGCACCACGCCGTTGGTGTCGACGATGGCCGGCACGATGCCGAAGAACGGCTTGGTCGCCGAACCGGGCTTGGTGTCGATCGCGCCGGGCAGCGGCGTGATCAGCGCACCGCCGGTCTCGGTCTGCCACCAGGTGTCGACGATCGGGCAGCGGCCTTCGCCGACGACGCGGTTGTACCACTCCCAGGCCTCGGGATTGATCGGCTCGCCGACCGTGCCGAGCAGACGTATCGACGCGCGCGAGGTGCGCTTGACCGGCTCCTCGCCCTCGCGCATCAGCGCGCGGATCGCGGTCGGCGCGGTGTAGAAGATCGTGACCTTGTGCTTGTCGACGACCTGCCAGAAGCGGCTGACGTCGGGCCAGTTCGGCACGCCTTCGAACATGACCGTCGTCGCGCCGTTGGCCAGCGGCCCGTAGACGACGTAGGAATGGCCGGTGACCCAGCCCACGTCGGCGGTGCACCAGTAGATGTCGTCCTCGCGCAGATCGAACACGCATTCGTGGGTATAGCTGACATAGGTCAGATAGCCGCCGCTGGTATGCAGCACGCCCTTGGGCTTTCCGGTCGAGCCGGAGGTGTAGAGGATGAACAGCGGGTGCTCGGCCTCGACGGACTCGGGCGCGCACTCGGCGGACTGGCCCTCGACCAGCGCGGCCCACCAGCGGTCGCGCGGCGTCTGCATCGCGATCGGCGCGCCGGTGCGGCGCACGACGAGCACCGTCTCCACCGAAGTCGTGCCCGGCCGCGTCAGTGCTTCGTCGACGTTGGCCTTGAGCGCGACCTTCTTGCCGCCGCGCAGGCCTTCGTCGGCCGTGATCACGAGCTTGCACTGCGAATCGGCGATGCGTCCGGCCAGCGAATCGGGCGAGAAGCCGCCGAACACGACCGAATGCACCGCGCCGATGCGCGCGCAGGCCAGCATCGCGACGGCAGCCTCGGGAATCATCGGCAGATAGATCGCGACGCGGTCGCCCTTGGCGATGCCGAGATTGCGCAGCAGGTTGGCGGCACGGCAGACATCCGCATGCAGCTCGCGATAGGAAATGCGCCGCGAATCCGACGGATCGTCGCCCTCGAAGATGATCGCCGTCTTGTCGCCGCGCTCGGCCAGGTGCCGATCGAGGCAGTTGGCGGCGACGTTGAGTTCGCCGTCGCCGTACCAGCGGATATGCAGATCGTCGGCGGCAAACGACACGTCCTTGACCTCGGTGAACGGCCTGGTCCAGTCGAGCCGCTGCCCCACACGCGCCCAGAAGCCTTCGGGATCGCGCACCGATTCCGCGTACAGCGCCTCGTACTGCGCACGGTTGATGCGGGTTTGCGCGGCATACGCCTGATCGACCGGGTAGATCTTCTGAGACATGACTGTATCCTTATCTACATAGCTAGAAAGCAGCAAAGTTTCGCGCCGTCGGCGCCCCTCCCCTGCTGCAATGCATCAACAGTATCCGAGGCTTACGCACAACCAATCCGACTTTAGTCGAAACGAGCAGATGCTTCGACCAATGGCGAATAGGCGGCCAAATCTGCCGGGCGCAACCTCGGTCGGCCAAACACCTTGGGAGGGGTTCAATGGCTATCACGCATCGTTGTTCACTACGCCGCAGCGTACTCGCGGCTGCACTGCTGCTCTCGTTGAGCGGCGCCGTTCACGCCGACAGTCGCAGCGAAGCCGCACTTGAGGCACGCATCGCCCAGCTCGAGCAGCAGCTGGCCGAACTGAAGACCGCCGTCGAAGCACAGAAGAAAGCCACCGCCGCCGCACCGGCCGCTGCTCCCGCACCCGCGGGACCGGCCGCCGCCGGCGTGAAGCTGCCGATACAGACCACGACGTTGACGCCGGCCTCGACACCGGGCACGACCGTGAAGATCGGCGGCTTTATCAAGGCCGATTTCATGGCCACGCGCACCGACTCGGGCCAGCTCGCCGACTCGGCGACGGGACGCGACCTGTATGTGCCGTCGCAGACACCGGTCGGCGGCAAGGGATCGAGCACCGACTACGACTCCGGCGCCAAGTTCTCGCGCCTGGGCATCGGCATCGACACGGTCACCGACAACAACGACAAGCTCGGCGCGTTCTTCGAATGGGATTTCTTCGGCGGCGCGCTCGGCAACGAGAACTCGACCAACACCTACGGCCTGACCCTGCGCCACGCCTACGTCTACTGGAACCAGTGGCTGGCCGGCCAGACCTGGTCCACCTTCATGGACACGGCGGCACTGCCGGAAGCGGTCGACTTCATCGGCCCGACCGACGGCGTGGTGTTCGTGCGCCAGCCGCAGATCCGCTACACCACCGGCAATTTCCAGATCTCGCTGGAAGATCCGCAGACCACGATCATTCCGCGTGGCGGCGGCGCGGCCGCGAGTTCGGATCGCGGCGCGATGCCCGATGTGGCCGCGCGCTATACCTGGAAAGGCAGCTGGGGCCACTTCGGCGTCGCCGCGCTGTTGCGTGATCTGGCCGTCGACCGTCAGGCCGCCGGAACCACGCCGGCAATCAAGGACAACACGTTCGCCGGCGCGCTCAGCGTCAGCGGCAAATGGAACCTCGGCGAGAGCAACGACATCCGCTACCAGCTGAGCGGCGGCTCGATCAGCCGCTACATCGGTCTGGGCGTGACCTCCGACTCGGTGCTCGACAGCGCCAACGATCTGGAGACCATCGACGGCTGGGCCGGCTACGTCGCCTGGCGCCACGTCTTCAACAAGCAGCTGCGCAGCAACCTGATGTACGCCCGCAGCGAATACGACAACCCCGTGGCCTACACCGGAACCGGTGTCACCAAGAACTCGCAGAGCTTCCGCCTGAATTTCATCTACTCGCCGCTGCCCAAGCTCGACGTGGGCGTCGAGTACATGGTCGGCCGGCGCGAGATCGAAAGCGGCGCCAAGGGCGACATTGATCGCCTGCAGTTCATGGCCAAGTACTCGTTCTGAGGAGGATCACGAATGGCTAGCGTTCCCTACGAAGCCAGCGGCTCGGCGCCGCTGACCCAAGGCCACAAGCGCGTGATCTTCGCGTCCAGCCTTGGCACCGTGTTCGAGTGGTACGACTTCTATCTGTACGGCTCGCTCGCGGCGATCATCGCCAAGCAGTTTTTCACCGCGCTGAGTCCGACCAGCGGCTTCATCTTCGCCTTGCTCGCCTTCGCCGCCGGCTTCGCCGTGCGTCCGTTCGGCGCGCTGGTGTTCGGCCGTCTCGGCGACCTGATCGGCCGCAAGTACACGTTCCTCGTCACGATCGTGATCATGGGCCTGTCGACGTTCCTCGTCGGCATCCTGCCGAGCTATGCGAGCATCGGCATCGCCGCGCCGGTGATCCTGATCACCCTGCGTCTGCTGCAGGGTCTTGCGCTCGGCGGCGAATACGGCGGCGCGGCGACCTACGTCGCGGAACATGCGCCGCCGGGCAAACGTGGCCTGTATACGAGCTTCATCCAGACGACCGCGACCCTGGGCCTGTTCCTGTCCCTGCTCGTGATCCTCGGTACGCGTACCTGGCTCGGCACCGAGGCTTTCGACGCCTGGGGCTGGCGCATTCCGTTCCTGCTGTCGGTCGTGCTGCTCGGCATCTCGGTCTGGATTCGCCTGCAGCTCAACGAATCGCCGCTGTTCCAGCAGATGAAGGCCGAAGGCAAGGGCTCGAAGTCGCCGATCAAGGAGAGCTTCTTCTCGAGCAACGGCAAGATCGCACTGCTGGCGCTGCTCGGCGCGACCGCCGGTCAGGCCGTGGTCTGGTACGCCGGACAGTTCTACGCGCTGTTCTTCCTGACCCAGACCCTGAAGATCGACGCGACGACCGCGAACCTGCTGATGGCCGGCGCACTCGTGCTCGCGACGCCGTTCTTCGTCGTGTTCGGCTGGATGTCGGACAAGATAGGCCGCAAGCCCATCATCATGGCAGGCTGTCTCATCGCCGCGCTGACCTACTTCCCGATCTTCAAGGGGCTGACCCACTACGGCAATCCGGCGCTGGCCGCCGCGAGCGCGACCGCGCCGATCACTGTCGTCGCCGATCCGGCTCAGTGCGCGTTCCAGTTCGTGCCCGGCGAACTCAAATCGCACGTGACCTTCCGCAGCTCCTGCGATATCGCGAAGGGCTATCTCGCCGGCAAGAACATTCCCTACGTCAACGAAGCCGGTCCCACCGGCAGCGTCGCCAGCATCAAGATCGGTAGCCAGGTCATACCGAGCTTCGACGGCGCCGGCCTCACCGCCGATCAGTTCAAGGAGCAGGGTGCCGCGTTCACGAAGGCCATGGGCGCCGCAGTCACCGGTGCGGGCTATCCGGAAAAGGCCGATCCTGCGCAGATCAACCATTTCATGGTGTTCGTGCTGCTGACCATACTCGTGATCTACGTGACGATGGTCTACGGCCCGATCGCGGCCTGGCTGGTCGAACTGTTCCCGACGCGCATACGCTACACCTCGATGAGCCTGCCCTACCACATCGGCAACGGCTGGTTCGGCGGCTTCCTGCCGACCACGGCCTTCGCCCTGGTCGCGGCGACCGGCAACATCTATCAGGGACTGTGGTATCCGATCGTCGTCGCGCTGATGACCTTCGTGATCGGCAGCCTGTTCCTGCGCGAGACCAAGGACGTCGACATCTCGCAGTAGCCCCGCAACGCACTGCTGGAAACCCGGGAGGCGGCCGCAAGGCCGCCTCTTTTTTGTCCGCGACATCGCTCCCTGTTGGTGATGCCGGTTCTGTTGCGCCGGACCAGGGGTATGCGCAGGTGTTACGGAAAAATGGAGGTTTTACCGGCGATTAACACAGGTCGTCTCGGGCCGTGACACAACGGACTGAGAGACTGCGCCGTGTGCGGGCAGTGCTGCTCGTCGATCTTCAGGGGATGGAAATGATGACATCGGTAGCGCCGGCGCGAGCCGGCCTGGTGGCGCGGCTGTGCCAAGTGCTGGCGGTGGTGTTCGGAGCGGTGCTGGCCCTGCCGGCCTGGTCCCAGGTGCAACGCACGTTCGTGAACCTGGGTTTCGAGCAGCCGTCGGCGGGGACGGCGAGTTGCTATTTCCAGGTGGCGGACACGCAGGTGCCGGGAT
>MEFP01000014.1 GCA_001725155.1 Lysobacteraceae bacterium SCN 69-320 | reverse complement strand
GCCGGCGACACGGGCCGGATCGACAGCTGGTCGATCACGTTCTGAGGCATTGAGTCAGCGTTGACCCGAAACCCCGCCGGTTCGCCGGCGGGGTTTTTTTGTGGGCGCGCGAAACCTGCGAAAAGCCCGCCGGCTCATCGGCGCGCTGTTCACGAGACAGGTGAGCGAAAACGCCGGTTCAGTCAGCAGCTCTTGCGTCCATGCCGAGTTCGCGTGCAAGGAAGGCATATTCGTCGGCCTTGAGCTCGGCGATCTGCAGCGGGCTGGAGCCCAGACCGTGGCCGGCGTCGAAGTCCACGCGCAGCAGTACCGGTCGTTGCGAGGCCGTCGTGGCCTGGAGCCGCGCGGCCATCTTGCCGAGCTGCCAGGTCGGCACGCGCGGATCGTTGTAGCCGGCTTCGAGCAGCACGGCCGGATAGGCAGTGCCGCGGCGCAGGTTCGCGTAGCCGCTGATCGCGCGCAGCGCACGGTATTCCTCGGCGTTCTTCACGCTGCCGTATTCCATGACATTGGCCGGGCCGCCGGCGGTCTGTTCGATGCGCAGCAGGTCGGTGACGCCGACGCGGAACATCACGGCGCGGAACAGCTGCGGCTGCTGCGCCAGCGCTCCGCTCATGACGATGCCGCCCGCGCTCTTGCCGGCAATCGCCAGGTGCTCGGGCGAGGTGTAGCCTTCGGCGATCAGCCAGCGTGCCGCGGCGACGAGGTCGTCGACCGCATGCTGCTTGCGCGTGCGCCGGCCCGCTTCGTGCCAGGCCGCGCCTTTCTCGCCGCCGCCGCGTACGTGGGCGAACGCGAGCACGCCGCCGCTTTCGTACCAGGCCAGGTCCGGCGCCGAGAACCACATCGGCGACAGTGCGCCGTAGGAGCCGTAGGTCACCAGCAGCACCGGATTCTTGCCGTTGCGCGGCAGATCCTTGCGTGCGGTGATGGTCAGCGGCACCTGCACCTCGCCGCTCGGAATTTCCACGCGCGTCGTCGCAATGGCCGAAAAATCGGCCGGATCGGCCGCGCGCAGCCCCGTGTCGACGGGAGCCTGACCCGGCTCGTAGCGGAACACGCGCGGCGACAAGGTCGGCGCCTGCAGTGCATAGGTAATGCCGGGCAGTCCGGGATCGGCGCTGAACTCGATCATTTCGCCGAGCACGCCCAGCGGCACCGCGCGCGCCTTGCCGGCTTCCTCGTAGGGCACTGCCGCCACGTCGGCGCTGCCGTTGCGCGTGCCGACAACATACAACGCGTCGGCCGCGTCGGCGAACCAGCCGTTGCCGCTGCCGAGGATGACATCGGCCGGTGCATACCATTCCCTGGCGTCGGCAAGGCTGCCGCGCTCGGCGCCGAAGCGCAGCACGCGGCCGTTCGGACTGTCCTTCTCGCTGATCACATAGACCTGGTCCCCGTGGACCGTGCCGCCGGTGACCGCGTCGGAATGATCGACGATGCGCCGCCAGGTCGATTTCCTGCTGTGCAGGTCGCGCAGCCACAGCGCGACGTGCGAATCGACGCCGCGATTGACCGTGCCGAGCAGCCAGCGGCCGTCGGCGCTTTCGCCGGCGTCGGTGAAGCTGATCGTGCCGTCAATGTCCAGTGCCGGGTCGACGCCGGGACCGAATACGGCTTTGTCCTTGCCGGCGGCCGCGCCGAGCGTGTGGAAGAACACGCGGTTGTTCTCGTGCTTCTTGGTTTCCGGCGCGCCGGGCGGCAGCTTCTGCAACTGCGCGTAGTACACGCTCTTGCCGTCGGCGCTCCAGCGCGGTACCGGCGCCGACAGGCGCGGCAGCACGTCGGCCAGCAGTTTGCCGCTGCGCACCTCGACGAAGCGCAGCGACCAGTTCTCGCTGCCACCTTCGCCGACTGCGACGGCGACGTGGCGCCCGTCAGGCGACGGCGAGATGAAATCGAGGGAGCGGCGCTTCGCGCTCTTGCCCAGCATCGACGGCTGCAGCAGCAGGCGACTGGCGCCGCCGGCGACGGCGCGCTGCATCAGCCGCACGTCGCCGCCGTCGGTCGGTGTTTCGAGGAAGAAATACTGGTCGCCGACGCGCGTGACGAAACGCAGATTGGCCGTGGCGGTCTGCAGCGCGCGTATGCGGTCGAACCAGCGTTTGCGCTGCGCGGCGTCGCGCTCGTACCAGCTGCGTGTATACGCATTCTGCGCGCGGTACCAGGTGTCGAGTTCGGCGCTGGGCTGTTCCATCCAGCGATACGGATCGGCGACAGTGTCGCCGAAGTAGTGGTCTTCGACCTCGGCGACGCGGGCCGCGGGCGGCGCATCGGCGGCGAAGACATTGCCGGCCAGCGCGGCGGCGGCGACAACGAAGAGACCGAGACAGCGAGTGAGGTGGCGCGGGTTCGTGTTCATGCGGCAATCCTACGAACTCTTACGTAGTTCGCCTAGCCGTCGAAGACGATCACTTGCGGTGCACCGCAGCAAGCCACGGCGCGCCGACGTGCCATTGCCGAGGTTTGCGCATCGTACCCGCGCTCAGGTATCCGCTTCGTCCGCCGGCATCGCGCTGACGAGCACCGCCCCAGGCCCCGCGTGCGCCGAAATCGCCGCGCCCATCGCGACGATCTCCGGCATGGCCACGCCGAGCTCGGACTGCAGCGCCGCGGCGAGTGCGGCGGCTTCGGCGGGATTGTCGCAATGGCCTATCAGCAGGCGGCCGCGGCGCTGCGCTGGCGTCAGTCGCCGCGCGACCCAGCGGGCGAAGCGCTGCGGCAGCGCCGGCCGCAGGCGCAGGATCGAGCGCAGATGCAGGCGTCCGTCGCGGCCGACCGCGGCGATCGGTGCAAGGCCGAGACGCCGCGTCAGCGGCAGGGTCCAGGCCGGCAGGCGGCCGCCGCGCACGACGTGGCTCAGATCGCGCACGTAGGCGAACAGCGCGGTCTGCGACGCGAGCGCGGCGATGCGCGTGGCGACGGTGCGGCCGTCCAGCCCCTGCTGCGCGAGTTCGGCGGCCTGCACGGCGAGCAAGCCCTGGCCGCAGGAGGCCGTGCGCGAATCGACGATGTGGATACGCCCGCCGGCGCAGCGCGCGGCCGCGCTTTCGCCGGCCTGCAAGGTGCCGCTGACCGCACGCGACAGGCCGACGTAGACGACTTCGTCGTGATGGCTCAGCAGGAATTCGAACAGGCGGCGGAAATCGCCCGGCGGCGGCTGTGAGGTGCGCGGCGGCAGCGGGTTGCGGCGCAGTTCCTGGAAGAACTCCGCCGGCGACAGCGACACCTTGTCCAGGTAGTCCTGCGCGCCGAAATTCAGGCGCACCGGCACCAGGTGCAGCGGCAGGCGCTCCAGCGCTTCGTCGGGCAGGTCGGCGGCCGAGTCGGTGACGACGGCGACGCGCGTGCGCGCCTGCGTCGCACGCTGCTGCGCATGCATGTCGTCGGCCTTGCGGCCGGTGACGTTGCCGAACGCGCCGAGGATGTCGTAGAGCCGCTGCGGTTCGTCCAGATGCACATGTACGCGCAGCCGCGTACGCGTGCCGGCCAGCACGAGACTGCTGTGATCCAGCGCCTGCAATGCCGCGCGCACGGCGTCGCGCTCGATCGCCTCGGCGCCGAGCACGCATTCGGTGCACCAGCGATGCGGCGCATCGTTCGCTTCGCTCTCGGCCATCACACCGGCTTCGCCGCCGCGGTAGTCGTCGAGCGCGGCGAGGCCGGCGCGGCCGCGCCGCAGATAATCGTCCATGCCTTCGAGCAGCTCGACGAAACCGAGCGCGCCCGCATCGACGACGCCGGCCTTGCGCAGCACTGCCAGTTGTTCGGGCGTGCGCTGCAGCGCTTCGCGTGCGGCGGCCACCGCACGCGTCCAGCAGTCGCGCAGATCGTCGGCACCCTGCGCTGCATCGCGCTGCAGCGATGCGGCGAAGGCGGCGATGACCGACAGCATGGTGCCTTCGCGCGGCTCGGCCACGGCGCCGCGCGCCTGGCTGGCGCCGTGGCCGGCGGCGGCGGCCAGTTCGGTCAGACCCAGCCGCGGCTGGTCGGTCAGGTATTCGCCGACGCCTTGCAGGAACTGGGCGAGGATGGCGCCGGAATTGCCGCGCGCGCCGTCGATGGCTTCGTCGCCGGCGCGGCGCAGCAGGCTGCCGGCGCTGCCCAGGCGCAGCGGCCGCAGCGCCTGTTCGACGGCGCTCAAGGTGAACGCGAGATTCGATCCGGTATCGCCGTCGGCGACCGGAAACACGTTGATGCGATTGATCGCGTCGCGTCGCGCGAGCACGCGGCGTATGCCGGCGAGCAGGCCGCGCTTGAGCGCAATGCCGCCGGGGCGCCAGCGGCGCGGGATCAGTCCGAGTTCTGCCGAAACGCTGTTCATGCCCGAGTCTAGCCAGCTCAGGCCGGCACAGGCGCGCTGCACTGCAGCGAGGGCCGGGCGTTGCCCGCCGGGCGAAGCGCAATGTCGAGCCCCGCACGCGGCGACGAACCCGATCCGGGGGACGAACCGATTCGGCGAGTCGGCCTCGCCGTCATGGCTGTGACTGGACGAACACGCAAGGTCATCAGTGAACTTAGGCCGCGCGACGTTGCGCATCGCGGCACCTGGGGCGACCGGTGCGTGGATCGTGCTGCGTTCATGCCGTGGCGGCGGGCCTGCTCCGCGGCCGTCAGCCTTCGCGCACGACCAGCGGCACCAGGCGCAGATGAGCCAGGCGGAACAAGAGCGGCAGCGCGATGAAACCCACCAGGCCCCCGAAGATGGACAGCGGCAGCGAGCCTGACGACTGGCACAGCCAGAAGCCCGCGATGAAGCCGAACGGAAAGGCCAGCGTGGCCAGGGCCAGCAGGATGAGGCTCGGTAGCGCCGCGACGCTGACGCGCGCGCGGCAATAGCGGCAGCGCACCGCGCGCATCGGGCCGAGGCGGAATTTGTCGCGGCTCGAAATGGCCGGTTCTCCGCAGGCAGGGCAGGCGAACAGGTTCACGGGTCAGAGCTTCGGCAAGGTGGCAAGTGGCTATCGCGTCGACCGCATCACGACGTCCGGCGTTCCGGTCGCGACGATGCACTCGCCGCCGGGCGTCGGATCATCGGGTGCTGCCGCTGATCCGCCGGATCGTCCCGTCGCGGCCGCTGGCAAGTATGCGCGGACGGCTGCCGCCTCGCTGTACCAGCCGCGCCCAGGCAGTCATGCTGCACTGCAGCGCAAGTGCATGACTACGCAACCCATTCTCGCCTCGGCGCATCAGAGGCACTGTCCGTCGCCTGTCCGCTGCGGTCGCAGCGGACAGTCCGGACACTGACCATGACTTCAAGCCCTTGTTGCGCAAGGCCTGGGGAGGCGCGCGATGGTTGGCACGAACCCTGCTGTAGTCCGGTGCCCCCGCTGGCTAGACCGGAGCAATCGTGCGAGCATGCCGACCTCCCAAGAGCCCGTGCCAGCGTTCCGCCCTCCGGAGCCACCGATGCTCATCACTTCACGATCACTGCTTCTGCTGCTGAGCCTGGCGCTGTTGGCCGGCGTCAGTCATGCGGACGATTTCATGCTCGGCGCCGCGGCGCCGGGCGGCGTGGCGCTGGCGCAGTCGCGCCAGGACTGCGACATCCAGCCGGCCGCCGCCAGCGCCCGCGTGATCTATCACGACGGCCAGAGCGCACCGGTCAGCGTGCCCATGGACTCGCGCGGCGCCGTTGCCGACACGGTGTCCTCGACCGAAGCGGCCGTTCCGGAAAGCAGCGGCGGCAACAGCGGCGGCGCCGCGATCACCTTGCCGTCGGCCGAGGCCGTGATTCCGCAGAAGCCGCGCGGCGGCGGATTGCGCTGGCAGTCGGTGCTGCCGGGCTCGATCAAATAACCCGCCGGATCCGTACGGCTTCCGCCCTGCGCGTCGCGCAGGGCATCATGCGCCCGTGATTGATCTGCTGCGCCGTCTTCGCGAGCGTTGGCGCCCTCGCCCCGAACCCATTACCGATACGGCCTGGCAGGCGGTCGTGGCCGAGTCGGCCCTGGTCGCCGCCCTCGACCCCGAGTCCGCGGCGCGGCTGCGCGAGTTCTGCGCGCGCTTTCTCGCCGACAAACAATTCTTCGCCCTGGCCGGCGCCGAGCTCGATGCGCACCGGCACCTGCTGATTGCGGCTCAGGCCTGCCTGCCGGTCCTCGCGCTGGGCTACGACCATCTGCGCGGCTGGCGCCAGATACTGGTCTATCCGGGCGAGTTCCGCGTACGCCGCGAGCACCACGACGAGGACACCGGCGTGGTCACCGAAGGCGACGACAGCCTGATCGGCGAAGCCTGGGAGCGCGGCCCGCTGGTGCTGTCCTGGGCCGACGTCGCCCAGGACCTGGCCGACCCGCATGCGGGCTTCAACGTCGTCATCCACGAGATCGCGCACAAGCTGGACATGCTCGACGGCGGCAGCGACGGCGTGCCGCCCTTGCCGTCGCGGCTGTCGCGCAGCGAATGGATACGCACGTTCCAGCAGGCCTACGACGCCCATTGCGCGGCCGTGGATGCGGGCGAGGAAACCGCAATAGACCCCTACGCCGCCGAAAGCCCGGACGAGTTCTTCGCCTGCCTGGTCGAGGCCTGGTATTCCGACGCCACGCTGGTCCAAGACGCGATGCCGGCCGTCGCCGCGCTGCTGCAGCGCCTGTTCCGCCCGGTTGCCGGCACGGCTGCAATCTGAACGACGCGCCGGCGGTTGCCGTGGACGGCAAAGGTTTCGGCTACACTGCCGCGGTTTTCTCTGTCGTTTCCGGAGTGGAAGGCATGCGCAGCACCGCAGTTCTGGCCTCGATCGGCCTTGGTCTCCTGGCCTCCTCGCCCGTTTTCGCGGTCGAGTCGTTCGCAGGCACGAACACGGGCCCCATCCCGGACGCGCCGGCCGGCTCGCCGAGCTGCGGCGTCAACAACCTGGGCCAGCCGCGCGTCGTCAACTTCGACGTCAACGGCCTGGTCTATCCGGTCGTCGGCATCAGCGTGAGCATGGACATCGTCCACACCTGGCGCGGCGACCTCGTGGTCAAGCTCGCGGCACCCGGCGGCAGCCCGTCCAAGATCATCTTCAGCCACACCGGCTCCAACGTGCCGAACGGCTGCGGTCACAACGGCACGCTCAGCGGCCTTTACACCTTCAAGGACGACGGCGACCGCGACTGGTGGGGCAGCGCGTTCCCGACCGTGCCGACCGGCAACTACCGCGCCAGCGAACCGGGCGGCCAGAATCCCGGCGGTGCGCCGACCCTGCTGTCGACCGAGTTCCGCAACTTGCCGCCCGAGCTCGCCAACGGCACCTGGACCCTGACGTTCTGGGACGCCGGCGACCCGACTCCGGGCCAGCCCAACAGCGGCACCGGCACGGTCAATGCGGCGACCCTGTACATCGACCAGACCGATCCGCTGTTCAAGAACGGCTTCGAAAATCCCTGATCTTCCGCCGCGCGGCACGTTCGGCCGCGCGTTCGCTACGTTCCATCGCAGCGAAGTGCGAGCGGGTTTGCATAGATCTTGACCAATCGGTAGCCTGTCGGATTCGGTCGTCCCGACGTTCCGCAGGTTCCGTTCGCTCATGCTGTTGCCTATCCGTCGTGCCGTTCTGCTGGGTCTTCTCGCGCTGCCTTCCTCCGCCGTCCTGGCCTGCACCGGCAGCGTGCATATCGAAATCGAACATGCCGGCGTCTATGCGCTGGACCAGGCGCATATCGTCGCAGCGGCACCGGGTCTGGCGGACTGCCCGCGCGAATCGCTGAAGCTGACCCAGCGCGGCAACGAAGTACCGATCCGCCTCAGCGGCGAAGGGCCGACCCTGCGTCCGGGCGACCGCATCGAGTGGGTAGGCCAGCCGCTGCATGGACCGCTGTCCTGGTATGACGCCTACAGCACGGTCAACGTCTATGTGCTGTCGGCTTCGGCCGGTCCGCACGCGCGTATCGCAGACGTGGCCGTCGCGCCGGCCGCCGCGCCGGCCCCGCTGAGCCGCCGCCTGCACCTGGAGCAGGAAAACCTCATGATTCGTCTGAATCAGAACGAGGTGAATGCCTGGGAAGAGGCGGATTTCTGGCACTGGGCCAAGCTCACCCACGTCGATCCCGAGCCGTTCACCTTCGATCTGGATCTGCCCGATCTCGCTGCGCACGGCGGCACCGTCACCTTGCGCCTGAAGTTCCGCGGCATGTCGATCACGCCGCGCCAGATCGGCGGCAACGGCGACCACATCGTCGACCATGTCGTGAACCTGCAGTTCGGCGGCAGGACCGTCGCCGCGTTCCAGTGGGACGGCCGCGCCGAAGTCGAGCAGAGCGTGACCGTGCCGGCCGCGCAACTGCAGGAGAAGGGCAACCGGCTGACCTTGAGCGTACCCAAGCGACCGACCAAGCCCGGCGATCCGAATTTCGTCGTCGACGTGGTCATGTTCAACTCGATCGACGTGGACTATCCGGTCAGCGGCGATCTCGTGCGTTCGGTCGAACCGGTGCGCGTGAACGGTGCCGGCAAGGTCGCGCTGCGCCATGCCGGCAGCCAGCTTGCCGTCTACGGCGACGATGCGCGGCGCTGGAACGCGGCCGACGGCAATCTCGGCCGCGTCGACGCCGGCGCCACGCTGTATCCGGTCGTCGACGGCGGGTTCCTGGCGCCGCTGAAGGTCCGCGCCATGAGCTCCACGGACTGGCACAAGCCCGCTGCGCCGGTCGACTACCTCATCATCAGCCATTCACGCCTGATCGACGCGGTGAAGCCGCTGGCCGAGTTCCATCGCCGGCGCGGCCTCAAGGTCGCGGTGCTCGACGTGGACGAGGTCTACGACCAGTTCAACGACGGCATCACTCATCCGCAGGCGATCCGCAATCTGATGCAGCAGGCGTATACGAGCTGGCCGGAACCGCGGCCTCGCTTCGCCCTGCTCGTCGGCGACGCCAGCTTCGACATCCGCCACCAGCGCATCGACCGGCGCAACCTCGCCAAATGGGCCGACTCGGAACTGCTGATGCCGGGCCAGTTCGGCGACATCCCGAGCACGCCGTACGCCGACACGCCGGCCGATCTGAAGCACCGCGCGCTGATCCCGACCTGGCAGTTCATGTCGTACGACGGCCAGTCGGCCAGCGACAACCATTTCGTCAGCGTCGGCAGCGATCCGATGCAGCCGGTCATCGCGATCGGCCGCTTCCCGGTCGTCGAGCCGGCCGAGGTCAAGGCCATCGTCGACAAGACGATCAATTACCTGAGCACGCCGCAGCTCGGCACCTGGCGCCGCGACGTCATGTTCATCACCGACGAGAGCGACTACTTCAAGTCCACCTCCGACCAGATCGCCGATTCGCTGGACAAGGACGGTTTCCTCAGCGACAAGGTCTACGCCAGCGCCGACGAGAAGGACAATGTCGCGCACCAGTCCTCAATCAAGGACGGCCTCAACGACGGCCGCCTGCTCGTGCACTTCATCGGCCACGGCGGCCGCTACATCTGGCGCACCGGTCCGCCGGACCTGCGCAAGAACCACGACCTGTTCACCCTCGACGACGTGTCCGGCCTGCACAACGGCGGCCGTCTGCCGATGGTGCTGTCGATGACCTGCTATTCGGCACCGTTCGACAATCCGACCGAAGACTCGATCGGCGAGCGTTTCCTGCGCGAACCGGACCGCGGCGCCATCGCGGTGTTCGCGGCGTCCTGGCGCAACTCGCCGTCGGCGGCCTTCAGCAAGGCCATCGTCTCCGAGCTGGTCAAGCCGGGTCGTTCGATCGGCGAGTCCATCGTCGCCGGCAAGAAGAGCACGCAGGATTCGACCCTGGTGGAAACCTACAACCTGCTCGGCGATCCCGCCGTGGTGCTGGAGCGGCCGGCTGGCGAATTCCGCCTCGTGCGCAAGCCGCGGCCGTTCGGTCCCGACCTCGTGGAAGCGCAGATCGACCGGCGCGATTTCCGCGGCTCGGCTGAAGTGACCTGGCTCGACGACCGCGGCAAGGTGCTGTACACGACGCGTTTCGCCGTGCTCGGCCAGCGCTTCACCCTGCCCGAGCCGCCGGCCGACGTGCGCGCCCGCGTGGCCGAGGTGCGCGGCTACGTGGCCGATCCGAACAACCCGTTCGACGCGATCGCCCGCGCGGATCTGCGCAAGCCGGCGATCAGGCCGGACCAGCCGGCGCTTTCGACTGCGGGGATCTCGCTGCGCCGCGGGCGCGTCACCCAGGACCTGACGAATACCGGCGACGTGCTGCTGCGCACCGGTTTCGACCATGCCGCCGGCGAAGCCGAGAAGAGCGGCATGGCCCACGGCGCCAAGGTCGCGGCGCAGTAATCCGCCGCGCCGCGATTCAGACGCGCGGCTGTCCGCGCAGCGCGGCCCAGAGGTCGCGCAGCGCATTGCGCACATAGCCGCGATCGTAGAAGCGCCGGCTCAGGTGGCCTGCGAACGCCGCCGGTTCGATGCGCCGCCCGGTCTGGATGCGCCGGCGCTTGCGCAGCATGCGCAGGCTGCCGCGCATGGCATCGCGATACAGGCGAAACACGACGCGGCCTTTGCCGCGCAGGCCGTGGCGCAGGACGATGCCGGCGTGTATCGCCAGCAGCGACGGCAGGTGGCGCAGGATCAGCCGGCCCGGCACGCACTTGAGCAGCATCCACAGTGAATTGCGGATGCCGTGATAGAGCACGAAGTCGTTGAAGCCGCCGCCGCTGGACGCCTGCCCTTCGTGGCGCGCGAGCACGGCGTCGGTATAGCCCGGCGTGAAGCCCAGCAGCAGCGCGCGCGCGGCGACGTCGGTGTCCTCGGCGTAGCAGAAGAATTCCTCGTCGAACACATAGCCGTGGGCGGCCTGCAGGGCTTCCAGCACGCGACGCGCGTACAGCGCGCAGCCGCCGGTGGGGCCGAAGTACGGGTCCTGCGTGTCGAGCCGGTTGGATGCGAGCAGGCTGCGATAGAACGCGATGCCCAGCGAGTCCACCTCGTCGCTGTCGACCGCCAGCTTGAGCACGCGGCCGCCGGAGAGATCGCTGTCGGCGCGGCCGTCGAGATGGTCCAGCAGCCAGGGCTGCAGTCCGGCCGCGGCCACCGCATCGTTGTTGAGCAGCAGCACATGCGAGACGTCCGCATCGGCCAGCGCGCGCGTGATCGCGCGATTGCAGCCGGCGGCGAAGCCGATGTTCAGCGGGCTCGCGACGAGTTCGGCCGCGGGCCAGGTCGCGGCGAGTCCGCTGCGCAGCGCGGCCAGGTCGGCGGCGGCCGAGCCGCTGTCGACGACGATCAGACGTATGCGCTCGGCCAGCGGCTGCAGCGAGGCGACGCAGCGCAGGCTGCGGTCGGCCGTGTTGTAGTTGACCAGCACCACGGCAGCGCGTGTCCGCGCGCTGCGCGGTGGCGACTGGTGCGCGAGCGCCGGAGTCGCCGCGCCGGCGCGTTCGCGCGCGGTGGCATACACCCGCACCGTTGCGTCCACCGTGCGCTGCCAGGTGTAGCCGGCGGCCTGGCGCAGGCCGGCCGCCTGCGCGTGTTCGCGCCAGGGCGCATCGTCGACGAGGCGCAGCAGACCCTCGCGTATCGCATCGACGTCCAGCGGATCCACGCACAGCGCCGCGTCGCCGACGACCTCGGGCATGGACCCCGCATTCGCGGTCAGCACCGGCACGCCGCTGGCCATGGCTTCGAGCAGCGGCAGGCCGAAGCCTTCGTACAGCGACGGAAACGCAAAGCCGGCCGCACCTGCGTAGATGGCCGGCAGCTCTGCGTCGGCGACGAAGCCGAGCCGGCGCACCTCGCCGCGGCGTTCCAGCGGTTCGAACACGCGCGCCAGCTCGGTGTCGAGCCAGCCGCGCGCGCCGACGACCACCAGCGGCAGCTGCGCCCGGCGCGCCTCGGGCATGCCCGCATAGGCCTGCACGAGCCGCTCCAGATTCTTGCGCGGCTCCAGCGTCGCGACGACGAGCAGATAGCCGCCATGGCGCAGCCCGTGACGCGCCAGCGCGGCGCCGGTCTGCTGCGCGGTCTGCGGTCGGAATGCCGCATCGACGCCCAGCGGCACCACGTGCAGCTTGGTCGCATCGACGCCGAGCACGTTGACGAGTTCGTCGCGCACATAGGCCGAATCGGTGATCAGCGCATCGGCCCGCGCAAGGGTCGGCGGCAGATGGCGTTCGAGAAAGCGCACGCGCTCCACCGGATGGAACTGCGGATAGCGCAGGTAGGAAATGTCGTGCACGGTCGCCACGCAGGGTCCGTCGAACGGCATCAGCACGAAGTTCGGCGCATGCAGCACGTGATCGCGCAAGGCGCGCGCGCTGCGCCGGAACAGCGCCGCACGCAGCGCCGTATAGCCTTCCAGTGCCGTGCGCTTGAACGGCAATACGCGACGCACCGTCTGTATCGTGCGATTGACCTGGAATGCCTGTTCGCTGTTGGCGACCCAGCGATAGGCCGAGAACAGCTTGAGCTCGGCCAGCGCCGGCGTGCGCTCCAGGCCCAGCGCGAGTTCGCGGGTATAGACGCCGATGCCGGTCAGCGGTGCGCTGATCGCGTCGACGTTGAGAATCAGGCGCAGCGGCGCATCGCTCATGCGGACGAGCTCCCGAGGCGGTAGCGCTCGGCGTCGACCTGCAGGCGCGCCAGACCGGCGAGGTCGACGCTGTTGACGAAGCCGAGCTTGCGTCGCGCCCGCGTCGGATCGCCGCGCAATACCGGCGCGTCGGCCGGACGGAACAGGGCCGCATCGACGGCGATGCAGTGCTGGCCGTCGCGGCGGTCCAGTGCGTATTCGTCGCGGCCGCGGCCGTGCCAGTCCAGCGCGATGCCGGCCGCCGCATAGGCGGCCGTCGCGAAGGCACGCACCGTGGCGCTCTGGCCGCTGGCGAACACGAGGTCGTCGGGTTGTTCCAGCGCAGCCAGCGCGCGCAGTCCGGCGACGTAATCCGGCGCGTAGCCGAAATCGCGCTGCGCATCGAGATTGCCGAGCTGCAGCACGGTCTTGTCGCCGGCCGCGCGGCGCGCCGCGGCCGCGGCGATCTTGCGCGTGACGAACGCGGCGCCGCGCAGCGGCGATTCGTGGTTGAACAGGATCGCGGCGCTGGCGTGCAGGCCGTAGCTGTCGCGATAGCAGCGCACAGCGGTGTGCGCGAGCAGCTTGGACAGCGCATACGGATGACGCGCCCGCAGCGCGCAGCCCTCGTCGACGACGCCGTGGCGCGGCACGAATATTTCGCCGCTGGAGGCCAGCACGAAGCGCCCGTCCGACGCATGGCGGCGCAGGGCTTCGAGCAGATACAGGGTGCCGTCGCCGTTGCTCGCGACCGCGCCCAGCGGATCGGCCAGCGCCTGCGCGACACTGCTGATCGCGGCGAGATGGAACAACTGCTGCGGCCGCACCTGCTCCACGGCGGCGCTGCAGGCGGCCGCATCGCGCACGTCCAGCGCCAGCAGCCGCAGCTGCGGCCGACCGAGCAGGCCCAGTTCGCGCAGGCGCCAGAGCGAATCGTCCGACCAGTCCGGGCGCAGACCCGCATGCACCGTGCAGCCGGCCGCGAGCAGGTCGCGGCAGAGATAGGCCCCGTCCTGTCCGGCGGCGCCCGTGACGAGCACGCGCAGGCTCATGCGGTGTCTCCGAACGGCGTGGTCGGCGGCGTGATCGCGTTGTCCACGCCGAGCAGTGCGGCGACGGCGGCGAAGGCCGGCGGCAGCGCGCCGACGATCTCGTCGATCGCGTGGGTCTGCAGCAGCCGCGCGAAGCTCGCGTTCCATCCGGCTTCCGCCGCGGCGGTGGCGACCGCGGCATCGGCCAGGCGCTCATGCAGCTGCGGCGCAGCACCCGGCATCTGCAACAGCAGGCCTTCGTTGCCGCGTCGCAAACGCCACGCCGCTTCGTCGTCGGGCGCCTGCTCCCAGTACAGCCGCCGCGGCTGCGGCGGCATCGCTGCATAGGCCTTGCGCACGCGCCAGTCCAGCACGCGCCGGCGCGGCGAGAGCAGGCTGGCGCCGACTTCGGCCTCGTAGCGCGGCCAGCGCGCGCGCAACACGGCCATGCCGGCTTCGCCGAGTCTGAGCCGGCGCTCGTCGCCGAAGCTCTGGCTGCGCGCATGGCGCACGAGCACGTCGCCGGCGATCACATGACGCCAGCCGGCTGCCTCGGCGCGCTGGCACCAGTCGTTTTCCTCGCCGTAGCCCTGGGCGAACGCCTGGGCGTCGAGCAGGCCGACGGCGTCGAGCGCTTCGCGCCGCAGATACAGGCAGAAGCCGTTGCCGGTCGGCAGGCGCGGGTAGGCGCTGCCGGCGATCTGGCGCACGGCCAGCGCGGCTTGTGCAAAAGTCCAATTGTTCGGAAAGGGGTTGTGCTGCTCTAGCTCGGGCACCGAGAACGCGCCGGCATTGTCCGACACCGCCGTTGCGCTGGCCGTGTCGGCGGCGGCCCAGGCCGCGCGGCGCAGGCCGCTCAACCAGTGTGCGGCGACTTCGGTGTCGGCGTTCAGCAGCACCACGTCGGCGCGGCCGGCGGCCTCGATGCCGCGATTGGCGGTGGCGGTGAAGCCGAGATTGCGCTCGTTGCGCAGCAGGGTCACGCCGCGCCGGCCGGCGTAGCGTGCGAGCAAGGGACTGATGGCTGCGTCGGAGCTGGCGTCGTCGATGACGATCAGGCGTGCCGGTCCGCGCGTCTGCGCGAGCACGCTGTCGAGGCAGGCCGCAACCGCGCCGGGCGCGTTGTAGACCGGCACGACGATGGCGACCTCGCGCTGCAGTTCGGCCGCGCGCGCGGCCACGTCGACCTGGTCCTGTACGGCCAGCGGCGCCGGCGGCAGCAGTGTGCCGGCGCGCGCGAGGCCGGCGCGGCCGAACTGCAGCGCGACCGTGGCCGACTGCGCCGTGCCGGCGCGCAGCTGCAGATGAATGCGTTCGCGTCCGTTCGGCGCGAGCGGCAGCGCGAGTTCGGCGGCGCCGGACGCGTCGGCCTGCAGGCGCGCATACGGTTGCTCGTCCAGCCAGATCTCGAACGCCGCGCCGGGTGTCGCATCCAGACGCAGCACGCCGCCGTCCCAGTCCAGGCGGCGCGGCAAGGCCGGGTTGGCGGCGGCATCGGTCATGGCAATTCCTGTTCGGCGCGCAGGCGCGCACGGTGTTCGACGGCAATCTGTTGCAGCAGTGCGACGCCGGATGCCGACGGCGCCGGCAGCGCCGCGTCGCGATCCGCCGCGCGCGCCTGCAGCGTCAGCCACAGAGCCTGCTGTTCGGCATTCGGCAGCGGCTCGCGCGCCCGGCGCTGACGGGCGAGTTCGGCGCCGACCCAGGCGGCGACTTCCTCGTCGTCGGGGCGGCGCAGACCCTGCACGCCGCAGTCCTGCAGCCGCTGCCGCAGACGTTGCAGCTGTTCGCGCGGCTGCTGCAGCAGGCAATGGTAATCCAGCACGAGGCCGGGACCGCGCGCGGCGACGGCTGCGGCGGCATGGTTGTAGTGTTCCCACAGCGCCAGCGCGTGCGGCGCGGTCAGCCCGTCGCGGCGTTGCACCGACGCCGCGACCGCGCTCGGCGGGCGCACGACGTGCACGAACACTGGCCGTTGCACCGTGTCGGCAAGCTCGTCGAACAGCAGGCACAGGCGCGGTTCCTTGATGAACCAGGGCGCCTGCGCTGCGAGTTCGGTCTGGATGCTCGCCCAGTCCGCGCGCAGCTGCGCACGCGCTGCGGGAATCGCGTCGGCGTCCCAGCCCAGCGGCACCGACCAGTCGCCGCCGCGTGCGCGCAGCGCGGCCACGCAGGCCAGGTGCAGGTCGCCGCGTTCGAGAAATCCGCGCGCGTTCTCGCTCGGCGCGTGCAGGAACGTGCCGGGCCGGCCCGCATAGGCGCCGAGCAGCTGCAGCAGTCCGGCCACGCAGGAGGTGCCCGAGCGGTGCATGCCGAGCACGACGAGACCGTGGCCGCTGCGCCGCGGCGGCGGCGGCCGGCGCGGCGGCGTGTCGCGTACCGCGCGAAGGCGGTCGCGCATGCGCTGCGCGACAGTGCCTTGCCGCGCTTCCTCGCGCAGCCGCGCGCTCGCGGCCAGTGCGCGCGAGCGCGCCGCCGGCAGACCGGCGAGCAGGTCGGACAACCGGTCCAGCACGCCGTCGGCGAGGTCCGCGTCGGCGCGATCCTCGGCGGCCCAGCCGGCGTAGTCCTGCAGCAGTTCGCGCCGCGCGCCGCGCGCGGTGGCGACCCAGGGCCGCGCCGTCGCGATCGCGTGCAGCAGCGGCACGCAGCGGCTGCGGCTGGTACTCGCGCAGATCACCACGTCGGCCGCGGCGAACAAGGTCGCGCGCTGCTCTTCGGGCACCTGCGGCAGCGGCAGCAGGCTGTAGCGGCCGCCGTGCGGATCCAGCGCGAGCGACCGCGTCGCGGCGGCGATGTCCTCGCCGAACGCATCGACGACGAGCAGCAGTCGCCACGGCGACTCGCGGCGCCAGCGCCGCGTCCAGGCTTGGAGCAGGCGCCACGGCGCGTCGGTGTCGTCCCAGCGGGCGCGGCACAGCACGATGCCTTCGCCGTGCGGGCTGCGCAGCGCACGCAGGTCCGGATGGGCGTAGGCCGGCTCGACAAGCCACGGCATGACCTGCGCGTCGGCGATGCCGGCCGCGGCGAGTTCGTCGCGATGCCAGCGGCTCGGCACCCAGAGCTCGTCCATGGCCTGCAGCGCGGCGGCCGCATCCGCATCGGGGCGCTGCTCGAAATCCGCATAGCCGATGCGCCGCTGCGCGGTCACCTGCTGCCACAGCGCTGCATCGCCGGCGCACAGCGCGAGCGGCGGCGTCGCCTCGACGGCGCGGCGGCGCAGCGTGTTGAGCAGGTGGTCGCGACTGTCGCCGGATTCGGCGATCGCTTCAGGCAGCACCGGCGCGTACAGCGAGCGATAGCTCAGGCGCAGGCCGGCTGCGTCCAGCGCACGCGCGAGCGGCCGCTGCCAGGCCGCCTGCGTGGTCGGGAAATCCAGCGCGCCGGCAAGCAGCAGCCCGTCGTCGTACTGCGCGGCCAGCGCGGCGGACCAGTGTTGCGCGAAGGTCGCGCGGCCGGCCGCGATCAGCCGCGCGCGCAGCGTGTCGTCGTCGCGCGTCGAGCCGTGCTGGTCGTGGCGCAGACTCACGCTGCCGCAGAGCCGCGTGCGCCAGCCTGCGGCGCGTGCGCGCAGGCAGTAGTCGCTGTCTTCGGCATAGGTGACGTAGTCGGTATGCAGCGGCCCGATCGCGTCGACGACGGCGCGCTTGATGTAGACGGCGGCGAACACCACGCCTTCGACGAGGTGGTCGTTGTCGGCGTACTGGCCCACGTCGCGCTCGACCCGGCCCGAGGCGATCTGCACGCCGGCCAGGTCGTCGGGCAGCACGCGCGTGCCCGCATGCAGCAGGTTGCCGGCGCCGTCGACGAGGCGGCAGCCGACGATGCCGGTGTCCGCGTGCGCGAGCGCGCAGCCGCGCAGGCGCAGCAGCCAGTCGCGCTGGTCGAACACGACGTCGTTGTTGAGCAGCACGAGGTCGCTGCCCGGCGCCGCCGCCGCGATGCCGGCATTGTTGCCGCGCACGAAGCCGAGATTGCTTTCCAGGCGCAGCACGCGCACGCGGCCGGCATAGGCGGCCAGGCCCGCGACCGTCGCGTCGCTGGAGCCGTTGTCGACGACGATGATCTCGCTGGCGCCGAGTTCGCTCGCGAGCAGGCTGTCGAGCGCGCGCGCGGTCAGCGCCCAGCGGTTCCAGGCGAGCAGGATCAGGCTCGTCAAAGGCGCGCTCATGGCGCGTCGCTGCGCTGCTCCGCGGCCACGCCGTGCCAGAGTTCGGCGAGCACCGTGTCGAGATCCTCGACCGGCTGCTGCGCACAGAGCCGTTCGAGCAAGGCGCGGCGCCGTGCGAGGCCGGCGTCGTGGGCGGCGACGATGCGTCGCCAGTGCGCGGCGTCCTGCGCCGCCGCGGGCGCGCCGCCGAGGCGCCGGCGCAGCCAGTCGGCCGCACCGGTCAGACGGCGGCCGAGGCGCCAGCTGCGGCTGGCGAAAACCGCATCGCCTTCGTGCAGCAGCACGTCGATCACGCGGCGCAGTTCGGTTTCGGTATGGCGCGATTCGGCCAGTCGCAGTTCGAGTTCCTGTTCGCGGTTCATGCGCGTCGCCCTTCGGTCATGCGCAGCTGTGGTCCAGCCAGGGGCCTAGCAGGGCCAGCATCAGCAGGAGCGCCGCCAGCCCGCCGGCGATCAGCCAGCGCGCGCCGGCCTGCAGACGCACTGCGGCGTCCGGCGCGGGCCTTGCGAAGCTGGCCAGCGCGCTGCCGGCGTAGGCGCAGAGGAACGGCATCATCGGCAGCAGGAAGCGCGCTTTCACGTGCAGCAGCAGATACAGGCCGAGCTGGTAGACGAAGAACAGCGCCGTCCACCAGACCAGCGGCTCGCGCCAGCGGCGCCAGAACGCGAGCCCCGCGGCGAAGCCGGCGAGCACGAGCAGATGCAGCGTGTCGGCGGCAATCGCGACAGCCTGCGCGAGCCAGGCGGGTGCTGCGGCATAGCTGCCGGTATGGCCGGCGCAGACCGGACCGGGCAGTTGCGACAGCAGGGTGGTCTTGGCGCTGAACAGGCGGAAATACTGCCGGCCCAATTGCGATTCCAGCGTGTCCAGCAGGCCTTGCTGGTGCACGATGGCAGCGGCGCGTGCGGCGAAGGCGGCGTTGCGCTCGGCCGGCGTCGCGCCGGAGCGGATGTAGTCGGCCGACAGCGGCCAGACACTGTCGGCGACGTAGTCGCTGCGCCAGCGGTCGCTGAGGCCGCCGACGAGATTGAAGCTGGAGCTGTCCGCGATCATGGGCTTGCCGGTCAGACGCCAGCCCTGCCACAGCGGCACGGCGACGACGACGGCCAGGCCGAGCAGCAGCGCCGCCGCGCCGCGCCAACGCGCGCCGCGCAGGAGCAGCAGTCCGAACGCCGGCCAGAACGCGCTGAGCAGGCTCTTGGCCAGCAGGGCGCCGCCCAGCGACACGCCGGCCGCGGCGCTGCGCAGGCTGCCCTGCGCGCGCTGCAGCAGGCGCAGCGTCGCGAGCAGCAGCAGCAGATGCACCGGCTCTGGCCAGAGCCAGTGCGCATAGGCCATGTTGGACGGATTCAGCAGGAACAGCGCCGCAGCGAGATTGGCTGCGGCCACGCGACCGTCGACGTCGCGCCAGATCGCGCGCAGCAGTGCGGCGGCGGCGAGCAGGAATGCGGTCTGCAGCAGCTGCAGCGGGAGCAGGAAATGCGCTTCGCCGAACAGGTGCAGCAGGCCGGCGATCAGCCAGGCCTGCAGCGGCGGCCACCAGCCCAGGTCGGTGATGGGCGGGCCGAGCCCGGCCAGGGCACGACCCCAGGCCAGATAGCTGACCTCGTCGCCGAGCAGTACCTTGCCGCCACCCCAGTACAGCCAGAGCAGCGCAGTCTGCTGCAGAAGGAATAAAGCAATAAAGCTACAAAGCAGGACGCGCCGACGCGCCCGCGCGTCCTGCTCGGGCATGGGTCAGGAAGCCTGCGGCGCAGGCGTCGGCGCCGGGGCAGTTCCCGCCGCGCGGCGCTTGGCGCCGGCCTTGAACACCGGCGTGAATTTCTCGCGCATGCCCTTGGTGTCGATGGATTCGACGTAGTACCAGTACTCGCGGCACGGGTCGATGGTGTCGTCGCGGTAGGAGTAGTTCTTGGTCTCGTCGGTGGTGCCGGCGCCGAGGATCGGGTCGGCGTTGAGCTTGGTGAACGGACCTTCTTCCTTGTCGCCGCGGAACACGTCGTAGCCGAAATTGTCGACCTCGCTGGCCGTGGTCCAGCGTGGCGTGTTGGCCAGGCGGTCTTCCTTGGCTACGGCGCTCTGGTCGCCGCAGGCGCCTTCCGGCAGCTCGGCCTTGGCCGCAGCGGCCTGCTCGGGCTTGGCTTCGGCGGGCTTGGCCGCTTCTTCGGGCTTGGCCGCCGGCGCTGCCGGTGCGGCGGCGGACTTGGGTGCTTCCTGAGGCGCATTGCTGCAGGCAGCAAGAGACAGCATCAGGGCAAGGGGCATCAGGATCGTGCGCATCGGGAACTCCACGGCATAAGAGAATAGACCGGGTGGCAGGGATCCCGGCGCGGCCTATGGACAAGCACAGGCGGGCGCAACGATAGTCGGCACATGCTCTCCGTGCAAACTCTGCCGCGCCGCTGCGCGGCATGGCTGCTGCTAGCCGTCGCGCTCGCCGTGCTGCCCAGACCGGCCGTCTGCGCGGCCGATTGGCAGGTGCGCATCAGTCCCGACGATGCCCTGTATCCGGTGCTCGATCTGTCGCAGCGCCCCAGCGGCAAGCCCGATGCGCAACGCTACGGCGACGGCAGCGGCATGCTCGCGATCGAGATCACCGCCGCGCAGGACGGCGAGCGCGTGGATCTGCGCGTCACGGCGCCCGGACTGCGCGAAGCCGCGCATGTGCAGGCCGTCCTGCCGCGCGCCGGCGAACAATACACCCTGCGCCCGCGGCTGCAGTGGAACCGCCCGGCGCTGGCCAGCCTGGAAAAGCCGCAGGACGTCGAGGCCGAATTCGCGCTGCGCCGCGGCGACGCGCCGGCCGAGCACCGTCGCCGCAGGATACGCCTGCATCCGCTCAGCGAAGCGCTCTACTACGTGCGCGACGGCAAGGACCACGTCGATCTGGGCTGGATCTTCGCCGCCTACGCCGACCCGGGTTCGCGCGTGATCGACCGCATCCTCGACGAGGTGGCCGAGCGCCATCCGTTCCTGCCGCTGACGCCGGGCCGGCGCACGCCGGCGCAGGCGCTGGCGTCGGCCTATGCGATCTGGGAAGTGCTGCAGCTGCACGGCGTGCGCTATGCCGACGAGGATCCGGGCCTCGCGCGCGGACCGTCGGTCTGGAGCCAGCATGTGCGTCTGCACGATGCGGTCTGGAACGAGCGCCGTGCGAACTGCATCGACGGCAGCCTGCTGCTGGCCGCCGCGCTGGAGCGGCTCGGTCTGCGCAGCGTGCTGCTGCTCGTGCCGCGGCATGCGCTGCTCGCGTTCTATACCGGCGACAGCGGCGATCCGGTATTCGTCGAAACCACGCTGCTCGGCGCCCGCCAGCTCGCGGTGCGGCCGAAACCGGGTTTCGTCGGCGAACTCAGCCTCATCGACAGCGATGCGCTGGACAGCTTTTCCGCCGCACTCGTCGCCGGCAAGGCGCGCTATGCGCGCGAGGCCGCCGGTTTCGGTCAGCGCAAGCCCGACTACCAGTGGATAGACCTGACCACGGCGCGCTCGTATGGCATCATCCCGCTCGCGGCAGCCGATGCCTCCAGGCCGGCCGCGCCGCGCTGATGCGCGTTCCGCCCTCGCCGCCCTTCGCGATGAACGCCGATTCCTCCGTGACGCTGGACACGCTGCAGCAGCAGATTCGCGCCGAAGCGGCCGGCTTGCCGCCGCCGGACGAAGCCGCGCCGATCGCAGTGCCGCCGACGAGCGACGCCGCGCTGTCGCCGGACCATCCGCAGCGCCGGCACTACGTGCTCGACGATTTCATGCACGTACATAACGACGAATTCGTCGAACTGGCCTATCGCTGCGTGCTCAAGCGCGCGCCCGATGCAGTCGGCCAGCTGCATGCATTGCAGCGCCTCGCAGCCGGCGACAGCAAGATCGCGATACTCGGCGATCTCTGCGCTTCGCCCGAAGCGCGCGGCTACGGCGTGGAGATTGCCGGACTCGCCGCGCGTCACCGGTTCTGGCGATTGACCCGCCTGCCGCTGATGGGCGGTCTGATCGAGCGTCTCGCGCTGTTCTGGAATCTGCCGGAAATTGCCCGCGAGCAGCGCCGGCTCGGCCAGGCGCTCGCGCAGCAGCAGGTCGCGGCCGAGCTCGGCGACCTCGCCGCCGAAGTCGCGCGGCTGCGCGAAGAGATCGCCCGCTCGCGCGAGCCGCGGCGATGAGCCGGCCGCCGCTCGTGCTGCGGCCGCCGTTCTGGCCGGTCGCATGAAGGTCGCGCTGCTCGCACCGTCGCTCGTGGCGCACGACGCCGTCGGCACCGACGTGCTGGAGATGGCCGCAGCCCTGCGCCGCGGCGGCGTCGAGGTGCGCCTGTACGCCGATCACAGTCAGGGCGTGGTCGAGGGCGTGCATGCGCCGGCGGCGCTGGAGCGCTGGCTAGGCGCGCGCGACCTGGTGATCTATCACTACTCGATAGGCTGGCCGCGCGTCGAAGCCCAGCTCGCCGCAATGAACTGCCGCCGCGTGCTGCGCTATCACAACGTCACGCCGCCGGAATTCTTCCAGGGCTGGTCGCGCGATCATGTGCGCAGCTGCGCGGCCGGCCGTGCGAGCATCGCGAGCCTGGCCACGGCCGGTTTCGACCTGGCGCTGGCCTGCTCGGCCTACAACCTCGCCGAGCTCGTGCAGGCCGGACTGCCGGCCGAGCGCGGCCGCGTACTCGCGCCGTTCCATCGCTGCGAGGCGCTGCTGGATCAGTCGGCCGATGCCGGACTGCTCGACCGCTACGGCGACGGCCGGCGCAACCTGCTGATGCTCGGCCGCGTCGCACCGAACAAGGGCCATGCGGCGCTGTTCGACGCGTTCGCCTGCTACCGGCGGCACTACGACGCCGACGCGCGCCTGCTCGTCGTCGGCAAGCATGACCGCCGGCTCGCGCGCTATTCGCGCCACCTGCGCGAACGCTGCGCCGCGCTCGGTATCGCCGAACAGGTGCATTTTCTCGACAACATCGACGACGCGCGGCTCAAGGCCTGCTGGCTCGTCGCCGACGCGCTGCTGATGCTGTCGGAACACGAAGGCTTCTGTGTGCCGCTGGTCGAAGCGATGGCGCTCGGCGTGCCCGTCGTCGCGCGCGACCGCAGCGCCATCGGCGAGACATTGGGCGACGCCGGCCTGCTGTGGCAGGAATCCGATCCGCGGCTGTATGCGGCCAGCCTCGCGCGGCTCGCGCGCGACGCCGACGCGGCGCAGACCCTGCGCCTGGCCGGCCGTGCGCGCTATCGCGAACATTTCGCGCCGGCCGTGCTCGCCATGCGGCTGCAGGCGGCGCTGGCACCGTTCGCATGAGTCGCGTCGCCGTCGTCGTGCAGCGCTGCCATCCGGACATCGCCGGCGGCTCCGAGGCGCTGGCCTGGCACTACGCGCAGCTGCTGCGCCGGCGCGGCGAGGTCGACATCCTGACGAGCTGTGCGCTGGACTACCGCAGCTGGGACAACGCGCTGGCCGCAGGCGAGGAATGGCGCGAGGGCGTGCGCGTGCGGCGTTTCGCGAGCGCCTGGACGCGCGGTTCCTGGTTCAACGAACTGCATCGCCGCCTGCTGCAGACCCATGCGCGCGAGGTGGAGCGCGGCGGCGCCGCGCAACTGGCCTGGCGCGCGCCGCTGGCCGAGCAGTTCATCCGCGCGCAGGGGCCCTGGTGCCCGGGCCTGCTCGATCATCTCGTACAGCGCCACAGCGACTACGCCGCCGTGGTGTTTTGTACCTACCTGTATCCGACCACGTATTTCGGCCTCGAATGCGTGCCGCAGGCCAAGCGCGTGCTCGTGCCGACCCTGCACGACGAGCCGCCGGCCTATCTGCCGGTCTATGCCCAGGCCGCGCGTCGCGCGTCGCGGCTGATCTGGCTGACCGAAGCCGAGCGCCGCCTCGGCGAACGGCTGTGGGGCGAAACGCGCGGCGACGTCGTCGGCATGGCCGTCGATGCGCCGGCCGCGGCGCCGGCCGCGCGCGAAACGCCGTACCTGCTCTACTGCGGCCGCATCGACGAGAGCAAAGGCTGCCGCGAACTGCTGGCCGCGTTCCAGCAGTTGCGCCGGCGCCGGCGCGAACCGGTCGAGCTCGTGCTGACCGGCGCCGATCACCTGGGTGTGCGCGAGACCGACGACGTGCGCTTCCTCGGCTTCGTCGATGCGGCGGACAAGGCCGCGCTGATGGCCGGTGCGGCCGCCTTCGTCATGCCTTCGCGCTGGGAGAGCTTCAGCATCGTCACCCTCGAAGCGCTCGCGCAGGGCGCGCCGGTCATCGTCAACGCGCAATGCGAAGTGCTGGCCGATCACGTGGATGCGGCCGGCGCCGGCTGGCGCTATCGCGGCGTCGAAGAACTCATGCGCTGCATGGGCGAGGCGCTCGCGCTCGATGCGGCTGCGCGCGCGCAGGCTGCCGCCTGCGGCCGCGCCTATGTCGCCGGACGCTATGCGGAAGCCAATGTGGCCGAGCGGCTGTATCGCGCGATCGGCCTGGACGACTTCGCGTAACGATTCCCGCTTCGACGCGCGGCGGCCCGCTGCCTGGCCTCAGGCAGACTGCAGGTTCGCATAAGCGAGCACGAGCCATTTCGAGCCGGCGTTCTCGAAGTTGACCTGCACGCGCGTATGTTCGCCGACGCCTTCGTAGTCGGTGACCACGCCGCCGCCGAAACTCGCGTGGACGACACGCTGACCGAGCTTGAGGCTGGGCGCTTCGTCGAGCACGGCATGGTGATAGCGGCTGTTGTAGGCCGGCCGGCTGACCTGCACACGCGGACGCACTTCGTGCAGCAGGTCGCGCGGAATCTCGTTGAGGAAGCGTGACGGCCGCCCGTAGGTCTCCATGCCGTGCAGGCGGCGCTGCTCGGCATAGCTCAAGGTCAGGCGTTCGCGCGCGCGCGTGATGCCGACATAGGCCAGGCGGCGCTCTTCTTCGAGCCGGCCCGGTTCGTCGAGCGACTTCTGGCTCGGGAACAGGCCGTCCTCGAGACCGACCAGGAACACCAGCGGAAACTCCAGGCCCTTGGCCGTATGCAGGGTCATCAGCTGCACGCAGTCCTGGCCGGGTTCGCCCTGGCCTTCGCCGGCTTCGAGCGCGGCGGTCGCGAGAAACGCGCCCAGCTCGGACAGACCGGCTTCCTCGTCCTCGGTCGAGAGCTGGAAGCGGCCGGCCACGTTGACGAGTTCGTCGAGGTTTTCCACGCGCGCCTCGGCGCTGCCGCGCGAGTCCTTCTCGTAGTAGTCGCGCAGTCCGCTGCGCGCGATCACCGTTTCCATCTGCTCGGCCAGGGTCAGGCCGATCTCGATCTCGTCCAGCGCGTCTTCCTGCGCGGCGAACAGGCCGCCCTCGGCCGGCGCCGCGCCGGTGTCCGCTGCAGGCTTGCCGAGCGCTTCCTGGGCCAGTTTCTCGATGAGTTCGACGTAACCGCGCAGGGCGCCGCGGCTGCGCGGCGCGAGCTCGCCGCCGCCGATCAGGCCCAGCGCGGCTTCCCACAGCGAACTCGCATCGCGACGCGCGTACTGGCGCACGAGTTCCAGGGTGCGCTCGCCGATGCCGCGCGGCGGCGTGTTGACCGTGCGCTCGAACGCGGCATCGTCGTGGCGGTTGGCGATCAGGCGCAGATAGGCGAGTGCGTCCTTGATTTCGGCGCGGTCGAAGAAGCGCTGGCCGCCGTAGACGCGGTACAGGATGCGATGCTGGTTGAGCTGTTCTTCGAACACGCGCGACTGCGCGTTGGAACGGTACAGCACGGCGACGTCGGACGCGGCGCCGTCGGCGTTGATGTATTCGCGGATGCGCTCGACGACGTAGCGCGCCTCGTCCTGCTCGTTGTAGGCCGCATACAGCTCGATCGGGTTGCCGCTGTCGCCCGAGGTCCACAGCTGTTTGCCGAGGCGGCCGGGATTGTTCGCGATGACGGCGTTGGCCGCCTTGAGGATGGTCGCGGTCGAGCGGTAGTTCTGTTCCAGGCGTATGGTCTTCGCGCTGGGATAGTCGCGCAGGAACTGCTGCACGTTCTCCACGCGCGCGCCGCGCCAGCCGTAGATGGCCTGGTCGTCGTCGCCGACGACGAAGACCTTGCCGCGGTTGCCGGCGAGTACTCGCACCCAGGCGTACTGCAGGCTGTTGGTGTCCTGGAACTCGTCGATCAGCAGGTGCTGCCAGCGTTCCTGGTAATGGGCCAGCAGCGCGGCGTCTTCGAGCCAGAGCTCGTGCGAGCGCAGCAGCAGCTCGGCGAAATCGACGAGTCCGGAACGGCGGCACTGCGCCTCGTAGGCCGAATAGATTTCCAGCAGGGTGCGCGTGGTCGAGTTGTCGCCGTGCTCGATGGTGTCGGGGCGCTTGCCTTCGTCCTTGCAGCTGTTGATGAACCAGGTCGCCTGGCGCGCCGGCCAGCGCGACTCGTCCAGATCGAGGCCCTGGATCACGCGCTTGACCAGGCGCTGCTGGTCGTCGGCGTCGAGGATCTGGAAGGTTTCCGGCAGGCGTGCCTCGCGCCAGTGCCGGCGCAGCAGGCGATGGGCGATGCCGTGGAAGGTGCCGATGGAAAGGCCGCGCGTGCCGTGCTCGATCAGGCCCTCGCAGCGGCCGCGCATTTCGCCGGCGGCCTTGTTCGTGAAGGTGACCGCCAATATGGAATAGGGTGATACGCGTTCGACTTCGAGCAGCCAGGCGATGCGGTGGATCAGCACGCGGGTCTTGCCGGAGCCGGCGCCGGCCAGTACCAGATAGTGTCCGGGCGGTGCCGAGACCGCTTCGCGTTGCGCAGGATTGAGGTGATCAAGCAGATGAGAAACGTCCATCCGGCGATTTTACCCGTGCGGCGCGGTCTGATTGCGGCCGGCCTGAGCCTGTTTGCCTCGACCGCGGGTGCGGCGGCGCGCTACGAGCTCATCTACTCGCCCGATACCGAGCGCATGCAGATACGGCTCTGCATCGATGCGACCGCCGCCGTGCGCGAATTCCGCCTGCAGCGCGGCGGCGGCGCCTACATCGACGACCTGCGCCGCGGGCAGGGCGAACTGCAGCGCCTCGACGAGACGCGCTGGCGCGCGGCGGACTGGAAGGCCGGCGAATGCCTGAGCTATGTCGCGCGGCTCGGCGACGTCGCGCAGAGCCGCGACCGTGACGTCGGCGCGCGCGTCGGCGAAACCCTGCTGGTCGCGCCGCAGCAGTGGCTGCTCTGGGACACTGCCGAGACGGAGCGCGAGGCCGCCGTGACGATGCCGGCGGGCTATGCGTTCGCGCCGCCGTGGCAGGAGCTCGCGCCGGCCGACGGCAAGGCGGCGCAGCGCTACACGATTCCCGCCACGCCCTCGTCCTGGTCGGCGCTGGTCGCGGTCGGCCGTTTCGAGGAAACGCGTCTGCAGGTCGGCGCTGCGCTGGCGCGGTTGACCATACTCGGCACGGCGACGGCGGAGCAGCGCGCGACCCTGCGCGGCTGGGTCGAGCGCGCGCTGGCCGCCACGGCGACCGCCTACGGCGAGCTGCCGCTGCCGCAGGTGCAGATCGTGCTGTTCGCCGGCAACGGTCGCGGCCGCGCGGTCGGCTTCGGCCAGTCCCTGCGCGGGCAGGGCAATGCCGTGCATATCCAGGTCGATGTGAACGCGAGCGCCGCGGCGCTGGACGCCGACTGGACCGCCGTACACGAGTTTTCCCACTGGGCGCATCCGTATCTCGGCGACGACGGCGCCTGGCTGGCCGAAGGTCTCGCGAGCTACTGGCAGTACGTGCTGCGCGCGCGCAGCGGCCTGCTGACGCCGCAGCAGGCCTGGGCCGGGCTCGATGCGGGCTTCGGCCGCGGGCGGCGCACGGCCGACGACCGCCTGACCCTGGCCGAACTCAGCCGGTCCATGCAGGACCGGCGCGCCTACTACGCGGTCTACTGGTCCGGCGCGGCGTTCTGGCTTACGGCCGATGTGGAGCTGCGCCGCGCCAGCGGCGACCGCGTCGGCATCGACACGGCGCTGCAGCGCTTCCACGCCTGCTGCCTGCAGCGCAAGCGCGAGTGGGGTGCCGAGGAATTCGTAGGCAAGCTCGATGCCTTGATCGGCAGCGACGTGCTGCGGCGCAATTTCCGCGAGTTCGCCGCGCGGCGCGGTTTTCCGCCGCTGGATCGGCTGTATGCGCAGCTGGGCCTGCAGCGCGACGGCGATACGCTGCGGCTCGTCGACGATGCGCCGGAGGCGGCGATCCGCGAGGCGATCCTGCGGCGGCGCTGACACGCCGCCGCAGGATGCGGGAGGTCAGTGCTCGCTGCCTTTGGGCGGCGACATGATGCGGTCGATCAGCGCGATCGCGACGGCCGAGACGACGAAGGTCAGATGCAGCACGGTCTGCCAGAGCATGGTCTTCGTATCGAGCTCGTGCGCCTTGATGAAGGTGGCGAGCAGGTGGATCGAGGAAATGCCGATGATCGCCGTCGCGAGCTTGACCTTGAGCACGGCCGCGTTGACGTGGGACAGCCACTCGGGCTGGTCCGGATGGCCTTCCAGGCGCAGGCGCGAGACGAAGGTCTCGTAGCCGCCGACGATGACCATGACCAGCAGGTTGGAGATCATGACCACGTCGATGAGGCCGAGCACGGTCAGCATGATCGCGGTCTCGGCGCTCTGTCCGGCCGCGGCCGCGGCTTCGGAGATGCCGCCGTGCAGCAGCACCGTGTGCAGCAGGTGCCACAGTTCGCGCAGGAACTGCACGACGTAGAGGCCCTGCGCGACGATCAGGCCGAGGTACAGCGGCAGCTGCAGCCAGCGCGAGGAAAAAATCAGGGCCGGCAGCGGCCCGAGGTCGTTCTTCTGAGTGCTCATGGGTAGGGACGTGGCGAAAAAATCGGGCGCGCGAGTCTAGCCGCGCATCTGTGTCGTCCGTGCGAATGCGGACACCGGCGGGCCGACACCGAGGCAGACCGCCGGTTGTGGTGGCGGCCGCGCGATTTTTCAACGCGCGGCGGGCGGCTCAACCGTCGATCAGGCGTGCGCCGGGCAGGCCGAGCACGTAGTCGGCGCCCATGAGCTGCGAAGGCGTATGGAAGCCGGTCGCCGCGGCGCCGGACAGCAGCCGGCGGACCATGCCGACGGAGGCCGTCGCGGTCAGCGCATAGCCGTTCGGGGTGCTGAGCTGCAGCTTCGCCTCGGCGCCGGCCGCGTTGCGCGCCTCGCCCCAGATGCGACAGTCGCTGCGCTCGCGCCGGTCGGCGCCCGGTCCCGGCGTCGCGCCGGCGCGGCGCTTGAGCCAGGCCTGCACCGGCGCCAGGCCGAGCAGCGGCCGGATCAGGCGCAGCCGGCGCACGCGGCCTATCGTCGCCGGCGATACCGTCATGTAGGTCTCGATGTTCGGTATGCCGGTGGAAATGTATGCGATGTATACGTCGCCCCAGGGAATCGTCATCGCGCTGCGCGCCTGGCCGTCGCGCAGGAAGGTACGCGACTTCCAGGCCAGCGGTACCTCGACGAGCTGGCCGTCGATGCGTGCGCGGCCACCCTTGGCCAAGCCTTCGACACTGGTCTTGGCCGTGCCCGGGCTCGGGCCGCCGCCGGCTTCGAACGCGAGCACGAGGTGGGTGGCGTCGGGCAGGCGCCGCTTCAGCAGCGCGGCGACACAGTCGGTCGGCACGACGTCGAAGCCCGTGCCCGGCGCGACGACGATGCCGCGCGCAACGGCGGCGTCGTGGGCGCGGTGGCACTGCGCGAACACATCGATTTCGCCGGTGATGTCGAGGTAATGCGCGCCGGCGGCGAGGCAGGCGCCGAGCACGGGACCGGCGGTCTGGCTGAACGGGCCGGCGCAGTTGAGCACCAGCGGCCGGCCGTCGAATTCGCGCCGCAGCACGGCCGGATCGGCAAGGTCGAAGGTACGCCAGTCCAGGCCGAATTCGGCGCCCATCGCGGCCAGCGCTTCACGGTTGCGGCCGGCCAGCACCGGGCGGAGATTCTGGCTCAGCGCCTCGGCGACGATCAGGCGGCCGGTATAGCCGTTTGCGCCGTAGATCAGGAAGTCGCTCATGCGCGCCCCGCCGCGCGCAGCGCGGCCACGAGCTTGCGGAAATAGAACTCCGGCAGAAAGCGTTTGATACGCCAGCGCGTGCGTTCCGGCGCTGTCGGGATGATCAGGAACTGGCCGGCCATGACCGCGTCGACGACGCGCGCGGCGATGTCGTCGGCGCTCTCGGCGGCTTTCTCCATGAGTTTCTGCGCCGTCTCGCGCGAACGCTGTGGGCCGCGGAAATTTTCCAGCAGGTTGGTGCGGAAGAACGACGGGCAGATTACCGACACGCGCACCGCGCTGTCGGCCAGCGCGAGTTCGGCGCGCAGGGTTTCCGACAGGGTCACGACGGCGGCCTTGGCCACCGAATAGGAACTGAGCCCGCCGGCACCGGCCAGACCGGCGAACGAAGCGGTATTCACGACGTGGCCGCTGCGCTGTTCGAGCATTCCCGGGACGAACGCCTGGCAGCCGCGCACGACGCTCATGAGATTGATGTCGAGCATCCAGCGCCAGTCGTCGAGCGAGGTCTGCAGCAGGTTGCCGGCCGAGGACACGCCGGCATTGTTGTACAGGTGATCGACGCCGCCCCAGTGGGCGAGGACAGTGTCGCGCAGGGCGAGCATGCTCGCATCGCTGGCGACGTCGACCGCGAATGCCTGCGCCTGCGCGCCGAGCGCGCGTACTTCGTCGGCGACCTGCTCGGCGCGCTCGGGCGCGATGTCGGCCAGCCCGACGCGCCAGCCCGCCCGCGCATAGCGCAGTGCGATCGCGCGACCGAGTCCGCTGCCGCCGCCCGTGATGAGTACCCGTTGCGCGCTCATGTCCGCCCCTCGTTCCGGAGCGGCTACTCTGCCAGATGCGCGAGCGCAGCGGCGCGGGCACACGGCCGATTTCCGCCGCCGCACGCGCGGCGTTGCGCTTATGCTTGTTTTTCCGATCCGCCGCGGCGGCGACAGCGCAGGGAGTTCCAATGTCCGAAATTCTGTTCGACCTCACCGGCAAGACGGCGCTGGTCACCGGCGCCAGTCGCGGCATCGGCGCCGCGACGGCGCAGCTGCTTGCGCGCCACGGCGCCGAAGTCATCGTATCGAGCCGGCGCCGCGAGGCTTGCGAGGAAGTCGTCGCCGCGATCTCGGCCGAAGGCGGCAAGGCGCGTGCACTGGCCGCGCACATTGGCGAGATCCACGCGATCGACGCCTTGTTCGCCGAACTCGACGCACACGGCGCGCCGCTCGACCTGCTCGTCAACAACGCCGCGGCGAATCCGTATTTCGGTCCCATGCTCGACATGCCGCTGTCGGCCTACGACAAGACCGTCGAGGTCAACATCCGCGGCTACTTCTACATGACCCAGCAGGCCGCGCGGCGCATGCGCGGTCGCGGCGGGGCGATCGTCAACGTCGCCTCGGTCAACGGCCGTCGCGCGGCGCCGGGGCAGGGTGTGTATTCGTTTTCGAAGGCTGCAATCCTGTCCATGACCGAAGCCTGGGCGCGCGAACTCGCCGCCCTGAACATCCGCGTCAACGCCGTGCTGCCCGGCCTGACCGACACCAAGTTCGCCAGCGCGCTGACCCAGAACCCCGACATCCTCAAGCCGCTGTTGCGCATGATCCCGATGGCCCGCGCTGCCCAGCCCGAGGAAATCGCGCCGCTGATCCTGTTCCTCTGCTCGCCGGCCGCCAGCTACGTGACCGGCGCGAGCTTTGCCGCCGACGGCGGTTATCTGAGCTGAGCGATACGACGCTTCGCTCTTCCGTGCCCGCCAGACAGGGGCGTGTTTTTTGCGTTGTCTTCAGCTTTTCCGGAGCCCCCTTGAGTCAAGGGGGCGGACGAACGTCTGCGTAGCAGGCGTTCGGCGGGGCGGTGGGGATAAGCAGCGCGGCACGGGAGCGAGGCGGCGGACGTCGCCGAGGCCAGAAACAAGAAGACCCCGAAGGCCAGGGGAGGACCTTCGAGGTCTGGGGTGCGAAGCCAGGTCTGGGGAGGAACCTGACTCCGAGGTTCATTCAGGGAGGGGAATGAACCAGGTGCCGTTGCGTGCACCTGTGGCTTAAGACGGTATGCCGGGGAAAAGGTTCGCAGTGCTCGCCAGATTGATTCAGAATCCGTTCATGTGATTTTGAATCAACAACTTGCGATCACTGGTCAGTGCGCTTCGTCCCAGTTCGCGCCGACGCCTATATCGACGACCAGCGGCACGGCGAGTTCCGCGGCCGCGCTCATGCGCTGGCGCAGGCCTTCGCTGATCTCGGCGACGGCGTCCTCGCGCACCTCCAGCACGAGTTCGTCGTGCACCTGCATCAGCATGCGCGCGTCCTCGCGCTCGCCGAGCCAGGCGTCGACCGCGATCATCGCGCGCTTGATGATGTCGGCCGCCGTGCCCTGCATCGGCGCGTTGATCGCGGCGCGCTCGGCGCCGGCGCGCAGGTTGGGGTTGCGGGCGCGGATATCGTCGAGATACAGGCGGCGACCGAACACGGTCTCCACGTAGCCGTCGCGGTGGGCCTGTTCGCGGATGTTGTCCATGAACTGACGTACGCCCGGATAGCGTGCGAAATAGCGCGCGATGTACTCGTTGGCCTCATTGCGGCCTATGCCGAGCTGGCGTGCGAGTCCGAACGCGCCCATGCCGTACATCAGGCCGAAGTTGATCGCCTTGGCCGCGCGGCGCTGGTTCGCGTCGACCTGCTCCGGCGGCAGACCGAACACCTCGGCCGCGGTCGCGCGATGCACGTCCTGGCCGCCGACGAAGGCGCTGAGCAGGCCGGCGTCGCCGGACAGATGGGCCATGATGCGCAGCTCGATCTGCGAATAGTCGGCCGCGACGATGCGGAAGCCCGCGGGCGCGACGAAGGCCTGGCGGATGCGGCGGCCTTCCTCGGTGCGGATCGGAATGTTCTGCAGGTTCGGATCCGACGAGGACAGTCGGCCCGTCGCCGCGATGGCCTGACCGTAGCTCGTGTGTACGCGGCCGGTGCGCGGGTTCACGTTGTCGGCGAGCTTGTCGGTATAGGTCGAGCGCAGCTTGGCCAGGCCGCGATAGTCGAGGATCAGCCGTGGCAGCTCGTGCTGGTCGGCGATCGCGTCGAGGGCTTCCTCGTTCGTGGACGGCTGGCCGGTCGGCGTCTTCACGAGCGCCGGCAGCTTGAGCTCGTCGAACAGGATGGCCTGCAGCTGCTTGGGCGAATCGAGACTGAAGGTGCGCCCGGCGATGGTGTAGGCATGCTGCTGGATCTCGTGCATGCGCTTGGCCAGATCGTTGCTCTGCAGTCGCAGCGCCTGCGTGTCGATGAGTACGCCGCGCTGCTCCATGCGCGCGAGCACCGGGATCAGCGGCGCCTCGATCCGTTCGTAGACTTCGAGCAGCTGCGGTTCGGTCTGCAGCTTGCCCCAGAGCACCTGGTGCAGACGGAGGGTCACGTCGGCATCTTCGGCGGCATAGCTGGTGGCCTGATCCAGCGCGACCTGGCCGAACGGAATCTGCCTGGCGCCCTTGCCGGCCACGCTTTCGTACGGGATCGGCGTGTAGCCGAGGTAGCGCCTGGACAGCGAATCCATGTCGTGGCGCGTCGCCGTGGAGTTCCAGACATAGGACTCGAGCATGGAGTCGTATTTCACGCCGCGAACCTGGATGCCGTAGCGCGACAGCACGTTGATGTCGTACTTCGCATGCTGGCCGAGCTTGGCCTTGTCCGGGTCTTCGAGCAGCGGCTTGAGCGCGGCCAGTACGGCATCGCGACCGAGTTGCGGCGGTGCGCCCGGATAGTCGTGCGCCAGCGGCACGTAGGCGGCTTCGCCGCTGTGCACGGCGAACGACAGTCCGACGATCTCGGCCTGCATCGGATCCAGCGCCGTGGTCTCGGTGTCGAACGCGATGAGGTCGGCGGCGCTCAGGCGTTGCAGCCAGCGGTCGAGCTGAGCCGCGTCAATGATGCATTCGTAGCGGCCGGGTGCGGCCAGGGCCGGGTCCAGGCTCGTGTCGCCGAGGTTGGCCTGGCGACGGTACTGCGCCGGCACATCGGCGCCGCGCAGTTCCTCGCCGCTGCCGGCGCCGTCGAGATCCTTCAGTGCCGCGTTGAAGCCGTAGCGCGTATACAAGGTACGCAAGGTGTCGACGTCGCGTTCGCGCAGCTTGAGCTCGGTCGCGCCCTGGGCCAGCGGTACGTCCGTCTTGATCGTCGCGAGCTGGCGCGACAGCGGCAGCTGCGGCAGCGCCGCGCGCAGGTTCTCGCCGATCTTGCCGCCGATCTTCGCGGCGTTGGTGACGAGGTTGTCGAGCGTCCGGTATTCGGCCAGCCATTTCGCCGCGGTCTTGGGGCCGCATTTCTCGACCCCGGGAATGTTGTCGACGCTGTCGCCCATCAGGGTCAGGAAATCGACGATCTGCTGCGGATGCACGCCGAATTTCTCGAACACGCCGGCCGGGTCCAGCGTGGTGTTCGTCATGCTGTTGCTCAGGGTCACACGCGGACCGACGAGCTGGGCCATGTCCTTGTCGCTGGTGGACACGACCACGTCGATGCCCTGCGCCGCAGCCTGCAGCGCAAGCGTGCCGATCACGTCGTCGGCCTCGACGCCGGTCTCGCGCAGGATCGGAAAACCCAGGGCCTCGACGATGCGGCACATCGGCTCGATCTGCGCGCGCAACTCGTCGGGCATCGGCGGGCGATGGGCCTTGTAGGCCGGATACAGCTCGTCGCGGAACGTCGGCCCCGAAGCGTCGCAGACGAAGGCGGCATAGTCCGGCTTGGCCTTCAACGTCGCGCGCAGCATGTTGACCACGCCGAACAGCGCGCCGGTGGGTTCGCCGGCGGCATTGCTCAGCGGCGGCAGCGCGTGGAAGGCGCGGTAGAGATAGCTGGATCCGTCGATCAGCACCAGGGTCGGCATGAGGCAGTCTCCTTGCGGACGGCGAGCTTGGCGCAGCGCGGCGGGGCTTTCAAGAAAGATCCGGAACGCCGGGCGGTGCCGGCGCGGCGGTGCGGGCCTGCGTGCAACATCCGCGGCTGCCGTGCCGCACGGCAACGTTTGCGATACCGATGTTTCGCTGCTGCTTTACTTGCGGTGCAGGACAATCGGCCCGCTCGGACGGACGGCGACCGTCCGCCGGACCGGCTGCGACATTTCGTTCACATCGCGCGCACCGAATCGTTCAGGCCCGTTTGCTATCCTGCGGACATTCCGGCCCGCTGCGGTTGCAGTGATGCTCAGGCCGGTCGACACCAGCCCTGGAGTCCCTCATGAAGCGCAATCCGATGCTCGCCGTTCTGCTGCTGGCCGCTTTCGCGACGGCGCAGGCGGCCGATCCGAAACCTGCTGCCGAAAAACCCGTGCAGCACGCCGATCTGACCGACGCGCCGCCGCCGGCGATGGACGACCCCGGCGTCAAGGCGGTTCCGCCCACTGACCTGGGCAAGGCCAAGGCCGACGCCCGCGCGGCCGACAAGCCCGATGTTTCGGTTCGCAAGCAGGGCGACGACACGATCGAGGAATACCGCAACAGCGGCCGCGTGACGATGATCCGCATCACCGGCAAGAGCGGCATCACCAAGACCTATATCGATACCGACGGCGACGGCCGCCTCGAGCCGAATCCGAAGGACGGCCCGGTCGCGCCGGTCTATTACAAGCTCTACGAATGGAACTGAAGGTCGGCGTGAACTGACGGCTCGCGCCGTCGTCCGATCCGCGGCCGGCGCGCAATGCGCCGGCCGCCGTGTCTTCAGTGGCGGAAGTGGCGCACGCCGGTGAACACCATCGCCATGTCGTTTTCGTCGGCCGCGGCGATGACTTCGTCGTCGCGCATCGAACCGCCCGGCTGGATCACGGCGCGGATGCCGGCCTTGGCCGCCGCGTCGATGCCGTCGCGGAACGGGAAGAACGCATCGGAGGCCATCACGCTGTCGCGCACGTCGAGGCCGGCTTCCTCGGCCTTCATCGCGGCGATGCGCGCGCTGATCACGCGGCTCATCTGGCCGGCGCCGATGCCGACGGTCTGGCCGCCCTTGGCGTAGACGATCGCATTCGATTTCACGTACATCGCCACGTGCCAGGCGAACAGCAGATCGCGCAGTTCCTCGGCATTCGGCACGCGCTTGCTGACGACCTGCAGGTCCGACAGCAGCAGCGTGTCGCGATCGGCGTCCTGGATCAGCAGGCCGCCGGCGATGCGCTTGAGATCGTTCGTATGCGCGGCCTGCTCGGGCCAGTGGCCGGTCGCGAGGATGCGCACGTTCGGTTTCTTCGCGAATACGGCCAGCGCCGCCTCGTCGACTTCCGGCGCGATGACGACTTCGACGAACTGGCGGTCGAGGATCGTGCGTGCCGTGACGACGTCCAGCGAGCGGTTCAGCGCGATGATGCCGCCGAAGGCCGAGGTCGGATCGCAGGCATAGGCACGTTCGTAGGCCAGCATCGGCGTGTCGCCGAGGGCCACGCCGCAGGGATTGGCATGCTTGACGATGACGCAGGCCGGCGCGCTGCCGAAGGCCTTGACGCATTCCAGCGCCGAATCGGCGTCGGCGATGTTGTTGAACGACAGTTCCTTGCCGGCGAGCACGCGCGCGGTCGCGACGATGCCGGCCGGCGGATCGCTCTCGACGTAGAGCGCGGCGGACTGGTGCGGGTTCTCGCCGTAGCGCAGGGTCTGCGCGCGGCGGTAGCTCAGATGCAGGCTCGGCGGATAGTTGTCCTCGCGCTCGCCGGTGCGCGCGCCGAGCCAGTTCGCGATCAGGCCGTCGTAGCGCGCCGTATGCGCAAAGGTCTTCGCCGCAAGGCGGCGGCGCAGCTCCATCGTCGTGCCCTGCGACGCGTGCAGCGCCTGCAGCAGTTCGGCATAGTCGGCCGGATCGGTCATCACGACGACGTGCTCGTGATTCTTGGCCGCGGCGCGCAGCATGGCCGGGCCGCCGATGTCGATGTTCTCGATCGCCTCGTCGAGCGTGCAGTCGGGGCGCGCGGTCGCCTTCTCGAACGGATAGAGATTGACGACGAGCAGGTCGATCGGGGCGATGCCGTGCTGCGCCATCACGGCGTCGTCGATGCCGCGCCGGCCGAGCAGGCCGCCGTGGATCTTCGGATGCAGGGTCTTGACGCGGCCGTCCATGATCTCGGGAAAGCCGGTCACGTTGCTGACGTCAGTGACGGGCAGTCCGGCATCGCGCAGGCTGCGCGCGGTGCCGCCGGTGGACAGCAGGCTGACGCCGAGAGCATCGAGGCCGCGGGCCAGATCGAGCAGACCGTTCTTGTCGGAAACGCTGATGAGCGCGCGGCGCACCGGTACTAGCGTGGCGTCGAACATGAGCTGGAATCGCCGGTTGCGAAGAGGGCGCGGATTATAGCCGGTCGCTCTGGCCGGCGCGGCGCGTTTGCGACGAGACGTGCCTGCGCGGCCTCAGTTCCTCAGAGCAGTCCGTGCTGCGACAGCTTCTTGCGCAAGGTGGCACGATTGATGCCGAGCGCGAGCGCCGCCTTGCTCTGATTGCCGCCGTACCAGGACATGACTTCGCGCAGCATCGGCGCCTCGACTTCCTGCATCACGAAGTCGAACAGGCCTTCGGCCTGCTGGGTATCGAGGTCGACGAGATAGCGGCGCACGGCGCGCGCCACGCACTCGCGCAGGGCGGGCTGGGACACGGCGGCATCGGGCCCCTGGTCGGGACGCAGTAGGGAAACGGCATTCACGGCGGCGAGCAACCTGGTCTGTTCTTCCATGACCGCCGGATGCGAGTGCCGACGGGGCGGAGATGTTAGCGCGCCGACGGCGCGTTGGTAAGTGCCAAGTGTCGCAAGATGCAAACATCTCTCAGCGTTGCCGCGTTGCAACGCGGCATTTTTGCTCAGAGGAACTTGAATTCGAACGCGACGGCGTTCTTGCCCGGATCGCGCACTTCGAACACGAGCGCGGTGCTGGCGCCGGCGGCCAGTCCGCGTTCGATCGCGCGCGTGTCGCCGAGGTAGTCGCGTGGCTGGAAGCGGCGCATCGCGACGCGGTTTTCGTCGAGATCCGACAAGGTGATTTCCACGACCGGATAGGCCTGCGCAAACGTCGCCGCGTTGCGTACCGTGGCCGAGACGATCAGCGCGCCGGCGACCGACGGATGCGGGCGTATGTCGCGCGACAGCAGCTCCAGCTGCTGGCTAGCATGGCGCAGCGGCAGCACGCAGGACAGCAGGTTGCAGCCGCGATCGAGCCACGGGCGTGCGAAGTCGCTGTCGAGCAGCTGGTCGCGTTCCGCATACGCAAGCTGGCCGGCCAGGCTCAGCGACAGCAGCAGAGTGCCGACCACCCAGGGCCAGCGCCGGCCGCGGCCGCGTTGCGCGTGGCGCGCGAAAGCCGGCGTCGACGGCCGGCGCGATTCGCGTGCGCGCGGCCGTTCGTCAGGGTCGAACGTGAAGGTGGCGGGCTGGGCGTTCGGTCGGTAGACGGGCACGCCCAGGCGCGGCGGGTCGGGGTCCGGCGCATGCGCTGCAAGCCGGTCGAAGGGTTCCGGCGGCAGCTGGTCGGCCAGGGTCAGCAGGGCGTCGAACAAGGCGTCGCAATGGCTGCAGCGCACCATGCCGTGGCCGCGCGCGATCGTCGCCGCATCGGCGTTGTAGACGGTCGCGCATTCGGGGCATTGCGTGTACATGGCGGAAGCCGGCGGCGGTGACGGGAACGCGCGGCGAGCTTGGACCGCGGCGCGCGCGGTTTCAAGCCGGCGCGACGTGGGGGGCGACGCAGGTCGCGGCGCGGCGTACGCGGCTCAGCGGCGGCGGCCGCTGATGCGCACCCAGTCTTCGCGCTGCGCGACTTCCAGCGCTTCGAACCATTCGCCGTAGCGCGCCAGCAGCTCGTCGTGCTGGCCGGCGAGGATGCCCGACAGCGCGAACGGCGCGCCGGGCTTGCAGGCCTGCGCGAACAGCGGCGCGAGCTCGGCCAGCGGCCCGGCCAGGATGTTGGCGACGAGCAGGTCCTGCGGTGCGTTCACGTAGTCCTGCGGCAGGTGCAGCGCGAGTCCGCTGGCAACGCCATTGCGTTCGGCATTGTCGCGGCTGGCTTCCAGCGCCTGCGGGTCCAGGTCGACGCCGATCACGCGGGCGGCGCCGAGTTTGAGCGCCGCGATCGCGAGCACGCCCGAGCCGCAGCCGTAGTCGAGCAGGGTCTTGCCGCGCAGGTCCAGGCCATCGAGCCATTCCAGGCACAGCGCCGTGGTCGGATGCGTGCCGGTGCCGAAGGCCAGGCCCGGGTCCAGCCGCACGACGACCGTGTCGCCGGCGTCGGCCGGTGGCTCGATGTTCCAGGGATAGATCCACAGGCGGCGGCCGAACTGCATGGGCTGGAACGTATCCATCCAGGCGCGCACCCAGTCGGCGTCGGGCACGTCGCGGAATTCGAGCTGGTCCGGCGCGATCTCGGGCACGAGGTCGGTCAGCGCATGCACGAGGCCGGCGCGGTCGACCGCGACGTCGAACAGCGCGGCGAGCTTGATCGTCGGCCACACCGGCGTCTCGCCGGGCGCCGGCTCGAAGATCGGATGATCCTCGGCGTCGAGCAGGGTCACCGACAGCGCGCCGAGGTCGTCGAGCGCGAGCTCGATGCGCTGCTGTTCGTTGGAATGGATCGTCAGCGAGAGTTCTATCCAGGCCATGTGGCGTCGCGGCTCAATCTTGAATGTCGATGCTGCGCAAGCCTTCCGGATGCGTCAGCCAGGCTTTGCCGCCGCGCTTCTTGGCGGCCAGCGCCACGCACAGCGCATCGGCGATCGTCGTCGTCACACCGTCGGCGGCGCTGACGACGAGATTGTGCTCGCGATACGGCTTGAGCAGCTCGGGCAGGCCTTCGCAGCTCGTCGTCGCGTCCTGCACGGTATAGGCGTTCTTGCCGGTCACCACGACCAGCAGCGAATCCGTCGGCAGTTCCGCCGGTGCGGCGCTGCCGGTCGGTGCGGCGGCCGTCGCGGCGGCGGGCCTGCCTGCCGGCGGCTTCGCGTCGGACGCACGCGCGCTGCCGGCGGCGCAGCCGGCGAGCAGCAGGGCCGCGGCGACCAGCGCTGCCGCAGGCCGCGAGGCTTCAGCCCAGGGCAATGCCCTTCTCCTTCTGTTCGGCGATGCGCTTCTCGAGGTAGTGGATGTTCTGGCCGCCGGCCTGGAAACCCACGTCGCTCATGATGCGCTGCTGCAGCGGGATGTTGGTCTTGACGCCGTCGACGACCATCTCGGCCAGCGCCAGACGCATGCGCGCAATGGCCGTCGCGCGGTCGCGGCCATGCACGATGAGCTTGCCGATCATCGAGTCGTAGTTCGGCGGAATGCGATAGCCGTCGTAGATGTGCGTGTCCAGCCGCACGCCCGGGCCGCCGGCGCCGAGGAAGCGCTTCACCGTGCCCGGCGAGGGCATGAACGTGTCCGGATCCTCGGCATTGATGCGGCACTCGACCGCGTGGCCGGTGAAGGTCACGTCTTCCTGGCGGATCGACAGCTTCTCGCCCGCGGCAATCAGCAGCTGCTCGCGCACGAGGTCGATGCCGGTGATCAGTTCGGTCACCGGGTGCTCGACCTGGATGCGCGTGTTCATTTCGATGAAGTAGAAGCGGCCGTTCTCGTACAGGAATTCGAACGTGCCGGCACCGCGGTAGCCGATGCGCAGGCAGGCCTCGACGCAGACCTTGCCGATCTCGGCGCGCTGCTCGGGCGTGATGCCCGGCGCCGGCGCTTCCTCGACGACCTTCTGGTGGCGGCGCTGCATCGAGCAGTCGCGTTCGCCGAGGTGGATCGCATTGCCCTGGCCGTCGGCCAGCACCTGGATCTCGACGTGGCGCGGGTTCTCGAGGAATTTCTCCATGTAGACCATGTCGTTGCCGAACGCCGCCTTGGCTTCCGACTTGGTCATGCTGATCGCGTTGTGCAGATGCGCCTCGGTATGCACGACGCGCATGCCGCGGCCGCCGCCGCCGCCGGCCGCCTTGACGATGATCGGATAGCCGATGTCGCGCGCGATGCGGCCGTTCTCGACCGGGTCATCGCCGAGCGGACCGCCCGAACCCGGCACGCAGGGCACGCCGGCGGCCTTCATGGCCTTGATCGCCTCGACCTTGTCGCCCATCAGGCGGATCACGTTCGCGGTCGGGCCGATGAAGATGAAGCCCGACTTCTCGCAGCGTTCGGCGAAGTCGGCGTTCTCCGACAGGAAGCCGTAGCCCGGATGGATGGCCTGGGCGTCGGTGACCTCGGCCGCGGCGATGATCGCCGGCACGTTCAGATAGGACTCGGCGGCCGGCGCCGGGCCTATGCAGACCGACTCGTCGGCCATGCCGACGTGCTTGAGGTTGCGGTCCACCGTGGAATGCACGGCGACGGTCTTGATGCCCAGCGTATGGCAGGCGCGCAGCACGCGCAGCGCAATCTCGCCGCGGTTGGCGATGACGACTTTATCGAGCATTGGCGGGAATCGGGAATGGGGAGTAGGGAATCGTCGAAAGCGGAGCGCACAGTGCGGCGACTTGCCTGGTCATTGCGGGTCTCCTCGATTGGCGAGCGTGTTCATGAGCGATGTCAGCTTTGCGAACAACCGGTCGACAAGCTCGTCCAGCAGTGCCGGCGGCTCGCCGTAGTTCAGGCGTGACGCGATCAGTCGTTGCGTATCCAGTTCCGGCAGCGACCCGCGGGCTATGGACAAAAAATCTCAGGTACTCGGAACGCGAACGTCGCGCGGCGCCTTCGGCGATGTTGGACGCTGTGCTCACTGCGGCGCGTCGGATCTGGTTGGTCAACGCGAAGCGTTCGGTCTCGGGAAAGCGGGAAGAGAATCGGTAAACGGCTTCCGCGAGATCCATGGCGTCCTTCCAGACTTCCAGCTTCTCGTGCGGCCGCTTGAACGATTCCCGATTCCCCATTGCCGATTCCCGGCCTTCAACCGATCACGAACAGCGGTTCGTCGAATTCGATGGGGCGCCCGCTGGTCGCGAGGATCGCGAGCACCGTGCCGCCGACGTCGGCTTCGATCTGGTTGAACATCTTCATCGCCTCGATGATCGCGAGCGTGTCGCCGGGCTTGACCTGCTGGCCGAGCTTCACGAACGGCGGCGCCTCGGGATTCGGCGACGCGTAGTAGGTGCCGACCATCGGCGAGCGCACGACGTGGCCGTCGGGCAGCGACTTGCCGGTCGCGGTGCCCGGGGTTTCAGGGGCGGCGGCCGGTGCGCCGCTGCCGGCGGCCTGCGGCGCGCGATGCTGTTCGACATGCACGTGGGTGACCGGCGCCGGCGCGGCCGGGGCGGCCATCATCGGCAGGGTCATGCCGCGCGGCATGCGGCTCAGGCGCACGACTTCCTCGCCTTCCTTGATTTCCAGCTCGGCCAGATTCGACTCTTCCAGTATGTCGATCAGCTTCTTGATTTTGCGCAGGTCCACGGACGGGTCCTCAGAGGCGGTAAGGGACGAAAAACATCAGGCCAGCCGGCGCAGCGCCGCTTCGAGCGCGAGCCGATAGCTGTCGGCGCCGAAACCGCAGATGACGCCGACGGCGATGTCGGACAGATACGAGTGATGCCGGAACGTTTCGCGGGCATGCACGTTCGACAGGTGCAGTTCGATGAAGGGCAGCGCCACGCCGAGCAGCGCGTCGCGCAGGGCGATGCTGGTATGCGTGAATGCGGCCGGATTGATCAGGACGAAAGCCGTGCCATCGGCCCGCGCCGCGTGCAGGCGGTCGATCAGCGCATGTTCCGCGTTGGACTGGAAATGCAGCAGTTCATGGCCGCGAGCTTGCGCGATCGACGCGAGATCGCCGACGATGTCGTCCAGGGTCGCATGCCCGTAGGTCTCCGGCTCGCGCGTGCCGAGCAGGTTCAGATTCGGGCCATTCAGCAACAGGATTCTGGCCAAGCCGGCACTCCGCTGCCGACGTGGGGCCGGCTGGGGCGCGCAAGTCTGCGCTTGAGTGCTGATCTTGTCCAGTTCGGCGATATTCGCCGATGTTTGACGACCCGGTCATCCCAACGTAACGCCCGGAGCCAGGCGCGACAGCGCGCTCGTTGCAGCGTCGGCGTTTCCGAGGTCCCGTATCCGGGCAGGAAGCGGCCGATGCGCGCGCCGTGTCGTCATGCGTTCAGCCGGGCCTCTGGCGGCGCAGGCTCAGTGCCGGCCGCTCCTCCGATGCCCATTCGTGCTGGCGCTGCGCTTCCTCGCAGACCACGTCGAGCCCGCCGTTGCTCAGCGGTGCGGCGCGATCCAGTCTTGGAGTACCGCCTCGCTGACTTCACCCAGGCGCGTGTCAAGAATGCGCCCGTCGCGGCCGAGCAGCACGCTGAACGGCAGGGCGCCGTACGTGTTGCCGAACGGTAGCGACGGATTCAGTGACGGGCTGGCCGCCAGCAATATCGGATAGCCGACCGGCGTGTCGCGCAGGAAGGCCTCGACCTCGCCGGGACCGTCGATCGCGACGCCGACGACCTGCACGCCATCGGCGGCATGCTTGCGCTGGAAACGGTCGAGTTCGGGCATTTCCTTGCGGCAGGGTGCGCACCAGGTCGCCCAGAAATTGACCACCACGAGCCGGTCGGGCCACTGCGCCAGGCTGGCGGACTGGCCGGCACGGTCGAGCAGCGGCAGCGCCGGCGCCGGATCACCTTTGGCCGCGACCGGCACGCCGGGCGGGCCGGCCGGACGCGCGGCGTCGATCCAGGCCTCGGCCAGCCAGCGTGTCGCTGCCGTCTTGCTCAGCAGATCGGTGAGGCCGCGCGGCGCGCCGCGGCCCGTGACGATGCTGCCGGCGACGAGGCCGGCCACACCGGCGGCCACCGCGAGCACGCCGATCGCTGCCGTATGGCGCCAGCTCATCAGCGGCCTGCCTTGGCTGCGCGCGCGGCGAACTTGTCGGCGGCCTCGAAGCCGATCAGGCGCTGGGCGCGCCGTTCCTGGCCGTCGCTGCCGAAGAAGATCGTGGCCGGCGGGCCGAACAGGCCGAAATGCTTGAGCAGGGCCTGGTCGGTCGCGTCGTTGGCGGTCACGTCGGCCTTGAGCAGGGTATGGCCGTTCAGGGCGGCGTGGACTTCCGGCTTGGTGAAGGTGAACTTCTCCATCTCCTTGCAGGACACGCACCAGTCCGCATAGAAGTCCAGCATGACGGGCTTGCCTTCGCCGAGGCTGCGCTGCAGGTCCTCGACGCTCTTGATCGTGCGGAAGGCCAGGTGCTCGTCCCTGGTCGCCGCGCCGCCGCCGGCCGACAGGCCCTTGAGCGGCTGCAGCGGATCGCGCGAGCCGGCGAACGCGCCGACCAGCTGCGCCGCGCCGGCGATCAGCAGCATCACGCCGAGCGCCTTCCACAGCCGGCGCCAGCCCGAAGCGCCGTCCGGCAGGCGATCCAGCGCGCCGAGATAGACGCCGCAGGCCACCGTCAGCGCGCCGATCATCAGCATGGTCCAGACCGGATCGAGGAAGCGGGCGAGCATCCAGATCGCCAGCGCAAGGAAGCTCACGCCGAAGACCGCCTTGACCGCATCCATCCAGGCGCCGGCGCGCGGCAGCAGTTTGCCGGCTGCGGTGCCCGCGACGACCAGCGGCGCGCCCATGCCCAGCGACAGCACGAACAGGGCGATGCCGCCGAAGACCGGATCGCCGGTCTGACTGATATAGAGCACGGCCGCGGCCAGCGGCGGCGCGACGCAGGGGCCGACGATCAGCGCCGAGAGCATGCCCATGACGGCCACGCCGAGCAGCGAGCCGCCCTGCTGGCGGTTGCTGATCGAGGCGATGCGATTCTGCAGGCTGCCGGGCAGCTGCAGTTCGTAGAAGCCGAACATGGACAGCGACAGCAGCACGAACAGCAGCGCGAACGCGGTCAGTATCCAGGGCTGCTGGAACGCGGCCTGCAGGTTCGCGCCGGCGAGTCCGGCAATGATGCCGGCGATCGTGAACACGACCGAGGAAGCGAGCACGTAGACCAGCGACAGCACGAAGGCGCGCCGCGTCGACACCTCGGGACCGGCGCCGGCGATGATGCCCGAGAGGATGGGCACCATCGGGAACACGCAGGGCGTGAACGCCAGCAGCAGGCCGAAACCGAAGAACGACAGCAGCGCGAGCAGGCGGTTGGCCGACAGGCTCGCCGCGAGCACCTGTTCTTCCGACTGTTCGGTGCCGCCCGCCGCCGCAGGGGGCTGCTGCTTGATCGACAGATAGCGCGCATTGCCGGCTGCGAGCTGATCGGCGCTGGCTGCCGGCAGGTCGACGGATACCGTGCGGGTCATGACCGGATAGCAGATGCCGTCGTTCTCGCAGCCCTGGAATTCGGCCGTGAGCTTCAGGGGCTCGGCATTGCCGCGTTCGTGCCTGATCAGGATCGGCAGCTCGACCTGATCGAAATACACGGTGACTTCGCCGAAATGCTCGTCCTTGTGCATGACGCCGGCCGGCCACTGGAGCTGGCCGAGCTTGACGCCGCTGTCGGCCGCGGGGGTCAGCACCGTCTTGTCGCGATACAGGTAATAGCCCTTGGGCATGGTCCAGCGCGCGAGCAGTTCGCCGGGGCCGGTCGCGATGGTCTCGAACACGAAGGCCTGTTCCGGCGGCAGCGGCAGCTTCTCGGTGTCCGCGTCGGCGGTGTTCTCGGTGCCGGTATCCATCGGCGCATCGGTCGCCGGCTTGCCGAGCTGGCCGAGGGCGGACTTCAGATCACCGGCCGGAGCGCTGGCAGGGCCGCCGATCGGCAGCGTGCCGGCCGATGCGGGAGCCGTGATGCCGGCTGATGCGGCAGCCGCCGGCAGCGTCACCTTGACCACGGTCGCATGCGGCGGGTAGCAGATCTTGGGCTCGCGTTCGTGGCAGCCCTGGATGCTGACGCTGAACTCGGCCGTGTCGCCGGACTCGAGCGTGACCGGTTGCGTGGCGGCGACCTTGTCGTGATAGACCTCGACTTCGCCCAGGAACTCGTCGTGCTTCTGCTCGCCGGGCGGCAGCTCCAGGCTGCCCAGGCTCAGGCCCGCCGCCGGCTTGCCGGTCTTGATCCGCGAGCGATACAGGTAATAGCCGTCGGCGATCTTCCATTCCAGCCGTACGGTGCCGTGGTCGACCGCTGTCGTGGTCAGCGCGAACGCATCCTCGACGCGCAACAGATCCGTATCGGACTGGGCCTGGGCCCGCCCCAGGCCGGCGACGGCGAGGACGGTCAGAATGACGCGGGCGATACGGCTCATTGCGGCTCCAACGGCGGTGATGCGTAACGGACCGGCCGCGGCGCGGTTCGCTTGCGGCGGTGGGTGGAAGGGTGTCAGTGCCGGGATGCCGTGACGTCGGCGATCCAGGCCAGGTACGGCTCATGCCCCAAGGCGACATCGACCGCGACGACCTCGGGGAGTTCATACGGATGCAGGGCGACGATGCGCGCGCTCAGCGCCGCGAAGCGCGCCCGCGTGGTCTTGATCAGCAGCAACAGCTCGGCGTCGACACGGGTCTCGCCGTTCCAGCGATAGGTCGAGACCATGCCGGGCAGGCGGCTGACGCAGGCGGCCAGGCCTTCGTCGACGAGGGTACGGGCGATGCGGTCGGCGACGTCCTGGTCGGGCACGCTGCAGTAGACGATGACGGCGGACATGGCGGCACCGGCGGTTTCGGGGCGCGCACGATAACCCGAGCGGCCCGCCGCGTCCCATGGCCCGGGGCTGCGGCAAGACGCCGCCGGCCCGGCCGCGGCCGCCATCGCCCCGGCCGGAACGCGGCCCGTCGCGAGACTGGCTCTTGAAAGCCGCGAACCGCGCCCAATGTGCCGGTCACCCGACGAGGCATTGCCTTGTCACGTTTCGCGGCTAGAATTGGCACTCACCGGCGGCGAGTGCTAACAAGTCGCCACAATCCTTTATCAATCAACTTCTTGTCACTTTGAGGGAACAACCCATGAAGCTTCGTCCCCTGCACGATCGTGTGATCATCAAGCGCCTGGAAGCCGAGACCAAGTCCGCCGGCGGCATCGTCATCCCCGACAGCGCCACCGAAAAGCCGGTTCGCGGCGAAGTCATCGCCGCCGGCACCGGCAAGATCCTCGAAGACGGCAAGGTCCGTCCGATCGCGGTCAAGGCCGGCGACACGGTGCTGTTCGGCAAGTACAGCGGCACCGAAGTGAAGATCGACGGCGAAGAGCTGCTGGTCATGCGCGAAGAAGATCTGCTGGCTGTCATCGAAGCCTGATCGACGCCGACGGATGCGGCGCGGCGCCCCGAGGGCGACTGCGCAGCCGCCTGATCCGTCATCGCTTTCCCTTTTCTCGCCTACATCCCCAAGAATTTTCCGGAGTCACAGCAAATGGCAGCCAAAGAAATCCGTTTCGGTGAAGATGCCCGCGCCCGCATGGTCCGCGGCGTCAATACCCTCGCCAACGCCGTAAAGGCCACCCTGGGCCCGAAGGGCCGCAACGTCGTGCTCGAAAAGAGCTTCGGCGCGCCGACGATCACCAAGGACGGCGTCTCCGTCGCCAAGGAAATCGAGCTGGCCGACAAGTTCGAGAACATGGGCGCGCAGATGGTCAAGGAAGTCGCTTCCAAGACCTCCGACGTCGCCGGTGACGGCACCACGACCGCGACCGTTCTCGCCCAGGCGCTGATCCGCGAAGGCATGAAGGCCGTCGCCGCCGGCATGAATCCGATGGACCTCAAGCGCGGCATCGACAAGGCCGTCACGGCCGCCGTCGGCGAGCTGAAGGCCCTGTCCAAGCCGACCGCCGACGACAAGGCGATCGCCCAGGTCGGCACGATCTCGGCCAACTCCGACGCCAACATCGGCGACATCATCGCCGAAGCGATGAAGAAGGTCGGCAAGGAAGGCGTGATCACGGTCGAGGAAGGCTCGGGTCTGGAGAACGAACTCGACGTCGTCGAAGGCATGCAGTTCGACCGCGGCTACCTGTCGCCGTACTTCATCAACAACCAGCAGTCGATGCAGGCCGAACTGGATGATCCGTACATCCTGCTGCACGACAAGAAGATCTCCAACGTGCGCGAGCTGCTGCCCGTGCTCGAAGGCGTCGCCAAGGCCGGCAAGCCGCTGCTGATCGTCGCCGAGGAAGTCGAAGGCGAAGCGCTGGCGACCCTGGTCGTCAACACCATCCGCGGCATCGTCAAGGTCTGCGCCGTGAAGGCGCCGGGCTTCGGCGACCGTCGCAAGGCCATGCTCGAAGACATGGCCGTGCTGACCGGCGGCACCGTGATTTCCGAGGAAGTCGGCCTGCAGCTCGAAAAGGCCACGATCAAGGATCTCGGCCGCGCCAAGAAGATCGTCGTGTCGAAGGAAAATTCGACCATCATCGACGGCGCCGGCGATGCCGACGCGATCCAGGCCCGCATCAAGCAGATCAAGGCCCAGATCGAAGAGACCAGCTCCGACTACGACCGCGAGAAGCTGCAGGAACGCGTGGCCAAGCTGGCCGGCGGCGTTGCGGTGATCAAGGTCGGCGCCGCGACCGAAGTCGAAATGAAGGAAAAGAAGGCCCGCGTCGAAGACGCCCTGCACGCGACCCGTGCGGCCGTCGAGGAAGGCGTGGTCCCGGGCGGCGGCGTCGCGCTGATCCGCGCGCTGCAGGCCATCGGTGCGGTCAAGGGCGACAACGAAGACCAGGCGCACGGCATCAACATCGCCAAGCGCGCGATGGAAGCGCCGCTGCGCGAAATCGTCAGCAACTGCGGCGAAGAGCCCTCGGTCGTCCTGAACAAGGTGAAGGAAGGCACGGGCAACTTCGGCTACAACGCGGCCAACGGCGAATACGGCGACATGATCGCGTTCGGCATCCTGGACCCGACCAAGGTCACCCGTTCGGCGCTGCAGAACGCGGCCTCGATCGCCGGCCTGATGATCACGACCGAAGCCATGGTCGCCGAAGCGCCGAAGAAGGACGCGCCGGCTGCCGGCGGTCACGACCACGGCGGCGGCATGGGCGGCATGGGCGGCATGGACTTCTGATAGTCCGCGACCCGTCGTCTACGATCCGCCGCGCAGCGCGCGGCGGATCATGCGTTACCGGAAGCCCCGCAGCGATGCGGGGCTTTTCATTGGCGGCAGGTGCCTGGTCAGGCGGCGGAGGTGCCGTGCCGGCGTGCCCCGTCCGCATGCAGGCAAGCGCACCCGATCGAGCTCGCCGCGACCTCGATTTAGCCGGTACGATGCGGGATCTGAACTGAAGGTGCAGGATGAACGGCGGATTCGACTTCGATTTTTTCGTCCGCCGCTGTCTGCAGCTGCTGCTGCGCAGCGACGATCTGTCCGAATATCAGCTGCGTTACCTGCAGATGGAGCGCGATCTGTTCCCGGCGCCGCCCGAGGGCAACTTGCGCGACGACGACGATCTGCGCAGGCGGCTCGGCCTCGCGCTGGCGCGCTCGGTATGGCAGGCGTCGCCGAGTCCGGCCCACGGCTTTGCTTCCCCGATGTTGCCGACGCCGCAGCGCAACGAACCTTGTTACTGTGGTTCCGGCTTCAAGTTCAAACAATGCTGCGAGCCGCTGTCGCGCAACGTGCCGCTGAGGGATGCGAACCTGCTTGGCGAAGTGTTGCGCCTGCTGCCGCGCACGCAGTGGAAAGCGCTGCCGGACAGCCGCGTGGACGTCGATCGGGTCGCGCATGTCGCGGGTGAATGGCAGGCGCGGGGCGAGAGCACATCGGTGCTGGCGTTGCTGGAGCCATGGTTCCAGCGCGACGATGCGTTCGTCGCGCGCCGCGAGCTGCTGCTCGATCTTCTTACCAATGTGTATTCCGATCTGGGCAAGCCGCGCAAGAAGGCGCAACTGCTGGAGCGCGCCGTGCGATACGGTGACCGCACGGTGAAGTCCGCCGCGTTGCAGCGGCTGGCTTCGATCGCGAGTGACCGGCAGGATTTCGCCAGGGTCTGGGCGCTGTTCCGCGAGGCCGAGCAGATCGATCCCGAAGCGATCTCGCTGTCCCATCTCGAAGTGACGTTGCTGCTCAACGAAGGCCGCGAAGCCGAAGCGAGGGTCGCGGCGCGGCGCTGGATAGCAAGGCTGGGCCGTCGCAACGATCCCGGTCTGCGCGGGCTGATCGAGCACTTGCGGGAGCTGGAGCGCGACGGCATGGCTGTGCTGGACCGATACATCGACAGCGTCCAGCCGTAGTGCCTGCGGCCGGCAGCCGCCTCTAACGGATCGATCCCGGCACGAATTCCGGGGTCACGCGGTCCGGCCGCCCCGGCAGATCGAGTGCCGCGGCGCGCTCGGGGCTGCTGGCGATCACGCGACCGCTGCGCAGCACGTACAGCCGCGCCGCCTTCAGGCGCAGCGCCTCGAACGGATCGGCGGCCTGCAGCACGACGAGGTCGGCGCGGCAGCCCGGTGCGAGGCCGTAGCCGTCCAGATGCAGGATGCGCGCGGCGTTGACGGTGACCGCGTCGAAGGCCTGGCGTATCGCGTCCTGCGAGGTCATCTGCGCGACATGGATGCCCATGTGCGCGACCTCGAGCATGTCGGCGCTGCCGAAGGAGTACCAGGGGTCCATGACGCAGTCGTGGCCGAACGCGACGTTCACGCCGGTGGCCAGCAGCTCGGGCACGCGGGTCATGCCGCGGCGCTTGGGATAGCCGTCGTGGCGGCCCTGCAAGGTGATGTTGATCAGCGGATTGGCCACCGCCGCGACGCCGCTTTCGGCGATCAGCGGCAGCAGCTTGGACACGTAATAGTTGTCCATCGAATGCATCGAAGTCAGATGCGAGCCGGTCACGCGGCCGTGCAGGCCGAGGCGATGCGTTTCGGCGGCCAGAGTCTCGATGTGCCGCGACAACGGATCGTCGGATTCGTCGCAGTGCATGTCGACGAGCAGGCCGCGCTCGGCCGCGAGTTCACAGAGCCGGCGCACGGATTCGGCGCCGTCGGCCATGGTGCGCTCGAAGTGCGGAATGCCGCCGACGACGTCGACGCCCCGGTCCAGGGCGCGGCGCAGGTTGGCCTCGGCCGTGGCCGAGCGCAGCAGGCCGTCCTGCGGGAACGCGACGAGCTGCAGATCCAGATACGGCGCGACGCGGCGCCTGACCTCCAGCAGCGCGTCGACCGCGAGCAGGCGGTCGTCGCAGACGTCGACGTGGCTGCGTATCGCGAGCAGGCCCTGGCTGACCGCCATGTCGCAGTAGGCCATTGCTCGGGCTATCAGCGCCTCCTGGGTCAGCTCCGGCTTGAGCTCGCCCCAGAGCGCGATGCCCTCGAGCAGGGTGCCCGAGCGGTTGAGCCGCGGCAGGCCCAGGGACAGCGCCGCGTCGAGGTGGAAATGTGCGTCGACGAACGGCGGACTGACGAGGCGGCCGCGCACGTCGATCTCGTCGGCGGCGCTCGCGGCCAGTGCCGGCGCGACCGCAACGATGCGTCCGTCGCGTATGCCGATGTCGTGGTCGACGCGTCCGTCGGGCAGGTTGGCGTGGCGCAGGATCAGGTCCATGGCGAAGGCGGCTGGCGGATTCGGGAGCGGCACGCTAGCACGCGCCGGCAACCCGCGCCTGACGCTTGCATCCGTGCGCGCGTAGTGCAACGCTCGGCATTCCGCTGGCGATACGGTCTCGCCGGCAGCGTTGCGGCAGGTAGTCCGCAACGCGCAGTTTCATCGCCGCGCGGCCCGGCCGCCTGCGGCGGTCGCGGAGGCGGCGGCGACGCCGTTGCCGCGGCATTCCACCGCGCGACCCAGGCGCGCGCAGACGGACGCGGTGCCGTTGCGGCACCATCGGGGTCTGCCCGCACGAACCCAGGACCGAACCCGCCATGAATCTTGCCGCTACGGCGCCGCAGCCCGATACGGATCTGAACCTCGATCCGTACTGGATGCCGTTCACGCACAACCGCTATTTCAAGCATCACCGCCCGCTGGACCGCCTGCTCGTCGGCGCGGAAGGCGCCTACTACACCACGGTCGAAGGCCAGCGCCTGTTCGACTGTCTGTCCGGCCTGTGGTGTTCGTCGCTGGGGCATCGCGACCCGCGCATCGTCGAGGCGGTCAAGGCCCAGCTCGACAAGGCCGACTACATTCCTGCATTCCAGGTCGCCAGCCCCGACACGTTTCGCCTGGCCGAACGCATCGCCGCGGTCGCACCGGGCGATCTGAACCGCGTGTTCTTCACCAACTCGGGTTCCGAAGCCGTCGACACCGCGGTCAAGATCGCCGTCGCCTATCACCGCCTGCGCGGCGAGGCGTCGCGCACGCGCATCATCGGCCGCGAGAAGGGCTATCACGGCGTCGGCATCGCCGGAATTTCGGCCGGCGGCATGGTCGCCAACCGCAAGATGTTCGCGCCGCTGATGCTGCCGGGCGTCGACCATCTGCCGCATACCCACAACCTCAAGGAAATGGCCTTCTCGCGCGGCCAGCCGACCTGGGGCGCGCATCTGGCCGACGAGCTCGAGCGTCTCGTCGCGCTGCACGACGCCTCGACGATCGCCGCGGTCATCGTCGAACCCATGCAGGGCTCGGTCGGCGTGGTCGTGCCGCCGCAGGGCTATCTGCAGCGTCTGCGCGAGATCTGCACGAAGCACGGCATCCTGCTGATCTTCGACGAAGTGATCTGCGGCTTCGGCCGCATGGGCGACTGGTTCGGCGCACAGGCCTTCGGCGCGACGCCGGACCTGATCACCTTCGCCAAGTGCGTCAACAACGGCACGGTGCCGATGGGCGGCGTGATCGCGACCGACGCGGTCTACAACGCCTTCATGCAGGGACCGGAGTACTCGGTCGAACTTTTCCACGGCTATACCTATTCGGCGCATGCGCTGGCCGTGGCCGCGGCGCACGCTACGCTCGACATCCTGCATTCCGACGCGGTGCCGCAGCGCTTCGCCGAACTCGGCCGCAAGATCGAGGACGCGGCGCATTCGCTGAAGGGCGAGCCCAACGTCATCGACATCCGCAACTGCGGCGCGGCCGCCGCGGTGGAGCTGTCGCCGATCCCGGGCCAGCCCGGCCTGCGCGGTCTGCGCCTGTTCGAGGAGGGCCTCAAGCGCGGCCTGCTGCTGCGCTTCACCGGCGACACGATCGCGATGGCGCCGCCGGTCATCACCACCGATGCGGAGCTCGCGCAGATGTTCGACGGCGTGCGCGCAGCGATACGCGCGGTGGCCTGAGCCGCGCCGCCGCCCACGCATCCGTCCCACCGTGCGCCGCCGCTCCCTGCGGCCGGCGCCAGGAGAACTCCATGTTGGCCCCCGTGATCATTCCGCATTACATCGCCGGCGAACGGCACAGCGTCGAAGACGCGCGTGCGAGCGCGGTCTACAACCCGGCCACCGGCGAACAGACCGGCCGCCTGCCGCTGGCCACGCCGGCCGACGTCGACGCCGCCGTGCGGGCGGCGAAGGCCGCCTTCCCGGCCTGGTCGCAGACGCCGCCGCTCAAGCGTGCGCGCGTGCTGTTCAAGCTGCGCGAGATCCTCGAGCAGCGCGCCGACGAACTCGCCGCGGCGATCACCGCCGAGCACGGCAAGACTCACAGCGACGCGCTCGGCGAAGTGCAGCGCGGCATCGAAGTCGTCGAGTTCGCCTGCGGCATTCCGCAGCTGCTCAAGGGCGAAGTCACCGAGAACGTCGGCACCGCCGTCGATGCGCACAGCCTGCGCCAGCCGCTCGGCGTGGTCGCCGGCATCACGCCGTTCAACTTCCCGGCCATGGTGCCGCTGTGGATGTTTCCGATCGCGATCGCCTGCGGCAACTGCTTCGTGCTCAAGCCGTCCGAACGCGATCCGTCGCCGTCGCTGCTGCTGGCCGACTGGCTGAGCGAAGCGGGGCTGCCGCCCGGCGTGTTCAACGTCGTGCAGGGCGACAAGGTCGCGGTCGATGCGATCCTGGCGCATCCGGACGTGGCCGCGGTCAGCTTCGTCGGCTCCACGCCGATCGCGCGCTACATCTATGCGACCGGCTGCGCCGCCGGCAAGCGCGTGCAGGCGCTCGGCGGGGCCAAGAACCACATGGTCATCCTGCCCGACGCCGATCTCGACCAGGCCGCCGACGCCCTGCTCGGCGCCGGCTACGGTTCGGCCGGCGAGCGCTGCATGGCGATCTCAGTCGCCGTCGCGGTCGGCGACGAGACCGCCGACCGGCTCGTCGAAAAGCTCGCCCCGCGCATAGCCGCGCTGAAGATAGGCCGCGGCGATGCCGACGGCATGGACATGGGCCCGCTGATCACGCGCGCGCACCGCGACAAGGTCAAGGACTACGTCGACGTCGGCGTGGCCGAAGGCGCGGCGCTCGTCGTCGATGGTCGCGGCCATACGGTCGCCGGCTGCGAGGACGGCTTCTTCCTCGGCGGCTGCCTGTTCGACCACGTGCGCCCCGACATGCGCATCTACCGCGAGGAAATCTTCGGCCCGGTGCTGTCGCTGATGCGCGTGGGCAGCTACGACGAGGCGATGAACCTGGTCAACGCGCACGAATACGGCAACGGCGTCGCGCTGTTCACGCGCGACGGCGACGCCGCGCGCGACTTCGCCCAGCGCGTACAGGTCGGCATGGTCGGCATCAACGTGCCGATTCCGGTGCCGATGGCCTTCCACAGCTTCGGCGGCTGGAAGGCCTCGCTGTTCGGCGACCACCACGTCTACGGCCCCGAAGGCGTGCGTTTCTATACGCGTCTCAAGGCCGTGACGACGCGCTGGCCGACCAGCATCCGTGCCGGCGCGCAGTTCGTCATGCCGCATACCTGATGCCGTTCCGGCGGCGCGGAGGAGGCGCCGCCGGAATCGTCGACGTTTCCGACTTCCGCTGCTTCCGCTTCCATCCGAGGGCTGCATGAACGCGATACCCAAGAATTCCGCCGATGCGACCGCCGCGCCGCTGCGCGTGAACGGCCGCCGCCTTTGGGACAGCCTCATGGAGATGGCGCAGATCGGCGCGACGCCGAAGGGCGGCGTCTGCCGCCTCGCGCTGACCGATCTCGACAAGCAGGGCCGCGACCTGTTCGTGCGCTGGGCGAAAGAAGCCGGCTGCACGATCACGGTCGACCAGATGGGCAACGTGTTCGCGCGCCGCGCCGGCAGGGACGACAGCCTCGCGCCGGTCGTGACCGGCTCGCACGCGGACTCGCAGCCCACCGGCGGCAAGTTCGACGGCATCTACGGCGTGCTCGGCGGATTGGAAGTCATCCGCTCGCTCAACGACCACGGCATCGAAACCGACCGTCCCGTCGAGGTCGTGATCTGGACCAACGAGGAAGGCTCGCGCTTTGCGCCGGCCATGGTGTCCTCGGGCGTGTTCGCCGGCGTGTTCACGTTGGACTACGGGCTCTCGCGCGCCGACGTCGACGGCAAGACCATGGGCGAGGAACTCGCGCGCATCGGCTACGCGGGTGACGCCCCCGTCGGCAAGCCGATCCATGCGGCGTTCGAACTGCACATCGAACAGGGCCCGATACTCGAAGCCGAAGACGTCACGATAGGCGTGGTTCACGCCGCCCAGGGCCAGCGCTGGTACGAGGTCGTGCTGACCGGCCAGGAATCGCATGCGGGCCCGACGCCGATGCCGCGGCGCCGCGACGCGCTGCTGGGTGCGGCCAAAGTGATCCAGCTCGTCAATGCGATCGGCCACAAATACGCGCCGTACGCGTGTGCGACGGTCGGCATGCTGCAGGTGCATCCGAACTCGCGCAACGTGATTCCGGGCCGCGTGTTCTTCACGGTGGATCTGCGCCATCCCGAAGATGCCGTGCTCGCGCAGATGGATGCGGACCTGCGCGCCGGCATCGCCGCCGCGGCTGACGAGGCCAGGGTCGAGGTGTCGAAGCTCGAGCAGATCTTCTACTACGCGCCGGTCGCCTTCGACGCCGACTGCGTCGCCTCGGTGCGCGCCGGCGCGCAGAAATTCGGCTACTCGCACCGGGACATCGTCTCCGGCGCCGGCCACGACGCCTGCTATCTGGCCCAGGTCGCGCCGACCGCGATGGTGTTCGTGCCGTGCATCGGCGGCATCAGCCACAACGAGATCGAGGATGCGACACCGGAGTGGATAGAAGCCGGCGCGAACGTGCTGCTGCATGCGATGCTCGGGCGGGCCGGGCGCTGAGTCCGGACAGACTGTCCCGCTCCGCTGCCGGAGTCTCGCCATGCTGCGATGTGTCATTCTGCTGCTTTCGCTGCTGTTCCTGCTGCCGGTCGGTGCCAAGGAATCGAGCAACGAGCCTGCGCGCGTGATCACCCTGATGACGCGGGACCTCAACGGTGAGCATCGCCTCGTCGTCGTCGAGCTGCCGAGCAAGGTCAAGGCCTTTGTGAGCCGCGAAGCGCCCGGCATTTCCTTCAAGGACGTCGTTGTCGACTACCCGCGCGAGCATTTCGAGCGTGTCTGGCAGCGTGCCGCCGGCTACGATCTGACGCGCTTCGAAATCGACGAACGCGACAGCGTCGATCTTGCCGACAACTACGTCGTCACCATTGGCCGTCAGAGTGCCGGGAGCAGCCTGCAGACCAAGGTCTACCGATTGCCGAGATGCGCGATCGGCGCGGAGCTCGACAACTTCGTCAAGACGATCGCGAACAGCTTGCTGCCGCCGAATTTGCCGAGGAAGCTGGAACCCTGCAAGCCGATACTGCCGAACTGACGGCCTGTGCTGAGCCGTCGACCAGTACGGCGCGGCGTCGTGCCGCGGTCGACGACGGCGAGTGCATCGCTTTCTGATGTCCACCGCGGCTTAGTGCCGCTGCGGGAGAGCGTGATCAGGCGCAATGCCTTTTTTCGTAAGGGACATCGTGGCCATACACGCCCGTCGAGCCGCGGCCTGTCGTTCCCATCCTGCAGGAGCCGGACATGAGGAGACTGTCGTGAAAGTTCTCGCCACGATGGACACGCTCTGGTTCCTGTCGATAGCCTGGTCGACTGTTCTGTTCCACCTTGGCCGGGCTTTCCTGCTCCTGGCGACCCTGGGGCGTTTTCCGCGCGGCCGCGATCGGGAGCGTCACGTCAATGCCATTACGTTTGCGGGTGCTCTTTTGCTGCTGCTGGCATGGCTGCTGATTGCGCTTCACAACAACAGGGGCGCAGCCCCGTTCTGATCGCGCGATCTGGTCTTTGCGGAGGTAACGAGGTTGAAGTGGCTGACCCGAATCCTGTTTGTCTGGGGCAGCGTCGCACTCGCGGTGACGGTGTACTACTCGTATCGCTGGTTCCCGCGCGCCTATGCCGGGTGCTTCAGCGAAATGGGCGTCGGATTCGCGCTGGGCGTACTCGGCGGCTGGCTTGCCTGGCTGACCTTGCCTGTCGTCGCCCTGCTTTCGCGGAAGTCGAGAGCCGGCTGGAAAACCGGTCTCTTGCTGCTTCCAACGTCGATCGCCGCGCTGTTCGTCATTGCGGCCGTGTGGATGCCACCTGTCACTCGTTCCGTCGAAGCCTGCAGTGCGTCGTATCCATAAGGACGCCTCGAAAAGCTTCGAGGTGCCCATGAGAGGAAAAGCATGAAAGCCATTCGACCATCCGTTGCTGGCCTGGCACTCGTGTTGTGCGGATTGGCGGCCTCCGCCCAGGCCAGCGAAACGAACCCGTTCGCGAACGCGCAGGTCGAGACCATCATCAGTGCGCCGAACGGCGCGGTCACCGAATGCAGTCAGTCGGCCCAGCCAGGGCAGGGCAGGACCGAGAAAGTCGCGCGTCGTTCTGCGAGCCTGCGCCACGATCCTTGCGAATGGACTGCTGCGGTAGACCCGCGCGATCCCGATGGACCGGCCATGCTTTATCGCAACGGCGTCGATGTCGTCTGCAGCTTCGAGGAGTCGTGGCAGCCCGGCGCGGCGATGGTGAAACGCGAGAGTTATGCGACGCGCCTGTCCTCCCAGGGGGCGGCGGCCGTGACCGTCGACAAGGACGAGGAAGCAGTCATCGCCGGCAAGACTTTCCGCCATCAGGTCCTGTCGGGTACTCCGGCCGGCCAGATGGCCCGTACTCTGCCGCGCCAGCGATTCCATGTCTGGCTCTGGTCCGCCGGCACGCGCTGGATGGAACTCGCCTGCTACGGTCCTGTCGCCGCTGTCGACAGCGACCTGCCGGCGATCCTCGCGCTCGCGCAGTCGCTGCGTATCGGCGTGCCGGCGGCCGGCGCGCCCGCGCGCAAGCCGTGAGCGTGGTGTTCGCCGAACTCGTCAGGGCAGAGAGTGCCGGCGGAGGCGAGGCGTCTTCGCCGCGGCGCACGCGTCCGACTCGCGCCGGCTTGCCGCTTCCCGCCGGCAAGGCGCGCCGAGCCCGAGAGTTCGTTTCCACTCGCCGCGGGTCGTTTGACTACCCGCAGTAAATTCGCCCGGCTTTTCCGCAGAGGTCGTTTCCTGATGCGTCTCTTGCTCTCGCTGTTGCTGCTGCTGTTCGCCGGAAGCGTCGCCGCGCAGGACGTCGATTCGCGAACGCTTTCGCTCGCGACCCAGGACCGTAATGGCATGTTCATGCTGACGGTCATCGCATTTCCGGACCGCACCAAAGCCACCATCAGGAATTTCTTCGAGCCGGAGCAGGATCCTCCGATCGTCGACTATCCGAAAGAGCGGTTCGAGCAGCTCTGGCGGCAGGCAGACGCTCTGGATCTGGAGCGCTTCGCCGTCGTCAATGGTTCCGGCGACATAGAGCCGGCTTTTCACTACGTCGTGACTGTCATGGAAGATCATGACGGCCAGCGGCGCGCTCGCGGCTACAGGATCCCCAAATGCGGCATCGCGCCCGAGCTCGATGCTTTCGTCCAGGCAATGGCCAACGGCCTGCTGCCGCCCGGTTCGCCGGGCCTGTTCAAGCCTTGCGCGCCGCCTGCGACCGCGGCGGATCCGGCGCCACCGGGTACATGACATAGCCGCGCCGATTTCTCCAGGCCGATACCGGGTATCGTGCCGAAGCTGTCGTTGTCTCAATGGTCGGCGCGGCCGGATGGATCCTTCCGTTTCGGCGGCCACATCAGGGGTTTTGGAATTCGCCATGAGCAATCGAACGTTCGCTTGTCTTCATTGCCGCAAGCTGCAGCGCAAGCCGGCGGTCACGCATGGCATCCCCTGTCCGCACTGCGGCCGCGAATGCATCTGCGTGCACTGGAAGCTGCACGTGCCGGCGCCGCGCAAGAAACGTAAGTGGGACAAGTTCTGGCAGCAGTATCTGCTCGAACTGCGCCTGATCGAGCAGTTCCGGGCCGGCCTGATCCGGCACTCGATGTATCTGCCGCTGCTCAACCAGTTCTGGCCTTACGTTCCGAAGGAGGCGCTGCGCAAGTCTGAGCGCAACAGCGACCGGCAGTGGCGGCGCGCGAAACTGGCCGGACGCAGGACACTTTCGTGACGCCGGAAAATCGGCCCGAGGATCCGGCGCCGATCCGATAGCCCGGCTGCCGCAGCGCCGCTTGCACCGGCGCGGCAATGCGACTACAAGAGGCGGGTGGGGGAGACCCGCCCGGCCAGGGCGCGTCGCGCAGGCGCAAGGGCCGTCTGCAGGTCGTGCTCCCATCCTCTTCCGACGCTCGCGTCCGCTCTCGTCCGCCGAACCGCTGGTGGGCGGCGCACGCGTCGTCCCGGTTTCCTCCCAGGCGCCCCCAGGAGAACGAATGGACCGCAAGGACCACGCCGACATCGCTTCCGGACGTTTGTCCGCGCAGCAGCTTGCACAGAATTTCGACGACGTTGCCCCGCCGCTGGACCGCCAGAACGCCCTGATCGCGGCGCAGCGCTGCTACTACTGCTACGACGCGCCGTGCATACAGGCGTGCCCGACCGGCATCGACATACCGAGCTTCATCCGCCGCATCACGACCGACAACCTGCGCGGCGCCGCCCAGGACATCCTCGGCGCGAACGTGCTCGGCGGCATGTGCGCGCGCGTCTGCCCGACCGAGATCCTTTGCGAAGGCAGCTGCGTGCGCAACACCGGCGAATCGGAGCCGGTGCAGATCGGCGCGCTGCAGCGCTATGCGACCGACTGGGTGTTCGACAGCAACACCGCGCTGTTCGAGCGTGCCGCGGCGACCGGCAAGCGCGTCGCCGTCGTCGGCGCCGGACCCGCGGGCCTGTCCTGCGCACATGCGCTGGCGCGGGCCGGCCACGACGTCGTGATCTTCGACGCCAAGCCCCGGCCCGGCGGCCTCAACGAATACGGCATCGCCGAATACAAGGTGCTGGATTTCGCCGCGCGCGAAATCGACTGGCTGCTGTCCCTCGGAGGCATCCGCTGGGAAGGCGCCCGCACGCTCGGCGACGACCTGCATCTGTCCGAACTGCGCCGCGACTACGACGCGGTGTTTCTCGGCCTGGGCCTGACCGGCGTCAACGCGCTCGGCATCGAAGGCGAGGCGCTGGCCGGCGTGCGCAACGCGGTCGACTTCATCGCCGACCTGCGCCAGTGTCCGGACCTGAGCAAACTGCCCGTGGGCCGCCGCGTCGTCGTGATCGGCGGCGGCAATACCGCGATCGACGCGGCGGTGCAAAGTAAGAAGCTCGGCGCCGAATCGGTGACCCTGGTCTATCGCCGCGGCAGCGCGAGCATGAGCGCGACCTGGGCCGAGCAGGAGTTCGCCAAGACCCAGGGCGTCAGCGTGATCGAGTGGGCCCAGCCGCGGCGCATCCTCGGCGACGGTGCGGTAGCGGGCATCGAATTCGAATACACCCAGCTCGACGACAGCGGCCGCCTGCTCGGCAGTGGCGACTACTTCACGCTCGCCGCCGACAGCGTGCTCAAGGCCATCGGCCAGACCCTGATCGCGCCGCGCGCCAATGGCGACGGCAGTGCAGTGATCGAGATCCGCAACGGCCGCATCGCGGTGAATGCGGAATTCGAGACCTCGGTGCGCGGTGTCTGGGCCGGCGGCGACTGCGTCGGCGGCAAGGTGGACCTGACGGTGCAGTCCGTCGAGGACGGCAAACGCGCCGCGCGCGCGATGCACGCGCGGCTCAGCGGCAACGGCACGGCGGAGAATTGAGATGGCAGACCTGCGCAACAATTTCGTCGGCGTGCGTTCGCCGAACCCGTTCTGGCTCGCCTCCGCGCCGCCGACCGACAAGGCCTACAACGTCATCCGCGCGTTCGAGGCCGGCTGGGGCGGCGTGGTCTGGAAGACCCTGGGCCTGGACCCGCACGTCGTCAACGTGAGTTCGCGCTACGGCGCGGTGCAGTGGAACGGCCAGCGCATCGCCGGTCTCAACAACATCGAGCTCATCACCGACCGGCCGCTCAAGGTCAATCTCGACGAGATCCGCCAGGTCAAGCGCGACTGGCCCGATCGCGCGATGATCGTCTCGCTGATGGTGCCCTGCGACGAGCAGTCGTGGAAAACCATCCTGCCGATGGTCGAGGACACCGGCTGCGACGCGGTCGAGCTGAACTTCGGCTGCCCGCACGGCATGTCCGAGCGCGGCATGGGCTCGGCCGTGGGCCAGGTACCCGAATACGTCGAGCAGGTCGCGCGCTGGGTCAAGCAGCATTCGCGCCTGCCGTGCATCGTCAAGCTGACGCCGAACATCACCGACATCCGCCACTCGGCGCGCGCGGCCTACCGCGGCGGCGCCGATGCGGTATCGCTGATCAACACGATCAACTCCATCGTCTCGGTCGATCTGGATCTCATGGCGCCGACGCCGACCGTCGACGGCAAGGGCACGCACGGCGGCTACTGCGGCCCGGCGGTCAAGCCGATCGCGATGAACATGGTCGCCGAGATCGCGCGCGATCCCGAAACGCCGAACCTGCCGATCTCGGCGATAGGCGGAATAGGAACCTGGCGCGATGCGGCCGAGTTCATGGCCCTGGGCGCCGGCAACGTACAGGTCTGCACGGCGGCCATGCACTACGGCTTCCGCATCGTCGACGACATGATCGCGGGCCTGGCCAACTGGATGGACCAGAAGGGCTATCGCACGCTCGAGGACTTCCGCGGCCTGGCCGTGCCGAACGTGACCGACTGGAAGTACCTGAACCTCAACTACGACATCAAGGCGCGCATCGACCAGGACAAGTGCATCAAGTGCGGGCTCTGCCACATCGCCTGCGAGGACACGGCGCACCAGGCCATCCTCAAGGAGAAGGACGGCAAGCGCCATTTCGAAGTCGTCGACAGCGAATGCGTGGGCTGCAACCTGTGCATGCACGTCTGCCCGGTCGACAACTGCATCACGATGCAGCGTGTCGACAACGGCAGCTACGCGAACTGGACCACGCATCCGAACAACCCGGCGCGCGTGAAGGAGACGGCTTGACAGTTCTAGCCCTCATCTTCAAGGGGACGACATCTTCAAGGGGACGATATAGCCCTCCCCTTCGAGGGAGCGATTAAGCCCTCCCGTCCAAGGGGGGGCGATTAAGCCCTCCCCTTCAAGGGGAGGGTTGGGTGGGGATGGGGGTCGGTCACGCTGACGCCCTCTGCATCGAAGCGAAGCTCCAATGCGGAATCCGCTCTGCGGTGCTTCGTTTGATGGAAACGCCGCTTCTGAAACATCCATCCCTCAGCTGAAGATCGCTTCGATGAAGTACCGTTAGCCCGACCGACACCCCATCCCCACCCAACCCTCCCCTTGAAGGGGAGGGCTCACAAGACCCCACCCTCCTCCTGGAAGGGCGGGCTTCCAACCCGGAGCCGCCGATGACCGCCAGCGACACCGCCGTACCGCAGGGAGAGCTCTACAACGCCGACCTCGCGCCGACGACGGCCGCGCAGCGGACCTGGACCTGGTATCACTTCGCCGCGCTCTGGGTCGGCATGGTCATGTGCATCCCGTCCTACACCCTGGCGGCCGGGCTCATCGACCAGGGCATGTCGCCGTGGCAGGCGGTCAGCACGGTGCTGCTCGGCAACGCGATCGTGCTCGTGCCGATGCTGCTGATCGGCCACGCGGGCGCGAAGTACGGCATCCCGTACGCGGTGCTCGTGCGTTCCTCGTTCGGCACGCAGGGCGCCAAGCTGCCGGCGCTGCTGCGCGCCGTCGTCGCCTGCGGCTGGTACGGCATCCAGACCTGGTTCGGCGGCCTGGCCATGTACACGCTGCTGAACATCATCACCGGCAACGCGCTGCACGCCGATCCGCTGCCGCTGCTCGGCATCAACATCGGCCAGCTCGTCTGCTTCCTCGCGTTCTGGGCGTTGCAGCTCTACTTCGTCGTGCACGGCACCGAAGCCATACGCTGGCTCGAAACGGTCTCGGCGCCGATCAAGATCGTCATGTGCCTGTTCCTCGTCGGCTGGGCGCTGAACCACGCGGGTGGCTTCGGCAGCATGATGGCCATGCCGTCGAAGTTCGTGCCCGGCGGCGAGAAGGCTGGCCAGTTCTGGGCCGTGTTCTGGCCGTCCCTGACGGCCATGGTCGGCTTCTGGGCGACCCTGGCGCTGAACATCCCCGACTTCACGCGCTTCGCGCGCTCGCAGCGCGACCAGCTGATCGGGCAGACCCTAGGCCTGCCCGTGCCGATGGGCCTGCTCGCCCTGATGTCGGTCATCGTGACCTCGGCGACGGTCGTGATCTACGGCAAGGCGATCTGGGATCCGGTCGACCTGTCCAGCCGCTTCACCGGCATCGGCGTCGGTCTGGCCCTGCTCGTGCTGACCCTGGACACGATGTGCTGCAACCTTGCAGCCAATCTCGTCGGTCCGGCCTACGATTTCGCGAGCCTTTCGCCGCGGCGCATTTCCTACCGCACGGGCGGGCTGATCACCGCGGGGATCGCGCTGCTCGCGATGCCGTGGAAGATTCTCGAAAGTACCGAAGGATACATATTCACCTGGCTCGTCGGCTATTCCGCGCTGCTCGGCCCGGTCGCCGGCATCATGCTCGTCGACTACTACCTGCTGCGCGGCACGCGGCTGGACCTCAAGGAACTGTTCGACGAGCACGGCGCCTACGCCTACCGCAACGGCTGGAACATCGCTGCGATCGCCGCACTGCTGGCCGGCGTGCTGCCGAACCTGCCGGGCTTCCTGCACGCCGCGTTCCCGCAGTCCTTCGCCGACGTGCCGGCGTTCTTCAAGACGCTGTACACCTACGCCTGGTTCGCCGGGCTCGGCATTTCCGCAACCGTGTACGCGGCGCTGATGCGCGGAAAGACGGTTCGCATGGCGACGGCGCAAGCGCGCGGGTGAGCGACGTGCGGTGGCGTGAATTCCGGGGCGAACCCCATCCCCTCCCATGCCCTCCCCTTGAAGGGGAGGGTTTCGAACGGCTCGCCGCAATAAGCTCTCCCCTTGAAGCCGCGGGCTTCAAACCGCTTGTCGCAACCAGCGCTTCGCTTGAAGGCGCTGGTTTCGAACGGCTCGCCGCAATAAGCTCTCCTCCTGAAGCGGCGGGCTTCAAACCGCTTGTCGCAACAAGCGCTCCGCTTGAAGGCGCGGGTTTCGAACGGCTCGCCGCAATAAGCTCTCCCCCTGAAGCGGCGGGCTTCAAACCGCTTGTCGCAGCAAGCGCTCCGCTTGAAGGCGCGGGTTTCGAACGGCTCGCCGCAATAAGCCCTCCCCTTCAAGGGGAGGGTTGGGTGGGGATGGGGTTTGCCTAATAATTGCATTTTTCACTTTAAGATTCTGATTTTCGCCTTCGGCCTGACGCCGTCGAAACCGCACCCCCGTAGCCGTTGGAGACCAACATGACCCTTCTGATCCGCGGCGGCACCGTCGTCGATTCCACCCACAGCTATCGCGCCGACGTGCTCTGCGCCGACGGCCGCATCCAGCAGATCGGCGCGGATCTGCCAGCGCCGGCCGGCGCCGTCGTCGTCGATGCGGGCGGCCAGCTGGTGATGCCCGGCGGGATCGACCCGCATACGCACATGGAACTGCCGTTCATGGGCACGGTGGCCAGCGACGACTTCTACTCCGGCACGGCCGCGGGCCTGGCCGGCGGCACGACCAGCATCATCGACTTCGTGATTCCGAATCCGAAGCAGTCGCTGCTCGACGCCTTCCATACCTGGCGCGGCTGGGCCGAAAAGGCCGCGTCCGACTACGCTTTCCATGTCGCGGTGACCTGGTGGGACGAATCGGTGCATCGCGAGATGGGCGTGCTCGCGCAGGAACACGGCGTGGCCAGCTTCAAGCATTTCATGGCGTACAAGGGCGCCATCATGGCCGACGACGAGATCCTCGTGAACAGCTTCCGGCGCGCGCTGGAACTCGGCGCACTGCCGACCGTGCACGCGGAAAACGGCGAGCTCGTGTTCCAGCTGCAGAAGCAGCTGCTGGCCGAAGGCAAGACCGGGCCGTCGTCGCATCCGCTGTCGCGTCCGAGCGCCGTCGAAGGCGAGGCGGCCAATCGTGCGATCCGCATCGCCGAAGTCATCGGCGTGCCGCTGTACATCGTCCACGTCTCGGCGCGCGAAGCGGTGCAGGAAATCGCGCGCGCGCGCGGCGAAGGTCAGCGCGTGTTCGGCGAAGTGCTCGGCGGTCATCTGCTGATCGACGACTCGGTCTACCAGGATCCGGATTTCACACGCGCCGCGGCCCACGTCATGAGCCCGCCGTTCCGGCCGAAGGAGCACCAGGAGGCCTTGTGGCAGGCGCTGCAGGCCGGCCATCTGCACACGACGGCGACCGACCACTGCACCTTCTGCGCGCCGCAGAAAGCCGCCGGCAAGGACGACTTCACGCGTATTCCGAACGGCTGCGGCGGCGTGGAGGACCGCATGGGCGTGCTCTGGCACTACGGCGTGAACAGCGGGCGGCTGACGCCGAACGAATTCGTCGCGGTGACCTCGACCAACGCCGCGCGCATCTTCAACCTGTATCCGCGCAAGGGCGCGGTCGACGTCGGCGCCGATGCCGACCTCGTGGTCTGGGATCCGCAGGCCACGCGCACGATCTCGGCGAAGACGCATCACCAGAACGTCGACTTCAACATCTTCGAAGGCCGCACCGTGCAGGGCCTCGCGCGGCATACGATCGCGGCCGGCAAGCTGGTCTGGAGCGACGGCGACCTGCGTGCCGAGCGCGGCGCCGGCCGCTATCTGCCGCGGCCGCTGCAGGCGAGCTATTTCCAGGCGAATGCGAAGCGCCGCGCGCAGCCGTGACGTTTCGCCGCGTGTTCGCGTGGTCGCTGCTGCCCGCAGTGCTCGCCGTCGTCGTTCCGGTTCGCCGCTGGCTCGCCGTCGACGCCTGTCCCGATGCTCGCGGCATGTTCGACTACGCGCAAACGCGTTGCCGTCACGATGCCGATCCCGCACTCGTGCCGGCCGGCAGCGCTGCGATCCGATGAAGCGCTTGCGGTACTCCGAGTGACGAAATGAATATCCCGCCCAGCATGCGCGCCGAACTCGCGCGCTGGAACAACGGCGACGGCATCGATCTCGAAGGCTGGATCGCCGGCAGCGGCGACTACGCGCTCGCGCTCGGTTATGCGACGGTGTTCTGGCCGCGCTTCGTGGAGATCGACGGCTACATCGTGCGCGACGGCATTACCTCGGACCAGCTGCGCGGCTGGGAAGCGACCGGCGCCTCGCGCCGGGAGGTCGAGGCCGTCCTCAATCATCTGCATCTCGCCGATCTGCACCGGCATGCGAAGGCCCTGCTCAGCGAGGACAAACTCGTGTCGCTGGGCGAGACCTTGCGCGAGATTCACGCGGCGAAACTGGCCTGGCAGTTTCCGCATTCGCCCTGTGTCATACAGCTTCACGTGCCTGAATCCGGCGGTGACCTCGACGATTGTCAGCTGACGTTCTGGCAGGCACGGCACGCAGCGGATTGAGGGTTCACCGCTGTTCCGGTTTTTTCCGGTCGAGCAGGCTGGTCCTTCACACCACGTGGCGTCGCGTTGCAGGAGTTGCGCGCGATTCGCGCCGGCCATCCGATCCGGCGTTGCAGTTCTGCCGCTCGTCATGGATGCAGTGTGCGTTTCTTGTCGCTAGGCCGCGTTTGCGCAGCAAAGCACCGCGTCTTCGCATCAGATGATCCCGAGCCGGCGCGCACTGCGCGACGGCCAGCGATCGCAACGATCGCGCGGCGTCGGCCCGCAGTCCGACTTGCCTGTGTGGAGGTCATCATGAAAGCTCGCTACTTCGCGCTTGCCCTGGCCCTGTGCGGCTCCCCGGCAATGGCAAATCACACCATCGATCTCAACGTGCTGGCACAACAGTCCGGCCTCAACACGCGCCAGGTCGCCATGCTGTTCGGCGCCTCGGCGGCGTATCCGGAGTTCAAGGCGTCTTACGTGCAGGTCAAGCGACAGTTCACCGAGACGATCGGCGAGCAGCGCTACGAAGCCCTGCTGGCGATCTACAAGGCGCAGCAGGAAGGTCGTCCGGTCGCGGCGGCGCTGCTGCGTCAGGCCGAGTCCGGCTCATGAGGTTCCCGGGCTGAGGCGCCCGTTCACGCCGTAACCGATGCGCGTGCTGCCGCTGCCGCGGTGCGCGCCGCTTTCTCGCCGTGCTGCCTGCAGCGGCTTCGACTCCTGCATTGCTGCGCTCGCCCTGCGTTGCGCCGCCTCGCCGATGCATCGTCTTCCTGCATTGGTCAGCAACTGACGCCGTCGCCGCGGCTTCCGCCGCGGCTGCCGCTTGAGGCATGCTCGCGGCTATCGTTGCCGGAGCTGCCTCGTGGCCAGAACCCTGCGTCGGATCGGCTGGTTTCTGGCCATCGTCTTCGCGCTGTACCTGCTCGCCGCGAACGTGTTCCTGAACGCCGGATTCGCGCCGGGCCTGATCAATCGCAAGCCCGAGCGTTTCAGCATGCACTGGGAGCGCGGCCTGAGCCTGTATCCCGGCCACGTCGTGCTCTGGCGCGCGACGTTTCGCGGCCATGCGCGGCGCATTGCCTGGGATGCGGCGGCCGATCGCGTCGCGGGCCGTATCGCGCTGCTGCCGCTGCTGCAGCGTGAGCTGCGCATCGACGCGGTCCGCGCCGACGACGTCAGCGGCGGTTTCGCCGCAGCGCAGGAACTCGATCCGGCGCCGCCGCGGGCGGGCGGCTGGATACTGCATTTCCCGCATATCGAAACCGACAGCCTGCGCGCCGTGCGTTGGGGCGACTACGCGCTGAAGACGCACGCCCACGCCGTGTTCGGTTTCTGGAAGCAGCTGCGCGGCGGCGCACTGGAGATCTTTCCGTCGCAGGCGTCGCTCGCGGTCGCGACTCTGCGGCACGGCGAAGTGGACTGGCTGCGCGACGCGACCCTGTCGGCCTCGTTCGCGCTGCCGCGGCATACGCGCGAACAGGCATTGGGCTGGCGCCGGCTCGCGCTCGCTCACGCGCAATTGCGCGTCGACGGCCACGTGCCCGCGTTCGCCGTGCACATGGATGAAGAGCCGCGCTGGCGCGGCGCCGTGCAGCAGGGCGAGGGCGGCAAGATCCACGCGTCGCTGTCGCTGGTTCGCGGCCAGCTGCAGCACGGCGATGCCTTGACCCTGGATCTGCCGCTGCACGCCAGCGACGCGGCCGGCCGCCACTGGACCCAGCACGCGCACCTGCAGGCCCAGGTCGACGACGCGATCGCGCTGAAGCTCGACCTGCCGCCGCCGCCGTCGGGCAGCGGGCGCGCCGCGGCCGACCTGCGTATTGCCGGTCGTACCGTGTTCGGCGGCGACGGCGCGCCGCCGCTGCTGCCGCGCGTCTCCGGCACGGTCGATCTGCAATGGCGCTTCGACTCGCTGGACTGGTTCGGGCCGCTGCTGGCCAAGGCGCCCTGGCTGCAGCTCGTCGGTGCCGGCGAGGTCATCGCGAAGGTGCTGCTCAAGGACGGCCGCATCGACGCGGGCAGCACCTTGCAGATTCCCGATGCGGCCTGGCAGGCGGACGTGCAGGGTCAGCGTTTCACCGGCCGCGCCCGCGCCGGCGGTCGCGTCGACACAGAAGCCGGCGAGTTGCGGCCGCGCGTGGACATCACGGTCGCGCAATTCGACGTCGCCGCGGCCGATACGCCGCAACAGTCGATGGTCCGCGGCAAGGGGCTGCGCCTGGAGCTGCGTTCGGCCGGCCGCGTCATCGAGTTCCGCGATTCGCTGCGCGCGCGCCTGCTGTTCGACCGCGCCGACGTGCCCGAGCTGCGCGCGCTGAACCGCTATCTGCCGGGTCATGCGCTGCGCTTTCTCGGCGGCCGCGGCCAGCTCAGCGGCGACATCGAGCTCGACACGGCAGGCAAGGTCGGCAGGGGCCGTCTGCAGGTGCAGGCGCGCCGCGCGCAACTCGCCGCAAACGATCTGGAGTTCAGCGGCGACGTCGACGTGGATGCGCAGCTCGCGCACGCCGACCTCGGCGCCGAGGAATTCGTGCTCGACGGCACGCGGCTGAGTCTGCGCAACGTCAAGGTCAGCGATCCGGATCGCGCGTCGCCGGGCGACTGGTGGGCCGACCTGCGCTTCGACCGCGGCCGGCTGCAATGGGGCATGCCGCTGCGCATCGACGCGACGGCGCAGGTGCGCCTGCGCGACGTGAGCCTGCTGCTCGCGCTGTTCACGCGGCACAAGGACTATCCGCGCTGGGTGCTGCGCCTGCTCGATGCCGGCGAGGTCGTCGCGTCCACGCGCGCAGTCGTGCGCGACGCGACCATCCTGCTGGAGGATCTCGCCGTCAGCAACGACCGCTTCGACATCAAGGCACGCCTGCGCCTCGCGCAGAAGCGCGCCCAGGGCGATCTGTTCCTGCGCTGGGCGAGACTGGGCCTGGGGCTTGAACTCAAGGATGGCGAACGCAAGTTCCATCTGCTCAAGGCCGCCGAGTGGTTCGCCGCGCAGCCGCGACTGCTGCCGCCGGCGCGCTGACCGGAAGCCCCCAGGCTGCGGCAGAATACGCGCCGGACGGTTCACGATGGCAACGACGATACGCATGCGCAAACGGACGAGTCAGCAGCGCCAGCGCGAAATGGCTTCCCGCACGCGCAACCGCGAAGGCGGCTCGCGGCGCCGGCGCGAACGCCGCGGCGGCGATGCGCCCCAGTGGACCTTGCTGCGCGTCGTCGGTGCGCTCGAGCAGGAAGCGGTGCGATGAACGCGGCGCCGGACAATCCTATCTGGCAGGCGTTGCGCAGCGACCATGCGGCGCTCGGAGCCGGCGATGATTGCGCTGCGGCCTATCGCGCCGAAGTCGCGCCGTTCGTCGGCGTGGCCGCGGCCGACGCGCGCTGCGGCGAGGCGCTGGCTGCGCTGCTTGGCGAACGCGAGACCTGCTATCTCGTCGGCGTGATTCCGCCGCAGGTGCCCGGCTGGCAGCTGCACGATCACGGCGTCATCGACCAGATGGTCTGTGCGGCGGTGCCCGAGGTGCCGCCCGGACCGCCGGTCGTCGAACTCGGTGCCGGACACCTGGACGACATGCTCGCGCTGACCGCGCTGGTCTATCCCGGCTATTTCCGCCACGACACGCCGCGCATGGGCCGCTATCTCGGCATCTACAGGGACGGACGTCTCGCGGCGATGGCCGGCGAGCGTATGGCGCTGCCGGGCTGGCGCGAGATCAGCGGCGTCTGCACGCATCCGGACCACCTCGGCCGCGGCTACGCCCAGCGCCTCGTAGCGTTGGCGACGCGCCGCATCGCCGCCGACGGCCGCCGGCCGTTCCTGCACGTCAGTGCGGCGAACGGGCGCGCCAAGCGCATCTACGAGCATCTCGGCTATGCCGATCGGGTGGCGCTGGCGCATTACGTGTTGCGGCGCTGAGAGCTTGCATGGCGCTGTCCTGCCTGCCATCGGGTCGCGGCGACGCAGGGAGCCCACTCATTGGCTTTTCGGTCGGAGCTTCCTGGCGAGATGATGCCCCGTCGGGATGGCTGCGGCTGCGCGAGGAAACGGCATGGGATCCAGCTACACCGCGGAGACACTGCATCGACTGCTGCGGCACCTCGTTGCGCCGAGCTTCATCGACCGGGCCAGGGCAGACAAGCTGCTGTTCTCGCTGCTGATCGCTTCAGGCGACGAGGAAAACCCCAAGCTTGCCGGATTGTTCGATGAAGCGACCGAGCAGTTCGGCGACATGCAGCCGGTGTTCTTCGAAGCGTTGGTGATTTTCTGGCTGAATGCAGGCGCTGCCGCGCATCAGGCGCGCATGAAGAAATTCCCCGTCGACGAAGGATGGCAGCCATTGCCCGAGCCAGCTGGCTTTCCGCTCGAGGATCGCGCCCGCTTCGGCGTTGCGGGTCTGTTCGGTATGGGTATAGGCCAGTACCTGGTGAGCCAGGCGAGGCGGCAGAGGTCACTGCTGCCGTTGATCGAGCGCGGGTTGCGCAATCCGGAGCCGCTGGTCGTCGATCAGTGCTGGGAAATACTCGCCGCCAACGCCGCGGATGCGGCGCCGGCGCTGCCGGCCATGTGCGCGCTGGCCTTCGAGCGCGGACCGCATTTTGCGCCGGGCCAGCCTATGCGCAAGCTGGCGGCCGTGATCGAAGCGAATCCGTCGCAGCTCCCGACACTCGTGGAGGCACTGGCCCGGGATGCGGGGGATGAACGTATTGCCGTCATTGCCGAGGTCGCCCGCCATATGCAGACGGCGCCGCCGATGCTGGCCGAAGCCATGTACTCGGCATTCCTGCGCATCGGGACCGGCCTGCAGCGCTACCTGCTGTTTCGCGGCCTCGCGCGGATGGCAAGGCGTGGATCGCCGCCCCTGCGCGAACGGCTACTCGCGCAGGCGCTGGCGATGAAAGACAGCGACGACGTGGAGCTGCGCTCGGCGTCGCCGTGGGGACTGGCGCTGCTCGGCGATCTCGCGCAGCACGAGCCGGCGCTGCTGGCCTTGCTCGGCGATGAGGCATCGCTGGTGCGGCTGGATGCCTGCGTCGCGCTCGGTGAATGCAGCGAGCCGACGCCGGCGCTCGTCAACGCGGTCGCGGCCCGTCTCGGCGACTACGATGGCCATGAACAGCCGCATCCGCATGCCTGGGCGGCGTTGATCGGCTGGAAGGAGTGTGCCGTACCGGCGATTGCGGCGATAGGCGGCTGGCTGCAGCGCGTCGACCCGTCGATGGACGAGGTATACGCCGAGGGGGTGCTGGAACTGCTGTCGGCGCTGGGGCCGGCGGCGCGGCAACTCTGGCCGCAGGTGGAGTGCTATCTCGCGATCATGTATCCGGATGCCGATGCAGCGACGGCAGATGATCTGCTGGTGGCGCAGATGCCGCAGCCATCGGCTGTCGAGGAGCGGCCGTCGTCGCCCTGCGCGAGCGATCGCTTCGCCTTGAGCCTCGGCCTGGATAGTCACGAGCCTGTTCCGGGGGCGCCGGACTGGGACGAGATTGCGAACGGACCCGATGGCGAAGCGCGCCTGCGCAGCTGGCTGCACGAGGCGCGCGCGGGTTGATCCGTGCAATGACGCGCGGCGCTTTCCGCCGCGCGCCGGCATCTGCTCAGACCACGGTCAACGTCACGTCGATGTTGCCGCGCGTCGCGTTGGAGTACGGGCAGACCTGATGGGCCTTGTCGACGAGCGCCTGGGCCTGGTCGTGCGGCAGGCCCGGGATCGAGATGCGCAGTTCGACCTCGATGCCGAAGCCCTGCGGAATCTGGCCGATGCCGACGAGGCCTTCGATGCTGGTGTCGGCCGGCAGCGCGATCTTCTGCTGGCCGGCGACGAATTTCAGCGCGCCGATGAAGCAGGCCGAATAGCCGGCGGCGAACAGCTGTTCGGGATTCGTGCCGCTGCCGCCGGCGCCGCCGAGTTCGCGCGGCGTGGACAGCTTGACGGTCAGCGCGCCGTCGGCGGAACTGGCCTGGCCGTCGCGGCCGCCGGTAGCCTTGGCCTGGGCGCGGTAGAGAACGTTGGCGATGGACATGGGAGACTCCTGCTTCGTGGATGAGTGGGTGGTACGGCGGGTGTCGCCGGCGGGATTGCCGTGCGGTTCCGTTGTAAATCGACAGCTATTTAATCGCTTGCTACTTGTTTGCCGGAGCAAACGCAGCGGTTGCGTCGGCGGCTGCGTCAATCCTGCCGCGCGAGGTTGCCGCGCAGCCGTTCGAGTTCGGCCTTGATCGTGCGCAGTTCGCCGGTCGTGCAGGCGGCGGCGCAGAACACGGCCTGCGGAATCGACTGCGCCCGCTGGCGCAGCTGGCGTCCGGCGGCCGTCAGCTCGATGATGACCTGGCGCTCGTCCTCGGCCGCACGCGTGCGCGTCAGCAGCCCGGCGGCCTCCAGACGCTTGAGCAGCGGCGTCAGCGTGGCCGAATCGAGGAACAGGCGCTCGCCGATCGCCGATACGGTCTGCGCGTCCTGCTCCCAGAGCACGAGCAGCACCAGGTACTGCGGATAGGTCAGGCCGAGCTCGTTGAGCAGCGGGCGGTAGACCTTGTGCATCGCGAGATTGGCCGAGTACAGCGCGAAGCAGAGCTGCTGGTCCAGCAGCAGGGCCGAGGCGGCGTTCGGTTTGGCGGTCCGGGTCTTCATGGGGCGGCATATTAGATAGCGCGCTATCTAATTGCAAGCGACTTTGGTCGAGTGCGGCGGCCGCGACTGCTGCAGTGCTGCCCGGGCCGGGCTCCGGGCGAAGCGCCCCGGGAGAGAATCGACGCCTCCGCGCGGCCGTCGGCGGCGGCAACCGCCGCGCCCGTTCACGCCGGCTGCTCGCGCGCCGCGCCAGCATGCATGGCGACGGCCGCGATCCCGGAGACGATCATGAAATACAAGTCACTGCGCCTGGGCAAAGGGTTCCGTGTCGCATTCGATCACCGGCGCGTGCAGGCCGCGGAAATGGTCATCGCTCCCGGCGGCCGCGAAGGCGGCCCGGACAATCGCCATCGCGGCGCGGACCAGTGGCTGTACGTGATCGACGGCAGCGGCGTCGCATTCGTCGACGGCCAGCGGCGCCCGCTCAAGGCCGGCAGCCTGCTGCTGATCGAGCGCGGCGAGCGCCACGAGATCCGCAATACTGGCCGCACGCTGCTGAAGACCCTGAACTTCTACGCGCCGCCGGCGTACGACGCGGACGGCGACCCGCGAGCGGCCGGGAAACCGGCGTCCTGAGCCCGGTCATCCGCGCGGTCTGCCGCTGGCCATCATGCCCTGCGGCGGGTCTCGCGAGCGGGACGCCGGAGCCGGCGCCGTGGCGCAGGCCCGATGCGGTCGCGACGCCCCTAGGTGCGGCGTTGCCGATCGCCGATAATGCGCGCGGCTTGCGACGTAAGGTTCCTTGCGGCGAACGCGCCGGGCTGCCGTCCTCGGCCGCGGCGTCATTCGCCCCTGCGTCCGCCTAGGCATCCGGGAAGCCTTTCATGCTGACTGAACTGAGCATCAAGAACTTCAAGGCATGGCGGGACACGGGGCCGATCCGGCTGGCGCCGCTGACCGTGATCTTCGGCACCAACAGCTCGGGCAAGTCCAGCCTCGGCCACCTTCTGCAGGCGCTGAAGCAGACCGTGCAGATCTCCGACCGCCGGCGCGCCCTGCATCTGGGCGACGAAACCTCGCTGATCGATCTCGGCACGTTCGCCGACTGCCTGCACGGCCACGATCTGGAACTGGCGCTTGAATTTTCCGTACGCTGGCGCCTGCCGTCGCCGCTGACGGTGAAAAACGCACTCGACGAACGGCAGGCTTTCCGCGGCGATGAGCTGCGACTCAGCTGCGCGCTGCGCGCCGACGCGGCCGAGCAGCCGCAGACCGAACGCTTCCGTTACGACCTCATGGCCCGCGGGCAGGCCGTCCTGTCCGTGGAGCACACGCCGAAGACGCTCGATTGCGAACCGCTGCGGCTGATCCATGCGCAGGGCCGCAAGTGGCCGATCGAGCCTCCCGAGAAGTTCTACCGCTTCGCCGACCGTACGCTGCTGCGCTACCAGAATGCCGACTTCCTCGCCGACTTCGCGGTGCAGACCGAAACGATGCTGGAACGACTGTATTTCCTGGGGCCGCTGCGGCGGCCGCCGCAGCGCGTCTATCAATGGTCCGGCCAGACGCCGCCCGACGTGGGCGTGCAGGGCGAGGCCGCGGTCGCGGCCTTGCTGGCCGCCGCTGCGCAGGAGCGCAAGCTCAACCGGGGATACCGACAGCGCGTCCTGCGCTTCGACGAATTCGTTGCGAACTGGCTCAAGGAACTCGGCATCATCGACAGCTTCGCCGTCCGGCCGGTGGCCAAGGGGCGAAAGGAATACGAGGTCATGGTCAGGACGCATCCGGCGGCCGACGAGGTACGTCTCACCGACGTCGGCTTCGGCGTCTCGCAGGTGCTGCCGGCGCTGGTTCAGGCTTTCTACGCTCCGCGCGAATCCACGGTCTGGATGGAGCAGCCGGAAATCCATCTCCATCCGATGGCGCAGTCCAACCTTGCCGACGTATTCATCAGCGCCGTCCGTTCCTGCGAGGACGGCGCTCCGCGCAATGCCCAGCTCATCGTCGAGACGCATTCCGAGCACCTGCTTGCGCGCCTGCAGCGCAGGATCGCCGAGGAGACGATTCCCGCCGGGGACGTCGCCATCTATTTCGTCAATCGACAGGGCGCAGCGGCGGAGATGGAGCAGCTCAGAGTCGATTCTTTCGGCGAGATCGAGAACTGGCCCGAGAATTTCTTCGGCGACGACATGGCCGACATCGTCGCGCGGACGACGGCAGCGCTGCGGCGCCAGGCCGACGGCGGCCGGGACCGGACGTGAGCGCTGCCGTCATCGACACCAACGTGCTGCTCGTTGCCAACGGCAGTCATCCGGATGTGTCCGCGGCTTGCCGCGTGGCCTGCATCGAACGGCTGGAGGCCCGGCGCCGGGAGGGCGTCGTCGTCATCGACGATGCGTTCCGGATCCTGGGCGAATACCAGCACAAGACCCGGCCCGGTCAGCCCAAGGGTGTTGGCGACACCTTTCTGAAATGGCTTCTGCAGAACAAGAACAATGTCAATCGCGTGCATCAGGTGTCGATTCACGAAACCGCGGCGGAGCGCTATGTCGAATTCCCCGATGCCGGGCTCCAGGACGCGTTCGACCCGTCGGACCGGAAGTTCGTGGCGGTATCCAACGCCCATCCGGACAAGCCGGCTATCTGGCAGGCGGCGGACAGCAAGTGGCTCGCCTGGTGGCCGGCGCTCGCGGCTCATGGCATTTCCGTAGAGTTTCTCTGCCCCGCGGACGCGCGAGCCTTCTACGGCGAGAAGTTCCCCGATCGGCCCGCGCCGGAGCTTCCGAATGGAAAATGATCCGTTTTTCCGCTTTCCTCATACGCCGCACCTGGCCTGGCTCGGCAGGGGCACGCCGCGCGACGACAAGGTGCTGTCGCCGGCCGATGCCGCCGGACTGCTGGCCGGCGATGTCGTGATCGAGGAAAAGCTCGACGGCGCCAACCTGGGGTTGTCGCTCGACGGGGAAGGACGGCTGCGCTCGCAAAATCGCGGCCATTATCTGCATGCGCCGTTCGGCGGCCAGTTCGCCCGCCTGCCGGACTGGCTGGCGATGCACGAGGAACGGCTTGCCGCATGCCTGAACCCTACGCTGATCGCGTTCGGGGAGTGGTGCGCGGCGCAGCATTCATTGGACTACGACGCGCTGCCGGACTGGTGGCTGCTTTTCGACGTCTATGATCGCGAACGCGGTTGTTTCTGGAGTACCGCTCGCAGGGACGCCTGGGCGGAGCAGGCCGGTGTCGCCACGGTGAAGCGTGTGGCTCGCGGGCGATTCAGCCAGCCCGCGTTGAAGGCCTTGCTGCAAGACGCCCGGAGCAGCTATCGCGGCGGTCCGATGGAGGGCATCGTCGTCCGTGCCGAGACGGAAGAGATACTGGTTGCGCGCGCGAAACTGGTCCGGGCCGATTTCGCACAGAGCATCGAGGAACACTGGCGCAGCCGTCCCCTGCACTGGAACCGGCTCGGCGACTGAGTTTGCACGCGATGTTCCGAGCCGCTGCGGGTGCGCCGGGGCGAGGTGTATCCCGCCGGCATCAGCCGTTGCAGATCGCTGCCATCAGCGCATCGAGCTCGTCGAGGCTGCCGTCGGCACGGCGCGCGAGCGACGGTCCGATGCGGGCGTAGTGATCGAGCTGGCCGCGCATCCATCGCAGGAGCGCCGGATCCAAGGTTTCGCAGCCGGCTTCGGAGGCGAGCTGCTTGCGCTGCTGCAGCGCGGCTATCGTCGCGCGTTCGTCCGCATCGACCCAGTCCGCGGCGACGAGTTCGGCGAAGGCCGTCGGCGGCTGCGAGCGCACCTGTTCTATCCAGCGGCAGGCCAGGATCGGACGCAGGAAATAGAACACTTTCTTCAGGCGTATGGTCTCGCCGCTCAGGTGCTCATGGAACGTCGTGCGCGCCGTGCCGAGATAGTGGTGCAGCGCGGCGGCCGGCTGGAAATGGCGAGCGACCAGCGCGCGCGCCGGTGCGGCGAAGGCCGGGTCTTCGCGATACACGATAGGCGAGCCCAGCCATTCGTACAGCGCGACGTTGCTGCGCGCGAACAGGCGCAGCGCCTTGCGCAGGTCCCAGCCGCTGACGTCGAGATCGTTCGGCAGCATCTGCTCGATGACGTCGCGCGGTTCGCCCAGGCGCAGATACCAGTCACGCGCATGCACATAGACGAAGCGCACGTCGTAGTCGCTGTCGGGCGAGGCGAACCCCCAGGCGCGGCTGCCGGATTCGGCCGCGTACAGCACGCGCACGGCGTGTTCGCGTTCGATTGCGGCGAGGGCTTCGAGTATCTGCGGTGTCATCGGTTGCGCGCCTCCCAGTCCTGGGTCAGTCGGAACAGCAGCGCGTTGGCGGCGGCCGGATCGGTTTCTGCCGGAAGATCGCAGCGCTGTTTCAGGTTCTCGCAGTCGGCGACGAGGGCATCGGCCATCGCGAGGATTTCGTCGTAGCGATAGCGGCCGGTGCGGATGTCGCGCAGCAGCTGCAGCGATTCCCCGGCGACGCGGACCAGCGGCTCGCCGCGTTCGAGTATGGCCTTGCCCGACAGCAGCAGGCGTATCGTGTGCATGAGATTCTTGGCGTCGAAATCGAGTTCGCCGACTTCCTGCTGCCGCCAGCGCGCCTCGTTGCGCTCGCGCCGCCAGGTCCAGTAGTTCTGATGATCGGCCACGGCCTGCTTCCAGCCGTGCTCGTTGAACAGCAGCAGGCCGGCGAAGCGCGCGGCTTCGTCGTCGGCCGCTATGGATTCCACGGCCAGCGCGTCGCCGCGGAATACGCCGCGGGCCGCGTCGCCGTAGTCGTAGAGCCGATAGATGTCGCGCGCATGTTCCAGCCGCGCCGCATGATGGCGGGCGAGATCCAGCCCGCTCGCGGCCAGGCTCTGCGGCCGGCACGGCGCCGCGCCACCGACGAGGCGATCGCGCCTGATGACCTGGCAATGGTCTTCCCGGCGCGGCGGCTGCGCGGACTTGGGCTGGTTGATCCATTTGTTCTGGCCGCGGGCCTTCCTGATCTGGCTGAAGGCGTAGCCGACATGCGTGTCGGCGCAGCGGCGGCTGACGAACAGCGCGCGTTGCTGCAGCAGCGGTTGCATTTCCGGCGAGCTGCGGCGCACGCAGTCGGCCGGCATGTACAGCAGCTCGAGCAGGCTGGGATTGGCCGCCGTCAGCAACTCTATCGTGCGGCGCAGGCTGTAGTAGACGACGTTGTTGCGCGCATCGGCGATCTGGTTCGGCGGCGGCGCGAGATCGAGATAGGCCGCGGCCGGCAGCACGAAGATGCCACGGATGTCCTCGTCGCTGTCGGCATGGGAGGTGCCGTAGGCGCGGCTGCCCGCGACGCAGTCGAACAGGATCTGCGCGGAGGCGGGGTGGTCCGGGGTGTAGACGCTGTCCATGTCGGTTCTGTGCGCAACGGCCGGCGGAGGCCGGCCGACCATTATGAGGCGGCGGATGCATCGGATTCGAGCCGCGGCGGCGATCGGATTGCGTGATCGCGTGCCGCCGCAAACTGCCAAATGGTCGCCTTCTGCCTGCAGCGGGGCTGCCTATCATGCGCGGGCCGGGGGGCGTTTGATCGGAGGGAGATTCATGCAACGAGCACAACGGACCCGCGGCATCGCCGCATCGACCCTCGCTGTCGCGCTGCTGATGCTGGCCGCCGCGCCGGCATTCGCCGACAGCGGCGGCACGCGTGTTGCTGCGCGCAAGGACGTGGCTGCGACGCCGGCGCGGCGCGCACCGACCGTCGCGATCGTCATCAGCGGCGACAGCGCGCTCGCCGGCCCCGCGCGCGATGCGCTCGGCGCGTTTGCGCGCGATCAGGGATTCCGCGTCATCCAGGCCAACGGCCGTTCACGCGATTCCGCACCGCAGGCGTATGCGCGCAAGGCGGATGCGGTGTTCTATCTGGACGCGAACCCGATAGGCGCGACCGAGGTCGGTTACTACGGCAACGTGTCCACGCTCTACAGCGCCGAAGTCAGCCTCAGCGCCTATCGCGTCAGCGACGGCGAACTGCTGTTCGAGGCCCGGCCGCAGTCCGTGGATTTCACGGCGCTCAATGCGCGCGAGAAGGCCGAGGAAGCCGTCGAGCCCCTGCTGGCGGACGTCGAACAGGAGCTGCGGCGGGTTCGCTGAACGGGTGCGGCTGAGTGGCCTTGCCCGTCCCGTCCTGGATCTGGTTTCCCGCTTCCCCTGCAAGATGGGGGCTGCGTGGACATGCCCGCAGGTGCCGTTCGCACGTCCCGTTGAATTTCTGGCGAACGGTTCAACGTGCCGCCGGCATCGCGCGCTGTAAGCGCAGGGCAAACCGATCTCCAGCCGTACCCGCCGGCCGCTGGGCGATCGGAGCCGCGGAGCCTGCGATTCTGAGCGGCGACTCGTTCGCCCCCATCAGGGCAGCTGATCAAGTGCGTACTCGCCCGATCGCGAGCGGCACGTCACCGCACCGCGGGCACCTCGACGTGTTTCGAGGTGCGTTTGCAGGAGAGGGCTCGGTCAAGGCCGGCTCCAGGGAGCGCGCTCGATTTCATGCGCTTCGTGAGCGCGCCGCGTGAAATCCTGCAACGGTATGGCTGGGGATGGGGTCGCCGGTGCGATTGAACGCGATGCCACGGCGCCGAACTGCGGCGCCGCGCGGCATCAATGTCCGAACAAGCGCAGAAACAGCTCCGTGTCGGGCTTGCCGCGGTGCTGGTACTCGCGCAGCGGCATGTAGTGCGTGCGTTCGGACCACCAGATCGAGCGGCTGCCGGTGGGATTGAAGTCGGCCAAGCTCAGGATGCCGCGCCAGTCTTCGGCGGTGTTGATGGCGGCATCCTGCAGCAAACGCAGCGAGGCTTCGGCGTCGAGCTGTTCCTGCAGCACGCGGGGCAAGTCCAGGGCGATGCGCGACAGGCGCCGCCACAAGCTGCCGGCGTCGCCGTTGGTTGCCGCGGCCAGCGGCGCGCAGGTGAAGAACGGGAAATAGCGGCCGACGCGGTCGACGCTGGGCATCAGCAGACCGCACAGCGGCGCGGGCGACCACACGCCGGCCGGCAGCGCGAACTGCCAGACCGGCGAAACGAGATAGCTGTCCAGCCACTGCTCGGACACCGAGCGCAGCGCGAACAGGCCTGACCGCATCCACTCGTCGACGATGCCCACCTGTTCGCGCGGCAGGCTGCGCGAGACGAAATCGCCGAGCGCCGGCAGCTTGCCGTAGAAGCCGAATTCGCCGACCAGCGCGAGACTCATCAGATGCGGCCCGGACAGGAAAAGCTGACGAGTTCGCGCAGGCGGAACGGGTTCTGCACGCTGCTCGCGGTGACTTCGAGCACGATGCGCTTGCCGTGGATCAGCAGTGCCGCGACGAAGCGTTCGGGGCCGGCGCCCGGTCGTATCTCGCCTTCGTCGAACAGGCGGAACAGCGCCCAGGGACCGCTCTTGACCATGTACTTCTCGCCGTCCTTCGCGCTGGCCGTGACGATGCGCACCTGGTTCGTCGCGCGCGGGCCGGGCCAGGTCGCGCGCTGCGGCACCTGCGGGCCGTGCGCGTAGCGGAAGACCTGGCCGTCGACGTCCAGGGTCATCTGCTCGATCGTCGCGTCCATCTCCAGCACCTTGAACTCGAACGACAGGTCCATGGCCTTGCCGCCGGACGGGAAGAACACGTCGCGGATGCGCGCGGCCTTCTGGAACGACGCGAGCGGCACCTGCGCGCCGCCGGGCTGGCGCAGCACCCAGGTCGGTCCGGACACGTCGGCCATGGGTGCGAGCCGGCTCTGGAAGAACTGATCCATCAGGCCGCCCTGGCCGAACATGCGCGCGAAGTCGGCCAGGGTGACTTCCTGCGTGGCCGAGCGCTCGAACGGATAGCGGCCCTGGATCGCGCGGCGGCAGAACTCGCCGAGCGAGCTGTCGAGTTCGCCGCCGAGCGTGCTGCGTATGCTGCCGTCGGTCTGCCGGCTGCTGCTGTCGGCCAGGTTCTCCAGCATGCCGCGCAGCGGCATCGGCAGCTGCGCCGCTTCGGCGCGCACGCGCGTGAGGGTTTCGGTCGACGGCACGCTCAGGGTCGTGCGCGTGGCCAGTGCGGCCTGCGTGCCCGACATGTTCATGTACAGCTCGTTGAACAGCTTCATGACGTTGTCGATCTGCGGCGTGCCGCCGTTGGCGCCGACGAGCCGGCGTATCGGCTCGAAGCGGTCGTCGACGATGCGCTCCAGGCGTTCCTCCTTGCGCGCGGCAGCCGGTACCACCGAAGGCCCGAGCGTGCGGCGCAGATCGTCGGCGGCCGTGTTGACCTGGCGCTTGGCCTGGGTCAGCAGCGACTGGTCGTTCGCATTGTCGGGCTTGATCAGGGTGGTCTCGCGCGCGACGGCGCGCAGGAACTGGGCGATCGGCGAGTCCGGCGCGGACAGGATGCGCGCGGTCTCTATGCTCTGCGACATGGAATGGCTGTCGACCAGGCGCACGTCGCCGATGTAGGCCTCCCACAGCCCGACGTACTCGTGCAGGTACAGGCGCTTGAGATCGCGCTGCAGCGCGCCTTCGGTCAGGTTTTCGAGCTGCTGCTGCGGGCGCTGGGCGACCCGGTCGAGCACCCAGGCCTCTTCGTTCTCGAGCAGGCCGAGCACCGACTCGGCCTCGGGCAGGAACACGTTGTGATAGCCGTGATACGTGAACAGCCCGGGTATGCCCTTGGTCAGCGGCTCGCCGCTGGCGCGGCGGAACACCAGGGTGGCCTGCGGGCCGCCGGCCTCGGCGACCGTGAAGTCGCCGAGCGAGCCGTTGTTCAGGCGATTCTTCAGGCGGCTGTAGGCACGTTGGGCCAGCGAATAGCGCGCGAGCTGCTCGCGTTTCTGCCGTACGAGCTCGGCGTCGATCGGGAACGGCGAGGTGACCGGATCGGCGTTGAGCAGCCGCGACAGATGCACATACAGCTGCTCGCGCTGCTCCTGCGTGGCCGAGGACGGCAGGCTGCGCTCCCAGTCCAGGCGCAGGAATGCCTCGACGGTCGCCGCGTCGTAGTGCTTGGGGTCGCTGAGCATCAGATAGACCTTCAGCGTCTCGTAGGTCAGTTCGAGATTGTCCTCCGGCGTCGTGCGCAGCAGTTCCTCGAGCCGGCGCACGATGCGCGGCAGCAGCGCGCGCTCGATGGCCTTGCGGTAGGAATCCTGCGCGGCCGCGTCGAGCTTGCGGCCCTGATACAGGCCGTAGGTCAGGTTCAGCGGCGGATCGTTGACCGTGAAGTTCGGTCCGTCGGCGAGCCTGGCCAGCGCGTTGAGGCCGGGCAGCAGCTCGAGCAGGGTGCCGCCTTCGCCTTTCTGCATGCTCTTGAGATGGCCGTCGACGAGCGCGGTCTTGGAATCGACGAAGTCGATGTAGGCGGTGTTGCGCTTGTAGCTGACGGCCCAGCCGAGCACGGCCAGCGCGAGCAGCGCGATCACGCCGAGATGGCCGGCGATGCTGAGCCAGCGCTCGCGCCGCTCGGCGCGGCGGTTGCGCCCGGCCAGATGCGCTTCGGGGAAGATGACCTTGTGCAGCAGGTCCTGCAGGAAGAAGCTTTTGCCGCTTTTCGGCGTCTGCTGCAGCGACACGCGGCCGTCGAAGCCGAGGCTGCGATTGAGGCTGCCGAGCAGGCGGTCGAACGGCGTGCCTTCCTGCGTGCCGCTCGTGAAGTACACGCCGCGCAGCATCGCCGTCGGCGCGAACTTGGAATCGGCGAACACGTTCTGCAGCAGCTGGCGCACCAGCGGCGTCAGGTTCGCGAAATGCTGCGGCAGGGTATAGGCGCGCGCGCGCCGCGCCGTGTCGTTCTCGGCGAGCATGAGCTCGGGCAGCTTGTCGAACAGGCGTCGCGCGAGCGCGTCCATCTCCTGTTCCATCTGCTTGCCGAGCTGTTCGCGGCTCGTTGAACCGGCTGGCTGCAGCGGCAGGGTGAAGCCCCAGACCTGGGCGCGGTCTTCCTTGCTGAGGTTGGCGAAGTATTCGTTGAAGCCGCCGAGCAGATCGACCTTGCTGACCAGCACGTAGATCGGGAACGCGATGTTGAGGTTCTCGGTCAGCTCGTTCAGGCGCGCGCGGATGCGTGCCGCGTGGCGCACGCGCTCGTCTTCGTTGGAGGTCAGCAGATCCGCGACCGAGATCGTCAGGATCGCACCGTTCAGCGGCTGGCGCGGGCGGAAGCGCTTGAGCAGCTTGAGGAAGCCTTCCCATTCGGCCTTGTCGGCCGCGGCATCGCTTTCCTGCGTCGTGTAGCGGCCGGCGGTATCCAGCAGCACGGTCTCGTCGGCGAACCACCAGTCGCAGCTGCGTGTGCCGCCGACGCCGCGGATGCTTTCCTTGCCCATTTCCTCGGCCAGCGGGAAGCGCAGGCCGCTGTTGAGCAGGGCCGTGGTCTTGCCCGAGCCCGGCGCGCCGATGAACACGTACCACGGAATCTGGTACAGGTATTTCTGGCCGAACTGGGCGAACAGCCCGGTTTCCTTGCGGCCGCCGAAGCGCGTCTTCTTGAGCTGGGTCAGCGCGCGTTCGAAGTTGCCGCGCAACTCGTCGATGGCCGCGCGCGAGGGATCGTCCGGCGTGGCCGGCTTGGCCTCGCGCAAGCCCATGACGGCGTCGATGAGCCGCGCGTTCATGCGCTGCTTCTTCCACAGGCGCAGCAGCAGGCGCAGCAGCACGAATGCGAAGATGCCGACGATGATCCAGACGCGGACCGGCACCGGCTCCAGCGGCCGGTAGTTGGCAAAGGCGAACAGCGGGCCGAGGAACCAGATCGCCAGCGCGAGCGCGAGCAGGCCCAGCGCGATGAACACGTGGCGGTTGAAGATCAGCGACAACAGACGGCGCAGCACTAGCGGATCTCCTTGCTCAGCTCGACCGGCGAGGCGAACACCGTGATCTCGACACGGCGGTTCTGTGCGCGGCCGGCCGGCGTCGTGTTGTCGGCGATGGGGTCGGCTTCGCCGCGGCCCTCGGTGGTGATGCGTCCCGGCGAGCGCACGGTCGCGTCGAGCTGCGCGGCGATCGCGCGCGCGCGCTCCTGCGACAGCTCCCAGTTCGACGGGAAGCGCACGCTGCGCATCGGCCGGTCGTCGGTATGGCCGCTGACGAGCACGCGGCCCTTCACCTCGGCGACGGCTGCGGCGATGCGGTCGACGATGTCGCGGTACTGCGGTCGCATCGTCGCGCTGCCGGATTCGAACAGGCCGTCGCCGCGTATCGTCACGGTGCTCTGCTCGGAATTCTCCTTGACCGAGACCAGGCCTTCGCGGATTTCCTTTTCGAGGAACTTGGAAAAGCGCAGCGGCGGCGGCGCGTCGCGCACGACCGGCGGCGGTGTCGGCAGCTTCAGCGCGCTGATCGCGATGAAGCTCTTGTCCGAGTGCGCCGCGAGCCAGAACGCGAGCAGCATGTAGAAGCCCACGCCGAGCACGACGGCGACGACGGCCGAGACCCAGACCGGAATCATGCCCCAGATCTTCGGCAGCTCGGCCGCGTGTCCCTGCCAGTGCAGCGACAGCGCGCGATCCGGCACGCCGCGCGCGGTCTTGATGATGTCGGCGAGGCGGCGCTTGAGGTTCTCGAGCTGGCTCTGGCCGTTGGAGACGATGCGGTAGCGGCCCTCGAAACCGAGCGCGATGCAGTAGTACATCAACTCTAAAACGTCTATGTACTGCGCCGGCGTCTGCGCGAGCTTGGCCAGCAGCTGGAAGAACTTCTCGCCGCCCCAGGTCTCGTTGTGGAACGTGACCAGCAGCGAGTTCTTCGACCAGGCACCCGAGCCGCCCCAGGGCGTCTGCGCCGCGGCTTCGTCGAGCACGGTGCACAGGCAGTAGCGCGCCGCGACGATGTGCTCGGCCGGTATGCCCTGTGCCTTCGCGTTCGCGTCGAAGCGGCGGATCTCGTCGGCCAGATAGTTCTTCAGCCGTTCCGGATCCGCGTTATGCACGAGGGTGCGGATCTGGTAGACGAGGTTGAGGATCGGATTGGCCAGTGCGATCAGCGGCGAGTTGCCGGACGGAATCTCCGGCTCGTGCGACTGCCAGACGGGCTGCGCGGCCGCCGACAGCGGCGCTGCGGCGCCGCCCGGGCTCGGCATCACGAAGGTGCGATTGTTGCCGGCGTTGAACGAAGGGTTGGACATGGTCGCTTCAAGATCGTCTGAACAAGGCAGAATTTGGCTTGGCTGTTTTGAAACCCCCTTGAGCCAAGGGGGCGGCCAGGCGCCTGTGTGACGGGCGTTTGGCGCTGTTGTGGAGACAAGCCGCTGGGTACAGGAGCCGCGTTGGTGACACTTGTCCGGATCTTTCCTCTGCAGGAGTTCAGTACCCGCCGGGATTCAGCGCGGCCCGGGGCGAGGGTGCCGGGCCGTGCCGCGAACGCCGCTCAGCGGCGCACGGCCCAGCATTCGAGTTCCAGGTCGGGGAATTCGCCGGCGACGTGCAGGGCCAGCGTGCCGGTGTTCTGCAGCTGCTTCCACAGTTCGACCGAGGTATCCATTTCGAAATAGTGATAGCCCGCGTGATACGGGATCTGGCGCGGCGCGACCGGCAGCAGGCGCAGGCCGACGCCGGGCAGATGCAGGTTCACCAGATCGCGGATCTTGTCGGCCGGGCCGATCTTGACCTGGGTCGGGAAATGCGTGCGCAGGGTTTCCGGCGGCGTGCTCGCATGCACGGCGAGGATGAACTGGGCGCTTCGCAGCAGCTCCGTGTCGTTGACGTGGCCGACGCGCACGCCGTAGTTGCGGATCTGCAGGTCGATCTGCACGGCGTTCTGTTCCAGCACGCTCGACAGGCCCCGGCGCAGCAGGAACATCAGCGGCATGATGCAGCCGTACAGATCGTCGTGATCGTAATGCGGCCAGCTCGTCGGCCGGCGTGACGCTTCCATGAACGTCGCGAGCTCGCCGGCGATCTGCACGAGCGCGGCGTAGAAGCGCTCCGGATGCAGTACCGACGGATTGATCAGGTGCGCGAGCAGCGGCTGGTAGCGGTTGAGCATCTGCAGCAGCAGGAACTCGCCGACTTCCGATACGCCGCCGCGGCCCGGCTGGCTCAGGCGGTCGGCCAGCACGTCGGCGCGCTGGTTCACGAGACCGTGCAGTTCGTTGAGCAGCGACAGCAGATAGGCGAAGGCCGAGCAGCAGACCACCGGCGGTATGTATTCGCTGTCGAGCAGCAGCTGGCGGTCGCTGCGGCATTCGACCACGCGCGCGACGCCGATGCCGAGCCAGCCGTCGGCCAGGTCCTTCTCCAGCACCAGGCGCAGGCGCGGCGTGCCGAGCTGCAGATCGGCCGGCTCCCCGGCGATGGAGTTCTCGTCGCGCACGACGGCGTCGCTGACCGTATAGCGCGCGAGCGAGGCCGGGTGATCCTCGAACACGACGTGCTCGGTACCCGGCCGCTTCAGCGGCAGCGCGAGATAGACGGTCTGGTTGACCACGCCTTCGCCGAAATGCAGCGGCTCGGGCGCGGCGCTCTGCGTCGGGAACGCGAACGAGGTGCCGTCGGGCAGCAGGCCTATGGCGTTCTGGATCGCGAGCTTGCCGACTGCGAGCGCGGCCACGTCCAGGCGCAGTTCGCGGAAGCCCCAGAAGAATGGCTCGGCGGCGAGGCTGCGCTGGTGCGCGTGGAATTCGAGATAGCGTTCCTGCTGCTGGAAATGCTGCGGGCGCAGGAACATGCCTTCGGCCCAGACGACTTTCTTGTACGGATCCATCTCACCTTCCCTGGCTTGCGCGGCGGCTGGCACGCATGACGATCAGTTCTTCTTCAGCGGCGGGCCGACGAGCGTGACCTTGCGCTCCTCGAGATTGACCGTGTACTCGACGGTCGGTTTGCCGCTCTTGAGGAACTCCGGCAGCTTGATCCACTTCTTGCGCTGCGGCGGCAGGTCGAGCGCGGCGCGCCAGACGCTGTTCTCCATGTCGCGATAGCCGACCATTACGCCGATCGCGTCCTCGTCGGCATCGAAGGTATAGCTCTTCCTGACCGTCGCGCCGGGCTGGATCGGGAACGGATCGCGCAGCACGACGACGCCGTCGAGACTGCCCTTGGTCTCATCGGCCAGGGTGAAGTAGTCGGCGTCGAGGAACGGCGCCGCGCGCTTGAGCTTGAGCACCGTGACCACGGCCGGCGACGGCCGCTGGTTCATGTCCGGATTGAGCTTGCTGCTCGCGGTCACGACGACTTCGACGGTGACCGGATTGCGCTTCTTCGGCGCCGACGAGCAGGCGCCGAGCAGGGCGAGCGACAGGAGACAGGCCAGCAGCGCGGCCTGGCGGGCGAATCGGCGCAGGCGCGGCGAGCGAAGCAGTGGCGAGCGATTGGCAGTCATGGCGTTGGCGGCACTGTGGGTTGATGTGGACGGGCGAGTCGGGGGAGCTTGTCCGTCGGTCGAAACGCGGTGATGACAGGTGGTGCGGTGAAGCGGCGCGACACCCGGCGCCAGCGGCTCAGGCAGCCCCCGGACTCGTCTCTGCGACGCGCTCGGCGACAACCGCCTGGTCCGGCCAGGGCATCGTGATCTCGTTGGGACGACCGACCCAGACCGCGAGCGCGCTGTAGTTGTCCTGCAGCGGCGTGCCGCGCAGCTGGATCAGCTGCTCCATCTGCAGCAGCCACTCCTCGGCCGAGTCGGCGCGGGTCAGGCAATCGACCATCTCGGTTTCGAGCACGACTTCCCAGAAGCCGTCGGTGCAGATGAGAAAGGCGTCGCCGTCGTCGATGTCGAAAGCCGTCTCCAGCGCCGCCGGCGGGACGCCGTCGCCCATGCCGAGCGCGGCGAACAGGAGATTTCGCTTGGCATGGTTGCGGATCTCGCTCTCGCTGATGACGCCGGCATCGACGAAGGTCTGCACGACGCTGTGATCCTTGGTCAGCTGGCGGCAGTGCCGCTTGCGGATCAGATACAGGCGCGTGTCGCCGAGGTTGGACCACTGCGCCTTCTGCGCGTCGCCGTCGAAGAACAGCGCCGCGACGGTCGCGCTCATCTTGCGCAGGCCGCCGGCCAGCTGCTGGCCGTAGCGGATCGCGACGTCGGTCTGCGTGATGATGCGCTCGATGTTCTGCCGGCTGAGCTCGGGCATCGTCGAATAGGCCGACAGCAAGGTGCGCACGGCCGTTTCCGAGGCGACGTCGCCGCCGCCATGGCCGCCCGCACCGTCGCAGACGATGAAGCAGGCGCCGCCGTCGGAGGTCCAATAGCCGCAGGCATCCTCGTTGTAGTCGCGTCCGCCCTGGCCCGACAGGGTGGCGAATTCGATGCGGATACCGCTGCCAGCGACGTAGGTATTCACCGGCTGTTCCCCGTGTTGATCCGATCAATCTCCTGCTCGTAGGCGCGCGCGAACGCGCGCTGGAACAGGTTCTCGAACTCCTCGCGCGCCTCGCCGACCATCTCCTGATAGCCGTTCTCGTAGAGATCCCAGAGGCGCGCCTTGTGCTTGGCCGGCATGACGGTTTCCAGGCCAGTCTTCTCGCCGGCGCGGGCGAGGAAGCGCTCGGGACCGAGCATGCTCGCCACGTCGTACATTGCCGCGCGCGAGCCGGCGAGCAGGCCGACCTGATGCGCGGACAGATCGTCGAACGCATCTTCGATCGCGCGCAGCGGCGGCATGAAGCCCGGCGAGCCGCGGCCGAGCAGCTGGGTCAGCGCGGCGGTACCGTCGGGCGCGAACTTCAACGGGTTGTTGCCGTCGGTCGCGATGATCGTCACGTTCGCGCGCATCTCGTGCTTGGTCGAGGAGCGTCCGTGCATGAGGCGTATCGTGCCGGCGGTCATCGCCGCGACGATGCGGCCGAGCATTTCCAGCGCGAGCGGCGTGAACTCGCCGACATGATTGACGTCGACGCCGCAGCCGCGCGCGAATGCGGCGCGCAGGATCGCAGCTGCATCCTGATCCGCACTCGGGGCCATTGCTGCGGCCGCAGGCGGAGCTGTCGCTGCGACTGGCGGCAGTGCTGCGGTCGGCGTCGGCGCCGGCTGCGGCTTCGTCGCGACCGGTGCGCGTGTGGCGGCAGGTGGTGCGGCCGCAGCGGGCGGCGGCACCGGCGGAGCCGGCGCGGAACAGGCAGGCGCGTTCGCCGGCATCGCGACGACGGGCGATGGCATCGCCATGGCGGCCCGCGGCGGCGCATCCGACAGCGACAGATCGCCGAACGTCGTGATCGCGGTTGCCGGATCGAGCGCCGGGCCCGAGCCGAGCAGATCGGCCATCATGCGTTCGGCCGCGGCAACGGAACCGGTTGCTGACGGTGCCGCTGCGACGGACGTCAGCGTCGCGGATTGCGTCATCGGCGGCGGCGCGACCATTGCAGCAGCGGGCTGCGGCACGACGGTGCCGGGCGCGCCCGCATCGGACACCGACGGCAGCACGAACAGCGAATCAATCTCCAGGCCGTGATCGAGCGACGCGCTCGCGCCGAACTCGCTGCCGCCGCCGTTCAACATCTCCAGCGGATCGAGCGTGGCGCGGTTGGTGTCGAGCAGGCGCTGGCGCTGATGCCGCTCCTCGGGCGATTCGGCGATCACGTCGTTGCCGAGCGCCTGCAGTTCGGAGAACACCTCGCGTACCGCAGCCTTTTCGCTGTAATCCTCGATGACCACGTCGTTGCCGGGCAGGCTGTACGGCGTGGTCGGCGGCGCCGGTATCGCGAACACATCGAAGTCGTCGGGAATGGTCTGCACCGGCTTGGGCCGCGTCGCCATCGGCGCGGCCGGCGGCACCGGCGCAGGACGCGGCGGCGCGGGCCGCGCCGGCGTCGCTGCCATCGGCGGTGCAGCTGCCGGCGGTGCCGATGTCGCGACCGGCACGTTCGTCGCTGCAGTGCTTGCCGCAGCCGACATCGCCGGCGGCGGCGCAACTGCGACATCGGCGGCGGGTACTGCCGGCAACGGCGGCGCCGGCGGCGGCAGCGTGATCGACGGCGCCGCGGGCGCCGTCGCCGGCCGCAGACCGATCACGTAGCGGCCGACGAGCAGCTGATCCGACGGACTCATCGTGCAGCTGCGTCCGGGTGCGAGCTCGCTGCCGTTGATGAACAGCGAACTGCTGCTGCTGAGATTGCTGATGTCCACCGTGCCCGCGGGACCGAGGCACAGGCGCGCCTGATGGCGCGAGATCAGACGTTCGGGATCGTTGAGCGGCAGATCGTTGTCGCTGCCGCGGCCGATGCTGACCGGCGTGTCGAGAGCGCGGCTCAGCGGCGCGGCCAGGGCCTGACCGTTGTAAGACAGCACCACGAGTTCCAGCCTGACCGCCGACATTCACGCTCCCTCGTGCGCGTCCGATGCGTTTCGGATACTGCGGCGCTGATCACACGCGCTGCGTCGCTGCATGGGTCGTCCGTGCGCATGCAGGCCGGACCCGGAAAATTTTGAAGCTATCAAAACCTATCAACGTTCGCAAACGCGCACGCGGTGCGGCAATGCAGATATGTGCGCTATCGCACGAAGGCTGCGACACGCATGCCGAATTCGCCTCGCGATGTCATCGCTGCGTAGCGCGCAGCGGCTACGCTCGAACCGGGAACTCCGACACGGAATCGAGCAGCGCCGACGAGCAATAAGACGGCTCCGGATATCCTGCGTGAAGCTGCGCCATCACACGTCATGCACACAACATGAAATGTTTACGCAGTATTGCGGCGTCCCGGTGAAGAAATATGGATGCGAGTCACAAAGGGCAAAACTGCTCTTTGCACTGCGCAAACTTTTCGCCTAGATTGCATAAGACGCCCTCCCTCTACGATCTGCAGGCATGGACGCAACTGTAAACGCGCGCGTCGCTCCCATCATTTCCGGCAAGAATCCGCACGCGGATCTCGCGCCCGGGAACGCGCTCGTAGCCGGAATGCGTCTGCGCGAGTTCGAGATCGTCGAGACACTCGGCGAAGGCGGCTTCAGCATCGTCTATGGCGCGCGCGATCTGCAGCTCATGCGCGAGGTGGCGATCAAGGAATACATTCCGATCTCGCTGGCCGGCCGCGTCGCATCGACGACCGTGCGTATCCGTTCCGAGCACAACCGCGAGACCTTCGAAGCCGGACTCAGCGGCTTCATCAACGAGGCGCGCCTGCTTGCGCAGTTCAAGCACCCGGGCCTCGTCGAGGTGCTGCAGTTCTGGGAAGAGAACGGCACGGCCTACATGGTCATGCCGCGCTATACCGGCAAGACCTTGCGCTCGGTGCTCAAGGACATGGGCGGTCGCGGCGACGAGCCGTGGCTGCGCGGCATCGTCGCACCGGTGCTCGACGTGCTCGAGCTGCTGCACTCGCGCAACGTGTTCCATCGCGACATCGCGCCCGACAACATTCTGATCAAGAACGACGGCACGCCGGTGCTGCTGGACCTCGGCTCGGCGCGCGAAGTCGTGACCGGACTGCAGAAGGCGATCACCGTCGTCGTCAAGCCGGGCTATGCGCCGATCGAGCAGTACTCCAGCGACTTCGCGCTGCCGCAAGGGCCGTGGACCGACGTCTATGCGGTCGGCGCGCTGCTGCACTTCGCGATACTCGGCTGTCCGCCGCCGGCGTCGATCTCGCGCATCATGAAGGATTCGCTGCAGCCGCTGGCCGGTGCCGGCCACGACGGCTACTCGCGCGAGTTCCTGACCGCCATCGACCGCGCGCTCGCGCTGCAGCCCGGCGACCGGCCGCAGTCGATCGCCGAGCTGCGCGAACTGCTGCGCGTGACCAAGCACGACAAGACCGTCATCGACCTGCGTTCGGCGCAGGTCGCCGTTGCGCCGCCGCCGATGCCGGCCGTCACGGCGTTGCCGGAACCCATCGTCGGGCTCGCCGCACTCGATCCGCAGCTGCCCGGCAGCGAGGACGAACGCACCGTCATCGTCTCGGCCCAGGAAGTCGCCGCGCTCGTGCAGCAACTCGCCGGCGCCAAGGCTGCCGCCGCCTCGCCAGCTCCGGCATCCGCCGCCGCTGCGACGGTCGCGCCGGCGCCCGCCGGGACGCGGCACGCGATGTCCGCGCCGGCGTCGGATTCGTCGCCGGTCGCTGCTGCGGCATCGCAGGACAGGGCCACGCTGCCGGCTACGGCGCAGACGCTGGTCGCCGAACTGCCGCCGCTGCCGGCAGCGCCGCCGGCATCGGACGCTGCGCCGGCCGCCGTGGCGCCCGTCGCGCCGGCGCCGGCAGACGTCGCTGCAATCACGCTGCCGCATGCAGCCGTCACGCCGGTGCCGGTGGCTGACGCACCGGCCGACACGCGGTCGTTCGCATCGCTGTCCGGCGTCGAGCTGACCCTGGAACCGATGGAGCGCGCCGAGCCGGAAGCGCCTGACCTATCCGTCGCGTCGCCGGCCGTCGCCGAATGGCGTATAGAACCGGTGTCGATGCCGCCGCCGCGCGCCGCCGCTGCGGCCGACAGCGACGCCACGCTGGTGATGCCGGCGCCGCCCCAGTTCGCCGAAGCCGCGCGCGCCGTTGCGGCGAAATCCCCGCCGGCGGCCGCGACCCACGATGCGACCGTCGTCATGGCCGCACCCGACGCGCTTGCGCTCGCGCGCAGCGTGGCGGCTGCCGCGCCGGCACCGGTAGCGGCGAATGCGAATGAGCCGACCGTCGTGCTGCCGGCGCCCGTATCGCCGGCCGCGCTCGATCCGCTCGCGCATGTGCCCCAGCGCGAGAGCGCCGAGGCGAACAGTTTTCCCGAAATGGAAGATCTGCTGTCGGGCCGGCTCGCGACCGAGTCGCGGCCCGTTGCCGTGCCGGTCATCCGCACGCCGGCCAAGGTCGAGGCGGCCGTCACGCCGCCGCCGGCCGCATCGCGGCCCTGGCTGCTGCCGGTCGCGATCGGCAGTGTGGTCGTGGTTCTCGCGGCCGTGCTCGTCGGCTATCTGTTGTCGGACGAAGCGCCCGTGACGCCGCCGCCGCTGGTCGCCGAAGCGCCGGCAGCAGCCAGGGCCGAAGCGTCGCCCGCAGCGGCCGCCGAGGCAGCGGCCACCGCCGTCGCGACGCAGCCGGCGAACGATCCGCTCGCAGCGGCGACGGCGGAACAGTCCGCGGTTTCGAGTACGCCGGATCCGAATGCCGCGTCGCCTGCCGCTGCGGAAACCACTGCGACGGTGCCGGTCGATCCGAATGCCGGTGCGAGCGTTGCCGCCGTCGATCCGAATCAGGTGCTCGCGCCGCTGGCTGCGCCGAGCGAAACGACGTCGGCAGGCTTCGAGAGTCCGGGACAGACCATCGCGCCGGCCGTCAGCGCGCCGCCGGCCGAAGCGGTGGCCGCGACGGCAGCGCCGGCGACGACGACGACGACGACCGCCGCGACGTCCGGCGCCGACGCGGTCAGGACCGTGGATCTCACGGCCGCCGCCGCGGCACCGTCGCGGAGCGGAGAAGCGCCGGTACGGCCGCGCGAAGGCGCGAGCAGTCGCGCCAGGAAAGAAACAAAGGTTGCAACAGCAACAACGGGAAATGTAAAACTCAGCATTCAGCCCTGGGGCGAAGTCTGGATCAACGGCAGCCTCAAGGGCGTCAGTCCGCCGATGCGCTTCCTGCAGCTCGAACCGGGTACCTACAACGTGGAGCTGCGCAATCCGGGATTGCAGTCCCTGCGCCGGCAGCTCGTCGTCACTGCGGGCCAGCCCGCAGCAATCGAGCACCGCTTCCAGCCATCCGGAGGCGCGACACAGTAACGATCACCGTTCCGCCGGTTGCGGACCAGGACGTCGGGGGGCGCCTGTCACACACGATCAGCCGACGCCTGGCGTCGGCAAGCCGTCGAGCCGCCGCCGACGGCATGGCGCGCTGTTGCCGTTCGACGGCGCGTGGGGCCGATCCGACCTGAAGCGGATCGGGCGAGACGATCACGGCAACGACATCGAAACAGGGGAGTGTCACTTGGTCAGCAAGAAAATCGCGGTTTCGCCGGTTCGCGGCGCCAGACTCGCACTGGTGTTCGCGTTCACGGCGCTGCTCGGCGCCTGCGCCGCCAACAAGCCCAAGCCCGTCGCGGCGCCGCCGCCGGATCCGGCCGAAGTCGCCCGCCAGCAGGCCGAGGCGCGCGGCAAGGAAATGCTCGCCAAGGGCGTCGGCGAATACGAAGCCGGTTCCTACGCCCAGGCCGAGGCCACGCTGCTGTCTCCCGACATCTGGGCGGCCAGCGACACGGTCAAGATTGCGGCGTTGAAGCATCTCGCATTCACCTATTGCGTCACCGAACGGCCGGCCCTGTGCCGCCAGTCGTTTGAACGAGCGCTGCAGCTCGATCCGAACTTCGACCTGACCCCCGCCGAGCACAACCATCCGCTCTGGGGACCTGAGTTCAAGTACGCAAAACAGACGCAATAACTGTCACCGCAATCCTCGGTCGCGGCGGCAAGCCGCGGCCCGCAAGAGACAGGGGTCGAAATGAGCTTCATTGATGTCGAATCGCTGCTCGCTCCGGTAGACGCCACTCGCGTCTGCGGCGTGGAGCTCGACTACGACGCCGACTATCTCGCGCTCGAACGCAGCGTCGAAGGTCAGCCCGAACGCCAGTACGGCGATACGGTGATTCCGGCCGAAGGGCCGGACTGGTCGCTGGTGCTGCGTCAGGCCAGCCAGCTCCTCGGCCGCAGCAAGGACTTCCGCCTGACCGCGTTCGTCGCGCGCGCGCTGACGCGCAAGCACGGTCTGTCCGGCGCGGTCGAAGGACTGCAGCTGAGTCTGGAGCTCGCGCAGCGCCACTGGGACGACGCGCATCCGCTCGTGCGCGTCGACGGCGAGGACGATCCGCTGCCGCGCAGCAATGCGCTGAGCAGCCTGGTGGCCGGCGAAGGCCTGCTCGGCGATCTGCGTGCGACGGCGCTGCCGACGCGCCAGCTCGGCGCGCTGGAACTCGGCGTGCTCGAACGCGTTGCGGCCAATCGCGACAACGGCAGCGCGCCGATCGCGCGGCATCAGATAGAACCGCTGCTGCAGGAAGAGATCGGCGCCGGCAACCCGCATCTGGCCGCGCTGCTGCAGCTGCGCGCGACGGCGCAGGAACTCGATCGTCTCTGCCGCGAGCGGATCGGCGTCAGCGAAGCGCCGGAGCTGTCGGCCCTGATCGCCTGGATCGACCTGATCTTCCCGGCGCATCTGCAGCGCAAGGCAGCCGGCGGCGACGCCTCCGCGGCGAACGAAGCGGAGGGCGACGACGCGTTCGCGGACGAGGCACCGTCGGTCGAGCACGGTTCCGCCGCGCCGCGCCGCGCGCTGACGCGACAGGACGCCGTGAAGATGCTCGACGCGGTCTGCGAATTCCTCGAAGCGACCGAGCCGGCGAATCCGGCGCCGCTGCTGATCCGCCGCGCGCGCGGGCTCATCGGCATGGACTTCCTGCAGATCCTGCGCGAGCTCGCGCCGGACGGCCTGGCCCAGGCCGAGCTGCTGGCCGGCACGAACCGGAGCTGAGCCATGACCTCGCCCGCGAGCGTGTTCCGACTATCCCTTGCAAAGCCCGACCTGGCCGCCGTCGTGCAGTCGGCAGGTTCGACCCAGGCCGTAGCGCGCCTGTCACGTACTGCACGCATGTCCGCCAGACCCGCGGCGAATTCCAGGAGATTGCGCAGATGAGCGGTTCCAAATACACCCGCACCAACAAGAGCAGCGCGCAGAAGTTCATCGGCCGCAACCGGGCGCCGCGCGTGCAGATCGAATACGACGTCGAAGTCTACGGCTCGGAGAAGAAGGTACAGATTCCGTTCGTCATGGGCGTCATGGCCGACCTGGCCGGCAAGCCGACCGAAGATCTGCCGCCGGTGGCCGACCGCAAGTTTCTCGAGATCGACATCGACAACTTCGACGACCGCATGAAGGCGATCAAGCCGCGCGTCGCGTTCACCGTGCCGAACACCCTGACCGGCGAAGGCAACATGGCCGTGGACATCACGTTCGAGAGCATGGACGACTTCTCGCCGGGCGCGATCGCGCGCAAGGTCGACGCGCTGTCGCAGCTGCTCGACGCGCGCACCCAGCTCAACAACCTGCTGACCTACATGGACGGCAAGACCGGTGCCGAAGAGCTCATCGCGAAGGTGCTCAACGACCCGGCCCTGCTGAAGTCGCTCGCGGCCGCGCCGCAGGCGGCCAAGGCCGACAACGACAACAGCGCCGCCTGACCGCGCAGATCACGGGGAATCCACTCATGGCGCAGAATCAAGCTCTCCAGGAAAAGCAGACCACTTTCGCCGAAGCCGACGATTTCTCGTCGCTGCTGCAGAAAGAGTTCAAGCCCAAGACCGACGAAGCCAAGGAGGCCGTGCAGATCGCCGTCCGCACCCTGGCCGAACAGGCGCTGTCCAACACGGTCACGATAGGCCACGACTCGTACAAGGCGATCGAGGCCATCATCGCCGAGATCGACCGCAAGCTGTCCGAGCAGATCAACGCGATCATCCATCACGCCGACTACCAGCAGCTCGAGAGCGCCTGGCGCGGTCTGCACTATCTCGTCAACAACACCGAAGTCGACGAGATGCTGAAGATCAAGTTCATGCCGATCTCCAAGCGCGATCTGCATCGGACCCTGCGCCGGCACAAGGGCATCGGCTGGGACCAGAGCCCGATCTTCAAGAAGATCTACGAGGCCGAGTACGACCAGCTCGGCGGCGTGCCCTACGGCTGCATCGTCGGCGACTACCACTTCGACCACTCGCCGCCGGACGTGGAACTGCTGACCGAGATGTCCAAGATCGCGGCCGCCTCGCACTGTCCGTTCATCGCCGGCGCCGCGCCGACGACGATGCAGATGGAGACCTGGCAGGAACTCGCCAACCCGCGCGACCTGACCAAGATCTTCGAGAACACCGAATACGTGGCCTGGCGCAGCCTGCGCAACTCGGAAGATTCGCGCTACCTCGGCCTGGCCATGCCGCGCTTCCTCGCGCGCCTGCCCTACGGTGTGCGCACGAACCCGATCGACGAGTTCGACTTCGAGGAAGCCACCGACGGCTCCAACCACCACGCCTACTGCTGGGCCAATGCGGCCTATGCGATGGCCGTGAACATCAACCGTTCGTTCAAGTACTACGGCTGGTGCACCTCCATCCGCGGCGTGGAATCCGGCGGCGCCGTCGAAGGGCTGCCGACGCACACGTTCCCGTCCGACGACGGCGGCGTGGACATGAAGTGCCCGACCGAGATCGCGATCTCCGACCGGCGCGAAGCGGAGCTGGCCAAGAACGGCTTCATGCCGCTGATCCATCGCAAGAACACCGACATCGCCGCGTTCATCGGTGCGCAGTCGCTGCAGAAGCCGGCCGAATACTACGACCCGGACGCGACCGCAAATGCGAATCTCGCCGCGCGCCTGCCGTATCTGTTCGCGTGCTGCCGCTTCGCGCACTACCTGAAATGCATCGTGCGCGACAAGATCGGCTCGTTCATGGAGCGCGACGACATGGAGCGCTGGCTCAACGACTGGATCATGAACTACGTCGACGGCGATCCGGCCAATTCGTCCCAGGAGACCAAGGCGAGCAAGCCGCTGGCAGCCGCCGAGGTCCAGGTGCAGGAGGTCGAAGGCAATCCGGGCTTCTACACCTCGAAGTTCTTCCTGCGCCCGCACTATCAGCTCGAAGGGCTGACCGTGTCGCTGCGCCTGGTTTCCAAGCTTCCGTCCGTCAAAGCTGGCGGGCAGTGAGGGCCGAGCATTCTACGGTCGTAGCTCGGCAGGACCGAACCGGTTCCCCCTGGTAAGAAAACCGGTTCTTTTCATCCATCGAACTCAAGGACTAAACGTATGGCATCTCTCGGAATGGGCAACGTCCTCGCGGCGCCCGCAGTCTCGGTCGACACCGCGCCCAAAGACTCGCAGCAGGACTTCCACCTGAAGATCGACGGCATCACCGGCGAATCCAAGGACTCCAAGCACAGCGGTGAAATCGACGTGCTGAGCTGGGGCTACGCGGTCAGCCAGTCGTCGTCGACCCACACGGGCGGCGGCGGCGGCGTCGGCAAGGCCAACTTCAGTGAGTTCGTGTTCACGCACTATGTGGACAAGGCCACGGCCAATCTCATGAAGTATTGCGCCAGCGGCAAGCACATCGGCCAGGTCGTCCTGTCCTGCAGCAAGGTCGGCGACGGCGCGCAGCAGTACATGACGGTGACCCTGAACGACGTGCTGATCACGCACTCGCGCCCGGTCGGCGCCACCAACAGCCCGCGCGTCATCGAAGAAGTCGGCATGTCCTACGCCAAGATCAAGGTCGAGGTGAAGGAACAGAACGCCGACGGTTCGCTGGGTGCCGCGACCACGGGTGCCTGGGACGTCAAGCAGAACAAGGCGGCCTGAGCAACGCCTCGACGCCTGCGCTGGCGCGCCGGCGTCGAACTGTCCGTTCCCGGTGCGGAGATCGGCGAAAGCCGCTCTCCGTCACCGGTCTGCAGTCACCTTCGGGAAACGTCGCGCATGGAAGCCACCTTGTCCGCCACTCTGCGTCGCGATCAGTCGCTGGCCGAACAGCAGGCCGAACTCGTCGCCAAGATCCGCGCCAGGCCGGACAGCCTGCCGCTGCGCGTGCATCTGGCGCAGCTCAGCATGCTGACCGGCAACTGGTCGCGTGCGGTCGCGCAGCTGCAGACCGCGGCCACGCTGAGCGCCGCGGCGATCCCGATGGCGCAGATGTACCGCGAGGCGATTCGCTGCGAGCTGCAGCGCGAAAAGATCTTCGCCGGCGAAGCGCCGCCGCAGACCATTGGCGAACCCGACGCCTGGTTCGCGACCCTGAGCCAGTCGCTCGCCAGCCGCGGCAAGGACGACGCGCTGGCCGACGAACTGATGCATCAGGCGTTCGAAGCCGCGCCGACGACGCCGTTCGTGCTCGACGACACGCCGCTGGAATGGCTGGCCGATGCCGATTCGCGTCTCGGGCCGGTCTGCGAAATCATTCTGAAAGGCCAGTACTACTGGCTGCCGTTCGATCACATCCAGTTGCTCGAACTCGATGCGCCGGCCGATCTGCGCGATCTCGTCTGGCTGCCGGGCCGGCTGACCCTGCGCAACGGCGGACAGCATGTCGTGCTCGTGCCGAGCCGCTATCCGCGCAGCTACGGCCAGGCCGACGAGCGCCTGGCGCTGGCCTCGCTGACCGCCTGGCAGGCGATCGGCGAGGACGCCTACGCCGGTCTCGGCCAGCGCTGCTGGGTCAGCGACGTCGACGAACACCCGCTGCTCGCCGCACGCCGGCTCGAGCGCGCCGGCGACGCCGGCGAAGCGGTTGCCGGTGAGTAAGTCCAATCCGCTGCAGGGCGCGCGCTCGACCCGGCTGCTGCCGGTGTTGCTGGACCGGCTGACCGACCTGAATCCGGACAACCGCAACGAGGCGCTGCACGAGCGCACCATGACGAAGGCGGTGTTCCGCCAGTGCGTGCTGCGCGACATCTCGTTCCTGCTCAACACGACGAATGCCGAGAGCGAGACCGACCTCAGCGGCGCCGACGGCGTGCGCACCTCGGTCGTGAATTTCGGCGTGCTCGCGCTGTCGGGCCGCCATCTCGTCGACGACGACCTCGACGACGTGCGCCAGGCGATCGAGCAGGCGATCCGCACGTTCGAGCCGCGCGTGCTGCCGCAGAGCCTGCAGGTGAAGATCCTGCCGTCGCAGGACGGCTATCGCACGCACAACCAGATGACCATGGAGATACGCGGTCAACTGTGGTCCGAACCGTATCCGATCGACCTGCTGCTGCGTTCGCGCGTCGATCTGGAGAGCGGACAGATCCTGCTCGAAGACCTGCTCGGATAGCCGCCGTGGATCCGCGCCTGATCGGCTACTACAACACCGAGCTGAACTACCTGCGCGAACTCGGCGCCGAATTCGCCGCGGCCAATCCGAAGATCGCCGCGCGGCTGGGCATGCGCGACATCGAGGTCGCCGATCCCTACGTCGAACGCCTGCTCGAAGGCTTCAGCTTCCTGACCGCGCGCATCCAGCTCAAGATGGACGCGGAGTTCCCGCGCTTCTCGCAGCGCCTGCTCGAAGTCGTCTATCCCAACTATCTGGCGCCTACGCCGGCCATGTGCATCGTCCAGTTCACGCCGGGCGAGATGACCGGCAACCAGGGCGACTCGTTCCGCATCGGCCGCGGCGAGCGCCTGCGCGCGCCGAGTCTCGTCGAAGGGCAGAACGGCTGCGAATTCCGTACCGCCCACGACGTGGACCTCTGGCCGTTGCGCATCGCCGCCGCGCGTTTCGAGGGCGTGCCGACCGACGTGCGCGTGAACCGGCTGCGGCAGGATCTGCCGGTCAAGGCCAGCTTGCGCCTGAACTTCCAGTTCAATGCGCCGCTGAGCGGCAAGAATCCGCCGCCGGATCGCCTGTCCCTGCATCTGGCCGGCAGCCCGCACATCACCTCGCGGCTGCACGAGCTGCTCTGCGGCCACGTGCTCGGCGTGTCGGTGCGCGCGCGCAGCAAGAAGCAGGTCGGCGAATGGCGCCAGCTCGGCGCCGCGGCCGTGCAGCCCGAAGGTTTCGACGACACGCAGGCGCTGCTGCCGTACAACGGCCGCGGCTTCCAGGGCTACCGGCTGCTGCACGAATACTTCGCGTTCCCGGCGCGCTTCCATTTCGTCGCGCTGGAAGGGCTGCGCGCGGCGCTGCAGGGTGTCGAGGCGCTGGACGGCTTCGAGGTCAGCATCCTGCTCGACCAGGAAGTCGCCGATCTCGAAACCGTGGTCGACGCCGCGCATTTCCTGCTGTTCTGCACCCCGGCGGTGAACCTGATCTCGATGCGCTCGGACCGCATCCAGGTCGGCGACAGCCGCTACGAGCTGCACGTCGTGCCGGATCGCACGCATCCGCTGAACTACGAGGTCTACAGCATCGAGCAGGTCGAAGGCTTCGGCCGCGACAATGCGATCGAGGCGAAATTCCGTCCGTTCTATTCCAGCCTCGTCGGCGACCGCGGCAACCACGGCACCTATTTCACGGTGCGCCGCGAACCGCGCCTGGCGTCGAGCACGTCGGCGCGCCACGGCGCGCGTACGACCTACCTCGGCTCGGAAGTGTTCCTCTCGCTCGTGAACCAGCATGAGGCGCCGTACGGCTCTGGCCTGCGCCAGCTCGGCGTCGACATGACCGTGACCAACCGCGACCTCGCGATGCTCATGGCCGTGGGCGGCCAGCACGATCTCGTGCCGGTGGATTCGGTGCCGGTCAGCGGCGTGCGCGTGCTGCAGGGTCCGACGCGGCCGGTGTCGGCCGTGCCCGAAGGCGAGATCAGCTGGCGCCTGATCAGTCATCTGGGGCTCAACTATCAGACCCTGACCGACCTGAGCCCGGAGCAGGGCGCCCTGGCGCTGCGCGAATTGCTGAGCCTCTACACCGTGCTCGGCGACGCGGCCGTCGCGCGCCAGGCCAATGCGGTACTGCAGACGCGGCTGAATCCGATCACGCGGCGCCTGCCCGGCGCCGGTCCGATCACGTTCGGCCGCGGCGTCGGCATCGACGTGACGATCGACGAAAGCCATTTCGCCGGCACGAGCCCGTATCTGTTCGGCGCCGTGCTCGAACAGTTCCTCGCGCGGCATGTCGCATTGAACACGTTCACCGAGACGCGCCTGATCAGCGCGCAGCGCGGACAGCTCGGCCACTGGGCGCCGCGCTTCGGACGCAGGCCGGTCGCATGAGCGAACCGACGCCGACGCCGGAACAATCGCAGCAGATCGCCGCCCTGTGGCAGGCCGTCGAAGACGCGCCGCACGCCTACGACCTGTTCGCGCTGCTGCGCCGGATCGAGGCGCTGCACCCGCAGTACCCGCGCCTGGGCCGCGCCAAGCGGCCGTCGCAGGAACCGCTGCGCATCGGCCAGGAACCGTCCTCGTTCTTTGCGCCGGCCACGCTCGCGCGCTTCGACGTCACGCGGCGCAACGGCAGGCCCAAGCTCGCGATCCACAGCTTCGGCCTGTTCGGACCGAACGGTCCGCTGCCGCTGGTGTTGACCGAATACGCCCACGAGCGCGCGATCCATCACGGCGACCGTACGCTGATCGAGTTCGCCGACCTGTTCCATCACCGGCTGACCCTGCTGTTCTACCGCGCCTGGGCCGATGCGCAGTCGACGGTCAGCCTGGACCGGCCCGAGGACGAGCACTTCACGCGCCACGCGGCGAGCACGATCGCCTACGGCCTCGCCGCGACGCGCGGGCGCGACAGCGTCCCCGACCATGCGCGCCTGAACCATGCCGGCCATCTCGTGCGCCAGACGCGCAATGCCGAAGGACTTGCGCGGATACTCGCGAATTTCTTCCGCGTGCCCGCGGCGATCGAGGAATACGTCGGCCGCTGGCTGCCGCTGCCGCGCGACCAGCGTTCGCGCCTGGGCGCGAACCGCGGCAGCCGGCTCGGCGTCGACATCGTCGCCGGCAATGCGGTCTGGGATCGCCAGCATCGCTTCCGCGTGCGGCTGGGTCCGATGTCGCGAGCCGCCTATGAAGACCTGCTGCCGCCGGGTACCGGCCATGGCCAGCTGCTGGACTGGGTGCGCACCTACATCGGCATCGAGCTCGACTGGGACGTGCGCCTGGTGCTGCGCCGTGCCGACGTGCCGCAGGCGCGTCTGGGCGGCGACACGCGCCTGGGCTGGACGACCTGGCTCGGCCGCGGCGCCGCGGCGCGCGACCGCGACGACCTCGTGCTCGATCCCGAACGCATACGGCGCGAACGCGCCGGACCCGCCGCCGCCGCGGCGTGAACCACCGTACCGACTTTTCGCCCGACCTTGCACTACGGAATCCGAACCATGTCCAGGCCCGAAACACGCTTCCCGAACTTTCCGCTGGGTGCCGCCGCGGCGCTGCTGCTGGCGCTCTGCAGCGGGGCCGCTTTCGCCGCGCCGCCGCCGGACCCGGCGCTGGCGCAGGCGCTGGAAGGCATCTGGCAGGGCCAGCGCCCGACCGTGACGCCGCTGAGCGATGCATTCACGCGCGATCCGTCGGTGGATCCGCCGCGCTATACCGTGCCGGTCAAGGATGCGCCGGCCTATGTCGTCGTCGATGCCGAACACGCCGAGATCGAATACGGCCGCAAGGTCTTCGCCGCGAGCGAATCGCCGTGGGGTCCGTTTCCGCTGCTGAATCCCGACGATGCGGAGCTGCTGGAAATCGTGCTGCCGAAGAAGCGCTATCTCGTCGTCGCCGGCATCGGCGCGGGCCTCTACGGCATCGGCGACTGGCAGCGCTTCGGCTTCCTCCACGTCATCGACACGAGCACGCGCGGCGCGCCGGTCCATTTCCCGCTGTTCGCCGAAGCCGGTCTGCGCGACAAGGTGCTCGGCCGTCTGCCGAATTCCACGGTGCTGAACTACGCGCGCCTGGTGCCGTCGCGCTGGGCCACGAACACCCAGGTCAACGGCTATGAAGTGCTGCTGTATTCGCTGCTGCCGCGCGGCCCGGAGCGCGTGATCGGCGACGACGGTCGTCCGCTGGCCTATTCGCTGACGCGCGAGGATGCGAATTCGCCGTGGGTGCTCGCGCGCACGCCGGCCACGCCGGTCGCGAACGTGCGCGACGACGCCAAGCGTTCGTTCAGTGCGCCGCCGATGAAGAATGCGCTGCCGCCGCCGGCCGCGCCGGCGCCGGTTCCGGCTGCCGCGACAGCCGCCGCGCCTGCGGCCGGCAGCGAAGCCGCGGCGACGTCGGCGCCTGCCACGGCCGCCGCCGACGATGCGGCCGCGGCGAAGAAGAAGGCGCGCAAGGACAAGAACGACGCGCGCAAGAAAGAGGTCAAGGACGCTGCCGGAGAAATCGCCAAGGACGCCGCGAAGGACGCGGCCTCCGAAGCGGCGTCCGACGCGGCCAAGAAAGCCATTCCCTCGATCCGGTGAAGGAACGCCGGCAGCACGGCGACGTACCGCAGGCCTGGCGCGGCGAACGACGCCGGAAACTTATGAAGCAATGGCGAGACAGGACATCCGACCATGAGTGAGATCAGTCGTACCGCGCTGTTCGGCAAGCTCAATCCGCTGCTGTACAAGGGCGTGGAAGGCGCTGCCGTGTTCTGCAAGCTGCGCGGCAACCCCTACGTGGAGCTCGTGCACTGGCTGCACCAGCTGCTGCAGAACAACGACAGCGACCTGCACCGCATCATCCGCCACTACCAGCTCGACGCCGCGCGGCTCGCCGCCGACATGGTCAAGGCACTGGACCGACTGCCCGGCGGCGCGACCGCGATCAGCGACCTGTCCGATCACCTGCAGAACGCGGTCGAACGCGGCTGGGTCTATGCGACGTTGATGTTCAACCAGAACCAGGTGCGCGGCGCGACCCTGCTGCTGGGCATCCTCAAGACGACTAGCCTGCGCACCGTGCTCTACGCGATGAGCAAGGAATTCCAGGCGATAGACCCGGACAAGTTCTCCAACGAACTGGCCAAGGTCGTCGCCGGTTCGCCCGAGGACGAGCAGGGCTCGACCGACGGCAGCGGCCTCGATGCGAGCGGCGGTCCCGGCGAAGTCAGCGGCGCGATGGCGCCGGCGCAGCTGGGCAGGCAGGAGGCGCTGCGCAAGTTCGCCGTCGACCTGACCGAACGCGCGCGCAACGGCGAGATCGACCCGATCACCGGCCGCGACGACGAGATCCGCCAGATCATCGACATTCTCATGCGGCGCCGGCAGAACAATCCGCTGCTGACCGGCGAGGCCGGCGTCGGCAAGACCGCCGTCGTCGAGGGCTTCGCCGTGCGCATCGCCAGCGGCGACGTACCGCCGCAGCTGCAGGAAGTCTCGCTGCTGATGCTCGACATCGGCCTGCTGCAGGCCGGCGCGAGCATGAAGGGCGAGTTCGAGCAGCGCCTGCGCCAGATCATCGACGAGGTGCAGGCCAGTCCCAAGCCCATCATCCTGTTCATCGACGAAGTGCATACCCTGATCGGCGCCGGCGGTGCCGCCGGCACGGGCGATGCGGCCAACCTGCTCAAGCCCGCGCTCGCGCGCGGCACCTTGCGCACGATAGGCGCGACGACCTGGAGCGAATACAAGAAGCACATCGAGAAGGATCCGGCGCTGACGCGGCGCTTCCAGGTCGTGCAGGTCGGCGAGCCCGACGAGGACAAGGCCATCGCGATGGTGCGCGGCATCGTAGCCATTCTAGAGAAGCATCACAGGATCACCCTGCTCGACGAAGCCGTGACCGCGGCCGTGCGTCTGTCGCATCGCTACATCCCGGCGCGCCAGCTGCCGGACAAGGCCGTCAGCCTGCTCGATACGGCCTGCGCGCGCGTGGCCGTGAGTCAGCACACGACGCCGGCGGAGCTCGAAGACTGCACGCGCCGCATCGAGGTGCTGCGCACCGAGCAGGGCATCATCGAACGCGAGGATGCGGTCGGCCTGGACGTGGCCGAGCGGCGCGAACGCTGCGAGAGCCGGCTCGCCGCCGAGCTCGAACGCGAACAGGCCTTGCGCGCGCGCTGGGAACAGGAGAACGAGCTCGCGACGCGCCTGCTCGATCTGCGTACGCGGCTGCGCGAGCTCGCCGCCGCGGCCAAGGCCGCGCAGGCCGATGGCAGCGCTGCGGCGCCGGCTGCGGCCGTGAAAACCGATGGCGACGCGCTGGTCGCGCCGACGCCGGATCGCGCGTTCCTGCTCGCCGAACACGCGGCGGTGCAGGCCGAGCTCGATGCGTTGCAGGGCGAATCGCCGCTGATCCTGCCGGCGGTGGACGAGACCGCGGTCGCCTCGGTCGTGGCCGACTGGACCGGCATTCCGGTCGGGCGCATGGTGCGCAACGAGATCACTGCCGTGCTGCAGCTCGTCGACACGCTCGACAAGCGCGTCGTCGGCCAGCGCCATGCGCTGGAACTCATCACCAAGCGCATCCAGACCGCGCGCGCGCGACTGGACAATCCGAACAAGCCGATAGGCGTGTTCATGCTGGTCGGCCCGTCCGGCGTCGGCAAGACCGAGACCGCGCTGGCGCTGGCCGAAAGCCTCTACGGCGGCGAGCAGAACCTCATCACGATCAACATGAGCGAGTTCCAGGAGGCGCATACGGTCTCCACGCTCAAGGGCGCGCCGCCGGGCTATGTCGGCTACGGCGAGGGCGGCGTGCTGACCGAGGCCGTGCGGCGCAAGCCGTATTCGGTCGTGCTGCTCGATGAAGTGGAGAAAGCCCACTCCGACGTGCACGAGCTGTTCTTCCAGGTGTTCGACAAGGGCTGGATGGAGGACGGCGAAGGCCGCGCGATCGACTTCCGCAACACGATCATCCTGCTGACGTCCAACGTCGGCACCGATCTCGTCATGAAGCTGACCGCCGATCCGGAGCTGTCGCCCGAGCCGGAGGCCTTGAACAAGGCGCTGCGCGAGCCGCTGCTGCAGAAATTCCCGCCGGCCTTCCTCGGCCGTCTCGTGACGATTCCGTACTACCCGCTGGCCAACGACACGCTCGCGCGCATCGTGCGGCTGCAGCTGGGCCGCATCCAGAAGCGCATCGCCGAGCAGCACGGCATCGACTTCGGCTACGGCGACGACGCAGTGCAGCTCGTGATCAAGCGCTGCACCGAAGTCGAATCCGGCGGCCGCATGATCGACGCGATCCTGACCCACACGGTGCTGCCGACGGTCAGCCGCGAATTCCTGAGCTGCCTGGCCGACGGACGCAAGCTCGCGAGCATCCGCCTCGAAACCGCCGGCGATGATTTCGCCTACCGCTACGGCTATGCCGAGGACGCCGTCGCCGCGGCGCCCGCGACGGCCTGAACCTTCATCCAAGGAGCCCGTCATGCCATCCCCGACCCGTCCCGGCCCGCTCGGCATCGACAGCAACAACTGCGGCATCGACTTCGGCACCTTGATGCGCGTGGTCACGCCGTGTCCGACCTTCATCGCCGAAACGCCGCCGCAGAAGCTGACGCCGGCCGCGAGCGGCGTGGCCGGCTACAGCGTCGATGCCGCCGTCAAACACCTGGATGCGAACGCGCATACCAAGAGCCAGGGCCGCTGCGCACGCTACGTGCGCGAGGCCATCGAGGCCGGCGGTGCGAAGATTCCGCTGCCGCGGCCGGTGTATGCCAAGGACTACGGTCCGGTGCTGGCCAAGCTCGGTTTCACGAAGGTGCCGGCCGTGGCCTATTCGCCCCAGCGCGGTGACATCATCGTGCTGCAGCCGCCGTCGGGCCAGGTCGCCGGGCACATCGAGATGTTCAACGGTTCGAAATGGGTATCGGACTTCGTTCAAGGTACCGATGTCTATCCGGGCCCGGCCTACCGCAAGGAACAAGTGAGCTATGAAGTCTATCGACCCTAGATCCGCCGCACGCGCGCTGCTGCGCCGTGCCGCGGCCATGCTGCTGCTCGTGTTCGCGCTGGTCGGCTGCGCCACGGTCACGGCCGCCGACGGCGCCAGCGCCGGGAGCACCAAGCCGGCCAAGGCCGCCGTGGTGCCGGCGCAGATGAGCGATCCGCTGTTCGGTCTGAGCTACGCCACGGACAAGATCCACTTCGAGCGCCTCCCCGCCGCGCTCGCGCGCAAGGCCGAACTGAGCGACCTGCCGCAGTGGATCTATGCGCGCAGCGAATCGGCCGGCGGCACGTTCTATATCGTCTCGGGTTTCCTGCGCATCGAATCGGACGATCCGGCGCAGCCGGGATCGTCGGTCGAAGCGGATTTCGGCGCCGTGCTGCGCCAGAACGGCGACAAGGTCGAGGTGCTCTGCGTGCCCGATCTGCTGTTCGACAAGGACTCCCCGGTACCGCCCAGGGAACTGCAGCCGCTGCTCGCCGACGCCGTGAAGCGCTACGTCGCGGCCTGGGGCGGCAAGCCCGCGCTGCAGGCGCGGTTGCGCGAAATCACGCAGGAGGACGTCGTGCCTGCCGCGCTGCGCGAAGCGTTGCGCGTGCAGGGTCTGCAGGTCGGCGCCGCGGAAGCGCATTGATCGCCTGGACGCGTTTCGCTGGTCGCGGCGAACTGCGTCGTCGTCGTCGCCGGGCGCGCGCCGTGGATCACCGCGGCGCTTGCCGGAGCGTCGGACGGCAGCGATGCCTGCGGCGCACCGAAGACGCGTTCGGCGGATATGGCCTCCGGCTGGTTGACGCCCCGATGCCGACGCGAAACCATCGCGGGACGCCGGCATGGGGGCCGGGTTCAGGGGCGAACGATGGGGTCGAGTCGCTGGTCGGTCTGGCTGTCGTGGCTGCTGTGGCCCGTGCTGTACGGCGCCGGTCTGTTCGGCGCCTCGCTGGCCCTGGACAGCGCGCGGCCGCTGCTGTGGTTCAACGTGATGTACCTGGGCCTGGTCGCGGCCATCGCGCTGCTGGAGCGGCTGATGCCGTTCGAACCGCAGTGGCTCGAAGACGACGGCGAGACCGGCGCGAATCTCGCGCATACCCTGTTCACCAAGGGACTGGTACAGATCGGCGCGGCGCTGGCAGCGACCCTCGGCATGGCCACGGCGAGCGTCGTGCAGCCAGCCATCGCGCCGGCACATGCGCTCTGGCCCGCAGCCTGGCCGCTGTTCGCGCAGGTCGTGCTCGGTCTCGTCATCGCCGAGCTGGGCCTCTACGCCGCGCATCGCATCGCGCACGAATGGCCGCTGTTCTGGCGCTTCCACGCGCTGCATCACAGCGTGCGCCGGCTCTGGGTCGTCAACACCGGCCGCTTCCATATCGTCGATACCTGCTTCAAGGCGCTGCTCGGACAGGTGCCGCTGTATCTGCTCGGCGCGCCGCTGAAGGTGTTCCTGTGGATCAGCGCGGTGACCGCGGTGACCGGGCTGCTGACCCATTGCAACATCGTGCTGCGTACGGGGCCGCTGGACTGGATCTTCTCGACGCCGGCCCTGCATCGCTGGCATCACTCCAGGAAGCTCGAGGAGGGAAATCGCAACTATGGCGAGAACCTCGTGCTCTGGGACCAGCTGTTCGGCACTTATTACAACCCGGCGCGGCGGCCGCCGGCGGATATCGGCATCCACGGCCGCATCGCCAAGGGTTTCCTCGCCCAGCTCGTGCAGCCGTTCCGGCGCGACGGCGTGCGCGAGATCATGGACCCGGATACGCACTGAAGCCGGCAGGCTCGCGTTCGCATTGCGGCCTGCGCTCGGCGGTATCGCCCTGGCAGCGGCAGGCATGGCCGCATCGTCGTTGGGTACGCGGCGAAGATTCCATGCCTGCCGGATGCGGCGAGGACGATCGAGCGCGAAATTTCCTCCCCTGCGGCGGAATCGTCTTTCGGATCGCCGTTCGCAGAACGTCGCGAATACATGACGGTAACGCGACGCTGTTTTGACGGACTCTGCCATCGTGCTGCAATCGGGACGAAGTGCCACTGTGAAATTATTGACCACGCGCACGTCGATGCGGCGGGCGCGGATTGTCGCTTTGCGTCACTGTGATGCAGTTGCTGTTTATCCATGCGCCGCAAACGCTAAGGTACAGCCTGGGTTCAATCCACCGCGTGGCGCGGTGCTCGGTCCGTGAGGCGCTCGCATTCCTCGTGACCGAAGCGCGAGGAGATCGCGCAAAATCTGGCAGTTTTGGGAATGCCGACGGCTACAGCAGCCGCATCGGTCGGCGGCTTGCTGCGTCGCCGTGTCATCGCTTGGACTTGCGCAAGGACCACCATGAATCGCACCCTGAACGTCACCACGCCCCTGGGCCCGGAAGTGCTGAAGTTCGACGCACTGCAAGGGAGGGAAAGCCTGTCGCAGCTGTTCGATCTGCAGCTGACGATGAAGAGCGAGGAGCGCGGCATCGGTGCGCCGGCGCTGCTGGGGCAGTCGATCACGGTGGA
>MEFP01000013.1 GCA_001725155.1 Lysobacteraceae bacterium SCN 69-320 | reverse complement strand
CCACTCCTCCAGAGCAGCCCCTCCGCCATCAGCTTCCGCCTCAGCGAAGGGGCGCGAACTCTAACACCGCTTTTCCGTTTGGCAAGTACCCAGAGCGAACTTAATTCAGGCGGCAACCATCAAGCCGCGATCAGACGCACCCGGGCATAACCGCGCTTGCCGAGCTGAAGCAGATGCTCGCCTCCTGCCACAAGGATGAGCGACGCGTCCTCGACCAAGGTGCCGTCGACACGTACGGCCCGCTCGTTGATCTTCCGCGTGGCCTCCGAGCCACTGGCGGCAAGGCCGGCAGCTTTCAGCAGCCCGCCGATGCGCAGGCCCTCTGTCGGCACGGGAATATCCTGAACGACCAGGTCTGCCGGCACGCCGCCGCCCTGGATGACCTCGTTCCAGTGTCTTACGGCGGCTTCGCCGGCCTCTTGACCATGGAAGCGAGCGGTCAGCTCGACGGCCAGCTGCATCTTGTAGTCACGCGGGTTGACCTGGCCTGCCGCAACCGCCTCGCGCATCCGCTTGAGGTCGGCCAGCGACTTGGCGAACGACAAAAGCTCGAAGTAACGCCACATCAGATTATCGGACAGGCGCATGACCTTGCCGAAGATCTCGTTCGGCGGCTCATTGATGCCGATGTAGTTGCCGAGCGACTTGGACATCTTGTTGACGCCGTCGGTGCCTTCGAGCAGCGGCAAGGTCAAGACGACCTGCGGCGGCTGACCCGCCTCCTCCTGCAGCTGGCGTCCGACCAGCAGGTTGAACTTCTGGTCAGTACCGCCCAGCTCGACGTCGGCCTTGAGCGCGACGGAGTCGTAACCCTGAACCAGCGGGTACAGGAATTCGTGGATCGCGATCGCCTGCTCGTTGCGGTAGCGCTTCTGGAAGTCATCGCGCTCGAGCATGCGGGCGACCGTGTGCTTGGCGGCGAGCTTGATCATGTCGGCCGCCGACATCTGGCCGAACCATTCAGAATTGAAGCGGACTTCGGTCTTGTCGCGGTCGAGGACCTTGAAGACCTGCTCGGCATAGGTCTGCGCGTTCGCCTCGATGTCGGCGCGGCTCAGCGGCTTGCGTGTGACGTTCTTGCCAGTCGGGTCGCCAATCATGCCGGTGAAGTCGCCGATCAGAAAAATGACCTGGTGACCCAGGTCCTGAAATTGGCGCATCTTGTTCAGCAAGACCGTGTGACCCAGGTGCAGGTCGGGCGCGGTCGGGTCGAAACCCGCCTTGATGCGCAGCGGCCGACCGAGCTTGAGGCGCGCCTCGAGATCTTCGCGCTTGATGATTTCCTCGGCGCCGCGACCGATGAGGTCCAGCGCTTCCTGCAATTGGGTCATGCCGTCATCTCCGCTTACTGCTGCTGCGTCCAAACGCCGACGCGGACCTGCCGTCCACGCTAGTGCGGGCCGCCTCGAAAAAAGAAGGTGCAGTTAATTATTTGTTAATCGCAAACCGGGCGCAAACCCGCGCCAATACTGGCGTTGACGGGGTTTGAATCGGTTGGCTATGGTACGGGCCGTTTGATCGGAATGCGACCGTGAACGAGACCCCAGCCGCCCCCCATTCCAACCGCCGTGCCGGCCGACGCCTGGCACTGCGGCGCCGCGCACTCCGCAAACATTTCCAATTTTATTCAAAATGTAAAAGTTGGGCGCTGGCACAGAACGCGGCAATCTCGCCTATCTCCTGGCGCCGCGAACACTGGGTGCTCGCCAGCGTCGTCGTCGCATTGACCGTCATCGTCGGCATGGTCATGCCGACCTGGGCCAATGCGATGCGCCGCGAGGAAGCACCGAGCATCACCACACTGGCCTTGCCGCTGCCGGCCCTGAGCGCCGACCAGACCTCGGCAGGCGATCGCGCGCTGGCCGGCCTGGCCGCCGCGGGCATGGTGCCCGGCATGGATGGCGACGAGTGGAAGATCGTCATCGTCCGCGCCGGCCAGTCGCTGGCCGACATTTTTCACGAGCAAGGTCTGTCGCCGACCGAGCTGCAGCGCCTCGTCGACGCCAAGGTCGACAACGGTGCGTTCCGCCGCATCCACCCCGGTGACGAATTTGCATTCCGCAAGACCGGCGAGGGCCGACTCGCCGCGCTGCGCTTCGACCGCGACGACCACACTCGCGTCGTCGTGCGCATCGACGCCGACGGTGTCAACAGCGAGATCGCCGAGCGTGCACTGGAGCGCCGCGTCCATGTCGCCCACGGTACGATCAAGAGTTCGCTGTTCGAGGCCGGCGATTCGGCCGGCATGACCGACTCGATGACCCTCAAGCTGGCCCAGGCGTTCGGCTACGACATCGACTTCGCCCAGGACCTGCGCGTCGGCGATACCTTCACCGTCATCTACAACGACGTCTACCGCGAAGGCGAGCGCCTGCGCGACGGCGACATTCTCGGCGCGACGTTCATCAACGGCGGCCGCCGCTTCACCGCTTTCCGCTACGAAGACGCCGACGGCACCGTGTCGTTCTACAGCGAGGATGGCCGTCCGCTGAAGACCTCGTTCCTGCGCACGCCGGTGGAGTTCACGCGCATCTCCTCGCGCTTCAGTGCAGGCCGCATGCATCCGGTGCTCGGCAAGATGCGCGCACACAAGGGCGTGGACTATGCCGCGCCGACCGGCACGCCGATCTACGCGGCGGGCGATGCGAAAGTCGAGTTCCGCGGCGTCAAGAACGGCTTCGGCAACGTCGTGATCCTGCAGCACGGTGGTCAGTACAGCACCGTCTACGGCCACATGTCGCGCTTCGCCGCCGGCCTGTCCAACGGCCAGCGCGTGCGTCAGGGCCAGCTCATCGGCTACGTCGGCTCTACCGGTCTGGCCACTGGCCCTCATCTGCACTACGAATTCCGCATCAACGGCCAGCACCGCGATCCGCTGTCGGTCACCCTGCCGAAACCCGAGCCGCTGCCGGCGACCGAACTGGTCAAGTTCCGTCAGCTGACCCAGCCGATGCTGGCCCAGCTCAAGCGCTACGAAGATTCGCGTCTGGCGCTGGCGCGCTGAGCCCGCGGTGACCTCTCCGGAGCTGTTTCTCGGCCTGATTTCCGGCACCAGCGCCGACGCGATCGACGTCGCGCTGGTCGCTTTCGATCCCGCGCCGCGACTGATCGCCGCCCAGGCCGCCGTCTATCCGCCGAACCTGCGCCCGCGCGTGCTGGCGCTGGCTCGCGAAACCGCCGAGATCAATCTCGACGAACTCGGCACACTCGACGTCGAGCTCGGCCACGCCTTCGCCGACGCAGCGCTCGCGCTGCTCGCCCGCGAGAAGCTGGCGCCCTCCGCCGTGCATGGGCTGGGTTCGCACGGACAGACCGTACGGCACAAACCATCGTTGGCCGCGGCCTACACCCTGCAGCTCGGCGATCCGAACGTGATCGCCGAACGCACCGGCATCACCACGGTCGGTGATTTCCGCCGCCGCGACATCGCCGCCGGCGGCCAGGCCGCTCCGCTGGTGCCGGGCCTGCACGCAGCACTGCTCGCCGATGCGGCCGAGGAGCGCGTCGTGCTCAACCTCGGCGGTATTGCCAACATCACGGTGCTGCCGCGCGATCCGGCGGCGCCGCTGGCCGGCTTCGATACCGGGCCGGCAAATTGCCTGCTCGATGCCTGGTCGCTGCAGCAGCGCGGTCTGGGCTGCGACGCCGGCGGCGCCTGGGCCGCCCAGGGCCGCGTCGACGAAGCGCTGCTCGCACAAATGCTGGCCGAACCGTATTTCGCGCAGACCGGCCCCAAGAGCAGCGGCCGCGAAGTCTTCAACATGGATTGGCTGCGGCGCCAGCTCGATGGGCGCTCGATCGAGCCCGTCGACGTGCAGGCCACCCTGCTGGCCCTGTCCGCGCGCAGCGTCGCTGCGGCGATACGCCGCGACGCGCCGCAGGCGCAGCGCGTGCTGGCCTGCGGCGGCGGCGTGCACAATGCAGCGCTGATGGCTGCCCTGGCCACGGCGCTGGCCCCCGTGCCGGTACTCAGCACGGCCAGCTGCGGCATTGATCCGGACTATGTGGAAGCCATGGCGTTCGCCTGGCTGGCGCGGCAGCGGCTGCTGGGACTGCCGGGCAATCGCGCCGACGTGACCGGCGCACGCGGTCCGCGCGTGCTCGGCGCGGTCTATTTCGGTTCCTGATCCGGCGGTTCGTCACCGCCGCTTGCGGCACCTTCGGTGAACAACGGCCGGCCGGCGACGCGCTCGAACGCATCCAGCGCCGCGCGGAATGCAGCCGTTTCGGTCGATTCCCAGGTTCCCGACAGGATGGCGATGTCATGCAGCTCGCGCCGGGCAACGTCCTCCGACTCCAGGCCTACGCCACGACGCAGCGCATAGAGGATGGCTTCGTTGATCGTCCACTGATGCTCGCGCGCGATCTCCTTGATGCGATCGGCCAGCACGTCGTCGATGTGGCGTACGAGAATATCCGGCACAGCGCCCCCGCTTCGGCGTCCGCGAATGCCCCTGAAGTACAGGATTGTCGCAGCATGCTGCGGCAATTTCAGCCGGCGGGAGGCGCGTCCATGTGCGACCGCAGCCGCCAGTAAAGCCATAGCGTCGGCACGATGGATACCGCACTCAACGCGAAGAAAGCCTGAAAGCCGAACGCCTCGACGAAGAAACCGGACACGCCGCCGAGTACCTTGCCCGGCAGGTTCGACAGCGACGCGAGCAACGCGTACTGAGTTGCGCTGAAACGCACGTCGGCCAGCCCCGACATGAACGCGACGAGCACGCTGCCGGCGAAGCCCTGGCAGAAATTGTCGGCGGAGATCGTGATGATGAAAGCCCAGATCTGCCCCGGATTCGCCGCCATCAGCAGGAATACGAGATTCGACAGAGCCACGCCGAGCGCGGCGATCAGCAGGGAGCGGCGCGTGCCGATCACGGTTGCGGCGATGCCGCCGAGCAGCGCACCGGCGAAGCCCAGCCAGACGCCGTAGACCTTGGATACGGTCGCAATCTGGCTCTTGGTGAAGCCGAGGTCCAGATAGAACGGCCCGGCCATCACGCCGATGATCTGGTCCGGCAGCTTGTACAGGCCGACGAACAGCAGCAGGGTCAACGCGAGCTTGGCGCCGTTTCGCTCGAAGAACTCGCTGATCGGACGCAGGTACTCGCGCAGCGCATTCTCCACGAGTTCGCCCGTGCCGCGCGGCGGCGGCGCGGCCTGCCTTGCCGCCTGCGGCGCCGAGGCCAGCGCCGGCTCGATCGCGCGCAAGGTGATCGCCGCCGGAATCAACATCAGCGCGGCCAGCACCAGATAGGTCGTAGGCCAGCCGATCAGGTCGGCCACGTACAGCGCGAGCGCGCCGCCGAGCACGAGCCCGATGCGGTAGCCCAGCGAATAGGTCGTGATCAGCGCGCCCTGGTCTTCCTTCGGCGCGATCTCGATGCGATAGGCGTCGACGACGCAGTCCTGCGTCGCGCCGCAGAACGTGGTGAAGGTCAAGGCGGCGAGAAAAGCGGCGAGATTCTGGCCGGACGGCCCGATCAGCGCCATGGCCGCCAGGCCCGCCGCCACGCCGAGCTGCGACAGCAGCAGCCAGCTGCGGCGGCGGCCCAGGCCGCCGATCAGCGGAGCGGCCCACTTGTCGAGCAGCGGCGCCCAGAGAAACTTGCCGACGTAGAGCAGCGAGATCCAGCTGAACAGCCCTATCGAGCCGAGGGTGATGCCCTGCTCGCGAAACCAGTAGCCCAGGGTCACGCCGACGAGCAGGAACGGCAGGCCGGAACCGAAGCCGAGTACGCAGATGATCCAGGCGCCGGGCCGGCCGAAGGCGCGGCGGAAACGCTGCAGCCCCGACTCGGCGGCGGCCGGCACCGCGCTGGTGCTCACGGAGCGTCCGCGGCGTAATCCACGGTATACGGCGCGTGGTCGGAGAAGCGCGGATCACGCAGGATCTCGCAGCTGCGCAGCCGCGTGCGCAACGACGGCGAGACGACCTGGTAGTCGATGCGCCATCCGACGTTGTTGGCGCGGGCCTGGCCGCGGTTGGACCACCAGGTGTAGTCCTCGGCCTCGGGCTTGAGCGTGCGATAGCTGTCGACCCAGCCATGTTGCAGAAACAGCTTGTCGAGCCAGGCACGCTCTTCGGGCAGGCAGCCCGAAGTCTTCTGGTTGGAACTCCAGTTACGGATGTCCTTGCGCGTATGGACGATGTTCCAGTCGCCGCAGATCACGTAGTCTCGGCCGCTCGCGAACCACTCCTCGAAGATCGGCGTGATCCAGTCGATGCATTTGAACTTGAATGCCTGGCGCTCGTCGCCCGAGGAACCCGACGGGAAATACAGCGAGACCACACTGAGCTTGCCGTAGCGCGCCTCGATGTAGCGGCCTTCCTCGTCGAAATCGCTCCAGCCCAGCCCCGTGCGCACCTCGTCGGGCTCGTTGCGCGTATAGATCGCCACGCCGCTGTAGCCCTTCTTGCTCGTCGCGTCGCGGTAGTAGCTGTGATAGCCCTTGGGGCGGAACGCCGCGTCGGTGAGCTGGTGCTCCTGCGCCTTGGTCTCCTGCAGGCAGACGATGTCGGCCTTGTGCTTGGCGAGCCAGTCGTAGAACCCCTTGCTCGCCGCGGACCGGATGCCGTTGGCATTGAAGCTGACGATGCGCATTGCTCACTCCGCACAGGCGAAGTGGGCAATGTAGCGGCGCCGGCGGGTCGCGCCAAGCGCCGGTCTCGCACGTTCAGCCCTCGACCACGCGCACGGCCTGGCCCGGACTCAGGCGCTCGGCGCCGCGGATCACGACGCGGTCGCCGGGACTGAGCTCGCCGGTGACTTCGACCAGCGCATCGCGCGCCGCGCCGGCGCGCACCTCGACACGTTCGGCCGTGTTGTCGGGCTTGACCCGCATGACGTAGGTATGCGCCTCGCGCAGCACCAGCGCGTCGCGCGGCACGGTCAGCGCAGTCGCGCCATCGCTCTCGGGCAGGGCCACTTCGACCGCGGTACCGACGAGCGCGAAGTCTTCCGGCAGGGCCACGCGCAGCTCGAACTGGCGCGAACGCTCGTCGCCGACCGGCACGACGGCGCGCACCGTGACCGGCTGCACCGCGCCGTGCAGGCGCACCTGGATTTCCTGGCCGGCCTTGACCTGCGGCGCCAGCGCCAGCGGCGCCTGCACGCGCGCCTCCAGCCGCGCGGTGTCGACCAGATGGGCGACAGCCGCGCCAACCTGCAGGTATTCGCCGCGCTGCACGAAGCGCTCGCTGACCACGCCGCTGAACGGCGCGCGGATCTCGCTCTCGGCCAGATCGTGTTCGATGCTGCGTCGCTCGGCGTCGGTCCGGGCCAGTTCCTGGCTGGCGCTCTCCAGCGCCGCGCGCGCCTCGTCGAGCTGGGTCTGCGCGACGGCATTGCCCGGTGCGAGCTTGGCCAGCCGCGACATCTGGCTCTGCGCGAGATCGCGCTGCGCCTTGGCCCGGCCGGCAGTCGCGCGCGCCTGTTCCAGGCGCAGGCGCAGCGGCACGTCGTCGAGCTTGGCCAGCCGTTCGCCGCGCTTGACCACGCTGCCGACTTCAGCGATCTCCACGACGCGCCCCGCGGCGACGCTGGCGATGCGTGCGTCGTCGCGGCTGACCACGCTGCCGGGCACCCAGCGCATCGGTGCGAGGCGGGTCGCGGTGGCTTCGGCGACCGCGACGGTCGCCGCCGGTGCGGCCGGCGCTTCGGCGGCCGAGGTCAGCGCTGCGGGCGCGGCAGCCAGCGTGGCCAGCAGCAGGCTCAGCGTAAGGGTTTTCATGTTCGTTCTCCGGTAAAGATATTCAGGCCGCGCGCGGATAACCCGGCTCGTGCGCGACGGGCGCCGTCACGACAGCGCGACGACGGCGCCACTGGCTCAGGCGCATGAGGCTCGGCATCAGCAGCAGCGAGAACACCAGGGCGACGACGACGCCGCCGACGTTCACGGCAGCCAGGCCGCGGTAGATCACGCTGCCCGGCCCGGGGTTCACGGCCATCGGCAATGCGCCGAGCGCGCCGGTCATGGTCGAGGCGAGAATCGCGCGCAGGCGCTGGTTCAGGCCCATGCGGATCGCGTCCTCCAGGCTGTGACCGTCGTTCTGCGCCTCGCGCGTGAGATCCACGAGCAGGATCGCGTGATTGACGATGACGCCGATCATCATGACGAAGCCGATCATCGACAGCAGGTCCAGCGGCTGGAACGCGAACAGGCCGAGCACGCGCAGGCCCACCATGCCGCCGATCAGGGCCAGCGGCACGGTCAGCATGACGATGACTGCGTCGCGCAGCGACTTGAACAGCGCGGCCATGATCAGCAGCAGCACGAGCAGGGCCAGCGCGAAGTTCTTCGTCATCGTGCCGACGATCTGCTCCAGCCGGTCGGCGCTGCCGGCCATCAGGATGCTGGCGTCCGGCGGCAGCGCCGCGCGCAGCTTCGGCACGACGTCGCGATTCAGGGTCGTCAGCGCGTCCTCCAGGGACAGCGTGGCCGGCGGGTCGATGGTCAGGCTGACCGTGCGGCGATGGCCGAGGCGGCGGATCACGGTAGGTCCGGTCGCGGTGTCCAGACTGACCAGATCGCCCAGCGGCACGACCTGGCCCGACGGCGTGACCAGCGGCGCTTCGGCCAGCTGTTCCGGCGTCTGGCCGGCGCTGGCGCGCAGGATGATCGGCACGCGCGTCTCGCCGTTGAAGTATTCGCCGAGCCAGGCGCCGTCGCCGAGCGCGCGCACGACCGTGCCGAGCGCGCTGCGGTCCCAGCCGGCTTCCGCGATGCGCCGGTCGTTCGGCACGGCGTGCAGTTCGGTCTGCACCGAGTCGGTGTTCGGGAAGGCCTGTACGTTGGCGCCGGGGAAGGTCTTCTCCAGCAGCTGGCGACCTTGCTCGGCGGCGCGTTCCAGCGCCTTGCTGTCGTCGCTCTGCAGATGCATGGCGATCGAGCGCGCCGAGCCGCCGAAGCCGCCGAACAGATCGCCTTCGGCCGCGAACGCACGCGTGTCGGGCAGGCCGACGATGACCTCCTCGCGCATGACCTTTTCCAGCTCGCCCAGGCGCGTCTCGTCGACGACGCGCGCACCGACCGTGCCGCCGCCGGGCCACATCAGCAGGTAGTAGTTCTTGAGCTGCGGCTGCTTGTCGCCCTTCATGTAGGGCTGCAGGCGTTCGAGGATCTTGCCGGCGATCTCGCGATTGACGACTTCCGGACTCATGCCCGGCGGGAAGCTGAAGCTCGCGTCGATGGCCGCGCGCTTGACCGGCGGCAGATAGTCCAGCCGCGGCAGGAACACCCAGCACAGGATCAGCGGGGCGACGAGCAGGCTCAGAACCCAGCCGATCTGCTTGGTCGGCGTGTCGGTCCAGCGCAGGATGCGTTCGGTCAGCGCCGGCCAGCCGTCGCCGTAGCCCGAGTTGAGCTTCTTGGCCTTGAGCCAGCCGCCGGCCGCGGCCGGCAGCACGGTCAGCGCGACGACGATGGAGATGGCGACCGAGATCGAAATGGTCAGCGCGAGGTCGGCAAAGATCTGCCCTTCGACGTCGCGCAGGAACAGCACCGGCAGGAATACCGCAATCGTCGTGACCGTGGACGCGAACAGCGCCGGCACGACCTGCTTCGCGCCGGCCAGCGCCGCCTCGACCGGCGTCATGCCAGATTCCTTGAGGCGGATGATGTTGCCCGACACGACGATCGCGCCTTCCACGACCATGCCGACTGCAAATGCGAGCCCGGCCAGCGAGATCACGTTGAGCGTGCGGCCGGTCAGGTGCAGCACGACGAAGGTCGCGAGCAGGCAGATCGGAATCGAGGTCGCGATCAGCAGGGTCGCGCGGCCGTCGCGCATGAACCACCAGACACAGATCAGCGCGAGCAGCGCGCCGACGATGAGGTTCTCGGTCAGCAGACCGACCGCGCGATTGATGAACAGGCCCGAGTCGAACGACTGCTCGATGCCGAGCCCCTGCGCCTTCAGCGGACCGTCGCGCAGATCGGCGACGACCTGCTTGACCTCGTTCAAGGTGCCGAGCACGTTCGCGCCGCTGCGGCGCAGCACCTGCAGACCGATGGCGGGATTGCCGTTCTGGTAGGAGAAGAAGCTCGGCTCGGGCGGACGCACCTCGATCGCGGCGACGTCGCCGAGCTTGACCGGACGTCCGTCGCGCCAGGCCAGCACGAGATCGCCGAGCTGGTCGGGCGTGTAGCGGCCGATGAAGCGCAAGGTGTACTGGCGCCGGCCGACTTCGACCTGACCGCCGGACACGTCGGTCGCGCTCGCCGCGCGCGCGGCGATGTCGGTGATCGGAATGCCCATCGCCGCGGCCTTGGCCAGATCGACCGTGATACGCACCTCGTCCGGCGGCCCCGCGTTGACGTTGACGCCGGCGACGCCGGCCACGGCCTCGATGCGCGGCCGCACCGTCGCGTCGATGAATTCGCGGTAGTCGCCGATCTTGCCCTTGCTGCCGGGCAGCAGCTGCACGAAGAACCAGGTCAGCGACTGATTGGCGTCGCCGTTGCCGAGCTGAACCACGGGCCGGTCCGCGTCGCGCGGCAGCGGCGGCAGGCGGTTGAGGCGGCCGATGACCTCGACCAGCGCGTTCTTCATGTCCGTGCCGATCGCGAAGGTCAGGTTGATGTTGCTGCCGCCGGTGCCGGCGCTGCCGTCGAGCTCTTCGAGGCCCGGCAGACCTTGCAATACCTGCTCCTGCGGCTCCAGCAGCTCAGACTCCACTTCGATCGGCGACGCCGTGCGCCAGCCCGTGTTGATCGAGATCTGCGGCCGCTCGATGTCCGGGAACAGCTGCAGCGGCAGTTCGCGCAGGCTCAGCAGACCGAACACGCAGACCATCAGCACGGTCACGCCGACCGCGATCGGATTGCGCAGCGACGTTTCTATCAGTTTCATGACTTCCTCCCACTGCGGCCGATCGTGTCGCCCGCCCTCTGTCTTCAGGTTCTCGCTGCACGCAGGAAGTCGGATGCGGCAGAGGTCATAGAGGTTGCGTCGATTGCGACAAAAAGCGCCGGCAGCACGCCGGAATGTGTCAACTGTTGCCGGGCTGCGCACGAAACCGGCCCCTTGACCGGCGCGACCGGCGATATCCGTTGGGCGGCCGCGCAATTTCGCCGCCGCCGCACGCCCGGCATAATCGCCGCGATTCGTCGCCGGGTTTCCGTCACCGCCATGGCTTTCTGGAGCGTAGTCTTCATCGTCGGCGCCTCGCAGGCCGCCTGGCTCGCGCTCGCGCTGTGGCGGCGGCCGATCAACCGCGAGGCCAATCGCGTGCTCGCGGTCTGGATCGCGCTGATCGGACTGGATCTCGTCATCAAGGCGCTGTACTTCCAGGCGCCTGGCCCGGCGTACTACAAGCTCTATCGCTTCGTCGGCCTGTTTCCGTTTTTCTACGGCAGCCTGTTCTACGTCTATGTGCGCGTGCTGACCGAGGCGCGTGCGTTCGGCCGGCGCGATCTGGTCCATCTGCTCGGCTTCGTCGCGGCATTGCTGGTCAGGACCGACGTATGGCTGCAGAGCCCGGCCGCGATCGACGCGCATTTCGCCAACGGCGCACGCCTTGCGCCGTCGCCGTGGTTCGATCTGTTCCTGTTCGGCTACAGCCTGGGCTATGTCGCCGCGGCGCTGTGGTGCGTGCGCCGCTATCGCCGCCGCCTGCGCGCCGAACGCGCCGACGCCGATCGCCTGTCGCTGCACTGGATCACCACGATGGCGATCTCCCAGATCGTCATCTGGGTCATAGCGACTCTTCAGTGGCTGGCGAACATCCCGTGGATCGACTACCCGCTGATCTATGGCGCGGTCGTGGCCTGGATGTTCACGGTCGGCTATCTGAGCCTCGGCCAGGCGGCACTGCCGGTGCCGGCGATCGCGACGCCGGATGCGGCGGACGCATCCGAGGCCGCCGTCGACGCAGCCGACGATGCGCGCTTTCCGGCCGTGGAAGCCCGCCTTGCCCAGCTCATGCGCGACGAACAGCTGTATCGCGAGCCGGCCCTGAGCATGGGCCAGCTCGCGCGCCGCAGCGGCTATCCGGAATATCTGGTGTCGGCCGTGATCAACCGCCGCCTGGCCGTCACGTTCTGGGACTACATCAATCGCCTGCGCATCGACGACGTGCGCCGCTGCCTCGACGACGCGGCTGACGAGCGCACCATCCTCGACATCGCCTATGCCAGCGGCTTTACCTCGAAGTCGACGTTCAACACCGCGTTCAAGCGCGAAGTCGGCCAGACGCCGAGCGCCTACCGTCAGCAGCGCCGCCAGGGCGCCGCCGCCTCAGCCGGCGGCGGCTGAGAGTGCCGGCCGCCGTGCGACGGCGTCCGCGCGGCGCAGCCAGAGCTCGACCGCAAGCAGGTTGACGGTCCAGCAGGACCAGGCCGCGAACACATAGACGGTCGCGAACGGCAGCTGCAGCAGGCCCTGGCCGACCCCCAGCGTCAGCCGCAGGGTGATGGCTGCACCGGTCAGCGCGACGCTTCGCAGCATCCAGCGTCGATGCGCGGCGATCCGGCCGGCGACCGCCTCGCGCAGGCCGACGGCCGTGACCGCGAGCCAGGCCAGCGCCAGCAGCAGGAACCCGCTGCCGCTGGCCCAGCCGGCATGCGCGTTCGGCGCGAGCAGCAGTCCGCTGAGGCCACCGCTCAGCACGCCGGCCGCGTACAGCCCGCCGGCCAAGCGATGCAGCCGCGGCAGGCGCCGGCGCAAACCCTCCCAGAGCTGCAGCGGCGCCAGCGCCAGGGCGAGGCCGGCGCCGAAGAAGTGCGCCGGCACGGCCAGGCCGGCCAGCACGAAGCGCCGGTCGAACGGATTGCGCGGGCGGAAGTCGCCGTACAGATAGGCGAAGGCATAGGTCGCCACCGCCAGACTCAACAGCACGAAGATCAGCCAGCCCGCTGCGCGCAGCCCGCGTCGTACCCAGATTCCCATGGTCCGCTCCCGTCAGTGATGAAGGGAGCAGGTTCGCGTCACGCGCCGGCGAGGTCGTCCGCCACCGCCGGGCCGGACGCCGGCCGGGTGCGATCCGGCGGAATCGGACCTGCGGCCGGCTCAGTGCAGCAGGTGCACCTTGTCCTTGTAGCTGCGCGACAACTTGAGGGTCTGGCCCGATTCCAGGGTAACGAAGTACTCGCCGTTGAGGTGCGAGCGCAGTTCGCGCACGCAGGCCAGGTTGACGATGGTGGAGCGGTGTATGCGCTGGAAGCGGCGCGGGTCCAGGCGCTGCTCCATCTCGCGCATGGTCGCGCGGATGACGAAGTTCTCCTCGGCGGTATGAATGCAGAGGTAGTCGCCGGCGGCGTCTATCCAGCGGATCGTGTCCGGGTCCAGGCGCACGGTGCGGTTGCCGTCGCGGATGGCCAGGCGCGGCGGCGCGGCGGGCTCGGCCTCTTCCTGGGCCAGGGCGTCGGCCAGGGTCAGGTCGGCCTTGCCCGAGACGCGCGCGAGCAGGCGCAGCAGCCTGTCGCGGTCGCCGCCGGCCTCGCGCGCGCGCAGCCGTTCGCGCACGGTCTGCAGGGCCTGGGCCAGTCGGGCTTCCTCGACCGGCTTGAGCAGGTAGTCGACGGCGCAGGCGGCGAAGGCGTCCAGCGCGTATTGGTCGTAGGCGGTGACGAAAACCGTCAACGGCAGGCTCTCGGCCGGCAGCGAGCGCAGCAGCGCGAAACCGTCCATTTCCGGCATCTGGATGTCGAGGAACATCAGATCCGGCTTCAGCGCGGCAATGGCGAAGCCCGCCTCGCGGCCGTTGCCGGCCTGGGCCACCACTTCCACGTCAGGCTGTCCGGCCAGGCGCAATTCCAGGCCGCGCCGCGCCAGCGGCTCATCGTCGACGATCAGGGTACGGATCACGTATCGCTCCGGGTCTCGAAGGGAAGTTCGAGCGCGACCTCGACGCCGCCGCCGGCCTCGGCCGGTCGCGACCGCACCTCGACACGCTGCCGCGCGCCGTACAGCACCTTGAGGCGTTCGCGCGTATTGGCCAGGCCGACGCCGTTGCCGCTGACCTGCCCGCTGCAGTCGGCCGGCAGGCCGGGACCGTCGTCCTCGACGTGGATGCGCAGGAATCCGGCGGCGACCTCGGCGCGGACCGCGATCGTGCCGCCCTCGATGCAGCGGCTGATCGCGTACTTGATGCAGTTCTCGATCAGCGGCTGCAGGATCAGGCTGGGTACCAGCGCGCGGCGCGCTTCGGGACTGACGTCGACGACGACGCGCAGACGGTCGCCGAAGCGCACCTGCTCGATGCCGAGATAGCGGGTCAGCGCTTCCAGCTCCTCCTCGAGGCTGACCCGCTGCATCGGATCGGAATCCAGCGAGTGGCGCAGGAAGGCCGACAGCCCGGTGACCATGCGGTTGGCCGTCGCGTTCTGATTGTCCAGCACCAGGGTCGAGATCGCGTTCAGCGTGTTGAACAGGAAATGCGGATTGAGCTGGTAGCGCAGCATCTTGAGCTGGGCCTCGTGCGCGGTCGCGTTGGCGCGCAGCGTGTTCTCGCGCTCGTGAGTAACCTCGCGACTGAACTTGATGCCGAAGTACAGGCCGCTCCAGGACAGCATGACGTAGAGCGCGGAGCCGAAATAGCCGATGTAGCCGAGCAGGCTGTCGGGCCGGCATTCGAAGCACCAGCGGAATACGGCCTCGGCGTAGGTCGTCGAATAGACCGCCGTGGCCAGCATCAGCAGCAGGCCGGCCGCGGCGATCATGCGCCCGGTCGGCAGCTCCCAGATTCCGCGATAGCCCAGGCGCAGCAGGCTGGTCACACCGAAGCCTATGGCCGTGGCCGCGGCCGATACCCAGATGTAGTCCCAGGACTTGCCGTGCCCGACCCCGGCCAGATAGTGCAGGCTGAAATAACCCAGCCAGCCGGCGCATTGCAGCACCCAGAACAGGCGTGCCGGCGAAGCGAAAAAGCGTTTGAGGCTGGTCATCTGGGAATGCGAAACCATGGTCGCCCATGCTAGGGCCCGAGCGCGGTAGCAGAACGCAGTTCGGCGCACGTCGGCAACCGCCGGGCGCGGGCTTGCCTACAATCGGCGTTTTTCCGGGAGATCGGCATGCGTCCGCACCAACGCGACTTTCTCGACCTGGCCCTGCACAAGCAGGTACTGCGCTTCGGCGAGTTCACCCTAAAGTCGGGCCGGACCAGTCCGTATTTCTTCAACGCCGGCCTGATCGACAGCGGCGCCGCCCTGGCCCGCCTCGGCCGCGCCTATGCGGCGACCGCAGTCGAATCGGACCTGGCCTTCGACATGCTGTTCGGCCCGGCCTACAAGGGCATCGCGCTGGCGGCGGCGACCGCGATCGCGCTGGCCGGCGAACACGGCCGCGACCTGCCGTTCGCGTTCAACCGCAAGGAAGCCAAGACCCATGGCGAAGGCGGCAATCTGATCGGCGCACCGCTGCGCGGCCGCGTGCTCATCGTCGACGACGTGATCACGGCCGGCACGGCGATACGAGAGTCCTTGCAGATCATCCGCGACCAGGGCGCGGTCGCCGCTGGCGTGCTGATTGCATTGGACCGCCAGGAACGCGGACAAGGATCGCTGTCGGCGGCGCAGGAGGTCACTGCCGAGTTCGGCATCCCGGTCCTGGCGATCGCTCGGCTGGCCGATCTGCTGACCCTGACGGCCGAGCGGCCCGAGCTTGCCGAGCAGCAGCCCCGGCTGGAGGACTACCGTCGGCGCTACGGCGTGGCCTGAAGCTGCCTCGTGGCCAGGCGGGCCGTCGCGGGCACCGCCTATACTGCCTACCAAGGAGGAGACACCATGCCGTTTGCTGTGCGCTTTACCCTGGTCGCGCTGGCCCTGCTCAGCGGCGCCGCCATCGCTGCCAAGTCGGGCAGCGACGACCGTATGCGCTACAAGTGGCGCGACGAGAGCGGCACCCTGCACTACGCCGACACCGTGCCGCCCGAAGCCGTCAAGTTCGGCTACGAGGTGGTCAATCAGCAGGGGCTCGTCGTGCGCCGCGTCGAGCGCGCCAAGACCGAAGCGGAGCTCGCCGCGGCGAAGGCCGAGGCGGCGAAGCGCGCCGAGGATCAGCGCAAGGCCGACGATGCCGCACGCAACGATGCGCAGCTGCTTGCGGCCTATCCGACCGAAGAGGATCTGCGCAAGTCGCTGCAGGCGCAGATCGACCTGATCTCCCAGAACATCCAGGCCACCGAACTCGGCATTGCGAGCCAGGAAAAGAGCCTGGCCGAACGTCTGGTCCATGCGGCAGAACAGGAACGCAACGGCAAGCCGGTGCCGCCGCCGGTGCAGGAACAGATCAACTCCCTGCGCACCGGGCTGTCCGAACAGAAAACCTATCTCGAACGCCGCACGGCCGATCGTGCTGCCATGGAAAAGCAGCTCGTCAGCGAGATCGAGCGCTACCGCACCATCAAGAAGCGCGCGGACGATCAGCGCGGTGGCAAGCGCTGAGCGGAACCGGCCCGGCCTGATCAGGCCGGGCGACCGTTTTCGTTATGCGAGCAGAGACGGCGCGGGTGGCCGTCGTCAGGGAAACTGCTCATGACCACCGACAGGCACGCCCACCCCATAGCCGACCGTTCCGGCGCAATCCGCACCATCCGCCGCCTGGCGCCGGCAGCGCTGCTTGTGCTGTCGGGCACGACGGCCGCGGCACCGGCGGTCGAGCGCATCAGCCGCACGGACATCGCCGCCCATATCGACGCCGACGGCCCGGCCACCGGCCCGTTCGCCGTCTCCGCCAACGGCCGCTTCGCGATCTTCGCTTCGGAAGCGGGCAACCTCGTCGCCAGCGACGGCAAACGCTGAGCAGGTCGCCGCCGGAATTACGTTGAGCCCAGTGACAGGCACGGCCGATCACCGGCTATCGAAGGAGTCTGCCTCCCATGTCCGCCCTCACCCCGTCTCCCCGTACCGCGCGCACCGACCATCGAACCCGCTGGCTCGCGCTCGGCCTGGCCCTGCCGCTGGTCCTGCCGGCCGTGGCGGCGATTCCCGGCACCGAGATCGTCGATCGCGCCGCGGTCGCCACCTACGTCGACGCGAACGGCAACTCCACCGGCCCGCTCGCGACCTCCGGCGACGGCCGCTACCTGTTGTTCGCCTCGGCAGCCAGCAATCTCGTGCCCGGCGACGGCAACGGCCTGCGCGACCTGTTCCTGCACGATCGGAACAGCGGCGCGCTGGAACGCGTCAACCTCGCCAACGACGGCGGCGAGGCCGATGCGGAACTGCCGCCGAACCTTTCACCCCGCGCCGGCGTTTCGGCCGACGGGCGCTACGTCATGTTCGCGAGCCTGGCGACCAACCTCGTCGCCGAATCGACCAACGGACAGCTGCAGATCTATCAACGCGACCGCGTCAGCGGCACGACCACCCTGATCAGCCGCGGCAGCGACGGCCTCCCTGCCGATAGCCGCGTCTATCCCGGCGCCATGACACCGGACGGCCGCTATTCGGTCTTCGTGACGAGTGCGACGAACTTTCCGGGCGCGGCATCCAGCCTGCTGCAAGCCTATCGGCGCGACAACAGCGACGGCAGCCTCACGCTGATCACCGTCAGCATCGACAGCCGGCCGGCCTATGCGGACATCTACAACCTGGCCATCTCCGATGACGGCCGCTTCGTGCTGTTCTCGTCGTATGCCGACAACCTGGTGCCCGGCACACCGCCGCCGGGCATGGCGAACAGCTTTCTGCGCGACCTCGTCGCCGGCACTACCCAACAGGTATCGGTCACGGACACCGGCGCGCCGGGACCGGCGACCTACGACCTCGAGGACATCGCGAGCGTGAACCGGCTCAGCTCCGACGGCCGCTATGTCGTCTTCTCGACGCGCGCGGCGCTGAGCGCGGCGGATACCGACAGCCTGTTCGACGTCTACCGCTTCGACCGGCTCAGCGGCACCACCACGCTGGTCAGCGATTTCGGCAGCGGCGGACCCGCCGATGTCTACCGGGCCCCGTCGATTTCCGCCGACGGCCGCTACGTGTCGTTCGTTTCGCTGCAGCCTCCGCCCGAACTCTCCACGCGACTGTATGTGCGCGACATGACCACGGGCACGCAGACGCCACTGGCGTTGCCGGCGATGCGCATGGATACCGGCGTCATGCAGTCGCTGTCGCGCGACGCGTCCACCGTCTTCTTCTCCACTGTGGAGCTGCCGCCGCTCGACGGCATGTATCAGGTCTACCGTTTCGACCGGACGACGTCGCAGCTGACCCGGCCTAGCCAGGCGCCGGCCTGGTCGATGTCGTCCTCAGCGAACGGCCACAGCGACATGCAGAATCCGCCGTCGCTGAGCGCGCACGGCCAGTTCGTCGCCTTCGCATCCGACGCCGACAACCTCGTCAACGGAGACGACAACGGCGCGTCCGACATCTTCGTGCGCGACCGCTCCCTGTCGGTCACCGAACGCATCAGCCGGCGTGCCGACGGCAGCGAGAGTCCGTGCGCGAGCAAGGCGCCGACGATCACGCCGGATGCGCGCTATGTCGTGTTCGAAAGCTGTGGCGCACTCGTCGCGCCGGCCAGCGGCAACCAGACCGAGGTCTATCGCTACGACCGGGCCAGCCAGACCCTGGATCTCGTGAGCATCGCCGCCGGCGGCGTGCGCGCCGACAGCAGCAGCGCCGGCGCCCATGTCTCGGAGGACGGCCGCCATGTCGCCTTCACGTCCTGCGCACGGAATCTCGTGCCGATAGTCGGCGGCGCCCAGTGCCAGATCTACCTGCGCGACATGGACACCGGCACTACCGTGCTGGCCAGTCACGCGAACGATGGCCAGCCGGCGAACTCCGGCTACAGCGCGGATGCGCGCGTGTCCGGCGACGGACGCTTCGTCGGCTATACGAGCAGCGCGAGCAACCTCGTGGCGAACGACACGAATAATGCGATCGACGCCTTCGTCTTCGACCGCGTCAGCGATACGACCGAGCGCGTCAGCGTCGGTGCGTCGGGCGAACAGAACCGGGACAGCAGCCTTTTCTTCCGTGGTTTCGATCACGGCGGCAATCTCGCGCTGTTCCAGGGCACCTCGAGCAGCTTCGCGTCCGGCGGTTCGCCGATCGTTCAGCGCACCTATCTGCGCAATCGCGGCGCCGGCACCACGACGGCGATCGTGATACCCGGCGATGATCTCGGCGGTTCCAAGGACCCCGCGATCTCGCCGGACGGACGCTTCATCGCCTTCATCGGCCGCTATGCCAAAAGCGGCGCCAGCGCCTTCGACGACAGCTCCAAGGACAAGCTGTTCGTGCTCGACCGCAACGACGGCCGCTATCGCGCATTGACCTGGTTCACGCGCGAGGGTCCGCAAAGCGAGACGGTCAAGCCGGCGCTGTCCGCCGACGGCCTCCGGGTCGCGTTCGCCTCGACCCGGCCCGACCTGACCGACGACGACTTCAACGGCCAGTTCGCCGACATCTTCCTGACGCGCGTCGAGGACTCGATCTTCGCGAACGGTTTCGACTGAAGTGCGGGCAAGTCCGGTGCTGCGCGGCGTCCTGCGCCGCGCAGCGCTAGAACGGCAGCTTGAGATTGGCGTCGAGCGCGAGCAGCTGGCGCCGGAACACGTCCTGTATGCGGCGCAGCGCCGGCTCGTTGTCGGCGTCGAAACGCAGCACGAGCACCGGCGTCGTGTTCGACGCGCGCACGAGACCCCAGCCGTCGGGCCAGTCGGCGCGGACGCCGTCGATCGTCGTCACGCGCGCGCCTTCGAAGCTCGCGCGTTCGCGGAAGCGCTCGATGAAGCGGTAGTGCTCGCCCTCGTGCATCTCGATCTTGAGCTCGGGCGTGCTGACACCCTTGGCCAGGCTGTCGAAGATCTGCTGCGGATCGCGGCCTTCCAGGTCGCCGGCGAGGATTTCGAGCAGACGAGCGGCCGCGTAGATGCCGTCGTCGAAGCCGTACCAGCGCTCCTTGAAGAAGAAATGGCCGCTCATCTCGCCGGCCAGCGCGGCGTCGGTCTCGCGCATCTTGGCCTTGATCAGCGAGTGACCGGTCTTCCACATGACCGGGCTGCCGCCGTGACGCAGGATCTCCGGCTGCAGTTTGCCGGTGCATTTCACGTCGTAGATGATCGTCGCGCCGGGATTGCGCACGAGCACGTCCTTGGCGAACAGCATCAGCAGGCGGTCCGGGAAGATCACTTCACCGGTCTTGGTCACGACGCCGAGACGGTCGCCGTCGCCGTCGAAGGCCAGACCCAGGTCGGCGCCGACCTGCTTGACGGTCAGGATCAGATCGCTGAGGTTGTGCAGATCCGACGGGTCCGGATGGTGGTTCGGGAATTCGCCGTCGACGTCGCAGTACAGCGGCATGACTTCGCAGCCTATGCCTTCGAGCACGGCCGGCGCCACGAGTCCCGGCACGCCGTTGCCGCAGTCGACGACGATGCGCAGGCGATGCTCAACCTGGATGTCGCCGGTCACGCGCTCGATGTAGTCGGCAACCACATCCATCGACTGCACGGTGCCGCTGCCGCTCGTGAAGCGGTTTTCGGCGATGCGCGCATACAGCGACTGGATCGCCTGCTCGGCCAGCGTCTCGCCACCGAGAACGATCTTGAAGCCGTTGTAGTCGGGCGGGTTGTGGCTGCCGGTCAGCGAGACGCCGCACCCCGTATTGAGCTGGAAGGTCGCGAAATAGACCAGCGGCGTCGGTACCATGCCGAGGTCGATGACGTTCATGCCGGCCTGGCGCAGGCCTTCGATCAGGCCGGCACTGAGATCCGGGCCCGACAGGCGGCCGTCGCGGCCGACGACGATCTCGCTAAGTCCGCGTTCGATGCCTTCGCTGCCGATCGCTCGACCGATCGCGCGGGCGATGTCGTGATCCAGCGTCTTGCCGACGACGCCGCGGATGTCGTACGCGCGGAAGATGCTGCGATCCAGCGTGAGCTTGAATGCCGGCTCGGCCGGCGTAGCCGGCGGTGCGATCCGGGCCGCCGACGCCGCCGCGGCGCGCGGCCCGCGTGCGGGCCGCGCCGCTTCGGCCTGCAGCGCCTCGGCCATCGTGATCTCCGGTTCGACCGGGCCGCTCTTGACGAGCTTGCCGCGCAGCACGGCCATGCCCTGGTGCCAGCCGACCTTGCGCAGCCACAGGCCGACGAAGGCGGCCAAGCCGCTGAGCACCGCCAGCACCAGCGGCAGCCAGGGGTTGTCGTCGGAAACGACCAGGAACAGCTGCGGCGGCAACTGCGCGACGCGGAATGCCGAGCCGGCGACCGGCAGGCCGAGGTCGGGCACCGGCCCGGGCGCGCCGCCGGCGCCGACGCCGAACAGAACGAGGTCGGTCACGTTGCCGGTGCCCTGGCGCAGCTCAAGACGGCCGTCGCCGACACTGGCGCGCGAGAACACGTCGAACACCGGCTGCATCGGAATCGCGACCCAGGCCACGCCGAGGCTCTGATCGCCGCTGCGCACGGTTTCCGCGTACGAGATCATGCGGCCGCTCTTGCCGATGACGACCGACTGCGCGTCGGCGGCGCCGTTCTGCGCCTGGATCAGCTGGGCTGCCTTGGCGTAACCGAAGGTACGCAGATCCGAACCCAGCACCTCGCGGAGTTCCGGACTGAAGAAATACGCTTCGGCGAGTTCCGGCAGCGCGGCGCGCAGTGCCGCCACGGCCACTTCGCGCTGGGCCGGATCGCCGCTGGCCAGCGGCTGCTGGATGGCCGGCGTCTGCAGCGCGGCGGAAATCCGCGAGCGCAGTTCGGCAATGACTTCGGCCAGTGCCTTGGTCTGCGCCTCGCGCTGCGCGATCAGGTTGCGGCGCGCCGCTTCGTCGCGCCAGACCTGCGTCGCCTGCCAGGCAAAGAACAGCGTGAGCATGACGAGCAGGGTCGAGCCGGCGACCGGCAGCAGGCGCCGCCAGTCCACCGGCGGCAGCTTCAGGCCGCGCTTGGCCGGCGCGTCGTTGGCGATGGTCGCAGCGTTGCTTGCCGCCCCGCCGAGCTTTTTCTTCATCCCGATGAACTCCCTGCGCCGCTCAGGAAACGCCCGAAGAGCCGAAGCCGCCTGTACCGCGCTCGGTCGGCTCGAAATCGTCCACTACCCGAAAAGCGGCATGAGCCACCGGCAGGAATACGAGCTGGGCTATACGATCCCCGGGCGCGATGGTAAAGGCCTGCTCCGAACGGTTCCAGCACGACACCATCAGCGGTCCCTGGTAATCCGAGTCGATGAGCCCGACCAGATTGCCGAGCACGATGCCGTGGCGATGGCCCAGGCCCGAACGCGGCAATATCACGGCGCAGTAGTTGCGGTCCTTGATGTGGATCGCCAGACCGGTCGGAATCAGCTCCGAGCATCCCGGTTCCAGCAGCAGCGGCTGGGTCAGCGCCGCACGCAGGTCCAGCCCGGCCGAGCCTTGTGTCGCGTAGCCCGGCAGCGGGATCGCACCGCCGACGCGCGGATCGAGGATCTTGAGTTCCACGTCGATCATGCGCGGGCCGCTCCGCCTTCGGCCTCGCGCCGCTCCAGGCGCTCGGCGACGACAGCGACGAGCTGACGCGCCAGCTCATGCTTGGACGCCGTCGGCAGGTGAACGACGCCGTCGGCGCTGATCAGGGTCAGGCTGTTGTCCTCGGCCTCGAAGCCCAATCCGCCGCCGACCTGATTGGCCGCGACCAGATCCAGCCGCTTGCGTTCGAGCTTGGTGCGCGCATGCGCTTCGACCTGCTCGGTCTCCGCGGCGAAGCCGATCAGCAGCGGCCGCCGCGGCAGCGCGGCAAGGTCGGCCAGGATGTCGGGGTTCTGGGTCAGCTGCAGGGTCATGCCGCCGTCGCCCTGCTTCTTGATCTTGTGTGCGGCGACTTCCAGCGGCCGGAAATCACCGACCGCGGCCGCGGCGATGTATGCGTCCGCCTCGCCGGCGGCGGCCATGACCGCTGCATGCATCTGGCGCGCGCTGCGCACGTCGATGCGCCGCACACCGGCCGGCGTGGCCAGATGCACAGGACCGGCTACGAGCGTGACCTCGGCGCCGGCTTCGGCAGCCGCCGAAGCGATGGCAAAGCCCATGCGGCCGGAGCTGCGGTTGCCGAGAAAGCGCACCGGGTCGATGTCCTCGTAGGTCGGTCCGGCGCTGATAAGCACGTGCCGGCCCGCCAGCCGGCGCGGCTGGCGCGTCGCGGCCAGCGCCGCGACCAGTTCGTGCGCTTCCAGCAGACGGCCCGAACCGACTTCGCCGCAGGCCTGGGAACCGGCGGCCGGTCCGAACACACCGATGCCGCGCGAGCGCAGCAGCGTGAGGTTGGCCTGGGTCGCCGGATTGGCCCACATCTGCTGATTCATGGCCGGCGCCACGTACAGCGGCGCCGCGCTGGCCAGACACAGGGTGGTCAGCAGGTCGTCGGCAAGGCCGTGGGCGAGCCGGGCCAGGAAATCGGCGCTGGCCGGCGCGACGAGGACGTCCTGCGCCCAGCGCGCCAGCTCGATATGGCCCATCGCGGCCTCGGCATGTTCGTCCCAGAGGCTGGTCCGCACCGGATTGCCCGACAGGGCCTGGAAGGTCAGCGGCGTGACGAAGCGCGCCGCGTTCTCGGTCAGGACCACGCGTACCTGCGCGCCGGCGTCGCCGAGACGCCGCACGAGTTCGGCGGCCTTGTACGCGGCGATGCCTCCTGTCACGCCGAGCAGCACGCGTCTGCCGGCCAATCCTGTCACGCTCATCGGAATTTTCTCACCGGTTCAAGCGGCGATAGCTTACGGGAAAGCCCGCTCCGGACGCGCGCGAACCGTGTCACTGCCGGCGTAGTCTGGGGTCGGCACGTTGCCGGCAGGGAAGCCTCATGAACATCTCTCATTGGCCCATCGACGAGCGGCCACGCGAAAAACTGCTGAGCCAGGGCGCCGCGAAACTGTCCGACGCGGAGCTGCTGGCGATCTTCATCGGCTGCGGCAGCCGCGGCCAGACCGCCGTCGACCTCGGCCGCAAGCTGCTCGTGCAGAGCGGCGGGCTGCGTGCGCTGTTCGTGCGCACCGAGCCGCTGCCGCAGCTCTGCGGCCTGGGCCCGGCCAAGGCCTGCCGCCTGCTGGCCGTGCTGGAGGTCGCCCGGCGCTGCCTCGGCAACGATCTCAAGCGCAAGGCGACCCTGCGCTCGCCGCGCGACACGGCGGATTTCCTGCGCACGCGCATGAGCGACTACCCGTACGAAGTGTTCGCCGCGGTCTTCCTCGACAACCGCCATCGCGTCATCGCGTTCGAGGAAATGTTCCGCGGCACCATCGACGGCACGGCCGTGCATCCGCGCGAGGTGGTACGGGCCTGCCTGCGCCACAACGCCGCGGCCGTGATCTTCGCCCACAACCATCCCTCGGGCGTGGCCGAGCCCAGCGAGTCGGACCGTGAGATCACCTGCGAACTGCGCGAGGCGCTGGCCCTCGTCGGCGTGCGCGTGCTCGACCACTTCGTGGTCGGCACCGAAACACCGGTGTCGCTGGCGCAGCGCGGCTGGCTGTGAATCCGGCTACGCCACCGCGGCTGCGCGGCGTCCGCCGATGCCCCAGGGCGGCAGCCCCGCCGACCGCTGGCGTCGCCACGGCGCTGACATATACTGCGGTCCGCCTGGTGGAGGGCCTGGCCGCACGTGATACTGCCGTTTCCACGCGAGTTTGCCGAAGACGCTGCCGAACGCTCCGTTGCGGACGTGGCCCAGGCGCGGCGTCTGCTCGCGTCGCTGGCGCCCGGCCTGGACGCCGCGCTGGCCCGCCGGCGCCTCGCCCTGGCCCCGCTGATCGGCGCCGGCGACCAGGCCCGCGTCGAGCGCACCGAAGCCGCCGTGGAACTGGCCTATGCGCGCCTCGCCGTGCGCCATGGCAGCTGGGGGCAGGATTTCCATGCCTACCACAACGAACATCACATTCTGGAAATTTTCGACAGCCGCATCGCGCGACTGATGCAGGAAGCCGGCCTGCAGGCGCTGAGCCTGGACGACTGGCTGCTGCTCGGCCTGTTCGCCGCCTGTCACGACCTGCGCCAGCGCGAGGCGCCGCTGTACAGCGCCGGCGTCGGCAGCAACGAACGCGCCAGCATCGAGGAGGGTTTCCGCATTCTCGATCTGGCCGGCTTCGACCGCCGGCGCGACGCCGCCTTCTTTACCGGCCTGGAACTGACCATCGCCGGCTCCACCTTCGATGCGCGGCCGCCGGCACAGGATTGGGAATACAACTCGGTCGACCTCGTGCAGAGCGGCGGCGCGCTGGCATCCAAGCTCGACGCCAAGCTCGACAAGCACGTGCCCGGCTGGCGCGAAGATCCTTCCTTGCAGCACGCGCTGGAACTCGCCCTCGTCGCGGCCGATCTGGATACGGCCAACGTGGCCGAACCTTTCGCGCGCTTCGTCGAAACCGGCATGCGCCTGTGCCAGGAACGCGAAATGCGCTGCCATCGCGACACCGGCGATCCGGCTTCGGCGCTGCCGGTATTCGGCTTCCTGACCGATGGCCAGGAACGTTTCTTCTTCGAACTGCACCGCTTCAATTCCGAACTCGGTCGCGAAGCGTTTTCCGGCGCCAAGCAGGCCAACGCGCAGCCGCTCAAGGCCTTGACCATGGCGCTGCGCGCGCGCATCGCCGCCGTTGGCCGGCCGGCCAACGGCGACGCCGTCATCGAGGCCATGCGCAGTCTCACGCGCGAAATGGAAGCGCGCAGCCTGCGCTGAACCGTACCGTGCATCCGGCCTACAATCGCGGCTCCGTACGCTGCAGGCCACATCCATGACTGACGATCCCGCCAAGCCCGTCGACCGCGCCGAAGCCGAGGCCGCCATCCGCACCCTGCTGCGCTGGGCCGGCGAGGATCCCGCCCGCGAAGGGCTGCTCGATACGCCGCGCCGTGTGGTCGACGCGTATCGCGACTGGTTCTCGGGCTATGCGGAGGATCCGGCCGAGTATCTGCGACGCACGTTCGAGGAAGTCGCCGGCTACGACGAACTGATCGTGCTGCGCGACATCGAGTTCGAATCGCATTGCGAACATCACATGGCACCGATCATCGGCCGCGCCCACGTGGGCTATCTGCCGACCGACAAGGTCGTCGGCATTTCCAAGCTCGCCCGCGTCGTCGAGGGTTTCGCGCGCCGCTTCCAGGTGCAGGAAAAGCTGACCGCGCAGATCGCCCATTGCATCGAGGACGTGCTCAAACCGCGCGGCGTCGGCGTCGTCATCGAGGCCGCGCACCAGTGCATGACGACGCGCGGAGTGCACAAGACCGGCGTGTCGATGACGACGAGCCAGATGCTCGGCGCGTTCCGCGAAGACGCGCGCACGCGGGCCGAGTTCCTGCAGTTCGTCATGAGTGCGCGGCGCTGACGCGTCAGCCGGCGGCCGAAGCGCCCCGGCAACGCCTCGTGCCTGCGACGCCCGTCGCGCCGCGGCACCGAGGTGGCGCCGTCGCTGCGTATCGCGGCGACGCGCGGCGCTACGCCAGACTCCCGCAGTCCGTCATCGGAGCCGCGCGGACCTGAAGCCCGGACCGGACCGTGGTGTGACGTCGCCCACCCGCATCGCGGCTGCGCGGCCTACCCCGCAATACCGCCGGGCGTTGCGCCGTTGCACACGCCGGCGCATCCGACCTCGTCGATCCGTTGTGGGCGCTCCCGGCGCCGACGCGCAGCGGCTGATCGGCGCCGCTGCCGGCCGGTGACGCTTGCGCTCCGGCGGCCGGGCTCGCGCCGGCGACAAGGCCATCGGCCAGCGACGGCGGTATCGGCCGCTGCCGACCGGCCGCCGGAGGAATCTCAGCTCAGCGCAACGAACGGTCGCGCGTAGAGGTGATAGTGCTCCTGTTCCATGCCCAGCGACGCATACGTGCGCTGCGCGCGCGCGTTTTCCCATTCGACATAGAGCCGCAGTCCGACGACTCCGGGTGTCGTCTGCGCCGCCGATTCGACCTCGCGGTACAGCGCGCGGAACACGCCGTGACGGCGCGCAGGCGGCGTCACGTAGACGCTCTGTATCCACCACCAGTCGCCGTCGCGCCAGTCGCTCCATTCGAAGGTCACGAGCAGGCAGCCGACAGCCTGCCCGTCCCGTTCGGCGATGCGGTAGAAGCCGCGCCGCGCATCGTCGAACACGGCGGCGACGCCGCGCCCGAGCCGTTCGCGGTCGAGGCTCTTGCCTTCGGTCTCCTGCGCCATCGCGGCGTTCGCGTCGACGAGGAAGGCGATGTCGTCGCGCGTCGCCGCGCGGATACGGATGTCGGTCATGCGATGGGCTCGGTGCACGCGGAAACGGACAGCTGCTGCCGGCGGCAGCGCAACGAAAAGGGCGGCCTCGCGGCCGCCCCCGATCATGCTGGGGATGATACGGCCGGCGCAGCCGCCGTTCAGTCGACCCGGAACGTCTGCAGCGACACCGGCGTCGCGGTCTGGTTGCAGGCGACGTAGACCTGCACCGTTCCCGATGCGCCGGGCGCGAGCTGCAGGGTCCACTGCAGACCGCCGGTGAAATCGCCAGGTCCGAACGGCAGGCCGGTATTGGTGAAATCGGTCACCGTGGTATTGCTGAGCTGCGCAGCCACGTCGGTAGCCGCCGCAAACGGCAGCACGAGGTAACCGGTCGCGCCGGGACCGCGCCATTCGCAGGCGCCGGCCGTCGTGTCGGCGACGCGGATGTAGTTGTTCGGCTGCACCAGGGTAGCGTTGTCCGTCCCGGCCGTGCCGTTGACGTCCAGGTCGATCATCTGGAACAGGTGCAGGGTGATCGCGCTGGCGCCGTTGTTGGTCACCGACAGGGTGGTCGCGACTTCGCCCTGGCCGGCGGCGGCGCTGGAAAGCACGTGGGTCTTGGTCACCGCAAGGCCGCGGCCGCCGAGATCGGTCCAGCTGATCGTCGCGGTGTTGCCCGTGTAGTTCTGCGTCGTCGGCGTCGGAAATACGGTTTCCTGGGTATCGCCTTGAATGCGGAACCACCAGCCGGCCTCGAACAGCTGATCGCCGGTGCCGACGCCGGTGAAGTCGACCGCCGGCGAGGTATCCCAATGGCTGGCGGCGAGCACGTAGCTGGCGCCGCCGGAAGTCAGGGTGCCCTGGCCGAATGCGGCCGGACCGGTAACGAGAAGAAGCAAAGCGAGAATGGAACGGAAATGGCGCATGGCGTTTGTTCCCCACAGGTCGAGAAAGGCGCAACGGCGAAATGACCCACACCGCGACGCGCCGGTCCGGCCTGGAGACCGGACCGCCCCGGGGCGCGTTTTTTCCTGCGGCGGTGCGCAATAGTTGCGCCGTTCAGGCCGCGATACAACTTCCGGCACATGCGCTCTGCTGTCATGGCCAGAAACCACGCCAGCGTGGGAGCTTGGCTGAGGGTCTTTTCGCGGCCTGGGACTCCATGCCCCGAAATGACGCTAGCGGAGGAGGACGGGCCGCAGCAACGACGGCAATGCAAGTGAAGCTCCGTTCCGCGCGACGTTCATGCACACCTCCGGACCGGTCGCGGCGCACGCACAAAATCGTCGCCGTGTCCGGCCGCAGGCCGTAACCCCGGCCAGCACGCATCACCTGGCGAGACCGCTCGCTCATGAAAACGCGGCCCTGCGACTGCGCGGCCGCCACGAAATCTCCAGGCCGGCCACAACCGCAGCGTAGCCGGGCAGACAATCAGGAACTCCTGTGGCTCGCCCCTCACGCCCACGCTCGGCAGGATCTACTCCGAGGTTCGGACGCAGCCCTCGCTACAGCCGTAACCGCAGATAGTCAGCGCGAACGCCCGCGCGAGCTGCCGAGTTTGCGCGTCAAGGTATTGCGGCCCAGACCCAGCACCTGCGCCGCCTGCTGGCGATGCCCGCCGCAGGCGTTCAGCGCGACATCGAGCAGCACGCGTTCGAGCTCGGCGCTGGCGCGCGAATGCAACTCGCCGCGCCCGAGCGCGAGCTCCTGTTCGGCCCAGCGGCGCAGCGCCGGCGACCACTCCGGCGCGGCCGGCGGCGCTTCCACCCCGGCCGCAAACGGCAGATCCTCGGCACGGATCTCGCGCCCCGGCGCCATGACCGCGAGGCGCCGGCACAGATTTTCGAGCTGGCGCACATTGCCGGGCCAGTCGAAGCGCTCGACCACGGCCAGCGCCCGCGCCGACCAGCGCTTGGCGCCGACCTTGAGCTGGTCCGCCGCGCGCGCGAGGAAATGCTCGGCCAGCAGGGCGATGTCCTCGCGCCGTTCGCGCAGGCTCGGCAGATGGATGCGCACGACGTCCAGACGATGCAGCAGGTCGGCGCGAAATTCGCCGCGCGCAACCTTGCCTTCGAGATCCTGGTGCGTGGCCGCAATCACGCGCACGTCGGCGCGGATCAGTTCGCGGCCGCCGACGCGATAGAACTCGCCTTCGGCCAGCACGCGCAGCAGGCGCGTCTGCAGCAGCAGCGGCATGTCGCCGATCTCGTCGAGAAACAGGGTGCCGCCGTCGGCCTGCTCGAAACGGCCCGAATGCCGCCGCGTCGCGCCGGTGAACGCACCCATCTCGTGGCCGAACAGCTCGGACTCCAGCAGCTCCGACGGAATCGCCGCCGTGTTCAGCGCGACGAACGGCCGCAGCGAACGCGCGCTGTGGGTATGCAGCGCGCGCGCGACGAGCTCCTTGCCCGTGCCGGTTTCACCGGTAATCAACACGTTGAGGCCACTGGCCGCGACGCGGCCTATCGCACGGAACACCTCGCGCATCGCCGCGGAACGGCCGATCAGCTCCGTCTCCTGTGCGGCCGGCCGCTTCGCCGCCGGCGGTGGCGCACTGCTGCGGCGCTGCGCCAGCGCGCGCTGCGCGGCGGCCACGGCCTGGTCGAGATCGAACGGCTTGGGCAGGTAGTCGAACGCGCCATGCCGGTAGGCTGCCGCCGTGGTCGCGACGTCGGTGTAAGCGCTCATCACGATGACCGGCAGCTGCGCATGATGCGCATGCAGCCGCTCCAGCAACTTGAGCCCGCCCTGCCCGGCCATGCGCACGTCGGTGAACAGCAGGTCGGGAACCTGGCGTTCGATCTGCGCCAGCACGCTCTCGGCGTCCTCGAATTCGACGACGTGCAGCCCCGCATCGCGCAGCGCCGCGGCCAGTACGAAACGCACGCCGCGATCGTCGTCGGCCAGCCAGACCACGGCCGCCTCAGTCATGGGATTCTCCGTAAGGCAGCAACAGGGTGAAGACGGTTTCGCCACTGCGGCTGCGATAGTTCAGGGCGCCGCCGTGCTCGGCGGCAATTTCGCGGCACAGCGCGAGACCCAGTCCGCTGCCGCCGACGTGGCCGCTGACCATGGGCAGAAACAGGTTGTCGGCCAGCATGGCCGGCACGCCGCCGCCGTTGTCGATGACGTCCACGCGCAACGCAAGCCGCACTATGCGATCGTGCAGACGCGCCGAGTGCTCGGCACGCGTGCGCAGCACGACGCGCTCGGCCTCGGCTTCGAGCGCATTGCGGCCCAGATTCAGAAACAGCTGCAGCAACCGGTCGGCGTCGCCGGCCAGCCGCGGCAGGCTCGGATCGAAATCGCGCACGATCGCCGCCTGCCCCTGCGACGCCAGCAACACGGCGACGCGCTCCAGCACCTCGTGGATATTGACCGGCGCAAACGCCGGACCGGCCGCCCCCTGCAACAGGCGATTGGCGAGCTGGGCGAGCCGGTCCGCCTCGGCGATGACGAGACCGGCCAGTTCCTTGACCCCCTCGTCGGCGACACGCCGCGCAATCAGCTGCGCCGCGCCACGCAGACCGGCCAGCGGATTCTTCACCTCGTGCGCAAACCCACGCAGCGACTCCGACAGCTGCGCATTCGACTCTCGTGCGGCCGGGGCCAGCGCATGCGCTTCGAGCACCGCGCCACCGGCCGCGAGCGGACTCAAGGTCAGGTCGACCGTGACCGCAGTGCCAGCCGCATCGACCAGCGCGAAATCCCGCAACTGCACCACGCGCTGCTCGGCCAGCACACGACGGAACGCCTCGACGAGCTCGCCCCGCCCCGGCGCCAGCGCCGCCAACGTCATGCCTTCGAGCCGACGCGCACCGAGCCCGAGCAATTCACACAGCGCCGGATTCGGCGCCTGCAACTGCTGCTGCGCGTCGAGGCAGACCGCCGGCGTGCTGAGCTGGGGCCAAAGGGTCGCGAGATCCACAGGGTTTGCTGCGAGTTGGGGCGATTGCACCATCATAGTGCAAACAGGGTCTGGCCGACGTGCCTGGCATGACGCAGCGCCATAGGGGTCAGCACCGAATCAGAGCCGGGCTCTGATCTCGCCGCGGGTCATTGTTCGCGCGCACGGCGACGAGGACATCGTCGTGAGCGGCGCATCCCGACTGCCATATTCGATGTCAAGGCACCTTGTACTTCGTCACAGCAGCAACTGCCATGTCATCAACGTGCCTCGACTTGCCACGCTCGCTCAGCACGTCGATGACGGTGTCTCCCGGTTTCATGAAGTCCCCCGCAAGGTCCTGATCAAGTTCAGCCGGAAACTCGCAGCATGTCGACCGCAACAGCTGCCGCGCCATCACAACTTCCTCAACGACAATGGCAAGAAATGCTGGTGGCGCCGCCGGTCCTGTCGTAATCGGTGCTGAGTGCGAGCAACGCATCTTCGAGAATCAATATTGCCTGGACAATCTGCCGGGCTGCGGACGCGAACGCGCTGACCAGGCTGCCCGCGTGATCTTCCGCCTAGGCCGGAAACAGACGCTACCAACATCGGCGCCCAACTATCACGAACCATCCCGGCCGGGATGCCGCCCGCTTCTCAGGCATCCAGCCGCGCACCTGCACACTGCCCCCAGGCCCAGAATTCTTCGCGACCACGACTGCGCTTGCGCCGACGTGCCGGGGCATGAGTAGAAGAAACGCCGCATGTTCCGGCCATCACTCAAATCCGTTCCGGAACACTCCCACCGCATCCGGCCCATCCACCGCCACGTCATTCGCCGCATTGCCGTCGACGACGCTGACCGGCGCGAGCACGCTGACGCCATGCACGAGCGGCGTTTCCGGCAGCACCGGCACGGTGCCGCTCAAGGTGTACTGCAGGCTGCTGCCGGCCGGCAGGTTCACGGTCGCGTCGATCGCGCCCGTACCGCTCGCGGCCGGACAGGTCGCGCCGCCGGCGCTGGTGCAGGCCCAGGTGATGGCCGTCAATGTGCTGCCCGGCTCGTCGACGAGTTGCGCGCCGTTGACGGCGCTCGGGCCGTCGTTGCCGACGACGATCTGATAGGTGACGGTGCCGCCGCCGGCGATGAAGCCGACGCCGTTGTCGATGCTGACGCCGAGGTCGGCCGGCGCGCGGGGTGTCACTGGTGCGGCCGTGGCCCCGGAACTCGCGCCGGCGCCGTTGACCGCCTTGACCGAGCAGGTCGCGGCGACGCCGTTGGTGAGCCCTGAGACGACCAGCGGCGATGCGTTGCCGTTCGCGGTGTGGGTTCCCGGCGAACACGTCGCTTGGTAGCTGCCGGTCGACTCGCCGCCCCAATGACTCGGCGCAGCAAACGCGATGCTGACCTGATCGTTGCCGGGTGTCGCGACGACAGCGGTCGGTGCTGCGGGCGCCACGGCGTCCACGACGAGCGTCAGATCGCCGCTCGTGACGCTGCCGAGCGCGTTCGTCGCGTTCAGATGCAGCGTTGCGCTGCCGACTGCGGTCGGCGTGCCGCTGATCGTGCCGCTCGCCGTGTCGAGGGTCAGGCCGGCCGGCAAGGTGCCGTCGGCGAGACTCAAGGCCGGCGCCGGCGAACCCGTTGTCGTGACGGTGTAGCTGTACGACGCACCCCAGGCGGCGCGCGGCGGCGCGAACGCACCGAATGCCGGCGCGATGCCGGGCATCACCGATGCGGCCGCCGTTGCCGGTCCCGGACCGACGCCGTTGACCGCGCTGACCGAGCAGGTCACGGCGACGCCGTTCGTGAGTCCCGTGACGATCAGCGGTGGCACATTGCCGGTGGCGATGCCGGTACCCGGCGAACAGGTCGCCTGATAGCTGCCGGTCGACTCGCCACCCCAGTGGCTCGGCGCCGCGAAGGCGATGCTGACCTGAGCATTGGCCGGTGTCGCGACGACAGCGGCAGGCGCGGCGGGAGCCACCGCATCGACGACGATGGTCAGATCGCCGCTCGTGACCGTGCCGAGCGCGTTCGTCGCGCTCAGATGCACGGTCGCGCTGCCGACCGCCACCGGCGTGCCGCTGATCGTGCCACTGGCCACATCGAAGTTCAGGCCGGCCGGCAGCGCGCCGTCGGCGAGACTCAAGGCCGGTGCCGGCGCACCCGTCGCCGTGACCGCATAGCTGTACGGCGTATTCCAGGCTGCATGCGGCGGTGCGAATGCATCGAACGCCGGCGCGATGCCGGGTATCACGGGCGCGAATGGCGCGCCGGCGACGCCTCCACCGGCGCTGTTGATCGCGTTCATCGTGCAGCTGACGGGCTGGCCGTTGGGCAGGCCGCGGATGACGATCGGCGAGGTCGGGCTGCTCGACGCGTAGTGGCAGAACGCGTTGAACATCGTCGGCGGCGCGTTGCCGTCGTCCGGCGCCGGATGGAAGTACACGGTGACCTCGCCGTCGCCGGGCACGACGTTGTCGATGATCGGCGGCACGGGCCAGTCGGGCGCGATCGTGATCGAGAACGGCTGCGTGACTGTCGCGCTGCCGCTGACGGCCTGCAGCACGCCGGTATACGTGCCGATCTGCGTCGGCGTACCGCCGATGACGTTGGCGTCGATCGCAAGCCCGGGCGGCAGCGCACCGGAGCTCACGCTGACGGTCGGCGCCGGCGCGCCGGTCGTCGTGACGTTGAACGAGTAAGGCACGTGCCACTTGCCGCCGGCCGGCGGCGCGCTCGTGATCGCGACCATGACCTCCGGCTGGATGAAGCGGCCGATCGCCCAGGGCTGCGCGCTGGCGCCGAGGTCTATCGTGCCGGTGACCGCGTGCATGGCCGTGTCGATGACGCTGAGCGAATTGCCGTCGCGGTTCGCGACGTAGACGCGCGCGCCGTTGCCGGTAATGTCGATGCCGTAAGGCCGCGCGCCGACGTTGTAGGTCGTGCCGACCGTCAATGTGGCCAGGTCGACTTCGACGGCCTGGTTCGCGAGGAACTCCGTCACGTACAAGGTCTGCTGGTCCGGCGACAGCACGAGACCGTTCGGCGCCTTGTTGGTGCCGAGCGCGACGGAGCCGACCATTGTGTTCGTCGCCGTGTCGAACACGCGTATCGTGCTGTCGCCGGCACAGCCGATGTAGGCGCGCGTGCCGGCCGCATCGAGCACGATGGGATTCGGCAGGTTGCCGGTCACGACCGACGTGATGACGGTGCGGTTGACGAGGTCGAGCACCTGCACCGTGTTCGGCGACGCCGTCAGATAGCCGCGCGTGCCGTCCGGCGAGACCGCGAGCTGATCCGGCTGCGAGGCGACCGGCATCGTTGCGATGACCGTGTTCGCCGCCGTGTCGATGACGCTGATCGTGTTCGACGAATTGTTCACGACGTAGAGGCGGCTGTCGTCCGGCGACACCGTCGCGCTCCAGGGCTGCGTGCCGACCGTGATCGTCGCGACGATCGTGCCGCTGGCCGTGTCGATCGCGATGACCTTGCCGGCCGACTGCAGCACCGCGTAGACGCGCTGGCCATCATGGCTGATGGTCGAGGCGAGCGGCCCTCCGGGTACCACGATGTCGGCGACGGTCGTGCCGGTCGCGAGATCGACCCTGGCGATCTTTCCTGTGCCGGATTTCGGCACGAACGCGAACGGCGCGGCGCCGGCGATGCCGGCGCCAGCGGCCATCAGCAGAGCGAAGATGCCGGCGACTACCCGGTGCGTGTGCGTGACCGACTGCATGAGCAACCCCTCAAGTGGGCCGCTGAACGAGAGGCCCTCCACATCGCTCGCGGATTTCGGGGGGGGCAAACTGTCAGCGGCCGGCGCTCCGGCGTGCTCGCACTCGGTCTGGCAATGCTGGCGGCCGTCGCCGCGCAGACGGCGGCGGCCGACCCACCGCGATCCGTCGTCGCCGTCGTGCAGCGCATCCGCGACGGCGAAACGATCACGAAGGACAGGCTCACGCTGACGCGGTCCATGCCTCGTCTGGTCGAGCAACCATGCGCCGGCGGAGGTGCGCCGCCCGGTCGACCACTGTCTGAATGCATGCACGGTGCAGACGCCGCGCTGACCCGGCGTGCTTGCGGCCGGGACCGCTGTGATCCGTGCAGAAAGATTTGCAGACGGCGGAAGGCGTTACAGGCGATATCCGGGGCGATGACGCACAGATCCGCATGGCACGGCGGTTTCCGGCTCTGGCACAGGGGTTGCTGAGCAGTGCAGGCGCCGATGACCGGCGCACCCCTGGAGCGAACGATGCCTACGCAGAATCCGAATACGCAGAAACCCCAGCAGCCGCAGCCGAATCGCAATCCGTCGCACACCCCGGACCAGAAGCCGCAACAGCAGACCCAGAGCCGGCCGCAGGAAGAGCGGCCGCAACAGGGCCAGAGCCGCATGCCGAGCGATCGCAATCGCTGAAGCAATGGCAACACGGTCCGGGCAGGCTGCTGCCCGGACCGCGCCGCCCGGGTATCAGCCCACCCTCTCGGCCAGCATGAATATCGGCGAATAGCAGGCCCAGAGTCCGAAACCGGTCAACGCGAGCGCCGTCGCTATGCCGACGAGCAGCGCGGCCACAGCGCGCGCCTGCCGATCCGGCCAGAGCAGCCAGACTGCCGGCACAAGCAATGCAGCCAGGCCCCATCCGCGGTAAGTCGCCAGAACCAGCAGGGTCGCCTGCGGCAGATCGCTGCCGAACCCGTCGAACAGGAGCCTGAACTTCGGCACGAAGACCAGCGCGGCTACGGCGACGGCAAGCACGTTCGTCACGCCGATGAACGGCAGCAGGCGGTCGTGCGGAGTCGTGGGCGGACGAGACGACGACGAAGACATGCGGGATCGCTCGCGGCGGGGCCGTTCGACAGCGGGTCGTTCGATCATGCGCAGACCGCGGCAATGCATCAAGCCGCGGGAATGCCCGATCGCGCCCGCGGCCGACCCGTGCGGCCGTTGCGGGTCGCGACGACACGATAGTCACGCACGCCGCGGGGATCGTCCGGGAAGTTCCGCAGCCACCCGTCACCGTCGGGGTGATTCACGGCATCGACACATGCCCTGACTGCCGCAATGGGTTCCGCGTCGTCGCACGGGGCCGGTCCGTCCCGGTGCCGGCGCCTGCGCAACGGCCGCCGTGACGGCATGACCTGCGAAGTCATGGTTCCTCACCGGCGAGGTGCTTAGCATCAGCGCTTCGCCGATGAGGAATCCCCGTGCAGCCCCGCGCTTCGACCGTATCCGATACTCCCGCGCCGCTGGGCCGGCTGCTGCGCGAATGGCGCACGTCGCGGCGTCTGAGCCAGCTCGACCTCGCGCTGGACGCGAACATCTCCGCGCGCCATCTGAGCTGCGTGGAAACCGGCAAGGCCCAGGCCAGCCGCGAACTCGTGCTGCGCCTGGCCGACGCGCTGGACGTACCGCTGCGCGAGCGCAACGCGCTGCTGGTCGCCGCGGGCTTCGCGCCGCGCTATCCGGAATCGACACTGGCCACGCCGGCGCTGGCCCAGGTGCGACGGGCCATCGAGGCGATACTCGCGCAGCAGGAGCCGTATCCGGCGTTCCTGCTGAACCGGCACTGGGACGTGCTTGCCGCCAATGCGGCGGCCGTGCGCGTGAACCGCTTCGTCCTCGGCGGCCGCGACAGCCGGCATGCAAACATGCTGCGCCAGTTCTTCGATCCGCACGATCTGCGCGCCGCCGTCGCGAACTGGGAAGAAGTGGCCGGCGGCCTGATCCACCATCTGCACAGCCTCGTCGCCGCCGCGCCCGGCGACGAGACGGCGCGCGCGCTGCTGGCCGAAGTGCTGGCCTATCCGGGCGTGCCGTCGCGCTGGCGCCGGCGCGACGCCGACGGCGGCGCGACGCCGTTGCTGACGACGGTGCTGCGCCACGGCGCGGCCGAACTGCACTTCTTCTCGACGATCACGACCTTCGGCACGCCGCGCGACGTGACCATCGAGGAACTGCACATCGAGTGCTGCTTCCCGGTCGACGAGGTCACGGCGCGGCGCTGTCGCGAGCTCGCGGCAAAGGCGGGCGAATGAGCGCGGCGCGCCGCCCGGGCACGGCCTTCGCCGAGACCGGACGTTGCGGATCGCTGCGTTCACTGCCACCTACAGGTCGACCTGCACGGCTGACGAGGACACGCAGGTAGTGGTGAGCGCAGCGAACCGCAACGTCGTGCCGCTCGTCGTGCAACCTCCATCAATGGGACGGCCGCCGGAGCGAACCGCATCTTTACCGAAAGCCGCGACATCGCCGCACCAGTCGTGGTCCGCCCGCATCCCGCCACAATCCATCTGCAGCCGGCCCCGATTCCGGCGCTTGGCGGCCCCGGCCATGTCCCGGAATGGCATCCACGCCGAAGCCTTCGGCGCCCTCGCCCATCCATCCTCGTCAGGAGTCGTTTCGTGGCCTTGTCGTCGTCGCGGCTGTCGCAGGCTGTCCGTGTCGTTTTCCGCCCCCGTGTCCTGCTGCTCGCGGCGCTGGTCGCCGGCGGCTATGCGCTGTACACGCACCCGCCGACCGGGAGCGTCGGCACCGGTGAGCTCGGTGTGCGCCTGAATCGCCTGACCGGCACGACGACGACCACCGGCGAAGGACTGGTACTCGTGGTGCCGGGCATGCACGAGCTGCACCGCTATCCGCTGCAGAGCCGCCTGTATCGGCCCGAGCGCAGTGCGCGCGCCGACGGCGAAGCGCCGTTCCAGTCCATAGAAGGCCTCTCCTTCGGCGCCGAGCTCGCGATCCGCTACTCGCTGGACCCCGGCCGCATGGACCTGATCGCGCGCACCCCGCCCGAGCGCATCGCCGACGAGCGTCTCGAACCGGCCGTGCAGGGCACGATCTACAAGGTGTTCGCGCGCTATACCGTGCGCGAGATCTTCTCGACCAAGCGCCAGGAACTGCAGGAGGCGCTGGAGGCCGAACTCAAGCCCAAGCTCGCCGCCGACGGCATCGTGCTGAACTCGGTGCTGCTCGGCAACGTCGACCTGCCGGCCGACTACCGCGCCGGCATGGAGAAGCTGCTCGCGGTCGAGCTCGAAACCGAGAAGATGAAATACACGCTGGACCTGAAGGAAAAACAGGTCAAGGAAGCCGAGCTCACGGCCGATGCGGAGAAAGTCACGCGCGAGAAGGCCGCTCAGGCTGCTGCGTCGGAGCAGATCATCGCGGCCAAGGCGCAGGAGGAAGCGATGCGCCACGTACTGCCGTTCAAGCAGAAGCAGATCGAACAGCGCCAGCTCGAAGCCGAGGCCGAAAAGACCTCGCGCATCAAGCTGGCCGAAGCCGCCGCGGAGGCGCGCCGCATCGAAGCCGCCGGCGAAGCCGATTCGCGCCAGCGTCTGGCCGAGGCCGAAGTGTTCCGCCTGGAACGCGTCGGCAAGGTGCAGAGCGAGCAGATGCAGCGCGACGGCGAGCTGATCACGAAGCATCCGCTGCTGATCCAGAAAACCCTGGCCGACAAGCTGTCGGACAAGGTCTCGGTCATCATCGCGCCGCCGCCGGCCAACGGCGGCTTCATCGGCAATACGCTGCTCGGCGCCGGCACGGTCGCGCAACAGACGCCGAACGGCGACCAATGACCGCCGGGAACCGCTCTCCGCAGCGTGGCTCGCTGACCTGCCGCTTTTCTCTGCGGCCCCGCCGCACGCTCGCGTGCCTTTGGCTCGAGCGGGCTCGAAAGCCGCATTCGATTTGACAGAAATCCCTGACGATTACCGGAATCGCACCGATGAAACGTCTGCTTGTCGCCCTGCTGCTCTGCATCGGCGCCGCTGCCGTCGCCGCGGAAGAACCCGTCGCCGAGACGGCCATCGTGACCCAGGACCAGATCGCACTGCGCGCGGCGCCGAAGGAATCGGCGCCGCAGCAGGCCGTGCTCTGGCAGGGCGACACGCTGGAAATCCGCCACGCGCGGTTCGGTTATCTGCAGGTCTACGACCATCGCCGCGAACGCGGCGGCTATGTGCGCGCGAGCCAGGTGCGGCGCGTCAGCCTGCAGCCCGAGCGCGCCGACGAACTGCTGGCCGTCGTGCGCTTCCTGCGCGACACGCCGGGCGCCGAGGCCCTGGGCCTGGCCTATGTCGCGGCGTATCTGAAAGCCGCACCGGCACAGGCCATCGGCAGCGAAGCGTTCGCCGCACTCGGCAGCATGGCCGAACGCCTCGCGCGGCACGCCTCCTCGCGCCGGGCCAAGGTCGACGACGCGACGATCGCGGCGCATCTGGACGTGGCGGCAAGCCTCGGCGTGACCATACGCAGCTACGAGCGCGACAGTCGCGTCGTGCTCTGCTACGACGGCGAAGCGTTCCGCCGCGTGCTGGCCCTGCCGGCGACCGACGAGCTGCGCGCGGAAGCCGCGCTCGCATTGACCCGGCCCGACTGCGTGCCGCCGGATCTGAGTACGACCGCACGCTACGACTACGACGCCTGGCGCAGCGACGTGCTCGCGCGCGCCAAGCCCGATGCGCTGCCCGAATATCTGCGCAACCGCCTGCGCCTGCGCAGCGCCGGCGTGCAGGCCAGCTTCGCGTTCCAGCGCGCGCGCCGCGGCGAGGATGCGCGGCCGGCGATGGCCGTGGCGCTCGAAGCGCTGGCCGGCGTGAACAAGCTCGAACTGGCCGAGGAAGACAACGGCGCCTATACCGACGCCGCCGTGCGCGTCGGCGCTTCGCGCTGGAGCGCCGAAACGGCCCCGGCAGCGGCCGGCAAGGGCCTGCATGTGGAAACCCGCAACGGCGAGCCGGGCCAGACCTGCATCGCGCTCGTCGACGCGCAGCACGACGCGGCACATGCGCTGGCCCGGCGCTGCACCTACGGTCTGGTCTGGACCGCCTCGGCCAGCGCGAATGCCGCCGGCACCGCACTGACCCTGGCCGTGCAGCCGCTCGATGCGTGGCGCGAACTCTGGGTATTCCAGCGCGGCATGGACGGCTGGCGCATCGACGTGCTGCCGCCGAGCCTCGACACGCCCGACGTCGGCTATCTCGAATTCGCCGGCTGGGTGCCCGGCAAGGATCAGCTGCTGGCCGCCCGCGAAGCGAAGGTCGACGGCCGCTTCAGGCGCAGCTTCGAAGTCATCGACCTGGCCACGCTCAGCGTGAGCAAGCAGGTCGACAATCCGGCCTCGCTGAGCGTGTTCTATCGCTCGCAGGATCCGGCGTGGAAGCGCGGCAGCGTCGCCTTGCGCTGAGGGTCAGTTGTGCCGGAAAGGTCGATTGCACCGACGCAGGAGCGCGCGGTCGAATGCTCCGGCGATGTGGCCATGTCTCCCTGCGCGCGCGGAAGCAAGGGGGCGAAGAAGGGCAGCCGCTTACGCAGGCGCGTTGGCCGGACTTCGTCGCACACTCCTTTGGAACCGGCACGAGCAAGTTTCAATGCGGCAGCCGGCGTCGCGAGCTGTGCCTGCACAGCAGCCCCGTCCCCACCCATACCCGCCCGGCCCGCTGGGCGTTCAAGGTGAGGGTATCGGTGGGGATGGAGTTGCGCGCTGCATGCGCCGCTGACGGCGCCGTATTTCGCGCCACGAAGCGGACAGTCTTTCTCTCGCCAACCTACAGGCGCCGCGCCGCAGCCTGGATCTGCGGGAAATCGAGTCCGAAACGCTTGAGGTACTTGCGCAGCCGGTCCGCGTCGTTGCTCGAGCTGCGCTTCTCGCGGCTGGCCTGGAACAGGCTGCGACCGGCATCGCTGGCGCTGCGCGCGGCGGCGCAGACGCGCAGCACCTCGGCCAGTTGCACGCGGTCGAAGCGGTCTACCCCGGCCAGTTCGTCGCCGAGCAGCGCCTCCAGCAGCGCATCGTCGCCGGCCCCGCGCCGCGCGCCGCCCCAGAGCCGGCGCAGGCGGGCGGTTTCCTCGTCGACGACCTCGACCGTGATGCGCCCCTGCGTGGCCAGGGTCGCCATGCGCGTGATCGACGCGCCGAGATCGCGGAAGTTGCCGGGCCAGGTCGCCTCGATGCTCATCGCGAACCGCAGATAGCGCTCGCGCGCCTCGCGGTTGAACGTGATGCGCTCGCTGTGCACGCGCGCGAAGCGCTCGAGCTCGAAGTCGAGATTGGGCTCGATGTCCTCGGCGCGCTCCTTGAGCCCGGGCAGATAGAAGGTCCACAGGTTCAGGCGCGCGAACAGATCCTCGCGGAAACGGCCTTCGAGCACAGCGACGGAGAGATCACGATTGGTGCCGGCGATCAGCTGGAAATCGCTGCTGACTTCGCGGTCGCCGCCCAGCGGCGGAAAACGCTTGTCCTCGATCGCGCGCAGCAGCATGGCCTGCTCGTCGAGTCCGAGTTCGCCGATCTCGTCGAGGAACAGCAGACCGCCGTCGGCGCTCTTGAGCAGACCGGCGCGCTCGCTCTGCGCGCCGGTGAATGCGCCGCGCACGTGACCGAACAGCGCGCTGCCGGCACCGTCGCCACGCAGGGTCGCGCAGTTCACTTCGACGAAACGTCCCTTGAGCGCATGCCGACGCTGCTTCAGCTCGAACAGGTTGCGCGCGAGCATGCTCTTGCCGGCGCCGGTGGGGCCGAGCAGCAGCATCGGCGCCTTGGAGCGGATCGCAACCCGCTCGATCTGCTCGATCATGCGGTTGAACGTCGCGCTGCGCGTGGCGATGCCGCTCTTCAGGAAATTCGCCGTGTCCTCGCTTTCGCGCGCGAAGCGCTGGGCGATGCGGTCGTAGCGCGCGAGATCCAGGTCGATGATCGCGTACTTGCCCGGATCGCCCGTGCGCTGCTTCGGCGGCGGCGAAGTCTGCAGCAGGCGCGCCGGAAAGAAGCGCGCCTCGGTCAGCAGGAACCAGCAGATCTGCGCGACATGCGTGCCCGTGGAGATATGCACGAGGTAGTCCTCGCGCTCGGTGTCGAACGGGTAGTTGCGCGCAAACTCGTGCAGCGCGGCGAACACCTGCTCGAAGTCCCACGGGTCGGACAGGAAGAAGTCGTGGATGCGCACCTGGGTTTCGGGACTGACTTCGGCCAGGTCAGCGCGCAGCCGGCCGGCGAGCTTGTTGAACCGGCGCTCGTCGACCAGCAGCTCCAGGCGCGAGACGAGCAGGTCGTCGTACATGCCCAGGGCCACGCTCGGCCGCCATTTCTCCCAGCGGCCCGGACCGTCGGCGGCGTCCAGCACGGTGCCGACGAAACCGATGACGACCAATGGTCTGTTCTGCATGGCCCTGCCCAGAATTTATCCTGTCGGATAATACACGAGCCTATGGGATTGGGTCCGTCGGTCACGGAAAATCGGCGATATGTTTCATCACATTGATTCAACTATGAATTTTATGGAAGAGCCGGGCTGGCACGACCCTTGATATAGAACAACCCGTGCCGGGACGGACCGGACGCCTCGAGGCTTCGCTGCGGAATCCCTGCGCGAGCTTCGGCGGCACGGAGGTCGTGACCTGGCCCCGGCACGCACCAGGAAAGGGGAAATGGCCGCAGCGAATCAGCGCTGCGGCCGCGATGATCACAGGCAAGCCCGCGGAAGTCCGCGGGCTTGCCGCACCAGGCGCAAGCCGCGGGCGAGCCCCGCGACCGCGCCGCCGGGCCGCAGCATCGCTGATAGGCGAGCGACGCGCCGGGCGCCGCAGACGAACGACACGAGAGAAAGAGAGAAGCGTCATGAACACCGCACTGCATCAGACCCTGCACGACGAAGGCGGCGTGCCGATCAAGGCCTGGATCCACGGCGTGCCGCTGGACGACGGCGCCCGCAAGCAGCTGCGCAACCTCGCGCGGCTGCCGATCGTCGGGCCGTGGATCGCCGTCATGCCCGACGTACATCTCGGCATCGGCGCGACCGTAGGCTCGGTGGTGCCGACCGAAGGCGCGATCATCCCGGCCGCCGTCGGCGTCGACATCGGCTGCGGCATGATGGCTTACCAGACCACCCTGCGCGCCGACCAGCTGCCGGAAAACCTGCAGACCATCCGCAGCGACATCGAACGCGCCGTACCGCATGGCTTTGTCACGGTCGAGGGCCGCAGTCTCAAGGGCAACTGGATCGTCGCGCCGAACTCGGCCACGACGCGCTGGCGCGGTCTGGAACAGCGCTACCGCGCGCTGGTCGAGCGCCATCCGCGCATCTCGCACAAGTCGCCGCTGAGCCAGCTCGGCTCGCTCGGCGGCGGCAACCACTTCATCGAACTGTGCCTGGACGAAACCGACCAGGTCTGGGTCATGCTGCATTCGGGCTCGCGCGGCGTCGGCAACGGCATCGGCCAGTACTTCATCGAGAAGGCGCGCAACGAGATGCAGAAGCAGCAGGCCAACCTGCCCGACCGCGACCTGGCCTACTTCAAGGAAGGCAGCGCCGTGTTCGACGACTACGTGCAGGCCGTGGAATGGGCGCAGGAGTACGCCGCCGAGAACCGCCAGCAGATGATGGAAACCGTGCTGAGCGTGCTGCGCAAGCACCTGCCTTCGTTCCAGCTCACGCGCATGGCGATCAACTGCCACCACAACTACGTGCAGCGCGAGACGCATTTCGGCCGCGAGCTTTACGTCACGCGCAAGGGTGCGGTCAGCGCGCGCGAAGGCCAGTTCGGCATCATCCCCGGCAGCATGGGGGCGAAGAGCTTCATCGTGCGCGGCCTCGGCAACGCCGAGAGCTTCTGTTCCTGCTCGCACGGCGCGGGCCGCGTCATGAGCCGCACCGAGGCCAAGAAGCGCATCACGCTCGGCGAACACCGCGAGGCAACCGCACATGTCGAGTGCCGCAAGGACGCCGACGTCATCGACGAGTCGCCGGCCGCCTACAAGCCGATCGACCAGGTCATGGCCGCGCAGCGCGATCTCGTGGAGATCATGCACACCTTGCGGCAGGTCGTCTGCGTCAAGGGTTGAACCAGGAGAAGGAACCATGCGCAGCGACCTGCACGAAGTGCTGATCGAACGGCCGCGCGGCGGCCAGCGCCGCAAGACCGACCGCAGCCACAAGCCGCGCGCCGGTGAATGGACCGGCGGTGACGACAGCTACGCGGACAGCTACCGTCCGCGCCGTCTTCGCACCAAGTATTTCGACGACCTGCTTTCGCCGCTGCGGCGGTGGCTGCGCAAGCAGGTCGACCGGCCCTGGGACAAGGTCTGGAGCGAATTGGCGAACGGCATAGACTCGCGCAGCGTGGTCGGCCGGCATCTGCTTGATCACGTTCGCCAGCTCGTTACGTTGGATGGCGAATACGATGCGGCGCTGCGCCGCGTGGTCGGCAAGCCGCATGACTACCGCTACGGCCACGTGGTTCATGGGCTCTACGTCGATCCGCGCACGAAGATCCTGCGCTGGCGCGAACCGCCGCCGCGGCGTGCGCAGCGTCGACGGGAGCCGGAACCGATGCGGCATGCGGACGGAAGCCCTGCCGACCTGCGTGGGCTTTCTGCGACGCGGCTGGTCCTGAAGCTGTCCGGCATCTGGTACGAAGTCAGCCTCACCGTGCTGCCGAAGACCGCACGCAAGGTGCCGCATGATCTCAGTCACGCGGCCACCCGGTACGCCATCCGCAGCAAACGCCAGCTCGGCTGGCGCGAGCTGTTGGAAGCAAAACTCAGCAACGACGCCTGAGGCCAGCCTCGGGCAGGAAGAACCCGAGATGAAAGCACGAACGGAATCACCGATTGAACTCGACGGCGCGCAGGGCGAAGGCGGCGGGCAGATCCTGCGCACGGCGCTGAGCCTGGCCATGCTGCAGCGCCGTCCACTGCGCCTGCGCAACATCCGCGCCCGGCGCAGCAAGCCCGGACTCATGCGCCAGCATCTGGTCTGCGTACAGGCCGCAGCGACCGTCAGCGGCGCGGATGTCAGCGGCGCGGAAATCGGCTCGACCGCGCTGGAATTCCGCCCCGCTGACATCCGTGCCGGCGACTTCGCCTTCCGCATCGGCAGCGCCGGCAGCACCCTGCTCGTGCTGCAGACCGTATTGCCCGCGCTGCTGGCGGCCGATGGCCGCAGCTCGCTGACGCTCGAAGGCGGCACGCACAACCGCATGGCGCCGTCGGCGGATTTCGTCGCGGCGGCATTCCTGCCGCAGCTCGTGCGCATGGGCGCCGACGTCGCGATGACCGTGGAGCGTCACGGCTTCTATCCGGCCGGCGGCGGCCGCATCCGCGTCGACATCGCGCCGGCGCCGTTGTCGCCGCTGAACCTGCACGAGCGCGGCGCCGCGCTGGGCATCGAAGCGATTGCGCTCGTGCGCAGCCTGCCGCGGCACATCGCCGAGCGCGAACTCGAAACGTCGGCGAAGCGGCTCACGCTGACGCGGCAGCGTATCGACGAACTGCCCAGCGGTCCCTGCCCGGCCAACGCGCTCTTGCTGACCGCGCAGTTCGAGCAGGTCAGCGAAGTCGTCGTCGGCCTCGGCGAGCAAGGCGTCAGCGCGGAGAACGTCGCGCGCGGCGCCTGCGATGAACTGCGCGCCTACCTCGCTCACGGCGCGCCGGTCGGCGAACACCTGGCCGACCAGCTGCTGCTGCCGCTGGTGCTGGCCGGCGGCAGCTTCGTGACCGGCCGGCCGAGCACGCATCTGGAAACCAACGCGGCCGTGATCCGCGCGTTCGACGCCGCGGCCATCGACATCTCGCCCGACGACAGCGACCCGCAGCGGCGCTATCGCGTCCGCGTGCAGCGCTGATACGGCCACCCTCCGACCTCGCAAGGCATTCCGCAATGCTGCTGAACCTCACCACCACCCACGAGCCGGCCACCGACCTGGGCTATCTGCTGGCCAAGCATCCGCAGAAGCTGCAGAGCTTCGAGCTGGCCTTCGGCCGCGCGCAGGTGTTCTATCCGCAGGCCGACGCGCAGCGCTGCACGGCCTCGCTGCTGCTGGACATCGACCCGGTCGGCCTCGTGCGCGGCCGCGGCGACGGCAGCGAAGGGCCGCTCGCGCAATACGTCAACGACCGGCCGTATGCGGCCAGCTCGTTCCTCGCCGTGGCGATCGCACGCGTCTATCGCTCCGCCCTGGCCGGCGCGAGCGCCGATCGCGATGCCCTGGCGCAGACGCCGATTCCGCTCGAAGCCGAAGTGCCGGTACTGCGCGCGCGCGGCGGCGAGGACGCGATACGCCGCTGCTTCGAGCCGCTGGGCTATGCGGTGCAGCTGGAGCCGCTGGCACTGGACGCGCGCTTCCCCGAATGGGGCGCCAGTCCCTATTGGCGCCTGCGCATCAGCGGCTGCGTGCGCCTGCGCGAACTGCTGTCGCACCTGTACGTGCTGCTGCCGGCCATCGACGGCGACAAGCACTATTTCGTCGGCGACGACGAGGTCGACAAGCTCGTCGCCAAGGCCGGCGACTGGCTCGCCGCACATCCGCAGCGCGACTGGATCGCCAACCGTTATCTGAAGCGCCGCCGCTCTCTGGTGCGCTCGGCGCTGGCGCGCCTGCTCGGCGCCGAGGAGGACGAAGTCGACCGCGCCGAGCAGGCGCGTGAGGCGGCCGAGGAAGCGATCGAGCGCCCGTTGAGTCTGAACGAGCAGCGCATGGGTTCGGTGCTGTCGGTACTGCGCCAGAGCGGAGCACGCAAGGTCGTCGATCTCGGCTGCGGCGAAGGCCGCCTGCTCGGCCTGCTGCTCAAGGAAAAGCAATTCGAGGGCATCCTCGGTATCGACGTTTCGCTGCGCGCACTGGACATCGCCGCCGACCGGCTGCATCTGGAGCGCCTGCCCCCGTCGCAGCGCGCACGCCTGCAGCTCGCGCAGGGCGCGCTGACCTATCGCGACCGCCGCTTCGAGGGCTTCGACGCCGCCTGCGCGATCGAAGTCATCGAGCACATGGACCCGCCGCGCCTGCCCGCGTTCGTGCGCAACGTGTTCGAGTTCGCGCGCCCGGGGCTCGTCGTCGTGACCACGCCGAACGCCGAATACAACGCGCTGTTCGCCGATCTGCCGGCCGGCCGCATGCGCCATCCCGACCATCGTTTCGAATGGACGCGCGCCGAGTTCCAGGCCTGGGCGGAGGCCGTCGCCTCGCGCCACGGCTACGGCCTGCGCCTGCTGCCGGTCGGTCCGCTCGATCCGCTGCTCGGTGCTCCGACCCAGATGGCCCTCTTCACACGCGACGCCTGAGCGCCGCACTTCGCGGATTTCCCATGTCCATACGTATTCCCCAGTTGTGTCTCGTCGCACTGGTCGGCCCCAGCGGAAGCGGTAAATCGAGCTTTGCACGCCGTCATTTCGCGGCGACCGAAGTGCTCTCGTCCGACACCTGCCGCGGCTGGGTCAGCGACGACGAAAACGCGCAGCACGCGAGCCAGGACGCGTTCGACGTGCTGTATTACGTCGTGCGCAAGCGTCTCGCGGCCGGCCGTCTGACCGTCGTCGACGCGACCAACGTGCGGCCCGAAGACCGCAAGCGCATCGTCGAACTCGCACGCGAGTATCACGTCTTCGCCGCGGCCATCGTTTTCGACCTGCCCGAACGCCTGTGCCAGGACCGCAACGCCGCGCGCGCCGATCGCCAGTTCGGCCCGCATGTCGTGCGCAGCCAGCTGCAGGCGCTGCACCGCTCCATGCGCAACCTGCAGCGCGAAGGCTTCCGCTACATCAACGTGCTGCGCTCGACCGCCGATGTCGATACGGCGCAGATCGAGCGCACGCCGCTGTGGAACGACAAGCGCGAGGACCACGGGCCGTTCGACCTGATCGGCGACGTGCACGGCTGCTACGGCGAACTGCTCGCGCTGCTGCGCGAACTCGGCTACGTCGTGGCGGGTACGCGCGAGCAGCCGCAGGTGCAGGCGCCGGCCGGTCGCAAGGCCGTGTTCGTCGGCGACCTCGTCGACCGCGGGCCGGATTCGCCGGGCGTGCTGCGCCTGGTCATGCACATGGTCGGCAACGGCACGGCGCTGTGCGTGCCCGGCAACCACGACGTCAAGCTGCAGCGCAAGCTGGCCGGCCGCGACGTGCGCATCACGCATGGTCTGGCCGAAACCCTGCAGCAGCTCGAAGGCGAAGACACGGCATTCCTGCAGCAGATCGAGCGCTTCGTCGACGGCCTGGTCAGCCATTACGTGCTCGACGGCGGCAAGCTCGTCGTCGCCCATGCGGGCTTGAGCGAGGAGCTGCAAGGCCGCTCCTCGGCGCGCGTGCGCGAGTTTGCCCTGTACGGCGAGACCACCGGCGAAACCGATGCATGCGGCCTGCCCGTGCGCTACGACTGGGCGCAGGACTATCGCGGCCGCGCGATGGTCGTCTACGGTCATACGCCGGTACCCGAGCCCGAATGGGTCAACCAGACCCTCTGCATCGACACCGGCTGCGTGTTCGGCGGCCGCCTGACCGCGCTGCGCTATCCCGAACGCGAGCTGGTTTCGGTCCCGGCCATGCGCATCCACTACGCGCCGGCGGCGCCGTTCCCCGCGGCACCGGAAGCTGCCGCGACAGCAGCGGTGCGCGAGGGCAGCCTGCTCGAACTCGGCGACGTGGCCGGCAAGCGCACGATAGAAACGCGCGTGTTCCATCGCGTGGGCGTGCGCGAGGAAAACGCCGTCGCCGCGCTGGAAGTCATGAGCCGCTTCGCGCTCGACCCGCGCTGGCTGATCTATCTGCCGCCGACCATGGCGCCGCCGGCGACCGCAACCGATGGCGATCTGCTGGAACGGCCGCAGGAAGCCGTCGCCGCCTATCGCCATGAAGGCGTGCCCGAACTCGTCTGCGAGGAAAAGCACATGGGCTCGCGCGCTGTCGTGGTGCTTTGTCGCGACGAAACAGTCGCACTGCGCCGCTTCGGTATCGCCGGCGACGGCCGCGGCGTGATCTACACGCGCAGCGGGCGGCGTTTCTTCGCCGACCGCGCGCTGGAAGCGGCGCTGCTGGCCCGCCTCGACGCGGCGCTGGAAAGCGCCGGTATCTGGCAGGAGCTGGCCAGCGACTGGGTCGTGCTCGACGCGGAGCTGCTGCCGTGGTCGGCCAAGGCACAGGAGCTGCTGCAGAACCAGTACGCGCCGACCGGCGCAGCGGCACTGGCCGCCCTCGGCGCGGCGGAAACCGCGCTGGCCGCGGCGATCGCGCGCGGTGTCGCCGCCGGCGAGGCGCTGGCCCGCGTGCGCACGCGCCACGATGCGGCGCAGCGTTTCGTCGATGCCTACGGTCGCTACTGCTGGTCGGCGCAGGGTCTGGCCGATCTGCGCCTCGCGCCGTTCCACGTGCTCGCGAGCGAAGGCAATGTCGGCCTCGCGCGCGAGCACCGCTGGCATCTGGGTCTGATCGGGCGCCTGGCTGCGGCCGATCCGGCGCTGATCCGCGCCACGCGCCACTGCTTCGTGGACCTGTCCGACGAGGCCAGCGTCGCTGCGGCCGTCGCCTGGTGGGAGCAGCTGACGGCCGAGGGCGGCGAAGGCATGGTGCTCAAGCCGGCCAGCGGCCTGGCCCGCGGCGCGCGCGGCCTGCTGCAGCCGGCAGTGAAATGCCGCGGCCGCGAATACCTGCGCATCATCTACGGCCCGGAATACACCGAGCCGGAGAACCTGCAGCGCCTGCGCGTACGCGGCGTGCGCCGCAAGCAGTCGCTCGCGCTGCGCGAGTTCGCGCTCGGCATCGAGGCACTGTACCGCTTCGTCGAGCACGAGCCGCTGTACCGCGTGCACGAATGCGTGTTCGGCGTACTCGCGCTCGAAAGCGAACCGGTGGACGCGCGCCTCTGAGGCCGCGTCCGTCGCGCGTCATTCAGGCGCCGAGCAGCGCCGCGTGGATGCGCTGCGCGACGACGCGGTCTTCGAGGTAGCCGGCGATGCCGTGGCGGTTGTCGGTGAAGTTGTCGACGTCGGTCTTGTTCTCGATCTCGGGATCGACCGGAAAATTCGCGTGACTCAACGGATACAGCGCGACGACGTCGCGCTCGTCCATTGCGTTGAACCAATGGCCGACGTAATCCGGATGACGCAGCGGCTGCAGGCGCCGGCGTATCGCGCTGATCGCCAGCGGCGAGCCCAGGGTCACGAACAGCGGCACGTTCCAGCGTTCGTGGCCCTGTTTTTCCTTGAGCATCTTGTAGGCGACGACGGTGCCGAGCGAATGGCTGACGACGACCGTCGGCACGTCGTCGATCATCGCGGCCCGCACGCCTTCGTCGATGGCGTCGGTGATGCGCGGATCGAACAGGTATTTCGACACGTCCTCGGTCGCCAGCGCGATGCTCAGCCTGCTCGCCTTGGGCACATGACGATCGAGCGCGACGAGCACGCGCTGCACCCATTCCCAGTTCTGGATGCCGCGTTCGACGATCTGCGTATCGCTCACGGCAGCGATTTCCGCCTCGGAAACGCCGAGCTTCGCGGCGACCTCGGCCAACACGGCACGCACGAACTCGCGTTCGTCCGCGGGCTGGCCCGCGCCGCGCATGATGACCTGCGCGACCTGGGCGTCGGGCAGCCCGGCGACACGGTCGAACAGCGCATCGCCGTAGTACGGAAAGCGGATGTCGGTCTCGGCAATCGGCAGCTCCAGGCCGCTCTTGGCCAGGCCCTTGCGCAGCGAGGCGACCCAGGAATCCTTGAGCTCCTGCGCGTCCTTGTGTTCCTGCGCACGCCCGTGAACGAAGACTAGTCGACGAGTTGCCATGACGATGCATCCTTGAAGCTGGTGGAACGAAGAAGGTCCACGCCGCGCGCGTCGAACTGCGTCCACAGCGATTCGCGCAGATGCGGCTGCAGCCGCTCGGCGCCTTCGGGCAAGGTGACGCGGCGCGTGCGCAGATAGATCCAGCCCTGACTGAGCAGCGGAAACAGACCCAACAGCGGATCGCCGACGGCGATCCGGCAGCCGTCGAGCGCCCCGGCCAGCAGCGCGACGTCGAACAGCACGGCGTCGAGATCACGGCGCAGGAAGTCGTTCATTTCAGTGAGACGCTGCCGGTCGCGGCCGTCGTAGTAGGCATAGGCCGCATAGATCGCCAGCGACGGGTCCACGCCCTTGAGCAACTGCATGCGGCGCGCGAGTCGCGCGGCGTCCTCGCCTTCGAGCCGGAACGAACCGTTGCGGCTGGCCGCCGCGACGACCTTGCGCAGGGTCTGCAGCTCACGGGCGCGTTCCTGGTAGGCGCCGGCGCGCCAGCCGTTGGCCGAGGGCTCGTAGGCCAGGTCGACGAACTCACCCGCGTCGAAGGTCAGCGCGCCGATGAAATCGCGGATCGCCGGCACGACGACGCCGCTGCCGTCGTCGAGCACCAGCAGCACCAGCGGCGCAACGTGCTGCGGATTGATGCGGACGATGTCGTCGGCACCGCCGAGTTTCTGCACGTCCGCGCCGAGCGCGAGAGCGTCGCGCACGCGCGCGCCGCGCAGCTTGAAGCCGCACCGGGTCTCGAACTGGCGCGGCCCGGCCGCATCGGTGACCGACAGCAGGTTGGCGACGAACGCAGGGTTCTGCAGGGCGAGGCTGACCAGGGTGCCGGAAGCCTCGCGCAGATCGGGCGCGACATCCGATCTGGTCTGAGTGACGTGCGGCGGCCGCAGACTCTCGAACGGCGATTCGAATTCGCCGGTGGTTTCCGCAGCCGACGCGGTCGCTTCGCCCTCGTCCGGCGCACCGTCGCCGTCGCGGACACCGCCGTCGATGCCGCCGCGACCGACCGGCGCCACGCCGAACGGCGGGCGCGGAGGCCGCGGCGCTGGTGCGAGCGGCGGCAGACGACCGACATGCCGCGACACCCAGACCTGCGGATCGGACGTGATGCGCGCGTCGGGCACCTGCACGACGGGATCCGGCAGATTGCGGTCGCGGATCGTGCGCGTGACGGCCTTGTTCAGATGGTCGCGCAGGCGGCGCGGCCGTATCAGGCCGACCTCGTCGTCCCGTTCGCGGGTCCAGTCGACCAGCTCGGGCACCTGGAAGCGCAGCGCCTTGCCGAGCGCGTCGGTATACAGCGCGGTGAATCCGGCCACCGCATCGTCGACGTTGCTGACCTCGTAGGTCGGCCGGCCCAGCGACGCGCCGAAGAACAGATCGACGGGCTTCTCGGTGCCCGTGGGTTCCTCGTTCGGAAAAATGCCGTTGCCGTTGACGTTCTGCAGGCCGATGCTGCCGGCGGCGGTACGGCAGGCGTCGGAAATGAAGACGACGTGCGGCACGCCGCAGTAGCGCGCCTGTTCCTCGCTGATCGTCGCGCTGATGACCGCGTGGCCGACGCGCGGCGCGTCGCTGAGCAGCCAGCACTCGTGGCGCGCCACGTTGATGCCGTGGCCGGCGAAATAGACGACGAGTTGCTCGACGTCCGGCTTGAGCACCCGGCCGATCGCGTCGTAGACCCGGTCCAGGGTGACCTTGGCACCGTCGGCGTCGGTCACGAGTTCGGTATAGGCAAATTTCTGCTCGACGGCCCAGTCGTCGCGCAAGCGCCGGGCGCCGGCTGCGGCGTCGTGCAGCGGCGTCAGCCCGCTGGCCCGGTCCACACCGATGAACACGGCTGCTCTGACCATCGCGATCTCCCCGGCTTACGCCACCGCCCACGATTGCCGCGTACACGCGGACGCATTGTATAACCTGCCGGCCGCACCGCCGGCCCGGGAATCCAAGTGACGTCGTCGCGGCAGATCTCCCATCCGCCGCGCCCGTCCGTTGCGGCCGGACGCACCGAAGCCGTCGATCTGGATTACCCTTCGCGCCGGACGCCGTCGTCCCGGCGACATGCGGAGCCCTCGTGGACCCCATCATCACGATCACGAACCTCGACAAGACCTACTCTTCCGGCTTCTCCGCGCTGCGCAACATCAACCTCGAGATACGCCGCGGCGAGATCTTCGCGCTGCTCGGTCCGAACGGCGCCGGCAAGACCACACTGATCAGCACGATCTGCGGCATCGTCAATCCGACCCGCGGCACCGTGCGCGCCGACGGCCACGACATCGTGCGCGACTACCGCGCCTCGCGCAGCAAGATAGGGCTGGTGCCGCAGGAACTGCATACCGACGCGTTCGAGACGGTCTGGGCCACGTTGAACTTCAGCCGCGGCCTGTTCGGCAAGCCGCGCGATCCGGCCCTGCTCGAACGCATCCTGCGCGACCTGTCGCTGTGGGACAAACGCGACGCCAAGATCATGACCCTGTCCGGCGGCATGAAGCGCCGTGTCATGATCGCCAAGGCGCTGTCGCACGAACCGTCCATCCTGTTCCTCGACGAGCCGACCGCCGGCGTCGACGTGGAGCTGCGCCGCGACATGTGGGCCATGGTCCGCGGCCTGCGCGAGCGCGGCGTGACCATCATCCTGACCACGCACTACATCGAGGAAGCCGAGGAGATGGCCGATCGCATCGGCGTGATCTCGAAGGGCGAGATCATCCTCGTCGAGGAAAAGACCCGCCTCATGCGCCAGCTCGGCAAGAAGCAGCTGACCCTGCAGCTGCAGAATCCGCTCGATGCGATTCCGGCGGAACTGGCCGGCGAGCCGCTGGAACTGTCGGCCGACGGCAACGAACTGGTCTACACCTTCGACACGCAGAGCGAACGCACCGGCATCGCCAGCCTGCTGCGGCGCCTGACCGAGCACGGTATCGACTTCAAGGACCTGCATTCGAGCGAGAGCTCGCTGGAGGACATTTTCGTGAGTCTCGTGAGCAAGCGCGCATGAACCTCTACGCGATCCGCGCGATCTACCGTTTCGAGATGGCGCGCACCGGCCGTACCCTGATGCAGAGCATCGCCTCGCCGGTGCTGTCGACCTCGCTCTACTTCATCGTGTTCGGCGCGGCGATCGGCTCGCGCATGGGCGCGGTCGACGGCGTCGACTACGGCGCCTTCATCATCCCGGGTCTGATCATGCTGACCCTGCTGACCGAGAGCATCTCCAACGCCTCGTTCGGCATCTATCTGCCGAAGTGGTCCGGCACGATCTACGAACTGCTGTCGGCACCGGTGTCGTGGATCGAGGTCGTCATCGGCTACGTCGGCGCGGCGGCGAGCAAATCGGTGATATTGGGCCTGCTGATCCTGATCACGGCGCGCTTCTTCGTCGCCTACGAGATCGCCCATCCGCTATGGATGGTCGGCTTCCTCGTGCTGACCGCGGCCACCTTCAGCCTGTTTGGCTTCATCATCGGCATCTGGGCCGACGGCTTCGAGAAGCTGCAGGTGATCCCGCTGATGATCGTCACGCCGCTGACCTTCCTCGGCGGCAGCTTCTATTCGATCAGCATGCTGCCGCCGTTCTGGCAGAAGGTCGCGCTGATCAACCCGGTGGTCTATCTCGTCAACGGCTTCCGCTGGAGCTTCTACGGCGTGTCCGACGTGAACGCCGCGCTGAGCTTCAGCATGACCCTGGCCTTCCTGCTGATCTGCCTGACCGTGGTCTGGTGGATCTTCCGCACGGGTTATCGCCTGCGTCAGTGAGCGGCTGACGGGGCTGCGGCTTGCGCCGGGGACGCCGGCCGCAGCGATTCGCCGACCTGCATACGCCGATGACTGCGCCGCGGCCCAGGCTGAATCGACGAAATTTTCACGCCGATAGTAGACTTCGGCCGGGGAATTCGCCGTCGTAACCGTGCGTGCGCGGCGGTTCAGTCAGGGCCGCGCCGCGGCCATTCATTCAGGGAGTATCCGTATGGCCGGCTCGCGCTGGAACCGTTGGCTCGTCTGCGTCGCAGCGCTGCTGCTCGCGCCCGTTTTCACTGCCGCCGCGCAGGACTCGCCGGCCGAGACCGCCGCGAACAGCGCCTGGTCCAACGCCGCCAAGGCGCTACAGCCCGGTCCGCGCCGCATCGACCTGCGCAACCAGGCCACCTTGCAGCTGCCCGAAGGCTACGGCTTCATCCCGACGCGCGAAGCGACCGAGCTCATGGAAGCCATGGGCAACGGCAGCGATCCGAACTTCATCGGCCTGATCGTGCCGACTTCCCAGGACAACGGCGGCGACTGGATGGTCTCGGTCGACTACGACCCGGCCGGCTACATCGAGGACGAGGACGCCAAGCACTGGGACGCCGACGAACTGCTGAACAACATCAAGGAAGGCACCGAGGCCGGCAACAAGCGCCGCGTGCAGATGGGCATTCCGGCGCTGGAGGTCACGCGCTGGATCGAATCGCCGAGCTACGACAGCGCGACCCAGCGCCTGGTCTGGTCGGCCGAGGCGCGCACCAAGGGCGCCGCTGCCGGCGAAGACAACACGGTCAACTACAACACCTACGTGCTCGGCCGCGAAGGCTATGTCTCGCTGAACCTCATCACCACGGCATCGCACGTCGAGGCGCAGAAGCCGATGGCCAAGACCCTGCTGAGCCAGGTCGCGTTCATGGACGGCAAGCGCTACGCCGACTTCAACGCGTCCACCGACAAGGTCGCCGGCTACGGCCTGGCCGCGCTGATCGGCGGCGTAGCGGCCAAGAAGCTGGGCCTGTTCGCACTGATCGCGGCATTCCTGGCCAAGTCGTTCAAGCTCGTGATCGTCGGCCTGATCGCCGCGGGCGCAGCGATCAAGTCGTTCTTCACGGGCAAGAAGGCCTGACACCACGACAGGTCGGCGAGAGCACGCGTAGGTTGTGGTGAGCTGCAGGCGAACCGCAACGTCGTGCAGATGAAACCGAACGGCAGGTTGCGGTTAGCCCTCGGGCGAACCGCAACGTCGCGCTGTCCGGCATAAACGAAGACATCGGTCGATGCCTGGCCCGAGCCCGGGTGCGTGGCAGCGCAGGTCCGGCGGATCTGTCGATCCACCGCACGGCGGTACGCCGTGCGGTGTCGCGGTCAGCGGAAGCACCTCGATGTTGCGGTTCGCCTGCGGCTCACCGCAACCTACGGCAGCGCGAGATGGCTCGCTTCGAGCGCCTTGCCCATGCCGCGCGGCGTCGTCGCGATGATGGCGTCAGCCGGCAACTCTGCACCGCCGTCGATCCGCGCCCAGACGCGGTCGAGTGCGCGGTAGACATAGGGCAGCAGCGGCACATAGGCGGCGCCGTATTGCGGCAGGCCGAGGAACGCATCGAAGTGCTGCGCGTTGCGCACCTGCCAATAGCGCAGGTCGGCGCCGCCGGCCTTGGCCGCGGCCGCATACGGCGCGCTGCTGAAGGCGGCCGGGATCAGGCCGTCGTCGAGACCGTGCACGACCATGATCGGCAGACCCTTGCGCGGCAGGCTGGCCTTGGTCGCCGCGATGCCTTCCTTGACGCGCGTAGCCGCTGCGTCGCTGCCGGTCCACAGCGCACGCAGGCAATTCAATGCGTCGTGCGGCTCGGATGGCTTGGCCACGCGGAATGCGACGCCGGCACCCGGTGGAATGCCGCTGGCGTCCGACCACCAGGCCGCACGTTCGGTTGGCGTGACCGCGCGCGGCGTGCCGTCGGCGTTGAGCGCGCCGAAGCCGGCGATGCACGGCTCTTCGCCGGCGCCGTAGCGGCCGTAGGCCGAGGCGTAAGTCACCGCGACCGCGCGCCAGAGATCGAAGGTCACGCTGATCGAACCGGCGCGCAGCGCTTCGTCGGTCCAGCCATGCGCATGCAGCGCGTCGTAGGCCGCGGCCTGCTGCGCCGGCAGGTCGGCGCCGGCGATCAGTCCCGCGGCGACCGCGGCCGCGCAGCGCTGCGCCACGTCGGGCACGGCCGGCAGGCCGAGCTTCGGCAGCGCGCAGGGCATCAGCAGCGCCGCCTCGGTGGTGTAGTCGTACAAGGTGCGCGAACCGGCCGCGTCGACGTAGACATTCGGTTCGCCGGCGACCACCCCCTTGAGCCAGTCGCCGTCGAGTTCGGCCGCGCGCAGCACGGCACCGCCGCCGTTGGAAATGCCGACCGCGATCACCCGCGTGTTGTCGAACGTGAACGGCGCCTGCTGCGGCAGTGCCTCGGTCAGCGCACGCAGACCGTATTCGGCGGCCTGTTTGACGTGGCGGCCCCAGTCGGCTTCGGGGTTGTCCCTGGAATGCGCGTGCTTGAACGCAACGCCGCTGGTGGCCGTGCTGTCGGGCTTGAACGCGAGCACGTCGTCGGCGCCGCCGTTCGTGCCGTCGATGCGCACGCCGCGGCGCTCGGCCAGATCGAAGTAGTCGGTGCCGGCGCCCTTGTCGGTATAGGCGACCGCACAGCCCTTCGGCAGCGCCCAGGGACCGGCCACGGCGATCGCGCCGTAGACGCCGCGCGAACCCGACGAGGCGGCGACGACGAGACAGCGTTTCTTGGCATCAAAGCCGTCGGGAACCTGCACGAGCACGCGATGCGGCTGATGGGCGCCGGGCAGAGTCGCCAGCGCCTGGAATTCGCGGCCGGGCACCGCCGGCAGTTCGCCGTAGACGCTGCCGAAACCGCCGGCCGGCGTCAGATCGGCGATGCCGCGCCAGTTGCTCCAGAGCGCGCGGCGGCGCAGTTCGGCCGGCGTGGGCGCCTCGGGATTGGCGAAGACCGGCGGCGTCATGACGCGCAGGCCGTCCAGGCCGAGACCGGCGCTGAGCAGGTCGTCGCCGTCGCGGTGCTCGGTGACGCGTTGGGCGGTGAACATCGCGGTCGTCTCCGCGGCGGCCGCAGCGGGCGCCGGTCTGGCAGTGGGCGGCGCAGCGGCCGTCGGAGCCGCGGGCGGGGTGCGGTCGCAACCAGCGAGCAGGGTCAGCAGCATCAGCGCCGAAGCGCGCGAAATCGGGGCGATAGTCATTCGCCAACCCTACCAAGCCGGATATGCTCGGCTATCGTACTTTCGTACCAAGCCGGCGCCCAGAGCGCTTGCTAGGCTTGCGCCAGGAGAATCGCAATGACCCAACGCTGCATCCTGATCACCGGCGCCGGCAGCGGCATCGGCGCCGGCATCGCCACGGAACTGGCCGCGGCCGGCCACCACATCATCCTGACCGACCTCGACCGCAGCGCCGTCGACGCCGTCGCGGCGCAGATCCTCGCCGCCGGCGGCTCGGCCGAGGCGCTGGCCCTGGACGTGACCTCCGACGACAGCGTCGCCGCGGCCCTGGCCGCCGCGACGCGGCCGGTCGACGTGCTCGTCAACAACGCCGGCCTGCAGCACGTCGCGCCGCTGGAGGAATTCCCGATCGCCAAGTGGGATTTCCTGGTCCAGGTCATGCTCGTCGGCGTCGCGCGGCTGACGCGCGCCGTGCTGCCGGGCATGCGCGAGCGCGGCTTCGGCCGCATCGTCAACATCGGCTCCATCCATTCGCTCGTGGCCAGCCCGTACAAGAGCGCCTACGTCGCGGCCAAGCACGGCCTCATCGGTTTCTCGAAAGTCATCGCGCTGGAAACCGCGAACACCGACATCACGATCAACACGATCTGCCCGACCTACGTGAAGACGCCGCTGGTCGACAAGCAGATCGCCGACCAGGCGCGCACGCGCGGCATTCCCGAAGCCCAGGTCGTCAGCGACGTCATGCTCAAGCCCATGCCCAAGGGCGTGTTCATCGGCTTCGACGAGCTTGCCGGCATCGCCGCCTTCCTGATCTCGCCGCCGGCACGCAACATCACCGGCCACACGATCACGGTCGACGGCGGCTGGACGGTGCAGTAGTCAGGCCGGCTGCGGCCGCCGGACCGCCATGCCTTCGCTGCTGATCGCCGACGATCATCCGCTGTTCCGCGCCGCGCTGCGCGGCGCCGCCGCCGACGCGGTGGCCGGGCTGCAGGTGCACGAAGCCGATTCGCTGGACGGCGTGCTGGGCACCCTGGAGCGCGAGCCGGACATCGACCTGGTCCTGCTCGACCTGCACATGCCCGGCAATCACGGCCTGGCCGGGCTCGCCGCGATCCGCGCCCAGCATCCGGGCGTGGCCGTCGTCGTGGTCTCGGCCAACGACGATCCGCGCGTGGTGCGGCGCGCGCTGGACCACGGCGCCGCGGGTTATCTGCCCAAGAGCTCGGGCCTGGACGAACTGCGCGACGCGATACGTACGGTGCTGGCCTGCGAGCAATGGCTGCCGGCCGTGCTGCGCGGCAGCGTCTCGCGGGCGCAGTCCTCGGCCCAGGATGCGGATCTCGCCGCGCGCCTGGCCAGCCTCTCGCCGCAGCAGTTCCGCGTGCTCGTGCTCGTCGCCGAGGGCCTGCTGAACAAGCAGATCGCCGATCGCCTCGACGTGCAGGAACGCACGGTCAAGGCGCATCTGACGGCGATCTTCGACCGCCTCGGCGTACGCAACCGCACCCAGGCCGGCGTGGTGCTGCGCGAGCTCGAACTCAGCGATCCCGCGCGCCAACTCTGAACGACGGCCGCGCCCGCTGCGCGGCCCGAATCGCGACTGCCCGCTGAACGGCCGCGGCGGCGGCGCGAAACTTTCCGCCGCCCGAATGCCTCCACGCCGTCGGGAACTGCCCACGATCCTCGTGCCGCGCGGTTCCAGCGGCCGCGGCCTTGGCGTATGGCTGCAGCGAACAGCCACCCGAACATTCAAGCGTGAAGGAGAGCGCGATGCACCTCACTCCACCTGCCGGCCTGCACAGCGGCACGATCAACATCGCCGTGACCTGGGAACTCAACTATTGGGCCACGCGCCTGGGCCTGACGCCCGACGAACTCATCGTCGTGGTCGCCGAGGTCGGCAACAATCTCACCGACGTGCGCGAAGCTGTCTTCGGTCCTGCGCCGCGCGGCTTCGGCGAAGCGCCGGTCGAGCGCAAGCACTGCGATCCGCTGGCCGATACCGGCGGTTCGCGCAAGCAGTGAATCGGCGGTACGCAGCCGTCTTCCCGCCTATCCTCATCGCACTCGTCTGAACATGACACCACGGCCACCTGCCGCGCCGTAGACGAAGTACCGCCGCGAGATGCGCAGGCCGCCGCGCGGCCATATGACCTCAGCCGTCGAACGTTCAATACGCGGCGCAGCAATCGCATCTATCGAGGTCCGGGCGCTGGAAACCCTGCTGCATGCCCGGTACGAACGCCCTGGACTGGACCTCCGAATGAATCGGGGTGACGTGGGCTAGCGACGGTCCGACGCCATCCCGCTCAACGCGTCGCGAAATGCACGGAAGGTCGACTGCGCCAGCGACGTGTCGAGCACCGAGAACACGACGTGCTCGAAGCGGCCCTGCCAGGCGCCGTGCAGCAACTGCGCAAATACCGCGGCGACCTGCAGCGGATCGTTGCCGAACACGCCGCAACCCCAGGCGCCGAGCACGAGTCGGCGATAGCCTTGAACTGCCGCCAGCGCGAGCACGCATTCGGCACGGCGCCGCAAGGTGGATTCGATCTCGCGCTGTTCGCGCTCGCGGCGCTGCTGCCGGATCGCGCCGGCATTCGGCGCCGCGCTCGTGATGAAGCTGACCGCATGCGGGCGGTCGAGCAGCCCGCCGTCGTCGTCGCGGAACACCGGACAGTGCGGCGACAGGATCATCGCGTCCGAATACAGCAGCGACGACGAGCGGCGATGGTCTTCGTAGAACGCCGGCACCTGCAGTTGCGAGGCATACAGCGCCGAGCTGCGGGCCAGCGATTCCTCCTGCGCCTGCGCGCCGCCGAGGAAACCGCCGCCGGGATTGCGCGCGGAGGCGAAGTTCAGCGCCGCCAGATCGTCGTCACCGGCTTCGCCGGCCAGGCGCGCGACACCCTGCAAGGTGGTTTCGTTGACGACGTCGATGCGCATGGCCAAGCCCGGCGATGCGGCGGCCAGGGTCGCATCGCGGAAGTCGTGCAGCATCGGAGGAGAAAACAGGCGGGTGGCGGCGCGGCAGGCGACGATCGCTGCGGCCAGTTCCACGGTCCCGCCCGAGGGATTGGTATAACGGCCGCGCTCGAGGATCTCCAGCGTCTGTTCGGCCCATAACTTGCGAAGTGGTCTGCTCATGTCCCGTCCGGGTCCGTCCCGTCCGCTGCCATCAGCGGACGTCGGCGCGGAGATTAGGGGCGATCCGATCCGGATCGCAACGGGATCACGCACGCATCGCCAAGTCTATGGACGCGACCCGTTGTACCCTCCGGAAGCCACGCCGGTGAACGGCGCCCCTCACGGTAAGTGATTCATGCACACTGCAGCGCTTCCGGTGTCCAGTGCAGTCGCAACATGAACCCAGTGTCGAACGAACCGAAAACGACGCCTCCGCTGCTGCGCAGCCTGCATATCGCCGTCTATTTCGCTTTCGTGCTCGCAGGCATCGCCACGGTGCCGGCGCTGCTGCAAGGCGGCAGCAGCGGCATGAGCTGCGATCCCGACGACGGCTTCGACAATCGTCTGGCCGAACACGGAAAGCACTTCGGTTCCCAGGCGTTCAACGATCGCAAGCCTCTCGACCAGGATGTAGTTCCGTTCGATGTCATCGTGTTCGAACGCAGCATCTGCTTCGGCGACTGCCCCGACTACCGCATGACGTTGCATCGCGACGGCAGCGCGGCACTCGTCGACCACACACAGGGACACGGCGGCCGCTTTCGCGGCGAAATCAGTCCAGCCACCTTCGCGCGCCTTGCCCAGCTCGGCCAGCGTGCCCGCCGCAGCGCTACCAAGAACAACTACATGGCTGGCTGGACGGATGATTATTGGGTGACCATCACCCTGCGCGGGCATGCCGATAGCTGGCAAGTCACCGACTATGGCGAAGTCGCGCCGGTCGAGGTCTGGGCACTGGAAAGACTGCTGCACAGCGCGTACGAGCGCATCGAATGGACGCCTCAGTAACGAGGATTGCCGCGGTCAAACGCCGACGGTCGAGCACGCGTTGCTGAACGTCGCGCTTCATCTCACCGCCCGCGCCGCCAGCAGCCGGTCGAGCACCGACTTCAGCGCAAGCGGCTTCAATGGTTTGATCAGCAATGGCAGGCCGGCTTCGTAGACGGCCTTGCGCACGGACTCGCCGGCATCGGCGCTCATGATCACGGCCGGGCGCGCGCCGTGGCTGGCGCTCAGGCGTTCGTGCAGGGCCACGCCGGTGTCGTCATCGTCGAGGTGGTAGTCAAACAGCCAGAGATCGGCGGCCTGCGCGTCGAGCGCGCGCGCCGCGGCGGGCCCGTCGGCGGCGGCAGCGACGCTGCAACCCCAGCCGAGCAGCAGGCTGCGCAATGCTTCCAGCGCCGGCGCTTCATTGTCGACGACGAGCACATGCGTGCCGCCGAGGCGCGGCTTGCCCGCGGCTGCGGGTTCCTCGCGGCGCCGCGCTGCGGCCAGCGGCAAGGTGATCGCAAACACTGTGCCGCGGCCGAGACGGCTGCGCAGGTCCAGCGGCGCGTCGAGCAGCTGCGCCATGCGTTCGGCGATCGCCAGCCCCAGTCCGAGGCCGGGGCCGGCCGCGTCGTCGCCGCGGCGGAACTCCTCGAAGATCGCGCGCTGCTGTTCCGGCGCGATGCCGGGTCCGGTGTCGTGCACTTCGATGCGCAGCCGCGTGCCGGCGCGGCGCAGGCCGAGCAGCACGCGGCCGGCGGCGGTATAGCGCACGGCGTTGGCGAGGAAGTTCTGCAGCACGCGGCGCAACAGCTGCGGATCGCTGCGCACCCAGGCGCCGCTCGCGCGATAGCGCAGCGCGAGGCCGCGCTCGGCCGCGAGCGCGCGGAATTCCGAGGCCAGCGGATCGAGCACGTCGGCCAGCGGAAACTCGCGCGGCTGCGCGGTCAGGCCACCGGCTTCGAGGCGCGACATGTCGAGCAGGCCGGTCAGCAGGTCGGTGGTCGAGTCCAGCGCACCGCGCGTCTGTGCGACGAGATCGCGCTGTGCCGGCACGGCGATCTGCTGCGCCAGCGCGTCGGTGAACAGATGCGCGGCGTGCAGCGGCTGCATGAGATCGTGGCCGATCGCGGCGAGGAAGCGGCTCTTCGCGTCGTTGGCGCGCTCGGCCTCGCGCTTGGCGTATTCGAGCAAGGTGGTGCGATCGGCGACGCGCTGCTCGAGGTTTTCGTTGGCCTGGATCAGCGCGGCCTCGGCGTGGCGGAATGCGGTGACTTCGGTGAAAGTCGCGACGAAACCGCCGCCGGGCATCGGATTGCCGCGGATCTCGACGATGCTGCCGTCGGGGAATACGCGCTCGGACAGGTGCGGCGTGCCCGCACGCATGAAGGCCAGGCGCCGCTCCAGCGCCGCCTCGGCGCTGCCGCGATGCGGCAGGCGCTGCAGTGCCCAGCCGGCGAGCTCGGCCACCGGCACGCCGACGCGCAGCATATTTTCGGGAAAACCGAACAATTCCACATAACGCCTATTCCAGGCGACCAGACGCAGCTGCGCGTCGACGACGCTGATGCCCTGGCTCATGTTTTCGAGTGCGGCCTCGAGCAGGCGCTGGTTGAAGCGCAGTTCCTGCGAAACTTCGCCGACGATCGCCGCGACCGTGTCGAGCCCGGCGCCGGCCTCGCGCTGGGCCGCGTCGAGCAGCAGCCGCGCCGAGGTACTGCCGAGCACGGCGGCGAGCTCGCCCTCCACGCGCGCCTCGATCGCGGCCGGCACGACGCCGCGTGCCGGGGCGTGCTGCAACAGCTCGTCCAGCCGCTGCTCGGGCAGGAAGCGGCGGCCGGCATTGCGCAGCGCGCGCTGGTCGAAACCGGGCTTCTCGCGCAGCGGGTCCGGCCGCCAGATCGCGATCACGACCGTTACCAAGGTGCCGACGAACAGACTGGCCGCGACTGCGCGGCCGAGGCGGCTCCAGCCGGTCAGGCCGAACAGGGCGTCGGGCGCGAGCCAGGGCTGACCGTACAGGCCCTGCTCCAGCCAGCCCGGCGCGACGCCGCGCACCTGGGCGGCGAGCGGTACGAGCAATGCCCAGCACCAGATCGCGAAACCCGCGGCGATGCCGGCGATGACGGCGCGCGGCGGCGTCTGCGGCCGCCAGACCGCGAAGGCCAGCGCCGGCGTCAGCGTGCCCAGTGCCGAGAACGACACGGCGCCGACGTCGGCCAGCGCCTCGTTGCCGGCGATCAGCCGGTTGTAGGCCCAGGCCAGCAGCATGATCGCGGCGATGCCGAGGCGGCGCAGCAGCAGTACGGTGCCGCGCAGGTCGCCGTCGCCGGAACGCCGCCAGGCGCTGCGCAGCAGGCCCGGCGCGAGCCAGTGATTGCCGATCATCAGGCTCAGGGTCAGGGTGCTGACGACGACCATGCCGGTAGCCGCGCTCAGGCCGCCGAGGAACGCGAACAGCGCGAGGCCTTCGTGCCCCTGCGACAGCGGCAAGGCCAGCACGTAGAGATCGGGCGACAGGCCGGTATTGGCCAGCAGCGCGTCGCCGGCATTGGCCAGCGGCAGCAGCGGCAGCGCGATCAGCAGCAAGTACAGCGGAAACAGCCAGCGCGCCGTGCGCACGTGCGCCTCGTCGCGGCACTCGACGACGCCGACGTGGAACTGATGCGGCAGGGTGAACATCGCGAGCACGCCGAGCAGCACCAGCGGCAGGAAGCCGCCGGCCATCGGCCGCGGCGCCGCAGCCGCCTGCGCCGGCAGATCCAGGCCGAACAGCACGAACACGCCGAGCGCGAGCATCGCGGCGAGCTTGAACAGCGACTCGAACGCGATGGCCAGCACGAGGCCGCGATTGTGCTCGGCCGCACCCACGCGGCGCGTGCCGAACAGCATCGCGAACAGGGTCATCGCGAATGCGACGTAGAGCGCGCCGTCCTGCCACAGTGACTGCGGCGCCTCGGCGGCCGAATGCGTCAGGGTCGCATAGCTCATGGCCACGGCCTTGAGCTGCAGTGCGATGTACGGCACCAGGCCCAGCGCAGCGACCGCGGTCACGCTCGCGGCAACGCCGGTGCTCTTGCCCAGCCGTGTCGCGATCAGGTCGGCCAGCGAGCTCGCGTTCGACGCGCGCGCCAGACGCACGAGCTTGACCAGCGCCAGCGCCGCGAACACGTACAGCAGGATGGTGCCGATGAAGGTCGGCGGCAGCGGCCAGCCGTAGCGCGCGGCCTGGGTGACCGTGCCGTAGAAGGTCCACGACGTGCAGTAGACCGCGAGCGACAGCGCGTAGACATAGGCCCAGTGGCGCGCGAGGCCCGCAGGCCGGCGTTCCGCATACAGCGCGACGCCGAACAGCGCGCCGAGCCAGACCAGCGCGGCCAGCACGACCGGGCCCACACTCAACATGGCTTGGCCTCTCCGGGACGAGGCGGCATGGTAGCGCGCTGCCGCGATGGCCGGATGCCGCCGGCGTGCCCGGCGCCGACCCGAGCCGAGGGAAAAAACAGGCGTCCCTGCCCGGCCCGATCGAAAGAATCGGCGCGCGGGCCCGGAGGAGAGGTGAGCCCGCGCGCCTGGGCGGCCGCCGCACGCGGCGGCCGTTCAACCATTACCGCTGTGATCAGAAGTCGTAACGCGCACTCAAGGTGTACTGGCGCGGTGGACCGTAGAAGCCGGTCAGCACGCCGAGCACCGGGATGTTGTAGCCGGTCGTGCGGTAGGCCTTGTCGGTCAGGTTGGTGCCCTGCAGCGACAGGGTCCAGTCCGGATTGACCTTCCAGATCACGCCGGCGTTGACGAGGCCGTAGCCGTCCTGGCGGATGACCGGGCTCAGGTCGGTGGTCGGCCAGACTTCGCTCTGGTAGCTGTAGCCCAGGCGCGCCGACAGGTTGCCGCCGTTGGCGAGAGCCGTGCGGTATTCCAGGTTCACGGCGCCGGAGAAGTGCGGCGCGTTGGTGAACTTCTGGCTGGACGCGACGTTGACGCCCTGGGTGATGAACTCGTCGTACTTCGCGTTGAGCCAGGCCAGGTTGCCGTTGACCGCCCAGTGTTCGCTCGGCAGCCACTGGTATTCCATTTCCAGGCCCTTCACGTGGCCCTTGCCGGCATTGGTGAAGTCGCCGAAGAACGCATCGTCGACGCCGTCGCCGTTGCTGTCGAATGCGGTGAACACCGACAGCTGGATGTCTTTGTACTTGTTGTAGAAGTAGGCGAAGTTCAGGAACAGGCTCTGATCGGCCAGCGCCATCTTGGTGCCGACTTCGTAGCTGTCGACCTGCTCGTCGGCGAACGGCTCGGCCGAGCGCGGCACGGCGACGGAGTTGGCGCGGATGTTGAAGCCGCCCGACTTGAAGCCGCGCGAGGCCACACCGTAGAGCATGACCGCGTCGCTGAGCTTGTAGTCCAGCGCAACCTTGGGCGAGGTGTTCTTGAAGTTGACCGTGCGGTTGAAGTTCGCGACCGTGGCCGTCGGCACCGTGAACGTCGCGTCGGTATAGCCGCGGTTGAGCACGACGGCATGCTTGTCCTCGTCGGTCCAGCGCGCGCCGACGTCCAGCGACAGGCGGTCGGTGAAGTCGAAGGTCCAGTCGCCGTAGACGGCCAGGCTCTCGGTGTAGACCGTGCCCTGGGTGTCGCCGAACGAGGCGTTGAAGAAGTTGTTCAGCACCTGGCCGCCGGCTTCGCCGTCGAAGCTGTAGATGCCCATGACGCCGCGCGCCATGCCGCCGCCGTCGTAGTTGACCTGCAGCTCGTTGGTGGTCTGGTTGTCGCGATAGAACGCCTTCACGTCGGCGATCTTGTTCGGCAAGGTGTCGAAGTCGATGTTCGTTTCGGTGTCCGAATCGCGCCGCGCGAAAATGTACTTGAACGCCCAGGAATCGGTCGCACGCCAGTTGGCGGTGGCCGAGACGCCCTTCATCTTGGTGTCGTTGACGTTGGGCATGCCGCTGCGGATGTCGTAGCGGTCGTCGAGCGGTTCGATGCCCGGCGCGAAGCGGTTCGGCGCGAGCATCTTGGCGCCGCGCACGCCGGACTGGTCGTCCATCCAGTCGTAGGCCAGGTTGATGTCGAAGCGCTCGCTGAGATCGGCGCCGATGCTGGCGCGGAACGCGTTGATCTCCTTGTCGCTGACCGGCGCGCCGTTGGTCAGGTTCTCGCCGAAGCCGTCGCGGTTCAGGCTGGCCACGGCCAGACGCGCGCGGACCGGGCTGTCGCTGCCGCCGAGCGGACCGCCGATGGCGCCCTTGGCGTCGAGCTGGCCGTAGTTGCCGACGGTCAGCTGCGCATAGCCTTCGGCTTCCTTGGGCAGGCTCTTGGAGATGTACTTGATCGCGCCGCCGATGGTGTTCTTGCCGTACAAGGTGCCCTGCGGGCCGCGCAGGACTTCGACACGGTCGACGTCGAACACGTCGAGCAAGGCGCCCTGCGGACGCGCGATGTAGACGTCGTCGAGATAGATGCCGACGCCGGGGTCGACGCCCCAGAGCGGATCGGACTGGCCGATGCCGCGGATATAGGCAGTGACCGTGCTGCTGGAGCCGCGCGCCGCGTAGATCGTCAGGTTGGGCACCTGGGCATCGAGATCGCCGATGTCCTCGACGTTGAGCTTTTCCATCGCGTCGGCAGTGAACGCCGTGACCGCGATCGGCACGTCCTGCAGGGTTTCCTCGCGCTTGCGCGCGGTGACCACGACGCTGTCGAGTTTGGTCGTGCCGCCGGAGGCCTCGCCCTCGGCCGGGGCAGCGGCCGATTCGGTCACTGCCGCCGTTTCGGGCGCCGCATCGTCGTTGGCCCAGGCCATCGGCGACAGCAGCACGCAGCCTATCGCCAGCGCCAGACAATTTCGCTTCATCCGCATCATCGCTTCCCCTCCTACCGGGTGCGTCTTGTCAGCGGACCCCTGCCGCCGTTTGTGCCGCAAGGCTAGGCCGCGCCCGCTTGGCGCGGCATCGTACCTTCGGACAATGGGCCGTCCCCGGGCGCATCCGGACACTCGCCGCGTCGGGCTCCGGAGCCAGGGAATGTCTTTTCTGATTGTGTTGGCGGCGCTGTGTTTCTTGATGTGGATCGCCTATCGGGGGCACAGCGTCATCCTGTTCGCGCCGGTGGCCGCGCTGGGCGCGGTGCTGCTGACCGACCCTTCCCTCGTGGCGCCCATGTTCACCGGCCTGTTCATGGACAAGATGGTCGGCTTCCTCAAGCTGTACTTTCCGGTGTTCCTGCTCGGCGCGGTGTTCGGCAAGCTGATCGAGATCTCGGGCTTTTCCAAGGCCATCGTCGCCGCGACGATACGGCTGTTCGGCGCCGACCGGGCCATGTTCTCCATCGTCGTGGTCTGCGCGCTGCTGACCTACGGCGGCGTGTCGCTGTTCGTCGTCGTGTTCGCGGTCTATCCGTTCGCGGCCGAGCTGTTCCGCCAGAGCGACATTCCCAAGCGCCTGATCCCGGGCACGATCGCGCTCGGCGCGTTCACGTTCACGATGGACGCGCTGCCGGGCACGCCGCAGATCCAGAACATCATTCCGTCGACGTTCTTCGGCACGAATTCCTGGGCCGCGCCGGTGCTCGGCTGTATCGGCGCGGTGTTCATCCTGATCGTCGGCCTGCTCTATCTGGACTGGCGCCGGCGCGGCGCGCGCGCCGCGGGCGAGGGTTACGGCGATGCAGCCGCGCTGCAGAACGAACCGGCCGCGTTCGCCGGCACGAACCTGGCCAATCCGCTGGTCGCGATCCTGCCGCTGGTGCTGGTCGGCGTGACCAACAAGCTGTTCACCGGTCTGATTCCGGCGTTCTACGGCAGCAGCCACGAGTTCGTGCCAGCGGCGATGGGTAAGGCCGCGCCGGTCGTGCAGGAAGTCTCCAAGGTCGCCGCGATCTGGGCCGTGGAAGGCGCACTGCTGGTCGGTATCGCGACGGTGCTTGCGTTCGCCTGGAAGCCGGTCATGGCCAGTTTCGCCGAGAGCACGCGCACGGCAATCGGCGGCGCCCTGCTCGCGGCCATGAACACCGCCTCGGAATACGGTTTCGGTGCGGTCATCGCCGCGCTGCCGGGCTTCGTCGTCGTGGCCGGCGCGCTCGCGGCGATTCCGAATCCGCTGGTCAACGAAGCCGTCACGATCACGGCGCTGGCCGGCATCACCGGTTCGGCCTCCGGCGGCATGAGCATCGCGCTGGCCGCGATGGCCGAGACCTTCATCGCGAACGCGAACGCCGCCGGCATTCCGATGGAAGTGCTGCACCGCGTCGCGGCAATGGCCTCCGGCGGCATGGACACCTTGCCGCACAACGGTGCCGTCATCACCCTGCTCGCCGTGACGGGCCTGAGCCACCGCCAAGCCTACAAGGATATTTTCGCCATCACCCTGATCAAGACCCTGGCCGTGTTCGTCGTGATCGCGGCGTTCTATCTGACCGGACTGGTCTGAGCCGCCGGCGAGTCGCAGGCGGCCGCCTGGCGGCCGCCAGGCGGCGGGATGCGCTAGTCGACGCGGACAGCGACTTCGCCGCTGTGCATCGTGCCGATACGCGCGGCCTGCTCGAAACCGCTGCGGCGGAACGTGTCCAGCACCTGCGCGAGCGACGCCTCGGCGCAAGCCACGAGCAGACCGCCGGCGGTCTGCGGATCGCAGAGCAGCACGCGGTCGGTCCCGGTCAGTTGATCCGCAAGCTTCACCTCAGCGCCATATGACGCCCAGTTGCGCGCCGAGGCACCCGTGAACACGCCGGCCTCGGCGAACGCGCGCACGCCGGCGAGCAGCGGCAAGTCATCCATGCGGATGCGCGCGCCGAGGCCCGAGCCGCGGCACATCTCCAGCAGATGCCCGAGGATGCCGAAGCCGGTCACGTCGGTCATCGCATGCACACCGTCGATCTTCGCGAGTTCCGGCCCGACGCGATTGAGCTGCGTCGTCGTCGCAAGCATCGCGCGATAGCCGTCCGCGTCGAGCCGCCCTTTCTTCAGCGCCGCCGATTGAATGCCGACGCCGAGCGGCTTGCCGAGCACGAGCGCATCGCCGGCACACCCCTGCGAATTGCGCCGCACTTGCTGCGGATGCACGAGGCCGATTGCGGCGAGGCCGTAGATCGGTTCCACCGAGTCGATGCTGTGGCCGCCGGCGATCGGAATGCCGGCCGCCGCGCAGACCGCTTCGCCGCCGCGCAGGATCTCGCGGATCTGTTCCGGCGCAAGCTTGTTCAGCGGCATGCCGACGATGGCCAGCGCGAGGATGGGCGTGCCGCCCATGGCATAGACGTCCGACAGCGCATTCGTCGCGGCGATGCGACCGAAGTCGAACGGATCGTCGACGATCGGCATGAAGAAATCGGTCGTCGCGACGACCGCCTGTTCGTCGTTGAGCCGGTAGACCGCCGCATCGTCGGAGGTTTCGGTGCCGACCAGCAGCGCCGCGAACGGCGTTCCGGGCGAGGTACCTTTGAGCAGTTCGGCAAGCACGCCCGGCGCGATCTTGCAGCCGCAGCCGCCGCCGTGCGACAGCGAGGTCAGACGCACGAGTGCAGGTTCAGTGGTCTCCATCGTCGTCGCCCGTCCGGAGGATACGTGGATGGCGGAAGGCAGCAGGAGTCGAACCTACCAGGGAGCGATTGACGCCCCCTGCCGGGGTTGAAGCCCGGCCGCACCGCCGGGTGCGCATGCCTTCCTCAACGGTTCGCCGGCGCATCGAGCGTGCTTTTCCAACCGCTATCGCTGCGCAGGATGCGCGCATCGCGCTGCCGGCGAGTGTAGCCAACGCGATCGAAGAACTCCAAGATCTGCACCGCGCGCTTGCGCCCCGTGCCGACGCCGTCGCGATACGCCGCGACATCGAGCTTGCCGTCCCGTGCCGCGAGCTGCGCCGCGATCTCGGCGAGCTCGCCGACCGCCGCACGTGCGTAGAACAGATCCGGCACGATCTGCAGCACTTCGCCTTCGGCCGCGAGCTTGCGCAGCAACCGGCGCATGCGTTCTTCGCTGACCTGCAGGGTGCGTGCGAGATCGCGCATCCAGGGCGGATCGAAGCGTCCGGCGGCGAGCAGCGGCAGCAGCGCGTCGGCCAGCCGGCGCTCCTCCGCCGTCAACGCGACGACGTGCTGCGGCAGATGCAGCCACGGTCCTTTGCGCACGATGCGGCCTTCACGTACGAGATCGTCGACCAGCGCGAGCCAGGTCGGCAGCGTCAGTGTGGGCACGGCGATGCGGCGCAGGCGGCCGATGTCGGGACCGCTCTCGTCCGGCGTCTGCGCGTGGAAATCGGCCAGTGCGCCGAGCACGCGACTACCGAGCGCCCGCCAGTGCCGCTCGGCGATCGCGAGCCGACCCGCATCGGTCGCCACGAGGCGCGTCGCCGCCGGCAATGGCAATGCATCCGGCAGCCGGCCGCCCAGTTGCACGAGTTCCGTTTCGGCCAGGCCCTGCGCGGCGCCGTCGAGCAGCGCGTGCGGACCGTCGCCGGCGAGCAGGCCTGCAACCGCATCGAGGCGCTGCCGGCGTTCGGCGGTGCGGCGCCGCCGCGCCGGCGCAAACGGATCGAGCAATACGCCGCCGCCGAGCGTATGCGCCGCCTGCGCGTCGCGCACGATGTAGCGGTCGCCGGGCCGCGCGCAGACCGGCGCATCGAACACGAGCTGCACGCGGCAGCGACCGCCACCGGCCAGCCGCTCGGCGTCGAGCAGTACGGCACGCACGAGGCGATGCGTGGTGCCGAAATGCACGTGCAGCAGGGACCACTGCATCAGCGTCGGCGCGGCAGCGAACAGGCGCAGTTCGGCGTCGATGCGCGTCGTCGTCGCCAGCCCGCGCGGATCGGCGATCCAGTCGCCGCGCGCGATCGCCGACGTTTCGACCTGCGCGAGATTCAGCGCGCAGCGCTGTCCGGCTCGACCGATTTCCGCCGCGCGGTTGTGCGCATGGATCGCGCGCACGCGCGCCGCGATGCCGGCCGGCAGGATCTGCACGACTTCGCCGGGCCGCACCTTGCCGTCCATGACGAGTCCGGCCACGACCGTGCCGTGGCCCGGCAAGGTGAACACGCGATCGACCGCGAGACGGAACAGGCCGTCGTCGGCACGCCGTCGCGCAGCCGCGGCAGCCGCGAGGATATGCGCGCGCAAGGCGGCGACGCCGGCGTCGGCGGGATCGGTCGCGGCGACGGCGAATACCGGCGCGGCCTGCAGCGCGGTCGGCGCGAGCAGTTGCGCAATTTCCGCGCGCACGGCTGCGATCCGTGCGTGATCGACGCGATCGGCCTTGGTCAGCGCGACCGCGCCGCGCGCCACGCCAAGCAGATCGAGGATCGCCACGTGCTCGCGCGTCTGCGGCATCACACCGTCGTCCGCGGCGACCACGAGCAGCGCGAAGTCGACGCCGCTGGCGCCGGCGACCATGGTGTGGATCAGACGCTCGTGGCCCGGCACGTCGACGAAGCCCAGGGCTTCGCCGGCCGCATCGCTCGCCTCCGGCAGATAGGCATAGCCGAGCTCGATCGAGATGCCGCGCCGCTTTTCCTCCTTGAGCCGGTCGGTGTCCACGCCGGTCAGCGCACGCACGAGCGTGGTCTTGCCGTGGTCGATATGGCCGGCCGTGCCGACGATCACGGGCGCAGGCCGTCCCAGGCGGCGCAGAACGCGGCCTCGTCGTGCTTTTCGAGGCAGCGCAGGTCGAGCCACAGCGCCTTGTCGGCGATGCGTCCGAGTACCGGCCGCGGCAGGCCGCGCAGGGCGGACTCGACCGATTCGATGCGCGCGCCGCGGCGCGCCGCGCGGATCGCCAGCCCGCAGCTGGCCAGCGTCGCCACCGGCTGCGCGCCACTGCCGATCTGGCTGGCCATGGGCGCGACGGCGACAGTGAACGCATCGCCGAGCGCGGCCTGCACGAACGGCAGCACGCGCCACGCCTGCGCCTCGATCGCCGCCGCCGGCCGGGTCAGCAGGCGCAGGGTCGTCAGGCGTTCGGGCAGGAACTCCGGCGCGCGATACAGCGCGAGCACGGCCTCGAGTGCCGCCAGGGTCAGCTTGCCGACACGCAGCGCGCGCTTGAGCGGGTGGCGCTTGAGACGCCGGACCAGGTCGGCGCGACCGGCAATGATGCCGGCCTGCGGACCGCCGAGCAGCTTGTCGCCGCTGAAGGTCACGAGATCGGCGCCGGCCTCGATCGCTTCGCGCACGGTCGGTTCTTTCGGCAGGCCGTAGCGGGCGAGATCGACCAGGCTGCCGCTGCCGAGATCGACCGCGAACGGCAGCGCATGCGTGCGCGCCAGCGCCGCGAGTTCCGTCGCGGAAGCGCTGTGAGTGAAACCGCGGATCGCGTAGTTGCTCGCATGTACCTGCAGCAGCAGCGCCGTGCGCGCGCCGACTGCGCCGGCATAGTCCTTGGCATACGTGCGGTTCGTCGTGCCGACTTCGACGAGCCGCACGCCGGCGCTGCGCATCAGCTCGGGCAGGCGGAAGCTGTCGCCGATCTCGATCAGCTCGCCGCGCGAGACGATGACTTCGCGACGATGGGCCAGGGTAGTGAGCAGCAACAGCAGCGCGGCCGCGTTGTTGTTGACGACGGTTGCGGCCTCGGCGCCGGTCAGTTCGCAGATCAGGCCTTCGACGAGGCTGTCGCGATCGCCGCGTCGGCCGGCGGCGAGATCGAATTCGAGATTCGCCGGCGCAGTCAGCGCGCGCGTCACGGCCTGCACGGCCTCCTCCGGCAGCACGGCGCGGCCGAGATTCGTATGCAGCACGGTGCCGGTCAGGTTGAACAGCGCGCGCAGCCTGGTGCGCACAGCGAAGGCCAGCCGATCCGCAAGCGCGGTGGCGATGGCCTGCGGCGCCAGCGCGTCACGCGGCAGGTTGCCGGCCTTCGCCGTGCTGCGGTGCGCATCGAGCAGGCTGCGCAAGGTCGCGGTCACGAAGGTCCGTCCATGGCGCTCGATCAGCGTGCCGACCGCGGCGAGATTCAGCAGGCGGTCCAGCGACGGGATGTCGGCCGGCGTGGCGGCAGTCGCGCTGTCGTCGGCCGCCGGCGCCACGTCAGCCTTCGGCGGACGGCCACAGCAGCGGATTGGCGCTGGCGCGGTGATAGCCGGCCTCGCCGACGAGCACGTCGAGCGCGACGCTGGCCAGGTCGTCGGCGACGGCTTCGACCTGCTGGTCCTTTTCCTGCAGCAGGATCTTGCGATACACGCCGCAGTGGTCGCAGGTCTCGGCGCGCACGCCGCCGGCGAGCTGCTCGATGAAGCGGTAGGCGACGCCTTCGACGGCGTCGCAGTGGCTGCACTTGGCGCGCACGAGATGCCATTCCGCCGCGCACAGCGCGCAATGCAGATAGCGATGGCCGTCGCCGCGCACGATGCTGGCTACGGGCAGGCTGCCGCAGACCGGGCAGACACCGGGCACATCCAGCGGCGCGATACGGGCCGCATCCAGCGCCGCAGCCAGCGAGGTCCAGCACACCTGCAGCGCCGCCATCAGGAACGGCGCGGTAGCCGGATCGACACGCTCCATGCGTCCGACGAGCAGGCTGTCGGCCTGCTCGTCGAGCGCGGCGGCCGGCATCTGCCGCAGGCGCAACAGCAGGTCGGCCCACGCCGGCGGCAGATCCGCCGAAATGGCCAGCCGTTCGCAAAGCTGCGCGAGAACCGCCTGCCATTCGCGATGCCGGCGATGGTCGTTGACCGGCAGCACCGGCATGCGATGCGCGGCGGCGCGGGCGAGCTCGTCATCGGCAACGGACGACGGCGGCAGGGCGTCGAGCACGGCCTGCTGCGCACGCACCAGCGCGGCCATCAGGCGCAGATAGCCCGACAGCGGATGATCGGTGGCGAGCTGATCGAGGCGAGCCGCGCGCCTCGTGAACACCGCGGCGCGATCCGGCAGGCGCAGCCGCGGAATCGGCTGCGCGACGGAACGCGCGATCTCGTCGGACGGCAGTACACGCTGCACGGCTATCGACTGTCGGGACGAAGCGGAACGCTTCGCGGCCAGTATAGCCACAAGCCCGTCACGGCGTGGCTACTTGCCGTTCGTATGCCGGGTGACTTCGCGGAACCAGGCGCGGTGGTGTTTCCAGGCCCAGCCCAGCGACACCGTGCCGCGGGTCATCGCACGCAGCGAACCCTTGACCCAGATGCCCGCGTAGACGTGGACGACGATGGTCAGGATAAGCACGAACGCGAACAGCGCATGGGCGAGCGCGGCCAGACGCGTCACGTCGATGGGGAAATACGCAGTGAAATAGGCACGCCAGATCACGAGCCCCGACACGAGCAGCACGAGCATGCAGATCAATGCGACGAGATAGACGAGCTTCTGCCCGGCGTTGTTGCGGCCGACTTCGGGCAGGTTTTCCTCCTGGTTGCGCATGACCTCGCCGACGCGTTTGAGCCACTCGCGATCGGCCTTCTGCAGCCGGTTGTCGTGCCTTACCTTGACGGCGAACAGGAAAAACGCGGCCGCCATGACCAGGCCTATCCACGGATGCAGCGCGCGCGTGACGTCGCCGCCGCCGAACAGGTTGGCCAGCCAGAACAGCGGCGGCCAGAACATCGCGAGTCCGGACAGGGTCAGCAGCACGAAGCTGATCGCGACGATCCAGTGATTGATGCGCGTGGCCGGCGCGTAGCGGACGATCTGCCCGGTCTTCACGTCGACCTGATCGGCAACCTGCCTGGCTGGTCTCATGACGGCTTCTCCAGTTCGCGGCGCGCGGCTTCCTCGTCTTCCCGCGTGGTTTCGTTCGGACCTATGCCGACGTAGTGCAGGAACCCGGTCAGCGCCGCGGCGGCGATGCCGAGCAATGCCAGCGGCTTGCTGATGCCCTTCCAGACCTTCACGAACGCGCTGATCTGCGGGTCTTTCGGCAGGTCCGCATACAGCTGCGGCTGATCCGCATGATGCAGCACGTACATGACGTGGGTTCCGCCGACGCCGGACGGATCGTACAGGCCGGCCTGGTCGAAGCCGCGCGACTTGAGATCCTCGACGCGGTCGGCCGCGTGCCGCTGCATGTCGGTCTTGCTGCCGAACACGATCGCGCCGGTCGGGCAAGCCTTGACGCAGGCCGGCTCCAGGCCGACCGCGACGCGATCCGAACACAAGGTGCATTTGTAGGCCTTGTGGTCTTTCTTCGAGATGCGCGGCACGTTGAACGGACAGCCGGTAATGCAGTAGCCGCAGCCGATGCAGTTTTCCTCGTGGAAATCGACGATGCCGTTGGCGTACTGCACGATCGCGCCGGGCGACGGGCAGGCCTTCAGACAGCCCGGATCGGCGCAGTGCATGCAGCCGTCCTTGCGGATCAGCCATTCGAGGTCGCCCTTCGGATTCTCGTATTCGGTGAACCGCATCAGGGTCCACGACTGGTCCGACAGGTCGGGCGGGTTCGTATACGTGCCCACGCAGGAGCCGATCTCGTCGCGCAGGTCGTTCCATTCCATGCAGGCGACCTGGCAGGCCTTGCAGCCTATGCACTTGCTGACGTCGATGAGCTTGGCGACCGCGCCGGCGGTTGCGCCGCGGGCCTGCGGCGCCGGAATGGTCGTGGCCGAGCGGCGGACAATGTCGAGCGATTGCAGTGCCATATCGACCCCTTACGCCTTCTCGACCCGGACCAGGAACGATTTGAACTCCGGCGTCTGCGAATTGCCGTCGCCGACGACCGGCGTCAGGGTATTCGCGAGAAAGCCGGTCTTGGCCGTGCCGGTGAAGCCCCAGTGGATGGGAATGCCGACCGTATGTACGGTCTTGCCGTCGACCCGCAGCGCCTTGATGCGCTTGGTCACCATCGCGACGGCCGTGATGTAGCCGCGATTGGACGTCACGCGCACGCGCTCGCCGGCGGCCACGCCGATCTCCTTGGCCAGCGCCTCGCCGATCTCGACGAACTGCTCGGGCTGCAGGATCGCGTTGAGCTCGACGTGTTTTGTCCAGTAGTGGAAATGTTCAGTAAGCCGATAGGTCGTCGCCACGTGCGGGAAGCGGTCGGACTTGCCGAATGCCTCGCGGTCGCCCTGGAAGACGCGCGCGATCGGGTTGTTCAGCGCCAGCGGCTGGTCCGGATTCAGCGGATTGGCCGCCAGCGGCGTCTCGAACGGCTCGTAATGCTCGGGGAACGGCCCTTCGTTCATCGCGTCGCGCGCGAACAGACGCGCCACGCCCTCGGGCAGCATGATGAACGGCCCCATGCCGTTGGCCGGATCCTCGTCGGCCTTGTAGTCCGGTACGTCGGCGCCGCCCCAGGCCGCGCCGTTCCAGCCGACGAGCTTGCGCGCCGGATTGAACGGCTTGCCGCCGGCATCGCAGGACGCGCGGTTGTACAGCACGCGCCGGTTCGCCGGCCAAGCCCAGGCCCAGTTCAGGGTGTTGCCGATGCCGGTCGGATCCGAATTGTCGCGCCGCGCCATCAGATTGCCGGTCGGCCCCCAGGCACCGCAGAAGATCCAGCAGCCCGAAACCGTGCTGCCGTCGTCGCGCAGCTCGGCAAAACCCGCCAGCTGCTCGCCGGCCTTGCGGATGATCCTGGTCGGGTCCTTGGGATCGGGCAGATCCTTCAGCGCACGGCCCGAATATTCCTTGGCGAGTTCGTCGGCCGTCGGACTGTCGGGATTCGCGTACGGCCACGCCAGCTTGACGATCGGATCCGGATAGGCGCCGCCTTCGCTCTGGTACAGCTTGCGGATGCGCGTGAACAGCCCCGCCATGATCTCGAGATCGGAACGTGCCTCGCCGGGCGGCTCGGCGCCTTTCCAGTGCCACTGCAGCCAGCGCCCCGAATTGACGAAGGCGCCGTCTTCCTCGGCGAACAGCGAGGTCGGCAGGCGGAACACCTCGGTCTGGATCTTCGTCGGATCGACGTCGTTGTGCTCGCCGTGGTTGCGCCAGAACTCCGAGGTCTCGGTCGCCAGCGGATCCATGACGATCAGGTATTTGAGCTGCGAGAACCCGGCGATCGCCTTGGCCTTGTTCGGCGCCGCGGCCAGTGGATTGAAGCCCTGGCAGATGTAGCCGTTCATCTTGCCCTGGTTCATGAGCTCGATGGCCAGCAGCAGGTCGTAGGCCTTGTCGAGCTTGGGCAGCCACTCGTAGCCCCAGTCGTTCTGCGCCGTCGCCGCATCGCCCCACCAGGCTTTCATGAGGCTGACGTGGAACTTCGAATAGTTCTGCCAGTAGCTCAGCTGGTTCGGCCGCAGCGGCCTGGGCGCGCGCGCAGCGATGTACTTCGCGTAGTCCTGCTCCTTCTCGCCGGGCAGGGTCAGATAGCCCGGCAGCAGATTCGACAGCAGGCCGAGATCGGTAAAGCCCTGGATGTTGGAATGGCCGCGCAGCGCGTTCATGCCGCCGCCGGCGATGCCGATGTTGCCGAGCAGCAGCTGCACCATCGCGGCGCAGCGGATCATCTGCGATCCGACCGAGTGCTGGGTCCAGCCCAGCGCGTACATGATCGTCATCGCGCGGTCCGTCGTCGCGGTCGACGCGATCTGCTCGGCGATGTGCAGGAATTTCTCCTGCACCGTGCCGCAGATGCGCTCGACCATCTCCGGGGTATAGCGCGAGTAATGCTGCTTGAGCAGGTTGTAGACGCAGCGCGGATGGGCGAACGTCGGATCGGTGCGCACGTAGCCGTCGTCGCCGAGCTCGTAGTCCCAGCTCGACTTGTCGTACTTGCGCGCCTGTGCATCGTAACCCGAGAACAGGCCCTGCTCGAACGCGAACCCTTCTTTCACGATGAAGGACAGGTCGGTGTAGTTCCTGACGTATTCGTGCTGGATCTTGTCGTTCGTCAGCAGATAGTTGATCACCGCGCCGAGGAACACGATGTCGGTACCGGTGCGGATCGGCGCGTAGTAGTCGGCGATCGCCGCCGAGCGCGTGAAGCGCGGATCGACGACGATCAGCCGGGCCTTGTTGTGCGCCTTGGCCTCGGTGACCCATTTGAAACCACAGGGATGCGCTTCGGCGGCGTTGCCGCCCATGATCAGCACGAGGTCGGCATTCCTGATGTCGACCCAGTGATTGGTCATCGCTCCTCGGCCAAACGTCGGGGCAAGACTTGCCACCGTCGGGCCGTGTCAGACACGCGCTTGATTGTCGAAGACCAATAGCCCCATGGGGCGCATCACCTTGTGGGTCAGATAGCCCACTTCGTTGGTGGCGCCGGAAGCGGCGAGCATGCCGGTCGTGATCCAGCGGTTGACGGTCTGGCCTTCGGCGTTCTTCGCGACGAAGTTCGCGTCGCGATCGGCCTTGAGCAGACGCGAGATGCGATCGAGCGCGTCGTCCCAGGAAATGCGCTGCCATTTGTCCGAACCCGGCGCGCGGTATTCGGGATGGGTCAGGCGGCTCTTGCTGTGGACCATGTCGAGCAGGCCGGCGCCTTTCGGGCACAAGGTGCCGCGATTGACCGGATGGTCCGGATCGCCCTCGATATGGATGATGTTCGCTTCGGCGTTCTTGGCCCTGTCGCCGAGGCTGTACATCAGGATGCCGCAGGCGACGGAACAGTAGGGGCAGGTGTTGCGGATCTCGGTCGCGCGCAGCAGCTTGAACTGGCGCACCTCCGCGAGAGCCGGGCCCGGCGCGAAGCCCAGCAGCCCGAGACTGGAACCGACCAGGGTCGCACCGGTCAGCTTGAAGAACTGGCGCCGCGTCATGTCAGTCATACAGACCTCCCTACTCGAACGGCTGCTGGACCTTATGTTCCGTAGGTCCGCCTGGGGTCCATTGGGCTTTAGTCTAGGCAATTTCCGGCGCGGTTTCCGGCGTCTTCGATGCTGCGGTGCAGCGCGGAACGGACTGGTGTCTGGTGAGTATGGCCCAGGCCGTCAGTTGTCGCTGCCATGCCGGAAATGCACGCTGACAGGCACCCGCTTGGCCGACGGCCGCGAGGATGGCGATGACGCTGATGGCCGTTATCGCGAGCAGGCCGCGCGCGATCTTCGGCGGGATCGAGCCGCCGATCGCAAACAGGATGTCCTGGACGGTGGGCTGCTTGCGGGCCAGCCTGTGTCGAATTCCGGATCGGTCCAGCCCAGGCCGGATCGCCTGTGATTCCAGGGAATGTCCATGCAGGTGTCCGCAGCGCCGCGTCCCGCGGCGGCAGGTGTTCGGACCGGTAGCGATTCGCCGCGCGGGCATTCCAGCCGCGGACACGACCCGCTAGGCATGCACGGGTTCAGGCCGAATCCGCGCGGCGAACACTACGCCGGCGATCAGCAGCGCGATACCGGCCAGGCTCAGCGGCGCCGGCGGTTCGCCGCGCAGCGCGAACGCGTAGCCTAGCGCCGCGACGGTCTCGAACACGATGAGCTGGCCCGCGACCGCCGTCGGCAGGCGCTGGCTGGCCTGGTTCCAGCACAGGGTGCCGAGCCACGACGCGAACAGGCCGATGGCCGCCATCAGCGCGACGAACGCCAGCGGCCGCGGCCCCAGCGGCAGCGCATAGCCCGGCGTCAGCCACGACGACGCCAGCACCAGCACGATCGCGCCGGCCACAGCCAGCGGCAGGGTGACCAGGCCCTGCGCCGTGGCCCAGGCGCGCGGACTGCGCGAGGGGTTGGCACGCAGCCAGTCGGCATTGCGCAGCGGATACCAGGTCCAGCAGACCACGGCCGCGACGGCCAGCGCCGCGCCGCCGGCATAGCGCGCGAGATCGGTCGCGGAGGATCCGCGCAACGCGGCAAGCTCGGCCTGATTGACGCAGGCCACGCCGAGTGCAATCAGCGCGAGCGGCGGCACGAGCCGGCGCCACGGCAGCCGCCCATCGCGCTGCGCATTGCGCCGGTTCGCCGTCAGCGCGATGACCACCGGCAAGGTGCCGATGATCATGGTCGGCAGTGGGCCGCCGGCACGCTGTATCGCCGCGGCGAGGCAGACGTAATAGATGAAGTTGCCGACGGCCGACAGCTTCAGCGCTTCCAGCCAGTCCGCGCGTCGCAGCCGGCGCAGCTCGCCCTGATCGAGCAGGGCCAGCGGCAGCGCGATCAGGCCGAATGCGAGATAGCGGCCGATCGCCAGCCAGGCCGCCGGATAGTCCGGCAGCAGCAGCGGACCGACGAAGACCAGACCCCAGAACGCGCCGGCGACGGCTGCATAGAGAATGCCGATGAACATGCGCGCAGCCTGCCGCGACGTGACCGCGCCGTCTTGAAGCAGATTGCTCAGCCGCGCAGCTGGCGCTGGTAGCGCGCCGGCGTCACCGCGTAGCGCTGCGCGAACGCGCGCGTCAGATGAGCCTGATCGGCCAGACCGCAGGCCGCAGCGACCTCGGCCGGGGCCATGCCGTTGCCGAGCAGCTGCTTGGCCCTGTGCAGACGCAGGGCCATGAGCATCTGCTGTGGCGTCGCGTCGTAGTGCGCGCGGAAACGGCGCAGAAAATGGAACGGACTGAGCCCGGCGACCGCGGCCAGCTGTTCGAGAGTCAGGCGCTGATCCAGATGGGCCTGCAGGAAATCGACGACGCGCGCGAACCGCTGCGGCGCTTCCGCACGCTCGGGGCGCCGGCCGCGCGCATGCGGCGCGAGCTGCAGCAGCAGCTCCGACAGCAGGCTGTCGAAGGCCAGCGGCGAGGCGGCATGCCAGAGCCGGTCCAGCAGCGCCGTCACGCGGCGCGCCGTGGACGCGTCGGCGGCGACCGCATCGGCAAACCACCAGTCGCGTTCGCCGCTGATCTCGGCCGCCACCTCGGCATCGAGATAGATCATGCGATAGCGCCAGCCGCCTTCAGTCTCGGCGCGGCCCGTATGCAGCTCGTCGGGATTCATCAGCACCAGCGAACCGGCCGCGGCCAGATGCTCGGCGCCGCGCAGGCGGAAGCGCTCGACCCCCTGCTCTATCGCGCCGAGGCCGAACGCCGCATGCGCATGCGGCTCGAAGGAATGCCGCACGATATGCGCGCGATACAGCTCGATGCCGCCGCGATGCGCCGGATGGCGGAACTCGGCACTGTCGGCCGGAAAATCGAAGCTCGCGGGAACGCCTTGCATGCGCGCAGCTTGCCACAGCTTTTCCGGCGGCCGCTGCGCCGGCCCGGTGCTACGACCTAAGTCGAACCGGCGCGGCCGGCCAGTCCCTCCATCAGTGCCTGCGCCACCGCATCGACGAACGGCGCGGTCATCATCGAGTAGTGGCAGCCGGGCACTTCGTGCGCACGCAATGCCGCGGCCGGCAGCACGCGCTCCCAGCCGCGCCAGGCCTGCATCGCGGCGAAGTCGCAGCGCTGCGCCTTGATCAGATCCACGGCCAAGTGCAGCGGCCGCGCCGCATGGCGCCGCGCCGCGAGCGCATAGATCTCGTGACGCGCGAGACATTGCCGGCGCAGCGCCGGATCCAGTGCGGCCACGTGCAGCGGCACCTCGGCGAAGTCTTCGGGCTTTGCGTCGGTGGTCGGTTCGTCGAAACGGTAATAGCTGTCGATCAGGCCGAGATAGGCCACCTGCTCGCCCGCATCGATCAGCCGCGTCGCGAGCTCGTAGGCCAGCACGCCGCCGAAGGACCAGCCGGCCAGGCGATACGGCCCCTGCGGCTGCGCCGCACGCAAGGTCGAGAACAGACGGTCGGCCAGCAACGTGATCGACGCAGATTCGTCCTGCGCCGCGGCCGTGTCCTCCAGCGCATATACCGGAAAACCCTCGCCGAGCCGCGCCGTCAGCCCATGCGCATACAAGGTCAGACCGAAACCGTCATGCAGCAGGAACAACGGCGCGCCCTCGCCGTCGGCGCGCACGACCGAAACCGCACCCGTGCCGGCCGCCGCCTCGCGCTGCGCCAGCGCCGCGGCCAGACCGGCGATGGTCGGATAGCGGAACAGATCGGCGATCTCCACGGCGATCCCGCCCGCCTCGAGCCGCTTGCGCAGCCGCAAGGTCAGCAGCGAATGCCCGCCGAGCGCGAAGAAATTGTCCTCGCGCCCGAACCCGCCGCGGCCGAGCACGTCCTGCCAGGCGGCGGCGATCGCGAGTTCGGTGTGGCCTTGCGGCATGTCGTCCGCGTTGCCGTCGACGGCGGGCGGCAGCGGCGCGAGCGCCGGCAGCGCGTCCCGGTCGAGCTTGCCGTTCGCATTCAGCGGCAGACGATCCAGACGCCGATAACCCACGGGCAGCATGTACTCGGGCAATGCCGCGGCGAGGTAGGTCCGCAACTCCTCGGCGTCCAGCTCCACATCGGCGCGCGCCGCGATCCAGTAGGCGATCAGCGCCGGACCGCCGACCGCATCGAGCGACAGCGCGACGGCGGCTTCGGCGATGTCCGGATGCCGCGCGAGCTGGCTTTCGATTTCGCTGAGCTCGATGCGGAAGCCGCGCAGCTTGATCTGCGCGTCGTTGCGGCCGAGAAAGTCGATCTCGCCGTCCGAGGTCCAGCGGGCGAGATCGCCGGTGCGGTACATGCGCGCGCCGGGCTCGCCGAACGGATCGGCCAGGAAGCGCTCGGCAGTCAGGGTCTCGCGATTGAGATAGCCGCGCGCGACCGGCGTGCCGGCGATGTACAGCTCGCCGACCACGCCGGGCGGCTGCAGGCGTGCGGCGCGGTCCAGCACGTAGAGCCGGCAGTTATCGATCGGCCGGCCGATGGGAACGCGCGCAGCGCCGCGATCGGGCCGGCAGCGATGCCAGCTGACCTCGATGGCGGCCTCAGTCGGTCCGTAGAAATTATAGATTTCCACTACGGGAATCTTGCGCTGGAAGTCCTCGACCACGGCCGGCGGCAGCTCCTCGCCGCTGCAGACCACGCGGACGAGATCCGGGAACTCGAACGTCGCCAGCTCCGCCAGAAACACCTGCAGCATGGATGGCACGAAATGCGCGGTCGTGATGCGCTGTTCGCGCAGCAGGCGCGCCAGTGCGAGCGGATCGCGCTGGCTGCCGGGCTCGGCGAGCACGAGACAGCCGCCGCCGATCAGCGGCATGAAGATCTCCCAGACCGAAACATCGAAGCTCAGCGCCGTCTTCTGCAGCACGCGTTCGGCCGCGCCCATCGCGAATTCGCGCCGCATCCAGGCCAGGCGGTTGACCACCGAACGGTGTTCGACCATGACGCCCTTGGGCGCGCCCGTGGAGCCCGAGGTATAGATCACGTAGGCGAGCTGCCCGGAGTTTGGCCGTTCCGCCGTCGCGAGCGGGCCGACGAACGGCTGCAGGCGTGTCACGTCGATGCAGGCCAGGCCCGGATGATCGGCAAGCTCGTCCTCGCCGGCCAGCAGTACCCAGCGCGGCGCGCTGTCGCCGAGAACATGCGCAATGCGCGCGGGCGGATGGCTCATGTCCAGCGGCACGTAGGCACCGCCGGCCTTGAGCACGCCGAGCACGGCGACGATCATCTCGGGACTGCGCGCGATGCAGATCGCGACCCGCTCCTCCGCACGCAGGCCGCGTGCGCGCAATACGGCGGCCAGCGCGTCGGCGCGCGCATCGAGCTCCGCATAGCTCAAGGTCTGCGTGCCCATGACCAGCGCGGTCGCATCCGGTGCGGCGGCGGCGGCCTGCTCGACGAGCTCGTGCAGACAGCAGTGCGACGGAAACGGCCGCGCCGTCGCATTCCATTCCTGCAGCAGCTGTCGGCGCTGCGCCGCGCTGAGCAGCTCCAGCCGGGCCAGCGGCCGCTCCGCCGTCACGCACAGCTGTCGCAACAGGGTCGTGAAGTGCTCGGCGTAGCGATGCATCGTCGCCGCGTCGAACAATGCCGTCGCGTACTCGATGCCGCCGCTGATCGTGTCGCCCGCATCGGCCAGCACGAGCGTGAGATCGAACTTCGCGTGCCGCGCCGGCGGGTCGGCCAGACGCGAAACGACGAGGCCGGGCAGCTCCGGCAGCGTCAACGCCTGCGACTGCCAGGCGAACATGGCCTGGAACACCGGGTTGTAGGCGAGGCTGCGCGCCGGCCGCGCGAGCTCGACGACCTGCTCGAACGGAATGTTCTGGTGCTGCTGCGCAGCCAGCGATACGGCCTCGACGTGCGCGAGCAGCTCGGCCACGCCCGTTACGGCACCCGGCGCCAGACGCAGCGCGAGCGTGGTGACGAACAGGCCGACCACATCCTCGAGCTCGGCCTGATCGCGGTTGGCGCTGGGCACACCGACGACGACTTCGTCCTGACCCGACAGCCGCGACAGCAGAAGGCTCCAGCCGGCCAGCAGCAGCACGAACGGCGTGGTGCCGAAATGGCGGCAGGTTTCGCGCAGCGACGCGCACAGCGCGGCGTCGAGCTCGAGCGCGACGAAGGCGCCGGCGAAATCCTGCTGTTTGGGCCGCACGCGGTCGGCAGGCAGTTCCAGCAGCGGAGGCGCGCCGGTCAGCGCGCCGCGCCAGTAGGCCGATTGTTCGACGAAATGGCGCTCGGCCCACGTGCGCTGCCAGGCGGCATAGTCCGCGTGGGCGAGCATGCCGCCGCCGGGTCGAGGCTCGGCACCGCCGCAGCGCCAGACATACAGTCCGGCAAGATCGCGCAGCAGTACGCGGAACGACCAGCCGTCGCCCGCGATGTGGTGCAGGCTGATCAGCAAGGCCCAGCTGTCGTCGTTCAGCTGCGCGAGGCAGCCGCGGATCACGCCGCCTTCGGCAATGTCGAACTGATGGCCATTCTCGTCGTCGCAAAGATCGGCCAGTGCCTGCTCCGGCTCTGCGGCTGTGCGCAGATCGACATGACTCAGGACGAACCGCGCGCCCGCCGCCGGCGTCACGCGCAGGGCCAGCTGCCCTTCCCGCTCGACGAAACCGGTGCGCAGGGCTTCGTGACGCCGCACCAGATCGTTCAACGCCGATTCCAGTGCGGCCTCGTTCAGGCGGCCGTGCAGGCGCAGACCGAGAAACATGTTGTAGGCCGCGCCGCCGCCCGGAAGGTTGGCGAGGAACCAGAGACTCTCCTGCTCGAACGACGCCAGCAGCGTGCCGTCGCGCGGAACCGGCTCCACCGCCGGAACATCGGCTGCGGCACCCGGCGCCAGCACGAGCGCGAGATCGGCGAGTACCGGATGCTCGAACAGCTGCGGCAGGGAGGCGGCGATGTCGTGCGGCCGGCGCAGCCGCGCGACGACCTGCACCGCTGCGAGCGAATGCCCGCCGAGCGCGAAGAAGTCGTCGCGTGCGCCTATCGGCTCTATCGCGAGTACTTCGCTCCAGATCGCGGCGAGCAGACGCTCCATCGCCGTGCGCGGCGCGACGTAGTGACGTTCGTTGGACAACGGCGGCGGCAGCGCGGCGGTGTCGATCTTGCCGTTCGGTGTCAGCGGCAGACGACGCAGCAGTATCAGCTGCGACGGCACCATGTAGTCGGGCAGTCGCTGCGCCAGCCAGTCGCGCAGTTCGCGCCGCAGCCCGGCGCGCGGCTCGGGCAGCGGCGGCGTATTGGTCGACGCGACCGGCGTCGCGGTGTCTTCTCCGCGCGGCAGGCGTTCATGCGCCCAGGGCTGTGCGTCGCGGGACAGCAGCGCGTGGAAGCGCCCGTTCGCATCCGCGGCGATGCAGCTGAGTTCGGCGCGGCACCCGGCTTGCACGAGCCACTGCAGCACCGCGGCCGGCGTCATCGCGACGGCCGAATCCCGATTCGCGAACAGCGCCGCGTTCGGCAGGTCCCGCACGACGACGCGCGCGGCGCTGGCCTGCAGAAGCCGGACAGCCGCATCCAGCGCTTCGCGTCCGGCAGCGCCGGCGATCTGCGCAGGTTCTTCCGTCGGTGGAAACCAGCGGCGGTGCAGTACTGCGTCGTAGCGATAGCGCGTGAGCTCGTTGTCGGCTCCGGACTTGGGCCAGAGCTGCAGCGAGCCCAGCCCGGCACGGCGCGCGAAGTCGACGAAGTACTGCGGAGCGATCAGCAGCTCCGGTTCGGCGGCGAGCGCGCGGCGCACGGCCTCGTCCAGCTGCGCGCCGGCAGCGCCGCGGGCCGCCTGCACGCCGCGATGGAAATCCGCGGCGAGCAGCAGGTTGCGCACGTCGCCGATGAACAGGCGACCGTCGGGCTGCAGCAGATCGACGGCCTGGCGCAGCACGCCGTCCAGATAGTCGCGATCCGGAAAATACTGCGCGACAGAATTCACGATGACGGTGTCGTAGCGCTCGTCGGCGACCGCAGTCAGATCATCGGCGCTGCCCTGCACCAGACGTACGTGGTTCAGATCCCGCCGCGCGACGTTCTGCGCGAGCCGCTGCAGCGCCGCGGCCGACAGATCCAGGCCGACGTAGCGCTCGCAGTCCGGCGCGAGCGGCAGCAGCAGCAGACCCGATCCGCAGCCGATCTCCAGTACGCGCCGCGGCGCGAGGCTGCGCAAGCGCTGCAGGGTCTGCTCCTGCCATTCGCGCATTTCGGCACGCGCAATGGGCTCGCCGGTATAGCTGGAATTCCAGCCGCCGAATTCGTCGGCATCGGCGGCGGCGTGACCGCGATAGGCGGCGTCGTGGACCTGACGCCACTGTTCGACCTGGGCGGCCGTCGCCGCGCCGGGATCTTCCTGCACGGCGACGTAGGCGACGAGCTGTTCGCCTTTGACGAGCACGACCGCCTCGCGCACGTCCGCGTGCTCGGCCAGCCGCGCCTCGATTTCGCCGGGCTCCACGCGCAGGCCGCGCAGCTTGACCTGGTCGTCGCGGCGGCCGGTGAAATCGATGCGCCCGTCGGGCAGCCAGCGCGCGAGATCGCCGGAGGCATACATGCGTGCGCCGGGTTCGCCGAACGGACAGGCGACAAAGCGCTCCGCATCGAGCTCGGGCTGATGCAGATAGCCGACGGCGACGCCGGCGCCGGCGATGTACAGCTCGCCGACGACGCCGGGCGGCACCGGCTGGCGCCGCTCGTCGAGCAGATAGACGTCGACGTTGTCGATCGGACGGCCGATGCTGATCGTGCGTTCGGACGGATCCAGCACGGCGCTGGTCGCGGCGACGGTCGCTTCGGCCGGCCCGTACATATTGAGCACGCGCAGATCGGCACGCGCCGGCGGCAGGCGGGTCAGACGCGCGCCGCCGACGATCAGGGTGCGCAGACGCGGATTCAGCGCGCCGGTCGCGAACGCGACTTCGGCCAGCGACGTCGGCAGCAGCCCGCAGTCCAGGGTTTCCTGCGCCCACCATTGCAGCAGCGCGTCGGGATCCAGCGCCGCCTCGACCGGCGCCAGCACGAGCGTCGCGCCGGCGCAGAGCGTGGGCCAGATCTCCATCGCGAGCGCATCGAATGCCAGGCCGACGACGCAGGAATTGCGCGAGCCGGGTCTCAGCCGCAACGCGGCGTCGCACCACTGCACGAAATTCGCGAGGCTCGCGTGACGGATCGCAATGCCCTTGGGTCTGCCGGTGGAACCGGAGGTGTAGACCAGATAGGCGAGCTCGCCGCCGGGCGCAAGGTCGCCGGACAGTGCGTCCACCGGCGTGAATGCCGCCGCCACGTCCACGCGCGGCGGCGCGGCCGGCAGGCCGAGATCGGCGCCGCCGATCAGCAAACCGGCGCCGCTGTCCTGCAACAGATCGGCGATGCGCTGCGCCGGCAGCGCCGGATCGACGATCAGATACGCGCCGCCGGCCTGCAGTACGGCGACGAGCGCGAGCACGAACTCGATGCTGCGCGGCAAGCAGACCGCGACGCAGCCGCCGGGCTGCAGGCCCTGCGCACGCAGGTGCGCGGCCAGTCCTGACGCGCCCTGCACGAGCCCGGCATAGTCGAGACGGCGTTCGCGGTGCACGACGGCGATGTCCAGTGGCCGCGCCGCGGCCGCCGCGGCCACACGTTCGTGCACGCGCCAGGACGGCGGCGCGGGGCGCGCGCCCTGTGCCCACTCCTGCGTCACGCGACGGTATTGCTCGGCGGTGAGCCACGACAGCAGGCTCATGCGCCGGTGTGGATCGGCAGCGAGCGCCTGCAGCAGTACCTGCCAATGCTCCAGCCAGCGCTCGACCGTCGCGCGGTCGAACAGCGCGCTGGCGTATTCGAGCTGACCGCGCACGGCGCCGGCTTCTTCCCAGAGGTACAAGGTCAGATCGAATTTGGCGAATGCGCCGGCCGGCGCAGACAGGCGCTCGACCGCGAGTCCGGCCAGCGCCAGCGCCGGCGGCGACACGCTCTGCCAGGCCAGCGCCGCCTGGAACAGCGCCGTATGCGCGGGGCTGCGCGGCGGCTGCACCGCATCGACGATCTGTTCGAACGGAACGTCGCCGTGCTGCTGCGCGAGCAGCACTTCGCTGCGGACGCGCCGCAGCAGTGCGAACGGACTGGGATCGTCGGACAGATCCAGGCGCAGCGCGACCGTGTTGGCGAACAGGCCGATCAGACCTTCGAGCTCGGGCCGCACGCGGCCGGCGAGCGGCACGCCGATGACGAGATCGCGCGCGCCCGACAGACGCGACAGCAGGATCGCCCAGGCTGCGAGCAAGGTCATGAACAGGGTCGCGCCGGCGCTGTCGCCGACCTCGCGCAGGGATTGCGCGAGCGCCTCCGGCAAACGGCAGTCGGCGAGTTCGCCCGCATGATCCTGGCGCGCCGGCCGCGGTCGGTCGGTCGGCAAAGGCAGCAGCACCGGAGCGCCTTCCAGCCGTCGGCGCCAGTACGCGAGCTGGCGCTGCAGCGCTTCGTCGCGCAGCCACTGCCGCTGCCACACGGTGTAGTCCGCGTACTGCACCGGCAAGGCCGCGAGCGTCGGAGCACTGCCGCGGCGGCAGCCGTCGTAGAACGCGGCCAGTTCCTGGACGAATACGGCCAATGACCAGCCGTCGGCGGCGATGTGGTGCACGGTCAGGATCAGCAGCTGCGCGTCGGCAGCCGGTAGCAGCGCCGCGCGCAGCGGCAGCTCGCGGACGAGATCGAACGGCGCGGCGATTTCTTCGGCGACGGCCTCGGGTGATGCGTCGTCGAGCCGGCGCAGCGGCACGCGCGCCGCGGTCAGTATCTGCTGTCGCGGCAGTTCGTCATGCAGCGGCAGCACGGTGCGCAACGCTTCGTGCCGCGCCGCCAATGCATCCAGCGCCTGCTGCAAGGCTGGGGCATCCAGCCCGCCGCGCACGCGGAACAGCAGCGGCATGTGGTAGGCGCGGCTGGCCGCCTCGCCCATCTGCACGACGAGCCAGAGACGCTGCTGCACCAGCGACAGCGGAAGCACCGCCGGTCGCGGCTGCGGCAGCAGCGGCGGCAGCACCGAGGTTTCTGCCGCGGCTACCTGTGCCGCGAAGGCGGCGAGCTGCGGATGCGCGAACAGCAGGCTCACGTCGACGTCGACACCGGCCTGCGCGCGTACGCGAGCGATCATCTGCACCGCCAGCAGCGAATGTCCGCCGAGCCGGAAAAAATGGCTGTTGCGGTCGATCGCGGGCAGGCCCAGCAAGGTGCTCCAGATCGCGGCGACCTCGCTTTCCAGTCCGGGCAGCGGCTTCTGCACGGCCTCGGGCAACGGCGCCTGCGCGCTCGGCAGCGCCTTCCGATCGACCTTGCCGTTGGCGCTGACCGGCAGGGAATCGAGCGCGACGTAGCGTTCGGGCACCATGTAGGCCGGCAGATCGAGCGCCAGCGCCTCGCGCAGACTTGCCGCATCGGCACCGGCCGCCGGCACGAAGTAGACGACCAGGCGCGCATGGCCAGCCGCGTCGTCGCGCACGACGACGGCGGCTTCGCGCACGAGACCGCTCGCGTAGAGCCGCGCCTCGATCTCGCCGAGTTCGATGCGGAAGCCGTTGATCTTGACCTGCGCGTCGTTGCGGCCGAGGAATTCCAAGGTGCCGTCATGGCGCCAGCGCGCGAGGTCGCCGGTGCGGTAAAGCCGTTCTCCGGCGACGAACGGATCTGGGACGAAACGTTCGGCATCGAGCTCGGGGCGGTTCACGTAACCGCGTGCGACGCCGGCTCCGCCGATGCACAGCTCGCCGACCAGGCCCGCCGGCAGCAGGTTGCCGCAGCGGTCGCGCACGTAGACACGCGTGTTGGCCAGAGGCCGGCCTATGCTTTCGATCGCCGCCGTCGCGCCGCGCCCGTCGACGCGACGCAAGGTCGACCATATCGTGGTCTCGGTCGGACCGTAGACGTTCCACAGCGCATCGACGCAGCGCTCCAGGCGCTGAGCCAGCTCGCTCGGCAGCGCCTCGCCGCCGCACAGTGCACGCAGCCCGTCGCGCCCGCGCCAGCCCGCATCGAGCAGCAGGCGCCAGCCGGTCGGCGTGGCCTGCGCGATCGTGATCGCCGCGCGCTCGAGCAGTTCCTGCAGACGATACGGATCCTGCGCGACGCGGCGCGCGGCCAGCACCACGCAGCCGCCGGTGATCAGCGGCAGAAACAGTTCCAGCGCCGCGATGTCGAACCCGATCGTAGTCAGCGCGAGCATGCGATCGTGAGAACCGGCGCCCAGCTCGTAAGCCATCGCGCGCAACAAATTGCCGACGCCGGCGTGCGCGATCATGACCCCCTTGGGCAGACCCGTCGTGCCCGAGGTGTAGATCACGTAGGCGAGATCGTCCGGCGTCGCCAGACGCGGCGGCACTCCGACGGCGGCAGGCTGCGCGGTCGCGAGATCGCAGGCGTCGAGCACGCGCACGGCGGGATCGAGCAGCGCCATCCATTCGGCCTTGGCATCGTCGGTCAGCACCAGCCGTGCGGCGCTGTCGCTAACGGCATAGGCGATGCGCCGCGCAGGCTGCGACGTATCGAGCGGCACGTAGGCGGCGCCGCTCTTGAGCACCGCGAGCAACGCGACGACGAGGTCGGCACTGCGCTCGAACGCGACGCCGACGCAGTCGCCTGCGCCGAGGCCGAGCTGCCGCAGCTGCCGCGCCCACAGGCCGGCTCGTTCGTCGAGCTGCGCGTAGCTGAGCCGGCGCGCGCCGATCTCCAGCGCCGGTGCGTCGGGAGTACGCGCTGCCTGGAGTTCGAACAACTCGTGCACGCAGCTGCGGCCGTAATCGGCGAAGGTGTCGTTCCAGGCGCCGAGGACCTGCCCGCGCTCGATCGAAGTCAGCAGATCGACGGCATCCAGGGTCTGGTCGTCGTCCTCGGCAAACGCGTCGAGCAGCGCCGTCCAGTAGCGCAGCAGACGCTGCGCCGTGGCGGGTTCATACAGCGCCGTCGCGTATTCGAGACCGCCGAATACGCTTTCGCCGGCCTGCCAGAACGTCAGCGACAGATCGAGCTTGACCGCGACCTGCGCCGCGGTGCCGCCATGCAGGATCAGCGCGCCGGCTTCGTGCGCACCGGCGCTTTCCCGGCCGTACTTGGCCAAGGTCGCCGGCAGCGGCAGCACCTCGACGCCGTCGAAATGGAAACCCGGTTCGTCCTGCCGTCCCAGCCAGGTAAACAGCGACTGGAACAGCGGATGGTGATCGAGGCCGCGCTCGACCGCCGCCTGCTCGACGATCTGCTCGAACGGCAGCGCCTGATGCGCGCGCGCGCGCTGCAGGCCGGTGGCCGTCTGCTCCAGCAGCTCGCGCAGCCGCGGCGTTTCGCCGACGGCGACGCGCACCGGCAAGGTGGTCACGAAACAGCCCGCTGCCTCGCGAGCGGCCGTCGACTCGCGACCGGCGGCCGCAACGCCGACGACGAAGTCGCGCTGCTCGGCCAGACGCTGCCCCAGCGCCACCCAGCCGGCGAGCAGCACGGCGAACAGACTGACGCCGCGATGCCGGGCGAATGTGCGCAGCCGTGCGACCTGTGCCGGCGCGAGCGTCCACGGCTGAAACGCGCCCGCGACGAGCGGCTGCGCGGGACGCGGCCGGTCCGTCGGCAACGCCGACAGCGCCGGCGCGCCGAGCAGATTGTGCCGCCAGTAGTCGGGCTGCGAGGCCGCGGCCGACGCCTGCGCCTGCTCGAGCCAAATGGCTTCGACGAAACGCCAGCCCGCAGGCCTGCCGACCACCGACGCGGTCGGGACCATCGCATAGAGCTCGCCGAGGTCGCGCGCGAACATGCGCTGCGTCGTCGCATCGGCGATGACGTGATGCAGGGTGAATACGAATACGTGCTCGTCGTGCGCCAACGTGATCAAGCCGGCGCGCGCGAGCGGCGCGGCGGCGAGGTCGAACGGCGTCCGCGCCTGGTCGGCGATCAGCGCGTCCAGTGCCGCGTCCGGTGCCGGGTCGGCGCTCAGGTCATGGCGCTGCAGCGCGAGTCGCCGCCGCCCGGCCGCCGGCACGTGCAGCTGCGGCACGCCGTCATTTTCCGCAATGAAACAACGCAGCGCGTCGTGGCGCAGGCACAGCAGATCGAGCGCCTGCTGCAGACGCGCCGCGTCCAGCGGGCCGCGCAGGCGCATGCCCATGGCCAGGTTGTAGGCGGCGGATTGAGCCGGACCGAGACGGCTGACGAACCAGATGCGCCGCTGCGCCGCGGCGAGCGGCAAGACCTGTTCCTGCGCCAAGGCGCCGAGGTTCGTGCGTTCCGCCTCTTCTACAGCGATCCGGCTGGCCATGATCGTCTCGCACACCCCTCGGGCTGCTGACTTCGAAGACGTCGATCGGTGCGGTGGTGCGCTCTACGGTCGGGTCAATCGCGCATCGTCGACGATCGCGACGATGCCGCTGCGGCCCAGTCGCAACGGAACGGCGTCCGGATGCGAAACGACGACGCGGTTGCGGCCGTCGCGCTTGGCGACGTACATGGCCGCATCGGCCCTGGCCATGAGCTGGCGCAGTTCATAGTCGGATTCGGAAGCCGCTGCGACGCCGAAGCTCGCCGAGATCACGACGCCGTCGAGGCCGGCCGCCGCATTCGTCGCCGCGACCGCCTGCCGCAGCTGCTCGGCGAACAGCTGGGCGCGTTCCAGGCCGCAGTCCACGAGCAGCAGCGCGAACTCTTCACCGCCGATGCGGCCGAAATACTGGTTGGGCCGCAGATAGGTACGGCAGACCGCGGACACCTGCTTGAGCACGATGTCGCCGGCCGCATGGCCGTGGCGGTCGTTGATCATCTTGAAATGATCGAGGTCGAACAGGATCAACGTGCACTCGCGGCTGCCGCGACGGCATTCGTCGAGCGAGCGCTGCGCGATGTCGAGGAAATGCGGCCGGTTGTCGACGCCGGTCAGGCCGTCCTGCTGCGACAGGCGGCGGAAATGCAGCTGGCGGCGCTTGGTGTGGAAGGCCCAGAGAAACACCATGAGCAGGCCGGCGACGAGCAGCGCGATGTAGAGGCGGCTGGTCTCCGCGGCCTTGGCGCCGAGCTGCTGTTCGAGCTGCAGCACCTGGTTCTGCTTGTTCAGGGTTTCGATCTGCAGCCGGTTCGCAATCGATTGATGGCGCACCATCTGATACGCCAGCGAACGCGCGCTGACGTCGTCGATGTTCTTGCGATCGGCCTCGGCGTATTTCTCGTGGTAGGACAGCGCCGTGCGCTCGTCGCCCTGCTGCAGCGCGACCTGATAGAGCAGCTTGTAGGCGCTGACCAGCGGGTCCGTCACTTCCGTCGCGACGCGGCGGTCGACCACGCGCAGCGCATAGGCCTTGGCCTGGAAGATGTCGCCGCTGGAGAAGAATGCCTGCGCCAGCAGCACGTCGACCTCGGTGGTCAGACGCGGATAGCGCGTCGCCTGGATTTCGTCGTATTTGCCGCCGAGCAGCGCCGCGGCTTCCTTGTACTGGTGGCGGTCGATCAGGCGGCGGGCGACGAACACGCGCACGAAATTCGTGAAGATCGGCTCGACGTTGCGCTCGCAGACCGAGATCGCCTGGCTCACTTCGGCGCCGTCGGGTTCGAGCTGGTCCAGCTCGTACTGCGTCTGCACCAGCAGCTGGCGCGCCATGCATTCGCCGCGGCCGCCGAGGCTCTGGCTCAGCAGCTTGGCGCTGTAGTCGAGCGCGAGCTCGTACTGGCCGGCTTCGTTGTTGAGCAGCGCCGCGACGTGAAGGATCTGGTCGCGCGCCTTGGCGTCGCCGATCTGCGGCAGGCGCTCCACGAGCAGATCGAGATAGGAATAGGCCTCGGAATAGCGCCGTGCGATGGCCATCGCATTGATCATCGCGGCGCCGGCGCGGGTACGCAGCACCTCGTCGTCCGCATGATCGATGACGTTCTTGAACTCGACGATGGCCTGATCGAATTCGCCGGTGTAGTTGCGCTGCCAGGCGCGCAGGAAGGCGAGCAGCTGGCGCTGGCTGGACGAGAGACTGTCGGTTTCGACGTCGACCTGGTTCAGCAGCGAGGCGAAGCGCGTGTAATCGGAGCTCTTGACCCGATCCGCGTCGGTCAGCCACTGATTGATCTGGTCGCTGCTCGCAGTCAGCGCCTTGTGCGTGACCAGCAGCGACAACAACAGGAAAAGGCCGACCGACGCGAAGCGCCGGGCGGCCCGGGACAGGCCGTGGCGGGTTTCAGCCGGCACGCGCAACCTGGAGCGCGCGAATCTCCTCGTCGTCGTCGGCAGGTTCCGGCGCATCGTCGGGTTCGGCCGGCGACAGGCCGCAGATCACGTTGGTGCGCGCGCCGAGCACGGCTTCGAGCCGCTGCTGATCGCCGGCCAGGACGGCCGCCTGCAGCTCGGGATCCAGGTTGGCCTGCTGCAATGCGGCGGCGAGCAGTGCCGCATCCGCATGCCGCAAGCGGCTGTCGCTGCCCATGCGGTTCAGAAAATCGATGACGTTGGACATCGCTCTACCTCACTGTGTTGGTTTTGGAGAAACGCTTACCCACGGTACATCACGGCCACCCGCTGATCGGCGCCGGAGACGCGTCCCGGCGGGTCGGCGTAGCGGAAGCCGACGCCGGTCGCGAGACGATCCGCGCCGATGTTCGCTGTCGCGTACTGCACATAGATTTCGTCGATGGGCAGACGATGAAAGATCTGTTCGGCGAGCGCGCCGAAGCCTTCGCGCCCGTAGCCGGCGCCGCGCGCCGGCGGACTCATGAGAATGCCGATCTCGGTGCGGCGCGCCGAGGCGTCGATGTCGTTCAGCCCGACCATGCCCACTGCATTCCGTTCGCGGCGTTCGCAGAGCATCAGGTACAGGCGCTGCATCGGCGTTCGCCGCGGCGCCGCGAGAGCGGCCGCGAAACTGCGCCGCGCGGCGGCCGGCGCCAGTGCGCCGCCGGTATGCCGCTGCGTGTCCGCGTCGGTGTAGAGCGCGCAGTAGAACGCCTCGTCCTCGTCCTGCAGCGGACGCACGTGCAGGCGCGGCGTGTCGAAGGCGAAATCCGCGGCGATCGCGTTCAGATCGGGATCACGCATGGGCCACCATCGCGTCCAGCGTATCCAGCCGCGCCCTGACCTCCGCATCCGGCTCCAGTTCGCGCGCCGGCGGCAGCACGACGGTCGCGTGCAGGTCGATGTCGGCGCCGACGAGGCCGGCGATCGTGGTGTGTTCGATGCGCGGCGTATGGATGGGCAGGGTCGCGACCTTGTAGATGATCGCCGGATGGTCGCGCGGGTAGTCGCGGGCGAGGACGTCGACGAGCACTTCGCGGTAGACCGCCGGCGTGGAGAAGCGCGCGAGGGACTGGTCGCCGGCGATGCCGACCTGCCACAGCACGAGGTAAGCCGAGGTGTCGACGCGGCGGCGGTAGAACATGAACTGGCTGGCTTCGTAGTGCTGGCAGCCGACGCGGCCCGGGTCGATCGCGAGGTCGGCGTAGAGGCAGTCCTCGGCCGAGATGCCCGGGTCCATGTGCGCGGCATAGCCTTCGGCGCGGGCCTGGGCGATCGCCCGATGCGGCGGCAGTGCGAATACGCCGGGATGGCCGTAGAACGCGCCGACGACTTTGCGGCCGGCGCGCACTTCGGTCAGGATGGCCTCGACCATCTGTTCGTAGGTGCGCAGGCGCGACAGGCCTTCGCGGTAGTAGGGCTGCAGGCTGCGCACGTCGGGGTGCATGCCCTGCAGCCAGAGCTCGACGATGCCGTCGGATACGCCGGCGAACACGACGTCGGCCTGTTCGATATGGCTGCGTGCGAGCGGACTCAGGTGCGAGCCCAGCGTCATGCCCAGGCCCACACAGACCAGACTGCCCTCGTGCGCCATGCTCCCCTCCGTCCGGCCCGTCCGCTCCCCGTTGCAGGCTGTCGCCGCGTCGGCACGAACCGCTGTGAAGGCGGAACTTATGCGCAATCGGCGCGTTGCGGCAAGTGCGGCGTTGTTGCTTCGTGAGAAATGAACGACGCGCTCGCTGCAGAAATTCCATGCATGCTGCGTACCAACCCGCAGGTGCTGACGCCAGCCGTGCGGTCCGCGGATTCGCACGCGCGGGCCATTCATGTTTGTAGAGACCGCTGCAGCCGCGGGCCGGCGCCCTGAAATACCGCGTTCGACAGGCAGTGCTGCAGGCTTGCGGAAAGGACTGCCGCGATCGGTGCCGCTGCCAGATCGCGCCGTCATAGTCGATGAGAGGCCATGCCGCGCGGCGTCTTGCCGGGGACCTTCGCGGTTCCCGCACGCGAAACAGGTCGGCCGTGTGCCGGACGTCGGTCTGCGGGCGTGCATGGCTGATTGCAGGGGGACCGGCGTCCACAGTCTGCGCGACCGGCCCGGAGGCGGGCCGGCGAGCCCGCTCCGCTCGCCATCTGGCCAGGCGCAGTTCCGGCGTCACCGGGGGCGCAGGCGGTCCTCCAGCGATCAGCGTTCGGCCGTATTTGGCCGGGACCAGGCCCCGAAACCAGGCCGCCAGCGGACCGGCGAGCCGCAAGCGCGGCAACACCGAGGCTTGAGCCGGCACCGCCGCAGCGGCTAGGTTGTCGCTTTGCGCTGCGTGCGCGACGGTTTCGGTCACAGGGAGCAAGGCGTGTCGTCGAGAATCTGTCTGCTGTTGCTGATTGCGCTGGCGGCGGTTGTGCCGCTGCGGGCGCAGACCGCGACCGACCATGCCGAGGCCATCGCCGCGCTGACCCAGCGCTACGCGGAGCAGCCGCAGTCGCACTATCTGGCCTACATGCTGGCGCGGTTCAGCGCCGAGGACGGTCTGGACGACGACGCCCTGCAATGGCTGGCGCTGCTGCTCAAGCGCGGCTGGGATCTCGGCGTGAACCCGCGCGATTTCCCGGGCCTGCAGAATCGCGACGAGTTCCGCGCGCTCAAGCTCAAGCTGCAGCGCCAGCAGCAGCGCCGGGAGCGCGGCCAGCGTGCGCTGCTGGTCAACGTCGCCGGCCTCGTGCCCGAGGGCCTGGCATACGACACGAAGCGCGACCGCTTCCTGGTCGGCGCGATGAATGCGCCGCGCATTCATGCGGTGGACCGGCATGGCCGCGTCAGCCTGCTCTGGTCGGTCGAGGAGCCGGTCGTGGTGCTCGGCATGAGCGTGGCCGGCGACGGCGAGACCCTGCTGGCCGTGGTCAATCCGACGCCGCGCGCACGTGCCGCGGGCACAGGCAAACCTTTCGTCGTGCGCATCGCGCTGGCCGACGGCCGCGAGCTTGCGCGCGTGCCGGCGGCCGATGCGGCCTTCCTGAACGACCTGTGCCTGATGCGCGACGGCCGTCTGTTCGTCAGCGACAGCGAGCAGAGTCGCCTGTTCCGCGCCGGTCCGGCAGAGACGTCGCTAAGCCTCTGGACGGAGCCCGGCCATGCGATCGCAGCCAACGGCATGGCCTGCGACGACGCGCATGATGCGGTGTACGTCGCGGTCTACAACGGCATCAGCCGCATCGACGCAGGCACCGGCCAGGCCCAGCTGCTGGCGGCGCCGAACGGCGCGGCCACCGGCGGCATCGACGGCCTGTATCTGGCCGACCGCTACCTGATCGGCGTGCAGAACGGCTTCGGCGCGGGCCGCGTGCTGCGCGCACGCCTGTCCACTGACGGCCGCGAGATCCAGCGCGTGGAGGCGCTGGAGTCGGCCGTCGTCGACCTGAACGAGCCGACGACCGGCACGGTGACCCCCGGCGGCTTCGTCTACATCGCCAACAGCCAGATCTGGAAATGGGACGCCGACGCGGAATCACTGCGCGCCGGCGCGCGCCTGTCGCCGATCATGCTGCGGCGCGTGCCGCTGCGCTGAGCGCGACTGAGGCAGCGGCATGAGAATCGCAATCGCCACGTAGACATGCGCACCGCCGCACCTGCGCCGCCGCACGCGGCGACGCAGGCGTGATCCGCTTCAGCGGTCGTAGGCCGACTCGCCGTGCGAGGTGATGTCCAGTCCCTCGCGCTCCTCGTCGGCGGCCACGCGCAGGCCGCCGGGCAGCAGGCTGGCGAGCTTGAACGCGATGAACGCGACGAGGCCGGACCAGATCAGGGTCACGACGACGCCGGTGCCCTGGATCAGCAGCTGGCCGCCTATGGAATAGCCGTCGGCGGTCCTGTTCGCGACGTAGTCGTAGATGCCGACGCCGCCGAGCGAAGGTGCCGCGAACACGCCGGTCAGCAGCGCGCCGACGATGCCGCCGACGCCGTGCACGCCGAACACGTCCAGCGCGTCGTCAGCGCGCAGCAGGCGCTTGAGGCCACTGACGCCCCAGAGACAGGCCAGGCCCGCGGCGAAGCCGATGACCAGTGCGCCGCCGAGGCCGACGAAGCCCGCAGCCGGCGTGATGCCGACGAGACCGGCCACCGCGCCCGAAGCCGCGCCGAGCATCGACGGCTTGCCCTTGCCTATCCATTCGCCGGCGGTCCAGGCCAGGATGGCCGCGCACGGCGCGATCAGGGTGTTCACGAACGCCAGCGCGGCCGAACCGTTCGCTTCGAGCGCCGAGCCTGCATTGAAGCCGAACCAGCCGACCCAGAGTATCGAGGCGCCGGTCATGGTCAGCGGCAGGTTGTGCGGCCGGATCGCCTCGTGGCCGTAGCCGATGCGCTTGCCGACCAGCCAGGCGCCGACGAGACCGGCGACCGCCGCATTGATGTGCACCACCGTGCCGCCGGCGAAGTCCAGCGCGCCGCGCTTGAACAGGAAGCCCGAGGCCGCCGTCGCCGCGTCGGCCGCGGCCTGGTCGGTGAACGCGTCCGGGCCCGGCCAGAACCAGACCATGTGCGCCATCGGTACGTAGGCGAAGGTGAACCAGATCGTCGTGAATACCAGCACCGCCGAGAAGCGGATGCGCTCGGCGAATGCACCGACGACCAGCGCGCAGGTGATGCAGGCGAACGCGGCCTGGAACGCGAAATAGCCAAGTTCCGGCACGACCACGCCCTTGGAGAAGGTCGCCGCGGTCGCCTCGGGCGTCAGGCCCTTCATGAACAGCCGGTCCCAGCCGCCGAAGAACGCGTTGCCCGGCGTGAACGCGAGGCTGTAGCCGTACAGGGTCCACAGCACCGCGACCAGGGCGAACACGAGCACGCACTGCATCAGCACCGACAGCATGTTCCGGGAGCGCACGAGACCGCCGTAGAACAGGCCCAGGCCCGGCAGGGTCATGAAGATCACGATCGCGGCGCAGACCAGCAGCCAGGCCGTGTCGCCCTTGTTCGGCACGGGTGCGGCGGCCTGGGCGAACAGCTCGCCGGAGAACAGCAGCAGCGCGGCGGCGGCGGCGGCCACCGGCATTTTTTTGCAGAATGTAAAAAGTAGCTTCATGGCATCCCCCTCAGAGCGCTTCGTCGTCGGTTTCACCGGTGCGAATGCGCACCGCATGCTGCAGCTCGAGCACGAAAATCTTGCCGTCGCCGATCTTGTCGGTACGCGCGGCCGTCGTGATCGCCTCGATCGCGATGTCTTCCAGGCTGTCGGGCACTGCGGCCTCGATGCGGATCTTCGGTACGAAATCGACGACGTATTCGGCGCCGCGATAGAGCTCGGTGTGACCTTTCTGGCGGCCGTAGCCCTTGACCTCGGTCACGGTGATGCCGCTGACGCCGGCGTCGGACAGGGCCTCGCGCACGTCGTCGAGCTTGAACGGCCGGATGATGGCAACGATCAGTTTCATCGGATCTCCCTGCCTAGAAGGCTTTGCTGAGGGTCAAGGTGCCGGTGGAGCGGCCGAGAAAATGGCCGAAGGCATTGGTGTAGACGCCGCGTTCCGCGTTCGTGTCGGCATACGCGGCAGCCAGCGACCAGCCGCCGTCGAAACCGCGTGTAACGCCGAGCTTCCAGTCGCTGTACGAAGCCGCCGACGTGCCTTTGACGCGCTGGTGCCCCGCGTGGGCGTTGAGCGTCCAGCCCGGACTGAATTCGTAGTTGACGCTCGCCTCGAGATAGCCCGAGCCGTCGGACTCGGCGAAGCCGAACAGGTTGGTCAGCGCGTGCGAGTACTTCAGCGTGGCCGGCCCCCAGCTCGCGCCGAGATAGACCTCGGTCGTGTACGGCCGCACGAAGCCGGTGGGATAGTCGCCGGGGTAGTAGTAGGTGTAGACGCCGGCGTCGAGCTTGAGCGTGTCGCTGAGGTTGCCGCGCCAGCCGACGTAGCCATCGAGTTCGACGCTGCTGCTGATCGGCAGCGCGGCGCTGGAATAGTCCGACAGCCAGCTGATGTTGCTGCCCCAGACGCCGGCATAGATGCCGCTGTCGTGGGCGTATTCGACGCCGCCCTGCAGGGCCGGTTTCTGATTGGTCTGGGACAGGCCGCGGAACAGATAGTCGTTGGTCAGCGAGAGCGAGCCGCTGACGGCGGCAGCCGCCGGGCCGGCGGCGGGGAGAAACGCGGACGCAAGTATGGCGCCCACGCGGAACGTGAGGGATGAGCGAGGCATGTCGATGATTCCCGTTCGGTGAGTTGGTTGCCGCCGCGCCTGCGCGCAGCGGTGGCAGTCCCTGCCGCTCCACTCCGGGTAACCCGGGGCTGTGCCGCCCCTCGGTTCCGCCGACGCCTGGCTCGCAGCGCCGACGGACCTCGTTCGCCGCATCCCGCGGCCGGCACGCGAGGCCTCGCGAAAGCCCGCATACCACCCTTCCCGAACACCGCGCGTCGTGCGCGGTTGCTTTCTTTTTTTAACTTGTTTCTTTGTTTCTATTGCATTTCTGTATCTGTAGCTGACGCCTGCCTCATGGGCAGCGAGAGCAACCCCATCCCCACCCATACCCTCCCCTTGAAGGGGAGGGTTTATCCTCGCCGGCGTCGATAAACCCGCCGGTTCTTCGCCGAGTTTTCACGAGCGCTTCCAATCCCTCTCGGAAAAGCCCGCTTAAAACCCTCCCCTTCAAGGGGAGGGTACGGGTGGGGATGGGTTTACGCCCCGAAGCGTCAGATCGCGTAATACATCTGGTATTCGAGCGGATGCGTGGAAGCGCGGAACTTGGTCACTTCCTGCAGCTTGAGCTCGATGTAGGCGTCGATGAAGTCGTCGGAGAACACGCCGCCGGCCTTGAGGAAGTCGCGGTCCTTGTCCAGCGCGTCGAGCGCCTGGTCGAGGCTGTGGCAGACGGTCGGGATGTTCTTTTCCTCTTCCGGCGGCAGGTCGTAGAGATCCTTGTCCATCGGCGCGCCCGGGTCGATCTTGTTCAGGACGCCGTCGAGGCCGGCCATCATCAGCGCAGTGAACGCGAGGTAGCCCGAGTTCATCGGATCCGGGAAGCGGATCTCGATGCGGCGGCCCTTCGGATTGGTCACGAACGGAATGCGGCAGCTGGCCGAGCGGTTGCGCGCCGAATAGGCAAGCATGACCGGCGCCTCGAAGCCCGGCACCAGGCGCTTGTAGCTGTTCGTCGTGGAATTGGTGAACGCGTTGATCGCGCGGGCGTGCTTGAAGATGCCGCCGATGTAGTACAGCGCGGTCTGCGACAGGCCGCCGTAGAGATCGCCCGAGAACAGGTTCTGGCCGCCCTTGGACAGCGACTGGTGCACGTGCATGCCCGAGCCGTTGTCGCCGACGATGGGCTTGGGCATGAAGGTCACGGTCTTGCCGTTCTTGTGCGCGACGTTGCGGATCACGTACTTGAGCTGCATGAGCTCGTCGGCCTTCCTGACCAGCGTGTTGAAGCGCGTGCCGATCTCGCACTGGCCGGCGTTGGCCACTTCGTGATGGTGCACTTCGACGACCTGGCCCAGCGCTTCCAGCGCAATGCACATCTCGGCGCGCAGGTCCTGGAACGAGTCCACCGGCGGCAGCGGGAAATAGCCGCCCTTCACGCCCGGGCGCAGACCCGAGTTGCCTTCCTCGTAGCGGTACTTCGAGCTCCAGGCGGCTTCCTGCGATTCGATCTCGTAGAACACCTTGCCCATGTCGTTCTGCCAGCGCACCGAGTCGAAGATGAAGAACTCGGGCTCCGGACCGAAGAACGCCGTGTCGGCCAGGCCGGTGGACTTCAGGAAGGCTTCGCCGCGCTTGGCGATCGAGCGCGGGCAGCGCGAATACGCCTGCATGGTGCTGGGCTCGAGCACGTCGCAGGCGATGGCCAGGGTCTTGTGCGCGTAGAACGGATCGACGAAGGCCGAATCCGCATCCGGCAGCAGCACCATGTCGGACTCGTTGATGCCCTTCCAGCCGGCGATCGACGAACCGTCGAACATCTTGCCGTCTTCGAAGGTGCCCGCGTCGATCGCGTGCGCCGGGAAGGTCACGTGATGCTGCGTACCGCGCATGTCGGCGAAACGCAGGTCGACGAATTCGATGCCTTCATCCTTGATGAGCTGGAGAACCTGATCGGCGGACATGGGGTACGACCTCTGTGGGGTAGGAGATGAGCCTGCCATGGCAAGTGCTGTGCCAGCGCAGCAAAACCTTTTTTATCAATGGATTGAGCGCTCCACCCTCGAGTTCGCCGAACAGATTTGCATCAGTTTGGTGCAGCAACTGCGCGAATTGCACCACGATGTTGCTACGCTCGGCGAACACCCCCACCGCGGGCGCTCGCAACAGCTCCGCCTTCTTTCGCTGCCGCCCTGCACTGCCAGGGCGAACGGCCAGTCCGTAAGCGGACGGCCGTCGCGCCAGCTTTGCCCAGGGCCAGCCCAGCCGGATCGGTCGGCCGCCAGTTGCTGGCCGTCCCGCACGCGGATCGGGGGTGTTACTTGCGGCAGACCGTCGGAATGACGCGATCGTCGAGGTCGGTTCTGTCCTCGCCCACGGCTTCCATGCCGTCGGGCGGCGACGCCCGACCGCAAATCCATGACACGGGACTCAGAGGGCTGCCCTTCACCACGATCGGCCGCAGGGTGAGCACCTTGCCGGCCAGATGACTGTTGATGCGGTTGCCCAGTCGCGCGTGAATTGCGCCATTTTCCACATCAATTCGATCGACGTAATTGCCCAGCAGCTGTTCGGGCCTGGGCATGCCGCCGTCGGCGTTGTCGGTCGGGAAGCGACCTCGCGCCCGGTAGTGTTCCAGCATGCGCGCCTTGAGTTCGGAGGTCAGCGTGATCGCCTCGGTCACCTGCGCACGCACGATGTAGTCCTGATAGGCGGGCAAGGCGATGGAGGCAAGAATGCCGATGATCGCCACGACAACCATCAGTTCGATCAGCGTAAAGCCCTGCTGCGGGCGGTTGGTAGGCTTCATGGCGTTATCCGACGATGGCGGCCAGTTTGAATATGGGCAGATAGATGGCGATCACGAGCGTGCCTATCGCCGCGGCAACGAGAACATTGACCAGCAGGGAGAAGTATTCCGCCCGCGCTGCGGCGCGCTGAGGCATGGTCTGCCAGCGTTCTTCGATCAAAAACGCGAGTTCGGCGTCCAACGTACCCAGCCGCGCGGCGGTCAGCAGCGGTTTGCGCAGCGCCGTCACGGGCCCGGCCACGAGCCGCGCCAGGCCGGTCCAGCGAGCCACGGCGCGCTGCGCCGCATCCAGTGCGGCATCGGCGGCCATGCCGGAACGGCAGGCAGCGCGCATCAGCACGAGCAGGAGCACCAGCCAGTAGTCGCGCAGACCCAGTTGGACGGTCAGGTGCAGAAAAACCGAACCGGCCCCGCGCTGGCCGAGGCTGGCGCCCCTGCGCAGGCTGCGCAGTACCCACAGCAGTGCGACAACTCCGGCGACCATGGTCCATATCAGCAGATTGCGGTACAGCGGCGCGACGATCACCTGGGTGAAACGCGGCAAGTCCGCACCGAAGGATTCGTAGACGCTGTGTACAGCAGTAAACGTGGTCGAAAGGCCGACCAGTACAGCCGCGACCACCGTGACCACAGCGGCGTAGACCGCCGTCCCCAGCAATGAGCGCCAGACCGGTCGAAATGCGTTGACTGCCTCGCTGCGGAACTCGTGCGCGGCCTGTTCGACGGCTTCCAGGTGCGGGCCGAATTCCTCGGCAGATTCCTGCAGCAGCCGGGAGAAGGGATCCGAGCGCCCTGCCGCGACGATGACGGCGCTGCTGTCGGGCATCTCTTGCTGCAGACGCGCCTGGGCCTGCGCACGATCAAGGCCGCTGCGCTGCAGGAAATACAACTGGCGCGCGATGAATTCGTCGGTCGGACTCATGGCAGATTCCGGCAGCTCGACGGCAGCCACAGGGGCGGCACATCGGTCAGGTTGGGCAGCTGCGGCTGCGTCATGCCGGCCGGCATGGCAGCGTAGCCGCAGATCCAGAATAACGTGGCGTTTCCATCGGGCTGAGCCAGACGCCACGACAGATTGCCGCTCAGGCGTCGCGTTCCGATGCGCTGGTTGAAAGAACCATCGGTTACCTGCAGATCGGTCAGACCCGGCAGCAATGACTTATTGGCGGAAGAGCCGCCACTCGCAGCGGGAAGCAGCGGCCCGATGTCGCGCTCTTCGGGTCCCTGGCCGTGCAACGCGCGATGCAGCCCGATCTCGATCTGCGCCATGCGCGCAGCCGCATGCCAGGCGCCGAGCAACTGCGTGCGATCGATGCAGACCATCATGCTCTGCATCGCCATTCCACACAGCAAGAGGACGATGACCCAGGGCGCGACCAGCCGTCCGCGACCGGAATGCGGGATCGTCACCGAATACGGACTGCGCCGGCCGCCCGGCCTCACCTCCCCTTGCATGCGGGCGATGTTCCCACGGCCGAGTCCGTCATGCCAGCCGGTGGCCGCGCTGCGACCTCCCTGCCCATTGCAGCCCGGCGTGCACTTCTCGAGATGCGGCCGGCCAAGCCATTAGCTGCGCAGGCAACGGTCCGGCCTCCGGCGCGTACGCAAGGCATTTCGACGACCGGCAGATCCGCCGCCGCTTCGGCGACCCGTCGCCGCTTCGCCGCACGGAACCGCTAAGCTTGCGCCGCGCCGGCGCCTGCCGGCATGAACACGTCCCGCATGAACGAGATCTTCAACGTCATCCTGCTCGGCCTGATCGAAGGCATCACCGAATTCCTGCCGATTTCCAGCACCGGTCACCTGCTGATCGCCGAACACTGGCTCGGCGCGCGCTCGGACCTGTTCAACATCGCAATCCAGGCCGGCGCGATTGTCGCGGTCTGCCTGATCTACCGGCAGCGGCTGTGGCAGCTCGCCACCGGTCTCGGCGAAAAGGAACAAAGGGATTATGCAGCAAAGTTGCTGCTGGCCTTCGGCATCACCGCCGTGCTCGGCCTGATCGTGGCCAAAGCCGGCTTCAAGCTGCCCGAAGCGGTCGCGCCGGTGGCCTGGGCGCTGGTCATCGGCGGCATCTGGATACTCGCCGCGGAGCGGCTGGTCGCGAACAAGCCCGAGGTCACGACGATCGCCTGGCATACGGCCGCGCTGGTCGGCCTGCTGCAGGTCGCCGCCGGCGTGTTCCCGGGCACCTCGCGTTCGGCCGCGACGATCTTCGTCGCTTTGCTGGCCGGCACCACGAGCCGCGCCGCGGCGACCGAGTTCGCCTTTCTCGTCGGCATCCCGACCATGTTCGCGGCCTCGGGCTACGCGCTGCTGAAGACCCTGGGGCACGAGGAGGCTCACGAGGACTGGGGCCTGCTCGGCATCGCGTTCGCCGTGTCCTGCGTGACCGCGTTCGTCGTCGTGCGCTGGCTGCTCGGCTATATCCGCGCGCACCGCTACACGGCCTTCGCCTGGTATCGCATCGCGCTGGGCCTGGCGCTGCTGCTGGGTCTGCCGGCCGGCGCCTGAGCCGCGCTGCGGCGGGCATCGCCGCACCATCGGCACAGGTCGAAACCGCGAATCCCGACGATCGCACGGGATTCGCGCCGCAGAGAATTTTCTGTTCCGCCGACGAAAAGCCCCGGCCGCAAGGCCGGGGCCCCGTATCGTGCCGCGAGGTGGCGCGGCAGGACGCGGTTCGATCAGGCAACCGCTGAACGTGCGGGAGTCCCGCTTTCGATGCCCAAGTCCCTCGAAGCAGGGAAGAGCGATCGCCCGGAGGCCGAGGTTCCGATCACTCCCAACGCCCAGGGACCGGGCGACCGGACGCCTGCGCGGCAAGCATGCCGCATGCGGGATGAGCGGCCGGTACGGCAGCCGTGCAGCGGGCGCTCACCCGGAACGTCCTCAGTGCTCGCGCGCCTTGTCGGAAGCCTTCTGGATTTCCTCACCGGCCTTTTCCACGTCCTTGCCGGCGCCCTTGATCGTGTGGCATGCGGTCAGCGAGGCGGAACCGATGACGAGCAACAGCAGCGTAGCAACGCTCTTGAGCATGAGCTTCATGGCACAGTCCTTCTGTTGGCAGGAATGACGGCCCGGCGCCGGACGCCGGGCCCCGGGGATCAGTGATTGCCGCTGTTGGCAGCCAGCGCGTCGGCTTCGCGCAGGCGTTCCTCACGGCGCGCTTCGGCCGCGCTCAGCGCGGCGTCGTAGTCGGACTTGGCCTTGGCCTGGCAGCTGTCCTTGCCGGCACCGGTCAGGGCGTCGCAGCGCTGGTCGGCCACCTTCTTCGCGGCTTCGGCATCGGTCTTGGCCACGTCGTAGTCGGCCTTCGCGCGCGTGCGCATCAGCTCGGCCTCTTCCTTGCCGATCTTTCCGGATGCCTTTTCCGTGGCCGTGCCGATTTCCTTGTTCGCATCGGCGCGCATCTCGCCGGCGTCGCGTTCGGCCTTGCTGAGATCCTTGTTCGCATCGGCCTGCACCTTGGCCAGATCGGCCTGGGCCGCCGCGACGTCCTTGTTCGCCTCGGCGCGGGCATCCTGCATCTTCTGGCCGGCCTCGGCCTGGGCCTTGGCGACGTCGGCACGCGTCTTGGCCGGATCCTCCGGGCGATCGCAGGCAGTCAGCAGCAGGGCGGCACTCAGGCCGGCAATCAACATCAGCGGTTTGGTGTTCATGACGGCTCCATCAGGTTCGGTGGCTTACAGTTCTGTCAGTTCAGCCTTCGTGCCAGCCCCAGCAACGCTTCAAACCTTTGATTCTCAAGGGTTGTATGGCGAGCCGGGCTTGCACTAGTCCCATGCGGCCACCCGGAGCCCGTGCAAAACGCCCGGCCCGGTGTACCGCCATTGACCGGAGCTACGCGTTTGGCCGACCCCACCACAGAGCGGACCGACGCCGGATCGCCCGATTGGGACGGCTGGCAGCGCTATCTGCTGTTGTTCGCGCTGGCGCTGCTGCTGCTGGTCGGCGTGGGCTGGACTGCACTGAGCAGCGGCGAGCAGACCTCCTCGACCCTGCGCGAGGTGACGCGGCTGCAGGAAGCGACCAAGCGCCTGTCCCTGCTGCTCACCCACATCGTGGATCTGGAAACCGGCCAGCGCGGCTATCTGCTGACCGGCGACGAGCGTTACCTGCGGCCGTACCGCGAAGCCGAGAGCCAGATCGGCGCGGATTTCCGCGCCGTCGACGAGGCGCTGGGCGAATACCCGGAAGCACGCGAGGAGCTGGCCTCGATCGAGAACTCCCTGGCCACCAAGCGCGGCGAGATTGCGACCTCCCTGGTGATCTACCGCGACCAGGGAGCGGACCAGGCGCTGAACCTGATGCGCTCGGGCGTCGGCAGCCAGGCCATGGACGACATACGAGGCTCGATAGGCCGCCTGACCCTGGATGCGCGCGGGCTGATCGCCGAGAAGCAGGCGTATCTCGAACACGCGATGGCGCAGCGCAACGTGTCGATCTTTTCCGCACTGGGCCTGGCCATCGTCGCGAGCCTGGCCGGCGTGGTGCTGCTGCGGCGCCATCTGATCGCGCTGCGCCAGGAAACCCGCCTGCGCGAAGCGGCCGCGCGCTCGGACCGGGCCAGCCGCGAAAAGAGCGCGTTCCTGGCCAACATGAGCCACGAGATCCGCACGCCGCTGAACGCGATCTTCGGCTTCAGCCAGCTGCTGACCGAGCGCGTGACGGATCCTCAGGACCGGCGCTACGTCGATGCGATCGTGACCAGCGGCCGTTCGCTGCTGGCGCTGATCAACGACGTGCTCGACCTGTCGCGCATCGAGGCCGGCAAGCTCGACGTGCGCCCGGCGCCGATGAACGTGCGCGAGCTGATCCAGAGCGCCGAGCTGCTGTTCTCCCAGCTCGCCGCCGACAAGGGCCTGCGCCTGGACACGCGCATCGACGCCTCGCTGCCCGACGGCGTCGAGCTGGATCAGGCACGGCTGCGGCAGATGCTGTTCAACCTGGTCGGCAATGCGATCAAGTACACCGACCAGGGCTATGTGCGCATCCGCGCGAGCGCCACGCCGGATCCGGACAGCGAGCTGCGCGCGACCTTGCTGATCGAGATCGAGGACAGCGGCGTCGGCATCGCGGCGGCCGATCACGAGAGCATCTTCGAACCGTTCACCCAGGCCGCGGCCGATGCGAACCAGCGCGAGGGCACCGGCCTGGGCCTGTCGATCACGCGCCAGCTCGCCCATCTGATGGGCGGCGAGATCGGCCTGGACAGCCAGCCCGGCAAGGGCTCGTGTTTCCAGATCCGCCTGCCGCGCGTGCCGCTGGCCGTGCTGGCCGACACCGCGGCCGGCGACAGCGCGGAACTGCAGTCGCTGCCGCCGCTGACCATTCTCGTCGCCGACGACGTGGCGCTGAACCGGCACCTCATCGATGCGCTGTTCCGCGGCTCGCCGCACCGCCTGATCATGGCCGAGGACGGCGCGCAGGCGGTTTCGCTGACGCGCGTGCACCGGCCGTCGGTCGTGCTCATGGACGTGCGCATGCCGCACCTGGACGGCGTCGCGGCGCTGGAGCAGATCCGCGCCGACGCCGAGCTCGCGCATACGCCGGTCATCGCGGTCACCGCCTCCAGCCTGCTCGGGGAGGAAGCCGGCCTGCGCCGGCGCTTCGACGGCTACGTGCGCAAACCGATCACGCGCGAACGGCTCATGGCCGAGCTGCGCCGCGTGCTGCCCGCGACGGCGCCCGACAGAGCCGCCGCCGAGGCCGGCGCCGACGACGCGCCGCAGCAGCTGCAGGCGCTGGCCGAAGTCGTCGCCGAGCTGGAGCGGATCGAGCGCGAGGCCTGGCCGCATCTGCGCCATTCCCTGGCGGTGCGCGAGACCGCGCGGCTGGCCGAGCAGCTGCTTGCGCTGGCCGAACGCTGCGGCTCGACCGCGCTCGCACGCTACGCGCGGCGGCTGCAGTCGGCCGCGGCGCAGTTCGATCCCATTGCGCTGGAAGCCACGCTGACCGACTTCCCGACCCAGCGCGCCCACCTTGCCGCCTACCTGCAGGACCCTGCCTGATGCCGTTCTCCGCTCCCGCGCGCGAACCCCTGATCCTGATCGTCGACGACCAGGCCGCGAACATACAACTGCTCGGCCACATGCTGTCGGACGCCGGCTACGACGTGATGCCGGCCAATTCGGGCGAGCAGGCCCTGGCCCGGGCCCAGGCGCGCCGGCCCGACCTCGTGCTGATGGACATGCTGATGCCGGGCATGGACGGCTTCGAGCTGTGCCGCCGGCTCAAGGCCGATCCCAACCTGCTCGAAGTGCCGGCGATCTTCCTGACCGCGGCGACCGAACGCGAATTCCTCGTGCGTGCGTTCGAGCTCGGCGCGGTCGACTACATCACCAAGCCCTTCGTCGTCGAGGAACTGCTCGCGCGCGTGCGCACCCACGTGAATCTCAAGCGCGCGACGGAACATCTGCGCCTGATGGTTCGCGAACGCGACGACGTCACCGCAATCGTCGCCCACGATCTGAAGAATCCGATCTCCAATATCCGTTTCGCCGCGCAGATGCTGCGCCGTCCTTCGATCAGCGCGGAGCGCCATGCGGGCCTCGTCGACGACATCGTCAGCTGCTGCGACGAAGCCATCGAGTTCATCCAGCGCTTCCTGCAGCGACGCGCGACGATCGAGCGCGTGCGCATGCTGGAATCCGCCGTCGTGGATCTGGGCCAGCTCGCCGATCGCGCGATCGCGCGGCAGCAGGCCGCGGCCGAGGCGCGCGGCGTGCGCCTGGTGCGCGGCGGCCGTCCGCTGACCGCGCAGGGCGACCTGGCCGCTCTGCGCAACGTGCTGCAGAACCTCATCGGCAACGCGATCCGCTACGCGCCGACCGGCTCGTGCATCGACGTGCAGATCGACGCCGACCGGCCCGGCTATGCGCGCGTATTCGTCATGGACCGCGGCCCCGGCATTCCGCAGGCCGAGCGCACCAAGCTGTTCCAGCGCTTCGCGCGCATCGCCCATGCGGGCACCGATGCCGACGAAAGCCTGTCGACGGGCCTGGGTCTGGCGATCGCGCGCGACGACATCGAGCAGATGGGCGGCTACCTCTGGTTCGAGCCGCGCGCCGGCGGCGGCAGCGTGTTCGCGTTCGAGCTGCCGCTGGCCCCGGCCGCCGCATCCTGACGGCGGTGCAATGCCGCCGTACGGCCGCCCCACCGCACCGCAGCCATTGGCGCAGTGCGGCAAAAAAAAAGCCCGCCGCAGCTTCTGATAAATCGTTCGTACGAAGACTTTCCTAGTCAGCCGGCATTTGGCTACTATCGGCCGCTCGCGCAATTTTCGACACAGCACTTTTCGGGAAACCTCCAGCGCGCCGACGGCCGTGCCTGCTCCGCATCTCCCGGCGTAACGGGAGCACTCCGCCGGCGGCGTTGCGGCGGACGACGTCGCGGCAAAGACCGCGGAGCGTGCGTCGGCGGCGCTGGGTGTGGCCCGCATTCCAGGGAGTCGCCATGACGGTGGAAAGAAATCGCAGTGTGCTCGTGGTTTCGCTGCTGACCTTGGCCTGCACGCCGGCCGCGGCGCAGCAGCTCAAGGTCGACGACGAGGCGATCAAGCTCGAACAGGTGGAAGTGACCGGCTCGCACCTGCGCCGCGTCGACATGGAAACCCAGCATCCGGTGCTGGTCATCGAACGCGAGGCGCTGCTGCGCACGGGCCTGACCGACGTCGGCGACATCCTGCAGACGATCACGAGCAACGGCCAGACTCTCAACCGCAACGTCAACAACGGCGGCAACGGCGAGGCACAGCTGAACCTGCGCAGCCTCGGCGCCAATCGCACCCTGGTCCTGCTCGACGGCCAGCGTTTCGTGTCCGGCCTCGAGGGCGCAGTGGATCTGACGGCGATTCCGCTGGCCCTGGTCGAGCGCGTGGAAGTACTGCGCGACGGTGCTTCGGCGATCTACGGTTCCGACGCGATCGCCGGCGTGGTCAACATCGTGACGCGGCGCGCGTTCACCGGTGGCGAGGCGTCGGTCTATTTCGGCGAGAACAACAGCTACAGCGACGGCCAGCGCCGCGCGTTCGACCTGACCTACGGCGTCAAGGGAGAAGGCTGGAGCGCCGCGGCCGGCGCGACCTATAGCAAGGACGAGCCGATCTTCGCGCGCGACCGCGACATTTCGCGGCAGCCTTACTACGGCCTGCCGCTGGAAGCGACCGGTTCGTTCACCTCCCCTTACACGCGTTTCATCCTGGCTTCCGGCGGCGGGTACCGGCGTCTGATCGAGGGCCGGCCCGGCACGTCGCCGGACGATTTCCGTCCGCTGGATTTCGCCACCGACGGCTACAACTACACCTTGCAGAATTATCTGCAGACGCCGCAGGAACGCCGCTCCGCGTTCGCCCAGGGCCGTTACGAGTTCAGTCCCAAGCTCGCCTTCAGCGCGAACCTGCTGCGCAACGAACGACTGTCCTCGCAGCAGCTGGCCGAGCCCGTCGTGTCGTTCTCGCCGTACCTGCTCGATCCCGACGGCAACTCGATCGGCATTTCCGCCGACAACGTCTACAACCCGTTCGGCGAAGCCGCCGCGACCGGCTCGCGCCGCTTCAGCGAAGCCGGTCCGCGACGCTTCGAGCAGAAAACCACGACGACGCGCATCGCGCTGGGCCTCGACGGCCTGTTCGAGCTCGGCACGCGCGACTTCAACTGGAGCCTGAGCTACAACGCGACGCGCGCCGACTCGCGTGAGCTCGTCTCGCCGTATGCCGACAACAGCCGTCTCGCGCTGGCGCTGGGTCCGTCGTTCCTGGACGCCTCGGGCGTGGCGCGCTGCGGCCGGCCCGGCGCCGTTATCGCCGGCTGCGTGCCGCTGAATCTGTTCGGTCCACCGGGCTCGATCACGCCGGAGATGCTCGACTACGTCGGCATCTCCGCGCACAACCGCAAGCGCTCCGATTCGCGCGACCTGCAGGCGCATGCGGCCGGCGAGATATTCGATCTTCCGGCCGGCCCGGTCGGCATCGCCGTCGGCTATGAGCGGCGCAAGGAAGACGGCTACAACCGGCCCGACGCGGTCATCGCGAGCGGCAACGCCAACGGCACCGGCGTGACCTACGACGCGACCGAGGGCGGTTACTCGGTCGACGAGGTGTTCGCCGAGATCAACCTGCCGCTGCTCGAAGGCAAGCCGTTCGCGCGCCAGCTCGACGTGTCGCTGGCCTCGCGCTATTCGGACTATTCCGAATTCGGCGGCACGACGAACTCGCAGTTCGGCCTGCGCTGGAAGCCCGTCGACGATCTGCTCGTACGCGGCAACGTCGCGCAGGGCTTCCGCGCGCCGAGCCTGTTCGATCTGTATTCCGGCAACTACGACAGCCTCGGTCAGGCGACCGACCCCTGCGCCGCGGCCAATTCGCCGTCGCCGCAGACCCTGGCGCGCTGCCAGGCTGCCGGCGTGCCGGTCGACGTGATCGAAGGCGAGGCCTATTTCACCTACGGCGCCAACCGCGAGCTCAAGCCCGAACGCGCGCTGTCGCGCTCGCTCGGTCTGGTCTATTCGCCGCAGTGGCTGGAAGGCATGGAGTTCAACGTCGACTGGTATCGCATCCAGATTCGCGACGCGATCGGCAACCGCGCGGCCGAAGCCGTACTCGGCGACTGCTACGACCGCGGCGACGCGGCGGCCTGCCGGCGCATCGAGCGCGCGCCCGACGGCAGCCTGTACCGGGTCGTCGCGACGGCGCAGAACCTGCCCGGCGGCCTGGAGACCGAAGGCGTGGACTTCGGCCTGACCTACCGGCGCGCGACCAGCGCCGGCAATCTGGCCGTGGTCTGGGACAACGCCTACGTCGACTACTACGGCGAACTGCATCAGCCGGCGCGCAACACCTTGCTGCCCGATGGCACCCTGGCGCAGGGCAACATCGTCGCCGACAACCGTACGCCGGGCGGCTTCTATTCGGTGGTCTGGCGCCTGCGTTCCAATCTGAGCCTGCAATGGCAGCGCGACGACTGGAGCGCCTCGCTGGGCATGCGCTATTTCTCGCCCGGCGACGAGGACTGCAGCATCGTCACCGAAGTTGCCGAGTATGTGGGCCAGCCCAGCCTGAACTCACTGTGCTCCAATCCGCATCGCGAGATCGACGTCGACGGTTCCGGCGCGGCCTCGCCGGCGCCGCAGAACCGCCTTGCCAGCGTGACATATTTCGATCTGGAGACGAGCTGGCAGGCGCCGTGGAATGCGAAGTTCACGCTCGGCGTGCGTAATGCGTTCGACCGCGATGCGCCGGTGGCCTATTCCAGCCAGTTCAATTCGACCTTCGCCGACTTCGACGTACCCGGCCGCTACTGGTACGCGAGCTACCGCCAGCGTTTCTGACTTCGGCGGAATGCGCGCATAAAAAAGCGGCGACGCAGGGGAACGTCGCCGCTTCGGGTCTGCACGCCGCCCCTTGGGGTGGGCGGGTGCCGCGCCGCTTCTCAGCGGTGCCGGACCGGTCGGTCGGGGAAGGGTTCAGCAGTGACCGGTCCGTTGGTTGAAGAAATGGGTCCTGTTTCGCAGGACTCAAGCTTGGATCCGCGCCGCCGCGTGAAGTTCCCGCGGCGGCGCGTCTGCTGTCGCGGCAGCTAGTTCAGACGCGATTCAAATTCCTTCACTTCCGTCTCGGCGCGATCGCGCGCCCAGCCGTAGCGTTCCTGCAGCTTGCCGACGAGGTATTCGCGATGACCGTCGGCGACGCCGAGGTCGTCATCGGTCAGCTTGTTCCACTGCACCTTGGCCTGGCCGCTGAGCTGCTTCCACTTGCCTTTGATGATGTCGGTATTCATGCCGGGTCTCCTCAGGCGGCCAGACGGCGCTTCAGATCGCGCATTTCGTCATGCGTGCGCTTGAGGTCGGGGTAGTGGCGCTCGGCGATGCGACGCAGCTCCATGTCCTCGCTCTGGGTCAGATCGTCGCGGAACGCTTCGAGGATGCGATCCTCGGTCTGCTCCAGCTGTCCGACGTAGACCGCTTCGTTGTCCTTGGTCATGCTGGCGCGCATGTCGGTATAGAACTTGCGCAGCGAGCCGAGCATGGTGCCGCCCTGCGGCGCCGTTTCGCCGTACGCAGCCAGGCGCGCCGACAGATCGCTGGCGATGGCCTGTTTCTGCCGCGCCATGCGCCGGAACAGGTCCGCATAGGCCGCGGTCTTCACCTTGGTCGCGGCTTCGTCGTAGAACTTCTCGCCGTCGTTGAGCAGTTCGATCAGGTCTTTCAGATTGCTCGTGGTGCTCATGCAAAATCTCCTTGATGGCAGGCGATGGAACCGAGGTCCCTGCCGGCCGGGCGGGAGGTCCCGGCCGGCAGGGCGCGCCCGGCTAGACGCGTCGGCGGCCGGTGATCAGAGAGATCACGAACAGCACCAGGAACACGAAGAACAGGATCTTGGCGATGCCGGCGGCCGCTCCCGCGATACCGCCGAACCCCAGCACGGCCGCGATCAGGGCGACGACCAAGAACACAACGGCGTAATGCAACATGGGTTATCTCCTTAGGCTTGCTTTCCGCGTCGCTGGGCGCTGCCGCCGCGGTCGTGGTAACAGAATCAATCCGCGTGCCAAGCGAAAAGCTGGAATTTTCTCGATACATTTCATAGCCTTGCCATTCATCGCCGACATTACTGCTGGGCGGTTTGCAGGAATGCGCCCGCAGCCCGTGCAGAGTGCAAGAGACAAAGCTCTGGGATCGCAATGAACGAAACCGTGACTTCACCGCGCGAACGCATCCTGCTGGTCGACGACGACGCGACCGTGCTGCGCAATTTCCGCCTCTGCCTGGAGGACGAGGGCTATCAGGTCAACACGGCGCAGAACACCGGCTCGGCACTGGCCGCCGTCGCGCGCAGCGTGTTCGACGTCTGCATCCTCGATCTGCATATCGGCGAGGACTTCGGCCTGGACCTGCTGCCGCAGCTGCGCGCCGCCGCGCCGTGGATGCGCGTGATCATGGCCACGGCCGAATCCGACGCGGCCATCGCGGTCAGCGCGATGCGCGCCGGCGCGGCCGACTATCTGATCAAGCCCTGCGAACCCGAGAAGCTGCTGCATGCGGTCGAGCAGCAGATCCAGGCGCGGCGCCTGGAGCGGCGCATCGAAGAGCTGGAATCCTCGCGCGCGGAGACCCTGCCCGATCTGCTCGACAGCGCGAACCCGACCATGAGCCGGCTGCTGGAAATGGCGCGGCAGGCCGCGGAAACGGATGCGACCGTGCTGCTGCTCGGCGAAAGCGGCACCGGCAAGAACGTACTCGCACGCAACATCCATCTCTGGAGCATGCGGCGCAAAGCCGGCTTCGCGACCGTGAACTGTCCGTCGCTGTCGGCAGAGCTGCTCGAAAGCGAGCTGTTCGGCCACGTCAAAGGCGCGTTCACCGGCGCGCACGACCATCGCCAGGGCCGCGTGCAGGTCGCCGAAGGCGGCACCCTGTTCCTCGACGAGATCGGCGAGTTCCCGCTGTCGCTGCAGCCGAAGTTCCTGCGTTTCCTGCAGGACCGCGAGTACGAACGCGTCGGCGATCCGCGCACGCGCACGGCCGACGTGCGCCTGATCGCGGCGACCAATCGCGATCTCGCCCAGGCCGTGGCGGACGGCACGTTCCGCAATGACCTGTATTACCGCCTCAACGTTATCGCGCTGACCGTGCCGGCGCTGCGTGAGCGCCCCGAGGACATACCCGGCATCGCCGACCGGCTGCTGACCAGTCTCGTCGCGCGCTACCGGCGGCCGGCGCGGCGCTTCACCGAGACCGCGCGCAACGCGCTGCTGGCCTATTCCTGGCCCGGCAACGTGCGCGAGCTGGCCAATGCGATCGAGCGCGCAGTCATCCTGTGCGCCGACGAGGAAATCGCGTACGAACACCTGCCGTTCGCAAGCGCCGGCCTGAATGCGACCAGCCTGGCCAGCGCGACGCCGCGTGCCGGCGATCCGGTGACGATAGAACAGCTCGAACGCGCGCATATCGAGGCCGTACTCGGCGCGACGCCGACCCTGGACGTGGCCGCGCGCCAGCTCGGCATCGACGCGTCGACCCTGTACCGCAAGCGCAAGACTTACGGATTGGGCTAGGGCCTGTTAACACATCCGAAGCCCGTCAGCGATCAGAGCAAAACTGATGAAGCCCAGGAACATGACATCGAGCTTCTCGAATCGGGAGAAGATT
>MEFP01000012.1 GCA_001725155.1 Lysobacteraceae bacterium SCN 69-320 | reverse complement strand
AACCGCACGCTCCCGTACTTCTTTCGGAAAATTTGCTGACTTGCTCATTGCTCCATCCTCTCAAGAGATGGAGTCTCCGGGAAAGCCGGGGCGGTTCAGTAAGGATAGACCTTGTGGCCGTGGTGGCGGCGGCTCGTGTTCGGCTTGCGATACAGCGCTTGGATACCCATACGGCGCATCAGCGTCACGACGTGCTTGCGACCGACCGTACACCCTTCCCGCTGTAGAAAATCACGCAGCTTGCGCGAACCCGCCCACGGGTACTCCAGGTGCAGTTCGTCGATGCGGCGCATCAGCACCAGATCGGCCTCGGCAACCGGCTGCGGCAGGTAGTAGACCGTGCCGCGGCTGATATTCACGAGTTCCGCTTGGCGGCTCACCGACAGCTCGTGCGTGCGGTCGATCATCGCTTTCCGCTCAGCAATCCCGCCTTGCTGAGCGCGCCTTCTAAAAAATCGTTTTCCAGCGTCAATTCGCCGATCTTGGCGTGCAGCGCCTTGATGTCGACCGCGGGCTCGCTCGGTCGGCTCTCGCCGAACACGCCGGATGCACCGCCGATCAACTGTTCCTTCCACTGAGCGATCTGATTCGGATGCACCTCGAAGCGCTTCGCCAGCTCTGCCAGCGTCGTCTCACCCTTGAACGCCGCCAGTGCCACCTTCGCTTTGAACGCCGGCGAGTGGTTCCGGCGCGGTCGCTTGCTCATCTTTAGCTCCTTCTGGATGGGGCATATCATCGCCCCAAGGAGCAGAGTTTCCACTTATCGGGCTGTTCAGATTTCCGGGGCCAGCTCTATGGGTGCTGAGACGTCATTTCAGAAGGACAGTGCTGTGAACAGATGGACGTCGGCCTTGTACATCTTTGTGGTTGTCGTATTGCCGCTTGTGGCGGGCTGCAGTCCTCGAGAAATCAGTTGGCGTGATCTGAGGGAAAAGGGCGAGTTGTACGATGAAAAAACGATCTCGATCTGCGGGTGGCTGAGAATCGGGTTCGAGGTCTGCTCGCTGTCGGAAAAACCCTCGAATGACTACAGCGGCCCCGGAATGATATGGGTTTCGCCGGAAGGGAATTTTTCCTGTGCGATGTCCGAGGATGTGGAGGAGGAGAGGCGGTGGGTGGTGGTTACCGGGAAATATCAGCGCAGCAAGGCGTATCCATTGGCCGGATTCGGTCATCTCGGTGCCTACGGAGCGATGATCTCGGATGCTCAATGGGTTCCGGCAGAGAAGGAATGCCGCGATCCCGAGCATTCTTGAATCCCTGGAATCGTGGGCCATCATCGCCGGTTTTTGGATGTGGCGGCTTGCCCGGATAGGCTGCGTCGTCTGTAGAGTCTTGTCTGAATCGTTGCGTCGTCCATGACGTACCGACACCATTGATCGGAAGTCTGCATGGTCCAGACGTTGCTCGTGCTTGCCGTGGTCGCCGGCGCTGCAGATTGCCGTGAGGCGGCGACTGGCATTCGTCTGGAAAAGCTCGGCGCGCTGGCGGAGTCCATATCGAGATTGCCGTCCCCGAGGAAACTGCCTCCTCCGGGGAACGGCATCGTCAGTTTTGTCGTCGGCCCCGACGGCAGCGCGCATTCGATCGAGCAAATCTGCGGGTCGTCGGAGTTCGTCGGACGTTATCTCACCGGGGTGATATCCGTACTCCGTTTCCGAACACCCGCCGCGACGGACAGAAGAGGCCTTCGCCATACGGTCGCGTTGAGCGTCGACGTCGTGGACGAGGTCCAGGCCAAAGTCAGCGATTGGGCTTTGACATCTGCTCCGAGCGCCAATGTTTATCGGTCAGAGCAGTACGGATTCTCCGTGGATCCGTCGAAATTCGCGAGCTTCTGCCCGCAGCCTTCTCCGTCCCCGGCCACAGGATTTTTCTTGTCGTCGGAAGAAGCGGACTGTCTGGAGATTGCTGCTGCGACAGATATTCCGAGAGTCAGGTTCTGGTCCGAATACAACGTCGTCGATCAGTTCGACGGGGCTGCGAGCCTTGCCGGAAATGAGTGCGGCAAGGCTGTCAGGTTGTCTGCTCGCGGATTCGCAGGAGAGCTGAAAACGTTCGAGTGCGTCGAGGTAACAGATGGATCGACGATCTTCCGTTTTTTTGCGCAGACCAGTAACGAGAAGGAAGTTGATCAGCGAGTCAACTATCGGGCTGTCGTCAGTGTTCCGAACGGAAGGCAGGCTTCGGGTGTACTGAGCGCGGTGAGGACGATTTTCATAGGCGAGTGACGAGAACGGTCACCGATAGTGGCCTGCTTGGTTTGAGCATTTGTCGCAGCGTCAGGTGTTTCCTGGGGCAGCGAGCGCTCGGCAACAGGCATCACGCACCGTGCAGCGGGCGCAGGCCTCTGATCTACTGCTCGGCGGCAGCCAGGCGTTTTTGAATTTTCTCCAGCGATTTCAACCCCAGCGCCCCCGGCGCCAGTTGCGCCTGCAGGGTACGCGCGGCAGCCGGCACGAGCTCACGCGCGGCGTCGATGTCGCCGCTGCGCGCGAGCAGGTCGGCCAGCTCGATCGCGATTTCGGCGGTGCCGGGGTAGTTCTCGCCGCGCGCGGCCTTGACGATGCGCAGGGCTTCGCGCATGCGTGTGATCGCGCCGGGCAGGTCGCCGGCTTCGGCGGCGAGCAGGGCGCGGGAACGCGCGAGCTGGCCCCAGCGCGGCGATTCGGCGGCGACCAGGGGCTTGAAGATTTTTTCGGCTTCGTCGAAATGCGCGGCGGCGGCGACGCGGTTGCCGGAGCGGCGTTCCCATTCGCCGAGGTGGAACTGCTGGCGGCCGCGCTGCAGGTCGAGCACGGCGTTTTCTTCGCCGTCGGTCGGGATATGTCGTTGCAGGTAGTCGCGCGCCTCGGCCATCTGGCCCGACAGCATCAGCAGGCGGCCGAGGTTCTGGTGGGCCAGCGCCTGGGCCGAGGAGTCCTCGGCCGCATGCCGCTCGGCGATGCCGACCGACTGGCGCAGTAGCGGCTCGGCCTTGGCGTAGTCGCCGAGTTCCTCGAGCACGCTGGCGAGGTTGTTGATGCTGATGCTGTAGGACAGGCTGTCCTCGCCGAGGTTGGCGCGGGCGCTGGCCAGGGACAGCTGCATCTGTTCGCGCGCTTCGGCCAGGCGGCCCTGGCTGTGGTAGATCACGGCCAGCTCGTTGCGCACGAGCGCGATCATCTCGCTGTCGGGCTCGTAGATCTTGAGCCGCTCGCGCAGCATTTCCTGCAGGTTCTTCTCGGCCGCGGCGAAGTCGCCCATGGCGCGGTAGGTGTTGGCCTGGAAACCCAGCGCGGACAGCAGCAGCGGGTCGTTGGCCGGGCGCGCGATGCGCAGCAGCGTCACGCCGCGCTGGGCGGCGCGGTTGGCCGCCTCGGCCTGGTTGTCGGTCAGCAGGGCTTCGGACTGGAACAGCAGCGCGTTGGAATGATCCTCGCCGCCGCGCAGCTCGGTCGAGGCGTCGTAGCGCGCGACCACGTCGCCGAGCATGGCCACGGCCTCGTTCGCGCGGTCGGCGCGCGACAGCACGAGGCCCACTTCCGCGCGCAGGCGCAGCACGCGCGCGCCGACGTCGTCGCCCTCCAGCGCCGTCGCGCGCTGCAGTCCTTCCTGCAGCAGTTCCAGCGCGCGGGGGAATTCCTGATTGTCGCGGCAGGCGTTGCCGAGCTCTTCGAGCGCGTCGACGAGACTCGGCGACTGCGGTGCGGCCGTGCGCAGCAGGGGCAGGGCCTCATCCAGCGTGGCGATCGCCTCGGTCGGCAGGCCCTGGCGCGCATACAGCCGGCCCAGGGTCACGAGCAGACGGCCGCGCTGGGCCGGATCGTTGTCCAGACCGGAGGCGAGCTGCTGCTTGCCGAGGTCGACGAGTTCGCGCGGACTCAGCTGGCGCCGGCCGCTGCGATCCGGATCGGCCGCTTCGAACAGCGAGATCAGATAGTGCTCCACGGCGCGCGCGGCGGCGCTTTCGCTGACCGCGCGGCGCTCGGCGCTGAGTGCGCGGTCGCGCTCGGCCGCCAGGCGCCAGGTCGACACGGCGATGACGGCCACGGCCACGCTGGCCGCGCCGATCGCGAACGGGTGCCGGCGCAGGAATTTGCCGGTGCGGTAGAACCAGCTGTCGGGTGCGGCGAGCACCGGCCGGCCGCGCAGATGGCGGCGCAGGTCTTCGGACAGGGCTTCCGGCGACAGATAGCGCCGCGCCGGGTCCGCGTGCGTGGCCTGGGCGACGATCAGCGCGAGTTCGGCCGGCAGGCGCGCGCCGTCGGCGCGCGTGAGCACGGCCGGCAGCGCCAGCCCTTCGGGGTTCTGCGCCGGTACGTTTTCGGTCAGCACCTCCAACAGCAGCAGGCCCAGCGCGTAGACGTCGGTGGCCGTGCTGACTGCCTCGCCGCGGCGCTGTTCCGGCGCCGCATACGTCGGCGTGAACCATTGCGCATGGGTCGCTTCCTGGCGCCCGCTGGCGTTCGGATCGAGCAGTTTTGCAATGCCGAAGTCGAGCAGCGCCGGTTCGCCGTCGGCGCGCACGAGCACGTTGGCCGGCTTGAGGTCGCGGTGGATGACCAGGCGCTGATGCGCGTACTGCACGGCCAGGCAGACCTTGCGCAGCAGCTCGATGCGTGCGGCCAGGCTGGCCTTGTGCTCGCGGCACCAGCGCGTGATCGGCTCGCCGGCGACGTATTCCATGACCAGATACGGCTGGCCGTCGGCGCTGGTGCCGCCGTCGAGCAGGCGCGCGATGTGCGGATGTTCGAGCTTGGCCAGGATCTGCCGCTCGCGGCGCAGGCGCTCGGCCGCATCGCGCGTCGGAATGCCGCGGATCAGCTTGATCGCGACCTGGCGGTCGAATTCCGCGTCGGCACGCTCGGCCAGGAATACCGTGCCCATGCCGCCGGAGCCGATCTCGCAGAGCAGCCGGTAGGGCCCGAGCATGAGGCCGCTGACCGGCAAGGCGGCCGCTTCGCCCAGTGCGGCGGCTTCGCCGACGGCGGCGCCGAACTGGCGCGTGACGGCGGCGTTGTCGCGTTCGTCGGCGGCGACGAGGCGCAGCGCCTCCTGCTTGAGTTCGTCGGCGTCGGGCTGTGCCGCGAGCCAGGCTTCGCGTGCGTCAGGCGGCAGCTCCAGCAGGGTGTCGAACAGCTGCTGCAGGCGCAGCCAGCGCGCGTCGCTCATGCCTCCAGCCGCTCCTTGAGCCAGGCCCGCGCGAAGCGCAGCTCGCGGTCGACCGTGGCCAGCGAGACGTCGAGCGTGGCGGCGATTTCCTCGCGCTTGAGGCCGAGAAAATACGTCAGTTCGATGACTTCGCACTTGCGTGCGTCGAGCGCGCGCAGCGCATCGAGCGCACTGTTGAGCTGATCCTGTTCGCGCGGCTCGCTCGGCTGGTCCTCGGCCGAAGACAGGGTCACGTGGATCTGGCCGCCGCCGCGCTTCTCGCTGCCGCGCGCGCGTGCCATGTCGATCAGCATGTTGCGCATTGCGGCAACAACCACGCCGAAGAAATGCCGGCGGTCGCGCCAGTCGATGTCCTTGCCGAGCAGGCGCAGGAACAGTTCGTTGGCCAGTTCGGTCGGGGCCAGGGTGACGTCGCCGTCGAACTGGCGCAGATGCTTGCCGGCGATCGCGCGAACCTGGGCGTAGACGAGCTCGGTCAGCTCCTCGGCAGCGCCGGCGCTGCCCTGATGCCAGGCGATCAGCAGACGGGTGACTTCATGGTCGGCGGCAGCCGGTGATGCGGGTTCGGACACGAGCGAGCCTCCTGCGGATGTTGCGGCAATTGCGCCGCTGACAGCATCGCGGTCGCAATCCCGTCCTCGCAGGCACATCGGCCGCCGCACCCGGCGCTCCGATTCGTTCCATCTGCGAGGAAAAGCATCGTGAAGCATACGAAGACACCGCACGGTTTGCACCGGTACCAATCGGCACTGGCCGCCGCCGCCCTCTGGCTGGCCGTCGCGCCGGCCATGGCCCAACAACCCTGGGTGCCCGGAACGCTGGATCAGACATTCGGCAGCGTCGGAAAACTCACGACCGATTTCTTCGGCGCACCCGACGAGATCAATTCGGTCGCAGCGATGTGGGACGGACGCTTCGTGGCAGCCGGCACCGTCACCGGCCGCAACCTCACGGGCACCGGCAGCTCGCCGAACCTCGCGGTTGCGCGCTACCTGCCCAACGGTACGCTCGATCCGACCTTCGGCACCAACGGCCTGGCCATGTTCGACCGTTCCGGCAACGTCGATGAGGGGTTCGCGGTCAAGGTGCTGCCGGACCGCAGCGTGCTCGTGGCCGGCTCACAGGCGCCTACCGCGTATCAGGACTTCGCCCTCGTCAAGCTGCGCCCGGACGGCAGCCTCGACACGAGCTTCGGCGCGGCCGGCGTCGGCGCCCGCACCGGTTCGGTGCTGCTTGACGTGGGCGGCCCGAGCCAGCATGACGAAGGACGCCTGCTCGCGGTGCAGAGCAACGGCAAGATCATCGTCGCCGGCCACACCACGGTCCCGGTCGGCGGCTTCCGCTACCGCCGCACCACAGTCGCGCGCTTCAGCGCCGACGGCGTGCTCGACACGAGCTTCGGCGGCAACAACACCGGCTACGTCGTGCTTGACGGCGCGTACGCGGCCGATCCGCAGACCGGCGACTACGTGACGGCGATCGCGACGAACCAGCGCGGCGACCTGCCGGCCAACGACAGCATCACGCTGGTCGGCTACACCGCCAACCGCAACAACGCCTATGTCGTGCGCCTGACCCGCGACGGCGTTCTGGACACTACCTTCAACGGTACCGGTCGCGTGAACATCGTCGCCGGCACCAGCAGCGGCGTGCAGACCGGTCTGTCGGATCTGCGCGGCGCGCGCATCGACGATGCGGGCCGCCTCGTTCTCGTCGGCACCAGCAACGATCGTGGCTTCACCTTCCTGCGCCTGCTCGCCAACGGCAGCCCGGATACCACCTTCGGCACGAACGGACGCACCCTGGTCAAGCTCAGCACCGTGTCGCAGTATGACGAGCCGCGCGCGCTCGCGCTGCAGGGCAACGGCAAGATCGTCGCCTCGGGTTATGCGACCACGGCGCCGTCCGGCACGCCGCAGTCGGACTTCTTCGTCGTGCGCCTGAGCGCCAACGGCCAGCCCGATCAGGGTTTCGGCGACGGCCTGGGCCGTATGGTCGTGACCGTGTCGGCCAACAGCGAGGAATCGCGTTCGCTCGCGGTCGAGCCGTCCGGCAAGCTGCTCGTGGCGGGCCTGGCGCGCAATGCCGCCGGTGCGCATGACGATTTCGCCGTGCTGCGAGCGTACGGCGATCCGGACCGCATTTTTGCCGACGGCGTGGAGACGCCGTTGTTCTGAGAGCGGCGGCGGTAGGCTCGACCATCGCCCTGGCCCCGAGACGCCGGCCGCGCATTGCGCGGCCGGTTTCAGTTGCGGGGCGCGCGGCCTCGGCGCAGGCCGCGGGGGCGGCGCCCGTGCCGGCTCTGCGATCGGGAACCATCGGCCACCTGCACCGGCAGGTCGGCAGAGTCCGCGGGTGTCCTGTTTGCCTCTGTTTGTCGTGTCCCGTTCGCCGCGACCCGGCACGCTGTCGCCCGGCCCGGCGATAGGCGATAGTCGGCGCTTGCCGAAGACGGAGCGGTTCTTCCATGCGCGATCCTCATGTGCCGCTGTCCTTGCTTCTGCTGGTGCTTGCCGTCGTGCCGCGGCCGGCCGCCGCCGATTGCGAGCCCGCGACTGCGGCCGCCGCGACATTGGCCGCGCCGCAGGCGGTCCTGAAGCAGGCGCTGGGCGGCGAGGCCGATCCGGACCTGACGCCGGCCGTGCGCGATGCGATCGTCGCGCTCAAGCAGGGGCTGGCCCGGCTCGTCGATGCGGAGGCGGCGTGCCTGTCCGGGGCCGGGCCGCAGCCCGAGGCGTTCGCGCAGACCTTGGCCGCACGCAGCGGCAGCGCAGCGTCGCCGGCCGCGCGCATTCCCGATGCGCAGACCGATGCGGTGCCGCTGTCGCCGCGCTTCGACGTGCGGCTGCTGCAGAAGGGCGCGCTGCTCAGCGTCGTCGCGCGCATCGACGTGCCCTGCGGCGAGGACGCGCTGTGGCTGCTGTACGAGCGCAGCAGTGCGCAGTGGCGGCCGGTGCTGCAGTGGACCAGCGCCGCCTACGATCGCATCGACAGCGCCTGGGGTTCGTTCCAGTACGCGGTCTCGCCGCGCGATGCGGGCGGTGGCTGGTTTGCCGCGACCGCGCACGTGCGGCCCTGGTGCAGTTCGGCCTGGTCCGTCATCGACTATGCGATCGCGCGGCCGGGCGCGACCGCCGCGGCGCCGCAGGTGTTGCTGGCCGAGAATGACGGCATCTGGTGGGGCGGCGACGATCTGGGCCGCCTGAGCGTGGACGCCGCGCACGCGGAACTGCGCTTCCATGGTTCCAGCCTCGATCCGGAGGTACACAATCGCGAATACGTGCGCCGCTACGCCGTGAATGGCGCGCGCGCCGAGCGCGTCGCACCGGTCGCTGCGACGCCGCGCGGCTTCGTCGAGGAATGGCTGGTCTCGGCCTGGCCGCAGGCGCAGCGCTGGTCGGCGGCCGACCCGGCGCTGCAGGCCGCGCATGCGCGGCTGCAGGCGGCGAGCAAGAGCGCTGCGACGACGTTCGGCGCGACGCGCCAATGCGCCGACGGCAGTACGCAGGTGCAGCTCACGATCCAGGACGGCGGCCGTTACTTCCGCATCGAGGGCCGGCCCGTAAGCTACCGCCTGAAGGCCATCGCCGCGCAGGCCGATCCGTCCTGCACCCGCGAGCTCGCCGAACCTTCGCTTTACTAGGCGCAGGCCCCGAGGCGTTCGTCGCCGCGCAGGGCGCCGGCGGGCCAGGCGACCCCATGCAGCGACGCGTTCGCGATGCCGGTCTCGGCCATCGCGCCGAACGGCAGGCCGGCCAGACGGCATTGCACCCAGCGGATCACGGCGCCGTGGGTCAGCACGAGCACGCGTTGCGCCGGATCGGCATCGGCGTCGTCGAGTGCTGCGGCGATGCGCCGTCCGAACGCGGCGAAGTCCTCGGCGCCGGGCGGCGCGTGGTGCTCGGGATCGGCGCGGTAGCGCGCGAGCGCGTCGGGTTCCTCGCGTTGCAGGTCGTCGATGCGCCGGCCCTGCCAGGCGCCAAAGTCGTATTCGACGAGGCGCGCGTCCAGGCGCAGCGGCAGGCCGCGCGCGGCACCGAGTTCGTGCGCGAAATCCGCGCAGCGCCGCATGGTGGACGAAACGACACGGTCGAAATGTTCCTCGACGACGGCGGCACGCGACTGCGCCCAGCCTGTTTCACTGAGCGCATCGTCGAGGCGGCCGCGGTAGCTCGGCTGGCCGGTGGTGCCGTGGCGCATGAGGATCAGCATCCGGCTTTGTCCGACACGCCGGCCTCGGCGAACGTGGCCATGCCCGCGTGCAGCGCGCAGGCCAGGCGCAGCAGCGGCACGGCGACGCCGGCGCCGCTGCCTTCGCCGAGGCGCAGGCCCAGGTCGAGCAGCGGCTGCGCCTGCAGCGCGGCCAGCACGCGCGCATGGCCGGTCTCGGCCGAGCGGTGGGCGAACAGCAGCCAGTCGCGGCAGGCCGGATTCAGGCGCACGGCGGCGAGCGCGGCGACCGAGGCGATGAAGCCGTCGACGAGCACGGCCACGCCCTGCTGGGCCGCGGCGATGTAGGCGCCGGCCAGCGCGGCGATCTCGAAACCGCCGAGGCGGCGCAGCGCCTGGCGCGGATCGGCCAGGTGGTCGCGGTGCCGCTGCAGCGCCCGGGCGATGATCTCGGCCTTGCGGCGCATGCCGGCCGCGTCGAGGCCGGTGCCGGCGCCGGTCAGCGCCTGCGGGTCGTCGCCGAGCAGGGCGCAGGCCAGCGCCGTCGCCGCTGTGGTATTGCCGATGCCCATCTCGCCGCCGACGAACAGTTCGGCGCCGGCCTGCGCGGCCGCCGTAACGCTGTGCCGGCCCCCGGCGAAGGCCCGGGCGAGCTGCGTGTCGTCCATGGCCGGCGCGTCGAGGAAATTGGCCGTCGCCGGCGCGATCCAGTCGCGGCGCACGCCGGGCAGCGGGCCGGGATCGTTGACCGTGCCGAGCTGCACGACTTCCAGGCTCGCGGCCAGTTCGCGGGCGAGCACGCTGATCGCCGCACCGCCGGCGGCGAAGTTGCGCACCATCTCGCCGGTCACGGCCTGCGGATAGGCCGACACGCCGGCGGCGGCGACGCCGTGGTCGGCGGCGAAGACGGCGATATGCACCTGCCTCAGCGTCGGGCAGGTCCTGCCTTGCAGGGCGGCGAGCGTGACGGCCAGCCGTTCCAGTTCGCCGAGCGCGCCGGCCGGCTTGGTCAGCAGGGCCTGGCGCGCGAGCGCGGCGGCGCGGGCGGCCGGGTCGGGGCGGCGGGCGGGGTGTTCCAGCCAGGCGAGATCCATGGCGAAAGGCCTTTTGAAAAGTCGAAGGAAAATTCAGTGGCGACGGTGCAGGCCGCTGGCCGGCCGCGGCGGTGTCTCACAGGCTGCCCTTGAGCAGCTGCGGCAGGCCGGCGACCGTGAACACCACGCGCTCGCAGCGCGCGGCCAGATCCTGGTGCAGGCGGCCGGCCTCGTCGACGAAGCGGCGCGTCAGCGCGCCGAGCGGCACCACGCCCTGGCCGACCTCGTTGCTGACCAGAATGAGCTCGCCGGGAATGTCCCCGACTGCGGCGAGCAGCGCCGCACGCTCGGTCGCGAACAATGCCTCGTCGTCGCGGCAGAGCAGATTGCTGAGCCACAGGGTCAGGCAGTCGACGAGGACGCAGCGCGCCGCATGCGCTTCACGGCGCAGGGTATCGGCCAGCTGCAGCGGTGCCTCGCACAGCCGCCAGTGCGCCGGCCGCCGCGCGCGGTGATGCAGGATGCGCGCGGCCATCTCGTCGTCGCCGGCGGCAGCGGTGGCAACGTACAGCACGGCATCGTGAGTCGCGGCCAGGCGTTCGGCCAGCGCGCTCTTGCCCGAGCGGGCGCCGCCGAGGATCAGGGTGCGCATGGTGTTTCTCCAGACGCCTGGTCGAGCAGGCGTCGCAGTGCGGCGAGGTCCAGATGCTGTTCGATCGCGTCGGCCAGACGGTCGAGCGCGCGTTCGCGCAGGACGGCACGGTCCACGGCCTGCGCATCGGCCAGGCCGGCCCAGCGCAGCAGCGCCGCGCAGGCCGCGGCCGTGTCGAACAGGCCATGCACATAGGTCGCGGCGACGCGTCCGTCGGCCGACAGCGCACCGTCGGCGCGGCCGTCGGCTAGCCGCAGCAGCGGCCGCGTGAGCGCCGCGCCGGCACTGACGCCGCAATGGATCTCGTAGCCGTCGACTGCGGCCGCCGTGCCGGCCAGGCGCAGCTCGCCGTGTACGCGGCGCAGCTGCTTGTCGGGTTCCAGGGTGGTCTGCAGATCGAGCAGGCCGAAGCCGGCGCTGCTGCCGGCCGTACCTTCGATGCCGTGCGGATCGTGGATGGCGTGGCCAAGCATCTGCAGTCCGCCGCAGATGCCGAGCAGTTTTCCGCCGTAGCGCAGATGGGTCTGCAGCGCCGCTTCCCAGCCGTTGCCGCGCAGCCAGGCCAGGTCGGCGCGCACCGACTTGGAGCCGGGCAGTACGATGAGATCGGCGGCGGGCGGCGTCTGGCCCGGACCGACATAGCGCAAGTCCACGGACGGATGCAGGCGCAATGCGTCGAAATCCGTGTGGTTGCTGATTCGCGGCAGCGCCGGCACGACCACGCGCAAGGCGGCGTCGCGGCCGGTTTCGCGCGGCAGCGCGTCTTCGGCGTCGAGATCCAGGCCGTGCAGGTAGGGCAGCACGCCGAGCACGGGTTTGCCGGTCTCGCGTTCGAGCCAGTCCAGGCCCGGCTGCAGCAGGGCCAGGTCGCCGCGGAAGCGGTTGATGACGAACCCGCGCACGCGCGCCTGCTCGCTCGGCGAGAGCAGCGCGAGCGTGCCCACGAGATGGGCGAACACGCCGCCGCGGTCGATGTCGGCGATCAGGATCACCGGACAGTCGACGGCTTCCGCATAGCCCATGTTGGCGATGTCATTGGCGCGCAGATTGATTTCCGCCGGACTGCCGGCGCCTTCGACGACGACGGCGGCATGGCGTTCGACGAGACGCGCGTGCGAGGCCAGCACCGCGTCCATCGCGATCCGCTTGTAGTCGTGGTATTGCGCCGCCTGCAGCTTGCCGATCGCGCGGCCATGCACGATGACCTGGGCGCCGAGATCGCTGTCGGGCTTGAGCAGGATCGGATTGAAGTCGGTATGCGGTTCCAGCCCCGCGGCCTGGGCCTGCAGGGCCTGGGCGCGGCCGATCTCGCCGCCATCGACGGTCACGGCCGAGTTCAGGGCCATGTTCTGCGGCTTGAACGGCGCGACGGCGACGCCGCAGCGATGCAGCCAGCGGCACAGGCCGGCGACGAGCGTGCTCTTGCCGGCATCGGAGGTCGTGCCCTGGACCATGAGCACGCCGGCGCGGCGTTCGGGCGTTGCTGTCGGGGTGGCGGTCGGAGTTGCCGCGGGAGCTGCGGTGGGCGTTGCGGTCGGCGTTGCGGGGGAAACCCATCCCCTCCCATGCCCTCCCCTTGAAGGGGAGGGTTTGTCGGCCGGTTCCTCTCTCCAGGAGAAGGGTGCCTGGGAGCCCTCCCGTTCTAGGGAGGAGAGAGGTGCCTGGAAGCCCTCCGTTTCAAGGGAGGAGAAGGGTGCCTGGAAGCCCTCCCCTTCAAGGGGAGGGTTGGGTGGGGATGGGGTTCTGTGCGCCGTCGATGCGTGTCCCGCGGTCACCTGCGCAAGCGCCGCCTCGAGCCGCTGCCACGCCGCCTCGTCGCCCGGCAGACCGAAACGCAGGCTGGCTGGTGCGTCGAAGCGGCGCGTCAGCACGGCCTCGCGCGCGAGCGCGTCGTGCCACCGCGATGCATTGGGAATTTGTATCCATTGGAACAGATCCGTTCCGCAGCTCCCGGACAGGCCATGCTGTTCGAGCAGGCGGCGCAGGCGCAGGCCGTCCGCGGCGAGCGACGCGCGCGCGGCGGTCTGCCAGTCGCGATCGGCGAATGCGCGCTGCAACAGCCAGCGCGTCGGCGCGGCGACGGTCCAGGGGCCCAGCCGTTCGCGCAGCCCCGCGAGCAGCGGCTCTGCGGCGAGGACGAAACCCGCGCGCGCGCCGGCCAGGCCGAAGAACTTTCCGGGCGAGCGCAGCACGACGAGACCTGCGCGGCCCGTATGCGCGGCGAGACTGCATTCGGGGGTCATGTCGATGAAGGCCTCGTCGACGACGAGCCAGCCGCCGCGCGCAGCGAGGCGCGCATGCAGCGCGAGCAGCGCGTCGAGGCCGAAGCGTGCGCCGGTCGGATTGTTCGGATTGACGATCACGGCGACGTCCGCATCGACCTCGCCGGAGATCAGCGACGCCGCCTCCGTCGCGACGACGTCGTGGCCGGCGCGCCGCCACGCGTGCGCGTGCTCGGCATACGCCGGGGCGGGCACGGCGACGCGCGAGGGGCCGCGCAAGCCTGGCAGCGTCTGTATCGCGGCCTGCGTTCCCGCCGTCGGCAGCAGCGCACGGCAGCCGTAGTAGTCGCAGGCGGCCGCTTCGAGTCCGTCCTCGTCCTCGGGCAGCCGCGTCCAGACCTCGCGCGGTATCGGCGGCAGCGGCCATCCCCGCGGGTTGATGCCGGTCGACAGATCCAGCCACCGCGCAACCGGTATGCCGTACTGCGCCGCGGCGCGCTGCAGGCGACCGCCGTGCTCAAGCACCGGACAGCTCCGCTGCGACGCAGGGCACCGACGACGGCGGATTCGATCGAGGAACATGCGGCGGCATTCAGAATCCCTCGATCAGGCGCAGGCGGGCGAGGTCAATCAGCAACAGGGCCGCAAGCCACAGTGCGACCGCGCAATGGACCAGCCGGATCGCGCGGCGGATCGCCCCGGCGTCGGGCGCGTCGCCCGAGCCCAGCACGGGCCGTTCGTGCCAGATGCCGTCGTAGGGGGCGGCACCGCCGAGCCGGACGCCGAGCGCGCCGGCGCCGGCGGCCATGACCGGCCCGGCGTTCGGACTGTCCCACTGCGGCGCCTGCCGTCGCCAGCACGCCATCGCCGTGGTGAAGCGGCCGACCAGCGCATAGGACAGGGCAGTCAGTCGCGCCGGCACGAGGTTCAGCAGATCGTCGAGCCGCGCCGCAGCCCAGCCGAAGTGTTCGTAGCGTTCGTTGCGATAGCCCCACATCGCATCCAGCGTGTTGACGAGACGGTAGGCGACGACGCCGGGCGCGCCGGCAACGGCGAACCAGAACAGGGCGCCGAACACGGCGTCGTTGCCGTTCTCCAGCACCGACTCGGTCGCCGCCGTGGCGACCTGCGTCGCATCGAGCGCGGCCGTGTCGCGGCTGACGATGCGGCCGACTGCGGCGCGCGCCGTATCGAGTTGGCCGTGATCCAGCGCAGCGGCGATCGGTCCGGCGTGCTCGCGCAGACTGCGCAGGCCCAGGGCCAGATACAGCGCGAACGCGGCGAAGAACGGACCGTAGAACGGCAGCGACTGCAGCCAGTCCGCGAGCAGCACGAACGGCGCGGCTGCGAGTATCAACGCAGTCGCGCCGGCGAGGCGGCTCTGGCGATGCAGGCGTGTTTCGATGGTTCTGGCCAGGCGGCCGAAGCCGACCAGCGGGTGCCAGCGCCGCGGTTCGCCGAGCAGATGGTCCAGCAACAGTCCGAGCAGCAGTGCGGGCATGCCGATCTCCGGCGACCGGGCTTACAGCTCGATGCCTTTCTGCGCCTTGATGCCGGCTTCGTAGGCGTGCTTGACGACGTTCATCTCGGTGACCGTGTCGGCGGCCTCGATCAGCGCCGGCGGCGCGGCGCGGCCGGTGATGACGACGTGCTGCAGCGGCGGACGCGCCGCGAGCGCGGCGAGCACGGCGGCGAGATCGACGTACTGGTATTTCAGCGCGATGTTGAGCTCGTCCAGCAGCACGAGATCGACGTCGGCGTCGGCCAGCATCGCGGCGGCCTTGTCCCAGGCCGCGGCCGCGGCGCGCAGATCGCGTTCGCGGTCCTGGGTTTCCCAGGTGAAGCCTTCGCCCATGACGTGGTAGCTGACCTCGTCGGGGAAGCGCCGGAAAAACGCTTCCTCGCCGGTGGCGAAGCTGCCCTTGATGAACTGCACGACACCCACGCGCAGGCCGTGGCCCAGCGCGCGCGCGACCATGCCGAAGCCCGAGGAACTCTTGCCCTTGCCGTTGCCCGTCGTGACCACGACGACGCCGCGTTCGATCGTCGCGCGGGCAATGCCCGCGTCGACGACGGCTTTCTTGCGCTGCATGCGTTCGCGGTGGCGTTGCGCCAGCGCGGCGTCTTCGGCGTCGCTCACGCCTGCCTGGCCCCGGCGTGGCGTTCGCCGAGCGCGATCACGCCGATCGCATGGGCCAGGCCGAACACGGCGATGTAGGCCATCGCGACGCTGACGAAGCTCGGCATGTAGCGCAGGAAGTTCTGCACGTAGTCGGCCAGGCCGGTGTCGGCGACGCGGCCGCCCATCCAGTAGAACGAGCCGTTGGAGACGAGGAAGGAGACGAGGCAGCTGGCCAGCGCGACGAGGCCGGCCGTCAGCAGGGTCGACGGCTGCGGCTTGTACAGTTTCTTCGCGTACAACGCACCGCCGTACCAGAGCACGCCGTAGGCGACCACGAGCATCGAGTAGGCCGGGGTCACGCAGAAGTCGCTGACGCCGGCCAGGCTGATCGCGATGTAGTCGATGAGGCCCGCCTCGAGCAGCAGCAGTGGCAGCGCGACCGTGCCCGCCAGATAGAAGCCCGCGACGAAGAAGATCGCCATCGACGCATCCGGCAGATGCAGGGTGCTGCCGAGGTGGTGATAGCGCGTCACCAGCATCAGTGCCATCAGGGCGAACAGGATCAGCGATTGCTTGGCGGTGGGCAGGAACTTCATGGACTAACTCCTGGCGGCAAAAAGGGGGGGCGCTGTGACGGCGGCGGCCAGAGCCGCCGCCGTCGCCCGGCTCAGCGGGCCGGACGGTAGCGCAGGGTGACGAAATAGCTGCGACCGGGCTGATTGTAGAACGCGGCGGTCTCGTAGTCGTGATCGGCGACGTTTTCGACGCGGGCCTGCAGCAGCCAGTCCGGCGACAGCGCGTAGTCGGCGCGCAGATCCAGCGTGCTGTAGCCGCCCAGCCGCGTGCGGTTGGCCAGATCGTCGTAGCGCCTGCCCTGGGCGTTCACGGTCGCGCCGAGGCCGAATGCACCGAAACGGCGGTCCAGATCGATGCGCGCCGACTGGCGTCCGCGGCGCGGCAGCTCGTTGCCGTGGTTGGCCGAGGCGCCGTCGTTCTTCGGATCGAGCAGGGTCACGCTGCTGTCGACGTTCCAGCCGGCCAGGGTCGTCGCCCAGCTGGCCTCGATGCCGCGGATCCGCGCTTCGTCGATGTTGCCGGGCGCGAACGTCGCCGCGTCGTAGGCGATCAGATCGTCGACCCGGGTCTGGAACGCATGCAGTTCCCAGCGGCCTTCGCCGGCGCGCCCGCGCAGGCCGACTTCGACGCTGCGCGACTCCTCGGGCTTGAGCGCGGCATTGCCGAAGCCCGGGAAGTACAGCTCGTTGAAGGTCGGCGCCTTGAACGCGGTGCCGTAGCTCGCGACCAGACGCAGATCGTTGTTGAGCGCATAGCCCCAGGCCAGACTGCCGGTGCCGTGCGTGCCGAACTGCTCGTTGTCGTCGTTGCGCAGGCTGGCCTGCACGTCGTGGGCGCCGAACTTGCCCTGGTACTGCGCGAACACGCCGGTCACGTCGCGCGAGCGCTCGTCGTACGGCGTCGTGCTGTCGACGCGGTCGTCGAGGTAGTCCACGCCGACGCTGAGCAGCTGCGCGGTGCCGAGGCCGATGTCGCCCTGCAGGGTGTAGCTGTCGCGGCGCGTGTCGAACTTGCTCTGGAAGAGGCCGCTCTTATAGTTGTCCGAGTAGTCTTCGCTGCGACCGGCGCCGAGGCTGACGACGAGACGCTCGTGCGCCTGCAGGCGCAGCTTGCCGCCGACGACCTGCTGGCGGTAGATCGATTCGTCGACGAAGCTGCCGTCGTAGGTGTTGCGGCCTTCGGCACGCAGCGCATTGGCCTGCAGATCGCCGGCCTCGTCGAAGCGCCAGCCGCCGCTCAGGGTCAGCGAGGAGTTGCGATAAGGATCGGCGTCGGGCTCGTTGGTGAAGCAGCCGGCGCTGAGGTTCGGCCGGCAGGAATTGAATCCGTCGGTGTCGCTGTGGGCGAGGTTGGCCGACAGCCAGCCCTGTTCGCCGTTGAGGCTCAGGCCCGCGGTCGCCTCGCGCGTGTCGTGGCTGCCCAGGGTCGCGCTGAACTGCGGCAGCAGGCCCTGGCCGTGGCCGCGGCGCGTGAAGATCTGGATCACGCCGCCGATCGCTTCGGAGCCGTACAGGCTCGAACGCGGGCCGCGCACGATCTCGATGCGTTCGATCTGCTCGACCGGCAGATCCTGGAACGCGGCGCTGCCGGCCGTGGCCGAGCCGATGCGCACGCCGTCGATCAGCACGAGCAGATGATCCGATTCGGTGCCGCGCAGGAAGACCGACGTCTGCTTGCCGGGACCGCCGTTGCTCGACAGCGACACGCCGGGCAGGCCGCGCAGCAGGTCGAGCAGGGAACGCGCCTGCAGGCGCTCGATGTCCGCGCGCGTGATCACGTTGACCGGCGCGAGGCTGTCGTCGACGGTCACGGCGGTGCGCGTGGCCGTGACGATGATGTCGTCGAGCTCTGGCGTATGCGGCGCGGGTTCGGCCAGCAGCGGCGCGGCGGGCAGGGTCAGGAGCGCGGCAATGGCCGCGCAAAGCGTTTTGCGATGCATGAGTCTTCCTCCGCGCTCACCCGCGCGGTCGAAACGGCGAAAAGTCCGGTTCGCGGAAGGATGACGGCAGCGGAGACGGGGCCGGGGGCACGTTCGCCGCGGCGTCGCCCTCCGCGACACCACCAGGCCCGGCTCGCTGCGCGAGCCTGACCGCTGCAGGCCGGTCTCCGGACTCACGAGTGGAGGCTTGCTCCGGCGCGGCGCCTTCCCGGATTGATCCAGTGGCGTAATGCCGCGTTTGACTCGTTCACCGTTGCGGGGGCAGTGCCGGGATTTCCACCGGCTTCCCGTTTAAGCGTTCGGACGTCCAAACGTCGTCGCGCCACCTGAAAGCGCGCGGATGGTAGCAGGCGAGGGGAGCTACGGCCAGCGCGGACGGCGGCGCGCCGTCAGCCCGCCTGCGCGCGCTCCAGCATCTGCCGCGCATGGGCCAGGGTTTCGCGGGTGATTTCGATGCCGCCGAGCATGCGCGCGATCTCGTCGCGGCGGGCCTTGTCGTCGAGCGCTTCGATGCGCGTTAAGGTCTGGCCGTCGACGCTGTTCTTGCTGACGCGGAAATGCTGATGTCCCTGTGCGGCGACCTGGGCCAGATGCGTCACGCAGAGCGCCTGGCGTGCGCTGCCGAGGCGGCGCAGTTTCTGGCCCACGACTTCGGCGACGGCGCCGCCTATGCCCGAATCGACTTCGTCGAAGACCATGGTCGCGACGTCGTCGAGGCCGAGCGCGGCGACTTCGATCGCCAGGCTGATGCGCGACAGCTCGCCGCCGGAGGCGACCTTGCGCAGTGCGCGAGCCGGCTGGCCCGGATTGGCGCTGACGAGGAATTCGCAGCGTTCGGCGCCGAGTGCGTCGGGGTCCGACTTCGTCGCCGGTTCCAGTGCGACCTCGAAGCGGCCGCCGGCCATGCCGAGCTCGCCCATCAGCGCACTGATTTCGCCGGCCAGGCGCTGTGCGGTCGCGGCACGGCGTTCGCTCAGCCGGCGCGCGGCCTCGCGGTACTGCTGGGCGACGGTCGCGCGTTCGCGTTCGAGCGTGGCCCGCAGCGAGCCGGCGTCGCGCAGAGCCTCGACTTCGCTGCGCAGTTCCTCGGCGCGACCGCGCAGCTCGTGCATCGGCAGGCGGTGGCGGCGCGACAGCTCGTGCAGCTTGGACAGCTGCGCCTCGGCTTCGGCCAGGCGCTCGGGGTCCAGCTCCAGGCCGTCCTGGTAACGCGACAGTGCGTCGGCGACTTCGCCGAGCTGGATTTCCAGGCTTTCGACCATTTCCGCGGTCGCCGCGAGCGCCGGGTCGAGCTCGGCCAGGCGGATCAGTTCCTGGCGCGCCCGGGCCAGCGAGCGGCGCAGCGCGAACTCGCTGTCGCCGTCGACGAGGTCGGCGACGCCGGCACTGCCGCTGACGAGCTGGCCGGCGTTGGCCAGGCGCTTGTGCAGTTCGTTCAGTTCGGCCAGCTGCGCTTCGCCGAGCGCGTGGCGGTCCAGCTCCTCCAGCTGGCGCGCGAGCAGGGCCAGGCGCTCGCCGTTGTCGTCGCCGGCGCCGAGATCGGCCATGCGCTGGCCCAGCTCGCGCCAGCGCCGCGCCGGCTCGCGCACGGCGGCGAGTTCGGCGGCATGGTTGCCGAATGCGTCCAGCAATTGCAGCTGATGGCCGCGGTCGAGCAGGGCCTGGTGTTCGTGCTGGCCGTGGATCTCGATCAGCCGTTCGGCCAGCGCCGACAGCTGCGCCAGGGTGACCGGCCGGCCGTTGATCCAGGCGCGCGAGCTGCCTTCGGCGCGGATCACGCGACGCAGCTGGCAGGCGCCGTCGTCGTCGAGCTCCTCGGCCGCGAGCCAGTCGCGCGCAGCCGGCGCGGCGGTCAGGTCGAATTCGGCGGTCAGCTCGGCGCGTTCGCAGCCGCTGCGGATCACCCCGGCGTCGGCGCGGCCGCCGCTGAGCAGCAGCAGGGCGTCCACGAGCAGGGACTTGCCGGCACCGGTTTCGCCGGTAACCACGCTCAGACCGGTCCGGAAAGCGATGTCGGCCTCGCCGACGATGGCAAAGTCCTTGACGTACAACGAGCGCAGCATCGCGTTTCCTGGCGGCATGGCGAGGGCGCGCACTCTAGCGCGAAGCTGTCTCAGGGCCCAAGACGCCGGCCGCGGCCTGCTATGCTGGCCGCATGTCGCGACATGTCCCCCGCCTCCCGCTCGATGCGCGCGCGCGCCAGCTGCTGCGCGCCCTGGTCTCGCAATACGTGGCCGACGGGCAGCCGGTCGGCTCGCGTGCGCTGGCGCGGACTTCGGGCCTGGACGTCAGCCCGGCGACGATACGCAACGTGATGTCGGACCTGGAGGAACTGGGCCTGGTCGCCGCGCCGCATACCTCCGCCGGGCGCGTGCCGACCGTACAGGGCTACCGCGTGTTCGTGGATTCCCTGCTGGAGGTGCGGCCGCTCGGCGAGCCGCAGGTCGAGGAGCTGCGCCGGGAACTGCCGGCCACGGCGACGACACCGGACCTGCTCAACAGCGCCTCGTCCCTGCTGTCCCAGGTCACCCATTTCGTCGGCGTGGTGACCGTGCCGCAGCACCAGGAGGTGCCGTTCCGGCACATCGACTTCGTGCCGCTGGACCAGCGCCGCACCCTGGTCATCCTGGTTTTCGTCGACGGTCAGGTGCAGAACCGCGTCATCGAGCTGGAACGGGCCTATACGGCCGGCGAGCTCGAACAGGTCGCCAATTTCCTCAACGCCCAGTTCTCGGGCCAGCGCCTGGACGAGATCCGCCTGCGCCTGCTGCGCGACATGCAGGAAACCAGCAACCAGATGAACCGGCTCATGGCCTCGACCGTGGAGCTGGCCCAGGCCGCATTCCAGACGGCGCCGCAGCCGGACATGTTCGTCGCCGGCCAGACCAATCTCATGGGCGTGGGCGTGCACGACCTGTCGGACATGGACCGCCTGCGCGAGCTGTTCGAGGCGTTCCAGCGCAAGCGCGACCTGCTCGCCGTGCTCGAACGCTGCGCCCGCGCCGAGGGCGTGCGCCTGTTCATCGGCGAGGAGTCCGGCTTTGCGGCGCTGGACAAGTACAGCCTGATCACGGCGCCCTACGGCGTGGAAGGGCGTGTGCTCGGCGTGCTCGGCGTGATCGGCCCGACCCGCATGGCCTACGAGCGGGTCATCCCGCTGGTCCAGGCCACCGCGCAGATCCTGTCCGGCGCCTTGAACCGGAATCAGGCGCCCCAATAGCAAGCGGGCTTGTCAACCCGTATCATGCCGCGCTTTTCGCGGGTGACCGGTTCCTAGGACATCCCGCGCCCGTGGGGACGGGAAGCTACTCGCTGGAGTTGGAATGCAAAACACCGAATCGACCGCGCCCGAAGGGGCACAGGGAGCCGAAGGCATGTCTGCCGCCGAAGCGGCCCTCAACGCCGACATGGACGCCCTGAGCAAACAGCTGGCCCAGGCCGAGACCGCCGTGGCCGAGATGCGCGACGTGCTGCTGCGCGAGCGCGCCGAACTGGAAAACCAGCGCCGCCGCCTGCAGCGCGATCTGGAACAGGCACGCAAGTTCGCCAACGAACGCCTGCTGTCGGATCTGCTGCCGGTCTGCGACGGCCTCGAAAGCGGACTGGCCGTGGAAACCACCGACGTCGCCTCGATGCGCCAGGGGCTGGATCTGACCCTGAAGGCGCTGCTCAAGGTCGCCGAGGCCAACGGACTCAAGGCGGTCAGGCCGACCAATGCGGCCTTCGATCCGGCGCTGCATCAGGCCGTCAGCATGGTCGACAGCCCGGCGCACGCCTCGGGTACCGTCGTGAACACCTTGCAGACGGGTTATGTGCTCAACGACCGGCTGCTGCGGCCGGCCATGGTCGTCGTCGCCAACTGAGCGGAATTCCGGGCGGTCGGGCAGTTTGCCCGGAGGCCATCTTGAATAACCGCTGCGCGGCTACAGATACCGCGGCAGCAGCGATCCGGCAGGATCGCCGAACCACTTCGAGGAGCTAAGCAATGGGCAAGATCATCGGTATCGACCTGGGCACGACGAATTCGTGCGTGGCGATCATTGAAGGCAACAGCGCGCGCGTCATCGAGAACTCCGAGGGCGACCGCACGACGCCGTCGATCGTCGCTCTGACGAAGGACGGCGAGACCCTGGTCGGCGCGCCGGCCAAGCGCCAGGGCGTCACCAATCCCAAGAACACGTTCTATGCGGTGAAGCGCCTGATCGGCCGCAAGTTCACCGATGCCGAAGTCAAGAAGGACCTCGATCTCGTGCCGTATTCCATCGTCGCGCACGAGAACGGCGACGCCTGGGTCGCGACCAGCGACGGCAAGAAGATGGCGCCGCCGGAAATCTCGGCCAAGGTCCTCATGAAGATGAAGAAGACCGCCGAAGACTTCCTCGGCGAGCCGGTGACCGAAGCCGTCATCACGGTGCCCGCCTATTTCAACGACTCGCAGCGCCAGGCGACCAAGGACGCCGGCCGCATCGCGGGTCTGGAAGTCAAGCGCATCATCAACGAGCCGACCGCGGCCGCGCTGGCCTACGGCCTGGACAAGTCCGGCGGCAAGGACAAGAAGATCGCGGTCTATGACCTCGGCGGCGGCACGTTCGACGTGTCGATCATCGAGATCGCCGAGATCGACGGCGAGAAGCAGTTCGAAGTGCTCGCGACCAACGGCGACACCTTCCTCGGCGGCGAGGACTTCGACAAGCGCGTCATCGACTATCTCGTCGAGGAATTCAAGAAGGACCAGGGCATCGACCTGCGCAACGATCCGCTCGCGCTGCAGCGCCTGAAGGATGCCGCCGAGCGCGCCAAGATCGAGCTGTCGTCCTCGCACCAGACCGAGGTCAACCTGCCGTACGTGACGGCCGACGCCTCGGGTCCAAAGCACCTGAACATCAAGCTGACGCGCGCCAAGCTCGAAGCGCTGGTCGACGATCTGGTCAAGAAGACGATCGAACCCTGCCGCATTGCGCTCAACGACGCCGGCCTGCGCGTGTCCGACATCACCGAGGTCATCCTCGTCGGCGGCATGACGCGCATGCCCAAGGTGCAGGAAGCGGTCAAGGACTTCTTCGGCAAGGAGCCGCGCAAGGACGTCAACCCGGACGAAGCCGTCGCCGTCGGCGCGGCGATCCAGGGCGGCGTGCTCGGCGGCACGGTCAAGGACGTGCTGCTGCTCGACGTGACCCCGCTGTCGCTCGGCATCGAGACGGCCGGCGGCGTGTTCACCAAGCTGATCGAGAAGAACACGACGATTCCGACCAAGGCTTCGCAGATCTTCTCCACGGCCGACGACAACCAGACCGCCGTGACCGTGCACGTGCTGCAGGGCGAGCGCGAACGCGCCAGTGCGAACAAGTCGCTCGGCAAGTTCGACCTGTCCGGCATCGAGCCGGCACCGCGCGGCATGCCGCAGATCGAGGTCGGCTTCGACATCGACGCGAATGGCATCCTGCACGTGCAGGCCAAGGACAAGAAGACCGGCAAGGAACAGCGCATCGAGATCAAGGGCAGCTCGGGCCTGTCGGACGACGAGATCCAGCGCATGGTCCGCGACGCGGAAGTGAACAAGGAAGAAGACAAGAAATTCCATGAGCTCGTCGCTTCGCGCAACAAGGCCGACCAGCTTGTGCACGCCGTCCGCGACGCGATCAAGAACCACGGCGGCAAGGTCGCCGACCAGATCGGCCGCATCGAGGAAGCGCTCAGCGATCTGGAAAAGGTCATGAAGGGCGACGACAAGGCGTCGATCGACTCGCGCACGACCACCTTGGAACAGGTGGCCCAGCCGCTGTTCGCCGCGGCCCAGGGCGGCGACGCCGGCGGCCCGCAGGCCCAGGCCGGTGCCGGCGCAGCGGCTCAGGACGACGTCGTCGACGCCGAATTCACCGAAGTCAACGACAAGAAGTAAGCCGCAAGGCCGCTGAAACGCAAAACGGACAGTCCGCATGGCTGTCCGTTTTGTTTATCGGCGTGGCAGTAGCGATTCAAGGGGAAAGCCGGCACGCCGGCGACGATCATCATGGCCAAGCGCGACTACTACGAAATCCTCGGCGTCGAAAAGACGGCGGACGAGGACGATCTCAAGAAAGCCTTTCGCCGTCTGGCGATGAAGTACCACCCGGATCGCAATCCGGACGCCGATGCGCAGGAGAAATTCAAGGAGGCCAAGCAGGCCTACGAAGTGCTCTGCGACCGGCAGAAGCGCGCGGCCTATGACCAGTACGGCCATGCGGCGTTCGAGCAGGGCGGCATGGGCGGCGGCCGCGGCGGCTTCCACGGTGCCGACATGGGCGACATCTTCGGCGATATTTTCGGCGACATCTTCGGCGGTGGCCGCGGCGGCGGCCGGCCGCGTCGCGGTTCCGATCTGCGCTACGTCCTCGAACTGGATCTCGAGGAAGCCGTGTTCGGCATCGAGCGCACGATCGAAGTGCCGACCCTCGTCGCCTGCAAGACCTGCGACGGTTCTGGCAGCAAGGACGGCAAGACGTCCACCTGCACGACCTGCCGCGGCCACGGCCGCGTGCGCATGCAGCAGGGCATTTTCTCGGTGCAGCAGGTCTGTCCGCATTGCGCCGGCACCGGCCAGAGCATCGCCAATCCGTGCAAGGACTGCCGCGGCGAAGGCCGCGTCGAGGACGAGCGCACGCTGCAGGTCAAGATCCCGGCCGGCGTGGATTCCGGCGACCGCATCCGCCTGAGCGGTCAGGGCGAAGCCGGCCCGGCCGGCACCGAGCCCGGCGACCTCTACGTCGAAGTGCGCGTGCGCGAGCACGGGATCTTCCAGCGCGAAGGCGACGACCTCTACTGCGAAGTGCCGATCCGCTTCGCCCAGGCCGCGCTCGGCGCCGAGCTGCGCGTGCCGACGCTGGACGGCGATGCCGTGATCAGCCTGCCGGCAGAAACCCAGACCGGCAAGCTGTTCCGCCTGCGCGGCAAGGGCGTGCGCAACGTGCGCTCGGGGCGTCTCGGCGATCTGCATTGCCGCGTCGTCGTGGAGACGCCGGTCAAGCTGACGCGGCGCCAGCGTGAACTGCTCGAAGAGCTCGAAAGCACGATCGAAGGCGCCGAACCCGGCGCGCATACGCCGCGCGCGAGCTCCTGGTTCGACGGCGTCAAGCAGTTCTGGGAACGCATGACGTCGTAAGTCCGGTCGTTCGCGACCGCCGTAACGCCGGCCTCTCCGAAAGCCGCTTCTGCCCGTGCAGAGGCGGTTTTTTTTTCCGGGCTCTTGCCGGCCACGACGCCGTCAACGCGAACGTCCGGGCAGGCGACGGCATCGTCGCGGCGCGGGGATTCGCGCCAGGATCTGTCGCGGCAGCTTGCCGGACTCGACGGCTGTGGTCGCGGCGTACCACGGCCAGCCGGATCGGATGGCCTGGTTCGGCGACTGAACGGGCCAATCTGTCCCGGCCGGCGGGCCGGACTGTCGCGCACAAAAAAGCCCATCAACCAGAAACCAGGGGGAGGGATCCCGGAGTCGTTGGCGATTGATGGGCTGAAAAAACGGCCGCCGGGCGGCGGCCGGTAGTGCGATGAATCGGTCAGCGGATCATTCCGCCGCGGTGGCCGCCGGCTTGGCCTTGGTCTGACGCTTGGCCTTGGTCGCGACGGCCGGCTTGGCGGCGGCGCGGGCGGGCTTGGGGTTCAGCTTGCGGATCTCGCGCGACAGCGCTTCGACGCGCTCGGCGATTTCGTTGAGTTCCTTGCGGCCCGGTACGCCGAGCTTGCCGAGGGCGCGGGAGACGCGTTCCTCGAACACCTTCTCGAGCTTGTCCCAGGTTTCCTGCGTGCGTTCCTTGACCTGGCTGACGCCGGTCTCGACGGCGCCGCGGACTTCGTCGGCCTTGCCGAGCGCGAGCTTGCGCGTCTTCTGCTCCAGGCTGACGCCTTCGCGTACCAGGGTATCGAACAGCTTGGTGCCTTCTTCCTGCGCCTTGGCGAAAGCGCCGAGGCCGGCCAGCCAGATCTGCTGGGCCGATTCCATGATGGACTTGCCGAGGTTGTCCGCCGTCTTCGGCGCCGACTTGCCCTTGGCCTTGGCTTTCAGTTTGGGTTTGCTCATGCGACGCTCCTCGTGGAAGATTCCCGGTACGCCAATACGTCCAAGATTGCGCGGCAGTCTCGGGGCCGGGGCTAGAATATTCACACTATGCAAACGCGCCGCCAGCGGCGCGCCGGCGCCGATCGTGCGCCGGTTCTCGTCGATAAATGGCTTTGTCTATTTCGCTGCATTCTTGCGGCTGCCCGTGCGTCGTCGCGGTGCGGCGACCGCGCTCTCGAGCTCGTCCAGCGCCGTTCGCAGTCGCGCCGTCGCCGTACTGCGCGGCGGCGGCGCAGTGCCGAGCGCATCGCGCAGGCTGCGCGTATCGTCGTCGAGCACCGCGTCGTCGAGCGCGAGGCCGTGACGGGCGAACACCGGCGCGAGTTCGGCGCGCCGCGCACGCAGATCGGCCCGTGTCGAGCGATAGGCGTGCTCGGCAACCTGCAGCCGGTTGTCGTAGCTGAAGACGTTGGTGAAGAACATCTGCACGTCGTCGGGGTTCGGCTCGAACAGCACGACGTCGGCATTCTCGTAATGACGCCGGTACTTGGACAGGCTGGCCTGCATGCGTGATTGCAGCAGGGTACGGAAGGTTTGCGACAGCACGGCCGGCAGGCCGAGCTCGGTCAGGCTGCCGATGCCGCCGCCGGCGGCGTCGGCGCGGTTCGCATCGAACGGCACCAGCGGATTGATGCCGATGACGAGGTCGGCGCCCTCGTCGAGCGCGACCGAGGCGTGCAGGGTGCGCTGCAGCGCGCCGTCGACATAGAACGCGTCGCCGATGCGCACGGGCGGGTACAGGCCGGGCAGCGCCGAACTGGCCTGGATCGCGCGCGAGATCGGTACGTCGTCGAAGCCCGGCGCGCCGAAGCGCACGATCCTGCCGCTGTCGAGTTCCACGGCGATCACGTAGAGCTTGCGGGCGAGGGTGCGGAAATCGTTGCTGCGGCCGTTGCGCGTGAAGATGCCGCGCAGGAACAGCTCGACGGCCTCGTTGTCGAACAGCCCGGTCGGCAGCAGCCGGCCCAGACGCATGAGGTTGTCGGTGACGCTCTGCTGCAGCGGATGGCGCGCGACGTCGACGAGCCAGTCGAACATGACGCCGGGCGCGCGCCACACGCGGCGCAGGTATTCCAGCAGCGCCGGCTGCACGAACACGTCGGGCCGGAAGCGCGCCTCTTGCGATTCGTTGGTCAGGAAGATGCGGCACATCTCCGCCGGGCTCAGCCGGTTGGCCAGACCGGCGACGATGAAGGCGCCCGAACTCACGCCGACATAGACGTCGAGTTCGTTCGGCGCGAGCCCGCGTGTGGCTTCCTCGATCGCGCGCAGCGCGCCGAGTTCATACATGCCGCCGAGCGGACCGCCGCCGGCGACGGCCAGTCCTATGCGGGGAGTGCGGCGCGGCTTGAGCGGGCGGCCGGCGGCCTGGATGACGAGCATGATGATCCGGAGTGGCGGCGGTCGGCCGGATTGTAGTCAGCCACCGCGGCGGTCGGGGCTGGCCGTTGGTCGTATCTCGCGCAGCCGGTCAGACCGTGCCGAAGTGCTGCACGAGGCGCTTCTCGATTTCCTTCTCGACCGCAGGCTTGAGCATGGACAGCAGGAAGCCGAGTTCGGCGGTGACGTGGACCTGGTCCTTCTCCAACGCGATCTTGCCGTTCACGCCCGAGCGCTCGAAATGCAGGGTATTGCCTTTCCAGCCCCAGGTCAGGTCGAACTTCCTGGAAATTTCCTCGGCCACCTCGGTGACGGCGATCTTGGCTTCCTTGACGGGTTTGGCGTGCTTGTGGCGTATGTCGATCGACGGCATTGCTGGGTTCCGCGTTGGTGTTGGCGGGCTTGTGGCCCGGGAGCTTTGCACTATGATGCCCGAGACCGCGCAGTCGGCGTGACGCAGTGCCGCATGCGATCAGGTTGGCGCCCGGGGAGCGCCTTTCAAGCGGGCCGCCTCGCCGGCGGCGACATGGACAATGGGGTAGGGCACGTGCATCGGAGAGCGCTGCTGTGGGCAACCGTCGCGCTGGCGCCCTGCGCCATATCGGCCGCGACGATAGAAGGTCAGATCACCTTGACCCTGGACGGCAAGGCGCTGCGCCCCGAAGAAGCCGCCGAAGCCGTCGTGTATTTCCGGCCGGCCGCGCCGACCACGGTGGTGCCGGCCGGGCAGCCGCTGGAGATGGTCACGCTGCGCAAGCAGTTTTCGCCGCGGATATTGCCGATCACCGTCGGCAGTGAAGTGCGCTTCCCGAATCAGGATCCGATCCTGCACAACGCGTTCTCGACCTCGAAAGACAACGGCTTCGACATCGGTCTTTACGGCCAGGGCGAGGGCAAGGCGCAGCGCTTCGACCATGCGGGCTACGTGCGGGTCTATTGCAACGTGCATCACTCGATGGTCGGTCACATCCTCGTGCTCGACACGCCGTACTTCGTACGGCCCGACGCGCAGGGGCGCTTCCGGCTCAAGGATCTGCCGGCCGGCACGGGCGACCTCGTGGTCTGGCTGGATCGTGCGACACCCTGGCATCAGTCCCTGGTCGCCGGCAGGGCCGAGCCGCTGGCGATCACGCTGGAACTGGCGCAGCGCAAGATTCCGCCGCACATGAACAAGTTCGGCAAGCCTTACGGCAGGAGCAGCGATGGCGGCTATTGAGGCTTCGCGACGCCAGGCCGGATTCGCGCTGCCGCTGGCGATCCGTTTCTTTCTTGCCACGGCGGTCCTGATCCTGCTCGCGGTCAGCGCGGCCATCGTCGTGACCTACGTGCAGGGCGAGCGCATCGCCGACCGCGCGATCGGCAGAACCCTGACCACGAGCGAGGCGGCGCAGCGCGAGTTCGAGCAGCACCGCCTGGAGCAGCTGGAACTGAGCCTGCGCCTCGTCGCTTCCGACGCGAGCTTCGTCAAGTACATCGCCGACGCGAACAGCGCGAGCAATCTGCCCGGGCTGGGCGGCGACGCGGCACCCGACACCATGTCCATGCGCGACCTGCTCGGCGACCGGCAGAAGGACATCGGCTTCAGCCTCGGCATCCTGCTCGACGGCAAGGGCGAGGTGCTTGCGCGCACCGACCAGACCGAGGCCTTCACCGAATCCCTGGCCGCCGACCCGCTGGTCGCGCCGGCCCTGGCCGAGGCGCGGCCACTCAGCGGCTACTGGCGTCTGGCCAACCAACTGTACCAGGCCGCGATCGTGCCGCTCGCGCAGGACCAGAACGTCGTCGGCTATCTGCTGCTCGCGCAATCGGTCGACGACGCGCTCGCGCGCAAGGTGGCCCAGGTCAGCGGTGCGGAAATCGCGTTCTGGATGCCGGTCGGCGGCAAGCCCGCGCTCGTGGCCAGCTCACTGGAAGCGCCCCAGGCCGGCCAGCTGCGCGAGGCGCTGGCCGCTACCGGCGGTCTGCCGGCACCGACCGCGGCTACCGGCGGACATCATCTGGACCTCGGCGGCCAGGACTGGGTCGCGCGGCTTGCGCCGACCGCGGCCGCCGACGCGGCAGACCTCGGTCAGGTCATGGTGCTGGCGTCGTCTGAACAGGTCGTCGCGAGCTATCGCGCGATTCTCAACAGCGTGTTGCTCGGCGGCCTGATCACCCTGCTGCTGGCCCTGCCGCTGTCGTACCTGATCTCCAAGGGCATCCTGCGCCCGGTTTCGGCCATGGCCAGCGCGGCCGAGCAGGCCGCCGCCGGCAACTTCCAGACGCGTCTGGGCACGCAGGGCAGCGACGAGCTCGCGCGACTGTCGCGTGCGTTCGACTCGCTGCTGTCGGACCTGCGCGAGAAAAGCGACATGGAAGGCTATGTCGGCAATCTCGCCCGTTTCCTGCCCGAACCGGGCCAGGAAGGTTCGGGCCTGCCTGTGCATACGCCGCCGCCGCCGGCCACCGTGCCGCCGCGGCGCCAGGACGCGGTGCTGCTGGGGCTGGAATACCGCCAGTTGCTGACCCTGCCGGCGCAGACCGCGCCGGAACAGATCGTCGACGCCAGCAGCGCGATCGACGCACGCCTGGGCGCTGCCGCGACGGCGGCCGGCGCACTGTGCCTGCGCGGCCCCGGCGCGCGCTGGACCCTGGCCTTCAGCGGGCCGCAGCGTCTGCTGCAGGCGCTGCAGCTGCTGCGCGACGAGCTCGCCAGCGCATCGCCGCCGGCCGCTGCGCTGGCCGACGGTCCGGTCGTCCTGGCCGAAGGCAGCGAGGGCACGCGCCTGGTCGGCGCGGTGCAGGTGCAGATCGACCGTCTGCTCTGCGACGCAGCGCCGGGCCAGGCGCTGGCGGGACGCACCAGCGGCGAGAGCCTGCGCAGCGAATTCGGCGCCGATGCGGTCGCCGTCGCGACCGGCGGTTTCAGCAGCAAGCAGTACTACGCCGCCGTGCCCGAACTGCTGCAGCGGCTGCCGGCCGCAGCCGCGCCGGCGGACATCGACAATGCAACCGTGCCGCGCGGCGTCGCGACGACGCCGCGCCCGGCACCGGCCGCGCCGGTCACGGCCGGGCGTGGACGCGACGGCGGCGAGCTTGCGCCCGGCGCGACCCTCGGCGGGCGCTACCGCGTGCTTTCGGTGCTCGGCGCCGGCGGCATGGGCGTGGTCTACAAGGCGCATGACCTGGAACTCGACGACGTCGTCGCGCTCAAGATGCTCAAGCCCGGCGCGCTGCTCGATGCCGAACAGCTCGACCGGCTCAAGAGCGAGATCAAGCTCGCGCGCCGCATCACCCATCCCAACGTGCTGCGCACCTTCGACTTCGGCGAGGTCAACGGCCTGCCATACATCTCGATGGAATACGTGCGCGGCATGACCTTGCGTTATCTGCTGAGCGAGGCGCGGCGCGTGCCGTATTCGGCCGGCCTGCGCATCGCGCGCCAGCTCGCCGCCGGCCTCGCCGCGGCCCACGAGGTCGGCGTGCTGCACCGGGACATCAAGCCGGAAAACCTGATCCTCGAAGCCAACGGCAACGCCAAGCTCATGGACTTCGGCATTGCCCGGCCGGCGCGCCGCGCCACGCCGGGATTCACCCAGCCGGGCACCTTCCTCGGCACGCCGAACTACTGCGCGCCCGAGCAGTTGGCCGGCGAGGAAGTCGACGAACGTGCGGATATCTATTCCTGCGGCGTTCTGATGACCGAGATGTTCTGCGGCGCGCTGCCGTTCAGCGGTTCCAACACCATGGAGATCTACATGGCGCAGATGCAAGCCGAGCCCGCGCGGCCGTCGGCACTGTGGCCGGAAATCCGGCCCGAGCTCGAGACGCTGATCCTGCGCTGCCTCAAGCGCAGCATTGCCGAGCGGCCGGCCAGTGCGGCCGAGCTCGCGGCGGCGCTGGCTCAGTTGAGGGCCTGAGCATGCGCGCCTGTCGTCCCCTGTTCGCGGTGTCGGCCTGGTGGCTGCTGGCATTCGCCGCCGTTGTCGCAGCGCCGGCCCGCGCCCAGGACGGCATCCTCGACGGCGCGGCCGAGGCCGATGCCGCGCCGGCCTCGCGCTGGAGCTGGTTCGGCGAACTGCTGCTGCGCTACGACCATGTCGAGGGGCTGCCGAACGACCGCACGGTCAGCCGCTGGCGCAGCCGCGGCCGCGTCGGCGCCGAATTCGCGGCCATGCCGGAACTGACGTTCGGCGCGGCGATCGAGCTGGCCCAGGGCAGCGACCGCAATGCCGACAACCGCATCAACAATGACAACGAGCGCAGCGACGGCGGCAATCTCGACCAGTTCTGGCTGCGCTGGCAGCCGGCCGAACAGACCCGCGTGCTCCTCGGCAAGGCGCCGTTGCCGCTGGAACTGTCGCCGCTGACCTGGGACGCGGATCTGCGTCCGGCCGGAATCAGCCTGGACCAGTCCATGGCCCTCGGCGACTACAGCCGGCTGCAACTCGTCGTCGGCGGCTTTGCCGCACAGCATCTGTATGACGACGATACCCGCCTGGCCGCGGTGCAGCTGGCCTGGCGCTGGCGCGAAGGCGCGCCGACGAGTGCCACGGTGCTGCTGAGCTATCTGGATTTCTCCGACCTCGGCCAGCTCACGCGCGAGGGCCTGACCCGGACCAATCGGCGAGTACCGGGCAGCGGCCTGCTGCTCAGCGACTACCGCCTGGTCGATCTGCAGCTGGTCGGGCGCAGTGCGGTCGGCGACTGGCCGCTGGAGGCGCGCCTGGACCTCGTGCGCAACCTCGGCGCCGACGACCAGCGCGACGGCGCCCGCTTCAGCCTCGTGCTCGGCTCGCGGCTGCGGCCCGGCGGCTGGGAGTTCGGCTATTCCAACCAGCGCATACAGCGCGACGCCGTGCTGGCCGCGTTCAACGAGGATGATTGGTGGTTCCACAGCTTCACGCATGGCTTCATGCCGTGGATAGGCTACGGCCTGGACGAACGCTGGAACCTGCGCCTGGCCGCGTTCCGCGAGCAGCGCAACGGCCTGCCGCGGCATACCGACCGCATCCTGTTCGACCTGGCTGCGCGCTGGTAATCCCCGGGGGCGCTCATGCTAAATTGCCACCGCGTCATTCAACGGAGTGGGTCGGTCAGCTGATGGAAATTCGCGCGCGCTTGAGCTTTCCGAACGGCGAGCACTCCGACTTCGTGCTGGCACCCGGCATTTGTGGAATAGGCTCCGACCGGGACAACCAGATCGTGCTGAGCGGCGGCGGCATCGCCCCTCATCACGCCCGCCTCGAAGTCGACGGACGCGGCCTGACCCTGAGCGTGCTCGACCCGCGCGCTCATACCCATCTGAATGCGCGGCCGGTGCGCGAGAAGGGCATAGTCCGCCTCGGCGACGTGCTCAGCGTCGACACCGTGCAGATCCTGGTCAAGCCCGAGCGCGACGAGGTCATCCGCACCGCCGTGCCCAGCGAGGCGCCGGCGTCTTCCGATGCGGAGACGCGCGTCCGCACGATTCCCCCCAAGGTCGTGCTGCGCGGCGTGTCCGGCGCCCAGTTCGGCCGCATCGTGCCGGTGCGAGGGCGTCTGACCATCGGCCGCGGCAGCGACTGCGACCTGACCCTCGACGAACCGGAAATGTCCCGCCGCCATGCGCTGATCGAGAACAACGGCGACGGCATCTACCTGCGCGACCTCGGCTCGGCCAACGGCACCTTCGTCAACGGCGTGCAGGTACGCGATGCCGTGCTGCATCCGGGCGACCAGATCGCGTTCGACCGCAACCGCTTCCTCCTTGAAGCGCCTGGCCTGCCGTTGCGCGGCGAACTGGCCGAGGAACGCAGTCCGGTCCATGCGCCGGCCATCACCCAGACCATGCAGGCCGTGACCCTGCCGGATCCAAGCGCCGGCAAGCCCAGGCCGACCGCGGCGCCGGCGGCCGAATCCGCCGCGAGCCGCAACGAGATCTGGTGGCTGATCGCCGCCGCCGCCCTGATCGGCGGCGCCATCGCGCTGCTGCTGCTGTTCGGTTTCTGATCGCAGACGCGAACGACCGTCGGGGCGTAATCGGATGGACTCGCCCTCTCGTTCTTGCCTGGTCGAGTTATCTCGCCCTCGCCGGCGCCTTGACGGCCCGGCGAGGGGGCGTGTCCCTCCGATTACGCCCCCGGCTTGCGCGACGCGCGCACGGGTTCGGGTTGCGGCTGGCCGCGCAGCCGCGTGAACCAGGCCGGCCACGGCAGGCGTGCGGCCATCAGCGCGAAATAGATCGCCAGGTAGACCAGCGGCTCGCGCACGGCGATCTTCTGCCCGAACTTGACCTGCCAGAGATAGTGCAGCACGGCGAGCAGGCCGATCGGGTAGACCAGCTTGTGCAGCTGTCCCCAGCGGCGGCCGAGTCGCCGCATCATGCCCTTGGTCGAGGTCAGCGCGAGCGGCACGAGCAACAGCCAGGCCAGGAAGCCGACCGTGATGTAGGGACGCTTGACGATCTCGCTGAACAGCTGGCGCCAGAACCCGCCGAGATCGATCGCGAGATAGACCGTCAGGTGCAAGGTCGCATAGAAGAACGCGAACAGGCCGAGCATGCGGCGCAGGCGGATCAACGCGGCGACGCCGCTGAACCGGCGCAGCGGCGTGATCGCGAGCGTGAGCAGCAGCAGCCGCAGCGCCCAGTCGCCGCTGCGGTGTTCGAGTGCGGCGACCGGATCGGGTCCCAGGGTCTGCTGCGCGACGTCCCAGATCAGATGCCCCAGCGGCAGCAGGCACAGGGCGAAGACGAGGATCTTGGCGACGACGATCGTCGTCTCGGTCGGCTTCTTCATCAGAAGTTCGCGCGCAGATCCATGCCGGCGTACAGCGAGGCCACGTCCTCGGCATAACCGTTGAACGGCAGGGTCGCGATGCGACGCGCGAACAGGTTGCCGCCGTTGCCGGCGATGCGCCGTTCGCTGGCCTGGGTCCAGCGCGGATGATCCACGGTAGGATTCACGTTGGAATAGAACCCGTATTCGGTCGGCGCGGCAATATTCCACGAGGTCACCGGCTGGCGCTCCCAGAATTCGATGCGCACGATGGATTTCGCACCCTTGAAGCCGTATTTCCACGGCACGATCAGGCGCAGCGGCGCGCCGTTCTGGTTCGGCAGTTCGCGGCCGTACAGGCCCACGGCGAGCAGGCTCAGGGGATGCATGGCTTCGTCGATGCGCAGCGCCTCGCGATACGGCCAGTCGAGCACCGGATAGGCGATGCCGGGCATCTCTGCCGGCCGCTGCACCGTCGTGAACGCGACGTACTTCGCGCGCGAGGTCGGCTTGAAGCGCGCGAGACAGGCACCGAGCGGAATGCCGACCCAGGGAATGACCATGGACCAGGCCTCCACGCAGCGGTGGCGGTAGACGCGCTCTTGGAGCGCGTGCGGCTTGAGCAGGTCTTCCAGCGTGAAGCGGCCTGTGACTTCCGCATGCCCGGCGACTTCGACCGTCCAGGGCTGCGGCTTGAAGCGGCCGGCGTTGCGCGCCGGGTCGCCCTTGCCGGTGCCGAACTCGTAGTAGTTGTTGTACTGCGTCGCGTCGTTCCAGCTCGTCAGTTCTTCGTCGGTCTTCCAGCGCTCGCTGCGCGGCGCCGGCAGCGGCTTGCCGACGGGCCCGGCGGCGGCCGTCGGCGCGGTTTCCTCGCCGCGGCTGCAGCCGCTGGCCAGCAGCGGCGCGGCCAGACTCAGGCTGCGCAGGAAATGGCGGCGCTGCAGGTAGATGGATTCCGGCGTGATCTCCGAGCCGGCGACAGTCGGTACGCGGTAGCGTTTCATCGGTCACCCTCGCTTTGCCGAGCAGACCGGCAGGTCCGCCCGGATCTTTCACCGGTCCGTGGCCATGATGCCGCGAGGGCACCCTTATGGCGCGTGAAAGTCGGGCACGGCCGTTTCCGCGCCGTTCGTCCCGGGAAAGGCCGCCTCAGCGCTCCGGAACCCGCCGGCTGTCGGGGCGCCGGACGCGCGGGCGCGGCATCTGTCCGCCGCTGGCCATGCCGTTAGCCGCCGCTATACTGCGAAAAAATCAGGCCATGTCGAGTGACGGTGCGCGGGGAACCTCACATAGCAGCGGCGTTTCGTTACTCGGCCAGCCTGATCGTCGTGCTGGACGCCGGCGACGGCCGCATCGTCGACGTCAGTCCGGCCGTGTCGGCCGCGCTCGGTTATGACGTGGCCGAACTCCTCGGCCAGCGTCCGATCGACGTCGGCCTCTGGCGCAATCTCGACGAACGCGCGCTGCTCTGGGCCAACCTGCGCAGCCAGGGGCGTCTGTGCGATCAGCCGTTCGAGTTCGTCGCGCGCGACGGCCGCATCCTGCATGTGCTGTCCAACTGCGAGATGTTCGATTTCGGCGGCCGCACCCTGGTGATCTGCATCGGCCGCGAGATCGGCGAGATCGCGCAGAGCACGAACGCCGATCCGGATCTGGCGAGCTACCGCTCGTTGTTCCTGGCCGCGGCCGAAGGCATCTATCGCAGCCTGCCGCGCGGCGGCCTGATCGACGTGAACCCGGCCATGGCGCAGATCTTCGGCTACGACTCGCCGGAGCAGATGCTGCGCGAGTTCGAGCGTTCCGCACGCCACGTCTACGTCGATCAGGACGACTACGAGCGCATGGCCGCCGAGATCCATGCGACCGGCGTGCTGAGCAACCGCCGTTCGCGCGTGCGTCGCCGCGACGGCAGCCTGATCTGGATCAGCGAGAATCTGCGCTCGGTCTGCGACGGCAGCGGACGGCTGCTGTTCCATGAGGGCTCCGTCGTCGACATCACGCGCGAAGTGGCCGCCGCCGCGGCGCTGCGCCAGTCCGAGGAGCTCTATCGCACGCTCGTCGACAACTGCCGCGACGGCGTATTCCTGATCCAGCGCGGCAAGGTCGTCTTCATCAACGAGGCCATGGCGCAGATGCTCGGTTACGCGGTCGACGAACTGACCGGCTGCGAATACATGGACCTGGTCGCGCCCGAATCGCGCGTCGCGCAGGGGCAGCGGCGCGTCTCGCGCGAAAGCGGCTCGCGCGAAGTGCAGGACTACGAGATCCGCATGCTGTGCCGCGACGGCTCACACCGGCTCGTGCAGGTGCGCGCCGATCCCGTGGTCTACAACGGCGACATCGCCAGTACCGGCACGGCACGCGACGTGACCGAGGAGCGCGCCGGGCAGCAGGCTCTGGCCGAAGCCGAGCGCAAGTACCGCAAGCTGTTCCGTCACTCCGTCGTCGGCCTGTTCCAGACCGGTCCCGATGGCCGCGTGGTCGAGGCGAACGCGGCGCTGGCGCGGCTGCTCGGCTTCGGCTCGCGGCTGGAGCTGCTGCAGTCGCTGCGGCATATCGACGACCTGCAGGTCGATACCGACACCTACCAGCGCATCTTTGCTCTGCTGCAGGCCAACGGCCAGGTCAGCGACGAGGAGGTACGTCTGCGCCGGCGCGACGGTCGTCCGATCTGGATCTCGCTGAATCTGCATCTCGTGCGCGACGCCGACGGCCGCCCGCAGAGTCTCGAAGGTTCGATCCAGGACATCACTGCGCGACGCGACGCCGAGCGCGCGCTGCTCAGCTCCGAGGAGCGCTACCGTACCCTCGTCGAGCACGCGCAGATCGGCGTCTACGTCATGCGCGACGGCCGCTACATCTATGTCAACCAGCGCTTCGCGGCGCTGGCCGGTTACGACGAGCGCGAGCTCATCGGCATGCACTGGACCGAGCTGACCACCGACAGCGGCAGGCAGATCATCGAGAGCCGTCTGGAGGCGCGCCGTCGCGGCGAAAGCGTGCCGGCCGAATACGAAACCCTGCTCAAACGCAAGGACGGACGCGAGCTGCGCGTCAGCGTCAGCGCCGGGCCGATACGACTGGACGACGGCGACTATTTCAGCGGCACTGCGCGCGACGTGACCGAGCGCCATCGCTTCGAGACCGAGCTCGAGCACAACGCGACCCATGACGCGCTGACCGGCTTGCCGAACCGCGTGCTGTTCGAGCGTCATCTGACCGAGCGCCTGCGCGAGGCGCATGCGGCCGGCAACTTCGACTATGCGGTGCTGTTTCTCGATCTGGACGGCTTCAAGCTCGTCAACGACAGCCTCGGCCATGCGGTCGGCGACCGCCTGCTGGTGGAGATCACGGCGCGGCTGCGCGCGGCCGTGCCGCCGGGCTCGGTGCTCGCGCGCTACGGCGGCGACGAATTCACGGTGCTGCCGGCCGGCGTCTGCGGCGAGGCCGCCGCCGAACAGCTGGCGCAACGCCTGCTGCAGGCGCTGGCCGAGCCGTTCGCGCTGGGCGGGCACCGGCTGTATTCGGGCGCCAGTCTCGGCATCGTGACCGGCCGCGCTGCCTACGCGACGCCCGAGCAGGTGCTGCGCGACGCCGACACGGCCATGTACCGCGCGAAGGCGCGCGGCAAGGCCGCCTGCGTGGTCTTCGACGAGGCCATGCATCGGGCCGCGCGCGAGCGCCTGCGTCTGGAAACCGACCTGCGCGAAGCGGTGGAGCGCGCCGAGTTCCGCGTGCACTACCAGCCGCTGGTCGATCTGCGCAGCGGCGCGGTGGTCGGCTGCGAAGCGCTGCTGCGCTGGCGCCATCCGCAGCGCGGCCTGCTGCAGCCGCCGCAGTTTCTCGGCGCGGCCGAGGAGACCGGCCTCATCGTCGCGATCGACTGGTGGGTGCTGGAGCAGACCTGTGCCCAGCTGCGCGCCTGGCAGCAGCGCTATCCGGCGTTCGCCGCGTTGCGCGCGAACGTCAACGTCGACGACCGCCAGTTTGCCGAACGCGACGTCGCCGCCGGCATAGGCCGCGTGCTCGGGCGCACCGGCCTGGACGCAGCGTCGCTCGCGATCGAGGTCACCGAGACCGTGTTCCGCGCCGGCCGCGGCCAGGCCGAGGCGATACTGGCCGAGGTCAAGCAACTCGGCGTCAGTCTCGTCGTCGACGATTTCGGCACCGGCTACTCGTCGCTGGATTCATTCGCGTCCTCGCCGTTCGATGCGCTGAAGATCGACCGCAGCTTCGTGCGCGACATGGAATCCAACCGCCGCCATCGCGCGATCGTGCGCACGATTTCCGGCTTCGCCGAGGATCTCGGCCTGGCCCTGACCGCCGAAGGCGTGGAAACCCAGGCCCAGGCCGAACTGCTGATGGCCATGGGCTGCGGCACGGCGCAAGGCTTTCTCTATGCGCCGGCGCTGCCCGCCGAGGAAATGGAGCGGCTGCTCGCCTCCGGATCGGTGCTGCAGCGCCGAGCGTAATGGCATGGAATTGCCCCGAAACGGGCCGCGTTTATGCCGAATTGGCCCTATTTCGACGGTTTCGCTGCGGCATAATCGACATTCGCCTTCGACGGAGACTGTCCCTTGAGCCGTGGTCACAATTTCAGTGCCGGTCCCGCGGCGCTGCCGGAAGCCGTGCTGCGCCGGGCCCAGGCGGAGCTGCTGGAATGGGGCGTCAGCGGCGCCTCGGTCATGGAAGTCAGCCATCGCGGCAAGGAATTCATGGCCATGGCCGAGCAGGCCGAGGCCGACCTGCGCGAACTGCTCGCGATCCCGGCCGACTACAAGGTGCTGTTCCTGCAGGGCGGTGCGACCCAGCAGTTTGCGCAGATCCCGATGAATCTGGCGCGCCGCGATCAGCGTGTCGACTACGTCGTGACCGGCGACTGGGGCGAGAAAGCCGTGCGCGAAGCGCGCTCGCTGGCGCAGGTGCATGTGGCGGCGAGTTCCGCCGCCGGCAACTTCACGACGCTGCCGCCGCGCGCCGACTGGGATCTCGATCCGAACGCGGCCTATGTGCACTACACGCCGAACGAGACGATCCGCGGCGTGGAGTTCTTCGACATTCCCGACGTCGGTGACGTACCGCTGATCGCCGACATGTCCTCGACCATCCTGTCGCGACCCATCGACGTATCGCGCTTCGGCCTGATCTACGCCGGCGCGCAGAAGAACATCGGCCCTTCCGGCATCGTCGTCGTCATCGTGCGCGAGGATCTGCTCGCGCGCTGCCCGGCCGACATGCCGAAGATCTTCAATTTCGCCGAGCACGCGGCGCAGCATTCGCTGCTGAACACGCCGAACACGTTCGGCTGGTATCTGGCTGGCCTGATCTTCCAGTGGCTCAAGGCCGAGGGCGGTCTCGCCGTCATGGAACAGCGCAACCGGCGCAAGGCGCAGACCCTGTACCGCTACATCGACGAGTCCGGCTTCTACGCCAATCCGGTCGAGACCGCCGCGCGCTCGTGGATGAACGTGCCGTTCACCCTGCCGCGCACCGGGCTCGATGCGCTGTTCCTGCAGGAATCCAAGGACGCCGGCCTGCTGGCGCTCAAGGGCCACAAGCTCGTCGGCGGCATGCGCGCCTCGCTGTACAACGCGGTCACCCAGGACAGCGTCGACGCGCTCGTCGCGTTCATGCGCGATTTCGCGCGGCGTTACGGCTGAGCCGACGCGGCGAGAAGCGCGGTGCCGTAGGTTTTGGTGAGCACAGTCTAGGCGGCCCTGGCTGTCGGCTTGCTGCCGCGCGAGCGCAGCCACGACGCGTATTCGTCGAGGTCGCCGTTGAACGCTTCGACCTTGCCGTCGGCGACGCGCCAGTAGGTATCGCAGACCAGGCCGGTCAGATGGCGGTCGTGCGAGACGAGCACGATCGCGCCGTCGAAATCGCTGAGCGCTTCGGCCAGCGCCTCACGCATTTCCAGGTCGAGATGGTTGGTCGGTTCGTCGAGCAGCAGCACGTTCGGCCGGCGCCAGGCGATCAGCGCCAGCGCCAGACGCGCACGCTCGCCGCCGGAGAAATTGTCGATGGCCTCGAACGCGCGGTTGCCCGCGAAGTTCCAGCGGGCGAGGAAGTCGCGGAATTCCTGTGTCGCCACACCCGGCGCGATTTCCTTGAGGTGGTCGATCGGGCTCAGGCCTTCGTGCAGCGACTCCACCGTGTGCTGGGCGAAATAGCCCAGCTGCATGTCCTTGTGCGCCATGCGGTCGCCGCGGATCAGCGTGAGTTCGCCGACCAGCGTTTTCACGAGCGTCGACTTGCCGGCGCCGTTGGGGCCGAGCAGGCCGATGCGGTCGCCGGCTTCCAGGCCGAAGCCGACGTCGTTCAGGATCACCGTCCCGCCGTAGCCCGCGTCGGTATCGTTCAGGCGCAGCAGCGAATGCGGCAGCTTGGCCGGCGCGTCGAACTGGATGCGGATCTGGCGTTCGGCGCGCACGGCCTCGGTGCCGCTGAGCTTGGCCAGGCGCTTGACGCGCGACTGCGCCTGGCGCGCCTTGCTGGCCTTGGCCTTGAACCGGTCGATAAAGGCCTGCAGGTGGGCGCGCTCGGCCTGTTCCTTCTCGAACGCGATCTGCTGCTGGCGCAGATGCTCGGCGCGCTGGCGCTCGAAGCTGGTGTAGTCGCCGGTATACAGCTTGGCGCGGCCATCGTGCAGGTGCAGCGTGTGCGTGCTGACGCCGTCGAGGAATTCGCGGTCGTGCGAGATCATCAGCAAGGTGCCCGGGTATTTCAGCAGCCACTGCTCCAGCCAGAGCACTGCGTCAAGATCGAGATGGTTGGTCGGCTCGTCGAGCAGCAGCACGTCGCTCGGCGTCATCAGCGCGCGGGCGAGGTTCAGGCGCACGCGCCAGCCGCCGGAGAAGTCCGACACCGGGATCTGGTGCGTGTCGGCCGCGAATCCGAGGCCGTGCAGCAGACGGCCGGCGCGCGCGCCGGCGTCGTAGCCGTTGATTGCGGCGAGCTGCTGATGCGCTTCGGCCACTGCGTCCCAGTCCTCGCGGGCGGTGGCTTCGGCCTCGGCGCACAGAATCGCGTGGACCTCGGCGTCACCCGACAGCACGAAGTCGATGGCCGCATCCGGCAGCGACGGGGTTTCCTGCGCCACGCTGGCGATGCGCAGCCGGGTCGGCAGGTCCAGGTCGCCGCGGTCGGGCTCGACCTCGCGCTGGATCGCCGCGAACAGGCTGGACTTGCCGCAGCCGTTGCGGCCGACCACACCCAGGTGCATGCCGGCGTGCAGGGACAGGTCGACGTCGGACAGCAGCAGGCGCTCGCCGCGGCGCAGGGCGAAGTTGCGGAAGGTGATCATGGGGCGGCCGAGGGGGCAAAACCGGCGATTCTAGCAAGTGCGCCGGCTGCCGTCCGGCGCGCCGGCGGGAAAGACAGCGCGGGCGGGGCCAGTCGTGCCCCGCCCCCGCCGTTCTCAGTACAGCACGCGGGCGCGCAGGGTGCCCGGAATCGCGGCGAGCGCGTCCTTGAGCGCGGCCGCGCGTTCCTCGGGCATGGACACGTCGATGACGACGTAGCCGACCTGCGGGTCGGTCTGCAGGTACTGGCCGTCGATGTTGACGTTCTCGCGCGAGAACAGGTCGTTGATGCGCGAGAGCATGCCGGGTACGTTCCGGTGGATGTGCAGCAGGCGGCGGCTGTGCGGATGTTCCGGCAGCGAGGCTTCCGGGAAGTTGACCGCCGACAGGGTGGAGCCGTTGTCGCTGTAGCGCACGAGCTTGGAGGCGACTTCGATGCCGATGTTGTCCTGGGCTTCCAGCGTGCTGCCGCCGATGTGCGGCGTCAGGATCACGTTGTCCATGCCGACCAGCGGCGAGACGAACGCGTCATCGTTGCCCTTGGGCTCGACCGGGAACACGTCGACCGCGGCGCCCGACAGATGGCCGCTGCGCAGCGTCGCGGCCAGTGCGTCGATGTCCACGACCGTGCCGCGCGAGGCGTTGATCAGCGCGCTGCCCGGGCGCATGCGCGAAAGCTGATCGGCGCCGATCATGAGCTGGGTCGCCGGCGTCTCGGGGACGTGCAGGGTCACGATGTCGGCGCGGCCGAGCAGGTCGTTGAGGCTCAGCGCCGAGCGTGCATTGCCGAGCGCGAGCTTGGTCTCGATGTCGTGATAGATCACGCGCATGCCGAGCCCTTCGGCGAGCAGGCCGACCTGGGTGCCGATGTGGCCGTAGCCGACGATGCCGAGCACCTTGTCGCGGACCTCGAAGCTGCCGGCCGCGGACTTGGACCAGCCGCCGCGATGGCATTCGGCATTCTTCTGCGGAATCCGGCGCATCAGCAGGATGGCTTCGGCGATGACCAGCTCGGCCACGCTGCGCGTGTTGGAGTAGGGCGCGTTGAAGACCGGAATGCCGGCCGCTTTGGCCGCGGCCAGATCGACCTGGTTCGTGCCGATGCAGAAGCAGCCGACCGCGATCAGGCGCTTGGCGTGTTCGAGCACGTCGGCCGTGAGCTGGGTGCGCGAGCGGATGCCGACCAGATGGGCCTCGGCGATGCGCTGTTTGAGCTCGGCTTCGGGCAGGGATTTTTCGTGGAACTCGATCTGCGAATAGCCGGCGTTGTGGAAGGTCTCGACGGCGCTGCGGCTGACACCCTCGAGCAACAGCACGCGGATGTCCTGTTTGGGGTAAGACGTCTTCTTCATTGTTTGATCGCGTCAGGAAATTGAGGTAAGGGCCAATGCCGCGCCGGCGGCCGGTAAACAGGGACTATGCGCCCGGGAAGCAGTCTGCCGCAATGCAACACTGGACGGCCAATGACATCACTGGCAGGCTCGCCAGACCCTGCGAGACGAGCCTGCATGAACGACGCCACCCTTGATGCGCTGCGCCAGATGCTGCCGGGACTGAAGCTCCTGAGCGAGCCCGCCGACCTGGAGCATTACGGCCGCGACTGGACCCGGCGCTGGACGCCGGCGCCGCTGGCCATTGCCCTGCCGGCCGACGCCGATGAGGTCCAGGCCATCGTGCGCTGGGCCAATGCGTACGGTGTCGCGATCGTGCCGTCGGGGGGGCGCACGGGTCTGTCCGGCGGTGCGGTCGCCGCCAACGGCGAGCTCGTCGTCAGCCTGGGGCGCATGAACCGCGTCGTCGGCTTCGATGCGGTGGACCGCACCCTGACCGTGCAGCCCGGCATCGCGCTGGAAGCCGTGCACAACGCCGCGCGCGAGCACGGTCTGATCTATCCGGTGGATTTCGGCGCGCGCGGTTCCTGCCAGATCGGCGGCAGCATCGCGACGAATGCCGGTGGCATCCGTGTGGTCCGCTACGGCAATACGCGCAACTGGATCGCCGGGCTGGAGGTGGTCACCGGCAGCGGCGAGCGGCTGAGCCTCAACCGCGGCCTGATCAAGAACGCGACCGGCTACGACCTGCGCCATCTGTTCATCGGCTCGGAAGGCACGCTCGGCATCGTCGTCGAAGCGACCCTGGCGCTGACCGACGCGCCGCCGCCGTCGCAGGTGCTGCTGTTCGCCGTGCCGCACATGGATGCGCTGATGCAGGTATTCGGCGCCTGCCGTTCGCGCCTGACCCTGAGCGCGTTCGAGTTCTTCACCGACCGCGCGCTGCACCATGTCGTCGCCCATGGTGCGCAGAAGCCGTTCGCCGAGAGTTCGCCGTACTACGTCGTGACCGAGTTCGACGCTGCCGACGACGCGCAGCAGACCGAGGCGCTGGCCGTGTTCGAGCATTGCCTGGGACGGGGCTGGGTCACCGACGGCGTGATCGCGCAGAGCGAGGCGCAGGCGAAAAGCCTATGGCGTCTGCGCGAGGGCATCACCGAAAGCCTCGCGCCGCACAAGCCCTACAAGAACGACATCTCCGTGCGCATCGCCGCGGTGCCGGCCTTCCTTCACGACATGCAGGCGCTGCTGAGCCGCGAATACCCGGACTTCGACGTGATCTGGTTCGGCCATATCGGCGACGGCAACCTGCACATCAACATCGTCAAGCCCGAGGGCTACGACTACGCCGCGTTCATCGCCGAGTGCGAACGCGTGACCGAGCGCCTCTGCGAGGTGCTCGTGCGCCACGGCGGCAGCATCTCGGCCGAGCACGGCATCGGTCTGGTCAAGAAGCCGTATCTGGGCAGCGCGTGCAGCAGCGGAGAAATCGCCCTGATGCGCGGCATCCGTGCCGTGCTCGACCCGAACGGCATCATGAATCCGGGCAAGTTGTTCTGACCGGCCGCGGGCGGCAGGGGGCGGCCGCGCATATCGCGCATCCGCATATGAGCCGGCGCGGACGGGTCGCGTATAAGCTGGGCAGTCGAATTCCGAGACCGCAATGAACAGTGAACAGAAAACCCCGCTGAATCTGGCCGAGACGCGCCTGCGCATCGACGCGATCGACCGCGAGATCCAGCAGCTCATCGCCGAGCGCGCGCGCTGGGCGCAGCAGGTCGGCAAGGCCAAGGGCGAGCTCAAGGCCGCCGTGGACTACTACCGCCCCGAGCGCGAGGCGCAGGTGCTGCGCATGGTCGTGGACCGCAACGCCGGCGGCCCGCTGAGCAACGAGGAAATGGTGCGGCTGTTCCGCGAGATCATGTCGGCCTGCCTGGCTCAGCAGGAGCCGCTGAAGATCGGTTTCCTCGGTCCCGAGGGCACCTTCAGCCAGCAGGCCGTGCTCAAGCACTTCGGCCATTCGATCAAGGGACTGCCGCTGGCGACGATCGACGAAGTGTTCCAGGAAGTCGCCGCCGGCAGCGCGGATTTCGGCGTCGTGCCGATCGAGAATTCCAGCGAGGGCACGGTCAATTCCTCGCTGGACCTGTTCGTGACTTCGCCGCTGAAGATCTGCGGCGAGATCGAGTTGCGCGTGCACCAGCATCTGCTCGCGCGCACGACGCGGCTGGAGGACATCGAGCGCGTCTATTCGCACCCGCAGTCGCTGGGCCAGTGCAAGGCCTGGCTGCGCGCGAACCTGCCCAAGGCCGAGCGCATTCCGGTGTCCAGCAATGCCGAGGCCGCGCGGCGCGCGCGCAATGCCGACGACGCCGCGGCGATCGCCGGGGAGACCGCCGCGCATGTCTACGGCCTCAAGGTGCTCGCGCGGCAGATCGAGGATCGCCCCGACAACACCACGCGCTTCTTCGTGATCGGCCGCGAACTGTTCCCGGCCTCGGGCCACGACAAGACCTCGCTGCTGATGTCGGTCAAGGACAAGCCCGGCGCGCTGTACGAGCTGCTGACCCCGTTCGCCGACCAGGGCCTGTCCATGACCAAGATCGAATCGCGTCCGGCGCGCACGGGCAAGTGGGAATACGTGTTCTTCGTCGAAATAGAAGGCCATGTCGAGGACGCGCGCGTCACCGCGGCGATCGAGCAGGCCAGCGCGCGCGCGGCCGAGGTCAAGGTACTCGGCTCCTACCCGGTGGCCCTGCTGTGAGCGCGGACATTCTCAGTCTCGCCAACGCGGCAACGGCCAGGCTGCGCGCCTACGATCCGGGCCACGATCTGCCGGCGCTGCGTGAAGAATACGGCGCGCGCCTCGTCGAGCTCGGCTCCAACGAAACCTCGCTCGGCGCCAGTCCGGCCGTGGCGGCCGCGATCAGCGCGGCCCTGCCCGAGATCTACCGCTACCCCGATCCCAAGGGCGGCGCGCTCAAGCGCGCGCTGGCCGCGCAGCTCGGCCTCGACAGCGCGCACATCGCGCTGGGCAACGGTTCGCACGAATTGCTGATGCTGATCGCGCAGTGCTTCGCCGACGCGCAGACTTCGGTGGTCTATTCGCAGTACGGCTTCGCCGTGTTTGCGATCGCCACGGCCGCTGCCGGCGCGACGCCGGTCTGCGTGCCGGCCCTGCCGGCCGATCACGCGGTCGCGCCGCTGGGCCATGACCTCGATGCGATCGCCGCGGCCGTGCGTGCGGACACGCGTCTGGTCTACGTCGCCAATCCGAACAATCCCACCGGCACCTGGTTCGACGACGCGGCGCTCGATCGTTTTCTCGCCCGGCTGCCGGAGCATGTGGTCGTCGTCGTCGACGAGGCCTATGCGGAATACATGACCGCGCCGGGCGCCGGTTCGGCCGTGCGCCTGCTGCGTGCGGGGCAGGGCGGTCACGACAATCTCATCGTCACGCGTACGTTTTCCAAGGCCTATGCGCTGGCCGGACTGCGCGTCGGCTATGCAGTCGGCTCGACCGCGGCCATCGCCGTGCTCGAACGCCTGCGGGAGTCCTTCAACGTGAACAGCCTGGCCCTGGTCGCGGCCGAAGCCGCGTTGGCCGATACGGCGCACGCACGGCACATCCGCGAATTCACCGCGGCCGAACGCGAATGGCTGGCGGCGCAGCTGCGCGCGCGCGGCCTGCGCGTGTTTCCGTCGCAGACCAATTTCGTGCTCGTGGATTTCGGCCGCGATGCGCGCGAGGTCGAAGCGCAACTGTTCCGCCATGCCGTCGTCGTGCGACCGATGGCCGGCTACGGCCTGCCGACCTGCCTGCGCATCAGCGTGGGTACGCGCGCCGAGAACGAACGATTGCTGGAGGCGCTGGCATGAGCGGCGGCAACGAGACCTGGACCAGCCGACGCGCAGTCGCGGCGCTCGGCGGCGATGTCCGCGTGCCCGGCGACAAGTCGATCTCGCACCGCGCGGTCATGTTCGCGGCACTGGCCGACGGGGTGTCGCAGGTCAGCGGCTTTCTCGAAGGCGAGGATACGCGCGCGACGGCGCGCGCGTTCAGCGCGATGGGCGTGCGCATCGAGCAGCCGTCGGCCAGCGTGCGCATCGTCCACGGCGCCGGTCTGCACGGCCTGCATGCGCCGGCTGCGGCGATCGACTGCGGCAATGCCGGCACCGGCATGCGCCTGCTGACCGGCATCCTCGCCGGCCAGGCCTTCGACAGCACGCTCATCGGCGACGAATCCCTGTCGCGCCGGCCCATGCGCCGCGTGATCGAACCGTTGACGCGCATGGGCGCACAGATAGCCTCGGAAGACGGCGGACTGCCGCCGCTGCGCGTGCATGGCGGCCGTGAGCTGCGCGGCATCGACTATGCGCTGCCGGTGGCCAGCGCCCAGGTCAAGTCGGCGCTGCTGCTGGCCGGCCTGTATGCCAAGGGCGAAACGACCATCCGCGAGCCGCATCCGACCCGCGATTACACCGAGCGCATGCTCGCCGCGTTCGGCTGGCCGATCGCGTTCTCGGCCGGCACGGCCAGCCTTGCCGGCGGCCATGCGCTGCGCGCGACGGACATCGTCGTGCCGGCGGACTTTTCCTCGGCCGCCTTCTTTCTCGTTGCGGCGAGCCTCGTGCCGGGTTCGGATCTGCTGCTGCGCGACGTCGGCATCAACCCGCGCCGCACGGGCCTGCTCGATGCGCTGCGCCTCATGGGGGCGGACATCACGGCGGAAGACCCGCGCGAACTCGGCGGCGAAGCCGTGGCCGACCTGCGCGTGCGCCACGCGCCGCTGCACGGCGTCAACGTGCCCGAAGCGCTGGTGCCCGACATGATCGACGAGTTTCCGGCCCTGTTCGTGGCCGCGGCCGCGGCCAGCGGCACGACGCGCATCAGCGGCGCGTCCGAGCTGCGCGTCAAGGAATCCGACCGCATCGCCGTGATGGCGCGCGGCCTGCGCGCACTCGGCGTGCGCATCGAGGAGACGCCCGACGGCGCGATCATCGAGGGCGGCCGCCTGGCCGGCGGCGAGGTCGACAGCGCCGGCGACCACCGCTGCGCGATGAGCTTCGCCGTGGCCGGCCTGATCGCCGACGGAGCGATCCATATCGCCGACTGCGCCAACGTGGCGACCTCCTTCCCGGGTTTCCTCGCGCTGGCCAATGGCTGCGGCTTCCGGCTCGGCTGAACCCGCCATCGACAAGGTCGGCAGCGTGCGCGATGCTCGCCGGTCAGGCGCGCGTCGCGATACGGGGCAGGGCAGTGCAGGGCAACGGCGACGCGCGCAGCTTTCGCGGTGATTTCGAGACTCATCTGACCGTGGCCGCCGCCGCATCGGACTTCGCCGCGCTGCAGACGCTGGCGGCCGGACTCGGTGCGCGTTTCCTGCATATCGTGCTGCCGCGCGGACAGGCGCCGTCGCAGCCGATGCTGAGCTGGCGTGATCGAGGCGAATTGAGCGTGGTGCGCGAGCTCGCCGCCCGGCGCGGTGCTCGGTTGCAGCAGGCGGGGCATCACGTGACGCGCTGCAAGATCGAGGCGGCACCGGACAATGCCGGCATTCCGCAGGATGAATTCCCGGGGCCGGACCAGTACTTCGAAAGCCATCTCAAGATCGCGCTGGCGGGCGGCGACGACATCGCCGCCGTGACCGCGCTGGCGCAGCGCCATGCGGCGCATCTGTCGCGCAATGCCTTGCGCCGTGACGAGGGCGGGTGCGAGCAGCGTTTCGTGACCCAGCGTCTGCCCGGCGCCGGGTTGCGGCGGGCCCGCGCCGGAATGGACGCGCTGGCCGCGGCGCTGACCGCGCTGGGGCATGCGCCCTTGCGCAGCGAACTGGAGTTCGTGGTTTACGACAGCAACCAGGCCCTGGATGCGGGCTGGATGGACGGCGGCAGCTGATGTGGTTCCGCCTGCTCGAACTGCTCCGCGGCGGCGCCAGAGCGAAGCCTGCGCCGCCTCCGGATACACCGCCTTCCGAGGATTCGCGGCCGCCGTCGCCCGAACGCTCGGGGGTTCCGGTCGACTGGCGCCGGATATACGCGGACCAGCGGCCTTACATTTTTCCGCCGGCCAGAGGGGCGCCGCGGCCGCCGGAGACCTTGCCGCCGGGCTATCGGCTGCTCGGGAGCGAAGGACCCGAGTTTTTCGATCCGGCGGTACAGCACTACCGCTGTGCGTTCCGGCATGCGGAACCGGTATTCGTCCAGGCCGAGGACCGGCAGCGCTGGCTGGCCGCGCGTCAGCGCGTCATGGACCACGTGCTCGGCCTGATTGCGCGCTCGCCCTGGCAGTCGCGGCTGGTGCTGCGCGGCAGTGCACTGCTGCGCACTCAGCTCGGCGCCGCGGCGCGCCGGCCCGGCGATATCGACTGGGTCGTGCTGCCGCCGGCACTCGCGGCGAATTCACCGTCCGGCCGCGAGATCATCGACGACATCGCACGCCTCGTCGGCTCGCGGCCGCAGGTCGATGCCGGCACCACGATCGACGCGGAGCGCTACGCCATCGGCGCGATCTGGACCTATGAACGCGCCGAAGGCAGACGCCTGACCTTCACCTGGTCGGTGGACGGATTGCCGCCGGGCACGCTGCAACAGGATTTCGTCTACGGCGAGCCACTCGCCGAAGCGCCTGCAGAGACCGCGGTCACCCTCGGCAGCGGCGCGACGGTCGAACTGCTGGCCGCGTCTCCGGCGCTGTCGCTGTGCTGGAAGCTGCTCTGGCTCGGCAACGACATTCATCCGCAGGGCAAGGACCTGTACGACGCCGTGCTGCTGGCCGAGTGCACGCGGCTGCCGCCGGGTCTGCTGGAAGCCGTCGTGACGCAGGCCGCGGCCGCCGCGCGCGAGCAACCGATGCCGTTGCCGCCGGAAATCGACGAATGGGACGTGGACTGGGAGAACTTCCGCCGCGAATACCCTGACGTCGCGGGCGATGTCGAGGACTGGAAGCGGCGTCTGGCCGTCGCGCTGGCGCGGTCGCCGGATCGCGATCCGGCATCGTTGACGGCGAGGTAGGAGGCTCGACCGCCTGCGGGGCGCGGAATCCCGGCTTCAGCGCCGCGCCGTCTCGTCGCGCGCGGCCAACGGTTTTTCCCGCGCGGCATTTCTTCCGCGCAGACTCGCAGCCGCTCGCCTGGTCCTGATGTTCTGCCCGTCATGCTGGCGAGCCCAGCGCTGTGCCGAACTGCTAAACTCGCAAAGTTTGTTCCGCGAGCCAGAGCACCATGAGCCGATCCGACAAGCCGGTACCCGTTTTGACCATCGACGGGCCGTCCGGCTCGGGCAAGGGCACGATCGCGCGGATCATCGCCGAGCGGCTGGGCTGGCATCTGCTGGACTCCGGGGCGCTGTACCGTGCGGTCGGTTACGCGGCCTCGATGGCCGGCCTGGATCTGTCCGACGCGGAAGCGATGACGCGCTGCGCCGAAACCACGAAGATCACTTTCCGTGATCCGAAAGACGGCCGCGAAACAAGGGTTTACGTGAATTCCCACGACGCGACCGACGAGCTACGCACGGAGACTGTCGGTGCGGTCGCGTCCGCCATCGCGGCGATTCCGGACGTGCGCACGGCCCTGGTCGACAAGCAGCTGAGCTTCCGCCGCCAGCCGGGTCTGGTTGCCGACGGCCGCGACATGGGCACGGTCATCTTCCCGGACGCGGCGTTCAAGGTGTTCCTGACGGCCAGCGCCGAGGAGCGTGCGAAGCGGCGCTATAAGCAGTTGAAGGACAAGGGCCTTGCCGTTACACTTGCATCCCTTTTGCGCGAGATCGAAGCGCGCGACGCCCGCGATGCGGCGCGTCCCGTCGCCCCCTTGAAGCCGGCAGCGGACGCCGTCTTGATCGACTCGACCGGAATGCCCGTCGACGCCGTCGTGGACAAGGTGCTGAGCCTGATCCAGACCGCCTGAGCGTTGCCTTCTTCGATATTTCGCAAAAGGTATAAAGGTCCCGCAATTTCGCGGGGAACTCCATGGTGCCCGGATCGGGCGCCCCAACAGGCAAGCCGGCTGCAACGGCGCCGTCACGGCGTACGCGCTGCGGCTTTTTTCCATTCTGGAATCAACATGACTGAAAGTTTTGCCGAACTGTTTGAACAAAGCGAAGCCGGGATCAAGTTCAAGCCTGGCACCATCGTTACCGGCGTAGTCGTCGACATCAAGTCGGACGTCGTCGTCGTCAACGCCGGCCTCAAGTCCGAAGGCATCGTGCCGATCGAGCAGTTCCGCAACGATCGCGGCGAGCTCGAGGTGGCCATCGGCGACGAGGTCAAGGTCGCTCTCGATTCGCTCGAGAACGGATTCGGCGAGACCGTGCTCTCGCGCGAGAAAGCCAAGCGCTCGCTCGTGTGGGACGAACTCGAAGAGGCCCAGAAGGCCAACGCCACCGTCACCGGCCGCATCAGCGGCAAGGTCAAGGGCGGTTTCACGGTCGACATCAAGGACGTCCGCGCGTTCCTGCCGGGCTCGCTCGTCGACGTGCGTCCGGTGCGCGATCCGGTCTATCTCGAGGGCAAGGAACTCGAGTTCAAGATCATCAAGCTCGACCGCAAGCGCAACAACGTCGTGGTCTCGCGCCGCGCCGTGGTCGAGAGCGAATTCAGCGCCGAGCGCGAGTCGCTGCTCGAGAAGCTGCAGGAAGGCGCCGTCATCAAGGGCGTGGTCAAGAACCTCACCGACTACGGTGCGTTCGTCGACCTCGGCGGCATCGACGGCCTGCTGCACATCACCGACATGGCGTGGAAGCGCGTCCGTCACCCGTCCGAAGTGGTCAACGTCGGCGACGAGCTCGACGTCCGCGTGCTGAAGTTCGACCGCGAGCGCAACCGCGTCTCGCTCGGCCTCAAGCAGATGGGCGAGGATCCGTGGGTCAACATCGCCCGCCGCTATCCGCCGAGCACCCGCCTGTTCGGCAAGGTCTCCAACGTCACCGACTACGGCTGCTTCGTCGAGCTGGAGCCGGGTGTGGAAGGCCTGGTCCACGTCTCCGAAATGGACTGGACCAACAAGAACGTCAACCCGAGCAAGCTGGTCCAGGTCGGCGACGAAGTGCAGGTCATGGTGCTCGACGTGGATGAAGAGCGCCGCCGCATCTCGCTCGGCATCAAGCAGACCCAGTCGAACCCGTGGGAGACCTTCGCGGCCGTCCACAAGAAGAACGACAAGGTCCGTGGCCAGATCAAGTCGATCACCGACTTCGGCATCTTCGTCGGCCTGGAAGGCGGCATCGACGGCCTGGTGCACCTGTCCGACATCTCCTGGCAGGCCACCGGTGAAGACCTGGTCCGCCAGTTCAAGAAGGGCGACGAGGTCGAAGCGGTCGTGCTGGCCGTCGATCCGGAGCGCGAGCGCATCTCGCTGGGCATCAAGCAGCTCGAGCAGGATCCGTTCGGTCAGTTCATGGCCGGCTCGCCGAAGGGCAGCATCGTGACCGGTACCGTCAAGGAAGTGGACGCGCGCGGCGCGACCATCGACCTCGGCGACGGCGTTGAAGGCTACCTGCGTGCGAACGACATCGCCAAGGAACGCATCGACGATGCGACCCAGCACCTGAAGGTCGGCGACAAGGTCGAAGCCAAGTTCATCGGCATGGACCGCAAGGGCCGCACCCTGCAGCTGTCGATCCGCGCCAAGGACGAGGAAGAGCTGGCCTCGGTGCTCGAGGAATACCAGTCGAGCACGCTGGGCACCGCCAAGCTCGGCGCGCTGCTCAAGGAACAGCTGAAGAAGTAAGCCGTTCCGCTGCATCGAAGTCGAAGAATGGCGGCCCCGTGCCGCCATTCTTTTTTTTGCAGTGCAGTAATGCGTGAATGGATTCGCGGAATGCGCTAAGCTCGCGTTCCGTAACGGAACTCTACCCGGCGGAGCCGAACCCACCATGACCAAGTCCGAGCTGATCGAGGCCCTGGCCGACCGGCAGAAGCATCTTGCGTTCAACGACGTCGAACTCGCGGTTAAGAATCTGCTGGAACAGATGAGCCAGGCCCTGTCGGGCGGCGAGCGCATCGAAATCCGCGGCTTCGGCAGTTTCTCCCTGCATTTCCGTCCGCCGCGCATGGGGCGCAACCCCAAGACCGGCGCCGCAGTGGCCCTGCCCGGCAAGCACGTTCCGCATTTCAAGCCCGGCAAGGAACTGCGCGAGCGCGTGAACCAGTCCGAGGAACCCATACGCTGAGTTCCCGTCCGTGTCCGGCGCGTGCGCGCCGGCACCCTGAAGCGGATTTCCCATGCGTGTCGTCTGGATAGTTGTCGCGCTGTTGTTCGCCGCCGCCGGCGCCGTGTTCGGCGCACTCAACGGCGGCGAAGTGGCGCTGGATTTCTATGTCGTCGCCGTGACCGTGCCCAAGGCCGCGGCGCTGCTCGCCGCCTTGCTGGCGGGCTGGCTGGTCGGCGGCCTTATCCTCTGGCTGGCCGTGGTCATGCCGCTGCGCCGGCGCCTCGCGCGCCAGCGCCGAGAACTCGCCCTGCGCGCCGCCGCGCCGCCCCGGACCGCGGAATGACAGCCACGGCATGAATCCGCTCTACCTGCTGTTCCTGCTGCTGCCGGTCGCCGCCTTCTCCGGCTGGTGGATCGCGCGGCGATCGAGCGCACGCACCTCGGGCGAGCGCGTCAGTGCGCTGTCCAGCACCTATTTCCGCGGTCTGAACTACCTGCTCAACGAACAGCAGGACAAGGCCATCGAAGTCTTCGTCAAGCTGGCCGAGATCAACCGCGACACGGTCGAGACCCATCTCGCGCTCGGCAACCTGTTCCGCCGCCGCGGCGAAGTCGACCGCGCGATCCGCGTGCATCAGAACCTCATCGCGCGCGAGGATCTCAACGACGCGATGAAGACGGTCGCGCTGCTGGAGCTCGGTGAGGACTACATGCGCGCCGGCCTGCTCGACCGCGCCGAGACCTTGTTCTCCGACCTCGTCGCGATGCGCGCGCATGCGCCATCGGCACTCCGGCACCTGATCGGCATCTACCAGCACGAGCGCGACTGGGACAAGGCCATTGCCCACGCGCGCATGCTCGAGCAGATGACCGGCGAGTCGCAGTGCGCGCTGATCGCCCAGTTCCACTGCGAACTGGCTGCCGAGGCGCGCGCGCAGAAGCGTTTCGCCGATGCCGCCGGGCAGATCCAGGCGGCGTTCGACTGCGCGCCGCGCAACGTGCGTGCGAGCATGTTGCAGGGGCAGGTGTTGGCCGACCAGGAACACTATGCCGAAGCCGTGACCGCGTTCGAGCGCGTCGCCGAGCACGACGTGGACTTCGTGCCCGAGATCCTGCCGCTGCTGCTCGATGCCTACGCCAAGAGCCAGCAGATGCAGCGCGCCGAGGAATTCCTGCGCCAGATCATCGAGCGCTATCACGGCATCTCGCCGGTGCTCGCATTGACCAAGCTCTATGCGCGCAGCCGCGGCGAACCGTTCGCGGTGGATTTCCTGACCCGCCAGCTGCGCCAGCGTCCGTCGGTGCGCGGCCTGATGGCGCTGATCAATGCGACCCTGCACAGCGCCACCGGCGAGGCGCGCGAGAACCTGCTGATTCTGCAGGACCTCGCGCGCAAGCTCGTCGAAGGGCAGGCCATGTACCGCTGCAACCGTTGCGGCTTCGGTGCCAAGGCGCACCACTGGCAATGTCCGAGCTGCAAGAGCTGGGGCTCGGTGCGGCCGATCCACGGCGTCGCCAACGAATAAGGACGGCCGCGGCCATGGACGCCTGGCTCATTCCGCTCGCCGCGCTGATCTGCGCCCTCGTCGCCGAGGCGGCGATCCGCTACGCGCATCATCGCCAGCTGCTCGACCAGCCGGGCCGACGCCGTTCGCACGCCATGCCGACGCCGCGCGGCGGCGGCATCGGCATCGTCGTCGCGGCGACGGCGGTGCTCGCGCTGGCGTTGCGGCCGGCCCAGCCGCTGCCGGCCGCATTGCTGATGCTCGGCCTGCTGCTCGTCGCCGGCATCGGTTGGTGGGACGATCACCGGCCGCTGCGCGCACTGACCCGGCTGGCCGTGCACCTGGCTGCCGGCGCGCTGCTGGTCGCGGCGCTGTGGTTCTGGACCGTCACCGGCGAGGCGGCGTCCGGCTGGGCGGCCTGGCGCAACGATCTGCCGTCGCAGCTGTGCCTCGCCCTGGCCGTCGTCGGGGTGCTGGCCGCCGCCTGGTCGATCAACCTGCACAACTTCATGGACGGCATCAACGGCCTGCTGACGGCCCAGTCCGCCTTCGTGTTCGGCCTGGTCGCGCTGCTCGGTGCCGTGGGGCTGCCGCATGGTCTCGGTCCCGTGCCGGCCGCGCTGGCGGCGGCCTGCGTCGCGTTCCTGCCGTTCAATTTCCCGTTCGCGCGCATCTTCCTCGGCGATGTCGGCAGCGGCGCGCTGGGTTTCCTGATCGTCGCGATGCTGGCCTGCGCGGCGCTGACGGAACCGCGCTGGCTTGCTGCCGGTCTGTTGCTGGCCAGCAGCTTCGCCGTCGACGCGACGGCGACCTTGCTGCATCGCATCGCGCGCGGACGCCGCTGGTATAGTGCGCACCGCGAACATCTCTATCAGTGGCTCGTGCGCAGCGGCTGCTCGCATGCCCGGGTCGTGGGCTACTACATGGCGTGGAATCTGTTGCTGGTCGCACCGCTGGCTGTGCTCGTCGCGCTGAGGCACGACGCGGGTACCGCCGCCGCGGCGGTACTGGTTGTCTATACGGCCGGCTTCGCGCTGTGGTGGCGTGCGCGTCGGGCCGTACTCGCCGGAGTGCGCCACCGTGCCTGATCTCCTGCGTCGAAGCATCGGTCTGATCCATCCGCGCCTGGCCGTGGTCGGCCACGATCTGCTGATGGTGTGGCTCGCCTGGATCGCGACCTATGCGATCCGCAATGCGCTGCTGCCCGAACCGCAGCCGGTGATCTGGTTCGGTCCCGAAGTGATCGTGCTGCTGGCCGTGCAGGCCGCGGTGTTCTGGTGGACCGGGCTCTACCGCGGGCTCTGGCGCTTCGCCAGCCTGCCGGATCTGTGGAACATCGTGCGCGCCGGCGCCATCGGCGCGGTGCTGGTGGCGATCACGCTGTTCCTCTACAACCGCCTCGCGACGGTGCCGCGCGGCGTGCTGCTGATCTATCCGGCGGCGCTTGTCGTTTTTCTCGGTGCGCCGCGCCTGGGCTATCGCTTCTGGAAGGATTCGCGGCTGGATCTGTTCAACGACAGTCCGAGCCAGCGCGTGCTCGTGCTCGGTGCCGGCCGCGCCGGCGAGGCGCTGGTGCGCGATCTCAAGCGCGAGAACCGCTATCGCGTCGTCGGCTTCGTCGACGACAACGCCCAGCTGCGCGGCGCCAAGCTCCACGGCGTACCGGTGCTGGGCACTCTGGAGAAGCTGCCGCAGATCGCCGCCGAAGTCGCCGCGCAGATGCTGCTGATCGCGATGCCCTCCTCGAGCAACGCGCAGATGCGCCGCGTCGTCGAGCTGTGCGAGTCCACCGGCCTCGCGTTCCGCACCGTGCCGCGTCTGGACGACGTGGTCTCGGGGCGTTCGCAGTTCAATGAACTCAAGGAAGTCGCGATCGAGGATCTGCTCGGCCGCGATCCGGTGGAGCTGGACTGGACCGCGATCCGCAGCGGCCTGACCGGCAAGCGCGTGCTCGTGACCGGCGGCGGCGGCTCGATCGGTTCGGAACTCTGTCGCCAGGTCGCGCGCCTGGGCGCGAGTTCGCTGACGATACTCGAACTGTCCGAATACAACCTCTACCGCATCGAGCAGGAGCTGCGCGCGGCCTGGCCCGACCTGATCCTCGATGCGCGCATCGGCAATGCCGGCGATCCGGCCACCTGCGAACACGTCTTTGCGGCGACGCGGCCACAGGTCGTCTTCCATGCGGCAGCCTACAAGCACGTGCCGCTGCTGCAGGGCCAGCTGCGCGAGGCCGTGCGCAACAACGCGCTGGCCACGCGCTGCGTCGCCGATACCGCCGACCGTCACGGCGTGGAATGCATGGTGCTGATCTCCACCGACAAGGCGGTGAATCCGACCAGCATCATGGGTGCGTCAAAGCGCATCGCCGAGCTGTACTGCCAGAACCTCGCCGGCCGCTCGCGCACGCGCTTCATGACCGTGCGTTTCGGCAACGTACTGGATTCGGCCGGTTCGGTCGTGCCGCTGTTCCGCGAGCAGATCAGGAACGGCGGTCCGGTCACCGTGACCCATCCGGAGATCACGCGCTATTTCATGACGATTCCGGAAGCCTGCCAGCTGATCCTGCAGGCCGAGGTGCTCGGCAAGGGGGGCGAGATCTTCGCGCTGGACATGGGCGAGCCGATCCGCATCCGCGATCTCGCCGAGCAGATGATACGGCTCACCGGCAAGATCCCCGGCCGCGACATCCAGATCGCCTATACCGGACTGCGCCCCGGCGAGAAGCTGTTCGAAGAGCTGTTCCATCCGCTGGAGAACTACCGCAACACGGCCCACGCCAAGATCTTCCTGGCCCAGCCGCGCAGCATGAGCTGGGAGCTGCTGAACGCACAGCTGGCGCGCGCGACCCAGGCCGTGCAGGAGTTCGACGAGGACGCGCTGCGCCGCTGCGTCGCGACGCTGCTGCCGGATTTCGCGCGCACGGCCGAGGAGGCCGCCGTCGTCGCGTTCGAGCGGCAGCAGCGCTAGTGTCCTGTTCGCCAATGCGGCCAGTCGATTCCGGCCCGATCTCGCCGCGGCACGGGGCCATGCGGCTTCTTCCCGCTGTCATCGCGCTGCGCTGCCACCGCACGGCGCTTCCGCTTCGTTCCCCATTCCCCGATTGCCTGATCCGCTAGGAGTCCGCATGTCGCAACGTCTACGCAAGGTCGTCTTCCCGGTCGCCGGTCTCGGCACGCGCTTCCTGCCGGCGACCAAGGTCGTGGCCAAGGAAATGCTGCCGGTGCTGGACCGGCCGCTGATCCAGTACGCCGTCGACGAAGCCGTCGATGCCGGCGCCGACACGCTGATCTTCGTGACCAACCGCTACAAGCACGCGATCGCCGACTATTTCGACAAGGCCTACGAACTGGAAACCAAGCTGGAACAGGCCGGCAAGAAGGAGCTGCTGTCGCTGGTGCAGAACGTGCTGCCCAAGCACGTGCGCTGCGTGTTCGTGACCCAGCCCGAAGCGCTGGGCCTGGGCCACGCCGTGCTGTGCGCCAAGCCCGTCGTCGGCAACGAACCGTTCGGCGTGATCCTGCCCGACGACCTGATCTGGAACAGCGGCGCGAGCGCGCTGCGCCAGATGGCCGAACTCGCCGCGTTCGAGAACTCCGGTGTGATCGCCGTGGAGGAAGTGCCGCGCGAGCAGACCAACAAGTACGGCATCGTCGACGCGACGCCGATCAACGACCGCGCCGCGCTGATCAAGCTCATGGTCGAGAAGCCCAAGCCCGAGGACGCACCGTCGAATCTGGCCGTGGTCGGCCGCTACGTGCTGCCGGGCCGCATCTTCTCGCTGCTGGAATCGACCAGGCCCGGCGCCGGCGGCGAAATCCAGCTGACCGACGCGATCGACGCGCTGCTCAAGCAGGAACGCGTGCTGGCCTATCGCTTCGAAGGCGAGCGTTTCGACTGCGGCAACAAGCTCGGGCTCGTGAAGGCCACGATGCACTTCGCGCTGCAGGACCCGGCCCTGGCCGCCGCCACGCGCGAGTTCGTCGCCGGCAAGTAAGCGCAGGGCGCACGGAAGGCCGCGATGCACGAGCACGATCTGAGCTACATCCTGAACCATCTCGGCGAGGAGGATCGCTCGCGCCATCGCGGCGCCGTCGCGCCGCCGATCTACCAGAGTTCGATCTTCGCGTTCGAGACCGTCGCGCGCATGCGTGCGGCTTTCGGCGACGAGCTCGACAACACGCTGTACACGCGCGGCAACAATCCGACCGTCGAAATCCTGCGCAAGAAGCTGGCTGCGCTCGAAGGCGCCGAGGACGCCCTGCTGTTCGGCTCGGGCGCCGCGGCGATCGCTGCCGGCGTGATAGCCGGGCTAAGGTCCGGCGACCACGTGATCTGCGTGCAGAAGCCGTATTCGTGGACGCGCGGCCTGCTGCGCGATTTCCTTGCGCGCTTCAACGTGAGCCACAGCTTCGTCGATGCGCGCGACACCGCGGCGATCGCTGCCGCCGTGACGCCGCAGACGCGGCTCATCGTGCTCGAAAGCCCGAACACGATGACCTACGAGCAGCAGGATCTGGCCGCCGTCGCCGCGCTCGCCCGCAGCCGCGGCATCCGTACCCTGCTCGACAACAGCTATGCGACACCGCTGAATCAGCGCGCGATCGCGCTGGGCATCGACCTCGTCGCGCATTCGGCGACGAAGTATCTCAACGGCCACAGCGACGTCGTCGCCGGCGTGCTTTGCGGCAGCAAGGCGCTGATCCGCGAAGTGTTCAGCGGACCGTACATGACGTTGGGCGCGATGCTGTCGCCGCACGACGCCTGGCTCATGATACGCGGACTGCGGACATTGCCCGTGCGACTGCGTCAGATCGCCGAGACCACGCAGGCCGTCGTGGCGTATCTGAAGGCGCATCCGAAAGTCGAACGCGTCTGGTATCCGCATGACGCCGACGATCCGCAATACGACCTGAGCCGGCGCCAGACCAGCGGCGCCAGCGGTCTGCTGTCGTTCACCATTCGCTGCGACAGCACGCGCAGCATCGAACGGTTCTGCGATGCGCTGCGACGGTTCCTGATGACCGTATCCTGGGGCGGCTACGAATCGCTGCTGTTTCCGGTGGCGGCCGTGTATCCGCCGGATACGCGCGTGGCCGAGGCGCGGGCAGGGCAGGTGCCGGTCAATCTCGTGCGGCTTTCGATCGGCCTGGAAGACGCCGACGTACTGATCGCCGATCTCGCCCAGGCCCTGGATCGCGTGTAGGGTTGCATCAACGCTTTCGGAGGAAACATGCGCTTACCGTTCTGCCTGCTCGCGGCTTCCGCGCTGCTGCTGTCCGCCTGCGGCGCGCTGCCGGCGCGCACGACTTCCGAGTCGGCCGTGTCCGTGCCGCAGGAACTGGCCGGCGAGTACGACAATCATGCCGAGCGCTGGAATGCGTCGGCCGGCGGCAAACAGGCGCCGGCGACCAATGCGGCGCCGGCCATCCATCACTGGCTGACCCACCCGGGCGGCGACAGGAAGCAGTTGCTCTGGCGCGTCGTGCTGCCGGATACCACGCCGGTGCAGGAGGCGCGCTGGCTTCTGATCAGCGAAGGCAACGGCTTCCTGCCGTACCGGCCGCTGACGGCCGACGCCGAAGCCGTGTTCCTGAATCCGGTCAAGAACGTGCGCATCGACGACAAGTCCTGGGCGCCGCTGAATGCCTGCATGCTGAAAGCTGCCGCCACGCGCAACGGCCTGGCCTTCGCCGCCGATCCCTCGGCCTGCAGCGCACTGCTGCCGGGCATCGGCGCCACTGCCGCGCTGCTGCCGCTGCGCTTCGAACTCGTCAACGACCGCCTGCGCGTCGTGATGGTCGCCGATCAGGCCCGCGGCGTCGATGCGGCCACCCTGTCGCAGCGCGTGCGCTGGTTCACCGGCTGGGATGCGCTCAACGGCGGCGGCGTGAAAGCTTTGCCCGACAACAACGACTGGCACCTGCGCCGCGATCTGCGCCTGCACAGCGAAGGCGGCCGCATGCCGCTGAAATTCCGCGACGGCGCTGCTTCGGGCTATTCGCTGGAACTCGCGCGGCTGACCTATCGCGAGAGCAATACCGAGGTGCTGCGCCTGGGCGTGATCGAAGACGCCAGCGGCCGCATGCTGAGCTATGTCTGGGCCGATCCCGATGCCAGGCGCATCGGTCTGAGTCTGGGCTGGCTGCAGGTCGGCCTCGAAGTCGAAAACACCGCGCGGGACACGCGCGCGCAATGACCGCTTTGCCCGCCAGCTACTACCGCGCGACGGCGACGGCCTACGGCGGCTTCGCGCCGCTGGCAGGCCGCCATGCCAAGCGCGTGGTCGTGATCGGCGGCGGCTATGCAGGTCTCAACACCGCGCTTGGCCTGGCCGAGCGCGGTGTCGGCGATGTCGCGCTGCTCGAAAGCGAAACCGTCGGCTTCGGCGCGTCGGGCCGCAACGGCGGCTTCGTGTTCGCCGGCTACTCGCGCGGCGAGCAGGCGCTCGTGCGCGAGCTCGGCCAGGACAATGCCAAGGCGCTGTTCCTGAGTACCCTGGGCGGCGTGCAGCTGATCCGCTCGCGCGTGGGCAAATACCGCATCCCCTGCGCCATGGTCGACGAGGGCGTGATCTGGGCCAACTGGTTCCACGATCCGCGCATCCTGCGCGAGCGCCAGGAATTTCTGGCCGAGCAGTTCGGCGTGCATTGGGACTGGGTGCCGAAATCCACCGTGCGCGAACTGCTGCGCACCGAGCGCTACAGCGACGCGCTGTGGGAACGCAACGCGGTGCATCTGCACCCGCTGAACTATGCGATAGGGCTCGCCAGGGCGGCGGCCGAGAAGGGCGTAGCCGTTCATGAACACTCGCCGGTCACCGCGCTCGCGCGCCACGGCGAAGGCTGGCGCGTCCGCACCGCCGGCGGCGACATCGAAGCCGAACACGTCGTGCTGTGCTGCGGCGGCTATCTCGCCGGCCTCGACGGCCAGGTCGACCGGGCCGTGCTGCCGATCGCGACCTACGTCATGGTCACCGAGCCGCTGGGCCCGCGCCTGCGCGAATGCATCAATACCCGCGCCGCGGTCTACGACACGCGCTTCGCGTTCGACTACTACCGCCCGCTGCCCGACTCGCGCCTGCTCTGGGGCGGCCGCATCTCGGTCCGCGACCGCTCGCCTGCACGCGTGCGCGATCTGCTCTACCGCGACCTGCTGAAGGTCTATCCCCAGCTCGCCGGCACGCACATCGACTTCGCCTGGTCCGGCCTCATGAGCTACGCACGTCATCAGATGCCGCAGATCGGCCGCAAGCCGAACGGGATCTGGTACGCGCAGGCCTTCGGCGGACACGGCGTGGCGCCGACGACCGTCGCCGGCGAACTGCTCTCCGCAGCGATCGCCCAGGACGACACGGCCTGGCAGCGGTTCGCACCGTTCGGGCTCGTCTCGGCGATGCGGCCGGCCGGATTCCTCGGTGCGCAGGCCAGCTACTGGTGGTACCAGGCGGCGGACTGGTGGAATGACAGGCGGGGGCGTTAGCCGCAAGCGGGCACCTGCGTGTCGCTCGGTCGCCTGCGGTTGCCGAATTCGTGACGGACGCCAGGCGGATGGTTCCGACCAGGCTCGCGAGCGCGCTGGCGAGGCGGTTCCGGCGACTGCTTCCTATTCGAAAACGATCTTCACCTCATAACCCTTGCCCGTCGGCCAGTCGGTGCGCAGCACTTCGACGGTTGCCCTTCCCGCGGACTTCGACAGGCTCGTTCCGCTGGCGATCGCCGCGGCGATCTCGCTCGGCAGCGGTATTCCGATCACTTTCGCGCTCAGGATCTGCGCGGCCTTCAGCAGCTCGTCATGCGCAGGAACTGCGGATTCCCTGTCGTTGACGTTCAGCACGAGCTTCGCCCGGCTGGCGGTCGTCGGGCCGCCGTCCACGTAGTACGCGAGATTGTTGGCCAACGGAAAGGCGGTGCCGATTTCCTTGTACGGAGACGAGCAGCCGAACTGATCCTCGTACTGGTTCTTCCAGCCTCTCGTTGCCAGACCCACGCCCTTCAACAGGGCGCAGGTTTCGCCCGGAGCGGTCGTCACGAGTGCCGCGTCGGCGGATACCGACAGCATGGATAGCGCGAGAACCGGCAGACAAGAGCGCAGCGTCATATCTATCTCCGTATCCGGCAGTCGCAGCGACATGAGCCATGGTCGCGTGGACGTGCGCGGCTGATGGTTTTTCCAGCTTTCGTCCCGCAGTCGGACGAAAGGCGGGCGCATTCCGCCATCACACTGTCGCGGTCGGCCGCGTTCTCTCACCGGGGTTTGCAGGGCCGTTGCGTCCGGCGCCGCGGCGGCGGCCTTTCGACACGGACGACAGACACGATCGCGCGGAATCGCGCCGGATCGAACGAAGAAGCAATGTCAGCGGCAATCGACCGTTAGATGGCTGTTGCCGTAGCGCTCACCTGTCGCTAACGCCGCGCCATTTATCTGTTTGATCCTGTGTTGCTTCCGGAGTCAGGTCATGAACAAGCGTCAGGGTGAAATCGAGAAGCTTGAGCGGGCATTCTGGGATTCTCTTGTAGCCGGCAAGCCCGAGGTCGCCACCGGCATGCTGACCGAGCCGGCCGTCATGGTCAGCGGGCATGGGGCGAACAAATTCGATCATGCGGCCTACACGCGCATGGCCAGGGACGACCGCTACAAGCTCGTGGAGTATTCGATCTCGAACATGGACGTGATCTTCCCGCGCCACGACGTCGCCATCGCGACGTATCAGGTCGACCAGCGCATGGAGATGCAGGGCAAGCCGGTGCAGATGAACGTCTACGATACCTCGACCTGGGTGAAGGTCGACGGCGACTGGCGCTGCGTCATGCACACCGAAAGCCCGGCGGAGAAGAAGCCGCATTGATCGGGCGACTGCGGCGAGCTCGATGCGAACCCGGCCGGACTGCGCAGCGGATTCAGCCGGATCCACGCATCAGGCGAGGAGCGGCTTTCGCGACAGCGGCGACGGTTTCGCCGTCAGGCCGCCTGACTGACGCCCACGGACACGCGCGTGGCTTCGCCCAGCCAGCGCACGACGTCCTGACAGGCCTCCCGCCGCGGGGCGCCGGCGTCGCGACGGGATCGGTAGATCGCACGCTGCAGATCCGCACTGGTGCCGCGACGGACGATCGCGCGCGCGTGCCGTGCGTCCGCCTGGCAGCCGAAATGAGCGATGTCGGGTTCGATGAAGTCCAGCAGCCGTTGCAAGGCGTCTTCCAACGGTTCGCGCCGGCCGCCGTGGATTTCGTCGACGAACTGCGCGCGTACGCCCTGGCGCTTGGCTTGCCAGCGGTTTTCCTCGACCAGCATGCGGGTCAGCGGAGTGCGTGCGCGGCCGGCTTCCGGCTGGCGCGTAAGCGCCCTGACCAGACAGCGGAACAGGTGGGCGATGCACAGTGCATCGTCGACGTGCGTGCAGCTGTCGCAGAGCCGCAGCTCCAGGGTTGGAAAGCGCGCGGACGGGCGTATCGCCCACCAGAGCTGGCTCGCATCGGGAATGACGCCGGCCTTCAGCAGCCCCTGCACGAACGCGTCGTATTCGGCCTGACCGCCGAAATGGTCCGGAATGCCGGTGCGCGGCCATTCGTCGTAGGCCGCCTGCCGGTACGAAGCCAGCCCCGTGTCCTGACGCGACCAGAACGGCGATGACGTACTCAGCGCGAGCAGCAGCGGCAGCCACGGCACGATCCGGTTCATGACGTCGACGCGGTCCACGCCGCCGGGCGGCGCGACGTGGACATGCAGACCGCAGAGCAGATTGCGCCGGCCGATGATCTGGAAGTCCTCGATCATGCGTTCATAGCGCGGGGCGACGGTGGTGATCTGTTCGCGCCATTCGCCCAGCGGATGCGTACCCGCGGCGACCAGCGACAGGCCGAAATCGGCGGCGACGTCGGCCAGCCCCGTCCGCAGCGCGACCAGCATCTGGCGCAGCTCGCCGGGATCGCGGCAGACCGGCGTCGTGGTCTCGATCTGCGATTGCATGAGTTCGTAGGTCGCCTCGCCGGCGACATGGCGGTTGCAGGCGCGTACGAAGCCCGCGGGCATCTGCGGGACGATCAGACCCGAAGACGTTTCGGTCAGGAAGAATTCTTCCTCGACACCGATGCTGTAGTCGCTCGACATGGCTACCCCTGTGTCCGCACCAGTCGATGGGAGCGTTGCTGCGCTCGCGAATCTCGCCGCGAAAATCAGCCGTGGTGAATGCAACAGTCCGTCATCTTTATCTGCCGGCGATTAGCATTTCGTTAAGCCGCGGACAGTTGTGGACTGCATGCGCCGGCGACGTGCGGGAATGTCCATCGCTGCGAGAGATGCGATTGCAGGGCGCGCGGCCGCTTCAATCGCGGTCCGGCGCACCGAGCGGAAACAGCGGCCGGTACGGCCGCGCTTCCTCCACGGCGCGTGCGAACGACGGCCGCGCGAGCAGGCGCGCGCGATAGTCGCGCAGCACGGGATAGTCCTCGGAGATCCGGTGCGTCCAGTCGGCGTAGAACAGCGCGGGAGCGGCGGCGCAGTCGGCCAGCGTGAAACCGGCGTGCGTCGCCCAGGTGCGTCCGGCCAGTGCCTGGTTCAGCCAGGCATAGGCGAGTTCGAGCTTGTTTCCGGCGAAGGCGCGCGCTTCGTCGCGCTTGGCCGGATCGCCCGTCAGCGCGCCATTGACCGCATGCTGTACGGGGCTCATGACGTGCAGATCGAAGAAACGGTCGAGGAAGCGCACGTCCAGTGCGACCCTGGCGTCGCCCGGCAGCAACGGCACGGTGCCCGGACGAGTCAGCTGCAGGTATTCGATGATGATGCTGGTTTCGACGACTTCGTGCTCGCCGTCCAGCAGCAGCGGGAACTTGCCCAGCGGCCAGCGCCGCAGCCAGTCGGCCGCGTGCTGCGGCGTGTCCGGGCCCAGGCAGCGGAACTCGAACGGCAGCGCGTTCTCGTACAGCGCGATCAGCACTTTCTGCGTGTACGAGGAAAACGGATGGCCGTATAGCGCGAGCGACATGGGGAACTCCACAGTCAGGACAGGCTGCTTGCCGGGCGCAAGCGCGTAGACCGTAGTCGCGCCGCGGGCACGGTGCAAGGGGACCGAAGCGGCCCTGCCGGCGGGCTGATGGCACTTGCTTTGCCCTTCGTCTGCCGGGTCGATTCGCGCGCGCCGTCGCGGGTCGTGAAGCGACTGTCCGTCCTTCGACGCCGCCCGCTGGGCAGTCGTGGAAGTCCGGCCCACCGGCGATTCTGCGGGCGGCTGACTGAGGCCGCGAAGGCGGCCGGCATTCCGCAGCCGGCACTGTCTACGGCCATCGCAATCCGTGCACCGACCGCGCGATGCGTACGAGATCGCCGCCTGTGGCCGTATCCGGCAACTGGCTCATGCGCTCGAAGATCTGCGCGAGCCGCGGCGCGCTCTGGGCGTGTTGCGCCAGCGACAAGGCGTGGCGCAAGGTCGCTGCGTCGAGATCGGTGCAGCAGGCCGGCGTGCCCGGTTGCTGGCGCCAGGATTCGGCCAGGGGGCCGGCATCGACGGCATCGAAGCCGAGCGCGTCGATCAGCGCCATGACAGTCTGCCGGGCAGCGGCGTCGTCGCCGGCGACGGGCAGGGCGATGCGGTCGACGGCGGCGGCGGGTCTGGCCCTGGTGGCCAGGCTCTCGGCGAGCATCGTATTGAACGCCTTGATCGCGGGACGGCCGATCTGCCGGGCCACCCATTCGCTGTGCGGCATTCCGGCTTCGATCTCGGCGATCGCTTCGTCGGCTGCGCCCGGATAGTAGTTGCCCGCATCGACGATGATCGTTGCGGTAGGGACGGCGGCGAACAGCGTGCGCGGCAGCACGCGAATGCGGTGCTCGGGAATCGCGAGAATGACGAGCTGCGACTGGCGCAACGCCTCGGCTACGTCGGCGGCTCGTGCGCCGACCTCGATGGCGATCGGGCGTACCGCGTCGGCGCCGCGCGAGTTGGCCAGCCGCACGACATGACCGGACTCGCTCAATCGGCGCGCGAGGATTGACCCGATCTGGCCGGCGCCGACAATGCCGATATTCATGGCGTGCTGCTCACAGGAAGGGGCGCCTTTTTTCGCGGAAAGTCGCGGCGCGCACAAGAACGCACGCCGGTCTCAGTCACCTACCTGGAGGTAAGCATGGGCGCCCGACGGCATTGGCCTTGCGAAGACGCACAGTTCCGCGCGGCCTGCGCGAGTGCTGCGAGCGAAGCGCTGCGCTGCATCGAGGGCAAATGGAAGATGACGCTCCTGTCCCAGCTGTTCGCGCTGGGCACCTTGCGCTTTTCCGAACTCGAACGCCTCGCCGCCGGCATCACGCAGAAAATGCTGGCCCAGCAGCTCCGCGAACTCGAGCGTGACGGCATCGTGCGCCGCACGGTTCATGCGCAGGTGCCGCCGAAGGTCGAATACGCGCTGACCGATCTCGGTCGCGCGCTGGGGCCGGCACTGGCGGCGCTGCTCGACTGGGTCGAGCTGCGCCGCCGGAGTCCGGCGGCTCGGTCCGGACTCGCCGCATGCGACGAATGCTGAGTTCGCCTGCGGTGGCCGGGCGGTGCCGCATCGTCAGTGCGGCGGCAGCCCGTTGATCGTGCCGCGGAACAGACCCTCGGCGATCAGTCCCTGCTGTTGCGGCGTGACGCCGTAGCTGACCATGACCTGGCCGCAGTCGACCAGCGCGGGTTGCAGCGGCGCGATGACGAGGTAGTAGTTGCCGCTGTCGACGCGACTGAGGCTCACGCTCTCGCTGACGCCGGGGCCGGAGCTGTCGACCGCCGTTGCGCAGCCGGCCGTGCTGTTGCAGCGCATCGGCAGCAGGAACACGGCCGGATCGTAGCCGACATTCTGCGGCGTGACGGTGATCGTGCCGGCCGGATAGGGCAGCGACAGGTTCAGCACACCGGCACGGCCGGCCAGCGCGAAGGTGCTCCAGCAGGCAGCCACCAGCGACGCGTCGCCGAAACAGGTATTCACGAACTGCATGCCGTTGGCGACCAGCGGCGTCGGCGCGGCGCAGCTCTGGGCACCGGCGTCGGCGAGCGGCAGCGACAGCAGGACGGCGACGGCGGCGGCGCCGACGTCGCGGCGGCTGCGGACGGTCAGATGCATGGCGGAACCTCGGCGGCGGGGAAGGGGCGCGGCCGGCGCGGCGAGCGGCGCCGGGTCGCGATGGGCACGCAATGTGGAAATGGAAGCCGGCACGTTGCTGGCATGTGCCGGTCGTCGGCGGGACGGCGGCGCGATCGCCGGCCGGTCGTGACGGCCGTTCGAAACGGCGGCAGCGCGGAAAGCCGCGCAGCGATCACACCGACTGCCTGTATTTTTTGGAGCCGGCTGCATTTTCGGAAGTGGTTTCCCGGCGCGTTGCGCATGGCTGCTGCTCATCGGCGAGTCGGTCGGAATCATTTGCTATAAAGAACGCGCTTTCGCCTCGGGCTGCGACACACCGAATGAGCTATCTGCCGCTGTTTCTCTGGACGTCCAATCTGGTGCTGGACACCGTCGGCCATGTCGCCTTCAAGATCGCCGCGGCCGGCGGGCGCGAGGACATCGAAGCGCAGCACTGGTGGCGCATGGCGGCGCAGCCCTGGCTCTGGGTCGGCATCGGCTGCTTCGTGCTGGAGTTCGTGGTCTGGCTGGCCTTCCTCACCTTGCTGCCGCTGTCCGAAGGCGTGTTGCTGGGCTGTTTCAATATCGTCGTGCTGATGCTGATCGGACGCTGGCGTTTCCAGGAGAAGCTCACGCCCTGGCGCGTGGCCGGCGTCGCGTTGATCGCCTGTGGCGTCGCACTCGTGGGGCTCGGCCGATGAAGCGCTTCTACCTGATCGGCTTCGGCCTGCTGATGGCTTTCGATACGCTGGCGCAGTTGTCCTTCAAGTGGGCCGGGCTGCACGGCGGCGATCCGACCTTCGATCTGCCGTGGCTGCTGCGCGTGTTCGCGCAGCCTTACATCTATGGCGCGATCATCGGTTACATCGGCGCTTTCTTCAGCTGGATGGTGCTGCTGACGCGCGCGCCGGTCGGCCCGGCGTTCGCGGCGTCTCATCTGGAAATCGTCAGCGTGCTGCTGCTGTCGGCCTGGCTGTTCGGCGAGCGTCTGACGCCGCTGCAGTGGCTCGGCAGCGCGGCCATCGTCGCCGGCATTCTGTGTCTCGCGCGCGGCGAGGCGGAAGCCGAAGCCGAGTTGGCGGATGCCTGAATCCTGGGCCGAGCTGCCGCCGACCGCCGGCCTGCCGCCGCGCTGGGCCGACCTGTGGCCGTTCGGCGCGCGCGTGCCGCTGCTTCCGCCGGGAGTCGGCGACGCAGCCGCGCTGCTGTGTTCGGGGACGGCCGCGCTCGTCGTGGCGCTGCAGACCCTGCAGCAGCGCAGCGCGCGGCGCGAAGTCGTGGTGCCGGCCTATACCTGTCCGCTGGTTGCATTGGCCGTCGCCCATTGCGGGCTGCGGCTGCGGCTCTGCGATCTCGCTGCGGGCAGTCTCGACTTCGACGGCGCCGCTCTGGCGCAGGTCTGCGGTGCCGACACCCTGGCCGTCGTCGTCACCCATCTCGGCGGCCGCGTCGCGGATCTGGCGACCGCGCGTGCGGCTGCCGATGCGGCCGGTGCCGTGCTGATCGAGGATGCCGCGCAGGCCTGGGGCGGGTATCACGGCGATACGCCGCTCGGCCTCGTCGGCGACATCGGCTTTTTCAGCCTGGCCGTCGGCAAGGGCATCACCGTGTACGAAGGCGGCCTACTCGTCGCGCGCGATGCGCCGCTGCGTGCGGCGCTGACCGTGCAGGCGGCACTGACCGCGCCGCCGCGTGCGGGCTGGGAGCTGCGACGCAGCGGCGAACTGCTCGCGTATCACCTGCTGTACCGGCCGCCGGGCCTGCGCCTGGCCTATGGCTGGCCGCAGCGGCGCGCCTTGCGTCGCGGCGACTGGATCGCTGCGATCGGCGACGATTTCGACGCGCGCATTCCGCTGCACGGCGTCGGCGCCTGGCGGCGCCGCGTCGGCGAGCGCGCGGCGCGGCGCTGGCCGGCCTATGCGGCCGCGCTGCGTGAACAGGCTCTGCGCCGTCTGCCGGCATTGCAGGCATTGCCGGGTGTGCAGGCGTTCACCGACCGCGACGGCGACCGCGGCGCCTGGCCGTTTCTCTGGCTGCGTCTGGCCGATGCGGCCGCGCGCGATGCGGCGTTGCGCGCGCTCATCGGGCTGCGCCTCGGTGCCACGCGCCTGTACGCGCATGCGCTGCCGGACTATGCCTACCTGCGCGGAATCGTCGACGCGGAAGCGGACGTGCCGCAGGCGCGCGCACTGGCGGCCTCTTCGCTGACGCTCACCAACAGCCTCTGGTGCGACGACGCGGCGTTCGCGCGCGTGCTGGCGACCCTGCAGCGCGTGCTCAGCCGCTGAGCGCGGCGAGCAGGCGCCGGTTCAGTGCGGCCTGGTCGGCCTGCCAGCGCTGCAGCTGTTCTGGCGGAATCGCCGGCTGGCCGTCGACCGCGCTGAGCCAGCGTTTCCAGCGACTGCGATAGACGTAGCGGGATACCTCGCCGTTGACGTCCATGCCGACCAGGCGCGGCGCGAGCGCGCGGACTGCCGCGCAGAGCTGGTCGGCGCGCAGTTTGCCCTGGTCCCAGTTGGTCTGCGCGTCGTCCGGATGCAGCACGTCCTTGTCGATGGACAGATAGACCGGCGTCGTGTCGCTGCACCATTGCGCGTGCAGCGCGGCCATCAGGGCCGGCGCATCGGCGAACGCGTGGAAGGCATGGCCCAGACCCAGCCGTGCGGCCCAGCGGTTCGGCGCGCCGATGCACCAGTAGCGCAGCCGGCCGCGGCGCAGCGGGCTCCAGCGGTTTTCCCACAGATGCGCCGCATCCACGTCGGGGGAAGTGATGCCGGCCACGTCGATGCCGAGTACGCCGGGCAAGGCCGCCGCGCGGCTGACCCAGGAACCGCAGTGAATGCCGGCGAGAAAGCGCATGTTGTCCGGATGGTTGTCGAACACGACCACGCGGCAGGGCTGCCGCCGCGCGGCGCGGCGGATCAGCGGCAGGCTCAGGTGATGGAAATCGCCGCTGCCGAAGAACACCGGCGCGAACGGTTCGCCGAACGTCGCCGGCAGGGTCGCGTCGAACGCGTCGAGCGCGCGGCGCGAGCAGGCGAAGCGCACGGTCTCCTGCCAGTCGCGCCGGTCCAGCACCTGCGCGCCCTCCAGCTGCACCGAGCCGTCAAGATCCAGGACGATCGGCCGCACCGGAATCCTCCTGCCAGTGACTGTCGCTTTCGAACAGGCCGCTGATGCGGCGCAGCAGCACGCGCAGCAGCGGATTGCGCAGATAGACCGCGTGCCGCGTCAGGGTGAAGCGCGCACCGAGATAGGCCTTGATCGTCGGATCGGTCCAGCCGGCAATGTAGCGGCGCAGGCCGCGCCGGCAGGCCTCGTCGAGGTTGTGCGCCCAGCTGACGAAATACAGGTTGAACTCGCGCGCCTGCGGGTAGCGCAGGCCGATGTACTTGTCCACCAGCGCGTCGCCGGCGACGTAGCACAGGTTGAAGCCGAGCAGGGTGTCGCCGTGGCGGTATTCGAACACCAGGCCCCGGCTGGCCGCATCGCGCAGCACGGCGGCGAAGAACGCGCGGCTCAGGCGGTCGAAATGGATCTCGCTCTGCGCGTAGACGGCGTCGTACAGCGCGTAGTAGGCGTCGACCACGGCGTCGTCGTCGAAACAGGCCGCGCCCGTGGCAATGCTGCGGATGTCCAGTTCGGCGCGCGCGCGCAGCTTGCGCCGCAGATCCTTGCGCCGGGAGGCCGACAGCGAATGCAGCCAGCCGTCCGCGTCGGCGAACTCGATCGGCAGCCAGGCCAGCGCCTGGCCTTCGAGCAGCACGCAGCCGCGCGCGACCAGGGCGTCGCCGAGACGCCGTGCGACGGCGTTGTGCCGCGGCGCGAGCAGCGGCGACTCCTGCGGCAGATCCTTGACGATCAGCAGCGCGTGTTCGCGCGCCGGTCCGCGCATCAGCGCGTCCACGAAGGCGGGCACGTCCAGATCGGCCGGCAGCACCGCGTATTCGCTGACCGTGGTGCCGACGAAGCCGGCGCGCCAGCGCAGCGCGCGCTGCCACCAGCCGTACCCGGGCAGGCCCTGCACGCGCCGGCGCAGCGCGTCGTCGGCCGTGGTCAGCAGGTCGAACGGCGCGACGAAGTAAGGCACGCCGCCGCGGAGCACGCGCGCCTCGAAGCCGTCGGGAGGATGAGCGAGAAAATGTTCGACGAGGCTGACCGGTTCGACCAGCGAAGCATCGGCGAGCGCGGCACCGCCGCTCGACGCGGCCGCATTCATGCGGCGGCTCCGGCCGGCGCCGCGGCGCAGCAGGGCTGCGATGGTCGACGGCCGGCATGCGGCGGCGCCGGGTCGGGGCCGATGACTCGAATCTGCACGCGTTCCTGCCTGTCGTTGCCGACGGCGCACCTTAGGCAGCTTTGTCCGACCCTGCAAGCCGAGGCTTTCACGGGAACCCTTGCCCTATGGTAAGAATCCGACCGGGCAGCCCGGTGCAAGAATTCGCCCCGGTCGCAGGAGCAGGCCATGCCCGGCCGCGTCAGCGCCGCAGAGGTCAGGAGCCGATGACAGGGATCCGCTGCAGACAGGGAGCGAGTTCGGTCAGGCACCGGTCGCTGCGCGGCTGCGCCCGCGCCGCCGCCGCGTCGCTGCTTGCGGCCGTGCTCGCCGCCTGCGCGCCGCTGCCGACGCAGCCGGATCGCGAGGTGCCGCTGCCGCAGTCCTGGCGCGGCGCGCCGGCCGGCGCCGCAGCGACTGCGGATCCGGCCCGCTGGTGGCGCGAACTCGGCGATCCTGCACTCGACGCGCTCGTCGACGCGGCGCTGGCGCAGAACCTCGGCCTGGCCGAAGCGCAGCACCGGCTGCGCGCCGCCCGGGCGCAGTCGGAAGCCACGCGTCTGCGCTTCGTGCCGCAGCTCAATGCGCGCACCCTGTCGGCGCCGAACGTCGAGAGCACGGCCAGCTATTTCCAGGTCGGATTCGACGCGAGCTGGGAGCTCGGTCTGTTCGGGCGCCGCGACGCGGAAAAGCAGGTCGCCGCGGCCGATGTCGCGCAGGCCGACGCCGACGTCGCCGCCGCGCGCGTCTCGGTCGTGGCCGAGACGGTACGCACCTACCTCGAACTGCGCGCGGCGCAGGCGCGCTGCGACGTGCAGCGGCGCCAGCTCGCGGCGGCCCAGGCGACGCTGCAGCGCGCCCGGCGTCTGCAGGCCCTCGGGCTCGGCGGCAGTACCGAAGTGGACAAAGCGCAGTCGGCCTGGCAGTCCGAGCAGGCGCGCGCGGCCCAGCTGGCCGGGCTGCCGCCGGCGCAGGCGCAGGCGCTCGCCCAACTGCTCGGGCGCACGCAGATTGACCTGGACTGGCTGCAACCGGCGCCGCTGCCGGTCGTGCCGGCCGCCGCGGCCGCGCCGGCGCCGGCCGAACTGCTGCGCACGCGACCGGAGATTCGCCGGGCGGAATGGGCCGTGGAGCGCGCCGCCGGCGAACTCGGCATCGCCCGCGCCGAGCTGTGGCCGCAGCTCAACATCGGCGGCTCGCTGACTTATGCGAGCAAGCTCGACGGCGACGAACTGCTGCCGCCGACCAGCATCGTCTCCATCGGGCCGATGATTTCGATACCGCTGCTGGACTGGGGCATGCGCCGCGCTGCGGCCGTGGCCCACGGCGAACTGCTGGCGGCGGCGGTGATCCGCTACCGCGCGGCCGTCGTCGACGGCGCCGCCGAAGTGCAGAACAGCCTGGCCGCGCTGCAGACCGCGCGCGAACGCCATGCGGCATTGGCCGCGCGCGTGGCCGAGGCGCCGCAACGGCTCGCGCGCATCACTCGGCTGCAGGCGCTGGGGCTGGCCGATGCGAGCGGGCTGGCGGAGGCCGAGCGTGCCGAGATCGAACTCGACGCCGAGCGCCTCGACGCCCAGGCCACGGCGCTGCAGGCGCTGGTTGCGCTGTACAAGGCGCTCGGCGGCGCGCCGCCGCCGCTGGAGGCCGCGCCATGATGGGACTGGCGCGCAAGACCCTGCGCTACGAGTGGCGACGCTATCTGCCGGCGGCGCTGGCCGTGGCGTTCTCCGCGCTGCTGATCCTCGTGCAGGCCGCGCTCGTGCTCGGCGTGTTCGCCGGCGCCAGCGTCTACGTGACCGCTTCCGCCGGCGAACTCTGGATCGGTTTCCCGGGTACGCAGAGCGTGGACATGGGCCGGCCGATCCCGGCGGTGGCCGAACTGCAGGCGCGGCTGGACCCGGCCGTCGTGCGCGTGGAGCCGCTGTACTGGGGCGAAGGCGACTGGCGCGGCACGCAGACGCGCGGCGGCGTGTCGGTCTATCTGAGCGGCATCGACCCGGCCGGCGCCGGGCTCGCCTTCGCGCGCGTGCTGAGCCCGGCGCAGCGCACGGCGCTGCAGGAGCCCGGCGCGGTCATCGTCGACGCAGCCGATCTCGACAAGCTCGGCGCCCGCGTCGGCAGCCAGGCGGAAATCAACGGCCGGCATGTGCGCGTGGTCGATGCGGTCGCCGGGCTGCGGGCGCTCGGCGGCATCAACGTGCTGGTCTCGCTGGCCACGGCGCGCGTGCTGGATCCGGCCGGCGGCGCCACGCCGAGCTATCTGCTGCTGAAGCTGGCCGATCCGCTGCAGGCGCCCGCGGTCGCGCAGCGGCTGCAGCCGCGCACGGCGAATCCGCGCTATGCGGTGTGGCCGCGCGACGAGTTCGCCACGCGCGCCGTGCGCTTCTGGCTGTTCGATACCGGCGCCGGCCTCGCCTTCGTGTTCGGCGCGCTGCTGGTCGCGCTGGTCGGCACGGTCGTGACGAGCCAGTCGCTGGTCGGCGCGGTGTCGGGCAACCTGCGTGAATACGCGACCCTGCGCGCGCTCGGCGTCAGCCAGGCGGCGCTGCGCCGGGTGGTGCTGGAGCAGGCGCTGTGGGTCGGCTGCGGCGGTCTGCTGCTGGCCGCCGGCATAGGCGCGGTGCTGCTGGCCATCGCCGCGGCGGCAGCCGTACCGGTAGCCATCGACGTGCTCGGCGCCGTCGTCGTGGGCCTGCTCGTGCTGCTGGTCGCCATCGGCTCGGGGCTGGCGGCGATGCGCTCGCTGCGCCAGGCCGATCCCATCGTGCTGCTGCGCTGATGAGCACCGACCCGATCGTCGCCAGCGGCCTGAGCAAGTCGTATCGCAGCGGCCGCATCGTCACGCCGGTGCTGCGCGGACTGTCGCTGACCTTGCGCGCGGGCGAGCTGTGCCTCGTCGTCGGGCCGTCGGGTTGTGGAAAAAGCACGCTTCTCGCGTTGTTGAGCGGGCTGCTGCAGCCTGACCAGGGCAACGTGGTCGCGCTGGGCCGCGAGCTCGGCCGCCTCGACGCGGCGGCGCTGGACCGGTTCCGGCTCGATCACACCGGCTTCGTGTTCCAGGGCTTCAACCTGTTCCCGGCATTGACCGCGCTGGAACAGGTTGCCTTGCCGCTGGGCTATCTGGGCCGCAGCACCGACGTGGCGTTCGCGCGCGCGGCGGCGGCGCTCGAGGAGGTCGGCCTGGCCGCGCGCCGCGGGGCGCGGCCGGCCGAACTGTCCGGCGGCGAAAAGCAGCGCGTGGCGATCGCGCGCGCGCTGGCCAAGGATCCGGCGCTGCTGTTTGCCGACGAGCCGACCAGCGCGCTGGACGCGGCCAACGGCCAGATCGTCATCGACCTGCTGCACCGCGCCGCGCGGCAGCACGGCGCCTGCGTGGTCTGCGTCAGCCACGACCCGCGTCTGATCGGTCATGCCGACCGCGTGCTGCGCATGGAAGATGGCATGCTGCTGTCGGACGAGCGCCATGCGGCGCCGTTGCTTTCCGCTGTTACGGAGCGTTGTCCATGAGGCCTTCCGCTGCACTGCATCGCACGTTCGCGTTCGCGCTGCTCGTCACCGCGCTCGGCGGTTGCGGCCGCCCGGCCGCCGAAGCGCCGCCCGCAGCGGCCGGCCGCTACGCGGCGATGGCGCGCGGCACGGTCGATGTCGAGGGCGGCCTGCTGACGATCTATGCGCCGCGCGACGGCCACGTCGTCGCGGTGCCGGTCGGCGAAGGCGACGTCGTGCGCGCCGGCGATCTGCTGGCCGAGATCGACCCGGCCGCGACCGATCTGGCCGTGGCCACGGCCCAGGCCGAGGTCGCCCAGGCCCAGGCCCAGCTCGCTGCGCAGGACGTGCGGCTGGATCCGGCGCAGCGCCGCGCCGCGCGCCTGAGTGCCGCGCGCCGCGAAGGCCTCGCCACCGAGCAGAGCGCCGACGACGCCGAGGCGCTGCAGCAGGGCCAGCGCGCCGAGCGCGACGTCGCCGCGGCCGCGCTGCTGCTGGCCCGGCAGCATCTGAAGACGGCGCAGTGGGAGCGCGAGCAGCGCAGCGTGCGCGCGCCGGTGGACGCGACCGTCGCGCGGCGCCTGGTCACGCTGGGCAGCAGCGTGCTCACGCAGCCGCCGGGCGAGCTGTTCGTGCTGCTGCCGCGCCAGCCGCTGGTCGTGCGCGCGGAGATCGAACAGGACTTCGTCGAGCGCGTGCATGCCGGCATGAGCGCGGAGATCGTCGACGAGGTCGCGCCGGACAAGGTCTATGCGGCCAAGGTGCAGCGTCTGGCCGAGGTATTCAGCCGCCGCAGCGGCAGCGATGCGCCGAACGAGCGCCAGGACGTGCGCGTGCTCGAATGCACGCTGGTGCTCAAGGATGCCTCGCTGCGCGTCGGCCAGCGCGTACTGGTTCGCTTCATCGCCGGCACCTGAGTAACCTGTGAACGCGTGCAGACCGGTGGCGGCTGCGCCCCAGGAGACTGCGTCGGGGACCGGCGCACCCGCGTCGCGGCACAACGGACCTGCGGCGGGAACACGGGACGAGCAGCAGGGCAGGAGAGCGATGCCGTGAAACGGATCGAGGTCGACACTGCAGGCACCGGCATGTCGAGGCGGCTCCAATATCTGCAGCCCGGAGTGCACAGGGGTTTTCCAGGCAGCTGTAAGACAAGGTTTTTTTCCGAAGCCGGCGCGCGGCAAGCAGATTGCATAGGCGTGACGTCCCCGTTTTCCGGTGCTGCCATGCCGAATGCGCCGTCCTGTTCCGCCACCCGCTCCGTCCCCGGCTGCGCCGCACCATGATCGAGCCGCGTACGGCCAATGAATTCGTATTCCGCGGCGGCCGCTGCGGCGTGCTGCTGATCCACGGCCTGACCGGCACGCCCAGCGAAATGCGCCAGGTCGGCCGCGGCCTGCACAAGGCCGGCTACAGCGTCTACGGCATGCAGCTGGCCGGCCATTGCGGCAGCGAGGCGGATCTGCTTGCGACCGGCTGGCAGGACTGGTATGCCAGCGTGCGCGAAGCGGCCGAGCGCTTCGGCGCCGGTCTGGACCGCCTCTTCGTCGGCGGTCTTTCGATGGGTGCGCTGCTCGCGCTGAAGCTCGCTGCCGACCATCCGCAGCGGGTGGCCGGGCTCGCGCTGTACGGCACGACCCTGCGTTACGACGGCTGGGCCGTGCCGCGCATTTCGCGGCTGTCGTTCCTGCTGCCGCTGGTCACCGCGCTGGGCCTGGGCCGCAACCGCCGCACGATGGAAACGTTTCCGTACGGCATCCGCGACGAGCGCATCCGCGCGCGCATCGCCGGCGCCATGCTGTCCGGCGACAGCGTCGCGGCCGGCCTGGCCGGCAATCCCTGGCCGTCGCTGGCGCAGTTCCAGCGCCTGTCCTGGCGCGTGCGGCGCCAGCTGCATCAGGTGCGCGCGCCGAGCCTGCTCGTGCATGCGCGCGAGGACGACATCGCCAGCCTCGGCAATGCGCGCGAGATCGCCAGCCGCGTGTCGGCGCCCAGCGAGCTGCTGGTGCTGGAAAACAGCTATCACATGGTGACGGTCGACGCCGAGCGCGATCTCGTCGCGCGGCGCAGTGCCGATTTCTTCCGCGCCATCGTCGTGCCGGCTCCCGAACGGGCCGCCGCCGCGCCGCTGGCCGCGCCCCTGGAGGCCGGCGCCTGAGCGGCCGGCCGATTCGCCCTCCACCGACGAGGTTTCGCGTGACTATCGCCATCGAAGACGACGTTCGTCGCATCATCGCCACCGAAATGGACCTCGATCCCGCACGCATCACGCGCGAGGCCACGCTCAAGCAGCTGGAGATTCCGTCGCTCGACGCGATCGAGATCATCTTCAAGCTCGAAGAGCATTTCGACATCACCCTGCCGGACCGCGATCCGAATTTCGACACCGATTCGGTCGGCGGCCTCATCGACGCGGTCGAGCAGGCGCTCGCCGCCAAGAACGGCGCGGCGGCCGCGGCGCCGTGAGCGCCGTGCCGCGCGTCGTCATCACCGGCGCGGGCGCGGTGTCCGCGGCCGGCCTCGGCGCGCCGGCGCTGTGGCAGGCCATGCGCGATGCGCGCGGCCTGATCGCCGCGCATACGGTGGCCTACGATCCGACGCCGGCCAAACCGCGGCTCGCGGCCAGCCTCGCCGATTTCGACCCGGCGGCGCACTTCGACGAACGCCGCCTGATCCTGCTCGACCGGGTCAGCCAGTTCGCGCTGCTCGCCGCGCGCGAGGCGGTTGCGCAGGCCGGCATCGACTTCGCCCGCGACGGCGTCGGCGAGCGCACGGCGGTGATCGTCGGCACCGGCATCGGCGGCGAGCTCAGCCGCGACGAGCAGTGCCAGAAGCTCTATCACGACCGCAGTCCGCGCATACACCCGATGAGCATCGTGCGACTGATGCCCAATGCGCCCGCCTCGCAGATCGGCATGGAGTTCGGCGCAACGGGCCCGACCTTTGCCGTCAGCAGCGCCTGCGCGTCGGCCAATCACGCGCTGGCCCAGGCGCTCGGCCTGCTGCGCAGCGGCCAGGCCGACGTGGCCCTGGCCGGCGGCAGCGAAGCCTGCCTGAGCTTTGCCACGTTCAAGGCCTGGGAAGCCATGCGCGTGCTGGCCGACGATACCTGCCGGCCGTTCTCGCGCCAGCGCCGCGGTCTCGTGCTCGGCGAAGGCGCCGGCATGTTCGTGCTGGAAACCCTCGAACATGCGCAGGCGCGCGGCGCGACCGTGCTGGCGGAATTCGCCGGCGCCGGCATGAGCGCCGATGCGGGCGACATCGTCGCTCCGTCGGCGGCCGGCGCGGCGCGGGCGATGACGCGCGCGCTGGCCGATGCGCGGCTGGACCCCGCCGACATCGACTACATCAACGCCCACGGCACCGGCACGCCGGCCAACGACCCGACCGAATGCGCGGCGATCCGCCTGGTCTTCGGCGCGGATGCGCAGGCGCTGGCCGTGTCGTCGACGAAAGGCGTGCATGGCCATGCGCTCGGCGCGGCCGGCGCGCTGGAACTCGTCGCCGTGCTCGGCGCGCTGCGCGAAGGCGTCGTGCCGCCGACGGCGAACCATCTCGAGGCGGATCCGCAATGCGATCTGGACGTCGTGCCGAACGTCGCGCGCGAGCGGCGCGTGCGCGCGGCGCTGTCCAGTTCGTTCGCGTTCGGCGGCCTCAACGCGGTGCTGGCCCTGCGCGCGGCCTGAGCGGTCGTTTCACTCCGGCTCGCTCGCGCCGCGCGTGATGCGGATGCCGAGCTTCTTGATCCGATGCCAGAGGCTGCGTTCCTTGATGCCGAGCAGTTCGGCCGCACGCACCTGTACGCCGTTGCTGCGCTCCAGCGCGCCGAGGATGTAGCGGCGTTCGAGTTCGTCGAGCGTGCGTTCCAGATCGAAACCGGCCTCCGGCAGTTCCACCGGCGCGGCCGCGCGCGGCACGACGGCCGGCAGCACATACGGCGGCAGGTCGCCGACGTCGATGCGCGGACCGCGCGAGGCGATCAGCGCGCGCTCCACACAGTTGCGCAGCTCGCGCACGTTGCCGGGCCAGTTGTATTCGTGCAGCCGCGCCAGCGCCTCGCTGCTGAACCCGGCGCCGGGCCGGCCCATTTCCGGGCCGAGCAGGCGCGCGAAATGCGCGGCCAGCTGGGCGATGTCGTCGCGCCGCTCGCGCAGCGGCGGCAGCGCGATCTGTACGACGTTGAGGCGATAGAACAGATCTTCGCGGAACTGGTTCGCGGCCATCATCGCCGGCAGGTCGCGATTGCTCGCCGCGACGATGCGCACGTCCACCGCGGTCTCGCGCTGGCCGCCGACCGGCGTGACCACGCGGTCTTCGAGCACGCGCAGGATCTTGGCCTGCATGGCCAGCGGCATGTCGCCGATCTCGTCGAGGAACAGGGTGCCGCCGTCGGCGCGCGTGAAATGCCCGTCGCGTGCCATCGCTGCGCCGGTGAACGCGCCCTTGACGTGGCCGAACAGCTCGCTCTCCAGCAGGGTTTCCGGAATCGCCGCGCAGTTCACCGCGATGAATGCACGGTTGCGCCGCGGTCCGGCGTAGTGGATCGCGCGCGCGACGACTTCCTTACCGGTGCCCGACTCGCCGGTCAGCAGCACGTTGGCGCGGTTCTGCGCCACGTCGCGCACGGCCTCGACCAGGCGCCGGTGTGCCGGCGAGCTGCCGATCAGGCGCTCCAGGCCGTAGCGCGCGCCGAGCTCGCCCTTGAGCCGCGTGTTCTCGTCGAGTGCGCGATGCAGGGCCAGCGCGTTGTGGATCACGCGCTGCAGTTCCTCCATCTCGAACGGCTTGCTGACGTAGTCGAATGCACCTTCCTTGATCAGGCTGACCGCGTCCTTGAGGCTCGCGTAGGCGGTCACGACCACGACCGGGATGTCCGGCCAGCGCTGCTTCAGCGTGGCCAGCAGGCTGCGGCCGTCCATCTGCGGCATGCGCAGATCGGTCATGACCACGTCGATGCGTTCGCTCTCCAGCAGCGCCAGCGCGGCGCGGCCGTCCTCGGCGGCGACGACGCGATGGCCGGCGCGCTGCAGGGCCAGTGCCAGGATCTCGCGGAAGCGCGCTTCGTCGTCGACGACGAGGATGGTGCTGCTCATGCGGCGGCTCCGTGCCAGCGGGGAAAGGTCAGACGGAACAGGGCGCCACCGCCGCTGCCGCTTGCGTAGCCGATGCGGCCGCCGTGGCCTTCCATGACGCTGTAGGCCTTGGCCAGACCCAGGCCCGTGCCGCGCGCCTTGGTCGTGAAGAACGGGTTGAACAGGTGCTCGACGTCGGCCTCGGCCACACCCGGGCCGCTGTCCTCGACCTCGATCACGACGTTCTCGGCATCGGCCTGCTGGCGCAGGATCAGCTCGCCGCCTTCGGGCATCGCATCGACAGCGTTGAGGATCAGGTTCAGCAGCGCCGCATGGATCTGCCGTTCGTCACCGTCGACGAGTGCGTCGGCCGCCTCCAGGCGCCGCTGCACGCGGATGTTCGATTTGGCCAGCTGCGCGTCGCAGACCGCAAGCACGCGCTCGACGACCTCGGCCATGCGCAGCGGATGCAGCTCCGGCGGTGCCGGCCGGGCGAAGGCGAGAAATTCGCTGATCAGATGGTCGATGCGCGCGGTTTCCTCGATCACATAGCGCAGCAGGCGCGCATCGTTGTCGCCGAGCGCCGGATTGGCCTGCACGAGCTCGGTGGACGTGCGGATGATGCCGAGCGGATTGCGCACTTCGTGGGCGATGCCCAGGCCGACCGTGCCGAGCGCCGACAGGCGGTCGCGACGGCGCAGCTGCTGCTCCAGCTCCTGCATGTGGGCCAGGCGTTCGCTCATCTGGTTGAAGGTGCGTGTCAGATGGCCGAGCTCGTCGCGCGAGGACGAATCCGGCACGGTCGGGTAGTCGCCGCGGGCGATGCCCTCGGCGGCCCGGGCCAGTGCACGCAGCGGCGTGGTGATGCGGCGGGCGAGGAGCACGGCGGCGCCGACCGCGAGCAGCGAACCGATCAGCATGACGCCGAGGAACAGGCGTGTCTGGTTCATCGGGCCGGCCAGGGTCTCGCGGTTGCGCAGGCCCACCGACAGCGCGCCGACCAGTGCGGCACTGTCGGTGCGTATCGGCAGATACAGGGTGCGGTACTGGCCGTCCTCGGCCGCGGCGTCGTAGTGCTGGCTGTCGCCGCGCTGCAATGCGGCCTCGGCGGCAGCAGGCAGCACGCTGGGTTGCGGCGGCGCGCCGAGCGAGGAATAGAACTCGCGGAAATGTTCGCCGTCGCGGTAATAGACGCGCAGATCCAGCGACGTGAACAGGCGCGAGTGGGTAATGAAATTCTCGTCCAGGCGCACGCCGAGCAGGAGGCGGTAGGTCCTGCCGCCGCGCTGGAAGGCGCGCTGGCCGGCCACGAGCATCTGCTGCTGCTTGCCGTAGACGAGCGGGTAGAGCAGGTGATCGGTCGGCCCGTTCGCCGGCAGGATGGCATCCGCCGGCTCGCTGCTGAAGACCAGCTGGCCCTGCTCGTCGAGCACGGCCAGCACGTCGTAGCCGAACAGGCCGACGAGCTGCTGGAATTTCGGCGGCAGCGCGGCGCGGCCCTGCAGCAGGCCGTCGACGACTTCGTCGTCGTCCACGAGATAGGCGGCCGTGGCGACCGCGCCGGTCTGCGCCTCGCGGATCACGTTGAGGAACAACGTGCCCGTCTCGCTGAGCCAGTGGCGTACGTTCGCGTCGAACGTGCCCGAAACCACGCGCACGGCGAACCAGGTCGAAGCCAGCATCGGCAACACGGCCACGGCGAGAAACGCGCCGATCAGGCGCGCCTGCAGCGCCGCGCGCCGGCGCGGCGCCGGCGCGCCGGCGCTGGGCGCATCCACGGCGCCGCTCAGCCGCGCACGGCGCGGGTCAGCAGTTGATCGAGCAGCTTCATGGCCAGGTCGATTTCCTCGTGGCTGATGGTCAGCGCGGGCGCCAGGGTGATGGTGTTCTTGTGGTAGCCGCCGACGTCGAGCACGAGGCCGTAGCGCTGGCCGTCGACGAGCAGGTCGGCCTGCATGCCGATGTCGACCATGCGATCGAGCAGCGCGCGGTTCGGCGTATAGCCGTCTTCCTGGCAGATCTCCGCACGCAGCGCGAGGCCGAGGCCGTCGACGTCGCCGATGACCTTGTGGCGCTTCTGCAGCTCGCGCAAGGCGTCGAGGAAATACTCGCCCTTGGCCATGACCATGGACTCGTAGTCTTCCTCGGCCAGCATCTTCATCGTCTCCAGGCCCACGGCCGTGCCGAGCGGATTGGAGGCGAACGTGGAATGCGTGGAGCCCGGCGGGAACACCTTCGGACTGATCAGTTCCTCGCGCGCCCAGATGCCGGCCAGCGGGTTGAGGCCGTTGGTCAGCGCCTTGCCGAACACGACGACATCGGGCTTGACGCCGAAATGCTCGATCGACCAGAGCTTGCCGGTGCGGAAGAAACCCATCTGGATCTCGTCGACGACGAGCAGGATGCCGTACTTGTCCAGCACGCGCTTGAGGCCGGTGAAGAAATTGCGCGGCGGAATCACATAGCCGCCGGTGCCCTGGATCGGCTCGACGTAGAACGCGGCGTACTCGCACTGGCCGGCCTTGGGATCCCAGACGCCGTTGTATTCGCTCTCGAACAGGCGCTCGAACTTGGCCACGCAGTAGTCGCCGTATTCCTCTTTCGACATGCCCTTCGGTCCGCGGAAGTGATACGGAAACTCGATGAACTGGGCGCGATCGAAATGGCCGTAGCGGCGGCGGTAGCGATAGCTGGAGGTGATCGCCGAGGCGCCGAGCGTGCGGCCGTGGTAGCCGCCTTCGAACGCGAACACCAGGCTCTTGCCCTGGCTGGCGTTGCGCACGAGCTTCAGCGAATCCTCGATCGACTGGGAGCCGCCGACATTGAAATGCACGCGGCCTTGGAGACCGAACTTGTCCTGGTTGTGCAGGCACAGGCGCTTGGCCAGTTCGATCTTCTCGGCATGCAGGTACTGGCTGGCGACCTGCGGCAGGCGGTCGAGCTGGCGCTTGACCGCCTCGTTGAGACGCGGATTGGCGTAGCCGAAATTGACCGCCGAGTACCACATCTGCAGGTCGAGATAGCGGCTGCCGGCCGCATCGAAGAGATAGCTGCCTTCGCAGCGGTCGAAAATCTTCGGCGGTTCGATGTAGTGGACGGTGTCGCCGAAGGAGCAGTAGCGGGCTTCGTCGTGCAGCAGCTGGTCTATGGACATGGCGGGCTTCAGGCAGGGACGGAAACGGCGTCGGCGTGGTGCTCCAGCTCGGCCAGCAAGGGCAGCGCGTCGGAGAAATCGGCGATGGGGCGGTGAGGGATGCCGTGGCTGCGGCAGTAGTCGATCAGACGGCCCTTGGCGAAGACCAGATCGGCTTCGCCGGCGACGCAGAAGTCCGAACTGCCGTCGCCGATCAGCAGGGTCGGGCGGCGCGGCGGGGACGCATCGGCAACCGCGCATTTGCAGGTGCCGCTGACGCGGCGGCAGGATTGGTCCGCGTACGGAAAGGCCAGGCGCCAGTCGCGCGATCCCCGGCCTTCGAGGCGGTTGCTGAATACCGGCAGATCGTTCAGGCCCAGCCGCGCGAGGCTGCGGCGTATGCAGCGGTCGATGCCGTCACTGACCACGAGCAGTTCATGGCCGGCGCGCCGTGCGGCCTGCACGAACGGCACGAAATGCAGATCCAGGCGCAGCGCGTCGATCGCCGCATCGAGCGCCGCGGCGTCGACGTCGAGCAGCGCAATCTGCCCGGCCATGCAGGCGCGCGAGCCCAGGCGGCCGGCCTTCCAGTCGGCTTCCAGCGCTTCCCAGCCCGGACGCGCGAAGCGCTCCAGCAGCAGGTCGGTCGCATCGTCGTGGGAAATGGTGCCGTCGAAATCGCAGAGCAAGGTCCAGCAGGGCGCAGCGGTCGAAGGCATGAGGGCTTCCTTGGCAGTCGGCGAGCTTCAGCAAGCGACATGCCATGTCGCTGCCGCAGGGCGGAGAGCGCGCCGGCGCGGGGGGCGCCGCCGCCGCGTGGCCGATCCATCGCAATTTGTGGGGCGAAGGCCGCAGGAATTGGAGTCTTCAGGCCCGGCCGTGTGCCGTCCCGGCCGCCGGCACCGGGCCACTGCGACGGTTCGGAATGGCGGCGTCACGATGCGGCGGTCTTCTCGCCGGCGCGCAGGCGGTAGCCGTCGCGGCCGGCGGACTTGGCCTCGTACAGCGCGGCGTCGGCGCGTTCGAGCAGGGCCGCTGCGCTCAGCGTGTCGTCGCTCTGCACGACCGCGACGCCGACGCTGGTGCTCAGCTGCAGGGTCAGGCCGTGTTCGGGCAGCAGGAACGGCTTGCGCATCGCGGCGACGATCTTGGCCGCGGCCGCCGCGGCGTACTGCGAGCGGCGCATGCCTTCGATGATGACGGTGAACTCGTCGCCGCCGAGCCGGCCGATCACGTCGGACGGCCGCAGCACGGCGGCGAGGCGCTGGGCGAAGGTCTTCAGCACGGCGTCGCCGACCGCATGGCCGTAGGTGTCGTTGACCAGCTTGAAGCGGTCGATGTCGAGATACATCACGACGAGCATGGAGCGCTGGTCGCGGCTGCGTGCAAGCGCGCGCTCCAGGCGGACGAGGAAGCCGGCGCGGTTGGCCAGGCCCGTCAGGCTGTCCATCTCCGCCGCCTGGATCCAGCGCTGCTGCTCGACCTTGCGGTGGGTCACGTCCTGGGCCATCACGTGGATGCCGAGCACCTGGCGTCGCTCGTCGTCCCACTGCGGGATGTAGACGATTTCCAAACAGGTATAGCCGTCGTCGTGCTGTTCCTCGTCCTCGTCCTCGTCCTCGAACACGACGCGCTGGCCGGCCAGGGCCTGGCGCAGATAGGGCTCGCGGCGGCGATAGGCCGCCGCGCCGAGCAGGCTGCTCGCGTGCTGGCCGACGATACGGCCGCGTTCGCCGGCGTAGTGCAGCTCGTAGGCGACGTTGGCGAACTGGAAGCGCAGCGCCGCGTCGAGGTAGGCGATCATCGCCGGCATCGCATCGGCGATCGTGCGCAGGCGCTGCTCGTTGCGGCGCAGCTTTTCCTCGGCGATGTGCTGGGCGGTGACGTCCTCGACGCTGCCGGCATAGCCGATGACTTCGCCTTCGACGACCAGCGGCGCGGCCTGCACGGCGACCCAGACCGTCTGGCTGTGATCCGGACGCAGGCGCAGGCGCGCCTGGAAACGCTTCAGCGCCGCCGTCGCCGTGCGCCAGCCGCGTACCACGCGCTCGCGGTCGTCCGGATGCACGGCCTGTTGCCAGCCGCCGTCGCGGGCCTCGTCGCTGCGCAGCCCGGACATGCGCTCGAACGCGCGATTGACGTAGCTGAAGGCACCGTCGAGACCGGCGCGGAACAGGCCCAGCGGCGAGCCGTCGTTGACCGCCTCGAGCTCGGCCTGCTGTTCGCGCAGACGCTGTTCGGCCTGGCGGCGCTCGGTGATGTCCAGCGCATAGCCCATGACGAACGGCGTGCCGTCGGCGTCGTCGAGCACACGGTTGTTGTAGTCCCAGATCCGCGGCGAACCGTCCTTGTGCTGCACGAACAGCAGGCCCGAGTCGGCCTGCTGCCGGGCGATGCGCTGCAGGTAGTCGCGGAACCGCGCGTGCAGCGCCGGCGGAATCATTTCCAGCATGGGGCGGCCGACGAGCTCGTTCACGCGATAGCCCAGCGCACCGGCCGCCGCCGGATTGATCGACAGCAGCACGCCGTCGAAATCGTGGGTGCAGATCAGGCCGAGGCTCTGCTCGAACAGGTCGCGGAAGCGCCGCTCGCTGGCCTCGATGCGGCCTATGGCCTGACGCTCGATGGTGACGTCGCGCGCCATGACCAGGCGCGCCGGCCGGCCGGCGTAGCGCAGCTCGCGCGCGGTGATCTCGACCAGGAAGCTGCGCCCGGCCGCGTCGCGATGGCGCCAGATTTCCGCGTCGGCCATGCTCGGCAGCGGCCGGCTCAGCGACTCGCTGAGGCGGATGTGTTCCTCGGCCGGGCGTATGTCGTAGAGGTTCAGTTGCAGGAATTCCTCGCGCGTCCAGCCGTAGGCGCGCAGCGCCGCATCGTTGACGGCGAGAAAGCGCAGGCTGACGCTGTCGTGGACCCACATCGGCAGCGGCGCGAAATCGAACACGGCCTGCAGGTCGTCGCGCTGCAGGCGCATGGCGTTGACGCCGGCGCGCAGCGCCAGGGTCTGCGTGATCACGCGATGCAGGGTTGCCGCATCGAGCGTGGGCAGAGCCAGCCAGGCCGAGGCGCCGGCTTCTATCCAGCGCCGGCCGCGCGCAATGTCGTCGCCGTCGTCCAGCGCGATCCATGCCGCCGACGGCGCGACTTCGGCCAGCTGCGCGTAACCGGCAAAGTCCGGGTCAACGGCTTCGACGAGCAGGATGTCGCAGTCGGCGGCGGGCAGCGCGCGCAGCGCCTGGCCGATATCGCCCAGCGGCAGCAGGCGATCCGTCGTGGGCATGAGGCTGCCGACGGCGCGTATCAGGGCCTCGCTGCCGATCAACCCGATGTCGTGGCCTGCTTTCATCGACGCTCCGTGCGTGGCGGTCGCAGGGCCCCCTTCGGGAGCGGTCCGATTCTAGCAATGCCTTCGCGTTCGCGGCAGCCCGCATTTTCGCCGCGATGCAGCAGGCGCGGCCGGCTGCGGCGGAATCAATTAATCGCATTGTGTGCAAATCCCGGCGGCGCCTCGAAGCCGTGGCCGAACAACCGGTCGGCCACGGTCGCGGCCGCCAGTCGCACGATGTCGTAGTCGCCCGAGCCCAGCGGTGCTTCGCGGCCCCAGTACAGTTGCACCTGGCTGGTCGAGGTGCCGACCAGCGGATGCGGCTGCACGTCACTGGCCTCGACGCTTTCGTGCTGCGCCAGGACCGGCTCGAAGTTCGCCGCGTCGGCGCTGCGCCGCGAATGGATGTCGTACTGGGCGCCGTTGGCGTGGATGTAGAACACGACGAAGGCGTCGTCGGGCATCAGTACCGGCAGCGAATCGTGGTTGTCGCCGGCGACGGCCAGCGGTATCGCCGACGCGCTCCAGTCGTGCGGGTCGGTCGTGGTGCGCGCGTAGATGCCCAGCGAGCTGCTGCCGACCTGGTACGTCGCGAGATAGCGGCCATCGCCGGCGCGATACGCAACGCGCGGCAGCTGGCTGCTCGCCGCGATCAGCGTGCGCAGCTGATCCCAGCTCGCGCCGCCGTCGCTGGACTGGGCCAGATAGCTGCCGCCGCTCAGGCGCTGGTAGCTCATCGTCAGGGTGCCGTCGGGATGGCGGATGACGTGCGGATTGACCTCGCCGCCGCCGGGCCAGCCCAGTTGCAGCTGGCCCTGTTCAGTGAACGCGATGCCGTCGGGGGAGGTGGCCCGGTACAGCCGAAAGCTCGAACTCGCGCCGGTTCCCTTCAGATAGAACAGCGCGAACGAGCCGTCGCCGAGCTGCAGCAGCGCCGGATGCCGTTCGTTCGCGGCGCTCGCGACCGCGAGCGTCGGCGTGGACCAGCTCGCGCCGTCGTCGGCCGAGCGCGCGATCCACAGATCGCCGGACAGGCTCGCGTCCAGCCGTTCGAATGCCAGCAGCAGGCTGCCGTCGGCGGCGCGCAGGATGGCCGGCTGATAGTCGGTGCCGCTGCCGCCGATCACGGTCTGCTGGGCATGCGACAACGGCGCGTTGCCGGCGAGCAGCATGGCAAGCAGGCAGAGCGACAGGCGCAGCCAACGGCGCAGGCGAAGCCGCATGGACGAGTCTCCGGGAGTAAGGCCGCGACGCCGCGGCAGCGTTACTCATACGCGAAAACGCGCGCGGAATGCACATCGCGCCGCGTCGTGGTGCGGCGTCGGCGCAAAAGCATCTGCGCGGCGTGACGGAAGCGTGCTTCAGCCCGTGGGGCAGGGACCGCCCGCATCGGCCCAGGTCCTGAACTTCGCGACGAACTCCGCGTGCGGTACGGATACCGGCGCGCGCGTGCCGCCGGGATTCCAGCCCCAGAGCACGAGCTTGTCCTCGCTGACGTGCTTGAGCAGCGCGGCGAAGTCGCGGCCGCCGTTCTCGTTCCTGTCCTGGATCATGCGGCAGAGTTCCGGCGGGCTCAGACCCAGCGTGACCATGCGCTGTTGCGGCGGCGGCAATGCCCAGTGCGGCGCGCCCGGTGGCGCGTGCGGGCCGTAGCTGTCCGGCGCGTTGGCCTCGCCGTGGCAGGTCGAGCAGGGCAGGCCCTCGGCGCCGTGGCCGGTCGGTCCGCGCGCCACGCCCATCGCATGCGGCAGGCCCTGGTCGAACTGCAGCGGCTGGTCGCCGGGTATGTGACAGTTCTGGCAGCGCGGGTGCTGGAACACCTTCTGCACCGTCGCGAAAGCCTCGACGGCGGCCTGGCGCTGAGCCGGATCCGGCCCGGAGTTACAGCCGGCCAGTACGGCGGCGGCCACGACGGCAACGATGCGCGACAGACGGAACATGGGCCTTCTCCTTCAGCTCGTCGCACGCAGCGGCAGTTCGCGCTGGCGCTTGCCGGTCAGCGCGAACAGCGCATTGGCCACGGCCGCGGCCACCGGCGGCACGCCGGCTTCGCCGACGCCGCCCGGCTTGTCGGTGCTCGGCACGATGTGCACCTCGATCTTCGGCATCTGGTTCATGCGCAGCACGCGGTAGTCGTGATAGTTCGACTGCTGCACGCGGCCGTTGACGATGTCGAGACGGCCGAACAGCGCCGCGCTGAGGCCGAAGACGATGCCCGATTCCATCTGCGCGACGATGCCGGCCGGATTCACGGCGATGCCGCAGTCGATCGCGCAGACCACGTTGTGCACGCGGATCGCGTCGTTGTCGATGGACACGTCGGCGACCTGTGCGACGAAGCTGCCGAAGGATTCATGCACCGCCAGGCCGCGCGCGCGGCCCGCCGGCAGCGGTGTGCCCCAGCCGGCACGTTCGGCGGCGAGTTCGAGCACGCCGAGATGGCGCTTGTGCTCGGCCAGCAAGGTGCGGCGATAAGCCAGCGGGTCCTGGCCGGCGGCCTTGGCCAGCTCGTCGATCAGGCTTTCCATGACGAAGCCCGTATGCGTATGACCGACCGAGCGCAGCCAGAGCACTGGAATGCCGAGCTCGGGCGAATGCAGGCTCACGTGGTGGTCGGCGATCTGCTTGAGGTAGGGCGAGTCGGCCACGCCTTCGACCGAGGTCGCGTCGATGCCGTTCCTGACCATCATCTTGAACGGCGAGTTGCCGAGGATCGACTGGCCGACGATGCGATGCTGCCAGGCCACGGGCTTGCCGGCGGCATCCAGGCCGACCGCGACCCGGTGCACGAAGGCCGGCCGATAATAGCCGCCGCGGATGTCGTCCTCGCGCGTCCAGACCGTCTTGACCGGCTTGCCGGCGGCCTTGGCGACTTCCACGGCCTCGGTGACGAAATCGCTGGTCGGCGTCGCGCGCCGGCCGAAGCCGCCGCCGAGGAACATCGTATGGATCGTGACCTGCTCGGGCTTCAGCCCGGTGATGCGCGCGGTCGCGGCCTGGTCCATGGTCTGGAACTGGGTGCCGGTCCAGACCTCGCAGTGGTCCTTGTCGATCTTGACCGTGCAGTTCAACGGTTCCATCGGCGCATGCGCGAGATACGGCACGGCGTAGTCGGCCTCGATCCGCGTGGCCGCCTTGACCAGCGCTGCGGTCGCGTCGCCGGCGACGCTGGCGGGCAGGCCGGCGTCGGTCGCGGTCTTGAGGAAGTCGCCGTGCAGCCTCTCGCTGTCGAGGCTCGCGTTGGGGCCGAGGTTCCATTCGATCTTGAGCGCGTCGCGGCCGAGCTTCGCGGCCCAGAAATGGTCGGCGACGACGGCGATGCCGCTGGGCACCTGTACCACGTCGCGCACGCCGGGCACGCGTCTGGCCGCGCTCGCATCGAATGAGGCGACCGTTCCGCCGAACACCGGTGCGCGGGCGACCACGGCGGTCAGCAGGCCTTCGAACTGCACGTCCATGCCGAACTTCGCGCGGCCGTCGAGCTTCTCGGGCGAGTCCAGACGCTTGTGCGGCTTGCCGATGAGGTTCCAGTCCTTGGCGTCCTTGAGCGTGACGGTCTTGGGCGGGGTCAGCTTTGCCGCGTCGGCGGCGAGTTCACCGTACCGCGCGCGCTTGTCGCCCGCGATGACCGTGCCGTTCTCGCAGCGGCAGTCGGCCGCCTTGACGCCGAAGCGTCTGGCTGCCGCCTGGACCAGCAAGGCGCGGGCGGTCGCGCCGGCGCGGCGATAGCGCTCGAACTCGGTCCAGGTGCTCATCGAGCCGCCGGTGAACTGCATCGGCATGCCGACCGCGAAATAGTCCGGCGCGGCGGGGGCGTGCTCGACCCTGATGCGGCTCCAGTCGGCGTCGAGTTCCTCGGCCAGCAGCAGCGGCAGCGAGGTCCAGATGCCCTGGCCCATTTCCGAATGCGCCAGCAGCACCGTGATCGTGTCGTCGGGCGCGATGCGCAGGAACGCGTTCGGCGCGAACGGCGCGGCCGCATCCGCGGCGGCCGGAGCGGCCTGAGCGAGACGGTTCGCGCCGGGCACGAAGAAGGCGACGACGAGGCCACCGGCGCCCAGGGCCGTCGTTTTGAGAAAGTTGCGTCGCGACGTGCCGGCAGCGGTTTTCATGCGAACCTCGCAGCGGAAAGCAGAGTGTGGATCAGCCCTTGGCGAGTTCCGCCGCGCGATGCACGGCGGCGCGGATGCGCTGATAGGTGCCGCAGCGGCAGAGGTTGCCGCTCAGGGCCGCGTCGATGTCGGCGTCGCTGGGTTCGGGCTTGGCCTTGAGCAAGGCCGCGGCCGACATGATCTGGCCCGACTGGCAATAGCCGCACTGCACGACGTCGAGCTCGGCCCAGGCGCGCTGCACCGGATGGCTCGCGTCGGCCGACAGACCTTCGATCGTCGTGACCGATTTGCCGGCCACCGCGGAGACCGGCATCACGCAGGCACGCAGCGGCGCGCCGTCGACGTGCACGGTGCAGGCGCCGCACTGGGCCATGCCGCAGCCGAATTTGGTGCCGGTGAGCCCGGCCATGTCGCGGATGACCCAGAGCAGGGGCATGTCGTCGGGGACGTCGAACTGCTGCGTCTTGCCGTTGATCGTCAGGCTGACCATGGAAGCTCCTGAGGCTGCCGGTAGAGGTGGCTAGGAGAGACGAGCGGCGAGCAGGGCGGACAGTGAACCCGCGACGGCACGGCGGTTCGACCGCGCAAGCATGGGCGCGGTCCAAAAGGCCGTCAACCTGTCGATGGACGGGGATGGGGCGGGATCAGCAGGCCGGCGATCTTCGGTCGGCGGGCGGTCGGTCGGGGCAGGTTTCTCTGTTGCGGGAGAAGGGTGCAGCCATACCCGCGGGCATGTGCGCGAATCCCGTCGCACATTGCTTTGAATTCTTCGCGATAAATTCAACAAAGCCAGTGGCGTCGCGGGCCATCTCTGCACGGCAACGGCAACCCCATCCCCACCCATGCCCTCCCCTTGAAGGGGAGGGTTTATGACGGTCGGCGAAGACCTGTCTGAAACGAGCGAGTTTCCCAGCGGCTGGCCGGAAAATACCCTCCCCTTCAAGGGGGTGAAAAGCCGTCGCTCAGAACCGCAGGTTCTGACGGCTTTTAACGCCCAGCGGGCCGGAGGGCATGGGTGGGGATGGGGTTGCTTCGTCGTCGACCACGGAACGCAGAACCCGGGAAGCGACGAGCCCTCTCCGCCGGCCGCAGCCGACGGAGAGGGCGTTGCAACACGGACGACCCGATGACGCCGTTACTGGTCGGCGATCACCGACGAAAACACCGGCTGCGTCGCGCCGCGGATTTCGGCGCGGGCGATGGCCCAGTGCGCGTCGTTCGGGCGGAACGTGCTGATCACGCGCGTGCGCAGGCGCAGCTGCACCTGATGGCCGGCGAGGCTGGCACCGAAGCGCAGGGTGTCGTCGCGCCAGCCGCCGGAGAGGCCGCTGAACGAAGCGCTGCCGGCGCTCAGCAGCGGTGCGGCGTCCTGCCAGTCGCCGCCGTCGATGCGGATCTCGATGCGGCCGTAGCCCGGGGTAACCGGCGAGCGGTCGAAGTCGAAGTCGTGGCGCAGCACGAACTCCAGCGGCGTCGTCGCCGAGACCGTGAACGGCTGCGTCGCGAGCCAGGTGTTCAGGCCCAACTGCGCATCGCTCATGACATAGGCCCAGCTGCCGTTGTAGCGGCGGCGCTGCCAGTCGAGCACCTCGGCGAGGTCATCGCCCTCGGCGCCGAGGCAGACATACAGCGCGCAGCCGTGCGGATAGTCGTCGAAGCCGCGAATCCAGTCGGCCGCGAACGTCGCCGGATGCGCAAGGCTGTCGACGTTGCGGTCGCGGCGCAGGTCGACGTTGAACTCGAACGGCCGCACCGTCAGCGCGAACGCTTCCGGATGCTGCGTATCCCAGGCGAACGCCTGTACCGGCAGGGTCAGCGGACCGAAGCCGCTGCGCACGCGCACCGGCAACGCGATCACGCGGGTCTGCTCGGGGGCCAGCGCGATGTTGTCCACGACGATGCCGTTGGGCAGGTCGTACAGGCCCGGCAGCGGCGGCACGGTCAGGGTGACGCGGCTCAGCGGCGCGAAACCGCTGTTGCGCAGGGTGACCAGCACGTCGCCGTTCTCGTTGCGATCGAGCACGCCGTCACCGTCGCCGCCGTTCTCGCGCAGGCTCACCTCGACGATGCTCAGCGCATGGTCGAGGTCGCGGAAGCTTTCCTCCACGCCGCGCAGGCTGAACGACTTGCGCGGCGGCGACAGCGCGCCGGAACCGAAGCCGCGTTCGGCGAAGCCGCTGCGGCAGCGGCGATAGTCCGCTTCGCTGTCGGCGCGGATCGCGAACAGCAGCGCATTGCGCGCTTCGGTGTAGGTCGCGTCGGTCGGGAACAGCTGCAGGCCGCCGACCAGCCAGCGCAGGAAGTCACGCTGGCGCGTCTCGAACTGCGCCGACGGCGCGGCCGCGAGCACGTTGCGCGCGCACTGCCACAGGGCCGTGGTCCAGACCTCGCCGGCGGTATGGATTTCCGCATTGACGAGCGAGCGCGCCTTCCAGTCGTAGGGCTGGCTGCCGGCCGGCACCGGATTGTCCTGGCTGATGTGGCGCAGGGTCAGCGGATTGCGCTGCAGGTCGCTGGAATACGGATAGCGGCGTATGCCGTGGTAGTAGCTGTTGTCGGGATTGGTCGGCGAACCGGCGATCGGCAGGTCGTCGCCGCTGAAGTCGTAGTCGAGGTTCATGTAGGCGCCGACCGCGTACGCGGCCGAGAACGCCGGCTGGCCCGGCATGGCCCAGCGGTCCTGCTCGCGCACGGTCACGAACAGGCCGACGAAGTCCGCCGTGCCTTCGTTGAGCGCGCCGGGCTGGCCGTAGTAGTCCGAGGTCGTCAGGCGGCCGAACATCGTATGCGCCCATTCGTGGGCGAGCACGCCGAGATCGAACGCGCTGACGTCGCGATGGCTGCGGCTCTGGGTGTTGTAGCCCAGGGTCAGCGCCGGGCTTTCGCCGTCGGTCGGTGCATAGGTGAAGGTGGTCAGCGAGGCCGCATGCACGAGCAGCGGATCGTCGGCGATGCCGCCGCGGCCGTAGTTGTCGGTCTGGCTGTTGCCGGCGGCTTCGTCGTAGCCGGCGGCGTAGAACAGGTCATGCAACCAGTTCGTCGCATAGAAGCCCTGCACGATTTTCGCGTTGAGCCCGATGTCGCCGGTCGGAACCGGCGCCGTCGCGTCGCGGCACTGGTCGTAGTCGTTGCGCGTGGTGTCGACGTCGTAGGCGTAGTCGAAGCGGAACGGCGCCGTGGTGCGTGCGCGGAAATCGCCTTCGGCGGCGTTGAAGCCCGGCCCCCAGCCTTCGCCGCTGCAATAGTCTTCCTCGACCGTGTCGGCATTGAAGAACGCATCGACGTTGTTGCCGCGGGTCTCTTCCGCCGTGGCCGCGAGCCAGGGATCGCCGGTGCCGGCGTCGCTGAGATGCACGAGGTTCATCGGCGCTGCCACGGTCGGCTTGTAGCCGTTGGCCTGGCCGGTCGGATGCGGGTTGGTGTAGCCGTAGGGATCGACGTAGGGGCGGCCCTGGGCATTGGCGAACACGCGATAGTCGAATGCCTGCAGGTCGTGGATCTGGCTCTGCCGGCGCAGCACGCGGCCGTCTTCGGCCGACACGACCAGCGCCAGGGCCAGCGGACGCGATTCGCCGGTGCGCTTGCCGAGCACTTCGGCGTAATACGCGGCGGTCAGTCCGTCTGCGGTCGGATACCAGACCGGCTTGATGCGGGCCGGGCGCAGCGCCGTGAAGTCGCCGCTGCCGGTCAGGCTGATGCGCAGAAAGTCGCCGTTGCTGCGCTTGGCCGCGCCCGCATCCGGTACGGCGGGAATATCGAGGCTTTGCAGCGCCTGCTGCAGCGCCTGTTTCGCGTCGAGCGCGAAGGTCGGCAGCGCGGCGTTGTCGAGCTTGGCCGGCAGGCTGCCGCCGCTGGCGCGGGCTTCGCCGCGGGCGTCGCGCAGCAGGCTCAGTCGCGCGCCGTAGATCTCGATGCCGGCGATCTGGGGCCGATAGATTTCGATGCGGTTGCGCCGATCGGCGCTGCGGCGCAGTTCCAGACCGGCGAGCTGCGGATAGCGGCCCTGCAGCAGCGGTGTGGCGTCGGCGCTGCGCTTGGCCGCCGCCGGCGAGGCATCGAGCCAATCCAGATGCTGCTGCAGCGCGGGCGGTTCGGCGCCGCTGCGCGCGAGAGCCAGGGGAGAAACCGAGAGTCCGGCGAAAGCCAACCAGCACAATGAGACGTAGTTCACGAAGATACTCCGGCGAAAGGCCCGGCGAGCGTAGCAATCGCATCCTGTCTACGCAATTCTTCGTACGAACGCTGCTGCAATTTTTTCGCACGGCCATCGGCGACGCCGCGACGGCATCGCGGACGGCGCAGCGACCGCGGTGCGTCATGCTGCCGTGCAGCATCGACGGCAGCGTCGCCATCGTTGTACGTTGTCTTTCGTATTTTTCGGCGCTGAGGCAGAATCGCCGGCGCGACGATCGTCGCGGTGGGACTCCATACCAGCAATCACCCGGCAGGCCGACCGGCTGCGATGTCGCGCGGCGCCGTCAGCGGAGAACGAAGCATGGTCAGTCGGCGGGACGTGTTGATCGGAGCGGGCGTGGCGGGACTGTCGGCAGCCTTCGGCGTGGCCTCGGCCGCACGCAGCGGCAAGAAGACGCAGCCCGCACCGCGCTGGAAGCCGTATGCCGGAACCTATTCGATCGACGGCGCCGCGAGCTTCGACTTCATCTACACCGAAGAGGCCGAGGCCGTGCGCAAGGAACTCGCCGTGCAGCGCGCTTGCGGCCTAGGCGCGGTACTGACGACGGCGGCGCCGCAGGGCCGCTTCTGGCTCGACGATGCAGCATACGAGCGCAGCAGGAAGACGATAGAGCGCTGGAACGCGATTGCCGCGCAGCATCCGGACCATCTGTACATCGTGCGCAGCGCGGCCGATCTGACCCTGAAGGCCCGCGGCTCGCGCACCGGCGTGATTCTCGGCTTCCAGGGCACCGAATCGCTCGGCGAGGACGTCGCGCGCATCCCGCAGTTCCGCGAACTCGGCCTGCGCGTCGTGCAGCTGACCCACAACCGCCGCAACCTCGTCGGCGACGGCTGCATGGAGCCCGGCAACGCGGGACTCAGCAACTACGGCCATCAGGTCGTCGAGGCCCTCGAAGCGAACAGGATCGTCGTCGATCTCGCCCACGGCGCGGCACGCACGATCAGCGAAGGCATCGCGGCCTGCAGGAAGCCGATGCTGATCAGCCATACGGGCTGCCGTGCGCTGTCGGACCTGCCGCGCAACGTGCACGACAGCGAGCTGCGCGCGATGGCCGATCGCGGCGGCGTGGCCGGCATCATCTTCTGGCCTTACCTGCGCAAGGACACGCAGCCGATGGCGATCGACGTGATCCGCCACATCGAGCACGCGATCGACGTCTGCGGCGAGGACCACGTCGGCATCGGCACGGACTGCGGCGTCGCGCCCGTCGAGCGCACGCCCGAGTTCGAGAAGCAGAACCGCGAGTTCATGAAGGGCATGGTCGAGGACGGCATCTTCGAGAAAGGGCGTCCCGAGGATCTCTACATCTTCATTCCGGATCTGAACGTGGCCAACCGCTTCGAAGTGCTCGCCGCGATGCTGTCGCAGCGTGGGCATTCCGATGCGCGCATCGCCAAGATCCTCGGCGGCAACTTCGCGCGCGTCATGGGCGAGATCTGGGGCTGATCGCCGGTGTCACCGCCGAGCCTGCCTTGCGCGGAAAAGTAGCGCGTGTTTGACACGCTTTTAATCGCGTCTGTCCGACACTGCCGGCTTGGACAAAGGAACACGGCAGATGGACGAATCAAGCCGGCCCAGCCTGCTCGTGGTCGATGATGACGAGGGATTTGTCGAGGCGGCCGTAACGCTGGCTCAGCTGCACAATTTCGAATCGAGCGCCGCGCCGAGCCTCGGCGCCGCCCGGGCAGCGATGCGACGGCGGCGCTTCGATCTGGTGCTCGTCGATCTGCATCTGCCGGACGGCTCGGGCTTCGACCTCGTCGAAGAGATGGAATATCCGCACAGCCCGGTCGCGGTCGTGACCGGCAATGCCTCGATCGCGAGCGCCGCGCGCGCCGTGCGCCTGCCGGTCAGCGACTATCTGATCAAGCCGCTGGAGCGCGCGCGATTCGATGCGCTGCTCGAACGCGCGCAGGCGCACTGGCTGGCACAGCAGCCGTCGGCCGCCGTCGCCGCGCCCTGCGGCGACTTCGTCGGCACCTCGGCGGCCATGCAATCGGTTTACCGTCAGGTGCGCCGTATCGCGCCGACTGCCGCCAACGTGCTGCTCGTCGGCGAGAGCGGAACCGGCAAGGAACTTGCGGCGCGCGCGATCCATGACCTCAGCGGCCGCGGCGGGCCGTTCGTCGCGGTCAATTGCGGCGCGGTCGCGCCGGAGCTGCTGGCCAGCCACCTGTTCGGCCACGAGCGCGGCAGTTTCACCGGCGCGGTGCGCCAGCACCGCGGCTATTTCGAGCAGGCCCAGGGCGGCACGATCCTGCTCGACGAGATCACCGAGATGCCGGCCCCGCTGCAGGCGCATCTGCTGCGCGTGCTGGAAACGCGCAGCCTGATCCGCGTCGGCGGCGACACCGAGCAGGCGCTGGACGTGCGCATCGTCGCCGCGACCAACCGCGATCCGGAGGACGCGATGGCCAACGGTCGCCTGCGCGAGGACCTGTTCTTCCGCCTCGGCGAATTCGTGCTGCAGCTGCCGCCGCTGCGCCTGCGCGGCGGCGATCTGGAACTGATCGGCGAGTCGCTGCTCGCCGGCCTGAACCGGCGCTACGGCGCCGACCGGCGTTTTGCCGCCGGAACCTGGAACGCCGTGGCCGGCTATTCGTGGCCCGGCAACGTACGCGAGCTGCGCAACGTGGTGCATCGCGCCTACATCCTCAGCGAAGGCACCGAGATCGAACTGCCGCCGCTGCACGACACGGCGCGCCATCGCGACGAGTTCGATGGCTGCCTGGTGTTTCCGGTCGGCACGCGCCTGGACCTGATCCAGCGCGAAATGCTGCTGCGCACGCTCGCGCATTTCGGCGGCGACAAGGCGCGCACGGCCGAAGCGCTCGGCGTCAGCATCAAGACCATCTACAACCACCTCGCCCGCTACGGCGACGATGCTGCCGCCTGAGCGTCTGGCGGCGCTGCGTCTGGCGCCGCTGCGCAGCCTGCGCGCGCTGACCGATCCGCGTCATGCGGCGCTGCGTACGGCGCGGCTGCTCAGCGCGGCGGCCGGCGGCGCGCCGGTGCGCTGCTGGCTGCCGACTCTGGGCTGCGAAGTCCGCTGGGGCCGCAGCGCCAGAGGTGCGGCGAGCTGGCGCGGCGTGCCGCTGGCGCATGCCGGTGCCGAGCTGGGCCGGCTGGAGCTGCGCGGTTCGGCGATGCTCTGGCGCAGCAGCGGCCGCATCGCCGCGCTGCTGGCCGAGCCGCTGGCCCTGCTGCTGGCGCTGCACGCCGATGCGCCCCAGGCGCTGCGCGGCGCCGTGCTCGCGCCGCAGCCGCTGCACGAACTCAACAACGCCGTGCATGCGTTGAGCCTGCAGGTCGGCGTCATGCAACTGCTGCTCGAACGCGGCGACGCCGCCGAGGCCAGCCGCTTCGCCGGCCTCTGCGCGCGTCAGGCCGACCGGCTCGTCGCGCTGGTCGGCGGCCTGGCGCATCGCTGAGGCGTGCCGGCACGCGGCGTCGATCGTTCCGCACGGTGCCGACACGCCCCAGCGTCGGCCGGCACGACGGTCCCGCCGCCGGCGCGGCGGAACCGCTGCCGCAGGCTCAATGCTTCTTCTGTGCTTCTTCCGTCGCGCTGCTGCCGCTGCGCGAGCCGGCACTGAGGCTGCCGCCGCCGGACGTGCCCGACAGGTTCTGGCCGGTGCCGGCGCTGCGCACCGTGAGCCGGTTCTCCACGTCGCGGACGCCGCCGCACGCGTCGGCGATGTCCTCGACGCGGTGCTTGAGGTAGCGCGCATCGACGCTGCCGGTCAGGGTGACCGTGCCATTCTTCACCTCGACGTTGATGTCGCTGGCGTCGATCATCGGATCGTCGGTGAGACGCTCGTTGACGTCTTCCCGGATCCGCTCGTCGGAGCGCAGGTAGTTCTTCGGACCGCGGCCGCGCAGGCTCTGGACCGGGTTTTCGCTGCGGCCCTGGCCGTAGCCGCTCATGCCGTAGCCTTCGCCATAGCCCTGCGGACCGCGGTAGGGCTGGCCGTAGTTGCCCTGACCGTAGCCGCTCTGGCCGTAGCGGCCGTAGACGTCTTCGCGCTCGTCGCCGTACCAGCCGCCGCGGCCCTGCGCCGGGCGGTTGCCATAACCGAGATCGCTGCCGTAGGCGCCGACATAGCCCTGGCCGCTGTCGTCGTAGTCGCGCCAGGAAGACCGGCTCTGGCCGTAGGTGTCGCCGACGGCTTCACGCGCGTGGCCGTACGGCTGTGCGCCGCGCTGCTGCGCGTAGTGGGTCGGCGCGACCGTCGGTCCGTAGCGGCGATAGTCGTCGCCGCTGCGCGAAGCCGCACCGTAGGGCGGCTGCGGGCGGCCGGTATGGTCGGGATTGCCGCGATAGCCGCTCGCGCCGGCGTAGGACCGGTCCGCACCGTAACCGCGCGGACCGCTGTGTTCGTCCTGGTAGTCCTGGTGGCCGAAATGCGGCTCGTTGCCGCGGCCGTAGCGCTGACGCGCGAAGTCGGGGCGGTAGCCTTCGTCCGGCTCATAGCCGGGATACGGGTCGCGCCAGTCGTCCTGGGCGGCGTAGCCGGCGCGCCGGTTTTCCTCGCGCTCGTCACTGCGATAGTCGCTGCGGTAGTCGCCGCGTGCGGCGTAGGGGCGTTCGAGGTCGCGGTTGCTCGTTTGGCGCGATTCGCGCTCACGATCGTAGCGTTGCATGGGTCTGTCTCCTCGGAATTCCTGTGCAGCCGCCGACGCGGCGGCCGCTGTGGAGGAGCAAGACCTGTGCCACGCTTGGATATTTTTATACATTCCGCCGCGGCCTTCGGCGGCGCGGATTCGCACCGCCGCGTGGGCCGTCGGCGCGGTTCCGCGCCGGAAACTCCTTCCGCGCCGCTGTAGCAATTTCATCGCGCTGCGCCGTCGTTGCAGCTTGCACGTTCGAGCGCAGCCGCCGCGCGAAATGCCGTCGCCGGCCACGCAGACACAGGCATTTGCGGGGTCCGCGGCGGCGGCACGCAACCTGCTCTGTACTCGTGCCGCTTCCGGCCATTCGAGAATCGAGGAGAAAACCATGTCCAGGACTTCCGCAGTTGCCGCCGCCCTGGCCGTCGCGTTTGCCGCCGCGCCGCTGCTGTCGGCTGCCAACGACGACAGGCTCAGCCGCGACCAGACGCCGACCGGCGAACACGTCCCGGTATTCGATCAGATCGACAGCGACGGCAACGGCATGCTCGACAAGGACGAGTTCGCGCGCGGCACGACGGCCGAGAACGTGACTTTTGCCGAAGTCGATCGCAACGGCGACGGCAAGGTCTCGCGCCAGGAATGGGACGAGCACAAGAAGCTCAAGAAGTCGCAGTCTCGTCCGTAGCATTGCCGCTGCCCGCAACCGCCGCGCGGCGGCCGGCTGCACGACAGCGCGCATGGCAGCCGCCTGTCCTGCATGACGGTTGTCGCGCGCGTTGCGTTCAGCGCAACCGGACGGACAGTGCCTGCTTCGCACGACGCCGAGCGTCGCTGCTGAGAGGTTCAGACCGCTGGCGGCAGATCACCGCATCGAAGGCTGTCGACGGACGACCGTCCCGGCGTCCGGGCCTTTCGAGACGGGGAGTGCGCAGCGATGCGGGAGCAGCGGGCAGGGCAGATTTCGGCGGCACCGGCCGCCACGGACATGCAGCGAAACGCCGCTCGTGCGCGGTCCGGCAGCGGTGCGTGGCGCGCGGGAGTCATGGCCGCACTGGCCGGCATGCCGTTCGCGGCGATCGCACAGACCGTCGATGACGGCAGCGGGCTGCTCGCGGCGTTCCACACCGTGCGCCTGCTGGTCTATGTCGCCGTCGTGCTCGGCCTGGCCGCCGGACTGGGCCTGTTCCTCTATCGCCGGCAGCGGCTGCTGCGGCATTCCGTGCCCGCGGGCCTGATCGTCGCCGTGCTGACGGCCGTGTTCTCGCTCTGGCTCATGACCTTCACGTTGTCCTCCGCCGACGCCGATCGCTGCGTCGAGGCGCCGCTGCGCAGCGGCGCGGCGGCCCAGGCCTACGACCTGTACTGCGCCGAAGCGCGCGAACACGCCGCCAATGCACTCGGGCTGGTCAGCCTCGCGCGCTGGATCGAGGACGAGCGGCAGCGCGACCTGCCGGTGGGCCCGACCGCGACGCGCGGCTGGCCGCTGGTTTCCGCGGCGCTGGCCGCCTTGCTCGGTTTCCTGCTGCTGCGGCCGCTGCTGCAGCGACTGTTCATCATCGTCTGAACCGTCCCCCTACGAGCGACTACACCATGACACGACCTGTCCTGATCGGCGTGGGCGGCTCCGGCCAGCACGTCATCCACGCCTATCTGCGCCTGCTCGCGCTGACCTTCTCGCCGGCCGAGAGCGTGCCGCACATCTTCATCGTCGACGCCGACGCGCGGCTCGGCGCCGGCCCCGGCAAACGCAGCAGTCTCGTCGACGACATCGCCGGTCTGCAGGCGGCGCTGATGCACGGCGACACGACGCCGGCGGTGCTGGAGATCATCCGGCCGTTCCGCGTCGGCGCGACCGAAGAGGCAGCCTCGCCGATACTCGGACAGCTGATCGGTGTGACCGGCAACGACGCGGTGCGCCAGCTCGCCCAGGGCTTTCTCGCCGACGATGCGGACTGGGGCGACGACTGGTCGATCGAACTGGCCAAGGGCATGATGGCCAATCCCAAGGTCGGCTCCCTGGCGCTGGCGCACAAGGCCGAGGTGCTCGGCGACGGCTCGACCGCGCGCGCGGTCGGCGCGCAGTTCGGCCGGCTGTTCGACGTGCTGCGGCCGGACACGCGCGTGGCCATCGTCGGCTCGAATTTCGGCGGCACGGGTTCCGGCGTCATTCCGGCGCTCGTGCGCCGCCTCGACGGCTACCCGATCGAAGCGGTACGCGCGTTCCTGACCTTGCCCTGGTTCACGATCGAGGCCGAGGCCGGGCAGGGGCAGGTCAGCGCCGCACGCAGCCGCGGCGACGTGGATCCCAAGGCGCGCAATTCCTCGCTCGGGCTGCATACCTATTTCGACGAATTGCGCGGCGGCGCGCGGCAGGGCGACGGCCTGCACGGCGGCGGACAGCGCGAAGGCCTGCTGCGCTCGGCCTATGTACTGAGCCAGTCGATGGCGGACTGGCAGACCGAGCGGCGCGGCGACGACGGCAACTACGACCAGCGCGAGAATCCGCATGTCCTGAATCTCGTGCAGGCCTGCGCGATACAGAACTTCCTCGGTCTGGGCGTCGGCAATGCGCCGAGCGGTCAGCTCTACGGCATCAAGACCAGCGAACCCGGCGAAGCGCGCGGCCGCTTCGACGCCGCGCGCTCGCCGCATCTGCGCTTTCGCGCCGGCAGCGACGATTCGCGCCAGCTCGGCGATCTCGTCGCCGACGCGGAAGCCGTCGCCTATGTGCTCGACGTCTGCGGCCGTCTGCTGCAGGCGGCGGAGGACGGCGTGCTCAAGCTCAAGAACGTCGACAGGCTCGGCAGCCAGGAGGAGCTCGACCGCTTCCTGATCGCGCTGTCGGAGGCGCTGCGCAAGGGCAAGGTGACGCGCGGCTGGCTGTCGCGGCGTACGACGGCGCCCGACGATGTCTTCCACGAACTCGGCGCCCAGCTCGTCGCACAGGCGCAGGAACTGCGCCGGACCCTGCTCTGGCTGGACGCGCACGCGGCCAACCGGGCCGGCGCCGATGCGGCGCAGGCCAACGGCGTCGTCGGCTACAGCACGGCGCATCTGTTCCGCTCGCTGGAGGACGCGAGCCTCGACGAAGGCGAGGGCGCCGACAAGCGCTGGGAGGATCTGCGCCTGGACGTGCGCAATTTCGAGGGCCAGTCCATGGCCAGCGCCAAGCCGATCAGCCAGGCCATCATGCTGCTGATGCAGCTGTTCGCCGACGGCAATCGCAAGAACGCGGCCGCGCCGGTCGACGCGCTGATCGCCGAATTCCACAAGGCCTGCGAGGTCGACCCCGGCGAGGCCGCCTCGCGTGTGGCTGCACGCACCCTGATGCGGGCCCTGCACCGGCGCGTGTTCGACGCGCGCGACAAGGCGCGCCGCAAGGACAGCGTCAGCGACGACCGCCAGCTCGCCGATGCGGCGGCGCCCGGCGGCGGCTTGCCGATGCTCAACCTCAGCGCGCTGACCGCGACGCCGATCGAGGACGCGCGCCTGGCGCAGATCAAGCTCGATGACGAGGACATCGGCAACGTCGACCGCTTCGGCGCCGACCATCCGCGTTCGCTGGCCTATCTGGATCCGTACGCAGGCGCGAATCTCGGCAACGGCGGCCGCCTCGACCTGACTGCGCCGGTGCCGACCGAGCACGGTCTGCGCGGCATCCCGAACGTCGCCGCGCCGCGGCTCGTGCAGAAATGGCGGCTCGAACACTGCCGCCCGCGTACCGCGGCCGAGCGCCGCGCGCCGGCCTGGCGCGACGACGAAGGCCGTCTGCGCGCGACCGAGGCCGGCATCTATCTGCAGGCGCAGCGGGTCAACGAACTGGGTTTCTGGCTGCTCGTGTCGGCGGACTCGCGCGTGAGCGTCGCGCACGACCTGTTCACCGCGCAGAATCGCGGCAGCGCATTCGCGCGCCTGTTGCGCCGCGAGCTCGAACTCGCCGACGGCGATCCGCTGACGGCGCTGGTCTTCGCCGCGAGCAGTCCCGATGCGGGCAAGCCCATCCTGCTCTGGGACGGCGCGACCTGGTACGTCGCGGCCAACGGCGCGGCGCGGCGCTTCGTCGCCGCGCTGACCGGCGAGCTGCCGAGCGTGCGGCGCTGCTACCGCAACGACAATCCGCTGACCCGGCTGGAGCAGCCCAACGAAACGCTGACCAAGACGCTGGACCGCTATTTCGCACGCGAACTGCACGCCGTGGTCGGGCAGATCGACGCTGCCGATCTGACCCGCGGCAGCAAGGCGCTGACCAGCCTGCGCCTCGTGCTGGGCGACATCCTCGAGGATCTGCCGTCGGTGATAGGCAGCAATGCGCATCGCGGCGACGCGCAGCATCTGTGGCTGCGCCGCAACGGCGCCGGCGCCGCGTCGATCAGCGTCGCGCCGCACCGCATGCTGACGGGTTTCCATGCGCTGCGCTGCCGGCGCAGCGTCGTTTTCGTCGATCAGAACGGAGCCCCGAACGGCCTGCTGCCGTTCCGCGCCGATGCCTGGGAACTGCTGGAAGGCGGCAGCGAGAAGAACCGGCTGGTGCTGGCACCGTCGCATTCGCGCAAGCTCGACGCGCACAGCCTCGCGCTGCGGCGCGTGCAGAAGATCGAGCTCAACGTCAGCGGTCTCGGCCGCTTCGATCAGGAATATCCGTTTGGCGCCGAGCCGCTGACGATGGTGCAGCAGGAGCTGGCCTGGTCGTTCGGCATCTGGCCGAACTTCCAGGCCGACGACTGGAACTACTACATCGTCTCGGGCTCCTCGCGGCTGGGCGATCCGGACACGCCGCCGCACTCGCGCAAGAGCGCGCCCAAGGAAGTCGACCTCGACTGGATGAACGAGGGGCTGCGCGTCGCGCTCGTGGTCAAGGGGCGGCGCCACGCCGGCGGCGCGCTGGAGGAGCTCGGCCGCATCACCGACGGTCTGCCGCGGCGCATCTACGGCCGTCCCGAAGTGCTCGAAGTCGTCGTCGGCGACGAAGTGCTCGGTTCGCGCCCGATCGGCCTGCAGCGGCTGGACCCCGGGCGCAGCTTCGACATGCTCGGCATTGATTTCGGTACCTCCAATACCTGTGTCGCGATCCAGGAGAAGGACGGCGACGCCGGCTCGCGGCGCAATGTGCCGCTGCTGCCCGGCGGCACGTTCGACGACGTCCGCAGCGACGTGCTGTACCACTACCTGGACTCCTCGGGCGATCTGAACGAGAAGGCGAACTTCCTGTCTTCGGCGGCGGCCTTCTTCCACGTCAAGAACGCCGTGGTCAGCGACGAAGGCCACACCGTTCCGAGCGAGCTGCTGGTCGCGCTCGACTACGAGCCCACCGTCGCGAGCAAGCAGAAGCCGCTGCTGCTGCGTACCTACGCGCGCGAGGCGATGCCGCTGCACGACCCGCTGGCCGACGAGCGGCCGGTGGAACTCCAGGGCTATCCGCTGGTCTCGCCGCTGCTGACGCCATTGCCGCCGCAGCCCTATGGGCTTGGGGCCGAATCGCTGTCGTCCTGGCTGCGCGACATGGTCAAGTACGGCGACGAGCGCCTGTTCGGCGATCTCAAATGGCCGCGCGGCAACGACAACGACCATCGCAAGGCGCGCGGCCTGCGCGCGCTGTATCTGGAGCACACGCTGGTCGCGGCGCTGGCCCTGCTGCGTTCGCGCGGCTACCAGACGTTCTCGACCTTCGTGGCGACCCAGCCCGAGGCACTGTCGCGGGTCAAGAACAATTTTGCCAAGACCTTCGCGCGCGATCTGGAACAGGTCATCGTGCAGCTCGGGCGCCAGACCGGCATGTTCGCGCCGCCGGAAAAGCCGCCGGCGGACCAGCCGCCCGTGCGTTTCGTGTCCGAGACGGTCGCGGCGCTGTGGATGATAGGGCTCAACAATCCGGCGCTGCCGGCCAGCGTGCTGACCATCGACGTCGGCGGCGGCACGACCGATGTCGGTGTCTGCCTGCGCTTCGGCCGCTCCGGCCGCGGCGAGGCGAGTTATACGGCGAGCGCGCAGTTCGCCGGCAACCGCCTGCTCGAGGCACTGGCCGCGCTCAAGGAAGTCCGCGCGTCGTTCAACCCGGCCCCGGGCGAGACTTACAGCGTCGACGCGATCAAGTCGCTGCTCAAGTCGCAGCTGCGCCGGGACGGCAGCGCGCGCGCCAGCAGCGAACGCACCGCGCTGTTGGCGGACATGTTCTTCGACGCGATCTACGAATACGCGTTCGGCGTGTTCCACCGCTTCATCCAGTGGCATCCGGAGTGGGTGCAGCAGTTCGCCGCCGACCCGCGCCAGAAACTCGAAGTCGCGCTCCTCGGCAACGGCTTCAAGCTGTTCGACGCGTTCCAGGCGCCCGGCAGCGGCGACAGCCTGGAGCGGTACAACCAGTCCATCAAGCAGCGCCTCGTGAAGGCCGGCCTGCTGCCGGCGGTCGTCGCCGAACGCCTGGAGTTCCGCCTCGTGGATTCGAGCAAGAGCAAGCTGATCACGTTCGGTGGGCTCGATGCGGCACGCGAGGATCTGCTCGACGACCGGCGCGACCAGTACGTGCTGCTGCCCGAGGGGCTGGTTTCCCATGGCCCCGGCGGCGACAGCGAAGCGCTGAAGCGGGCCACGCTGATGACCGCGGCGCAGTTCCGCGAGCAGTGGATGGGACTCGGCAAGGGCGAGTCGCGCTCGAAGCGGCGGCTGGTCTTCGATCTGTCCGACGACCAGCTGGATGCGCGCTTCCCGCTGACCGCGCCGTACTGGAGCGGCCGGCTGCGCAACGAGGATGTGCACAACATCTTCCAGAACGGCAGCGAATTCACCGAGTTCTATGCCGACCCCGGCGCGCTGTATCTGACCGGCGTGCCGTCGGTGGCGGCCAGCCGCAGTTTCGCCTGGCTGATGGCGCAGCAGGCCGGGAGCGCCGCATGAGCGCGAACCGACGGTCGCTCAGGTCCGGCCTGTGGTCCGGATTCGTCGCTGCGGCGCTGCTGCTGTCGGCCTGCGCCCAGGAAGTGTCGCTGCCTGCCGCAGCAGCGGGGCCCGCGCGGGACGCGGCCGCCACGCGCAAGGAGGTCCCGCAGGCGGCCGTCACGACGACGCCCGCAAAAGCGGCCCAGAGCGGCGACCCGTCCGCCGCGGCCCCGGGCATCGACTCGGTGCCGGCGGCCGCTGCGCCGCCCAGGGAAACCCCGCCGGCACCGGCGGATGGGCCGGCAGGAACCATGGACAGGACGTCCCGGCAGCCGGCGCCGGCTGCCGAACGTCCGGCGCCGACGGCGGCCGCCGATTTGCCCGCGGCGGCCGAGGCATCCAATCGCGGGATTCTCTTCGCGCTGGGCCTGTTCGGCGCGGTGCTGCTCGTGATGGTGGCCTGGATGGCGCGCTTCGAGAGCAGCTTCCCGAAGCAGATGCGCGAGCTGCGCGAACAGTTCGCGCGGCAGGGGCGCCCCGCGGACAGCGTCGCCGCCGTGCCGAACAAGGCCGGCCTCGGCGAGCGCCTGCTGGCGCTGGAGCAGCGCGTGCTGATCCTGGAGGGACGTGGGAACCGGGAGGCGTCGGCGCGCACCTCGTCGGTGCCGCCGACCTCGCCGTCATCGCGGTCGGCGATGCATCCGGTTTCGGCACGGCCGAACACGGCCGACGCGCGACCCGGCACGACGCCGGATTGGCAGCCTGAAATGGCGCAGCCGCGCGGACCCGGCGAAGTCGAGCCGGCGGACGTCGCGTTCCTGTCCGCCAATGCCAGGGCGCAGGACTACGCGACGACGGCGATGACGCGGGTCGAAGCGGCTGCGCCGGCCGAGCAGGATCCGGCGGTGGCGCTGCAGCGCCTGCTCGTCGGCATCCAGATGGCCGCCGACATCGTGCTCGCGGAAGGCAAGGTGCGTGACGTGGAGGCGCTGACCCAGGAGATCGCCGCGCGGCTGACTCCCGAGCACGAACGAGCGCTGCGCGCGCAGGGCTGGCGCGTCGGCGCGCACGGCGCCTCGTCCGGTCCGGACTTCAGCAATCCCAAGGTGCTCTCGGTGACGAAATCGGACGGGCGCGGCTGGCTGATTCCAAACCGGCGCGTTGTATACAACTACAATTTCATCAGCTGGTTCAGCGGCGACGGCCGCCAATGGCCGAATTTCCGCCAGGCCGCCGACTGCACCGTCGACGCGGCTGGCTATGTGTCCGTCCAGCAGCATTGCCTGGGAAAACTATGAACCGCCTTCCTCGTCCTGTCCGTCAGCAGCAGGGCCGCGGCAGCAGTGGCCTGCTCGTGCTCGTGCTGTGCGCCGCCGCGCTCGTCGCCGGTCTCCTTGTCCTGGCGCTGCGCGGCAGGCCGGCTGCTCCACCGCCTGCGCCGCGTCCTGCCGTCCAGAACGGGGCTGCCGCGGAGCGGGCTCGCGTCGCGCCGAACGCCGCCGTGCAGCAGCAGTCCGACGCCTCGGCGCCGGTCACGCCGCCGTCCCCGTCCCCGCCCGCTGGCGGAGCGGCACTGGCCGGGACGGCGCTGCCGCCGTCCTGTGCCGGCGCGCCGCCGTCGCCGCCGGCGCCGGCGCCGGCCGAGGACGTGCCGCGCGGCGTGCACGTCGTGCTCGACGGTTCCCGCAGCATGTGCGGCTATCTGCGCGTGGACGACGAGACGCGACGTTTCCGCGAACTCGTCGGCGAGCTGATGCTGTGGATGGATACGGACAAGAATCATCGCGTGCTGCTGCTGCGCCAGGCGCCTGCAAGGACCAAGGGCGGCAGGAGCCTGGTCCTGCAGGATGCGCCGGCCAATCTGAAAGCCGTCGTCGGCGATGCCTATGTGAATCGCAGCTGCGGGCCATTCGACGCCGGCAGTTCGGACATCGAGATCGCCTTCGATCCCGCGGCGACGAAGACACCGCCGCGCTCGCTGCTGCTGATCTCCGACATGGTGCTCAACGAAGGCGCGCAGCGAGGCTTCGTCGATCGTTTCCGCGACTGGTACCGCAAGCAGCCCCGCGGCGCGGCGGTCAGCGCCGGCATCGTGACCGTGGCGCTGCCGTTCGCGGGCGACTATTACGCGGCCACCTTGCGCCGGGGCAGCCCGGGTCTGGCGGTGCTTGCGTCGCTGCCGCGCCACGACCGGCCGCTGAGCCTGGTCTGGTTCGCTGCCGATGCGGACGACGCGCGCACGATCCGCGAACTGCTCGCGAAACTGCACCTGTTCGACACGCCGCGACCGGAATGGCTGCTCTACGGTCTGCAGGTTGCACCGACCTACAGCGAAGATCCGGCCGACTGGCTGCCGCCGCAGCGCCGCGGCGCCGCCGCGACGGCGCTGTTTGCCTCCTATGAGCAGAAAGTGATTGCCCCGCGCAGCGGGCGCGATGCGGAGTCGCTGGCCAGTTGCGTGGCGGCGCCGGTCTGCAGCGATACCGGCGAGCTCACTGTTCGCGTCGACCGCCGCTGCCGCGACAATCGCGAGCTGCTCGATGCCTCGGTCGACGCGGTGCAGCTGCAGCTGCACCTGGATCCGCGCTCGGGTTTCGTCATTGAGCCGGAGACGGTGGCGCAGCCGTCGGCCACCGAGCGCAATCGCAGTCTGCAGCTGACGCTGACGCGCGCGACGCCGCTGCGCACCACCTTGCCGCTGCGCCTTGCCGTGGCGCCGGCGGCGCTGGACAGCGAACGGCTGGAGGCGCTGAACCTGCGCGACGAGGACTGCCTCGGCCAGGCCGAGGGCAACGCGCGGAAGATTGCCGCCTGCATCGGAACGATGCAGCGCCGCACCTACGGCTATGCGGGTCTCGTCAGCCTTTTCGTCGCGCGCGCCCGCGACGTACGTGGTGAACACATCCAGGCCGAGTCGCCGGCGCTGCAGATCGTGTTCGATCCCGATCGCAAACGCTGAGCGGCCACGCATCGCCGATGAGCAGCGTACGCGTCGAACTCTGCGTCGCCGCCGGACTGGCGGACACCTTTGCGCTGAATGCCGTCCACTACGGGCTGGTCTACCACGTGCGCCAGAGCCGGGGCACGCGCACGGGCGAACTGCTGGTCTATCAGCCGTTCCGCAGCGAGGACGGCTATTTCAGGGATCTGCCCGGTGTGCAGGAAGACCGCGCGCGCATGGAACAGGAGCGCGGCAGCGAGTCGGAACTGGATCGTTGCCTGGTGCGCAAGTCGGCCTTCGTCATCGACCCCTCGGCGCTGCGCGCGCCGGTGGCCGGCACCTTGCAGCGCGTCTTCGTACTGCTGCGGCCGCAGGGCGGCGAGCTGCTGTCGCGGCGGCTGGGGCTGAGCCTCGCGCTGCGCGCGCCCGAGCTGCAGCGCACGGCCTGCAGCGACGAAGGCGTGCCGCTGAAGCCGCTGTGGTCCGATGCGGAATGGCGCGCGGACCGCACGGCCGAGGCGGTGCCGTTCGGCGGCGACCTCGCGCGCTATATCGAGGCATTGACCGCGCAGGCGAACCGCGTCGTCGATGTCCAGGATGCCGCGCCGGAAACCGCGACGTGGCCGGCCCCGCCGCGGCGCGAGCCGCCGCGCCCGGGGACGACGGCAGCGCAAAACGCCTCGCCGGAGACAGCGCCGAAGGAGCCGGTAGGTCCGCCGCCGCAGGCCGCAGCGGCTGTTGCGCCGGCGTCGGCGAATCGGCCGCGGCGCGATGTCGAGACTCCGCCAGCTGAGACCGCCGAACGGACGGCACCATCGCGACGGTTTCGGATCCTGCTGCTGCTCGTCGTGCTGGCCGCCGTCGCCGGGCTCGTCGACCGCTACACCGAACGGTGGTGGCGCAGGCCGCAATCCGCGGCCGAGGCACCGCTACCCGGCGCGCGGGTGCCGGAGCCGTCGTCCGCCCCAACGGCCGGTCCACCGGCAGCGCAGCCGGCACCGGTGGGCCGGAACAAGGCCGCACTGCCCACGCCGCCGCCTTCACCGCCGGTGCCGCAAAGTGAGCGGCCGGCGCCGGCGGCAGCACCGGCGCCGTCGGTGCCGGCGCGCGCGGAACCGGGCGAAGCCGCGCCGGTCGAGTCATCGCCGCCGATCGTTGCGACAGAGACGGTGCCGCCGATTCCGGCGCCGATCGACCCGGCCGGGTCGGCGAGGATCGGCACCGGCGCGAGTTCCGTGCCGGTATCGCCGCAACAGGCCGAACCCGCAGCAACGCCGCCGTCGCGGCCAAAGGCAGACAGGACCGCCGTCGCGATGCAGGCCATCAACGTGCCGCAGGGATCGTCGGCCTCGACCCTGGAAGACCTGTCGGTATTCGTCTACGAGGAACATGACAGCGCCATTCATGCGCTGCTCGACACGGTGCGCCCGAACGACCGGAACGCGTTCGCGCGCCGCCTGCAATGGCTGCGCGCCAATGTGCCGGCGACGCCGGCGCCGGGCGCGCAGCTGCGCGGCCGACGCGAGACCTTCGACGCGCAGCTCGGCGCGCTCGTGGCGCAGGCGGACCGCGCCGGCGACCGCGCGGCACTGCGTCGCGCAGTGGCCCTGTCGGAGCGCTTCCTGCAGAGCAATTTCGGCGACGCGCCGGCGCACCGCAACCACGCGCTCGCTCTGGTCGCGCTCGGCGACGGCAGCGCGGCATTGCAGGCGGGGTTCTACGCGATTGCGTTCGATCCCGAGGCGCCGGGCGGCTATCTGGCGACCGGCCTGGCTTTCGCGCGCGCCGGTTACGGGCAGCTTGCGGTCGACGCGTTCTGCGTCGCGCTGCGCACCGGCGGCTATGCCCCGGCGCTGCTGGCCGATATCGAGCGCATCAGGCGCGGCGAGGATTTCGACTTCGCGGCGGCGCGCACTGCCATACGGGACATCGACCAGCGCTGTCCGCGCGACCGCTGGGGCGGCTGAGCCGCGCCTGACCACATCGGGTAGCCGGGCCGTCGCCTAACCCAGCACGCCGTCGCTGTCGGGCGGCCTGGCCAGCGTCTTCAGGCCTTCGTCCGCCGCACCGACGAAATGCCGCACCAGCGGCCGCGTGCCGGGCTCCAGCGCCGTCAGCACGCACTCCTGCAGCCGGCGTTCCTCGTTGGTCACGCGTTCGTGCTGGCGCAGATGCTCCAGCCACGACGCCACGCTGAAATACTCGAGGAAGCTGCCGGGCAGGGCGGTGTCCTCGGCGATGCCCCAGGTGATCGCGCCGTCGCGCCGGCGGCTGCGGCCCAGTTCGCGCAGCACGCTCAGGAATGCGGCGCGCTGCGCCGGCACGACGTGGTATTCGATCGTGATCAGCACGGGGCCGCGGTCGGAGTCCAGCGGGTCGGCGACGACGGGCAGCGCCCAGTGGCCCGACGGCGTGACGTCGACCTGCGCGGCGTCGCGCAGGCGCCAGCGCTGGGTCAGCAGCGCGGCGAGCGCCGTGCCGACGGCCGCGGCCAGCAGCGCCGCCAGCACCGAGTAATGCTGGGCCAGGCTGCCCCAGCCGAGGCTGCCGACGGCCATGCCGGCCGAGAACACGACGATGTACAGCGCCAGCGCGCGGGCGCGCACCCAGGCTGGCACCGCGGTCTGCGCCGCGATCTGCAGCGAGGACAGCACGCTGATCCAGGCGAAGCCGGCGACGAGACAGATCGGATACAGCGCGCGCAGGTCGCGCAGCAGCGCGACACCGGCGATGCAGCCCGCGTAGACCAGGCTGGCCAGCAGGAACAGGTGGTCCGCATGCAAGCGCCGGCGCAGCAGCGGCAGCAGCACGGCGCCGCTGATCGCGCCGATGCCGATGCAGCCCAGCAGCAGGCCGTAGGTGCCGGCGCTGGCCTTGAGTTCCTGGCGCACGACGATCGGCAGCAGCGCGGTCAGCGCGCTGGCGAACGCGAAGAATGCGCCGGTGCGGACCAGCACGGCCTGCAGCACGCTGGCCTGGCTCGCGTAGCGCAGGCCGGCGCGCAGGGCCAGGCCGAAGGATTCCGGCGGCAGCACCGATTCGGCCGGCATGCGTTTCCAGCGCCACAGCGCGAACACGATGGCGAGAAACGTCAGCGCGTTGATCGCGAACGCCGTGGCCGCGCCGGCCTGGGCGACGATGAGACCGCCGATCGCCGGACCGGTCGCGCGCGCGATGTTCATGCTCAGCGAGCCCAGCGCGACGGCGCTGCCGAGCAGCGGCTTGGGCACGAGCTCGGGCGTGGTCGCCTGTTGCGCCGGCATGGCCATGGCCGCGCCGCAGCCCAGCGCGAAGGTCAGCAGCACCAGCGACCAGGGACCGAGCTGGCCGAGCTGGGCCAGCACGGCCAGGGTGCCCGCGGCGAGAAACATCCACAGCTGGGCGAGGATGAGATAGCGGCGCCGGTCGACGATGTCGGCCAGGGTGCCGGCGACGATCGCAAGCAGCACCACCGGCAGGGTGGTGGCCGACTGCACCGCGGCGACCATCAGCGGCGAGCCCGTGGTCTCGGCCATGATCCAGGCCGCGGCCACGTCGTGGATCCAGGTGCCGATGTTGCTGACCAGCACGGCCAGCCACAGCGAACGGAAGGTCGGATGGCTCAGCGGCGCCCAGGCGCCGGCTTCACGGGGGGCGCTATCGTGTTCAGACATCGAGTATTCCTCGGCGCAGGCCTATGGTCACGGCATGGGTGCGGTCGTTCGCGCCCAGCTTGGCGAGAATGCTTTTCATGTGAGCCTTGACGGTTTCCTCGCTGATGCCCAGGCGCGCGGCGACGATCTTGTTCGAATTGCCGGCCGCGACGCCCCGCAGTATTTCGATTTCGCGCGCACTCAGCGGCGTGTCGCCGGCGTGTGCGGCGATCTCGCCGGCGACCTCGGCAGCGATGCGCCGGCGGCCGGCCATGACGCCGCGCACCGTGTCGACGAGTTCCTTGCGCAGCGAACTCTTGAGCAGATAGCCCTGCGCGCCGGCCTGCAGCGCGCGCAGCGCCTGCGCGTCGCCGGCATAGGTCGTCAGCACGATGATGCGTGCGCCGGGAAATTCGGCGCGGATCGCGATGATGGCATCGACGCCGTTGCGGCGCGGCATCTGCAGGTCCATCAGGGTCACGTCGGGCCGGTGCGCGCGGAACGCGGCGACGGCCTCGTCGCCGTCGGCGGCTTCGGCGACGAGCTGCAGGTCGTCCTCGCCTTCGAGCACGCCGGCGATGCCTTCGCGCAGCAGCGGATGATCGTCGACGACGAGCAGGCGTATCGGTGCGCCGCTCACCGGCGGGCTCCGGGCCCGCGCCGCCGTCGGCTGCGGTGGGGCGGCGAGCGCCGCGGCGCAAGAGGGCAGGGATGCGGCATGGACACCTCGTTCGCTCAGCGTTTCAGGGATTGCCGGCCGACAGCAGCCGGACCAGCCGCTGCCAGCGGCTGTGGTCCGGCAACGGCAGCAGCAGTTCGATTTCGCTGCCGCTGCCGCGGCGGCTCCAGATGTTGAGCTGCGCGCCGAGCGCCAGGGCGCGCTCGCGCATGCCCGACAGCCCCCAGTGGCCGGCCTTGCCGCCGGCATCGAGGATGTCCTCGGCAATGCCCTGGCCGTCGTCGCGCACGCGCAGACGCAGGCGTTCGCGCTCGGCCACGATCTCGACCTCGATATGCCGGGCCCGGGCATGGCGGAATGCGTTGTACAGCGCTTCGCGGCCGATGCGGAAGATCTCGTCGCGGCGCAGCGAATCCAGTACCGGCAGGCGGCCTTCGACGACGACGCGGAATTCCGCCGGATAGGCTTCCGCCAGTTCCGCGCCGGTGCGGGCGAGCGCCTCGGGCAGGCTCGGCGCGTCGGCGCCGAGGCCGGCGCGCAGATCCTGCACGCGGTCGCGGGCCTGGACGACCAGCGCTTCGGCGCGGTCCAGGGTCGTTTCCAGCGCGTCGCGCAGCGGCTCGGTCCGCGGCACCTTGTTGGCGATGGCCTGGAAACGCAGGATCAGCCCCTGCACGCCCTGCAGCAGGGTATCGTGCAGTTCGCGCGCGATGCGTTCGCGCTCGCGATGGCGTTCGTCCAGCCGCGCGCGCAGGCGCGCGGCGAGCTGGCGCAGGCGCAGCAGGTACAGCGCGAACAGGGTCGCAGCCGCGGCCAGCGCGCACAGGGTGTAGAAAATCCAGGTTTCCACGAAGCGCGGCTCGATGCGGAAATCCAGGGTCGCGCCGGTGCGGTTCCAGACGCCGCTGTCGTTGGCCGCGATCACGTCGAAGCGATAGGCGCCGGGGCCGAGGTTGGCGTAGAACGCGCGCCGCCGCGTGCCGGCGTCCTGCCAGTCGGCGTCCACGCCGCTGAGGCGGTAGCGCAGCTGCACGCGGCGCGGCACGGCCAGGCTCAGCGCGGTGTAGTCGATCTGCAGATCGCGCGTGCCCGGCAGCAGCGCAAGCCCATCGCGCACCGCGTAGTCGTAGCCGCCGGCGCGCAGCGCGCGTATTGCGACCGGCGGCGCGGCGGCATTGCTGTAGAGCTGGGCCGGGGCTATGCGTGCGATGCCCTGATTCGTCGCGAACCAGAGCCGGCCGGCAGCGTCGCGCACGGCCGACGGCGAGGCCGGGAACTGCAGCGCGACGCCGTGCAGGCCGTCTTCCTTGTCGAATACGCGCACCGCCGCCGGCCGGCCCGTCGCGGCAGCCGCGCGCAGTGCCGCCGGCAGGGCCTGGACGATGCCGTGCAGGCCGTTGAACCAGACCGCGCCATCGGCCGCGACGACGATGCCGCTGACACCGTTGAGCAGCTCCGGCGGTTCGGTCGCGACCGGCCGCGCGCGCTCGCCCTGCAGCAGCGCGACGCCGTTTTCGCCGGCCACCAGCAGGGCGCCGTCGAGGGGGGCCAGCGCGGTGATCGTGCCGGCCGGCATGCCGTCGGCTTCGGTGTAGACCTGCTGCTCGCCGTCGCGCCAGCGCAGCAGCCGGCTGTCGGCATAGCCCAGCCAGAGTGCGTCGTCGGCGCCGCGCAGGAGTACCGATGGGCTTTGCGGGGCCAGTGCCGGTGCGGCCGGCTGCCAGCGTCCGTCCGCATGGTGCTGCAGGCCGCCGGGTTGCCACAGCGCATACAGGCCGTCGGCGCCGTCGCCGGCGATCAGGCTGGCCGATCCCGTGCCGTCGGGCGACGGCAGCGACGCGAGCCGGCCGTCCTGCCAGCGCCACAGGCCGGGCGTGCTGGTGAACCAGATCGTGTCGTCGCGGCCGGTCGCCAGTCCGGCGATGTTGTCCACCGGCGCGGTGAACAGGCGCTGCAGCGGGCCGTCGTGCAGCGCGTACACGCTTGCGCGGTTGGCGATCAGCAGGCCGTAGCGCTCGCTCGCGCCGATCGCATAGCCGAGCTGATCGTCCAGCCGCGCGTCGCGCAGCATGCGCACGTTGTTGTAGCGGAAGCGGTGCAGGCCGAGGTTGGTGCCGGCCCAGACATTGCCTTCGCGGTCGCTGAGCAGCGGCACGGTCTTGTTCGAGCTCAGTCCGTTGTGTTCGTCGGTGCTCGCGTCGAAATCACGGTCGCGCAGGCCCTGGCCGTTCGCGATGTCGGCCAGGCGCGAGCTGCGGCGCACGCCGTGATTGTTGCGGTCGGTACCCCAGAACACGCCGTAGCGGTCAAAGCGCATCTGCGCGAAATGGATCGGCGGCACGGCGCTTTCCTGCGTCGCCGCGACCGCATCCGCGGCGCCGGCAAACGCGCGCGTGCCGAGCTTCTTGTCGGACAGCCACAGACGTCCGTCCGGCGCCTGCGCGAGCGAGGCATGGCCGCCGCCGAGTGCGACGCCGGTGGAACGGAAGCGGTGTTCGCCCGGCGGCAGATAGACCAGCGTGGTGTCGGTGGCGACCCAGAGCGTGCCGTCGGCAGCGGTCAGCACGGCGTCGGCGCGATGGCCCGGAAAATCCCAGTCGGCGCCGACCGGCTGCCAGCGCGTGCCGTCGAAGCGCCGCAGGCCGTCGCGCGTGGCCGCGGCCCATAGCGCGCCGCTGCGATCCTCGGCGAAACCGGTGGTCATCGTCGCCGGCGCGCCGGCCGCGGCGTCGTAGTGCTGCCAGCGCCCGTCGCGCAGCACGCTGATGCCGCCGGGCAGAAAGCCCATCCACAGCGCGTCGTCGGCGGCCGTATACAGCGCGGTCACGTTGCTGTTGGCCAGCCGCTGCGACGGCGGCGGCGCGTAGCGCTCGAAGCTGATGCCGTCGAAGCGGAACAGGCCGTTGCCGGTGCCGAGCCACAGATAACCGTCGCTGCGCTGGGCCAGCGCCCAGATGTCCGGCGGCGCGCCGTCCTGCAGGCTCCAGGCGCTGTGCTGGTATTGCGGCGCGGCCAGCGGATCGTCCGGCGCCTCCGCCTCCGCCGCCGGTGCCGGCATCGCAGCGAGCAGCGCGCAGAGCAGCAGGCCGTAGCGGCCTGGCGCGGTGCTGGAGCTGGCTGCGATCACATGTCCTCCCGCGCGGCCGCGCCCGGACCGATCACTGTACACGCCGATGCTGCCGCGGCATCCCTCGAAAGAGGGAGCGCGCGGCTCCGCGAAACGGGGATGCCGCGGCGCGGCGGCGGTCATAGCCTCACACGATGCAGCGCTTGTTTTCCATCTTTCCGCAGGGACTGCCGGGCTGTGGCCTGGCCCTGCTGCGCATCGGCGTCGCCGCCACTGTCCTGCAGCAGACGTCGGATCTGGATCTGCCGCTGCGTGTGGCCGCGCTGTTACCCGTCGCCGCGTTGCTGGCCGGTCTGCTGACGCCGTGGTTCGCCGCTCTCGGCGTCGCCCTGGTCCTGTTGCAGGCGGCGCTCGGCGCGCTCGCGCCGCTGCCGGCGGCGATCGCCGTCTGCCATGCCGCGGCGCTGGGTCTGCTCGGTCCCGGCGCCTATTCCCTGGATGCGCGCCTGTTCGGACGCCGCCGACTGACGTTTCCGCGCCCATGAGCCAGCCTTCGACATCGACTCACGTTCCGCGCCGCGCGCCGTCGCGCGGCCGCGGCCTCAGTGACCGCGCGCTGCAGCGCGTGACCGACTGCATCCGCGCCAATCTCGCCGAAAACCTGTCGCTGAGGCGGCTGGCGGAGGCGGCCTGCATCAGCCGCTTCCATTTCGCGCGCCTGTTCCGCGCGCGCATGGGCATGAGCCCGATGCAGTACGTGCGCCTGGAACGCATCGCCATGGCCCGATACCTGCTCGCGCGCAGCGACGCGCCGAACCTGTCGCGTATCGCCGCGGCGCTGGGTTTCTTCGACCAGAGCCATTTCACGCGCGTGTTCGGCCGCATGACGGGCCAGTCGCCGGGGCATTACGCGCGGACGCAGGTGAACGCGCGTGCGGCGCCGGCGATGATCGTTCCTTCTCAGAGCAGGGTTTCGGTGAAATAGCGCGACAGACGGCGCGAGGCGCGCTGCTGCCAGGCATCGGCGGTAGCGAGAAAGCCGCTGAACTGCCCGGCCGCCGCGCGGCCGCGTTTCTTCTTCGCGTGTTCAGCCTCGGCGGCGCGGAAGCGGTAGTGGTCGTACACATCGAGCACGTGTGCGGCATAGGCCAGCGCCAGCGCGCGGTGGCCGCGCACGATGACGAGGTTTTCGTCGTTGGCGTAGGACGCCTTGTAGCCGAGGTTGTGGCTGCCGAATGCGACCGTGCAGTGCTCGGGATCGGTGGGATCGAGCACGAGAATCTTGTCGTGGATGATGGCGCGGCCCGTGGTCAGGGTTTCGTCGAGCTGGAAGTTGCCGAGCTGGCGGCCGATTTCCCGGTCGGTCAGCGCGGTCGCGCGCACCACCGACACGCCGCCCTGGACGAATACGTGCGGCGACGATGCTGCGACCTTGTTGCCGGCTTCGTCCGTGCTGCCGGGTCGGTAGCCCCACATGGCCTGGGTATCGGAGATCGCGCCGACGACCTCCAGCGAGCTGTCCTTCTGGCCCAGCGCCACGGCCTCGGACACGATGGAATTGATTCCGCCGCGCGAGGGCATGAAGACGAGGAAGAAGATCGAGCGCCGCGCCTTGCGCATCAGCGAGAACAGCCGCGCCATGTCCGGCGGTGGCGGTGCGGGTCTGGCGGCCTTGGGGGCGGGCGGCTGCTTCTTGCCCGGCATGTTCGGCGAAAACCAGGTTTCCACGCTGGCCGGCGGCGTCAGCGTGGCCGTGACAGGCGTCTGGCCGGCCTGCTTGAGCGCATCGTTCTGGCCGGCGCCGGAATTGCGCGCGGACAGCGGCCGGGGTGTGGGCTGCGCGTCGTCGTGCAGGCGCTGCCAATAGTCCAGGAAGCCCGCTGCGATGTCGGCGTCGTCGATGCGTATGCAGTTGTTGCTCTGTCCGGCCACGCCGGACCAGGTCCAGTTTGTCGAGCCGGTCAGTACGGAGGTCGCACGGCCGGCGTCGTCGACGTGGACGACGAACTTGTTGTGGCCGATATGCCCGGAGCCGTTGAACATCCGGTCCTGCATCGCGAACGCCGTCGGCTTCTTCTTTGCAAGCTTGCGCAGCCGCGCGCGTGCCGGTGCGTTGCGCGTGTCGTAGACGGTCGGGGTCTTGCCGTCCTCATCCTCCTCGTCGCCCTTGCCGCTGCCGGCGTCGGAGAGGATCAGGTCCAGCCGTTCGGCGTTGTCGGCGAGCAGTTGCTCCAGTTCGGCGTCTTCCAGCTCGTACAGCGCCGCATGGAAGCGTCCGCCGGGCCGTTCGAAGAAGCCGCGTATCGTCGTCAGCGTATCGCCGGCCAGGTAGTTGCGCAGCCAGTCGCCGGGTCGCCTGAGGTGGCTTTCGAGCTCGCCGGGCTCGATCTTCCCGTCGCGTTCGAGCACGCGCACGAGGAACTGCGTGGACAGGATGCCGTTGGTGAAGGTCGTGAAGAACGGCGGCCGGCTGCTGGTCACTTCCACGATGTTGGTGTGTTCGGCCGGCGTCAGGTAGCCCAGCGGGATCGGCGTGCCGGCATAGCGGTTCTCGACGATTTTTCGGGTCCGGCTGTCCGTGTGCGTTTCCGGCACGACGATCACGGCTTCCATGCCGGGCTCGAACCGGCCGACTGCGCGAATGCGATAGCGCACGCGCTCGCCGGCGGGGCGCAAGGTGGCCGCATCGCGGCGGCGGCGCAGGGTCAGGTCGCGCCAGGTGAATTTCTGCACCGGCCAGACGCTGGTGTTCTGCGGCTGCCAGTCGGGATTGTCCTGACCCTCGAAGGCGACATAGGACGCGAGCGGCCGCTCGTCGGTCGTATTACCGCCGGCGTCGAGGTATTCGCGGACGATATGGAAACCGAGACAGCCGGGTATCGAGGGCGGGTCGGTTTCCCAGGCAATGAACGCGACTTCGTTGTTGGCAAATGCCGTGGCGCGAACGATCTTCGCCATGCGCTCCTCCTGCCGGGGCGGTTGATCGGTTCGTCAGTCGTCACTCCGGCTGGCGAGGCCGCATCGGGGCGGCCTGATCCAGCTAGTGCGCCGGATGTGCAGTTCCTCGCAGCCGTCGGCGGCGCCGTGCAGCCGATCGGGGACGGGAGTCGGCGAGGTGCCGGCGGTGCGTCGGCGCGGGCCGGGTTGCCTGACCGGCAAGGGGCGCCGGCGGAGCCTGTGTCGTCCGGTGCGCCGACCCACCTTGTGTGTAGCGATTCCGGAAACGATCAGTTTCGATTGTCCCCGTTTTAAAGCGACCGCGCCGGGACTAAGTTAGCGCCCCTCATCCACATCGGAGCAACGACATGATCGAACGCCGTCCTTTCAGCAGCCTCGGCGGAGCCAACCACGGCTGGCTCGACGCCAAGCATCATTTCTCGTTCGCGAGCTACCACGATGCGCAGCGCATGGGCTGGGGCGCGCTGCGCGTCTGGAACGACGACACGATCGCCGCGAACACGGGTTTTCCGCCGCATCCGCATTCGGACATGGAAATCATCACCTATGTCCGCGACGGCGCGATCACGCACCAGGACAACCTCGGCAATCACGGCCGCACCGAAGCGGGCGACGTGCAGGTCATGAGCGCCGGCAGCGGCATCCAGCACGCCGAGTACAACCGCGAGTCGGAAACGACGCGGATCTTCCAGATCTGGATCATTCCCGACAGCCGCGGCGGCAAGCCGACCTGGGGCGCCAAGCCGTTTCCGAAGGGCGACCGCGCCGGCCGCTTCGTGACCCTGGCCAGCGGCCAGCCCGGCGACGACGACGCGCTGCCGATCCGCGCCGATGCGCGCGTGCTCGGCCTGACCCTGGCGGCGGGGCAGAGCGCCGACTACGCGTTTGCCGCGAACCGCTGCGGCTATCTCGTGCCGGCCAAGGGCGCGATCGAGGTCAACGGTCAGCGCGTCGATGCGCGCGACGGTCTGGCGATCCGCAACGAGACGTCGCTGCATGTGGTCGCGCTCGACGATGCCGAGGTCGTGCTCGTCGATACGGCGCCTTGACGGCGCCGGCTCGATGATCCGGCGGCGGCGGCGCGGCGCCGCCGTACGGAACAGCACGAACCTGCAAGGCGCCGGGCCGGCCTCATGCGAGGCTGCACCCACCGCCATCGCGGCCGCCGCGAGTTACGCCGCGGCCGCGGTGCGCACGAGTTTCCTTGGGGACACGAGGCCGCCATGCCGCACGATGGACCGGATCCGATCGACGAAGCGCGCCGCCGGCTGCTGATCGCCGGCACCGTGGCCGGCACTGCGCTGGCCGCCGCGCCGCTGCTGGCCGGCGCGGCCGCGCCCGCATCTCCACTTTCCAGAACCGGAGGACGCACCATGGGTACCATCACGACCAAAGACGGCGTGCAGATCTATTACAAGGACTGGGGGCCGGCCAAGGGCGAGCCCGTCGTCTTCAGCCACGGCTGGCCGCTCAACGCCGACAGCTGGGAAGCGCAGATGTTCTTCCTCGCCGACAAGGGCTATCGCTGCATCGCCCACGACCGCCGCGGCCACGGCCGTTCCAGCCAGCCCTGGGACGGCAACGACATGGATCACTACGCCGACGATCTCGCCGCGCTGCTCGATCAGCTCGACGTCAAGGGCGCGAGCCTGTTCGGCTTCTCCACCGGCGGCGGCGAAGTCGCGCGCTACATCGGCCGCCACGGCACGAAGCGCGTGAAGAAAGCCGGCCTGATCTCGGCCGTGCCGCCGCTGATGCTCAAGACCGACAAGAACCCCGGCGGCCTGCCGATCGAGGTGTTCGACGGCCTGCGCGCCGGCTCCATCGCCAATCGCGCGCAGCTGTACCGCGACATCGCGAGCGGCCCGTTCTACGGCTACAACCGCCCGAACGCGAAGCCCTCCGCCGGCATCATCGACACGTTCTGGATGCAGGGCATGATGGCCGGGCACAAGAATGCCTATGACAGCATCGCGGCGTTCTCGGCCACCGACTTCACCGAAGACCTGAAGAAATTCGACGTGCCGACCCTGGTCGTGCATGGCGACGACGATCAGATCGTGCCGATCGATGCGGCCGGCCGAGCTTCGGCCAAGCTCGTGAAGAACGCGAAGCTGATCGTCTATCCGGGTGCGCCGCACGGCCTGGCCGACACGCACAAGGACAAGCTCAACGCCGACCTGCTGGATTTTCTGAAGTCCTGACCGCGGCATCGCGCCGCCCGCGAGGAGAACTGCCATGTACGGCATCACGGCATTCGGCTGGGTGCATACGCTGATCAGTCTGTTCGCGATGGCGGCGGCCGTCGTCGCGCTGGCGCGCTACGGCGGCATCGCGCTGGCGACGGCGCCGGGCCGCGCTTTCGTCGGCCTGACCGTCGCCAGCTGCGTCACCGGGCTTTTCATCTTCCATCACGGCGGCTTCGGCCCGCCGCACGTGCTCGCGCTGCTGACACTCGGCGTGCTCGGCGTCGCTGCGCTGGCCGAGCGCCGGCGCCTGTTCGGTGGTGTCTCGGTCTACCTGGCCACGGCAGCCTATTCGCTGACGTTCTTCTTCCACTTCATTCCGGGCTTCACCGAGACCCTGACGCGGCTGCCGCCGGGCGCTCCGTACGCGAACGGGCCCGATGATCCCAAGCTGCAGACGCTGATCGGCGCGACCTTCGCGGTATTCGTGATCGGCATCCTCGGGCAGCTGCTGCGTCTGCGTCGTCGCCGGCGCACGGTCGCGCCGCAGCGGGCCTGAGCGCCGTGCGGCGGCGGTTTCTCGCCCCGTGCCGGCCACGCGCCGGACATTGCCGATGCTGAGATAGCCATCGCCTTCGCGGCAGGCCGGCACGACGGGACCGGCCCGCGCACGGTTGCTGCAGCGGTTCCAGCCGAAATAGGCGCTGAGGCGTTCGGCTTGCTGCAGGCTGTCCCCGTCAACGTGATGTTCGCGCACGCGCTGCAGCCGATTTCGCGAAAGTCGTGCGGCGGCCGTGAGGTCGGGCGACGGCCTGGGCCGGGACGGCATCGTCGGCCGGCGCGAATGCGCCGACCGGTACGGCGCTCAGCGCGCCTCGCGCACCTGCGCGGCGGTGCCGCTGCCGCCGGCCACGACGCGTTCCTCGCTGGCCTGGACGACCTTGCCTTCGACGATCCAGAGACTGATCACCTTGTCGGCGAAACGGTAGGTCCAGATTTCCATGGCCGGGGACGTATCGTCGCCGTCGATGCGGTCCAGTCGCGCGGGTTCGCCGGCGGCAGCGCGGATTGCCGTGGCGGCGTCGCCCTTGCCGATCAGGGTGCGGCCCAGCAGCACGCTCTGGGCCGACGCGGCGAGCGGCAGCAGGGACATCAACAGCAGGGCGAAGCGTTTCATGCGTGCATCTCCGAACGACGAGCCGGTCAGAGGTCGCGCAGCGGCGCCGCTGTCCGTTGACTGGATTGCGTGCCCGCGTGAACGGCTGCATCGGTGGCCACCGCAGCGGGCTTCTGTCGCAGGCCGGCAACGGCCTTGCTGATCCGGCACAGTGTGGCAGCGGCGTGTTGCAGCGTCGTTGCGCTCGACAGGGAGATGCGGCGTAGATCCCGCAATGCACTCGCCCGCGCCGGATCCGCGCGAGCGCGCAGCGGTGCGGCCGACAGGATGACCGGCGCCTCGCGCCGTTGACGGATCACGCCATTTTTCAACGGCGGCGAGAACGGTCAGCCCCGGCAGCGGCCAGTCGCAGAGCGGGCCGAATCCGGCGCAGCGTCTTCGGCTGACCTGCGCTGCGGCGGCGACTCAGCGCTTGGCTTCGGGCTTGGGCCTGGTATACGGCACGAAGTCGCCGAGGCCGACGCTGCCGGTCAGCATCTTCGACGTCGGATCGACGAGCTTGACGATGTCGATGTTGCACAGCTGCGACGAATGCGTGTCGGTGACGAGCACCACGTCGTCGTGCAGGAACGCCGCGCCGGCCTTGGGGTGGTTCACGTAGAGCGTGCCGCCGAGGGTGTCGTAGATGATCGCGGTCCTGTCGATGATCCGGGTCGAACGGATGTCGCGCAGTTGTATGCATTTGACCGGCTCGCCGGCGCTGCGGCCTTCGATGGCCTTGGCCAGCCGTTCCTCGGGACTGAGCCGCGCGGCGGCTGCCGCGGCAGCGGTCAGGAGCAGGGCGGCGGCGAGTGTCGATGTCGCAAGGCGGGATCGCATGGCAAGAGTTCCTCTGTGGCTGGCGAACGCGCTTCGCCGGTGACGCAGACGCGGCTGGGACGCCCCGCGTCGCAGGCGCCGGGCCGGTCCCGCTCAGCATCGGTTGCCGAGCCACGCGGATCAAGCGGCCGGCGCCGCCGCGGCGGCGGCAGCGCCGGATGCGCCGTTGCGGCCGTGCCCGCCGCAGGCGGACCGGCCCGTGACGCCGCGCCTCAGCCCAGGTTCAATCCGAAGTTGATCTTGAACAGGATGAGCAGGCCGAACACGGCGAACAGCGCGGCAGCGACGAAGCGCATGGTCGACAGCCGGAAGCGCTGGGCGAGCTTTTCGCCGATCAGCACGGCCGGCACGTTCGCGGCCATCATGCCGAGGGTCGTGCCGAGGGTGACGAGGGCCAGATTGGCGTATTTCGCGCCGAGCGCGACGGTCGCGAGCTGCGTCTTGTCGCCCATCTCGGCCAGGAAGAACAGCACCAGGGTGGTCAGGAACGGGCCGTAGCGGCTCGGTTCGGGCTTGTCGTCGAGCGTGTCGGGAATCAGCGCCCAGGCGGCAAAGCCGAGGAAGGCCAGGCCGAGTATCCAGCGCAGCAGGTCGGGGCCGAGGAAATGCGCGACCCAGCCGCCGACCAGCGCGGCGAACAGATGGTTGAACACGGTCGCGGCGAAGATGCCGGCAATGATGGCCCAGTGCCTGCCCCGGAATCGCGTGGCGAGGACGAACGACAGCAGTTGGGTCTTGTCCCCGATTTCGGCGATGGCGACCATGCCGAACGAGGCGATCAGAGCTTCCATGTGGATTTGTCCTGGGGCCGGCGAGAAGGAACCAATGACTCGACCACCCATCGCCGGCCCCGGCTTTGGATCGTAGAGTCAAAGGTCTCGCCCAGCTACTGCCGCCGACGCCATGGTCCGTGGACCAAGTCTGTTGACGTCGGCTCCTCCTGTGCGGAGGCGGCTACTCCCCAGTGACGGCGCGCAGCCTAGTGATTCGCGCCGCGCGATGCAAGCGGTGCGGCCTGCGACCTTGGTCGTTCCGCTGACGGCCGCGGCCCTGGCCTTTCGACGCCGTCGGCTCGAGCGTAGCCCTGTCGTGGACTTCGCTGCGGCACGCTGCCGCAGACGGCAGCCTGGCGCGGCCGTGCCGGTCGCATTCTGCGCCGCGGCGCGCCAGGCTACGCGGGTTGCGTCCGGAAGCTTTCATGCTCGTCGCCGCCTGCTCGTGATCTGGCGGTGCCTGTTCGCCCTGGTTGCCTGCCAGGGCGCGATGGCGGCGCGGCTGAGTCACGGTTTCCCCGGCGACAAGGCCGTCGCCGAGGCCGGTCGTCACGGCCTGGCCGGCGATGATGCCGATACGGCGGATTCGGCCGATTGCCGCGGCAGCACGGCCACACCGGATCTCGGCAAGCTGCCGACAACGCGCTCGCGCGCAGCGCAGCGGAGATCGGTGCCGCGTGCCTGGGACTTGCGCGCTGGTATCCGGCCGGCGCGCAGCAGGCGCTGCAGGCGTTGCCGGAACTGGACGTCGCGGAGATCGACGCGGCGCGGCTGGACGATCAGGCCGAACTGCAGGTCTGGGCCGGGTGCGAATGCGCAGCCGATTCGGCCGTGGCTGTCGCGAAAGCGATCCGCGCGCGCATCCGGGCGCCGCCGCGGCGCCGCGGTCCTCGTTCGAGCCCGTCGACGATCCGATGGCCGCGCCGGCGCACGAACATGATGATGAGCATCCTCACTGAATCCGATTTCCTGTTGTCCCCAGCGTTTTCCTGACCCGGAGTGACCCGCATGAAACTGCACACGCTGTCCCTGAGCCTGATCCTGATCGCCGCGCCGGCCTGGTCGCACGGCAAGGAGAAACACGATGCCGCCGTCGTCGCCGGTCGCGACGACAGCCGCGCCGAGCAGCAGATCGCGCCGGCCGCGGCGGACGCGGTTGCCGTGGTCGAGCGCTTCTCCGCGGCGCTGGCGGCCGGCGACGTCGACAAGGCCGCCGCCGAGCTCGATCCGGCCGTACTGATTCTCGAAAGCGGCGGCGTGGAACGCAGCCGCGACGAATACCTGCTGGCCGGGCATGCCAGGGCCGACGCGGCGTTCCTGAAAGAGGCGCAGGTCAGTCCCAGGCGCCGCACGGCGCAGGCGTCGGGCGAACTGGCCTGGGTCGGCAGCGAGAGCGCGATTCATGCGAAGAAGGGCGAGACCGTACTGGCCATTGATTCGACCGAGACCATGGTGCTGCGCAAGACCGCGCAGGGCTGGAAGATCGTGCACATCCACTGGTCGTCGCGGCGCGCCGGCGGCGATCACTGAGGTCGCGCATTGCGGACCTGCGCGCCGTGCGGTCGAGGGCTTGACTCTGGACCTGGATCCAGGGTGCAGACTCGCGTCTGGCAGGTTGTCGAGAAGCGGCCGGCCAGGCGATCCCGACCGGGATCGCGCGAGAGTCGATCGCGCCAGCGATGGATTCCCGCAGAACGTGCGCGAGCGCTGCTGGCGCCGTTCGATCCGAAGCGGGCAGAGGCCCGTTTTCGGCATGTTTAGAGGAGATCGGACATGACCAGCCTGAGCATAGGCCAGCTCGCCGAGCAGGCCGGAGTGGCCATCGACACGGTGCGCTACTACGAACGCAACGACCTGCTGACGCCGGCCGGCCGGCTGGCCTCGGGCTACCGCCGCTACGGTACGACCGAGCTCAAGCGGCTGCGCTTCATCCGCCGTGCCAAGGCGCTGGGCTTTTCGCTCGACGACATCCGCGCACTGCTCGCGCTCAGCGACGAGCGCGACGTGGCCGAGGTCAAGCGCGCGGCCCAGCGCAAACTCGCCGACATCGAGCTGCGCATCGCCGAGCTGGAGCGCATACGCGGCGGCCTGCACACCTTGATCGCCGCCTGCCCGGGCCACGGTCGCGCCGAGGCCTGTCCGATCCTCAATGCCCTGACGCAGGAGGAATCCGCATGAAATCCAACGACGACACCACGACCGGCGGCTGTTGCGCCGGCGCCGCCAAGCCTGGCACGCCGGTCCCGGCGAAGCAGGACCAAACTTCGGCCGCGTCCTGTTGCACCGGCACGACGGCGATGCCGGACAGCGCCGCAGCGGCGCGCACGCATCACGATCATCGTGCCGATGAAGCCGACGCACCTGCCGGCCCAACCGCTTCGTGCTGCAGCGCGACGCCTGCGGCGCCGGACGCGCACTCCGCTCATCGCGCGCATGACATGTCCGGGGCCGCTGCGACTGCTGCACATCGCGATCATGCCGCGCATCGCCGCGATGCGACGAAGAGCACGGCGGCGTCCTGTTGCGGCAGCTCCGGGCACACACCGGCGGCGGACGCGGCCCCGGCGGCGCAGGCCGGGCACGGCCTTCCGGCGCATCACGCGGCTCATTCGCAGCACGCAGGCCATTCACATCACGCACCTGCGCAGGCGGCGGCCGGCGGCCTGACCGACCCGGTCTGCGGCATGCGCGTGAGCGAGGACTCGGTGCACCAGGCCGAGCACGACGGCCAGCGCCACTACTTCTGCTCGGCCGGCTGTCGCAGCAAATTCGTCGCCGATCCGCAGCGCTTTCTGGATCCGGCATCGGCCGCGCCTGCCGTGCCGGCACCGCCGGGCACGCAGTACACCTGCCCGATGCATCCGGAGATCGTGCAGGACCATCCGGGCACCTGTCCGCTCTGCGGCATGGCGCTGGAACCGATGATGCCGAGCCTGGAGGAGGGCGAGAATCCCGAACTGACGGATTTCCGCCGCCGTTTCCGCTGGACCCTGCCGCTGTCCGTCGCGGTGCTGATTCTCGCCATGTTCGGCCACCGCCTGCCGCTGCTGTCGGCGACTGCGCGCACCTGGATCGAGCTCGTGCTGTCGGCGCCGGTCGTGCTCTGGGCCGGCGCGCCGTTCTTCCAGCGCTGGGCCCAGTCCATCGCCAATCGCAGCCCGAACATGTGGACCCTGATCGGCACCGGCGTCGGCGCGGCGTTCAGCTACAGCCTCGTCGCGACCCTGGCACCGGCGCTGTTTCCGGACTCGTTCCGCGAACACGGCCGCGTCGGCGTCTACTTCGAGGCCGCCGCGATCATCGTCTCGCTGACCCTGCTCGGGCAGATGCTCGAACTCAAGGCGCGTTCGAGCACCTCGGCCGCGATCCGGGCGCTGCTCGGCCTCGCGCCCAAGACCGCGCGGCGACTGCGCGAGGACGGCGGCGAGGACGACATTGCGTTGACCCACGTACACGTCGGCGACCGCCTGCGCGTGCGCCCCGGCGAGAAGGTGCCGGTCGACGGCGTCGTGCTCGACGGCCGTTCGCACGTCGACGAATCCATGCTGACCGGCGAGCCGATGCCGGTGGAAAAGCTGGCCGGCGCCAAGGTCATCGGTGCGACGATCAACGGCAACGGCAGTCTCGTGATCCGCGCCGAACGCGTCGGCTCGGAAACCGTGCTTGCGCAGATCGTGCAGCTCGTCGCCCAGGCGCAGCGTTCGCGCGCGCCGATGCAGCGTCTGGCCGACAAGGTCAGCTTCTGGTTCGTGCTCGGCGTGCTGGCCGCCGCTGCGGCGACCTTCCTGGCCTGGGGCCTGTTCGGTCCCGCGCCGTCGTGGACCTATGCCGTGGTCAATGCGGTCGCCGTGCTGATCATCGCCTGTCCCTGTGCACTGGGCCTGGCCACGCCGATGTCCATCATGGTCGCGACCGGCCGCGCGGCGCAGGCCGGCGTGCTGTTCCGCGACGCCGAGGCGATAGAGCGTCTGCGCACCGTCGACACCCTGATCGTCGACAAGACCGGCACCCTGACCGAAGGGCGCCCGGCATTCCGCGAAGTGCTCGGGTTCGGCGGCCGCGACGAGGCCGACGTGCTGCGGCTCGCCGCGAGCCTCGATCAGGGCAGCGAGCATCCGCTGGCCGAGGCCATCGTCGCCGAGGCGCGCCGGCGCGGGCTGGTGCTGGAAGCGGCGGCGGATTTCGAATCGGTGACCGGCCTGGGCGTGCAGGGCCGCGTCGCCGGTCGACGACTGGCGCTGGGCAATACCCTGCTGATGCAGAGCCGCGGAGTCGACCCGGACGTCGCCCGCGCGCGTGCCGAACAGCTGCGCGGCGACGGCGCCAGCGTGATGTTCCTGGCGGTCGACGGAGCTCTTGCGGGCCTCGTGGCCGTGGCCGATCCGCTCAAGGCCAGCACGCCCGAGGCGATCGCCGCACTGCAGGCCGCCGGCGTGCGCGTGGTCATGGCCACCGGCGACGGTCTGACGACGGCCGCGGCGGTGGCGCGGCGTCTGGGCATCGCCGAATTCCACGGCGAAGTGCGGCCGCAGGACAAGGCCGCGCTGGTCACGCGCCTGCAGGCGCAGGGTCACCGGGTCGCGATGGCCGGCGACGGCATCAACGATGCGCCGGCGCTGGCCGCGGCCGATGTCGGCATCGCCATGGGCACCGGCACCGACGTGGCCATGTCCAGCGCGCAGGTCACCCTGGTCAAGGGCGATCTGCGCGGCATCCTGCGCGCGCGCCGGCTGTCGCAGGCCACCGTGCGCAACATGCGCCAGAACCTGCTGTTCGCGTTCGCCTACAACGCGCTGGGCGTTCCGGTCGCGGCCGGCCTGCTGTATCCGCCGTTCGGGCTGCTGCTGAGCCCCATGCTCGCGGCGCTGGCGATGAGCCTGTCCTCGGTCTCGGTCGTCGGCAACGCGCTGCGCCTGCGCGGCCGCGTGATCGACGGCGACGTGCAGGCGTAGGTGATGCGGCCGGTTGCGGTGAGCACGGCGGACCGCAACGGCGAGACGCCCGCAGTGCGAAACTCGCGAACGAGTCGCGTCGATTCCGGCGCCCGAGGATGGGCGCCGGTCTTCTGCATCATTCCTGGCGGCGGTTCTTCGCAGCGCAAGAACCCGGACGCTGCGGTTCGCTGCGCTCACCGCAACCTGCGCCGGTGCGGCGTCAGCCGGGCGTCAGCGTCTCCTGGACGAGATCGAGCCAGGCTCTGGCCGCGCCGGGCAGATAGGCGCCCTTGCGCCAGACCAGGGCCATGCGCCAGTCCGCGTCGCGCTCGTCGAGCGGCACGGCCTGCACGCCGGGATGTTCGCGCTCGGCCGCGATCATGCGCGGCAGGAACGCGACGCCGAGGCCGGCACCGACCAGGCCGATCATGAAATCGACCTGGCTCGTACGGGCGGCCACTACCGGCTCGAAGCCGGCGCGGCGGCAGCCGTCGAGAATCATGCGGTGCAGCGAGAAGCCGCTTTGGAACAGGATGAACGGCTCGGCGGACAGGTCGGCCAGGCGTACCGAGCGACGGCCGCTCAGCGCGTGGCCGGCCGGGAGCAGCGCGACCAGCGGTTCGTGGCGCACCGGCAGCTGATCGAAATCCGCCGCGACCGGCAGCAGTGCGCCGGCGAAGTCGACCTCGCCGGCACGCAGCACGTCCTCGAGCTGGTCGCTGCCGTGTTCGACGAGACGGATGTCGATGCCGGGATAGCGCTGGCGGTAGATCGCGAACAGCGGCGCGAACAGGATGCTGCTGCCGACCAGCGGCAGGCCCAGGCGCAGATGGCCTCGCTTCAGGCCGCGGACCTCGGCGATTTCGGCCAGCAGATCGTCGCGATCGGCCAGCAGCTTCAGACCGCGCCGGTAGACGACTTCACCGGCGGCGGTCAGCACGCTGCGGTGGCCCAGCCGGTCCAGCACGTTCACGCCGAGCTCGTCCTCGAGCTGTTTGACTGCCTTGCTGACCGTCGACTGGGTCGCGAACACGGCCTTGGCGGCCTGGGAAAAGCCGCCCTGACGGACGACCTCGATGAAGACGCGCAACGGTCGGAATTCCATGGTCATTCCGTTTTCGACTGAAAATCAGTCATTCAATTCATTTTATACATGCTTTGTCGCCCCCTACATTGGCGTCCATGACGATCGCGCGGCGCTGGCCGGACCCCGGGGATTTCGTACGCCGCAACGGCCTGCCGCAGATCGCGCTGCTGCTCGCGTTCTGGCTGGCCGGCGAGGCGCTGGCGCGCCTGACCGGCGTGCCGCTGCCCGGCGGCCTGCTCGGACTCGGTCTGCTGTTCGCATTGCTGGCCACGCACACGCTCGACGTGCGTCTGTTCAAGCGCGGCGCCGACTGGTTCCTGGCCGAGATGCTGCTGTTCTTCGTCCCGGCCGTCCTGGGCGTGCTCGACCACCGCGAGCTGTTCGGCCTGACCGGGCTCAAGATCCTGCTCGTGATCGTGCTGAGCACCGCGGCCGTCATGCGGGTGACCGCCTTCGCCGTGGAGGCCGGCCTGCGCGCCGGCCGCGACGATGCGCGCTGAACTCGCGACCTGGCTGCAGGCCGCGTTCTGGTCGGCACTGACCCTGGGCTGTTACGCGGCGGCCAGGCGCATCCACCGGCGCTGGCCGCGCTGGTGGCTGATGCCGCTGGCGCTGACCCCGGCGCTGCTGGGCGCCTGCGTGCTGGCGCTGCATGCGAGCTATCGGGATTACCGCCAGGGCACGCACTGGCTGGTGCTGCTGCTCGGGCCGGCCACGGTGGCCTTCGCGGTGCCGATCTACGAACAGCGTGCGCTGATTCGCCGGCACTGGCGCGTGCTGCTGCTCGGCATGGGCGCCGGCAGCGCGACGGCGCTGCTGACGAGCTGGGCGCTGGCCACCCTGCTCGGCCTCGACGGGGCGCTGCGCCTGAGCCTGTTGCCCCGTTCGATCAGCACACCGTTCGCGATGGAAGTGTCCGGCGACATCGGCGGCCTGCCGGAGCTCACGGCGGTCTTCGTCGTACTGACCGGTGTGCTCGGCACCGTCGTCGGCGACCTCATGCTGACCCGCGTGCGGCTGGCCTCGGCGCTGGCGCGCGGCGCGCTGTTCGGCGTCGGCGCCCACGCTGCCGGCACGGCGCGCGCGCATCAGGTCGGCCCGACCGAAGGCGCCGTGGCCGGCCTGGTCATGGTGCTGACCGGACTGCTCAACGTGCTGGCCGTGCCGCTGCTGGCCTGGCTGCTGCGCCAGCTGTAAACCGGAAAACGGGTTTTTGCCGGTTTGAGGGCGGGCGGCCGCCGTGCGGGCCGTGCCGTTCCTCCGCGACGGCATCGCATGCGCGGCGGATGCGCGGACGGTCCGTTCCCGGACCGCCGAGGCCGACCGTTTTCGACAGCCGCCAGGTAGCAGCCACGCCATCGGCGTCCCGCGGGACAGGGCGGCCACGGCGCACGGTCTCAGGCGAAGCGCTCGTCCTTGCCGTGGCGCTCCAGCCACAGTGCGGCGAAGCGCGTGAGTTCGCTGGCCGTCTGCAGGCCGAGCTTGCGCTTGATGGATTCGCGGTGGGCTTCGATCGTCTTGGTGCTGCGCGATTGCAGGCGCGCGATCGACGCCGGCGACTGTCCCTGGGCGATCAGGCGCAGCACGGCCAGTTCGCGCGGCGTCAGCGCGTCGACGCCGCTCGGCGCGCCGGCCGGCGCCGCGTCGTTGAAGCGCGCATTCATCGCCGCGCTGATGACGGTCTCGCCGCGCGCGATGCGCTGTACCGCCTCGATCAGATGGTCGGTCGAGGCTTCTTTCATCAGATAGCCCTGCGCGCCGGCGCGCAGCACGCGCTGCGCATACAGCGCCTCGTCGAACATCGACAGCACGAGGATCGGCGTCGTGTCGCCGCGGGTGCGCAGTCGGGCGATCAGGTCCAGCCCGGATTCCTTGCCCAGGGACAGATCCACGACGATCGCGTTCGGACGCTCGCGCTGCGCGAGCGCCAGTGCGTCGGCCACGTTGCCGGCCTCGCTGCAGCTGGCGATGACCGGCGCGGCCAGCAGCAGCTGGCGCAGGCCCAGACGCATGATCGGATGATCGTCGACAACCAGCACTCGCATTCGTAGGTTCTCTTTCACGTCGGCGGCCTGTGGCTTCAGGCCGGATAGATGCCATGCGGCACGGTCAGCATGACGACGGTGCCGCGCGCACCGCTGCGCACGCGCAGCCGTCCGCGCAGCTGGCGCGCCCGGGCCTGCATGCTGCTGAAGCCCAGGCCGGTGGTTTCATGGTGGGTGAAGCTGCCGCTGCCCATGCCGCTGCCACGGTCGACGATGGACAGGCGCAGCCGCGTGGAGCGGCGTTCCAGGCGCACGAGTATGCGTTCGGCGCGGCCGTGGCGGATCGCATTGTTGATCGCTTCCTGCACCACGCGCAGCATGTGCCGGCTCACGTCCGCGTCGATCGCCTCGACATTGCGCCAGGCGCGCGCCGGGCAGTAGACGCAGTCGACGCCGAACAGGCTGCTGGTGTCGGCGCAGAGCCGGCGCAGCGCGTCGCCGACCTCGCCGTTGGAAAAGTGCGGTGAACTCAGCTGGTGCGACAGGCTGCGGCAGGACTCGACCGAGCGGTTGGCGATCTGCGCGATCCAGTTGGCGTCCTGGCTCAGGCGGTTTTCCTCGCGCTCCAGCCGGTTGGCCAGCGCCTTGGCCAGGAAGGCGATGCCGGCGAGCTGCTGGCCGACGTCGTCATGCAATTCCTGGCCTATGCGCGTCTGCGCCTGTTCCTCCATGTCGAGGATGCGCCGGCGCAGTGCGTCGGAGTCCGCGCGCAGGCGCGCGAGCTGGCTGACCTTGCTGCGGATCTCCTCTTCGATCTGCACTTCGTCGCGGCGGTCGCGCGCGATCGCGATCAGCGGGCAGTGCGGCGAATGGCCCAGACGCGCGACGATCAGGCGCACTGGCACGGCAGTTTCCGGAGCGGCGCCGAATTCGGTCAGGGTGACGGCAACCTGCTCGCCGGGCAGCGGCAGCAGGCTCGCGCCATCGGCGCTCAGGGTGGATGTCAGATGGCTCAAGGTGCGCGGCATCGCGGCGTCCGCATGCAGGCCCACGCGCGCGAGGTCGCCGGCCAGCACGCGCTCGACGCGGCCGTGCGGATCGCAGAGCAGGATCCAGTCGGCCAGATGCGGCAGCAGGCGGCTGACTTCGGTGTCGCCGAGTCCGTCGCCGGCGGATTCGCTGCGGCCGACGGATGCGGCGGGAGCGGGCGGTACGCGCCGATGGTGACGCAGCAGGAGCAGCAGGGAAGCAGCGACCGCCACCAAGGTGGCGTAGAGCATCCAGTTGCGGCTGATGTCGCGCAGCGAGGCGGACCAGGCGGACTGGCGCTCGAGCTGGATCAGCAGATCTTCGCGCGCGGCGCCCAGACGCAGCAGTGATTCGCGGCGACGGCTCTCGAAGTTGCCGGCGCCGGCGTCGCCGGCCTGCGGGTCGTGCACGGCGCGGCGCAGCGCCTGATGCTCGAGGGTCAGCCGCTGCAGGATCAGTCGCGTGCTGGCCGGCATCTGCGCCGCGAGCGTATCGGCCAGGGTCAGCAGCTCGGCGACGTCGCGCTCCATCGCCGCGGCCGTGGTCTCGGTCGGTGGTTGCGGCAGACGTTCGGCGCGTTCGATGCGCTCGCTGAGTTCCTCCAGCCGCAGGCTGAGAAACGCCGTCTGCGTTGCAGACGCCTGTGGCTCGCGCGTGCCGCCGGCCGGCAACAGCGCTATCACCGGAAGTGCGCACAGCAAGGCGCCCACCAACAGTCCCGGCGACAACGTCAGCACGGCTGGGTACGACGTTGCCGCTTTCCCTGGCTTCTTGTCTCGCATGACCTTCGCCGATACCCTGGCCGCACGGCAGGCCGCCCCCGCACGATAGACAGTGCTCGTGCGGATGGATAGAGACCCTCCGTCGCAAAGTCAACACCCGTCCGACGTCCGGCCAGTACCGCGAGGGGCAGCTTATGAGGGCAATGCGCGATCGCTCCTCGCATTCGCTGCGCCGCGTGTTCGCCGCCGCCGTGCTGTTGGCCGCCGGCGCGATCGCCGCGCAGGCCACTGCCGTGCTCACCGCGCAGATCAATGCGGGCGTTGCGGCCTACCTCGTCGGCGAAAGCTACTGGTCCAAGGCGCGGGCTCGCGTCGAGGGCGGTCTGCGTCGCTACGCCGACGGAGGTCAACGGCAGAATCTCGACGAAGCGCGTGCCGGCTTGCAGGTGCTGCTCGCAGACCGTGACGCACGTCTCGCTTTGGAGGCGTCGCCGCCGGATCTCGACGCGGCGCGCGCGGGCTTTCTCCGTGGCATGAATTCGGCGGAAAACACCGAATACCTGATCTGGATGTTTCGCTACTTCCGCCATGCGCCGTATTTCGGCGATGCGGTGGAACGCTGGGTCGCCTCCGACGAGGGGGTGCTGCAACTGGACGAACTGCTGCGGCGTTTCGAGTCCACCTCGTTCGACGATGCCGCGGCCATTGCCGCGCTGCGGCACGAGGTCGTCGTCACCGGCGAGCGGCTGCGCACGCTGCAGCTGGAGTTCCTGCAGATGCTGGCCGACGGTGTGGAACGGCTAGGCGCGTTGATGAATCTGCTGGGCGCGGCCGGCTTCGTGCTGCTGGCGTTCTGCATGTTCCTGCTGCTGCGCGCGGTGCAGCGCCGCGTCGTCGATTCGGAGAACAGTTTCCATTCGGTGTTCGAACGCGCCGACATCGGCATCGCGCGGCTGGATGCCGAGGGCCGCTTCCGGCGCGTCAATCCGCGCCTGTGCCGTCTGCTCGACCGCGACGAGGACGCGCTGCGCGGCAATCCGCTGAACGACTACGTCGACGAGCTGCACGGCGCGGCCAGCATCGACTTCGGCCGGCGTGTGCCGGCCGAGCGCACGGCGCTGCTGGAGTCCTGCAGCCTGCGCCGCCGCGACGGCAGCCTGGTGCACTGCCGCCTCAAGCTGTTCGCGCTGGCCGCGCGCGGCGACGAGGCCTCGGAATGGATCGTGCTGCTCGAAGACGTCTCCGAGACGCACCGGCTCACGCGCGAGCTGGCCTATGTCGCGAGCCACGACGCGGTGACCGGACTGATCAACCGCCACGAGATGCGCTCGCTGATCGCGCAGACCCTCGCGCGCTGCCGCCGCGACCATTCCTTCCATACCCTGGTCGTGCTCGATCTGGACCAGTTCGGCCTGATCAACGACGCCTACGGCCAGGCGGCCGGCGACGACGTACTGCGGCGCACCGCGGCGACCCTGGTGCAGCGGCTGGGCTCCCGTCACGTGCTCGCGCGCATGGGCGCAGACGAATTCGCCGTGTTGCTGGAGGATGTGCCGCTGACCGAGGCGCAGGCCATCGCCGAGTCGCTGCTGCGGGCCGTGCGCGAGAGCAGCTACCGCTTCGACGCGCGCCGTTTCGAGCTCAGCGCCTGCGCCGGCATCGTCGAGCTGGGGGCCGCGGCCCCCGACACGAGCTGGGCGTTCCGCGCCGCGCAGACCGCCTGCAACCTGGCCAAGGAGCAGGGCCGCAACCGCATCCGCGTCTACGTCGAGTCGGACCAGGTCGTCGCGCGGCGGCGGGCCGATGTCGAATGGGTGCAGGAAATCCGCCTCGCCATCGCCGAGCAGCGCATCTACCTGTTCGCCCAGCGCATCTGCGCGCTGGACGAGCCGCAGCAGCTGCAGTTCGAGGTGCTCGTGCGCCTGATCGACCGCAACGGCCGCCTGCATGCGCCCGGCGTGTTCATTCCGGCGGCGGAAAAGTACGAGCTGGTCAGCGCCGTCGATCGCGAGGTGGTGCGCCAGCTGCTGGCGGCCCTGGTCCAGCGCCGCGACCAGCTCGACCGTATCACCCAGTGCCATGTCAACGTCTCGGCGCAGTCGGTCAGCAGTCCGGAGTTCCGCGCCGGCGTCATCGCCGACATCCGCGAGCACGCGATCCCGCCGGGGCTGCTGTGCTTCGAGCTGACCGAGACCACGGCGATCTCCAATCTGGCCGAGGCCTGCGCCTTCATCGACGAGATGCACCGGCTCGGCTGCCGCATTGCGCTGGACGATTTCGGCAGCGGCATGTCCTCGTTCGGGTACCTCAAGTCGCTGGCCGTCGATGTGCTCAAGATCGACGGCATGTTCGTGCGCCGGGCCGCCGAGGACACCTATGACCAGTCGGTGCTCGGCGCGATCGCCCATGTCGGCCGCGCGCTCGGCAAGGTCACCGTCGCCGAATGCGTGGAGTCCGAGGCCGTGCTGCCGGTGCTGCGCCTGCTCGGGGTCGATGCGGCGCAGGGCTTCGCGATCGAGAAGCCGCGGCCGCTGGAGGAACTGCTCGAAGCCGCGCTGGCCGACACGGTCCAGACCGCCGGCGCCTGAGCGGCGGCTTCACGCCTGTCGAATTGTTGTCATATTTTTCAACGGGCCGGGTACGGCCGGGTCTGCCGCGACCAAAGTCATGCCGATATCCTCGGCGTCGGTGCGCGTCGGCACTTGCGTTTCAGCCATCGCTGCTGATGGTTTGCACATTAGTTTACAAATAGGGGAATCCCCTATTCATGCCTCGTGAAACCCTGGCATAGCCTGACAGAAATCCCTGGCGCTCGACGCGGGGACGACAGGATGCTTCCAGGGGCAGGAGCGTGGCGTGTTCGAGCTCGACAATTTCGAGTTGATGCGTGGCAGGCGCCGAATCGCGCGCATCGGGGCCTTGCGTGTCGCCAGCCCGGGCCTGCTCTGGCTGGTGGGCCCGGGCGGCGCCGGCAAGTCGACATTGCTGTCGGCCCTGGCTGGCGGCCAGTTGCCGGACGAGCCCTCGTTCAATGGCGACGCGCGCCTTGACGGCGTGGCGCTGGCCGCGGGCCAGACCGCCGTCGCCTGGCTGCCGCAGCACGCGCAGCTGACCGGAAGCGCCTGCCTGCAGGACGAACTCGGCCGGCGTTGCGCGCTGTCGCCGGATGGCGTGCGGCTGCTGCTCGAACGCGCCGGCCTGGCCGGCGACGCCGAACGCGAGGTCGATGCGCTGCCGGCGCCGCTGCGCCGCTACGCCGCCGTGTTCGCCGGCCTGGCCCGGCCGGCCGCGCTGTACCTCGTGGACGAACCGACAGCCGGTCTCGACGGCACACAGGCCGAGATCGTGCGCGCCTGCCTGCGCGAGCGCGCGGCGGGCGCGATGGTCGTCGCCGTCACGCACAACCGGCAGGACTGCCTCGCGGTCGGCGGCGACACCGCCCTGCTGGCCGGCGGCACGATCCGCGAGCTGGCGCCGACGTCGCGCTTCTTCGGCGCGCCGGCGACCGAAGCCGGACGCATCTATGTGGAGACGGGCAACTGCAATCTCGCGCCGGTGCAGAACCCGCTGCTGTCGGTCGACGGCATCTGGTGGCTGGTGCCGGGCCTGCTCTGCGGCATGAGCCGGCCGGGCCTGGTCGGCGAGGCGCCGGCCCAGTACCGCCAGCTCGCCGGATCCGGCGTCGGCACCTTGCTGTGTGTCGAGGAGCGCTGCAGCTATCCGCTCGAGCCGCTGCGCGAGCTCGGCATCGAACGCCATCACTTCGCCGTACCGGACATGGCGCCGCCGAACTTCGGCCAGGCCGTGGACATGTGCCGGCTCAGCGAAAGCGCGATCCGCGCCAACCGTGGCGTCGCCGTGCATTGCCGCGGCGGCCTCGGGCGCACGGGCACGGTGCTCGCCTGCATCCTGATCTGGTTCGGCGACGCGCCTGAAGCGGCCATCGCCAAGGTGCGCAGCGCGCAGCCGCATGCGATCCAGACCCCGGTACAGCTGCGCTTCCTACACGACTTTGCCGACCGCATCCGCGGCTGGCACGACCCGCAGTACCAACTTGGAGGAAAAGCCCATGTCTCTTGATAAAGCGTTGACGGCCGCGCAGGCCGACATACCCGAGTGCGTCGCCGCCGGCTACGTGGACATGGTCAGCGGCATGCTGCTCGGCGTGAAGACCGTGGACTCGCACCCCAGCGAAGTGCTGGACCTCGTCGCCGCGGCGACCGGCGACCTGTTCCAGGGCAAGACCGTCAGCGAGATCGAGAAGCTGTTCGACAAGGCGCGCGGCATCACCGCGGCGCACAACCACTATTTCAAAGAGATCATCGTGTTCAGCACCAACCTGATCCACGTGTTCTGCCGCTCGAAGAAGAACCCGAACCACGCCGGCGTGTTCGTCACGCGCGCGTCGGCCAACGTCGGCATGGTCATCGTGCGGGCGCGCTCGTCGATGGAGAAGTGCGACGGCGCCGTCTGAGCGTCGTCGCGGCACGTGACAGTCCGCCGCGTTCGTGCATTCCGTCCGGGTCGACGGGATGGCCGGGCGCCCGCAGGTCGGGCGTCCGGCGAGATCGCGCGGAACGACAGCAGGGCAGGGCCGCGATGCCGCGGACCTTGCCCGGTTCTCAGGAGATACACGCCGATGAGTGGCACCGACTATCCGCCGCGGTCCTTCCGCGTGGCCTGCGCCCATTTCAGTCCTGAGGAGCTGGAGGCCACGCGCCGCCTGCTCGGTCTGCTCGGCACGCACCTGAAGCAGCGCTGGGTGCTGGCCGAGGCGGGCGAGCCGGCCGACGTGGTGTTGTTGAATCTGGATCAGCACACGCCGGTCGAGTTCGACCGCCGCGCCGCCCTGGCCGGGTGTTCGCAGCGGCCGCGCGAACACCCGGCCGGCACCTTGCACCGGCCGCTGCGCGGCTACGAGCTGCTGGCGTTGCTGAACAAGGAGGCGCCCGCAGCGCAGCCGGACAAGCCCGCGGTCGCCGAAGCCGCGGGACGCTACCGGCTGCGCTGCTGGCCCTACGAAGCCAATGGCTGGGACGTGGTGCAGTGGCGCATCATGGCGGCGATGCGGCGCACCTACCGCAGCGCGCAGGAACTGGCCGAACACAGCGGCGCGACGCCGGACCAGGTGCAGCGCTGCATCGAGGCGGTGAACCGGCTCGGCGCGCTGGAACGCGCCGTCGACCGTCAGCCGGCCGCCGCCACGGCGGCGCGGCCGGCCGGGTTGCTGCGCCTGGCCGTGCGCGTCGGCGCGATACTCGGATTCTCGCGATGAGCGCCAGTCACAAGCTGCTGTTCATCGGCGAGCCCGGCGCCGGCAAGACGACCTGCATCGCTGCAGTCAGCGACATACCGCCGGTGACCACCGACGTGGGCTGCACCGACGAGCTCGCGCTGCGCAAGCCGACCACGACGGTCGCGTTCGACTACGGCGAACTCGGCATCGGCGGCGAGGACCGGTTGCTGCTCTACGGCCTGCCGGGCCAGGCGCGCTTCAAGTTCATGTTCGACATCGTGCGCGAAGGACTGCTCGGCGTCGTCGTGCTCGTCGACGGCTCCACCGAATTCGCCGTGCAGGGCCTGCGCGAGACCCTGGAGACCTATGCCGGCGAGGTGCGCGAGCTGCCGCTCGTGATCGCGCTGAACAAGCTGACCACGCCGTCGGAAACCCTGCTGCGCCAGTGCCGCGCACTGCTCGACCAGTACGGTCTGGTCGCGCCGATACTGCCGGTGGACGCGCGGCGCCGCGCCGACATCGTGCGTCTGTTCGAACTGCTGTTCATCCTGCTCGACGGCGAAGCCGACATCCCGGCCGGGCGAGGTGCTTCCCAATGGCATTGAACGAAACGACACGCCAGCTCTGCACCGCCGCGCTGGAGGATCTGCTGCTGCGCTGCGACGACGTGACCGCGGCAATGATCGCCGTGCGCGACGGCCGGCCGTTCGCCGAGAAGATCCGCGGCAGGCTGGAGCCCGGCAAGTTCGCCGCGATGGCCAGCTCGCTGGCCGCGCTGGGGCAGTCGGTCATGCGCGATCTCGGCGCCGGCATGCTCGATCACGTGCTGATCGAGTCGGTCGAGGGCAAGCTCGTCATCGCCAACGTGCCCGGCAGCGGCGGCCTGCTGATCCTGGCCGTGCTGGCCCGGCGCGAGGCACGGCTCGGCCTCGTGCTCGGCCATACCAAGACCTGCGCGCTGAGCGCCGGCGCGGCGATCAGCTGACCGCGACGGCACGCAATCGCGGCGGCGACGGCGGCGGCTTGCGCTGAAGCCGGCAAACGCGGTGCTGATCGCGGCGTTGACCCGACGCGACGCGGCGTGCAATGGCGCAGCGGCGTGAACGCCGCAGGCAGCGCCGATGCCGGCGCAGGAAAGTCGCCGCGTCCATCGCAGCGACGAGCATGCACGGGGCGTGCGGTCCGTCTCAGTAAGGCTGCGCAGCGCCTTGCCAGGATTCCGCCGGCACGGCCGCCGGCGCCGGCAGCGCCTCGTCGGCCGGAAATTCCGGCAGCAGTTCGCGATAGACCTCCAGCGTGCGCGCGTTGACGCGCTCGACGGCGTATTCGGCCGCGACGCGCCGTCGTGCCGCCTCGCCGAGGCGCTGCAGCAGTGCGCGGTCGTCGTCGAGGCGGGCGATCGCCCGGGCGAGCGCGCCCGCGTCGCGCACCGGCACGAGCAGGCCGTCGACACCGTCGCGGACCACGTCGCGGCAGCCCGGCACGTCGGTCGTGACCAGCGCCAGGCCGCAGGCGGCCGCTTCGATCAGCGAACGCGGCAGGCCTTCGCGATAGCTCGGCAGCACGGCGGCGTCGATGCCGCGCAGCAGCGCCGGCACGTCCTCGACATGGCCCAGCCATTCGATGTCGCCGGCGGCGTGCCAGCGCTCGATCACGGCGGCGTCGGCCGAGGCCGGGTTGCCCGCATCCGGCGCGCCGGCCAGCAGGAAACGGATCCTGCGTCCGTCGGCGCGCAGGCGCCGCGCCGCTTCGGCGTATTCGGCCAGGCCCTTGTCCCAGAGCAGGCGCGCGGCGAGCAGCACGCGCAGCGGCGCGCCGGCCTCGGCGCGGCGCGGCGCCGGCGCGAAGCGGGTCAGATCCACGCCCGAGCTCGGGATCAGGCGCACCGCCGCCGCATCGACGAGGCGCGCCTGCAGGAACAGCGCGCGGTCGTCGGCGTTCTGCAGCACGAGGCGCCGACGGGCGCCGGTCAGTGCCTGGCGCAGCAGCAGGCGCACGACGGGCCGCAGCAGACGCGCGCGCGCCTCGTCGCTGGTGAACACGTAGCCCAGGCCGGTGATCGCGGCGATGCAGGCCGGCACGCCGCTGACGCGCGCAGCCAGCGAGGCGTAGACGGCGCATTTGATCGTGAAGCCGTGAACGAGATCGGGCCGTTCCCGGCGCAGCAGCCGGCACAGCCAGAACAGCAGGCGCGCCTCGCGCAGCGGGCCGAGGCTGCGCCGCTGCAGCGGCACGGCGATCCAGCGCAGGCCCAGGGCGTTCAGGCGTTCGCCGTACGGGCCCGGCGGCGAGGCCAGCACGACCTCCACGCCGCGCCGGCGCAGGTTCTGCGCGAGCGCGAGGCGGAAGTTGTAGAGATACCAGTCGGTGTTGGCGAACAGCAGGATCTTCATGGCGCGTCTCCGTGCGGTCGAGGCAGCTCGCGCAGCACGCGCGCCGGCACGCCGCCGACCAATGTCCACGCGGCGACGTCGCGCGTGACCACGGCACCGGCGGCGACGACGGCGCCGCGGCCTACGGTCACGCCCTGCAGGATCACCGCGTTCGCGCCGATCCAGACCTCGTCCTCGACGACGATCGGGCCGGAGGTGCGGCCGCGGCCCTTGCCGGGCAGGTAGGTCAGGCCGTGGCCCATGGTCTCGAACGCGACGCGCGGACCGATCTGCACGCGGTCGCCGATGCGCACGCGGTCGTAGACGACGGTGAACGCCGTGTCGACGTTGAGAAAGCTGTCGCGGCCGATCGTGATGTAGCGGCAGCCGCCGTAGGGCCGCACGCTCAGCGGGCCGTAGATCGTGCTGCCGCGGCCGACCGTGACGCCGGCCAGGCGATAGAGCACGGCGCGATAGCGGTCGAGCAGCCACAGCCGCGGCAGGTTGTTGGCCAGCACCAGGAACACGGCCTCGCGCAGCGACCAGTGCGCGAGCGACGAGGGCCGGCCTTCGTGCGTGTCGCGATGCATCAGTCCTCCTCGAAGGCCTGTGCGTAGGTGCACAGGCGCAGGTTCTGTTCGGCGATCAGCGGCGCGAGTCCGCCGTCGCGCAGGAAGCGCCATTCGGCCGCCGCCGCCGCGCCGATGCGCGTCAGACCTTCGACCGCGTCGGCGTCGCGGACCAGATGCACCATGAGTTCCAGCGGACTGCCGCGGGCCGCCGCGAGCAGTTCGCGGTAGTGCGCCGCAGCCGGCTGCGCCGGCACCGCGCCGAAATCGAACAGGCTGGCGAAGCCGCGGTTGCTGCGCAGGCGGCCGCGCCAGCGCCAGGCGTTGCGGCGATTCATCAGCGCGAGCAGTGCGCTGCGCATTCGGCGACCGGGATCGGGCCGCGCCGCGCGCAGGCGCAGCACGTCGGGCTGGCGCAGCGGCAGCCCGCGCGCGGCGCATTCGGCGGCGACGATGTCGAACACCGGCGGCAGCGCATGCACGTGCTGGTGGCTGTCGACGTGAGTCGGCTGCAGACCGAGCGCAGCGAACGCGTCGAGCTGTGCCTGCAGTTCGCGGCGCAGTTCGGCGCGGTCGAGGCGGCCGCGCAGCGCGCGGCCCGCGATCTCGCCGCGGTCGGCAAAACAGCCGTCGGCGCCGAGCAGCGACCGCACCGTCGCGGCCGGCGCGCTCGGCGTGCCGAGGGTCAGGTTGAAGTGCAGGCCGACGCCGAGCCGTGGATGCGCGCGTGCCAGCACCGCTGCGGCCGCCGCGGCCGCGCCGTTGACGAGCAAGGTGGTGCTGGACAGACAGCCTGCCGCGAACGCGTCGACGACGGCGGCGTTGACGCTGTCGCAGAGGCCGAAGTCGTCGGCGTTGACGATGAGCCGCCTCATGCGCGCCTCGCAAACAGCTTGCGCAGGAACAGCAGCGGCTCCATCAGCGCCGGCAGCGGATCGCGGCCGTCGAACACCGCCCAGCTGCGGCCGCGGGCCTGCGCCGCGGCCGCGGTCTGCGGCGGCGGCAGCACGAAGTCCGCGCCGCGGCGCCGGTAGAAGCGTGCGGCCGCCAGATCCTTGAGCAGGTAGCGCCAGAGCACGCCGTCGCGCTGCCGGTCGTCGGCCGGCGCGGCCTCGCCGCGCAGGTCGCGCGCGCAGGCCACGGCGATGCGTTTGCCGGCGGCGTGGCTGAGGGCGAACCACAGGGTCGGGCGCGGATTGATCTCGATGACTTTCAAAACGCCGTCGCGCGGGTCGCGCTTGAACTCGGCGCCGCAGATGCCGTGGAAGCCGATGCGGCGCAGGAAGTCCTGCGACCGCTCGCGCGTTTCGGCGCAGTCGGCGCTCAGCGCGAGCGAAGCCGAGCCGAAGCCCGGCGGATACTGACGCAGCTTGCGCGCGACGAAGCCCTGCTGCGCGTTTCCGGCCGCATCCACGTAGGCGCCGAACAGCGTGATCTGCGATTCGGGACCGGGCACGATTTCCTGCACCAGCCAGGCGCCGCTGTCGCGCGGCAAGGTCGCGGCCAGACGGCGCAGTTCGGCCGGCGTACGCGCGATCAGCAGCTTGGCGCCGCGCAGGAACGGCCGCGCCTTGTGCACGAGCGCGGGCTTGAGCAGGCACGGACACGGAATGTCCGCGGCCAGCGCGTCGAGCTCCTGCGCATCGGCCAGCAACCAGACACCTGGCGCGGCCAGGCCGTGGCGCCGGCACAAGGCATGGAAACGCTGCTTGTCGAGCAGTTCCGCGGCAATGCCGCCGTAGCAGCCGGCGAAGCGGAATCGCGGCGCGAGTTCGGCCTGGCGCGCGATCAGCAGCTCGATGTAGTGGTCGTTGGTCGGCAGCAGCAGCGGCGGCGTCGCCTGCGTGTCGGCCAGGCGACGCAGACGTGCCATCAGCGCATCGTCGTCGCCGACCAGCCAGCAGGCCTGCGCGGCGCGCGAATAGCGCGCGCAGCCGGGGCTGCGGTCGACGCCGACGACCGCATGGCCGGCCTCGTGCAGCTCGCGCAGCGCGTACAGCCCCGTGGGCGACAGTCCGAGCACGACGGCGTCGATGCGCATGGCGGCGGCCTCAGAGCTTCAGCCGCTGCAGCGCGCGGTAGATCGGACCGCGGCCGTGGACGAACACGCCGTAGACCATGAAGGTCAGCAGCAGCGGCAGCGCCTGCATGCGCCAGCGGAACATCGCGCCCATGTTGGTCGCTGCCGAGCCGTACACGGCGAGCAGGCCGAACGCGAACACCGCCAGCGGCAGCGAAGCCTGGCGCGCGTGCTGCCAGCTGTAGCGCAGGCCGCGCACGAGACTGGGCAGCAGGCACAGGATCACGAGGATCTCGGGCAGCGCCATGAGCTGGCGCTGGCTGCCGATCTGGGTCAGGTCGACGGAGACGAAGAAGAAATACAGCGCCGCGACCGCCGCGCGCAGGGTCGAGCCCAGATCCTGGCCCCAGACCGCGGTTTCCGGCGCGGCGAAGAACGCGCCGCTGCCGTGGCTGATGTTGATGCGCGACTGGTTGATGTAGTCCAGGTCGAAATAGTGCGACTGGCGGATGTAGTCGGCGCCGAACACGCCGAAGCCGGCGAACCAGGTCGCCGCGCCGATCAGCACGACGAGGCCGGCCAGGGTCGCCAGCAGCGGCGCGGTGCGGCGGCCCTCGACCGGGATGTAGCAGGCCAGCACGAGGAACAGGCAGACGAAGAACAGGTATTCGCGCAAGCCCAGCAGGATCAGCAGCGCCGCGGCCATGCCGGCAAGCGCGCCGGCGCGGAAGCCTTCGCGCAGGCGCACGACCGACAGCACGAGCAGGCTCACGCTGAAGATCGACGCCGGGTCCTTCAGCATCAGGCACGACCAGTAGACGAACGACGGAAAGAACGCGATCAGCAAGGTCACGACGCGCGCGAGCTTTTCCACGCGATAGACCGCCAGCACGATGCGGAACACGATCAGCGGCGTCAGCGCGCCGAGCAGGATGTTCACGCTCTGGATGTACAGCGGCTCGGGACCGAGCAGCCAGTAGACCAGGCCGGTGAACTGGAACCAGCCGTTGTCGATCCAGTTCGGCGCGTTGAAGAAGCCCTCGTGCATCTGTGCGGCGATCGCGACGCCTTCGCGGTGGTAGCGCAGCGAGTCGGGGCTCAGGCTCAGCTGGCGTATCGCGTCGGTCAGGGTGATCAGGATCACGCCGGCTGCGCGTACGAGCAGGCCGCCGACGAACACGCGCAGCAGGAAGCGCCGCGCGGCCGGTCCCGGCAGCGGGCCCGAGGTCGGCGGCAGCGGCGCGGCCATGCGGCGCTGCGGATCGCGCTCGCGCCGGGCGAGCAGCCAGGCCAGCACGAGGCAGCCCAGCGACAGCACGACAGCGGCGATTTCCAGCGTGGTCTCGAACATGTTCAGCCCGTCGTCCCGAGCAGCCGCGCATAGGCTGCCGCATAGCGCGCGCAGCCCTCGGCCAGGGAAAAATGGCATTCGGCCAGCGCGCGGCAGCGCGTCGCCAGCGCCGGGTCCTGCCACAGCCGCTGCAGATGGTCGACGCTGCGCGCGCGCGCTTCGGGCGCGAAGTCGGCGAGCACGCAGCCGGTGTCGCCGGCACCGAGCAGCGCGTCGAGATCGCCGATGCCGCCGTTGCTGATCACCGGCACGCCGCAGGCCAGGTATTCGCCGACCTTGGTCGGACAGCTCGCGAGCTTGGCGAAATGCGGCCGTATGAACGACAGCGCCGCATCGAAGCGCTGGATTCGCGCCGGCACCTGCGCCGGCGGCAGCGCATGCAGCTGCACGCAGTCGGCCGGCACGCCGTGGCGCGCGAGCGCGGCCTGCAACGGTGCGGTCGCGCTGCGCGTGACGAGTTCCAGACGGCTCTGCGGAAGCCGCGCGCGCACGGCGGCGAACCATGCGACGACTTCCTCGGGCAGGTATTCCTCGCTGAGCGAGCCGACATAGCCCAACAGCGGCTGCGCCGGCGTCCGGGCCGGAGCCGGGCGGAAGCGTTCCAGATCGACGCAGGTCGGGATCGTCGCCAGCGGCGGCAGCGTGCCGCCGCGCCAGGCGGCGAAGCCGGCCAGCTCGCGCGCGCCGCGCTCGCTCAGCGAGACGATGTAGTCGCTGTCGCGCAGCACCTGCGCTTCGAGCCGCTTGGCGATGCGGTAGACCGCGCCGTCGCCGCGCAGCCGGCCGCGATAGACCTTCTCGTCGACCCAGAAGCCGCGCAGGTCGTTGAGAAACGGCACGCCGCTGCGGCGCTTGAAGCGCTGCGCGATCAGCGCCGGCAGAAAGCTGCGCGCGTGTACGAGACGAAAACCGTGCCGTGCGTGCAGCGCGCGCACGACGGCCAGACCGCGGCGCACGTCCAGCAGCGCCGACAGCGGTCCCCAGCCGGCGCGGCTGCGCAGCCAGTACCAGCGTATGCCGTCGGCCGCGAGCGATTCGCGCAGCGCCGCCTCGTGCTCGCCCGCGAGCGGCCGGCGCTCGAAGGTCAGCAGGGTGAAGCGCAGTCCGGTCGCGGCGAGCCTGCGCAGATAGGCCAGCACCTGCGACTCCACCAGCGGTTCGCCGATGCCGTTGTAGGACAGATACAGCACTTCAGCGGCGGCGGGCATGTCCGGCGACCTCCTGCAGCACGGCGACGAACTGCGGCCCGAGCCGCTCCAGCGAATAGCGCTGTTCCACCTCGGCGCGCGCGGCAATCGCGATGCGCTCGCGCAGTGCCGCGTCGTCGATCAGACCTTCCAGCGCGGCCTCCCAGTCGGCCGCGTCGCGCACGAGGAAACCGGTCGCGCCGTCGCGGATCAGTTCGCAGTTGAAGCCGATGCCGGTGCACACCGCCGGTACGCCGGCGGCCATGTAGGTGCGCGCCTTGCCGCCGGACTTGCCGAGCGACCAGTCCTCCGGCGGCAGCGGCATCAGGCCGATGTCGAATGCGTGCAGGTCGGCCACTTCGCGCGCGTAGTCCCAGGCGCGGTGCTCGACCGGAATTTCCGGATCGGCGAATGCGCCGCCGCCGACGACGAGCAGGCGCAGCTGCGGATGGCGCCGGCACAGCGCGCGCAGCGGCGCGCGCAGCAGGTCGAGGTATTTCTCGGTGCTCGGCGAACCGAGCCAGCCCAGGGTCGTCGCCGCGCCGTGGTGCGCCGGCCGGCGCCGGAAGCGCGCGAGGTCTTCGGCCACGTGCAGGGTACGCGCCGTGGCGCCCACCTCGGCGGCGCGCGCGCGCAGCCAGTCGTTGCCGGCCAGCACGCAGTCGGCCAGACGCAGGATCTCGCGCGTGCGCGCGCCGCTGCGCAGGCCGTCGGCGAAGCCGTTGTAGGTGCTCGGCTTGACGATGAACAGCGCGTCGTCGTAGTCGAAGATCGTCGGTATGCGCCAGCGCCGGAACAGCCGTTCCATCAGCGGCGGCCCGAGCGGCAGGCATTCGCGCTGCAGGAAGATCAGGTCGTAGCGGCCGCAGCGCCACAGTGCGGCGAGCCGTCGCGCGAGCGCCGCGGCGGCGTGCAGGCTCTTGCGCAGCGCATGGCCCGGGCGCTGGGTCAGCGCATACATGGCCGGGCTCATGAAGCACTGCACGCGGTAGTCGATGCCGGCGGCTTCCACGTAGGGCAGATACTGGAACACGCGGTAGCGGCTGCTCGCGCCGGCCGGCGGGTACTTGGTCAGGAACAGCACCTTCATGCGCCGCTCCGCGTCTGCGCGACGTCGGCCAGGAAATCGGCCAGGCGCTGCGCGTTGCGCCGCGGATCGTGGTGTTCGTCCGCATGGCGCCGCGCGCGCGCGGCCATCGCGGCACGGCGCGACGGATCGGCGAGGAGGCCGCGCAGGGCGCGCTCCAGTCCGTCGAGACTGCCGGGCACGGCACCGAGCCCTTCGCCTTCGATCAGGCCGCCCGGATCGAAGCGCAGCGACAAGGTCGGCGTGCCCTGCTGCCAGGCCTGGATGAAGTTGTTGCCGAAGCCTTCCGGGTCGCAGGTGTGCACGAGCGCGAGTGCGCCGGCCAGTAGGCCGTTGACCTGCGCCGGCGTGCGCTGGCCGAGGTAGTGGAAGTTCGCCGGAGTGCGCTTCGGGTCGGCAATCCAGGCATAGCGCGGGCTGATCAGCGCGCCGACGAGCAGGAAATCCAGGTCGAGATCGGCGCAGCGGCGCGCGAGTTCGACGAAGTCGCCGGGATTCTTGTAGTCCTTGACCTGCGCGACCCAGGCCACGTAGCGGCGCGGCCACTGGAACGGCACCGCGCTGCGCTCCATCGCGTCGGGAATATGGATGCGTCGCGCGACCGGCAGGCGCTCGGTGTAGTGCGGATTCAGGCTGACTGCACCGGCGGCCCAGCGCAGGCCGCTCCAGTTCCAGCGGCTGCGCAGGCGCTGCCAGACGATCGAGGCGAGCCGCCGCGGCGTCGGTGCCGCATGCTTGCGGTGATAGCTCCAGGGCTGCACGTCCTGCAGGCTCGACACGGCGAACACCAGCGGCACGCCGGCCTCGCGCAGCTGCGCGGCGGTGCGGCGCAGCGCGATCTTGTTGTGGCGCAGATAGACGACGTCGGGCGAGGTCGCGCCGAGCAACTGCGCGAGCGACGCCGGCGAGCCGGGCGTCCAGCCGCTCAGCGCATACGGCGTGGCCGCTGTCGAGGCGGCCACGCCGTGGGCGGCGCCGTAGTGCACCGTGTGGCCGAGCGCGGCGAGTTCGCGGGCGAGCAGGTCGCACTGGATCTCGATGCCGCCGAGCGCGCGGCCGAGGTGCTGGGCCAGGATCAGGATGCGCATGGCTGCACCGTTGCCAGAACCAGGCTGTGCCGGCGCGGCGGCAATTGCGTGACTTCGCGCAGGCGCAGGCGCAGGCCTTCGCGCACGCGGTGCAACAGCCGGCGCAGCCGGCCGGCGCCCGGCAGGGCATTCGTCTCGATCGCGTAGAAATGGCGATAGCCGTGCTGTGCGAGCTCGGCCAGCACGGCGTTGCCGCCGTCCTCGCCGTCGGCGCGGTTGGCCTCGAACAGCACGACCGGCTGCTGCGTGCGCAGCAGGCCGGCCATGCCGCGCAGCGCGGCCAGCTCGTGGCCTTCGATGTCGAGCTTGACCAGGCGCAGCGGCAGGCCGGCCAGCGCCGTCGCGTCGAGTACCGTGTCGCCGCGTTCCACACGCACCGGAAAGCTGCGCGTGGCCGAGGCGGCGAGTTCGGCGGCCAGACCCGAGCGGCCGAGATTGCCGTGCAGGTCGGCGTGGAACGGACGCTCGCCGGCGGTGTCGCTCAGGCCCAGCGCGAGCAGGTGCACGTTGTCGACGCCGTTCATGAGCAGGCTGGCCTGCAGCAGGTGCGTGCAGACCGGATTCGGCTCGACCGCGACGACGCGGGCGAAGCGGCGCGCGAACCACAGCGTGTGATTGCCGATGTTCGCGCCGACGTCGACGGCGACGCCGGCGCGGAACGCCGCGGCGCGGTCACGCAGGAAGCGCTCGAACAGGGCCTGCAGCAGCAGATCCTCGTACCAGCCGTGGGCGAGGATCTGCGCGCCGATGTCGTCGTCGGCGAAGCAGGCGATGCGCGGCGCCTGGCGCCGCCGGCGCTGCGCGGCGAGGCGGCGCACGCCGCGGCTGCGCGCCAGGCGCGCGACATAGTCCAGAAAGGAAATCCGGTATTCGGCCACGACGTTCACGGCAGCGCCCTCCCGGGCGAGCGGCCGCGGCGCAGGCGTCCGGCCCAGCCCGTCGGCAGCAGGCTCAGGACCAGCCCGGCCGCCACGCGCGGATCCAGCAGCAGGCGCGGGCGCAGCCTCAAGGCCTGCACGAGCGCACGGCGCCCCGCCGCGTGCTCGCCGCGCAGCAGGATCAGCTCCAGTCCCTTGAGCCGGTGCAGCCGCGCCAGGCGCGGCGCGCGCAGGCGGCGCACGGCGTCGGGCAGCTCCGGCAGCGCGAAGAACGCCTCCCAGTAGCGCAGGTTCTCGCGGTACATGAGCTCCACGTCCTTGCCGGTGTTGGCCGGGTGGTCGCGCATGACCGCGACGCAGTCCTCGACGTAGTCGAAACGCCACTGCAGCGCGAGCTTCAGGTAGATCGCCTCGCCCTCTGCGCGGTAGGACTCGTCGAAGCGCACCTGTTCGAAGCACGCGCGGCGGAACAGCGGCGTGACCGGATAGACGAAGTTGCCCCAGGCGACGAGTTCGCGCAGCACGTCGCCGCGATGCAGCGGCAGGTCCACGGGCTCGGTGCGGCCGTCGGCCTCGAAGAAGCGCGCGCCGCGACCGTAGACCACGCCGGTGCGCGCGTCGCCGTCGGCGAAGCGCGCGACCTGCAGCCGCGTCTTGTCCGGCAGGTACCAGTCGTCCGACGGCAGGAAGCAGACGAACTCGCCGCGGCACAGGTCCAGCGCCTGGTTCACGACGTGGCCCTGGCCGCGGTTGACCGGATTCAGCACGGCGCGGAAACCGTGGCGGCGCGCGAGCGACTCGATCAGCGCCGGACTGCCGTCGCGCGAGCCGTCGTCGACGACGATGAGCTCGAGCGGCGCATAGGTCTGCGCAAGCACGCTGTCGATCGCGCGCTCGATGTAGCGCGCATGGTTGTAGGACGGAATGATGACGCTGACGAGCGGATTCATGAGGGCCTAGCCCGGAGGCGCCGGAACGCGCCGGCGGCGAGCGTGCGGAACTGCAGGTCGCGCCAGCTCGACAGCAGCCAGGCCGCGGCGATCGCCGCGGCGGCGGCCAGTCGCGCGGCCAGCGACGGCAGCGCCAGCGCTGCGGCGACCGCGGCGGCGACGAGCAGCGCGCCGCGCAGCAGCGCGGCTGCCGCCGCTCGGCCGATGCGATAGGCGAACGCGCGGCCGACGACGGTCGCGGCAAGTACCAGCTGCAGCACCTGCGACAGCAGATAGGCGAGCGCGACGCCGGCCAGCTGCAGCCGCGGCAGCAGCAGCGCGCTCAGACCGAGATACAGCGCCGCCCAGGCGAAATACAGCCCGCAATAGGCCCTCAGGCGCCGTCGCGCGAGCAGCGACAGGCCCAGCGTTTCGGCGATCACCCGGCAGAAGTCGCCCGGCAGCAACAGCAGCAACAGCGCCGCGGCCGGCTTGAACGCAGCGCTGAACAGCAGCGGCATCAGCCACTCGGCCGACAGCACGATGGCCGCGATCAGCGGCGGAACCAGGTACATGTAGACCGTCAGCGCTTCGTCGATCTGCGCGCCGAGGCGCCGGTCGTCGTCGCAGACGGCGAGTGCCGGAAAGTAGTAGCTGCCGGCCGACGCGTAGATCGCGGCCAGATAGACCGTCGCGACCTTCCATGCGGTAGAGAACAGGCCGGCCGCGTCCAGGCCCTGCGCGCCGATGATCCAGCGCGACACGACCAGCACGACGAGGATGCCCGTGGCGACGAGCAGCAGGCCGTTCGCGCCGTAGACGAGGTTTTCGCGCAGTTCATTCCAGGCGAAGCAGACCGGCTGCGGCGTGACCGCGCCGCGGCCGTAGCGGCGCCGCGCCGCGGCGTACAGCAGGGCGAATTTCACCGCGTGCAGCAGCGACAGCGACAGCACCGCGCCGGCCAGATCCAGGCGCCAGACCAGCACGACGAACAGCGCGAGCCCGATCAGGTCCGACAGCACCTGCGTCAACACCAGCGCGCGCGTTTCGCGCGCGGCGCTGAGCATCGCGCGATAGACCTGCGCGCAGACCGCGAACGGCATGCCCCAGGCGACCAGCAGCACGAGCAGGCGGCGCTCGCCGCCGTCGTGGAACAGCACTGCCGAGAGCCAGCCGGCCAGCGGCGTCGCGGCGAGTGCGATGAGCAGCGAGCACAGGCCGACCGCGGCCAGGGCCGAAGTGGCCTGGCGCGTGACCGCGGCCATGTCGCCGGCCTCGCGCGCGAGCGCGATGCGCTTGACCGCGCCGCTGCCGATGCCGAGCCCCGACACCGTGGTCAGCAGGCTCCAGGCGCTCGTGGCCTGATTGAGCACGCCCATGCCGGCGGTACCCAGCAGCAGCGCGGCGATCTTGCCCTTGAGCACCTGGATCAAGGTACCCGCGGCCGAGCCCAGGCCGAACGCGGCGACGGCGGCGGCGAAGCGCTTCATTCCGGACGCATCCGCAGCAGCCGCGCCGGCACGCCGCCGACGATGGCGTAGTCGGGCACGTCGCGCGTGACGACGCTGTTGGCGCCGACGATCGCGCCGCGGCCGATGCGTACGCCGCGCACCACCACGGCGTTCGCGCCCAGCCAGACCTCGTCGCCGATGACGACCGGCGCGGTGCGGTAGCCCTGGTCCTTGATCGGGACGTCGCGTGCGTCGAAGCGGTGGTCGATGTCGAGCACACTGACTCCTGGCGCGAACAGGCAGCCGGCGCCGATGCGCACGTCGTGGAATGCGCTGATGCGACAGCCTTCGTTGATCGTCGTGCCGTCGCCGATCTGCAGCAGCCCGTTGCCGGCGATGACCACGCCGCGGCGCAGGGTCACGCGTTCGCCGAGGCGGATGCGCGCATCGCCGAGCAGGCGCACGCCGGCCTCGATCGCGCCGCGCCGGCCGGCTTCCTCGAACTGCCAGCGGCGCAGCAGAAAGCGCAGCCGCGGCAGCAGCCGGCGTACGCGGCCCAGGCGGTGGCGCAATGCCCGGCGCAGCGCGCGCAGCCGCGCGGCCGGTCCGGCCGCGGCAGGAGCGGGAGCGTCCTGGGCCTGCGCGCCCATCTCAGCCGGCCTCCGCGACGAAGGCCGCGTAGTCGCGGTGATAGTCGGCTTCGTCGTAGCGCTGCGAGGCCAGCACGAGGCAGACCGAGCCGGAGGAAAATCCGTCGAGTTCGCGCCAGATCATCGGACCGATCAGCAGCCCGCGGTAAGGCCGGTTCAGCTGCACGCGCCGGCGCCGGCGGCCGTCGTCGAGCACGACCTCGAAGCTGCCGGCGACGGCGATCAGCAGCTGATGCAGCGCGCGGTGCGCATGACCGCCGCGCTCGGCGCCGCCGGGCACGTCGTACAGGTAGTAGGCGCGGGCGATCGAAAACGGCAGATGCACGCCGCCTTCGACGAAGGTCAGGTTGCCGCGCGGGTCGGTGATGCGCGGCAATTCGATGAGCCGGCAGTCGTCGACGGAGGCGGCAGCTGCCGGCGACTCGGTATCGGCGGGGCGGACAACGCTGCGCAAAGGCATCTCATTCCTCCTGCAACGGCGACAGCGCGCAGGCCGCGAGCAGGGCGCAGGCCAGCGCCGGCAGCGGCACGCGCAGCGGGTAGTCGACGAGACCGTGCAGCAGCACGGCGCCGGTGCCGAGCGCACAGGCCCAGCGCAGGCCGTCGGCCGCGTCGCGCCAGAGACGGCGCGCGACGGCGGCCAGCGCGGCGGCATACAGCAGCGGGCCGATCAGGCCGAGCTCGAACAGCCACTGCACGGGCTCGTCGTGGGCCTGGTTGACGTAGACGGTGTCCAGGGTCGCGAGGCTGTCGAACGTCGCGAACACGCTTGCGAAGCTGCCGGGACCGGCGCCGAACGGGAAGAAGCTCAGGGCCGCGGCGAAGCTGCGACGCAGCAGCGCGGCGCGGCCGTCGGCGACGTCCAGGGCAAAGCCCTGCAGCAGTGCCGGACCGGCTGCCGGCAGGATGGCGAGCGCCGCAACGGCGGCCAATGCCAGCGCGAGCAGCAGGCGGCGGCCATGCTGCCGGTGCAGGCACCAGACGGTGATCGCGACCGCTTCCAGCACGAGCAGGCCGGCGCCGGCGCGCGAGCGCGTGATCAGCACGGCGGCGACCAGCAGCAGCGCCGCGAGCGCGCCGAGCAGGCGCCGGCCGGGCGCCGTGGCCGGTGCGTCGAGCGCGAACACGACCGGCAGCGGCAGCAGCAGCGCGAGCAGGCTGGCCAGATGATTCGGATTGGCGAACACCGCGGCGCCGGCCGCAGCCGGCTGCGGTCCCTGCAGCAAGGTCCAGCCGGCGAGCGCAAGACCCAGCGCGACGAGCGCCGCGAGCAGGCGCCGCCGCGTGGCCGCGGTGGCGCGCTGCGCCGCGACGAACAGGGCCAGCGGCGGTACGAGCTTGAGCCAGGCCTGCCAGCTCGCGTCGGGGGCGAGGCTCAGCGGCAGCCAGGCGTCGGCGCCGAGTTCGGCCAGCGCCGGCTGCAGCAGTTCGGCGCGGCCCGGCAGGGCGAGCAGCCAGTGCGCCGGCAGCGGCACGAGCCAGGCGAGCGGCAGCAGGCCCAGCGCCAGCGCGACGCGGATCGGTCGGGCGAGCGGAGCGGACGGCGTGCGCGGCCACAATGCGAGCAGCAGCGGCGCCAGTGCGAGCAGGGCGAGCAGGCCGTCGCGCCAGCCGAACACGGACAGGCCGCCGAGCCCGGCGGCGCCGGCCAGCAGCAGCGCGCTGGCCGGTTCCAGCGCCGCGACGGCCAGCGGCACGGGCGGCGCCGCCGCGACGGCGGGCGCACGCCGCGACCGCGCCAGCGCTTCAGCGGCTGACGGGCGGGCGGTCGTCATCGTCGTTGCGGTTGTGATCCCAGTAGTACAGCGCCGGAATCAGCAGCGCGGCCGCTACTGCCCAGCGCTGGCCCGGCGTCAAGGTCGTCAGCCGCGTGCCGGTCGCGTTGCCGGCGTCCATGACGGCGGCGGCGCGGTCGTCGTCGTCCTCGTCCTGGCGGGTTTCGCCGATGGCCTGCTGGAACGCGACCAGTCGCGGCGGCGCGCAGTCGGCCTGCTCGGCGATGGTCAGCAGCGAGTCGCCGTCCAGTCGCTGCTGGCAGCCGCTGCGGAATGCGATCAGCGCCTCGGCGCCGTCCAGGGTCATCAGGCGATCGCCCGGGTACAGCGCGGCACCGGCAGCGGCCGGCGCGACCTCGGCGCCCTGGGCCAGCAGGACCTGGCCGCCTATCGCGACGAGGCTGGCGACCGGCACACGAACGACCGGGGCTTCGCCGGCGGCAAACGCGCCGGAACCGGCGCAGGCCAGCGCCAGGGCGAACAGGACTCGTGGTTGCATGGGGATCTCCCGTCGGCAGCGGAGCGGCGCGCAGGCCCGCGCCGGGGCATGGTCGGAAGCCGGCGTTGCCGCACCGGCAGGAAACGGTTGCGATGTCATGGTTCGGCTCCGGTGGTCGTCAGGTTCAGCGCGTCGAACCAGAGCTCGGCGCCGGCGTCGCGGCGGGCCCCGCGCAGGTTGAGCTGCACGCGCTGGGCGAGGCAGTCGCGCTCGGGCACGCGGAAGTCGAGCGCGAAGGGGTTCCACGACGGCGTCGGCTGCGGTGTCGCGGTGCCGAGGCGCTGCGCGCGCGGCGCGAGGCAGTCGACGCTCCATTCGGCGGTCGCCGACGCCGCGGCGCCGTCGGCATAGGCCAGGCCGCTGAGCCGATAGGCGCCCGGCGGCAGCAGTACGATCTGTGTCGCGCCGGCCGCTGCAGGCCTGCCGTCCAGACGCACGCGCAGTGCGCGCGAATCGCGTCCCGGGGCGGCGGCCAGCGTGGCGGCGGCGCCGTCGCCGCGGCGCAAGGTCCAGTCGAAGCCGCCGCCGGGCGGCCGCTCGAAATCGCCGTTGCGCAGCAGCGGACCGCTGCGTTCGGCGGCTGGCTGCAACGCGAGCCAGAGCAGCCAGGCCTGCGGATAGTCGCCGAGCGCGAGCAGGCGTTCGACGACGACGACGCCCTCGGCCGGGGTGGCCGGCACGGCGGCATTGCGCAGTGCGAGCAGCAGGCGGGCCAGCGCGAACAGATCCTCGTGCTGTGGCGGCGCGCTGGCGAGGAAGCCGCGCCGCCAGCTCGGCGCCGGGGCGAGCACCGCGACGACCGCGGCACGCCCGCTGTCGCTGCGCAGCCACTCGTGCAGCAGCGGGAACAGTTGCGGCGCGCGCTGCGGCGCGAGGCGCAGGATCGCATCGACGTGTTGTGCGGCGCCGGCCAGATCGCCGGCTGCGTTCGCCGCGTCGGCGAGCCAGGCGCGCGTGCGCAGGTCGGCCGGACGCAGGCGCAGCGCGCGCTGCAGACAGACGCGGCCTTCGGCGCTGTCCACGCCGGCCAGTTCGGCCCGCACGCGCTGCAGGCGGCCGTCCAGTGGCGCGCGTGCCAGCGCTGCGCGCAGCATTTCCGGCTGCAGGCCTGCGCGGCGCAGCGCGCCGGCGCTGTCGGCGGTTTCGGCCGTGGTTCGCGCAAGGGCGAGCACGGCCTGCGGATTGCCCGGATCGCGGCGCAGCACGCGCGCCGGATCGCCGCTCGCGCCGGGGCCGAGCTGCAGCGCCCTGGCGGCAACGAGCGCGGCCACCGCGATCAGCAGCAGGCGGCCAGCCAGGCGCGCGGGATCGGGCATTTCAGCGCCCTCCGTTGTGGTTCAGGCGCACGATGTGCAGTCCGTCGGCATCGCGCGCGAGGCCGAGCAGGATCTGGCCCTGCGTGTCGCGGCGTCCCTGGCGCGCCTCGACGCTCGCCGCATAGCGGCCGTGACCGAGCGCGCGCGTGCCGTCGATGCGCCATTGCATGTCCTGCAGGCGCAGCTCGCGCCGGGCATGGTTGGAGAACAGACGGCGGTAGTCGACGCGCAGCTGGTCCAGGCCGTCGCTGCCGTTGCCGGCGACGTTCGCGTCGAACAGGGCCAGGAATTGCTCCACGTCCGCGCCGGCGTAGAGCTGCTCGAAGCGCGTGACGAAGGCGCTGATTTCCGCGTCGGACAGCGCTGCAGCGGTCGGTGCAGCGGTCGGTGCTGCACTTGCGGCAGGCGGCGTGCGTCGTTCGGCGCTGTTCGCCGGCGGCGCCGACACCGGCGCCGGCGCGGGCAGCGCCAGCGTGCGGCGCGGCGGCGCGGCCACTACGGGTGGCGCGATGCGCGGTGTGACGGCCGCCGTTGTCACGACCACGGGCGCAGTCGCCGGCGTCGGCTCCGGCGCCGCCGGCAGGCCCGGCGCCGCATAGGCCGCAGCGAGCACGCGTTCGGGTTCGGCGTCTGCAGCGACGGCCACGACCGGCCGGGCCGGTTCGACCGTCGCGCGGGGAGGCGGCGGCAGCGCGTGCGGCGTGCGGCCGAGCCAGAGCAGCAGTGCAAGCAGCGCGGCGGCGGTCAGTGCGCCGGCGGCGGCGACGAGCTGGGGCAGCCGCCGCACCGTGCGGCCGGACAGCCAGGGACGGTCCAGCGGCTGCCAGTGCGCGATCGCGGTGGCGCCGGCCGGGATGTCCGGCTGCGGCCGCTGCCGGTCGTAGTCGGCGCGCCGCTGCGGAATGCGCAGCGCACTCCAGGCGCGATTGACGCGTTCGGCGAACACGCTGTTCAGATTGTCCGGATCGCGGTCCGGATGCAGCCAGCGCATCAGTGCGCGGTAATGGCGCTTGAGGTCTTCCGCATCGACGTCCGCCTCGACGCCGAGCACGCGGTAGTGGTCGGCACCGTCGAAGAACAGCAACTGATGCAGCAGCAGTGCGGCGGCTTCGGCGAGTTCGGCCTCGTCCAGACCGGTAGCCTCGCGCCCGCCGGCGATGGCTTGCGCATCGCCGCCGGCCAGGCGCAGCACGTCATACAGCTGCGCCGGCAGCGCGCGGCCCGGCAGCAGCGCCGCCCGCGTCGGCGAGCGGTAGACGCCCAGCAGGAGGTCGAACGCCTCGTTCATGCCCGGCGCGCGCGCGGCGCCTCCAGCTTGGGCTGTCCGCCGTAGGCGTAGTAGTTGTAGCCGCCGTAGCCGTAGACCGCGCCGCCGTGGCGCGGATCGAGCTTGGTCAGCACCACGCCGAGCACGCGCGCGCGCGCCGCGTTGAGCCGCTTGAGCACGCCGCGCGCATGGCCGAGCCGCGTCGAGCCGGCTTCGATCACGAGTATGGTACCGCCGGCGAGATTGGACAGGATCGCCGCGTCGGCGATGCCGAGCATCGGCGGACCGTCGATGATGACCTGGTCGAACGAGGCCGCGGCCAGGCGCAGCAGGGTGACCAGACGCGGGCCGGCCAGCAGCTCCGCCGGATTCGGCGGCAGCGGTCCGGAGCACAGGCAGGCGAGATTCTTGACCTGGGTCGGATGCAGGAATTTGAGCGGCCGGCTCGCGCCGGACAGGTAATTGCTGAGACCCGCGGCATTGGGTACGCGCAGCGCCTGGTGCAGGGTCGGGTTGCGCAGGTCCGCGTCGATCAGCAGCACGCGCTTGCCGAGCTGGGCGAAGTGCAGGGCCAGGGTCAGCGCCGTCGTACTCTTGCCCTCGCCGGGGGCCGAGCTCGTCACGAACAGGGTGCGCGGCACGCCGGCCTCGGTGGAGAACTGCAGCGCCGTGCGCACCGAGCGGTAGGACTCGGAGAACGGCGAGCGCGGATCCTTGAGCGCTTCCAGCGGCGAGCCGCGTTGCAGGCGCGGGATCAGGCCCAGTATCGCCAGGCCGAATTTCTGCTCCACGTCCTCGGGCGACTTGATCGTGTCGTCCAGATGCTCGAACAGCAATGCGAGGAAGATGCCGGCGGCGAGGCCGGCGAACAGGCCGAGCAGCAGGCTGCGGCCGAGATTCGGACTGAAGCGGCCGGCCGGCGCGCGCGCGCGGTCGACCACGGAAATGTTGTTGGCGGTGATGCCGCCGGCGACGCCGATCTCCTTGTAGCGCTGCAGCAGGCCGTCGTAGAGCTCGCGGTTCGTGTCGACCTCGCGCTTGATGATGTTGTACTGGATGCTGCGGCCCTGCAGGTCGAGCAGCTGCGCCTTGAGTTCGGCCAGACGCAGGCCGAGCATGCTCTCGGCGCTGCGCGCGGCTTCGAATTCGGAGCGCACGGCGTTCTTGATGCGGCCGATCTCGCCGGCGAGCTGGCGGTCGATCTCCTCGATCTGGCCCTTGAGCTGTTCCATTGCCGGATAGCCGGGCTTGAAGATCTGCAGCTTCTCCTGGTACTGGCCGAGCAGTTCGGTGCGCCGGTTCTTGAGCTGGCCGACGATGCTGCTGAGCAGTACCTCGGGCAGCGCGTCGGCCGGCGTGGTCTGGCTGCGGCGGTATTTCGCCTCGGCCTCGATGCGCTGCTGCTGGGCCGCGGCGAGGCTTGCGTTGATGCTCTGCAGTTCCTGCGCCGCCGGCGACTGCTGCTGGTCGATGCTGACGATGCCCTGCTGCTGGGCAAACTGTACGAGCTGCTTCTCGGAATCCTCGAGCTTGAGCTTGAGCTGCTGCAGACGCTCCTCGAGATAGTTCTTCGCATAGGCCGACGCGTCGAAGCGCCGGTCGATGTGCGTCGCGATGAAGGCGTCGGCGATCGCATTGGCCATGGTCGCGGAGAAGCCCGGATCGAGGCTGTCGAACTGGATGCGCACGAGACGCGAGTTGCGTACCGGTTCCACCGACAGATGGCGCTGGACGTAGCTGGCGAGGTCGTCGCGGCTGGGCTCGGGCGGCTCGGCCTCTTCGGCGGCGTCGGCCGTGACCGCGGTTTCGCCGGCCAGCCGCGCCCAGAGCCCAGGCGCACGCTGAGCGGCGGCGGCCAGGCGGATCTGCCCGGCGCCCATGCCGGCGGCGACGCGTTCGGCCAGCGAGCGGCTGCGCAGCAGTTCGTACTGGGTCTGGTAGTAGTCGCGGTCGCCTACGCCTTCGGCCGGCGCGACGCCTTCGCTCTGCACGATCTTGATCGTGTCCTGGTCGATCTGCAGCGTCGCGCTGGCGCGGAATACCGGCGGCGTCAGCAGGGTCTTCACGAGCACGACGCTGAGCACCGAGGCCAGCACCGACAGCAGCAGCCATTTGCGCTTGAGCAGGATCTGCCAGTAGCCCAGCAGGTTCAGGCGTTCCTCGTCGCCGCCGTCGGCAGCAGCGATGGCCGCCGCCGGCAGCTGCGGAACGGCCGCGGGCTGCAGAGCCGCATCGCGGCGCCGCGGCAGCGGGGCGCGGTGGCCCGGAGCGAGTGATCGGTTCATGGCGATCTCCCGAGACGGCGCATCAGAACGGACGGAACAGGGCGAACACGGGAATCGACTCGATGAAGCGGCGCAGCGCCGTGCGCGGCCCCGACTGGTCGACCACGACGATGTCGTCGCCGTAGATCTGCGGGTCTTCGTTGCGGCCCGCGCGGATCGCGGCGATGTCGAACACGGCAACCATCTTGCGTCCCTCTATCGTGCGGAACACCACCACGCCCTGCGGATTGGCCAGCTGGTCCAGGCCTTCGGACATCGCCAGCGCCTGCAGCAGCGAAGTGCGCCCGGTCAGCGCATAGATGCCGGGCTTGCGCACGGCGCCTTCCACGGTCACGCGCTGGCTCGTGAATTCCTTGATGAAGATCGTGACCTGCGGATCCTGGATGTAGCCCTCGCGCAGGCGCGTGGCGATCTCGGTCTCCAGTTCGGCCACGGTGCGGCCGCCGGCCTGCAGGGTGCCGATCAGCGGCAGCGAGATCTGCCCCTGCGTGTTCACGCGCACGGCGCGGCCGAGTTCGGCGACCTGGAATACGCTGATCTCGATCAGATCGTTCGGGCCGATGCGGTATTCGGACTGGGCCTTGTACTCGCCGGCGTCGGTGATCACGTCGGGCGGCGGCAGCTTGCTGGTCTTGCCGTCGGCGACCGGGCGGGCGTCGTGCGGCCGCACGTTCGGCGCGGCGCAGCCGGCCGGCAGCAGCGCGGCGAGCAGCACGACGAAGCCGCCGAATCGGCGCAGACGGCCGGAAATCACTGCCATGCGAAAAGCTCCTGTACGCGTCGCCAGGTGCCGGTCCGCGGCTGCGCTGCTGCCGTCGGCAGCGCGGCCAGGGCCGGATCGAGATTGCGCAGAATGGCCTGCGGCCGTTCCAGCACGAGGCGCTGCGCCTCCGCATCCCCGACGCGGCGCGCGGCCGCGTCGCGGCCCTCGGCCAGGCGCGGGGCACGCTCGCCGTTGTCGTGCGCGTCGGTCGCCAGCAGATGAGCGCAGCCTTCGTCGAGCAGGCGCTCGCCCCAGTAGCGCGGGCGGCGGCCGAAGCGGCCGGCAAGCGCGCCGGCGGTCAGCTGCATCCAGACGCCGCGTTCGGTCAGGCGGCGGAACACGTCGTAATGGCCTTCGATCCAGGTCAGCCGCTCCGGATGGGTGATGACCGGTACATAGCCCAGCGTCGCCAGTTCGAACACGGCGCTCTCAAAGCGCGGCGGCATGGCGTGGTGCGGCGGCTCCAGCAGCAGGTAGCGCGAGCCGTGCAGGGTCGGGGCCTTGCCGGCGTGCAGGCGCTCGGGCAGGTCCGGGGCGAGGTGCACGTCGGCGCCGATCACGAGCTGCAGCGGTATCTGCCGGCGCTGGAGCTGCGCGGCCAGCTGCGCGACGGCGCGGCGTATGCCGTCGCTGTCGTTGTCGTAGAGCCCGGGGTAGATGTGCGGCGTGCAGGCGATCACATGCACGCCGTCGGCCACGGCGGCGCGCGCCATGGCCAGCGCGGTGGCCAGATCGGCGGCGCCGTCGTCGATGCCGGGCAGCAGATGGCAGTGCAGGTCGATCATCTCAGCGGCGTCGCAGCGGCAGGCGCTGGTCGGGTAGCGGATAGCCGGCTTCGGCCGTCGTCGTCCTCGGCACGCGCCGGCGCAGCCAGGCCACGGCGCGTTCGCGCCGCCGCGTTGCGAGGTAGTGCAGCAGCAGCACGACGAAGAAGGCCAGCACGAGCACGAGTTCCGCGCCCGTGTGATGCAGCCAGGCCAGCGCGGCGGCGCCGGCGGCCAGTGCTGCGAACGCGCACAGCCGCACGATCTGCTGCGGCGTATGGCCGGCGTCGCGCAGCAGGTGATGCAGATGATTGCGGTCGGCACTGAACGGCGAGCGGCCGGCCAGCAGGCGGCGCGTCATGACGACGACACAGTCCAGCAGCGGCAGCGCGACGAGCCACGGCGCGACGATGCCGGCGGCGGCGTTGCCGGGAATCCGCGCGAGGCTGAAGGCGGCCCAGACCACGGTCAGGCCGAGCAGCGCGCTGCCGCTGTTGCCGAGGAACAGGCGCGCGGTCGGCTGGCCCGGACGGCGCAGGTTGAACACGAGAAAGCCGCCGACCGCGCCGGCGATCAGCAGCAGGTCGCCGGCCAGCGCCGCATCGCCGGCACCGAGCGCGACCAGCACGAAGAAACCGAGCGCGATCAGCACGAGGCTGCCGGCCAGACCGTCGCTGCCGTCGATCATGTTGACGGCGTTGATCGTGCCGACCGTCGCGAGCATGCTGAACGGCACGGCCCAGACGCCGAATGTCAGCAGGTGACCGACGCTGGCCGCATGTACACCGCCGACGGCGAGGATCAGACCGGCGCAGGCCTGCAGCACGATGCGCAGCCGCCAGGACAGATCGAGACGGTCGTCGACGACGCCGACGACGACGAGCAGCGCCGCGGCGCCGAGGTAGGCGACGAAGCCCGGATCAAGTTCACCGCGCAGCAGCGCCGTCGCGAGCACGCCGCCGAAGATGCCGAGTCCGCCGACGAGCGGGGTAGGGCTGGCATGGTCGTGGCGACCGCTCGGAATATCGAGCAGACCGCAGCGCCAGGCCAGCGGCATCAGCACGAGACAGGCCAGCGCCGTCGTCACGGCCGCAGCGATCGCGTACCCCGCATCGAGTGAGCTCATTCGGCATCTCCCCACGGTCTGAGTGCCTGCCCCCGAAGGCGTCGGACAACACCGGCCCGTTGCTCCGCAACGGGCCGCGCCGCCGGCTCCGCGGCACGCAGCCGCGGGCTGATTGAGTACCGCACAGTTTGGATGAGATTAGTTAAACATCTCAAAGATGGCAAACAATATTATTTTCACCGGTATAGCTTAGTAAAGAAGTCCCGTGTCGCCACAAGTGGCCTTCCCGCGATGACCGTGCCAGGCGCCATCTGTCACCGGATTGCCGATTCATGATGTTTCCGGCCGCCGGTCCGGCGCTTCGCGCCGCCGGTCGGATCAGGCCGCCGCGCAGCGGGTTTCGCGGCAGCGTGCCCAGCCGTGTCCTGGGGTGATCGCGCATCGCCCGGCAGTTGACGGCCCCCGGCCGGCACCGGCGGATTGATCGGCATCAACTCGTTCTAACGCGCCGGGGTGCAGCATGGGATCGGTCCGCCGCAGCCGCGGCGGGGACGCGTCATCCGACGCATGTCTGCTCTGGAGGCTCCCCATGAACTCACTGTCTCGCTGGAATCCGTTCAAATCCGCCGGCCAGTTCGATCCTCTCGCCAATGTCGACGAGCTGTTCCGTACGTTGGCCCGCCCCTGGCGCGAGGCCGATCTGACTCCCGACTTGCGCATCGACGTGTCCGAAGACGACAAGAGCTACCACGTGAAGGCCGACCTTCCGGGCGTCAACAAGCAGGACATCGAGATTTCCCTCGATCGCAACCGGGTGTCGATCGCCGCGGAGATCAAGCGCGAGAGCAGCCGCAAGGAAGGCGAAAAGGAAATCTATACCGAGCGCAGCTACGGCCGCGTATTTCGCTCCTTCAGTCTGCCCGGCGACGTCGACGCGGCGGCGGCGAGCGCCCAGTACGACGGCGGTGTGCTGAATCTGACCCTGCCCAAGAAGGCCGACGGCAGCGCGCGGCGGATCAGCGTAAGCTGACCCGCTGGCGTGGTGCATGCCGGTCCCGGCAGGAGGCCATCGGTGAACAGGGAAAATCTTTCGCCGGCCGGCGAGGCTTACCGCATCGTCCGCTACATCCTGATACTCGCCGTCGGCTACGGCTGCTGGCGGGTGGTCAGCCCGTTCGTGCCGGCGCTTCTGTTCGCACTGGCGATCGCCGTTTCGCTGTGGCCGTTGCACAGCCGGGTGCTGGCGCGTCTGGGCGGCCGTTCGGGCCTGGCGAGTCTGGTGACCTGCCTGCTCGCCAGCCTGCTCGTGATCGCGCCGGTCGTGCTGCTGATCGTCTCGCTCGACGAAGCCCTGCGTGCCGGCCTGGCCTGGCTCGACGCGGCTGCCGAAGCCGGCCGTCGCGGCCCGCCGGACTGGGTGGGCCGCCTGCCGTGGATCGGCAGCTACCTCGGCGAGCTGTGGACGTCAACGGCGGCCGGCGGCGGCGTCGCCGACTGGGTCGCGTCCTGGGCCGCGCCGGCGCGCGGCTGGCTGCTCGCGGTCGGCAAGCGCATCGGCAACGGCCTCGGCCAGCTCGTGCTTGGCGCGCTGTTGCTGTTCGCGCTGTTCCGCGACGGCGAATGGCTGGCCGGGGCGCTCGTGCGCTTCGTCGAACGGGCCGGCGGGAGTTTCGCGGTGGAACTGCTCGACGTCGCGCGCCGCGCGCTGGTCGGCGTACTGGTCGGCGTGGTCGGCACGGCGACGGCGCAGGCCCTCGTCGCGATCCTCGGCTTCGCGATCGCCGGCGTGCCGCATCCGCTGCTGCTCGGCGCGGCGACGTTCGTGCTGTCGCTGCTGCCGATTGGGCCGCCGCTGGTCTGGGGCGGCGCGACGATCTGGCTGGTGCAGCGCGGCGAGGTCGGCTGGGCGGTCTTCATGGGCCTGTACGGCCTGCTCGGCATCAGCGCCGTGGACAACCTGGTCAAGCCGCTGCTGATCGCCCGCACCAGTCACCTGCGGTTCGTGCTGACCCTGATCGGCGTGTTCGGCGGCGTCATCGCGTTCGGCGTCGCGGGTATCTTCATCGGTCCGGCGCTGCTCGCGGTTGCGGCGGCGGTGGTCAGGACCGTCGCCCAGCGCGAACCGGCCGCCGCGCCGGCGCTCAGCAAGGCGGAGTGAGCGCGCCGGAGGCTTGTGTCAGCAATACCGCAGCGCCGTTCAGGCGGCCTTCGCGCAGATCCTGCAGCGCGCGCTCGGCCTGCTCCAGCGGATAGCTCGTCACTGTCGGCGTCACGCGGTAGCGCTGCAGCGTGCGGAAGTATTCCACGCCGTCGGCGCGCGTGAGATTGGCGACGCTGCGCAGCTGACGTTCGCCCCACAACAGGGCGTAGTCGAACGCAGGAATCGTGCTCATGTGAATGCCGCCGCAGACGACCGTGCCGCCGCGATCGACCGCGCGCAGCGCCATCGGCACCAGCTCGCCGACCGGCGCAAAGATCAGCGCTGCATCGAGGCTCGCCGGCGGCGCTTCTGTGGAATAGCCGCACCAGGTCACACCGAGGCGCCGGCCGAAGGCGAGGGCGGCCTCGTCGCCGGGACGAACGAATGCGTAGACCTCGCGTCCCTGCTGGAGGCAGAGCTGGGCCAGCAGATGCGCGGCCGCGCCCAGGCCGTAGAGGCCGATGCGCTGCGCGTCGCCGGCCATGCGCAGCGCGCGAAAGCCGATCAGTCCGGCGCACAGCAGCGGCGCCGCCGCCGCGTCGCCATACTCCGGCGGCAGCGCGAAACAGTACCGCGCATCGGCGATTGCGTAGTCGGCGAAGCCGCCATCGGCGGTATAGCCGGTGAAGCGGGCGCCGGGGCAGAGGTTCTCCTGTCCGCGCCGGCAGTAGAGGCAGCTTCCACAGGTGCTGTGCAGCCACGGCACGCCGACGCGCTGCGGCGGTGCGAAGCATTCGACGCCGGGGCCGACCGCATCGACGTAGCCGACGATCTCGTGCCCGGGCACCACGTGGGGCTGCGGATTCGGCAGCTCGCCGTCGATGAGATGCAGATCGGTGCGGCAGACGCCGCAAGCCGCCACGCGAAGGCGGATCTGGCCAGGACCGGGCTGCGGCAGCGGCAGCTCCCGGGCTTGCAGCGGCCGTCCTGGGCCATCGAAGACATAGGCTCGCATGACGAACTCTCCGTGCTCCGGACCGGAGCGGCCACAAAGCATGCTACGCCGTCGTCCGGCGGAGTGCCGGCCTGCGGCGCCGTGACGCGGACAGGGTCCCCATTGACCTGAATCAATGTCGCCGGCGGCGACGTCTGGCCTAGTGGCGCTGCCGGCGGTGACGGTCTCCCGGCCCGCGGCGTACTGCTTTCTGCTTTCCTCCCGGCGGAGAAATAGCCATGTTCAAACGTATCCTGGTTCCCACCGATGGCTCCGAAGGTTCCCGGCGCGCCGCGCGGCTCGCCGCAGAGCTGGCCGAGCCGCTGCGGGCCGAGCTGGTCGGCTTTCATACCATCCCGCCGTTCCACGTGCTGGATTACCGCCCAGGCCAGATCGAGGAATCGCAACAGTCCTATACCGCCTATGCGGAAAAGCGCGCGGCGACCTTGCTGGCCGACTGGCGCAGCGAGGTCGAGTCGGCTGGCGCGCGCGCGACGACGGTGTTCGTCTATTCCGATGACCCCTATGCGGCGATCATCGCGGCCGCCGAGGAGCAGGGCTGCGATCTCGTCGTCATGGCTTCGCACGGTCGCCGCGGCATGGCTGCGCTGATGCTCGGTAGCGTCACGCAGAAGGTGCTGACGCACTCGGCGATCCCGGTGCTCGTCGTGCGCTGAAGCGGGCCGCGACGCGACGCGGCCGGCGCCTGCGGGCCGGCGTCGCGCGTTCGGGCGGTTGATCGGCATCAACACGCGAATCCGCGCTGCGGCTGATGATCGTCGGCGAAAGCCGCAGCCGCGGCGCGCGCAGCAGGTCGTCGCATGGGCAGCCGAATCCTTATTGTCCAGGGCCATCCCGATCCCGCCGGCGGGCATTTCTGTCACGCCCTGGCCGATGCCTACGCCACGGCGGCGCAAACCGCGGGCCGCGAACTGCGCCGCATCGAGGTCGCGCGCCTGCCGTTGGACTGGCTGCCGAACGAGGAAGCGTTCAATTCGGCGCCGGTGCCGGAACCGCTGCAGCAGGTGCAGGAGCAGATCCGCTGGGCCGACCATCTGCTGATCGTGCATCCGCTCTGGCTCGGCATGATGCCGGCGCGACTCAAGGCGTTCTTCGAACAGGTGCTGCGGCCGGGCTTTTCCCACCGCGCCGAGCCGCGCCGCTTTCCCGAGGCGCTGCTGCGCGGGCGCAGCGCCCGCGTGATCGTGACCATGGGTATGCCGGCACCGGTCTATCGCTGGTGGTACGGCGGCCACGGCACGCGCGCACTGCGCCGCAGCATTCTGGGTTTCTGCGGTTTCGCGCCGGTGCGCGAGACGCGCATCGGCCTGGTCGGCGTGCCGGCTGTGCGCGCGCGCGCGTTGCGGCGGCTCGCCCAGCTCGGCGCGCAGGGCCGCTGAGCCGTAGCGGCGCGCCGGCAGTGCCACGCACGCGGCCGGTGCCCCGCTGCGGACAGGGATAACCGTGCGGCCGACCTCGTCCGCGACGCCGGGCTCACTCGTGGCGCAGCGCCTCGATCGGGTCCAGGCGCGCCGCGCGCCGCGCCGGAAAATAGCCGAACAGCACGCCGATCGCGGCCGAGAACGCGAAGGCGAGCAGGTTGATCTGCAGATCGAACAGAAACGGAATGTGCATCGCCGTGGCGGCCCAGGCTGAGCCGATCGCCGCGAGTGCGATGCCGGTCAGTCCGCCGAGCGCGGAAAGCACCACGGCCTCGATGAGGAACTGCAGCAGCACCTCGTGCTCCAGGGCGCCGATGGCCAGACGGATGCCGATTTCGCGCGTCCGTTCGGTCACCGAGACCAGCATGATGTTCATGATGCCGATGCCGCCGACGAGCAGACTGACCGCCGCGACCGCGCTGAGCAGCATGGTCATGACGCGCGTGGTGCTCGACAGCGCGTCGGCGATCTGGCGCGTGTCGAGTACGTTGAAGTCGTCGTTCTCGCCCTCGCCGATGCGCCGCCGTTCGCGCATCAGCCGTTCGACGGCCGCCTTGGCGTGGTCGATCGAGGCGCCCGGCGACACCGCGAGCAGGATGGCCGCGACGTCCTGGTTGCCGATCAGCCGGCGCTGCACCGTATGCAGCGGCATCAGGACGACGTCGTCCTGGTCCATGCCCATGGCGGCCTGCCCCTTGGCTGCGAGCAGGCCGATGACCTCGCAGGAGAAGCCGCGGATGCGGATCGCCCCGCCGATGGGATTTTCGCGGCCGAACAGCTCGCGCCGCACCGTTTCGCCGACGACGCAGAGCGCCTTGCCGGCGCGATCCTCCGCGTCGCTGTAGAGACGGCCCTGCGTCAGCGGCCATTTTCTGGCGCGTAGATACGCCGGCGTGGCGCCGACCACGGTCGTCGACCAGTTGGCAGCGAAGCGGACCACGACCGCCGCGTGCGTCACCGAGGGCACCACGGCGTCGAGCGCGGTGATCTGCTCGGCGACGGCGCGGGCGTCGGCGAGCTTGAGCGGCGCTGCGGCGGCGGAGTCGCGGCCGGCGCCGAACCGCTGGCCGGGGCGCAGGATCAGCATGTTGCTGCCGAGACTTTCGATCTGGTCGGCGATCGCGCGCGTCGCGCCGTTGCCGAGAGTGACCATGGTGATGACCGCGCCGACACCGATGACGACGCCGAGAATGGTGAGAAAAGAGCGCAGAAGATTGCGCCGGATCTCCTTCAGCGAAAGCAGCAGCGCGTTCCAGATCACGGCCGGCGCTCGTCGCTGTCGACGCGCCCGTCGACGAAACGGATCACGCGGTGCGCGTAGGCCGCCATGTCGGGTTCATGCGTGACCATCAGCACGGTGATGCCGCGATCGCGATTCAGCGCCGCGATGATCTGCATGATCTCGCCGCTGCGCTGCGTGTCGAGATTGCCGGTGGGTTCGTCGGCCAGCAGCACATCGGGTTGCGTGACCATGGCACGTGCAATGGCTACGCGCTGCTGCTGGCCGCCGGACAGTTCGGCCGGCGTATGCCGCACGCGGTCGCCGAGCCCGACGGCTTCCAGCGCGGCCCGCGCCTGCGCGTGGCGCGCGGCCGTCGTCTCGCCGCGATAGAGCAGCGGCAATTCCACGTTCTCCAGTGCCGACGTGCGGGCCAGCAGGTTGTAGCCCTGAAACACGAAGCCCAGGCAGTGGCGGCGCAGCAAGGCGCGCTGGTTGCGCGAGAGCTTCTCGACGGCGATGCCGCGGAATTCGTAGCTGCCCGTCGTCGGCACGTCGAGGCAGCCGAGGATGTTCATCGCCGTCGATTTGCCCGAGCCGCTCGGGCCCATGATCGCGACGAATTCGCCCTCGCGCACTTCGAGGTCGACGCCGCGCAGCGCCTGCAGCAGGGCGTCGCCCGTACCGTAGGACTTGGTCACTCCGCGCAGGCGCAGCAGCGGAACGTCCGGTGCGGCCGGCACGCTCACGGCGACGCGGCCGTTTCGGTGATCACGCGCGTTCCCGCGGCCAGGCCCGAGACGATTTCGGTCTGCTGCCCGTCGCTGGCACCGACCACGACGTCGACCGCCTGCGGCAGGCCGTCGCGAAGGATCCAGACCTGGTGCGCGCCGCGCGACGATTTCGTCGCGGCCGTTCGCGGCATGCGCGGCAGGAGACGCTCGACGAGGCTGCCCGAACCCTGCGCCTGGGACTGTGCCTCGGGCTGGAAGCGCAGGGCCGCACTGGGCACGAGCACGGCATCGCGGACGGTGGCCGTGACGATCTCCGCCGTAGCGGTCATGCCGGGCCGCAGCGACAGATCGGCGTTGTCCACATCGAGCACGGCGACGTACGACACCACGCCGTCCTTGACCTGCGAACCCAGGTCGACGCGGCGCACGCGCGCGCGGTAGGTCCGCGCCGGATACGCATCGACCGAGAACGTGGCCTCCATGCCGTCGCGCACGCCGCCGACGTCGGCTTCGTCCACATCGACGTCGAGCTCCATTTGCGACAGGGTCTGCGCGATCGTGAACAGTACCGGCGCCTGCAGTGAGGCGGCGACGGTCTGGCCCGGCTCGATCTTGCGCGCCAGGACGACGCCGTCGATCGGCGAGCGTATCGAGGCCTTGGCCAGGTTGGTCTCGTCCGCATGCAGCGCGGCGCGTGCCTGCAGCGTGTCGGCGGCGGCGCCGGCGACCGCGGCCCGGGCGCGCGCGAGCGCGGCTTCGGCGGCGTCCAGCTCCGCTTGCGCGGGCAGCTTGCCGGCGCTCAGGCGTGCGATGCCGCGCAGGCGCTGCAAGGTCAGTTCCGCCTCGTGCGCGGTCGCTTCGGCGAGGCGGGTCTGCGCCTGGGCCGACGTCACCGCGCTGCGTGATTTGTCCGCCTGGTCACGCAGCCTGGCCGTGTCCAGCTGCGCCAGTACCTGGCCGGCGCGCACCTGGGCATTGGCGTCGACGGCGACGCTCTCGATGATGCCCGACAGCTCGCTGCCGACATCCACCTGGGTGGTCGGCTTCAGGTTTCCCGTGGCGGACACCTGGACCGTGATGTCGCCGCGCGCGGCGGCGGCAGTCTGATAGACGGGGGCGGCCGACGGCCGGCGCAGGCCGGACCAGAGCCCGTAGGCCGCGGCCGCCGCGAGTGCGACGGCGAGCAGGACGTACGGCAAGCGGCGCCAGCGGCGGCCGGCGGAAGTACCCAGCAGGCGTTCCAGTTCTATGGCAGGCGTGGCGCCCATGGCGGTCCGGAGAGAGGCAGCGGTTTTCGCGGCATTCACGCTAGCGCCGATCGCAGCAGCGCCGTTTGATCGGCATCAACTGAATGCGTGTCGGCCGATCCTCAGGGGCTGGGCGGCTCGCGCAGCTGGCGCCGCAGCGCTTCGGTCTCGTTGCGCCAGGCGTCGGCGTCGCCGTAGTCGACGAAGTTCGCATAGCGGGGGTGGGCGGCGGCGAGTCGGCGCGCATGCTTGATCGGACACCAGTACTGCTCGGTGCGGGCGCCGATCTCGCGCACGTAGGCGATGACGCCGTTGGCGTACGAGCAGTAGGCGCAGTTGAGTTTTTCCAGCAGGTTCAGATAGCCCAGATAGCGCCGGTCGAAGACCAGGTAATCGCGCCGGCGCACCTTGGCGATGCCGTAGACCGGAAAGCAGACGGCCTGGTAGATCGTGACGAACAGGTCGAGCAGCGCGAAGGGGACGATCAGCGCATAGATCAGCGGCGCGGTCAGGGCGATCAGCGCGCGCGCGCCGAACACATAGCGCAGCAGCCGGGACTTCATCGCCCGATGACGCCGCTGGACCGCCTGCTCGAAGGCGATCCGGCCGTCCTCGACGCGGACCTGCAGATCCGCGCGGGCCAGGGCGAGCTGCACTTCCAGCTCGTCCTCCAGGGTGCGCAGGCGCCGGACAAGATCGGCGATGGTGGCGTTCACGGCAAGTCTCCCGGCAAGGTGGCGTCCGGCAGTATCGCGGCTGCTCGGCGGCACGGGCTTGAGGCAGGTCAATGGCCGCTGCGGGCCGGTTGATACAGATCAATCCGCCCGAGGCGATGCGGGCGCACGATCGCCTCGCCTTCCTCGGAGAATCGTCATGACTACGAAACCGCCGCTGTCCGAAGCGCCGTCCGCGCAAGCGCTGGCAACGCGTCCGCTGTCGCCGGACACGCTGCACTGGGTCGAGTTGCTGAGCGATGGTACCCACGTGCTGATCCGCCCGATCGGCAAGGCCGATGCCGAGCTGGAGCGCAATTTCATCCGGCGCCTGTCGCCGCAGTCGCGGCGTATGCGCTTCCTCGGCCAGATCGGCGAACCCAGCCCGGAGATGATCCGGCGTTTCACCGACATCGACTACGAGCACGACATGGCGCTCGTCGCGCTGGTGCATCGCGACGGCGCCAAGCAGGAGATCGGCGTTGCGCGCTACGGCATCGCCGCCGATGGCAGCTGCGAGTGCGCAGTCACGGTGTCCGACGAGTGGCAGCACCGGGGCCTGGCGACCGTGCTGATGAAGCATCTGATCGCGATCGCGCGCGAACGCGGCATCCGCGAGATGGTGTCGATCGACCTGGCCGAGAACGGCGCGATGCGCGATCTCGCCGCCGGGCTCGGTTTCGCATGCCGGCCGGACCCGGACGATGCGATGCAGGTGATCTATCGCCTGACGCTCTGAATGCCGCGCCCTGCGGGCGCCCGCGGCCTCCGCCATCGGACGCCGCGGGCGTCGGCGTGTGCGGCTATCCTCGCGGCAAGGCGGTTCGGGGCCTGCCTGTCGTCACACGGCATGCGCTCATCGGAGTCACGGCGACGACGATGACGGCCGGGGCTCACCGAAGACGCGGGTTCCCCGCTCGCCGAACCGTGCCGATGCGGCAACTCAGCCGCTCGCCGCGTCGCGGCGAAATCCGCGCAGGACCTGGCGCGTCGCGCAGATCGCCGCGCTGGGCAGCACGAAGGCCGCCGCGGCCATCCAGCCGGCCGGCGCCGAAAAACGGAAGACCGCGGCGACGGCCGGCAGGTAGAGAGCGGTCGCGAGCAGTGCCGAGGTCGCGGCGACGATGATCCAGAACGCGGGATTGTCCGCGAGCAGCGCGCCGCCGAAGCCGCGCTCGTCGCGGTTCAGCGCGAGCAGTGCCAGGTTGCCGCCGACGATGGCCGTGAACGCCAGCGCGCGGATTTCCGTCTCGGCCAGGCCCGCGCGCCAGGCGAGCAGATAGGCCGTGGCGGCTCCGGCGAGGCCGGCGAGGCCGTCGACGAGGGCGCGCGCGATCTCGGCGCCGCTGAAGATCGGCTGCGCGGCCGGCCGCGGCGCCAGGCGCATCACGTCGCGGCGCATGGGTTGCCGTTCGAAGACCAGCGTGCAGGCCGGGTCGATGATGAGTTCGAGAAAGACCACGAGCACCGGCGACAGCACGAGCGGCCCGCCGAGCAGCAGCGGCGCCAGCGCCATGCCGGCGACCGGCACATGCACGGCGAGGATGTAGCGCAGCGCGCGGCGGATGTTGGCGAAGATGATGCGTCCGTTGCGTATGCCCGCGATGATCGAGGCGAAGCCGTCGTCGAGCAGCACGATCTGCGCCGCCTCGCGCGCGACGTCGGTGCCGCGGCCGCCCATGGCGATGCCGACGTCGGCGGCCTTGAGTGCCGGGGCGTCGTTGACGCCGTCGCCGGTCATCGCCACGACGCCGCCGGCCGCGCGCAGCGCGCGCACCAGGCGCAGCTTCTGCTCCGGAGTGACGCGGGCGAACACGTTGCAGCCGGCGGAGGCTTCGGCGAAGCCGCGTTCGTCCAGCGCCGCGAGCGTGTCGCCGGTCGTCGCCTGGCGCGCGTCGATGCCGGCGGCCGCGGCAATGGCCAGCGCCGTCGCCGGATGATCGCCCGTGATCATGACCAGGCGCACACCCGCGGCGCGGGCCTCGGCGACGGCCTGCGGCACTTCGGCGCGCAGCGGGTCGGCGAAGGCGACGAGTCCGGCGAGCGCGAAATCGAAGCCGTCCGGCGATGCGGGCATCGCCTGGCCGTCGTCGGCGACTTCCGTCCCGGCGACGGCCAGCACGCGCAGGCCGCCGGCGGCCATCCTGGCGGCCTCGGCCAGCAGCCGTGCGTGCGCGTCCGCGCCGAGGCGGCACAGGGCGGCCACGGCCTCCGGCGCGCCCTTGCAGGCCACTGTCAGCCGCGCGGCGCCCTGCGGGCGCCAGACATGGGTCTTCGCCGGCAGCTGCGGCGTCAGCGCATAGCGCTGCACGATCGCGCCGTCGCCGGGCCGGTGCGAACCGCCGGCGGCCTCGATGACGGCCTTTTCCATCGGGTCGGTCGGCACGGGTTCGCCGGCCAGGGCGGCCAGCCGCAGCAGATGATCGAAGGCCGCGGGGGGCGGTGCGGGGCCGGCCGCCGTCCACTGCTCGCCATCGGCCGCGAGCGCCTGCACCGACATGCGGTTTTCGGTCAGCGTCCCGGTCTTGTCGACGCAGAGTACCGACACGGCGCCCAGCGTCTCGATCACGGGCGGCCGGCGCACGAGCACCTGCAGCCGCGTCAGGCGCCAGGCGCCCAGCGCGAGAAAGATCGTCAGGACGACCGGAAACTCCTCGGGGATGTTCGCGATGGCCAGTGTGATGCCGGCCAGGACCGCGTCGACGAAGTTGCCGCGCGTGGCCCAGAACAGGGCGACGACGAGAACGCAGGCGGCCAGGCCCAGCACGGCGAACACGCCGACGAGCCGGTCGAGCTGGCGTTGCGTCCGCGTCCGCTCGACCGGTATCGCGCTCAGCGACGCGCCTATCGTCCCGATCCGGGTGCGCGCGCCGACGGCGCGGACGCGGGCCGTGGCGCGGCCGGCGACGACCAGGGTGCCGCTGTAGAGCATCTGCGCGGCGGCGTCCGCGCCGGTGCCGGCCGGTCCCTTGGTGACCGGCATCGACTCGCCGGTCAGCAGCGATTCGTCGACCGACAGCGCGTGCGCGCCGACGATGCCGGCATCGGCCGGAACGCGGTCGCCTTCCTCCACGACGAGGAGGTCGCCGACGACGAGTTCGCGCGCATCCAGGCGCGTGAGCGCGCCGTCGCGCCAGACCAGCGCCGTCGGACTCGCCAGATCCCGCAGCCGGCGCAGTGCGCGCTCCGCGCGGCCGCGCTGGAACACGGTCGTGCCGATGACCAGAGCGACGGATGCGCTCATGAGCACGGCCTCGGAGGTATCGCCGAGCAAGGCATACAGCGCGGCCGCACCGGCCAGCAGCAACAGCATGGGTTCGCGCAGCACGCCGAGGATCAGCGCCGGCACGCCGATGCTGCGGTCCTGCGGCAGCGCGTTCGGTCCGTCGCGTTGCAGGCGCGCGTGCGCCTGTTCCGAACTCAGCCCCTCCGGGGCGCCGTGCCCGGCGAGCGGCGCCTCCGGCGCCGGCGACAGGTCGGCCGGCATCGGTCAGTGCCGCAGGAGCACGGGAATGGCCGCATGGGCGAGCACGTGCCGCGTGGCGCCGCCGAACACCCATTCGCTGAAGCGGCTGCGGCCGTAGGCGCCCATCACGAGCAGATCCGCCTCGGCCGCGGCGGCGGCGGCGAGCAGCGCGGGGCCGGCGCGCTCGCCGCTGCCCGGCAGCGATTCGTGCTCGACCGGAAGTTCATGCTGGCGCAGATAGGCCGCGAGATCGAACGGCGGCAGCCAGTCGGGTGCGGCGCCGGATTCGGGCAGTTCGCCGCTCAGTACGACGATACGTCTGGCCCGGCGCAGCAGCGGCTGCGCGGCATGGATCGCGCGGGCGGCTTCGGCCGAGCCGTTCCAGGCCACGGCGATGCAGTTCAACGGCGCGACCTCGGCCAGCTGCGCCGGCACGACCAGCGTCGGCAGGCCGCAGCGCAGCGCCACCGCGCCGAGTCGTGCGACGTCCGCTTCGTTCTGCGCATTGCGCACGACGAGCAGGTCATGCCAGTTGCCGAGCTGACGCAATACGTCCGGCAAGTCGCCTTCGGCCACCTGCCAGCGCGGACCGCGGACACCGAGGCCGCGCGCCCACGCCTCGAACGAACCCGCCGCCTCGGTCGCACGCCGTTCGGCTTCCCGCAGGTTCTGCAGCAGCAGCCCGAATTCTTCGGCGGCACCGGGCCATCCGCCGGAAACGCGCGGTGCGGGCAGGACGAAGGTACCCGTCAGCGTAGCGTCGCTGCGCACGGCGAATCGCGCCGCGGGACCGAATTCCGCTTCCCAGTTCCGGCAGGTGTCGCCGAGGGCGAGAATGGCAGACATGAGTGTGTCTCCTCGAAGGTCGGGCTGGCGGCCGCTCCGGTCGCCGGTCGCCACGGGTGCCGCGGTTCAGCTGACGACCAGCACCGGCAGGCCGCAACGTGCGAGGACCTGCTGCGTCTGGCTGCCGAACAGCAGCGCTTCGAGCGTGCCGCGGCGGTGCGAGGCCATGACGATGAGGTCGCAGCCCAGTCGGCGCGCGCTGTCGACGATGACCTGATAGGGATGCTCGCCGCGTTCGCAGACGATGTCGCAGTCCACGCCCGCAGCCTGCGCGACGCGGCGCGCGTAGTCGAGCATGCCGTGGGAGTCCGCGCCGCCGGGCGGCACGCTGCCGTCGGCGCGCGGTCGCGCGGGGGCCTGGACATGCAGCGCCGTGATCCGCGCGTTGAGTTGCCGCGCGAGCTGCACGCCACAGCGCGCGCAAGCCTCCGACGATGCGGAGTCATCCATCGGGAGCAGCAGATGCCTGTACATGCACTTCGCCTTTGCGGCCCTCACGTGTCCAGTAGGACACCGGCGCATCGTTGGCGTATTGATTTCACTCAAGTCCGGCGCTCTCGCGCCGGCGGCCGGCACTGCAGTGGCCGTTTCAGGGCGGCGCGGTGGCGGCTCCCGAGCCGGCGGCCGTGCATCCGCCGAGGTAGGACGAGCCGTGCAGCCACTCGGCGAGCGGAAAGTAGGCGAACACGAGCGAGCCGTCGCGGATGGTGTCGATCAGCGGCGCCGCCACTTCCCGGCGCACGGCCGGACAGCCCAGGCTCCGGCCGAGCCGGCCCTGGCCCCTGATGACGCCTTCGCTGACGTAGTCGGCGCCATGCATGACGATGGCCCGCTCGATCGCCTTGTCATTGAAGCCTGCATCGAGTCCGCGCAGGCGCAGCGAATAGCCGTTGTGACCCGTATAGGTACCTGCGGTGAGGAACACGCCGACGCTGGACATCAGGCTGCCGGCCTCGTTGGAGAACCGTTCCGCGAGGTTGCCGCCGCTGTTGCGTCCGTGCGCCACCCATTCCTCGAACAGCAGGGTTGCCGGAGACAGGTCGAAGACCCACAGACGGCGCTGCGTGGACGGTCTGGAGTAGTCGATGACGCTGAGTGTCCGCGGTGCGCTGGCCGGGTCCCTGGCGCGCACGCAGGCCACGGCATTGGCCGCCAGCTGCAGGACGCCGCGGTCGGCATTCGGCGCTGCCAGGGCGAGCCGGTTCGCGAGATCGCCGGCGGCTTCCGCGGCCGCCAGCGCGGGCGGCGCAGCGAACAGAACGAGCGCCGCGCGGGCGGCCAGGGAAATGAACGATGCCATCGGCAGCGGGTTCACATTGCAGGGCAGGGCAGACTAGCGGATTCCCGGCGCCGGATCGAACCGGCTACTGCTGAGTCTGCTTTGACGGAGCCGGCGGGACGCCGGCGCGGATACCCGGCAGGTTCGTGACGAGTACCGTCGTTCCCGCGTCGATCTCCGCGTACAGGCGGCGCGCGAAGTCGGGGGGGACGCGCAGGTGCTCGGCCAGTTCGTCGAGGGACAGCGTCGCATTCACGTAGTCGAAGGCGTAGGCCGACCAGCGACGGCGCGGCCACAATGGATCGAGTCGGCTGGGCTCGTCGTCGAACTGCGCACCGGCGATCAGCACGAGCGATCCGTTCGGGGAAAAGCCGTCGGCGATTTCCAGCGGCGATTCGGCGATGAGTTCGCCGCCGCGCAGCACATAGACGCGCCGGTCGCGCAGGGCCACGAGAATGCTGAGCGGGTCCGGTGCGTGCGGCGGCTCTTCCCGCCACCAGGCGTCGGTGCGTACGCCGGCGGCCATCGGCGAGCCGGAGGGCGCGACCGGAGCGAGGAAGGCCGGACGCGCGATCGACAGGGCAGAAGTCTTTGCGCTCGCGACGATGATGGTCTCGCCACGGCGCGTGACGTCGAACAGCTTGCTTGCAAACGCTGCCGGCAGGCGGATACAGCCGTGCGAGGCCGGATAGCCGGGCAGCGTGCCGGCATGCATCGCCACGCCGTCCCAGGTCAGGCGCTGCATGAACGGCATCGGCGCGTCGTCGTACAGGTCGGATTTGTGGAACTTTGCCTTCTGCAGGATCGTGAAAGTCCCTTCCGGCGTCTCGTGACCGCGGCGCCCGGAGCTGATCGTGCTGACTCCGATGGCCACGCCGTTGCGATAGACGTAGAGGCGCTGCTCGTCGAGGCTCACGACGGCGACGACAGGGCCGGTCGGCGAGGCTTCCGGAAACCAGCGGTATTGCCCGGGCTTGAGCACGACGGGCGCTGCCGGATCGGCGGCGATGCAGCGCAGCGCGGCGAGCAGGCAGGCCAGCGCCGCCAGGAACGCGACGATTCGCCGCCGCGCGCGTCCGGGCGTCGACCGCGCCGCGGCGGTCGACATCGGGGTCGCGCGGACCGGGGGGAAAACCGTGGAAGAAGGAAGCGGCATCGCCGCCTACGTTGCCGGCCCGGCGCCGGCGGTTGTTGACGCCGATCAAGTGCGGCGCACGCGACAGCCGTTCGGGAAACCATATCGGCCGCAGTATTGATCCAGGTCAATGGCGGGCCTGACGTCGCGCGTAGGCTTGTCCGGTGTCGTCCTGTCGCAACGCGACGCGCGTGGGCCGGGCGGCGGAAGCCGTCGGTCTGTGGCGGCGATCGAGCAACCCAGCGGAGACCCTCCATGACCGCATTGACCCAATGGAACCCGTTCAAGCGCCTGCTGCGCCTGGATCCGGCCGCCAGCTTCGAAAATCTGTTCCGCGACTCCGGCCTCGCGCCGATGCTGCGTGATGTCGACGCGGCCTCCGAGATCCCCCTGGACGTGACCGAGAACGCCGAGTCCTACTGCGTGAAGGCGCAGATTCCCGGCGTCGACAAGAACGACATCGACGTGTCGGTGGACGGCAATCGCGTGGCGATCAGCGCCGAGTTCAGGCGCGAGGAGAAGAAGGACGGCGAGCGCGAGCTCTGCATCGAGCGCTACTACGGGAAGGCGTTCCGGGCATTCACGCTGCCCGATGACCTGGACGCGGCGAAAACCTCGGCGAGCTATGACAACGGCGTGCTGACGCTGAGCTTGCCGAAGAAGCACAACGGCGACGCGCGCCGGATCGCCGTGAGTTGACGAGGGGCGGCCGTTTCCCCGCAGCCGGGTGGTGCGGCCGCATTTTTCATCCAGCTACGGAGAACTGCAATGGACGACAAGAAACTGCGTCGGGACGTCATCGACGAACTGGCGTTCGAACCCAGCCTCAACGCCGAAACGATCGGCGTCACCGCCGAGCGCGGAATCGTCACGCTGAGCGGCCATGTCGAGTCTTATCCGCAGAAGATGGCCGCCGAGCGCGCAGTGTGGCGCGTCAAGGGCGTCAAGGGCATTGCCGAGGAGATCGAGGTCCGCCTTCCCGGCCACAAGCGCCGCGCAGACGACGAGATCGCCCAGCGCGCGGTCAGCATCCTGGCCTGGAATACCGAGGTGCCGTCGGATGCCGTGAAGGTCCGCGTTGCCGAGGGCTGGGTCACGCTGACCGGCGACGTGAGCTGGAACCACCAGCGCCAGGCCGCCGAGCGGGCGGTGCGCGAGCTTTCCGGCGTCGTCGGCGTCATCAACCGCATCGAGCTCACGTCGTCGGTACAGCCTTCCGACGTCAAGCAGCGCATTGCCTCGGCGCTGGAGCGGCACGCGAAAGTCGAAGCGGAGCGGATAGGCATCGCCGTCGACAGCGGGACGGTCACCCTGACCGGCGACGTGGACGACTGGGACGAGCGCATCGCGGTCGAAGCGGCCGCCTGGTCCGTCAGCGGCGTCCGCAGCGTGGTCGACCGGCTTCGCATCGTCTGAGCGCGAGCGCCTTTCTGCGGCGACCTGCGCCGGAGGCGTCCGCCAGGATGGCGGACGGGTCGCGGTGACCACCCGCACCGCGACAGCCGTCGACGCAGGTCGCGCAGAAGGTTCGTGCCGACGTGGCAATTCAGCCGGCGTGCGGGTCGGACCCGTCCGCGCCGGCAACCGGGATCCGGAGCCTCGGCCGGCAGTCGTTTCCCCATGACGTGCCGGCTGCTGCGCCGCCGCGCGGCGCGGTTCGCATCCGCGCGGCCGGCGGTGGGCGACGTCGCGCTCGACGGCCGCCGCGGCCGGATCGGCCAGGCCCGCGCAGCAGCGCGAGCCATGGCGTTCCGCAAACCGGCGCGGCATCGCGTCTACGCCATCGGCAGCGAACCAGTGCCGCAGGCAGCGTTCTCGCGCCACCTCGACGAGTCGCTGTACCAGCCGGCCGCTGGCGCCGCGGCCGCATCCCGCCGGTGTCAATGCGGAACGGCCGTGCCGCGGATGGCGATGCGGACACTGTGCCAGCCCTGAACGAGCAGCGCGCCGAACAGGGCCAGCGCCATGTCGCGCTGCGCGTCCCATTCGTCGCCCTGCGTGCCGAGATAAGCCTGGCCGAGCTCGCCGCCGAAGACGACGGCGGCGGCCCATTCGATCAGCTCGAACAGCGCCGACTGGGCAAGGATGAACAGGACCGGCAGCGCGGCCGCCCAGACGCCGCGTGCGCCCACCTGCCTGCGCAGCAGTTCGCCTGCCACAGGCACCAGCAGCGCTCCGGAAAGAAAGTGGATCAGGCGGTCGTAATGATTGCGCCGAAAGCCGAACCAGGCGTCCAGGGACTGCCCGGTCAGCGCACGCCACGCGTCGTCGTAGGGCACTTCCGCGTAGGTGTAGTGCGCGCCGACCTCGTGCAGGCACAGGAAGACGAATACGAGAGTGTAGGACGCGTCGGAAAATCGGAAGCGGCGTGCGGTAAACGCGAGCAGCGGCAGCAGCGCGAATACGAGCACGTTTTCCAGCAGCCAGTCCTGCCGGAAGGACGGTCTGAAGGCCAGCGCCAGCCAGTACAGGCCGAACAACGCGAGCAGCACGGCGGGATAGCGCAGGCTCGGCACGTCGCAAGCCGGCGGTGGATGCTGGCGTCGGGTCATGGCCGAAGCAGGGGATGACGACTGCGCGCGCGCGGCTGATGGCCTGAGCTTGCGCTCCTCGGCCTGCAGGCGATGATCGCGGTGCCCGGCCTCGCCGCCGGGCGGGACGTCCGGTCCGCCGCTCTTGTCCAGTCCCGCCGTACGGAGCGCTTCGGTGGACCTCGCTGATTCGAGCGGCATGAGAACCTCCGTGGATCCAGCGCTGCGACGGCTGCTTGAGGGGCGGCGACGATTCCCGCGCGTGCCGCGCCGCCGGCAGCCCGGTCCTGCCGGCCGCGTCCAAGTAGAAGTCGCTGCGGCAGCGGCGGTGTTGATCCAGCTCAACCGATCGTGCAGCGTGTCGCCCGACGCGCGATGCCGCCGGGGAACCGCTCACAGGCCGAACGGATACGTCTCGGGCAGTTCGTGTTTCTTCCAGAGGTCGGTCACCTCCAGCGGCTCGACGGCCGAGGTCTCGTCGACATGGAAGATCGCGTCGAACTGCGCGGCGAGCGAAGCGGTGAAATAGTGGCTGCCCAGTTCGGTCTCGGGCCGGTATACCACGCCGATGGCGCGCTCCAGGCGGGGCTCGCTCAGCGCCTGCGCGGCGGCGCCGCGCAGAGGCAGGAAGAAGCGATCCTTGCCGGTGCGGTACAGCACATGCTCGTGGCTTTCCGGATGCGCCGGACGGACCCAGCGGCGTTCGGCGGGCGCATCCCAGTCCCGGGCGGCAGTCACATGGCCGGTATAGGTGGTGAAGCCTATGCACAGCGTCCGGGTCGCTCCTGCCTGCTCGCGCAGCAATTGACCGACATTCCATTCGCCGCGCTGCGCCATCTGCGTGGCGCGGGCGTCGCCCAGGTGCGAGTTGTGCGCCCATACCACGATCCGGCCGGCGCGGCCGCCGGCACGCAGGTGCCGGCGCAGCGCGAGCACGGTGTCCGTCATGTGGCTGTCGCGCAGATTCCAGGTCAGCACGCGGCCGCCGAACAGGGAGCGGTAGTAGCGCTCGGCGTCGAGGACGAGGCGTGCGTTGCGTTCGGCGTGGAATCGTTCGTCCGCCGCGTCCGGAGCGTCGGCGGCGGGCCGGGGTTGGCGGGCGAGTTCCACCAGCAGCGTCGCGGCGGCCTCCCGGCAGGAAGGGCGAAGTCCCGCGGCCGCTTCCGCACCGTATTCCTGCGGATCGCGCACGTGGTCCATGCACGCATACAGGCGCCGTGCCCGTGCCGCCTGTTCGGGATCGACGGTATCCAGGTAGGCCACAACCGCGTCCGCGGAGCGATAGAGGCTGTACAGGTCCATGCCATAGATGCCGACGCGGGACGAGTCGGGCCGCGCCGCATTGCGCTCGCGCAGCCAGCGGACGAACTCGCGCACCTCCCGGTTGCGCCACATCCAGGCCGGGAAGCGCCGGAAGTCGGCAAACGCCTGGTCCAGCGTATCGTCGCCGCGCCCACCGGCGTAGCGGTGCAGGCGCAGCACGTCGGGCCAGTCGCCTTCCACGACCACCGCATCGAAGCCGGCCTCCTCCACGAGACGCCGGGTGATGGCCGCGCGCATGGCGTAGAACTCGTGGGTGCCATGTGTGGCCTCGCCGAGCAGCACGTAGTCGCGGCCCTCGGCCATCCGCAGCAGTGCATCGTAGTCGCCGGCTTCTTCGGCGAGCTGCTGAGCAGCGGCGCGAAGGACCTCAAGCGGAGCAGACACGGCGGTGCGAATGTTCATGCGAAACGGCTCCTCCTGACGAGGCTGCGGCAAGCATCGCGCGCCCGACGGCGCCGATGTTGACCCAGGTCAACACGCGCGTCGGCCGGCAAGGCACGGTGGCGCCATCGGATCGGGAGACGAGCGTCATGACCGGACTGCCTTTCCAGGATCGCACTCAGGCTGCGCATGCGCTGGCCGATGCGCTCGCGCCGCATCGCGGGTCACGGCCGGTCGTGCTCGGCATTCCGCGCGGCGGCATTCCACTGGCGCGGATCATTGCCGACGCGCTGGAGGGCGAGCTCGACATGGTCCTCGTGCGCAAGCTCGGCGCGCCCGGGAATCCCGAGTATGCGATCGGCGCGGTGGATGAGCGCGGATCCATCCTGCTCAATGACGACTTCGAGTGGACCGGAGCCGATCAGGCCTACATTCATGCCGAGGCGCGCGCTCAGATGGCGCTCATGCGCGAGCGCCGCGCACGTCACGGCGGCGGGAGCGTGCACAGTCTGGCGGGCCGCACGGTCATCGTGGTCGACGACGGGCTTGCCACGGGTTCGACGATGGAGGCGGCGCTACGGGCCGTGCGCGTACAGCATCCCGCGCGGCTCGTCTGCGCCGTGCCGGTCGCGGCTGCGGACAGTCTGGTGCGCATCAGGCGGGTTGCCGACGAAGTCGTCTGCCTGGCTGCGCCGCGTCCGTTCCGCGCCGTCAGTCTCTGCTACCGGCACTTTCCCGAAGTGACCGACGAGGAGGTCACGGCGGCGCTGCAGGGATCGCCGGTGCCGCAGCGGGAGCAGGCTCCAAGCCAGCTCGTGCGCATTCCTGCAGGATCGCAGACGCTCGAAGGCGTGCTGACGATTCCGGATGCGGCCGTCGGCCTGGTGATTTTTGCGCACGGCAGCGGCAGCAGCCGCCACAGCGCGCGCAACCGCGTCGTCGCCGACGCCCTCGTGCGCCGGAATGTCGCCACGTTGCTGTTCGACCTGCTGACGCCCCAGGAAGACGCCGTGCGCGCGGCGCGGTTCGATATCGATAGGCTCGCCGAGCGGCTCGAAGCGGCGACGGCCTGGACTAGCAGCCATCCGCGCTGCCGCGGCCTTCCACTGGGTCTGTTCGGCGCGAGCACCGGCGCGGCTGCCGCGCTGTGCGTTGCGGCCGCGCGCCCCGACGCGATCGCCGCGGTCGTATCGCGCGGCGGACGTGTGGATCTGGCCGGCGGCGAAATGCTGCAGCGCGTCCGTTGCCCGGTGCTGCTGATCGTCGGCAGCGCGGACCGCGAGGTCCTTGCGCTCAATCAGGCGGCGCGCCGCGGCATGAGCGCCAGCGCCGAGCTGCAGATCGTCCCGGGCGCCGGCCATCTGTTCGAGGAGCCCGGCACGCTCGAAGCGATGGCGGCGCTCGCGGCGGACTGGTTCCGGCGCCGGCTCAGCCTCGCCGGCAGCGGCCCCGGCGTTCCGCACGCGGCGCCTTGAGACGACTGTCGACCGACGTGTCGCCGCAACCCCGAAAGGGGCGCCGCGGCGCACCGCACGCGGTGTCGCGACGGGGGCAGCCATTGATCGCCCGGGGACGAAAGCCGAGACTCGCCGGCGACGCCGACCGATGACGACGACAACGACGGAGCCGCGGGACCGATGTGGGACACCCTGATCGCCAGTTACGACACTGCCCGCGTGCAGACCCTGGCGGGCATCCTCGTGCGCCACGGTTTCGGCGACCTGCTGCGCCGGCTGGGCATCGCACGCGCGCTGCACCGCGTCGACGGCACGCTGCCGGTGGAGCGGCTGGAGCACTGGATATCCGAGCCCGCGCCGGTGCGCGTGCGGCATGCACTCGAAGAGATGGGGCCGTGCTTCGTCAAGCTCGGCCAACTGCTGGCGACGCGCGTGGACCTGTTCCCGCCGGAATGGATAGACGAGTTCAGCCGCCTGCAGAACGCCGTGCCGCCGGTACCGTTCGAGGCGCTGCGGCGTGAAATGGAAGAGTCCCTGGGAAAGGCGGCCGAGGTGGCGTTCCTGAGCATTGATCCCGCGCCTCTGGCGGCCGCGTCGATCGCCCAGGTGCATCGTGCGCGGCTGCCGGACGGACGCGAGGTCGTGATCAAGGTGCGCCGCCCGGGCATACGTCCGCTGGTAGAGGCGGACCTGCGGCTGCTGCAGTTCGCGGCACGCCGGATGGAAGCGCGCTTTCCGGGTCTGCGGCGTTTCCATCCGGTCGGCATGGTGCGCCAGTTCCGCCAGTCGCTGCTGCAGGAGCTCGACCTGGCGGCCGAATGCCGCAACGCCGAGCGCATCGCGGCGAGTTTTTCCGCCGATGCGCGGATGCTCGTGCCGGCGGTGTACTGGCCGTGCACCAACGAACGCATGAACGTGCAGGACTATGTCGACGGAATCCCGCTGGCCGACCTGGACAGCCTCGACCGGTCCGGCGTCGACCGCGTCGCGATCGCGCGCACGGGCGCGCAGCTCGTGCTGAAGATGATGCTGCGCGACGGCTTCTTCCACGCCGATCCGCATCCGGGCAATGTCTTCGCGCTGCCCGATTCGCGCATCGCGCTGATCGATTTCGGCATGGTCGGGCGCCTGTCGCCGGCGCGCCGCGGCGAAGTGGTGCAGCTGCTGTTCGGACTCGTGGAGCGCGACGCCGAACGCGTCTGCGCCGTGCTGCTCGACTGGGCCGGCGAGGCCGCCGTCGATGGTGCGGAACTCGCGACCGACGTCGACGCGTTCATCGACCGCTACCACAGCGTGCCCCTGGCGCAGCTGGACCTCGCCCGCATGCTGCTGGACGTGACCGTGCTGCTGCGCCAGCACAGCCTCGCGCTGCCGGCCGATCTGGCGCTGCTGATCAAGGTCTGCCTGACCCTGGACGGACTGGGCCGCCGCCTCGATCCGGCTTTCGACATGGCAACCCAGGCGCGGCCGTTCCTGCGCCGCGCGATGATCGAGCAGTACCGTCCCGCGGCGCTGGCGCGGCGCGGCCTGAACGCGCTGGCCGATGTCTCCGCGCTGCTCGTGAGCGTGCCGCATGAGCTGCGCCGACTGCTGCGGACCTTGCAGGCCGGCAAGACCGGAGTGCGCCTGCAGGTCGAGGAGCTGCGCGATTTCAGTCGCGACGTGAGCCATTCGGCCAACCGCCTGGCCGGCAGTCTCGTGATCGCCGCCCTCATCGTCGGTTCCTCGATCACGATGACCGTCGCCGGCGGACCGACCTTGCTCGGCCTGCCGTTCTTCGGCCTGCTCGGATTCGTCGGCGCGTCGCTCGCGGGCGTATGGCTGCTGTGGGCCATCTTCCGCAGCGGCGGCGGGCGCTGAGCCGGCGGCGTCGGGCCTGCCCGCCGGATCGCTGCAACTCCCGGCCGCGTTCATTGCGAGCCGGCGCGAACCTGCTGCGTGATCCGATCCGGCAGCACGCGGCGCCTGGCGCATGGTGCGCGCATCTAGCCGCGCTGGCCCGGCGGCGGGCTGTCCGCCGGCGCTACCGGATGCCTGCTCTCGCGCCCGCCGGAACTGCGCCCATACTCGACGCTGGGCAGGCGCCCCTTGGGCGCCGGATAGAGACTGATCATTTTCATGATCTCGTCGGGCATCGCCGTGTCCACCGGCAGACCGAGGGCGGCCGCTTCGTCGGAAGTGATCGGATAGTCGTGCGTCCACTGTCCTTCAGACAGCGAAGAGGCGATGTGTTCGATCAGATCTTCGCGCAGCCGGCCCGCCAGCAGCGAGGACACTGCGCGGCGCGCCTGATCCAGCGCCATGCCTGCCTGGTCGTCGAGGATCAGGGTTTCATCGTCGACGTCCTTGTCATCCTTCCGGGCGACGGCCCGCCGGATCGACGCGGCCGGATAGCCGTCCAGCAGTGGATCGACCGGACCGAGCACGGCGTGCTGGCACATCACGATGCGGTCGGCGGCCAGCGCGATCAGTGTTCCTCCCGACATCGCGTAGTGCGGCACGAACGCCGTCACCGTGCCGCGGTGGCGGCACAGCGCGCGGGCGATCTGCAGCGCCGCGAGCGCCACACCGCCGGGCGTATGCAGCACGATGTCGATGGGGCGGTCCGGTTCGGTTTCGAGGATGGCCCGGATGATCTGCTCGGAATCCTCGACGTCGATGTAGCGCATGAGCGGCACACCGAAGAAGCTCATCGTTTCCTGGCGGTGTACCAGCAAGATCACACGGCTGCCGCGTTGCGACTCGACCTGCTTGCGCAGCCGGCCCCTCGCGTTCGTCAGCAGGCGGCGCATGAGCAGCGGCTGCAGCATCGACGCGAAAAGCAGCCACCACAGCAGATCCGTGCCGAACCAGTCGGGCATGGCGCGCTCCCGCGGGTCAGTGCGAGGCCGGACCGGGCCGCAGCGTGAACGAGGGCTGGAGGCGGTCGAGAATAGTCGTGATGCCGGTGTATTCCGGCTCCGCCATCGGCAGCATCGCTGCGCCGAAGAAACCCTGCCTGCGCAGATCCACTGCCTTGTCGGTGACACGATCGCGGATGCGATTCCAGAACGGATGGGCGAAGACGTCCTGGGGTTCGGTCAGCCTGCCGTCGTGGACGCAGAATGCGGCACAGCTGACGATGGGCGGGCCGTCGAAGTAGCTCACGCCGCATTCCAGCGGCACCGGCATGAGCGGCATGTGGTGGGAGCCGCGCATGCCGCCGCCGACCAACGGTGCCAGCGCATAGGGCGCGAGGACTTCGCCGGTGGCGGGAAAGTTCTTCTGTACGCGTACGAGCATCACCGGATCGTCCTTGCCGGTGTACTTGCCGGCGATGTTGTGCAGTCTCGTGGTGCAGGCGGCGACGGCCTGTTCGCCGGTGGCGACCGAGATGACGGACTCGACCACATAGCGTTCCGGATCGCGCAGCAATGCGGCGATCTCGTGCAGCTGCGCGGGCGCCTGGAGCTCGATCACGCGGTCCTGCCCGGTGTGGGCGACATCCATGATCACGAAGCGGAACCCGCGGCTGAGTTCCGGCGAAAGCATCAGGCCCGGCGTGTTCATGGGGTCGGCGAACGCCAGGTAGAGGGGCAGGTTGAATGCGCCCGGATCGGTCTTGTCGGCAGCGAAGAACAGGAACGGTTCGGCGGGCCGTTCCTCGATCTCCAGCTCGGCCACTGCCGGTCCCAGACCGCGGACGTTGCCGGAGAACGCATCCTTCAGCAGATCCTGGCCTGCGCCGTAGAGCCCCTGTTCCCGGGCGATGCTGGTGGCTTCCACGAATGCATTCCAGGCAAACGCATGCACATCGGAATTGCCGCGGCCATGGCGGTGCGTCATCAGCAGCGCGATATCGTCGCCGGTGCTGCCGACATACGCGTCGATCAGCAGCGAACCCTTGCAGGCGGCGGCGCGATTGCGCACGCGCTCGAGCATCGCGTGCGAAGGACGCAGATGACCGCCGATGGAGCCCACGTCGGCTTTGATGACGCTGAGAGTCAGTTTTTCCATGGTCGATCTCCCGCTCGGACCATGCCAGCTTGCGCGTTTTGCGACCCGGCGAGTTGACCGGCGTCAATGCCGCCACGATGCGGTGCATTCGCTGCCGTGGCGGCGCGTCGCTGCAAAAAACGCAGGGCCGCGTCGCGCTGCGGGCCGGCGGCAGCCCGGCGCAGTTCGCCGCGAAAGAGCGGTCTGGCGACTACGAAGCCCTCGGATGCATCACCGGTGACCGCGCTGCGGCCCGATGGCGACGGCGCGCCGCCCGGCGTCGACGACCAGGATGCTTGCCGGCTGCCGGCGCGGATCGGCGGCCGCGACAGCGTGGTCTGCCTGGCGCGCATGCGGCTGACGGAAGTGCCGAGGCGGATGGGTCTGTGACGGTAGAACCCGGCGCGGCAGCCGCGCGAATCCCCTGGGCAGACGGTGCAGGTGATCGGCGGCATGGTGAGAACGGACCGTTGCGCCGGCCGATCTTCCGCCGGCAATGCGGCAGGCAGCGCCGCCGATACGGCGGCGGCCGGTTCCGACAAAAATAGGGCACAGGGGGCGTAGCGTCATACAATGTCCGGACTCCATCCGGAGTGGCGACGATGCATCGCGATTCCTCTGCCTGTGCGCTGCTGGTACCGAGGTGATCGGTATGATCGGGCACCTGTTCGACCTGATTCCCGACGCGCTCGTTCTCGTGGATGACGCCAGGCGGATTCTTCAATCCAATGCTCAGGCAGATGCGATGCTCGGCTATCCGGGAGGGCTGGCCGGCGCCAGCGTCGACGATCTGCTGCCCGACGACGCCCGCAAGCGGCATCGCGAGCACCGCGCTTCCTATGCGGCAGCTCCCCGGGTGCGGCCGATGGGGGCCGGATTTCAGCCGCTGCTGGGCTGCCGCCGCGACGGCAGCGTCTTTCCCGTCGAAATTGCGCTGAGTCCCGTCGACCCGTCGTCCCAACGACGCTACCTGGCCTCGGTTCGCGACATATCCGGGTCGATACGCGAGCGGCAGCGGGTCGCCCGGGCGCGCCACGACAGGCTGGTCGCGCACGTCGGCGAGTTGGCGCTGATCGCCAGGAGCGAAGCCGAGATCGTGGCAGGTCTGCCGGAAAAGATCGCCGAAGCCCTTGGAATCGAGGCCGTCCTGGTGCTGTCGTCGTGGCCGACAATGCCGGGACATCCGCCGGCACGCCGCGTTGCCGCGTTCCCCGAAACCATCGGATCGGCGGCAACGGCCGACCTGTTCGACCCGATTCTGCTGAGCACGACGACCACGGTGTTCGGCGACCTGGCAGCGGAGACTCCGCCGAAACTCCTGCGCAGCGGCTGGAGCGAAGGATTCCGATCCGCGGCTCTCGTTCCGCTGTTCGAGTGGAATCAGACGGTGGGCGTCATCGTTGCACTGTCGGCCCGGCTGCACCATTTCGAGCACGATGCGGTGCACTGTCTGAAATCGGTCGCGAACCTGCTGGCCGCGTTCCTGCAGCGGCGCCAGGCCGAGGAGCGGCTTGCCCATGCGCAGCAGCTGGAGGCCGTAGGGCAACTTACCGGCGGAGTAGCGCACGACTTCAACAATCTGCTCACCGTGCTTTCGGGCAATCTGCAGCTCATCGAACTGCAGGGCTCGTTCGCCCCGCCCATGGCCGAACTGCTGGACTCGATGCGTCACGCTGTGGACAACGGCGTGGCATTGACGGCGAAGCTGCTGACCCTGTCACGCCGCCAGAGCCTTTCTCCGCGCGTCATCGATCCCCGGAATCTGCTGGCGAGCCTCGGCGCGGTACTGTCGCGGACGTTGAGGGAGAACATTCGTGTCGGCGCGAGCTGTCTTCCATACGCGCCGGCGATCTTCGCCGACGGGCCTCAACTCGAATCGGCGCTGCTCAATCTGTGTTTCAACGCACGCGATGCAATGCCGCGCGGCGGCCGGCTGACGATCACCGCATGCGGGATAGTCCTGGGCGCCGCCGCGGCGCGGCTCGAACTGGAGCCTGGTGAATATCTGCAGGTGTCCGTTCAGGACACGGGAGTCGGCATGGCTCCCGAGGTGCTCGCACGCGCGCTCGAGCCGTTTTTCACCACCAAGGAAAGCGGCAGAGGCAACGGGCTGGGACTGAGCACCGTCTACGGTTTCGTGCGACAGAGCGGCGGACAAGTGCGGATGAGCAGCCGGCTCGGCTACGGCACGTGCGTGGACCTCTACTTGCCTTCCGCTGCTGCAGACGCAGGCGACGGTCAACAGGCCCGGCTGACGGTCGGCCCGGCGCCCGTCGCCGCCGGCGAAACCCTGTTGGTCGTCGAGGACGATACGGCAGTACTTGCGGTAGCCGTCGCGTTTCTGGAATCCCTGGGCTATGTCGTGCGCAGCGCCGCCGATGCCGACGGCGCGCTGGCCTGGCTGAAGAAGGAACCGGCGATCGCGCTGCTGTTCGTCGATGTGGCCCTGGGCCCGGGACTGTCGGGCATCGAACTGGCTGCGCTGGCCAGAAGGCGCCGGCCGGATCTTTGCGTATTGCTGACGTCGGGGCACGATGCGTCGGTCGGCACGATGGATGACGCGGTGCTGTCCAAACCGTATCGCCGGCAGGATCTCGCCGACGCGATCCGGCGGCAGTTCGACGGGCGTGCCGGTGCGCGCAGGCACCGCCGATGACGCCCTGCAGGCTGCCGAAGCAGAGTCAGCCTGGGCGATGCGGCGATGGACTGCCGGAAAAACGGGCAGGAGCGCGTTTCCCGACACCCGCTAGCGTTGGCGGTATGCGCTTCTGCGCCGGCGCGTTGCCGGCGGCATCGCGCCACGGGCGGTGCAGGGCATGGTCCGCTTCACTCGACGGGTTACGCTGATCCAGCCCGGCCCTGCGTTCGCACGGGCAATTGACGCACGTCAAAGGTCTGCATGCCGCAAACGGTAAGTTGCCGCAACCCTTCGTGGAGGACCGTCATGAACAACCTGATCCGTGGATTCAGCTTCGTCATGACCCTGCTTGCCGTCCTCCTCCCCGTTGCGGCCGGCGCCGAGGAGAAGAAACTCGACTGCAAGCTGGCGTTCTCTTCCCGGGAATGGTCGGCGCTGTATACCAGCGCTGTCGGCGAAGGAACGGTGACTTGCGAGGACGGCTCGAAGCTGGCCGTTTCGATCCGCGCCAAGGGGGTGGGCATCAGCGCGGGCAAGTGGAAGATCGACGAAGGCAAGGGCACATTCACGCACGTGCGCGAGATCGGCGACGTGCTCGGCCATTACGCGGCTGTGGGCGCCGATGCGGGTCTTGCCAAGGCAGGCTCGGCCAAAGTGCTGAGCAAGGGCAAGGTATCACTGGCGCTCGTCGGCAAAGGCGAGGGCTGGGACATCGGTATCGCGGTCAGCGAGTTCACGATCGACAAGATCGTCGCGCCGTCGCGTTGACCTCAGCATTCGCTTCCCGCTGCACGGCATCGGTGTGCGGCGGGCGGCAAGTCGACGGAGAGGGCGATGAAGCGCCTGGCAGGAAAAGTGTGCGTGGTGACCGGCGGCAGCCTCGGCATCGGCCGCGCGTGTGCGTTGCGCATGGCGGCCGAGGGCGCGCGCATTGCCGTCTTCGACCAGCTTCGCACCGAAGGCCGTGCGCTCGTGCGCCAGCTGATCGGCCAGGGGAGTGCGGCGGCGTACTGGCACGTGGACGTGGCGCGGGAACGCCAGGTCGCCAAGGCAATGGGCGAGGTGGATACGCGTTTCGGCACCATCGACGTGCTCGTCAACAACGCCGGAATCGCAGGCGCAAACAAGCCCACCCACGAGCTGACGGAAGAGGACTGGGACCGCGTGCTGGCCGTCAACGTGAAGGGAGTCTTTTTCTGCACCAAGCATGCTGTTCCATTCATGTCGCGCCTGGGTTGCGGCAGCATCATCAATCTTTCTTCGATCTACGGTCTTGTCGGTGCGCCGGATGTGCCGCCGTATCACGCGGCGAAAGGCGCCGTAAGACTGATGAGCAAGACCGACGCACTGATCTACGCGAAGCAGGGCATCCGTGTGAATTCGATTCACCCCGGCTACATCTGGACGCCGATGGTGGAAAACCATCTGCGTGACAGCGGCGTGCTCGATCTGGAGGCCGGCAGGCGCGACCTCGCTGCGCTGCATCCGTTGGGGCGCGTCGGCGAACCCGACGACGTCGCCTGGGGCGCGGTCTACCTCGCCTCCGACGAGTCGCGCTTCGTCACCGGCAGCGAGCTGGTGATCGACGGCGGCTACACCGCACGGTGAATGCGTGCGTGCTTGCTCGATATCCGGAGCCGGGCATATCCGGCAAGCCGCAGGAGCGCACACAGGAGCTGGAGTTCGAGCCGGTAATGATGCAGCCCCCCTCGGAGTGGCCGTACGCGAGGATGCGCTGACGTTTCGCGGTCAGGCATGCAGGCAGAAGAGGGCGGCCGGACGGTGCTCCGGCGCGATGGAAGATCGCCGGCGTATTCGTTGACCTCTCGTTTCGCCGCGGGCCGATGCCGGCACTATGCAAAGGATGCCAGCGCCCGGGGCGTTTCCGGCCCGGTCAGGGCTGCGGACGTAAAGCAGGATCACGGATTTCGATGTGCCGGCGCCGACGACATTCTGCGGCGCGCAGCCAGACGTTCGCCGAGCTGGCCCGGTCCGAGTGCGGTCAGATCGTGGCCTATTTCGCAGGACAGCTGTCGCTTGAGCGCCTTGCCGAGACGCGCATGCAGCAACCCCAGGAACCGCGGCGGTGCGAGCAGCACGAGTTCGTCGAAGTGCCGAGCCTGGAGCCCTGCGTCGAGGGCGTCGCACAATAGCCGGGCGAACGCCTGCTGGCTCTTGTCGCGGTCGTTCATATGGGGCTCGATGGCGTGCCGCGCGCTGTTCGCGCTTTCCTGCGAGCGCGGCAGACGATCCGCGTGCATTCCGCGGCCCGGAGCGTGCCCGTCCGGGTTGGTGAAGCAAGCGACCTCCACCGGCAGGTCGGATCCGTCCTCGGCGAACAGCCGTGCCCGCGTACCGTTTGCGGCCAGTATCCAGGAACGTGTCATTGGTGCTCTCCCCGACGAGAAGGATGGAAATGCACGCTCGCATTCGAGCGCATCGCCACGGCGCCCGTATTGACCCAGGTCAATGGGCTCCGCGCGGATCGACGCTCAAGCCGTATCGCGCAGGACGCGCGCCGCGCAACCGGTTGTGCGGCGATGCGCAGCGGCAGGCAGCGCCGCCAGGAACCGGAGGGCAGGGGCCTGGCATGCCGGTCGCGATCGCGTCGTTGTCGGCGCTGTTGACGATGTCGCCGCCCTGTGCGGCTCGCCGGTCTACCCCGCACCGCCGGCGCGGCTGTCTGTCAAGTGAGCCTGGCGAGATCTGCAGGACGGTCGTTCACCGCGACTGCGCGCGCGCCGCATCGGTCAGCAGTTCATCCAGTGCCTCGCGCGTCAACAGACGGCCGTCAAGCACGACGGCATGGATTCGGCGCGTGTTGCGGATGTCCCGCGTCGGGTCGGCATCGAGCAGGATCAGGTCGGCGCGCCGGCCGGCGGCGATCGTGCCCGAGTCCGCATCGATGCCGAGGAAACGCGCGGGCTGTACGGTCGCCGCGCGCAAGGCCTCGCGCGGCGACAGCCCGGCCGCGACGAGCAGGGCCAGCTCCTCATGCAGCGAGTAGCCCGGATAGACGCCGGGCATGGGCGTGTCGGTGCCGGCCATCAGCACGACACCTTGCCGATGGAAGATCGGCGCAATGCGACGCAGCATCGACCAGCGCTCGCGGAACAGGTGATGATCCTCCGCCGTCAGGCCCGCCTGGGCGCGTTGCCAGCGCAGCCGCTCGTCGGCACGCAGATAGATCCAGCGCGGATCGGTCGACAGCGCGGCCGCCGAGCCCTGTGCTTCTGAGTGCGGCAGCACCAGCGTCGGAACCTGCACCTGCCCAGCTGCGGCCAGCGCGGTGGCGACGTCGCGGCAGCGCCGCGTATCGAAATACTGCGCGGCCTGCACCGCGTCCGCATCGAGCCGTGCCGGCGAAAGTACCTCGCCGCCTGCGGCACGGTGAGTAAGAAATTCGGCTTCCAGCGCGGAACAGGCTTCCATGGCCTGCATCAGGTGCTCGTTGTCCCGCTGGCCTGCGCCGGCCGCCGCCTGCAGCGCGACCTGCGCCGGCACGTGTCCGATCAGCGGAAGTCCGCGACGCCGGGCTGCTGCAAGAGCCGCCTGCCATTGCGCCTGCGGCAGCTCGGAGAACACCTTGGCGAAATCGGCCCCCGCGTCGGCCGCCGCCTCCACGGCGCTGGCTGCCGCTGCCGGTGTTTCGCCGCCGACGGCGATGCCGGCCGCGACGATGCGCGGCGCCACATGCTCGCCACGCTCCAGCGCCTCGTTCCAGCGCCGCACCTGCGTCAGACCGGCCGCATCCGTACTCATCTCGCGCACCGCAGTGACGCCATTGGCGACGAACAGCGGAAACGTCCAGTCGTTCGGCGGCCGCTTGGACACGAGGTTGAACAAGTGCACGTGCAGATCGACGAGCCTCGGAATCAGATAGCGCCCGCGGCCATCCACACGCTGCGCCCCGGCCGGGATGACTGCGTCCCGTAGCTCGGCGACAGCGACGATGCGGCCGTCCTCGATCAGCACCGTGCGCGGCGCCGGCGAGCGCGCCTGTGCGGGATCGACCACTGTCACCTCGACGATGGCCATGGACTGCCGCGCCGGCAGAGCAGGGCCGGCGGCAATGCCGCCGGGTGGAACGCAGAGCGCGAGCAGACCGGCTGACAGTCGCCGGACACGGCTCGGCAGGTTCGTGCGGTGGTGCGGGCGCATGGGGCGTTCTCATCGGCGTCGGGAGATATCCGGATCGGCGCGATGGCCTGTCGATCATTCGCCGAGCCGCATGGTAGGCACTTGATGGCCAGCTCGCAGCAGTGCGGAGCCTGCGGGCAGCAACGAGCCGGTCGCACGGGCCAAGGTCCGCAGCGCCAACCCGCGTGGCGGATGTTCGACGCCCGCGGCGCGCCGACGCCGGTGGTTGGTGTCGAAGTCCTCCGCACACCTGTACGCGGAACGGCCGATCCGTATTGACCCTCGGCAGGGCGCCGACTACGCTGCCGCTTCACTCGGGGGGCGCATGAAACCGGCAAGCTGCAGAGTCGCGGCGCGTGCGCTGCGAACCGTCGCCGTTGCGATGGCAAGCTTCCTGCCCGTCGTCGGCGCGAACGAGACGACGCAAGCACCGGCAGTCACCTACACGCTCGACGCACACGTCGTGGCCGGCGGTTCTTCCGTCACGTCGGGCAACGCCTGCTATCGACTGCGCGCGACGATCTCCGAACCGATCGTCGGTTTTTCGACGAACGCCGGCCACGTGCTGTCCTCGGGTTTCCGTGCCATCGTGCCAGCGCAAGGCGGCGACGATATTTTCTCTACCGGTTTCGAGGCCTGCCCATGAAACGCCTGCTCGCGTACTGCGTACTGCTGCTGGCCGCCGCATCGGACGCGGCGTTCGCGGTAACGCCGCAATCCGCGGCATTCACCTATCAGGGCAGCCTCAGCGCGAACGGGCAGCCCGCCAACGGCAATTTCGATCTGACGTTTGCCCTGTTCGACGACCCCGCCGGCGGCAATCAGGTCGGCGCCACACTTTCCCAGCCGCAATACCCGGTGGCGCAGGGCGTATTCACCATCGACCTGAATTTTCCGGGCGCCTTCACCGGCAATCAGCTGTGGCTGCAGGTTTCGGTCAACGGCATGCCGGTGCTGCCGCGCCAGGCGGTGAATGCCGCGCCGGTGGCGCAGTACAGCTTGAACGGCAGCACACGCGGGCAGGGCATCTATGAGGTCTACGGCACCGGGCAACTCGTCGTCAATACGGGGGTAGTGGCCTACACGGTGATTCCGGGACTGACGCAGACGATCTACGTGCCGGAGAACAGCGTCGTGCATGTACACAGCGACGGCGGCGTGCAGAGCACCGGCGCGACGTCGGCGACGTATTCGGTAGTCGATATTGGCTTGTTCGTCGACGGCGCGGCGACCACTACGGGCGGGCAGCGCCGGCTCTCGATCGCCAACACCACCGCACTCGCCCAACTGATCGCGAACTGGTCGATCGACCATACCTACTCGTTGCCGGCGGGCAACCACACCTTCGACGTCAGAGCGATCAGCGGCGCGAGCGGCAGCAGCCCCGCGAATGTCAGCAGCGGTTCGGCTCCGCAACTGCGCGGCGTGCTGACGGTGACGGTAATCAATCGGTAACTGCCGACGAAGCCGGATTCTCGTTCCGGACCGTTCACTTATACGACGGCCTTCGGCGGATGGGACGCGCCCGCTCGAAGTGGTTCCGTTCCATAGCTGGGTGCGCAGGCGGACTTCACCTCACGGCCATCGGCACGACCACACTCGAGCACGCGCGTCCGGGGGTGGGGTCTGCTGAGCCCTGCGTACGATCTCGGAAGCGACGGAAGCAGCCGCGCTGTCTGCCGAAGCTTCTTGTCCGGCGGGGTTCAGCGTTGAAGTAGCGGCGGGGCAACTATGGCGCTGATGGCTGGGCCGACTAGCGCCTTGAATTTGACATAATATACATATTCGATCAAAAAGATGATCCACTGCACCCGTTTGTCTTGTCGTTGCTCGTTAACGTTGGCACTAGCGCGGTAACCCTGTCATGCGCGGTAATGCTGTCATTTCCCGACAACCGCAGTGGACATAAATTATTGAAGTTAAATAGGAATTTGTACTCCACGGTATTTGGTCGAGCTAACCGTTCGTCGAGCAAGCACTCTGAAGCATCGATCCGAAAAACGTGAAGCGTTAGTCCGAATTTCGGAGTCGGCGCCCAGATCGGATCCATGCTTCCACCGTGAGGCGAGTTCACGGGCGGTCGTTCATGCGCAGGAAAAGCCCGAGGTCGTTGCCGTGAATGGCACTTTTCCACGCCCGGCCGACGCGGCTGAAGCGATGGTTCTCCAGCAGCCGCACCATGGCGGGGTTCGCGGAGATTTCCGTCGAAGCCATGAGATTTCCGGGGCCGTAGGCGGTCAGTAGCTCGCGCACCACCGTTGCGGCAATTCCCTGCCCCTGGTGTGTCGGCTGGGTATACAGATAGCCGAGTTCCCAGTCGAAGGCCTCCTCGAGCGCCGGCAATCCGGCCAGCCAAAAATCGGCGACGGTCTTGCGCTTGATCGCACCGATGGCGATGGGAGCGGCATCGGTGTTGACGATGCAGAGCAGCTGGCAGCGGTCCACCTTGTCGGCGGTGTTGCCGCGAACCTTGCCCTGTTCGCGAAGCAGCGCAGCGAAGACGGCTCGGCCGGCCTGGTCGAGCGTTTCCGGGGTGTGCAGCACACACGTGACCGTCACACCATTCCCCTGAGTGCCTTTTCAAGTGAGTCGCTGTAAAAAATCGCCGAAGTGCACTATAAATCGCCGAAGTGCACTATAAATTGCCGCGAAGCGCGAAATTTGGCGCTGGAAGCGCCGTAAAAACTGCCGCAGGATGGGCAGACCGCACCCCGGGTGTGACGCGCGGCAATCAGCACGGGCCGATCGGAGGCTTGCCGTGCACAGTGAAGCCATCCGCGCGCGCCTTCTCGTCGCGCAACGTCACGTCGCCAGCGGCCATCGAATCGTTGAGCGCCAACGCGATCTGGTGGATCGGCTGCACCGGCTCGGGTTCAACACAGTCCCGGCAGTCGAGCTGCTGCGGACGTTTGAGGGTATCCAGGCCCACTTTGTTGCCGACTGCGCGCGCCTGCGCGGGGAACTGGAGGCCGCGGAGACTGTGCGCTCGAAACGCGGCCGATAGGCGAAGGGCCTGGCCGTGGCGCCGCGATCGGCTCCTGCGCATCGTGGTTGAGGCTTCAACAAAGGCGACGCGTCTAGGATTTCTTGCCGGCGTTGCTGCGAATCAGATCGTTCAGCGAGGCTTGACCGGTGCGTTCCAACAACGTGTCGAGGTGCATGTCGCTACGGACGCCGAAGTCCCGGTTGTACTGCCGTTCGATCGTGCCGACGTTCGTGTCCCCGCGCTTCTGCCGCAGCGGACCGCTCTCGTTGCGCGATCGCTGCCCGCGCATGCCGGGGGCATCTTTCTTCGCCATGGCGTTGCTCCTCCCATAGGCTGGCTCCGAGGGATCCAGTGTACGGGCGTCGGGACGCGCTGCAAAGGCGGGCCTTGCCAGCGCTGGCGTGCTGACGTCAGGTGCCCGTGGGGGCGGGTGACGGTGTCTCGCTGGGTGAGACGGCTGCGCGCCGAGCGAGCACTTCGTCGAAGGCCTGGAGGCGTGCCGTGGCTTGCGCCGCGGTGGTCTCGGCGACCTGGCGCGCGGCTTGTTCCGTGGCCAGCGCCTCGCGCATCGCCGCCAGGTCCGCCCGCAGCCCCTCGCCGGCGAGGTGTTCGTGGGCATACCGGATCTGCAGGGCGTCGTGCTCGCGGGCGACGGGCCGGAGCGCCTGGGCCTCCTCGTCGAGCCGGCGTAGTTGGGCGCGCGCGTCACGTGCCTCGCGGTCGTGCTGGCCGGCCAGTTCGGTCAGGCGCACATTGTCCCAGTTGAGCTGCACAAGTTCCTGGTTTTTCGCCATGAGGCCGTCGCGTGCTTCGCGCAGTTCCACCTGCAGCTGCTGGATCTGGTGGTCGTGCCGGCGCTGCTCCTGATCGCGCTGCTCTTTCACCGACGTCCGGTAGTGCTCCAGCGCCTCGCGGGCGTGCGCGTGCTTCTGCTCCAGCGACTGCGTGTGCGCCTCGTGCTCGGCCAGGCGCGCGGTCAGGCCGGCGATGCGCTCGTGGAGTTCCCGGATCGTGGTGTTGGCCTCCCCTCGCGCGGTCTGCGCGAGCTGGAGGGCCGTCCGTTCGGCCTGCAAGGCCTCGTCGGTCCGCTGCAGATGGGCGGCCAGCGCGCGGGCTTCTTCGCGGACCTGCGCCAGTTCGGCCGCACGCTCGCGTAACTGGGTCTCGCAGCGGGCCTGCGCCTCGGCGATCCGCTGGTCGGCCTCGGCGCTGAGCTGGCCGGCCAGGCGGCTGACCAGGTCGGCCAGGGCGTCGCTGATCGGAAACTTGCCCCCGACCCCGCTGGCGTCCTCGGCCTCGAGCTCCTTGAGGTAGCGGTGGATCGTGGTCTTGGACCCGGTATTGCCCAGGGCCACGCGCACGGCGTCCACGGACGGGTGCTTGCCCTGGGCCAGCAGCGCCTGGCGCGCCTTCTCGACTTCGCTCTTGTACACCCCGCCTCGGGCCACGGTCCGCTCCTCGGTGAATTTCGTACGGCATTACATACCACGTAATTACATACTATAAAAGAGGCAAACAGGCCCGTGTCTGGCAGGAATTCACAGGCGGGATAATGGTGAATTATCCCGCCCTATCCGGCTTGCAGCCGTGGTACACCGTCGTTCGCGTTACGAAATGCCCCAACCTCCCCCGTCCGGACTGCGGCCTGCGGCGGCGCGTGGTTCTGGCGTCTGTGCGCCTTCGCCCTGTCACTGATACAGTCACGATTCGTCCATCGGAGCTGGTCAATGGCGCGGTCATCGTTGCGCGACAGATCGAATCCGGCCGGCGGCTCGGGCGATCACGCCGGGCACGCAGGCCGCCGTAGGCGCTTTTTGCTTCGGACCTTCGGATTGGGCACGTCTCGATGCGATTGACGCCCTTCCAGGCCGAACACGCAAAGCGGCAAGCGCTGCTCGCCCGCGGCTGGCCGACTTCGCGCGCCGTCGGCGAAAGATTGGGTGTGTCGAATCCGGCTCAGCACGCGGCAGAGCTCCGCGCGGATGGGCGGCTGCTCGGTTGTTGGGCCGCCGACGCCGGAACGTATGTCCATCCGGACTGCCAGTTCGATGCCGAGGGCCGGCCCCTGGCTGTCCTGCACGAGCTCCTCGCGCTCTTGCCGGCATCGGGCGACGATGGCGGGTGGCGGCGGGCGTTCTGGCTATACGGACCGCGAGACGCACTTGATGGCAAGGCGCCTGCCGATGAGCTCCACGTCGAGCCGGATCGGGTGCTGGCCCTTGCACGCGCGGAATTCAGTTCGTAGGCGGGCTGACTCTGGCTGAGGCCTGAATCCGCTGCTGGGTCCTGGGCTTGCATCGCCGCGCTGCCCGCGTCGCACCAGTCGCGACGCAGCCAACCAGGCGGCGAAGAACAATTATCGGCCAACCTCATGAATTGGCGTAATTTTCTGGGTTCTGTGGGGCATTTTTCTACGTATCTCGGCCGAGCCCCTGCTTATACTTTCTTGACGACTGCTACCCTCGCGCCGACGTGCTTCCGATTGCCGATGCCCATTTGGCCTGCTACCGCCGACGCTGCCGGCAATGGTGTAAAGCTTGACCCTGTAGCAGCTACAGGGCTTACGCTCGTGGTTCACCCAGGGAGTGACGCATGAGCGGTTTTGGCTGTGGAATAACTTCGGAAGTAGCGATAGCGCGGCCCCAAGCGCAGCGCGCCGTGCTGTGGTGGGTCCTGGCTATCAACCTGGGTATCTTCGCCGGGGAATTCGGTTCGGGCGTCTGGGCCCGCTCCACCGCACTGCAAGCCGATTCGCTCGACAGCCTCGGCGACGCCTGGGTATACGGCCTGAGTTTAGCCGTGCTGGCGCGCTCGCTACGGGCCCGCGCCGGCGCGGCGCTGGTCAAAGGGGCGCTGCAACTGCTATTTGGCGTTGGCGTGCTGGTGGAGGTGGGCTACTCGCTGGTGGTCGGTGCCGAACCGCTGTCCACGCTGATGATGATCGCCGCGACCTCTGCACTGGTCGGCAACAGCGTGTGCCTGGTCCTGTTGACCCAGTACCGCGGCGACGACATCAACATGCGCTCGGTCTGGCTGTGCTCGCGCAACGACGTCCTGGGCAATCTTGGCGTGATCGCGGCCGCTGGCCTGATAGCAGCAACCGGCTGGATGGGGTGGGACGCGCTGGTGGGCGCCGCCCTGGCGACGTTGTTCTTGCGCACGGGCTGGATTGTCTGGCGAACCGCCTGGCCGCAGTACCGGCACGGTGTGGAACCGAGCGGCGCGCGCGAATCATGAGTGAGCGAGCTCGCTGCGCAAACGTCGTTCTGGCCGCAACACTGATGACGGGGTGCGCGTCCCTGGGCAATCCGCGGTCGAACGAGCGCCTGGGTTGGGTCAAGGCGATTATCGAGGGAGCTGCGATCACGGATCGCGCCACACACCCGTGCGTGGCGCCGCTCGGTGCCGGGGAGATTACGGCTCATCGCTGGGTCGTCGTGGGCATCCCCCACGGCCGTTACCGGCGCATGCACACTGTGATGCTGCCCGACGCGATCACCGTCGCGAAGGGCGATCGCGTCCTGATCAATACCGCGGACTGCGCGGTGCCTTTACGACGCTCGGAATGAGGCATGCGGCGCTTTCATCGGTGCGCTGGACCGATCGGCGATTCGCGTCGTGGCGCGCCCAAATGCAATTGTCTAACAGTGCCCGTTGCGCATAGGCTGTCTCCGATGCTGCCATCCACACCGCCATTGCTCACCCGTCTGCGCCGCCGCATGGCCGCGATGACGTGGCTGCTCGCGCTGCTGGTCCTGGCCAAGGCAAGCTTCGCCACGGTGTGCCTGACTGACGGTATGTCATCGGCGCCGACGGGGATGACGGTGTTTGCCGACGCGAACGATGTTCGCCCGGACCCCTCCCTGGACGGCGACGGCGGCCTGTGCTGGCACGGCGGCGCCCAGGGCTGTCACTGTTCGTGTGTGCACGGATCCGCCATTGCCCCTGGCCATTGGTTTCTCGCCGCCGCGCCCGCGCCAGCGATGATGATCGCATCGGTGTCACCGCCGATTATGATCGCGCTGCGCGACGACAACCTGCGTCCGCCCATCGTCTGAACTCCCGTAAGGCCGCGCTCGCCTGAGCGCTCTGGCGGACGCCCCCTGCGGTCGTCCTCCCCTTTGTTTTTCGGAGTTCTTCCATGTCAGTACGGACACGGGCGCGATCGCGCGTCCTGTGGCTGGCAGCGTCGGCAAGCGTCTGCTTGTCGGTCGCGGCGGCTACGCCCCCCTCGGAATCGGCTTCTCCCTTCGCCGCCGCGCCGCCGCCGGCGATCACGCAGGCGCCGCCCGCACTCACCCAAGCCCTGCGTGAGGTCTGGGCGCGCAACCCCGCGGTGCAGGCCGCCGAGGCCAAAGCCGCCGCAGCCCAGGCGCGCTCGCAAGCGGCCGCGCAGCCGCTCTACAACCCGGAGGTCGAGATCGGCGCGGAACGCGCCGATGTCAACACGCGCAGCGTCGGCATCAGCCAAACCCTCGACTGGTCAGGCAAGCGCCGAGCGCGGGTGGGCGTCGGTACCGCCGAGTGGCGAGCGGCGGAGGCCGAGCGCGATCAAATCCGCCAAGACATCGGCTTGCAGTGGCTCGGCGGCTACGCCGCGTTCCAGGTGGCTAGCGAACAGGTGAGCCTCGGCAACGAACGCGTCCGCATCCTGGAACAGTTCGCCGCGCTGGCGCAGCGCCGATTCACCGCCGGCGACATCCCATCGCTCGAGCGAGATTTGGCCGAATTAGCGCTGCAGGAGGCCCGCGCCCAGCAGGCCGAGCTGCTCGCCGACCAGGCGCAGGCGCGGCGTGCCCTGGCGGCCGTTGGCGGCGACGCGGCGACGCTGCCGGAGTTGCCGCGTGCGTTACCGCCGGAAGCCGAACTGCCGATCGCCGATGGCCTGATCGAGGCATTGCCGGCGATCCGACAAGCCCGCGCCGAGGCCGAAGCGGCGCAAGCGCGCATCACCGTGGCCGAACGCGAACGGCGTGCGGATCCGACCGTCAGCCTCAGCACCGGCCGGGTGACCGATGGCCCGCTGCGCGACAACCTGCTGGGTGTGACGCTGCGCATTCCGCTGTTCGTGCGCAACAGCTATCGCGCCGAGGTGACCGCGGCCCGGGCCGACGCGGACCAAGCCGATGGTCTGGTCCGCGATCGCCAACTGCGGGCGATCGCTGAAGCGAATGAAGCCGGTGCGGCCTACAACGCGATGCACGACGCCTGGCTTGCGTGGGAAAGCAGCCGTGCCAACCGCGTGGGCGACCGCGCTGCATTACTGCAGCGACTGTGGGAAGCCGGCGAGTTGAGCACGGCCGACTATCTCGTGCAGCTCAAGCAAAGCATCGATACCGAACTCACCGCGACGGGCCTGCGGGCTCGCGTATGGCAGGCGTGGGCTGACTGGCTCGCCGCCACGGGGCGCCTGAGCGCATGGCTCGGCGCCGCCCCCACCGACCTGACCGACAAGGAATGAACCGATGAAACGACACTGGATGCTGGCCTTCGCGTTGGCGGGACTTAGTGCTGCCCTGATGGCCGTTGAGCCCAAACCAAAGACCGAAGCGCCCGGCAAAGAACAAGGCGAGGAACACGCCGAAGAAAGCCCCTTGGCCATCGATGCCGCGACCCAAAAACAGCTCGGCATCGTCACCGGCATCGCCGAGCGGCGCACGCTGGAGGAAGAGCTCAAGGCCCCCGGCGAGGTCAAGGCTAATGCCTATGCCACAACGTTGGTGTCGCCGCGCATTCCTGCGCAGATCGTGCGTCGGCTGAAGAAACTCGGTGATGAGATCAAGGCCGGCGAAACGCTGGTCATTCTCTCCAGTGTAGAGGTCGCCGAGGCGCAAGGTGCCTACATCGTCGCTGAGCGGGAATGGCAGCGCGTGCAGGCGCTAGGCGCGGAAGCGGTGTCCGGCAAACGCTTCACCGAATCGCAGGTGGCCCGCGACCAGGCGCGAGCGAAGCTCCGCGCCTACGGCATCGGCGACGGCGAAATTGCCGCCCTGCTGAAGCAAGGGTCGGCGCGCGCCAGCGGTGAATTCTCGCTGGTCGCCCCGCAGGCGGGCCGCCTCACGTCGGACGATTTCATCGTCGGCGAACGCGTCGAGCCGGGCAAAGTCCTGTTCACCATCGTGGACGAAGCGACCGTGTGGGTCGAGGCGCAGCTCGCGCCGTCAGCGGCCGAGCGTGTCGTGGCCGGTGCGGCGGTTCGCGTGATCGCCCATACGCAGACGCTGACCGGCAAAGTCGTTCAACTCTCGCATCGTACCCAGGAAGGATCGCGCACGTCGCCCGCGCGCATTGAGGTCGGCAACGACGGCGACCTGCTGCACACCGGGGAATTTGTAGAGGTGTATATCGCGACAGCCAGCACGACGCAGGCGTTGGCGATACCCACCGAAGCCATCGTTCAGTTGCAGGGACAGCCGAGTGTCTTCGTGGCGGAGGAGCCGGGCCATTTCGAAACGCTGCCGATCACGCTCGGCGAGGTGCGCGGTGAATGGACCGTCGTCACCGGCGGACTGGAGGCCGGTACGACCATTGCCGTCAAGGGGGCGTACGCCCTCAAAGCACGATTGCTGAAATCGGCGCTGGGAGAAGGTCATGGTCATTGATCTGCGTCGATCGATGGCGGGAGCCGCGCGATGCTAAACGGCCTCGTTGAACTTTCGCTGCGCTACAAAGTGCTGGTCCTGATCGGGTTTGTGGTGCTGGCATTTCTGGGCTATCGCGCGGTCAGCACTGTGCCGATCGACGCCTTCCCGGACGTCACGCCGGCACAGGTGAATATCTATACCGAGTCGCCGGGCCTCGCCGCCGAAGACGTCGAGCAACTGCTGACGTTCCCGGTTGAATCGGCCATGGCCGGACTGCCCAAGGTGCAGGAGATCCGGTCGGTCAGCTTGTTCGGCCTTTCCTACGTGTCGGTGTACTTCGCCGACGACATGGAGATCTACTTCGCCCGCCAACTCGTCAACGAACGGCTACAGGAAGTCGGTGATCGGCTGCCCGCCGGCTACGGCCGTCCGGAAATGGGCCCGAATGCTTCGGGCCTGGGCCAGGTGCTCTGGTACACGATCGAGCGTGCAGACGCCAAGCTCAAGGACACCATCACCGACATGGACCTGCGCACGCTGCAGGACTGGACGGTGCGCCTGATGCTACGCACGGCGCCGGGCGTGGATGACGTGACGTCCTGGGGCGGCGGTGAACGCCAGTTCCAGGTCCAGATCGATCCGTTGAAGCTGATCAAACACCAGCTCGGTTTCAAGCAGGTCATCGAGGCGCTGGAGGCCAACAATGGCCAGGTCGGCGGCAACTTCATCGACGTCGGCCGCGAGCAATACCTGGTGCGCGGTTTGGGACTCGTCAAGAACGCACAGGACATCGGCAACATCGTGCTCAAGAGCGAAGACGGCACGCCGGTCTATGTGCGCGACGTGGCCAACGTCGTACCCGCACCCGCGCCCCGCTTTGGTGCGGTAACGCGCGACGGCGAAGAAGTCGTGCTCGGTATGGCCCTGGCCCGCATCGGTGAGAACGCGAAGAACGTGGTCGAAGCGGTCAAGGGGAAACTCGACACGGTACGTACAGCACTGCCCGAAGGGGTCGTGCTCAAGCCGATTTACGAGCGCACCGATCTCGTCAACAAAGCCGTCAACACCGCCGTACGGGCACTGGTCGAAGGCTCGATTCTCGTTGCGGTCATCTTGTTCTTGTTCCTTGGCGAACTGCGCTCGGCGTTGGTGGTGATTGTGGCCTTGCCGATGGCCATGCTGATTGCCTTCATCTGCATGGGCGAGACTGGCATGTCCGCCAACCTCATGTCGCTGGCGGGGCTCGCGATCGGTATCGGCATGATGGTCGATGGCGCCGTCGTCATGGTCGAGAACGTGTTTCGTCTGATGGCCGAGCGCCACGAACACGGCGAACGGGTCGACAAGACCGCGACGGTACTGACGGCCGCGCGCGAGGTGGCCAATCCGATCGCTTTCGCGATCGGCATCATCGTCGTGGTGTTTCTGCCGCTGTTCAGCCTCGAGGGGCTGGAGGGCAAGCTGTTCAAGCCGATGGCCATTACGATCAGCTTCGCGATGGTGGGCTCGTTGCTGCTGTCGCTGACGCTGATTCCCGTGCTCGCGTCGATGATCCTGAAGCCCAAGGAAGAGAAAGACACGTGGCTCGTGGCCCGCCTCAAACGCGGTTATGCGCCGGTACTCGCGTGGGCGTTGGAGCGCAAGAAAGCAACCTTGGGCATCGCGAGCGCGGCTCTGGTGGGGAGCCTTGTTCTGTTCCCGTTCCTCGGCAAGGAATTCATGCCGCAGTTGCAGGAAGGCTCAATCATGTGGCGCGTGACCTCCATTCCGTCGACCTCGCTCGACGAATCGATCGCGGTGTCCAAGAAGATCGCTGACGCCTTCAAGCAGTTTTCCGAAGTGGAAACGACGCTCGCGATGATCGGCCGCGCCGAGAAGGGCGAAACCGCTGATGTGAACTACATGGAAATCTATACAGCGCTGAAGCCACCCGGCGAATGGACGACGAAGCGCGACATCAAGCAGCTCGAAGAAGCCATGCAGGAGACGCTGGAGCAGGTCGTGCCGAACACCGTGCCGAGCTTCACCCAGCCGATCCAGATGCGCGTGGAGGAGCTGATTTCCGGCGTGCGCGCGACGCTTGCGCTGAAGCTCTACGGCGAAGACTTGGTCGAGCTCGACCGTCAGAGCCAAGCCCTTAAGGCGGTGCTGTCCAAGGTGCCTGGTGTGGCGGATCTCTCGCTCGAAGCGAACGTGGGTAAGCCGCAGATCAAGGTGAGCGTGAACCGCGACGCGCTGGCCCGCTATGGACTCAACGCCGAGGATGTGCTGACCGTCGTGCGCAACGGCATGGGGGGCGAGCCGGTGTCGACCTTGCTCGATGGCGTCAAGCGATTCGATATCGCGGTGCGGTTGGAGGACGCGTCCAAGACATCGGTTGCGGCGACCGAACAGATTCCGCTGCGCACGGCGACCGGCGCGATCGTGCCGCTGGGCCAGGTCGCGGAAGTGACGACGGCCGAAGGCTATTCGTTCGTGCGCCGTGAACAGTTGCAACGTTACGCGGTCATTCAGATGGACGTGCGCGGCCGCGACATCGACGGCTTTGTGCAGGAAGCCAACGCGGCGATCGCTCAACAGGTGAAGCTGCCGGCGGGCTACTGGATCGAATGGGGGGGCGCGTTCGCCAACCAGCAGCGCGCGTTGGCCAAGCTCGCGGTCATCGTGCCGGTCACGATCTTCTTCATCTTCGTGTTGCTCTATACCGCGTTCAACTCGGTGCGCTATGCCGGGCTGATTCTGGCCAACGTGCCGTTCGCCACCATCGGCGGCATCCTGGCCTTGGCGATCACGCAGCAGTATCTCTCGGTGCCCTCAGCGATCGGCTTCATCGCGGTGTTCGGTGTCGCCATGTTGAACGGCATCGTGCTGGTGAGCTTCTTGAACGAGCAGCGCGAACGCGGCCTGTCCATTCGCGAAGCCGTCGTCCAAGGCACGGCGCTGCGCATGCGGCCGGTGATGATGACCGCCAGCGTGGCCGTCCTGGGCCTCGTGCCGATGCTGCTGTCAACGGGCGTCGGTGCGGAAACCCAACGACCACTCGCAGCCGTGGTCATCGGTGGCCTGATCACCTCGACCCTGCTCACGCTCGTGCTATTGCCTGTGCTGTACGAATGGATCGAAACCCGTGCCGAACGGCGCGCTGCGGAGGAATCGGCATGAAAGAGATCAAGGCATTTGTGCACCGCGGCCGCGTCGCCGACATCGTCCATGCGCTGGAAGCGGCCGGCTACCGCCAGTTGAGCGTGTTCGATGTCAAAGGGCTCTTGCGGGCCTTGAACGAGCGCGAGTCGCAATACTCGATTGCGCTCGGCGAGAAGGTGACCTCGGAGGTGCAGTTGGGCCTCGTGTGTCCCGACGAGGACGTCGATCGCGCGGTGCAACTGATTCGGACGTTCGGTCGCACCGGACAAGCCATTGCCGGTTGGGTCTACATCAGCCCGGTCGATCTAGCGTTGCCGATCGAGGGTGGCGAAACCAAAGCCTTGCCGCCGCGACCCTAGCCGCGCGCGCGCCGGAGCTCCTGCTCCGGCGCGCTTTCTCAAGAGGAGAACATCATGAAGGCCGTTTTTGCCTACCTCAACGGCGACTGCGTCGCCGACATCGTGGCGGTGCTGCGCATCGCGGGGTTGACGCAGCTGACGGTTGTCACGGTCGGTGCGTCGTTATGGCCAATGACCGCGGCCGCACGCGCGCACTTGCCGCAGATGGGTGGTCCAACGTTCGCCGACGTGAAGCTCGAGGTGATTTGCCCCGATATCGACGTCCCTCGCGTGATCGATGCGATCCGCGCACACGCGGCCGCCTACCACGAGGGCACAGCCTGCGCGTACGTGCTGCCTCTCGAAGCAATCGTAGCGCTGCACGCGCCCGATGCGGCCGTACTCACGTCGCCGTGACGATCACGGCCCGATCCGGACGACGTCTCACCAGGAGCGTTTCATGAGTCACGATCACGCCAGCGGTGCCCACGATCACGGGGTCGCCACGGCCCCGGAGCGTTCGCTGCGGTGGGCGCTGCTGCTCACCGGCAGTTTTCTGATCGCCGAAGTCATCGGCGGTTTGCTGACCAACAGCCTGGCGCTGTTGTCGGACGCGGCCCACATGTTCACCGATGCAGCCGCTCTGGCCATCGCGCTGGTGGCGATCCGCATCGGCAAACGGCCTGCGGATGCGCGCCGGACCTTTGGCTATGCGCGCTTTGAAATCCTGGCCGCCGCGTTCAACGCTGTTCTATTGTTCTTGGTCGCGATCTACATACTGTGGGAGGCGATCGAACGCTTCCGCTCGCCGCCGCCCATCCAGTCGACCGGCATGATGGTGATTGCCATCCTGGGCCTCGTCATCAACATCATATCGATGCGCTTGTTGAGCGCGGGCAGCCAAAAGAGCCTCAACGTCAAGGGCGCGTACTTGGAGGTCTGGAGCGACATGCTCGGCTCGGTCGGCGTGCTGATCGCCGGTCTCATCATCCAGTTCACCGGCTGGAGACCGATCGATCCGATCGTGGCGGTGCTGATCGGCTTTTGGGTACTGCCGCGCACGTGGGTGCTGCTCAAGGACAGCCTCAACATTCTGCTCGAAGGCGTGCCCTCCGGGCTGGCTGTCGCCGAGATCGATGCCGAGATGCGCGCCGTACCGGGTGTGATCGGTATCCACGACCTGCACGTGTGGGCGGTGACCTCTGGCAAGGCGCTCTTGACCGCCCACGTGGTGCGCGACACCGCGGTCGGCGGCTCAGACGCCGACGTCCTGGCGGCCGTGCGTGAACGCCTGCAAACGCGGTTTGACCTGCACCACACGACACTGCAGCTTGAGCACGTAGCGTGCAGTACCACGGCGTGCCAACTGCTCGACGAAGCCCCGGGCCATGCGGACCACGCCTGATCGGGAGTCCCAAAGTCCTATCGATATCGTGCCAGTCGACGCCTGGCGGGGCGAGCTGATCGTCGGCGACGGCTGGGCCCGGTTTTTTGGCCGGGCCGGCGCTGTCGCGCCGACGGCATGCCGCTCAGTGCAGGTCATCACGGCGATCTGCAGCTGGACCCGGATTGCGACACACGCGACTGCGGCGCTGCCCGTGGCGGGGATGATCCTGCGCAGCGGGGAAACGTGCCGCATCGATGGAGAGCGCCCCCAGGTCATGGTGCTGTTTGCCGATGCTCGCTTACCGGGCGGCCGTTGGTTGGAAACCCATGCCAAATTGCCGGTGCAGCGGCTCATCAGCAACCGCGCCGCGCAGTGGCGACGCCTGTTATTCGCGTTAGATCCATCGACCGACCTGGGCGCGCTGCTGGCAACATCAGTCCACGGCAGGGTCGACAGTACTCACCTCATCCACGCCGTCGAGGCGCGAATCGCGACGGCGGCGATCCTCGCCTGGCAGCGAGTAGCGCGTACCGTCGAGGTCTGTCGCGAAGGTACCGCGCTGCAGCAGGCGGCACGGCAGGCCGGATTTCCGAGCATGGGCCACTGCACCCGCGCATTCCGGCTGCTGTTCGGGCTGTCGCCGACCATGCTCTTGGGCGCCTGTCACGACGGCCGTTCGGCCGCTGCTGCGCCATAGTGCCGCCGGCGAGCTTTCCGCTGGGCGAGGCAGTGGCGGGGCTTGCCGCGCTGAGCCACTGGCTCGCGTTCGGCGCAGGCTTCGCCGCGTGCAGCGCGCTGTTCGTATTCGCACAAGGCGCCGAGCGCTCCGGCCGCCGCGCGCTCGGCATCGGACTGCTGCACGTCTGGGCCTTCGTCGCATACGCCTTGTTGGCCAGCGCCCTGCGGTGGCCGCCGCAGTGGCATCGCTGCGGCCACCACCCGCGGGTGACGTTGCTGCTCCTGGCCGGTGCCGGCCTGGGGGCGGCCTGGTTGCTGCTGGGACTGCCGATGCTGCACCGCTGGATGACCGAACGCCGGCGAGGCTCGGAGTGAGTGCCCGTCTTACCCAGGGGACTTCTTCACACCGCTACGCCGGTTCAAGACAAACCCCGCGACCGCCGCGATCAGCACGAGAAGCTGCGCGAGCAGCGGCTGCAGCGACGGATACACGCCCAGGAGCGCGACGCGCGGCCCGTCGATCGGACGCACGCCGATCCAACCGGCCTCCTGCAGCGCGGCAACCCCCTTGCCCGCGAGCACAATGGCGAGCACCGCAATCAGCAGCGAACTCCCGGTGAAGAACTGGGCGATCGGCAGCCGCTTGCTGTAGCGCAGGAGTACGAGGGCGATCACGCCCAGCAACACGACACCCGTCAGCAGACCTGCCAGCAGGGCCATGCCGTTGTTCTCGTTCCACAGCGCGATGTAGAACAGGATCGTCTCGAACACCTCGCGGTACACGGAAATAAACGCAAGCGCGAACAAAAACCACGCCGAGCGCCGCGTCAGCGCGGCGGATAGTTTCTCGCGCACGTATTGCTGCCAACGACCGGCCAGGCTCTTCTGGTGCATCCAGATGCCCACGCCCAACAGCACAGTGGCGGCAAACAACGACGATACGCCCTCGGTGACTTCGCGACCCGCGCCGCTGATGCCGACGGCGTAGGTCGCCACGCCCCACGTGAGCCCGCCGGCGACCAGCGCACCGATCCAGCCCGCATGCACGTAGCGCAGCACGTCGACGCGTTCGGCCTTGCGCAGAAACGCGATCATGGCAATCACGATCAGGAGGGCTTCGAGCCCTTCGCGCAGCAGGATGGTCAGGCTGCCGAGGAATGCGGCCGTCGCATCGGCGTTCGCCGCGTTCAGCGCCGAATCGGCGTCATCGATCAGCGATTGCAGCACCTGGGCTTGCTCGGCAATCGCCGGCACCGTGTCGCCGCGCGCGATGCGCGCGCGGTACTCGCCCATCGCGTGCTCGACGCGATCTAGCAAGCCGCGATCGCGCAATGCCAACGCCGGCTCGATCGGCTCGAAGCCGTCCAGGTACGCCGATAGGGCCAATGCGGTGGCGCGCTCAGGGTCGCCGCCGGCATAGGCCGCTTGGCTCTCCACGAGCCGCTGGCGGGCCAAGACCAGGCTCGCCGCTGACGTGCTACCGGCGGCCACGGCCTCCGGGTGAGCGCGCACGAAAGCGACCACCGCACGGGCGGTGGGTTCGCCCACACTCACAGCGAGTTCCGCTTCCGTGGCCCGGGTGACGGCGTCAAGACTGGGAAAGTGCGACCGCAACGCCGGTGTCGATTGCCACCGTTGCTCGCCCTCGCGTTGCAACGCCGGCGAATAGGCGAACAACCCCACACGAAACGCCAGCGCCCAGCGATCAGCGTCCGAGAGCGCCGTGAACGCCGGCATGGCGGTACCGGCCACGCCCTGGCTGATCACCTGATACAGCGCAAAGACGCTGCGCTCGCGCGCCCGCGCGGCGTCGACAAAGGCAATCGGCGGCGGCATTAACGCCGCCGCGGCAGGCCCGTCCGCCAGCCCTGTCACGCCGTGGCAACTGGCGCACTGGGTCGCGAACAGCGTCTCGGCACGTGTAAGGTCCGGAAGTCCGCGCGGGGCGACGGCAATGCCGTAGGCCGCGAGCAGTGTATCGGCCAGCCCCTGCGCCCGGCGTGCGACCTCGGCCGCGTCAGCTTTGGCGGCCACCGCGGCCACCAACTGGTCGGCCTGCGCGAGCTGCGTGTCACGGTCCGGCCCGGCCGGTAGCGCCGCCAGTCGAGTCCGCGCCGTGGCCACGAAGTCCTGCATTTCCTGGTATTCGGTCGCGCTCACGACCGCGTGGTTCGCGACCGCACCGCCGTAGTCGACGCCGACGTAGTCGAGCAACTGCCAGATTTGCCGCACGTCACTGTCGAGCGCCGCCGACGGCGCTGCGTGTGTCGGCACTGCGGCAAGAACCCCCCCGGCGAGCACCATAGCAATCGCGATGGAGCGCCGCAGGCGTTGCCCGACCGTTTCCCAGAGCCTCGTATGCCTGGCGCTCATGCGCGCTCCTCAGGCGCGGCGGGCAACCGCCCGGCATTGCGCGCCTCAGACAGGATTTCCAGCGCCTCCTTGCTGACGTACAGGCCGATCAGTGCGCCGACGACGAGGTCCGGATAGCGCCACCCCGTTGCCAGAATCAGTACACCGGAAACGATGACGCCGATGTTGGCCACAACGTCGGCCCGAGTAAAAATCCAGGTCGCGCGCAAATGCACTTCGCCTCTGCGGAACGGCCGCAGTAGGCGCAGCACGGCGAGATTGGCGGCCAGCGACACCAACGCCGTGGCAACAATGGGCCAGCCGACCGGTTCGCTGCCTACCCAGGCCCGGCGGCCGACCTCAATCAGTACGCCGACACCCAGCAGCAGCAACAGGCTGCCGCTCACGCCCGCGGCCCGTTGCTTGAATCGCGCGCTGCGGCCGATCGCCGCCAAGCCAATCGCATAGGCCGTGGCGTCCGACAGCATATCCAGGGCATCGGCCAGCAGGCCCGTCGACTGGGCCAGCCAACCAGCCAGTGACCCGATGACGGCCATTGCCGCATTCAGGGCCAGTGCGATCCATAACACGCGCCGCTCGGCGGCCGTGTTCGCCTCGGCATGGCAGCCGCAGTCGCTCATCGGGGATTCCCTTCGGTGATGTTCGTGATCTCGGCCGATATCGGCATGCGCGCAAACGCGCTGACGCGGGCGCCGCCGGTGTTGCCGCGCGGCATCCAGAGCCAGGTGAACAGCGCGGCTGCGACAATGCGGAATAACTGCCCGGCGATTTCTCGGGTATCGCGTCGGCGGATTGCCCAGCGCAGGAACGCCACATGGCTACGCACGTGCGTTCGCGTGCGAGGTTGTCCCAACACATGGGCACGCTCAAACGCGGCGTAGGCAGCCGCGGCGTCTCTGGCATCGAGTGCCGCGTAGCCCTGCGTCAACGCCGCGTGGAACGCGGCGTCGCGCGGACCGATCGTTCGTAGCGCCGGTTGGAACGGCCAGCGAAGCTGTGCGCCATAAGCCGCCGGAACGGTGTCCTCCCGCAGCCCCACATCGCCGGCACCGACGTCGCCGGGACGATCGAGAAACGTGCCGAAAACGCGGTCCCAGACCAGCCAGAATTCGCCGAAATTGACCTGCGCGTTCTCGTACTCGCGCTTGTGGTGCCAGCGGTGCAGCTCAGCCGTCCCCAGCCAACGCCGCAGCGTCCCCACCGAGTAGTCGAGGTTGGCGTGCTGGAACGCCAGATGCACGCTCAATATCGCGAGCCACACGCTCACGATTAGCGCAGGAGCGCCCAGCGCCACGACCACGAGCAGGCCGGGGCCGGCCATCAGCAGCGCGCTCAGCGGATGCCGGCGTTCGCCGTTGAGCCAGTACAACCGCTCGGCGCTGTGGTGAATCGCGTGCAGTCGCCAGGCCCACGCGAATCGGTGGCTCACGCGGTGCATCGTGTACAGGCCAAGGTCCAGGATCGCGCCGGCGAACAGGCACTGCACCCACACGGGCCAAGTCGCGGGCCACGCAATGGCCGCTGGTACGGCCGTGCGTAGCGCGTGCAGCCCGTAGGCCGTGCCGGCCAGCAGCCCGAAGTTGACCACACCGTGCAGCACGTCCGCACGCGTGTCGCCATGATCACGCTGCCAAGCACGCTCGAACGGCTGCAGGCGCTCGAGCAGCGCCACCGCGCCGATGCTGGCGGCCGCGGCGATCAGCAGCGTCGGCCACGCCGGCAGGACGCCTAGAAACACGACCGTGGCTACCGTCGCCATCGCGCCCATGACGAGGGGATAGGCGCCGTAGCGCACCGCAACAACAAGCATGGTCGATCTCCTGACGCCCCTGGTCAGGGACTTCGAAGGGCGCTAGTCTAAAGTCCGTAGTCGCTCCGGAGTCAAGTCGATGAAGATCAGCGAAGCGGCCGCCGCCAGTGGCTGCCATCTGGAAACGATCCGCTACTACGAGCGCATCGGCCTTTTGTCCAAGGCCGCCCGCCGCGACAACGGCTATCGCGACTACACGAGCGCCGAAGTGGAACGACTGCGCTTCATCACGCGCGGGCGCGAGCTTGGTTTCAGCCTCGAGGAAATCCAGAGCTTGTTGGCCCTGGCCGAGCAAACCGACATGTCCTGCGCCGACGTCGACCGGCTGGCGCGCAAGCATCTCGTCGACATTCAGGGGCGTATCCAGGCACTGCAACGCATGGCGCAGGAGCTGGCTCACACGATTGAGGCCTGCGCCGGCGGCGCTCGAGCACGTTGCGCGATCCTGGGCGACCTACAAGCGTCTGCGGATCGCTCCGCGTCGATTCGCTCGGTGGCTTCAAAGGACCCGGCGCACCGCGGCCGGAAGTCTGGATGCCGGCCTATGAGCAGCGTCGAGTAGGTACTGGCCGGCACACAGGAACAGCACGCTGCCGCGGGGGGCCATCGGCAGACGTCGCTGCGGCCGCAACCTGAAATGAAGAAGCCCGCAAACGCGGGCTTCTGAAGAGGCGGGGCGGAATTCGTAGCGGGCGAACCCAGACCTACGCTCCTTTCCCCTTTAGTTTGTCGGTGGCGCTGGGGCCAGGGAGCCAGTATACCTCTCCCCCGGTCTCGCCCACTACCCCCAGACTGAACCCATGCGGACTGACAGGCATCTGACGGCTTTGGTCGGCCCGACACCCGCGCAGCGCTACTTCCTGGGATGTTGGTACAACCTCGTCCACGCCCATTCGCTTGACGCGTTCCGCGTTCGCGTGATGAACCCCGGGACCATGGTGCGGGAGATCCAGCAGGCGCTGGTGTTCAGCGAAGCCAAGCCAGAGGACAAAACCGTCATCCTGGATGAGGCCGAAGGTCTGCTTACGGCTGATCCGATTCTTCTCGCCGACGAGTTCGCGGGGCTCCGGCCGCGCCTGCTGGGCCTGTTCAAGGACAAGATCAAGGCGCTGACGAAAGGGTCGACCGAGGAGCGCATGCTGCGCTACACGCTGCAGGAGCTGGCGCCGCTGCTGCAAACCCACTACGTCTTACGCGCCTTTGATGCCCTGGATCGTCTGCTGCTGCCGCCCGCCGAACCGCCAGCGCCGGTCCCAGCGCCGGACTACCCTCATATTCACGCGGTCACCGCAGCGCTCCTGAGCACGCTCCTGGATCGCGATTTCTCCCTGGAATCGTTGTTTCGGATCTACGCGGAAATCCTGGTCCCCCGGCACGTGCCGGGGGCCTACCACTTCGATCGCAAGCTCGGGTTGACCCGCCAAATTTTGACGGGTCCCTCGCACCAGTACGACGTGACCTTCGCACTGGACCTCATCACGCGGCCAGAAGAACTGCCCGCCGCGCTGGGCAACTTGGAGATTGCGGATACGCCACCCTTCAACCTCCAGGCCGGCCATGCGAAAACGAGCTATTTGACGGCCCAGCCCAAGCGCCGTTTCGCGACAGTGCGCGGTATCTCGGCGGCTGATCGCCGTGCCGCTGGGCTGTATGCCTACGAACGCGTGGCCAATATCGTCAACCTCCTTCGCTTCGAATACGAGCAGGCGCGCCTGCACATTCCCGATCACTTCGCCGTGCTGGACGTTGCCCGCCCGACGGGCGGACACGTTTATCCGTTGCCGCGCGTGGTTCCCAACCCGGCGACCTCGCTCAACGGGGTCGACGCGGCCCAGTTCGTGGCCAGCGTCAACGAGTTGTTGGCGGGTGCGCACTTCACCGACGAAGGACGTGACCGCATCACCTCCGCGTTTCGGCTCTACCGCCAAGGCCGCGATCAGGACACGATCGAAACGAAGCTGGTGCACTGGTGGACGGCGCTTGAGTATCTCGTGCGAGGCAGCCAGGCCAGTGGAAGCATCGGCAAGTCGATCGAAAACAGTGTCAGTCCGGTGATCGGCTTGAGCTACGTACCGAAGCTCTTGCTCGCGTTGCGCACCGTGCTGCTCGATCATGGCGTGGGGCTCAACGACAGCCAGGCCGTGCCCATCGACGTGCGTAGATGCTCGATGGCGACACTCTGGGAAGCGATCGAAGATCCTCTGCAGCGAGCTGCTGTGGTCAACGGCCTGGCCGCGGAACCCTTCCTGCAGGTCCAGGTGCATGAGTTGTTGACAGACCTCGGCAGTCCTGCGGCGCTGCTGGATCGCCTGAAGAAGCACGATAAACGCGTGCGCTGGCATCTTCAACGCATCTGGCGTACCCGTTGCGACATCGTGCACAGCGCGGGCCGAGGAGCCAATCATCTGTTGCTTTGTTCCAATCTGGAATATTACCTCAAGACCACGTTGCATGGCTTGCTGGGATCGCTGCGGTCCGTTCCCACCTTGAGCGGCCCTCACGAGTATTTCGATCGCGAGGCGTTCCGCTATGACGGGCTACTAGCGGCGTTGGGAAGCAACGATAAGGCACGGATCCGGTCATCTTTCCCGGCCGATGCCCGATGACACGTCGCGGGGCGCACGGTTCACTCACCGAGGGCGTAGCGGCGCTGATGGGTCAGAAGAGGCAGGATGGCGCCGCGCTTTCACAGCGCGCGGTCGCGATCGGGATAGGTCAAAAGCCTAAGAAGGTCTTTTGTGCAGCGGGGAGCAGCTGGTCCTTGTCCGTGATCGTCGAGGCTTTGAGGCGGCGAGCGCCATCGGGCGCGACGATGACGATTTCCTTGTGTTGAACAAGCTGTTCCAGTGCTTCTTTGTACCGAGCACTGTCCGCCGGCGACAAGTTGCACGTCGTCGCGAACAGTTCACCGAACGACAACCCTTCATCGTGCGCGTAGATGAGCTGCGGCAATTGCGTCATCAGCGACTTGACGCTGGATTCGCCGGCGATGTCATCAAACAGGAACCCGAACGCGCCCTGCCCCGTGAAGGCGCGGTCCCGATCCGCGCTGTAGCCCAGCACCCGAAACATATCGATGCCGGCACCGCCGTAGTGAATGAAATGGTTGTTCTTGCTCCAATGCACGCGGGCCATGACATCGCGGGCACGGGGGTGTTGGGACAGGTGGACCAACCAGTAATCTCCATGCCCTTCCGTTCGGATGAAGAACAACGTGTAGTACCGGGCGCCGCAGGCCTCGACGAGTTCCCGGTACAGACAGCTCTGGATATACAGGCGCCAGTCTTTCTCGTTGCGCTTGATATCCTCGATCGTTCGATCGCGCAGGACGTCGGGAATGCCGATGTCGGCGAGCGTTTTCTTCGTTGCCGCCGAGTCGTTGGCGTAGGTGAGAAACGAGTCGACGTTGAAGGTCAGCAACACCTCGGCCGCCGGCAGCGCCTCAAAAATGCCACGGATCTGCGCGGTCGGGACTTCCGCGTAGCCGTACTGATCCAGCAGGAAGATCGAGCGACCGGCGCGCGGGCTCTTCTTACTGATGAACTGAAGAATGGATGCCGACTGATCCTCGAAGGCGCTGTTGAACAGGTGGATGTCCTGGCCAATGCGGGCCCCGTAGCCCTGCTCGATCAGCGTACGCTTCAGCGAGGCGTAGGCATTGCCATCGAGCTCCACGAAGAAGTAGTCGATGTTCATCTGCAGCGGCCTTTGTCGGCCGCGGTTGAGAAGCTCGGCGGCCGCGGTCGCTGACTGCAGGAAGGCGAACGGCGAGCCGTAGACCGTCTGTCGGGTGACGTCGTGGACGTAAATGCCGCCGCCGGCGAATCCATCGACCAGTGTCAGCCGCAATTCTTCCTGCTGCGGTGAGACCACGAGGGTCTGGATGTAGTCGACGAGGTAGGCGCGCAGGACATCGTGTTTAGCGACACTGTGCTGCTGAATGACCGCCGGTTTGCCGTCGGCAGGCCATTGGTACGGCTTTCGGGCCATCGTCCGCTCCCCCTAGAAGGCGTGAGCAGGCATTTCATCCCAGGTGCGGCCGTTGAGCAATCGTCCATTTTTGGATTTGGCGCGGCGTTTGCCGTCAGCGCCCCACCCGCCCCACTGTTTGAAGAAGAAGGCGACCTCTTGTTCAGCACATTGGCGACGGACCGCGTCAGCCCACTCGGGTTTCATCGGTCGGGCTTTTGGGCCGGACTCCCCGCCGACGATGACCCAGTGAACGTCGCGCAAGTCCAATTCGCCGACATCCTCGAGCAGCGGCTCGACGGAGAGAAATCGAATGCGCGCGGCCACGGTGCGCAGGTAGTCAATGCGCGGCACGCCATGGCGGCGGTTCTCTACCGAAACCCCTAGCCACACGTTGGGCGGGACCGTGCGGTTGCGAAAGTACCGGGCCAGGCGCGCCGCCCGCTTCGTGAGGATTTGGTAGCTGTGTTGCGGCGTGGCCGCGATGACGGCAAACACCTGATCGATGTAGACCTCCGGCACCTTCTCGTGGAAGAGATCGGACATCGAGTTCACAAAGTACACCGTGGGCTTCTGGCGTTTGCCCGGGTCGGCCAGGCGCTCCGGTAACAGACGCAGCGCGAATCCATTCTCGTAGCCTGGCGTGCCCATGGCCTGCAAGCGCTTTGCCATGGTCTCGGCATAGCAGTGCTTGCAGCCCGCAGAGATCTTGGTGCACCCCACGATCGGGTTCCAGGTCTGCTCGGTCCATTCGATTTTCGAGGTGGTCGTCATGACGGCCGCTCCAGGATACGCCTCATTACGCCGGTCCCGTCTCAGAGGCTGAGATCCGGGTGGCGTCCGGTCGAAAACTATGCGCATACTTATAGCACTTTATGCGCATCAAATCCGCACACCTCGACGCGACCGTTTCACCGAGCCAGGCTCAGAACCTGGGGCGGGCGATCGACCGCTGGCGCCGGATACAGGGACTCACGCAGACGCAACTGCTGCGCACCGCGCAGGTCTCCCAGGGACAGCTCAGCCGCATTCTTGCCGGCCGATTCACCCGCGCCTCGACGGCCGTCCACCGCCTGTGCCGTGCGGCGGGCGTCGACATCGCGGATCACCTGACGGATCCACCACGGAGCGCCGCCTGGGGCACGGTGTTGGAGCGCGCCTTGCACCGCAGTTGGGACGGCTCGCCCGGCCATGCTCGGGAGCTGATCCGGCTCTTGCGGGTGGCCAAGGCCCTGCGCAGACCCTAGGCGCGGTGTATCCTTTTTCTCGTTGTTTCCGTCGGGTTGGCGAGACTGTGTGCGAGGCGGCTCGTGGCGACGCTTCCCGGCGATTTGGCGACATCCGGTGGCTGACGGACGCCCGCCTTCCATGCTGTACTGATGCATGCCATGGACCGACTGCCCCAATAGCCGTGTGGACATGGGCACGCGAGTAACACGCATCGAGCGGGAGATACAACGAGAAAACAGCATAGGCGCGAGCGCGGGCAAATCTACAGCTCCGCTTGTCCGAGCGGCGCGATAACTACTTAATGGTCCGCTGCGCGACAACCTGCTGGGGTGTGACGCGCTCGCGTCCCACTGTTCGTGCGTAACAGCTCGTGGGGTTGACCTAGATCAATATCCGGTTGCGCCACCCGGTGCAATCTACCTTTGCCATGAACTGCCACAGCCATCGACGTTCGCGTACGCGCCTATCGATTCTGATGGTCGCGCCGCTGCTGGCCAAGGCACTCAAGCTTGCGCGCGATATGGGCGTTCCGGACATCAGCCTTGGCTGGTGCGATGCACTGAATTGCCATGCTGAGCCACGGCCTGAGCGGGGTTGGCTCAGCATCTTCATGAACGAGCGCGCATCGTGTGCGAGTTCCGTACCTACCCTTCAATTTTGTGAGGCTTGCAGGACCGCGAGGCGGACGGCCGGTTCGACCGTGTGTTCTCCGTTGACATGTTCGAACTTAGGCGATCGAAAAGACCACTACGGCGCACGAGCATGGTCGCCTTCCGCAACCGGCATGCGCGGTTCTGGCAGGCTGGCTTCGCGCCCGTAGCGCGGATCGGCGGCTACGCCGCGTCTTGCTAGTCGGAGCCACGCCATGTGTTTTTCCGCAACCGCCAGTTTCACCGCCAGCGCCCTGCTAGCTGGCATCGGCATCCTCGCTTGGCGTGCGACGCGCTCGCCGCATGAGCGCCTGTTCGCCGCGATCCCGCTGTTGTTTGCAGCCCAGCAGTTCACCGAAGGCCTGGTCTGGATGAGCTACCCCTGGGACGCTCCGGTCCTGCGAGCCTGGGCAACCCAGGTGTATTCGGTGTTCTCCCACCTGCTTTGGCCCGTGCTCGTGCCGTGGGCGGTGCGAGCCGTTGAACCCGTGCGGTGGCGTCGCTGGGCACTGGCCGTGCTCGGGCTGGGTGGCTTTCTCAGCGCACTGTTTCTGCTCGCCACTATGGTGGCGACACCGATTACCGTGACACCGACGGGTGACCATCTCGAATATCGCTCGCCGCATTTTTTCCTACCCGTTTCGCTAACGCTCTACCTCGCGTCAACGACGCTCGGCCTCACGCTGTCGAGCCGACCAGCCATACGCGGATTCGGCGTGCTTGCGATCGCCTCCGCTGCGGTCGCGTACGCGGTTTATGCGCGCTGGTTCATTTCCGTCTGGTGTTTTTTTGCCGCCCTGATGAGCGTGATGGTCTACGTCGCGCTCGCTAAGCGTCCGTTGCGCTCCATGACCACCCGATCCGCCGTTCCTGAAGGAGATTTGCCATGAAGACCCTGATCGCCGTCATCTACAAGCACCGCCCCGAAGCCGCTGCGCAGGTGCTTGCGACGCTGCAGGACCTGCAGCACGAATACCTGATCGATCTGGAGGACGCGGTCATCGTCCGCCGCAACGACAAGGGCAAGCTTTTCCTGCAGCAGTCGATCAACCTCACTGCAACCGGCGCTTGGTCCGGCGCGTTTTGGGGGCTGCTGATTGGCATGATCTTCGGCGGACCGCTCGGGGGGGCGATCGGCGGCGTAGCCGGCGCTGGCCTCGGCGCTTGGTCGGGCAGCCTTGACGACTACGGGTTGGACGACGATTTCGTCCGCGAGGTAGGCGAGGAGGTCGAGCCCTGCTGTTCAGCGTTGTTCGTGCTTGCACGCTCGATGACGAATGACAAGGTCATCGCTGCGCTCGAGGGCTCCGGTGGACGCCTGCTGCGTACGTCGCTTCCCGTTGACGTGGAGCAACGCCTTCAGGCTGCCCTTGACGCGCAGCCCGCCGACTGAACATCCGCAACACGCCGTCGAGGTTCACCCGGCGGCGTGCCCGTACATCATTTCGTCCGGAGCATCCATGTCGTTCCCATCCCATGCGTACCTCATCGGCGGTGGTATCGGCACGCTCGCGGCGGCCGCGTTCATGATCCGCGATGGAGGTGTTCCGGGGGATCGAATCACGCTCATTGACGCCGGCCGGCAATGGGGCGGCGCGCTTGATGGCGCGGGCGATCCGGAACGGGGCTACACGCTGCGCGGTGGGCGCATGCTCACCACAGACCACTACGAGTGCACGTGGGATCTGTTGCGCTCCATTCCGTCAGTAGAATATCCCGGGCAGAGCGTGTTCGACGAAACCGACACCTTTAACACGCTCCACGTGTCGCACGCGCGGGCGCGGCTGGTTAACCAGTGCCGTGCGAAGGTGCCGGGCTCGTCGATGGGTTTTTCGATGCGCGATCGCGTCGAGCTGCTCGCTCTCGTCGAGACCGACGAAGCGTCGTTGAGTGACAGCCGCATCACGGACTGGATGTCACCCCACTTCTTCAAGACCGATTTCTGGCTGATGTGGGCAACGACCTTTGCGTTCCAGCCGTGGCACAGCGCTGTTGAGTTGCGGAGCTACTTGCATCGTTTCATGTCTGAATTCCCACGCATCGAGACGCTCGCTGGGGTCAAGCGGACCGTGTACAACCAGTACGACGCGCTGGTCAGACCGCTCGTCACATGGCTGCGCGCAGAGGGTGCACATTTCATCGCCGATTGCACGGTAGACCGTATCGACCATAGTGTGCTCGACGGGGTATTCGCCGTGACTGGGCTGTACTGCGAGCGGGCGGGCACCCCTTGGAAGATCGACATTGGCGCTGATGATCTCGTGATCGTCCAGAATGGCTCGACGACCGATGCGTCGAGCCTGGGAGATCACTACACCGCACCGGTGCAGCGAGGGCTGGCCGAGAGCATCAGCTGGCGGCTGTGGGAGCAGCTTGCCGCGGTCCATGAGGATTTCGGCAGACCCCGTGCCTTCAACCGCGCGCCCGCACAGTCTAGCTGGGAATCCTTTACGGTCACTCTGCGCGACCGCGCGTTCGTCGACGCTATGGTCGCATTCAGTGGAAACCAGCCGGGTACCGGCGGCTTGGTCACGTTCAAAGACTCGAACTGGTTGATGTCAGTGGTGGTCCCGCATCAGCCACCCGGTTTGACAACTGGCACAGACAAAAAAGGGGGCTCAAAGCCCCCTTTTTCGACCTGCCAATCGAGTCCGAAGCTACTGCTGGCAGTACACCGTGCAGAGCATCTGGGCGCCGGCATCAGAACAGGCCAGCATTACCCGCGTACAGATCGGACCACCACCTTCAATTCTATAGTCACCGCCCGTCCGATTGGCTACGAAGGAAGCCATGTCCCGAGCGTACTCGAAGCCGTTACGCCCCCAGTAGCGGCGGATATTGGTCTCAGTTCCGGACGGATACTGAACGTCCCACTTGTCACGCGACCCCACATACTCGGACTTAATGCCGTTTGTGGTCACGGAGATCTTGACGCGCGTACAAGAACCGTCGTCGCTACAGAAGTCCACGGTAAATTCCGAGCCAATGCCGCTGAACTGAACACCGCCCGTGACGCCGCCCGTCCCGCCTTCAATGTAGGCGGCCGTCGCCGGCTTGAGAATTCCGTGGATCAAGCGGGCAAGCCGCCCGTCAACCGTGGAGGCGCTGTTGGCGCCGCTGATCATGTCGTTGACGCGCTCCATAAACCGGAATCCTTCCCCACTCGGGAAGTCCCAGCCGATTCGCTGCGGGTCAAAGTAGCGCGGTGCCACGTCGCCGTAGGTCAATCCCAGGTTCGTGATGTCGATTCGGAACTGCTTCGAGAACGCATTCGGATAGGCGGCGCTCAACGATTTCATCTCGTTGAAGATCGCCACAACATCCGGATCGACACTCATTTCCCACAGCGTGCGCACGGCCGTGCCGGAAATCGTAGAGACCCGAGCGTCTTGTTTGGGCTGGGGCTCTACGGGCACCGCGTCAAGGACGACATTCGTCGGGTTGTCGAGATAGACCTTGAACTTGCGAATCGAGTTGCCTTGCAGGTCGTACACAAACCGTATGCCCAGACCCGGCGTCGACAATGCGATCTGTTCTTCCTGTGCTCCCGAACAATTATTGCAGGGGATGGCGGGTACAGCCGCGTTGGCGGCGCTGGTCATGATGCCTGCAACCAGAGCCGCGCCAGCGATGAGATTTTTCATGATTTCCCTTGTCCATAAGTATGAGAACGCCCCGAAGCGCCCTGAGAACTCGGAATTTCGACTTGGGAAGGCTCACGAACGAGAGCGGGAGGCGAAAAAGTGGCCTGTCCTCTACGTTTCGGATAATTTTCGTGTATTCATCACACTCCCTGTCCCCGCACAGCGGCTATCGGAATTTCCCTCCATTCCGAGCCCGATGAGGTCAATTGACTTAGGTCAATCTGCCACCATGCCAGAATCGGTACCGTTCACGCACGATGAAGAAGTTTCGCCGCCACCGCCTACGTACGCCACTAGCGCTTTTGGCGATGGTCGCACTGTTGTGGTCGCAGCTACTCCTAGCCAGCCACCCGGCCTGCACCTTAGCCAGCATGGCGATGGCCAGCGCCCACGCTGCCGGGATTGACCACGCCGACCACACGTCGCCCCCCTGCCATTCGTCCGGCTCATCGGACACATCACCGGTTTGCGATGCCCACTGTAGCCGTGGGGATATGAGCCCGGACGTGGCTCGCATTCCGGCCGTGCCGGCCCTGGGCCTGTTGCCCGTTGTACCGGTCGTGACAGTGCAGTGGCTGCCCCAGTGGCCAAGTGACGCGCAGGCGCCGGAGCCTTTGCGGTCTTGGCATCGACCGACCGCTCATCCAGCCAGCCTGCTGCTGATCTGATCCCCCGCCGATGACCGGCCGGCGCCGCTGTGCGCCGCGTCGGTGCCATTGGCTCGGCTGCCTTTGGCGGCCGGTGCCGTCCTACCCACTCCTGCGGGCTCGCATGGTCCGCAGTCCGTGCAAGGCGCACACCATGGGATTCCTGTTTCCTCATTCCACCTGGGGGCCCCGCCCCATTCTGCTCCGCCGTATCCTGCTGAGGGCCCTGGCGTTAGCCGCCCTGCTCATCTGCATGCCGGCAGCCGAGGCTGAAACGCCGATTCCTGGCGCCGATGTGGCGTCGATCCGTGCATGGTTAAGGGCGAACAACCCAGATCTTCACGCGATGCAGGCCGAGGCCGAGGCCGCCCAGGCGCGAATCTACCCGGCGGGGGCGCTGCCCGACCCTATGATCTCAGTCGAGTTGCAGGGAATCGATGCCGATCGCCCGACTCTGCTGCCGGCAAACGTCGGCTCGACCACTTACAGCCTCAAGCAACCCGTTCCATTGTGGGGCAAGCGTGGTTTGGCCCGAGAGATTGCCGGACAGCAAGCGTACGCCGTCCAACTCGAGCGCGATGCGACGGCTCTGGGGCTGCTTGCCCAGGCCGAGCAGGCCTATGTGCGCTATTGGCATGCCCGCCAAAGCGTCGTTGTCGTTGATCGATTGATTGAGTTGCTGGCTCAGGTCGAAGAGGTCGCCCGTGTGCGTTACAGCGTGGGCGTCGCGGCGCAGCAGGATTCCATCCGGGCTCAAGTCGCTCGCACCACCATGCAGCGCGAGCGTATCGAGCGCTTGACCGTCCGCCGTGAGGCGGCCTCCACACTCAATGCGGTGCTGGGACGCCCAGCCGACGCGCCGTTGGCCGAGCCTGCGGGAGAGCCGATTTTGGAGGTGCCGGCCGGTTCGCTCGCCCAGGCTTTGGCCAGACTGGAGGACGCGCAGCACCCAGCCCTGCAGGCGCGTCTGGCACTGGCTGCGGCCGCTGACACCGCAGCACGGTTGCAGCGCCGCCAGCGTTTTCCGGACATCACCATAGGCATGGGGGTGATGCAGCGCGCCAACCGGGTCGACAGCCTGGAGGTAATGCTCGAAGTGGAGATTCCTCTGCAGCGGCGCGCCCGGCGCGAACGTGAGCGCGAGGCCATCTTAATGGGCGACGCGGCACGCTCACGCGTCCAGGCAATACGCAACGATCTGCAGGGACAGCTGGGTCAAGCCTGGGCTCAGGCCGATAGCGCCCGCGATCAGCGCCAGTTGATCGAGCAGACGTTGTTGCCGCAATCGCAGGCCAACTTTGAGTCGGCCTTGGCCAGTTACCGGGTCGGCGATGTCGATTTCGGCACGTTGTTGGAGTCCCTAGAAGCGTGGCAAGGCGCCGACCTGTCGCGGGTCGATGTCCGCCGCGACGAACTGCTCGGTGCCGCCGCCGTGCGCGCCATTGTCGGGAGTGTCGAATGAACCGCATGAGTTGGCGTGTGTTGGCGATCGCTGTGGGGATAGCTTTGGTAACCGGTTGGTGGGTGGGTCGATCGGCGGCCCCGAAACCCGCGGTTGCCGAGCACTCAGTGCCTGCCGCGGGGGAGCGCAAGATCCTGTACTACCGAAACCCGATGGGCCTACCGGACACGTCGCCCGTGCCCAAGAAGGATGCCATGGGCATGGACTACGTCGCCGTCTACGCAGGCGGTGAACCGGCGGCCGAGCCCGGGACGGTGGTTTTGCCGCCAGAGAAGGTCCAGAAGTTGGGTGTGCGTACCGAGCTGGCCGTCCGCGAGTCGCTCGCCGGTGCTGTGCGGGCGAGCGCTACTGTGCAGGTTGATGAGACCCGCCAATTTGTGATCGCGCCCAAGTTCGAAGGATGGATCGATACCCTCTACGCGAACCAGACTGGCATGACGGTACGGCGGGGGCAGCCGTTGATGGCGCTCTACAGCCCAGCGTTGGTGGCTGCCCAAAGCGAATACCAGATCGCCGAGGCGGCCGCCCAGCGGCTTGATATCGCGGATCCGGCCAGCGCCGCGACAATGCGGCAGTTGCGCGATGCCGCGCGAACGCGGTTGCGCAACTGGGACATCGTCGGCGCCCAGGTCACCCGGAGCGGCCGTGATGCGCGGCTCGTGCTCACGGCACCAGCGGACGCCGTGGTGATCGAAAAACGGGTCGTGCAAGGGGACCGCTTCGAGCCGGGTCAGACCATTTTGCGTTTGGCTGATCTGTCCACGGTTTGGGTCGTGGCCGACGTGCCGACCTCGGCCTCGGCGAGTCTGCTGGTAGGCGGGGCGGCGACCTTTCAAACCCCGAGCTTGCCAGGCGAGCGTTATGAGGGCCGCGTCAGCTTCATTCAGCCGGTCGTGAACGCAGTCAGCCGTACGATCGGCGTCCGTATCGAGCTCCCGAATCCGACGGGCGCGCTGCGACCGGGATTGTTCGGGGATGTGGAGCTGGCGGGCACTGCGATTGAAGCGGCCGTCGTCATTCCGCGTTCGGCGGTCATTGATTCCGGCGCCCGGCAACTGGTGCTGGTGCAGACGGCGCCCGGGCGGTTCGCGCCGCGGGACGTCCGCGTGGGCGCTCGGTCCGGTGATCGAATCGAAGTGCTGTCGGGTGTGGCCGTTGGCGAGGCGGTGGTGGTGTCGGCCAATTTCCTGATCGACGCCGAAAGTAACCTGCGTTCCGCTATGCAGGGTATGGTCCACGGCACGGCGTCCCCGCCGACTGTCGAAAGCACGACGGCGCCAGCCAACGCCCAAGAGGCTCCGGCCAAGCCCGATCCCCATGCCCGTCATTCGGGAGGCCAGTGAGATGCTCGCCCGCCTGATCGACTGGTCGGTCCGCAATGTCTTTCTCGTCCTGGTCATGGCCCTGGCCATTACGGCTGCCGGCATCTATGCCGTACTCAGAACTCCGCTGGACGCCCTGCCCGACCTCTCTGATGTCCAAGTCATCGTATTCACCGAAGTACCGGGGCAGGCGCCACAGGTAGTCGAGGATCAGGTCACATATCCCCTGACCACGGCGATGCTGGCCGTGCCCAAGTCCAAGGTGGTGCGCGGCTTCTCATTCTTCGGAGCCTCGTTCGTCTACGTGATCTTCGAGGACGGCACCGACATCTACTGGGCGCGGTCACGCGTGCTCGAATACCTGAATTTTGCGTCCAAGAAGCTACCCGAGGGCGTGACCCCGACATTGGGACCGGACGCCACCGGCGTGGGCTGGGTCTATCAGTACGTGCTTGAGGGCGAGCAGCGGTCGCTCGACCAACTGCGCGCTATCCAGGACTGGTTTGTGCGCTACCAGCTGACCAAGGCCCCAGGTGTCGCCGAGGTGGCCAGTGTCGGCGGTTTCGTGCGCCAGTACTCAGTGACTGTCGACCCGGGGCGGCTGCGCCAGTACGGGGTGCCGCTGTCGCGCATCTCCGAGGTCATTGCCAGCAGCAACCGCGATGTGGGCGGACGCGTGGTCGAGATGACCGAGACCGAGTACATGATCCGGGGCCGCGGTTATTTGCGGGGTGTCGGGGACATCGAGAATCTGGTGGTGAAGGCCGATGGAGGCACCCCGATCCTCATTGGCGATCTGGCCCGGGTGGAGCTGGTGCCGGATGAGCGCCGCGGTGTGGCGGAGCTTAACGGCGAGGGCGAGACGGTCGCGGGCATTGCGGTGGCGCGCTACGGCGAAAATGCCTTGACGGTGATTGAAGGGCTCAAGCAAAAGATCACCGAGATCCAAGCCGGATTGCCGGAAGGGGTATCGATCCGTGCCGCGTACGACCGCTCTGACCTGATCCATCGCGCGATCGCCACACTGCGGTGGACCTTGATTGAAGAGAGCGTGATCGTCGCTCTGGTCTGCATTGTGTTTCTTTTTCACGTCCGCAGTGCCCTGGTCGCGATCATCATGCTTCCCGTGGGCGTGCTCATTGCCTTCCTGGCGATGCGCTTGCTGGGGATGAACTCCAACATCATGAGTCTGGGCGGCATTGCGATCGCCATTGGCGCGATGGTGGATGCCGCGATCGTGATGATCGAGAACGCGCACAAGCACATTGAACGGGATGACGGGACCACGCCCCGCATCCAGCTGATCATCGACGCTTGTCGTGAGGTGGGACCGGCGCTCTTCTTCAGCCTCCTGATCATCACGGTCTCGTTTCTGCCGGTGTTCGCTCTGGAAGCGCAGGAAGGCCGCCTATTCCATCCACTGGCGTTCACCAAGACCTTTGCCATGGCTGGGGGCGCGCTGCTGTCGGTGACGCTGGTGCCGGTGCTCATGCTGCTGTTCGTGCGCGGCAAGATCCTGCCCGAAGAAAAGAATCCGGTGAACCGATTCTTGATCGCGATTTACCGACCCGTGATCGCCGTCGTGCTGCGTCACAAGACAGCCACGCTGGTCGCCGCATTGGGTGTGATGGCTGCCTCGGTGTGGCCGGCCGCGCACTTGGGTAGCGAATTCATGCCCACGCTCAACGAGGGCACGTTGTTGTACATGCCGGCTTCCCTGCCGGGCATGTCGGTAACCAAGGCGTCTGAACTACTGCAGCAGCAGGACCGGATCATCAAGTCTTTCCCGGAAGTCGAATCGGCGTTCGGCAAGGCCGGTCGGGCCCTGACCGCCACCGACCCGGCCCCGGTGGAAATGTTTGAGACCGTTATCAACCTGAAGCCCGAAGACCAATGGCGCGAAGGCATGACCATCGACACGCTTATCGGGGAGATGGACCGTGCACTGCAGTTCCCTGGGGTGGCCAACTCCTGGACGATGCCGATCAAGGCACGCACCGACATGCTGGCCACCGGCATCCGTACGCCAATCGGCATCAAGGTGTTTGGGACGGACTTGGTGGAGATGGAGCGCCTGGCCAAGGCAATTGAGGCGGCGGTGCGGACCGTGCCAGGCACGACCAGCGCCTACGCTGAGCGACTGACAGGCGGCTTCTACATTGACATCGAACCCGATCGGCGGCAGTTGGCGCGTTACAACCTGCCGGTAGGCGAGCTGCAGGACGTGATTGCAGCGGCGCTCGGCGGGGACATGGTGACGACGACGGTGGAAGGCCGCGAGCGTTTCGGCGTGATTGTTCGTTATCCGCGCGAACTGCGTGACAACCCGGAAAGGATCGCCCAGCAAGTCCTGGTCTCGACGATGGACGGAGCTCAGGTGCCGCTGGGTGAGTTGGCCACCATCACGATCCGCAAGGGGGCACCATCGATCCGTACGGAAAACGCGTTGCTCTCGGCCTACATCTACGTCGATACCCGCGAGCCGGATCTCGGGGCCTACGTGCGCGCTGCGCAAGACGCTGTGGCGAAGGCAGTCACCTTCCCGCCGGGGTACTACGCGACCTGGAGCGGCCAGTACGAGTACATGCAGCGGGCCATTGCGAAGATGAAGATCGTGGTACCGGTGACCCTGGCGCTGATCTTCTTGCTGCTGTTTTTGAACTTCCGGCGGATCACCGAATCGCTGATCGTGATGCTGTCGGTGCCCTTTGCATTGGTGGGCGGCGTGTGGCTCATGTGGGCATTGGACTACAACCTCAGCGTCGCTGTCGCGGTGGGTTTCATCGCCCTGGCCGGTGTCGCCGCCGAAACCGGGGTGGTCATGCTGATCTACCTCGACCACGCCTTGGACGCCTGCGCCAAGGCGCGCCGTAGTCGGGGCGAGTCGTTGACGCTGGGGGATATTACCGATGCGATCGTCGAGGGCGCGGTCGAGCGCGTACGGCCCAAGATGATGACCGTCGTTGCAATCATGGCCGGTTTGCTACCGATCATGTGGAGCACGGGCACTGGCTCGGAAGTGATGCGCCGCATCGCTGCTCCGATGGTGGGTGGCATGGTGTCGTCCACGATCCTGACCCTGGTCGTCATCCCGGTGATCTACGCGTTGGTCAAACGCCGGGAGCTGCTGGCCCCCCGGGGCCGTACCGTATCCGCCAGCAATTTGTCGGACGCAACACAATGATCGCCCAGGGGCTGGTCATTGACCTGGGTGCGGCACCTAGCTTTAGGGTCCTACCACCCCGTCGGCGCCCTGTCGCGAGGCGGCATCCGGTCATGCGCTGCGCCAAGCCGGGGGGCGCAATAACGTACCGGACCGTCGCCCGGCGGTGTTGGCCAGACCCCGTAAGACGGGATCTGCTCTGCCTCCAATTTGCGTAAGGAGTTCGCCATGACCCACCACGACTTGCACGCTGCTCCGCCGTCGCGCTCCCCTGCGCCGTGGTGGATCCGGCTGGCTTTTTGGGGCTTTCTGGCCATTGCTGGCTTTTTTCTGGTCGTCGAGCACGGCGTGCATCTGTTCGGTGCCCTGCCCTATATCCTCATTGGCGTGTTCCTCGCCTTGCACGTGGGCATGCACGCTCGTCATCGCCACGGCGGGCATCGCCACGCGGGATCGCCCCCCCCACCAGCCGCCACGCCGGCGCCTAAGCGCCCCGCGCGCACCGCCGACCGTTCGCGTGGCGGTCATCAACACTGAACGAGGAGACGGTCATGTCCAGTGGATCAGGTTATGGCTTGTGGACTCTGGCAGTCCTCAATGCCGTGCTTTTCATCTTCTTTGCCTACTCCTTCTACACCCCGTCGACCCGCCGCGACTGGCGCAGCTTCGGCATGTATTCGGCATTTATCGTGGCGCTCTTCGCGGAGATGTACGGCTTTCCGCTCTCGTTGTATTTCCTGTCGGGGTGGCTGAGCAGCCGCTTTCCGGAAGTGAATTGGCTATCGCATGACGCCGGCCACGTGTTCGAGATGGTCGTTGGATGGCGCACCAATCCGCATTTCGGACCGTTCCACGTCATGAGCTTCGTGTTCATCGTCTGGGGATTCTGGTTACTTTCCAGCGCCTGGGCGGTGCTTTACCGCGCCCAGCGGTTGGGCAAAATGGCTGCGACGGGTCCCTACGCCCGGATCCGCCATCCGCAGTACGTAGCCTTCGTGCTGATCATGTTCGGATTCCTGTTGCAGTGGCCGACCCTGATCACGTTGGCAATGTTTCCGATTCTGGTGATCGCTTACTGGCGGCTGTCCAAAGCCGAGGAGCGCGACAGCCTGGCGCGATATGGCGAGGCATATGCGCGCTACCAGGCGGCGACACCTGCGTTTATTCCGGGCCGGCGGCGGCCGGCGGTGACGGCATGAGCCCGCTCCTGTGCGTGAATCGTCAGGCCCGGCGTCTGCGAAGGGTCATTGTCGGCGCGGCATTCGTCGCGCTTGCCGCGGCGGCGCAGGCGGCCCCCACGGACCAACGGATGCAAAACGAGCGGGTCACGCTCTATTACGGCGTGGTCCCTGCCGCGCTGTCCCAAGCCGTCCTCTCGGCGCATCCACCGCCTGCGGACGTGCACGGCACGGTTCGCTTCGCTGCCGGTACTCATCATCTGGTCATTGCGCTGTTTGATACCTCGTCCGGCCAGCGCATCACGCAGGCTACGGTAACGGTGCGTCACACGCCCCCCAGAGGGGAGGCGACGACCAAAGTGCTGGAGCCGATGGCTTTGGGAGACACGCAGTCGTTCGGGGCCACCTTCGTCATCGCCGAAGGTCGCGACCATCGCTTTCGCATTGATGTGCGCTGGGGCGAGCGCGTCGAGCGGTTCGATATGGTGTACGACAACCTGCATGGCGGTCCGTGATGGGCCGTCGCGCTTTGGGCTACCTCGGGAGAGCCACGTAATGGGGCGCCGAATCGTATGGAGTTTTCTCGCGGTGGTCGCGCTGTCCGGCGGCGCCGCACTCGTCTACCAATGGCTGCGGATGCCACCTTTGCCCGCTGGGTTTACCTACGGCAGTGGTCACGTGGAGGCAACCGAAGTGCGCCTGGCTGCCGAAACGGGCGGCCGGGTCGTGGAGCAACGGTTGGTGGAAGGGCAACCCGTCCGGGCTGGGGATGTGGTGCTGGTCATCGATCCGGTGACCACGCAGGACCAGCTCACTGGCGTGCAGGACGAGGCGCGGGCCGTGCGAGAGAGCGTGGCCGCCCTGGACGCGCAAATTGCCTCCTGGCGGCATCACGTCGAGACGGCCCGGCAACAACGCGCTCGTATCGAGCGGCTGGTAACGACTCGAGTCGCAACGGCCCGGGAATTGGACAGCGTCAACGACGCCGTTAACCAAGCCGAAGGCGAGCTGGGGCGGTTGCGGGGACAGCGGTCGAGCCTGCAGGCACAAGTGAGCAGCGTCGAGTCGCGGGTGCGGCTGGCACAGACCAATGTCAGCCGGACCGAAGTCAAGGCGCCGCAGGACGCCACCGTCCTGGTGCGCGGTGTTGAGGTCGGTGAGGTGATCCAGCCCGGACAGCCACTGGCCTTGCTCGCCGATTTGCGCCGGATCGAACTCAAGGTGTATCTGGCGGCCAACGACGCGGGCCGGGTCAAGCTCGGCCATGCGGCACGGGTGCGGGTCGACGCCTACCCGGACCAGCTGTTTGCTGCCACGGTCGCGCGGATTGATCCGTATGCCCAATTCACGCCGCGCGACATCCACGTGCCCGATGAGCGGGCGCAGATGGTCTACGGCGTGACGTTAGTCATCGACAACGTCCAGCAACAGCTCAAGCCGGGCATGCCCGCCGATGCGTGGATTCGATGGGACGCGCAGGCGGCATGGCCTGTGCCGTTGCGCGTGCCGCAGTGAAGCCCGAATCCCGTCTGGTGGCGCAAGGCCTGGGTCGCCGGTTTGGTGCACGCTGGGCCGTGCGGGAGGTCAGCATCAGCCTGGCCGCGGGCGAGACATTGGGCGTGGTCGGGGCCGATGGCGCCGGCAAGACGACGTTGCTGCAGATGTTTGCGGCCATCCTGGACCCGAGCGAGGGGGCGTGTACTGTCCTGGGAAGAGACTCGCGCCGGGAGAGTAAGCGTATCGCCGCCGGCTTGGGCTACATGACGCAAGGATTCACTCTGTACGACCGCCTGAGCGTCGAGGAGAACCTGCGCTTGGCGGCCAGGCTGCGTGGCGTCAGTGACACCGATTACGGGCCGCGTCGGTCGCAGTTGCTGGCCATGGCCGGTCTGTCGCGGTTCACCGAGCGCCTGTCGGGCAAGCTCTCGGGCGGCATGCGCAAAAAGCTGTCGCTGTGCACGAATCTGATTCATGCGCCGCACCTACTGATTCTGGACGAACCGGGCCTGGGCGTGGACCCGCTGTCGCGGCGGGAGCTGTGGGCCATGCTCGCCCGGTATCGCGAGACCGGCGTAGCGACGATTGTGGCCACGTCCTACATGGACGAAGCAGAACGTTGTGACCGGGTCTTGTTGTTGCGCGATGGCCAGCCTCTGGCCCTGGACTCGCCGGCCGGCTTGCGGGCTCAAGCCGCGGGGCGCGTATTCGAGGTGCGCGGTGCCGACCTCATCCAAAGTCTTCCCGCCCTGCGTGCCCTGGACCACGTAAGGGGGCTGCAGGTCCTGCCCGACCGGGTGCGTTTCCAATCCCGTGAGCTCGCCTCCTCGCCGCCCATCCCCGGCAGCCAACCGGCGGAGCCGGTGCTCGAGGACGTATTCGTTCTGCATGACACGGCCACTGAGCCCGACATACCGGCGCCGACGGCGCCAGTAACCCTTGCGGCTTCCGGCCTCGGCCTGATGACGCACGATGTGTCGGTCGTGTTCGGGGGCTTCCGGGCCGTGGATCGGGTATCGCTGTCGATCCAACCGGGAGAATTGCTGGCCCTGCTGGGACCCAACGGGGCGGGCAAAACCACGCTGATCCGGGGCTTGTGTGGTCTGGTGCCGTTCACTGAAGGCCAAGCCCAGGTTGCCGGCTTGCCGCTGCCGGGCCAGATCGCGGCGGTGCGCCAGCGCGTCGGCTACATGTCCCAGCGGTTTTCGCTCTACCTCGACTTGACGGCGCAGGAGAATCTCGCTTTCTTTGCCAGCGCCTATGGGCTGGGCGGTGACCACGCGCGCGAGGCCATCGCGCAAGCGACCGCGCAGCTAGGACTGACGCTGGCCCCGGGGCAGCTGGTGGCGGCGCTGTCCGGGGCCGAGCGCCAGCGGCTGGCGCTAGCTTGCGCCATTCTTCACCGGCCAGCGGTGCTGTTCCTGGACGAGCCGACGTCAGGCGTGGATCCCCTGGCCCGCTACCGATTCTGGTGGCTGATCCGGTCCCTCGCCCAGGCCGGCATGAGCATTCTGGTCACGACCCATTACCTGGACGAAGCGGCGTATTGCGACCGTATCGGTCTGATGCACCAGGGGGCGCTGATCGGCTGGGGCACGCTGGACGCGTTGCGCGTTCAGACCGGGTTACCCGGGGACGCTACGGTCGAGGCCGTGTTCGTGCAGGCCATTGCCCAGGCAACGGCGCGGACGGGAGCGACCGTATGAACCACCGGCGTATTTGGGCCTTGATGGGCAAAGAGTGCCGGGAACTGGCCCGTGATCCCCTGACCATCGGCCTGGCAATCTTGATGCCCCTGGTGATGCTGTTCTTGTTCGGTTACGCCGTCACCTTGGATGTCAACGACATCCGCCTGGGTGTGCTGGACGACGACCGGTCGCCGGCGAGCCGGGAGCTGGTGGATCGGTTCACAGCCAGTGGCTACTTCAAGCAGAGCCATACCTTCGATACGCCGCGCCAGGTCGAGCAGGCGCTGCAGCGTGGTCAGGTGCGGGTGGTGCTGGTGGTCCCGCGCCGTTTCCAGCAATCGGTGCTCCGTGGCGAAGACGCCCCGGTCCAACTGTTGGTGGATGGTGCGTTCGCCTCCAGTGCCGCGCTCGCCCTGGGGTATGCCGAGGCCATTGTCGCCAGCTATCCCGCGGCACCGCGCCAGCGCATCGAGACGCAGGTGCGGGTCTGGTACAACCCCGGCCTGCGCAGCGCCAACTTCGTGGTTCCTGGGCTGTTTGCGGTGATCCTGATGGCGTTTCCGCCACTGCTCACGGCCCTGGCGATCGTGCGCGAGAAGGAAAGCGGGACGATCGAGCAGATCTACGCCTCGCCGGTAACCTCGGCGGAGTTCGTGTTGGCCAAGCTCCTGCCCTATGCTGGGGTTGCGCTGTTGGAAATGGCGTTGCTGGTGGGCGTGGGGATCGTATGGTTCGAGGTGCCGTTTGCCGGTAGTCCGGCGTTGTTGGCGGCCGCGTCGGGGGTTTACGTGCTCACTACCGTGGGGATCGGCCTGTTGGTCTCGACCATCACCCGCACCCAGCTCAGCGCCATGTTGGTGGCGCTGATCGTCAGTCTGATGCCCTCGTTCCTGTTTTCGGGCTTCTTGTTTCCCGTGTTCACGATGCCGTTGATGCTGCAGCTCTACAGCACCCTCGTGCCGGCCAGTTACTTCGTTGAAATTTCCCGAGATGTAGTACTCAAGGATGCCGGATGGGCGGCGCTCGCCCCCAACCTGACGTGGCTGGCGATGTACACAGCGGTGGTGTTTGTTTTCGCGGCGTGGCGCCTGCGCCAAAAGGTGGCGCCATGAGCGGGCGTTTTGCCGGTCTGCTGCGCAAAGAGGTGACGCAAATCTTGCGCGACCGCACCGTGCTGTTCCTGATTTTGTTTCTGTACACCGTAGAAGCGGTGATGTGCACGTTGGCGTTGACCTTTGAGATCCGCGAACTGCCCGTGGCCGTGGTGGACCAGGACCAAAGTGTGGCGAGTCGGCATTTGGTGGCTTTGCTGCAGGCGACCGAGACCTTTGAGCTGCGCGAGGTCAGCGATCAACCTCAACGGGGTGAACAGGCCTTGCAGGCCGGGCGCGTGGCCATGGTTTGGGTCATTCCGCCGGGGTTTGAGCAGGCGTATCAGCGTGGTAACCGACCGATGCTGCAACTGTTGCTCGATGGCACCAACTCCAATGTCGCGGAGAACGCACGCCATTACGCCATGCAGGTGGTGCGGCGATTCGAAGGCGATCGTCCGCCGCTGCAGATGGCGCTCGCTATGCGCGCAGGTCAAGCCGTGGCTGTGCCCCGGGTCTGGTACAACCCCGAGCAGGAAACCAAGAATTTCATGGTGCTCTCGATGCTGGCCCTGGCTGCGATGCTGGTCGGCGTCATGGTTCCGGCCGCATCGATCGTGCGCGAGAAGGAGCATGGCACCATCGAGCAATTGCTGGTGACGCCCGTTACCCCACTGGAACTGTTCGCCGCCAAGACGATCCCAACGGTGGCGGTGAATCTGCTGGCGATCTTCCCGGCCCTGCTGATCGTGGCAGCGTTCGACGTGCCCCAGCGCGGCAGTCTGGTAACGCTGCTGGTGCTCGCGGGACTGTTCCAGCTCAGCGCGATCGCGATGGGAGTGTTCGTGGCTGCGGTGACCCGCACGTTGCAGCAGGCGCTGCTGCTGGCGTTCTTCGCCCTGTTTCCGGTGCTGTTCCTGTCGGGCACCATGACACCGATCGAATCGATGCCGCTGGCACTGCAGCGCGCCTCGCTGCTCAGCCCGCTGCGGTATTACATGGAGGTGCTGCTGGGCATCTTCCTGAAGGGCGTCGGCTGGGTCGAGCTGTGGCCTCAGGCTCTCGCGATGACTGGCATTGGGCTCGCGCTGTTCGCGGCCGCTGCCGGGGTGTTCCGGCGCAAGCTGGGCTAGGCCGCGAGCCAAACCGTCGTCGCGCCTGCCGCGGCCATCAGCGCATACGCCAGGGCCAATGGTCCGGCCACGGCGCGCCCGGCCAGGCCTGAGGCCAGCGCCAGCTTGGTGCCTTGGTTGACGGCTGCGCCGAGTAGCAGCGCCCAAGCCGCGACCTGGGCCGGCACAATTCCTTCCCCTACCATCCGCCCGATGCTGACAATGATGGCGTCGACGTCAGCGAGACCGGCGATCGCCGATGTCAGGAACAACCCCGCTTCTCCCCACGATTCCGTCAGCGCCCGGCTGAACAGCGCGACCCCCGCAAGCAAGGCCGAAAAACCCAGCGCAAAGCGCAGCGCCAGCGGATTGGGGAGAACGGGCTCGGGCAGCGGGGTGCCGGGCGACCGGTGCCACAGCAGCCCGAGTGCGCCGCCAGTGGCCGCCATGGCGGCCAGAAGGGGCCCCAGACCAGCGAGCAAGGGCGGCGCCGTCACTGCGATCACGCCGATCATGCGCGCGAACATCGCGGCGCAGGCCAGGATGGCACCCGCGGCGGCCGGGCGAGCCAGGGCGGGGGTCGTCGCGGCCACCCGCGCTAAGGCGGCGGTCGTGGCCGTTGAGGACACGAGGCCGCCCAACAGCGCAGTGATCAGCAGACCCCGGCGCGGGCCGGTGACGCGCATAGCAACGTATCCCGCAAAGGACAAGCCGGCAATCAGTACCACCGCCCACCAGAACCGGTAGGGGTTAATGGCGCCAAAAGGCCCGAAGCCTTGGTCGGGCAGGACCGGCAGGATCACCACCGAGATCAGCAGCAGCTGGGAGGCGGCGGCCAATTCATCGCCCGAAAGTCGGGCAATGCTGCTGTGCAGCGGCGCCTTGAGTTGCAGAAGAAGCACCATGACCACCGCTGCCCCGGCCGCCGCCGCCGGTGCACCGCCGGCGGCCAGAGCGCCGATCAGGAAGGTCGCCAAGCCCGCCATCAGTGTGGTCAGCCCCATCGTGCGGTGCATCCACACGGTCGCCAGGTAGCCGGCTACCAGCGCCAGTGCCACGGCGGCGCCGAGCGCGATCAGTATGCCGGGACCCCACCGCTGGGTGCCCACTGCGCCCAGGCCGCCCAGCAGTCCAATTACACCGAACGTGCGAAGCCCGGCGGGCCTATGGCCTTCGGCGACTGCGCGCTGACGCCAGCCGCGCTCGACACCTACCAACAGGCCGGCGGCTAGCGCAAAAAGCAAGCCCGTCAGTTCGTCCACGCATCAACGCTCGCGAAAGATGTTGGGGTTAGCATCGCATGGCATGGTCGCCGGCCGTCAAGGAGACCGAAGCCGCACGGGTGGCATCATCGCATCGGAGACGACGGATACGGTGCCCCGCGCGCCCGCTTGGGCGTATCGTCATAACGCCGGCTCCGGTGAATTACCAATGGCGATGTTGATCCAGGTCAATCCCCCGCGTGAAGAGGCTGGCTAGGATGAGCACACGATGAACCGCATTCGCCGCCACCGTTGGTGCACGCATCTTTCGCTCCTGGTGGCGATCGTACTGGTGTGGGCTCAACTGGTGCTGGCCAGCCATCCGGCATGCGCCTGGCGCGCGATGGCATCGGCATCCGGGTACTCGTCCCCCGCGCTGGCCGCAACCGCGCCTTCACACGCCCACCACGGCGCTGGCTCCCCCGCTGAACAAGCTCCTCCGCCCTGTCATGAAACACAGCAGGGCGACGACGAGACGGTGTGCGCCTACCACTGCAGCCACGGTGATCTGAGCAAGGATGCGGCGCGCGTGTTATCGGTACCGACGCTGGGGCCGTTGCCGCTGATGCTGGCTGTAGTAGTGAGGCAGTTGCCTGCCGCACGTTTCGCCTCAGAAGCATATCCCCGCGGCGCATGGCACCGACCTACGCCGCACCCCGCGAGTCTGCTGCTGATCTGAGCCGTCGCCGATGATCGGCCGGTGCCCACCAGGGCTCCGGTCGTCTCGGTGCAGCCGCCCTCTGCGCGGCCTGCCCCGCCGACTCCTACCGCGCCCCGCCTGGGCAGCGGTTCGTGCGAGGCCATGACCATGGAAATCTTTCGCTTCACGCGAGCAATCATTGCCGCCCCCGGCTGGCCGGCGGGCCTTGACCTGCGTCCGACACGCAGGTTTACGGTCCCCGGCAGGTTCTGCGGGAGCACGCGATGACAGCCGATCTGCGCAAGCCCGAGTCACCGATGACCGTGCGCCGCTTGGCGCAATTGGGTGGCGTGACTGTACACGTCGTACGCAACTACCTGCGTCGCGGACTGCTCCGGGCAGCTAGCCATACCGAGGCCGGCTACCAGCTGTTCTCACGAGCGGAATTGCACCGGCTGCACTTTATCCGAACCGCGCAGCGGCTGGGCTTCACGCTGGCCGAGATCGAGGAAGTCCTCCGGCGCAGCCGCCAGCGCAAGAGTCCGTGTCCGCTGGTGCGCGACATCATGGCTCGGCGCCTGGACGAAACGCGGGACCAGCTTGAGCACCTGCTGGCGCTGCAGAGGCGCATGGCGCAAGCCGTTGCACAGTGGGCTCACCTGCCCGACGCCGTACCGACGGGCAATGACGTATGCGTCCTCATCGAGGCGGTTGCGGTCAGCGAGGGCGCTGCCTTTTCCAAAACCACCCCGCGCCGCCTGGTGGGGCGCGCTGCCACGCCGGAGAAACTCTCATGAGAACCACTCGTGGGTCGCGACTTGCTTGCGGAGTGTCCGCGGCTGTGACGGCGGTCCTGCTGTATCTGGCGTGTGCCTTGGTCGTGGCTTGGTCCCCGGGCGCCCTGGCCGCGGGGTTGGGCGTGATCGTGCACGGCCTGAGCCTGACTGGACTCTCGCCCGACGTCGGCGAATTGCGATGGGGCGCGGTGCTGATCGGCTCGCTCGCGATCGCCGGCTACGCCTTCATCGCCGGCGTCCTGTTCGCCACCGTGCATCGCTGGATGGAGAAATAGTCAATGAGCCGCTCTCATCACGTTGTGCTAGTTGGGGGGCTCCTCGCGGCCACGCTGGCTGCTGCCGCGCCGACCGAGGCGACCGCCCCGAACGATTCCACGGTCATCCTCCACGTCGCCGGCTACGCCGACGTCACGGTCACTGACACAGCCGGTGATGCTGGCACGCTGGGCGCAGTGACGTTCGCGCCCATCGTTCATCTGCAAGTCGGTGAACGCTTTCTGATCGAGGCCGAGGCCGAATTTGACGCGGATGATCGTGGCGGCGAGGCGGCAGGCTTGGAGTACGCCACCGCCAACTGGTTGCTGGGCGACTCCTCTGCCCTGGTGGTTGGCAAGTTCTTGAGCCCGGTGGGCTATTTCTTCCAGAACTTGCATCCTTCCTGGATCAACAAACTCGCATCGGTCCCCGCCGGCTTTGGCCATGGTGGCGCCGCGCCATTGACTGACGTCGGTGTTCAATTGCGCGGCGGGCGCTCCCTCGCGGAGGGTCACCAGCTCAACTACGCCCTTTACCTCGCCAACGGGCCACGGCTGGGGTTGGAGGGCATGGAAGGCCTGGATCTGGACGTTGAAGGCTCATCGACCAATCGGGATGGCAAGCGCGTCTGGGGCGGCCGCGTTGGCTGGCTGCCGCGGCCCGGTTTGGAGCTGGGCGCGTCGCTGACGCGCGGTGACGTCGTGCTGGATTCGGGCGAGATGGGAGCCAGCATGGCCGAGCCTGCCCGCGCCTACCGCGTAGAAGGCGTTGACGTCGCCTGGCAGGCCAGTCGTGCGGTGGTGTTGCGCGGCGAGTGGATTCGCCAGCGGGTAGGCGATGCGGCGATGAGCGCGGTCCCTGCTGGCGCCACGTGGCGGGCCTGGTACGTGCAGGGCGCCTACCGCTTCGGGGCTGATCGTTGGGAGACCGTCCTGCGGGTTGGGGACTCGCGCTCCCCGCACGGCGAGTCGACCGTCCAACAGACCGCACTCGGTTTGAACTACCTGATTCGCCCCAGTACCCAGCTCAAGCTCAGCTGGGAGGTCAATGACAGTGATGACGCCGTGGCCGAGGCCGACCGCGTGCTGCTGCAATTCGCCCACGGCTTTTGAGGAGAAACGCCATGACCACTTTCCTCCACCGCGCTATGTGGTTGTCTGCAAGCGACGTACGCGCCCTGGCGGTGGCGTTCGGATTGGCCATTTTTTCCATGCCGGGCGTCGGCTCCGCCAGCGACGGCAAGGCGCTCTACGAATCGACCTGCGTGGCTTGCCACGGGCCCGCCGGTAAAGGCGCTATTCCGGGGGTGCCTGACTTGGCCACGCGCCTGAGCAAGCCCGACGCTCAACTGGTGACCAACATTCTCAATGGCGTCCAGACGCCCGGCTCGCCGATGGCGATGCCGGCGAAGGGCGGCAATCCCGCTCTGACGGCGGAGGATGCGCAGGCCATCGTCACCTACCTGCGATCCACTGCCGCCGCCCCATCGGCTGGGAAGGGGACGCCCACTTCCCCGCTGGCTGCCTCCTCTCCTGCGCCGTCCGACGGGGTGCTCTCCATGGGAACCGCGCAAACCAACGCGTTTGCCCGCGGCGCGCAAGCGTGGGCTGACACGTGCGCCCGTTGTCACGCCATGCGCGATCCGAAGACCGAATCCGATCGCAACTGGCAGGTGGTCGTCACCCATATGCGGCTACGCGCCGGCCTGGACGGCGCCCACGCTGACGACATCCTCGCTTTCTTGCAGGGGAGCAACTGACATGCGCGGCGTCTCCTGCGATGCGTCGACGCTGGCGATGACGAGCGGAATGGGTCATCGCCGCCGTGCCCAAGACCCTCAACACCGTCGCCGTCGTGGCCTGCCGTGGGCCGACCGGCACGGGGCACTTCTGGCCCGCCGCCCGGGAAAAACCGGGGCCGATAACGCGCCCCTGACGGCGCCGTTGGGGAGGTGCTGTACGCCTGCTGACACACACTCGGCAAATCCTGAGCCCCATCCACCGCTCAACGGAGCTTTCCAATGACGAAACCTACAGTCCATTCCACTGCGCCGGCCCGACGCCGCACCCGGATGGTTTTCTGGGTCCTGATGGGTTTCGCAGCCTTCTACCTGATTGCCGAACACCGGCTGCATCTAGCGGGCCTGGGGCGCTGGCTTCCGATCCTTATCTTGCTGGCCTGTCCATTGCTCCACCTGTTTGGTCATGGTGGTCATGGCGGCCACGGTTGGCCCGGCGGTCCGGACGATCCGGACGTGGATCGCGCTGCCGCCAAGGACGTGCCACCCGCGAGCGATTCCACTAGGCCGCCGGCGGCGGCTCCGCGCGCGACTCGCCCACACAACCATCGGGGAGAGCTGCCATGAATACTGCCATTCCCGGTTATGGTCTGTGGACGCTGGCCGTGCTCAATGCCGCGTTCTTCATCTTTTTCGCGTGGAGCTTCTATACCCCGCTCACCACGCGCGACTGGCGCAGCTTCGGCCTGTACTCGGCGTTCGTGGTCGCGCTCTTCGCCGAAATGTACGGCTTCCCACTCAGCCTGTTCCTGCTGTCGGGCTGGCTCTCGTCGCGCTTCCCGGAAGTTAACTGGCTCAGCCACGACGCCGGTCATGTGCTTGAGATGCTGTTCGGGTGGCGAAGCAATCCGCATTTCGGGCCGTTCCACATCCTGAGCTTCGTGCTGATTGGCGGCGGTTTCTGGCTGCTCTCCCGCGCTTGGCCCGTGCTGTATGTGGCCCAACGCCGCGGCGAACTGGCCCAGACCGGCCCCTATGCCCGCTTACGGCATCCGCAATACGTCGGCTTCGCGTTGATCATGACGGGCTTCCTGGTCCAGTGGCCGACGCTGCTGACCGTGATTCTGTACCCGGTGATGCTGATCTCCTACGTGCGCTTGGCGATCAATGAGGAGCGCGACTCGCGCGCACGCTTTGGCGCGGCGTACGATCTGTACGCGGATGCCGTCCCGCGGTTCTTCCCACGCCGCCGCAGGGCGCCTGCGGTGACCTCATGAGCCCCGGTGTGAACGGCATCAGGGTGCGTTCGTGGCCGATTGGCGACATGCTGACCGAAGGCTGCGCCCGCGCGCTGGCGGTCGAAATTCGCGCGCTTCGGGGTGTGCAGGATGCACAGGCCAATTTCGCGAACGGTACGCTACAGGTGCGCTACCACCGCGACGCAACGGATCCGGCAGCTATCACCGCGGCCATTCGCGCCTGTGGCTTCACCTGTCGAACCCCATCTGCCGCAATCGCCCCACCGGCGGGGCCGTTTGCGCCGGCGCTCCACCATGACAGCCATGACGGGCACGCTGGCGGCCATCCACCCGCGCCATCGCCACCCGTCCTGGCACAGGCCGCCACGCGCGCGCCGCGGGCAGACCATGAACACCCTGCTTCGTCCAGTGCGGGCGCAGCGGATGCGCATGCCGGTATGAACCATGGCAGCGACCTGCACGCCGCGGCGGCGGACATGCGCCGGCGGTTTATCGTCGCCCTGGTGTTTTCGATTCCGCTGTTCATCTGGTCGCCGATGGGGCTGATGCGCACGCCCCCGACGCCGCTTGGACTGAGCGACAACCTCTGGTTGTGGCTGCTGGCCAGCGGCGCGGTTCTATACCCGGGTTGGCCTTTTTTCGCGGCCGCGATTCGCTCGCTGCGCCGCGGAGTGCTGGACATGGCGGTGCTGGTGCTGCTCAGCGTGGGCACCGGCTACGGCTTCAGCCTGGGTGCGACGTTTGTGTTCGACGGACCCAACTTCTACGAAGCCTCCTCGGTCCTGCTGACGTTCATTTTGCTGGGCCACTGGCTGGAGATGCGAGCCCGGGCCGGTGCCTCCGACGCCATGAAGGCCCTCCTCAAGCTCTCGCCGCCGCGGGCGATCGTGCGCCGGGACAACGCCGACGTGGAAATCGCCACTGACGATGTCCAGGTGGGTGACGTGGTCGTTGTGCGCCCGGGTGCCAAGGTGCCGGTAGATGGTGAGGTGCTCGAGGGCCAGTCCCAGGTGGACGAGTCGATGCTGACGGGCGAATCGATGCCAGTCAAAAAGGTACCCGGAGCTCTGGTGGTAGGTGGCACGATCAACCGCAGCGGCGCCTTCACGTATCGCGCAACCAAGGTCGGCGCCGACACCGCGCTGGCGCAGATCATCCAACTGGTCCAGGCCGCGCAGAACTCCAAGGCGCCGGCGCAGCTGCTCGCCGACCGCGCCTCCCAATGGCTCGTACTGGCGGCGATCCTCATCGGCCTGCTGACGTTCGTCGTGTGGTTCTGGTGGATTGGGCAAACACTCCTGTTCGCACTCACCCTGACGATCACGGTTTTTGTCATCGCCTGCCCGGACGCGCTGGGGCTCGCCACCCCAATGGCGATCATGATCGGCACAGGTCTGGGCGCGCGCCACGGCATCCTGTTCAAGCACGCCGAGGCCATCGAGCAGGCAGCACGCCTGGATGTGGTGATCTTCGACAAGACGGGCACGCTGACGGTCGGTCAGCCGGATGTCGTGCAGGTGGTTTCTGCTATCGGATGGGACGAGGTCGCGCTCGTCAACGTCGCCGCGGCGGTGGAGACTCACTCTGAGCACCCGCTGGCGCAAGCCATCCTGAAGCATGCCGGTCCCGTCGCCGAGCGTGCGACGGACTACACCAACATCGATGGCCAGGGCGCCATGGGACGCGTTGGGGGGCGCTGGGTCCATTTGGGGAACCAGTTGCTGATGACTGCCCAGGGGGTGGCCGTGGCGGAGCTTGAGGCCCGCGCCGAACACCTCAAGGGGGCCGGCCGTACCGTGATCTATGTCGCCGTTGACCGGCGCTTGGCCGGTGTCATCGCGATCGCTGACGCGATCCGGCCAACCTCGCGGGCCACGATCCAGGAGCTACACCGGCGCAAGGTTCAGGTGGCGATGATCACCGGCGACAACCGCCCTACCGCTGAACGGGTGGCTGCGGACCTGGGCATCGACATCGTGCTGGCCGACGTCCTGCCGGGCCAGAAAGCCGAAGAGGTCAAGAAATTGCAGGCCCGAGGCCTGAAAGTTGGTATGGTCGGCGACGGCGTCAACGATGCGCCGGCTCTGACCCAGGCCGAAGTCGGCTTCGCGATCGGCGCCGGGACCGACGTGGCGATCGACAGCGCCGATACCGTGCTGATGCGCAGCGACCCCTACGACGTCGTGCGCGCGATAACGATCGCCCGCGGCACCTTGCGCAAGATGCATCAAAACCTCGCCTGGGCTGTTGGCTACAACGTTCTGGCGTTCCCGTTGGCTGCCGGCGTGCTCTTCCCGTTCGTGCTCTCGCCCGAAATCGCCGCGCTATCGATGTCCGGCAGCTCAGTGATCGTGGCGGTCAATGCGTTGTTGCTCAAGCGCCTGCCCCTGGCCACTGCCGTGGCCGAACCGCCCCCCGAGCCCTTCACCGAGGCCGCGTCATGACGACGGTTTGCGCCTCGATCGGTTTCCCATCCCTGCGCGATCGTACTCGACGCCGGCTCGCCGTGGTCGTCCTGAGGCTGCCGTGGGCCGGAACCGCCGACGCCGCCGAGGTCGGCTTCACGCAGAATGCGCTATTGCGCGTTCACGGCGCGGAGTCCAACGCCAGCGCATTGGGCGGCGGGCATGGGCGAGAACGACGGCGCTATAGAGGCCCGGAATTCGCCGTAATCCGGCCCTGTCGCGCTGCGGCCACGCCCACGACGGCGCGTTGGCGAGTGGCCGAGTTGAGCCGCCGATGAACGATCGGCGCACGTCACATAGCGGCCCCGCCCGGATCTCCGAGGGCCGGCACAACACGGGCGTCCGCTCCCGAGCGCCGTCTCCGCGCCCCGTTCTCTCTCTTTCAAGGACTATCCCCATGACTTCCGCGTCAACGCGCTCGCTGCACTTCCTCGGCGCCGCCGGTACTGTCACCGGCTCGCGCTACCTGGTCCAGGCCGCGGGTCAACGCATCCTGGTCGATTGCGGCCTCTTCCAAGGCTACAAGCAACTGCGCGAACGCAACTGGGCACCGTTTCCGGTGGCGCCGGCGTCGATCGATACCGTGCTGCTGACCCATGCTCATCTCGACCACGCAGGCTATCTGCCGGCCCTGGTCAAGCATGGGTTTACCGGCAAGATCCTATGCACCGAGGCCACCCACGACCTGAGCCAGTTGCTGCTGCCCGACAGCGGCCACTTGCTGGAGGAGGAAGCGCGTTATGCGAAGAAGAAGGGCTACTCCAAACATGCAAACCCCTTGCCCCTGTACACGCAGGAAGACGCGATGACCTGCCTGACGCACTTTGAGGGCCGCCCCTTCCTGGAGCCGCAGATCCTGGCGCCGGGCGTCAGCGTCCGCTTCATTCCGGCCGGCCATATTCTTGGCGCCGCCCAGATCGCGCTGATGATCGATGGCCGTCGTCTGCATTTTACCGGCGATCTTGGCCGGACGAGCGATGCACTGATGCGGGCCCCTGCGCCATTCGAGGGCGCCGATGTGCTGGTGTGCGAGTCGACATACGGCAACCGCCGGCATCCCGTCGCCGACGCCGAAGCCGAGCTGGCGCCGGTGATCCGGCGCGTGGCCGCCCGCGGCGGCGTGATTATCGTTCCGGCCTTTGCGGTCGGTCGGGCGCAAGCGTTGATGCTCCATATCGCCCGGCTGCGTCAGCGCGATGAAATCCCACGGGTGCCGGTGTATCTCAGCAGCCCGATGGCCATCAACGCCACCGACCTCTACCACCGCCACCACAGTGAACATCACGTCACCGATGCCGAGTGCCGGGACATGTACGACCTGGCCACGATGGTACGTACGGTGGAAGAATCCAAAGCGCTGAACCTGCAACGCGGGCCCATGATCATCATCTCGGCCAGCGGCATGCTCACCGGCGGGCGGGTTCTGCACCATCTGCTCGCCTTTGGCCAGGACTCGCGCAACGCAATCCTGCTGGCGGGCTATCAGGCCGGCGGCACTCGCGGTGCCGCGTTGGAGCGCGGCGAGAAATCGCTGCGCATCTTCGGCCGCGAAGTGCCGATCAATGCCGAGGTCGTCGCCATGGAGAGCTTCTCGGGCCACGCCGACAGCGAGGAACTGCTCACTTGGCTGCGCCCGGCACCGGTCCCGCCCACGATGACCTACATCACCCATGGCGAGCCGGACGCGGCCGACGCCCTTCGCGGCCGTATCGAGCGGGAACTCGGCTGGCGCTGCCGGGTCCCCGAGCACCTGGAACGTGTGTCGCTCGCCGGCGAGGCCACGGTATGACCGAGCACGCCCACAATCGCTTGCGTGTCGTGCGCGCGGGCATCGACACCTACCAGCAACCCGTCGTCTACATGCACCGCGATTGCCCGGTCTGTCGGTCGGAAGGCTTTGCCGCCCTGACGCGGCTCCAGATGCAGGTGGGCGCACAGCAGGTGATCGCCACCCTCAATGTCGTGACGGGTGATCACCTGGCCGTCGACGAAGTGGCATTGTCGGACGCCGCCTGGTCGGCCGTCACGCCCGTCGACGGGGCGTTCGCCACGTTCCAGCATCCCGAGCCGGCCGCCTCGGCGAGGGCATTGCGCGCCAAGGTGTTCGGGGCTCGCCTCAACGACGCCGATTACCTCGCCCTGATGCGCGACACAGCCGACAACGGTCTCTCAGACATCGAGCTGGCGGCGTTCGTGACGGCGTGCGCCGGAGAGCGTCTGGATCACGCTGAGACCCTGGCCCTCACCCGCGCGATGGTGGCGGTGGGACAGACGCTGGACTGGGGTGGCGGCCCGGTGCTGGACAAGCACTGCGTGGGCGGCCTGCCCGGCAATCGCACCACGCCGATCGTGGTCGCCATCGTCGCCGCGCTGGGGCACTGCATCCCCAAGACCTCCTCCCGGGCGATCACCTCACCGGCCGGCACGGCCGATACGATGGAGGTTATGGCGCCCGTTGCGTTGGATCTTGCGGCGATGCGTCGCGTGGTCGAGCGCGAGGGCGGTTGCATCGTCTGGGGCGGCAATGTGCGCCTGAGTCCGGCCGACGATGTCCTCATCCGCGTCGAGCGCCCGCTGGATTTTGACAGCGATGGGCAATTGGTCGCCAGCGTGCTGTCCAAGAAGGTCGCAGCCGGCGCGAGCCACGTGTTGATCGATATGCCGGTCGGACCTACCGCCAAAGTGCGATCCGACGCCGCGGCGCAGGCGCTGACGGAACGATTGACGGCGACCGGGATGGCCATGGGCCTGAATTTGGCCGTGCATCGTACAGACGGCCGCCAGCCGGTCGGCATAGGTATCGGCCCGGCGCTGGAGGCCCGCGACGTGATGGCCGTGCTGCGCGTCGCGCCTGACGCGCCCGCCGATCTGCGCACGCGTGCCTTGGCGGTCGCCGGCGCGTTGCTGGACTTAGCTCCGGGCACGTCACCGGGCCAAGGGCTCGCTCTCGCCACACAGGCGCTGGACTCCGGGCGGGCGTGGGCCAAGTTCCTGGCGATTTGTGAGGCGCAAGGCGGCTTCACGGAGCCGCGCGAGGCGCCGTATCAGGCGCCGGTATTGGCACCCCGCGCCGGGCGCGTCGGCGCCATCGACAACCGGCGTCTGGCCAAACTGGCCAAGCTGGCCGGCGCGCCCGGCGCGGCCATGGCGGGCCTTGCTTGCACGTTGCGCCTCGGTGATCCAGTCACGGCCGGGCAACCGCTGTACACCGTACACGCTCAATCTCCTGGCGAGCTTGACTATGCCCTGGCCTACGCCCGGGCCCACCCCGAGATTGTGTTCCTGGAGGCAACATGAGCCGCGTCCTGATCCCCTTTCCCGATCTGCAACCCCTGGCCCTGGAACTCGGGACGCGCTTGCATGCGCGCACGGCACCCGTGGGCTGGCGCCGATTCCCCGACGGGGAATCACTCGTGACGCTCGACCCCCAACTTGGCGGTGCCGACGTGGTCGTTGTGGCTGGGCTGAGGAATGTGGACTCGGTCGCGCTGGCGCTGCGCTTCGTCGCCGAGACAGCCCGCGAGCTGGGCGCCCGTTCAGTCGGTCTGGTCGCTCCGTACCTGCCCTACATGCGCCAGGACAAGCGATTTCATGCCGGCGAAGCGATCAGCGCGCCGATCTTTGCCCGCTTCCTGCAGCAGAGCGTCGACTGGCTGGTGACGGTGGATCCGCACCTGCACCGCAATCCGCGCCTGGATGGGTTGTTCTCGATCCCTACGCGCCATGTTGCCGCGGCGGCGGCGATGGCGGCGTGGGTGCAGGCCAACGTGCCCGACGCGATCCTGATTGGCCCCGACAGCGAATCGGCCCAGTGGGTCGGCGACATCGCCGCGCGGGCGCGCGTGCCTTTTCAGGTGCTGACCAAAGTCCGGGAGGGCGATCGCGCCGTACGCGTGAGCCTGCCCGATTCTATCGCCGCTCGCGGCCGCACGCCGGTGGTGGTTGACGACATCGTCTCCTCCGGCCACACGATGATCGAAACCCTCAAGCACCTCGCGGTCCTGGGCCTGCCCCCGGCAACGTGTCTGGTTACCCACGCCGTCTTTGCTGAGGACGCCTACGAGCGACTGCTTGCCGTCGGTGCCCGGCGCGTCGTCAGCACCGACACGATCCCGCACCCGGCATGCAATGCCATCGCGATGGCGCCGGAATTGGCGCTGGCCTGCGAGGCGCTGCTCGCGGCGCCCACGCCGCCCGTCCCCGCCCCGTGATAGCGCCGCTATCGGCCCGCTGCGCCTTGGAGATTCGATGAACGACCTGACCTCCTGCCTCGCCCGCGCCACTGGCGCGATTGAGCAACACCGGATTGATCAGTTAGCCCGGCGCTATGCCCAGGCTGAGCCTGCCTTCGCCGCGTGGGCCGCCGGCTATGGCGTCATCGAGCACACGCCGATCACGCAGCTCCGCGTGCGTGCCATGCTCGAGGAACTGGTTGCCACGGGCGCGCTGCCAGACACGGCGACCGGCTACCGACGACTGTGTGCAGCCGACCGGATTGCCTGCGCGGGAATGTGGTTGGTGGCACACATGACGTACGCTCGACGGGTGCGGCTTGACGGCGTCGGGCTGACTGCCGAGGACTTCAAGCCGCAGCCCGAGGGCCATACCGGCGGCGCGTTGAATATGGTGCCCGCCTACACGGGTTATCTGGTGATGAACGCGCTCGACGGCAGGACCCGCGCCTGGATGATGGGCCAAGGCCACTGCGTGGCGGCAATCGATGCGATCAATGTGATCGTGGACAACATGAGTCCTGCGCATGCCGCTCGCTACGGCTTGAGCGAGCCGCAGCTGGCGCAGTTCGTGGCCGACTTTTACTCCTACGCGCTGACGCCCGAAGGGCGCCCGGCCTCACCATTGGGCTCGCACGTCAACGCCCACACCGCCGGCGGCCTGCAGGAGGGCGGTTACCTGGGCTTTGCGGAGTTGCACTACGTGCACGCGCCGCTGCCTGGCGAACGGCTGGTCACGTTTCTCAGCGATGGCGCCTTTGAAGAGCAGCGCGGCGGTGACTGGGCGCCGCGCTGGTGGCGTCCGGATGACTCCGGGTTGGTCGCCCCGATCATGGTGCTCAATGGCCGACGCATTGAGCAGCGCAGCCAAATCGCGCAGCAAGGCGGTGACGATTGGCTACATCGCCACCTGCAGCTCAATGGGTTCGAGCCCATTGGCCTGGATGGCCGCGACCCGGCCAGCATCGCCTGGGGCATCCATGCCATCGAGTCACGGCTTCAGGCGTGCACCGAGGCGGCCGCGCTGCATCCCGACCGTGATTTCCGGATCCCGCTGCGCTACGGCGTGGCCGAAGCGCCCAAGGGCTTCGGGTTTCCCGGCGCCGGCACCAATGCAGCCCATAACCTCCCGCTGTCGGGTAACCCCCATCGCGATGCTGCTGCCCGCGAGCAGTTCAATGCCGGTTGCGCGCCGCTGTACGTGCCCCCCGCCGACCTTCAGGCGGCGGTTGCGGCCATCAATACCCACGCGGTTCAGGGGCGGCCGCGCGAGCGCGATCATGCATTGGTGACCCGCCTTGTGACGCTGCCAACCGTGCCCGAGCCGGCGTGGGCAGCGCCGGGGACGAGCGGCTCGCCGATGGCAGCGCTCGACGGCCAGTTCGTGCGCTTGGTGCAGGCCAATCCGCACTTACGCCCGCGCGTGGGCAATCCCGATGAATTGCGCAGCAACAAGCTCGACGCGACTCTGGATTGGCTCAAGCACCGGGTCCACGTCCCAGAGCCCGGCGTCGCCGAATCCCGTACCGGCGCTGTGATCACGGCGCTCAACGAGGAGGCCGTCGTGTGCGCGGCGCTGGCGAACAAGGGTGGGCTCAACCTCGTAGTGACGTACGAGGCCTTCGCCCCGAAGATGCTCGGCGCCCTGCGCCAGGAACTCATCTTCTCGCGGCACTTGCGCGAGGCGGGTCGCCCACCGGGGTGGCTCGGCGTGCCGGTGGTGTTGACCTCGCACACCTGGGAGAACGCCAAGAACGAGCAATCCCACCAGGATCCGACGCTGGCCGAAGCCTTGCTGGGCGAAATGGCCGATGGTGCCCGCGTGTGCTTTCCGCCGGACGGCAATAGCGCCATGGTGGCCCTGACCCATAGCCTGCTGGCCGCTGGCACGATCACGGCGCTGGTGGTGCCTAAGCGCGAGGTGCCCAATCGGCTCACGCCGACCCAAGCCCGGCAGTTGGCCGACGAAGGGCTACTCGTGCTGCACGGCGATCCCGGCACCGCCGCGGTCCTGCTGGCCGCGACCGGCGCCTACCAACTGGCAGAGGTGCTAAAGGCGTATCGGCGACTGCAGGAGTCCGGCATCGACGCGGCGGTCCTCTATATCGGTGAGCCAGGGCGGCTGCGGGCCGGGCGCGACGCCCGGGAGTCCGCCTACGTGCTGCCCGATGCCGCGGTGCTGCGTCACTTTCCGGTCGGCCGGCCGCGCGTCTTTGTCACCCACACCCGCCCGGAGCCCTACCTGGGCGCCCTGCGCCGGATCGACACCGGCCCTGCCACCACACGGGCACTGGGCTTCCTGAACCAGGGCGGCACGCTGGACGTGCCGGGACTGCTGTTTGCCAACGGCTGCACCTGGGCGCACACGGTCGCCGCGGCGCTGGCGGTCCTGGGTCGGCCCATGGTCGACAGCCTGAACGCCGACGAACAATCGGCATTGGCGGGCTGCGGCGACCCCTCCCTGATCCTCCGCCCGGCATGAGTATACCCCGGTCCCGGACCGCATCGCGCCTGCCGCGCAGCCTGCAGATCGCCAGCGCCCTGGCCGGCTTTGGCTGGGCGTGGTGGCGACGGCACCGGCGCTCTCCGGACACCCTTCCGGCCCGCCTGCGCGAGACGCTCGAGCGCCTGGGCACGACCTTCGTCAAGCTCGGGCAAGGCTTGAGCCTGCGCCGTGATCTCCTGCCAGCGCCCTTCTTGGTCGAGCTCGAGGCCTTGCACGCCCATGTGCCGCCCTTCGAGTCGGTATTGGCCGTCGCGGCGATTGAATCGGCCTTCGGCCAGCCCGTGGATCAGCTCTTCGCCGAGTTCGAGCCGGTGCCGTTTGCCGCTGCGTCGGTGGCGCAAGTGCATCGGGCTCAACTGCCGGACGGACGCACGGTGGCGGTCAAAGTACGCCGGCCCGGCATCGTGGCCCAGGTGCATGCCGACCTGCGCCTGCTACGGCGATGCGTCCGCGTCGGGCAGTGGCTGGTGCCGGGTTTGCGGCGCTACCAACCGCTGGACTTGATCGATGAGCTGGGGCAGTGCTTGCACCAGGAAATCGACATGGTCCAGGAAGCCCGCAATATGCGGCGACTGGCCAGCACATTCGACCCTGTGCCCTATCTGGCCCTGCCCCATGTGATCGAACCCCGGGTCGCCCCGGCAGTCATCGTGCAGGAGTTCAGCCATGGCGCGCCACTGGCCACCCGCAATGGTACGCCGCGCGGGCGTGAGTTGGCCGGCCTGCTGCTGGACGCGTACGTGCACCAGCTCCTGGGCGACGGGGTATTCCATGCCGATCCCCACCCCGGCAACCTGTTCGAACTGCCTGACGGCCGGTTGTGCTTCCACGACTTTGGCTCCATCGGTTTCCTGGACCCCGCATCACGCACGGCCTTCGCCCAACTGATCGAGGGGCTGATGATCGATGACGCCGCGAGCGTGCTTGATGCCGTCGTGGCGATGGGTTTTATTTCCGGCCCGATTGATCGGCGGGCCTACGTGCGCGCCATCAGCGAAATCCTCAGCAGCTTGGCCACTTTACCCCTGAACGAATGGTCAATGGCCGATGCCATCTGGCGTGTGGCCCGGATCGGCGCCGGGGCGAACTTCCGCCTGCCGCGGCACCTGTTGGTGCTGATGCGCACGCTGTTCCTCGTCGAGAACACCTTGCGCGCCCTGGATCCGAAGCTGGATCTGATGCAGGCCCTGGGGGACGCTCAGCGCAGGGCCCAAACCCTCCAGCCACGGACGGTGGGCCGTCCGATGCATGAGCAGTTGCTCAGGAGCGCCGAGCAGTTGCCGGTCGTGGCGATGCAGATGCTTCGACAGCTGCAGCTTGATGAGGGTCGACCCGCGCTGCCGCTGCATCACCGCGGTCTGGAGCCGATGGAAACGACGTTGGCGCGCACCGGCAATCGCCTCGCCTTGGCGCTGGTGACGCTCGGTCTATACCTGGCGGGCTCGGTGATGATGCAGCACGGCGCGGGTCCCCGCCTGTGGGGGCACCTTCCCGTGCTCTCGGCGCTCGCCTTCGCGGCCGCGCTCGTACTGTCCTGGCGGCTTGTACGTGCCATCTCGCGCTCGGGGCACTTATGAATGCGCCGCGCAACGTGTTAACGCTCAATGTCGGCTCGGCGACCGTCAAGGCGGCATATTACGCGGTGGGCCTTGACGGCATCCCGGTCGCGCCGGCGGCCCGCGCCACCATCGCCGTGCGGCCCGAAGATAGCGATGATGCCCGCAGTGCAGAGCGCTGGTTGTCGCAGCTACTGCTGCAGTTGCCGGCGGGGGCCGGGCAGCCCGCGCGGGTGGCGCACCGGGTTGTGCACGGAGCGACCCGGCCGGGTCCTGCCATCGTCACCGAGGCGTTGATGACGGAATTGGCGGCGCTGACGCCGTTGGCGCCCCTGCATCAACGCTCAGCCCTGCGCCTGATCGATGCAGCCCGTCGACGCTGGCCGGCGGCGCCACAGGTCGCTGCCTTCGACACCAGCTGGCATGCAACCCTGGCGCCCTGGTCCCGGCGTCTGCCGCTGCCGGCGTCGCTGCATGCCGCAGGCGTCCAGCGCTACGGCTTCCACGGCTTGGCGTTTGCTTCGGCGATGCGTCAACTCACCGTCCTGGCCCCTGCCGTGGCGGCGGCACGTCTCGTACTGGTGCATCTGGGCGGCGGTTCAAGCCTGTGCGCGGTGGTAAACGGCCGCAGTGTCGACACCACCATGGGACTGACGCCGCTTGACGGCGTCCCGATGGCCACGCGGTCGGGCACGCTGGATCCGGGCGTTGTGCTGTATCTGGCCCTCACCGTGGCCATGCCGTTGCCCGAGATCGAGCACCTGCTGTGGCACGAGTGCGGCCTGCGCGGTCTCGCGGGCGGCAGCGGCGATATGCGTGTGCTCCTGGCCGACCCCAGCGATGCGGCAATCGGCGCCCGCGAGCAGTACGCGATGCGCATCGCCCAGGCCATTGCCGCCATGGCGACCAGCGTGGGCGGCATGGACGCGGTCGTGTTCTCGGGCGGTATCGGCGAGGGTGCCGCCCCGATCCGGGCCCGGGTGGCCGAGCACCTGCGCTGGACCGGTCTGCGTCTTGAAGCCGCCGCCAATGACGCTGGGCTCGCACGGATCGATGCCGGTGACTCGACCATCGCAGCGTTCACCGTACGCGCTGACGAAGCGTGGGAACTGGCCCTGGCCGCGTTGGACCGAACGTTGCCATGACGCCATCTGCTCCCATTTCGCCAGTACCGCGGCCTCGTTGCCGGGACGAACGGCTGCGCCAGCGCGTGGCCGCGTTGCTGGCGCGGGCACAGGTGCAGGTGGACGGCGACCAGCCGTGGGACCTGCAGGTACACCACCCCCGGGTGTTTGCCCGCGTGCTCGCGCAGGGCTCGCTCGGCCTGGGCGAGTCCTACATGGACGGGGACTGGGACGCGGCCGCCCTGGATCAGCTCCTCGCGCGGCTACTGGCCGCCCGGCTCGACCACCACGTGATGGGGTGGGGTGATCGCTGGGCGGCGCTGCGGGCCCGGTTGATCAACGCCCAGGCCGGGCGTCGCGCGTTTACCGTGGGCAAGCGTCACTACGACCTGGGCAACGACCTATATCGGATCATGCTGGGCCAGCGACTCGTGTACAGCTGCGCGTATTGGCGCACGGCCTCGGACCTCGACGCGGCTCAGGTGGCCAAGCTCGATCTGGTCTGCCGCAAGCTTCAACTCACGCCGGGCCAGCGCGTGCTCGATATCGGCTGCGGGTGGGGCGAGGCGCTCAAGTTTGCCGCCGAGCGCTACGGCGTCAGCGGCATCGGTTTGACGATCTCTGGTGAGCAGGCAGCGTACGCCCGCGCGCTGTGCCACGGCCTTCCGATCGAAATCCGGTTGCAGGATTACCGAGCGTTTGTCGAACCGGTGGACCGGATCTTCTCGATCGGCATGTTCGAACACGTGGGCGTGCGAAATTATCGCGTGTTCTTCGACCTCGCGGCGCGCTGCCTGCCAGCCGATGGATTGATGCTGCTGCATACGATCGGTACGAACGTCTCGACCAACCGCACCGATCCTTGGATTGATCGCTACATCTTCCCCAACTCGATGCTGCCGTCGGCGATGCAGATCGCCGCGGCCACCGAGGGCCGGTTCGTGCTCGAGGACTGGCACAACTTCGGTGCGGACTACGATCGCACCCTGCAGGCTTGGCGCGACAATGTCGAAGCCGGCTGGGACCGCCTGCCGGCGCGTTATGACACACGCTTCCGGCGTATGTGGCAGTTTTACCTGGCTGCCAGCATGGCTACGTTCCGCGTGCGCAAATGCCAGTTGTGGCAAATCGTGCTCTCGCCCGAGGGCCGACCCGGCGGCTACGTAGCCCCGCGCTGATCGTGCCCCGGCCCTCCTTCGCCCAGGATCCGCTATGTGCCCATCCACCATTGCCACTGTCCAACCTCTGGGAATCGGCGCGCTGACGCGACGTTGTGCCACCTGGCAGGGCGACTCCACCACGGCTGCGATTTCGTTCCGGCTCGCGATCCACCCCATACGCGGTCGCGAGTTGTGTTTCAGTACGCTCTGCCATGGGTTGACCCGTGCCGGCAACCGGTTGGCACGGGCGACGTGGCAGCAGTCCATCGCCGGCAGGCTGCGATGGGTTCACGGCGCCAAGTTGCGCCTCCGGCAAGTGGGAAGGCCAATGGTTGCTGCATTCGTGCCGGCGCTGATGGTGAGCCGCCGCGCCATCACGGCATCGGCATCGAGAAGCTCTTGAACGCCATTGACACGCCCGTTCCGGCGCACACCAGTGGCTCATTGCGCGGGGCCGCCATCCGCTTGGCCGGTGCCGCATTGGCGTCGGCCTTGAGTTACGGCATTGCGCTGCCGGTCCTGCCCCTGCTGATCGCTGCAACGGGCACCGAACCGGCGGACATCGCCCGGCATACCGGCTGGTTAATGGGCGTCTATACCTTGACAGGCGTGCTGACCGCACCGCTGTGGGGGCGCGCGTGTGACCGCGCTCACCCGGTGAATGTCTTGCGGATCGGCCTCATCGGCCAGGGCATGGCGCTGTTGCTGCTACTGTTGCCGGTCACGCTTCCGCTGTTGTACCTGACCCGCGTGATGCAGGGGGCACTGGCTGCCGCGGTGTTGCCGGCCGCACTGACCTGGATGTCCACGCTCGCCACCTCGGAAGAGGCGCGCTCGGAGATGTTCGCTCGCCTGTCACGGGGCGCCCTGCTCGGCGGTCTACTAGGGCCCGGGCTGGGAGGATGGTTCGCACAGGGCACCGTCTTGGTGGTGCCAGTACTGCTGGCGAGTACGATCACGGTTATTGCCTTCGTCCTGCTGCCACGGCACGTCTCCGACGCCCGCCATCGAGCTGCCAACGCCGTTCAGGGGACTCCCGGCGGACGTGACCGCAGCCGATTGGCTCTCTTGATTGCACTGGCGGCGCTGGCCGGTCTGGCGATGGGCGTCTATGAGGTGGGTGTCGCCACTCGCGCCCAGACCCGACTTGATCTCGACCCGAGCGACATCGGGATGATGTTCACGGGGTGCGGTGCGGTCATGCTGGTCACGCAATGGCTGGTGTTCCACCGCGGCCATGACCCGCGCCGGGTCTGGCGCTGGGTACCGCCCGCTTTTTTATTGTCCGCGGCGGGCATCCTCGCATTGGACTACGCCGGTTCCGGCATTGCGCTGAGCCTGGGCGTGGCATTTGTGGCGGCCGGCGCCGGCGTATTGCAGCCGGCACTGACGTACTGGGCCTCGCGCACGGCCGGACCGACCGTCGGATGGGGCCTCGGTATTCGTGCCGCGTTGACCTCGCTCGGTCAAGCCAGCGGATCGTTCCTGGGGGGATTCGCGTTTGTGGCAAGTGCCCTGGGTTGGAGCCTGCGCGGCCTGATCCTGGTGGCACTGTCCGGTGCAGCGTGGGCAGCCTGGCAGCTGGCGCGGCGATGGAGCGCACTGCAGTCGCCCGACGCCGCGACGCCGGCGACCGCGGTATCGACGCAAGAGAGGCGTTGAATGGCACACGAGTTGAACTTCTCCGTTGGTGGAGTGACCACCAATCCGACGTTACCGGCCGGATGCCGGCACGGCACGCGGGACGGGGGCGAAGGATCCCGCCCCCGGCTCAGGTCCAGGCCAGTCCCGTCGTCTGGCGTTCACTCGACGCTGGCGCGTCGGCCGAACAGGTCGCCGCATCGTCGGTCCGCGAAGGGGTGGGCACGAAGCCCGTCGTCCTCGCACGGGAATGGCGCGGGACGACCATTGCTACGCCCCGGCGCGGACCCACGGCGATTACCCCGACAGTCTCCCGCGCTGCCGTCCCCAAGCCGCCCGCCGATGGGGTCGTGCTGGCGAGGGCCCTTGCCCGTCGGGCGAACGGGAAGACCATCTCATCGAGCGGAGCTTCGCCCCGCATGACCTCTCCCCCTCCTCTCCCCCCGTCGGCATCCTACGCCGGCTGCACCGTCGAACCGCTCGACGGCGACTGCTTTTGCATCACGCTCGACGCCAGCGCCTTGCGTGACGAGATGCAATCCCAATTGCGCGATCCCGACCTGATGACATGGCTCGATGAGCGCCTGCCGACCCTGTTTTCCGCACGGCCGGTGTTCATCACCCACGCCCAGCAGGAACGCATGGTAGAGATCATTCGCGCCGTGACATCGGTCGTGGCCTTGCCGGGTTTTCGCGAAGCAGTACTTGCCAGATCACCCGCGATCGCCCGACACGCCCCCGGTGGCGCCCTCAGCGTCTTTTTTGGCTACGACTTCCACGTGACCGCGGAAACCCTGGGCTTGATCGAAATCAACACCAATGCCGGCGGCGCGATGCTCAACACCGTTCTCGCGCGGGCGCAACATCGGTGCTGCCCGTCGCTGCCGGACCCCGCGCCCGCCGCGGCAGCGATGGAAGCCGCCATCGTCGCGATGTTCCGCAACGAATGGCGCGTGAGTAATCGGACTGGCCCGCTGCGCTGCATCGCGATTGTCGACGAGGCACCCGCGCGGCAATACCTGTACCCTGAGTTTGTGTTGTTCCAGCGATTGTTTCGGCAACACGGCCTGCAGGCGGTCATCGCCGATCCGTCGGAATTGACGTTGCATCGCGGCGTACTCAGGCAGGGCGACACGGCGATCGACCTGGTCTACAACCGCCTGACGGACTTCTCGCTGGAAACGCCCGGTAACGGTGTCCTGCGCGAAGCGTACCTGCAGCACGCGGTGGTGCTGACGCCCCATCCACAGGCGCACGCGCTTTACGCCGACAAACGCAATCTGGCCTTGCTCAGTGACGAGTCCACCCTGCAAGCACTGGGCGTGCCCGCGGCTACTCGCGACATCCTGCTGTCGGGCGTCCCGCGCACAGAGCTTGTCACGCCTGCCAACGCCGAGCGTCTGTGGCGTGAGCGCGGCGGACTGTTCTTCAAGCCGGCAACAGGGTTTGGCAGCCGCGCAGCCTACCGCGGCGACAAGCTCACTCGGCGCACCTGGGACGATATCCGGGCCGGCGACTACGTCGCCCAGGCGATCGTTACCCCCGGTCAACGGCCCCTCTCCCGCCAAACCGGTTCGCAGACGTTGAAGTTCGATATACGCAACTACGTTTACGACGGTGGGGTGCAATGGTCAGCTGCGCGGCTCTATCAGGGCCAAACCACCAATTTCCGTACGCCCGGCGGCGGCTTTGCGCCGGTCTATTTGCGGATACCGTCATGATCCGCGGGTACAGGCGCGGTGGCGGAAGCTGTTCTGGCGAGAAGCGCTGCCATGATCCTGGCCGCGTATCGCGCCCGTGTTGCGTACCCGGCATCGAACTTGACCGCACTCAGCTTGCCGTTCTTGTCGGAGTCGGGCACGTCCGCGTGCGGACCCCGCTTGTGCTCGGCGAGCGTGACGCGGCACTGCCGGGGAGCACCAGACGCACTGGACAACTACCCGATTGCTGTGAGTGTGTCGTTGGCGAGTTCGTTCAGAGCGTCGGCCGTGGGTTGCGACGAAACGGCATGTCGCTTTGCTGCGCCGGAAGCGACGGCGGATCGACGGCCTACCGAAATCGTACTGCTGAACCGCACCGGCGTCGCCGGCGCGACCCCGCGTAATGCGCTCAAAGGAGATAGTGATGAAACGCGTTTACTCCCTGGTGGTGCTGCTTTCCGTTCTAGCGGCGACATTGCCCTTGCCCACATCGGCCGCCCCGTCGGACCGAACACGCGACGGTGTTATTGCGAAGATCAATGGCAGCGTCCTGGAAGTGTGCTTTCGTCGCACATCACCGCCAGCTATTGGCGACACGATCACGATCGTTCGGGAGTGGATCCCGTTCTCAAAAGGAACGCCCGCTACACCGCGCTATTCCACTGTCGGGCATGCGCGGGTGACGGGCTTGGCGCAAGCGCCGTGCGTCACTGCGGATATGCTCGATGGTACGCCGAAACGTTACGACCGTGCGCGGCCGGCGAGCGAGGCAGCAGGTGTGCCGCAGCCATAGCAATGCAGCGATCCCGGCTTCGGTCGGCCGCCACATCGATCGCACGACCCTGCGCGAGACGACTCGTCGCAAAACCCTCGTCGCCGCATTTCGTACGAGCCGCTGCGCGATACTGCGCTCGAAACAATGCGTGCGTGGCGCCACGCGCCGCTTTACTGCATTCGCGTCACGCGAATGACGACCCGCCCATCCACTACGGATGCAAACGAGACGACGCCGTTCTCGTGCAAGCGCACCCGTGCACCGGGCGGAACGCCAGGATATGCATCAACCCGGTGGTAGTCACCCCAGTAAGCGGCCCATTCCACCAAAGGGTTGAGTAGCGTCCGGTTGTCAATGCCGCCTTGGAGTGCATAGGCGGCGGCTATCGCAAAGGCGAACGCGCCGATGGCGTTGCCGAAGAGCCACATCTGACTCAACCTGTCGCGCTCACTGGGCAGGAAGCCAATGCCCAGTGTAATCATACCCACGAGGTTGGCGATGGCGACGATGACGACCCACCAGGTGACGACGTAGGTCAACAGCCCGACCATACCGACCGCAACCTCAAAGTCCTGCGGCGGTAGCCGAAGAATTTCCGCCACTTGATTGCGCGCGAAGATCAACGACACAACAAGAATGATGGCATGCAGGACAATGTGGAAAAACTGCGCGACGGCGCTGCCCCACAAGCGGCGCAACCACGGATAAACGGTCAAGACGAACCCGACGATAAAGCAGGCGGTTCCCGTCGCGAAGAGCGTGCCTTGCCCTGCGCGATCGCCCGCGACCAATCGCCAGCCGATGCCCAATGCATACAGAACCCAGCCGGCGGCATGGGCCTTTTGAGCAGCGGTCAGTGCGCGCGGTACGGTGTCCGGGGCTTCGGAAAGTGGCATGGCGAGTGTCTTGGATGAGGCTGACCGGCGAGCATCGCACGCCTCAGTGTCCTGGCATGCTTCCCGACATCGGCAGGCTGGTTTCGGTGTACGTCAACATCAACAGTCCAAAGATCAGCAGCGGCAACCACCAGCCAGCCTCCAGCACGCCCGTGCGGGCACTGAGCGCGCTTGCGGCGGCACGCCCCAGAGCTGCTACGGTGAGGCTGATTGCGATGGCCCGATGCTGCAGCATCATGACCATCGGATCGACGCTGGCAGTGTGCTGCTGATGGACCCAGAACCCAACGCCCACTAGCAAGAGAGCCACAGGCAACACATACGACCAGCCTGGGGCGCGCAGCCGACCGCGCAGCAGCAGGACCTCGACCACGCCCGCGATCAGCATCGCGCTCCCCTGTGCCACGTGCTGCAACGCCTGCACCAGATAGTTCGCGGGTCGCGCCTCACCGTGGATCCACCAGTCCGCTCCGCTCTCGATGCCATAACCGATCAGTAAGATCGGTAGCAGCCAGGAAATCCATCGCGTCGTGAGTAGCCCCACTGCTTGCGCCAGCGACAACAAGGCCACCGCGACAAACGCAGCCCCTCCGATCCAATGCACTTGTTCTGACGTCAATTCCATGGCGATTGCGACTCCGACGGCGAGAGGGCTCGATGCTCTCATCGGGCTACGGCAGAGGCTTGTATTCAGCGGAATCATTCCGAAGTTCCTTTCTTGTGCTGGCCGTCCGAGCCGCGCCGCCCTCTGAAAATGACAAGTTTGTAATGTTCGGGTCATTCCTCGCTCCCGGGCTGCTTGCCAGGATGCGTCACCGGCCGATACCTGGGAGGGGAACCATGTCAAGGCGGTGGAGCGGCAACACCTGGATTGGCTCGGGCGCGGCATACTTTGTCGGCGATGTGCACGACAATGACCTGCATGCCCACTACGTTATTCAGATTGCAATAGCGACCGAGGGAGCCGTCCGCGTTTCCGATAGCCACGGACAGGAGCATTGTGCAGATGCGTTGATCATTCCGTCGACCATGCCGCATTGCGTGCGCGGCACGACTTTGGCCACTGACACGCTTCTCATATTCCTGGAACCGGCCAGCGAACTGGGACGTACGATCAATGCGCAGTACCCGTGGGTCGCCGGCGAGTTCGTGCCGGTGCCCCATGATCGCGTTGATGCTGCGCGACGCGTGTTCATGGACTCCAGTGAGATCGACGGCGAGCCGTTGGTGCGTGCACTCACGGCTGCTGTTACAGGCGGTGCGTGGCGGCACCGGGCTGTGGATCGGCGCGTTGCCTGTGCGTTGGACTACATCGATCATCATCTGACCGATGCCGACTCGCTCGATCATGTTGCTGAACGCCTCAGCGTAACGTCGCGCTACCTGCGCAAACTCTTCGAACGCGAACTAGGAATTTCTCCGCAACGTTACCGCCAGTGGTGCAAATTGCGCGCAGCCTTGCGTTGCGTGTTGGCCGGCAATTCCTTCACCGAGGCGGCAGCGACGGCTGGATTTACGGATTCCGCGCATTTCTCGCGCACGTTTCGCAGCATGTTCGGCGCGCCGCCGTCCAACGTCTTTGACTCTGCGCTCGTGCGACGCGCTAGCATCGATACAAATCAAGCGGTATAGATGTATTTCGTTCGACGAATGGCATACGGGATTATTCAGCATCGTGATGAGAACCCGGTTCCGATTTGTGCAAGCGGCGCGCAAGAACAGCATCCCTGATTCCGCTGCATACAAGCTACACGCCAACAACGCGTACACAATCTCTCCACGCCGCTGAGACGGACGCCGGGGGGCGCCGCTCAGCAAATCCTTGATCAATCGGCTTCGCCTGTCGCGCTGTGACGGGTAACGCCTTAATGTGGTCTTTCGCATGACACAACGACCGTGGTTTGCTCATCCAACGTTCTGGTTGTTCGTGGGAACAGTTGCGGTTTTCTATGCATCGCTCCTGCTGTGCTACGTGGGGTTCCTTCCGCTTGCCGCCGCGGCAGCCACCAACGCTGTACTGCTCTATTCGATGTACAGCGTCAGTCACGATGCGATTCACGGTGTCGCCAGTCCTCATCCGCGACTCAATGACGCGATGGGACGCGTGTGCGCTTTTCATGAGGGCATGACGTTTCCACTATTCAAGCTGTCGCACATGATGCACCACCGCTATACCAACCATCCCCAGCACGATCCTGACTGGGTGATCGGTCGTCGCCCGCGTTGGTTGTTGCCGCTATGGGTCGTGGTACGTCTGCTGCACGACAACCACTACATGATTCGGCAGGGGCTATGGCGCGGCCGCACCGCGTACTGGTTTGAGCATGTCCTCACGCTCGGTGGTCAGCTGGCCTATTTCGGATTGCTGGCCGGCGTGTTCGGTGTCTCCACAGCCGTGTGGATCTGGATCGTGCCGTTGGCCGTTGCCGGTGCGGTGGTTGAGCTGCTGGTTGCCTGGCTCGTGCACTACCCGCAGGAGTCGCAGGAGCGTTTTGAGCACACCCGTCTGATTCGCTCACGCGTCCTGCAGGTCCTGATGTTCAACCACAACCTGCATATCGTGCACCACTTCTGGCCACGTACGCCGTGGTTTGAGTACCCCGACCGACTTCCCGACGCCGAGCGCTTGATCGGCCTCGCCCAGTCAAAGCGCGCGAGCGCGTAGCGGTTGCGGTCTTTTTCCGAAGAGGAGAGAAGTCATGAGTTTGAAGAACAAGCGCGTCCTGATCACAGGCGCGGCCGGTGGTCTCGGCCGAACGACGGCAGAGCTGCTCGCGCAAGCAGGCGCGCGTGTGGTCGGCCTGGATGTGCGTGATGTCGGGGCGGCGTGGCGCGCCGGACGTTTCATTCAGTGCGATCTCACGGAGGGTGCGCAGGTCAGCGACGCGCTGGTCAAGGCGTTGGACTATCTCGGCGGAGGTATCGACATCCTCATCAACAATGCCGGAACGCTGTCGTTGCAGGACGCGGGGATTCGTCCAACGGCCGGATCGCGGCGCAGTGTGGAGGTGAACTTCTGGTCCGCGTGGGCATTGGCCGCTTCGGTCATGCCGTATCTCCTGCAGTCCGGCGGAAAAGTCATCAACATCGCATCGCTTTTTGCGTACATCAATGCGCCACTGATTCCCTCCTACGGCGCCGGTAAGCGCGCGATCACCGCGTTCTCCGATTCGCTGCGCATGCAGTATCACGGCAAGGTCGGTGTCACCACGCTGTACCCGGGCTTCATCAATACCGACATTCATGCCGATGCTGTGCGACAAGGGCTTTCGGTGGAAAAAATCATCGATATCCGACCGTTTGGGCTCAAGTTGCTGAGCTTCGAAGAGCCGGTGGAAGCGGCCGCGCAGGGCGTGATTCGCGCCTGCCGGCGCAACTACCGCGATGCCGGCACGACGCGCCTGGGATCATTGTCGCTGTGGTTTGCGCGCCATGTGCCGCGCTTCGTCGATGCGTTCATCCGTGTCCGCGTGAACTATCTGGTTCGCCGCGGGACGTTGAAGATTGAACTCGATCAGCCGGTTTTTCCGTAAATCGCCCCCCTAGCCAGAGCAACTCTTGTGGAAACTTCCCTTACCGTGCTGTTGACGGGTGCGACCGGCGTTGTCGGCTCGGCCCTGGTTCCCCGGCTGATCGAGCGTGGCATCCGCGTCGTGGCGCTCACACGCTCCACGCCTGTGGCCGACGAACGCGTCGTCTCTGTGGAGGGCGACATTTCCGTGCCGGGCTTTGGCCTGGATCTGGCGGCATTGGCGCAGCGCTTTGGTCGTATCGACTGCGTTATTCACTCCGCGGCACTGACCCATTTCGGCAAGTCCGAAGATCAAATGCACCGTGCCAACGTGCTCGGCACGCAGCACGCCGTGACGATCGCCAACGAGCTCGATGCGCGCTTCATGTACATCAGCACGGCCTACACCCACGATCTCAAACTGCCGGCCTACCTCAAAGAGTACTCAACGTACTGCGAGTCCAAGCGTCGGGCGGAAGCGCAGGTCAAAGCCCACGCGCGTGACTGGACTATCGTGCGTCCTTCGATCGTGGTCGGCGATTCGGCCACGGGTGCTATCTCGCGCTTTCAAGGGTTGCACGCGATCGTGGGGGCGGTGCTGCAAGGGTATGCGCCGATGATTCCCGCCAAGGAGGATGCGCTGGTCGACTTGGTGCCGCAGGACGTGCTCGCTCAGGCGATTGCCGCGCTGGCCCGGCGCAACGGTCGTCACCGCGAATACTGGATCACGCGCGGTCGTGCGGCGACCCGGGTAGCGGACGTTCATCAGCTTATGGACCGCTTCTCGCAATCGTGTGGCTACACGCGCGCCATGCCCAAGATCGTTGACCCGGAAGTCATCGATCGACTGTTCATTCCGGTGTTTCTTCCCAGCCTGCCGGAATCGGCGCGTCGGCGTCTCAACGCGCTGGTCGATCATGCCTGCTATTTCAATCTCAGCGAACCGTTTCCGAGCAACTACGACGATCTGGCGGACGAATTCAGTTTGCCGGCGATGCCGGACAACGAGGCCGTCATTCTCAACAACATGACCTACTGGGCGGCGCAGACGGGCTATCGCGAGCGTGCCGCATGACTTACGCCGACGTCGAGGAAGTTATCGACACGCACTACGATCACGTCAACAGCGGCATGGCGCGGCTGATGCGTCTGCTCAATGTCGGCGTGGAGCAATCCTCCGATGGCGCCTACGTTGAAGATCACCAAGGTGTTCGCTACCTCGACTGCGGTGGCTACTGCGTGTTTTTGCTGGGTCGACGCCATCCGCGCATTCTGCAGGCGGCGTACGCGCAGCTGGAAAATGTCGCGTTGGGCTCGCGCCTACTGGTCAATCGTCAGCAAGGCGAAGCGGCCAAAGCACTGGCGTCCATCGCGCCGCCGGGGCTTCGCTACGTGTGGCTCGCCAATTCCGGGGCCGAGGCAGTCGAGGCCGCGATCAAGCTGGCCAAACTCAACGGCCGCACGCGTTTTGTCGCCATGGAAGGGGGATTCCACGGCAAGACGCTGGGCGCCTTGAGTCTTACGCACAGTCCCAAGTACCGCGAACCCTTTCTGCCGCTGTTGCCCGACGTGACGTTCGTGCCCTTCGGTGACGCGGCGGCGCTCGCCACTGCAATCGGCGACAACGGAGCGACGACGGCTGTGGTGATGGAGCCGCTGCAATCCGAAGCCGGCGTGGTGATTCCGCCGCCGGGCTACTTGCGCGACGTCGAGCATATCTGCCGACAGCACGGCGCGCTTCTCGTCATGGACGAGATTTCGACCGGGTTGGGGCGGACTGGCGCCTGGTGGTATTGCCAGGAAGAAGACGTGACGCCCGATATTCTTTTATGCGGCAAGGCGCTCAGCGGTGGCCTGGTGCCTGTCAGCGCGCTCTTGTGCACGCCGGCACTCTACGAAGCGTTCAACAGCGAGCCGCTGGTCCACACCTCGACATTTGCCGGATCGCCGCTGGTATCGGCTGTCGTCAAAGCCACGATCGACACGCTGTGCGATTTGGATGCGCCCACGCGGGCGCGGCGCCTGGGTGATCGCATCGTCAATGGCCTTCTGGCCATTCAGCAGCGCTGGCAGTTTCCGTTCGTCACCGCCGTGCGTGGACGCGGCCTCCTGATCGCGATCGCGTTCTCCGACGATGCCTTCGCTGGCGAGTTCCTGCTGGAGATGGTCGCTCAGCACGTGCTGATCTCCCATTCCCTCAATGCTCACGCGATCGCACGTCTGACGCCGCCGCTCATCTTGAGCGATACCGAAATCAGTTTTCTGCTCGCCGCCGTCGAATCCGCGCTGACGGCCATACACAAACGCTATTTCGAGACGGAAGGACAGCGCTCATGAAGACCGTCAATCTGCAGTTCCTCATCACCCAGCCGGCGACCTCGGTCTATGAGGTCATCGCCGACTTCCCAGCCTACGAAACCTTTGCCGATGCCGTGCGCAAAGTCGAGCTCTACAACGTGAAGCCCGGTAGCTGCGAGAGCTTCTGGGAAGTGAAGTTCCGCGATGGCCTGCTGCGCTGGCATGAACGCGATGCGTTTTATCCGGAAGAGCGTCGCATTCACTTCTCGCAAACCAAAGGCGACCTGGCGATCTTCGATGGCGGCTGGCATGCCGAACCGCGTCAGGATGGGACGACGACGCTCACCTTCCACGCGGTCCTCGATTTGGGTCTGCCCCAGCTGGCGTCGTTGTTGGAGCCCATCGCGGTGCAGGCTCTGCGCGAGAACATCGCCTCAATTGTGAACGGTCTGTTCGAAGGCCACGTACAGCCACACCCGATATCGGTCTCGAGCGAGGTCGTGGCCGGCGCAGGAGCGGATCGTGCCCTTTCTTCGCTCTGAGTTCGCCGTGCTTGAGCAAGTGATGCCGGGATTTGCCGCGGCCGTGCAGGCCCGTCCTTTTTTGGAGCGCGAGCACGAAGCGTCGGATCTTTTGACAGTGTTTAAGACACACGGCGGCGTGGATCTCGCCATTCCGCGGGCACACGGTGGCAAAGGGCTGAGTGCGACCGAATTGGTGCGTGTGCAGCGCGCGCTGGGGGTGCTCTCACCCTCGCTCGCGGTCGCCATCAACATGCACCAGTTCTCCGTCGCGACGCTCGTGGAAATGGCCAAGACGTCGACGGGCGTGGAATGGATGCTGCTGCAGGCGATTGCCGAAGGCCGCATGCTGGTGGCGTCGGCGTTTGCCGAAGGCGCGGCCGGCGCGAGCATTCTGGAGCCTTTCCTCAGCGCGGAACCGCACGCGGAGGGCTTTGTGATCCGCGGATCCAAGAAACCTTGCAGTCTGTCGCGATCGATGGAGCTTATCACGTTGAGCCTGCACGTGCCGTCGGCGGGTGGTCCACGCCTGGCAGTGGCGCTCTTGCCCGCGGATACCCCGGGCATCGAAGTACGCCCGTTTTGGTCAGCGCCGGTGCTGCGCGGCGCGCAGAGCGATGAGGTAGTGTTCAACGATGTGGTCGTGCACGAGAAGATGATTTCGTATTCCGGTACACGCGACGAACTGGACCAAGTACAGATTGCGGGCTTCATCTGGTTCGAGCTGTTGCTGACGGCAAGCTACCTGGGCGCGGCCAGCCGCCTGGTCGAAAAACTGGTGCAGTCACCGCGCGCGGGCGGCAGCGAGACGACGGCATTGGTCTCTCGTCTGGAATGCGCCATGAATGCGCTGCTGCAACTCGCGGGCGAATTCGACACGACGGATGCCGAACGCATCGGCCTGCTCGGCCGCATTCTGCTCACGCGCTACGCCATCCAGGATGCGATTGACGCCACCAGCGCACGCGCCACAGAAGCGCTGGGCGGCATGCGCTTCTTAACCGATCCTGAGGTGCCGTACCTGCTCACGGCCACCAAAGCACTCGCTTTTCATCCGCCTTCACGCACGTCGATGCAAGACTCCCTGGCGCACTGGCTGCGCGGTGGGGAGCTCGTGTTGTGTTGAGACCTGCACGCATCCCGCTTTCCCTGTCGAGGACGCTATGAAGCGAATGATCCATACCTCCCTGCTGTTGGCATTGGCGCTCAAGATCGTTGCCGTTCCCGTCGCGGCAGCGGCGCCTACAGCGCTAACCCCCTTGGCGCATATCGAGGCCAATATGCGCGCCGAAGCATCGCGTGATGAAACCACGCGTGTGACTATCACACTGAAGAACGCACAGGGCAAAGTGCAGGAACGCATCCTGCACTGGACCACCGTCACGCTCGCCAATGACGACAAACGATCCCTGCTGTATTTCGATCGCCCCAAGTCCATTGAAGGGACGGGGTTGCTCACGCACGAGAACAAGGGGAAGGAAGACGAGCGATGGCTATACCTACCAGCGTTGCAAAAGACCCGTCGAATCTCCGGTTCCGACAAATCCGATACGTTCATGGGAACGGATTTCAGCTACGAGGATCTGGTCACGGAGGAACCGGAGAACTACGACTACGCCTTTGCTGAGGCGAGCGATTGCACGGGTTGTGTCGCCATAATCGCCACACCGAAGAACGAAAAGGAAAAGGCCGAAAGCGGATACGCCAAGCGCGTGCTGATGCTTGACACGACCACGCACATGGTCGTGGCCGCGGAGTACTACAATAAGAGCGGCACCCATGCGAAATCGTTCCGTGCAAGTGATTTTCGGCCGGTCAACTCCGCCGGCGCCATACGTCCATTTCGTATGGAAATGGTCGATCTGATCAACCAGCACACCACCGTCATGGCTTTCGACGGCTATCAGATCGACACCGGCGTTGTGGCCGACTCGATTTCATTGCGTTCGCTGACACAGGTGCGCTGAGCGATGCGTCGTCTCGTTGTGCTTTCCTGTCTGCTGGCGGGGAGTATCGCTCCATCATCGGCGCTGGCGTGGGACTCGACCGTCACCCTCACCTACCTGAGTCACTTCGCGTGGGATCCGCCGGCCGGCAATTCCTCCGATCGCCAGGGCGTGTACGCGAGCTGGAAAGTCGATCACGCAATCGGGCCCTACGCGGCGCACGTCAAAGTGTCGGCCAACGCTAACCCGGAAGCCGACCGGGCGGTGTACGACGATCGGTTTGCGGTGGATGAATTCTTCGTGCGTCGTCAGATGGGCGCTTGGGATATGACGCTGGGCCGTCAGCCGATTCGCGGCGGCCGTGCCACGCTCGTTAATCCCACGGACTACTTTGACCAGCGCGATTACCGGGATGCGCTGCTCTCGACCGACCGTCTGCGGGCGACGGACGCGTTGCGCTTGGTGGGCTTCCTGGGTGGATATCGCTTAGACACGGTCTATGCGCCGCGTCACACACCCAGTCTCATGCCCCACACCGATTCGCGCTGGTTTTTCCGTTTGCCGCGTGATGTGGAGGTGGAGGGTCAATCGGTACCGGTGTCCTACACCTGGGCCGACTACGCGACGCGCCACACCGATTTGTCGCGGCCGCAAGTGCTGCTCAAACTTGACCGCGATGCCGACGGCGCGAGCTATGCCGTGAGCTACTTCCGCGGTGAAGACAATCTGCCGGCCTTTGGTGCACGCGATCCGGTCGTGACGTCGGCGGGACTGGTAATCCCGATCGACCAAGCGTTTCCGGACAAAGCCGCGATCGGCTTCGATGCCGAGGTGTTGTTGGGCAAAGCAGTGTTCAGAGCCGAAGCCACGCGCGTGTCACTGTACTACGGCGATGGTTCGCGTGATCGTTACGACCATGTCGTCGTCGGATTTGACGTCAATCTCGAGCACGGCGTGTTCGGTGAAGAAACCTACGTCGCGCTGGAATACAGCAAGCAGTTCACGCGCGAGGGGCAACGTTACGAAAAAGAAGACTTGCGCCACATTCTCTCCGATGCGCTGCTCGGCCGCGTTGAAGTCTCCTGGAGCAGCCGCGACAGCGTGGCCACCGAACTGGTGTATGACACGCGCCGTCGCCATTCCGCGGTGATGCTCGAATGGAAACACGAATGGAGCGATCACCTGACGATGCGGGTCTCGGGTGATCTGTTGGGTGGACCGGCCGACACGTTCTTCGGCCAATACACACGCAATGACCGCGTCGGACTAAGCTTGGAGTACACCCTGTGAATGCCTTTTTTCGTCGTCTGGCCGGCCTGCGGCCAGCGCTCGTTATCGCGCTCCACACGCTGTGCGTGGTGGTCATGGTGTTCGGTATTTCGACGCTGACCCTGCGCAACAACGACGATGCCGATCTGCCCGGGAACGATCCCATCGTACAAACCAACAGGAAATTTGAGGCGATCTTTGGTGGCAAAGACCGCGTGCTCATTAGCCTGGAGAGTGACGACGCGTTTTCGCCGACATCGCTAGAAGCTACGCGCGCGATCACCGACGCCTTTGTCGGGCTCAAATGGGTCGTGGGCAACGAGATCAAAAGCCTTTCGACCGCCAAGAATATCGAAGCCAATGACGACGGTCTGGAGGTCGATACCCTCTATGGCGCGGCGCCGGTGACTGCGGTAGACGCGGCGCAGGTACGACGTAAGGCTCTCGCCAATCCGCTGATTCAGGGACGGGTCGTTTCTGAAGACGGGCGCGATTCGCTCATTCTGATCAATGTTGTGCGCGGGTCCGATCAGTCGCAGGTGTTCGAGGACACCTATCGCATCGTGGAGCCGTATCGGAATCGGTTCACCGTGCGCGTCATCGGTGACTTGATCCTGTCTGAAGCAATCGATCGAGGGATACAAGACGACGCACTGGTGCTGTTTCCGATTGCGATCATCGTGCAGCTGCTGATCCTTTGGGGTGTGTTCCGCAATTGGCGCTTGGTCGCTGCCAGCGTGGTATCGACGGTCATCGGCATCGTCTGGACGATGGGACTGATGGGATGGATCGGCTATCCGGTGACGGTTGTCACCACGTCGATTCCGATCCTGATTGCGGTGACGGCCAGTTCGTATGCGATTTATTTTCTTCACGCGTTGCTGGAAGAACGTCTGGTGTGCGACGACTTGGCCGTCGCGGTGCAAACGGCGATGGCCAAGGTCGCCTATCCGCTGTGGATCGCCTGCCTAACATCCGCCGTCGGTGCGTATTCCCTGATCGTCTTCAAGGTCTCCGCCATTGCGGAGCTGGGCGTCGTGACCGCGATCGGTACGGTCGCGTCGCTGATCGTTGTCATCACGTTACTGCCGGCACTCGTGCGCTGGTGGTGGAGCGACACCGCGGTCTCGGGACGCCCGCCGGGCCTTGAAGCCAGCTCCCGCATCATGCGGGCGGCGGAACTGGGTCTGACGCGATTGGCGGCGGCCAGCATGGCGCGTCCCGTGACCACGCTCGTGCTCTACCTGGGACTGCTGGCGCTGACGCTGTGGTCCCTCACGTACTTGCGCACCGGCGCCAACTTCGCCGAGTACCTGCCCGACGGTCATCCGATCAAGACCGACATGGCCTACTTCGATGCACGTCTGGGAGGGTCGCGCTATTTCGACATCCTGGTCGAAGCCAAGGCCAACGAGGGCGTGCAAGATCCCGCGTTCTTGGCCCGCGTCCAGGCGATTCAGACCTACGCGGAATCGTTGCCGCAGGTGGGTCGTACACTGTCGTTCGTCGATGTCTTGCGCCGCATCGACGCAGTCGTGGCCGGAAAATCGACGGGCGACATTCCCGCGAGCTTTGAACAGGCCGCGCAGTACCTCTTGCTGTATTCCATTTCGAGCAGTCCGGAAGATTTTTCCGATCTCGTGGACTACGACTACCGGCGCATCAAAATTTTTATCCCGGTCAAGACGTCGGAGCAAGATACCCACATCGCGATCTACCGCCAGCTCAAGGACTATGTCGCGCAGCAACCCAGCGACGGCATACGCGTGGAGTACGGTGGCAACCTCCTCGTGTGGCTCGCCCAGATGGACTACATCATCATCGGCAAGATCCAGAACATCATCTCCTCGGTGATCACGATCGTTTTGCTGTGTGCATTCTTCTTTCGTTCTGTGCGCTACGCCCTGCTCGCCGCCGCCCCCATCGTGCTCGCGATCCTCGCCACGTTTGCGCTGATGGCGGCGCTGGGATTGCGCTTGGAAGTTTCCACCGCCGTCATCACCGGCATCACCATCGGCATCGGCATCGATTTCAGCTATCACTTTCTCTATCACTATCGTGCGGCGCGGGAACGCTGTCCTTATCCCCTTGATGCCATTGTGGAGGCGATCGCCGCGTCCGGCGCAGCGATTCTCTTCACGGTCGTGGTAACAGTATTGGGTTTCACCGCCTTCATCTTTTCCGCGTTCACACCGATCCAGAATTTTGGCTACCTGGTGTCGGTCAACATGGTCTTTTCAGGGTTGGCGACGTTCACGCTGATTCCCGCCATGCTGGCACTGCGCCGCTCGCGCCCTATGGGGTCTCCTGTCATGACCGTGGAGACCAGCCATGCAGGCTATTGAGTATCGCTACGCGACCGAGCGCACGATGCCCGTGCCAGCCGAGGCGATCGCCCGGGCGTTTCACGATCTGCGGCTGATGGCACGCTGCACGAGTGATGTCGAGACGTTTGAATGCGGCGACGACGACACGGCACGCTGGACACTGACCACCCAACGCGACCTGGGAATCGTGTTTCAGCCGCGCTATGGCGTGCGCTACATCTGGGAAACGCCCCGCACGTTGTCCTGGCGCACGATGGCGCAGGAGAGCGACACGGTCGCGCTCGATGCGCGCGTGCAATTCATCGACCTCTCCCCGACGCACTCGCGAGTGTGCATCAGCGAACACGTACAGTTTTCTCTGCCGGTTTCGTTCATCACCGCAAAACTCGTGCGGGTGATGGCTGCACGCCAGACACTCGCCGACATGAATGGTTTCTTGGAGCGCATGGAAGCGGCGGTCGTGACGCAGACGATGGCTCAGCCCCGTTCATGAATTCCCACGCGGTCACACTCGCCGTTGACCACGTCGCCGCCTTGAGCCCGACGGTATTTCGTGTCGGTCTCAAGCCCACGCGTGAGCGCGTGCCGCGGTATGAGGCTGGGCAGTATCTCAAAGTCGTGATGCCCGACGGCTCGCTTCGCCCGCTCTCGATTGCGAGCCCGCCCGAATCCGACCACATCGAACTGCAAGTGCAGCGCCGGAGCGACGCGATGGCGGGACGCACGTTGGTGGATCACCTGCGGCAGAGCGCCACGGTCGATTGCCACATGCCCTATGGGCGCTGTCGTCTGCCCCCGGATCAACGTCCCGTGATGATGATCGCGGGCGGCACGGGCATCGCTCCCATGCGCGCCATGCTCGCCTCCTCGATCGCGCGCGCTGAAACCCGCCGCATCGAGTTGTACTGGGGCGTGGCAACACCCGACGCCTTGTTTCTTGATGCCGAACTGCGCGCACTCTCGAGCGCGCATCCTCGGGTGCACTACCACCCTGTCATTGAGCACGCGCCCTCGCACTGGCGCGGCGCCGTCGGTTTTCCGCATGCGCTGGCGTTGCGGGAACACCCGTGCCTGGCGGGGTGGTCGATCTTCTGCAGCGGCTCGCCCGGCATGTCGCGGGCGGTAGTCGCGGCGCTGCAAGCGCACGGCGTGCATCGGGATCAGTTCTTCTGCGATTGGCTCGACATTCTGCATGAGCGCAACGATTCGAGTTGACCGCACTGAATCGCCGTTCACTGCCCGCGCTGCGCGCGCGCTGCCCCCATCACTGAATTCAAGGAATCCCTCATGCAGGACACTACACTTTCTCCGACCGTCGCTGTCACGCTGCACGACCACTACGCGCGTGCCAGCAGCGAGCTGCGTCAAGCAGGTCATGCCCTTCAACACCACCGAGTCTTCGGTATGGTGCGCGACCTGGACGATTTACGCCTGTTCATGCGCTGGCACGTCTTCGCCGTGTGGGACTTCATGTCGCTGGTCAAACGGCTTCAAATGGATTTGACCTGCGTCTCTCTGCCCTGGATGCCGCCGCGACATCCCAAAGCCGCGCGCCTTGTCAATGAAATCGTGCTTGGCGAAGAATCCGATGAGACCTTGAGCGATGGCCATACCAGTCACTACGATTTGTATCTGGAGGCCATGCGCGAGGTTGGCGTAGAGCCCCTGGAAGTGAACCGATTCCTCAACGAACTGCGCAACGGACGCGGTGTCAGCGAGGCGTTGCAATCGGCCCAGGCACCCACCGCCGTCGCTGACTTCGTGCGAGCGACGCTGCTCACGGCCGAGACCGGCAGTACTTACGAGGTGCTCGGCAGTTTCTTTTATGGGCGCGAGAACGTCATCCCCACGATGTTCTCGGCGCTGCTCGCGGAATGGGCGATTGATGAAGCGAGCGTGCCCACGTTTGTGTACTACCTCAAGCGCCATATCGAGCTGGATGGCGACGCTCACGGCCCTGCGGCCGAAGCCATCATTGATGAACTGGTGGCCGATGATCTGGAACGGCGGCTGGCCGTGGTTCGTGCGGCGGTAGCGGCGGTCCGTGCGCGCATCGCGCTGTGGGACGCATTGGCTGATGCGTTGGCACGGCAGGACATGGCCGCCGCGTGAGCCCGCCGGCGGTTCGCTGTCAGGCCGCGAGGGCGGGCTGCGCGCCGTCCCTCGCGTCCACCGGAAACACCACAGCAAACCGTGTGATGCCACCGAAGGACACTACCGACACATCCCCTCCATGCGCCTGTACGATCGACTGGCAAATGGCAAGCCCCAGACCGGCGCCTTCGTCGGTGCGTTGTCGCGATGCATTGCCCCGATAGAAGCGGTCGAAGATGCGCACGATTTGATCGGGCGGAATGGTGGGCCCGGGATTCTCGACGCTCACCAGGACCGTAGTCGCCGATGCAGCCACCAAGACGCTGACCGTGCCGCCGTCGGGCGTGTAGCGAATCGCGTTGACAACCAGATTGCCGAAGGCGCGCCGCAACATGACGCGATCCCCTTGGATGTGCCCTTCGCCCTGCTGTACCAGCCGCACCTGACGTTCGGAGGCGAGCGCCTCGTAGTAGTCAAAGAGCGCGGTCACTTCGACCGCGAGGTCCACGGATTCCCGATGAGGAATGATGAGTCCGTGATCGGCCTTGGCCAGAAACAGCATGTCCGCAATCATGCGTGCCAGATGTTCATACTCTTCAAGGTTGGAATAGAGTATTTCGCGGTAGTCCTCAGCGCCGCGCGGTTTGGAGAGGCAGACTTGGGTCTGCATCATCAAATTGCTGATCGGCGTGCGCAGTTCATGCGCCAGATCGGTGGAGAAATCCGTCAGCCGCTGCAGCGCATCGCTGAGACGATCGAGCATCGCGTTGAAGGCCTGCGCGAGCGGCCGCAATTCCACGGGAATTTGTGCATCCGAGAGACGCTGGTGGAGCCGCTGTGCGGAGATCGATTCGGCCACTTCGGCCATATCACGAATCGGTAATAGCCCGCGGCGTGTCGCGATCCAGGCAAGGCCGGACATCAGCAGCAGCGCGATGCCGCAGATCAGGGCAAGCTGGTAATCGAATGAGGTCAAGAAGTCCTGGTGATGCGAGGTATCGGAGGCCAGGTAAACCAACATGTCCTGACCTTTCGTCCCGGTGCTGACCCAGGTCACGACGCCACGAAATGAAGCGTTCGCGCCGTCCCAGGCGATCGGCTGAAAGGGCAAGTTCGCATCACGCGCAGGGCGCCACGTGCCAGGCCCCGCCGGAATCTCGGCATGACCGCTGGCGAAGCGGAAACTGCCCTCGGGAAACTCGATACGCACCAGGAGGCTGTGATGGCCCACCATCGCATCCGTCAATGTGCGCGTGACCTGCGCCGCGTCCTGGGGCGATTTCCATTCCTCCAGGATATGTCCGATCAGCTCGAGCTTGCCCTCCCAGACCTTGCGGTCCTGCGTTTCAAAGTGATGCTCCACCGAGGCATGAATGAGCAGCGCCACGGTGACGAAAATGATAGCGGCCAGCGAGGTATACAGCAGCGTGATCCGCCACGCGATCGAACTAAGGGCTGGCAGACGATTCACTGTGACTCTCCAGCACGTAGCCCATTCCGCGCACCGTGTGAATCAACCGGGTCTCGAACCCGGTGTCGACTTTGGTTCTCAACCGCTTCATGGCCACTTCCACCACGTTAGTATCGCTGTCGAAGTTCATATCCCAAACTTGCGAGGCGATTAGCGTACGAGGCAAAATTTCACCTTCACGCCGCATCAACAACTCCAACAGGGCAAATTCTTTCGCGGTGAGATCAATGCGACGTCCGCCGCGGAAAGCGCGTCGACGACGTACGTCAAGCTCCAGATCCGCGACCTGCAGCGTTTCGCTCTCACGTCCGGGATGACGTCGCAACAGATTGCGCACACGCGCGAGCAACTCTGCGAAGGCGAAGGGTTTAACCAGGTAGTCGTCGGCGCCCAGTTCCAAGCCGTGTACGCGATCTTCAATCTGGTCCCGCGCCGTTAGGAACATGACGGGCGTTTCTTTGCCGGCCTGGCGAAGATTGCGCAGCAGGGACCACCCGTCGCGCTGCGGCAGCATGACGTCCAGCACAATGAGGTCGTATTCCTCCTCCAGCGCTAGCTGTTCTCCCGACAATCCGTCTTGCACCCAGTCAGTCGTGAAACCGGCTTCAGCGAGACCGCGCTTGAGGTAATCCCCAGCCTTGCTCTCGTCTTCGATCAACAGAATTTTCATCGGACGCGTACGTTTTTCCAGCAAAGGGCGAGCAAGGTAACGGGTGCGTTGTGCGTTCACGGCACGGCGCCCTGGACGGCAGAGCCCGTCTCGTGCAGCGCAACCGCGATATTGCCGGTGGCCATGCGCCGTCGCCGTGCACACGCCCAGCGCAGCACAGGTCGCACGCGATAGCGACCGCCCGGTCGCGCGACGCCGCAGTGTAAGACGTTCATGGGAGCTCCACGCGCGATGCGCTGAACGACGCAGCGCGCATCGACGGACACGACGAAAACCCCACACACAACTGTGCAGGGTCACCAACGCTTCAGTCGATCAGCCAGCGGGTGGGCGAAACGGCGGCGTGGGAGCGGGCCGGAGAATGCCGCTGTTGAAGACAATGGGCATCAAACCCGCGCGGCGTACGACGCCGCTTATCAGCATGTTGGTGCTGACACCGCAAGGCAAGACACAGCCGCAACGACACGAGGTTGAGTCGCAGCACTCCGGAGATGACACTGTCGGAGTATCTGCTTCTGCGGCAGCGGCCGGGTGGGTGGTGCCGCCGTGATGCGCGCTCGCGTGGGTGTGCTCATCCTGGGCGTCGATGAGTCGCCCGGCATGATGGTGGCGATGATGGGCCTGGTTCATCGCGGCCATGGCAAAGGGCGCTGAAAATCCGTTAAGAATCAGCGTGAGCACAAGAACTGAGCGGAGAACCCTTTGGAGCATCCGGGAAGAGTGCGACGCGAGGGGCGAAGTTGCAACAGCTTCCCAGGCCGGTGTGATCCGACTGCCGTCGGCACGCGGGCGAGTCGATCGTACACGGTGCGCTCGAACGGCGTCGAACGCCCGAACTTCCTACCACACCCGCACTGGTGGGTCTTTGGCGAAAACGGAACTCTTGGCGAATAGCGTCTCTATATTGACTCCCAAATCGTAGGCGAGGCACAGACGCTGTTGAACGGCAAACCGCGATCGTTCCGTTCGACACGATTGCAGAATGATTGGATAGCATGGGGGATTGACCCGGTAGCAGTGAGGTGACCCACGATGGGTATCGAGCAGCGGCAGGTTCGGCGTTGGCACCGGTGGTTGGCGGCCATCATCGGCCTGCAGGTCTTGCTGTGGGTCGTCTCGGGGCTCTACATGAGCGCCGCCCCCATCGACTGGATTCACGGCGACTATTGGGTGAAGACCGAGCGGCGGGCGTTGCCGCCGGCCAGCGTGATCGCGCCCGCGGAACTGCAGCGGCAGTTTCCGGACAGCGAGCGCTTTACGTTGAAGACGCTGCTCGGCCAACCGGTCTACGAAGTGCACCGGCCCGGCTCGATCGTGCTGGTCGACGCGGTCTCAGGCGTTGCCCGCGCGCCGCTGGATGCCGAGGCGGTGCAAACACTGGCACAGGCGCGCTTTGCGCACCCGCGGGCCATCCGGTCGATCGAGTGGCTCGAGGTCGCGCCGGCCGAAGTCAGCAGCCGTCCTGCCCCGCTGTGGCGCGTGACCTTCGAGGGCGCCTCAGCACCGACGCTGTACTACTCCCCCTACAGCGGCGAACTGCTGGCCAAGCGCTTCGCCGGCTGGCGCATTTTCGACGCGTTGTGGATGTTGCACATCATGGATTACGCCACGCGCAGCAACGTCAACAACGCGCTGCTGCGCCTGGCGGCCGGGATCGCCCTCGCCTTCGTGGTGACCGGCGCGGTGCTGCTGCTGGTGTCTCGGCGCCGGCCCGTGGCGGTCCGGTCGGTGCGTCTGCCGCGGCGGCCGTGGCCGGCGCGCCTGCACCGATGGGCCGCATGGGCGATCGGCGCGCAGCTCCTCGTCTGGGTGGCCAGCGGCTTGACGATGAGCCTGTTGGATCATGCGGCGGTCGAGGGCCACACCTACGTCCGCCCGGCCGCCGCCGGCGAGGCCATCGACTACGCCAGCGTGCAGGCGCCCGGCGCGCTCGCGGCCCGCCAGACCGGCGAGGTGCATCGCGTCGCGTTCCACCGCGCCCTCGATGGTCCGGTCTACCTCGTGACCACCGCGACCGGCGTGGACCGCTACAACGCGCGGACCGGGGAGCCGCAACCGGTAACGGCGGCCGTGGCGCAGGCGGTCGCCGCTGCGGACTACAGCGGTCCGGGCCGCCTCGGTCCTCCTGAGTGGATGGCCACGGCGGACGCGGAAACCCGCGGCCACGACGGCGTGTTCTGGCGGGTTCGTACCGATGACGACTTGGCAACGACGATTTACGTCTCGGCCCGGACTGGGGGGGTGGTCGAGCGGCGCACCCGGGTGTGGCGTCTGTTTGACATCGCTTGGATGCTTCACATCATGGACTACCGGCAGCGCGACGATTTCAACCACCCGCTGCTGATCCTGATGGCGCTCGGCGGCGTGGGCCTGTCGGTCTCCGGCGTGCTCCTGGTCTGGCGGCGCTGGCGCGCAACCAGCCGTCGGCCGGTCGTGGGTTAGCCCCCTGGCCGGCGGGCGCGACAGCCAGCGCGGCTGTGGCGTCCGCGGGGGCGCCGCGGTTACGCCGCCGGCCCCATCGCAGTGCAGGTCGTCACCGAGATCGAACTCAGGCTCGGGGCAGCGCCGCAATCCCAGGTTTAGCCGACATAGGGGTATCACTGCCTAAGGACTGACCGAGCAATCGATAAGGCTAGCGGATGATTTCTGCCGTTGGGTGGGCCAGCCGGTCCAGCGTTGGACACGACGCGCCGGCCTGTGCACGGCGGCACTCCTCCAGCAGCCGTTCCAGATCCGCCTGCAGTTGCCGCAGGTCGTTCAGACGCCCGCGCACTTCCGCCAGTTTCCGTTCGGTCAGCTGCCGTGTTTGCTCGCAGGCCCGCTGCCCCTTGACCTCGAGCAGGCCGGCAATCTCATCCAGGCTGAAGCCGATCGCTTGCGCTCGACGGATGAACTGAAGGCGGCTGACCTCGTCGGCGCCGTAGCGGCGCACGCTCCCCACCGGCCGCTCGGGCTCGTCCAGCAATCCCCGTCGCTGGTAGTAGCGGACGGTTTCGACATGCACGCCGGCGGCGGCGGCCAGCCGGCTGATCGTCATTGCCTGGGTGGACATCGCTTGACTCCGTACTCAGGTACGGAGATTACCATCGCTGCCATGCGCCAGGATCCCGCCCGCTCCCCCGTCCCCGCCCTGCTCGGCGCAGTAGCAGCAGCGGTCGGCGCGTCCGTTTGTTGCGTGCTGCCCTTGGTGTTGGTGCTGCTGGGAATCAGCGGAGCCTGGATCGCCAACCTCACGGCTTTGGACGCCGGGCGTCCTTGGTTGAGTGCTGCCACGCTGCTGTGCTTGGCGTGGGGATTCTGGACCCTCTATGGGCCGGCTGCACGCTGTCGCACCGACGGGATCTGTGTCGATCCGACGCGATTGCGCCGCCGACGAACCTGGCTGTGGTTCGTAACCGTTCTGATCGTCTTGTTGCTGCTCTTTCCTTACTACATCGGCTGGTTTTTGTAGGAGACGTTCATGCAGAAGATCGTTGTTGGTTGGATGCTTACCCTCTGGATGGGCCTGGCGGTGGCAGCGACGCCCCGACAGGTCGTTCTGCACGTGGAGAACCTGACCTGCCCGGCTTGCCGCATTACGATCGACACGGCGCTGGACAAGGTGCCCGGCGTGACAAGCAGGCTCGTCAATATCGAAACGGCCACGGTAACCGTGATGTTTGATGCCGAGCGCACCACCGTCGCGGCCGTTGCTCAGGCGATCACCGAGGCCGGATTTCCCGCGACCGCGAGAACCAGCGATGGCTGAGCTGCAGTTGCACAGCACGCTGACCTGTCCGCACTGCGGGCATCAGGCGACCGAGACCATGCCCACGATGGCCTGCCAGTTCTTCTACGAATGCCTGGCCTGCTATACGCTGCTGCGCCCCAAGGCCGGCGACTGCTGCGTGTTCTGTTCCTTCGGCACGGTGCCATGCCCGCCGATCCAGCTGAGTCGGAACTGCTGCGCAGGCGGGGGCTAATCGCTACGCGGCCCTGGTCCGGTCTCCGACGGCGCGTGGATCGCTTCCGCATCACATTGCGGTGTCGCCGAAACGCTTCATGGGGCGGATCACGTAGCGCCGCATCTCCCTTGGCGCGTCCCCGTATTGCCGCTCGAACGGCACGCCGCCCACGCAGGACTCCTGCTTCGGCGCGCGCCAAAGCGAAACCCGTGGGCTGAGCTTGCGCAGGCGCCATTCGATGGCGGCTCGCGAACCCGACCGACCGTGAAGTGACGTGCCGCGCGGCGCGTCTTCGAGTCGTCATATCGTTCGATTATTCTGGATACATGGAATCAAAGACGGCCGTCCAAGCGCTCGCTGCCCTCGCTCAGGACAGCCGACTCGCCGTGTATCGGCTACTCGTGGAGATTCCGGTTCATGAGAAGCCACCGTTCCGGAGCATGTGAAGCCAGGATTCCGGAGCATGAGAGGCCACGGTTCCGGGCCATGTGAAGCCAGGATTCCGGAGCATGTGAAGCCAGCCTGTGCGGCCCGATTCCGGTCCATGGGAAGCCAGTGCGGATGCTCGGTTGGCGTGGATCACTCTCGCGGATTTACCGCGAGGTTCCCATGGCTCAATCGAGGATTCCCATGCGCCAGATTCGTGAGTTGTTGCGATTGCATTTCGAGGAGGGGCTCGGCCAGCGCGTGATCGCGCGTGCGCTGGGTGTGGTGCGCTCCACCGTAGAGCGAGTATTGCAGCGCTTTGCTGCGTCGGGGCTGGCGTGGCCGCCGGATCCGGCGCTGACCGACGCGGAGCTGGAACAGCGGCTGTATCGCGGCCCGGCGCAGACGGGTTTGGCCAAGCGCTGTGTGCGTCCGAACTACGCCGAGGTCGCCAAGGAGCTGTCGCGCAAGGGTGTGACGCGACGGCTGTTGTGGGGCGAGTACCGTGATCGGCACGCCGACGGTATCGGTTACAGCGTGTTCTGCGATGAGCTCGCGGCCTTCCTCGGCGACCGCGATCTGGCCTACCGCCATGATCACGTGCCCGGCGAGAAGTGCTACTTCGACTTTGCCGGCCTCACGCTGCGTTACCGAGACGGTGCTGCAACGCGCGATGCCCACATTTTCGCCGCCGCGCTGGGTTGGTCGAACGCGATCTTCGCGTACGCGTACGCGGACGAGACGGCGCCGAGCTGGCTCGACGGCCAGCAGCGCGCGTTCGTTGCGTTCGGCGGCGTGACGAGGATCGGCGTGCCCGACAACCCCAGGCCGCTGGTTGCACGCGCCGATCGGTACGAGCCGACGTTGACCCCGGTATACGACGACTTCGCGCGTCACTACGGCCTGATCGTGATCCCGGCTCGCGTGCGTAAGCCCAAAGACAAGGCCGCCGTCGAAGGCGCGGTCAAAGTCATCGAGATGCGCATCCTTGCAACCGCGCGCGATCGCGTTTTCCCGTCGCTCGCTGCGTTGAACGACTGGCTGACCGAAGCGGTCGCCGCGCTCAACGCCGCGCCGTTCCAGAAGCGCGCGGGTTCGCGGCAGAGCCAGCTGCTCCAGGAGCGCGCGCATCTCGCACCACTGCCGACGGCGCGCTTCGAAGCGCCGACGTACCTCCGCCGCAAGGTCGCGCGTGACTATCACGTCGACGTGTATCGGCAGTACTACAGCGTGCCGTATCAACACGCCGGCCAGACCGTCGAAGTGCGTCTGACACGCGAACATGTCGAGGTATTGCGCAACGACACGCGCATCGCGCTGCATCGACGAGCGCTGGCGACCCAGCGTTTCGTTACTGAGACCGATCACATGCCCGCGCATCACCGCGCATTCCGCGATCCCAAGATCATGCAGCGTGCCACAGCGATCGGCCCACAGACGGTGACGCTGATCGAGACGCTGTTCGCCAAGCGTCGACATCCAGAACAGGCGATCCGCAGCGCACAGGGCGTGCTCGCGCTCGTGCGCGATCACAGCGCCATGGCGCTGGAAGCCGCCTGCGCGCGTGCCATAGCACTCGACTCGGTCGGCTACGAAGCCGTGCGCCGGTTGCTGCTCGTGGCGCAGGTCCAGACACCTCTACCGCTACCGGCGGTCACTCACGAGCACGTACGTGGCGGCGACTACTACGGCGCCACCAGCGCTGCGGAGGTGAACCATGCTGCATGAGCCCATTCACCAGCAACTGATCCGCCTGGGCTTGCGCGGTTCTGCCGACGCGCTCGCGCGCCTGGCGATCAATGCCGACGTCATCGACACGCTCGCCGTGCTGCTCGAAGCCGAGTGCCTGCATCGCGACAGCCTTGCGCAAGCGCGCCGACTAAAGCTCGCCAAGCTCGGGACGCATGCGCATCCCGCCGACGTCGATCTGCGTACAGCGCGCGGCCTCGGCAAGACGCGCTGGCAGCAACTCGCCAGCCTCAACTGGTTCAAGCAGCACCAGCATCTGCTGCTGATCGGCCCAACGGGCATCGGCAAGAGTTGGCTCGCCTGCGCGCTCGCCAAAGCAGCGATCGACCAAAAGCGCTCTGTGCGTTACCTGCGTATGTCGCGGCTCGGCGAAGAACTCGCGCTACTGCAGGCACAGGGCCGCATCAGCCATTGGCTGAAAACGCTGGGTCGGATCGATCTGTTGATCCTCGAAGATCTGGGGCTCGTGCCACTCGCTCCGAACCATCAACCGCTGCTGCTTGAACTTCTCGAAGATCGCCAGCAACGCGGCAGCGTCATCGTCACCAGTCAGCTGCCGCTCAAGCTCTGGCACGCGCAGTTCCAAGACCCAACCCTCGCCGACGCCATCCTCGATCGACTCGTCCACAATGCGGAGATTGTCGAGCTCGCCGGCGAGTCCATGCGAAAACGCAAGCCCTCCAACAGCGACAAACCCGAAGCCGCCGCCTAAACTTCAACCGCCACGTTCAACCGGCCATCCGACACTGGCTTCCCATGCGTCCGGAACGGTGGCTTCTCATGGGCGGAATATCCAACTCGTTGAGGCGGGCCCAGATGGCCTGCCGGCCACGGCCATCGCCGAGCGCCTGGGTATCCCCGCCAACACGCTGTCGTTTCATGTGAAAGCGTTGAGCCAGGCCGACCTCCTGTCGGCGCGGCACGAAGGGCGCTTCATCTACTACTCGGCCAACTTCACGCGCATGAACGACCTGGTCGACTTCCTCACCGACAACTGCTGCGGCGGGCGCCCGTGCACGACGGCCGCGCGATCAACCCGCCAGACATCCGGAGCTTCGTCATGACCGACCGCGTCTTCAACGTCCTCTTCCTGTGCGCGGGCAACTCGGCCCGCAGCATCCTGGCCGAGGCCACGCTCAACCACAGAGGCCATGAGCGCTTTCGCGCGTTCAGCGCCGGCAGCCATCCCAACGGCACCGTCAATCCCTATGTGCTGGCGTTGCTGCAACGCGTGGGCATCGCAACCGACGGCCTGCGCAGCAAGAGCTGGGACGAGTTCGAGCAGCCCGGCGCGCCGGTGCTCGACTTCGTGTTCACCGTCTGCGACAACGCTGCCGGCGAGGTGTGCCCGATCTGGCCCGGCCAGCCGGTGACGGCGCACTGGGGCGTTCCCGATCCGGCCGCCGTGGAAGGCTCGGAGCTGGAAAAGACCAACGCGTTTCGCGATGCCTTCACGACGCTGCAGCGGCGCATCGAGCTCTTCACGAGCTTGCCGTTCGCCTCGCTCGATCGCATGGCGATCCATGATCACGTGCGCACCATCGGCCAGGCCTGACCCATGCAGGAACAGCCATCGCTGGCGCGCCGCGCTGCCACCGAAGCCCTGGGCTCGATGATGCTCGCCGCGACCGTCATCGGCTCGGGCATCATGGCCGAGCGTTTGGCGGGCGGAAACACGGCCGTGGCGCTCTTGGCCAACACGGCGGCGACAGTCGCCGTGTTGGCCGCGCTGATCGCCTTGCTGGGACCCATCAGCGGCGCGCATTTTAACCCTGTAGTGTCGGTAATGGAGCTGCTGCGTCGACGCCTGGCGGCGGCGGATAGCGCGGTCTACGTGGTCGTGCAGGCGATCGGCTGCGGTGCAGGCGCCGTGCTCGCCCATGCGATGTTCGAGCTGCCGCTGCTGCAGACGTCGACACACGTACGCACCGGTAGTGCGCAATGGCTCGCCGAGGCCGTCGCGACGTTCGGTCTGCAGTTCGTGGTCATCGGCCACCGGCGCAGTGCCGATGCGCCCTGGATGGTTGCGGCATGGAGCGGCGCGGCCTACTGGTTCACGGCGTCCACGTCGTTCGCCAACCCGGCGATCACCGTGGCGCGCTGCCTGACGAACACCTTCGCCGGCATTCGGCCGGCGGACGTCGTGGGTTTCGTCGTGGCCCAGTGCGTGGGCGCGACGATCAGTGTGATCGTCGCGCGGTGGCTGTTCTCGGCGAGCCGTGCGCCACAACGCAGCTAGGCCGACCGGCCACCGGAGGTAGGCCTGATCGATGTCCGCGGATGCTCCGCCTGATGGACTGCCGGTAGCCCGACAATTTCGACCCTTGTGCTGAACCCGATAGCGCTCGGCGGCGCGATTACGCGGTCCGGCCCAGTCGCAGCGCATTGGTCACCACCGAGACGGAGCTCAGGCTCATGGCCAGCGCCGCGATCATGGGACTCAAGAGCCACCCGAAAACCGGATAGAGCACGCCCGCGGCGATCGGCACGCCGAGCGCGTTGTACAAAAAGGCAAAACCGAGGTTTTGCTTCATGTTGCGGACGGTCTCCTGGGAAATCGTGCGTGCCGCCAGGATGCGGCCGAGATCGCCCTTCACCAGCGTGACCGCGGCACTGGACATGGCGACATCCGTGCCCGTGCCCATGGCAATGCCGACATCGGCCGCCGCGAGCGCCGGCGCATCGTTCACACCGTCGCCGGCCATCGCCACGCGGCGGCCTTGCGCTTTGAGGCGTTCCACGAGCGCCACCTTGTCGGCTGGCTTGACCTCGCCGTGCACCTCGTCGATCGCCAAGGTCTTGGCCACGGCCTGTGCGGTGGCCGCTGCATCGCCCGAGGCCATGACGAGGTGGAACCCGGCCGCGCGCAGGGCCTGCAGCGCAGCTGGCGTCGAGGGCTTGATCGGATCGGCGACGGCGACCGCGCCCGCGAGCTGTCCGTCAACCGCCAGAAACATCACGGTCGCCCCGAGCGCCCGCAGGGCGTCGGCACGCTCGCTCAGCAGCGCGATGTCCGCACCGACCTTCGCCATCAACGCGGCATTGCCCAGGGCCAGCGCCCGATCGGTCACGCGGCCGACAACGCCGTGGCCCGTGATCGACGAGAAATCGGCACTGGCCGGGAGGGCGAGCGACCGCTGCTTTGCCTCGGCCAGGATCGCGGCCGCCAGCGGGTGCTCGCTGCCCTGCTCCAGGCTCGCGGCGAACTGCACGACCTGATCGTCGGTGTAGCCCGGCGCAACGAGCGCCTCGCGAAATGCCGGGCGTCCCTGCGTCAGCGTGCCCGTCTTGTCGACGATGAGCGTGTCGATGGTGCGCAGGCGCTCGATGGCCTCGGCGTCGCGGAACAGCACGCCGGCCTGCGCCGCGCGTCCCGTGGCTACCATGATCGACATGGGGGTCGCGAGCCCCAGGGCGCACGGACACGCGATGATGAGCACGGACACCGCGTTCAGGACGGCGTAGGTCCAGGACGGTTCCGGACCGAAGAAACCCCACCCGAGGAACGTCGCGACCGCCGCGGCGAGCACGGCGAGCACGAACCAGTACGCCACGGTATCGGCCATGCGCTGCATCGGGGCGCGCGAGCGTTGGGCCTGGGCGACGAGCTGCACGATCTGTGCGAGCACCGTGGCCGCGCCGACCTGGTCGGCGCGAATGACCAGGCTGCCGGTGCCATTGAGGGTGGCGCCGATCACGCGCGCGTCGGGGGCCTTTTCGATGGGGAGTGATTCGCCGGTCAACATCGACTCATCGACGCTGGAGCGGCCTTCGAGCACGGTGCCGTCGACCGGGATCTTTTCGCCGGGGCGCACGCGCAGGCGATCGCCCGGATGGACTTGCTCGAGCGCGACGTCGTCCTCGCTGCCGTCGGCGTTGAGGCGGCGCGCGGTTTTGGGCGCCAGGCGCAACAGCGCCTTGATCGCGGCAGAGGTCGCCGAGCGAGCGCGCAGCTCCAGGAGCTGCCCGAGCAGTGTCAGCGAAACGATGACGGCCGCGGCTTCGAAGTAGACGCCGACCCGCCCGTGTTCGCGGAAGGACTCCGGAAAGAGACCGGGGGCGAGCGTGGCCACGACGCTGTAGCCGTAGGCGGCCGCCACACCGATGCCGATGAGCGTCCACATGTTCGGGCTGCGATGGCGCAGCGAAGCGATACACCGCTCGAAGAACGGCCAGCCTGCCCACAGCACCACGGGCGTGGCCAACACGAGCTCCAGGCCCGTGCGCAGTTCGGTCGACACGCCGGTCAGGCGATGACCGAGCATGGCCAGGCCCAGCACGATCAGCGTCAGCGGCAGCGTCCAGGTGAAACGCCGGCGAAAGTCGGTGAGCTCGGGCAGCTCGCCGTCGTCCTCGCTGGGCATGAGCGGTTCGAGCGCCATGCCACAAATCGGACAGGCTCCGGGACCGTCCTGGACGATCTGCGGGTGCATCGGACAGGTGTAGGTCGTGCCCGGCGGTGCCGGCGGCGCGTCAGGCTCGCCCTGCACGGACAGATAGCGTTCGGGATCGGCCACGAATTTGGTACGGCAGCCGGCCGAGCAGAAGCGGTAGTCGTGGCCGGCGTGCTGCGCGTGGTGGGGCGAGTCTGCGGAAACCGTCATGCCGCAGACCGGATCGCGGTCGGCCGCGGCCGTGGCGCCCGGACCGGGGCCATGAGCGTGGCCCTGGTGATCGCCGTGGTGATGGCCGCCGTGCGGGGCGACCGCCGACGCGGCGGCGGTGCCCGCGATGGAAGCCGGAGACGAGGGTGGCGTGGGCGCGTGGCAGCACGCGGGTTTGTTGGATGGCGCGGTCATGGCAGGTCCTCCTGCGACAAGGCGTTGAGTATGGGACAGGCGTCGGCCCGGCCGTGGCCGGGGCACGCGGTGATGAGGGTTTGCAAGCCGGTGCGGATGCGGGTCAGCTCGGCGATGCGCTGATCGACGTCGGCGAGTTTGTCGATGGACGCGCGTTTGACCTGGGCGACATCGGCGTTGTCGCTCAAGGCGAGCAGCGTTCGAATGTCCTCGAGCGAAAAGCCCAAGGATTTGGCGCGGCGGATGAAATGCAGGCGCTTGAGTTCGGTCTGCGTGTAGTGCCGGTAGCCCGAGGCCGAGCGCTGCGCGGGCGCCAGCAGATGGCCGCGCTCGTAGTAGCGCACGGTGTCGATGGCCACGCCGGCCCGCCGGGCCAATTCGCCAATGGTAAAGCTCGTCATGGTCTGCTCCGCTGACGCATGGATCGCGTGAGGCGCCAGTGTGCAGTCTGGACCCTAGTCCAGAGTCAAGCCCCTGTCCGCGGACGCTTCCACGCACCGTCGCGGGGTGCTTCTGCACGGCGCGGGCGACGACTTGAAACTTGTGGCACCGGCGCGCAGTCTATGCGCCGTCCTCCTCCGCCGCGGAGAGCGCGTGCTTCGCACCGCCACCCACCTTCTTCTCGCGATCGTGTTGTGCCTGAACGGGTTTCTCATGCCCGTGGCGATGGCACAGCATCACGTCGCGGCGCAGAAGGCCCCGGCGGTGGTCGCCGACGCGCCATGCCATGGCGACGCCGTGGTCCACGACGGGGCGATGGACAACGCATCTGAGCACGCCCAGCACGGGGGAAAAGCCCCCGCTTCCAAGCACAGCACGCCGTCGTGCTGCACCCACGGCCAATGCGCCTGCGGGTGCCTGCTGTCGGCCAGCGCCGCGCCCATCACCGGCGTGACCGTGCCCCCGCACCGTGACCTGAAGGGCCGCGATTTCTCGTGTGCGCACCTGGCCGCCGCGCGGTACACGGTGCCCTTGCGACCTCCGATCGCCTAAGCGTTGGCTAGCAGCCCAATCGGGCTGCCGATGCGGTGCGTCTATCGCACCGTCACTCTTTTCGCATGCGCGCGATGCCGTCTGGTGTTGCGACGCGTGCCTGCCAACGAGTTGAACCGATGGAACGAATGCTGTTGCGGCTGCCGCTGGCGGCCGCGTTGACGATCCTTGCCGGGTGCGTGGGGGTCTCGCGGCGCGAGGGCGCCGATCGCGTCCAGACGCTGTTGAACGAACGCGTGCCTGCCGCCGTGTCCTGGCGCAGCGACCCCGAGGGGGCGGCCGCTGTCGATGCGCGCGTGGCCGAGCTCACGGCGGCCAAGATCACGCCGGTCACGGCCTTTCAGGTGGCGCAGCTGCGCAATCCACGCATGGCGGCGGAGTACGCGCGATTGGGGTTGGCGCAAGCCGACGTGGTCGAGGCCAGCCGTATCGGCAATCCGACCTTCAGCGGGTCGGCGCTCAAGGACGGCGGTCCGTCCAAGATCACGACGGGACTGACCGCGCCGCTGGCGGACGTGCTGCTGCTGCCCGCCCGGCGTCGTTTGGCCGCGGGCGAGTACGAGCGCGCCCAGCAGACGATTGCAGCGGATCTGGTGACGCTGGCGTCCGAGGTGGAGGTCCAGTGGTACGAGGCCGCCGGTGCCGAGCAGGTCGCGCAGATGCGCGAAGCCGTGGCCACGGCCGCGGCGACCTCGGCCGAACTTGCCCAGCGCTTCTTCGAGGCGGGCAACATCAGTGCGCTAGAGCTCAAGCTCGAGCAGGCAGCGGCGAGCCAGGCGCGCATCGCCGCGCTGTCGGCGCGGGCGAATGCCACGCGCGAGCGGCTCGCGCTCAACACGCAGATGGGCTTGTCCGGGGCGCAGGCCGCCCACTGGCAGCTGGACGTGCCGCTGGGGGTTCCGGTGCCGGCCGAGGACGGTCTGGAAACGCTGCAGTCACTGGCCCGCGAACAGCGGCTGGATCTCGCCGCGGCGCGGCGTGAGGTGGAGCTCCTCGGCGACGCGCTGGGCCTGGCGCGACGCTGGCGTCTGCTGGGGGCGGTCGATGTGGGCGTGGAGCGCGAAAAGGAAACGGACGGGTCGAAACTGACCGGCCCGACCTTGTCTTTGGCGCTGCCGCTGTTCAACCAGGGCCAGGCGGCGATCGCGCGCGCGCAGGCGCAGTGGGAGTTGGCCAAGAGTGCGCTGGCCCAGCTCGAACTGGAGATCGACAACAACGTGCGGCTCGGCGTGGAGCGGGTCAACGCCCAGCGCACCATCGTCGAGCAGTACCGATCGGCGCTCGTTCCTCAGCGCGAAGCGGTGGTCGCACGCCAGGTCGAGCGGCACAACTACATGCTGATCGGCGCGTTCGAGCTGCTGCTGGCCAAGCAACAGGAATACGACGCCTACCAGGGCTATCTCGAGGCGGTGCGCGACTACTGGGTGGCGCGGGTGGAATTGGCGCGCGCGATCGGGACGCGTCTCCCCAGCGCGGCCAGCGTCACCGAACGCACGATCGGGGTCGAGGCGATCCTGTCCCCGCCCGCCCCCATCGGAGGTGGCCACGGCGGTCACAGTGGCCATGGCGCGGCGATGCCCGGGATGAATCATGGCGGTCACGACATGTCGTCGATGAAACCCGCGGGCACGCCCTCGACCGACCGTCGGGCCGACGATGGCGGGATGCCGGGCATGGATCACAGTGGGCACGACATGTCGTCGATGAAGCCTGCGGCCACGCCCGCGTTCGAACGCCCCGCTGACGATGGCGGTATGTCGAGCATGGACCACAGCGGCCATGACATGCCATCGATGAAAACGGCCGCGCCGCCCCCGACCGACAACGCTGCCGGCGATGCCGGCAAGCCCGGTATGGACCACAGCGGCCATGACATGTCGTCGATGAAACCGGCGCCGGCTACCAAAGCCGGCAATTCCACCAAGAAGCCGCGCGGCGCGAACGACGCCGCCAAAAAGCCGGCGTCACCGCCGGCGACGGAGCGTGCGACCGACAAGGACAGCATGCCGGGCATGGACCACGGCAAGGACGCCACCCCGCCGGCGCCGGCGCGCGAGGACGGTGAGCGTTTGTCGTCGATGCCTCGCCTCCCTGCCCTCGACTGGACCGCCGTACGCGCCGCACCGCGGCGTGCCCTCACCGTTTCACCCCTGGTTCCTTCCTACGGAGATCACTCATGACTACGAATTCCCTGCGTCTTGCCCTGGCCCTGGCTGGCCTGACGATCGCCCTGAACGTGTCGGCGCACGACCCCAAAGAGCACGAAAAAGAAGCGGCCGCGGCCAAGGCCAAGCCCGACTGCGCCAAGATGAAAACCATGGACATGTCCAAAATGGACCCGAACGACCCGGTCATGAAGGCGATGATGGCCAAGTGCGCCAAGGCCGACGCCGCTGGCGGCGCGCACGACCACGGCGACGGGCACGCGCCGGCCAAGGACGCCGCGAAGGATCCGAAGAAGGACGACAAGAACGTGCCGGCCGCGACCGACGATCACGGGGGGCACTGATGACCTCACGACGCGAACTGCTGCAATGGATGGGCGTCGGCGGCGCGGGCCTGGTGGCCGGCGCCGTGACGCCCGCCCGGGCGCAGCACCCCGCCGGCCACGAGCCGGCGGCGGTGCCCACCCCGAGCGATCCGGCCCCGCCGCGGACGCCGGCCGGCTACCGGCCCGTGCGCACGCTCAACGGCTGGACGCTGCCCTTCCGCATGAACGGCGGGGTCAAGGAATTCCACCTGGTTGCCGAGGAAATCGAGCACGAGTTCGCGCCGGGCTCGCGCGCGATCTGCTGGGGCTACAACGGCACGACGCCCGGGCCGACGATCGAAGCGGTCGAAGGCGATCGCGTGCGGCTGTTCGTGACGAACCGGCTGAAGGAGCCGACCTCGGTGCACTGGCACGGCATCGACCTGCCCAACGGGTTCGACGGCGTGGCCGGCCTCAACCAGCCGCACATCCTGCCCGGCGAAACCTTCGTCTACGAATACACGCTCAAGCAGCACGGCACGCACATGTACCACCCGCATGCCGATGAGATGACGCAGATGGCGTTCGGCATGATGGGCTTGTTCATCATCCATCCGCGTGCCGGCGAAGAAGAGCCGATCGACCGCGACTACGCCTTCCTGCTGCACAACTGGGCGCTGCACCCGGGCACGTATCGCCCGGATCCCAGCATCATGCAGGACTTCGATCTGTGGACCTTCAACTCGAAGGTGTTCCCCGCGATCGAGCCGCTGGTGATGCGCACGGGCGAGCGGCTGCGCATCCGCATCGGCAATTTATCCATGTGGAATCATCCCATCCACCTGCACAGCAACCCGTTCTGGGTCACCGGGTCGGACGCGGGACGCTGGCCGCGATCGCAGTGGCGGCGCGAGGTCACCGAGATCATCGGCGTCGGGCAGATGCGCGATTTCGAGTTCGTGGCGACGGAACCCGGCGACTGGGCTCTGCACTGCCACATGGCCCACCACACGATGGGGCCGATGGGCCATGGCATCCCGAACCCGACGGGCGTCGATCAGCGCGGCGTGGAAGCGCAGATCCGCCAGATACTGCCTGGCTACATGGCCATGGGCGAAAACGGCATGTCCGAGCATTCCGAGCACGTCGCGATGGGCCTGACCGGCCCGGAGAACACGTTGCCGATGATGGCGGGGCAAGGCCAGTTCGGCCCGATCGAAATGGGCGGCATGTTCACCGTGGTCAAGGTGCGCGACGACCTGGCGGCCGGGGATTTTCGCGATCCGGGTCCGTATCGCTATCCCAAGAACCTGGTCGCGCGTCGCGTCAGCACCGATGCCGACTTCGGCCAGCCCCATCGGCGCACGCCGTACGGGCCTGCACAAGGGAAGCGACCGGCCCCGGCCACCGAGCCGATGCCGGCGATGGATCACTCACAACACGGCAAGTCCTCCGGAGGGTAGCGCATGAAAACGCTCAAGGTGATCCTCGTGCTGGCGCTCGTTGGCGGATTGGGCGCACTGGGGTTTTTGTACTCGGGGCTGTACCCGATCGGCGCGGACACGCCGCACAACGCCCTGACCTACTGGGGTCTGGAGACGCTGCGCGAACGCTCGATTGCGCGCGCTAGCGCCGACCTGAAAGTACCGCCCCTGGACGACCCGGCGATGCTGTTGGCCGGCGGTGCCGACTACAACGACATGTGCGCGACCTGCCACCTGAAGCCCGGCAAGGCGACGTCCGACCTGGCGCAGGGGTTGTACCCGGCACCGCCCAATCTGTCCAAGCCCGCGTCCCAGCAAGCGCCGTTGACCAAGAACCTCGCCGAGGGCGCGGCGGCGCGGCAGTTCTGGATCATCAAGCACGGCATCAAGGCCTCCGCCATGCCCGCGTGGGGACCCACCCACGACGATGCGCGCATCTGGGCGATGGTGGCGTTCCTGCAGAAGCTGCCGACCTTGACGCCGGATCAGTACCAGATCCTGACTGCTCGCGAGGGGGGCGAGGCGATGGATCACGAGGCCATGGATCACGCCGGCATGGACAGCGAGGCGCCCGCGGGGACGGCAAGCCCGGAAATGGCGAGCCCCACGACGCCGACCGCCACTGAGCCGACGGCCGTGGTGGAGCAGTTCCAGAAAGCCGTGTCGTCGGGCGATACCGACGCCGCGGCGGCGTTGCTCGACCCCGCGGTGAAGATTTTCGAGAGCGGCGGCATCGAGCGGTCCAAGGCGGAATACGCCTCGCACCACCTGGCGAGCGACGCGGCCTTCCTGAAGACGGCGACCGTGGCCTTGCAATCGCGCACCGGCGATGCCGTGGGCGATCTGGCCTGGGTCGGCAGCGAGTCGCGCATCACCGCGCAGGCGAAGGGCAAGCCCGTGGATCTCATCAGCACCGAAACCATGGTGCTCAAGAAGACGCCGCAGGGCTGGCGCATTGTGCACATCCACTGGTCGTCCCGACCCAACAAGACCTCGTGAGGTAGCGATGAATACGCTGTTGCGATGGGCAGGCGCGCTGGGCCTGCTCGTGATGTCCGCCGCCGGCCCCGCTTCGGCGCAATCGACCGCGTCGGCGCCAGCCGCCGGCAACGATCACGTGCTGGTGCACAAGAGTCCGACCTGCGGCTGCTGCTCCAAATGGATGGATCACCTGCGGGCGAACGGGTTCACGGTCGAGGTGCGCGACGAGGCCGATGTCGCGCCGGCCAAGCGCCAGCTGGGCGTACCTCCCGCGCTGGCGTCGTGCCATACCGCCGAAGTCGGCGGGTATTTCGTGGAAGGCCACGTGCCGGCCGCGGATATCCGGCGACTGCTGACGCAGCGGCCCGCGGTCCGCGGGATCGCCGTCCCCGGCATGCCCGCGGGATCGCCCGGCATGGAACTGCCGGACGGTCGGGTGACGCCTTATACCGTGCACCAGGTCGACGGCGAAGGCACCGTCAGCGACTTCGCGCACCACGGTCAATGAGCCTGGCGATGACGTGCTCCCTGTCGACGCTGCCGGCGGATCGATCCCCACGGTCCGGAGGTAGGCGTCGATGACGCGCCGCACCGACCCGCGTTCGAGCACGATGACGCAGCGATCTCCCGTGAGGCGTCGTCTCCTCGCCCTCCCGATGCTCGCGGGGGTCGGTGCGGCTGGGCTGGTGGTCCTGGCCGCGCTCCTGGTGTTCGCACGCGGGATGCCGGTGCGCAGCGAGATCACCGTGTTTCGGCGGCCCGGTTGCGTATGTTGCCTGGCCTGGGTGGCGCGCCTGCGCGAGGCGGGATTTGACGTCGCCGTGCAGGACGAGCCGCACCTGGGTGCAGTACGGTTGCGCCTGGGCGTCCCGAAGGACAAAGCCAGTTGCCATACCGCACTCACCCGCGAGGGCTACGTGATCGAGGGCCATGTGCCGCCGCAGGACCTGCGACGCTGGCTGCAGGAACGTCCGCCCCTGCGCGGCTTGGCCGTCGCGGGCATGCCGGCCGGTTCGCCCGGCATGGAAAGTCCCCATCCTGAGGCGTACGACGTGTGGGCCCTGCCGCGGGAAGGCGAAGCCACCGTCTACGCCCACCACCCCGCCACGGGATCGGTCCGATGAGGCACGGTCCTGCACCGGACGTCGCCGGCGTGGCGCGGATCCCGCAGGAGGCGCTGTGCTGCGATTTTTGAACCCCACTCCGGATACCGTTTCGGCCCGCGCGGTGGAGGCGTGCCTGCGGTGCTATAGCACGTGCATGAGCGCCGGGCTCTTGCCCTTCCGCGGCGTGAGCGATGCGTGGATCGACGACGAACTGCGCCAGCTCCTCATCGTTACGGCCGAGCTGTGTAAGGTGACCGCCAAATACCTGCGGACGGGGAATTCCCAAGCGGGTGCGCTGTGCGCGGTATGCGCTGACCTATGTGGCCAATGCGCTGCTGCCTGTGACGCCCGCGGCGAGTTGACCGAGTGCGTGCGGGATTGCCGCCTCTGCATGAGCCGTTCGCTCGAGGCGGCGCAGATGTAGTGCGATGCGCCGGCGCTTCGCGCTCGGTTTGACAGTGCGCGTCGAACCCCTACGGCTATCGCACGTCCTATGCGGTGGCAGTGAATCGAGTACGTGCGACGGCCGCACGATGCGCAGGTGATGAGGACGCTGAGCGAGGTGGGATTCGGCTAGTTTCGCTGTTGCTTGCGATTGGCAAACCAGATCACAACGCCGATGACGGCCATGGTTCCGGCCAGCGGCAGCAAGATCAGCATCAATGCGATGAAGTGATAAAAGGAAAAGTTTCCCATAGCGGAGCGTTGTGCGCTGCTCGAGGGGCGGAAGTCGGAATGTGTCATCGCGAACCGTGGAATGCTAGCGACTAGCGCGGTGGTTTTCTGGCCGCCAGCACTCCCCTTGGTAGCGAAAGCACAGGCTGACGTTGAAAACGACTCAGGCTGACCGTGTCCACAGCCCGATTGCCATGGCGGCGCATATTACCTGTTCGCACAACAGGAGTTCCCCGATAAATGGAACATTATTTCCTTGTCTGCTTTTTATTCAAATCCCCCGGGACTCCGTAGACACCAGTGAGCCGCCGAAGGTTGATTATTTCCCAGATCAAGCAGTTGCCAGCCCACGCCCGTGAGCCGACATACCTCGGGATTCCGACTTCTAAGATTGCTTCAACGGAAGCTAAAACTCTATTGGTAAGGAAAACCATGAAAAATCGTGTGGCTGGCGCGGTTCTCGTTTTCGGCCTGATAGCCAGTGCAGCAAACCCGGCTGCCGCGGCGGCGGTTCAGTGCGTGAACTGCACCGAGGCGCAGATGTACAACGCGGCTCGCGCGTTGGGCGCGAGTACTTCGGCTCACCTCGTCTGGGATCCAGCGACGGGCAACATCAAGCGCTATCGAAATTCTTGCGGCTCTTCGCCCAACAGCGCCGAACCGGGACCGGCCAAGGGGGCGACGGCGATCGCGACAGCCTGCAATCTGCAGACCGAGGAGTTGCAAGTCGCTGCCAATCTGGCCACTGTTGCCGCAGCCATGAGTGAAGTTTGGCGACAGACCAGCGGTACGTTCAAAGCGGACTTTACGTCCAACATCAGCGGAATCAGCTATCCCTCCTACTACCCGGGAAAGCCGACGGCCCATGATTTTTTGACCGACATTTCGTTGCGTGGTGACATCCTCGATCTGGCCAATACCCCGGAAATATTCTCGACGCCCGGTACGGGCACCTCCGGATCATTGCGCAACGCGCTGGCTACGCTGACTGCGGATGTGAATGCCTACCTGTCATTTAAGCAGGGCGTGTATTTGACGATCAAAGTCCAGTTCCACGATGGATCAAAGGTCAGTATCAAGCTCACCCTCGGGGAAGATCCGCAGTACGTTCCGAACAGTGCGCGCGATAGCAGTGGACACGCGCTCCCGGACCCGGACTTCGGCACGCCAGCCTATCCGGGGCGATGGTATTTTGGCCCCGGCGACAGCCACAACATGGCCGAATTCATTGAGTACATGCGAGCCCTCGGCGTGACGATCACGTCCGGGACAGTTCCGAACGGACAGGTCAACTGCGTTTGGCAGCCCAGTAGCAACACGACGACGTGTTTCATTCCACGCCGAGTCAAACGTGTGGTGCTGAAAAGGGGCGAAAGCGCCTTTTTGGCATCCATTCCCTGGCGTTTTAGGCGACGCTGACGGGGCGCAACCTCAGTGGCTTGGGTCGCCACGCTCTTAGCCGCCTATAACGGCGTGGCAGCAGAGCCCGTATCGTTGCACCGCTCAGCGCGGATTGGCGTCCAAGCGGTGATGGATGGCGGTCGCGGCAATGGCCGCGTGGGCCATGCCGACGGTCATCTGGTTCAGGGCTTTGACCAGGTCTCCCGCCGCGTAGAGCCCGGCCACGGACGTGGACTGATGGGCGTCCACGAAGAGCTCCCCCTGCGCGTCGCACTGGGCACCGAGCGTCGTGGCGAGGTGCGAGCGGCCGGCGCAACCCACGAGCGGGTAAACCGTGTCGAAATCCACCACCGCGCCGTCGGCAAATTGCACCAAGACGGCGTACGGCGTGTCGCGGACGCCGGCGATCGGCTGGTCGATGACCAGCACGTCGAGGGCTTGCAGGCGTCGTCGGTCAGCGGCGGTAAGCGCTCCTTCGCTCGGCAGCAGGATCAGCGTCAGATCGCGCGTGTAGGTGCGCAAGAATTCTGCATGGCCGAGCGCACTCCGGGCCGGCGCGATGAGACCCACGCGCCGGTCGCGCACTTCGTACGCATCGCAGATCGGGCACCAGCGCACGAGACCGTCGAGCGTCATCGCGTGCCACTGTGACGGCGGCGCGCCCGGCGGCAAGCGATCGGCGACGCCCGTGGCGAGCAACACCGTCGCGGCTCGCCGGTGCTCCTCGCCGATCGTGGCGATGAAGCCGCCCCGGTCGATCGCGAGCGCGTCGACCGTCGCCGGCTCGATCGGCACGCCGACGTGGGCGACCTGCCGGCGAAGCCGCAGTAGCAGCGCTTCGCCGGGGATGCCTTCGGGGAACCCGGGCAGATTGTGCGAGACGGGGATGCGGGCAGCGCGGCTGTTTCCCGCGTCGATGACCGTGCACGAGCGTCCGAACCGCGCGAGGTAGAGGGCGGCCGTCAGGCCCGCCGGGCCACCGCCGACGATCAGGCAATCGAGCACGGCACACCTGCGCGCACGCGACTCATCGGACCGCCGGATCAGCGTCGACGCGCCAGACCGCGTCGCCCACGTCGTCGGCGACCAGCAGCGCACCATCGCGCGTGAGCTGCACGCCCACGGGCCGGCCGCGCGCGTTGCCTTGGGCATCGACAAACCCGTCCAGGACGATCTGCGGGGGCGCGCCGCTCGGACGGCCTTGGTCGAAGGGCACGAAAAGGACTTGGTAGCCCACCGGCGGCTTGCGGTTCCAGGAACCGTGCTGCCCGATAAAGGCGCCCGTGCCATAGCGCCCGGCGAGCGCGTTCGGCGTCGCGAACGCGAGCCCGAGCGAGGCGGTGTGAGCGCCCAGCGCATAGTCGGGAACGCGCGCGGTGGGGACCTCGCCGACGGCAGGCGCCGGCACCCGGCTGTCCACGTGATCGCCGAAGTAGCGGTACGGCCAGCCGTAGAACGCGTGCTCGACCACCTGTGTCAGGTAGTCGGGAACGAGATCGTTGCCGCGTTCATCGCGTTCGTTGACGACGACCCACAGAGCGCCGGTGGTGGGCTCCCAATCCAGTCCGACCGGGTTGCGCAGGCCGCTGGCAAACACGCGGCTCGTGCGTTGCTGCGGATCGATCTCGAGCACCGCGGCGCGGTGGATTTCCTTGTCCATGCCGCCTTCGGCGACGTTGCTGTTGGAGCCCACGCCCACGTAGAGGCGCGAGCCATCGGCGCTGGCCAGGAGGCTCTTGGTCCAGTGATGGTTCAACGGCCCCGGCCCGTGCGGCAGCGGCACAACAGGCTCGGGTGCGCTCGCGGCCGCGAGATCGCCCGCGTGATAGGGCACGCGCACCAGCGCGTTCGCGTTGGCGATGTAGAGCGTGTCGCCGACGAGTGCCATGCCGAATGGCGAGAACAACCCTTCCGCGAAGACATGCCGCGCCTCGGCGACGCCGTCGCCGTCGGCGTCGCGCAGCAACGTGAGGCGGTTGGGACTGGGCAAACCTGCACCGGCGCGCTTCATGACGGCTTTCATGACCGCGCCCTTGATGCCCTTGGTAGCGCGTGAGTTGGGCGGTGCGTCGCTTTCGGCGACGAGGACGTCGCCGTTGGGCAGCACCAGCAGCCAGCGCGGATGATCGAGACCTCGCGCGAAGGCGCGCACGCGCAGGCCGGCGGCCGCGACCGGCGTTTGGTCCGGTCCCCAGGCGGTCGCCGGCGCGATGTCGATGACCGGTATCAGCGAGCGGGTCGGCGGTGGCAAGGTAGGGGCCGGCCCGGTGGATTCCGACAGGGGGCGTGCGGTGCGACCGCAGGCCGCGAGGCCTGCCAGCGTGACGATCGCCGCGCCCGCGCCGCATAGCACCGCCCAGCGCGCGCGCTTGCCGCGCGCGTTGCGGCGTCCCTCGCGGGCCGGCGTCATTGCCGTTGCCGCTCGGCGGCCAGCAGCGCCTCCATCTGCAGGATTTCGGCGCGCTGGGAGCGCTGGATCTCTCCGCACAAGGCGCGGATCTCGGCGGAGGTGATCGTTGCCTCCTCGCACATGAGGATCGCGCCGGCGTGGTGCGGAATCATCGAACGCAGGAACTGCGCATCGCCAATGCCCCACTGGTAGCGCACGCCGAACCAGCTGACCCCCACGATGACCAGCGCGACGGCGAGGAAGAGGCCGTTGAGTTTGGCATTCGGGTACATCGCGCCCATGAAGGCCAGCTCGATCAGCACCATGGCGCCGGCCATCAGCGCGGCCATGTAGACCTGGTTGAGATTGCTCAGGACGTGGGCAAAGCGGTCGACCATCACGTACATCAGGCCGAACATCACGAGGAAGGACACCCCGATCATCGCGGCGAAGCGCGAGTAGTGGTGCATCGCCTTCGCCTGGTCGTGGCCGGCGTGCGTCGCCGTGGTCGAGGAAGCCGCATGGGCGGCGTGCGGAGAGGTCATCGGGGCGCTCCTTGCGAGGGGACAGGAAAGCCCGCGCCATCGGCGGCGGGTACGCAACGGCTGCAGGGCGCGTACCAAGCGCGCCAGCGCGCCGGCGGCGCGGTGCGCACGCGGCCGTGACCGGTGCGCGGCACCGGCAAGCGCCTCACGGGCCTCGCAATTCCGGGTGCGCAAAATCCGCGGAAAAACCGGAGCTTGGAGTCAGCTCCAGGGCGGAAGAACGCGCCCGACGACGATCGGCATCCCGCAGGTTGCATGCTGGCGCGGCGGACGTGCTGCAGAGTGCGCGGCCGCCGGCGGCGAACCGGCCCGGAATGGCTTGGCGCACTGCCGAACCCAGCGGGTTGTTGAGACGATCTGATGCGGGCGAGGTCCCCGCGCGATCCGCAGAGCGCGGGGCGCATTGCCGTGGGGTTCACATCGGGCGCCGATACTCGGGCACTCGCTGCTGGCGTGGATCGGTTGATGCAGGGCCTGCGACACGCCGGCAAAGGCGTCCCCTGTCACCAAAGGAGAAACCCCGATGTCACTGTTACGGAAAACCCTCGCGCTCGGATCCGCCGTCGCGCTGCTCGCGGTCGCCGCCACCGCCACCTCACATGAGGACGCCGCCAAGGCCGGCAAAGGCGGCTCGGCGCAACTGCACGAGATCATGATGAACGGTATGCCGTCGATGACGATGAGCGGCGATGTGGACAAGGACTTCGCGACGATGATGATCGCGCACCACCGCCAGGCGATCGCCCTGGCCGAGGTGGAAATCCGCGACGGCCACAATCCCGAACTGCAGGCAATGGCCAAGAAAATGAACGAGCAGCAGAAGCGCGAAATCGCCGATCTGGAGCGCTTGGCGAAGACGCACTGAATCCGTTGAGCGGGCGCCGGCGCGTTCGTGCCGGCACCCGCCTCGGCGGCTGTCGTTGCGCGTGCGTCGCCACGCGGCGGCTCGGTACACTGGCGCCCGCCCCTGCCGAGACCGCCCGCCGATGACCCAGACCCTGCCGGCCGATGCCACCGACGCTGCGGCCTTGAGTGCCCTGATCGGCCGCTGGCGCGACGACCCGGGCGGCACCTACCGCACCTGGTTTCTGTGGGAGGAACGACTCAAGAATTTCCGGGCGATCCGGCGCGGCCTGCAGGCCGTGGTCACGGAAATCGCCGAGGGCACATTCGGCTGCGCCTACCGCGGCTCGTCGCTGGAAACCGTCGTCGGTTCGATCGCCGAGCAGCGGCAGATCTTCAAGGGCGCCGATCACGCCTTCCTGTGGAAGCCCAAGCTGCGCATTCCGGACATCTACGAGGATGCCGAGCACCAGCGCGCGTTCGGGCGGTTCCTGGACACGTGCCTGTGCTGCAACGGCGAGGCCGCGATCCTCGAGGCGATCCATGCCTTGGACCGCCGGCGCATCAAGGGGCTGGGGCCGGCAGCGGCGAACCTCCTGTACTTCCTGCACCCGACCCACGTGCCGCCGTTCAACACGGCGATCGTCAACGGCTACAACGCCGTCACGGGAGCGCGGGTCAAGCTCGGCCGGTGGGAGGAGTACCTCGCCATGCGCCGCGGCTTGCTCGCGCTCATGGCGCGGCATCGGACGCAGTTTTCCAACGATTTCGGGGCGGTCGCGGGTTTTCTGTTTGACGTCGGCACCGGCCGCTATCCGGCGCCGCCGCGTGCGGGCGATACCGCGGCGCTGGCGCGCTGGTCGCAGGACCTCGCGGTCGTGCGGGAGGAGAGTGCGGCCAGCCGCAAGGCCCTGGCGCTCGCCCGCGAGGGCGATCACACGCACACGCAGATCCAGGCCTGGCTGCGCGATCTGGGCAAAGCACTGGGCTACGCGGTATGGATCGCCAGCAACGATCGCAGCCGCCCCTATGCGGATACCCCGTTGGGCGAGGGCTGCCTGACGCAGCTCCCGCCGCCGCTCGCCGCGCATGCCGCGGCCGACACGTTCGGCCTGATCGACGTGCTGTGGCTGGAGCCCGCCAGCGCACGCGTGGCGGCGGCCTTTGAAGTGGAACATTCCACGAGTATCTATTCGGGCATCGTGCGCATGCTCGATCTCGCGCTCGGCGTGCCCGAGCACGCGGATGGGGCGTATTTCCTCGTCGCGCCCGATGCACGTGAGGCCGATGTGCGTGCGCAGTTTGCGCGGCCGGCCTTCAGCCGGGCGACCGATCTCAATTTGCATTACCTGCCCTACAGCGAACTCACTGCGCACCGCGATGCGATCGCTCGGTTCGGCACGGGTGTGAAGGGCGTGCTGGCCATTGCGCGAACGCTGCGTTAGACGGACAGGACAAGCGATTAGCTCTCAACGGGCGCGCGTGCGGAACTTCTGTGCAGCGAGCGCTAAACCATCGCGGAGGCAGGGGTTTTTTGTTCAGGCTCACGGCCGTCTGGCTAATCGCATTGCGATTCGCGGGCGGCGGAGTCGGCGTCGACGCCTGGAGAAGCTGCCTCGTGCCAGCGGTTTAACGCGCGGTGTATCGCCACGCTGACCGGAAGCTTCGCTTAACCTACCCTCGAACGAAAAACGCGGATAGACGCACCGGCTGGCGTCCGCGGCGTTACAGCTTGGCCGTGACAAAGGACGTGCAGAACGGGAGGACGAGCATCGCCAACGCCGCTGCAACGCCGACCTCCGCAATCCATCGTCGATTGCACGCCAGCGTCAAGCCCGTCTACCATCGGCGAATATGCGACCCGTCAACCTTCCCCGAACTTCGACGGAGCGCCAGCGTCGTATGCTGATTTGCTTGCTCGTGTTCGGGTCGTTGCTCGGGTTCTTGCTGATCAGCGTAACGGCCCAAGCCCACGGGCATGGGCACGCCCACCAGCACACTGCTGCAACCCAATCCAAAGCGACATGGGCTGCCCACGCTGACGATCACGCGACGGCCGAAGAAGTCCCACGTGACGATGGTCACGGCCACCATCACAGCGGCGATCCGCTCAAGGATTTGCTGACCCTCGGCCACAATCACGTCGGCGGAACCTGTCCCGGCCTGCCGCCCGCGCTCTGGCTCGTCGCTGCCGCACCGCAAGTAGCTCAGGTTCTCACTGCTTGGCCCTGGTGCGCACCGGGCGACAGTCCGCCCGATAACCCGTTCCGCCCTCCCATCGCCTGATCGGTAACGTTACGGCCGCGCGTGCCGCGGCCGATTGTGCCGTGTGCGTATCGCGCGCGGCTGCCGTCTATCGATCGGAGAAATCTTCGTGTCCCGTCTACATTGGATCGGGCTCGCCGTTGCGGCGTGCCCGGCATGGGCTGCCGTCGCGGCCCCACCGCCCGTGCCCGCGCCGACGCCTTTCGTCGCCGCTTCCGCGACTACCGAACTGACACTCGCCGACGCCGTCGGCCGCGCGTTGCGTGAAAACCCCAACCTCAAAGCCGCCGCGTTCTCGTTGCGCGTGCAGGACGCGCGTCGTGACCAGGCGGCGCTCAAGCCCACCTGGCACGGCACGCTCGATGCCGAGAACTTCCTCGGCTCGGGCCGCCTGCACGGCGCCGACGCACTGGAAACCACGTTGCGCCTCGGCACCGTCATCGAGCGCGGCGACAAGCGCGCGCGACGCATCGACAGCGTCGACGCGGACAAGGCGCTGCTCGCCGCCGACCAGGATGTCGTACGCCTGGACCTGCTCGCCGAAGTCGCGCGCCGCTATATCACCGTAGCCGCCGACGAGCAGGCGCTTGCACTCGCGCGCGAGGCGTCGACGCTGGCGCAGCGCGGGGCATCGCTGGTCGAACAGCGCGTCAAGGCTGCCAAGGCTGGCGACGCCGAATCCGGCAAGGCGCGCATCGCCGTCGCCCGCACGGACATCGCGGAAGAGCACGCCGAGCACGCGCTCAAGAGCGCGCGCGTCGCGCTGGCGGCAACGTGGAATGCGCGCGATCCGGACTTCGACCGCACTTCCGCTGCGTTCTTCGAATTGCCGGCGCCCGAGTCGTTCGAGGCGCTCGTCGCCGCGCTCGATCGCAACCCGAGCCTCTCGCGCTTCGCGTCGGCGCGTCGCGTCGAGGACGCGCGCCTAGCGCTCGCGCGTTCGTCGCGGTCGGCCGACGTCACGTTCAACGCCGGCATCCGCCGTCTCGAAGCGGGCAACGACCAGGGCTTTGTGCTGAGCGTATCGGTGCCTTTCGGCAGCGCCGCGCGCGCGGCGCCGTTCGAGCGGGAAGCCGAATTCCGGCGCGATGCGATCGACAGCGAAGCGTCGGCCGTCCGCGCGGATCTCTACCGCACGCTCTACGCGCTGTACCAGGAGCTGCTGCACGCGCGCACGCAGTCCGACGCGCTGCGCGCCCGCGTGATTCCGGAAGCCGAGCGCACGCTCGCGCACACGGAAGCCGGCTATGCGCTCGGGCGCTACTCGTATCTCGAACTGGTCGACGCGCAGCAGCAGCTGCTCACGGTGCGGCGCGAAGCCGTCGATGCGGCGCGCGACTACCACCTGTTCTTCGTCGAACTCGAACGACTGGCCGGCCGCGCCCTCGGCGTGACCGTCACGGAGGCTACGCCATGATGATGCTGATCCGATCGGCTGCGATGGCGGCCGCCGTCGTGCTGTCCACGTTGACGAGCCTGCCGGCGAACGCCGAGGCCGAAGGGCCGAAGACCGAGGAATTCGAACGCGGGCCGCATCGCGGACGCATGCTGCGCGACGGCGACTTCGCGCTCGAGGTGACGATCTTCGAAACCGGCGTTCCGCCGCAGTTTCGTCTGTATGCCTATCGCGGCGACAAGCCGCTGCCGCCGGCCGACGTGCAGGCGGGCATCGAGCTGACGCGACTCGGCGGCCAAGTCGACCGCTTCACGTTCGCGCCGGAAGGCGATCACCTGACCGGCAGCGGCACGGTGCACGAACCGCATTCGTTCGACGTCAAGGTGACCGCGACGCAAGCGGGCAAGCCGCACCAGTGGGCCTACGACTCGTACGAAGGACGCACGACGATCCCCGCAGCCGTCGCCGCGACGGCTGGCGTGAAGACTGATGTTGCCGGCCCCGCGACGATCCGCGACCCGGTACACCTCATGGGCACGGTCGCCGTCGACGAGAACCGCCGCGCGCAGGTGCGCGCACGCTTCGCCGGACTCGTGCGCGAAGTGCGTGCCGGACTCGGCGACACGGTGGGCGTAGGCCAGACACTCGCCATCGTCGAGAGCAACGAAAGTCTTAAGAGCTATGCGGTGACCGCGCCGATCGCCGGCGTCGTTACCGCGCGGCGCACCAACGTCGGCGATGTCGCCGGTGACAGCGCGCTGTTCGAGATCACCGACCTGGACCAGGTATGGATCGACCTGCACGCGTTCGGCGCCACCGCGGCACGCTTGCGGGCCGGCCAGCTGGTGACGGTGCGCTCGGCGTTCGACGATCTGTCGATCGACGCGACGCTCGATCGCGTGCTGCCGATCGCTGCGACCGACAGCCAGAGCACGATCGCGCGCGTGCGCGTGGCGAATCCCGATGGCCGCTGGCGGCCGGGCCTCGCGGTGAGCGCCGACGTCGTCGTCGCCACGCGCGAGGTTCCGCTTGCGGTGAAGGTGTCGGGCTTGCAGCGGTTCCGTGACTTCACGGTCGTGTTCGCGCAAGTGGGCGACACGTACGAGGTGCGCATGCTCGAACTCGGCGCGCGCGACGGCGAGGCGGCCGAGGTCCTCGAAGGCATCGCGCCGGGCGCGCGCTACGTGACGCAGCAGAGCTTCCTCATCAAGGCCGACATCGACAAGTCCGGCGCCAGCCACGACCACTGAGGAGACAGCCATGCTCGAATCACTGATTCGTGCGGCCATCCGGCATCGCTGGCTGGTCGTGCTACTGGCGCTCGGCCTCGCGGCGCTCGGCGCGTGGAACTACACGTTGCTGCCGATCGACGCGACGCCGGACATCACGAATGTACAAGTGCAGATCAATACCGAAGGCCGCGGCTATTCGCCGCTCGAAGCCGAGCAGCGCTTGACCTATCCGATCGAGACCGCGCTGTTCGGATTGCCGCGTCTGGACTACACGCGCTCGATTTCGCGCTACGGGTTGTCGCAGGTGACCGTCGCGTTCAAGGACGGCACCGACATCTACTTCGCGCGGCAACTTGTCGCCGAACGGCTGCAGCAGGTGAAGAGCAGTCTGCCGCCGGGCATCGAACCGCAGATGGGGCCGATCGCCACCGGTCTCGGCGAGATCTTCATGTACACGGTCGAGGCGGACGCCGATGCAAAGCGGCCGGACGGCACGCCGTGGAGCGAGACCGACCTGCGCACCCTGCAGGACTGGGTCGTGCGGCCGCAGATGCGCCATCTCGACGGTGTCACCGAGGTCAATTCGATCGGCGGCTTCGTGCGGCAGATCCACGTCACGCCGAATCCGGTGCGGCTTACCGCCTACGGCCTGTCGATGCGCGACGTGCTCGATGCGATTGGCCGCAACAACGAGAACGTCGGCGCGGGCTACATCGAGCGCTCCGGTGAGCAGTATCTCGTGCGCGTGCCGGGCCAGGTGGCGAGTCTCGACGAACTGCGCGACACGGTCGTCACGCATCGCGACGGCTTGCCGATCCGGCTCGGCGACCTCGCCGACGTCGGAGAAGGCCATGAACTACGCACCGGCGCTGCGACGGAGAACGGCCGCGAAGTCGTGCTTGGCACCGTGTTCATGCTGGTCGGCGAGAACAGCCGCGCGGTATCGCGGCGCGCGGCGGCGAAGCTCGACGAAGTCAACAAGGGGTTGCCCGACGGCGTCACGGCGCGCGCGATCTACGATCGCACGAGTCTCGTCGACCGCACGATCGCCACCGTGCAGAAGAACCTGATCGAAGGCGCCCTGCTCGTCGTCGTCGTGCTGTTCCTGCTGCTCGGCAACGTGCGTGCGGCGCTGATCACGGCGGCAGTGATTCCGCTCGCCATGCTGATGACGATCACCGGCATGGTGCAGAACCGCGTCTCGGGCAATCTCATGAGCCTGGGCGCGCTCGACTTCGGCCTGATCGTCGACGGCGCCGTGATTATCGTCGAAAACTGCCTGCGCCGGTTCGGCGAAGCGCAGCACCGATTCGGGCGGCTGCTCACGCGCGATGAACGCTTCGAAATCGCTGCGAGCGCGACGACGGAAGTGATTACGCCGAGCCTGTTCGGCGTATTCATCATCACGGCGGTGTACCTGCCGATCTTCGCGCTGACGGGTGTCGAGGGAAAGATGTTCCACCCGATGGCCTATACGGTCGTGATCGCGCTCGTGGCTGCGATGGTGCTGTCGCTGACGCTGGTACCGGCTGCCGTGGCGCTGTTCGTGACCGGCCGCGTGGCCGAACACGAGAACCGGGTGGTGCGCGGCATCAAGCGCGTGTATGCGCCGCTCCTTGAGCGCGTGGTCGCATGGCGCGTCGGCGTCGTCGTCGCGGCAGTGGCGCTGGTCGTCGGCAGCGGCTGGCTCGCCACGCGGCTCGGCGCCGAGTTCATCCCGAACCTCGACGAAGGCGATATCGCGCTGCACGCGCTGCGCATTCCCGGCACGAGCCTGTCGCAGGCGATCGGCATGCAGACGGCACTGGAGGCGCGGATCAAGCAGTTTCCCGAAGTGGACAAAGTGGTCGCGAAGATCGGTACGGCGGAAGTCGCCACCGACCCGATGCCGCCGTCGGTCGCCGACACCTTCATCCTGATGAAGGACCGCAAGGACTGGCCCGATCCGCACAAGCCGAAGACGCAGCTCGTCGCCGAGCTCGAAGCCGCCGTAAAGGCCATTCCCGGCAACAACTACGAGTTCACGCAGCCGATCCAGATGCGCATGAACGAGCTGATCGCGGGCGTGCGCAGCGACGTTGCCATCAAGGTCTATGGCGCTGATCTCGACCAGCTGCTCGCCGTCGGCAAGGTAGTCGAAGGCGTGGCGAAGACGGTACCGGGAGCGGCCGACGTGAAGCTCGAGCAGATCACAGGCCTGCCCGTGCTCTCGATCAAGCCGAAGCACGCCGTCCTTGCACGCTACGGCCTGGCCAAGTCCGACCTGCAGCAGGCGGTGGCGATCGCGCTCGGCGGTGAAACCGCGGGCCAGTATTTCGAGGGAGATCGCCGCTTCGACATCGTCGTGCGGCTTCCCGAGACGCTGCGCACCGACCTGGAACGGCTGTCGGCGCTGCCGGTGCCGCTACCGCGCGACAGGGATCGCGACGAGACACAGGCTGACGATGTAATGCGCATCGGCTACGTGCCGCTCGGCGAGGTCGCGGAACTCGGCATCGCGCCGGGGCCAAACCAGGTCAGCCGAGAAAACGGCAAGCGGCGCGCGGTGGTCACGGCGAACGTACGCGGCCGCGATCTCAGTTCGTTCGTGCAGGAACTGCGCGCGCAGATCGGCGACAAGGTGACGCTGCCTGAAGGCTACTGGATCGAGTACGGCGGCACGTTCGAGCAGCTAATCTCGGCAAGCGCGCGCTTGCAGGTGGTCGTCCCGGTGGTGCTCGTGCTGATCTTCGGCCTGTTGTTCATGGCGTTCGGCTCCGGCCGCGACGCGATCGTCGTCTTTAGCGGCGTGCCGCTCGCCCTGACCGGCGGCGTGCTGGCGCTGTGGCTGCGCGGCATTCCGTTCTCCATCTCGGCCGCGGTCGGTTTCATCGCGCTGTCCGGCGTTGCTGTGCTCAACGGCGTCGTGCTGATCAGCTTCATCCGCAGCTTGCGCGACGCCGGCGACAAACTCGAAGACGCCATTCGCGACGGCGCCTTGATCCGCCTGCGCCCGGTGCTGATGACCGCGCTCGTCGCGTCGCTCGGCTTCGTGCCGATGGCGCTGAACGTCGGCACCGGCGCCGAGGTGCAGCGCCCGCTCGCGACCGTCGTCATCGGCGGCATCGTCTCGTCGACATTGCTTACCCTGCTCGTGCTGCCGGCGCTGTATCGCCTCGTGCATCGCGACGGCGACGAACGCCGCACGGCCTGACCGACCCGACCCATGCAAAGGAATCCACGAATGACATTTGCTTCACATTCCACCCGTCGCGGCGCGTCGTCGCCGTGGCGGACATTGTTCTGGCTGGCGCTGTCGATGCTCGCGACCGGTACTGCCTTCGCGCACGGTGTCGCCGGCGATGACAAGGCATTCATCGAGGGCAGCCGGGGCATGCAGCTCGCGCCTTTTATCTACCTCGGCGCCAAGCACATGGTCACCGGCTACGACCATCTGCTGTTCCTGTTCGGCGTGATCTTCTTCCTGTACCGCCTGCGCGACGTCGGGCTCTACGTCACGCTCTTCGCGGTCGGCCACAGCGTGACGCTGCTCTACGGGGTGCTTTCCGGCACGCACGTGAACCCGTACCTGGTCGACGCGATCATCGGGCTCTCGGTGGTCTACAAGGCCCTCGACAACCTCGGCGCGTTCCAGCGCTTCGTCGGCGTCCAGCCGAACACCAAGGCGGCCGTGCTGATCTTCGGCTTCTTCCACGGCTTCGGCCTCGCGACCAAGCTGCAGGAATTCACATTGTCGGCCGACGGCCTCTTGGCGAACATCGTCGCGTTCAACGTGGGCGTCGAACTCGGCCAGCTGCTCGCGCTCGGCGGGATTCTCATCACGATCAGCTTCTGGCGCCGAACGAGCGCGTTCCAGCGCCAGGCATTCGCCGCCAACACCCTCCTCATGGCTGCCGGCTTCGTGCTGATCGGCCACCAGCTCACCGGCTATTTCAATTCCTGAAGGCAAGTCTCATGACGACATCGACCGTTCTTCAACCTCTGCCTTCGCGAACCCGGCTCGCGAAGGCGACACTCGTCGCGCTCGCGGTCGCGGCGGCAATCCTGGGCGTCGCTGTGCTCCCGGCCGAACACGGCATCGACCCCACGGGCCTCGGCCGCCGGCTCGGCCTGCTCGGCATGAGCGCCAGCGCGCCAGACGCCAAGCCGGTTGCCGAAAATCCGGCGACACCGGTTCCGACGCCGGTCGTGCCGGTCGCGACATCCGCAACGCTCGTCAGGAACGAATACGTCGTCCAGAGCGCGACGCCGTTCCGCAGCGGCGACATGCACGTGACGCTCGGGCCCGACAAGGGCGCCGAGATCAAGGCCAAGATGCGCAAAGGAGAACAGTTTACCTTTGCGTGGTCGACCGGCGCCGGGCCCGTCGAGTTCGATATGCACGGCGAAGAGACCAACACCGCGAAAGACGAGTTCACGAGCTACTGGAAGGACGAAACCGCGAGCGGCGCCGGCGCGTTCACGGCGCCGTTCGACGGTTCGCACGGCTGGTACTGGCACAACCACGGCACCGAGCCGGTTACCGTGACGGTGACGGTCAGCGGCTTCTACAGCGAGTTGTACCGGCCCTGAGTTCAGCAACGGTGCGTCATCCGTTCGCCGGCGGGCGGTGCTCTGTCCTTATCCACGGCGAAAACTCCTGGAGATCCTCACGATGACACTGCGATTCCTCGCCACCAGCCTGTTGGCGGCGACCACCCTGCCGGCCCTCGCGCATGACCCTGCCGCCCATTCGCGCCGGCCGCCGGCGAAGCCGGCCGAATGCGCCGCGCTCGATGGCAAGGACCCGGCCACGATCGACCCGAAGAACCCGACGATCAAGGCCGCGTACGACAAGTGCGAAGCGGCGAAGAAAGACGCCAGGAAAGCCGCCGACGCGGCTGCCGAAGCCGAGCACGACCACTGACCCAGGCCGGCGGAAGCACGCGTCGCACTTCCGCCAGCTGCGCTACATTCCCTTATCTTGTGGCGAGCCGTCGCCGCCGACAGGAGCTTGATGGACACCACCACGACACGACTGCATACGGGTGTCGGCTACGCGCTGCTGGCCGCCGGACTGTTCGGCGCGAGCACGCCGTTCGCGAAGCTGCTCGTCGGGCAGGTGTCGTCGCTGCTGCTCGCGGGACTGCTCTACGCCGGATCGGGGCTCGGCCTGTTCGCGTGGTGGCTCGTGCGTCGCGGGCGGCGCAGTGATGGCGATGCCGCGCTGACAAGACGCGACCTGCCGTGGCTCGCCGGCGCCGTTCTCTTCGGCGGCGTGCTCGGGCCGGCACTGCTCATGTACGGCCTGCAGTACGCGGCCGCGGCCGACGCGTCGCTGCTGCTCAACCTCGAATCTGTGCTTACCGCCGTGCTCGCGTGGGTCGTGTTCCGCGAGAACGTGGATCGTCGCATCTTCGCCGGCATGGTCGTGATCGTTCTCGGCGGCGTTATGCTGTCGTGGGATCCGCGCGCCGGCGGCAGCGTCTCCTGGCGTTCGGTCGCGATCGCCGGCGCCTGCTTGTGCTGGGCGATCGACAACAACCTGACGCGCGTCGTCTCCGGCGGCGACCCCGTACAGATCGCGGCGATTAAGGGTGCCGTCGCCGGCACGATCAATACCAGCCTCGCCCTTGCGCTGGGCGCTTCGCTCCCCGCGTGGCCGGCGCTCGTTGGCGCGGCCACCGTCGGCTTTTTCGGCTACGGCGTGAGCCTCGTGCTGTTCGTGCTCGCGCTGCGGCACCTCGGCACGGCGCGCACCGGCGCCTATTTCTCGACCGCGCCGTTCGTCGGCGCGTCATTGTCGCTGCTGTTGCTCGGGGAAACACCCACGCTGCTGTTCTGCATCGCCGGCGTGTTGATGGCGATCGGCGTCTGGCTGCACGTCACCGAGCGCCACGAGCACGAACACGTGCACGAGGCGATGGATCACATGCATCGCCATCGGCACGACGAACATCACCAGCACGAGCACGACTTCGACTGGGACGGGCAAGAGCCGCATACGCATCCCCATCGCCACCAGCCGCTGGTGCATTCCCATCCGCACTATCCGGACCTGCATCATCGACATCGGCATTGAAGGCACCCGCTACAACTCCCGATGGCACAGCCAGTATGACGACGGCATCTTCCCAAGGCGCCGACGTCGCAGGGAATCCCGTTGCTGCTCGATTTCCGGCAAATCGTACTGGCGTATTTTAGTGCAGGCCGGCCCTTGCACGATTTCCCCACCGCATGGGAGCACGGCATGAATGCCCTGGATGCGTTCGAAGCCCGCGTCATTAAAGCCCTACCCCGGCTGTTCCGGGAATTCGGTATGGCGCGCGTCTATACCGAAACCGTCGACCTGGAGCTGGACGTCGCCGACCGCGAGCGCTTGAACTCGATGCCGCACGATCATGTCATCTCAGCGCGGGTGGATCTGTCGCGGCGCTACGCGTTCGTGCAGGCGGTGAAAATAGAGGAAGCCGGCTTCACCATCGAGCCGGAAGGGACCTCGGGCGCCGCGCTGGTGACCGAGTCCGACACCTTCACACTGGCGTTGAATACGGCCGAGCCGCGGCGGCACGACGCGCAGGTCGTGCTTTCGGGCGTGCTGCGCGGCGGCACGGATCTGGAAGCCGAGCTGCTGCGCTGCGTCGCCCGGTTACGCATCCTCGGCTTGCACAAGAAGCACTTGCCGGCGGAGTTCTACAAGGAGACCGCGGTCGAAGCGCGCGCTTTTGCCGCCGACGGCCGCACCAAGCAGGCCTTGTTTGCCTACGTGACCGCGATCGACGGCCTGATCAATCACGCCCTGCGCGATTTGACGATGTACGAGGAACTGCGTGAGCCGGTCAACCGGCTGAAATTAATGGACAAGTTCCAACTGGTACTCAAGCGCGCCGTGCAGCGCGATGTCCTGCGCGATGAGCCGCTGGTCAGTCGCTTGGCGAGCGTGCTCGAGGCGTTGCTCGAGGAGCGCAATTGCATCGCCCACAGCATCGCCCGCACGCAGGCCACCCGCCAGCAGGTGCGCCAAGCCGTGTTCGTGTTGCTCACGCTCATGATGATCCGCGCGCAGGGTAGCGTTGCCGTGCCTGCGCTGACCACCGCGTACGCGCTCAAGCCCGCACGCACATCGCGCACGTCGTCGGGCTGAGCCGCAGCGAGCGTTGCCGGTATCAGCGGTATGCGGCGTTGACGAGGGTCGGCGGCGATGGCCACGGAATCGCCACCGGCCCCGTTCGCTCAGCGCTCGTCGTCGCGCCGAGGATCGTCGTCGTGATCGTGATCGCCCTGCCCCAGCGGCCACTCGGCGCGATTGTCGTGGTGATCCAACGCAAACACCTGCCGCTGCAGCGGCTGGCCATGGTGGTCGAGCGCGACGCAGCGAACGCGCAAGGATTCACCGCCATGCACGTTGATGGATCGCTGTTCGCCCGGCCGCACCCGTACCGCGGGCTTGCCGTTGCAGCTCACCCCGACGGGTTCGCTCAACCCGTTTTCCACGTCGACGTAGTATTCGTAATGGTGATGATCCTGCGCGACAGCGGCATTCATCGTCAGCAGGCACAGTATTCCCACCCCACTCGCCAACCGAATTCCCATGACAGTCCCCTTGTGAACAATGCCGTGGCGCGCGCAGCCTAGCGTGCACCGTGCGCGTTGTCACACGCGCGCGGATTTCACGCACAACGTGGAAGTTGAGAGCCAAGTCCAGGATGGAGTGCCGTGGCCTGCAGAATCGGACGCTGCGCTCGGAATGGATCGATGACGGTCGGCCCGACCGCGGCGCACCGCGTGGCGTATCACGCGGTGTTGTCGGGCGATGCATCGCACCGCGCGGCGGGAACGCGCGTCAGCGCATCAATCCGCGCATTGCGCCCGCACGATACGGCCATCGCTGACTTCCGACAGGCAGGTACCCACCGTCAAGAAAGACGCGTAGCAATGGCCTTCGACGGGTCCGGCCGGATCGGCATCGGCGTTCGCGACACACAGGCTCTCGCACTGGTCACTGGAGCGGCAGGCTTTACCGCCATCGCGCGTGGGCACGTCGCAGGCCTCGAGCTGCTGCACGCCGACTTTGCGCCAGGTGCCCTTGAGCGCCAGGCACTGCGCGCGCGACGTCACGACGGGCCCGCTCTTGCCCGTCCCTGCCGAGGTCACCGGCGACGCCGGTGGCGTTGTCTGCGCAGCCGCACACCCGGCCAACCCGATCCATACCATGCCCAACATCGATCGCATCCCGCGGTCCTCCGTGGCTCATCCAATGACCGCGGCGCCGCGTCGGCGACGCCGCGGTCGGTGCGGCTTATTCCTCGCTCAGATCGAGGTTTTCCGATCCCGGCGCGAGCGTGATGTGGTGGATCCACAGACCGCCCTTGCCGTCGGGCGCCACGTACGTTTCCGCGAAGCGCTCGCGCTTGACGAGGTGTCCCAGCGGCACGCCGCCGACCATTTCCAGGCGGGCCATCGGGCCGTCGGTCAGGGCGATTTCCTGCGCGCTGAGCGCCATGCTGGAACTGGCGCTGCTGTAGGTGTCCAGGTGCCCGTACAGGCTCGTCAGCTGCGCGTAGTCATGCGAGTTGGGCGCGGTGCTGCTGGCCGACTGGGAGTAGTCCATGCAGGTGTTCTGCGAGGTGCCGTTGGTGCTGGTGTGATCCAGACCGAGCACGTGGCCGATTTCCTGGCACATGACGTGGTAGCGCGCGTTGCTGGTGAAGCTGTAGCTGTCATTCATCTTCGCGGTGCCCTGCGAGATGTGGCCGCGCGAATCGAGGTTGATGGACGCGAGTCCCGACCAGCCGTTCTGGCCGTAGGTGTAGTTGCACACGCGCAGCTTGCCGGCGATCGGCGTGCAGGCGCTGCGCGCGCTGGCCGTCTCGGTGCCTTGGGAGGCCACGAGATTGAGTTTCGTCGACGAGGACCACTGCGAGACGGACGTGTTGAACATGGGCTGCCAGGTCGCGGTGACGCTGTCGACGGTGGCGAGATTGAACGAGGATGTGGTGCGTGCCCAGTGGTAGTTGTTCCAATCGTGGCTGGCCGACGCGGTGCTGGCGACGAGCGAAAAACCCAGGCCTACGGCCACAGCAAGCAAAGAACGACGCATACGATCTACCCCTCCGAAGAATGACGATAAGCGCACGATCGCCGCGGCGCGGCGAACGGGATGTCCAGAGCGAATGCCCTGCACCACGCCCCTGTCGTGGGCCTGTCGATCCCCTCCCGGAGCGACAGGCGCAGGCACGCTACGCAGCCGCGCAAAAAAAGCATTCTGCGCTGCAATACGCGGCGGCAGCGTTGCGCACGAATCGTGGCGAGCGCCGTCGCGCGCGGTGTGCTGTCGCGCGGCGATGGTGATCTTCGTCGCGGTGCGTGTCCGCTCACGACGCGTCGCCACAGCACAGGGCATCGGTCGCCAAATCAATCAGGTAGCGCGCGCCACGAACGGCTAGGCGCGGCATGAGAGACGGTTCGCGAGGGCGCCCGACGTGCCGGTATACAGATGGAGTCTGGAGCAAAGTCTAAACCTGTCGCTGCGCTGAACGCCGCAGACTGCACGAGAGAATTCCCTCGAAAAACCGTCGACGGTGCACGGCGCGTGCGCGTCGCGGACAGCGGTCGGGCCCGTTCCGGTCGTGCACGCTCGTGCAGGACACGGCTCGGGCGCACGGCTCGCGGTGCACGTTGCATGACCGGTGCCGGGGTACAAGGTTGGAGCTGACTCCAATGTCCAACGAATTCAAGCGATTGCGCGCGATGCCAAGCGATTGACGCCGAGTGGAATTGTGGCATCGGGGGTGGATTTTGGACGCATCGGGCGCGATAGCGGCCGACGCGGGGATGCCGTGGCACAGCGCGTGCTGCCTGACTATCTCCCCCTGCACGGATGCCTTGCCATGCTGCCTCCTGACTTGCCTCACCGGCGGCGCCTGCGCGCCCTCCCCTCGCCGCTCGTGGCCGGCCTCCTGGTGCTGACCGCCGGGACGCTGCGGGCGCAGGACGCACCGTCGCACGCGCACGAACCGGCCACGGCGCCGGCGGGCACGATGCCGGCGATGGCCGAGCACGAGGGTGATGCCCCCATGCGCGGTTTGCTGGGGCCGTATGCCATGAGCCGCGAGGCGTCGGGCACTAGCTGGCAGCCGCAAGCAACACCCATGGGCGGCAGCGCACCGTGGATGACGGGCGAGTGGATGTGGATGGCGCACGGGTCGGCGAACCTCGTGGTCACCGACAATGCCGGACCGCGCGGGGACCGCGACACCGTGGTCCAGAGCATGGGCATGCTGATGGGCATGCGCCCGCTCGGCCCCGGCACGCTGGGCGTGCGCGCCATGGTGTCGTTGGATCCGTGGGGCGTGGGCAAGACCGGCTACCCGCTCCTGTTCCAGACCGGCGAGACCGCCGATGGCCGCACGCCGCTGATCGACCGGCAGCACCCGCACGATCTTTTCATGGAACTGGCGGCGAGCTACGCCCAGCCGCTGGGCGAATCCAGTTCGGCCTTCGTCTACCTCGGTCTGCCGGGCGAACCGGCGCTGGGCCCGCCGACCTTCATGCACCGGTTCTCCGGCATGGACAACCCCGAAGCGCCGCTGGGCCATCACTGGCTCGATGCCACCCATATCACCTTCGGCGTCGCGACCCTCGGCTGGGTGTGGAAGGATCTCAAAGTGGAAGGTTCCGCCTTCAATGCCCGCGAGCCTGATCAGATCCGCACCAACATCGAACTGCGCGCGCTCGACTCCTGGTCCGGGCGCGTGTCCTACAACCCCAGCGTGCGCTGGGCGCTGCAGGTCAGCCGCGGGGTCTTGCGCAGTCCCGAGCAGCTGGAACCCGACGTCGACATGCGCCGCACGACCGCGTCCGTCATCTACCACCACCCGTTCGAGCGGGCGCAATGGCAGACGACGCTGGCCTGGGGTCGCAACCAGAAACTGCCCGGCCACGCGACCGAATCCTTCCTGCTCGAAAGCGCGCTCGTGATCGATACGGTGCACACCCTGTTCGGCCGCGTGGAGCGCGTGGACAAGGACGAGCTCTTTGGTGAGGACGAACCGCTCGCGGGCCAGGTCTTCACCGTGGACAAGGCGACGCTCGGCGCCATCCACGATTTTCCGCCCACGCGCCTGGGCCGCTTTGGCCTGGGTCTGCAGTACAGCCGCTACGCGATTCCGGCGGCCTTGAAGCCCGTTTACGGCAACCAGCCGGACGCGTGGCTGGCGTTCGCCCGGTGGCGCCTCTGACGACCGCCGCACTTTCCTTCCCTACGGAGAACTTTCATGCCGCATCAGACCCACACCTCCCCTGCCATGACCGAGTGCATCCAGCAGTGCCTGGCCTGCTACACGACCTGCCAGCAGACGGCGCTGACGCATTGTCTGGAGCTCGGCGGTGAGCACGTCGAACCGACGCACTTTCGGCTCATGATCGATTGCGCCGAAGTCTGCCGCAGCGCCGCGGCGCTCATGGCCAACGGCTCGGCCTTCCACGCGGCGCAGTGCGTGGTGTGCGCCGACATTTGCCGGGCGTGCGCCGAGAGCTGCAAGCGCGTGGGCGACATGGACGAGTGCGTCCAGGCCTGCGAGCGGTGCGCGGACGCCTGCGAAGCGATGGCCAGCGGCGGCGGCCGCAGTGCCACCGGCCATGCTGCCGGCACGTCGGCCCGCGCCTCATGAGCACGCCGATGACACCGCGCGCGCGCCTGTTCGCGACGATTGGCCGCGTGGCCCTTACGCTCGGCTTCCTCGCCATGCTGGCCGCCTGGATCAGCGCGATGACCGCTACCGGCGTGTGGCTGGGTTTCCCGACCGCGCACTGGTTCGCCGACGCCACGGTCATGGCGCTCCTGGGCATCGGCGGCCTGGTCGACGCCCTGGTCCATGCGCGGGCCGGCGAGTAGCGCCCGCCCCGTCGGAGGCGCCGGACTCAACTATCCAGGAGCGCGCTGCCGCTCGTGGCATGCGTGCAGGCATAGGTCTGCAAGGTCGCCAGAATCGGGCACGCCGCGAGCGTCGGCGGCGGGCCCCGGCGGCAGGTTTCGACCGCGACGGCCAGCGCCTGCAGCGCCGCGCACCGCTCCGCCAATTCCTGCTGCAGCGCCTTGGCGCACGCGCGCACCGGTGCCGGCCGCGCGCTCGGTAGCGCCATCGCCAACAGGGTGCGGATCGCCTCCAGGGTAAGGCCCAGCGCCTTGGCGCCGCGGATGGCCTGCAGGCGGAAGACGTCGTCGGGTTCGTATTTGCGGTAGCCGCCGCCGCGGCGCGCCGGCGGCGGCAAGAGGCCGATGCGTTCGTAGTAGCGCACCGTGTCGACCGGCACGCCGCTGGCGCTGGCCAATTCCCCGATACGCATCGGGCCGGGGGTGGACGGCGCGACGGCGCCGTCCGGGGCGTCGATCGACGCCGGCATCTTGGAATCCATGGAAATGCTCCGCTAAGCGCGCGCGCAGGCGCACCGGCGATCCGCGCGCATCAACGCTCGGCGCGGATCGACTCGACCGTGTTTCAGGTCTGAGCGGGGTTGGGCGGTCGCAGGAGCACCGAGGGACGCAGGGCCAGCGACCACGCCGGTACCTCCGTCGTGCGCGTCGCATCCGGCTCGGGCCCGGGTAGCCGCTGGGGAAGCGCCGACGCGGCCACCGGCAGGCACCCGCAGTGGCAGACGTGGTCCGCGCAGCACGGGGCCGACGGCGTGGGGGTTTCCGGCACGGCGTGCTCACCGTGGCAGGCATGGGCCGACCGCAGCGGTAAACCCGGTGCCGCCGGCCGGGCGCCCGCGCCCGTCGCCCCGGTCAGCACCAGCGCGAGGCTCAGCAGGCTCCGCCAGAACAGGCCGCGCCAGGCAAGGAAGGGTCGCGCACGCATCATGGCGCTAGCGTGCGGCAGGACGGCGCCCGCAGCAAGCGCGCTCAGCGCGTGACGTGCGCGCGAGCCCTCTCAGGACCGTGCAGCACGGCTGCCCATCGCCATCGACGGTGCGTCGGGACCCTTTGGCCCGCCCACTCGGCCGTGCACGCGCCGCGGAATGAGGGGGCGTCGGAGTAAAAACGGACAAACGATGGAGTTGAAACGGAGAAAGATCGGCAGTATCGTGGCATCGCACCCTCATTTTCGGAGCACGCCATGGCCGAACTACGCCTTCACATCCCCGACGACCTCGTCGCGGAACTGCAGAAAAAACTCGGCGATTCGGTCAAGCTGACCGACATCGCCCGGGACGCCATCACGCTCTTCAACTGGGCCGTGAACGAGCGGGCGAAAGGTCGCTTGGTGCTGTCCTCCGATGAGGAGGGCGAAAAGATGATCCAGTTGGCCATGCGCTCGCTCGATACGGTAAAAAGGGATAAAGTGGCATAACGCACATCGTCGTGGAGGTGACGCATGCCCTTGCCGCCGCTCACCGCACACGATCTGCAGCCCTTGCCCGGCGTCACGGCCGAAGAACCCAGAACGGGGACGATTCGCCGCGTTTTTGACAGCGTTACGCGGGCCGTGGTGGAGCCCATTGCGGACATCAAGGCATCCATGCCACCGGTACTGGGCGCCGGCGTCCAGTTGGCGAAGTTCGTGCTCTGGCTCGCCGTTTTGTCCATCGTGGCGCTGCTGGCCTATCTGTACCGCATGGATTCCACCATCGGCACGGATCTGGAGGCTGCGTACAAACCCGCGATCAGCCAGTCCCAGTTTGGCCTGCAGTTGGAAGTCGTGGGCCGTATCGACCGGTTATGGAGCGATCTGGCGGCCGCGAAAGCCGCGCAGACACCCTCCTGGTCACCCGACAGTCTGCAAAACGCGAAAAGCACGATGGCGCTGTTGGAGCGCCTTTCAGCGCTGACCGAATCGCAGCGCGAGACGCTCAACGCCTGCATTCCGCTGCCATCGGGCACGGAACGCGAGGCCACATTGCAGGCGTGCGTGGACACGATGGCGACCCTACGGCGCGCCGCCTTCCAGGCGACAGGTTCCACCGCGGCGCAAACCGCTGGCGAGCTGGCCGATCGTGTGAACGCGCAGCGCAAGTCCTTGCACGATTTTTGGCTGCAGGCGGCCCAGTTGATCCTTCTCAACCTGCTGCTGCCGTTGTTGACCGCCTTGCTCGGCTACGTCTTCGGGACACAGCAAGTGAGCACGAAGGCCGAATAGACGCCGGTGGCGGGAGTTCGCCGCGCGCGCGGATCAGGACCACCATCAGAGTCCCCGGGGCGTCAGCGCGCTGGACGTGGCTTGGTCTTGCGTGCCGGCCGCCGCGACGTGGTGGTGCGCGAGCGCACCGTCGGGCGCTGGTCGAGCATGGGCGAGTTCTCCACCGTGACGTTCCAGGTCCGGGCCGCCGTCGCGACGGCGGGAGGAAGCTTGCGTTTGACCTTGCGTGCGTCAAACAACCACGCGAACACGGCGTCCGTATCGGGCCGTCGATAGCTGTTGGCCTGCTCGACCCCTTTGAGGGCCCAGTCCACATTCGCCGGATAGGACTTAGCCGTGCTCAGCACCTTGAGCTCGATCATGGTCGTCGCTGTCGGGTGTGCGGAACCCGGCGGTGATGCCCGCGCAATACGCAGGTCCGCGCGGCCGCCCGGCGTGCGCGCCTCCTCGTCGACGAAGGTGACGCTGCAGCGGTACGCGGCCTTCAGGTGCACGAGCAGGTAGGACTGGATGAGGTGCTCGGGCTGGGGCATCAGGTCAAACGGCTTGCCCTTGAGCCAGATGTGCGGTGCGACCGGACAGGTGGGATAGCGCAGATTCTCGTCGGCAAACGCGTGAATCAAGTCAGCAATCGCCGGCGCCGTGATCGCTGGCGAGCCGGCATTCACGGTCACGCTCACCGGGTTGCTGCACCAGGCGGCGACGTCCTCGCCGGGCAAGTGCACCAGCATGCGGGACTGCCCCAGCACGGCGATGACGAAACACTGGTCCACGCGAAGGGTGGTGGCGGCGAAGTGAAACGCATCGCTGATGCTGGCCCATCCGGTTCGAATGCGGCGCATGGTCGCGAGGTTTTCGTTGCAGACGATCACGCCCGTGGACAATGCCCAGTCCAAGGCGTGGCGATACAGGGTGTCTTTGCGCCGGGCCGCGGCGGGCCTGATCGTGACGCCGGGATCCAGCAGCGGATGCTCGGCGTACACCAGAATCGCGACCGCCTCATCACTCGCCTGCCCTGCGGCCACCCGGGCCTGGTGCGCCACGAACCATTGCTTCTGCCAGGCGATGGCTTCCTGCACGAAACGCAGCGCCGGGTCGCCGTCGGCCTGCATCAGCCAGACGCCCAGCACGCGCTGCAATTCCGCCGGTTCGAGCGAACCCGCCATCAGGCAGCCATCCGATGCACGAGAAGCCGCTGGTAGGCCGCCAGCGCATCGCGCCGGTGCGACAGCGCGAGCTCGTTCAGGTAGCGATCGATCGTGCGAAGGCCCACCACGGTCGGGGTCTGCTCCTCGTCCATGCCAATGGTCGATTCGCCACGTGCGGTGGCGGTCTGGTAGGTCAAATCCTGCAGCAGGGCCTGGTCGAGTTGGGAGGTCTCGGTGCGAGCTGCCGATAAGCACAGTTCCAGGAGGAACTGGTACAGCCGTTCGCCCGTGCTGGTCTGGCGCAATCGGCGGGCGATGGACAGACCGCGCCGCCGCAGGCGCAGGTCGCCCTCAAACTGCAGCTCGTTGCGCGCCGGATACGGCGTGAACTGACTTACGTCGATCAGGCCGCTCAGAATGAGCGCGCCCAGCGTAAAGTGCGCCGCGCGGTAGTAGGGCCCGTGTTCGGTGCGACGGGCGCGGTAGCGCAGGGGCGCAATGTCGTAGAAGCGCGAAGACGCGAAGGACACGAACAGCAAGGTATGAAGCCGACGGCGAGAGACGGGCCCCAGGCCGGCGGCGTCACAGGCAGCGAACAGCAAGAGCAACCACCGCGCGAAATGCAGGTGCCCGTAGTCTTCTTTGCGAACGAAACGCGCGTTAGGCATCGGTGTACTGCCCTACTTCGTGCTCGAATAGTGCCTGCGCCGTTTTGTCCTTGAGTACGCCCGGCTGCGCGGTCAGCTCCATCAGGTTGATCAGATGCCCGCTGGGTTTGCGCCGGGACCCTGCCGGGCGCCCCAGCAAATGGCCGATCATCGACGTGCCGTTGAGATTGGACGTCGCAATGACGCGTCGCTGTCCGCTCGATCCGCGGCTGGCAAAATCGCGCATCAAATCGGCGGCGCGCTGCATGAACCACGTGTCCAGGCTCGCTTCCGGCGTCTCGACTACGAGGGTCATCGCCCCGTCGTGGGTCACCATGTCCAGCACGGCGAGTCGAAACGCCAAGTCCAGAAATTCCTTTTGGGATTCCGACACGCTGGTCTCGCTCGTGCGCACCTGCTGGGTCGCATGCGTGCCCGAGGTCATCGCCACGCGAAACGTCGGGATGTTGACCTTGGATACGCCCGTGGCCAGGGAAAACGGGCTGTTGCGTTCAAAGCGGACGCTGACGCTTTCCTGCAGGAACCGTTCCGCATAGGCGGCGATCCGTTCGGCCAAGGCCTCGCGGATGGCCTCGATGGACGTCTGTGCCCGGCCGACCGCGCTGCGGTAATTTTCGGTCAGCGCCTTGCGCTTGGTGTCGAGCTGCTCCAGTTCCAGCTCTTCGCGGGTGATCTCATCCTGCAGGGGGGAGGCGACAGGATCGGGTACTTGCGCGGCGAGGAAGAGGTGCTCTTCGCTGCGCTGCTGCACTTGGGTGAGCACTTGGCGAAGACGGCCCTGCTGATCAACGACCGCTTGCTCGCGTTGCGCCAGCGTCGCTTCGCGGGCGTTCAAGATCGCGACCGCTTCCGCGAGCGCGGTTTCGTCCTTGCGCACGTCGGCCACCTTGATGGACGCCACGTTCGCCCGCCCCGCCGGCAGCTTGCTGTGGCAGACGAAGCAATGGCCCGAGCGCAGGGTCTTGCTGATCGCATGGTGTTGTTTCCGGCCCGGCGTGCCGCAGACGAAGCAGCCCACGCCACTGCCCAGTCCCTGCATCAGGAACTGGAGCTTGTCCTCCAGCCCCGGCAGGGCGTGGCTGATGTAGGCCGCATCCGATTGCGCCAGCGCGCGCCGGTAGTCGTCGACGGCATATTCCTGCGTCGCGACCGCGTGGCGCGCGGCATCGCGTTGGGCCGCGAGCTTCTCCAGGACCTCGCGAGCCTTCTGGGCCGCGACGCGCGCCGTGTTGAGCTCCGCGGCTTTATCGGCCACCTGTTGCGGCGTGACGGTATCCGAGGTCGGCCGCAGTGCGGCCAGAACGTCCTGCGCGTCCTTGCGCAAGGTGAGCTGATTTTTGCGGTTGCGGTAGTTGGAGTCGACGCGCTGCACCTCGGTGTAGAGCGCCGACAGCTCGGTGGCCACCGACGGATCGACAAACAGCATCTTGAACACTTCGAACTGCGTGCTGGAGGACCACAGCACGGGCAGTCGCTCCTCGGTGAAAAACTGCAGATACCGCACGACCATGTAGAAGTCGTACCCGCTGCCGATGCCGGCGACGGCTGCCATGGCGTCGAGCAGGCCATGGTCGGTCAGGTCCCGCCGCCGTTTTCCATCGATCGTGACCTCGCGCAGGGCCATGCTGCCCATCGCACGCCGGACGACAAACGCGCGCGTCCCGATCCGAAAGTCCAGGGTGGCGACCGCCTCGTCGGAGAGCGGTGGCGGAACGCGTGAGGCGAAGTACGGAAAGCTCGACGCGCTCACGAGCTTGCGGTCGCTGACACGCCCGGGATCGCGGCTGGCCGCCTTGGACGGGTTGAGGGGACCCAGGATCATGCGCAGCAGCAGTTGCAGCAACGTCGTCTTGCCGATCCCGTTGATGCCCGCCAGCACGGTGACGCCGGCGGGGAACGTGAGATCGATCCCCTGCTGCCGCGGGCCGGGATAGAGCGCGTAGCCGTGAACGCGCAGGCGCTCGAGCGTGGGCAGCTGAATTGCGGCGCGCATCGTCATGGCGCGGCGGTCGAGCGGCGCTGGACGGTAAACGTGATGGCCGTTTCCGTCAGACCGGGTTGCCCGCCTTGTTGCGGGCTCACCCGCATCGAGCGCATCGCTTCGCACTGCGTGACGCGTAAGCCACAGGCCGGCGCGAGCTCCTGCAGAATCGCCGCCACGTCGACATAGACGTCCTCGTAGCGGCTGTCACCGACCACCACGACCACACGGCCACCGGGCGTCACCTTCCACGCCACGTGGTGCAGCACGTGGGCGAGATCGTGGAAGTACGAACCGACCATCGCCGGGATATGCGGACTCCAGAGCTGGTCGCGCACGCGCGCCAGGCGCTGAAGGCAGCGCGTGAGCTGCGGCGAATCGGGCGGCGGTGACGCCGTCCGAATGAGCTGGACGTGCGATTGCACCGTCGCATGGCGCAGACGCCGATTGTCGTCCTTGCTGTTCAAGTATCCCAAAACCCACAATTCCAGATTGTAGATATCGGTGTAGTCGAAACTGTTGGGATACGGCGGCGAAAACAGGGCGCAATCGGCGACCGGGGCGTCGGCCAGCAGCGCGCGCGCATCGCCTCGGGCGACGGTGCAGCGCGATCCGGCGTGAGGGCGCGCCGCGGCGACATCCGCGATCGCGCTGTCCACGGCCCTCGCGAGTCGCGCGTCGACGTCCGCGCCGGTCCAGTTCAGCTGTTGCCAGCCGCGGCGGTACCGACGCCCCTTCCCGCTGATCACGACGTGACTGAGCGGAACGAGGATCGCTCCCAGTTGAACCCGGAAGAAGCGGCGCATTGCCGCGTCAGGCAAGGCCTCGATCGTCTGCCGGTAGGCCGCGACGCGGCGCAGGACCGCCGCTGAAAACACCCACCGATCCGCTTCGCCCGGCTCGACCAGCGTGCGCGGCGCCTGTGCATAGAGGCGCGACAGCGACGGCCTCGCCCGCCCTACGCGCGCCAGGATCGTGCTCCAGTTTCGCCGCAACTGCGCCACGTCGTACGCGTGAAGCTTGGCTTGGATCAAGTCGGCCAGGAACGGATTGACCTCGATCGTATGGGCATTCCAGCCCAGGTGTTGTGCCGTCAGCGCACTCGTGCCCGAGCCACCGAACGGGTCCAGCAACGTGCCCGTGCCGCGGCCGTCACGCGCCAGCACATCGGCGACAAATTGGGGCGCAAACGCTTCCTTGAACGGAAACCAGCGCTGGAACGGCAGCTGCCGTCCGGCCTGTCCCGTGGTCAGCGGCACATGATCGGGGTGCCATTCCAGCAGCTGCCCCGAAACACCCTCGATCGGCTCAAGGTCCATGGGTGAGGATTGCCCCTGCATGCGTATACGTCCATAATATACGTATGAAGTATACTATGATCAAGTGCCGCGAGGACTGGGCCCGGGACCTGGGAATGCGCCTGACGGCGGCGATGAAGCGGCGAGGGTTGACGCAGGAAGCGCTCGCGCAATCGCTGTCGATCACGCAAGCGCAAGTCAGCCGGGTATTGGCCGGTCAGTTCACCCCCCGCTCGGCCTCCGCCAAGGCCCTGTGCACGTTACTTCGCGTGGCGTACTCAGGACCGGCCGGGCGCGTGCCGGCATCCCGTCGTCGGCTGGAGCGGCTCAGTGCCCTGGCGCACACCTGCTCCGACCGACAGGTCGCCGATCTGATTGCCGCGCTCACGGCACTCCAGCGCAAACCGCGCTGAGACGCCCTGCTGTCGTTGGCGGTGCGTTGCGGGCGTCGCGGGCGAGAACGGTGCCGGAACGCCACGCCGCTCACGCGCGAGGGTCGGTGTCGCGTCAGCGATCCCGAGGGCGTTCAGGGCGCGCGCGGAACCGGCGGTGGCGCATCAACACCGGTGCGCTCAGGGGCTCGCCGCGTGGATATAGCACCGCACCAGCGGCCCGGTGCACAGGTCGCGGAAGGTGGCGGGCGACCCGCGCGCGTCGCGCAGGGCATCGATCTGTTGGCGAACCCGCGCCGCGGTCTCGGTTCGTTGATGCAGCGCCAGGACGTGGGCGAGCTCCTCGTAGCGCAGGTCCGCCTGGTCGGCCAGTCGAGCCAGCGGCAGGCCGGCGTTGGCGGCGCGAGCGATTCCGCCCAGTCGCAACGTCGCGGCCGTGAACGGCCGGCGCAGACCGCGGGACCGCTCACGAACCAGCCCATCCACCTCCTCCGGTTGTAGCCCTCGCGCAGTAGCCCCGTCCTCGGCGACAAACAGCGGGCCGGGCTCGTCGCCCCGGAGCGCGACCCACGCGCCCAGGGCCTGCGCGACGTGGGGTTCGGCCAGCGTGACCGTCAGATCAGACTCTCGTGGCAGGGAATACGAGCCGTCGGCATGGACGTCGCTGCGATCCATCCTGCTGACCATGTCGGGCGTGGCAAAGTCAAAATACACCAGGCTCAGAATGGCACGATCGCGCAGACCCGAGACGGACGCCTCGGTGCGCTGCATCACGCGCCACAGTTCCGCGAACGCCGGATGGTGGGCGCGAACGGGAATGCCGTACTGGATGATCAGCGGCCGGTCGTCCAGCGGGGCGCGCAAGCGCGCCACGCGCAGCAACGTGCGCGGACGAAGTCCCGTGCACTGCGACAGGGCGTGGGTGGCGACGCCCAGCTGCAGCAGAAACCGGATCGCGGCTTCCTGGACCTCGCGCATCGCCACCGGGCGGCCGAGTACCGCCTCGGCATAGCGGCCCAAGTCCCGGTTGACCCGATGGCTCGACAACGGTGTCGCGCCGCCATCGCCACTGAACAGGAAGGCATCGGCGGCCGATGACACACCCAGGTCCTTCAGGGCATGGACCTCGTCCTGCTCCAGGGGCACCGCGTAGGTGCCGCGGTGAGGGTGCAACGTCAGCACCGCGTCCGCCAGATCGCGCTGCCGCACCTGCAGCAGCGTGCGCAACGACGATCCCGTTCGGTCGATGACCGCGAGCAGCATCCGCAACCAGTGGTAGTCGGCATCGCGCTCGAGGGCGTCGATCAATCGATGGGTTTCGAACACCGTCAATCGCGGCCGCGGTCCGCCGCTTTTGCGCGTGGGTACGCAGCTCCAGATCCAGCGCGCCCACGCCGCGGTGGACAACGCCGACAAAACGACATTTGCACGCTCGAACGCGTGCAGCCGTCGCAGCGCCCATTGGCGAACCTGCAACGTCGTTCCCGTGGCGCCACCGGCGATCCATCGGCGCACCACCCATTCAATGTTCGCGTCCGTCAGGGGCCACGGGGCCAGTCCGCCCGCGACGCACGTCTTCGAGAAGGCGCGCCACGTCGACGCGATCGCCCGTCGCGAGGCCTCGCGATAGGCGGCAAGGTCCTTGGCAAAGGCCGTGAGCGGATCGAAGGCGTCTGAAGGTCGGCGCATGTTCGCGCCTCACGCGTGACGAGGCGGCGGCACGGTGGGACGGCCGTCGGCGCGACGGGCACGCCCCGGATGCGCGTGGGATGCCGGCGATCGCTGCGCGCACGCGGTCTCCGGCAGCGCGGGGTTTTGGGCGGTCACGAGCCACCCCACCGTACCGCCCTCCGACGGCGGCACCAGGGTGCCCGCCAGATCGGGGGTGATGCTCAGGCTCAGCGCGGCGATCAATCGTTCGCTGGGAACGCTCGAGCGCATCCGATAGTCACTCAAGGCGTTGACCGTTTCGAAGAAGTCGCTGACGAGCCACCGGACCAACGCCGGCGTCGGCAGTCGGGCATACGCATGCGTCGCCGGCAGCGCATCGGCAAAAAAAGGCCGGCCCGTCGGACGATGGCGCGCCGTCCAGATCGTGCAGGCCAGGCGCACGCAGCAGACGTCGTTCCACGGTATGCAGGGCATCAGAAGGGGGGCGCCACCCAGCCACAACGCCGGCGCCGGCGCCTGGCATGCGCGGTGCGCCCCTACCGCGCGGTCCACGACGGCGCTCGCCTCCAGCAGGGCGGCCGCATAGGCCTTGCCGGAGGCCGTCCGCCCATTCCCGTCGAAGACGGCCGCTTCCAGCGGAGCGCCATCGCTGCACAACCGGCGAACCGGGCGACTGGGGAACATCGCAAGAACGGCGTGCGTGCGCGCCGCACACCGGTGCGACGCCCCCTCGGCGTTTCGGCGCAGGCCCAGATCGCGGTTCAACGCGCCCCATTCCAGCGGCATCGGACGCAGCTGCCGGAACCAGCGCGCCAGCGCTCCGAACACCCGCGCTTCCTGCGTGGCGAACTCGGCGCCGCGGATCCAGCGTTGCGGATGACAGGGCACGCGCGTTCGACCGCAGCGCATGCATTCGAAAATACCCACGTCGCGGGCGATCAACGCGCAGGCGGGATTGGGTGCCTGGCAGTGAGGGCAGGATTCCTCCAGCGGGACACGGTGCAGCGGACAGGCTTTCAACGCCCCGAGTTGAAACCACACGGCGTGATAGCCCACGCGCAAGCACTCCGGGCACCAGCGCACCACGTCGTCCCGGGCGAGGACCGACGCGAGCGGCCCGGCGCTGGCATCGAGCGCGCGGGAGCGCAAAAACGCAACGAGGTCGCCCGGCGCGCTGCCGTCGTCGGGCAGCCCCTCCTCCAGGGAGTCGTCATACCAACGCATGTCCACGAGCGATCGACGCGCCCCAGTGGCCGTGCGCCCGTCGGAGGCCTTCACCCGGAAGACGGATGCGGCGATCTCGGCGGGCGTCAGTGCATTGAGCACGCGCAACTGCTGTACGGCCATCCAGGCCGAGCCATACCGACCGGAGAATGCCTGCAGCAGCGCAAGGCCTTTCACCGCACGCTCACTGCGTCGCGAACGACAGCGACTCCGTGTAGCGCGCCGTTTCTACCGCGGTACGCCAAGCCCTGTCGTCGACGTGCTGGGGTGGATCGCCGTCTTCGGCCTCCATCAGGTACGCCCGATAGGCAAGCATCGCCCATTCCATGCCCACGTTGAGATCGCCCGTCGGCGTGGCCTGCGCAAACGCGGTATGAACGGCACTGCCTTGATCGCGCAGTCGGAAGCCTTGGCTGAACGCGCGCGGCAGCCGGAACTGCGTATAGCTGAGGCCCGAATTGACGGGGTGCTGGAGTTCCGCATCAAACGCGGCCCCCACCTCCTCGAAATCCTCCACCGTGGTCAGCCCCTGAAACACGATGACGTGCGACAGGAACCGGGAGATCAAGCCTTCCTCGCCCGCCACCTTGAGCGCGTTCTTGACCGTCAACACTTGCATTTGTCCAAAACCCACCACTTGCGTCTTGATCCCGCGCCGTTTGAGCGCGTTCCATACGTCACGCAGCCAGCGCCAATGGGCGGGCTTCATCTCCTGGATCTCGTCGATGATGAGAATCACGCGCTGGCCGGCGAGCTCCGTCGCCGACGTCCACAAGTATTCGATCAACCGACTCTTGCGGCGTTCGGCCTCGTGGGCAGCGGCCAGGCTGTGACCCGCACTGACCAGCAGGTCCCCGAAGAACCGTTTATCGGAAGGCAGTGTCTCCCGATAGTATTGCGCGTCGAACCACAGCACGAAGGCTGTCGGAAATTCTTCCGCCAAGCGCGCCGCGACATGCCGAGACGCTTCGGTTTTTCCGTAGCGAGGACTGGCGATCTGAATGCAGCTGGTTCTGCCGAGCCGAAGATCGTCCTTCACGACCTCCCAGCTCATCTTCATGGGCGGCGTGAGCAGCGTGAAATCCATGCCGGTGTGCAGCGGGTGAGTGCTGGCGTGAATCGCCTTCAGCGCGTCGAGATCCAGTTTGGGAATGGGTCTAGTCATGGCGGATGCCCCGTTTGCGAGCCAGTTCTTCGCGCAAGGTCAATGGCCGGTGGGTGGGATGGACGCTCGGCCCGGCGGCCGGAAGGCCGGATTCCCGCATCACGCGCGCCAAGGCGGACGCCGCTGCCGAGACCTTCGGCTTCGCGCGATCGGCGTCGCGACGCACTTCGTCGGACAGGTGTCCGACCAGCTGGATCACCGGATCGGTGTCCGCCGTTACCTTGAGGAGCCGGTTGTCCTTCAGGGAGTTGTAGAGGCGGCGGGTTTTCAGGGAGTGCGCTGTCTGGTCCCACCCGCCCATCGCTCGCGCCGTACCCAGCGACAGGCCGTTGTCGGCGAATACCTTGACCGTGCGCAGGTCACTGCGCCGGATGTGGACCCAAACTTCAGTACCGTACAGCTCCGGACTGGCGGCGATGACGTCGTTCGTATACGTCACCCGGTCGATCTGCACATACGGCCGCCGGCCGCCCGAGGCGCTGCCCGCGACCGGCAGGTGCTTTACATCGGTGTCGAGGTCCGCAATGCCTTTGGGGAGCGGCGGCAACACGGGCCAGAGTATGGTGGGGTCCTCCAGAAATTGCCGGGCATACTGCAGCGGCGTGATGTTGTAGAGCCCTTCCGTCTCCAGTCCGTTGAGGGTCGCGATTTCCACATCCACCAAGTCGAACAGGTGGTCGATCAAGATGCGCTTGCGGCAGGCCATGCCGACCGGATCGTTCCGATGCGGATCGTTGGGCCCTGACCCCATCGATGACGGCACGCGAGCGAACCCTTCCCGTTTCAGCATGCCGCCAATCCGCTCGATGAGCGCTCGCCGATCCCAGCGGCGCACCGGGCCCAGGTTGATGGAGCAGCCGAGCCGTCGGGCAATACGGTCCTGGACGGCCTTGCCGAGGTGGATCTCGGCGTTGTCGATGAACAGCGTCGAACAACCGCACTGCGCGAAAAGCGGCGATAGGCCGCTCGGGAATCCCGCATAGACAGGGTATGTGAGGCCCGAAGCCGACACGTCTCGAGGCTCCCACGGGGTGAGCACATTCTCAACCGCATCCAGCGCATCACCGTCGGTCAACGCTGGCCCCACCGAAGCGCTGTAGCCGAGAACCGCTTTGAGCTCCACGTCAACAACGGGACACAGCCACAGCCGATCGGCGGCCACCTCCCGCACTCCCTTGCGGGAAGGGACCAGAACGCACCCAATCATGGGGAGATCGAAGCCGTCCATCTGCAGCGCATCGAAAGGACGTGCGGTCGTTCGGCGCGAGACGTGCCCGGTACCGACCTTCATGTGCGAGGCGGCCACCTCCCCGTAGCGGACTTTGACTGCGTGCTCGAAATTCCGCTGCAATTCACGCCGGGCAAACTCACCGAGCGATCGATATCCCTGCAGCTTCGTCATCAGCGGGTATTCGTCGTGGCGCACGCCGGCTTTGGCGCACAAGGTGCGGAAGTGACGAAATAGACTTTTGAGGCTGTATTTGAATTCGTGCACGTCATTTCGACCCCCCGAACGATCCAGTTCCTTGCGCAACCCCGCAGCGATCTCGGGCTTACGCAACAGCAGATCACCGAACGCGCAGCTGAGGCCCCGGCCCCGTTGCGCGTGACCGTCGTTGATCGGCGACCGACGCCGGTACGGACGCAAGACTTCCCGCAGCAGAATGCCGCGCCACTCGTAGCAATCGCCGAGTTCGTCGGCACGGGTGCACCGCTGCGCCAGGCGCAGCACTTCCGAAGGAACCAGGCCGTACTGGCTCGCAATGGCGCGTAGTGGCACGTAGTGGAAATAGTCGCGAACCGCGGCTTGGCGGGTGAGAATCTTTTGGCGCGTGCCATCATCCAGGTGCGTCAGGCTGAGCTCACTCCAGCCAGACGTGTCGCACCGCACGCGCGCGTTGGCGCTCATCCGCGACACCAAAGCTGCGTGCGCGTGGACAGCCGGGCGACATCGAGATCGGACCGCGCAAAGCCGCTCGTCAGCAACGCAAACGCGCCCGATAGCATCAGGGCCGTGTGGGGCGAATCGAGACCTTCGACGAGATCGCCGAGTACCACGCGGCCTTGATGTCGTAGCAGCGCCGCCACGCGGTTCTGCTCGTCGGCGGGAGGAAAGTCGGCCGTGCGCGCTTGAACCGCAACGACGCGCCGGAAGTTTTCGATCAGGAGGGCGTGTTTCGACAAGTGCTCGTCGGTAATGACGCACCGAGCGAACATCGCGTCTACGGTGCCCTCTACCGAGCCGGCCGGCGGATCGTCGGCGCGCATTTCGGTTCGGCATTTGACCGACCGCCATTCAACCCGGCCGGAGTGCAACCGAACCACGGCATCGATCTTGGACAATTCGCTGTCCGCTGCCGGATGACGGCCGGCCAAGCCCGGCCCAAGTTCAAATGACGCGACGTCCGGATCGGCCTCGAGTAGGAGCCAGTGCTCCTCGCAAAGGTCACTTTTCAAGACCCATCGACGCTGGGTCTTGGGACTCCACACCGACCAGATGTTGTAGGCAGCCCGCCCGCGCTTCTTGACAGAGGCGCGAACTGACGGCTTCTGCTGCTTTGAACGCGCTGTCATGGGTGGAGCCCCATCGACTGCTGCCTGCCAGCGAGTCTGAACCGCCGTTGTCGTGAGTCAAGAATCTGACGCGCGACTTTAATGTCGTGGCCGGCATTCGTTCACACATATACTGTTGAGTCCGGCCCGCGCGCTGTTCGGAGAAACAGGTATTCTTGACGCTGGTTTCGGATCAACGCTTCCAAGAAACCAATGAAGTGTTGATGCGAACAGGTGCAGAAAACGGCGATGCGTGGGGCAAAAAGTGTTCGGAACAACGCTTCAGAGTGCTGAGCAGGCAGCGTGAGATGTGAGCCTATCGGAACCACCGAGCCTCCTTCTCCGGGAATAGCTCCCACTCCGCCAACGCGGACTGGAGCGCGCGTTCCGCACGCTCGCCTTTGTCACCGTTTGTGATGAAGCGGTCACGCGTCCGCGCCCAGGGTGAGAGGACGCCTGCCGACGCGACACAGGTAAGCAAAGCGCGCCGTGTGCGTAATTACCTGTTCGACCACGCCGCGTGTCTCTTTCGCCGGTCAGGAGGACGCCATGAAAAGCCTGCATCACCTGGTCCTGGGCGTTGCCCTCGCGGCCGCCGCGATGTTGCCGACGGCAGCGCTCGCGCAGGTACCACCGCATCAGCCGGGAACCATCTGCTTCACCCCGCAGTTCTGGTGCTGGATGCCGTATCCCGGCGTGCCGGGACAGCCGTGTTACTGCATGACGCAGTGGGGGCAGATACCGGGCGTGCTCGGCTAGTCGACGTTTCTCGGCAGGGGGCGCCGGCGGCAACGGCGGCGGCGACAGCAGATGTGGCTTGAAATCGGAGATCCGCGGGGAAACGAGGTCTGTCTGCGCTGGGGCGACGAGGGCCTTTGGGCCAAGTACTACGTTTCTCTCGACAACCTCCAGCGCGCGGCCGGCGAAGTGCGCACGGGACTCGCGCGGCTCACGCGATGGGCGGCGTCGAAGCAGCGCGAAGAGCTGCCGTTGATCCTGCACGAACTCACGACGGCCGGGTTCCACCTGTACTACGCGCTGTTCGACGCGAAGAGCAACCGTAACGCGGCCTACGATGTCCAGGACTGGATGCGCCAGGCGTACGAAAAGCAAAAGCAAAAAAAACAGGAAGACGGCACCGAGTCCGCCGAATGCGACCTCAGCGTCGTCGCGGACCCGAGCATGCATGTGCCGTGGGGGCTCGTCTTCGAAGCCGATGATCTGCCCGGGCTTCAGCCGGACGTGCGATCGACGTCCTTCGGCAATTTCTGGGGGCTCAAGTACGAACTCGCTGCCGTGTTCGACGGCGTCAATCCCTCCGACGCGCTGGCGCGACCGGCGAAGCAGTGTCGCCTGCTGTCGCTGCTGCATCGCGACTACGCCGACGAGGCGCATGCGCGTCTGGGCAACCTGCTAGGGCGTCCGCTCGGCATCAAGCTCACCTACGAGCTTTGCCGTGAGGCGCTCCGGAACATCGAGCCGGGCGACACGATCTTCCACTACATCGGTCATCACCACGACGGCGTACTCGATCTCGGCTACGGCGCGAAAGTATCGATGACCGATTTCAAGATCCTGATGGACGAACTCACCGGCGGCAGACGTCGTATGCCGGGACAGTGGTGCGGCCTCCTTTTCATCAACGGCTGCGAAGGCGCGTTCGGCGACGGCGACTACAGTTTCGCCGATGTCGCCAACCGGGAGGGCCTGTTCGGCCTGATCTCCACGGAATCGATCGTGCCGAAGGACGACGCCATCGAGTTCTCTCGGCAGTTTCTGACGGCGCTGTTCGACGAAGGCAAGACGATCGGACAGACCATGCATCACCTGCGCCGCGACGAGTCCATGTGGCCGTTGAGCTTGCTCTACAGCTGCTACGCACAGCCGAAGTACAAGATCGTGCCTGAGATCGGCACGCCGGCCGCGCAGGGAACGCCGGCATGACCGGCCTCACCTACCCTGACCAGCCGTATCGCGGCCTCGCGCAGTATCACGCCGAGGATGCGCTGCTGTTCACCGGCCGCGCCGGCCACGTCACCGCCTGTGCCCAACTGGTCACGCAGGTGCGCACGCGCATCCTGCTGCTGCACGGCCAGACTGGTTGCGGCAAGTCGTCATTCTTGCGGGCCGGCCTCATTCCGATGCTCGAGGCGAGCCGGCTCGGCTTCCTGTTCCTGCGCGAACCGGGCGACGCGCCCGGCCAGCCCGATCGACCCGTCTTCGTCCGCTCCGGTCCGGATCCGCTGTCGAGCCTCGCGGAAAGCCTGTACGGATGGCTGTCGCAACCGGTGATCGCGAAGACGGCGCGCGGTCCGTGCGAGTACGACCTCGCGGAGGCGCGGCTCGGCGCCTCGACGTGCAACGAATTCGTACGGATCTGCGCGGATCCGCGCCGGTTGATGGAGGCGTTCAACCTGATCGGCGACGCGCTGCCGTCGACGCTCGTGATCGTGCTGGACCAGGTCGAAGAAGTGCTGACGCTGAGCCCGCCCGATTCGCCGGCGCGCGACCGCTTCTTCGAGTTCCTCAAGCTGTTCAACGCGCTGGGTTCGAGCGGGAAGCTGATCCTGGCCTTGCGCAAGGACCATTCCGGCGAGTTCATCGGACTCGCGCAGCTCGACAACGACGTGCACGCGGACTTCAAGGTGTACTTGTTGCCGGAACTGCGGCCCGAGGAAGTGACCGAGGCGATGCTGCTGCCGACATCGAAGGTCGAGATCCCGGGCATCGGCTCGCCTTATGGAAAATACGGCTTTGATTTCGACGATGGCGTGGTCGACAGGATCGTCGGCGACCTGTTCGAAACGAATCGCTCGGGCGGCGCGATCCTGCCGATCATGCAGATCGTCTGCCAGGATCTGTACGAAAGCGTTCGCCATCGGCCCGCGCCCAAGACGATCGACAATGCGCTGTACAAGCCCAAGGGCCTGAAGCTGTGCATGATGCGGCACATCTCGAAATCGCTGCGCCGCGGCGCCGCCGATGCCGGGATTCCTGCCGCGCGCCTCGAAGACGAGGAACGGCGCTGGCGCCGGGTGCTCTACGGGCTGGTGCGCTACGAGGGCGACGGCCGCGTGCATACCGACGTGATGAGCCTCAGCGCGTTTCGCGACGCCGCGAAAAAGGAGCGCACGTCGGCGCCTCCCGATCACATGTTCAGGCATCTGTCGCAGCCGCAGGTGCTGGTGTTGCGCCGCATCTCGATACCGACGCTCGACCGCAGCGGCGACGAGCCGATGTGCAGCCTGGGCCACGACATCGTGGGACTCGGGCTGGCGCAGATCCGGATCGCGGATGCGCTGGCCGAACGCAACGCGGAAGTGTCCCGGCGCCGCTTTCGCATCGGCACGGCCATCGCCGGGGCTGCTGTCGTCGTCGGCGCGTCCATCACGTTCGTCAACGTCAGCAAGACCTGGGCCGACAAGCGCGCCGCCGTCACGAAACTGCTGTCGGACTCGACCAGCAATTATCCCGACGCGGCGGATTCGGCCGTCGAATCGGCCATGCGCGCGGTGATGCTCGCCGGCGAACTGGGGCCGTTCGACCGCGCGCTGAGCGACACGGCCCGGGCGACGCTGGAAAAACTGCACGCAGCGCTGCCGACGCATTCGATACCCCTGGACTCGGTCGATTCGAGCGACCGCGTCGTCCTCAATCGCCGTACGCTGCTCGTGTCGCCGCCGGGCTTCGTGTCGCTGCGGCCGGACTCGGGCACCATCGTTCGTCCGGGACGGCAGCCGGTCGAAATCCCGCGGTTCGAGTCGTACGGATCGAATACCCTCGTGCTGGCGAACGTCTCAGAGCCGTTCGAGAATGCGACGCTGATCCTGTGGCGGCCACCCGCCGCCGGCCTCGCGGCCATGAAGTCGCACGTCGCCCTGGTGCGCGATGGCGCCGTCGCCAGCTCGCTCGGCATCGACCAGCTTTTCAAGTTTCCCCCCAGCGCCGATGACCCGGACGCGCTGCTCAGCATGACGCTCGCCGGCGACGCGATCGTGCTGATGAACAGAGTCAATCGCCGGCAGACGGTGCGCACCCTGCTGGTCAATCCCGCCAGCGTGGGCGAGGAGCCCGGGCCCCGAGTGGATTTCGTGCCCGGCGTGGAGTTCGAGACCAACGCATATCCGCCGACATCCTCCGTTATCGCCACGCAGCCGGGCGGCACCCAGCAGATCCAGGCGGGAGGGCTCTGGCTCGAAGCGCAGATTCCGTCGACGGGAGCGGGCGCGTGCGCATCGTCCGCGCCGCGCATCGAATCGCTGCAATCCCGTTCGCTGCGGCCGTCGCACGATGCCGGGCCTGTAGGCAATGTAGAAACGTGGAAAGATTACTACATGCGCGTGCCTCCGCTGCGCGAATGCCGCGACGACCACGATTGCGGCGTGACTTACGCGGAAAGCAAGAACGGCGACCTGATCGTATTCGGCCTGATCGGCAAGCCCGGCGGCGGCATGGTCAACAGCTACGGCGAAAACAAGGCGGCGCTGCCGAAGGCGTTCGTCGTGATCGACGCCCGCACGGGCGTCCACGAGAAGATTCCCTACGACGAAATCTTGAGGGCGCGACACGAATGCCGCCTCTGGGAGCCGGCCGGCGGCGAGCCGCAGGACGACAAGCCGCCGACCTTCATCGACGGCGTGCCCGGCGACCTCGTGTTCGGTTACGAGCGCGCCTCGTCGGTTCAGGTCGTACGCCGCAAACACGGGTACCAGCCCCTCTGTATGGAAAAGATCTTCATGCCCGGCGCGGCCGCGCAATCGTTCATGCCATCCAGTACGCAATGGCGATTTGCCCCGGCCACGAACCAGTTGCTGGCGCTGACGGCCATCGACTACGCGTCGTGGGATCTCGGCGTCTACGCGGGCGACCCGTCGGAACCCGCGCCCGATCTCGTCGCGCAGGCATGCACGGCGAAGACGCCTGATGGCGCGACTTCCGGCGCAAACTCCTCGACCTGCAGGAAGCCTTGACATGACCGACATCGCCGAACCGCTGCGGCGCATCTGGGACCAGCTGCGCGGCAGTCCCGCGAAGGTGACCACCTCGATCGCCGTTCCGCCCGACAAGGTTTCCGGCAGCGGCAAGTTTGCGCCGAAGTTCACGCCGGGCAAACAGTATTTCTCGGTCGTCATCAACGAGATATTCGCGACGCAGGCACGCCAGTGGTTCAAGGTATACGACCCGGCCTGCTTCGTCATCGCCGAATACGCGTACGACGGACGCCGCATCGAAGTGCCGTTCGTCGTCGGGCCGTCGATGCTCAAGGGCAAGGCCGCGATCACGCCGAACGGCATCTCGATCACCGACACGCGCGTGGCCGGCATGAATCCGTTCGTCGGCGGCAGCTTCGCGCTGACGCTGATCGTCGCCGAGGTACAACGCGAGTCCTACGCGCGCCGGCTGCTCGATTTCATGTCGAGCGTGTCGGCTGCGTTTCCGCTCAGCGTCGCACTTGGCGCGCACCTGAAGGTTGCCGGCTCGCTGCTCGACAGCATCGAGTCGCTGCTCGGCCTGACCGAAACGAAGGCCGTCGCGGCGCACCGGTTCGAATACAACGACGGCGAGACGCCGTGGCTGAAGCCCGGCTTCTGGGCGCTGCTGGCGGAGGACGAGAACGTCGCGCGGTCGCGCGCGCTGTGGGTCGTCGACGGCCACCTGCGCGAAGCAGCCGGCGCCGACGCGGCCGGTTTCCGTCAGGCCGACTTCGTGCTCTACAGCCTGTGCACGCACGAGACGCGCAGCGACGTGACGCAGCTGCCGTTCTATCCGCGCTTCAAGCAGGCGCTGCGCGACGCCGGCTCGCTCGACGAGGGCGCGTGGGATCGCGCCAAGGCCGGGCTCGTCACCTTGTACCAGGATCTGCTCACAAGTCCGGACCTGACCTGGGACGACGCGCACGCCGTCATGCAGGAGTTCAAGAAGCAGCTCGTCGAAGTGCACGAGCAGGTGGCGAAGTTCGAGGTGTTGAGCACGGACGAAAACGCCGTCAAAGGCCCGGCCAGCAGTGATCCGCGGCAAGCGGAACTGGGCGCGATCCACGAACTGCTGAAACTGTAGTCGGGCGCGTCGTCAGTCCGCTTGTACTTCGATAGCGATTGCGATGTGGTACCCGGCTATCTGCCGGGAGCGCGATGGACGACTCTTTGAGTCTGCGAAACCTGCGATACGTTCGTGGAGCCGTCGTCGCGGTGATGGGGTAGCCCGGAGGCTCCGGATTGTGAGTCACACCGCCATGGCGGACTCGCGGATTGCTGCGTAGGAACGAGTCTCGGCTTCCGCCGGCGGAATGTAGCCGATCGGGCCGAGCAGCCGGCGACGGTTGAACCAGTCGACCCAGACGAGTGTGGCCAGTTCGACCGCCTGCGCGTCGGGCCATGACGTTCTGCGGTGGATCACTTCGGCTGTGTACAGCCCGTTGATGGTCTCGGCCGAGGCGTTGTCGTACGACGCCGACACTGCCGACGGAGGCTTGTACGGCTGCGTCGTTGAGCCGGCATACCTTGCGTACGCCGTAGACGTGGTAGTTATCCTCCCACAGCTCCGGAATCTGAACACGTAGCCGTGCGCCGCGCCGGGCACACGCGGCTGCTTGTAGTGCGTCGACGGGTCGGCTCGACACCGTAGGCGTTCCGGTTCTCGTCGATGAGCGGTTCAGTCTCGGTCACCGTAGGCGCCTTTGCCCTTCCCCACCGGCAAAAACGCGCGAGTCGGCCAGCGAGCGATCCAGGCGCATTTCGGCCGATCGAGCGCGATCCGCGGCGACTGCGATCTGCGTCGGGGTGGCCGCAAGCTGACCACGCACGCCTGCGAAATGCACCGCCACGCGCTGACTGTCCTCGCGTGAACGCTGCATTTCCGCGTCCTGCTGCTGCCGGTGTGTGTGGTGCTGCCGTAGCTTATGGACCGGCTGACCGAGATTGAAGCGTTGTTCGGTGTGTTCCGCCTGCAGGGCGTCGTATCGTCGTTGCAGCTTCGCCAGCTGACTCTCGACGCGCTTCTGTGCCTCGCGGGCGGTGTAAATGGGATATCTGCCGAGTCTGCTGGGTTGCGTACCCGGCGACGACGATGAATTTTCTGTAGCTGGACATAGACACGATCCGGTTCCGCTCCTCAGGCCGCCGCGCGTTTGCGGGTAGCGCCGCTTACAATGGCGGCTTCGAAATCCCACGGCGCCCTCTGTGACTGAACCCGTTCGACTTTCCAAGCGCCTTGCGGCGCTGATCGGCTGCTCTCGCAGCGAAGCCGAGCAATACATAGAAAACGGCTGGGTCAGCGTCGATGGCCGCACGGTCGAGGAGCCGCAATTCAAGGTTTCCGACAATATCGTCAGCCTGGACCCGGCAGCCAGCCTGGATGCAGTGCAACCCGTGACCATTCTGTTGCACAAGCCCGAGGGCGCGAGTGCCGGAGAAGGAGCGGATCTTGCGTGGCAGAAGATCTCGCTGGATACGCGCAGCGCCGACGACAATTCCGGAGTCCGCGCACTAAAACGTCATTTTCACAAGCTCACCATTCCCTTGGGGCTCGAGTCCGACAGTAGCGGCCTGACCGTGCTCACGCAGGATTGGCGCGTTTCCCGGCGATTGATTGAGGAAACGCTCAAGATCGAGCAAGAGTATGTTGTAGAAGTCAGCGGCGAGCTGAAGCCGGGCGGTCTCGCACTGCTTAATCACGGACTGAGTTTTGGTGGTTGGCCAGTTGCGCCCTGCAGGGTCAGCTGGCAGAGCGAGAACCGCCTGCGTTTCGCGATCAAGGCGCCGCAGCCCGGTCAGTTGCGCGCGATGTGCGCCCAGGTCGGCCTGACGCCCCTGGCGGTCAAGCGCATTCGCATCGGGCGCATATCCATGGGAAAGTTGCCCGTCGGGCAGTGGCGCTACTTGCCGGCGAACGAGCGGTTCTGAATCTCCGCGCCGATCCGGCGTGGCGCCGAACAAGGACACGAAATCGGGTGATATCTGCCCCCCATCATTCAGGCCCCCGCGATTTCCCGAGCGGTCTGGTCGGCAACGCCGTCAACTTCCGCTTGATTGCGCGGTAACGCTGCCAGTTTCCTGCACGTCAGAACTGCCGCCGTGTCGCAAGCCGTTGAGCTCGTAGCTTCTGACTCATGTGACAGCGTTTGCGCGCACCGACAGTGTCTCGAGCAGATTCGCTGAGGCTGCTGCGTGCCGGTGTCCGTTACGGTCGCTGTGACGGCGTCCTTTGTGCACGAACGCTTTCGCCGTTGATCCTGGTCAAACCTGCACCGCTTCGGCGGGCCCAAGGTGTGAGCGTCGAGCGCTGCCCCCGGCGCCGCGTTTCGACGGCAACTCGACCGATGGCTGAGTGCGCTCTATCTGAGCCGGAATCCACTCACCGTGGAGGAGTTGACGCCATGAAGACCTTCCTGCGTCTGTTGACGATCGCATCGTTGCTCCTGGCTCCCGTGTGGGCCATGGCATCCGATGGCTATGTAACGCGCACTGTGAACCTGCGGGCCGGCCCCGACAGCGACTACCCGCGCATCATGCAATTGCCCGCGGGATCTCGGATCTCGATTCTGGGCTGCATCGACCGCTGGGAATGGTGCGATGTCGTGGCCGACGGCGAACGCGGCTGGGTCGATGGCCGCTATGTGCAGTCCGACTATCGGGGGCGGCGGGTCTATGTGCACGACTATGGCGATCGCATTGGTATTCCGATCGTCAGTTTCATCCTGGGCGCGTACTGGCGGGAGCACTATGACAACCGGCCTTGGTTCGAGCATCGCGACCAGTGGGCAGGGTCGTCGCATGGTCATCGGCCGAGGTATGCCTACCCGTCTTCGCGCGTGATGCGCCCGCGGGCCGGCGACCGCCCTGCAATCGAGCACCGCACGCCCGCGCAGCCCCCGAACCGCCGGACGACCAGACCCGGCTCGGGCATGCACCAGCCAATCGAGAGGCGGTCACGTAGCGATACCCGCGACTTCGCGCCTGCGTCGCAAGCCGCCATGCCCGAACACAACCGCGAAACAGCACACCCGCCCGAAAGGAACGGGCCGAGGCCGCAGCGGGTGGAACAGCCGGCGCGTGACCAGCGGCGTGACCAGCAACGGCAGATTCAGCGCCCGAAAGACCCACGGCAGCAGCAGGAGCGGTCGCGGCCAGAGCGTCAGCAATCGCATCCGGCAGGAGCGAAGGACGGCAAGGGCGGCAGGGAAAAGAAGGATGAAAAGGACAAGAACGAACGTTAGAGCAGGCCGGCAAGGCCGACCGACCGCTCCGGCATTCTCGCGCCAACGACGCTGTGCGGCCCGGGCTTGCGCGGAATGAATGCGCGCCTTCCCCGGAATTGCCGGGCTGCCGTCGCGTCAGCGCTTGGTTTCGCGTTTTTCCAGGTCGTCGCGCTGTTTCTTGCGGCGCTGGCGCATCTTGCGGTAGCCGGTGAGTTTCTTGGCTTCCTCGTCCCACAGCCGCAGTGCCAGCGTCTTCAGGCTGGAGCCGAAGGTGATCGGCATGATCTGACGGAAGATGGGATCGGCATCGTGGCACCGCTGCAGGTTGTAGTTTGGGATGCGCGGGCTCAGGTGATGGATATGGTGAAAGCCGATGTTTCCGGAAAACCACTGCAGGACGGCCGGCAGCTTGTAGAAGGAGCTGCCCTGCAGTGCGGCAGCCGTGTAGTCCCAGTCGTCGCCGCGCTCCCAGTACGCGTCCTCGAACTGGTGCTGCACGTAGAACATCCACACGCCACCCGCGCCGGCGGTCATCGTCACGATCAGCTGCGCGAAAAGGTAGGCCTTGATGCCGAAAATCCAGCACATCGCAGCCACGAAGAGTGCGACGGCCAGATTCATCCACCACACCGAGCGTCGCTCGCGGCGCCCCTGCGTGGACGGTATTCGTTGCAGCACGACGAACAGGAAGAACGGCGCAATCAGCAGCAGGAAGAACGGATTGCGCATCAGCCGATAGCTCCAGCGTTTCCACCACGGGGCGTCGATGTATTCCTGGATCGTCATGGTCCACACGTCGCCGGTGCCGCGCTTGTCCAGATGGCCGGTGGTGCCGTGATGGATCGCGTGCTCCCAGCGCCACTGGTAGTACGGCGTGAAGGTCAGCACGCCGGTAATGAAGCCCAGCACGTCGTTGGCCCGCTTGGATGGGAAGAACGATCCATGTCCGCAGTCGTGAAAGATGATGAAGATGCGTACCAGGAAGGCGCCTGCCAGGATCGCTACCGGCATCGTGAGCCACCAGGATACCTTGAGGCTGAAATACATCAGCACCCACAGCGCCGCATACGGCACGAGGGTGTTTGCGACCTGCCACAAGGCACGCGCCGTGGAGGGCTGCTGGTATTCCGCCACGATCCGCTGCCAGGTTGCCTTGTCGGCGTGAATCTTCGGGATTGGCGTTGGCTGTGAATTCAAGGGCTCCCCCGACGCACTGCACGACGCAGCGATATTTGAAGGCGCTCCCGCATCGGCGAAGTTGATTTGCATCAAGGCTTCGGCCAATCCGGCATGGTAACGATCGGCGGCGCAGCGTCGAGAGTCCGGAGGGTCCGGGCCCCGTATCGGGGTCCCCTCCCCTGCAGCGATGCATGCATGTCCGCGATCCGGGCACGCAGACTACCACTCGACCAGCTCCCGCTGAACGCACGCGATGCCATGCCGCGGGAAGGATCAGGTTCGGGCCGCTATTCACACCGGGCCCAGCGGCACGGCATGACTTGCCGGAAAAATTTCAGCCCGCGCCACGAGAACAGGATCCGCGTCGGGCAGACCTCGACGGCAGGCCGCCGGAGCCAGGGCTTTCCACCTTGATCTGGGTCAAGGTGCGAGCGCGCCAGCAGCGGAAACTGATCGAGCTGCACACGGAGCGCGACCCATGGCGAAACCCAATCCCCTTGCCGGCACCGACCATCATGGCTCGCAGAGGTTCTGGTCGCTGTCCTCGTCGCCCATGCCGATGAGCAGCCCGCCATGACGGCGTCCACCGTGGCGACCGATTTCGCTGATCTCATTGCCACGGCACGCGCGAGCGACGGCGAGCAGCGTGCCTGCAGCGTCGGCGGCGCCCTCTATCACTACGCCCGCGCCCAATTGCTGGCGACGGAGGTGCTGCTCACGGTCGGCGGTGCGCAGCGCCACGCGGCCATCCACGAAACACGCAAGGCCCTGCGTCGCTGCCGCGCGATCGTGGCGCTGAGCGCGAACAGCTCCAGCAACCCGGCTTACGAGACGCTCGACCGGCGCCTGAGCCGGCTGGCGCGCAGCCTGTCGGCGCTGCGTGACGCCGAAGTGGTCGCGCTGGGCGCCAAGGCGGAAATGGAACGCAGTGTGGACGCGGCCGAACGTCGGCGCTGGTCGGCGCTGCACGACGGCCTGACGCAACGGCGCGATGCCATCGAGCGGGAGGCCTTGCATGCCGATCCCCATTTTTCACGGCGCCGTGAATCCGTGCGCGGCCTGCTGCAAAGCCTCAGCGAGATCGACTGGCCATTGCTGGGGCAGACGCCTCTGGTACAGGCGCTGGAACGCAGCGCCGTGCGCCTCAGCCGCGCCGAGCTGAAGGCGCGCTTGAACAACACGGTGGCCAATCGCCATCGCTGGCGCCGCCGTGCGCGCCTGTTGCGCATGCAATGGCAGGGGCTGGCCGACATGGTCAAGCACGCCTCCCTGAGCGATGCCGTGCGCAACCGGATACGTCGTGCCCTGCACAAGGTGGAAGGCACGATTCCAGCGCCCGCCGCGCTGGCGGCCGAGGTCGACAGGCTGGGCGCGGGCCAGGATGCGCGCCTGCTGCAGAGCGTCGTGCAGCGCGAGGCGCGTAGCCACGCCCGCACCAGGCCCGCGGGCGAGTCGCGCGCGGCGCCCGCTCCGCCGGGACGGCGGAGCGAGCGCACGCCGGCGTAGCGCCGGGCGGAATTCGCCGCAGGTACCCAGCCTGCGTCGTACGGCGTCGAATTGATCGAGATCATCGCACCACGAGACAGAGAGACGCCCAGAATGAAATCCGAACGATCGAGAGGAACAGGCCGTTTGAGCATCGGGACCTCGTGGCCCGCCGCTCTGGTGCGCGAGAACCTGCTCCTGGTGCAGCACCTCGGCAACGCGTTGCTGGAAGCCCAGCGCAGCTGGCTCGACCTCGGCATGAGCCAGCTCGGCGCCCGTGTTCTTTGCGCTCCCCCGACCCCGCATGCGGACGGCACGTCCGGCCAGGACGACAGCCCTGCGGTGTGGCATTGGGGCTGGGCCTGCGAGAGCGCGCTGGAAAGCATCGCCGCGATCCAGAATGTGCTCGCCACCGATGTGGGGGAGGCCTGGATCGAATGGCAGCAGGCGTGCGCGCTGTCGCTCGGTGCGCCGGCGGCGTCGCCGGAGCCCGAATCTGGAAAGGCCGCCGGCACGCCGGCTGCGGTGGCCGGTGCAGCCGTATCCGCGATGCCTTGATCGGTATCAGGCCGGAAGAATGGCCATGGCCACACGCTACACAGGCAGGCTGCCGCTGCAAGTATCTCGGAAGCTGGCGCCCCAACGGCGCGGGAGAACGACATGAGCAATACCTGGATCCTGGTGGCGGATGCGGGACGCGCTCGCCTGCTCGAACTGGCCGATTCCGGCAGGAAACTGAGCGAGGTGGCCTGCTACACCAATCCCGATGCGCGCCTGCCCGGCAAGGAATCCACCACGGACCGCCCGCCCACCGTCAACGAAAGCATGGGCGGCACACGTCATGCGATCGAGCCGCACACCTCCTTGCGCGAAAAGACGATGGAGCGCTTCGCGCATCTTCTGAACACGGCGCTGGAACGCGGCCGCGAGGAGCATCGCTACGAAAGCCTGGTGCTGGTAGCGCCCTCGCGCTTTCTCGGCGCGCTGCACGGCTGCATGGACAAGCCGCTGCGCGATCGCGTGGTCGAGGAGGTGCATCACGACTACACGGCCCTGTCCGTCGCAGAACTGCGCGAGCGTCTGCCGACGAAGCTCTTCCTCTGAAGCCGGTACCTGAACGCAGCCGAATCGCGCCGACGCACAGCAGTCAGAAAACCGTCGTTGGAAACGTCCATGAACGATGCCAGAAATCGCAAGCGACAATTGCTCATCGTCAGCGTGCTGATAGGACTGACCATTCTGCTGGTCAGCATCGCCGTGGCGATGGTGCGTTAGATGCGTATCCGCAAGCCTGGTCGTGCAATCGCATGGAGCATCGGCCGATGGCACCGGGCGCCGGAGCGGGCTGTGGCGCCGCGCGCGACGAAGTCGATGCGACCGCCGCGAACACTGCGTAGCGCCATTCCATTCGCCGGCGGCAGTGACGATGCCGGCATAAAGTGGTGGAGCCGACCAGTGAGACGTGGTCGGGGCCGGCCGTTCCGCGCACGAGTTGACTGAGGTTCCACGTGCCTGCCTCGCCCATCGGGTGAGTGGGGCTGGCATGGCCTGACAAACACACGCCGATCCCCGGCCCTGCCCCTGCAAGTGACGCGGCCTGATTGGCGCCGCCTCCGTCAGTTCGGCTGCCGCTCATGCCGGCGCAGCTGGCGGCCTCTGCCGGGCTGCTAGGGCCGACGCCGAGCCCGATCGCCATGCCCATGCCGCTGCCTGCGCCAGCACGTTGAGAAGCTCAGCTGCGGCGGCTTTGTTTCGTGTTCAGGAATTCGTTTCCGGCGCCGGCCTGACTTCTCCCTCGTCGTCGCGCCATGCCACGCGGTTGCGCCCTCCGTGCTTTGCCGCATACAGCTTGGCGTCGGCAGCCGCGAGCACGGCGCGCGACGGTGCGCCGGCCTCGTGCTGCGCCACCCCTGCACTGAGGGTCACGGCGACGCCCTGCCGCAGGGACGCCCAGGAAAACGCCGCGAATGCCAGCCGGATGTGCTCGCACAGCCTGGCCGCGGCGCACAGCTCGGCATCGGGCATGATGACAGCGAATTCCTCGCCGCCGAAGCGCGCGGCCGTATCGGTGGCGCGGCACTTGCGGCGCAGCAGCGTGCCGCTCGCGCGCAGCACCAGGTCGCCTGCGGCATGCCCATGGCGATCGTTGATCTGCTTGAAATGATCGATGTCGAACAGGGCCACCGACAGCGGCAGACCCAGGCTGTCGGCGCGCAGGATTTCGCTCTCCAGACGCTCGCCGAAGTCGCGGCGGTTGGCCAGGCCGGTCAACGGATCTTCGCGACTGAGGCGCTCGAGACTGGCGCTCTTTGCGCGCAGGGCGTCGAGCAGGGCCAGGTTGTCGCGGTTGACGCGCTGGAGATCGGCGGTGCGCTGCTGCACTTGTTCTTCCAGGCCGGTCGCGGCGCGGCGCAGTTCGCCCAGCAGGCGTTCGCGTTCGCTCACATCCACCACCATGCTGACGACCAGCGGCCCGTGCGGCCCAGCCAGGGGCTGGAGCGCGACCTCCATCGGAAAAGTGCTGCCGTCCTTGCGTCGCGCCGACAGCGCACGTCCTTCGCCCATGCGGCGCATGGCCGGGTGCTCGAGGAAACGGGAACGGGCCAGGCGGTGCGACGGACGCTGCGCGGGCGGCACCAGCATGTCGATGCAATGACCCAGCATTTCCGCCCTGGCGTAACCGAACGCGGCCTGGGCCTCGCGATTGCACAGGCAAATCAGCCCTTCGGCGTCGCTGACGATGATCGCCACCGGCGCCCACTCGATGATGGCTTCCAGTAACGCCGGCGAGGCGCTGCACTCGCCTTTCATGGACGCGGCCCATGCAAGGTTCTTCTCGCTCATGCGTGCGCCCCCTGAGGACGTCGCCACCTTTGCAGAGCGGGGCCGGCGTGGTCTTGACCTGGATCATCTGCGCGTACGACGCGCGCTGGCCGCATGACAACCGCCGTTTCGACGGAGTCCGCCATGAACACCGCATCCGCGCCGACGCTGAGCGTGCTCGACGCCATCAGGCAACGTCACGCCGTCCGCACCTATACCGCTACGCCGCTGGCGCCCGGCGCCGTCCAGACCCTGCTCGACGCTGCCATACGTGCCCCCACCGCGATGCACGAGGAGCCCTGGGAATTCCTGGTGATCCGCGACAAGGACGTCTTGTCCCTGCTCGGCCAGCGTGCCAAGGCAACGCTCGCGCGCGCCGGACGCGGAGCGGCCACGCCGGAGATGGCCCGTCTGCATGACGCCTTCGCCGATCCGCAGTTCGACATTTTCTACGGCGCACCGGCGCTGATCGTGGTGGGTTCTCTGCAGACCGGAGGCTTCGTCGAAGCAGATTGCTGGCTGGCCGCGGAAAACCTGCTGCTGTGCGCCTGTTCGCTGGGCCTGGGCAGTTGCGTGATCGGCCTTGCCGTGGCGGCGCTCAACGATGCGCGCACCAAGGCGGACCTGGGTATTCCCGCCGGGTTCCATGCCGTGGCGCCGATCGTGGTCGGCGTGCCGGCCCCGGGCGCGGCGAGCGCGCCGACTGCGCGCAAGCCACCGCACGTGCTGCTGTGGAAGTGAGCGACGGCCGTGGAAACCGGCGCGCATCGACCGCCGCGCCGCTGCGCGCTCAGGACAGGTATTGGCCGCCGTTCAGCGCCAGAGTGGCGCCGGTGATGAAGCCGGCATCCTCGCCGGCCAGAAAGCGCACGGCGCGCGCGACTTCGGCGGGCGTGCCGAGCCGGCCCACCGGAATGGCGGCGATGATCGAGGCCATCACATCCTCACGCACGGCCTTCAGCATGTCGGTGTCGCAGTAGCCCGGCGCGATGCAGTTCACCGTGATGCCGCAGCGCGCACTCTCCAGTGCCAGCGCCTTGGTGAAACCGATCACGCCGGCCTTGGCCGCGGCGTAGTTGGTCTGGCCGAACTGGCCTTTTTGCGCGTTGACGGAACCGACGTTGACGATGCGGCCAAACCCGCGTTCGCGCATGCCGCCGATCACCTGCCGGCACATGTTGAACAGCGAGTCGAGGTCAGTCGCTATCACTTGCGACCACTGCTCCTGGCTCATGCGGTGCAGCGGCGCATCGCGCACGATGCCGGCGTTGTTGACCAGGATCCCGATCGGCCCCAGCGCCGCCTCCACCTCCGCGACGCCGCTGGCGCAAGCCGCGAAATCGGCCACGTCCCAGCGGTAGGCCGCGATGCCGGTTTCGCGGCGGAACGCGGCGGCGTGGGTTTCGTCGCCGTGGTAGGTGACCGCCACCGTGTGGCCGTCGGCATGCAGGGCTTCGGCGATCGCACGGCCGATGCCGCGCGTGCCGCCGGTCACCAGAGCGGTGCGGGACATGGGAACCTCACTGGTTGTCGATGTATCGGCGCTGCACGAAAACAGCGCCCTCGCATTGTCGGCGCGCGTCGTTGCGGCCGAATTGACCTGGGTCAAGGGCGCCGGTATATCGGCGCTGCAGAATGAGTGCAGGTCACTGCAAGGGTCTGCTCATGCAACCGCATGCCGATCGTCCTTCCTCGCCGGTGCGCCCGATCGCTGCGCTGAGCGTGTGCCTGACGGATGGCTCGCGCGTGACGATCCGCCAGATCGAGGAAACGGACCTTGCCCTGGAACAGGATTTTCTGCGGCGTCTGTCGCCGGAGTTTCATGCCTATCGATTCCTTGGCCTGATTCGCGATCCGGACGAGACCGATGTACGCGACCTCATCCATACCGATCCGGAATGCGAAGTCTCGCTGGCGGCCATTGCGCGGCACGACGGCATGGACTGCCAGGTCGGGGTGGCGCGCTTCCGCCGCAACGAAGACGGCGACGCCGACTGCGCCGTGACCATCGATCCGCAATGGCAGCGGCTGGGGCTGGGCCGCCTGCTGATGGCGCGCCTGATCGAGGCCGCGCGTATCCGGGGCGTACGCCGCCTGTTCGCCATTGACGCGGCGCGCTGCGCGGGCTCGCACCGGCTGGCCGAACGACTGGGCTTTCGCTCATGTCCGGAACCGGACGATCCTGCCGTGCTCACCTACGAGCTGGACATTCGCTGAGGCTGCTGCCGCAGGGCGTACGTCGCGACCGCGTGTGCCGGAATCAGCCAGCGCGACGGGTTCTCGACAGTCCGGTGTGTTCGCGCCGATTGCGCCGAGAGGCGCTGTTCCAGCGGTTCCAACGCTTGGTGTCGGCAAGTGGTCCGCTGGACCTGGACAGACTTGAGCAATGCCAGCGACGTGCGTCAGGCGCCAGGCCGCGCATACGCAAGTCTGGGCCGACGATGCCAGTCACCGTTGAACGAAATCGGGCGGTCCCGGCGCAGTACGCCGGGACCGCCCGTTCAGACGTCTTTCAATCAGCCTGGACTTGATCAGCCTGCATGCCCTTCGGCCCCGGCACGGAGATGAAGCTCACGCGCTGGCCTTCCTGCAAGCTCTTGAAGCCGGAGCCCTGGATTGCGCGGAAGTGCACGAACAGATCGGCACCGCTTTCCGGGGTGATGAAGCCGAAGCCCTTGGCATCGTTGAACCACTTGACGGTTCCGTGTTGACGATCCGACATTTGAAACTCCTTGCATTAGTGGAAATGTAACGGCAGCGCGCCGGTACGGGCGACTGGTTTGCAAGGTTGCGACGCGAACAATGAGGTGCAGGATCACGGACTAACCGGGGTCAAGCAATCACCGTGACCAAACAAGCACAGTACCGGCACTGTACGCTGTGTGCCGCCACATCACCAGCGAAAATTCAAGCATGCCTCGTAACGTTCCCATAACGATGCGACGCGCACAGTCCCTGTACCCCTGCCGGACCTGCATCACGCAGAGCCCTCAGCGCCCCGCTTTCTTCGACTCCCCAGCCCGCCCTTTCTCGCATTGTTCGATGCTCGAGAATCCATGCCGCGCGCCCCGACTTTCTTTCGGCTGCTGGCATCTGTCAGGGCATTCCACGGACGGCACCACAGGAGCAGCTCATGCGCAGCAAAACCAGCAGCAGCAAGTTTCGTCCGGAAGACCTCGTCTCTCGCGAAAAGTCAGGAACTCGGGGAACCCCCGCTGCTTCGAGGCAAGATCTGGATGTGCCGGAATCCGGCGGGCACGACAAGGATGATCAGGACGTCGCGTTTACCATTGTGGACGATCCGAAAAACGAATCCGTATATAAAGGCCCGGGAAGCTATGCGGCGACTCGCGCGGAAAGCGCGGTTCGCGCCGTGGAGGAAGCGTTTCCGCCGCTTCGTTTCGCGCTTCGCGCAGAGAGAAATCTCACCGCTCTGCATGTGCAGGCGCGAGTCCCGCCATCGGTCGAGAACGACGCATTCCTGGTCGTCCTGTCGAAGGCGCTCGCGTCCACGGGCACTCGACTGGCGCCGATCGTCGGCGAACTGTGCAAGAGCTCGCTCGTGACGCCCGACCGTCGCGCGTAGCCGCGCAGTCATGCGTGCCGTTGCGCTGCCGGAAAATGACGGCTCGATCAACGCTACTTCTCCGCAATCCGAACGCCGGCGGGCGTGCGGCGCGAAGGCGTGACGGAAGCCGCCGGCAAGTTCAGGACCGGAAGCCGGCAACGTACTCAAGCCGGATCCGCCGTCGAACACGGTCGTGCGGGGCAGGATCGCTGAAGTCGCCCTGCTGATTTCGCCGTTCGCCGTGGGCCTGCAACGGGGAGTGCCGCTGCGTGATCGCCGCTGGCTGCTGCCGTTGCGGCAGGCTTTCGTTTCGATGGCCGCGATGGTGTAGCCATCGGCTTGATGCCGGGGACGGCGGCGGGACGCTTCGTCGTCTATCAGCGCACACGGCACGGTGAAGCCCTCGGGCGGGACGAGTTCCTTGCCCCGGGCCTTGCCGGCCTCGCGTACGGCGTCTCGCAGCCCTTCCCGGCGTCCGGGTTCATGCGCCGCTACGGGGATCGGCGCTGACAAGGTCGCGCCGGTCTGCGCGGGCGGACAATCGGGCCGTTCCCGGGCGGCGCCTGGTGCGGAACAGGCGTCTGCAGCCAGGTCCGATGCGGACTGAAAATTGAAATACGTATAAAAAGAATCGTAACGGCAGGCTAACACGGTAAAGCGCATAGTCGTTCGGCTCCCTCCGAACGACGACAACTCCTGTCGAGTTCACCGACGACGTCGTCGTCCCGCCGTTCGTTCGCGTCGACAGCGCCGTCCTGGCGCGTCACGACACGCAGTTCACCGATGTGCCGGGCTCCGGTACGCCTTCTGCAACTGGCCACGCCCGTTGCCATATTCCCCTGGAAGATGCGGGCCAAGGACGGCACTCAGGAGCAATCCCCATGAAAAAGCCCAATACACCCAGCAAGTGGAATTCCAACGACAAGCTGCGCACTGCCCAGCCCAGCGTCCCCACGCCGGAGACGTTCGACAAGACCGGTGCGAACATCACGAACCTGCGGTCCCGCAGCGCCGACGCCAGTCGTTCGCACTCCGTACCGGCGGACGACAAGCACGACAGCAAACGCTGAGATCCGAGCCGCTCAGGCGAAAGCCTGAGCGGCCGCGGCGTCGGGGTGTTCTGCGCTCTTGCGCCAGCGGAGACCGCCCGCCGTCGAGTGCGGGTCCGCTGCTAGACCGCGGAAAGATCGAAGTTGCCGAGTAGATACGGATGCGCGAGGTGCAGGGCGACGGCATCCGCCTGCGTTCGTTCGACCAGGGCGAGCGCGGCGTCTTTCGCGCTGGCAACCAGCCGCGCCGGCTCTGCGCTTCGCTCATCGCGCAGCAGCGCTTCCAGCATCGATCCGGTGAACTGCAGATCGGCCAGGGCAACGAGGCTGTCGAATCCCGGATTCCGGCCTTGTCGCGCCGCGTACGCTCGTACCTCGGCCGCAATCCGCCGGGTTTCCGCCCGGCATCTGTCTATCGCGCTGTGAACGGCCGACAGGGCTGCGGCCCGGGCCGACGCATCCGTTCCCTCGAGCGGAGACAGCGCGCGGGAAAGCTCCCTGCCGATGCGCGAGATGGCCGTGGCCGACTGCATCGAAAATGCCATGTGGTCGTACATCAGGATCGCGCTCGGATCGAGCGGCAGCGGATACGGACCATCGAAGCCGGCCGACTGGCGCCGGCGCAGATTGAAGTCGAGGTGAATCACTCTGTCCATGTCCACTCTCCGGAACACCACGGCGCATTCGTGCTCGCCGGCCATCGCGTTCGTGAAAGGTTGACTGACCGCTGCTCGGCAGCGAGTCCTCAGTGCGCCATCGCGCCGCCCGGCAGCAGCAAGGCGGCGGCGTCGACGCTGCGCACGCCATGAGTGCCGGCGGCAAGCTCGACTGCCATGCGGCGTGCCTCGGCCGTGGCCACGACGCCCTGCAGCACGACGGCGCCGTCACGGGTGTGGACGATGATCCGGCAGTTGTCGGTGCTGCGTGACAGCGCCAGTGTGTTTTCGACCGCCGTCGTGATCCAGGTGTCGCTGCGTATCTGACGCGACCGGTCGATGTCCTCGCGCCGCGAGGCCTGTGCGCGAGCGAAATCGGTGACGGGAACCCAGCCGACCACGTCGAGCTGATTGTAGAGATGGTCCACGCCTCTGGTGTCGCGCGTCATCTGCTCGGCCAGGAGCTTTTGCGCGTCGCTGCGCACCACTCCGCGCAGCTCAACTACGCCGGACACGACGACGACGGCGATGTCGTCCGCCTGGATGCGGGAGGTTTCCCTCAGGCGCGATTCGATCGCGGCGGTGACGTTTGCGTCGCCCATCAAAGTCTCGCAGGGCGTGGACGGCTGCGCCTCGGTCGCGCCTGCCGCGAAACTGCCGAAGAGCGCAAGCGCAAGCGCGAGGGCGATGAGACTACGGGTTGGCGATGACGAGTGGGACAGGTTCATGTGAATCCGGAAGTGGGCGCGGCAAAAAAGGCGGGGCGCATGGCCGGCAGCTGCCGATGACAGGTTCCGGGCCACGGCTGAAGGGTGACCGACGCCGTGCGCTCGAGCGTCTTGGCTGCACCAAGCTCGGCAACGACGGATAGCGCAGGCGGTCCGGCGGCTGCGGCCGGCGTGCGTCGGTGTCCAGGGTGGGCGCCACAGGATGATCCGTCTGTGCGTCAGCGCACGCACGCAGGAAACATTCACGAACCCGCCGCCTGCGTCTGAAGCCGGCGGATGTGCTGGCTACGCCGGTGTTTTCCGGCTTCGTTCACGGCATGGTTGCGCGCTGCGTCGTATCGCGCCGGCGTCGTTGCGGCCGGGTATGGTCCGCCGCTGCCGCCGGCCGGTCGCAGCGGAAGCCGCGATAGCAGAAACGCCCACCCTCGAGCTCGATGCCGCGCGAGGCCATGTGCCGGTTTCGGATTCCGCGCCGACATCGCGGCATGCAGGCGGGCCGCGCGGATCGTGCTGCCGCGGCCGCGAATGCATGAGGGCGCCTATGCCAGGGCATCGCTCAGACGAACGCGTGGGCCATGTGCGCCACCGCACCGACAGCGGCCGCGCGCGCGCGCAGGCTTGCGCCATGTCTATTCCCATGCCATCGGCCGAGCAGCGCGTTTACGATGCCGCGGACAACGCCTACCTTTCCGAAGGCGGCTATCTGGCACCGATCGGGAATGACCTCGCGCAGGCGGCCGACGATACCGCCGCGGTCGGACCTCGCCGCGGCAACGGGCCGGCGCCGCGGGCAGGTTCGCTGCCGGCCGCGCTCGCTCCCGCGGGCCGCTTCGGCGTCGTCCGCTCCGGTCGGGTCTGTCGCTATGCAAAACGCCGCCATGGCCACCTCTGCGACGCGTTCGTGCGTGCCTGGACCGCTGCCAGACCGCCGCACTGACGTCGCGCCTGCAGCCATGCCGGGTATATCCCGCCACGCGCCGCCGCACCGGAACGCGGCAGCGGTATTCACCATCGCAGCGAGGGGATACGCACGCCGGCGTGCGCCGACAGGGCTTCTGCGCAGTGCGCCGACCAAGGAATCCACGATGCAGCACGCTGCGCAACGCAACCCGCCCCGGCCAGTACGCCAGCCGCGGTGCCGTTCATGACGAAAGCCCTGGCCGCGCTGGGCATATGGCTACGCTCCGCACTGCGCGCGCCGGCGCGCGATTTCCGGCCTGAAGCCGGCATCGAGCCGCCGCTGCGGGCGGAACTTTTCAGCGCCGAGCAGATGGAAGAGCACGGCACGGCGCTCGCGGCGTTCCATCGCATACAGCATGGTCCTGCGCCGAACCGGCTGTTGCCGCGCCTGGCAGACAACGCCGCCGTGCTCGCCGATACCTGTGCGCTGATCACTGCGGCAATCCGGGAAAGGCGCCGCGTCACGCCGGCCAGCGAGTGGCTGCTCGACAACTACTATCTGGTCGACGAACACGTGCGCACGGCCATGCGCCATTTTCCCAAGGACTACAACCGGCAATTGCCGCGTCTGACCAACGGCGTGTCGGCGGACCTGCCGCGCATCTACGACATCGCGCTCAACGCGATCTCCCACGGCGACGGCCGCTTCGATCCGGAAACCCTGCACCGCTTCGTCGCCGCCTATCAGCGCGTCGCGCCGTTGACGCTCGGCGAACTGTGGGCGATACCCATCATGCTGCGGCTCGCCCTGATCGAGAACCTGCGCCGCGTCGCCACCCGCGTGGCGCAGGACCGCCGGCACCGCGACCTCGCCGCCGACTGGGGCGAGCGCATGGCGGACATCGTCGCCTACGATCCCAAGAGCCTGATCCTTGCCGTCGCCGACATGGCCCGTTCGGATCCACCGGCGAGCGCCTCGTTCGTGGCGGAGCTGATGCAACGGCTGCTCGGTCAGAGCGCGTCGCTCGCCCTGCCCGTCTCCTGGCTCGCCCAGCGGCTGGCGGAGGACGGCGTGACCATCGAACAGCTGGTGCAGTCCGAGCACCAGCAGCAGGCCGCCGATCAGATGTCCGTGAGCAACAGCATCGGCAGCCTGCGCCTGCTGCTGTCCACCGACTGGCGCAGCTTCGTCGAGGGTCTGAGCGATATCGAAGCGATCCTGGCCAGCGATCCGGCCCAGGTCTACGCGCGCATGGACTTCGCCACCCGCGACGGCTACCGCCACGCGGTCGAACGCTTCGCACGCAAGGCCGGCAAGACCGAAGCCGATGTCGCCGATGCCGCTGTCGCGCTGGCCGCCGGGGCCGCCGGGGCCGCCGTCGGCACGCCACAGGCGCACGTCGGTTATTACCTCGTCGGCGCCGGACGCGCGGCGCTGCAACGGCGCTGCGGTTTGCGCCCGACACCGCACCACCTGCCGGTACGGACCTACGTCGGTGCGATTGCAGTGCTCACGGCCGTCCTGACCGGCATGGCGGCGGCCTGGCTGCCGCTGCCTGCCGCGTTCATCGGCCGCTGCGGAGTCGTTGCGCTGCTTGCTGTGATCGCCAGCCAGCTCAGTGTCAGCCTGGTCAACTGGCTTGCGGCTCACCTGGCCTCGCCGCAGGCGCTGCCGCGCATGGACTATTCGCTGGGCTTGCCGCCGGAGGCCTCGACGCTCGTCGTCGTGCCCACCCTCCTGGCCGACGCCGAATCGGCCCAGGGCGATGTCGATGATCTCGAGATCCGCTACCTCGCCAACCGCCAGGCGAACCTGCATTTCGCGCTGCTGACCGATTTTCCCGACTCGGCATCCGAACACTGCCCGGACGACGCGACCATTCTCGCCGCCGCCGTCGCCGGCATCGAGCGCCTCAACCGGCTCTATGCCGATGCCGGCGGCACGGTGTTCTATCTGCTGCACCGGCCGCGCCGCTGGAACCCGAGCGAAGCCGTGTGGATGGGCGAGGAGCGCAAACGCGGCAAGCTCGGCGATCTCAACGCGCTGCTGCGCGGCCGCGGCGCCGGGCGCTTCTCGCACATCGTCGGCCCGGCCGAGCGCTTGCTCGCCGTGCGCTACGTCGTCACGCTCGATGCGGACACGCGGCTGCCGCACGATGTCGCACAGGAGCTGGTAGCGACCTTGCATCATCCGCTCAATCACGCGCAATTCGATGCGCACGGCGAGCGCGTGATCGCCGGCTACGGCATCCTGCAGCCGCGCGTCGCCACGACCTTGCCGCCGGCCGGCGCCTCGGCCTACGCCGCCCTGTTCGGCGGCGACCTGGGCCTGGACCCGTACACGCGCGCCGTTTCCGACGCGTACCAGGATCTCTTCGGCGAGGGGTCCTTCACCGGCAAGGGCATCTACGACGTCGATGCGTTCGAGCGTGCCCTGGGCGGGCGCATGCCGGACAACCGCATCCTGAGCCACGACATGCTCGAAGGCTGCTATGCCCGTTCCGGCCTCACGAGCGATCTGGCCGTGTTCGAGAGTTTTCCGCAGAGCTATGCCGCGGACATGAAGCGCCGGCAGCGCTGGATCCGCGGCGACTGGCAGCTGGCTCCCTGGCTGTGGCCGCGCGTGCCGTTGGCCGACGGGAGCCATGAACGCAATCCGCTGCCGGCATTGGCGCGCTGGAAGATCTTCGACAACCTGCGCCGCAGCCTCGTGGCTCCGACGCTGTTCCTGCTGCTGATCCTGGCCTGGACCGGTCTCGCCGCACCGGCCCGCTGGACTGCCTGCCTGATGTTTCTGACCCTGCTGCCGGTTGCGGTGGAAACGCTGCTGGCGACCGCGCGCAAGTCGGCCGACGCCTCCTGGACGCAACACCTGCGGCTGGTATTGCACAATGCTGCGCGCCGCTTCGGGCAGATCGCGTTCACGCTGCTGTGCCTGCCCTACGAGGCCGGCGTTTCGCTCGATGCCATACTGCGCACGCTGTGGCGCAGCCATGTCTCGCGGCGCCGACTGCTGGAATGGGTGCCTTCCAGTGCTGTCCAGCGCCGCGGCGGCGATGGTTTCGGCAGTTTCCTGCGGCGCATGGCCATCGCGCCGGCTTCGGCCCTCATGGCCGGCGTCGCCGTCGCGCTGTATCAGCCCGCCGCGATGGCGGTCGCGCTGCCCTTCCTCGCGCTGTGGCTGATCGCGCCGCTCGCCGCCTGGTTCGCGAGCCGCCCGCCGCGGCCGGACGAGACGCCTCTGGATGCGCGCCAGGTTCCCGCGCTGCGCGACGTCGCGCGCCGCACCTGGCGTTACTTCGAGCAGTTCGCCGGTCCCGACGACAACTGGCTGGCGCCGGACAACTTTCAGGAACAGCCCGGCGGCCTGGTGGCGCACCGTACGTCGCCGACCAATATCGGCCTGGGCCTGCTGGCGACCTTGGCCGCCCACGACTTCGGCTATCTGGTACGCCTGCGCCTGATCGAGCGCCTGGAGGCCGCGTTCGATTCGCTGGATCGTCTGGAGCGCTACCGCGGCCATCTGTACAACTGGTACGACACGCGCACGCTGGCGCCGCTGCAGCCACGCTACGTGTCCACGGTCGACAGCGGCAATTTCGCCGGGCATCTGCTGACTCTGCGCCAGGGCCTGCTGGCGCTGGTTGCCACTACGCCGTCGCCATCGCAGTTGCTGCGCGGCGCGGTCGACACTGCGACGGTGCTGCGCGGCCTGCTGCCGGCACCGGCCCCTGTCGCGCTCGCCGATGGCATCGCAGCGGCGGCTGCTGCGGTCGACGACAACGCCGTGCGCAGGGCGCTGCGCACACTGTACGACCAGGCGCAATGGCTGGCCGCCGCGTCGACGGAGGCCGAACCGGCGGGCTGGGCGCGCAGTCTTGCCCTGCAGTGCGCCGATGCCGAGGCGGAGCTGGACGCCGGGCCGGCGGCGGATCAGGCGGAGCGGCTGCGCGTTCTCGCCGAGCGCGCCGCGCAGTTCGCGGTGCTCGACTACGAATTCCTGTACGACCACACGCGCGACCTGTTCTGCATCGGCTTCAACGTCACCGATCACCGGCGCGACAACGGCTATTACGACCTGCTCGCCTCGGAGGCGCGGCTGGGGATCTTCGTCGCCATTGCGCAGGGCCGCATTCCGATCCGCGGCTGGTTCTCGCTGGGTCGTCTGCTGATGCAGACCGGCGGCGCGCCGGTGCTGCTGTCCTGGAGCGGCTCGATGTTTGAATACCTGATGCCGAACCTCGTGATGCCGGCGTATCCGGGCTCGCTGCTGGCCCATACGGCCCGCGCCGCGGTCGCGCGTCAGATCGCTTACGGCCGTGAGCGCGGCGTGCCCTGGGGCGTATCGGAGTGCGGCTACAACCTCACCGATGCGGCCAACACCTACCAGTACCGCGCTTTCGGCGTGCCGGGCCTGGGGCTGCAGCGCGGCCTGGCGCAGGAACTCGTGATCGCGCCCTACGCCTCCGCCCTGGCCTTGCTGGCCGCGCCCGAAGCCGCGGCAGCCAACCTGCAGCGCCTGCGCGACCTGGGCTGGCTCGGCATCTACGGCTACTACGAAGCGATCGACTACACCGCGGCGCGGCTGCCGCCCGGGCAATCGCAGGCTGTCGTTCGTTCCTACATGGCGCATCACCAGGGCATGACCCTGCTGGCGCTGGCACATGTCCTGCTGGACCGGCCGATGCAGCGCCGCTTCGAGGCCGATCCGCAGGTGCAGTCCGCCCTGCTGCTGCTGCAGGAGCGCGTGCCGCGCGCCAGCGGACAGCCAGCCAGCGATCCGCGTCTCGTCGACGTGCGTCAGCCGGCCGATACGCCTTCGGTACCGCTGCGCGTCTTCGACCGGCCCGATCCGGATTCTCCGGCGGTACAGCTGCTGTCCAACGGCCGCTACCAGGTCATGCTGACCAGCGCCGGCGGCGGCTACAGCCGCTGGCACGACATTGCGCTCACCCGCTGGCGCGAGGACCCGACGCGCGACGCCTGGGGCTGCTACGCCTATCTGCGTGACGTGAACAGCGGGGAGGTCTGGTCCACCGCGTTCCAGCCCACGCTGCGTCCCGACGAAACCTATACGGCAACCTTCACCGAAGCCTGCGTCGAATACCGACGCCGCCACGGCGATTGGGAGACGCATACCGAAATCGTCGTGTCGCCCGAGGACGACATCGAACTGCGCCGCACCCGCATCACCAACCTGTCGGCCACCGAACGCGTGGTCGAATTCACGAGCTATGCGGAAGTCGTGCTGGCGCCGGCCATCGCCGACAGCCTGCATCCGGCCTTCAGCAAGCTGTTCGTCCAGACCGAGATCATTGCGACGCGCAATGCGATCCTGTGCTCGCGCCGGCCGCGTGACCGGCGCGATACGCCGCCCTGGCTGGTTCACCTGCTGGTCGTGCGCGAAGGCGATAGCCTTGCCGTGTCCTACGAAACCGACCGCGCCCTCTTCATCGGCCGCCGCCGGGACACGACTTCCCCGGCCGCGCTGGACGACGACGCCGTACTGTCGGGCACCGACGGCTCGGTGCTCGATCCGATCGTCGCGATCCGTCATCGCATTCGCCTGGCACCCGAGGCGACGGCGCAGATCGACCTGGTCATCGGCGTCGGCACGAATCGCGAACACTGCCTGCTGCTGGCGGACAAGTACCGCGACCGTCGTCTGGCGGATCGCGTCGTGGACCTCGCCTGGACGCACAGCCAGATGTCGCTGCGCCAGCTCAATATCAGCGAAGCTCAGGCGCAGACGTATGCGCGCCTGGCCGGACGCCTGCTCTACAGCCATCCCTCGCTGCGCGCCGATGCACAGCTGGTGCTGCGCAACCGGCGCGGTCAGCCGGGCCTGTGGGCACACGCGATCTCCGGGGATCTGCCGATCCTGCTGGTGCAGATCAGCGACATGGCCAATCTGGCGCTGGCGCGCGAAGCCGTGCAGGCGCACGCCTACCTGCGCATGAAGGGGCTGGCCGCGGACCTCGTCATCTGGAACGAGGAGCGTGCCGGCTACCGGGTGGACCTGCGCGACGCGCTGATGGGAATCGTCGCCGCCAGCGTGGAATCCAGCCTGCTCGACCGGCCCGGCGGCATCTTCGTGCGCGCCGGCGAGCAGATCTCGCACGAGGACCGCCTGCTGCTGCTGGCCGTGGCGCGTATCGTCTTCGATGACCGCAAGGGCGGGCTCGGCGAACATCTGCGGCGGCGCTCGGCCGCCGAAGCCCTGGTGCCGCGCCTGCTTCCGAGCGGGGCCGACCGCGCCGCGCCGCCGGCTTCCCCGCCTGCGGCCGAACCCGCGCTCGTCTTCTACAACGGTCACGGCGGCTATTCCGCCGACGCGCGCGAATACGTCATCGTCAGCCGTCCCGGCGAGGCCACGCCCATGCCCTGGGCGAACGTCATCGCGAATCCGGACTTCGGCTGCGTCGTGTCGGAAGCCGGTACCGGCTATACCTGGCGCAGCAACGCGCACGAGTACCGCCTGACGCCCTGGCACAACGATCCGCTCGGCGACGGCGCCGGCGAAGCCTTCTATCTGCGCGATGAGGACAGCGGCCGCTACTGGTCACCGACCCTGCTGCCCGCGCGCGGCACGGGCAACTACGTCACCCGGCACGGTTTCGGCTACAGCGCGTTCGAGCATGCCGAAGACGGGATACTGAGCGAGCTGCGCGTCTATGTGGCTGCCGACGCCGCGGTGAAGTTCTTCGTGCTGCGCGTGCGCAACGCGTCGGGCCGGCGCCGTACGCTGTCGGTGACCGGCTATGTCCAGTGGGTGCTCGGCGATCTGCCGGCGAAGTCGGCGATGCACGTCGTCACCGAGCTCGACCCTCACAGCGGTGCGCTGTTTGCCCGCAACTCTTTTCATCCGGAATTCGGCGAGTGGGTGTCGTTCTTCGATGTCGACGAGCCCGCGCGCACGCTGACCGGCGACCGTCTGGAATTCATCGGGCGCAACGGCAACCTGGCCCGCCCCGCGGCGATGGAGCGCACGCGCCTGTCGGGCCGCGTCGGCGCGCTGATGGACCCCTGCGGCGCGATCCAGATCCCGCTCGATCTGGCCGACGGCCAGTCGCGCGAGATCATTTTCCGCCTTGGCACTGCGGCCAGCGCCGAAGCCGCCAATGCGCTGGTGCAGCGCCTGCGCAGGACCGGTGTCGCGCGCAGCGCGTTCGCCGATGTCGCCAGCCAGTGGCGCCACCTGCTCGGCGCGGTCGAGGTGCAGACGCCGGATTCCTCGCTCGATGCCCTGGTCAACGGCTGGCTGGTCTATCAGGTCATCGCCTGCCGCCTGTGGGGGCGCAGCGGTTACTACCAGTCGGGCGGCGCCTTCGGTTTCCGCGACCAGCTGCAGGATGCGATGGCGCTGGTGCATGCCGCGCCGCAACTGCTGCGCTCGCAGCTGCTGCTGTGCGCCGCGCGCCAGTTCAAGGAGGGCGACGTGCAGCACTGGTGGCATCCGCCGGCCGGGCGCGGCGTGCGTACGCGTTGTTCCGACGACTATCTGTGGCTGCCGCTGGCGACCTGCCGCTACATCGCCTGCAGCGGCGATGCCGCCGTGCTCGACGCGACGGAAACCTTTCTCGACGGGCGCGCGCTCAACCGGGACGAGGAGTCCTACTACGACCTGCCCCTGCGCTGGGACACGCCGCTGCCGCTGTACGACCACTGCGTGCGCGCGATCGACCAAGGCCTGCGTCTGGGGCCGCACGGGCTGCCGCTGATCGGCAGCGGCGACTGGAACGACGGCATGAACAACGTCGGTCCCGATGGCCGGGGCGAAAGCGTATGGCTGGGCTTCTTCCTGCATCGCGTGCTGCTGGACTTCGCGCCGCTGGCGCTCGCCCGCGGCGACGCAACGTTCGCCGCGCGCTGCCGCGACAGCGCCGCGCAGCTGCGCGTCAGCCTCGAAACCAGCGGCTGGGACGGCGCCTGGTACCGGCGCGCGTATTTCGACGACGGCACGCCGCTGGGCTCCGCCGCGAATGCCGAATGCCGCATCGACTCGATCGCGCAGAGCTGGGCGGTGCTGTCCGGCGCCGCGCCGGACGGGCGGGTCGCGCAGGCGCTCGACGCGCTGCAGGCGCATCTGGTGAAACCGCAGGCACAGCTGATCCAGCTGCTGGACCCGCCGTTCGACGGCGCCGGGGCCGACCCCGGCTACATTCGCGGCTACGTGCCGGGCGTGCGCGAGAACGGCGGCCAGTACACGCATGCGGCGGTCTGGGCAGCCATGGCGCAGGTGGAGGCAGGCCGCACCGAAGCGGCCTGGCAGCTGTACGACATGATCAACCCGGTACGCCACGCGCTCACACCCGCAGGCGTGAGCAGATATCAAGTGGAGCCCTACGTGATCGCGGCCGACGTCTATGCCGTTGCTCCGCATACCGGACGTGGCGGCTGGACCTGGTACACCGGCTCAGCCGGCTGGATGTACCGGCTCAGCGTCGAATCGCTGCTCGGCATACGCCGCGAGGCCGACAGCTTGCGCATCGATCCGCGCCTGCCGGCGCACTGGCCGGGATTCCGCTGCACCTACCGCTACGGCGGCAGCGTGTATCGCATCACCGTGGTGGTGGCGCCGGAGAAGACCTTCATCGCAGGCGGCACGCTACTGCGCCTCGTCGACGACGGCGCCGAGCACGCCGTCGATATCCTGGTCGGCGGCCGTGCGGACGCGTGATCGCCGCTTGCGCTTCCGGCCGATCTCCGCAGTGACCGTCGAGCGCTGCCACCGGGCAGCTTGGCCCTGCGCCGGCGCGGGTTCACGGTGCCGGGAAGCCGCCGGCGAACAGCGGTCGTCGGTCAGGCGTTCGGCGATGAACGCGTCGCGGATGGTGTCGCTGCCGTCCTTGGCGACCGGCGTGCCGGCCGTGCGCGTGAATACCAGCAAGTCGCCGTTCGCGCCGGGTCCGAGCCGCCGCGCATCACCGTTCATTAGGAAGATTTCGCGCATGTAGTGGCGGCGTCGCGGTGTTGGCCGCCCGGATTTCTTGGTACTGGTCTGCTCAATTCGCCGGCTTCACGCGCGCCGTCGTGTTGTACCCCTCGACCCGCAGCCACCAGCTGCCGAACATTCCCGACTCGATCGTCGCGTTGGGATGGTCGAGGCCGCGCGGGACCGTCAGTGAGCTGTCGTCGCTGACGCGCCATTGCTGCCCGTTCTCCAGCGTCAGCGTCGTACCGGGGCGCCAGCCCTTGAACTCGCCGGCGATGCGGCTCGATACCCGTTCGCCGGTCGATGCCGCTTTCTTTTCGGCGCGTCGTTCGCGCGCGGGTTCCGCGCCGGCGACTGCGGACGCCGATGCGGCATCGGAGGCCGGCGTCAGCGCGCGCAGTTCGCCGGCGTGTTCGATCATGAATTTCTCGAGGACTGCGATCTCCTGGGGTGTCGCCCGGTCCAGTCCCGCCTCGCGGAATTTCGGCCCCATGAGCTGCTCGAGGCGGGACTTCGCGGAGTCGCCGACGGCGGTGCCGGCCAGCGCAAGAATGCCCAGCAGGACGCCGGCGGTGGAACGGATCAGGGCGTGGTGCATCGGTGTTTCCTTCGTGGGCCGCGTTGGCGCGGAGTGGGGATTCTTACGTGGCGCGGCGCGCGCGCCAAGACGGGTGCGATGGCCTGTCGGTGTTGCCTGGGCGGCGATTCCGGTCGACGCACCGTCGCGCGGCAACCGTGCCGGCTGGCAGTGGACTGCCGGCGACCTGATCGACCTTCTGTTCGCGCGACGCCCCGGAGCGGCGATCGGGCGGGCCCCCGGCGCGGGACTGCCCGGCTTCGTCTGTCCGGCCCGGCCGGGGCGTCCCTGACCACCGCCGGGTCGCGCTCGCCGCCCGGCACCGGGCCGTCGCCGCCGTCCGCGAGCGCCTGGCCTCGCCGCCCTGCCCGGCTCTCGCCTCGACGACAAGCCGGATACCGGGCTCGCCCAGCCGGCATCCGCGCGCCGGCCGGTGGCTGATTCCTCGCCCCGCCCGATGAAGCGTTGCCGGCCGGAGCGCCAGGGATGGACTGCTCCCCGGCAGATTTCGCCGCTCCCGAAATTTATTTTCCGGGGCGTGACAGTTCGCCCCCCGGAAAAACGGTAAGCAGCCCTGCTGAGTTCATGCCGAAGTTCGGCACAACCGTTTGATGCCGGGACGGGCGCAGGCCCGGCCCATCAGCCGTGTCGGGGAGTCTTATGTCCATCGTGCTACGCCGGTGTGCGCCGGCCCGCGTGTTGCCGTGCGCGCTGCTGGTATTCCTTTCGGGCGGCGCCGGTCTCGCCGCAGCCGCGTCCCCGTGTGGCGGCGACATGCCGGCGATTCAGCTGCGCATCGTCGCTGCCGGCATCGCACCGGACATCGACCGTACCACGGTCATCCGCGTCTACGACGACGGCTGCACGCAGGTGCATCGTCCCGCCTATCGGCGCGACGCCGGCGAGTATCGCCTCGATCTCGACAAGTCCGCGCTCGACACGCTGCGCAGCCGCGTCGACCGCCCCGCCCTGCGCAGCTTCGACGCGAAGCGCCTGCGCAGCGAGCTCGCCGCCGCCGACAAGAAGACGGTCGAAACCGGTTCGGCGCTGCACAGCGAACCCGACGCCGACTACTACGAGCTGCGCTGGGTCAGCGCGGGCAAGGCGGCAAGCGCGGGCTGGGCGGGATTGCCCGCCGCGGCGGCGCGCCATGAAAACGCGACACTGAAACAGATGGCCGAGGCGGTGCAGGCGATCGAATCGCTGGCCGCGCGCAGCGGCGCGGTGCGCATCGAAGGAGGCACGCCGTGAAGCGCCTGCTGCTGCCCGCCCTGCTGACCCTGTCGATCCCTCTGTTCTGCGCCGATGCCCGGGCCGGCGCCTATGTCAGCGGCAGCGACACCGAGCCCGACGCCCTCACCCACGCGCGCAGCTTCAGTGGCTACGGCAGCGAGCAGGAAGCGATACGCGTCTGCGTCGACCTCGGCGGCGACGCGGCCCTCGCGATCGCGGCCGAACCCGCGGTGCGCAACGTGATCGAGACGATCAACACGTTCCGCTCGCTCGCGCGCAACACGTATGCGAGCGGCGCCGACGCCGACGTGCCGGCCGGCCAATACGATTTCGAAAGCGCGCTGCTGCACGAGATGCTGCACGCTCACGGTCTGGCGCATCCCAACCACGCCGACGAATCGGGCCTGAGCGGCGATGCCTATTACGGCACCCGAAGTACGCGCGGGCCGAACGGCGTCTTCAACCAGGCGGCCGGCGCCGACGGCGTCCACGGTTCCGCCGACGACGTGCGCGGCGACGACGTCAACCTGCACTGGTACGCACGCAATGCGAACAACCCGGGCCTGCTGCCGGACGTGATCGACCAGACCACGATGATCCGCGCGCTGGCCGCCTTGCCGGCCGGCCATGCGTTCGCCGCGAACGGCACCCGCAACGTACTCGCCGCGCTCGGCTTCCCCGACGCCGAGGCCGCCGCCGTGCAGGGCGCCCGGCCCGGCGAGGCGCAGCGCCATCTTCAGCACGACGACATCGCCATGCTGCGCCTCGCCCGCGCCGGCATGGACGGCATCGTCGGCACGGCGGACGACTACCGCACCCGGCTCGTCTACATCGGCCGCTATACCAATCCGGTCGGCGAGACCTGCCAGATCCCGGTGCGTTTCGACACTACGACGGCCTTCGCCTCGACCAGCCTCGCCACCGTGCGTCTGCAGCCGAACAACTGGACGGTCTTCGGTTCGCAGATGCGCTTCAACCCGTCAGTGAACTGGTACATGACGCCGCGCGCGAACACGGTCACGACGATCGTGTCGGATCTGCCCGACGCGAGCAGCCTCACGCAGCCGTTCACCGTGCGCGTGAATGTCGCCAAGGCCGCGGGCAATCCCATCGCGGCCAATCCGCTCGGCGTCGTCGAAGTGCGCGACGGCCCGCGCGAGGACCCCAACACGGCCTATTGCACGATCACGCTGGCCGGCAGCGCGAACGAGACCGCCGAATGCCAGATCGCGCCGAATGCCGGCGGTCACAAGACCGTCACGGCGGAATACCTCGGCTACGGCGGCTTCGACGCCAGCAGCGACACCGAGGCTCACGCCGTTTCCGGCCTGGTCCAGTTCAGCGCGATCACCTCCGACAGCGACCCGGTCGCCGTGGGTGCGCCGCTCACCGTCCGCTGGACCCTGGGCCCTGCGTTCGGCGCGCCGCCGATGACCTTCGGCGGCAGCGTGGTCGTGAAGGACGCGCCCGACTGCGCCTCGCCGCCTTCGGATCCCGCGCACCAGTGCAGCATCGCGCTGCCGGGCAACCAGTGCAGCATCACATTCAACACGCCGGGACAGCGCACGCTCAGGCTCTGCTACGCCGGTGACGGCGCCGCCTCGCCGGCGAGTGCTTCGTTGGCGCAGAACGTCATCGCGTCCCGCCCCACCACGGCCAGCATCGTCGACGTGATCCCGTCCAGTGCGGCGCCGTTCGCGCCGGTCACCGTCAAGGTCAAGGTCGACGAGACGCCCGCGCAGGGCGGCCAGCCCAGGGGCGCGGTGGAGATCCACGACGGCCCGCCGGGCGATCTCTTCACCTCGCACTGCACGATCGTGCTGGAGGGCACGCCCGGCGAAATCGGCCAGTGCGCGCTGGTGCCGACCGATGCCGGCATGCACACGCTCACCGCGAGCTTCGCGACGCAGGGCCCCTGGGCAGCGAGCACCGCCACGACCGCGCTCGACGTGACGCAGCTGCGCATTGCGCGCGTGTCGCCGAACGTGGTGCGTACCGGCCAGGGGACCTGGGTCATGGTGGATTTCGAAATCTCGCGCTACCTCGAGACGGTGCCCGGCGGCTACGTCGACGTCACCGACGGCACCGATTTCTGCCGCATCTACCAGGCCGCCAGCGGCGGCTGCCTGTGGAGCAGCACGACGCCGGGCCTGCACAATCTCGTCGCACGATGGCCGGGCAACAGCACCTATCCCGCGCGCGACAGCGCGCCGTTCGCCGTGCAGGTGGTCGCGCCGCCGATCACCCTGGTCAGCGGCGGCGTGCGCAACTATCCCGACGCGAACGGCGCCTCCGAAGGCAACCGCCAGTCGCTCAGTGCGAACGGACGCTATCTCCTGTTCAAGTCCGAGGCGACGAACTTCGTGCCCGGCGACACCAACGGCCTGGCCGATATCTTCGTGCGTGATTCCAAGACCTCGCTGATCCGGCGCGTCAACACCTCCAGCACCGGCGAGCAGGCGAACGGAGAATCCGGCGACTTCGCGATGAGCGGCAACGGCCGCTACGTGGTGTTCAGCTCGCTCGCGACCAACCTCGTGCCGAACGACACCAACGGCGTGCGCGACGTGTTCGTGAAGGACCTCGTCACCGACAGCACGGTGCGCGTCTCGATGCACGCCGACGGCTCGCAGTCGGTGCTCGACAACGAGTTCGAAGGCATGCCCACGTCGATCTCGGCGGACGGACGCTACGTGGCCTTCCTGACCTTCGAGCGCCTGCTGCCGCGCGACAACAACATCCACAACGACGTCTACGTGAAGGACATGCGCACCGGCGAACTCGATCTCGTCAGCACCGCCAGCGACGAGACGATCTCCAATTTCCGCAATCACCAGCCCTACATCAGCGCGAACGGCCGCTACGTCGTGTTCGCCTCGCAGGCCTCGAACTTCGTGCCGGAAGACACCGACATCGGGCTGGACGTCTACATCAAGGACCGCACGACGCGGCAGATCCGCCTCGTCAGCGCCACCGCCGCCGGCGTACGGGCGAACAGCAGCAGCGAGAAACCCGTCGTGAGCGCCGACGGCCGCTACGTCGCCTTCACGTCGTACTCGCACGACCTCGCCCAGCCCGTGAACCCGGCCAACCCCGACGTCTACATCAAGGACCTGCAGTCCGGCGCGGTGCAGCGCGCGCAGGCCACGGGCAATACGCTGATCGGCGGGGTCGGCAACGCGCCGGCCCTCACGCCGGACGGACGCTATCTCGCGTTCCAGCTCAGCGTCTACACGGCGGAGACCGGCCCGGTGATGCGCCTGTACAAGAGGGATCTGACCACCGGCGAACTCACCCGCCTCGACCGCTCCAGCGGCGGTCCGTTCCTGCTCTCGGGCGGCGTCTACGCGCCGTCGATCAGCGACGACGGCCGGTTCGTGAGCGGCCATTCGTCGAATGCGAACATCACGCTGTTCGACTGGAACGGCCTGCAGGACATGTTCGTCTACGATCGCGACTACTACCTGGCGCAGCGCGCTGCACTGGACGACGGCGTGCGCTCCAACGGCGACAGCACGGCGCCGGTGAGCTCGCGCGACGGCGGCCGTGTGCTGTATGTGTCGAACGCCTTTACCAACACGAACAACGATTCCAACGGCGTGCCCGACGCATTCCTGTTCAACAACGGCGTCACGACGTTCGCGCTGCCCTACGGTACGGCCTCGCTGGGCCAGAATGCCGACTCGCCGTTCATCAGCGCCGACAACACCTGGGTGGCGCTGCGCACGGCGCAGGAGTTCTTCCCGGCGTCCGATTCGAACGGCAAGCCCGATGTCGTCATGACCGATCCGGTGAACTTCCTGTTCTTCCGCGCCAGCACCGACTCGAGCGGCGCACAGGTAACCGCCGGCACCGTGCTCGGTCCGGTGACGCTCAACAGCAACGGCACCCTGGTCGTGTTCCGCGCCACCGACACGACCTTGACGGCCGGCGACACGAACGGCTTCGAGGACGTGTTCCTGAAGAACCGCAGCACCAACGCGACGACGATGGTCAGCACCACGGCCGCCGGCGTGCCGGGCAACGGCGACAGCACGCAGTCGATGATCAGCGACGACGGCACGCGCGTGGCCTTCGCCAGCCTCGCGACCAACTTCGCGCCCGACGACACGAACGGCGTGGCCGACATCTACGTCAAGCAGCTCGGCGACGGCAGCCTCGTGCGCGCCAGCAGCGCGGCCGACGGCACGCAGGGCAACGGCGCCAGCAGCGAGCCGTCGATCAGCAGCGACGGACGCTACGTCACCTTCCTCTCGGCCGCGAACAACCTCGTGGCCGGCGACGACAACGGCCGCATCGACGTGTTCCTGAAGGACCTGACCACCGGCACCGTCACCCGCCTCAACACGAGCACGACGGGCCAGCCGGGCAGCGGCGGCGACTGCACGAACGCGGCGATCAGCGGCAACGCCCAGTGGGCCGGCTTCGTCTGCGCGCAGGCCGGCCTCGCCGACGGCGTCGCCGCGGGCAAGGCGCTGGCCTACGTGAAGAACCTGCAGACCGGCTATCTGCACCTCGTTTCCGTCGCCCCCACCGGAGCGCCGTCGAATGCGCCGGTCGCGGCCGGGCCGCATGCGGTGGCCAACGACGGCCGCATGGTCTTCAGCAGCACGGCGAACAATCTCGTGCCCGGCGACGTGCTGAACTATTCCGACGTGTTCCGCTCGGCCGTCCCGAGCGTGCCGCTGATCGCGACGTCGACCGCGATCACGTCGCACACGCCGGATCCTTCGCAGCCGGGCCAGCCGTATACCGTGACGGCGAGCGTCACGCGCGCCAGCGGCAGCGCCGACATCACCGGCACCGTCACGATCGGCGACGGCTCGGTCATCTGCAACGCGACGCTCGCCGGCAGCGGCAACAGTGCCAGCGGCAGTTGCGCGCTGACCTCGCCGACGGCCGGCACCCAACAGCTCACCGCGAGCTACGGCGGCAGCGGCACCTACGCAGCCTCCAACGCGACCTCGACGAACCATGCGGTGATCGCGCCCGCGGCGCCGACCGAACCGTTCATCAGCAGCGTGGTGCGGGGCGGCGGCCAGGTCACCGTCGACTTTCTGCCGCCGGGCGATCCGGGCACCAGCCCGATCGACAGCTATACGGCCGAATGCGGCAGCAAGACGGCAACCGACACGACGACGTCGATCACCGTCGGCGGCCTCGCCAACGGTGTGGCGGTGACCTGCCGCGTGCGCGCACACAATGCGGTCGGCTACGGCCCGTGGTCGGCGACGTCCGCGAGCGTCACGCCCGCGGCGCGTCCCGGCCAGCCGCGCAATCTCGCGCTGACGCCGGGCAATGCGTCGATCAGCGTCGCGTTCGATGCGCCGACCAGCGACGGCGGTTCGGCCATCATCGGCTATACCGCGCGCTGCCTCACCTTCAGCGCGAGCGGCACGACCTCGCCGATCGTGGTGGCCGGCCTGGCGAACGGCACCGCCTATTACTGCAGCGTCGCCGCCGTGAACGACGTCGGACAAAGCCAGCTCGCAGCGGCCGGGCCCGTCACGCCGTCCACGGTGCCCGATCCGCCCACCGGCGTGGTCGCCACGCGCGGCAACGGCCAGGTCAGCGTGGCCTTCGCTGCGCCGGCCGGCAACGGCGGCAGCGCCATTACCGGCTATACCGCCACCTGCGGCGGCCACAGCCAGAACGGTCCGGGTTCGCCGCTCGTGGTCGCCGGACTTGCCAACGGTACGCCGGTGACCTGCACCGTCACCGCCGCCAACGCGCGCGGCAACAGCGCGCCGTCGGCACCGTCGGCCAGCGTGACGCCGGCCACGCTGCCCGACGCGCCGACCGGCATCGTCGCCACGCGCGGCAACGCGCAGGTCAGCGTCGCTTTCGTCGCGCCGGCGAACAACGGCGGCGCCGCCATCACCGGCTACAGCGCGACCTGCGGCAGCGCGACCCACAGCGGTCCCGCGTCGCCGGTCGTCGTGAGCGGTCTGCCCAATGGCACGCCGGTGAGCTGCACCGTGAAGGCAGCCAACGATGTCGGCGAAGGCCCTGCCTCGGCCAGTTCCAATACGGTGACGCCGGCCACCGTGCCCGACGCGCCGACGGGTGTGGTCGCCACGCGCGGCAACGCGCAGGTCAGCGTCGCCTTCGTCGCGCCGGTGAACAACGGCGGCAGCGCTGTCACGGGCTATACGGCGACCTGCGGCAGCATGAGCCAGACCGGCACCGCGTCGCCGATCGCCGTGACCGGCCTCCCGAACGGTACGCCGGTGACCTGCACCGTGAAGGCGGCCAACGACGTCGGCATGGGCGCGGCGTCCTCGGCATCGTCCCCTGTGACGCCGGCCGCCGTGCCCGGCGCGCCGCAGCTCGCGAGCGCCGTCGGCACGCCGAACGGCAACGGCGCCGTGCTCACGTTCGCCGCTCCCGGCGACAACGGCGGCAGCGCGATCACCGGTTATGCCGCGAGCTGCACGCCCGGCACGCATACGGCAAACGGCACCGCCTCGCCGCTCACCGTCACCGGCCTCACCGCCGGCACGGCGTACGCCTGCAGTGTCGTGGCGAACAACAAGGTCGGCGCGGGCAGCGTATCCAACAGTCTCGAGGTGACGCCGCGCATCCTCGCCGACCTCGCCATCAGCAACAGCAACGGGACGCGCTACATCAACGGCGGCAGTACCGTCGGCTGGCTGGTCGAAGTGGACAACGGCACGAGTACCGCGGTGACCGGCGCGCGCGTGCGCCTGGCCTTGCCGGCCCATCTGACCGGTATCGGCTGGGTCTGCAGCCCACAGGGCGGCGCGACCTGCCCCGGCGCGTCGGGCAACGGCAACCTCGACGGCACAGTGGCCCTGCCCGGTGGGTCACGGGTGAACTTCCTGGTCAGCGCGACGGTACCGCCGACACCGGAACAGCCGGTCACGGCGACGGCAACCGTGGAACTCTCCGGCGCCTTCGGCGACCCGCAGACGGCCAACAACACGGCCACCGACGGACCGGACACGGTAGGCATCTTCGGCAACGGGTTTGAATGATCCGCAACCGGCGCCGGCCCAGGCCGGCGCCGGAGCGTCAGGCTGCACCCTGTCAGAACCGACAGGGGGAGCGACCAGGGCAGGCCCGGGCTGCCTATAACGAGTGCCGCGCCGCTCCGGCGCGTCCCTGAACCCGAGGTTTCCATGATCCGCTCGTCTCTTCACGCCGCCTGCGCGGCCGGTCTCGTGTGCGTTCTCGCCTGCGGCGCTGCCAGCGCGCAGGAACCGGCGTCGAGCTATACCGACCGGCTCGTCGTCGATGACGGCATGACGCCGATCGCCGACGGCCTGTATGCGCAGAGCATCGGCACGACGGAGTCTTACGTCGCCGTCGGCCCGGCCGGCCATCAGGCGCTGCTGAAGAAGCTGCGCGAATTGCGCCGGATGCCCACGAAAGACGGTGTCGCCAGTGCTTCCGGCCCGATCGAGGAGCTCACCAGCCTGCTGAGCTCGCCGGTTCCGCTCAACCAGGACGTCTACGGCGACTGCACGGGCGTCCATCCGGGGGCGAGCGGCCCGTTCGAGGCACGCGCGCTGGCGGGCGGCGGCGTCGGCGGCGGCCCGTACGGCGCGAGCGGAATCGCGGCGAACAATTCGAGCCCGACCATCGCGACGAAGAATCGCGTGTACGTGACCGTATACGACGCCGACGGCATCGTCGTGGGCCAGCAGGAAACGATCACCTACGGCAATACGCTGGCCGTCGCGTCGGCGTACGCGCCGCAGGGGCGCGGCTGCTCGGCCGATTCCCTGGCCACCGTCACCTGCCCCGGCGCCACGCGTCCGGCGATCACCGCGGTCGCGCACAATTTGCGCTGCACCATCCACTGACGTGCCCGGCAGGCTCGGGTCGCGCGGCTCGAGCCTGCCGGACTGCGCACACGGTAACGAAACACCCGGTCAGCATTGGGGCACGATTGCACTAATTGACAGTGCAGCCATGAATCCGTCACCCCGCCGATGCCACTCAAGGAATGGGACTACGCCGATGCCATCCTGCGCGCGAGAACGCAGGCGGACCTGAGCCGGATTGCGACGCGCTTTGCGCAGCATTGGGGCTATGCCTACTACGGCTACTCGGCCCGGCTCGTCGTGCCGCCGTCGGCTGCGACGCCCGATACGCGACTGTTCGGCAACTTCCCGGCGGACTGGGTGCAGCGCAACGGCGCGCTGCGTGACGGAGACGCCAGCGTCGAGGGAAAGGAACGCGAGGACCCGCGCGTGCGCCATGTGCGTGCCGGCTTGCCCGTGACCTCATGGGTGGTGTCGGGCGGCATCGGTTACACGCACGCGGATCTGCGCCAGGTCGCCAGACCGCTGCTGCGTCAGGCCAGCGACGCCGGCATGACCGGCGGACTCACGATTCCGCTGGCCGCGCCGGATACGCTGTGGGCCATCATGACGTTCGCGACCCGGCAGCGCTGCACCTTGCGTGACCTGGCGCCGTCGATCGCGCCGGCCCTGTACTTCGCATCGTGCCTGCAGGCGACCTTGTCGCGCCTGGCCGGCGACAACGGGGGGCGTCCCGTCCTCAGTCCTCGCGAACGCGAGGTGCTGCACTGGGCCGCGATCGGCAAGACGTCCTGGGAGATTTCCGTGATCCTGGGCACCAGCGAACGCACCGTGAACTTCCATCTCGCCAATGCCGCGCGCAAGCTCGGCACGCGCGGGCGCAGCGCGACCTGCGCGCGCGCCCTGGCGCTGGGGCTCATCGCGCTGTAGTCCGTCGCCGGTGCATGAGCGAGGGGGCTGCCGGACAGCCTCTCGCTGAATCCATCACGGGTATGGCGATGCGTGTTTCAGCAGCCTGTCCGTGCCATGCAGAGTTCTCAGCGCCGTGAGTATCAGGCCCCCTCTGAATTCGTCCATCCCGAAACGCACTGCCTGGCCGAGTCCGTCCGCGACGAGCCCAACTTCGCTCTCCTTCACACAGTGCTTCGGCAGCTTGAGGCCGATTGCCTGCAGGTGCGGCAGGGAATCGTTCCACAGCTCGGAGATGTGCTTGTCGACGCGAACACTTTCCGATGATCTTCCCAGTCCGTCGAAGCGCCGGAACACTGAATAGCCTGAAAAATACTGCTCCGGCGGCATCACGAAAATGCACTTGCGGATCAGGTTTTTCCCGACGAGATAGTGCAGCTCGCGAAGGGTTCCGTTCTGTTGGACGGGCCCCGTGCAGCAGACGATGGGGATGGACACGATCAGGTCGCAGTGGTCTGCGACACGCGCGAATTGCTCGAACCAGCGGTCGGGGGCGAGGCGGACCTCTCCTGGCCCCAGATGAAAAAGCGTGTTCCCGTCGCCCCTGTCGCCGGAGAACGCATCACTTCTGAGGGAATACGTCTCGTCGGCATTCTGCAGTGCGATCGTCGTTCCGCGTTCATTGAGATCGCGCGCCAGCGCCGTTTCAAGCGCGACCTTGCGCAGACGCCGAGCCTTGGGATCGTCATGAAATGGATCTATCGGCGGCCGGCGGCGGCTGTCCGCCGGATCGAACTCGACGAGCTTGTCCATGGCGAAGGAACGCAAGAACAGAAATACCGGACGATCGCGCTCGGACGGCTCGCCGTCGTTCAATCTGCGCAGGTACGCTGCGGCCCGCGAATCCATGAGCTTCTGATCGTATTCCGTGATTTTGAAGCGCCAGGTCGACCGCAGGTTCTCGACCGTTCTCCAGAACGTTTTGTGGACGATGTCGAACAAGGTCAAGACGCCGAATGCGACGAAGCGCGAGTTCGCGACGAGGTAGATCTGGAGCGCGAACGTCAGTAGGTAGATTCGCGGTCGCGTAAAGCACAGCAGGAACCGGAGAACGGGCTGCGCAGGAATTGCGGAGGAACCGGGTTCATGAGGTTGTCGATCGCGTCGGTATCCGGGAGTGAACGGCGAGCCGATTCCTGTGATCGCCTGCTCGCCGCAACTACTGCTGCTGTTCCTGGGGGCGATCTCTCACTGATCCGGATTTCTCCTCGTGCGGCATGCCATGACGACTCCTGCGTATCGCCTTGCGGGCAAGCCTTTCCGGCGCCGGCCGGGCCGGAATGCCTGCGATCGACCCGCGTTGCGGCCGCATGCCGGCCGGGATCGTCCTGGCGCTTGCGACAGAACGCGATCAGGACTCCGGGTCGTACATGATCTCGCGCACTTCCTGCGCGCAGCGGCAGGCCTGGGCGAGCTTTGCCGCCCAGGCCAGGGCTTCCTGTCTGGACGGCACTTCGAGGATGGAGAAGCCGCCGATGACCGCCTTGGTCTCCGGGCAAGGGCCATCGGAGACGGAGCCGTCGCGGGCGACGATGCTCGCCTGCTGGGTCAGGAGGCCGCCGCCGAAGATCCAGACGCCGGCGGCCTTGGCTTCGCGCACGACGGCACGCGCCGCCTCGCTCACGGCGGGGAGATCTTCTTCGGGAATCACCATCGTGCCGTCGTCGAACGAGATCAGGTAGCGCTGCATGTCCACTCTCCTGTGTTCAATGGCTTGAGCGGTTCGCGGGCCGGAGCCAGGCGCAGCCCTGCGGCAGCGCCGATTGCACGGACCTGCGCGGTGCGGCGGCGGGAGCGGCGGTCAGTAACGTCGGAGGTCGTCCGGCAACGTTCGGATCACGCACTTGATCCGGATCATCGCGAAGGCGGCGATCGTCAGCGCGAGCGGCAGGAGTGCCCCTTCCGTCAGCGCGGGCGTGACGGCCGGAATGCCCGGCGCGCGCACGCTCGGAGCGGCCGAGGGAGCGCCGGGTGGAACGCCGGTGACCGGCGATGTCGTGTTGGTGATCTGGCAGGTCGTCGTCGCGTGCATCAGCCGCCGGGACGCTGCACGAAGTGCCTGCGCCGAGCGTCACGTTGCCCGGCGCCCAGCCGCTGGCGGAGAACACCGCGCTGCCGGCATGGCCGATATGGGCACCGACCCGATCCGGAAGGCTGCCGGATAGGTATCGGCGGATGCGTTGCCGCCGATCGAAAAAACTGTTCGGATTCCAGACCGTCACGGTCATCGTCGTCGCGGACGTCGCACGTTTCGGGAGCCGGCATGCGGGCATGGAACTCGACGCCTTCGGTGGTCCGGGAAATGGGGCGCACGCTAGCACTTTCGCGCAGGACGGGTAAGGACTTGCGCGGCCGTGGTCGTCGGCGCGGGTTCGTGCGCCGGCACAGGTGTCTGCGGTGCGCGCATCGGCATTTTCTGTCCGACGCCCGACCCTGCGGCCCGGACCCGCACTCTGCGAGCCGCATTTGCGTCGATCCTTTAAGATCGGCCCGCTGCCACCGGCTTGTGGCCCCGTGTCTTTCGCCCTTCCCCGCCCGCGTCCGCACGAATTTGCCTGTCATCCGCCGTCAGCCTGAGCCGAAAGATTCCGCAGCGAGCCCTTGCGCTGCTCGGCGACGGCGTGAAGCTCTTGCTCCATGCGACGACGCGGCGCCCGACGTTGCGCGAGGTCTTGCTGCCGAGGTCTGCGACTGGACGCCGCGCTGCGGCGTTGGCACGAGGCCGGCGGCATGAGCACCGACGCTCCGCAGACGCGCGCCCGCACCGTCTCGGTCCTCGACCTTGCGGCGGCAGCGCTCGCCGGCCTGCTGTTCCTGGTCGCGAGCGTGCGCTTCGGCGGCTCGGTGGCCGGCGACGAGCTCGATCCGTCCTGGACCATGGTGCTGCGCTGGGCGAGCCTGCACGGTCTGCGCTGGGGCAGCGACATTGCGTTCACCTACGGCCCGCTCGGCTACCTCTATCCGCTGAACGCCTGCGACCCGGACCGTTACGGGATTTTCGTCGCGATGCAGATCGCGCTCGCCGGCGCAGCGGCCTTCCTGTTCGCGAACGCCTGGTTTGCGCAGCGCTGGCCCGAACGCGTCGTTCTCGCGACGGCCGTCCTGTGCGCCGCGCCGCTGCTCGCCGCCGATCCGGTGTGGCTGGCCACGCCGGTGTTTGCGATCGCCGGCATGCATGCGCATGCCGCGGCCGGGCGCCGGCGCGCGCTCGGGCTGCTGCTCGTCGTCGCGGCGCTGTACGCGGCCACGATCCTGCTGATCAAGATGAGCACCCTGCTGCTGATCGTGGCCTGGTGGTTCGCCGGCAGCATCATGCTGCTGCGCCTGGGGCTGCGCCGCCACGCGATCGTCTGGCTGTTGCTCGTTCCGGTCTGCTCTCTCGCGCTGTGGAACGCGAGCGGCCAGCGCTTCGGCGATCTGCTTCCGTTCGTCGCCACGGTGCTCGAGATCTCCCGCGGCTACACCGCTGCGATGGGCAGTTTTCCGCCGCTGCGCTACGACCTCTACGGATTGGCCGTGCTGGGCGGCAGCGGCGCCATCGGGCTGTGGGCGGCCTGGCGTGCCCGCCGGGACTTCGCCCGGCTGGCCTGCATCGCGCTCTGGGGTCTGGCGATTTTCATCGCCTGGCGCGCGGGGTTCACGCGCGCCGACACGCATGTCGCGATCTTCGCCGTAACGGTCTGGCTCGCGCTGCCGCTGTTGCCGATGATGACGCCGGCGCCGACGCGATGGCTGCGCGCGGCGAGCCTGATCCTGGCACTGGCCGCCGTACCGGTGGCCGATCGGACCGTCAATCCCGGCGCGACGCACCGGCGCGGCGACATGGTCGTGGCGAGCTTCGGCACCCTCGCCCACAACGCGGTCGTGCTTCTGCATCCGCTGACCTATCGGCCCGCCCTGAATGCCGCGCTGGACCGGGAGCGCGTCCGCCTCGACCTGCCGCAGACACGCGCCATCGTCGGCAGGCGCACGGTGGATCTTGCCGGCACGCAGCAGGGCGTGGTCATCATCAACGGCTTTGCCTACCGGCCGTCGCCGGTGTTTCAGGGCTACGGCGCCTACACGCCGCGCCTGCAGCGTCTGAACGCGGACGCGTACAGCGGCCCGGACCGCACGGATTTCGTGCTGCTGGCGTATTCGCCGATCGACGGCAACCTGCCCACGAGCGAGAACGCGCTCGCGTTCATGACCTTGTACGCGAATTACCATCCGGTACTCGTGGAGAAATCCTATCTGCTGCTGGAGAAGAACGCCGAGTCCGTTGCGCCGCAGCAACCGGCGGATTCGGGCTGGCAGCAGACGACCTGGGGCGAATGGACGGATCTGCCGACGGCACCGGAAAGCGTGACGGTCCTGGCCGTGCGCAGCAAACTCTCCGCAGCCGGCAAGCTGATGGCGACCCTGTTGCGCGAACCGGGGCAGCTCATCGAACTCGAACTTGCCGACGGCACGATCCGGCGCTTCCGGCTCGTACGTGGCGCGGCGGCCGGCGGATTCCTCGTGTCGCCGGCGGTGCAGTCGCTCGATGACTACGTCCGCCTGTTCGTCGGCGCCGGCCTGCCTGTCGTCCGGCGTTTCCGCCTGGTGCCGCAGGACGATGCGCAGCGCGCGCTGTTCGCCGGCGAGATCCGCTGGCAGGTGACGCAGCAACCGCGCCGCTCGCCGGGCGAACTGCCGCCGACGATGCGCGACGCGCTGTTTCCCGGGTTCTCGCATTTGCCGCAAGCGTGGCCGGCCGGCCTGCGCACGGTGGACGCGCAGGCGCAGCGCGTGCTGTTCATGCCGAGCCCAGCGCAGCTGACGTTCGGGCCCGGCGCCGGCCGCTACGTCGTTTCCGGCGAGGTCGGAATCGTCCTCAATGCGTTCACCGACCCGGGCTGTCGCAACGGCGACGGGGTGGAAGTCAAGGTCGCTGGCGGCGACGGAGTGACGCTCGCCTATCGCTACGATCCGTTCGCCGACGCGGCGCTGCGTCCGGCGCACCGCTTCGAGCTGGGTCCTGTCGTAGCAGGTCCGGACGGCCTGCTGCGCCTGGAGATGGCGCCGGGTCCGGCGAACAACGGCGACTGCGACTGGTCGTATCTGCGCGACGTCCGCATCCGCCCGGTCGGGCACGCGGCTCCTCGGTCCGCCGCAGTCCGGTAAGGCCGCCGCTCTGCCGGCGCGAGCGCTCGCCGCGGGCGGCGGAAACGGCGTGGTCCGATCAGCCGTCGCGTTGCGCGCGGATGTCCGCGAGTCGCGCCGTCACCGCCGCGAGACTCGCCGCGGCCGACAGGCGCTGGCTCACGCTGGCTTTCGCGGTTTCGCCGATCTGCCGCGCATAGACCGGGTCGTCGGCGAGCCGGCTCAGATAGGCTGCTGCCTGGGCGACGTCCGGTTCGGCCCAGTGCTGGCCCTGCCAGGCGGGATATTCGCCCTCCTCCACCGGGATCAGCGAATAGTCCACGAGACAGCTGTTGTCCGCGTCCATGAACGCGAGATTGCCGGAATAGCCCGTCGCGACGACCGGCTTGCCGAGCAGCATGCATTCGGCCATGCCGAGGCCCAGCCCTTCGGAGCGATGCAGCGAGACATAGCAGTCGCAGCAGGCCTGCAGGGCCCACATGCCGCGGCGGTCGAGGAACCCGTCGCGCACCTCGATGCGGTCGTCGTCGGCGGCGCTGTCGATCAGCCGGCGCAGCAGCTCCGGGAAGCGCTCGCCATTGGTCGTCTTGATGACCAGACGCACGTCGCGGCGGCCGTCGGCGAAGGCACGGCGGAACGCGGCGATCACGCCTTCGGCGTTCTTGCGCACGACGAAGGAGTTGAAGTCGAAGCTGAAAAGGCACAGGAACACGCCTTCGGCCAGTCCGAACTCGCGGCGCGAATAATGGCTGGGCAGATTCACCTCGAGCGCTATCGGCACGATATGCACGGGCTTGTCGGTGCAGGCGGCGATCGCGTCGCGCACGAACGGCGAAGTCACCCAGATTTCGTCGACGAGGTCGATCGCCCCGTGCCATTGCTCGGGGAATTTTTCCAGTTCCCAGAACCAGCAGCCGATGTTGTAGCGCCCGCCGAACACCGCGTCGCCGAGCTGTTCGCGCGCGATCGGCATCTGGTCTGCGTTGATGCAGAACAGGTTCACGTCGTGGCGGCAGTCCGGCGACAGGAAGCGCTGCATGCTGCGATCGCCCTGGCGGCTTGCGACGCCGGTGTCGAAGTTGCGCACGACGAACGGCACTGCGCCGCCGTGCAAGGCATGCGCATACCGGCGCAGCACTTCGGCGACGCCGAATTCGCCGTGCGCATAGCCGACGAGATTGAGGCCGGTCGGGCCCGGTGGTGCCGCGATGGCCGCGGGCCGTCCGGCGGTGCGTTCGAGACTATGGCGGATGCGATGGCGTGCGTCTTGCGGGATCAGCGCATAGCAATGCAGCGCCGGCCGGAAACGGCAGCTCCAGTTGATGAGGTCCAGGCACGCGGACGCGGCGCGGCCTATCGGTCCCGGCGCGGAATCCGCGGCCGCGCGCGAATGGGGCGCATCGTCCGTGCCGTAGGCCGCCAGGGTGCGGCGTGCCAGCGCAAGATGCCGTTCCGGAATGCCCATCTCCTGCGGCGCGGCGCGGGCGAACCAGCGGATGAATCCGCGCCGGCCGCCGGCCTGAGTAAGGTCGAACGCCTGCTGCAGGTCGGCGCGCATCTTCCAGGTCGCATACATCAGCCGCGTTACCGGCGCGTCGATGCGCGCAGGCAGTTCGTCGCACGGCAGGTCGTACAGCTGCCGGTCCATCGAGAACGGATCGCGCTGCGGCTGCGCGGTGCCCTTGTCGAAATAGCGCCGATAGACCGCGCGCACCGGATCGCAGATCGGCTCGCCGTCGGCGAAGCGGCCGTACGCATAGGGTTTCTTGCGATGCCCGGCATGGCCGTTCGCTGCCAGACGGTCGAGGTAGTCCGCATACAGCGGGCGCAGTTTTCCGATCGTCGCACGCGTATGGCGATTCTGGTGCCTGGAGAACTGCTCCGGACTGTTCAGATCCACACCGCTGAAATGGACGAAAGCCAACCGCCGGTTCGCCGCGTACCAGTGCCGACCGTGCTGCGATACCGGGCGCTGCGACAGGTTCCAGTACGCGAGGTTGTAGCCGGTATCGCGCAGGATGCGGACGTCCGGAAACAGGCCCGGCACGAGGTCGATCCATTTCTGGTCGGTGAACAGGCCTGCTGCGGGATCGTTGAACGCGCCGAATTCGAGGCGGTCCGCCCACCAGGCAATCAGACGGTCGGCCTCGGCATGGGCGCCGATCGCGACGAAGCCGCAGTTGTAGGTGCCGCTCGCCAGGATTTCGCGTTCGCCGGGCTGGCGGTCGTCGTCGACGGGGTCGACGAGGTGCGGCGTGAGCACCGCGAGCGCGCCGTCGGCGAAGGCCGCTTCGACTTCGCCCAGCGGATCGACCACGAGAATATCGGGATCGAGGTAGACGATGCCCGTGTCGGGATGCCGCTGGCGCAGATAGGCGAACGCATACGGCTTGATCGCCGTATTGAACTCCATGATCGTGTAGCGGAACGCGAACGCAGCGAAATCCGGCAGCGCGAGCGCGGCGGCGGCCACGGTCGTGAACGGCGCACCGATGAGGGCCGGGTCGTTCTCGGCGCGGTCGGCGAGTATCAGATAGCGCGGCGCATCGGGATAGTGCTCGGCAACCGACTGCATCAGGGTCGTCGCGTAGGCCAGATAGTTGCGCGAGGCGATCGTGAAAAATACCGGCGCGCCACTGCGTGCCCGCAGTGCGGTTCGCTGCTGTTGCGTCGCCGCGTCGCGCGCCTGTTCGAGCGACAGCGCGTATCCGACCGCCTCGTCGAGGCTTTCCTTCAGCGACACGGCATATTCGACGGCGCGGTCGCGATCCAGCGCCAGCGACCTGGCGTAGTCGGAGGCATTGCCGTGTTCGCGCTCCAGCAGTTCGACGGTTTCCCGCAGGCGTGCCGCGTGTGCGTTCGCTGCGGCCAGATTCGCATCGCGTGCGGCGATTTCGGCGGCGAGTTGCCGCTGCAGGCCGGTGCGCGCGGCTTCGGCGTTCGCCGCGCCTTCGATCGCGCGATCCCGTTCCCGCTCCAGCGCGGCGAGCGCTTCCTGCAGGCCCGCCGCGTGGGTGGTCGCTTCCGCGACGCGCGCATCGCGCCGCTCGATCTCGGCGTTGAATCGGGCATGCAGATCGGCGCGCTGGCTTTCCTGCGCGGCCTGCGCTTCGGCCGCGCGGTCGCGGTCGTGCTGCAGGGCTTGTTCCAGGCGCCGGGCATGGACGGCCGCTTCCGCGATGCGCGAATCGCGCAGGCCGATTTCGGCCGCGAATCGCGCATGCAGTTCCGCGCGTTCGGCGTCATGCTGTCGCGACGCGGCATCGGCGCGGCGGCGCAGGTCGTCGAACACCTGCTCCCGGGCGAGGATATGCGCACCGAAAATGCGCTCGGCTGCGGCAAGGCTCTGCGCCGCCGCATCGAAGGCCGGGAAAACCGCCTCGGGCTCCTGCTGCAAGCGCGTCAGGCTTGCGTAGACATCCCGGTACATGCCGGAAAGGTCGCTCGCAGCATCGTTCTTTCCACGCTCGTGGACGCCGCCGTCGAGGAAGCCGTCCACTTCGGCTGCGGCCTGCAACCCGTTCGGCCAGGCGATGCCGAGCTGCCGGCCCATGCGCGCGAACTCTGTGCGCCAATCGGCCAGCACCCGGTCGAACGCGACGAACGTGCGGACCTGGCCGCGCGTGTACTTTTCCGCCGCCAGGACATAGCGAAGCCATACGGCAATGCCCTGGGCGTGCGGCAGCGCGTCGCCGCTGGCGAGCCGGCGCTCGCGCACTTCCAGCGAAGTCGCGACGGCCTGGGGATGCCGGAACGGCAGCAGGAACCGCGGCGCGATGGCCGACTGGCGCAGCGCTTCCGTCCAGAGCGGAAGGAACAGCGTGATGCGCGGGTCCTTCAGCACGAACAGCGGCGCAGTCGCATGTTCTGCGGCGATGAGCTCGCCCATGCGGTCTGTCCATTGCCGCGCCTGCGCGCTGTCGAACCAGCCGGCCGGGAGGTTCACCGGCGAATACAGGCCGGAACCGAGCGCGGCGAGCAGCCGGTTGTGCAGCTCCTGGACCGCGCGCGACTCCCAGTGGCCGCGCTCGTTGCCGATGTCGGCCGGAATCAGCTCGCCGGCGAGTTCGGCGCCGAGAAGGTTGGCGATGCGCGTCGTCAGCGACGTACCGCTGCGATGCATGCCCGCGACGATGATCGCCGTGCGTTGCGCGCCGCCTGCCGGTTCCTGCTTCATGGATTCAGCAGCGCGCGAAAGTAGGCGATCGTCTGCCGCAATCCGTCGTCGAGCGACACCCGCGGTTGCCAGCCCAGCGCCTGCCGCGCCAGGCCGATGTCCGGCTGGCGCACCTTCGGGTCGTCCGGCGGCAGCGGCTGATGGACGATGCGCGCGCGGCTGCCGCTGAGCCGCAGCACGCGTTCGGCGAGCTCGCGCATGCTCAGTTCGGCGGGGTTGCCCACGTTGACCGGGCCGGTGAAGTCGGCCGGAGAGTCCATCGCGGCCAGCATTCCGTCGATCAGGTCGTCGACGTAGCAGAACGAGCGCGTCTGGCTGCCGTCGCCGTAGACGGTGACATCGTCGCCGCGCAGGGCCTGATTGATGAAGTTGCTGACGACGCGGCCGTCGCCGACATACATGCGCGGCCCGTAGGTGTTGAAGATGCGCACGACCTTGATGTCGAGGCCGTGTTGCCGGCGGTAGTCGAAGAACAGCGTTTCCGCGCAGCGCTTGCCTTCGTTGTAGCAGCTGCGCAGGCCGATCGGATTGACCCGCCCCCAATAGTGTTCGGGCTGCGGATGCACCTCGGGATCGCCATAGACTTCGCTGGTCGACGCCTGCAGGATGCGGGCGCGCCGGCGCTCGGCGAGCGCGAGCATGTTCATGGCGCCGAGCACGCAGGTTCGCGTCGTCCGCACCGGATCGTGCTGGTAATGGATCGGCGATGCCGGGCAGGCGAGATTGAAGATGCGGTCGACGTCGACGTCCAGCGGCAGGGTGACGTCGTGCTGCAGCAGCTCGAAGCGCGGATGTTCCAGCAGCGGAGCGATGTTGCTGCGCGTACCGGTGTGGAAGTTGTCCACGCAAAGGACGTCGTCGCCGCGCCGGATCAGTGCATCGCACAAATGGGATCCAAGAAAACCGGCACCGCCCGTCACCAGCGTTCTCTGACCGCCAGCCCGCATCTAGAACCCTGTCCCGTCTGGTGCCGAAGCGATCAACATACCAAGGCCACCGGACGCTGTCGATCCGCTAAGCTTGCGCGCCATGCGCCCTGCCCTTTCATGAACACCGCCGTGCGACATCCGCGCCGCTCGTGCCGGCGATCCCTGCTGGCTCCGCTGTTCCTCGCACTGGCCTGTTTCCTGGTCTACAACGCGAACCTGCGGCAGATCGGCGCCGGCGACAGCGTGTCGGCGCGCTATTTGCCGCTGATGCTCTGGCACGACGGGACACTGGCGCCCGGGGCGCAGTCGCGACTGTTCGCGCATGGCCATCCGATGGCGCTGCCGCGCTACCGGCCGGCCAACGACGAGGGCAAGGCCGTCTACTTCGAGCCGACGGCCTACTGGCTGATCCGCACGCGCGAGCATGAGCTGGCGTCGTTCTACCCGGTCGTGACGCCGCTGCTCGTCGCGCCGCTGTACGCGCCGGCGGCGCACTGGCTCGATGCGCAGGGCTGGCAGCAGCCGCAGGTCGACCGGGTGGCGGAATGGATGGAGAAGCTGGCGGCATCGCTGCTCGCGGCGCTGGCCAGTGTCCTCGTGTTCCTGCTGCTGCGCCGCGAGGACAACCCGTGGTGCCTGCCGCTGGCGCTCGCGTTCGCGTTCGGCACGAATACCTGGATGATCTCCAGCCAGGCGCTGTGGCAGCACGGCAGCGGAGAGCTGCTGATCGCCCTGGCCCTGCTGCTCGTGCTTGCGCCCGCGAACGCCGCGCGTCTGGCCCTGCTCGGCGGCGTCTGTGTCCTGATGGCGGCCAATCGCCCGCCGGACGGGCTCATTGCCGCGGCCATCGGAGTGTTCGTCCTGTGGCGCAACTGGCGCAGCGTGCCCTGGCTGGTCGCCGGCGCCGCGGTCCCGCTGGCGCTGCTGCTGCACTACAACCTCGGCTTCATGGGCCACCTCGCCGGCGGCTACGGCGTGGTGAAGCCGCCGGTCAATTTCCTCCAGCACGACTGGTCCGGGCTGGCCGGTCTGCTGGTCAGTCCGGCACGCGGGCTGCTGGTGTTTTCGCCGTTCCTCGCCTTCGTCGCCGTCGGGCTGATCCAGCGCCTGCGCGCACCGCAGACGCGCGCGCTTGCCGTGGTGCTGACCTTGGCCGTCCTCGGCCAGCTCGTGCTGTATTCCCAGGGCGACTGGCGCGCCGGCACGTCCTGGGGGCCGCGCTGGCTGACCGACATCCTGCCGGTGCTGGTCTGGATGCTCGCGCCCGCGCCGCTGGTCCTCCGGCCCGTCGCGCGCGGCGTGTTCGTCGCGGCGATCGCGCTGTCGGTCGGCATACAGGCGGTCGGCGCGTTCTGGTACACCAGGACCAGCGACGAACTTGTCTACGCCGGCGATCCCGCCTCGATGCGGGGCGCCTGGGATCCGCGCAATATCCCGTTCGTGACCGAGCTGCGCCATCCGCCGGCGCCGGCCGAGCTGCTGTGCGACGCGCTGGGCACGATCGACCGGATCGGCCCGACGCAGCTGCCCACGGCCGGACCGCTGCCGCAGCTGGAACCCGGCGCGGCAATCGAAGGCTGGGCGCTGGCCTGCGCGCGCTCGCCGGCGCAGCTGCTGCTGCTCGTGAACGGCGTCGTGGTCGGCACGACGACGCAGTTCCTGCCGCGCGCGGACGTCGAGGAGGCCCTGCATACGAGCGCGCCGTCGGGCTGGCGCATGACCGCAAACCTCTGGGGCGTGGCTGCCGGCGAGCAGGTACTGCAGCTCGCCGTTCGCGTCGAGCCGCGCAGCGATTTCCGCATCGTCCGCGAGCAGCGTGTGATCGTGCGCGCGCAGCCGCCGGCGACGGTCGCAGCGGAGTCGCCGCCGCTGTCGGCCGCGGCCCTGGAGGCGATGGCCGCGCGCGCCGCAGCGCTGCTGCGCGAGCACCAGACCGACGACGGTGCCTGGCTCACCGCGCATACGACGGACATGCGCTACGACGCGCCGCAGCCGGAACTGAACACGTTCCTGACCTCGACGCTGGTGGACCTGCTCACGCCGCTCGCGCGCCGACAGGACCTCGACGCTGCGCTGCAGCGCGCCCGCGAACACCTCGCCGCGCAGATCGAAAGCAGCGGCCTCGTGCGCTATCACGGGCTGCCCGACGGACCGGCGATCGGCAAGCTGGGCTGCGCGATCACGCCGGACGCCGACGACACGGCGCTGGCCTGGCGAATCGCCGGCCCCGGCATCGGCGATCCGCGGCGCCAGCCCATGCTCGACGAGCTCGCGCGCTATCGCGACGCGCGGGGCTTCTACCGCACCTGGCTCGCCCCGCGGAAGCTGTACCGCTGTCTGGATCCGGGCAGCGATCCGAACCCGACCGACATCGCGATCCAGTTGCATGTCTATCTGATGCTGCGCGAACTCGATCCGCCGTCGGCACAGGCACTGTGCGGCAGCCTGCAGCGTTCGTTCCGCGACGAGGACATCTGGGTCTACTACGCCAAGTCGGCGCTGCTGCCGTATCTGCGCGTGGCCGAACTGCAGCAGCACGGCTGTCCGCTGCCGCTGCCGATCGAACGGCTCGCGCTGAGCGCCGAAGGGCAGGCGATCTGGAGCGAGGCGGTGCATGCCCTCGTCGAATCCGCGGCAGCGCCGGCCGATGAGCAGGTACGACAGGCGATGCATCGCGTGCTCGCGCAGCTGGGCGCGGACGATTTCGCCCTGCTGCGCCGTTCGCCGCCGCTGCTGTACCACAACGACCTCAGCGCGACGGTGCGGCGCTACTACTGGTCGGAGGACGTCGGCTACGCCGTGTGGCTGCGGCTCCACGCGGCCGCCGGCCCGGCCGCCGAACCGCCGCCGCCCGCGCCATGATTGCCGGCACGCTTCGCCGGTACGGACGCATCGTCCGGCATTTCGTCGCCGCGCGCGCGCTGGAAGTGCTCGCGCTGCAGGCTTCGCCGCTACTCGGCATCTTCCTTGGCGGCTACCGCATCGAACGCGACGGCATCCTCGCGCCGGGCCTGCTCGCGCTCGGCAGCTGCGCGCTGACGGCGCACATCTTCATCTTCAACGACTGGGCCGGATACGAAAGCGATCTGCGCGATCCGCTGCGCGCGCCGCAGGTCTTCAGCCGCCGGGGCATCAGCCGGCGCGAGGTCGCGGGCACTGCGATCGTCCTGCTCGTCCTGGCCGTTCTCGCCTTCGCCGCCGTCGGCCCGACGGCGCTGCTGTTCGGCGCCGCGATCGCGGTACTGGGCTTCCTGTACTCGGGTTCGCCGGTGCTCGGCAAGAGCACGCCCGTCGCGTCGTCGCTGAATCATCTGCTCGGCGGCACCCTGCACTTCCTGCTCGGCTATACGCTGTTCCACGCGCTGGACGCAAACGGCATCGGCATCGGCCTGTTCTTCGGCCTGGTGTTCGCCGCCGGCCATCTCAATCAGGAAGTACGCGACTACGAGGGCGATCTCGTCAACGGCATACGCACGAACGCCGTCGCCTTCGGCCGCCGGCGCGCCTTCCTCGCAAGCCTGCTCGCGTTCACCGCGGCCTACGCGATGCTGGCCGGACTGGCCGCGTTCGGCATCCTGCCGCGGCCGCTGCTGTGGAGCCCGCTCGCGTGGCTGCTGCATCTGGCCTGGTCGCTGCAGGCGCTGCGGCGCGGACCGGATTCGGATACCGCAGTGTGGATGCAGCGGCGCTATCGCTGGCTGTTCGCGCTGGTCGGACTCGTGATGCTGACCGGATGAACGCCGGTTCCGCCGCGCCGCGGCGCAGGCCGTCGAGAAAAGGATGCCGATGAAACTGTCCGTCGTGATTCCCTGCTACAACGAGGAGCGAACGATCCTCGCGCTCGTCCAAGCCGTGAGGCAGTCGCCTTATGAACCGAAGGAAATCATCGTCGTCGACGACTGCTCGCGCGACGGCACGCGGACCATCCTGCATACGCAGATCGCCCCGCTGGTGCAGCAGATCCTCTATCACGAGATCAACCAGGGCAAAGGGGCCGCACTGCGCACCGGCATACGCGCGGCGACCGGCGACATGGTCATCATCCAGGACGCCGACCTCGAATACGATCCGAACGACTATCCGCGCCTCGTCGAACCGCTGCTGGCGGACCGCGCCGACGTCGTCTTCGGCTCCCGCTTCGGCAGCTCCGAACCGCCGCGCATGCTGCTGCGGCAACGCGTCGCCAACACCCTGCTCACCCGGCTGTCGAACCTGTTCACCGGCCTGCGGCTCACCGACATGGAGACCTGCTACAAGGTGTTCCGCCGCGAAATCATCCAGGCCATCCGCATCGAGGAAGACCGCTTCGGCTTCGAACCGGAAGTCACCGCCAAGGTCGCCCGCGGTGGATGCCGCATCCAGGAAGTCGGTGTCTCCTACCGCGGCCGCAGCTATGCGGAAGGCAAGAAGATCGGCTGGAAGGACGGCCTGCGCGCACTCTGGTGCATCGTGAAATACAGCCCGCCGCTGGGCGAGCGGCTGCGCCGGCACCGGGCCGGCTGACCGCACAGGTCCGGCGGCTGGCCTCGATGGTCGCAGATCCGTCCCGTCCGGCGTGCGTGTTCATCCACCTGCCGCTCACGGCCGGCATCCGATCCTGTCGCGGGCACGCGCCGGTCCCCGGCGCGGCTGCCGCTTCCGGCCACCCCGCTCTACGACAGGACAAAATCACCATGGAAACGCAGGAACTCCATCGCGGCCGCCTGATCGACCACATCCAGCTCGTGGTCGCTGATCTTTCCGCCTCGCAGCGGTTCTATACCGCCGTCTTCGACGTCCTGGGGATTCCGATGGGCGGCACGGGGCCGGGGTTCTTCTGGGCGGACGAACTGTTCGTTTCGACGCCTGACAGCCAGGCTGCTCAGGGCCGGCTGACGGGGCGCCATCATCTGGCGTTCCAGGCGAAAGATCGGAACGTCGTCGACGCGTTCCACGCCGCTGCGTTGGCACACGGGGGAACCGACAACGGCGCGCCCGGGGAGCGGGGCTATCACCCGGGGTATTACGCGGCGTTCGTCCTCGATCCGGACGGCAACAACATCGAAGCGGTCTTTCACGGCGACGCCGAGCGCAGCGCCGCGTCGGTGCGCATTACGTTCTGAACGGCGGCACGACCGGCGCGACGCAGGCCGTACCCGCCGCGTCGGCCGGCCATCGCCGGCCGACGCAGCGTTCTTCCGTTTCCGCGACGATCAGTTCTTGCCGACGGGCCGAGCGGGACCGCCGGCAGCGCCGTCAGCCGGCAGATAACCGCGGGCGAAGTCGGCGTCACCGGTAACGGTGACGTCGAATACGCAGTGGGCGTGCTTCGTGTCGTCCTCGACCGCGCGGCAGGCCTGCAGGGCCAGCTGCGGCTGCATCGTCGTCAGCGGCGGACGCACGGGCTGCAAGGTCGTGCGGCAGGCCTGCCCCGGCGGTGCCGGCCAGTTGCGGTCGGTGAAGTTTGCCGTGGAGGTGCCGGTCGCGTAGTCGAACAGGCTCGTCGCCGACGTGACGCGCCAGGCATCGGCGAAGGTCTGGTTCAGCACGACGTGACGCGTCGCGAGCGGGCCGGGCATGGCACCGAAGGACGAACCGTCGGGCGCGCGCGGCAGCCAGTCGCCGGCGAGCACATGCCCGGCGATGCCTTCGCGCGCCGGCGTGTTCGTGATGTCGATGTCGATGTACCAGTAGCCCTGCGAGGCCCAGAAGCGCGGCGTCGCGACGAGGTCGCTGCCGTCGGAGAACACGACGTGCATGCCGCCGCCGGCTGCAGCGAGCGCGACATAGGCGCCGCCGCCGAGCGGGATCGGCGTCGCCGTCAGCGCGGTCACGCGGCCGTCGATGCGCAGCTGCATGTCTTCCTTGCCGGCGGTATTGCGCACGGGCTGGTAGGTAACGCGGTGCGTGTTGACGCGCGCGGCGACGGCGGTGTTCAGCGAAACGCAGCTCTGCAGACCCGTATACGGATTCGGCGGCGGGATGAACGTCGTCTGCACCGGCGACTGGCGGCTCTGCACTTCGAAGCCGGTGTCGTCGTTGGTCAGCACGACGAATTCGCCGGCGGCCTGGAAGTCGTAGCTGATGCCGTTCGTCGTCGTGATGTGCGGGTCGCCGGCATCGGCCGTCGTGTTGTTCGGCGGCGCAAAGCAGTAGGCGTTGCGGAATGCCGACGCTGCGGCGACCTGGGTGCCCGGCACACCGGGCGGCATCGTCGTGTTGTAGCCGCCCGGCAGGATCGTGCCGCAATAGCCCGGCAGCTGGTTCGACAGGTGCGGGAACCGTCCGGCGCTGTACTTGACGTGACAGCCGCTGCATACGGCCGGTACGCTCGCGAAGGTCTGCGAGAACTGGTTCTGCGGCCAGCTCGCCGGCACGAGCGGGTCGTAGCGGTTCGGCGCGAACGTCGGCAGGCTCTGCACCTGCCAGAGGTTCTCCCACAGGTACGCGCCGAGGTTCGCCTTCGGGTGGGTGATGAACGGATTCTCGCCGGCATGGCAGTCCGTGCAGATGCCGCCCTGGCCGCCGAGCAGTTCGTTGCCGCCGGCCTGGTAGCGGCCCAGCGGGTCGACGCCGAGGTTCGGCGCGCCGATCGGAATCTGCGCGCCGGCCGCGAACGAAAACGTCGTGCCGGACATCTGGTTGTCCCAGATGCAGACCTTCGAGGTGACTTCGCTGAGGCAGATCACGCCGTCGAGCGCGACCGTCGTCATTGCATTGTTCGAATAGCGCGGCAGCGCATAGCACATGCCCAGCGGCGAGGTGCTGCGGTAGGTGCGCAGTTCGGCCGGCGTGCCGACGATGAACTGCAGCGCCTGCGGAATGAAGCCCTGCGACTTCCAGCCCGCGAGTCCGGCCGGATCCATTACCCCGATCGACGGCGGAATCGGCACGCCGGCGGCGATGCATTCATTCGTGTAGGCGATGCCCGAATTGACGGTCGCGGTCTTGACGCCCGCCTCGCCCTGCGCCTGCAGCGCACGGATCGCCGCGAGCTTTTTCGCGAGCGGCGGCGGCAGCACGAACGGTACACCCTGCCCGACGTCCTTCGTGTCGACGCGTTCGCGCATCTCGAATGTCAACGCGAAATCGAGCGCGCGCAGCTTGCCGAGCGTGCGGTCGTCGTTCTTCTGCCGCGCCGAGTTCGCATACAGCCATTCCAGCGCGCGCTGTTCGAACACGAGCCGCGCCTGCCCCTGCGGCGGCACACCGTCGAACAGGTCGCGCTCGAACGCCGCGAAGTCGAAAGCCTTGCTGCCGTCGAGGCGTTGCGTCAGGTCGGCCCGGTACCAGGCCTGTGCCTCGGCGACGAACTGCTGCGTCGGCGTGATCTGCCGGCCGGACGCCTCGAAGAACGCGCCATGGCCGATATAGGCGATCGGCTCCTCCGTGCCGGCTCTCGCCGGTCCTGCCCACAAGACGCTGCAGAGGCCGATACATCCGGCGACGAGCGACGCGTGCAACCACTGCGACTGCGATCCTGCCTGCATGGAGGTTCTCCGTTGGGTGATCGGTCCGGCGCACGATACGCCCGATCGGAGACATGGGAAATATTATTAATCTGTTTTTCTATACGTTTTACCAATAAATTAATTCATCGGCCCATCAGAAATTTTCATGGCGCGCCTTTGATCCTTTCGAGGGCTGTTTCGCGTCAGGCGCGAAGCGGGCTGATCGCGGCGACGGCCCGCAGCGGCCCTGCCGCGGGCACGGCGGCGCGCGCCTCAGAGGCCGGCCGCAGCTCCCACGACAGCCGCCTTGCCGGCCGCGCGACAGCGCCACCAGGCCACCGCAATGGCATCGGCGTTTTCCTCGTACCTTCTTCGTTTGCCGGGACGCGCCTGGTATCGGAGAAAGGCGCTCCGGACGATCGCATGCCTGGCGATCTGCGGGCAGACCAGGCTCAGCGCGAGACATCCCGTCGTGACGTCACCGTCGCAATAGCCTGGCGCGTTGTCGTCGCCGAGGATCGCGTTGCGCCAGCGCGGCAGCGCGACGAAGCATTCCGCCACGTCCTTCCAGCCCAGCGGCGCGGCCAGCGACAAGGTGTCGTGGATGAAACGCCAGGCATCCTCGGCCGGCGGCCGGCGCGCCATCGCGAGGGTCAGGACATGCAAGGTTTCGATCTCGTCGGGATCGAGAAACATCGGCAGCAGGAACAGGCCTTCCCGGACCAGCGGCTGGACCAGATCCAGGAAAGCGTTCCAGCGTTCGTCGTCGCCGACGCTGCGCCGGAACGCCGCGAGGTTCCTCAGGAATTCCGCCCTCGCCATATGCAGCGCATTGAACTGGCCGGCGCGCACGGCCCGCCGCACATGAAAATTGTCCAGTTCATGAATCATGTCCCGCGCATCTTCCCGCTCCGCATACAGCAGCGCCGCCAGGTCGTCGAAGCCCATGACGTCTCCATCGCCGCGGCCCGACCACTGGTCCCAGGCGGCCAGCGCCGCCGGACGATAGTCCTCGCGGCCGAGCAGCAGCAGGCAATGCAGGGCATGGCCGGGACAGGCTCTGGCCTGCAGGCTGGCCTGCGCGCATTCCACCAGTTCCTCGTGCGTGATCCAGTCACCCTCGCCGCGGTACCAGAGCGCGCCGAACTCCGCGATGTAGTTGAACCAGGGCCGCTTCAGACGCTCGCGCAGACGGTTGAGCTGGCGATCGCACCAGGCGTCCATCGCCGCGTCGTCGCCGTCGTCGGCTGCGGCGACTGGGGGCAACGGTTCGCTGGGCGGCAACGTCTGTCGTGGGGCCGCCATCGGCGGTGAAGCGCAGACGTGAATCCGGTCCATTGCAAATGCGCGAGCAAGCGTGTTGCCGGCGACCGGAAAAGCGCCGGTTCCGCGCAGATACCCGGCAAGCACGACCTCGGGCTCGCCCTCGCGCAGCACGGCCGTCAGGGTCCACCCCACGGACACCACGCTGGACGCGCCCCCTTGGCACAGCGCCCACACCCCGTCCGTGCCGGCCTCCAGGTCGTATCCGCTCAGATCGCAGGCCATGCTCAGGACGGCGAGGGAAACCGCGCGCCGCCGGGCCAGGGTTTCCAGGGTGCGTGCCGTGGCTTCGATGTCGTCGTCGCTGTGCAGACTGCCGTCCGGCATGACTTCGGAGTCGTAGCCGTCGGGATAGCGCAGCCAGAGCCTGCCGTCGCGCTGTACCGCGACGAAACCGGACGGCACGAGTCGCTGCGCGAGCCGCTGCGCGTAAGTCGATCGGGGATTCGTCATCGCCGCAATCTGGCGCGTGCCGCGCGGCTTGTCCACCCGGCAGAGCGTCCGCATCGGGACCGCGCCGGCGCTAGCGCGCCGGACACCCCGGCACTGCGGCCTCCAAACCGCTGCGCAGCAGCACGTCGGCGGGATCGAGCACGGTCACGGTCAGGTCCGGCGAACTGCCACCGGCATTGATCGCGTCGCCGCTGTAGCGCGCGCGGATCGCGACGACGCCCTGGCCCTGCCCGGCCGGCGCAGCGAGGGCCGTGGTCGTGCAGTTCGCCGCACCGCCGACCAGCGGCACCGCCGTGCACAGGGTGGCGCCGCTGTCGGCAACGAAATCCACCTGCCCGGCCGGCGTGCCGCCGAGCGGCGTGGCGGTGATCGTCGCCTGCAGCGTGAACGGCTGGTTCGCGCTGAACGCGCGGCCGCAGGGCGTAGCGACGCTGGTCGTCGTCGGCAGCGCGAGCACCTGCTGCGCGAGTGCGAACGACACCGAGGCGCCGGTGTCGCCGTCGCCGCCGTAGCGCGCGGTGATCGCGTGGGTGCCGACGACGAAATCGTTCACGCTGCAGCGCGCGATGCCGCTGCTCAGCGCGACCTGCAGGCACAGCGGTGTCGCACCGTCGTGGAAGTCGACATGGCCGTCGAGCCAGCGTGCCGTGATCGTGGCCGTCAGCACCACGCTGTCGCCGTAGCGGCTCGGATTGGCCGAGCTGCTCAGCGCCGCCTGCGAGGCGGCGGTGTCGATCTGCTGATACAGGGTGGCGGATTCCGCCGCGGTATTGCCCGCATCGCCGGCATAGCTCGCAACGATCGCATGCAGGCCGCCGGCGAGCGCATCGGTCGAACAGGTCGCGATGGCGGCGGCCAGCGCGACGTCGGCGCACAGGACGGTGCCGTCGGCGCGGAACGTGACCGTACCACCGGGGGCCTCGCCGGCGACGCTCGCTGTGAACGTGACGGGACTGCCGTAGGCGCCGGGATTCTCGCCGCTGCCCAGGGTCACCGTTGCGCGCGCCTGCGCCACGACGCTGTTGCTCGGCGCCGATGGTGCCGCCGCGCCGGCGAGGTTTACGGCGCTGACCGTGAACGTATAGGTGCCCGGCGACAGATCCTCGAAATCCACGGTACTGCAGGGCGCCAGGCAGGTCCGCAGCGCGGCGCCGGGCACGGCGCTCACGCGATAGCCGCTGATCGGCGCGCCGCCGTCGTCGTTCGGCGGCACGAACGTGACCGTGGCGCGCCGCACGCCGCCGCCGGCCTGCGGCGGCGCCGTCGCCGCCGGCACGCTGGCCTGCGTGGTCTGCAGCGCGGCGCCCGGAATGCCGTTGACCCAGGCGCGTACAAGCAGCGGGCCGGCCGGAAAATTCGCGAAATCGCGCGGCCGGCCGGCGAACAGGCTGTCGCTGAACGGCAGCGCGGCATCGGCGGCGATGAAGCGCATCTGGCCGTTGTCGATGCGCTGCAGCTGCAGCAGCGGCAGATTGCTGGCGGCGCCGGCGCCGCTGCCCGAATCGGCGGTCGCGGCCGGCCGCAAACCGCTGCCGGTCGCGCGCAAGGTGCCGTGGCTGCCGGCCAGCAGGTCGGCCGAATACAGCCGCGGCTGGCGCGCGGGATCCGGTGCCAGGCCGGGATCGTAGCGCTCCAGCAGCGGCACCCAGTTGTTGCCGTAGCCGAAGGCGATCAGCACGTCGCCGGACGGCAGCAACAGCGCCGAATGCCCGGCGCGCAGCACGGTGAGCAGCGGCGCAGGCGTCCAGCGATCGAACTCAGGTGAATAGATTTCCACCTCGCGCAGGCCGCCGCCGGGACCGGACCGGCCGCCAGCGACCAGCACCTGCCCGGACGGCAGCAAGGTGGCCGAATGCAGCACGCGCGGCAGCGCCAGATCCGCGCCGCGGCGCCAGGTCGAGGTGCGTGGGTCGAACAGGTCCACGCGAGCGAGCGGGAGGTCGGCGCCGTCGCTGCCGCCGGTGACGAGCACGGCGCCCGAGCGCAGCAAGGTTGCCGTCGCGCGCTGGCGTGCGGCCCCGGTCGCTGCGACCGTCGTCCAGAGGTCGGTCGCCGGGTCGTAGAGCTCCGCGCTGTCGAGCACCTGCCCTGCCGCATCGCGGCCGCCGCTGACGAGTACGCGGCCGTCGTCGAGCAGGGTGGCCGTGTGATCGGCCCGCGGCGTGTTCAGCGCGGCGCAGGCGGTCCAGCTGTTCAGTCCCGGACGATAGCGTTCGGCCGCTGCGATGGCGGCGCCGTCGCTGCCGTAGCCGCCGACGGCGAGCACGCTGCCGTCGGCCAGCAGGCTCGCCGTATGCGCGGCGCGCGCGGTCAGCATCGGCGCTGCGGCGGTGCTGCTCGACGTCTGTCCGCTGACCAGTTCGCTGTGGGCCGTCGGCGTGCCGAAGTACAGGCCGCCGGCCAGCAGGACCTTGCCGTTGCCGAGCAAGGTCTGCGTGTGCCGCGTGCGCCCGGCGACCAGATTGATGCCTGACCAGCCCGACGTCGCGGTATCGAAGACATCGGCGAAGGTGTTGTAGTCGTTGTTCATGCCGCCGCCGCCGAACAGCACCTTGCCCGGCGGCAGCCAGGTCGCGACGGCGCCGGTGCGCAGGCTCTGCAGCAGGCTGTCGAAGCGGGCCAGCGGGACGGCCGGATCGAACCATTCCGAACTCGTTGCCGCGGCCGCGCTGCCGGTGCCGCCGGCCAGCATTACCGAACCGCTGGGCAGCAGCACGGCCGCATGGCCGGCGCGCACGACGGCCAGGCTGCCGGCGCTCGACCAGCCGCCACTGGCCGGATCGTAGATTTCCGCAGTGGCCGCTGCCGTACCCGGCGCGGTTTCGCCGCCGCTGACCAGAACCCGGCCGTCGGGCAGCAAGGTTGCCGCATGGCCGCTGCGCGGCACGCTCATGCCGCCGGCCCATTGCCAGGTGCCGCTGGCCGGGTCGTAGATTTCGGCGCTGGCCAGATTCGCCATGCCGTCGTTGCCGCCTGCGGCGAGCACCTTGCCGCCGGGCAGCAGGGTCAGGCTGAAGCCGCTGCGCGCGGCAAGCAGGCTGCCCGGACCGAGCTCGGTGTAGTTCAACTGCGGATCGAACACTTCCACGCTGGCCAGCGTCGCGCCGGAACCGCGCCCGCCGGCAAACAGCACCTTGCCCGAGTTCAGCCGCACGGCCGCATGACTGCTGCGTGCCTGATTCAGACGGCCCCAGTAGGTCGCGCTGTCGTTGACCGGGTCATACCATTCCAGCGCATCCGTTTCGCCGCCGAAGCGTCCTTCGCCGCCGGCGACGAGCACCTGTCCGGTCGCGAGCACGGTCGCGGTATGCCGGCGATGCGGCGTCACTGCCGCCGCCGGTGCGCTCCAGGTGCTCGTCAGCGGATCGAACAGTTGCCGGCCCTGCCCCACGAGCAGCACCTTGCCGGTCTGCAAGGTCGTCAGCGTGGCGGCGGCTTCCGCCTGGCCGAGGGCGGGACCGCTCTGCCAGCGGTGCTGCACGGGGTCATACAGTTCGGTGGTCCAGGCCGCAGCTGCTGCCGAACCGCCGGCGACGAGCACGCGGCCGTCCTGCAGCAAGGCCGCGGCATGACTGGAACGCGCCGCCGCGAGGTCGGGACCGCGGCGAAAATCCGCCGCCGCCGCGGAGGCGGCCGGCCCCAGGGACGACAACAGGCACAACAGGATCCGGACGCCAGTGATGACGGGGGGACGGGCGCGCATGCCGATTCTCCGCTCGATCGGGGATACCGGGTTAGCGGATTTGGCGGCCGGCGATTGTCACCGGGCGGGCATGTTGCGGTTGGGGGCGCGGGAGACCGTGGCGTCCAGGTTAGGGCTGCGCCCGGGGCAACGGTCATTGTGCGGCCGACCGGTACAAAGAGGCCTGGCGTGAAACAAATGCACATTTATCTATTTATGAAGCCTGCGCGTCATGCCTGGGCGTGGGCCAAATTCCGCCCGGACGGTGCCGGCGGCGCTATACCGGTGCGCGCAAGCCGGAGTCGCGGAACGTTTCGCCGGCCAGGCCGTGCTTCTTCAGCAGCTTGCCCAGTTGACGCCGCTCGGTGCGGCACAGGGTCGCAGCCTGGGTGACGTTGCCGCTGCAGCGGCGCATCAGTTCTATCAGGTAATTACGCTCGAACGACGCGATCGCATGCGCCTTGGCCTGGGTGAAGGATGCGCCTGTCGCATCCTCGGCCGGCGGCGCGGCCCGCGCGCAGGTCAGTGCCGGCAGCGCGGCAGCGAGCTCGGCCGCGCCGACCTCGCTGCCGGCGGCAAGCAGGAATGCACGCAGGGCCACGTTCTCCAGTTCGCGCACATTGCCGGGCCAGGCATGGGCCTGCAACAGCGCGAGCGCCTCGCCGGACCAGCACTTGGCCGCCGCGCCCATGCGGCGCGCGGCCTGGCCGAGAAAGTGCCGCGCGAGCAGCGCCACGTCGCCGCCGCGGTCGCGCAGCGGCGGCAGACGCACGCACAGGGGACTCAACCGGTAGTAGAGGTCATGCCGGAAGCGCCCTTCGCGCACGAGCGCCTCGATCGACGCATTGGTGGCCGCGACGACGCGCACGTCGGCCTGCATGGATTCGCTTTCGCCGACCGGCCGGTAGCGCTGGTCCTGCAGGAAGCGCAGCAAGGTCACCTGTCCTTTCGCCGACAGCGCGTCGACCTCGTCGAGGAACAGCGTGCCGCCGCGGGCATGATCGACCAGGCCTGCGCGCGATACGCGCGCGTCGGTGAAAGCGCCGCGCCGATGGCCGAACAGTTCGCTTTCGATCAGCGTTTCCGGCAGCGCACCGCAGTTGACCGGAACGAAGGGACGTCCGCGCCGCGCGCCGCCGTAGTGGATGCGCCGCGCCGCGAGTTCCTTGCCGGTACCGGTCTCGCCTTCGATCAGCACCGGCGCGTCGCAGTCGGCGTAGCGCCGCAATACCCGCACGGCGGCTTCGAGACTGTCCGATGTGCCGATCATCAGGTCGTCCACGTCGGCCATTGCGTTCTCCCCGCCAGATGGACCGGGGCGCCCTGATCCGCCCGGCCATCGTCAGTCATGCATGCCATTATCAACGACAAACGACGCGAAACGGCAACTTAGAACATATCTACAAAGAAACTAAAGCGTCATGATGGCGCAACGCCGGTGGCGAACCGCCACCGGCATTCAGGCCGTCGTCAGCGGCGCCACCGCGCCGGTGCGGGAAGCTGTCGCCGGCGTCCGGCGCAAGGAGCGACGCGCTGCTGCCTTGTCGTCGTTCATTTCGCATTGGCAACGGCGTCGAGCTTCTGCCGGGTTTGCGGGCCGAGCCGCAGGCTGCCGTCGGCGCGCAGGAGGGCCAGATCGGAGCGCAGCCGGTCGCGTTCGGTGGGAGACAGTTCCGGCACGACGCTTTCGAGCACGAGCGCAAGCTGGTACTGGCCTTCGTCGCTGGCCGTGCGCAGCTGCTGGAGCGCAATCGGCGCCAGGCGCTTGTCGCCGAGGTCGGTCAGGAACTCACCGGCGTAGACGCGGACGGTACGGTCTTGGTCGGACAGGGTTTGCGTGATCAGTTCGAGGTCGTTGTCGGAGAGCTGCGCACCGACGGCCTTGCGATCGTCCTGTCGGCTGCGCAGCATTTCGGCGAGCGCGACCGTGCTGCCGAGCCTGACGCGGTAGGAGTCCTTCGCGACCGTCCACTGCTGCATGATCGGCTTGACGCCGTCGGAACCCTGCGCCGCGAGGGCCTTGCGCGCCTCGCGCCGCAGCGCGGTCGAGTCGGCATCCAGGTCGCGCAGACTCTGCGCGATGTTCGCCGGCGCCTGGGCGTATGCCGTCGCGATCAACGACGGCCAGCGCGTCGGCGAAGCCATGGCGGCGTCGTTGCGGCAGGGACCGACCCGCGCGATCAGCACCGGGCTGCTGCCGTGGGCGACGAGCTCGCCCTTGTCCATGTCGACGCGCCATTGCACGGTCTCGCGGGAGCCCAGGTGGCGGTCGATGGCCGAGCGCGGCACACAGTCGAACAGGATCTCGCGTCCTTCGGGCAGGTCCGGGGTTGCGGCGAGAACGATGTCGAGCGAAAGCCATTTCGAGTCGAGATCGTCGGCGAACGCGATGAACTGGTAGGACTTGCGGCGCGGCGCGCCGAAGATCTGCTGGTCGCTGCTGCTGAACAGGTCGACGCTGGCGCCGCGCGTGATGCCGCTGATGTCGATCTTGACGACCGACATCTGGATGCGGTCCGTCACCGTGTGGAACAAGTAGCAGGAGGCGGCAAGGGCGCCGCCGATCGCCAGGCCCTTCACTCTCCGATCCGACGCTTTCGATCCGAACACGCAGAGCACGATGGCCAGCCCGCTGCAGATGATGAGTATCGACACCAGCGGCGGCGCGAAATCGAGTCCGAGCGCAATGAACGACGTCGCCATGATCAGGGTGCCGCCGATCAGTCCGGCCCAGAACATCGTTGCGGTGATCCCGCCTTCTTTCCCGTCGCTGCCGCCGTTCGGCGGCGCTGCGGCGTTGTTACCTTCGCGCTTCGGGGCGTCGCGCTCGCTGATGCTGTCGTTCATCGCTCTCCCCTCCCGGATGGTGTGATCGGCGCCGGTCCCGGCGGCCAACGCCCGCGATCACCGTGCCAACCTGAAGTGCTCTGCGCGTACCACTTCTCGCACCCGGCCGGCGGCCCGTGCCGGCACGCGTCTGTCGCTGCGCCGTCAGACGCGGCAGGACCGGTGCGCTCGCGGCTGCCGAACCAGGTGTGTCGCGCAGGCGGTTTCTCTCGCCCGGTCCTGCGCGGTGGCGGTTCCCGGCGCGGGCGCGGGCCGTCGGTGGATCCGCGCCGACGTTCCGGAACCCGGTCCGGTATCCTTCCGGCCGGACGGAATCGACGACAGCCCCAGACATGCGAACCTTCGTACTCAGAGCGCGCGCAGCCCCGACGGACAGCCAGAAGCTGCTCGCCGGCGTCGGCAGGGAAGCGCACACCGAAATTCTCGCGCACACCCTGATGAACGCGATCTTCGTGGCGCAGTCGCACCGCGACGACGTCGTGGTCTACCTGGTGCTGGAGAGCACGGCGGACTACTCCCGCACGATCCGCTTCGACGCCCAGGCGATGCACGACATCGGCGGCTTCCACGAGCAGGCGCTGCTCGGCAAGGTCGCCAGGGCGCTGGACGTGTCGGTCGGCATGGGCAAGGAGGAGACGCGGCCGGTCGAGACCGGCGTCAGCGTGCGCACGATCAGCTTCGAGCGGCTCGTGGCGGAACTGGCCGGTACCCTGCAGCTCTACGTCATGGACCGCAAGGGCACGCCGATCCGCGAGCAGGCCTTCGGCGCCAATCCCTGCTTCCTGCTGACCGACCACATTCCGATGCCGAAGAAGACGTTTCACAGTCTGGAACGCCAGGGCGCGAAGAAGATCTCGCTGGGGTCGCGCATGCTGTTCGCCTCCCAGTGCGTGGTGTTGATCCATCACGAGCTCGATCAACGCTAGGGGTATCTGCGACCGGGCCGGCCGGGCGCCGCCGGCCCTGGTTCGCCCGCGTACACTGCCTTCGCTCACTGCCGCCCTGCCCTCATGCCGCCACCGCCGCCGCCCGCCCTGACCGATCTGCTGCGCCACTGGAAGGACGGCGAAGGCGCGGCATTCCATCGCGTCGTCGATCTGGCCTATGACCAGCTCAAGCAGATCGCCGTGCAGCGGCTGCGCAACCGCAGTCAGGCCGTCACCCTGACGCCGACCGAATTGCTGCACGACGCACTGCTGCGCGTGGCCGATGCGCCGCGCGACTGGAAGGACCGTGCGCACTTCTTCGCGACGATGTCGCTATACATCCGCTCCACCCTCGTCGACCACGCGCGCGCGCGCAGCAGCGCCAAGCGCGGCGAGGCGGCGGTCGGCGTCAGCCTGTCGCTGATCGACAGCGGCGAGCCGTCGATGGCGGCGGAACTGCTGGCCTTCGACCAGGCCCTGAACCGCCTCGACACGCTGGATCCGCGCGGCGCCCAGGTGCTGCACCTGACCTATTTCGCCGGCCTGGACCGCGAGCAGATCGCCGCGGTGCTCGGCGTGTCGCTGTCCTCGGTCGACCGCGACCTGCGCTTCACGCGCGCCTGGCTGCGCGGAGAGCTCGGCCTTGGAGGCTGAGCGCTACGTACGCATCAAGGCGCTGTTCGGCGCCGTCGCCGACCTGGAGCCGGCGCAGCGCGAGGCGCATCTCGCCGCTGCCGATGCCGCCGACATCGTCGCCGAGGTGCGCGCGCTGCTCGGCAACGAGCGGCAGACCACGATGCGGATGGGCCGCCCCATCCTCGGCATGCTCGAGGAGATCGCCGGCGACGAGGGCGAACCGGGCGATGTGCTCGGCGCCTGGACCCTGGTGCGGCGCATCGGCCACGGCGGCATGGGCAGCGTGTTCCTGGCCCAGCGCAGCGACGGGCATTTCGAGCACACCGCCGCGATCAAGCTGCTGCGCGGCGTGCCGAGCAGCGAGGCGCTGGCCTATCTCGCGCGCGAGCGGCAGATCCTCGCGCGACTGAACCATCCGCACATCGCGCGCCTGCTCGACGGCGGAGCGACGCCGGCCGGCCAGCCGTATCTGGTCATCGACTACGTCGACGGCGTGCCGATCGACGAACACTGCCGGCGTCATGCGCTTGGGCCGGCCGCGATCCTGCGCCTGATGGCCGACGTCTGCGCCGCGGTGAGCTTCGCGCATCAGCGCCTGATCGTTCACTGCGACATCAAGCCGAGCAATATTCTCGTCGACGCGCAGGGCCGCCCGGTGCTGCTGGACTTCGGCATCGCCCAGCTGCTGCACGACGGCGCGGCGGCGGTCGTCGCGGAGGAACCGGTGCGCGCGTTCACGCCGGACTACGCCAGCCCGGAGCAGCGCGGCGGCGCTGCCATTTCGACGACGGCCGATGTCTACGGCATCGGCCGCACCATGCAGACCCTGCTGGCCGGCGCCGGCGAAGCCGCTGCGCGCCGCGACGACGAGCTCGATGCGATCGTCGCCTGCGCCACCGCAGCCGATCCGGCGCAGCGCTATGCCGGCGTCGACGCCCTGGCGCACGACATCGCGCGCTATCTCGCGCGCGAGCCGCTGCAGGCCATGGGCGCGCATGCGCCGTATCTCGCACGCAAATTCCTGCAGCGCCATCTGGCCTGGGTCATGACGGCGCTGGTGTTCCTGGCCGTCATCATGGGCTTCACCCTGCGCGTCGTCGCCGACCGCGACCGCGCCGAGCAGGCCGAACGGGTCGCGCTGGCCGACCGCGACCGCGCCGAACAGGCCGAGCGCGCCGCGACCGCCGAGCGCGACCGCGCCGTGCAGGCGCAACAGACTGCGCGGCAGATCAGCGCGTTCCTGACCTCGGTGCTCAATGCGGCGCATCCGGATGCCGGCAGCGGCGAAGTGCCGACGTCCACGCTCGTGGAGCAGGCGCTCGCGCGCATCGACACCGAGCTCGCCGGCCAGCCCGCGGTGCAGGCCGAGCTGTATGCGACCCTGGCCGGCGTCGAGCGGCTGCTGGGCAACAATGATCTGTCCCGCGCGACCTTCGACCGCGCCGTCGCGCTGGAGCGCCAGCTCGATCGTCCGCTGCCGCTCGCCGACGTGCTGCAGCAGCGCGCCCTGCTGCTCAAGGCCGCTTTCGACAAGCCCGCCGCGCTGGCCGACGTGCGCGAGGCCTATGCGCTGATCAGCGCGCGCGCCGCCGCCGATTCGCCGGAACTGGCCAGTGCGGCCCTGCAGCTCGGCGTCGTGTTGTCCGAGGACGCCCAGTACGCCGAAGCCGAACCGCTGCTGTTGCGCGCGCTGCAGATCCGCGAAGCGGCCGATCCGAACAGCGACGGAACCATCGAAGCGATCGACATGCTCGCCGTGCATTTCCGGGCCAAGCAGGATTACACGCGGTCGATCGACTATTTCCGCCGCGAGCTCGCGCTGCGCGCGGCGCTTCACGGCGACGACAACATCGACTACTACACCAATCTGGAAGGACTGGGCTCGACCTACAGCCAGGCGCGGCGTCTGGATGAAGCCGAGCAGGCGCTGCGCACCTCGCTGGAGGGCCTGCGCCGGCTCGATCCGGCCGACAGCGCCGAAATGGCCTGGCGCTACAACCAGCTCGGCCGCCTGCTCAACAACGCCGGCCGTTCGGGCGAAGCCCTGCCGCTGTTCCGGCAGGCACTGGCCATCGCCGACAGGAAAATGGGCAAGGACTCGATCTCCTACGCCGTGATGCTCAACAACTTGGCGGTCGCCCAGCGCCGGCTCGGCGACTACGCCGCCGCGGAGCGCTCCTACGCGCAGGCAATGCCCCTGTTCCGCAAGACCTGGCCCGCGCGGGATCGCGTGCTGTGCCGCGTGCTGGCCGACTACGGCGTGCTGCTCACGCGCATGGGCAAGCTCGACGCGGCGCGCGAGCCGCTGCTGGCGAGCTACCGCGACCGCGCCGCGGCCCAGGGCGACGATGCCGAGGACACGACCTTGTCGCTGATCGCGCTGGCCGAACTGGAGCGGCGCAGCGGTCACCCCGAGCGCGCCGCGGAGCGGCTGCAGTCGGCCAGCGCCGCGCCGCGGCTGACCGGTCTGGATCGCGCCGAATATCTGCGCGAACACGGCTATGTGCTGCTGCACCGTGGCGACCGCACCGCGGCGCTGGCCGAATTCACGGCCGGGGAAAACCTCCTGCACGAAACCCTCGGCGACACCGACCCGCGCACCTGGCTGTCCCGGCTGGATCGCGCCGAAGTGCTGGTCGCCGATCCTGCGAGCCGCCGCAGCGGTGCTGCGCTGGCCGCACAGATCCGCGAAAAAGTACGTTCCGAGCTGGTTCCCGCCTCGCCGGTCCTGGCGCAGATCGAGCGGATCGCTGCGACGCGCTGACGGGGTATCCGCCCCGGCGATTGCGCCGGCCGTGCACCGCAGAGCCCGGCTCCGCACGCGCCTGCCGGTTCCGCAACAGCCGGCTTCCGCATTGCCGGGGCCCGGCGCGGCTCAGGACGGCGCTGCGACCCTGCGAGATCGGACGTCTCCGATGCACCGGTAGTCGTACACCCGCGCTTCGCCGGGTGCATGACCCGCCGCAAAGGAGTCCGCCATGTGCATGAGAGTCTGTTTCCGGTTGCCCGGTCCGCCGCCCTTCCATCTCGGGCGGGAAATCTGCTTCCACGTCCCCTGCACGTTGCCGTGGCGCTGGTGGCGTGAAGATCCGCTCCCGCCGGTTCTGATCGACGGCAAGGAGCCCGCCTGGCTGCGCGATGCGACGACGCTGGCCAACCTGCACGCGCTGATCCCGACGGCCAGCCGCGGCGCCGCAACGCATCTGAACGCCGCGGCGAAGGCCATGCTCGAGGCGTTCAAGGCGCAGCTGCCGGAAGGTGCGAAGGTCACGTTCATGAAGGAAAAGCCGAAAGCGGCCCGTACCCGCAGCCGCTGACGCGAGGGGCCGTTCCGGATCGTGCGCCGTCGCGGACGACGCGACGGCGACGATCCGGCGCACCGCCGGCCAGAGCGGAACCTTACGGCGTCGGCGCCGGCGGCGGATTGACCGACAGCAGGTTCGGCACCGCATACAGCGAACCCGCCGCTGTGACGTGGCTGATCGCGATGCGCCGCGCTTTCAGGTTCGGCATCGGCGCGACGTCCTGGAACGTCGTGGCGTTATGGCAGGAGAAGCAGTTGCCGACCGTGGACGGGGTCGTCGTGCCGGTGAAGTTCTGCACGAAGGTTTCGGCCGTGACGTTGGCCAGATTGACCGAGCCGACCGCGTTGCTCTGGTTGCTCGTCAGACCGAAGGCGCCGGGCTGCATCCAGACCGTGCCGATCAGGTCGTAGTTCGCGAAACGGCGCTGCGCCGGCGGCTGCTGGTTCAGCAAGGTGTGCGCGGCCGTGTTGATCTTGTCGATGTTGGCCGGACCGTCCGGCGAAAACGTTTCGCCGCCCGTGCGGTTGGCCAGCACGGCATTGCTGGCCGGCGAGAACTTCTGCGTTTCCGGATCGAACGTGAAGGTCGGCGTGGCGGCGAGCGTCGTGGTGATCGTGGTGCTCGGCGCCGACAGCGGCGAGGCCGTGCTGCTGGCCGTGGTCTGCGTGCTCGGCTGGTTGGTCTGGTCGAACGGCGTGCCGCCGCGATACAGCGTATAGCTGCGCGGATCGCTGGCCGTCGAGGTCGGATCGAAGCTGCCGTCCCGGAAGCGCGGCGAGTTGTCCTTGTGTTCGAAGGTCGCCCAGAGGAATTCCGGGTGATTGACGGTCTGGCCGACGACATGCAGCCCGACCAGCGCCACGTCGACCGTCACGGTCGTGCCGTCCGGCGTCGCGTAGAGCGTGTTGTCGGCGGTCAGGAACGTCGTCAGCACCGGCACCTGGGCCTTGGTCACGAAGGCGCCGTCGGGCGGCGCCTGGCCGGGTTCCAGCCGCAGCCAGGTGGCCTTGAACACCGCCGCGCCGACGTCGAAGTAGTCGGAATCCGGATTGCGCTGGTAGTCGCCGGTGGCGACTCGGTTGCGCCTGACCGTCGCGAAGTAGCTGTCGTTCATGTGTACCGACGCGTAGACCGGATAGCCGTTCGCCGCCACAAGCATGTTGCCGTCGGCTTCGACGATCGCGCCGGTGCCTTCGATCGCGCCGTTGTGTCCATGCAGGCCGCGCGTGGCCAGGGTCAGGGTGCGCGGGCCGGCAGCGGAACGGCCGGCGGACAGATCGCCTATCGTGGGCAGGCCGAGAAAGCGCGGCGCGCCGCGCGCGTCGAGCGCGGTCGCCCAGACGAACGCTTCCCACGACCATTGATGGAACTGGCAGTCGACCGCGCCGATCGGCGTGTCCTCGGTCGGAAACGCGGCCTTGGGTTTGAGGAACGACGGCAGGAACTCCGACCAGCCCAGGCGCGGGCACAGTGCCGCCGAATCCGCTGCCGGCGCCGCGACGGCCGTTGCCGGTACTGCCGCGGCCAGCAGCGCCGCGCCTATCCACTCGCCCAAGCGTCGTTTCATGAAATTCCCCAGCTGATGTTGAGCCGATCCGGCGGACGCAGTCCCCGGCCGTGCGGTCACGGCGCTGCGTCCACAAGGTGACGAACGGCGCAGTTGGCAAACTGTCGCGTCCGCGGCACACGCCCGACGCGGTGCCGAATCGGCTTAGCGCAAATGCGGCGCGTCGCGGCTCATCGGTCCGATGGCGGCCGGGCTTCCCGCGGCCGCCTCGACGACCTTGAGCGGCGTTGCGCCGATCGCAAGCGCCTTTTCCACCGCCACACCGTCCCCCTGCTGCGCGAGCATCGCTTCGAGCCGGTGGAAGTCCGCGCACCAGGAGGTCTCGGCGTCGCGGTCGCGGCGGCTGTCGGGGGAGGGTTCGAACGCGACGGCGCGGACCTGCAGGCGCGCCGCGTCGCCGGCGCCGGCGATCTCGACGCCGAACCCGGTCATTGCCGGTTTTTTCAGCACGATGCGTCCCTGCCTCGCCAGCGCCGTGTTCATGCCTTCATGCACCTCATAGCCCAGGGCCGCCAGCCCGCCGAGTATCGCCGCGCGGCGCGCCTGCGCCGCTTGTTGCATGCCGTGGGTTTTCCAGGCCGCTCCGGCCGCCTCTAGCGCGTCGCGCAGCGCTGCGGCAGCGCCGGTGGCGATGGCCCGGCGCAACGCGTCGACGTGCGTCGACAGGCTCCCGACGGCATCGGCGGATTCGATCTCCGCCAGCAGGTCCTGCGCGGCCCTCGCCAGTGCCGCGGTCTGCCGCGCCTGCTCGACGGCGGCCTGCAGGTCGGCGATCAGGCTGTCGGCGAGCAGATTGCCGCGCGCATCTGCCGGCGCGGATTCCAGCGCGTGCAGCCGCTGCGCAAACGCCGCAGCGGCCGTGTCACCGAGCAGACCCGACAGCTCCGCGAGGCGTTGCTCGATCCGTCGCAGGCGCTGCTCGCGCGGATCGGCCGGCGCCTGCCAGATTGCATGGACAGCCGGCTCCTCGGCCGCGCGCAGGCGCTCGGCGATGCGCCGCTGCCGTTCGTCGAGCACCGCTGCCGCAGCGGGTACGACGAGTTTCCCGATCGCCTCGCGCACGATGCGTCCGGCGTCCTCCGCGCTGCATTCGCCGGCCTGGACCCGGCGCAGCGCGGTATCGAGCGAGGCATCGCCGACTCCCTTGGCGGCCAGTTCGCGCAGCAGGGCCTGCGCGTTCGCGCGCAGCTGCCGGGCCTGCTGCAGCGCGGCCGCTTTCGCCTCGATGGCATCCTGGCGGCGTTTTTCGATCGCATTGCGCAGGAAGGCGGTCTCCGCGTCGATGCGTTCGGCGACACCGGCGAGGTCGTTGCCGTTCAGCGCGGCCGCGAGCGCGTCGCGGCGGGCCCGCGTCGCGTTCGTTTCCGTTTCATCCCTGCCCTGCCCCGTCCAGGCACGGGTCGCGTTGTCGAGCCGGGCCAGCGCGGTCCTGGCGGCAGCCAGACGTTCCTCGCGCGTGACGACGCGTACGACCTTCGGTCCGCTCATGCGATCTCCCGGGCAGTTGCATGCAAGGCGCGTTCGATCGCCCGGCGCAGGCGTTCGCGCTCGATCTCCGGCGTGTGGTACCAGGCCTGCGACGACACGCGATGCAGCACCGGCACATGCTTGCGCAGCATGCCGGGCCGCCAGACCTCGCGCGCGCGCGCGCCGGCCAGCAGCGCGTGGCGCGGCGCATCGCACTCGATGCCGATCGCGAAACGGCCGGTGGCGGGATCTTCGATCGCGAAATCGAGGCGGAACGCGTCGTCGTCGGGCGTGCCCGATACGCTCCAGCCCAGCGATTCGACATAGGCGGCGACCGAGCGGGTCAGGCCGTCGTCGGCCCGCTGCGCCGTCGCGGCGCGTCGTTCGGCGGTGCCGGAGGCCAGACGCCGCAGCAGCGCCTGCGCGCTGTCGAACTCGCCGGCGGACAGCGCGCGGGCGTATTCCATGTAGCCCTGCAGGTAGTCGCGCGGCGTGGCCGGCGGGCGGCGCGTGGTCAGCAGGTCGGAGATCTCGCCGGCCGGCATCGACGTGACCATGACGATCTTGCTGCGTGCGCGCGTCACGGCGACGTTGAGCCGGCGTTCGCCGCCCTTCTGCCCGAGCACGCCGAAGGTGCGGCGGAACGTGCCCTGGGCATTCCGGCCGAAGGTCGACGAGAACACGATGACGTCGCGCTCGTCGCCCTGCACGTTCTCGACGTTCTTGACGAAGACGCCCATGTCTTCCTCGCCGTCGACGCGTTCGCGCTCCTGCCGGTAGCGTTCGCGGAAATCCGCATCGGCTTCGGCGCGCTGCTCCAGGCAGTCCTCGATCAGGTCCGCCTGCTTGCGGTTGAAGGTGACCACGCCGACCGACGGGCGGTCTGGGTACGGCGCGCGCCACAGTCCGTCGAGCAGGTCGACGACGCGCTGCGCTTCGTCCGGATTGGTCTGATCGCGATAGACGCCGTCGACGCGAACGATCTCGATCGGCCGCTCGCGTCGCAGCGTCGCCGGCGGATGACGCACCGGGACGTTGAGCGTGTTCGCGTAGAAGCAGGCGTTGGAATAGTCGATCAGCGCGCGGTAGGCCGAGCGGTAATGGATCTGCAGCGCGGTGTTGGGCAAGGTCGCGCGGGCCAGCTGCAGCAGGTCGGGACAGTCCTTGATCTCGCGCCGGTTCCAGGTTTCGTCGTAGGCCTGGATTTCCTGCTCGGTCGCGTCCTCGTCGGGTTCCTCGCCGTCGAAATCCTGCGCTTCGTCGTTCTCGATCCGGCTGGTGAAGAACGCCGTCGGCGGCATCTGCTTCTCGTCGCCGCTGACCACGCAGCCGCCGCCGCGGAACAGGGTCGGCAATGCATGCTCCACCGGCATCTGCGAGGCCTCGTCGTAGATCACCGTGTCGAACAGGCCGGCCTGCAGCGGCAGCAGGCGGCTGGCGACGTCCGGGTTCATGAGCCAGACCGGACGCAGCTTCATGAGTCCGAGCGGCTTGCCCAGTTCGATGAATTCGCGCAGGCGCCGGGCGCGCTCGCCGCGCAGGCGCGTGATTTCCTCCCAGGGTTTCAAGGTGCCTTCGATGTTCGGGAAATCGAAATTCACGGCGAGGAATGCGCGGTTGAGCTCGCGCATCTCGCGGTCCAGCCGCACGAGACTGTCGATCTTGCCGCCGATCTCGTCCTGCCCGAACTGCAGCTCCGGCTCGGCCTGCTCGCGCGTGCGCTTCCAGGCGAGCAGCGCTTCGCGATTGAGCAGCCGGCGGATTTCCGCATCGAGCCGGTCGGCCGGCAGCGCGCGCAGCCGGTCTTCCCGCGTGCGCAGCAGCGTGAAGATTTCCAGCGCGGCGGCGCCGAGCCGGCGCGCCCGCGGACGGAACTGCTGATACGCCGGCAAGGTCGGCAGCGCATCGACGAGGGGCTGGATCCGCGCCAGGTTCGACGCGTTCGCGCCGATCGCCGCCTCGGCATCGCGCAGCCAGTCCGCGCCGATCCAGCGCGCGAGCGGCGCGAGCGCGGCGCGGCTGCGCGCGCGTGCGGCGCAGCGGGCGAAGGCCGGCGGCAGCAGCGCGAACAGATCGGCCAGCGCCTGCGCCGTGCCCGCGCGCACGGCGGCATCGGCGCGACCGGACCACGGCGCGGCGCCAAGGCAGTCGGCCAGCGCCGCCATCTCCTTGAGCGCGCGCAGCGCGTTCGCGGCCTCGACGTGCAAGGCCGGTCCCGCATCGGCGGCGATCTCGTCCAGCCCGAGCTGGCGGCTCGCGTCCGCGAGCGCGAGCCGCAGCGGCTGCCAGCGCATTTCCAGCTGTGCGGCCCTGACCAGCGCCGTCAGGCGCTCGGGTGTCGCCGCCTCGCCGTGACGCGCGAGGAACCCAGCGGCCTTGCGCCGGCGCAGGAAGCGCGCGGGGCTGAGCTGCTGCCACCAGGACGACGGCGCGATCGCTTCCTCGGCGCAGTCCTTCAGCACCGTCAGTTCGGCACCGGCCAGACACGCGAGCAGCGGCGACAGGCGCGGATCGTGATGCTGGCGCGGGCAGGCGCGCAGCGCCTGCGCAAGCTGTTCCAGACTCGCCAGCAGCTTGCGGCCGCGCGTGAGCGCCGCGCCGACCGGCCGGAACGCGCCCAGCCAGTCGCTCAGCCGCTGCCGCTGCGTCGCGTCGAGTTCGAGGAAGCGCCGGGCATGCGCCGCGAGCCAGTCGCGCCACGGCTGCGGATCGTCGAGCTCGAACGCCGCGGGCCCGCCGGCCGGCAGGGCCGCGCGGGCGCGTTCGGCGTCGAGCAGCGCCGCGAGTGCCGCTTCGAACTCGGCGATGCTGGCCGGGTCCGCGGCGAATTCCTGCAGCGCGGCGAGCGGACTGTTCTCGTAGGCGGCGTCGAGCCAGAGCCGCGCCGGCGCGGCGACTTCTTCCTCCAGCGCGGCCAGCTCCCCCGGCGACAGTTTCTGCAGCGGCGTACGCAGCGCCGGCAGGTCGAGCACGGCACCGCCGGCTTCCAGATCCAGCAAGGCGCCGAGCAGTGCGCGATAGCTCAGTCCCGTCGCGGCGTCGATGCGATGCAGGGCCTGGTGCTGCCGGTCGAGTTCGCCCTGCACGGCCTCGATGCGCGCGGCGACGGCTTCGCGCCGGCGCCGCAGGGTCGTGCCCGGATCGTCGTCGCGGCGGGGCAGCAGCGTTTCGATCTGCTCGCGCACGGCGCGGATGATCGGCGTGCGGTCGCTGTTGACGTCGTTGACCATGACGACACGATCGCCGAGCCCTTCGGCGACGAGCCGCTTGTGCACGACCTCGAGCGCGGCGTGCTTCTGGCAGACCAGCAGCAGGCTGCGGTGCCGGCCGATCGCGTCGCCGACCATGTTGACGATGGTCTGGCTCTTGCCGGTGCCCGGCGGCCCCTCGACGAGCAGGCCGGGCCGCGCGCGCGCGGCCAGCACGGCGGCTTCCTGCGACGGATCGCTGGCCAGCGTGAAATAGCGCTCGGCTTCGCGCGGCGCGGCAGCGGCCGCCTCGGGCGCGGCCGAACCGATGCGCAGGGCCGACTCCAGCGCCGTGCCGGCCAGCGACTTGCGCTTGAGCAGCGCCAGATCCGCGCCGATGGCCTGGCCGCTGAACGTCACGTGGAACAGCGCCGCGGCGCACGCGAGCGCGCTGGTTCGCGGCGGCAGCTCGGTCGCCGGCCCCGGCACGGCCTGCAGGCTGCGCTGACGCGGCAGCGCCAGGGCGCCGAACGCGTCGATCACGTCGGCCACGCGCAGGGTCGAACGGCCGAGCAGCGATTCGGCCGCCTCGCGCCAACGGACCGCCGCGGCCGCCCCGACCAGGCCTTCGAGCGCGGGATTGAGGCGCACCTCCTCGCGCTCGTGATCGAACGACAGCCCGATGTCGCCGCGCCGGCCGACCTGCGAATGGATGCATACGGGCCACAGCAGCAGCGGCGCGATGCGCGTCTTGACCGCCGTGCGCGCATCGCGCACGAGCAGGAACGGAAAGCCCAGGTAGAGTCCGTCGATGCCGGTGTCGCGCCGGTACAGCAGCGTATGACGCGCGAGGCTCTGCAGGCGGTATTCGGTCGTGCTGCCGTCGACGAAGGCGGCCGGGTCCAGCGCGGCGACCTTGGGTCCGCGCTGCAGCAGCTGGTCGAGCAGGCCGTCGGCCGGCTGCCGCGCCGTGCCGAGTTCGGCCAGATCCACGCGCGAGGTCGTGCGGCCTATCGTCATGCGCACCAGCGGTCCGCGCATGACCGCGGCCGTCATGCGCTTCTCGAAGAAACCGAGGATCTGTTCGACGTACTGCTGTTTCGCCGGCTGCCGCCAGGTATCCACGGCCAGCAGCACCAGCGCCCGGGCCAGCGGCAGGCGGCGCTCGACGCGGAACTGTTCGGCCCAGCCGTCCAGCACCGCATGACCGCAGGCCGCGAATCCTTCGACGCGCTCGCCGACGGCCTGCAGCAGTTGCGCGCGCGTCTGCCCGAGCTGCGCCTTCGCGACCGCGGCATCGAACGCCGCGACGCCGTGGCTGCGCGCCAGGTCGGCCGCATCCGCCACCAGCGTGTCCACGGTCAGGAACAGGCCGAACGACGCGCTCAGCAACACGATCAGATCAATGTCGGTGATGACCGGGCGTTCGGCCAGGGTCTGCACGCCGCGGTGCGTGCTGTCGGGGAAAACCCGCCGCCGTTCCTCCCATTCGGCGAACAGCTTCGCGCGCGAGGAGCTCAGCACGTAGATGCGCAGCGAACCTTCGTCGAGCGGGATTTCCAGCTGCGCGGCCCGCGCGCGCACTGCGGTCGCGCGCGCCTTGAGCTGCGACAGCCAGTTTTCCGCTGCCGATTCGCCGAGCAGGTCGGGCACCGCGCCGCTGACCAGTTCATACCCGAGAAGCGGATGGTCCAGCAGCCAGCGCGGCGTGACGATGTCGCCGCGATGGATCAGCGGCATGGCGGGATTCAGCCGCTTGAGCACGAGCATCAGCCGGAAATCCTCGGCGATGTCCTCGCGCTGCAGGATGCCGCGCACGCCGGCGATGAGGCCCGGATCGAGCCGCGCCTGCTGCATCCAGGTCGTGAACACGCCGCGGGCCAGATGGTCGCGGGCCTGCTGCCAGTTAGCCGCCTCGGCCGCCGCCAGCGCGAGCAGCGCGGGCTGGCGATAGGACTTGCCGGCCAGGGTCACCGACGGGATGTCCGCGTCGTCGGCCGCGCCGCTCGCGCGCGGCGGCGCCGCAACGGGTTCGCCGGCCAGCCAGGCCTGCACCTGCGGCCATTGCCAGCGCTGGTGGCGGTCGCGCGCGAGCAGGCCGCGCAGCAGCAGTTCCAGCGACGGATCGAGATCGGCCGGAATGTCCGCGCCGTTGGCCAGCACATGGATCAGCCAGGCGCGTTCGTTGACGCCGTCGAAGCAGCGCCCGCGCGTGATCTGCTCGAGCAGCACCATGCCGAGGCTCCACCAGTCCGACGCGGCGGCGACGCCGCCGGCGATGGCCTCCGGCGCCATGTAGCGCGTGACTTCCAGCGGCGAGACGATGTCGAGATCGAAGTCCGACAGCTGGGCCGAACCGAATCCGCAGATCACCAGGTCCAGCGGCTCGCGGCTGCGCACGAGCAAGGTGCTCGGCCGCAGGTCGCGATGGCGCAGTCCGACTTCGGCGAAGGACTGCAGGGCCTTGGACAGCTCGCCGACGATGTGGCGCACGGCGGCGAGATCGGCCGCGACGAGGCCGATGTCCGCGAGCGAGCCGCCGCGCAGGTATTCGGCGACCTCGAAGGCACGTTCGTTCCAGCGCCCGACCGCATGGATCGCCGGCACGTGCTCGGCCGGCAGCCGCCGCAATACTTCGTAGACACCGGGATCGGGTTCCGCGCCGTGGTGATACAGCGTCAGCACGGCCTCCAGTCCGTCACCGTCGCGACGGGCGAGATAGCGGTCGCGCACGCGCGGCGTCTCGCCGAGGCGGCGCAGCAGGCGCCAGCCGTCGATGACGGTTTCCGGCGCGGCCGCGGTTGGCGCATCCGCCATCGACGATGCGGCATCCGGCGCCGGCGGCGCAGCTTCCGCACGATCGGCGCCGCACACCGCGCAGATCAGGTCCGACGGATCCAGCGCATGGCCCTGCGTGCAGACGGCGACGGCGACGGCGCGGGTGGCGACGGCAGCGGCTGTCGCGGTGACGACGGGCTGCGGGCGCCAGCCGCCCGGCCGCATCGGTTCGTCCGACAGGGTCCACAGGCACGGCTGTCCGTCGCGCTGCCCCTGGCAGAACACTTCGGTGAGCGGGCGCTCGGTCAGGCAACCGGGGCAGAAGCGAATCAGCGGCGCGTTCATTCGGTCTTGGCTTCCGAAGTCGTGATCCGGTGGCCCTGGGCCTGCAGCAGTGCGCGCAGCCGCTGCAGGTCCTGCGGCCGCGGAATGCCGGCGAGCCAGACGCTGCCGTCGTCGTCGAACATGAGATCCAGCGCGCGGGCGCGTTCGTCCAGCGGTTGTGCGTACTGCGCGAACCGCTCGCGGCCGCGCGCGGTCAGCAGGAACAGGCGCTGGTTGTCGCTGCCGCGCAGCGGCAGGGTCTGCGGCGCGCTGCCGACATACGGATCGCAGATCAGCGCGTCGATGCGTCCGCTGCGCAGCGCGGCCGTCGCCTGCAGCCGCTCCAACGGATGACCGCTGTAGACGAGCACGTCCTGCTGCGGCTGCAGCGGCAGTGCGTCCAGCAGAGCCGCGAGCGCTTCGGGCTGGTCGAACGGCTCGCCGCCGGAAATCGTCACGCCGTCGGCCTGCTGCAGCCACGGCGCGAGCTGCGCGAGGAGTTGCGCGAGCGTGGTGTCGGCGCTGCCGGAACGCCAGGTGTCGGCGGAGATGCAGCCGGCGCAGCGGATCGAGCAGCCCTGGAACCACAGGCCCAGGCGCCGTCCCGGTCCCAGCGTGGTCACCGGGAAATGCAGCCGCGAGATCGCGATGCGCAGGTCCGCCGAGGTCACGCGCGCTGCAGTTCCGTCTGTCCGTCGCCGCGCACGTGGATGCGGAACGACTCGCCGGGCCTGGCATCCTGGTCGAACAGCTGCCGCGCCAGCGGGTTGAGCAGATTCGCCTCGAGCTGATTGCGGATACCGCGGCCGCCGTTGGACAGGTCCGCAAGACAGCCCGCGGCGAGCCGGGCGAGCGAATCCTCGTCGATGGTCACGTCGAAGCCCTGCTCGTGCAGATCCTGGCGGGTCGCGTCGATCATCTGGCGGAAGATCTGCCGCGCGACGTCGTCGCGGATGAAGTCGAACACGATGATGTTCTCGCCGATGCGGTTGAGGATCTCCGGCCGGTTCAGCACGAGCTTGAAATGGTTGCCGATCTCGGCGAGCACGCGCCGGCGCACGACGGCGTAGTCGTCGCTGGCCTGTACGTTGGCGACGCGCGCGCCGGCCGGCGTCGTCGTGTAGATGCCGAGGTTGGACGTGAACACGATCAGCGCTTCGGAAAAATACACGCGGTCGCCGCGGCCGGAGGTCAGCACGCCGTCGTCGAGGATCTGCAGGAACTTGTCGAGGATGCGCGGATGCGCTTTCTCGATCTCGTCGAACAGCACGACGCTGAACGGCCGCTCGCGGATCGCATTGGTCAGCTCGCCGCCCATGTCGTAGCCGACATAGCCCGGCGGCGCGCCGATCAGCCGCTGGTCGGAATGCTCGGCGCTGAACTCGGACATGTCGAAGCGGATGTAGGCGCTTTCGTCGCCGAACAGCAGGCTCGTGACGGTCTTGGCGAGCTCGGTCTTGCCCACGCCGGTGGGGCCGGCCAGGAATGCCACGCCACGCGGACGGTTGCCGCGGCGGTTGCCGCCGACGCCGGTCATCGCGCGCTTGACGAGGTCCAGCATGTGGGTGACCGCATGCGCCTGCCCTTTCACGCGGCGGCGCACGATGTCCTCGGCACCGGCGATCTTGTGGCGGTCGATGCGCAGCCACGGATCTTCCGTCACGCCGACCTTGTAGCGGCGCACGGCGTCGGCGATGCGCGCGGCCGGCAGGCCTTCGACGCGGGCCAGCATCGCGATGGACTGCAGCTCCAGCAGCAGCAGGCCTTCGGTGCTCTCGACGAACGCGTCGATGATGTCCGGCTGCCGCCCGGGGTTCTCGGCAAAGCCCGCCAGGGGCTGCAGCAGGGCCCGGGCCAGGGCGCGCCGCACGACCTGGTCGGGCCGGGCCACCGGCACGTGGCGCAGGCGCGGATTGCCGACGAGCAGCCAGTCCGGCAGATCGCCCTCCTTGTCCACGACCCACAGCACGGCGTTGTACAGCGGCTTGCGCGAGCTGCCGGCGGGCCGCGCGCGCGCCTGATGGGACGCGACCAGCGCGCGGGTGAACAACTGGTGTTCCGCGGGCGACGGCGCGTCGGCGCGCACGAGCAGCTGCGAGGCGAAATCCACGATCAGCGCAAGCGGTTCGCCGCTGGCGCTGGTCAGCCGTTCCAGGGTGACGCCGAGCAGGTCGATGCCGGCCGCGGCCACGCCGTTGACCGGGCTCAGCCCCAGTCCCTGCAATACCTGATCGGGTGTCTGCGTCGACGTCCCCGGCGGCGTGGCGACCTGGAAGCCGGCGACCGGATCGAACAGCACGACCTGCGCATAGCCGGCAGCGGCCAGGGTGCCCGCGAGCGCCTGGATGAACCCTTGCGGCGCCACGACGCCGGGCTGCAGCTCGATGGCCTGCAGGTCGCGCACGTTGCCGGACAGGACGAACTGGCTCTTGAGCGGAAGGAATCGCTGCAGATCGCGCAGCCAGCGCGGCGCCTCGTAAGCGGCAGTCATGCTCCGGTAATCCCCTGTCTGGCCTGTCGATGACGAGCCTGCGTCGGCGAGGCCGCGCAGACCGGCCCGCGGTCATACTGCATCCGGCGGGTTCTTTCTCCCACCGATTGTGCAATGCGCCGGCGCGGCGCGCACGGCTCCGTGGCCGTAGCCGCGGCCGGCGATCCCCGCGCGGCCGATCGGAACGCTAGCGCGCGCCGCGGCCGAACAGCACGACTTCGACGGTCTGCAGCAGGATCAGCAGATCCAGCACCATGTTCTGGTTCTTGATGTAGAACAGGTCGTACTTGAGCTTCTGCGCGGCGTCGTGCTCGGAAGCGCCGTAGGGATACAGCAGCTGCGCCCAGCCGGTCAGTCCCGGCTTCACGCAGTGGCGCGCGTCGTAGTAGCGGATGTGCGCGGCGAGTTCGCGCACGAAGTCCGGGCGTTCCGGGCGCGGACCGATGAAGCTCATCTCGCCGCGCAGCACGTTCCACAGCTGCGGCAGTTCGTCCAGCCGCACCTTGCGGATGAAGCGGCCGACGCGGGTCACGCGCGTGTCGTTCTTGCCGGCCCAGCGCGCGCGACCGTCGCTTTCGGCGTCGGTGCGCATGCTGCGGAACTTGACCAGCCGGAACGCCTTGCCGTGCTGTCCGGTCCGCTCCTGCCAGTACAGCACCGGCTGGCCTGCACCGGACTCGATGCGGATCGCCAGCGCGACCAGCAGCATCAGCGGCCAGGTCAGCAGCAGCACCAGCGCGGCGGCCGCGAGATCCAGCGCGCGCTTGCTCGCGCGCCGCGCCGGCGTGGCGAGGAATCCGCCGGAGAACACCAGCCAGGACGGATCGGTCAGGGCCAGCGGCACCTGGCCCGATTCGGATTCGAAGAACGTGGCCATGTCGGTCACGGCGATGCCCTGCTGGCGGCAGCGGAACAGCGCTTCCATCGGCAGGCGTCCGCGCCGGTCCTCGACCGCGACGAGGATCTCGTCGATCTGCTCGCGCGCGGCGTAGTCGTGCAGCGTGCCCTGCAGGTCGACCAGGCTGGCCGGCGGCACGGCACAGATCTCGTCGGCGACCGGGACGTGGCCGACCAGCGCGAAACCGCGCCGGTCGGAGCGGCGGCGCAGCAGCTGCGGGATCAGCGCGGCGCTGCTGCCCGCGCCGAGCACGAGCACGCGACGCCGCAAGGTCTGGCTGTCGAGCAGGCGCTGGAAGCCGCTGCGCAGCAGCAGCACGACGAGGAAACCCAGCACGACGGCGATCGCGAGAATGCCGCGGCCGACGTACATCTGCGGCAGCAGGTAATAGATGACGGTCAGCCCGAGCACGCCCAGGCCCATGCCGACGGCGAGCCGGGCCATGCGTCCGCTCAGGGTTTCGCGCATGTGCGGCTGGTACATGCCCATCGCGGCCATGCCCAGGACCAGCAAGGTGCCGAACAGCAGCGCCTGCAGCCGCGGATGGCGAAAGGATTCGGCCAGCGACGCCGGATCGCCCGGGAAGCGGATGTGCATGGCCAGATACAGCGTCGCGCCGAGCAGCAGCCATTCGGTGCAGCCGAGCAGCAGCAGCGAACGCAGCGCGCGGCGATGGAGGAAACGCAGCATGACGGACCTCTCCTTGCGCGGTTCGCGCACGGATGTCAGTTGCCGCGACGGGCCGGAATCGGCGCAGGTTGCGGCGAACGATGCCGGGCATGCTGCGCCCGTATCGCGCCGCCGCGTTGACGCAGGTCATTCCTGCGTGCGATCGGATGCTTCGCGTCCCCAGGTTTCGATGGTCTCGATCAGGCGGTCGAGCAGCGGCTTGGTCAGGTACAGCGCGAAGCCGGCTTCGCGGCCGCGCTGCAGGTCGGGCTCGCGGCCGTAGCCGGTCAGCGCGATCAGGCGCGGCGCCGGCCTGTCCGGCAGCGCGCGCAGGCGGCGCGCGACTTCGTAGCCGTCCATCTGCGGCAGCCCGATGTCGAGGATCGCGATGTCGGGCCGCAGCTGCCGCGCCGCGGCGATTCCGGCCGCACCGTCGGCCGCGCTCGTCACCGCGTGGCCGACCGCGCGCAGCAGTTCGGCGATGCCTTCGCGTGCGGCGTCGTTGTCGTCGACGACGAGGATGCGCTGCGGGCGCGTCGTCGCGACCGGCATGGCCGGCGCGGCATCGGCCGGGTCGGCGGCCGCAGCGGCGCAGGCCGGCAGGCGCACGCGGAACACGCTGCCGCGTCCGGCGCCGTCGCTGTGCGCCTGCACCGTGCCGCCGTGCAGTTCGACGAGCTTGCGCACGATGGACAATCCCAGGCCCAGGCCGGCGCCTTCGGGCGCGGCGTCGCGGCGCGACGGCAAGAACGTGTCGAACACGCGCGACAGCGCGTCGTGTTCGATGCCGATGCCGTTGTCGCGCACCTCCAGCACGATCTGGCCATCGTCGTCCCGGGCCTGCACGGCGATGCGGCCGCCGTGCGGCGTGTACTTGGCCGCGTTGGTCAGCAGGTTGGCGACGATCTGCGCAAGGCGCGCCGCATCGGCCAGCAGGACCAGCGGCGGCACCCGCACCTCGATCGCATGGCCGCGCTGCTCCAGCAGCGGCATGACCATGCGGACCGCCTGGCCGACTGCTGCATCCAGCGACAGCGGCTGCCGGTTCAGCGCCAGGCCGCCCCGGGCGATGCGCGCGACGTCGAGCAGGTCGTCGACGAGGCGCACGATATGGCGCACCTGCTGCTCGATGGTCGCGTACTCGGCGCCGAAGCGGCCGTCGCCGCGCCGGCGAATGAGTTCCAGCGCCGTCACGATCGGCAGCAGCGGATTGCGCAGCTCGTGCGCGAGCATGGCGAGGAATTCGTCCTTGCGCCGGTCCGCATCGCGCAGCGCATCCTCCTGGCGCTTGCGCTCGCTGACGTCCTCGATCACGAAGCTGAAGCGCGGCCGGCCGTCACGGCCGGCGCCGAGGTGGGCGACGGTCGCGCTGAGCCACAGGCCGCCGCCGGATTCCGGATGCTCGTACTCGAAACGCACCGGACGGCCGTCGCGCTGGCTGTCGCGGTACTGCGCCAGCCACAGCGCGCGGGTCTGCGGCGTGGCGCCGGTGCGCGGGAAGGTACCGTCGTGCGTGCCGTCGGCGGCGAAGAATCGCGCCATCGCGGCATTGGCGTAGATGCCGACCGGAGTGTCGTCGTCGAGCTCCGCCACGCCCATCATCAGCGGCGAGCTGTCGTAGAAACTCTGCAGGGTCGCACGGATCTCCTGCAGTGCCTGTTCGCGCTCGTGGTGGTCGATCAGGTCGGCGGCCTCGTGCGCGAGCAGATCGACGATGCGCAGCACGCCGTCGTCGGGGCGGTGCGGCCGGGCCCAGCAGGTCGCTATCGCGCCGAGCAGGCGACCATCGCGGGCCACTATCGGCGTGCACTGCATCGCGCGCGCGCCGGCGGCCTGCAGCATGGTCGCGGCCGGCGTGCCGGCGAACAGGCTGCTGGCCGGCACGTCCTCGACGATCAGACGCTCGCGGCGCGGTGGCAGCACCTGTGCCAGGCCGGCCAGGCGGTCCAAAAACTCGGGGCCGAAGCCGTACTGGGCCGCCACGCGCAGGGTCTGCGTCGACGGATCGATGATCTGCAGCACGCCCATGCCCGCATCGGCGACGGCGACGGCAGCCTCGACCACCGCCTGCAGCAGGCCCGGCATCGTGTCCCGCGTGGCCGGCCGCATGCCGACTTCGTGCAGGCGCAGCAGCGCCGCGTTTTCCGCGGCGAGCCCGCGCCTGGCCGCGAGTTTCAGATGTGCGCCGACGCGGGCGACCACCTCGCGCGCGGTGAACGGCTTGACCAGATAGTCGTCCGCACCGTGCTGCAGCCCCTCCACGCAGTCGTCCTTGCTGGCCAGCGCCGACAGCAGGATCACCGGCGTGGCTTCCAGCAGCGGATCGGCGCGCAGCGCGCGCAGCAGGCCGTAGCCGTCCAGCTTCGGCATCATCACGTCGCTGAGCACGAGATCGAAGCGCTGCCGGCGCAGCGCGGCCAATGCGGCTTCGCCGTCTGCGACGGTGTCGACGCTCCAGCGTGATCCGAGCAGACGCGCCAGATAGTCGCGCAGCTCGGCGCTGTCGTCGGCCACCAGGATGCGCGCGCGCGCCTCGTCCTCGCCCTGCTCCGCCGCGGCCGCGGCGGCCGGAACCGGCGGCAGCCAGCGCATCGCCTCGACGGCCAGATGCGGCGCCTGCCGCCGCGCCGGCGGCAATTCGACGGCGATATCGACGTGGTCGGCCGGCAGGTGCGCGTTGCCGAACGGCAGGGTCACGCGAAAGCAGCTGCCGACGCCGGGACTGCTCTGCACGGTGACCTCGCCGCCGTGCATCTGCACCAGTTCCTGCACGAGCGCCAGGCCGATGCCGGAACCTTCGGCACTCCGCGCCCGCGCGCCTTCGATGCGGTGGAAACGCTGGAACAGCCGCGGCAGTTCCTCGGCCGCAATGCCGATGCCGCTGTCGCGGACTTCCAGCGCCGCGCCGTCGGCCGTGGCCTGCAGGCTGATCTCGATGCGCCCGCCGAAGGTGAACTTCAGCGCGTTCGACAGCAGATTCAGGACGATCTTCTCCCACATCTCGCGGTCGACCCACACCGCCTGCGGCAGCGGCGCGCAGCGCACGCTGAAGTCCAGACCGGCGCGCTCGATCGCCGAACGGAATACCGAGGCCAGCTCGGCCGTGGCCGCGGCGAGATCGGTGGAACGGAAGCGCGCTCGCACGCGGCCGGCTTCCAGCCGTGCGAAATCGAGCAGCGCGTTGACCAGCGTGAGCAGACGCAGGGCGTTGCCGTGCGCCGTGTCGAGAAGATTGCGCAGGGGCGCGGCGGTGTCCTGCGGCAAGGTCGCGAGCGCCTCTTCCAGCGGCGCGAGCAACAGGGTCAGCGGCGTGCGGAACTCGTGGCTTACATTGCTGAAGAACGCGGTCTTGGCGCGGTCCAGTTCGGCCAGCGAGGTGACGCGCCGGCGCTCGGACTCGTAGGCCCGCGCCTCGCCGACCGCGGCGCCGGTCTGCGCGGCGACCTGGGCGAAGAATCCGGCGCAGGCCTCGTCGCAGACGCTGCGCGGGCTGACGCCGGCAAACAGCACGCCGATCGCCGCCGTCTGTGTGCTCGTGCGCAGCGGCAGCGCCATTGCCGTGCGCGCAGGCTCGGGCCACGCGCCGCCGGGCAGATCGAGGCCGAGCGCCGCGAGATCCACGGTGCCGGCCTCGCGCAGGCCGCCGGCGATCGGCGTCGACAGCCACGCGGATTCGTTCGCGTCGATGCGCCGCGGCAGCGGCGGCGTCAGTCCCAGTCCGCCGCTTGCGGCCAGGGTCAGGACATTGGCCGTGGCGTCGTGCAGGTAGATCGCGACGAATGCGAGGTCGCGCGAATGGCGCGCGAGCACCTCGGCCGCGCGGCGGCAGGCGGCGTCGGCGCTGCGTGCTTCTGCCGTGCCGATCGCGAGCGCGTGCAGGGTTTCCAGCCGTCGGCTCGCCAGCTGCGCGGCGGTCGTGTCGACGAGCCCGCAGAGCACGCCGTCGACGCGGCCCTGGGCGTCGGTGACCGGATTCAGCGCGAAGGCCACACAGGTTTCCCGCAGCCACTCGCCGCGCGGCAGCGACAGCAGCGCCTCAGGCAGCTGCACGGACCGGGACTGGCGGCGCACGCGCTCGACCAGCGGGCCCAGCACCGGCCAGACCGGCGCCCAGTCCTGCGCGGCGGGATTGCCGGGGGCGGCGTCCGGCGCGACGGCGCACAGCGCTGCGGCCGCATCGTTGGCGATCAGCAGCGAATCATCGCCCCAGCACAGGGCCATCGGCAGCGGCGAGGCGAGGCAGCAGGCGACCGCACTGCGCAAATGGGGCGGCCAGACCTCCGGCGATCCCAGCACGCTCGAACGCCAGTCGTGCGCGCGCAGGCGCGCCGCGAATTCGGATTCGCCCGGAAAGACCTGCTCCAGGCAGTTCACACGCGTGCCGCCAGATGCGGCGCGGGACCGATTCATCGATCGCCCCCCGGCGGTCGAACGTCGGCACGGATTGTCGGTCGCACTGCGGAACTTGTCTACGTTGCTATCTGTGCATCGCAGAGCACGGTATGCGGGCGCTGCGGCGCGGATTGCGTGGCGCGGCGAAGTCTGCCGTCGCGGCCGCTTCGCTGCCCTGCCCCGGCATGGCCTCGTAAACGCAGGACAGCGCGCGCAGCCGCGCCCGGTCCAGCAGACGCACGTTGCGCATGTCGACCGCGATCATGCCGTTGACCTGCAGGCGCGTGAACACGCGGCTGACGGTTTCGACCGCCAGTCCGAGAAAGCTCGCGATGTCCAGACGGCTCATCGGCAGGCGCAATTCGTCGGCAATGCGGCGCAGTCGCTGCTGACGTTCGGACAGATCCAGCAGGAACAACGCGACGCGCTGATGCGCCATCGAACGCCCGACCATGGCGCGGTTGGCGTGCAGCTGGCGCAGCTCGCCGCCGATCAGGCGGTAGAGGCGCTGACGGATCAGCGCGGCCTCGCCTTCGGCGCAGTCGACTTCGCACAGCTGCGAACGTTCCATCGCGACGGTGGTATACAACTGCGACACGTCGTCATCGCCGGACAGATCGAACCCGATCAGTTCACCCGGCAGGTGGAACGCGGTCAGCTGGTATTCGCCGTCGAGCGTGTCGACGAAGGTCTTCAGCGAACCGGAGCGCAGCAGGTACATGTGCCGCTCGGCACGCCCGGCGCGAAACAGGGTGCCGCCCTTGTTGAGGAAATACGCCTGCGCGCCGGGCGCCGCCCGGCACGAATTGGCGGCCGGGCAGATGCACTGGAATTCACAGTTCTCGCAGCGCACCGCCGGCGCGCGGCGCACGCCGTTCGCGTGCGCGGTCACGGCGTCGACGGTGGGGTCCAGCGGCGATGGATGCGGGCCTGCGGTATCGGGTGTCGTTGCGGTGAAGCTTTCGTCGGTATCGGTTTCCGGCAGACGGCCGGGCGAAAATGCAGCGGATTCGGTACGCATTACGAGTCTCCCGCCCCTGGTGGATGACGTGCCGGCGTTGGATCAGTTCAGCAGAAGCTCCGGCCGTGCGGTAGTCCGTAAGACTACGTAGGTAGTCCGCCCCCGCTCAGGTGTCGGGGCGGAGCAGATGAGCGATTTCGGCGAGGTCGACCAGACTGCGCGCGCCGGTCTTGTGCATGGCGTGGGCCCGGTGGACTTCGACGGTCCGGTGGCTGATGCCGAGCGCGCGGCCGATTTCCTTGCTGCTCTGCCCGTTGACGACGAGCGCCAGCACCTGGCGCTCGCGCTCGCTGAGCGAGCCGATGCAGCGCTGCTGGCCGACGCTGGAATTCAGTGCCGAGCCGATGCGCTCGATGACGAAGCGGCCTTCGACCGGTTTGGTCAGGAAGTCGACGGCGCCGGCGCGCATGGCTTCGACCGACATCGGGATGTTGCCGTTGCCGGTCAGGAACACCACCGGCAGGCGCGCGCCGCGCCGGCGCAGTTCCGCCTGCAGCTCGATGCCGCTCATCTGCGGCATCTTGACGTCGAGCAGCACGCAGCCGATGCGCTTGGGGTCGAACTGGCGCAGGAAATCGTCCGCGCTCGCATACGCCTCGACGCAGAAGCCGGCGTTGTCGAGCAGTTCGCCGAGCGAGCTGCGCACGGCTTCGTCGTCGTCGACGACGAAGATGGTCGGCCGCAGAGTCACGGCAGATCCGCCAGCGGCAGGGTGAGATGGATCTGCGCGCCGCGGCCGGGCATGGACTCGGCCCAGAGCCGGCCGCGGTGGGATTCGATCAGGCTGCGCGCGAGCATCAGACCCAGCCCCAGACCGTCGCGCTTGGTCGTGCGCATGGATTCGCCGAGACCGGCCAGTACCGCCGCGTCGAGCCCCGGACCGCTGTCGCCGACGCTGACCTGCGCCATGCCGCTGCCGTCGGCCATGGTGCGCACGACGATGCGGCCCTCCAGCGTGCCCGCGTCGCGAATCGCATCCGCGGCGTTGCCGATCAGCGCCATCAGCACCTGCTGGACGTGCGTGCGATTGGCCGTGATCCGGCCCAGGCCGGCGGCGAGATCGAGCTCGATGACCAGGTCGGCCGGCGACAGCTCGGGCTGCAGCAAGGTACACAGCTCGCGCACGATCGCGTTGAGATCGACCGCTTCCGGTGCCGCCTCGCGGTTCAGGAAACCGCGCAGTTCGACGATGCTGCGCGCGGCGCGGTGCGCCTGCTTGCGGATCTCGTCGAAATAACGCTGCGCCTTGTCCTGGCTGACCGGGCCTGCACGTTCGAGCAGCAGCCCCGCGTCGCTGTAGCCGATGATGGCGGTCAGCGGCTGATTCAGCACGTGGGCGAAGGCGGCGGCAAGTTCGCCGGCGGTCAGCAGCCGCTCGGTGCGGGCAAGCTGCAGGCGCCGGCGCAGCAGTTCCTGCGCGTGAATCGTGCCGGCACGGCGCGGCGATTGCGCCGCCTCGTCCAGCCCCTGTTCGATCTGATTCATGGACATCACCTCATCGGCCGGTCCGGTGCTGTCAGACGCGACGCTCCGGCCGATCTGCGCTTGCCCGTGCGGCGCGCTACGTAAGGACTGCAGCGCCGACCGCTCCCTGTGCGACTCATCATAGGACCGGCGCCGGAACGCGCAGCCGCATGCCAGGAGGCGCAGCGACCAGGCGCTGCTCGCCTGCACCTGTCCCGATCCGTCTGCCCGACTGCCCATGCTGTTGAACATGATTGTTGTTTTTCAATGTCTTATGCGGCGCTTGCCGCGCTCCGACCGATGCGCATCCGGCGCAGCAGTACGACAGTGCGGCGCAGGCAACGATTCCCTTCGTCTACGAATGTTCACATTGAAGCTGAGCCGATGAGGCGGAATTTTTCGACGGCCTGTGCCTGACGATGATTTCACGCCTTGTCGAGTCCGCTGCCTGCGCCTGACCGGCGTCAAACGCGCGCGTGGCGCAGGCGCGGATGGCGAAGCGTTCGCGCGCGAGGCAAGCAGACTCGACATGATGGTCGGCCGTATCGCCGCGCATTCGCTTGACATCGGTCAATTTCAGGCCAATCGCCCATGCGAGGCTCCGCATCCAGGTGTGGGGTGAACACGTCCGACCGCCGGTTGGACACTCCCACGGCACTGCTCCCCCCTGCCGCCGTTCGCCTCACACCGACCTCTCTGCCCCGCTCCAGAAATTGACCTGCATCATTGTTTGACCCTGCCGGCAGGTCGAGGCTGCGATCCCAATCCGACCGGCCTGCGAGGACCTCCGAGTGAATCCTGTCCCAGCCATGGCGGCCCAGCGCGCGAATACGGCGGACGCCGTGATCGAAGCGGCTGCAGACGCACCGGGCGCGTCGCCGTCCCCGCGCAATGTTTCCGCTGTCGCCGCGCTGCCGCTGCAGGTGGCCACGCTGCCCGATCCGGCCACCGCGCGTATCGCGGTAATCGGACTCGGCTACGTCGGTCTGCCGCTGGCCGTGGGCTTCGGGCGCGCGTCGGCGACCCTGGGTTTCGACATCGCGCCGGCGCGCATCGCCGAACTGCTCGAGCGCCGCGATCACACGAACGAAGTGTCGGCGGCGGAAATCGAAGCCGCCGCCCGCCTGCACCTGAGCGCCGACGAAGCGGATCTGTGCGACTGCGACGTGTTCATCGTCACGGTGCCGACGCCGATCGACGATGCGAAGCGTCCGGACCTGCGGCCGCTTGAAGCGGCAAGCCGCGCGATCGGCCGGCACATCCGGCCCGGCGGCATCGCCATTTTCGAATCGACCGTCTATCCGGGTGCGACCGAGGAAATCTGCGTGCCGATCATCGCGCGCGAATCCGGGTTGACCTTCAATCGCGATTTCTTCGCCGGCTACAGTCCGGAGCGGATCAACCCCGGCGATCACGTGCACCGGCTGGAATCCATCGTCAAGGTGACCTCGGGTTCCACGCCGGCGGCCGCCGCGTTCGTCGATGCGCTGTACCGCCGCGTCGTCGGCGCCGGCACCTTCCCTGCCTCCAGCATCCGCGTCGCCGAGGCGGCCAAGGTCATCGAGAACACGCAGCGCGACCTCAACATCGCGCTGGTCAACGAACTCGCGCTGATCTGCCATCGCCTGGGCATCGACACCGGCGAAGTGCTCGAGGCCGCCGGCAGCAAATGGAATTTCCTGCCGTTCCGGCCGGGGCTCGTCGGCGGCCACTGCATCGGCGTGGACCCGTACTACCTGACCCACAAGGCGCAGCAGCTCGGCTACCACCCGGAGGTCATCCTGTCCGGGCGGCGCATCAACGACGGCATGGGTCAGTACATTGCCCAGCGCGTGATCAAGCTCATGGTGCAACGGCGCATACAGGCGGCCGAGGCGCGCGTGCTGATACTCGGGCTCGCGTTCAAGGAGAATTGCCCGGACCTGCGCAACACGCGCGTGATCGACGTGATCGCCGAGCTGCGCAGCTACGACGTCGCCGTCGACGTGTTCGATCCCTGGGTCGACGCGGCGCAGGCGCGGCACGAATACGCGCTGGAGCTCATCGACGAGCCGGCAGCGGGCCGCTACGACGCCGTCGTCCTCGCCGTGGCGCACCGCGAGTTCGTCGCGCTTGGCGTGGAGCGCATACGCGCGTTCGGCAAGCCGGGCAGCGTGCTGTTCGACGTCAAGCAGATATTGCCGCGGAGCGCGGTCGACGATCGCCTATAGAAGACTCCGGACGGAATTCGTTTCGGAGCCCCTCGAGTCAAGGGGGCGGCCAGACGCTGGCAACGCAAACGTCTGGCGGGGTTGTGGAAGAAAGCAGCACGGCGCAGAAGCACCTGCTGCGAACGATTGACCCGGATCTTTCAGAGGAGACGACGATGCGTGTCCTGGTCACCGGCGCCGCGGGATTCATCGGCGCAGCCTTGTCCGAGCGCCTGCTCGAACGCGGCGACGAGGTGCTCGGCATCGACGACCTCAACGCCTACTACGACGTGAAGCTCAAGCAGGCGCGCCTGGCGCGGCTGCGCGATCATGCCGGCTTCCGCTTCTCGTGTGTCGGCATCGAGAACGCCGACGCGATGCAGCAGCGTTTCTCCGTGTTCGGGCCGCAGCGCGTCGTCAACCTCGCCGCCCAGGCCGGCGTGCGCCATTCGATCGAGAATCCGCGTTCCTACGTCGACTCCAACCTCGTCGGTTTCGCCAATCTGCTCGAATGCTGCCGCTACCACGAGGTCGAACATCTGGTCTATGCCTCGTCGAGCTCGGTCTACGGCTCCAACCGGCGCCTGCCGTATTCGGTGCGCGATCCGGTGGATCATCCGGTCAGCCTGTATGCGGCGACGAAGAAGGCGAACGAGCTGATGGCGCACGTCTACAGCCATCTGTTCGCGCTGCCGACCAGCGGCCTGCGCTTCTTCACGGTCTACGGCCCCTGGGGCCGGCCCGACATGGCGCTGTTCGTGTTCACGCGGCGCATTCTCGCGGGCGATCCGATCGACGTGTTCAACCACGGCCGGCACACGCGTGATTTCACCTATGTCGACGACATCGTGGAGGGCGTGATCCGCGTGCTCGACCACATCGCCGAACCCGATGCGGCGTTCGACCCGCTGCATCCGACGCCGGCGACCTCCAACGCGCCGTACCGGCTCTACAACATCGGCAACAACCGGCCGGTGCAGCTGTCGAGCTACATCGAAACCATCGAACGCTGCCTGGGCTGCACGGCCATGCAGCGCATGCAGCCGATGCAGCCCGGCGACGTGCCGGACACCGCCGCGGACGTCGCCGAGCTCGCCCAGGACACGGGCTATGCGCCCAGCACGCCGATCGAGATCGGCGTGCGGCGCTTCGTCGACTGGTATCGCGACTATTACCGCGAATGACATAGGACAAGAGACGGCGTTCGCGCTACCGCTATAACGGCTGCACACTCCCAGCGAGGCGACGATCATGAAGCGGTCACTGCTGCACCTGTTGCTCGTGCTCACGACCTTCATTGCCGGCTGCGCCAGCAATCCGCAGCTCGGCGCAGTCGATCCGCCCAAGGTCGATCCGGCCGCCCAGGCAGTCGACACCTACCACATCGGCGTCGACGACCGGGTCCAGGTTTCGGTCTGGCACAACCCGGAACTCTCGGTCACCGTGCCCGTGCGCCCCGACGGACGCATCTCGGTTCCGCTGGTCGGCGACGTCGAGGCCGGCGGCCGCACGCCCGAGCAGGTGGCCGTGCTGATCCAGGAAAAGCTCAAGGACTACGTGCGCGATCCGCAGGTCGCGGTGATCCTGATCGAGCTGCGCAGCCACGAATACCTCTCGCGCGTACGCGTGACCGGCGCCGTGCGCCAGCCGCTGTCGGTGCCGTACCGCCAGGGCATGACCGTGCTCGACGCCGTGCTCGCCGGCGGCGGCCTGACGCCGTTCGCCGCGCCCGACCGCACCGAGCTGTATCGCAAGGAACACGGCGGCGACACGCGCACCTATGGCGTGCGTCTGGACCGCATCCTGCAGAAGGGCGATCTGGCGACGAACTTCCCGGTGCAGCCGGGCGACGTGATCACCGTTCCCGAACGCCTGCTCTGAGCCGGACCCCGCCGTCATGCGCAGCGACCTGGCGTTGATCGAACGTTTCGATCCGGTGCTGGTCCGGGAAATCGGCCGGCGGCGCCGGCCGCTGGTGCTGGCCTTCGTCGTGATCGCGCTCGTCGCGCTGGCGGCGGCGCAGGCCTGGCCCAGCACCTATGTCTCCTCGACCACGATCCTGGTCAAGCAACGCAGCATCATCACGCCGCTGATGGAAGGGCGCGCGGTGCCGACCGGTGTGGCCGACCTGGCCGGCATCGCGCGTGAGGTGATCTTCGGCCGGCGCGTGCTCGAGGAGGTGCTCGAGGTCGGCGGCTGGCTCCGCGGCAATCCCGGCCCGGTCGAGCGCGACCGGCTCATGGAACGGATCAAGAGCCGCATCACGATCATCAGCCCGCGCGAGAACCTGATCCAGATCGACTACCGCGACGAGGACGCAGCCCGCGCCTATCGCGTGACGCAGCGCATCGCCGACCTGTTCATCGCGCAGACCATAGCGTCCAAGGAGCAGGAGAGCCGCGACGCGTTCACCTTCATCGACAGCCAGGTCGAGGCCTACCGCAGGAAGCTCAGCGAGGCCGAGGACAATCTCAAGCGCTATCGCGCCGGCAACGACGACGCGCGTCCCGGCAGCGAAGCCGACGCCACCGCACGCATCGGGCAGCTGCGCAGCCAGGCCGAAAGCGCGCGCATCGACCTGATCGAGCAGCGCTCCCGCGAGCAGGCGCTGCTGGCCCAGCTGTCCGGCCAGAGCAACCTGCTGTCGGTGCAGACGCGCGAAGCCGACTACTACCACCGCCTGGCCGACCTGCAGGCCGAACTCGACAAGCTGCTGCTGTCGTATACCGCCAACCATCCCGACGTCGTGCGCGTGCGCCACCAGATGCAGGATCTGCAGGCCGAGCTCGAACAGGAGAAGCAGCGCCAGCCCGTGCAGGGTGCCTCGGCGAAGAACGAGCTCGGGCCGAATCTGCGCTTCAATCCGCTGTACCAGGAACTGCAGAGCCGCCTGTCGGAGACGCGGCGCAACGCCGCGGCGGCCTCTTCGCGCATGAGTTCCAGCGAGGCGCTGCTGCAGCACGAACTCGACCGCAGCCGGCACATCGCCGACATCGGCGATACCCTGGCCGAGCTCAATCGCGACTACGAAGTGCATCGCGACATCTATCAGGATCTGCTCAAGCGCCGCGAGAACGCGCGCCTGTCGATGCAGATGGACGCCGAGCAGCGCGGCCTGACCCTGACCATACAGACGCCGGCGCAGCTGCCGCTGCGGCCGGTCGGACCGCGCTTCTTCGTGTTCGCGGCGATCGGCCTGAGCCTCGGCGTGGCGATTCCGCTGGCGCTGATGTTCGGCTTCCTGCGCGTCGACCCGCGCGTGCGCTCGGCCGAGCAGATCGAGCGCGTGGCCGGCGTGCCGGTGCTGGCCAGCGTGGCGCTGTACCGCAGCCCGGCCGAGCGCGGACAGCAGCGCCACGGCGACTGGCGGCTGGTCATGCTGGTCGGCGCCGTGCTGCTGACCTATGTCGGCGCGCTCGCCCTGCGCCTGCTGGTGGCCTCATGAAACTCCGGGCCGATGGCGGCAAGTTGCTGACCAGCGTCGCCGGCGGCGAGCACGCGCCGACGGCCGGCGAGCGCAACATCGCCCGCATGACCGAGCCCTCGGCCGTGCCGGCGCGCCTGCCCGAGACGCGCGGCCTCGTCCACGGCGGACCGGATCCGGTCGCGCGCCGGCAGACCGACGCGTTCCGCGAGATCCGCACGCGCCTGCTGGCCATGATTCCCGAGCGCAACTTCGTCACCCTCGTCGTGCCGGTCGACCGCGGCAGCGGCGCGAGCTTCGTCGCGCGCAATCTCGCCGCAGCGTTCGCTCTGGACGAGACGCGCACCGCGCTGCTGGTCGACTGCAACCTGCGCAACCCGGCGCAGCACCAGGCGTTCGGCATAGAACCCACGACCGGCGGCCTGGTCGACTACCTGGAGCATCCGGCGCTGGGCATGCAGTCGGTGATCTACGCGACCGGCGCGGCGCGCCTGCGCCTGCTGCCGGCGGGCCGCTCGCGCCACGGCGAGGGCGAGTACTTCTCCTCGTTCCGCCTGCGGGCGGCGCTGGATTCGCTGAAGTGCCGTTATATAGATCGCTATTTGTTCCTCGACGGCCCGGCCGTCACCGGCGCGCCGGACGCGCGTATCCTCTCCGAACTTGCCGACCTCGTCGTGCTGGTCGCCGGCTACGGCCGCGACACGCCCCAGGCGATCAGTCAGGCGGCGGCAGTGTTCGATCCGGCGATTTTCGCCGGGGTGGTCTTCAACGAAAGACCTTGAGGAGCGAACCGTGGAAAAGGCCGTCTTGCGGGTGTCATTGCTGTTTTTCTCTTTTGCAACAATGGGATCGGCCGGCGCGGCGCGGCTGGACTACTCCCTGGAACTCGGCGCGCTGTACGACGACAACGTCCGCCTGACCGAAAACGACCGGTCCGACGACATCGTGCTGATCCCGCGCCTGATCTTCCTGTTCACCGAAGACGCGACCAAGCTGACCGCCAACGTCGCCGGCGACATCGAGTACCGCGACTACACCCAGGGCACCTTCAGCAACGACTTTCGCGGCACCCTGGCCGGCACCGCGGTCTGGCATTTGATACCGCAGCGCATGGACTGGGTGTTCGAGGACTACCTCGGCCGCCAGCCGATCAACGTGCTGCTCGACAACACGCCGGACAACCAGCAGCAGACGAACTTCTTCCTGACCGGCCCGACCTTGCATGCGCACTTCAGCGACCGCTCCAGCGGCCAGCTGGACCTGCGCTATGCCAACAGCTACGCCGACACGACGCGCGAATTCAACGGCAACCGCCTGAGCGCGCTGGCGCAGTGGCTGTACCGGCTCAGCGAGACGCGCAGCGTGGCCCTGTACGTGCAGGACCAGGGCGTGCGCTACACCAGCGCGCCGTCGACGCTGGACTACGACCGCCAGGATCTCTACGGCGGCTATCGCGCGGTCGGCGCGCACGGCCAGCTCGATCTGGAAGCCGGCTACACCTGGCTGTCGTTCCGCAACGGCGGCGGCAGCGATTCCGGCGTGCGCCTGCTCGGCCGCCTGCGCTACGACCTCGGGCCGCGCACGCGGCTCGGTGCCGAAGTGCAGCGCAGCTTTTCCGACACGGCGCAGGATCTGATCATGGATCCGGACCGCATCGGCAAGGTCGTGGTCGGCAGCGGACTGGACAACATGCTCGTGTCGCCGCAGGTCTATACCCAGACGCGCGCCGGCGTCGACCTCAGCTACGTCACCGACCGGCATCGCTTCAGCATCGCGCCGTTCTGGCGCAAGCTCGACTACGTCACCGACACGACCCTGGACGAGAAGTCCGTCGGCGGCTATGCCGAGTACGCGTTCCAGTGGACGCCGCTGACCAGCCTGCAGGCCTACGCCGGCGCCGACCGGCGCGAATACACGCACCTGGACCGTACCGACAACGACCGCAGCTACGGCGCGCGCCTGTTCTGGCAGATGTCGCGGCAATGGCTGTGGCGCTTCGAAGTGCAGCACACGACGCGTTCGACCAACACGCCGGGGCTGGACTACACGGACAACCAGTTTCTCGTGGCGATCCGCTACAGCCGCTGACATGTCCGCCCTCGCCGACCGCGCCGTCGCAGCCCCCGATCGACCCTCGACGTCGACCCTCGCGCTGATGTACCACGCGGTCGGCGAGACGGCCGGCGGCACGGCCGATGCGCACTACCGCATCGGCTGCGAGGATCTGCGGCATCAGCTCGCGGCCTGCGCCGCGTACGGCCCGCTGACCAGCGCGCGCAGCTGGCTGGCCGGTGGCGACGGCGTCATCCTGACCTTCGACGACGGCGACGCGAGCCACTACGCCGAGGCGCTGCCGCTGCTGCTCGCGCGCCATGCGCAGGCGGATTTCTTCGTCAACCCGGCCACGGTCGGCCAGCGCGGCTTCGTGACCTGGGGCCAGCTGCGCGAGATGGCCGAACTCGGCATGTCGATCCAGTCGCACGGCTACGAACACCGCTATCTGACCTCGCTGTCGCCGCAGGAACTCGAACGCAGCCTGCTGCGCGCGCGGCTGACCATCGAACAGCAGGTCGGCGAGCCGGTACGGCTGCTCGCTCCGCCCGGCGGCCGCATGCCGCCGGATCTCGGCGCGATCGCGCGCGACTGCGGCTACAGCCACGTGCTGTGCTCGCGGCCGGGCCGCGTGCGGCGCGACGCGGCCAACGGTGCGCTGCCGCGGCTGGCCGTCGTCGCCGCCCTGCCGCCGGCCGTGCTGCAACGCTGGCTGACCGGTCAGGGCCTGCTGCGCCTGCGCCTGCGCTATGCGGCGCTGGACCTGGCCAAGCGCGCCGTCGGCGACAACGCCTATGAATCGCTGCGCCGGCGCTGGCTGGCCGCGGCGGCGGAACGCTCATGCTGATCATCCTGCTCGCGTCGTGCGCGGCGCTGCTCGCGTTCACTTACGCGGGCTATCCGTTGCTGATGGCGCTGCGCGCGCACTTTGCGCCGGCGCCGGCCGTGCAGGCCGACTGGCTGCCGCCGGTGACCGCGGTGCTCGTCGCGCAGGGACCGCCGCAGCCGCTCGCGGCCAAGATCGCCAATCTGCTCGCGCTGGACTACCCGCCCGACCGGCTGCGCGTGCTCGTCGCCTGCGACGGCTGTGACGGGGCCGATGCGGCGCTGGCACTCGATCTGGCCGGGCCGCGCGTCGCGGTGCGCTGTTTCGCGGCGCGGCGCGGCAAGTCGGCCTGCCTCGGCGATCTGCTGCGCGAGGTCGACGACGAGGTCGTGCTGTTCTGCGACCTGCGCCAGCGCATCGCCGCCGACGCCCTGCGCCGGCTGCTGCGGCGCCTGGCCGCGCCCGACGTCGGCGCGGTCAGCGGCGAGCTCGTGCTCGAACGCGGCACCGGCGCCGGTGCCGGCGGCGTCGACGCCTATTGGCGCTACGAGAAATGGATACGCCGCAACGAATCGGCCAGCGGCTCGGTGCCCGGCGTGACCGGCGCGCTGTATGTCGCGCGGCGCGCATGGCTGCCAACCGTGCCGGCGGGCCTGATCCTCGACGACGTCTGGATTCCGCTGCAGATCGCCGCGCGCGGTGCGCGCATCGGCTTCGCCGACGACGCGCTGGCCTGGGACACGCTGGCCGGCGCCGACCACGAGGACCGGCGCAAGCGCCGCACCCTGGCCGGCAACGTGCAGCTGCTGGCGCTGGACCCGGGCCTGCTGCTGCCCTGGCGGCATCCGCTGGGCTGGCGCCTGTGGGGTCACAAATGGCTGCGCCTGGCCGCGCCGTGGCTGCTGCTGCTGGCGTTCGTCGTCAGTGCAGCGCTGGCGACGCAGGGCGGCCTGCGGGCCTGGCCGTTCGCGGCGCAGTGCACGTTCTATGCGGCGGCCGCGCTCGGCGCGCTGCGGCCGCACGGCCGCCTGCTGCGCCTGGCGACGACTTTCGTGCGGCTCAATCTCTGCGCCGCGCGCGCGCCGTTCGACTTCGCGCGCGATCCGCAGCGCGCGCACCTGTGGCCGGCGGCGTCGCGGAGGCCGTCGTGAACGCCGTCGCGCGGCCGCGCCGCCTGCTCTACGTCGTGTCGCTGTTTCCGTGCTGGTCGGAAACCTTCATCGTGCGCGAGATCAGCGCGCTGATCGACGCCGGCGTGGACGTGCGCATCCTGTCGCTGAAGCCGGTCAGCGAAGCGCTGCTGCAGCCCGACGCCGCGCGTCTGCTCGACCGCGTGCGGCATCCGGCGCAGAGCCTGCCGCCGCGCGCCGCGCTCGCCGCGCCGCTCGTCACCGCGGCCATGCTGCTGCGCCTCACGGTCGCGCTCTGGCGCCATCCGCAGGCGCTGGCCAAGTCGTTCGTCGCGCTCGCGCGCGGCCTCGGCCAGATCGACTGGGTGCGCGAGTTCGATCCCGACCTGATCCACGCCCACTGGGCCACCTATCCGTCGACGGTGGCCTGGGCGCTGGCGCAGGCGCTGCACAAGCCGTTCGGCTTCACCTGCCACGCGCACGACATCTTCAGCGAGGACCAGCTGCTGCGCGAAAAGATCGAACGCGCGGCCGTGCCGGTGACGATCTCGCGCTTCAACGTCGACTGGCTTGCCGCGCACGCGACGCCGGCGGCGCGGCGGCGCCTGCGCATCGTGCATTGCGGCGTCGCGCTGACGGAGCTGCCGTACCGGCCCGACGGGCGCGAGGCCGATCTGATCCTCGCGGTCGGCCGGCTGGACCCGATCAAGGGCTTCGACGTGCTGATCGAGGCGCTGGCCCTGCTCGCGCGCAGCGGCCGCTCGTTCCGCTGCCGGCTGATCGGCGACGGCCCGCAGCGCGCCGCGCTGCAGGCGCACATCGCGCGGCACGGACTGCAGGCCATGGTCACGCTGTGCGGCGCGCTGCCGCAGACCCGGGTGCGCGAGGCGCTGTATGCGGCCGCCGTGTTCGTGCTGCCGAGCGTGGTCTGCGCCGACGGCAATCGCGACGGCATTCCGCTGGGCCTCATGGAGGCGATGGCGGCCGGCACGCCGGTGCTCAGCACCACCGTGTCGGGCATTCCCGAACTGATCCGCGACGGCGAGGACGGCGTGCTCGTCGCGCCGCGCGATCCGGCCGCCCTGGCCGAAGCGCTGGGCCGCGCGCTGGATGCACCCGAAGAGAGCGCGCGCCGCACCGCCGCGGCGCGCGCGCGCATCGAACAGAGTTTCGATGCGCGCCGCGAGGCGGACAAGCTGCTGGCACTGTTCACGGAGGCCTGCCGTGCCGCCTAGACGCATACTCGTGGTCAGCGATGAAATGGAGATCGGCGGCAGCCAGCGCCAGATCGCGCAGCTGCTCGGCGGCCTGTCGCGCGAACACTGGCGCCCGGAGCTGCTGTTCTTCCGCGAGCGCTCGTTCCTCGTCGACGAGATCGAAGCCAGCGGTGTGCCCTGCCATCACCTGCCCAAGCGCGGACGCTTCGACGCGCGCTTCGTGCTGCGCCTGATCGCGCTGCTGCGCAGGCGGCGCTACGACCTCGTGCACTGCTATTCGCTGACCGCCGAGATCTGGCTGCGCGCGATACGCCCGTGGGTGCCGCATGCGGTCAGCGTGGTGTCGGTGCGCGGGCTGTGTCTGGGCTACGCGGACTGGCAGTGGTGGTGCAAGCGCTGGATACTCGGCCGCGCCGACGCGGTCATCGCGAACGCGCGTGCCGGCGCGCGTCATACGGCCGAACGCACGGGGCTGGACCTCGGCTATTTCGACACCATACCCAACGGCGTGCCGCTGCCGGCCGTGCCCGCCGCGGCGCAGCGCGCGGCGCTGCATGCGAGCCTCGGCGTGCCGGCGGGACGGGTGCTCGCGCTGTTCGTCGGCCGCCTGGTCGCCGAGAAGAACGTCGCGCTGCTGCTCGCCGCGATGGCCTCGCTGCCGCCGGCGCAGCGGCCCTGGCTCGCGCTCGTCGGCGCCGGTCCGCTGCAGGCGGCGCTCGAAGCGCGCGCCGCAGCGCTGGGCCTGAACCCGGATCTGCGCTTCTGCGGCGCGCGCAGCGACGCGCCGGCGCTGATCGCCGCGGCCGACATCGTCGTGCTGCCGTCCAGCGAGGAAGGCCTGTCCAACGTCGTGCTCGAAGCCATGGCCGCGGCGCGGCCGGTACTCGCCTCGGCCGTCGGCGGCAATCCGGAACTCATCGAACACGGCCGCACGGGCCTGCTGTTCCGCAGCGGCGACACGCCGGCGCTGGCCGTCGGCCTGCGCCGCCTGACCGCCGACGCCGCACTGCGCACGCAGCTCGGCGACGCGGCGCGCCGCCACGTCCAGCGCCACTACGCGGTCGCCGACATGGTTGCGCAGACCGAATCGGTCTACGCGCGCTGCCTCGCGCGCGAGGCCGGCATCGGCGCGAACGCGGCGCCGCCGCGCGCCCGCCCGCTGCGCCTGCTGCTGCTGCTCGAAAGCCACTTCCCGGCACATGCCGGCGGCGGCGCCGAGTCGCAGGTGCGCACCCTGGCGCTGCGCCTGCGCCGGCTCGGCCACCGCGTGACCGTGCTGACGCCGCGCGTGCGCGGCGGTCCGACCGCGCGCGTGGAGCGCTACGAAGGCATCGCCGTCTGCCGTCTGCCGTTCCCGCCGTTGCGCGGCGTCGCGAGCCTCGTGCTGTGGACGCGCCTGGCCGCGTTCCTGTGGCGCCGCCGCGGCCGTTACCACGCCTGGCACGTACACATCGCGCATTACCTCGGCGCGATCGCCTGCCTGCTCGCCCGCGCCGGCCCGCGACCGGTGCCGGTCGTCGTCAAGGTATCGGGTTCCTGGGAGCTCGAACACGGCGTGCTTGCCGCCGGCCGCGGCCCGGTCGCCGCGCTCGCCCAGCGCTGCCTCAAGCAGGCCGATGCCTTGCAGGCGATCAGCCGGCGCATCGCCGGCGAGCTCGCCGCGCACGGCTTCGACCGCGACCGCATCGTGATCCTGCCCAATGCGGTCGACACCGCGCGCTTCCGCGACCGGCGTCCCGCCGTGGCGCCGGCCCGGCCGCGGACGGCGGTGTTCGTCGGCCGCCTCGTGCGCGAGAAAGGCCTGGATGTGCTGCTGAGTGCCTGGGCGCAGGCGTTCGCGGATCGTCGCGACGTGCGCCTGGATCTCGTCGGCCGCGGCGAACTCGAAGCCGGGCTGCGCCGGCAGGCCGAACAACTGGGCATCGCCGGACAAGTCCGCTTTCTCGGCCATCGCGCGCAGGTCGAGGATGTACTGGCCGAGGCCGATTTCGGCATCCTGCCGTCGCTGATCGAAGGCCTGTCGAACACCCTGCTGGAATTCATGGCCAGCGGCCTGCCGGTGCTGGCCAGCCGGGTCAGCGGCAGCGAGGACCTGGTCGTGTCCGGCCGCAACGGCTGGCTCGTCGATGCCGGGGATGTCGCGGCGCTGGCCGCCGCGCTGGTCGAGGCAGCGGCGCTCGACGCGGCGGCCTTGCGCACGCTCGGCGAGCAGGCGCGACGCGACGTCGAAGCCGCGGCCGGCCTGGACAGCGTGGTCGGCCGGCTGCTGTCGCTGTATCGCGGCGCAGCACCCGACTCGCCTGATGGCGAGCCCGCGGCGCTGGCCGATCCCAACCGAAGCGGAGGCTGACATGTGCGGCATCGTCGGCATCGTCGCTGCACCGGGTTGCGAAGCACCCGCCGAAGCGGTCGCGCACGCGATGAACGCGGCGATCCGTCACCGCGGTCCGGACGACGACGGGGTCTGGCGCGACCGCCGTGCGCTGCTGGGCATGCGCCGCCTGGCCATCATCGACGTGGCCGGCGGCCACCAGCCCCTGCACAGCGACGACGGCCGCGTCAGCCTGGTGTTCAACGGCGAGATCTACAATTTCCGCGAGCTGCGCCGCACGCTCGAGGCGCTGGGCCAGGTGTTCCGCACGCGCTCGGATTCGGAAGTCGTGCTGCACGCCTACCGGCACTGGGGCGAAGCCTGCTTCGCGCATCTGAACGGCATGTTCGCGATCGCGCTGTGGGACAGCGCCGCCGGCACCTTGCTGCTGGCGCGCGACCGCCTCGGCGAAAAGCCGCTGTTCTATGCGCAGGACGCGAAGCGCCTGATCTTCGCGAGCGAGCTCAAGGCGCTGGCCGGCGTACCGGGCTTCCGCCGCGAACTCGACACCGAAGCGATCCAGGCCTATGTCTGTTTCGGCTACGTGCCGAATCCGGCCTGCATCTTCCGCGGCGTGCGCAAGCTGCCGCCGGGCCATTACCTGCGCTATGCGGACGGACGCAGCGAGATCGTGCGCTACTGGCAGGTCGCGTTCGAGCCGAAGCTGACCCTGAGCGAGGACGACGCGGCCGAGGAACTGGCCGGGTTGCTGGACCAGGCCGTCGCCAGCCGCCTCGTTTCCGACGTGCCGTTCGGCGCGTTCCTGAGCGGCGGCATGGATTCGAGCGTCGTCGTCGCGCTGATGGCCAGGCACCTCGACCGGCCGGTGCGCACGTTCAGCATCGGCTTCCGCGAGGACGCCTACAGCGAACTCGCCGACGCGCGCCGCGTCGCTGAATGCTTTGGCACCGAGCACCACGAGGAAATCGTCGTGCCCGACGCCGTGGCCTGCCTGGAGCAGCTGGTCTGGCATCTCGACGAACCGTTCGCCGACGCCTCGGCGCTGCCGACCTTCTTCGTCGCGCAGCTCGCCCGCCGCCACGTCACGATGGTGCTGACCGGCGACGGCGGTGACGAAGCGTTCGCCGGCTACGACCGCTATCTGCGCTATCTGCGCCTGCAGCAGCTCGGCGCGCTGCGGCCGGCCGCGGCACTGGCCGCCGGCCTGGCCGGACAGATGCTGCCGCAGCGCTACGGCCATCGCTGGCAGCGCATCGGCGAGCGCCTGCGCCAGCCGTTTCCGGACAACTATCTCAGCGGGGTCGCCCTGACCCGCGCCGACCTCGCCGCGGCGCTGACCGGCGAAGCAGCGGCGGGCACGCCCGCCGATCATTACCGCGGGCTCGCCGCACCGGCGCGCGGTGCCGCAGGCCTGAACACGCTGGACCGCATCGTGGCGATCGATCTGGCGAGCTATCTGCCCGACGACATCCTGGTCAAGCTCGACCGCATGGCCATGGCGCATTCGCTGGAAGGCCGCGCGCCGCTGCTGGATCACCGCCTGATCGAATTCGCCGCGCGCCTGCCGGCGGATCTGCGCGTACGCGACGGCCACGGCAAATACCTGCTGCGCAAGGTCGCCGCGCGCTGGCTGCCGCCGGCGGTGCTGGCCAAGCGCAAGCAGGGTTTCGCGATTCCGCTCGCCCAGTGGTTCCGCGGGCCGCTGCGCGCGCTCGCCGCCGACAACTTCGACAGCCGCGCGTTCCGCGAACGCGGCCTGCTGCGCGCCGATACTGCGCGCGCGCTGCTCGCCGAGCACGTCGCCGGCCGCGCCGATCACGGCGAGGTGCTGTGGCTGATCCTGTGCCTGGAATCCTGGGCGCGCCACTATCTCGACACTGCGGTCGCAGCGGCGGCGTGAGGCCATGGTCCTGCGCCTGCTCCTGTACCTGCAGATCGTCTACACGGTCTATCAGATCCATTTCCCGCTCGACACGCACATCCCCGCGGTCAACGTCTCCAACCTGCTGTTCTTCGCGACCCTGCTGGCGCTGCCGTTCACCGCGCGCGGCGAGGTCGACGGACCGCCGGCGCAGCCGGGCCTGCTGCGCTGGCCGCTGCTGGGCTATTTCTTCGCGCTGACCCTCGCGCTGGTGATCGCCCAGATGCGCATGCCGCGCGATCTCGTCGGCGACATCACGTACTACAAGAACGCGCTGTTCTATCCGCTGCTGTATTTCATGTATCTGCATTGCCGGCAGGACCGCGCCGGCACGCGGCAGCTGATCATCCTCGTGATGGTCGTGGCCTTCGTCGCCGGCCTGCAGGCGATGCGCCAGGGACTCGACTACGGTTTCAGCAGCTTCGCCGAGAACCATCGGGCCGCAGGTCCGTTCGGCCGGGACTACCGCGACGCCAATCGCGCCGGTGTCTACTACGCGATGTTCTTGCCGCTGTTCATCGCCGTGGCGCTGTTCTTCCGCGGCCGCTGGCTCTGGCGCGGCGCCGCGCTCGCCGGTGCCGCGGTGATCGGCTTCGCGATCCTCGTGACCTATTCGCGGCAGAGCTATTTCATCGCGCTGCTCGGCCTGGGCCTGTTGCTGCTGCGGCGCAACCTCGTGCTCGCGGTCGTGCTCGGCTTCGCCCTGTTGTCGATGACCGCCTACCTGCCCGACACCGTCACCCAGCGCGTGCAGGAGACGCAGCAGCGCGACGCCGCCGGCGGCGAACAGGTCGACGAGAGCACGTCCAGCCGCTGGGAGATCTGGGACGGCGCGTTCGCGATGTGGCGCGACCAGCCGTTCGGCATAGGCCTGAACCGCTTCCCGCTGGTCATCGGCGACTACTCGCGCTACGAGAACAAGGACGCGCACAACTACTACGTGCTGACCCTGGCCGAGACCGGCCTGCAGGGACTGGCCGCGCTGCTGCTCGTGATCGCCGCGCTGTTCCGGCTCGCCGGCCGCCTGCGCCGCGCCGCGCCGCCCGACGATGCGCAGGCGCGCGCGCTAGCGATCGGCTTCACCGTCTGCACCGTGTGCATGGCCTGCGGCAATTTCTACGGCAGCCCGTTCCTCAACGGCGCGGTCATGGGCGACTACTGGATACTCTGCGGCCTGCTCGAACGCTATCTGCGCCAGCTCGCCACGGCGGCGACGCCGGCCGCCGCCACGCAACCGGGCGTGCCGGCGCAGGCCCTGGCCCAGCGCTTTCCGCAGGCTGCGCGCATCCTGCCGGGGCGCCGCGCGTGAACCAGCGCCCGCGCCGCGCCGCGCTGCTGATCGCCGGCCTCAGTTTCGGCGGCAAGGTGCTCGCGATCGGCAAGACCCTGATCGTCGCCTCGCTGTTCGGCACATCCAGCGCGCTCGATGCATTCTGGGTCGCCTATTCCCTGCCGCTGCTGCTGCCCAGCCTTCTGACCAATACCCTGACCGTGGCCTTCGTACCGCGTTTCGTCGCCGGCCTGAACGGCCGCTACGGCGCGCAGGCCTGGCGCGGCGCGAACACGCTGTTCACGCTGATCCTGGCCGCCGGCATCCTCTGCAGCCTGCTGATGTATGTCTGGGCACCGTTCCTCGTCGCCCACATGGCGCCGGGCCTCGATGCGGCGACGCAGGTCCAGGCGGTGGAGCTGACGCGCTGGCTGCTGCCCTGCGTGGTCGTGCTGGTCGGCTCCTCGCTACTGTCGGCGCTGAGCTATGCGCGCGAGCGCTTCACCCTGCCCAGCCTCGAGGGCATCGTGACCAATATCGCGGTGATCGCCGTCGCGCTGGGCTTCGCGCGGCAATGGGGCGTGCGCGCGCTGACCGTCGGCGTCGTCATCGGGTTTCTCTTCCAGGCTGCGCTGCTCGTCGCCGGCAATCGCGATCTGATCCGCAGCAGCCTGCGGCCGGCCTGGGATCTCAAGCATCCGGACCTGCGCGGGCCGCTGGCGCATTTGCTGCCGCTGTTCGTCGGCTCGGCCGGATCGCTGCTGAGCGGCCTGGTCGACCAGTATTTCGTGTCCAGTCTCGACGCCGGCTCGATCTCGGCGCTGTCGTATGCCTGGATGCTCGGCCTGCTGCCGGTGGAAATCTTCGCCCAGGCCGTGCTGACGAGCTATTACCCGGCGCTCGCGCGCGGCTTCGCCGCCGAGGACAAGACCGCCGCCGCGCTGACCTATGCGCAGGGCGCGCGCTTCCTGCTGCTGCTGACGCTTCCATGCACCGTGCTGCTGGCATTGCTCGCGCGGCCGATGGTCGTGTTCCTGCTCGAACACGGCCGCTTCGATGCGCGCTCGACCGAACTGACGGTGCAGGCCATGAGCCTGCTCGCGCTGGCCGTGGTCACGCGCGCGCACGCGTATTTCAGCTATCGCGCGCTGCACGCGGCCATCCATCCGTGGACGCAGATCGCGATAGGCCTGGCCGGCGTGGCCAGTTGCATCGGCCTCAATCTGCTCTGGGCGCAGCGCCTCGGACTGGCCGGCATCGCGCTGTCCACGGTGCTGTCGTCGCTGCAGTCGGCGCTGCTCTCGACCTGGGCCGTCCATCGCCTGATCGGCGGACGCTGGCCGGCGGGATTCGTCGCCGAAATCACCCGCCTGGTGTTCTGCGGCGCAGTGCTCGCCGCCGGCGTCGCCGGCGGTCTCGCGCTGGTGCCCGAATCCCTGCGTGCGGCCAGTCCGCTGCTCTGGGCGCTGGCCTGCGGCTTGAGCGCGCTGCCGGCGCTGGCGCTGTCCGGCTGGCTCGCCTGGCGCCTCGGCCAGGTCGAACTGCGCGAAGCCTGGGCGGCGCTGCAGCGCCGCCGCCACGCCACGATCTGAGCCTTCATCCCGACGACGGACGCGTGGTGCCGGCGCGCCGCGCCGGAAATTTGTCGTCCTAGATTCGCTTGAAATTTGTAATCGACTTTAGTCTGACAGTTCTGATGGCCGATATATTCTCCTGGTTATTTTGTCCATACATTTAGCGAACCGTTCGACCAAAGTGTGACGAATTCGTCACTCGACTCCAAGGAATTGAGACTTTCGTAACGACTTCTGAAGGAACGGGTCCTTACCGTGGACCCCGCTTTTCGCTCAGCCCCCTGGAATTCGTCGATGAAAGTTCTTTATCGGACTGCACGTATTTTTTTGTCTTTTTTTGCAATCTTTGGAGCACACTCCGCGTCAGCACAGGATTCGGTTTTTAAGGGAAATTTTGAAAATTCGACTCTTCCCGCATCCGGCCCCTGCGCCGGCTTCTATGCGCCGAACTTCAGCCTCGCCGAAGGCCGTGCGCCCTTGGCCATTCCGACCGCAAGCAAGCCGGCCAAAGGCGCGGTGACCCGCGAGGCGACCTACGGCACCTGCCTCGTGCGTGCGACCGACCATGCGGCCGACGGCGTCACGAGCTTCGCCCGCAACGACTATTCGCGCCGCCAGCCGTTCAATGCCGACAGCACGCGCTTTTTCATCAACAGCGGCAACGGCGCCTGGTACCTCTACGACGCGAATACCTTGCAGAAGCTCAAGCAGCTCAACGGCCTGTCCGGTGACGCCGAGCCGCAGTGGCATCCGACCGACCCGAACACGCTGTACTACCTGCCGACCAACGGCGGCCTGAAGCTGTATGCGCTGAACGTTGCCTCGAATACCTCCACCGTCGCCGCGGATTTCACCGGCAAGCTGCCGTGGAGCAACGCGGCGCACGTCTGGACCAAGTCCGAAGGCTCGCCCTCGCGCGATGCGCGCTACTGGGGCTTCCAGGTAGAAGACGTGAACTACAAGATCCTCGGATTCGTCGTCTGGGATCTGCAGCAGAACCGCCTCGTCGGCAGCAAGGCGATCAGCGTGCGCCCCGATCACATCAGCATGAGCCCCTCGGGCCGCTGGATCGTGTCCTCGGGTTTCGAAGGCGTGTTCGCCTATTCGCCGGATTTCTCGCAGGTCAAGCAGCTGCACACGACCACCGAGCATTCCGACATCGCGATCGGCAAGGACGGCCACGACGTGTTCGTGTCGATCGACTACGGCAGCGGCGACGGCAGCGTGTTCATGGTCGACATCGACACCGGCGTGCGCACGAACCTGTTCCCGACCTACGTCAGCGGCGCGGCCACGGCGCTGCACTTCTCCGGCAAGGCCTACGACAAGCCGGGTTGGGTACTGCTCGGAGCCTATGCGGGCTCGCCGTCGAGCAACGGCACCGTGCCCTGGTTCGAGGAAAAAGTGTTCGCGCTGGAGCTCGCGGCGAATCCGAAGGTGTACCAGATCGCCGCGCATCGCAGCGGCCGCAACGGCTACTGGACCGAACCGCATTCGGCGCCGAACCGCGACTTCACGCGCCTGCTGTTCAATTCCAACTGGAGCAGCGGCAGCGACACCGACGTCGACGCCTACATGATCCAGCTGCCTGCCGGCGCGCTGCGCTGACCGTTTGCCGTCCTCCCTGCGGAGGACGGCGCCTGCTTTGCCTTTGCCGTGACGATGCCACGCCTGCTCGCAAGGCGGTGCAACCCCATCCCCACCCATACCCTCCCCTTGAAGGGGAGGGCTTGATCCCTGGTGGAAGTACCAGGATGCCGCTGTACGGATAAGGAGATCCGCCAGTCTTTCGCCCTTGTCCCGAGTACCCCTGATGAAATTTCCGACTGTTTTTCCACGACTGCTCAAAGGCGCGCTCGCGCTGTCGTTGCTCGGCGCGGCGGCCGGTGTCGCCGCCGCGCCCTGTGACACGTTCTACCCGTCCGGCTTCTCGCTGAGTCCGGCCACCATCACTACGCCGCCCCCCGCGCTCGCGCTGCCGGCGCGCGGCGCCACCGTCACCGAACCGACCCAGCGCACCTGCCTGGTGCGCGCGACCGACCACGTCGCCGACGGCGTCAGCGGCTTTGCGGTCAACGACTATTCGCGCCGCCAGCCGTTCAACGCGAACAACAGCCGCTACATCGTCAACTCCGGCGACGGCTCCTGGTACCTCTACGATGCGGGCAGCCTGAAGAAGCTCGCGCGCCTCAACGGCCTGTCCGGCGACGCCGAACCGCAGTGGCATCCGACCGATCCGAACACGCTGTACTACGTGCCGGGCAACGGCGGCACCAAGCTCTATGCGCTGAACGTCGCGAGCAACACCTCGGCCGTCGTCGCCGACTTCGCCGGCAAGCTGCCCTGGAGCAGGGCGGCCCACGTCTGGACCAAGTCCGAAGGTTCGCCCTCGCGCGACGGGCGCTACTGGGGCTTCCAGGTCGAGGACGCGAACTTCAAGATCCTCGGCTACATCGTCTGGGATCTGCAGAACAACCGCCTGGTCGGCAGCAAGGCCATGAGCACACGGCCCGACCACGTCAGCATGAGCCCTTCGGGCCGCTGGTTCGTCGCCTCGGGCAGCGACGGCACCTATGCCTGGTCGCCCGACTTCAGGACGAAGAAGCAGCTGCACAAGGCCACCGAACATTCCGACATCGCCGTCGGCGCCGACGGCCACGACGTCTACGTGTCGATCGACTACCAGAGCGGCAACGGCAGCGTGTTCATGGTCGACATCGACACGGGCGTGCGCACCGACCTGTTCCCGACCTACATCAACGGCAGCTACACGGCGCTGCACGTCTCGGGCAAGGCCTACGCCAGGCCCGGCTGGGTGCTCGTGTCGACCTATGCCGGCAGCGCATCGCGCGACGGCAGCCGGCCCTGGTATCTCGACCAGATCTTCGCACTGGAGCTCAAGGCGCAGCCGCGCATCTATCCGATCGCGTTCCATCGCAGCAAGTCCAACGGCTACTGGTCCGAGCCGCATGCGGCGGTCAGCCGGGATTTCTCGCGCATCCTGTTCAGTTCCAACTGGGGCGGCAGCAGCGATGCCGCGCTCGATGCCTATCTGATCGGCCTGCCGGCCACGGCGCTCGGCGGCTCGGGCACGACGACGCCACCGCCGCCGGCGAATGCGGCGCCGCGGGCCAGCTTCACCACGAGCACCAGCGCGCTGACTGCCGCCTTCACCGATACCTCGACCGATGCGGACGGCACCATCAGCGCACGCAGCTGGAACTTCGGCGACGGCAGCAGCGCGACCGGCGCCACCGCCAGCCACAGCTATGCGAGCGCGGGCAGCTATGTCGTGACGCTGACCGTGACCGACAATGCCGGTGCCGCCGCGACGGTCGCGCAGACGGTCAGCGTCAGCGCAGCGCCGCCGCCGGCCAACACGCCGCCGGTCGCCGACTTCAGCCTGAGCAGCAACGGACTGACCGTCAGCTTCACCGACGCGTCCAGCGACAGCGACGGCAGCATCGTCGCGCGCCGCTGGAACTTCGGCGACAACATCCAGTCGACTGCGACCAGCCCGACGCATACCTATGCCGCGGCCGGCAGCTACACCGCGACCCTGAGCGTGACCGACAACGCCGGCACCAGCCGCAGCGTCAGCAAGCCGGTCACCGTGACGGCGGTCGTGACGCCGCCACCGCCGCCGGTCACGACGATCAACGGCCCCTGCGCGAACTTCTATGCACCGGGCTTCAGCCTCGCCGAAGGTCGCCTGACCCTGGGCATTCCGACCGCGCCCAAGCCGGCCAAGGGCGCCGTGACGCGCGAAGCGACGTTCGGCACCTGCCTCGTGCGTGCGACCGACCACACGGCCGACGGCGTCACGAGTTTCGCCCGCAACGACTATTCGCGCCGCCAGCCGTTCAATGCCGACAGCACGCGCTTTTTCATCAACACCGGCAACGGCGCCTGGTATCTGTACGACGCGAACACCCTGCAGAAGCTCGTGCAGCTCAACGGCCTGTCGGGCGATGCCGAACCGCAGTGGCATCCGACCGATCCGAACACGCTGTACTACCTGCCGACCAACGGCGGCATGAAGCTCAGCGCGCTGAACATCACGACGAACACCTCCACCGTCGTGGCCGACTTCACCGGCAAGCTGCCGTGGAGCAACGCCGCTCACGTCTGGACCAAGTCCGAAGGCTCGCCGTCGCGTGACGCACGCTACTGGGGCTTCCAGGTCGAGGATGCGAACTTCAAGATCCTCGGATTCATCGTCTGGGATCTGCAGCAGAATCGCCTGGTCGGCAGCAGGAACGTGACCGTGCGTCCGGACCACATCAGCATGAGTCCGTCGGGCCGCTGGATCGTGTCCTCGGGCTTCGAGGGCGTGTTCGCCTATTCGCCGGACTTCTCGCAGGTCAAGCAGCTGCATACGACCACCGAGCATTCCGACATCGCGATCGGCAAGGACGGCCACGACATTTTCGTGTCGATCGACTACGGCAGCGGCGACGGCACCGTGTTCATGGTCGACATCGACACCGGTGTGCGCACGAACCTGTTCCCGACCTATGTCAACGGCGCAGCCAGCGCGATGCACTTCTCCGGCAAGGCGTACGACAAGCCGGGCTGGGTGCTGGTCGGCGCGTATGCCGGCTCGCCGTCGCGCGACGGCACCCTGCCCTGGTTCGAGGAAAAGATGTTCGCGCTGGAGCTGTCGCCGAGCCCGAAGGTGTACGAGATCGCCGCACACCGCAGCGGCCGCAACGGCTACTGGACCGAACCGCATGCGGCGCCGAACCGCGACTTCACGCGCCTGCTGTTCAACTCCAACTGGAGCAGCGGCAGCGACACCGATGTCGACGCCTACATGATCCAGTTGCCGGCCGACGTCGTGAACTGACCGGCGAGCGGGCGCGTCCGCGGCGCAGCAGCGCAACGGACGCGCCCGCTTCCCAATCGTCAAGAATTGCATGAGCAGCGCCGCCGCACTTGGCGGCGGCGCTGATCGGGCGCATCGTGCCGGGGATCTCCCCCGATCGCGAGGTGGCCGATGAACGCGCGCGCCGACCGATTCCGCACCGGCCGTCTGCTGCTCGGCGGCCTGCTGCTGACCGCCGCTTCCGCGGCCACCGCCGCTCCGCCCGCCTGCGCCGACCGGCTGCCGGACCTGCCCTTGATCCAGGGGCGAGGCGCATTGGCACCGGCCGCACTCCAGCGCCCCCGCCGCGGCGCAGCCTTCGACACCGCGGATTTCCACGTCTGCGGGATACGCGCGACGGACCATGCCGCCGACGACGTCAGCGGCTTTGCGGTCAACGACTATTCGCGCCGCGAACCGTTCAACGCCGACGACAGCCGCTTCATCGTCAATTCCGGCAACGGCTACTGGTATCTCTACGATGCCGACGGTCTGCAGAAGCTGTCGCGCCTGAGCGCCCTGTCCGGCGATGCCGAGCCGCAATGGCATCCGACCGATCCGGACACGCTGTACTACGTGCCGCTCAACGGCGGCCTGCAGCTGTATGCGCTGAACGTGGCGAAGAACCGTTCGCGCGTCGTCGCCGACTTCAGCGGCAAGCTGCCCTGGCGCAACGCCGCCCATGTCTGGACGCGCTCCGAAGGCTCGCCTTCGCGCGATGGCCGCTACTGGGGCTTCCAGGTCGAGGACCTGGACTTCCATATCCTCGGCTTGATCGTCTGGGATCTGCAGGAGGACCGCCTCGTCGGCAGCAAGAGCGTCGCGGTGCGTCCGGACCACGTCAGCATGAGTCCGTCCGGACGCTGGATCGTGTCGTCGGGCTTGGAAGGCGTATTCGCCTATTCGGCGGATTTTTCCGCGGTCAAGCAGCTGCACACGACGACCGAGCATTCCGACATCGCGATCGGCAAGGATGGCCACGACGTGTTCGTGTCGATCGACTACCAGAGCAACGACGGCAACGTGTTCATGGTCGACATCGACACGGGCCGGCGCACCGACCTGTTTCCGACTTACCTCAACGGCGCGGCCAGCGCGATGCATTTCTCCGGCAAGGCCTACGACCGGCCCGGCTGGGTGCTGGTCTCCACCTATGCGACGCAGCGCGCGCGCGACGGCAGCCTGCCCTGGTATGCGGAGCAGATCTTCGCGCTGCAGCTGCAGGCCTCGCCGACGATCTACCGCCTGGGCTTTCACCGCAGCAAGTCCAACGGTTACTGGTCCGAGCCGCATGCAGCCGTGGACCGCGGCTTCCGCCGCGTGCTGTACAGCTCGAACTGGGGCGGCGCCGGTGATGCCGATCTCGATGCCTATGAGCTGCTCCTGCCGACCGACAGTATTCGTTGATGCATCGCCTGCGCCGCGCGATCGGGCAGAACGTTTTCCGGCACGCCGCTACGGCAGCCAGCTGCGCGCGATCAGCGCCGAGCTGCGCAGCGGCTTGTGTCCGTGCAGCAGCGAATCCAGCAGCAGGCGCCGCGCAAGGCGGTGGTGGTGCGTGCCGAGCAGACAGCGACCCATCCAGTAGTTCGCGTCGGCGACGGCGGCGGCGAGTTCGCGCTGCTGGTGCGGCGCGCGCACGCGGCCGCTGGCCTGCAGGCGGCGCACGATGCGGCAGTGCATTGCCGCGAAGCGCAGTCCGCTGACCGCGTCGGAAAGCTGGTCGCCGCGGCCGACGTCGCGGCAGAAACCGATGTAGTCCAGATAGCCGCCCGGCCCTTCCAGGCACAGGCGTGCGTGGAAATCCCAGTCTTCCCACAGATGGAACGGTTCGAAGAACAGGCCGGCCGCGGCCGCGGCCGGGCGCCGTATGAACAGACCCGACAGGAAGAACAGACCGCCCTTGACGATCGCGCTGAAGAAGTCGCCCGAAGACAGATGGCCGCCGACGACGCTGTCGCCGTGACGCAGATCCACCGACTCGTGCCGGAAGCCCGGCCGGCCTGTCACGTCGCCGCGCTGCCAGCCCGGACATTCGGTGCGCGCGACGCGCACGCGGGCCGGCCTGCCGGTACGCGGCAAGGTGCAGCCTTCGACGTACAGGAACTGCAGATCCGCATTTCCGTCGAACACCTGCGCGACGAGTGCCAGCGTATGCGGCAGCACCCAGTCGTCGGAGTCGAGGAAATGCACGAGATCGCCGCGCGCCGCGGCGAATCCGGTATTGCGCGCGGCCGACACGCCGCGATTGCTCGTGACGATCAGATGCACGCGCAGATCGCCGCCGTAGCGGTCGCGGATCGCCGCGGCCGTCGCGTCGGTGGAGCCGTCGTCGACGACGATGATCTCCAGCCGGATCGCGCCGGCCTGCAGCAGCACGCTGTCGACGGCGCGCTGCACCGCGTCGCGCCGGTTGAAGGTCGGAATGATGACCGACAGCTGCGGGCTGCCGGCGCTCGCCGCCGATGTGTTCATGAGTCGGTCCTCCACGGCAGGATCAGCAGACGGCAAGCGGCGATGCCGAACGGCAACCCGACGAGATCGAGCAGCTCGTCGCCGAACGACGGATAGCGTCCCGGCACCCAGTACTGCAGCAGCTCGCCGCCGGCGCCGATCGCCGCGCCGATCGCGAGCGTCGCCAGATCGGCGCCCCAGCCGGCGGTCGCGGCGAGCCGGCTGCGCACGAGCAGCCCGATCAGCGCGAACAGCGGGATGTGCGCGCCGTTGACGAGCGGCGACATCGCCTCGGGCAGGTCCGGCAGCGGAATCAGCAGCAGCGAGAATGCCGCGGCCAGCGCCGTATAGGCCGTCGCCGGCGCCTGCACGGCGCGCGCGATGCGGCGCAGCGGGTGCCGCGAAATTTCAGTGTGCGACAGCGGCAAGACGGCGCTCCCAGGCCAGCGCGGTATGCACGATGTAGTCGAGATCGTCGTGGTGCGGCGCCCAGCCGAGCTCCGCGCCGATGCGATGCGCATCGGCCACGAGCGACGGTGGGTCGCCGTCGCGGCGCGGTCCCTCGACGACCGGCAACCGCGTGCCGCAGGCGCGCTCGACCGAGCGGATCACTTCGCGCACCGAATAGCCGTGGCCGTAGCCGCAGTTCAACGTGGTCGAGGTGCCGCCTTCGCGCAGCCGGCGCAGCGCGCACAGATGCGCATCGGCCAGATCGTCGACATGGATGTAGTCGCGCACGCCGGTGCCGTCGGGCGTCGGATAGTCGACCCCATGCACCTGCAGCGCCGGGCGCCGCCCCAGTGCGGCCTCGCAGGCGACCTTGACCAGCAGGGTCGCATTGCGCGTGGACTGGCCTATGCGTCCCTGCGGATCGCAGCCGGCCACGTTGAAATAGCGCAGGATCACATGGCGCATGGGCCCGGCCGCGGCCAGATCGCGCAGCATCCATTCGCTCATGAGCTTGGAGGTGCCGTAGGGATTGATCGGCGCGGTCGGCGAATCCTCGCCGGCCACTCCTTCGGGCGGCACGCCGTAGACCGCGGCGCTGGAGGAGAACACGAAATGGCGCACGTCGGCGAGCTGGCAGCACTCGAGCAGATTGCGCGTCGCGGCGGTGTTGTTGGCGTAGTAGCGCAGCGGGTCGCGCACCGATTCCGGCACGATCGTGCGCGCCGCGAAATGCATGACGGTATCGACGCAGTAGCTGCGCAGCACCGCGCGCACGAGGTCGGTGTCGCCGACCGAGCCGACGACCAGCGGCGCATCGAGCACGGCGTCGCTGAAGCCCGTGCTCAGATCGTCGAGCACGACGACCGATTCGCCGGCTTCGCGCAGCTGGCGCACGACGTGGCTGCCGATGTAACCGGCGCCGCCGGTGACGAGGATCGAATGCGCGCGCATCTCAGTGCTCCTTGACTCGCATCTGCGGCAGCCATTGCTTGCCGTCGAGTGCCTGCAGATCGCCGTCGACCGAATAGGTGTGGCAGCCGCGCAGGCCCGGCCACCAGTCCGGCGCCAGGCGGCCCAGCGGCCGCTCGGCATAGCGCTGCGGACTCAGTTCCAGCACTTCGTGGAAGACGATCGCGTAGCCGTAGTCGGTGCTGCAGTCCTGCGCCGGGCGTATGAGCCGCCCGCCGTGGCGGAACAGGCGGCCGGCCGGCCGCGCATGGCGCACGTCGCAGACCAGCGGATTGGCCGGATGCGGAAGCCAGGGCCCGAGCGGACTGTCCGCATGGAACAGGTACAGGTCGTCGAGAATGCGGCCGCCGTCGTCGAACGCGCTGTCGGCGATGTTCGCGAACAGGTACCAGCGGCCCTCCTCGCAGTGCACGGTCGCATCGACCACGGCACGGCCCGACAGCATTTCGCCGAGCAGCTCCCAGTCATCGGGAAAGCGGCGCGCGCGATACAGGTCCAGGCGCCGCGCCGCGGCCGATTCGACCACCATGTAGACCTCGCCCTGCCAGGCGAACACGAACGGATACGACAGGTGCGAGGGCGCTTCGAGCACGACGTGCGTCTGCACCGGCTTGAGATCGCTGCCGAGTTCCAGCGCGACGATGCGGCCGCGGCAGACCGCGTAGCGGTATTCCTCGACGAAGATGTACTGGCGGCCGGCGTGACGGAACACGCAAGGATCGGCCCAGAAACGTCCTGCTGGCGCTTCAACGCGGACGAATCCGTCCACCGCCGGCGCAGCCGGATCCAGGGTCTGCGCATCGCGGCGCAGCGCGAGGAACCAATGTTCGGCCTGGCCCAGGCGCGGCACGTGGCGGCGCAGCGCGCGCGCGAGCAGACGCAGCCCGAACGCGGGCAGCTCCCAATTGCCCGGCACGGCGAACGGCGCCGCCGCGGTCTGTTCCGGCAGGTGGTCCAGCGCGAGCTCGCGCACGGCGCGGCGCAGCTGCGCCGGCACCTTCTGCAGCTGATAGGCGCGATTGCGCGCGAACGACAGCTGCGCGCTGGCCGCCCAGCATTCGAGCAGCAGCTGCCAGCGGCCGCTGTCGGAACGGTGCACCAGCAGACCGCCGTGCGTCACCACGTCGCCATGCCACAGCGGCATGATCAGCCACAGCGCCGCGCGCAGCGGGTCGCAGGCATGCCGGCCGAAGCTCCAGATGCCGTGGCGCACGCCGGCGGCGAGCGCCGCATCGGCCGGCGGCAGGCCGAAGGACAGGATCAGATCCGGCGCCAGGCGGCGGATCTCGCGCCGCGCCGCGTCGTCGAGCCACAGCCGCTCGCCGTCGGCCGCGCCGCCGAAGTGCGGCAGCGGCAGCTGCGGCAGCCGCTGCGCCAGCGCGCAGGGCTCGGTCACCGCGCGCAGATCGCCGGCGAAGGCGCGATCCAGCCGCAGATACGCTTCGAGCAGCCATGGCAGGGGCGGCAATGCGCCGCCGCCGACGGTGGCGGCGGCCAGCAGCTCCACGCTGCCGCTGCCGGCCAGCTCGTACAGGCTCTGCGCGATCCACGCCGGCACGACCTCGCGATCCAGCAGCACCAGCACGCGCAGGCGCGCCATGGCGGCAGGCAGCGGCGGGTACAGCGCCGAACAGTCGGCGCTGCGGGCCGCGGCGGCCGGCGGTACGGTCAGGTCGAGGGCGAGATCAGGCAACACAGTGCTGGTCCATCCACTGGGCGAGCGCGGCGATCAGGCGCCGGCGATCGGAATTGGCATAGAACGCGTGGTCGCAGTCGCGCCAATGCTCCAGGCGCACCTGCGGCGCGCGCGCGGCGGCGCCGAACGTCGCGGTGAACTGGCGCGGATGCAGGAAATACGGCGCCGCGCCGCCGGTATACAACGCGTATATCTCCACTCCGCGCACGAGCAGTCCGGCCATGTCGGCGCGTTCGCTGCCGGGTGCCGGCCAGTCGCGCAGGTCCTCGGCCGCGGGATCGCCGGGATCGCTGCGCCCGAAGCGGCGCGCCAGCATGCCGGGCCAGTGCGAGAACGGCCGGCACAGGAACAGCTGCAGCTGGCCGAGGCGGAACCACGCGCCGCGCCGCGCCAGGCCGTCGAGCAGGATCAGGCCGCCGACGCGCGGATCCGCCAGCGCCAGGCGCCAGCCCAGATCCGCCGCGCTGCACAGCCCGCCGACGACGAAGCGCGAAGTGCCCGTGCGCGCCTGCACGGCGTCGAGCGCCTGACCCGCGGCGGCGAGCCACGGCGTGTCGCCGTTGGGCGCATCGCCGACGCCGGGCAGATCCAGGCGCAGTACCAGACGGCCGGCTGCGGCCAGCGCACGCGCGAGGCGCACATGCAGGCGGAACGGTCCGACCTTGTGCACGAAGCCGGCGTTGAACAGCACGACGGCCGGCAAGGTGCTCGGCACCGGCGGCTCGCTGAGCAGGCCGTACAGGCCGCGCGGGCCGATCGTGATCAGCTCGTCCATGCGGCCTCCCGTGCCCGAAAGGGCAGCGCGTCGACCAGCCCTTGCAGCACCGGCTCGAAATCCGGCCCGAGCCAGCAACTGCCCATGTACAGCTCGTCGGCCCAGGCCGTCAGGTTCTGCGGCAGCGCGATTCCGCGTTCGGCATAGGTGTGCGCGGCCAGCGCGGCGGGCGCATCGAGCACGAGCACGCGCGGGCCGGCCGGCACGGTCGCCGGGCCGAGGTTCACGCCGGCCATCGCCACGATCAGGCTCGCGCGGCACGGAAATCCCATCAGCGTCATGGGCTCGGCAGGCTTGGGCGCGCGACCGCGCCAGGGATAGCGCGCATACGAGCGGCGTTCCTGTGCGTCGCGCTCGCGCAGTTCGGCCAGCCAGGCCGCGCCGTCGCGGATCGGCTGCCACAGCCACAGCTGATCGACCCAGCGCGCCGCCGCCGAGCAGGCCGGCCACGCCCCGGCGCGGATGCCGCAGACGATGTGCGGCACACCGGGCAGACGCGCGCACAGTTCGCTCAGCGCGAGGTCGACATCGGCCACTGCGCCGGCGAGGCTGAAATCCTCGTCTTCGCCGTCGGAGTCGCCGCAGCCGTAATAGTCCAGGCGCAGGCTGGCGATACCGACGTCGGCCAGGCGCGCGCACAGCAGAGACCACAAGCGGTAGCTGCGCGTGTATTCGTGGAACCAGGGCGGACACAGCACCAGCGCGGCGCGTGCCGGGCCGCGCGCCGCCTGCCAGACGGCGAAACGCCGGTGGCTGCGCGGCCCGAGGAACAGCGGCGTGGCGCTAATCACGGCCGGCTCCGCCGACGCCGAGCCAGCGGCCCAGGCGCTGACGCAGCGCCGGCATGCGCCGCGGCGCGTTGACTGCCGGCACCGGCGCGGCCGCCGCCGTCGGCACGGCCGGCAGTTCCGCAGCCAGCGCGGCAAGACTCGAACCGGCGATCTTCAGCAGGCTCAGACGCACGCCGTAGTCGCGCTGCACATTCGCGGCCATTTCCATGGCCAGCAGCGAATGGCCGCCGAGTTCGAAGAAGTTGTCGCTGCCGGCAACCGATTCGACGCCGATCAGACGCCGCCAGAGCGCGGCGAGGTAGTGCTCGGCCGCACCGGCCGGCGGCGCCTGCGGTGCGTCGCGCAGCACCGGCAGGCGCAGCGCCTTGCGATCGAGCTTGCCGTTCGGCGTGCGCGGCAGCGCATCGGTCACTTCGATGTGCTGCGGCAGCATGTACGGCGGCAGGCGTTCGCGCAGGCGCTGGCGCAGGCGTGCGGCCAGCCCTGCCGGCGCGTCGTTCGTCGCGACGTGCAGCACCAGGCGCGTGTCGTTCACGCCGAAGGTCTGCGCGACCGCGACCGCCTCGGCCACGGCCGGATCCTCGCCGGCCAGCGCCTCGATTTCGCCGGGCTCGATGCGATAGCCGCGGATCTTGATCTGCTGGTCGCTGCGGCCGTGGAAATACAGCACGCCGTCGCGCAGCGAGCCGAGATCGCCGGTGCGGTACATGCGCGAACCGTCGGCGACGAACGGATCGGCCAGGAAGCGCTCGGCACTGAGGTCCGGCCGGTGCAGATAGCCCGACGCCACGCCGTCGCCGCCGATATGGATTTCGCCGATCACGCCGGGCGGCTGCGGCCGGCCGCGCGGATCGAGCACGTAGATGCGCGTATTGGCCAGCGGCCGGCCCAGCGGCACGCTTTCCGCCGCCGCGTCGATGCGCGCGCGCGTCGACCAGATCGTGGTCTCGGTAGGTCCGAACACGTTCCACAGCTGCGCGCATTCGACGACGACGGCCGCGGCCAGATCGCGCGGCAGTGCTTCGCCGCCGACGATCAGGGTCAGGCCGCGCACCGCTTCGACGCCGGCCGCGCCGACCAGCGCGCGCAGCAGCGACGGCGTGACCTGCAGCAGATCGACATGGCTCACGCACAGGCGCCAGGCCAGCGCGAGCGGGTCGTGTACTTCGGCATCGGTCGCGATGACCACGCGCGCGCCGCAGCACAGCGGCAGGAACAGCTCCAGGCCGGCGATGTCGAACGACAGGGTCGTCACCGCGCAGAGTGCCTGGCCCTCGCGCAGGCCCGGAGTCTCGCGCATCGACAGCAGGAAATTGACCAGGTTGCGGTGACGGATGCACACGCCCTTGGGCTGGCCGGTGGAGCCGGAGGTGTACAGCACGTAGGCGAGATCCTCGCCGCCGGGCGGCGGCGGCTCGGCCGCATCCGGCGGCGTCGCGATCAGCTCGGCCCAGGGCAGCAGCGCGCGCCCGTCGGCAACGGCCGCCGGCACGCTGCCGCGCGTATCGACCAGGACGTGACGGATGCCGGCATGATCGGCCATGAAGGCCAGGCGCTCGGCCGGGAAATCCGGCGCCAGCGGCACATACGCCGCACCGCAGCGCAGGGTCGCGAGCACCGCGACGAGCATGGCCGTGCCGCGCGGCAGGCAGATGCCGACCAGGTCGCCGCGGCCCACGCCGCGCGCGGCCAGCGCACGCGCGCCGTCGCGCATGGCCCGCGCGAGCTGCGCATAGGTCATGAGCCGGCCGTCGCACTCGATGGCCGCCAGCTCCGGCGTGCGTTCGCACTGCTGCTGGATCAGCGTCGGCACGCTGAGCTCGCGGTCGTAGGCCAGCGCCGTCGCGTTGGTGTCGAACAGCAGCTGGCCGCGCGCCGCGTCGCCGAGCAGATCGACGTCGGCGACCGCGACGCCGCCGTCGCAGACCTGGATCAGGATACGGCGCAGATAGTCGACCCAGCGCTCCACGCTGGCGCGCCGATAGCGTTCGTGATTGAAGTGCAGGTCGATGTCGTAGCCATCGACCGTGGCGCTGAAATGACAGGCCAGCTCCATGTCGGTGCTGCGCTTGGCGCAGTCGCGCAGGGCCAGCCGCAAGCCGTCCATGGCCGGCAGCACGACAGGCGGCACGAGGTTGAACACCGTGTCGACGAGCAGGGTGCGCCCGGTACGACGCAGCAGGCCCAGCTCGCGGCCGAGCATGCCGACGCTGACGCGCGGATGCTCCAGCGCCTCCGCCAGCGCGGCCTGCACGCTGTGCAGCAGCGCATGCACGTCGGCCTGCGGATCGACGCTGATGCGCAGCGGCAAGGTGTTGTCGCCGTCGCCGATCAGATGGTGCGCTCCATGCGCCGCCTGGCGCGCCACCGGCACGCCGATCGCCAGATCCTGCTGCCCGCTGAGCCGATGCAGCAGCACCGCGTAGCCGGTCAGCAACACGCTGAACGGCGTGACGCCGCGGCGCCGCGCCGCGTCGTTCACGCGAATGCTGTGGTCTGCATCGAGGCAGGCATGCACGGTCTCGTCGCGTTCGCGTTCGCGATCGGCCCGCAGCGCATCGTCCGGTAGCGCCAGCGGTTCCGGCAGGTCGCGATAGCGACCGCGCCAGTACGCGAGATCGGCCTGTCCCGCAGCGCTGTCGCGCGTGGCGCATTCGGCCAGCGCATAGCGCCGCCAGGAGTCGGCCGGCGGAAATTCGGGCTCGCGGCCGGCGCGCAGGGCGTTGTAGCCCTGTGCGAGCTCGTCGAGCAGCACGCGGGTCGACCAGCCGTCGAGCAGCAGATGGTGGCCGATGGCATGCAGGACATGGCGGGTCGGCGCCAGCCGCACGAGGGTCAGGCGCAGCAGCACTTCCTCGCCGATCGCAAACGGCCGGCCGGCCTGCTCGGTGCGGAACGCACGCCAGCTCGCGGCCGGATCGGCCTTGGCGCTGAAATCCGCGCGCTGCAGGGCCAGGGTCGACGGCGGCGCATACCGCTGCAGCCGGCCGTCCTCGCTGATGCGCATCGCGAACATCTCGTGGCGCTCGCCGACGCGCCGCACGGCCTGCGCCAGCGCCTGCGCATCGAGCACGCCGTCCAGGGTCAGCGCGAACGCTTCGTTGTAGTTCGCCGCGGCGCGCGCGCCGTCCTGACTGCCCAGCCATTTCTCCTGCTGCGCGTCGGTCAGCGGCACCGCCTCGGGCAGCGCGAGCGAGTCGGTCTCGGCCACGGCCGGCGCCGGCAGCGGCGCGCCCGGTCCGATTTCCGCGGCCAGCCGCTCGATGCTGTCCAGATCCTGCATCAGCCGGCGGAACGGCAGCTTCAGCGCATAGCGCCGCTCCAGTTCCAGCGCGACCTGGGTCAGGCTCAGCGAGTCCAGCCCCAGATCGAGCAGCCGCGCGGCGTCGTCGGCCGCGACCAGCGCGCGGCCGCAGGCATTCGCGACGATGCGGCGCAGGCCGGCGTGCAGCGAGTCCGCCGTCGCGGCGACGACGGGTTCGGCGGCCGGCGGCGCCTGCGGCGCTGCCGCGGTCGCCGGCGCATCGTCGATCCAGTAGCGCTCGCCGCGGAACGGATAGCCCGGCAGCGCGACATGCCGCCGGGCGCCACCGTGGTAGCGCTTCCAGTCCACCGCCGCGCCGGCGCACCAGCAGGCGCCAAGCGCCTGCGCAACCTGCAGGCGCGCGTCGCCGGGACGGTCGGCCGGACCCAGCGCCGCAATCGCCACGGCATGCGCACCGAGCTGGCTGCGCGCAAGTCCGGTCAGCGCCTGGCCGGGCCCGAGTTCCAGGAGGATGCGTTCGCCGCCACGCAGCGCGTGCGCCAGCGCATCGGCGAAACGCACCGGACGGCGGATCTGGTTGACCCAGTAGTCCGGCGAGGTCGCTTCGGCGTCGGTTATCGGCGCGCCGCTGACGCAGGAATAGAACGGCCGCTGCGGCGGCGCCAGGGTGATGCAGTCGAACGCGCGGCGGAAGCGCGGCAGCGCGCCGTCCATCAGCGCCGAGTGAAATGCGTGGCTGACTTTCAACCGCGTGGCGGCCGTGCCCTCGCCGGCCAGCTGCGCGGCGAATGCGTCGATCGCCGCGGCCGTACCGGCGACGACGCACAGCGACGGTGCGTTGCAGGCGGCGATTTCGACACCGGACGGCAGGCGTCCGGCCAGTTCGGCTTCGGCGCAGCGCACGGCCAGCATCGCGCCCGGCGGCTGGGCCTGCATGGCCGAGGCGCGTGCGACGACGAGCGCGATCGCGTCCTCCAGCGCGAACACGCCGGCGCGACAGGCCGCGACGTATTCGCCGATGCTGTGGCCGAGCATCGCAACGGGCGCGATGCCCCAGGATTCGAACAGCTCGGCCAGCGCGTATTCGACCGCGAACAGGGCCGGCTGCGTGTACAGCGTTTCCGACAGCATTGCCGCGGATGCCGCGGCTTCCGCATCCGGCGGCAGGATCAGCGCCGCCATGTCGCAGCCGAGCCGGGCCGAGACCAGCGCGCAGCAGCGCCGGAACGCGTGCGCGAACACCGGCTCGGCCGCGACGAGTTCGCGCGCCATGCCGGCATGCTGCGAGCCCTGGCCCGGGAACAGGAACACGACACCCGGCGCGGCGAGCGCCGGACGCAGGGACGCGCGCGCGAGTTCGCTGCGCGCCTGCTCGACGTCGAGCGCGGCGACCGCGCAGCGCCAGGCCATCGGCTTGCGGCCGTCGGCCAGGGTCCAGGCGACATCCGGCAGCAGCGCCGGGTCGGCCGGCAGCGCCGCGGCCAGTTCCTCGGAGCGCCGCCGCAGCGCGGCTTCGTCGCGTGCCGACAGCGGCAGCAGCACGGGAATGCGGCCGGACGTCGGGACCGGCTGCAGCGGCGCTTCCTCGAGCACGACATGCGCATTGGTGCCGCCGACGCCGAACGAGCTGACGCCGGCACGGCGCGGCGTGGCGCCGCGCGGCCAGTCGACCAGACGGTCGGCGACGCGGAACGGCGTCTGCGCGAAATCAATTTCCGGATTGGGCGCGACATAGTGCAGGGTCGGCGGAATGCGTTCGTGGTACAGCGCGAGCGCGGCCTTGATCAGACCGGCGACGCCGGCGCCGGCGACGAGATGGCCGAGGTTGCTCTTGAGCGATCCCAGCCAGCAGTACCGGCAGCAGTCGGTATCGGCGCGATACGCACGCGTCAGCGCTTCGACTTCGATCGGGTCGCCCAGCGGCGTGCCGGTGCCGTGCGCTTCGACGTAGCCGATGCTGTCGGCACTGACGCCGGCACCCGTAAGCGCCATGCGGATCGCCGCGGCCTGCCCGCGCACGCTCGGCGCGGTGAAGCTCGCCTTGTCGCCGCCGTCGTTGTTGATGCCGACGCCGCGGATCAGCGCATAGATCGTGTCGCCGGCGGCGATCGCGTCGGCCGTGCGCTTGAGCGCGACGACGGCGCCGCCGCAGGAGAACACGGTGCCGCCGGCCGCGGCGTCGAACGGCCGGCAGTGGCCGTCGCCGGATTCCATGGCGCCTTCCACCGGCAGGTAGCCCGATTCCTGCGGTACGACGAGGTTGATGCCGCCGGCGAGCGCGAGATCGCACTGCCAGCTCATCAGCGCATACCAGGCCTGGGTCACCGCAACCAGCGAGGTCGAACAGGCGGTGTGGATGCTCAGCGCCGGTCCGTGCAGGTCCAGCCGATGCGCGACGCGCGTGGCGACGTAGTCCTTCTCGTTGCCGAGCATCGCGGCGAACTCGCCGCCGCCGGCCAGCAGCTCTGGCTGCGCATCGATGAGGCGCCGGTAGCCGTTGTTCGACGTGCCGGCATAGACGCCGATGCTGCCGGCGAACGCCTGCGGATCGACCGCAGCGTGTTCGAGCGCGTTCCAGCACAGCTCCAGCAGCAGGCGCTGCTGTGGATCGGTCAGCAGCGCCTCGCGCGGCGCAATGCCGAAGAACGCCGCATCGAAGCGGTCGGCGTCGGCGATGATGCCGCGCGCGGCGACATAGCGCGGATGCCGGCGCAGCGCCTCGGGCACGCGCGGCGAAAGCTGTTCCGGGCTGAACCGCGTGATGCTTTCGCGGCCGGCCAGCAGATTGCGCCAGAACGCGGTTATGTCGGCGGCGTCGGCGAAACGCCCGGCCATGCCGACGATGGCGACGCTGTCGCCGAGGCTGTCGTTCATAGGGAAGACTCCGTGCGCGGTCCGAAACGCGTCAGCGCGGCGCGCTGGCGTTCGCCGCGCAGCGCCGCATCGGCGACCGGCGGCGGCGCATCGCCGGCCAGCCAGGCGGCCAGGCGCGCGATGCTCGGGTGTTCGTAGATCTGTGCGGCGGTCAAGGTGCGGAAACCGTGCTGGCGCAGCTCGGTCAGCGCGCGCACGACGGTGATCGAGCGCGCACCGAGATCGAACAGGTTGCTGTCCGCGTCGATCACGTCGAGCCCGAGCAGCTGGCGCCAGAGCGCGTCGAGCTGCCGCGGCAGCGGCGCGTCGGCGGGCCATTGCGGCGCCGGTGCCGCTGCGGCGCGCGCGAGTTCGCGACGGTCGATCTTGCCGCTGGAGGTCAGCGGCAGTGCCGCGGTCACGGCGAAGCGCTGCGGCACCAGATAGGGTGCGAGCTCGGCACCGCAATGCGCGCGCAGCTCGGCGATCAGCGCTTCGTCGGCCGCCGGCATCCGGCGCGGCACGACGTGGGCGACGAGGCGCCGGTCCGCATCGCCGCCGACCGCGACCACGGCCGCCTCGGCGACCGCGGAATGACGGCACAGCACGGCTTCGATCTCGGCCGGCTCGATGCGATAACCGTCGAGCTTGATCTGTTCGTCGCAGCGGCCGAGATAGTCGAACGCACCGTCCGCGCCTTCGCGCACGCGGTCGCCGGTGCGGTACCAGCGCTGCCCGTCGAGGATCACGAAGCGCTGCGCGGTCAGGTCGGCACGGTGCACGTAGCCGGCCGCCAGGCAGTCGCCGCCGAGCAGCAGCTCGCCCTCGACCGATGCGGCCAGCGCGTTGCCGTCCGCATCCACGACGCGCATCTGCACATGCGGCAGCGCGCGGCCGATCGGCGGCAGTTCGGGCCAGGCCCGCGGATCGCCGGCCAGTTCGTGCGCGCTGACCACGTGCGCCTCGGTCGGCCCGTAATGGTTGTGCAGCACTGCCTGCGGCACGGCCGTGAACAGCGCCCGGATCGCCGGTGTGATACGCAGCGCTTCGCCGGCCGTGATCACGTCGCGCAGGCTGTCCGGCGCCTCGCCTTCCTGCAGCGCAGCCTCGGCCAATGCCTGCAACGCGACATACGGCAGGAACAGGCGCTCGATGCGCTCGTTCCTGATCAACGCGAGCAGCGCATGCGGATCGCGCCGCTCGTCGTCGCTGGGCAACACCAGGGTGCCGCCGACGGCGAAGGTCGAGAGGATTTCCTGGAACGACACGTCGAACGCGAGCGGCGCGAACTGCAGGGTCCGCGCCGGCAGGCCCAGACGCGGATGATGGCGATGCCAGTCGATCAGTGCGCCGACGCAGCGCCGCGTCATCGCGACGCCTTTCGGCCTGCCGGTGGAGCCCGAGGTGAACAGCACATAGGCCAGCGCGCCGTCGCCGAGCAGCGGCGGCCGAGCCTGCTGCGCCATCAGCTGCGCCAGGGTGCGGCGCGGAATCTGCGGCGCGGTCGCGGCGAGCGTGTCGTCGGCGCTCAGCAGCAGGTCGGGCCTTGCATCCTGCAGCATCATCGCCAGGCGCGCCGGCGGATAGCCCGTATCCAGCGGCAGATACGCCGCGCCGACCTGCAGCACGGCGAGGATCGCGGCAAGGCCCAGCGGCGTGCGTTCGGCCGACAGCGCGACGATCGCGTCGGGCTGCACGCCGCTGGCGACGAGGCCGGTGGCGATGCGCTGGGCGTTGTCGACGAGCGTGGCGTAGTCCCAGTCGATGCCGGCGTGGCGCACGGCGGGCTCGTCGGGTCGGAGTCCACCGCGCGCGACGATCAGGGCGAGCTGCGAACGCAGGCGGCGACAGGGATCGTGCGCGGCGGCTGCGGCCGATGAACCGTTGCGGATTTCCACGACGCCTCCGTCGATGCGAGCGGCTTGGTCCGTTGCGCGGCCAATCTAGTGACGCCGCTGCACGCGGCGTTGACGTATGTCATGCGCCGGACGAGATGCGCGGCGCGGCGTCGAACCGTTTACGTTCTTGACCTAGGTCAAGCCGATGCGGTGGTGCAGCGCTAGCGTGGCTCGCGTCAACGAGGAGCTGCCCATGTGCGGAATCGTCGGTGCCGCCGCCCAGCGGGATGTCGTGCCGCTGCTGGTCGCCGGCTTGAAGGCGCTGGAATACCGCGGCTACGACTCGGCCGGCCTCGCCGTGCTCGACCGCGACGCGCTCGTGCGTCTACGTACGCAGGGCAAGGTGCGCGAGCTCGAGGCGCGGCACCGCGACAGCGCGATCGCCGGCTGCACCGGCATCGCGCATACGCGCTGGGCCACACACGGCCGGCCCAACGAGCGCAACGCGCATCCGCACATGTCCCACGGCAAGGTCGCCGTCGTGCACAACGGCATCATCGAGAATCATCTGAAGCTGCGCAGCGAACTGGAGCGGCTGGGCTATCGCTTCGAATCGGATACCGATACCGAAGTCATCGCCCATCTCGTGCATCACGCGCTGGCCAACGGCGCCAGCCTGCGCCGCGCGGTGATCGAGGCGACGGCGCGGCTGCGCGGCAGCTACGCGATCGCCGTGGTCGGCACCGCGACGCCGGGGCATATCGTCGGCGCACGCCGCGGCAGTCCGCTCGTGGCCGGCGTCGGCGACGGCGAGCATTTCCTGAGCTCGGACGTGCACGCGCTGATCGGCGTGACCAACCGCTTCGTCCATCTGGAGGAAGGCGATTTCGTCGAGATCGACAGCGGCAGCGTGCAGGTGTTCGATGCCGACGAGCGGCCCCTGGCGCGCGACCTGCGCGAAAGCGGCGTGTCGGGCGAACGTCTGGATCGCGGCGGCTACCGGCACTACACCCAGAAGGAGATCTTCGAGCAGCCGCGCGCGATCGCCGAAACGCTGGAAGGCCGCCTCGCCGACGGCCGCATCCTGCCGAACGTGTTCGGCGTGGAATCCGACGCGATGCTGCGCGGCGTGCGCCACGTGCACATCGTCGCCTGCGGCACGAGCTTTCATGCGGGCCTCGTCGCCCGCTACTGGATAGAAGCGCTGGCCGGCCTGCCCTGCAGCGTCGAGGTGGCCAGCGAATACCGCTACCGGCAGGCCGCGGTGCCGCCCGGCACCCTGTTCCTGGCGATCTCGCAGTCGGGCGAGACCGCCGACACCCTGGCCGCGCTGCGCGACGGACGGCGTCACGGCTACACCGCGAGCCTCGCGCTGTGCAACGTGCCGGAATCCAGCCTCGTGCGCGAATCCGAACTCGTGCTGATGACGCGCGCCGGCCCGGAGATCGGCGTCGCCTCGACCAAGGCGTTCACGACCCAGCTGGCCGCACTGGCGCTGCTCGCGCTGGAACTGGGCCGCATCAACCGGCTGGACGTGTTCCGCTATCACCGCCTCGTCGCGCAGCTCGCCGGACTGCCGCAGGTCATTGCGCAGATGCTGAGCCTGGACGCGCAGATCGCGCAGATCGCCGAGCGCTTCGTCGACAAGCGGCATGCGGTGTTTCTCGGCCGCGGCGTGCAGTATCCGGTCGCGCTCGAAGGCGCGCTGAAGCTCAAGGAAATCTCCTACATTCACGCCGAAGGCTACCCGGCCGGCGAACTCAAGCACGGCCCGCTCGCGCTCGTGGATCACGACATGCCGGTCATCGTCGTCGCGCCGGAAAACCAGCTGCTGGAAAAACTGAAGTCGAACATGGAGGAAGTGCGCGCACGCGGCGGCCAGCTGTTCGTCTTCGCCGCCGGCGACAGCGACTTCGACCCCGAAGGCATCGACGCGCTGGTCCGCGTCGGTCCGGTCGGCAACCTGATCGCACCGGCCGCGTTCACCGTGCCGCTGCAGTTGCTCGCCTACCACGTAGCGGTCTGCCGCGGCACCGATGTCGACCAGCCGCGGAATCTGGCCAAGTCGGTGACGGTGGAATAGCCGTCCGCGCTGCCGCCGGACCAGCCGGCGCCGGCATTGCGTCGACCTCCGGCGCGCCATCGCCGCGCGGCGCATCCGTGCGCAGCGCGACAATCACCTCGACAGGCAGGCGGCATCCGTTCCGGCGCTCGGGTTCAGAGCCCCGCGACCTCGTCCAGATCCACGTGCACGCCTTTGCCGTACCAGTGGCCGTCGATCAGCACCAGATCGTGTTCGGCCCAGACCGGCGCGCCGAACACGGTGATCGTCGTGCGCACGCGGGCGGTGTCGGCGCCGCGTTCCAGCACGTCCACACGCAGCGAATCGGCGATCGCGTCCAGGTCCACGCCGTAGGTGCGCACGGCTTCCTTGGCCGCGGCCAGCATCGGGCTGGCCTGTTCGAGCACGCCTTCCAGCGGCAGCGCCTTGAGCTGGTCGATGTCGGTGATGCCGGTGCGGCGCGCCGCGTCGGTCAGCACGGTCAGCGCATGGCGCAGCGAGGCGGTGCTGAAGAAATCGGTGCTGTTGACCCAGCGCTGTATGCCCGGCAGTGCACTGCGCAGGGCTTCGCGCTGGGCATCGGTCAGCTGGGTGTCCGAGGAATTGACCGCGACGCTCAGTGCGCCCATGCCCATCAGCAGCATGCCGGCCGCCTGCGGGCGGGCCCTGGCCATCTCCGGTTCCAGCTTGGCCATCATCTGGTCCACCGCGTCGGGCGCGGTGAACTGCTGCAGCTTCTCGGCGAAACGCGCGCGCTCGGCCTCGCTCGTGGGCTTGTTGCGCTGCATCTCATACGCGAGGCGGGCCTGTTCCCACTGCCGGCGCGGGGTCAGCCCCTGGGCCAGGCCGGCCAGGTCGCCGGCGCGGAACAGTTGGGCCAGATGTTTGATTTCGACGGCCGGATCCGGCGCGTTCGCGCGGGCGGCCGCCGGTACCGGCGCGGCGGCCGGGGCGGCGGCCGGGGCGGCGAGCAAGGGGGACGGACCGATCACGGCGACGGCCAGCAGGCCCAGGGACAACAGCGTGGTCTTCATGCGGTGCTCCTCTCGTTGGGAGCTTTAGTGTGCTGGTGAACTACAACACCAATAAGTGACGAAAGTCATCCTGCTCGCAGAACGGTCCGCGAGGCGGCGCCCTCCCCTGGCGGGCCCCTTCAAGACGCTTCGAAAAACTGCGCGGTGCCCGCGACCGGACGCCCGCCGCTCGAAAAACCGTCGGAACGAGTTTTTCCGAGGCGCCCATCCGCGCAGACCCGCCCTGCGTATGACTTGACCTGTATCAAGCCGTCGCGGCCGCCGCTTGCGCAGACTGTGGCCGTTCCGGACCAGGCCGCCACCATGCTCGACATCCTCGCTCCCGTCCGCCATGTGCATGCCTGGCAAGGCAGCCCGCGCTATGCCGCCGAGCTGGCCGCGCTGATACAGGGCTCTCTCACCGGGCTCTATGCCCTGGAACCCCTGACCAGCGCGCCCCAGGAGGCATCGCCGGGAATGCTTGCCGAAGTCGTCGAGTTCCTGCGCGAGCTGCTCGACGCGGCCAATCACGCGGGCCCGGACTTTCAGCGCTGGGCTCGCGAGCTCGGCGTGCGCGAGGCGCAGTGGCGCGCAGGTCAGGGAAGCCTGCGCCAGATGCTGGCCGCCACCGCGCCGTGGCACGACCTCGTGGTGATGGGGGCCGATGCGCAAAGCACCTGGGAATCGCCCGGCGGCCTCGCCGAACTCCTGCTCGGCCTGCGCCAGGCGTGCCTCGTGGTGCCGTCGGAGGTCGAACACGTCAAGCTCGACGTAGTCGTCATGGCCTGGAACGGCGCTGCAGAAGGCACGCGGGCGATCCGCTCGGCGCGCCCGCTGCTGCGCCAGGCGCGCCGCCGCATCCTGCTGCAGGCGCGCGTGCCGGCGGTGGAGCCGCCGCTGGCGCTGGAGCCGATGTCGCATTACCTGCAACGCCAGGGACTGGAGCACGAGCTGCGCCTGCTCGACGTCGCACCCGACCACGCCGGGGACTCCATCCTGCGCGAAACCGAAGCGGCCGGCGCCGACCTCCTGGTGATGGGGGCCTACGGCCGCAGCCGCTTCAGCGAATGGATGCTCGGCGGCGCGACGCGCACGGTGCTGAGCCGGGCGCGGATTCCGGTGCTCCTGCAGCATTGAACTCGACGCGGAGGTGGACCATGACGGTTTCCGGGCGGGAGATGAGTCTGCGCGACGCCGTCGCCGGGCGCTGCGCGGTACGCGACTTCGTTGCGCAGATGCCGGACGATGCCTTGCTCGACCGCCTGCTGCAGGCTGCCGTGCGCGCGCCGACGGCCATGCACGAAGAGCCCTGGCGCTTCGCAGTGATCCGCGACCGCAACCTGCTGAATCGGATTTCCGAGCGCGCCAAGGCATTGATCGCGGCCCGCGCCGAGGGCGTGCCGCCCGACGCGGCGGCGACCTTCACGGCAAAGGAATTCCACGTTTTCTACAACGCGCCGGTGCTGATCGTCGTCGGCACCGAGGCGCCCGGCCGGTTCGCGGACGCGGACTGCTGGCTCGCGGCCGAGAACCTGATGCTGGCGGCGCATGCGGAAGGACTGGGCAGTTGCGTCATCGGACTGGCGCTCGACGCGCTGAACGACGCGGACGTGAAACGCGCGGCCGGCCTGCCGGCCGGATTCACCGCCGTCGCGCCGGTGATCGTCGGCGTGCCGGCGCATCCGGCCGCGCTGCGCCCCACGCCGCGCAAGCCGCCGCAGGTCGTGCTGCGCGCGTAGCGTCGCGGATCGTTGCGGCGGCCGCTATTTCGGCGTCACGAGATAGACGACCGGCTGAGGCTGCGCGACAGGCCTGACCGTGCGCACGTTGTCGCGCGGCATGCCGCGGGCGATCAGCGCGGCGTTGAGCCGGCCGATGCTGGCCGACGAGGTGCGGATCGGCGTCTGCAGCACGAACCAGCGGATGCCCGTCGTGCACGGCGGCGTGGTCAGCGATCCGACATAGCTGTAGAACGGCTGCTGGCCGAAGCGCCAGAGCGCGCGGCCGAGATCCACGGCGACGACCGAATCCGGCGGCGCGCTCAGCGAGCGATAGGCTGCGGCCAGCGTCGGGTCTTCGCCGGCAGCATCGTCGGCTGTCCACAGCACCGCGAAGACCGCAACGCCGCCGTGCTGGTCGACGGTCTTGATGTGCAGCTCGTAGACCGGATTGCCGGCAATCACGTGCTCGTTGCGATAGTGGAAATGGAATCCGGCGACCGTGTACACGAACGCCCGGCCGCTGCCGTCCACGCCCGGCGCCATCGTGACCGAAGGTCCCGGCGAAGCCTGGAAGACGACGTTCTGATCGTGGCCGTCGAACGTCGCCTGCGTGATTACGCTGGAGGCGGACCACGGTGCCGTCGTGACCCGCGTCAGGTCGATCGGCGACTGCTGCGGCGGCGGCTGCTTTGCGCAGGCCGCGCCCCAGCTCGGCCCTTCGGGATAGGTCCAGGGCGCAAGCGCGTCGCTGTAGTAATCCGCCTCCGACTGCGCGACGGATCGCCCCGCTTCGCGCGGCACCGGCGCATGGGCGCAGCCGCCCGCAAGACACAGCAGCGCGAGGGACACGACCGTCGCGATGCCGGCGGCGAATCCGTGCGGAACGCGGGCGGGCTCCTTGCGAGATCCGCGGGGAAGGCGAGTGTCGCACGGCCTGCCGACGACGAAAGTGCTGCTCATGTCCGCCCTCCCCAAGAGACGCAGTAGATTTTTACACTAGCAGCACTTTGCGACGCTCTCAAGCGCTTGTGATCGCTTCGGCCGACGCTTTGCGCTATGCGCTTGCAGGGATTCCGCAGGCCGCTTTCGTCCGGTCAACGCACCGGCACTGCGCCGGATCATGGCGAATGCCTCGCTGCCCCGAAGCGGGACGGCATCCGGCGCATGCCGGGCAGATTCCGTCGCGTTGCGCATGGCCGCAAATCCGCTTGCGCGGACACGCACTATGATTCGCGCCGCTGCCGCAAACCGCCGGCCGCCGTCATCGCGGCTGTTTTCCGCGGCGACCCGCAGCGCCGATTCTTCGCCATCGAGGTGACCGTGTCCTTTGCCACAAGCCGCCTGCACCCGTTGCTGTCGCCCCTGTTCGCCGCCGTCTGCATCGCATCGGGTGTCGCCGCCAGTCGCGCCGCCGCCTCGCAAGCCGTTGCCGCGCCGACCGTGCAACTGGCCGAATGCACCCTGCCCGAGCTTTCCCGTCCTGCGCGCTGCGGCAGCTTGTCCGTTGCGGAGAACCCCGCCAAACCCGACGGTCGCCGTCTGTCGCTGAACATCGTCGTCGTCCCGGCGCGCAACGGCCGCGCCCTGCCCGATCCCGTGGTTTTTCTGAGCGGAGGTCCGGGGCAGGCGGCAACGCCTTCCGCGGCGTTTCTGAGCACGGCCCTGGCCGAAGTCAACGAAGAACGCGATCTGCTGCTGGTCGATCAGCGCGGCACCGGCGCGTCGGCACCGCTGCCCTGCGCACTCGTGGACGCGTCCGATCCTGCGGCGAACCTGCGCGAGATCTTTCCGCTGGCCGCCGTGAAACGCTGTGCGAGAGCATTGTCGGCGCGGGCCGATCTCTCGCAGTATTCCCTGCTGCGTTTCGCCGACGATCTCGAAGCGGTGCGCCTGGCACTCGGTTATTCGTCGCTCAACCTGTTCGGCTTCTCCTACGGCACGCGCGCCGCGCAGGTTTATCTGCGCCGCTATCCTGCATCGTCGCGCACGGCCTACCTGGGCAGCATGATTCCGATGGATGCGGATACCTTGCTGGAGCTCCCGGCCGCCGCCGAAGCCGTGCTGGACCACACCTTCGCTGCCTGCGCCGCCGATGCCGCCTGTCGGACCGCGTTTCCGGATCTGCGCGAAGAATTCGCGGCACTGCTCGTGCGCCTGGACCGCGGCGAGGTGATCGTGACGGTGCCGGGCGCGCGGCAGAAAGTCGCCTTGAGCCGCGGGCTCGTCGTCGAGCGTGTGCGCAGCCTGCTCTACACGACCGAAGGCGCAGCCACCGTGCCTTGGTTGCTGCACGAAGCGCATGCGGGGAACTGGCAGCCGCTGGTCGATCAGCTGCTCGACGTCGCGCGGGCGATGGATGCGCAGGCCAGCCTCGGACTGTTCTTCACGATCACCTGCAACGAGGACGTCGCGTTCCTGCGCGAAGCCGACATCCGCGCACGCGCCACGACCCATCGCTTCGGCGACCTGCGCGTGCGCAGCCAGCAGGCGGCCTGCCGCGCGTGGCCGCGCTATCGGGTGCCGAACGGCTATCGCACGGCGCTGCGCAGCGACGTGCCGGTGCTGCTGGTCTCCGGCGAATTCGATCCGGCCACGCCGGCCGCACTGGCGACCCGCGCGGCCGCAGGTTTCACGCAGCATGCGCAACTGCTGCTGCGCGGCCAGGCGCACAGCGGCTGGAGCGACTGCGTCGCCGCGCGCTATCGCCAGTTCGTGCGCCGGGGCAGCACGGAAAACCTCGATGCCTGTCCGGAAACGGCGCGGCCGGCGTTCATGATCGACGCCGAGGAAACGGCAGTGCGGGCTGCGACCGCCGGTTGAGCGCGGACGCATGCGACACTCTTTCACGACCACGAGGAACGACTGCCATGACCGATCCCGCCACGCCCCTGACCGGCGGCTGCTTCTGCGGACTCGTCCGCTACCGCATCGACGCGCCGCTGCGCGCTGCGCGCAGCTGCCATTGCTCGCGCTGCCGCAAAGCGTTCAGCGGCGCCGGCTCGGCCTATGCCGAGGTCGAACCGGGCGCCTTTGCCTGGGAAAGCGGCCAGAAACAGTTGCGCTGCTACGAGACCATGCCGGGCTGGGGATTGTGTTTCTGCGGCAACTGCGGCACGACGCTCTGCGGCATGCAGGGCGAACAGGTGCACGGCGTCACGCTCGGCCCGGTCGACGGCGATCCCGGCGTAGCGATCGCCATGCATCTGTTCGTGGAATCCCGGGCCAGCTGGGATCACATCGGCGGCGACGCGCCGCAGTACGCCGAATTTCCGCCGACGGCCTGACGCGGCCGACGGCACGGCGGAACAGCCGGCGCGCCGGCAGCGGCGCCCACCGGCGCCGTCCGCGCGCCCGCTTGCCGGACTGCGTGCCGCCTGTCCCGCGGAATGCCGCCATGGCCTTCGCAACCCGCCGTCTGCTGCTGCCGTCGCTAGCCAGTGTCGCGGGTCTTGCGGCACTCGGTTCTTCCGCGAGGCGCTACCTCCCGCCGGCAGATCGAGCAGCACGGCGTGCTGGCGCCGGTAACCGCAATCGGCGGCGGCAAAAAGGTCAAACGCAGCGGCAGTCATGCGAGCGTTCGCGCCGACGTCACGTTCAGCGCGAGCGACGGCCGCCGCATCACGAGCGCGGCGATCGGGTCACGGACGCTCGTGCAGGAACCAGCGGTCGGTATGCAGCAGCGCACGGGCGTGATCGCGCACGGACACGCCCGGCAGCAGGGTCGTGCATGGCGCGATGAGGTATTGCTGCCAGGCGAGTTCCAGCGCTTCCTGCGGCGTTGCCGGGCGGCGCGATACGACGAACTGCAACATGGTGCCGTAGTGCGCGACGAGTTCCGCGCCGTAGTGCGCGTGCCAGTGACGCAGCAGTGCGACGATGAGTTGGCTGTTGCAGCGAGTCGCACCGAACCAGCTGATGTAGGCCGGAATTTCCCAACCGCGCAGCGATGGAAACAGCAGCAACGCCGGGTTTTCCGACGCGGCCGGGAACCAGCTGATATGCGACAGGCCGTACTCGGGCAGGCGCAGAGGATCGTCGCCGTTGCGAATCTCCCAGTCGAACAGCCAGCGTTCCAACGCATACGTGTCGGTGATGGACTCGCGTTGCAGGAACGCTCGTGGATCGTCGATGGCCGGCGCCTTGCCGAACAGACTTTGCGTGCCCGCGAGGCCGATCTCGAGTGCCTCGTCCAGGCCGATGGAGTCGTCGTACGGAACGCGCGACAACATTTCGACAACATCCAGCCGCTGCGCGGCGGCAATGATCTCGCCCGGACTGTTGCCGCTAAGCCCGCCACCGAATTCCTCGGCGTGGTGGAACCGGCTGAAGAAATCCTCTGATCGCAGCGCATCGACCCAGGACCTGCCGGCCCCGCTCGAGATCGCCAGTACCGGCCACAGACCGGTGACGTCGCAGCGTTCGCGCGCGCACGTCCAAGCAGCGAAAGGATCCTGTCCGGCAATGTCGTAGGCAAAAACGGCTTCGGGAGAATCCGGTAGTGCTACCGGCGCAAGCCGGGCCGCCTGCAGTGGCGTATCGGCGAACACCCTGCGCAGATCGGCGATCCGGAGCGGCGTGGTCATTGGCGTTCCTTGCTGGCGTATCGGTGCGGGCGCGTCGCGGTCGGTCGCCGCGCAGACGGGCACAGTATCAGCCCGCGAAATGCGAAAGCGTCCATGCCTCGACCGATTCCATCTTCCGCTTGATCTGCATCAGCGTGCCGCGGACGCGCCGCGCCGACCATTGCCGCATGAGTGTTTCGCCATCTCTGCCGGACCAGCGGGCCTTGTCCGAGCTCGATCTGCGCGGCCTGCCCGCACCCGAGCCACTGCTGCAAGCGCTGGCTGCGGCGGATGCGCTGGCTCCCGGCACGGCGCTGCGTGTCTGGACGCCGCTGCTGCCGTGGCCATTGCTGCAGGCCTTGTCCGAGCGTGGACTGCTTTACGAGGTACTGCCGACCCTGGACGGCATCGGCGCCTGCGTGCAGATACTGCGAAGCGCCGATGGCCAGGCTGGCGCTTGAGGCCGCGCCCGAGGTCGCGGTGCCGCGGCGGTTTCTGCTGACGGCGCCGTGCTGGGGCACGGCAGCCGGGCTGCTGTTGATCGTCGGGGCCGACCTGCCGCTGCTGTCGCGCTGGCAGCCGGCGACCCTGGCCGCGACGCATGCCTTCACCCTCGGGCTGCTCGGCAACCTGCTGTTCGGCAGCCTGCTGCAGTTCCTGCCGGCCGCGGCCGGCGTGCGTTTGCGTGGCGGCGTGCGCAGCGGTCTCGCCCTGTATCTGCTGCTCAACGGCGGCGTCGCCTTGCTGACGACAGGTCTGTACCGGATGCAGCCGGCCACGCTGACCGCCGCCGCCTGCGTGCTGGCTGCGGCGTTCGCGCTGCTCGCAGCGATGACGGTGCCGGGCCTGTTGCTGGCGCAGGACCAGCGCTTGCTGCGTGCCGGCCTGTTCACGGCCTTGCTCGCTGCGCTGCTGACCGCGGCGCTCGGCATGACCTTGTCCCTGTCCTTGAGCGGGCAGGTGCTGCCGCCCTGGCCTTTGCCGGATCTGACCGGCGCACATGCGGCCTGGGGTATCGCCGGCTGGGTGCTGCTGACCTTGGGCGCCGTGGCACGCGTCGTCATGCCGATGTTCCAGGGCACGGCCGTGCCGCCCGCCTGGGCGCAGGCGATCTGGCTCGGCATCGTTCCCGCGATGCTGCTGGCCGCCAGCGCCGCGCTGCTCGTACTGGGCCATGCATTGCCGCTGCGCCTCGCCGTCGCGATGGCCATCCTGGTATTCGCCGTGTCGGCGCTGTGGCTGCAATGGCGTTCGCCGGCGAGGCGCAATCAGGCCTTGCGCGCCTGGTGGCGCAGTGGTCTCCTCGGCCTCGTCGCGTTCGCGCTGCTGCTGCCGTTGCGGCTGCGCGGCGACCTCCTGGCCGGCGTCATCGGGATCGGCATCGCCCTGCCCCTGCTCGCGATCGGCATGCAGCTGGAGATCGTCGCGTTCCTCGGCTGGCTCGATCTGCACCGCCGCTGCGGCCGCGGCCTGCGCGTGCCCGGCGTGCATCAGCTGCTGCCGGAAACACACAAGCGGCGATTGCTCTACGCGTTTCTCGCGGCTGCGCCCGTGCAGCTCGCCGCCGTGCTGTGGCCCGCTGCGCCTGCGACGCGCGCGGCGGGCGTGGCGACCTTCGCGTCGTATGCACTGCTCACATTCGCGTTGGCCGGTTTGCGCCGCCGCGGCCGACGCTTTTTCGCGCGGGCGACCGCATGAACGTGCGCAAGCCGCCGGCGCTGGCCCTGCTGCGTGTCGCGGTCGATCTCGTCGATGACGGTCTCACCGCCCTGCTGGCCGCGCGACGTGGCCTTGTGGATGCAATCGCCACGGTCAGGGCATGCGCCGGCCTGCCGACCTTGGACCCGGCGCGCGAGCAGGGCGTGCAGAGGCGGGCGCAGGCGCTCGCACGGCGTCTGGGCCTACCCGCAATGACCGCGCGGCATCTGATCGACCTCCTCATCACCGACGCGCGCCGACAGCAGGCCGCCTGCAGCGCCGCCTGGCCGACGAAGCCGTCGTCCACGACGGCGTTCGCGCAGTCGCCGGCCGGCACGGACCGTCGCGCCCGCGTTTGACCCGAATCAAGGCGCAGGTCCGCACCGGCCGCGCAGACTCGGATTCCTTTTCCCGCTCGGCTTGCCCATGACGCGTCTCTCCTCGCTCGACCATCAGCAGATTCTGGCCTGTGCCCGCGGCGAACTGTTCGGTGAAGGCAATGCCCGGCTGCCGTCGCCGCCGATGCTGATGTTCGACCGCATCACGCAGATCGACGAGCACGGTGGCCAGTACGGCAAGGGACTGCTGCAGGCCGAGCTCGACATACGGCCCGATCTCTGGTTCTTCGGCTGCCATTTCGACGGCGATCCGGTCATGCCGGGCTGCCTTGGCCTGGATGCGATGTGGCAGCTCGCCGGCTTCTTCCTGCCCTGGCTCGGCGAGCCGGGCCGGGGCCGCGCGCTCGGTGTGGACGAAGTGAAATTCGTCGGCCAGGTGCTGCGCAGCGCGCGGCTCGTGCGTTACGAGATCCATGTGAGCCGGGTGATCCGCAGCCGTCTCAAGATGGTCGTGGCCGACGGCCATACCTTCGTAGACGACCGGCCGATCTATTCCTCGCGCAATCTGCGCGTAGGCCTGTTCCAGACCACGGAGGGCTTCTGAGATGCGTCGCGTCGTCGTGACCGGAATCGGTGTGGTGTCCTGCCTCGGCGATGCGGCCGACACCGTGTCGCGCGCGCTGCGCGAGAGCCTCAGCGGCATCTGCGCCATGCCCGAATACGCCGCGCGCGGCCTGCGCAGCTGCATCGCCGGGCTGCCGCGCATTGATCTCGCCGCGGCCGTGGACCGCCGCCTGAAGCGCTTCATGGGCGACGCGGCGGCCTACAGCTATGTCGCGCTGCGCGACGCGATCGCCGATGCAGGCCTCGGCGCGGACACGGTCAGCCATCCGCGCACCGGCGTGATCGCCGGCTCCGGCGGCGGTTCGGCGCAGTGGCAGATCGAGACCGGCGATCTCCTGCGCGAAAAGGGCGTGCGCCGCGTCGGTCCGTACATGGTGCCGCGCACGATGTGCTCGACGGTATCGGCCACGCTGGCCACCGCGTTCGGCGTGCTCGGCGTCAGCTACTCGATCGCCGCGGCCTGCGCGACCTCGGCGCATTGCATCGGCGCGGCCGCGGACCTGATCCGGCGCGGCACGCAGGACGTCATGTTCGTCGGCGGCGGCGAGGAACTGCACTGGGGCATGGCCGCGCAGTTCGACGCGATGGGCGCGCTGTCCAGCGCCTACAACGACGCGCCGGCGCTGGCCTCGCGCCCCTACGACACCGGTCGCGACGGTTTCGTCATCGCCGGCGGCGCCGGCATGCTGGTGCTGGAGGACTATGCCCACGCGGCCGCACGCGGCGCGCATATCCATGCGGAACTCGTCGGCTACGGCGTGACCTCCGACGGCGCCGACATGGTCGCGCCGAACGGGCACGGCGCGGTGCGCTGCATGCAGATGGCGCTGGCCGACGTGCGCACGCCGATCGACTATCTCAACACCCACGGTACGGCCACGCCGCTCGGCGACATCGTCGAGCTGCAGGCCGTGCGCGACGTGTTCGGCGCGGCCGTGCCGCCGCTGTCCTCGACCAAGTCGCTGACCGGGCATTCGCTCGGCGCGGCCAGCGTGCACGAGGCCATCTACAGCCTGCTGATGCTGCGCGACGGCTTCATCGCCGGCTCGGCCAACATCGACACGCTCGATCCGCAGGCCGCGGCGTTCCCGATCGTGCGCCAGAGCCGGCCGGCGGCGCTGAACACCGTCATGTCCAACAGTTTCGGCTTCGGCGGCACGAATGCGGCGCTGGTGTTCGCGCGCGCCTGAAACGCCGATTTCCGCCTCGCCTGATTTCGATCAATGCGCCGGCACCGGCGATGACCGAGTCTGACGCCAGCTCCTCCCGACACTGCAGAAGGATGTCCGCCACATGCCCACGACCGCCACTGCTGAACTCGCCGAACGGGCGCGCCGCGTCCTGACGGCCCACGATCGCAACGCCGAGGTCTCGCTCGACGCGAACGGCGGCCTGATCGTGCGCACCGAACTGGCCGAGGCCGACGTGCTGCGCCTGCTGCAGGCTGCCGCGCTGCCGGTCGCCGCGCGGACCGTCGCCGCACGCAGCGACTGCTGCGGCGGCTGCTGCGGCGCCTGAGTTCTTCGCGGCGCCGACCGCAGGAGGGCTGCTCTGCCGCGGCTGACGGCGGGGTGTTTGCCGCGGCCGGTGGCGCGATCTCCATTGATCCTTCGCATGACAGATTCCCGGCCATGAACGTTCGCCCCCGCCTGCTCGCCTTTCTCGCCCTGTCCGGCATCGCCGCCGCGGTCGGCGGCGCGCCGCCGGAGCCGTCGCCCGGATCGGCTGCGCCGGCGGCGCACGAGGCGCATGCCCACGACGGCGCAAAGACCCGCAACGCGCAGACGGACGTCGCGCACGCACGCGGCACGCCTGCGCGCGATGCGCACCTGCGCGACCCGCACGCACAGGATGAGCAGGCCCGCGATGCGCACGGCGCCGCCGGGCCGGTTGCGGCTCCGGCTCGGCGCTGGGCCAGCGACGCGGCGCTGCGCGAAGGCATGCGTCGTGTGCAGGCCGCGCTGGCGGTACTGCACCACGACCAGCTCGGCCACGGCTCGCCGGCCGCAGCGCAGGAACAGGCTGCGCAGATCGAAGCGGCGATCCGCTACCTGTTCGCCCATTGCCGGCTTGCGCCGGATGCGGACGCCGCATTGCATCGGATCCTGCTGCCGCTGCTGAGCGCCGCCCAGCGCCTGCAGCGCGATCCCGCGCAGCATGACGCGGTCGCCGCGATGCGCGCGGCGGTGGCGCCGTATCCGCAGCAGTTCGACGATCCCGGCTGGCCGGCGGCGCCGGACCCGGCGCCCGCCGCGCAATGAGCGCCGACCCGACCGGCGATTACGTCCAGGCCTGGCAATGCATAGGCTGCGGCCGCATCGAGGCGCCGCAGCCGTGCATCGGCGTGTGCCGCGACCGCAAGGTGCTGCTGGTCGGCCAGGACGCGCACGAGGCCGCACGCAGCGAGATCCGCCGCCTGCGCGAAGCGCTGTCGGCGGCGTCGGCCATGCTGCTGCGCTTCGGCGCGGCGACGCCGCGCGACGGGCAATGGGAAACCTCGTATCGCGCGTTGCAGCTGCAGGTGCGCGAGGTGCTCGCGCTGCTCGCGGCCGGGTCGGACGGTACGGCCTGAGACCATCGGCTTGCGCATTCGCGGCCTGCCCTCGTACGCAGGCGCAGGCGTTCGCGGAGAGACGCCGGCGTTTTCCATCAGCAGGGCCGGCCCGCCTTCGCGCAGCGCGCGCAGGCACAGCGCCGTGGATTCCAGATGCGGGTCCACCGGCTCGGCGATGTGCGGCAGCTGACGCTCGCGCTCCAGCAATGCGAGAAAGCCGCGCAGATCCTCCACGCTCATGCGCGCGCGTCGGTCGGCGTCTGCCAGACCCCGTCGGCGATGCAGCGGTCCAGGGTTGTCCACCAGGGATGCGGGTCGAGATCGTGCCCGGCCAGCCAGGCCGGATCGAACAGGGTTTCCGCGTAGCGGTCGCCGCGATCGCAGAGCAGGCTGACGATGCTGCCGCGCTCGCCGCGTTCGCGCATCGCCGCGGCGAGCTGCAGACAGGCGGCGAAATTCGTGCCCGAGGATCCGCCGTAACGGCGGCCGAGCAGATTCTCCAGACGCCAGGCCGCGGCGACCGAGGCCGCATCCGGTACTTCGGCGACCTGGTCGACGACCTCGAACAGGAAGCCCGGCTCGACGCGCGCGCGGCCTATGCCTTCGATCAATGTCGGCGCGCTGGCGCACACGTCGCGGCCACGCGACGGCCAGGCGCGCGCGAACGCGCTGCCGGCCGGATCGGCGACGCACAGGCGCGTGGCCAGCCGGCGATAGCGCAGGTAGCGCCCTATCGTCGCGGAGGTGCCGCCGGTGCCGGCGCCGCAGACGATCCAGCTCGGCACCGGCGCGGTTTCCTCGGCCAGCTGATTGATGATGGATTCGGCGATGTTGTTGTTGCCGCGCCAGTCGGTGGCGCGTTCGGCCAGGCCGAACTGGTCCAGATGGCAGGCGCCGCGAGCGGCGTGCTCGGCAGCGCGCGCGGCCACCTCGGACGGGTCGTCGACGAGATCGCAGCTCGCGCCGAGCGCCTGCACCTCGCGGATCTTCTGCGGTGCCGTGCAGGCCGGCATCACCGCGACGAAGGACAGGCCGAGCAGGCGCGCGAACCAGGCCTCGGAAATCGCCGTGCTGCCGGACGACGCATCGACCACGCGCTGCCCGGCGCGCAGGCGGCCGTTGCACAGCGCGTACAGATACAGCGAGCGCGCGAGCCGATGCTTGAGGCTGCCGGTCGGATGCGCGGCCTCGTCCTTGAAGTAGAACGCGATGTCCGGGAAACCCGGCAGATCCAGCTTGAGCAGATGCGTGTCGGCCGAACGCGCGGCCTCGCGCGCGAGCGTCGCGATCGCCGCGTGCTCCCAGTCGCGCGCCGGGGCGCTGTCGTCGAACGGCCGGTTCCTGCGCCAGGCATTCATGCCGCCACCTGTCCGCGCCGGGCCAGCAGCATGCGCATCTGCCGCGCCAGGAACGCGAAATAGCCGTCGATGTAGCTGATGCCGTTCTGCGTGTCGATCAGATAGGGATTCATCAGGGTATGCCGCAGGATGACCAGGCGGTCCTCGCCGTCGGTCGCCGCCAGTCCGAGCGCATCGAGGATGCGCGCGGTGTCGGCGGCGCCGAGCAGGTCGAAGCGCAGGCTGGTCACCGAACCGAAGAATTCCTTGAGCTGCAGCGGCTGCTGCGGATCGCTGCGCAAGCTGTCGTGCAGCCCGTTGACGAACGCGTTGGCCGCGCGCAGCGATCCGTTGCCGGCGGGATTCAACGCCATGCAGACCAGGTTGCTGTCGGGCGCGAACGGCACGATCAGCCGTACCTGCGCCGCCTGCTCGTCGGCGAAGCGCAGCGCGCGCGCCTGGAAGGCTTCGGCCGCGCGCACGGTCGCGCGCGGCAGGCGGCCGAAATGGCGATGATCCAGCGGCAGCACCTTGTGCGTCACATAGACGGCCGCCGCGCTGGCGCCGGATTTGGAACCCTCGGGAATGTACTGGCCCAGGCTGCGATAGCGCGCCAGATAGTCCGGCGGCGCGTCGGAATGGAAGACGTAGTCGGCCCGCTCGGCCAGCAGCGCCATTGCCCGGTGATCGCGGCAGACGAAGGCGCCGGCGCCGTAGGGCAGGTAACCGAGCTTGTGCGGATCGACCGTGACCGAGTCGGTGTCGGCCAGCGCGGCGAACGCCGCATGCACCTCGGGCGCCGGAAAGCGCGCGAACTCCGCACCGACCTGCGCCGGGGTGCGCAGGCTGCCGTCCTCGGCGCGGAACAAGGTGGCGAGATAACCCCCCCAGGCCGCGTCCACGTGTACGCAGAAATCCAGTCCCAGGGCCCTCGCCCGCAGACGCGCGGCGAGCACCGCGTCGACCGGATCGACCGTGCCGTATTCGGTGCCGCCGAGCACGGCCACGGCCATGAGCACCGGCCGGCGCTCGCGCGCGTGACGGGTCAGCGCGGTCTCCAGCGCCTCCGGATCCAGGCGCATGCCGCGCGTGGGCAGCAGCTGCAGCTGGTCGCGGCCCAGACCGAGCAGCTTGACGCCCTTGCTCCAGGAGTAATGCGCAGTGACCGGCGCGAGCACGCAGGGCTCGCGCAACTGCGGGTGCGCCGCGAAGAAGCCGTGCAGGCCGCGCTGTTCGACACGCTCGGCTTCCACGCGCGCCTGCCAGGCGGCGCGATCGGCCGCCGGCTGCGCCGCGAGCCAGGCCTGCCAGCGCTGCAGCAGCGCGATCGACGCGGCGCCCGACAGATTGAAGGCGCTCCAGTCGTCCGGCGGCAGGTCGAGCTCGACGACGCCGGCCGCGCGCAGCGCGACCGGAAACGCCTTCAGCGCGAGCGCCAGGCGCAGCGCCTGGTAATTGGCCACCGTGCCGCCGGACGTCAGATGGCCGAAGGCGCAGGCCGGCTGCTGCGGATCGTGCGGATAGCCGAGCATGCGCGCGAGCTGCAGGCCGACCTGCACTTCCATGTCGACGGTGACCGGCGCGGCATCCTCGCTGACGTTGTTCGGGTTGTACGGCAGGGTCAGCATCTGCGCGGCGAGGCCCGGCAGCAGCAGGTCCGAGACCATGTGCCCGAGGTAGCGCGGACTGTGAAACGGTACGGACTTCTTCAATGCCGCCGACAGCTGGTGCAGCTCCCGGCGCATGCGCGCCTCGAAGTCCAGATAGTCGGGCTGGCGCGCAGCGGCCGTGGCGATCGGCGGTGGATCTTCCGGATGGAAGTTGCGCCGCCAGTAGACATGGTCGCGCAGGAACTCGACGACGAGCTTTTCGAGCAGGCCGTCGTTCTCGCCGTAGGGGCCGAGAAAACAGGCATCCAGCGCATAGTCGTGCGCAGCGGGTGCGCAAGCCGCCGGCGCGTCGCCGGCATGGAACGGGGAAGTCGGCATGCGCTCAGCGCCTGCGAAGCCGGCGTGCGGCGGTGCAAGGCGAGGGGCGGCGGTGAAGTTCGGACGACATGGCAGGCTCCCGGTATGGTCGAGGCGCATCCTGCGCAGCGGCGCCGGGCGCGGCACTGATCTGGATCAAATCCCGAGTCGCCGCTCGCCGGCCGCGTCGCACTGCCGCTGCGCCGCTCAGATGATCTGGATCAAAGCGGCGAGCGGCGCTGCTGCGCAGACTCGGCACCATGTCTCCCACCCGCCTCCCCGCCATGGCTCCGCTGCTGCAGTACTCCGGTCCGGACGCGGATTTCGCCGGGTTCCCCGACCCGGCTCGCTTCTCGCCGGAGTTCGGCGAATCCCAGTTCCGCAGCGCCGCGCGCCGGACCAACGACGATCCGGCGCCGCGGCTGCTGTCGCTGCATCTGCACCTGCCGTTCGACGCAGGCACCGTCGATCGTGGCCGCAGCCAGGCCTGCTTCCATCGCCTCGCGCGCGAATGCGAGATGGTCGCGCCATTGTTCGACCGCGACCGCGACGTGGTGCAGCTGCAGCTCGACGGCCTGGCCGGCGAGCCGGCCGGCGACGTGCTCGGCGAGCTGCTGCATGCGGTGTCGCGCTATTTCTTCCTGAGCCACAGCGGCACGCGCGAATTCCTGATCGCGCTGCCGGGCGGCGTCCACGGCACGGAGGCGCTCAGCGTGCTGGTCGACCTGGGTTTCAACCGCGTGCGTTTCAGCCTGCCGCCGGCCGCCGCGGATCGCGATGCCGTCGCGCTGCTGGAGCGCAGTGTCGCCGCCGCGCGCGAAGCCGGCTTCCGTTCGATCGGCCTGGATCTGGTCTACGGCCTGCCGCTGGGCAGCGACGCCGAGTTCGACGCGGGCCTGCACCGGCTGCTGGGATTGCGCGTGGACCGCATCAATCTGCGCTGCCGGGAACATCCCGGGCATGCCGCCGAGGCTGCAGCGCCATCCGCCGAACGCGTGCTGCGCCATGCGGTCGCCGCCCGCGCGCTGCTCGCCGCCGGTTACGAGACCCTGGGCCTGGACGTGTTCGCGCTGCCGCAGGACGACCTGCCCCGTGCGCGCCGTCGCGGCCTGCTGCATCACAACTGGCTGGGCTTCGTGCCGCAGGCGCCGACCGACCTGATCGGCCTGGGCGTCGGCGCGCGCAGCCGCATCGGCGACGCCTGTTTCCAGAGCTATGCCGAACTCACCGCCTGGGAAAGCAGCATCGACATGGGCGACCTGCCGGTCTGGCGCGGCCTGCAGCTGGATGCCGACGCGCGTCTGCGCAACGACCTGCTGCAGGCCCTGCTCTGCACCGGCAGGGTCGACCTCGATCAGCTGCAGCAACAGCACGACATCGTGTTCACCGACTATTTCCGCGACGAACTCGCCGCGCTGCAGCCGCTGCAGGCGGCCGGGCTCGTACAGCTCGACGCGCACGAGCTGCAGCTCGGTCCGCAGGGACGGCTGGCCCTGCAGGCGATCTGTTCGCCGTTCGGCGCGGCCGGGCGCCGCGCATGAACTTCCTCCGATTTCCTTCTCTGCTGGCCGCCTGCCGATGTCGCGCCCGTTCCTGAGCCCCTTCCACGCCAAGCCCAGTCCGATCACCGACGACGGCGACGAATTCACGTTCTGCAGCAGCTGCGCGTTCGCCGGCGCCTGCCGGGCCGAGGGCTACGACAAGTCCGCGCTGGAGGAACTGCATTGCCTGGTCGAACACGTCGGGCCCTACCATGCCGGCACGCCGCTGTTCCGCGAGGGCGATCCGTTCAACGCGATCGCCGCGGTGCGCTCCGGCACGGTCAAGACCTTCCGCATCGATGCGTCCGGCCGCGAGCAGGTGCTCGGCTTCTTCCTGCTCGGCGAAGTCATCGGCCTGGACGCGATCCACAACGGTCGCTTTCCGTGCAACGCCGTCGCACTCGACACGGTCAGCCTGTGCCGCTTCTCGTTTCCGATGATGGCGACCCTGGCCACGCGCATGCCGGGCCTGCAGGCGCAGCTATTCCGGCTGCTGAGCCAGGACATCAACAAGGCCGCGGCGATGGCCGGGGATTTCAGCGCGGACGAGCGCATGGCGGCCTTCGTGCTGTCGATCGCGCGGCGCTTCGCCTACCGCGGCTTCTCGCCGACCCGCTTCGTGCTGAGCATGTCGCGCACCGACATCGGCAACTATCTGCGCCTGGCCGCCGAAACCGTGTCGCGCGTCGTGCGCCGCTTCCAGGACGAAGGCCTGCTGCGCGTGGACCGGCGCGAGTTCGAGATTCTCGACCTGCGGCGGCTGCAGCAGCTCGCCTTGCCGGTGCTGCGCGAATAAGCCGCGCCGCCGGCGGCGGCCGGTCCCGGTCGTGCAATTCCCGCTTCGCTGCTAACGTGCGCCCGACCGGGTTCCACCGCCGCGGCGTGCGACGGCGCGACACGCCGTATCCGAAAGGGAGGTCATCGCCATGCTCGACGTCGATGCCGCGCTCGCGTTGATCCGCGAGGGTCTGCATTGCGGCCCCGTCGAATCGCTGGCGCCGCGCGCGGCGCTGGAGCGCGTGCTTGCGCAGGCCGTGCACAGCGGCGAGGACCTGCCGCCGTTCGACAACGCGGCCATGGACGGCTACGCGCTGCCGCTCGGCGCACGCACGGCCCGCGCCGGCGAGGAGTTTCCCGTGTACGGCGAACAGGCGGCCGGCGACGCGGCGCGTGCCGCGCGGACGGCCTGCGCGATCATGACCGGCGCGCGGCTGCCCGAGGGACTGGATGCGGTGGTCCCGGTCGAACAGGTGCGCGTGCTCGCCACCGACGCGCAGGGCTGCGTCGAGCGCATCGCACTGACGGCCGACGTGGCGCCGGGCCAGCACCGGCGCCGTCGCGGCGAGGACATCGGCCGCGGCGAGCTGGCTCTGCCGGCCGGCTGTCGCATCGGTCCGGCGCAGCTCGCGCTGCTGGCCGGCATGGGTTGCGCGACGGTGGGCGTCGTGCAGGCGCCGCGGCTCGCGCTGCTGTGCACCGGCCGCGAACTCGTCGACGACACGGCGCGGCCGCTGGGCTCGGCCGAGATCCGCAACAGCAACGGTCCGTATCTTGCGGCCGCCATCGCCGCCGCCGGCGCCGCGCTGCTGCGCGAAGCGACCCTGCCCGACGAGCCGGCGGCGCTGCACGCAGCCGTCACCGACGCCGTCGCGGCGGGCGCGCAACTGGTTCTGAGCACCGGCGCCGTGTCCGCGGGCCGCTACGATTTCGTACCCGACGTGCTGCGCGCGCTGCAGGCCGACATCGTGTTCCACAAGCTGCGCCTGCGCCCGGGCAAGCCGCTGCTGTTCGCGCGACTGCCCGGCGGCACGCTGTATTTCGGCCTGCCCGGCAACCCGGCCTCCTGCGCGGTCGGTTTCCGCTTCTTCGTCTGCGCCGCGCTGCGCGCGCTGCTCGGCCTGGACGCCGAGCGTCCGTGGCGCCTGCCGCTGCTGCAGGACACGGACAAGAAAGCCGGCTTCACCCACTACCAGAAAGCCAGCCTGGCTTTCGACAGCAACGGCCGCGCCGGCGTGCGCCTGCTGCAGGGGCAGGAGTCGTTCAAGCTGCGTTCCCTGGCCCAGGCACAGGGCTGGGCCGTGCTGCCGGCCGCGGCGCAGCGTCTGCCCGCGGGCACGCTCGTGGATTTCCACGGCAATGCGCACTGGGGCCTGCAGCTGGATACGCCGAGCTGAGCCTGACGATTCCAGGCGACAGCAGATTGCGTGCGGTGAGCACGAGCCCGGTATCGCGGCTCACGCAGAGCCGGTGAGCGCAGACCCACGGTCCCGATGCCGAGCACGCGGCCTTCCGGCGCGGCAGCGCTCGCCGCGTTCGAGCACGCCGGACGCGGCAGCAGATGCAGCAGCGGCGCCCAGCGCCGGGGCGCAGGCAGCGGCCGCAGCAATGACGACGTGGACATGCGCGCACGGGCCCGACCGCGGAAACGGACCGCGAGACTGCCCTGTCGGCGCGGCCGTCCGCCCTGACCCGGATCAGCCGTTGCGGCGACGCAACCGCAGCCGGCGTCACCGAGGCCGGCGATGCTAGAGTCTGCGGTCCCGCAGCGACCGCAGAACGAGTCCGCCATGACCGAGCAAGCCCACTACCCCATCGGCACGCCAGGCCAGCCCTGGGGCGCGGCGGAAAAAGCCGAGTGGCTGTCGCGGCAGACCCGCGCGCGCAGCTATGCGCAGGACGTGGTCAGCGTGATCGGGCGGCTGCGCGAGCATTTCGACGTCGTCGACTACGGCCAGCTGGACTACCCGCCCGACCGCTACGTGCTGCAGGCGATCAGGAGCCGCGACTGGCGCGACGAGCTGCCCTGCGTGCTCGTCACCGGCGGCGTGCACGGCTACGAGACCAGCGGCGTGCACGGCGCGCTGCGCTTCGTCGAACGGCATGCGGCCGGCTACGCCGGCCGGGTCAACCTGCTCGTCGCCCCGTGCATCAGTCCCTGGGCCTACGAGCGCATCCACCGCTGGAACGCTCACGCGGTCGATCCGAACCGCTCGTTCCGCGCCGACAGCCCGGCGGCGGAATCGGCCGCGCTGATGCAACTGGTCGCGCCGCTGCGCGGACGGGTGCTCGTGCACATCGACCTGCACGAAACCACCGACAGCGACGAATCCGAATTCCGCCCGGCGCTCGCCGCGCGCGACGGCAAGGCTTACGAGCCGGACCGGATTCCCGACGGCTTCTACCTCGTCGGCGACAGCGAGAATCCGCAGCCGGCGTTCCAGCAGGCGGTCATCGCGGCGGTCGCGAAGATCACGCACATCGCCGAGGCCGACGCGAACGGTCAGATCATCGGCTCGCCGCTCGTCGCGCCCGGCGTCATCAACTACCCGGTACGCCGGCTCGGCCTCTGTGCCGGCGTCACCGACGCGCGCTATACGACGACGACCGAGGTCTATCCCGACAGCCCGCGCGCGAGTCCCGAACAATGCAACGCCGCCCAGGCGGCCGCGGTCTGCGCGGCGATCGACTTCGCCCTGGCCGATCCGGCGTGAAGTGAAAATCGGCGGGAATTTTCATCACCCGCCGAGCGGATCGGCAGTCGCTAGCGCCTGACCGCGAACACGCCGTCCAGCGCGAGTTCGGCCTTGAAGCCGGCCTTCTGCAGGCGCTTCTCGACCTCGCGCGGCACGTCGCGGCCGCTGGTCAGCCGGTTCGGGCTGCCGGTGTAGTGGAACAGCCGGCCGCCGCGGCGCAGCACGCGCGCGAGCTGCGCATAGAAGTCCTGGGAATACAGCTCGCCGGCGATACCGAAGCGCGGCGGATCGTGCAGCACGGCGTCGGCGGATGCATCGGCGCGCTGCGTGATCGCCTGCAGCACGTCGGCATGGCTCAGGCGCAGACGGCCGCCGGCATCCGGCGCATCGGGGTCCGGCGACCAGGGATTCACGGTACGCAGCCAGAGCACGTCGGCGTTCTTCTCGAACGAGTCGATGCCGGCGACGCCGGCTTCCAGACAGCAGGCCGCGAAATAGCCGAGGCCAGCGCAGGTGTCCAGCACGGTCTTGCCGCGCGGCTCGATCAGCGCGACCTTGCGCCGCGCGTCGGCCAGCGGCGAGTCGTTCTCGCTCGGCAGCATCTTGATGCCGTCGATCTCGAAGGTCGGCACGCCCCAGCGCGTCGGCACGAGCTTGATCAGCGAACCGGAGAATCGCGACACCGGTGCGAACGCCTCGCCGTCCCAGGAATAGATCGTGCGGTCCTTGAGCCTGGCCGCATACGGATAGCGCTGCCCGCGCCAGAGCCAGGCCTCGGCTTCCAGCTGCGCCTCGCCGGCCGAGCGGTCGAGATCCAGCGAACCGTTCCAGGCCGTCGCGCCGGCATCGCGCGCGGCCTGCAGGGCCTCGGCGGCGATCCGGGTCAGCAGGGGACCGGAGTAATGCGGCACGGCGGGCGAACTCCCGGCGCCACGGCGCCGTCGGGAAAACCGGCATTGTCCCAGATCGCGCCGGCGGCGGGCGGACCGGCCGCGCGGCACGGCAGTTGCGCCACAGCGCACCGTCGCGAGCGGCGATGCGCGGCTTGCGCACGCGGCGCTCAGCCGGCGGTCAGCCGCGCGATCCGCGCACGCAGCGCCGCGAGCGGTGCAGGCTCGCCGTCCCACAGCGCGGCGAGGCCGCGTTCGGCGCGGCGCCAGTCGGCCAGTGCCGCGGCCGTGTCGCCGCGCTGCGCGGCCAGCGCGCCGGACTGCAGCAGCACCTTCGCCTGTTCCAGCGACGGAATCGCCACCGCGCGCGCCTGTTGCGCCAGCGGCGCGAGCAGCGCGGCGGCCGCAGCCGGCGCGTCGGGCGCCAGCTGCTGCGCCTGCAGCCGTGTCCAGCGCTGTCGGCCGCGGCCGCTGTCGGCGCCGAGATCCGCATCGAGCGCGGCCAGTGCCGCGCGCGCAGCGGCGCGATCGGGCAAGGCCAGCAGCGCTTCGGCACGATTCAGGCGCACGGCCAGGCACGGCGGTGACGACGACGCATCGGTGCAGACGAGGGCCGCCGCCTCGGCAAACGCTGCGGCCGCCTCTGCGGCCCGGCCCTGCGCGAGTTCCGCGTCGCCGAGTGCGTTGTGGATCGCCGCGACGTTCGCGCCCTTGCTCGTGATGCGCGCGCGCAGCGCGCGCAGGCTCGCGGCAGCGGCGTCGAAACGGCCGATCGCGCTCTGCAGGCTCGCCAGTTCCCAGGCGATCGCGTCGACGAGCTGCGGGTCCAGGCCCGTCGCGGCCTGCGCATCGGCCAGGGTCTGGCGCAGCAGCGGTTCGGCTTCGGCGCCGCGCCCGTTCGCGGCCAAAGCGCCGGCATATTGCTGTTCGACATACAGCCGCATGGCCGGCGACGCCGCCGCGCCCTGCGCCTGCACGATGTGCCGCGCCTGCGCGGCCGGTGCGAGCGCGTCGGCTTCGCGGCCGATCGCGCGCAGCAGCGAGGCATGGTTGCCCAGGGCCATCGCGTAGTCGGACGAATCCTCGCCGCTGGCCAGGCGGTGCAGCGCGAGCGCTTCGGCGGCGGCGGCCGGTATCGCGGCGTAATCGCCGCGGTTGAACGCATGGTCGACGCGGAACCCGATGGCCTGGGCCAGTTCGGCGCGCGCCGATGCGCCGGCGCCGCGCAGCCGCGCAATCGCCGTGTCCAGCGCGGCCAGGCCGGCCATGTCGCCGTCGAGCACGAGTGCGTAATGCGCGAGCCGCGCGCGCGCGGCCTCGGTCGCGACGACGGCTTCGGAACCGGCGCGTTCGCCGGCCTGGACGGCAGCACGCAGCGCCGCCTCGGCCGCGGCGCGGTCGCCGAGCGACACATACGTCGAACCGATGCCGCCGAGCAGGCGCGCGGCGATGGCGGGTTGCCCGCTGGCCTGTGCCGCGACCCGCGCCGTCGCGCCGGCGAGCAGATCGCCGGCGCGCGTGTCGCTGCCCTTGCTCTTGTACGGATCGGCGCCGAGAAAGACGCCTTCGAGCAGCACCAGCGCGCTCTCGGTCGCGCGTTCCGCGCGCCGCGCGCGCCCGGCCTCGCGCAACGCCAGGCCGAGACCGATCGCGAGCGCGAGCACGACCGCGATCGCTGCGCCCGCCGCGATCCGATGGCGCCGCAGGAACAGGCGCGCGCGATAGCGCCAGGTCGGGTCGGTCGCGCTGACCGGCTCGCCGCGACGCAGCCGGCCGATGTCCTCGGCCAGCGCGTCGGCGCCGGCATGGCGACAGGCCGGATCGGCCTGCAGCGCGCGCCGCACGATGCGTTCGGCATCGCCGCGCAGGCTGCTGCGCAAGGCGGCCGGCGTGGTCGAGCGCGCGGCGGCGATGGCCTGCACCGCATCGGCATCGGCGAGCTCGTGTTCGCGCAGACGGGCGGTCAGTCGCGGCGGCTCGCCGGCGGCGCGCGGCGCGCGCAGGCCGCAGAGCAGTTCGTACAGCAGCAGGCCGAGCTGGTAGACGTCGGTCTGCGTCGTGATCGCGCCGCGCGCGAACTGTTCGGGCGCGGCGTATTCGGGCGTCAGCAGCGGGCGCAGGCCCTGCGTCGCGTCCTCGCCGGGATGCAGCAGCTTGGCGATGCCGAAGTCGAGCAGCTTGACCTCGCCCGCGCGTGTGACGAGCACGTTGGCCGGCTTGAGGTCGCGATGCACGACCAGATTGCGATGCGCATGCGCGACCGCCTCGCAGACCTCGACGAACAGCGCCAGACGCGCGTCGAGATTCAGGCGCCGCGCGTCGCACCAGGCCGGCAGCGGCTCGCCGTCGACGAGTTCCATCGCGAACCACGGACTACCGTCCTCGTCGAGGCCGCCGTCGATCAGGCGTGCGATGTGCGGATGTTCCAGCCGCGCCAGGATTTCGCGCTCGCGCAGGAAGCGCGCGAGCACTTCCTCGGAATCCATGCCGCGCTTGATGCGCTTGAGCGCGACCGGCAGGCGCGTGACGCCGGCCACCGGCTCGGCCCGGTACACCGTGCCCATGCCGCCGCTGCCGAGGCGGCAACCGAGACGGAACGCGCCGATCTGCCGGCCCGGCAGCGGGTCGCTGCCGCCGTCGGCCGGAAATTCGCGCCGTTCCAGCGCCGGCGCCGGCGCGTCGTCGAGCCGCAGCAGCGCCAGTGCTTCGGTGCGCAGCGCCGCATCGTGCGCCGTGCGCGCGAGCACGAACGGCTCGCGCTGCGCGGCGGCGCGGTCCAGCGCCTCGCGCACCAGAGCCAGCGCGCTTCGCGCGCGCGCCAGACGATCGGATTCGCCGGCCGTGCTCACGGCTGTCTGCTCATCGCGCGCCCTCAGCCGCCGAGATCGGCATAGAAGATCCGGTCGCCCGGCGTGGATTCGTAGGCGCCCAGGTCGGGCGCCGCGCCCGCGACGCGCGGGCCGCCGTCCAGATCGCCCGCCGGCAAGGTCGGCTGCGTGGCATCGCCCGCATCCAGCGCCGGCGACGTCGGCGAAAGACGGAAATTGCCCGTCGCCGACAGGAAACGCGGATCGGTGGCGAGGTTCGTCGTGGTCGGCACGATCGCACCGTCGATCGCGCCGGCCAGCGTATGGGTCAGCGGCGGCGTCTGCGCGTTGGATACGTCGATGTCGTAGGACACGCCCGGCGTGCCGTTGCCCCAGGCGATGACGTTCGTGACGACGTAGCCGATGCCCGGCGCTTCGAAGGTCTGCAGGCGTAGGCCGGCGGCACCGACGTCGACGCGGTTGCGTGCGATCGTGCTGCCGGTCAGCACGATGCGGCCGCCGCTGCCGGTGGTCAGCACCGAGGTCAGGCCGAAGCCCAGGTTGACGTTGTTCGCGATCAGACTGTTCTCGACCGCGACCTCCGCACCGCTGCCGGCGCCCACGCCCCAGAGCCGCAGGGTATACGCGATACCGCTGCCGCGCGTGGTGTCGTTGCCGACGATGCGGCTGTGCGCCACGCGCAGCCGGTGCCCGCTCGCCGCAACGCTGCCGTCGTGGACGACTTCCACGCCGTCGGACAGGCGCGTGAAGCTCAGTCCTTCGATCAGCACGTCGCCGCGCACGCCGATCAGCTGCAGCTTGGCGCCGAACTCGTTGCGCCCGTCGATGATCGTGGTGCGCGGATCGAGCTGGCGCTCGGCGCAGCCGGGTCCGTAGCCGCCGAGCAGGCGCAGCGACGCCGCCGAGTTCGACGGGAACTGGCCGAGCGTGGCGCCGGCGGCGTTGTCCACCGCCAGCGTGCCGCGCATGACGGCGATCGTGAACACGCCGGCCGGCGCGCCGGTCCAGGCCTGCAACGCCGTGCGCAGGCCGGCGATGTCGCCGACGCAGAGCGTGGTGTCGGCGCCGGCCGTCGCCGATGCCAGCGCAACGGCGGCGCCGAACAGCGCCGATACGGTAGGTACGGTGCGCATCAGTCGAACCCGTTGCGGAAGAGAATGTCGCCGTCGATTTCCGACACGCAGTTGCCGATCTCCGAGGTATTGCCCGACGGATCGGTCGCCGTCGCGCTGATGCTGCCGAACGGCAGCTGCGCGGCCAACGGGAACGGCACGGTCAGCGTGAAGCCCACGTTGCCCTGGGCGCCGGTCGTGACCGTCGACTTCATCAGCGCATACAGCGCGAGGCCGCGCCCCGGCACCGGCGTGCTGCACTCGACGCCGTAATAGAGGTCGATGCGATAGCTCGTGTTCGGCGCGCTGTTCAGCGTACCGCTGACGGTTTCCGTGCCGCCGGCCGCGGGATTGCGCCGCGCCGCGGTCAGCACCGGATAATTCTGCAGCCCGTTCGGACCGCTGGCGGGATTGCTGGCCTGGTTCGCGCTCGCGCCGGCCTGGGCCAGGTCGATGTCCAGCCCGCCGCTGGCACGTATGGAGTTGTCGAGCACGCTGTTGCCGCTGCCGCCGCTGGCCGAGATCCACACGCCGGGCCCCGTGCTGCCGACGATGAAATTGCCGCCCCAGGTCGCCGTCACCGGTGCGCCGATCGTGTTGTTCTTCGCGGCGAAGTTGATCAGCACGCCGGCGCCGCCGTTGGCCGCCAGCGCGCCGTTGATGTCCAGGCCGAGCGTGTTGTACTGCACGACGTTGCCGCTGGAGCCGGCGCCGGACAGCGCGATCGCGTTCGTCGCGCTGTTGCCGATGCGGTTGTACTGCAGCACGTTGTTCTTCGCGTTGAACGCGAGCACGCCGCTGGCGTTGCCGCCGTTGCCGGCACCGTCGGGCTGGAAGCCGATCACGTTGTTGGCGATCGTCGAGCCGCCCGCGGCGTTGTCGAGGTAGATGGCCGCGTCGGTGCTGCCGGAAAACAGGTTGACCGCGCCTTCGTCGTCGTAGCCGCCGATGAACGCGCCGCCGGAGCTGCCGGTCACGCGCACCGCGTTGCGGTTGGCCACGGTCAGTGGAATCGAACCGAACTGGCTGCCCCAGATGCGATGGTTGCGGCCGCCTTCGAGCTTGATCGCCGCGTCGTTGAAACCGGCGAAGCCGAGTCCGCGCACGACCAGGCGCGCCGTGGCCGGCGCCGTCGAGGGCACGTGGAAGGCCCACGGCGTATTGCCGCCGTTGACGTAGAGACACAGGTTGCCGTTGAACTGGCCGAACTGGCTGTTCGGCGTCCAGCCCGGCTGGGTCGTGCCGTCGATCGTCACGTCGCCGGTCACGTCGAGCATGGGGCCGGCGAACGCGAGCAGGCGCGGACAGCCGCCGCTGATGTCGAAGCGGATCGTGAACGGTCCACTCGCGGCGTTGGCCGCCTTGATCGCCGCGCGCAGCGAACCGGCCAGCGGCGCCGTGTTGCTGCCGTTGTCGCCGGTCGTCGTCACGATGGCCGTGGTGGTGTCGTCGATGGCCGATTCATAGGCGCCGATGTCGATGCGGCTGCCGGTGATGCGCGCCGCACCGTCGGCGTCGCGGACCGGAAAGCCCTGCAGCTGCAGCAGAGCGCCGCGGTTGATCGCCGGCGAGTTCGAGGCGAGCCGGTAGTTGCCGCTCGCCGCGTCGACGAAGCGCGGATCGGCGTGCAGGTCGCTGGAGCTCTGCGGATAGTTGGCGTTCGCGCTGCCGTAGAGATTGAAGCTCGACAGCAGCGGATAGACGTGCTCGGCGGTGCCGGTGAAGACGATGTCCGGTCCGGCGTTGTTCCACAGGAGGTTGTCGGTCACTTCGCTGATGCGACCGCTGTCGCCGGTGATCAGGGTCTGGATCAGCACGCCGGGGCCGCCCGTGGTGCCCGTGACCGTGTTGTTGGTCAGGGTCACCGCGGCATCGACCTCGGCATCGAGCGTGACGACGACGGCGCCGGAGAAATCGAAGCCGGTCAGCCGCGACAGCGCGTTGTCGGCGACGACGTTGTCGACGAAGCGCAGCAGCGATCCCGTCATGTAGATCATCGCCTGGCCGCCGTTGCGGATGAAGTGGCTCTGGCGCACCTCGTAGACCGAATCGTCGCTCTCGCTGAAGAAATCCTTGTCGATCAGCAGCACTTCGCCGACGTTCGATGCGCTGCCCATGCCGACCATGCTGGTGGAACCCGTGAAGCGCGTGAAGGTGATGCCCTCCACGAGCAGCGAACCCGTGCCGTGCATTTTCAGGCCGACGCCGGAGTTGGCGACGTTGCCGCCGTCGAGCACGGTGTTGCGCGGATCGGGCTGGCGGCTCGCGCAGTTGCTCGTGTAGCCGCCGAGCAGCTTCAGATTGACGTCGTCGTTTGCGCTCGCGCCGCCGTAGAGCCGATTCAGGGTCGCGCCGACCGCGTAGGTACCCTGGACGATGCGGATCGTGACGGTTTCGTCCGAACTCGCGCTGAGGTCGTAGTAGGCCAGCGCATTGGCCAGGCCGGAAACGCTGGAGACGCAGAAACTGGCTGCGCGCGCCGGTGCGGTGCAGGCGACGGCCAGCAGCAGGATCGCGAGACAACGGAATTTCATGGGGCGGATTTCCTCGGAGTGTTGCGGCTAGTTACGAAACCGCGCCGGGGTGACTGCCAGATCCGCAACGAGATGTCGCAAGCCGGCAGTGAACGCGGTCGCCGCGCGGTGCATCCTCCTGCCCGGGCCGCGCCGGGACGTCCGGGCCGGCGACGCCTGCGGCTGCCGAGGACGCCTCAGCCGCCCGCCTCCATGTAGCGCAGCAGGAACATGCGTGCCGCGCGCCAGTCGCGGAACACGCTGCGCTCGCTGACGCCACGCAGCTGCGCGATCTCGGCGAAGCCCAGGCCGCCGAACAGGTGCAGACCGGCCAGCTCGGCCAGCAGCGGATCGGTGGCGGCCAGCGCGCCCATGACGCGGTCCAGCGCGAGCACGTCCAGCGGCTCGTCGGCAGCGACATCGGCCGCCGCGCTCAGGGTCAGCGGCTCGCCGCCGTCGCCGCGCTTGCCGGCCTGACGCAGCCGCGCGCGGTCGATCAGCAGCTGGCGCATCGCGCGCGCGACCAGATTGCAGTAATGCCGGCGGCTCTCCGCCGGCAGCGTCCGCCCGCTCAGGCGCAGCCACGTCTCGCTGACGAGTTCCGTCGTACACAAGGTCTGGCGCGCGCCGATGCGCAGCAGCCGATGCGCCTGCCCGCGCAGTTCGTCGTACAGCAGCGCGAACAGGCGGTCGGCGGCGTCGGCCTGGCCCCGGCGTGCGCCGTCGAGCAGTTCCTCGATGGCGGCATCGGCACCAATCAGGTTCGTCATCGCGTATGCAGTCCGCCTCGGCGTCAGGCCGGGCCGCACCGGCGAACCCGCAGCAGCAAATCCGGCTGCGACGGGCCGGGCGGGCCCCAGGCAGAACGCCGATGCGGGGACGATCCGTACGCGACCGGCATCCGGCCGCTGCGCTGCAGCGACCGCCGCGTTCAGCGCAGGCGGTAGACCAGCCGCGGCAGATCGAGCAGCGGCCGTGCCGTGTCCGCTGCGATCTGCGGGTATTGCACGAGGCCGATCTGCCACTCGGCACGCCGGGTCGGCGGCTGGTTCGAGGCCTGCCAGGCGGCCAGCGCCGCGGCGATCCGCTGCATTGTCGCCGCGTCGAAGGGCTGCGGCGGCTGCAGCAGGACCGGCAGCGTGACCAGCGGCAGGTCCGGCCCCGGCGCATAGGCGTAGGACAACGTCAGCGCGAGCGGCTGGCCGGCTGCGCGATCGCCGAACAACTCGCCCAAGGCCGCGTCGAGCGCGCTCTCCAGGCGCTCGCCGCCGGCGCCGATGTCGAAATCCTGCGACCAGCGATTCCGCGGCGCCACGACGTCTGCCGCGACGACCGTGGCCGTGCGATAGACCGGAATGCCGGAGGTGTCGTCGACGAGGCCGCGATTGCGCACGGCGGTCAGCGCGGCGCGCGCGTTCTGCGCCTGCGCGACGCCGAAACCGCCCCAGCGCAGGCTGACGCCATGCCAGGTCTGCGCCGGTTGCGGCGGCAGGACGTAGCGGCGCCCGTCCCCGTCGTCGACGCCGGCGCCCAGGTCCAGGCGCTGGCCGCCCGCCGTGACATAGGTCGCCTGCGGCCAGTCCGTCGTCGCGGATGTCCGGCGCAGCTGCAGCGCTTCGACGTCCTCGCCGTCGTCGGAATGAATCAGCCGCACGACGACGCTGCGCGCGAAGGCGGCCGGCCCGGCATCGGCTGCGGCGGCATCCGCGCGGACGTTGAACGACACGGTCAGTTCCACTTCGTCCTGAGCGCGGTGCTCGTGCAGATACTGCAGCTCGCAGCGCCAGCGCGCGGCCTCGGCGAGATCGGCGGCCCCCTCGGCATCGGCCCGTTGCGACACCAGCAACGGCGGCGGCGGTTCGAACGGCAGCGGCACGGACAGGCGGATCGGCATGACGGGTTCGGCCTCCCGGAGATGGGCAACGCGGCGGCGGACGAATTGCCCCGTTGGTCGCAGCGCCTGAGCCTAGCGCAATCCGGCGGCCAGCCGACTCGCTGCCGTCGGCGATCCACGACCAGGGCGCCCGGAGGTTCGGTTGCCGCAAGCGGCGACGTTCTGCCTGCCTGATTCGCAGTGCGGCGGCGTCCGGCCTGTTGCCGGCGGCAGAGCTGCGCCCGACCGGGGAGAAACGTCATGCTGATCTGGGGAAGCGGCAACGAAAGCCTGCGCGTGCGTGCGGAGTCGACCCGAATGTGTGCGATCTGCGGGCTCGACCGGCCGTTCAGCCTGTACCTGTGCTACGGCTACGCGCATCTGTACTACCTGTTCTCCTGGGTCACGAAGCGCGAATACCTCCTGGCCTGCGACATCTGTCGGCACGGCAACGTGGTGCCGCGCAGCGCGGTCGGCACGCTGAAGGACGATCCCATCCCTGCCCTGCGTCGTTCGGGCTGGAAGATCGGCGCCGGCCTGCTCGGCGGCCTGCTCGCGTTCGCCGTGATCGGCGGCGCCGTGCTGCCGCGCATCACCGAGAACGCACGGCGGCCGCACGTCGGCGACGTCTACGAATGCCAGTTCGACCGCCAGCCCGGCGCCACGGCAGACCGCTACGGTCTCGTGCGCATCCAGTCGGTCGGCGCCGCCGGCGTCACCTTCGTGCCGTCCAAGGCCGACTACGCGGATCGCGCCGGCGCCCATGCGGACTTCGTCGCCCGGCGCTGGAGCGAACCGGAGTATCTCGACACCAGCCATCCATTCACGTTGACGGCAGCGCAGCTCGAACGCCTGCGCGGCAGCGGCCGCGTGTTCGCGATCTGGCGCGAGAACTGAAGTCGCCCGCGCCCGCAGTCAGTCTTCGGCGGCCGCTTCGCGATCGGCCGCGAACACGCCGATCTTCTGCCGCACCCGCTGCGCCAGGCGCTCGTAGTGCCCGCCGAGCAGGCGGCGCAGTTCCGCGTCGCTGATGTAGCCGACGGAGCGGCGGTAGTTGCGCTTGACGATCTGGCCGCGGCGCCAGTTCGCATCGATCGCGGCGAGGTCGCTGGCCGGAAACGCACGCGCCTGCGGATGCGCCTGCCGGTAGGCGGCGACGCGTTCGCGATGGCGCCGGACCAGCGCGGCGACCGGGGTCGAGCGCGGCAGGCGCTCGATGTCGACGGCCGTGCCGTACTCGAACGGCGAGATGCTTTCGTACTGGGTGATCAGATAGCCGTCGTCGTCGAAATGGCTGACGCATTCGGTCATCGGATGTTTCTTCCATTTGCCCGCCAGCAGCAGCATCACGAAACCCGGCACGCCGGGCCATTTCGGCCGCAGCACGAACGTGGCGGCGCAGGTCGCGCCGTCGGCGTCGGCATGCAAGCCGAGCAGCACGCGCTGGCCCAGGGTCGGCGTCATGCCGGCCGCTTCGGCATCGGCGACGTGACGCAGGCCGGCCGCGGCGAACGCGGCCCGCTGCCGTGCCGCATGGCGGCGCTGGTAGGCCGGAAAGGTCGCGGCGTCGGCGGCGACGAGATCCGGCGGCGCCTCAAAGGCGACGTTGAGGATGTTTTCGGCGATGTTGGCCGCGAGCAGGTCGTCCGGCGATTCGGGCATGTGCGCGGCGAACGCGGTCTGCAGGTCCTGGCCGCCGCGCAGCGCGTGCGCCGTGCCGAGCAAGGCCGTCGCGACCAGGTCCTCCTGCTGATTGCGGTCGCCGGGCGCGATCACGCTCTCGATCAGCTGCGCCACGTCATCGAGCTCGCCGCGACCGCCGTTCTGCGAACGCCGGCGCAGATCCTCCACATGCGCGCGCTGCGGCGCGTCCGCCGGCAACAGGGCGAGTGCGCGGTCGTACTGCGCGACGGCCTCGTCGTGGCGGCCGAGTTCGTGCAGCACCCGGCCCATGTGCAGCCGATAGCGCGGACCGCCGTCCAGCCGTGCGCACTCGGTGAAATCGGCCAGCGCGGCTTCGAGCTCGGCGCGCAGATAGCGCATGCCGATACGCGACTGGACGCAATCGGCGGCGGGCGTTCCATCGGGAACCTGCACGGCACGCAGCCGGCGCCGCTCGGCTCGCGCGCAGCGGAACTCGACTCGCGCCGGATCCCGCGCGATCGCCTGTTCGAGCAAGCCGTCCGCTTCGTCGTCGCTCAACAGCGTTTCGGCGTCGCCGCCGTTCAGCACGGCATGCGTCGTGCGGTCACGCAGCAGCTGCGACAGACAGAAATACGCATCGGCCAGCGTGGGGTCGATTTCGAGCGCACGACGCAGCTGGGCGATCTGGCGCTGCCGGTGCTGCTCGACCTGCAGCATCCGCGCCGTGATCTGCGCCGGCGTCGGCTCGCCGTTCTCCTCGCCGTCGTCGCCTTCGGGCTCCTCCAGCCCACTCAGTTCGATCTGCTTGACCAGCGCCGGCGCATGATCGGGATTCAGCGCGAGCACCCGGTTCACCGCCGCGAACGCTTCGACCGGCCGATCGAGCCGGAGCAGGCAGTTCGCGCGATACCAGTGCAGCGCGGCGACGAGCGGCTGCCCGGCGATGACGGCGTCGACGTGCGTCAGCGCCTGCGCATAGTCGGCCGCGCGCCAGGCGGTCTTGAACGATTCGAACTGCGCTGACATGCGGACTCCCCTGAGCGTCCCTGCACAAGTCCTCACTGTAGCGTCTGCCGGGTCAGGCGTGGAAGCCGCGCCGTCGGCACGCGGGACGCCGGCACCGGCATTGCGGCGTCCGGCCGGGCCGCAAAGCCGCCTCGGCCGTTGACGGCAGCACGATGCCGCAGGCCGCCGCGACGACACGGCGGCACCGAATCGGCGTAGAGTCCGGATCGCCGGGCGCCGCCGCATTCGCCGCTTTTCTGGCGTCGCGCACGGCAGCCCGCATCGCGTATTCCAGCCGCGTCGTGTGGAGATCCGCATGTTCAAGCGTCTCGTCATTGCGCTGCTCGTCATCGTCGTGGTCGGCGTCGTCGGACTCGCCGTGCTGGCCTATCGCCCCGCGCTGGATCCGATCACGCCGCCGGCACGCACGAGCTTCGCCGCCGAACTCGTCGCCAAGGGCGAGATGCTGGCCGGTGCCGGCTATTGCGCGACCTGCCATACCGCGCCGGGCGGTCAGCGTTATGCCGGCGGCTATGCGATGACGACCGGCTTCGGCACGATCTGGTCGACGAACATCACGCCCGATCCGCAGACCGGCATAGGCCGCTGGTCCGAAGCGGCATTCCGGCGGGCGCTGCGCGAAGGCGTCGCACGCGACGGCGCACATCTGTTCCCGGTGTTTCCGTACCAGCATTTCAACCAGATCGACGACGCCGACATCAAGGCGCTGTACGCCTATTTCATGACGCGCGAACCGGCGGTCGCGCCGGCGCGCAAGCCCGACATGGCGTTTCCGCTGAACGTGCGCGCGCTGCAGGCCGGCTGGAAACTGCTGTATTTCCGCGACGGTGCCTACGGCCCGGTCAGCGGCAACAGCGCGCAGTGGAACCGCGGCGCGTATCTGGCCGAAGGTCTCGCGCACTGCTCGGCCTGTCACAGCCCGCGCAACGCGCTCGGCGCCGAACAGCTCGACGCGCACCGCTACACCGGCGCCGTCGTCGACGGCTGGTACGCGCCGCCGCTGGACCGCTCCAACCCGGCGCCGGTGCGCTGGAGCGAGGACGAGCTGTATGCCTATCTGCGCCACGGCGCGACGCCGCTGCACGGCGTGGCCGCCGGCGCCATGGCCGAGGTCGTGCATGGACTGGGCAAGCTGCCCGACGAGGACCTGCGCGCGATCGCCGTGTACTTCGCCGGACGCGCCGGCGCCGTCGACGATGCCGCCACGGCCGCGGCGCTGGCCCGCGCGCTGACCGCCTCGGCCCAGGCCGCGCAGCCGGCCGGCGATGCGGGCGCGCGGCTGTTCGCCTCGGCGTGCGCGTCCTGCCACTACAACAGCGCGCCGCAGCCGCTGACCGAAAGGCCGGAACTCGGCCTCAACAGCGCCGTCACGGCAGCCGATCCGTCCACCCTGATCCAGGTCATCCTGCACGGCGTCGGCGTGGATGCCGGCCTGCCCGGTGTGATGATGCCGGGCTTCGCCCATTCGCTCGGCGACGAGGAAGTCGCCTCCCTCGCCGCCTGGCTGCGGCGCACGCGCAGCGACCAGCCGCCCTGGCCCGATCTGCCGCGCACGGTCGCCGCACTGCGCGCCGCGCCGACCCGATCGGCGGCGACGGCGCAACGCTAGATACGCTTTCCGGACGGAGCCCCGCAGCATGAGCCAGTTCGTACTCAACGGTCATCCGGTCACGCTCGACATCGACGACGACACGCCGCTGCTCTGGGCGCTGCGCGATGCGCTGCACCTGAAAGGCACCAAGTTCGGCTGCGGCATCGGCTTCTGCGGCGCCTGCACGGTACACGTCAACGGCCGCGCGATCCGCTCCTGCATCACGCCGCTGGGCGCCGTGGCCGGGCAACAGGTCACGACGATAGAAGGCCTGGACCCGGACGGCAGCCACCCGCTGCAGAAGGCCTGGATCGCCGTACAGGCGCCGCAGTGCGGCTACTGCCAGCCGGGCCAGATCATGCAGGCGGCGACCCTGCTCAAGGATTTTCCCGATCCCAGCGACGCCGACATCAATGCGGTGATGGCCGGCAACCTGTGCCGCTGCATGGCCTACCTGCGCATACGCAAGGCGATCAAGCTCGCCGCCGCGGAACTCAAGGACGGCTCCTCCCATGCCTAGATCCGACATGCCGCTGCGCGCGGCCGCCCGCCCCTCCTCGCCGTCGCGGCGCGCGTTCCTGATCGGCGCGGCCGGCGGCGGCTTCGTCATGGCCTTCGCGCGCGCCGCCACCGTGCTGCCGGAGACCTCGGCGACGACGCTGATCGCCGAACGCGGCTTCGAGCCGGGCCTGTGGTTCCGCATCGACATCGACGGGCGCATCACCGTCAACGTCATTCGCGCCGAGATGGGCCAGCACGTCGGCACGGCGCTCGCGCGCATCCTCGCCGACGAACTGGAAGCCGACTGGAGCCAGGTGCGCGTCAGCCATGTCGACACCGATCCGAAATGGGGGCTCATGGTCACCGGCGGCAGCTGGTCCGTCTGGCAGAGCTGGCTGCCGCTGGCCCAGGCCGGCGCAGCCGGCCGCATTGCGCTGATCGAGGAAGGCGCCCGGCTGCTCGGCGTCGCGCCGGACGCGTGCATCGCGCGCAACAGCACGGTGAGCGCCGGCGGCCGCTCGATCAGCTATGCGCAGATCGTGCAGCGCGGCGATCTCACGCGCACCTATACGGCCGACGAACTGGCCAAACTGCCGCTGAAGACGCCGGCCGAGCGACGTCTCGTCGGCGTGGACACCCAGGCCATCGACATCCCCGGCAAGACCACCGGCAAGGCCGTCTACGGCATCGACGCCCAGGTCGACGGCATGGTGTACGCGCGGCCGCTGGTGCCGCCGACGCGCAACGGTTCCACCGTCGTCAGCGTCGACGACAGCGCCGCGCGCGCGGTCAAGGGCTATCTGCGCAGCCTGACCCTGGAGGATCCGTCCAGCACCGTGCCGGGCTGGGTCATGGTCTGCGCCGAATCCACCTTTGCCGCGATGCGTGCCGCCGACAAGGTCAAGGTGACCTGGCGCAACGACGACACGGCGACGCTGTCCGAGCAGGATGTGCTCGATTTCGGCCGCAAGCAGTTCGCCGACCCGACGGCCGGCGCGACCGTGGTGGACGACGAAGGCGTGGATGCGGCGTTCGCCGCCGCGGCCTCGACCCTGGAGCGGACCTACACCACCGCGAGCGTGCTGCATTTCCAGCTCGAACCGCTGAATGCGCTCGCGTTCGAGAAGGACGGCCGCTGGGAAATCCACACCGGCAACCAGTGGCAGTCGCTGATCCTGCCGACCCTGGCCAAGGCGCTGGGCGTCGGCGAGGACAGGATCGTCATGCGCACCTACCTGCTCGGCGGCGGCTTCGGCCGGCGCCTCAACGGCGACTACGCCGTGCCGGCCGCGCTCGCGGCCAAGGCGCTGGGCCGGCCGGTCAAGATGACCTGCACGCGGCCCGACGACGTGCGCTTCGACTCGTTCCGCTCGCCGTCGATCCAGCGCCTGCGCATGGGCTTGGATGCGGCCGGCGCGATCGTCGCGATGCAGCACGACGCCTCGGCCGGCTGGCCGACCCAGGTCATGGTGCCGAGCTTCATGCCGAAGGGAAAGAACGACCGGCCCTACGATCCGTTCGCGATCGCCGGCGCCGACCACTGGTACAGCGTCGGCGCACAGCGCGTGCGCGCGCTGTCCAACGAGGTCGCCAACCGCGCATTCCGGCCCGGCTGGCTGCGCTCGGTCGGTCCGGGCTGGACCAACTGGGCGGTCGAAAGCTTCATGGACGAAGCCGCGCACGAGCGCGGCGTCGACCCGCTGAATTTCCGCCTCGCGCTGCTCGACGGCTCCGGCCGCAATACCGGCAGCGCGCCGAACTCGGTCGGCGGCGCCCGGCGCCAGGCCGCCGTGCTCAAGCGCGTCGCCGAGATCGCCGGCTGGGGCACACCGCTGCCGAAGGACACGGGCCTGGGCATCGCGACCACGTTCGGCCAGGAACGCGACATGCCGACCTGGGTCGCCTGCGCGGCGCGCGTGCGCGTGGACCGCGCCAGCGGCGATGTGCGCGTGGAGAAGCTGTTCCTCGTCGCCGATGCGGGCACGATCGTGCACCCCGACGGCGCGCTCGCGCAGATGGAAGGTGCGGCGCTCTGGGGCATGAGCATGGCCGTGCTCGAAGGCACGCGCTTCGAAAACGGCCAGGTGCGCGACACCAATCTCGACACCTACACGCCGATGCGCATGGCCGACTGTCCGGAGCTGCAGATCGAGTTCATCGCCAGCACCGAGGTGCCGGTCGGACTCGGCGAGCCGGCCACGACCGTCGTCGCGCCGGCCATCGGCAATGCGGTCTTCGCCGCGGTCGGCGCGCGGCTGCGGCACATTCCGATCCGGCCGGCGGACGTGCTCGCGGCGCTGAAGCAGTCGGCCTGAACCGCCGTTGCGCGCCCGCCGGACGCGGCCGTCCTGACGGCCGGCGATCCGAACCGCCGACGGCGCCGGCCGGGTCGTACTCCCGTCAGACCGGCCCGGAACCGCTGCGTCGGGATTCGAGCTTCCCGTCGAGGCTCGCCCCACCCGCTCCGTGCCTAACGAACATCAGCAGTCCGCCCGTCATCGCCAGGTTCTTCATGAAGCTGATCACCTGGCCCTGATCGGAAAAGTTCGTATGCGCAATGAGCGCAGATCCAACGCAGAAGACGGCGATCATCGCTGCCACCCCGCGTGTCCTGAAACCGAACAGCAGGGCAAGACCGCCGCCCAGCTCGATCACTATGACCAGCGGCACGACGACCGCTGCCATCGGAATGCCCAGCGAGGAGAAATAGCCCTCCGTCGCGGCAAAGCCCATGGCCTTGCTCCAGCCCGAAATGATGAAAATCTGCGCCATCAGCGCTCGAGCAGCGATCGCAAGCATGTTGTCCATGATGTCCTCCCTTGCCTCTCGTTGGCGGAAGCTTCAAAGACCGATGCTGTTCCTGGCCGCCATTCCCCGCCCCTGCCGGCAGACGCGACAGGAGCGGGCCGGGAATGCCGGCCGTACCACCACCACTGACGGCCGGCCGGAGCGGGCAGAGAGCGGCAGAGGCTGACTATACGCCGCTGGAATCGACGCCGGCCGTCGCTGCCCGGGCGCGAGCTGCCGGCGACGAATTCGCCCCCTCGGTCCCCGACGGCAGGCCCGACTGCATCCGCGCTAGGTCCGCACAGCGGCAAGTTGCCCGTGCAATGCCTGCACGCGGGCCACGTCGGCGCGCAGCTGGACCGGGTTGCGGATCAGCGCGCGCAGCGCCGCGGGCAAGGCTTCCACCTGGCGGGTGCGCGAGGCGATGCGTGCATGCAGCTCCTCACGCCGCGCCGCAGCGGCGGACATGGGCAGGGCGAGATACTCCGCAACATCGCGGCGCAAGGCCGAGACGATGGCTTTGGTGCGACCTTTCGGGCTGCACAACGACACCGCCACCGTCACGATCAGAATGGCCAGGATCAGCGCCAGCGACTGCCCCGATCCGATCTCGATCACGTCTACCGGCCTGCCCTCGTTGATGAAAGGCAGGCCGTTCCCGTGCAGCGCATGCAGTATGAGCTTCACGCCGATCAGGCCCAGGATCACGGCCAGGCCGTACGGAAGGTACAGCAGGCGATCCAGCAGCCCGTCGATGAGGAAGTAGAGCTGGCGCAGGCCCAGCAACGAGAACGCGGTCGCGGTGAAGACGATGAAGGCGCTTTCGGTCAGTCCGAAGATGGCCGGAATCGAATCCAGCGCGAACAGCACGTCCGTGCCCGCAATCACGGCAATCACCAGCAGCATCGGCGTCATCGCCCGCCGGCCCTGGTGCCGGGTGAAAAGCCTGTCGCCGTCGTAGTGGTCGGTGGTCCGGAACAGCTTCCGCGCGATCCGCACCACCAGGTTGTCGCCCGGGTCGTCGCCGGCGGCGTGCGGCGCGAGCAGGTTGCCGGCCGCCACGAGCAGGATCAGCCCGAAAGCGTAGAACACCCAGGAGAAGCGGCTGATCAACGCCGCCCCGACGAGGATCAGCGCCGTACGCGCAATCAGCGAGAACACGATGCCGAACAGCAGGGCCTTCTGCTGATCCTCGCGCGGCACCTTGAAGCTGGTCATGATGACGAGGAACACGAAGACGTTGTCGACCGACAGCGCCTTCTCGGTCGCGTATCCGGCGAAATATTCCGTGCCGGGCTCGCGCCCGCCGTAGGCCAGCACCCCGACGCCGAACATCAGCGCAGTGCCGACGTAGAGCGACGACCAGATTGCGGCCTCGCGCAGCGTCGGTGCATGCGCCTTGCGGACGTGGAAAAAGAAGTCGAAGCAGACGAGCGCCAGCACGAGCGCGACGGCGAGGATCCACATCAGGGGCGTGACGGTCATGGCACGAGCCTATCCGGCGGCCGATGCCGGTACGCCGCGCCGGCTGGCGAAACGACCTCGCGCGTCGTCGTCCCGCACGGCGCATTCCCCATCGCGGCGGCATCCGACACGACAACCTCCACGACTCCTCCGGCGCGCAGCAGTCTACGCCCCACGCATCCGGTCCGGCACGCGCATCGGGCGGCGCCGGCGGCGCGGGGCACGAGACGCCGCCGGCGTCGGATTCCGCGCTGCCGCCGCGTTCGGCGGCGCCCGCTGCCGTTCCGGCACAGCCTCCGGGCACGGCTGCGGGAATCGTCGCACCGCCGGCCCGATCGACAACGCGCAGCGCACTCCGGCTCGGGCTCAGCCGAGGCGGCAGCCGCCCCGGTAACGACAGCCGCCCGCGGCGGCCGTGCTCAGCCGGCCTGGGCGCGCGCCCAGCGCACGATGTCGGTGCGGCCGATGGCGCCGGACTGGCGCGCGATCTCACGCCCCTGGCGCAGCAGGATCAGGGTCGGGATGCTGCGGATCGCATAGCGCGCGCCGAGCGCCGGCACGGCTTCGGTGTCGACCTTGGCCAGACGGAAACGCGGTTCCAGGTCCGCCGCGGCGGCCTCGAACTGCGGCGCCATCGTGCGGCAAGGCCCGCACCAGGGCGCCCAGAAATCCACCAGCAGCGGCAGTTCGGCGCGCGTGGCATGCGCGTCGAAGCTGGCCGCATCCAGCGCGACCGGCCGGGCCGCGAACAGCGGCTGGCTGCAGCGGCCGCAGACCGGCGCCTCGGCCAGGCGCGCCGACGGCACGCGGTTGAGCGTATGGCAATGGGGACAGGCGATCAGCAGCGGGTCGTTCACACGGTTCTCCGGTCCGCGACGGCATCGGCGCGGCAACGTCGTGCAGGTGGGGCTGCGCCGGCGCCGCTGCAAGGCGCCGCGCGGCGAACCGCCGGGGTGCGGGTGAGAGAACCGCCGCGGGCGCTGCACTGGTTGTCGGCAGGCCGGCGGCAGCCGGCGCCTTGCCGCCCAGTCCGCAGGAGATCGTCATGACCGCGCCGCACGAGAACCGCCGGACGAACCGCACGATCCCTCTCGCGAGCACGCGCGCGCAGGCGGGCCCGGCGGCCGCGCCGCCGCAGGCCGACGACCTCGTCGAACTCGACCTCGGCGAGGGCATCGCGCTGTTCACCGGCGGCCGGGATCTCGACGAACAGCTCGTCCACGACGCGGCGGCCGGCCGCGACGGCAGCATCGACCTCGCCGCGGCACGCTCGGTGACGCTGCGCTCGGCGCAGCCTGCGCAGCGCGGCGCCGTCGACTTCCTCGTGCGCGCGCTGAAGGTCATCGACGTGGATCTCGGCGACTGGCTCGCGCCGGTGAAGAACGCCGCGAAGGACCTGATCGGCGCGGAAATCGCCAGGCGCATCGACACGCGCGATGTCGCCGGCCGCAGCGAACCCGGCCTGTGGCAGTGCGACGAGAAAGGACCGTATGCGCGGCCGGGCTTCGACCGCACGGTCGGCCACCCGGCGCTGTTGCTGCTGCACGGTTTCTTTTCCAACACCGCCGGCTCTTTCGACGGTCTCTGGAAAGCCGACGGCGGCAGCACGCTGGATCTGCTGAGCAAGCACTATCAGGGCGCGATCTACGGCTTCGACCATGCCACGCTCGGTGAAAGCCCGGCGCGCAACGCGCTGCGCCTCGTCCAGGCGCTCGGCGAGGGCCAGGAGCTGCACCTGCTCGGCTATTCGCGCGGCTGCCTGGTCGGCGAGCTGCTGTCGCGGGCCCAGTCCGACGGCGGCTTCAGCGACGGCGAGCTGCGCCGCTACGAGACCACGCATCCGGAAGACGCCGCGGTGCTGCGCGAGCTGTACCGCACGACGCGGGACAAACGCATCCGCGTCAGCCGCTTCGTCCGCGTCGCCGGTCCGCTGCGCGGCACCTGGCTGGCCAGCAACCGCCTCGACCGCTGGCTCAGCATTCTGTACAACCTCGCGCGGCTCGCCCTGCCCGCCGGTCCGCAGCAGATCGCCGATCAGGTGTTCGATCTGATCGCCGCGGTCGTCAAGGAGCGGCTGGAGCGCCGGCATTTTCCGGGCATCGAGGCCATGCGCCCGGACGGCGCGCTGAGCGCCCTGCTCAACGACGCCCCGCCGCTGCTGCAGCAGCGCCTGACCGTGATCGCCGGCGACTGCGTCGGGCACGGCATCGCCGGCCGCCTCAAGAACCTGATCACCGACGGCTTCTTCGGCGAACCGCACGACATCGTCGTGCCGACGGCGAGCATGTTCGGCGGCGCGCCGCGCCAGGACGGGCTGCGCTACTTCTTCCACAAGACCGAGCAGGTCGATCATTTCCACTATTTCCGCGTGCCCGAGTCGCTGCGCCGCATCCAGATCGGCCTGATCGCCGAAGACACCGAATACCAGCGTCTGCAGCGCCTGGACCGTCCCGGCGCGCGGCCGGTGCTGACGCCCAACCGCACCTCCAGACCCAAGCCCGACGCGCCGCTGGACATCGTGCTGCCCGGCATCATGGGTTCCGGTCTCGCCTACAGCCAGAACGACCGGCTCTGGGTCGACTTCGGCGAATTCGCGCTGGGCAAGTTCTCGCGCCTGGAGCTCTCGCCGGCCGAACAGACCCAGCCCTATCCCGAGCCCGGCAGTGCGGCGATCTATCCGTACCGGGCGCTGGATTTCTGGCCGGTCAATTTCTACGGTCATCTGCTCGACGCGCTCGAGCGCCGCGGCGATCTCGTCGAGGCCTGGGGCTTCGACTGGCGCAAGCCGCTGAGCCTGGCCGCCGACACGCTGGCCGAGCAACTGACCAAGCTCTGGCCCGAGGACAGTCCACGGCCGCTGCGCTTCATCGCCCATTCCATGGGCGGGCTCGTCGTGCGCCTGCTGTTCGCCCGCCATCCCGGCCTGCTCGCCCGCTTCAGGCGCTCGGCGCGCAACCGCGTGCTGATGCTCGGCACGCCGAATGCCGGCAGTCTCGCCGTCGCACGCACCCTGCTCGGCACGAACGACCTCATCGACAAGCTCGACTGCATCGCGCCGCAGAACAAGACCGAACTGCTCAGCGTGGGCGGCACGTTTCCGGGCTTCTTCGAACTGCTGCCGCAGAGCGGGCCGGACTGGGGCAAGCCGGCCACCTGGAACTGGCTGTTCGAGCAGCACAGGGTACCCGTGGCGCAGCGCCCGCGGCTGGATGGCCATGCGCTGGCGCTCGGCGTCAAAGGCCGCGACGATCTGCGCGCGGCACTCGCCGCGCTGCCGAAGGCGCAATGCATCTATGTCGCCGGCTACGTGCCCGAGTCCGCTGCGGACGCCACGATCGTCGACCTCGATGCCGATGGCCAGTACGTGCGCGGCCCCGGCGACGGCACGGTTTCGTATGCATCGGGACTGATCGACGGCGTCGACACCTATTACGTCGACGCTGCGCACGGCGATCTGCCGGGCCACAAGAAGGCGTTCGAGGCTTATTTCGAGCTGCTGGACGCCGGCCGCACGACACGGCTGAAGCGGCGCTGGCAGGATCTCGGCGACACCCGCGGCAGCGTTCCGCTGTCGCTGCTGCCCACCGAACAGCTGCCGTACCGGCCCTCGCGCGCGGACATCGTCCGCGCGTTCCTCGGCGTGCGCAGCCGCGGCGAGGACGAGCCCGAGCCGAGCCAGCCCATCGTGCTGCGCGTGGTTCACGGCGGTCTGCGTTTCGCGCGCTATCCGATCGTCGTCGGCCATTACCAGGGCGACACCATGCGCGCGTCGGAGGCCGAACTCGACCAGCTCTACGACGGCCAGCTGCGCACGGCGCTGGACCTGGGCGTCTATCCGGGACCGCTGGAAACGTTCCAGGTGTTCAAGCGCCAGCAGATCACCGTCGACCGCCGCTCGCCGTATGCCGTCATCATCGGCCTCGGGCCGCCCGGCGAACTGTCGGTCGGCGAGCTGCGCCGCACGGTGCGGCGCGGCCTGCTCGGCTGGTTCGGCACGACCTTGAGCGATCTGACGCCCGAGCAGCGCGAAAGCGCGTTCAGCGTCGTCCTGCTCGGCTCGTCGGTCAGCGGCATGACGGTGACCGAATGCCTGCGCGCGATCCTGCTCGGCGCGCTGGACGCACAGAAGGTGCTCGCGGCGCAGCCCGCGCCGGAGAATCCGGCCCTGGTCAGACCGCGCATACGCGAGCTGGAAATCATCGAGATCTACGAGGACAAGGCGCTGGAGCTGGCCAGCGAACTGCCGGTTCTGATCGACGGCAGTGAATTCCAGCACCGCTTCCTCGCGCCGACGCCGCCGATGGAGAGCCGCAATGATTCGCTGCGACGGCTGCGCGACGGCTCGCGCAGCATTTCGTCGGTGCGCCGCCTGGACATCCGCGCGCTCAGCGGCGGCCGCTTGCGCTTCGCGCTGCCGGGCATCCAGGCCGCCGTCCCGCTGTACAAGCGCACGATCGACATCGACGAAGTGCGCACCTACGCCCGCAAGATCGACCGTCAGCAGAGCACCGACGCGACGCTGGGCCGCGTGCTGTTCCAGCAGCTGCTGCCGCTGGAACTCAAGCGCTTCGCGCTGGAACAGTACGACCTGCTGCTGACCTTGAACGAAAGCGCGGCGAGCCTGCCCTGGGAGCTCGCCGACGCCGGCGGCGACCTGCCGCTGTCCGTGCGGGCCGGCATGATGCGTCAGCTGCGCCGGCGCGGCTACACGGCGCGCGAACGCGTGGCGCAGAACACCGCGCTGGTCGTCGGGCGCTGGGACGTACCGGGCCTGCCGTACCTGGACGGTGCCCGACACGAGGCGGAAGCCGTCAGCGAGGCGCTGACGGAGGCCGGCTTCGAGGTGAACTATCTGCCGAATTTCGACGCGCTGAAGATACGCGACGAACTCGGCAAGAGGCCCTACCGCATCATCCATTTCGCCGGCCACGGCGTGGTCGACTACCGCTCACCGCTGGCGGACAAGGATGCGCCGGTTCGCACCGGCATGGTCATCGGCAGCCTGCCGGTCAAGGAACCGAGCGGTTCCGCTGAAGACCCCGCCGACGGCGGCGAACGCCATCTGCTGCTGCTGACGCCCGAAGACGTGCGCGAATGCGTCGACGTCGTGCCGGAGCTCGTGTTCATCAACTGCTGCCACCTGGGCCGCGAGGTCGGCATCGCCCTGGACGCTCCGCGACTGGCGAGCAATCTCGCCAACGTGTTCATGGACATCGGCTGCCGCGCCGTCGTCGCGGCCGGCTGGGCCGTCGACGACGATGCGGCGCAATGCTTCTCGCGCGAGTTCTACGCGGCGCTGGTCGACCGCGGCATGATCTACATCGACGCGGTGCGCGCCGCACGCGCGCTGACCTACCGTCTGCACGGCGAACGCACGACGACCTGGGGCGCCTATCAGTGTTACGGCGACGTGCGCTATGCGGCGCGGCGCGGCGAGGCGCCTGACGGCCCGGCACGGTTCATCTCGGCGAACGAACTGGCCTGTTCCCTCGATGCGCTCGCCGTCTCGGCCATGGGCGCGAGTCCGCAGCGGACCCGGCAGATCGCCGCGCGTATCGCGCGCGATCTGCGCAACCACGCAGACCTGCTCGGCGACGAGGGCTGCTGCCTGGCGGCGGTCAAGGCGCTGGAGCACGTCGGCGACTACGAACCGGCGCTGGCGCTGATCGAGCAACGCATAGCCGCGCAGAAGTCCCTGCCGCCGATACTCTGGCGCACCCATGCCCGCCTGGCGCTGCGCGCGGCGCCGGACCGTCTTCGCGACGGGAATGAAACGCTGCGGAAACAAGCGATCGACCGCTGCGAAGAAAGCATGCGGCGTCTGCGCGCATTCGCCGACGTGGAGCGTGGCGCGACCACGTGGTTCGCCCTGGGCACCAACTACCGGCGCCTGTTCCAGCTGCGATGCGGCGGGGATGTGGCGTCCGCGCTCGCTGCACTGAACGGCATGATCGAGGGCGTGTTCCGGGGACTGTCCTGCGTCGCCTGTCTCCGCGGCGACAATGTCGACCTGGAGACGCTGTCGACCGAGCACCTGCAGAAAGCTCTCGGCGCGCTGATCGTCGGCGATGGGCTCGGCAAGGTCGACCTCCAGGCCGATCTGCTCCGGCTCTACGACGCGCTCAACCGGTCCTATGCGGCGGCCGTCGGGATCTGCCGCGAGCGCCTGAAGACGCGCGAGGCCGCCCACGAATTCTGGGACGACGTGGATTCCGCCGACCAACGCCTGTTGCTGCTGGTCAGTCCGCGCGAGACGACACTGGAAGACCCTGCGGCCTATCTCGCCGAAGCGCGCAGGATCGCGGTCGAATACCGCAGTGCGATGGCGGTGACGGCGACGGCGGCCGAGCGCGAGACGATCGGCACTTACAACCGCTTCTGGTACGAGTTCGCCGGATTCTGTCTGACTCGCGCGCCGACGGAGCGTCATGCGCACTGGCGGCAGCTGCGGCAAGCCATGGAGGAAGCCGCCCTGCCCGGCATGCCGCCGCCCCCGCCTGACACGGACGCTGCAGCGACCGGGGCAGCCGCAGCGACGCCCGCCGCAGCGGCGCCCAGGACGGCCGCCGCGTCCCGCCGCGGCCAGGCGGCTACCGGTACGCCGCCGGCACGCGGCAAATCCGCCGCGCCGGCGCGGCGCCGCCCGGCAGCCAAGAAGTCCGGACCGCGCGGCGATTCCACCGAGCGCTGACGGGTGCCTGCGCCGGACCTGGGGCCGATGCCAGGTCCGGCGACACGGGAGCAAAGAGGGTGCCGTTGCGTTGCGGTCAAGGCAGCCGCGGCGGCGGATCGGGGCAGTGCGCTCCGTCCGCGCCGCTCCGGCGCCCGTTCGCACTGCCCATGTCGCCTCGTCCATCCCGCCGCCGCGGCACGTTCCTGCGCGCCTGACCGGCCTGGTCCGGGCCACGAGTCCATCCTGATCGACAGCGGCGTGGCCGATCCGCCCGGCAGTTCTGGCACCTTCGATACCGAAGGCCATACGCGCACGTCCGGCGCGGCGGTGAGCATCGGCGCGATCGAAGCCGATGCGATCTTCGCCGGCGATTTCGAGCCGAGGCTCCGAGCGACGGGCCGCGCCGCCCTGGCCGCCTCACGGCACCATGTTGCAGCGCTTGCGCTCAGGCGCTGCGCAGCGACGGCGCCCGGAGTGATTTTGCGTCCGGCGGGGAGAACTCCCCGATCAAGGACGTCTCATGTCGATTCGCTGGATCTGCATGGCGCTGCTGCTGGCCGCACCGCCGCTGGCGGCGCAGAACCCGCCGCGCCGCGCCTTCGTCACCTCGGTACAGGGCAGCGGCAATCTCGCGACCTGGAGCGAGGCGGGCGGCCAGTCCGGCGTCGCCGGCGCCGATGCGGTATGCCGGTCCCGCGCCCGCGCCGCCGGATTGGCCAACGCCGACGCCTTCGTCGCCTGGCTGTCCGACAGCACTGACGACGCCTACTGCCGCGTGCACGGGCTGCACGGCAAGCGCAACGCGAACTGCGGTCTCGCGCAGCCGCCGACCGACGCCGGGCCCTGGCAGCGCAGTGACGATCGCCCGGTCGCGGCGAGCCTGGCCGACCAGCTGGCTGGCCGCCTGTTCCATCCGATCAACCGCGACGAGTTCGGCCGTCCGTTGCCGTTCACCGGCTATCTGCAGAGCGTCGCGACCGGCACCGGCGCAAACGGCGCACACCTTCCGGGCTACGACTGCGCCGGCTGGACCACCGGCACCGGCGCGACGATGTTGATCGGCGGTGCCGATTCCACGACCGACGACTGGTCCGGCAACGGTGTCATGAGCTGCACGGTCCCGGCGCGCCTGTACTGCCTGGAACCGGGCAGCGGCAACGCGCAGGCGGCCAGGCCGCGGGAATTCGGCAAACGCGAAGCCTTCGTCACCGGCAGCGGCGGCCCGGGCAACTTCGCCTGGCCGGAAGCCCAGGGCCAGACCGGCATCGCCGCGGCCGACCGCATCTGCCGCACGCGGGCGGCCGCAGCCGGCCTGCACCGGCCGGACACGTTCAAGGCCCTGCTGGCCGACGGCGCGACGCCCGCGTTCGCGCGCTTCAGCCAGGCAGACCTGCCCTGGGTACGCCGCGACGGCGTGCGCATTGCCGACAACCTGGCTGCGCTGCAGACCGGCGCGACCTATGCGCCGATCAACGTCAGCGAAACCGGCACCTACCTGGCCAGCATCGGGGCCTGGACCGGCATCGCCGCCGACGGCAGCGCAGCGCCGGAGCAATGCGCCGGCTGGACCGACGCGACGGCCCAGGGTCGCGCGACCACGGCGAACATCGCCGGCCCGCTGTGGCTGCGCGCGTCCGGCGCCTATGCCTGCGCGACGCACTATGCGCTGTATTGCCTGTCGGATGCCGACACCTTGTTCCATGCGGGTTTCGACGCGTCGCCGTAACGGGCGCGACGGCGGGCGGCGATGCCAATGCGCCAGTGCCGCGGCGCAATCCCCTCATTCGCCGCGCATCGCCGCCTGCTCCGCGCCCGCACCATCGTCGTCGACGACAGCATCAAGCGCACCAAGCGACTGAGGCGACGAATAAAAATGATCCGATAACGCTGCCGGCGGATTGTCGTCAGGCAGCCAGGGAACGCGCTGCGGACACTGCTCCCCGTCGGTGATCACCCCCAACGACCGTCGCCGACATCGCCGGCGCCGCAGCTACCCCGACGCTGCGGCGCCGGCACCTGCCCTGCGCATGCGCGCCCTGCGCGGCCTCTGCCGCTGCGGGTCGAGGCTGCCGCCCTTCCCTTGCTGACTGAAGGAACTCCGATGACTCTTTCCACCACCGCGCCGGTCGCCTGGCTGGACCCGGCTTCGATCGCGCTGATCCGCGCCAACTTCGCCATGATCGCCGGCGACGCCGACGGCTTTGCGGCGGATTTCTACGCACGCCTGTTCACGCTTGCGCCGCAGGTGCGGCCGATGTTCGGCAACGATCTGGCCGAGCAGCGCGCCAAGCTCGTGCGCATGCTGAGCATGCTGATCGCCGGACTGGACCGCCCCGAACAACTGGCCGGACCGCTGGCGAATCTGGGCCAGCGCCATGCGGGCTACCAGGTGCAGAGCCATCACTACGCCGTCGTCGGCGCGGCGCTGCTCGACACCCTGGCCGCGCGTCTCGGCGCGGCATTCGACGATGCCGCGCACACGGCCTGGGCCACGCTGTACGGCGGCGTCGCCGCGACGATGCAGCGCTGCTTCGCCGCGGCGGCCTGAGCGGCCGCAGGGATTCACGGATCTGTCGGCCGGGGCGCGTCAGGCGCCCGCGGACCGGCTGTCCGGCCAGCCATCGAAGCCGACGCGGCACGGTCGTTCAACCGGCACGCAGGCCGCGCACTTCGAACAGGCGGTAGCTGCCGCTCTTGCCGGCCAGCGCGGTCTCGTGAATCGCCCCGATCTGAACCTGTTCGGCGACCTGCGCCCAGGTCTGCGCCGAAATCAGCAGCTGCGTGCCGAAGCGCTTGTTGGCTTCCTCGATGCGGCTGGCGAGATTGACCGCGTCGCCGATCGCGGTCACGCGCTCGTTGCCGGCCGCGCCGACGCTGCCGACCACGGCGCAGCCGTAGTGGATGCCGACGCCGATGCCGAAGCCTTCGCCGAACGCGGTGAGCAGATACGGCTGCAGCGCGGCGACCGCGTCGATCAGCGCGAGCCCGGCGCTGACCGCGCGCAGACACGCCGGCGCGTCCTCGTCGCCCAGGCCGAACAGCGCCATGAAGCCGTCGCCCATGTAGTTGTCGATGCGCCCGCCGTAGCGCGCAATGACTTCGCCGGCCGCATGGAAATAGCGGTTGAGCACGTGGATCACGTCATACGGCGGCAGACGCTCGGAAAACGCGGTGAAGCCGCGGATGTCGGCGAACAGGATCGCGAGCCGGCGTTCCTCGCCGACGCTGGCCTCCGCGGCCGCGCGCCCGCGCTGGTCGACGAGCCGCGCGTCGTGCGCGTCGAGCACGAGGCGGCGTACCGTCATCGGTCCCTGCACGACGGTCTGGCAGGCCAGGCGCAGGCCGGGCTGGAAATGCAGCCGCTGCGCGATGCGCTGCTCGGCCGCGGTCTGCGGCGCGCACTGGTCGGCGCCCTCGCGCAGTTCGATGCGGCAGGTCGAGCAATGCGCGTTGCCGCCGCACAGATGCAGATGCGGCACCCCGGCGCGCAGGGCGGCCGCGAGCACGGTCTCGCCGGGCAGGGCCTCGATCTCCACGTCGTCGGGAAGGATGCGGATCCGGCTCATGACCGCCACGGCTGCGCGAGCAATGCCGTGCAGCATACGCCGCGGCCGCGGCGCCGACGTCGCTCCGGTCAGCCGCCGCAGCGCGATCTCCGGCGCCAGGTCATCACCGCCCATCCGGCCGAACGCGGCGCGGCCGGATTCACCGAAGCGGCGCGTACCCTGCTCACCGCCCGGCTGGCGCCGCCTGCGGGTCCGTATCGGGATTTCGGCGGAACCGGCGACGCCGCGACGCGACCTGCCGAGCCCTTCGACACTGGCCGCACTGGGCATCGCCGCGCTGCCCGGGCTCAGCTTCGGCCGCGCGCGCAGCGTGCTGCCGATCCTGGCGAACTGCCTTCGCGCTGCTCGGCGGCATCGGACTGCCGATGGGCACCCTGGCCGGTTTCGTCGCGCGGTTCGGCGTCAGCGCGCGCAACGGCATCATGCGGACCGCGCATTTCGACTGTCTGGTCGTCCGCGCAGTGCCGTCTGGAACCTGACGACGGCACTGCGCGGCGCGCACGAACGCCTGACGCCGGTGCTGATGACCGCTCTCGTGACCGCACTGCGTACTGCCGCTGGCCTGGGGCAACGGCGAAGCCGTCCGCGAGATCGAAGGCCCGATGACCATCGTGCTGCTCGGCGGACTGATCTCCTCGACCCTGCTGAACCTGCGGCTGTTGCCGCTGCTCGCGGCGCGCTGGCGGCGTCCGCCGGATGGCGCGGCCGCGTCGGCTGAAGCCGGCATCGCCGCGGGCGGACCGGTACGGCGGCCGGCTACTGGCGCTACGCGTCCTGCGCCGCGTTCTCGGCCGCGATCATGGCCTCGGCCAGATCGCCGTACAGCGTCGCCCAGGCCTGCTCGATCTCCGGCGTGAACGCCGTGCCGAGCTGTTCGCGCAGGGCCATCAGCAGGGCCGCGCCGACGTCGTCGTAGTCCTCTTCGCTGACGCCGTAGCCCAGGTGGCGGCGGCCGAGTTCGGCGAAGTCGCGCGCGAGCTGGGCCGGCGCGTCGAGGGCGCGCACGATGGATGCGAGCATGTCGATGAGCTTGTGCACCTGCTGGTCCAGGTCGACCGGGAACAGCGCGCGCGCGTCGGGCCGCAGGCGGAACAACTGCGCATAGAAGCGCTGGCCCAGGCCGCTGCCATCGCCGATCGCCGCATAGCTTTCGCGCACCCGTTGTATGTCCAGATCGTACATGTCATCGCCTCCTGTCGGCCCCAGCGAGCGAGCCTTGCCTGCCTGCGCCATTTCCGCCGGCAGCAGGCCGGCGGACGGTGGCGCAGAGTCTGGGTTGGCCGCGGCGCGCCTGCCTGACGTCAGTGCTACGCGTGCATTATTTCGTTTCGGATCAGTGTGCCGGAGCATCTGCCGCGGCGCCGGCCGGCGCCGTGCGCGGCGCGGCCGGGCGCCCCTGCAGCGCGGCCAGCGAGAGCCGCGCGCCGGCCACGGCCAGCGGCGGATACGGCGGGTCCAGCGCTTTTTCCGCAGCGACCGGCTCGCCCAGTTCGGCGGCAAGCAGGCGCGCCTCGTCGGCGAACGGCAGATCCAGCACGCCGCGCTGGCGCGCCACGGCCAGCTCGGTCCGGGCCGCGGCGCGGTCGCCGCGGTTGTAGGCGGCGCGTGCCTCGGCCAGCGACTGCACCGCCGGCACTTCGGCCGCCGCAGCCGGCGCCTGCTCCGGAAACAGGCGCGCGCCGATCAGGCCGATCAGGCTGTCCAGGGTCGCATCGCCGCCGTGCCGGGCGACCGCGACAGCGCGGTCGAATTCGCGCCGGGCCAGCGCGGCGTGGCCTTCGGCCATCTGCAGCTGCGCCAGCAGCAGGGACAGGTCGATCTCGTCGGTGATCCAGCCGGCGTCGGCCATGCCGACGCGGGCGCGCTCGAAATGCGCGATCGCACCGGCGTGGTCGCCGGCCAGGGTCGCGGCCAGGCCGGCATTGGCCCGTGCGCGGTTGCCGATGTCGCTGCGACCGTTGCGCTGCGCCTCGTCGGCGGCGCGTTCCCAGGCGGCGCGCGCGGCGGCCGCGTCGCCGCGGCTCCAGCTGATGCGGCCGGCCAGGTAGTCCCAGGCCGCCGCATCGCCGGTGCGCGCCAGGCCGTCGAGCACGGCCTGGGCGCCGGCCACGTCGCCGAACGACGCGCGGTCGGCCAGCGCGGCCTCGAGCTTGCGGTTGCCGAGCTCGAACGCGCCGATCTGGCGGATCTCCTCGAGCGCCGCCTCGCGCAGCCCCTGGTAGTGCTTCAGGTGCGCGCGGGCCAGGTGCATGCGCCAGGCGTCGGTGCGCAGATCGAGCACGGCGCCGGCGTAGCGGATGATGTCGGCCGCGCTGCCGTCGCGTTCGGCCTGGACGTAGCGCAGCATCGCGTTGACGTAGGGATCGCGCAGCGGCTGGGCGCGCTCGGCGGCCCGTGCGAGCCAGCGCTCGGCGTCGGCCGCATTGCCGGCGCCGGTCGACCAGAGCGAGAGCAGCAGCGGCGGCCACGGAGTCTGCGCGTCGCTGTCGTTGAGCGCTTCGAGCAACGCCCGCGCACGTGCGCGGTCGCCGCGGTTGTCGTGGCGTATGGCCTCGCCGAGCAGACGCAGGCTGTCGGACTGCGCCGGGTGCACGTCGGCGGCGCGGATGCCGTAGCCCTGGTCCACCCACTGGCTGCCCGACAGCGACCAGCGCCAGAGTGCGAACGCCGCGGCGACCAGCACGAGCGCCGCCAGCGCAACGAGCGGCAGCGGCGACCGCCGGGGCGCGGCGGCGACCGGCGCCGGCTCGACAACCGGCGGGGCCCGATCAACCGGTGAAACGGCGATCGGCGGTGAGGCGGCAATCGCCGCTGCCGCGGTGAGCGTCGGCGCAGCCGCAACCGGCATTTCGGTGACGGCGGCCGGGGCGGCGGCGCCTTCGCGCGGATCCGGCTCGGCGGCGCGTGCGGCGAAATCGGCGGAGGCGACGACGGCGCCCGCATCCGGCGGCGCGGCAGCGGCAGCGGCCGCGACCGGCATCACCGGCGCTGCCGCAGATTCAGCCATCGCCGGCGACGCCGCGGCCAGCGCCTCGCGCTGCACCTCGGCGTCGAAGCGGATGCCGACGCCGCGCAGGGTCACGATGCGCTCGCCCTGCGCGCCGAGCACGGCGCGCGCGCGGAAGATGGCCTGGGTCAAGGCTTCGTCGGAGACGATCTGACCGCCGGGCCAGAGCCGGTCACTGAGCTCGTCGCGCGACAGCACGCGGCCGGGCGCCTCGCACAGGGCCAGCAGCAGATCGAACGCGCGGCGCGAAGCCGCCCGTTCGCGCGCGCCGACGAAGATGCGGCGGCCTTCGGGTTCGATGACCACGTCGGCGAAGCTGTAGCGGATGGAACTCGTCTGCCGCGCGCCTGCTACGCTCATACTGTCCGTCGAATCGGCGAGTGGATGCGGGGGAACGCGGGCTGGCAGCCGTTCCTTCCGCTAGGGTATCCGGCACGACTGCCGCCGCGCCAGCCGCAGCGGGCTGCGCCGCGTCAGGTCGGTAGGAACGTCGCCGCCGGCGCCGACCGAACAGGACGGCGGCGCGCGCGTCAGGCGCCGCGTTCGCTCGTGATCGTCGCGCCTTCGCGCATGGCCTTGGTCACCGGCGTGTTCGCGACGATCTCCAGCAGCCGCTGCCACTGCGCGTCGCTGAGCGGCCGTTCCGCATGCAGCAGGCGATGCACGTGCACCTTGCCGTCCTCGTCGACGGACAGCTGCAGTTCGGCGCGGAACTCGCCGAGATCCCAGCCCTTGCGCTGCGCGTACATGCGCAGCGTGATCGCGGTGCAGGCGGCGAGCGAGGCGAGGTAGAGATCGAACGGCGCCGGCCCGGCGCCCTGCCCGCCGAGAGCCGGCGGCTCGTCGGCGACGAGGTCGTAGCGACCGGCCTGGATGCGGTGCGCATAGTCGGTTGGCGTGGAGACGACGGTCGCGACGCGGGCTTTCTTCATGAGACGGACTCCGGCTGTGGGACTCGGAAAGGGCCTGTGCGCCGGCTCCGCGGCGGCAGGCCGCTACGCTGCCGCAGGCGCGGCCGCGGATTCAAGCGCATGGCGGCAGGCCCTTGCAGGCTGCCGCCGCGCCGCACGGCCTCCGACGGCTCCGCGATTACTCGCCGCGATCGCAGGAAACCCGGATGCCGGCCGCGCCGCCGGTCTCGATGGTCATGGACGCGCTGCGCAGCAACGGCGCGAAGGCGCGCAAGGCGACGCCGCCGGCCGGCGGCGTCGGGTAGTCAGGCAATGCGGCCGAAGCGGCCGCCGTTGAAATCGGCGACGGCGTCCCGGATCTCCTGCGCGGTGTTCATGACGAACGGGCCGTAGCCGACGACGGGCTCGTCGATCGGCTCGCCGCCGAGCAGCAGCAGGACTGCGTCACTGTTGGCTTCGAGCGCGATCCCGCGGCCGGCGCGGTCGAACTGCACGAGTTGTGCTTCGCGCACGACGCTGTCGCCGTTGACGAGCACCGTGCCGCGCAGCACGGCCAGCGCCAGGGTATGCCCTTCGGGCAGTTCCAACGCGGTCGCGCCGCCCTGCTTCAGGCGCAGATCCCAGACGTTCATCGGCGTGTGCGTGCGCGCCGGACCGGATACGCCGGCGAACTCGCCGGCGATCACGCGCACCGTGCCGGCGCCGTCGGCCAGCGCGACCGACGGAATGTCGCCCTCGCGCAGGCTCTGGTAGCCGGGCTCGCTCATCTTGTCGCGGGCCGGCAGGTTGACCCACAGCTGTGCCATCTCCAGGGTGCCGCCTTGCCGGGTGAACGCGTCGGAATGGAATTCCTCGTGCAGGATGCCGGAGGCGGCCGTCATCCACTGCACGTCGCCGGGACCGATATGGCCGCCGGCACCGGTCGAATCGCGGTGATCGACCTCACCGTCGTAGACGATGGTGACCGTCTCGAAACCGCGATGCGGATGCACGCCGACGCCGCGCCGCTGCGCGGCCGGCTCGAAGCGCGCCGGACCGGCGTAGTCCAGCAGCAGGAACGGACTCAGGTGCCTGCCCAGGCTGTCGTAGGAAAACAGCGAGCGCACGGGAAAACCGTCGCCGACCCAATGCGGGCGCGGGGCGCTGTAGATGCCGAGGATCGTCTTCATGGCGGACTCCTTTTACCGGGGCGAACTAGCCGCGGCGCTGGGTCGCTAACTTAGAAAAGCGCGATTCGCGGCGGTAGTCGGCGAGATTTATCCTCAGCGTTCCATCTGGTGAACGCTGGAGCCGCCATGCAGGACCTGACGACCTCTGCTATTTCGCCCAGGTCGTCGATCACGGCGGCTTCGCCCCGGCGGGCCGCGCGCTGGGCGTGCCCAAGTCCAAGCTGAGCCGGCGCATCGCCCTGCTCGAGGAGCGCCTCGGTGTGCGCCTGATCCAGCGCTCGACGCGGCATTTCTCGGTCACCGAAATGGGACAGACCTATTACGCCCACTGCAAGGCCATGCTGGTCGAGGCCGAGGCAGCCGACGAAGCGATCGCGATCACGCGCGCCGAACCGCGCGGCGTCGTGCGCATGGCCTGTCCGGTCGCGCTGCTCGATGCGCTGGTCGGCGACATGCTTGCCGAGTTTCTGGTGCAGTGCCCGCGCGTGGAGATCCATCTGGACGCGACCAACCGCCGCGTCGACCTGATCGGCGAACGCATCGACCTGGCCCTGCGCGTGCGTCCGCCGCCGCTGCAGGACACCGATCTGGTCCTGCGCGTGCTGGCCGAGCGCAGTCAGTGCCTGGTCGCGAGCCCGCGTCTGCTGGAGCAGCACGGCACGCCGCAGGTGCCGGCGGACCTGGCCGCGCTGCCGAGCCTGGACCTGGGCCTGCCGCAGAACGAGCACGTCTGGCATCTGTACGGTCCGGACGGCGCCGAGGTCTCGCTGCCGCACCGGCCGCGCCTGATCACGCGCGGCATGTCCGCCCTGCGCGCCGCGGCGCTGGCCGGCGTCGGTATCGTGCAGTTGCCGGCCCTGATGGTCGGCGAGCCGTTCGCGCGCGGCGAACTCGTGACGGTGCTGCCGCAGTGGCGGCCGCGGCGCGAGATCGTGCATGCGGTATTCCCGTCCCGGCGCGGGCTGCTGCCGTCGGTGCGCGCCCTGGTCGATTTTCTCGCCGAGCGCTTCGGCCGCATGGCGGCGGACTGAAATCGGCAGCCGGCCCGCCGGAACGCCGGCATCGGCACGACACTTTTCGTCGATGTTCCAATCGCCGCATCGTCCACTTGGCGGCGCCGCCGCGTCACGCTACCGTCATCAAAGCGCCATCTGCGGCTGAACAGCGCCGCGGACACTGCGGCGCCGCCACGACCGGCGTTACCATCCGCGCAAACCTCCAGGGCTGCGCCCGGGGTGCCGGAATCCACCGAGGCAGGAAAGCCACGATGACGATACCGCCGATCGACGACTCCACCCCACACGCAGCGGCTCGCGCAGGTTCGTCCGTGAACCCGACAACCGCGAAATCCGCTTTCACCGGCAACGCGCCGGCTGCCGCCGCCTGGTGGCGCCGTCCCGGCGGGCAGGTCGCGCTGCTCGCGCTGCTGCTCGCGTTCGGATTTCTCGGCAGCCGGCCGATCTGGGACCCCGACGAAGGGCGCTATTCCAACGTCGCGATGATGATGCTCGACAGCGGCAACTGGATCGACCTGGCCCGCCATCGCGAAACCGGCCACTGGACCAAGCCGCCGCTGACCTACTGGCTCGTGGCCGCCAGCATCGGCACGTTCGGCGCCAATCCCTGGGCCGCGCGCCTGCCGGTCGCGCTGGCCTATCTGGCCTGCGTCTGGCTGGCCTGGCGCGGCGCGCGGCGCCTGTGGCCGGCTTCCGACACCGCCGGCAGCGGCGTCGCCGACGCGGCGACAATCGCCGCGCTGAGCTATGCCACGCTGTTGCTGCCGGTCATCGCCTCGCAGGTGCTGACGACCGACTTCGTGCTGTCGGCATTCCAGGGCCTGGCCATGATTGCCTGGCTGGAAGCGCGCTTCGGGCCGCGCGAAAAGGCCGCCGCCTGGCTGTTCGCGATGTGGGCCGCGTTCGCGCTGGCCTTCATGACCAAGGGGCCGCCGGCGCTGCTGCCGCTGCTTGCGGTCGTCGCGCTGCAGTGGCTGGCACCGATGGAACGCCCGCTCGGCGCGCGCGTCTGGCTGGCCGGTCTTGCGACGTTCCTCGTGATGGCTGCGCCCTGGTACGTCGCCGTGGTGCTGCGCCACGACGGCCTGCTGGCCTATTTCCTCGGTACCGAGGTGTACAAGCGCATCGCCGGCGACATGGGCCGCAACGGCGACTGGTACGGCTGGCTGCAGATCTATCTGCCGACCCTGCTGCTGGGCACCCTGCCCTGGACCCTGCCGCTGCTGCGCGGCCTGCGCGCCTGGCGCGGCCATCTGTCGCAATGGCGCACGCGCGCGGGCCGCCAGGCCGACGCGCGCCACTTGCTGCTCGCGCTATGGCTGGGAGTGCCGCTGATCGTGTTCTGCATCTCGCGTTCGCGACTGCCGCTGTACCTGCTGCCGCTGTTCCTGCCGCTGGCGCTGCTGATCGCCGGCCAATGGCGCAGCGAGGCGCGGCCGATGCCGCGACTGCGCTGGATCCTGGTCTGGGTGGTGCTGGTCCTGGCCGGCCGCCTGTTCGTCGCGCAATGGCCGACCAGCAGCGACGCGTCCAGCTGGGCCGAGACGGTGCGCGCGCGCGCGCCGGGACCGATTCCCGAAGTCGTCTTCGTGGAGGACTTTGCGCGCTACGGCATGCATCTCTACCTGGATGCCGAGATCGAAAAACTCTCGCTGGAATCCGGCGAGCGCGGCTTCACCTCCGAATACGACGACAGCGTGGCCTCCGAACTGCGCAGCAACGAAGTCGGCGCGGTCTGGATCACGCACCGGAACAAATGGCCGCGCGTGCGCGAGGAACTCGCCCGTTCCGGCTTCGAAGTCGAGGTCCTCGGCGAACCGTATCGCGATCGCATGATCTTCCGCGTACACAGTCCGGAGCCGGCCTCGCCGCCTTGAACGCCGTGCGGGTTGCGGCCGGCACGCCGTGGGGGCGCCGCGCGGCAGCCGCCGGCTAGCCGGTCGCCGCGTCCGGCGCCGACGTGCGGCACAGCGCGATCGCCGCGGCGAAGTTGTCGGCGAAACGCAGCTGCCGCCCGTCGGGCGCAACGTGCATCTGCGCGAGCACCCGCCGTGGCTGTTCGCGCAGGCCGGACAGGATCACGCGCGTGCCGCGCCGCTCGCAGCGGCTCAGGAACTGGCTCAGCGCAGTGACGCCGCTCGCGTCGATCAACGGCACCAGACGCAGGCGCAGGATGAAGACGGCCGGCGGCTGCGGAAACTGATCCAGCACTTCGTCGAGCCGGTTGGCCACGGCGAAGAACAGCGGCCCGGAAATCTGGAAGGCCTCCACACCGGGCGGCAGTTGCGCGCGCTGGTCCGGCTCGTCGGTGCCGTCGCGATCCTCTTCGAGCAGCGAGACCTCCGATTGCAGTTCGACGACTTCGCTCATGCGGTGCATGAACAGGAACGCCGCGAGCACGAGGCCGACCTCGATCGCGACGGTCAGATCGAACATCACGGTCAGCGCGAAGGTCACCAGCAGCACGGCGCGGTCGCCGACCGGTCCCTTGAGCAGATGACGGAAGCTTTCCAGATCCGACATCTGCCAGGCCACGACCAGCAGTACGGCGGCCAGAGTGGCCAGCGGCACATAGCCCATCAGCGGTGCGAGGACGAGCATGAACAGCAGCAGGAACAGCGCATGCGCCATGCCGGCTACCGGCGAGCGGCCGCCCGAACGGATGTTCACCGCGGTGCGCGCGATCGCGCCGGTCGCCGGCAATCCGCCGAACAGCGCCGAGCCGATGTTCGCGACACCCTGCGCGACGAGTTCGCCGTTGGACCGATGGCGCCCGCCGGTCATGCCGTCGGCGACCACGGCCGAGAGCAGCGATTCCACACCGGCCAGGAACGCGATCGTGAAGGCGCTCGGAAACAGCTCCACAGTGCGCTCGAACGGGATGTGCGGCACCTCGAACTGCGGCAGCGCCGAGGGAATGCCGCCGAAGCGCGTCGCAATCGTGTCCACCGGCAGCGCCAGCAGCGAGCTGATCGCCGCAGCGGCCGCCACCACGAGCAGGAAGCCCGGCCAGGACGGCCGCCAGCGGCGCAGCGCGACGATCGCCACAAGACAGCCCGCGGCCAGCGCCGCCGTGGTCGGCGCGAAGCTCGATGCATGCTGCAGGTAAGCCTGCCAGCGGGCGAAGAACTCGGCCGGCACTGCATCCATGCGCAGGCCTAGCAGATCCTTGATCTGACTGGAGAAAATGCTGACGGCGATACCTGCGGTGAAACCTGTGACCACGGGCTGCGGGATGTACTTCATGAGCGCGCCCAGGCGCAGCAGGCCGGCGCCGATCAGCATGAAGCCGGCCAGCAGGGTACACAGGATCAGACCGCCGTAGCCGAACCGCTCGATGACGGCGAACACGACCGGAATGAACGCCGCGGTCGGCCCGCCGACCTGCACGCGCGAGCCGCCGAACAGGGAAATCAGGAACCCCGCGACGATGGCCGTGTGCAGTCCCTTGTCCGGCGTCGTGCCCGAGGCGATCGCCAGGGCCATGGCCAGCGGCAGCGCGACGACGGCGACGGTCAGGCCGGCAACGAGGTCGCGGCGCAGATCGGCCAGTACATAGCCGCCGCGCAGCACGCTGCACAATTGCGGTTCGTAGATCGGGCGCAGGCGCTGCAGCAGCGCGCGCAGATCGTGCCGTCCGGGCTCAGCCATGCGCCGGCACCGGCAACACGCACGAACTGCCGTGGACGCTCGCCGGAGACGGCCGGTCGGAAAGTACTGCCGCACAACGACGGCGAGGTGAGCGGACAGGTCTGCGACAGCAGACGGAGCGGGGGCGGACGACGGCAGGCGGCACGATGCAGCTCTCCGGATCGCAAAACCGGCGGCCGCAAGGCCGCGACCTGCTGGCCGCTGTCGCCCCCGATCAGGCCTGGGGGGGTTTCGGCGCCTTGAGCCGGACGCCGCGGCCAGTCCCATGACTGGGCATGTTCTCGCCGATGAGCTCCACGCCGGCGGCATCCAGCGCCGCGACGATCTTGGTCAGCGTTTCCACCACGCCGCGGACATTGCCGCTGCTCGCTTCCATGCGCTGAATCGTCGGCAGCGAGACCCCCGCCTTCTGCGCCAGCGCCTTCTGGTCCAGCCCGGCCAGGGCTCGCGCCGCACGCAGTTGAGCCGCGGTAATCATCGACAAGACTCCGGAATTGACTTTAACAAGGCAGCTTTCACCACCTCAAGTGATGTTTCAGACATCAGATCGAGATTCCCTCGGCAGCGCCATGCCGCCATCGAGCCAGCAATCATCGCCGCATTGCGCAGCCGAGCGCCACACTTGCTTTTGATCGCAGCGATGATGTTTAGAGCATACATAGAGATTTACTGAACATCATATATAATGCTCCTCGCATTCATCCAGCGGTTGCAGACTTGCATGCTCCGCCCCCCTGTCGCGGCGGCCAGTCGCGTTCCCGCTGCATCCCGCCTGCCCGGTACCCGATCATGCATTCATCCCGCCGCCCCACTCCCCGTCCCCTGCGCCGCCCGGCCGCGCCGGCCGCGACTCCCACCGTCGCCCCCCCGCCTGCCTGGGAACAGACAGCCGCCGCCGCGACGGTGTTCGGACGCGACGCGCAGGGAGGCCAGGTCTGCGTGCAGATCCTGTGCTGGCCGATCGTGCCGACGGCCTGGACGCTGCTGCAGCAGGCGCTGCAACTGGTACAGGCCAGCCGCGTATCGGTCTGGCGCGACAGCGACGCCGGGGTGCGCACCTGGGTCGGCGCCAGCGCGCCGCAACTGAGCCAGCCCTTCCGCGATACCGCCGCCGAAGAAAGTTCGGTGGCCGCGCTGCTCGCGCGCACGCCGATACAGCTCAGCGTCGGACTGGCGCCGATCGCCGAAGCGTGCACGCCCGAGGCGCTGGCCGTCGCCCGGCGCCAGAGCCTCGCCGACTGCCTTGCGGCCTACGCCGAATCCCTGCGCGTACCCGGGCGTTCGCCATGCCGCCGCCTGATCGCCGACGGCGACGCGGACATCGAACAGGACCTCGAAACGGCACTCAAGCGCGCACGCCTGCGCCTGGACGACGGCGATGCCCTGCGCGGCCTGCGTCTGCAATGCCTGCAGGAAACGCCGGCGCCGCTTCCGCTGGAAGCCGCCACCGTCATCGCACGCGCCGTGGCCGAGCATCTCGGCGGCGGCGAATCGGTCCGCGCCATCCTCGACGTCGCCGTGGCCAAGCTTGCGCGCGTCCCGCCTGAACTGGCGCGCGGCGGCAAGTCGTCACGCCGGCGCTGACGCCGCCAGTCCGCCGTCGATCCGGCGACCGCTGCGCGGCGGCGCATCCTCGGCGGCGCGCGCCGCCGCAGTGAAACGCGTCAGGCCACGACCGTCGTATCCGCGTACGGCGGCGGCGACAGGCGCCCGACCTCGACGGTCACATGCACGAATTCGTCGTGTATCGCCATCGCGCGACGGAAAAACGCCGCATCGACCGCGGAGTCGGTCACCAGGCGGACGATGCAGGCGAAGCGGCCACGGCCGACGCGACAGACGCGCAGATCGGTGATGCGCACCTCAGCAGCGCGCGGACAGAGCCGCCGGGTATCTCGATCTTCCAGGTGCCGAACGCAAAGCGCAGGTCCTGCGCTTTGCGGCGCGCCAATGCATAGGCGATCGCGCCGAGGCCCAGCGCGACGGCATGTGAGCGGCGCGGCGATTCGCCCCGTCAGAACGAGCCGCCGCCACTTCCAGACGCTTCAGCCCAGCACATCGCCGGGCACGCGCACGGCGCCTTCCATGAGCACGCGGGCACTGCGGCTCATGATCGCGCGCGTGACGGTCCATTGGCCGTCGACCTGACGCGCCTCGGCGCCGACGCGCAAGGTGCCCGACGGATGACCGAAGCGCACGGCCGTGCGCTCGCCGCCGCCGGCAGCCGCATTGACCAGGGTGCCCGGAATCGCTGCGGCCGTACCGATCGCCACCGCGGCCGTGCCCATCATCGCGTGATGCAGCTTGCCCATCGACAGCGCGCGCGCGTGCAGGTCGATCTCGGCGGCAGCGACGTGCTTGCCGCTGGACGTGACGTAATCCTGCGCCGGCGCGACGAAGGCCACCTTCGGCGTATGCTGGCGCGCCGCGGCCTGTTCGACCGACGCGATCAGGCCCATGCGCACCGCACCGTAGGCGCGGATGGTCTCGAACCGGGCCAGCGCCGCCTTGTCGTCGTTGATCGCGCCCTGCAGCTCGGTGCCCGTATAGCCGAGGTCGGCGGCATTCAGGAATATGGTCGGGATGCCGGCATTGATCAGCGTCGCCTTGAACGTGCCGACGCCGGGCACGTCGAGATCGTCGACGAGATGGCCGGTCGGAAACATCGCGCCGCCCTCGCCTTCGTCGGACGGATCGAGGAACTCCAGCACGATCTCCGCAGCCGGAAAAGTCACGCCGTCGAGCTCGAAATCACCGGTCTCCTGGACCTGGCCGCCGGTGACGGGCACCTGCGCGACGATGGTCTTGCCGATATTGGCCTGCCAGATGCGCACGACGGCGATGCCGTCGTGCGGCACGCGGGCGGAGTCGATCAGGCCGTTGGCGATCGCGAACGGACCAACCGCCGACGACAGGTTGCCGCAGTTGCCGCTCCAGTCGACGAACGCGGTGTCGATGGAAATCTGGCCGTACAGATAGTCGACGTCGTGGCCGGGCACGCTCGACGGCGAAATGATCACGCACTTGCTCGTGCTCGACGTCGCGCCGCCCATGCCGTCGGTATGTTTGCCGTAGGGATCGGGCGAACCGATCACACGCAGCAGCAGCGCATCGCGCGCAGTCCCCGGGGTCTGCGCCGCGGCCGGCAGATCCTGCAGCCGGAAGAACACCCCCTTGCTGGTGCCGCCGCGCATGTAGGTCGCGGGAATTCTGATCTGTGGCTTGTGCGACATGGCAAAACTCACCTTCGATGGAAAATTGTTCACCTGTTCACCCAATGACGGGATTCCGGGAATCGCTACCCGTGGGAGAGGGGCCGGAGCGGAGGGGGCTGCCTGATGCCCCGGTCACTCCACATCGACGCCCTGCATCGTCCAGGCGGGAATTGCCCCGCGAAGTTCCCGGAAAACAGATATCGCCCGCTCCGCCCGTTCACGCTGCCTTCGACGACTCCAGAAAATCCTGCGCAAACCGCTGCAGCACGCCGCCGGCCTCGTAGATGGAGACTTCCTCGGCGGTGTCCAGTCGGCAGGTGACCGGCACCTCGATGCGCTCGCCGCTGCGGCGGTGGATCACGAGGGTCAGATCCGCGCGCGGTTCGCGCGCGCCGGTCACGTCGAAGGTTTCGGTGCCGTCGATGCCGAGGGTCTTGCGATTCGTGCCTGGCTTGAACTCCAGCGGCAACACGCCCATGCCGATCAGGTTCGTGCGATGGATGCGCTCGAAGCCTTCGGCGACGATGACCTCCACGCCGGCCAGACGCACGCCCTTCGCCGCCCAGTCGCGCGAGGAGCCCTGGCCGTAGTCGGCGCCGGCGACGATGATCAGCGGCTGCTTGCGCTCCATGTAGGTTTCTATCGCTTCCCACATGCGCACGACCTGGCCGTCGGGTTCGATGCGCGCGAGCGAGCCCTTGCGGATCTGGCCGTCGACGACGGCCATTTCATTGACGAGGGTCGGATTGGCGAAGGTCGCGCGCTGCGCGGTCAGATGATCGCCGCGATGCGTCGCGTAGGAATTGAAGTCCTCTTCGGGCAGGCCCATGCGCGCGAGGTATTCGCCGGCGGCGCTGTCGGGCAGGATCGCGTTGGACGGCGACAGGTGGTCGGTCGTGATGTTGTCGCCGAGCACGGCCAGCGGACGCAGGCCGTGCAGAGTGCGCTCGCCGGCCAGCGCGCCTTCCCAGTACGGCGGGCGGCGGATGTAGGTGCTCTGCGGCCGCCAGTCGTACAGCGGGCTGATCGCACCGCCGTGCGCGACGTGCAGGCGGAACATCGGCTCGTAGACCTTGCGGAACTGTTCGGGCTTGACGCTGCTCGCGACGATCGCGTCGATCTCCGCGTCGTCGGGCCAGATGTCCGCCAGCCGCACGGGCTTGCCGTCGAGGTCATGGCCTAGCACGTCCTTCTCGATGTCAAAGCGCACGGTGCCGGCGATCGCGTAGGCGATGACCAGCGGCGGCGAGGCGAGAAATGCCTGCTTGGCGTAGGGGTGGATGCGGCCGTCGAAGTTGCGGTTGCCCGACAGCACGGCGGTCGCATACAGATCGCGCTCGATGATTTCCTGCTGGATCTTCGGATCGAGCGCGCCGCTCATGCCGTTGCAGGTCGTGCAGGCGAACGCGACGATGCCGAAGCCGAGTTTTTCCAGCTCGGGCAGCAGACCCGCTTCCTCCAGATACAGCTGCACCGCCTTGGAGCCCGGCGCGAGCGAGGTCTTGACCCAGGGCTTGCGCAGCAGACCCTTCGCGTTCGCGTTGCGCGCGAGCAGGCCCGCGGCAATGACATTGCGCGGATTGGAGGTATTCGTGCAGCTCGTGATCGCGGCGATGATGACGGCGCCGTCGGGCATCAGCCCCTGCGCTTCCTGCGCGCGCGCCTGTTCCAGGCCGACCGCGATGCCGCGCGCGGCGAGTTCGGACGTCGGCAGGCGCTTGTGCGGATTGGACGGGCCGGCCATGTTGCGCACGACGCTGGACAGATCGAACTGCAGGCTGCGCTCGTACTGCGCCGTAGCCAGCGCATCGGCCCAGAGGCCGGCGGTCTTCGCGTAGATCTCGACCAGCCGTACCTGCTCCTCGCTGCGGCCGGTCAGGCGCAGGTAGTTCAGGGTCTTGTCGTCGATGAAGAACATCGCCGCGGTCGCGCCGTATTCGGGCGCCATGTTGGAGATCGTCGCGCGGTCGCCGACGGTCAGGGTCGCCGCGCCTTCGCCGCGGAATTCGAGATACGCGCCGACGACCTTGGACTGGCGCAGGAACTCGGTCAGCGCGAGCACGATGTCGGTCGCGGTGATGCCCGGCTGCGGACGTCCCGTGAGCTCCACGCCGATGATGTCGGGCAGGCGCATCCACGAGGCGCGGCCGAGCATGACGTTCTCGGCTTCGAGGCCGCCGACGCCGATCGCGATGACGCCCAGCGCGTCGACGTGCGGCGTGTGGCTGTCGGTGCCGATGCAGGTGTCCGGATAGGCCACGCCGTGATCCGCATGGATGACCGGCGACATTTTCTCCAGATTGATCTGGTGCATGATGCCGTTGCCCGGAGGAATCACATCGACGTTGCGGAAAGCCTGCTTGGTCCAGTCGATGAAATGGAAGCGGTCCTCGTTGCGCCGGTCCTCGATCGCGCGGTTCTTCGCGAACGCGTCCGGGTCGTAGCCGCCGCATTCGACAGCGAGCGAGTGGTCGACGATGAGCTGCACCGGCACGACCGGGTTCACCTTGGCCGGGTCACCGCCCTTCTCGGCGATCGCGTCGCGCAGACCGGCCAGGTCGACGAGCGCGGTCTGGCCGAGGATGTCGTGGCAGACCACGCGCGCGGGAAACCACGGGAAGTCGTGGTCGCGGCGGCGCTCGACGAGCTGGCGCAGCGACAGTTCCAGCTGCGCCGGCTCGCAGCGGCGCACGAGGTTCTCGGCGAGCACGCGCGAGGTATACGGCAGGCCGTCGTAGGCGCCCGGCGCGAGCGCGTCGACGGCGGCGCGCGCGTCGAAGTAATCCAGGGAGGTTCCGGGCAGCGATTTGCGATTGGCGCTATTCATGGCGGGCGTGGGCTGGCGATAGCGGGAAGGGAAGCGCAGGGGGTGTCGCGCGCGGCGGTCCCGGGACCGAGGATGGTAGTCCCCTGCCCGGCTGCCGGCGCGGTCGCGGCCGTGCGACAGCGATGCCGTGCGGTCCTGCGCAGATCGGCGATCAATCTGGCATCCTCGAAAGCATTGATCAATCTTGATCCCAACAATCAACCTGTTCGCATGGATCCCGATCTGCTGTCCGCTCGCGAGGCCTGCCGGCTGCTCGGCATCAGCGCGGCCACCCTGTATGCCTACGTCAGCCGCGGCCTGATCGAGTCGCGGCCGGGGCCGGACCACCGCAGCCGCGGCTACCGGCGCGCCGACGTGGAGCGCCTGGCGCAGAACCGCCGCGCCGGCCGCGGTGCAGCGCGCGGCGCGGCGCAGAGCCTGGATCGGGGCCTGCCCGTGCTCGAAACGCAGATCTCGCTGATCCAGGCCGACGCGCCCTACTACCGCGGCCTGTCGGCGATCGCCGCCGTGCGCGCCGGCTCCACGCTGGAAGATGTCGCGCGGCGGCTGTGGGACTGCGCCTCTCAGGATCCGTTCGCCGCGCCGCCGCCGGCGGACTGGCCGGCCGGCGTCGCCGGCCTCGTCGCGACGCCGGGGCTGCCGCCGCTGGAACGCGCCATGGCGGCGATCCCGCTGCTCGGCCTGGCGCTGCGCCATTCCTTCAGTCAGGCCGCGGCCGTGCGCCGGGAGATCGCTGCGCTGTTGCTGCGCCAGAACGCCGCGCTGCTGCTCGGCTCCCGTCCGGCCGCGGCCCCTCTGCACGCGCAGATCGCCACGGCCCTGCGTCCCGACGAGGCCGGTTTCGCCGGCATCGTGCGCGCCGCACTCGTGCTCAGCGCCGAGCACGAGCTCAACGTCTCGGCCTTCGCCGCGCGCGTGATCGCGTCCACCGGCGCACATCTGCATGCGACAGCCTGCGGCGGCCTGGCTGCACTCTGCGGTCCGCGGCACGGCGGCGCGACGGCCCGCGCCCATGCGCTGATCGCCGCCGGCAGCGACGAACTCGCCGCACGCTGGCGGCGCGGCGACGACCTCCCGGGCTTCGGCCATGCGCTGTATCCGCAGGGCGATCCGCGCGCGGCCGAACTGCTCGCATTGCTGCAGCGTGAACGCGCCGGCACGCCGGGCTGGCAACGGCTCGCCGCACTGATCGCCCGCGCCGAGGAGGTCAGCGGGCTGCGGCCGAGCCTGGACCTGAGCCTCGCCGCGATCTGCCATCTCTACGACCTGCCGGCCGAGATCGCGCTCGTGCTGTTCGCGAGCGCGCGCCTGGCCGGCTGGCTCGCACATGCGCTGGAGCAGCAGGAGCAGGGCCGGCTGATCCGGCCCCGCGCGCGCTATGCCGGCGAATCCGGCTGAACCCGGCGCGGCCGGCCACGGCTTCAGCCGACCGGAATCACGAGCTGGAAACCGCTGTAGAAGATCTGGTCGCCAGCCGGCGGCGGCTGGCAGGTGTCGGCTTCGAGGCGAAACGCATAGCTGCCGCACCCCTGGCCCGCATCGACTTCGTTGACGACGATCGAGAACGCCTGGCTGCCCGCGAGCCGGGTCGAGAACGCGATGTTCGCGCTGGTGCTGTAGCCGCTGTCGGCCAGATGCCCGGTATTCGGCGTCGCCGGATTGTAGTTGCGGTAGGCGACGATCTGCGTCTGGTTGCCGCCGCACTGGGAGAAGTCGGCCGTGACGGTCAGGCATACCGGCTGTGCGGAAATGGCCGGGAAGTCGTACCGGTCGCGCCGCACCGCAGTCGTGTTTTCCAGGGTCGGCGTCTTCGTGGGACCGCCGCACAGGGACGGACGCCCGTCGCGGGTGATGCGCCCGGTCTGCTGGACGTCGCCGGCATTCAGCGAGCCGGTGCGCGTCGTCGTGAAATAGCAGCTTCCGGCGGCCGGCGCGGTGGTGATGTCGAGGCACCAGCCGTCGGCGATCGTGCCGAACGGCTGCGGGTCGGTGCCGGAGTTCTGCGCGGCCCAGAGACGCCAGGTGCCGTTGGGGTTCAGACCTTCGAGGCTCGACAGCATCTGCCGCGCGACCGCCGCCGGCGCGGGCGCGGGCAGCGCCGGGGGCGCGAAGACCCGCGGCAGATAGCGGTTGTTCGTCGTGGGCACCGTGTAGGAAGGACTGCCGTTGCTTCCGGTCAGCAAGGCATAGATCTGCGCCGAATCGCTGAACGTCCACTGCGCATTGATCACCAGCGGAAAAGGCGCCGCGTTCACGTCGAAGCCGCTGCCGGTGATGCCGACCAGCTGGCCGCCCGGATGCTGCAGGTACGCCGCGAGCCGCGAGGTGTCGGTATGGGTGACATCCGCCAGCACCAGATCCACGTCGGTGACGACGCCGGCGAGGTTGGAAACGACGATGTCGCTCGGATACTGCGACGCAGCCCCCGCGCCCGGAAACTGCAGTGCGGCCGTGTTGCAGAACCGCGTCGTCGTCGCGAGCGCCTTGTTCACACCGCAGATCGGCGCGGCCGCGGCCAGGGCGGCGTCGGCCGGCCGCTGCGGATCCATCAGCCGCGTCGCCGCAGCCGTCAGTGCCGGCGGCGAGGCAGGATCGTCCATCTGATGCGGCGAAAGGTCCGCCGGTCGTCCGGCAGACACCCCGGCAGCCATACCGGACAACGACACGAGCACGAGGATGCGACGCATGAGGCTTCTCCCTGGGACCTGGCGGCACGTACGCAGGACCGCCTGGGCAGGGATCACGCCGCGGATCGTGCCGGAAGGGCGCGATCGTCGCCCCTCGGACCAGGGCCCATGGGTTCGATCGCCGCCGTCTTGCCGCTACCGCCGCTGCGCTGACGGCGCGGAGGGCCGGTCCGCCGCTGCAGCGGACGCGCGCCGGCGCTAGCATCGCCGGCTCAGGAGACGACCATGCCCGGAACCCGCACGTTTTCCAGCACGCAACCCGTGAGCCTGGCCCTGCAGGGCGGCGGCGCGCACGGCGCGTTCACCTGGGGTGTACTCGAACGGCTCAGCGAAGAACCCGGCTTCCGGGTCGCCGCGATCAGCGCGACGAGCAGCGGCGCTATGAACGCCTGTGCGTTCGCCCAGGGCTGGGCCCGCGGCGGCGCGGCCGGCGCGCGCGAAGCACTCGCCGCGTTCTGGGAGGCGGTGTCCTGCCACAACGCCGTGGCCGATTTCTGGCTGGCCGCCGCGCGCAACTGGCGCCTGGACGCGTTCCTGCTCAATGCCTCGCCGCTGCAGATCAACCCGCTGCGCGGACTCGTCGAAAGCGCCTTCGACATGAACCTGCTGCGACGCAGCCCGCTGCGCCTGCACATCGCCGCGACGCGCGTGCGCGACGGCGCGCTGACCGTATTCGACAACGCCGCGCTGAGCCATGACGCCCTGCTCGCCTCGGCCTGTCTGCCGCAATGGTTCCCGACCGTGGAAATCGACGGCGAGGCCTACTGGGACGGCGGCTATGCGGGCAATCCCGCGCTGGAGCCGCTGCTGCAGCCGGACGGGCCGCGCGACATCCTCGCCGTGCTGCTGCAGCCCGAACAGCGCTCGGTGCCGCAGTCGGCGCGCGACATCGCCGAACGCATCAACCAGCTGTCGTTCGGCAGCGTGTTCCTGCGCGAACTGCGCAGTCTGTCCTGTGCCGACCGCCCGTCGGTCTGGGCACGCCTGCACGGCGCCTTGCGCCCGCAGTCGCGCTTTCGCCTGCAGCGGATCCATCCGGCCGAGGAATTCACCGCCAGCGACGGCAATGCCGCGAGCGACACGCGGCTGGGCCATCTGCAGGAATTGCGCGGGCACGGCCGCACGGCGGCCGAAGCCTGGCTGCATGGCGACCGCGCCGCGGTCGATCTGGCCCTGCCGCAGCCGCTGCTCGCGACCTGAGCGGCACGGCGTCTCAGCCCCAGACGTCGCCGAGCACGCGCGCGAAATTGCCGCCGAGAATCTTCTCGATGCGCGCGTCCGCATGGCCGCGCGCGGACAGCAGATCGGCCAGCCGCCCGAAGCGATCGGCGGTGTTCAGATCCGGCGGAAACAGCAACAGCTCCGGATCGCGATCGGCGGCGAAGGCGCCCATCGCGATCGCGTCGCGGATGTTGCGCGCGTTCTCCTCGCGGAAAGCCGGCGTGATCGCCGTCGGCACGATGGACAGGTCGGTGCCGAGGCCGACGTGGTCCTCGCCGCAGACCGTGATCGCATGCTCGATGTGCCGGATCACGTCGGCGGCGGTCTGCTGACCCTGCCGGCGCAGATACGGCCAGAAGATGATGCCGACCACACCGCCGCGTTCGGCCAGCCGCCGCAGCTGCGCATCACCGAGCAGTCGCGGCGAATCGACGAGCGCGCGGCAGCCGCTGTGGCTGACGAGCGGCGGCCGCGTCGCCGCGGCGATCGCCTCGCGCGTCATGCGCGCCCCGCCGTGGGCCAGGTCGACGACGATGCGCTCGGCCTCCAGCCGCTCGATCAGCGCATGACCATGCCGGCTGAGCCCCGCATCGCCGGGTTCCAGACTGCCGTCGCCGATGAGATTGCGCACGTTGTGGGTCAGCTGCAGCACGCGCAGACCGGCGTCGCGGAAGACGGTCACGCGCTCCAGATCCTCGCCGATCGGCTCGGCCCCCTGGAAGGTGAACACGACGCCGAGCTTGCGCTCGCGCCGGGCGCGCTCCAGGTCGGCACGATTGCGCACGGTCAGCATCCGGTCGGCATGGCGTACGACGACCGCGTCGTAGTCGATCAGCCGCTGCCGCATCGACTTCCAGGTGGCATCCGCATGGCGCCGGCCGTTCGGCGTGATCGTCATGACGGCCGCGGTCAGGCCGCAATCGCGCACCGCCTGCAGCGCCGCGGCGTAGTCGGGCGAATCCGGCGGCTGGAACAGCAGATCGACACCGGCGGCGCCGTCGATGACGAAGGCGCCGCGCCGGCGCGCCTTCGCTGCCGCGGCGCCGGCAGCAGCCGGGCGAGACGGCGTCAGGAACTGCGGACGATTCATCGCGACGCTCCCGCGGGATCAGCGCCGGACTCTACCCGCGCCGCCCCGCAGCACGCCATCGACGGGATACGGCTCGGCCACGCCCGCCATGCCGGCAACCTCGCAGCGCGCACAAGACGGGCCCCGCGCCGAGCGGCGCGGCGCCGGGCATTCCGGACACGAACGCCGGCGACGCGACCATCGCGGCGTGCGCGAATCGCCAGGCGCGAACGCCGGTTGAAGAATCCCACCTGAGCGCGCGAACGCCTTTCCGCGCAGGGGAGCCGGCCGGCGCCGCACACACCGCGGCCCGGTCCACCGCCGCGAACGCGCTGCTATCCTGCGAACCGTCGCCACAGGAGTGCGTATGCCGGCCATCGCGATGGAGCAGCTCTACGGTCTGATCGCCGCGCTCGGCGGCGGCCTGCTGGTCGGCATCGGCCGCGAACGTGAAAAGGCCGTACAGGGCCGCGAAGCCGCCGGCGTGCGCAGCTTCACGGTCGTCGCGCTGGCCGGCGCGATTGCGATGCTGTTGGGGCCGGTCGCCCTGGCCGTCGCGGGTGCGGCCGTGGCCGCAATGGCCGTCGCGTCGTACTGGCACAGCGTAGAGCACGACCCGGGCCTGGTCGCCGAGCTCGCCCTGCTCGTGACCTTCCTGCTCGGCGCTCTCGCGCAGAACCAGGCCGGCCTGGCCGCGGGCCTGTTCGTCGCCCTGGCCGTGGTGCTGCAGAGCAAGGCCAGCCTGCACCGCTTCACGCGCCAGATCCTCAGCGAGCAGGAACTCGGCGACATCCTGCTGCTGGCCGCCGCCGCGCTGATCGTGCTGCCGCTGCTGCCCGATCGCGCCGTCGATCCCTGGCAGGTGCTGAATCCGCGCAAGCTGTGGCTGTTCGTCGTGCTGGTCATGGGCATCAATGCGACCGGCTACGTCGCGCTGCGCGTGTTCGGCAGCGGCCGCGGCCTGGCCCTGGCCGGCCTGCTCGGCGGCTTCGTCTCCAGCGCCGCGACGATCGCCGGCATGGGCCAGCGGGCGAAGGCGAATCCGGCGGTGCTGCGCAGCTGCATCGCCGCGGCGCTGCTGTCCTGCGTGGCCACGGTGGTGCAGCTCGCAGCCATCCTGTTCGCGATCGCGCCGGCGCTCGCGCGCGACCTCGTGCTGCCGCTGCTCGCGGCCGGACTGGCCGCCGTCGCGATCGCCGCGATCTATGTCCGGCGCGACCGCGGCCAGTTCGTCGACAACGAACCGACCGCACTGGGTCGCCCGTTCGCGCTGCGCCAGGCACTGCTGTTCGTCGCGATCGTCGCCGCCGCGCTGCTGCTGTCGACCCTGCTGCGGCGCTATTTCGGGGAAGGCGGCGTGCTCGCCGCCGCCGCTGCCGCCGGTTTCGCCGACGTCCACGCCGCGGCGATCTCGCTGGGTCAGCTCGCCGGCAGCGGCGACCTGCCGCATGCGCAGGCGGCCTGGGCGCTAGCCGCCGCCTTCACGACCAATTCGCTCGTCAAATGCGCCGGTGCCAGCGTCGGCGGCCTGGGCTATGCGCGGCCGGTCGCGGCCGGCGTGCTCGCGATCAATCTGTGCCTCGTGCTCGCGGTCTGGTGGCTGCCGCGCTGACGGATGACAGAATCCGCGCCTCCCCGAGGGCCGGCGATGCCATGATGCCGCCGCCTCGGCCCGACGGCGAGCGGTCCATGTGCGTGCCGATGCGCCGCTGTACGCGGCCGGGCAGGCAGAACGCACCCGCGTCGCGGTTGCGCCCGACGCGAGCATCGACGCCTCACCGCTGTCGGCGTGCGGCGTCGCGTCAGTCGCCCTGCCCGGCCAGCGCCGCGCGCAGCGAATCGCGCAGGCCTTCGCGCTCGGCGAACGGATCGTAGGGTCCCTGCTGCGCGACGATGCGCTCGGCGCGGGCGCGCGCGCCGACCAGCGCCTGCGGATGCGAGGCGATATAGAAGCGTTGCTGCTCGATCGCATCGAAGGTCATCCCGGCCACCTCCGCCGCGCTGACCTTGCCCGAGGTCACGGCCTTCTCCACCAGCGCCTGGGCGACGCGTTGCGCGCGCGTGGCCGGCGCGTCGTTCGCCAGGCTGGCCGGGCGATTGCGCTGCGACACGTGGATGCCGGTCGACACGTAGTGCGGACACAGCACCGAGCAATGCACCTGCGCGGTAACCAGCGCGAGATCGTGGTGCAGGGTTTCGCTGAGCGCCACGACGGCATGCTTGGACACGTTGTAGACGCCGCTCAGCGGCGGATTGACGATGCCGGCCATCGACGCGGTGTTGACGATATGCGCGCGGTAGTGCGGATCGGCCGCGGCGGCGTCGAGCATGGCCGGCACGAACGCGCGCAGACCGTGGATCACACCCATGAGGTTGACGCCCAGGGTCCACTGCCAGTCGCGCAGGCTGTTTTCCCAGACCAGGCCGGCGCTGCCGACGCCGGCGTTGTTGAACAGCGCATGCACACGGCCGAAGCGCAGCCGGGTCGCCGCGGCCAGGGCATCGACCTGGGCCGCGTCGGCCACGTCGACGGCCCGGGCGATCGCCTCGGCGCCGAGCGCGGTGACTTCGGCCAGTGTCGACTGCAACGCGTCGGCCTGCACGTCGGCCAGCACGAGGCGCAGGCCGCGACGCGCGCCGAGCAATGCGAACTCGCGGCCGAAGCCCGAACCCGCACCGGTGATCACGGCCACACTGCCCTTCCCGACGACATCGTTCATACGGATTCTCCGGCGGCGCGAACGCATCGTTGCCGCGACTCAAAGTTTCGTTTAATGAAATTTATTTCCGAAATCTGCAGCGACGATACCCAGCACCGGGCATCGCGGCAATCCGCTGTATCGTGCTGCAGCACGATGGAATTCATGAGTATCGCCGGCTTGCGAGCCGGCTTCGCCACCGCCTAGGATGTATGCCGGCCCCGGTTTCGATTTTCGCATCACGAAACTTTGGCGCCATTCCCGCGACCGCAAGGCCCGACCTCATGGACTTCAGCTACAGCCCCCGCGTCGAAACCCTGCGCCGCGAGCTGACCGATTTTTTTGACTTGTACATTTATCCCAACGAAGCCGCGCATGCGGCCGAGGCGCGCGCGCAGCGCGCGGCGGGCGATCCCTGGCAGCCCAGCGCGATCGTCGAATCGCTCAAGCGCAAGGCGCGCGAGGCTGGCTGGTGGAACCTGTTCCTGCCGCGCTCGGAGCGCGCACCGCAGGGACTCAGCAATCTCGAGTACGCGCCGCTCTGCGAAATCATGGGCCGCGTGCCCTGGTCGGCCGAGGTGTTCAACTGCTCGGCGCCGGACACCGGCAACATGGAAGTGCTTGAACGCTACGGCAGCCCCGAACAGCAGCGACGCTGGCTGGAGCCGCTGCTGGCCGGCGAGATCCGTTCTGCTTTTCTGATGACCGAACCCGACGTGGCCTCGTCGGACGCGACCAACATCGAATGCTCGATCCGCCGCGACGGCGAGGACTGCGTCGTCAACGGGCGCAAATGGTTTTCCTCGGGCGCCGGCGATCCGCGCTGCGCGGTCTATATCGTCATGGGCAAGACCGACACGACGGCGCCGAGCCATCGGCAGCAGTCGATGCTGCTCGTGCCGGCCGGCACGCCGGGCGTACAGGTGCGCCGGCCGGTGACGGTGTTCGGCTACGACGACGCGCCGCACGGCCACATGGACATCGAGCTCGTCGACGTACGCGTGCCGGCGGCGAACATCATCCTCGGTGCAGGCCGCGGCTTCGAGATCGCCCAGGGCCGCCTCGGTCCGGGCCGCATCCACCACTGCATGCGCAGCATCGGCCTGGCCGAGGTCGCACTCGAACTGCTGTGCCGCCGCGTCAGCACGCGCGTCGCGTTCGGCCGGCCGCTGGCCGAGTATTCGATCTGGCACGAACGCATCGCCGAAGCGCGCTGCCTGATCGAGCAGGCGCGCCTGCTGACCCTGAAGGCCGCCGATGCGATGGACAAGGTCGGCAACAAGGCCGCGCGCGCCGAGATCGCGATGATCAAGGTCGTTGCGCCGAACATGGCCGTGCAGATCATCGACTGGGCCATACAGGCCCACGGCGCGGCCGGCGTCAGCGGCGACTTCCCGCTGGCCGCGGCCTACGCCGGCGCACGCTCGCTGCGCCTGGCCGACGGCCCCGACGAAGTGCATCGCGCCACGATCGCCAAGCTCGAACTCGCGCGTCATGCCGCGCGCGCGGCGGCCTGAGCATGGGCAACCCGAGACGCGAAGCCGACCTGTTCAGCCGCGGCGTCAGTGCCGAGCATCCGCAGTTCGTCAGCGCCGTCGCGCGCGCGTTCTCGGTGCTGCGCTGTTTCGAGCACGGCGTGCATTACCTCGGCAACCAGGACATCGCCCGGCGCACGGGCCTGCCCAAGCCGACCGTGTCGCGCTTCACCTTCACCCTGTCGGCGCTGGGCTATCTGAGCTACTCGCCCGAGCGGGAAAAATACTGTCTCGGCACGGCCGTGCTCGGTCTCGGCCACGCGTTCATGAAGAACAACGACGTGCTGAGCATCGCGCGGCCGCTGATGCGCGAGCTGGCCGACGCGGCGCAGGCCGCGGTCATGCTCGGCGCGGCCGACGGCCTGCGCATGGTGCTGCTCGACATCTGTCAGGGCGATCCGACGTTCCAGCTCAAGCTCGAACCCGGCGCACGCGTGCCGCACGGTTCCACCGCGCTGGGCCGCGCCGACCTGGCCGCACGCCCGGCCGAGGTATTCGAGGCGCGCCTGGCCGAACTGCAGCGCGACTGCGAAGCCGATGCCTGGCCACGCATCCGCGCCGGCATCCTGCAGGCACGCGAGGACTACGCGCACTACGGCTTCTGCTTTTCGCTCGGCGACTGGAATCCCGAGGTGTTCGCCGTCGGCGTGCCGCTGATCTGCGCCGACCGCAGCCGCGTGCTCGTGTTCAACTGCAGCGGCCGGATCGCGACGATGACGCGCGAGCGGCTGCTGCAGGACATCGGCCCGCGCCTCGTCGCGCTGCGCAACACCGTGTTCGAACGCACGCGCGGGCGGTTCTAGGCAGTGACCGCCGTATCGGCGTCTGCAGGATTTTCCGGAAAAGTTTTTCATTCGAAAAAATGCGCCAGCGCGCCGCAGGCGCGATGCCGCGCCGCGGCGGGTTCGCCGCTGGCAGCGCCGCGCGTCGCCGCGACCAGTGCCGGCGCCGGCGTCAGTCCTTCCTGCACGAACAGCGCGAGTTCGTCATGCAGCCCCCTGGCCCGGATAGCTGAACGAATTCAAGAAGCCCTCGTCGGTGCCGGCATGATCGCCACGCCGACGCGCTGCCGCATCGGCCGCACGGCCGCGACCGCGCGGGAATGCGCAGGCCGCGCCGCGATCGGTTCCGGCACAGTCCTGCGCGCGCTCGATGCGCCAGTCACAGGTCAGGCGCGGGCCCGGGCCGATGCAGGCGATATAGGCATCGTTCGCATGATCGTCGACGTCGAGGAAATCGAGGATGCGGCCGCCGTTCGAGGTCGGCGTCACGCACACGTCGTTCGCGGCGAAACGGCGCCGCCATCGGCCAGTGCCGGATCGGCGCCGGCAGCGGCGAGCTGAACGGCAACCGCGCGACAGCCGCGAACCGCGCGCGAAACCGTCGCGGCCATCGCATAGCATAGGCGCGGCACGAAGCCGCCCGGCGCCGCCGGGCAGTCCTGTCTCCTGGGGAGTTGCGGTGATCCGCTTATCGGCAGCCAGTGCAGTCCGTTTCCTGTTCGCTCTGTCCGGCCTTGCGCCGCTCGGTGTCGCCGCGCAGCAATGCAGTTTCACGCAGACGGCGCCGTCGAACTGGCAGCGCGTGGACACGGCCGTGGTCCGGCTGGCCCTGCCGCGCGACGCCTATCGCACGGAAGACAGCCGTGCCGACGCCGGCGGCTACCGCTACCGCGCCGAAGGCCTGGATGTGCTCGTCGACTATGGCCTGACGCGCGCGCCGGCCGAACCCGAAACCGGCATGGTCAGTCGCCTGCTCGGCGGCGCGCCGGCCTTCATCGTCAACGAGGCGCGCGCCGATGGCGCCGGCCGCATCGCGATCACCTGGACCGGCCTGGGCCACACCCAGAGCGAGGCCAGCGTGACCATCGCGTTCGCCGACGCGGCGCGCCGCAGCGACGCGTGCCGCATCGCCTCGGCCCTGCGCCTGCTCGGCGACGCCGCGACGCTGACGCTGCTGCGCACCGGCTCCAGCGCCGGACAGCGCTATGCAGTACTGCGCAGCGGCAACGGCGAACAGCGGCGCGTCGTCGAAGGCGACTACGTCGCACTGAACTGGGGCCAGGTCGCACATATCGGGGAACGCGCCGTGGAGATCGCCGAACGCCTGCCGGCGCGCGGCGGCGGCTGGAGCGAACGGCGCACGACCCTGCGCGCGACGCACTGAGCCGCGCCGCCCGCATACACCCCGCGCGGATGTCGGCTACCATCGGCGCCGGCGAAGCAAGTCGCCTCCGGTCCGCGGGAAGGGTGCAACCCACTTGTACGCATGCGCTGTCCACCCGCCTTTGTGCAGCCGGTGTTGCGGACCGTCGGCCTTGATGCACGGAGGTGACGCATGAATTCCCTGCCCGACCGGGCCGATCCCGAGCACCTGCGCAAGCAGGCCAAATCCCTGTTGCAGGACTATCGCCGCAATGATGCGGCCGCGTTCGCGCGGCTCCGTGCCGACCTGCCGGCGGCGCGCGGCTGCAGCGACGCGCAACTGCGCGCGCTGGACCTGCGTCTGCACGACGCACAGTCCTGCATCGCGCGCAGCTACGGCTTTGCGAGCTGGCAGGAACTGCGCGATTACGTCGGCTGGCAGCGCCGCGCCGCACAGGATCTGCAGGCGCGCCGCCTGAACTGGCTGTATCTGGTCTATCCGGGCGACGTGACCGGCACGACCTTCGCCGCGCGGCCGCGGCTGGCCGCACGGCTGCTCGCCGAACAACCGTCACTGGCCGGCGGGGATGCGCTGGCCGCCTGTGCGATCGGCGATGTCGCCGCCATCCGCGCGGCGATCGCCGCCGACCCGTCCTGGGTCCACCGGCCCGCCGGTCCATTGCAACTGCCGCCGCTCGTCGCGGTGACGCATTCGGCGCTGCTGCGCGAACCGGCTCATGCGCCGGCACTGCGCGACAGCGCGCGTCTGCTGCTGCAGGCCGGCGCCGATCCGGACCAGTCCATCGGCAATCGCTGGCCGCCGCATTCGCTGCAACAGCCCGGCGAGGAACGCCTCAGCGCGCTGTACGGCGCAGCCGGGCTGGCCCACGACCTCGTGCTGACCCGCCTGCTGCTGGACGCCGGCGCGAATCCCGACGACGGCGAGTCGCTGTACCACGCGATCGGTCAGGTCGACATCCTGCGCGCGCTGCTCGACGCCGGCGCGCATACGGCTGCCACCAATGCGCCGGCCAATGCGATCGCCCAGGATCATCTCGCCAGCCTGGCGCTGCTGCTCGCCGCCGGCGCCGATCCGAACGAAACGACGGCCCAGGGCATCTCTCCGCTGTTCACGGCCATACGCCTGCGCCGTGCACCGATCTTCGCGCAGATGCTGCTCGCGGCCGGTGCCGATGCGCATGCGCGCGACGCCGACGGCCGCAGCGCGTATGCGGCCGCCTGCGCCGCAGGACTCGACGAGGTTGCCGCACTGCTCGAAGCCGCCGGCGCGGCGGAGACGCTGAGCGCCGCCGACGCCTTCGTCGCCGCCTGCGCGCGCGGCGACGAGGCCGAAGCATCGCGGCGGCTCGCCGCGCAGCCGGATCTCGTCGCGACCTTGAGCCCGGCGCAACAGCGCCAGCTGCCCGAGCTCGCAATGAACGGGGCGGAAGCCGGCGTGCGCCTGATGGTCAGGCTCGGCTGGCCCGTCGCCGTGCGCGGCGGCGACGAACCGTTCGCCGGCTCGGCGCTGAACTGGAGCGTGTTCCGCGGCAACGCCCCGATGACGGCATTCCTGCTCGCCCACGGCGCGCACTGGCGCGAGCGTCACGGCTACGGCAGCGACGTGATCGGCACCTTGTCCTGGGCCTCGTGCAACGAGCCGCCGGAAGAGGGCGACTGGGCCGGCTGCGCCCGGGCGCTGATCGCCCGCGGCCTGCCGCATGCGACGCGAACGGCCGACGCCGCCGGCGACGACGAAGACCGCGTGACTCTCGCCGTCGACGGCGACGTTCACGTCTTCGCCGCCGATGTCGCCGAGGTCCTGCTCGGGGTAATCACGTAGGTTGTGGTGAACGCAGCGAACCGCAACGTCGAGTAATTCCCGCAAAGCGAACGCTCGAAATACCGGCGCGGTATTCGTGGAAATTTTTCATGCGGAAGAATTATTTCCAGGCAGTGTCGTAAAAGCATCGGTCGCGGACGGTGCGCCTGTGCCATGGGCCTCGACGTTGCGGTTCGCCTGACCGCTCGCCACACCCCACGGATCGCGTTTCACCAGATGGAACAAGGCAGCCGGCGATCCGACTCGCTACAGTAGGGCTTCCTTTACGTCATGGAGCGCCCATGGATCCGCGCCAGCTGATTGATCGCCGCCATCTGGATTTCCTGCTGCACGAGGTACTGGACGTCGAGGATCTCTGCCGCTACGCGCGCTTCGCCGAACACGGCCGCGAGACCTTCGCCGCAGCGATCGACCTGGCCCAGCAGATCGCGCTGGACAAATTCCTGCCGCACAACCGCAAGGCCGACCTGCAGGAGCCGCGGCTCGTCGACGGCCAGGTCGAGCTGATTCCCGAGATCGGCGAAGCCGTCGCCGCGTTCTGCGCGGCCGGCTTCCCGGCGGTGCTGGCCGACTACGACCGCGGCGGCATGCAGATGCCGTTCGTCGTCGGCGCGGCCTGCGACGCGCTGTTCTGCAGCGCGAATGCCGGCACGATCGCCTACCCGACCTTGGCGCGCGCGGCGGCCAATCTGCTGGACGTCTATGCGACGGACGAGCAGAAGCGCCTGTACATGCAGCCGATACTCGAGGGCCGCTATTTCGGCACGATGTGCCTGTCCGAGCCCCAGGCCGGCTCGTCGCTGGCCGATCTGAGGACCACCGCCACGCCGCAGGCCGACGGCAGCTACCGCATTTCCGGGGCGAAGATGTGGATTTCCGCCGGCGACCATGAGCTCGGCGAGAACATCGTCCATCTCGTGCTGGCGCGCATCCACGGCGCGCCGGCCGGTGTGCGCGGCATCAGCCTGTTCATCGTGCCGCGCTGGCGCGTGGACGCCGACGGTCGCCGCGGCGCGCGCAACGACGTGCGCCTGGCCGGCCTCAATCACAAGATGGGCCAGCGCGCGAGCGTCAACACCTTCCTGAAATTCGGCGAACAGGGCGACTGCGTCGGCTATCTGGTCGGCGCGCCGAATAACGGCCTGGCCCAGATGTTCCACATGATGAACGAGGAACGCATCGGCGTGGGCCTCAGCGCGATCCAGCAGGCCGCGGCGAGCTACCAGTACGCGCTGGCCTATGCGCGGGAGCGGCACCAGGGCCGCCATCCGGACCAGAAGGACGCCGCCTCCCCGGCCGTCGCGCTGATCGAGCACGCCGACGTGCGCCGCATGCTGCTGTTGCAGAAGTGCTACGTCGAAGGCGGCCAGATGCTTGCGTTCGACGCGGCGCTGCTGGTCGACCGCCAGCACGATGCGGACGAACAGGTGCGCGAGCACAGCCACCTGCTGCTGGAACTGCTGACGCCGATCGTCAAGGCCTGGAACTCCGACTACGCGCTGCGCGCGAATGATCTGGCGATCCAGGTGTTCGGCGGCTACGGCTATACGCGCGACTATCCGGTCGAGCAGTGCTGGCGCGACAACCGCATCAATCCGATCCACGAAGGCACCAACGGCATCCAGGCCCTGGACCTGCTCGGACGCAAGGCGCTGATGCGCGACGGCGCCGCCCTGCGCCTGCTGCTCCAACGCATCGCGCAGACCTGCGCGCAGGTCGCCGATGATGCGACCCTGGCTCCGTTCGCCGCCGACCTGCAGCGAGCGGCCGGTCTCGTCGGCACGGTCACCCAGGCCGCGGGCCGGCAGATGGCCGCCGGCGAAGTCCGCGCCGTGCTCGCCAATGCGGGCCATTACCTGCACCTGCTCGGCCATGTCGCCGTCGCCTGGGGCTGGCTGCGCATGGCCGCGGCCGCACAGCGCGCGCTGGCCGCCGGCACGGCCGAGGCGGATTTCTACGCCGGCAAACTGCAGTCCTGCCGCGCGTTCTTCGCGACCGAGCTGCCGCAGGTCGAGCTCGCCGCGCGCCTGATCGGCGCCACCGACCGCAGCGCCTACGACATGCGCGACGCCTGGTTCTGATCCAACGCTCCCTCTTCCCGCCGCGGCAGAGGGAGCCGCTTCGGCAACCGCCGACCGCCGCCGCGGCACCGCCTAATTTGAATATTTCAAGAAAATTTCAAAATAAAGCCGCGCTCGCGACGAGACGCGGCAGCACGCCCTGCCCGGTGTCCGCCGCTGCCGCGCCCGCGGCGGCCCGCAGCACATTGCATGGCTCCGGCGCAGATCGCATGCTCGGCATCCCTGTCCGCTGCCGGAGCGCCCCATGACCCGCAAGACCAGCGCCGATTTCGACCCGCAAGTTCTCGTGGATTTCGATGCCTACGTGCATGGCGCACTGAGCCGGCGCGGCTTCCTGGCGAAGGTCGCCCGGTACGCCGGCGGCGCGCTCGCCGCCGAACTGATCCTGCAGCAGCTGAATCCGCGATTCGCCGCCGCGCAGCAGATCGCCGCCGACGATGCGCGCCTGAAGACCTCGCGCCCGACCTTTCCCTCGCCCGAAGGCAACGGCACGGTCACGGGCTATCTGGTCGAGCCGGTCAAGGCCAAGGGCAAGTCGCCGCTCGTGCTCGTCGTACACGAGAATCGCGGACTCAATCCGCATATCCAGGACATCGCGCGGCGCCTCGCGCTCGAGGGTTTCGTCGCGTTCGCGCCGGATGCGCTCGCGCCGCTCGGTGGCTATCCCGGCGACGAGGACAAGGCGCGCGAGCTGTTCGGCAGGCTCGACCAGACCAGGACGCGTGCGGATTTCATCGCCGCGGCGGGCGCGCTGAAGGTGCTGCCGCAGGGCAACGGCAAGCTCGGCGTGATCGGCTTCTGCTACGGCGGCGGCATGAGCAACGTGCTCGCGACGAAGCTGCCCGAGCTCGCCGCCGCCGTGCCGTTCTACGGCCCGGCGCCGAACCTCGACGACGTGCCGGCGATCCACGCGCCGCTGCTGCTGCATTTCGCCGACAAGGACGAGCGCGTCAATGCCACCTGGCCGCCGTACGAGGCCGCCCTGAAGGCCGGCGGCAAGCGCTATGTGGCCCATACCTATCCGGGCACCCAGCACGGCTTCAACAACGACACGACGCCGCGCTACGACGAAGCTGCGGCGAAGCTGGCCTGGAGCCGCAGCATCACGTTCCTGCGCGAGCAACTGGCTTAGCGCACGGCATCGCCGAGCAGCGCGAGCAGCAGACGGCGGTGGGCGCGGCGGATCGGCGCCGTCGCGATCTCGTCCAGGCCGTCGCCGAACACGAGGTGCCGCATCAGCGCGTGCAGCATCGGCGAGTAGGCCAGTTCGATGGACTCGCCGATGCGGCCGGCCTGCAGCCGCGCCAGCAGCGGTTCGTGCGCGTGCAGGTGGGGCCAGAGCACGCCGCTGCGCCAGGCGCGCATGAATTCGGGCATGCGGCTGCCCTCGCTGATCAGCAGGCGGAAGATGGCGGCGAGCGCCGGGTCGCCCAGGCGCGCGTAGACGCGGTCGAGGAAACGCTCGACCGCAGCCTCCAGATCGGCCTGATCGCGCAGTTCGCCGGACGGCTCGGCCGCCGGGGAGCTCAGCAGCCTGTTGAACAGCGCTTCGAAGATCGCGTCCTTGCTCGCATAGTGCGCATAGACGCCGGCCTTGGACAGGCCGGCGCGGCGCGCGATGTCTTCGATGCGCGCGGCCGCATAGCCGTGCGCGGAAAACTCCGTCAGCGCCGCATCGAGGATCAGCTCGCAGCGCTGCGCGGGCGCGAGCCTGACCCGCTTGCGGACCACCGTATCGTTCATGCCTTCCCCGCGGCGACGCGACCTGGCGCGCGGTCCACAGTCTGCTAACGACCCACCGGTCGTTAGTTGATCTGAATCAAGAAGCCGCCCCGACCGAGCCGCCCATACTGCGCCGCAACAGGATTGCGGGGTTACGGGACGATGACGCAGCCGCAGGCCAGGACCATTGCCGCAGGCTCCCTTCCGCCGCAGCCCATCCGGCGCACCGCCGTGCTCGCCGCCGTGCTGACGGCCGTGCTGGCCGGCTGCGTACCGGCCCTGCCGCGCACCGATCCGCCGGCGCCGCCGCCGGCCGCCTGGCCTGCCGACACGACCGTGCGGAGCGAAGCAAGCCGGCCGCTACCCGCCTGGCCCGACTATTTCACCGACCCGACGATGCAGGCGCTGATCCGCACCGCGCTGGCACACAACGCCGACCTGCGCATCGCCGCCGCACGCGTGCAGCAGGCCCAGGCAGCCGCGCAGATCCGGCGCGCGGAACAGACGCCGCTGCTCGCCGGCGGCCTCGACGCCACCCGCCTGGGGCTGCCTGAGGCGCTGCAGCCGCTGGCCGGCGGCCGGGTGCTGCAGAACTACAGCGTGACCCTCGGCGCGAGCAGCTGGGAGCTCGATCTGTGGGGCCGCGTGCGCGACCTGAAGCAGGCCGCGCTGGAGAACTATCTCGCCGGCGACGCCGCCCGGCACGCGGTCCGCGTCGCACTCGTGGCGCAGGTCGCCGCGGCCTGCCTCGCGCTGCGCGAAAGCGACGAGCGCATCGCATTGACCGCGCAGACCATCGCCAGCCGCGAAGCCTCGCTGCGCATCGTCGCACGCCGCGTCGAGGTCGGTTCGGCCTCGCGTCTGCAACTGACCCAGGTCGAAACCCTGCTGATCCAGGCCCAGGCGCTGGGCGCGCAGCTGCAGCAGACTCGCGCGGCCCAGGCCCATGCACTGCAGCAGTTGCTGGGTACGAACGACCCGCCGCCCACGCCGCTACCGGCCGCCGCGGCGACGCTCGCGCCGCTGCAGCCGGAACTGCCCTCGTCCCTGCTGTCGGCTCGCCCGGACATCATGGCTGCCGAGCATCAGCTGCGCGCGGCACAGGCGGACGTCGCGGCCGCACGCGCCGCGTTCTTCCCGCGCGTCACCCTGACCGGCCTGCTCGGCAGCGGCAGCGAGGAGCTCGGCGGCCTGTTCGACAGCGGCACCGGCGTCTGGCTGTTCCGTCCCTCGCTGAGCCTGCCTATCTTCGACGCGGGCCGCCGCCGCGCCAATCTGGACCTGAACGCCGCGCGCGAGGTCGAAGCCGTCGCCGCCTACGAGAAGACCGTGCAGAACGCGTTCCGCGAAGTCGCCGACGCGCTGTCGGCGCGCGACTGGCTGACGCGCCAGCTCGCGATCGCCGAGCGCGGCGTGGCCGTGCTGGAAGAACGTGCGCGGCTGGCCACGCTGCGCTACGACGCGGGCGCGGCGGCCTATCTCGAGGTCCTCGACGCGCAGCGCGACCTGCTCGGCGCGCAGCAGCAGCTCGTCAGCGCGCGCCGCGCGCTGGCCGCGAGCCAGGTCGCGCTGTACGCCGCCCTCGGCGGCGGCTCCGACGTTTCCGACACTTCCCCACGGCAGTCGCGATGAACCCGACCCTACTTCGCAACAAGCCGCTGCTGCTTGCCGCCGGCGTGCTCCTGGCCGGCGCGGCCGGCTATGCCTGGCTGCGCTACGGCGAAACCGGCCCCGGCCCCGGCTTCGTCGGCAGCAACGGCCGCATCGAGGCGACCGATATCGACGTGGCGACCAAATACCCGGGCCGCGTCGCCGAAATTCTCGCTGCCGAAGGCGACTTCGTGACGGCCGGTCAGGTGCTCGCACGGATGCAGATCGACGTGCTCCAGGCACAGAGTACCGAGGCCCGCGCCGGCCAGCGCCAGGCGCAGAACGCCGCCGGCGCTGCCGAAGCCCAGGTCGCTCTGCGCCAGGCCGAGGCGCTGGCCGCCGAGGCCCAGGTGCAGCTGCGCCGCGCCGAACTCGATGCCGCGCGGCGCCGCTTCGCCCGTTCGGAAAGCCTTGCGCACGAAGGCGCCGCCTCGCAGCAGGAGCTCGACGACGATCGTGCCCGCGTACACGGCGCCGAGGCCGCGCTGGCCGCCGCCACGGCGCAGACGGCCGCCGCGCGGGCGGCCGTCGACGCGGCCAAGGCACAGCTGATCGGTGCGCGCTCCAGCATCGAAGCCGCCGCCGCCACGGTGGCGCGCATCGACGCCGACATCAGCGACGCGAGCCTGCGCGCTCCGCGCGACGGCCGGGTGCAGTTCCGCGTGGCCCAGCCCGGCGAAGTGCTCGGCGGCGGCGGCCGCGTGCTCAACCTGGTCGACCTGTCCGACGTCTACATGACTTTCTTCCTGCCCGAGGCCACGGCCGGCAAGGTCGCGCTGGGCAGCGAGGTGCGCATCGTGCTCGATGCGGCGCCGCAGTACGTGATCCCGGCCAAGGTGTCGTTCGTCGCAAGCACGGCGCAGTTCACGCCCAAGAGCGTCGAAACCGCGAGCGAGCGGCAGAAGCTGATGTTCCGCGTGCGCGCGCAGATCGCGCCGGAGCTGCTGCGCGAGCATCTCGCGCAAGTCAAGACCGGCGTGCCCGGCATGGCCTGGATACGCCTGGACGCCACCCGGCCCTGGCCCGACACGCTGGCCGTGCGCCTGCCCGCCCCGGCCGCCGGGCGCTGATCCATGGCCGTCGCCGCACCGCCGGTCGCCACGCTCGCCGCCGTGCGCCTGGACTATGCCAGGATCGCCGCGCTGGACGGCATCGACCTGGAGATCCCGGCCGGCCGCATGGTCGGCCTGATCGGACCCGACGGCGTCGGCAAATCCAGCCTGCTCGCGCTGCTGGCCGGCGCACGCGCGGTGCAGCAGGGGCGCGTGCAGGTGCTCGGCGGCGACATGGCCGTACGCCGCCACCGCGAGCAGGTCTGTCCGCGCATTGCGTACATGCCGCAGGGCCTCGGCCGCAATCTCTACCCGACCCTGTCGGTCGAGGAAAACCTGCAGTTCTTCGCGCGTCTGTTCGGCCATGCCGCGGCCGAGCGGCGCCGGCGCATCGACGCACTGACCCGCAGCACCGGCCTGCAGCCGTTCCTGTCGCGCCCGGCCGGCAAGCTGTCCGGCGGCATGAAGCAGAAGCTCGGCCTGTGCTGCGCGCTGATCCACGATCCGGACCTGCTGATCCTCGACGAACCGACGACCGGCGTCGACCCGCTGGCCCGCGCGCAGTTCTGGGAACTGATCGCGCGTATCCGCGGCGAACGCCGCGGCATGAGCGTGATCGTCGCGACGGCCTACATGGACGAGGCCCAGCGCTTCGACTGGCTCGTCGCCATGGACGCGGGCCGCGTGCTCGCGACCGGCACGCCGGCGCAGCTGCTCGAACGCAGCGGCAGCGCCAGCCTGGAGGCGGCGTTCATCGCCCTGTTGCCGGAGGACGAGCGCCGCGACCATGCGCCGCTGACGATTCCGCCGCTGCAGACGCACGACGGCGAACCGGCGATCGAGGCGCAGGATCTGACCATGCGCTTCGGCGCGTTCACCGCGGTCGACCACGTCAGCTTCCGCATCCGCCGCGGCGAGATCTTCGGCTTTCTCGGCTCCAACGGCTGCGGCAAGACCACGACGATGAAGCTGCTGACCGGCCTGCTGCCGGCCAGCGAGGGCAAGGCCTGGCTGTTCGGTCAGCCGGTGCGGGCCGACGACGTCGCCACGCGCCGCCGCGTCGGCTACATGTCACAGGCGTTCTCGCTCTACGGCGAACTTACGGTGCGCCAGAACCTCGTGCTGCATGCGCGGCTGTTCCATGTGCCGGAAGCGGAAGTGGCCGGTCGCGTGCAGGACATGGCCGCGCGCTTCGGCCTCGTCGAGGAGCTCGACAATCTGCCCGAGCGGCTGCCGCTGGGCATGCGCCAGCGCCTGTCGCTGGCCGTGGCCATGGTGCACCGGCCGGAGCTGCTGATCCTCGACGAGCCCACCTCCGGCGTCGATCCGGTCGCGCGCGACAACTTCTGGCGCCTGCTCGTGGAGCTGTCGCGGCGCGACCGCGTCACGATTTTCCTGTCCACGCATTTCATGAACGAGGCCGAGCGCTGCGACCGCATCTCGCTGATGCATGCGGGCAAGGTACTCGACAGCGACACGCCCGAGGCGCTGCGGCGCAAGCGCGGCGCGGCGACCCTGGAGCGGGCCTTCATCGACTGTCTCGTCGAGGCCGGCGGCGGCAGCGCCGAGGCGACGCCGGCCGCGACGGCGCCGCCTGCCGGCGCGGCGGCGGCGCCGGCCCGCGCCGGCTTCAGTCCGCGCCGAATGTACAGCTATCTGTGGCGCGAAGTGCTGGAGCTGCGCCGCGATCCGGTGCGCGCGACCCTGGCCCTGGCCGGCTCGCTGCTGCTGATGTTCGTGATCGGTTTCGGCATCAGCCTGGATGTGGAGAACCTGCGCTACGCGGTGCTCGATCGCGACGCCAGCAGCCTGAGTCAGGACTATGCGCTGAACCTGGCCGGCTCGCGCTATTTCGTCGAACAGGCGCCGATCGCCGACTACGCCGAGCTCGACCGGCGCCTGCGCAGCGGCGAGCTGTCGCTGGCCGTGGAGATTCCGCCGGGCTTCGGCCGCGACTTGATGCGCGGCCATGCGGTGCAGATCGGCGCCTGGATCGACGGCGCCATGCCGACGCGGGCAGAGACCGTGCAGGGCTACGTGCAGGGCGTGCATCAGCAGTGGCTCGTCGATCAGGCGCGCCAGCGCCTCGGCGTGGACCTCACGGCCGGCGTGAGCCTGCAGCACCGCTACCGCTACAACCCCGACGTGCGCAGCCTGCCGGCGATGGTGCCGGCCGTCGTGCCGCTGCTGCTGCTGATGCTGCCGGCCATGCTGACCGCGCTGGGCGTGGTGCGCGAAAAGGAAATGGGCTCGATCATCAACCTCTACGTCACACCGGTCACGCGGGCCGAATTCCTGCTCGGCAAGCAGCTGCCGTATGTCGGCCTGGCGCTGATCAACTTCCTGCTCATGTGCCTGTTCGCCGTAACCGTGTTCGGCGTGCCGATCCGCGGCAGCTTCGCCGCACTGCTGCTCGCCGCGGCGCTGTTCAGCGTGGTCGCCACCGGCATGGGGCTGGTCGCCTCGGCGCTGACCCGCAGCCAGATCGCGGCCATGTTCTTCACCCTGATCGGCACCCTGATTCCCGCAGTGCAGTTCTCCGGCCTGATCGACCCGGTGTCCTCGCTCGAAGGCGCCGGCCGCCTGATCGGCACGGTCTATCCGGCCAGCCACATGTTCGTGATCAGCCGCGGCGTGTTCAGCAAGGGACTGGGCCTGACCGATCTGCACGGCGCGCTGTGGCCGCTGCTGCTGGCCATCCCGGTCGTGCTCGGTACGGCGCTGGCGCTGCTGAAGAAGCAGGAACGCTGAGATGCGCCATCTCGCCAACACCTATCGCCTCGGCGTCAAGGAACTGTGGAGCCTGTGGCGCGACCCGATGATGCTGGCGCTGATCGTCTACGTGTTCACCGTGTCGGTCTATACCGCGGCGACGGCCATGCCCGAATCGCTGCACAACGCGCCGATCGCGATCGTCGACGAGGACGGTTCGCCGCTGTCGCAGCGCATCGCCGCGGCGTTCTATCCGCCGCAGTTCACCGCCCCGGCGCTGATCTCGCTGCCGGAGATGGACGCCGGCATGGACGCGGGCCGCTATACCTTCGTGCTGGACATCCCGCCGGATTTCCAGCGCGACGTGCTGGCCGGCCGCGCCGCCGAGCTGCAGCTCAACATCGACGCCACCCGCATGAGCCAGGCCTTCACCGGCAACCTCTACGTGCAGCAGATCGTGCAGGGCGAGATCGGCGAATTCGTGCGCCGCGAGCGCGGCGCGGCGGCGATGCCGGTGGAACTCGCCCTGCGCGCGCGCTTCAATCCGCAGCTCGACAAGACCTGGTTCGGCAGCCTCATGGAGATCATCAACAGCGTGACCATGCTGTCGATCATCCTGACCGGCGCTGCGCTGATCCGCGAGCGCGAGCACGGTACCGTCGAGCACCTGCTCGTGATGCCGGTGACGCCGGCGGAAATCATGCTGGCCAAGGTCTGGGCCATGGGCCTGGTCGTGCTGGTCGCGGCGGCGCTGTCGCTGACCCTGGTCGTGCGCGGCCTGCTGCAGGTCCCGGTCGAAGGCTCGGTCGCGCTGTTCCTCGCCGGCGCGGCGCTGCACCTGTTCGCGACCACGTCGATGGGCATCTACCTCGCCACGCTCGCGCGCAGCATGCCGCAGTTCGGCCTGCTGCTGATCCTCGTGCTGATTCCGCTGGAGCTGCTGTCCGGCGGCATGACGCCGCGCGAGAGCATGCCGCAGCTGGTGCAGGACCTCATGCTGCTCGCGCCGACCACCCATTTCGTCGAACTCGGCCAGGCCATCCTCTACCGCGGCGCCGGGCTGGATGTGGTCTGGCGTCCGTTCCTCGCCCTGATCGCGATAGGCTCGGCGCTGTTCGCGCTGTCGCTGCACCGTTTCCGCAAGACCCTGAGCCTGATGGCCTGAGCATGCCGCCGACCGATCCAGCCGTTGCTTCCCTCGCCGCGTATTTCGCCGCCGCGCACCGCCGGAGACCCGCGTGCGCCTGATCCTTCCGCTGCCGGGCAACGAAGCCTTCGCCACCCGCCTGGCCCAGGCCGGCGGCTGGACGCTGATCGTGCCGGAAACGCGCCGCTTTCCCGACGGCGAGAGCTATCTGCGCCTGCCCGGGGAAGTCCGCGGCCAGCCGGTGGACCTGGTCTGCAGCCTGGCCCGGCCCGACCCGCAGTTCCTGCCGCTGGCCTTCGCCGCCGATGCGGCGCGCGAGCTCGGCGCGAGCGAGGTCACCCTGGTCGCGCCGTACCTGGCCTACCTGCGCCAGGACACGCGTTTCCGGCCCGGCGAGGCGGTGAGTTCACGCACCTTCGCGCGGCTGCTGTCGAGCTGCGTCGACCGCGTACTGACGGCCGATCCGCACCTGCACCGCTATCCGGCGCTGGCGCGGGTCTACAACGCAGCGACCACGACCCTGCATGCGGCGCCGCTGCTCGCGCGCTGGATCGCCGAGCAGGTCGATGCGCCGCTGGTCATCGGCCCGGACGAGGAAAGCGCGCAGTGGGCCGGCGCGATCGCCGCAGCCGCCGGCGCCCCCTGCGTGGTCGCGCGCAAGCAGCGCCACGGCGACCGCGAGGTCGAGGTGGCCCTGCCCGACCTGTCGCCGTGGCGCGGGCGCCAGCCCGTGCTCGTCGACGACATCGCGTCCTCGGGCCGCACCCTGATCGCCGTCGCGCAGCAACTGCGGCGCCAGGGGCTGGCGCGGCCCGACTGCGTCGTCGTACACGGGCTGTTCGCCGAAGACGCCTACGCGGCGCTGCAACCGCAGGTGGGCCGGATCGTGTCGACCGACTCGGTCGCGCATCCGAGCAACGGCATCGGCCTGGCGCCGCTGTTCGCCGACGCGCTCGCGCGCGCGCTGCGCGATCCGGCCGAAACCGCCGGCGGAGATGACGCATGACGGCCGCCACCGATCCGGACCTGCCCGAGGACTTCGCCGGCTGGAGCCGCGGCTACGGTCCGTTCCGTCATACCGCGGCGACCTGCGAGCGCGTCTCCGCGCTCGTGGCGGCCTTGCTGGCCGACGGCGCTGCGGCGACGCCGGCCGAGCTCTGGCGCCGCTTCGCCGCGGCCGACCGCCTTGCCAGCGCCGCCGCCTGGCTGGTCGTGCACATGACCTATGCGCGCCGCGTCGATCCCGACGGCGCGGCGCTCGCCGCCGACGACTTCAAGACCTCGCCCGAAGGTCATACCGGCGGCTCGCTGAACATGGTGCCGGCCTTCGTCGGCTACCTGCTGGCCAATGCGCTGTCGGGCACGACGCGCAGCTGGCTCATGGAACAGGGCCATTGCGTCGCGGCGATCGAGGCGGTCAACACGCTGACCGGCGACGTGTCCGCGGCGCAGGCCGGACGTTACGACCGCAGCGCAGCCGGACTGTCGCGCCTGGTCGCGGATTTCTATTCCTACGCGATCGACGCCGACGGCCGCCCGGGCGTGCCGCTGGGCAGCCACGCCGGTCCGCAGACTGCCGGCGCGATCATGGAAGGCGGCTATCTCGGCTTCGCCGGCCCGCAGTACGTGCACATGCCGCTGCCGGGCGAGAGCCTGGTCGCGTTCCTCAGCGACGGCGCCTTCGAGGAGCAGCGCGGCGCCGACTGGGCGCCACGCTGGTGGCGCGCCGAGGACTCGGGTCCGGTCGTGCCGCTGATGATCCTCAACGGCCGGCGCATCGAGGAGCGCAGCCAGATCCTGCAGCAGGGCGGCGCGCCGTGGCTCGACGGCCTGATGCGTCACAGCGGCTTCGATCCGCTGACCGTCGACGGCCGCGACCCGGCGGCGATCGCCTGGAGCATCCTCGACGCCGAAGCGCGGCTGCGCGCGTTCGCGGCCGCACCGCAGCGGCGCTATCCGGCGCCGCTGCCCTACGTCATCGCCGACACGATCAAGGGCTACGGCTTTCCGGGCGCCGGCAGCAACGCGGCGCACAACCTGCCGCTCGGCGGCGATCTGCGCGGCGACGCCGCACGCCGCGAGGCGTTCAACGACGCGGCCGCCGCGTTGTTCGTGTCGCCGCCGGCACTGGACGCGGCATTGACCGCATTGTCCACTCATGAACATCAGCGCCGTCCGCGCGAGAGCGCGCATGCGCTGGCGCGCCGCCGGCCCGCGGCACCGGTGCTGCCGGAGCCGGACTGGGCACCGGCCGACGGCGCGCGCGAAAGCGCGATGCGGTTGCTGGACCACTGGTTCGTGCGCCTGGTCCAGGCCAATCCGGAGCTGCGTCCGCGCGTGGGCAATCCCGACGAACTGGCCAGCAACCACATGGAAAACACGCTCGCACGCCTGCGCCACCGCGTGAACGTGCCCGAGCCCGGCGTCGCCGAGGCGGTCGACGGCGCCATCATTACCGCGCTGAACGAGGAAGCCGTCGCCGCGGCCGCGCTCGGCAACAAGGCCGGACTGAATCTGATCGTCAGCTATGAAGCGTTCGCGATGAAGATGCTCGGCGGACTGCGCCAGGAAATCCTGTTCGCACGCCACCAGCGCGAGCGGGGCCAGGAGCCGGGCTGGCTGTCGGTGCCGCTGGTGGTCAGCTCGCACACCTGGGAAAACGCCAAGAACGAGCAGTCGCACCAGGACCCCGGCATCGTCGAGGCGCTGCTCGGCGAGATGTCCGACAGCACGCGCGTGCTGCTGCCGGTGGACGGCAACAGCGCGGTCGCCGCGCTGCGCTCGGTCTATGCGCAGCGCGGCCGCATCGCCTGCCTGGTCGTGTCCAAGCGCGAGCTGCCGCGGCTTTTCGATGCGGCCGGCGCGCAGGCGCTGGTCGAGCATGGCGTCGCCCATGTCGCCGGCGATCCGGCCACCGCCGAGCTGCAGTTCGTCGCGCTGGGCGCCTACCAGCTCGACGAGGCACTGAAGGCGCAGCGCCGGCTGCAACGCCGAGGTCGCCGCGCCTGCGTCAGCGTGGTGCTCGAACCGGCGCGGCTGCGCGCGCCACGCGATGCGCTGGAAGCCGGCGCGACCCTGAGCGACGCCGCGCTCGCCCAGTGGTTTCCAGCGCAGCTGCCGCGCGTGATCCTGAGCCATACCCGGCCCGAACCCCTGCTCGGCCTGCTGCGCCGCCTCGACGGCGGTCCGCACCGCACGGCGGCGCTGGGCTATCTGAGCCGCGGCGGCACCTTCGACGTGGCCGGCATGCTGTTCGCGAACCGCTGTACCTGGGCGCATGCCGTGGCCGCTGCGGCCCGCGTCGCCGACTGGCCGCTGCAGACCCTGCTGAACGCGACCGAGGCCGACGCCGTGGCCGGCCGCAGCGGACCGCAAGCCCTGCTCCATCCCGACAAGGACTGACGAATGCTGACTTTGCGATCATTGGGCGGCGCCGGCACCGTGACCGGTTCCAAGCACCTGCTCAGCCTCGGCGACCGGCGCCTGCTGCTGGACTGCGGCCTGTTCCAGGGCCTGAAGAACCTGCGCGAGCTCAACTGGAAGCGCCTGCCCGTCGACGCGTCGAGCATCGACGAGGTCGTGCTCAGCCACGCGCATCTGGACCATTGCGGCTACCTGCCGCGGCTGCTGCTGGAAGGCTTCCGCGGCCGCATCCATGCCAGCGCGGCGACCCGCGCCGTGGCCGACCTGATCCTCAAGGATGCCGGCCATCTGCAGGAAAAGGATGCCGACTACGCCAACCGCAAGGGTTTCTCCAGGCACCATCCGGCGCTGCCGCTGTATCGCGTCGTCGACGCCGAGCGCGCGCTGGAGCATTTCGACACCCTGCCCTGGCGGCGAAGCACGCCGCTGCGCTGCGGCGCGCAGGCACAGCTGCGCCCGGCCGGGCATATTCTCGGCGCGGCGACGGTGCAGATCGACTGGGACGGGCGCACGGTCGTGTTCTCCGGCGATCTAGGCCGCTATGCGGATCCGGTCATGGGAGCGCCCGAAGCGGTGCCGGAAGCCGACTACATCGTCGTCGAATCGACCTACGGCAATCGCGTGCACCCGCCGCAGGATCCGCTCGAGGCGCTCGGCGCGGTCATCGAACGCACCGTGCGGCGCGGCGGCACGGTCGTCATTCCGGCCTTCGCCGTCGGCCGCGCGCAGTCCTTGCAGTACTACCTCTGGAAGCTCCGGCAGGCAGGCCGCCTCGACAACGTGCCGGTCTACGTCGACAGTCCGATGGCCAGCAGCGCCAGCGACCTGCTGCAGCGTTTCGCCGGCGAGCACCGCCTCGATGCGGCAACCTGCGCGGAGGTCTGCAGCATCGCCACGCACGTGCGCGACGTGGCCGAGTCCAAGGCGCTGTCGGCCGACCGCTTTCCCAAGGTCATCATCTCGGCCAGCGGCATGGCCACCGGCGGACGCGTGCTGCATCACCTGATCGCGTTCGCGCCGGACCATCGCAACACCGTGCTGCTGTCGGGCTTCCAGGCCGCCGGCACGCGCGGCCGCCGCCTGCTGCAGGGCGAGCGCGAGATCAAGATCTTCGGCCAATGGGTGCCGGTGCAGGCCGAGGTGGTCGATCTGCCGATGCTCTCGGCGCATGCGGACGCCGACGAGATCCTGCGCTGGCTGTCCGGTTTCCGCCGGCCGCCGCGGCGCGTGTTCGTCGTGCACGGCGAACCCGAGGCGTCCGACACGCTGCGCGTACGCATCGCACGCGAGCTCGGCTGGGACGCCTGCGTGCCGCGTCAGGACGAGGAATTCACCCTGTGATGGCGGCCGGCGACAGCAACGGTAACGGCAATGGCGTGCCGGAGCTCCGCGCGATGCGCCTGCGCCTGTACGCGCAGCACCAGCTCATTGCGGTCATGCGCCGCGACGAGCGCGTCTGCCGCGCCGAGGGCCTGGCCTCGCGCAGCCAGGTCGAGATCGGCGCCGGCGGCCGCCGCATCCAGGCCCTGCTCTATCAGCTCGACGGCGACCTGCTGCAGCCCGGCATGATCGCACTGTCGGAAACCGCGTGGCAGCAGCTGGACCTGCGCGAAGGCGACACCGTGCGCGTGCGCCATCCGCCGGTGCTCGAATCGCTGGCCGGCGTGCGCGGCCGGCTCTACGGCCGCCGCCTCGAGGCGGCGGCAATGACCGCGATCGTCGGCGACGTCGCCGCCGGACGCTACAGCGACGTCCACCTCGCCGCGTTCCTGACCGCGACCGCGGCGCTGCCTCTGGACGAGGAAGAAACCTATCTGCTGACCCGCGCCATGGTCGACGTCGGCGAGCGCCTGCACTGGGACGCGCCGATCGTCCTCGACAAGCACTGCATCGGCGGCCTGCCCGGCAACCGCACCTCGCCGCTGGTCGTGGCCATCGTCGCGGCCTGCGGGCTGATCATGCCCAAGACCTCCTCGCGCGCGATCACCTCGCCGGCCGGCACCGCCGACACGATGGAGACCCTCGCGCCGGTGGAGCTCGACAGCGCGACCCTGCGCCGCGTCGTCGCGGCCGAGGGCGGTTGCCTGGCCTGGGGCGGCGCGATGCAGCTGAGTCCCGCCGACGAGGTCTTCGTGCGCATCGAGCGCGAACTGGACATCGACACTGAAGGCCAGCTGATCGCCTCGGTGCTGTCGAAGAAGATTGCCGCAGGCTCCACTCACGTCGTGATCGACATTCCGGTCGGCGACACCGCCAAGGTACGCACGCGCGAGGCCGGCGACGCGCTGGCGCAGCGCCTCCACGCCATCGGCGCGCGCTTCGGCCTGGCCGTGTACAGCATCGTCAGCGATGGCAGCCAGCCGGTCGGCCGCGGCATAGGCCCGGCGCTGGAGGCGCGCGACGTGCTGGCCGTGCTGCGCAATCTGCCGGCGGCGCCGGCGGACCTGCGCGAACGCGCCGTGACCCTGGCCGGCGCCGCGCTGGAGATCGGCGGCAAGGCGGCGCCCGGCCAGGGCGCACGTCTGGCTGGCGAGGTGCTCGCCGACGGCCGCGCCTGGGCCAAGTTCCAGCGCATCTGTGCGGCCCAGGGCGGCCTGCGCGAGCCGCCCGTCGCCGCCTACCGGCGGCCGCTGAAGGCGTCCCGCGACGGCCGCGTCGGCGCAATCGACAACCGCCGGCTGTCGCGCCTGGCCAAGCTGTCGGGCGCACCGGAAGTCGCCGCCGCCGGCGTGCTGCTGCAGGTGCGGCTCGGCGACGTCGTCACGGCCGGCCAGCCGCTGCTGACCGTGCATGCGGAGAGCCCGGGCGAGCTCGACTACGCGTTCGACTACCTGCGCCGCTCGCCGGACCTGATCCGCATCGACTAGCCTGCTCCCCTGCGCCCTCCGGAACCCGCCGCATGAACCCAACCACCGCACTGCCCCGCGCGCCGCGCGCCGCCGTCACGCCGGAGCCCGCATGAACACGCCGGCCGACGACCTGACCGTGCTGCGCAACCGCACCTTCGACGAGCTGGCCGTCGGCGACACCGCGACGATCGAGCGCACCCTGACGATGCAGGACATCCAGCTGTTCGCGCTGCAGTCCGGCGACGTCAACCCGCAGCACGTCGATCCGGCCTATGCCGCATCCACGCGCTTCCACGGCGTGATCGCCCACGGCATGTGGGGCGGCGCGCTGATCTCCGGCGTGCTCGGCACGCGCCTGCCGGGGCCGGGCACGATCTATCTGGAACAGGAACTGCATTTCCGCAGGCCGGTGCATGTCGGCGACACCGTGCGGGTCAGTGTCACGGTCGCCGTGCTGGAGCCGGCCACGCGGCAGGTGCTGCTCGACTGCCGCTGCATCAACCAGCACGGCGACTGCGTGATCGAGGGCCGCGCACGCGTGATCGCGCCGGACGAGCGCGTCGAACGCCCGCGCACCTGCCTGCCCGAGCTGCGTCTGGAAACACCCGGCAGCGACGGCGCGCGCCGCCTGCTCGACCACGTGCGCAAGCTCGGCGCAATCCGCATGGCCGTGGTGCATCCGTGCAACGCGCTGAGCCTGACCGCGGCCTTCGCGGCACGCGATGCGGGCCTGATCGAGCCGGTACTCGTGGCGCCACGCGCGAAGCTCGATACCGTCGCCGCCGAGGCCGGACTGGATCTTGCCGGCCTGCGCATCGAGGACGTGCCGCACAGCCACGCGGCCGCGGCGCGCGCGGCCGAGCTGGCCCGCTGTGGCGAGGTCGAGGCGCTGATGAAAGGCAGCCTGCACACGGACGAACTCATGACCGCCGTGATCGCCGCCGACGCCGGCCTGCGCACGAAGCGCCGGGTCAGCCACTGTTTCCTGATGCAGGTCGCGTCCTACCCTCGCCCGTTCATCATCACCGACGCGGCGATCAACATCGCGCCGACCCTGGAACACAAGGCCGACATCATCCGCAATGCGATCGACCTGGCCCATGCGATCGGCGTCGAATGCCCGCGCGTGGCGATACTCGCCGCAGTGGAGACGGTCAACCCGGCCATGCCGGCGACCTTGGACGCAGCCGCGCTGTGCAAGATGGCCGACCGCGGCCAGATCAGCGGCGGCGTGCTCGACGGCCCGCTGGCCTTCGACAACGCGGTCTCTCCGGCTGCCGCGCAGATCAAGAACATCGTCTCGCCGGTGGCCGGCCAGGCCGACATTCTCGTCGTGCCCGATCTGGAGAGCGGCAACCTGCTGGCCAAGCAGCTCGAATTCATGGGCCAGGCGGCCAGCGCCGGCATCGTGCTCGGCGCGCGCGTGCCGGTGGTGCTGACGAGCCGGGCCGACGGCCAGGACGCGCGCATCGCTTCCTGCGCCGTGGCCGTGCTGCTGGCGCATCGCTACCGGTCCGCCCCGCCGTGAGCGCGCACCATCCCGATGACCGTTACGCGACGCAGGGCGATCTCGTGCTCGTGCTGAACTGCGGCTCGTCCAGCATCAAGTTCGCGCTGTTCGATGCGGGCTGCCGGCCGCTGCCGCGGCAGCCGGTCTGGAACGGCAAGGTGCAGGGCATAGGCCGCGAGGCGACGACGTTCGGCGAAACCGGCGTCGCGCCTCGACCCGCGACGCTGGACGCACAGCAGCCGCATCACGCTGCGCTCGCGCTGATCCGCGAACGCGTCGTCGCGCGGCTCGGAACGCGCCGGCTTGCCGCGGTCGCGCATCGCGTCGTGCACGGCGGCAGCAAGTACAGCCAGCCGGTCCGGCTCGACGCGCAGGTGCTCGCCGACCTGCGCAGCTATGTGCCGCTGGCGCCGCTGCATCAGCCGTTCGCGCTGGAAGCCGTCGCGGCCCTGCTCGACAGCCGGCCGGATCTGCCGCAGGTGGCCTGCTTCGACACGGCGTTCCATCACACCTTGCCGCGCGTGGAGCAGATGCTGCCGCTGCCGCAGGCCGCCTGGCAGCGCGGTCTGCGCCGCTATGGTTTTCACGGTCTGTCCTACGACTACATCGCCGGCGTGCTCGGCGAACGCTACGGCGCAGCGGCCTGCGGCCGCGTCGTCGTCGCGCATCTGGGCAGCGGCGCGAGCCTGTGCGCGCTGCAGGATCTCAGAAGCGTGGCCACGACCATGGGCTTCTCGGCGCTGGACGGGCTCATGATGGGTACGCGCTGCGGCGCGCTGGATCCGGGCGCGCTGCTGTACCTCATGGAGATCGAGCAACTGTCGCTCGCCCAGGTCGGTCACCTGCTGTACCACGAGTCCGGCCTGCTCGGCGTATCCGGCGTGTCGGCCGATCCGCCGGCGCTGTTCGCGCTCGAGGATGCCGCCGGCGAGACCGGCGACAACGTGCGCAGCGCGCTCGCCCTGTACGTGCGCCGCATCGTGCGCGAGATCGGCGCGCTGGCCGCGGTACTCGGCGGCCTCGACCTGCTCGTGTTCACGGCAGGTATCGGCGAGCACAGTGCCGAGATCCGCGCGCGGGTCGGCCGCGATCTCGCCTTCCTCGGTCTGGAGCTCGATGCGGCCGCCAACGCGGCGAACGCGCCGGTCATCTCCAGCGAGGCAAGCCGCGTGCGCGTGCTCGTGGAGCCGACGAACGAGGAATGGGTGGCGGCGACGCAGGCTCTGGCGGTATTGCAGGCATCGGATTCCGCCTGAAGCGTCGCGTCGTCGTCGATGCGTTGCGAGTGCGGGCGAAGCGCGCAACCTGGGAAATCCGGATTCGCTGGGATCTGAGGCGAAACCCATCCCCACCCATGCCCTCCCCTTGAAGGGGAGGGATTTTCCACGGTGCGCTTCTGTCAGATCCTCTCTTGAAAGGCCTGCGGCGACTCAGGCCGCCGCGCGGCGCGCGTAGAGCATGTACAGCTCGCCTTCGTTGGCGACCACGCTGTTGTCGATGCGCACTTCGAAGCCGCGCGCCTCGATGATCCTGCGGATCGTGTCGAGCTCGGTGTCGGGCTTGTGGATCTCGATGATGAACTGGCGGATCTTGCCCCAGTCCTCGTCGCTCAGCGAGTTCAGGATCTCCAGTTCGTTGCCTTCGGTGTCGATCTTGAGCAGGTCGACCGCGCTGACGCCTTCGCGGCGTATCACGTCGCTGAGCGTGTCGACCTGGCACTTGACCTTGCGCTTGGCCATCAGCGGATTGAGCAGCACGTTGGCCAGGCCCACGCGCCAGCGGCGCAGCGGCAGCAGGAAGAACACCACCGCCAGCGGCAGCGGCAGCACCTTGAAGTAGGAGTCGACCATGCCGTCGCGCAGCACCTTGCGCAGTTTCTCCTCGTCCGGACACATGGTCGAGATCATCGACATGTTCACGTAGTTGGTGAATTCGACCGTGCCCGCCGTGGCGCCGATGCCGACGTTGTGCAGCTTGACGTTCAGCGCGTGCAGGTCGACGTTGCGCCGGAGCACATCGAAGGTCTCGACGATGGGCTCGAAGGCATGGATCGTGATGTTGCGGCACTTCTGGTGCGCCCACAGCGCGAACAGGCCGATGTTGGCGCCGAGGTCGAAGATGACGTCGCCGTCGCGGATGGCCACGCCGTGCTGGCCCGGCGTGTCGTGGGTGAAGATTTCCTGATCGAGCGACTTCACGTCTTCCTTGCTGGAATAGAAGACTTTGAGGCCGTTGCTGAGCTGCATGGTCTTGGCGGTCATGGAGATTTTCCTCGATTCGATGGCAGTGGCCCGGCGCCGCGCGCCGGGCGTGGGTCTCAGGCAGCGCGGGTAGCGATGGCCGGCGGCACGCTGGCCGCGCGCAGGGCCGGCAGCAGGGTGGACAGCAGGCCGACGATCCAGATGAACAGCATGCCCAGCACGAGCTGGCTCATGCCCATCCGCGGCAGCTGCATGGTTTCGGTCAGCACGAAGCTCAGGCCGTTGGCGACGAGCAGGCCGAGCAGCAGGCCCATGCTCGTGGCGAGCCAGTTCTCCAGCAGGAAGTAACGCAGGATGTGCAGCTTGCTCGCACCGAACGCGCGTCGCGTGCCGATCTGACGGATGCGCTTGGCGACCGAGTACGAGGCCTGGCTGTAGGCACCGATCGCCGTGACCAGTACCAGCAGCAGGCTGATGAAGCCGAGGATGGAGCCGAACAGGAACAGGTAATGCATCGAGCCGATCTTGCGCTGGTACAGCGAATCCACCTTGACGTCGCGCTCGGCACTGCGCTGCAGCAGCACCGCGTCGATGCGCTGCAGCAGCTGCGGCGTGACCTCGCCGCGCGTCGCGACCGCGTAGTGCAGCGAATTCAGCGGCCGCGCCGGCACGATGGCGGCCAGGCGCACGGTGTTCATGAGCACGTGGCGGCCCGGCAGGCGGTCGACGACCCCGATGATGGTCTCGACCTTGCCGTCGCCGGACTCCAGCTGCTTGCCGACCGCCTCGGCGCCCGGAAACAGCGCCTCGGCCAGTGCGCGCGAGACGATGACCACGCCGGCGCTGGAACCGGCCGTGGGGTTGCGGCTCCAGTCGGTTTCCTCGGCCGTGAACGCGCGGCCGGCGACGAGGTTCAGGCCCAGGGTCGACAGCGCCTGCGCATCGCCCGCGTAGAGGGTGTGGCGCGCGGCTTTTTCCTTGACGCCGCCCTGCGGCCAGGACGAGCGCATCGCACCCTCGCCGCTGAGCGGGAACGAACTGAGCTGGGTCACGCCGGCGACCCCGTCGAGGCGGGCCAGCGCTTCGAGGTCCTGCTGCACGTCGTTGCGCACGCGGCCTTCGTCGCTGAAATACGCATGGTCGATGGGCTCGACCTCGACCACGGCCAGCGCGCGGTCGTTGATGCCGCTGTCCATGTCCAGGCGCGTGCGATACGCGTCGATGATGACGAGCGCGTTGACGAGCACCGCCAGCGTGAAGGCGAGTTGCACGATGACCAGAGCCAGGGAACTCTTGTTGAAACGGAACGTTTGCAGAATCGGCACGATTTCCATGGCGCCTTCCTAGAGAGATTTCAGGTACTGGGTCGGCGCGATGCGGCAGATCTTCCAGGTCGGATACAACGCGACGAGGAAGGCGCCGAGCAGCGACAGGCCGATGGCCGTGGCGATCATGCTGGCGTCGAGCAGGCCGCCGAAGTCGCCGGCGGCGCTGCCGCCGATGCCGTCGTCGCTGGCGCCCAGGAACAGCGGACCGATCAGGGCCACGCCGACGCGGGCCAGCGCCAGGCCGATGAGACCGCCGGCCAGGCCGAGCAGGCCGGCTTCGGTGATGTGGTCGACGAAGATCGCCCAGCGCGGCACGCCGAGCGCTCGCAACACCGAGACCGCGCCGGCGTTGCCCATGAAGCGGGAGATCAGCAGGGTCACGATGTTCAGCAGACAGATGCCGAAGAACAGCAGGCCGACGACGACGAGGGTCTGCACGAACACGCGCTGGTTGCCGTTCTCCTGCTGGCGTTCTATCCACTGCGGAATAGCCAGCAGTTCGGCCTTGGCTGCGCGCGGGAAGCGGCCCAGGCGCTTCTGCTCGGCGATATAGCCGTTCAGATGCGACTGATAGGCCTCGCGCGCCTGCGGCGTGGCCAGCTGCACCCAGTACTGGACGAACACCGCTTCGCTGCCGGCGAAGCGCGTGTCGAAGTCGTCGCCGGCCGGCTCGCCGGGCTGGGCCGAGAAGCTCGGCCAGAGCTTGAGGCTGTCGACCGCGACCGGGAACGGTACGAACAGCTCGTCGCTGACCAGGTCCTCGCGCGTCATGTCGTAAAACAGCGGATACAGATCCCACTGGTCGAGCACGCCGACGATGCGGAACGTCGCGCTGTTGACCTCGATCTCGCGACCGACACTGTCGGCGCCGCCGAACAGGCGGTCGTTCAAGGTCTTGCCGATCACCGCCACGCGCTCGAGGTTGCCCTCGGCGCCCTGGTCCCAGCCGCTGCCGTAGCGGAACGGCGGCTCGAACAGGCCGAAGAAGCCGCGTGTGGTCGCTCGCGTGGACGCCTTGATGCGCCGCTCGCCGGCGCTGCCCGGCAGCGCGACGAAGGTCTGTGCGTGGTAGAGCGCGACCTCGTTCTGCGCGAGCCCGGCCTGGCGCAGATGAGTGGCGTCGCGCAGGGTCAGCGCCGGCGGCGCGAGATCGGGTTCGGCGAAGGGCTTTTCCGCCTGCCAGTTGTCCAGCAGCACGCGGAAGACCTGGGCACTCTTGTGCGGCACCGGTTCGGCGCGCATGCCGTGGTAGAACGCGATCAGGGTCACGCTGACCGCGATGCCCAGCGCGATCGACGCGACGACGACCACCGAAGTGACCGGCGAACGGCGTATTCCGCGCAGGGCGTTGCCGAGATGGTGGAGGATCATGCGGCGGCTCCGCGCACCGCCGCGATCTGCGGCGACGCGGCCGGCGTCACGATCGCGCCGTCGAGGATATGGATATGGCGCGAGGCGCGCTCCACATGCGCGTCGTTGTGGGTGACCATGACGACGGTGCAGCCTTCGCGGTTGATCTCCTGCAGGAGATCCATGATCTGCTGCGACATCTGCGTGTCGAGATTGCCGGTGGGTTCGTCGGCGAAGATCACCGCCGGCGAACCGGCGATCGCGCGGGCGATGGCGACGCGCTGCTGCTGGCCGCCGGACAGCTGGTTCGGCAGGTGGCGCGCGCGCGTGGACAGGCCGACCTTGCCGAGCGCGGCCTCGACGCGGCGGCGGCGCTCGGCGGCGCTGTAGCCGCGGTAGCGCAGCGGCGCCTCGATGTTGGCCGCGACCGAGAGGTCCGGAATCAGGTTGTAGCTCTGGAAGATGAAACTGATCTTCTCGTTGCGCACGCGCGAGCACTCGCCGTCGCTGAGACGGCTGACGTCCTTGCCGTCGAGCGTGTAGGTGCCGCCGTCGATGTTTTCCAGCAGCCCCATGATGTTGAGCAAGGTGGTCTTGCCCGAACCCGAAGGCCCGGTGATCGCGACGAACTCGCCCTTGGCCAGGTGCAGGTCGATACTGCGCAGCGCGCGCGTCTCGACGTCGCCGGCGCGATAGACCTTGGTGACGGATTGCATATGCAGCATTGCGGTTCTCCAGGGAATGGGTTGCTTCAGCGGATCAGGACCGTCTTGGCCTGCTCGAACGCGCTGGTGCTGGAAATGACGACCTGCTCGCCTTCGCGCAGGCCGTCGAGGATCTCCACGTCGGACACGCCGACAGCGCCGGTCTTGATCGGGCGCAGGGTGGCGAGCTTGCCGTCGACGACATAGGCGACGCGGCCGGCGCCGTCCTCGAGGAACGGTCCGCGCGGCACGGTCAGCGCGTCGGGTCGCGAATCGAGCACGATCTTCGCGGTCAGGCGCTGCTTCTGCTTGAGACCGGCGCCGCTGCTGTCGTCCAGCGCGATGCGGCCTTCGACGTGGCCGTCGCGCACTTCGGGCGAGATCGAGGTCAGGCTGCCGGTAAAGACACGGCCCTGCACGTTGATCGAAGCCTTCAGCGGCGGCGCGAGATCGTCGGAATAGCTTTCCGGAATCGTCACGAGCACCTCGTAGGCGCTCAGATCCACCACCGTCATCAGCGCCTGGTTCAGGGCGACCTTGTCGCGCTCCTGCACGGCGATATTGCCGACCACGCCGGCGGTCGGACTCAGGATGCGCAGCTCCTCGACGCGACGGCGCACTTCGGCCAGCGCCAGTTCCTGCTGTTCGACCTCCAGCGCCTTGCTCTTGACCTCGAAGTTGAGGCGGTCGCTCTCCAGCCGCACGCGCTCGCTGTTGTGTTTCAGGCGCGTCTGCGCCGTGGCCAGCGTGTCCTCGGCCTCTTCGTGGTCCTGGCGCGAGATCACATTCTTGGCCAGGGCCTCGCCGGTGCGGCGCACGCGCCGCTCGGCCGCGTCGAGCTCGATGCGCTGCAGCGCGAGCTCCTGCGCATTGGCCAGCTTCTGCTGGTCGCTGGTGATGCGCAGCCGCGCGAGGTCGGTGCTGACCTGCTGCAGCCGCGCCTCTTCCTGCTTGAGCGCGCTGCGTGCTTCGGGGTTGTCGATCTCGGCGATCAGCTGGCCCTTCTCGACCGTGTCGCCGGCCTTCACGTGCAAGGTGACCACGCCTTCGGACAGGCTGTAGACGGTCGGACGTATCGCCGCATCCACGGTGCCCTGCACCGAGATGCTGCGTTCGAAGTTGCCGCGCACGACCGGCATGATGCGCAGGCGGTCGGCCGAGACCGTGCGCTCGGCGCTGAGCCACGGCGAGACCGCCGAATAGGCCGACACGCCCAGCAGCAGGGTTCCGGCAGCGACGGCCGCCAGCAGCAGTTTCTTGCGGCCGAAGCGGGATTCGCGCGCGACGATGATGTCGCTTTGACTGGTATCACGGATCATGGGGTTCGTTGCCATTCGGAAGTCAGGGGGCCGCGCTCAGTGCGCGACGGGACGCTCGTCGGCGAAGGCCAGTCGGCCCAGTCGCGGCGCAGCGCTGGCGGCGAGATAGAGACTGCGCAGTGCGAACAGCAGCACGAGAAAACGCGCCGTATACAGCAGCGATTCGAGCTGGCCGGCCGGCGCCGCCGCCGAGGCGAGACTGGTCTGCAGGCTGCCGGGCGCGAGCGCGACGACGAGCAGGATCAAGCCCGCAACCGCATGCCCGCCCAGGTGCAGCAGCACGGTGCTGCGGCTCCAGAAGCGCTGCAGGAGGTTCAGCGCGGCCGCGGCGATCAGCGCGAGCAGCGCCAGGCGCAACGGCCATTGCAGCAGTTGCCAGGACTCGGCGATGCGCAAGCCCAGCGGGGCGTCGACATGCAGCAGCCGGCCCGGCAGCCAGGCGCCGCTTTCGGCGAAGCTGGCCATGAGCATGCCCAGCACGATGTCGGCGACACCGGCGGCCGGCGACGCGGGAACGTCCTCGCGCCGCGCCGGCGGCAGGCGCGACGGATCCCAGCGCCGGAAGAAATTGCCGCGCTCCATCCAGGAATCGAAGAAGAAGAAAAACAGCGTGACCCAGGCGAACAGGGACAGCGCGATCCAGTACAGATCGTGCAGCGCGTCGCCGACGTTGGACAGCGCCGGCATGCCGGGCCGGCCGAACAGCGTGGAAGCGAGCATGCCGCCGGCCACCGCGACGAAGGCCGTCGCAAGTACGCGCGTATACAGCGGAAAGTTGCGCGGACTGATCATGACGCGGGTCGAGTTGTAGGCCGCGGCCACTTGCAGCGGATGGCCGCGGCGCTTGAGCACGGCGGCAATTTCCGCGTCGGTCAGCGGGCGGCCGTTGGACTCTTCCAGCGCGTCCAGCGAATCGGCCAGCGAGGAATGGATTTCCGCGCCGACGTCTTCGCGCTTTTCGCGCGGCAGATGGCGTTTGACGGCCGCCACGTAGCGTTGCAACAGGTTCATGACTGGGGTTCCAGCAAGGTATTCAGGGTCATGTCCAGCGCCTTCCAGTCGCGGCCGAGCTCGGCCAGGACCTTCTTGCCGTTGGCATTGAGGTGGTAGTAGCGGCGTGGTCGCGGCTGCATCTCGCGCCACTCGCTGTGCAGCAGGCCCTGCCCCTCCAGGCGGCGCAACAGCGGGTACAGCGTGCCTTCGTCGACGTCGAGCCCGGCCTCGACCAGGCGTTTGCGCAGGGAGTAGCCGTATTGCGGCTCGCGCAGCGCCGCGAGCAGAGCGACGCTGATGGCGCCGCGGCGCAGTTCCAGGCGGATCTTGTCGTAGTGCTCTGCCGTGCTCTCGTCCATGTCCAATACTGTGCGGCACACAGCATTGGAATGTACGCGGCGACGCCCCCGCGCGCAAGTGGTAAATCGGCGCGAATTCCACTTACTCGTAATTTGCCGTCGGGATGAATCACAGCGCCGTGTGCTCATAGCGGGTTCTCCGCCAGGAACAGCAGCACCGCATCCTCGGCCGCCGGCGTTTTGCCGGCGCCGCCGAACACCGACACGCCGCGGAAGCCAGCCGCGCTCAGCAATTCGGCAAGCTCCTGCGCGTCGTAGGCCTGCAGCGCGGCACGCTGCAGCGGCGCGGGCACGCCGGCCGCATCGACCCGCGCGACACCGCGCAGCAGGCGCGAGGTTTCGATCTGCAGGGTCTGCAGCCAGACCCGCGCCGATCCGCGGCCGTCGCCCGCCTCCACACGCAGGCCGCCCGACTCACCGGCCAGCAGCGCGCCGCGGCCCAGCGCCTCGCCGATCAGCAGACCACCGGGCCGCAGCGCCGCACGGCAGTGCAGCAGCAGACGGACGAACTGCTCGCGCGTGGCATAGGCCGCATCGTTGCCGAGTGCCAGCACCGCGTCGTTCATCGACACCGGCGGCGCAGCGGAATCGCCGCGCAGCAGCGAACGCAACGCAGGGTCGCGGGTGATCCGCAGTTCCTGCGACAGCGCTGGCGGCAGCCGTGCGTTGTCGGTGGCCGCGCCGACATCCAGCACGCGGCGCAGACCGCGCCGCTGCAGTTCGGCGGCGATGAAGGCGGCCACGGCATTGCGCTCGCGATAGCCGCGCAGACCGCGATCCTCGCGGGCCAGCTCCACCAGCGCCGCGGAGGCACCCTCCGGCTCGACCGCAAGCTGCGCCTCCAGGGTTGCCGGCAGACCGGCCGGTGCAGCCTGGGCGAGCGTCAGGCTTGCAGCCAACGAAGCGACGTGCGGCGCCTGCAGCATGCCCAGATGGTCGCCGGCGACGACGTACAGCTCCGGCGACTGCGCGAGCGTGCCGTTCCAGCCCTCGACCGGGCTCTGCCGACGATCGCGCCGCCGCGCTGCCGCGACGAAATACACGACACGGCCTTCGAAGCGTACGCGACTGCGATAACCCTGCAGCGCACACAGATGGGCCCTGTAGAGCTGCACGATCCGCTGCGCCAGGGCAACCTGCTCCGGTGCGTCGCCGCCGCGTCCTTCGATCCGGCGCAAGACCTCGGCGATCCGGCGCGGAGCCGGAATCGCACGGATCTGCGCCGCATCCAGCAGCAGCCCCTTGCCGTGGCGCTCGACATACAGCGCGAGCGCGTCGGCCTCGTCGGGCTGCGCCTGCAGCGCCAGGCCCTGTCGCGGCGGCTGCGTGTCGAGCAGCCACAACATCGGCGTCCTACCGCGACGCCCGAGTCGCAGGGCCATTTCCAGCGCGACGAGGCCGCCCATGGAATGCCCCAGCAACTGACCGCGGAAGGTTCCCGGCTGGATTTCGTCCAGCGCTTGGAGATAGTCGCGTGCCATCGCCTCGATGGATTCGGAGGGCAACTCGCCGATCTCCAGACCGCGCGGCTGGAAGGCATAGACGGCAGCACCGGCCGGCAGCGCATTGGCCAGCGCCGTGAAATCGGCCGCGCTGCCGCCAAGGCCGGGCACGCAGTAGAACGCCGGCAACGCCGCATCGCCGGCGCGCAGCAATACCAGCCGCTGCGCACCGTGCTCGCGATCCGGTGCGGCCAGTTGCGCCGCAAGCTGCCCGAGCACTGGCGTCTGGAACAATTGGGCCGCCCGCAGGCTTACGCCGGTTTCGCGTTCGATGCGCGCAATCAGGCGCATCGCCAGCAGCGAATGGCCGCCGAGCGCGAAGAAGTTGTCGGTCACGCCGACGCGTTCCACGCCGAGCAGGTCCTGCCAGAGTTCCGCGAGCAGCACTTCCTCGCGCGTGGACGGGGCAACGTAGCCGGCCTCGTCCCCGCCGAGGCCTTCCGGCGCCGGCAAGGCCTTGCGGTCGATCTTGCCGTTCGCGTTCAGCGGCAGTGCGTCGAGAACGACGATGACGGCCGGGACCATGTAGGCCGGCAGCTGCGCGGCCAGGTGCGCGCGCAAGGTCTCCGCATCCACCTCGGCCGCCGCGTACGCGACGAGCCGCGGATCGCCGGTGCGATCCTCGCGCACGACGACGACGGCGGTCTGCACGGCCTCATGTTCACGCAGCCGCGCCTCGATCTCGCCGAGTTCGATGCGGAAGCC
>MEFP01000011.1 GCA_001725155.1 Lysobacteraceae bacterium SCN 69-320 | reverse complement strand
CGAAACCGCCTTCACTCGACACTCGGCTACATCAGCCCAGAGCAGTTCGAGCGAGCACACGCCGCTTAAACGGGTGTCCGAAATCCAGGGGCAAGATCACTCCACCTGATGCAGAACTGGTTCGGGCTGAGCGATCCCGCGATGGAAGAGGCGCTGTACGAGATCGCGTCGATGCGACAGTTCGCGGGGCTTTCGTTGACCAAGCCGATCCCGGATGAGACGACGATCCTGAACTTCCGACGGCTGCTGGAGAAGTACGAACTGGCGGCGGAGATGCTGTCGCGAGTGAACGGCTATCTGACACGCAAGGGGCTGATGCTCAAGCGCGGAACGATCGTGGATGCAACCATCATTGCGGCGCCCAGTTCGACGAAGAACGCGGAGGGCGAACGCGATCCGGAGATGCATCAGACGAAGAAAGGCGAGCAGTGGTACTTCGGCATGAAGGCACACATTGGCGTGGATATGGACTCGGGCCTGGTGCATACGGTGACGACGACACCGGCCAATGAGGCCGACGTGAGCGAAGCGGAATACCTGCTGCACGGCAAGGAGCAGGTGGTTTACGCCGACGCGGGGTATACCGGAGCCGACAAGTGTGCAGCCCGCAAAGGTCTGGACTGGCAGATCGCGCGCAAGCGCGGCAGGGTCAAGGCGTTGCCGGAAGGGCGCGAGAAGCGGTCGATCGAGAAAGAAGAGAAGCGCAAGGCCAGCATCCGGGCGATCGGGGAGCATCCGTTCCGTGTGGTGAAGCGCCAGTTCGGCTATGCGAAGGTTCGCTTCAAAGGGCTGGCGAAGAACACCGCCCAGATTCTCACTGAACCGCCCCGGGAATCCCGGAGGCTCCGGATTGTGAGTCACACCGCCATAGCGGACTCGCGGATTGCTGCGTAGTAGCGCGCCTCGGCTTCCGCCGGTGGAATGTAGCCAATCGGTCCGAGCAGGCGGCGACGGTTGAACCAGTCGACCCACACGAGTGTGGCCAGTTCGGTGTGCTGTTCCGGGAAGCTCAAGCCTTGGGCTATACACGTGGAGCGTGGATCCTGCGGCAACTGGTGTCGGCGCGCTACGCGAAGGCGCCGCTGGCGCCTGATCTCCAGCCGTCGCGAACGCCACGACGCGCTCGCTCGCCCACGACTTCGTCAAGGGGGCGCCTTCCAGGACGGCCGACGCCGTATGGCTTGGCACCGACGCACGACCGACAGCCCGCGCGCGCCGTTGAGCGACGCCTACGGCTTCGGCGTCTCCGCGACCGACGGCGGCAACCGGATCCGGCAATGCCGCCCGTCCTCAGCCCATGTCTGCTCCACCTGCCAGCCCAGATGCGCGATGAAGCGCCCGAGCAGGGTCGGCGTGATGCCGGCATCGCCGCTCACCGACCGCATCGCAGCCGCTGCTGCCGAGCCGTCGGCGGCAAACGCCAGTTCGATCTCTCCGACTGCCGCACGCAAGGTCAGTTGGCCGACACCCGGAGTCGGCGCGAGCCGGCGCAGCAGGCCGCGCAGCACGAGCAGTGCTTCGGCACGCGGCAGGCGCAAGGTGCCACTCGCATTGACGGCGATGCGCAGACTGCCGCCATCCGTCGCCGCGCGCCAGGACACCGCCGCGTCGGCCAGCAGTTCCGCGGCATCCACGTCTTCGGCGTGGTAGACGCTGCGCCGCGCGAGGCCGAGCAGCACGGCAATCAGATCGGTGAGTTCGCCAAGGCCGCGCTCCAGCCGCACGAGCCGGCGGCGCTGGCCGGCATCGGCGGCCGGATCGTCGAGCAGCACTTCGGCCGCGCCCTGGACGACGGCGATCGGCGTGCGCAATTCATGACTGGCATCGGCGAAGAACGCGCGCTCGGCCGCGTCGGCGGCGACCAGGCGCGCCTGATACGCATCGAACGCGCGCGCCAGCCGGCCGAGTTCGTCACCGCCGACAAGTCCGGCCAGGTGCGTCGGCAGCGGCCGCACCGGCAAGGCGTCGACCGCATCGGCCAGTTGCGTGACCGGCGCTATCGTGCGCCCGGCCAGCAGCCAGCCGGCCCAGCCGCTCAGCGCCGTGCCGAACAGCACGACGCAGACCATGACCGCCGCCAGATAGTGTTCCAGCGCCTCGATCGCACTGATGTCGATGACGAGATACAGGCGCCCGGCGTCGATGTCGAACACGGCGGCGTGGCGGCCTTCGGCGTCGAGTTCATGCATACCCGGGCCGAGAGCGGCCAGCTCGGGCGGCACGCTGCCGCTGCCGTCGCCGCGACGCAGATAACCACTGAGCCGGCGCGCCTGCGGCAGCGTCGCCTGCGCGTCGACGCGCAGACGCTCAGCGAAATCCTCGGCCTGCCCCCGCAGGATTCCGGTGACGACGATGTATTCGTAGTCTTCGGCCATGTAGGTGACGGCCAGCGCGAACAGCAGGCTAAGGCCCAGCCCCAGCGAGGCATAGGCCAGCGCGACACGACGGCGCAGCGGCAGCCGGGCGAGCATCAGCGCGCCTCCAGGCGGTAGCCGACGCCGTGCACGCTATGGATCAGGGTCTGTTCGAACGGCTTGTCGACGAGCTTGCGCAGTTCGTAGACGTGGGTGTGCAGCGCGGCCTGATCGCCGCCCTCCTCGCCCCAGACGGCGCGGATCAGCTCCGCATGCGCGATGACCTGTGGCGAGCGCCGCATCAGCAGTTCCAGGATCACCGACTGGGCTCGCGTCAATGCCATGCCCACGCCCCGGCGCGTCGCGCGCAAGGTGGCCGGGTCGTAGTGCAGGTCGGCGACGACGAGTGAGCCGGTGAGCGGCCTGCCGCGGCGGAAGACCGCGCGGATGCGCGCTTCGAGCTCCTTCATCGCGAACGGCTTGACCAGATAGTCGTCGGCGCCCTCGGCGAAGCCGCGCAGCTTGTCGTCCAGGGTATCGCGCGCAGTCAGCATCAGGATAGGCGTCACGCGGTCGCTCTCGCGCAGGCGCCGGCACAGCTCCAGGCCGTCCAGGCGCGGCAGCCCCAGGTCGAGCACGATGACGTCGAAGCGTCCGCGCAATGCGGCGGCCAGTCCGGCTTCGCCGTCGGCGGCGTGGTCGATGCGGTAGCCGCGGCGTTCCAGGAAATCCCAGATGTTGGCGGCGATGTCGTGCTGGTCTTCGATCAGCAACACGCTGCGGGGTTGGTTCATGCGTAAAAAAAGGCCGAAGGCGGCGCTAGCTTGCCGCAGAACCTCGCATTTAACGCCTTTCTGAGAATCGCCTGAGCCCTCATTACGTCCTGGTTGCGAGTCTGTAACGGATGGCCGCCGCCTTCCGGCGGCCTCCAGCCCCATCGCCGAGGTTCTCTTGCCGTCGCCGTCCTCCGTCTGGCCGCGCTTCCGTCCGCTGGCCTGGTTTGCCGTCCTGTTCCTGATCGTCGCCGGCGCAACCCGCCTGGCCCTGCTCCTGGCCACCGGCGACGGCGTGCCCGCCTCCGTGGCGAGCTGGCTGTACATCTTCGGCGTCGGCCTGGTCTACGACCTGGTGACGCTGGTCTATTTCGCCTGGCCGCTCGTGCTGTGGCTATGGCTGATGCCGCGGCGCTGGCACGCCGCACGCGGCGGGCGCTGGGCCTTTGCCGCGCTCTGCCTCGCGCTGGTCTATCTGCTGCTGTTCGTGGCGGCCGCCGAATGGGTGTTCTGGGACGAATTCCAGACCCGCTTCAACTTCATCGCGGTCGACTATCTGGTCTATACCAACGAGGTCATCGGCAACATCCGCGAATCCTATCCGGTCGGACTGCTGCTGGCCGGACTGCTCACGGCCAGCCTGCTGCTGTTCCTGCCGGGCCGCCGCTGGCGCAGCCAGCCCGATACCAGCTCCACGTTCGCCGGCCGCAGCCTGGTCGTGCTGGCCTGGCTGGTCATGACGGTGCTGGTCAGCGCCGGCCTGCGCAGCGATACCAAGGAACGCAGCGACAACAGCTACGTGAACCAGCTGGCCGGCAACGGCATCTACGAGTTCTTCGCCGCGGCCCGAGCCAGCGAGCTGTCCTACCCGCGCTTCTATCGCAGCCTGGATTCCACGGCCGCCTTCACCCGGCTGCGCCGCCTGCTGCAGACCCCCGATGCGCGCTTCGTCAGCGACGACCCGATGGACATCACGCGCGACATCAGCGCCGACAAGCCCGAGCAGCATCTGAACGTCGTGCTCATCAGCATCGAGAGTCTGTCGGCGTTCTTTTCCGGCGCCTACGGCGGCAATCCGAGCTTCACGCCGGAGCTGGATCGGCTGAGCCAGGACAGCCTGATGTTCACGCGCCTGTATGCGTCGGGCACGCGCACCGTACGCGGCCTCGAGGCGCTGTCGCTGTCGCTGCCGCCGACGCCGGGCGAATCCATCGTCAAGCGCCCGCGCAATGAAAACCTGTTCACCCTGGCCAGCGTGTTCAACGCGAAGGGCTATACGTCGGAGTTCCTGTACGGCGGCTACGGCGCCTTCGACAACATGAACTATTTCTTCGGCAACAACGGCTATCTCGTGCGCGACCGCGGTGCGATCGCGCCGGAGCGCATCCACCAGGCCAACATCTGGGGCGTCGCCGACGAGGATCTGTATACGCTGGGGCTGGACGAGTTCGACCGCCTGCATGCCGCCGGCAAACCGTTCTTCGCCCACATCATGACCACCTCCAACCACCGGCCGTACACCTTTCCGACCGGCCGCGTGAACGCACCGCAGGGCGCGCGCGAAAGCGCCGTGATGTATACCGACTGGGCCATAGGCGATCTGCTGAAGCGCGCGCGCGGCAAGCCCTGGTTCGACGACACCGTGTTCGTGATCACCGCCGACCACTGCGCCTCCTCAGGCGGCATCGCCAGCCTGCCGGTGTTCCGCTACCACATTCCGCTGTGGATCTATTCGCCCAAACACGTCGCGCCGGGCCGCATGGACCGGCTCATGAGTCAGATCGACATAGGCCCGACCGTGCTCGGCCTGCTCGGCATGAATTACCGCAGCCGTTTCTACGGCGCCGACATCTTCCGTCTCGAACCGGGCCGCGAACGGGCCTTCGTCGGCAATTACCAGAAGCTCGGGTATCTGCGCGAGGACCGGCTCATCGAACTGGCGCCGCGGCGCAAGCTGCAGAGCGTGAGGCCGGACTTCGAGAAGAACGGCCTGCAGCCGGAACTGCCGCCGGACGAGGTACTGGCCGACGACGCCATCGCCTATTACCAGAGCGCGAGCTACCTGTTCAGCAACGGCCTGCTCGCCGCCGAACGCGCCGCGGCGACGCCGCCGGCAACGGCGACCGCCGCGCGCTGAGCCTCCGGGCCCGCGCGGCCCGCGGTCCCTGGCGAGTTGCCGACTGTTAGTCGCTTGTACTAACATTCGGCAACCCGCCAGGAAGCCCGGCCATGAGCAGTCCCAAGAATCCGCGCACGGCCCGCCTCGGCCTGCGCGCCACGCCGGAGCAGGAGGCGATGCTGCGCCGCGCGGCCGAAGTCGCGCAGAAGTCGCTGACCGACTTCATCCTCGACAGCGCCTGCCTCGCCGCCGAACAGACCCTGATCGACCAGCGCCTGTTCTTCGTGCCGTCCGAACGCTACGACGCCTTCCTCGATCTGCTCGACGCGCCGATCGAGGAAACGCCGGCGCTGCGCCAGCTCTATGCACGCAAGGCGCCCTGGGCGTGAGCATCGAACTCGCCGCACCGACCTTGCTGACGGCCGCGCACCGCCTCGACGCGTTCGACTGCGGCAAGCCGGCACTGAACCAGTGGCTGCAGCGCCATGCGCGGCAGGCGCAGAACAGCGGCTCGGCCAAGACCTTCGTCACCGCCGCCGCCGACGGCGAGGTGTTCGGCTATTTCAGCCTGACGGTTGGCCAGGTCGATGCGCTGGATGCGCCCGAGCGCGTCCGCAAGGGCATGGGCCACTACCCGATTCCGGTCATGATCCTGGCGCGCCTGGCCGTCGCGCTGAGGCGGCAGGGCAGCGGCGTCGGCGGCGGGCTGCTGCAGGACGCGGTCACGCGCACCCTGGCCATCGCCGAACTGGCCGGCATCCGCACGCTGCTGACACACCCGATCGACGCCGGCGCGGCCGAGTTCTATCGCCACCATGGTTTCACCGCCTCGCCACTGCACGAACGCCAGCTGCTGATGCCGCTCAAGAATGCGCGGCGCGTGCAGGAACGCCTGCACCAGACCGTGCACGAAGACCCGCCCGGCAGCGTTCGCTGAGCCGCCGCCGCAGGGCGCCGGGCCGTTGCCGCAATCCGGAACCCCGTCGGCGTTGCGTGTGCGGCAATCGCGACGAAGCAGCCGCCTGCGGAAAACAGGAAACGGATGGCCGCTGCGGACGCCAGCACCTAAGCTTCCGGCCCTGCCGCCTTCCCCGGATCCTGCATGTCACCCCTCGCCGCCGACCACTCCTCATCCGCCCCCGCAACCCCGGCGCAGCGGGTCACCGGCGCCGACTGGACGCGGCTGCAGAACGATCTGGATACCGACGGTCATGCCCTGATTCCGCAACTGCTGCAGCCCGACGACTGTGCCGCACTGGCGCGCAGCTATGCCGATCCCGCCCGCTTCCGTCGCCGCATCGTCATGGCGCGGCACGGCTTCGGCCGCGGTGAATACCAGTACTACGCCTATCCGCTGCCGCCGCTGGTACAGGCGCTGCGCGAGGCTTTCTATACCGCGCTCGCGCCACTGGCAAACCGCTGGCAGGCGGCGCTGGATCTGCCGACGCGCTTTCCGGACATCCATGCGGATTTTCTCGCCCGCTGCCGCGAGGCGGGCCAGAACCAGGCCACGCCGCTGCTGCTGCGCTACGGCCCCGGCGACTACAACTGCCTGCATCAGGATCTCTACGGCGAGCACGTGTTTCCGCTGCAGGCCGCCGTGCTGCTGTCGCAGCCCGGCGGCGATTTCGACGGGGGCGAATTCGTGCTGACCGAACGCCGGCCGCGCATGCAGTCGCGCGTGACCGTGGTGCCGCTGCAGCAGGGCGACGCCGTCGTCTTCGCGGTGAACCAGCGGCCGGTCCAGAGTCAGCGCGGCATCGCACGGACCGAACTGCGCCACGGCGTCAGCCGCCTGCGCATGGGCCGGCGCTTCACGCTGGGGCTGATCTTTCATGACGCGCCCTGAGCAGAGCGGCACGCTCGCGACGGGAGTACGGACGCAACTCTCCCCGGCGACGACAATCGCCTGCCGGCGCCCCGCATCCGCTCGGCGCAGCCACTGCAACGCGCTCGCCCGACGCCTGCCGGCCGCCACCTGCCGCAGCCACTGGCCGATCGCCGCGCGTTTCGAGATCCCGGCCGTCAGGGTCCCGAACGCCGGCGAGGCGCCGCAGCCGCCGGCGATCCTGCCGTGTGTTTCACCGCACCGGGCGGCCGCCGCCGCAGACCCGCGGCAGGACCAGCTCGAACACGGTCCTGCCTTCTTCACAGCGCGCCTCGATCTCGCCGTCGTGGGCATCGACGATCTGCTTGACGATGTAGAGCCCCAGTCCGAGTCCGTCGCCGCGGCCGCGATAGCGGCCTTCACGGAACGGCGTGAACAGGGTCGGCAACACCGGCTCGGGTATGGTGCCGACGTTGCTGACGCGCAGCACGATGCGTTCGGGTGCATGGCCGTCGAGCGCGACGGCGATCGGGCTGTCGGGCTCGCCGTGTTCGATCGCGTTGCCGATCAGATTGCTCAGCGCCTGTTCGATGCGGTCGCCGTCCCACAGGCCGCGCAGATTGCCGCCGAGCTCCAGCTGCAGCTCGCGGCGCGGCGTCACGATGTCGCGTTCGGCCTTGATCCGCGTCGCGACGATGCCGAGATCGGTATCCTCCAGATTGATCGCGATGCCGCCGGCCAGCCGCGCGCGCGCGAGATCGAGCAGATCGGCGATCATGCGATTCATGCGCCAGCCGGTCTGCACGATGAGGTCCGCGCTGTTGCGCGTGGCCGGATCGGCCGAGCGCTGCAGGATGGAACCGGCGAAGATCACCGCGCTCAGCGGGTTGCGCAGATCGTGGCCGAGCACCGCGACGAACATCTCGTTGAGCTGCAAGGTACGCGTGCGCTGCTCCAGCTCGTAGGCGAGCTGGCGCCGCTGCCGGTACAGCTCGAAGAACACTTCGGCCTTGCTGCGCAACACGAACGGTTCCAGCGGCTTGTGCAGGAAATCCACCGCACCCGAACCGTAGCCCTTGAACTGGCGCCGCGCGTCGCTGAGGCCTGCGGTCAGGAAAATGATTGGCACGTGACGCGTGCGCTCGCTGCCGCGCATGAGTTCGGCGAGTTCGAAGCCGTCCATCTGCGGCATCTGCACGTCGAGCAGCGCAAGCGCCACGTCGTGCTTGAGCAGCAGCTCCAGCGCTTCGGCGCCCGAATGCGCGCAGAGCAGCTCCACGCCCTCACCCTGCAGCAACGCCGACAGCGCGAGCAGGTTTTCTTCGAGATCGTCGACGATCAGGCATTTCACCGGCTCGCCGGGCCGGGGTTCCGGCAACGCGCAGGTCCGGTTCATGCGCGCCCCGCGCACGGCAGCGCTTGGAATAGGCTCATGATGTCTTCCAGGGTCAGTACATGGTCAGCGGTCACGCGAGCGAGTCCGGCCTCGGGCATCTGCGGCATGCGCGCGTTCGCAGGGTGCTGCACGACGGTCATGCCGCCGGCGCGCTGCACGGCCTGCAGGCCGCTGGCGCCGTCGCTGCCGGCACCTGTCAGCAGCACGGCGAGCAGGTGCGGACCGTAGACCGCGGCGGCCGACTCGAACAGCACCGATACCGACGGCCGCGAATGCTCGACCGGCGGATCCATCGACAGGGCCAGGCACGGCCCGTCGTCGACGAGCAGATGGTAGTCGGGCGGCGCGAAATAGATGCTGCCCGCCAGGATCGGGTCCTTGTCCAGCACTTCGCGTACCGGCAGGTTGCAGCGCGGCGCAAAGATCTCCACCAGCAGGCTCGACCGCTCGCGCGGCAGATGCAGCACGACGAGCACGCTGAAGCTCGCGTCGCCGCGCAGCGCCGGCAATATCCGCAGCAGCGCCTCCACGCCGCCGGTGGAGGCGCCGATGACGACGGCCGCGATGGAACGCATCGGCGCCCCCATCAGCCGTCCACCTTCTGGTAGATGCGATCCTCGCGCGCGAATTCGGCGAAGGAGTCCGCGTGACTGGAGAAGCGCAGCGATTCGCGCAGGCCTATGCCGAGGAAACCCTTGCGGCACAGCGCCTCGTAGAACAGGTCGAGCGCGCGGCTCTGCAGCTCGCGATTGAAATAGATCAGCACATTGCGGCAGGACACCAGCTGCACCTCGGCGAATACGCTGTCGGTGGCCAGACTGTGGTCGGAAAACACGATATGCCGACGCAGGCGCTTGTCGAAGATCACGCGGTCGTAGGCCGCCGAATAGTAGTCCGACAGCGACGAGCGGCCGCCGGAGCGGCGGTGGTTGGCGGTGAAATCGGGCACTTTGGCCGCATCGAAGACGCCGGCTTCGGCGCGGCGCAGCGCGCTTGGGTTGATGTCGGTCGCATAGATCAGGCTGCGATCGAGCAGTCCTTCCTCGCGCAGCAGTATCGCCATCGAGTAGGCCTCCTCGCCGGTGCTGCAGCCGGCGATCCAGATCTTCAGCGACGGATAGGTGCGCAGCAGCGGCACGACTTTCTCGCGCAGCGCGCGAAAGTAGCCGGGATCGCGGAACAGGTCGCTGACCTGCACGGTCAGGTATTCGAGCAGCTCCGTGAATACATCGGCTTCGCGCAGCAGGCGTCCCTGCAGTTCCGACAGGCTGCGGCAACCGAAATGCGCCATCGCCGCGCCCATGCGTCGGCGCAGCGAGGCCCGCGCATAGGAACGGAAGTCGTAGTGGTAGACATGGTAGATCGCCTCGACCAGGAGCCGCAGCTCGACGTCGTCGACGGACGGCGGCGGTACGGCATTCATCGCGGCATCCAGACCCGGATCAGCGACAGCAGGCGGTCCACGTCCAGCGGTTTTGCGATGTAGTCGTTGGCGCCGGCGGTCAGGCACTTCTCCTGGTCGTCCTTCATCGCCTTGGCGGTCAGCGCGATGATCGGCAGGCGCCGCCATTCGGGCCGCTGACGGATCTCGCGCATGGCCGTATAGCCGTCCATTTCCGGCATCATGATGTCCATCAGCACGAGATCGACGGCCGCATCGGCGCTGCGGTCTGCGCGGCCCAGCGCTTCCAGCGCCTCGCGGCCGTTGCGCGCGATTTCGATCCTGGCGCCCTTGGGTTCGAGCACGCTGGACACGGCGAAGATGTTGCGCACGTCGTCCTCGACGACCAGGATGCGGCGGCCTTCGAGTATCGCGTCTCGGTCGCGCGCGGCGCGCAGCATGCGCTGGCGGTCCGGGGGCAGGGTCGATTCCATCTGGTGCAGGAACAGCGTGACTTCGTCGAGCAGGCGCTCGGGCGAGCGCGCATCCTTGATGATGATCGAGCGCGAGAAGCGCCGCAGCGCCTGTTCCTCGTCGCGGCTCAGCGCGCGGCCGGTGTAGACGATGACCGGCGGGAACGCGACCTCCTCGCGCTCGGCCATGCGCTGCAGCAGCGCATAGCCGCTCATGTCCGGCAGGTTCAGATCCAGCACCATGCAGTCGAACGTGCGCGTCTGCAGGGCAGCCAGCGCCGCGCCGGCCGAATCGACGCCGACGATGTTGACATCCTCGGCACCGAGCAGCTGGCGCACGCTTTCGAGCTGCGCTGCATTGTCCTCGACCACAAGTACCGAGCGCAGCCGCGACAGGCTCTTGGCCTCCATCTGGCGCAGCGCCTCGACGAGGTCGGCGCGCAGCACCGGCTTGACCGCATAGCCGATCGCGCCGCGCTCCAGCGCCTGCTGCGCGTAGTCGGCGACCGAGATCACATGCACCGGAATGTGCCGCGTCTGCGGATCGCGCTTGAGCTGATCGAGCACGCCGAGACCGGACTGGTCCGGCAGGTTGATGTCGAGCAGGATCGCGACCGGACGATGACGCACGGCCGCGGCCAGACCGTCGGCGCCCCGCTGGGCGACGATGCACGGATAACCGGTCTCGCGTGCGACATCGCGCAGGATCGTCGCGAAATTCGGATCGTCCTCGACGACGAGCACGCAGCGGCTGCCGTCGGCCAGTGCCTCGCGGTCGTCGTCGATGGCCGCGGGGGCCAGCGGCAGTTCGACCGCGGCGGCGCGCGGCGCAACGGGCGGCACGACGTTCCTTGGCGCAGCAGCTGCCGGAGCAGCGGCCGATGCCGCAGGAGGCCCCGCGGCGACGGCATCGCCGGGCTGCTGCGGCAAGGTCAGCACGAACACGCTGCCGCGTCCCGGCGTGCTGCGCACGGCGATGTCGCCGCCGAGCAGACGCGCGAGATCGCGCGAAATCGACAGCCCCAGGCCGGTACCGCCGTACTTGCGGTGCATGCTGCCGTCGGCTTGGCGGAAGGCCTCGAAGATCACATCGAGCTGCGGCTCGGCGATGCCGATGCCGGTGTCGTGCACGGCGAACTGCAGCAGGCCGCGATCGTCGGCGGCGACGCGCAGGCGGACCTCGCCGTGTTCGGTGAACTTGATCGCGTTTGACAGCAGGTTGCGCAGGATCTGCCCCAGGCGCAGCGGGTCGGTCGCCACCTCCACCGGCGCACCGACCTCGATCTCGCAGAGCAGGCGCAGCCCTTTCTCGTCGGCGACCGGACGGAACACGCGCATCAGCGCGTCGGTCGCTGCCGCTATGTTCACTTTTTCACGATTGAATTCGACCTTGCCCGATTCGATCTTGGCCAGGTCGAGGATGTCGTTGATGATCGAGAGCAGGTCCTGGCCGGCCGAGGCGATGGTCTGTGCGAACTTGACCTGTTCTTCGGTGAGGTTGCCCTGACGGTTGTCGGCCAGCAGCTTGGCCAGGATCAGAGTGGAATTCAGCGGCGTGCGCAACTCGTGGCTCATGTTGGCCAGGAACTCGCTCTTGTAGGTGTTCGCGCGTTCGAGCTCGGCGGCCTTGTCGATCAGGCTGACCTGCGAACGCGCGAGCTGGTCGCGCTGGTGCTCCAGCTGCTGGGCGACTTCCTGCAGCTGCGCGTTGGACTGTTCGAGCTCGCTCTGCTGATTCTCCAGCTGCGCGCGCGAGGCGCGCAGCGCCCTGCCCTGTTCTTCCAGTTCCTCGTTGCTGACGCGCAGCTCTTCCTGCTGGGTCTGCAGTTCCTCGGCCTGCTGCTGGGTTTCCTCCAGCAGCTCCTGCACGCGCTGGCGATCCCTGGCCGTGCGCACGGCCAGCGCGAAGCTTTCGCCGGCCCGGCGCAGCAGTTCCTTTTCGGCCGCGCGTACCGGACGCAGGAAACCGAACTCCAGCACGGCCTGCACGACGCCGTCGCTGACTGCCGGCAGGATCAGCAGTTCGCCGACGTCGCCGCTACCCAGGCCCGAGCGCAGCGGCAGATAGCCCGCCGGCAGGCGGCGCAGGTGCTGCAGCCGGCGATCCTTGGCCGCCTGACCCACCAGGCCCTCGCCCAGACGCAGCTCGGCCGCCACGGTGCCACCATCGGCCGCATGCACGGCGACCTGTTCGAAACGCCCGCCGCCGGTCAGCACATAGGCCGCGCCGACCGGCGCTTCCAGATAGCGGGCGACGAAACCCAGCGCGTTCTCGCCGAGCGACTGCAGGCCCTGCTCGCCGAGCAGCCGCTCGGTCAGCCCGGCCTGGCCGCGCCGCAGCCAGGTCTCGGTCTCGCGCGCGCGGTAGTCGCGCGAACTGACGTAGGCGGCAATCAGCACCAGCACGAGCAGGATGGCCGAGCCGCCCATCGCGACCCAGACCGAGCGATCGCCGGCCTGCTGCCAGTCGGTGCGGTAGCCTTCCTGCTTGCGCTGCTCCTCGACGCGCAGATCGTCAGCCATCACGCGCAGCCGCTCCATCAGCAGGCGGCCTCTCGCGCTGGCGAAAACCTGCAGGGCCGCCGCGCTGTCGCCGCCGCGGTGCAGCTCGATGGTCTGTTCGAGTTCGGCCAGCTTGTCCTCGACCAGCTGCAGCCAGGCATCGACGCGGGTTTCCTCTGCCGGATCGCCGGCGACCAGATCGCGCAGGCGTCCACGCACACCGACCAGACCGGCCTTGGCATCGGCATACGGTTCCAGATAGCCGGCGTCGCCACCGAGCAGATAGCCGCGCTGGCCGGTTTCCGCGTCCTTGACCAGGGACAGGGTCTCGTCGATCGCCGCCATCGTGTCGATCGAACGCTGCACGCGGACCGAAGTCACCGTGCGATTCACCAGGGACGCGTAGGAGAACCATGCAATCAGCACGATCGCGAGAACGGCAAGCAGATAGCCGATCACGGCCTTCGCAGGCAGGAATCCCAGCGAGCGCAGCCCGCGGGATTCATCCGGCGCAATCGAATGCGGCATGCACGCTCCCTGTAAGCGGCCGAACTGATGCCGACCGTCGCCCTGCGCCCGCAGGCGGAGGTCGTCAGATTCTGAGGGTTTCCGGAGTGCAGCCGGTACGCCGCCATCGGGCGCGCTCAGCGGCTGCGCTCGCCAAGAAAACCACATATCTCACGTGATCGAAACGTGATGATGCGTGAGACGTGGTGAAAAATCGCCGCGGCGGTGGACGTCGTGCGACGCCCGCCGCCGCCGTTGTGCGGACTCAGAAATCGCGACGGCCCAGGGCGGTCATAGGGCTGGCGCCGTCGCGGCGGTCGGAGCTGGAACGCGCCGGACGCGGGCCTTCATCGTCGCCGCCTTCGCCACGCGTAGCGGCCGCAGCCTTGGCGCGGTGGGCGTTGCCGCGCGCCTCGCCGCCGCGACGGCCGATCTCGGCCATGTGCTGGCGGTTCTGGCTGACGGCTTCGCCGCCCTTGCGGCCGGCTTCACGGGCCTCGTCGGACGTGAACTCGTGCGCCGTGCCGCGTGCATGCGCCGCGCGTCCGCCTTCACTGGCGATTGCACGCTGGCGGTTCTCGTCCATCGACGCGAAGCCGCGCCGGCTCGTGCCGCTGCTCTCGGCCGGGCGGCCGCTGGCGGTGTCGTGTGATTCGTTGCCGGCGGTCTGCGCCGCGGTGTCAGGTTTGTGCTGGTCGTTGGGGTTCATTGCTCTCTCCATTGTTGGCCTTCGTTCTAGCCGCGACCGCCCTGTCTATTGCGCGGAACGAGGGTCGCTGTGCTTGGGCGGCACGGGAGTTACCGCAATGACCGTGCCAACCGCACTCAGCAGCGTGCGCGCGTTCAGCCAGACGCAACAGCCGGGTTTTCCCCTGCTGGCCGGAACGGATTGTCTTCCGCAACCGCCCAGCTTCTGCAGCGGTTTACCGCAGCGTCCGTCGACGCCGGGTGATCGTGGCGGCGCGTGCTGCGCCGCAAAATGCAAAACATTTATAAATGGAGGCTTTTTACGGCTGTCCGAGGCGCAACCCCGGCAGACCCTGTAACTTTTTCACGCTTGATTTGCAGGTCTTGCCACTTAACATGGGCGAACTCGAACAATCGCATGCTGCGATACGGCGAGTCGGGGCTTTACATGGAATCACCTGCAAATCCGTCGTTGCTCATCGTTGACGACGACGTCAGTTTCGCGCGTGCCGCTGCCGAAATCGCCCGTACCATCCCGTATGACATCACCCTTGCCGACGGTGTGCGCCAGGCCGAGCTGCGGCTCAGCCGCGGCCGGTTCGATCTGGTCCTGATCGACCTGGTCCTGCCCGACGGCTCGGGCCTGGACCTGGTGCCCTCATGCACGCGGCAGGCGGCCGACGTGGTACTGGTCACCGGTCATCCGAGCATCGAGTCGGCGGTGACGGCCTGCCGCACCTCGCTGCTGGACTATCTGATCAAGCCGATCGACCCGGCGCGCTACCGCGATCTGCTCGACCGCACGGCGCGGCGGCGACGGTTGCCGCCGCCCGTGCCGGGCGGCGGCCGGTATGGACTGGTCGGCCGCTCCGCCGCGCTGCAGCGGCTGACCCTGCAGGTCGAACGCGTCGCGCCCACCGAGGCCTCGGTGCTGATCCACGGCGAAAGCGGCGTCGGCAAGCGGCTGACGGCGCAGGCCATCCATGCGGCCAGCGGCCGCCGCGGCCCGTTCCTGTCGGTGTGCTGCGCCGACGCCACGGCCGAGCGCCTGAGCACGCTGCTGTCGGATGCGGTACTCCACGCGGCGGCGCTGCCCGGTGCCGGCGGCACCGTGTTTCTCGACGAAATCACCGAACTCGCGCCGGCACTGCAGATCCAGCTGCTGCGCGCGCTGGAGAATCAGGTGCCGGAGCGCCGCAACCTGCGCATCGTCGCGGCCACGGTCCACGCCGGCGACCGCAGCGTCAGCGAGGGCGGACTGCGCGAAGATCTCTATTACCGCCTCGGCGAGTTCACGATCGCGATTGCGCCGCTGCGCGAACGTGCGGACGACATCGCCGCGCTGGCCGGCCACTTCCTGGCCGAACTCAACGAACGCCACGTCACGCGCAAGGCCTTCACCGGGCTCGCGCTGGAACAGCTGCACCGCTTCTCCTGGCCCGGCAACGTGCGCGAACTGCGCAACGTCATCGGCCATGCCTATCTGATGGCCAGCGGCGAGACGATCAACGATCCGATGGGGCTGGTACGCGTGACCCAGCCGCTGCGCGAAACGCCGGGCTCGCTGACCGTCGCGGTCGGCACCACGCTCGAGGAAGTCGAACGGCGCATGCTCATGAAGACGCTGGAGTTCTTCGGCAACGACAAGACCAAGGCCGCACGCGCGCTCGGGGTCAGCGTGAAGACGATCTACAACCACCTGGCCAAGCACCAGAATCCGGCCGAGTCCGGCTGAGGCTGGTACAGCGATGCGGGCAGCGCGCTAGGCTGGCGTCCACTGCCGCCACAACCGCCGCGCCATGGAGCACGAACCACCCTACCCGTTCGCCTCGACCAGCAGCGTTGCGCGCGCCTTCGTCTATGTGCTGCCCTGCGCCGGCGAGGACTGGCTCAAGCTGGGTTTCTCGCGTGATCCGCTCGCGCGCATGCAGACCCTGCATGCGCGCTTCTTTGAGTTCTTCGACATCGAGCTCGCGTTCGCGCTCGAAACCGACACCGTGCGCGAGGCGCGCGCGCTGGAGACGCGGCTGGGCCGCGCCCTGCGCGTGCATGCAGCCCCGGCACCGCTGACCGTGCCGAGCGCGGCCGGCGGCGCCACCGAGTGGTATCGCGGCGCCTATGCCAGCCTCGCGGCCAGCGCCGAGTCGCTGCAGCAGCAGGGCTTTCCGCTGCATCGGCCGCTGCGCGGCTGGATACGCCAACGCCTGGTCGCCGGCGCGGAGCTGCTGTATGCGTGGACCGCGCTGCTCGATCCGCTGGAGCTCGCTGCACGCGGTGCAGCCAGCCGCGCCAGCGCCGCCCAGCGCCGCGTCGCCGACGTGCTCGACGCCTACCGGGCCGAGGACATCGACCTCGCGCACTGGCTGCCGGCGCCGGTGCTGGCCTGGCACGACGCGGCCAGCCTGCGCGGGCCACGCCGCTGAAACCGCGGCAAGCGAATTGCTAAGACCTGCAGCGGTGCCTGCCGCGAGAGCCGCCATGACCCTGAGCCAGTACCGCCGCAAACGCGATTTCACGCGCACGCGCGAACCCGCCCCCGAGGTAGCCGTGCCGCGCGGCCGGCGCAGCCTGTTCGTCGTGCAGCTGCACCATGCGCGCCGGCGCCATTACGACCTGCGCCTGCAGGTCGGCGACACGCTCAAGAGCTGGGCCGTTCCCAAGGGACCGAGCTTCGATCCCGCGGTGAAACGGCTCGCCGCCGAGGTCGAAGACCATCCGGTCAGCTACGCGGATTTCGAAGGCGACATTCCACCGGGCGAATACGGCGCCGGCCATGTCGCGTGCTTCGACCGCGGCGTCTGGAGCAGCGACGGCGATGTCGCCACGCAGTTGCGCCAGGGTCATCTGCGCTTCGAGCTGTTCGGCGAGCGCCTCAAGGGCGCCTGGCATCTCGTGCGCACGGCGCGCGGCACCGGCGACAAGCCGCAATGGCTGCTGATCAAGCAGGATGACGCCTATGCCGGCCGCATCGAGGCCGACGACCTGCTCGACGGCGTCACGCCGCCGCGGCGCCGCACAGCCGGTGCCCACAAGAGCGACGGCACAGCCGCGACCCGATCAACGAAAAAAACCACAGCCACGCCACGCGGGACTGCCGCTCGCGCGGCGCCGCCGCGCAGCGCGCCGGCAGGTCCGCGGCGTCGCCGGCGCCGCGACTGGCAGGCGCGCGCCTTGCGCCTGCCCGGCGCACGCGCCGGCACGCTCGCCGATGCCGCGTTTGCGCCGCAGCTCGCGCGCCTGGCCGACCGGCCGCCGGGCGGCGAGGACTGGCTGCACGAACTCAAATGGGACGGCTATCGCCTGCTTGCGGTGCTGCACGACGGCAAGGCGCGCCTGTGGTCGCGCAACGCGATCGAATGGACGCAGCGGCTGCCCGAAATCGTCCAGGCGCTGCAGCGGCTGGGCGTCGCGAACGCCGCGCTCGACGGCGAACTCGTGGCCGGCAGCGGCACACCGGCGGATTTCGGCCGACTGCAATCCACACTCGCCGGCCAGGCGCAGGCGCCGCTGAACTACGTGCTGTTCGACCTGCTGCATCTGGACGGCGTCGATCTGCGCGCCAGTCCGCTGCGAGCGCGCAAGGAACTGCTCGCCGCACTGCTCGCCACGCCGCCGGCGCATCTGGCCTACAGCTCGCACATCGACGGCGACGGCGCAGCCGCGTTCGCGCTGGCCACCGCACGCGGCTTTGAGGGCAGCGTCGCCAAGCGCGCCGCCGCGCCGTATCACGCCGGTCGCAGCGACGACTGGCGCAAGATCAAGCAGGCGCGCAGCGAGGAATACGCCGTCGTCGGCTATACCGCGCCGCGCGGCAGCCGCAGCGGTTTCGGTTCGCTGCTGCTGGCCCGCTTCAGCGACGGCGCCTGGCGCTATGCCGGCCGCGTCGGCTCGGGCTTCGACGCCACCCAGATGCAGGCCGTCGCCGCCGCGCTGCCGCGGCGCACGCGCGCCAGGCCGAGCGTGCATATCGACGCGATCGACACCGACCTGCGCACGGCACGCTGGTTCGCGCCGGCCTTCGTCGTCGAGGTCTTCGATCGCGGCCGCGGCCGACAGGGCCTGCTGCGGCAGCCGTCGCTGAAGGCCGTGCGCGAGGACAAGGACGTCGCCGAGCTGCGCGCCGAGGCGGCGCCGGCGCGGGCGGCCGCGCGCGCGGCACCGGCGCAGCGCAGCGCCGCCACGGACGCGGTCCGCATCACCCACGCCGACCGGCTGGTGTTTCCGGCCGATGCGATCCGCAAGCAGGACGTGGTCGACTACTACCGTGCCGTGGCGCCGTGGCTGCTGCGCGAAATCGCCGGCCGGCCGCTGTCGGTGCTGCGCTGCCCCGACGGCGTGGGCGAGACCTGCTTTTTCCAGAAGCACCGCACGGCCGGCCTGAATCGCGTCGACCACGTGCGCCTGACCGAAGAATCCGGCGCCGTGCGCGACTATCTCGTCGTCAACGACGAACAGCAGCTGATCGAACTCGTGCAGTTCAACGCGCTCGAATTCCATCCCTGGGGCGCGCACGCCGCCACGCCGGACCGCGCCGACCGCCTCGTCTTCGATCTCGATCCGGGCCCCGGCGTAGCCTGGAGCGAAGTCCGGCGTGCGGCGCGCGATCTGCGCGCCCGTCTGGACGAGATCGGTCTGGCCGCCTTCCTGCGCACCTCCGGCGGCAAGGGCCTGCATCTGGTCGTGCCGCTGCAGCCCGGCTGCGACTGGGATCTGGCCAAGCGCTTCACCCATGCCGTGGCCAGCAGCCTTGCGCAAAGCGAACCGGCACGCTTCGTCGCGGCCGCGAGCAAGGCCAGACGCAACGGTCGCATCTTCATCGACTACCTGCGCAACACGCGCGGCGCGACCAGCGTCGCGAGCTATTCGCTGCGCGCGCGGGCCGGCGCACCGGTCGCCATGCCGCTGGACTGGAGCGAACTCGGGCGCCTGGCGAGCGCGGCCGCGTTCGACCTGCATTCCGCACGGCGGCGCATTGCACGACGCAAGCTCGATCCCTGGGACGGCATCGAAACGCTGCGCCAAAGCCTGGAACGCTGGGCCGGCTGAGCGGTCGCCATACCCGCCGCGACCTTGGCACATGGCTTGCTGCCGCCGTGCTGCGCAGCCAACGGCTGCGCAGACTCCCCAGCGACAGTCGGAGGTTGCCATGAGCATCACGAACTATCTCTGCGCGTTCGCCACCGGCATCGCGCTGGCCGCGGTCAGCGGCGCGATCGCGCAGAATCCGGCGCCGCCGGAACGCGGCGAGGTCGTCGACACGGCAGCACCGCAGCCGGCCTCGGGCGATACGGAAGCGCTGAGCACGCTCGTCGTCGTGAACAGGCACGAGATCACCGCGGCGGAACTGGCCCAGTCCAAGGAAATCGACGCGGCAACGCGCGACTACGCCAAGATGCTGGAAAACGACCATCGTGCCAATCTGGAAAAAGTCGACACCCTGAGCAAACTGGCCAGGGCACCGATCACCGAAAGCCCCGAGGTCGCGCAACTCAAGAGCAAGGCCGCCGACGAACGCGCGAGCCTGGGCAGGCTCGACGGCAAGGAATTCCAGAACGCCTATCTCGACGCGATGGTGCAAGGCCATGCCGAGGTGCTCAGCAAGATCGACGACAAGCTGCTGCCGGGCAGCAGCGACGCCGCCGTGCAGCAGCACCTGCGCAGCACGCGCGAGAGCGTCAGCCGGCATCTGGCCAAGGCCAAGGAACTGCGCGGCGGCTCGCCGGCGCACTGAGCCATGTGCGTCGCGGTCGGCGCAGCCGATCGCGACGGCCGGCCCCTCAGCAGGAGTTGCGCATGAACCGACAACGCTTTCCGCGCGAGCGCGACCCGCAGCACGAATCGCGCGACGACCTGCGCGATTACCGCGGGGTGCAGCGCGACGCCTACGGGCGCTACGACGAAGACGACTGGCAGCCGCGCGAACCGCGCGACGAATGGGGCTATGGCGACAGCAAGGCCGAACGCGGGCCGGCCGCGCCGTACTACGGCGGCCGTGGCGACGGCACCCGCCGTCGCACGGCCGACGCGCAGCGCGGCGACTATGCCGCGCACTACGGCAGCGAACGCGGTCAGGCGCATCAGCGCGGCTACTACGGCCGCGGCGTCGACAGCGCGTCGGCCGCCTGCCATCGGGGCCGCAGCGGCTATGCCGAAACCGCCGGCCCTGCGGCCGGCAGCGGCGCCGGGGGCCGGCCGCGCGGCCGGCCCGGTGAAGATTTCCGCGGCTACGGCCCGCGCGGCTATGTGCGCTCCGACGAACGGCTGCGCGAACTGATCGCCGATCGACTGACCGACGATCCGCTGATCGACGCCGGCGACATCGAGATCGGCGTCCTCGACGGCCGCGTCAGTCTCAGCGGCACGGTGGACCGGCGCCAGACCCGTCACCGCGTCGAGGATCTCGTCGACGCCTGCGGCGCGCGCGAGATCGACAACCGCCTGCGCATCGGTCCGGCACACGATACGGGCACCGGCGTGACGACGAACCGGACGCCGCCCGAAACGACCTGAAACCGCGGCGACTCAGGCCGTGCCGCCGGCCAGCGGCTCCTGCGGCGGCGGCGCACGCAGCAGCCAGCCGATGCTCAGCGACGCGAGCATCAGCGGCAGCAGGTAGTAAGCGGCGCGATAGACCAGCACGCCGGCGACGAGGCGATGCGGGTCGAGGCCGCCGGACAGGCTCTTGAGAATCACGTAGTCGAGCACGCCCCATCCGCCGGGTATGTGCATCGCCGCGCCGGCGACCGCGGCGATCAGCAGCGCGGCCAGGGTCGTCGCATAGTCGGCGCCGTCGCCGAGGCAGCGCTGCAGCAGCGCGCCCATCAGCGCCCAGTTCGCCGCGGCGATCACGGTCTGGCTCAGACCCAGCCGCCAGGGCGGGAAGCGGAAGCGATAGCCGCGCTCGCTCCATTCGCGCGCACTCCGGCAGGCCAGCAGGTAGAGCGCGACCAGCAGGGCCGCCGCGACGCTCAGACCATACGCGCCGGCCCAGCCGGTCCATTGCGCCAGCACCGCCGTGCCGCCCCACAGCGGCAGGCCGGCGAACAGCACGAGATGGCCGATCCAGTTGGCGGCGACGCTCGTGGCGATCAGGCGCGAGATATCGGCCACCGCCACGCCCTGACGACCATAGAGCTTGAAGCGCAGCGCCGCCGCACCGAGCAGGCTGCCGAGATTCAGATTGCAGGCATAACTGCTCGTCGCGGTCAGCCAGACGCGGCGGCGCGGCAGGCGCAGCAGCAGCGCGCGCGCGCCGAGGATGTCGATGACGCCGTACAGCGCATGGCTGGCCAGGGCCAGCGCCGCAATCAGCACGAGATCGGCGGCGCGGCGCTGGCGCAGCGCGAGCTGCACGGCCGGCCAGTCGGTCTGGCGCACGATCTCGGCGACGAGCCAGGCGGTCAGGGCGGCCAGGCCGATTCCGAACAGGCGCAGGGCCAGCCGGCGCCGCCGCGCCGCCCGCTCAGCGGTCGGCACGGACGTCGCTCCGGGCGTGCTCGATGCGCGGCCGCGCCGCCGGCACGCGCTCGGCCCAGCGCGGAAAATGTCGCAGGAAATGAAAGACCAGCATGCTGCTGACGATACGCCACCAGGTGCGTCTGGGCACCCGCGCCGCGGTCACCGGCGTGCAGTCCCGCGCCAGCAGCTGCAGCAGCCGCGCGCGCAGCTCGGCACCGAAGCCGGCATCGACGATGACGAGGTTGGCCTCCAGGTTCAGCGACAGGCTCAGGGGATCGAGATTGCTGGAACCCACCGTCGCCCAGCGGCCGTCGACGACGGCGACCTTGGCATGCAGCGGCCGCGTGCGGAATTCGCAGATGCGCACGCCGGCCGGCACGAGGTAGTGATACAGCCAGCGCGCCACGACCGGCACGATGCGCAGGTCAGGCTTGCCCTGCACCACGACGGTCACCTGCACGCCGCGCCGCGCGGCATTGCGCAGATCGCGCAGCAGCCGGTAGCCCGGGAAGAAATACGCATTGGCCAGCAGGATCTCGCGCTGCGCCGCGCGGATCGCGATGCGATATTCGCGCTCGATGTCGCCGGGATGGCGATGGTTGTCGCGCGTCACGAAGCGCACGCGCGCCGGGCCGACGACCCGGCTCGCACTGACCGGGGCCTGGGGCGGATGCGCGGCGCTGCGCGAACGCGCAACGAACTGCTCGATGTCGCCGACGCCGGGCCCCTGCAGCTCCACCGCAAAATCATGCAGCGCCGACGGTCCCGACGCGAGCAGCTGGTCGCTGCAGAAATTGATCCCGCCGACGAAGGCCAGCCGACCGTCGACCAGCACGATCTTGCGGTGCAGGCGCCGGAACAGGTTGGTGCGCAGGCCGAACAGGCGCGGCCTCGGCTCGTACAGGTGCAGTTGCACGCCGGCCGCGGCCAGCTGCGCGCGATAGCCGGGGGTCAGCGGCTCGGAGCCGAAGCCGTCGGCGAGCACGTCGACCACGGCGCCGCGCGCGGCGGCTTCGCCAAGCGCGCGCAGCAGCGCGCGTCCGACCTCGTCGTCGAGCAGGATGAAGGTCTCGATGTAGACGCGCACACGCGCACGCCGCAGGGCTTCGAACACGCGCGGAAAGAACTCCTCCCCATTCTCCAGCAGGCGCACCCGATTGCCGTCGCGCCAGCCGGGCTTCATGCGCCGACCTCGGCCAGCAGCGGCAGATGGTCCGACAGATGCGGCCACGGCCGCGCCGACAGCACGCAGGCCGAATGCACGCGCAGGTTGGCCACGTAGATGCGATCCAGCGCCAGCAACGGCCAGCGCGCCGGAAATGTGCGCGGGCGCGAACCGCCGGCGCGCGCGAATGCCGAATGCAGGCCGCAGCCGTCCTGCAGCAACGCGTCGGCGCGGCCGCGCCAGTCGTTGAAATCGCCGGCCACGACCAGCGCGGCGCCGGCCGTGACCTCGTCGCGGATCAAGGTCCGCAGCAGACCGAGTTCGCGCTGACGCTGCGCCTCGCGCAGCCCCAGATGCACGCAGACCGCATGCAGCGCGCCGAGCCCGGGCACGTCGAGCTCGCAGTGCAGCAGGCCGCGCGGCTCGGCGCCTGCCGTCGAAATATCGTGATTGCGCCAATCGGCGATGGTGAAGCGCGACAGCAGCGCATTGCCGTGATGACCGTGCGCATGCACGGCGTTGCGGCCATAGGCGTACTGCGGCCAGAGCTGGTCGGCAAGGAATTCGTAGTGCGGCGTCGCGAGCCGTCCGCTGCGCGCCGCGCGACGCTCCTCGCCGGGCACTTCCTGCAGGAACACGAGATCGGCGCCGGTCGTGCGCACGGCATCGCGCAGCTCGCCGAGCATGAAGCGCCGGTTCCACGGCGCCAGTCCCTTGTGCGTGTTGATCGTGAGCACGCGCAGCAGCAGCGGCTGCGGTTCGGCGCCGGCTTCGCTGCGCGGCGCCGGCGACGCGGCGGCGGAAGCGAAGCCGGCGCTCACGACCGCGCCGTCGCCGCGGGATCGCCGACGAGTGCGGCGATCCAGTCGGCGACGGCGTCCGCATCGGCGAGGCGGAAGCGCGCGGCCGCGGAAGCGCGCGGACCGACGGCGACGCCGAACCCCCGCAGCGCGGCGGCCGCCGCGAATGCATCCTCGTCGGTGACGTCGTCGCCGACGGCGACCGGCATGCGACCGGCGAACGGTGCGCGCTGCATCTGCGCGCTCAGCGCCGTGCCCTTGTCGTGGCCGCGCGCGGCGAACTCGTAGACGAACAATCCGCGCAGCAGACGCAGACCGGCATGCAGCGGCAGCAGCGGCGTCACGGCCGATTCCAGGCATTCTGCATGGTCGGCGGCCGCGCGATAGTGCAATACGCACGAGCTCGGCTTGCGCTCGACCCAGGTGCCCGGATACGCGGTGGCGATCGCGCGCAGCACCGCCTCGACCGCGTCGAGCTGCGCACGATAGGCCGCATCGCGGGCGGCGACACCGGCGCCGCCGTGCTCGGCAATCTGCGGCAACGGCAGTCCCGCCAGCACGCGCTGCAGGTCCGCCGCGCTGCGGCCGCTGAGGATGCACACCGCACCGTCCAGCCGCGCCGCGAGCCCGCTCAGCAATCCGCGCAGGCGCGGCGTCAGCGCGACATCGGCCGGATCGTCGCGATACCCGCAGAGCGTGCCGTCGAGATCGAGGAACAGCGCCCAGTCCGTCGCCACGCACGGTGGCCGTGGCAGGCGGTGCGAAGCGGCGGATGCGGCAGACGTCGGTGTCGTGTATGGCATGCGGAATCCTGCGCGCGGAGCGATGGAAATCGACGGCGCTGCACAATCGCGACAGCGCGCTGCCCGGCCGGTTCTGCAGAAGCTGTGCCATGGGATTTTCATGGCACGGCTGTTGCTCCCCTGTCGTCAGTTGCGGCACGAGGAAGGCGGATGGATGTGACGATCGACGATCCCGACGAGGGTGCGCTGCACCCGACGGAGCGCGAAACCTCGATGAATGGCGGACGCCTGGTCGTCGTATCCAATCGCGTGATGCTGCCCGGTGCGACGCAGGCCGGCGGCCTTGCCCAGGCCATGCTCACGCTGCTGCAGCAGCGCGGCGGCAGCTGGCTGGGCTGGAGCGGACAGATTTCCGATACGCCTGCGCCGCAGGCGCGCCAGCTCGGCCGCATCCGCTATCTGACCTGGGATCTGGCGCGCGGCGAATTCGACGATTTCTATGCGGAATACGCCAATCGCACGCTGTGGCCGCTGCTGCACGGACGCACCGACCTGATGACCTTCGATCGCGCGCACCTGCAGGGTTATCTGCAGGTCAACGAGCGTTTCGCCGAGCTCGTCGCCGGCGAAATCGGCCCCGACGACGAGATCTGGATCCACGACTATCACCTGATGCCGCTGGCCTCGCTGCTGCGCGCGCGCGGCGTGGCCAACCGCATCGGCTTCTTCCTGCATACGCCGCTGCCGGCGCCGCGCACCCTGGTCACCCTGCCCCAGCATCGCGCGATGCTCGGCCTGCTCGCGGCCTGCGACCTGATCGGCGTGCAGACCGCCAGCGATGCGCGCGCGATGACGAACTATCTCATCGCCGAACTGGGCGCGAGCGAACGCGACGGCGCGCTGCACCTGCCCGGCGGCGAGGTCACGCGTGCGCGCGCCTTCCCGATCGGCGTCGATCCGCCGGCGCTGGCTGCACTGGCCCGGCAAGCCGAGCAGACGCCGGAATTCCAGCAGCTGCGCAACAGTCTCGGCCGCAGCGCGCTGCTGATCGGCGTCGACCGGCTCGATTATTCCAAGGGGCTGCCGCAGCGCCTGCGCGCATTCCGCCATCTGCTGGGCCACAACCCGGCGCTCAGCGGCCGCGCGACCTATCTGCAGGTCACGCCCGAATCGCGCCGCGAAGTCAGCGAATACCGCCAGCTCAGCCGCGAAGTGCAACGCCTCGTCGGCGACATCAACGGCCACTACGCGGCGCCGGCCTGGACGCCGGTGCGCTACGTCAACCGCGGCTATTCGCATGCGACCTTGGCCGGCTTCTACCGCCTGGCGCGCGTCTGCCTGGTCACGCCACTGCGCGACGGCATGAACCTCGTGGCCAAGGAATTCATCGCCTGCCAGAACCCGCAGGATCCCGGCGTGCTCGTACTGTCGGAATTCGCCGGCGCGGCGGCCGAACTCGGCGACTGCGCGCTGATCGTCAATCCCTACGACATCGAAGGCTGTTCGCGCGCGATGGCGCGCGCGCTGGCCATGCCGCTGGACGAACGCCTGCATCGCTGGCAGACGGCGATGCGCATCCTGCGCGAGGGCAACATACAGCGCTGGTGCGAGAACTTCCTCGATGTGCTCGATCAGGCGCGCGGTCCCGCGGCGCAGACGGCGGCCGGACCGTGACGGTCGACGCCGCCGGCGCCGCAACCGCCGCCGTCGATCGCAGCCGGGTCGACTGGTACAAGGACGCGGTGATCTACCAGATCCACGTCAAGTCGTTCCTCGACGGCAACGACGACGGCATCGGCGATTTCAGCGGCCTGCTCGCACGGCTGGACTATCTGGTCTCGCTCGGCGTCGACACCCTCTGGCTGCTGCCGTACTACCCGTCGCCGCGGCGCGACGACGGCTATGACGTGGCCGACTATTTCGACGTGCATCCGGACTACGGCACGCTGGACGACCTGCGTGGCTTTCTCGACGCGGCGCACGCGCGCGGCCTGCGCGTGATCGGCGACCTCGTGCTGAACCACACCTCGGCCGACCACCCCTGGTTCCAGCGCGCGCGCCGCGCGCCGCGCGGGTCGCCCGAGCATGCGTTCTACGTCTGGTCGGACACCGACCAGGCCTATGCCGGGACGCGCATCATCTTTCCCGATGTGGAGAAATCGAACTGGAGCTGGGACCCGGTCGCCGGCCGCTACTACTTCCACCGCTTCTACGCCCACCAGCCCGATCTGAATTTCGACAACCCGCTGGTACTGGAAGCCATGCTCGAGGTGCTGCGCTTCTGGCTCGACCTCGGCCTCGACGGCTTCCGCCTCGACGCCGTGGCCTACCTCTGCGAACAGCAAGGCACCAGCAACGAGAACCTGCCCGGCACGCACGCGGTGCTGCGTCGCCTGCGTGCCGAGATCGACGCCCACTACCCCGACCGCGTACTGCTGGCCGAAGCCAATCAGTGGCCCGAGGACATGCTCGAATACTTCGGCAGCGACGACGAATGCCACATGGCCTTCCATTTTCCGCTGATGCCGCGCATGTACATGGCGATCGCGCAGGAGGACCGCTTCCCGATCAGCGACATCCTGCGCCAGACGCCGCCGACGCCGCCGCTGTCGCAATGGGCGATCTTCCTGCGCAACCACGACGAGCTGACCCTGGAAATGGTCACCGACGCCGAGCGCGACTATCTCTGGGAAACCTACGCGGCCGATCCGCGCGCGCGGCTGAACCTCGGCATACGCCGCCGCCTCGCGCCGCTGCTGCAGCGCGACCGCCGCCGCATCGAGCTCATGACGGCGCTGCTGCTGACCCTGCCCGGCACGCCGGTGCTGTACTACGGCGACGAGATCGGCATGGGCGACAACGTGCATCTGGGCGACCGCGACGGCGTGCGCACGCCGATGCAGTGGTCCAACGACCGCAACGGCGGTTTCTCGCGCGCCGACACGCAGGCCCTGGTGCTGCCGCCGATCACCGATCCGGTGTTCGGCTATGCGGCGGTCAACGTCGAGGCGCAGGAATCCGACCCGCATTCGCTGCTGCACTGGACCCGGCGCGTCGTCGCCGTGCGCCGGCGCTACGGCGGCCTGTTCGGCCGTGGGGAGCTGCACTTCCTGTATCCGCGCAACCGCAAGGTATTGGCCTATGTGCGCGCCTGGCAGGGCGTGGACGTGCTCTGCGTGGCGAACTTCGCGCGCACCCTGCAGGCCGTGGAACTGGACCTTTCCGCGTTCGAGGGCCGTGTGCCGGTGGACGTGGTCGGCGCCTCGACCTTGCCGCCCGTGGGCCGCGCGCCGTATCTGCTGACCCTGCCGCCTTACGGTTTCTTCGCGCTGGAACTGGCCGGACGCGAGCGACTGCCCGAAGGCTACCGGCCCGAGCCCGAAGCGCTGCCGGAACTGCAGACCCTGGTGCTGCGGCGCGAGCTCGCGCTGGATCTGGCGGAGAAATACCGCACGCGCCTGCAGGACGAACTGCTGCCGGCCTGGCTGCAGCGGCGCGACGCGCGCGGCGGCGCGATCGCGGGCATCCATGCCGCAGCGCCCGGCAGCGCCGACGCCGTGCTGCTGCAGCTCGACGCGGCCGACGGCAGCGAGCTGTTGCCGGTAGCGATCGCCTGGGAAGGCGACGAGACCCCGGCGCAGACCTTGCCGCATGCGCTGGCGCGCGTGCGCCGCGGCGCACGCGTCGGTCTGCTCAGCGACGGGCTGGCCGTGCGCGCGTTGCTCGCTGCCTGGCGCGAGGGCTGGGAGACGCAGGCGCAATGGCGCAGCGACGGCGCGGTGCTGCGCTTCGTGCGCAGTCGTCCCGAACAGCCGCTGCCGGCGCCGCGCGGCCGCGAAGTCGCGCTGGAGCCGAGCGAACGCGGCATCCAGCGCGTGCGTCTCGATGCATCGTTCGCGATCCGCGTCGCGCGCGGCGACCTGCGCCGACTCGAGGCGCCGCTGCGCATCGCCGAAGGTCTGCTGAAGATCGGCTACGGCGGCGTCGCACCGTTGATCGGCACGGCCACGATCGACGACGGCGCACAGGTCCGCGTGTTCGCACTCGCACACGAATGGCCGGTCAACCAGGGCCATGCGCAGGACTGGACCCTGGGCTTCCTGCGCCGCAGCCTGCACGAATACCGCGCGACCGGCACGGAGCGACAGCGTCAGCTCGTGCAGGCCTGCCGGCCGCTGGCGCAGCGCCTCGGCGCCAGCCTCGGCGAGCTGCATTGCGCGCTCGCGCAGCTCGGCACCGGCCAGCCGCTGGGCACGGCCTGGCTACGCGACGTGCTCAGCGACAGCCTGCGCAGCTTCCGCGCCCAGACCGGCGCGTTGCGCGAACACCTCGCGCTGACCCAGGAGGAAATCCGCACGACGGCGCGACGCCTGCGCAGTCTCGGCGACTCCCTGAGCCAGGCCGAAGCCGGCCTCGCCCAGCCCGTGCATGGCCATCTGTCGCTGACCCGCGTGCTGCTCGCCACTGGCGAGGTCTGCTTCGTCGATTTCACCGACCCGCCCGGCGCGCTGGCCGCGCCCGGCACGCAACTGGGCTGTCGCCTGGCCGATCTCGCGGCGCTGCTGCATGCGATAGACCAGGCCGGCGCGATCGTCGCCGGCGAAGCCGACGGCGACGACGAGATCGCCCTGGAGTTCGTGCAGGCGTTCCGCGCGCAGGCGCGCGAAGCGCTGCTGGACGGCTATTTCACGCGCTGCCCCGACCGCGACAGCGCCGCCGAGCCGCGTCTGCGCCGGCATCTGCTGCGTCTGCTGCAGACCTGGCATGCGGTGCGCGATCTGGATCCGGCACAGCATCCCGAATCCCTGGCCAGCGCCTGGCTCGCCTTGCGCAGCGCGCTGAACCTGTCGATGCGCGGCAATCGCCTGAACCGCTTCCGCCGCGCCGCCGAGGCGATGGCACGATGACTGCAGCATCTTTCCCGTCCGTCACCAGGGAGTCCGCCATGCCCAAGTCCCGCACCACGCCTGCGCGCGCCCGCGATGCCAAGGACCCGCCGTCGCCGGACAGCCATCCGGTCAGCGAAGCGCCGGCGGAAAAGAAAGAGCGCAAGGCGCATACCGAAGACAATCTCGACAAGGCGCTGGGCGAAACCTTCCCGGCCAGCGATCCGATCTCGCCGTTCGTGCCGGCCGTGCCGCGCGAGAAGAACAGACGCTGACCCGCACACCGAACAGCGCCGCGCGGTGATCCGCGCCGCAACCGACACGGCGGCCGTCCGGGCCGCGCCAGGAGAATGCGCTCATGCCACGTCCGATCTGGAACGGAACCCTGTCCTTCGGCCTGCTGCAGGTGCCGGTGCAGCTGATGCCCGGCGAACGCAGCACGGATCTGCATTTCCGCATGCTCGACGGACGCACCAGATCGCCGATCCGCTACGAGCGCGTCAACGCCGAGACCGGCGAGGAAGTGCCCTGGAAGGAGATCGTCAAAGCCTACGAATACGCCAAGGGCAGCTACGCGATCGTCGACGAGAAGGAGCTCAAGCGCGTCGCACCGGAATCCACCGAGACCATCGACATCGAAGCCTTCGTCGACGCCGAGGCCATCGACGAACGTCATTTCGAGAAACCCTACGTGCTCGTGCCGGGCAAGCGCGCCGACAAGGGTTACGTGCTGCTGCGCGAGACGCTGCGGCGCACGGGCAAGGTCGGCATCGCGCGGCTCGTCATACGCACGCGCCAGTATCTGGCCATGCTCAAGCCGCAGGAGCGCGCGCTGATCCTGATCCTGCTGCGCTTTCCGCAGGAGCTCGTCGACATCGACGACTACAGCCTGCCGGCCAGCGGCGTGGCCGGGCAGCGCATCAGCGCGCGCGAACTCGAAATGGCCGCACAGCTCGTCGATTCGATGACCGCGCCCTGGCGGCCGGCCGACTACAAGGACGAGTTCCGGGCCAAGTTGCTGAAGGTCGTCGAGGCCAGCGTGCGCAAGGGTGGCCGCCGTGTGGCCAGGATCGAGCCGCTGGAAACGCCGGTCGAGCCATCGAGCAACGTCGTGGATTTCATGAGCCTGCTCGAGCAGAGCCTGGCCAGCGGCAAGCGCACGCGGGCGAGCGACCGCGCGGCGGTGTCCGAGTCCGCCGCCAAATCCACGACCAGGCGCAAGGGCAAGCCGGCCGCGCGCAAGAAGACGGCGGCCAAGGCACCGGCCAAGAAAGCCCGCCAGCGCGCGTCCTAGATCGGCGCGTCAGTCCGGCAACAGCTGCGCCGCAAGCTCGGCCGCGGCGACGCGATCGTCGAACGGGATGCGGCGCTCTTCGCCGGCCACGTCCGCGCTGAGCACGGTCTCGGCGCCGCGCCCGGCGATCAGCACGGTGTCGCCGGGCCGGGCTGCCTGCAGGGCCAGTGCGATCGCGGCGCGACGTTCGTCGACGACCTGCACCTTGCCGCGCGCTTCCATCGGAATGCCGGCCAGGATGTCCGCCGCGATGCCGGCGAAGGCCTCGCCGCGGAAATTGTCCGGCGTGACGACGACGAGGTCGGCGCGCTCGGCCACGATGCGGCCCATGATCGGCCGCTTGCTCGCGTCGCGCTTGCCGCCGCAGCCGAACACGCAGATCAGGCGTCCGGCCGTCAGCGGCCGCAAGGTGTCGAGCACCACGTCGAGGGCGCCGGGCTTGTGCGCGAAATCGACGACGACGCAGACACCGCCACGCTGCGCGGCGCGCTCCATGCGCCCGGGCACCGGCTGCAGCTGGCGCAGTCCCTGTTCCAGCGCCGCACGCGGCAGGCCCAGCGCATGGGCCAGCGCGACGGCGGCCAGGATGTTCTCGGCGTTGAAGCGGCCGATCAGCGGCGAATCGACCGCGGCGATCACTTCGCCGCCGCAGCGTATCGGCCCGCGGATGCCGGCCGCATCGACCTGCAGCTGCGAACCATCAAGGCCCTGACCGGTCGGCGCGAGGCCGAAGGCGGTCGGCGGCGCATCCGGAAACCAGACCGAGCCGCACAGCTGCGCCTGCAGCCGCGCGCCGTAGGCGTCGCCGATGTGGATCGCCGCACGCGGCGTCTTGCCGTGGCGGCGCGCATACGCGACGTAGTCGGTGAACAGGCGCGCCTTGGCGGCGAAATAGGCCTCCATGCTGCCGTGCAGATCCAGATGCTCGACCGACAGATTCGTGAACACCATGCCGTCGAACGCGACAGACAGGGTACGTTCCTGTTCCAGCGCATGCGAGGACACTTCCATCGCGACGGCCGTGCAGCCGGCCTCCCGCATGTCGCGCAGGGTGCGGTTGAGCACGAACGTGCTCGGCGTCGTGTTCGGCGACGGCAGCACGCGATCGGCGTAGCGCATGTTCTCGGTGCCGATGACGCCGACCGCATGGCCGCCGGCGCGCAGCAGGCTTTCCAGCAGATAGGTCGTCGTGGTCTTTCCGCAGGTGCCGGTCACGCCGAGCAGCAGCAGGTGCGCGGCGGGATCGCCGTAATAGGCCCGCGCCAGTTCGGCCGCCGCGGCGCGCCGGTTCGTCGCGCGCACGAGCTGCACGCCATCCGGCAGGCTCAGTCCGGTCTCGCTGACGATGACGGCCGCGCCGAGCGCGAGCGCCTGATTCAGGAATTCGTCCTGCAGCGTGCGGCCGCCGCCGTAGACGAACACGCCGCCGGCGACGAGCTCGCGCGTGTCGTCGGTCACGATGGGATAGCGATGGATGTCGGCCAGCAGTTGTTCGAACGTCATGACGGTCCAGTCAATAGGCGGTGAGGCGGCGGCCGGCTCGATGGTGTGTGCGGCAGGGGCGGCCGATCGGGCGCAATTCTGGCGAAAACCGGGCCGCGGCGGCGAACCCGCACGATGCAGCCGGCGATGATCGCATGAACCTGCCGCCGTCGCGCCGCATTGGGGGGGGCTGCCGCACGAATCAAGTCGGCGGCCTCGGCCGCGGAGGTGATCGCCCTGCAGATCGCCGTGCGTCAATGTCCGTCAACGAGTGCCTGCTCGCCGCAGTGCGATGCCGGCAGCATCGGCAACCGCGAAAGGCTCCGCGCCATATCGGCGGCGGCACTCCGTCAGGACGGGCCGAGGGACGGCAGGGCTTGCCGGCGTCGGCGCCGCTGGCGAAGCTGTGCGTCTTCCCCTGCAGAGCCCGACCATGAAACGCATCGCCTGCGCGCTCGCCGCGCTGCTGACCCTGTCCGCCGCTGCCGCCGACGGCGGGCACCCTGCTCCGCTGCGCCTGGCCGACGGTTTCGCCGCGCCGCTGCAGGTCGACGCCGCGCTGCTCGCCGGCCTGCCGCGCAGCCATGTCGAGGCCAGCGACCATGGCAGGCCCGCACGCTGGGAAGGCGTCGCGCTCGGCGAACTGCTGAGCAAGGCCGGCGCGCCGACCGGCAAGCAGCTGCGCGGCGCCGCGCTGAACCTGTGCCTGCGCTTCAGCGCCGCCGACGGCTATCGCATCGTTCTCGCGCTGGCCGAATTCGAACCCGATTTCGGCAATGCGGCCGCGCTGCTCGCCGACACCCGCGACGGCAAGCCGCTGAACGCGAACGAAGGCCCCTACCGCCTGATCCTTCCGCACGAGCAGCGCGCCGGCCGCTGGATACGCCAGCTCGAACGCATCGACCTGCTCGACTGCGCCAGTGCGCCCGCGGCGCCGACGGCGCGGCGTCCCTAGCGCCACGGCCATCGCCGGCGCGGCACGCATCCTTCTCCCGCACGACGGCAAGCGGCAGCGGGCCGCGGAAAGGCGCTGCCGCGGACGTCAGTCGCGCCGTTCGCGCCGATAGGCTGCACAGCGCGCGATCGCCCAGTCGACGAAGGCCTGCGCCGCCGGCGCGAGCCGCCGCGTGGCCGGATGCAGCAGCGCCACGCGCAGCGGCGGCGCGGCGAACGCGGCGAGTACCTCGACGAGGCTGCCGTCGCGCAGGTGGGTTTCGACCTGCAGCCGCGGCGCCTGGATCAACCCGCCGCCGCGCAGCGCACACAGCAGATAGCTTTCGTCGTCGCTGACGCTGATGCGGCTGCGCAGACGGTATTCACGCGGCGCTTCGTCGTCGCCGAGCACGAGGCGCGCCTCGCCGTCGCGCTGACGCTGCAGCCAGCCTATGCCGACATGCGTGGCGAGATCGTCGGGACCGCGCAGCTCGGCGTGGCGCTCCAGATAGGCCGGGCTCGCGCAGGTTACCTGCGGCAGCTGCGCGAGCGCGTGCGCCGTCATCGACGATTCCGGCGGCTCGCCCGCGCGCACGAGGCAGTCGACGCCGTCGCGCAGCATGTCGGCCAGGCGTTCGCCGTTGCTGATCACCAGATCGACCTGCGGATGGACACGGCAGAAGTCGTCGATCTGCGCCAGCAGCAGCTGCCGCGCGATGCTGCCGCGCAGATCCAGGCGCAGCACGCCGCGGGCTTCGCGCACGGCATGGGACAGGCTGGCCTCGACCTCGTCGAGCTCGTACAGCAGATGCGAACCGCAGTCGTAATAGAACCGGCCGTCGGGCGTGACGTTGACCTGCCGCGTCGTGCGCTCGAGCAGGCGAACGCCGAGGCGGCGCTCCAGCGCCTTGATCGCATGCGTCGCACTGGCGCGCGGAATGCCGAGCTCGCCCGCTGCACGCGTGAAACTTCCGAGCTCCACGATGCGCGTGAACAAGCGTAGCGAATCGAATCGATCCATGCAGACCTGCCGTCCCTGTCGAAATGGAAACCGACCGGCCGCCAGTCCTTGCGACACGGCCCACTCGGGAACGACGACATGCGTTGCGTACGACGAGAGCATCGTCGCGATCGCGGCATGGCAGGCGCGTGCTGTTCGCCGGCGTCATCACCTCGTTTCCGAGCGGGCGCAAGCTACCGCATTTTTTGTCCGAGTGGAGCCATGTATCGGACAAATCCGACTTTTCTCCGGGGTTTTTGCCGATTTTCCGGAGTTTGTATTTTTGTGTTGAATAACCAGACAGAAGACTGTTATCAAAAATCTCTACAGCACTAGTCGTGCAGCGCAGCAATGCGCAAAGCGCGCGACCGGTTGCGCGAATTCCGGCCGCAGCCACACCTGTTCCGGGGATGCGCTGCCGGCCGTCGCGCCGCGATCAGGCCGCACAGGAATATTCCATAAACAGGTACGACAATAAAATTCTACTTTTCCTATATTCACCATCCGTCATTTCCGATTCGCCGCGGGAAGCCGGCTTCCCTGGCGTCACCCGCGGCGCGGCCGTTGCCGCAAACGCGGCACCTGCACGAGGGCCGGTACCGGTCGCGACGCGCGACAGGCTGCGACCCGCCCCCCGGCGACGGACGACGTCCGCCCGGGAGAAATCGCGCCGGCGACCGGAACGGGCCGGCGCCGCTCGAACGGCAAGCGAGGGACGCGGGACGCAGGCAGCCGGAGGCCGACGAACGGAACCGGCGCCGGAATGCGGGGAATGCATGAGCAACCGCCCGGCCTGGCGACACGGCGAACCGATGCCGGGGCGGCGCAGCGATGCCGTGACGCTGCGGCAGCAGCGCAGCGACGGGCGGCGACCGGGACCAGCGCAACAGCGGTCAGGCGCGCACCGCGCGGCGCCATCCCGCGTCACCTCATGCAGGGTAACGTCAGGCCGCACCGCGCCTCGCAGTACCAGGTTTGCGTCGCAGGCGCGCCAATCACGGCACGAAGCCGTCGCCGCACGGCGGGTCGCTGAGCGAGGCCGCCCCGGGAGCCGCCTCCCGTGGCACGAGGCCGCCGCAGAAACCGCGGCCACCCGCGCCTGCCCGACGCCAGGTCGGCTCGCCCTGCCCTGTCGCTCAGAAGCGCACGAACTCCTTGAACCCGCCGTAGATCATGCGCGCCAAGTCAAACGGCATGCTCTGCGGCGCGGCACGCAGGCGCGGGTCGGCCATGACGGCCTTGTTGATGCGGTCGCGGTCGCGGCGCGAGCGGTAGACGATCCACGAGAACAGCACCGTCTCGCCGTCCTTGAGCTTCACCGCCTGGGGAAACGAGGTCAGCTTGCCGGGCTTGACGTCGTCGGCGACGCATTCGTGATACGCCAGTGCGCCGTGCTCCATCCAGACCTTGCCGGCCTTGCGCGCGAGTTTGCGATAGGCGGCGAGATTGGCCGTGGGAACGGCCAGCACGAATCCGTCGACATAGCTCATATGACCCCCAGGGCGGCCCGGGCGCGGGATGCGCCCGGACGTTGATAGCCATCCGGGATGGTCTCAGGCAAGCACGACAACAGCGGCGCTGCGCCCATGGCGGCCGCCCGGCGCAGCGGCCGCGGCAACGCGCGCTGCTGCCGGGCGCCGGCGCCATGCGGGCAGCCGGCGCCCGACGGCGTCAGGCCGCCCGGGCCAGCCCGGCGCCTTCGATCTGCGCATGCGCCGCGGCCAGCGAAGCCGCGCGCTGCTCGGTGCTGATGCCGATGCCTTCGGCGCGGATGAACTGCACGTCACCGATGCCGAGGAAGCCGAACACCTGGCGCAGATAGCTTTCCTGGAAGTCAGCCGACTGCAGCGGCGTGCCGGCATAGAAGCCGCCGCGGCCCGACAGCACGATGACGCGCTTGCCGCCGGCGAGCCCCTCCGGCCCCTGCGCCGTATAGCGAAACGTGCGGCCGGCGACGGCAATGCGGTCTATCCAGGCCTTGAGCTGGCTGGGAATGCCGAAGTTGTACATCGGCGCGCCGATCACGATCACGTCGGCGCCGAGGAATTCCTGCAGGGCCGCCTCGTTGCGCTCGACCGCGGTGCGCTGCTCCGGCGCCAGCGTGTCCAGCGCGGCCTGCGGCAGCGGGGTCCAGTGCGGCAGCGGGTCGGCGGCCAGATCGCGGTAGGTCACGACCGTGTCCGGCCGGTCGCGGCGGTACTGCGCCACGACGGCCGCCGTCAGTTCGCGAGTGACCGAATGCGTACCGAGCGGACTGGAATCGAGCTGCAGCAGTTTCATGAATGTCTCCTTCAGTTCGGCGGATGCCGGCGCGAAAGATGCTATGGGCGGTGCCAATAGCTGAGTAGTCGCCTAGAATCGGATTCATTGTCCTGCCAGCAGAACAACCATGCGCGACCTCAACGACCTCGCCTTCTTCGCCGCCGTTGCCGAGCACGGCGGCTTCACCGCCGCCGGCCGTGCGCTGGGCATTCCCAAATCGCGCCTGAGCCGGCGCATGGCCCAGCTCGAGGACGAGCTCGGCGTGCGCCTGGTGCAGCGCTCCACGCGCCAGTTCGTCGTGACCGAGGTCGGCCGCCAGTTCCTGGCCCATTGCCAGGCCATGCTGACCGAGGCGCGCGCCGCCGAGGACGTGGTCGCGACCCAGCGCGCCGAGCCGCGCGGCCTCGTGCGCCTGAGCTGTCCGGTGGAGCTCGCGCAGAACGTCCTCGCCGGCTGCCTGCCGCGTTTCCTCGCCGCCTATCCGCGCGTGCGTCTGCAGCTGCTCGTATCCAATCGCCGCTACGACCTGCTCAACGAGAACATCGACATCGCGCTGCGCGTGCGGCCGGCGCCGGAGATGGACGCCGAACTCGTCACGCGGCCGCTGTCGCGCACGCAGAAGATCATGGTCGCCGCGCCGGCCTATCTCACCGCGCGCGGCCGGCCGCAGCAGCCGCAGGATCTGACCGCGCACGACACCCTGAGCCTCGTCGAGATGGAAACCGTGCAGAGCTGGAACTTCCTGCCGCGCGATCCGGGCGTGGACGGCGTACGCGTGGAGGTGCAGCCGCGCCTGCTCTGCGGCGAGTTCAACGTGCTGCTGCAGGCGACGCTGGCCGGCCAAGGCATCTGCGGGCTGCCCGAATCGGTCTGCGGACCTTCCATCATCGCCGGCGCGCTCGAACACGTGCTGCCGCAGTGGCAGGCCGGCGAATCCATACTGCATCTGGCCTATCTGTCGCGCCGCGGCCAGTTGCCGGCCGTGCGTGCGCTGGTCGATTTCCTCGTCGACTGTGTGCCGCCGATCGTGCAGCAGCACCGCGCCGAAGCGGGCTGCCCGGCCGAGGGCGGCTAGCCGTATCGACGCGACGGCCGCGCCGACGGCGCGGGTTCGATTGCCGCATCCGCGGTCAATCGTCGCCATGCCGCCCCGGCCGGTGTTGGACCGATGCGCGGAGGAAGCAGACACGGGCCGGCAGCGACACGGCTATGATCCGCCGGCCATGAACCCCAATCCGACCCGCGAGCCGACGACGGCCGCCGCGCTGATCCTCGTCGTCGACGACGAGCCGCAGATCCGCAAGTTCCTCGACATCAGCCTGCGCGCGCAGGGCTATCGCGTGCAGACCGCCGAGAGCGGCCAGGCCGGCCTGGTCGCCGCCGCCGCGGCGAACCCGGATCTCGTGATCCTCGATCTGGGCCTGCCCGACATCGACGGCGGCGAACTGCTGCGCGAGCTGCGCCAGTGGTCGGCCACGCCGGTGATCGTGCTGACCGTGCGGGCAGGCGAAACCGAGAAGGTGCGCCTGCTCGATGCCGGCGCGAACGACTACGTGACCAAGCCGTTCGGCATCCAGGAACTCATGGCGCGCATCCGTGCGCTCCTGCGCACGCGCGGCGAGAGCGGCGCACCGCCGCGCTTCGACGACGGCCGCCTGCAGGTCGATCTGGCCCGGCGCGAGGTGCGCCTGGACGGCAAGAGTGTGGCGCTCGCGCGCAAGGAATACGCCCTGCTCGCGCTGCTGATCCAGCATGCCGGCCGCGTCGTCACGCAGCCGCAGCTGCTGCGCGAGCTGTGGGGACCGACCCATGAGGAAGACACGCACTACCTGCGCGTGCTCGTCGGCAAGCTGCGCCAGAAGCTCGGCGACGACGCGGCCGATCCCCGCTACATCGCGACCGAGAGCGGCGTGGGCCTGCGCTTCATCGGCGCAAACGCCGGCGACGCGGCGCGCTGAACCGCCGCAGGCCTGCAGTCAGGCCGCGGCAGCGACACGGCTGCCGCCGCAACGCCCGTCGACGCAACGCCGCATTCTTCGCTTGTGCAAGCCGGTGAACCGCCGGAATCACGCAGACCGTCGGCTCCGCACGGCAACCGCGCCACGACCCGTTTCAAGCACCGAACACGCGTGACCGGCCGAACAAGGCGCCATGCGTCGCACGCCTTGCGCGGACGTTTCGCGGCCGGTCAGGCGTTCAGGGTCGTATCGACCACGGCCTGCGCCTCGGCCAGGATCTGCTCCAGATGTTCCTCGCCGCGGAAGCTCTCGGCGTAGATCTTGTAGATCGCCTCGGTGCCCGACGGCCGCGCGGCGAACCAACCGTTCGCGCAGACCACCTTGATGCCGCCGATGCCGGCGCCGTTGCCGGGCGCCTTGTCGAGCACCTGCAGCACGGGCTCGCCGGCGACCTCGCGCGCGCTGACCTGGGCCGGACTCAGGCGCGACAGTTTCTTCTTCTGTTCGGCCGTGGCCGGCGCGTCGCGACGGCTGCTGTGCGGTTCGCCGAGTTCGGCGCAGAGCTCGCGGTAGCGCTGATACGGATCGCGGCCGAGCCGCGCGGTGATCTCGGCCGACAGCAGCGCCGGCGCGAGGCCGTCCTTGTCGGTGCTCCAGACCCCGCCGTCGCGGCGCAGGAACGAGGCGCCGGCGCTTTCCTCGGCGCCCATGCCGAGCGAACCGGCGCAGAGCCCGTCGACGAACCACTTGAAGCCGACCGGCGTCTCCACGAGCGGACGACCGAGGCGTGCCGCGACGCGGTCGATCAGCGCGCTGGATACCAGGGTCTTGCCGATGCCGGCGGCGGCCGGCCAGTCGGGCCGATGGGTGAACAGATAGTCCGCCATGACCGCGAGGTAATTGTTCGGCAGCATCAGTCCGCCGCTGCGCGTGACGATGCCGTGGCGGTCGTGGTCCGGATCGCAGGCGAATGCCACGTCGAAACGCTCGCGCAGCGCGATCAGGCTCTGCATGGCCGGCGGCGAGGACGGGTCCATGCGGATGCGGCCGTCCCAGTCCAGGGTCATGAAGCCGAACTGCGGATCGACCTGCGTATTGACCACGTCCAGAGCGAGACCGTAGTCGGCCGCGATGCGCTGCCAGTAGCGCAGGCCGGCGCCGCCGAGCGGATCCACGCCCAGACGCAGGCCGCTGGCGCGGATCAGGTCGAAGTCGATGACGTTGGCCAGGTCGGCGACATAGGCGCCGATGAAATCGTGCTCGCGCGTTGTCGCCGCGGCGCGCGCCTGGGCCGGCGCCAGCCGGCGTACCGAGGCCAGTCCCTCCTGCAGCAGCGCATTCGCGCGCTGCTCGATCGCCGCGGTCACTGCCGTATCGGCCGGACCGCCGTGGGTCGGGTTGTACTTGAAGCCGCCGTCCTGCGGCGGGTTGTGCGACGGCGTGATCACGATGCCGTCGGCCAGACCACGCTCGCGGCCGCGGTTGTGCACGAGAATGGCCTGCGAGATCGCCGGCGTCGGGGTGAACTCGCCACCGGCGGCGATGCGCGTCTCCACGCCGTTGGCGGCGAGCACTTCGAGTGCGCTGTCGAACGCGGGCTGCGACAGCGCATGCGTGTCGATGCCGAGGAACAGCGGGCCGTCGATGCCGTTGCTGCGGCGGTAGTCGCAGATCGCCTGGGTGATCGCGAGCACGTGCGCTTCGTTGAAGGTCGTGTCGAATGCGCAGCCACGGTGTCCGGAAGTGCCGAACGCCACGCGCTGGCCGGGTTCGGCCGGATCGGGCCGCAGCGCGTAGTAGGCGCGCTGCAGCTCGGCCACGTCGACGAGCTGGTCGGCGCCGGCGCGCTGGCCGGCCTGGGCGGGATTCGGCGGATTCATCGGCAGTCCAGTCCTGTCGGGGGCGACGGCCGGCGAGTGTGCCATAGCCGGCCGCGCTCGCCGCGGCGCCGGCATGGCGCGTTCAGCGACGCTGCAGCCGCGGCCGTCGCGGCGGCGGGAGCGCCGGGTACCGGCGCGCCGCCCCCCGCATTCCCCGGTCGAAAACGCTATTCGCTGCCGCGGCGCCGCAGACCCAGCGCCGCATGCGCGGCGGCGACCGTATTGAGATTGAGCTGCGCGACGCGCCGCGCGCGCTGATAGCCGCCGCCGACGAGGAACAGCACGGGCAGCTGCAGCAGGCCGGCGGACTTGAACACGAAAAGATCGCGCTGGAACAGCTCGCGCGTGCTCAGCCCGGCCTGATTCTTCGGGTCATTGCTGTGGCAGTCGACGCCGGCCTGATAGACCAGCAGGTCCGGCCGGCAGCCCGCGATGATCTCCACGGCCTGGTGCAGCGCGTCGAGGTACGTGTCGAAGCCCTGCTCGCGCACGCGCACCGGAAACGCCCAGGAACGCACGCCGCCGTAGCAGCCGAAGCGCGTGCCGAAGATCGACACGGCGTGTAGGTTATCCAGCTTCGCGGCGAATTCTTCCGTGCCGTTGCCGCCGTGTTCGTCACAGTCGAGCACGGCGATGCGCCGCTCCGGCATCGCATGCGCGAGCAGCGCCAGACCGTTGATCGCACAGAAACCCGAACCGCGCGCATACACGGCATGATGGAAACCGCGCGCCAGGTTCATCGCCACCCCCGTGCGCAGCGCGTGCTGCGCGCCGTCGATCTGACCGCCGAGCATGGCCAGGGTCGCGTCGCGCAGCACCGCGGACCAGGGCACGCCCTGACTGGAAGCCAGCGGCTCGGTGCCGTCGAAGAACGCGTCCAGATAGCGCTCGCAGTGCAGACCGTGCAATGCCGCGCGCGTGACCGCTGCAGGCGCCTGCAACTGCGCGAGCCCGCGGCGTGCGAGCAATCCGGCTGCAAGCGCCAGGCGCTGCAGCGCGGGCTGCGAGACCGGCGCATAGGCCGTCGAGTAGAACACGCGCAGCTCGCGCCCGGCCGTCATTGCAGCTGCTCCTCGGCGAAACAGCGCAGCTGCTCCATCGTGCAGGTCAGCGGCGAGAGCATGTTGGCCTGCAGTTGCGCACGCAGCTGCGGCCCGAAAGCGCGCTTGCGCGCCTGCGGTGCCACCGCCAGGGTCGTCAGCCGGAGAAAACGCACCTCGGCAAGCGCCCGAAAGGAGAAGCACGATCCGTTGCGCGTGCGGCGCGCCGGCGGCAACGGATCGACATAGCGCAGCGCGCACAGCGCGCCGGGCGGAATCCATACCTCGCCCAGGCGCAGCGGCTCCACCACGAGCGCCGAGTGGGACTCGCCGAGACCGACCTTCTCCAGCAGCAGCGGCCGGCCGTCGTCGTCGACGACGGTATTGACCGCGCCGCCGCGGCGTATGCGCCGCTGTGCGATCTCCAGGAAATACTCCTCGGCCTGCGAGCAGCTGCCGATGGCCGGCTTCTCGCGCATGACCGGCAGCACCGGCGCCGGGCGTTCACTGCCGCCGAGCAGGTCGCGCAGCAAATCGACGAACAGCAGGCTCTCCTCGAATACGAGCGTCGCCCGCACCGCATCCACGCGCGGCCGCAGGGTCCGGAGTTCCGCCAGCAGCGGACCGTCGTCGAGCGATGCCAGCGGTGCGCCGGGCAGATCCAGGCAGCGCCAGCCCTGCGCCCAGCCGGCTGCCATTGCGCGTGCGGCCAATCGCTCGGTTTCGGCCCGCGGCCAATCGGCGAACAGTTCGAGATCGGTGCCGGCCAGCGGGTCGCGCGGCGTATTGATCAGCGGCGCGAGGTAGCGCGTGGCCTGGGTGTAGCCGCAGCCGCGCCGCTCGGTGTGATGACTGAAATGCTCGTCCAGCATGTCGGCAAGCGCGCCGCGGAGCGGCAGGCCGGCCCGCGCGAACGCGGCGACGATTTCCTGTGCCATGCGCGGCTCAGTCCAACTGCAGCAGCAGCGCGCGGACGAGCTGTGCGGTCTGCGCGCCATCGCGCGCGTCGAACGTGAATATCGGAATCGCCGCGCCGCAGGCGCGCACGGCCGCACGCAACACGCCGAGGTCGAACGACGCGGCGACGTCGGTGCGGGTCACGCCGACGACGACGGCAATCGCCGGGTCGGTCTCGCGCAGCGACACCAGCCAGTGCATGCACTGCGCGGCGATGTCCGCTGCTGCGCCGTCGAGCAGCAGGATCACGCCGAGCGCGCCTTCGAGCATCATCGGCCGCAGGAACGCGAAATGCTCCTGCCCCGGAAGGCCGTAAACGAACAGCGGCTGGCCGTCGTCGAGCATCACGGTGGCGAAATCCAGCGCCACCGTCGTGGTGGTCTTGTCGCCGATCGGGCCGTCCGGCAGTGGCATCTCGGTCGAGACGGGCTCGCTGTCGGCGATCGAGCGGATCGCCGTGGTCTTGCCGGCCCCGACCGGTCCGGCCAGCACCAGCTTGATCGTCTGCTCAGCGCTCAATTCGTTCGCGTACATGCGTTCCCGCTACCCGTATCCGCCATGACCGTCCTGCCGAACCGCTAGACCTGTCGCCAGGTCAGCCCGAAGCGCCGCGCGAGGCCGCTCATCACACGCTCGCCGAAACGGCGCGGCGCCGGCGGCGGCTGGGCCACCGCCTGCGGCAGCGCCAGCAGATGCGCCGCGGCGAAAGCCCACAGGCAGGCGTTGACTTCGCCGGCGTCCAGACCGGCCGCCTGCGCCGACGCGCGCCAACCTGCGCCGCGCCTGCTCAGCAGGCGGGCGACCTGCAGCGCAACCACAGCCTCCGGCGCCGTGCCGAGATCCGGCCAGTCGCGCAGCTCCACGGGGCGATCCGGAAACGCCGGCAACACCGCCTGCACACGCAGGGCGCCGACCACATAGAACGCATCGAGGCTGGCGCTGACCTCGCCGGCCGGCGGCAGATTCCTGCCCCCAGCCTGCACGCCGAACGCCCAGCCCGCGACACCGAGCAGATCGCGCACGCTGAGCAGATCGCTGAGACTCTGCGCCGTCACGCGGCCGCTGTCCGCATGAATCCGGATCGTGCGGCCACGCATGGTCGCCTCGACGTCGCCGCGACGCAATCGGGAATCCCGTGCAAGGCGCACCAGCGCGAGGTCGGAGCCGCCGCGGGGCTTTGCGCGCCGCTCGTCGGCAGGGCGTGAGGGCCTGCCTGCCGGCGGCGTGCTGTCGTTTGTTCCGTGCCGTGCCAGCAGCCGATACATGGCCGCTGCCAAGGTCGCCGCGGTGCCCTCGGACTCGATCGCGACGATCCCGTCGCAGGTACCGCGGCCATCGGGCGACAGCGCGAGCACCGGAATGCCGCGGACCCGCGCGAGCTCGGCGCTGCGCCGTCCCTGCTCGCTGTCCAGCGCGACGAGCAGCAGCGCGCAACCGGCGCCGTCCCAGGCAACGACTTCCGCACGATAGCCATGGGCGGCCAGCAGTCCGGCGGCCAGGTTCGTACGCTGCTGCGCGCGCGCATCCAGCCGAACCGTGCATAGGCGAATATCCATCAATCTCCGCAATCCGTTCGCGGGGGGCGGGCGGGGCCCGTCGGACCCCGCGATGCGACATCAGGCGAAGTCCAGCGACTTCTCGAAACTGCGCAGTTCGTGGCGCGCCATGGCGAGATTCGACCTGGCGCGATCCAGCACGAGATAGAGGAACAGCTTCTGGTTGGACTCCAGCGGACGGATCAGGTGGTACTGCTTGCCCAGGCTGATCAGGATGTCCTCGACCGTGTCGTTGAGCTTGAGGCTGGCGGCGACGCGGCGCTTGGCGCGCACGACTTCCGTATTGCCGGCGGCAGCGACTTCCAGATTGATCGCAGTGCCGTCGCCGGCGAGCATCATGCCGCTGTCGCCGTCGACCAGGGCCGCAGCCAAATAGCCGTCGATGTTGCGCAGGGATTCCAGGCTGATCTTTGCCACAGTGTCTTCCTTTCGTTGGGGATGGGCGAGGAGGTGGTGCAGGGAGCGGGAGGTCACGCAGACCGCGGCGCAGGTTCAGGCATCGAGGCGCGCGGCGACCGCGTCGGCGGCGTCCAGCGTGCGACGCAGCACCAGGGCGAGGTTCTCGTAGCGGTCGGCGCCGATGGACAGCGCCATGCCGCGCGTACGCGCAGCCACCTTCACGACGACGATCGTGCCGTTCTCGGTGGAGATCGTCGTATGCGTGCAGCGCCCGCTCTGGCTCTCCTTGGCGAACGACTCGCTGAGGCCGAGGAACGACGCAGTGATTGCGGCAAGACGCGGCGCCAGCCTGGCCTCGTCGCTGCCGGCGAACGCGAACGGCCGGCCATCGGTCAGCGAAAGGCAGGCAAAGCGTATGGCCGGCGACTTCTGCAGCAGCAGCTGCAATTCGGCGCTACAGGACTGCGCGAGCGAAGGCGGCACGGTCCGCTCGACAGCAACCCGCTCCGGCCCGACGCCGGACGATGCGAACAGCATGATGAACTCCCTGAAAGTTCAGTGGGATGAACCCGGCCGGCTCGCCCGAAGAATCGGGCCGACGCTGCCGACGTGCGGATTCGCTGCAAGCATTGCATTCCCGGGCACGACTCGCGCAGGAACGGTGAGTTAACAAAAGATACGTACGATAAAAGTAAATTTGTGTATCACGAACGCGATGCAGGCGGCCTGAGGATCCGCGATCGAAAATCGACGAGACGTGAAATCCGGGCTGGCGTTTGTCAAATCGCGTGACGAAAGTAGCGCGATCCGGCGCCGGCGGCACCGACCGCCGCCGCGGGCGTGAAATTTTTTCGCGGCGACGCCGCATCGGCCACGCGACGTGCGATTGAAATTATTTCAAGGATTTCACGACAGCCGGAACGCTGCCGCGACGTTGCGGCGGCGCACCTGCGCAGATTGCGCGAAAACGCGCACCGGCACGGCCGGCAAGGACAGCTCAGTTGGCCGCGGCTTCGCTCGCCTCGTCGACCACCTCGGGCAGCGGCGAGGCCGCCGCGGCCCCGGCGCTTTCGGGTGCGGCCAGCGCGGTGGCGAACTGGCCGAGATCGAATTCGTCGCGCACGCGCAGGCGCGCGAGTTCGACGAAGCGCGGCTCGGGCCGGTCGTCGCCGGCCGGCAGCAGCGCGGCCCGATCGCGGCGCAGTGCTGCGACCAGCGCGAGATAGGCGTCAGGTTCCACGCCGGCGGCTTCCAGCAGCACGGCCGGCAGCATCCACGAGCGCGTCTCCTCCCAGCGCGGCGCGCTGCCGCGGTTGTCGAGGATCAGGTACGGCACGGGCTGCTCGCGCGGCCCCTGGCCGTCGACGAAGCCGAGCTGGGCGAAGGTCGAATGCAGCCCGGGCAGATGGTCGCCGTAGAACAGCAGCACAGTCGGTCGCTGGCGCTGCTGCAGATGCTGTGCGAGCCGGCCGAGCTCCTGGTCGGCATTGGCCAGGTGGTAGAGGAAATGACGCAGGGTACGCGCGCCGTATTCGTCCAGCGCCTCCGGCAACGGGATCGCGGCGAGCAGATCCTCGTCGAGACCGGGGCTGACTTCATAAGGCCCGTGCGCTTCCATGCTGATCGCGAACAGGAACTGCGGCGGACCGTCGTCGGCCAGTTCGGCCAGCACCTTGTCGGTCAGCGCCGAGTCGGCGACGAACAGCCCGGACTTCGGCGCGTGGCCGAAGTCGGCAAGGGCCAGAAAGCGCTGTGCGCCGAGGCGGCTCAGCGCATCGCGGCGGTTCCAGAACGCCGCGTCGTTCGGATGGATCACGCTGGTGCGATAGCCCTGTTCGGCCAGGGTGCGCATGAGCCCCGGCATCGGCGCGTCGACGAGCTCGAAATACGGATACTCCACACCCGGGAAGGCGGCCAGCGGCACGCCGCTGAGCATCTCGAACTCGGTGCGTATGGTGCCGCCGGCGAAGGTCGGCACGCGCAGGTCGCCGGCCGCCGAGGCGGCGGCGAGGCGGCGGAAGTTCGGCAGACTCTGTTCGGCCGTGACGCCGTTCAGACGCGCCGGATCGAAGAACGATTCGCTCTGCACGACGACGATGTCGGGCAGTTCGCCGCCGGTCGCCGTCGCGCTGCGCGCGAAGGCCTGGGCATGTTCGGCGATGAATTCGAGCACGCGGCCGTGATCCGGCGGCTGGCGGTCCGGCCGCACGAGCTCCCAATGGAACACCAGCAGGTTCGTCGCAATGCCGAGGCGCCTGACGCTGTCGGCCGGCGACCAGGGCTCGAAGCCCGCGTTCCAGCCGTCATACGCCGAACGCCACGGCGCCGCGCCGCGCCACAGGGTGACCCCGGCGCAGGCGACCACGACGGCCAGCAGACCGCGCACGGCTGCACCCGGGCGCAGACGGCGCGGCTCCAGCCAGAACGCGAGCAGCGCCGCGACGAGCAGGCCCGCGATAAGCGCCAGCTGTTCGGCAGCGACGTAATGACGGAACAGGGCGCCGCCGCCGCCCCAGCTCAGGAAACCGAAGTCGGCCGGCAGCAGCGGCAGGCCCAGTTGTTCGAGCTTGATCGTGCTCGCGGTAACCAGCGCCGCATAGGCCGCGCCGGCGGCAAGCAGCGAGCCCAGCACGCGGCCGCTGACTGCGAGCAGGCCCAGACTCAGCACGACCATCGGCACGGCATTCGTCAGCAGCGCGTGGACCAAGCCCGCCGGAATGGGGTCGGCCCCGGCGCCGAACAGCGGGTCCAGCCAGGCCACGGCCGGCACGGCCAGCAACAGCGCGACCACGATCCAGCCCGCCGCAGCGAACGGGACCGTGGCTGCCGCGCGCCAGCGCCGGCGCGCCGGTTCAGCGAATGCACGCATGAAGGGTTCCGCAGACGAAAGCGCGGACTGTAACAAGATCGCCATTAAGGCTGGCCTGAACGGACCGGCGCCGCTTGCCGCCGCGGCCGCCCCCGGTTTCGCGGCGCGGCCGGCCAGCGGCCCTGCCGACAGCGATTCCTTGCTGCGACGACGCGGTCTGCCCCGCCGAATCCCGGCGCCGGCCAGCGCTCCGGCGCAGGCGCTTGCCAGCCGCGCTCGCCAGCGCCGACACTGCGCCGCCCGCCCTGCGCCCCGGCCACGCATGACCGCCACCGACGCCTACCCTCGCGACCTCCTCGGCTACGGCCGCCGCCCGCCCCACGCCGACTGGCCCGGCGGCGCCCGCGTCGCGGTGCAGTTCGTGCTCAATTACGAGGAAGGCGGCGAGAACTGCGTGCTGCACGGCGACGCCGGCAGCGAGCAGTTCCTGTCGGAGATCATAGGCGCGGCGGCGTATCCGGCGCGGCACCTGAGCATGGAGTCGATCTACGAATACGGCTCGCGCGTCGGCGTCTGGCGCATCCTGCGCGAATTCGAGCGGCGCGGCCTGCCGCTGACCGTATTCGGCGTCGCGATGGCGCTGCAGCGCAATCCCGAGTTCGTGCAGGCCTGCGGCGAACTGGGTCACGAGATCGCCAGCCACGGGCTGCGCTGGATCCACTACCAGAACGTCGACGAGGCCGTCGAACGCGCGCACCTGGCCGAAGCGGTCGCCATTCAGCGCGCCCTGACCGGTGCAGCGCCGCTGGGCTGGTATACCGGCCGCGACAGCCCCAACACGCGCCGCCTCGTCGTCGAGCACGGCGGCTTCGTCTACGACTCGGACTACTACGGCGACGAACTGCCGTTCTGGACCGAGGTCGCCGTGAGCGACGGCACGCGCCGGCCGCATCTGGTCGTGCCGTATACCCTGGACGCCAACGACATGCGCTTCGCGACGCCGCAGGGCTTCAACACGGCGACACAGTTCTTCGACTACCTGCGCGACAGCTTCGACCTGCTGTACGCCGAAGGCGCCGAAACGCCGCGCATGCTGTCGATCGGCATGCATTGCCGCCTGCTCGGCCGGCCCGGACGCTTCGTCGCCCTGCAGCGCTTCCTCGATCACCTGGCGCGCCACGACCGCGTCTGGATCTGCCGGCGCATCGACATCGCACGCCACTGGCAGCAACGTCATCCCTATCAGGCCAGCGCATGACCATTACCGAGCTCAACGCCCTGGATCGCGCCGATTTCGTCACGCGACTCGGCGCGATCTTCGAACATTCGCCCTGGGTCGCCGACGAGGTCTGGCCGCTGCGCCCGTTCGCCGGCATCGACGACCTGCATGCGGCCATGTGCAAGGCCGTCGTCGACGCCGACGAAGCGCAGCGTCTGGCACTGCTGCGCGCGCATCCGCAACTGGCCGGCAAGGCCGCGCTGCGCGGCGAACTCACGGCCGACTCCACGCGCGAGCAGCACGGCGCCGGACTCGATCAGTGCAGTCCCGAGGAATACGCGCAGCTGCACGCGCTGAACGCGCAGTACGAGCAGCGCTTCGGCTTTCCGTTCATCCTCGCCGTGCGCGGGCATACGCGCACGAGCATCCTTGCGAACATGGCCGCACGCGTGGACAACACGCGCGAAGACGAATTCGGCGAAGCCCTGCATCAGGTCGAACGCATCGCACGCTTCCGCCTGGAGGCCCTGCTGCCGGGCTGAAGCGCCGCGACGGCGCACGCACGGCAACACACGGCGGCGCGCCGCCTGACAGCAATGGCATCCGGGCTGCGTCCTCGGCAGACGCAGCGTTTCTTGCTGCGTTTCGCAAGGAAGACCGATGAAAGCCGTCCCCCTGTTCGCCGCCGCGCTGTTCGCGGCCTTCTCCGCCCATACCCATGCCGCCGACGGCGATTCGGATCCGACCTACGCCGGCGGCACCGTCGCCACCCAGTCGGTGCCTTCCCCGTTCTACCAGTCCTACGAGCCTGACACCGCGCTCGCCGCCGACGGCAGCGTCGCGGTCATCGGCGCCGCCGGCACCAGCGCCTACAGCGTCGCGACGCGTCTGGCCGTGGCCAAGTTCCGCAGCGACGGCGCGCCCGACTACGAATTCGGCAATTTCGGCATCGCCACGGTCGATTTCAGCGACGGCGCGGCGGACTATCCGGCCTACGGGCGCAGCATCGCCGCACTGCCCGACGGCCGCTGGCTGCTGACCGGCCGCGTCGGTCCCTCGCCGTTCGAGATCGGTCTGGCCCGCCTGCTCGCCAACGGTCAGCTCGACCTGAGCTACGGCACGCAGGGCCGCGCCCGGATCGCCTTCAGCGGCAGCGAACAGAATGTCCCCGGCGAGCTGCAGGTCGACGGCGAGCAGCGCGCCTGGGTGCTGGTATCCCGCAACGGCAACTCGTATCTCGTGCGCCTGACGGCCGCCGGCGTTCTCGACGCGAGCTTCGGCGACGGCGGAAAACTGCTGCTGCCCAGCACCTTCTTGGTGACCTGCTTCACGCTCGACCTGCAGGGCCGCATCCTGCTCGGCGGCGTCAACTTCGGCCAGAACCGCTACGACATGGCCGTAGGCCGCCTGCTGCCTGACGGCCGCATCGACACGAGCTTCGGCGCTGCGGGCCTGACCTTGATCTCGCCCGACATCCGCGCCAGCGCCCAGCAGTTGCGTGCGCTGCCCGACGGCCGCATCGTCGTGGCCGGCAACAGCTACAGCAGCGCCTGGCGCGGCACGAACTACGGCCGCATCACCGTCGCGCGCCTGCTCGACGACGGCCGCATCGACGCCACGTTCGGCGCAGCAGGCGTGCGCATCGTCGATTTCGGCGGCGACGACCGCTCCAGTTCCTTTCCGGATACGCGTGTGGCGATCGGCGCCGACGGCAAGCTCACGATAGGCCGCTCCATCGTCGAACCGGTATCGGCGATACGCCTGGCACGCCTGCTGCCCAACGGCCAGCCCGACGCCAGCTTTGCGCCGCAAGGCAGACGCACGCTGTTCCAGAACACCTACTCAACGCTCAATCTGTCGAAGGTGCTGCTGACGCCGACGCGGCTGCTGCTGTCGGGCACCTACAACGGCAGTCAGGTACGCACGTTCTTCAACACAGGCTTCCGCGACGGCGACGGCATCTTCCGCGACGGCCTGCAATGAGCCCGCGCCGGCCGCCGGCGCGATCCGGACGACGCGTCCCTTCCTGTTCCGCCCACGAATGCGCCGCCGACGACATGCGGCGCACGCCCGAGGAAATCCGATGAAAACCGCAAGCCTGCTCGCCATTGTCCTGATCGCCTCGGCCGCCGCCGTCCGCGCCGCCGACGGCGATCCCGACCTGAGCTTCGCCGGCGGGACCCTGACGAGCCAGTCCGTGCCGACCACGCAGTTCGAGAACTACGATCCGGCTGCGGTACTGGCCGCCGACGGCAGCGTCCTCGTCGCGAGCGTCGCCGGCCTGTCTGCGGCCAGCACGGCCACGCGCTTTGCGGTCACGAAATTCCGCAGCGACGGCAGCATCGACAGCGGCTTCGGCGAGTTCGGTCTGGCCCAGGTCGATTTCAGCAACGGCGCGGCCGACTACCCGGCCTATGCACACGGCATCGCCGCGGCGAGCGAAGGCCGCTGGCTCGTCGCCGGCCGCGTCGGCCCGTCCTACAACATCGGTCTCGCACGCCTGGGCGCCGACGGCAGCCTCGACGCCGGCTACGGCAACCAGGGCCGCGTCCGGCTCGATCTCGGCGGCCAGGAACTGCTGCTGGAAATGCAGATCGACGCGCAGCAGCGCGCCTGGCTGCTGGTCGAACGCGGCGGCGCGCGCACCTTGCTGCGCCTGACCGCCGACGGTGCGCTCGATGCGGGCTTCGCCAGCGGCGGCAAGCTGAGTCTGCCCAACGACACCAGCGCCGTCAGCTTCGCGTTCGACGCCCAGGGCCGCATTCTGCTCGGCGGCGTCAATTTCACTTCGACCACACGCTTCGCGATGGCCGTGCGCCGCCTGCTGCCGGACGGCAGCAGCGACCGGAGCTTCGGCGAACAGGGCCTCGCGCTGATCGCGCCGGACGTGCGCGCGACGGCGGACAAGCTGCGCGTGCAGGCCGACGGGCGCATCCTGCTGGTCGGCACCAGCTATGCCGGCAACTGGGTCGGCTCGGGCTACGGCCGTCTGACCGTGGCGCGCCTGCTCGACAACGGCCAGCTCGACACCGGCTACGCGAACGACGGCATCGGTTTCGTCGATTTCGCCGGCAACGAACGCTCGCGTTCGTATCCGGGGCTGCGCGTGGCACTCGGCGCCGACGGCAAGCTCACGATCGCGCGCGCCGTCTACGACCCGGCAGTCGCGATCCGCCTGGCGCGGCTGCTGCCCAGCGGCCAGCCCGATGCGAGCTTCGCCGTGCAAGGCCGGCGCAGCCTGCTGCAGAACGTCTACGGTTCGCTGGCGCTGGGCCAGGTGCTGGTCACGCCGACGCGACTGCTGATCGCCGGCACCTATGTCGCCGCGTCGACGCGGGCATTCTTCGCCGGCGCCTGGCACGACGGCGACGGCATCTTCCGCAGCGGCCTGCAGTGAGATCCGCGGCCTGCGCGTTCCACGTGCAGGCCGCCGGCACGACAGCACCACGCCGCGGCCCTGCGGCGGTGCCCCTCGACCTTTGCCCGCGCGCGCGGCAGGATCGGGGTTCCTTTCTGCCGAGACTGCACCGAATGGCCCCTGTCGCCGTCGATCCGAATGCGCCCGACTTCGTGCGCCGCTACGTCAACCTGGCCGACGCGCGCCTCGGCGCGGTCGCGCTCGCGGCGAGCGACGACTTCTTCGCCGACAAGTCGCGCATGCTCAATCCGGAGCCGGCGGTGTTCGTGCCGGGCAAGTACGACGAGAACGGCAAATGGATGGACGGCTGGGAATCGCGCCGCAAGCGCGGCCCCGGCCACGACTGGTGCATCGTGCGGCTGGCACGGGCCGGCCGCGTGCACGGCATCGACCTGGACACCAGCCATTTCACCGGCAACTACCCGCCGGCGGCGTCGATCGAGGCCTGCTACCTGATCGGCAGCGATCCCGACGCGCACACCGAATGGGCTCCGCTGCTGCCGGCCGTGAACCTGTCCGGCAACAGCCACCACTATTTCGCGGTCTCCGACGAAACGCCGTGCACGCATCTGCGCGTGAACCTGTTCCCCGACGGCGGCCTCGCCCGCCTGCGCGTATACGCGTCGCCGCAGTTCGGCGGCGACGCCGAGGCCGACGGTCTCGTCGACCTGGCCAGCGCACTCAACGGCGCCCAGGTCGTCGCGGCGAACAACGAGCACTTCGGTCCGGCCAGCCGGCTGCTGCTGCCGGGCCGCGGCCGGAACATGGGCGACGGCTGGGAAACCCGGCGCCGGCGCGAGCCCGGCAACGACTGGTGCATCATCGCCCTGGCCCTGCCCGGCGTGATCGAGGCGATTGAAATCGACACGGCCCATTTCAAGGGCAACTATCCCGACCGCTGCTCGCTGTCCGGCGCCCACGTCGCCGCGGGCACGCCGCAGTCGCTGATCACCCAGGCCATGTTCTGGCCGCTGCTGCTGCCGGAGCAGAAGCTGCAGATGGACCATCAGCATTTCTTCCGCGCGGAGATCCGTGCGCACGCCCCGGTCACGCACGTGCGCTTCGACATCCATCCGGACGGCGGCGTGTCACGACTGCGCCTGCGCGGCAAGCCCGCATGAAGACGCGTCGCACGCCGCTGCGCCCCTGCGGACCGGCCGTTGCGCCTGTCGCTGCGGAGCCGGCCGCATGAGCGCGCCGCGCGTGCTGAAAGCAGTGCCGCTGACGCGCGCGGCGTTTGCGCCGTTCGGCGATGTCATCGAAGCCGCCGGCGCGGCGTCGGCCTATGCGATCAACGCCGGCACGACCACGCGCTTCCACGATCTGGCCGCCATTGATGCGGCGCGCGAAGGCGGCCGTCCCGTGGTCAGCATCTTCCGCGCCCAGCCGCGCGAGCTGCCGCTGCGTCTGCACATGCTCGAACGCCATCCGCTGGGCAGTCAGGCCTTCGTGCCGCTGGGATCGCAGCCGTATCTCCTCGTCGTCGCCGAGGACCCGGCATTGCCGCCGCAGGCGTTCATCGCCCGCGCCGACCAGGGCATCAACTACCGCGCCGGCACCTGGCACCACCCGCTGCTGGCGCTGCACGCAGTCAGCGACTTTCTCGTGATCGACCGCGCCGGACCCGACAACAATTGCGACGAAGTGGAATTGGCGAGCGAGTATCTGCTGACGATGTAGAAGCCGCGTGCAGCCGCCCACGGCAGGTTGAAACACGGGCCCTTGTCCGTTGTCCGATCTACCGGCGCAGGCAAGGCCCGTGCCGGCCGTCCGCGAACCCATCGCCCCGCGATCGGCGCGCCGGCGATCCATTGCCGGATCGCCCGGCCGCCGTTTTCCCGACTGCCGGCTAGCGCGCCAGACCGAAGCGCGCGGCGAGCCGGTTCAGCAGCTGCCGCACGACCGGCGGCGCAGCCGGCGCGCGCGGGACCGGCGCCGCGATTTCGGTCAGCAGGTTCGCGGCGCGGAACGCCCACAGGCAGGCATCGGCCACATCGCGCGCGATACCGGTGCCGTCGGCCAGGCCCTGCGGCGTCGCCGCCGCCCGGCGCAGGCGCTGTGCCAGCCGCAGGCCGGCGACCACGTCGGCCGCGGCACCGAGATCGGGCCAGTCGCGCAGAGCCCATTCACCATCCGGAAACGGCGGCAACGCTGCGCGTGCGCGCAGCGCGCCGGTCAGCAGGAACGCATCGAGGCTCATGGCCGAATCGGTCGGCATCGCATCGTCTACACCCGGCGCCAGGGCCTCGAACTGCCAGCCGCCCTCGCCGAGATGGTCGCGTGCGGCCAGCAGATCGCTGAGCGTGCGCCCGCGCGTGCGGCCGATCGACGGCCGCAGGATGATGCTGCGGCCGGCGATCGTCGCGCGTACGTCGGCGCCGCGCAGCGGCGTTGCGGCCAGACGCAGCAGCCCGGCCTGATCGGCAGCCGTGTTGCGCACGCCGGGCGCCGGGCGCGTCGCCGCCTCGCCCGCAGCCGTGCCGACCAGCCGCCAGAGGGCCGCCGCGAGACTGGCTGCCGAGCCTTCGGCGGCGACGATGCCACCGGCCGGCTCCGTGTCCGGCCGCAGCGGCCCGAGCGCGACGGCCGGCACGCCGCGCCGGCGCGCGATGTCGAGCACGTGCCGGCCATAGCCGTCGTCGGCGTTGAGCACGACCAGGTCGCAGCGCGTGCCGTCCCAGGCACCAACGCGCGCCTGGCCGCCGTGGGCAGCCAGCAGCTGCGCGGCGATGCGCACGCGCTGCTCTTCCTGCTCGGTCAGCGCCGCGGTCCTGAGGTCCAGCCGCATCAGGCCGACTCCGGGAACAGCGCGGGGGAAAGCCTGGAGATCATGCGCATGCCGGCCGGGCGCCTTTCATATCATGAAAAATCGACGGATTTTTCAAACGTGCGCAGCTCGTGGCGCGCCAGGGCCAGATTCGACTTGACCCGGTCCAGCACCAGGTAGAGGAACAGCTTCTGGTTGGATTCCAGCGGCCGCAGCAGGTGGTACTGCTTGGTCAGGCTGATCAGCACGTCCTCGATCGTGTCGTTGAGCTTCAGCGCTGCGGCCACCTTGCGCTTGGCCTTGATGACTTCGGTATTGCCGGCCGCGGCCAGCTCCAGACTGATGCCGCTGCCGTCCCCCGACAGCAGCATGCCGCTCTCGCTGTCGACCAGGGCAGAAGCGACATAGCCGTCGATGGAACGCAGCGGTTCGAGACTGATCTTTGCCATGCGGAATTCCTCACGAGTGGATGGGTGGAAGAACGGTTGCCGGCGGTCGGCCGGCATCACGGAATCAGCGCCGGTCCAGTTGCCCGGCCAGCGCGGCTACGGTGTCGAGGGTGCGGCGCAGCAGCAGGGCGAGCACGCCGCCGTCGTCGGCGCAGGCCGACAGCGCATAGGCCGGCAGCCGCGTCGGCACGCGTGCGATCACGACGAGCCCGTCGCTGGACGTCAGGGTGACGTAGCTGCTGCGACCGCTCGTGGTTTCCCAGGCCAGCGTTTCGCTGAGGGCGAGGAAGGAGCTGGTCATCGCCGCGACGCGCGGCGCGCTGGTCGCGGTCAGCGCGCCGGCGATTGCGGCAGAACGTCCGTCGAGGGTCGACAGGCTGACGAAACGGCAACTCGGCACGGTGACCAGCAGGCGTTCGAGCAGGCCGTCGGCACAGGCGCGCACACGCGCCCGCTCGACGTCCGGCAATGCATCCGCCCGCGCCGGTCCACAGACCTGCCCTGCTCCGTTGAGCATGTGCCCCCCTGCCACGATGGTCCCTGCTTCCGATCCTCGGCACGCTGCGCGACCGCCGGCCATGGCCGCCCGCGCAACGGCGAAGCATCGGGCGACGCGCCGCAGGGCGCGCCGGACGGTCGCGAGGTTAGTGCGAGAGGCAGGGCCTCCGCATAGGTAAATTCCCTAGGTCTTGCGGCCTATGCCGATGCGGTTGCGCAGAACGCATTTACGGCAACCTGACTGCGCCGGCCGGCACCGACGCATAACCGGTAATCGCACGAATATCCACGACAGCGCTGCGCGGCCCCGGGCGCGCGGCGGATATCGGCCGGCCACCGCCGTTCCCCTGAAAGCAGCGGATGCCGCCGGCATCTGCCGCGGCCGTCGGGGCGGTCGGCCGGCTGCGTCCGCCGCCGCGGGCAAGGTGCGCGCTGCCGCGCCTAGGACGGTTCGCGCTGGCGCAGATTGTTGCGCGCCGGCGGCGCCGCGGCGTCGACGACTTCGCCACGGCACCAGCTCGCCGCGACCGCGTTGAGCTCGCGCACCGAATCCATGCCGAGCTTGTACTTGATGGTTTCGCGATGCGCTTCGACGGTCTTGGCGCTCAGACCCAGCTCACCGGCGATGTCGGCCGTGCGCAGGCCGCTGCCGATGCGCACGAACACTTCGCGCTCGCGGCCGGTCAGGTCCAGCGGCGGCGGCGCCAGGGTGCGGCGCGCGACGCAGGCGCTGCATTGCGCGCTGTCCGGCGAAGCCTGCTGCTTGGCACAGGCCGCGACCTCGTCGACCAGGGACAGGTAATGCCGGCGCCGTGCCGTCCAACTGATGAAGCCGCAGGCCACATTGCGGTCGGCACCGGGCGCCACGCCCAGGTGCGCATTGCGGCCGAGCAGCAGCAGGCGCGCGCTCCAGACCGACGTGCGCGCCAGACGCTCCAGCGCACCGGCCATCGCCGAATCCAGCAGCACCACGTCGGGATCGAAGCGCACGATCGCGCGCAGGCCGTCGGCCGCCGTATGCGCGACTGCCGCCACATGCAGATGGCGCCGCGTGCTCAGTGCGACGACGAACCCCATCGCGACGAGCTCGCTGTCGACCAGCACGACGACACCTGTTGTTCGCTGCCGCATGCGTTCCCCACGCCCTTACGTGTTCACACCCCGACCGCGGGCCGCAGCCCGATGCCGTCGGCACCGACCGTCCTGCCTCGTACGGTAGCCAAGGCATAACCCGACTTACTTGGCAAATTTCAACGCTTGCATAGTGTTAAACGTCAATTCTTGGCGACCATGGTCGACTCTGTGCTAACGATCGCGGCAGCCGCCGTGCGCGACCGATGCGCTGCTCTGCCTCCGCAGAATACGCATCGCCGCGCCGCAAGCCGCAGTCAGTGCCGCGCGACCCATGGTCGCAGGCCTCGCCGACCCGGCGCCGGCGGCGACCTACATCCAGGGGGAACAACGAATGTCGGGCGATACCAGTGGCGGCACGCAGGTCCTGCAGGCCTGCGACGCCGAACTCAATGCATTGCTGGGCCGCCTGCCGGCCCTGCGCTTCGCCAGCCTGTCGACCGTCGACGGCCGCGCCGTGCTGGCGGCGGGCCGGCTGACCGATACGGCCGTGGAACGCGTGGCCGCTGTCAGCAGCTCGCTGCTCGCGCTCGGCGAAGCCTTTGCGCGCGAAACCGCCGGCTCGGCCTATCGCCATACCACGATCACGGCCGACGACGGCCTGATCGTCGTCGCACGCGTGCCGAGCAGCCGCCAGCGCCTGGCGCTCGCCGTGGGTTGCGACCACGGCGGCAATCTCGCCCTGCTGCTGGGTTGCGCGCTGGATTCCGCGGCGGCGCTGACGCGTATCGTCGATCGCGCCGCGTGATGCGAACGCGGGCGGCCGGCGCAGCCCGACCTGCTTGTCCGTCGTCATGATGCTGCGCCGCCCTTCCCTCTCTCGTTGCCGTGGAAACCTTTGTCGTGAACAGCCTGCCCCTTCCGACGACGACCAAACTCGTGTTCGCCGGCCCGCTCGGCGCCGGCAAGACCAGTGCCATCGCCGCCATCGCCGACACGCCGCCGGTGTCCACTGAAATGCCGCTGGCCAGCGGTGCGATCGGCGCCAAGGTCAGCACCACGGTCGCCTTCGACTTCGCGAGCGTACGCCTGGACGGCGATACCACGCTGATGCTCTACGGACTGCCGGGCCAGGAGCATTTCGCGTTCATGCGTCCGGTCGTGCTCGATGGCGCGCTCGGTGTCGTGCTGGTGCTCAACGGCGCCGACGGCGACACGTCCGCGCAGTGCCGCTACTGGATCCGGGCGCTGGCCGAGATCGACGCAACCTTGCCGCTGGTGATCGGCGTCACCCAGACCGACCGCAATCCGGACTTCGATCTGACCGCCCTGCGATGCCTGCTGCGCGACGAAGGACTGGCCGCGCCGCTGTTCACCTTCGATGCGCGGGACCGCGAGCAGACCGCGCAGCTGGTGCGCGCGCTGCTGCTGATGCTGGACTGAGCGCCCGATCCCGCCGCGGCATGCCCGGGCCGCAGGCGCGGGCGCGGCTCATGCGTCCAGGGATACGAGTTCCGCGCGCAGCGCCCACAGGCGCAGCCGCGCGGCGCGGCGCAAGATCCGCCGCAGCGCCGGCGCGAACGGCGAATCGCTGCGACAGCGCGCGAGCAGCAGCACGTCGTCCTGCGATTCGCCGAGCCGGGTCGCGAGCGCGTCGCGCACCGGCGAGTCCTCCGGCACGAGCGCCGGCGCGATGCCTTCGAGCAGGGTGTTCTGCTGACGCCAGCCGCGCAGGCGCCGGCGCAGGCGATGCCAGGCCGCGTCGTTGCCGGGATGTCGCCGCGCGCGCGCAGCCGCCTTGCGCAACCGGTGCTCGCTGCGGGCAAGTCCGCGGCGCAGGTCGCGGCGGCGCACGGCTGGCCAGTCCAGCGCCGCCAGTTTCTCCGCCGCGCGCTGCAGCCGGCAGCGACGCGCGGCAAGTCCGGGATCGCGCGCGAGCGCGGCGCTCAGGCGCTCCTCGCGCCGCACCGATGCCGAGGCTGCGGCCAGTGCCGCCTCGTCCGCAGTGATCGCACCGCTGCGCTCCAGCCGCTGCAGCGCCTCGATCAGGGCCGACGCATCGCGCAACGGCGACAGGCCGCGGCAGAGCCGGCCCAGTTCGGCGTCGAGCGCGGCCGCGTGGGCGCCCAGCCGCGGCGCGGCCAGCGCGAGCAATGCACGCACGCGGCGCAGGCACTTGCGCGCCTCATGCACCCCCTCGTGACGCGCCTGGCCGCGGCGAGCCAGCAGGCGCGCCGCGGACTGCAGCTGATCCAGGCCGAACGCGCGCAGCCCGTCGCCCGGCCGGTGCGCGTGCTCCGAACCGGCCGGTTCCAGCGACATCGCGGCGAGCACGGCGCTTCCGGTCATCGGCACCTACCTTTGCCGCGCACTCTACGCGGCAAGACCGGCAACGGCCATTGACGCCGGTCAATATCGCGCTTTCCGCCGGGAGCGACCGTTCTTCACACAGCTGCCCAGCGGCCGGAACACAATACGCCGGCCGTGACCGGGTCGCGCCGCGACGCCGGCTCGCCTCAGGGAGACCCGCATGACCGCCGACGAACTTCGCCGCCATGTCGCCCGCATCCTGCAGATCGCCGACGTGCAGCTCGACGGCCCACGCCCGTGGGATCTGCAGGTTCGCGACGAACGCTTCTACGCCCGCGTGCTGACCACCGGCTCGCTCGGCCTGGGCGAGTCCTACATGGACGGCGACTGGGACGCGCCGGCGCTGGACCAGCTGCTGTTCCACCTGCTCAAGGCGCGGCTGGACCGCCATGTGCACACCTGGCGCGATGCCTGGGCCCTGGTCCGCGCGCGCCTGTTCAATCGCCAGGACCGGCGCCGCGCGTTCGAAGTCGGCCGTCGCCACTACGACCTCGGCAACGATCTGTACCGCGCGATGCTCGGCCGCTACCTCGTCTACAGCTGCGGTTACTGGCGCGAGGCCGACGAACTCGACGCGGCACAGGCCGCCAAGCTCGACCTGGTCTGCCGCAAGCTGCGACTGCGCCCGGGCCAGCGCGTGCTCGACATCGGCTGCGGCTGGGGCGAGGCGCTGAAATTCGCCGCCGAACGCTACGGCGTGCATGGCGTCGGAGTGACGGTCTCGGCCGAACAGGCCGAACTCGCGCGCGAACTCTGCCGCGGCCTGCCGATCGAGATCCGCCTGCAGGACTACCGCGACCTCGACGAACGCTTCGACGCCGCATTTTCGCTGGGCATGTTCGAACACGTCGGCGTGAAGAACTACCGCACCTACTTCGAAGTCGCGCGCCGCTGCCTGGCCGACGACGGCCTGTTCCTGCTGCACAGCATCGGCACGAACGTGTCGACCGTCGCGACCGACCCGTGGATAGACAAGTACATATTTCCCAATTCCATGCTGCCGTCGGCCGCGCAGATCACGGCCGCCTCCGAAGGCCTGTTCGTGCTCGAGGACTGGCACAACTTCGGCGCCGACTACGAACGCACGCTGGGTGCCTGGCGCGCCAACGTCGAACGCGCCTGGCCGCAGCTCGACGCGCGCTACGACGAGCGCTTCCGGCGCATGTGGCGCTACTACCTGGCCGCCTCGATCGCGACGTTCCGCGCACGCCAGGCCCAGCTCTGGCAGCTCGTACTGTCGCCCGAAGGCGTGCCGGGCGGGTATGTCGCGCCGCGCTGACCCGCCGGCCTGCCGGCCATCGTTGCGACGCGCCGGACAGACGCCGGCGCACTCCACGGCATAGCTCCGCAATCAACCGCCGATCGAGGCAGACGGATGGAGAAACTTCATCGCTTCCCGCGCATCGTGCCCGCCCTGCCCGACCCCGCCTGAAAGCTCAGGCTCGCACACGCTCCTCGCCGGATTCGGTGCCGAACAGTTCGATGCCGGCGGACTTCGGTGCGGAGCGCAGCAGCAGCCACTGGGTGTTTTCGCCGTCGGTGGGGCAATGTGCGCTGCCGACGAAGAGGCGATGGCTCGAAGCAAGGGCTTTCTCCCTGCGCAGGCTTTCGATCAGCGGAGCGCAGCGCACGGCGAGGTCGTCGACGCGGCCGTCGAGCAGCACGACGAGATGTTCGGGCTGGGTGCGGGCGAGCGGAGCGTTCGGCAGCGCGGCTTGCAGGCGATCGCGCAGCAGGCCGATGGCTGCGGGAGTCGGCGGCGTGCCGTCGTTGCCTTCGAGGCGGAAGGTGACCAGGGCGAAGCCCTCGGCAGAACGGCGACGGATGCGCTCGACGATGACCTGCGACAGTCGCGCGCGGTTGGCCAGGCCGGTGTCGCGGTCGACGAAGGCCATCTGCAGCACGCGCGATTCCATTTCGCGCGCGGCGCGGCGCATGACGGCGAGGTTGCGCGCATCGCTGACGGCGAAGCCGATGCCGAAGCCGAGGATCAACAGCGTCGCCATCGTGGTCGGCCACGGCAGCACGGAGGCCGGCAGCTGGTTGCCGCTGTAGCAGAACGAGCCGTCGGCGAATACGGCGGCAGCCATGCCCGTGTAGTGCATGCCGACGACGGCCAGACCCATGATCATCGCGGCGCCGATGCGCAGCGCGAAGTCCTTCCAGGTACGCACTTCCTTGAGGTAGGCGATGATGACGAGCGCAGCGCCCGAGGCGGCCACGGCAATGACGACCGACGCGACGAACAGTCCGGGCTCATACGTGATGCCGGGCATCATGCGCATGGCCCACATACCGCTGTAGTGCATCAGGCACACGCCGGCCCCCATGACCAGCGCGCCGGCTGCGAGCGTCCAGGCGGTGAGCCGGCCGTAGCCGACGATATACAGCGCGATCGCGGACACGGCGACCGCCGCGATCCACGACAGGAAGGTGATGCCGAGGTCGTAGCTGATCGGTACCGGCAGCGACAATGCCGTCATGCCGACGAAGTGCATGGACCAGATGCCCGTGCCCATGGCCAGCGCACCGCCGATCAGCCAGGAGCTGCGTCCGCCGCTGCGCACGCGCAGCCGCGTCGCGAACTCGAGCGCGACGAAACCGGCCAGCGATGCGATCAGGTACGAAAGAGCAACCAGCCCGAAATCGTAAGTGCCCTGCATGATGTCGACGCCCCTGTGCGAAAAGACGGCGCAGAGTAGAGATACGATCACGGCACTGCCAGCGACGAAAGGTAAACACTGCGCGCAAACGCGTCTTGAAATGCGAAGAATCTTTACAACGCGATGACGCCGCTGATTGCGGCGCTTCAAAACATGCCTGTGTTGGAAAACATTCGCACCTGTCTGCGCACAGATTGACTTTCGCACGCAGCCTCCCAGCAGGAAAAACTCCCGCATCGCGCGCTGTCTCGGCGTTTCAGACGCACCATACGGCAGCGGGCGGCGGCTGACCTGCGCCGGTCGCGCAGCGTCATGCGCGCTGTCCACGGCTGCCGCCGTCGGCGCTGCCGGCAGCTGCGCCGCAGCGCGGAAACAGGACGCGGCGCACTCACGCGCACACCCCAAGGTGCAATCACCGCCTGCGCTCGCCGTCGGTGAGCCGATCGAACGCGCACCGCCGCCACTGCCCTTTCGGCCAATGCCAGGCACCGGGACGGCCCTGCAGACTGCACCGCGCAAGCGGTCGCGTGTCGAACTCGAGTTCGACGAAACGGCCGTCTGCACCGGTGCCGTCGCAGCCGGAATTCGACGAGACTGCGCATTTGTGGATTGCCGCACAGTTCCGGATGTTCGCTATCGACGACAACGCAATGTCGGCGTCCGCCGCACGTGGCGTGCGGCGGCGGTGATCGTGGTTCGCTGGCGGCACATTCGTGCCGCGCCGGTCCACGACGCCGTATGCGGCCATGGGAGCCGCGACGCCACGGGGCCGGATATCGCAGCCTGCCGCCGCATCGTCGCAGCGATCGGCGCGCGAACGGCTTGCGTTGCCTGCGCCGAAAACCGTCGTCGCATCGGGGGATGCCGGCGACGGCGCCGATCGCGAATACCTGGCCTGCGCCGGCGATCGCGATCGACTTGCCTTGCCTTGCAATGCCGCTGCGACACGCCCCGGGGCGATCGTGGCGATGACCGGCTGCGGGGGCGGCCGGCGCTGGATCGAATCGAAACCACAGCAGCGCGCCGCAGGACTGAAACGCGGCGCGTCGGGATCCCTGCCGTCTCAAACTGGAGAAGTTATCCATGCGACATTCCTGTCTGACCCTGGCTGTCTCCGCTCTCCTGCTCGCCGCCGCGCCGGCCTGGGCGCAGCAACGCGCCGTCACGCCGGCCACCGATGACCCACAGGCCGCTTCGGCCGCCGCAGCACAGGCCGCGCTGGTTGAAGCACGACGCGACTATCCGACCCTGTTCGCCGCCGCCTATGCGCGGTATCCGCAATTGCCCGCCGGCTCGCTGGAAGCCATCGCCTACGTGCAGAGCCGCTGGGTCATGCTGGACGGCGCGGCGACGCCGCTGGCCGAGGCGCCGGCCGCGGTCGGCCTCATGGGCCTGTACAACGGCCAGGGCTTCCGCGATCAGGTCGGTGCGGCCGCGGAACTGCTCGGCGTCAAGCGCGAGCTGATCGAGAAAGACGCCTACTGGAACGTGCTCGGCGCCGCGGCGCTGCTGGCCGAACAGCGCACGCAGATCGCGCGCAGCGCCAGCCAGGCCGACCTGTTCGCCGCCTACGCGAGCGTGGCCGAGGACAGGAATCCGGCCATCGCCGCGTTCGCGCGCGAAGCCTTCGCCTACGACGTGCTGCTGACCCTGGACCGCGGCGTCGACGACGACGGCATTCGCATCGCCGCGCGTGCCGTCACCTGGGAACGCGAATTCACGCCCGAGGCCCTCGTGCGCCAGCGCGCGCCGTTCGTGCGCCTGGATCTGCAGCGCGGCGCGGTGGAGATCGACGGCTACCGCGTCGATCCGGTCAGCGAGTCGCTGATCGCGACGCGCGGCGCCGGCGATCCCGGACTGCTGAGCACCGACTACGCGCCGGCGCTGTGGGTCGCCTCGCCGTACTACCACGCACGCAGCCTGGCCGTGTCGGCCGTCGCCATCCACACCATGCAGGGCTCCTACGCCGGCAGCATCTCCTGGTTCCAGAACAATCCGAACTCGGTCAGCGCGCACTATCTGATCCGCAGCTCCGACGGCCAGGTCACGCAGATGGTGCGCGAGTCGCAGGCCGCGCATCACATCGGCAGCGAGAACAGCTACACCCTGGGCATCGAGCACGAGGGCTACGTCAACAACGCGAGCTGGTATACGACGGCGATGTACAACGCCTCGGCGGCGCTGACCCGGCATTTCTGCGCACGCTATGCGATCAACTGCGCGACGGCCTACAACGGTCCGGCGCACAGCGGCGTGGTCGTGCTGTCCAGCACGATCCGCATCAAGGGCCATCAGCACTTCCCGAACAACACCCACGTCGATCCGGGCATCAACTGGGACTGGCCGCGCTACTACGGCCTGCTGAATCCGGGCTCCGGCGGCACGACGAGCCTGCTGGACACGTTCGAGAGCAACGAAGGTCATTTCACGTCGACGCCGAGCTATTCGGGCAGCACCACCGGCATCGCCGCGAGCTCCACCGCCGAGCGCGACTGCAGCATCGCCAAGGTCGGCAGCTGTTCGGAACACCTGACCCTGATCGACGATTCGGCCAATACCAGCGACTGGGCCGTACGCTTCCTGTCCGGCGGCGGTACGCCGGGCAGCAACACCGCCGTCGCGCGCAACGGTCGCCTCGGTTTCTGGATCTATGTCGGCGGCAGCGGCTTCAACGTCGGTGTCGGCGTCGATGACGGCGCGGCGACCGAGCGCTCGGTGCTGCGCAGCGTGCCGGCGAATACCTGGACCTACGTGGAATGGAACCTCGCCGACGCCGCCCAGTGGAATGCCTGGGTCGGCGGCAACGGCACGATCGACGCGGCCACGGTCACGCTCGATGCGATCTGGCTGGAGCGCGCCCACACCACGTTCACAGTGAACGCCTATATCGACGAGGTGCAGTGGCGCTCGAACTGAGGCCGGCAAGACCGACGGTGCCGCGCAGCGATGCGCGGCGCCGTCGTTGCACCGGTCAGCCGCTCGGCTTGCCGTCGCGCAGCTGCTCGGCGAAACGCAGATTGGTTTCCACGCGGGTCTGCTCGCTCTCGGGCAGTTCGCCCTCGGACAGCAGTTCCTCGCAGAGCCGCGCGCTGAGCGCGCCGTCGCCGCAGTACCAGCTCGCGACGGCCAGTTCGTCCTTGGCGCGCCAGGCTTTCACGGCGCTGTCGACGAACAGCACGTCGCCGCTGACCGGCTGCTCCAGCGCGATCCGCGCGAACACGCTGGCCATGCGGTAGCGCTGCTGCAGGCGCAGATAGCGCGCGAATTCGCAGGGCGCTTCGGGGCGGGAGGCGCGGAAATCGCAGGCGTCCAGATAGGCCGCGCAGATGTCCTGGTACGACGCGCCCGTGCGCTCCAGCAGCAGGGCGATCTGCAGCTTCGCGAAATAGACCTCTTCATCCCAGCCGCCCAGGTCGACGCGGCGCCGGTAGGCGGCCAGGGATTCGGCGCTCCGCCCGGCGTCGCGCAGGCTCTGCGCGTAATAGAACGCATGCCGCGCATGGTTCGGCTCGCGCTCCAGCGCCTTGCGCAGGATTTCCGCGTCGCGGCCGTATTTGACGTGGTTGGGCTGCTGGCTGCGCGCGCCGTCGGCGAAGGTGCGGATCTGCCAGCCGCGCAGTTTGGTCGCCTGCGCCGCCTGCGCCGAGACCAGCACCTCGTGCAGCACGCCTTCCCAGCGCCAGTCCCGGTCCAGGCGCACGATGCAGACACGCCAGTAGCGCGTGACGCCGAACAGGTATTCGAACATCTGCCCGGGCAGCTGCGGATCGGGTCTGTCGGCGTCGTCGGCGACCTGCAGGATCTCGTCGGCGTCGATGACCAGGGCGAGTTCGCCGTGGCGGCGCGCGAGATCCAGCGCCTCGTTGCGGTTATGGGCGAAGTCGACCCAGGGCCGCTCGATCAGTTCACCGGGCTTGCCGCCCATCACCCGGCGCACGATGTCCTGCGTGCCGTCGGTCGAGCCGGTGTCGCAGATGGCCCAGCTGTCGATATGCGGCAGCACCGAGCGCAGGCAGCGCTCGATGACGGCCGATTCGTTCTTGATGATCATGGACAGGCAGACGCGCATCGGCGGATTCTGCCTGAGCCGGCCGGCCGGCGGAATCGCCGCGGCGGCGCCGCGCGCCGGTTGCGCCCATAAAGACGCCGCGGCGGCATCCCTGCCCCGCGGCGTCGTCTGCGTCACTCGGTTGTCGCGGCGGGCTTACCAGTAGAACTGGGCGCGCGCCTCGAGGATGTTCGGGCTGTCGTCGCGGTTGGTGCGCAGCGAGCTGACGTACTTGCTGCTGTCGACCTTGACGTAGTTGACCATGAACTTGAAGTTGGAGCGCCAGTACCAGTTCACGCCGAGCGTGACGTTGTGCTCCTTGCCGCCGAGCACCGGACCGTCATTGAGTTCGGTCGCGTCGTAGCGCAGGCCCAGCTGCCACATGCCGGCGGACGGGTCGTCCGGCAGGCTGGTCGTCGGCACGCCGGCCTTGTAGCCCCAGGTTTCGCCGGTCAGGTTCCACACGCCATAGAGGTACCAGCTGTCGCCGGTCCAGTCCGGAGCGGTCGTCGCCTTGGTGCGCGAGACGGTGGAGCGCATGTATTCGCCCTGCACCTTGAACGGACCGCCGATCCAGAGGCCTTCCACGCCGTAGGTGCGCTGGCGATCGGCATTCAGGATGTTGCCGGTGTCGATCAGGCGGCCCGTGGCCAGATCGGCGTCCGGACGAACGCGCAGGCGCGCGGTGTCGGCGTCGGTGTCGAAGTCGACCGCGGACAGGCCGAAATGCAGGATGTTGCCGGTTTCGGCCATCGGGGCGTAGTAGACGCGGCCGCCGAAGCCCTGGCCCTGGGCCAGGTTGCGCGTGAGCTCGCGGCCGAAATAGCTGACCTGGTAGCCGAAGTTCGGCGTGTCGTCGCCGTAGGCCACGCCGGTGCGGCGGGCCACGCCGAACAGGTTGGTCACCATGGCCTTGGAGATGAAATCGTTGTGACGCGTGCTGGTCAGCTCTTCGAGGCTGTTGGGCTGCTTGAACTGGCCGGCCATCACGTAGTTGGTGCCGAGCTTCCACTTGATGTTGGCGTCGAGCCACTTGTTGGCCTTGCCGTCGTAGCCCACGGTCCAGTCGAAACGGCCGCCCTTGCCCTTGAGGATGACTTCGGCGCGGCGCATCTCGAACTCGCTGTCCTTGCCGTCGTTGCCGGCCGGCGAAGCCGCGTTGAGGTCGAGGAAATCGTTGTGGAACCAGTTGCCGTCAGCCTGCATCAGGCCTTCGAGACTGACTTCGCTGCCGTTGATGACGTCGATCGCGATCTCCGCATGGGCGGTTCCGGCGAGCGCCGCGGCGACGGCCAGGGCGAGAAGACGCTGGGTACGCAGTTTCATGGTTAAAAGCCCGTGAGCGTGGGTGAAGGCGCGCAGGGTATGTCGGGCTCGTTACCGAAATATTGCAGGCATGGGTACGAAACGGTGACCGCGGCATGGATGTCATGCGCCGGCAATCTGCAGCGGTCAGGCTGGGGCCGGCGGATGTCCCGCCCGCGCCGGCCAGACTAGCGGCACGCTGCTACAACGCCGCGGCAGCGCCGCGGCGCGGGAGTCGGTCTCAGGAACTGCAGGACAGCATGGAGCAGCCCGCGCGCGTGCGCGCCCAGTCGGGCCGGCGCTGCGCGAATGCGTCGCGGCCGGGCTGATCCGCATAGGGCCGGCGCAGCACGTCGAGCAATTCATGCACGCCGCCGAGATCGCCCTGCTCGGCCCGGTCGATGGCCTGCTGGGCGAGGTAGTTGCGCAGCACGTAGCGCGGATTGGCCGCGTGCATGTGCGCGATGCGCTGCGCGTCGGGCAGCCCGTCGCGGGCCAGACGCTGCGCGTAGCCGCGCAGCCAGGCCTGGAACGCCGGCCGCGCCGCCGCGAACTTGTCCGCGTCGTAGAACGCCTCGCGCAAGGCGTCGACGTCGCCGGCGGCCGCGTCGACCGTGGCCAGGCCGCGGAAGAACAGGGTCATGTCGACTTCGGCCTCGCGCAGCAGTTCGTGCAGCGTCTGCATCGAGGCGATGTCCTCGTCCCCGCACTCGCGCAGACCGAGCTTGGCCGCGATGTTGGCGCGGTCGGCCGCGACGAAGCCGTCGACATAGCGCTGCAGTCCCGCATGCAGCGCGTCGTGGTCGGCGAACAGCGCTGCGATCGCGCCGGCCAGACGGCCGAGATTCCAGTACGCAATCTGCGCCTGCTGGCCGAAGCGGTAGCGGCGGTGCTCGCGGTCGGTGGTGTTCGGCGTCCAGTCGGGATCGAAATCGTCGATCCAGCCGTAGGGGCCGTAGTCGATCGTGAGGCCGAGTATCGACAGGTTGTCGGTGTTCATGACGCCATGCACGAAGCCTACGCGCATCCAGTGCGCGATCAGTACGGCCGTGCGCGCACAGATTTCGCCGAACCAGGCGGCATACAGCGCTTCGCTGCGCGGCGCCTGCGCCGCGGCGAGTTCGGGAAAGTCGCGCGCAATCGCGAAATCGACGAGGCGCCGCAGCAGGTCCGTATCGCCGCGCGCGGCCGGCAGCTCGAAATTGCCGAAGCGCAGGAACGACGGAGCGACGCGGCAGACGATGGCGCCGGGCTCGTCGCGCGGATGGCCGTCGTAGAACATGTCGCGCACGACGGTTTCGCCGCTGCCGATCAGGCACAGCGCGCGCGTGGTCGGCACGCGCAGATGATGCATGGCCTCGCTGCAGAGGAATTCGCGGATCGAGGAGCGCAGCACCGCGCGGCCGTCGGCGCGGCGTGAATACGGCGTCGGCCCGGCGCCCTTGAGCTGGAGTTCCCAGCGCCGGCCGGCGCGGTTGACGACCTCGCCGAGCGAGATCGCGCGGCCGTCGCCGAGCTGGCCGGCCCAGTGGCCGAACTGATGCCCGCCGTAGTTGGCCGCGTAGGGCTGCATCCCCGGCAGCAGGCGATTGCCGCCGAACACCTCGGCAAAGGCCGGCGTTTCGACATCGGCGGCATCGAGATCGAGCAGTGCGGCCACCTCGCGCGACCAGGCCAGCAGCCGGGGGGCGGCGACCGGTGTCGGCGCCACGGCCGAATACAGCGCGCCGTGGACCTGACGCGACTGCAGGCCGGATTCCGGATCAGCCGGCAATTCGCGGACGAAGGCATTGTCGAAACGGAAATCGAGCACGACGGTATTCCGATGGGCACGGCACCCGGAATCCCGCAGATGCGGGCGGACGGCCGGGTTTTCGAGGCTGTGCGGGCTCGTTCAGGCCGCGCGGATGCGGCTGGCCAGAGTATCGAGGAAGCGTTCCGGCAGCTGTGCCTGCACGGCGACCAGCCACCAGTCCGCGCGGGCGAACGCGCGGCATTTGATCGCGTCCTTTTCAGTCATCAGGACCGGCAGGCCGTCACCGAAGGCCAGGTCCTCGGCGCGGAATGCGTGATGGTCGGCGAAGGCATGCTCGATCGGTTCGATGCGGCAGGCGCGCAGGCTGTCGAAGAAACGGCGTGGATTGCCAATGCCGGCGACCGCATGCACGCGGCGATGGGCGAACGATTCCAAGGTGACGTGCGCGCCGCCGAGCAGCGCCGTCGCGCCGTCGTCGCGCAGATGCAGCTGCACCTCGTCGGCATGCGCCAGGCCGCCGTTGCAGACGCGGAAGTCGACGCGCTGCAGCCGCGACAGCGGTTCGCGCAGCGGGCCGGCCGGCAGCAGGCGGCGGTTGCCGAAGCGGCGCGCACCGTCGATGACGCAGATCTCGATGTCGCGGCGCAGGCGGTAGTGCTGCAGGCCGTCGTCGGCGAGCACCACGTCGACCTCGCCGCCGCTCAGCAGCAGTTCGGCCGCGGCCACGCGGTCGCGGCCGATGACGACCGGCGCGCCGCTGCGCAGATGGATCAGCAAGGGCTCGTCGCCGACCTCGGTCGGCGAGGAGTCCGCTGTCACGCGCAATGGTCCTCGCGCCGTGCCGCCATAGCCGCGGCTGACCACGCCGGCGCGCAGTCCGCGCGCGGCCAACGCACGGGCCAGCGCGATGGTCAGCGGCGTCTTGCCGGTGCCGCCGACGCTGATGTTGCCGACGACGACGACGGGCCGGGCCAGCTTGTACGAACGCAGCCAGCCGCGCGCATAGGCCTGCCGGCGCAAGGCGACGACAACCGCGTAGACACGCGCGAGCAGACGCCAGCCCAGCGGCGGCGGCGCGTCGTGATACCAGACCTGCTCGCGCCGCGCCGCGGCCATCAGGCCCCCGCGTCGTGGAACTGCATGCGGTGCAGCGCGGCGTAGTGGCCGTCGTGGGCCAGCAGTTCCTCGTGACGGCCGGTCTCCACGATACGGCCCTGGTCGAGCACGACGATCTGGTCGGCATGCTCGATAGTGCTGAGCCGGTGGGCGATGACCAGGGTCGTGCGTTCGCGCATGAGGCGGCTCAGCGCGTCCTGGATCAGGCGTTCCGATTCGGTGTCCAGCGCGCTCGTGGCCTCGTCGAGGATCAGGATTGGGGCGTTCTTCAGGATGGCGCGTGCGATCGCGATGCGCTGACGCTGTCCGCCGGACAGCAGTGCGCCGCCCTCGCCGACCTTGCTGTCCAGGCCGTCGGGCAGGCGTTCGATGAACTCCAGTGCGTTGGCCGCCCTGGCCGCGGCGAGTATCTGTTCGCGGCTCGCGCCGCCCAGCGCGCCATAGGCGATGTTGTGCGCGATCGAGTCGTTGAACAGCACGACGTGCTGACTGACCAGCGCGATCTGGCTGCGCAGGCTGTCGAGGGTCCATTCCGGCAGCGGACGGCCATCCAGCAGCACCGCACCGGCATCGGGTTCGTAGAATCGCGGGATCAGGCTGGCCAGGGTGGTCTTGCCGCTGCCGGAACGGCCGACCAGGGCCGTGACCTTGCCCGGCGGGCAGACCAGGTCGACCGCATGCAGCGCATCGCTGACCGCCCCCGGATAGCGCAGCGAGACGCCGCGCAGTTCGATCTCGCCGCGGCTGCGCGGCATCTGCACCGTACCGCTGTCGACTTCGCTGGGCGTATCGATGATCGCGAACAGATCCTGCGCCGCGGCCACGCCGCGCTGCATCATGGCCTGCACCGTGGTCAGGCGCTTGAGCGAAGGCAGCATCGCGATCATCGCGGTGATCGTCGCCATGAAGCTGCCGGCGCTCATCGTCGCGAGCATGCTCGGCCGCGTGGCGAAGAACACGACGCCGGCCAGCGCGCAGGCGGCGATGATCTGCACCAGCGCCGTGGACAGCGCATTGGTCGAGGCGACCTTCAGATTGAGGCGGCGGTTGTGCTCGTTGATTTCGGCGAAGCGGCCGGTCTCGTAGTCGCGGCCGCCGTAGACCTTGACCTCGCGCTGGCCGCCGACGACTTCCTCGACGATGCCGGTGACCGAGCCGACCGAATGCTGGATGCGCCGGCTGATGCGCCGGTAGCGCTGGCCGACGAACCAGACCAGGGCCGCGATCAGCGGCGCCATGACGAACAGGGCCAGGGTCAGCTTCGCGCCGTACCAGAGCATCACGAACAGCATGCCGAGCACGGTCAGGCTGTCGACGATCATGACCTTGACCGCATCGGTGCTGGCCTGGGCCACCTGCTCCACCGTGTAGGTCACGCGCGAGATCAGCTGACCCGAGGCTTCGCGGTCGAAATAGCCGGCCGGCATCATCAGATAGCGCGCGAACACCTGCTCGCGCAGGCGATGCACCACGCCGCGACCGACGCGCGCGACGCCGTAGTCGGTCAGCCAGGTCGCCACGCCGCGCAGCACGAACACGATGACGATCGCGATCGGCATCCAGAAGATCGTGCCCTGGTCCTGATGCACGAACAGGTCGTCGAGCATCGGCTTGATCAGCCAGGTGAAGCCGGCCGTCGCGCCCGCGTCCACGGCCATGCCGAGCACGGCCAACGTCGCGATCGGCCAATGCCGCGCCGAGTAGTCGAGCAGGCGCCGATAGGTGGCTGCGGCACTGGCCGGTGCGGCCGCACTCACTTTTTCGGCGCTTCCTTGGACGGCGTCGTGGCGATGGACAGGCGCGTGAAGCCGACCTGGCCCAGCGCGTCCATGACCGTGACCACGGCCTGGTGCGCGGTTTGCGCATCGGCGCGGATCATGACCGGCCGCGTGCGGTCGTCGCCGGCGATCTGCACCAGCGCGTCCTTGAGCGTGTCGACGCTGGGATTCAGCACTTCGTTGTTGTCGATGTAGTAGCGGCCGTCGCTGTCGACCTGGATGGTCAGGCCGGCCTCGGGCTCCGCGTCAGCCGACTCGCTGGCCTGCGGCAGCGACACGCGCAGGCGCGCGGTCTGGTCGAACGTCGCGGTCAGCACGAAGAACATCAACAGCGTCAGCATGACGTCGATCAGCGGGATCACGTTGATCTCGAAGTCGTCGTCGCGACGCGCGGCGCCGAGTTTCATGCGGTGGCACCCGGGCGCACGGTGCGCACGGCCGCGTTGGACGCCGTCGCGTTCGGGTCCGGCTGCTGCTGCGCGGCCAGTTCGTCGAGCAACGCGATGGCCTCTTTCTCCATGACCACGACGAGGCCGGACACGCGCGAACGGAAATAGCGGTGGAAGATGTAGGCCGGCACCGCGACGACCAGGCCGGTGGCCGTGCAGACCAGCGCCTCGCCGATGCCGCCGGCCATCTGCTGCGCATTGCCGATGCCGTGGACCATGACCGCGAGGAACATGCGGATCAGGCCGATGACGGTGCCGAGCAGGCCCAGCAGCGGCGAGATCAGCGCGATCGTGCCGAGGGTGTTCAGATAGCGTTCGAGGCGATGGACCACGTGGCGGCCGGCGTCCTCGATGCGTTCCTTGATGATCTCGCGCGGGCGGTTGCGCACCGACAGCGCCGCGGCCAGCAGTTCGCCGAGCGGCGAGTTCTTGCTCAGGGTGTCGATATGCGAAGGGTCGAGCTTGCGCGTGCGCGCCCAGGTGCGCACCTGTTCGCCAAGCTCCGGCGGCGCGACCGTCTTCTGGCGCAGGGACCACAACCGTTCGAGGATGATGGCCAGCGCCACCGCGGAACAGATCAGGATGGGCACCATCGCCCAGCCACCGGCCATCAGCATCTCAAGCACGTGCGATCACTCCGAGCTACAGGGAACGCGGCGCGACTCCGGCGCGCCGAACGCACCGATCATAGCAGCGAATCCGGCAGGTCTAGCGCGGCGGGCGCCGCTCGTCGCCGGCGGCCGCGGCGCGGTGTGACCGCCATCGCGAAGCGCCGGGCCGGTCGGCGCCGGCGGCGCAGCCGCGGTCGCGGCCGCCCCCCTGAGGCGCCGCGCGACGCAGGCCCGGACCGGTCTCCGGGCCCGTGCGCGGCGCGGCTTCAGACCGCCACGGCGCGGCGCCGCACGCGGCCGGCGCGCGCGTCGCGGAACACGCGGCGCACCCACATGCGCAGGTCGTCGAGCTGGGCGTAGATCACCGGCAGCGCGAGCAGGGTCACCGCGGTCGAGAAAATCAGCCCGCCGGCGATCGCGCGCGCCATCGGGAAGTACGGCGGACCGTCGCCGCCCATCTCGGTCGTGCTGATGCACAGCGGCACCATGCCGAGAATGGCCGTGCCCATGGTCATCAGGATAGGCCGCAGGCGATCGCGCGCGCCGGCGACCAGGGCATCCGTGCGCGCCCTGCCCTCGTGCCGCAACTGGTTCACGTGCACGATCATGACGATGCCGTTGTTGACGACGACGCCCATCAGGATCAGCACGCCGATCGAGGCCATGATCGAGAACGTCGTCCCGGTCAGCCAGAACAGCCAGAACACGCCGAAGATCGAGAACAGGAACGTCGTCAGGATCGCCGCCGGGAACACCAGCGACTCGAACATCGCGCACATGACGACATAGACCAGCAGCAGCGCGAGCAAGGTGTTCGCGAGCATCTGCTGACCCGCCTCGTCGGCCTCGTCGAAGCTGCGGCCGAAGCTCCAGCGGTAGCCGGCCGGCAGGCTGATCGACTTCATCGCGGTCTCGATCGCCTTGCGCGCGTCTTCCTGGGTCGTGCCCGGCGCGAGATTGGCCGCGATCGGCAGCGAGGTCTGACGGCTGTCGCGCTGGATGGCCGAGGCGGCGTCCTGCGTGCGCACGTCGACCAGCGACAGCAGCGGCACCAGCGTGCCGTCGGCGCGGCGCAGCTTGAAGTCGGCCATGCCGGCGACGCTCTGCGTATCGGCGCCCTGGAAGCGCAGCCAGACCGGGATCTCGGTATCGCCGTTGCGGAACTCCTTGAGCGGCGCGCCGCGCAGCGCGATGCCGACATAGGTCGCGACTTCGTTGGCCGAGAAGCCGTACGACTTGGCCCGCTCGCGATCCACGCGCACGGCAACCTCGCGGTCGCCGGTGCGTTCGGCCGTGCGCACGTCGCGCAGGCCCTGTACGCGGCTGAGCACCGGAATCACCGCATCGGACAGGTCGTGCAGCACGTCCATGGAATCGCCGATCAGCGAGACGCGCAGACCTTCGCCGCTGCTGCCGCCGCCGTTCTGGTCGAAGCTAGCCTTGCCGATCGGGATCTTCGGCAGGCCCTTGCGGATGTCTTCCATGATCGCGTTAGAGCTGCGCTTCATCTGCTTGGCGTCGACGAGGATGATGTTCGTCGACGCATCGCCGCGCTCGTTGGCGTAGCTGTACACCGAGCGGATGTCGAACTCCTGCTTGTGCGCGATCAGGTATTCCTCGATCTTGGCGATGGACTTCTTCAGCTCGTCGAGCCGGTACAGCCCGTTGAGGTCGTACTGCAGGCGCAGGGTCGTGCCCTCGCCGGCCGGGAACATGTCGTATTTCACCAGGCGCATCGGCAGCATGATGCTCAGGACGCTGATCGCGATCACGCCGGCCGTGGTCAGCTTGCGATGGCTCAGGGTCCAGCCGATCAGCGCCGCATAACCTTCCTGCATGCGCGTGACCAGGGTGCGGCGGCCGACGAACTTCGGCGTCGGCAGGCGCGCCGACAGCATCGGCACGAGGGTCACCGCGACCAGCCAGGAGGCCAGGTGCGCGATCGACATCGCCACGGCGACCTGGGTCAGGAAGATGCTGATCTGGTTCTTCTGGCCGAAGATGTTCGGCAGGAACACGACGATGCTGGCGAAGGTGCCCGCGGCGATCGCGATGCCGACGACCTGGGTGCCCTCGACCGCGCAGTACCAGGGCTTGTCCGGGTATTTCTCGCGGTACTGGTAGATGCTCTCGACCACGACGACCGCGTTGTCCACGAGCATGCCGACGGCGAGCAGCAACCCCATCATCGACAGGATGTTCAGAGTGATGCCGAAGAAGTACATGCAGCCCAGGGTCATCACGAAGCAGATCGGAATCGCGAGCGAGACCATCAGGGTCGAGTTGACGTCGCGCAGGAAGTAGAACAGCACGAGCACCGACAGCAGGGTGCCGATGACGCCGGCCTCGGTCAGCTCGTACAGCGAGGAGGTCACCGAAAACGCCTGGTCCTCCAGCGCATAGACGTCGATGCCGCGCATTTCCGGGGACTGCTTGATGCGCTCGACTTCCTCGTTGACTAGGCGGCCGACTTCCACGAGGTTGGCATTGCGCTCCTTGTAGACGTCGATGCCGATGGCCGGGCGCATGTCGAGGCGACGCATGTAGTCCAGCCGTGCCGGCTTCAGGGTCACGCTGGCGATGTCGCCGAGCTTCAGGCCGCGGTCGTTGACGATGAGGTTGCGTACGTCCTCGAGACTTTTCCATTCACCCTGCGGCTGTACGCGATAGCGCGTCGCGCCGTCGAGAATCTGGCCGGCGGAAATCGAGAAATTGGCCTTGGACAGCTGCGCATACAGCTCGTTGAGACTGACACCCGTCGCGGCGAGCCGGTCGGAGGACAGCTCGATCTGCAGCTCCGGCGGCGCCACACCCTCGACCGACACGCGCGCGACGCCGGGAATGCGCTCCAGGGGGCGCTTCACGCGGCGGTCGAGCAATTCGTAGGAATTGCTCATGTCGATGTCGCTGGCCACGCGCAGCTTGAGCAGCGGCTGATCGGAGACGGAGAACTTCAGCACCTGGTAGCGCTGCAGGTCCGACGGCAGATCCTTGCGGATGCCGTCGATCTTCTCGCGCGCTTCGACCGCCTTGACCGCGACGTTGTTGCCCCATTTGAACTGCATGAAGATCTGCACGCCGTCGGCGCGCGAGGTCGACTGCATGCGCTGGATGCCCGGCACGGTGGCCAGCGCCTCCTCGATCGGCCGCGCCAGCACGCGCTCGACCTCGGCCGGCGTGGAGCCGGGATAGGGCACATCGACGAACAGGAACGGGAACTCGATGTCGGGAAACTTCTCCAGCGGCAGGCGGAACGCGGCGATCAGGCCGATGACCATCATCGACAGGAAGAACATCGTGATGGTGACGGGACGCTTGAGGCTGAGCTCGGCGAGATTCACGACGCAGGCTCCAGGGTAGCCGAGGCACGGCGCGCCGCCTGACGCTCGGCGCGGGCGCGATACCAGGCGTCACCGCGGAAATCCAGGCGGTCGTAGACGATCGGAATCACGACGAGGGTCAGCAGGGTCGACACCAGCAGCCCGCCGATGACCGTGATCGCCATCGGCGCGCGCACCTCGGCGCCGTCGCCGAGGCCGATGGCCAGCGGCAGGAAGCCGATCAGGGTGCACAACGTGGTCATGACGATGGGCCGCAGGCGCGACTCGGCGCCCTGCACGATGGCCGCACGCTTGTCCATGCCGGCTTCGCGCAGCTGGTTCACGCGGTCGATCAGCACGATCGCATTCTTGACCACGATGCCGACGAGCATGATCAGGCCGATGAACACGACGACGCTGACCGCGTTGCCGGTCAGTTTCAGCGCGAGCACCGCGCCGACCGCCGCGAGCGGGATCGAGAACATGATGACGAACGGATGCAGCAGCGATTCGAACTGCGAGGCCATGACCAGATAGACCAGGAAGATCGCCAGCGCCAGCGCGAAGATCAGCGAGTTGACCGACGAATCCAGCTCCTCGCTCTGGCCGCCGATGTTGACCGAGATGCCGGCCGCGAGGGGGTTCTTGGCCAGGATGCTGCGCACTTCCTCCACTGCCGTGCCGAGGTCGCCGTAGGCCAGATTGGACGAGACGATCGCGACGCGCTCCTGGCTCACGCGATGGATCTCGCTGGGCCCTTCGGTCGCGACCACGTCGGCGACGGCCGACAGGCGTATCGGCTTGACCGCGGAAACCTGGCCCGGTGCTGCGGCAGCCGCCGCAGCAGCGGCGGCGACGGCATCGGAATTGACGATGATGTTGCGGATGTCGTCGACGCTGGCGCGATCGTCCTCGCGGGCGCGGACCAGCACGTCGATCTTGCGGTCGCGGAAGTTGTAGCGCGTAGCCACTTCGCCGCGCACCTTGCGCACGACCTGATCGGCAATCGTGCGCGTGGTCAGGCCCAGGGCCGCGGCGCGGTCCTGGTCGAAGCGGATCTGCACTTCCGGATAGCCGCCTTCGACCGTGGACTTGACGTCGGTGAATCGGTCGGAAGCCTTCATGAGACCGGTCAGCTTCTGCCCGGCTTTCTTCAGGGTATCCAGATCGTAGCCACGGATCTCGATTTCCAGCGGCGTGGAGAAACTGAACAACTGCGGCCGCGAAAACTTCACTTCGCCGCCCGGATGCGTGGCCATGGTCTGGCGCAGTGCGTCCATCGCGGCGCGTTCGCCGGCCTCGCCGGCGGTGGGCTTGAGCGTGACCAGCAGACGCGCGATGTTCTCGCCCGACTCGGTCGGATTCGCGTCCAGACGCGTGCCGACGCCGGCCACCCCGTAGATCGACGCAATGTTCGGGTCATTCGCGTGCTTGAGCTGCAGCTCGCGCGCCAGCGTGTCGCTGGTCGCCAGCGGCGTGCCCGGCGGCAGCTTCACGGTCATCTCGAAGCGGCCCTGGGCCAGCTGCGGGATCAGGTCCATGCCGAGGGTCGGCACCAGCATCAGCGTGGCCAGGAACGAGGCCAGCGCGAAGCCGAGCACCAGCCACGGGCGCTGCAGCACGTTGGGCAGCATGCGCGTGTAGCTCGCGGCGAGGCGGTTGTACGGCGCCAGTACCACCTTGCCGACCACGCGCAGCGCGCCGCCGACCAGGCCGCCCACGGTGCGGAACAGGCCGACGAACAGCCAGACGATGCCGCGCGGAATCGCGCCGAGGCGGCCCTGCGGCTTCGCATCCTCGAATTCTTCGCGATAGGCCAGCGGCGAATTGCCCTTGAGCGAGGCGAGCATCGGGATCAGGGTCATGGATACGACCAGCGAGATCAGCATCGCGAACGTGATCGTCAGCGCCTGATCGCGGAACAGCTGGCCGGCCACGCCCTGCACGAACACCAGCGGGAAGAACACCGCGACCGTGGTCAGGGTCGAGGCCGTCACCGCCATGCCGACTTCCTTGGTGCCCTGCACGGCCGCCTCGACGATGGACAGGTTCTTCTCGCGCAGCCGCGCAATGTTCTCCAGCACGACGATGGAATCGTCCACGACCATGCCGGTGGCCAACGCAAGCCCGCCCAGCGACATGACGTTGAGGCTCAGATCCGCCTGCCCCATGAAGAAGAACGTCGTGATCAGCGAGACCGGCAGCGACAGCGCGATGATGAAGGTGCTCCAGCTGTCGTGCAGGAAGAAGAAGATCACGAGGATCGCGAGCACGCCGCCGAGCAGCGCATCGAAGCGTACTTCGTGCAGCGCCGCACCGATGAACAGCGACTGGTCGTCGATGACCTTGAGCTCGGCGTTGGCCGGCAGGGTCTTGTTCGTGCGCATGCGCTCCACGGCGCTCTTGATGCCGTCGGCGACGCTGACGGTATTGGCGTCACCTTCCTTGTAGACGGCCAGCTCGATCGCCTCGCGACCGTCGATGCGGACGATGCCTTCACGTTCCTTGTAGCTCTGGTGCACGCGCGCGACGTCCTTCAGGCGGATCGGCACGCCGTTGTCGACGCGGACCAGCAGCTCGCGCATTTCTTCCACCGTCGCGAACTGGTTGATCGTGCGCACGAGGTAGCGCTGCGAGCCTTCCTCGATGCGGCCGCCGGAGATGTTGACGTTCTCGTCCTTGAGGCGCTGCACCACGTCCTGCACGCCGATGCCGAGCTGCGACAGCTTCTGCTGGTCGATCTCGACGGCGACCTCGTCCTCGAGACCGCCGCCGACCTTGACCGCGGCGACGCCGGAAATCGGTTCCAGGCGCTTCTTGAGTTCATCGTCGGCGAAGCGGCGCAGCTGCTTGAGTTCGGCCTCGTTGAAGCCCTTGTCGTCGCTCTTGCCGGACAGGCCGTAGCGGATGATCGGATCGGTGGACGGATTGAAGCGCAGCAGCAGCGGTTTCTTCGCTTCCAGCGGCAGCTGCAGCAATTCCAGCTTGTCGCGCACCTCCAGGCTGGCCATGTCCATGTCCGTACCCCAGGTGAACTCCAGGATGATGTCGGACTGGCCCGTGCGCGAGACCGAATGCAGCTTGCGCACGTTCTTGACCACGCCGAGCACTTCCTCGACCGGCTGGGTGATCAGGTTCTCGATTTCCAGCGGTGCGGCGCCTTCGTATTCGGTGCGCACGGTCAGGGTGGGATAGGACAGATCGGGCAGCAGGTTGACCTTCAGACCGAACAGCGCGATGACGCCGAACAGCACGAAGGTCACGGTGAACATGGCCACGGTCACGCGGCGGCGCGTGGCGATTTCGACGATGCTCATGGGCGCTTCTCCGCGTCTGTCGCGACCGCGGCCGGCGCCGGCGCTGCGTCGAGCACCTGCACCAGGGTTCCGTCACGCACGGCGTTGCGACCGACGGTGATGACGCGGTCGCCGGACTGCAGACCGTCGCGCACTTCGACGTATTCGCTGTCGGCAAAGCCGATGCGCACGACGCGGCGCTGCGCCTGCAGGGTCGGCACCGGCGGCGCCGGTACCGCCGCGGCCTTGGCCGCATCGGCCTCCTCGCCGTCCTTGGGCTTGGTCTCGGCGGCCGGCGGCGCGGCAGTCACGATCAGATACACCGCGGTTTCGCCGTCTTCCTCGATCAGCGCGCTGCGCGGGATCGCCAGCGCGTCCTGCTTGCGGTCGTAGATCACGTCGATGCGGCCGAACATGCCCGGTTTGAGCGTCTGCGCGTCGGCGTTGAAGCGACAGGTCACGCGGAACGTGCCGCTGGCCGCCTCGACCACCGGGCTGACACGGTCGATCACGCCCGGAAAACGCTGCCCCGGCAGCGCATCGACGACCATGCTGACGGCCTGGCCCGGCTTGAGCGTATTGAGTTCGCGCTCGGGCACGTTGAGGATGCCCAGCAGCGGATCGAAATCGACGATATGGAACAGCGGCTGGTTGATCTGGATCAGATTGCCTTCCTTGACCAGGCGCTTGCCGATGACGCCGTCGATCGGCGCGACGACCTGGGTGTACGACAGTTCCAGCCGCGCCAGATCGTAGACGGCGCGCTGGTTGTCCAGGTCGAACTTGATCTTGTCGTGTTCTTCCAGCGACAAGAGCTTTTTGCTGAACATCTCGTCGGCTCGGCGGTAGTCGGCTTCGAGCTTGCGCAGGGTGGCTTCGGCCTTGGTCAGACTCAGACGCGGACTGGCGTCGTCGAGCCGCGCGAGCACCTGTCCCTGGCGCACCGTGTCGCCTTCCTCGACGAGCAGTTTGAGCAGCACGCCGCCGGTCTTGGCGACGACGTCGGCTTCGCGGTCGGCTTCCAGCGTGGCGGTCCCGGAATAACTCGCGTCGATCGGACGCGCGGCTGCGGTGGCGGCCTCGACCGGGACCAGCGCGGTGGTCTCGGCGGCCTTGGTCTTGTCCGCCGCCCCCTTGCCGCAGCCGACAAGCAAAAGGAAAGCACTGAAAATCAAAGCGATACGAACCATTCCTGGCCGCAGTTCAGAAGCGGGACGAGGCAAGTCGGGGAGCATGGCGTGAGCCCGTGTGCTGGTATTGTGGTGTTATACTAGACTACATCACTAGTCATAACAACAGGGTCGCGACGATCTGAGATGCCGCGACGCGGGAAAGGGATGCACCGGGTTTGCCCTCCGCGGTGACAGTGAGCATTCTGTGAAGTGGCGCCGCGCGCGTCGTGAGCCGGTAGTCACGTCGCCATGCCGTTCGTACGGCCCTGGCAGACGCGGCTGGAGCTTCACGCATCGCGCCGGCTATACTCGCCGCTTTACCAGCCAGGCAACCGCCCCCGCCGGACCCCGACGATGACCCGATCGCTACTGCTTGCTTCCCTGCTAGCCACCGCCGCTTTCGCTGCCACCACCGCGCACGCCGCGGGCGACAAGGAAGCCGGTCGCCTGAAGACCTATACCTGCCACGGCTGCCACGGTGTCACGGGCTACAAGAACGCGTATCCGAACTACCACGTGCCGCGCATCGCCGGGCAGAACTTCGAATATCTGGTCGCCGCGCTGAAGGGCTATCAGACCGGCGACCGCAGCCACCCGACCATGCGCGCCCAGGGCGAGAGCCTGTCGGCCCAGGACATCGAAGACATCGCCGCGTATCTCGCCGGCCTGACCCCGTAATTGCCGAGGACGCCCCGGATGAATCGCCTTTTCCCGCTGTTCGTGCTGGCTACGACGCTGGCCGTTTCCTCGCTCGCTCAGGCTGCCGGCAACGCCGAAGCCGGCAAGGCGCTTGCGGCTCCCTGCACCGCCTGCCACGGCGCCGACGGCAACCCGACCGATCCGCAGTACCCGCGCCTCAACGGCCAGTACCGCGACTATCTGCAGGAAGCCATGCTTCAGTACAAGAACGGCAAGCGCAAGAACGCGATCATGAGCGGTTTCATGCAGCCGATGACCGAGCAGAACATCGCCGATCTGTCCGCCTATTTCGCCAGCCTGCCCGGCGGCAAGCTCGGCGATCTGAGCCATCCGCCCGCGGCCAAGTAAGCACTGCGCCATTCCACGAAAAAGCCCGGCAATGCCGGGCTTTTTCGTTGCTGTCGTCGACGCGGCGCGTTTCAGGCCATCGCCGACTTGCCGGCGGCCTCGCGCGAGAAGTACGGATTCGCGCCACTGGCATGGTCCGTCGCATCGCGCACGGCCGTGATCTCGGGAATGCGCTCGCGCAAGGTCTTCTCCACGCCGTGCTTGAGCGTCACGTCGGCCATGCCGCAGCCGTGACAGCCGCCGCCGAAACGCAGCAGTACCACGCCCTCGGCCGTGATTTCCTCGAGGCTGATGCGTCCACCGTGAGACGCGACGCGCGGATTGATCTCGGTCTCGATGACGTAGCGCACGCGCTCGACCAGGCTGGCGCTTTCGCCGGGCGCTTCGCCCTTGATGCGCGGCGCACGTATGGTCAACTGGCCGCCGGTGGACGAAGTCTCGTAGTCGATGTCGGCGGCGTCGAGGAACGGCACGCTGGCCGCGTCGACATACAGCGGAAAGCCGCGGCACTCGACTGTCCATTCGTCGCCGGCGAGATCGGCCGGTTCGCAGAATTCAAGCTGGCAATCCGCAGCCGGCGTGCCGGCCTTGACTGCGCGCAGACGGATGCCCAGTCCGTCTATGCCTTGCTGCTGGATGAGCTTGAGGAAATGCTGTTGGGCGCGTTCGGAGATGTTGATCATGGGGGCTCCGTTGAATCTGGACCATTGTAGTCCTGATTCGAAAACCGACCAAGCCGATGCCTCGCTATACTCGCGCGCCGTTTCCTGACCGCTGGAGAGCCGTGATGACCAAGGACGAGCTGATCGCGACCCGTTGCGTGCCGCGCAAGGGCGCCGACCATGCGCTGAACGCCGCCGCCATCGTCGAACTCGCCGCGCTGCTGCCCGACTGGCAGGCTGCCGGCGGCGAGCTCAGGCGCGAGTTCCGCTTCCGCGATTTCCACGAGAGCATGGGCTTCGCCAACGCGGTGGCCTGGATGGCCAATCGCGAAGACCATCACCCCGACCTCGAGCTCGGCTACAACTACTGCCGCATGCGCTGGTCCACCCACGACGTCGGCGGGCTGTCGCTCAACGACTTCGCCTGCGCCGCCAAAGTCGACGCCCTGTTCTCCTGAGTGGCGGCGCGCCTGCTACGGCTTGCGGGCTGGCTGCTGGCCGCAGCCGCCGTTGCCGTGGCGCTGCAGGCGCTGGCCCGGTATCAGTTGCGCGCGCAGCTCGACGAGGAGGCCGTCGCCTTCCTCGCGCCGCTGCTGCGGGACGACACGCCCTATCACTGGCGCCTGGACACGCAGAACGCACTGATCGGCCGCCGCGTGCAGGGCAGCTGCAACGCCGAGATCGACGCCGACGGCCTGCTGCTGCGGCGCGGATCGCCGGCCTGCGAGGTCGGCCTGCGTCTGCCGGCGCCGTTGGACCTGCGCCGCTTCACGCGGCTGCAGATCGAGGCCGCCGCACCGCTGCCGCCGTTCCTGCTGCTGTTGCGTGAACACCTGGATGAACCGCAACACCTCGCCGTCGTCGTGGCGGCCGACGGCCATGTGCAGCTCGACCAGTTGAGCTGGCAGCTCGACGGTGCGGAAACCACGCTGCCGCCGCAACGCGCCGCCATGCTGCGCCTGCGCTGGGGTGAACTGGCCGGCGACCTGCGCCTGCGCAACATCGCTCTGCTGCCGGCGGACGCCACGCCCTGGCGCGCCGGGCTGGTTTCGCCCTGGCCGCCAACCGGTTCCGACCTGCCGCTGCCGGCAGCCCAGGCGCCGTTGTTCACCGTGGATACCGCGCTGCGCCCGGAGGCCGTGCTGCGCCTGCGCGACACCCTGCGCGACCAGGAACCGGCGGCCGTCGTCGTGACCGCGGCCCACGATGCGCAGGTCGCCGCGGCGCTGCGCGCGGCTGCGCCGATCGGGCCACGAACGGACTTCAGCCTGGCCTTCCTGCTGCTGTTCGCGCCGCTGATGGCTGCCAGCTGGTACCGGCCCCGCTCGCGCGCCGTGCGCGCGGTCGCCCAGGCCGCGCTCGCCGTCGCCTTGCCGCTATGGCTCGTGGTCGGCCTGCGGATTGGCGACGACCCGGACCGGCTGGCGCAGCTCGCCACCGGCCTGACCACACTGCACGTCGCCGTGCTGACCCGCAGCGACACCGCGCAGCCCTGGCGCTGGCTCGGCGCACCGCAAGCCTGGGCCTGGGCCGCCGTAGCGCCACTGCTGAGCCTGTTGATCGTGCTGGCGCTGGGGCAACCCGCCATCCGCGCCGCGGCCGCGCCGGCCCCCCTGGCCGGCTATCTGCTCTGGGCGCTGGTGCAGCAATACCTGATCGGCGCGGTAGTCGCCGACCGCCTGTCCCTGGCGGGCCTGCCGCGGCGCTGGACCGTGCTGACGGCGGCGGCACTGTTCGCGCTGCTGCACGCGCCGAATGCCACGCTGATGCTGGCGACCTTCGCCGGCGGCCTGATCTGGAGCGCCACCTGGCTGCAGCAACGCAGCCTGCTGCCACAGGCCGTTTCGCACGTGGCGGCTGCCGTGCTGCTGACGACGGGGCTGCCGCCGGACTGGCTGCGTTCGGCCGAAGTCAGCCTGCGCTATTTCCTCTGAGGCCGCCGGCCGCACACACCGGTTGGCCGCAATGTGCAAAACATCACAATCCGCACAACACCGGCACCTGCGCGCCGCAACCATCCGCCGGCCTGCCGCGACGGCAACCGCTCGGCGCGGCTCACCGCGGCGCCCGGTGCTGGTATGCGGCACAGCGCAGATTTGGCAAGCCGATCGCGCAACCGGTGCCGGCTCGGCCTGCGGACCGAGGCCCGGCGGCTTACCCGTTGCGCCCGCACTGGGGCTACACTGCGGATCGCAAGCAGGGGGTTGTGATGTCCTCGATCACGGAACTGCTCGATCGCTGGAAACGCGGCGATCGCAGCGTCGAAGATGCGTTGGCCACCGATATCTATCCGGTGCTGCGCGAGCTCGCGCGTGCCCAGGTCCGGCGTCATGGCGGCGCCCTGACCCTGCGCGCGACCGAGCTGGCCAACGAAGCCTATGAGCGCCTGCATGCGCAGCAGGGCGTGAACTGGCAGAACCGCGCGCATTTCCATGCGATTGCGGCGACCTTGATGCGCCGCGTCGTGGTGGACTATCTGCGCGAACGCCAGGCCGAGAAGCGCGGCGGCGACCAGCTGTTCATCGCGCTGGACGACATGAGCCAGCGCGAGGCGCCGTCGCAGGGCGACCATGTCGACTGGCTCGCCGTCGACCAGGCACGGACCGAATTCGCCCAGGCAGCGCCCGAAGCCGCACGCGTGGTCGAGCTGCGCCTGTTCTCGGGGCTGACCAAGGAAGAAATTGCCGAGGTCTGCGGCTCGTCGCGCGCCACGGTCGGCCGGCAATGGCGCTTCGCGCGCGCCTGGCTGGCGGAACGGCTCGACGTAGTGCCCGGCGATGAAGACGCCGGCTGAGCGCATACGCCGACTCGGAGAACTGTTCGACGCGGCGCTGGATCTCGATCCGGTCGCGCGCGAGGAACTGCTTGCCCGCTGCCGCACCGAAGACGCCAGCCTCGCTGACGAACTGGTCCGGCTGATCGAACGGGACCGCAGCCTGCTCGGCAGCGAGCCGCGCACGGCGCTGGGTCTGGTAGAAACCAGCCTCGATGCCCTCGACGCCGACGCCCTGCGGCCGGGCGTGCGCCTGGGCAGCTACACGCTGGAGCAGGAGATCGGCAGCGGCGGCATGGGGCGCGTGTTCCGCGCCACCCGCAGCGGACACGACTTCAGCCAGGAAGTCGCGATCAAGTTCGTGCGCCGCGACCTGCTGCATCCGGCCCTGCTGCGACGCTTCTCGACTGAGCGCGCGATTCTCGCCGCGCTCGACCACCCGGGCATCTCGCGCCTGATCGACGCGAACACCACCGCCGACGGCACGCCGTACGTGGTGATGGAATTCGTGCGCGGCCAGGCCATCGACGGCTGGGCCGACGCGCGCACGCTCGGCATGGCCGAGCGGCTGGTGCTGTTCCGCAAGGTGCTCGCCGCGGTCGCCCACGCGCACCGCAACCTCGTCGTGCATCGCGACATCAAGGCGAGCAACGTGCTCGTCAGCGACGACGGCGAGATCCGCCTGCTCGACTTCGGCATCGCCAAGCCGCTGGGCCGGCTCGGCAACGCCAACGCGACGCAGACGATGGATCGCTTTCTGACACCGTCCAGCGCCGCGCCCGAACAGCTCAGCGGCGGACCGATCACGGTGGCCTGCGACATCCATGCACTGGGCATGCTGCTGTACGAGCTGCTCAGCGGGCGCCTGCCGTTCGCGTTCGCCAACATGACGCCCGGCGAGATCGAGACCGCGATCCGCCAGCTGCCACCGCCCCCGATGGCCAGTCGCGTCGGCGACGCCGATCTCGTGCTGGCGCAGGCGCGCGGCTGCACCAGCGTGCGCGAACTGCGCGAGGCGCTGCGCGGCGATCTCGAACACATCGTGCAGCGCTGCCTGCGCAAGCTGCCGGCCGAGCGCTACGGCACGGTCGATCAGCTCGACCACGACATCGACTGCGTGCTCAAGGAACAGCCGATCCGCGAACGCCAGAGCGACCGCTGGTATCGCTGGCGCAAGTTCGTCTCGCGCCATCGCGTCGCCTCGGCGCTCAGCGCAGTGCTGTTCCTGACCATCGCCGCGGCGGTCGTGGCCATCGTGCGCCAGAACATCGCGATCACCCACGAACGCGACCGCGCGCAGCGTGCCGTGGGCCTGCTCAAGAACGCGTTCGCCGCCGCCAATCCGACCGGCATCACCGGCGCCAACGTCACCGCGCGCTCGGTGCTCGAGGCGGCACGGCCGTCGCTGGAAACCACCTTCGACACGCAGCCCGACGTCTATGCCGAGCTGGCCGGCACGCTGGCCGAAGTCGAACTCGCCGTGGGACTGAGCCCGCAGGCCAGCGACCTGGCCGAACGTGCCGGCAAGGCGGCCGAAAAGGCCGGTCTGCCGCCCGAGCGCCTGGGCAGCCTGCTCGTGCTCGAAGCGCGCGCCCGCACCAGCGCCGGCGAATATTCCACGGCCGAACAGCGACTGGAGCGCGCCGCAGCGCTGGGCCTGCAGGCGACGGCCGAGTGGGAACTGGCCATGGGCATGCTGTGCTACCACCGCAGCGACACGCAGCGCGCGATCGGCTATCTGCAGGACGCCGTGCGCGACACGCGCATGCGGCCGCCATCGGACGATACGGCCGTGCTCGCGCGGCTGCAGCTGGCCGGCGCCCTGCGCACGGCAGACCGCAATCAGGAAGCCCTGACCCTGCTCGACCAGACCCTGGCCTGGCAGCATGCCGAGCTGGCTTCGGACCATCCGCGTCTGACGCTCGTTCGCCTGTACCGGCTCGACACCTTGCGTCGCGCCCGGGGCGCGGCAGCCGCCGTGCCGGAAGCGCGCAAAGTCGTCGCCGAAGTGGATCGCATCTACAGTCCGACCAGTACCGTGTCGGCACAGGCGCGCAATTCGCTCGGCGTCGCGCTGACCGAAGCCGGCCAGCGCAGCGAAGGCGTGCAGGCCATCCGCGAATCGCTGGCGGCCTGGCGCAGTTCGGTCGGTCCCGACCATCCGAACACCTTGCGCACCGCCTTCAATCTCGCGCAGATGCTGACCGACCTCGGCGACAGCGACGACGAAGCCGAGGCGCTGTATCGCGACGTGCTCGATCGCGGCGAACGGATTCGTGAAGAAAGCCGAATGCCGACGGCATTTTGGCGCAATCACTTCGCACGCTTTCTACTCAAGAACCGGCGCGCGCCGGACGCGCTGACCCTGCTGCTCGATCCGCTGGCCGAATCCCAGGCGCGCGGAACGCGCGCGAACATCCATGCAGCCTATCTGTCGCTGCTGCGCGAAGCGGCCGAAAGCGCCGGGTGTCTTGCGGCGACACCGCCCGGCGACGTCGCCGAACGTTGCCGGCGCGCGCAGGAAACGCTGGAGACCAGCGCGAATACCGCACCGACTGCAGAAACTGCCAACAACGGCTGAGCCTATGCACGGGCTTTTTCCGCGTACGCTTGTAACATCGGCCGGTGCGGCTGTCCTGTACGCTCCCGCCCATGCACACCCATCCTCTTTCAGTTATCGCAAGACCCATAGCCTAAGGGGGGCTACTACCATGTACCGCACCATATTCGCTCTTCTGGCCGGCACCGCCGCTCTCGTCGGCACCAGCAGCAACGCCAAGGCCGATTTCTGCGACTGGCGCATGCGCTCTGTCTGTGAAGTCGGCTGCTATGTCTTCATCGCGCCGGTGATCAACAACGACTGCGATTCGGTCAACGCCCTGGTCATCGACCACGCGCCGTCCGATCTGCCGCCGCCCTCGCCGCAGCTCAAGTGCGGCCGCAGCGGCACCGGCTATTCCTGCGAGGCCTGGCCGCAGAGCCAGGACCTCGTCTACCTCTGGTCCTCGGACCAGGGCGCAAGCGCCACCACGAGCACGCTGGTGGCGGATCCGGTCGAGAATTTCAGCTGCAGCGGCGGCAACGTCACCGTCACGATCGTCAGCCCGGCCGGAGCCACCTCCAGCGTCACCGCCGCACTGCCGAGCTGCAACTGAACCTGTGGCCGGTCCGTTGTGTAACGCTTGGTAACAATCGTTGTGCCGGTTGCGTGAGCCCTGGCTGGCTCCGCTTCCGAGTAGTGTCAATCGGGCTCCGCAACGCCCTGTCGCACCGCAGTCGTCTCGCGCCCCCTGAGCGTGGCGACTGCGGTGCGGTATCTGACTGGCACTAACGTCCGGCCCAACGCGGGGGAAGCACATGACGACCGGCCACCTTCTGCTGCGCTGCAGTCTTATCGGGCTTGCGGTCATTTTCTCCGGCGTCGCCGGCGCCGCCAATCTGAGCTGCTCGGCCAGTCGCGAAGGCTACCGCTGCGAAGCCTGGCCGCAGGGCGCGGCCTACCGCTATGAATGGCATGCGACCGGCAAGTCCGTCATCGCCGGCGATACGGCCGACCTGGCCCGACGCCGCATCAGCTGCGCCGACCACTTCACGACCATCGCCGTCAGCGTGATCACGCCGGCCGGCTACGTCGAAACTGCGACACACCGCCTGCCGGCCTGCGCCAGCGCCGAAAACCTCAACAACACGGCGCTCGCCGCGTCTCTCTGAGGCAAAGCGTCGGTTTCCGACGTGCGCCTCTGCCGTTCGGCCGCCGCTCTCTCCGGCATTGCTCCAGTCGCCATGCGTTTGCCGCTTGCCGCCCTGCCGACGGATGCGCTGCACGCCGCCTTTTCATGCATCGCCCTGCGCTGATTCCGCCGCGACAGCTCGCGCGACGCAGCGATTTCGTCACACGAGCAAGCGCCACACGGCGACGCGCAGGCGCAGCTCGCTGTTCCGGCGCATCAACACCCACCACTCCTCTGACGGACGCACCACGCTCGGGCTTTTGCCCGCATGCGTCACCGCTCCGCTCCGATTCTGCGCAACTGCTGGCGCGACGATTCCGTCACATGAGCGAACGCGACGCAGTACGCCCAGCCAGCCACCGCCGCATCGGTCAACATTCGCCGCCCATCCGATGCTCATGCTGTTCGCCGGTTTTCTCCTGCGCGAGTTGCCGCTCGCCGCTGACTCCGCAGGCGGTGGCTCGCACGACACGGGACCTCGACGCGAGAGCAGCGCGCCGCTCACCGACGCAATGCACGCCAACGACGATCCGGACCAGAGGTCACGGATCGCCTGGATGCATCGAAGGAAGAGCAATCAGCCGCGACGCTGACGCAAGGTCTCGAACAGCGCGATGCCGGTCGCGACCGACACGTTGAGGCTTTCCACCGCGCCGCGCATCGGAATCTTCGCGAGGTAGTCGCACTGCTCGCGCGTGAGCCGGCGCAGGCCCTCGCCTTCGCTGCCGATGACGATGGCCATAGGCCCTTTAAGGTCGACGCCGAAGAAATCCTGCTCGCTTTCGCCGGCCAGGCCGACCAGCCAGACGCCGGCATCCTTGAGCGCACGCAGGGTGCGCGCGAGATTCGTCGCCGCGATGAACGGCACGCGGTCGGCGGCACCGGCCGAGGCCCGGCGCACGATCGGCGTGATGCCGACGGCCTTGTCCTTGGTCACGACGACCGCGGTTACGCCGGCCGCCTCGGCACTGCGCAGGCAGGCACCGAGATTGTGCGGATCGGTGACGCCGTCGAGCACGAGCACCAGCGCCTCACGCCCGGCCGCCTCGACCAGCGCCGCCAGGTCGGTCTCGCTGCGCGGCGGTGCCGCGCGGTACTGCGCGACCACGCCCTGATGGCGCGCGCCACCGGTCATGCGGTCCAGCAGCTCGCGCGTGCGGCCGTGCGGCTTGACGCCGAGATCGCGCGCGCGCTCCGACAGCTCCTTGAGCCGCGCGTTGCCGCTGCCGGTCTCGATGAACAGTTCGACGATGTTCTTGGGGTCGTGGCTCAGCGCCGCCTCGACCGAGTTGATGCCTACGAGCAGCTCATGGCTCATCGCCGCTTCTTCTCCTGGGTTTCCTCCGCCACGAGGCGGAAATCAATCTTGCGTTCCTCGAGGCTCGCGCGCAGCACCTGGATGCGCACGGCGTCGCCGAGACGGAACTTCAGGCCGCGGCGCTCGCCGGTCAGCAGATGCCGTATCGGATCGAAATGGTAATAGTCGTTCGGCAGCTGCGTGATGTGCACGAGGCCGGTGACCTTGGACTCGGTCAGCTCGACGAACAGGCCGAACGAGGTCACGCCCGAGACGATGCCGTCGAATTCGCTGCCGACGTGCTTTTCCATCCAGGCGCACTTGTAGCGTTCGTCGACGTCGCGTTCGGCCTCCTCGGCGCGACGGCCACAGTTGGAGCAGTGCACGGCCATGCTGGCCATCGCCGCCGGCGAATAGCGGTAGCTCGCCGGCTTGCCCTTGTCCAGCGCATGGCGTATCGCGCGGTGCACGAGCAGATCCGGATAGCGCCGGATCGGCGAGGTGAAATGCGCATAGGCATCCAGCGCCAGTCCGAAATGCCCGCCGCAGTCGGGCTGATAGGCCGCCAGCGACTGCGAACGCAGCAGCACCGACTCGATCAGGCTCGCGTCGGGCCGCTTCTGGATCTTCTTGATCAGACCGGCGAAGTCGGCCGGCTCCACTTCGGCGGCCGGCGGCATCTTCAGGCTGAAGTCCTTGAGGAACTCCAGCAGGTCCTGATATTTGCCTTCCGGCGGCGACTCATGCACGCGGTACAGCGCCGGAATGTGCAGCTTGTGCAGGAAGCGTGCGGCCTGCACGTTGGCCGCGATCATGCATTCCTCGATGAGCTTGTGCGCGTCGTTGCGCGGCTCGGTGCCGAGCTGCACCACCTCGCCCGACGGCGCCAGACGGAACTTGACCTCGGCGCTCTCGAAGTCGATCGCGCCGCGCTTCTTGCGCGCCTTGGCCAGCACCTTGTAGAGCTGGTACAGATGTTCAATATGCGGCATCAGATTGCCGATCTGCGCACGCGCCGCGGCGTCCTTCTCGCCGAGCGCACGCCAGACCTGGTTGTAGGTCAGACGCGCATGCGAACGCATGACGGCCGGATAGAACTTGGATTTCGTCACTTCGCCGTCGTGGTCGACCTGCATGTCGCAGACCATGCACAGGCGCTCGACCTTCGGGTTCAGCGAGCAGATGCCGTTGGACAGGGTCTCCGGCAGCATCGGCACGACGAAGCCCGGGAAATACACCGAGGTCGCGCGCTTGTAGGCTTCGTCGTCGAGCGCGCTGTCGGGCTGCACGTAGTGCGAGACATCGGCGATGGCCACGACGAGGCGGAAGCCGCCGGGCACCGGCTCGGCGAACACGGCGTCGTCGAAGTCGCGCGCGTCCTCGCCGTCGATCGTGACGAGCGGCAGGCCGCGCAGATCCTTGCGGCCGGCGATCTCGGCTGCGGTGACTTCGGGCTCGACCTGCGCCGCTTCGCGCAATGCAGCGTCGGGCCATTCGTGCGGAATGTCGTGACTGGCGATCGCCATCTCGACGATCAGCGACGGCGTCAGCCGCTCGCCGAGCACGGCCAGCACGCGGCCGATCGGACCGCGGTGCAGGCCCGGCGGCTCGGTGATCTCGGCGACGACGATCTGGCCCGAGCGCGCGCCGAGATCCTTGCCCGGCGCGATCAGGATATCCTGGTGCACACGGCGGTCGTCGGGCGAGACGAGCACGAGGCCGTCCTGTTCGACGATGCGGCCGACCAGACGCGGCGAACGCCGCTCCAGCACCTCGACGATCGCGCCCTGGCGCCGGCCGCGGCGGTCGACGCCGACGATACTGCCGAGCACGCGGTCGCCGTGCAGCACCTTGCGCATTTCATACGGCGACAGATACAGGTCTTCGCCGCCGGCATCGGGCTTGAGGAAGCCGTAGCCGTCGGGATTGGCGAGCACGACGCCGGGCACGAGATCGAGCTTCTGCGCCACGCCGTAGCCGCCGCGGCGATTCTGGATCAGCTGGCCGTCGCGCAGCATCGCTGCCAGCCGCTTGGTCAGCGCGCCGAAGTCGCGCTCGTGGGTCAGCGCGAGCGCCTTGGCGATGGCCTCGGCGTTCATGAGCTGTCCCTGCTCGGTCAGGAACGCGAGGATCGCCTCGCGGCTCGGAATCGGGTGTTCGTAACGCTGCTGCTCGCGCTCGGCATGCGGATCGGGCAGCTGCGCGCCGGTCGCCGCGTTGATGCCCTTGCGCGGCTTTGCCGGCATTTCCGCTGCCGCCGCGCGCGCGCGCGGCGCATCGGCCGGCGTTTTCGGCGCCGCACGCGAACGCGGGGTTTCGTCCGTCGCCGCGCGCTTGCGCGCCGGCGGCGCAGCGTCGGCGGCGCCCTTGCCCGATTTCGCCGTCGCCGCGGCCGCGGCGATGACGGCCATCTTGCGCTGTGCCGAGGGTTTCGGCGCCGCGGCGCCCGGCGACGGCGCGACGGCGGGCTTGCCGCGTCTGGACGCGGTTGCGTCCGGCATCCAGCCGGGACGCGCGGCGGATGATTTCTTTGCGCTGGCGCGCGAGGGGGTCGTAGTCCGTGTTTTCTTCATGTGTTCTCTCGTCAGACTACTGCATAGCGAGTCTGCATCGGTTTTGTCGGTGGTGAGCTCTCCCGCAGTGAGAGAGCGGCCGGACACGCGCCATGCGCGCGCCGGGGGGAGTCGTGGAGACGCTGCACGGCCTGCAAACCGCACTGCCTGCGCTGCTCCGATCGTTCTCGGCGCGGGCAGCCTCGCCGACCTGCGCAGTGATTGCAAGTAAAGCGTTGACAAGCTCGTCGACGGTCCATATAGTTCGCGGCCTTCGCGGCGCCGAATGCATCGCGAAGCACCTGCCCAGGTGGCGGAATTGGTAGACGCACTAGTTTCAGGTACTAGCGGGGCGACCCGTGGAGGTTCGAGTCCTCTCTTGGGCACCAAATCGAAATGCAGAAGGCCCGCCTAGCGCGGGCCTTTTGCTGTCCGCATTCGGCAATCCGTTGCGCACTCCGAAGGAAACCGCATGGCCAGCAACTGCCCGCACTGCAAAGACCGCAACCTGCATCCGTCACGCATCGAGGCAGACCTGCCGGCGCTGTTCTGCGACGGCTGCGGCGGCAGCCTGCTGTCGCTGGTCGCGTATCGCCACTGGCGCGAGAACCAGCCGGAACACGCGCCGAACGACGGCGACGGCGCAGCGCTCGACGAAGTGCAGGACACCTCGGTCGCGCTGTGCTGCCCCAAGTGCCGCCACTTCATGACCAAGTTCCGCCTCAGTGCCGATGCGCGCAACCAGATCGACCTGTGCGTGCACTGCGACGAGGCCTGGCTGGACCGCGGCGAATGGCAGCTGCTGGATCGTCTCGCGCTGGCCGGCAGGCTGACCCAGGTGTTCACGCAGCCCTGGCAGAACCGCGTGCGCTCCGCCGAAGCCGAGCGCCGCGCCGAACAGCTCTGGAGCGAACGCCTCGGCGCGAACTATGCGCGCGCGCAGGAACTGCGCGAATGGCTGCGCGGCAACGCGCAGGCGCGCGACATCCTCGCCTACGTCAATCAGGTGCGCGACGAGATTCCCCTGTAACCGATTGCCGTCCGGCGCCGCGCGATCATCGCGCCGCGTTTGCCGCAGGCATGCTCAGACCGGACCCGGCGGTCCCTTGAGTTCGACCCTGTTGCCTTCGATGTCCTGCAGGTACAGCGAAGGCCCCTCGCCTTCCGCGCCGTAGCGCGAACCGTACTCGCCCGGCGTCACGCCGTGCGCGCGCAGATGCGCGCACAGCGCATCCCGGTCGAACGGCGCGATGCGCAGGCACAGATGATCGAGATTGTGGGCATCGCGGCCGGGCGCCGCACCGCCGAGGCGGCCGAGTTTGCCGTGGACCGTGACGATGTCGATCAGCGACACACCTGCGCGCAGCTGCACCAGGCCGATCGCGTCCTGGCGCTTTTCCACGCTGCAGCCGAGCACCTCGCAGTAGAAACGCACGAGCGCGTCCTGATCGCGCGCGCGCAACACGATGTGATCGAGCCCGTGGATGCGGAACGGCACTGCGGCGGTACTCATGCGCAACGGATCTCCGGGTCAAGCCTCACGGCAGCGCGGCGCGCCGGTCGTCGGCGCGCCGCGCTGCCGGCGGTCAGGCGAACGGATCGCGCAGGATGATCGTGTCGTCGCGGTCGGCACCGGTCGCGACCAGCGCGAGCGGGCATTCGGCCAGCTCCTCGACCGCGCGCAGATACGCGCGTGCCGCCGGCGGCAGCTTGGAGAATTCGCGCACGCCCGAGGTCGGTTCCTGCCAGCCCGGGAATTCCAGGTAGACCGGCTTGCACTCTTCCCAGCCGGCCGCATCCAGCGGCGCAAGGGTGCGCTGCTTGCCGCGGTATTCGTAGGCGATGCAGACCTTGATCGACGGCAGGCCGTCGAGCACGTCGAGCTTGGTGATGGCCAGGCCCGAGATGCCGCTGATCTGCACGGCGCGCTTGAGCGCGACGAGGTCGATCCAGCCGCAGCGCCGCGGCCGCCCCGTGGTCGCACCGTATTCGTTGCCGCGCTTGCGCAGCGTTTCGCCCATCTCGTCGTTGAGCTCGGTCGGGAACGGACCGCCGCCCACGCGGGTCGCGTAGGCCTTGGCGATGCCGAGCACATAGTCGATGTCGCGCGCGCCGACGCCGCAGCCCGCGTACGCGCCGCCGACCGTCGTGTTCGACGAGGTCACGTAGGGGTAGGTGCCGTGGTCGATGTCCAGCAGCGAGCCCTGCGCGCCTTCGAACAGGATCTTCTTGCCGGCCTTGCGCAGCTCGTAAAGGATGGTCGAGACGTCGTCGACCATGGGCTTGACGTAGTGGCCGAAGGTCAGCGCCTCGTCGAGCACCTTCTGGTAGTCGACCGTGTCGGCCTTGAGCCAGTTGGCGAGCACGAAGTTGTGGTAGTCGACCGCGTCGCGCAGCTTGTCGGCGAGCTGGTCCGGATAGAACAGGTCGGCCACGCGCACGCCGCGGCGGGCGACCTTGTCCTCATAGGCCGGACCGATGCCGCGCCCCGTCGTGCCGATGGCCTTGGCGCCGGACGCCTTCTCGCGCGCCTGATCGACGGCGATGTGGTACGGCATGATCAGCGGCGTCGCCGGCGAGATCTTCAGGCGCGAGCGCACGTCCACGCCCTGCGCTTCGAGTTCGGCGATCTCGGTCTGCAGCGCTTGCGGCGACAGCACCACGCCGTTGCCGATCAGGCACAGCGCCTCGTCGCGCAGGATGCCCGACGGAATCAGGTGCAGCACGGTCTTCTTGCCGCCGATGACGAGGGTATGGCCGGCATTGTGGCCGCCCTGGAAGCGCACGACGGCGCCGACTTCCTCGGTCAGCAGATCGACGATCTTGCCCTTGCCCTCGTCGCCCCACTGGGCGCCGAGGATTACGACTGACTTGCCCATGATTTCCTGATCCTCAAAGCTGAAAACGACGGGTGCCCGCTCGCGCGGGCGCCGGAAAACCGAGGCGGTCAGAACACCCGCCGGATGAGCTGCAGGGCGAGCAGGCCGAGCACGATCATGACCGCGCCGGCGACCCGCAGGTCGCGCTCGCCCAACCCTTGCAGCAGCTCGGCCATGCGCTTCCACAGGGCCGGCGCCGCGAACAGGAACAGTCCCTCCACGACGAGCACCAGGCACAGTGCCGCGTTGAGATCCTTCACCGCTTATTTGCTTTCGTTGAAATAGCGCAGCAGTTCGCTCTTGGGGTCGAGCAACAGTACGCCGCTGCCGTTGCCGAACGACTCGCGATAGGTTTCGAGGCTGCGCGTGAACGCGTAGAACTCCGCATCCTTGCCGTAGGCCTGGGCGTAGATCTCCGCGGCCTTCGCATCGCCGGCGCCGCGCACCGACTGGGCCGCCTTGTTCGCATCGGCCAGCAGCACCTGGCGCTGGCGGTCGGCGTCGGCGCGGATGGTCTCGCCGGCCTCGGTGCCGCGCGCGCGCAGATCGTTGGCGACCTGCTTGCGCTCGGCGCGCATGCGTTCGTAGACCGAGGTCAGCACGGTGCCTTCTTCGGGGAAGTTGATGCCCTTGATGCGCACGTCGACGATCTGGATGCCGAGCGAGCCGCGCGCGGCCGCATCGGCCTTGGCGCGCACGCGCGTGGTGATGTCCACGCGGCCGTCGGCGATGAGTTCGTGCAGCGGGCGCGCATTGAATTCGAAGCGCAGCGCGTCCTTGACGATCGGCGTCAGGCGCAGGGTGGCCTGATCCTCGGCACCGCCGGAAGCACCGTAATACAGCGCGACGTCGTCGATCTTCCACTTGACGTAGAAATCGACGAGCACGCTCTTCTTTTCCGAGGTCAGGTAGCGCTCGGGCTTGGTGTCCAGGCCGAGGATGCGCTTGTCGAAGCGCAGCACCTGCTGCACGAACGGCAGTTTCCACTGCAGGCCGGGCTCGTAGCCGGCATGGACGATGCGGCCGAACTGCAGCAGCAGCGCGGTCTCGCCCTCGCGCACGATGAACGTGGAGTTGACGCCGAGCAGCACCAGCAGCGCGGCGATCAGTGCGGCAAACGATTTCATTGCTGGCCTCCGCGCGCCGCGCGCGTCGTCTCGTCGGGGTTCTGCACCAGCACGCCGGCACCCGGCGCGAGCTTGTCCACCGGCAGGTTGATCAGGCTGCGGCCGTTGCTGGAGTCGATGACCTTGACGCTGTCTCGCAGCACCTGCTGCATGGTTTCCAGATACAGGCGCCGGCGCGTGACCTCGGGCGCGGCCTTGTACTGGGCGACGAGCTGATTGAAGCGGTCCGCGTCGCCTTCGGCGCGGGCGATGCGCTCGGCGCGGTAGCCTTCGGCCTGAGCCTTGATGCGGGCGGCTTCGCCGCGCGCCTCGGGCACGACCTTGTTGGCGTAGGCCTGCGCCTCGTTCTCGGTCTGCTGCTTGTTCTCGCGCGCGTTGGTCACGTCGTCGAACGCGTCCTTGACCTCATGCGGCGGCGCGACCGACTGGAAATTGACCTCGGTCACGGCCACGCCGGCGTCGTAGGAATCCAGGGTCGCCTGCAGCACCTTCTTGGTCTCGGCGACGAGTTCGGCGCCCTGGCCCGACAGGATCGTGTCCATCGCGCTGCCGCCGATGACCTGACGCACGGCGCTCTCGGCCGCCTGCTTGACGGTCTCGCTGTCGACGTCCTTGACGCGGAACAGGAACTTCTCGGCGTCGCTGACCTGGTACTGCACGTTGAAGTCGATGCTGACGATGTTCTCGTCCATGGTCAGCATGCGCACGCTGTCGGCGAGCAGGCGCACGTCCTTGATCTTGACCTTGGTGACGGTCTCGATCGGCCGCGGCCACTTGAGGTTGAAGCCCGGGCTCATGATGCGGGTCTTCTTGCCGAAGCGCTGCACGACGCCGACGTCGCGGGCGTTGATGACGCTCCAGCTGTCGAGGATCAGCCAGGCCAGCAGGATCGCGACCACCGCCACGAGAATGCCGCCGGAACCGCCGCCGTTGCCGCCGCCACCGCCGAACAGGTTCCCGAAGCGCTCGCGCAGGCGCCGCAGCGCGTCTTCCATATCCGGGCCTTTCTGGTTGCCGCGCCAAGGGTCGCGTTTGCCCGGCTCATTCCATGCCATGAGTTGACCTCGTGTTTGTCCGCGCCGTCGCCGGCACGCCGTTGTAGGAACCGCCGCCGCGTCCCGACCGCGCCGCCGCATCGTGCCGTCGGCCTGCCCGCAGCCGCGCCGCGAAACCGCGGCGGCGCGACCGATCCGGTCCCACGGCTGCACTCACGCGATGCGCTGCGCTACCGCTGGGACAGGACAGGGAGGAATACGGTTGTCCGGTCGGCAACCGCGGCTGACGGACGCGGAGCGTCGTCGGGGACGGATTGCGGCAGGATTGTACCGGACGGAGTCGATGAGCGGGCACGTCGGAAGTCTGGAGGCGGCCTGAGCCAGATCGGGACGTTCCTCGCGGACTCAAGGGCGCTGCGGCGAGACGCCGCGGGTGCCTCCGCCGCGCCACTGCAGTCGCCTCAGTCGATGCCCTGCGCCGGCGCGACGGCCGCCGCCAGCGCCTGGCGCAGGAAGCCGCCATCGCCATCGCCGAGGCCGAACAGGGCCTGCAGCCGCGGGCGCGGTGCATCCAGCACGAGCGCCCAGCCGCCGTCGTCGAGGGGGTTTTCCTGCTGCACCACGCCGGCCTCGTACAGCCGCGCACGCAGGCGGCCCTGCGCCGGTGCCAGCTGCAGGACGATGCGCAGGCGCTCGCGGCCGAGCTGCGCGACGATGGCCTCGCGCAGCAGGTCCAGGCCCAGGTCCTGCGCGGCCGAGATCCAGACGCGCGCCTGGCGGTCGCCGTCGAGATCGTCGCGGCGCGGCGTCATGCCGTCGAGCCTGTCGATCTTGTTGAACACCAGCAGCTGCGGCAGATCTGCTGCGCCGATTTCGGCCAGCACCGCCGCCACGTCGGCCATGCGCTGCTCGCGCTCGGGATCGGCCGCGTCGACGACGTGCAGCAGCAGGTCGGCGTCGCGCGTCTCGGCCAGAGTGGACTGGAACGCCGCGACGAGATCGTGCGGCAGATCGCGGATGAAACCGACCGTATCGGCCAGTACGAACGGGCCGCAGGGCAGCCCGTCGATGCGCCGCAGGGTCGGGTCCAGGGTCGCGAACAGCTGATCGGCCGCATACACGCCGGCACCGCTGAGGCGGTTGAACAGCGTCGACTTGCCGGCATTGGTATAGCCGACCAGGGACACGGTCGGGATCGCGTTGCGCTGGCGGCTGCGCCGCGTCTGCTCGCGCTGCAGCGCGACCTTGTCCAGGCGCTCCTGCAGCTGCTGTATGCGTCCGCGCAGGTAGCGCCGGTCGAGTTCGAGCTTGGTCTCGCCGGGACCGCGCAGGCCGATCGCGCCGCCGCGCTGGCTGTCCAGGCCGCTCCAGCCGCGCACGAGGCGCGTGGCCATGTGCTTGAGCTGGGCCAGCTCCACCTGCAACTTGCCTTCGTGCGAACGCGCGCGCAGCGCGAAGATGTCGAGGATCAGGCCGGTACGGCCGACCACGCGGCATTCGCAGAATTTTTCGAGGTTGCGCTCCTGGACCGGGCTCAAGGTGTCGTTGACGAGAATCAGGTCGGCCTCGTTGGCCAGCTTGATCTCGCGCAGTTCCTCGACCTTGCCGGTGCCGAGCAGGAAACGCGCGTTCGGCGCATCGACGCGGGCGAACACCCGCGCGACGACCGTGGCGCCGGCCGACGCCGCGAGCTCGGCGAATTCGTCCAGGCGCGCAGCCGCGTCGGTGTCGCCCGCCCTGTTGGTCTGGACGAGCACCGCGCGCTCGCCCCTTGCGGCCCGGTCGTACAGAGCGCTCAGCCTTCGTTCGGGTCGCCGTGCCCGTCCTCGGCGGCGTGGTCGTTGCCGTGACCGTGGTGGCCGTCGCCGAGGCGCACGTTGCGGCTGGGCACGACCGTGGAGATCGCGTGCTTGTAGACCATCTGGCTGACCGTATTGCGCAGCAGCACGACGAACTGGTCGAAGGACTCGATGGTGCCTTGCAGCTTGATGCCGTTGACGAGGTAGATGGACACCGGCACGCGCTCGCGGCGCAAGGCGTTCAGAAACGGATCCTGCAGCGACTGCCCTTTTGACATTGGTAGTTCTCCTAGAGCGAACCGGAAAAAAAGCAGCGGGGAATGCGCCCCATAAACCCGGCGCCCCGGTCCAAGTGTCCGGATCTTAACCGGTCTTGAATGCGGCGAGAATGTCGACCGCGTTATGAAACCGGCAAGCCGGCGGCGGCGCCGAGAAACAGCGCCAGCGCGTCCTCGGCGCGTGCGTACAGGCCGCCGCGTTCGGGGTCCAGCCAGCGCGCGTCGAGCTCGGTGCGCAGCATCGTGATCTGGCGCTTGGCCAGCTGGCGCGTCGCGAAGATGCCGCGCTCGCGCAGTTCGGCACGGTCGAATTCGCCGTCGAGGTATTGCCAGGCCTGGCGATAGCCGACTGCACGCAGGGCCGGCAGATCCGCCGGCAGATCGCCGCGCGCGCGCAGCGCCTGCACTTCCTCGATCAGACCGGCCGCCAGCATCGTGTCGAAGCGCTCGGCGATGCGCGCGTGCAGCGGCGCGCGGTCCTGCGGCACCAGCGCGAGCTTGAGCAGCCGATACGGCGGTGGCTGTGTGCGCCCGTGCTGCAGCGCGCTCAGGGGCTGGCCGGTCAGCGCGATGACTTCCAGCGCGCGCAGCACGCGCTGCGTGTCGCTGGCGCGGATGCGCGCAGCGGCGGCCGGATCCTGCTGCGCCAGCCGCGCATGCAGCGCGGCCAGACCGTCGCGTTCCAGTTCGGCCTGCAGCTGCGCGCGCAGCGCGGCGTCGGCGACCGGCAGGTCGGAGAAGCCGCGCGTCAGCGCGCGGAAGTACAGTCCGGTGCCGCCGACCAGCAGCGGCACGCGGCCGGCGGCCGTGATCGCGGCCATTTCGCGCAGGGCGTCGCTGCGGAACTCGCCGGCCGAATACGGCTGGCCCGGATCGCGGATGTCGATCAGGCGGTGCGGATGGCGCGCGAGCGTGGCCGCGTCGGGCTTGGCGCTGCCGATGTCCAGGCCGCGATAGACCAGGGCCGAGTCGACGCTGATCAGCTCCACGGCGAAGCGCTCGGCCAGCGCGCAGGCCAGCGCGGTCTTGCCCGAAGCGGTAGGGCCCATGAGCAGGACGGCGGGCGGACGCGTATCGAGAGCGGACATCGGCCGATTGTAGCGGCGCCGTGCCGGCGCCGGCGACCGCGGCGCAGGGCGAGCCAGCCGTGAAAAAAGTACACATTGCGCGAAACCGAGACCCGGCCGCGGCGCAGCACGAACGCGGCGCCGCGCGCCGCCGTTCAGGCCCGTGACGCCGGCGACGTACCGCGCCGGCGCGGACAGGCCCTGCCCGGCGCGCGCCGAGCGCGCGCCGGACGACTCAGCGGGCGACGCCCATTTCCTGCAGCAGGTTGCTCGCGCCGTCGATCTTGTCCATGACCCAGAGCATGTAGCGCACGTCGACCTGGATCGAGCGGGTCAATGCCGTGTCGAAGATCCAGTCGGCGCTGACGCTGTCCCAGTTGCCGTCGAAGGCCAGACCGACCAGGCGGCCGCGAGAATCCAGCGCCGGCGAACCGGAATTGCCGCCGGTGATGTCCAGATCGGCGAGGAAATTCACCGGCAGGGTGCCGTTCTTCGCCGCATGGCTGCCGTAGTCGTGCGCGACCAGCGCGTGATATTCCTTCGCCGGCGTGTCGAACGGATCCTCGCCGGTGGTCTTGGCCACGATGCCGTCGCCGGTCGTGAACGGCGTGAATTCCACGCCGTCCTTCTTGAAGCCCTGCACGCGGCCGAAGGTCACGCGCAGCGAGCTGTTGGCGTCGGGATAGACCGGCTGCTGCAGCGATTCGTTGTAGGCGATCATCGCCTGCATGTAGCGCGGACGCAGGCGCAGCTCATCGCCGAGGCGCTGCTTGCGCGCCCGCTCGATGTTCAGCAGCTCCGGCATCAGCGCGACCATGAACTTCAGCGCCGCATCGTCGGTGACCTCGATCTCGCTGCGCTTGGCCTTGAACCACTTCAGGCGCTCGTCGGTCGCGGTCAGGCGCGTGCCGGCATACAGCGCGTCGACCTTCTGCACCAGCGCCGCATCATCGCCGATCGCCGTGCCGAGCCAGCCGTCCAGCGCGGCCACGCGCTGGTTCGCCGGCAGCTTCACGTAGCCGCGCAGGAAATGCGTGAACAGCTGGCGGTCGACGGCCGGATCCATGCGCCGCTCCCACTGCTTGAGCGTGCCTTCGATCTTGGGCTCGTCGCGGGTCTGGAAGCCCTGCTCGCGCTGCAGGTCCGGCTTGCTGCGCTCGATCGCCGTGCGATAGATGTGGTAGCTCGCGTTGTACAGGAAGGTGCGGTTCAGATAGCCGAGCACGAGATCGCGGTCGCGCAGTTCGCGCTGCCTGGCAAGCACGCCGCGCAGTTCGTCGATGTCGCCGCCCAGCGCCGCGGTTGCCTCGCCCTGGCCGCGCAGCCACTGCAGCAGCGCGTTTTCCTTCTGCGTCTTGACGTCGACCGCATGCGCCTTGGCCAGGCCTTCGAGCTGGCCGCGGAAATTCTTCAGATAGTTGTTGAAGCCCGCCACGCTGTTGGCGTACTTGACCGCGACGGCCGGATCCCTGGCACCGGCCGCATTGATGATGCCGAGGATTTCCTCGTACCAGCGGATGTTGGCCGGGTACTGCCACTGGATCGCGTCGCGCGTCTCCTCGGCCAGACGATAGCGGTTGGTACGGCCCGGATAGCCCGCGACCATGACGAAGTCGCCGGCCTCCAGGCCGTCCGCGTTCAGCGGCAGGAAGTGCCTGGGCTTGAACGGCACGTTGTCCTTGGAATACGGCTTGGAGCTGCCGTCCTTGGCGACGTAGGCGCGCAGGAAGCTGAAGTCGCCGGTGTGGCGCGGCCACATCCAGTTGTCGACGTCGCCGCCGAACTTGCCGATCGCATCCGGCGGCGCATAGACCAGACGTACGTCCTTGATCTCGCGCTGGCGTACGAGCTGGAAGCTGTAGCCGCCGTGGAAGTTGTAGACGTCGCACTTGATGCCCGGCTTCTCGCACTTGGCGACCGCGGCCTTCTGCGCCTTGTCGACCGCCTCGTAGCGTTCGAGGCCGCCGACCTTGGGGTCGATCTTGCCGACGATCTCGCGCGTGATGTCGCGGATCTCGTCGGTCACGTAGACGCGCTGGTTCGGATCGCCGGGCAGTTCCTCGGCCTGGCTGCGCGCGAGGAAACCGTCGCGGATCAGGTTCTTCTCCGCCGTGGAGTTGTACTGGATCGCGCCGTAGGCGCAGTGATGATTGGTGACGACCAGGCCTTCGGGCGACACGAACGACGCGGTGCAGCCGCCGATGCTGACGACGGCGCCCATGGTCGGCCCGGTCAGATCGGTCAGGCCCGCCGGATCGAGCTCCAGGCCGCGCTGTTTGAGCTGGGTCGCGATGGCCGGCAACTGGGCCGGCTGCCACATGCCTTCGTCGGCGGCGGCAAGGGTGGCGAAACAGGCGGCAACGGCGGTGACTAGGACTCGACGCACGGACAGGCTCCCGATGGAGTGAAGACGAAGGATGCGGCGCTGCCGGCCTGCAGTTCGGCGCGGCCCTCCCCAGGGCGCGCCGAAGCCGGACGCAACGGCGGTTTATGCCGCGGCCGGCCGCGCGCAGGCCAGCGCCGAAAGTCATGCCGACGCCCGCGGAGCGCCGCGCATGCGAGACTTGGCCGCATGGACGCGATTCACGCACTCGCGGCGCAGCTGCGCCGGGCTCGCCACATTCTCGTGCTGACCGGCGCCGGCATCTCCGCCGAATCCGGCATCGCCACGTTCCGCGACGCGCAGAGCGGGCTCTGGGCGCGCTTCCGGCCCGAAGACCTGGCTACGCCGGAGGCCTTCCGCCGCGATCCGGGCCTGGTCTGGCGCTGGTATGCCTGGCGCCGCGAACAGGTCGCCGCGGCGCAGCCGAATGCGGCGCATCGCGCGCTCGTCGAGCTCGCGCAGCGGCGCACGACGACCCTGGTCACGCAGAACGTCGACGACCTGCACCAGCGCGCCGGCTCGACCGGCGCGATCTGCCTGCACGGTTCGATCATGCGCACCGTCTGTTCGGTGACGAAGCTGGAAATCGCCGCGGGCTGGCTCGCCGCGCAGACCGGCGAACCGCCGCGTTCGCCGCATCATGCCGACGGCCTTGCGCGGCCCGGCGTGGTCTGGTTCGGCGAGAATCTGCCGGCCGACGCGCTGGAGCGCGCGAACGCCGCGGCGAAGGACTGCGACGCCGTGCTCGCGATCGGCACCTCGGCCCTGGTCTATCCGGCGGCCGGACTGCCGGCGCTGGCGCAGCGCCACGGCGCCTGGTTCGCCGAAATCAATCCGCAGCCCACGCCGCTGACGCCGACCGCCGACCTGGTCGTCGCGCAGGCCGCGGGCCTGGCCTTGCCGGCCGTACTGGCCGCCTGGGAGGACGCATGAAAACGCATCACGCCCTGCGCATCGCCGCCATCGCCGCGGCGGCCCTGCTCACCGCCTGCATGGCGCAGCCCGTCGTCGTCGCGACGGCACCGGTCACGCCGGCGCTCGCCTATGAAGTCGCCGCCGAACCGGAACGCTATGCCGGCGCCGAAGTGATCTGGGGCGGCATGATCCTGGGCCTCGTCAATCGCGAAAGCCAGACCGAGGTCACCATCCTGGCCTATCCGCTGGATTCGGCGCAGCGCCCGGTTCCGTCGGCCGGCTCGCGCGGCCGCTTCATCATCGTGCTGCCGGGCTATGTCGAGCGGCACGACTACCCGGACGGCCTGTTCGTGACCTTGAGCGGCCGCCTCGCCGGCAGCCGCGCCGGCCACGTCGACGAACAGACCTTCGTCTATCCGCTGGTGGAGGCCGCGCACGTGCATCGCTGGCCGCCGGGCTTCCAGTTCGACCGCCCGCAATGGCACATCGGCATCGGTGTCGGCGTGCGGCTGTAGCGCGGGAATCGGGAATCGGCCAAACGCAAGCGCGAAGCGTGCCCCGTCCCGCCCGTGAATCTGATCGGTCCGGTGACTGCGCGTCGTTACGATGACGATCACATGCCGCAAGAAGACACGACAATGAAATTCCGACCCGGTTTTGCGCTGACGCTCCTGTTGCCGCTGACGGCCGGTGGGGCCGATCTTTCCGCGGCGTTTCCGCAGCTCGCGAAGATGCAGCTGCGCAACGAAGGCGTCACCGTGCTGTATCCGCGCGAACACGCCGGCAAGGCACCGCCGCCAGCCTGGCTGCGCGACTACGAGGAAGCCGGCGTCTATGCATCTGCGCCGCTGACCCTGACCCTGGACGGCCTGCCGCCGCTGACCCTGGCCTGCGATTCGGGCCCCAGCGCCGATCCGAGCTGCCGCCTGCTGCGCGATGCGGAAAAGCCCGACGAAACCGTGTTCGAGGCGCCGGGAACGCAGTTCGCGTTCCTGCCCGATGCGCGCATCGTCGTCGGCGGCCACAGCGACACCTATTACGACGAGCGCCGCACCTATCAGTGGAAAAAAGACCGTTTCGTCGAAGTCGCGCAGCCGCTGCGCCATGTCGGCGTCAGCGGCGCGTTGAAGCAGGCCGTGATCCTGCGCCGCGCGCCCGGCGCCAAGGCCGCCGAGCTCGGCCTGACCCTGGCCGCCGGCACGCGCGTGACCGTGCTGCTCAACGATGCGCGCAAGGGCACCGGGAACGAGGAGTTCAGTCCCGATTATCTGCTGCTGACGCCCGAAGGCATCGTCGGCTGGGCGCATCTGCCGGGCAATCCCGACGGCACGACGGCGGTGGAAGGACTGTATTACCGCGGCGACTGAGCCTCGTTGGGCCGGACGGTGCCGCCGCGGGATCGCGGCGCATGCCGCTCCTCCCTGCGCTCGCTGCCGCCGGAAAGAGCGAAAGCCTCGATCGAGGCTTTCGCTTGCCGGCCTGCGATCGGCTTGCGGCTGGTCCGGCGGACTCGCCGCACGCGCGGCGGCATTCCGCTCAGTCGCGGCTGTCGGGCTCGAAGAAACACCAGCGCACCTCGGGGAACTCGGCGCGGAACGCGGCCTCGACGCGGTTGATGTCCTCGATCAGGTCGCGCGGCGCGAGGTAACGGCTCATCTCGGCCTTGATCGCGACCATGACGTCCGGGCCCATCTGCAGGGTCAGCAGGTTGTAGACCTGCCTGATCTCCTCGCGCGCGGTCAGGAACTTCAGCATGGCCTCCTTCGTGCGCGGCTCCACGCCCTGCCCGATCAGCAGCGCCTTGATCTCGACCGCGATGAACACGGCGATCACGATCAGCAGCACGCCGATGCCGACCGAACCGACCGCGTCGTAGAGGGGATTGCCGGTGGCCATGGTCAGCAGCACCGCGCCGAGCGCGAACACCAGGCCGAGCAGCGCCGCCAGATCCTCGCCGAAGATCACGATCAGCTCGCTCTGCCGGCTGTCGCGGAACCAGCGCCAGAGGCTCTGCGAACCGCGCGCCTTGTTCACTTCGGTCAGGCAGCCCCACATCGACAGGCTTTCGGCGATGATGCCGAAGGTCAGCACGCCGACCGCGAGCCAGCCCCATTTCAGCGGCTCGGGATGCTGCAGCTTGTGCAGGCCTTCGTAGATCGAAAACATGCCGCCGACGCTGAACAGCATGAGCGCGACGAGGAAGGACCAGAAATACACGGCCTTGCCGAAGCCCAGCGGATAGTCCGGCGACGGCGGCGCCTTGGCCTTGCGCAGGCCGATCAGCAGCATGCCCTGGTTGCCGCAGTCGGCCAGCGAATGCACGGCCTCGGCCAGCATCGAGCCGGACCCGGTCAGCAGCGCCGCGACGAGCTTGGCGACGAAGATCGCGAAGTTCGCGCCGAGCGCGTAGAAAATCGTCTTTACCGAATCCGCCTTGCCGGCCATCTGCGCGTTCCTCTCTGGATAGACTCGAATCCGTGCCCGCAGCCCGGCTCCGATGCCGTGCTGCGCCTCCCCGCAATCGCGCAAGGCCCCCTGTCGCGCGGGCATTGCGCCGCCGCCGTGGCTCGACGGCGCTCAGGCCGGCAGGGCCGACGTCGGATCGTTCCGGCCATCGGGCGGCAGCCGGCGGCGGAGTCTAGCATCGCCGTTCTGCAGGACCGGGACGGATTCCGCGACGCCCCGTCCCGCGTCCGGCGATCGGGTTCGCCAGATTGCCGTCCGCGCCGGCAGTGCAGCGCTACGGGGTCTGCGCGAGCAGGAACGCCGCCTTCGGCGCAAGTTCGCTGCGCGGGCAATGGCTGGCGATCAGCTGCAATCGCGCGCGCCATTGCGGCGAGCCTTCGCGCGCGCGCTGGGCCAGCTGCCAGCACAGCTCGGCCAGACCCGGCAGATCGGCCGCGCGCGCGCCGAGGTCGCGCGCAAGCTGCTCGGCATCCGTATCCGCGCCTATGCGCAGCCACGCCCGCGCCAGCTGCAGTTGCTGCGGCGGCGGCAGGTCGATGCCGGCCGCATCGACCTTGCGGTAGTCGTCGACGACCTGCTTGACCTTGCGCGCCGCGGCCGCATCGGCCAGCGGCAGCTCGATCACGCGCGCCAGCGCCGCACGCAGCGCCGCCGGCTGGTTGGCGTAGCGCGCGCAGCGGTACAGCGCGATGCGCACATCCAGCGACGGCGCGCCGGCGCGGTCCAGCGGTTCCAGCAGCGCCAGCGCCTGACGTGTTTCGAGCCGGCCCAGATGCTGCAGCGCACGTTCCAGCGCATCGCCGGCGGCCTTGGCCTGATCGGCCTTCTCGTCGGCGTCGAGGAACTCGCGCTGCTCCCAGCCCAGGCTGCGCACGCCCAGCGCGAGCAGGGCGCCGCTGACGATGCCGCCGGCATGCGCGTCGAAGCCCACACCGGCCCCGGCGTTGGCCATCAGGTTGAACAGTTCCCAGCCGAGCCAGAACGGCAGCAGCCACAGCGCCGTGATGCGCGAATAGCCGAACGCGACGAAGGCCCACCAGAACACGCGCACCTGGCGCGTGCCCCAGAGCACGCAATAGGCGCCCATGAGGCCGGCGATCGCGCCCGAAGCGCCGAGCATCGCGCCGACATCGCCCCAGCGATAAGCCAGCGCGGTCAGCGCGGCGCCGCAACCGGCAAGCAGGTACAGGCCCAGGAACAGACCGGCGCCGAGCGCGCCTTCGACCAGCAGGCCGAGCACGACGAGGAACAGCATGTTGCCGAACAGATGGCCGAAGCCGCCATGCAGGAACATCGAGCTCAGTACGCGCAGCGGATCGAGTTCGGAATAGCGCAGCACGTGGCGCTCGGTGAACTGGCGCTGCCACAGCCGCTCGAATTCGTCGCGGTGCAGCTTCCACTGGGCATGCCGCGGATCCTGTTCGCCGATCAGCGCGTTCTCGTGCAGCGCGCGCAGGAAGTGCGCGTCGGCCTGCAGCAGGCTCACGAGCTGTTCCTGCGGCAGCTCGTCCAGATGCGGCAGCAGTTCGTCCAGCCGCGGCTGCGGATTCGCCTGGCGCCAGTCGCGGTACAGCGGCAGCTCGATCTGCGCGAGCCCGGCCTCGCCGTAGTAGTGCGCGGCACGCTGCAGCGCCGCGCCGTCGCCGCTCTGCAGGAACAGGAACACGAATACATTGATCACGACCAGGGACATGGTCGCGAACGGAAAATTCGCCCGGTTCAACGGACGGTGCAGCGGCAATATCAGCACGGCGAAGCTCCCCTGGCAGGCTGTCGAAAAACGGGCCCTTGCCCGTTCTTCAATCCAACGGCGCCAGCGAAGCGCGCGCGCTCGGCGAGTCGATCGCCTGCGTGATCGGCTCGCGGACGATCCATCGTTGGATCGCCCCCGGCAGGTTGCATTCGCCAGCCGGCCGGGCGGCCGATTCTACGACCTGCCCCGTCGCCGCGCCGCACCTTGCGCGGCGGCCGGCTTTTCCTATAGTTCCGGATCCTTGTCTTTCGACGGTACCCGCAATGGGACGCTGGCGTCCGCCGCAAGCCGCTTCCACCGCGCTGATCACGCGTGCCGGCCACGACCGGCTCAAGGCCGAGCTCGATCATCTGTGGCGCGAGCGCCGGCCCGAGGTCGTCCGCGCGCTGGCCGCCGCCGCGGCCGAGGGCGACCGTTCGGAGAACGCCGAATACACCTACCGCAAGAAGCAGCTCGGCGAGATCGACCGCCGCGTGCGCTATCTCGGCAAGCGCCTGGAAACCCTGAAGATCTCGCCGGATGCGCCGACCGACCGCGCGGCCGTCTATTTCGGCGCCTGGATCACGCTCGAAGACGAACACGGCCACGAGAAGCGCTACCGCATCGTCGGCCCCGACGAGACCGATGCCGCACGCGGCTGGATCAGCATCGATTCGCCGCTGGCCCGCGCCGTACTGAAAAAGCGCATCGACGACGAGTTCGCCGCCGAACTCCCCGACACTCGCGCAAGCTTCGTCGTCGTCGACATCCGCTACGGCGAGGAATAAGGACACGCGTACGCCATGCGCAGCGGCGGCGGATAGCGGCGGCCGGCCCGCAGCGGGCGGAAGCACTCGGCCTCGGCGTAGAACGCCGCGTCGTCGTTGGCCGGATGCCAGCCCGGAATGCCCGAGATCGGCAGCGCGCGCAGTTCCTGCGGGTCGTTGAGCAGGCGGCCCGCGGCGATGGCGGCGGCCAGCGCGTTCAGCGCCTGCGGCATCGTTACGCCGTCGTCGTCGAGAACGGCAACGGCCTTGCCCGTGATCAGCTTGCCGGGCACCAGCGCCATTTCGAGCAAGGCGTGACCGAACACCTCGGCGCGGATGCGGCCGTCATGCCAGGCCTGGCGCGCGTCCCAGAACAGGCCGCGCCAGTCGTGCGCATCCCAGCAGGCGAGCAGCGCGGGATCGCGCAGCACGACGACGACACCGCCTTCGTCGAAATGGGTCAGCGCGCACTGCGCACGGCTGCGCTGCTTGTCGCCCATCCGCGCGATCTCGGCGACCTGGCGACGATTCAGCGCCGCCTTGACGGCCGCATGGCGGCGCCAGATCAGCGCATTGAAGAAGTCGTGCCAGTTGTCCGCGCGCGTCGCGATCTCGGCACGCGCATGGATGCGCGTTTCGTAGTGCAAACCGTCGGCGAGCAGCTGCGGCGTCTGCTCGACGAAGCGCCAGGACTGCTCCCAGCCGCGATTGAGTTCGGCGACGCTCGGAAATTCCGCCGCGGCGATCCAGTCGGCGGCGTCGCTCCAGGCGGCGAGCGGCGGCCGGCTCAGCACCGCGGGATCCAGCGCCGCGCGGCTCGGTGCGACGAAGCGCATCGCCCGGAGGCTCAGCCGGGCAGCCGCGCGAACAGATCGTGCTGGTCGGCGTGGATGACCTCGACCTCGGCGAACTGGCCCGGGCGCAGTTTCTGGCCGTTGTCGATGTGCACGACGCCGTCGATCTCCGGCGCATCGGCCGCCGAGCGCGCGACCGCGCCGTCGGCGTCGACCGCATCGACGAGCACCTTCAGGCGGCTGCCGACCTTGCGGTCCAGGCGCCCGGCGCTGATTTCGGCCTGCACTTCCATGAAGCGCTCGAGGCGTTCTTCCTTGACTTCGTCGGGCACCGCATCGGGCAGATCGTTGGCCTTGGCGCCTTCGACCGGCGAATAGGCGAACGCGCCGACGCGGTCGAGCTGCGCTTCACGCAGGAAATCCAGCAGCTCCTCGAACTCGGCCTCGGTCTCGCCCGGGAAGCCGACGATGAAGGTCGAACGGATCGTGAGTTCCGGACAGATCGCGCGCCAGTTCCTGACCCGCGCAAGCACCTTGTCGACGGCGCCCGGACGTTTCATGAGCTTGAGGATGCGCGGGCTCGCGTGCTGGAACGGGATGTCCAGATACGGCAGCAGCTTGCCGTCGGCCATCAGCGGCACGATCTCGTCGACGTGCGGATACGGATAGACGTAGTGCAGCCGCGTCCAGACGCCGAGTTCGGACAGGCCCTGGCAGAGTTCGGTCATGCGCGTGCGGTACGGCTTGCCGCGCCATTCGCGCTCGGCGTACTTGAGGTCCACGCCGTAGGCGCTGGTGTCCTGCGAGATCACCAGCAGTTCCTTGACGCCGCCCTTGACGAGCTTTTCGGCCTCGGTCAGCACCTGGTCGACCGGGCGCGAGACCAGATCGCCGCGCATCGACGGAATGATGCAGAACGAACAGCGGTGATTGCAGCCTTCGGAAATCTTCAGATAGGCGTAGTGCTTGGGCGTGAGCTTCAGGCCCTGCGGCGGCACGAGGTCGAGAAACGGATCGTGCTTCGGCGGCAGCTGCGCGTGGACCGCGTTCATGACGCTGGCGTAGTCCTGCGGCCCGGAGATCGACAGCACGTCCGGATGCGCCTCGCGGATCACCTCGGCCTTGGCGCCGAGGCAACCGGTGACGATGACCTTGCCGTTCTCGGCCAGCGCCTCGCCGATCGCATCCAGCGATTCCTCCACGGCCGCGTCGATGAAGCCGCAGGTGTTGACGACGACGACGTCGGCGTCGTCATAGGTCGGCACGATGTCGTAACCCTCCACGCGCAGCTGGGTGAGGATGCGTTCGGAGTCGACCAGGGCTTTGGGACAGCCGAGGCTGACGAAGCCGACCTTGGGATTCTGGCGGGACATGGGAAGCTCGGGGGAAAGGCAAGCGCGGAAGTGTAAGGCCAATGCCGGCGGAATAGCAGTTGCCGGCGCCCGCCCGGGCAGTCTGCGGGCTGCGCCGCGGCGCCCCGCCCGCCGGCGCCGGGGCAGCTGCGCCGCCGTCCGGACCGGCGGCGTGAAATTTGTTTACTTGGCTGGCGCACGGACCGCGCTAGCATTGGCCAGCGGCCGTACGGGGCGGCCACAGGGAACCTGCCAGCGCAATGCCGATCCGCCCGTCCTTGGAAAGGTCTGAACAAGCGTCCGCGGCGCGGCCCTTGTATTCCGCGGCTTTCCCGCCAGACCCGGCCCGGCGCCGGCAGGGCCGGCCGTTGAGCGCCGCGCTGCCTCGATCGGACTGCAACGACCCGAACCGGGCTCCGGTCTGTCCGGAAGCCTCCGCGCCGCCGCGTCGCCGGCGCGCCTGGGTCGCCATCGCCGTCGCGCTGCTCGTCAGCGGCTTCGGCAGCATGGACCGGCTGTATGCGGACGACCTGTCGCCGATCATGGCCGGGCAGATCGCCGCCTCGGCCCAGCGCATCGCCGGCGGCGTGGAAAGCACCTGGCGCGCCGGCGACAGCCTGCTCGGACCGCTGCTCGGCCGATACGGCCGCCTGCAGCTCGCCCGGGAGATCGGCCTGCTCGAACAGGCGCTGGGCGCGAGCCGGCCGGCCGCAGAGGCCTGGGAAGCCGTCGCCGACCACGCCCGCGCGCTCGGCAACACGCCGCGGCTGATCGAGGCGCTGGACCGCGTCGTCGCGCTGGCCCTGGCCCGCGGCGACTACGACAGCGCCTCGACCCGGGCCGGCGAACTGCTCAAGCACGCCCGCCAGGCCGGCCTCGTGCGCGCCCAGGCCGCGGCCGAGGGCTATCTGGGCATCGTCGCGCGGCGCCGCGGCGAACTCGAGGAAGCCCGCGCCCATCAGGAAACCGCGCTGGCCCTGCGCCGCAGCCAGCACGACCGCTCCGGCGAGGCCCAGGTGCTCATGAACCTCGGCACCGTGCATCGCGACCTCGGCGATTTCGCGCGCGCGCTGGAACTGCAGATAGACGCTTTGGAACTGCGCCGCTCCCTCGGCGACAGCGAGAAGCTCGACCTGTCCTACCGCAACATCGCCCTGCTCTACCGCGAGATCGAGGACACCGAACAGGCGCGGCGCAATTTCGAAGCCGCGCTCGATGCGTCGCGCCGCCATTTCGACCCGCAGTCCATGGCCGGGGCGCTCGGCAGCTACGCGAGCTTCAGCAACGACCTCGGCGACGCGGCCAAGGCGCTGACCATGGCGCGCCAGGCGCGCGCGATCGACGCGAACATCGGCAACCGGCCGTATGTCGGCCTCGAAGATCTGGAAATCGGCCGCGCGCTGATCCGCCTGGACCGCGACGGCGAAGCCGCGGTCGCGCTGCAGGAAGCGCTGACCATCGGCCGCGAACTCAAGCACCGCGAGATCACCGGCGGCGCGCTGCTGCACCTGGGCCGCATCGCGCTGCGCGCCGGCGACGAGGCGCTGGCGACGCAGCGTCTGGACGAAGCGATCAGCATCCTGGCCGAAGCCGGCCTCAAGCCCGCGCTCAGCGAAGCCTTCGGCGCGCGCGAGAAGATCGCCGTGGCCAGCGGCCAGCTCGCCTCGGCGATCGAGTACGCGCACCGCCGCGCCGCGCTGCGCGAGGAAATGCTCGGCACGCGCGCGGGCCGCCAGCTGGCCGCGCTGAAATCGCGCTACGAGCGCGCCGACGCCGATCAGCGCATACGCCTGCTGAGCCTCAACAACGAAGTGCAGAGCCTGCGCCTGAACCAGCAGGCGCTGCTGCGCAATGCCGGCATCGGCGTCGCCGCGGCGCTGGGCCTGCTGCTCGCGCTGCTGGCGCGGCGCTACCGCACGACGCAGCAGCTGAACCGCGCGCTGCAGCAGAAGAACGCCGAGATCAGCGCGCACGAGGCGCGCCTGGAAGCGGCCAATGCCCAGCTCAGCACCCAGGCCGCGGAGCTCTACCAGGCCGCGATCACCGATCCGCTGACCGGCGCCTACAACCGCGGCCATCTGCTGCGCCAGCTCGACGAACACCTGCGCCAGGCGCTGGAGACCGGCCGCGACCTGTCGGTGCTGCTGATCGACTTCGACCATTTCAAGACCATCAACGACGAGCATGGCCATCTCTACGGCGATCGCGTGCTCGCCGGCGGCATCCAGATCGTGCGCCAGTGGCTGGAACCCGGCGACCTCGTCGGCCGCTACGGCGGCGAGGAATTCATCGTCGTCATGCCGGGCCGCAACGCCCAGGAGGCAGCCACCCTGGCCGAACGCCTGCGCGCCAAGGTCGCCCAGGGCCTGGCCAGCCTCGGCGAAGGCCGCCGTTCGCCGACGATCAGCATTGGCCTGGCCGGCCTGCGCGACTGTGGCGCGGCCAGCCTGGAAGACCTGCTCGGCGCGGCGGACGTGGCGGTCTATCGCGCCAAGGCCGAAGGCCGCAATCGCGTCGTGCCGTACGCGGCCTGAGCGCCGCCGGCCGGCACCGTCTTTCCGCGCCGCAAGCACGGGCCGCCGGCGCGGCGCGCAGGATTCGGGGGCGGCGTCCACCCGCCCGTCCGCCCCCGTACCGGCCGGCGCCCTGCGGACGCGCTGCGGATTCCGCTGCCTGCGCAAACCGCGCAATCGCCGAGGTTTCCGAATGCCGCGCGGCTGGCTACTCTGCGACGGCGCCCCGCCACGGAGGATCTGCGCATGGGACAGTTCATCACGATTCCGACGCCGGGCATGCACTGCATCGGCGCGTATCGCGCCGACCCGGCGCAGGCGCCACGCGGCGGCATCGTCGTCGTGCAGGAGATCTTCGGCGTCAACGCGCATATCCGCCGCGTCGTCGACGGCTATGCGCAGGCCGGCTACGTCGCGATCGCGCCGGCCCTGTTCGACTACGTCGAGAGCGGCGTGGAACTCGACTACGACGAAGCCGGCGTCGCACGCGGACGCAGCCTCGTCGCCGAAGTCGGTTTCGAGCGCGCGGTGGAAAGCGTCGCGAGTGCGGCACAGGCCATCGCCTCGGCCGGCCGCAAGGGCGTGGTCGGCTACTGCTGGGGCGGCACGGTCGCCTTTCTCTGCGCGACGCGGCTGGGCCTGCCGGCCGTGGTCTACTACGGCGGCCGCAGCGTGCCGTTTCTCGACGAGCGGGCGCGGGCGCCGCTGCTGTTCCACCTCGGCGAACGCGATCCGATCATTCCGCCCGAGCACGTCGCGCTGCATCGGCAAAAACAGCCGCAGGCGGAAATCCATCTCTACGCCGCCGGCCACGGCTTCAACTGCGACATGCGCGCCGACTACGACCCGGCCGCGGCCGCACTCGCGCGCGAACGCAGCCTGGCCTTCTTCGCGCGCGAACTCGGAGACGGCGCATGAGCGCGCCGTTCGCGCTGGACCCGCGCCTGGCGGCCGACTGCTTCGTCGTCGGCGAGCTTGGCCTGTCGCGCGTGCTGCTGATGGACGACCTGCGCTTTCCGTGGCTGATCCTGGTGCCGCGCATCGCCGGCCTGCGCGAGCTCGTCGAACTGCCGCGCGAGCAGCAGCATGAGCTGCTTGACGAGATCAACCGCCTCGCCCACGTGCTGCACGCGATCACGCGTCCCGACAAGATGAACATAGCGACGCTGGGGAATGTCGTCGCGCAGCTGCACGTGCATGTGATCGCGCGCCACGTCGGCGACGCGGCCTGGCCGCGGCCGGTCTGGGGTGTGGGCGAACGGCTGCGCTATACGGAGGACGAACGTGATCGTGTGCTCGGCCTGCTGCGCGCGGGCCTGGCCCTGCCCGCCGCCGAATGAGCGGGCTGCGCGCGATCGAGCCACTCGGCGACAGCGCCGTGCTGCTGCATTTCGGCGACCGCATCGACGCGACCGTCAATGCCGAAGTGCACGCGGCCGCGCGCCATCTCGCCGCGCTCGCCCTGCCCGGCATCATCGAGCTCGTGCCGGCGTATGCCAGCCTCGCCGTGGTGTTCGATCCGGCGCAGTGGCAGGCCGACGGCGTCACGCCGGCGCAGCACTGCGTCGCCGCGCTGACGCGCGCCTTCGCCACGCCGCCGGCCACGACGGCCGCCTCCGCTGTGCTGATCGAAGTCCCGGTCTGCTACGGCGGCGAACACGGCCCGGATCTGGCCGCGGCGGCACAACGCAGCGGCCTGCCTGTCGAGGAGTTCATTGCACGCCACGCGGCCGTTGAGTATCGCGTCGCCATGCTCGGCTTCGCCGCGGGCTTTCCGTATCTGCTCGGCCTCGACGCGCGGCTGCAGCAGCCGCGTCGCGCGAGTCCGCGCACGCGCGTGCCGGCCGGCTCCGTCGCGATCGGCGGGCTGCAGACCGGCATCTATCCGCGCGCGCTGCCCGGCGGCTGGAACCTGATCGGCCGCACGCCGCTGACCCTGTTCGATGCGCACGCCTCGCCGCCGAACCGCCTGGCAGCAGGCCAGCGCGTGCGCTTTCGCGCGGTGACCGCAGCCGAATTCGCCGCACTGCAGGAGGCGCAGCCGTCGGCATGATCGAAGTCCTGCGTCCCGGCCTGCTCAGCAGCGTGCAGGATCTCGGCCGCCGCGGCCACGCCGCGATCGGCGTCGGCGGTGCCGGCGCGATGGATAGCAACGCGCTGACCCTGGCGAACTGGCTCGTCGGCAACGACGCCGGTGCCGCCGCGCTCGAATGCACCTTGAACGGACCGCGCCTGCGCTTCACGGCCGACGCCTGCATCGCCTGGTGCGGCGCCGACGGCGAGCTGCGTCTGGACGGCGCGCCGCTGCCGACCTGGCGGCCGCTGCCGGTTGCCGCCGGCCAGGTGCTCGATGCGGCCGGCCTGCGCCGCGGTGCGCGCGGCTATCTCGCCGTGGCCGGCGGCATCGCCGTTGCGCCGGTGCTCGGCAGCCGCAGCGTCGACGTCAACGCCGGCCTGGGTCCCTGCGACGGGCGCGCGCTGCAGACCGGCGACCAGTTGCCGCTGAGCGACGCCGCACGGCCGTGGCTGCGCCGCACGCCCGCCTGGTCGCTGATGCCGTGGCCCTGGTTCGATCCGGCACCGGCGCGCGTGCTGCGCGTACTGCGCGGCAGCCATTTCGATGCGCTGGATCCCGCGTCGCGCAAATCGCTGCTGAGCGAACCGTTCCACATCGCGGCCGAATCCAATCGCGTCGGCGTGCGCCTGCTCGGCCCGGCGCTGCAGCTGACCGCGCCGCTGGAGCTGGTGTCCGCGGCCGTCACCGCGGGCACCCTGCAGTTGCCGCCCGGCGGCCAGCCCATCATGCTCGCGGCGGAACACCCGACCACCGGCGGCTATCCGCGCATCGCCCATCTGATCGCGACGGACCAGCCGCATCTGGCCCAGCGTCGGCCCGGCGAGACGGTGCGGCTGGCCCTGATCGAACCCGACGAAGCCGAAGCGCTGCGCCGCCGTCACGCGACCGCGCTGGCGCGGCTGCACGACCATTTACGACAACGACTGCAGGAACTCCGATGCGCTCCATAGACCTGAACTGCGATCTCGGCGAGTCCTACGGCGCCTGGCGCATGGGCGAGGACGAGGCCGTGCTGGCACAGATCAGCTCGGCCAATGTCGCCTGCGGGTTCCATGCGGGCGATCCCGACACGATGCGGCGCACCGTGCAGTTGGCCGTCGCGCGCGGTGTGGCGATCGGCGCGCATCCGTCGCTGCCCGATCTGCAGGGCTTCGGCCGTCGCGAACTCGCGGTCAGCGCCGACGAAGCGTATGCGCTGACCCTGTACCAGATCGGCGCGCTGGCCGCATTCGCGCGCGGCGCCGGCGGCGCGCTGCACCACGTCAAGCCGCATGGCGCGCTGTACAACATGGCCGCGCGCGATGCGGCCCTGGCCGCGGCGATCGCCGCGGCCGTCGCCGATTTCGACCGCGGCCTGATCCTCGTCGGCCTGGCCGGCAGCGCCCTGCCGCAGGCCGGGCGCGCGGCCGGCCTCGCCGTCGCCGCCGAAGCGTTCTGCGACCGCCGCTATCGCGCCGACGGCAGCCTGACGCCGCGACGCGACGCCGGCGCCGTGATCCATGACATCGACGCAGCCGTCGCGCAGGGACTGTCGATCGCGCTGCGCGGCGAAGCGACCGCCGGCGACGGCAGCCGCGTCGCCATTGCGGCCGACACCTTGTGCATCCATGGCGACAGACCCGATGCGGCGGCATTCGCACGGCGTCTGCGCAGCGCACTAGGCGAGGCCGGCGTCACGATCGCCGCACCGGTTGGGGGCGCGCAGGCATGAACTACTGGCCATTGCTCGGCGTCGCCGCCGTCGTCGCGGGTTTCGCCGCGCGTCTGAACCCCATGCTCGTCGTCGTCGCGGCCGGCTTCGTCAGTGGTTTCGCCGCGGGATTGCCGCTGGCCGACCAGCTCGCGCTACTCGGCAAATCCTTCGTCGCGACGCGCGCACCGCTGCTGATCGTGCTGACCCTGCCCGTGGTCGGCCTGCTCGAACACGCCGGCCTGCGCGAGCATGCGCAGCGCTGGATCGCCGGTCTCTACTACATGAGCCTGTCGCTGCTGCTGATCTGCTACATGGCGCTGCGCCAGATCCTCGGCGCGCTCGGTCTGACCTCGATCGGCGGCCATGCGCAGACCGTGCGTCCGCTGATCGCGCCGATGGCCGAAGCCGCCGCGCGCAAGACCGCGCCGGGCCTGGACGAGCTGCAGCGCGAACGCGTGCGCGCCCTGGCCGCGGCGACGGACAACGTCGGCCTGTTCTTCGGCGAGGACATCTTCATCGCCTTCGGCGCGGTGCTGCTGATCCAGACCTTCTACACCGCCAACGGCATCCATCTGGAACCGCTGTCCATCGCGCTCTGGGCCATACCCACGGCAATCGCCGCGTTCCTGATCCATGCGCTGCGCATCGTCGTGTTCCAGTACGGCCTCAAGCGCAGCGCGGAGCCGCGCGCATGATCGCACTGAGCTATGTGTGGTGGCTCGCGGCCCTCGTGCTCGGCGCGGCGGCCGTGATCGATCTGCGCGCGCGGCGCTGGGCGAATGCGTTGTTCTGGGCGCTGATCGCGATCGTGTTCGCGGCCGGCGATGCGATCCTCGCGGCCGACAAGGCCGGCAATCGCCTGCCGACCCAGCTCGCCGGCGCGGCCGTCGTGCTGATGGCACTGCTCGCCGGTTCGGGCCTGCTCAAGCGTGCACCGGCCGGCGACGGCGACGTCGCTGCGCGCACGGCCTCGGCGCAGCGGCTCGGCCACCAGTTGTTCGTCCCGGCGCTCATGATTCCGCTGGTCACGACCGTATTGTTCCTGGCCGCGCCTTACCTCGTCGCCGGCGACTGGCGCCTGTTCCCGGCCGGCAACGCGACCGTGCCGGCGCTCGCCCTGGGCTGCTGCATCGCCGTCGCGTTCGCCCTCTCCATCACACGCAGCCGGCCCGCGCAGGCCCTGCGCGAATCGAGCCGGCTGCTCGACCAGCTCGGCTGGGCCGTCGTGCTGCCGATGCTGCTGGCCGCGCTGGGCGGCGTGTTCGAGGCCACCGGCGTCGGCAATGCCGTCGCCGCGCTGATCGGCCAGTTGATCGCGACCGACAGCCGGCTGGCCTGCACCATCGCCTACGGCGTCGGCATGATCGTGTTCACCGTGATCATGGGCAACGGATTCGCCGCGTTCCCGGTCATGACCGGCGGCATAGGACTGCCGCTGCTGATCCGCCAGCACGGCGCCGACCCGGCCGTGGTCGGCGCGCTCGGCATGCTGACGGGCTACTGCGGCACCTTGCTGACGCCGATGGCCGCTAACTTCAACATCGTGCCGGCCGTGCTGCTGGAACTGCGCGATCCCTACGGCGTGATCCGCAGCCAGGCGCTGACCGCGCTGCTGCTGGCCGCGACCAACATCACCCTGATGTATTTCCTGGCCTTCCGATGAACACCCCGCTGCCGCGCGTGCTGCTGACCGGTTTCGATCCGTTCGGCGGCGAAAGCCTGAATCCGTCCTGGGAAGCCGTCCGCCGTCTCGACGGCGAACTCGTGCACGGTCATCACGTGGTCGCCGAACAGCTGCCGACCTGCTTCGGTACATCGCTGCGCCGCCTGCGCGCGGCGCTGACACGCAGCAAGCCCGCCCTCGTGGTCTGCGTCGGCCAGGCCGGCGGCCGTTCGCGCGTGTCGCTGGAGCGCGTCGCGATCAACGTCGACGATGCGCGCATCCCCGACAACGCCGGCAAGCAGCCGATAGACCGCGCGATCGTGCGCGGCGGGCCGGCCGCGTATTTCACGAGCCTGCCGATCAAGGCCCAGCTCGCCGCGCTGCAGAAGGCCGGCCTGCCCGCGGAAATCTCGCAGACCGCCGGCACCTTCGTCTGCAATCACGTCTTCTACGGCCTCATGCACGCGTTGCGCGAAAAACCGCAGGTCCGCGGCGGTTTCGTGCACATCCCGTTCCTGCCGGAACAGGCCGTCGCGCATCCGGGCGCACCGAGCCTCGCGCTCGACACGATCGTGACGAGCCTGCGGCTCATCGTCGGCACCGCACTGACGACCCGCCGCGACCGGCGCCTGGGCGGCGGTGCGACGCATTGAAGGCTTGAGCCCGTTCTCCGACGCGAGAACGCGCTGGGAAAACGGCGGGTTTTCGTCGCGTTTTCGCGGCAGATCAGGAATTGATCGAAGCGCTTGCCCCTTCACGATTGCAGCGATGCTGGCTTCACCTGCAAAGCAACCCCATCCCCACCCATGCCCTCCCCTTGAAGGGGAGGGTTATCGAGGCGCGCTTTGCGGCCGTCGAATACTCCAGGGTTATCGCGGTGCGTTTTGTGCCCCTCCGAATACTTCATCAAGTCGCGGTGTGTGGCAGTTGCCGCGCCGCTTCAGCGAGCGGGAAAAACCCTCCCCTTCGAGGGGTGAAAGGCCGTCGCTCAGAACAGCAGGTTCTGACGGCCTTGAACGCCCAACGGGCCGGAGGGCATGGGTGGGGATGGGGTTGCTCTGTTCGATCAATGCGAACGCAAAACCCCGGACACGCTCGCGTCTCCGAAGCCTAGTAACTCAGGATCCGCAGATCCTCGACGCTCCAGTAGCTGCCTGCCTTGAGGAAGCCCGAAGCGACGAACACGTCGCCATAGTCCTGGTCGACTTCGGCCAGTTCGGGACAGGGCCGGCCCGCCGTCTCCAGGCAGCCGCCGCGGGCGACGGAATTCCATTGCGGTTCGAGTCCGGCAGCGCCGGTCTGCGGATCGCGTGCCGGCAGCCAGCTCAGTTGCAGCAGCCACCAGCTGACGTTGTCGGCCGTTGCGCGCACGATGAACGCATAGCGCTGGCCCGGAAGGATGCGGAACGGCACGCAGCTGCCGGCGACGATGGCCTGGTCGCCGGCGTAGCCGAGGCTGAAATGCTCGATCGCGACGCCGGTGCAGGTGCCGCCGGTGCCGAAACCGTCGGGCACATGGCCGAAGGTGATGCCGCGACCGAGCGGACAGCCGTCGGCGAACGGCGGCAGGTCGCTGACCGGACACGGCCGCAGCGCCGCGCCGCCGCGCAGGCCGAATGCGAAATGCATGTCGGGATCGGCCGCGGCGCTGCCGGTCTGCAACTGCAAGGTGATCTGCTGGACCTCGTCGTTGCGCACGGGGCCGTAGCTCCAGCGCGCCCAGTCCGGCGAACCGCCATGGCCGGCGTAGGCATAGGGGCCGGCCGCGCCAACGGCGCCAGCCGCGCCCAGGGTCAGGATCGCCAATGACGCAACGGCAGGCCTCATCGCCTTCTCCTCGCTGTCCCCTGCAGCGCGAGCATGCCAAAGCATCGCCGGCACGGAAACCCGTCACGGCGATCCGGCGCCGCAACTGAACGAAGGCGATCAATTGGCTTTGTGGCAATTGTCGGCTCGACTCACCGCAACCGGCTTGAACTCGCCCCCTGTCCGGGCGGTGCGCTCGTCGGACTTCGCTGCGGCTTACCGTCGTGACCGGCTCGCCGGTGACGGCTCAGCGCGCCGCAGACTGTTTCGCGTCGGCGCTCCCGTCCGGCTTGGCGTTCTTGTCGGACTTCGCGCCCTTGCTGTCTGCCGTCGCGGCCGGCTCGCAGCGCCGGCTTGCGCTCGGACTGACCGTCAGCACGAGTTCGCCGGTCGCGGCGTACGGCAGCTTCACCTTGACCGCTTCGGTGGAGTAGTAGAAACCGCCCTTGGAAGCGGCCTTGACCGAACTGCGCGAGCCCGACTCGAAATGCCCGCCGATGTCTTTCTCGGTCGTCGCGACGAGGAAACGGCTGAGCTGACCCACCTTGACGCAGCCGATCAGCGCGGTGGGCTGGAACGGCCGTATGTCGATGTTCAGCGGATCGACGACGACGGTCTCGCGCACGCCGCCTTCGTCGTCGAGCAGGTAGAACAGCGGCTTGAACACGGTGCGCTGCTTGCCGCCGGCGTCCTGGGCGATCACGCGCACTTCGATCAGCGCCTCGTCCAGCGGCTTGACGAGTTCGATGCGGCGGAAATAGCTGCGGCCGCGCGGCAGCTCGGCCTCGGGCGCGCCGGCGTCGACCGGCAGCCGCGTCGGTTGGTCCGCCAGCAGGGTCACCGCGCCGGGCCGCGCCGTGACCACGCCGGGCTTCGGCGCCTCGGGCTTGCCGGCGATCTTTGCGCGCGCCCAGCCCAAAGGCCCGGCCGTCGCTGCCGCAGTCAGGCAGAGGCCGGCGCACAGGGCGAACAGACGGGTCGATCTAGCGCACATGGAAACACACGACAGCCGCATCCGGCGAAAGTTTCACGGCCGCGATCCTGCGGCCAAATCTGACCGGACGCGACCGGCACGGGGCAAGGTCGCGTCCGTCGCGGTTCAGTCAGCCAGCGGCTGCAGGTCCTTGTCGTAGGCCTTGATCTGCAGGTAGTCGGCGATGACCTTGATCAGATGGCGATGCTCGGGGCTGGCATCGCCGGCATTGCGCAGCACGACGCCGGTCAGCTGGCCTTCGTCCTTGAGCTCCTGCAGCGAGCCGAGCAGCATGTTCTTGCCGAGCGGATTGCCCTGGAACAGGAACTGATCCTTCTGCACCGCCTTGACGTAGGCGTTGCCGTCCTTGACGTCCTTGGCCGCATACGCGGCGAAAGCCAGGCCGAAGGTGGCGAACAGGGCCAGCAGAATGCGTTTCATCAATGACTCCGGAGATGGCGGCGCGAATGCCGCGGCATGAATGAAGGAACGGGGCGTATCACTTGGCCGCGCTTTCGACACGGATCTCGGTGATCTCCGCGCCCGGCTTTTCCTGCAGGAAGGTATGCACCTTGAGCTCGAAGCCGATGCGCGCCAGACCCTGCACGTGGCGGTCGGTCACTTTCTGCTTGCCCTCGCGCTTGAGGAACACGCTCTGCGCCGGCTTGTTCTGGTCGCGCAGATAGCGCAGATGGCCCTTGACGTCTTCTTCCGACAGGGTCGCGCCGTTGAGATCGAACTGGCCGTCCTTCTCCGGCAGCAGCGTGATGTCGAAGCTGGCCGGAATGTTCGGCGCGGCCACCGCGTCGGGACGCGTCTTGCCGCCGCAGGCGCTGAGCAGCAGCGCGGCGAACAGGGCGAGCAGCGATCCACGCAGGATGCGGTTCAGGGCACGGTATTGCATCTGGCTGTCCTGGTTGGCGAAAACGGAAAGGCACGCAGCGTACAGCAAACCCGCAGCCGGCAATAGAAGCCAGCGCAGCCCGGCGAGCGCGCGCTTTCGGCAACGCGCAGCCCGCGGTTCAGGTCCGCGGCAGGGTCACGCCGCGCTGGCCCTGGTACTTGCCGCCGCGATCGGCGTAGCTGGTCTCGCACTCCTCGTCGGATTCGAGAAACAGCATCTGCGCCACGCCTTCGTTGGCGTAGATGCGCGCCGGCAGCGGCGTGGTGTTGGAGAACTCCAGGGTGACGTGGCCTTCCCATTCCGGCTCCAGCGGCGTCACGTTGACGATGATGCCGCAGCGCGCATAGGTCGACTTGCCGAGGCAGATCGTCAGCACGCGGCGCGGAATGCGGAAGTATTCCACCGTGCGCGCGAGCGCGAAGGAGTTCGGCGGAATGATGCAGACCTCGCTCTTGACGTCGACGAAGCTCTTGGGATCGAACGACTTCGGGTCGACGATCGTGGAGTTGATGTTGGTGAACACCTTGAACTCGTCGGCGCAGCGCACGTCGTAGCCGTAGCTCGACGTGCCGTAGGAAATCAGCTTGCCGCCGGAGGCGTTCTGGCGCACCTGGCCCGGCTCGAACGGCTCGATCATGCCGTGGCTCTCGGCCATGCGGCGTATCCACTTGTCGGACTTGATGCTCATGGGTAGCTCGGTTTCCGCAACGCATTGGGAACGAAGGTCGACGCCGCGCCGGGCGGCGCAGGCCCGCGCGACGGCTGCCGGCACGAATGATGCCGCTCAGGTGTTCTGGATCACGATCTTCGGGAACTGGATGGCCTTGTTGCGCGCCTGCAGCGACAGCTTCGCCGCCACGCGCCGGGCAATCTCGCGGTAGCGCAGCGCGATGTCCGACTGCGGCGCGGCGATCACGCTGGGCGTGCCCGCATCGGCCTCGCTGCGGATGCGGATGTCCAGCGGCAGGGAACCCAGCAGCGGCACACCATACTGCTGCGCCATGCGCTCGCCGCCGCCCTGGCCGAAGATCGGTTCCTCGTGCCCGCAGTGCGAGCAGACGTGCGTGGCCATGTTCTCGATGATGCCGAGCACCGGCACCTCGACCTTGCCGAACATCTTCAGCGCCTTCTTCGCGTCGATCAGCGCGATGTCCTGCGGCGTCGTGACGATGACCGCGGCGCTCATCGGAATGCGCTGGGCCAGGGTCAGGGCGATGTCGCCGGTGCCCGGCGGGAAGTCGATGACGAGGTAGTCGAGCTCGTCCCAGAGCGTGTTCGTCGCCAGCTGCATCAGCGCCTGCGTGACCATGGGACCGCGCCAGATCACCGGCGTGTCCTCCTCGATCATGTAGCCGATGCTCATGATCTGCAGGTCGTGATTGCGCTTGGGCGTGAAATTCTGGCCGTCGGGGCTTTCCGGCTTGCCCGAGGTGCCGGTCAAGAGCGGCAGCGAGGGGCCGTAGACGTCGGCGTCGAGTACGCCGACGCGGGCGCCTTCGGCCGACAGCGCCAGGGCGAGATTGACCGCCGTCGTGGACTTGCCGACGCCGCCCTTGCCCGAGGCAACGGCGACGATGTTGCGCACGCCCGGCAGCGGACTCAGATCCTTCTGCACCTGATGGGCATAGACGCGGAACGAGACGGTCGCGACGGCCGCTTCGACTTCCGGCAGCGCCTCGAGCACGCGCTGGATCTGCGCGGCGAGTTCGCCCTGCCAGCCGGCGGCGGGATAGCTCAGCTGCACATCCACCGACACGCGCGAACCGGCGATGCCGACCGCGCGCACGGCGCCGCTGCTGACGATGTCGCTGCCCGTATGCGGGTCCTGCACGGCGGCCAGCGCCTGCCGCACCAGGGCCTCGGTAACCTGGGTCATAACTGCTCCTGGGAAACTTAGGCGCGGATTGTAGTGTCAAACCCCGCGCTGCGCAGAGCCGGGCCAACCCGCCCGCCGCATTGCGATCCGCCCTCGGCGCCGGCATCCTGCGCGCCGCGCCTCTCGTCCCCCAAGGATTTCCTCATGCGTTCGAGCTCCCGAATTTCGCTTGCCTTCGCCCTGTGCGCCGCCGTCGCGGCCTGCTCCGGCGAGGCGCCGCCCCCGGCCAAGGACGCCGCCGCCGGCGTCGCCAAGGAAACCGCGGACACGCGCGAGGCCGCCATCCACGACCCGCGCGGCCCGGGTAGCGACGCCGCCTCGCGCCGGCCGGTCGCCCACAACCCGATCGAGCTCGACAACACCGACCGCCCGGGCGACATGCCCAAGGTACGCCCGACCGGCCGCCTCGAATGCGACCAGTTCGCCGAGAAGCTGCGCCAGTGCGTCAACAGCGGCGCGCTGTCGCCCGAGGCCCGCGAAAGCCTGCGCTCGGAATACGTGGTCGCGATGAACGCCGCCAAGTTCAAGGCCGCCGACCTGTCCAAGTCCTGCCTCGACATCCAGGAAAAGCTGCAGCCGCGACTGGCCCAGGCGGGTTGCCGGAACTTCTGAAACACCTGGTCCGGCGTCTGCGGCGGGGGCCTCAAACGAGTGCGCTGCGGGTGTTTAGCCACCCTTCTTGCCTTAGCGGCAGCGCAAACCCCATCCCCACCCATGCCCTCCCCTTGAAGGGGAGGGTTTTTTGTGACTCGCCGAGGGGTCAATGCGCTGACACGCGCCGCATTGACCGGCTCCCTCAAGGAACTGGGCCTCATCGCCAAGCTGGCCCTCATGGTTAGCGTGGGCATCCCGTCGAAAACACTGTTTCCCACGCCGCGAACGCCTACCGGCCCGGCAATCGTGACAAGCACTCTCCTTCCAGGCGTGACAAACCCTCCCCTTCAAGGGGAGGGCATGGGTGGGGATGGGTTTCGCGTGTAACCGACGCGTTCTGCGCCATCGCTCCTGCGAGCCAACAGGCAATAGCACCAGCCCCTCGATCGCGGCCTGCTCAACGCCGCCTCCGCAGCCGCACCGGCCCCGCATGGCATAATCCGGAGCCGCAACAGCCCAGCCCGGAAGCCATCGGATGACTTCGCCGCGTCGCCTACTCGTCACCTGCGCCCTGCCCTATGCCAACGGCCCGCTGCACCTGGGCCATCTCGTCGGCTATACCCAGGGCGACATCTGGACCCGCGCGCAGCGCATGAGCGGCAATGTCGTGCATTTCGTCTGCGCCGACGACGCCCACGGCACCCCGATCATGCTGGCCGCCGAGAAGGAAGGCCTCGCCCCCGAAGCGTTCATCGAACCGATCCGCCAGTCCCACGAAGCGGATTTCCGCGATTTCGGCGTCGCTTTCGACCACTACCACACCACGCACAGCGACGAGAACCGCCAGCTCGCCGAGGAGATCTACCGGCGCCTGCGCCTCGAAGGCCACATTGTGCCGCGTGTGATCGAGCAGCTCTACGATCCGGTCAAGTCCATGTTCCTGCCGGACCGCTACATCAAGGGCGAATGCCCGAACTGCGGCACGCCCGACCAGTACGGCGACAACTGCGAGCACTGCGGTGCGAGCTACGCGCCGACCGAACTGAAGAACCCGCGCTCGGTCGTCTCGGGCGCCGTGCCCGTGCTGCGCGAGTCCGAGCACTACTTCTTCGAAGTCGGCCACTTCACCGAGTTTCTGCGTGAATGGCTGTCCGGCGACTCGGCCCACAGCAGCGTCAAGGCCAAGCTGCGCGAATGGCTCGACGGCGAACTGCGCGCCTGGGACATCTCGCGCGACGCGCCCTACTTCGGCTTCGCGATTCCCGATGCGCCGGGCAAGTTCTTCTACGTCTGGCTCGACGCGCCGATCGGCTATCTCGCGAGCTTCAAGGCGCTCTGCGACAGCGGCAGTAAGGCCGCCAACACCCACGATCCGCTGCAGACCGGCGACTACGACGTGTTCCTGCGCCGCGACAGCGCCGACTTCGATCCGTCCACCGAGCTGCACCACTTCATCGGCAAGGACATCATCAATTTCCACGGCCTGTTCTGGCCGGCCATGCTGCACGGCGCCGGCTACCGCGCGCCGACTGCGCTGCACGTCAACGGCTATCTCACGGTCAACGGCGCGAAGATGTCCAAGTCGCGCGGCACCTTCATCCAGGCGCGCACCTACCTCGATGCGGGCCTCGATCCGGAATACCTGCGCTACTACTTCGCCGCCAAGACCGGCGCCGGCGTCGACGATCTGGACTTGAACCTCGACGACTTCGTCGCGCGCGTCAACGCCGATCTCGTCGGCAAGTTCGTCAACATCGCCAGCCGCTGCGCCGGCTTCGTCAACAAGCGCTTCGCCGGCGTGCTCGCGCAGGCATTGCCCGATGAGGCCATGTACGCGCGCTTCGTCGCCGCGGCGAGCGAGGTGCAGCAGTCCTACGACGACGGCGAATTCAGCCGCGCGATCCGCCAGACCATGGCGCTCGCGGATGAAGCCAACCGCTACATCGACGACAAAAAGCCCTGGGTCATCGCCAAGCAGGAAGGCGCCGATACCGAGCTGCTCGCCGTCTGCACGCAGGGCCTGAACCTGTTCCGCGTGCTCGCCGCGTGCCTGAAGCCCGTGCTGCCGGCCACCGTCGCGCGCGCCGAACACTTCCTCGCCGATACGCTCGACAGCTGGCACCGCATCAGCCAGCCGCTGCTCAACCATTGCCTGCGCGAATTCCAGCCGCTGCTGACGCGCGTGGACCCCAAACAGATCGAGACCATGACCGCCGCCAGTACCGAAGACCTGCAGCCTGCCGCGGCTGCCGACACCGCCGCGAAGCCCGCCAAGCCGGCAAAGCCCGCGAATGAAGCCAAGGCGGCTGCCGCTGCTGCTTCCACGACGGCGCCGAACGCGAATGCCGCGCCCGGCGCTGCTGCCACCATCGGCATCGACGATTTCGCAAAGCTCGACCTGCGCATCGGCCTGGTCACGGCCTGCGAATTCGTCGACGGCTCCGACAAGCTGCTGCGCTTCGAACTCGACGCCGGCGAACTCGGCAAGCGCCAGATCTTCTCGGGCATCCGCGGCGCCTACGCGGAACCGGAAAAACTCGTCGGCCGCAAGGTCGTGTTCATCGCCAACCTCGCGCCGCGCAAGATGCGCTTCGGTATCTCCGAAGGCATGATCCTGTCCGCCGGCAGCGGCGGCGACGACCTGCACCTGCTCGACGTCGACGCCGGCGCGAGCGCGGGCATGCCGGTCAAGTAACCCGATGGACGGCGGCGCGCTGATCGCGAGTCTGGTCGCGCTGGCGCTGGCCAATCGGGTGTTGCTGGGCACCGCGGCAACGACGCCCGCGGTGCGGTCGTCGCAGCGGGATGTCGCAGCACCGGAATCCGCGTCGTCACTGAAGGTCGCCGAAGCGCCCGCGACGCCGCTGCGCGACCTCGCCGTGCACGGCGTGCTGAGCGCGCTCGTCGTCTGCCTGACGGCCGTCGCCGGCTGGACCGTGCAGCAGGCGCTCGCGCCGCTGGCCCTGCTGCATTCGACGGCCTTCCTCGTGCTGCCGCTGGCCGCCGCGGTGACAGCGCTGACCGCGTTCGCGACCACGCGCTGGCGCGCAGCCTTGCGCGATGCCGCCTGGCCGCTGATCGCGGCGAACGCCGTGGCCATCGCCGTCCTCGTGCCGGCCGCCATGACACCCGATCTCGCCACTGCACTACTGCGCGGCTTTCTCGCCAGCGCCGGCTTCACGCTGGCCCTGCTCGCCCTCGCCGCGCTCGACGCGCGGCTGCAGCCGCGCGAAGCACCTGCCGCATTCCGCGGCCTGCCGCTGTCCCTGCTCAACGCCGGCCTGCTCGCACTCGCCGCGCAAGGGCTGGCCGGCTTCGTGACCTGAATCCGGGACGCGTTACGCGATGCTCGCCGCCCTGTCGCTGATCCTGCTGCTCGCCGCGCTGTTCGCGTTCGCGCTGCATAAACTCGTGCCCGCGACGACCGAACCCGTCGCGCCGCTTGCCGACCGCATCGACGCCCTGCTGCCGCAGACCCAATGCGGCCAATGCCACTACGCCGGCTGCCGCCCCTACGCCGACGCCATCGCCGCCGGCGACGCCGACATCAACCAATGCCCACCCGGCGGCGAAGCCGGCATCCGCGCGCTCGCCGCGCTGCTCGGCCGCGACTTCAAACCGCTGAATCCGGCCCACGGTGTCGAAACCCCGCGCACCGTTGCCGTCATCGACGAAGCGGTCTGTATCGGCTGCACCAAATGCATACAGGTCTGCCCGGTCGATGCGATTCTTGGGGCGCCGCAGGTCATGCATTCGGTGTTGACCGAGGAATGCACGGGGTGCGGGCTTTGTTTGGTGCCTTGTCCGGTGGATTGTATTGCGATGGGAATACCGTCCAACTAGGGCGTGTTAACACTATTGCCGTCTGAATCTCCATGCGCGAAACTACGCGCATGGAGATAACCGCTGAGCAATTCGCGACGATTGAGCATTGCCTTCCTC
>MEFP01000010.1 GCA_001725155.1 Lysobacteraceae bacterium SCN 69-320 | reverse complement strand
TCGCCGCATCGTCGAGCTGTTGCCGCATCGCTGGAGGCCGGCGAGCTGACTATCGCTGGTGTTGTGGCGGTGTGGAATGTGGCTCCGCCGGACGCTTACGAAAAGCCGGGCAACCGCCGCGGAAGCCGGCTGCCGCTGTCGCACCGTTGAATTTGTTCCTCCATATTCAACGACGCGCGACCGCGGACCGAAACGCTAGCGCCAGTCCCCTGCCGCGACGAAGCCGGCCCAGTAGAACGGATGCGGCGATTCGCCGCGCGCGCGGCGGGCCTGCAGCACGGCCAGATCGGCCGCGGCGACGGCATCGACGGTGTCCTGCGCCTGCTGCAGGCGCGCGCGGTACAGCGCCTCCATCCAGGCCGACGTGGCGGCATCGTCGACCGGCCACAGGCTCATGAGCACGGTGCGCGCGCCGGCCAGGCGGAACGCGCGGCGCAGACCGAACACGCCTTCGTCGCCGAGGCGCGCGCCGAGCCCCGTGTCGCAGGCCGACAGCACGACCCAGGCCACGCCGTCCAGGGCCAGCGTGCTCACGTCGGCGCCGAGCAGCAGGCCGTTGCTGCCGCGTTCGCCGCTGAGTACGAGGCCGGCCTCGCGCGCCAGCGCCGCGCGCGCGTCGGGCGCGCCGTCGGCGTAGTCGCGGCGCAGGCCGACGCCGCGACGCACGCTGCCGGCCCGGGCAGCGCAGTGCGCGCCGAGCTCGAATGCATGCGTCGCGAAATGGATGATGCCGGCGCGCGCCGCGTCGCGGCGCAGCGCGCTGGCGGTGGCGGCGCCGCCCTTGAGCGCGACGACCTGCTCGCGGCCGGCCGCGCGCGACAGCGCGGCCAGGGTGTCGATCTCGTGCGCCGCGCCCGGCAGCGGCTGCAGCGCATTGCCAAGCTCCGGACAGCCGCCGCGCAACTGGCCCAGCGCCGCAACGTCGCTGCGCGCCAGTGTCGGCACGCCGAGCAGCAACAGACCATCGCGCGCCGGCGCGGCCGCGGCAGCCAGATCCTGTTCGGTCTCCAGCAGATGCAGGCGCAGGCCGCGCTCGATCAGGAAGCCCTCGCCGTCGGGCAGCGCGGCGAAATTCAGACGATGCACGCCGGCATCGGCGACGACGAACAGGCGGCCGTCGCGGCGTACGAGGTTCAGCGCGTCGAACAGGTGCTCGCGCACGGCCATGCCGGCCTCGCGCAGCTCGGCGTCGCGGCCCGGCTCGCGCATCAGCCGATACCAGCGCTCGCCGCGCGCGTCGAGCGCGGCGAGATCGCCGAGCGCGAGCAGCCGCGGCACCTGCCCCGGCTCGGCGACGAAGGCATAGAGCTGCGGCGCCGTCGCGCCGGCGCCGGCCGCGAACGCGACGAGGCCGGTCTGCGCCGGTAGCCGCGCGAGCAGTTCGGCCATGGGCTTGCGCGGCGGCGACGGCAGGGCCGCGCCCTCGCCGAGTGCTTCCAGCGCGCTGTCGAGCTCGCGCCGCAGTTCTGCCAGGGCCGCGCCGTCGGCGCCGCCGCGCAGCGCGTCGGCGTAGGCGGCAGCGGCCTTGGACCAGCGGTCCCAGTGCGCCTGTGCGGCCGCATCGAGGCGGCTGCGCACGGCGGCGATGCGCTGCGCGGTCAGCCGCGTCGCAAGACCGCGCGCCGCGGCGATCTCGTCCCAGGCCGCGGCGATCTGCGCGGCGTCGCCGCGCGCGGCGGCCACGGCGAGCAGGCGTTCGCTGCAGCGCGCGAGCGAATTCTTGAATTCCAGCGCCTGGGTCTCGCCGAGCACCGGCGCGACCGCCGCGACGAGGCGGTTGCGACGCTGCTCCACGAGCAGTGCGTTGTCGAACGCGCCGGCCGTGTCGCCGCTCTGCGCGAGCGCCTCGGCGAGGTCGCAATGCCAGCCCAGCAACTGCGGATGCTCGGTGCCGCTGGCCGCTTCCTGCTGGCGGATCGCGCCCTGCAGCAGCGCCGCCGCACCGGCGGCATCGCCGCGGCGCAGCAGCACGCGGGCCAGGCCGCGCAGCGCCGGCGCGCCTTCGACATGGTTGGGATGCAGCTGCGTGGCGACGATCGCGAGCACGCGGCGAAAGCGCTGCTCCGCTTCGTCGAGCAGGTTGCGCTCGTAGGCGACCTCGCCGGCGGTCAGCAGCGGCGGCACCACACGCAGACTGTCGCCGCCGAACTGGTTCTCCAGCAGGGACAGGTTCTGACCGAGGGCCGTGTCGGCTTCCTCGTAACGCTTGAGTTCGTAGGCCAGCGAGCCGAGGTTGCCGAGCAGCGCGGCGTAGCTGCCCGAGGCGACGAGGGCCTGATCCCTGGCGGCGGTCTGCGCCGCTTCGCGGGCGTAGTTCAGCGCGAGCTCGCGGTCGCCGAGCTGGCGTTCGGCTTCGGCCAGATGCCCCAGGGTCATCGCGAGTTCGCGCGGCGACGGCTGCACCTGCGCGCGCAGGCGTTCGAGCTCCGGCCGCATGAGATCGCGCACCGCGGTGAACTCGCCGCGCGAAATCAGGCTTTCGCTGAGCACGCCGACGAGGCGGCGGCGGAAGCCGTTGTTCGGCACGCCCAGGGCTTCGGCCTCGCTGATGCCCTGGCGCGCGAGCGCGATCGAGGTGTCGTAGTGGCCGAGCCGGTCCTCGAACAATGCATGGAAATAGATCGCGCGCAGGCGCCGCACGCGTTCGAGCGGACCGTGCGGCGCGCGCAGCAGGGTTTCGGCTTCGGTGGCCAGGGCCGCGCCCTCGGCGTAGTCGCCGAACAGGCCGCGGATCTGTCCGGCCAGGGTCAGCACATAGGCCTGTTCGGCCGGGCCGATGCGGCCCTGGCCGTCGCGCAGCAGCGCCAGCGCTTCGTCGACCGCCGCCACCGCCGCGTCGCGCTCGCGCGCCTGGAACGCCCGTTGCGCGCGCCACATCGAAAGCGTCGCGAGCGAACGCGCGCGCGGGTTTTCCGCGCTGCGCCGGCGCTCGAGTTCCTCGGCCCAGGGCGTCCATTCGGCTTCGCTGAAATCGGCCGGACTTTCCAGCGCGAGGTTGAACAGCAGCGCGACCGCCGCGTCGTGGGTGCGCGGATCGGCCAGCGCCGTCGCGCCGCGGGTCTTGGCTTCGGCCCAGTTCTCGGCCGGAATCAGCGCCTCGATGTCGGCGAGCGCGCCGGCCCGCACGAGCGGCGCGACGGCCAGGGCGAACAGCAGGACGATCCAGCGGAAGCGGCGACGCGGCATGCGGAGATCCTTGCGGGCGGACACGCGCCCGCGCCGCGACGGCCGCGGCGACGGGACGGTGGACGCGCGGATCTTCGCCTATCGGCGCGTATGGGGGAACACGAAACGTTCACAGCGCAGGTCGGCGCGCGCCGCGTCGCAGCCGATCTGGCGCAGCAGCTCGGTCAGCCCGGTTCCCGGCACGGCGGCCGGCGTCTGCGCCGCAGCGAGCCGGCCCACGCCGCGCGAGACCAGGGCCGAGTCCGGCGCGGCCGCGCGCCGCCACTGCGCGATTCCCTCCTCGACCCGCGCGAGCGGCTCGTCGGCAGCGATCACGACGAAGGTGTCGGTCAGCGCTTCGCGGTCGACCTGCCAGCTCAGCGCGGTCACGCCGTCGTGGCCCGGCAATTGCCAGCGCGTGCCGGGCTGCAGCGGATTGACCGGCGCGATGCCGGGCAGCGGGAACAGCACGGTCGGTTCGGCCGCGCCATCGTCGTTGAACACATAGACCCAGGTCGGCTGGGCCGCGGCGATCTCCAGGCGCAGGCGGTCGCCGACCGCGATCGGCGTGCCGTCGGCCAGACGCTCGCGATGGCTGGCGTCGTCGCGGAAGAAGCTGCTGTCGAGCTGGAGCGCCGGGGCCGGCAGCAGGCGCCAGACCGTCGCCGCGGCAACGACCACGACGACCGCGGCAACGCCGGCCCAGTGCAGCGCCTGCATGCGCCAGGGCCGCAGCGCGGCTTCCAGCGCCGCCAGCAGCACGAGCACGCCGGCATGGCGCCGCGCCGGATCCGGCGCCAGGGCGCGCTCGATCGCGCGCGGCAATGCGCGCGGCAGATCCGGGCGCAGCTCGCGCAGCGGCGTGCGCAGCTCGGCCAGTTGCTGCTGGCGCAGGCCGTCGAGATCGTCGGCGGCATACGGATAACGGCCGGTCAGCAGGCGATACAGCAGCACGCCGAGGGCAAACTGGTCCGAGGCCGGTCCCGGGTTGTCGCCGGCCAGCACCTCGGGCGCGAGGTACTGGCGCGTGCCGGACACCGGATCGAACACGCCGTCGCGCTCGAATTCGCGTGCCGCGCCGAAATCGGCCAGCACGACGCGGCCGCTGACGTCGCGCAGCACGTTCTCGGCCTTGACGTCGCCGTGGGTCAGACCCATGCGATGCACGGCGGCCAGGCCGCGGCACAGCTCGATGCCGATCTGCACCGCGTCGGCGGCGGCGAACGGGCCGTCGGCCTGCAGCGACTCGGCCAGGCTGCGCCCGCGCACGAGTTCGGTCCACAGCCCGACGCGGCCGTCCTGCGCCGCCGCGCCGTAGACGCTGACGATGTTCGGATGGCGCAGCCGGGCCAGGCGCCGGCCTTCGGCGAGGAAATGGTGCGCCAGGGTGTCGGAATCGACGTGGCGCAGCTTCAGCGCGACTTCCTGGTCGAGCATCGGATCGTAGGCGCGCCAGACTTCGCCCTGCGCGCCGCGGCCGAGCTGTTCGAGCACGTCGAGCCCGGCGAAGCGGAACTGCACCTTGCTCGCCGCCGTGCGTTCGGGCTTGAGCTGCAGGCCGCGGAACACCTGCGCCAGTTGCGACAGTTCGCGCAGGCCGTCGCCGGCGTCGGCGGCATCGCCGTCGAGCCGGGCCAGCAGACGCCAGTCCAGCGCCGCATCGTCGGCAATGCCGGCGGCGATCTTTTCGAGATCCGGGTTTTCGCCCGTCATGGAAACCCCCTGCCCGTGCTGTGCGGGCGACGTTCCATTCAACGACGGCGGGGCGTCCATCAGAACACGGTCGCGGCGAAAAGTGCGGAGGTCGTCACGGCCGGACGGCGACCTGGCGCCGACGCGGTCGCGACCGGCATCACTGGTGCGGCTTGAGCGCGGTCGCCAGTTGCACGAGCGCGCGGGCGACCATCACGCGGACCGCATCCGGCGTGCTGCCGACTTCGGTCGCGATTTCCGGGTAGCTCATGCCGAACTCCAGGCGCATGACGATCAGGCCCTGCTGGCGCTTCGGCAGACTGGCCAGCGCGGCCTCGTAGGCGCGCAGGCGTTCATGGCCGACGAGCTGTTCCACCGGCGAGGGCAGATCGACGTCGGCCATTTCCGTGTCGAGTTCGGCCGACTCCGGCCGGCGCATCAGGCGGCGTACTTCGTCCCGGACCTGGTTCAGCAGGATCTGGCGCAGATACGCCAGGAAGCTGCCGGGCCCCTCGCATTCGAAGCGGTCGATCTGGCGCAGTGCGCGCATCAGCGCGAGCTGGACCAGATCTTCGGTTTCGTGCAGATCGCGCGCCGCGCGCGGCAGGCGGCCATGGGCCCATTGCCGCAGCAGCGGCAGGAAACGGCGCACCAGGGCGTCGCGGGCGTTGCTTTCGCCGGAACGCACGCGGCGGATCAGCACTTCGGTCGCTTCGCTGACCGTGGCGGCCGGCGCACGTTCCGCCTCGCGGCGGCCGAACGGAACAACTCGCGCAACACTGGCAGACATCGCAACCTCACCCATGGCAATCCCCGGTTTGCACGATGCCACAGTGTTTCCGGCACCGACCAATGAAAGCTGATACAGCGGTCGATAACCTGGCGTTATAGTGTGCGGAAGTTCATGCATGGACTGCCAACCGATGCGACTTCCGCTGTCGTCGCCGCTACTTGAGTCGTTCCTGGTACTGGCGCGCGAGCTGAATTTCTCGCGCGCGGCCGATCTGCTGCACATCACCCAGCCGGCGCTGACCAAGCGCATCCAGAACCTCGAATCGCTGCTCGGCCAGGCCCTGCTGATCCGCCAGTACGGTTCGCTGGAGCTGACCGAGTCGGGCCGCCTGCTGCAGCGCTACGGCGCGGCGCTGGAGCACCAGGAAACCGAGCTGCTGGCCAGTCTGGTCGGCGAGCGCACGGGCCAGCTGGCCGGCTTCTTCCGCATCGTCACCTATTCCTCGGCGCTGCGCTCCATGGTCCTGCCGGCGCTGGCGCCGGTGCTGCGCGCCAATCCCAAGCTGTCCTGCCAGGCGTTCCGCGCCGAAGTGGAGCAGCTGCACGAGATGCTGATCGCCGGCAAGGTGGATTTCTGCATCAGCCTGTCCGAATGCGAGCGCGCCGGCATCGAGAACGTGCAGATCGGCGTGGAGCGCGACGTGCTGATCGAATCGTCCGTGCATGCGAGCCGCGACGCCTGCTACATCGACCACGACCCGCGCGACAACTTCACCGAGAAGTTCTTCCTGAGCCAGACGGGCTCCACCGTGCCACGCATGGAACGCGCCTATTTCGACGACATCTACGGCCTGATCGATGCGGTCGCCGAAGGCATAGGCCGCGCGGTCGCGCCGGTGCACCTGCTCGATCCGACCATGCCGGTGCGCGTGGTGCCGGGTTTCCGGCCGTTCGACGTGCCGGTGTTCCTGCACTACCACCACCAGCCGTACTACACGCGGCTGCAGCAGGCGGTCATGGAAACGCTGACGACGCACTGCCCGCCGCTGCTGCATACCAACCGCCTCGGCGTCGCGCTCGAATCGGCCGTCGCCGACGACGCACTGGTCGCCGCGCAGTCGCGCCGCCAGCGCGCGCAGCAGTAAGCAAGCTCGTCCTTTCACCGGTTGCGGAAACCCACCATGCGCCTGACGTTACGTCTGTTCAAATACGCGCTCGCGCTGCTCGCGCTCGCCCTCGTCGCCGTCTGGCTGCTGCTGCGCGGCAGCCTCGCGCCGCTGGACGGCGAACGCCGCGCCGCGGTCGGTGCGGCCGTGACGATAGAGCGCGACGCGCTCGGCACCGCGACCGTGACCGCGGCGAACCGGCGCGACCTCGCCTATGCGCTGGGCTACGTGCATGCGCAGGAACGCTACTTCCAGATGGATCTGCTGCGCCGCTCGGCCGCCGGCGAGCTGGCCGCGCTGTTCGGCGAGGTCGCCCTGCCGCTGGACCGGCGTCATCGCCAGCACCGCTTCCGCAGCCGCGCCGGCGACGCGATCGCCGCATTGCCGCCGGCGCAGAAAGACCTGCTGGAGGCCTATCGCGACGGCGTCAACCAGGGACTGGCCGCACTGTCCGTGCGTCCGTGGGAATACCTGCTGCTGCGCCGCAGCCCGCAGGCCTGGAGCAGCGAGGACAGCGTGCTGGTGATCTACGCGATGTTCTTCGACCTCAACGGCGACGGCACGAACAAGCGCGAGCTCAATCTCGCGCGGCTCAAGGACAGCGTGCCCGAACCGCTGTACCGCTTCCTCGTGCAGCCCGGCTCGAACTGGGACGCGCCGCTGCGCGGCGAGGCCTTCGCGGTGACCGCACCGCCGGCCGCCGAAGTCTTCGACCTGCGCCGCAGCGCCGCGCTGCCGGCGGACTACGCGCGGCACGCGAGCCTCGCCGCCGAGGACCTGGGCCTGCGCGCCGGCAGCAACAACTTCGCCGTCGGCGGCGCGCTGACCGGCAACGGCGCGGCGCTGGTCGCCGACGACATGCACCTGGGGCTGCGCGTGCCGAACATCTGGTTCCGCGCGCGCCTGCGCTATCCCGATCCGGCCGGTGCGGGCCGGACGATCGACCTCAACGGCCTGACCCTGCCGGGCACGCCGGCGCTGCTCGCCGGCTCCAACGGCCATGTCGCCTGGGGCTTCACCAACAGCTACGGCGACTGGCTGGACTGGGTGCGCGTGAACCTGGATCCGGCCGATCCTGCGCGCTACCGCACGCCCGAGGGCTGGGAAAAGCTCGTGCGTCATGCGGAGATCATCGAAGTCGACGGCAAACCCGCGGAAACCCTGCTCGTCGACGAGACGCGCTGGGGCCCGATCATGGCCAGGGACGTCGACGGTACACCGCTGGCGCTGGCCTGGACCGCGCACCGCGCCCGCGTGGTCAATCTGGAATTGCTGCAGCTGGAAACCGCGCAGACCGCCGAGCAGGCGCTCGCGATCGCGCCGACCATGGGCATGCCGGTGCAGAACTTCCTCGTCGGCGACAGTGCCGGACATATCGGCTGGACCCTGACCGGCAACGGCCTGCCGCGACGCGCCGGCTACGACGCAAGCCTGCCGGCGGACTGGAGCGAGAGCGGCCGCGGCTGGCAGGGGTGGGTCGCCGCGGCGGATTTCCCGCGCCTGCTCGATCCGGCCGATGCGCGCCTGTGGAGCGCCAACGCACGCACCGTCGACGGCGACTGGCTCGCGCTGCAGGGCGACGGCGGCTACGACCTCGGCGCACGCCAGCAGCAGATCCGCGATGGCCTGCGCGCGCGCGCGCGTTTCGCGCCGGCCGACCTGCTCGCGATCCAGCTCGACGATCGCGCCGTATTCCTGCAGCGCTGGCAGCAGCTGCTCGCGGCGACCCTGGCCGGCAACAGCGACGCAGACCTGGCCGAAGCCAGGCGCGTCAGCCGGCACTGGAGCAGCCACGCCTCGATCGACGCGGCCGACTACGCCCTCGTGCGCGAATTCCGCCTGCGCACGATCAGCGCCGTGCTCGCGCCGTTCGAGGCGCTCGCCAAGGCGCACCACGCGGATTTCGAACTGCCGTCGGCGCAGGGCTATGAGGCGCCGGTCTGGGAACTGCTGCAGCAGCGTCCGCCGCACCTGCTCGATCCGCGCCACGCCAGCTGGGACGCCCTGCTGCTGGAGGCCGCGCGCGCGGCGCAGACCGAGGTCGCCGGCGCGAGCTGGGGCCAGCGCAATCCGGCACGCATCCGGCATCCGCTGTCGCGCGCCCTGCCCGGCTTCCTCGCCGGCCAGCTCGACATGCCGGCCGATGCGCTGCCCGGCGACAGCAACATGCCGCGCGTGCAGCGCCTGGACTTCGGCGCGTCGGAACGCTTCGCGATCGCGCCGGGCCACGAGGACCAGAGCTATCTGAACATGCCCGGCGGCCAGAGCAGCCATCCGTTGTCGCCGTTCCACGGCGCCGGGCATGCGGACTGGGTCGCCGGCCGGCCTACGCCGCTGCTGCCCGGCGCTAGCGTGCATCGGCTGCAGCTGCTGCCGCAGTGAGATCCAGGGCCGACGGACCGCCGCGACGAGGCGGTCCGTCGGCGCGACGACTTACGGGACCGGCGCTTCGAAGTCGTCGGCGAAGATCGCGTCGGGCAGCGGCACGGTCGGCGCCAGCACCGACGCCGTATACGAGGCCGGCGTGCCGGCCTGCGCGACGTGCAGGTCGATGTCGGCAGCGGCCGGGCCGCGGTCGGCGATGAACGAGAAGCGGAACATCGTGCCCCAGTTCAGCGGATTCAGCACGGCCGGCGTGTTCGCCGGCGGCGCCGGATTGACCGGCGCGGTCCAGGTGACCGCGCCGTCGGCGACGCTGCCGCTCCAGTTATTGGTCGCATCGAGCTCGCCGTCGTTGAATTCGATGGCCGATGCCGTCACGCCGGCGGGCAGCGGCACGCTGAAGCGGTCGAAGCCGAAGTTGTGGATCACGCGGAAGCGCTGCGCCGGATCGCTGTCGTCGCCGTACTTCGGCGTGCCCTGGGTCACGGCGCGGGCGAAGTCGAGGTTCATGACCGCGTAGTCGTAGCGCCAGGTGCCGTTGCCGAGATCGACCACGTTGACCGCGACACGGGCATGTCCTTCGCTGTTGGCGATCTCGACGTTCTTCTGGTTCGGATTGGAGGTCGTCGGGCTGACCCAGCGGTTGATGACCGGACCGAGCAGCTGCGGCGCGCCGTTGGTGATCGACCAGCTCGTGCCGTAGCTGAAGGTCACCGGACGCGAGGCCATCGTGTTGTAGATGTTGATGTCGTCGCGAACGATGTACCAGGACTCGAAATAATAGGTGCCGCCGGCGGTCAGCTGCGATTCGCGCGTGATCATGCGCTGGCTGTAGTTGGTATTGCCGCCGTTGGTGTTGGACGTCAGGTTGCAGCCGGGATCGAAGATGGAGCCGCAGCGGCCCCAGAGATCCTGCGCCGGCACGATCTCGCTGCGCGGGCCGAGATCGTTGTTGCTGTCGTTGTTGCCGGTGCCGTAGGTGTCGGAGCAGGAGCGGCCGAGAATCGTGCCGGTGGAGCCGCCGCTGCCCGGGCCCGAGGAACAGCCGCTGTTGGTCGTCACGAACGCGTGCTTGACGCCCGAGCGGCCGATCTGCTCGATGCGATTGTTCGAGTCGATGCGGTAGAGATTCCAGATCAGGTTCGGATGCTGGTCGTTGTCGTACGGCGGGAAGGTGCCCGAGAACTTGCGGTACCAGGCCACGTCGGCCGAATACAGCGCCGTGCTCGTGCCGTTCGGATCGCCGGCGACGGTGACGTCGGCCGTGCCGTTGTTGACGTTGTTGCGCAGGGTCGAGGACGGTGTGAACACTGCATAGCCGTCGGTGGCCGTGTTCGGGCCGTCGCAGGTGCCGCCCGCGGCAGGCCAGGTCGGCGTGCAGCGCGAATACTGCGCCTGGAAGCTCAGCATGAACACGTCGGCCTGGTAGGTCTGCTCCGGCGTGACGTCGGGCACGACGGTGCCGGGCCATACCGGCGTGGCCTGCACGATGTTGATGTAGTTGCCGTCCTGGGCGACGACGTTGAGGTTCATGCGCATCTGCGCGACGACCCAGTCGGTGATCTCCGGCTTGCCGAGACGCTTGGCCAGATCCGCGTGAATGCGCAGATCCATGGTCTGCACGTCGACCGTGCGGCCCTGATCGGCGATCGCATACATCAGCCGGTCGAGATAGAACAGCTTCTTGCCGCTGGCATCGACCACGTCGAGCATCTGCGAGTTGCCGCCGCGCGGCTGCAGGGTCGCATCGACGAGGGAGACTTCGCCGACCGGCGTGTTGAGCCGGAAGCCGCCGCGCAGCGCGAGGCGGCCGGTCGTGAAGTGATCGAAGTTGGTGTCGCTGACGGCGAAGCTCAGGCCGCCCTGGTCGCGCAGCGGCACGGCGACGAAACCACGCGTATCGGTATTGGCGCCGACCGCTTCGCCCTTGAGCGCGATGCCGTAGTCGCGCAGCAGGTCGACGTTCCACATGAAGCCCAGATCACCGCCGAGGGCGGTCCAGGTCTGGCGCACCACGGGTTGCGGTTCGGGGCCGGAGGCAGCACCGGCGACAGGGCCGTACAGCAGCGCGCTGAGCGCGAGGGCCAGAGCGGACGAACAATGGCGGATGGACATGATCTCACCTCGATATTCGATGCGCCCGCCGCTGTCGCGGCGGGCCGATGCAGGGTCGTGCCGGCGACGCGGCGCTTATTCGAAGTCGTCGCGGAAGATCGGCCAGTCGCCGATCGGCGTGATCATCGGTCCGACCTTCTTGCAGACCATGGAGTCCTGCGGAATCGCGCCGCTGCCCGAGGTCGGCCAGTTGTTCGCGGTCGAATCGCGCACGCTCGCCGTGTAGTAGAAGACGACGTCGGTATCGACGAGGTTTTCGCCGTTGGCAATGTTCGTCGCGACCATCTGGCAGTCGCTGAGGCTGTTGTTCGCCTTGTCGGAATATTCGTTGTTGATGAAGTGCGAACCGATCACGTCGACCATGTGGAAGCCGCGGCCGGATTCGTTGGCCGGCGTGTAGTCGTTCGCGCCCGAGACGATGCGATAGCCGAAGCCGGTGACGCCGTCGGTGATGTCCCAGTACGACGGGCTGCCGCCGGCGCCGGTCAGGCTGCGCGTGTCGGTGAACTCGGTCGACTTGAGCACGCCGTTGGCGGCGATCTGGTCATGCGCGGCGCCGTCGATGTCGAAGTCCAGGCGCCAGTAGTTGTGGTGCCAGTGGGTCACCGTGTTGTAGGTGCCGTCGGAATTGCCGTAGCCGAATTCCGGATTGATGTCGCCGTTGGCGTAGAACGCGAAGCGGCTCGCGTACTGGTACCAGCTGGCCGAGTACTGCGTGGTCAGCAGCACATAGCTCTCGTCGGGATTTTCCGCGTTGGTGCGATCCTCGATCGCCACGCCGCTGCTCAGGCAGTCGGCGTTGACGAACGGATTCGGCGACAGGTTGTTGAACGGGCAGGTGCCGTGGGAGGTCGTCGCGGACGAGGAGACGTCGCAGGTCGTCGTCGCGAGGAAGGTGCCGGGCACGCCGAGCACGTTGCGCACGGACGGCGTCGCGGCGAAGCGCGCGTTGGTGTCCTTCCAGTCGCGGTAGCAGTTGCCGCCGGCGCCGTTGCGGTATTCGGCGAACAGGATCGGCGAATGGAAGCGCTTGGCGACGAGGATGCCCTTGTAGTGCACGTCGCGCACTTCCAGACCCGAGCCCTGCACGCCCGAGCTCTGGCTCGGCGGCAGCCAGCACATTTCCCAGATCGGCGTGCCGGTCGCCGGCCACTTCAGCAGGGTGCCGCCGGAAACGGCGCAGTTCGGGTGGGCGGCCAGCAGGTCGAAGCTGAGGCCGGCGAGGAACAGCAGGGCCAGGCCCCGCGCAAGAGGATACTTCTTCACGGACTGTCCTTTGTGGAAAAGAGGAATCACGGATGTGCCTGCGACAGCGGTCCCGGATTGTCGGGGCCGAAGAACGGATGAACGACCTTGCGCTGCTGCAGATCGACTATCGCGTGGGCGACCGCGCGCTCGCCGTCGGCGCCGGCCGAGACGATCACGTGCACGCAGCGCGAGGCCTCGCCGCAGCCGTCGTCGTTGACGTCGCGATAGGCGAAGCCGCCGTAGAAGCGCAGATCGGGCTGGCTGAGCACGGCGCGCAGACCGTCGTCCTCGCGCGCGAGCGCGAAGGCCAGCTCGATCTCGGTGTCGGTGAAATTCATGGTCTGGCCCGGCAGGTCACGCTGGCTGTAGGGCTGGCCGTCGCGCGTGTAGACGCGCTCGATGCCGACGCCGCGCGTGTAGTCCCAGGCATATTCGACGGTGACCGGCAGGTTCTTGCCCTGGTCGCTGAACACGTCGTCGTAGCGGCGGATCACGAGGACGCCGGGCAGCTGGATGTCGGCCGAGGCGCGCGCGCTGCTGAGCTGCGGCCCGGTGACGCCGGCCGTGCCCGACAGGGTGCCCAGCTTGCCAGGACCCGTCTTGCCCGGGCCGGCCTTGTCCGGCGCGGTCGTGACGGCCGCGGCCGGCGCGCCGGTACGCGGCGGCGCACTGCTGCAGGCCGCCAGCAGCGCAACGGCCAGCGAGATCGCCGCGACGCGGCAGACGTGGAAATTCGATTCGGACATCAGCGGGTTCCCGTGTTCGCCGCCGCACTGCGCATGTCCTCGGGCGGCGATTTGCCGAGGGCAGGATCATTCCAGAGCTGGTAGAGGAATTCGCCGCGGCTCAGGCTCTGCGGGCCGACGTCGAAAGGCCGTTCCGGATTGGCCGAGCACAAGGTGTTCTCGGCCGGAATGCTGCCGACCGCGGCCTCGCGCTGCAGGAACTCGATGTAGTCGCGGCTCGCGGTCTGGTACTTCAGGGTCGCCGTGACCGTGATCGGCAGCGCGGTGCCGGCCGGCACCGGAATCGTGTAGCTGGCCACGTCGTAGTTGACGAGCCGGTCGACGCCGGGCGCCGCCGGATAGGTGATGCCGACCGGACGCAGGGTCGGATCGCTGCCGCCGCGGAAACCCAGCGGCGGAATGCGGTTGTCCTTGGCGACGCAGTTGTTGAGCACGAAATGGAACTGCTTGCGGCCCAGCGCGTCGGCGATCTTGCAGCTGCCGCTGGCGCTGTCCCAGATGCCCTGCAGCACCTCGTAGACGCGGACCTGCGCGTCCTCGGTCAGCTGCGCCGTGGCCGCGTCGTAGGCGCCGCTCTGGAACACGATCTGGTTCGCCGCATCGCGCGCGACCACGTTGAGCCACATGCGGCGGCCCTCGCCGTAGCCGGTCGGCAGCTTGTGGCCGCTGAGGTTGGTCACCTTGACCTTGGCCACGAGGTTGGCCTGGCCGGCGCTGTAGGGATCCAGGGTGACCGCCACGAGCGCGCTGCGGTCCATGAGCATTTCCTTGGCCCAGAGGATCGTTCGGTCGAACGCTTCTTCGCGGTCGAGCTGGCCGGGCGCACCGTACTTCGCCTTCAGCAGCTTGGGCACCCAGGTGTTGGCGCCGACGAATTCGTGCACCGACAGGTTGCCCTGGCGCGAACCGGTCGGGTTGTTGACGCAGGCGCGCGCATCCGGCGAGGACGAGTTGCGCATGTGACAGTCCTGGCAGGTCTCGCCGCGCGCGAGCGCCGGCTGCTGCGCCGCCGCGTCGCCGATGCGGTCGCGGAAGATCACGTCGGCGAAGTCGCTGCGCAACCATTCCGAATACGTGCGTTCGACCGGGAACGTCAGACCCGTATCGGTGCCGTCGTTGAGGATCAGCGTCTTGACCGGGCCGGCGGCCGTTTCGGCCGCATCGACGTTGTGGCAGCTGCCGCAGATCTCGCCGGCTGCATGGAACGGCGAAGGCACCCAGCCATGCGGCGGTTCCAGCGGGTCGCCGGCCGCATAGCGGTAAGGACCGCGCCGGCACGGACCACCGTAGACGCTGCCGTCGGGATTCGTGCACTCGGTCGCGTCGTCGAGCCAGATCCGCGCGCTGCCGATGGCCGTGGTCTGTCCGGCCGGACCGGTCGGCATCATGCGATGGCAGTACTGGCAGTTGATGCCGCCGTAGTCGTTGCCCTTGGTGTCGGGCAAGGCGTAGTTGCCCTGCAGCAGACAGCCGTTCTCGCCGTTGACGGTCTGCCCCGGTGTGCCGGTCTTGCTGACGCGGCCTTCGAACCAGGCCGTCGGCGAATGGCAGCGCAGGCAGTAGTCGCCGGAACCCGGCAGATCGCGGTTGGCCACGTCCAGCGCGGCCCAGAACAGCGGGTCGCGCGCGGCGTTCGCCTTCATCGAGCCGGACCAGGTGTTGTACGGCAGCAGCGGACCGTCGGCGGGCGCGAAGCCGCGATGACAGCCTTCGCAGGCGTCGGCGGGCTGGATGTTCCAGGCCAGGCCGGGCTGGGTGCCATGCGGCGTGTAGTCGACCGCCGCCGCCACGCCGGCGCCGAGCAGCCCCGGCACCAGCAGCCCATACGCTGCCGCCTTGCGAATCCGCTCGATGAATCGTGCCGTCACGCTCCCCCCGCCGGTCGGCGTCCGTCGCCGGTCCTGAAAAGCGCATCCTGCACTTTCTGTTCGCATGGAAACGGCGGCCTGCAACGGCCGCCGCCAGTTCAGTTGCCCGCCATCACCGTCGAAGTCGCGGCCGTTTCCGGCGGCGACTTGCCGTAAGCAGGATCGTTCCACAAGGTATAGAGAAACTCCCCGCGCGACTGCGACTGCGGTCCTACCGTGAACGGCCTCCCCGGGCCGCCGGCGCAGAGCGTGTTCTCGGCCGGAATCGCCGGCGCGCTGATCGCCTGATTGCGCAGGAACTCGATGTAGTCCTTGCTCGCGATCTGGTGGCGCAGGTTGGCCTCGATGCGCAGCGGCGTCGGCGTGCCGGCCGGCAGCACGAAGGTGTACGTGGTGTCGTCGTAGTTCACCAGCGTACCCGAGCCCGGCGCGGTTTCCGGATAGGTGTAGTTGACCGGGCGCACGTCGTCGCCGTTCGGATCGTCCGCCGTGCGCGGATGGAAACCCAGCGGCGGAATGCGGTTGTCCTTGGCCACACAGTTGTTGAGCACGAAGTGGAAATGCTTCTGGCCGCCCGACTCGGTGCGGCAGGCGCCCGGCATCGTCGCGTCCCAGATGCCCTGCAGCACTTCGTAGATCTTGATCTGGCTGTCCTCGGTCAGCACGCCGGTGGCCGCATCGAACGCGCCGCTCTCGCTGACCAGCCCATTGCCGGCGCTGAACAGCTTGACGTTGAGCCACATGCGGCGGCCTTCGCCATAGCCGGTCGGCAGCTTGTGGCCGCCGAGGTTGGTCGTGCGCACGCGGAACGTGATGCTGCCGGCCGTGCCCGCAGTCGGCGCGGTATACGCCGTGACCGTCGTCGCGACCGTCGCGCTGCTCTGCAGCATGGCGCGCGCCCAGGCCACGGTGCGGTCGTAGTCGGCCGGGCGGTTGAAGCCGCCTTCGCTGCCGTACAGCGCCTTGATGATGGCCGGGATCCAGGTATTGGCGCCGACGAAGGTATGCGTGCGCAGGTCGCCGGTGCGCGAGCCTTCCTCGTTCAGCGTACAGGCCTGGGCCAGCGGATCGGCCGAGTTCGGCATGTGACAGTTCTGGCACTGCTGCGCCTTGGCCAGCGCGGGCTGTCCCGACGGCGCCGTCTGCAGTCCGTCGCGGAAGATCAGGTCGGCGAACAGGCTGCGCTGCCATTCGCTGTAGGTGCGCTCGATCGGAAACGGCCGCGTCGTGACCGTGCCGTTCTCCAGCACGAGGGTCTTCAGCGGGCCCTGGTCGGTGTCCGGCGTGGACACGTCGTGGCAGCTGCCGCAGAGCGCCGAGCTCGAATGCAGCGGCGACTGGATCCAGCCGTGCGGCGGCTCGCGGCCGTCGTTGACGTAGTGATAGGGACCGCGGCGGCAGGCGCCGCCGTATTCGTAGCCGGTGGAGGTGATGCAGGTGCCGGCGTCGTCGATCCAGGCGTTGGCGTTGCCGATCGCGAGCGGCTGGCCCTGCGGGCCGCCCGGCATCACGCGATGGCAGTAGTGGCAGCTGACGCCGCCGTAGTCGTTGTCGTAGCCGTCGTCGTCGTTGTAGTCGCCGGTCAGCTGGCAGCCCGAGGCGCCGCTGGCCGGCTGGTTCGTGCCGTTGCCCTTCTTGAGCACGCGGCCGCCGAGCCATCCGCTGGGCGTATGGCAGCGCAGGCAGAAGTCGCCCGCCCCCGGAAAATCCTTGTTGGCCACGTCCAGCGCGGCCCAGAACAGCGGATCGCGCGTGGCATTGGCCATCATCGAACCGCCCCAGGTGCTGTGCGGCAGGAACTGGCTCTGCGTCGCGTTGTAGCCGCGATGGCAGCCGACGCAATTGCTGGTGGATTCCAGCGGCGTCTGCAACTGGGGCTGGGTGCCGTGCGGCGTCAGGTCCAATGCCCGCGCCGCGGGTGCGGCCAGCAGGCCGACCGCCAATGCCAACGCCGGGACGACTGCCCCCAGTGCCCGCGCCGCGTCACACAACCACCCCATCCGTACACCCCCGGCCAATACTGAATGCTCCCTGATCCCACGCATCCAGCCCCGGAAAGTAGCACAGCTTATGCCGTGACGGCGTAAGCCCGACGAAAGTCATCGTTGACCGCGCGGCGGCCTTGTCCACCGATCGCGGCCGCGACAGCGCCCGGACCGCGCAATGGCGCCGGTGCGGCCGCGATCCACACTGCCGCGCGGCTGCCGGACGAGACCGTACTGTCGCACCGCAAAGCGCTTTCTTCCGTCCTGCGCGCCCTGGCCCTGCGGGCCGGCGCCTGTACCACCGTCCAGGCTGCCCGATGCAGCAGCGAGCGGGATCACTGCGTCGTCCCCGGCCTGCGCGCCGACATCGGGTGCTCGGCCGCGCCCGGCGATTTCACCGGCGCCCTGTGCGCCGAGAAGATCCAGGAACGGGACAACGCATGGTTCGGCTACGCCGACTGCGTGCATTTCGAACACGGCATGCCGCGCCCCTGATGCGTCGGCCGCCTCGGCCCGAGGCTGACGCGGCGACCGGCTCCGCGCTTCGCGGCGCCGGGCCGGCCGCACGGGGTCGAACCGGCGCCGTGCGGCGCGGCAGCGGATGTGTCGGGATGCCGGCGACGGCGACGGATGGGGACAGCGCCGCAGCAGCCCATCAGTTGCCGGACGGCGGAACCGCACGCCGTGGCGGCGGCTCCCAGTCGCGCCGCGGCGCGAGGGTCGCTGCAGTCCAGGATTCCGCGCCGCTGCCGAGCAGGGCCGTGCTGTCGCGCGGCGCGAGATCGCTGACGAAGGCGAAACGGAACGTCGTACCCCAGTCCAGCGCCGGCTGCGTGGCGCCGCGCGTCCAGTTCACGCGCAGCGCATCGCGCGCCGCCGGCCACGCCGCCGCGTCGGCGGCGGCACCGGCGAACTCGATCGCGTCGATCTGCGCCCGCGCGTCGGCGAACACGGCGAAGCGTTCGATGCCGCGGTTTTCCTCGATGCGCAGATCCGGCTCGGCGCCCCGCGTGCGCGCCAGCATCAGGTCGAGGTTGAACAGTTCGTAGACATAGGCGTAACGGCCATCGCTGCGCGCGGTCACGCGCGTGACCAGCAACGCCCTGCCCTGCGCCGTCTGCACCACTGCGCGGCGCTGCCAGGCGCCGTCCGGCGGCGACGCCGCCCAGTGCTGCACCATGCTCTCATTGTGGAAACCGGCAACCTCGAAGCTCCAGGCGTAAGCGTCCGGATCGCTGCCCTGACCGCGCCGCTTCTGCGGCGTGACCTGCATCAGGCCGAAGTTGTTCCAGGGTTCGGCGTCGTCACGCACGAGATACCAGTATTCGACGAACCAGCGCGCGCCCGGATGGCGCGCCGGCAGCAGCTCGCGTTCGGCCACGCCCAGACGCTTGGCCGGGTGGAACGCGTCGTCGGGCAGCAGGCCGTCGTCGGCATCGCGCTGGCCGTCGCAGTCCTTGTCGTAGAGCGAGCCGCAGCGCCCCCAGCGCGCGCCGTACGGCACGATCTCGCTGCGCGGCGCCAGCGCCGTCGGATAGTCGTTGCTGAAGCCGCCGTAGGTATCCTCGCAACCCGGATACAGCACGTTGCCGTCGCCGCAGTCGCAGACCGCGTTGATCGTATGGAAGGCGTGCTTGGCCGCCGACGCGCCGAGCTGGCGCAGGCGGCCGTCGGCATCGAGGCGGTAGAGATTCCAGACCAGGAACGGATGCTGGTCGTTGCCATAGGGCGGCGCCGGCGGCGAGAACTTCGCATACCAGGCCACCGCGGCCGTGCCGACGTTGCGCAGGCTCGCATCGGGCGCAAGCACGACGAGACCGTCGTCGCTGTCGGCCGTACAGATACGGCTATGTCCGCCGAAGCCGTCGCTGCGGCCGCAGCGGTAGGCGTTGACGCCGTCGGGCTGGCGCAGTTCCCAGTTCTGTGCGAGACGCAGCATCTGCACGTCGGCCTGGGCACTCGCACCGGGCCAGACCGCAGCACATTGCGCGCTCTGCTTGGTCGGCGCGACGACGTCGGCCGCCGCGGCGAGCGCATCGCTCTGCGCGCCGCCGACCAGCAGCCCGTCCGTCTCGGGCCGCGCGAGCCGCTGTGCGAGTGCTGCGCCGACGCGCAGATCCATGTGCCGCAGGGACAGCGCGCCGGCCTCGTCGACGTAGACATGCGCATGATCCAGAGTGAACCAGGCGCGGCCCTGCCCATCGACGAGATCCAGCGCGACGCGTGCGCCGCCGCGCTGACGCAGCGCAAAACCGTCGAGGTTCAGCAGACTGCCATCAGCCAGGCGCAGGCGCGGTCCGCCGCGATGGGTCTGACGGCCGGGCTGCAGCGCCTCGAAGCGGCCCGCCGCACGGCGCCAGCGCAGACCCGCGCCCGCCGCAACGGCAAAGCGCAGCTCGCGATAATCGGCGCGCAGGCCCGCATCGGCGCAGCCGCCGCAGTCGGTGTCCAGGCGCAGGCCCAGCGGCGCAAGCGCGCCCTGGTTGAACCACAGGGTCGTGCCGGCGGCGTCGCTTTCCGCCGCTGCAGCCGCGGCGATGCCGAGACCCGCGACGAGCACCGCCGCGGCGCGTTGCAGTGGACGCCGCTCAGCCACGTGCGAGCAGCCGCTCGGCGATGGCCAGATACAACGCCGGCAGGCGCTGCAGGTCGGCGACGGCGACGTGCTCGTCGATCTGGTGAATCGTCGCGTTGACCGGACCGAGTTCGACCACGTCGGCGCCCAGCGGCGCGATGAAGCGGCCGTCGGACGTGCCGCCGCCGGTGCTCGCTTGCGCCGCGATGCCGCAGACCTCGGCGATCGCCGCGATGGTCTGCTCGCGCAGGGGGCCGCCGCGGGTCAGGAACGGTTCGCCGGACAGATCCCAGCGCAGGCTGAATTCCAGGCCATGACGGCGCAGCACCGCTTCGGCGCGTTCGCGCAGCGATTCGGCGCTGCTCTGCGTGCTGAAGCGGAAATTGAACGCGGCTTCAAGGGTGCCCGGTATCACGTTGTTCGCGCCGGTACCCGCCGTGATGTTGGAGACCTGGAACGAGGTCGGCGGGAAATCCGCATTGCCGTCGTCCCAGCGCGTCGCGGCCAGCTCGGCCAGCGCCGGCGCGAACGCATGGATCGGATTGCGCGCCTTCTCCGGATAGGCGACGTGGCCCTGCACGCCGTGCACGCTCAGATAGCCCGACAACGAGCCGCGCCGGCCGACGCGGATCACGTCGCCGAGCCGCGCGCTCGACGAAGGCTCGCCGACCACGCACCAGTCCAGCCGCTCGCCGCGCGCGCGGAAGGTCTCGGCGACCTTGCGCACGCCGTCGCGCGCCGCGCCTTCCTCGTCGCTGGTCAGCAGCAGCGCGATCCGGCCCGCATGCTGCGGATGGCGCGCGACGAAGGTTTCGAGCGCGAGCACGAACGCCGCGACCGAGCCCTTCATGTCGGCCGCGCCACGGCCGTACAGCCGTCCGTCGCGCAGGACCGGTTCGAACGGCGGCGTCTGCCACTGCGCGGCCGGACCGCTCGGTACGACATCGGTATGGCCGAGGAACGCCAGGGTCGGTCCGTCCTCGCCGTGCACGGCCCAGAGGTTGTCGACCTCGCCGCAGCGCAGCGACTCGATGCGAAAGCCCGCGCGCTGCAGGCGCTGCGCGATCAGCGCCTGGCAGCCGGCGTCGTCGGGCGTGACCGACGCGCGCCGGATCAGTTCACCGGTCAGCTCGAGCACGTCGTCCATGTCAGCCGGCGAAACGCTGCGCGAACAGCTTGTCGTTGAACCCGACGCTGACCTGACCGTCGTCGGTCACCAGCACGGGCCGGCGCACGATGGCCGGATGCTCCTTGATCAGCAGGGTCCATTCCGGCGCGCTCTCGGGCGTCTTGCGCGCTTCGGGCAGGCTGCGCCACGTCGCCGATGCGCGGTTGACGAGCTTTTCCCAGCCGCCGACCGCGACGGCCCAGGCCTTCAGGGTCTCGGCCGGTATGCGCTGCTCGCGATAGTCGACGAAGTCGTGCGCGATCGAATGCCGCTGCAGCCAGTTGCGCGCCTTCTTGCAGGTGTCGCACTTTTCCAATCCGTATACTTTTGCCGTCATCTCAATCGCCCCGCAGCAGTTCATTGACCGAGGTCTTGCTGCGCGTCTTCTCGTCGACGCGCTTGACGATGACCGCGCAGTACAGGCTGTGGCTGCCGTCGGCCGCCGGCAGCGAGCCGGACACGACGACGCTGCCGGCCGGCACGCGGCCATAGAGGATCTGGCCGCTCGCGCGGTCGTAGATCCGCGTCGACTGGCCGATGAACACGCCCATGCCGATGACGCTGCCGCGCTCGACGACGACGCCCTCCACGACTTCCGAGCGTGCGCCGATGAAGCAGCCGTCCTCGATGACCGTGGGCCCGGCCTGCAGCGGCTCGAGCACGCCGCCGATGCCGGCGCCGCCGGACAGGTGCACGCGGTTGCCGATCTGCGCGCAGGAGCCGACCGTGGCCCAGGTATCGACCATGGTGCCGGCGCCGACGTGTGCACCGATGTTGACGAAGCTCGGCATCAGCACGACGTCGCGGCCGATGTGCGCGCCGCGGCGCACGATCGCGCCGGGCACGGCGCGCGCGCCGAGCTCGCGGAAGCGCGCTTCGTCGAAGTCCTGGAAGCGCAGGTCGACCTTGTCGTAATACGGCGCCGGCTCGGCCGCCATGACCCGGTTCGGATTGAGCCGGAACGACAGCAGCACGGCCTTCTTGAGCCACTGGTTGACCTTCCAGCCGCCGCTGCCGTCGGGCTCGGCGACGCGCTGCTCGCCGCTTTCCAGCGCGGCGAGCGCGGTGTCCACGGCCGTGCGCAGGGCCGGATCGAACGCGCTCGGCGACAGTTCGGCGCGGCGTTCCCAGGCCGCGTCGATCAACGATTCAAGTGCTTGCATGGTGCTCCTTGGCAATGCCGGCATCGGGGGTGAGACGCGCCTGCAGGGCCTGCAACAGGGCCTGTTCGGCGTCCGCGCCCAGCGGCCGGTCGTTCTGGTCGGTGATCTGGAAAAAATCCTCGGCGCGCTCGCCGAACGTGGCGATGCGCGCGTCGTGGATGCGTATGCGGTGCTCGCGCAGGGCCAGCGCGACGACGGCGAGCAGGCCCGGCCGGTCGGAACAGACCAGCGACAGCTGGGTACGGCCAGTGGCCGAATCGGCGCGGAACGCGATACGCGGCACGGTCTGGAAATGGCGCAGCGGCCGCGCGAGCGGACGCTTGGCCAGCTGCGGCCGGTACGGTTGCTGCGCGAGCGCGCGCGCGAGTTCGCGCCGTACGCGCTCGACGCGCTCGGCGTCGGCCAGCGCGCGGCCCTGGGCGTCGAGCACGAGAAACGTGTCGAGGCTCATGCCCGAGGCCGCAGTCAGGATGCGCGCTTCCTGCACCGACAGGTTGAGCCGGTCCAGGGTCGCGGCGACCGTTGCGAACAGGCCATCGCGGTCCTCCGCATAGACGAAGATCTCGCTGCCGCCACGCACGCCGTCGGACTGGATCGCGACCAGCGGCAGGTCGGCGGCATCGGCGGCGAGGATCAGCCGCGTCTGCCAGGCCACCTGTTCCGGGTGGTAGCGCAGGAAGGCCTGCTCGGGGAAACCGGCCCAGAGCCTCGCCACGTCGGCCTCGGCCAGGCCGTCGGCGAGCAGGATCTCGCGCGCCTGCTCCTGGCATTCGGCGGCCTGGGCCGCGGCCTGCGGCGGCCGCTCCAGGCCGCCGCGCAGCGCGTAGCGCGCGGCGACGTAGAGATCGGCCAGCAGGCGGTCCTTCCACGAGTTCCACAGCTTCGGGCTGGTGCCGGCGATGTCGGCGCAGGTCAGCAGATACAGCAGATCCAGCCGCTCCCATTCGCCGACCTGCACGGCGAAGCGGTGCACGATGTCCGGATCGGTGATGTCCTGGCGCTGCGCGGTCACGCTCATGAGCAGATGCCAGCGCACGAGCCAGGCGACGAGCTCGGCCTCGCTGGCCGGCAGGCCCAGGCGATAGCAGAACGCGCGCGCCTCGGCTTCGCCGAGCTCGGAATGGTCGCCGCCGCGGCCCTTGGCGATGTCGTGGAACAGCGCGGCGAGCAGCAGCAGCTCGGGCCGGGCGACGCGCTGGTAGACCTCGTGGCCGAGCGCAAACTCGCGGCTGGCCGCCGGATCGGCGAAGCGCGCGACGTTGCGCAGCACGCGCAAGGTGTGCTCGTCGACTGTATACACGTGGAAAAGATCGTACTGCATGCGGCCGACGACCTTGCCGAACGCCGGCAGATACTGGGCCAGCAGGCCGTGCCGGCTCATGCGCGCGAGCGCCGGTACCGCCGCGGCGCCCAGGCGCAGCAGGCGCAGGAACGCGGCCTGCACCGCCGGGTCGTCGCGCAGGCTGTCGGCGTTGAGCTCCAGCGCGCTCTGCAGCCGCGCCAGCGCGTTTGCGCGCAGGCCCTTGAGCGCGGGGTTCTCGGCCAGCGCGACGAAGATCTCGATCAGCGCGGCCGGCCGGCGCAGGAACAGTTCGGGATCGCGCAGATCCAGCCGCTCGCCGATCGCGACGAACTGCTCGCCGACCGGCTCGGCGGCGAACAGCGCCGGCGCGGCCAGCGCCTCGTCGCAGCGCTGCAGGAAGGCCGCGTTGGCCCGTTCCAGGGTCATCGCGGCGCGGAAATAATCCTGCATGAACTGTTCGACGCCGAGGTTGTCGGCGTGCTCGTCCTCGTAGCCCAGGCGCCGCGCGAGCTCACGCTGGTAGTCGAACAGCAGGCGGTCCTCGAGCCGCCGCGCCAGCAGGTGCAGCGCGAAGCGCGTGCGCCAGAGCACCCGGCGCGCCGCGTCGATTGCGGCGATCTCGGCGGCCGACAGCACTTCCTGCGCGGCCAGTTCGCGCCAGTCGGCCACGCCGAACAGGCGCTGCCCGAGCCAGGCGATCACATGCAGGCTGCGCAGGCCGCCGGGGCCGTCCTTCAGATTGGGTTCGAGGTTGTAGGCCGTGTCGTTGTAGCGCGCGTGACGCTGTTCCTGCTCGGCGCGCTTGGCCGCCAGATAGGCCGCCGGCGGCCACAGGCCGGCGTCCTCGCGCAACGCGGCCCAACCCGGATCGAAGCGCTCGCTGCCGGCCAGGCGGCGGCCGTCGAGCAGGCTCGTGTAGACCGAGGCGTCCTGCGCGGCGAGCTCGCGGCACTGCTCCAGGGTGCGCACCGCATGGCCGGGCTTGAGGCCGAAATCCCACAGGCAGGTGAACAGCGTTTCCAGCGAGCGCGCGAGCGAGCCCTGCGGCGGCGCCTCGACCAGCACGAGCAGGTCGATGTCCGAGCGCGGAAACTGCTCGCCACGGCCGAAACCACCGACCGCGTACAGCGCGGCGCCGGCGGCCTCGCCGACGATCGCGATCCAGATATGCCGCAGCAGGCGCTGCAAGGTCTCGGCGCGCAGCGGCACGAGCTCGTCGGCCGACACGCCGTCGCGGAAGGCCTCGGCGAACCAGCGATCCACATCGCCGAGCCACTGACGCAGGGCGAGCCGCGCTTCCGGCGAAATGCCTGAGCGCGGCACGGCCGCCGGCAGGCGCGGCAGGACGGATCTGGCCGGATTGGCGCTCATCGGACCTCAGCGCGGCAGGCGGGGGCGAAATCCACAGTAAACGCCGGATCGCGCCGCCCGCAAGCGCATGAAGCGCCGCCGGCGGCGGCGCGCAGGATCAGGCAGCCTTGGCGCTGGGCCAGGGCGTCAGGATCTCGACGCCGTCATCGGTCACGGTGACCGTGTGCTCCCACTGCGCCGACAGCGAATGGTCGCGCGTGACTACGGTCCAGCCGTCGGGCATCAGCCGCGTCGCGGCCTTGCCGGCGTTGATCATGGGCTCGACCGTGAAGCACATGCCCTTTTCCAGGCGCAGGCCCGCGCCGGGCTTGCCGTAATGCAGCACCTGCGGCTCTTCGTGGTAGACGCGGCCGATGCCGTGGCCGCAGTACTCACGCACGACCGAGAAGCCGGCCGCCTCGGCATGCTTCTGGATCGCATGGCCGATGTCGCCCAGATACGCGCCGGGCTTGACCTGGGCAATGCCGAGCATCATCGCCTCGTAGGCAATCGTGCACAGACGCTGCGCACGCACTTCGGGCTTGCCGACGTAGTACATGCGGCTGGTGTCGCCGTGAAAGCCGTCGCGGATCACCGTCACGTCGATGTTGAGGATGTCGCCATCCCTGAGCACCTTGCGCGTGTCGGGGATGCCGTGGCAGATGACGTGGTTGACCGAGGTGCAGATGGTCTTCGGAAACCCCTTGTAGCCCAGGTTGGCCGGGATCGACTGCTGCACGTTGACGATGTGGTCGTGGCAGATCCGGTCCAGTTCCTCGGTCGAGACCCCCGGCTTGACGTACTGGCCGATCATTTCCAGCACCTCGGCGGCGAGCGCGCCGGCGATGCGCATCTTGGCGATGTCTTCGGGGGTCTTGATCGTTACGGGCATGGGTTCCTCGGGTTCGGCGATTCCCTGGGCGGGCGCAAGCAGCGGATGATAACAGGCTGCCCGGCCGGGCGGACTGTGCCGGAAATGGGGTCGTCGGACAGCGGTGCAAGCCGGATCCGACGGAGTCCGACAATCCGCCCCGCCGGAGCCGGCTCCTTCGACCCGCGATCGCATCAGTCGAAGCCGTCGGCAAACAGCGCGTCGGTCAGCAAATGCAGTCGCCAGAGCTCGCGGCCGTGCAGGCCATCGTCGGCACTGAAGTAGACTGCCGAGTCCGTACGGCCGAGCGGCAGCGGATTTGCCGACTGATCGCCCGGGAAAATTTCCGGCAGTGGCACGATCGACTCGCCATCCGAATCGGCCAGACACAGCTCGACCCCACGACGCTGGTTGTCGCAGCTGAAAACGACCGCATTGTCGCCTAGCGCGGCCGCAAACGTGCCGGAATGCCTCAACGAGGCCGGCAGGTCGACGAAATGCGTACCTGCGGGCGTGCCGTCAGTGACGAGGTATTGCTGCTTGCAGCCGGCGCAGGACATATGCATGTGCACGTGACGTCCGGTGCTGGCGAACACTTTTCCCGAACCGGCATAGAGGAGCACGGTGCCGGCCGCAGTGCCGTCGGTCGACCAGACTTGCGACGCACTCGTACCCAGGACCAGGCGATTGCCGGCGCGCCCCGCCCAACGCAGGCCGCCTGCGGGTATCGCACGCAGAGACTGCGTCCCTTGGACAGTGCCGTCCGTGGCAATCAGATCGCATGCACTGCTGACCAGGCACGCAATGAAATAAATTTTTCCACCAAGAGATATTTCCTGGGATCCGCTCGGCACATCGGGCAGATACCTGTCCGTCAGCAACCTGAAAGTGCCGGGCGCCGTTCCGTCGCTGCGCCATATATCCCGGCCGCTCAGCGGAGCGAACACGGCGATGCCGCCGATTTCGCCGATCCTGACGGCAGAGTCGAAATTGCCCTCCGCGAGCACGCCGCCACCATTCGCCGAGTGCAGGCTGCACAACGCCGTGAAACCGCCACAGGGGAAGATTGCCCCTGCGCCATGATCCACGGACTGCAGCCATCCGCCGCCGATGCTCGTCGCAACAAGCGCAGCCGAATTCAGCGTCACATCGGCACGATAGAGATCATTGCGGTCGGTCAGGAACAGCACGCCGTCGTTCCCATAGCGCTGAACCTGGCGCGGTTGCGCGCCGGGATGAAATACGGCAGGCAACATTCGGGTACCACTCTCGGTGCCGTCGGTGCGCCAGAGCGCGTTCGGTGGCAGCCCGTCGACCGTCGGGTCATAGGCCTCGCTAAAGAACAGCGTATCGCCAACGGCGGCCGACGTCCCTGATCTCCAGGGCAGTGCGACACCACTGCGCGTATCCGCCCAGATGTCGTGCAGCAATCGCGTACTGCCGGTCGTGCCGGCCGTAATCCAGACTTCCGCATCGCCTGACGCACCACCGCCCCGCCCAATGCGGACGCCACCGAGCCCGGCGGAATCGGCGTAGTTGAAAAATTCCGAATCCAGCGCAGTCATCTCGCCGGTGGCGAGATCGACACGCAGATCGGCACCGCTATTGCTCTTGCGCACGATCGCACCTGGGACCGGATACCAGCGAATACCGTTGCCGGATTCGCCCGGCGGCGGATACAGCCGCCGCGTGCCGCCTGAGGAGCCATCGCTGACGAACAACGCCGCTTCGAATCCATTCGTGCCCACAGCGAAGGCGTCGAACAGCAGATATCCTTCATGAGTCCAGAGCGGGCCGTTCGAACGAAGAGGCCCCGGCAGATCGACGACGGTGTCCACCACATCGCCGCCTGCCGACAAGCGCCGCAGTCGCGTGTGATTGTCGTCGGTGCCTTCCAGAAAATAGACGGAGTTGCCCAGAACAGCGAGGCCGCCGGCCGACGCCTGCGCGGACGCGATCTCGGTGGAACCCTGGGCCGTGCCGTCGGTTCGCCATAGAGACCAACCGGCCGAAACGAGCGTGTCGGTCGAAAAAAGGAAATAGCACTGCCCGGCCGCGGCGACTGCCGCGCGCGGCACCACGGCGGGAGGCAGGGTTGCGATGACGCTGTCGCCGCCGGGCAGCCCGTTGGTGCGTACGAGCACGTGAGCCGATTCGCCGAAACCGTCGACGATGGCCGTTTCGCCGAGAGCGCAGCCGTAGTTCGCCGCACGCAATGGGAATCCGCTCTCGGGCGTACGTTCGAATGTTCCTGCCGGCGTGCCGTCGGTCGTCAGGAGCCGATATTCCTGTCCCGGCAGCACCAGAAAAGCGCGATTGCCCAGCACAGTCACTACCTGTTCCAGCCCGTCCCAGCTGAGCCAAAGGTTGTTCAACGAGGTCAACCGCACCGGGACGCCGCCGTCGACCGGTAGCGACCACAGCTGCCGGCCGGTCGTGCCGTCGTCGGCACTCACAATGACGCGATCCCCGACTACGACTATCGGTTCGGGCGCCGAATGCCGCGCGCCGGGCGCTATGTCGCCGAGAAAGCGCACGTTGCCCTGGGCGTCGGTGGAATAGGTTTCGGCACCGGTACGCACCTCCGCGGCAGAAAAGTAGACGCGCCCGCCGAGCGACTTGAACCGGCCGGGGCCCGAGCCCCGCGACCCCGGTCGCGTATCGAGGTCTTTGACGAGATTTATGCCCACCAGTGCGGGTTCGGAAGCGCAGGCCGAACCGGCCAGCCCCAGCAGGACAACGGAAATCAGGGAGAACAGGCGCATGGCGGACGCAGCCGGAGTGGGCATGCGGGGATTTTAACCGCAGCCTTTCCTCCCGGGCCGCAGCACGCCGGTCATCGCAACCTGTCCGGCCTTGCCCCCGCCTTGGCCCAGGAGTTATGCTTCCGCGGATTTTCCGCCCGTACCACCCAGGTCCGGCCGGTGAATCCAGGCCGGGAGCAAGTCCCGCCACCACGGCGATTCCGCCGAATCCACACACGTTCCGTCACCGCTCCGGGGTGCTTCGCAAGAAGTCGGTCGCGGGGGAACGTGGAGGCCATAACCCCGGGCTGCAGCACTTACACATCGACCGTGCGCGCCCGCTTTTCGGAGTAACACCATGCCTCAAGTCACGATGCGCCAGATGCTGGAAGCCGGCGTCCACTTCGGTCACCAGACGCGCTACTGGAACCCCAAGATGTCGCCGTACATCTTCGGTTCGCGCGGCAAGATCCACATCATCAACCTCGAAAAGACCGTCCCGCTGTTCGGCGACGCGATGAACTTCCTGTCGGGCCTGGCGCAGAAGCGCGGCACGATCCTGTTCGTCGGCACCAAGCGCTCGGCGCGCGAAGCGGTCAAGGAAGAAGCCGAACGCTGCGGCATGCCGCACGTCTCGGCGCGCTGGCTCGGCGGCACGCTGACCAACTTCCGCACCGTCAAGCAGTCGGTCGCGCGCCTGAAGGAACTCGAAGCGATGGCCACCGACGGCCGCTTCGAGCGCCTGGTCAAGCGTGAAGTGCTCGGCCTCAAGCGCGAATCGGAAAAGCTGAACATCTCGCTCGGCGGCATCAAGAACATGAACCGCCTGCCGGACGCGCTGTTCGTCATCGACATCGGCCATGAAGACATCGCGATCAAGGAAGCCAAGAAGCTCGGCATCCCGGTCGTCGCCGTCGTCGATACCAACTATGACCCGAGCCTGGTCGACTACGCGATCCCGGGCAACGACGACGCGATCCGCGCCGTGCAGCTCTACGTCCGCGCCGCCGCCGACGCCGTGCTCGAAGGCAAGGCCGCTGCGCCGCAGACCGCGGGCAGCGACAAGGACGAGTTCGTCGAACTCGACGCCGAAGGCCACGTCAAGGCCGCGACCGACGATTCCCCGCGCGGCCGCAAGCCCGCTCCGCCGCGTGGCAAGCCGGGCGCCAAGCCGGGCCAGCGCCCGGGCGGCGCACCGCGCGGCCGCAACGGCGGCGGCCGTCCGGGCCCGCAGGGCGAGTAATACGGCCGGTCCGGGCGTCCGCCACGGCGCGCGCCCGGACCGCGTCACGATGCTGTCGTGACGCGGCCACACGATTCCGTTTTCCTGGCGCGACGCCGGTCGCCGCCACAACTATTTCGAGGTTTACATGGAAATCACCGCGAGTCTGGTCAAGGAACTGCGCGAGCGCTCGGGCGCCGGCATGATGGAGTGCAAGAAGGCACTGACCGAGAACGCCGGCAATATCGACGCGGCGATGGAATACCTGCGCAAGACCGGCCTGGCCAAGGCTGACAAGAAGGCCGGCCGCGTCGCTGCGGAAGGCCGCATCACCCTGGCGCAGAAGGGCGGCAACGCCGTGCTCGTCGAAGTCAACTCTGAAACCGACTTCGTCGGCAAGGACGAGAACTTCGTCGGCTTCGCCAACGCCGTCGCGCAGATCGCGCTGGACACCGGCGCCGCCGACATCGAGGCGCTGAAGGCCGCCAAGTACACCGACGGCAGCAGCACGGTCGAGGAAGCCCGCGCCGCGCTCGTCGGCAAGGTCGGCGAGAACGTGCAGCTGCGTCGTCTGGTCCGCGTCGACGGCAGCAACACCGTCGCCGGCTACGTCCACGGCGGCCGCATCGGCGTGCTGGTCGAACTGACCGGCGGCAACGAAGAGCTGGCCCGCGGCATCGCGATGCATGTGGCCGCGATGAACCCGCCCTACGCGAAGGCGTCCGAAGTCCCGGCCGACTTCATCGCGAAGGAAAAGGAAATCGAGCTGGCCAAGATGACCGAGAAGGACAAGGCCAAGCCGGCCGAGATCCTCGAGAAGATCATCAGCGGCAAGATCGCCAAGATCATCAACGAGGTCACCCTGACCGGCCAGCCCTACGCGCTGAACACCGACCTGACCGTCGAAGCCGTCCTCAAGAAGGAAGGCGCCGACATCGTCGGCTTCAAGCGCCTGGCCGTCGGCGAAGGCATCGAGAAGGTGGTCGAAGACTACGCCGCGGAAGTCATGAAGCAGGCCGGTCTGGCCTGATCGCACTGCCCGCCACGTCGTACCGGAAGAAGCCGCGGGAAACCGCGGCTTTTTTCTTGCGCGGAAGGAGACCATCGCCGGCGTCTGCGCGGCGCATCACCGCATCGTCCCAGCCCTGCGGCACGCGGGGCGGCCGGCAGCCGCAGCAACCGGCATGCGCCGCGCGCCGCGGCCTGCTACAACGAAGACCGGCGATTCCGCGCGTCGGCGGAACCGCACGATTCGCGCGAACCCCGGCATCGGTTCGCCGCTGCCGTCCCGTGCCGTCACGGAGAAACCGCCATGCGCCGCCACGAAGCCCTGCTGCGCCAGCTCGCGATCCGTCACCCGCTGATCCAGGCGCCCATGGTCGGCGTATCCACGCCGCGGCTGGCGGCCGCCGTATCCGAAGCCGGCGCGCTGGGCTCGCTGGGCACGGCCGCCGCCCCGGTCGACGAGATCGCCGCGCAGATCCGCCAGACCCGTGAACTCACGACGCAGCCGTTCAACGTCAACCTGTTCTGCCATGCGCCGGCCGTCGCCGATCCGGCGCGCGAAGCCGACTGGCTCGCGTACCTCGCGCCGGAATTCCGTCGCTTCGGCGCGCAGCCGCCCGCCGCGCTGCGCGAGATCTACCGCAGCGCGCTCGGCAACGAGGCATTGCTGGCGATGCTGCTCGCGCTGCGGCCCGCGGTCGTCAGCTTCCATTTCGGCCTGCCCGACGGCGGCTGGATTCCGGCATTGCGCGAAGCCGGCATCGTCACCCTGGCCTGCGTGACCGCCCCCGAGGAAGCCGCGCTGGCCGAAGCCGCCGGCGCCGATGTGCTCGTTGCCCAGGGCTATGAGGCCGGCGGCCATCGCGGCATCTTCGATCCGGCACGCGACGCCTGCATCGGCACCTTCGCGCTGGTGCGCCTGCTCGCGCGCCGCAGCAGGCTGCCGCTGGTCGCGGCCGGCGGCATCATGGACGGCAGCGGCATCGCCGCCGCATTGCAGCTCGGCGCCGCGGCCGTGCAGATGGGCACGGCCTTCATCCTGTGCCCGGAATCGGCCGCCGGCGCCGCCTATCGCGAGCGGCTGCGCGGTGCGCCGGCGCAGCAGACCGGCGTGACCGCGGCAATCTCCGGCCGCGCCGCCCGCGGCCTCGTCAACCGCCTGCACGAACTCGGCGAGCAGACGACGCTGCGCCTGCCCGACTATCCGATCGCCTACGACGCCGGCAAGGCGCTGCATCAGGCGGCCGCGGCTCACGGCAATCAGGATTACGCGGCGCACTGGGCCGGCCAGGGCGCGCCGCTCGCGCGCGAACTGCCGGCCGCGCAGCTGGTGCAATGTCTGATCGACGAATGGCACGAAGCCCAGCGCAACGCCGCAGCGGAGTGAATCCGCAGGCTGCGCAAGCATCGCGCCGACGAAAGCCCGATGGCGACCGGTGCGCCCCGCCTGGGCGTGTTCGCCGGGGAAAAAGAAAACGCGCAGCGGTCGCCCGCTGCGCGTCGTCGATGAGCGGCGGGCCGGCGCCACCGGCGGCGGCCCTGCCGGCAACGCTTACTCCACGCCGCCGACCGCGATCTGGCCGAGCTTGAAGAACACGTCGGTGTTGTCGAACGTGCCGGTGAAATAGCCCGCACCGAGACCGAATGCCGACAGCGGAATGTCGCTGCCCGTATGCGCGGCCTGGTCGCCGGCGACCTGGCCGGTGATCAGTGCGCCTTCGTCCTTGTTGCGCACGCTCGGGTTGGCCGGCGACTGCGCCGGCGGGAACGGCTGCTGCGTGTCGCGCGTCGGGAAGCGGTTCGGCAGCCAGTTCTCGTAGCGGTCGGCGTTGGCGCCGTAGCCGATCAGCATCTTGTTGTCGATGTTCGTCGTGACCGGGTAGCCGTCGGCGCCCATGGTGTAGCGCGGGAATCTGGCCGCCTCGTAGATGCCGACGACGCTCTTGCCGGCGAGCTTGTCCGCGGCGAGCTGCGCCGCAGACACGGTGGCCGCGCCGATGATGGCCGCGCCCGAGCATTCGTGGTCGGCCGTGACGATGACGACGGTGTCCGGATTCTGCTCGGCGAAGCGCTTGGCCACGGCGATCGCGCGGTCGAACTCGATCACGTCGTGGATCCAGCGGTCGGTATCCATCAGGTGCGCCTGCTTGTCGATCGAGGCCGCCTCGATCATCGCGACGAAACCCTTGGGATTGCGCGACAGCACCTTCAGCGCCTTGTCGGTCATGTCGTCGAGCATGGGCTGGTCGGGGAAGCCGAACGCGTCGACGACTTCGCTGTTGCCGCGGCGCGCGGCGATCTTGTCGTAGGACACGTTCATGTTCGAGTAGGCGAACAGGCCGAGCAGCTTGTCCGGCGTGCCGCGCGCGAACGCGGCATTCAGGGCGGTGTTGTCCGGCGCGTAGGCGAAACCGGCGCTGACGAAGTCGCCGATCAGGTCGCGTTCCGGATCGAGCTTGCCGACCGCAGCGCCCCAGCCGTTGACGATGTCGGCCGGCAGCACGTAGTCGTTGCGCGCCGAACGCTGCGAGCCGTTGACCGGCTGCGGGCTGGTGCTGCCGCCCGGATTCGGCAGGAACCACTTGCGGCCGCCGCCGAGCAGCACGCTGAGGCCGGTCTTGCTGCGGTCATCGAGGAACTGATCGACGATGCCGGTGCCGTTGCCGCGCGCCGAGGTATGCACGGCGTTGGCCGCCGGCGTCGCATCGAACACGTCGGCCGTGGTCACGATGCCGAGCGACTTGCCCTGCAGCATGTGCAGGTATTCGGCCAGGTATTCCATGCGCGGGTTGTCGAACGCCGCAAGCGTGTCGTCCGGCCAGACGCCTTCTTCGTTGTTGTTGGCCTTGTTGCCCGAGACGTAGTTGGCCATGCCCGGCGCCGAATCGGTCACGATGGAGTTCAGCGACGCGGTCATGACCTGGCCGCTGTACGGGAAGGTGTCCATCGCGAGCTTGCCGCGCGCCTTGCCCTGGGCGTAGCCCTTGGCCATCACGCGCGCCGCCGTGCGGTGCGCGGCGCCCATGCCGTCGCCGACCAGGATGATGATGTTCTTGGCCGTGCGGCCGCCGTTGGCCAGGCCGACGACTTCGAAATTGCCGTTCGCGCTGATCGTGCGGCCGTTGGCCGTGCGCGCGTTGACCTTGAACTGATGCACGCCGCCCGAGTAGCTGGAATAGCCGCGGAAGCTGACGACGGCCGCATTCGACGGCAGGCCGGCGGCGAGCACGCAGCCGCTGGCGCCGGTGGTCTTGCCGTCGCGCAGGCAGGTGTCGGCCGCGCCGGTCTCGGTCACGAGGCTGTTGCGCGCCAGGCGCGAATCGTTCGTGCCGCCGCCGACCGGCAGCGGGCCGTTGACCCAGGCGCCGTCGACGAAGAACTCGAATGAGACCACGCTGTCGCCTTCGTCCGGACGTATGGTGGCCTGCAGGTCGAAGCGCTGACCCGGCAGAAAGCGCGAAATGATCGGGTCGGCCGTGCCCGAGGCGAACAGCTCGCTCGGCGGAGTCAGGCGCGACACGCTCGCGGCGTGGGCGGAAACGGCCAGCAGTCCCAGGGCCGTGCCCAGGGCGAGGCGGGAAATCGTCATGCGGCGCATGCAGCGCTCCTTACGGGAGTGGAAAAGCGGAATCGCCGCGGCCGCGCCGGGCGACGGGGTTCAGCGGTTGGCTTTGCGCAGGGCGCGGTCCAGGCCGGGGTCGAGTTCCAGGCGCGCCGGAAACACGCGGCCCGGCAGATCGGCGCTCTCGGCGCTGCCGACGTGCAGGCGCCCGGTCACCTGGATCAGGCCGGGCATGTGGCCGCTGCGCAGATCGGTGGAACGCGGCAGCTCGACGAGCACGGCGCTCGGCGGCAGGTCGTCGGCCAGGCCTTCGTCGGCGTCGCCGAGCTCGGCCGGCAGCGGGCTCAGGACGAAGCCGCCGGCCACGTCGGCCTTGACCATGTAGCCGACCAGACGCACGCGGCGGCCGTCGAGCTCGCGCAGGCGCCCGGTCGGTTCCAGACCGCGCGGGCCCACGGGCAGCTTGAACACATCGTGGAAGCGCAGCTCGACCACGTCGCGCGGCGGCGCCGGCAACGCGCGCTCCACGGCGAAAGCCTTGGGTGCGGCGCGCAGCGCCGGTGGTGCAGTCGTGGCGGCGGTATGCGCGGCGGCCGACGCGGCGACGACGAGCAGCAGGACGGCGGCGAATGGACGTGACATCGGAAACCCTCCAGGCGCGCGGCCTGGCGGGGCCGCGAAAAATCGGCCGGGACAGTAGAGCCGGACTATGAAACAGCGATTACGCGCGCTTGACGCGGACGTGATCGCCGCCGCAATGCGGCGCGGATGCGCGCAAAAAGCCGAACCGTCGGCAACGGCGCACGCGCAACGCCCGCGACCATGGTCGTTCGCGGCCCCGGCGTTTATGACATTGCGGTATCATCGCGCGCATTCCGCGGGCCGTTTCGGCCCCATTCTCTTTCCCATGATCATGACCGGCGCTGGCGGCGTTCGCGCGGCTGGCCTGCCCCTGCCCGGAGAACCGTCCATGCCCAACGACATCAAGTACAAACGCCTCCTGCTCAAGCTCAGCGGCGAGGCGCTGATGGGCGATGCCGACTACGGCATCGACCCCAAGGTACTGAATCGTCTCGCCAAGGAAATCATCGAAATCCAGCGCGCCGGCGTACAGGTCGGCGTAGTCATCGGCGGCGGCAACATCTTCCGCGGCGAAGGCCTGGCCAAGGCCGGCATGGACCGCGTGACCGGCGACAACATGGGCATGCTCGCGACGGTCATGAACGCGCTGGCCATGCAGGACGCACTGGAGAAGCTCGGCGCCTATGCGCGCGTCATGAGCGCGATCAAGATCAACGAGGTCTGCGAGGACTTCATCCGCCGCCGCGCGATACGCCATCTCGAGAAAGGCCGCATCACGCTGTTCGCGGCCGGCACCGGCAACCCGTTCTTCACGACCGACTCGGCCGCCGCGCTGCGCGCGATCGAGGTCGGCGCCGACCTGCTGCTCAAGGCGACCAAGGTCGACGGCATCTACAGCGCCGACCCGAAGAAGGACCCGAGCGCCGAGCGCTACGACAAGCTGAGCTATGCCGAAGTGATCCAGCGCAACCTGCAGGTCATGGACACGACGGCCATCGCCCTGTGCCGCGACAACAAGATTCCGCTGCGCGTCTACGACATGGGCGTGCCGGGCAACCTGCTGCGCATCGCGCGCGGCGAAGCCGTGGGTACGCTGGTCACCTGAGCCTCCGCGCCGGAGCTGGCGCGCAGGTTGCGGTGAGCCGAAGGCGAACCGCAACGTCGAGGCATGCCCGGCCCGAATAACCTCCAACGAAGCGTTTTCCGCTCCGGTGAGCGTGAAACGCGCGTCGCAGCGATGGCGGCGGTTCGGGTTTTTGCGCGTGCGGCGCTTCGACGTTGCGGTTCGCTGCGCTCACCGCAAGCGGCGCGATTCGATAGGCGCCGCTCGATCCTGCAACGCGCGGGTCGCGGCGAGCCGCAGGCGGATGCCGACCTTCCGTCAGCCGACGATATCGGCGTTCGAATAGACGTTCTGCACGTCGTCGAGGTCTTCGAGCATGTGGATCATCTTGAGCACGGCCTGGGCCGTTTCGCCCGAGACGCTGATGTCGTTGTCGGCGCGCAGGCCGACTTCGGCGTGTTCGGGCGGCAGGCCGGCGGCCTGCATGGCCTGCTTGACCGCCTCGAAATTGTCGGGACTCGTCAGCACGTCGATCGAGCCGTCGTCGGGATAGACCACGATGTCGTCGGCGCCGGCTTCGATCGCTGCATTCTCGACGGCTTCCTGTCCGGCGCCGGCCAGATAGGTCAGCACGCCGAGCCGCTTGAACATGAAGGACACCGAGCCGTCGGTGCCGAGGTTGCCGCCGCATTTGCTGAACGCGTGACGCACGTCGGCGACGGTACGCACCTTGTTGTCGGTCATGCAGTCGACGATGACCGCGACGCCGCCGGGCGCATAGCCCTCGTAGCGCACTTCCTCGTAGCTGACCCCCTCGAGCTCGCCGGTGGCCTTCTTGATCGCGCGCTCCATGACGTCGCGCGCCATGTTCACGGCCAGGCCGCGGTCCATGGCCAGACGCAGTCGCGGGTTGGCCTTCGGATCACCGCCACCGGCGCGCGCCGCCACTGTGAGCTCGCGGATGACCTTGGTGAAGATCTTGCCGCGCCGTGCATCCTGGGCGTTCTTGCGCCCCTCGATGGCCATCAATCTGCCCATTGCCGTACCTGCTCGCCGGAAAATTCGAGGCGGAATTGTAGCCGCAGCCGCAGGCAGGCGTGCAGAGGCGGCGGCCTGCGGTCAGCTGTCGCAGGCCGCCGCCGGGCCCGCCCGCGCCGCCTGCCGGGGCGCTGCTATACTCCGGCGGCTTTTTTCCGGCCCAAGGATTTGCCGCCATGACGATCAACGACATCAAGCAAGACGCCCAGACCCGCATGGCCAAGAGCGTCGAAGCCCTGAAGCACGACCTGCAGCGCCTGCGCACGGGCCGCGCGACCACGGCACTGGTCGACCACATCAAGGTCAACTACTACGGCAGCGACATGCCGCTGTCCCAGGTCGCCACGGTGGCCGTGCAGGACTCGCGCTCGCTGACGATCACGCCCTGGGAAAAGACCATGGTGCAGCCGATCGAAAAGGCCATCATTTCCTCCGACCTGGGCCTGAATCCGAACACCGCCGGCACGGTCATCCGCATCAATCTGCCGCCGCTGACCGAAGAGCGCCGCAAGGCCCTGTCCAAGCAGGTGCATGGTGAAGGCGAGGACGCCAAGGTCGCCGTGCGCAACGTGCGCCGCGATGCGATGCAGCACGTCAAGGAGCTGCTCAAGGAAAAGAAGGTCACCGAGGACGAAGAGCGCAAGGCCGAGGAAGACATCCAGAAGCTGACCGACAAGGCGATCAAGGATGTCGATGCGGTGGTCAAGGCCAAGGAAGAAGAACTGATGGCGCTCTGAGCGGAGCACGATCCTGGATCCGCTCATTCCCTCGCCAACCGCAGGCACGGCCGACCGGCTGCCGCAGCATGTCGCCGTCGTCATGGACGGCAACGGACGCTGGGCGCGCAAGCGCCTGCGTCCGCGCAGCTTCGGCCACCACGCCGGCCAGAAGGCCGTGCGCGGGGCGATCGAGTTCTGCCTGCGCCGCGGCATAACCGCGCTGACCCTGTTCGCATTCTCCAGCGAGAACTGGCAGCGTCCGCAGGACGAGGTCAGCGCGCTGATGGAGCTGTTCCTCAAGGCGCTGGACCGCGAGGTCGAGGAACTGCACGGCTACGGCGTTCGCATCCGCTTCGTCGGCGACCTGGCCGCGTTCGCGCCGGCGCTGGCCCAGCGCATGCAGTCGGCCATGCAGCGGACCGCGGCCAATACGCGGCTGCATCTGAACGTCGCAGTCAACTACGGCGGCCGCTGGGACATCGCCCAGGCCGCGGCAAAGCTGGCGCAGGCGGTCCAGGCCGGCACGATCGCGGCCGAGGCCGTCGACGAACACACGCTCGCGCCGTACCTGTGCCTGGCCGACGAGCCGGCCGTCGATCTGTTCATCCGCACCGGCGGTGAGCAGCGCGTCAGCAATTTCCTGCTGTGGCAGATCGCCTACGCGGAAATCCATTTCAGTCCCGTGCTGTGGCCGGACTTCGACGCGGCCGCATTCGAACAGGCACTGGCCGACTACGCCGGGCGCGAACGCCGCTTCGGCAAGACCAGCGCGCAGGTCACCGGCGGCGCATGAGCCGGGCCGATTCCTCCTGCGCCGCAGCGATCCGTTCGCCGCGCCCCTGCCGGCCCGCCCCGGGGTCACGCCGCCCCACCGCGGCGGCATCCCTCTTGACGCACGGGGGCCGCAGCAGCGAAAAGCAAGCCGGTTTTCCGGCAACCATCCCGACCGACGGAGCGCGCTGAACCCGTGGCATCCCCGATGAAAACGCGCACCCTGACGGCCCTGGTCCTCGCCCCGGCCGCGATCGCGCTGATCCTGTTCGCTCCGACCGCCCTGTTTGCTGCGATCACCGGCGCCGCCTTCGTCTATGCGCTGTGGGAGTGGACGCGGATGCTCGGCCTGCGCGACGCCGGCCTGCGCGGCACGGTCGTCGCCGTGCATGCGGCGGCGATGGTCATGCTGTGGACGGTCCGCGGCGGCACGATCTGGTGGGCCGTCCTCATTGCCGGCGTGGCCTGGTGGCCGGTCGCCGCGCTGTGGCTGCGCCATTTCAGCTTCGCCGTCGCGCCCACGCGGGACAACGTCGCGCTCAAGCTCGCCGCCGGCTTCCTCACGGTCGTGCCGGCCTGGTGCGGCCTGCTGCAGATACACGGCAGCGCCGACCACGGCCACTGGTGGACCCTGTTCGGCCTGATGCTGGTCTGGGTCGCCGACAGCGGCGCCTATCTCGCCGGCAGCCGCTGGGGCACGACCAAGCTCGCGCCGCGGATCAGCCCGGGCAAGACCTGGGCCGGCGTCTACGGCGCCGTGGCCGCTTCGGCCGTGGTCGGCGTGCTCGGCGCCTGGCTGCTCGGACTGCGCGGCGCCGCGCTGGCCGGCATCTTCGTGCTGGCCATGCTGACCGTGCTCGCCTCCATCGTCGGCGACCTGTTCGAAAGCCTGATCAAGCGCCACGCCAACGTGAAGGATTCCGGCGACCTGTTCCCGGGCCACGGCGGCATGTTCGACCGCCTCGACAGCGTGTTCGCCGCGCTGCCGGTCTGGGCCGCCGGTCTGGCCCTGCTGCGCGCATGAGAAACGTCGCCGTCTTCGGCGCCACCGGCTCGATCGGCGGCAGCACGCTGGATGTGATCGCGCGGCATCCGCAGCGGTTCCGCGCCAGCGTGCTCGCGGCGCATCGCGCGAGCGGGGCGCTGGCCGCCCTGTGCGAGCGCTTCGCGCCGGATCTGGCCATCATCGCCGACCCGGCTCTCGAAGCCGATCTGCGCGCGCGCCTGATCCGCGCCGGCCTGGCCACGCGCGTCGCCTCGGGCCCCGCAGCCCTGGCCGAAGCCGCGGCTTCGCCGCTGTGCGACACGGTCGTCGCGGCGATCGTCGGCGCAGCCGGTCTGGAATCGACGCTGGCCGCCGCGCGCGCTGGCAAGCGCCTGCTGCTGGCCAACAAGGAAGCCATCGTCATGGCCGGGCCGCTGCTGCTGGCCGCGCTGCGCGACGGCGGCGGCGAGCTGCTGCCGGTGGATTCCGAACACAACGCACTGTTCCAGGCCCTGCCGCCGGCCGCGGCGACGCGGCGCGCGGCGCTGGCCGCCAGCGGCGTGCGCAAGCTGATCCTGACCGCCTCGGGCGGTCCGTTTCGCGGCCGCAGCCGGGCCGATCTCGCCCGCATCACGCCGGAGCAGGCCGTCGCCCACCCGAACTGGCGCATGGGCCGCAAGATCTCGGTCGACTCGGCCACCCTGATGAACAAGGGCCTGGAAGTCATCGAGGCGCATTTCCTGTTCGATGCGGCGCCCGAAGCCATCGACGTGGTCGTGCATCCGCAGAGCATCGTGCATTCGCTGGTCGAATACGCCGACGGCTCGGTGCTGGCGCAGCTCGGCAATCCCGACATGCGCACGGCGCTGGCCTATGGCCTGGCCTGGCCCGAACGCGTCGAGGCCGGCGTGCCGGCCCTGGATCTCGTCGCGCTGGCCCGGCTGGATTTCCAGCCGCCGGACCTGGATACCTTCCGCTGCCTGGCCCTGGCCTACGCGGCGCTGCGCCAAGGCGGCACCGCTCCGGCCATACTGAATGCGGCCAACGAAATCGCCGTCGCCGCCTTCCTCGACGGCCAGCTGCCGTTCCTGGCGATCGCCGAAGTCATCGAGGCCTGTCTGGAGCAGATTCCGGCTGAGCCCGTCACCGACCTGGCCCAGCTCATTCAGACGGACTTAACCGCCCGGGCTGCGGCCCAACGTATGATGCGCCGCCTGCACTGTTGAGCCCCGCATGAGCAACGTCCTAGGATCCATCTGGTGGTTGGCAGTCACGCTGGGGCTGCTGGTCACCTTCCACGAGTTCGGCCATTACTGGGTCGCACGCCGCTTCGGGGTCACGGTGCTGCGCTTCTCGATCGGCTTCGGCAAGCCGCTGTGGACGCGCATCGGCAAGGACGGCACCGAATACTGCATTGCCGCCATCCCGCTCGGCGGCTACGTCAAGTTTCTCGATTCGCGCGAAGTCGAGGTCAGCCCGGCCGAAAGCGCCGGCGACTTCACCGCCAAGCCGGTCTGGCAGCGCATGCTGATCGTCGCCGCCGGCCCGGCCTTCAATCTGCTGTTCACGGTGTTCGCGCTGTGGGCGATGTTCGTGATCGGCAAGCCCGACTACCAGCCCGTGATCGGCCGCGCCGACAACCTTGCCGCCGTGGCCGGCTTCGCCGCCGGCGACCGTATCGACGCGATCGCCGGCGAACGCGTCGCGAACTGGACCGATGCCAACCTCGTACTGCTCGGCCACGCGCTGGACCGGCAGAACATCGAGGTGCAGGTGACCGGCGCCGACGGAAATCCGGCCGTGCGCGCGCTGGCGCTGAGCAAGATTCCCGCGGACAAGGACGAGCTCGGCGCCATGCGCGAGATCGGCCTGACGCCGAAATTCCTGATGCCGACCGAGTTCTTCGTCGGCGAGGTCAAGGCAGGCAGCCCCGCCGAAACGAGCGGCCTGCAGGTCGACGACAAGCTGGTCAGCCTCGATGGCCGTCCGATCGCGACCTGGAACGGTTTCGTCGAACAGGTGCAGGGCGCCGCCGGCAAGCCGCTGGCTCTGGCCATCGTGCGCGCCGGCCAGCCGCAGCAGGTCACCCTGACCCCGCGCCAGGAGACCGACAACGGCAAGCCGGTCTGGCGCATCGGCATCGGTCCCAAATATGTGGAGCCGCCGTTCGACGCCCTGCTGCGCTACGGCCCGCTGGCCGCCGTGCCGGCCGCGCTGCGCGAAACCGGCAACCTCACGCGCAAGACCCTCGAAATGATAGGCCGCATGTTCAGCGGCAAGGCCTCGCTGCAGAACATCTCGGGGCCGATCACGATCGCCAGTGTGGCCAACGACTCGGCCCAGCGCGGCGTGGCCTGGTTCTTTTATTTCCTGGCGCTGATCTCGCTGAGCCTGTGCATCATGAACCTGCTGCCGATTCCGATCTTGGACGGCGGTCACCTCGTGTATTACCTTATCGAGTCGATCAAGGGCAGCCCGCTCAGCGAGAAGGCGCTGATCGCCGGCCAGTACGCCGGCCTGGTGCTGCTGGCCGCCCTGATGGGGCTCGCGTTCTACAACGACATCGTGCACCGGCTACTGTCCTGACCGGCAGTTGGACCGGCACTACAACAACCGCGGCAAGCGCCCGCCGCACAATAAGAAAACCCTGACGGATTGACGATGAAGCGTATCGCCGCCCTGCTCTTGCTCGCCTGCCTCGCCGCCGAGGCCCACGCGTTCGACTCGTTCGTCGTCTCGGAGATCCGCATCGACGGTCTGCAGCGCATCGCGCCCGGTACGGTGTTCACCTACCTGCCGGTGGAAAAAGGCGACCGCATGACCGCCGACTCGGCGGAAAAGGCGATCCGCGCGCTGTTCAAGACCGGCTTCTTCAACGACGTGCAGCTCACGCGCCAGGGCGACATCCTCGTCGTGACCGTGCAGGAGCGCCCGGCCATCTCCAAGATCACGCTCAAGGGCAACAAGGAGCTGAAAGAGGAAGAACTGCGCAAGGGCCTCAAGGGCATCGGCCTGGAGGAAGGCGAAACCTTCGACCGCCTGCAGCTGGACCGCGTGCAGCAGGAGCTGACGCGCCAGTACCACAACCGCGGCAAGTACAACGTCTCGATCACGCCGAAGGTCACGAACCTCGACCGCAACCGCGTCGACATCAACATCGTGATCGCCGAGGGCAAGGCGTCCAAGATCAAGCACATCAACATCGTCGGCAATGCGGTCTTCAGCGACAAGGAGATCCGCGACGAGTTCGAATCCGACACGACGAACTGGACGTCCTGGTATTCCAAGGACGACCAGTACTCGCGCGAGAAGCTTTCCGGCGACCTCGAGAAGCTGGCCTCGTACTACCTCGACCGCGGCTATGCCGACTTCAACGTCGAGTCGACCGAAGTCTCGATCAGCCCGGACAAGCGCAACATCTACGTCAGCGCCAACGTGCAGGAAGGCCAGCTCTACACGATCAGCGACATCAAGCTGCTCGGCGAGCTGATCCTGCCGGAAGAAAGCCTGCGCGCGCTGCTCAAGACCAAGGCCGGCGACACGTTCTCGCGGCGCAAGCTGGAGCAGTCGGCCAAGGCCATGAGCTCGGTGCTGTCCAACATCGGCTACGCGTTCGCCGAAGTCACGCCGGTGCCCAAGACCGACAAGGAAGGCCGCACCGTCGAGGTCACGTTCTATATCGAGCCCGGCAAGCGCGTCTACGTCAACCGCATCACGTTCAAGGGCAACGTGCGTACCGAGGACGAGGTGCTGCGCCGCGAAATGCGCCAGCTCGAAGGCTCCTGGTACTCGCAGGCGGCGATTGACCGCTCCAAGGTGCGCCTGCAGCGCCTGGGCTATTTCAAGACCGTCAACATCGAGACGCCGAAGGTCGCCGGCAGCGAAGACCAGGTCGACATGGTCGTGACGGTCGAGGAACAGCCCTCCGGCAGCCTGCTGTTCGGCCTGGGCTATTCGCAGGTGCAGAAGCTCATCGCCTCGGTGTCCGTGTCGCAGAACAACTTCCTCGGCACCGGCGACCGCATCGCCATGACGGTGCAGAAGAGCTCCTACCTCAAGCGCTACGACGTCAGCTACGCCCAGCCGTACCTCAACGACTCGGGCATCGCGCTGGGCTACAACGCCAGCGTGCGCAACCTCGACCAGAGCCAGGCGAACATCGCGAACTACTCCACCGACACGGCGGCGTTCTCGACCTTCGTCGGCGTGCCGATCGGCGAGACCGACTCGGTGCAGTTCCAGCTCGGCGCGAACAGCACCAAGATCAACACGTTCGAGGGCTACACGCCGCCGAACATCATCCGCTACATCACCGACCTCGACCACCGCACCATCCATACCTGGAACCTGACGGCGTCCTGGGCCCACGACACGCGCAACAAGTACTTCACGCCGACGCGCGGCGGCCTGCAGTCGATCTCGGCCGAAATCGCCCTGCCCGGCTCGACCCTGGAGTACTACAAGCTCTATTACCAGGGCGTGCACTACTTCCCGCTCAGCGACAAGTTCACGTTCCTGCTGTCGGGCAACCTCGGCTACGGCGACTCCTACCGCGACGCGACCGGCCGCTACGATCCGAACTCGTCGGAGAAGATTCCGCTGCGCATCGGCGGCCTGCCGTTCTTCGAGAACTTCTACGCCGGCGGCGTGCGCGACGTACGCGGCTTCGAGGACAACACGCTGGGTCCGTGCGAGCGCGTCAACGTCATCAGCGACTACTGCCAGCCGCTCGGCGGCGCGTTCAAGGTGCTCGGCACGGCCGAGCTGATCCTGCCGACGCCGTTCGCCAAGGACAGCGATTCGGTGCGCATCTCGGCCTTCGTCGACGTCGGCAACGTGTACAAGTCCTTCGGTGACTTCAGCGCCGGCGAACTGCGCGCGTCGACAGGTCTCGCGCTGCAGTGGCAGGCGCCGGTCGGTCCGATCACGATCAACCTGGCGCGTCCGATCCGCAAGAAGGATGGCGACAAGACCGAATCCATCCAGTTCTCCTTCGGCACCCAGTTCTGATCGAAACTGGCATCATCGCAGCGACGGCGGAACGGCCAGCCCCGTTCCGCCGCAGCGACCGCAAGAACGGAGGACAGGCGTGGGCCAGCACGCAACCGCAGCACGCAGCCTAGCGCTGGTCCTGGCCCTGCTGCCGCTCGCGGCGCTGGCCCAGGCCAAGCTGGGCTATGTCGACATGAAGCGGCTGCTGGACAATGCGCCCCAGGTCCAGGCCGGCCGCGACAGGCTGCAGCGCGAGTTCGCCTCGCGCGATACCGCGCTCAAGCGCGACGAAACCCGCCTGGCCGATCTCAAGAACGAATTCGAACGCGACGGCTTGCTGCTGAACAAGACCGACGCCGACGCGAAGAAGCGCGAGATCGACGCGCTGGAACGCAGCGTCAAGCGCACGCGCGAGGAATTGCGCGCCGAGCTCAAGAGCCGCAGCGACCAGGAACTCGACAAGAGCTGGCAGGAGATCAACAACACCGTGGTCGACTACGCACGCGAACAGGGGCTGGACCTCGTCGTACCGAGTCCGGTGGTCTACGCCGATCCGCGCATCGACATCACCGACCGGGTGCTCGAACGCCTGCGCCGCGACTTCCAGTCCAAACGGTCCACGCCATGAGCGCCGCGCCGCGGAGCTGGCGTCTCGGCGAACTGGCCGAGCGTTTCGCCCTGGACCTGCACGGCGATCCCGCACAACAGGTCGCCGGCGTGGCCACGCTGGCACTGGCCGGTCCCGGCCAGCTGAGCTTCCTGTCCAACCCGCAGTACCGTACGCAGATGCAGGCCTCGCAGGCCGGCGTCGTCGTGCTGCGCGCCGACGACCTGCCGCTGCGCCGCGGCGCCGCGCTCGTCGCGCGCGATCCCTATGTCGCCTACGCGCAGATCGCCGCGCTGTTCGAGAACGTTGCCGATGCGCCCGCCGGCATCCATGCCAGCACGGTCGTCGCAACCGGCGCCAGTGTGGCGGCCAGCGCGAGCATAGGCCCGCTCTGCGTGATCGAGGACGGCGCAGTGATCGAGGACGGCGCCGTGCTCGGCCCGGGCTGCATCGTCGGGCCCGACTGCGTCGTCGGCGCCGGCACGCGCCTGGTCGCCCGGGTCACCCTGGTCACCCGCGTGCGCCTGGGCCGGCGCGTGCTCGTGCATCCGGGCGCCGTGCTCGGCTCCGACGGCTTCGGCCTGGCCTTCGAGCGCGACCACTGGATCAAGGTGCCGCAGCTCGGCGGCGTGCGCATCGGCGACGACTGCGAGATCGGCGCCAACTGCACCATCGACCGCGGCGCGCTGGAAGACACGGTGCTCGAAGAGGATGTGCGCCTGGACAACCAGATCCAGATCGCCCACAACGTCCACATCGGCGCGCATACGGCCATGGCCGGCTGCTCGGCCGTCGCCGGCAGCGCCCGCATCGGCCGCTACTGTCTGATCGGCGGCGCTGCCGGTATCCTAGGCCACTTGAGCATCGCCGACCGGGTCACCGTGACGGCGATGACGCTGGTCACCCATTCCATCACCGCCGCCGGCGAGTATTCCTCGGGTACGCCGATCCAGGAAAACCGTCAGTGGCGCCGCAATGCGGCGCGATTCCGCCATCTGGACGAAATGGCGCGCCGTCTGAAAGCCCTAGAAAAGGATTCCGCTCCATGAACGATTCGAACGCCAGCCTGACCTTGCCGCTGGACGTCGGTCGCATATTCGACCTGCTGCCGCACCGCTACCCGTTCCTGCTGGTCGACCGCGTGACCCAGTTCGAATCCGGCAAGCGTCTGACCGCGCTGAAGAACGTGACGATCAACGAGCCGTTCTTCCAGGGCCATTTCCCGGGCCACCCGGTCATGCCCGGCGTGCTGATCATCGAAGCACTGGCCCAGGCTTCGGGCCTGCTCGTGCAGCTGACCAACATCGAGTCGCCGAGCGCGAGCGCGCTGTTCTATCTGGTCAAGGTCGACAAGGCGCGCTTCACGAGCATCGTCGGCCCCGGCGACCAGCTCGTGCTCGAAGTGGAGCAGAAACGCATGATCCGCCGCATGGGCCAGTTCTGGTGCCAGGCGCTCGTCGCCGGCAAGGTGGTCGCCGAGGCGGAGCTGCTGTGCGCGGAGCGTAACGACTGATGATCCACCCGACCGCTGTGATCGACCCCGCCGCGCGGCTGGGGTCCAACGTCAGTGTAGGGGCCTACAGCGTCATCGGCGCCGACGTCGAGATCGGCGACGACACCTGGATAGGTCCGCACGTCGTCATCGAAGGGCCGACGCGCATCGGCCGCGACAATCGCATCTGGCAGTTCGCCTCGATCGGCGCCGCGCCGCAGGACAAGAAATTCCACGGCGAAAGCTCGCTGCTGGAAATCGGCGACCGCAACGTGATCCGCGAATTCGTCACGTTCAACCGCGGCACGGAGGACGGCGGCGGCGTCACGCGCATCGGCAACGACAACTGGCTGATGGCCTATGTCCACCTCGCACACGACTGCATCGTCGGCAACAACGTGATCTTCGCCAATGCCGCCTCGCTGGCCGGCCACGTCACGGTCGACGACTGGGTCATCCTCGGCGGCTTCACCCTGGTGCACCAGTTCTGCCAGATCGGCGCACACGCGTTCACCTCGATGGGCTCCATCATCAACCGCGACGTGCCGCCCTACGTCACGGTGGCCGGCAGCTTCGCCGAGCCCAAGGGCATCAACAGCGAAGGCCTCAAGCGCCGCGGCTTCGACAGCGAACGCATCCTGTCGATACGCCGCGCCTACAAGACGCTGTACAAGTCCGGCCTGCCGCTGGCCGAGGCGCGCGAGGAGCTCGCCCGCGCGTCCTCCGACGCGCCGGACGTCCGCCTGATGCTCGACTTCATCGACCGCAGCCAGCGCTCGCTGGTGCGCTGACATGCCGCCGCAGGCGCCGCCCGGCTCTGCGGCCGACGCGACGGCGGCCGAAGGTCCGGTATTCGCCCTCGTCGCCGGCGAAGCCTCGGGCGACCAGCTCGGCGCCGGGCTCATCCACGGTCTGCGCGAACGCTATCCAACCGCGCGCTTCGTCGGCGTCGGCGGCCCGCGCATGATCGAAGCCGGGCTGGAGGCCTGGTATCCGGCCGACAGGCTCGCCGTCATGGGCCTGGTCGAAGTGCTGCGCCACCTGCCCGAACTGCTGCGCATCCGCGCCGACCTGCTGCGCCGGATCACCGCGCTGCGGCCGGCCGCCTTCATCGGCATCGACGCGCCCGACTTCAACCTGACCCTGGAACGCAAGCTCAAGGCGCGCGGCCTGCGCACCGTGCACTACGTCAGTCCGTCGATCTGGGCCTGGCGCGAGGAGCGCGCGCGCACGCTCGGCCGCAGCGCCGATCTCGTGCTGTGCCTGTTCCCGATGGAGCCGCCGATCTACGATCGCTACGGCGTACGTTCGCGCTTCGTCGGCCATCCGATGGCCGATCGCTTCCCGCTGGTCACCGAACGTATGCCGGCCCGCGCCATGCTCGGCCTGTCGGACCAGGCACCGGTTCTGGCCGTGCTGCCGGGCAGCCGCCTCGGCGAGATCCGCCGGCTCGGCGCCGATTTCCTGCAGGCGGCGCGGCGCTGCCAGCAGCAGATCCCCGAACTGCAGGTCGTCGTGCCGATGGCCAGCCCGGCCTGCCGCGCGGCGTTCGAGCAGATTGCCGACAGCCTCGGCATAACCCTGCGCAGCGCCGACCCGAACTCGCGCGGCAGCATCGTGCTCGTCGACGGCCAGGCCGACCAGGCCCTGCTCGCCGCCGATGTCGTGCTGGTCGCCTCGGGCACGGCCGCCCTGGAAACCCTGCTGGCCAAGCGGCCGATGGTCGTCGCCTACAAGGTCGCGCCGCTGACCTATCGCATCGTCACCTGGTTCAGGCTCATGCGCACGACGCGCTACTCGCTGCCCAACGTGCTGGCCGGCCGCGATCTCGTGCCGGAGATCCTGCAGGACGCCTGCACGCCGCAGGCGCTGGCCGACGCGCTGCTCGCGCTGTACGCCGACAGCGCCGGCCGCATCGCCCTGGTGGCCGAGTTCGAGCGCCTGCACCGGGCGCTGATCGGCGACGCGAACCGCAGCGCCGCCGCAGCCGTCGCCGCGCTGGTCGAGGGCGGCGACGCCCATTGACCTGCCTGGGCCGCCACCGCACCATGCGCGCCAATTCCGCCTGCCCGAACCGGTGATGCGCCTTTTCTATCCGCTCGACCGCCGCAGCCTGCTGCTCTATCTGCTGGCGGTCCTGGCCTATGCGGCAATGCTGCTGCACGGACCGCTGAGCGAGGGCACCGCGCAGGAACGCGTGTTCACGACCTTGCTCAGCGGCGGCTTCTGCCTGCTGCTGATGTGCCTGACCCGGCGCATCGCCTTCAGTCTGCTCGCGACCGCGGGGCTGTTCGCACTGCTGCTGGTCAGCAGCCTGCTCAAGATCACCTACCTGACCACGCCGCTGCTCGCGCCGGACCTGATCTACTTCGTCAACGTCGACACGCTGGAAGTCGTCCTGCGCTATCCGGTGCTGCTCATCGCGAGCTTCATCGGCCTGATCCTGCTGCCGCTGGGCCTGATCGGCATCTGGCGCATCGACAGTCCGCGCGTGCTGCCCGACTGGCCTCCGCTGCGCCGCCGCCTCGCGCTCGCCGCGGTCGCCGCACTGAGCGTCTTCGCACTGTTCCAGGCGCTGAACCCGCAGGGCCCGTTCGCCGCCGTCTACGGCAAGGGCATGTGGGCGGCGATGAACGACAAGAGCTATCTGACCGATTTCTTCATCTCGTTCCATTCGACCCAGATCGAAATGCCGGAGCTGGTCGCCGGCGCGGCCGACAAGCAGGTCTGGAACCAACAGGTCGCCACCGGCGGCGATCCACGCCAGCGCCCCGACATCGTGGTCGTGCTCGAGGAAAGCACCTTCGATCCGACCATGCTGACGGTGTGCAAGCTGCCGCTGTGCAAGCGCAAGCTGTTCCAGGACGACAAGCGCACGCGCGCCCACGGCTATCTGCAGGTGCATACCTGGGGCGGCGGCACCTGGACCAGCGAGTTCGCGTTCCTGACCAGCATGGCCCACGTGCTGTTCGGCAACGCCGGCCTGTACGCGCCGTTCAACCTCGCCCCGCGCGTGGTCTACAGCCTGCCGCGCGTCATGAAGGAGAACGGCTACCGCACCCTGGTGATCTATCCGATGTCCGGCAGCTTCATCAACGCGCGCAACGCCTATCGCTTCTACGGCTTCGACGCGTTCTACGACGGCAGCGACAACGGCCTGGGCTGGGAGTCGACCGACTTCGACCTGCTCAAGGTGTTCGACCGCGTCGTCGCCCAGGAACGCCGCGACCATCCCGACCAGCCGCTGTTCGTGTTCATGCTGACCCTGCACCAGCACGGGCCGCACATGACGCCGCTGGGCCAGCTGCCGTCGCCGTACAACAAGCCGCTGTTCCCCAAGCAGCTCGACACCTGGCTCAATCTCAATCTCGGCAATTACCTGTCGCGCCTGGAGCAGTCCGAACAGGCCATGTCCGAGCTCGAACAGAAGGTGTTCGCGAGCGACCGGCGCACGGTGCTCATGCATTTCGGCGACCACCAGCCTTCGTTCGACGGCGCGATCAATTCGCTGGCCAAGCGCATGCCCAAGGGCGTGACCGACCCGACCAAGGTCACCTACTACATGCTGAAGTCGAACTTCCCGCTGCGCAGGAAAGTGGACTTCGACGTACTCGACATCATCTATCTGGGCTCGCTGCTGCTCGACGTCGCCGACCTGCGCAAGGACGACTTCTACGAAGCCAACGCGCTGCTGCGCGACCGCTGCCAGGGCCGTTATTTCGACTGCCCGGACCGCAGTCTGCTCGACTCCTACCACGCCTACGTCTACGGCAAGCTGCACGCGCTGAAGGACTGAGCCCATGCGCCGGCGCCGCACCGTCACCGATCTGCCGCCCGGCACGCTCGTCGCCGGCGTCGACGAAGCCGGCCGCGGGCCGCTGGCCGGGCCGGTCGTGGTCGCCGCGGTCATCCTCGATCCGGCGCGCGTCATACGCGGCCTCGACGATTCCAAATACCTCAGCGAAGAGCGCCGCGGCATGCTGGAACCGCGCATACGCGAACGCGCGCTGGCCTGGAGCGTGATCGTCGTCGACGCAGCCGAGATCGACCGCATCAACATCTTCCAGGCGACGATGCTCGGCATGCGCCGCGCGCTGGCCGCGCTGGCCACCGTGCCGCAGCTCGCGCTGATCGACGGCAACCACCTGCCGAAGCAGTTGCCCTGTCCGGCCCGCGCCGTGATCGGCGGCGACGCCAGCGAGCCGGCGATCAGCGCCGCCTCGATACTGGCCAAGGTCGCCCGCGACCGGCTGATGCTCGCGCTGGATGCCGAGCACCCGGGCTACGGCTTCGCCCGGCACAAGGGCTATCCCACGCCAGAGCATCTGCAGAGCCTGCAGCAGCTCGGCCCGTGCATCCAGCACCGGCGCAGCTTCGCGCCGGTGCGCGCGCTGCTGGAACCCGAGCCTGTGCCGGAGCAGGCCGCACTGCTCTAGCCGCCCGCCCGCCGCCGCGCGACGCGCCGGCCGCCTCAGCCCGACGCGGTCTTCAGCCGCAGCCGCACCAGGCGCAGGTTGCGCCGGTCGGTCTGCTCGGCATCGTCGAGCAGTTCGACGTCGCGGAATATCGACGTGCCGGCACGCAGGCGCTGCAGCAGCGGGACTAGCGATTCCGAACCGATCACGTCGAGCTCGGCGACATAGCCGTCGCCGGCGTCCTCGACCTTGCGCACGCTGACCATCGGCGAGCGCAGGCGGTCGATCTCCTGCTGCACGCGGAACACACTGGGATGCCAGCCGCGCGCGGCATCGGGATCGGCGCCGAACAGGAACTCCATGAAGTACTGGTTGTTCGACCAGATCGGCGCCCGCGTCGTGGTGTACGGCAGACCGGCGGCGCGCAGACGGTCTTCGAAGGCTACGACGTCCTCGGCCTGCGAGGCGCTGAGACTCGCGCGCACGCGCCCGCCGCTGTCGTCCAGTCCGCCCAGACGCACCGCGCCGCCGAGCAGTGCGTCGAGCCGGCGGCGCAGGTCGCCGGCCTGGGCCGACTCCGGCACCGGCTCGTACGGGCGGGACGCCACCGGCCGCGGCTCCTGCACGCCAGGCCAGCGGATGCTCTCGTGCAAGGTCCGCCCGGTTCCAAGCCTGGGCACGCTGATGCGCGCCGAGTCGTAGCTGTACAGCGTGCTGCGCTGACCGCCGCTGAACTCGGCCGCGATCCCGAGGCCGGCGCCGGAACGCGTCAGCCGCACGATGGAACGACCTTCGAGAAAACCGGCGTCGGTCTGGCGGGTCGACTCGGCACTGCCGCGCAACGTGAGCACGCCGGCCGCGCAGTCGTAGTCCACGCCGCGCGTGAGCACGCGGCTCGGCCGGCTCGCCATCGGGCTGCTCAGACCGCTCCTGACCCAGAAGCTCAACGACTGCTCCGTATTGCCGGTGATCTTCACTTCGCTGTCGCGGAAGCCCGCCATTCCCAGGCCCAGTACGCCGAGCGCGTCGCCGAGTACCGGCCCGAAGCCGTCGACGCGATAGTGGCCCGCCAGCCCGGGACAGTCCGGCTCCGCCGAGGCCGACGGACTGGCCGCGGCCATCAGAAGCAGCACACAGCCGGCCAGCCACTCACGTCCATTGCAACACTGCCAACGCGTCATGTCTGATCCTTGGGAAGAAACGCCGCCGCTTCGGCAGCGGACACGATGGACGGAACCGGCAGCGTGACCGGATCAGGGCCGGCCCGCCCTGCCGGGCTCCTTCGCCCCGATGCGCGCCATCCTACGCTGACGCCCTGCCCGGCCGTAAGCCGAGCGAGGGTGTTTCCGGGACGCGGCACGCACGCCACAACACGCGCGCCGCGGCGTCGGCGTTCCCGGAGTGTTAGTGCCCGGCCAATCCGCCGCTTCCGGCCGGCACTGCGGCGGTGACCGGCCCCACAGCGGTCATGTCCAGCCCTTTCGGAACACGCAACTCCTTTAGGACCGGCGCCGAAGCACAGCGCAGCCGATTGATTCGTCGCGAAATAATCATCCGATCACGCAGCCCAAAGCTTGCCGTCAGGCGGCAGCGCCGAGCGGCCGCCAGTCTTGCTCCCCGTCGCGCCGGGCCTCCGGCGCCGCTCTTCCTTCACTACCGGAGCACGACCATGCGTACCCGCGTTTCCTTCCCCTTGGCCCTGCTCGCGCTGGTGTTCGCGGCGCTGCCGCTGCGTCCGGTCTGGGCCATTTCCTACTGCGTCGGCACGATCGCGGACCTCAAGGCCAAGCTGGCCGAGGCAAGCACGAATGGCTTCTCCGACGAGATAAAGGTCCGCAGCGGCTTCTATCAGCCGACCGGCGCCCAGTGCGATGCACTGGCCTGCTTCGAAGTCCACGTCACCGACGGCGAGATGCTGCGCATCAGCGGCGGCTGGGATGCGACCTGCCAGGCCCAGAGCACGCATCCGCAGGACACGATCTTCGACGGCAGCAACAACTATCGGCTGTTCTTCGTCGAATGGCAGCACGCGAACATCGACAGCGCGACGATCTCGGGCTTCCGCAACATCGAGCTGCGCAACGGCCTGGGCACGTTCGGCAGCAGCAACGGCGGCTGCGCCTACTTCAGCAACAACAGCGGCGACCTGATGCTGGACAGGAACGTGTTCACCGGCTGCGCCGTCTACAACGGCTACGGCGGCGCCTTTGCCGCCTCGGCACTGCAGCTGTATGTGCGCAACAACCTGATCGTGAACAACGTGGCGCGTTTCGGCGCTGGCGCCTACCTCGACGTGACCCGCTCCACGCTCGTCGCCAGCAAGAGCAGCTACGTGACGAACAACACGGTGGCCGACAATCTGTCGACCCTCGGCAGCGACGGCACCGGCGGCCTGCAGTTGCTGAGCTCCACGGCGTCGGTCAGCCAGGTCTATCTGAGCAACAACATCCTCTATGGCAACGACGCGGGCACCAACCGCGTCGATCTCGACATCGGCACGGCACGCATCTACAGCGCCAACAACATCCAGGGCACGCAGCGCGGTATCGCCGGACCGGGCAGCACCGGCGCTGCGAACCTGTCGCTGGACCCGCGCTTCGCCGGCGACAACAACTATGCGCTCGCCCCCGAATCGCGCGCGCGCGACCGCGGCAAGGACTCGCCGCCGGGTGGCGCGCCGTCTCTGGACCTGTCCGGCGGCGCGCGTGTCTTCGGCAGCCACATCGACATCGGCGCCTACGAGGCCCACGACGACGTGATCTTCGCCGGGGATTTCCAGTAACACGCCCGCAGCCGGTCATTCGCGCATCGGCCCGGGCCGATGCGCGAGCCCGTCACCGCTTCGTTATCGGCGCCGCCGGCAATCGGCCGCAGCGGCGACTCAGTAGCTTCCGCTGAAGCTTTCCACGACGACGCCCATGGCCCGGCGCCAGCGTTCGAGCAGGGCCGGATTCGCCTGCGGGTCCTTTTCGCGGACCGCGGCGATCAGACTGTCGATCCAGTGGGCATACAGCGACGGCCGCACCGGCGTACGGCCGCTGCGCGAATGCACCTGCGCCATTTCGCCGACGCTGCGCCGGACCATGGCCGTACCGGCCGCATGCGAGATCGCGATCGAGATGCCGCGACGCAGGGCAAGCCGCTGCTGACGGAAATCGGTCTTCTCGAACATCGGCGCGATGTCCGCATGGCTGGCGAGAAAAATCTCGTAGAAGCGCTCGATGAATCCGTTCGCGCGCAGGCAGCGTCCGTAGCTGGCCTGAAGGTCGTCGTAGTTGTCCGTCATGCGTCCCGTCTCGCCGCATCGCACGCGGCGGCTGCAAAAAGCCGGAAAGCATACACGCCGCCGGGAGCTTTCGCCGACTATCCGACGAAAGTCTGACCGCTGCACGACGCGCGCGAACGGCGTGGCCTCTTCACGCACGCAAGGCATCGGCCGCCGCGCTGCGCAGCACCTGGCCGATCTGCTGCAACGTGCTCGAGCGTACGGCCGCGTGCTGCCAGTACAGCGGAACGTCGAGCCAGCGCGCCGGGTCGACGATGACGATGTGTCGGTCGCGCAGCGCCGGCGCGATCAGCGACTCGGGCGCGAGACACCAGCCCAGGCCGCGCGCCGCGGCGTCGACGAAACCCGTCGATGTGGGCAGACAGTGCACCGGCGGCGCGAGCCGCGCCCGCGTGATCCGGCGCACGAAGCGCCATTGCAGCGCATCCTTGCGGTTGAACACGATCATCGGCGCGCGGGCCAGCGCCGCCGCATCCACGCCGGCGGCGAAATGGCGCGCAGCGAACGCCGGCGCGGCGATCGCGCGATAGCGCATCGCACCCAGCGCATGCACGTTGCAGCCCTGCAGCGGCGTGGCCTCGGCCGTGACGGCGCCGAGCACCGAGCCGTCACGCAGCAGGTCGAGCGTGTGATCCTGGTCGTCCACACGCACATCGAACAGATAGCCGTACTGTTCGTGCAGCTGCGCCAGCGCGGCGACGAACCAGGTCACCAGCGAATCCTCGTTGACGGCGATCGGAATCGGCCGCACGAGCGCCGGCGCGCTGCGTTCCGGCATGAAGTCGGCCAGCGCCTCGGCCTCCAGCGCGAGCATCGGCCGCACGCGGCGCAGCAGCTGCTCGCCGGCCGGCGTCGGCCGGCACGGCGCCAGGCGCACGACGAGCACCTGGCCGAGGCGATCCTCCAGCGCCTTGATCCGCTGCGACACGGCCGATGGCGTGACGGCGAGGCGGCGCGCCGCCGCGTCGAAACTGCCTTCTTCGAGCACGGCCGCGAATGCGGCGAGCTGCGGATGCACGAGGTCCACGGCGAAATCTCCGGATTAGCATTGCTTCATAGCGTAAAGAAAAATTAGCTGGCCTGAAGCAGCCGCGAGACGGCAGGCTGCGCCTCCTTCCTGCCGGATCTACCCATGCTCCTTGCTGCCGCCTCCGCCGGCTTCGTCGCCGGCGCCGGCCTCATCATCGCCATCGGCGCCCAGAACGCGTTCGTGCTGCGTCAGGGACTGCAACGCCGCCATGTCGGTCTCGTCGTTGCGGTCTGTCTGTTCGGCGACATCGCGCTGATCCTCGCCGGCGTCGCCGGCATCGGCGCGCTCGTGAACGAATGGCCGGCGCTGTTGCAGGCCCTGCGCTTCGGCGGCGCGGCATTTCTCGCCGCCTACGGCCTGCTGGCGGCGCAGCGCGCCTGGCACGGCACGTCGGCCCTCGCGCCGGGCGGTGCCGGCGAAGCGGACTGGCGCCGCGCGCTGCTTGCCTGCCTCGCCTTCACCTTCCTCAATCCACATGTCTATCTCGACACGATGGTGCTGCTCGGCAGCCTGTCGACGCGCTATCCGGATGCCGCGCGCTGGGCCTTCGCCGCCGGCGCCTGCACGGCCAGCCTGACCTGGTTCGCCAGTCTGGGCTACGGCGCGCGCCTGCTGCTGCCGGTATTCCGCAGTCCGCGCGCCTGGCGCGTGCTCGACGCGCTGATGGCCGCGTTCATGCTGGTGCTTTGCCTGCTGTTGCTGCTGCGGCCGATCCGCTGAACCCGCATGGCCCGGCCACTTCGGCGCCTGTTGCGAATGCCCGGGTGGTACGTTTACCCGGCCTGCACCAACGATCCGGGCTCCATCCGGCCGACGACCTGCCCCAGGTCGCCCCGCGTCGCGCCGCACCGGACCTGAAACCGCTGTGCGGCTGTCTGCGCGACGGCATGAGGCGGGACTATCCCCGCTGTTCCGCCGGCCCCCGGGACCTGCGGCGTCTTCGCTCAGTCCACCACCCACAGCGAGAAGAAATCGTTCTTGTCGCTGATGGTATTGGCTGTCAGCGGCTTGAGCGTGATCGTATGCGGGCCCGGCGTCAGGGTGACCGCGAAGAACTGCGTCGGCAGGGCCATGTGCTGGCTGGCGGCATTGAAGAACAGCGGCGCTTCGCCGATCTGCGCATCGTCGAGGAAGACCACGACGCCGCCGAGGCTGTTCGCGGCGGTGCTCCAGCAGGTGCCGGAGAAGGCAATCGTCACGTCGCCGTCGATCGGCACGGAGAACGGATAGACCTGAGGCAGCGCGCCGCTCTGGTTCAGCACGATGGTATAGGACACGGCATTCCTCCTGCGTCGATGGCCGGGGTGCGGCGGACGGCCGCGGGGATGGCCGCCGCCGGGGCGTCGGCATCGCTCCGAGCCGACACGCCAATGGCGCCTAGCGCAGGAACGCGGCGAAAACGCTCAGAAGGCATGGATCGCAGCAACGTCCCCCGTTCCAGACGATGAATCTCGCCCCGCGCACTCCGCAGCCGAGCTTCGTCGCCGTCGACGACGCCGACCATTTCGGCGTACGCGCGCCGATGAGTCGGCTGATCGCCCGCACGATCCTCGACGATACCGGCCCCGCCTCGACCTTGGCGTTCCCGCAGGGCGTCGTGCGCGACGCCCTGCGCTGGCTGCACGGGACATCGGGCCGGATCCGCCGCGATCGGTGGACCCGGCCCGCCTCGATCAGCCGGCGCCGGCATTCGCACGCCGCCGCGCCACATACGGCAGCGCAAACAGATACAGGCCGGTGGCCACGAGCAGGGCCAGCGGCAGCAGCGGCACGTAGGAAACCCAGATCACGGGCTTCTCCTGCGCCAGTGCGATGAAGGTCGCGGCCACACTGAGCGTGAACGCGATGGACACCCAGCGGTGGAACTGCCGTATTGCGTTGTTCCGGTTCATGCGTTTCTCCGGTTGGAATCGGGGCACCGGAAGCGCGGATCGCGCGAAGCTCCGGCTCGCCGGCCGAAGCCGGCTTCACGGACCTGCAGGACCGGCAGACTTCAGCGCTGCTGGATGCGCAGCAGGTTGCCGGACGGATCGCGCACGGCGCAGTCGCGCACGCCGTAGGGCTGATCGGTTGGCACTTCGACGATCTCCGCGTCGCTGGCCTGCAGCCGGGCGAACACGCCCTCGAGATCCGGCGTGGCGAGCAGCAAGGTCGCGTAGGTGCCCTTGGCCATCATCTCGGCGACGGTGCGCCGCTCCTCGTCGGTAATGCCGGGGCCGACCGCCGGCGGATGCAGCACGATTGAGGTTCCGGGCTGGCCGGCCGGACCTACCGTGATCCAGCGCAGGCCGTTATAGCCGACGTCGTTGCGCACTTCGAAACCCAGGGTGTCGCGATAGAACGCCAGCGCGGCGTCCGCATCGGTATGCGGCAGAAAACTCGCGTGGATCGACAGATTCATGGCAAGCGCGCTCCAGGGAAGGTCGGAGCCGTCATGCTAAGCCGGGTCAGCCCGACGGCGCTTCTCGATTCCTGATCGGTCGCGTGACCTGCCGCGCCACGCAGGACGGAATGCCGGCCGTGGCCTGCGCCGCCTCGCGCCGGTAGACGCTGGGCGACATGCCGACCAGTTCGGTGAAACGCGTGCTGAACGTGCCGAGCGACGAACAGCCGACCGCGAAACAGATCGCCGTCACGCTGAGGTCGCCGCGACGCAGCAGAGCCATCGCCCGCTCGATGCGCCGCGTCATCAGATAGGCATGTACCGATTCGCCATAGGCCAGCCGGAACTGCCGGCTCAGATGCCCCGCCGACATGTGCGCGCCGCGCGCGAGCGCCTCGACGTCCAGCGGCTGCGCATACTCCCGGTCGATGCGGTCCTTGACGCGGCGCAGGCGGGCGAGGTCGCGCAGGGTGGTCGCGGCAGCGGGACGTGAAGGCATCGTGCGATGCTGCCACCGGAAGGCCGGCGCGCTCAAGCCGGAACGAAAACGACGACGGCGCCGTTTGCCCAAGCGGGTTCTTCCACGCACGGCTTCACCGCGTCGGCCGCTTCGGCTATAGATGCTGGCGCATTTTCGCCGTTGGAGCAGGCTGCATGGCCGCCAGAACGCCCCATCCGCATGCCGGGAAAATCGCCGCCGGGACCACCGATACTGCCGCGCGCCGCACACCGAAGGCGCAGGCAGATCCGGCCGCGGCCGCACCGCGACTGCTCTCCGGCGGCAACCCGCAGATCGCCAAGGGCTACGGCAACGCGCCGGTGCAGGCCTACATCGCGGCAATGCCGGGCTGGAAAAGCGCGGTCGGCCGGCGTCTCGACGCGCTGATCGAGCATGCGGTTCCCGGTGTGAACAAGGCGGTCAAGTGGAATTCGCCGCTGTACGGCATCGAGGGCCGAGGCTGGTTCCTCGGCGTGCATTGCTTCGCGCGCTACATCAAGCTGGCCTTCTTCCGTGGCGCGGCGCTGCGGCCGCTGCCGCCGGTCGCGTCGAAGACACCCGAGGCGCGCTATTTCCACATCCACGAGGACGACGGACTCGACGAAGCGCAGCTGACCGACTGGATACGGCAGGCCAGCCGATTGCCCGGCGAGCGCATTTAGCGCGAACTTTCAACGACGATGCAGCGTGCCCGCTTCGGACGATGGCCCTGCCCCGCCGCCGCATACCCAGCCAACGGAACCGCTCATGAAGAAGACGAGGACTCGCATCGTGAAGACCACAGTCGGCGCGAAGGCGCCGTCGGCAAGCAAGGCCGTCGCCGCGAAGAAGACGGTCGCCGCGAAGAAGGCCGCTGCCGCGGACACGGCTGTCGCAGCGAAGAAGGGCGTCGCCGCGACAAAGACCACGGCGGCGAAGAAGGCCGTCGCCGCGACGAAGACCGTGGCGACGAAGAAGGCCCTCGCCACGACGAAGACCACGGCGACGAAGAAAGCCGCGGCCGCGAAAAGGACTGCGGCGGCGAAGCCGGCCGGTGCCGCCAAGCGCAGCGGCAGCGGCGCGAAGACGACCGATGCCGCGGATGCATCGCAACGGATCGACGCGCACATCGCCGCCATCAAGGACTGGCGCGGCGAGACCCTGGCGCGCCTGCGCGACATCATCCGCCAGGCCGATCCCGACGTGGTCGAGGAGTGGAAATGGGCGATCCCGGTCTGGTCGCATGACGGCATCCTCTGCACCGGCGAGATCTACAAGAACGCGGTCAAGACGACATTCCCCCGCGGCGCCGCGCTCGATGACCCGTCCGGCCTGTTCAACTCCAGCCTCGGCGGCAATACGCGGCGTGCGATCGACTTTCCGGTCGGCGCCAGGATCGACGCGAAAGCGCTGACCGCGCTGATCCGTGCGGCCGTGGCGCTGAATACGGCGAAGAAGGCGGATGCGCGTCCTTCCCGCGCGGCGAAGCGATCGGACGCTGTGGCGACCAAGCCACGATCGAAGTAGGCGCAGTCGCGGTCTTCGTGCTGTCGGCGCGGGAAGCCTGGCTTCGGAAGTTCTGCCTCCTCGACTTCTGCGGTACGTTCAACCGCCCGGAACAACCCCATCCCCACCCAACCCTCCGGCCCGTTGGGCGTTCAAAGCCGTCAGAACCTGCGGTTCTGAACGACGGCTTTTCACCCCCCTTGAAGGGGAGGGCTTGTCCGGGCCAGCTCTCAGAGAACTGCCGCTCTCAATTCTTCACTAGCGAGATGTGTCAAAGCCCTGAAACGGAAAGTTGGTTCGGGCCAGCTCTCAGAGAACTGCCGCTCTCGATTCTTCGCAAGCGGGGTGTGTCAAAGCCCTGAAACGGAAAGTTGGTTCAGGCCAGCCCTCAGGGAACTGCCGCTCTCGATTCCTCGCAAGCGGGGTGTGTCAAAGCCCTCCCCTTCAAGGGGAGGGTTGGGTGGGGATGGGTTGTTCTGCAGGCCCGATTCTTCCTGTTCCGGTTTGCCGGGCACGTCATCGCGCCGCAGGAAGCGCGCGATCGGCGTGCGTCGCACGCATCACCGCAGCGGCGGGGAGACCGGCCTTGCGATCCCGGGCGCCGACTCGGGCAGGCCGCGCAGCCGGCGCATCGCCTTCTGTTGTTCTTCAGTCGTCAGGGCTTCGAGGAACGCCATCTCGCCGGCCGCGAGCACGGCGACCGGCAGGCCGTCGCGATACAGCACGCGATTGCCGGGTATGCGTGCGACCTTGTCGCCGGGCAGTACGGTGCCGAGCAGATTGGCCGGATCGGTCGCCGCGACGGCGATCCACTGGTCCTTCGGTTCTTCGCGGCGCACGCGGCGCAAGGTCGCGACGGCTTCGGGCAGGGCGAACTGTTCGCCGGTCAGGCCGCTGATGAAGCGGCCGCCGCGGATTTCGCCGCGCGCTTCCAGGCGCTGGTAGACGCGCACGAGTTCGCGCCAGGGCGGCAGCCAGGCCGCCTCGCGTTCGAGCAGGCGCCAGCAGACCACGCCGTAGCGGCGCAGCAGCACGCGCGCGACGTGTTCGATGTCTTCGGTCGCGGCAGCTGTTCCGGGCATGCGGATCAAGGCCCAGCGGCCGGCGTCCCGGATGCCGAACAGCGCGGGCTTGCGCCGGCGCTGGCGCGAACCGGCACCGTCGCGCCGGGATGCGGGCACGAGAAGCGCGCGCAACCCGGCAAAGCTGTCGCAATGCGCGCGGCCGCGCACGACGAGTTCGGCCAGCGCGTCTTCGAGCTCGGTGCGCAGCAGGCGCGTCGCATCGGTGATCTCGTCGAAGAACGACGCGCCCTGTTCGGCCAGGCACGCGGCGACGCGCTGCGCGCGCGAGCTGAGCTCGGCCGGCTCGTCGGTGCGCGCGGCCAGCCGCGTCCACTGCGGCGCCGTGCGCCGCGGCAGCAGCAGTATCGGCGTCGCGCGCAGCGAGGTGTTGCCGCGCCCGGACGCCTCGCCGGTGCCGGGCCGCAGCCGCGTCCACAAGGTGCGGCCGGCGGTGCAGAGTTCGTCGAGCCAGCCGATCGAATAGTCGCGGACGCGCGCCGGCAGCAGGTCGGCCTCCCAGGCCACGGCCGGCGCCTCGAAGCCCTCGAGCTGGCCGAGCACGCCGGCCAGCGCGTCGGCACCGCGCGCGCGCTCGGCATCGCCGAGGTGCTGCCAGTCGAACAGGAAGCGTTGGAAATCGCGCGGCGAGACCGGCTCGATCTCGCGACGCAGCTGCTTGAGCGTGTAACGGTGGATGCGCGCGAGCAGGTGACGTTCGCACCACTCGTCGATCGCAGCGCCGGGACTGAAGCGGCCCTGCATGACATAGCCTTCGCCCTGCAGCGCCGGCAGCGCCGCCGTGATGTCGGCGGGCGCCAGCCCGAGCGACTGCGCGAGCACGTCGGCACGGGCCGGCCCCAGGCAGGTCAGGCGCGCGCGCAGCAGCTCGCGCAACGCCGTCTCGCGCGGCCAGTCGGCCTGCGCGTATTCCTCCGGCACCACCACCGCCGGTGTACACGGCGCCGCGGGATACAGCGCCTGCAGCAGCGGCAGCTGTTCGGTGGCGACCCAGAAATGCGCGGCATCGGCACTCAGCAGGGTGGCGCGGCCGTCGGCGGCCAGCGCCTGCAGCCAGCCGCTCCAGCCCGCATTCGTCGCGGCTTCATCCAGTGTGGCCAGGCCGATGCCGGTCAGCGCCTCGTGCATCTCGTCGGCGCTGCGCGGCTGCGGCCAGGCTTCCTCGCGCACGGCGGCAATGGCGGCGGCATCGAGCTGACCGAGTTCGTCGGCCGACTCGGCTTCGCGATACAGCCGGCTCTGTACGGCCTGGGTACGCCGCTCTTCCAGCGGCGCATCGTCGAGAAATGCATACGGCCGCGCGTTGAGGATCTCGGCCGCCAACGGCGACGGCGCCGGCAGATCGCGCGCGAGCACGGCGATCTCGCCGCGTTCCAGGCGGCCCAGCAGGGCGAGCCAGCCATCGGCGTCCATGGCTTCGTGCAGACAGTCGTCCAGGGTCTGCGCGACCAGCGGGTGATCCGGAATCTCGCGCTCGCCGACGATGTTCTCCAGACAGGCCACCTGATCGGGAAACACCGTGGCCAGCAGATCCTCGGACTTCATGCGCTGCAACTGCGGCGGCACCTTGCGCCCGCCGACGAAGCGCGGCAGCGCCAGCGCCGTCGTCGCGTTCCAGCGCCAGCGCACGCCGAACAGCGGCGCGTCGAGCAGCGCCTGCACGAGTACGTCCAGCGCCGTGGCCGAGTGCAGGTAGCGCATGACTTCGGCCAGCGGGAAGCTGTGGCTGGTCGACAGCGACAGGATGATCGCATCCTCGGTCGCCGCGGCCTGCAGCTCGAAATTGAACTGGCGGCAGAAACGCTTGCGCAGCGCCAGGCCCCAGGCGCGGTTGAGCCGACTGCCGAACGGCGAATGGATCACGAGCTGGGTGCCGCCGGACTCGTCGAAGAAACGCTCGAGCACGATGCGATCCTGCGTCGGCAGTTCGCCGAGCGCGGCGGCGGCCTTGCCGAGGTAGTCGACGATCTGGCGCGCGGCTTCCTCGTCGAGGCCGGGCTCGCGCCGCAGCTGACGCACGGCCTCCTCGCTGCCGCCGGCGGCGATCGCCGCGGCGATGCTTGCGCGCAGACGCGACACGCCGAAGGACAGCTCGTCGCTGCGCCCGGGCGCCTCGCCGAGCCAGAACGGAATGTTCGGCGGCGCGCCCCTGGCGTCCTCGACGCGCACGCGGCCGGGTTCCACGCGCAGGATGCGATAGCTCGCATTGCCGAGCTGGAACACGTCGCCGGCCAGGCTCTCGATGGCGAAGTCCTCGTTGACCGTGCCGATGGTGTGCGAATCGGGCTCGAGGATCACGGCGTAGTCGCCGGTATCGGGAATCGTGCCGCCGGACATCAGCGCGGTCATGCGCGCGCCCTTGCGCTCGCGCAGCTGCCGGTGCACGGCGTCGCGATGCACGTAGCCGGCACGCGCGCCGCGGCGCGTCGTGAAACCGTCGGCGAGCATGCGCACGACCGCGGCGTAGTCCTCGCGGCGCAGTTGCGCATACGGCGCGGCGCGGCGCACGAGCGCATAGAGTTCATCCTCGTCCCAGTCGCGGCTCGCGGTCTCGGCCACGAGCTGCTGCGCAAGCACGTCCAGCGGCGCGACCGGTATGCGCAATGCATCGAGCTCGCCGCGGCGAACGCAGTCGAGCAGCGCCGCGCATTCGACGAGTTCGTCGCGGGATTGCGGAAACAGGCGCGCCTTGGGCACGCCGCCGACCGCGTGGCCGGAGCGGCCCGCGCGCTGCAGGAACGCCGCGATCGAACGCGGCGTGCCGAGCTGACAGACCAGGTTCACCTCGCCGATGTCCAGGCCGAGCTCCAGCGAGGCCGTCGCCACGAGCACCTTGAGTTCGCCCCGCTTGAGGCGCTGCTCCGCATCCAGGCGCGCCTCGCGCGCGAGGCTGCCGTGATGCGCGGCCACGGCGTCCTTGCCGAGCCGTTCGCCGAGATGACGCGCCGCGCGCTCGGCCATGCGCCGCGTGTTGACGAAGACCAGCGTCGTCGCATGCGCGCGCACGAGCGCGGCCACGCGTTCGTAAACCTGCTCCCACTGGTCGGTGGACATTACTGCGCCGAGCGGTGTGGGCGGCAGTTCGAGCGCGAGATCGCGCTGCTTGCCGTAGCCGATGTCGACGATCTCGCAGTCCGGCGTCCCGATACCGTCGCCGGCGCCGACGAGGAAGCGGGCGACCGCCGCAATGGGCTTCTGCGTCGCCGACAGGCCGATGCGCACGGGCGGCTGCGCGCACAGCGCCTGCAGCCGCTCCAGCGACAGCGCCAGATGACTGCCGCGCTTGCTCGCGGCGACGGCGTGGATCTCATCGACGATGACCGTGCGCACCGTCGACAGCAGCGCGCGGCCCGAGACCGAGCCCAGCAGCACGTACAACGATTCGGGCGTCGTGACGACGATGTGCGGCGGCTTGCGGAACGCCTGCTGGCGCTCGGCCGCCGGCGTGTCGCCGGTGCGCACGGCCGTGCGGATTTCCAGATCGGGCAGGCCGAGTCCGGCCAGCTCGGCGCGGATGCCGGCCAGGGGCGCGTCCAGATTCAGGCGAATGTCGTTGGACAACGCCTTCAGCGGCGAGACGTAGACGACGGCGGTCTCGTCCGGCAGGCCGCCGGCATCGAGGCCGCGCCGGACCAGGTCGTCGATCGCCGCGAGGAACGCCGTCAAGGTCTTGCCCGAACCGGTCGGCGCGGCGACCAGGGTATTGCGTCCGGCACGGATCGCCGGCCAGGCCAGGCGCTGGGCCTCGGTCGGCTGCGTGAACGTCCGCTCGAACCAGCGGGCGACGGCGGGATGGAAGGGCGCCAACGGCATGGGAATCGGCATGAAGGCGGCGACGACGGCGCCGGTCGGTCTATATAGTGCCGGCGGCCGGCGCCTCAAGCGAAGGCGGCCGCAACCTCTGCGCCCGGAGCGCCGCATGAACCACGACACTGCAGGTTTTCGCGCCCGCTATCGCAACGGCATCAGGCGCTGGTACAGCCCCTGGCTGCATGGCGGCTTCGTGCTGGGTTTCGGCCTGGTGGCACTGGCCGTGCTGGTTACCCGCATCGACGCGCCGCCCACCTGGCAATGGCTGGCCGTGCCGCTGGGCCTGATCGTGTTCAACTGGGGCGAATACACGGTGCATCGCCGCTACGGCCACCACAAGCACCGCCTCGGCGCGCTGTTCTACAAGCGGCATACCGGCGACCACCACAGTTTCTTCGTCGAAGCGCAGATGCCGTACGAGCAGGCGCGGGACTGGCGCGTGATCTTCTTTCCGGCCTGGCTGATCGTGCTGTTCTGCACCGCGCTCGTGCCGGCGTATGGGCTGATCGCGCGGCTCGACCGCAACGTCGCCGCGCTGTTCTGCGCGACCTTGCTGGCCGGCTACCTGAGCTACGAGGTGTTCCACGCCTGCGAGCACCTGCCGGCGCGACATGCGCTCGCGCGCCTGCCCTGGCTGCGCCAGATGCGCCGTCTGCATCAACTGCATCACCGCCGCGACATCATGCAGACGCGCAACTTCAACCTGGTATTCCCGCTGATGGACTGGCTGCACGGCACCCTGCACTGGGAGCCCGAAGATCCGCGTCTGCCCTGAACACTTCGCTCGCCGCGCCTGACCGACACGGAGCCGCGCCATGCCCTCGCAGTCCTGCCGAACCCGGCTGGCCGCCACGCCCGAGCAGGCCTATGACTACCTGAGCACACCGGCACGCTGGCATGAATGGCATGCGGCCTCGCTGGGCACCGTGCCGGATGCGCCGCGGTCGCTGCCGGCCGGCGCGACCTTCGAGGAGAACATCCGCGCGGCCGGCTTCCGCCGCCGCCTGCGCTGGCAGGTCGTCGCTGCGCAGCGGCCTGCGCACTGGGAGGCCGTCGCGACGATGGACGACGGCAGCGGCCTGCGGCTGCGCTACGACTTCGCCGCCGCCGCCGCCGGCGACGGCGACGGCACACAGTTCACGCGCACGCTCGACTACACGCTGCGTCCGTTGTGGCTGCGCGTCGTCGATGCGGTGTTCGGACGCCGGCGCATACGCCGCGAAACCGCGGCGGCAATGCTTGCGCTGCAGCGCCAGTTCGCGCAGCGGGCCCCGCCTGGCTGAGCGCTGCAACGGCGCCGTCGCTGCGGCAGACGCAAACGCCGGTGCCCGGCGTTTGCGCGGTCACGCCGACGAAACGCCACTGATGAAACGCCGCGCGCGACGCCTGCGTGATCCCTGCGCCGCGCTTCTCCGTACGTGTTGACGACAAGGCCGGACGCCCCGGCCGTCATCCACACCACGGAGGAGAGAGTCATGAAGTTCACTGCGATTCGCACAGCGCTGCTGCTGATGCTGGGCATGGGTTGTACCGGAGCGGCGCTCGCCGCCGGCGGTCGCGCCGACGCGGCGGCGAACGGCGCCGATCTGCTCGTCGACGTCACCGCCGGCCTGCCCGGCGCCAAGGGGTTCACGCAGGAAGTCTGGCGTTACGACGGGCTGGCCCGTTTCGCCGCAGCCGACGCCGCGGCGGGCGCGAGCGCCACCGACCAGCGTCCGCCGTCCGGCAGCGACAAGGCCGCGGCCGACAGGACTGTCAGCGCGGGCGATCAGTACTGGACCGCGGTCAACGCCGCGACCGGCGCGCGCTATCGCATCGAGATGCCGCGCGAGCTCGCTCACGAGCTGCATCGTCTTGCGCTGCAGTCGGGCCTGGCCAGCGGCGATGCGAAGCGCGGCAACGACAAGCCGGCTGCCGCCGACGAGATCGCCGAAGTGCTCAAGGGCTGGAGCGACGGCCAGGACACGCGCACGCGGCGCTACGACAACACCGCCTTTCCGTTCCGCGCAATGGGCCAGATGGCCGGCGGCACGAACTCGGGCTGCTCGGGCACCCTGGTCGGCCGCCGGCATGTGCTGACCGCGGCGCACTGCCTGTACAACCGCGACAGCGACGCCTGGTACACGATCGCGCAGACGCGCTTCCGCCCGGGCCGCGAAGGCACCTGCAGCAACGACACCTGCGAGCCGTATGGCGCGCATGACGCGGTCTGGTATTTCACGCCGGAATCCTTCCGCCTCAGCGAGGACGACTGGACCGACGACTACGCGATCATGGTGCTGGGCACCGCGCCCGGCGACGAGACCGGCTGGATGGGCTACGTCATGCTGACCGAGGACGCGCTGCACGACTACTGCGACGCGAACGCCTTCAGCCTCGGCCAGTGCTTCAACCGCGGCTATCCGGCCTGCGGCCTCGTGAACGCGCCGGTTACCTACGAGACCTGCAAGCAGGGCTGGGCCTACCAGGATGCGACCGCCTGCCATATCGGCAGCATCAACAGCACCGGCAGCGACGGCTGGAAAGCGCGCTTCACGACCAACTGCGACATGTCCGGCGGCCATTCGGGTTCGGCGGTCTATACCAACCGCTGGGCCGGCTCGAACAATGTCGTCATCGGCGTGGTCAGCACCGAATCGTGCCGCACCTGCGCGGCCAAGGACGACTTTCCCAACGGCATCCGCCGCCTGACGCCCGACGTGCTCGACGCAATCAGCTACTTCAAGTCCGCGTTCCCGTAATACCGCAGACGCGGTCGCGCAGGATCGCACCGAAGCCGGGCGCCCGTCGCCCGGCTTCGCTTTTTTCCGGGCGCCCCGGAACGCCGCGCGCAGTCATGACGGAAACCAGCCATCCCCGCCGGGCCATCACCGGAAAATCCACCGCGCAGGCGCGAACGCATGATGCGCGCAACGCCCTTACAGCGCTTGCCTAGGACGAGCGCCGCGCCGCAGCAGCGCCATCGTCCACAAAAACCTCCGCGCCACCAAGGCTACGATCATGACCCAGCGACAGATTACCCTGATCAACAATTCCACCATGCCGACGGCCCTGGCGGTGCTGCAGACTGCACCCGAGCACGGCAGTCCCACCGTGGCCTGGCTGGCCAAGTACACCTACCCCGGCACGCAGGTCCGCTTCACCTGGGACGACGCGGATCTGTGCTTCGTCTGGGCCGGCACCGGCCAGCTGTCGCCCGGCATCGTCGTCGACGCATCGCAGATCGTCCCGGCCGACCCGCAGCAGAACAACGGAATCATCTTGTCCTACGACGCGCAGAACCGCACTTTCCTTCTCCACGACCCGAAGGACAGCGGCCGGCCGGGCACCCTGTTCGTGCAGCAGGACACGACGATTCCGATGAACGCGGTCGCCACCGGCATCGGCATGGCCGGCAAGGCCAGCATGGTCGTCCAGGCCATGCCGAACATGATCACCACGTTCACGCCGCGGCCGGGCTATTTCCTCTGTTTCGGCAACCTCGTGCAGGGCCAGCTGCTCGACCTGTCCACCCTGCCCCGGCTCCAGTCGGTCGAATTTCCGCCGAACGTCTATGCGCTGACCGCGACGCTGGGTCCCGACAACCAATGGACCGTCGTGTCCGACATCCTGACGACGGCCGACAGCGACGCCTGAGTCGTGGGCCGGCGCAGGCGCAATCGCTGCGGCGTGGCCGGCGCGGCGAAGCCGGTGGCGGGATGCGCTAAGCTCGCCGCCGGAACGACGTGCCGGAAGCCATCGGTACGTAGACGGCGGCGAACCCGGCCTGTGCGGTGCCGCCTGCGCGCATCCGCCACGACTGCCCGGTTCGACGCCCGCCCTGATGCCGCAGAAGGACTCCGCCCCTATGACGCCGATACGCGCCCTCCTCGTCCTGCTGCTGGCGCTGCTCGCCGGCTGCGCCGAGCCGCTGCCGCCGGAACATGCGCACTATGCCGGCGTCTGGCGCAATGAACGCACCCGCCTGGCGATCTCGCCGGACGGCCGCGTGTTCTATACGACCACCGACGGCGGCGGCATGCACAAGAAGATCGACGCGCCGATCAGGCGCTTCGACGGCGACAGTTTCGAGGTCGGCGTCGGCCCGTTCTCCACGACCTTCGTCGTCTCGGCCGCGCCGCGGCGCGGCGACGACGGCCGCTGGAGCATGACCGTCGACGGTGCCGAACTCGTGCGCGACTAGGGAGACCGCCATGCGTCTGATCGTCAGTGTGCTGCTGATTCTCGTCGGCCTCGTCCATCTGCTGCCGCTGCCGGGCGTGCTCGGCAGCAGCCAGCTCACCGCGCTGTACGGGCTGGATTTCAGCGAGCCGAATCTCGCGATACTCCTGCGCCATCGCGCCGTGCTGTTCGGCCTGCTCGGCGCCGGCTGCGTGATCGCCGCATTCCGGCCGTCGTGGCAGCACGCGATGCTGCTGAGCGCGTCGGTCAGCACCCTCGCATTTCTGGTGATCGCCGTGTCGACCGGCGGCTACAACGCGGCGATTGCGCGCGTCGTCACGGCCGACGGCATCGCGCTTGCCGCGCTCGTGCTGGCGGCCCTGCTGCGCTGGCGGGATCTGCACCGGCGCTGAGCCGGGAACCGGCCGCGGCGCCGGACTGTCCGCACACGACAGCGCGGCTCACCGCCGGCCGAGGAGAGCGAGCATGACGAAACAGACCGTGATTGCGTGGCTCGCCGCCGCGCTGCTGGCAGCCAGTCCGCCGGCTCCGGCCGGACGCGTGGTCCGCGAATCGCTGGACAGCGTCGCCGTGCGCGCGTCGCGCATCGTCGTCGCCGAACTGCTGTCGGTAGAGGCGCAGGATGACGATGCCAGCCTGGTCGTGGTCGTCGAAGCCGTGCCCGAGCAACTGCTGGCCGGCGAGGCACTGACCGACGATGCGCCGCTGCGTTGCGAATACCGCGAGAACCGTCCGCAGAAACGCGGCAGCGCCCTGCTGTCGCCGCTGGTCAGCGGCTCCGGCGAAGAATTCCAGATACGCCATGGCGACCGCGTGATTCTGCTGATCGCCGCGCCGGTCGCGACGGCACCGGCGCCGGGCTTTCCGCCGGGCCTGATACCCGCGCCGCCGCCTGCAGCGGCCGATGCCGATGCCGACGACGAAGCGGCCGCCGAAGCACCGGCCTGCACCCTGCTGCGCATCGAGCCGCTGCAGAACCGCATCACCGTGCTGCGCGCGCTGCGTCATGCGGCCGAGGCGCGCGACAGGCAGCGGCGCTAGGCGGCTGCCGGCCCGGAATCCCGACGTCGCGGTCCGGCCATGATGGCCGCGCGTCGATGCAGTATCTCGACATGCGGCCCGTCGGAGACCCAAGTCCATGCACAGCGACGAACGATCCGGCGACAAGCCGGTGCAGGTGAATCCGCATTCCGTACCGGCCGCTCCGGCGCCAGCGCCGGCCTCACCGGCTGCGCCCGCACGGACATTGCCGGCAACGACGCGCAGGCGCGGGCTGCGGCGCATGCTCGCGGCGCTGGCGCTGGTGCTTGCGATCGGATTCCTCGCCCCGGAATTCGCCGTGATTCCGGTCGAAGGCGCCGGTCCGCGCGACTGGAATCCACGCTCGTTCTGGTTCGAGCCCTGGGGCGCTTCAGGCGTGCACAAGGGCATCGACATCTTCGCGCCGACAGGACGCCGCGTCGTTGCCGCGACCTACGGCATCGTACTGTTCCGCGGCGAGATCGAACGCGGCGGCAAGGTCGTCGTCGCGCTCGGGCCGAAGTGGCGGCTGCACTACTACGCGCACCTGGACACGCTGCAGGCCGGCGTGCTCACGCCGCTGCTGCCGGGCACGCCGCTGGGCACCGTCGGCGACAGCGGCAATGCGGCCGGCAAGCCGCCGCATCTGCATTACACCGTGGCCTCGCTGCTGCCGCTGCCGTGGAAAGCGACCGCGCAGACGCAGGGCTGGAAGCGTTCGTTCTATCTCGATCCGGCGGAGGTCGTCGCTGCCGGCGGCCGTCGCTGAATACGTTGAATTTCATCGGCAATTTTCACCAACGGGTTCCGGCAACCTGCGGCACGCGATCGGCCTGAGCGCGCCGCAGCCGATGACGGTCCGTCGCGACGGTACTCAGTCGCCGCCGGCGTCGGCCGGGCTATCGACGGTCCGGCGCCAACCGGCACCAGGCAGCGTGCACCAGCGCGGACAACAGCAGCACGACGCTGGCACCGAGCGGGACCAGCCACATCGCCAGCCGGTCGTAGTCGTACGAACAGAGCATCGCCGCCGGCTGATATTCGCGGATTCGCGCAAGCTCGCGACGATAGGCCAGGACGACGAGGCCATACGCCACGGCCGCGCCGAAAGTCGCGATGGCCAGGTAGCCGAGCAGCTCGAGGCAAGCACGCAGCACGCGCTGGGATCGGACATAGAGGGTTCGCCAGATCATGGCGGCCTTGGAAAGGCCGCTGTCGCGAAAGTTGCGCCGGCAAGCGCAAATCGGACAACCCGCGGCAAGCACTGCATCAACGCGACGCCCGCGCGACAAAAATCGGACAGGCCGCCGGCTGTGCAGCCACACAACCGGCGAACCTGTCCTGCGATGTTGCCGCTACAGCCCGCGGTCCCACTCCCGTCTTGCGGACTTCCGAGCAAACGTGGTTTCGCTATCCGCCAACCACGCCGTCGGGAGAGAGAGCTGGACCGATGCGGCGATTGCCACGGTCTGCGCCTGCAGCACCGCGCGACTCCCGGCACATGGTGCGGCGCTGGACCGCGGCGCTTTCCTCACCGGTCCAGCTCTCTCTTCCGACGGCGCGGACACCGGCGTCATGACGCCAGCGACCTGCACAGATCTCCTTGACGACGAACGGCGTCAAGTCCCCTCATGCGCAGTGAGAAATTTTTTCCGTTCGCTGCCGTGTGGATGGACGTCGCCGTCGCCGCCGGCGAGAGGCGGGCAATTCCGGCAACAACGCAACGCCCGCGGAAAACACGGCGTCGCGAAGCAATACCGATTCCGCTGCCGCAGCGCACGCGGCGGCAGCCGCAATCCCCAGGAAGGGATGGCCGCCCCGACGACCACCGCAGGTGCGACGCGCCAGCCGCTACTTGCCGTAGTACTTCGCGCTGAACCCGATACGCAGCGGTGCTCTCTCCTCGTCGCGCATCACGAACACCTTCAGTCCGCGACGATGATCGTAGTAGCTGTGGCAATGTGCCTGGCGGCGAACGGGCTGAAGCTCCGCCGGATTGATGCTGAAGGCACCCAGCACGGGATCGGGATCGAACTCACCCGGCGGAATCCGACCTGCCGTGCCGGGAAGCTCGGCATCGACACTGCCGATCATGCTGCCCTCGGCCCAGAGGACCATGCGGCAGTCGGCGGATTCGACGATGACGTTGCCGCCGGCGTTGATCGTGCCGCCCGTTTCCGCGACCACGTCGGCCACGCGCAGACCGATGTATTGGAATGGCCTGTGGAACGGTCTGGACAACAGCGGAAAACCCGAGGACACCGCCTTGTCGATGACGCTGCCGAGATTCGCACCGCTGGCCGGAGGTCCGAAGAACGAGCCGTTGAATACCAGCCCCATGCTCATGACGAGTTCCCGCAGCGACTTCAGGTAAACGGCTTCGTCGATGAAATCGGCGACATGCCGCAGCGCCAGTGCGGCGGGAACTTCGCAGCGGCGCCGCCGTATCGGCAGGATCAGATGGCTGCCGCGGCGATGCTCCTCGCGCAGCGCTGCCTCCAGTTCCCCCCTGCCCCCAGGACGAAGCCGACGCATCCGGCGACATCACGACGATGACGGAATCGGCCGCGACGATGCTTTTCCTCGATGCGGCGCCAGAACGCATCGCCGAAGCGCAGGGCATCCTGATCCACCCAGGTAGCGATGCCCTGGTCGGCAAGATCCCCGGCCAGATCGAGCACGAAATCCCGATCGACGCGGCTGTAGCTGAAGAAAGCCGTCGGCGGCATGTAACGGCACTCCTGGCGCCGTGCAGTGCCGCAACCGGTGGCTGCCTCCGGCTGTAGGTAAAGGTCCACCAGCTCCGCCGTAGGCATTGCGCCATCGCCGGGAACCCGATGCCGCCATGACGCGACCGCTGATGCATGCCGCGCCCTGTCGAGGCCGCGCTGCACCGAAGCGGACGCTCAGCCGGTCCCGGCCGCCACGACCCGATCGCGCCCGCCGCGCTTGGCCGCATACAGCGCCGTATCGGCACGGCGCAGCAGATCGTCGAGATGACGGTCCTGCGGCTGCAACGTGGCGACGCCGATCGAGACAGTCAGGCTCAGCACCGTCCCGCCGTGGCGAAACGGCACGGCGCGCACGGCATTGCGCAGTTGCTCGGCGACGGCGACGGCGGTTTGCGCATCGTTCACGGTCAGCACGGCGACGAATTCCTCGCCGCCCTGGCGTGCGAGCAGATGGTGCCGTCCGCAGGCGGCGCGCAGGCCGGCGGCGACGTGCTGCAGGGCGAGGTCGCCGGCCTCGTGACCAAAGCGGTCGTTGACGCTCTTGAAATGGTCGATGTCGACGATGGCCACGGCCAGCGCGACGCCGTCCTCGCGCGCCTGCCGCAGGCGCAGCGCACCGGCGGCGGCCAGGGTGCGCCGGTTGGCCAGGCCGGTCAGGTCGTCGGTGGAGGCGGCCTGTTCCCAGCGCCGCCGCATGCGGTCGGAGCACAGCAGCAGGAAGCCCGTCGTGCCGATGACCGGCAGCACCGAGGCCAGCATCGGCGTCAGCGCGTTGATCCAGCTGCGCGTGTCGACGATGCTGCTGGCCAGCGGCGGCGCGAACACGAAGTAGACACCGCGCAGCAGCATGAACACGGCCAGCAGCCCGAAGATGCCGGCGAGCACGCGCGCGCTGCGCGCGCGCTCGCCGCGGATCGCCTGCAGCAGGGTCCCGGCGGCGGCGAGCAGCATCACGCTCCAGGCCAGGGTCGCGATGACCACGCGCGCGGCGAGATCGGGCTGCGGCCCGGCGAACCAGGCGATGCCGGCGGTCGCGAACACCGTCGGCAGCACGACCACGACGCTGTCCGGACGTCCGTAGAACTGGCGCACCGCGCGCCAGCAGCCGGCGATGCCGAGCATGACCATGCCGTTGGCCAGCGGCAGCACGAACAGCGGCGGCAGGTAGACCTGCACGCCAAGCAGGATGCAACCGCCGGCCTGCAGCAAGGTACCGATGCGCCAGCTGATCGCGCTGGGCTGCACGTCGGGCGACAGGTCGCGGTGCATGAGCCCGAGCACGCCGCCGTTGAGCAGCATCATCAGCGCGACGATCAGATACGCGGTCAGCGGGTCCATGGCGCGAGTGTAATGCGCGCCCGGCGGCCGATGCCGGCCGGTCACAAGGTGCCGCGCCGATTCAGCGCGGCGGACTGGCGATCAGTCGCGTGGTGTCGTAGCCCAGCGCCTGCGCGCGCCCGATCAGCGCCTGGCGCTCGCTCGCGTCGATCTGCGGGCTGCGCGTCAGCAGCCACAGGTAACGGCGGTCCTCGCCGCCGACGATGCTCCAGCGGTAGTCGGGGTCCAGCGCGACGATGCGGTATTGCGCATGCCCGAACGGCAGCCAGCGCAGGCCCGCTGGCAGGAAGGTGACCCGGAGCAGGCCGGGTTGCGCCGGATCGTCCACCACGGCCAGACCGACGGCGGTGACGACGCCGCCGTCGGCGTCGCGGCATTGATTGCGCACCTCCACCGTGCCGTCGGCCTGCACGGCGTACGTCGCGGTGACGTCGCTGCGGCACTGCTCCTGGAAACGGTTGGGCAGGCGCGCCTGCTCGTGCCAGGTGCCGGCGTAGCGCTGCAGATCGACGGCAGGCACGGTGGCGACGTCGTCGCCCGCGGCCGCCGCGCCGGACAGCGCCAGCGCGGCGGCGACAGCGATGGGGTTCATCCGGTGCCGCATGGCGCCGCCTACGCCGCCTGACGCAGGGCCAGCCGGCGCAGCGCCTCGCCGACGCGTCTCAGCACGAGAACGTGGCGCTTCAGCGCGGCCCGCAGCCGCATGTCCGGATAGTCGCGGAACAGCCGCTCCATCCGCTGCAGCAACTGCGCGTGCAGCGCCTGCAGTGCCGCCGCGCTGGCTTGCGGCCGGCGGCCGTCGAACGTGGCGGCAACGGCCGCGTAAGCGCCGCTGCCAAGCGGCATTGCGGGCAGTGCCTGCCCCAGCGCGGCCAGCAGCTCGGCGTGCGCGCGCACCGCGAACGCGAAGGCGGCGCTGACTTCGCGGTCGGCACTGATGCGCGCCGCATGTTCGTAGAACGCCTGTGCGTCGCTCAGGTGCTGCAGCGTGTGCTGCAGCAGCGACTGCAGTTCGGTAGTGCCGTGCGTCGGGCGGATCGGCGTCATGTCGGCTCCTGGTTCAGGGGTCCGAGTGGGAGCCGTCAAGTCGCGTGCCAATCCGGGAACTCCGGAAATAATCCTTGCAAATCAAGTACTTGATGAATATTCACCGCGACCGCCGTGGCGGCAAATTGCACGCCCGCCGCGGCCCTGCGTGGCGGGCTGCACGCCGTGGCGAGGATCAGCCTTCGAGCTCGGACCAGCGCGCGTAGGCCAGTTCGAGTTCGGCCTGCAGTGCCGCCAGCCGCTGGTTCGCCGCAACGATCGCGGCCGGCGCCTGTTGAAAAAACGCGGCTTCGTTCATCGCCGCCGCAAGCTCGGCGACCGTGTTCTCCAACTGCTCGATGCGCGCCGGCAGTTGTTCGAGCTCGCGCTGGTCCTTGTAGCTGAGCTTGCGCTTCGCGGGCGCCGCGCTTTCCGCGGCGACGGGCGCCGCCGCGGCAGGCTTGGCCGCGGCGGCCGGCTTGCTGCGCGGCGTCGGACGCTGGCGCAGCCAGTCGCTGTAACCGCCGACGTACTCGGCGATGCGCCCCTCGCCTTCCAGCACCAGGGTGCTGGTCACCACGTTGTCGATGAACGCGCGGTCGTGCGAGACCAGCAGCAGCGTGCCGGCATAGTCGGCCAGCAGATCCTCGAGCAATTCGAGGGTCTCCACGTCGAGATCGTTGGTCGGCTCGTCCATGATCAGCAGGTTGGACGGCTTGGCGAACAGCTTGGCCAGCAGCAGGCGGTTGCGCTCGCCGCCGGACAGCGCGGTGATCGGCGCGCGCGCGCGCTCGGGCGTGAACAGGAAATCCTGCAGATAGCCGACGATGTGCTTGCGCGAGCCGTTGAGCTCGATGTATTCGCGGCCCTCGGCGACGTTGTCCAATGCGCTGAGATCGTCGCGCAGCTGCACGCGGTGCTGGTCGAAATAGGCGATCTCCAGATTCGTGCCCAGCTGGATCTCGCCGCGGTCCGGCGCGAGATCGCCGAGCAGCAGCTGCAGCAGGGTGGTCTTGCCCGAGCCGTTCGGCCCGATGATGCCGATGCGGTCGCCGCGCTGGATGTTGCAGGAGAAGTTCACGACCATCGGCCGGCGCTCGAACGCGAAATAGACGTTCTTCGCCTCGATCACGCGCTTGCCGGACTTGGCCGCGTCGGCCAGCTCCATGCGCGCGGTGCCGCTGAGCTCGCGCCGCTGCGCGCGCTCAACGCGCATCTGCTTGAGCCGGCGCACGCGGCCCTCGTCGCGCGTGCGCCGCGCCTTGATGCCCTGGCGTATCCAGACTTCCTCCTGCGCCAGCAGCTTGTCGAAGCGCGCGTTCTCCTGCGCCTCGGCATGCAGGCGCTCCTCGCGCCGGCGCAGATAGTTGTCGTAATCGCCGGGCCAGCTCGTGAGCTTGCCGCGGTCGATCTCGACGATGCGCGTGGCCAGCGCGCGCAGGAAGCTGCGATCGTGGGTGACGAAGACGATGCTGCCGCGGAACTGGCGCAGGAAGTCTTCCATCCAGGCGATGGACTCGATGTCCAGATGATTGGTCGGCTCGTCCAGCAGCAGCACGTCGGGCGCCTGCACCAGTGCCTGCGCCAGCAGCACGCGGCGCTTCATGCCGCCCGACAGCGCAGCGAAATCGGCATCCTCGGGCAGATCCAGGCGCGCGAGCACGTCGCCCACGCGGCGGTCCAGATCCCAGCCCTGCACGCTTTCGATGCGCGTCTGCACCGCGGCCAGGGCTTCGGTATTGCCGGGCACGTCCAGCGCATGGCTCAGATGATGGAACTGCGCGAGCCAGGTACCGAGCTCGCCGAGTCCCTGCGCGACCACGTCGAACACGCTGCCGGCCGTGGCCTGCGGCACTTCCTGCGCGAGCCGCGCGACACGCGTGCCGCCGTCGACCTGGACCGTGCCGTCGTCGGGACGGATCTCGCCGGCAATCAGCTTCATCAGGGTGGATTTGCCGGCGCCGTTGCGGCCGACGATGCAGACGCGCTCGTTCGCGTCCAGGGTGAAGTCGACGTGGTCGAGCAGCAGAGGGCCGCCGACGCTGTAGTCGACCTGACGCAGTTGCAGCAGGGGCATTGCGGACACCGCGGAATTCGGGGGCGCGAAGCATAGCGCGCCGCCGGCGTCCCGGCCGTGTTCGCGGCAGATCCGCGCCCTCCGGGTCGGCCCGGCCGTCGCGCAGCGGGAATGACGGCCGACCCGCCACGCGGGCACCGCGGCGTGCAGGCCGCCGGGCCGGCGCCTCGCCGGATCACCGGTCTCTGCCGGCGCGGCAGTACCGGCGGACGCCCGCCGCCGGCGCCACGGCTGCGACCCGGCGGCGAACGGGCTTACTGCAGGTCGTCAGCGAACAACCGGTCGCAGCCCACGTCGTTGTTCAGCACGACCAGGCCGGCGTTGTAGTCGCCGATCGCCACGTCGGCGCAGCCGTCGCCGGTGAAATCCGCGACGGCCAGGCCCTGCTTGCTGTAATGCGACGCATACGGGATCGGGAACAGCCGTTCCGGCGCCAGGCCGCCGCCGGGCAGTTGCTGGTAGACGCCGAGCCGCACCCAGCCGCCATGCACGACGATCACGTCGGCGCGGCCGTCGAGGTCCATGTCGGCGACGGCCAGGGTCTCGGGGATGTCGTAGGACGGCAGGACCTGCGGCGCATCGAACTGGCCGGCGCCGCGGCCGTGGAACAGCAGCAGGCAGCCCGTCGGCGAATTGCCGCCGGCCGACGCGACGATGTCGTTGATGCCGTCGCCGTCGAAATCGCCGATGCCGATGCTGTACGCGTTCCAGCCGCCGCAATTCGCGTCGAGGCTGTTGATCTCGGTCAGCGAGCCGTCGCCGTTGCTGCGCTGCAGACGCAGGTTGGGCAGGCCGCCCTGGCGGCTGGCGACGGCCACGTCGTCGCGGCCGTCGCCGTCGAGATCGCCGGTCGCGATGCTGCTGTCGGCGACCGTGACCGCCCACGGCACGACGGCGTAGCCGCTGTTGCCCGTGACGGCGACGTGGCGCGCGCCGCCGGAGTTCCAGCTCACGCTGAGGAAATCGTCGCGGCCGCGGCCGTCCAGGTCGATGCGCGCCACCGCCGTGGCCATGGTGCTGCCGACGATGCTGCCGAAGCTCAGCCACGGCTCGGCGCCGCTGGCATACAGCAGGGACACACCGCTGCCGCCGCCGACGGCCACGTCCAGCCCCCCCTGTCCATCGAAATTGCCGAGCGCCAGGCCGGTACGGCTCGGCGTCTGCTGATAGGCAGTCTTGCTCGGCGAGACCAGCAGGCCGGCGGCGTTCTGCGGAAACACGAACACGTGGTAGTCGCTTTCGGCGCTGAAATAGAAGGACGTCGTCATCACGACGTCGGCGCGGCCGTCGCCGGTCACGTCGCCGACCGCAACCGCGTCGGGCCAACTGCCGGTGGCATGGGTGCGGTACGGCAGCAGCGCGAAACCGCTGCGGCGTACGGATGCGGCCGTCGGCGCCAGTACCTCGGCAGGCGGCGCGGCCAGCCGCTCGTCGTTGCCGATCGGGCGGCCGTAGCGGTCGACCAGGGGTTGCGCCTGCGCGGACAGCGCGGCAAGCAGCAGCAGGAACAGCGGGGTGCGTCTGAGCATGAACTCCTCCTTGAACTGAACCGGGGTTTCCCGACAACTGGAATCGCATTCCCGCGCAAAACCGGATCAGCCGGCGGACCTGCGCCGAGGCGGATTCCGTCGCAGACGCAGGACTTTCCGCATTTACCGCGGTGGCATGCGGCGGCTAAGGTCGTCGCGGTCTCCGCTGCCGCCACGCCCATGACTGCCCATCCGCGCCGCCTCGCCGCCGCCCTGACCTTCTGCAGCGGCCTTGCGGCCGCCGCCCCCGCCGCCGACCCCTTGGCCGGCCTGTCCTGCAAGGACGGTTTCTTCGCGGTCTGCAGCGACCCGGCCAAGGGCCGCCTGCTGCTGGGCATGGAAAACCTCGACGCACCGCTGCTGCTCGTGACCTCGCTGCCGCACGGCCTGGGCTCCAACGACGTGGGCCTGGACCGCGGCCAGCCCGGCAACGTGCGCGAAGTCGAATTCCGCCGCGCCGGGCCGCGCGTGCTGCTGGTCGAGCGCAATACGCGCTATGCGGCCAGCGCCGCGAACCCGGCCGAACGCGCCAGCGCGCGCGAGGCCTTCGCCGAATCGGTGCTGTGGGCCGGCGACGCGGTGGTCTCGCCGCGCAGCGAACGCGTTTATGTGGATTTTTCCAGTTTTTTGACTTCCGACCGCCACGGCGTGACCGAGCGGCTGGACCAGGCCAAGCAGGGCAAGTACGCCGTCGACGACAAGCGCAGCGCCGTGCTGCTGGACGAGGCGCGCAGCTTTCCCGACAACACCGAGCTCGAAGCGCTGCTGACCTTCCAGGGCGCCGGCGAAGGCGACTACGTGCGCCAGGTCAGCATGGACCCGACCGCGCTGAGCCTGCGCCAGCATGTGAGCCTCGTGCGTCTGCCGCCCGAAGGCTTCCGTCCGCGGCGCTATCACCCGGCTTCCGGCGGCTTCAGCCAGGGCGTCGTGGATTTCTCCCAGCCGCTCGCCGCCAGTCTCGACGTGCGCGTGCAGCCGCGCTTCCGGCTCGAAAAGACCGATCCGAACGCCGCATCGAGCCCGGTCAGGAAACCCATCGTGTTCTATCTCGATCCCGGCACGCCCGAGCCCGTGCGTTCGGCCCTGCTCGAGGGCGCGAACTGGTGGCGCCAGGCGTTCGAGCACGCCGGCTTCCAGGACGCGTTCCGCGCCGAGCTGCTGCCCGACGGCGCCGATCCGATGGACATCCGCTACAACACGATTCTCTGGGTGCACCGCGCGACGCGCGGCTGGTCCTACGGCGCGGCGCTGACCGATCCGCGTACCGGCGAGATCATCAAGGGCGCGGTCACCCTCGGCTCGCAGCGCGTGCGTCAGGACATCCTGATCGCCGAGGCGCTGCTCGCGCCGTATGCACGCAGCGATGCCGGCGAACTCGCCAGGCGCGCCCAGGCCATGGCGCTGGCGCGCCTGCGCCAGCTCGCCGCGCACGAAGTCGGTCATGCGCTGGGCTTCGCCCACAACTTCGCCGCCAGCCGCACCGGCAACGGTTCGGTACTCGACTATCCACATCCGCTGCTCGGCGCCCTCGACGCGCAGGGCCGCCCCAGCCTGCAGCAGGCCTACGGCGAAGGCACCGGCCCCTGGGACGACTTTCTCGTCAGGCACGCCTACGGCGAGTTCGCGCCGGCCGAGGAAGCCGCCGCGCTGGCCCGGCTGCGCCGCGAGGCCGCTGCGGCCGGACTCGACTACGTCAGCGACGCCGACGCGCGCGCGCCGGGCGCGGCGCATCCGGACGGCCTGCTGTGGGACTACGGCCCGAACTCGCTGCAGACCTTCGACCAGCTGTTGAGCCTGCGCCGCCGCGCGCTGGCCGACTTCGGCCGCGGCGTACTGCCGCCGGACCGCCAGCTCGGCGAGCTTGAAGCGCGCCTCGTGCCGCTGTACCTGCTGCACCGCTACCAGACCGAAGCCGTCGCGCGCCTGCTCGGCGGCGCAAGCTACCGCTACGGCCTGGCCGGCGACACGCCGGCGGGCGCCACGCCGGTTGCCGCGACCGACCAGCGCGCGGCGCTCGATCGCCTGCTGCGCACCCTGAGCGCGAGCGAACTCGCACTGCCAGCCAACGTGCTCGACAGCGTGACGCCGCCCGGCAACGACTACGAGCGCACGCGCGAATACTTCGCGACGCGCAGCGCCCCGCTGTTCGATCCGCTGTCGGCCGTCGCCGCGGCCAGCGCGCAGACCCTGCAATTCCTGTTCGATCCTGCGCGGCTCAATCGTCTGGCCTGGCAGCACGCACGCGACGCGGCCCAGCCCGGCATCGCCGACGTCCTGCGCGGCACGTTCCGTTCAACCTGGCAGCACGACACGGCCGCCGATGCAGCGCCGGCGGCGGCCGCCGTGCAGCTGGCCGCGAACTGGACCACGCTGGACGCCGTACTGAACCTGCTGGAGGCCGGCCAGCTGCACGCCCAGGCCGACGCCGAAGTCCGCGCGGAACTCAGGAGCTGGCAGCAGTGGCTGACACAGAACGCCGCGCAGAACGGCGCCAGCCGCCGCGAAGCCGCGGCATTGATCGGCCGCTATCTCGCCGATCCGAAGTCGGTCAAGTTGCGGGCGATGCCGGCGATCCCGCCGGGCGCGCCGATCTGAGGAGCCGGGAATCGGGAATCGGAAGAGCGCGGCGAGGCCGGATTCAGGCCTCGCCGCGTTCTTGCCGATCCCGTTCCGATCCGGCAGCTCAGTCACAAGCTGGCGACGCCCCGCCTTACGATTCCCGATTCCCTTTTTTCCCGCTAGCGGGAAAAACTCCACGACAGCATCCGCCCGTCGCGATACGGCATGACCCCATGGAACGGGCGCTCATCGTCGTCGAAGACCAGCGGCAGGAAGTGGCGGTCGCCTTCCCAGAGAGGCAGGTCGAGCAGGCGGTCGCGATCGACCCATTCCAGCGCGCCTTCGGCGTTGTGGGTCAGCGGCGTACCTTCGTAGGCGGTCACCAGGAACAGAAAACCGAGCCAGTCCTCGCCGTGCTTGCCGAAGCCGGGCCAGCTGATGGTGCCGCGCAGGGTCAGCGCGGTGCACTCGATCGCGGCTTCCTCGCGGATCTCGCGGCGCATGCCGGCAAGCACATCCTCGTCGGCTTCGAGCTTGCCGCCGAGGCCGTTGTACTTGCCGAGGTGGTGGTCATGGGCGCGTGCGTTGCGGTGGATCATGAGCACGCGCTTGCGATCCGGCGACAGCACATAGCCGAGAGTGGCGACGATAGGCGTATAGGGCATGGCTTGCGGGTCCGCAGTTTCAGGTGTCGCGGCGTTCGCCGCGGATAAGGTAAAGGCCGCTCGCGACGATGATGCCGGCGCCGACGAACGTGACCGCATCGGGGAACGTGCGCCAGAGCAGCCAGTCCAGGCCCAGCGCCCAGACCAGCGCGGTGTATTCCAGCGGCGCGACCAGGGAGGCCGGCGTGCGCCGGAATGCCTCGGTCACGCAATATTGGCCGGCCGCGCCAGTTGCGCCGATGCCGGCGAGCAGCCAGAAGTCCTCGTCGCGCAGCGCGCGCCACTCGGGCCAGGCCACGACGGTCGCGAATACCGCGAGCAGGCTCAGCATCCAGAACACCATGGCCTGGGTCGTATCGGTGCGGCCGAGCAGGCGCACGCTGACCGCGCCGATCGCGTAGGCCAGCGCCGAGACCAGCACGGCCAGCCCGCTCAGGGACAGCATGCCCTGCCCGCTGGGCCGCAGTATCACCAGGGTGCCCAGCAGGCCGACGCCGATCGCGCCCCAGCGCCGCCAGCCCACGCGCTCGCCGAGCAGCGGCACCGCCAGCGCGGTGACCAGCAGCGGCGCGACGAAGAACAGCGCATAGGCTTCGGCCAGCGGCAGGCGCTTGAGCGCATAGGCGAACGCCGCCAGCATGACCACCGCGAGCACACCGCGCAGCAAGTGCAGCGGCCAGCGCACGCGCAGCAACTGGCCAGGGCCGCCGCTGAGCAGCACCCAGACCACGACGAACGGCCAGGAGGCAAGTCCACGCAACGCAGCGACCTGGGTCGCCGGGTAATGCGCGGCCAGCAGTTTCATGCCGGTATCCATGAACGCGAACATGGCTACCGCCACGAGCATGACGAGCATGCCGCGCACGGAGGAAGTCATCGCATCGCTTCGCAGGTGAGGCCGCGAGTATAGCCGCGCGGACCGCCGTTGCCGCGGCGGCGCAGCCGGCGGCCGGCGCTGCGGCGGAACCGGCCGGACTGCGCGGACGGAACGCTGCCCGGCGCGGAAAGATGAGGCGTCATTCAACCCGGCATAACGCGAAATTGGGCATGCTCGCGTCCATTCCGGATCGCGAGAACGACATGAACTTCCGCTTCGCCCTGGTTCTGCTGTTCGGCTGCAGCCTGCTCGGCGGCTGCGCCACGTCCTCCTTCGTGCGCGACAGCACGGCGCCGGGGCTGCCGGCCGATACGGACAATCGCTACGACGCCGTCGCCGGCCGCGAATCCGCCGTGATCGCGCCGCTGCGCGCCGCGCCGGCGCCGGCCCAGGCCGAGCTGCTCGCCGGCCGCACGCCGGCGGCCGACCAGGAGCTGCTGACGCCGCAGGCCTACGTGCTCGTCGGCAACAGCCGCCATGCGCGCGACGACGACGCGGCACGGGCCTGGATCGCGCGCCAGGGCCAGGCGATCGGCGCCGACAAGATCCGCTGGTACGCGCAGTCCGGCGGCGGCCTGACCGCCGCCTATTTCGTGCGCCTGCGCCTGGTGTTCGGCGCCACGTTCCGCGATCTCAACGCCAACGAACGCCAGGCCTGGCCGGCCGGTGGCGTGCGCCTGGGCGAAGTGGTCGGCGACAGCCCGGCCTCGCGCGCGAACCTGCGGCCCGGCGACATCGTCACGGCGCTGGACCGCCAGCCGGTGAACGATCGCGCGAAATTTCAACAGCTGCTGCGCGAGCACATGGGTCGTACGGTAGAGCTCGACGTGGCCCGCGGCAGCGAGCCGCTGCGGCGCAAGGTCCAGCTCGGCCGCACCTTCGGCGAGACGCCCTAGCGGCAAGGCCGGGCAGCCTGCACGAAGCCCGCGGTGGAATCCGCGTTCTGCCTGAAACGGCTGCGTCCGGCGCGATAAAAAGCATAGCTGCCGCAACGAGTTGACCTTCTTTCACCGGCTGGCACGAAAACTGTCGTGTCAGCTCATGGTCTCTGAGCTGACGACGGCAGCGGCAACGCAGCCTTCGACGTGCCGGCAACCGGTCCGCAGCGCAGTGCCGGCATTCCTTGCCCGCCAACACAGGAGAATCAGGTCATGGTGCAGAAGACAGCCGCCAACGGCATCACCCACGGGCGCACGCCGCCGCCCCGTTCCACCGCCGCACGTCAGCGCGTGCGCAAGGCAGACGCCGTCGACAGCGTCGCGGTGCGCCCGTCCACCGAAATCAAGCCGCGCCGCGCGGCCCTCGCGAACGCCGCACGGCAGCTCAAATCGCCGAAGGTGTTCGTGCCGCTGGCCATCGCCCTGGGCATCGGCGCTGCGGCGATCGTGCGTCTGGCCGGACGCAACGGCAAGAGCCGCTCGCTGCCGCGTCTGACGAAGGACATGACGCCGCGCCTCAATGATGCCCTGCACACGCTGGCCGAGTTCGGGCGTGAGCTGCGCGCGCGCATCCGCTGAGGGCGATCCCATGAAAATCCCGCTCACCCTTGTGCTGTGCTGCCTGGCCGCCGGCGCCGCGGCGCAGAGTACCGACGACGGCCTGCGCGAACAGCGCTATCCGAGCCCGCGCGGCGACCTGATCGTGCGCTACGGCCAGCCGCCGGCCAAATCCTGGGGCCCCAAGCCGGCGTTCGAATCGCTGGACAGGAACGGCGACGGCAGCATCGACGAGAACGAAGCATCGGGGTATCCGCCGCTGGCCAACGATTTCATCTATGCCGACAAGAACCGCGACGGGCGCCTATCGCGGCGCGAATACGAACGCTGGTAGGAACCCGCCCCCTCAGCAAGGAGCAACGTCATGAAAATCGCCGCACTGGTTTTCGTCGCCGCCGCCGCGCTGCCCGGTCTGGCCGCGGCGGCGAACCGCCACGACGCCGAACTGGCCATGACCGCTGCACAGAGCGCGCTGGACTCCGCCGAACGCGCCGGCGCGGCGCAATACGCCGGCGCCGATCTCGACACCGCGCGCAGCGGCATGGCCCGCGCGCAGGGCCTGGCCAACGGCCGCGACTGGAACGAAAGCCTGCTCGCTTCGGAAAAGACGCGCGCCGACGCCATCCTCGCCGAAGCGCGCAGCCGTCAGGCACGCGCCGAGGCGACCACCGCCGAAGTCGAGGCCGCCGTGCGCAGCTTGCGCATGGAACTCGGACGCGCAGGAGGCTGAGCCATGAAAATCCGTCATCTCGTGTTTGCCGTTTCCACGGCGCTCGCGCTCGCCGCCTGCGCCAGCACGCCGCGCGGCACCGCACCGGAGATCGCACGTCTGCAGTCGGAACTGAATCGTCTGCACGGCGACCCGCGCATCGCCCCGACCGCGGCCGCCGAACTGGCCAATGCCGACGCCGCGGTCGACACGCTGGCCCGCGACGGGCGCCGGCTCGACCGCGAGCTGTTCGACCACGGCGTCTATCTCGCCGACCGGCTGATCCGCACCGCCGAAGCCGAAGGTCTCGCGCGCTTCGCCGAACAGCACGCGCAGGAGCTCGGCCGCGAGCGCGAACGGTTGCTCGCCGAGGCGCGCACGCGCGACCTCGCGATCGCCCGCGCCGACGCCAGCGCCGCGGCCGCCGCCGCGCACGACGCGCAGATGGACGCCGAGCAGCAGCGTCTGGCCGCCGAGCAGGCGCGGCTGGACGCCGACGCCGCGCGCGCCCAGCTCGCCGAGCTGCAGGCGCGCGAGACCGAACGCGGCATGGTCGTGACCTTGGGCGACGTGCTGTTCGAAACCGGCCGCGCCGAACTCAAGCCCGGCGCCACGCGCAGCCTCGACCAGCTCGCCGAAGCCCTGCGCAGCGACGACCGCAGCCAGGTCGCGATCGAGGGCCATACCGATTCCACCGGTTCGCGCAGCTTCAATCTCGACCTGTCGCTGCATCGCGCGCAGTCGGTGCAGTCGTATCTGATCGGCCGCGGCGTGAATCCTGCACGCATCACCGTGCGCGGCATGGGCCCGGACTTCCCGGTCGCCGACAACGCCAGCAGCGGCGGCCGGCTGCAGAACCGCCGTGTCGAAGTCATCGTGCAGAAGGTGGTGGCTTCGCGGTAAAAATGAAAAAAGGAGAGCGACGAATGTCGCTCTCCTTTTTGGGAATCAGGGGGAGTCGGGAGTTGAACGCCCCACGGGCCGGAAGGGTTTGGCTGGGGGCAGGATTGCCGTGCGGGACGCCGGGGTACCGCGCTGATTCATTCGTGCCGTACTGATCGCCTCGTCGGATCGAAGCGAGGGGAAACGGGATTCGCGTTCGGCACGAACGATTCCCGTCTCCCCGCTCCCGATTCCCGGCCTTCCTCAATGATGTCCGTAGACGCCGCCGCCCTTGCCGTCGGGCAGCACGACCTTGACGTTCTGCATCATGCCCTGGTCCTCGTGGTCGAGGATGTGACAGTGCAGCACGTACTCGCCGATATAGCGTTCATAGCGCGTGCGTACGTAGATCTCGAAGCCCTGCTTGATCCACAAGGTGTCTTTCCAGGTGCCCTTGAGGCCGTCGTAGGAGCTGTCGCCGCTGCCAGGCACGCTGACGTCGCGATTGCCGTTCCTGGTGTCGATGATGCGGTCGATCTGGAACGGATTCACGTGGATGTGGAACGGATGGTCGCCGGTGGCCGAGGTCAGCTTCCATTCCTCGCTGCGGCCGAGTACCAGGGTGCGGGCCATCTTCGGATCGTAGGCATGCTCGTCGACGCGGAATTCGGTGCGCTTGGTCTTCTTGTCCGGATCGGCCGGATCGGGCACTTCCACCGAAACGATGCTGAATTCCATTTCCTGGCCCGGTTGTGTCAGCTCGGACTCGCTGACGTCCGCATGCGGCACGAACGCGTCGAGGCGCAGACCATCGGCGAGGCCGGCCTTGATCTTGCCGGCCATGGCCGGTTCCTGCGTCGCGTCGGCCATGGCCGACAGGGCCTTGACCAGATACGGCTCGACGTCGCCGCTGACGTTCTCGCCGGCGCCGACGCTGACCTTGCCGAGCAGCTGGCGGCTCTCGGCCGTCCAGCTCACGCTGTCGTCGGGCTTGGCGTCGCCGTCGATGACGCAGTAATCCCCCGCATCCGGAAATACCACGAGCACGTCGCTGCGATAGCCCGGCTGGAGCACGTTGCCGGTCTTGCGTATGGCCTTGGAATGGGTCAGGCCGTCGCTGGCGATCTCCCACTGCGGCAGCAGCTCTCCGGTGCAGTTCGCGTCGATCCACGACTGCTGTTCGGCGACCTTCAGGCGGTCGAAGGCCCTGGCGCCATGCTTCATCTTGCGGAACTGCAGGTTCACGCTGTTGCGCACGCCCGCATGCACGACGCGCCAGCGCTCCAGCGCACCGGCGCGCGCGTTGGCGAAGGTCGGCAGCACCTGGCCGTTGACGCTGGTATAGCGGCCCGATTCGGTCCAGGTGGTCTGGCCGAACTGGTCGTACTTGTCGACCTTGCCGACGTCGGGCTTGCCCTCTTCGTCCTTGTCGCAGACCCAGGCGACGACGACGTCCTTGCCGTCCTTGCGTACGGTCTTCTTCTTGATGTTGCCGTTCTTGTCGCGGCAGGCGTACTGGACCTGCTGCAACTGCACCACGCGTTCGGTCACGCGCACGCCGCCGGGCTCGAACAGCAGGGTGTCGATGTCGCCGGTCTGCCGGTCGCTGGGCTTGCGGTTGCCGCGCACGATCAGGGTGCCGGCCATGCCGCTGGCGACCTGCAGCGCGGTCGAACCGTGCATGTGCGGGTGGTACCAGAACGTACCCGAAGGATGATCCGGCGGGATGTTGTATTCGTATTCGAACTGCACGCCCGGCAGCAGCGCGATCAGCACGTTGTCGCTGTTGCCGGCCGGGCTGACCCACAGGCCATGGGAATGCAGGTTGGTCGAGTTGAAGCAGTGCGGCACGTTGATGCTCGGGATGCCCTTGGCGCAGTCCGGCTCGGCCGGCAGCTTGTTGTGCAGCGGAATGCGCACGGTCTGGCCGGGCGCAATCTCGATCAGCGGCGCGACGAACGGAATTTTCGGATCGGTGCCGGGACTGCGGTAGGAACGCAGATGGACGCGGTCGTCCTGGCCGGTGGCCGGGTTGAAGATCGTCGAGTCGGTGAACTCGATGTCCAGCGGAATGCAGACCTCGTGCGAACCGAGCGGCCGCTGGCACGGATTGGCCGGCGTCGTCGCCAGCTCTGCCGCCGTTTTGCGCACGAGCTCGGCGCCGCGGCGAATCTGCGCGGCGACCGGCGGCGCGTCGATGCGTTCGGCCGCCGTGGCTGCACCGGCTGCTGCGAACAGCAATGCCGGCAAGACCCGGCGCGCCTTGGACTGTCTGATTCGCGCAGCATCGTGCCGCGCTCCGAACGCACCGTCAGCCTTCATCGGATTTTCCCCTTGGAGCCCTGGAAAGCGGACCTGGCAGCCCGCGTGGACGCGCTGCCCCTGACGCAGCGCCACGCTAACACAATCGCAAATTTGCGACAAAAGCTATCAGGCGACGATGTGTCTGCCGGCACTGGCGACGTACCGGCGCGCGCCGCATCGGCGAAGGTTCAGCGGCGAAGGCTCAGCGGCGGAAGTCTTCGCTGAGCACGACCGACGTCGATACCGACGCGACCTCGGCCTGCACGGCCAGCCAGTCGCGCAGGCCGTTCAGCGCGGCCAGCGAGTCCACGCTGGCGCTGAGCACCAGATCGACCTCGCCGCCGATCGAGCAGCAGCGCTCGAACTCGGGCCGGTCGCGCAGACGGCGCACGAGGGCGGCGGCCGGCGTCTGGCGCAGGCGCACCTGGAAATACGCCTGCACCGATTCGGGCGTCTGCGGCCAGGCCACCTCGGCGCGATAGCCGCGGATCACGCCGCTGCTCTCGAGCCGGGCGACGCGTTCGCGCACCGAACTGCGCGCGAGACCGACGCGCGCGGCGATGGTCTTCAGCGGCAGGCGGGCGTTGCGGTACAGCAGTTCGAGCAGCTGGCGATCCTTGGCGTCGATGGCGTGCATGGCGGCGGCTCTGCGACCTGGCAAATGGCGGCAGCGCGGCACTCCGGCCTGCACTGCGCGTCTCCACGATCGACGGCCAGCCTCCGCTGCACCGCTCCCTCTCTGCGAGTCCCCCGACTCTGCCGGACATCTGCAGGTCCGGCCAGAAACCGCGGCACCGGCAATGTGCCGCGAGCGCCGGCGGGCTCGGAACGCCAAGTGGCGGCGTCCGGGTCCGATTCGGCGGCGGCGCGATGGGTCGTTATGACGTCCAATGCAGCCGGCGCCGCGACTTTCGCGCGGCGCCGGGCGGCTGTCATGCCGTAATCGGCGCATCGCGCGTGGATTTCGGTATGAGAAGACGGTTTCGTGACGGCCGCCGCGACTGCGGCACCGGCGAACCGGCCGCATCCGCACACCGGCATTCCGGCCTTGCGCGCCACCGCGCAGGGCGCTTCTTTTTGTGTGTATTTTTATTATTTTTATCTAATTATTTTTTGTTCACATCCGGACGGTTTTGTCCGCGGATATGACAATACGGCGACGACCGCGCCTCCTAGATTTGCCGCCGCTCCGGACCAAGGCCGCAACGAGCCGCTCCGGAGCTCGGGGGAATCCATCATTCGGGAGGGTAGTCATGTTCCGCACCACGCGTTACCGATCCATCGCCCTGGCCGCGACCTTGCTGTTCGGCGCCGGCCTGCATCCGGCCGATGCCGCGCCCGCGGCGAAACCGCAGTTCGGCAGCAAATCCGCCGCGGCCGAAGCCGTCGTCAACACCGAGCACGCGCATCGCGAGCAGTATCTCGACACGGCGCAACGGCCGCCGTCGCCGGCGCTGTCGGCCGCACATCGTTCCGACTACGACCTGCCGCCGCTGCAGACCGTCCAGCCCGCACGCCCGTCGAGCCCGTCCGGACTGAAGGCCGCCTGCGACAGCGCGCAGTTCGCCAGTCTGAGCGGCAGCGCGCTCGTCAACGCGGTCAAGGCTGCGGACAGCGAGTGCATCAACAGCCTGTTCAGCCTGGGCGGCAGTACCGCAGCCAACACGTTCCGCGAAGCGCAGATGGTCAGTATCGCCAACGGCCTGCAGAGCGTCGCGGCGAGCTATGACGGCACCAACGGCGGCCGCGCGTTGCAGCTGATCCTGTTCCTGCGCGCCGGCTACTACGTGCAGTACTACGACTCGGCCACGATCGGCAGCTACGGCACGAACCTGCGCAATGCGATACGCCCGGCGCTGGACGCGTTCGCGGCCAACGCCAACTTCAACCGCGTCGACGACGTCCACGGCGAAGTGCTCGCCGAGTACGTGACCCTGCTCGACAGCGCTGGCGAGAACGCGCGTTATCTGTATGTGGTCAAGCGCGTACTCGGCAACTACGTGCCGGCGACGTATGCGCCGTATTTCTGGATGAAGTCGGCGACCAACAACGCGTTCACGGTGCTTTTCCGCGGCCACTACGACGCGACATTCGCGAGTCTGGTGCAGTCCGACACCTCCATCGTCGACACTTTGTACAACTTCGCCAACACGCATTTCGCACGCCTCGGCCAGGACGACAGCTATCTGGTGGCGAATGCCGGCCGTGAACTCGGCCGCTTCCTGCAGTACACCGGCAATCTGCAGTCCCTGGCGCGCTCGCGTGCCAAGGCCCTGCTCGATCGCAGCGCCGTGACCGGCGTGACCGCGCCGCTGTGGGTCGGTCTCGGCGAGATGGTCGACTACTACGACAAGGCCAACTGCAGCTACTACGGCCTCTGCGACTTCCAGCAGCGGCTGTCCAGCAACGTTCTGCCGATCAGCTACCAGTGCAGCCCGACCCTGCGCCTGCGCGCCCAGTCCATGACCCAGGCCGAGATCAACAGCGCCTGCACCACGGTGGCCGGTCTCGACAATTTCTTCCATACCCAGGTCGCCAGCAACGGCGTGCCGGTCGCCAACGACAACAACGCCGCGCTGGAGATGGTCGTGTTCGACAGCAGCGACGACTACGGCACCTACGCCGGCGCGCTGTTCGGCATCGACACCAACAACGGCGGCATGTACCTCGAAGGCAACCCGGCCGCCGCCGGCAACCAGGCGCGCTTCATCGCCTACGAGGCCGAGTGGGTGCGCCCGACCTTCGAGATCTGGAACCTGACCCACGAATACGTGCACTACCTCGACGGCCGCTACGACATGTACGGCGACTTCTCCGCCGCGATGGCGCAGAAGACCGTCTGGTGGGTCGAAGGCTTCGCCGAGTACGTGTCCTACAGCTACCGCAACCTGGCCTACACCGCGGCGACCAGCGAAGCCGCCGCCGGCACCTACGCCCTGAGCACGATCTTCCAGAACGACTACAACAGCGGCACCACACGCGTGTATCGCTGGGGCTATCTGGCCGTGCGCTTCCTGTTCGAGAAGCATCGCGGCGACGTGGCCAGCATCCTCGGCTACTTCCGCCCGGGCAACTACACCGGCTACGCGACCTTCATGAACGGCATCGGCACGCGCTACGACAGCGAATTCCGCAGCTTCCTCGCCTGCGTCGCCAATCCGTCCGGCAGCGGTTGCGGCGGCAGCGCGAACCAGCCGCCGACGGCGAGCTTCAGCTTCGTCGCCAACGGCCTGGCCGTGAGCTTCACCGACGGCTCCAGCGACAGCGACGGCAGCATCGCCGCGCGCAGCTGGAACTTCGGCGACGGCACGACCTCGACCGCGACGAATCCGGGCAAGACCTATGCGGCCGGCGGCAGCTATGCCGTGACCCTGAGCGTGACCGACGACCGCGGCGCGAGCCAGAGCACGACGCGCACGGTCAGCGTGACCGCGCCGGGCGGCGGCGGCACCGAGCTGCAGAACGGTGTCGCGCGCACCGGCCTCGCCGCCGCGCAGAACGGCAAGCTGTATTTCACGATCGACGTGCCGGCCGGCGCGACGAACCTGAAGGTCAGCCTCAGCGGCGGCAGCGGCGATGCGGATCTGTATCTGCGCTACGCCAGCGCGCCGACGACCAGCGCCTACGACTGCCGACCGTACCTGAGCGGCAACGCCGAGACCTGCACGATCGCCGCACCGCAGGCGGGCCGCTATCACGTGATGCTCAACGGCTATGCGGCATTCTCCGGCGCCAGCCTGGTCGCGAGCTTCACGCCGCCGCCGGCCGGCCTGCCGGAATGCAGCGCCGCAGACGCGCGCGAACTCGGCAGGAACTGCCAGCGCAGCAACGTCACGGCGAACGCGGGCAACTACGCCTATTTCTATCTGCAGATTCCGGCCGGCACGAGCCAGCTGCGCATCCGCACCAGCGGCGGCAGCGGCAACGCCGACCTGTATGCGAGCGCGAGCAGCTGGGCGACGAGCGCGAACTACCAGCAGCGTTCGATCAACGCCGGCAACGGCGAGACCTTGACGATCGCCAATCCGCCGGCGGGCTACTACTACGTGAGCCTGCTCGCGACCTCGGCCTTCAGCGGCGTCAGCATCAGCGCGGAATACTGATGTCTGGCGGGTGACGAAAGACCCCGGTGCCGGCCGCATTGGCCGGCGCCGGATCGGCGCAGTCCATGCGCAAGGCCAGGCAGGGGCGCCGCTCGCCCTGCGTCGATGCGAGAACCGATCATCGACTCACGCCAAACACACGGCGCCGGCCGCAATGGCCGGCGCTTTCGTTTCAGTGGGCTTCGCCCGGAGCGGCGTCCCGCGCCGGAGCCGCATTCTTCGCTGCAGCCGCCTCATTCGCCGCCGTCGCGGCCGGCGCCGTAGCCGTCGATGGAGTCTCCGCAGAGGCAGCCGGCTTCGTCACCGAAGCACGCACGACCTCCTCGGCCGCACGACCGAGCTCACGCGCCTGCTCGTCGTCGCCGGCTTCGAGCAGGCCTTCGCGCAACGCGGCGGCCAGCGCCGCGCGCGGCGCGACGACGACTTCGGCCGTCTGATCCTCGGTAGCCAGCAGCAGCATGCGCCGTTCACTGCCGCGATCGCGCAGCAGCGCATTGGCCAGACGCAGCACGGCGTCGACGTCGTACCAGTCGCCGTAGTCCTGCGCATCGACGCTCCAGCGCTTGCCGTCGGCATAGGCGTTGAGGCGGTAGCGGCCGCCACCCGTGTCCGGCTCGGGTGCAATCTCCTCGAACACGACACCGGCCAGATCACCGGCTGCCGCCGTGCCGAGTTCGCGCAGCAGCGCGTCGTGCTCGTTCGGAAACGCGCCGGTTTCCACATCGAACCAGACCAGCAGGCCGGCCGCGCGCAGCAGCGATTCGGGCCGCTTCTCGCCGGCCTCCAGCTGCGACCAGTCCACGCTCAGCGGCGCGAAGCCGAGCGCCTGCAGGCGTTCGCGCAACGCGTCCAGCTCCGCCGATGGCGCCCTGCCCTTTTCCACCGCCGTACCCGCCACGGGCACTGTCGCGGCATTGGCCAGCGACTCGGGCAAGGCCATCGGGCGGACGCGCACGCCGGGCACGATCTTGGCCGGCACGGTCGATGCGGCGGGCACAGCAACCGCCGGCGGCACCGACGGCCGATCGCAACCGGCCAGCAACGCAACGACGGACAACAGGGCGGCGGCAACGGGGAATGGGCGGCGCATGGACGGCTTCCGGACAAAGACGCCTATGCTAGCCAAACGCCGCACCGCGCGTGACGGCCGCCTCGCGTATCATGCGCGCCCGCTACGCCGCTGCCGCCATGCCTGCCGATCCCGCTGCGCCAACTCTGATCGTCGTCGGTGGAGGTCCGGCCGGACTCATGGCCGCCGAGGCCGCGCGCGCCGCCGGCGTCGCCGTCGCGGTGTATGACGCGATGGGCTCGGTCGGCCGCAAGCTCCTGATCGCCGGCAAGGGTGGCCTGAACCTGACCCATTCCGAACCGTTCGCGGCTTTCGTCGCGCGCTTCGGCGAACGTGCCGATGCCGTGCGCGACTGGCTAGAGGTCTTCGACGCCGACGCGCTGCGCGCCTGGGCGCGCGGCCTCGGCGTGGAGACCTTCGTCGGCAGCTCCGGTCGCGTATTCCCCCAGGACCTCAAGGCCGCGCCGCTGCTGCGCGGCTGGGTGCGCCGCCTGCGCGAACAGGGCGTGCATTTCCACGTGAACCGGCGCTTCGTCGGCTGGGATGCGCAGGGCGACCTGCGTTTCGAAGACCGAGACGGCGCCGCACAGCGCATCGCCGCCACCGCTTGTGTGCTCGCGCTCGGCGGCGCGAGCTGGCCGGTGCTCGGCTCCGACGGCGCCTGGGTCGCGCCACTGGCCGCGCGCGGTATCGGCATAGCGCCGCTGCAGCCGGCCAACTGCGGCTTCGACGTGGACTGGTCGGCGCATTTCGCCCAGCGCCACGCCGGCGCGCCGGTCAAGCCGGTCTGCCTGCAGTGGCAGCGCCGTGACGGCCGCGAGGAAACGCGCCAGGGCGAGTTCGTCATCACTGCCGGCGGCGTCGAAGGCAGTCTGATCTATGCGGCTTCGGCCGATCTGCGCGAGACCATCGCGCGCGACGGCGAGGCCGTGATCCGGCTCGATCTTGCACCGGCGACCGCGCTGGACGAACTGCAGCGCGCGCTCGCGAAGCCGCGCGGCAAGCGTTCGTTCGGCGAACACCTGCGCCGCCAGGCCGGCCTCGACGGCGTCCGCGCCGGGCTGGTCTACGAGGTGCTGGACAAGACTTCGCTCGCCGATGCCGCACAGGTCGCCGGCACGATCAAATCGCTGCCGCTGCGCCTGCGCCGCGCACGCCCGGTCGCCGAAGCGATCAGCAGCGCCGGCGGCGTCCGCCTGGAAGCCCTGACCGCGCAACTCATGCTACGCGCCCTGCCCGGCGTGTTCTGCGCTGGCGAAATGCTCGACTGGGAAGCGCCGACCGGCGGCTACCTGCTGACCGCGAGCATGGCCAGCGGCCTGATCGCCGGCCGCGGCGCCGCGCAGTGGCTGCTGGACCGCGCGTAGCACGAATGCGGCCGCCGCCGATTCGCGGCGGCGCGGGTTGCTTGCGGGACGAGGTCCTCGACGTTGCGGTTCGCCTGCGTCTCACCGCAACCTGTCCGCATTCGCTTTCGACGCACAGACGCCGCTTGCGGTGGCCACGGCGAACCGCAACATCGGGGCCCCGGACGGGAATACGCCGGATCGGCGCGCGATCTCGGGCAGGCGGGCGATCGGATTGAACGAACCTCGCCGTTTTCAACACACTGCGTGAACGCGGTCGTACCGGTTCGCGGCGATGCGGGTTCTCGGCGCGGCATGGGCCTCGAGGTTGCGGTTCGCCTACGGCTCGCCGCAACCTGCGGCCGCCACCGACGCACCGCGCGAACGGCGCCTGGACGGAGCGCTTTCCGGCATACGACGACTTACGTTGTCATTTTCCGGTCAGGCAGCTGTTTCGCATTCCTGACCGGCGTCGTGGACCACCGCCGGGCGCTGCTCCTCGCTCTTTTCGTCATGCAAGGCGGCAAAAGCCGCTCGCCGGCGCCATTCCCGGTCGAGATCCGCACCGGTTCCAGGCTCCGCCTTTTTCCGCAACGCAACATATTTCCGGTTCTGTGAAACGCCCCGCAAGTCCCGTTCGTGCATTTGTTGACAACGTTGTCAATCACGCGCACTGTACGTCCCGCGTCGGGCCGACGGCGAGAAGCCGTCGACACGGAAGTCGCCGCGAAAGACGCGGCGCATCGCCGGCAGGGCTGCCGGCCGGGATCACTCCCGACGCGGCGGCGAAGACCGCGCATCCGGCGCCCTGCCCTGCGGCAGCGCGCACCAGGGAAGGAATCGCCGACCGCGGTATGCCGCGGCGAGCGACGGAACCGGCCGGGAACCGGTTCCCAGGCGGCCGTGCGGGGGCACGGACCGTGGACACGGATGCGGCAACGGTCCTCGCCCCAGTCGATATGTCCGGGGAGGGCATGTCGTCGCTGCCGTTGCGTCCGGACGCCCGTCCGGCGGCGATGGCGGTTCTGCCATTGCGGCGATTCCGCGGAATCGTCGCCGCGCCGCGGCCCCTGAAGCCGCCGGCACGCGCGCAGACCGTCGCCGTCCGTCAACGCAGACTCGCCGCTCCCCGGTTTCGCTCTCCGCACTCACTCGCAACGGAGTCAAGGACATGCGCTTCCGATCGGCTTTTACCCATCTGCTCGTTGTTGCACTTTCCACCTTGTCATGGACGGCTTCGGTCCAGGCCGCCAACTGTTCCGGCGTCGCCGCCTGGAATCCGTCGACGATCTACAACCCCGGCGACAAGCTCGTCTATCAGGACCATCTGTACCAGGCCAACGTGCCGATCTGGAATGCGCCGCCGACCCACTGCCCGAGCTGCGGCTGGTACAGCGACCTCGGCGCCTGCGGCACCGGCGGCGGCGACACGACGGCGCCCAGCGTGCCGGCCAATCTCGCCGCGCCGTCGAAGACCAGTTCCTCCGTTACCCTGACCTGGTCGGCCTCCACCGACAACGCCGGCGGCAGCGGCGTGGCCGGCTATGACGTCTACCGCGGCGGCGCGCTGATCGCGAGCCCGGCCACGACGACGTATACCGACAACGGTCTCGCGGCGAGCACGACGTACAGCTACAGCGTGCGGGCGCGCGACGCGGCCAGCAACGCCTCGGCCCAATCTGCCGCTCTCAGCGTGACGACCAACTCCAGCGGCGGCACCTGCACGACGGTACCGTCGGTGCCGGCCGGTCTTGCTTCACCGAGCCAGACCAGCAACAGCATCAGCCTGAGCTGGGGCAGTGTGGCCGCCGGGCCGAACTGTACGGTCAAGTACCGCGTGTTCCGCGGCGGCGCGCAGCAGGGCGAGGTGACGACGAACAGCTTCACCAATAGCGGCCTGAATCCGGACACGGCCTACAGCTTCACCGTGGCCGCGGTCAGCGAAGCCGGCGCTTCGGCGCAGAGCGCGGCGCTCAGCGCACGCACGAAGCCGATCATCGTCGGCGGCGCAAAGACCGTGCTCGGCTACTTCGTGCAGTGGGGCATCTACGGCCGCGGCTATCGCGTCAAGAACATCGACACGAGCAACAGCGCAGCCAAGCTGACCCACATCAACTATGCCTTCGGCAACGTGCGCAACAACCGCTGCGAAGTCGGCCTGACGATTCCGTCGGACCCGAACACCGGCGCCGGCGGCGACGCGTTCGCCGACTACACCAAGGCGTTCAGCGCGGCCGAGAGCGTCAGCGGCGCAGCCGACACCTGGGACCAGCCGCTGCGCGGCAACTGGAACCAGCTCAAGCAGCTCAAGGCCAAGTACCCGAACCTCAAGGTGCTGATCTCGCTCGGCGGCTGGACCTGGTCGCGCGGCTTCTCCAGCGCGGCGCGGCCGGAAAACCGCCAGGCTTTCGTGGCTTCGTGCATCGACGCGTACATCCGCGGCAACCTGCCGGTCACCGACGGCGCCGGCGGCGCGGGCGCGGCGGCCGGCGTGTTCGACGGCATTGATCTGGACTGGGAATACCCGGTCGCCTGCGGCCTGTCCTGCGGCTCGGCCGAGGACAACGCGAACTTCACCGCGCTGCTGGCCGAGTTCCGCCGCCAGCTCGACGCCGTACGTCCGGGCCTGCTGCTGACGATCGCCGCCGGCGCCGGCGTGGACAAGATCCGCGTGACCGATCCGGCCAGCTATCACCAGTACCTCGATTTCATCAACGTGATGACCTACGACTTCCACGGCGCCTGGGACCCGCAGACGAACCATCACTCGGCGCTGTACGGCTCGCCGGCCGACCCGTCCACGGGCGACCAGCGTTCGTACAACTCCAACGACGCGATCCAGGCCTTCCGCAGCCGCGGCGTGCCGGCGGCCAAGCTCAATCTCGGCATCGGCTTCTACGGTCGCGGCTGGACCAATGTGTCCTCGGCCAACAACGGCCTGTACCAGAGCGGCAGCGCGGCGCCGGGCACGTACGAGGCCGGCATCGAGGACTACAAGGTGCTCAAGACCAAGTCCGGCAGCCACTACACCGATGCGACCGCCCGCGCGCACTGGCTGCTCAGCGGCAACCAGTTCTGGAGCTACGACGATCCGGCGCTGATCTTCGAGAAGATGCAGTACGTCAAGAACCAGAACCTCGGCGGCGCGTTCTTCTGGGAATTCAGCGGCGACGATGCGCAGGGGTCGCTGGCACAGTCGATCAGGGACGGATTGCAATAAAGCCACCGGCGGCATCGGCCGAAATGAAACGGGGAGCCGGCGACGGCTCCCCGTTTTTCCGCTCCTTCCCTGACGATTGCCGACACAGATGCCGGACATCGCTCACGCAAGTCCGCCCTGAACGTCCAACCGGCCGGAGTCGAACGCGCCCGCTCCGACCCGATCACGCAGCCGCCCCACGAGCGCAGAACCTCCAGCCCGGCTTGCACATCCACGTTTTCCGCCCCAAACCTGCGAGTTCGCGGCGCACGATCGGAACCCGATTGTCGGTCGGTGCGCGCCGTGAGTCTGCGCGGACAGCAGGCCACTCATCGACGCACCGCAAGCGGAAATTCCCTCGCTGCTTGGACTGTATGGTTTGTTGTTATCCTGGGCGCATCGCCACGCGCCGCCCGCCGCATGCCACTTCCTTCAGATCCAGACGCCGACGATGCCTGCGATGCGCTCGCACCGGCGAGTTCCGGCGAACGGCTGTCACCGCTGCTGTACGCGGAGCTCAAGGCGCTGGCTGCGGGGGCCATGCGCGCCGAACGCGACGACCATACGCTGCAGACCACCGCGCTGGTCAACGAAGCCTGCCTGCGCGTGATCGGGCAACACAGTTTCGATGCGTCCAATCGCGCGCAACTCCTCGGCGTCGCCGCACAGATGATGCGGCGCGTGCTGGTCGATCACGCGCGCCGCCGCACGGCGGCCAAACGACCGACCTCGGACGTGCGCGTCATGATCGAGGAAATAGATCTGCCGGAAGCCGAAGCAGACCTGATCGGTCTGGACGATGCGCTCAGGCGCCTCGCCCGGATCAGCCCGCGCCAGGCACGCGTCGTCGATCTCAAGTTTTTCGCCGGCCTGGAACTCGACGAAATCGCCGACCTTCTCGATGTCGCGAGACCGACCGTCGTACGCGACTGGCGCATGGCGCGCGCATGGCTGCAGCGCGAGCTGGCCGATGCCTGAGGATGCGTCCGGCGCGCTTTACGGACACGCACAGTCGATCGTCCATGCGCTGCTGGATCTTCCGCCTGAAACACGCAACGCCGGTCTCGAACAACTATGCGGCGATGACGCACAGCTGCGGCGCGAGGTGGAATGGCTCATTGCAGCGGCCACGGATACCTCGCCCGACGAAATCCCACCCGCCATCGCGGCGGTAGCCGTCGAACTTTCGGCGAATCTGCATGTCGACGCCGCCGCGCCGGGCCGCTATCGCCTGATCGAACCCCTTGGCGAAGGCGGCATGGGCGTGGTCTGGCTGGCCGAGCGGCAGGTCGGCGGCGTTCGCCAGCGCGTCGCACTGAAACGCTTGCGCGCGGACTCGGTGGCGCAGCAAACCCGCTTCCGGGACGAACAGCGCATCCTGGCCACGCTCAGCCATCCCAATATCGCGCGCCTCGTCGATGCCGGCACGGATGCCGACGGCGATCCGTTTCTGGCAATGGAGTATGTCGAGGGCGAGCGCCTCGACCACTGGTGCGACGCGCGCGGACTCGATCTGCGCGCGCGCATCAGCCTGTTCCTGAAGATCTGCGCGGCGGTGTCCTACGCGCACGAACGCCTGATCATCCATCGCGACCTGAAGCCCGCCAACATTCTGGTCGATGCGGCGGGAGAGCCCAAACTGCTCGATTTCGGCATTGCGCGCCTCGTCGGCGCCGACACTACGGTCACGCAGGCGCCCCGGGCGATGACGCTCGCCTACGCCAGTCCCGAGCAGATCGAGGGGGCGCTGCTGGGTACCGCGACCGATGTGTGGTCGCTCGGCGTCGTGCTGTACGAACTCGTCGCCGGCGTGCGCCCGTTCGAACCCGGCGCCGCGGGCCATGCGCTCGCCAACGCGATCCTGTCCGGCAGCGTCCTGCCGCCGAGCCGGCAAAGTCCGCGCATCGCCGCGGCCGTCGCAGAACGCCTCCGACCGTACCGCATTCCGGCAGACATCGACGCGATCGTGCTGAAGGCCCTGCGGCGCGAGCCCGTACAGCGCTATGCCTCGCTGCGCGAATTCGCGCAGGACCTGGAATGCTTTCTCGCCGCGCGCCCGGTTCAGGCCAGACGCGGGCAACGGATCTACCCCATGCAGCGTTTCGTGCAGCGCAACCGCTGGCCGCTGGCCGCCGGCGCGGCACTGCTCGCCATCGTTGCCGGATTCACTTGGCGCACCGTGCAGGCCGAGCGCGAGGCGCGGCTGCAGGCCCAGCTGGCCGAGCGCACCACGTCGTTCCTGATTTCAGCCTTCACCTTGTCCGATCCCACTCGCGCCGGGCGGCACGATTTCAGCGCCCGCGAAGTGCTCGACCGCGGCCGCGACCGCGTGGACGAGGAACTCGCCGGGCAGCCGCGCATGCGTGCGCGCCTGCTCGAAGCGCTGGGCAATGCCTACCGCGGCATCAACGAAGGCACGGCCGGCGCACCGCTGCTCGAGACGGCCGCGCAGCTGTACCTCGATCCGTCGGTGGCCGATCCCCTTGCGGCTGCGCGCAGCCTGCGGGCGAAGGCGATCGGCGTTCTTGCCGTACGCGGCTCCACCGATGAAGCCGAGCGGGCCGCACAACGGGCCTTCGATCTCATCACCGGGCATGCGGCCGGCGACAGCCTCGTGCTCGCCGACGCCTATGGAACGCTGGCGCAGGCGCTGGCAGCCGGCGGAAAGCAGAGTCGGGCCGACGGTGCTGCACAGCAGGCGCTGGCACTGCGTGAGGCCGGCGGCGCCAGCCCGCTGGCGATTGCCCAGAGCCTGTTCGATCTTTGCGCCATCGCCTCCAACAGCGGCGAGTACGCGCGGGCACTGCGCTTCTGCGAGCGGGCGCTGGCGCTGTACGCCGACGCCGGCGCGAAGCACAGTGACGATTACCGGGTGACCCTCAAGCAATTCGGCGTCACGCTGCTCTACAGCGGGAATTCCGAGCGGGGGCTGGCAGTCCTGCGCGAACGCATCGCACTGACGCGGGAACTCTTCGGCGAGGACAGCACAGCACTGGCGATGGACCTCGTCTTCTTCAGCGAGAAACTCGCCGAACACGGCCTGTTCGACGAGGCGGCGGCGGCGTTGGCTGCGGGAACTCCGGTGATCCTGCGCCGCAACGGCGCGCAGAGCACCCAGTACGCGCTGGCCGTATTCAATGCAGGCTGGCTGCGATATGCGCTCGGCGAGTTCGATGCCGCAGCGAAACTGCTGCGCGAGGCGCTGGAGATCCACGAGGACGCCGTCGACGGCCGCGACAACGACCGCCTGCAGGTGTTTCGTGTGGCATTGGCCATGGCGTTGATGGAGACCGGCCGTGCCGACACGGAGGCGCGCTCGCTGCTGGATTCGGTCATCGCCACCCGCAGCTCAGCCGATGCGGACTCGCTCGACCTGGCCTATGCGCGTCTGCCGCTGGCGCATTGGCTGGCAGATCACGGCGAACACGCGCAGGCGGCGGCGCTCCTGGATCAGGTCGATGCCGTCGGCAATCGCGTGGAAGCGGAACTGCATGCACGCGCCGCCACCGTACGCGCGGCGGTCCTGCGCGCACGCGGCGACTTCACCGCTGCGCTGAAACAGGAGCAATCGGCCTACGAGCTCACCCGGAGCGACCGCGGCGCGCGGCATCCGCGTACCGCGCGCTACGCCCTGGCTTATGCACGCGCGCTGCGCGCTGCGGGCGACACCCAGCAGGCGCAGGCGCTCGAACGCGAATTCCGCACACGGCTCGAAAGCGCCTATCCGGCCGATTCGGCATTTCGGCGCCTGCTGCCGGAGTCGCCTTAGGACCGCCCGGCCCGAGCGGGAACGCCGGCCGCCGCCATCCCCGCGACGGCGGGAGATGGCGGCGGATTCCTGCTCGCTGCGGGCTCAGGCCGCGCTTATTTGCATTCGCAGTGCACGCCCAGGGCAGGATTGTCGTACTCGGGCGGAAGCTGCGCCGTGGTGCGGAACCGGTCGTGCGAACCCTTCTTGTTCCAGAAAATGGCCTCGCACTTCTCGCTCACCTGCACGGACGACACCTGCTCGAACCAGGACGGATCGCGGAACGTCCTGACCTTGCGAAGCAGGAGCGTGACATCCCGCGTCCCTTCGGCGTTGAACCGCAGCAGATCGTTGGGCTGGACCACCCCGCTTGCGCCCTTGAAATCGGCGTCCGCGTAAATCGTACAGGTGGCATGGGCCGTCGAGACGCCTAGCGCCGCAGCGGCCAGGGCCAACGACAGAAAGGCTTGCCGGAACTTGAACATCATCGCTAACGCTCCTTTGCAATGACCAGAAAATGCCGGGATTCCCCCTTGGAGCCCGGTCACCTCGTATCGCGCAGGAATGCAACGGCGAGGATCATTTTCCGGCGAAAGCCGCGGCGGCGAACGTCGGCTCGGCAAACCTCCGGTGCGACTGGCTGCTCTCCCATCGCAGGTCCGGCCGCCGTCCATGGCGGACTTCGCAGCGATCGAATGCTTCGCGCCCGCTCGCCGCCGCGGACCCGGCGGCGACGTACCGGGGCGAGCGCCTTACTGGAATCCGTTCGCGAAGATGCGGTCGGTAACGACGTTGAGCCGCCAGACGCCGCGGCCCAGGGTACCGGCGATCAGCTGGCCGGAGGCCGCGATATAGCGCAGGTCGAACACGAGCACGTCGGGCAGGCCGCTGCCGAGCAGGCTCCAGCTGCTGGAATTGACCGCTGCGTAGTAGACGCCCGAACGCGTGCCGAGGGCGACGCCGTCGCCGAACGCGCTCGGGATGTACTCGATCGTGCGGAAATCCTGCGCACTGATCGTGCCGAGATTGCCGGTCACGTCCTGCCAGGTCGTACCGCCGTCGGTCGAGCGGAACACCTGGTTGTCGTCGATCGCGAACACGCGCTGCGAATTGTTCGGGTCCATCGCCACGTCGGTGACCGCGGCCGCGCCGGACGGCAGGGCCGTCGTCGCGACGAAGGACGCCCCCTGGCGGCGGAATACCGCGGCGTTCTTGCCGACATAGGCCGCATCGGGATTGTCGGCCGCGCCGTAGGCCATCGCGTTGCGGTTCGCGCCGGGCGTGCCGAGCGAGGTGAAGGTCGGTGTTCCGGTGGTGATGTTGGTCGACTCGTAGATCGCGTTCGTGCCGCCGATCAGCAGGCGCGTCGGCGTCGTCACGTTCAGTTCCAGCGGCGTGACGAACTGCGGATCGCCGATCGTCGGCAGGCTCAGGTTGCTGACGAAGGCATTCGCCGCGTTGTACTGCGCGCGACGGAAGCCGCCGCTGTTCTGCGAACTGATGTAGCGATAGCTGCCGGCAATGCCGAGCGTGTCGTCGTCGATGGCCGCGTCGCCGCCGTCGCCGCCGTTGATCATGGTCCAGCGCGGATTGGCCGCGGCCTGCTGCATGTGCGTGCCGTTGTCCTGCGTGCCGATCATGATGACGTTGGTGACCTTGTCATGGTCCAGGTCATGCACTTCGGTCACCGCGAGATTGCCGATCACCGACGACCAGGTGCCGGTCGTGGCCGGCGTGCTGCGCCGGTAGATGCCGCCGTCGTCGGATTCGAGCAGGTTGCCGTTGGCGTCGAAGGCCATCGCACGGCTGTCCGCATGCGGCGAGGTGCCGCCGGCGCCGCTGCCGTGGATGATCGCGAACTGGCTGCCGGCGGCGAGCGAGGCATCGCCACGCACGGTGTTGCCGGTGAACGGACTGGCGGTGATGCGGTCGCCGCCGAGATAGACGAGGTTGGCGTTGGACGGATCGGCCGCGATCGAGGTGTTGACGTTGCCCTGCGCACCCGGATGGATGGCCGGCACGTCCATCGCGGTCCAGGTCGCGCCGAGATTGGTCGAGCGCACGACGCCGGCAATGATGTTGCTGTTGACGATGGCCGCGTACACCACGTTGGACGGGCCGACCGCGAGGCGTATCGCGCCGGTCGCGCTGCTGAGGTTCGCGATGCCGGCGGTCACGTCGTTCCAGGTCGCGCCGCCGTCGTCGCTGCGCAGCACCTTCGGCGCGCTGCCGCGCACGGCGACGTAGAGCTGATTGACGTTGGCGCGATTGCCGACGAGATCGAAGATGCCGCCGGTCGGCAGGCCGCCGGTGCCCGAGGCCAGCGCGAAGCTCGCGCCGGTGTTCGTGCTGCGGTACAGGCCGCCGGTCGTCGAGGCCGCGAACAGGGTCGCGCCGCGCGCGGCGACCGCGATGATCTTCTGGCCGAGCAGGGTCGAGCCGCCGTGCAGGGTCCAGCTCGCGCCGCCGTTGGTCGTGCGGTAGACGCCGAGCTCGTCGTCGCCGCGCTGGGCGAAGTTGCTGAAGCGGCCGATGCCGGCAATCAGGGTCTGGTTGGTCGCGTCGGTCGGATCGAACGCGATCGCGCCGATCGACTGTGACGGCAGGTTGTCGGTCTGCGGCGTCCAGGTCGGCCGCGCCGCGGTCGCGTCGGTGGTCTTCCAGATGCCGCCGTTGACCGCGCCGATGTACAGGATGCTGGCATTGCTCGGATGCGCGGCGATCGCGTGGATCGCGCCGGTGACTTCGTTGTCCGGCGGCACCGCGACCTGCGCCGACTGGGTCGGCGACGGTCCGAGCGCGACCCAGGTGTCGGCCGTGGCGGCGCGGCTGGACGGCCGCGGCGGCGGCATCTTCTGCGGACGCTGCTCGGCCGGGTCCACCGGTTCCATGTCGCCTTCGACTTCTTCTTCGGCGGCTGAGGCGTTCTCGGCCGCGACCCGATCGGCGGCGGACGCTTGCGCCTTTGCATCGTCGCCGCGCCCCGCCGATGCGCCCGCCGACAGGCCGAGGACGATGGCGAACAGACTGCTGGCCCCCACTACCGATAGCGTTTTCATGACGTCCCCCGATGATCCCGATGGCGAGCCGCATCGTAACCGAGACGGACCGCGCTGCGGCTGCCGCAAGACCTGATTCCGTCGCACGACCGAGGGGAGATTCCCTCCCGATCGGACGCGCCGCCCGGCCCGCATCGCGCGGCAACCGCGAAAATTCGCGCGACCCCGGCCGCGGCCGCCGCTGCGGAGACGCCGCGCCGCTTGGCCCTCGCCTGCCCCCCACCTTTGGCCCTGTCGCCACTGCCGCGGCCGGCGCTAGGCTAGGCGCTTCGTCTGACCGCGGTATTGCCGTGAACGCTACAGCCGAAGCGGCGCCTGCCGCTTCCTCCACGCTGATCAGGGCCGCGCTGCTGATGACGGCCAGTGCCGTGCTGTTCGGCTTCATGACGGTGACCATCCGTCTCGCGTCCGAGCAGTTGCATGCGTTCGAGATCGCGTTCTTCCGCAGCCTGTTCGGCTTCGTGTTCGCGCTGCCGCTGCTGCTGCGCCACGGACCAGGCCTGCTGCGCACGGACAAATGGCGCTTCTACGTGCTGCGCTGCTGCATCGGCATCGTCTCGATGTTCGCCGGCTTCTGGGCGGTCGTGCATCTGCCGCTGGCCCAGGCCATCTCGCTGTCCTATGCGACGCCGCTGTTCGTGACCATAGGCGCAGTCATGTTCCTCGGTGAAGTCGTGCGGCTGCGACGCTGGACCGCGGTATTGCTCGGCTTCATCGGCGTCGTCGTGATCGTGCGTCCCGGTGCGGCCGACTTCAGCGGCGCCAGCCTGATCGCCCTGCTCGCCGCGGCCATGAGCGGCACCGTCGCGATCAGCATCAAATACCTCTCGCGCACCGAGCACCCCGACGCGATCGTGCTGATCACGACCGGGCTCTGGGTGCTGCTGTCGCTGCCCGGCGCGCTGCCGGTCTGGCAATGGCCGCAGGGCTGGATCTGGCTCTGGGTCGTTCTGGCCGGCGGCTTCGGCACGATCGCGCACCTGCTGTGGACGCGCGCGCTCAAGCTCGGCGAGGTGTCGGCGCTGACGCCGCTGAGCTTCCTGCAGCTGCCCGTCGTCATCGTGTTCGGCTATTTCCTGTTCGCCGAGAAGCTCGATCTCTGGACCGGCGTCGGCGCCGCGATCATCGTCGGCAGCAACATCTACATCGCGCATCGCGAGGCGCGGCTCGCGCGTCGGGTCGTGACCGATTCGCGCGTTGCCGGCGAAACGGCGGGCTGAGCCTCCTTCGCGCGGCCGCGCCGCAATGCCGCGAGCGGTCCGTGCGGATGCGGCGAAACCTCAGTCCGCAGCGAACACGCGCTGCAGGTCGGACGCGTCCAGCGCGCGCCATTCGCCGGCCGCCACGCCGTCCAGGGTCAATGCGCCCACCTGGGCGCGATGCAGCGCCGTCACGTGGTTGCCGGTCGCGGCGAACATGCGTCGCACCTGGTGATAGCGGCCCTCGTGCAGGGTCAACCGCACGCGGCGCGGCGCGAGCACGGCAAGCTGCGCCGGCAGCAGCGGGGTCTTTTCCGATTCCAGCAGCAGGGTGCCGCCGGCGAACAGTGCGGCTTCGTCGCCGCGCAGATCCTGTGCCAGTTCGGCTTCGTAATGCTTGGCGATGCGCGCCTTCGGCGAAATGATCCGGTGCAGCAGGCCGCCGTCGTCGGTCAGCAGCAGCAGGCCCGAGGTGTCGCGGTCGAGACGGCCCACCGGCGACAGCAGCGGATCGCGATAGCGGAAGCGCCGCGGCAACAGGTCGTAGATCAGCCGCCCCGGGTCCTTGGTCGAGCAGGTATAGCCGACTGGCTTGTGCAGCAGCACGACCAGGCCCGGCGGCGGGTCCAGCACCTCGCCGTCAATGCGCACGTCGGCCGGCGCGATGCGCGCATCCTCGTCGAGCACGTTGCCGTGCGCGTCGCCGATGCGGCCGTCGCGGAACAGTGCGGTGACGTCGCGCCGGCTGCCGTAACCGAGATTGGCGATATAGCGCAGCAGCTTCATGCGCGCGTCCCCTGAGCCTGTATCACCTTGAAGCCCTGCGCGTCGGCGAGCACGCGCGTCTGCGTGAAATGCCGCTGCAGTTCCTCCTCGTAGGCCAGATGGCGGTTCGCGACGAGCAGCAGGCGGCCGGTCGCCGTCAGCGCCTGCGCCGCGGCGCGGATGAAACCGCGGCCGAGCTCGGGCCGGTCGGCGCGGCCCTGATGGAACGGCGGATTCATCACGATGAAATCGTAGCGCCGCGGCAGGCCGCGCACGACGTCGTGCCAGTGATAGCCCAGCGCCACGGGGGCCGCACGCACCGCTGCGGTCGCGGCGAGATTGCGCTGCGCCAGCGCCAGCGCGCGCGCTTCGGCCTCGTACAGATCCAGCGCAGTCACCTGCGCGCAGCGGCGCAGCACCGCATCGGCCAGAAAGCCGTAGCCGGCGCCGAGATCCGCGCCGGCACCGGCCAGATCCTCGGGCAGGTGCGCGGCGAGCAGCGCCGACGCCGTGTCGATGCGATCCCAGGCGAACAGGCCGGGCCGGCTCAGGAAACGGCCGTCGGCGATCGCGCGCGGCACGTCGATGGCCGCCCACTGCTGCACGAGCGCCGCATCGCGGCGCGCGGCATCGGCACGCAGCCAGAACACGCGGCATTTGTGCTTGGACAGCACGGCCGGCTCGCCGGCCAGGCGGGCCAGGTCGCTCTGGATCGCGCGCGCGCCTTCGTTGTTCGCGACGCTGGCCACGACGAGGCCGCCCTCGACGACCTGATCCAGCGCGCGCGCGAGCAAGGCGCGCGCCTCGTCGCGCTGGCGCGGCGGCAACAGCAGCACGGCCTCGAAGCGTCCCGTCGCGGCGGCACTGACGTCCAGCCAGGCCGGCAACGCATCGGCAAACGGACGGAAGCTCTGCTCGGCGACGATGGTGCTGGCCGGAAACAGCGAGCGGAACTGTTGCAGTCCCTGGCCGTCGCGCGCGCGCAGCCAGAGCAGTCGCGCCGGCGGCGCGAGCGTGCCGTCGACAAACGGCAGGAACAGGGCCTGTACGGCAGCGTCGTCCACGGCATCCCGGCAATCGTGCGCCCAAGGCGCGAGGGCGCGTAGCGTAGCCCAGGACGACCGGGTTCACGCCGGCGCGGCTTCAGCTCAGGCTAAGCTGCGGGCTAGTGGACTGCGCCCGACCGGCACAGCCGCCAACAGGGAGTTGTCGATGCCGTCTCGTCTTCCGCGTGTGCTCTCGCTGCCGCTGCTGCTCGCCGCCTGCAGCGGCGCGCCACCGCCGGGCCCGGCCGCGACGCCGCCCGCCGCGCCCGCCGCGCCCGCCGCCGGCAACTGCCTGGCCAGCCTGCCGGTCACACCACTGACCACACCGGCCGCCTCGCTGTATGCGCAGGACTTCGCCGCGACGCCGCTGGACGCGGCCGGCCTGCGCTGCATCGCCGACGTCTGGGGCCAGACGCGCTTCGCCTCGCCGCAACGCTACGACGCGGCCTATGCCCCGATACAGGCCGCCCACGGCGAAGACGCTGACCTGCGCTGGACCAATGTCGATCACGACCGCGTGCAGTTGCTGCGCGTCGCCCAGGGCGCGGCGGCGACGACCTGGCTGCTGCGCATCGACACGGGCCTGGCGATGGAAGGCAGCCGCTACGACCTGATCTTCACGAGCGACGCGCACGGCAGACTCAGCGACCAGATGCTGGTCGGCGTCGAAGGCGTGATGTACCGGCGCGACGTCGATCTGCGCAGTCCGCTGCAGTTCACGATCCTGGAAGTCGGCGGACGCGAAACCGCCAGCGGCCCCGACTATCGCGCCGCCTTCCGCATCGACGACGACGGCCACATTGCGCTGGACCCGCAGGGTTCGACCGAAGCGCTGGATCCGGCCGCGATCAGCGGCGGTGCGGACGCGAACCAGGCGGCACGCGGCGACAGCGCGACCTCGGTCGAGGAAGTCGACGGTGCCCCCGGCGATCCCGAAGCGATACGCCGCCTGCTGTTCTCCGATTCCGGCGTGATCGAGGAAGTCGTGCAGCGCCAGACCCTGGCCGACGGCAGCCTGGCCATGCTCGCGATAGGCCGCACCGACGCGGCCGGCCTCGTCGTCTACGTGCTGCGTCCGATCGCCACGGGCACCGGCGGACATACGCGCTACCAGGTCGCCAGCCTGAGTTTCCCGGAGCCGGATCAAGCGCTCGGCGGCGAACTTGGCCAGGCCGTCTGGAAGCCCGACAAGGACGGCGTCAGCATCGCGCTGAGCATGCGCTACGACATCGGGCGCGAAGGCGGCAGTCCGGACAGCGGCGAGCCGCAGACGACTGCCGTGGAGCAGACGCTTGCCGCGCGGCTGCAGCTGGTCAGCGGCGAGCTGCGGCCGGCCTCGCCGCCGTCGCCGTGACGGCGCGATCCGGTCCGCGACGACGCGCCGCCGGGACCGGCCCGAGCGCCGCCTGATCAGCGCACGCGCTGCGGCTCGCGGGCTGCGACGCTGCGCCGGAGCAGATCCGCCAGTACGGTGCGGTCCGCGTCGGCCAGGGATCTGAGATAGAGACAGCCCTTGCCGGTCCTGTGCTTGCCAAGCCGGGCCAGCAGCGCGTCGCTGCCGTCGAAGCCGAACACGCAATACAGGGTCAGGCCGTTCTTGCGCGCGGCGAAGCCGATCAGCGGCCAGTCGGCCTCGCGACCGTTCCCGTAGCGATACCGGCAGACGCCGAAGCCGGCGATGCTGCTGCCCCAGATCACGGCCGCCTCGCCGGTGACCTGCTGCATGAGCTCGGCGACGGCGACGCAGTCGGCGCGCCGCGCCGGATCGGTCACGCCGGACAGGAAGGTCTGCACGGTGGTGCCGGTCGGGCGGGTCTTGGGCTCGGACATGACAGTTCCGTCAGACAGCGCGGGCGTCCACCCTATGCGCGGCCGCGCAACCCGTGCAAGGCGTGGCGCCACCGCCGAGTCCGCCGCGGCGGCGCGCCGTGTTCGGTGTCGCCGGCGCGCGACGTTGAATACGACGATGTTGCCGCCTGGGAGCTTCGCGATGCGTATCGCCGCACTCCATCCGTCTTCGCCGCGTCCGCTGCGACGCGCCCTGCTGTTTCTCGTGCTGGCCGCCATGGCCGCGGCCGACGCGCCCGGCCAGACCGTGCTGCGCGGTCAGGTCATCGTCAGCGGCGGCGGCCGGCTGGTCTCGCCGGGCGGCTGCCGCGTGCTGCAGGGCGCGATCGGCGAGCCGGCGGTCGGCCATGCCGGCGGCGGCAGCTACGCGCTGAGCGCCGGCTTCTGGGCCGGCGCCGGCGAAACGGCGCGCGACGCCATCTTCAACAGCGGCTTCGAGGGATGCAACTGATGAAAACGCTCACCGATTTTCAACGCCTGCTGCGTCGCGGCGCCGCGCTGCTGATGCTGCTGGCCGCCGCCGCGCCGGCATTCGCGCAGACCCCGCAGATCCCCGACTTCGTCTACCAGGGCCGTCTCGACCAGAACGGCGCGCCGGCCAACGGCAACTTCGACCTGAGCTTCGCGCTGTTCGATGCCGCGACGAACGGCAACCAGATCGGCAGTACGATCAACCAGCCGGCCTATCCCGTCGTCAACGGCCTGTTCAGCGTGTCGCTGAGCTTCCCGGGCGCGTTCACCGGTTCGCAGCGCTATCTGCAGGTCAGCATCGGCGGCACGCCGCTGCTGCCGCGCCAGGCCGTCACGACGGCGCCGGTCGCGCAGTTCTCGCTGAGCGGCAGCATCAGCGGACCGGCCGGCGGCAGCCTCACCGGCACCTATCCGAACCCGACCCTGGCCAACGGCTCGGTCGGCACCAACCAGCTGCAGAGCTTTTCGGTCACGAATTCCAAGCTCGACTCCGGCGTGGTGACGAACTCGAAGATCGCCGACAACGCCATCACCGCGAGCAAGATCAGCACCGGCGCCGTCGGCGCGACGGAACTGGCCAACGGCGCCGTCGGCACCACGCAGCTGGCCAGCGACAGCGTCACGCGCGGCAAGATCGCCGGCGGCTACAGCAACGGCGCGGCCGCGTTCACCGTCGGTGCCAACGACTGCAACGACTACAACCTGTCGATTCCGGGTGCGCAGGCCGGCGATCTCGTGATTTTCAATCTGCAGGCCGGCGCCACCTTGCCGCCGAACATGCTGGTGCAGCCGCTCAAGGTGCCCAGTGCCGACACCGTAGCCGTCCGCGTCTGCAACTTCGGCAGCACGACGCAGTCCACCGGCACGGTCGCGATCTACGTGCTGACCATGCGCTGAGACCGAGTCGGCTGCACATCCGCGCCGGCGCATCCTGGTGAACGCCCCGCCCGCAGAAAGCCAGCAATCATCCCGCCCGCGGCCAGATGCGCCGGCCAGTCTGCGTGCAGACCCGTCGCCAAAGGCAGCCATGAGCACGAACGTTCCCGCCGACCAGCCGTCGCGCCGGCGCTTCCTCGCCGATATCACGCTGTTCGCGCTGGCCGCGGCCAGCGCGCCGCTGTTGCGCGCGCAGCCGCGGCTGGCCGATGCAGCCGCCGTACGGCACTGGCTGCAGCAGGTCCAGGCACTGTCGCGGCAACTGCGCGACGGCGCCATCGACAGCGCGCAGTGGCGTCGCCAGATCGACGCGCTCGCCGCGACGACGCCGCTGCCGGAATTCCTGCCGCAACTGCAGTTCGATCGCGCGCTGGCCGCTGCGCGCGACGGCCACGATCCGACCAAGACCTTCGTGACCCTGGCCGAGGCCGACGGCAGCCTGCACAAGGCGGCGTTCGCCGCGGCCTATTTCGTGTTCGCCAAGGGCCAGGTCATCACCCCGCATGCGCATCGCGGCATGGTCTCGGCGCACGCGGTCGTCAGCGGCCGGCTGCAGCTGCGCACCTACGACCGCCTCGGCCGCGACGGCGACGCGCTGTTGCTGAAGCCGCGCCTGGACACCGTCGCGACACCGGGCTTCAGCGCCGCGATCAGCGCAGTGGAAGGCAACGTGCATTGGTTCGTCGCCGAACAGGACGGCTCGGCGACGCTCGACGTCATCGTGCAGGGCATCGAGGCGAACGGCCGCGAGTTCGCGCTGGAGCTCGTCGATCCGCTCGCCGCCGAAATCGACGCGCACGGCGTGCTGCGCGCGCCGCTGATCGACTGGGAACAGTCGTCGCGCCGGTATCAGTCGGGCAGCCGCTGAGCCGCGCTGCCTGTCAGCGGCACCGACGGCACCGCGCCGGCCCCGGCAACGCGTCGTACCGCGGCAGCCAGGCGCGCCTCGGCATCCACGAGTCCGCGATCGACGCCGTCCTCCGCGCGCAGCCGCGCGCGCTCCAGCCAGCCGGCGCAGGCGGGGCATCGCCGTCGAGCGCCGAGAGCAAGGCCGCGCAGCGCGCCTGCAGGCTCGGCAGCCGCCACGCGACATCTGCCGGCAACAGATGAGGATCGCGCAGCGGACCCGGGTCACGCGCAGCCAGTGCATCGCCGAACGCGAGCTCGGCCAGCACGAGATAGCGGTAGTCGCGCAGAACGTCGCGCTGCGTCGGGGTCAGCGTGTGGAATCAGTCGATCAACTGTTGCCATTGCCGACGCGCAGCCGGCCAGTCGCCGCCGAGCTGCGCGGCTTTAGCGCGGTACCGGGCCACCGCCCAGGGTTCGGACTCCTCCAGCGTCAGCAGATCCTCGACCGGCAGCCGGTCCGGCGGCGTGCCGTCGATGCTGAGCGCCATCAGGCGCACGCCGGCCAGCAACGGCGCACGCTCGTCCCGCTGCCGCCACCAGAACTGCAGCAGCGCGCCGTCGTTGCTCTCGCTCGGCATCGGGTACAGGTTCGCCAGTCCCGTGAACAGACTGATGACGGCAAACGCAAATGCCACCGCCGCGGCCGCCCCTGGCAGCAGCAATCCGGCCAGCCCGGCGAACGCTGCGGCAACCAGATTCGCCGCCGGGCCGGCGGCGATGGCCACGAGAAACGCCTTTCGCATCGGCACCCGCGGCAGCGGAACCATGTGCACGAAGCCTGCCGGCGCGCCCTTGGCGGCTGGGCGCCAGCGCACGCGGAAACCGCGGCGGCGCGCGATCAGCTCGAGCATCCCCACGCGCCACTGGAGTACGCGCAGTCCCAGGCAGCGGGCTGCAAGGTAGTGACCGCCTTCATGTACCAGGAGATTCACGCCGTTGAGCGCCGCCAAGAGCGCCACTGCGGTGAACGGCTGGCCGGCCTTCGGCAGGGCCCAGAAGCCCAGCACCAGCGCCACGCCGAGGACGGCGTAGCGCAGCACGAACAGCAGGCCGCGCTGCACAGCGCCGACGACGGCACCGGCGCCGCTCAACGGCTCTCCAGCGCCGCAGCCATCTGCGCCAGCCTGGCCACCGTGTTGAGGTTGCGCGCCGTGCCGGCGGCGGCGGCCGGAATCCGGAGCCGGGAATCGGCCATACCGTCGCCGTAGTGCACATAGATCTCGCGCGCGCCGAGCGCGAACTGCTCGTCCCGGACATGGCTGGCCTTGGTCAGGCAATCGGCCGGCGGCGGCGCATCGAGGAAGATCGCGACGACGCGATTGGCCGGCGCCTGCGCGAACGGATTGCACGCAAGCACGCCGGCCATTTCCGCGGCCGTGCGCACGAGCACGCCGACCGGCTTGCCGGCGTAGTCGGCCAGGGCCGCGGCCAGCGCCTTCTGCACGGCGGATTCGCTCTTGCGCGTCGTGAACACGACATTGCCGCTGGCGATATACGTCGCCACGTCGGCGAAGCCGCAGTCCACGCAGAGCGATTTCAAGGTCGCCATCGGCAGCTTGCCGGTGCCGCCGACATTGACGGCGCGCAACAGGGCGACGAATGCGGTCATCAACGGCTCCGCCAGCGGTGAGGCGGCGATCTTAGGGCGACGCCAAACGCCAGGCCAGCGCCGGGCCCTCCGCCGTCACCACCGACCATGCCGCATTTCGACAGCCCGCCACCGGCCCGGCACAATCGGTTCATGAATGCCGAATCCGCCATCCGCCGTCATCGCGCCGACAGCGCCCAGTCCAACAGCGACTTCCTGCATGCACACGCGGCTCCGGCGCGCGTAGGCCTGGCCGGCGGCAGCGCGCTGATCGACCGCGGCATACGCAAGGCGCAGCGCCTGCTCGCCGATGATGCCGCCGGCAGCGCCTGGTCGCATGCCTTCCTGTTCGGCGAACGGCGCAGCGACGGCCATTGGTGGGTGCTCGAATCGGATCTGGACCTGCGCAGCAAGCAGATCCGCCTCGGCGTACAGGAGAACCGCCTGGCCAAGTATTTCGATGCCGCCGAATGGCCGAATCTGGCCGTGCTCGATTTCGGCCTCGACGACGCGGCCAGCCGCCGCGTGCTCGGCGCCGCGCTGGACCTGCTGGCCAACGCGACGCGCTATTCGCTGCGCGAGATCGTCGGCACCATGTTCGCGCTGGCCCGCCCCACCCTGCGCGAACGCGAGAACCTGCTCGCGCGCGAAAACTCGCTGTACTGCTCGGCATTCGTGCAGCACTGCTATGCCGCGGCCGGCCTGCAGTTCGGCAGCCGCCTGAGCCTCAAGAACACGACGCCGCACGACATCGCAAGCACGCCGCTGCCGCACCGCGCCGACTATCTGCTGCGCCAGGCCGGCGCGAGCGCCTGAAACCGGAGACCGCCATGTCCTCGCCGACACTGCCGCGCAACCGCTCGATACCCGACAGCTGCGTGATTCCGGTACTCGGCTATGCCGATCCGCGTGCGGCCGCGACCTGGCTCGTGCAGGCCTTCGGCCTCGTCGAGCGCCTGCGCATCGCCAACCATCGCGTGCAGCTCAGCCACGGCGACGGTGCGCTCGTCGTCGCGCAACAGGCCGCGTCGACGGGCTGCTCGATGATGCTGCGCGTCGCCGACGTCGATGCGCATTGCGCGCGGGCGCGTGCCGCCGGCGCGCGCATCCTCGCCGAACCGGCGACCCATGCCTACGGCGAACGCCAGTACAGCGCGGCCGACTTCGCCGGCCACGTCTGGACGTTTTCCGAATCGGTCGCCGACGTCGATCCGGCGGACTGGGGCGGCGAGGCCGTCGCGCCGTCGCGCTGAGCGCGGCGTTCCCTTCGCCCCGGGGTCCGCAGCTTCAGACCGCCGCGGCAAGTTTCCAGCGGCCGACGACGTCCTGCATGCCACGCACGCTGCGGATCAGCACGAAATCCTGCGCCTGCCAGGTGATCGGCTCGATCGCGATCTCGCGTTCCAGCGCCCGCGGCAGATAGCGCAACGTCGCCTGGGCGGCGAAACGCGATGCGGCCGGCCGGTACAGTCCCTGCGCATATTGCGCATGGCCGATCGCGTTGCCGAGAAAGCGCAGCGCCGTCGTCACCGTCGGCGGCGCGCGCAGCACGAGCGCGTGGTTCTGCCCGCCGAGACGCAGGCTCGCGAAGCGGTCGAAACAGACTTCCAGCGCGACCGCATGCACGGCCGCCGCGGCGCGGGTCAGCGCCGGCAGCAGCGGCTCGCACAGGCCCCGGTCGCGACCCGTCGCGCACAGCGGTACGTATACCTGGCTGAATACCGCCGGCCGCCCGGCCAGGCCGCCTTCGCGCGCGACGCGGTCGGCCTGTTCCACCATCAGCGCCCGCGCCGCCACGGTCGGCTCCAGCGCGAAGCAATAGTGCCCGGCTTCGTTCACATCTAGTGAAATATACGACTGCATGATCGCACCTCACCCGGACTGTGCGAGCAGACAGGGGCGGCCATGATAGCCGCATACGGGCACCGCGCCGCACGCACGGGTTGCCGGGTTTGCGCGAATGCCCCGCGACGGCGGCGTGCGGAAATCCTGCCGAAGATCGTCGCGGCGAGCGCTGCAATGCATCATGGCATGCGCGCGGTGTTGCGGTGCACGAACACGAACTCGCCGGCATTTCCGCGCCGTAGCGTCGTGCCCGTGCGAGGACCGAGCCTCAGGCGCCGCGGCGCCATCCATGCTGCGCCGCAGCTTTCCCCTTCGGACACTGTGCACTTGTACCGCGCCATGGCCCACTGCGCAGGCCTTTCCACCCTGAGGATCCGGCCATGTCCGCTTTTTCGTCATCGAGCGCGAGCCTGCGCGGCTCGCGTCTGTCGCTGTATGCCGGCGTGCTCGCGCTGGCGCTGTCCGCACCGGCTTTCGCCCAGACCGAAGTCACCGGCTTCGGCAGCAATCCGGGCAATCTGCGCATGTTCAAGTACGTGCCCGCCGGCCTGCCCGCAGGCGCGCCGCTCGTCGTCGCGCTGCATGGCTGCGCACAGAGCGCGGCGAGCTACGACGCGGAGACCGGCTGGCAGTTGCTGGCCGACCGCTGGCATTTCGCGCTGCTGCTGCCGCAGCAGCAGAGCGCGAACAACTCCAGCAGCTGCTTCAACTGGTTCGAGACCGGCGACACCACGCGCGGCCAGGGCGAGGCGCTGTCGATCAGGCAGATGGTCGACCGCATGATCGCCGACCATGCCAGCGCGGCCGGCCGCGTCTACGCGACCGGCCTGTCCGCCGGCGGCGCGATGACGGCGGTGCTGCTGGCGACCTATCCGGACGTGTTCGCCGGCGGCGCGGTGCTGTCGGGCCTGCCCTATCGCTGTGCGACCAGCCAGACGAACGCGTTCTCGTGCATGAACCCCGGCTCCGACCTGACGCCGGCGCAATGGGGCGACAAGGTGCGCGCGGCGAGCAGCTGGAGCGGTCCGTGGCCCATCGTCTCGATCTGGCACGGCGACGCCGACTACACCGTGCGCCCGGCCAACCAGACCGAGCTGATGCAGCAATGGACCAACGTACACGGCATCGACCAGACCGCCGATGCCGCCGACACGGTCGCCGGCTATCCGCACAAGGTATACAACGACGCATCCGGCCAGCCGCGCGTGGAAACCTGGACGATCACCGGCATGGGCCACGGCACGCCGGTGGACCCCGGCAGCGGCGAAACCCAGTGCGGCACGGCCGGCGCCTACATCCTCGACGTGAACATCTGCTCGAGCTACTACATCGCCCGGTTCTGGGGCCTGGACGATCTCGACGGCACCGCACCGAGCGTCGCGCTGACCGCGCCGGCCGATGCAAGCATCGTCAGCGGCGCGGTCATGCTCGCCGCGACGGCCAGCGACGACGTCGGCGTCGACCACGTCGACTTCCTGCTCGACGGCAGCCTGCTCGGCAGCGACGCGAGCGCGCCGTATACCTTGACCTGGGACGCGGCGAACGCGAGCAACGGCGCCCATGTGCTGCTGGCCCGCGCGCAGGATCTGGCCGGCAACCTCGGCAGTTCGGCACCGGTCAACGTGACCGTCACCGGCGGCATCGGCGGCGGCGGTGGAACCACGCCGGTCACGCTGCAGTTCAGCAACGAGGATGCGAACGACGGCTACGTCAAGGCGAATGCGAGCGGCAGCGGCGCGGCGGTCGGCACCCTGGAATCGCTGTACGGCCTGGCCATAGGCCGCGGCACCGACGGCAACTTCAATCGCGCCGTGCTCTCGTTCGACACCTCGGCCATTCCCGATGGCGCGACGATCACCGCGGCGACCGTGACCGTCGCCTATCGCAGCGCATCGGGCAATCCCTGGACCAGTCCGGCCGGCAACAGCCTGCTCGTCGACGTTCAGAGCGGCTGCCTGGGCGCCTGCACGATCGAGGCCACCGACTGGGCCGCCGCGGCCAGCGCAAGCGCGGCCGCGCAGATTCCGGCATTCACCGGGGGCAGCCAGAGCAGCAGCGTGTTCTCCGCCGCCGGCCTCGCGGCGATCAACGCGGCCGGCCGCACCCAGCTGCGCCTGCGCTTCGCGACGAACCAGAGCGCGACGAACTACCTCTGGATCGACAAGGGCGCGACGGCCAGGCTCAACGTGACGTATCAGCCCTGACGAGCGCCGGGTCCTGCGCGTCGTGCATTGCCCAGGGCCCGGCGGAGGTTGCGGAACGATCCCGGCGCGCGTTGCGCCGGCGCGGTCAGGCTTCGCTGTAGTCGCCGAGCGAACGCTCGGCGACGGTCAATCCTTCGCAGGCCGCGTCCAGGCGGCGGTATTCGACGTCGAACTGCGCACGGAACGCGCGGAAGGCCGCTTCGTCACGCCAGCGGTCGATCGTCAGATAACGTCCGTCCTCATTGCGGTCGCGCAGCAGCGCGGTGCCGAGATAGCCCTCGCCGCGGCGGAACAGGGCGATCCAGTCGCCGTCGGCACCGTAGCGCCGTTCGAACGCGGCACGCTGCGCCGCGGCGACGCGAAACTCCCAGACATAGACATAGCCGGCCATCGGCTCAACCATCGATCAGCGCCAGCGCCGAGCCGGAGAACGCGATCGCCGAGACGCAGTCCTTCGGTGTCTGCTCCGGCGGCAGCGGCGCCGCAGCGGCCGTGCCGAACTGGGTCACCCCCTTGCCGATCTGATGGCGCAGATCGTAGCGGCGGCCGGCGAACTCGAACGGATTGCTGATCAGCAGGCGCGCCGAGAACACGTTGGAACTCAGCAGCGGATGCGCCTTGCCGTGACCGGCGACCTCGAGCGTGGTGCCGACGACGATGCTGACGCGGCGGAACGTCGCGATGCGCTGGCCGCGCGCGAAGCTCTGCGGGTCGTCGAAATCACCTGCCGGTTCCTGTTGCAGATAAACCGAGAAATCGCCGACCGGATCCCGGCCCAGACTCAGGCTGCCGTTGGTCACGCCTTCGCGCGGCGTGAACGGCTCGGCCGCGAACGTGAAATGCGCCGTGCGTTCCGACGGCGTGCCGTGGAACAGGTCGGCCTCGATGCCGGCCAGATGCAGGAAGTAACCGTAGTCGGCCAGGCTGTGGTCGGAACGCTCGTAGAAGCGCCCGGTCACGTACCAGGCCAGTTCACCAGGCAGCAGAAGAGCCATGATCACCTCGTATGCCGGAAAGCGGCCGCGGCAATGTCGGCCAATCGCCGCGACGGCGCAAGAGGCCGGCGTCCGAAAACGGCGATGGCGCCGAGTGGAGCGGCCAGCCTGCCGCGAACCTCCGCCATGCCGCCGCCGGATACCCGGTCGCGCTACGGCGCCCGCACCGGGCTAGTCGTCGCGGCTCAGGTCGTTTCTGTCCGCCGGACCGACGACTGGGGCATCACGGGATCGTTGCGGCAGCGGCGCGGCCGCGAGCGCGCTCGCCGGATCCCGCCACGACGGTGCATCCGACCCGCCGGCCTTCGCCGCTTGCCCGGTCTGCGGCGGCTGATCTTCTGACGCGACGGCGTGCAGGCGCTGCAGCAGCGCCGCGACCCGCGCATCGGCCTGCGGGTCGGGCGCGTCCAGCCCCCGATTGCGCCGCCAGGCACGCACGATCTCGACGGCCTCGGCATCCAGGGTGATGCGCAGGCTTGCCGTTGCGCTCTGCGCCGCGGCGCGATCGGCCGGCGCGCTCGCCGCCGCGAGCAGCAGTATCGGCAACAGTCCATGGCTCGCGCGCTGCATGTCCGCCTCCGCGCTGTCGGCCCACGCACGCAGGCGACCACGCGATTGCAACAGCAGCAATGAAAAACTTCCGTGAAATTTCTACAGTTCCACGATTGCATGGCTCGCCATGCGGCAATGCGGAAAAGTGCCGCTGCCGGATGAGCCCGTCAATGGCGACTCAATGCACCGCACTGCGCGAGAACAGGTTCATGACGAGCACGCGCCGGCGAGGCCCAAGCCGCACAGCACCGGCGCATCGAGCTTCTGGCCGTAGATCAGCCAGGCCGATGCCGTGACGAGCACGATGCCGAGGCCCGACCAGACTTCATAGGCCACGCCGGCCGGAATCGCGCACCGGGTCAGCGACAGAAAACAGAACGCGACCGCATAGCCGGCGACGACGAGCAGCGACGGCCACAGGCGCGAGAAACCGTCGCTGGCCTTCAGCGCCGACGTCGCGGCCACTTCGGAAACGATCGCGACGGCGAGAAACAGCCCGTTCTTCCTGCGCACCTCCAGCCAGAGCTTCGGCGCATTGTGTCGGCCGGCCAGGTCCGCAGTCTTGTGTCAGGAGCGAGCCTGTGGGCAACAGACCCGCGCAGGCGCTTCGCGGCCGGAGTCAGCGAGGACGCCGGGGCGGCGCCTCGTCCCTCATCGACGATCGGTGGCGTTTCTGTTCTGGCGAATCATCGGGGCGTTCGCGGCGTCCGTGCCGATGCATTCGGTAGTCGTCGCGCTGCACGGCAACCGTGCAGTTGAACGCGCAGACAGAAAAGCCGGGGGAAATCGTCACCGGCACAACGCGACGGCCAACCCGGCAGACCCGCCTAGGTCTCGCGCGACTCGACCGGCGTGCGCCCGGTCCAGCGTTTGAACGCGCGGCGGAATTCGCGCACGTCGCCGAAACCGACCTGGGTGCCGACCTCAGCCACGGTAAGGCGGCGGTCGCGCAGCAGTTCGAGCGCGCGCTCGCAGCGCACGCGATCGTGGATGGTCGCGAAGCTTTCGCCTTCCCCGGCGAGCTGGCGGCGCAGGGTGCGCTCGCTGCGGCACAGCGAAACGGCCACGTCGAGCTGGCGCGGATTCTCGTTCAGGCGCAGGCGCAGCTGGCGCTCCACGGCCGCGACGGTCTCGCTGCGCGCGGCCGGCGCCGCCTGCAGTTCGCGCTGCAGCGCCGCCAGCGCCTGGCGCGAGGTGACCGGGTTGTAGTTCGGGAATGGCTGGTCCAGCACCTGCGCATCGACGACGAGACAGTTGTGCGCGCTGCCGAAGCGCAGCTCGCAGCCGAACAGTTCGTGGTATTCGTCCCGATGCAGCGGCGCCGCATAGGCCAGTTCCAGGCGCAGCGGCCGTAGCGCCGGACCGGCGAGTTCTCGCGCGACGGCAAGCACGCTGGAGAACATTTCCTCGCAGAGGAACGGCAGCACGGCCGCGTCGTTCAGCGGCGCGCGCGCGAACAGTGCAAGTTCGCCCGAGGGCAGGCTCTCCACATGCAGGTCGAGCAGCGCGCCGGTCGCGCGCTGGTGGGCGATGCCGATGCCGATCGCGTCGAGGAAGCTGCGCGCGGTCTTCATCGCCAGGCCGAGCAGGCCGAAGTTGCCGATGTCCTGGCGCCGGCCGAGCAGCAGGCCGAGGTTGGGATCGGGCAAGTCGCGCAGCGCGCAGCGGACGATCGCGATGGCCTGGCGGTAGGAGACCCGCGCACTCGGGTCGCTGACGTCGCCGGGACTCAGGGCACAGCCGGCGAACCAGGCGCCCGCGTCGATGTTCCGTTCCTGCGCCAGCTGCACGAGGCTGCAGAGGATATTGGTCGGCAACACCGCTGCAGACAGCCGCGGATCGTCGACCGTGGTACGTGCTCGCGCCATCTACCCCTCTGCAGGATCTGAACTCGTATCGGCAGCATGGCCTCCGTGCCCTGCTGCCCGTCCCCATGAAACGGCCGGCACTTGCGCGACGAGCGTCGAGCTGTTCCGTGATTCCCGGTGGCTGCAGCGGCCGCAGCGAAAATCCGCTTGGCCGCTTTTCCCCCCTTAGTATGCCGCTGCCGCCCTCGCTTGTGATGCGGCGACCGCACAAGACTGCAGGGATTCCCCGTGTCGGAGTCGGCCATGCGTCAATGTATACCCGTGTTCGCGATCGCCCTCGTGCTCGGCGCCTGCGGCGAGTCGTCGAACGGCCCGCCGGCACCGGCAGCCGACGCGAGCTATGCGCCCAAGCTGCAGCAGCAGCTGCTCGACGCCAAGCCCGGCGACGTCATCGAGATTCCGGCCGGCCGCTACGCGTTCGACCGCAGCCTGACCCTGCGCGCGAACGGCGTGACGATACGCGGCGCCGGCATGGACAAGAGCGTGCTGAGCTTCAAGGGCCAGAAGGCCGGCGCCGAAGGGCTGCTCGTCAACGGCGACAACTTCACGATCGAGAACCTGACGATCGAGGACTCCAAGGGCGACGGCCTGAAGATCAGCGAGTCGAAACAGATCACGATACGCGGCGTCAAGGTGCAGTGGACCGGCGGTCCGAGCACGAAGAACGGCGCCTACGGCCTGTATCCGGTCAAGACCAGCAACGTGCTGATCGAGGACTGCGTCGCGATCGCCGCCTCGGACGCCGGCATCTACGTCGGCCAGTCGCGCGACGTGATCGTGCGGCGCAGCCGGGCGGAGTCCAACGTCGCCGGCATCGAGATCGAGAACACGATCAACGCCGACGTCTACGACAACGTCGCGACCAACAACACCGGCGGCATCCTCGTGTTCAACATGCCGGCGCTGTCGCAGCAGGGCGGCCAGATCCGCGTGTTCAAGAACAGGATCGTCGCCAACAACACCGGCAACTTCGGCGCCAAGGGAACCCCGGTGGCCAGCGTGCCGGCCGGTTCGGGCATGGTCATCAATTCCAACGACGACGTGGAAATCTTCGACAACGACATCGCCGACAACGCCACGGCCAACATCATCGTGTCCAGCGTCTACTCCACCGGCTACAAGGACAGCAGCATGGCCGACGGCTTCGATCCGTATCCCGAGCGCATCTACATCTACGGCAACCGCCTCAAGGGCGGCGGCGATTCGCCCGACGGCCTGGATCTCAAGGCGCTCAGAGTTGCCTCCATGGGCCTGACCGGGCATTTCCCCGACGTGCTCTGGGACGGCTACTACAACAAGAACCGCACGATAGACGGGCAGCCGGCATCGGGCCCGCAGATCTGCCTCGAAGACGTGTCGGGCGTCATCAACGCCGACGGTCCGAACGGCTACGACAATCCGAACACCGACATCGGTCCGTTCCGCTGCAGTCTGCCGAAGCTGCCGGCCATCGACCTAGGCCGGGGCTGATCCGTGCGCCGGATTGCGAAACCGTTCGCGCTGCTGGCCGCGCTGCTGCTCGGCGCCTGCGCGCGCGAACCGGCACCGGTGCGTTTCTTCGCCGAGGGCATGCCGGCCAAACTGTCCGAGTGGAGCGTGCTGGTCAGCGACGGCCAGCGTCTTGGCCTCAATAGCGGCGTGCAGCCCTACGATCTGAACACGCCGCTGTTCAGCGACTACGCGCACAAGCTGCGCACGGTCTGGATGCCGCCGGGGGTCAGCGCGAAGTACGATGCCGACAATGCGTTCGACTTTCCGGTCGGCACCATTATCAGCAAGACCTTCTACTACCCGCGCCCCGACGATGGCGGTGCTGCGGACCGCGTACAGCGCAGCGATCCGGCGGCGAGCAGCTTCACTGACGGCGCGCTGGACCTGCGCCGCACGCGCCTGATCGAGACGCGCCTGCTCGTGCGGCGCCAGGACGGCTGGATCGCCCTGCCCTATGTCTGGGACGCCGACCAGCGCGATGCGACCCTGACACGCATAGGCGCGCTGATTCCGCTGCAGCTCGTCGACGCGGCCGGCGCAGCGGAAGAAGTGGCCTATCAGGTGCCCGACCAGAACCAGTGCGCGAGCTGCCACAACACCGACAACCTCGCGCGCGTGCTGCAGCCGATCGGCCTGAAGGCGCGCCACCTGAACCGCGAATTCGACTATGCGTCGGGCCGGGCGGACCAGCTCGCGACGCTGGCCTCGGCCGGCTATCTGACGGGTCTGCCGCCCGCGCAACAGCGGCCGCGCGCGGCCGATGCGCGCGACATGGGCGCCGATCTGACCGCGCGCGCGCGCGCCTATCTCGACATCAACTGCGGCCATTGCCACAGTGCGAAGGGTGCGGCGAACACCTCGGGCCTGTTCCTCGACGTGGCCCACGAACCCGGCATCCACTTCGGCTTCTGCAAGCAGCCCGTCGCCGCCGGCAAGGGTACGGGCAACCGGCTCTACGACATCAAGCCCGGCGACGCGGCCGGCTCGGTGCTGCTGTACCGCCTGGAAAGCACCGATCCCGCCGTCATGATGCCGGAGCTCGGCCGCTCGGTCGCCCATCGCGAAGGCGCGGCGCTGATCGGGCAGTGGATCGACGCGCAACAAGGGGACTGCAACCGCTAGCTGTTCGACCGTCACAGAAAAACGCACGACCAAAAACCAGAAAAACCAGAAATCAGCCAACCCCCGGGGAGTGGACCATGAAACCGATTCGCCGCCAGCTCGTCGCCAGCCTGCGTCAGGCCCTGCTCGTCTCGTTGACTGCCGCGAGCCTGCCCGCCTTCGCCCAGCCCACTGACGCCGAAGACAACCTGCTCGAACGCGTCGTCGTCACGGCGCAGAGCCGCGAGCAGGAACTGCAGGAAGTACCGATCGCGATCCAGGTCGTCGATGAAAAGCTCATCACCGAAACCACCGCCTACGACCTGCAGGACATCGACAGTTTCGTGCCCGGCCTCGTCGTCAGCGGACAGAAGACACAGCCTTATTTCGCGATCCGCGGCATCAGCACCGGCGACTTCGGCATCGGCACCGACCCGGCCGTCGGGGTTTACATCGACGGCGTCTATTCGGCGCGCTCGGGCGGTTCGGTGCTCGCGTTCAACGATGTGGAGCGCATCGAGGTGCTCAAGGGGCCGCAGGGCACCCTGTTCGGCCGCAACAGCGCGGCCGGCGCGGTATCGCTGATCAGCAAGCAGCCGGGCCGCGACCTCGAAGGCCGCGTGACCACGCGCGTCGGCAACGACGGCCAGCGCTATGTGGACGGTCTGATCAACACGCCGCTCGGCGACACGACGGCGCTGCGCGTCAGCGTGCTGCGCAACGAGTCCGACGGCTGGCTGCGCGACGCGGCCACCGGCCGCGACCTCAACGGCGACGACAACTGGGCCGCGCGTGCCGCGTTCCGCTGGGATCTGTCGAATTCGACCAACGCCGTGCTGACCTGGGACCACGAGCGCCTGGACCAGCTCGCGCGTCCGGCCATCGGCATCGTGCCGCTGCCGGCTTCGCCGGACTGGCCGCCGTCGCCGCCGGACCCGGCGACCTATCTCGATCCGCGCCATGCGCCGGTGTTCAACGACGTCGAAGGCAACGAGGAATCGCGCACGTTCAACGGCGCGACGCTGGCGATCAATCACGATGCCGACTGGGGCCATCTGACCTCGACCACGGCCTGGCGCAAGTTCGACACGGTCAACCGCGAGGACGAGGACGGCACGAACCGGCGCTATCTGTATCTCGACACCGCCAACATCGAGGACAACCGCAGCTTCTATCAGGAGCTCAAGTTCTCCGGCGACACCGGCACCGTCAACTGGGTCGCCGGCGCAAGCTACTACCGCGAGAAGGCCAACCAGACCTCGCAGGTCAATGTGTTCACCGACAGCCTGGATACGCTGATCCGCAACCAGGGCCTGGCGCCGACACCCGACGGCACCCTGTTCGGCTATTTCAGCGACGTGCTCGCCTCGTTCGACGCGCCGTTCAGCCTGCGCGACCACCGCTGGCGCGAGGAGATGATCAACAGCGCCGATTCGCGCGCCTATGCGCTGTTCGGCGACACGATCTGGTCGCTCGGCGACTCGACCCATTTCACGGTCGGCCTGCGCTATACGCGCGACGAGAAGAAATTCAGCTGGCTCAACGGCCCGCGCATCGCGCCGACCCTGGACACAACGATCCAGCAGTTGCTGCCGCTGGTCGCCCAGCTGCCGCCGGAGCTGCAGGAGCAGGCGCTGTTCGCGCTCGGCGTCGCCGGCAGCGACATCGTGTTCGCCAACGGCGCGCTGGAAGGGATCAAGGTGCGCGACAGCACGTCCTGGAGCGACCTGAGCCCGCGCTTCGTGCTCGATCACCAGCTCTCGCCGGACACGCTGCTGTTCGCTTCGCTGGCCAAGGGCTACAAGGCCGGCGGCTACAACAGCCTGGACATCGGCGCGAAGTTCGACAACGAGGATGTCTGGAATCTCGAAGCCGGCTTCAAGCAGGTCGACCATGAGCACGGTCTGATGTGGAACGCCTCGGCGTTCTACTACATCTATTCCGACCGCCAGGCCATACGCCTGGATCCCAACAGCGCCGGCAGCGGCGTACCGCGCTATCTCGTGGACACCAGCGACGAGAAGGCCTGGGGCATCGACGCCGGCGTGCAGTGGCAGCCGGTGCGCGCGCTGAGCCTGGACGCCAACCTCGCCTTCATCGATGCGACCTACAAGGACAAGGTCGCGCCGAGCGGTGCGGATCTGTCCGGCCAGGCCACCGGCGAGCCGTATCTGTCGTTCTCGCTCGGCGGCAGCTACCGCTGGGATTTCGGCAGCGCCGGCGCGATGACCCTGTCCCTGCGTCATGCCTATCGCGGCAAAAGCCGCTGCAACGCCGACTCGCAGCTGCAGGGCGACTGCAGCATCAGCCCGAACTTCGACGTCGGCGCCGCACAGCAGCGCACCGACCTGCGCCTGGGCTGGACCGACGCCGGCGATCACTGGCATGCGGCCGCGTTCGCGACCAACCTGTTCGACAAGCGCTACGTCGAAGGCGTCGGCAACTACACCACCGACGTATTCGGCACGACCTACGCGACGATCAGCCCGCCGCGCATGTATGGCGTGGAACTCGGCTACAAGTTCTGACGCCAGACCCGCGCAGGCGTCCGCGTGGCGGCGCCTGCGCGGCAATTCCTGCGAATCAGTCCTGCGCGGCGGCGTCGCCGATCGCGTCGACGACCCCGATCAGCGGTCCCAGCCGCGCCCGCGCCGTATCCCGGCGCGGCGACTGCGAATAGAAGCTCGACACCGAACCGTCGAGATACAGCGCGTCGGAGCACTGCAGCACGTCGCGGAAATAGCTCGCGAACGCGTGCAGGGTGACCGGCTGCTCGCTGATGACGAAGCGCACGCGCCCGGCGCCGATGCCCACGCCGTTGCGCACGTGGCGCGAGCGCGAAGCCGGGTCCAGGCGCGGATGCAATACGCCCTGCTGCACCAGCAGCGGCCCCGACTGCGTGGCCAGCTGCACGCCGGCGGCGACTGACGCATAGCGCGAGGATTCGACGATCCGCGCGCCGTCGGCGCCGACCAGGAACACGCCGTTGGGCTTCAGATAGAAATTGCCGGCGCCGTCGCGAAGGTCCAGCGGACTGCGCTGGATGCCGTCGGCGACGAACAGACCGACCGGCGCAAAGCCCGGGTGGAACATGCCCGCATTCATGCCCCAGCGCAGCCGTTGGCCACGCCGCTGCAGCCAGCCATCGAGCCGGCGCAGGGTCAGGAACGGCTGCTGTGCCTCGTCGTCGAGAAACAGCGCGAGACGGTCGTGCGCAAGGTCGACGTCGATGACGGTATAGACCGCCTCGGGCTCGGCTGCCGCGGCCCCCTGCAGCCAGCCGCACAGCAGCGCGAACACGGCAGCGGCACCTCGCCGCGGCGCTCGCGCCGGCATCGTCGCCGCGACAGGGGCCGAGGGCCGGCTTCGATCGCGCTGCATGCGAGGCTCCCGTCGATGCGAACCGCTGCGAATCTACGCCCGGACAGCGACGGCGGCCCGCTGCGCGGTTCTCGGCCGGGCTGTGTCACCAGCGCCGCCACCAGGGCCGCTTGCCGCCGCGATGGACGAACGCCGGCGCGGCCCGCACGTTGTCGTCGATGCGCAAGGTCGCCGCGACGCGGTCGAGCAGGCTGCGCGCACGCGACAGCGCGTGATCCGGAAAGCGCGCATCGTGCGCACGCGCGTCGGACAGGTTCCAGAGCAGGCCGGAACGGCCCGTGTCGCCATAGGGATCGCGCGCCCAGCCGAGCAGATCGCCGTGTTCGGACTGGGTCACCTGCCCGCTGGCCATTGCATGATCGAGCACTAGCGCCTCGCGCATGCCGGTGGTACCGCGTTCGACACAGTGCACCCTGACCAGAAAACCGAAATCGCGGAACGGCAGTACCAGCGAGGCGAGATAGCTCAGGCCGCTGGGCTGCTGCGGCAGCTTCAGCACGACGCGCACCGCAGCGCAGCCGGCCACGCGCAGGGTGTCGCACTCGATCAGCCCATAACCGTCGGCCGCCGCGCGCTCGCGGTAGAAGCGGCGCAGGCCGGGCAGATCGGACAGGTCGGCGGTCAGGTCCGGCGGACCGTCGACGAACTGCACGCCCAGCGTGTCGCCGGCGGCGCTGGTCCATTCGCGCAGCGCGCTGCCGGTATTGGTCATGCGCAGGCCGCGCAGGTCGAAGCGCAGCGATTCGGCCGAGATCAGCATCATCCTTGGTTATGCCCCGGGCGACCTGTCGCGCCCGCGCCACCGTCGCTGCACCGTCCGCCGTGTCGTGGTTCTGTCCGTGTCATCACTTGCCTTGATTGCTGTGCCGGCTGCGGCCTTGCGTCGGGAAGCCGACTCGGCCGCTGCGTCGCAACAGGGATCCGGGCCGATATTCCCATGACGGAGGAAGTCACGAAAGACCATCAGGTCCTGGTCTGTGACGGCTTCTGCAGCAACATGATGAAGGAAGCCGCTGATGCGGCGCGGGATTGCTCCGCCGGCTGCCGATGCAGTGCGGCTCAGCGTGTCGATGTCGCCGCAGCGGCAGGCTCAAAGCCGTCGTCGAATACCCGGTCTCGCGCAACCACCAGCGTGGCGTGATCCCTGCTGCCCGGCACGCGCAATACGCTTCCGCCGGTCAGGGCATCGCGTAGCGGCAAGGTGTCGATGAGCCACAGCGGGAAATACAGCGGCTGCTCGTAAGGCTCGCGCGAAGTCAGCTGCACGAGGCAGCTCGACGAGCCGCCAGGAGGAACGGTGGGCAGCCCGAAGGCAAAGCCCGAGAAGAAGCAGTACCCGCCCGTGCCCCGCGCGCAACCGCCGGCCACGCTAGCGTCCATCACGAACCCGGGAAAAGCATTGTCAAAACAGAATCCGGCACTGGCCCCATTCAGCGGCAGCGTGCCGTCGCTGTCCACGCGCAGGCGGGCCATGCGCTGCAGGCGTCCGTCGGGCAGCAGCGCCTCGCCCTCGTAGCTCACCGACAAGGCCAGGTAGGGCACCGCGCCGAAACGGAGCCTCACCCCGCCGCTCACCGGCATGCCGTTGTTGCCGAGCGGATCCAGCGCCATCGACAGATCGTTGATCGAATGGGCTTCACGGCGGATCGTGTAACGGCATTCGAGTTCGCCGCCACCGGCCGAAGTATCAAACAACACCCGGTATATGCCTGCCGCCGGATCCAGCACGGCACAGCCCGGCTCGGTCGGCACGCTGATCGTGTACTCGCCGGCCGGCGCGTAAGCCGAGAATACCTCCACGTACGCACTGCGGCGGACCCAGAGCCGCAGCACGCGCTGTTCGCCGGGCGTCATGCGGACATTGGTATCGTCAAGCGAAACGAACGGCGGCGGATCGGCCATTGCCGCCTGCCAGGCCGATCCCGCCATCAGGCCCGTCGCCAGCACCCCGTACTGGCATTTGCGCACCCGCTTCATCAACGCGCCCCTGCTTCGCTATCCGCAATTCGCCGGCGCAACCGACGAGAATACGATCTCTTCCGCAAAGACGCGCAGCCGGCCGCAATCCCTCAGTTGTTCGCCAAGAGTCCTGTGCACGACCGGATCGTCCGACGAAGTCGGTATCGACGGCGCCTCACACCGCCCGATGCCAGCGCAATCCACCCGGCAGTTCCCGCGGACCGAACAGGAAATGCAGCACGCGGCGGCGGCTGTCGGCACGGGCCTTGGACGAGGCATGCAGCAGCAGCGGCCGCAGCAGCAGCGCATCGCCGCGCCGGGCGAGGCAGGACTGCAGGCCGTGTCGCCCGCGCAGTTCTGCTGCGGCCTGCGGCGACAGGCGGCCCTGCCGATGGGAACCCGGAACCACATTCAGCGCGCCGTCCTCGGCGCCGCAATCGTCCAGATGCACGCGCACGGCGACGAGTCGTGCGAGCAGTTCGACGGACGGCTGGCAGTAGTGCACACCGTCCTTGAGCGACCAGCCGCTCGCGACACCGCCCGGCACGCGCGCGGCGACCGGAATGCTCAGATCCTGATGTAGCGGAACCAGCCAGTTGTTCGCCGGCGACTTGCGGAACACGGTGCACTGCACGGCGACATGAGCAGGACCGAGCAGCGGCGCCAGCGCCGGCATCTCGCGCAACTGCGTAGCCAGCGCACGGCAGGCGTCAAGCTCCAGCCAGTCGCGCGAACCGGCGCCGTCGATCCGGTCGCAACACAGCGCCAGTTCGGCGCAGCGCGCCTCGTCGAGCACTGCCCGAACCAGGCCGTAGCCCTGCTGCTGCCACTGCTGAAGATTCACGGACCTGGTCTGTCCTGCCGCTCAGGCATTCAACGGCCAGCGATCGAGCACGATATGCCGCGTCTGTCCGAGCAGGCTGTGGATCAGCACGAAGTCCTGCGCGGTCCAGCCTATCGGCGCCACGGCTTCGGGTTCGACCACCTGCGCCGCATAGGCCAGGGTGACGTGCGGCTCGAACGTGCGCGAGACGCAGCGGCCGAGGCCATTGCGCGCGAGCGCTTCGCCGAGCTGCGCGCGGAACGCCAGCAGCGGTGAATTGCCATCGCTGGCCTTGAGCACGAGCGGACGCTTGTCGCGCCGGCCGGAAAAGCTCGCGACCTCGTCGAGCAGGATCGGAAACGGCGGCGCGCGCAGCGATGCCGCGGCCGCCCTGGTCGCCTCGACCGTATCCATCGGCAGCCCGGCCCAGTCGCCGATGTGGAACAAGGTGATGTGCAGCCGTCCGGGCTGGTGCCGCGGCACGCGCAGGCCGTGGCGCGCGCAGACCTCGGCGCCGAGCGCGTCGATGCGCGCCGCCGTCGCCGTGTCGGGAAACAGGCCGAGGAACAGGCGGTCGGTCGGCTGCGCGGGCGCGTCGCCGAACAGCGAGGATTGAACGGACGGGTCGTGCGGGGTTGCCATGGGTTCCTTGCCGGAAAGCAGAAATTGGCCGCGGTCCTGCGTCAGTTCACGCGGCGGCCAGCGCGGACTCAGCATCTGCACGACTTCCATGAGCTCGAAAAAGCGTGCGAGGCTGTCCGTGGCCGGCGGCGCGTGAAACGGCAGACCGCCTTCGTCGGCGAACGGCTGCTGCTCCGTATCAGAGCGATGGCGGCTCTTGCTCAATCCGAAGATCCTCCAGCAATTGCCGCAGCCAATCTTCCCGGTCGAAAAGGGCGAAATAACGACGAAGCTTCGACATATCGAGCCGATCGCGATTCATGCGCAAGAGCTCGCGTATGTCCTCTTCATCTCTCACGCGAGCCGGATTGTTGCGCAACGCCTGCAGTTTGAAACCGATGAGGCCCTCGGCGCTGACTACCCTTAACGGACCGACAGCGAACTGGCGCAGTTGCGCATCACGCAGCAACTCGACCGAATACGGTCGATGCGCGTAGAGCACATCCAGGCGTTCATCGTCACGCGCATAGTTGGCGACATTCTCGGTGCGATAGATGCATTGATAGCCAAGAGCGAGCAGCGCCTCGTGCAACCGATCCGCGTCAACGGCCGCGACCAGGAAATCTATGTCGGCGGTCGCACGTATCACGTTATGCGCATTGACCGCCATGCCGCCGATCAACGCCGGCGGCTGACTGCAGACCTCGAAAGCCTGCAGAGCCTGCCTGAGTTGTTCGATCAGCCGGTTCATTTCGCCAATCGCCTGACTTACATATTGCGCCGATACTCGCCGCCGACGTCGTACAGCGCATGGCTGATCTGGCCGAGGCTGTGCGTCTTGACCGCTTCCATGAGGCTCTCGAACACGTTGCGGCGTTCGCGCGCGGCGGCCTGCAGCGGCCTGAGACCGGCCGCGGCGTAGCCGTTGCGGCTGGTCTGGTAGCTCGCGACGTTGGCGATCTGCTGCCCTTTCTCGCTCTCGGTCGAACGGATCAGCTCGATCTCGGTGTCCTTGGGCAGGAAGGTGTTCACGCCGATCAGCGGCAGGCTGCCGTCGTGCTTCTTGTGCTCGTAGTACAGGCTTTCTTCCTGGATCTTGCCGCGCTGGTACATGGTGTCCATTGCGCCGAGCACGCCGCCGCGCTCGCTGATCGCCTCGAATTCCTTGTAGACGGCTTCCTCGACGAGATCGGTCAGCTGGTCGACGATGAAGCTGCCCTGCCAGGGGTTCTCGTTGAAATTCAGGCCGAGCTCCTTGTTGATGATCATCTGGATCGCGACGGCGCGGCGCACGCTTTCCTCGGTCGGCGTCGTGATCGCCTCGTCGTAGGCGTTGGTGTGCAGGCTGTTGCAGTTGTCGAACAGCGCATACAGCGCCTGCAGGGTCGTGCGGATGTCGTTGAACTGGATTTCCTGCGCGTGCAGCGAACGGCCGGACGTCTGGATGTGGTACTTCATCATCTGGCTGCGCGCCGCCGCACCGTAGCGCTCGCGCATTGCGCGCGCCCAGATGCGCCGCGCAACGCGGCCGATCACGGTGTATTCCGGATCCATGCCGTTACTGAAGAAGAACGACAGGTTCGGCGCGAAGTCGTCGATCTTCATGCCGCGCGCGAGGTAGTACTCGACGATCGTGAAGCCGTTGGACAAGGTGAAGGCGAGCTGGCTGATCGGGTTCGCGCCGGCCTCGGCGATGTGGTAGCCCGAAATAGACACCGAGTAGAAATTGCGCACGTTGCGATCGACGAAATACTGCTGGATGTCGCCCATCATGCGCAGCGCGAACTCGGTGGAGAAGATGCAGGTGTTCTGCGCCTGGTCTTCCTTGAGGATGTCTGCCTGCACCGTGCCGCGCACGGTGGCCAGGGTCTGCGCCTTGATCCGCGCATAGGTCTCCGCGTCGACGACCTGGTCGCCGGTCACGCCGAGCAGGCCCAGGCCGAGGCCGTCGTTGCCGTCGGGCAGCAGGCCGCCGTACTGCGGTCGCGCGCGGTCGCGATACAGCTCGGCGATCGTCGCGCGCGCGGCTTCCCAGCGCGCGCCGTCCTCGCGCAGGTATTTCTCGACCTGCTGGTCGATCGCGGTGTTCATGAACATCGCGAGGATGATCGGCGCCGGACCGTTGATCGTCATCGACACGGACGTGCTCGGCGCGCAGAGATCGAAGCCCGAATAGAGCTTCTTCATGTCGTCCAGGGTCGCGATGTTGACCCCGGAATTGCCGATCTTGCCGTAGATGTCCGGGCGTACCGCCGGGTCCTCGCCGTACAGGGTGACCGAGTCGAACGCCGTGGACAGCCGCGCGGCGGGCAGGCCGACGCTGAGGTAGTGGAAGCGCCGGTTCGTGCGCTCGGGCGTGCCTTCGCCGGCGAACATGCGGATCGGGTCCTCGCCGCTGCGGCGGTACGGATAGACGCCGCCGGTATACGGGTAGTGGCCCGGCAGGTTCTCCTTCTGCAGGAAGACGAGCAGCTCGCCCCAGCTCCGGTACTTCGGCGCGGCGATCTTCGGGATCTTCTGGTGGCTCAGCGACTCGCGGTAGTTCTCCACGCGGATGGTCTTGTCGCGCACCTGGTATTCGGTGAACTCGTCGGTCACCGACTTCAGCCGCGCCGGCCATTCGCGCAGCAGCTTCAGCGCTTCGGAGGACAGCGACTGCACCGCGTCGTTGTAGCGCTGGCGCAGGGTCTTCAGGCTGCGGTCCTCGCCGGCCAGCAGCGCATCGGCCGCATAGAGTTCCAGCGGCTTCGGCAGTGCCGCATCCTCGAGATCGCGCAGGGACTGCCAGTACGACTGCGCGCGGTCGGCGGTCTCGGCCTGGCTCGCGATCGCCGCGTTGATGCCGCGGCCCTGCTCGGCGATCTCGGCCAGATAGCGCACGCGATTGCCCGGAATCAGCACGGTCGCACGCGGCTCCTTCAGCGAGGTGTCGATCGCCGGATTGAAATCGCAGCGGGAATTGCCGATTCCCGATTCCCCATTCCCGATTCCCGGCTTGTGCCGCAGCAGGCGGCACAAGCTCGCGAACATCCAGCTGATGCCCGGATCGTTGAACTGGCTCGCGATGGTCGGATAGACCGGCACGTCCTCGTCCTTCATCTGGAACGCCGTGCGGTTGCGCTTCCATTGCTTGCGCACGTCGCGCAGCGCGTCCTCGGCGCCGCGCTTGTCGAACTTGTTCAGCACGACGAGTTCGGCGTAGTCGAGCATGTCGATCTTCTCGAGCTGGCTCGGCGCGCCGAAGTCGCTGGTCATCACGTAGACCGGGAAATCGACGAGATCGACGATTTCCGAATCGGACTGGCCGATGCCGGCCGTCTCGACGATGACGAGGTCGTAGCCCAGGCCCTTGAGGAACGCGATGCAGTCCTTCAGCACGACGTTCGTCGCGACGTGCTGGCGCCGCGTGGCCATCGAGCGCATGAACACGCGCGGGCTGCGCAGCGCGTTCATGCGGATGCGGTCGCCGAGCAGTGCGCCGCCGGTGCGGCGGCGCGTCGGATCGACGGAGATCACCGCCATGCGCATGTCGGGGAAGCTCGCAAGGAAGCGGTTCAGCAGCTCGTCGGTGACCGAGGACTTGCCCGCACCGCCGGTGCCGGTGATGCCGATGACCGGCGCGCCGCGGCCGGCCAGCGCGAAGCGCGGATCGGCGCCGGCCCAGTCCTTGCGCAGCCTGGCCAGTTCGGCCTCGTCGTAGTCACCGTTCTCGATCGCGGTCAGCACGCGGCCGATGCCGATCTCGTCGGCCAGAGCCGGACGCTCGCCGTCCGGCGCGGCGGCGTCGCGGCGGCTGCGCGCTTGGCCGGCGCGGCGCACGACGTCCTCGATCATCGCGACCAGGCCCATGTGCATGCCGTCGTTCGGGTGGTAGATGCGCTCGACGCCGTAGGCCTGCAGTTCGGCGATCTCCTCGGGCGTGATCGTGCCGCCGCCGCCGCCGAACACGCGCACGTGGCCGGCGCCGCGCTCGCGCAGCATGTCGACCATGTACTTGAAATACTCGACGTGCCCGCCCTGGTAGGAACTCAGCGCGATCGCGTCGGCGTCCTCCTGCAGTGCGGCGCGGACCACGTCCTCGACCGAACGGTTGTGCCCCAGGTGGATGACCTCGGCGCCCTGCGCCTGGATCAGCCGGCGCATGATGTTGATCGCGGCATCGTGGCCGTCGAACAGGCTGGCCGCGGTGACGAAACGCAGCGGCGCGGCGCTGGCCGACTGATCCTGCGGGGCTACGCGTTTGGCGGGTGTGCTCATCGTCGATCCGGGCGGAGGTGGCGTCAGGCCATCATTGTAGCCCGTGGCCGCAGCGCGCCGATCGCCGGGTTGTCCGGACGAATTGGCCCCGTCGGCGCGGCGCCGCGCGACTCGGCAGCAACCGGCCGCAGCGACTATGATGCGGCTCCGCACCATGCTTCCGGAGTCCCTGATGATCCACCGCACCGTCCTGCTGCTCGGCCTCGCCGCCGCCGGCGCCGCCCAGGCCAAGGACATCAAGCTGCAGAACCCGAGCTTCGAGGAGCCCGCCACGGTGCACGACGTGGTCAGCGGCTGGCGCGCATTGCAGCATTCGGGCGAGGACGCCTACGAGTTCACGACGGTCGGCGACATCTTCGCCAAGGGCAAGCGCAGTTTCCGCCTGACCCGACTCAAGGAGCAGCACTACGGCGCGCTGGACCAGTCGCTGCCGGCCGCGCCGATGGCCGGCAGGAAGATCGAATACCGCTTCCAGGTCCGCACGCGCGACGTCGGCCCCGGCGGCTTCTGCCCGTACGTGAACCTGACCAGCAACACCGGCGACGTGCTCGAACAGATCCGCGGAGAACCGATCGTCGGCACCGTGGACAAGTGGAAAACGGTAAGCCTGACCCTGACCGTGCCGACCGACGTGCAGAACGTCGTCATCGGCATGCTGCTGCTGGACGAAGGCACCGTCTGGGCCGACGACGTGAGCCTGCGTACGCTCGACGATCCGGGCACGAAGCCGGCGGCGGTGCCGGAGAAGCCCAAGGCCGGCAAGATCTTCATTCCCTGAGGGTGCGAGGAAAGCGTTCGCAGCGACGCTCCTGCGCCCTGCAGCTTGCTTCCACAACCCCGCCGAACACTCGCAATGCGAGTGTTCGGCCGGCCCCTTGACTCAAGGGGCCTCCGTCAAAGAGTGGTGTCCGGAGCGGCGTTCACGCGGTCGATCTTCCGGTGTTCTGTCTGATTTCCCCGCCCGGCGCTGCACGATCGGTGAGGCTCCCGATGCGAGCGGTCGCCGCCAGCGAAGGCGGATACGCCGACAAGCGATGTTCGCCTCGCCGTTGTTCGTTCATTTGTTGCTCCCGCGCGTCCGGCTCGGTGCTTGAGCGGCGAACGCGCCGGGCAACATGAAATGCCGCGGCGGGTGTCCGGACGCGTTCCCGGGTTCTGCGTCGCGTGCGGCTTTTTGCGGCGCTGCAGCGCGACGTTGCGCGGCGCGGCATTCGGCCGCGCTTTCGGCTAGAGCGTTCCACCCACCGGCGCACGGGGCTACACTACGCGCCGCCAACGCCCGCCCCCTTATGCGGGCGTTGGCGCATATGCTTTCCCACTCAGTCACTTAGCGCGAAATTCTGACGGAAAAGCGAACTCATGCAGGCGCTTTGCACCGCGCGGATTCCGCGTCTCCAGCCGGAGTAGTACGTCGATGATCTTCGAAACCCTCGCTCAGACGGGCCACGAGCAGGTCGTTTTCTGCCACAACAAGGACGCCGGCCTGAAGGCCATCATCGCGATCCACAACACGGTGCTCGGTCCGGCGCTCGGCGGTACGCGCATGTGGGCCTACAAGACCGAGCAGGAAGCGCTGAACGACGTGCTGCGCCTGTCGCGCGGCATGACCTACAAGGCCGCGGTGTCGGGCATCAACCTCGGCGGCGGCAAGGCGGTCATCATCGGCGACCCGTCCAAGGACAAGAGCGAGGCGCTGTTCCGCGCCTTCGGCCGCTTCATCAATTCGCTGAACGGCCGCTACATCACGGCCGAAGACGTCGGCATCGACGTCAACGACATGGAATACGTGCTCAAGGAAACCGAGTTCGTGACCGGCGTGCACCAGGTGCACGGCGGCTCCGGCGATCCGTCGCCGTTCACGGCCTTCGGCACCCTGCAGGGCCTGATGGCCGCGCTGAACGCGAAGTTCGGCAACGAGGACGTCGGCAAGTACAGCTACGCGGTGCAGGGCGTCGGCCATGTCGGCATGGAATTCGTCAAGCTGCTGCGCGAGCAGGGCGCCAAGGTGTGGGTCACCGACATCAACCAGGAAGCGGTCAAGCGCTGCGTCGACGAATTCGGCTGCGAAGCCGTCGCGCTCGACGAGATCTACGACGTGCCGGCCGACATCTACTCGCCCTGCGCGCTCGGTGGCACGGTCAACGAGAAGACCTTGCCGCGCCTGCAGTGCAAGGTGATCTGCGGCGCCGCGAACAACCAGCTCGCGACCGACGCGATCGGCGACGAAGTCGAGAAGCGCGGCATCCTGTACGCACCGGACTACGCCGTGAACGCCGGCGGCCTCATGAACGTGTCGCTGGAAATCGACGGCTACAACCGCGAACGCGCCATGCGCATGATGCGCACGATCTACTACAACCTCGGCAAGATCTTCCAGATCGCCAAGCGCGACGGCATTCCGACCTACCGCGCCGCCGACCGCATGGCCGAAGAGCGCATCAGCGCGATCGGCAAGATCAAGCTGCCGCACATGGGCAACCAGCAGACGCGCTTCCTCGGCCGCATGCGCGGTCAGTAAGCGAACCGCGCGGCGCACGGATTCCGCGGGATCCGTGCGCCGTCGCATCCGGTGTACCCGCTTTCAGGAGCAGCACCGATGCGCATTTCCCGCAGCCCGATGCTCCGCGCGGCGATCGCGCTGGCGACGGCGTTCGCCGCCTCAGGCGCAGCTGCCGAACCCTACGTGGTCGGCGGACGGACCCTGCAGCTGCCGGCGCCGCCGACCCTGACACGCATTTCCGGCAGCCTGCCGCAGCTGCTGCAGAGCTTCGAAGGTTATGCGCCGGCAGAGGGCCGCGTCATCGACGTCTACGTGACGCCGGACGATCATGCGGTCTTCGTCGCCGGCGGCAACGGCGAGCTGCTGCGCTATGCCCAGCTCGGCGTGCAGCGCGCCAGCGAAACCAAGCCGCTTTCGGCCATCGGATTTCGGGCCAATCTCGACCTCATGGAGCGCGCGCTCGAGCAGAGCATGCCCAAGGTCGCCGACGAGACGCGCAAGCAGAGCGCGAAGGGCGACGCCGTGATGAAGGAGATCTACGGCACCGAGATCACGACGAGCATCAGCGACATCGGCTATCACGGCGTCTACCGGCGTGAAAAATGGGGGCTGTTTTTCACGGCGACGGCTGCCGTCGACGTGAACGGCCAGCCCCATCCGATACGCGTCTTCACGGCGTCGTCCTTCGCGATGATCGACAACCGTTTCATGACCTTCAGCGTCTACTCCGAGGACGAGCCGCCCGCGCGCGCCTGGGCCCGGCATACGCTGGACACCTGGGTGGATGCGGCGCACGCGGCCAATCCGGACGATTTCCGCCAGGAAGTGCAGTCCCTGTTCGGCGTCGCCCCGGCCGCGCAGCGCCCCCTGCTGGTGCTCGCCGTACTGTTCGCCGTCGTCGCACCGGCTGTCGTCGTCGTCGTGCTGCTGCGCCGCCGCCGGGCACTGCGCGGCGCCGGGCAGCGGCGCTGACGCCGCGCAGTGCCCCGCGCGTCCGTCGTTCGCGCAGCGCCATAGCCGGCCGCTGCCGCGCACCGCTAGAATTGCATCCCCCTACAGCCTGCCGGTGACTGCGCATGAGACCGTTCCCCCTCGGTGAAGATCTCGATCTCCTGCGCGAATCGGTACGCCAGTTCGCCGACAAGGAAATCGCCCCGCGCGCGGACCTGATCGACCGGGAGAACCAGTTCCCGGCCGACCTGTGGAAGAAACTCGGCGACATGGGCCTGCTCGGCGTGACGGTGCCGGGCGAATACGGCGGCTCGGAGCTCGGCTATCTGGCCCACCTCGTCGCGATGGAGGAAATCTCGCGCGCGTCGGGCTCGGTCGGCCTGTCCTACGGCGCCCACTCCAACCTCTGCGTGCAGAACCTGTTCCACAACGGAACAGAGGAACAAAGAAAGAAATACATTCCCGGCCTGTGCAGCGGCGATCTCGTCGGCGCACTGGCCATGAGCGAGCCCGGCGCCGGCTCCGACGTGGTCGGCTCGATGACCTGCCGCGCCGAGCTCAAGGGCGACCGCTGGATCGCCAACGGCTCCAAGATGTGGATCACCAACGGCCCCGACGCCGACGTGCTGCTGGTCTACATGCGCACGGCGCCGCGTCCGGCCGGCTCGCGCTGCATGACCGCGTTCGTCGTCGAGAAGGGCATGAAGGGCTTCTCCACGGCGCAGAAGCTCGACAAGCTCGGCATGCGCGGCTCCAACACCTGCGAGCTCGTGTTCGAGGATTGCGAGATTCCGGCCGGGAACGTCGTCGGCCAGGTCAACGAGGGCGTGCGCGTGCTCATGAGCGGCCTGGACACCGAGCGCCTGGTCCTGTCCGGCGGGCCGATCGGCCTGATGCAGGCCGCACTCGACATCACGCTGCCCTACGTGCGCGAACGCAAGCAGTTCAACGCGCCGATCGGCACGTTCGGCATCATGCAGGCCAAGATCGCCGACATGTATACGGCGCTGCAGTCCTCGCGCGCGTTCGCCTACATGGTCGCGCAGGATTTCGACCGCGGCACGAAGTCGCGCATCGACCCGGCCTCCTGCCTGCTCAATGCCTCGCAGAACGCCGTGCGCGTGACGCTCGAAGCGATCCAGGCGCTCGGCGGCAACGGCTACATCAACGAGTTCGCGACCGGCCGCCTGCTGCGCGACGCGAAGCTGTACGAAATCGGCGCCGGCACCAACGAGATCCGCCGCATGCTGATCGGCCGCGAGCTGTTCCACGGCAAGTCCTGAGACGCGGCAACCGGCGCCGGGCTGCCGGCGCCGGGTTTCGGAATCTCACCCACGCCTCCCCGACAACTGGGGTAGACTGCCGCGGTACTCACTGCGGGAGGGGCCGCATGGGTCTGCTGGACGACGTCATCGAGTTCGCCGACGAACCTGTGCGGGCGTTGCCGCCCTGGAAGGTACTGATCGTCGACGACGAACCCGAGGTGCATAGCGTCACCCGTCTCGTACTCGGCAACTTCCGTTTCGCCGAGCGCCCGCTCGACCTGATCAGCGCCTATTCGAGCCGCGAGGCCGAGCAGTTGCTCGGCCGCCACGGCGACGCAGCCGTCGTGCTGCTCGACGTGGTCATGGAATCGGAACAGGCCGGCCTGGATCTGGTCCGCGCGATCCGCGAGCGCCTCGGCAACCAGTTCGTGCGCATCGTGCTGCGCACGGGCCAGCCGGGCCAGGCGCCCGAGCACGAAGTCATCGCCGCCTACGACATCAACGATTACAAGGAAAAGACCGAGCTGACCGCGCAGAAGCTCGCCACGACCCTGTACGCGGCGCTGCGCGCCTACCGCGACATGCGCACGATCGAGGCGAGCCGGCGCGGACTGGAACAGGTCATCCACGCGTCCGGCCAGGTATTCGCCCACCAGCCGCCGCCGCAGTTCGCCTCGACCGTACTGACCCAGCTCGGCGAGCTGGCCGGCCTGCAGGCCGGCGCTCTCTGCTGCCGCGTCAGCCGGCCGCAGGAGCATCTGCCGGAACATTTCCAGGTCGCCGCAGCCAGCGGCGACTATGCCCGCTATCTCGACGGCAATGCCGACGAAGTCCTGCCGCCGCCGATCGTGGCGTCGCTGCGTGCGGCCTATCTGCAGCGCCGCCACGTCCATGCCGACGATCACTACGTGCTGTACTTCGCCGACAGCGATGCGGCCGAGGCGCTGATCTGCGTGGGCCAGGCGCAGGCGCCGGACGAACTCGGCCAGCGCCTGCTGCAGGTGTTCTGCAGCAATGTCGCGATCGCATTCGAGAACCGGCATCTGAACAACCAGCTCGTCGACACCCAGCTCGACATGATCTACCTGCTGGCCGGCGCAGCCGAGTCGCGCTCGCAGGAGACCGCCAACCACGTGCGCCGCGTCGGCCTGCTCGCGGCGCTGCTCGGCCGCCTGTACGGCCTGGACGAAGCCACCTGCGAGCTGCTGCGGCATGCGGCGCCGCTGCACGACATCGGCAAGATCGGCATTCCCGACGCGATCCTCAACAAGCCCGGCCCGCACACACCCGAGGAAGCCGTCGTCATGCGCACGCACGCGGAACTCGGCGCACGCCTGCTCGGCGGTTCGCGCCGGCCGGTGTTCCGCCTCGCCGCCGACATCGCGCTGAGCCATCACGAGCATTGGGACGGCAGCGGCTATCCGCGCGGTCTGCGCGGCGCGGACATCCCGATCGCCGGCCGCATCACCGCGCTGGCCGACGTGTTCGACGCGCTCGGCAGCAAGCGCTGCTACAAGGACGCCTGGCCCGAGGCGGAGATCCGCGCGTTCATCACCGGACGCCGCGGCAGCCAGTTCGATCCGGCGCTGACCGACCTGCTGTTCGCGAGCTGGGAAAGCGTCGTCGCATTGCGCCGCGACCTGCCCGACTGAAGCCCCGGCCGTCCTGCACGGCACCGCGGCGGCGACCGGCAGGCATGGGCGAGCACGCCCGATTCAGGCGCTCGCAGCGAGGCGAAGGACGATGCTGATGCCCTGCCCCGGCGCGCTGTCGACCTGGATCGTGCCGCCGAGGGACTGGCTCACGAGGTTGTAGACGATGTGCATGCCCAGGCCCGAGCCGCCCTGGCCGCGGCGCGTCGTGAAGAACGGATCGAAGATGCGCGCGCGCGTGGCCTCGTCCATGCCCACACCGTCGTCGCGATAGCCGATCGCGATGCCGTCCGCGTCGCGCTCGACGCAGATGACGATGCGCCCCGGGCGGCCGTCGCTGAAACCGTGGGTCAGCGAGTTCATGACGAGGTTGCCGACGATCTGGTACAGCGCGCCCGGCGCGGTCTCGCAGACCACGGGCTGCGCACAGACCAGTTCGGCCTTGTGCGGCGTCTTCTTCAATGCCGGGCCCAGGGTGGTCAGGATCTCGGCGAGACAGGCGCCGAGTTCGACGACGCGGCGGTCTTCGGTGGACTGGTCCACCGCGACCTGCTTGAAACTCTTCACGAGCCGGTCGGCGCGGCGCAGGTTGCGCAGGATCATCTCGGCACTTTCGCAGGCCGTGCGCTGGAACTGGTCCAGGTCGCGCCGGCCGAGGCGGTTCTCGTGCAGCAGCCGCGACAGCCGCGTGGCCTCTTCGGCCAGATGCGAGGCGGCGGTGATGCCGACACCCAGCGGCGTGTTGATCTCGTGCGCGATGCCGGCAACGAGCCCGCCGAGCGAGGCGAGCTTTTCCGACTCCAGCAGCTGGCGCTGGGTCAGGGTCAGCCGGTCCAGCGCGTGGCGCAGTTCGAGATTGGCCGCGCGCAGGTCCGAGGTGCGCCGTTCGACGCGCAGCTCCAGCTCCTCGTTCAATGCGCGCAGCGCCTCTTCGGCGCGCTTGAGCGCAGTGATGTCCTGGGTGATGCCGCTCATGCGCAGCGCGCGGCCGGCGGCGTCGCGATCGACGATGCGGCCACGGGTCAGCAGCCAGACCCAGTCGGCGGTGCGATCCGGCGTGCGGTAGCTCGCTTCGAACACGCTGCTGTCGCCGCGCAGATGCGCGGCCAGCGCGGCCTCGAATGCGGCCAGGTCGTCGGGATGCACGAACGGACGGAAGCCGGCCAGGGTCTGCTCGGCGGCATCGGCCGTCGCGGCCACATGCTCCATGCGGTTCTCGCGCACCATGCGTCCACTGGCCAGGTCGATGTCCCAGAGTTCGCTGCCGCTGCCGGTCAGGGCCAGCTTCAGGCGTTCCTCGCTGAGCTGTATGCGCTCCTGCACCTGCTCGCGCGCACGGCGCGCCTGGCGCATGCGACGCAGCAGCAGCAGGACGGCCAGACCGGCCGCCGCCGCATACAGCAGAAACGCCAGCGGCGAGGCCCATGGCGCAGCGCCGACGACGATGCTCACCGTGCCCTGCTGCTCCAGCCAGTCCTGGCCGTCGCGGCGCACGCGCACGTGCAGGCGGTAGTCGCCGGCCGGCAGATCGGTATAGGTCGCGTAGCGGCGACGATGGTCGGCCTCGATCCACTGCGCGTCGTGCGCGTCGAGGCGATAGGCGTAGTGCAGCGACTCGGCGCCGGAGAAATACGGCGAGACGAACTCGAACGTCACGTTGTCGGCGTCGTAGGCCAGTTCCACCACGCCGCCGCGCACGAGGCTGCGGCGCAGCGGCGATTGCGCATCGCGCCAGCGCAGCGCGACCGGCACGTTGTTGAGCAGCAGGCTGGTCACGACCGGCGGCTGCGCGGGCGCCGGATCCACGGCAGCCGGATCGACGACGGTCATGCCGTCCAGACCGCCGAAGGCGACGCGCCCGTCGGGCAGCTGCGCCATCGAGCGTGCCCAGTAGCCGCGCGACAGGGTGCCGTCGCGGCGGCCGAAGTTGAGGATCTGTCCCGAGACCGGGTCGATGCGGCTGATGCCGACCGTGGTGCTGACCCAGATGTGTCCGCGGCGATCCTCGGCGATCTCGCCGACCGCGTCGGCGGCCAGGCCCTGGTGCGTGCCGAACACGCGGAAGGTCGGCGTCGCGGCCTGCTCGTCGTCGAGCAGCGCGACACCGCCGCCCTGCATGCCGACCCAGATACGTCCCTGGCGATCCTCGTGCAGCGCCGAGATCGAATCGCTGCCGAGTCCCCGCGCATCGCCGTCGCGCGCGCGCAGGCTCTCGGTGCGACCGCTGGCGCGGTCCAGCCGCCCGAGCCCGGCCGAGCGGTAGGCCAGATAGAACGCGCCGCGGCGGGTCTCCAGCACGCCGTTGACGGTGTCGCCGGCGAGGCTGGCCGGATCGGCCGGATCGTGCACGTGATGGCGAAAGCGGTCGCAGCCGGCGCACAGCTCGTCGAGGCCGTGATCGAGCGTGCCGACCCAGACGGTGCCGGCGGAATCCTCGTCGACGAACACCAGCGCATCGGCGGCGAGACTGCCCGGATCGGCCGGGTCATGACGGTAATGCTCGAAGCGCTCGCTGCCGGGACGCAGGCGATTCAGGCCGCCGCCGACCGTGGCGACCCACAGGCTGCCGTCGCGGCCACGCGTCAGCGACTGCACGAAATTGTGCGACAGCGAACCCGGATCGGCCGGATCGTGCGCATAGCGGCGCAGCACACCGCGCTGCAGATCGAAATGCACCAGGCCGCCGCCGTCGATGAGACCGACCCACAGCGTGCCGTCGGCATCCGCGTGTACGGCCAGCACCGGCCGCGACGGCAAGGCGCGCGGATCGCCGGCGACGGCGTCGACCTGGGTGAAGGCACGCGTGCGCGGATCGTGGATGCTGAAGCCGTTGGCCCAGGAACCGACGACGAGCAGGCCGCTGCGCTCGCGCAGCAGGCCCCAGAGCCGGTTGCCGGCGATGGAGTAGTCGCGCTCGTTGTGCGCATACAGCGAGAAATGCCGTTGCGCCGCGTCGTAGTACATCAGGCCGCGGTTGGAGCCGGTCATCCAGACATTGCCGTCGGCGTCAGGCAGCAGGCCGCGCACGGCGTCGTCGGGCAGGCTGTCGCCGGGCGCGGCGGAAATATCGTGACGCAGGCGCTGCAGCACCTGACCGTCGGCGCCGATCTGCAGCGCGCCCGCATCGGCCGTGCCTGTCCAGATGCTGCCGTCGGCGGCCTGCGCCAGCGCGAACACGTCCAGACGCTCCAGTTCGGCCGGCAACGGCAGGCGCACGGCGCCGTCCTCGCTCAGATGCAGCAGACCTTCGTGCGTGCCGAGCCAGACGCTGCCGTCGCGCGCCTGCAGCATCGCGCGGACCATGCGCAGCGCCGGCAGCGCGCCGAGCGGCAGGTCGCTGAAGCGGCGTTGCTCGCGGTCGAACCACTGCAGCCGGCCGGCCACGCTGGCGACCCAGAGCCGCTCGCGCCGGTCCAGCAGCAGCGCGGTCACGTGATTGGCGGCCAGCGCATCGCTGCGCGCGGGATCGGCGAGGAAATTGTCGAAGCGGTCCAGATCCGGATCGTAGCGACCGAGCCCGCCGCCCTGGGTCGCGATCCAGAGACCGCCGTCGCGCTCGGGCTGTATCGCCCAGACGTGGTTCTGCGCCAGCGACCAGCGGTCGGCGCGGTCGTGGCGATAGACCTTGAAGCCGTGGCCGTCGAAGCGGTTCAGGCCGTCCTGCGTGCCGATCCAGAGAAAGCCGTTGCTGTCCTGGGCGATCGCACGCGCCGTGGCCTGGGACAGGCCGTCCTCGGTGCTGAAGGTGCGAAAGCGCACCGTGTCGACGCCCGGCGCGTCGTCGGCGCGCAGCACGGGAGCGGTCAGCAGGCCGGCTGTCGCCAGCAACGCGACCACGAACCGCCGAGCTCGCTCCGGCCAGCGCCAGTCCACGCGTATTCTCCCCCTGCCGCGCATGCCGCGAGGCTAGCGGCGACCTTGCAACGGCACAACCGATGCCGCATTTCCGGTCGCGGCGGCGGCGAATTCCGCCGGATTTGCGGCCGCTTCCGCCAGTACCGTACGCAACCCGCTGCAACGGCCGCCGTTCAATTGCCGCAGCGCAACAGGCCGGCGCATAATCGGGCGGTTCGGCGCCCCGGCACCGCTCGTTCCGCCCCTCTTTCACGTTACCCGGAGAGATTCATGTCCGATATCGTCATCGTCGGCGCCAAGCGCACGGCCATCGGTTCCTTCCTCGGTCAGTTCAGCGGCGTTCCGACGCCGACCCTCGGCGCCGCCGCCATCAAGGCCGCGCTCGAACACGCCGGCGTCGGCGCGAACGACGTCGACGAAGTCATCATGGGCTGCGTGCTGCCGGCCAATCTCGGCCAGGCACCCGCACGCCAGGCGGCGCTGGCCGCCGGCCTGCCGGCCGCGACGGCCTGCACCACGATCAACAAGGTCTGCGGCTCGGGCATGAAGGCCATCATGCAGGCCCACGACGCGATCAAGGCCGGTTCGACGACGGTCGCCGTCGCCGGCGGCATGGAGTCGATGACCAACGCGCCGCACATGCTCCCGAATTCGCGCAGCGGCAACCGCTACGGCAATTTCGAGGCGGTCGACCACATGGCCTGGGACGGCCTGACCAATCCCTACGACGGCAAGGCCATGGGCGTGTTCGGCGAACAGTGCGCCGACAAATACCACTTCACGCGCGAGGAACAGGACGCCTACGCCGCCGAGACCGTGCGCCGCGCGCTGGCCGCCCAGGCCGGCGGCGCGTTCGCCGCCGAGATCGTTCCGGTCAAGGTCGCCACGCGCAAGGGCGAAGTGGAATACGCCACCGACGAACAGCCGTCCAAGTGCGACGTCAGCAAGATCGCCTCGCTGAAGCCGGCTTTCCGCAAGGAAAACGGCACGATCACCGCGGCCAGCTCCTCGAGCATTTCCGACGGCGCGGCAGCCACCGTGCTGATGAGCGCCGACGAAGCCGCGCGCCGCGGTCTCGCGCCGCTCGCGCGCATCGTCGCCCACGCGACGCACGCGCAGGAGCCGCAGTGGTTCACGACCGCGCCGGTCACGGCGATTTCCAACGTGCTGAAGAAGGCCGGCTGGAACGTCGCCGATGTCGACCTGTTCGAAGTCAACGAGGCCTTCGCCGTCGTCGCGATGGCGCCGATGCGCGAACTCGGCATCCCGCACGACAAGCTCAACGTCAACGGCGGCGCCTGCGCGCTCGGCCACCCGATCGGCGCCAGCGGCGCGCGCCTCGTCGTTACCCTGATCCACGCGCTCAAGAACCGCGGCCTCAAGCGCGGCGTCGCCTCGCTGTGCATCGGCGGCGGCGAAGCGACCGCGATCGCCGTCGAACTGGTCTGAGAACTTCTCCGCCAGCCGGACCGGGTCCGGCCGCAGCGCGCCGCCCGCGGCGCGCTGCGGCCGCGCCGAATACACATTCTCACAAAGCACACGCTTGCCTGAGTCCGCTGCCGGCTCAATACTGCCGCGCTACCGATCCCTGGAGGAGGAACCCGCAATGAAACTGCACCATGCCGTATTGAGTCTGGCCCTGATCGCCGGCCTCGCCGCCTGCAGCGCGCAGGACAAGCAGGCCGCCCAGCAGCAGGCCGACGCCGCCAAGCAGGCGGCCGCGCAGAAGATCGAGGAAGCCAAGAAGACCGCCGCCGAAGCCGTCTCGACGACCAAGGAAGCCGTCAAGGACGCCGCCACCGAGGTCAAGTCGGCCGCCGGCGACGCCGGCGACAAGATCAGCACCATGACCAGCGACGCCGGCCAGGCCATCAAGGACGGCGCCAGCGAGGTCAAGGAAGGCGCCAAGGAAGTCGGCCAGCAGATCAAGGACGGCGCCGTCGCCGCCGGTCACGAGATCAAGGAAGGCGCCAAGGCCGTCGGCCAGGAAGTCAAGGACACCGCGGTGCAGGCCAAGGAAGCGGCCAAGGAAGCCGTCAAGAAGGACTGAGCCCCGCCTCAGGCATCGCAACGAACCGGCCGCTTTCGCGGCCGGTTTGCTTTTCGGCGCAGGAACACGCCACTGCGAGCGGCCCCACGACGACCCGCGGCGCCATGACGCCGCCGCACAGCGGTCCGGAAACGAAAGCGCCCGGCCCGGTGCATGTCGCGAACGCCGACCTGCCGCCGGGAAACGGTACCGTGATCAGGCCGCACCGGCGCTGCGTACCGCCGGCGGCAACGCGCTCGCCACATCGCCCGGCCGGACGGCGGCCACCGCGCCGACGCGTTGCGGCGGCTTCGGCCGCGCGCTCGCCGTGACGGCACGCCGGCATGGCCCGCGGGACCGTCGGTTGCGTTGCCACGCCGACCGTAGCGATGCTTCCCGCCGACCGCCGCGCGCCGACCTGATGCACGGCCGGGCGTGATTTCCCATTGCTGGCGCGCTGTGATCTCATGCGCGCCTTCGTCCGACCCCGGAGCTGGGCATGACGCAACTTGAATCCAAGATTGATTCCCGCAGTCCCGAATTCCAGGCCAATGCGGCGCAGCTGCGCGCCGCGGTCGAGGATCTGCAGGCGCAGATGGCGCGCGTCGCGCTCGGCGGCGGCGAGAAGGCGCGCAGCAAGCACACCGAGCGCGGCAAGCTGCTGCCGCGCGAGCGCATACGCGCGCTGCTCGACCCGGGCTCGCCGTTCCTGGAACTGTCGCCGCTGGCCGCCCACGGCATGTACGACGACGCGGCGCCCTGCGCCGGCGTCATCACCGGCATAGGCCGCGTACACGGCCAGGAAGTCGTCGTCGTGGCCAACGACGCGACGGTCAAGGGCGGCACCTATTTCCCGATGACGGTGAAAAAACACCTGCGCGCGCAGGAAGTCGCGCTGGAGAACCGCCTGCCCTGCATCTATCTGGTCGATTCCGGCGGCGCATTCCTGCCGCTGCAGGACGAGGTATTTCCGGACAAGGAACATTTCGGCCGCATCTTCTACAACCAGGCGCGCCTGAGCGGCCTGGGCCTGGCGCAGATCGCCGTCGTCATGGGCTCGTGCACGGCCGGCGGTGCGTATGTGCCGGCCATGTGCGACGAGACCATCATCGTCAAGGAACAGGGCACGATCTTCCTCGGCGGCCCGCCGCTCGTGAAGGCGGCGACCGGCGAGATCGTCGACGCCGAATCTCTCGGCGGTGCCGACGTGCATACGAGCGTCTCGGGCGTGGCCGACCATTTCGCCGAGAACGACGCCCATGCCCTCGCGATCGCGCGCGACATCGTCAGGCACCTGAACCGGCGCAAGCAGCTGCCGGTCGCCGTGACCGCACCGCGCGAGCCGGCTTACGCCGCCGAAGATCTCTACGGCATCGTTCCGGCCGACACGCGCCGGCCGTTCGACATCCGCGAGATCATCGCGCGCATCGTGGACGGGTCAGAGCTTCAGGAATTCAAGGCGCGCTACGGCAAGACCCTGGTCTGCGGCTTCGCCCACATCCACGGTTATCCGGTCGGCATCGTCGCCAACAACGGCATCCTGTTCGCCGAGTCGGCGCTCAAGGGCGCGCACTTCATCGAGCTGTGCAACCAGCGCAACATTCCGCTGGTGTTCCTGCAGAACATCACCGGCTTCATGGTCGGCCGCAAGTACGAGAACGCCGGCATCGCCAAGGACGGCGCCAAGATGGTGACCGCCGTGGCCTGCTCGCACGTGCCGAAGTTCACCGTGATCATCGGCGGCAGCTTCGGCGCCGGCAATTACGCCATGTGCGGCCGCGGCTATCAGCCGCGCTTCCTGTGGATGTGGCCGAACGCGCGCATCAGCGTGATGGGCGGCGAACAGGCCGCCTCGGTGCTCGCGACCGTGCGCCGCGACGGCCTCGAAGCGGCCGGCACGACCTGGAGCGCCGAGGAAGAGGAAGCGTTCAAGTCGCCGATCCGCGCCCAGTACGAACGCCAGGGTCACCCCTACTACGCCAGCGCGCGCCTCTGGGACGACGGCGTCATCGACCCGGCCGACACGCGTCGCGTGCTCGGCCTCGCGATCTCGGCGAGCCTGAATGCACCGATAGAACCGCAGCGCTACGGCGTGTTCCGCATGTAACCCGACGCGGGCCAGCGGCACGCGCCCCGCGAATTCGCCGCGACACCCGCTCTCCCGAGCGGGCCTCGGAGAGAGCGTCCGGAGAAGCACCGGGAACGCGCCGGCCTGTCTCCAACGATGCGCATGCGCCGGGAACGGCGCGCCGAACATCGCTTGCCGCAACAGACCTCGGCTTCTGCCCTGTTTCAGGCCCTGCCCCAAGGTGCATTCCGTACCTGGCCGAGACGACCTTGCGGCGATCGAATTCCTGACCGCGACATCATCGAGCGACAAAAGACAAAAAAAACCCGACGCCTGCCACGGGCGCCGGGTTTTCTTTGTTCCGCAACGGCCGCCGCGGGCGGACCGCCGGCAAACCGTCTCTTTTTTTACAAATATCCACTTGCCGGACAGCTGAGGCATCGCCCGCCGCATGCGCGGCGGGCGATGTCCGCCGTCAGCTGATGCGCCGCGCGTGCTGGCGCCAGGCCACGGCGCCGAGGCCCAGCATCATCAGCAGCATCGCGAACCAGCCCAGCGCCGGCGCCGGCACCGGCGCGCTGCCCAGTACGACCAGCGGCACCGAGGCATTGCACGGGCCCGGCTGGCCGGACGGCATGCAGACCGTGTTCGACGACGGCGACACCGAGACCGTGTTGAGCAGGCTGCCGCTGGCGGTAGCCGCGATCTGCGCGTTGATCGCGTAGATCAGGGTTCCGCCGACCGGCAGCTGCGGCACGGTCTGGTGCAGCGCGCCCGTTCCGCTGGCGACCGGACAGACGGCGCCACCGGTGCCCGAGCAGGTCCAGATGAAGCCGATGATGCCGGCCGGGAACGGATCGTCGATGACGACGTTGCTGGCCGGGATCACGCCGACGTTGGCCACGGTGACCGTATAGGCCGCAGTGCCGCCGGCAGAGACCGACGTCACGTTGACGGTCTTGGTCACCTGCAGACGCGGCGACTGCTCGGTCGGCGTCAGCACGCACTCCGGACCGGCCGGCGGGCAGGCCGGCGGCGTCGTGCCGGTCAGGTAGGCGACGTTCGCGATCTGCGTCACGCCGAGCGCGATCGGGTTGGCGACCTGCACGACGACCGTCAGCTGCACCGTACCGCCGGCAGGCACCGACAGGCCGCTCCAGGTGACCACGCCGGCGGCGAAGGCGCCGCCGTTGTCGGCGCTGACGAAGGTGGTGTTCGCGTCGATGCGGTCGCTGACGCCGACGTTCGCCGCCGCCGTGCCGCCGGTGTTGCTCAACGTGATCGTGTAGGTCAGCGTCTCGCCGGGTTCGGCCACGCCGGGCTGCGCACCGCTTTCGCCGCTGAGTGCCTTGGTCACGGCGAGGTTGGGTGCGGTCGGAATCGTCACGCATTCCGGCGGAACCGGCGTGCTGCTGCAGATCGGCGGCGTGGTGCCGCTCTCGTAGGCGAGATTGGCGATCTGCGTGATGCCGGCCGGCAGCGGATTGGCCACGGTCACGGTGACGTTGAGGGCGAGGCTGCCGCCGGCCGCAACCGTCAGACCCGACCAGGTCACGGTGCTGCCGCTCAGGCTGCCGCCGTTGGTCGCGCTGACGAACACGACGTTCGCATCCAGCGGATCGACCACGCCGACATTCGTCGCCGCCGCGCCGCCGCTGTTGCTCAACGTGATCGTGTAGACCAGCGTTTCACCCGGCTCGGCCACGCCGGCCACGCTGCCGCTTTCGCTGCTCAGCGTCTTGACGATGCGTACGTCGGCCTGCAGCGGATGCGTCGTGCTGCAGCTCGTGCAGTCCGGCGGATTCGTGCCGCCGCCGCCCGTCGCCGTCACGGCGTTGCTGACCGAACCGGTGGCGTTCGCATTGACCGTCGCGGTGTAGCTGACCGCATACGTGCCCGGCGCCGTGCCGCTCGGCAGGGTGCACTGCACCGTGCCCGTGCAGGTGTAGGCACCGGCGCTCGTCACGGAACCGAAGGTCTGGTTCGCGCTGATCGTGTCGGCCAGCACCAGCGGGCTCGTGAGCGCGGCGTTGGCCACGGTCGCGGTCACCGTATAGGTGATGGTCTGGCCCGGGGTCACGGTCGCGCCGCTGGCCGGGTTCGAGCTCTTGACCACGCGGATCGCCGGGTTCAGCGGATGCGTCGTGCTGCACGTGGTGCAGTCCGGCGGATTGCTGCCGCCACCGCCGGTCGCCGTGACGCTGTTGCCGACCGTGCCGGTCGCGTTCGTGTTGACCGTCGCGGTGTAGCTGACGGCATACGTGCCCGGCGCGGTACCGCTCGGCAGGGTGCACTGCACCGTGCCCGTACAGGTATAGGCACCGGCACTCGTCACGGAACCGAAGGTCTGGTTCGCGCTCAGGGTGTCGGACAGCACCAGCGGTGCCGTCAGCGCGGCATTGGCCACGGTCGCGGTCAGCGTGTAGGTGATCGTCTGGCCGGCCGAGACGGCCGTGCCGCTGGCCGGGTTCGACGTCTTGACGACGACGATGCCCGGATTGAGCGGATGCGTCGTGCCGCAGCTCGTGCAGTCCGGCGGATTGGAACCGCCGCCGCCCGTCGCCGCGACGCTGTTGCCCACGGTACCGGTCGCATTCGTGTTGACCGTCGCGGTGTAGCTGACCGCGTACGTGCCCGGCGCGGTACCGCTCGGCAGGGTGCACTGCACCGTACCGGTACAGGTATACGCACCGGCGCTCGTGACCGAGCCGAAGGTCTGGTTGGCCGACAAGGTGTCGGTCAGCACCAGCGGCGCGGTCAGC
>MEFP01000009.1 GCA_001725155.1 Lysobacteraceae bacterium SCN 69-320 | reverse complement strand
CAGGCGCGTGCGGTTGCCGACGTCGTCGTAGGCGTAGTGCAGCGAGCGGTTGTCGCCGTCGACGGCATGAACGAGGCGGTCGAAGTCGTCGTAGTCGCGTGTTTCGATTCGCGTGCCGGCGCTGCTGGTTTCCGTGATCGTGCGGACATTGCCGTTGCCGTCGTAGGCGAAGGCCGTTGACTGGATCTCACCGGCGGGTGCGCCCAGGTAATCGGCCCGGGTCGGACGGTTCAGCGCGTCGAACTCGGTTTCGGCGACACGGCCATTCGGCGCCTCGCTGCGGATGCGGTTGTTGTCGCCGTCGTAGCGCCAGTTCCAGCTGTCGCCTCCGGGATAGGTCTTGCCGCTGAGCCGGTTGCGTCCGTCGTAGGCGAAGGTCGTGACGTGATGGTTCGCATCGGTCACGCGCGTGCGGTTGTTGTTCGCGTCGTAGCCGAAGGCAGTGGCGTGTTCGTCGGGATCGGTGACCGAGGCCAGATTGCCGGCGCTGTCATAGGCATAGGTCCAGGTCGAGGCCGGGCCGTTCGGCCGCTCGTGGGTCAGGCGATGACCGGCGCCGTCGTAGGTGTACTGCGAGGTCAGGCGATGACCGGCGCCGTCGTAGGTGTACTGCGAGGTCTCGCCGGCCAGCGATTCGGAGGCCAGGAAGCGGCGCGGCGTATACGTGTTCGTCGTCGTACGACCGTCGGCATCGGTGTGGGTGGCGACGTCGCCGAGCGGGGTATAGGTCCACTGTTCCGAAGCCAGACCGGCGCGATCCTCACGGGTCTTGCGATTGGCCTTGTCGACGGTGAAGACGCTCAGGCGGCCCAGCGCATCGGTCTGCTGGCGCAGGTTGCCGTCGGCATCGTAGTCGCGCGTCTGCAGCAGGAGGCCGGCCTTGGCCTGTGTGCGCAGGCGGTTCTCGCGGTCGTAGGTGTTGACGGTCGTGATGCCGCGTCGGTCGACCTGGGTCAGGACGTTGCCTTCGCTGTCGTAGGTCCAGGTCTGGCGACAGACGGCGGTGGGAGCGCTGGTGGCCTTGGCAGCAGCTGAAGTCACCGCCGGCGTGGTCGCCTCGGCGGTGACCTCAGCCGCCGCGGTGGCGGCGGGGTGACGTGATGAGGCGGCGTTGCCCTGTCTTGCACCTGATGCTGACGCGGGCCTCGGCAGAGACACCGCGTTGTGTACGTTTCCCGGCGCAGCGGTGAGCGGTGCAGAGATATTGCCCCGTGCCAACGCCGATATCGCGCCCTTTGTGCTGCCTTGTGCCGCGGACGATAGCGGTACATCACCGTTCGCCGATGCCGGTGCCGCCACCGCCGTCATGACCGCCATAGCCAGGCGCTGCGCAGTTCGCAGCCAGGACACGATGACGCCGTGCTGCGGGGTTGCTGCCGTCGTAGTCACCGGTGCATTCGGCATACGCGTTACCGCACCGTTCGCTCCACCCAGCCCCGCCTTATCCCCACCGGCATCGACCGTCGTAGCACCCGGCGTACACACCAGCGGATCGACCTGCTCGACCTTCTGATTCAGATCGTTGTACTGCCAGGTCGTGGCCTGGTCTCGCGCATTGGTCTGTTGGATCGGATTGCCGACGTCGTCGTAGCGCAGGCGGACCGTCGCCGTGGCCCCATCGACGGCGGGGAAGGTGGTCGAGGTGCGCCGGCCCAGCGAGTCGTAGGTGTACTGGGTGAGGCCGTTACGCGGATCGGTCTCGGTCAGCACGTCGCCGTGAACCGTGTGGGTATAGCGGCGCGTGCGCGCCATGTCGCCGGGCAACTCCTCGCGGATCAGCCGGTGCAGGCTGTCGTGGAACTGCAAGGTCGTGCGGCCGTCGGCATCGGCGACGGACTTCACGAGACCATCGGGCCAGTAGGTGCGGGTCTCCACCGGACCGCGTTCGTCGGTGGTGTTCAGGCGGCGGTCTTCGTCGTCGTAGGTGTACTGCAGCAGGCGGCCGTTGGCCCACTGTTCCCAGACGCGGTTGTTGTTGCCGTCGTAGCCGTAGGTGGTCAGCTGGCCGGCTTCGGGGCCGCGTTCCTCGATGAGGTTGCGGCGTGCGTCGTACTGGTAGGTGGTCCGGTTGCCGCGGCCGTCGCTGCGCTCGCGCAGATTGCCGGCCGGGTCGTAGGTCCGTGTGCGTACGACGCCGAGCGCGTCGATCTCGGTCACGAGGCGGCCGTCGTCGTCATAGCGGCGCTCGCGCGTCTGGGCGCCGGAACCGCCGGCATTGCTGCGCGTCTCGGTGCGCACGGCATCGCGGCCGTCGTAGGTGAAGGCCGTGACCTTGCCCAGCGGCGCGGTCTCCTGCACGAGCCGGTTGCGCGCGTCGAACACGCGGTTGGTGCTCCGGCCCAGCGCGTCGGTGCTGGCCACGGCATTGCCGTTGCCGTCGTAGCGGGTGGTCTCCTCCAGCCAGCGGCTGCCGGTCTCGCCGACGAGTTCGCGCCGTACGAGCGTGCGGCGATAGGCGGGGTCCTCGTAACGGTACTCGCGCCGGCGCGCCTGGGGCCCTTCGCCGACGGTTTCGGTCAGCACGTGGCCGAGCGCGTCGTAGGTCATGCGCGTGGTGCGTACCTCGTCGCCGTCGACGCCTTCGTGGCGCGTGACGATGCGGTTGGCGTCGTCATACACCATCGTCGTGCGGTGGCCGGCGTAGTCGGTCTGCTCGGTGCGGTTGCCGGCGGGGTCGTAGCCGTAACGGCGGGTCAGCGCGCCGAGCCGTTCCTCGAGCAGGCGGCCCAGCGGATCGAGGGTGGAGCGCGTGAGGATGCCGCGGGCATTGGTGTGGCTGACGGTGCGCTGGGCATCGTCGTAGACGAAGGTCTCGGCAGCGAGGTTGCCGCCGACGCCGTCGGGATGACGCAGCGTGCGGATGCGGTCGCGGACGTCGTAGGTCCATTCGGTGCGGGCGCCGTTGGGGTCGATGGCGATGCGCTGGCGGCCGCGTTCGTCGTAGACGGTCCGGGCGATGGCGCCCAAGGGCGATTCGGCTTCCTGCGGATAACCGTAAGCGTCGTAGCGGAACTGCCAGGTCTTGCCGTTGCCGTCGGTCTGGCTGTTGCGATCGCCGTTGGGCGCGTAGCGGTCGCTGACGGTGACGCCGTCGAGCGTGGTCGTGGTGCGGTTGCCGCGCTCGTCGTAGGCGTAGTCGGTCTGCTGGTCGCGCGCATCGGTGTAGCTGGCGATGCGGTTGGTGACGTGGGGTTTGGCGAAGTCGGCCGGCGGTACATAGGTCCAGCGTTCGCGGCGGGTGCCGTACGGCGTGAGCACGGTGGCGCTGGTGCGGTTGCCGTGCTCGTCGTAGGTGAAGGTGGAGACGCCGCCCAGGGCATCGGTGCGGCTGGCCGGCTGCAGGTGTACGGCGTCCCAGGTGGTGTCGGTGATGCCGGCCGGATCGGTGACGCGCACGCTCGCGCCGTAGCGGTTCATGCGGGTCTCGGTGGGGTGTTCGCGCGGATCGGTGACGACGGTGACGGGCGTGCCGAGCAGGCCGCGCAGGGCGCCGTTGATGCCGGCGTCGTAGCTGAAGCGGGTCAGGGCCTGATCGGGCTCGGTGACTTGCTGCACGCGCAGTTCGGGGAAATACAGCGCGCGGTCGCTGAGCTGCACGCCGGTCCAGAACGGCGCGGGTGTGGCGCTGTCGGGGGCATAGGCATAGCGGCGCGTGCTGCCGTCGAGTTCATCGCGGACGTCGGTGAGTCGCCAGCCGAAGCGGGTATAGCTCATCTCGCCGTCGGGCTGGACGTGATACAGGCCGTCGTAGTCGGCGTAGGTGTACAGGGTGCGTTGCGGGCCGAGCGCGGACGCATCGTCGCGCCGGACCGTGGCGAGATTGCCGGCGACGTCGTAGCCGTAGCTCAGGCGCAGGCCGCCGGGGCCGGCCGCGTCGGTGACGACGGTGTAGCTGTCGCGCATCTGGATGCGGTCGATGGTGCGTGTGGTGACGAGGGTTTCGTAGCGCAGCACGATGCGGCGGCCGGCGCCGTCCTGGATCTGCGTCACGCGCGGCAGTCCGTCGTTGCGTTCCCAGGCATAGGTGAGGCGGTTGCCGTTGGTGTCCTCGACGTAGGACAGGCGCGGACCCTCGGGATCGGGCTCGGCGAAGTGGTAGCGCGTGCCGTCCTTGGCGATGAAGTCGTATTCGTTGCCGTGGCGCAGCAGGCTGCCGTGATAGCCGTACAGCGGGCGATAGCGTTCGGCGCCGTCGGGTTCGATGCCCTCGGGCAGGAAGCGCTGGCCCTGGCCCGCGCCGCCGAGCACGACGCGGCTGCCGCAGCCGTTGGCAATGACCTGCATGTCCAGATCCGCACTCCAGCCGCGGCCGAAGAAGCCGATGCGATCGCCCGCATGACTGGAATAGGTGCGCGTCAGATGCAGCCCCGGCCCGCGGCCGCCGACGTCGATGTCGCTCTGGCTCAGCACGAGACCGCCGGAATACAGGTCCACACCCTTGACGAAGTCGTGGGCGAGCGGCAATGCGTCGTGGCGTTCGCGGCGGCTGGAGATCACGCCTTCGCGCTCGTCGGTCAGGCCGCTGGCGTGGGCCTCGATGCGGTAGACGTAGCTGCCGATCGGCAACTGGCCGGCGGGAATGTCCAGTGTATGCACGCCGGCTTCCAGGTCCTGCGCCGGCTGCGGCCAGATTTCCCGGTCGGTGCGCTTGCCTTCGCGATCGAGAATGAAGAAATGCAACTGCACGCGCGCCGGCTGGCTCAGCACGTAACCCAGCCGCGCCGGCACATCGCAGACGTAGCCGGTGGCCACGTCGATATCCTGGCGCACGCTCAGGCTCTTCGGGAAATTGCCGCGCAGCAGGCCGAGCAGGTCGCTCTCGTCCTTCGGCGCGCCCGGCCGCGGCGCGTTCTGCTGCGCCGTCGCGTCGATGATGCCGTAGCCGGCGATGATGCCTTGCTCGAAGTGCACCTCGGCCGGGTCGGATTCCAGACGCGTGAAAGGGTTTTCGAGCACGGTTTTCGCCGCATGGTGCTTGTCGGCGTCGACGGCGAGACCGCGGCGCAGCGTGCAGGGCGCGCCGTATTCGCGATTGAGCAGCGCGCAGCCGGCAACCAGCTCGTCGTCGGCGGTCAGCAGCAGCTGGTTGAGGCCGGGCTGCCATTCCGGCGGATCGAATGCCGAATGCAGCGCGAAGTCGTCTTCGGTCGTGCCGAACGGGGTCAGCGGAATGCGGTCGGGCGTTGCCTGCGGCGGATGCAGGTCAATCGCCCAGGCGTAGCTGAAGTCGTCGGGCTCCGTATGGAGGATCCCGGAGGCGATCGGGAATTCGATCTCGCTGTGTGGGTCGTCCATGTACCCCGGGGGGCCAAGGACTTTGAACCGGATGCTTCCATGGATGTTGCCCGGTGTGGTGCCGGCGCGCAGCTGGAATTCGTAGTGGCCCGGTGACGTCTCGCGCCAGGAGTCCAGAGTGCCGTGCTGCAGCGGCGTGCTCGCCGACGTCAGCACCCGGCCGCCGGTCAGCGGCCGCCAGATCGGGCCTTCCGGCGGGTTGCCGCTCTGGATGTTGTTGTACACCAGAATGAAAGGAAAGGATGAGGCGACGACTTCGCCGAGCCGACCGGCGCGCGAAGCCTGACCGGCGTTGTTGTGGCTGGACGATGCGCCCATGTAGATGCCGCGGTTGTAGCTGCAGTCATCCACCGAGTCGGCGCTGTCCGAGCGTGTCGCGCTGGTCCCGGCAGCGCTGACGTGTACGGTGTAGGTCATTTCCGGTTGGCTCGGCGCGGCGACGTGGAATCCGGCGCGGCCGTCGCTGAGGGTGGTCAGCTGCAGCGGTCCCGGCGTGGTGCAGGCATGGCCGGTCAGCAGGATTTCGTCGGCCGGGCAGCCGCCGTCGCCGACGCGAGCGAACAGGCTGGCGCCGACGATCGGGCCGAATGCCGGCGAGTCCAGGCACTGGGCCGTGCTCGCGTCGTTGCTGAGGCTGACCTCGGCGGGCACGTTGGCGACCGCGTTGTCGAACCGGTCGGTAACCTCGATGAAATAGCTGTTGTAGCCGGCGCCGAAGGCGACGCTGCCGATGTTGATACGCCCGAGTTCCAGCTTTTCGGCCGCCGCCGGCAGGATGTCGGTCACCAGCGCCTCGCCCGAGCGCAGCACGCCGTTCGCGGTCGCGACGCTGACTTCCACGGTCGCATGGCCGACCCATTGCGGCGCCGGATCGTCGTCCTTGATCAGCACGTAGTGACCGATCTTGCCTTGCCGCTCGGCGAGCTGCAGCGCTACTTCGGCGCGGCCACGCGCATCGCTGGTCACGGTCACGCTGACGCGTTCCGCACCGAGCGCGTCGACGAGCCGGCTGTCGCTCGTGGTCACGTTGAAGGTGACCGCCGCGCGGCGCACCGGACGTCCCGACGCATCGAGCACGACGGCGCGCAGCGGCTTGTCCGGGCGCTGGCCGGCGACGCCGCGCTGATGCTGGGTGGATTGATCCAGGGTCAGTATCGCGGCGGCGAGCGGATCCTCGTTCGGCGGCTGTCCGGCCGGGTCGCCGAGCAGGCCGACCAGATCCTGCAGATACCACAGCTCCGGCGGCTGCGCGGTCGAACCGCCGGCGAGTTCGCCGGCGATGAAATAGCCGCTCTCGCCGCTGGACAGCGAACGTACGCGCCAGACCGCACCGCTCCAGGCGTCCAGGGTCAGCGGCTCGGCCGGCACGTCGACGACGTAGCCGCGTGCGAGCCAGGCGTCGATCGCCGCGAGCACGGCCGGTGCCTGATGCACGCCGCTGCTGCCGCTGGCCGCGTTCAGGGTCAGCAGCGGGATGTTCGCGGCGCGCGCGAGCGCGAGGCCCTTGTCCGCCGAGATGCTGGGCACGCTCCATTGCTGCTCGAACACGCGATGTTCCAGCGCCGAGCCCTGCAGCGCCGACAGCGCAGTCCAGTCGATTTCCGCGCTGGCCGCGTCGATGGAGGCAAACGCTTCGGCCGGGCGCAGCGCCGCATCCAGCGCGACGCCGCGCCAGTTCAGCTGCGTGGCCAGGCCGGCGACGCGGTCGACGCGGTACTGGTTGACGACGAGCGCCGCCGCCGGGAACGGCCGCACGACGCCGACGCCGACCAGGTCGGCCAGTTCCTCGTCGTCGCCGTTCCAGCTCGCGAGGTAGCGCGCGCCGAGTTGCGCGAGCAGGCGTGCGCCGCGCGCTTCGGTGTCGCCCGGCGTGGCCGTGTCGAGCTCGAACGCCTGCGTCATCGGCGGCGCATCCACGGCCAGCGCGGCATAGCCGCCGGCGGTCAGGTTCTGCGCGAAGCCGGTCGTGCCGCCGGGGCCGTCGAAACGGATCTCCACGCGGTGCGCGGCGCCGTTGTCGATCGCGCCGCTGCCGACGCGCTCGGGCTGGCCGGCCACGAGCAGCACCGGCCGCACGCGGTACAGGTACGGCGGCGTCAGGTTCCGGCCGCCGTGGGCGTCGATGATGGCGGCGTCCTCGATCGTCGCCGGCTGGTAGGCCAGGGTCACGCGGCGGCCGGCCAGCGCAGACACGGCGATGCGCGCGTCCAGCGCGACCGGCGCGTCGTCCGCCTCGCCGCTGCGCAGGATCACCTGCAGATGCTGGCGCAGGGAGTCGGGCAGTTCGGCGAATTCGCCGGTGACCGCGAGCACCGGCACCGGCAGGCTGGCCGGCAGCAGTTCCAGCGGCGCGGCGGCGAGGCCGTGCTGCGCGAGCTGATCGGCATAGTCCTGCGCCGGCGTCAGCGCGGCCAGGCGTCGCGTGAGTTCTTCGCGCAGGCGCGCCAGCGGCGCGTCGCTGCGCAGCTCGCGCAGGTGTTCGCCGATGAAGTCGTCGGCGACGAGGCCGGTGCGCGCGAGCGCGCCGCGCGCCGGCGTGAAGGTCGACGGCTTCAGCGCCGGCGCCAGTGCGATCCAGCTGCGGCCGCTGAGATCGGCGCTGCTGCCGCGATAGTTCGCCATCGGCAGATAGGCCGAGACGAAGGTGTGTTCGATCGCATACGCCGCGATGCGGCCGCCGCGCACGACCGGCCTGTGTGCGATGCCGGCCGCGGCCAGCGCGAGGCCGACCTTGTCGCTGCGCACGCGCAGGCTCGCGGCCAGCGCGGCGAGATCGACCTCGACCACGCCGTGCACGTAGCGCGCCGGCGCGCGGCTCGCGCGCAGCAGCGCGATCAGCAGGCTGGCCTGGTCGACGTCGTTGCCGGCCATGCTGGCCAGCGTTGCCTCGGCGCCTTGCTGCGCGCCGGCATACCAGCGCGTGCGCACGTTGCTGCGCACGAAGTCGACGATGCGCGTGTAGTCGTTGCCCAGTCGCTGCGCCTGATCGAGGATGGCCGGCGACAGCGGCACGTCGGCTGATTCGGCGCGGTCGGCCGCCTGCGGCTCGACCTCGGCGTCGGCGTTCGCATAGCTGGGCACGACGGCCGGCGTCAGCACCGGCTCGCGCACCGGCAGGCGCGGGCGGTGCAGCGGCAGCGGATTGACACCATAGATGGCCGGCGCGTCGGCGGCCGCATCGGCCGCGAGCGACGCATCGAGTTCGGCGACCAGCGCGGCGCCGAGCGGTGCGTCGGCGGCCTGCGCCTGCAGGCTGCTGCGCAAGGTTGCGGCGGCCGTGTCGATGCGCTGCAGCTGCGCGCGCAGCGCCTGCTGCCGCGTCGCAGCGAGATCGGCCGCGGCGGCCGGCAGACGCTTGGCCTGCGCACGGGCGGCGGTGTTCTCGAGCGCGAGTTCGGCGAGCAGGCGCTCGGCCTGCAGACGCTGCAAGGTGGCCAGCAGGCGGCTGCGGAACGCCGCGGTATCGGCACGGCGCAAGCCCGGCAGGCGTTGCAGCAGCTGGCGCAGGTCGCGGCGTGTCTGCACGTAGCCGGCGAACGGGCCGGCGGCGCGGCCGGCAGCGGCCTTCGCGGTTTCCGGTTGCAGCGCGCGGGCGCTCGCGATGGCCGCACGCGCGTCCTCGCCGCGCAGCAGCGCGGCGATCACGGCCTGCTGCGGCGACCCGGTCGCGTCGACGGCCGGCAGCGGCGCCGGTGTTGCAGTGTCCTGCTGGCGTGCCGAGGCGGGATCGCCGTGCCTGGCGGCAACCGTCGACGCCGCGCGTGCCGGCGCAGCGGGTTGCGCAGGCGCGGCGCTGCGAGCGATGGCGCCGGTCGGTGTCGCGGCGGGCGTCGGCGCGGCGGCGCCGGCGGCGACGGTCGCGAACAGGGTCAGGGCGAAGGCGGCGGAACGGGAAAGCATGCGGCTGCGCGTCCGTGGCAGGGTCATGGGTGGGCTCCGGCAGAGGCCGGCGGCGACGGTGGGGCAGGGGCGAGCAGCAGTGACAGCCAGCCGGGCACGCCGCTCCAGCCGCGTTTCGCGGCGGGCTCGAAGTCGTCGCAGAACAGCGCGTCGTCGTCGAAGCCGCTGCGGAACAGCAGGTCCGCCGGCGGCGCCGGCGGACAGCCCCGGCGCAGCACCGCTTCGATGTCCGCCAGCGCGGTCCAGGCGGCCTGGCCCTGCGCGTCGCGCAGCGAGGCGACGATCTCCACGCGATAGCGGCCGACGCTCAGCGCCGCGGTCGTGAAACTGGCCTCGCGCAGCGCTTCGGCGCCGACGCCGAGGCTCAGCGTGTCGTTGTGCTGCGCGACGATGTCGCCGGCCGCATCGCGCAGCTGCACGCGCAGCGGCGTCGCGGTCAATGCGATCACGCCGTCGTTGTGCAGGCGGAAGTTCACGCTCAGCGGATCGCCGCGACGCAGGCTCAGTGCGCCATGCAGGAACTGCGCGCTGAGCGCCTCGCCGGTCGGCGGCTGGTAGCGCACCTGCACGACACGTTCGGGGCCGACGTTGCCGGCGCGGTCGGTGGCGCGCAGGCGCAGGGTGTTGTCGCCCGGCAGCAGGGTCGCCGCGGCCGTGCGGAACGCGCCGCTGGCATCGGCGCGCACGACGGTGGTGAGACCCGGCGCGTCGACCGCGACGTCGGCCAGCGGCTCGGTCGTGCCGGCGATGGTCTGCGCCGCGCTCGTGACGGTGCTGTCGGGCGCCGGCTCGGTGACGAGCACCGCCGGCGCGTCGAGGTCCACGGTGAACGTCACGGTGCGTGCCGCCGTATTGCCGGCGGCATCGTCGGCGTCGGCCTGCAGGCTGTAGTCGCCGCTGTGTTCGACCGGCGTGCCGCTGACGTAGGGCTGGCCGTTCAGACGCACGCCCGTCGTGCGCAGATGCGCGTCGCTGAAGGCGATCAGCGGCGTGACCGCATGATTGACCCGATCGCCGTCGGCCACGCCGCTGATCGCGATCTGCGGCGGCGTGCTGTCGACGGTGAACGCGATGCTCACCGGCGGCGTCTCGTTGCCGGCCGCATCGCGGGCGCGCAGCGCGTAGTGGTGCGCGCCGTCGGCCAGTGTCAGCGCTGTGCTCTCGAACGTGCCGGCCGGGCCGGACGCGGCGCTCAGCGCGGTCCAGGCGCCGTCGTCGACGCTGGCCTCGACCGTGACCGGCGCGCTGAGCGCGTCGCTGGCTGTCGCGCGCAGGCGCAGCGGCGCGGCGACGATGGCCGCCTCCGGCGGTGCCAGCGCCTGCAGTTGCGGCGGCGTGCGGTCGACCAGCTGCAGCGACTGCGTCGCGAGCCGGCGCCAGCTGCCCTCGTAGAGCAGGTCCAGCTGCAGATCGAGCCTGCCGAGCGGCCAGCTCGTCGTCGCGAACTGCGGCTTGTCGCTGAAGGTCTCGCCGCCGGCGAACGCGCGGGCGTAGTCGCGCTGGGCCAGCGGCGTGCCGTCGGCGCCGAGCACGCGCAGGCGCAGCGACTGGTCGGCCAGCGCCTGCGTGCCCGGATTGCGCAGCTGCAGCGCGACGACGAGATCCTCGCCGTGAGCCAGCTCGGCCTGGGCCGGCTGCAGGGTGCCGATCAGCGGCAGCGTGACGGCGGCTTCATAGCGCACGTTCACGGCCTGCGGCGCGCTGGCGTTGCCGGCCGCGTCGCGCGCGATGGCTTCGATGCGGTTGAGACCCTCGACGAGCGGCACGCCGGCGAACTGCGCCTGGCCGTTCGTGCCGGCCGTCGCGACGGCCTGATACGCGCCGACGTTCACGCGGACCTCGGCGCCGGCTTCGCTGTCCACCTGCACGGCGATCGTGCTGCTCGCCACGACGCTGCCGTCGGCCGGGCTCGCGATGGCCAGCAGCGGCGGTGTGCTGTCCAGCGTGAAATGGCGGCTCGCGAGGCTCTGGTTGCCGGCGGTGTCGACGGCCTGCACGGCGATCGTGTAGTCGCCGTCGGCCGTGATGGCCGTGCCGGAGACATAGGCCTGGCCGTTCAGCCGCACGCTGGTCTGTGCCGTATCGAGATGCGCATCGGTGATCGTCACGCTCGGCGCGACCGGCTGATTCAGCAGTGCGCCTTCGGCGACGCCGGCGATGTCGATCTGCGGCGCGCCCGCATCGACCTCGAAGGCCAGCGGCGCGCTCTGGCTTTCGTTGCCCCAGCGGTCGCGGGCGCGCACGAGCAGGCTGTGGGTACCGTCGGCCAGGCCGGCCAGACGCAGGCTCCAGCTGCCGTCGGCGGCGGTGGCCAGCGCCTGCCAGGCGCCGGTGTCCACGCGCACCTGGGCCAGCGCGACGTCCGCGTGCCGGTCGACGATCTGCGCGCGCAGGTTGACCAGGGCCGGCTGCAACTGGCCCGGCACCGGCGTCAGCACGGTGATTTCCGGCGCGGTCTCGTCGACGGCGACGAAGCTCGTGCGGGCCAGATCGCGCCACTGGTCCGGCGCGTCGCCGGCCAGGCGCGCGTCGAGCACGGCGATGTAGCTGTCCAATGCCAACGGCGGCGCGGCGATCGCGACGCGCTGCTCGCGGCCGGCTCCGGCGCCCAGGTCGATCAGTTCCTCGCGCTCGAACACCGCCGGCTGGGCCGCCGAGCGCAGCACGCGCAGACGCAGGCTCAGGCCGTTCAGCGCGGCCGCGCCGGCGTTGTCGATGCGATAGACCAGTTCGCCCGGCTGGCCGGCGACCAGCCGCGCGGCCGGCGCCAGACTCACCGCGCCGCGCAGCGCCATGGGCGCGGCGGGCTCGAACAGGGCCAGGCTGGTTTCGCTGGACTGCGCCAGTCCCGCTGCGGTCAGTTCCAGGTGCACGGTATGCACGCCGGTCACGGCGCCCTGCGTTGTCCACGTATCCACTTTGCTCAGCTGATAGTCCGGCTGCAGGGTGCCCAGGGACTGGGTCGCCGCCCAGACTTCCGCGCCGGCCGGATTGCGCACCGAGGTGCGCAGCACCGCGCCGGTCAGCAGGGCGTTGCCGGCCTCGAACTGCAGGCGGCTGTCGATCGCCACGGCCGTGCCGATCGGGGCGGCTGCCGGCAGGGCCGTCACGGCCAGCGCGATGCGCCGCACGGCGGCGATCGTGAACGCCGCCTCGCGCAGCTCCAGGCTGCTGCCGTCGCTGCGCAGCAGCTGCGCCTGCAGACGGTAGTCGCCGGCCAGGGTGCCGCGGCTGTCCCAGTCCAGCGCGCGCGTCCAGATCTGGCCGCTGCCGAGTGCGCTCACGTTCGCCTCGCCCAGATCGGCGACGAGGCTGCCGTCGGCGGCCAGCACGCGCGTGCGCACGCGGCCGCTGAACGGGTTGCCCGGATTCGTCACGCGTGCTTCGCCGCGCAGGTGTTCGGCCGGCGCCAGCACGCGGTTCTCGACGCTGACGTCCAGCAGCGGATCGCTGCCGCCGCTGACCGCGAACGGCAGCTCGACGCTGTTGTTGCTCTCGTCGCTTTCGGCGATCTGCGCCGCCGGATCGACGACGAAGCGCAGCCGGTAATAGCCGGCCTGGGCGAGTACGCCGAGGTCCAGGCTCAGCGATTTCGCTTCGCCGGCCGCCAGGTTCAGCGGCGCCGGTGGCGGGAGTGTGCGGCGGCTGCCGTCGGGCGCGGACAGTTCGGCCGCGACGACGACCGCCGCCGCCGCCGCGGCGCCGCGGTTGCGCACGGTCGCCAGCGCCGTCGCCGACTGGCCCGGCGCCGGCGTGGCCGGCAGCAGGAACAGGTCGGCGGCGCTCAGGGCCAGATCCGGCAGCGCCGCGCCGTCGACGTCCAGCCAGATCGGTCGCGACAGGCCGCTGCGGTTGCCGGCCGCGTCGCTCGCCGTCGCGTCGATGCGGTTGCTGCCGGCCTGCAGCGGCAGCGGCCCGGCGCAGAACGCACCGGGCGGCTGCACGGAATACAGATGCGGCGGATACGAGCCGTCGCTGGCGATGAACACGAGACGGCCGGTCGGTGCCCAGGCGAAGGTGCCGGCGTTGAGGTCGTAGCCCGGCACGTTCAGATCGAACTGCAGCGCGCCGTCGGCGGCGCTGCGGCCCTGCACGCGTCCGCTGCCGAGCACGGCGAACTCGCTGCCGTCCGGCGCCCAGGCGACGGACTGGGTGAAGTCCGGCAGTGGGAAACGCGCTTCGGCGTGGCGTGCGGCCACGTCGTAGCGCCACAGCACCGGCGCGCCGTTGTCCGAGCGCGTGAAGGCGAGGTTGCCGTCGGGCATCCAGCGCGGCGCGGTCTGCAGGTCGGCGGCGAACGCGTCGATCACGCGCCGGCTGGCCAGATCGACCAGCAGCAGCTGCGTGTCGGTGGCACGGACGGCCGCGTAGCGGGCGTCGGCGCGCAGCAGCAGCGCATGGTCCGGATCGGGGACGTGACCGGCGAAACCGGCGATGGCGCCGGCGTCGCTGCCGTCGCGGCGCAGCCACCACAGACCGTCGGCAGCCGATGCGCTACCCGTCGCCAGACGGCCCAGCAGCAGCACGCGGCTCTCGTCGGCGGCAATGGCGAAATTCTGCACGGCTTCGGCCTGCAGCGGCAGCGTTTCCGCGGCGCGGCCCGCGGGTTTGGCGCGGATCTGCCCGTCCTGCAGGTAGTAGAGCGTCAGGCCCTGCGCCGACCATTGGGCGAGGCTGCTGCCGCTGGTCACGGTTTCGACCTCGCCGCTGCGCAGGTCGAGGATGCGCAGGGTGTAGCCGTTGTCGAGCAGGTGCCAGCCGTCGGCGGCGATCTGCAGCCACGAGTACAGGTAGGTGCCGACGGCGGGGTAGTCGCTGTAGTCCGCGCCGACGGCCGCCAGCGTCGCGGCAGCGGCAACGCCATCGCGCTGCAGCTGTACGAGACTGCCCGGTTCGGCGCGGCCGCAGACCAGGCTGCGGTCCGCGGCGAGACGCAGGCGTCCGTCGCCGCCGGTCGGATAGGTCAGCACAGGCGGCGCCGGCGGCAGCAGGTCGCGCGGCACGCCGCTGGCCGGCGCACTCGCGCCGCTGCGGTTGCCGGCGATGTCGACGGCTTCGACGGTGTAGTAGTAGCGCGTGCCGTCGGCCAGCGGTGCATCGGCGAAGCTCGTCGCCGTCGGCGTGGCGATCTCGGTGTAGGGGCCGTCGGTCGCCGTCGCGCGGCGCAGCAGGTAGCGCACCGGCGCAGTGCCGGCGCCGGCATTCCAGCTGACGTCGAGGCTGCGGCCCTGCGGCGGTGCGGTGACTGCGAGCGCGACCGGCACGCCGGGGCCGCTGCCGCTGACCGTGAGGTTCACGCGGTTGGACGGCAGGCTCGCGTTGTCGAACGCGTCGTAGGCGACGACTTCGTAGGCGTAGCTGCCGAGCGGCAGATGCGCGTCGGCGTGACGGCGTTCGGCGCCGGCGGCGACCTCGGCGACCGGCGTGCCGTTGCGCGTCAGCACGTAGCGCGCGACGTCGGCGGCGTTGCTCGCGGTCCAGCTCAGGGTCGCCGTGTCGTCCTGCACGCTGCCGCTGAGCACCACGGCGTCGGGCGGCGTGGTATCGCCGATGCCGACTTCGGCCGGCGTCGACCAGGCGCTCTGCTGCGCGGCCGCGTTGACCGCGGCGACGCGATAGCGGTGCGTGCCGTCGAGCACGTTCTGCTGCAGGGTCGTGGCGGTCTGCAGATGCCAGGCGCGCACGCGCACCTCGGCCAGGCGCAGATGGGCGTCCCCGCCGGCCGCTTCGGGCGCGCGCACGACCAGGCGCAGGCGATCGCTGCGGTAGGGCTGCGGCAGCGGCATCACGTAGGTCGCCGCACGGCTGCGACGCAGCTGGGCCAGACGCAGCCAGTCGCCGTATTCGCTGCGCGCATACAGATCAATGTTGCCGGTCGCGCTGTCCGCATCGCTCCAGTCCAGTTCCAGCGCGGACACGATCTGGGCGGCGCCGAGGTCGATCTCCAGCGGCGGGTCGGTCGCGCCGTCGTCGGCCAGCGGCTCGAAGGTCGTGGAGAAGTCCCAGACCGTCCAGGCATGACCGTCGGCCGCGAGCACGGCGTCGCAGCACACCGGCGAGCTCGCGCTCAGGCCGTCCAGGATGTCGTCGGTCTGCACATAGCCGCCGTTGTGCTGCGCGCGATAGCCGAGCAGATCGCTCTCGCCGTTCGCGTTCCAGCTCAGGTCCACGACGGAGCCCGTGGCGACGGCCTGCAGGCCGCTCGGCGCGGCCGGCGCGCCGCTGCGGCGCAGCTGGGCGACGGCGCTGCGCGAACGGTCGCCGTCGGCGCTGGTCACGCGCAGCGTGATGCTGTTGCTGCCGTCGGCCAGCGCCAGCCCATCCAGCGTGAAGCGGCCGTCGGCCGCAGTAGCGCCGGCGGCCTGTTCGGCGCCGTTGCCGTTGCGCAGGCCGATCTGGCCGGCCAGCGCGCTGCGGCCCTGCAGGTTCACGGTCGCCGCGGCCGTCGGCGTGAACGGCGTCTGCAGGTTCAGCGAGAACACCTCGGCGGTGTCGCCGCGCTCGGCCGACAGGTTGCCGCCGGCGTCCAGCGCACGCACGCGATAGCTCCAGCGGCCGTCGGCGACGCCGCTGTCGCCGGCCGTGGTCGCGCTCGTGTCGGCCACCGGCTGCCAGGTGCTGCCGTCGTGGCGTTCGATGCGGTAGGCGACCACGTCCTCGCTGGGGCTGGCGCTCCAGCTCAGCTGCACGAGATCGCCGTCGGCGGTGGCCTGCAGCGCGCCGGGCGGCGACGGCGGGGTCAGGTCGGCGTAGCGCACGCGCACCTGCGGCGGCTGCGGGTCGCTGCGTCCGCCGCTGTCGATCGCCAGCGCGCGTACCTCGTAGTCGCCGTGCGGCAGATTGCCCGGCGCCCAGCTCACGCGATACGGCGCTTCGGTCAGCGCCGCGCCGATCGCGGTCCAGTCGGCGGCGCCGACGGCGCGCCAGGCGAACTGCACGCTCGCGATGTCGCGGTCGCGGCTGGAGGCGCGCACGTCGATGCGCGTCTCGAACGCCGTATCGGCATCGGGCGCGTCGATGTTCAGGTGCGGCGGGCCGTTGTCCAGCGGCCCGACACTGGCCGTCGTCGACGGCGCGCTGATGTTGCCGGCCTGGTCGATCGCGAAGACCACGTACTGGTGGAGTCCGTCGGCCAGCGCCGCATCGGTATAGGCATTGGCCGGCAGCGCGAAGCCGCGCAGGTCGGCCGGCAGCTGCACCGGGCCGTTGACGAGCTGGCCGTTGCGATACAGCAGGTAGCCGAGCAGATCGGCCTCGCCGTTGGCATTCCAGGCGACGGCGGCATCATTGCCCTGCAAGCTCGCGACCAGGCCCTGCGGCGCCGCCGGCGGCAGGTTGTCGACGACGACGTCGATCTCGTGCGCGGCTTCGTTGCCGCTGCGGTCGCGTGCGCTCAGGCGCAGCACGGCGGCGGTTTCGTCCGCGAAGGCCAGGCTGTCCCATTGCACGAGTAGCTGATTGCGCAGCGGCAGTCCGCCCTGCGCCAGCACGCGCGGCGTGTCGCCGCCGTCGCGGCGGCGCGCGGTCAGCACGAAGCTGTCGAAATCCTCGACGCTGTAGGCCGTCGCGATGACCGGCACGACGCCATGTACACGCGCGCCGCTGGCCGGTGCAAGGATTTGCGCCTCGGGCGGCGTGCGGTCGACGCTGACCTCGACGCGATTGCTGGTCGCGCTTTCGTTGCCGGCCTGATCGAGCGCGGTCACCTCGTAACGCCAGCGGCCGTCGGGCAGCGCGGTGTCGACGTAATGCGGCGTGGTCAGCACTGCGGCATTCAGGCGCGCGCCGTTGCGGTACACCGCGTAGCCGGCGAGATCGCCGGCGGTCGGCGGCGTCCAGTCGAGCACGGCGTCGGCGCCGTCCAGGCGCACGCGCAGCTGCAGCGGTGCCGGCGGCGGTGTGCGGTCCAGGCGCAGGTCCAGACGCGCACTGGTCGCCGCGCCGGTGACGTCGGTCGCCAGCACGCGCAGCACGTAGTCGCCGTCGGGCAGGGGCAGGTCGATCTCGGCGAGCACGCCCGCGCTGACCGTAGCCAGGCCGCGGTACAGCGGCGTCCAGTTGTCGGCCAGCGCCGCGCTCGGCGTGGCGATGGCGACGATGTAGTCGCGCAGGTGCGCGTCCTCGACCGTGCCGAGCAGGCGCAGCCGGCCGGCCAGTGCGGCGCCGTTGGCCGGCGTGTCGATGACCACCTGCGGCGGCGTGCCGTCGACGGCGATGCGCTGTTCGGCGCTGCTCTCGTTGCCGGCGCGGTCGCGCACGCGCAGGCGCAGGCGGTAGTCGCCGTCGGCTTCGGTCACGTTCCAGCGGCCCAGTTCGGCCGCCTCCACCGCGCTGCTGCCGCTGGCCAGCAGCACACCGTTCTGGCTGCTGCCGGGCAGCAGCTCGACGCGATAGCTCTCCAGCTGTGCATCGGTGGCGGTGCCGGTGATGTGGACGGCTGCACCGCCGCGCGGCAGCACGCTGCCGGCGGCCGGTGCCGTCAGCACGGCCTGCGGCGCGGCCGTGTCGAGCACGAAGCTCTGTTCGATCTCGCCGCGATTGCCGGCGCGGTCCTGGGCCTGGATCGCGATGCGATAGCGGCCGTCGGCGCGGCCGCCCAAGGCGGCGAGCGTCTGCACGCCGCTGCCGCCGCCGGCGAGCTGTGCCTGCACGGCGCCGCTGTCGCTGAGCAGGCGCGCGTCGAAGCGGTCCGGATGCGGTTCGTCGAGCCGGAACGTGATCGTCGTGCCGGCACCGGCGATGTCGCCGGCCGGCGTCACGATGCTGAGCTGCGGCGCCTGCGTGTCGAGCACGGCGCCGAGCACGGCAGTCTCGCGCAGCTCGGGCGCGGCGACCGACTCGGCGGCGATCTCGACGCTGTAGCGGCCGTCGGGAAGGCCGCTGCCGTTCCAGTCCAGCCGCGTGGTGCCGGCCGGCAGCGGCGTGGCCTGCGCCAGGGTCGCGACGACGGCGCCGCCGCCGTCGCGGATGCGCAGATCGACGCGCGCCGCGGCCAGCAGGTCGATGCGCAGCTCGCTGCGATCGAGGCGGCCGTCGCCGTTGGGCGAGAACAGCTCCGGCTGCAGCTGCGCGCGGGCCAGCAGCGCCAGCGGCGTCGGCGCGGCGAACGGCAGGCTGATCTCGCTGCGGTTGCCGAAATCGTCGGCGGCGACGAGGCGGTACTGGCCGGCCTGCTGCGCGGCGCCGCGGCTCCAGCGGCCGAGCACGGCCGGCTGCGGCACGGCGTCCTCGCCGTGGCCGACGAGCTCCACAGTGCCGGCCTGTGCCACCGTCAATTCCCAGTACGGCTGCGCGGATGGAAAACTGGAAAAATGCACATCGTCCACCTGGCCGCGGACCGCCACGACGGCCTCGGTAGGTACGGCGCCCGCCGGCGGATCGGTGATCGCGAGCTGCGGCGCGGTCGAGTCGAGATCGACGGCGTAATACTGCGTGGTGCTCCAGCCGCAGGTGTCCTGGGCTTTCACGACGATGAGGTAATAGTCGTCGGCGGCCGCGGCGCCGTTGATGCGGCCGTCCCAGCCGACCTGGAATCCGCCGACGACGTCCTGCTCGGCCGACAGCGGCCAGAGCTCGTTGCCGGGGTAGTAGCTGACGCTGCCGTTTTCCACGACGCGGATGACCGAATGCACGCTGGCGCGGTAGTCCAGCGGTTCGCGCGCGACCAGCGGAATCGTTGCCTGGCGGAAGCGCGTCGCGCCGTTGACGGACAGGCCCAGCAGCGGCGGCCGCGGCTCGGCCTGCGGTTCGCCCGGGATGAGGGGCAGGATGAACTGCATCGTGCCCAGCGCCGGCTCCGGCGCGCCGGACAGCCCGAGATCGACGCCGCTGTCGAGATGGAACGAATGGCTGCTGCAGGTCACTGCGCCCGAGGCGTTGGCGACGTGCAGCTTCAGATCGACGATGCCGTTGTGGACTCTCGGATCGACCTGGCCGTCGAACTCGGTGTACTCGGCTTTCGCGGGCGTCGCCGGAAGCCAGTCATCGTCGCGATCGAACCGGCAGCTGTGGTTGCGGAACATCCCGCCGTCATAGCAGTACGAGCTGTCGGCGAAATCGCGCGCAGCCAGTTCGATCTGGTACTGCACGTCCGACTCGCTGCGCAGGTCGACGGCGAAGCGCAACGCGGGCAGGTCGTCCTGCTGCCCGCTGCGGGCGGCGCAGATCCGGCTGCCGTCGCTGGGCCAGAGCAGTTCGGCGGCCGGCGGGTCGTGGTCGACCAGCAGCGGCGTGACGGCCTGATAGGTCGCATCGCCGCGCCGTCCGATTGCCGTCGCCGTGTAGCGCCCTTCGGGCAAGGCGCTCGTGTCGACGACGGCATTGCGTCGCCAGAGGTACTCCGACCAGCCGGATGCGATGTCGTTGCCCGGCGGCGTTTCGTCCAGCAGCAAACGGGTCTGCGCGCCGTTGCTCAGCGACAGTTCGTAGTGTTCCAGCACCTGCTCGCTGAATGCCGTCACCCAGGCACGGCCGCTGGGCGCGGCACCGCAATGATCGCCGTACGCGTAGCCGGCGGTCAGCTTGAATCCACGGGCCTGTGCATCGCTGCTTTCGCCGCATTTGATATCTGCTTCGCGGCCCTGCAACTGGCGGCCGCCGGCCTGCAGCAAGGTGGCGAATGCCGAGCCGGAGAAGCCACGGACTTCGGCCGGCAATTCGAACGCGGCGTGGCGTGCGCTGTGGGCGAACGGCCGCAGGCGGTAGGTGCTGCCGCTCAGCGGATTCTTCGGATTCACGACCAGCTGCAGATCCGCGGCGATGCCGTCGTAGTACAGCGGCACGACGAAACGGATCGCGTCGGAATGGCCTGCCATCGCGGCGACCAGTTCGGGCGGCGGCGCGGGATCGAGCTGCGCCGGATCCTGGCCGGGACACAGCGTCGAGGGCTGGCCCAGACCGTTGATGCGCAGACGCATCTGGTCGCCGTAGAGACGGCTGCCGTCGGCGCGGATGCCGACCGCGCGCAGGCGCCGGTCGGCGCCCTGCGGCAGGTTCTGCAGCGGCAATTGCAGCGCCATGCCGCGGTCGTTGTAGTCGAATGCGAACGGCGGCAGGGTGCCGGGCAAGGTCGCGAATACGCTCCATTCGCCGGGCCGCTGCGTGTCGGCCATCTCGATCTGGAGAGAGGCGAGCCCCGGCGTGCCGTCCTGCAGCCAGAGGCTGACGCCTTCCGGCCTGTCGATGTCGACCTCGACAGGCGACGGGTAATCTGCCGGATAGCTGATCGGACCCACCGTCAGGGCGTGGTAGCTGTGCAGGGGCGAGCAGTCGCGCGTAAGCGGGTCACACCGGGCGAACAGCAGCTGTTCGACCGGCGGGCCGAATTCCCGGATCGTGCGGTTGCCGGCGCGGTCGTCGGCGACCACGCGCACGCGTCGGCCGGCGAGGCCGTCGTAGCCGTCGTTCAGCATCGCGCCGCCGGCCTGCGGGGTTTCGTACCAGTCGCTGCCGTCGGCGTCGCGCAGCTCGTAGCGCAGCTCGCTGCCGTTCGCATCGGTCACGGCGACGTCGAGCCCGATGTCGTCCGGATAGTCGGGCTGCGCCGAACCCGCTCGCGGTACAGGCATGTTCGGCTGCAGGAGATTGCCGTCGACGACCGGCGCCACGGTATCGAGCACCACGCGCAGTTTCTGTCCTTCGACATCGACGCTGTAGTCGCCGTCGGGCCGCAGCACGCCGGCATCGTCGCGGCCGTCCCAGACGAAATCGTGCTGACCGGCGGCCAGCACGCTGCTTTGCTCGCGCACGATCGCGCCGAGCGCATTGCGCACACGGATGCGGATCTGCGCGGCGGTCACGCTGCGGAAATGCACGATCGCGCCGTCCTTGACGCCGTCGCCGTTCGGCGAGAAATAGCGCGAGTCCACGCCGACCTCGACGACCGGCGAGCCGTACAGCGACAGCGCCGAGGCCGTGCGCACGGTCGCATTGCCGGCCTTGTCGACGACGGTCAGGCGAACGAGGTAATGGCCCGGCTGCGGCGGTACCCAGCTCAGGAATTCGTCGCCGAGTACCGGATCCTGCTGCGGCGGCGTGATCGCCTGCCACTGCGTCGGCGCCGACGGCAGGGCCCAGTCGAGCTGGTAGTAGGCGAAGTTGATGTCGGCGGCCACGCCGTTGAGCAGCACGGCGCGTCCGCTGTTTTCGGCCTGCAGCAGCGCCGACAGATTGGTCATTGCGGTGAGGTGGCGGGCCTGCGGGGAACTGCCGGCCGGCAGGCCGGCGTCGTCGTCGCGGAAGGCGGGCAGGCCCTGCGCGACCGTGTCGGCGTAGCGCCAGGGCTGCGCCGACAGGCGGCTGTCGAAGCCATAGCGGCCGTCGGTCGCGAACATGCCGCCGTCGAGCAGGCGCAGGCGCGGCTGCAGCCCGGCCGGCAGCCGGTCGGCCGACTGCGTCGCCGCCAGCCGCGTCGTGCTGCCTTCGTCGACGTCGATCGCGAATGCTTCCAGGGTCGCCGGCGCGTGGCCGAAACAGCGTCCGACTTCGCAGTCCACCGGGCCGATGTGATGGCTGGCCAGCAGCACGACGGCGCTGCGCGTGGCCGGGTCGAACCATTGCTGACGGCGATCCGTGGCATTCCAGGACGCGCCGGCGCAGTTCGTGTGCGTCTCGTCGCAGTCCTGGCCGTCGTACAGCGTGTCGGCGCGGCGGTACTCGCCGTTGAAGCGCTGCGGATCCGGGCCGAGGTCCAGCGCCGCATCCGTCGGCGGCAGCTGTGCGGTCGTGCGCACGGCGCCGTCGCGCGTGCGGATCTCCACGCGCCGCGCGGCGGCGTCGATCAGCAGCAGGCTGTCGTCGGCGTCGATCCATTGTGCCTGCAGGGCGGGCAGATGACCGGGATCGGCCAGTGCGGTGAAGGCCAGCGCTGGCGGCGTGCGCTGCTGCAGCACGGTCTCGCTGCCGCTCTCGGCGCGGAACAGGTGCAGCGATTCCGCCGCGCCGCTGTAGCGGCGCACGACTGCGCGCGTGCCGTCCGCGTTGAGCGTGAAGCTCAGTTCCTGCTCCGCTTCGGCGACCGGCAAGGTCACGACCGGGCGATTCGTTTCCAGCGGTACGTACCAGATCGGCCGCTCCGCGTTGCCGCTGCCGTTCCAGACGTAGGCGCCGTGGGGGTACAGGCGCAGTCCGTAGCTGTCGGCGGGCAGGCTGCGGAACGGACTCTTGGCGTGCGTCTGCAGGTCGTAGACCTGCAACTGCGGCAGCGCGCCGGCCAGCACGTGGCCGGCGTCGAGGAAGCGCGGCGGCTGGCGGCGGTAGCTGTTGCCTGCGTCGACGGCGTCCAGATCGAGGAAGAAGATCTGGTCGGTCTGCCCGGTGGCGGCGACGGCGAGCTGATAGCGGTTGTCGCGATGCAGATAGAACGCGATCCAGCGACCGTCCGGCGAGAACTGGCCGGCATCCACCACGTCGAGTTCGCCGTTGGCCGGGTAGACGTGCTCGTAGACCCAGCGCGGCGAGATCACCGCGGCCGGCGTCGGCAGCAGGGTGCTGGTGCTATACAGACCCAGGGTCTCGTTCAGCGGATCGGCCGAGCGCGTGCGCGCGAACAGCGTGTCGCGCGTGGCCGGCGTCAGCGGCGGCTGCCACCAGTTCGTCGCCGGTGGCAGCCTGACGTCGCTGAGCAGCGGCCCGGTCAGGGCGGCGACGAGGCTGCTGCGATCGGTGTCGACGGTCAGCGGCAGCTCGGCGCGGCGCTGGCCGGCGGCATGCAGTTCCGCCCGATAGACGCCGTCGGCGACGATGCGGCCGCGTTCGTCGCGGCCGTCCCAGACCAGCTGGCCGCTGTCGGCGCCGCTGCCGACGTCGTCGAAGCGGCGCACGACGCGGCCGGCCGCATTGCGCACGACGACGTCGAGACGGCCGCCGGCGGGCCGGGCGAAGAACAGCGCGGTCGCGTCGCGCACGCCGTCGCCGTTGGGCGAGAAATGGCGCTCGCTGGCGTAGAAGCCGGAGTCCTGCAGGGCCAGCGGCAGTATCGCGAGATTGTTCTGCCGGCGGTTCTCGCGCAGGTTGCCGGCCGGATCGGCGACCAGGGTCAGCTGGCGCGCGCCGGGCTGCAGGCCGAACGTCCAGTTCCAGGTCAGCGTGGTCTCGGCGCCGGCGGCGAGTTCGGCGACGGACTGCGCGGCGCCGACGGCCACGCCGGTCTCCTGGCTGCCTTCGTACAGCCGCACGCTGAAGTTGCGCGCCGCCTGCGCGCCGAGATTGCGCACGACGGCGCTGACCTGCAGCGGCGCACCGCTGGCCGGCTGGCTGGGCTGCAGGGTCATCGCCGCACTGGACACGGCGATGTCGGCGAACGGCAGCACGTTCAAGGTGCGCAGCACGAGGTTGTTGGTTTCGTCGGCCTCGGCAAGCTGCTGGTCCGCGTCGGCGACGACATAGACGCCGGTATCGCCGGCCAGATCGAGGTCGGCGATGTCGAGCACGACTTCGGTCTCGGCCTGGCCGGCCAGGCCGGCGACGCCGACCTGGCCCAGGCGCGCGCCGCCGCTGCGCGGGTCGCTCGCGAACAGCGCCAGGTTCGATGCGCCGGCGGCTTCTACGCCGAGATTGCGCAGACGCAGGCGCAGCTGCAGCGGCTGACCCTGCAGCGCCGGATCCGGCGTGAACTGCAGGCTGTCGGCGACGACGGCCAGATCGCTGCCGCCGCCGGCCGCCACCGTGAACGGCAGGCTCGCGCTGTTGTTGCTCTCGTCGAGTTCGGCGACTTCGCCGGCCGCGTCCAGACTCACCTGCAAGGTCGCCGCACCGGGTTCCCGCGCGCGCCAGTAGACGCGCCGCTCCACGGTCTGGCCGGCGTCGATCGCGACGCGGCCGTCGAACAGCACGTCGTCGACCGCATTCTGCTGCACGCGGATGCGCAACGGCGCAGCCGCGACGGCGACGGTGCCGCGATTGCGCAGCTGCACGCGGAATCCGGCATCGCGGCCCTGCGTCGGCGTGCCGTCGAGCAGGCTCAGGTCCGCGGCGCGGACCTCCAGATCGACGCTGGGGCCGAACGGCAGCAGCCACTGCGCCTCGTTGTTGTTCTCGCGCGCTTCGGCCACGAGGTTGTCGGGATCGGCGACGAGGCGCAGATGCAGGGTTTGCGCCGCCGTTGCGACGAAGCTCAGCTGCAGCGGCGCGGCGCCGCGCGCGGGTACGGCCACACTGGTCTGCGCCAGACGCTGCGCCGGCGCGCCGTCGGCGTAGAGCACGAGCTGCAGCGCCGGCACCGGGGCCGCGCCGAGGTTGCGCACTTCGCCGCTAAGCGTGACGGTCGTCGGCAGCTGCGCGATCGCGGCCGGATCGAGCGTGAAGCGGCTCGCCTCCAGCGCGATGTCGGCCTGGGTCGGCGCAGGGCCGACGACGACCGCCATCGCAACGCGGTTGTCGCTTTCGTTGTGCTCGACCACGCCGTCGTCGGCGTCGAGTTGCAGCCACAGGGTCTGCGTGCCGCTGCGGCCGCTGCTGTCCCAGAACTGCTGCAAGGTGGCGCCGGCGCCGGCGGCCAGTTCGGGCAGGATCTGGTCGTTGCCGATGCGCAGGCCGCCCTGCTCGGGATCGCCGTCGTACCAGCGCGCGACGCTCGCGGCGGCGGCGCGACTGCCGCTGTTGACGACGCGCGCGCGCAGCTGCACCACGTCGCCGTCGACGACCGGCGTCGGACGGATTTCGACGCTGCCCTGCAGCGCGAGATTGGCCTTGTCGTCGAGCAACTGGGCCAGCGCGGCGGTTGCAGTCAGATAGATGCTGCCCTGCCAGTCGCCGGCGCTGCGTTGCGCACCGATCACGTAGTCGCGTGCGCTGCCGGCGGCGATGGCCGGCAGCGGCAGGCGGCCGACGAGCCGGTAGAGTTCGATCGTGTCGGCCAGCGCGCTTTCGCTGCCGCCGGTGCCGGCGTCGGCGAAGGCGCCGTCGGCGCGCTGGCGCGCGGCGATCCATTGCGTCGCGGCGTCGCCGACGAGCTGATGTTCCGGCTGCGCGGAGGCGGCGAACAGCCGCGCCGCGCGCAGGGTCGGCAGCAGGCGGCCGCGGCCGCTCGCGCCGACGGCGAAGCTGCCGTCGCCGTTCTGGCGGCTGCCCAGACGGATCAGCGCGCGACGCACGCCGTCGGCGTTCGCGTCGCGCCCGGCCAGCGCTTCGGCCACGCCGGCCGTGTCCAGGTTCGCGTCCTCGAAACCCGCGGCGATTCCCCAGCCGCCGTCGGCCGACTGCGCCGCGAGCAGGCTGTCGGCGCCGGCCTGCGGATCGGCCAGCAGTTTCCAGCTGCGTGCGTCGTGCGAGGCCGGATTCTGCGCGGCGACCCAGGTGCGGGCCGTCGCCAGGCCGGGGCAGTCCGGCTCGACCTGCTGCAGCAGCTGCAGGGCGGCCGCCGTATCGCGCAGCGCGGTCGCGGCGCGGTCCTGCCAGTGGCCGTCGGGCAGCTGGCGTTGCTTGATCCAGGCCGTCGCCGCGGCCACGCCGGGCGGTGTGGCGGCCGCATCGCTGCCGAGCAGCAGGGTGGGCAGCTGCGGTACCGAGGTCTGCAGCGGCTCGTTGAACACGCGCATCGACGCGCGGCCGTCGGTGATCTGGCTGAAGTGCTGCTGCAGACGCGTGCGGGTGTTCTCCAGCGTCGCCAGGGTCTGCGCCGGCACGTTCTCGCCGGGACGCCGCAGCAGGATCAGCGCGGCGCGGAAATCCTTGGGCGAATGCGCCGCATCGGGAATGCGCGGCCCTTCGGCGGCGATGATCTGCTCGATGCGCACGGTCTCGGCGCTGCCGCCGCTGATCGCACCGAGGCGCGGCAGGTCGGTGGCGGCGCCGTCGCCGCCGCGGATCAGGGTCAGCGGCGGCACTTCGCCCGCGGCGGCGAAGCCGGCCATGTACAGATCCAGCGCGCTGTAGCGCTGGCGGACCGCGACGCTCTCGTAGCGGCCGTCGTCGCGCCGGCGCCAGTCGGCGCCGTACATCACCGAGGCGTCGCTGTCGAGGAAATAGCTCCAGTGCGCGTCGTCCTTGCCGATCAGCGCGCGGCTCGTCGCGCCGTCGTCGCTGCGGTAGTTCAGCGACGCGCCCCAGCGGTGCAGGACTTCGTGGGCGAAGGTGCGCAGCGCGCCGAGGCTGCTCGGTTCGCCGGCGATGAGCGTATAGCTGCTCATCGCCATCATGTCGATATAGCCCTGCAGCCGTGCCGCACTGCCGAACTGCTGGCCCAGATCCAGCGGCGCGAGGCCGATGCCCTGGGTGTCGTTGCGCAGCCGGTTGTAGAAGGCGGTTGCGTCGCCGGCCGGGAAGTCGAACGTCGTGAACACGACGAGGAAGTCGTAATGGTCCGGATGCGTCTCGAAGAAGCGCCGCGCGACGGCCATGCGCGGCGCGTCGTTGCCGCGGCTGTAGTCGCCGTCGAGCTCGATCAGCGTGATGTTGCCGATGTCGACGGCGCTGCCGGCCGCGGTCGTCGCCGCCTTGCTGAACGCGGCGGCCGGATCGGGCGTGTGGACGCAGTCGTCGGCGGCCGTCGCGGCGGCGCAGAGCAGGGCCAGCACGGCAGCGGCGCAGCGCAGCGGCAGGCGGGAGCGGCAGGTCGGCATGGTACGCATCCTTGCAACTGCGGCGCGCTCAGCGCCGGGGCAGTGGTATCAGGCGGAAGTCTTTCTGCTGCGGCGGCGCCGGCGGCGCGGCATGACGCCGGTCCAGCGCGGCGAAATCCACCGTGGCGCCGGCGCGCACGCCGACGTTGAGCGCGCCATTGCGGCCCGGCAGCGGCCGTGCGAATACGACTTCGTCGCCGCGCACTTCGGCGACGCGCCAGGGCGCGTCGGCCAGTGGCTCGCCGCTGCGATAGCGCAGCAGGCGGCCGTCGGCCGTGGACAGCACGACGGCCTGGGCATCGGCGGCCAGCGCGGCGACGACGTACGGCTCCGCTGCGCACGTGCCGGCGGTCAGTACGGTCGATATAAAAAACAACCTTGCAATGTATTTCACAATGCCGTTCCGTTCGGGCCGGTCGTGCCTGTCTCGAAACCGGTGCGAGCAGCCAGGGCTGCCGGGTTTCGAAACGGACGCGCAGGCGGCCGTGACGTGATCGCTGCAGACGGCGGCGCCGCTGTTCAGGGAGAAGCGGCGGGGCGTCGTGCAGGCGCCGAGTCCATGGCGTCTGCGCCGCATTCAGGGCGGCGGCGCAGCGACTGACTCAGGATTCCCCGGGGGCGAGCATAGCCCGGCCTTGTGTATTTCGTGAAATGTCTGTGACGACGCCGATGCGGAAAATCGCGTGACTGCCGCATCCGTGCTGCGGCGTACGTTCGATCTTCCTTCAACTTGGGCGCTTAAGCCGTTCTGGAAATTTGGGTTTGTCCCGCAGGTCCGGGTGTCGCTCCGCGCCTGGCTCGGGCAGTCGGTGCGTAGCGGCGGCGATCCGTCCAGGGCTGGCGCCGCGAGGCCGGCGCCGCCCGGCGAGGCTTGGCGGTCTCGTGTCGATCCGGTACGACGTGCGGCCCGTCGGAGTCTGCGGGGGCGACGCCGATGCGGCCGTTCGGCAGCGCGCGGGTGGCGGCAACGGGGCCGCGCTGCGGGCGCCGCTTCTCCCGGCGGTGACATCGCCGGTGCAGCGGCCGACCGGCGCGCTCGGCTATGCTCGGACCATGTCCATCTTGCTGCTGAACCTGCGTCACGTTCCTGATGACGAGGCCGAGGAAGTCCGCCAGCTGCTGCAGGCGCATTCCCTCGAATTTCATGAATCGCCGGCCAGCCGCTTCGGCATTTCCGCCGGCGCGCTCTGGCTGATCGACGAGGCGCGCGCCGAAGAGGCCTTGGCCTTGCTGGCGCAGTATCAGGCACAGCGTCGCGATGCGGCGCGTGCGGCGCTGGCCCAGGCCCGCGCCGAGGGCCGGGCGGTCAGCTTCGGCCAGTTGTTGCGGCGCGAACCCGTGCGCGTGATCGCGGCGCTGATCGTGATCGCGGCGCTGATTGCGCTGTGCTCGCTGCCGTACTTCCTGCTGCGCGGCTAGCCGCCTTGGCGCGAGCGAGCCGGCCGGCGGCGTTGCCGCCCGGCCGGATGTCGCGTGATTCCGGATGCCTGTCGCGAAGCCGGCGCGGCGATGCGCAGCGGGCCGGCCGATTTTCAGATCACACAAACGACAACCGGGCGACAGGCGCCCGGTTGCGGTGGAGCAGGTCGGCAGACGAAGCTGCCGCGGCAGAAACTCAGAGCGCAGCGTCCTTGAGCTTCTTGAGCGCGCGCGCCTTGATGCGCACGGTCGCGGGCTTGGCCGGGAACCAGCGCTCTTCGCCGCTGAACGGGTCCTTGCCGAAACGCTTCTTCTTCGCCGGCACGGCCTGCGCGGTCACCTTCAGCAGACCCGGCAGGGTGAACACGCCAGCGCCCTTCTTGTGGATGGAGCCGAGCACCGTCGCTTCGAGCGCGGCGAGCACGGCCTTGGCGGCCTTGGGCTCGACGCCGGCCTGTTCGGCGAGATGACGGGCGAGTTCGGACTTGGTGAACGAGTCCTTGATCGGTTTCGGCGCGGCGGCGGGCTTGGCGCTCTTGGTCTTGCTGGTTGCTGCTTTCTTGGCCATGGGCTTTGGTTCTCGGTGACAGAGTGTTTCGCCCGCGCGGTCATCGGCGGGCGGCCAGTGTCGGCGGCGACACTTTACTGCATGAGTACCGCAAGATTTAAGCGGTTTCTGCGCAATATTTGCGATCCGGCCGCCACCTGTACGGCGCTGCGCGGACTTGCTGCACCGCAACCGCGTCGTCGGCACGGTTTCGAGTATCTTCGCCGGCTGCGCGCCACCCGGCGGGCCGTTGCAGGAAGGCATGCAGGCGGCCGCGCACGACGCCGCCTCGACAGCATCTTCAAATTTGCAAAAATTTATTAATCGCCGGGATTCACGCCGGCGGCCGGACGCACGCCGGTGCCGTATCTACGGTGCCGGCGGCGATTTCTCGACACGGCCGTCCTTGATGACCCAGGCCACGTCCTTGAGCACGCGCACATCGGCCAGTGGATCACCGGTAACCGCAACGAGGTCGGCGCGCTTGCCGGCTTCGAGGCTGCCGATCTCGGCCTGCAGACCCAGCAGTTCGGCCGCATCGACGGTGGCGGCGCGCACGGCCTGGGCCGGCGTCAGGCCGTATTCGACGAGCAGTTCGAATTCGTCGGCGTTGCGCCCGTGCAGGCTGACGCCGGCGTCGGTGCCGAAGGCGATGCGCACGCCGCCGGCGACGGCCTGGCGCAGCGCCTTGCCGGTCACGCCGATGCGCCATTCGATCTTCGCGCGCACGTCGCCGCGATAGGCGTCCGGATTCGCGGCGAGGCGTTCCTTGTAGCCGTTGACCGTCGACAAGGTCGGCACGAACCAGGCGCGGCTCTTGCGCCACAGCGCCAGGGTGTCGGCATCGAGCAGGGTGCCGTGCTCGATGGAGTCGGCGCCGGCGCGCAGCGCCAGTGCGATGCCGTCGGCGCCATGCGCGTGTACGGCGACCCGGCGGCCGTACAGGTGCGCGGTCTCGACGATGGCGCGCGCCTCGTCCTCGAACATCTGCTGGCCGAGGCCGGCGCCGATGCGGCTGTTCACGCCGCCGGTCGTCGCCATCTTGATCACGTCCACGCCGCGCGCGATCTGCCGGCGCACGGCGCGGCGGCAGTCGTCGGCGCCGTCGCAGGTGGTCTGTTCGGCCCCGAGCGCGTCGTGCAGTTCGTCGCGGAAGCCCAGGGTCGGATCCATGTGGCCGGCGCTCGTGGAGATGGCCGAGCCCGCATCGAGGATGCGCGGCCCCGGCAGCTTGCCGGCGGCGATCGCGTCGCGCAGCGCGAGGGTCACGCCGTTGCGGTCGCCGAGATTGCGCACGGTCGTGAAGCCGGCCAGCAGGGTCTTGCGCGCGTTGACGCCGGCCTCGTAGGCGAAATACGCCGTGCTGCGCGTGACCGATTCGAGCTGGGCTTCGCTGCCGGCCTTGTCCGAGGTCAGATGCACATGGCTGTCGATCAGGCCCGGCAGCACGTAGCGGTCGCGCAGATCAATGACGCGCGTGTCGGCCGGCGCGCCGGTGAATGCGGCTGCACCGAGATGGCCGTCGCGTACGTCGGCGATGCGGCCGTCGCGGATCAGCACGGTCGCCGCGCCGCGCGGCGGCTGGCCCGGGCGGTCGAGCAGATGACCGGCCTGCACGATGAGCCAGGCGCCGTCGTTGCGCTCGGCCGCCGGAACGGAGGTGGCCAGCGCGACGCAGACGGCGAACAGCGAGACACGCAGCAGATGGCGCATGGGATCGGCAGTGGCGGGGCGAAAGGCCGAGCATAGCCGAGTCCGCGGCGCCGGTGCGCCTGCGGATCCGCCGTGTCCGGCGGCCTGCGCGAGCGTCGTGCCGCCGCGTACACTGCGCCTTTCCCGGACATGGAGTCGGACGATGAAGCAAGGCAGGCGCACGATGCTCGCGGCACTGCTGGTCGTGGGATCGGCCACCGCGGCCGCGCAGGAATTCGGCGACAACCCGGCCTGTGCCGCGCCGGCCAAGCTCGCCGTGCCGGCGGCCGATCAGCCCGACGCGGCCGCTCGCGAACGGCTGAAGGACTGCGATTCGGAATCGCTGTATTACGCCGACGGCGGCAAGCCCGACTACGTGCAGGCCCGGCTCTGCGCCTATGTCGAGCGCGACAAGGGCAATGAGCTCGTGTTCGGCGGTTCGGGCGTGCTGATGATGATCTATGCCAACGGCGAGGGCGTCGCGCGCAATATCGGGCTCGCGCGCAAATTCGCCTGCGAAACCGCAGGGGCGCCGGCCGAACTCGACGGCCGCCTCGAACATCTGGATGCGATCGCCAAAGCCGGCGCCAAGGCCGACCGGCTGGATCTCTGCGACGACATCACGAGCGGCTACATGATGGGCTTCTGCGCCGATCGCGGCGCGAGCGCCGCCAAGGTCGAACGCGATCGCCGCGTGGCGGCGCTGACCGGCCAATGGAGTGCGGCCGATCGCGCCGCGCTGACCCGGCTGCGCGTCGCGGCCGATGCGTATTTCGATGCGGTCGTCGAGGGCGAAGTCGACATGAGCGGTACCGCACGCGGCGCGATGGCGGTCGGTGCGCGCGAGGATCTGGAGAACGGCTTCGCCGCGGCGCTGGACGCGTTCGAACACGGCAAGCTGCCGAGCGGCGATGCGGCGGCATTCGCCGCGGCGGACAAGGCTCTGAATGCGAGTTATGCGGCGGCCATGCAGCACGTCAAGCAGCAGAGCGCCGAAGGCCTTGCCGGCACGGTCACGAGCGACGGCATACGCGTGGCCGAGCGCGCCTGGATCAGGTACCGCGACGCCTGGGTCGCGTTCGGCGCGCAGAAGTACCCGAAGGTCGGCGCCGATGCCTGGCGCGCGCATTTCACGGCGGAACGTGAGCGCGCGCTCAAGGAGATGGTCAGCGAGTGAGGCGGTCCGGCGTGCTTGCCCGGCGCTGGGGTTTCACGCCGGGCGAGCGCGGCATTGCGCTTGGTTGCATGGCGGAGCACGGAAATCCGGGTAAGCGACGTCGCCGATGTCGTGATCGTCGCGCGGGGGCGGCCCCGCGCCGAAATCGCCGACAGGCATGCGATACGGCGGCCGTTGCCGTGGGTGACTCTCCCGATCCCAGGTCCGGCTACGGCGTCAGCCGTGCAGATCCGCCGCGTCGGCCGTGCGACGTTCGCCGGCGCGCTGCTGTTCGCGCGCGGCGTCGCCGGCCAGTTCGCGGAACAGTTGCACCGCGATCGCGCGCGCCTGCTGGCGGATTTCCGGAATCGCCGTGGATTCCCAGTCGCGACCCCGGCACAGTGCGCCGATGGTCCACAGGCGCTGGTCCGGCGCGAGCCGGCCACCGGCGTCGACCTGCAGGCCCAGGCCCTGCGCGTCGGCCCGGGCCAGACGGCGATCGACCAGCGAGCGCACGAGCGCATGCGAGGTCGCGCGCGCGTCGGTGTCCAGGCCGATGGCCTGCAGCACGAGGTCGTAGCTGGCGACCTGGGTCAGTTCGTGCTGCGGCCCTGCGGTCCAGCTCAGCACCGGCCGGTTGTGGCGGCCGGCGCGCACCGCCTGTACGCGGCCGGCGCGGGTCTCCAGCCGGCGGTCGGCCTGCAGCTCCAGCACGCGGCGCGCGACCTGCGGCGGCATGCGGTGGCGGCCGATTTCCCAGATGCCGCGCAGATGGCGCAGGAAGCGGCGCCGGTCATCCTCGGGCAGCGCCTGCCACAGCTGCGGCGTGGCATGGCGCAGGCTGTCGACGACGCTGCGCCAGTCGTCGGCCTCGTCGCAGGCGGCGCGGACCAGGCGCGTCCAGCGGCGCAGGTCGGGACGTTCGCGCAGGTCTTCGACGAGCTCGGCCAGACCCTCGGCCGGCAGCTGCGCATCGCGCGAATGCGCCGCCGGCAGGCGGCCGCGGCGCGACAGCAGGGTCACGTGTACCTGCGGCCAGCGCTCGGTCACGCTGAGCGCGAGGTCCACGGCCGACAGGCCCGAGCCGACGACGAGCACCTTGCGCAACCGGTCGAACGGCAAGGTATTGGCCGACAGCCACTGCCAGGGATCGAGCACGTAGCGGCCCGCGTCGATCACGGCCGCATCGACCTGCGGCAGCGCGCGCGCGGGCAGGGCACCGGTCGCGACGACGACGATGTCGGCATGGCTCGGATAGCCGCCGGCATCGGTCAGCACGTAGCCGCCCTCGGGCGCCGGCGCGATGTGTTCGATCTCGCTGCGCAGGCGCGAGGCGCGTATGCCGCGGAAGCTTGCGCCTTCGAACGCGCGCGAGACGCGCGCTTCGAGGTAGTCGCCATACAGCCGTCGCGGCAGGAAATCGCCGCCGCGCGCGTCAGGCAGCTGCTGGCGCGCGAAATCGAGGAATTCGGTCGGCTCCGGCGAGTTAAGGCCCATGGCCGTGGCACGCACGTTGAGCAGGTGCTCGTCCACCGGCGTCGCATAGGCCACGCCGCGGCTGCCGCCGCGCCGGCCCGAATACCAGTGCAGCTCGGCCGGCATGCCGACGCCGTGTTCCAGCAGCTCGGTGATGACGAACGCAGCGGCGGCGCCGCCGCCGATGATGGCGACTTTCATACCCATGACTCTCCCTCGGATGGCGATGCGCGACGCGGCCGGCTGGGCGCACGGTCGCGGGCCTTTGGCGTGGCTATGACGCCATCGCGCCGGTTAAACGGTTGCTAAATGAAACGGCATTCCGCGTCCGCCGTTCATCGCGCGTGGCTGTGTCGATATGAGCTTTTGGTGCGGGCGCGCCGGCTTGACTTTCGCGCCGTGCCGCACGCGGCCGCCGTCCGATACGGGGACGGCCTGGGCCGGCCCGAGCCAGGACGGCCCGGGCGGGCAGAGAGCTCAGACGTCGGGCTGCACGCGGGCCGGATAGATCAGGCGCTCGATGGCCATCGACAGATAGCGCCGGGCGAACACCGGACGCTGCGGCTCCAGCGCGGCCATCGCGCGGCGGCAGTCCGGATCGGTGGGCGCGTAGATGAACAGGAACGCGCCGCCGTTGCGCGCGAGTTCGAGGTCGTCGTCGATGTAGCCGGCCTCGGTGCCGACGAACCGCGCCACCCAGGCCTTGGCCCGGTCCACGAAGTTCGCACCATCGGCTGATTCCAGCTCGTTGACGACGAATTCGCCGGTGGCCGACCGCACCTCGCCGTCGGTGAAACCCTGCCGGCGCAGTTCCTCCTCGGCGCGCCGCGCCTGGGCATAGCTGTCGAAGCCGGCGAGGATGTAGTGCCGCGGATAGAACATGCCGAAGGAGTGATCGCTTTCCTTGAAGAATTCCCAGTGGGTTTTCATGAGCGGCCTCCAGGGGACGGGATGACGGGCGCCGGGTCGCGCTCGGGACTCAGCGCTTCTCGTCCTGGTAGGCGGCAAACTCGCTCGCATCGAGCTTGCCGTCGCTGTTGCGGTCCAGGCGCGCGAACTTGCCGGCGAGTTCGTGGCCCGACGGCACTTCGGACTTGTCGATGAAGCCGTCCTTGTTGAGATCCAGGTCAGCCATCGAGGTCAGCGATTTCGAGGGTTCCAGCGTGTTCGGCGGCGGTCTGTTCGGGGTCTGCTGCGCTGGCGGCTGTTGCGCTGCCGCGGCGCCGGCGAGCACGACAGGCAGCGACAGCAGCAACGGTCGGATGGCGGTGGCGATACGCATGGCGCGGTCTCCGCGGCGGGCTGGGTAAGCGGACGACGCAGAGAACGTGCCAGCCGCCGTCACGCAGGCAGATCGGTGCCGGACGGCCGCCGGGCTTGTGGAAACGACGGCGATCGCGCCGCGGCGGTCCGGCAGATTGCACGGCGCGCAGGCCCTGCCGGGCGAGTTGCCTGGGCCGCGCCGGTCGATGTCCCGGCGCGGGAGCGGTGAGTCGCTGGAGCCGCCGTGGACGCTGCAGCGGGGCGCCGGGCCGCCGCATGCGTGGCAATGCCCGGTCGGCAGCCGCTGCGCGCGTGGCAGCGGCGGCGCGCGACTTACTTGCCGCGTCCCTTGCGCGGACCCGCGCCCGGCCGCGGTCGCGACGCAGGACGGCTGCTGTCGGCCGCTTCGTCGGCGCGCGTGATGCGCAGCTGCTGTCCGGACACCCAGACCTTCTTCAGGTGCTTGAACACATCCGACGGCATGCCTGCGGGCAGGTCGACGAGGCTGTGATCGCCGCGGATGTCGATGCGGCCGATGTTCGCGCTGTCCAGGCCGGCCTCGTTCGCGATCGCCCCGACGATGTTCGACGGCTTCACGCCGTGGTCGTGGCCGACCTCGATGCGGAATGTCTCCATGCCGGCCTCGGGCGCGCCGCTGCGTTCGCGCCGCGCCGGCTTGCGTGCGGCCGCATCGACATCGGCGCGCGGCGGTGGCGGCGCGGCGGGGCGCTCGATGCGCGGCGCGGCGTCGGCGGTCGTCGCGGCAGGAGCGCCGGCCGCCGGGTAGGCGGGTGCGGCGGCGTCGCGTTCGCGCGGCGGCCGCGCCGGGCGCTCGCCGCGTTCGGGCCGGTCGCTGCGATTGCCGCGATCACTGCGCTCGGGCCTGTCGCTGCGGCCGCCGCGCTCGGGCCGATCGCCGCGGGCCGGGCGTTCATTGCGGTCGCCGGTGCGCCGCTCGGCCCATTTCTCGCGCTCGTGGCGCTCGAACTTCGGCTCGGCGTCGAGCAGCAGCGGCACGTCGCCCTGCGCAAGCCGCGCCAGCGCCGCGGCGATCTCCACGGCCGGCACGTCGTGCTCGGTCTCGTACTGCTCGATGAGCTGCTGGAACAGTTCCAGCCCGCCGGCTGCGCGCGTGTCGCTGATGCGCTGCTTGAAGCGCGCGATGCGCTGGTCGTTGACCGCCTCGACGGTCGGCAGATTCATCGACTCGATGGGCTGGCGCGTCGCGCGTTCGATCGCGCGCAGCATGCCGCGCTCGCGCGGGGCGACGAACAGGATCGCGTCGCCGCTGCGTCCGGCGCGGCCGGTACGGCCGATGCGGTGGACGTAGGCCTCGGTGTCGTACGGAATGTCGTAGTTCAGCACATGGCTGATGCGTTCCACGTCGAGGCCGCGCGCGGCCACGTCGGTGGCCACGAGGATGTCGATCTGACCGTCCTTGAGGCGCTGGATCGTGCGTTCGCGCTGCTGCTGCTGGATGTCGCCGTTGATGGCCGCCGCGGCCAGCCCCCGTGCGGCCAGCTTCTCCGCCAGTTCCTCGGTCGCGGCCTTGGTGCGCGCGAAGATGATCATCGCGTCGAACGGCTCGGCTTCGAGGATGCGGGTCAGCGCATCGAGCTTGTGCAGGCCGCTGACCGCCCAGTAGCGCTGGCGGATGTTCGTCGCGGTCGTGGTCTTGGCCTTGATCGTGACCTCGACCGGGTCCTTCAGGTGGGTCTGCGCGATGCGCCGTATCGGCGCCGGCATCGTTGCCGAGAACAGCGCGATCTGGCGTGTCGGCGGGGTCTTCTGCAGCACGGCCTCGACGTCGTCGACGAAGCCCATGCGCAGCATCTCGTCGGCTTCGTCCAGCACCAGGCACTGCAGCTGGGACAGGTCCAGGGTGCCGCGGTTCAGATGGTCGATGACCCGGCCCGGCGTGCCGACGACGACCTGGACGCCGCGGCGCAGCGCGTGCAGCTGCGGGCCGTAGCCCTGGCCGCCGTAGATCGGCAGGATCTGGAAGCCGGGCAGGTGGGCGGCGTACTTCTGGAAGGCCTCGGCGACCTGGATCGCGAGTTCGCGCGTCGGCGCGAGCACCAGCGCCTGGGGATAGGCTTTGGTCGGGTCGATCCGCGAGAGGATGGGCAGCGCGAACGCAGCAGTCTTGCCGGTGCCGGTCTGGGCCTGGCCGAGCACGTCGCGGCCGGCCAGCAGCGGCGGGATCGTGGCGGCCTGGATGGGCGACGGCGACTCGTAACCGACCTCGTCCAGCGCCTTCAGTACCGGTGCCGGCAGGTTCAGCTCGCGGAAAGTGGTCGGCGTCGGCAGGGCGCTATCGGTGGGTTCGGTCATGGGCTGGCTCGCGGCGGGGCGGCCTATTGTCGCCGATGCGGCCGCGAAATGCTTGATAGACCGGGTTGCCGGACTGCGCTTGCTCTGTTTCGTCGCGAAAATAAAATAAAGATAAAAATATAACTCGGTCTCGCCAGGGCCGGTCGGCGGGTGCCGGGAGGGACGCGCGTCGGCCGCCGTGCCGCGACCGCCGGCGAGGCGCCGCGGCACGGCCGTAAAAAGGGAAAGACGGATTTTTTTACTGCGCTTTTTGCCAGAATCGCCGTGCCGCGCCGCGGCGCGCCCATCCGCAACTACCGGCCGCATCCCTGCGGCGCAGCGAGGAGGAGTTTCCGATGACCGTACCGTTCAGCACCACCGCCGGCGACAGCGTCGGCCAGATCGGCATGACCATGGCGTCGATCGCGTACGCGCCGGATCAGGCGACGATCGCCAGCCTGCTTGCCGACACCAGCCTGGCCACCCAGGGCAACTGGAACCTGGTCTGGTACGCCGCCGACAGCGGCAATCAGGTCTACGTCGCGCAGGACAAGGTCAGCGGCCAGTATGCGATCGCGATCCGCGGCTCGGTCACCGATCCGCGGACCCGGGCGTTCTGGATCGACTGGTTCGGCCAGGATCTCAGCGTGTTCCGCAGCGCGCTGTGGCCCTACGGCGGCGCGCCGGCCGGTGCGCGCGTGTCCAACGGCTCGCTGCACGGTCTCGGCAGCCTGCTGACCTTGAAGGATGCGACCCAGGGCGACCTCGCGAGCTTCCTGCGCGCGGCGCAGCGGCCCTACCTGACCGCGGTCGTCGGCCACAGCCTCGGCGGTGCGCTCGCGACGATGCTGGCCGCCTACCTGCACCAGCAGTTCTCGCCGGGCCAGAACGTGCTGGATTTCTGGCCGGTGACCTTCGCCGGTCCGACTGCCGGCAACGACGTGTTCGCCGGCTGGCTGCTGAGCCAGTTCGCCATGACCAACAGCCGCTATTACAACGTCGACGACATCGTGCCGCACGCCTGGCAGGATCTGGCCTGGATCCGCAGCTCGTTCCCGGGCCAGCCCAAGCTGCCGTTCGAGCTGATCGCGCCGCTGGACGGCATCGAGCGCCTGCTGCAGCTGGAGAAGGAAAACTACACCCAGCCCGGCAACGGCTCGCCGTTGCAGGGGACGATTGATCTGAACGACGACTGGTACGCGGAGGCCGGTCTGCAGCACAGCGGCCAGACCTATCTGAAGCTGCTCGGCGCACCGCCGGTCGACAACGGCAGCAGCTGAATCAGGACAGCTGGCCGCGGCGCACCGGCAGCGCCGGGCTACACTGCGCCGCCGCCATTTCCTGTCGCCTGCCCGATGCACCAGCTCGCCGAGTCGTCCGTTCCGACCATAGCCCCGGCCCAGGCGCGGCTGTTGCAACTGGCCGCCCAGGGGCTGCTGCTGGCGCCGCGGGCCAAGGCCACGCCGGCGCGTCTGCTTGCGACGGTCGCGCGCATGCAACTGCTGCAGATCGACACGATCCACGTCGTCGCGCGCAGTCCGTACCTCGTGCTGTTCTCGCGCCTGGGCGCGTACTCGCCGGCCTGGCTCGACCAAGCGCTCGCGCGCGGCAGCCTGTTCGAGACCTGGGCCCACGAAGCCTGTTTCGCGCCGATGGCCGACTTCGACCTGCACCGCGATTTCCGCCCGGCGCGTGCCGGCCACTGGGCCCAGCGCCATTCGGCGCGCATCCGCAGCAGCCATCGCCGCGAGACCGACGATCTGCTCGCGCACGTGACCGAACGCGGTCCGGTGCGCTCGGCCGATTTCGCCGCCGGCGAAAACCGCGGCAGCAGCGGCTGGTGGGGCTGGAAGGCGGAAAAGCGCTGGCTGGAGGCACTGTTCGGCACCGGCGAGCTGCTCGTCGCGCGGCGCGACAATTTCCAGCGCGTCTACGATCTTGCCGAGCGAGTGCTGCAGGCCGCGCAGCGTCATCGGGTCGAACGCGAGGCGCAGACGCCGCAGGCGGTCAAGCAGGAATGGATAGCACGGTCGGTCAAGGCGCTCGGCATCACGCCGGCGCGCTGGATCGCCGACTATTTTCGCCTAGGTCGGCAGGTCACCGCCGATGAGCTGGAGCCGCTGCTCGCGCGCGGCGAGATCCTCCGCGTACGCGTCAACGGCTGGGACAAGCCGGCCTACGTGCATGCGCAGCATGCACCGCTGCTGCGCCGCGCCGCGGCCGGCGGCCTGCGCGCGACCCACAATACCCTGCTGTCGCCGTTCGATCCGCTGGTGTGGGATCGCGCGCGCGCCGCCGCGCTGATGGATTTCGACTACCGCATCGAGTGCTATACGCCCGAAGCCAAGCGCCGCTATGGCTACTACGTGCTGCCGATACTGCGCCGCGGGCGTCTGGTCGGCCGCCTCGACGCCAAGGCCCATCGGCGCGAGGGCCGCTTCGAGATCAAGGCGCTGTTTCTCGAAGACGGCGTGGTCGTCGAGGAGTCCCTGGCCGCCGACGTGGCCGCGGCGATCCGCGACTGCGCCGCCTGGCACGAGACGCCGGCGGTCACTCTCGGCCGCTGCGAGCCGCGCGCGTTTGCCGCGCCGCTCAGGCGCGCGCTACGCGGGCTCGGCCAGCCGGCTTAGCTCGGCGACGAACAGCGCATAGGCTTCGGCGCGCTCATCCGGGTCGCGCAGGCGCAGCAGATAGGAAGGATGCACGGTCGCCAACGCGCGCGCGCCGCCGGGCAGTTCGCGCCAGCGGCCGCGTTCCAGCAGCAGACGGAAGCTGCGGCCGAACAGGGCCTGCGCCGCCATCGAGCCCAGGCAGACGATGCGCTGCGGGCGCACGCGCGCGAGTTCGGCGTCGAGCCAGACGCGGCAGGCTGCCTGTTCCGCCGCGCTGGCACGCGCATGCAGGCGGCGCTTGCCGCGCAGGCGGTATTTGAAGTGCTTGACCGTGTTGGTCAGATACAAGGTGCTGCGGTCGATGCCGGCTTCGGCCAGCGCACGGTCGAGCAGCTGGCCGGCCGGACCGACGAAGGGATGGCCTTGCAGATCCTCGCTGTCGCCGGGCTGCTCGCCGATCAGCATGTCGCGCGCATGCTCGGGGCCTTCGCCGAATACGGTCTGCGTCGCCGATGCCCATAGCGGACAGGCGCGGCAGCGCAGCGCGGCCGCGCGAACGCTGGCGAGACTCGCGCGCGCGCCGGGTACGCCGCCGGCGGCGACCGGCGCCGATGTCCCGCTGTGATGCAGCCGCGCCATCGGCGCTCCTTGCTTCACGACCTCGGCGCAGGCTGGCGCAGCCGCGACCAGGCTGGCAAGCGCGGCCAGGCGCGCGCGTCAGAGGCGGTTCATGCCGACGCGGCGCGCAGCCTTCAGAACAGCTCGAAACGCAATCCGTCGCGCTCGTTGTCCCAGACCGTCGAGGCGATCCACCAGCGCGCGCCGTCGTGAAACAGCTGGATCGAATTCGCGCCGCGCTTGAGCAGGTCGGGCGCATCCGGCGCGACGCGCGCCTCGTAGCGGCTCCAGACATGGGCGACCTGGCCGAAGCGTTCGACGCGCTGGCCCGTCTCGATCTCGAAGAACGCATTCTGCGCGAAGAACGGCGTGACGTTGGCGATGTATTCCTCGACGCTGAAACTTTCCGCGCGCGGTGTCCCGTCCGCGTCGATGACCGTGCGCAGGCTGCGTGCGTCGGGCCGATGCAGCGCGCGGAAGCGGTCCCAGTCGCGCGGCGCGCCGGCCGCGCCGGAGATGCAGGCGTAGACCGCCTGGACCAGCGTGTCGATACGTTGAGCGTCCTGCCAGGCTTGTTCGTGGCGCATGCGGAATCCTCGATCGCGGAAGCCGCAGCCTGCGCGCCGGCGCCGCTGTTGACCCAGTGCCGGAAGTCGCGCGCGTTGTGCCGAAAGCGCCGCTGCGCGACCATGCGCCGATCCCGGGACGGACGGAGGCAGCTATGCGGCGGACGTGGCACATCGGTATGGGTTTTCTGGTCCTTGCGGCCGTTGCGCTGCCGGCGCTCGCCGAGGACGGCGCGCTGCTGCGCAAGCAGCGGTTTTCCGGCAGCGCGCACGTCGGCAACGTGCAGCTCGCGCCGGTGCAGTTCGAGTTCTCGTGTCATCCGGCGACGAACGGCTCGCTGAACATCGAGGTCGTGCTGACCAGGGACGAACCGGCCGGCGGCTTCCCGCTGGATCAGTTCGAAGGCCCCGACGGTTTCGGCACCGAGCACGACGCCGCCCAGTGGAGCGTCGACACGCGCGGCACCGGTCTCAACGTCAACGGCGGCATCAACGGCTGGTACGGCGTGGACGGCGACGGCTTCATCTTTGGCCGCAGCCAGGACAACCGCAAGCCCGACGGTTTCGACAAGCTCCTGCGCGCGGTCACCGCGCCCGACGCCAAGCGCCTGCGTCTGTCGGTCGCCGCGCCGGACAAGAAAAGCGCGGCATTCCAGGCCGAACTCGCGCTGGACGGGCAGCAGGCAGCGATACGCGAGATCGTCGCTCCCTGTCTACGCTGAGCGAGCGTGCGCCGGCGATGACCGGTGCCGTCTGATCCCCGCCATGCGCAATGCCGCGCAGCGAGGGCTCGGGAACATCGCGCTAGTCGGCCTCCGGCGCGCTCACGCGACGATAGTCCCAGCGCTCCACGCGGTGCTTGCCGTCGATCGTGCCCTCGATGCGTGCGGCCAGACCGCCGTCGGCGCGGCGTTCGTAGACGATTCGCTGCGGGAAATCGTGCGTCGGGTTCTCGAACACCGCGCTGTCGGCATCGGCCTGCACGGCGCGGAATTCCGTCGCCGCGCCGCCGCGCGGCTGGGCCAGGTAGTGGACCTCGACGCCGCGCTGCTCGATGCGCAGGAATTCGAAGAACGGGCGCGGGCCGCCGAGGCTGCGGCTCATGCCGGTCATCAGTCCCTGCGCCGGCGCCAGCCAGACCTCGTCGGTGATGCGGCCGTCCTGCTCGCTGCGCCAGTGGCCGGCCAGCCAGGCCGGCGGTTCCAGCGCCGCGGCCGGCGCGCAAGACAGCATCAGCACAACGGCGACGGCGCGCAGCAGCGGCATGGCGGGACCTCAACGGCAACCTGGCGCGCCAGCCTAGTGCACCGCAGGCCGGTTTGTCCGGTTTCCGGGCGCGCTACCGCAGTGCGGCGCTGTGCTGGCGTGTGTGCGCCGCCACGCGGCGCTAACCGCCGCGCGCGGTTTCGCGGCTGCGGCTCGCGGCGGAACTGCCGCAGGACTGGCGGCTTTTGACGCTCGCGGCGGCCGCGCGTAGGCTCGCGCGCCGTGCGCATTTCATTCGTACTCGAAGCCGAGGACATCGCCCGTTTCCATGCTGCGCTGGCGCGAGCCGAGCGCCTGGCCGACTGCATGGACGAATTCGAGGTCGTCGCGACCGCGAAGGAGGCGCTGGACACCTTGCCGCTGGCCAGCGCGCCCAGCTATGTGCGCCAGCGCCTGGTCTGCGTGCAGCAGATGATCCTCATGCTGGAGGACGAGGCCTGGTGCCTGCCGCTGGACGAGCGGCGCGAAGTGCTGCGTACCCTGATCTATTTCGCCGATCCGGAAGACCTGATTCCCGACGACGTCGCCGTGATCGGCCTGCTCGACGACGCGATCATGCTGGAGCTGCTGCTGCGCCGTCTGCGCCACGTCATCGACGCCTACCGGGATTTCTGCAACTACCGCCGCGAGCTCGAGGCGGCCGGTGCGCCGGCTGGTCCGGCGCGCGGCGTGCTGCTCGCGCGCCGTCGCGACGCCCTGCGCCAGCGCATGCGTCGGCGCATCGCCCGCGTGGACACCGCGCCGGCGGCGGAAGGGGCTGCCGGCGACCCTCCCCGCAGCGCAAGGTGACGCGCCGCGCCGCGGCCGCTACCATGCGCGGCTTTTGAGCCGCAGGTAGCGCCATGAACGCCGAGAAGAACAAGGTCGTCAGCTTCCATTACACCGTGACCGGCGAGGACGGCGAGACCGTCGACAATTCGCGCGACCGCGGTCAGCCGCTGGCTGTGCTGCTGGGTCACGGCAACATCATCCCGGGCCTGGAGCGTGCGCTCGAAGGCCGCGCGGTCGGCGACAAGTTCCAGGTCGAGGTCGAACCGGCCGACGCCTACGGTCCGCGCAATCCGGATGCCAAGCAGCGCGTGCCGAAGAAGTATTTCCAGGGCGCCGCCAAGCTCAAGGTCGGCGACGTGACCGTGCTGAGCCTCAAGGAAGGCGGTCAGCGCATCGTCACCGTGCTCAAGGTCGGCATGACCGCGATCGACGTCGACCTGAATCATCCGCTGGCCGGCCAGAAGCTCACGTTCGACGTGGAACTGACCGACGTGCGCGAGCCAGAGCCGGTCGAGCTGCAGCATGGCCACGCCCACGGCACGGGCGGTCACGCGCACTGAGAAGAAAGTCGTGCGTGGCGCCGTCGACTCGGCATCGGCCGGATAAGGCGTCCCTTCGACGCGGAGCGTGCCGGATCGGGATGGCCACCCGATCCCCACCCGTAGCGTTGCCCTGAAGGGGCGGGCTCAATCAGGCCCGCTCGAGCGCGACAGCTTGAATCACGCACTTCGCAGGCCCGGCAAATAAATCCCTCCCCTTCACGGGGAGGGCATGGGGATTGCGCCACGCCGGATCGAAACGGCAACTACCGCGGTCGCCGCCGTCGAGTTCAGCGGATCAGCCGCTTGGCGCCGACGTAATGCTGGCGCCAGTAGTCGCCGTCCAGGGCATCCAGCCGCACCGTGCCGCCGCGGCTCGGCGCATGCACGAAACGGCCTTCGCCGACGTAGATGCCGATGTGGCTGATGCTGCTGCCGTCGCGGAAGAACACGAGGTCGCCGGCCACGAGTTTCTGGCGCGACACCGGCGGCGCGTCGAGGCGGTCGATCTCCGCGGCGCTGCGCGGCAGGCGCGCGCCGGCCACGTCGTAGAACACATAGCCGATCAGACCGCTGCAGTCGAAGCCGCTTTCGGGCGTATTGCCGCCGTAGCGGTACGGTGTGCCGACCAGGCTGATCGCGCGGAACAGGATGTCGTTCGGGTCGGCCGCGATGCGCGGCGCGGCGAGGGCGGAGGGCCGCACCGGTGTGCGTGAACCGCAGGCGGCCAGCAGCAGCGCGAGCAGCAGCAACGCGGTGAAACGCAAGGCCTGGCGCGATGCGGTCGCGTTCACGGCGTCGCCGCCGCGGACAGACGCTGCAGGCCCAGCGGATCCAGCCGCGGCCAGGGAAACAGCGGGCCCGGATCGCGCTTGCGCCGCACGCGCAGGCGCGCATCGTCGCTGGCCGCGACTTCGGCGGTGTCGAGATCCTCGTGGCCGGCGATCCAGCGCAGGTTCGTATGCTGCGCGCGCAGATGGCGCAGCAGGTCGAGCAGGCGCTCGATCTGCGCTTCTGTATAGGGTTCCTGCATGGCCTGCTGCCGCGAATCGAGCCAGTCCGGCCAGCGGCCGCGGTTGCTGAGCTCGATGCCGATCGCGCGTGCGTTGTAGCCGCGCGTGTGATGGGCCACGCGGTCGTCAGCGACGTAGCGATAGATCGTGCCGTCGACGTCGATGTAGTAATGGCCGCTGTTGCCGGTGCCCGATTCGTACAGCACGCGCTCGCCGTATTCGCGCGCGGTGGCAAGGTCCGGCAGCTCGGTGCAATGAATCACGACGAGGTCGATGTCGGCACTGCGCCGTCGCTCGAGGCTTGCCACGTAGGGCAGGGGCTGATCGACGACGGCGAGGGCGGCAGGCATGGCCCAGTCTGGCATGCGTCGCGGCGGCTGCCAACGCCGCGCGTGCTAGCATGCGCGCCCGGCCGCAGGGCGCAGCAGGCGAGGACAATCCATGAAAGGCCACGTCATCCTGTCGCATGGTTCCGACAGCGGTCCGGAAGGCACCAAGGTCAAGGCGCTGGCCGCCGTCGCCGTGGCTGCCGGCTGGCGTGCGAGCCGCGCCGACTATCGCGATCTCGACGCCCGCGGCATGGTCGCCTGCATCGACCCGCGCATCGCGCGCCTGCGCCACAAGCTGCGTCCCGGCGAACGCACCATTCTGGTGGGTTCCAGCATGGGCGCCTTCGTTTCGGGACTGGCGTCGACCGAGATGGCAGTCGCCGGTCTGTTCCTGATCGCGCTGCCGCTGGAAATTCCGGGCTATCCCCAGGCCTTCGATGCAGCCCATGTGCCGATCAGCATCGTGCACGGCTGGAACGACGAGATCTGCCCGGCGGCCGAAGTCGTCGCCTTCGCGCGGCAGCGCCGCGCAACCTTGCTGATGGTGCCCGATTCGCATCGCCTGGCCGATCACGTCGAACTGATCGCCGAACATTTCCGTCTGTTCCTGTCCGCGATCGAAGCCGAGCCGGATCTGGCCGCTCTCGCCGACATCGCCGAGTAAACGCGTGCTCAAACTGTTTGCGACCTGCCCGAAGGGGCTGGAATACCTGTTGCGCGACGAACTCGCAGCGCTGGGCGCCAATGATGCCCGCGAGGCGCTGGCCGGCGTGCATTTCAGCGGCAGCCTCGAAACCGCCTATCGCGCCTGTCTCTGGTCGCGTCTGGCCAGCCGCATCCTGCTGCCCCTGGCCGAGTTCGACGCGGGCGACGGCGAAGCGCTGTACGACGGCGTCGCCGGCGTGGATTTTTCCACGCATCTGGCCGACGCCGGAAGCTTCGCGATCGACGCGGTAGGTGCGACGCGCGGCGTCAGCCACAGCCACTATGCGGTGCAGCGGGTCAAGGACGCGCTCGTCGACCAGTTCCGCCGCCGTACCGGCACGCGGCCGGACGTCGACACCGAACGCCCCGATGTGCGCCTGAACCTGCTGCTGCGGCGCGAGCGCGGCACCCTGTCGCTGGACCTGTCCGGCGCACCGCTGCACCAGCGTGGCTGGCGCCGCGGCCACGGCAAGGCCTCGCTGAAGGAAAACCTCGCCGCGGCGCTGCTGCTGCGCGCGCAATGGCCGGCCGTGCATGCGGCCGGCGGCGCGCTGGTCGATCCGCTCTGCGGTTCGGGCACACTGCTGATCGAGGCGGCCTGGATGGCCGCCGACGTCGCGCCGGGCTGGAAGCGCGATTACTACGGCGTAGACGGCTGGCTGGGGCACGACGCGGCGCTGTGGCAGCGCCTGCGCGCCGAGGTCGACGAGCGCGCGCAGCGCGGCCTGACCGCGCTGGCGCCGAAATTCTTCGGCTACGACGAGGATGCGCAGGCGCTCGAAGACGCGCGCCACAACGCACAGCAGGCCGGTGTCGCCGGTTTCGTGCATCTGCATCGCCAGTCCCTGACGCATCTGAAGCGGCCGCAGGCCTGCGAGGCCGGCGGTCTGGTCATCACCAATCCACCGTACGGCCAGCGTCTGGGCGACGTCGAGGAACTTGCACCGCTGTATCGTCTGCTCGGCGATACCTTGCGCCAGGAGTTCGCCGGCTGGCAGGCCAGCGTGATCACCTCGGAGGCCGAACTGGGTCGTGCCATCGGTCTGCGCGCGAGCAAGCGTTATGCGGTCTACAACGGCGCGCTCGAATGCCAGCTGCTGAACTTCGATCTCGCCGCGGCCGCGGCGCCAGCTATGCCGCGCGAAGCCAGGCCGCTGTCGGCCGGCGCACAGATGCTGAAGAACCGTCTCGACAAGAACCGGCGCCATCTGCGCAAGCGCCTGGAGCGCGAAGGCGTCAGCTGCTACCGCATCTACGACGCGGACCTGCCCGAATACGCCGCGGCGATCGACGTCTACGGCGATCATCTGCACATCCAGGAATACCAGGCGCCGGCCTCGATCGACGCCGACACGGCGCAGCAGCGCTGGCGCGAGATCGTGCGCGTGGCCGGCGAGACCTTCGGCGTGCCGCGCGAGCGCATCGCGCTGAAGCAGCGCTATCGCGGCAAGGGCGGCGAGAAGTACGGCCGTCTGGCCCAGCGCGGCGACTACCTGACCGTGCAGGAAGGCGGCCTGCAGTTTCTCGTCAACCTCTGGGACTACCTCGACACAGGCCTGTTCCTCGATCACCGGCCGCTGCGCCAGCGCGTGCGCGAGCTCGCGCGTGGCACGCGCTTCCTGAACCTGTTCTGCTATACCGGCGCGGTCAGCGTCTATGCGGCGGCCGGCGGCGCGGCGAGCACGACCAGCGTCGACCTGTCGACGACCTATCTCGAATGGGCGTCGCGCAATCTCGCGCTGAACGGCTTCACCGGCGCGCGGCACCGGCTCGTGCAGTCCGACGCGCTGGCCTTCGTCGAGCAGGACCGCGCCGAGTACGACCTGATCTACGTCGACCCGCCCACCTTTTCCAATTCCAAGCGCGCCGAGGATTTCGACGTGCAGCGCGACCATGTCCGCCTGCTGCAGCAGTGCGCCGCGCGCCTGGCGCCGGGTGGGCTGATCCTGTTCTCGAACAACTTCCGCCGCTTCCGCCTGGACACCGAGGCACTGGCCGGTCTCGACGTCCGCGAGATCAGCGCGAGCACGATCCCGTTCGACTTCGAGCGCAACGCGCGCATCCATCGCGCCTGGGAACTGCGGCGCGGCTGAGTGCGCCGGTCGTTCCACCGAATCGTTAGAAATTCGTTGGAAATGCGCGCCGGCCACAGACGGGATGGGCGCGCTCGCACTGTCGTGCCCGCCTGCGCGCGGGCCGCGCGGCGCTTGCCGCGCCATCGACCGGTCTCGCGAAAACCGCATGACAGCGCCGTTTGCGCCATTCGGATCAAGCGTTCACAGGCGTTGACAAGACGGCGGCCGATCCAATAAGCGCGGATTCAGCCGTACGACCCCAGCATGCGAGCCGCAATTACGCAGGACCACCATCATGCATGCCCATACCGCACAATCGTTCCGTCGCATCGTTCTTGTCCTCGTCGCGCTGGCCGCTCTGGGCTTCGGCGCGGCGGCCTCGGCCCGCGACCATGTCAGCATCAGCTTCGGTGGTCCGGGCTACGGCATCAGCTACTCCAACTGGGGTGGCGGCCACTGGGGCGGCTACTACTCGAACTACCGTCCTTACTACGGCAGCTACGGCTACTACGACGGCTATCGCGGCCCGTACCGCCATACCAGCTACTACGCGCCGTATCCGGCCTATCGCCCGGTGATCCGTCACCACCGTCCGGTCGTCGTGCGCCGCGTCGAACGCTACTACGACCGCTACGACCGGGACGATCGCTACTACTATCGCGCCAGCAATCGCTACTACGACCGTGACGACCGCTACTACGACCGCGATCGCTACTACGACCGTTACGACGACTGAGCTGCGCGTTTCCGCCCGGTAGTTCCGCCCGGCGTCGTCCGGGCGCTGCCGGCCACCAGCCCCGTCACCTTCCCCTGAGGTGGCGGGGCTTTCTTTTGGCCGTCCGGAATCCGTGTTTCCATGCCGGCGTCAAGCCGTCGCGCGCTGCGTGGGCTCATGGTACAAAGGGCGCCGTTCCCGACGGTCACACCCATGCAACATCGCGCCAAGGCAGCACGCAGCGGCAACGGGCCTTCTCCCACGCTGACCTTTTTCCGCCAGTGGCTGAAGAATCCGCTGTCGGTCGCTGCGCTGTCGCCGTCGGGCAAGCAGCTGGCCCGACTGATGGTGCGCGAGCTGCCGGACACGGCGCGGCGCGTCGTCGAACTCGGCGGCGGCACCGGCGTGTTCACCCAGGCCATGCTCGATCACGGCATCGCGCCGGAGCGGCTGCTGGTCGTGGAGCTCAACGCGGAACTGCACAAATTCCTGCACAACCGCTTTCCGGCGGCCAACGTGGTCTGCGGCGATGCGCGCGAATTGCCGGCGCTGGTCAGCAATGCCGGCTTCGACCGCGAGGGTCGCGTCGATGCGGTCGTCAGCGGTCTGGGCCTGCTGTCGATGCCGCGCGGTCTGCAGCGCGACATCCTGCGCGCCGCGTTCGACGTGCTGACGCCGGACGGTCGCATGGTCCAGTTCACCTACGGCCCGGTCAGCCCGGTGCCGCGGGAGATCCTGGACGAACTCGGACTGACCGTGCGCCGCGGCGGCTTCGCCTGGTGGAACATTCCGCCGGCCTCGGTCTTCGTCTACCAGCGCGCGCGGTCGCGGCCGATTCCGCCGGTGCGCGCGGGCGAGCGCAGCGGCGGCTGACGCCGGCGCCGTTCCGCACATTCTTCCAGCGGGTCCGCGAGCCGTCGGCGTTCGCCGCGGGCCGCCGCCTGCGGTTTGCTACCATACGCGTCCTTTTTCGATGACGCGCCCGCAATGACCGTTCGTACCCGTTTCGCTCCGAGTCCTACCGGCTATCTCCATATCGGCGGCGCACGCACCGCGCTGTACTGCTGGCTGGAGGCGAAGCACCGCGGCGGCGAATTCATCCTGCGCATCGAGGACACCGATCGCGAACGCTCGACCGAAGCGGCGGTGCAGGCGATTCTCGACGGCATGCAGTGGCTGCAGCTCGGCCATGACGAAGGTCCGTACTATCAGACCCTGCGCATGGAGCGCTATCGCCAGGTCGCCGAAGAACTGGTCCGCGCCGGCAAGGCCTATTACGCCTACGAGACCAAGGAAGAGCTCGAAGCCACGCGCGCCGCGCAGATGGCCGCCAACATCAAGCCGCGCTACAACGGCCACTACCGCGAGCGCAACGAGCCGCTGCGCGAGGACCCGAACCGGGTCATCCGCTTCAAGAACCCGATCGCGGGGTCGGTCGTGTTCCACGACAAGGTCAAGGGCCGCATCGAATGGAGCAACGAGGAACTCGACGACCTCGTGATCTTCCGCTCCGACGGCTTTCCGACCTACAACTTCGCCGTCGTCGTCGACGACATCGACATGAAGATCAGCGATGTGATCCGCGGCGACGACCACGTCAACAACACGCCGCGTCAGATCAACATCTACAACGCGCTGAACGCCACCGCGCCGACCTTCGCGCATCTGCCGATGATCCTCGGCGCCGACGGCCAGAAGCTGTCCAAGCGTCACGGCGCGGTCAGCGTCATGCAGTACCGCGACGATGGCTTCCTGCCGCATGCGCTGCTGAACTATCTCGTGCGTCTGGGCTGGTCCCACGGCGACCAGGAAATCTTCTCGCGCGAGCAGATGATCGCGCTGTTCGACGTCGCCGATGTGAACCATTCGGCCGCGCGCTTCGATCTGGAGAAGCTGTCCTGGCTGAACCAGCAGTACCTCAAGAACGACGATCCGGACAGTCTCGTGCCGCATCTGCAGTGGCATCTGGACGCCTGCGGCTACGATCTGGCGACCGGCCCGGCGCCGGCCGACCTCATCGTCGCGCTGCGCGAGCGCTGTCGCACCTTGAAGGAACTGGCCGAGAAGGCGGCGATCTGGTTCGGTCCGATTCCGAGCTGGGACGAGGCTGCCGTGACCAAGCATCTGACCACGCCGACGGCCGTGCCGGCGCTCAAGGCCGTGCATGCCTCGCTGGCAGCGCTGACCGAGTGGAAGGTGGAAAACGTGCATGCGGCGATCGAAGCCGCCGCCGCGGCGATCGGCGAGGGCATGGGCAAGGTCGCGCAGCCGCTGCGCGTGGCGATGACCGGCACGCAGGTCTCGCCGGCCATCGACCAGACGGTCTATCTGGCTGGCCAGGCGCGTGCGCTGAGCCGTGTCGAGGAGGCGCTCAAGCGCGCCGGCGCCTGAGCCGGCGTCGCCGGTGCTTGCGGGAGTAGGCGATGGATGCGTGGCTGGAACGGCTGATGCAGGGCATGGACCCGGACGCGCCCGACGCGTCGCTGCAGCTGTTCCTGCGCATCATGGGACTGGTCGACTGGTGGCTGCTGTTCTGGCTGACCCTGGCCTGCATGGCGGTCGGCGGCCTGATCGGCTGGCGCCGCGGCACGTTCTGGCGCGACGTCGCGCTCGCAGCAGCGCTGGGGCCGCTGGGCTGGCTCGTCTCGTTCCTGTTGCCGCTGCCGGAGCGGCAGTGTCCTGCCTGCGGCCGGCGCAGCCCGGCGCGGGCGGTGGCCTGTGTGCATTGCGCGGCGCCGCTGCAAGCCGGTGCGGGGCAAAAGGCGCGACGGCCGAAATAGAGGCAGGGGCGGCGAATGCAATCCCTGACCTGTAGCGCTTGATTCCACGCTCGCCCGCGGCGATCGTGATTCCACACTGCAGCAACGCAGAGGAGAGGAGAGCACCATGAACACACCGATCAACGATCCCGGCAGTCTGCCCCCTTCCGATCTGCCGCCGCCGCCCCCGCCCGCGTCGACGGAGCCGCTGGCCGGCAGCGGTCCCGGTTCGGAAGAACGTCAGTGGGCCATGTTCGCGCACCTGTCGTCGCTGCTCGGCGCGCTGCTGACCGGCGGCGTCGGCGTCTTCATCGGCCCGCTCGTGATCTGGCTGATCAAGAAGGAAACCATGCCCTTCGTCGACGACCAGGGCAAGGAAGCGCTGAACTTCAACATCACGATCGCGATCGTCGGCGTCGCGCTGATCGTGCTGAGCGTCATCACGTTCGGCATCGGCCTCATCCTGGCCCTGCCGGTCGGCCTCGCGGTCAGCGTGGCCTGGCTCGTGTTCACCGTGATCGCGGCGATCAAGAGCAGCGAAGGCGTCAGCTACCGCTATCCGCTGACCCTGCGTCTGATCAAGTAAGCACGCCGTTGCGGCCCGCGGCGCTGCCTGGTCAGCGCTGCGGGCCGAATCTTGCGAGTGCGGATTTCAGGACAGCCGTTCGGCGACGAAGTGTGCGATCTGCGCGAGCTCGCCGGTCGGCGCGTCGATGCGGTCCAGCGCGGCGGTCGCCTCGTCGGTCAGCGCGGCCAGCAGCCGGCGCGATTCGGCCAGGCCGTGGATGGCCGGGTAGGTCGGCTTGTCGTTGGCCACATCCTTGCCGGCGGTCTTGCCGATGACGTGGCTTTCGCCCTCGATGTCGAGGATGTCGTCGCGAATCTGGAAGGCCAGGCCTATGCAGTGGCCGTAGCGTTCCAGGGCGTCCAGCGCGGCGGCGTCGGTGCAGCCGGCGGCCAGCGCACCCAGGCGTACCGAGGCGCGGATCAGCGCGCCGGTCTTGTGGCTGTGCATGCGTTCCAGCGCGACGGCGTCGAGGCGCTGGCCCACCGCGGCCAGATCCAGGGCCTGTCCGCCGGCCATGCCGTGCGAGCCGCAGGCCGCGCCGAGCACGCGCAGCATCTCCAGCCGCACGTGCGCATCGACGGTCAGCGCCGTGTCGGCGGCCAGCAGTTCGAACGCGAGCGCCTGCAGTGCGTCGCCGGCGAGTATGGCCATGGCTTCGCCGAACGCGATATGGCAGGTCGGCCGGCCGCGGCGCAGCGCGTCGTCGTCCATCGCCGGCAGGTCGTCGTGCACCAGCGAATAGGCGTGGATGATCTCGACCGCGGCGGCCGCCGCATCCAGCGCCTCGGCGGCAGCGCCGAGGGCGCGGCCGGTCGCGTAGACCAGCAGTGGGCGCAGGCGCTTGCCGCCGCCGAGCACCGCATAGCGCATCGCGCGATGCAGTTCGATCGGCATCTGGTCTTCGGGAGGCAGAAAGTGCGCGAGCTGGGCTTCGGCGCGGTCGGAATAGGCCAGCAGCCCGGCGGAAAGGGCCGTCACGGCCTGGGCAGTCATCAAGGCATTTCGGGCTGGAACGGCGCGGCGGAATCCGGATCGGTCGGGTCCAGCAGCAGGCGGACGCGGAGTTCCGCCTGTTCCAGTGCGCTCTGGCAGTTGCGGTAGAGCGCGACGCCGCGTTCAAACGAGGCCAGCGAATCGTCGAGACTCAGATCGCCGTGTTCCATGCGGGCGACGAGCTGTTCGAGCTCGTCCAGCGACTTCTCGAAGTCGACGATCTGGTCGGGCGTTTGAATGGCGGCATTGGACATGGCGCGAAAGCTAGCGTGTTGATTCGGGCGGGTCAATTGAGAAATCGCCGTCGGGGCATGCGGACAGGCTGGAAAGCGCGATGTCGACCGGTTTCACACGGCTGGCTCGTAGCGCAGCGGGCCGCCGAGCAGGGCTTCGGCCTGGGCCGTATGCCAGAGGTCGGCCACGGCCAGCAGTTCGCCCCCGGCATAGATCAGCGGCAGGCGCCCGCGCTGCCACGGCGGCACGCCGGCCTGCTGCAGCAGGTCGCGCAGTTCGCGCGTATGCGTGTCGCCGTGCGGCCGCAGACGTTCGCCACCGCGGCGGAAGCGCACGTGCAGCGACAACCGTCCGGCCGGCGCGACGGCCGCGGCGAGGCGGCCGCAGCCGGCCGGCAGGGACAACGGGCTGCAGCCGTCCCAGTCGGCCTGCCAGTCGGGCGCGGGCGCGGCTTGCGGCGCCAGCGCGTACAGCCGGTCGCGATAGCGGCGCAGCTCGGCGCCGGCCCAGCTCACGCAGGGGTTGCGGTCGTCCTGGGCCTGCTGCAGCTGCCGCTGCAATTGATCAATGTGTACATGTTCTGGCGGTGGCAGGCCGAGGTCCTGCAGCCAGCGGCGCAGCACGAGCGGGCGCAGCGCGGTACTCAGGGCCAGCCAGCCTTCGGCGTCCAGCGTGGCCGGATCCAGGCCCTGGATCTGCGCCAGCGCGACGGCCGCATCGGCGGCCAGCTGTTCGGCCGCGGCGTCGAGCCAGCGCGCGCTGTGACCGACGGCGACGTCCAGGCGCGGCCAGCGCGTGCGCAGCAGCGGCAGCACGCTGTTGCGCAGGAAGTTGCGCGCATGGCGCGCGTCGAGGTTGCTCGGATCGTCCACCCACTGCAGCGCCTGCGCGCCCGCATAGCGCTGCAGCGCCGCGCGCGGCAGCGTCAGCAGCGGACGCCAGAGCCGGTTCGCGCCGAGGCGGCGCAGCGGCCGCATGCCGCGCAGGCCTTCCGGGCCGGCGCCGCGCAGCAGCTTGAGCAGCACGGTTTCGGTCTGGTCGTCCGCATGATGTGCCAGCGCAAGTACGCTGCCCGGCGGCAGGTGCCGGTCGAACGCGGCCATGCGTGCCGCGCGGGCGGCGGCTTCGAGGCCGTCGCCGCCGGCACGTACGACCGCGACGCGCACGACGCGCAGCGGCAGTTGCAGGGAGACCGCGATTCGCTGGCAATGCTGCGCCCAGTCGGCGCTGTGCTCCTGCAGGCCGTGATCGACGTGGATCGCCGACAGGCCGCGCGCGCGCGCCTCGGGCAGCGCGGCCAGCGCATGCAGCAGCACGCTGGAATCCAGACCGCCGCTGTAGCCGACGCAGAGCGCGCCGGGCGGCAGGGTCTGCAGCGCGCGGCGCAAGGTATCGCTGACGGCATCCATGCCGCCATCGTGCCAGAAAACGCGGGGAGTTCAGGGGGTCTGGAACCCGTCGGCGAAGATCCGGTCGCTGCCGCCGGTATTGCGTATCGTGCCTTCGCCGTCGAGATCGTCGGCAATGAACGCGCTGCCGTCGTGGCCGGCGACCTTGACGTAGAACACCTCGTCGCCTTCCGCCAGATTGTCGGCGAGCACCGGCACGCTGAAGGTCTTGCTGGTCTCGCCGGGCAGGAAAGTCAGCAGCGCCTGGGTCGGGACATAGTCCAGTCCGGCGCGCGCCGTCGCATCGACCGTCTGGACGTCGAGATTGACCGGGTGGTCGGTTCCCGACAGGGACACGGCGAACGTGGCCAGGGTCTGGCCGACGGCAGGTTCGCTGACGGCGGCATCGCCGATGCGCACGAAAGGATAGGCTGCGCTGTGGTCGAACAGGCTGACCTCCACATCGGCGCGCGCGCCGAGCGTCGCGCCGTTGCCGGGGTTCTGCAGTTTCGCGCGGAACGTCTCGCTGCCTTCGGCCACTTGGTCGAGCACCAGCGGCACGGTCACGATCTTCAGCGCTTCGCCCGGAGAGAAGTTCAGGGTGGTATCGACGGCGGCGAAATCGCCGGGCGCAGCGGCGCTGCCGTTCACCGTCGCGAAGCGCACGCTGGCGCTGCCGGCGAAGCCGTGCGAGCGCACCACCGCGATCCTGAGCTGCGGGTCGTCTTCGTAGGCCAGCACCGGGTCGCGCCAGATGGAGAATTCGCCGGCGCCGGGTGCGCCGACGGCGACGCACGGCGAGAACTCCGACGTGTTGCCGTCGGCGTCTGTCGCCGTGGCCGTGACCACGCCGGCGGTCGCGGCGCTCGCGAAGCTCGCGGCGATCGCCGCCAGGCCCGCGGCATCGCTGTGTACCGTCGCGGCGCCGAGCAGGGTTTCGCCGCCGCCGATGCCCGAGGGGTGGCAGGCTGCGGAATGGAAGAACTCGATGCGGTAGTCGGTGTCAGCCCGGGAGTTCAGGCTGCCCGACAGCGCCAGGGTGCCGCCGGCGGCGAGGGCCGACGTCAGCACCGGCCAGTTCTGGCCGTCGTCGGGACCGTGGTCCGCATCGCCGGCATCGTTCGGCGTCGGTCCCAGCGGCAGCTGTTCGATGTCGAGACGGCCGTTGCCGAAGATGCGGTTGCCCAGGATCGCGTTGCGCAGGCCGAGATACTGGAAGATGCCGGCCGCATACGAGCCGCTGATGACGTTGCCGGCGCCGGGCGCCGTGCCGCCGATGACGTTGTCGGAACCGTCGTAGATCATCACGTTGGCATAGCCGTTGCCGAAGGTCGCGCTCAGGTTCGCGTTGACGCCGAGGAAGTTGCCTTCGATGCGGTTGCCGGCCGCGCCCTCGTAGAGCGTGACGCCGCTGTCGTTGCCCGCCACGACATTGCCTTCGTCTGCGGCGCTGCCGCCGATGCGATTGCCCGTGGTCCGGATGCCGATGCCGCCGTAGGTCCCGTTCGGCAGGGCCTGGTTCTGCAGCGCGTTGAGACCGACGACATTGCCTTGCAGCACGGCCTGGCTGCCGTACTCCAGACTGATGCCGCGGCCGTTGCCGGAGACGAGGTTGCCGGCGCCGGCACGGCCGAACTTGAGGTCGCTGCCGCCGAGCACGCGCAGCGCGTAGCCGGTGTTGGCAATGGCCTGCAGGCCGTCGGGCGTCGTGCCGATGCGGTTGTTGTACAGCTCCGCGCCGTCACCCTTGACGAGCACCGCATCGGCGTTGCCGGAGATCACGTTGCGCGCGCTGATGCTGACGCCGCCGATCAGCGCATTGGGCGCCGTGATCGTGACGCCTGTCTCGCCGTTGCCGACGGCGGCCGTGCCGGCCGCATTCAGTCCGAGGTAGTTGCCGCGCACGAGCGCGCCGCCGCCGCCGTCGAGCGCGACGCCGAAGCGGCCGTTGCCCGAAATCACGTTGCGCGTCGTAGCGTTGCCGGCGCCGATCTTGCTGGCCCAGCCGAAGTCGCGCACGCCGGCATAGCTGTTGGGCACGGCCGCGGTGCCGGCGGCGTTGGTGCCGATGTAGTTGTTGTTGAGCGCAGTGCCCAGCGCGTCGCCGATCAGCACGCCGGTGGCGTTGCCGGAAATCACGTTGCCGTTGCCGGCGCCGCTGCGGCCGATCAGGTTCTCGTCGCTGCCGTTCATGACGTTGACGCCGGTCTGGCTGCCCAGCGCGGTCGTCCCGTCGGTGCCGATGTAACTGGCATAGACTTCGTGCCCGCCTGCGCCGCCGAGTTCGATGCCGATGCGCGCGAAGCGCACGACGATCAGGCCGCGCACGCTGCTCGCTCCGCCGAGCAGGCGCAGGCCGACGGCGTCGCTGGCAGTGCCGGCGTTGACGCCGTCGAGCCGGATCAGCGGCGTGCCGCTCCAGCCGGGCTGGGTGGTCGCGTCGATGATGACGGCATCGGTCAGCGGCGGCAGCGGCGCGGCGGGCGCCAAGGTGCGCGGACCGCTGCCGATCGCGAACGTGATCGTGTCGCTGCCGGGATTGGCGTTGGCGCTCGTGATGGCCGCGCGCAGCGAACCGGCGCCGCTGTCGGCGATGGTCGTGACCGTGTAGGTGTTTGCTGCGGCCGGAACGGCCGCGAGCGCGAGCGTCAGCGGCACGAGCCGACGCAAGGCTTTCGAACTGCACATGAGGGTGTTCCCGCTGACAAGACGCGGCTCGGAACGACGCCGTGCGCGCGGGGCGAACAGTCCCGCTCAGCGCGGGTTTAGGAATGCGTGCGCCGCTCAGGCCGACTTGAATGCGCCGTAGCGGCGCAGGCGCTGGTAGCGCTGGTCGAGCAGGGTGGCCGTATCCAGCCGCTCCAGCGTGTCGAGCTGGCTCAGCAGCACCTGCTTGAGGCGGTCGGCCATGCCCTGCGGATCGCGGTGCGCGCCGCCGAGCGGCTCCGGCACGATCTGGTCGATCAGGCCGTTCTCCAGCAGGCGCGGCGCCGTCAGACCCATGACTTCGGCAGCGTCCTTGGCCTTCTCGGCGCTCTTCCAGAGAATCGACGCGCAGCCTTCGGGCGTGATCACCGAATAGGTGCTGTATTCGAGCATCAGCGTGCGGTCGCCGACGCCGATCGCGAGCGCGCCGCCGGAGCCGCCTTCGCCGGTCACGGTGCAGATCACCGGCACGCGCAGCTCGGACATTTCCAGCAGGTTGCGCGCGATCGCCTCGGACTGGCCGCGCTCTTCGGCACCGACGCCGGGATAGGCGCCGGGCGTGTCGATGAAGGTCAGGATCGGCAGGCGGAAGCGCTCGGCGAGCTTCATCAGGCGCAGCGCCTTGCGATAGCCCTCGGGGCGCGGCATGCCGAAGTTGCGGCGGATCTTGGTCTTGGTATCGCGGCCTTTCTGGTGGCCGATGATGACGACGCTGCGTCCGTCGATGCGGCCGAGGCCGCCGACGATGGCCGCATCGTCGGCATAGGCGCGGTCGCCGGCGAGCTCGACGAACTCCTCGCAGATCGCGGCGATGTAGTCCAGCGTATACGGCCGCGACGGGTGCCGCGCCAGCTGCGAGACCTGCCACGGCGTCAGGTTCTTGAAGATCTCGGCGGTCTTGAGCTTGAGCTTGTCGCGCAGCCGGGCGATCTCCTCGTCGATGTTGAACGCCTGGCCGTGGCTCGCGTGGCGCAGCTCCTGGATCTTGGCTTCCAGTTCGGCGATAGGCTGTTCGAAGTCGAGGAAATTCGGATTCATTCGTGCGGCTGGTACGGACAAAGGCGCGCAGTATAGCGGCTCGGCGGCCCGGCCTGTTGCTCCGGGGGTTCGCGGCTGGCGCTCAGTCGCCGCCGCCGCCGGCGGGCTGCGCCCGGGCCAGCACGAGGTTGACCTCGCCGGTGCCGGGCAGCTGGCGCAACGCGCGCAGCAGGGCCGGGCCGGCGCGCACGCGCCATTCGGCCGCCGCGTCGAGCTTGCAGCCGCCGCCGCGCGCGTCGGTGTATTCGAGGCGGACCGGCGTCTGTCCGCCGCGATAGCCCAGCAGCGCCGCCTTGAGCTGCTCGACATAGCCCGGCCCTGGCGCGCGCACGCCGATGTGCAGGCCGCGGGCCAGGCGCTCGCAGGCCTGTTCGAGGGTCAGCACGCTGCGCGCGCGCAGCTGATTGGCATTGGAGAAGTCGTCGTAGGACAGGCCGCCCTCGACGATCAGCACCGCGCCCTGGGTGAGCAGGTGACCGTATTCGGTGAATGCGTCGCGGAAGAAGCTGGTCTCGATGCGTCCGCTCCAGTCCTCCAGGGTGACGAAGGCCATCGAGTCGCCGCGTTTGCGCAGTGCGACGACCTGGCCGGCGACGGTCCACGGCGTATCCGGTCCGCGGCGGAAGCGGTTGTCGCCGTCGTCGCCGTCCTTCTTCTTGAACTTCGGCGGCTGGAACTTGTGCTCGATCTGGCCGATCTCGCAGGTGGCCAATTGCACAAGTAGCGGTTTCCAGCTGTCGGTCGGGTGGCCCGACAGGTAATAGCCCAGGGTGTCGCGCTCGCCGTCGAGCAGCTGTTCCAGCGGCCATTCGTCCACGTCGGGCGGCATCTGGGTCAGCACCGGTGCGCCGGAGCTCGCACCGAAGATGTCGACCTGGCCGCTCTGGCGATCCTTCAGCGCCTGCTCGGCGGCTTTGGTCGCCTCGGGCAGATGGGCCATCAGGGTCGCGCGGTTCTTGTCGCCGAGACCGTCCAGCGCGCCGGACTTGATCAGCGCTTCGAGCACGCGCTTGTTGAGCTTCTGCGCATCGACGCGCTGGCAGAAGTCGAACAGGCTCGTATACGGACCGCCGCGCTCGCGTTCCTGCACGATGTTCTCGCAGGCGCCCTGGCCGACGCCCTTGATCGCGCCGATGCCGCAGCGGATCGCACCGTCGTCCTGCGCCTCGAACATGTAGGCCGACGCATTCACGTGCGGCGGCAGCACGCGGATGTTCATCGCGCGCGCTTCGTCGCGGAAGTTCACCACCTTGTCGGTGTTGTCCATGTCCGAGGACATGACCGCGGCCATGAACTCGGCCGGGTAGTGCACCTTGAGCCAGGCGGTCTGATAGGCGACCAGCGCGTAGGCGGCCGAGTGCGACTTGTTGAAGCCGTACTCGGCGAATTTCTCCATGAGGTCGAAGATCGAGCTGGCCAGTTGCGCCTCGACGCCGTTGGCGGCCGCGCCGGACTCGAACTTGCTGCGCTCCTTGGCCATCTCCTCGGGCTTTTTCTTGCCCATCGCGCGGCGCAGCAGGTCGGCGCCGCCGAGCGAATAGCCGGCCAGCACCTGCGCGATCTGCATCACCTGTTCCTGGTAGACGATGACGCCGTAGGTCGGCGCCAGCACCGGTTCCAGGGACGGGTGCGGATAGGTCACGGCCGCATTGCCGTGCTTGCGGTCCACCCAGTCGCGATCCATTCCCGAGCCCAGCGGGCCGGGACGGAACAGCGCGGCCAGCGCGATGATGTCCTCGAAGCGGTCGGGCCTGGCGCGCTTGAGCAGCTCGCGCATGCCGCGCGATTCGAACTGGAACACCGCGACCGTGTCGCCGCGCGCGAACAGCTCGTAGCTGGGCCTGTCGTCCAGCGGCAGTGCCGTGATGTCCAGCGGCGCTTCGCCGCGGCGCGCACGCCGCGCGTTGATCGCCTTGACCGCCCAGTCGATGATGGTCAGGGTACGCAGGCCGAGGAAGTCGAACTTGACCAGGCCGACCGCCTCGACGTCGTCCTTGTCGAACTGGGTGACGATGCCGTGGCCGCCGGCTTCGCAGTACAGCGGCGCGAAGTCGGTCAGCTGGGTCGGCGCGATGACCACGCCGCCGGCGTGCTTGCCGGCGTTGCGCGTGAGGTCTTCGAGCTCCAGCGCCAGATCCATCAGCGCCTTGACCTCTTCCTCCTCGTTGTAGCGCTGGATCAGCTCGGCCGAAGCCAGCGAGGAATCCTTGCGCGAGGCATCCGAACGGCCGAGCGCGTCCTCGAGCGTGATGCCCAGGGTGTTCGGGATCAGCTTGGCGATGCCGTCGACGAAGCCATAGGGATGGCCGAGCACGCGCCCGCAGTCGCGCACGGCCGCCTTCGCGGCCATGGTGCCGTAGGTGATGATCTGGCTGACGTGGTCGCGGCCGTAGGCCTGGGCCACGTAGTCGATGACGCGGTCGCGCCCGTCCATGCAGAAGTCGACGTCGAAGTCGGGCATGGACACGCGTTCGGGATTCAGGAAGCGCTCGAACAGCAGGTCGTAGGGCAGCGGGTCCAGATCCGTAATGCCGAGGCTGTAGGCGACCAGCGAGCCTGCGCCCGAGCCGCGGCCCGGGCCTACCGGAATGTCGTTCTGCTTGGCCCAGTTGATGAAGTCCGCGACGATCAGGAAGTAGCCCGGAAAGCCCATCTTGACGATGACGTCGACCTCGATCTCGAGGCGTTCCTCGTAGTCCTGTCTGCTGCGGCCCTCCGCCGGCCCGTGCTTGGCCAGGCGTGCGGCCAGGCCCTTGCGCGCCTGTTCGCGGATGAAGGTGTCCAGCGTGTGTTCCGGCGGCACCGGAAAGGCCGGCAGGTAGTAGGTGCCGAACGACAGCTCCAGCGTGCAGCGTTTGGCGATCTCCACGCTGTTGCGCAGCGCCTCGGGCAGGTCGGCGAACAGCTCGGCCATCTGCTGCGGCGATTTCAGGTACTGCTCGGCGGTGTAGTCGCGCGGCCGCTTCGGGTCGGCCAGCACGCGGCCCTGGTGGATGCACACGCGCGCTTCGTGCGCGGCGAAATCCTCCTTCAGCAGGAAGCGCACGTCGTTGCTCGCGACGACCGGAATGTCCAGGCGCGCGGCCAGGCGCAGTGCGGCGTCGTTGAACGCGCCTTCCTGCGGCTGGCCGATGCGGCAGATCTCCAGATACAGGCCGTCGCCGAACAGGTCCAGCCACTGGCCGCAGCGCGCCGCGGCGAGTTCGGCATTGCCGGCCAGCAGCAGGTGGCCCAGGTCGCTGTCGCGGCCGAACAGGGCGATCAGGCCGTCGCTCTGGCCCTGCAGCCAGGCCGGATCGACCTGGGCGTAATCGCCGTGCTGGCCTTCGATGTAGGCGCGCGACAGCAGGCGCGACAGGTTCAGATAGCCCGCGCGGTTGCGGCACAGCAGGGTCAGCCGCGTCGGCTTGTTGCGGTCGGCCGGATTGGCGATCCACAGGTCGGCGCCGGCGATCGGCTTGAGCCCGGCCTTCTCGGCGTCCTTGTAGAACTTGACGAGCGCGAACAGGTTGCTCTGGTCGGTCAGCGCCAGCGCCGGCATGTCCGCCTTCGCGCAGGCCGAAACCAGCGAGCCGATGCGGATGGTCGAATCGATCAGCGAATACTCGCTGTGGACATGCAGATGGACGAAGCGTGCGGTCATGAGGATGCGGGCCCGGCGGAGCAGCGTAAGGGCAGGCCGCGCGAGCGGCAAGGCTTGACAGGGCTGCCGGCGCAAGCACGCCGGTGCGGTCCGGGCCGCCTCAGTCGAACGTTCGTGTTGCAGCGCCGAATGCCCCTGCGGTTGCCGACGTATACGCTGCGGGTTCGCCGCCCGCGGCCCCTCGCGCATGCGGTCAACAGGGAGAACAGCTCATGTCACAGAACACTGCGCCGCGCGGCCCCGGCCGCCGCCTTCTCGCGTTCGCGGTCGCCGCAGCCTTGTCCGGCGCCGCGGCCGCCGAGCCGATCAAGGCGCCCGAACTCAAGGCCGCGGCGAGCATCGCCGTCGGCGTCGAAGGCATCCCGCTGATCAAGGCGCAGAACGAGCACGACCTGGCCTTCCTGCAGGGGTACGCGCATGCGCGCGACCGCTTCTTCCAGATGGACTACAGCCGCCGCGGCGCCAGCGGCACGATCGCCGAACTGCTCGGCCAGCCGGCGCTGGCCAACGACGTGCAGACGCGCACCCTGGGGCTGCGCCGCGCCGCCTGGGCGACCTGGCAGGCGGCCAGCGACGACACGCGCGGCTGGCTCAAGGCCTATGCCGACGGCGTGAACTACTGGCTGCGCACGACGCCGAGCCTGCCGCCGGAATACGCGGCACTGGAAATCAGCCAGATCGAACCCTGGTCGCCGGTGGACAGCATCGTCATCGGCAAGGCGCTCGCGTTCCAGCTGTCGTTCGATCTGGACATCCAGACCACTCTGGAACTCGGCGCCTACCAGCAGGCCGGCCAGGCCGGCGGCTTCGACGGCACCGCGCTGTATTTCGGCGACACCCATCGTCTGGCGCCGCCGGACAACCGCGTGACGATAGCGGCCGCCACGCCGGCCGGCGGCGCGCTGCTTGCCGGCGGCGACAAGGCCGACACCGAAGCGGGCACCAACGTGGCCCTGCTCGATGCGACCACTCTGGAGCTGGCCCGCGCCTACCGCGACAAGATCGCCGACCATCCGCTGATCGGCCCGCATCTGCAGCCGCGTGAGAACCGCGCCGGCTCCAACGAATGGGTGGTCTCGGGCAACCTGACCACGACCGGCAAGCCCATCCTGTCCAACGACCCGCACCTGAGCCTCGCGCTGCCGTCGGTGTTCGTCGAACAGCACCTGTCCTCGACCAGTCCCGCGATCAACGTGACCGGCGTGACCGTGGCCGGCGCGCCCGGCGTGATCCAGGGCTGCAACGACCGGATCTGCTGGGGCACCACGACGAACCCGCTGGACGTGACCGACGTATTCCAGGAAACCCTGCGCCTGAACAGCTACGGCCTGCCGTATGCGACCGTGCACAGCGGCGTGGAAGAGCCGGTCGAATGGGTGTTCCAGAATTTCTACGTGAACAAGACCGGCGACGGTCAGCTCAACAACCTCGTTCGCGACAACAGCATCGGCTACACCAACGGTGCGGTCACCGTGCTCGTGCCGCGGCGCAACCGCGGGCCCATCGTGCAGATCTCCGGCGCGACCGGCCTGTCGGTGGCCTATACCGGCTGGGGCGCGACCGGCGAGCTCGAATCCTTCCGCCGCATCAATCGCGCGCAGAACCTCGCCGAATTCCAGCAGGCGCTGAGCTATTTCGACGTGGGCTCGCAGAACTTCGCCTACGCCGACGTCGACGGCAACATCGGCTATTTCACGAGCGCCGAACTGCCGCTGCGCACGGACCTGCAGACCCTGAACACCGCCGACGGCGGCCGTCCGCCCTGGCTGATCCGCGACGGCTCCGGCACGCTCAAGCACGACTGGATGCCGCTGAAGACGCGCGAGGCGAATCAGGCCGTGCCGTTCGAGATCCTGCCGGCCGCGGAAATGCCGCAGCTCGTCAATCCGGCCAAGGGCTGGTTCTCCAACGCGAACAACGATCCGGTCGGCACGACCCTGGACAACAACCCGCTGAACCAGGTGCGTCCGGGCGGCGGCCTGTACTACCTCAACTTCAAATACTCGGCCTATCGCCAGGGGCGCATCGACCGCAAGCTCGCCGCGCTCGTGGCCAGCGGCCAGAAGGTCTCGGTCGCCGACATGAAGAACCTGCAGGCCAACAACCAGCTCATGGACGCCGAGCTCGTCTCGCCGCATCTGGTCAACGCGCTGAACCGGGCCAAGGCCGCCGGCGCCTGGGCGCCGCTGGCCGCGCTGGCTGCCGACGCCAACGTCGCTGCGGCCGTCACGCGCATCGCGCAGTGGAACTTCAGCACGCCGACCGGCCTGCGCGAAGGCTTCGACCCGGGCGACAACCCGAATGCGCTGGCCGAGCCCAGCGCGGCGGAAGTCGACGCCAGCGTCGCGGCCAGCCTGTTCGCGATCTGGCGCTCGCAGGCGATCCGCAACACGGTCGATGCGACCGTCAGCAAGGTCGGCCTCGGCGCGGCGCTGCCGGGCAGCTCCGACGCCTATGCCGGCTTCAAGTTCCTGCTCGACAGCTTCAGCGTGCTGCGCGGCAAGGGCGCCTCGGGTCTGAGCTTCTTCAACGTGCCGGCCAGCGTCGGCACGCCGCCGACGCCGGAAGATGCGCGCGACTACGTGCTGCTCAAGAGCATGCAGGACGGCCTCGCGCGCTTCGCCAGCGCCGATTTCGCCGCGGCCTTCGCCGGCTCGACCACCCTGTCGGACTACCGCTGGGGCAAGCTGCACCGCATCCGGTTCGCGCATCCGCTCGGCGGACCGTTCAACCTGCCCGGCGCGAATCCCTACGGCTTCACGGACTACTCGGCCGCGCTGCCGGGCGTGCCGCGGTCGGGCGGCTTCGACGCGGTCGATGCGTCCAGCCACAGCACGCGCGCCAACGGCGTCAACGAGTTCATGTTCTCCAGCGGCCCGGCGCGGCGCTTCGTCGGCGAGATGAGCACGCCGATCAGCGCGGACGAGATCATCCCGGGCGGCCAGAGCGCGGTGCTCGGCTCGCCGCTGTACGCCAGTCAGCTCGGTCGCTGGCTCACGAACAATTACCACGCGCTGCCGATCAACATCACGGCGGCCAGCGCCGTGTCGACCAGCGTGCAGGAGTTCGCGCCGTAGGCGACGGGGCAAGCGACCGTTGCGCCGGCATCCGTTGCGTGGGTGTCTGCGCAGACATCCCCCGCCAGCGCGGAAGCAGCACCAGCACCTTTTCCCCCTCCCCTTGCGGGAGGGGGCAGGGGAGAAGGGGCGCCCCGGCGAGGCGCAATGGCCGATTCGTGCAGTTTCTGCCTGTCGCCGTCCGCCTTGTCGCCGTCGGCTTCGCGAGCACTGACTGCTGCACAAGGAACTCCCGCCTCACCGACACTTCCGTCCTCGCGCAACCGGCTCACCCCAGTGTGAAACACGCTCGGGTGAGCGCTTCCGTCGCGCCAGTGCGGCCGCGGTCGGCCGGCCGACGGCCGGCCGATCGTCTTTCAAAGCACACGACAGCCGCCGCCACGGCCATCTCCCGACGTTGCGCCGAGCCGGAATCGCGACCACCGGCGCTTGTGCGAGGTGGGCTGGCGACGATAATGCGCGTCCGGGCCGCACCGCCGTGCGGCCGTCCGAGCATTCCAGAACGCATGAGTTTGAGTTCCGAACAATATGCCGTCGCCTTGGCGGACCTGCGGCGCGGCATAGGCCAGGGGCAGCTCGGGCCGGCGATACAGCAGTTTCTCGGCCGTCTCGACGTGGGCAAGGCCGGCATCCAGCAGTGGATACAGGGTGCCGAGGATCTGCTGCGCAGCAACCTCGCGGTGCCGGCCGGCCTCGTGCTCGAGGCGGGGCTCAACCGCTGGGCATCCTCGACGACCCTGCGCTACCTCTACGGCGTCGCGCTGCGTCTGAGCGGCCACGTGCGCGAGGCCGAACAGATGTTCCGCGAGGTCATTGCGGCCGAACCCACGCATGCGGATGCGCCGCTGGCGCTTGCGTTCATGCTGCGCGAGCAGGGACGTCAGGCGGCTGCGAGCGAGGCCGTGCTCTCGCTCTGGCGCCGCCATCCGCGCACGCGCATGGGCGACATTCGCACCTTGCGCTTCCTGCAGGAATGCCAGCGTCACGCCGAAGCCGAGGAGATTTCCCAGGACATCCTCGACGCGAATCCGCGCGATGCGGAGCTTCTGGCCATCACCGGCGAGATCTCGCTCGTGCTCGGCCGCTTCGGTTCTGCGCGCCGGCGCCTGCGCCTGGCCGCCGAACTCGATCCGCGCCAGGCCGCGGCCTGGCTGCGGCTCGCGCACACGCACAAGTTCACGCGCGCCGACGATCCCGATCTGACCCTGCTCGAACAGGCGCAGGCGCGCAGCGATCTCGGCGAAGCGGCCGCGCTCTGCGCAGCGTTCGGCCTGGGCAAGATCTACGACGATCTCGGCGAGCGGCCGCGCGCGGCGCAGGTGCTGCGCAAGGCCAATGCCGAATCGCGCGCGGCATTCCCGTGGGATCTGCGCGGCTGGCAGCGTTTCGTGGAAATGCAGCTGCGCACGCGCGTGCCGCTGCCATTGCCGGTCGACGATCGCCTCGTGCCGGTGTTCATCGTCGGACTGCCGCGCTCGGGCACGACCCTGGTGGCGAGCCAGCTGGCCCGGCATCCGGATGTGCGCAACCGCAGCGAGTTGAACTGGATCGCCGCGCTTGCGGCCCAACTCGGCCCCGAGCCGACCTCCGGCGCGCTTTCGACCGCGGCGCATCTGTACCGCAGCCAGCTGCGTCAGGACGATGCGCCGGCGCGCTGCTACGTGGACAAGAATCCACTGAATTTCCGCCACCTCGGCCTGATTGCCGCGATGTTCCCGAACGCGCGCATCATCCATTGCCGGCGCGACCTGCGCGACACCGCGCTGTCGCTGTGGAGTCAGCATTTCGCCCACGACGACATGAACTGGGCCTACGATTTCGGCGACATCGGCGACTACGCGCGCGGCTACCAGACGCTGATGGAGCACTGGCGCAAGGTCCTGCCGGTGCGCGTGCTCGAACTCGACTACGAAAGCCTCGTGGCCAATACCGCGGCCGACCTCAAGCGCCTGTTCACCTTCCTCGGCCTGCCGCCGCTGCCGGCGGCCGACAAGCCGGCGGACAAGGCCGCCGAAAAACCCGTCGACAAGGCGTCGCGCGGTCCCACTGCGCCGCGCGATGCGATTGCGACGGCCAGCGTCTGGCAGGCGCGCCAGAACGTCTATGCGAGTTCGGTCGGCCGCTGGAAAGCCTATGCGCCGCTGCTGCCGGAACTGGAAAAACTCGGCGTCAGAGGCTAGCGGCGCCGCTGCGGCGCATGCCAGCACCAGTGCCAGGGCTCGTAGGCGATGCGGTGCGGGTTGCCGCGCGGAAAGGAAAGGGTAAAACCGTACTTTGCGGCGTTGTTCGTCAGCCAGCGGAATGCCGGCGACCGCTCGAACTCTTCCTCCAGCGCGGCGAAGCCCGGTGTAGTCAGGTCGATCGCGCGGCCGCTGTGATGTTCGCTGTAGCCCGGCGCGGCGCTGACTTGGAGGATCTGCGCGATGTTCTGGCCGCGCGCGAGCTTGCGCTGGACGATGCCGACCTGGTACTCGATCGAGCGGAACGCGGAAACCAGCTGCAGCTCGACCTGGCCCAGCGCGGCTGCCTGGCGCAGCTGCAGCCAGGCCTGGGCTGCGCGCGGCGTCAGCCATTGCGGCCTCGCATGGATGTCGTAGCCGACGAAGGCCAGCCGGGCCGGCTCGGCGACGCGACGCAGCCCGCGGCTGCGCGCGTAGTCGGCCGGAACGCCCAGTTGCGCCGCCACGGCCAGCAGTTCGCGCCGGCGCGCGGCATCGGCCGTGGCCGGCGGAGGCGGAAGATCGGCGGCATCGACGCGGTTCATCCGCGCATTGTCCACGCCCGTGCCGCCGCGGCGCCAGCCGCGGCGTTCAGTCGGAGGTTGCGCGCTCGCTGTCGTTGCTGTTTTTCAGCCGCCCGTTGCGGCGCAGCGCTTCGCGCAGCACGTACTCGATCTGGGCGTTCAGCGAGCGAAGCTCGTCGTCGGCCCAGGCCTGCATGGCGGCGAGCACGGCGGCGTTGATGCGCAGCGGATAGGCTTTCTTCTCGCTCACGGCGGCCGGTCAGTGGTGCAGGGTGCCGGCGTTGACGACAGGCTGGGTCGCACGTTCGCCGCAGAGCACGACGAGCAGATTGGACACCATCGCCGCCTTGCGCTCCTCGTCGAGGGTGACCACGCCGCGCGAGCTGAGCTGCTCCAGCGCCATCTCGACCATGCTGACCGCGCCTTCGACGATGCGCGCACGCGCGGCGATGATCGCGCCGGCCTGCTGCCGCTGCAGCATGGCCTGGGCGATTTCCTGGGCATAGGCCAGGTGCGAGATACGCGCCTCGACCACGTCGACGCCGGCCTTGCCGAGGCGCTCCTGGATTTCGTCGCGCAGGTGCTGGTTCACTTCCTTGCCGTGGCTGCGCAGGCTCGGCGCGCCGCTGTCGTGCGAATCGTAGGGATAGCTCGTCGCCATCTGGCGCAGCGCCGCTTCGGACTGGATCTGCACGAAGTTCTCGTAGTCGTCGACCTGGAACACCGCTTCGGCGGTGTCGACGACCTGCCAGACCACGACTGCGGCGATCTCGATCGGGTTGCCGTCGTTGTCGTTGACCTTGAGCTTGGACGATTCGAAGTTGCGCACGCGCAGCGACACGTCGCGCTTGCTGTAGAACGGATTGGTCCAGCGCAGGCCTTCGTCGCGGACCGTGCCGGAATAGCGGCCGAACAGCTGCATGACCTTGCCCTGGTTCGGCTGCACCTGGAAGAAGCCCTTGGTCAGGAACGCGATGAAGCCGAACAGCAGCATGCCGCCGAGCGGTCCGTTCGGGCTGTGGGAATTGGCGCCGCTGATGAACACCGCGATCGCGATCGCGAAGCCGACGATCAGCACGACCAGGGTCGGGATTCCGGGCAGAGACCAGGCTTGGTTTTCGTTCATGGCGGTGCTCCTGTGAGGTGGCGAGAAGATATCAATTTGATATCTATCTCTTCAAGTCGCAGCGCAGCAGAAGAGCACCTCGAAAAACGTCGAGGTTCCCGGAACCGGCAGCGGCTACCATCGGCGACGGACCGGGCGTGGGGCAGGGCAGATGCAGGACGCAGTGGCGGAATCGATCTGGCGCGACGGACTGGATCTGTCCCTGGCGCCCTTGCCGGGCGACTGCCGCACCCAGGTCTGCGTCGTCGGTCTCGGCGGCAGCGGGCTCAGCGCCTTGCAGCAGTTCCGCCGCGCAGGCCTGGATTGCATCGGTGTAGACCAACGCGGTATCGCCGCAGGCGCGGCCGGCGCCAACGGCGGCTTCCTGCTCGCCGGACAGGCCGCGTTCTATCCGCAGGCCGTGGCGCGCTTCGGCCGCGAACGCGCATTGGGCATCTATGAGTCGACCTTGAGCGAGCTCGCCCGGCGCTATGCCGAGGCGCCGCGGCATTGCAGGCGCACCGGTTCGCTGCGCATCGCCGCGGATGCGCGCGAACTGGCCGACTGCGAGCGGCAGATCGAACTCATGCAGCGCGACGGTCTGCCGGCGCAGCCCTACGACGGCGCCGAAGGCCGCGGCGTGCTGTTCGCCGAGGACGGCTGCTTCGACCCGGCGCGTTATTGGCGCGAACTCGCGGCGCAATTGCAGGGCGACGGAGTTTTCTTGTACGGAAATTGTTTTGTGGAAGAAGTTTCTTCCGGCCTGGTCGCCACGCGCAGCGGCCGTGTGCAGGCCGACATCGTGCTGGTCGCCGTCGACGGCGGCATCGAGCGTCTGCTGCCGCAGTACGCCGGCGAGCTGCGCTCGGCGCGGCTGCAGATGCTCGCGACCGCGCCCGATCCGGCGCTGCAGCTGGCGCGGCCGGTCTACTACCGCGACGGCCACGATTACTGGCTGCAGCGCGCGGACGGGCGCATCGCCCTCGGCGGCGGCCGCGACATCGGCGGCGATGCGGAATGGCAGGCCGACGGCGTGTCGCCGGTCGTGCAGGCGCATCTCCAACGGCTGCTGCGCGAACGCCTCGGCAGCACCGCCGCGGTCACCCATCGCTGGTCGGCCCAGGTCGCGTTCACCCGGCGCGGGCTGCCGGTATTCGGTGCCGTCGCACCGGGTGTCTACGCGACCGGCGCCTACGACGGCACCGGCAACCTCTTCGGAGCGCTCTGCGGCCGCGCGCTTGCGCAACTCGCGCTCGGCGAGCGGACCGCGCTCAGCGAGTGGCTGGCCTGATCGCGCCGATCGACCGCGGCCTGCAACGGTAGATGCGCTGAGCCCCGGCGGCAAACCGCAGCATCGAGGTCCCGGCGTCGCTGCGTGCGTCGATCGAAGACGCGCCTTCGCGATGACGTCGAATGCGCTTGCGCGATCTCGTCGAGATGACGCCGCGACGTTGCGGATCGCCCTGCGGGCTCACCACAACCTGCGTCGATCGGGGTCCCTCCGACAGGCCGATGCCCGAGCACCGCGTCACGGCTTGTCCGACAGCTCGATGCGCAACAGCGGCGCGGGCCAGCGTTCGCCGGTCACGAGGATGCACCGGCCGGCGGTGTCGAGCGCCAGGGCTTCGGCCTGCACGAGCAGACCCAGCGGGAACACCTGCGGTGTACGCGCGAGCGCCTGGGCCCAGCTCTCGCCGTCGTCGCGGCGATACAGCCAGACCGAGGCATAGCTCAGTACCGCGATGCTGCGGCCGTCGCGGCCCAGCGAGGCGGCTGTCGGGCGGCCCGGCTGCAGGCGACGCTGGAAGTCCGTCGCCGGCGCCGTTTCGTCGGGCACGGCCACGTTGCCGAGCAGGGTCGCGACGTGCTCCTGCTGTGCGCCGGGCCGCAGCGGTACCGACCAGAGTTGCGGCGGCGTCGTGCGCTTGGTCAGCAGCAGCACGGCTTCGCTGGCCGTGTCGACGGCGACGGCTTCGACGTCGTGCGGCGCGTCGGCGTAGCGGAACACGATGCGCCACGCCGGCGCCGCGCTGAGCTGCCGTTCTTCGGTGCCTGCGGCGAAGTCGGGTTCTTCCACGACCAGCAGTTCACTGCGCTTGCGCACGCCGCCGTTGTCGCCGGTATCGGCGAGCAGCAGATACGGCTTGCCATCCAGGGTGAACGCGGCCATGTCCTCCCAGTCGACCGGCTTGGGCGCGCTCAGGCGCAGGCGCGCCTGCACTTTTCCGTCGAGGCCGATCGCGAACAGTTCCGCCGGTGCGCCCGAATCGTTGTGCACCCACAGCCGCTGCGGCGTGCGTGCGGACAGGGCCATGCCGCTGATCTCGTTGAGCCGCGTGTCGCGCAGGAGTGCGGCGACCTGCGGCACGACGTCGGCCTGTGGCGTGGTGCTCCACGCCAGGCACAGCGCGGTGGCGGCTGCGACGATGAGGCGGTTGCGTGCTGTCGCTGCGCCGCACGTCGACGCGCGGCGCCGCGCAGGGCCGTCCTCGCTGCGAAGCGCCGGTGCATAGGCGTCGTTACAGGCTGCGGCGCCCGACCGTTTCGGCAGCGGATCGTTGCGTGACGGGCGGCGACGGAAGATGCGCATGCGATGCGTGGCGCGATCGCGGCAGGCTCAGTGCGCCGCCGCCGGATCGACCGCCTCGAGCTGCAGATTGCCCAAGGTGCCTACGCCGGAGAAGAAGCGCCAGGGGTCGCCGTCGCCGACGCCGAGCGCGATATGGCCGCTGTCGAAGCGACCCAGCGCCGCGTCGTAGCTCTGCCAGCGTCCGTCGACCCAGGCCTGCACCCAGGCATGCGGCACGAACACGCGTTCGGCGCCGCCGAAGCTTTCGGTGAACGCCAGGCCGGTCGCGATGCGCGTCGGGATGCCGCGCGCGCGGCCGAGCGCGGCCAGCAGCAGGGCATGCTCGGTGCAGTCGCCCTGACGCGTCTGCGCGGTTTCCAGCGCCGAGGCATAGCCGACGCTGAGGCCCTTCTTGTTGATGTAGCCGGCGACGAAGGTCTCGAGTTCGCGCATGCGCTCGGCCGGCTTCTTGTCGTCGCCCGGCGAGGCTTCGCTGGCCAGACGCACGATTTCGCTGGCGTTGGACTGCAGCCACGCGTTCGGCTGGCTGTCGGCGGGCAGCGGCGGCGCTTCGGTGCCGGCCTTCGCCTGCGGCGATACGGTGACCAGCCGCGTTGCGCCCTTGCCTTCGACGCGCTGCTCGCCGGTCTGCGGAAAGTCCACCGCGCCGGCTGCTTCGCGCAGGCGCAGCCGATAGCGCAGCGGCTGCTGCAGATCCGCCGGCTTCAGGCTGCGCGGCGCGCGCACCAGCGCCTGCTGCAGGCTGTCGGCCGGCTGGTTCGGCGCCAGCGCACAGGCCTGATCGCAGGCCAGCACTTCGAGCTTGAGGCCGAGCTGGGACATGGCGACCTTGCGCACCTGATAGTCCTTGTCCATCCAGTCGGTGCTGGACAGCGGCAGGCCCGGCAGTTTCAGCTCGCGCTCGACGCGGATCAGTTCGCGCCGGCCGCCGGGCACGTCGACGAGCTCGGGTGCCTTGATCGTCGTGGTCAGCGGAAACGCTTCGAGATTCAGCGCCTGGTAGGCCTGGCTTTCGTAGCGCGTGCCCGGCGACAGGCCGCGCCTGATCGCTTCCAGCCGCAGCCCTTCGCTGAACAGCGCGCCGGCCGGCCACTGCACCTGCTGCTGCTGGCTCTGTCCGCCGACCGTGCTGCGCACGGTGATCCTGCCGTCGGCGGCGACGGTGCCGTCGCTGGTCGACTCCACGCCGGACATGCGCGAGCGCGTATGGAAGGCCAGCGGTTTGCCGGCGGCGGTTTCCTCGTGGATCTCGCTGACTTCCAGCGCGACCGCGACGCCGACGCGTTCGATGCTGAGGTTCATGCTCTGCGTGGTCACGATGCGGTCGTCGCGCACCTCGCGCCGGTTCAGCATGTGACCGATCTTGCGCCCGTCCAGGGTCACGCTCATCCAGGTTTCTTCGGCGGCGGCCTGCGCCGCGGCGGCGGCGACGAGCAGCAGGCAGGCGAGCGGGCGGGCGAAGCGGACGAGTGGGCGCATGAGCAGGGACGCGGATGAGGAAAGCCTAGTGTGCCAGACGCCGGCGGCAGGCTGGACCGTCGCTGCGACCCTGGTCCGTGGACGAATGTTCCGCGCCGCGGGCGGCGCGGCGCCGCCGTCGCGCGAAGCGGTTGGCAACTGCTGCCGGTTCGTCAGCCCCGGCTGGCATCTCCTACAATCAGCGGCTTTCCTGTCTGTGGAGTTCGGCATGAAACCCTTCGGCACTCCCGGTTCGCCCGGCGCGCTGCGTCTGCTGCTGCTGGGGTCGGGCGAGCTCGGCAAGGAAGTCGCGATCGAAGCGCAGCGCTATGCGGTCGAAGTCATCGCGGTCGACCGCTATGCGAACGCGCCGGCCATGCAGGTCGCGCACCGCAGCCATGTGATCAACATGCTCGATCCGCAGGAACTGCGCCGCGTGATCGCGCTGGAGAAGCCCGACCTGGTCGTGCCCGAGATCGAAGCGATCCATACGCCGACCCTGATCGAGCTCGAACGCGAAGGCCTGCGCGTGATCCCGACCGCACGCGCGACCTGGCTGACGATGGACCGCGAAGGCATACGCCGGCTCGCCGCCGAAACCCTGGGCCTGCCGACGTCGCCGTACCGCTTCTGCGACAGCGAGGACGAATACCGTGCGGCGGTGCAGGCGCTGGGCCTGCCGTGCGTGGTCAAGCCGGTCATGAGTTCGTCGGGCAAGGGCCAGAGCGTGATCCGCAGCGGCGCCGACATCGCCGACGCCTGGGCCTACGCGCAGAGCGGCGGCCGCGCCGGGCAGGGCCGCATCATCGTCGAAGGCTTCGTCGCGTTCGACTACGAGATCACCTTGCTGACCGTGCGCCATCGCGACGGCACGAGTTTCTGCGCACCGATCGGGCATCTGCAGGTCGACGGCGACTATCGCGAATCGTGGCAGCCGCAGCCGATGTCCGCACTCGCGCTGCAGCGTGCGCAGGACATCGCGCGCGCCGTCACCGACGAACTCGGCGGCTGGGGCGTGTTCGGCGTGGAGCTGTTCGTACGCGGCGACGAAGTGATCTTCTCTGAGGTCAGTCCGCGGCCGCACGACACCGGCCTCGTCACCCTGATCGCGCAGGAGCTGTCGCAGTTCGCGCTGCACGTGCGCGCGATTCTCGGCTTGCCGATACCGGTCATTCGCCAGCTCGGCCCGTCGGCTTCCTGCGCGGTGCTCGTCGACGGCGACGGCGCGGCGCCGACCTATCGCGGCGTGGCCGAGGCACTGGCCGAGCCCGACACGATGCTGCGCCTGTTCGGCAAGCCCGAAGTGCGCGGCCGCCGGCGCATGGCCGTCACGCTCGCGCGCGGCGCCGACGTCGACGAGGCGCGTGCGAAGGCCCGTGCGGCGGCGGCGAAGATCACCGTGCGGCTGGGCTGAGCGCACCACGCAGGAAATCTTCCCCTTCAGAGAAAATGGCAGCGAGATTGCGGTCGGATTGGCGGGGCACGAACCCCATCCCCACCCATACCCTCCCCTTGAAGGGGAGGGTTTCAAGGGCTCGCCGTGGCAATTGAGGGAAGGGATTCGAAGGCTCGCCGTGGCAATTTGAGGGAAGGGTTTCGAAGGCTCGCCGTAGCAAGTTGAAGGGGAGGGTTCGAAGGCTCGCCGTAGCAAGCCCTCCCCTTCAAGGGGAGGGTATGGGTGGGGATGGGTTGTCGCGCCAGTCTTTCGACGCGATCACTCGAATGCGTTGCTCAACAGCGCTGGAGGGAAGCATCGAAACGCCGATGCAGCGCTGCCTCCACGACGCTTTAATCGCGGTCCTTTCCGCGACAGCCTGCTAGGATCGCGGAATCGCCCGCGGAGCCGCGCTCATGCAAGCCAACCTCGCCGGATGGGTCATCGGCACCATCGAACTCATGGCCGCGCTGTTTCTCGTCGTGGTCGGTTCGGTGCTGCTGGCCACGCTGGTGTTCTTCGTCGTCGACCGCAACCAGACGCGCAGCGCGGTACTGCGCAACTATCCGGTCATAGGCCGTTTCCGCTACTGGTTCGAGCATCTCGGCGAATTCTTCCGCCAGTATTTCTTCGCCATGGATCGCGAGGAATTGCCGTTCAATCGCGCGCAGCGCACCTGGGTCTATCGCGCGGCGAAGGACGTCGACAATACGCGCGCGTTCGGCTCCACGCGCGATCTGCGGCCCGAAGGCACGGTGTTCTTCGTCAACACGGCGTTTCCGACCCTGGACGAGGACGCCGTCGCGCCGCAGCCGCTGCTGATCGGTCCGCATGCGCGCGAACCGTATGCGCATGCGGCGTTCTTCAACGTCTCGGCCATGAGCTTCGGCGCGATCTCCGCGCCTGCCGTGCGCGCGCTGACGCGCGGCGCGCAGAAGGCCGGCGTCTGGGTCGACACGGGCGAGGGCGGTCTGTCGCCGTATCACCTCGAAGGCGGCTGCAGCATCGTGTTCGAGATCGGCACGGCCAAGTACGGCGTGCGCGACGAGCACGGCCGCCTCGACGACGACAAGCTGCGCGCGATCGCCGCGCATCCGCAGGTCAAGATGTTCAACCTCAAGCTCGGCCAGGGGGCCAAGCCCGGCAAGGGCGGCGTGCTGCCGGCGGCGAAGGTCACGCCGGAAATCGCCGCGATCCGCGGCATTCCCGTCGGCACCGACTCGATCAGCCCGAATCGTCATCCGGAGGTCAACAGCGTCGGCGAGCTGCTCGACATGATCAGCCACATCCGCGAGGTGACCGGCAAGCCCACGGGCTTCAAGGCGCCGCTCGGCGACGTGGCCTGGATCGCCGAGCTCTGCGCCGAAGTGCACAAGCGCGGCAGCGCGAGCGCGCCGGATTTCATCGTCGTCGACGGCTCCGAAGGCGGCACCGGCGCGGCGCCGCAGTCGCTCATGGATGGCGTCGGCCTGCCGCTGCGCGAGGCGCTGCCGCTGCTCGTCGACACCTTGACGCGCGGCGGCCTGCGCGAGCGCATCCGCGTGATCTGCTCGGGCAAATGCATCACGCCGTACGAGGTCGCCTGGGCGCTGGCCATGGGCGCGGACTTCGTCAATTCGGCGCGCGGCTTCATGTTCGCGCTGGGCTGCATCCAGGCGTTGCAGTGCAACCGCAACACCTGCCCGACCGGCGTGACCACGCACGATCCGCGCCTGCAGCGCGGCCTGGTCGTGACCGACAAGGCCGAGCGCGTCGCACACTATGCGAACAATCTCATGCGCGAAGTCGGCGTGATCGCTCATGCCTGCGGTGTGCGCGAACCGCGCGAGCTGCGCCGCTGGCATGCGCGCGTCGTCGGCGACGACGGCCTGTCGCGCCGCCTCGACGAGCTCTATCCCTATGCCACCGATCCTGCCGGAGCCCGCCCGTGAGCGACACCCAATACGCCGTCTTTCTGTTTCCGCAGGCGATCGAAGCGCTCGGCGAACCGATCAAACCGTATCTGCTCGACGGCGCCGGCGGCCCGCACATCGTCTGCGCGGAAGTCGACACCTCCGGACCGCTGTTCGGCATGACCCTGGCTGGCAAGGACCAGCGCGGCCTGCCGAGCGAGCTGGAAATCATGCTGCCGCACGCGATGATCCGTCTCGTGATGTCGGTGCACAGCGAGCACGGCATCGGCTTCGCGCAGCGCGGCACGGAGCCGTAGGTTGCGCTGGATCACATGGCTGCGGCGTCGATGCGGTCGGCCAGCACGACGACCTTGCTGAACTGCTGGCTGCGCATCTCGATGCGGCCGTCGTCGTGACAGGCGGTGACGATGCCCGACAGGCTCTGGCCGTTGAAGAACAGGGTGACGCCGCGCTTCTCGGCATGGCTGGCTTCGAGCAGGGCTTTGAATGGACCTTTGCAGTTCACGGCGGTTTCCTTGTCGGGTGTCTGCGCCGACGCCGCGGAGGCGGTAGCGCAGAACAGAAGGGTCAGCAGCAGGCGGGACGACGGCGACATACGGGCTCCGATGTAGGGGACGGGAACATCGGCAGGAACGAAGGCTGCGCCGGCGAGCGAACAGACGGCGGTGCGTCGCCGGTCCCACATGCCGTGACACGGCGGTGAGCCGTGGTGTTGGCACTGCCGCACGGGCAGCTCAGAAATGCGTCGAACCCGAATCCCACAAGGACCGGCGTTCGCCGTTGCACAGGCAGCTTCGATGCTCTTGTCGACGTCGTCGCGTCAGCCAGGTCCCGGCAGATCCCGATTCTCGTCGATCGCGTCGAACGTGACCCAGCTGCCGTGCAGCAGCAGCTCCAGCGGCTGGAAACGGCGCTTGTAGTCCATCTTCGGGTGACCGGCGATCCAGTAGCCCAGGTACAGATGCGGCAGGCCTTCGCTCAGTGCCCAGTCGATCTGCGCCTGGATCGCGAACGTGCCGAGGCCGCGCTCGGTCTCGGCCGGATCGTAGAACGTGTATACCGCCGACAGGCCCTGGGCGCAGACGTCGGTGACGGCGACGCCGAGCAGGCGGCCGTTGCGGCGCAGTTCGAGGAAGCGGGTCGGGCTCCAGTCGGTGTACAGAAAACGCGAGAAATCCTCGTGCTGCGGCGAATCCATGCCGCCGCCGCGGTGGCGGCCGAGCAGATAGCGCTGATAGAGCTCGAAGTATTCCTCGGTATGCCGCGCGGGCTCGACCTGCAGCTGCAGGTCGGCGTTGCGCGATCGGCAGCGGCGCTGGCTGCGATCCGGACGGAACGCATCGACGACGACGCGGCAGGGCACGCAGGCGCGGCAGCTGCCGCAGTGCGGATGGTAGACGTGGCCGCCGGCACGGCGGAAACCGCGCGTGAGGGCCAGGCCGTAGACGCCGGCCAGATGCGGCGCGCTCGGGTCGATGACGAGGTTCTGCGCGATGCGCCCGCCGTAATAGCCGCAGTCGTGCGGCAGGGTCTGGAACAGGCGGACGACATCGGATTTCATGGCTGCATCCCGGGGGCCGTCGGACGGGATTCTACGCTGCGCTGCGCGTCTTGACCGACACCGCGCCGTTGGTCTCGAGCACGGCGAAGGCGACCTCGTCGAGATCGAAACAGCCTTCGCGGCGCAGCGCTGAGCGCAGCTCCTCCACGGTCATCTGGTTGCGCGCGAGCACGTCCTCGAACACATGGCCGTTGTGCACCAGCACTTCGGGCCGCCCTTCGAGCAGGCGCTCGATGCGGCGATTGCGGCTGCTGAGCCAGCCGAACAGCTGGTTCAGGGCGATCAGGGTGATGGCCACGACGAGGCCGCCGAGCACCGAGGTGTCCTGGCCGATCATCGCGTTCTGCACGCCGTTGGAAATGATCAGCAGCAACAGCAGGTCGAACGGCGTCATCTGGCCGGCCTGCCGCTTGCCGGAAAAGCGGAACAGCACGAACAGCACGAGGTAGATGATGCTGGCCCGTGCCAGCAGCTGCCACCAGGGCTCGCCGAGGTTCCACATGGCTCAGTGGGTCGTCACCGGCACGACCTGGCGCTTCTGCGGCGGCCCGGGCTCGTCGGACCCGCTGCTGCAGGTGCGCAGCGACAGCAGCAGCGCGGCGACCGCGACGAGGGCCAGGGTCACCAGACGCATGCGGCCGGCGACGGCGCGGTGGCGCGCCTGGCCGGTCAGCGGTTCGCGCGAGGCGGCCAGCTCCTCGGCATAGCGCACCGGCGGCTCGATGCCGGCCTCGCGCAGCAGTTCGCGCGCGCGGGTCTGGTCGTTCGCGTTGACGACCCAGACCTGCGGCCAGGTGCTCGCGTCGGGGCGGTTGCTGTAGCTGAAGCGCTTCCAGTCGCCGCCCTTGTAGCTGCTGCGGTTCGTGACCGTGGTCTGGATGTCGTGCTCGCTCATGAGCGCGACGACGCGGTCGATGTTTTCCTGGCGCAGCGATGTGTAGATCTGTCTCATGGATGGGCGTTTCGTGGCTCGGCGGCAATCATTTCGTCAGGCGGATCAGGCCTTCCTGGGCGGTGCTCGCGACAAGCACGCCGTGGCGGTCGTAGATCATGCCGCGGGCCAGGCCGCGCGCGTTCTGCGCGCTGGGGCTGTCGCAGCTGTACAGCAGCCAGTCGTCGGCGCGGAACGGGCGGTGGAACCACAGCGCATGGTCCAGGCTCGCCATCTGCACGTTGGGCTGGAAATAGGAGATGCCGTGCGGGAAGGTCGCCGTGCCGATCAGATGGAAGTCCGAGGCATAGGCGAGCAGGGTGCGGTGCAGCTCGGGGTTGTCGGGCACGCCGTCGCTGAGGCGGAACCAGACCTGCTGGTACGGCGGCCGCTTGGGCGGATTGAACTCGTCGCGCGGATAGACGTGGCGGAACTCGAACGGTCCCTTCATGCCGAGCCAGCGCTGCAGCTTGACCGGCACGCGTTCGAGCTGTTCCGGCGCGATCGGCGCCGGCGCCGCGAGGTCTTCGGGCTTGGGCACTTCGGGCATGGACAACTGGTGCTCCACGCCGCTTTCCTCGATCTGGAAACTGACCGAGCAGGTGAAGATCGGCTGGCCGTGCTGGATCGCCACGACGCGACGCACCGAGAAGCTGCTGCCGTCGCGCGTGCGCTCCACCGAATAGACGATCGGCGCGTCGATGTCGCCGGCGCGCAGGAAATAGGCATGCAGCGAGTGCGCGTGGCGCGGGTCGTCGACGGTCTTCTGCGCCGCCGACAGCGCCTGGCCGAGCACCTGGCCGCCGAACACGTACCTGGTGCCGATGTCGCGGCTCTGGCCGCGGAACAGGTTGTCTTCGAGGCGCTCCAGCGCGAGCAGGTCGATCAGTTCGTGGACTACGGCGTGGGTCATAGTCGTCGGGTCGGCAGTGGGGCGCGCATTGTACGCGGGGCTCAGGCCGGATCGCGCGGCGCGGGCGGGCCGGGCTCGATGGCCGGGAACGCCGCGTCGGGCGCGACCGCGCCGACCGACAGCACGAAGGCCATGGCCTGGTCGACGCTCCAGTCGGTCGCGATCAGACGCTCGGTCGGCACGATTTCGAGATAGCCGCCGGTCGGATTCGGCGTGGTCGGCACGTAGACCGCGGCGAGGGAACGGCCGTCGGCGTCCTCGAACACGCGCGTGACGAAGCCGACCGACTTGAGCCCGGCCGACGGAAAGTCGACGAGCACCACGCGCTGCGTGCCATTGGGCTTGTTCTGCAGCAGCGCCATGAGCTTCTTGGTGCCGCCGTAGATCGAGTGCACCAGCGGGATGCGCTCCATCAGTGCGTCGAACGCGGCGAGCAGGCGCTGGCCGAGCACGCGGTTGGCGACGAGGCCGATCAGATACAGGATGACCAGGGTCGCCGCGAGGCTGATCGCGTGGATCAGCCAGGTTTCCGCCAGCAGGGTGCGCAGCCCGGGAAACAGCGCGCCGAGCCAGGTGAACAGCGCATTGATCAGCGGTGCGCCGAACTCGGCCAGCAGCGAGGCGATGAAGCGGAACACGATGAAGGTGATCCACAGCGGGATGACCGTGAGTATCCCGGTGATCAGATAACGCTGCAGATGCAGCGCGCCCAAGCGCGAGCGCGGCGGCGTGCTCACGGCGTCGCCGCTGCGGTGGCGGCCGCCGGCTCCAGCTCGCGCACGAGACGGAAGCCGATGGTCGTATAGCCGGTGTCCGTGGCGCTGTCGCCGCGGCGGCCGACCGTGGTCTCGTCGGGGCCGTCGCGCCAGGAGGTGCCGCGGAACACCCGTTCGGAGCAGTCCTTGGCGGCGCAGCCCGTCGTCCATTCGCTGGCGTTGCCGACGAGGTCGTACAGGCCGATCGAGCTGGCCTTGTAGTGCGCGACCGGCGCGGTATGCGCACGGCCGTCGGAACATTTGTAGCGGCTGGCCAGGGTCCAGCGCGTGCCCATGCTCGCGTCGGCGACGTTGCCCTGCTCGCAGGCGCCGCCGCGCGCGACGCTCTGCGCCGCATGCACCCATTCGGCCTCGCTGGGCAGGCGGTAGCGCGCGCCGGTCTGGCTGCTGAGCCAGCGTGCATAGGCATTGGCGTCTTCCCAGCTGACGCAGACCACCGGCTCGTCGTCGCCCTGGGGGAAATCCGGATCGCGCCATTGCAGGCTCTTGAGGCGCGACAGCGGCCGCAGCGGTTCACGGCAGCGCGCGGCCCCACGGCCGGTCGCGCGCACGAAGCGCGCGTACTCGGCACGCGTGATCTCGGTGCGGCCGAGTTCGAAGGCGTGGTCGAGGCGATGGCCGTCCAGTTCGGCCGGCACGTAGATCAGTGCCGGTTCCAGCTCGCCGGCCGGCCGCGCGCGTGCGGCGAGCTGGCGTTGTGCTTCCTGCCAGTGTGTGCGCAGCGCGGGCTGGTCCTGGGCCAGCAGTTCCACGAACGGGCCCAGTGCGGCCAGCTGCTCGGCCGAACCCGTGCGTTGCAGCGCCTGCAGACGTTCGCCGAACGCCGCTTCGCGGCCCGCCAGATAGCCGGTCCAGGTCGGGCTGTCGCGCAGGTCGGCGCGTTCGGCCAGCATGCGCGCCTGTTCGAGCTGGTCGCGCAGCGCGCCGGCATCATGGGTGCTCAGCGCCTGATCGGCGCGCTGGCCCAACGCGGCGAAGACGCGGTCGAGCCCGTCGCGGGCGGCGGCGTTGGCCTTGTCCAGGCTCAGGACGAGCAGGTAGCTCTCGGCCGCGTTGTCGCCGGCCGGCGTCGTGAGGTTGCCGGCCTGCAGCTGGCGCGGTGCGGCGTCGAGCGCAGCCTTGGTCCTGGCTGCGGCGGCGTCAGTGGGCGCCGCGCCGGTGGGGAGCGGATTCACCGCCGTGTCGGGCGCGTCGGCGAGTCCGCTCGCGCCGGCCGTGGCCGGCACCGTGACGAAGCGCGATTCGGGCGGCTCCTGGCCCTTGGGCCAGAGCAGCATGGCCAGCAGCAGCAAGGTGCCGGCGATCGAGGCCAGGCCGACCCAGAGGCTGGCCGGCCATTCGCGCATGCGCTCGCGCCAGGCCGGCGCCGGGTCGCCGTTGCGGCGCTGCTCGAGCTCGTTTTCGACCTGGTCCAGCCCGTCCAGCAGCTCGGCCGCATTGGCGTAGCGCTGGTCCGGATCCTTGGCCAGCAGCCGGTCCATCAGCGGCTGCCAGGCGCGCCGCGTCGGCGGCAGCCGCGGCGCGGGCTGCTCGACATGGGCCAGCGCGACCGACAGCGCATCCGGCCCGTGGAACGGCAGGTCGCCGGTCAGCAGCTCATAGGCCATGACGCCGAGGCTGTAGAGGTCGGAACGCCCGTCCAGCGCCTGGCCGCGGGCCTGTTCCGGGCTCATGTAGCCGGTGGAGCCCAGGGTCGCGCCCTCGCGCGTCACGCGCACGTCGGAATGCCGCGCCAGCGCGATGCCGAAGTCGGTCAGCAGCGGCCGGTCGAGCTTGTCGAACAGTACGTTCTCGGGCTTGACGTCGCGATGCACGATGCCGTGCTCGTGGGCGTAGCCCAGCGCCTGGGCCAGACAGCGCAGGATCCCGATGATGCGGCGCTGGTCGCCGCCGTCCTTGCGCGCGGTCAGGTCGCCGTTGGGCAGATAGGGCAGGGTGTAATAGAGATGGCCGCTGGAGGCGCGGCCGACCTCGTAGATGCTGACGATGTGCGGATGGTCCAGCCGTGCGATCAGGCGCGCCTCGTTCTCGAAGCGCTTGATCAGGTCTTCGCTCGGCGCGCGGTCGGCGCCGAGCACCTTGATCGCGACTTCGCGCTCCAGCGCGGTCTGGACGGCCAGATACACCGTCGCCATGCCGCCCTGACCGAGCTGGCGGGTGATGCGGTAACCGGGAATTTCGAACGGAATGCCCGGATTGGCGGTCATCGGCCGTGATGGGGGAGGGGGAAACGGCCGCCATTCTATCGGAAGCCGTGTATAGGAATGGTTGCGTGCTTCGCCGCCCGGCGGCTGGCGCCTGCGGCGAGCCCGTGGCAGGCTGGCGCGCGATGAACTCCGCGCCGACGCCCGTACCCGCGAGTCGCCCGCCGCCGCCAGCGGTCCGGACGGGCCGGCCCGTCGTGGTCGCCCTGATCGGTCTGCCCGGCGCCGGCAAGAGCGTCGTGGCGCGTGCGCTGGCCGACCAGCTCGACTATCGCTGCGTGGATCGCGACCAGATCCGCCACGCCATGTTCCCGCGCTGCAGCTACAGCTTCGTGGAGAAGCGAGCCTCGTTCCGCGGCGTGCTGCTGGCGCTGGAGGTCAACTGCATGCTCGGCGTGTCCAGCGTCATCGACGGCTGCACGTTCTCGCGCCGCGCCGACCTGGCCCGGGTCGATCAGGTCGTGCGCCAGTACGCCTATACGCCGGTGCCGATCTTTCTCGACTGTCCCTCGGAGCTGTGCCGCGAGCGCATCGCCCGCGACGTGGCCGGCAACCGCCATCTCGCGCGCGACCGCGATCCGGCCATCGTCGGCGAGGTGCTCGCGCGCATGGAGCCGCCGCCGCCGGGTGCGCTGAGCATCGACGCGCGTCTGCCGGCGGCCGAGGTCTGCCGGCTCGTCGTGGAAGCCGTGGCCGGTATCGCCGGGATCCCGCGCTGATCGGTGCCGGCCGGCGCTACGGCGCCGGCCGGTCCGACGTGCTCAGCGCGTGCGCTCGACGTCGTAGTTCGGGTCGAGATACAGCGTCTGCGGCGTCACCACGAGGCCGCTGCCGAACAGGCGCGCGTCGCGCCAGACCAGAGCCTCGCCGCTGGCCGAGTCGCGCAGCAGCAGGTGGCCGAAGCCGTAGTCGCGGTCGCCGCGGGAAGCCAGGTGGGTGCTGCCGATGGCCGCGGTCGTCGTCGAGGGCAGCGCCACGTTGAGATCCCGGCGCGGCAGGCCCTGATCCATCAGGCTGATGATCAGGCCGCTGGGCGCCTGCCAGACCAGATCGTCGTAGCCGTCGCCGTTGACGTCGGCCGCAGCGACGAGCTGCGCGCCGTTGGACGGTTGGATGTCGTAGCTGCGCAGCGGCTTTTCGCCGTCCATGAGCCAGATCGTGATGTCGCCACTGCTGCGGTTGCGCCAGGCCAGGTCGGTCAGGCCGTCGCCGTTGAATTCGCCGCTGAGCACGAATTCGTATTCGAGGTTGATATCGAGACGGTCGGCGCGCTCGCAGTTGTCGATGACGAACGCGCAATGCACGAGCAGCCAGCCGGCCGACGGGTCGCGCACGATCGCATCGGTGCGCACGTCCTGATCGGCCTGCAGCAGATCGACGATCTGCGCGTTGGCGCGGATCGCGCGGCTGTTCAGCGCCGAGCGCTGGCCGCGGGTGTCGATCTGCTGATAGACGCCGCCGGCGTCGCGCACGACCATGCTGTCGAGGCGGGCGCCGCCGAAGCGTTCGCTGTCGACCCACACGTCATCGGGCTTGCTGCCCAGGCGGCGCCAGGTACGCGACGGCGTCTCGTAATATTCGCGCTCGCCGTTGGACAGATCACGGCGTACGGGCGAGGACCAGGTGTAGTCCAGGGTGGCGATCGCCGGGCGGAACACGACCAGCGACTGCGCTGCCGTGCGGGTCGGCGAGTGGTAGCCGTCGCCGGCGTATTCCGCCTCGATCTGGTAACGGCCGGCATTGACGAAGAAACCCTGCGCCGGCGTGGCCAGCGCGGCGCGGCCGCCGCTGATCGTGGCGCGGCCGAGTTCGCGGCGGCCGGTCGCGGTGCTCGCGAAGAACGCGATCTCGCCGCCGGGCGGATGGCTGGTGCTGCCGCTGATCGTCGCGCTGATGGTCAGCGACGTATCCATGGCCGGACGCGGCGAGCCCAACGGCGCGAGCACGAGCGTCGGCTGCACCGCAGCCTCGAGTTTCAGGCACCGCGACATTTCCGAGGTGTTGCCGGCCGCGTCGGTCGCTGTCGCGCTGACCTGATCGCCGGCGCGCAGGCCGCCGAACGGACGCTGCGGAAACAGCGTGGAGAACGTCGCGCTGCCGTTCGCGTCGGTGGCGACCTCGGTGCTGCCGAGATAGAAATCCGCCGCACCGCGACCACTGGGATGGCAGCTCGCGCCGACGAAGAATTCGACCGTGTAGCGGCCCTGCGGCGCAGCGTTCAGGCGGCCTTCGACGCCGCCGGCGGCGCTGGCGCTGGACAGTTCCGGATGATTCTGCAGGCCGTCCGGGCCGCTGTCGGCGTCGCGCGGGTCATTGTTCAGCGGCGCGAAATGATTGGCCGCGTCCAGGCCGATCATCGTATAGGCGACGTCGAACTGCAGATTGCGGCTCAGCCGGTTGCCGCTGCCGGCCAGGGTCGGCGGCGACTGCAGCGCGTCGCCGAGCAGCAGGCCGGAGTTGGCCCGGCCGATGATGTTGTCGCTGACGAGGTTGTCGCGCGCGTCGTCGCTCAGGCGCACGGCGACGTCGACGTAGGCATTGCCGACGCCCCAGACGTCGCGGCCGAACACGTTGCGCTGGATCGTGTTGCCGCTGGTCGGATTGAGGTTGCCGCCGAGCAGGCGGATCGCGTTGTCCTGGACCAGGGTGAAGCGGTTGTCGGCGATCAGCGAATCGCGCAGTCCGAAATAGCTCTTCTGCACGTCCGCCGTATAGACGTTCAGCAGATGCTTGGGCGGATTGACGGCGATCTTTCCCGACAGCAGACCGTCGCGCAGGATCATGCCGTTCAGCGGGCTGCCGCCGATCGGGTCCATGCCGAGCCAGTTGTTCTGCACGACATGGTTGGCGCCGGTGATCAGGATGCCGGAGCGCGCGCCGTAGATCAGATTGCCGCTGGTCGGCTGCGGCCCGCCGATGACGATGCCGTTGCCGCAGACTGCGCCGATGCCGATGCCGCCGTAGGGGTCCGGCGTGCCGTCGGCATGGATGCCGATGACATTGGCCGTTGCGCGCACGCCGTCGGCCATGATCAGCAGCGCCGGCGACGTGCCATGGCCGTTGACGAAGGAAAAGCCGTTGACGATGCTGTTTTCGGCGCCGCGAACGAACAGCAGGCCGTATTCGACGTTGCCGGTGTCGATCTCGATCATGAACTTGCCGTTGCCGACCGAGGTCGGCGGGATCGCGCCGGGCTGCGAGTATCCGCGCACGATCACCGGCGTCTTGAACTCCGGCAGGTTGGATCGCGGCACGATGCGCCAGGGACCGCTGCCGAATCCGTTCGTGTCGATGTCGAAGTCGATCGTGCTGCGGTCGGGGTTGGCGTTGGCCTGATTGATCGCGTCGCGCAGGGTGCCGGGACCGGAGTCGCGCGGATCGGTGACGACGAAGCGGCTTTGCGCGGCGGCATCGGCGGCGGCGAACAACGCCGCCGCGGCGAGCAGCCAGATGCGGAATCGGCGCAGGGGATTCAGGGACATGCAGGGATCCTCACAGGGGTGCGAGGGAAGCGGCCTGTTGCAGGCTCGACTCCCGGCGCCGTCATCGGCGGCGCTGGCAGTGGATACGCGCTATCGGGCGGAGGACCTTAACCGGTGCGGACGGGATCACCCTCGCGGCGCTGGCCCGGCCCCTCAGGGCTGCAGGATCGGGCGTAAGCCTGCAGTGGCCGGGCGGGAATCCGCCGGTGGCTGCGATGCCGGCCCGCCGGCTGCTGCGCGGAACGGCTTTTCGTGCGCATCGCCACCCGCAGGTCCGGCCGTAGGGCTCGGCCGGGCGGGGTGCAGGGGTGGTATTTCAGGCTGTTGCGTCAGTCGCCGCGCGTGCGCTTGCGCCGCACGTAGAGCTGCTTGCGCACGCGTGCGATCAGTTCGCCGCCGGCGGTGCGGATCTCGGTGTCGAACCAGCGCAGGGCCTTCTCGCCGTTGGCGGTCGCCGCGCGCAGTTCGTCGAGCACGCTTTCCTCGACGCGGAACTCGGCAAAGACGTCCTCGCGGCCCGGCGCGATGAACTCGATGCTGCCGGCCTGATCCCAGACCACGTAGTCGCGGCCCAGGCATTCCATGACCAGTATCATCCAGAACGGATCGGTCATCGCGAACAGGCTGCCGCCGAAATGCGTGCGCACGTAGTTGCGGTTGTACCAGGCCAGCTTCAGGCGCACGCGTGCGCCGCGCCAGTCCGGCGCGACGTGTTCGACGCGGATGCCGCTGAACAGGAACGGCGGCCAGACATTCATGAAGCGGCGCAGGCGCGCCGGGGTGACCTTCACGTGCCCCTCAGAACAGCACGGCCGACATCTTGCGCCGGTAGCTGCCGACGAGGTCCTCGTCGTCGAGCACGTTGAACGCGGCGATCAGGCGTTTCTTCGCCTGGCCGTCCTGCCAGTCGCGCTGCAGCTTCAGCACCTGCAGGAACTGGTCGAGTCCGGCGGCGGCCTCGCCGTCGATCAGCAGGCGCACGCCCAGCAGATCGCGCGCGGCCAGGTCGGCCGGATCGCGCTCGATGCGCGCGCGCAGCTCGGCCAGCGACGGCGCGCCGTCCAGCGCGCGCGCGAAATCGAGCTGGCCGCGCAGGCGCACCGCCTTCGTGTCGCTGGCGTACTTGGCCGGCAGCGCATCGAGCTCGGCCTCGGCCGCCGCGGCGTTGCCGGACTGCATCAGCGCCAGGGCCAGGTCGAGCTTGAGCTCGGGCTTGTCCGGGTTGTCGGCGATTTCCTGCTGCAGGCGATTGATCGCCTCGAACGGCGTCTCGTCGGCGTAAGGATCCACCTCGACGGCCGCTTCGGCCTCGCCCGGCACGATGCCGTGCTTGGTCAGGAATTCGCGCACGGCCGATTCGGGCAGCGCGCCCATGAAGCCGTCGATCATCTGGCCTTCCTTGACCAGCACCACGGTCGGCAGCGAGCGGATGCCGAAGATCGAGGCCAGCTGCATTTCGGCTTCGGTGTCGACCTTGGCCAGGCGGAACGCGCCGGCGTAGTCGGTGGCCAGCTTCTCGAGCACGGGGCCGAGCTGGCGGCACGGCGCGCACCAGTCAGCCCAGAAGTCGATCAGCACGGGCGTCTGCAGCGAGGCGCGGATGACCTCGGCCTCGAAATTGGTCTGGGTGGCGTCGAAGACGTGGGCGGACTCGGCCATGAGGGGCTCCTTGAAAGATCGTCGCGATGTAGGTGCGCGAGCGTACGTGATCAAGGGCGGGAATCGGGAATGGACAATCGGGGAGTCGTCAGAAGTGCAACGAGGTGCCGTCATCGGCCACGCTCTGCTCGACGGTTCCCCGAAGAGGCCGGGAATGGGGGAATCGGGAGCCGGGAATCGTCAGAAGCGCAGCGAGGCGCCTGTACTGGCGACGCTCCGCACGACGATTCCCGATTCCCCACTCCCGATTCCCGGTCCCGTGAGGCCGCAAGGCCTCACGGGACCCTGTACACGACCCCATCCTTCATGACGAAGCTGACCTGCTTCATGAGGCTGATGTTCTCCAGCGGGTCGCCGGGCACCGCGACGACGTCGGCGAACTTGCCGGCGGCGAGGCTGCCGAGGTCGTTGCTCAGGCCCAGCAGCTCCGCCGCGTGGGTGGTCGCCGCCTGCAGGGTGAACATCGGCGGCATGCCGGCTTCGACCATGAGCTCGAACTCGCGCGCGTTCTGGCCGTGCGGGAATACGCCGGCGTCGGTGCCGAACGCGATCTTGATGCCGGCCTTGTAGGCCGCGCCGGCCGTGCCCTTGATCTTCGGGCCGATGGCCAGCGCCTTGGGTCGCACGATCTCGGGGTAGTAGCCCGGCTCGGCGGCTTTCTCGGTGACGAAGGCGCCGGCGATGATGGTCGGCACATACCAAGTGCCGTGTTTCTTCATCAGCGGGAACAGGTCGGCGTCCATCTGCGTGCCGTGCTCGATGGACGTCACGCCGCCTTCGATCGCCCGGCGCATGCCTTCCTTGCCGTGGGCATGGGCGGCGACGGTATAGCCGTAGTCCTTGGCGGTATCGACGATGGCCCTGATCTCCTCCACCGTGAACTGCGGGTTGTCGCTGCTCTTGGCATACGACAGCACGCCGCCGGTCGCGGTGATCTTGATCACGTCGGCGCCGTCCTTGTAGTGCTGGCGCACGGCCTTGCGCGCGTCGTCGACGTTGTTGACCACGCCGTCCTCGGGGCCCGGATCGGGCAGCAGGCCGCGGCGCGCGCCGTTGGTCGGGTCGGCATGGCCGCCGGTGCTCGCGATGGATTTGCCGGCGGTATAGATGCGCGGTCCCTTGAGCATGCCCTGGTTGACCGCGTTGCGCAGCGACACCGACACCCCGCCGCCGCGCTCGCCGAGGTCGCGCACGGTGGTGAAGCCGGCCATCAGGGTGCGCTCGGCGAATACGGCGCCCTTGAACGCGATGTCGGCGTCGTTGAGGCGGAAGCCTTCGGAATACGAGTCGCGGCTGGTCTCGGAGGTCAGGTGGGTATGCATGTCCATGAGGCCGGGCAGGCAGGTGCTGCCGGCCGGCAGCGCGATCACGCGCGCGCCCCCGGGCGCGACGAAACCGGACTTGACCTCGCGGATGCGGTTGCCGTCGATGACGAGCGTGGTTTCGCCCAGGCGCTTGCCGGCGACGGTGTCGATCAGCGCAGGACAGTGCAGGGCGGTGACGCCGTCGGCCGCGGCCGCGGCGGCGGGCAGGGCGGCGATCAGGGCCAGACTCAGAAGGCGCAGCGGTGACGCAGGCATGGCGGATTTCCCCGGCGGTGGACATGAAGTGCCGATTCTTGGCCGGGCGCGGCCGGCCCGGCCCGTGTCTTTCGGCAGGGGGTCAGGCTTGGCGGGGTTGCTGCGCTGCGGTAGTCTGCGGCGACCTTCTCTCGCCCGCCGCGCGGTTCCTGCCGTGCGGCCCGTCACGGCCTCCCATGCACGAAACCTACGAACCCGCTGCGGTAGAAGCCGCGGCGCAGAAATTCTGGACCGAAACGCGCGCCTTCGAGGTCAAGGAAGACGCCGGCAAACCCAAGTACTACTGCCTGTCCATGCTGCCCTACCCCTCGGGCGCGCTGCACATGGGCCATGTGCGCAACTACACGATCGGCGACGTGATCAGCCGCTATCAGCGCATGCAGGGCAAGAACGTGCTGCAGCCCATGGGCTGGGACGCCTTCGGCCTGCCGGCCGAGAACGCCGCGATCAAGAACCGTACGGCGCCGGCCAAGTGGACCTACGCCAACATCGAGCACATGAAGGCGCAGCTCAATCGCATGGGCTTCGCCTACGACTGGTCGCGCGAAGTGACGACCTGCCGGCCGGAGTACTACCGCTGGGAACAGCAGATGTTCACGCGGCTGCTGCGCCAGGGCCTGGTCTACCGCAAGATGAGCGTGGTCAACTGGGATCCGGTCGACCAGACCGTGCTGGCCAACGAGCAGGTCATCGACGGCCGCGGCTGGCGTTCCGGCGCGCTGGTGGAGAAGCGCGAGATCCCGCAATGGTTCCTCAGGATCACGGCCTATGCCGAGGAACTGCTGACCGAACTCGATGCGCTGACCGGCTGGCCCGACGCGGTCAAGACCATGCAGCGCAACTGGATCGGCCGCTCCGAAGGCCTGCAGATCCCGTTCGGCATCGAAGGCAGCGACGACACGCTCGAGGTCTTCACGACGCGGCCGGACACCCTGCTCGGCGTGACCTTCGTCTCGGTCGCGGCCGAGCATCCGCTCGCGCTGGCCGCGGCGAAGGACAATGCGGACCTGGCCGCGTTCATCGAGGAATGCCGCCACGGCGGCACGGCCGAGGCGGACCTGGAGACGCAGGAAAAGAAGGGCGTCTTCACCGGCATCTACGCGCTGCACCCGATCAGCGGCGAGCGCGTGCCGGTCTGGGCCGCGAACTTCGTGCTCATGGGCTACGGCACCGGCGCGGTCATGGCCGTGCCGGGCCACGACCAGCGCGACTGGGAGTTCGCCCGGGCCTATCACCTGCCGATCAAGCTTGTCATCGTCAACGAGGACGTGCGCGACGCGATCGCGGAACTGCAGCGCGACGTCGCGATCGGCGGCGACGCGATGAACACCGCGCTAGGCGGCGGCGCCCCGCGCGACGTCTACGAGCCGACCGCGGCCGTGCAGATCATCGAGGAATTCCAGCAGCGCGTGCTGGCCGACGGTGCCTATACCGAGCGCGGCTATCTCGTGAATTCGGGCGAATACGACGGCATGGACTATGCCCAGGCGTTCGCGGCGCTGGCCGCGCGCTTCGGCGAGGGCTCGCGCCGCGTCAATTACCGTCTGCGCGACTGGGGCGTCAGCCGCCAGCGCTACTGGGGCTGTCCGATCCCGGTCATCTACTGCAAGCGCTGCGACGCGGTGCCGGTGCCCGACGAGCAGTTGCCGGTCGTGCTGCCCGAGGACGTGGCGTTCAGCGGCGTGCAGTCGCCGATCAAGGCCGACGCCGACTGGCGCAAGACCACCTGCCCGCAGTGCGGCGGCCCGGCCGAGCGCGAGACCGACACCTTCGACACGTTCATGGAGTCGAGCTGGTACTACGCGCGCTATACCTCGCCGGGCGCGCAGGCCCAGGTCGACGAGCGCGCGAACTACTGGTTGCCGGTGGACCAGTACATCGGCGGCATCGAGCACGCGATCCTGCACCTGCTGTATTTCCGCTTCTATCACAAGCTCATGCGCGATGCGGGCCTGGTGACCTGCGACGAGCCGGCGACCAACCTGCTGTGCCAGGGCATGGTCGTGGCCGAGACGTTCTATCGCCAGGAAGCCGACGGTTCCAAGACCTGGTTCAACCCGGCCAACGTGCAGATCCAGCGCGACGAACGCGCGCGCATCATCGGCGCGCTGGCCGACGACGGCGAACCGGTTTCGATCGGCGGCATCGAGAAGATGGCCAAGTCCAAGAACAACGGCGTCGATCCCCAGACCATGGTCGAGGGCTACGGCGCCGACACGGTGCGTCTGTTCTCGATGTTTGCCTCGCCGCCGGACATGTCGCTGGAGTGGAACGAGTCCGGCGTCGACGGCATGGCGCGCTTCCTGCGCCGCGTCTGGGCGCAGGTACACAAGCATGTGAACGCGTCGCCCGTGGCCGAGGCGCAGGCCGCCGCCGTAGCGCTGCGTCGCGGCGAGATCGCGCTGAATGCCGAGCAGAAGGCGCTGCGGCGCAAGCTGCACGAGACCATCGCGAAGGTCTCCGACGACATCGGCCGCCGCCATGCGTTCAATACCGCGATCGCCGCGGTCATGGAGCTGCTCAACGCGCTGGCGAGGTTCGAGGACGCCTCGCCGGCCGCCGCCGCCGTGCGTCAGGAAGCCTGGGAAGCCGTGACCCTGCTGCTGAATCCGATCACGCCGCATGTCTGTCATGCGCTGTGGCAGGCGCTGGGGCATGGCGAAAGCCTGATCGAGGACCAGTCCTGGCCGCAGGCCGACGCCGAGGCGCTGAAGAAGGACGCGCTGGTGCTGGCCGTACAGGTCAACGGCAAGCTGCGCGGCCAGATCGAGGTCGCGGTCAACGCGGCCAAGGAAGAATGCGAGCGGCTGGCCCTGGCCGATCCGGTCGTGGCACGCTTCCTCGACGGACAGACGGTGAAGAAAGTCATCGTCGTGCCCGGCAAGATCGTCAACATCGTGGCAGGCTGATATGCGGACTCTGTGGCGGGCAATCCTCGTGGCAACGGCGCTGGCGCTGGCCGGCTGTGGTTTCCATCTGCGCGAGCAGGCGCAACTGCCGGCGAGCCTCGCGCGCCTGCACATCGAGATCGCCGATCCGGGCAACCTCCTGTACCGCGACCTGCCCGACGCGCTGACGCGTGCCGGCGCCAAGGTCGAGGACGCGGCCGGCAGCGGCATAGCGACGCTGAGGATCCCGGTCAGCTCGCTCGCGCCCGAGGCGCTGTCGGTCGGCGCCAGTGCGCGCGTGCGCGAATACACGATGCGCTACAAGGTCGAGATCGAAGCCGTCGACGCCGACGGCAAGGCCGTGCTGCCGCGCCAGTCCATCGAGCTCAGCCGCGACTACACCTTCGACGAGACCCAGGTGCTCGGCGTCGCCGCGCAGGAAGACGAACTGCGCAAGCAGCTGCAGCGGGACATGGTGCAGGCCATCCTGCGCCGTCTCGCAGCGCTGGGCCGCGCGAACTAGCCGATCACGCGGCGATGAGCCTGAGCCTGCCGCAACTGCGCCAGCAGCTCGCCGGCGACGTGCTCAAGCCGGTCTATTTCCTGGCCGGCGACGAGCATCTGCTGCTGATCGAGGCCAGCGACGCGTTGCGGGCGCGGGCGCGCGAGCTCGGCTATCTCGAACGCGAGATTCTGGACGCCGAAAGCGGCTTTGACTGGGACGACCTCGCGCGTGCGGCCAGCGGCATGTCGCTGTTCGCCTCGCGCAAGCTCATCGACCTGCGCGTGCCGACCGGCAAGCCGAACAAGGACGGGGCCGCGGCGATCATCGAGTATTGCCAGCGGCCGCCGCCGGACACGGTGCTGCTGATCACGTCCACGCAGTGGAGCAAGCAGCATCATGCGGCCTGGGTCGACGCGGTCGAGGCGGCCGGCGTGTTCGTGCCGATCGCGCCGCTGCGCCCGGACGATCTGCCGGCCTGGATCGGCCAGCGCATGGCCGCGCGCGGCATCCGGGCCGGCCGCGACGCCATCGACGTGCTGGCCGAGCGCAGCGAAGGCAATCTGCTCGCTGCCGCGCAGGAGATCGACAAGCTCGCGCTGCTGGCCGGCGACCGCGTGCTCGATGCGGCGACCCTGGAAGATCTCGTCGCCGACAGCGCGCGCTACGACGCGTTCAAGCTGACCGACGCGGCACTGGCCGGCGACGCGGCGCGTGCGCTGCGCATCGCCGCGGGGCTGCGCGCCGAAGGCGAGCAGGTGCCCGGTCTCATGGGGCTGCTGCTGTATCAGCTGCAATTGCTCGTGCGGCTGGCCGCGGCGCCGAATCCGGCCCAGGCCTTCCGCAGCGAGCGCATCTATCCGGCGCGCGAAGGTGTCTACCGCAAGGCGCTGCAGCGCGGCGGCCTGGCGCATTGGGAACAATGCCTGGCCCAGGCCGCGCGCATCGACCGCATCAGCAAGGGCCGCGGCGCCGGCGATGCCTGGATCGAACTGGAGCGCCTGCTCGCAGCCATGGCCCTGCCGCGCAGTTCGCATCTGCTGACCGGCACATGAGCGCGCGTCCGCTGGCCCTGCTCGGCGGCACCTTCGACCCGGTCCACAACGGCCATCTGCGCGCCGCCTGGGAGGCCGCCGAACAGCTCGACGCCGAGGTCTGCCTGCTGCCGGCCAACGTGCCGCCGCACCGGCCGCAGCCGGTGCTCGATCCTGCGCAGCGCGTGGAGCTGCTGGAGCTGGCCCTGGCCGGCCAGCAACGCCTGCGCCTGGACACGCGCGAGCTGCGCCGGGCCGGACCGTCCTACACCGTCGACACCCTGCGCGAGCTGCGTGCGGAAGTCGGCGATGCCCGGCCGCTGCTGCTGCTGCTGGGCGTCGACGCGTTCGCCGGCCTGCCGAGCTGGAACCGCTGGCTGCACTTGTTCGAGCTCGCCCACATCGCCGTGCTCGACCGGCCCGGCCATTCGCGCGACTACGCCGCGGCGCTGCGCGGGCAGATCGCCGCGCGGCGCTGCGCCGCCGATGCCGACTGGCGCAGCCAGGGCGCCGGCCGGGTGCTGTTCCTGGACATCCTGGAACTCGACATCTCGGCCACGGCCATACGCGCCCAGCTGGCCGCCGGACGCGAGCCGCGCTACCTGCTGCCCGATGCGGTGCTGGCGCAGATCCGCCGCCGCGGCTGGTATGCCCCGGCCGCGGCCGGGTAATTGGCGGGCCGCCGCCGTATACTCCGCGCCGACTGCCCCGTCGGGCATTGAGAGGTAGCGCACGCTTGGCCACGACCAAAACGCCGAAGTCTTCGACCGCGTCCAAATCCAAATCCGGTTCCCGCGCCGCTGCGCCGGCCGCCAAAAAGGCTGCCGTAGCGAAGAAGGCCGCGACGGCAAAGAAGTCCGCCGCGGGCGCTGCGCCGGGACCGAAGTCCGCCAGCAAGCCAGGCAAGGCCGTACTGGCCAATCGCGAGGCAGCCAAGCGCGCGGCCAGACCCGCCGCCAAGGCCGCGGCGAAGTCGACCGCCAAGCCGGCAGCAAAGAAACCACGCAGTGCCGCCGCCGCGCCGGTGGCATCGCCGCCGCAGCCCAAGCCGCGCAAACCCGGCAAGGTTTCCGCGCCGACCGACATCGTCGAGCGCCTGCGACTGGAAGTGAGGCGCGCGCTCGAGGAGCTCAAGGCCAAGGACGTCGTCGAACTCGACGTGCGTGGCAAGACCTCGATTGCCGACTACATCGTCGTGGCCGGCGGCACCTCGTCGCGGCACGTGAAGTCGGTCGCCGACGAAGTCATCAAGTACGCAAAGAAAGCCGGCATGCAGCCGCTGGGCGTCGAAGGCCAGCGCGAGGGCGAGTGGGTGCTCGTCGACCTCGGCGACATCATCGTCCACGTCATGCTGCCGCGCGTGCGCGAGTTCTACGGCCTGGAACGTCTCTGGTCGGTGGGCCCCGACGCCGACGACGCCGAAGCGGCCTACGCCTGAATCGCGCGCGCACCGTCCGTTCCGGCCGTCCATGCGCGCGCGCCTGATTTCCGTCGGCGAACGCATGCCGGCCTGGGTCGCCGACGGCTTCGCCGAATACGCCAAGCGCCTGTCGCGCGAACTGCCGCTGGAACTGGCCGAGCTTCGGCTCGGCGAACGCGGCAAGGGCCGCGATCTGGCGCGCGCGCTGAGCGACGAGGGCGAGGCCATGCTCGCGGCGATTCCGCGCGGCGCCCATGTGGTCGCGCTCGACGGCCGCGGCCGTCAATGGTCCAGCGAGGACCTGGCCGCGCAGCTGGCGAACTGGCGCATGGCAGGCCGCGATCTGGCCTTCCTGGTCGGCGGCCCCGACGGCCTGGCCGCGCCGGCCCTGGCCCGCGCCGACCAGCGCTGGTCGCTGGGCACGTTGACCTTGCCGCACATGCTGGTGCGCCTGATCCTGGCCGAACAGCTCTACCGTGCAGTCAGCCTGCTCGGCAATCACCCTTATCACCGCGCCTGACGGAGTGACCGAATGCTGTACCTCGCCTCGCAATCGCCGCGCCGGCGCCAGCTGCTCGAACAGCTCGGCCTGCGCTTCGTCGTGCTCGACGTGGACGTGCCGGAGCTGCACCGCGAAGGCGAGCCGGCCGAGGACTATGTCAGCCGCGTCGCCCGCGAGAAGGCCGGCGCCGGTCTGCTGCAGGTTGCCGGCGTGGCCGGCGCCATCGTGCTCGGCGCGGACACCGAAGTCGTGCTGGACGGCGAGGTGTTCGGCAAGCCGGCCGACGCGGCTGCGGCGACGGCCATGCTGCGCCGCCTTCAGGGCCGGCGCCATCGCGTGATTTCCACGGTATGGCTGCTCAGCGCCGGGCGCGAGGAGCATGCGACCTCGCTGTCGGATGTCAGCTTCGCGCCCATGGATGAGGCCGCTATCGCGGCCTATGTGGCCAGCGGCGAGCCTTACGGCCGCGCCGGCGCCTATGCGATACAAGGGGCTGCGGCGGCGCATATCGACCATCTCGACGGCAGCTTCAGCGGGGTCATGGGCCTGCCGCTGTTCGAGACCGCCAATCTGCTGCGGCGTTTCGGCCATCCGCTCTGAGCGCATCGACAAGCGTCGCAGGCCGCGGCTATAACCCTGCGACAGGGGGCCGTCCGTCGTCGATGTCCGCCGAGGCCGTCGTCTGCCGCGCCGTCGCCGGAAACTGCGAGCCCGCCTCTGAACAACCCGAAACCGGCAATGATCGTTGGAGTCCTCTTGAATCAGCTGCACTGCGAACATGGGTGGCGATCTTCCAGAATACGTGGCGCGGTTCAGCCGGCCGCTGACAAGGTAGTCCGGTGAGCGAAGAAATCCTGATCAACGTGACGCCGCGCGAGACGCGCGTGGCCGTCGTCGAAAACGGCATGCTGCAGGAAGTGCACATCGAACGTGCGCAGCGCCGCGGCTATGTCGGCAACATCTACAAGGGCAAGGTCAGCCGCGTCATGCCGGGCATGCAGGCGGCCTTCGTCGAGATCGGCCTGGACCGCGCAGCGTTCCTGCACGCGTCCGATATCGTGCGCGCGGCGCCGTCGCTGGTCGGCGATGCGGCCGAAGGCGGCGGCAGCGCGAGCGGGCCCACGCCGCCGATACTCGACCTCGTGCGCGAAGGCCACGAGGTCGTCGTGCAGGTCGTCAAGGATCCCATCGGCAGCAAGGGCGCGCGGCTGACCACGCACCTGTCGATACCGTCGCGCTATCTCGTGCTGCTGCCGTATTCGCGCATGGTCGGCGTGTCGGTACGCATCGAGGACGAGACCGAGCGCGCGCGTCTCAAGGATGCCCTGCAGCAGCTCGGCCGCGACGGCGGCCTCGGTTTCATAGTGCGCACGAATGCGGAAGGGCAGAGCTTCGAGGCGCTGGCCGAGGACGTGGACTATCTGGGCCGGCTCTGGCAGGCGGTGCAGGAAGGCATCAGCCAGGCGCGCGTCGGCACGCGCATCTACGAGGATCTGCCGCTGAGCCTGCGCGCGCTGCGCGACCTCATGCGCCGCGACATCGAGAAGGTCCGCGTCGATTCGCGCGAGACCTTCGACAAGATCCACAGCTTCGCCCAGCAGTTCATGCCCGACATGGTCGAGCGCATCGAGCATTATCCGGGCGAGCGGCCGATCTTCGATCTCTACGGCGTCGAGGACGAGATCCAGCGCGCGCTGCGCAAGGAAGTGCCGCTGAAATCCGGCGGCTATCTGATCGTCGACCAGACCGAGGCCATGACCACGGTCGACGTCAACACCGGCGCGTTCCTCGGCCACCGCAACCTCGAAGAGACCGTCTACCGCACCAATCTCGAAGCGGCCCAGGCCGCCGCGCGCCAGCTGCGCCTGCGCAATCTCGGCGGCATCATCATCATCGACTTCATCGACATGACCGACGAGGAGCACAAGCGCCAGGTGCTGCGGACGCTGGAGAAGGCGCTGATGCGCGACCATGCCAAGACCACGGTCTACGACATGTCGCCGCTGGGCCTGGTCGAGATGACGCGCAAGCGCACGACCGAAAGCCTCGAACGCCAGCTTTGCGAGCCCTGTCCCGAATGCGGCGGCCGCGGCAGCCTCAAGACCGCCGAGACCGTGACCTACGAGATCTTCCGCGAGATCACCCGCGCCGTGCGCCAGTTCGACGCCGAGAAGCTGCTCGTGCTGGCGGCGCCGAAGGTGGTCAGCCGCATCCTCGACGAGGAATCCGCCGCGGTCGCCGAGCTCGAGGAATTCATCCGCAAGACCATTCGCTTCCAGCCCGAGGAGCACTATTCGCAGGAACAGTTCGATGTGGTCCTGCTCTGAAAACCGGCGTCCGGGCGGCCGGGTGCGGCGCCCGTGACGCCCTGGCGCCGCCGCCTGCGCCGACTGCGCATCGTGCTGACCGTCAGCCTGGCCTGCCTGATCATTCTCGCGGCCGTGCTGGTCGGTCTGGTGCGTTTGCTGTTGCCGCAGGTCGGGCTGCACAAGGCGCGCGTGGAGCGGTTCCTGTCCGGGCAGCTGCAGCGGCCGGTCAGCATCGACCAGGTGCAGGGCTACTGGGGCGAAGGCGGACCGCTGCTGCGCCTGGACGGCGTGCATGTGGCCGCCACCGACACGCGGCTGCCGCCGCTGGTGATTCCACAGGCCGAGATCGGCCTGGACCTCGGCGCCTGGCTTGGCCGCAACCGCCACTGGAGCGAATTCCGCATACGCGGCCTGGATCTGCGACTGGAGCGCGGCGCCGACGGCGGCTGGCAGGTGTCCGGCCTGGCCGGCGGCGATGCGCAGGCCGGCGACAACCCGCTGCTGTCCCTCGGCGGCGTGGTGCTGCGCGATGCGCGTGTGCACGTGGTCGACGCGGCGCAGGGCATCGACGCGGCGCTGCGCATCGACGAACTGCGCCTGATCAACCGCGCCGAGCGGCATCGCATCCTTGCGGTGCTGCGCCGCGACGCGCCCGGCGCGACGCCGCTGCAGTTCGTCGCCGAGTTCGACCGCGTCAGCCGCAGCGGCGAGGCCTATGTCGGCGGCGAAGCGGTGGACCTGGCCAACCTGACCGCCGGCCTGAGCTGGGACGGTCGCCGCCTGCGCACCGGCCACGGCCGTCTGCAGCTCTGGGCGCAGCTGGAGAACGCCGAGCCGGTGTCGGCGCATGCGGCGCTGGATCTGAACAATCTCGAGATCGAACTCGGCCCGGATGACGCGACGTCCGGCGCCGGCACGGCGGAGAAGTCCGGCGACGCGGCGCGCGCCGACAACCCGGGCACGGAAAGGGCCGCGGCGGACAAGCCGGCGGCGGCGAGGGCGGCCGACAGGCTCGCCGACAAGCCGGCGGCCGACAGTCCGGCTGCGGTCAGGACCGTCGGCCTGGCTCAGCTGCACGGCTATGCGCGCTGGCGCCGTGAGGCGAACGGCTGGACCCTGGATCTGGCCGACCTGCGCGCGGCGCGCGGCGGAACCAATCCGGTCGTGTCGGCGGCGACCCTGCGCCGCGACGGCGACGAATTGCGCCTCGACGCGCCGCAGATCGACCTGACCAGCGTCGCCGCGCTGCTGCCGCTGGCGCCGGGCGCCGACGGCGCCTGGCCGGCGCGTGCCGCGCTGCAGGGACAGCTGCAGTCGGTCGCGCTGCGTTTCGCCGGCCGCGACGATTTCGAGCTCGAAGCGAACCTGCAGGGCCTGAGCTTCCTGCCGGTCGACAAGGTGCCCGGTCTGACCGCGCTGCGCGGCGAGCTGTACGCCGATGCGAACGCCGCGGTGCTCGAACTGCCGCCGCAACCCTCGACCCTGAACTACGCGCGCAAATTCCGCCAGCCGCTGGCGTTCCAGCGCCTGGCCGGACGCATCGCCGCGTTCCGCCTCGACGAAGGCGGCTGGCGCGTGGAGACCGACGCGCTGGACGTCGACGGCGCCGGCGTCTCGACCCAGCTGCGCGGCGGCCTGGAATTCTGGCCCGGCGGCGGCAAGCCGCTGATCGACGTATATGCGGTCGTGCTGCCGAGCGAAGTGTCCGCGGCCAAGCAGTTCTGGCCGATCGGCGACATGTCGCCCAAGGCCATGGACTGGCTCGATCGCGGCCTCGTCGCCGGCACGATCGTCGGCGGCCGTGCCGCGATCCGCTGCGATCTGGACGACTGGCCGATCCACAATTTCGCCGGCCAGTTCAAGGCGCGTGCCGAGATCAGCGATCTGACGCTCGACTACAACGCCGCCTGGCCGCGCGCCGAGGGCGTCGGTGTCGTCGCCGAGTTCGTCAATTCGAGCATGCATGCGGAGACCAGCGGCGGCCGTGTGCTGGGCGCGACGACCCGGCGTGCGGTCGCCGACATTCCCTCGTTCAAGGACGCCGTGCTCGCGCTCGACGTCGAAGGCGAGGGCAAGGGCGAGGATCTGCTCGCGGTCGTCAATGCCTCGCCGCTCGGCGCGCGCTTCGCCAGGGAGCTCAAGGGGCTGCAGATCGGCGGCGGCGCCGACGTGAAGTTCCACCTCGATCTGCCGTTCGCGCCGGACGAACCCAGCCGGGTCAAGGGCGAGATCGCGCTGACCGATGCTCCGATCGTCGCGAAGAAATGGGACGTGGATTTCGCCCATGCCAGCGGCAAGCTCGCGTTCCACGACGACGGCCTCAGCGCCGGGCCGCTGGCGCTACAGATGCAGGGCTATCCGGCCAACTTCTGGCTCACCCTCGGCGCCGACGTGAAGGATTCGGGCAACGCCGTCGAGGCGCGCCTGGAAAGCAATCTGCCGATGGAGTTCGTGTTCAAGGACGCGAGCGTGCTGCAGCCCTGGTGGCCGCGCTTCTCCGGCCGCTCGGACTGGATCATCGACGTGGCCGTGCCGCGGGGCGACGCGCCGACGAAGCTGGTCATGCGCTCGGAACTGCGCGGCACCGCGATCGACCTGCCGGCGCCGCTGGACAAGCCGGCCGGCGATGCGATGCCGGTGCAGGTGTCGTTGCAGCTGCCGATGCCGGGCAGCCCGCTCGCGGTCACTGTCGCCGACGTGCTGCGCCTGCGCGCGCGCCTGCCGGATGCGCAGCGCGAATTCGCCGGCGCGATCGCGCTCGGCGAAACGCCGCCGGATCAACTGCCCGACGCGGGGCTCAGCGTCGGCGGGCGCGGCCGCCGCCTCGACCTGTCGGGCTGGGCCGGCATAGGCCTGGGCGCCGGCAGCGGACCGAGCCTGCTGCGCGCGATCGACCTGCGTGTCGACAGGGCCACGATCGGCAGCCGCGAGTTCAACGACCTCGGCCTCGTGCTCGCGCGCCAGCTCGACCAGGTCGGCATCAGCTTCAGCGGCCCGCAGTTGCAGGGCACCTTGCAGATTCCGACCGCGGACCTGCTCAAGCGCGGCATTACGGCGCAATTTGAACATGTGTACTGGCCCGATCCGCCGCGGCCGCCGGGCCTGACGACCGTCGAGGAGACACCGGATCCGTTCGACGGCGTGGTGCCCTCGACGGTGCCGCCGCTGCACCTGTGGATCGGCGATTTCCGCCTCGGCACGGCCAATTTCGGCGAGACCCGGCTCGAGTCGTTGCCGACCACCGACGGCATGCGCATCGACCAGTTCGAGACGCGTTCGGCCGACATGGAAATGCACGTGCGCGGGCAATGGAACGGCGACGGCAAGCGCCACCGCTCCGACGTCGATCTGGACCTGACCTCGGAAAACATGGGCCACATGCTCGCGGCGCTCGGTTTTGCCGGCATTTTCGAAGGCGGCCAGACCCTGGCCCATCTGAATGCCTACTGGAACGGCTCGCCGGCCTCGTTCGCGCTGGCGCGGCTGGAAGGCAAGCTCAAGCTCACGGTCAATGCCGGCCGCATTCTCGATGTCGAGCCGGGCATGGGACGTCTGTTCGGCCTGTTCTCGGTGCGCGAGATTCCGCGCCGTCTCGCGCTGGATTTCGGCGACTTCTTCCGCTCGGGCATGAGCTTCACCGCCATCAACGGCGAGTTCGCTCTCGGCGGCGGCAACGCGACGACGAACAATCTCACGATCACGAGTCCGGCCGCCGACATCCGCATCCAGGGCCGCACCGGCCTGAAGGCGCGCGACTACGATCAGCAGATGGTCGTCACGCCGCGCGTCGGCGGCGCGCTGACCGTCGTCGGTGCGCTGGCCGGCGGGCCGGCGGGCGCCGCCGCGGGCCTGGCGGTGCAGACCCTGTTCAACAAGGCCATCAACCAGGTCACGACCGCGCGCTATCGCGTGACCGGCAGCTGGGAAAAACCCGAGATCACCCTGATCTCGCGCGAAGGCGGCCGCAGCCGCAACGACGCGGCCGCGCCGGCGCAGGAACTGCAGGGACCGCCGGTCGAATCGCCGCAGGGGAACCAGCGGCGCTGAGCGTCGGTCCGACGCGCCTCTGGGCCGCGGGACTTTGCATGCGTGCCGATGTCGTCGACGGCGATCTGCTCGACCAGCCGGTCGACGCGATCGTCAATGCCTGGAACCGCAACGTGATTCCCTGGTGGCTGTTGCTGCCGCAGGGCGTTTCGGGTGCCATCAAGCGGCGCGCCGGACTCGGGCCCTTCATCGAACTCGGTCGCGCGGGCACGCTCGCGCTCGGCGATGCGGTACTGACCGGCCCGGGCCGCCTGCCGCTGCGCGGCATCATCCACGTGGCCGGCATCGACCTGCTCTGGCGCGCGTCGGCCGGTTCGATATGCCGCAGCGTGCAGTCGGCGATGACGCTTGCGCACCGCCACGGCTTCGCGTCCATCGCGTTTCCGGTCATCGGCGCGGGCTCGGGCGGTTACGCGGAAGCCGCGGCGCTGGAACTGATGCAGCAGACCTTGGCGACGGTGGAGTGGCCGCTGTCGGTACGCATCGTGCGTTTCCGTACGCAGGTGTCGTCGCGGCGACGGTGAATGTCGGATGGGTATCGCGATGCAGCGGTCGGCCGAGGCCGCCATGCTTGCCTGGATACGCCTTGTAGCCTACCGTTCCCGCCCTTATCTCCCGCACATTGCCTCAGCTGGAATCCCGATGAATGCCATGATCGCGCAAGCGAGCGAACGTCTGTTGCGCCCGGGCGGCCTGTCCACGCAGGAACTCGATCGCGTGTTCGCGCGACTGCTCGGGCCCGGCATTGATGCGGCCGATCTGTATTTCCAGCATGCGCGTTCGGAGTACTGGCTGCTCGAGGACGGCATCGTCAAGGAAGGCAATCACTCGATCGAGCAGGGCGTCGGCGTGCGCGCGCTGGCCGGTGAAAAGACCGGCTTCGCCTATTCCGACGAGATCGTGCTGCCGCAGCTGCTCGAAGCCGCCGGCGCCGCGCGCGCGGTGGCCAAGGCCGGCGCCAACGGCGTCGGCCGCGCGCTCGCCATCGGCAATACGCGTTCGCTGTACCGGCCGATCGACCCGATCGACAGTCTCGGCAGCGCCGACAAGATCGCCGTGCTGCGCGAGATCGACGCCTATGCGCGCGCGCTGGATCCGCGCGTGAGCCAGGTCATCGTCAGCATCGCCGCGGGCATGGATACCGTGCTCGTCGCCGCAGCTGACGGCACCCTGGCCGCCGACGTGCGGCCGCTCGTGCGATTCAACGTGCAGGTCATCGCCGAGCAGAACGGCCGGCGCGAAAGCGCCAGTGCCGGCGGCGGCGGTCGCTACGACTACGCCGAGCTGCTGGCCGGCGGCCGCGCCCAGGCCTGGGCGCGCGAAGCGGTGCGTCTTGCGCTCGTCAATCTGGACGCGGTGGACGCGCCGGCCGGCAGCATGCCGGTCGTGCTCGGCCCGGGCTGGCCCGGCGTACTGCTGCACGAAGCCGTCGGCCACGGCCTCGAAGGCGATTTCAACCGCAAGGGCACCTCGGCGTTTTCCGGACGCCTGGGCCAGCGCGTCGCCGCGCCCGGCGTCACCGTCGTCGACGACGGTACCCTGGCGGGGCGCCGTGGTTCGCTCAACGTCGACGACGAGGGTGTGCCCACCGAAAGCACGGTGCTGATCGAGGACGGCATCCTGCGCGGCTACATGCAGGACAAGCTCAATGCGCGCCTGATGGGCATGCAGCCGACCGGCAACGGCCGGCGCGAGTCGTTCGCCCATCTGCCGATGCCGCGCATGACGAATACCTACATGCTGGCCGGTGCGCACGATCCGGCCGAGATCATCGGTTCGGTCAAGCGCGGCCTGTATGCGGTCAATTTCGGCGGCGGCCAGGTCGACATCACGAATGGCCGCTTCACGTTCTCGGCCAGCGAGGCGTATCTGATCGAGGACGGCCGCATCACGCGGCCGGTCAAGGGCGCAACGCTGGTCGGCTCCGGTCCGGACGTCATGAATCGCATCAGCATGATCGGCAACGATCTGCGCCTGGACGAAGGCGTCGGCGTCTGCGGCAAGGAAGGGCAGAGCGTGCCGGTCGGCGTCGGTCAGCCCACGCTGAAGATCGACGGCATCACCGTCGGCGGGACGGCCGCGTGACGGCAGCGCCGCTTCATTCCTCGGCGACGTCGCCGGTCCTGTCGTCGCCGAACAGCTCGCGCAGTTCGCGGAACAGCTCGCGGAATGCATGCGGCGGCCGGTTCTCGTTGCGTTCGACCCGCGCCTGGCGCGCGAGCTGGCGCAGGTGCTGGCGGTCGGCGGCCGGAAACAGGTTGAGCAGCTGCGCCAGCGCCTCGTCGCCGTCGGCGATCAGGCGTTCGCGCCATTCCTCCAGCCGATGCAGCTCGGCGGTCTCGCGCCGGGCGAGCTGGCGGTCGTGGTCGAGCTGGGCGCGCAGCGCCGGCAGTTCGTCCTCGCGCCGGCGCAGGATCTTGGCGAGGTACTGGATCTGGCGCTTGCGCGCGATCTGCTGGGTCACGCGACGGGTCTTTTCCACCTCGTCGCGGATGTCCTCGTCCAGCGTGAGCTGGGAGAGCTGCGCATCGGTCAGTGCGACCAGACGTTCGGCCAGCTCGAAAACGGCCAGCGCGTCGCGGCGCCGCTGGCTGCGGCTGGGCGAGTCGTCGCCGTCGTCGGAAAAATCGTCGTCGTGTTCGCGCATGACGTGGGGCAGTGCCGGCAAAGAAGGGAAGAATAGGCTGTGAGTGCAGAGATCGCCAACAAGGACGCCAGTCTGGCCGAGCTGGACCGGCTCGCCGAAGTCGCCGAAGACGTGCTGCGGCGCTGCAGGGCCGCCGGCGCCGACGAAGCGGAAGTCGCCGCCAGCGTCGACGTGGGCCTGAACGTCAGCGTGCGTCTCGGCGAGACCGAGACCATCGAACACACGCGCGACCGTTCGTTCGGCGTGACCGTGTATTTCGACAAGCGCAAGGGTTCGGCCAGCACGGCCGATCTGAATCCGGACTCCATCGCCAAGACCGTCGAGCAGGCCTGCGCGATCGCGCGCTATACCGAGGCCGATGCGGCCGCCGGTCTGGCCGATGCGGCGCGCATGGCGACGCGCTTTCCCGATCTCGACCTCTGGCATCCCTGGGATATCGACGTCGAACGCGCGATCGCCCTGGGCCTGGAGATCGAGGACGCCGGGCGTGCGGTCGCCGGCATCACCAATTCCGAGGGCGCCTCGGTACAGGCCGGCCAGGCGCTGGCCGTGTATGCGAACTCGCACGGCTTCACCGGCCGGGAGCGCGGTACCCGGCACATGCTGTCGGTTTCGCTGCTGGCCGGCGACGAAGCCGGCATGCAGAGCGACTACTGGTACGACTCGGTGCGCGCGGCGGAGGATTTCGGCCCCGCGGCCGCGATCGGCCGCAAGGCCGCCGAGCGCGTGCTGTCGCGCCTGGGGGCGCAGACCCTGACGACGCGCCAGTGTCCGGTGCTGTTCGCGCCCGAAGTCGCGCGCGGTCTGATCGGCCATCTGCTCAATGCGGTCAGCGGCGGCGCGCTGTACCGCAAGGCCAGCTTCCTGCTGAACGCCTGCGGCCAGCGCATCCTGCCGGACTTCGTCGACCTGATCGAAGATCCGTTTCTGCCGCGCGGTCACGGTTCGGCCGCGTTCGACGCCGAAGGCGTGCAGACGCGGCGCAGTGCGCTCGTCGAAGCCGGCGTGCTGCAGCGCTACCTGCTGTCCAGCTATTCGGCGCGCAAGCTCGGACTGTCGTCCACCGGCAACGCCGGCGGCGTGCACAACCTGCTCGTACGCGGCGGCGGCGATGATTTCGAGGCGATGCTGCGCCGCCTCGGCACCGGCCTGCTGGTGACGCAATTGATGGGGCAGGGCGTCAACGGCGTGACCGGCGACTATTCGCGCGGCGCAGTCGGCTTCTGGGTCGAGAACGGCGTCATCGCCTACCCGGTCGAGGAAATCACGATCGCGGCCAACCTGCGCGACGTCTACGCCAACATCGTGGCGATCGGCAGCGACGTGGACCCGCGTTCGCATCTGCTGTGCGGCTCCATCCTCGTCGAGCGCATGACGGTGGCCGGGGCCTGAACCGCGCCGCTGCTATGATCCGGCCATGAGCCAAGCGCACGACCACGATCACGACGCCGGCCACAAGCACGGCCTGCACGAGCACCGCCACGATGCAGCGGCGTTCGTGCGCGTTGTTGCCGACGCCTGCGAAGCGCGCGGCCTGCGCCTGACGCCGCTGCGCCTGCGCGTGCTCGAAATGATCGCGGCCAGCGACAAGCCGGTGAAGGCCTACGATCTGCTCGACCGCCTCAAGGACGAACGCGCCGGCGCCGCGCCGCCAACCGTCTACCGCGCGCTCGACTTCCTGCTCGAAAACAGCTTCATCCACAAGCTCGAATCCATCAACGCCTACGTGTCCTGCCATCACCCGGAGGAAGCGCATCAGGTGCCGTTCCTGATCTGCGACGTCTGCGCCGGCGCGATCGAGATCTGCGACGACGGCGTCGCCGCGCTGCTCAGCGCCCAGGCGCGCGAACACGGCTTCCGGCCGCGTGCGCAGACCCTGGAAGTGCATGGGGTCTGCGCCGGTTGCGCCGGCAAGAGCTGACAGCCGACGGGTCTGCAGCCGCAGCGATTGTTCCCGATGAAAGAAAACGGGGCGCACGAAGCGCCCCGTTCGTCCGGCCGCCCCTCGGAGGGTGTGGAGCCCCGGAGTTCCCTGCGCCGGCTTCGCGCCGGCGCGAAGCCGCCGTACTAGAAGAACGCGCGCACGCCGAATGCGATCGCGCGGCCCGGCAGCGGCGCCTTGTCCTTGATGTAGGACGTGGACAGACGCGCCGTCTGATTGCTCAGGTTGGTGCCGTCGGCGAAGAACTCCCAGCTCGTCGTGCCGCCGCTGTCCAGGGTATAGCTCAGGTGCGCGTTGACGAGGGTGAAGCCGTCGGTAGTCGTTTCGAAGGCGGCCGTGCGGTCCTGCGAGAAGTAGTGCGCCGCGCCGACGCTCGCGCGCCAGGCATCGGCCGACCACTTGAGATCGACGCCGGCGCGTGCCGGCGCGAGGCGCGGCAGATTGCCGCCGTCGTCGAGCCTGGCACGCACGGTGTCGCCCCAGACGCGCAGGTCGTAATGACCGCTCGGACCTTCCGACAGCTTGAACACGGCCTCGCCCTCGAAGCCGTGGAAGCGCGCGTCGGCCTGCGACCACTGGCGCAGCGGCAGGCCGTCTTCGGTCTCGCCGGTGTCGGCCAGATAGATGTAGTCATTGAAGCGGTTGACGTAGCCCGACACCTTCGCATCGACGAACGTGCTGTGGAAATGCAGGCCGAGCTCGAACTGGTTGGAGGTTTCCTTGGTCGCGCTCGGCAGGCCGACTTCGAACGATTCGGTCGCCACGTGCGGGCCGTGGGCGAACAGTTCCTCTTCGGCCGGCGCGCGCTGGGCGCGGTCGAGATTGAGGTTCAGATGCCAGCCCTCGGCGAGCTTGAACGCGGCACCGGCCGACAGGCTCAGCGGCGAGAAACTGCGCTTGGGGCCGTCGGCCGGATCGCTGGTCTGGCGGTCGGTGCGCGCGCCGAGATCGAGCTTGAAGCGGTCCCATTCGCGCTGTTCCATCGCGAACAGGCCGTAGCTGCGCGTCAGGGTCTGCGGCACGAATGCTTCCTCGCCGATGGCCTGGAAGTCGCGACGCAGGAACTGCAGGCCGAACGCGCCGCGCCAGCCGGCCAGCTCGCTCTGCACGAGCTCCAGGCGACCTTCGTTGGACTGGCTCAGAAACACCGTGCCGACGGCTGCACCTTCGAATTCGGTATGCGCGTAGTCGGTATGGCTTGCATTGAAGCGCAGCGCTTCGAACACGCCCGTGTCGAGATTGAGGCCGCCCTTGAGGTCGTAGCGCGTCTGCGCGAGCTTCAAGGTGACGCCGGGTTCGCCGGCTGCGGGGTCGCCGGGTTCGGCCGGGTTGCCGTAGTGGTCGAGAAAGCGCGCGACGGCCAGGCCGATGAAGCCGCGGTCGGTAATCCAGGAGCCGCCGACCGAGCCCGACTTGGTGGTCAGGAAACTGTTGGCGATCGTGCCGTGGGGACCGTCGTAGTCGTCGGTATCGCGGTAGGTGCCGTCGGCGTGCAGCGCGAAATCGCCGCTGGCCATGTCCACGCGTGCCATGCCCGTGCGCTCGTTCGCGCCGTCGTTGCCGCGCAGCTCGGCGCGGCCGGAGAACGGCCGGTCCGGAAGCCTGTCGGGAATGCGGCCGTCGACGACGTTGACCACGCCGCCGATCGCGCCCGAGCCGTAGAGCAGGGTGGCCGGGCCCTTGAGCACTTCGATCTGATCGGCCAGGAACGGCTCGATCGAGACCGCATGGTCCTGGCTGACCGTGGACACGTCGCCCGAACTCGCGCCGTTGGACAGCACGCCGACACGCGGACCGTCGAGACCGCGAATCACTGGACGGCCCACGCCAGGGCCGAAATACGTGGTCTGCACGCCGGGCTGCCTGGCCACGGTCTCGCCGAGCGTGCCGGCTTTCGCGTCGTCGAGTTCGGCGCCGGCGAGCACGCTGACCGGTGCGATCACGTCATCGGCGTTCTGCTTGATCGGCAGCGCGCTGACCTCCACTTCGTCCAGCTTGTGCGCCTGTTCCGGCGAATTGCGGTCGCCGTCGGCGGCGGACGGATCGGCGTCCGGGGATGCGCCGGCGTTGCCGGCGCCCAGCAGCGCGGCGATCGCCAGCACGAGCACGCTCTTGTTCATGCACGACTCCAGAGGGGAAGGGGTGTCAACGGGAATAGTTATGTTATACAGTATCAAAACTGATCCCGGCAACGCCTGTCGGAAGTCATGCCCTACACTGCCGCCCCCAGGTGCCGTCCCGTATGTCGTGCGAGGCCGTTGAATTGAATTCCGATCCATCCGTCGACCCGACAGCCGCCCGCCGCACGCGTTTCAGCGGCTTTGCGGCCGTCGCCGACCGCTTCGGCGCGACGGCCTCGTTCCTGTGCGCGATCCACTGCGCGCTGCTGCCGTTCGTCATTGCCGTGCTGCCGGCGCTGGGCCTGGCCGTGCTGGCCGACCATGCGATCGAGCGCGCCTTCGTCACGTTCGCCTGCTCGCTCGCGACGGTCATGCTGCTGCTGGGCTATCGCAAGCATCGTCGCGCGAACGCGCTGCTGCTGTTGCTGCCGGCGCTGGCGCTGCTGCTGGCCGGCGTGCTCGTGGATTTCGAACAGTCGGCCGTGACCCACGCCTGGCTCGTCACGACCGGCGGCAGCCTGCTGGCGCTGGCGCATCTGGTGAATCTGCGCCTGTCCCATGTGCACGACGCGAATTGCCGCCACGGGTGATTGTGTAACCGGCGCCGCGGTTCCTAGCATGGCCGGTCGCCGTCATCTGCGTTTCTCATGAACCGCCCGTCTTCACCGCCTGCCGCCAAGCCTGTGCACGCGTCCGCCTCCAGGTCGGATGCTTCCACGCACGCGCCGGCGGCCGGTCACGATCATTCCCCCGGTCCCGGCCGGTCCGGCAGCCACGACTCCTCACACGATCACGATCACCTGCACGGCCATGACCACGCGCAAGAAGACGCGCGCGGCCACAGCCATGCGGAACTCGACGACGAAGGCCGCAGCCATGCGGCCGGCTATGCCAGCGACGCGGCGCGTACGCGCAAGCTGATGTTCGCGTTCGCGCTGACCAGCCTGATGCTGATCGTCGAGGCGGTCGGTGGCTGGCTGTCGGGCTCGCTCGCGCTGGTTGCCGATGCGGGCCACATGCTCGTCGACGCGCTGGCCCTGCTGTTCGCCTGGCTCGGCGCGCATTTCGCCCAGCGTCCGGCCGACGCGCGGCGCAGCTTCGGCTATGCGCGCCTGGAGGTGCTGGTCGGCTATACCAATGCGCTGTCGCAGTTCTTCCTGGTCGGCTGGATCCTGTTCGAGGCCGTGCAGCGCTTCCATGCGCCGGCGCCCATCCTGTCGGGCGTGATGCTGCTGATCGCGCTGGTCGGCCTGGGGGTCAACCTGCTCGTGCTCGGCGTGCTCGGCGGGCACGATCACGACGATCTGAATACGGCCGGCGCGCGCCTGCATGTGCTCGGCGACCTGCTCGGTTCGCTGGGCGCGGTCAGTGCGGCGCTGCTCGTGCGCTATCTCGGCTGGCTCTGGGCCGACCCGGCGATCTCGGTGTTCGTCTCGCTGCTGATCCTCAACAGCGCCTGGCGCCTGCTGCGCCGGTCGGCGCACATCCTGCTGGAAGGCGTGCCCGACGGCATGGAAGTCGCCAACGTCGCGCGGGGCGTGGAAGCCGAAGTCCCCGGCGTGCGCGACGTGCACCATGTCCATGTCTGGCAACTGGCCGGCGGCGTGCGCGTCGCGACCCTGCATGCGCGGCTCAACGGCGACACCCAGCCCGACGCGGCCATACTCGCCGTCGGCCGCGTGCTGCGCCGGCGTTTCGGCATCGAGCACGTGACCGTGCAGCTCGACGGCGTCGACTGCCATGCGCCGCGCTGCGAGCCGCCGAAGGAAGCCAACCTGCGTCCGGCCTGCTCCGGCCACGGCCACGCCCACTGAGGCCGCCTGGGGCCCGGTTTTGCGCCCGGCCGCGGCGCTGGTAAGCTACGCGGCCATTGCAAGCAATTCCTGGAGTGATTCGAGATGGGTAAGGGCGACAAGAAGACCCGCAAGGGCAAGACCTATTCCGGCAGCTACGGCAACATCCGTCCGCACGGCATCAAGACCGATGCGGCGACGAAGACCGTCAGCAAGACGGCCGCGAAGAAGGCCGCTCCTGCGGTGAAGAAGCCGGCGGCGAAGAAGCCGGCCGCCTGATCCACGCCGGCCCGCCCAGGGCCGACGGCCTGAACGAAAAAACCCCGCCGCGGCGGGGTTTTTTTCGTGGTGCGAAGCCGCCGCTCAGATCAGCCGCCGGCCGCCGGCGTAGACGCGCTGCGCGCCGCCGGCACCGAGCCAGTAGCACAGCTCGGCCGGTTCGTTGATGTTCCAGACGGCCAGATCGGCACGCAGGCCGGTCGCGACGCGTCCGCGGTCGCCGAGGCCGAGCGCACGTGCCGCATGCACGGTGGTGCCGCGCAGGGCTTCCTCGGGCGTGAGCCGGAACAGGGTGCAGGCCAGGCTCATGGCCATGCGCAGCGACAGCAGCGGCGAGGTGCCCGGATTCAGGTCGGTGGACACCGCCATCGCGACGCCGTGCTCGCGCAGCGCGGCGACCGGCGGCAACTGGGTCTCGCGCAGCATGTGGAATGCGCCGGGCAGCAGCACGGCAACGGTGCCGGCCGCGGCCATGGCCTTCACGCCCGCCATGCTGGTGTATTCGATGTGGTCGGCGGACAGGCCGCGGAACTCGGCGACCAGGGCCGCACCGTGGGAGTCGCTGAGCTGGTCCGCATGCAGCTTGACCGGCAGGCCCAGACCGCGCGCGGTCTCCAGCACGCGCCGTGTCTCGCTGGTCGTGAAGGCGATCTTTTCGCAGAACGCGTCGACTGCGTCGACGAGCCCTTCGGCCGCGAGCGCCGGCATCATGTGGATGCAGACCTCGTCGACATAGCCCGACTGGTTGCCGGCGAATTCCGGCGGCAGCGCGTGTGCGCCGAGAAACGTCGTACACACGCCGATGCCGAGCACTTCGCCGATGCGTCGGGCCACCTGCAGCATCTTGCGTTCGCCGGCCAGGTTCAGGCCGTAGCCCGACTTGATCTCCAGCGTGGTCACGCCGTCGGCGCGCAGCGCCTGCGCACGCGGCAGCGATTGCACGAGCAGTTCGTCGATCGCGGCATCGCGGGTCTGGCGCACGGTGGAATTGATTCCGCCGCCGCTGCGCGCGATTTCTTCGTAGCTGGCACCGTTGAGGCGCTGCTCGTATTCCGCGGCGCGATCGCCGGCGAACACGAGGTGGGTATGACAGTCGATCAGTCCCGGCGTGACCCAGGCGCCCTGCAGCGAGTCGACCTGACGCGCCAGCGAGGCGGGAGCAGCCGGCAATTCCGCGCACGGGCCGGCGAATGTGATATGGCCGTCTTTCCAGGCGATCGCCGCGTCGTCGATGCGTCCGTAGGGCCGGCCGTTGTCGACGAGGCTCGCGAGCCGGCAGTCCAGCAGCAGGCAATCCCAGTTCGTGTCCATGCCGCGATGGTAGCAGTCCGGCCGCAACCTCGGCGTCGGTGTGCAGCGGCCGTCGCTCGCCTGCCGGTTTGCCGGCGAGGCTTGGCGTGGCGGCGCCGAACGCTCACCATGCGCGCCTCGCCGCGGCCGCGGCCGCGCCCTATCGGAGGATTACCCATGACGTCGTATCGCAGCGACTACGCCTGGCAGCCGCACGGCTGGGAAGCGGACGTCGCGTTCCGCATCGACGGCGGACGCTTCGCCACGGTTGCCGCCGAGGCCGACACGACGGCCCAGCGCCTCGGCCGCTGGCTGCTGCCGGGCATGCCGAACCTGCATTCGCATGCGTTCCAGCGCGCGATGGCCGGTCTGGCCGAGCGCCAGACGAATCCGCAGGACAGCTTCTGGACCTGGCGCGAGACCATGTACGCGTTCGCCGGCCGGGTAGGTCCGGACGAACTGCAGGCGATCGCCGCGCAGCTCTATGTCGAAATGCTCGAGGCCGGCTACACCCAGGTCTGCGAGTTCCATTATCTGCATCATCAGCCCGACGGCAGGCCCTATGCCGATCCCGCAACCATGTCGCTGGCCTTGATCGAGGCTGCGCGTGAAACCGGCATCGGCCTGACCCTGCTGCCGACCCTGTACCAGACCGGCGGCTTCGACGGCCGCGAACTCGCCGAGCGCCAGCGCCGCTTCGGTCACGCGACCGATGCCTATCTCGACCTGCTGCAGCGCCTGCGCGCACACGAGGACGACACCCTGCGCGTCGGCGTCGCGCTGCATTCGCTGCGCGCGGTGCCCCAGGCGTCGCTGCAGGCCGTACTCGACAGCGGTCTCGTCGACGATGCGCCGATCCATATCCACATCGCCGAGCAGATCGGCGAAGTGCAGGACTGTCTCGCGCTGCGCAATGCGCGGCCGGTGGAATGGTTGCTCGCCAACGCCCCGGTCGACGCGCGCTGGACGCTCGTGCATGCGACCCACCTGACCGACGCGGAGACGCGCGGCATCGCCGCGAGCGGCGCGGTCGCCGGCCTGTGTCCGACGACCGAAGCCAATCTCGGCGACGGCCTGTTCCCGCTGAAGGATTTCCTCGCCGCCGACGGCGTCCTCGGCATCGGTTCGGACAGTCACATCTCGGTATCGCCGGTGGAGGAACTGCGCTGGCTCGAATACGGCCAGCGGCTGGTGTCGCGGCATCGCAATATCGCCGTGTCGGAATCCTCCGGCAGCGTCGGCGAGACGCTCTGGGGCGATGCGCTGTTCGGCGGCGCCCGCGCCGCCGGCGCGACGCTCGGTGCGATCGAGGCGGGCGCACGTGCCGACCTGCTCGTGCTCGACGACACGGCGCCACAATTCGCCGGCCGCGAGCCCGGCGCGCTGCTCGATACCTTCGTGTTCGCCGGCAACCGCAACCTCGTGCGCGACGTCATGGTCAACGGCCAGTGGTGCGTGCGCGACGGACGCCATCGCGACGCGGCGCGCATTGCGCAACGCTATGCCGCGGCGCTGCGGCGCATCGGGTTCTGAGCGAGGTTCGCACGGCGACGGCGGCGCGTTCGCGCAGGAGCCGACGCTTGCCTCCCGGATGACGGACGCCTGACTGATCAGGCGTCCGGCGCTCATCCACGATCGGCAATGTCCATTTCGCCCGATTCGCGGCTCCCCGCATCGCCGCGATGTCGGCCCCGACCCTTCGTTCGGAAGCCGGTGCGCTCAGCCGCCGTCGCGCAGGATGCCGCGCATGGTTTTCGGATTGCCGTCGTTGGGCGCCGGCCTGATGTGCAGCAGGTGGGCCAGCAGCGGATAGACGTCGACGTTGTCGAATTCGGGCACGCGCGCGCCATGGCGGAAAGACGGGCCGCTCGCGACGAACAGGGCGCGCATCTCGGGCAGGTCGTTGTCGTAGCCGTGTTCGCCGCGCGGACTGTCGTGGGGGTGTTCCTTGACCCAGTCCGAGCGCGCAATGATCCAGCCCGGATCGGCCAGGCAGACGATCGGCGGAATGCGCGGATTGCTGCCGTAGTGGAAGCGCGCCGGCATCTGCGTGCGGCGCCAGCAGCGCATGTGGTCGTGGCGCTTGACCAGGGTCTTGTAGGCATAGGCCTGCTGGCCGGGCTCCGGGGCAAAGCCGGCGACGACGCCGTAATTCACCGCGCGCACGCGCTTGAGATTGACGATGTCGTCGACGACGACGACGCGCGTGCTGCTGGCCGCGGTCAGGCCGTGGTCGGACACGACGAGCAGGTTGATCGCGTTGCCGAGGCCGCGCGCGGCGAGGCCGTCGAGCAGGCGGCCCAGCGCCGCGTCGACTTCGGTCAGCGCGTTGTTGACCTCGGGCGAGGACGGACCGTGGTCATGGCCGGCGCGGTCGACGTGTTCGAAATACAGGGTCAGGAAGCGCGGCCGCTGATCCGGCGGCAGATCCAGCCAGCCCAGCACCGTGTCGACGCGCTGCTCGGGAGTGACGTTGCGGTCGAACGGCTTCCAGTAGCTCGGCCGCACGCCGGCGATTGCCGTGTCGGAGCCGGGCCAGAACATGGTCGCGCTGCGCAGGCCCTGGCGTTCGGCACCGACCCAGATCGGCTCGCCGCCCCACCAGCGCGCGTCGGCCGTGGTGCTGGCGTCGTTGTAGACGAAGCGGTCGTTCTCGCCATCGCCTTCGATGCGGTTGTGGACGATGCCGTGATGGTCCGGGTACAGCCCGGTCACCAGGGTGTAGTGGTTCGGAAACGTCAGCGACGGAAACGACGGCCGCAGCGCGTCGGCGCGCACGCCGCCGGCAGCCAGTGCGGCCAGCCGCGGGGTCTTGCCGCGATCCAGGTAGTCGGTGCGGAAACCGTCGATGGAGACCAGCAGCAGCGGCAGTTCGGCAGGTACCGGCGCGGCGGCGTTCGCGCTGGCGGAACTCGCCGCTGCGGTCGGCGCCGGAGCCGTGGCGGATTCCGTAGCGGGGCCGCGCGTGGCGCAGGCGGCCGTCAGGCACAGGCAGACGAACAGGATCAGGCGCAGCGCGGGCGCCGGCAGGAAGCGGGCTGTGGGCATGCGGGCGAGTATGCCAGTCCTTGGCGTCGCCGGTATCGCGCCGGCGCATCACCGCGGCCGTACCAGCGTGCTAGCACGGTGCGACCCGGACCTTGCGGAGCGCGGCCTATAATCGCGGCTTCGCCCTTCGGAGCCGGCCATGACCGCACCCACCCGCATCGACACCTCGCGCGTGATCCGCGCGCCGCGCGGCAACACGCTGACCTGCAGGAGCTGGCTGTCGGAGGCCGCATTCCGCATGCTGCAGAACAACCTCGATCCGGAAGTGGCCGAGAATCCGGCCGAACTCGTGGTCTACGGCGGCATCGGCCGTGCCGCGCGCAACTGGGAATGCTTCGATGCGATCCTGCGCAGCCTGCGCGAACTCGGCGACGACGAGACCCTGCTGATCCAGTCGGGCAAGCCGGTCGGCGTGTTCCCGACGCATGCGGACGCGCCGCGCGTGCTGCTGGCCAACTCCAATCTGGTACCGGCCTGGGCGAACTGGGAGCACTTCAACGAGCTCGATCGCAAGGGCCTGATGATGTACGGCCAGATGACGGCCGGCTCGTGGATCTACATCGGCAGCCAGGGCATCGTCCAGGGCACTTACGAAACCTTCGTCGAGATGGGCCGTCAGCACTATGGCGGCAGCCTGCGCGGTCGCTGGATACTCACCGCCGGTCTCGGCGGCATGGGCGGCGCACAGCCGCTGGCGGCCTCGCTGGCCGGCGCCTGTTCGCTGAACATCGAATGCCAGCAGAGCCGCATCGAGTTCCGCCTGAAGACGCGCTACGTCGACGAGCAGGCCGCCGATCTCGACGACGCGCTCGCGCGCATCGCCAAGTACACGGCCGCCGGCGAGGCCAAGTCCATCGCGTTGCTCGGCAATGCGGCGGAAATCCTGCCCGAGCTCGTGCGCCGCGGCGTGCGTCCGGATGCGGTCACCGACCAGACCAGCGCGCACGACCCGGTCAACGGCTACCTGCCGATCGGCTGGACCGTGGAGCAGTGGTTCGAGCGGCGCCGGTCCGATCCGGACGGTACGCGCGATGCGGCCAAGCGCTCGATGAGGGCGCACGTCGAGGCCATGCTCGCGTTCCACGCCCGGGGCATTCCGACCTTCGACTACGGCAACAACATCCGCCAGATGGCCAAGGACGAAGGCTGCGCGAACGCGTTCGACTTCCCGGGCTTCGTGCCGGCCTTCGTGCGGCCGCTGTTCTGCCGCGGCGTCGGTCCGTTCCGCTGGGTCGCGCTGTCGGGCGATCCCGAAGACATCTACAAGACCGACGCCAAGGTCAAGGAACTGATCCCCGACGATGCGCATCTGCACAACTGGCTGGACATGGCCCGTTCGCGCATCAGCTTCCAGGGCCTGCCGGCGCGCATCTGCTGGGTGGGCCTGGGCCAGCGTCATCGCCTGGGCCTGGCGTTCAACGAGATGGTGCGCAACGGCGAGCTCAAGGCGCCGGTCGTCATCGGCCGCGATCATCTGGACTCGGGCTCGGTGGCCAGCCCGAACCGCGAGACCGAAGCCATGCGCGACGGCAGCGACGCGGTGTCCGACTGGCCGCTGCTGAATGCGCTGCTCAACACCGCCGGCGGCGCGACCTGGGTGTCGCTGCATCACGGCGGTGGCGTCGGCATGGGCTACAGCCAGCATTCGGGCGTGGTCATCGTCTGCGACGGTTCGGAAGCCGCCGACCGGCGTCTCGCACGCGTGCTGTGGAACGACCCAGCCACCGGCGTCATGCGCCACGCGGATGCGGGCTACGCGATCGCACAGCAATGCGCACGCGAGCAAGGCCTCAAGATGCCTATGCTCTGAAACCGGCGGCATCCGCCGCCCGCAACCGGCCGGCGCTCACGCGCCGGCCAGACGACAGGAGCTTTCACCGATGATCGGATACGTCACCCTCGGAACTGCGGACCTGGCCCGGTCCTCGGCGTTCTACGACAGCCTGCTCGCCGAAATCGGCGCGGCGCGGCTCATGCAGTCCGAGCGTTTCATCGCCTGGGCGGTCGACCCGAGCAAGCCGGGTCTGTGCGTGGCGCTGCCGTATGACGGCAAGCCGGCGACGACCGGCAATGGCTGCATGGTCGCGCTGGTCGTCGACAGCCCGGCCAAGGTCGACGCACTGCACGCGCGGGCGCTGGCGCTCGGCGCGACCGACGAAGGTGCGCCGGGGCCGCGGGGCGAGGGCTTCTACGCAGGCTATTTCCGCGACCTCGACGGCAACAAGCTCAATTTTTTCTGCATGGGCTAGGCCTGCTCGCGAGTGCCCCGAGCGCGGTCCGTTTCCCGGCGGCCGCGATCGACCGAGCGAAGCTTGCGTCGCCGTTCCTGCGACCGGCGGCGCATCCGCATTCCCACCGAAGGCTTGCCTGCCCGCCTTTGCGCGGTGCGTTGAATGAAGCCGCAGAAAATCAACGGCGCCTTGCCGCGCCGCGCGTCACTGCGTGTCGGCGTCGAGCGCGCCTTCGTAGCGCAGCACGCGACCCAGCAGCGGCAGCCGGAAGTCGACGACGAAGACATAGCGGCCGTCGACGATGCGCTTGCCGGCCTCGGTGCGCGGCAGCAGCACAGGCGGCAGCGGCAGGCCGTGCCAGCGCGCGCCACGCAGGCGCCAGTGCCAGCCGCCGCCGCTGATGTCCACGCCGAGATCGAGCTGCAGTGGACCGGTCTGCTCGTGCCAGCCGCCGTCGGGAAAGGCGCCGTAGGGAACGAAGCGCGAGATCATCTGCGCACCGTCGTCGAAGCGGCGCTGCCAGAGCAGCGCACCGGCCTCGTGCGCTATCTGCACGACGAACCCGCAGCGCCCGCGCTGTAGCGGCAGGCCGAGACGGCGTGCGAGGCGGCGGCCGGCCATTGCGGCCATGCCGTGGCCGGTGGACAGGCTTATCGTGCCGCGCAGGCTGCCGCCGGAGCGATGCAGAACCTGCAGCAAAGGATGCAATTGGGAAAAAGCGGAGCCGAACCAGCGCGTGACGACATTGTCCGGCGTCGCGCTGGCGGCGACGGCGTTCAGCGGTCGCGGACGCCGAGCAGGCGCACGAGGCGCCAGGCGAAGGCGAACAGCAGCACCGACAGCGCGGCCGGCACTATCGCGGCCAGCCATTCGGCGGCGCCGTTGGCAACCCAGACCGCAAGCCCCGTCACGATGAAGCTGCAGGCCAGCAGCGACAGCAGCAGCGACACGACGCCGACGAGGCCGATGGACAGCAGGGATACGCCGTTGCCGGTCGTGACCGGCGCGCTGTTGCGCTGGATGCGGGGCCGGCGACGGCGGCGCGGCGTGAAGGCGCGCGGTGAATTGCTGCCGGGGAGGGGAACAGCTAGGGCCTTGGAGGCGCTCATGGCGGTCAGGAGTTTCTGTGCAGTCGTGTGGATTGCCTGTGATGACGCAGCAGGGGCCGTTTTCCCCTCATGGAAACCCCGGAACCGTCGTTCCGGCGGTCTTTCGAGTCGACGAGTCCGGCGCAGGTCCGGCTCGTCGGCGCCGATCAAGCGCTTGGGCGCTCGATCGCGAGCGGTACCCCACCGCGCCGAGGGCACCTCGAAGTTGTCGATGTGCCCTCATGCCGTGTCCGCTTTGCACCGTTGGGGCGGCCAGTGCGAACGCCAAGCGCGACGAAGGTCGCAGATGCCGCGTGACGGTGTTTGACCTGTCCGGACGCAGACCGTAAAACAGGGGCGCATTCATCGGGGGAGCGCGACCGTGACAATCAGCGGAGCCGGCGGCACGCCGGGCGGCATTGGACAGTTCCTGCTTGGTTTCGCGCTCGCCGTCGCCGGCGGCTGGCTGCTGACCAACCAGGTCGTCGTCAGCGGCGGCAGCTGGATGCTCTGGGGCTACAACAGCTTCGGCGTTTCCCTGATCCCATTCGTGCTCGGCGTCGCGCTGTTGTTCTTCAACGGCCGCTCGGTATTCGGCTGGCTGCTGCTCGTCGCGGGCCTGGTCATCATCATCGCCGGCGTGCTGGTCAACCTTCGGGTCTATTTCGTCGCGACCAGCCTGTTCAATACCCTGCTGATGCTGGTCCTGCTGTTCGGCGGCATAGGCCTGATCGCGCGTTCGCTGCGCAGCCAGGGCACGGTGGCGCGATGAGGCGACGGACGCTGCGCCGGCTGGTGCCGGCGCTGCTGATACTGCCGGCGCTGGCGCAGGCCTGGCCCGAACACGCTGCGGCGCCGCTGGCCGAGCAGTGCGACAGCATCGACAGCGTGCCGATGCGCCAGCACGTCAACTACAGCGAGGACATCCAGCCGATCTGGAGCACGCGCTGCGCGAACTGCCATGTCGACTGGGGCAAGTTTCCGTCGGCCGATCTCGACCTGAATCCGCCGACCTCGTGGTTCTTCCTCTACAACGAGCCGAGCAGCCAGGACAATGCGCTGATCCGCGTGGTGCCGAACCAGCCCGGCCGAAGCCTGCTGTTCACCAAGCTCAATTGCGAGGCCGTCGACGTCGGTGTGCGCATGCCGCGCGGGCGCCAGCCGATTCCGCTGAGCGAGCAGGCGCTGGTCCACGACTGGATACTCGCCGGCGCGCCCGAAGTGCAGGACGACACGATCTTCCGCGCGCGTTTCGAAATCCGCGGCTGAGCGTAGTGCGCTACGCGTCGCCGCGCACTCGGACGCCGGCCACGGGTCCGATTGCCGGAACGGCCGGACCGCATCGAGTCCGAGCGGCACCGCGGCACGACCGCGCCGTGCTCAACTCCAGCGCGCGTGGCCGTCGATGACCGTATGCGTCACGCCGCCGACCCAGACGGCGCCGTCGCTCTCGATGCGGATGCCGAGGCGCGCGTCGTGGCCGATCTCGCGGCCCTGGCTCACGCGATACCCGCGCGCGAGCGGACCCTGCGGCTCGCCGGCGGCAATCCAGGCGCCGATCAGGCCGTTCGCCGCGCCCGAGGCCGGGTCCTCGTCGATGCCGACGCCGGCCGGGAACGCCCGCACGGCGATCTCGTAGTCGGGTTGCCTGCAGCGCGCGAACACGCAGAGGCCGAGGCTGTCGCTGGCCTTGGCCAGGCGGGCGATGGCTGCGTGGTCGGGCTGCCAGCCGCGCAGGGTCGCTTCGTCGGCGAATTCGGCGATCCACCAGCGCCGGCCGCCTTCGACGAAGCCCGGCGGCAGCGCGCCCAGCGGCGTGCGGTCGAGGATCGCACGCACGAGCTTGGCATGCAGCGCTTCGGGTTCCAGCCGGCGCGCCCGCGGCGCCTGCACCGACAGCACGCGGCGGCCGGCTTCCTCGCCGATGTGGATCGGCAGCAGCCCGGCACCGCATTCCTGGATCAGGCCGTCGCCGCGCGCCGTGACGAAACCGGTTTCGAGCGCGGCGTGCGCACTGCCGATGGTCGGATGACCGGCGAAGGCGATTTCGCGCTGCGGCGTGAAGATGCGCGCGCGATAGCTTGCCTCGGGTCGGGTCGGCGGCAGCAGGAAGGTGGTCTCGACGAGGCCGGTCCAGCGCGCGAAGCGCTGCATGGCCGTGTCGTCCCAGTCCTGCGCGCCGATGACCACGCCGAGCGGGTTGCCGCCGCCGGCCTTCTCGGCAAATACGTCCAGCTGCAGATAGCGCGCGTCGTCCATGCGGCCAGCGTAGCCGCAGCGACCGGCCCGGCGCCAGCGCGATCCGCAGCGCCGATGGCGGTCCGTTGCGCCGGCGTGAAGCCGCGCACACTGTGTCCGCCGCGCGGCCCTGGGCGGAGCGCGATCGAGGACGCCGTCAGGCCGCGCCGGCCGCGCGTCCGCGCAGGCCGTTGCGATAGCGCCGGCTGCAGGGCAGGGTGGTACCGTCCTTCAGGTGCAGGCGCGCGTCGCCGGTGTCCAGCGGTTCGATCATCGCGAGCTGGTCGAGGTTGATCAGGTAGCTGCGGTGCACGCGCGCGAAGCGCTGCGGGTCCAGCCGCGCCTCGATGCCGGCGATCGTGCTGCGCAGCGGATAGTCGCGGCCGCGTACGCGCAGGTTGGCGTAGTTGCCGGCGGCCTGTATCCACTCGATGTCCTCCGCGGCGATCAGGAACTCGCGGCCGAGCTTGCGCACGAGAAAGCGTTCCGGCCGCTCGACCGGGTCGACCGGCGGTCCCACGTCGGGCTCGGTCAGCAGGCTGGCCTCGCCCTGCAGGCGCAGCAGCACGAAGCGGTAGGCGTGGATCAGCGCAACCGTGGAGACGAAGCCGCGCACGTCCTTGAGGTATTCGTAGCCGAATTCCAGCGGCCAGTTGCCGAAGTCGTAGTGCTCGCCCTGGCTGGCATAGGCCAGCTTGCGCAGCGCGACCATGCCGGCCACGTGGGCCAGGGACCAGACCACACTGGCCGGCAGGTACCAGGGCAGGTGGCGGCGCCAGGTGTCCCGGTGCAGCGGGAAGCGCCGCGTGAACCACACCACGGTCGGCACGAGCAGCAGGATCAGCAGGCCGCTGGAGGTTTCCCAGACCGCCGGCTTCCACGGCGCGAAGTCCAGGCGCGCGCGCTGTACGTCCATCAGCACGGTCAGGCTGTTGAACACGGCGTTGACCAGGAAGGCGACGACCCAGAAGCCGATCTCGGCGCTGCGGCGCCAGGGTTGATAGCGGTCCAGCCAGTTAGCGGTGTCGGTCATGGGCGGATTCTACGGAGGGGGCTGCCCCGGCGTTCGCGCTTCGTCCCGGGTTTCCGCCGCTGATCCCCTGCGGCCGGCGTGCCGGCCCCCGGGACGGGCCTGGGACGACCGTCCCCGGCAGCCTGCGGACTCGTCCTCACCGGAAGCCCCCATGAACCGCCGTTACGACATCGACGCCCTGCGCGTCATCGCCTTCGCCTTCCTGATCCTGTATCACGTCGGCATGCTCTACGTGGCCGACTGGGGCTGGCACATCAAAAGCAGCTACACCTCCGAGGGACTGCAGCTGCCCATGCTGTTCATGAACCGCTGGCGCATGGACCTGATCTTCCTGATCTCCGGCATGGCCGCGGCGTTCCTGCTCAAGCCGGGCCAGGCCGGCCGCTTCCTCGCCGCACGCAGCGCGCGCCTGCTGTTGCCGCTGACCTTCGGCATTCTCGTCGTCGTGCCGATCCAGCCGTATGTGCAGGGCGTGAGCAACGGCCTGGTCGAGCCGGGCTTCTTCGGTTTCCTGGCCGAGTACTACACCGCCCGGCGCTGGCCCGAGAATGCGTTCGACGGCTGGCAGCACGGCTTCACCTGGAACCACCTTTGGTACCTGGCCTATCTGTGGGTCTATACCGTGGCGCTGGCGGCCCTGTTGCCGCTGCTGCGCAGCCGCCTGGGGCAGCGGCTCCGTGCGGGCTTCGCCGGCCTGCGCGGCGCGGCGCTGCTGATCCTGCCGGCGCTGCCGCTGCTGCTCTACAGCCTGGTCCTGCAGCCGCGCTTTCCCGACGTCGGCGACTTCATCCACGACTGGTACCGCAACGCGGTCTATTTCACGGTGTTCCTGTACGGTTTCGTGATCGCCCGCGACGCAGGTTTCTGGGCCGAGGCGCTGCGTCTGCGCCGCGTCGCGCTGGGGTTCGCGCTGGGCCTGTTCGCGGCCTATGCCTTCGCGCGCCACGGCCTGCCCGAAACGATTCCGTACTGGTACGAGGTGCTGATCGTGACCCTGCGCAACGCCTATGTCTGGACCATGCTGCTGGCCATCCTCGGCTGGGCGCATGCGCTGCTGAACCGGCCGTTCGCCTGGCTGCCGAAGGCCAACGAGGCGGTCTATCCGTGGTACATGCTGCACCAGAGCCTGATCGTGCTGATCGCCTGGTGGCTCGTGCCGCTGAAGCTCGGCGCGGCGCTGGAATGCACGCTCGTCGTCCTCGGCACCGTGGCCGGCTGCCATCTGCTGCACACGCATCTGATTCGCCGCGTGAACTGGCTGCGCCCGCTGTTCGGGCTCAAGTCGGCGGTCGAAACGCGCGAAGTGCCCGCATTGCGTCTGGCGGCCTATGGCGTCGTGCCGTTCGCGGCACTGGTCGTCTTCATCGTCTGGCAGAGCTGAGCGCCGCGGCGACCGCCCGCGGCCGCCTCAGCCTTTCTTCTGCGTCATCAGCGCGCGCAGATTGGCGAACGGGTTCGAGGTTGCCTCGGCCGCGCGCGTCTCGCTGATGTCGCCGGTATGGTCGATGTAGCGCGAATGCTCGTTGTCGTGGCAGTAGACGCACAGCAACTCCCAGTTGCTGCCGTCGGCCGGATTGTCGTCGTGGTTGTGGTTGCGGTGATGCACGGTCAGTTCTTGCAGGTTGGCGCGCGTGAATTCCCGCGCGCAGCGGCCGCAGACCCACGGATACATCTTCAGCGCGCGCTCGCGATAGCCTTTCTCGCGCTCGCTGGCGTCGGCGCGCGCCTGGGCCACGATGCGGTCGAGGCGGCTGCTGTCGGGGGCGGACTTGTTCGTGCTCATGGCAGATTCCGGGCCGCCGCAGCGGCGTTTACGAGAAGATTCGTATGTTCGCAGTTCAGGCAACGCGGCCGTGGGCGCTTCGTGGCGAAATGAGGTCGCCATCACCTGGGATTGCGGAGCATACGATGAAGCCGATCATTGCGGCAGCGCTGCTGGCGGGCAGTCTGGTCTTCGCCGCCGCGGCCCCCGCCAAGGAGCGCGCGGAGCGGCCGTTGACCGCCGACAGCAAGGCGTTGTTCGACGACCAGGCCGCGGCGATACGCCAGCAGATGCAAAGCGGCGGCCGCTACGAGTTCGTGTCCGAGGCCGAGCGCGCCGACGTCGAGCGGGGCCTGCAGCGGATTGCCGCCGTGCTCGGACGCCATGCGGATGCGCAGGCGTTCAGCGACGGCGACAAGGCCGAACTGCTGCAGGCGCAGGAAAACGTCAACGCCGTGCTCACACGCAACGACGGCCGGCGCCTGGTCTGCGTGCGCGAGCGGCCGACCGGCTCGCATCTGGGCAAGGACAAATGCCAGACCTACGCCGAGATCGAACGCGCGCGGCGCAGTTCGGAAACCGAGGTGCGCCGGCTGCAGATGAAGTCGCCGGGACCATCGGGCCTGCCGAATCAGGCCGATCTGCGCCGCAGCGGCGGCAACTAGCGGCGACCTGAGCGTCGTTCGTGCGGTCCCTGCGGTGTCTGGCTGCTCACGCCGCTGCGCCGGACGCGTGCACCGCCGGCGTTCGGCCATCCCGGACTGAAGCGGCGGCGAACGCGGCGTATTCCTGATTTCTTCGGACGATTTCGCGAGCGCCCGCCACGCGGAGCGGGCAGCGGCCGTTGCGGCGATCAGGCCAACTGGTCCTTGGCCCAGGCTGCGTCCAGCGCTTCCATCGCGTCGCGCGGCTTGAGCTTGGCGGCCTTCGCATAGGCCTCGGCGGCCGCGTCTTCCTGCTTGTCGCCGTGCAGCAGGAGAAGCCCGTTGCCGTACTCGATCCAGGCGATCGGCGAGTCGGCCGTGAGCTTGGTCGCTTCCTTCAGGTGCTTCTCGGCGATGCTTGCGCTGGCGCCGTAGGTCAGCTTGGCCAGCATGCCGCCGACCTTGCCGACGATCTCGGCGTGGTACAGGCCCAGCGCGGTCTGCGCCTCGGCATGCTTGGGCGCGAGTTCCAGGGTCGTGTCCAGCGACTCCTTGACCTTGCCGGCCAGACCCTGGGCCAGCGCCTTGGTGATGGAGATGCACTGGCTGTAGCGGCCGATCGCGAACGCGCGGCGGTAATGGCTGTTGGCTTGGTCCGGCAGCGCGGCGATGGCTTCCTCGGCCAGGCCGGCCAGCGCCTCGTAGCGCGCGAGCTTTTCCTTTTCGGCCTCGACGAGATAGGTGGCGTGGATGCCGCCGGCCTTGATCGCGACCGAGGCGCCGAGCGCCTTCAGCGCCTTGCCCTGCTCGAAGGCGGCTTCGAAGTCGCCGCGGTGGAACGCGCGCCAGGCCTCCTGCAATGCGCTGGCCGTGGCGGCCGCGTCCTTGCCGAGCTTGGGATTGGCCTTGAGCAGCCTGGCGACGTGCTTGTCGTCGGGGAACGGTTCCTGGTCGCCCGCATGCAGGGTCTTCCAGGATTTGGCCAGCTTGTCGCCGGCGTAGTCGTATGCCTTGTCGGCGTAGGGAAACGCGGCCCAGCCCTTCTTCGCCATGGTCAGCTCTCCGTGAAGTCGGACTAGCATTTCGCAATGCACGCTGCCGCGCAACCGCTAGACTTGCGCCCCTGTCCGGCGCCGCGCCCCTCGCTCGCGCGCCGTCCCGCTGCGACCGCCACGAGCCGAGCATGACCGTCAATCCCGCCCACCGCGCCGCCGAGCTTCGCGCCGAGCTGGCCGAACACAACTACCGCTATCACGTGCTCGACGATCCGAGCATTCCCGACGCCGACTACGACGCGCTGCTGCGCGAGCTCATCGCGCTGGAGGCCGCCCATCCGGAGCTGCAGACCGAGGATTCGCCGACCCGGCGCGTCGGCGCGAGCGGTTCACGCGATTTCGCCGAGGTCGTGCACGACATTCCGATGCTGTCGCTGGACAACGCGTTCGACGACGTCGATGCGCCCGACGATACCGGCCGCTTCGCCGCGATCGCCGACTTCGTGCGCCGCATCGAGAACCGGCTCGACATCGCCGATCCGCTGTTCTCGGTCGAGCCCAAGCTCGACGGCCTGGCGATCAGCCTGCGCTACGAGCACGGCGTGTTCGTGCGCGGCGCCACGCGCGGGGACGGCAGCAAGGGCGAGGACGTCACCGCCAATCTGCGCACGGTCAAGACGATTCCGCTGCGCCTGCGCGGCAGCGGTTGGCCGGAACTGCTCGAAGTCCGCGGCGAGGTCTACATGCCGCGCGCGGCATTCGAGGCCTACAACGCGAAGGCGCGCGAAACCGGCGAGAAGGTTCTGGCCAATCCGCGCAACGGCGCGGCCGGCAGCCTGCGTCAGAAGGATGCGCAGGAAAGTGCCAAGCGGCCGCTCGCGTTCTACGCCTATGCCGTGTATCTGCCGGCCACGCCGGAGCAGAACCTCGGCGAACGCCACAGTGCCGCGCTCGCGCGGCTGCGCGAATGGGGCTTTCCGGTCGCGCCGGAAGTCGGCACCGCGCGCGGCCTGGCCGGTCTGATCGCCTATTACCGGCGCATCGGCGAACGCCGCGACAGCCTGCCGTACGACATCGACGGCGTGGTCTACAAGCTCGACGACTATGCCGGCCAGCGGGAAATGGGCTTCGTCTCGCGCGCCCCGCGCTGGGCCATCGCGCACAAGTTTCCGGCGCAGGAAAAGAGCACGGTGCTGGAGGACATCTACATCAACATCGGCCGCACCGGCGCGGCCACGCCGACGGCGCGCCTCGTGCCCGTGCATGTCGGCGGCGTCACCGTGACCAATGCGACCCTGCACAACGCCGACCAGATCGCGCGCCTGGACGTGCGCATCGGCGACACCGTCATCGTGCGCCGCGCCGGCGACGTGATTCCGGAAATCGTGCGCGTCGTGCCGCATCTGCGTCCGGCCGGCGCCAAGCCCTGGCACATGCCCGGGACCTGCCCGGTGTGTCGCTCGGAGATCGTGCGCGAGGAAGGCGAAGCGGTATGGCGCTGCTCCGGCGGCCTGGCCTGTGCGGCCCAGCTCGTGCAGGCGATCTTTCATTTCGGTTCGCGCCGCGCGATGGACATCGACGGCCTCGGCGAGCGCTACATCGAAAGCCTCTGCGAGTTCGGCTACGTGAAGTCGGTCGCCGATCTGTATGCGCTCGGCATCGACGACTTCGTCGAGATGAAACGCCGCGCCGACGAACGCGACGGCACCACGCCCGAGACGGTCAAGGCGGGCAAGGTCGCGACCAAATGGGCCGAGAATCTCGTCGACGGCATCGCCGCGAGCCGCAGGACCAGCCTGGAGCGATTCCTGTATTCGCTCGGCATCAAGCACGTCGGCGAAAGCACGGCCAAGGCACTGGCCGCCTGGCTGGGCGACCTCGAACGCATACGCCACATGCCCTGGCCGCTGTTCACGTTCGTGCCCGACGTCGGCGGCGAAGTGGCACGTTCGATCGGCCATTTCTTCGATCAGCCCGGCAACCAGCAGGTCATCGACGCGCTGCTCGCGCGCGGCGTGGATGTCGGAGCACCGCAGCCGCCGGCGGCGAAGCTGCGGGACAAGCTGACCTGGGCCGAACTGCTCGCGGCTGCGGCGATTCCGCGCCTGACGCCGGTTCGCGCCAGGCAGCTCGCCGCGCTCGGCGGTGCCGACGAACTGTTGCAGAGCGAAATCGACGCGCTGGTGGCGGGCGGCCTGCCGGACAAGGTTGCCGAAGCTTTCGTGCTCTGGCGCGCCGAACCCGAGCATGCCGCGCTGCTCGTGCGCTGTGCTGCGGCACTCGAACAGCTGCTGCAGGTCACGCCGCAATCGTCGGCGGCGCCGGCCCGGCCGCTGGACGGCAAGACCATCGTGCTGACCGGCACACTCGAAGCGATGAGCCGCGACGAGGCCAAGGACCGGCTCGAAGCGCTCGGCGCGAAAGTCTCCGGCAGCGTGTCGAAGAAGACCGACCTCGTCGTCGCCGGCCCCGGTGCCGGCTCCAAGCTCGACAAGGCCAACGAGCTCGGCATCGCGATCTGGGATGAAGCGCGGCTGCTCGGATTCCTGGCGGAGCAGGGCGCGTCGTGAGCGGCGCGCGCAGCGACAACCTGCGCCTGCGCGCGCGGTGCTATCGGCTCGTGCGCGAGTTCTTCCATGCGCGCGGCGTGCTCGAAGTCGAGACGCCGATCCTGTCGGCCGCCGGCAACACCGAGCCGAACATCGAGAGCTTCACGACGCGCTTCAGCGGCCATCGCGATGCGGGTGCAGCCGAGCGCTGGCTGCGCACTTCGCCGGAGTTTCCGCTGAAGCGGCTGCTGGCCGAGGGCCTGGGCGACTGCTACGAACTCGGCCGCGTGTTCCGCAACGGCGAGGCCGGGCGGCGGCACAATCCGGAATTCACGATGCTGGAGTGGTACCGCGTCGGCTGGGACCATCGCGCGCTGATGGACGAGACCTGCACGCTCGTGCAGCAGGCGCTCGCCCTGCAGGGCCGCACGGCGACGGTGCGGCGGCTGAGCTATCGCGAACTGTTCCAGCAGGAGCTCGGCCTGGACCCTTTGCGCGCGAGCGAGCAGGAACTGGCCGCTCCGCTTGCGGCGTTCGCGATCAGTCCGGACGGCCTCGTTCGCGACGACTGGCTGGATCTGCTGATCACCCATTGCCTGCAGCCGCGATTCGCGCCCGACACGATCACGCTGATCCACGACTTTCCGGCCAGCCAGTGCGCGCTCGCGCGACTGCGCGATGACGGCGACCGCGTCGTGGCCGAGCGCTTCGAGCTGTACCTGGGACCGTACGAACTGGCCAACGGCTATCACGAACTCAACGATGCGGCCGAGCAGCGCGCTCGTTTCCAGCACGACAACCTGCGTCGCCGCGCACGCGGCCTGCGTGAAGTGCCGCTGGACGAGAATCTGCTCGCTGCGTTGGATGATCTGCCCGACTGCGCCGGCGTCGCGCTCGGCGTGGAGCGTCTGCTGATGTGCCTGGCGCAGACCGACGACATCCGCGCCGTGCTGGCCTATCCGTTCGCGACGGCCTGAGCCGGCACCGGCCTGACCCAGCGCCAGGCGATCAGCGCGGCGATCGCGGCGAAGGCCGCGGCCACTTCGAACGCGAGCTTGCCGCCGCCCCAGCGCCAGGCCTGGCCGGCGATCAGCGCGCCGAGCGCGCCGCCGACGCCCGAGGAGAAACCGTAGAACACGCCCTGGCCGGGACCGCCGAGCGGCCCCGGGAAATACTGCGCCATCAGCTGCATGACACTGGCGAAGAACGCGGCGAAATTGACCGCATGGGTCAGCTGGGCCAGGGTCATGATCACGACCGAATCCGGGAACAGCGCCGTGACGAGCCAGCGCACGGCCGCGCTCGCGACGGCGACCAGCAGCACGGTCTGCGCCGGCCAGCGCAGGAACAGCCGCGGCGACAGGAAGAACACGAGCACTTCGACCGCCACGCCGATGGCCCAGAACAGGCCCAGCGCCGACGGCTTGTAGCCGTGCTGTTCCAGATACAGCGAGAAGAACGTGTACAGCGGCCCGAACGACATCTGCACGAGCAGGCAGACCAGGAAGAATGCGGCGATCTCGGGCCGGCCCAGGCGCGCGCGGAATTCCGCGCCGGCGGCCGGCAGCGCGCTGCGCTGGGCCGGCCCGTAGTCGTTGACGAAGGCCGACCCGGCCACGCCGACCAGCAGCGGCAGCATCAGCAACGGCAGCCAGGCCACGGCGAGGTGGTCGAGCAGGAAGCCGAACAGCGCGACGATGCCGATGAAGCCGATCGAGCCCCAGACGCGGATCGTGCCGTAGCGCTCGGCGATGCCGTGCAGATGCGACAGGGTGATCGCCTCGAATTGCGGCATTGTGGCGTTATGGAAAAAGCAGAATACGCACATCGCGACGAGCAGTCCGGCGAAATCCAGCGGCAGCAGGAATGCGCAGAAGCTCGCGACGCTCGCCAGACAACCCAGGTGCAGCCAGCGTATCGGCCGCGCCGAGCGCGACGCGAGCCAGTTCCAGCTGCTCGGCGCGACGATGCGCGTCGCATACCACAGGCTCATCAGCAGGCCGATCGCGGCGGCGTCCTGGCCGCGGTGCTTCAGATACAGGCTCCAGTACGGTGTGAATCCGCCGAGCACGGCGTAGTACATGAAGTAGAAGCTGGACAGGCGCAGCGCAGGTACGGCGGGAGTCATAGCCGGCTAGCGTGCCATAAAACGGGAATCGGGAATCGGGAGCGGGGAATCGGGAGAGGAATCGGGAGTGAGGGATCGGGAGTGAGGGATCGGGAGTGAGGGATCAGAGGCGGCGGGCTGGTGCTGGCGTTACGGTCGGCGGCCTGGTTTGTGGTACGAATCGTTGCAGCGCTGTCGTGGAGCGGGAATCGGCAAGGCCGGGAGATGGCTGCTCTGGGCAGTGAGAGCAACCCCATCCCCACCCATGCCCTCCCCTTGAAGGGGAGGGTTCGATCAGGCCAGTTCGATGGGTGTGCCTTTGACTCAGACCCTGCGGAAAATCGGGCCGGAAACACGCTGGCCGGCCGGGAAAAACCCTCCCCTTCAAGGGGAGGGCATGGGTGGGGATGGGGTTGCCGTGCTGTAGTGCAGACCCGGTTCGCACCGCCGTGATCTTTTTCTGCAGAGAGCGCGCGCAGCAGGGCTTTCGACGAAATGCCCGATGTACCGGCAGAACCGACTGAATCCGGAACGTGCAGTGCCGGCATTGCCGGCGAATCCGCAGGCAGAAACCGCAACGAGTTCGGAAGGCGCAGCGCGGACTGCGCCTTCCGATCCCGGCTCCCGATGCCGAGCCTTCAGCGCAGCTCGACCGCCCGCGCGCGCCGCTCGATCAGTCCGAGATCGGCCTGGTCCGACAGACGCAGATCGCGCAGTTCGTAGGGCGCCGTGAGCTTGGCGGCTTCCAGTGTGCTGCGGTCGAAGCTCAGGGTCAGGCGGCCGTTGCCGGCGTCGAGCCAGCCCGCCGACTGGGCATAGGCTGCCGGGCGGCGCGTGCCGTCGGCGGCGGTGCCGTAGAGCACGCCGGCGAGCTGATAGCGGCTGGCGCTGGCGGCTTCGATGCCGACGGCCAGGCTCAGGCCGCCGCGGCCGGCGTCGGCCGTGCTCGCTACCGTGCCGTCCAGACGCGCGCTGGGCCGGCTCAGGGCGAACGCGGTGCGGGCGTCGCGCTGCACCGGCGCGCGGCTGGTACCGCCGCTCGTGAAGGCGTGCACTTCCCAGAGACCGGGACCGCGTGCGTGCGCTGCATCCGGAACGACATCGGCCTGCCAGCTGCCGTCGGCCTGCAATTGCAGCGCGAACGGCTGACTGTAGCCGTCGGGCGCGGTCAGCAGGCCGCTGGCCGTCAGCGCCTTGGCGCCCTGCAGCGCAGCACTGATCCGCAGCGGCTGGCCGGCCAGCACGGTGTCGCGTGCGGCGGTCAGGCTCAGCACCGCGGTGCTGGTCGGTTCGAATACGTGGATCAGGTAACTGCCGCTGGCTGCCGGTACGGCCAGTTCCAGGCGTCCCTTGCCGGCGGCCGGGGCGAGCCGGGCGATGACCGTGCCCTCGGGCACGTCCATGCCGGCGGCGCGCAGCGCGGTCTCGTCGACGAGGCTCTGCGTGGCGGCGCGGCCGTTGAGTTCGACCCCGCCGTTGCGGATCACGAGGTCGTCGACGCTCAGGCGGCTGCGGTTGCCGCCGTGCGGGCTGATGCGGATCAGCGCGGCCTCGGCCGTGGTCGGCAGGCCGATGCCGCGACGCAGCTGCGCCTCGTCGGCGTCGAGCCAGTATTCGCGGCTCTGCTGCACGAAGGCTTCGGGGCGTTCGGCCAGGTTCGCGGCCGGGTCCAGCGCCCAGGACACGGCGACCGGCGTGCGGTCCAGCGTGGCGGTCGCGCGCGTATCGGGATTGGCGCTCAGGCGCGTCGGCACCTGGTCGCCGGCAGCGGGGGCGGACAGGCGCAGGTCGGCGGCCTGGGCGACGCCGGCGAGGCCCAGCGCAAGGCTCGCGGCCAGTGCCGCGGATTTCAGATTCGGCATGGGTCGCTCCTCAGAGGTCGTCGCGCAGGATGCGGTCCAGGCCGAAGCAGGCGCGGCGGCTCTGGTTGTGGGACAGCGGTTCGGCGCCGGCCATGCGGTCGACGTCGCGGAACCAGGTGCGGCCGGCGGCCTGCTGGCTGGTGCAGTTGAGGAAACCGTCGGAGCAGCTGGCCAGCCAGTTCTGCGTGGTTTCCAGGCCGAGGTTGTATTGATAGCCGCCGCACCAGCTGTCGCCGTCGAACGGCGAGGAATCCACGTCGGTGCCGACGACGGCCCAGAAGCCCTTGGGCAGCGCCGGCCGGCCGGCCGTGCCGAGCAGGTTGTTCTGGTTGTAATAGGCCATCCAGCTGACCTGCTGCATGCGCACGGCGTCGTTCTGGTAGCCGAGCAGCCAGCCCAGCGCCTGCTCGAACACGTTGCCGTTCATGACCGCGTCGGCCAGTGGCGTGCCGGCGGACGACGGTGCCAGCGCGTTGACCCAGCGGATCTTGCCGATGATGTTCGGATAGCGGCTGTCGTAGGTCGGATTCGACAGGATCCAGCGCACGACGTTGCCGCCGTTGGAATGGGTGATGACGACCAGATCGGTGATGCCGGCGCCGTTGATGAAGCTGGTCAGCTGGCCGGCCACGCAGCCGGCGGCGCGGCTGTCCCACATGTACTGGCCGAGATCGCAGTTGACCACGACGTACTTGGACTGATCCGGCAGTCCCTGCCGCACGGAGTTGACGAACTCCGGTGTCCAGTAGTCGGCCAGCGCATTGGTCTGCGCGCCGGTGCCGTGCACGAAAGCCACGCCGGTCACCGCGGCCGATGCGGCGCAAGCCGCTCCCAGGGCGAGCGAGAGCGCCAAAGCAAGACGAACCATTTTCCCTCCCGATGCGGCTCGGGTCAGGTTTTCGAGCCGCGGTCCAGCTGCGGCCTGCCGGGTCAGGGAAGCTTCCGTGCGGCTACCGGGTCAAGCCGGAGCGTGCTGATGGACGACCGCCGGCATCGTGCCCTCCCGCACGCCGCCGACGGCGGCGCGCAAAGTAGCAATGTGATCGTCGGGATGTCAAACGTTTGTTTGAAGCCTGGGCTCCAATTGACGCCGGCGTATGCTCGCCGTACCGCGGGCGCCGTTCAGGCCGCGGGATCGCGGGGCGGACCCGGGCGGCTATACTGCGCGCCCGTCGTAGCGGTAATTCCATGCGCCTGACCACGATAAAACTGGCCGGATTCAAGTCCTTCGTCGATCCGACCACGTTGCACCTGCCCACCAACATGACCGGCATCGTCGGTCCCAACGGCTGCGGCAAGTCCAACATCATCGACGCGATCCGCTGGGTCATGGGCGAAAGCGCGGCGAGCCGTCTGCGCGGCGATTCGCTGACCGACGTGATCTTCTCGGGGTCCAGCGCGCGCAAGCCGGTCGGCCAGGCCTCGGTCGAACTCGTGTTCGACAATTCCGACGGCACCATCGTCGGCGAGTACGCCAAGTTCAACGAAATCTCGGTCAAGCGCATGGTCACGCGCGACGGCCAGTCGCAGTACCTGCTCAACGGCGCGCGCTGCCGCCGCCGCGACATCACCGACTTGTTCCTCGGCACCGGCCTGGGGGCGCGCAGCTATTCCATCATCGAGCAGGGCATGATCTCGCAGGTCGTCGAATCCGACCCCGAGGCGCTGCGTCATCATCTCGAAGAAGCCGCCGGCATCTCCAAGTACAAGGAGCGGCGCAAGGAGACCGAAAGCCGCATCAAGGCCACGCGCGAGAACCTCGACCGCGTGCGCGACGTGCGCGACGAGGTCGACAAGCAGCTCGAACACCTGAATCGCCAGGCCAAGGCCGCGGCGCGCTGGCAGGAGCTCAAGGCCGAGCAGAAGCAGAAGGAAGCCGAGCTGCGCGCGCTGAACTACCGCGCGATCGCCGACGAGGTCGAAGGCCAGGGCAGCGCATTGCGCCAGGCCGAGATCGAGATCGAAAGGTTCGTCGCCGACCAGCGCCAGATCGAAGCCCAGCTCGAAGCCAGCCGCGAGCGCCACCACGTCGCGAACGAGCATCTGGGCCTGGTCCAGGGCGAGGTCTACAAGGTCGGCGCCGACATCGCCCGCGTCGAGCAGCAGATCTCGCACAACCGCGAGCTGCGCGAGCGCCTGGACAAAAGCCGCGAGGAGGCCGAGCGCGCGCACCGCGAACTCAGCGAACACCTCGATGCCGACCGCACGCAGATCGAGACCCTGCGTATGGCCGTCGCCGACGGTGAGCCGCGCCTGGAAGCGCTGCGCGAGGTCGACGAGCAGACCGGCGACGCCTTGCGCGACGCCGAGGCCAAGCTGGCCGAATGGCAGTCGGCCTGGGACGCGTATTCCGCGTCCAGCGCCGAAGCCGCGCGTGCGGCCGAAGTCGAACGTACGCGCCTGGATTACCTGGACCGGCAGTGCCTGGACACGGCGCGCCGGCTGGAAGCGCTGGAGACCGAAAAGCGCGCGGCCGATCTGAGCACGCTGAGCGCCGCGGCCGACACGCTCGGCGACGAACAGGACACCCAGCGCGAGAAGGTCGAGACCCTGACCAGCCTGCTCGACGAGCGCAAGAGCGCCTGCGAGCGTCTGCTCGAGACCGAGCGCGCGACGCAGTCGGGCCTGAGCGACACGCGCCAGCAACTGCAGACCCTGCGTGGACGTCTGGCCTCGCTCGAAGCGCTGCAGCATGCGGCGCTGGGCCAGGAAAAAGGTGCGGCCAGCCAGTGGCTGGAACGGGCGGGCCTCGGCAATGCGCGCCGCCTCGGCGAAGCGCTCGACGTCGACGCCGGCTGGGAAACCGCGGTGGAGACCGTGCTGTCGGGCCTGCTCGAAGGCGTGCTCGTCGAGACGCCCGAAGCCTATGCCGATGAAATGGCCGCGCTGCGCGAGGCCGACATGGTGCTGGTCGCGGCCGCCCAGGGCGGCGAAGCCGTTCCGGGCACCTTGTCGGCGCAGGTGCGCGGGCCGGCTGCCGTCGTCGCGCTGCTGGCCCAGGTGCGCACGGCCGCATCGCCGGACGAAGCGCGGCGCATCGCGCGCGAGCTGAGTCCCGGCCAGTCGGTCGTCACGACCGGCGGCGAATGGTTCGGCGCCGGCTATCTGCGCGTGCTGCGCCGCGGCGGCGCCCAGGCCGGCGTGCTCGCGCGCGAGCGCGAGATCCACGCCTTGCAGGGTCAGATCGAGAGCCTCGACGAGCGCGCCCACGATCTCGCCGCCGAGCTCGACGAGCTCAAGTCCGGCAAGGTCGAAGCCGAGCGCCAGCGCGACGACGCGCAGCGCGAGCTGTACATGGCGCACCGGCGCCTGGCCGAGATCGGCGGACAGCTGCAGAGCCATCGCGGCAAGGTCGAGACGGCGCAGGCGCGGCTGGAAAAAGTCGATGCCGAAATCGGCCAGCTGTCGGCCAAGCTCGACGAGGACCAGGCGCAGGTCAAGGAAGCGCGCGGCCGTCTCGATGCCGCGGTGATCCGCATGGGCGATCTGGAACAGCAGCGCCAGGAGCTCGACGGCCAGCGCCGGCGCACCCTGGAGCAGCGCGAGGAAGCGCGCATGAATGCGCGCGAGGCGCGCGACCAGGCGCATCAGCTGGCGCTGTCGCTGGAATCCAAGCGCAGCGCGATCCAGTCACTGGAGCAGGCGCTCGGCCGCATGCATGCGCAGATTGCCCAGCTCGACGCGCGCCGCCAGGAAATCGCCCAGCAGCTGGCCGCCGACGAAGATCCGCTGACCGAACTCGACGCCGAGCGCCAGACCTATCTGAACCAGCGTCTGCTCGTCGACCGCCAGCTCGTCGACGCGCGCCGCGCGCTGGAAGACTGCGACGCGGAATTCCGCCGCCTCGACCAGGAGCGCCAGCGCGTCGAGCACCTGCTGACCCAGCGCCGCGAGGCGCTGGCGGAGAAGCGCCTGTCCGAGCACAGCCTGAAGCTGCGTGCCGAGAATCTGGCTCAGGCCATTCTCGAAGCCGGACTGGAGCTGGCCGCCGTGCTCGAAAGCCTGCCGGCGCACGCGGACATCGGCGACTGGGCGCAGAGCCTCAACGAACTCGAAGGCAAGATCCGCCGGCTCGAGCCGGTCAATCTCGCCGCGATCCAGGAATACGAGGAACAGTCGCAGCGCAAGACCTATCTCGATGCGCAGCTGGCCGACCTCGGCACCGCGATGGAAACGCTGGAAGGCGCGATCAAGAAGATCGACCGCGAGACGCGCCAGCGCTTCAAGGAAACCTTCGACAAGGTCAATTCCGGCCTGCAGGAGCTGTTCCCGCGCCTGTTCGGCGGCGGCCATGCCTATCTGGAACTGACCGGCGACGACCTGCTCGACACCGGCGTGTCGATCATGGCGCGACCTCCGGGCAAGCGCGTGACCTCGATCTCGCTGCTGTCCGGCGGCGAGAAGGCGCTGACTGCGGTCGCGCTGGTGTTTTCGATCTTCCGCCTGAATCCGGCGCCGTTCTGCCTGCTCGACGAGGTCGACGCGCCGCTGGACGAGGCCAACGTCGGGCGCTTCTCCAGCATGGTCAACGAAATGTCCGAACACGTGCAGTTCCTGTTCGTCTCGCACAACAAGACCACGATGGAAGCCGCCCACCAGCTCTGCGGCGTGACCATGCGCGAGCCCGGCGTATCGCGCCTGGTGCAGGTGGATCTGGCCGAAGCTTCCAAGCTCGTCGGCGCGGCCTGAACACGGGAGTGATGCCATGGAAACGCAAGGCTTGAGCGCGAACGAACTGCGCCTGATCCTCATCGTCGTCGGTGCCGTCGTGCTCGCCGTGATCTATTACCTGGGCTCGCCGCGCAAGCCGGGGCAGGGCCGCCGCATCGCGGGCAAGCCCGGCGGGGAACGCCGCGAGCCCACCTTGGCCGGCGAGGATCCCGACGACGGCCTGCCGTCGATGCGCGCGACCGATGACGACGGGGGCGCGCCGTTCGCCGACGAGGATGTGCATGCGCCGGCCGCACGCCCGCGCGGCGCCGACAGCGACGACCTGTTCCAGGTACCGCCGCGTTCCAGCGTCGGGCAGCGCCCGGAGTCGCCGGTCGAGCGCATCGTCACCCTGTTCATCGCCGCACGCGCGGGCCAGACCATCCGCGGCAGCGACCTCGTCGTCGCGGCCGAGAAATGCGGCCTCGAATTCGGCGACCTCGGCATCTTCCACCGCCTCGTCGACGGCAAGCGCGAACTCGGACCGATCTTCAGCGCGGCCAACATGGTCAAGCCGGGCCATTTCGACATGAGCCGCATCGACGAGCTCAGCACGCCGGGCCTGAGCTTCTTCATGGCGCTGCCGGGACCGCTGCCGGCGCTGGACGCCTGGGACACGATGCTGCCGACCGCGCAGCGCCTGGCCGAACTGCTCGATGCGGTCGTGCTCGACGAGGAACGCAATGCGCTGGGCCGCCAGCGCATCTCGCACATCCGCGACGACCTGCGCGCCTGGGATCGCAAGCAGGACGGCAGCCGTATCCGCGCGGACTGGTAAGCATGCCCCGACCGGGTAGGGAAAATCCCCGCAGCGCGGCGTAGAGTCGCCGCCCATGCGCAAGCGCGGACGCCCATCGGCCGACGACCTGCTGACGCCGGCCGAATGGCGCGTCGTCGAAGGCATACGCCACGGCCTGAGCAACCCGCGGATCGCGCGGCTGCTCGGCGTCGGCGTCGACGCGGTCAAGTATCACGTCGCCAACATCCTGGCCAAGCTCGCGCTGCGCGACCGCCGCCAGCTGCGTCACTGGTCCGGCGTGCGCCGGGCCAGCGCGTTGCATCACCGGAGCCTGACCATGAGCGAACCCGAAACCCTTGGCGCGATCGGCCAGATCGCCCGTACCGTCAGCGATGTCGCCGCGGCCGAAGCCTGGTACCGCGACGTGCTCGGCCTGCCGCACCTGTACACCTTCGGCAAGCTGTGTTTCTTCGACTGCGCCGGCACGCGCCTGCTGCTGTCCGAAGGCGAGGGCGGCGCCGCGCAGGCCTCGATCCTGTACTTCCGCGTCGCCGACATCCATGCCGCGCACGCGCGCCTGGCCGCACTCGGCGTCGTCTTCCTGGGTGCGCCGCACCTGATCCACCGCCACGCCGACGGTGTTGAAGAATGGATGGCGTTCTTCAACGACCCCGAGCAGCGCCCGCTGGCGCTGATGGCGCAGGTGCGGGCGTAGGCGGCGCTGCCCGGATACGCCGCTGCGGCGGCTTCGGGCCGCCGGCCGCGTGAGCGCGCCGGCCGTCGGATCTGTTCGCCGGCATGATCTCCAGACGGCTGGCGGAGACGTGGAGGCGGCATCGCGCCGCCCCACCGGACTCGCGAACCTATTCCACCGTGACCGACTTGGCCAGGTTGCGCGGCTGGTCCACGTCGGTGCCCTTGAGCACGGCGACGTGATAGGCGAGCAGTTGCAGCGGGATGTTGAAAACGGCCGGCGCGACGAGGCGGTCGCCGACGTCCAGGTGCAGCACCGCGCCGCGGTCGGGGTCGAGCTTGACGTCGACGGCGGTGTCGGCGATCACGAACAGTTCGCCGCCGCGCGCGCGCACTTCCTCGAGATTGGACTTGAGCTTTTCCAGCAGCTGATTGTTCGGTGCGACGGCCAGCACCGGCATGTTCTCGTCGACGAGCGCGAGCGGACCGTGCTTGAGCTCGCCGGCCGGATAGGCTTCGGCGTGGATGTAGGAGATTTCCTTGAGCTTGAGCGCGGCCTCGACCGCGATCGGATAGCTGGCGCCGCGGCCGAGGAACAGCGCGTGCTGCTTGTCGACAAAGCGCTCGGCCAGGCTGGCGATCTGCGGCTCCAGCTGCAGCGCGTCGGCGACCAGGCGCGGCAGGGCGGCGAGATCGGCGACGAGCTGTTCGTAGCGCGCGTCGGCGATGCCGTTCAGACGCGCCAGTTCGAGGCTCAGCAAGCCCAGCGCGGCCAGCTGTGTCGTGAACGCCTTGGTCGAGGCCACGCCGATCTCCGGGCCGGCGCGCGTCATCAGTACGAGATCGGATTCGCGCATCAGCGAGGATTCGGGCACGTTGCAGACCGCGAGCGCGCCGAGGTAGCGCGCGCCGGCCTTGCCGGCGCGTAGCGCGGCGAGCGTGTCGGCGGTCTCGCCCGACTGCGACACGGCGACGAACAGCGTGTCGGCCGGCACCACCACGTCGCGATAGCGGTATTCGCTGGCGACTTCGACCGCGCAGGGCAGGCCGGCCAGCGACTCTATCCAGTAGCGCGCGACGAGGCCGGCGTGATAGCTCGTGCCGCAGGCGACGATATGCACCTGCCTGACCCGGCCGAGCAGTTTTTCCGCATCGACGCCGAACACGTTGGGCAGGATGCGCGAACCATTGATGCGGCCTTCCAGCGTGCGCGCGACGGCTTCGGGCTGTTCGTGGATTTCCTTGAGCATGTAGTGGCGATACTCGCCGCGCTCGACTGCGTCGGCGGTCAGGTCGGTTTCGCGCACCTCGCGCGCGACATCGCGGCCGTCGGCGTCGAAGATGCGGTAGCCGTCGCGGCGGATTTCCACCACGTCGCCTTCGTCGAGATAGATGAAGCGGTTGGTCACGCGCAGCAGGGCCTGCACGTCGGAACCGAGGAAATGCTCGCCGAGGCCGACGCCGACGACGAGCGGACTGCCGCGCCGCGCGCCGACGATACGGTCGGGTTCGCGTGCCGACAGCACGGCGATCGCATAGGCGCCGTGCAGGCGCTGGGTCGCGCGCACGACCGCCTGCACGAGGTCCTGGCCTTCGCGCTGCAGCGCGTCGATCAGGTGGGCGATGACTTCGGTGTCGGTCTCGGAACTGAACGTGTAGCCCTGTTCCTGCAGTTCGCGGCGCAGCGCCTCGTGGTTCTCGATGATGCCGTTGTGCACGACCGAGACCTGATCGGAGGACACGTGCGGATGCGCGTTGCGCGTGCTCGGCACGCCGTGGGTGGCCCAGCGCGTGTGCGCGATGCCGATGCGCGCCGGCGCGGGTTCGGCGGCCAGCAGCTGTTCGAGCTCGCGCACCTTGCCCTGGGTGCGCCGGCGTTCCAGCGCCGAGCCCTGCAGCACGGCCACGCCGGCCGAGTCATAGCCGCGATATTCGAGGGCTTGCAGCCCGGCGATCAGGATGGGACCGACTTCGCGGTCGGCGACGGCACCTACGATTCCACACATGGTTGGCTCCGGGAGACGAATCGGGCCCCCATTGCACCGGACGCGGCAGGCGCATTCGGGGCGAGTCGGGGCCGGTCGCAGGCGTGTTCGGGGCGAAACGCGGGCGACGAATCGCTAACTATAAGGCTGAAACCCCATCTGCACCCATGCCCACCCCTTCACGGGGAGGACAGGGGACGGACGGGGCTCCGCTCCGCCTGCACCGGCAGCACCGCCCCGGTCCGCCCCGGCCAGCAACCCGTCCGGCGGCAAGGTGCGGGCGTGCCGGCTGCTCAGACCTGATAGAACTCGCGATACCAGGCCACGAAGCGCCCGACGCCGACTTCCACCGGCGTATCCGGGCTGTAGCCGGTATCGCGCATCAGCGCGCTGACGTCGGCCGCCGTATCGGGCACGTCGCCGGGCTGCAGCGGCAGCAGGCGTTTCTCGGCGGTCTTGCCGATGGCCTGCTCGATCAGCTCGATATAGCGCGACAGCTGCACCGGACGGTGATTGCCGATGTTGTACAGGCGGTAGGGCGCCTGGCTGCTGGCCGGCGTCGGCTGCAGCGGATCGAAGGCGGGATCGGGGCCCGGCACGCGGTCCAGGGTGCGGATCACGCCTTCGACGATGTCCTCGACATAGGTGAAGTCGCGCGTGTGCTTGCCGTAATTGAACACGTCGATCGGTTCGCCGGCGAGGATCTTGCGCGTGAACAGGAACAGCGCCATGTCGGGCCGGCCCCAGGGGCCGTAGACGGTGAAGAAGCGCAGGCCCGTGGTCGGCAGCCGGAACAGATGGCTGTAGGTGTGCGCCATGAGCTCGTTGGTCTTCTTGCTCGCGGCGTAGAGGCTGACCGGATGGTCGACGCTGTCCTCGACCGCGAACGGCAGCTTGCGGTTGGCGCCGTAGACCGAACTCGACGAGGCGTAGACCAGATGTTCGATGTCGCGATGGCGGCAGGCCTCGAGGACGTTCAGGAAGCCGACGACGTTCGCGTCGATGTAGGCGCGCGGGTTCTCCAGCGAATAGCGCACGCCGGCCTGGGCGGCGAGATTGACGACGCGCTGCGGCCCGAAATCGTCGAACGCCGCTTCGAGGGTGGGGCGATCCTCCAGCGCACCGCGGACGAAGCGGAAGCCGTCGCGCTTGAGCAGCCGGTCCAGGCGCGCGTGCTTGAGGCGCACGTCGTAGTAATCGTTGAGGTTGTCGTAGCCGAACACCTCGTCGCCGCGGTCGAGCAGGCGGTGGGCCAGTGCGGCGCCGATGAAGCCGGCTGCGCCGGTAATCAGGATTCGCATGCGGAAAACTCCCTGAAGCATGGCGGGAAACGCCGGTCCGTCCGCGCTTTCGCGCCGAGTCGGCGCCGGCGGTCAGGCTTGCATGATAGCCGTTGCGCCGGGAGTCGCGGCGCTCAGAGGCGTTCGTCGACCTCGTCGCGCGCGAATAGGTTCTTCACATCGAACAGCACGGCGCCGGCCTTGCCGGCGGCGCGGACGCGCGCGGCGCCCAGCGCCTTGAATTCGCGGTGTGCGACGGCCAGCACGATCGCGTCGTAATGGTTCTGCGGCAGCGCGGCCAGCAGCTCCAGGCCGTATTCGGCGCTGGCCTCGTGCGGATCGCACCAGGGGTCGTGCACGTCGACCTGCATGCCGTAGTCGCGCAGTTCGGCGATGACGTCGACGACGCGCGTGTTGCGCAGGTCCGGGCAGTTCTCCTTGAACGCGAGGCCGAGCACGAGCACGCGCGCGTCCACCAGCGGGATGCGCCGGCGCGTCATCAGGCGCACGAGGCGCTGCGCGACGTAGGCGCCCATGCCGTCGTTGATGCGCCGGCCGGCCAGGATCACGTCCGGGTGATAGCCGATCTCCTGCGCCTTGTGGGTCAGGTAGTACGGGTCCACGCCGATGCAGTGGCCGCCGACGAGCCCCGGCCGGAACGGCAGGAAATTCCATTTCGTGCCGGCGGCTTCGAGCACTTCGGCCGTGTCGATGTCCAGCCGCGCGAAGATCTGCGCGAGTTCGTTGATCAGCGCGATGTTGACGTCGCGCTGGGTGTTCTCGATGACCTTGGCCGCCTCGGCCACGCGGATGCTCGACGCCTTGTGCGTGCCGGCGCGGACGATGCGCCGGTACAGCGCGTCGACGAACTCGGCCGCGGCCGGCGTCGAGCCCGAGGTGACCTTGACGATGTCCGGCAGGCGGTGCGCCTGGTCGCCGGGATTGATGCGCTCGGGGCTGTAGCCGACGAAGAAATCGACGTTGCAGACCAGGCCCGATTCGCGTTCGAGCACCGGCACGCAGACTTCCTCGGTCGCGCCCGGATACACCGTGGATTCGAACACCACCACGGCGCCGCGCGCGATCGCGCGGCCGACGCTGCGGCTGGCGGCCAGCAGCGGCGCGAAGTCCGGCCGCTTGGCCGGGTCTATCGGTGTCGGCACCGTCACGATGAATACGTTGCAGTCGCGCAGCGCGGCCGGATCGGCGCTGTAGCGCAGGTGCGTCGCGGCGGCCAGCTGTGCCGGCGCCACCTCGCGCGTGTGGTCATGACCGGCGCTCAGCGCACGGATGCGCGCGTCGGCGATGTCGAAACCCAGGGTCGGCAGCTGGCGGCCGAACTCCACGGCCAGCGGCAGTCCGACATAGCCCAGGCCGACAATGCCGATGCGCGCGTCGTCGACCTTGCCCAGCGCCGCAGAGTTCATGGATTTCCCGCCCGCCGAAAGGCCGGCAGTCTACTGCGGAACGGCGCTGCGCATGAACGACGGCCGCACAGAAGCGGCGCGCGATCGCCGGTGCGGCACAGCGGCGGTTCGCCGCGCGGCCATGGCTTGCGGCCAGCCGGTCCCGGCCCGCTGCCGTACCGGGCGCCGGATGCCGACCCTCAGGCGCGCTTGCGCCCAGCCGCGGTCTTGCGGCCGGTCGCCCGCTTGCTCGCTGCGGCCTTGCGCGCCGGCGCCTTCTTCGTCGCGGACTTGCCTGTCGCGGTCCTGCGAACTGCGGTTTTCTTCGCCGCGGATTTCCTGGCCGCGCTCTTCCGGGCTGCGGGCTTGCGTGCCGTGCCCGTTCCGGCCGCAATGCGCCGTTTCGCCGGCTTGCGCGCCGCCGCGCGTTTCGTCGCCGCCATGCGCGCCGCCGGCCGCCGGGTCGCGGTTTTCTTCACCGCCGCGCTTCGGCTTGCCGTCGACTTGCGCGGGCTCGCACGCTGGGCTGCGCCGCGGCGCGCCGTCTTCTTCGCGGCGGCCTTTTTCGTCGCGGCGCGTTGCGGATGCTTGGCCTTGGGGCCGGGACGCGCACCGCCGTCCTGCTTGTTGACCGTGGCCCAGGCACGCCGCTCCGCTTCTTTCTTGCCGACGCCGCGCGCCTCGTAGCCTTCCTCGATATGTTCGGCCTTGCGTTTCTGTTTGCCTGAATAGGCGGATTTGTCGCCGCGTGGCATGGCTGTCTCCTTCGTGGCTGCAAATGAAAGAATCGCCCGCGCCTAGCCGCGCGGGCCGCCCATGACCGGCAGGATCGCGCCGCTGACATAGCTGGAGCAGACCGGCGAGGCGAGAAACACGTAAGCCGGCGACAGCTCTTCGGGCTGGGCCGGCCGCTTCATCGCGCTGTCGGCGCCGAACTTCGCGACGTCCTCGCCGCTGCGGTCGGCCGGGTTCAGCGGCGTCCACACCGGGCCCGGCGCGACCGCGTTCACGCGTATGCCGCGCTCGGCCAGGTTGCTCGCCAGCGACAAGGTGAACGCGTGGATCGCGCCCTTGGTCGCGGCGTAGTCGAGCAGTTCCTTGCTGCCGAACAGGCCGGTCTCCGAACCGGTGTTGATGATCGCGGCACCATTGCGCAGATGCGGCAGTGCCGCGCGCGCCATGTGGAAATAGCCGGCGATGTTGGTCTGCAGGGTTTCCTGCAGATGCGTCTCGCTGAGCGCTTCGAGGGTTTCGCAGTGCTGCTGGAAGGCCGCGTTGTTGACGAGCACGTCGAGCCGGCCGAACGCCTCGACGGTGCGCCGCACGGCGTCTTCGCAGAACTGCGCATCGCGCACGTCGCCGGCGATGACGAGGCAGCGCCGGCCTTCGAGCTCGACATGCCGGCGCGTGACTTCGGCATCCTCGTGCTCGTTCAGATGCAGCACGGCGACGTCGGCGCCTTCGCGCGCGAACAGCACGGCGACGGCACGGCCTATGCCCGAATCGCCGCCGGTCACGATCGCGACGAAATCCTTGAGCTTGTCGCTGCCGACATAGTCGGGTGCGAGAAAGCGCGGCAGCGGATCGAGTTCGTGCTCATTGCCGGGCTTGCGCAGATGCTGCTGCGGCAACGGGTTCTCCGGCTGCATGCGCGCGCCGGCCTGTACGGCGCCAGGCCTGGCGCTGCCGTTGCCGTCGTGGCCGCCGTTGCGCTTGCCGTTGCCGTCGGCGGCGGATGAGGACTGCTCGCTGCGCGCGACGTCGTCCTGTATCCGGCGCTGGCGCTGCACGGTCTGCTCGGCGTCGCTCGCGGCCGGACGCGGAGCCGATGGCTTGCGGGGCATGATGTCGCTCCTTGCAGGACGGTTGCGGCAGCGACGCAAGAGCGGTGCCAGTTCGCTGCGGGTGCTCAGTACGGACGCATCCGTCGCGTTTTCGTGCAGTTCGACCGATGTCCGCCACGCGGCATGCAGGCTGCGCGGCGCGGCGGCGGGCTCGTCCGGTGCGGTCTGCGCGTGTCTCGCGGCGCGATGGCCTGCCGGCCCGCTGCATGCCTCGGCCTTTCGCACCGCGCGCGCGAGGCGATCCCGGACCCGGCGTCGGCATGGTTTCTGCGTGGCTGGTTGCAGTCTCGGCCGACCCGACGGAGGTCCGCATGCAACGCCGAACTCTCGCCATCGTCATCGCGCTGCTCGCCGGCACGGCGGCGGCGCAGTCGCCCCAGTCCGCGCTGCAGGGCGAACGTCCGCAGCCGGTCGATTCCGCCCGCGCTCAGCAGGATCCCGAGCGCCGCATCGCGCCGGCGCCCAAGCCGCTGGACCCGCTGGCCGAGGAACGGCAGGCGGATACCGCGATGAAATCCTTCGAACAGCTCGACACCAGCAAGGACGGCAAGCTCAGCAAGGACGAACTCGGCGCCGGCAAGGACGCGAGCATCGACTTCAGCCGTCTGGACCGCGACGGCGACGGCATGATCTCGCGCGACGAATGGAACGCGTACTGGTCCGGACGTGACGACAAGCGCTGATCGACGACAACCATAGACCATGGGATGTACCGCGGCGGTGCACGGCGCGGCCGCTCCCTCAATCCAGCCTGCCAGGAGAGCAATCATGACCTTGTCGACCCTGTTGCTGATCGTTCTGGTCCTGCTGCTGATCGGCGCGCTGCCGACCTGGCCCTACAGCCGCAGCTGGGGTTACGCGCCCGGCGGCGGCGTACTCGTGGTCATCGTCGTCGTCGCCGTGCTGCTGTTCGGCGGGTTCATCTGATGAACCGCGGCGACGATGCCGGCAGCGGCCTGCCATACCAGCCGGATGCGCAGCTCCAAGCGCTTGCGGCATCGCTGGTGGAGGCGGTTTATGCGCCGCGGGTGCAGTCCACGCCCGAACGCGACGACGAGAATGTCGAGCCTGGGCATCTCGCCGATCCGCTGGAACCGCGCAAGGGGCACAGGCCAAGACCCAACGAGCCGCTGCCGCTGGATGCGCCACCGGTGCCGAAGCTGCGGCCGCTGGAATAGGCGGGGGCACGGCACTGGAACGCGGTCGCGCGCTGTACGCAGCGGCCTGCACGGCACGGCTTGGAGGTCGTGCCGGGCAGGTGTCCGGCGCGGGAATTCAATGCAGCCGGACGCCGTAGGCGCACCAGAGGCAGACTTCGCCTTCGGGATCGACGAGCGCGACGTCGGTGCTGATGCCGTTGTCGCGCCAGCCGGTTTCGGCCATGTCGAGGGCGGAGTCGATTGCGTCGGAGCAGCTGGTGTGGGTTGCGAGCAACTGGTTGCCGGCGTGGATGCTCCAGGTGCCGTCGTGGAGTTGAGGACAGATGCGGAAACTGAGATGGGCGAGCATGAGCGGAACCGTTTTCCAAGGAACCTACCGGTCCCCGGCAGCAGGTTGCATGCCATGACCGTACCTGGCGGAACGGCTGCGTTTCCGGCCCGGCGGTGCGGAAAGGTTTTCAACCGGCGGCAACTTTTACGGGCAGACGCTGCATTCTGTGCGGTTTTTTTTCGTTGCCGGACGTTTCGGGCCGCCGCGCGGATGACGTTCAGGTCGGTATCGCAAGGAAACCGTGCTGCCGGAAAGTCGCCGCCGGAACCTGTCGACTGCTGCAGCGAAGAATACCGGCGGATTGAACATCAACTGGAAAATTCAACGTTTCCGCAGGCGCCGGGCGTATCGGCGAACGTTGGTCGGGCTGCGCGTTGCCGTTTTCGCGAGCGGCGCATCGAACCGGCGCATACCTCGGCCGCGATGCCGGCACTAGCGCGCGAGCCGGTTCAGCAGCGGCGCGATCTCGACCAGCGGCAGGCAATGGTCGGCGCCGGCCTGGGCCAGCGCGGCGGCCGGCATGAGGTCGACTTCGGCGTCGGCCGGGTCCTGCACGATGGCCAGGCCGCCGCGCGCGCGGATGCGCTCCAGTCCCTGCGCGCCGTCGCTGTTCGCTCCGGTCATGACGATGCCGACGACGCGGTCGCCGCGCGCGACTGCAGCCGATTCGAACAGCACGTCGATCGACGGTCGCGCGAAACCCACGCGCGGATCCACCGACAGCGCGAAGCGGCCGTCTTCGCCGAGCAGCAGGTGATAGCCCGACGGCGCGATGTAGACCCGGCCCGGCTGCGGCTGCGTGCGTTCGGTCGCTTCGCGCACCGGCAGCGCGCTGCTGCGCGCGAGCAGCTCGCAGAGCAGGCTGACGTCATCCGAGCCGGTATGGCAGACCGCGACGAGTGGCAGCGGAAAATCCGGCGCGAGGCCGCCAAGCAGCGTATGCAGCGCGCGCAGACCGCCGGCCGAACAGCCCGCGACGACGAGAGCAGGGCGGCGGCGCATCGCTACAGCCCGTGTCGCAGCCGGCGAGCGCGCAGACCGCCTGGCGAGCGGGCGGCAGGGCGCAGGAATCGCGACGGCGCGATCGTGCTGCGCCTGCACGGCAGTTTCGACGTGGCGTGTCGCTGATCGTTCACGGGTGCGGCAGGGTCGTGGAGCCACGACACTACCCGAAATCCGCACGTCCGCGGCGGTGATTGGCCGGCGTTTTCCGGCCTGATCGGCGTGCTGTCGTTTCTGCGCTGGTCGTTTCAGATCCGTTGCCGCGAAGGCCGGGGGCGTCATGCGGATGCGTATCTGCCGCCGCGACGGCGTGGAACATCTCCGTCTCATGAGCGTGAAGGCCGCCGCTCGGAACCGTCGCTTCCGACTGCCGAGAACGCCCGCCGGGCCGGAGGGCGACGGACGGGCTGCCGCCGCACCTGCGATCCCTTCCGCAGGAGCAGCGATGCACCCTGCATTTCTGCTCGCCGAGGGAACACCGGGACGCCGGAACCGCATGGATGCCGTCGACGTCGCGACGAAGCGGGCAGGACAGGCACAATCCGCCGGCAGCCGTTCCGGTCCGTCGAGACCAGGGGAGTCCGTCATGAATCTCATCGTTTCGTCTTCTGCGGCCCGCGGCGCGCGTGCCGGCTGGCGCAGCCGCGTCGTCGGCCTCCTGTGCGGCGGACTGTTCGCTGCGGCCGCGGCGCCGAGCCTGCCGCTGGCCGCCGCCGAACTGCCGGCCCAGCCGTTGCTGAGCGCGCGCATACAGCCTGTCGCCGGCCTGTTGCCCGACGGCCGAGTGCTCGTCGCCGGCGGCTTTCACGAAACGCTGGGCACCCTGGCGAGCGCCGAACTGTACGACCCGGCCACCGGCAACTGGAGCGCGACCGGTTCGCTCGCCACCGCGCGCAGCGCGGCCGCCGCGGCTACGCTCGCCTCGGGACGCGTGCTCATCGTCGGCGGCGCCAACGCCGCCGGCACGGCACTGGCCAGCGCCGAACTGTATGACCCGGCCACGGGCAGCTGGAGCCCGACCGGCGCGCTGACGACCGCGCGCTACGATCACACGGCGACCGTGCTCGCCAGCGGCCGCGTGCTCGTGGTCGGCGGCTACAACGGCAGCGCCCGGGCCAGTGCCGAGCTGTACGATCCGGCCACGGGCACCTGGAGCAGCGCCGGTACGCTGACGACGGCGCGCTCGACCCACAGCGCGACGCGACTGGCCTCGGGCAAGGTGCTCGTCGCCGGCGGCTACGGCAGTGCACCGCTGGCCGCGGCCGAGCTCTACGATCCGCTGCTCGAGGCCTGGTCTCCGGCCGGCTCGCTCGCCGGCGCGCGCTACAGCCACAGCGCAATCCTGCTGGCCGACGGCCGCGTGCTCGCCGTGGGCGGTGCCAACGTCGGCACCTTGGCGAGTTGCGAGATCTTCGATCCGGCGACGGCCACCTGGAGCGCCACCGGCGCGCTGACCGGCGCCATGGCCACGCATACCACGACCCTGCTGGCGTCGGGCCGCGTGCTCGCTGCCGGCGGCAGCGGCGGCAGTTCGGCGCAGCTCTACGACCCGGTGTCAGGCCTCTGGAGCAGCACCGGCCCACTGATCACCGGTCGCTACAGTCATACCGCCGTGCTGCTGGCCTCCGGCCGCGTGCTCGCCGCGGCGGGGCGGCGCACCAGCGGCACGATCGCTTTGAACAGCGCCGAGGAATACTGGCCCGCGGTGGGCAGCTGGGCCGCAGCCGGCGATCGCATTTTCGCGCACGGCTTCCAGGCGCCGTGACCACGGCGAGCGATCGAGGCGGCTGAAGCGGCAGCGGCGAGGCGCTGGCCCGGCCTGCGCCGCCGCGACGCAACGCGCCTGCCGCCGCCGGCTCGCTACGCCGGCAGGCGTTCCAGCTGGAAGATGCGCAGACGCGGGTCGATCGCGCGGAAATCCTGCGCGGCGCGCGCGAACGAAATGTTCTCGCGCGTGCCCAGGCACAGGAAGCCGCGCCGCACGAGGCTGTCGCGAAACAGCTCCAGCACGTGGTTCTGCAGCGGGTCGGTGAAATAGATCAGCACGTTGCGACAGAGGATCAGGTGCGCCTCGCAGAACACGCCGTCGCAGACGAGGTTGTGGTTGGCGAAGGTCACGTTGCGGCGCAGGCGCGCGTCGATCGTGATGAGCTCGTAGCGGGCGTGGTAATAGTCGGCCAGCGAATGCTGTCCGCCGGCGGCCAGATAATTCTCCGAATACAGCCGCGCCTCGCGCGCCGGAAAGATGCCTTCCTGCGCCCGCGCGATCGCCGCGTCGCTGAAATCGGTCGCATAGATCTGGCTGCGGTCGTACAGGCCGGCTTCTTCGAGCAGGATGGCCAGCGAATAGACTTCCTGGCCGAACGCGCAGCCGGCCTGCCAGATGTTGATGCGCGGATACGAGGCCAGCAGCGGCAGCACCTCGTCGCGCAGCTTGCGGAACACCGGCGGGTCGCGAAACATTTCCGACACCGGCACCGAAAGACCGGCGATGACCACCGGCAGCAATGCGTCGTCGCGCAGCACGCGCGCGGTCAGCTCGCCGATCGTCGCGCTGTTCGTGCTCTGCAGCAGCGACTGCACGCGGCGCCGGAACGAGGCGCGCGCGTATTCGCCGAAGTCGTAGCCGTGGCGCAGCTTCAGCGCGCGCACGAACAGGTCGAGTTCGACGTCTTCGACCTCGGGGCGCGCCATCAGGGCGTCTCCGCGGCACGAGGAACCGGACCCGCTCGCCACGCACCCGGGCCGCGCCGGCTCATCGCTGCAGCCAGACGCGCATCATCGACAGCAGCTTGTCGATGTCCAGCGGCTTGGACAGGTAGTCGTTGGCGCCGGCTTCCAGGCAGCGGTCGCGGTCGCCGCGCATGGCCTTGGCGGTGATCGCGATGATCGGCAGGCGCGCCTGCGCGGGCCGCTTGCGGATCTCGCGGATGGTCTCGTAGCCGTCCATGCCCGGCATCATGATGTCCATCAGCACGAGCTGGATGTGCGGGTTGTCGTCGAGCTGACGCAGCGCCTTCATGCCGTCCTGCGCCATCAGCACGTTGAGGCCCTTCGCGCGCAGGGTCTTGGACAGCGCGAAGATGTTGCGCATGTCGTCGTCGACGACGAGCACGCTGCGGCCGTTCAGACTGCTGTCGAGCTCGCGCGCGACGGCGTGGTCGCCGGGTTTGCGGATGCTGTGCAGGAACAGGCGCACCTCGTCGAGCAGGCGCTGCGGCGAGCGCGCGCCCTTGATCACGATGCTGTCGGTGAACTGGCGCAGGCGCAGGCTCTCGTCGCTGGACAGGTCGCGCGCCGAATGGATCACGACCGGCGGCGTGCCGTCGAGCTTGGCGTACTGGTCGAGAAAGTCGAAGCCCGACATGTCGGGCAGCTGCAGGTCGAGCACGAGGCAGTCGAAATGGCGTTCGCGCAGAGCGTCGAGGCCGTCGCGGCCGTTGACGGCGTTGTCGACCTGCACCGCGGCCGAGGCCAGCATGTTCTGCACGACGAGGAAGGAATCCATGTCGTCGTCGATGACGAGCACGTGGCGCAGGCGGCCCTGGTCGTTGGCGAGCAGGCGGTCGAAGGCGTCGAGCAGCGCCTCGCGCGGCGCCGGCTTGGTCAGGAAGCCGACCGCGCCGAGCTCGCGGCCGCGCGCCGATTCGTCGACGCCGGAAATGAAATGCACCGGTATGTCCTGGGTGCTCGGATTGGCGCGCAGGCGGCGCATGACCGCCCAGCCGTCCATGCCCGGCAGCAGCACGTCGAGCAGGATGCCGTTGGGACGGAACTCGGCGGCCAGTGCCAGGCCGCTTTCGCCGTCCCCGGCAGCCAGCGCGCGGAAGCCCTTGGCGCGGATCTGTTCGACCAGCACGCGGGCGAACAGCGGATCGTCCTCGATGGTCAGGATCACCGTGTCGCCGGCGCGCAAGGCAGTGCGGTCGTCGTCGATCCACGGCGCCGGCGTACCGCGCGGCAGTGCGACGGCGTCGCCGGCTGCGATGGGCGCGGCCGCGAAGGCCGCCACCGCGGCGGCCGGCGTCGCGAGCAGCGGTACGGCTGCGGTTTCCGCGGCGCTGCGCGCGCGCGCTTCGCGCGGCAGCAGCACGGTGAAGCGGCTGCCGCGGCCCTCCACGCTCTGCGCGAGGATGTCGCCGCCGAGCAGCTGGGCCAGACGCCGCGCGATCGACAGCCCGAGACCGCTGCCGCCGAACTGGCGCGACGTGCTCGCGTCGAGCTGCTCGAACACGCCGAAGATCGCCGCGAGCTTGTGCGCCGGTATGCCGATGCCGGTGTCGCTGACGACGACGGCGAACAGCTCCGCCGCCGGCCGCTGCAGGCTGCCGGCGGCATCGGCCGGGCACGGTGCAAATGCGACGCGGACCTCGCCTTCGCGCGTGAACTTGATCGCGTTGCCGACGAGGTTGCCGACGATCTGGTCGAGCTTGGGCGCGTCGCCGAGCACCTGCTCAGGCAGGGCCGCATCGACGTCGACGCTGAACTTCAGTTCCTTCTCGCGCGCCAGCGGCCGGTAGGTGCGCAGAACGTTCTGCGCGACCGCGGCCAGCGCGATCGGCTCGATCAGCACGTCCATCTTGCCGGCCTCGATCTTGGACAGGTCGAGGATGTCGTTGATCAGGCGCAGCAGGTTGCTGCCGGCGTCGAAGATCACGCGCGCGGATTCGACCTGGTCGGGCGCCAGGCGGCCATCGTCGTTGTCGGCCAGGCTGCGCGAGAGGATCAGCATGCTGTTGAGCGGCGTGCGCAGCTCGTGCGACATGTTGGCCAGGAAGTCGGATTTGTACTGGCTCGCGCGGGCCAGTTCCTGCGCCTTGTGTTCGGCCTCGCGCTGCAGGCCCTGCAGCACGTCCTTCTGTTCGTTCAGGGTCTCGGTCTTCTGGCGCAGCTCCTCGTTGGAGGCCTGCAGTTCCTCGGCCTGCACGCGCAGCTCTTCCTCCGAGGCCTGCAGACGCTGCTGCTGTTCTTCCAGCTCGACGGTCTTGGCCGACAGGTCGTCGTTGGTGCTGCGCAGCTCCTCGCGCTGCACGCGCAAGGTCTCCTCGGAAGCCTGCAGCTCCTGCGCCTGGGCCTGGCTGCGCTGCAGCAGGTCCTGGGTATGCAGCGCGCGACTCAGGTTGTCGAAGCTCAGCGCGGCGATCGGCAGCAGTTCGTCGAGCAGTTGCTGCTGCTGCGCCGTGAACGGCGTGAACGCTGCCAGCTCCACGACGCCGAGCAGGCGTTGCTGCAGCAGCAGCGGCAGCGCCGTGACGCTGCGCGGCGCGGCCTCGCCGCTGGCCGAATGGATGCGCACGTAGTCCTCGGGCACCGGCGACAGCACGATGCCGCGGCGTTCGCGCGCGCACTGACCGGTCAGTCCCTCGCCGAGCGCGTAGCGCGTCTCCAGGTGACGGCGTTCGCGGAAGCCATAGCCGCCGGCGCGCTGCAGCAGCCGGGTTTCCTCGTCGTAGCGGAAGAACACCGCGACACCGGCGCCCAGGCGCCGCGCGAGCTCGGTGCAGAGCGTGTCGGCGAATTCCTCGACTGCGCTGCAGCGCTGCAGGCTCGCACCGATCTCGCCGATCGCGGTCTTGTTCCAGTTCTGCCAGTAGGTCGTTATCGCAGCCTGCTTGAACACGTCCAGCGCGCGCGCCATGGCGCCGACCTCGTCGCGGCGCTGCTGCTGCGGCACGATGACGTCGTGGTCGTGCTCGGCCAGCCGCGTCATCAGATCGGTGAGTTCGCGTATCGGTGCGACGATCAGGCGGCCGGCCAGCCACAGCGCGAGGATCACGACCGCGATGCCGAGTGCGAGCATGGCCAGCACCGTGGTCTCGGTCACGCCGGCGGCATCTTCCAGTTCGCCGGTGCGCGCCTGCAGGTTCGCGTGAGCCGCAGCGTCGATGTCGGCCAGCAGCTGCAGCAGCGGCTGGCCTTCGCGCCGGTCGAGCTCGCCGAAGCGCTGGGTCAGCGCATGCAGGTCGGCCATGCGCGAAGGGCCGCCGGTGACCTTGGCGAGTTCGGCCAGCAGCGGCTCGATCGCCCGCGCGGACCAGTCGCGCAGTCGCTGTTCGGCCTGCACCGCGCGCCCGCCGAGCGTGGTGTCGGCGCCGGTACGCGCGAGCAAGGTGGAAAAGCCGGCATCCAGCGCGCTGCGGGCGCTCGTCAGGGCGGCGTCGGCGCCGGGGCTGTCGGCGAGCCGGTCGTAGATCGCGGTCTCGACGCGGTGCATCGCATTGCGCGTGTCCTGCACCGCGTCGATGATGGTCACGGCCTGCTGCTGGGCCGCGCGGGCGCGGGCCTGATTGCCGAGCGTGACGAAGATGCCGGCACCGGCGCCGACCAGGGTCAGCAGCACGCCGGCGAAGGCCAGCGCAAGCTTGTTGCGTATCGCAAGATTGGCCAGCCAGTGGGTTCCGGCGTCGCGCGCTGCCATGGACTCGTCCTGCATTCCATCGCCAGCCAGCCGGGCTGGAACGGCGCAGCCGCTGCGGCTGCCGAGACGCCGGCGCGCCGTCTGCGCGCGCCGCCGCTCGATGGTAGCGAAATCCTGCACCTCGGCGCGTGAGGCACCGGTTCGTGCAGCGGGCGCGGCCGCAGGACGGCCCGCCGGCGCCGCGACGGCCATCGCCGCCGCGGCACGCAGACGCGCGCGATCAGCCGCCGTGGTGATGCGGCGCGGCGCTGTCCGGCATCGCCGGCGCGTCCTGCGCCGGCAAGGGCAGCGCCGGGTAGGGCCTGCGCCGCTGCGGCTGGCCGAACTGCGGGTCGCGGCTGACGCGGCGCGCGACGCTGCCCTCGGGATAGCGGTACCAGCCCGGATCGCGGTAGTCGCCCGGAGGCTGGTCGTCACGCACCTTGACCACGGTGAACATGCCGCCCATCTCGATCGGCCCGAACTGGCCTTCGCCGGCCATCATCGGCAAGGTGTTCTCGGGACCGCGCATGCCCATGGCCACGTGGCTGCTGTGCTCGGACATGCCGTCGCGGCCCATGGCCATGTAGCCGGGCAGCAGCGCGCGGATCTTCTCCTCCACGCCGCGCTGGTCCACGCCGGTCGGGTTCGGGATCTCATGACCCATCGGGCCCATGGTGTGATGGGCCATGTGGCAGTGCAGGGCCCAGTCGCCGGGTTCGGTCGCGACGAATTCCAGATCGCGCATCTGGCCGACGCCGACGATCTCGGTGACCTCGCGCCGCCACTGCGACTGCGGCCAGCGGCCCGCGTCCGAGCCGGTGACCCAGAACGGATTGCTGTGCATGTGGATCGGATGGTTCCACATCGACAGGTTGCCGATGCGCATGCGCAGCCGCTCGCCGGTGCGCATGACCAGCGGGTCGATGGCCGGGAACACGCGGGAGTTGAAGGTCCACAGGTCGAAGGCCTGCATCACCGAGGGATCCGGCCGATACGTGCCCGGATGCAGCGCCCAGTTGTGCAGCAGGAAGGCGTAGTCGCGGTCGATCGGTACTTCTTCGCCGGCGCGCGGATGGATGATGAACAGCCCCATCATGCCGAACGCCATCTGCGTCATTTCGTCGGCGTGCGGGTGATACATGTGGGTGCCGTGCTGGCGCAAGGTGAACTCATAGACATAGGTCTCGCCGGGCTCGATGCGCGGCTGGTTCAGGCCGGCGATGCCGTCCATGCCGTTGGGCAGGTCGATGCCGTGCCAGTGCACCGTGGTCGCCTCGTTGAGCCGGTTGGTCACGAACAGGCGCACGCGGTCGCCCTCGACGGCCTCGATCGTCGGCCCCGGCGTGGTGCCGTTGTAGCCCCAGCATTTCGCGCGGCAGCCCGGCGCGAATTCGTGGTCGACCTCCTCGGCGACGAGATGGAATTCCTTGATCCCGCCGTGCAGGCGATGCGGCAGGGTCCAGCCGTTCAGGGTCTGCACCGGCACATAGCCCTGCGCGTTGCGCCGGGGCGGTGTCGGCGCGGATGCGGGCGCCGCACCGGCGGCTGACTGCGCGCGCGCGGCCTGCGCGGCGGCGATCAGTCCGGCGCCGCCGACGCCCATCCATTGCAGCAGTTCGCGTCGTGTGGTCATGGCTGTTTCTCCTGCTGCGGGCCGTCGCCGTTCGTCGTGTCGTGGCCGCCGTGGTCGTGTTCGTGCGTGTCGTCGTCGCCCGTCTTGTGGGTCTTGCCGTGACCGGCATGGCCCTGATGCGCGTTGCCGCTGTCGTCCTGGCCCTGGCTCGTATTGCCGTGGTCGGCGTGGTCGTCGGCCCTGGCTTTTCCGGCGGCGTCGCGACGGGCCTTGTCCGGGTTCGGCATGTCGTGGCCGGACATGTCATGGCCGGACATGTCGTGGCCGCCGCGAGCGTTTTCCTGATCGCCCGACGCCGCGCCCCCATGACCCGGGTGCGCGTCGTGGCCGCCGTCCGGCGCGGACGGCCCGAGCACCGCGCCGAGATCGAGCACCGGCTGCGGCGGCTGCGCGTCGCTGGGCAGGCGCGTGCCGATCGCGCGGGCCAGCGCGACGCGGGCCTGCCAATAGTCGCGCACGCTTTCCAGATAGCCCTGATACGCGTCGTATTCCTGCTGCTTGGCCAGCAGCAGCTCGAACGCGCCGATCAGCATGTAGTTCAGGCGTTCGGTCTGGCGCGCGACGACCGCTTCGCGCTGCGGAATCAGCGCGGCGCGATAGTCCTCGGCAATGCGGCGCAGCGCGGCGACGCGTTCCACGCCGAGGCCGACGTCGTTGTCGATGTCCAGCTCCAGCCGCGCCAGCGCTGCGCGGCCCTGTTCCAGGCGCGCCTGCGCGCGGGCGATCGCGGCCTGGCCCTGATCGAACAGCGGCAGGGCCAGCGCGAGCGTGGGACCGCGCAGGACGCTGCCGTCGGTCTCGCGTTCGCGTTCGGCGCCGATCTCCACCGTGCCGAGCAGGCGCCAGCGCCGCACCAGGGTCAGCGCCTGGTCGAGCAGTTCGACCTCGCGGCGCGCGGCGACCAGGTCCAGGCGCTGCGTGCGGGCCAGGTCCTGCAGCGGTTCCAGCGCGTCTTCGCTGGCGACCGGTGCGGCCAGCGGCAGGGCAAAGGTCCAGCGTGCCGCTTCCGCACCGCGCAGGCCCAGCCGCGTGTTCAGCGCGAAACGCGTGCGCTGGGCCTCGGCCCGCGCCGCGGTCGCGGCGATGCGCGCCTGGCTTGCCGCGGCCTGTTCCAGCTTGAGCTGCAGCGCACTGATGTTGCCGGCTGCATGAAAGCGTCCGGCAAGCTCGGCCGAGGCCGCCGCCGCCGCCGCGACCGCTTCGCGCATCACCGCGACCTGGTCGGCGCCGGCCGCCGCATACCAGGCGTCGGCCGTGTCGGCGGCGAGATTGACCAGCGCCGAGGCCACCTGCTGCTGGGCGCGCTCGTATTCGCCCTCGGCCAGATGCTTGCGCGCCGGCAGCATCAGCAGATCGACCAGTGGCAGGCTCAGGCCGAGGGTGATCTTGTGCGGACCGCCGTCGCGGGCCGCGGCGCCGGAGAAGGTCGGATTGGCGATGCGGCTGGCCGCGACGACGTCGGCCTGGGCGATGCCGAGCTCGGCATAGCGCGCGGTGATGTCGGGGCTGCGCAGCTGGGCCAGGCGAAAGGCCGAGTCGGCACTCAGCGGCGCGGCCAGCAGTTCGGCCGCGCGCGCGTCGATGGCGGCGCTGCCGTCGGCGTCGCTGCGCCAGGCGAAGGCGCTGGGCAGGCGCGACTGCAGCAGCTGCTCCACGTTGTCGGCACCGTCACGGCGCGAAACGCTGACGCAGCCGGACAGCAGCGCGAGCGCGACGACGGCCGCGAGCGGCGGCCGCCGGAACACACGAGGGATTGCGGCCGCGAGCGGCGGCGGCCGGAAAAAGCGATTCATGGTCGTATCCGTACAGGGCAGCGCCGCGACGCGGCCGCTGCAGTCGAAGGACCGCGCGGTGCGCGGTGTTCAGCGCGATGCTCGGATCGCGCGTGACCGTTCAGACGATGGGAGGTCGCAACGGCACGCCGTCGCGCAGGGCCGGCAGCGGCACGCTGCGCGGCAGCGGTTGCTCGCGGCGGTCGCGGCTGGCGTCGCCGGCAGGGGTAGATTCGGACAGGTTCAGCGAGAAGGCGCAGGCACAGGCGCAGTGGCCGGGCTTGCAGCAGGACGGATGCTTGGCGTGATCGTGGCTGCCGTCGTCGGACGGTGCGGACGGTGCCGCGTCGTTGTCGTCGCCGTGGCAGTGCATCGCCGTGCCGGCGGCGCCCGTAGCCGTGGTCGCCGCTACGGCGGCGTCCGGCATCGTGGCCATCGCCACGGGCGCAACGAACCCGTTGAGGCAGAGCAGCAGCGCGAGCAGCAGGCGGACGGCGATACGCAGCACGAAGGGTCGGGAGCAGCCAGAGGCGGCGCATAGACTGCAGTCGGCCCGCGGAAGTTTCAAGGCGTGCGGTCATGCGGTCGACCAGGACCGCGGCGCTTGCGGCAGAATCGCTGCCTGGTCCGCCGCCGCAGCAACCTGTCATGCCGAATCGCCGCCGCCGCCTCGTTGCCGTGCCATGCCGTTGAACCTGGGACCGCGCGACGCCGAGGTCTGGTACGCCTGGACCGCCGCCTGCGCCGAACCGTCGCTGCAGGCCGCCTACGACGCCGTGCTGGAACCGCACGAACGCGCCGCCTGCGCCCGCTTCGCGACCGCGGCCCTGCGTGCCGAATACCGCCTGACCCGCGCGCTGTGCCGCACGACCCTGTCGCGTTACGCCGACGTCGCACCGGCCGACTGGCGCTTCCGGCACAACGCGCAGGGCCGCCCCGAGATCGCCGCGCCGGCCGGTGCGTTGCCGCTGCGCTTCAACCTGTCGCATGGCCGCGGCCTGGTCGCCTGCGTGGTCACGCGCACGGCCGATGCGGGGGTGGACGTCGAGCGCATCGTCGTGCCGGCGCCGCTGGATCTCGTCGCGGCGTATTTCTCCACCGACGAGCAACGCGCACTGCAGGCCCTGCCGGCCGCGCAGCACGACGCACGGTTCTACTGGCTGTGGACCTTGAAGGAAGCCTACATCAAGGCGCTGGGCCTGGGCCTGCAGCTGCCGCTGGACAGCTTCTCGATCCGCGACGGCCAGAGGATCACGGTCGCATCGACTGCCGGTGCAATCGCCGATGATGAAAAATGGCAGCTATTTTCAACGTTGCTCGGCCAGGAGCATCGCCTGTCTCTGGCTTTGCGCCGCGAGCAGGGCGGCGAGTTCGATATCCGTTTGCGCGAGGTCGTGCCGCGCGCGGACTGCTGTGCTTCTCGTGTCGGCGAACCGGACCCCGGCGCGGGATCGGGCAGGTCGCGGACAACGTCATGACCGCCTTGCGGTGGACGGGCGCAGACTTCCGGCCCGGTCTGCGAACGGCGTGACCGTCCGGCGCGGCGGCCGACGCTCCCGCGCCGAACGGCGTGACGCCGTCGCCGCGGTCTGGGCCTGGCGGCATTCAGCTACGTGAAGTCGCCGCCATCGCGCAGCGACGCGTTTTTTCGTGCCGGGCCGCACGCGTTGGCAAAACGTGACAATCGTTTCCCGGTGTGAAGCGGCCGGCGACATCGGCGGAAAAAGCGGTTTTTTCGGCGCTTTTTTCCGCTTTTTTCGTGCCGGGCACCGCCTGCCGCGATTGTCAAATTGGAATAGTGAAAAATTTTCGCTGATTTCAAAGTAGGGCGTCTTGCTGTGCTGTGCAAGCGCCGATAACCTCCGCCGCCGACTGCCGGACCTGTCTGGTTCCGGCCGCGTTGGAACAGGGGGATTCACGTTGATGACCGCTCGGGCCTCTGGCTGCTCGCGGCTGAGTGCGGCCGTTGCCTTGGCCATCGCCGGGCTAGGCTTTCCGGCAGCGCCGACCCATGCCGACGACCGTCTGGCCGAACTGCGCGCGCAGCTGCAGCAGCGGCCTGACGATGCGGCGCTGCGGGCCGCGGCGATCGTCGCGGCCCAGCGTGCCGGCGACGATGCCTATGCCCTGCAATTGTTCGAGCGCGACGCGGGCCGTTCCTGGCCGCTGGACACGCTCGAAGCGGCCGCGCGCGCGGCGCGCAACCAGCGCGGGTTCGCGCGTGCCGCGGCGTTGTTCGATGAGGTCCTGCGCCGCGATCCGGTGCGCCGTAGCGCAGCGGCCGGCGCGGCCATGAGCCTGGCCGAAGCCGGCGACACGGCGGCGGCGAACACGCGCGCCGACGAGCTGCTGCGCGAGACTGGCGACAGCGCCGATCTGCTGCTGGCCGCGGCCTATGTGCGCCAGCGCAGCGGCCGCAGTGCCGACGCGCTGGCGCTGTACCAGCGCGCGCAGGCGCTGGCGCCGGCCTCGCGCGAAGCCGCCGACGGCGCGCGCGCGGCGCTGGCCGACCTCGGCGCCGCGCAGGCTGCGCTGGAACAGGGCGAGCCCGCTGCGGCCGAGCGCGAACGCCTGGACACCGACCGCGTCGCTCAGGCCATACGCTGGGCCGACTACGCGCCCGAACGTCTGGACGACCGCCTGGCCGAGGCGCGTGACGCGCTGGCCGCGGCCGACGCGAACCTCGCTGCGCTGCCGGCGGCCGCGACCGAGCAGCGTCTGCGCGCGCGCAAGGATCGCGTGCTCGCGCTGCGCCGGCTCGAACGCATGGCCGAGGCCGATGCCGCCGCGCGCGCCTTGCGCGACGACGGCGCGGCCTTGCCGGCCTATGTGCAGGTGGCCTGGGCCGACGCCTTGCTCTGGCTGCGCCGGCCGCGCGAGGCGATCGCACTGTACCGGGCTGCGCTGCAGGCGCAGCCGCAGCAGACCGAAGTGGAGCTGTCGCTGATGTATGCGCAGCTCGAAGCCGAGGATTTCGCCGCCGCGCGCAGGACCCTCGATGCGGCCATTGCGCACAATCCGCCTTGGACGCGTGCGCCGGGCCGCGCGCGGCCGCTGCCGAACACCGACCGCGCCCGGGCGGAGCTGAGCCTGGCGCTGCTCAGCGCGTTCGGCGACGACCTCACCGGGGCGCAGCGGCAGCTTGAAGCGCTGATCACCGAGGCGCCGGCGCGCACCGAACTGCAGCGCGAGCTCGCGACCGTGTATCTGCGCCGCGGCTGGCCGCGCCGCGCGCTGGCGCGCTACCGCATCGCGCAGAGTCTCGAACGTGAGGACGTTGCTCTGCGCCTGGACCTGATCGCGGTACAACGCGCGCTGGGCCATTACGAAACCGTGGAGCCGGCGCTGCGCGCGCTCGAAGCCGAGGCGCCGACCCATGTGCAGGTGCAGCGCCAGCGCGCCGACTGGGACGCCTGGCGCGGCTGGCAGTTCGATGTCGGCGAATGGCACGGCGAGGGCGCGGCCAGCGTGTTCGGCAATCGCGAGCGCTCGCGCGAAATCGCGCTCGGCACGCCGCTGTTCGCCGATTTCTGGCGCGTCACCGTGCAGCAGCACCGCCAGCGCGCCGACGTGCCCGAAGGCGAGGTCGCCTACGACCGCAGCGGACTGGGCCTGCGTTATACGCGCGGACCGCTCGATGCACGTGTGGCCTGGTTCGATCCCGGCGACGGCTATTCGCATCGCCAAGCCGTCGAGGCCGCGCTGCGCCTGACGCCGGCCGACCGGTGGTGGTTTGGCGCCCAGGCCAGCACGGCCAGTCTCGAAGCGCCGCTGCGCGCGCGCTACTACGGCATCACCGGGCGCAGCATGGCGTTGTCCGGCGGCTGGCGGCGCAGCGATCTGGGCGAGCTCGCGCTGAACCTGTCGCGGCTGGACCTCAGCGACGGCAACCGCCGCGACGCGGCTGCAATGACCGCGCGCGAGCGTCTGCTGACGCAGCCGCATCTGAAGCTGGACCTGCGCGGCGAGTTCGGCGCTTCGCGCAATTCACTGACCGAGGCGCCTTATTTCAATCCGTCGCGCGACGCGATTGCGCTGGCCGGGATCAGCGCCGACTGGATGAGCTGGCGCCACTACGACAACAACCTGCAGCAGCGCTTCAGCGTCTGGGCCGGCAACTACTGGCAGCGCGGCCACGGCGGCAGCGGCGTGCTGCGCGCGAATCTCGAACACGAATGGCAGTTCGGTCCGAACTGGTCGCTGCGCTACGGCCTGGGCTGGTTCCGCCAGTCCTACGACGGCCGCCGCGAGTCGCGCCGCGAGCTGTTCGCGACCTTGCACTGGGGAGGATTGCCGTGATGCGCCGACTGCTGGCTTTGCTCGGCTTCGTCGCGCTGCTCGTGACCGCGCCGGCGCAGGCGCTGTTCGTGCTGTGCTACCACGACGTGCGCGATGCGGTCGACGGCGAGCTCGATGCCGATCGCGCGGCGATCAGCACGCGGCATCTGGTCGACCATTTCGAATGGCTCAAGGCGCACGGCTACGTGCCGGTCAGCCTGGAGCAGGTGCTGGCCGCGCGCGACGGCGGCGCCGTATTGCCCGAACGCGCGGTGCTGCTGAGCTTCGACGACGGTCTCGCCAGCGTCGCCACGCGCGTGCTGCCGCTGCTGCGCGCGTACCGCTATCCGGCCATGGTCGCCGTGGTCGGGCACTGGCTGGACCTGCCGCCCGGCGAAAATGTCGACTACGCCGGCGAAGCCGTGCGGCGCGAGGATTTCCTGAGCGCGGCACAGCTGCGCGAACTGGTCGATTCGGGCCTCGTGGAAATCGCCTCGCACAGCTACGACCTGCATCGCTCGGTGCCGGCCAATCCGCAGGGCGGCCAGTCGCCGGCGGTGACGACGCGGCAGTGGAACGGTGCGCAGGGTTATGAAACCGAGGCGCAGTGGCAGGCGCGCATCCGCGCCGACCTCGCGCGCAGCGCCGAGCAGATCCGCCGCCTGACCGGCCGCGCGCCGCGCGCTATCGTCTGGCCCTATGGCGCGCACAGTCGGGCCAGCGACGCGATCGCGGCCGAACTGGGCATGCGTGCCGCGTTCAGTCTGCACGGCCTGGAGCAGTCGCTGGCCGGCGACGACGCCTATGCGCGGCTGCTCATCGACGCCAATCCCAGCGCGGCGATGCTCGCCGCGGAACTGCGCAAGGACGGCGGCGAGCCGCGGCCGCTGCGCAGCGTGCAGATCGATCTCGACGCGGTCTACGACCCCGACGAGCGGCAGCAGGCGCGCAACCTCGACGCGCTGCTCGAACGCGTGCGCGCGCTCGGCGTCAACCAGGTGTGGCTGCAGGCGTTCGCCGATCCCGACGGCGACGGCGCTGCCGATGCGGCGTATTTCCCGAACCGGCATCTGCCGATGCGCGCGGATCTGTATTCGCGCGTGGCCTGGCAGCTGCGCTCGCGCGCCGGCGTGGAAGTGTTCGCCTGGATGCCGGTGCTCGGCTTCGTGCTGCCGGATGCGGCGCAACAGCGGCGTCTCGCGATCACCGCGGCGAGCCACGACGGCCGTACCGATCCGCCGCGGCTGGATCCGTTCTGCGCCGATACGCGGCGCATCGTCGGCGACGTCTACGAAGACCTCGCCGCTGCGGGCTACATGGCCGGCCTGCTGTTCGGCGACGACGCGGTACTGCGCGACGACGACGGTCTGGCGACCGATGCGCCGGCGCCGGGCCGCGCGCGCACCGACGCGCTGATCGGCTTCACCGCGGAGCTGGTCCGCCGCGCCGCGCGCTGGCGGCCGAACCTCAAGACCGCGCGCAACCTGTTCGCCGAGCCGGTGCTGGACCCGGTCGCCGAACGGCATACGGCGCAGGATCTGACGCGCTTCGCCGCGAGCTACGACCTCGTGGCAGTGATGGCCATGCCCGAGCTCGAGAATGCCGCCGATTCCGACACGTGGCTCGCGCGGCTGGCCGAAGCCGTCGCGCGCGACCGCACGACGCTGCTGCACACGGTGTTCGAGCTGCAGGCGCGCGACTGGCGCAGCGGCAAGCCGATCGGTGCCGCGCGGCTGGCGTCGCGCCTGCGTCTGCTGCAGCAGCACGGCGTGCGCCATCTGGCCTATTACCCCGACGACTTCCTGCGCGACGAGCCCGCGCTGGAAACCACGCGCGCCGCGATCTCGGCGTCCGAACATCCGTACCGGCGCAAGTAGGCAAGCATGGCCCCGTCCGATCTGCTCACCGCGCTGCTGGATTTCGCGTTCTTCTATCCGCTGCTGATGTCCTACATCTGGATCAGCGGCGGCATCATCTATTTCCTGCGCTGGGAGCGCACCGAGCCGCGCCACGACCAGCCGCCCGAGCTGCCGTCGTATCCGCTGGTCAGCCTGATCGTGCCGTGCCACAACGAAGGCGAGAACGTCCGCGAGACCATCCGCTTCCTGGCCGAGCAGGACTATCCGAACACCGAGATCATCGCCGTCAACGACGGTTCGAGCGACGACACCGGCGCGCAGCTCGATGCATTGCTGGAGCAGTATCCGAACCTGCGCGTGATCCACTTCGCCAGCAACCAGGGCAAGTCCATGGGACTGCGCATGGCCGCGCTCGCGGCCAACGGCGAATACCTGCTGTGCATCGACGGCGACGCGCTGCTCGACCGCTACGCGACGCGCTGGATGATGTATCACCTGCTGACCAAGCCGCGCATCGGCGCGGTCACCGGCAATCCGCGCATACGCAACCGCTCGACCCTGCTCGGCAAGCTGCAGGTCGGCGAGTTCTCCTCGATCATCGGCCTGATCAAGCGCGCCCAGCGCGCCTACGGGCGCGTGTTCTGCGTCTCGGGCGTGATCGGCTGCTTCCGCAAGACCGCGCTGCATCGCGCCGGCTACTGGAGCACCGACATGATCACCGAGGACATCGACCTGACCTGGCGCCTGCAGCTGGATCACTGGTCGGTGCTGTATGAGCCCAACGCGATGTGCTGGATCCTCATGCCCGAGACCTTGAAGGGACTCTGGCGCCAGCGCCTGCGCTGGGCGCAGGGCGGAGTGGAAGTCATCCTGCGCTATGCGCGGCCGCTACTGACGAGCTGGCGCACGCGGCGCATGTGGCCGGTGTTCGTCGAATACCTGCTGAGCCTGATCTGGGCCTACGTCATGGCTGCGCTGATGCTGCTCGCGCTGATCGGCCTGGTCCTGCCGCTGCCGGCCGGCTGGCCCGTGCCGAGCCTGCTGCCGCAGTGGCACGGCGTGATCCTCGGCGCGACCTGCCTGATCCAGTTCGCGCTGAGCATGGCCATCGACCGCCGCTACGAGCCCGGCGTCGGACGCAATTTCTACTGGATGGTCTGGTATCCGATCGCCTACTGGCTGCTGAGCATGTTGACCTCGGTCGTCGCGCTGCCGAAGGCCCTGGCCAAGAAGCGCGGCACGCGCGCCGTCTGGGTCAGTCCCGACCGGGGAATCCGATGAACGCCGAACTGATCATCTCGCTGCCGCAGCAGCAGAACCCGCTGCAGCGCCGGCTCTACGCGGCCCTGACCGCGCTGGCCTGGGTGGCCTGGATCCATCTGTGGCTGCCGCTGGTCACCCTGGTCGCCTGGGGCGTCGGACTGGACCAGATCTATCGCTTCATCGTCATCGACGATGCGGCGCACGGCCTGGACGATCTGGTGTTTCTCGTGCGCGCCGGCACCGGCTGCGCCGTCGTGTTCCTGCTCTGGACCAGCTACAACCGCTGGCGCTTCCGCGGCGTCGAACGCCGCGGCCCGGTGGCCGACGCCACGCCACAGGCCATCGCCGCGTATTTCGGCGCCGACGCCGTCGTCAGCGACCGCCTGCGCCGCGTACGCCGCGCCGTGCTGCACATTGACGCGGAAGGCCGGCCCGTGCGCGCCGTGATCGCGCCCCCGTCGCGCCTGCCGGCGGTGCCGGCCGTGCCGGGCGACGACGAGCACGGCTACGACCTGCGCCCGCCGGTCAGCGAGCATCCCGAGGACCTGACGCCGGTCGAGGGCGCGGCGCGCTAGCAGGCGGCCGCAGAAAACTCGAACTCGGACATTCGCCTGTCGCGGGGCAGGGCGCTTGCTCGTCCGCGTTGCCTCGATGTGTGAAGTCATCAGAGTGAACCGCCCCGTCTTTCCCGGAGGCTCTTTCCCTTGAGAGGATAGAGCGATGAGAAAGTCAGACAAGTATTCGGCAGAGGTACGGGAGCGGGCGGTGCGGATGGTGCTGGAACACCAGTCCGAATACGATTCGCAGTGGGCAGCGATCGAGTCGATCAGCGGGAAGTTCGGCTGTACAACGGAGACGCTACGGCGCTGGGTCCGGCAGGCCGAACGCGATCAGGGCAAGCGTCCAGGTCCGACGACAGCAGAACTGAACCGCCCCGAGAATCCTGGAGGCTCCGGATTGTGAGTCACGCCACCATGGCGGACTCACGGATTGCTGCGTAGTAGCGTGCCTCGGCTTCTGCCGG
>MEFP01000008.1 GCA_001725155.1 Lysobacteraceae bacterium SCN 69-320 | reverse complement strand
CGTAGTTCGCATTGCCGGCCTGGTTCGCATTGACGACGCAGGAGCCGACACTCTGGAACGTCACGGTGCTGCCGGCGATCGTGCAGACGCTGCTCGAACCGGCGGCGATGGTGAAGCTGACCGGCAGACCCGACGTCGCCGTCGCAGCGACCGTGTACGACGTACCACCGACCGTCGCCGTCGTCGGTGCAGTCGAGGTGAAGCTGATCGTCTGGCTGCCCTGGCCGACCGCGAAGCTCTGCTGCACCTGCGGGGCGTTGCCGGCCTGGTTCGCATTGACGACGCAGGAGCCGACACTCTGGAACGTCACGGTGCTGCCGGCGATCGTGCAGACGCTGCTGGAACCGGCGGCGATGGTGAAGCTGACCGGCAGGCCCGAAGTCGCCGTCGCGCTGACCGTATACGCCGTGCCGCCGACCGCGGCCGTCGTCTTGCCGGCCTGGTTCGCATTGACGACGCAGGAGCCGACACTCTGGAACGTCACGGTGCTGCCGGCGATCGTGCAGACGCTGCTGGAACCGGCGGCGATGCTGAAGCTGACCGGCAGACCCGAAGTCGCCGTCGCGGCGACCGTGTACGACGCACCTCCGACCGTGGCCGTCGTCGGCGCGGTCGACGTGAAGCTGATCGTCTGGCTGCCCTGGCCGACCGCGAACGACTGCTGCGCCTGGGGCGCGGCATTCCAGTTCGCATCGCCGGCCTGATTCGCATTGACCACGCAGGTGCCGACACTCTGGAACGTCACGCTGCTGCCGGCGATCGCGCAGACGCTGCCCGATCCGGCCGCGATGCTGAAGCTGACCGGCAGACCCGAGGTGGCTGTCGCAGCGACCGTGTACGACGTACCACCGACCGTCGCCGTCGTCGGCGCGGTGGAGCTGAAGCTGATGGTCTGGCTGCCCTGGCCGACCGCGAAGGTCTGCTGCACCTGCGGCGCGGCGGCGTAGTTCGCATTGCCGGCCTGGTTCGCGTTGATCACGCAGGTGCCGACACTCTGGAACGTCACCGTGCTGCCGGCGATCGCGCAGACGCTGCTCGAACCCGCCGCGATGCTGAAGCTGACCGGCAGGCCCGACGTAGCTGTCGCCGTGACCGTGTACGACGCGCCGCCGACCGTGGCCGCAGCCGGCGCGGTCGACGTGAAGCTGATCGTCTGGCTACCCTGGCCGACCGCGAACGTCTGCTGCACCTGCGGCGCCGCCGCGTAGTTCGCATTGCCGGCCTGGTTCGCGTTGACGACGCAGGAACCGACGCCCTGGAACGTCACGGTGCTGCCCGCGATCGCGCAGACGCTGCTCGAACCCGCTGCGATGCTGAAGCTGACCGGCAGGCCCGACGTGGCTGTCGCCGTGACCGTGTACGACGCGCCGCCGACCATGGCCGCAGCCGGCGCGGTCGACGTGAAGCTGATCGTCTGGCTGCCCTGGCCGACCGTGAACGTCTGCTGCACCTGCGGCGCCGGGTTGTAGCTCGCGTTGCCGGCCTGGTTCGCATTGACCACGCAGGTGCCGACGCTCTGGAACGTGACGTTGCCGCCGCTCAGGCTGCAGACGCTGCTGGCGCTGGCGTCGATCGCGAAAGCGACCGACAGGCCCGAGCTTGCCGTCGCGGCCACGGCATAGGCCGTGCCGCCGACCGTGGCCGTGCTCGGCGCCGTCGTCGTGAAGCTGATGGTCTGGCTTGCGAGACCGACGCCGAACGACTGCTGCGCCTGCGGCGCCGCGGCCCAGTTCGCATTGCCGGCCTGATCCGCGTTGATCACGCAGGTGCCGGCACTCTGGAAGGTCACGCTGGAACCGGTGATCGCGCAGACGCTGCTGGAACCCGCGGCTATCGCGAAACTGACCGGCAGGCCCGAGCTCGCCGTCGCCGCGACCGTATACGGCGCGCCGCCGATCTGCGCCGAGGACGGCGCCGAGGATGTGAAGTTGATGGTCTGGCTGCCCTGGCCCACGGCCAGCGCGACCGTGCGGCCGCCGCTGCAGCCGGCCGAGTCGGTGGCCGTGACGGTGACGAGATAGCTGCCGGCCTGGGTCGGCGAACCGGCCAGATTCGCACTGGTCGTGCCGGTGGGCGTCATCGCCAGGCCGGAGCCGGCCGGCAGGCCGCCGGTGACCGTGAACACGAACGGCAGGGCATTGCTGTTGCTGGCCGAGAACGGCAGCGAGAAGCTGGCGCCGACCGCGGCCGGCGGCACGCTGACGAGCGTGGTCGTGGCGGTGGTCGGGCACGGCGCGGCATGGGCATTCAGGCCCGCCGCAGCCAGCAGCAGGAACGTGGCGCTGCGCAGGAAACGATGGCTCACGAGTCTGTCCCCTTATTCCACGTCGAAGCGCAGCAGGCTGACCGGCGTCGTGCTGTTGAGCACGAGCACGAAACGGTCGAGGCTGATCGGATAATCGGTCTGGCCCGGCGCGGCGCCGGTCTGGCGCAGATAACCGCGGATCTGTGCGCTGGCCGCGGTGACCGGCGCGGCAGCCGGCACGAAATTGACGTCGGAGAGGCGATACCAGGTGTCCGCCGGCACATTGGCCGAAGTCAGCGCCTGGCCCTGACTGCCGCCGGCCAGGAAGCCGCTGCAGCCGGTGCCGGAATACAGGCGTACCTCGACCGTGGCACTCACGCTGCCGTCGCGCGCCGTCGTCGCCGGTACGCGGAAGGCCATGCCGTAATTGACGAAGTTCACTGCCGTGGGCTGGCTGAAATCGAAGCACTGACTGATACCCGATGACGCGTTAGTCGTCGGCGTGCCGGTCGAAATATGGATCGTTGCCGACCCCGACGCGGGATTGCCGTCGATGTCGGGAGTCGCGGCCCAGGCCGGCGCGGTACCGGCGCCGAGCGGGTCCGGCGGCAGCGAGATGAACTGCTGCCAGGGCGCGAGGCTGCCGTCCATCTGGGCATTCGGCACCAGGGTCTGCGCCTGCAGCAGCGGCGCGGCGGCGACGAGCGCCACGGCCGAAACCCGGCGCAGCAACGGCAATGCCGGCCACACGAGCGATTTCCCGCGAGCACGAGATGAATGCAACATCGGTTTTCCCCTTCGGCTGACGCCGGTCGCGCGCAGTGGCGCACACCGGCGGATATTCGCCGAGTCTAGTGGAGCAGGGGCGGAAATTGTGCTGCCGGGCGGCGTTTTCTGCGCGGAACCCGGCAATTTGCGCAGATCCGGCGCGGCGCGGCGCGCGCATGACGGATCCGGCCGCGTTTTTCCGCTAGGGTTCGGCGCGGAGTCCCGCAATGGGATTCGGGCCTGGGCCTAATACCGGTCCGCAAGCCGGCAGTCGATACGAACAAATCACTTTGTATCTTCTACCGCATGCCGTCACTGCCGCGGCTCCTGCGCGCCCGTCGCCACAGCGGCCTGGACGACAACCGCGGGTTGACCCGGCCCGGCGCCGGCCGTACATTCCGCGCCGCTGCAACCATCCCCAGAGGCCATTTCCTTGGACAGTCACAGTCGATTGCGTAGCGGCTCCTGAGCCGGCGGCCGCTGACCCCAAGGTCGGTCCCGTCCGCTCAGGACGGGGCCTCCACGCGTGAACTGGCATCACGCGCAAGCCTCGACATCCCCGACAAGATCCGCGTACGACCCCGAGACGGTCTTTGGCGTTTCCGTTGCTTTCCGGAGATAGCCAATGCCCTTGAACCGATTTCTGCTTGCCGCGGCGGTGGCTGGCCGCGTCTTCCCTGCTCTGCCGGCCCGGGCCGGCGGCAGCCTGTCAGCCGATGACGCCACGGCCGCGCCCGCAGGCCTTTGCCTGTTCGAAGTCCGGACGCGCTCTGCCTCGCCGGGCCGAAAACCCATCCTCGACGATGCGGGCTGCGGTCCGCTGCCGGGCCGCGAAAACGACCTGCCCCGATCGTCCCGGCTCACGCCCGGACTCGACCGCCCACAGCCGAACTGATGCGCCGGAGAGCCGCCATGAACATCAAGCGCGAACGCGCACCGATCAAGAAGTCCCGCCTCGAGAACGAGGTCATCCTGGCCGTGGTGATTCTCTACGTGCTGCTGTCGGCAGCGATGCTGCTGATCCATCACCTGCAACCCGACGACGTCGCGACCAAGACCTCCTCGACGGCGCCGGCGCACGACTATTTCAGCGACGACGCCGACGGCAGGAACGCCGCAGCGGCCGGGCCGGATGCCGCGCAGATCCAGGCCCTGCTCGCCCGCGCCGGCTACAGCGACGTGCGCGAACTGCATCGCGAAGGCGCGCGCTATCGCGCGGTCGCCAGCAAGGACGGCAGGACCTGGCAGGTGGATCTGGAGCTGCCGCCGCCGCTGCTGACCGCCACGCCGCTGACGCCCTGAACCGCGCCTCGCCTTCCGTTCGCGCGAACGCGCGCAGGAGAATCGCATGATCCGTTCCATCTTCCGCACCGACAACAAGATCGAGACCCGCAGCGGCATCGCCGAACTTCCGGCCGAGGGCTTCCTCTGGATCGACGTGGGTCAGCACGACGACGGCGTCATGGCCGAGCTGCGTCTGCGCTACAACGTCGATCCGCAATTGCAGAACACCAGCGTCCACGAGGACGAGGAATACGTCTATCTGTTCGCCGAGCTCGTCGCGATGAACGAGCAGCGCGAACCCTCGTTCCACAAGGTCACGTTCGTGCTGGGCGACCGGCTGCTCGTCACCTTGCACGACACCGCCGAGTTCACGCCGCTGAACCGCGCGATGCAGCGCCTCGCACGCCGGCCGCAGCAGGCCAACGACGCCAAGTCGCTGCTGCGCATGATCCTGGCCGGCATCAACGACGGCACGAGCCAGGTCATCGAACAGATCGCCGGCGACCTCGAGGCCACCGCGCATACGATCGCGCAGCTGTCGGAAGACACCGGCACGGACGGCCGCGAACTCGGCGTCAGCGATCTGACCGAAACCCTGCTCGAACTCAACGGCAGCGAGGGCCTGATCTCCAACTGTCTCGAAAGCCAGCTCGCACTGGCCCGCGTCGTGCGTTATCTCAACGGCGAAGTCGACAGCCGCCGCGAAGCCGAGCTGCAGACCCTGATCAAGGAACTCATCCTCGACGTCAACGGCGTCAAGGAACATGCCTCGTTCGAGCACGACAAGGTGCGCTATCTGCAGAACTCGGTGGTCGGCCTGCTCAACATCAAGCAGAACCAGATCGTCAAGGTCTTCACCGTCATCACGGCGGTATTCCTGCCGCCGACTCTCGTCGCGACGTTCTATGGCATGAACTTCGCGGTCATGCCCGAGCTCAGCCTCGCCCACGGCTTCACCCTGTCGATAGGCCTGACCTTCGCCGCGGCGCTGCTGCCGCTGATCTACATCAAGCGCAAGGGCTGGCTGCGCTGAGCGCCGGACGGGGCTGCCGGCGAGGCCAGGCGAAGACGCGGCGCTGGCAGCAGCTCCGAACGGAGCGTTCGCCATCATCGGCACGGCGGGCGACGGCGAACGTGGCGAAAGAACCGGGACGGCCGTGGCCGTCCCGGTTCTGTCTGCAGTGAAGCCGGCGGTTCAGCCGCCGAGTCCGTCCGTGAAAACCACATCGCCCTGCAGGCGCGAGACGACGCCGCGAACCATCAGCGGCGGGTTCCCATCGGCCGGAAAGCCGTTGTTGCCGACCACGATCGCGCGGCCGAACTGCAAGGTCAGCGCGGTCGCATCGGAGAACAGGTTGGTGCCCGTCGTCGGCAGCAGCGCGACGCCGGCGTTACCGAAGCTCGCATCCGGCGTGCCGTCCACGAGCACGCGTCCGGCCAGGAACTGCGACGGCCCCGGCGACTCGGGGCTGTAATCGTTCGCGGTTGCCGTGTAGACGGCGCGGCCGTCGCTCTGCACGGCGAGTCCGGTCATGCGCTGCCAGGCAAAGCCCTGGCGTGGCTGCAGCAGGACATAGCCCGGCGTGGCTTCCGTGCCGAAGCCGGCGTCCGCGCGCCCCTGCGGCGTGAAGCGTGCAAGGAACGGGCGCGAATAGGTGCCCTGCTCGTCCATGTAGTCGCCGGCGGCGACGATGCGACCGTCGCGCAGCACTTCCAGCGCCGCGAAACTGCTGTCGACGGAGCTGATCCATGCCGGCTCGAACACGGACCAGCCGCCACCGACGAAATCGCGGTCGAAGGTGCCGTCGGCGTTCAGCCGCGCCAGCGAGAACTCGTTGACGAACGGATCGCGCCCCTGCCAGCCACCGACGACGATGGCGTCGTCGGCCGCGATCGCGACACTGCGCATGCCGCCGTAGTTGTCCACCGGCTGGTCGTCCTGCATCTGCACGAATTCGACCACGCCGTCGCCGCTGAAGCTCGCATCGGGCGCGCCGGCCGCCGGCTCCAGGCGCGCGACGAACCCGCGATAGAGCGGCATCTGGCCGCGCTGCTGGCCGGCCACGACGATGCGCCCGTGCGAATCCAGGGCGACGTCGTCGATCAGACTGAACGGCAGACGCGCGACACCGCGCTGTCCGTAGTCCTGCACCAGCACGCCGGCGGCGTCGATCTTCAGCGTGAAACCGGCCATTTCGCTGCCGGCCTCGAAATGACCGGCGACGATCGCGCCGCCGTCCGGCAGCAGCACCAGCGCCTTGGCTTCCTCGACCCGCGCGCCGGGGCTCAAGTCGGGATAGATCATCAGTCCGGGGTGCAGCGGATCGTCGCCGAAGGATTCATCGACCTTGCCGTCGGGGCGCAGCTTTGCCACGGCGACACGGAAGTCCGGCTCCTGCGGCTGCAGCGGCCGGCGTTTGTGCCGGTACCCGGCCATGAGAATGCTGCCGTCGGGCAAGGTGGCCGCGGCGTTGAAGCGGATCTCGTGCATCTGATCCCCGTCGGGCACGAACGCCTGTTGCCCATCCATGCCGAAAGTCGGGTCCAGCGCACCGTCCTGTGCCGGCGCCGCGACAGCGGCACCCAGCAGCAACGCGGCCAGCGCGCCTCTGAGGTAGTTCAATTTCATGCTTTGTCCCTGATTCAGTCAGAAAGCGGCAGAAAGTCCTGCCGCTCAGCCAGACGGAATAAGGTGCGCCAGACCGCCATGGCGGGTGCGCCGGCGACCATTCCGGGAGTCCGGACAGTGGCGCGCGCGGGGCTTGCGGTGGCGGTCGGATCGGACTCGACCGCTTCGGCGTTGCGGACGGCCGGCGCTGCGGCCCGGCCGGCCCGCCCTCACCGGACGGGTTCGCGCCCCTGCGGAAAGCCCGGTTCCGGCCATTCCTGCGGCACGCGCCGCACATCCGCCGCCGCATACCCCAGCGCGACCAGCCGGGCCAGCAGCGCATCGTAGCGTTCGGGCGGCAGCGTGGGCGTGCGCGCCATGATCCAGGCGTAGTCGCGCTTGCTGCGCGCGACGATGGTTTCCTGATACTCCGGGTCGACGTAGGCGATCACGTACTCCGCCTTGACCGGCCATATGAACTCCATGCCCCAGACCGCGTTGCCGGTGTCCGGCACCACGCTGCCGTCGGGACGCATCACCTTCAGACGCGCACCCGGTGCGTCGCGGTAGCGGAACGTCGTGCGTATGGTGCCGTCGGCCTGCAGCACATAGCTCTCGATCGCGTTGTGCGCGTGCCGCTCCGGCCAGCTCGGAATGTGCGCGATCACGTACCAATCGCCCATGAAGCGCGGCAGGTCCACCGACTCCATGCGCGGCACGGCCGGCGGGCCGGCCGCACAGCCCGCCAGCAGCACGGCGAGCACCGCGAACACGCCGCGGCGCGCGCTCATGTGCCGCTCCTGGGCACGAAGCGGTAATGCGCCACCAGCCATTCGCGGCCGCCGTCGTATCCGAACAGCTCCGCGCAGGCCATCCAGAACAGGCGCCAGCGGTGGAACCAAAGCGGCGCCGCCGCGCCGTAGGTCTGCTGCAGCACCGGCGTCAGCGCGTCGCGATGGCGATCCTGTTCGGCGAGCCAGTGGTTGGCGGTGCGGGCGTAGTGCATGCCGTCCACGAGCCAGCGCTGTTCCAGCTCGAGCGCGCCCTGAAACCAGCCCAGCGTATCGGCCGACGGCATCAGACCGCCGGTGAAGAAGTGCCGCCCCATCCAGTTGTCGTCGCCCTCGGTCTCGAACGGATAAGCCAGGGTGCGATGGCAGAAGATGTGTACGAACAGGCTGCCGTCCGGCCGCAGCCAGCGGGCGATGCGCCCGAGCAGAACGTCGTAGTTGCGCATGTGCTCGAACATCTCAATCGACAGGCAACGGTCGAACGCGGCGGCCTGCAGCTCCAGCGTGTTGACGTCGCAGGTGATCACGCGCACGTTGCCCAGTCCGCGTTCGGCGCAGCGGGCCTCGATGAACCCGCGCTGCAGCTGCGAGTTGGATACCGCGACGATGCGCGACTGCGGAAACCGCTCGGCCAGGTACAGCGTCAGCGAACCCCAGCCGCAACCCAGCTCGAGGATGTCCAGGCCGTCGACCAGACCGGCGCGCTCGACATAGAGCGCGAGCATCGCCTCTTCGGCCTGGGCCAGGGTCTCGCGGCCGGTCGGGTAGTAGCACGACGAGTACTTCAGGCGCGGGCCGAGGCAGTGCGTGAAGAACGCCGGAGGGAGCTCGTAGTGCTGCCGGTTCGCCGCGTCGGTGTGCACGGCGACGGCGCTGTGCGCCAGACTCCGGCGCAACGCGTGGAAACGCATTTCCTGGGCCTCCGGCCCGCCGGCCGACTCCTCGCGCAGCCGCTGCCGGCACAGCCGGCGTATACCCAGCCGCACGAGCGGATCGGGCAGCCAGCCGCGCTCGGCAAGCCCGGTGAACCCGGGCGCGGGACGATCGGGATCGAGTTCAGCGGACATCACGTGCGAGTTCATCGGTCGCTCCGGGGGAACCAGGGAAACAGCAGGGGCGTGCGGCTCATGTAGTCGCGATAGTCCTCGCCACGCGTGCGCAGCGCCTGCGCCTCCGTGAACGGAATGCCGCTGAGCCAGCGCAGGAAGACGAACATGACCAGCGGACCGAGGCAGGCCAGCATCCACAGCGGCGAACCCCAGGCCAGGGCGACATAGGCGAACCAATGCAGCCATTCGAAGAAATAGTTCGGATGGCGCGAGTAGCGCCAGAGTCCCGCACGGCAGGTGCGGCCGCGGTTGGCCGGGGCGTGGCGGAAGCGGCGCAACTGGGCGTCGGCGACCGATTCGCCGGCGACGCCGAGCAGCCAGATCGCCAATCCGGCGATCCACGCCGGATGAGGACCGTCGATCGGACTGCCGGCCACCGCCAGGAACGGCAGCGCGAACAGCACGATGAGAAAGGCCTGGAACTGGAAGAAGGCGAACCAGCGCCAGGCCGAATCACCCCACCGCGTGCGCAGGTATGCGTAACGGCCGTCTTCCGGTTCACCGCGCACACGCCGCCACAGATGCGAGGCGAGCCGCAGTCCCCAGGCTGCACCGAGCAGGGCGAGCGTGACGCGCGACCAGATCGCGCCGTCGCCGAGCGCGGCGAGCACGATGGCGGCGGCGCCGACGCCGGCGGCCCAGATCGCATCGACGATGCCGGCATTGCGCCGGCCTTGCTGCCAGAGCCATCCGGCCGACTGGGCGAGCGCCGCGAGCAGCCACAGGAGCCCCAGTTGCGCGAGTCCGTTCATGCCGGCATCCCGCCCGGGCGACGGCACGGCAGGTGCCGCCGGCTCCGCGCGACGGCTGCCAGCAGCGGCAGCGCGACGCTCCAGGCCACCGCCAGCGCCATCACCCCGTATGCCGTCGGCGTCAATACGCTGATCGCGCCCAGACGTGCGGCGGCGAGATAGGCGAGCGGTCCGCCGAGGGCGCCCACGGCCGCCGTCGCGGCGAGGTGACGCTGCGACCACGCGAACGAGTGATTCACGGTCAGCCCGAATGCCGCCCAGATCGCGAGCAGCCAGGCCGGCGGCCACGGCGACGCAGTGGCCCGGTATTCGACCAGCCCGGATAGGGAGAGGCCGCCGTCCAGCACCGATCCGAGCACGGCGGCCAGCAGCGCCAGCCGCGCGTCCTCGCTGCGGCGGGCCGACGTCGCCAGATGCAGGACGCCGAACAGCGCTGCAGCCGCCAGCCCCCAGGCGACGAGGCCGCGCGCCGCGCCGAGCACCGCCGCAAACCAGACGAGCTGGTAGCCGATCCCATTGAGCACCGTACTCATCACGCGGTCCTGCCGTCGAGGGCGGGCAGGAACTCGGCCTGGCGGCAGTGCGGTCCCGCGAGCAGCAGTTGCGCCACGCCGATCGACCGTTCGCGGAAGCCGCCTTCGCAGTAGGCGAGATAGAACGTCCACAGCCGGATGAAGGCTTCGTCGAAGCCTTGCGCCAGCACCTCGTCGCGCCGTGCCAGGAAGCGTTCGCGCCAGGCCTGCAGGGTGCGCGCATAAGAAGCCCCGAAGTCCTCGAGCTGGACCAGGGCCAGATCGCAGCTGGCCGTCTTGGCCGCCAGCAGCGCGGCGATGGACGGGATGAAGGCGCCCGGAAACACGAACCGCTTGATGTAGTCCACCGCACGCAAAGCCTGCCGGTAGCGGTGGTCCTCGATCGTGATGGCCTGGATCAGCGCCAGTCCGTCCGGCTTGAGCAGGCGGCCGATGGCGCCGAAGTAGGCCGGCAGGTTGGCGGCGCCGATCGCTTCCACCATCTCGATCGACACGAGCTTGTCGTAGCGGCCGTCCAGATCGCGGAAGTCCTGCTGCAGCACCGTCACGCGGTCGGCCAGTCCCGCCTCGGCGACCCGCCGCGTCGCCAGCGCGTGCTGCTCCTGCGAGATGGTCGTGGTGGTCACGCGGCACCCGTAGTGGCGCGCCGCATGGATGGCGAAGCCGCCCCATCCCGTGCCGATTTCGACGAGGTGATCGTTCGGCGAAAGACGCAGCTTGGCGGCGATGCGATCGAGCTTGCGCGTGGAGGCGGCCTCCAGCGTGTCGTCGTCGCCGGCGAACAGTGCCGAGGAATACATGAGGTCCGACGACAGGAACAGGCGGAAAAAATCGTTGCCGAGGTCATAGTGCGCGGCGATGTTGCGCCGTGCGCCACGGCGCGTGTTCGGGCGCAGGGCATGCCAGCCGCGCAGCAGCGCGCTGCCGAAGGCGGCCAGTCCCCTCTCCATGCCGTCGAGCAGATCCCGGTTGCGGACCAGCAGCCGCACCAGGCCGACGAGGTCGTCGCAGCTCCAGTGTCCGTGGATGAACGCTTCGCCGGCGCCGACGCTGCCATAGGCCGCTACCGCCCGATAGAACGCCGGATGATGCACCCGCAACGCGACGGTGGAGCCGTCGGCGGTTCCGCTGCGGCAGACGCCCAGATCGTCTTCCAGCAGCACCGCTCCGTACTGCAGATGGCTCATCTGCGCGAGCAGACGCGCGCGCAGCCATCGGTCCAGCGCGCCCCAGGTCGCGGCGGGGGCGTCCGACGGCAAGGTTTCGGCCGGCGAGTTCATGAGTGGTTTCCTTCGGGGTGAGGATGAAACGGCGCGCGCTTGAGCCAGAGCCGGAACGCCTGCCAATGGATGGCGCCGATGACCTTGGCCGTCATCAGCGGATAACGGCACAGCACGCGCGCCAGCGAGGGTCCGTCGAGCGGGCGACGCTGAAGATCCAGGCCTGCGTCGAAGACGCGCCGGCCCTGACGATGGAGATCCATGTGGACGTGGAGGTCTTCCGTCGGCGCGGTGAAGCGCCAGCAGTAGTCCGCATCCATGGGCTGGAACGGCGAGACGTGGAAGGCCTTGGGGAAGGACCAGTCCAGCACGCGGCCGCGGCGCCGGGCCACATCGACGGGCAGGACATAGCTGTGCCGCTCGCCCCAGGGCGTGTTGGTGATCTCCGCCAGGACGAAATCCAGCGTCTCGCCGTCGGCGAGAAAGCCGTAGTAGAAGCTGACCGGGTTGAAGACGTAGCCCGCGTAGCGCAGGTGCGTGAGCAGCCGGACCGGTCCGTCCGGCCGCCGGCCGGTGACGGCGGCCACGCGATCCCGCACGGCGTCGGCGAGCGGCCGGTTCGACGGCGCGAGGTAGTCGCTGCGGCGGAACTCGGCCAGATTGCGACGGCTTGCGGACCAGAACCAGCGGCCGGCGAAGACGTGGTCGATTTCGTCCAGATCCAGGTAGAGCTGGGCGACGCGATAGCGAAAGGCATGCGGACACACATCGTGCCGCCGATGCCGCACGACGCCTTCATAGACGGCGCTGTAGCCGCACGGCAACGATGCGGCGCTCATGCTGCAGCCCCCGACGCGGCGCCGGCTTGCCACGACACGCCCAGCGCACGCGCGACGTCCACTGCGCTGCGCAGGCCGTCCTCGTGGAAACCCCAGCCCCAATAGGCGCCGGCGAACCAGGTGCGGCGCCGGCCCTGGATCTCGGCCCGGCGCGCCTGGGCCGCGACCGAAGCCTGGCTGTAGACCGGATGGGCGTAGCTGCGCCGGGCCAGAACGGTCTGCGGCGCTATCGCCTCAGTGCGATTGAGCGTGACGACGAACGGTGCGGACGAGTCGACGCCTTGCAGCAGGTTCATGCAGTAGCTGACCGAGCAGGGCGCATCGGGCTCGGCCGGCACGTAGGCGTTCCAGGCCGCCCAGGCCTTGCGCGAGCGCGGCAGCAGCCGCGCATCCGTATGCAGCACGACCTCATTGGGCTGGTAGGCGATGGCGCCGAGGATCTCGCGCTCGGGCCCGTCGGCATCGCTCAGCAAGGCCAGCGCCTGGTCGCTGTGACAGGCCATCACGATCGCGTCAAAGCGCTCGCGCCCGCCCGGCAGGGTCACCTCGACGCCGGTTTCGTCGCGACGCACGCCGAGCACGGGCGTGCCGGTCCGCACCGTCGCGCGCCAGCGCGCCTGCATCGCCTCGACGTAGCACTGCGAACCGCCGCACACGACCCGCCACTCCGGGCGGCCGGTCACCTGCAGCATGCGGTGGTGGGCCATGAACTGCACCAGATAGCGCGCGGGAAACGACAGGATCTGCCGCGCAGGGCTGGACCACAGCGCGCTGGCCATCGGCACCAGGTGATCGTCGCGGAATGCCGCGCTGTAGCGATGTTCGGCGAGATAGTCGCCCAGGGTCGGCCCGGCCCCGGGCAAGTCCAGCAAGGCCGGCGCGCTGCGGTAGAAACGGCGCAGGTCGCCCAGCATGCGCCAGAAACGCGGCGATACCAGATTGCGCCGCTGGCAGAACAGGCCGTCCATCGACGTGGCGTTGTATTCCAGCCCGGTGACCGCGTTGTGCACGGAAAAGCTCATGGTCGTCGGCTGCGTCGCCACACCCAGTTCGGCGAACAGCGCGCTGAGCAGCGGATAGTTGTGCGCATTGTGGACGATGAATCCCGTGTCGATGCGATAGACACGGCCGTCCTGCTCCACGGTGTGCGTATCGGTGTGGCCGCCCAGGCGCGAGTCCGCCTCCAGCAGCACCACCTCATGCTCGCGTGACAGCAGCCAGGCGCAGGCCAGCCCGGCAATGCCCGATCCCACGACGGCGATGCGCAGGCTCATCGGCGTGCCTTGGCCAGCACCCAGGCCGGCACCGGCTTGAGGTCGCGCACCAGGCCCAGCAGGGCAAGCACGCGCAACCCGTACCAGCTCAGGTCGATTTCCCACCAGCGAAACCCCTGACGCGCCGTGCCGGGGAAGAAATGGTGGTTGTTGTGCCACCCTTCGCCGAAGGTCAGGAGCGCCAGCCAGACGTTGTTGCGGCTGTCGTCGGCCGTGTCGAACCGCCGCGAACCGAAGCGGTGCGCGAGCGAGTTGATCGTGACCGTGGCATGGAACAGTACGACCGTGGAGATGGCGAAGCCCCAGACCAGGAGCTGGGCGCCGCTGGTTTCCAATCCCGGCGCCCAGCGTTCGAGCAGGCATCCCAGCCCATACAGCGCCGCCGCCAGCCCGACCGGCACGGCGATGTCGTAGCGATCCAGCCAGCGCAGCTCCGGATACACGGCAAGATCGCGCACGCGCGACAGGTCGGTGGCGAAGGCGCGCGGGGTCAGGAACCAACCGGCATGACTCCAGAGAAAACCATGCACGCCCGGCGCATGCGGATCCCGCGCCGTATCCGCATGCCGATGGTGATGGCGGTGATGCGCCGCCCACCACAGCGGCCCGCGCTGGACGCAGGCCGCGCCGATCAGCGCGAACAGGAACTGCACGCCGCGCGTGGTCCGGAACGTCCGGTGGGAAAAATAGCGGTGATAGAACGCGGTGAGCGCGAACATGCGCACGGCGTAAAGCACTGCGGCGACTGTCACGGCCGTGGCCGAGACGCCGACCCAGATCACGCCGAGGCAAGCCAGGTGCAGCGCGACGAACGGCAGCGCCCGGAGCCAGTCGACCCGGTCATCCGCCGCCTCGCCCTCTGCCTCCGCGCCGGCATCGAACCAGGCGCGCAACGAGGCGACAACCGCTTTCCGACCCTTCGCACTTCCGTCCATTGTCAACGCCGATCATTGGAGACGCCGGAGTTACGGAGCGGGAAGCGCCTTGGATGCAGCGCGGCCTAAATCGACCGGATGTCGCCGCTGGCCACGACCGGCCCGGCCGGCGCACGGTGCGGTATGCCGGCCTGATCTTCCAGGGTCACGGCGAGTGTGGCGCCAGAAGCCATCAGGGGCTGCAGGGGCGGCGGCACGGCTATCGTGTGCGCCTTTTCGTTGGACAGGAAGCCCAGCGACTGCGGTGCGCCGCCGGGAGGAATGATCCAGAGCTCATGCACGCGTCCCGACGCGTCCGCGGCCGAGGGCACCGGCACCATCAGCACCTTGTCCCGGCCCGGGTCGATCCGGGCGATCCAGCCGGCCGTCCCGCTGTCGCGCACCAGGACCGTAACCGGCCGGGCCGCCTGTTCCTCGGTCGACGGGGGCTGCAGCGCCGGCGGCGCGCGCAGGACCAGCACGGTGACGGCCGCGATGCCCGCCGCCGTGGCCAGCCCGGCCATGCCGCGCCAGAATGCAGCATTGTTCCAAAGCGTGCGCCGCGCCGGCTGCGCCGCATCCCAGCCGAGGCGGGAAAGGATGCGCGGCCACATCTGAGGAGACGGCTCGGCGGGCGGCATGCCGGTCGACCAGGGCGCGAAACGGCGCTCCCAGTCGTCGACCAGCTGCGCAAATGCCGCGTCCCCGGCGATGCGCGCCTGAACCTCGCGCCGCTCCTGCGCACCGAGCACACCGGCTACGTACTCGGCGGCGCGCACATCGTCGCTGGGCGGCAGGCTGCCGGCATCGTCGCCGGACGGATCAGGGGTCGTGTTCATGATTCGAGGCACGCGCGCAGTTGCAGGAGGCCGCGACGGATCCAGCTCTTGACCGAACCCAGGGGCGAACCGGTGCGTTGGGCCAGATCTTCGTACGTGGCGCCGTCGAAGAAGGCCGTACGGATGAGCGTGCGGCGCCGCGCGTCGAGCTGGCGCAGGCAGCGGTCCAGCTGCGAGCGTTCGCTGTCCGCCTCGGCACGCGCGCCGGGTGTCGCATCCGGGTCGGCTTCCGGTTCCGGCAACTGGACCGGCTGCCACGCCGCGAGAGAGGGTGTCGCACGCAGACGGTCGATGGCTCGATGCCGCGCAATAGAAGCGAGCCAGGTCATTGCGGACGACTTGTCGGGCGAGAACTGGGGCGCTTTACGCCAGACCGACACATACACTTCCTGCAACACGTCCTCGGCTTCCGCACGATCGTGCAGGACACGAAGACAGATGCCCAGCAACCGTGCGGCAGTGGCGCGGTACAACTGCTCGAACGCGGCTCTGTCGCCCTCGGCGATCCGCCGCAGCCAGGCCTGCTCGCGCTCTGCGACGCCGGATTCATCCTGCACGCTGACCTGCATCGGTTGGCGATCCTGAAGGTTGAGTGTTCGCCGCCGGACCGGCGCGCGAAGCCGCTGACCCCGGCGGACGGCGCCGGATCCTGCCCGGAACTCAGACGTGGTTCCATGGACGAACGCGCGGAAGATGCCATGGTGTCACGGCTCCTTACAACGCTCGACCAGCGGCGCCGTCGCCGCTGTCGCAATGTCCTCGGCCGGCGCGCCGGACGAACGCGCATGTTCGGGAAACTCCACCCGGACCACCTGACGTCTTCCGCGCTGATCCCGGATGGTCACGGTTCCGCTGAACTCGCGCAGCCAGCGATCGGAACGGCCGTAAGTCACCTGCATCGTCGGCACGGCGAACGCGTACCAGCGGTCGAGTTCGATGGAGAACATGACGGCAGATGCGTCGGCCGGCTGCGTTCGCGCCAGCCGGATCACGACCGGAACGGCATCAAAGTCGCCAGGAACGACGAAGACGGTCCGGAGCGGTTTGCCGGCAACCAGATCGCTCCAGCCGCGGCGCACGAAACCGTCGAAGCCCGCGTCGACGACAGCGTCCGGCCCCAGCAGGACCTGCTCGTGTTTTTCCGCCGCCGAACGGTTGGCCTGCCAGTACACCAGCCGCTGCCCGGAGTGGCCGATCACGCCTTCACGGTAGCCGTCGCGCTGGTCCAGGAACTCGAAATCCGGCGACGCTTCGTTGCCCGCCCGCCAGCGCATCTGCTTGCGGGCGAACGGACTGCCGTCCGCGCACCGATAGAGCACCAGCCGCTGCTCGCTGCCGCCGTCCGTGTAGCGCCAGTGCGTTTCGCGGTAAACGATACGGCCGGCAGGGTCGTAGGCGGTGCCGTCGTAGCGGTCGGCCGCATTCGCGGCGGCAAGCCCCAGGCCGAGTATCGTGAAAAACAGCGGCTTGGCGGCACATGCCAACGGGCCAGGCGCGGGCGCTGGAAAGCGTTTCAAGATGGGGGCCGCTCGGCAACGGAGTCTCCACCCTGTACGGCGGCGCGCTCGCGCCGGATGCAGACGCACCCGTTACGGGGCCGGCGATGCCGTATCGCGGGCCAGCGGGCCAGCGGGCCGCTGCCGCCGGACGTGACCCGGGACGCAGAGCAGGCAAAGCTGCCCCCGGCATCGCCCTGTCATGGCCCCGCATTCACGAAACAGCCGTTTCGGCCAAACTACGGTTCCGCCCCCCCTTTGCCTGCGCCGCCGGCTGCAGGCTAACATTCAAACAATCGTTTGAGGCCCCTCGATGAAGCTGTCGCATCCGATCCGTTTCGCGTTCCTACTCGCCTGCCTTTGCCTGCTCGCCGCCTGCGGCGGCGGCAAGCCGGTCCGCCGCATCAATCCGCCGGCGCTGAGCATCCAGCAACTGGCCGTGCAGGCCGACGGGCGCTGGCTCATCGAGCTGCGCGTGCAGAACTTCAGCACCGTGCCGATGCGCTTCGACACGCTCGAGGCCGGTCTGGAAATCGAAGGCACGAACGTGGGCGCGATCTTCCTGCGGCCGACGATCGAGATCCCGGGCCAGTCCGCCGACATCGTCGAGGCCACCCTGGCGCCGGGCCGCGACGCCAGCGCGCGCCTGGCCGAAGCCGCCCGGGACGGCAGCGTCGGCTACCAGCTGCGCGGCGCCATCGAAACCGGCGAGCCGGCCAAGAAATTCCCCCTGAGCCAGTCCAGCCGGCTGTCGCCGGTACCGGGCCGGCCCAATACCTATCGCTGACGACCAAAGGTTGACCCATGAGCAAGTACGCCGCGCCGCTGACTGATATGCGCTTTGCCCTGTTCGACGTGCTCGGGGCCGAAGCCCTGCTGGCCCGCCTGCCCGGCGGCGAGTCGGCGACCCGCGATGTCTGCGACGCCGTGCTGGACGAGGCGGCGCGTTTCGCCGAGCAGGTGCTCGCTCCGCTGAACCAGAGCGGCGACCAGGAAGGCTGCCGTTACGCCGACGGCGTCGTGACCACCCCGAAGGGCTTCAAGGAAGCGTATGCGCAGTTCTGCGACGGCGGCTGGCCGGCGCTGAATGCGCCGGAGCAATACGGCGGCCAGCACGTACCCGAAGCGATCGGCGCCGCGGTCAAGGAAATGCTCGATTCGGCCAACCTGTCCTGGGCGAACTTCCCGCTGCTGTCGCACGGCGCATCCGAAGCGCTGAAGCAGCACGGCGAGGAATGGCAGCGCGAAGTGTTCCTGAAGCCTATCGTCTCGGGCCGCTGGACCGGCACCATGTGCCTGACCGAGCCGCACTGCGGCACCGATCTCGGCCTGCTCAAGACCAAAGCCGAACCGGCCGCCGACGGCACCTACCGCATCAGCGGCACGAAGATCTTCATCACCGCCGGCGAGCATGATCTTGCCGACAACATCGTGCACCTCGTGCTCGCGCGCCTGCCGGACGCGCCGGCCGGCACCAAGGGCATCTCGCTGTTCATCGTGCCGAAGTTCAAGGTCGCCCGCGACGGCACGGTCGGCGCGCGCAACGCGCTGGTCTGCGGCTCGATCGAGCACAAGATGGGCATCAAGGCCTCGGCTACCTGCGTCATGAATTTCGACGGCGCCGAGGGCTATCTGATCGGCCAGCCCAACAAGGGCCTCAATGCGATGTTCACCATGATGAACACCGCACGCATTGCCGTCGGCTATCAGGGCCTGGCCCTGACCGAACGCGGCTACCAGAACGCGCTGGCCTATGCGCGCGATCGCCTGCAGATGCGTTCGCTCAGCGGCCCCAAGCGCCCGGACAAGCCGGCCGATCCGCTGATCGTGCATCCGGACATCCGCCGCATGCTGCTCACGCAGAAGGCCTTCGCCCAAGGCGGCCGCGTGCTCGGCTACTACGCCGCGCTGCTGGTCGACGTGATCGAGCGCACCGAGGACGCCGCCGAGCGCCAGCGCGCCGACGAACTGCTCGGTTTCCTGACGCCGATCGTCAAGGGACTGCTGACCGAGACCGCACAGGAATCCACGTATTGCGCCGTGCAGATCTTCGGCGGCCACGGCTACATCGCCGAATGGGGCATGGAGCAGTTCGCCCGCGATGCACGCATCACCACGATCTACGAAGGCACCACGCAGATCCAGGCGCTGGACCTGCTCGGCCGCAAGATCATGCAGCTGCAGGGCGCCGGCCTGCGCCACTTCGTCGAGGAGATCAGCGCGTTCTGCCACGCGCAGCAGGCCAATCCGGAACTCGTCGAATTCATCAAGCCGCTGGCCGAGCTGACCCAGGAATGGATAGGCCTGACCCAGGAAATCGGCAGGAAAGCCGTCGGCGATGCCGAGGAGATGGGTGCAGCCGCAGTCGACTACCTGTTCTATGCGGGCTACATCGCGCTGGCCTATTTCTGGGCGCGCAGCGTCGCGGCGGCCGACGCCTCGGCCAGCCATAGTGCCGAATTCAAGCAGTCCAAGCGCCTGACCGGCCGCTTCTACTACTCGCGCATCCTGCCGCGCACGCGCGGCCACATCGCGGCGATCCGCGCCGGCGCGGCCAGCCTCATGGAAATGCCCGACGCGCTGTTCGGCTGATGCGCACGCACGGCACGGCGGCTTCAGGGCCGCCGTGCCGTCGCCGCCCCGGCGGCCCGGCCGAGGACTGGCGCAGCGCCCCACGCTTCCGCTAACTTGCGCCTACCGCAGCCGGGCACGACCAGACCGCGGAAACATCCTTCATCGACACAGCCACCATGGACCAACAATCCGGCATCCACATTCGCCTGGCCGACGCCGGCGACGACGATTTCATCCTGGGTCTGGTCGATCGTTTCGTGGATTTCGAGTTGCCGCGCTGGCGCCGCCGCGGCGAGACGGCCGAAGGCATACGCCGCGACATCAGCCGCCATCTGCGCGAACAGCCGGCCGGATCGCACCTGTTCGTGGCCGAGGACGACGATGGCGAGCGCGTCGGTTTCCTGCACCTGCAGCTCGTGACCGATTTCTTCACCGGCGCGCAGAACTGCCATATTTCCGATCTGGTCACCACGCCCGGCCACGACGGCAAGGGCGTGGGCAGCGCCCTGCTCGCCTACAGCGAGCGTTTCGCCCGCGAGCATCATTGCCGCCACGTCACCCTGGCCGTGTTCGAAGGCAACGCGCGCGCGCGTTCACTCTACGAGCGCAAAGGCTACGGCGTGGAATTGTTGCGCATGGCAAAACCGGTCAAATAGACCGGCTCGCCAGGCGTCTCCCTCGCGCCGCGGCAATCATCCGGGCCTACAATCGGCGCCGGACCGGTCGGGGGCGGCCCGTATTCGATTGCTGCCGGCAATAGGTTCGGCCGTCTTTATGCGCTTTGCCGGTTGGCACGGTCCGCGTTCACCGCGGTGTCACCATCCCCCCCACTCCCACAGGGGCAAGCCCATGAAAGCCATCGTTCTGATCCGCCGTCTCGTCGCCGTCGTACTGGTGTATTCCCTGTTCATCGCGGGCGCCCATGCCCAGGCTACGCGCACCTGGGTATCCGGCGTCGGCGACGATGCCAATCCCTGCAGCCGCACGGCGCCGTGCAAGACCTTCGCCGGCGCGATCTCCAAGACCGCCGCCGGCGGAGCGATCAGCGTGCTCGATCCCGGCGGCTTCGGCGCCGTGACGATCACCAAGTCGATCACGATCGAAACCGACGGCCAGCTCGCGAGCATCCTCTCGGCCGGTACGAACGGCATCATCGTCAACGCTGGCGTTTCCGACCGCGTGATCCTGCGCAACATCGCCATCGAGGGCGCCGGCACGGGCCTCAACGGCATCCGCTTCATCGCCGGCGGCGAGCTCATCGTCGAGGGCTGCACGATCAACGGCGTGACCCAGAAGGGTATTTCCTTCGAGCCGACCGGCACGGCGACCGCGACGATCGTCAACACGCGCATCAGCAACGCCAACGATCCCGCCACCGGCGGCGGCATCGCCATCACGCCCGGCGCCAGCGGCGCGGCCACGGTCAGCATGACCGGCGTGCGCGTCAGCAACAGCCAGTTCGGCATCCAGGTCAACTCGCGCGGCCGCGCGTTCGTGCGCGACACCATGGCGACGATGAACACGACCTTCGGCTTCGGCTCCCTCGGCGGCTCCGGCAACGCACTCCTCGTGCTCGACAACGTCATGGCCAGCGGCAACGGCGGCGCCGGCTTCAGCTCGCAGGGTTCCGGCGCGAGCACCGTCGTCTCGCGCAGCGTCACCGCGGGCAACGGCTTCGGCTTCGCCAACTTCGGCGGCGGCAACGTGTCCTTCAGCGACAACCGCAACACGAACAACACGACGCCGGGCGCGCCCAACAGCACCACGGGCCTGCAGTAAGTCCCGTGTTCCGGGCCCGGAGCGGCGCTCCGGGCCCGGTTCCCCCACGGCTCCGTCATTTCCGTTATGCTCCCCGCGCAATCAGGGAGTTACGGCGGCAGGAACGCCCGTTTCGCAGTTGGCGCAAACGGAGGACTGAATGCTCGGAGCTATCCGTACAAGGAACGACATCCATACGACACGCGTGTTGTCGCTGGATTCGACCGGCCGCATCCTTGACTGGATGAGCTGGCAGGAGGCGGTTTGCCTCTACGTGCGCGGCGCGGTCGCCTGGACCCTCGGCGATCCCTGCCTGACGATCCACGGCGGCATGAACCGCGACTCGGGCCTGCAAAGCCAGCTGGATCTGCACCCTATCGTCGCGAGCCGCGGCCATGCGCGCCCGGGCTGCTACGAGCCCGCGCCGGCGCTGACCAACACCGCACTGTTCGCCCGCGACCGCCACCTCTGTCTCTACTGCGGCCAGCATTTCACCAAGAACCAGCTGACCCGCGACCATGTGCTGCCTCTGTCCAAGCAAGGCCTGGACGAATGGGAGAACGTCGTCAGCGCCTGCCTGGCCTGCAATGTCCGCAAAGGCAGCCGCACGCCGCAGCAGGCCGGCATGCCGCTGCTGGCCGTGCCCTACCGGCCCAGCTGGGTCGAGCACCTGATCCTGTCCAACCGCAACATCCTCGCCGACCAGATGCAGTTCCTCGTCGGCCATCTGCCCAAGCACCGCCGGGCGAGCTGAGTCCGGCGGACGACGGCGGTCGGAAGCGCGATCGAGGTTCGTCGGACGAGCCGGGGCGGTCGGACGGGCCAGCCCCGCGGCCGAAACAGGACCGGCAGGATCGGCGCCGGCGGACGTCTCCGGCAGTTCGCCGCTTCCCCCGATCAAGCTCGCGGCAGACGTCGCCTTGCCGGCAGCGCAGCTCCCGGCAGCGAGCGCAACCGCAGCCGCATACCCGCCCGCGGCAGCCTGCCGCAGCCTCTGCCCCCGTTTTGCAAGTTTGTTTCCTTGCCCCGGCCGCAGGCGTCGCCGAAAATACCCGCCTGACGTCCGGATCTACCCCCGCAAATGATTGATTCTGAGCGCTACCCGCTCCTCGCCAAGCTCGACACGCCAGCCGCCCTGCGCCAGCTCGCCGACACCGACCTGCCCGCGGTCGCGCAGGAACTGCGCAATTACCTGGTCGAATCCGTGGCGAGCTCCGGCGGTCATTTCGGCGCCGGCCTCGGCGTCATCGAGCTGACCGTCGCGCTGCACTATCTGTTCGACACGCCGAACGACCGCCTGGTCTGGGACGTCGGTCACCAGTGCTACCCCCACAAGATCCTGACCGGCCGCCGCGACCGCATCACGACGGTCAAGAAGAAGGACGGCCTCGCGCCGTTCCCGCGCCGCGAGGAAAGCGAATACGACACCTTCGGCGTCGGCCACTCGTCCACGTCGATTTCCGCCGCCCTCGGCATGGCCATCGCCGCGCAGCGCAAGGGCGACCTGCGCAAGATCGTCGCCGTGATCGGCGATGGTGCGGCCACGGCCGGCATGGCCTTCGAGGCGCTGAACCACGGCGGCGACGTCGAGCCCGACATGCTCGTCGTGCTCAACGACAACGGCATGTCGATCAGCGAGAACGTCGGCGCGATGAGCAAGATGCTCGCCCGCCTGATGGCCAGCCGGCGCCTGAATCTGCTGCGCGACCGCGCCAAGGCGGCCATGCCGCGCGGTTCCTTCGTCTGGCGCTTCCTGCGCCGCTGGGAGGAACACGCCAAGGGCATGTTCGTGCCCTCGACCCTGTTCGAGGAGCTCGGCTTCCATTACACCGGTCCGATCGACGGCCATGACCTGCCGGCTCTGCTGCATGCGCTGCGCACGGTCAAGGAGCTCAAGGGCCCGCAGCTGCTGCATGTGGTCACGACCAAGGGCAAGGGCTATGCGCCGGCCGAATCCGAGCAGATCGAGTACCACGCGGTAGGCCCGTTCGATCCGGTCAAGGGCCTGGTCAAGAAGGCGCCGGGCAAGCCGACCTATACCGACATCTTCAGCGACTGGCTCTGCGACATGGCTGCCGCCGACGAGCGCCTGTACGGCATCACGCCGGCCATGCGCGAAGGCTCGGGGCTCGTGCGCTTCTCGCAGGAGTATCCGCAGCGCTATTTCGACGTCGCGATCGCCGAGCAGCATGCGGTCACTCTGGCCGCCGGCATGGCCTGCGAAGGCGCCAAGCCGGTCGTCGCGATCTACTCGACCTTCCTGCAGCGCGCCTACGATCAGCTGATCCACGACGTCGCGATCCAGAACCTCGACGTGACCTTCGCGATCGACCGCGCCGGCGTCGTCGGTCCCGACGGCGCGACGCATGCGGGCAGCTTCGACCTGTCCTATCTGCGCTGCATTCCGAATATGGTCGTCATGGCGCCGGCCGACGAGGCCGAATGCCGCCAGATGCTGACGACCGGCTTCCGCCATCCGGGGCCGGCCGCAGTGCGCTACCCACGCGGCAGCGGCCCGGGCCGCGCCGTGGACCAGGAACTGACCACCTTGCCGATCGGCAAGGCCGAACTGCGCCGCGAAGGCCATCGCATCGCGCTGCTCGCGTTCGGCAGCCCGCTGGCGGCGGCCGAGACCGTCGCGCGCGAGATCGACGCGACCCTGGTCAACATGCGCTTCGTCAAGCCGCTGGACGGCGAGCTGCTGCGCCAGCTCGCCCAGAACCACGAGGCATTCGTGACGATCGAGGACAACGCCGTACAGGGCGGCGCCGGTTCGGCAGTCGCCGAGTTCCTTGCTGCCGAAGGCCTGGTGCGCCCGCTGCTGCAGCTGGGCCTGCCCGACGAATTCCTCGACCACGCCAGCCGCGAGGACCTGCTCGCGCAGAGCGGCATCGACGCCGACGGCATACGCCGCGCGGTGCGCGAGCGCTTCGCCGCGCTGCTGCCGCAGCCGGCTGCGGCACTGCGCAGCGCGGGCTGAATCGCCCGGAAAACCGGCTCAGCCGTCCGCGGCAAGGATTCTCCGGCCGCGGCGCTTCGCTCGCTCAGTTGCGCACGAGCTCCACGCGCCGGTTGCGCGCACGGCCTTCGGCCGTGTCGTTGCCGGCCAGCGGCCGCGTCGCACCGAGACCGGCCGACTGCAATCGCGCCGCGGCGACGCCTTTGCCCACGAGCGCCTTCACCACGGCCTCGGCGCGCTGCGCCGACAGCCGGCGGTTGTATTCGTGCGCGCCGACTGCGTCGGTATGGCCTTCGACGGTCAGCTTCAGCGCCGGATCGGCCAGCAGCAGCGCGACGATCTCGGCCAGCACCGGCGCCGCATCGGGCTTCAGTGTGGCCTTGTCGAAGTCGAAGTTGATGTAGACGGCGACATGGCCGTCAGCCGCGAGGCGCTGCTGCAGCTGGGTCGGCGCCGGCGGCGGCATCTGCACCGGCTGTTCCTCGACCACGTACAGCGAGATCTCGCCGGGCTGGCTGTAGACGCTGAGCCAGATCGCGCGGCCGTTTTCATCGAAGCGCGCGACCGTGCGCGCATCGTCGCGCAACGACAGCAGCTGTGCGCCGAGCTCGCGCAGGCGCCGGCGATAGTTCGACGCGACCTCGACGTCGCTGGCCGACGTCTTGCCGTCCGCCAGGCGGTAGGTCAGATGGATCGCGTTGCCGCTGACCGGCACGTCGCTGTCGCCGGCCGGATCCTCGACGTGGAAGTCGATGCGGCCATTGGCATTGATCTCGGGCGGCCCGGCGACGTAGTCCGGCATATGGCCAATCAGGCGGTAGTCGTGGCCCGACGGCGCGGTCAGCACGTAGGACGGCGCCCGGCGCTCGACCACGACGACCGACACCTCGCCGGGCTGGCTGTAGATCACCATCCAGCGCTCGGCATCGCCGGCCAGGCGCGCGGTGATCTGCCCGTTCGCGGCAAAAGCGATCTCCGCCCCGACGGCATCGAGCTGGCGCCGGTAGTCGGCGTCCACCTGCGCCTCGTCGGGTGAGGCCTGGCCGTCGGCCACGCGGTAGGTCTGCCGGCAGACCTTGCCTTCGGCCATGATGTAGCCGCCGGTGCCGAGCTCGCCGCTGCGCATCTCGACCTTGTCGAAAGCCTTGATCTCGGCCGCGCCCGCGGCGACGAAGCCCTTGGGCGACTGCAGCGGCGTACAGTCGGCGAACGCTGCCGCGCCGGGCAGCAGCAGGCTGGCGAACAGAACTCCACGAAGCAGGCGCATGACGTATCCCCTCATCCCCGGTGCGGAAAGCGTAATCGGCGAACGGCCACGGCAGTCGCCGCGCTCAAAAAAAAGCCCCCGCATCAAGCGGGGGCCGTGAGCACGTTCCGTTGGCGGCGACCGAAGTCGGCCTGCCGAGGGTCCCGCCGCGCCTGCCTCACGACAGTCGCTGTGCACTGGAGCCTGAATCGCTCCCCGGCGGGGGCCACACCAGCCATGTGGCCTGGAGCGTATGTTCCGGATCCGCCGGGACTATGTCCGTGAGGTGTGATCCGGTTGGCAGTTGAAGCACGGCACAGCACAACTGCCAATTCCATCACATTTCAGACGGGAGCGGCCTGCCATTGCCCGCCGCTGACCCGGTCGCGGCCGGCCAGATCCTGCCAGGTCGCCACATCAATGAAATCCGCCGCCTGCAACAGGGCGCGCACGGCCGCCCCCTGGTCGTACCCGTGCTCGAGCAGCAACCAGCCGCCGTCGCGCAGATGCGCGCCGGCCGCGGCGACGATGACCCGGATGTCGTCGAGACCATCGACACCGGACGCGAGCGCGCCCGGCGGTTCGAAGCGCAGATCGCCCTGCCCCAGGTGCGCGTCGCCGGCGGCGATGTACGGCGGGTTCGATGCGATCAGATCGAAGCGCCGGCCCGGCACCGCAGCGAACCAGAATCCATCCACAAATTCAACATTGGAAACCGTGTTCCTTGCCGCATTGCCGCGCGCCACGGCGAGTGCGGCGGCGCTCGCGTCGGTCGCGACGACCTGCGCCTGCGGCCGCTCCCGGGCGATGGCCAGCGCGATCGCGCCGCTGCCGGTGCCCAGATCGGCGACCAGCAGGGGCTGCCCCGGCGGCAGGCGTTCCAGCGCGAGCTCGACCAGCCGCTCGGTGTCGGCGCGCGGAATCAGCGTCGCCGGACTCACCGCGAGATCCAGCGACCAGAACGCGCGCGAACCGGTCAGATAGGCCACCGGCTCGCCGGCGACGCGACGTTGCACCAGCGCGTCGAACGCCGCCTGTTGCGCGGCCGGCAGTACATCGTCCGCATGCGCATACAGCCACGCACGCGATTTGCCGAGCACGTGCAGCAGCAGCACCTCGGCATCGAGCCGCGCTTCCTCGCCGCACAGCCGCTGCGCGGCCGCGGCGAGGCTGTCGCCGACGCGACTCATGCGCCGCGCCGGCTCATGCGTCGGACTGCGTCGGCGCCGCAGGCGGCGGCGGGTCGGGCAATTTCACGCGCGTGCGCACGTCGCGGCGCCAGTAGCCGCCGCGTGTCCAGCAGGCGAACGCCCAGCGCAGCCAACCGACCAGGGCCGAGGCCAGCCACAGCGCCCAGGCCAGCATCGCGACCTTGTGCACCCAGAGCGGCAGGGTCAGCGCGCCGGCCTGCGGCAGCAGCGCCGCGCTCTGGTCGGCGAACCAGCGCAGGCTGCGCGCGCTGGACCAGTTGCCCGTCACGCTCATGTCGGGATCGCCGAGCAGGCCCGCATAGACCGCACCGACCAGGCACAGCATCGCCGGCACGCTGAACAGCACGAGGCCGATCTGCACGAGGTTGAACGGCACGGTCGCGCTGGTGTTCCAGCGCTCGCGCCAGTCCAGCGCGAACAGCCAGAGCACGACGACGACCAGCGCGCCCCACGACGCCGTGGAAAAACCGAAACCGAGCAACAGCCACTGCCAGAGCTTCAGCGGCGTGCGCCGCGTGCGGCTCAGCGCATAGGCCAGCAGAATCATCACGAGCAGCTCGCCCCAGTACAGAACGGCCGGCCCCACGGCCGGGCCGTGGGTGAACAGCACCCAGCGGTCGCCCGGCAGATTCAGGTTCAGCTGCAGATTGGCCGACGGCAGGCCCAGGTCGAACGCCGGCGTCTTCGCGCTGATGCCGAGCTCCTGGGCCTGACGCAGGCTGATCTTGTAGCGCTTGCTGCCAGGCGTGACCGGCAGGCTCAGCTTGCCGTCGCGCGGGCGCAGGTTGATGGCCTGGCCGTTGTGTTCGACGGCGAGCACTTCGGCGCCGGGCGGCAGGCCTATCGTGTGTTCGCCGCCCTGGGTGCTGCGCAGCGAGATCTCCAGGGTCGTATCCAGTGCGCGCTTGCTCGCCGCGGTCGTGACCACGACATCGTCGATCGCGACGCTCTTGCCGGCGACGGCCTCGGGCCGCGACAGCGCGATCTGCAGGGTTTCCTCGGGCAGTGGATGGAACTCATGCACCCACTGCTGCTCCGGCGGCGCACGGCGCGCCTCGGGCACGCCGTTGAAATCCGCGTGCCAGGTCGGGCTCAGCACGACGCTCCAGACTTCGGCGCGCTGGTCCAGCGCCGGCGCGACCAGCTGCACCGCTTCGCGACGCGTCAGGGTGCTGTTCCAGCTGACTTCGCTCTCTCCGGCGCCGAACGCCACGAGCGCCTGGCCGCCTTCGACGCGGACGTCCGAGCTCATCACCTGCTCGCCATCGAGCAGCGGCACGCGCACCGAGAAGCCGCCTTCGGCCGGCGCGAGACGGCGCACGGTGGTCAGTACACGCCATTCCAGATCGAAGGCGAGACTGCGCTCGACCTGCACGTAAGGCGGAAACTGCTGCGTGCCGCCGCGGGCCGAGGTCGAGGCTGCCGCGCGCTCGCGCGCCAGGGTGATCGTGTCGCTGGCCAGGCGGTTCTCGACGACGCCGCTGGCCTGCCAGCCGCTGAGGTTCAGACGCATCTCGGCCGGCGCGAGCGCGAACTTCAGCGCGACGTGGTCGGAATCGACGACGCGATAGCTCAGCGCGATGCGATGCACGCCGCGACCGAGCGCGAGCCAGTCCTGCGACGAGTGGCGCGCCAGGCTGTCGGTGGCCACGCCGTCGACGCGCACCTCGCCGAGCACGCCGCCGTCGACACCCGGCAGCGGTACGGCGACACGCTCGCCCGCATGCACGTCGAGCGCGAGCTGCAGCGCGTCGCCGGACAGCGCGAGCTCGGCCCGCGCGACGTGCGCGCAATCCGGCGCACAGGCCGGCGCTTCGGTCAGACGCTGCCGCAAGGCATCGAGCAGGGCCTGGTCCGGCAATGCGCCGCGCGGCGCGGCGGTTTCCTGCGCCTGCACGACCGGCGCCGGCGCACACAGCGCCGCCGCAAACAGCAACCAGCCCGCCGCGGCGACGGCCGTCGCAGGGCCGCGTCTCGCATTGCCATCGTCGGTGCTATCGCCGGCAACGCCGCTCGTCGCGCCGCGCAGGCGCCGCACCAGCGCAGCCAGGGTCGCGAACAGCAGGCCGAGCATGCACAGACGCAGGAACCGCGTCAGCCACGGCGGAACAATGATCAGACGCACCTCCTGCTCGGCCAGCACCGGCCCGCTCCAGGACAGCGGATAGACGCGGCCGTAGCTCCACGACGGCTCGCCGCGGCCGGCCTGGATCACGGTGTTCTGCGCATAGCGCTGCACCAGGTTGTTCTGCTGCCGCGCACGCGAATTGGCCACGGCGGCGTAGTCGTAGCTCTTGCTCAGCGCGCTGTCCCTGCTGAGGCCCATGGTCGCCGGGGGAGCCGGGGGAGCCGGGGGAGCCGGGGGAGCCGCCGGCGCCGGCGCTTCCTGGATGGCCTCGGCCTGTTCCATCGGCGCGGCGCCCTGCGGGGCCGCGCGCCCGCCGGCGAATTCGTTGTCGGCATAGGCCGGCGCGGCGAAGCCCTCGGATTCGAGCTGCGGATACAGCACGTAGCGCACCTGCGCGGCCACGAACGGCAAAGTCAGCAGCGCCAGCAGCAATCCGCCCAGCAAGGCGGCCAGGCCGACGCCGCGGCGCAACCGGCCCGCCGGCAATGCCTTGACGACGAGGCCCAGCGCGACGACGAGCAGCAAGGTCCACAGCGGCGCACCGGTCTCGTGATAGCCGAGCACCAGATAGCCCAGCGCGAACGCGCCGGCCAGCCAGCCGAGCAGGCGCGCGGCAAGCAGCGCGGTCACCGCGACCAGGAACACATCGAGCAGGGTCCAGCGCGACACCCAGCTCTGGTCGGCGCGGTCGGCGCCGATCGCGGCCAGCAGCCGGTAGCTGTGCGGCAGATGCAGCTGCCAGGTGATGCTGTCGAAGGTCTGGCGCCAGCCGGCGACCGGCAGGCGTCCAGCGTTGGCGGCGACGCGCACGCCGGCGGCCAGGTCCACGGCCGCCTCGCGCAGTTCCACGCCGGTCGCGCCGTCGGACGCCGCGGTCACAAGCAGGCCTTCGCCACGGCTCTGCGCGCGTTCGATGACATAGGGCGCGACGGCATCGAGGCGCCAGTCGCGGTGCATGGTGCCGGTCACGCGGTCCTTGGCATACAGCGCGCTGCCGTCGAACTGCAGCCAGACCTCGCGCTGCAGCGACAGCCGGTTCGCGTCCTCGCCCGACAGCCCGCGCGAGCGCTCCTCGATGTTCAGCGCCGCGGCCGGTGCGAGCGCGAACGCCGGCAGGCCGCGCCACTCGTCGGGAACGCCGGCCTGGGCCGGGTCGATCGGCTGCTCGCCGTCGGCGCCGCTGACGCGCAGCCAGCTCTGCGCCTCGAAGCTCCAGATTTCCTGCGCCGGCCACGGCGCTTCTATCGTCGGCGCGACTACTTTCGCCAGCGGCGCGGTCGCGCGCGCCTGCAGGCTGATGTCCCAGTCGCCGGGCTGTACCTGGATGTGCAGCCGGCGGTCATTGCCCAGGCGCGCCGCCAGGCCGCCGTTCAGCGCCAGCGGCACGAAACCCTCGGGCAGCGCCGGCCCGAGGCTTTCCTCGCGCGCCTGGCCGGCCACGTGCAGGCGCAGCCGCGTTTCCAGCCGCGCGGGCACGTCGTCGGTGAGCTTGCGGAATACCTCGACCGTGATCGCGTCGGCTTCCGGCGCGGCCGCCTCGCCGCGGCCGAGGGTCAGGCGATCGTCATCGCGTTCCAGCGGCAGCACCTCCTTGCCGTCGACGCGCAGGTCGATCAGCGCGACGTTCAGCGGCACGCGCAGCTGCTGCGGCCGGCGCACCCAGGACATGCGGCCCTCGATGCGGTGGACGCCGGGCCCCAGGCGCAGCTGCGGCGCGTCGTCGCGCTCAAGCACCGGCGTCGCCTGGCCGTTCACGGTCACGTCCTGCGGCCAGTCCCGCGCATCGCCGGGCAAGGTGATCCAGCTGACCGCATCGACGCGCCACTGCTGGGTGAAGCGCAGTCCGCCCGCGTCGGCGTCCAGCATGAGCCGGCCGGGCCAGGCACAGACGAAATCACCGCCGCCCTGGGTCGCTGCCCCGGCCAGCAGCGGACAACTGCGAAATTCCTGGTCCTTGAGCACCCAGCCGCGCCAGTCGCGCAGTACCGCCGGAATCGGATCGGCCACCGGCGCCGGCGCCTGCGCCTGAACGGGAGAGGACAGCAGGAACAAGGCCCCGCACAACAGACGAACAACTCGACGCATGACCGACTCCCTGAGCGCGACGAAGGGACTGCTGCAACGACGGCGCCGAGTCTACGGGGTTCATCCACGCCCCGGCGATGCGCGGCGGCCCGCGGCCGCCGCCATGCACGCAGAACGGAACGGGATGAGGGCTTCGAACACGCTTTGCCGTCGAAGCAGCACGACTCCCCCTGGATTCCACGCCATGTGCAGCACCGTTCTTCCAGCCGCCTGCCTGCTTGCCGCCGCCGCAGCCGCCTCGCCCCTCCACGCTGAGATGATGATCGGCGGCTACGGCCCGTCGACCGCCCAGGGCAACCCGCTCCGCCGTTTCTCGGCCGATGCGCAGGGCGACGACGCCCCGATCGGCCAGATCGCCGGTCCGGACACGCAGCTCTATCAGCCCGCATTCGGCGTCTACGAACCCGACGAAGGCGTCGTCTACGTTTCGGACTTCGATGGCCGAGCGATCCGCGTCTATTCCGCAACCGCGACCGGCAATGCCGCCCCGATCCGCGTGATCAACCCGTCCTCCATCGCGCAGACGCGCGCCAACGCCCCGGTGTCGGCCCACGGCGAGCTCGGCGTGATCGTCTCCAACTGCTGTATCGCGACCTTTCCGCTGCACGCCGACGGCAACGACGTGTCGGCGATCCGCGCCATCGACTGGGGCGGCAGCAGCAACTCGACGACCAGACTCTATAACCCGAACGCGCTGACGTATCTGCCCGGCAGCGACGAATACGCGGTCATCGACAACGATCCGGCGCCGCCGCAGGCGACGCGCCTCGTCTTCCACGCGCGCACGGCCAACGGCAACGTCGCGCCGACGCGCCTGCTGACCGGCGCCGGCGTGGCTCATGCGGTCGGCCTCGCGCACGACCGCGCCACGCACCGGCTGTTCGTGCTGCGTCAGGCGCCGCCCGACGTCAACGACGTGCAGCACGGCAGCATCGCCGTCTTCGACGAAAGCGCCAGCGGCGATGCCCAGCCGCTGACCGTCATCGAAGGCGAGGCGACGCAGCTCGATCTGATCGTGGGCCAGTACTGGGCCGGTCTGGGCTTCGACCCGTATACGTCGCGCCTGATGGCCAGCAGCAACGACAACTCGGGCAATGCCGCCCTGAACCGCGTGATCCTGTTCGACTACGCCGCCGGGGTCGGCGGCAACATCGCTCCGGTGCGCCAGCTGCAGGGCAGCAACGTCAGTCCGTACTATCCGGGCACTCCCTTCGGCGTGCCGGCCGAGATCATCTTCCGCAGCGGTTTCGAGCCGGCCCAGCAGGCGCACTGAGCACGGCTGGCGGTACTGCGCCGATCGGATCTGACCGCGCGACACCGGCGACGGCAGTGTTTCGGACGAAACGGGTTGGGAGTTCCGACCCGTTTTGCCGTAGCAGGGGGCAACTCTCACGGAAATCCCTGCCATGCGTCGCTCTGCCCTCGCCAGCCTGCTGACCGTCGCGGCGATCGCGGCGGATCCCGTCCATGCCGACATGATGCTCGGCGGGTTCGCCGCGAGCGCCGGCCAGAACCATCCACTGCGCCATTTCCATCCCAACGCCACGGGCACCACCGCGCCGATCGGCGAGATCTCCGGTCCGGCCACGCAGCTGTATCAACCGATGTTCGGCGTCTATGAACCGAACGAACGCGTCGTCTACATATCGGATTTCGGCGGCCAGGCGATCCGCGTCTATCCCGCCTTCGCCACCGGCGACGTCGCCCCGATCCGCGTGATCAATCCGCCGCAGCTCGCGCAGACGCGCGCGAACGCGCCGGTCGCGGCCCACGACGAACTCGGCGTGATCGCGTCCAACTGCTGCATCTACACCTATCCGCTGCACGCCAACGGCAACAGCGTCGCGCGCATCCGCGGCATCAGCTGGGGCGGCGGCGCCGACACGACGACGAAGCTCAACAATCCGACGGCGCTGATCTACATCCCGGCCACCGACGAATACGCGGTCAAGGACTACGATCCGGCGTCGGCGTCGAACACGCGCATCGTGTTCCACGCACGCACGGCAAACGGCACCGTCCCACCCACGCGCATGCTGACCGGGAACGGCGTGGCCAACGCGGTCGGACTGGCCTACGACCTCACCTCGCGCCGTCTGTTCGTACTGCGTCAGGCACCGCCCGTCGGCGGCGTGCGTACGGGCAGCATTGCGATCTTCGTCGACACGGCCAGCGGCGACGCGCTGCCGATCGACACGATCGAAGGCGGCTCGACCCAGCTCAACCTGCCGGACGGCCGCTATTTCTCGGGCATAGGTTTCGATCCGTACACCTCACGCCTGATGGTCACCGTTCCGGGCGGCTCCAATCCGGCGAACAACCGCGCCGTTCTGTTCAACTACTCGGTCGGCGTGGCCGGCAACCTCGCGCCGGCCAGCGTGCTGGAAGGCACCAACGTGAGTCCGACGACGGTCGGCATTCCGTTCGGCATACCGGCCGGACCGCCGGACTACATTTTCCGCAACGGCTTCCAGACACCGTGACCGAAGCGCCGGACTGCAGGAGCCGGATCGGTCGCGCCGTCATGCTGATCCTGCGGTGAAGCGCCGCCTCGACGGCCGCCGCAACGGCGGCCGTCAGCCTTCGGTCTTCAGCGCCGCCGACGGCAGCGCCCTGCGCATGCGCCAGCCGACCCAGGCCGAAGACAGGCCGGCGAAGGCGGCCATCAGCGCAAGCCCGCCGGTCGCGACGCCGAGGCTGCGCAGCAGGTTCAAGGTGCTGGTCACGGCCAGATCGCCGAAACGCCAGACCGAGGTATCGATGAAGTTCTTGGCCTTGTAGCGCGTTTCCGCATCGACCTCGGTGTACAGCGAATCGGCCGCAGGCTTGAAGATGCCGTAGGCACTCGCGCGCGTGACCACCGCGACGACGGCGATCCAGCCCGGACCGAACACGACGAGCCCGACCAGCATCAGCGCCTTGACGATGCCGTCGAGCACGAGCGCAGCGATGGGCCCGAGGCGCACCATGATTTCGCGCGTCAGGAACAGCTGGAACAGGATCTGCAGGACGTTGGTCGCCAGATCGAGGCTGGACGCGAACGCGATGCCGGCCTCGCGCGTCGGGAACATCGCGCGGTTGTAGTCGGCGAGGAACGCGTAGATCACCGTGCCCACGCAGTCGCCGAGCAGCATCAGCAGGGCCACGCGGCGCAGGAACGGCGAACGCAGGGTTTCTATCGCGCCGGCGATCACGCTGCCGCCGATCACGCGCTGGTCACGATCGGGTTCGCCGGCGACCGGATTGCGCCGCGCCCAGCCGAGCAGCCAGTAGATGCAGGCGATGCACAGCATCAGCAGCACGCCCGACACCACGAGCAGTCCCTGCACGCCGACGACGAACACGAGCGCCTTGGTCAGCGCGGGGCCCACGATGGCGCCGACGGCGCCGCCGATCGCGATCAGCGGAAACAGCCGCCGCGCCTGGGCGCGGTCGAAGATGTCCGCCATGAAACTCCAGAACAGCGCGACGATCAGCAGGTTGAACACGCTGGCCCAGATGAAGAACAGAGTGCCCAGAACGGTCGCGCTGATGCGCTCCTGCAGCGCGAACAGCGGGATGAAGGCCATGGTCAGCAATGCGACGATGGCGTAGACCGCCGGCACGAACTGGCTGCGCCGGAAGCGCGCGGCGAGCATGCCGAACAGCGGCGTCAGCAGCAGCGTCGCGACGAGTACGGCGAGATAGAAGATCGGCAGCTGCGTGGAACCGGCCGCGGCGGATAGCTGGTCGCGCACCGGACGGATGATGTAGTAGCTCGCGAGCACACAGAAGAAATAGGCCGCCGAGACGAGCAGCGCCGCCCATTCGTGGCCTTTGACCGTGTCGCGCAGATAGGTTTGCAGCTTGACGAACAGAGAACGCATGCCGATTCCGCGGCCGGGCTGGGGCGGCGCAAGCCTAGCATGCGCACGCGACCGTCAAGGGACACGGCATAATCGGCCCATGTCAGCCTCGCTCTCGGCGCTCTACGTCTATCCGGTCAAGTCCTGCGCCGCGCTCGCGCCGGCATCGGCCCAGGTCGAAGCCCGCGGCCTCGCCGGCGACCGGCGCTGGCTCGTCGTCGATGCGGCCGGCAAGTTCGTGACTGGCCGCCTGTACGCGCGCATGCCGCTGATCCGCGCGACGCCGCTGGCCCAGGGTCTGCGTCTCGAAGCGCCCGACATGCCGCCGCTGGAAATCGCGATCCCGCCCGCCGATGCGCCGCGCCGCCGCGTCGAGGTCTGGCGCTCGCCCGTCGATGCGCTGCCCGCCGAAGCAGCTGCGGATGCCTGGTTCAGCCGCTTCCTCGGCGCCGAGCTGTCGCTGGTCCACATGGACGAGGCCGCTCATCGCGCGGTCAGTCCCGATTACGGCCGCCCCGGCGACGAAGTCAGTTTCGCCGACGGCTATCCGCAGCTGCTGATTTCCGCCGCGGCCCTGGACGCGCTGAACGCGCGCCTGGCCGAACCCGTCGACATGCGGCGCTTCCGGCCCAACCTCGTCGTCGCCGGCACCGCGCCGCATGCGGAAGACGACTGGAAGCGCATCCGCATCGGCGACGTCGAGTTCGACGTGGTCAAGCCCTGCACGCGCTGCGTGTTCACGACGGTCGATCCGCAGCGCGGCCAACGCAATGCCGACGGCGAACCGCTGAAGACCCTGACCGGCTACCGGCGCACGGCCGCCGGCGTCACCTTCGGCCAGAACCTGATTCCGCGCGGCCGCGGCACGATCGCGCTCGGCGATGCAGTCGAGGTGCTGGCCTAGCACGAACGCCGCTCGCCGGTTTTTCAGTCGAAATGCGTCGCGAAGATCCTGTCGCCGATGTTCAGCGGATAGGCCACGACACCGTAACGGCGCGGCGCAAGGTAGATCCGCTCCGGCGCCAGCAACAGGCGGGACCCACCGACCGGCGCGATCCAGCTGTCGGGCACAGCACCGCCGTCGGGCGACAGCTCGGCAACGGAATTGCGCGGCTCGCCGTCGATCCGCGTGAACCGAACGTCGGCGCATACCCGCAACGGTAAACCCGGTACCAGTTCGCATCGGCGACCGGCGACGGATCCGCCGACAGTCTCGCGCCGCAGCCCTGCATCAACTGGCCATTGATGCGGCTGCATCGCCCACGAGCGGCGCGCTGCCGTCGGGCTGCCGCGCCATCGAGCTGACCTCGCCGGTCGAGCGCAGGGCGACGTTGGGCCAGGGCAACGCCGCCGGCACCTGCGCCTGCGCGACGGAAGCCATCACGAGCAGCGCGAGCAGGGACAGGATCCGGCCCACAGACAACGGCAGCGACGACATGCAATTTCCTGATCGGCAACGCCTCCGGACTTCCGCATCGCTGCGCCGCGCGGAGGCCGGCCTGCGACAATCCGCGGATTGCCGTCGATCGACGGCACCGGCGGGCCCCACGGACGGGTACGCGCGAGCCGCGATGCTGCACTGCGATGGAGCATCTGCTCTAGCCCCCGCTCCTAGCCTCGCCCGATCCTCCCCACGGCACAGGCAATGACGTACGACTTCATCATCGTCGGCGCGGGATCGGCCGGCTGCGTGCTCGCCAACCGGCTCAGCGCGAATCCGAACCACCGCGTGCTGCTGCTGGAAGCCGGCGGCAGCGACTGGCATCCGTTCATCCACATGCCGGCCGGCCTGGCCAAGCTCGTCGGTAAAAAAGGCGTCAATTGGGATTATTCCACCGAACCCGAGACGCAGCTCGACAATCGCCGGCTCTGGTGGCCGCGCGGCAAGGTGCTCGGCGGTTCGAGTTCGATCAATGCGATGTGCTACATCCGCGGCGATGCGCGCGACTACGACGAATGGGCGCAGTTGACCGGCGACGCGCGCTGGAACTGGAATGCGGTGCTGCCGTACTTCCGCCGCAGCGAAGGCAACGAGCGCGGCACCGACAGCCTGCACGGCGGCGACGGTCCGCTGGCCGTGTCCAACCTGCGACACCACAACCCGCTGTCGCAGGCACTGATCGACGCGGCCGCCTCGCTCGGCCATCCGGTCAGCGCCGATTTCAACGGCCCGAGCCAGAGCGGCTTCGGCTACTACCAGGTCACGCAGAAAAACGGCGCACGCTGCTCCACCGCGCAGGGCTATCTGCGGCCGGCGCGCGGACGCGCGAATCTGCAGGTTCTGACCCATGCGCCCACCGAGCGCGTGCTGCTGGCCGGCGGCCGCGCCGTCGGCGTCGAGTACCGCCAGCGCGGGCGCCTGCAGCGTGCCGAGGGCGGCCAGGTCATCCTGAGCGGCGGCGCGCTGAATTCGCCGCAACTGCTGATGCTCTCGGGCATAGGCCCGGCCGCGGCGCTGCGCGCGCACGGCGTCCGCGTGGAGGTCGACAGCGCCGGCGTCGGCGCCAACCTGCAGGACCATCTGGACATCTGCACCCTGACGCGCTGCACCCAGCCGATCACCTACGACAGGACCAACGACGTCGCGATCGCACTGCAGTTCCTGCTGCGCCGGAGCGGCATCGGCACGTCCAACATCGCCGAGGCCGGCGGCTTCGCGCGCTCGCGCCTCGCGCCCGACGAGCGCTGCGATCTGCAGTTTCATTTCGTGCCGGCGCTGCTCGACGACCACGGCCGCAACCGCCTGCCGGGCTATGGCTATACGCTGCACGCCTGCGCGCTGCGCCCGCGCAGCCGCGGCCATCTGGCGCTGCGTTCGGCCGACCCGACGCAGAAGATCGCGATCCATGCGAACTATCTCAGCGACGCCGACGGCTTCGACCTGCGCATGCTCGTGGAAGCCGCGCGCCTGTCGCGCGAGATCCTGGCCCAGCCGGCGTTTGCCGCGTATCGCGGCGACGAGATCTTCCCGGGCAGCGGCGCGGTCAGCGATGCCGATCTCGTCGCGTTCATCCGGCGCAAGGCCGAATCCATCTACCACCCGATAGGCACCTGCCGCATGGGCGGCGACGCCGAAGCCGTCGTCGACAGCGAACTGCGCGTGCGCGGCGTCGAAGCCCTGCGCGTCGTCGACGCCTCGGTCATGCCCGTACTGCCCGGCGGCAATACCAACGCGCCGACGGTCATGATCGCCGAACGCGCCAGCGACCTGCTGCTCGGCGCACGCGACACGGCGCGGCAAGCCGCCTGAATCCCGCGCGCGGCGGCCCTCGGCGCTCCCGAGCGGCAGGGCCGCGCCGCGGCATCGCAGTCCGTGAGATGGGCCGCGCACATACTGCGCGGCGTCGTCCAGACGGCGTGCGCAGCGCACCGCCGCAGCGACAGCACCGATACCGGATACCACGTCTTCGTCGCTCCCGCTCCCTGGCGGGACGCGGCCGCGTGCGCCGGATCGGCACTTCCACCACCTGCTCGCGAGACCCGACCATGCCGAATCGACCGCTTCCGTTGTTTTCCCTTTGCCCCTGGCGCCCGGCCGAACCGGCGCCGGGGCCGTACCGCTACGCCACGGCCACGCGCCGCCTGTGCCGTCTGCTTGCCGCTGCCAGCGCGAACGACGCTGCCGGCCTGTCCGATGCGGACGGCGCGCAGCTGATCGAACTGCATGCGCATCTGCGCCGCGTCGTGCGCGCCGACTGAATCACGCCGCGCAGGAAACGGATGGCATGGCCCGACGCCGCCGGCGAGGCTGGCACACCATCCTTGCCGGAGCCTCACGATGAACTTCCGCATCCGCGGCCTTGCGCCCGCGCCGTTCCTTCACCTCTATGGCCTGTCCGACGCGGCGCTGCGCGAACACGGCGCACAGCGCCACGTCGCCGACCGCGTGCCGGGCTTCCCCGACCGCATCGAGCTGCGCGATGCGCAGGCCGGCGAACGCCTGATCCTGCTGAACTACCTGCACCAGCCGGCCGACACGCCGTATCGCAGCAGTCACGCGATCTTCGTGCGCGAAGGCGCCGAGCAGGCCGCCGATCTCGTCGACGCAGTGCCCGAGGTCCTGCGCCGTCGCGTGATCTCGCTGCGCGCGTTCGACGCCGCTCATGCGATGCACGTCGCGGAACTCGCCGACGGCGACGCGATCGCGCCGGCGATACGACGGCTGCTGGCCGATCCGCTCGTCGACTACATACACGCGCACTACGCCGTGCGCGGCTGCTACGCGGCGCGCATCGAGCGCGCCGCCTGAAACGAAGACGCCGCACGGAAAACCGTGCGGCGTGAACAGAACTTCCGTTGGAGCCCGCTTGGGTCAAGAGGGCGAAGGACGATCGCGGAGAACCGCGGGTTCTGAGCGTTCTGGACGCCCAACGGGCCGGAACGGCCAGGCGCCCGTTGCACAAGCGCCTGGCGGGGTCGTGGAGAAAAGCAGCGCGGCACAAGAGCCGCGCTGCGAACACTGGCGGAGCACTCCCTCAGAACTTGATGCTGAACCGCGCCCAGTAGTAGCGGCCCACCGTATCGAACGTCACCGGATCGGTATTGCCGTTGGTCACGTTGTTCTGGAACAGGATCGGCGGCTGCTTGTCGAACGCGTTGTCCACGCCGATTTCCACGCGCGCATTGATCGGCTCGATGCGATAGCCGAACTGCAGGTTGTGGTAGGTCGTCGCGCCGTAGTTGACCACGACGTTCGGCAAGGTGCCGTCCGCCGATTCGCCGCCCGGGCGCAGGGTGCCCAGATCGAAGCCGTGGACGTAGCGCGTGGTCCAGCTCGCGTCGAAGTCGCCGAGCTCCCAGTTCAGGGTGCCCAGACCGCGCCAGCGCGCATAGTTGCCGAGCTGACGGTTGAACTGGCCCGCCGCGTAGATCGTGCCGGTGGCCCTGCCGGTGTTGTCGCGGATCAGCTGGTTGAACTGCGCGGTGTAGGTCGCATCCAGACCCACGCGGAACGTACCGAACGAGGTTTCGGGCAGACGGTACTTGATGCTGAAGTCCATGCCCTTCGCGTCGAGGCGGCCCAGGTTCAGGGTCGGCTGGTCGATGTAGAACACCTGACCGTCGGCGTCGAAGCGATGGATGTAGTCGCACAGGTTGCCGGCGGTGTAGCACTGCAGCGCGACGGTATTGACGTCGAGCGCGCTGATGTTGTCGTTCAGCGCGAAGCGCCAGAAGTCGACGCTGGTCGACAGCCCTTCCAGCCAGCTCGGGTCGTAGACCAGGCCCCAGGTGAACGCCTTGCCCTGCTCCGGACGCAGGTTCGGATTGCCCGAGACCAGGCCCGTGGTCTGGCCGTTCGGCGGACCCTGGAAGCTGCCGTCACGCGGCACGTTCTCGCAGGCGCGGTCGATGTTCGCGTTGGCGCCGACCGGCGAGGTCACGCCGATGCAGGGATCGCGGAACGTCGGCGCATTGGACGCCGGCGCCGCATACAGGTTGGAGATCGTCGGCGCGCGGAACACCTCGGCAATCGTGCCGCGCACGAGCACGTCGTCCAGCGGGCGCCATTCCAGACCGAACTTCGAGTTCGTCGAATTGCCGAAGGTCGAGTACTTGGAATAGCGCGAACCCAGGGTGACGTTCAGGGTCTTGGCGAACGCGACGTCGCGCAGGATCGGAATGAAGGCTTCGCCATAGACTTCCTTGACGTTGTAGCTGCCGACCACGGCCGAGGTGCAGGCGTCCTGCGCGAGCAGGCAGTTGGTGTAGTCCGGCGGCAGCGCCGTGGCGAGGAAGTCCGGACTGAAGTTCTGGTATTCCTTGCGGTAGGAGGTGCCGACCGCGAGGCTGACCACGCCGGCCGGCAGTTCGAACAGCTCGCCGTTGGCGTTGACTTCGGCTTCGCGCTGCACGTAGTTCAGATTCGTGCGGTACGGCGCCGACAGCAGCGCGACGCCTTCCGGCGTCTCCGACGGATTGAACAGATTGACCGGAATGCAGCCGGCGATCGGCGCGGTCGGCGTGCCGCAGGTCGGCACGCCGTTGGCGTCGATGAACGACGGTCCGACCGCATTGATGAGATTCGGTTGGAAGATGTAGCCGCCGAACAGACGCGCCTGCGAGAAGCCGCCGTAGGTGTAGTTCGCGTCCCACTGCCAGCTGGTGTTGCCGATGCCGCCGCGCAGACCCATGTTGATCTGGTCGGTGCTGACCGCGGTCGAGGCGCGGCGATTGCCGACGGCTTCCAGGCGCAGCGCGAAGGAATTGCCCGAGTCGTTGTCGCCGCTGCGGCCGAAATCGACGCCGAACGGGTTGTAGATGCTGTCGCGCGAGATGAGCACATTGTCGCCGCGCGCATCGAACGGCAGCGGTGCGATCGCATAGGCCGCGCGGGTCTTGTTGTGGAAAGCCTCGACGTAGGCTTCGACGCTGTCGCTCAGGCGGTAGTTGCCGACGACGAACAGGCTGCCGCGCTCCTGCGGCGTCAGTTCGAGATTGCCGACGGCCTGGAAGTTGTAGGCGTCGACCGCACCGTTGTAGCAGCGGTAATCGCTCAGCGATCCGCCGCTGGCGCCCGGAATGCGCGTGACCGAACCGCCGGAGCTGGCCGGACAGTTGAACTGCGCGATCAGGTCGGACGGCAGAAAGATGCGGCCGCGCGGGGTGCGGCTGGAGCCGCCCGCGGAGACCGAGCCCGAGGACAGATACAGCGCTTCGCGCGAGAACTTGCGGTCGGCCGCCGCGACCGAATCCTGCTTGTGGTAGTTCACGCCGACCATCAGGCTGCCCTTGTCGGAGCTGTGGCCCAGGGTCATGGTCACGCCCTTGCGCTGACCGTCGTCGGCGTCGGCGATACCGTAGTCCACGCCGAACTCGATGCCCTGATAGTCCTTGCGCAGGATGAAGTTGACCACGCCGCCGATCGCGTCGGAACCGTAGATCGCCGACGCGCCGTCCTTGAGCACCTCGACGCGCTCGACGAGGTTGATCGGAATCGCGTTGACGTCCGGAGCCGGGCCGGCCAGGCGGCGGCCGTTGACGAGAATCAGGGTGCGCGCGGTGCCGAGGCCGCGCAGGTCGATCGTCGCCGCGCCCGTGCCGCCGCCGTTGTTGACCGCGCCGTTGGTCGCGGTCGCGCCGCCGGCGATGACCGGCGTGCTCTGCAGCAGGTCGCCGACCGTGAGCTTGCCGGTCTTTTCGATCTGGCCCTTGTCGATCACGAAGACCGGACTGGCGGTTTCCAGGTCGACGCGGCGGATGCGCGAACCCGTGACGACGATGGTTTCCAGCTTGTCCGCTTCGGACGCCGGTTGCGGCTGCTGCGCCGAAGCCGGCAGTGCGAAGCAACCCAGCAGCAGGGCACTCGCGCCGACGCCGGGCGCCGTCAGCGCCGATCGAACGGCTCGGGGGAGCGAAGACTTATACATGTGTTTCTCCAGTAATTATTCACAAATCGACCGCAGCGCCGCAGGCCCGGTGGTCGAGGCAATGGCGGCGCCGACGCGGTCGGTGAGTGCGCAGGCAAGGCCGGCAGACCGGGCGATACCCGGTGCGGCAACGTTAAAAATCTGTGGCGGCGTCGAGTTGGCGCGAGTTGGCCGACGGCGTTGCGGAAACTGCTGGGCGCCGCAACCGCTCGTCGTCGCAACGTCGCTGACGCAATGCGCGCGTACCGACGCCGTGCTCGCGGCGCAGTGCGGCCGCGCTGATGCCGAAGCGTTGCTTGAACAGGCGCGAGAACGCGCAGCGGTTCTCGAAACCGCTGGCGCCGGCGATCTCGCTGATCGCCAGCGGCGAGGAACGCACGAGCCGGCGCGCGCGTTCCAGGCGCCGGTCGACGAGATAGGCATGCGGCGTTTCGCCGTAGACCGAATGGAATGCGCGGATGAAATGCCAGGGCGAATAGCTCGCGACGCGGGCCAGTTCGGGAATGTCGAGCTCCTGCTCGCAGCGCGTGGCCATGAGGTTGCGCACGCGCTGCAGGCGCAGGAACACGTTCTGGCGCTGAGTCAGAGTACGGCCCGGACAGCGCTCGATCATCTCGGCGAAGTCGGCCTGCAGCTCGACTACGCCGCCGAGCAGGTCGTCGACCGCGCTCTGCAGCGCGTATTCGCCGCGGTTTTCGAGCACCGCGCGCACGACGCGCATGGCCAGGCGGCGCAGGGTCGGCGCCGCCGCATGCCAGGCCGGCACGAGACCGGGCTCGGTGCCCAGTGCCGCGCCGGCGCGCAACAGCGCGCGACGCCATCCCGGACGCTGTGCGATCAGCGCGACCCACAGCGCGCTGCCGCGGCCGGTGGCCTGCAGACGCTGGTCGGCTTCGCTGACGAGCAACTGGCCGGGCTCCAGATTGAAGCTGCTGTCGCCGCTGCTCAGACGCACGCGGCCGCGCAGCGGCAGCCAGATGCAGCCGCCGTCGCCTGCCGTCGCCAGGGTGGCGCCGCGGCCGCCGCCGACGATGGCGAGCACGTTGTCGCCGCAGCGCTGACGCAACGCATCGACGCCGACCAGTTCCAGTCGCGCGCCGACGCGCAGGGTTTCTCCGATGATTCTCATGTCGTCTCCTTCGCCCGATGCGATGGGCGAGGAATACGGCACAGACGCTGCGCAGATCCCGAGGTCGTCCGAACCGTCGACGAGATTGTGCTTAGAAAGCGGTGAAATATCGGCGGGATTTTGCATCGCTGCGCACCAGTCGGGGTTTCAGCGCCGGGACCGCAAGAACCGCAACAGACCGATATCGGTGTCGTTGCGGGTGTTGCGGATCAACACGACGCGGCGGGCGTCGGCCGACAGGTCGAAGCTGCGGTGGTCGATCGCGTCGCGCGTGCGCCAGCGCACCTCCTCGCGCGCGTCGGCCAGATCGCGGCGACGCAGCAGGACCTGCTCGGGGTCGGCGTCGTCGGCGTCGAAGTACCACAGCGCACCGTCGCGCACGTGCCAGGCGAAGCGATTGCCGACCGCGGCGATGACTCGCTCCTCCGCCGCATCCGCGCGCAGCTCGCGCACGCCGCTGCCGTCGGCGCGGCTGTAATAGATATGTCCGGAAGCCGCATCGACCTCGACCGCCGCGACGCGCTCGCGCAGGGTGCGCGGCGGCGCGCGCGGACCGGCCAGCTCGAGCAGGCGCGAGCCGCGGCTGTCGCGATGGATCAGCAGATAGCCCTGACCTGGCGCATAGGCGCCGAAGCGCACATCGACCGACTCGTCGGAAACGACCTGCTGCAGCTGGCTGTCCAGGTCGATCTCGACAAGCTCGCCGCGCGTGGCACGGCGCCGCGTCACGAGGATGCGCCGGCCGTCGGCGCGCCACTGCGGATAGAAGAAGCGTGCGCCGTCATCGTGGGTCAGCGCGTAGGTCTGGCGGTTGGTCGCGTCGTGCAGCCACAGCTGCAGGCTGCCGCCACGATCGGACACGAACACGACGCGGCTGCCGTCGGGCGACAGCGCCGCATAGCTGTCGCTGCCGGTCGACGGCGCGAGCTCGCTGACCGTCGCCGCATCGTCGAGCACGAGGCCCTGCATGATCGAGCGCGTGCGCGGCACCTCGTAGGCGAATGCGTCGCCGCGCGCGGCGACATCGGGCATCTGTGCCGGGGAAACGCCGAGCGGGCTGATCCGGCCGTCGTCGAGATCGACGCGATACAAGGCCTCGATGCCTTCGTGATTGGACGCGAACACGAGACCGCTGCCGTCCGGCAGCCAGTCGAAACCGCGAATCAGCGCCGTGAGCCGGGTCAGCCGCAGCACCTCGCCGCCACGCGCGCTGACCAGATAGAGATCGCAGTACGGCGACAGACCGCGCCGGAACGCGATCCAGTTGCCGTCGGGAGAAAAGTGCGGCGCGAGATCGTGCTCGGCCGGATCGTGCGCGTAGTCGAACGGCAGCACCTCGCCGCCTTCGACGGCGACCAGCGCCAGGCGCGCCGTGGCCGGTCCGTCGAAGCGCGCGACCGCGAACGCGCGACCGTCGGGGGACCAGTCGAAGCCTTCGAACAGGCCGCGCGGGCAGGCCGCGCGCACGCGTTCGGCACCGCCGAGCGCATCGACCGTCACGAGCTCGCAGCGGGAGGCCTGTTGCCGCACGAACGCGAGCTGCGCGCCGTCGGCCGACCACACCGGCCACGATTCGTCGCCGACTCCGGCGCTGGGCTGCAAAGTCGCCGAGGCATTGACGCCGCGCACCAGCAGGCGCTGGCGGCCGCTGTCCGCATCGGCGGCGACATAGGCCAGGCGCGAGCCGTCGGGCGAAAGACGCGGCGTCGACTCGGCGCCGGGATCGGCGGTCAGCATCTGCGGCGCGCCGACGATGACGATCTCGTCGCGCTCGCGAGCGAGCTGGCGATACATGACGACCGCGAGCAGCGCGGCAATCGCGATCACGCCGACGGCCACTGCGCTGCGCCGCCAGCGGCGCAGCGGCGGGACAAGCGATGGTGGCGCAATGGGCGTCGCAACGGCGGCGGCGGGCGCGGGGTTCACGCTTTCGACGGGATCGTTCTCCGCCGCGGAGAAACTGCGCAGGTTCTCCCATTCGACCGGCACCAGCAGGCGATAGCCTAGCCGCGGCACGGTCTCGATGAAATGCGGTGAGGACGGGTCGTCGCCGAACACGCGGCGCAGTTCCTTGACCGCCTGGGTCAGCACATCGCCGTCACCGGCACGGCCGGCCCAGACCTTCTGCAGCAATTCGTCGCGTATGCAGGTCACGCCGGGTTCGCGCGCGAGTTCGAGCAACACGCCGATGGCTTTGGGCGTCAGCCGCTGCGCATCGCCGTCGCCATGCACCCGCAGGGCGCCGACGTCGACTCGCCTCCCGGCCAGGCGGAGCACACGTCGCAGACTCGTATCGGCCAGCACTTCGGGTCGCATCGGATCAAATCACGAAGGTTTTCGTAGTTCGGAGCCGAGCATGCCACAACCGCGTGGATTTGGCACAACCGTCGCGCAAACGGAGCAACAGCGCGGCCGTCCATACGGCCGTCGCGCAAGCCGGGCAACAGCGACGAGACCGGCGCAATCGCGCATCCGCTGCGGCTGCGCAGGCAATCGCGGCGGGCTGCGCACGAAAAAAAGCGCCACGACCGCAAGGCCGTGGCGAGCAAACAACCCGATCGCCGCGGGTAGGCGCGGCGGTGCACAGTCTTGCCCGAAGCCGTGCCGGCCGGGTTGCGCTTGCTGCGCACTTTGGCCGCGCCGGCCGGCGGCGCGCTCGCGGCAGCGGCACGCGGCGCCGGACCATCCAGCCTCGTGCCCGCGTTTTCCGGTCCTGGGCCTTTAACTCTTTTCTTACCTGCAACCGCGCATCGTGCGGCCAGAATTGCCGTTGTGAGGGAAGCGCAACTGCACCACAATGCCCGCGGCACGACCAGCACCTGACCAGCCCATGTTTGCCAGTTCGACGTTTTTCGCCGCATCGCCGCGCGCCTGCGCCGGCCCACGTTCCGCCCGCCGTCGCGATACGGCCGCATGAGCCGCTCCTCGCTGCGCCTTCTGCTCGCCGCGCTGGGACTCGTGCTCGCGCTGACCGCCATCGCCGAAGTCCAGGCCGCGCCCGCGGCAGACGGCGCCCGCGCCGCCGCGGCCAAGGCGGCGGCGAAGAAAGCCCCGGTCAAGAAATCCACGGCCAGGAAAGCCGCCGCGAAACCAGCGCGAACGGCCGGCGCGCCGCGATCGGCCGCGAAGACCAGCCGTGCCGCCGCGGTAACCGTCGCCGAGGGCAAGATTCCGCCGAGCGCGGGCCTCAGCGTCGCGGCCGACATGAATCTCTGGCTCGATTCGATCGAGGCGTCAGGCCAGGTCGCCGGTCTCGCCGCTGCGGTCGTGCAGGGCGACCAGGTGCTGCTGCAGCGCGGCATCGGCTTTGCGGACGCGGCGGCCGGCACGCCGGTCACGCCGGATACGGTGTTCCGGCTGGCATCGCTGTCGAAGTCCTTCGCCGCAACCCTGGCCGGCCTGCTCGTCGACGACGGCTACATTTCCTGGGATACGCGCGTCGGCGGCGTGCTGCCGACCTTCGCGCTCAAGGATGCCAGCGCCGCGGAGAAGCTCAGCGTGCGCGACATCCTGAGCCATCGCGTCGGCCTGCCGCACAACTCCTACGACCATCTGCTGGAACAGGACGAGCCCTATCCGCTGCTCGTGGACCGTCTGCGCGAGATTGATCCAATCTGCGGCGTCGGCGACTGCTACAGCTACCAGAACGTCGCATTCAGCCTGCTCGGCGACGTGACCTACGCGGTCACCGGCGACTTCTTCTATCATCAGGTCGAGAAGCGCGTATTCCATCCTCTGGGCATGGCCACAGCCACCTACGGCCGCGACGCGCTCGAATCCAGCCGCGAATGGGCGCGGCCGCATTCGCGCAACGGCCGCCGCTGGATACCGTTCCAGCCGCGCGAGAACTACTACCACGTCGCGCCGGCTGCCGGCGTCAACGCCAGCATCAAGGACATGAGCCAATACCTCATCGCGCACATGGGCGGACGGCCCGACGTGCTGCCGGAGGACCTGCTCGCGACCTTGCACCATCCGCTGGTCGCGACGCCGACCGAAATGAGTTCGGCACCGTGGCGCCGCGGCCGCCTGCGCGACGCACAGTACGCGCTGGGCTGGCGCGTGTTCGACTACGCCGGCGAGACCATGGTGTTCCATGCCGGTGCCGTACAGGGCTATCGCGGCGTCATCGCGTTCCTGCCGCAGCGCCGCTTCGGTCTGGTCATGCTGTGGAACTGCGAGACCGCGGTGCCGACCGGCCTGCTGCCGATGGCCTTCGACCGCTATCTCGGGCTGCCCCAGGTCGACTGGGCCGGTGTCGAACTGCTCGATCGCAGCCGCATGGCCACCGGTGGCGCGTCGCGCTGACCGATAGCCGCGGCCGGCATTTCGCGCGATGCTGCGCCGCTTCCGGCCGCCATCCATCGAGGCACGCATGTACGCCCGTCCCTTGTCCGCTTCCTGCCAGCACATGAGGCCGGCGCACACCGGCACGGTGCCGGCATCGCGCGGACCTCAGACACGATGCTGATCGCCGAACGTTTCGTATTGCTGGCACTGGACCCGCACGCGGGCCGCATCACGCTGACCCGGCGCGACACCCGCGCCGACACGCTCTGCGCGGCCGCACTGCTGATCGAACTGCTGCTGCAGCAGCGCCTTTCCGTCGACGCGCCCCAACACTGGCAGGCGGACATCACCCTGCCCTCCAGCCAGGTTCTGCTGAGCGCTGCCGCATCGGCGCTGGCCTCCGCGCCGGCACCGACGACGGCCGAAGCCCTGCGCCGCGTCGAGCGGCGTCTCGCGCCGCTGACCGGCGAACTGCTCGAAGGCCTGTACCGGCGCGACTTCCTGCACCGGCAGCGCGACTGGCGCTTCTGGAGCGCCGACGCGCTGCACTATCCGCTGCGCTCTCTGCAGGCGCGCAACGACGCCGTGCAGTTCCTGCAGCAGGCCTGCGACGGCGGCAACACGGCCGGCCTCGGGCTGTTGCTGCTGGCCGACCTGGCCGGCGTTCTGACGACGCACCTGGATGCGAGCCGCCACGAGCGCGCGAACCGGCTGCTGCTGAGCCTCAATGCCGTCGACCCAAGCAGCGAGCTGTACGGCCTCGCGCTGCTGCGCACCGCGCTGCTGGCCTGAGGGCCTCGGTCACGACGCATCAACGGCGGCGACCGCTCGCCGCGAGGACCTGCCCACGTCGCGATCTGCCTGGCGGAATCGCGTCTGGTCGGCTGCGTCGCAACACACCGCTGCAGTCGCGCAGAAACCCATGAAGAAAGCCGGCGCGAAGCCGGCTTTCTTCATTCATCTGCAGGCGGGGCGGGCCGCCGTGCTTACATCTTGAACTCGATGCGACGGCGAATCGTGGCTTCGACCGGCGTGCCGTTGCGCAGGGCCGGGTTGAAGTTCCAGCGCTGCACCGCATCGAGCGCGGCGCGATCGAAGGTGCGCGGCGGATCGGCGTCGAGTACACGCGCGTTCGCGACGGCGCCGTCGCTGGTAACCGTGAACTCGACCTGCACCCAGCCTTCCTGACGCCGGCGCAGCGCTGCGTTCGGATACTGCGGCGGCACCGAGCGCACGAGCACCGCATCGCGTGTTTCGCCGCCGGCCGCAGCGACCGGCGCGGAAGCCGGCGCGGCGGCCGGTTCGGCCGGCGTTGCCGCCGGTGTAGCTGCGCGCGGCGCGGAAGATGCCGGCGCGGCGGCCGGCGCGGCCGCGGTGGCTGCCGGCTCGTTCACTGCGGTGGCGGGCGCGGCGGCCGGCGCAGCCGGCTCGTTCGCGCGGCGGCGGGCGGCTTCTTCGGCGGCTGCGGCCTGGGCCGTTTCGCGCTCGACGATCTTGCGCTGGGCATCGAGCTTGGAACGCAGGATGGTCAGGGTGTAGTTGTTCGGATCGGCCTTGGTCAGCAGCTCGATGACGCGGTTCGCATTGTCGATGTTGCGCGCGTTGATGTCCTGCTCGGCCGCGCTGGCGGCGAACGTGAACAATTCGCGCAGGGCGTCGCGGGCGCCGCTGTTGGCCGGCTCTTTCTCGAGAATCTTGAGGTAGAACTCCAGCGCGTTGTTGCCGGGTGGAGACACCAGGCGCTGTTCGTTGAGCGCAGTGCGCGCTTCCTTGAAGAGCTGGTCGACAGTCAGCGTATTGAGCTTGTCGAGCACGGCCGGGTCGGGCGTGATCGGCGCCGGTGCTGCGCCTTCGCCGGACTGGCCGGCGTCGGCCGTCGGCGTGACCACCTCGGGAATGACCGTCTCGGGCTTGCGCAGCACGAAATACCAGACGCTGGCACCGATGGCGGCGAGGATGACGACCGCGGCAACGATCTTCGGAGCGGCATTGCCACGGGCGTGGCGAAGGGAACGGAAATTGATTCGAGCAGCCATGGTTACTCTTCGCAACTGAGAGGTTTTCCCGGAATCCGCGCGCGTTCGACGCAACTCCCTCGGTGCTGCCATGCGGCTTTCGCCGTGCCATCCCCCATGGCCGCGTTGCGCGGATGACCCGAATGTAGCGCATTTTGCGACGGGTGTCGCAAGCGCCATGCCAACACCGTCGCAGTCGGGGCTCAGCCGCGCTGCTAGCCGATCCCGGTGACGAGGCAGGTCAGATTTGGCCGCTGACGGGCAGTCGGCGCCGGCGGCGCCGACTCAGAGTGTCTGGAAGCCGTTCGCGAAGATGCGGTCGGTCACGCCGGAATCCGGCAGCACGAGCAGGGTCGCCGAGCGCGCCGGCACGGCGCTCAGGCTGAAGCTCGTGCCGCCGAGCGGGCCGCTGCCGGCGGCCGCCAGATGCTGGCCGGCACCGAAACGCCAGGCGTTCCAGCTGCCGGTGACCGGCGCGGACAGATTCACCGTCACGTTCTGCGGCGAAGTCGACTTGTTGAACAGCAGCAGATACAGCCGCTGGCCGCTGCGATGAATGGCATAGGCGGCCAGCGCGTCGGCGTCGCTGGCGACGGTGCGCACCGAGTCGCCTTCGACGCGACCGAAGGCGCCGTCGTAGTTCAGATACAGTTTGAATGCATCCTCGGCATAGCTGCCGGCCGTCGGCGCGACCCAGCGCATCGCCGCATCCACGCCTTCGCGCGCGAAGATCGCCAGCGCCTCGGCCTGCGCGAGCGCACCGGTCGCGCCCTGGTCGGGCCCCCAGTTGTATTCGCTGATCGCGAGCTTCGTGCCCGGGCAGGCCTGCGCGATCCAGGCTTTGACGCGCGGGATGAGGCCGGGCTTGCTGTAGTGATTGCTGTCGGTGTTGCCGAGATCGGCGATCCAGGATTCCGACACATAGTTCGGGTCGTACAGTTCCTTGAGCGAGCGCAGTCGCTTGGCGGCGACGGCCGCGCTTTCCGAATAGCCGAGATTGTTGCTGTCGAAATCGACGATGCCGTCGCCCTGCGGGTAGTAGTGCAGATCGAGGTAGTCGACCAGACGCACCCCGTTCTGCGCCTGATAGGCACAGACCTGCTCGAGATACCACTGCACGAACGGCTTGCCGCCATGTGCGGCCCGGTCGGGACCGGCGACGCAGTTGCAGTCCTCCGCATCCTTGGCCGAGGTGAACAGATCCGGATAGCCCCAGGTGACCGGGCCGAACGTCAGCGCGCCGGCGTCCTGCTGCTTGATGCGGATCGCTAGATCGCGGCCGCGCGTCCAGACCTCGTCGTAGGTCGGTGCCAGCGGATGCACGTCGCGATGCGTGGAATTCCACAGCATGGGCTCGTTGTCGAGCGCGTAGAGACGCACGCCGCCACCGGCGGCAAGGCCGTAGCGCGACTGCAGATGGGCGATCCAGCTGGCCCAGAACGCCGGCGTCACGTCGATCGAGGTGTCGCCGCGATCGTTGTTGACGATGTGGTAGCGCTGCTGGCCGTTGATCGTGGCGTAGTACTGGCAGTAGCGATGGCCCTGCGGATCGAGCGCGGTGTTCTGCGCCGGATCGCATTCACCGTTGCCCGCATCCGCCGTGCACCAGCCGGCCGAACCAGGCTCGTCGCATTCGTCACGCAGCTGCGGGCCGTACTTGGCCTGCGAATAGCCCCAGCGCTTGTTCGTGCGGTCGTCGATCGGCGCCACGCCGATGCTCGGAATCGAGATCAGCGCCTCGCCGCCATTGGCCCGCGTCGCGTCGATGAAGGCGTCGGCCGAATTGCCGGCCGGCGGCGTGCCGCTGCCGCCGGGGCTGTCGGGAATGTTCTGCCAGTACCAGTCGCCGGCCGTGCTGTGCACGTCGGCCTGCCAGTTGTAGCGCGTGGTCGAATTGCCGCCCCAGCGCCGCAGCGGATAGCGCACCGCCGCCAAGGTCGCCGGACTGCCATAGCTGACGCCGAAGATCAGCGGACTGACCGCGCGCCGCTCCTGCGTGAGGTCGATGCTGACGGTCTGCGAACCGGCCGGTGGCGGCGTGGTGCGCGGGGCGAAGCGCACGGTATCGAGATAGAGCTGTCCCTGGGTCGCGCCGGTGCCGTCCATGATCTGCAGCCGGTTGAAGCTGCCCGAGGTCAAGCCATGCGCTGCGTCGAACGGCACCGTCACGAGATGCCAGGTCGCCGCGACGATGCCGCCGGCGGCATGCGCGCCGACATCCACATCCCCAGCCAGAGCAGTGCTGCCGTCGAGCAGACTCAGGCGCAGGTTCTGCGCGCCGCTGCTGCCGCCGTGGATCCAGAACGTCAGTGACTCGTAAGCCGCCGCGTCGTAGCTGTTGGTCGGGTCGGCCAGCAGCAGTCCACCCCAGTTGCGCGGCAGGAAGCGGATCGAGCGGTTGCCGCCCTGCACCGGCGTGGTGTTGGCCAGCGAATAGTCCGCGGCCGCGGCCCAGCTCCAGTCCTGGAATGCCGGATGCAACGCATCGACGTAGAGATCGAGCGCGCTCTGCGCGCCGGCCGGCACGCAGGACAACGACAGCAGCAACGACAATGGCCAACGTGCGGACATGCGAACCCCCGAGGCGAGGTTTGCAGCTTAGCGCGTCATGCCGCGGCGTACGTGGCGGCGGTCACAGCCGCTCTTTGCGCCAATGCTCAGTTCGTCGCGGCCGACTGCACGGCGATCCAGATGCGCGTCTTGCCCTGCAGCAGATCGCCGTCGACGTATTCCTCGACCAGCCAGTCTCCACTGTGCAGCCCCTTGACCAGCAGCCAGGTGCGCAGCTTGTCGACGAGCTTGCGCCGTTCGGCCAGGCTGCCGTTGTGTTCGAGCTGCACGGCGCGTGTCGCGGCAAGCTCGCGGCCGCGCACATCGGTGTCGTCGGGCATCACGTCGTAGTGTGCCGGCAGCGCGAGCTCCGCATCGGCATCGCCGTTCGTGCCGGGCGGCGCCAGTTGCAGCAGACGGCCCTCGACCGACAGCCGGTTCTGCGCGACGAACTGCTCCAGTTCCTGCCGCGCCGCATTCCAGTGTCGCAGGTTGGCCGCGTCGTCGGACTCGCTGGCCAGCGCGGTGGTGATCACGCGCCGCGTCGGCAGATCGACGAACTGCGGATCGAGACCGGCGACATCCACGGGTGGGAACGTGCCGGCCAGTTGTTGCAGGTTGACCAGGCCGCGCTCGAGGTCGTCGCCGACGAGGCGGTCCAGGAACACCCCGACGTAGCGGCCGACGACGTCGGTGATGAAGTGGTCGTCCAGGCGCAACGGAAACCGGCTGTAGAAATTCCAGGTCACCCGCGTCTCGTCGCTGTGCCGCGCGAGATCGAAATGCATGGTCGCAGTGCCGCGCGCACCGAAGTCCAGCGCGAGCTCGACCGCCTTGTCCGTCTCCACCGCGGCGATGGTCTGGCTGCCGGAGCCGACGTCGGAGTTGCTGCTGGACCAGGCCAGCTTGGCGCCGACGCCGCTGTCGGGCCCGCTGTAGACATAGTTCGCCGCCGGATCCAGCGCGAACCACGGCGACCAGTCGTTGAAGCGGCGCGGATTGGTCAGCAGCAGATAGATCTGCGACTGCGGCCGGGCGATCGTGATCGAGCGCTCCACGTGCGCCCGGTCGGGCAGGACGAAGGCCAGTCCCAGCAACAACCCGGCGAGCACGAGCAACAGACCGAGCAGACGCAGCAACAGACGCATGAAGGATTCCCCAAGGAACGCAATCGGATGTCCGGATGCTAGCCCCAGCCCGCGACCGTGTCGCCTGGGGCGCAGCGAGAAGGCGACCGCAGAAACGAAAAACGCCGCTTGCGCGGCGTCCTCGTCCGTCCGGTAAGTCCGCCCCCTGCGCTGGGCACCGCAGGGGTGGCAAATCCGAAACGTCTTGCTGGTTGTGCTTGTTTGTAGCGGTATTGCGTGTAGCGGATTACTTCGCAGCGGCAGCCGGCTTGGCGGCCTTGGTCGCGCGAGCGGCCTTGGCCGGAGCAGCCTTCTTCGCAGCCGCCTTCTTGGCCGGGGCCTTCTTGGCCGTCGCCTTCTTGGCGACCTTCTTCGCCGCTACCTTCTTGGTAGCCGCCTTCTTGGCGACCTTCTTGGCCGGCGCAGCCTTGGCCTTGGCGACCTTCTTGGCCGGGGCCTTCTTGGCAGTGGCTTTCTTAGCCGCCTTCTTCGCGGCGGGTTTCTTCGCGGTTGCTTTCTTCATGGCCATACGTTTTAGCTCCTCGTCAGTTGGCAGTGGTTGCCCAGTAAAAGCGTGCAGAAACGCCTCGCACAGCAGATCGCTGTTGGTCGCATGGCGGAGGTTGGCGACCTGCCGCCGCGTACGTTCATCGGAGAGGAGTCGGAGTACGTGCATCGGGATCGAGACGGTGATCTTGCGTACCGCTTCAGACTTGCTCCCGTGTTCGACATACGGGTCGATGTACGTGCTTTCCGTCATATCTCCGTTACGCGCGCGTTTCAACGGCGCGAAAATTATTCCTGTCGTCCAGCAGTGTCAACAAGTTTTCGATGCGTGACAACCACATGCACGAAGATGCCTCAATCTCGCCGCGACCTCGGACCGTCGAACGACCGGCATGGAGCCGCGGCGACGGGTTGACACGCGGACGTCCAGCCGTCTAAACGGATAGCGCGCCGCAGCTCAGCTATACGCATGCCCGTTGGCAGCACGCGAAAGAAAACCCCTGCATTCGCGCGGCAATCATCGAATCCATAGATTACTTTTTATCATTTGCAGCAAGTCGCGAACGTCGCGCGACTCGCCCTCGTCGCCAACCGGCGATGACGCAGCAACGGCGGCGCGAGCGCGCCGAACGCATGCGCCGCCGCGACGGACTCGATGACCGCGCGTTCAGCTCGCGGACCGTTTACGCCCCCGGCGCGGACCGATTTGCGCAGATTTGCGCAAGGTCGCGTCGTCGCATGCGCGGTTCGCGCGTCGTCGCGGCGAGCTCGCCGCGCGGCGACCGCGACCGCTCGCTACAACGCTCGCGACCTTCCGCTCGCCGTCCGTTGCGACGCCCGCAACGGGTGAATGACGGTCGGCGACGTGACCGACATGCCGTCGTGCAACGGCGGCGGCGCGTCGCGCAAACGAAAAGGGCGCGCCCTGCGGCGCGCCCTCTCGGCTGTCGATACGCGCGGAGCGCGCGATCAATCGTCTTCGTTGTCGAGCTGTTCCGCGTAAGCATCCGGATCCAGCAGGTTTTCCATGTCTTCCTGCAGGTTGCTCGGACGCACGACGACGATCCAGCCGTCGCCATAGGCGTCTTCGTTGATGGTCTCGGGCTTGTCCGACAGTGCGGAATTGACCTTGATGACTTCGCCGGCGACCGGCGCGTAGACATCGGAAGCGGCCTTGACCGATTCGACCACGGCACAGCCGGCGCCGACTTCGAGCGTGTCGCCGACGTTCGGCAGCTCGACGTAGACCAGATCGCCGAGCAGGCCCTGGGCGTGGTCGGAAATCCCGATCGTGACGGTGCCGTCGTCTTCGACGCGCGCCCACTCGTGGGATTTCATGAATTTGAGGTCGCCGGGAATTTCGTTCATGGGTCTTGTCCTGTGAGGTAGGCACCGCCGCGCGATTCTACACGCGGTCGGCGGGATGCAATCAGATAGGAGGGTCCGCGGATCAAACGCCGTCGCAGGCCTTGCCGTCGCGCACGAACGGGAAGCTCACGACGCGCACCGGCACGAGCTTGCCGCGGATGTCGACCTGCACGGCGCCGGGATCGCCGGCCGGCACGCGGGCGAACGCGATCGCCTTGCCGAGGGTCGGCGAAAACGTGCCGGACAGGATTTCGCCGTCGCCGTTGGCGGTCACGACGCGCTGGCCGTGGCGCAGTACGCCTTTCTCGTCCATGACCAGGCCGATCATCGTGCGCGGCACGCCGGCGGCCTTCTGCTGTTCCAGCGCGCTGCGGCCGGTGAAGTCGCGACCTTCGTCGAGCGCGACGGTCCAGGCCAGCGCGGCCTCGTACGGCGAAACGGTTTCGTCCATGTCCTGGCCGTACAGATTCATGCCGGCTTCCAGGCGCAAGGTATCGCGGGCGCCCAGACCGGCCGGCGTGACGCCGGCGGCCTGCAGGCGGTTCCAGAACTCCACGGCCTGCTCCTGCGGCACGATGATTTCGTAGCCGTCCTCGCCGGTATAACCCGTGCGCCCGATGAACAGGCCGTCACCTTCGCAGGCGACGAACTTGCCGATCTTCGCCGCCTTGGCGGCGAGCTCCGGCGACAGCAGGCCCTGCACCTTGGCGCGCGCGTTCGGTCCCTGCACCGCAATGATGGAAAGCTCCGGGCGCTCGCGCACCTGCACCGCGAACGGCGCGGCCTCGCGGCCGATCCAGGCCAGATCCTTGTCGCGCGTCGCGGCGTTGACGACGAGGCGGAACGCGCCGTCGGCGCGACTGTAGATGATGAGGTCGTCGATGACGCCGCCGTCGGCGTTGAGCATGCAGGTATACAGCGCCTTGCCCGGCGTCTTGAGCTTGTCCACGCTGTTGGCGACGAGCTGGCGCAGGAAATCGCGCACGCGCTCGCCTTCGAGGTCGACGACGGTCATGTGGGAAACGTCGAACATGCCGGCGTCGCGGCGCACGGCGTGGTGTTCCTCGATCTGCGAGCCGTAGCTGATCGGCATGTCCCAGCCGCCGAAGTCGACCATCTTGGCGCCTAGCGCCCGGTGGGTGGCATTGAGTACGGTCTGCTTGCTCATGGAAGGGTCCAGGCTGGGGAGGCGCGCATTATCACGACGCCACTGGCGCAATCCAAGCGCATTACCCTCGCCGCGGCAGCGCGATCCGACCGGAGAACGCCGGCACGGCGGCGGCGCCGCGCCGCTACAACCCGGACGACACGCGATTCGCGGCTTCGCGCCGAGACAGATACCGGCGTCGGCATTGCTGCGGCGGCGCGCTTCAGTCCACCGCGTCGGCGGCGCGCACGCGCAGCAGGGATCCGTCGACGCCGACGACGGCGACACGGCTTCCGGCCGGCAGATCCGGACCTTCGACCGACCACAGCGAATCGCCAACGCGGGCCTTGCCGCGACCGTTCTCGATCGCCGTGGCCAGCACATAGTGCTGGCCGATCAGCTGCTCGGCGCGCCGGTTCAAGGTCGGCGCCGGCGTCGCGCGCAGACTGTCGCGCGCGAGACGCCGATAGCCGAAGCAACTCGCGAACGCGAGCACGGCGAAGACGACGGCCTGACCCAGCAGACTCAGTCCCGGCACCAGCAACAGCAGCGCACCGACACCGGCCGCAGCCAGGCCTATCCATAGCAGAAAGAATCCCGGCAGCACGATTTCCGCGGCGATCAGCAGCAGCGCGGCGATCCACCAGAGTGCGATCAGATCCATGGCGTCGCGCTCAGACCGGCTTGTTCGGCGGCGGCCGCTTGGCTTCGGCATTCGCCGCGGCCGCGCTGGCGGACCGGGCGAGTTCGGCGATGCCGGCCAGCGAACCGAGCACGCCGGTGGCCTCGATCGGCATCATCAGGACTTTCTGGTTCGGCGAGGTCGCGACCGCCTTGAACGCCTCGACGTACTTGGTCGCGACGAAATAGTTCAGCGCGTTGACGTCGCCCTTGGCGATCGCCTCGGACACCATCGTCGTGGCCTTGGCTTCGGCTTCGGCCAGACGCTCGCGCGCTTCGGCTTCGCGATAGGCCGCCTCGCGGCGTCCTTCGGCTTCGAGGATGGCGGCCTGCTTCTCGCCTTCGGCGCGCAGCACTTCCGACTGGCGTGCGCCTTCGGCTTCGAGCACGGCGGCGCGCTTGTCGCGCTCGGCCTTCATCTGCCGCGCCATGGATTCGACGAGATCGCGCGGCGGCTGGATGTCCTTGAGTTCGATGCGCGTGACCTTGATGCCCCAGGGATGGGTCGCATCGTCGACGACGCGCAGCAGCTTGGCGTTGATCTCGTCGCGCTTGGACAGCGACTCGTCGAGATCCATAGAGCCGATCGCGGTGCGGATGTTGGTCATGACCAGCGCGATCGTCGCCTGTTCCAGATTGGAGACTTCGTAGGCGGCCTTGGCCGCATCCAGTACCTGGAAGAACACGACACCGTCGACGCGGACCACGGCGTTGTCCTTGGTAATGACGTCCTGGGACGGAATCTCCAGCACCTGCTCCATCATGTTCATCTTGCGGCCGACGCGCTGGATCCACGGAATCAAGATGTGGAAACCCGGCGACAAGGTGCGCATGTACTTGCCGAACTGCTCCACCGTCCATTCGTATCCTTGAGGCACGGTACGTATGGTCTTGAACAAGGCAATCACTGCGACGACCGCCAGAACGACGGCAAGCCAGGTAACCATGACGTGTTTACCCCCGATTTCACGTAATAGGCAGACCAGTATAGGTCAAGCGCCGCAGGTCGCCGGCACACGGCCGACATAACTCGGTGTTAACATCCGCCGCGTAGGCCGTCGCTGGGAGTCTCGCGGGGCGACTGCTGCGCATTGTTTCCTTCTGGGGAGATCACTCGATGAAGCGTGTACTTTGCATGGCCGTTACGGCCGCCCTGTTCGGTTTCGCCGGCAGCGCGTTCGCGATCACGGACTCGGAGACCAACGCCAGCATTCCGTTCAGTTTTTCCAGTCCCGGTGCGCGCAGTCTCGGCATGGCCGGCGCCTTCCTCGGCCTGGCCGACGACGCGACCGCCGCCTACACCAATCCGGCCGGCCTGACCCAGCTCGTGCAAACCGAGATTTCGCTCGAAGCACGTCATACCTCCTACAGCACGCCGTATATCGACGGCGGCACCGCGTCGATCAGTCCGTTCAGCGCCAGCGGCCTGAACATCAGCGATGCCGACAGTTCCAACACCAACCTTTCCTATCTGTCGGTCGTGATTCCGCATGACCGCTGGTCGTTCGCGCTCTACCGCCACGAACTCGCGCGCTTCGAAACCGACTTCTCGACGCTCAACGGCGCCGACGTCGGCGAATTCCGCCTGTTCCCGTTCCGCTCGATCGCCGACCTCAAGATCGTCAGCCTCGGCGCCGCCGCGGCCTACAAGGTCAACGACAATGTCTCGCTCGGCGTCGGCCTGACGCGCTACGACTTCCGTTTCGACACGGCGACCGTGCGCGTCGACGACATTGATCCGCAGAACATCTCGGTCGCCTCGCGCCAGTTCCAGAACGGCGACGACAACGCGTTCGGCTTCAACGTCGGCGCGCGCTTCAAGCTCAGCGACCAGTTCAGCCTCGGCGCGACCTACCGCAAGGCGCCGCGCTTCGACTACAAGGCCATCAACGTGCTGTACAACGACGTCGACGGCAATCCGCTGCCGGCGCCGGAACTTTTCACGTCGCTGAACAAAGTGCGCTTCGACATTCCGGACATCTTCGGCGTCGGCCTGTCCTGGCGTCCGACCGATGCCCTCGTCGTGAACTTCGATCTCGACCGCGTGATGTACTCGCAGCTGACCGACAACGTCAACACGCTGTTCGACATCCAGGGCGCGGCGAACCGTCTCTATCTGGAAGACGGCACCGAAGCCCACCTCGGCGCGGAATACACCTTCGCCAGCATGGCCGCACCGTTCAGCGTGCGCGCCGGTTTCTGGCACGACCCGCGCCACTCGGTCGCATTCAAGGGAACGCCGGCGGATGCGACGCAGGCCGTGCTCGCGACCCTGTTCGCCGGCGGCCGCGGCGCGGAGAACCATGTCAGCGTCGGCGGCGGCTGGGCCTTCAAGCGCTTCCAGCTCGATTTCGGCGCGGATCTGTCCGACGGTCTCGACACCTACTCGATGTCGGGTGTCTATCGCTTCTGAAGCCGGCCCTGTCGATCATGACGAAAACGGCGCCCCGGGGCGCCGTTTTCATTTCCGCATCGTCGACGGCGGCAACGGAGCCTCGCGACGCCGTTGCCGCAGCGCGCCTCAGTTCACGCAGGAGCGGCCGGCCAGTTCGGTCAGACGCGCCAAGGTGGCAGTGCCGGCGGCGTAACCGCTGACCTCCGGCGCATAGCTCACGTCCAGCGTGTTGTTCGAGGTGAAGCGCAGGGTCACGCTGCCCCAGCGGGTCTGCGTGACCGCATCGGCAGCGAAGTTGAACGGGAACTGCGCGCCGCTGCCGCCGCCCTGGTAGAGATCGATGAGGACGGCGTTGCCGAACGGCCGTCCCACGCCGCTGAGCCACAGCGGACTGCCGTCGGGCCGGTAGGTATACCAGTAGGCCACGAGCGCGCGATTGCCGCCGCCCTGGTCGACCGCTTCGAGATTGAAGCCGTAGCCCGAACGCGCCGGCTCGAACCAGACGCCGCTGTAGCAGGCCTTGACCGTGGCCGTCGGCAGATCGGCCTGGACCAGCGCCGGCACAGTCAGACGGCGCAAGGTCAGGCTGCCGGCAGAGAAGCCGAACGCGGTCGGCGTCCATTGCACCGAGGCCGTATCGTTGTCGAGGAACGTCATGCGCAGACGGCCCCAATTGTTGTTGGTCACGCCGCCCGCGCCGACCGGAAAACCGGTGGAGCGCGTGCTGTAGACCGGTACGTCGAGCACGTTGCCGCTGGCCGGTGCCACGCCCTGCAGGAACAGCGGCTGGCCGTCGACGTAGAGATACCAGGTCAGGTAGTAGCGGCCGTCAGGCAGCGCTTCGACGAGAAAGCCGTGACCGCTCTGCCCCGGATTGAACCAGTTGCCGCTGAACGCGGCGCTCAGCGACGCCGGCGGCGTGCCCGATGCGCTCTGCGGATCGTCCTGCACGTAGATGTCCTGATTCGGATTCGGATCGGCCGGGTCGATGTTCGTCGCCGCGGACTCGAACACCAGCGCGCTGCCTTCGCAATTCAGCGACGGACTCGTCGACGGACCGTTCGCATCCGGGCCGCCGGTGGATTGCGCGCGGCGCGTCGCGCCGGTCTGCGCGTCGACGACGAACACGTCCTTGGTGCCGCCGGTATCGCCATTGATGAGGTCGCTCGCGGTGGAGCCGAAGGCGACGCTGCCCCCGTTGCAGGAAATCGCCGGATCGTCGGCATTGCCGTTCGGCGCGCCGCCGCTGCGATTGCGCACGCCGAACAGGCCGTTGCCGAGGTCCTTCGGAGCCGCGGCATCCAGGCCCACTGCCGCGGCGCCCGGCGTGTAGTAGATGAAGACGTTGCTGTTGCCGCTGAGCAGTCCGAAGATCAGATTGGTCGCGCGCGAGGAAAACGCGACACGCTTGCCGTCATAGGAAATCGACGGCCGGCCGGCGTCGGCGTTCGCCGCACTGCCGTCGCTGCTCTGGCTCAGGCGTTCGATCTGGCCGGTCTCGAGGTTCTTGCGCACGAGCTGCCAGTTGGCGGTGCCGCCGAGATTCGGCGCACGCGTACGGAAGGCGACGAACTTGCCGTTGCCGGAAATCATCGCATCGCAGCTCGCACCGTCGCCCTGCGCGCCGGCGGCGGTCGTCGAGACGAGGGACACCTCGCCGCTGGTCATGTTCATGACGAACACGTCCTTCGCGCCGTTGCCGTCGCCGGACACCCAGTTGCTGGCCGAGGAGCAGAACGCCATCAGGTTGCCGTCGGCGGACATCGTCGGCCCTTCCGCCGGCCCCGACAGCGCCTGGCCGTTCGGCGCGGTCGTCGTGCAGGTCGGCCGGAACAGGCCGTTCGGCGGCGCGCTGCAGAGCTGTCCGGTCTCGCCGGCCTTGGGCGCACCGGCCGCGGTCGCGGCAGCGGCCGGTTCGAAGATGAAGGCGATCGCGCGGCCGTTGGCCGAGATCGTCGGCGACGAACTGTTGCCGCGCAGCGCGGCACCGTCGCTGCTGCGCACGCTGACCAGGCGCGCCGTTCCGTCGCGGCGGTTCGTCAGCACGATGTCGCTGCCGCCGGCGTTGCTGTCGTCGGCAGTCAGGCCGCGCTGGCGCGTGGCGAACAGCAGGAGGCTGCCGTCGCCGCTGAGGACCGGCGTGACCGAATCGGCCGTGGTCGGCGTGCCGTTGCGCGTCAGGCTCAGCGCGCGCGACCGGCGCAGGGTCGCGACGAGTTCGCTCGCGCGCACCGTGAAATTCGACTGCAGGATCGTGAATGCGGTGCTTGCGGTCGCCTGTACGACGGCGCCGGCCGGAAGGCTGTTGAGGCGCACCGACACCTTGCAGTTCGCGCTCTCGCCGCTGCCCAGGCCGTTGGCCAGGGTCCAGGTCGCCGTCGTGCCGCTGCCGCTCGCGCAGTTGCTGCCGACGAAGCCGAGTTCCGCCGGCAAGGCCAAGGTGGTGCGCGGCGCGCTGAGGCGGAAGCCGCCGTTGTTGTTGAGCTGCAGGGTGTAGTCGAACGTGTCGCCGGGACGCACCGGCCCCGGCGTGCTCGCCGACAGGCTCAGCACGACGCGATCGGAGGTCGGCGCGGCGATGACGGCGACGTCGGTGCTGGAGCTGACCACCGGGCCGCCGGTCGTGAAGCAGTTCAGCTGGAAGTGATAGTTGCCCGGCACGCTCAGGAACAGCGAGGACGAATGCGGCGCCGCGCAGCTCGTGAAGCTGTTGCAGGCCGGCGCCGCCGTGGAGCCCGAATCCAGCGGCCAGTCGCCGAAGCTCACGCCGGCGGGAAACGCGCTGCCGGTGTAGCTGCAGACCTGGGCGACGGCGGCCCAGGTCAGAGTGATCGAAGTGCCGACCTGCACGGTGGCCGGCGCATCGCCCTCGAGACGATCGGTGAATGAAGGCGGCGGATTGCCCGCGCCGGCGCCGGTGCCGAATAACATGCCTGTGACGGCCAAGGCCGCCAGGATCAACGCGCGCATAGTGCCTCCCATGCCCAAGTTCCCCCGCAGTTCCCCCTGCGCCGCCTCACGCTAGCGCAGTCCTTCCCGCCTCGCAACGCAACGCTTTCGGCACCACGCAGCGAACAGCGGCCGATGCGGTCGGCCGCCTGCAGGAAACGCCTTACGGCGCGCGGATGCGACAGGGATCAGCGCGTCGCGTTGTACAGGCTGCGGAAGCGCGGCGAGAACAGCGCCGGATCCGGCGTCAGGTTCGGACTGGCCGCGCGCACGGCGCGGATGTCGGCACGCGCCGCATCGAGGCCGGCGGCGGAGCCGTCGAGCTCGGCCTGGATCTGCCGCGCAGCCGCACGGATCAGATAGGCCTGCGCACGCGCTCGCGGCTCGTTGAAGCTGTCTGGATTGAGCCGCACGACGTCGGCGTAACGGCCGCCGAGATAATTGCGGAAGGCGTCGAGCAGCGCCGCCGGCACGCGCTGCGCCTGCGGCGTCTCGACCGGTTTCGGCGGTTTCGGCTGTTCCGGCTTCGGCTGTTCCGGTTTCGGAGGCTCGGGCCTGGGCGGATTCGGCTTGGGCGTGTCGCCGTCGGGCGCGACGGTGCCGCCGCTCTTCGGCGGTTCGGGTCTGGGCGGCTGCGGCTTGGGCTGCTGCGCCAGACGCGATTCGCAGGTCGCCGTGTTGCGGTCCTGCACGGATTTGAGTTCAGGCAGGCCGCCGATCACGCCGGCGTTGGCGGCCGAACGCCATTGCGTCAGCGCCGTCGCGCAGTCGCCCTGGTTGAACGCGGCCAGACCGAGGTAGTACTGCGGCACATACGGTTCCCAGCGCTGGCCGTAGAGGCGTACGCGCTGCGCCGGCTCCGGGTTGTCGGCGATCGCTTCCTGCATGCGCTGCCGGACGGTCGCCCAGTCGCCGCTCTCCGCGGCCTTGATGCCACGGCTGTAGGTGTCCTTGTAGTCGGCCGCAACCGGCGCCGCGGCGCACAGCGCCGCGAGCAGGAAGCCGATTCCCTTACCAGCCCGCACGCGAGAAATAGTCCTCTGCCGAGATGGTCGGGAAAGCCGCGTTGGCGACGGCGCGACGCTGCGCCTCGACCTTGGCGATGACCGTGACCGGCTTGCTCGCCTGCGGATGACGGAAGGTGATGACGTAGTTGCCGGCCGGCAGCTTCAGCGCCAGCGGCGTGCTGGCCTCGCCCGGCAGCGCGACGGCCTTGCGGTTGCCGTCGACCACGGATTCGACCTGCGCCCAGGGCTGCGCGTTGAGCACGAGTTCGCCCTGCAGGGCGGCCAGGCGTTCGCGTTCGAGCTGGTCGAGCTGGTCGCGCAGCGCCGTCGCGTCGCGCTGCAGCGTCGCCACGGCCGGTTCGCCGGCCAGCAGCTTGTCGTTGCTGCGCAGGAAGCCGGCGAACGCGTCGAAGTCGGCGAGATTCGTCGCCGCGCGTTGCGCCGCCGCTGCGGTCTCGGCCAGACGCCTGCGCAGGGCCAGGGTCTCGGCATCGGCCGGATTCGCGGCCAGCAGCGGGGCCAGCGCCGCGGCCGCGCCGTTCAACGAATCCACGCGCACCGGCGTGGCGCCGATCGCGTTGGCGATGCGTTCGCGCGCCGCCTGTACCTCGGCCTCGCGCTGCTCGCCCTGGGCCTGGGCTTCGGTGCGCGCGAGCAGGGTCTTCAGGTTCGCGTCGTTCGGGAATGCCGCCGCGCCGCCGCGCGCGAGTTCGAGCGCGGCCGCCGTGTCCTTGGCCGCGGCCTTGGCCTGGACTCCTTCGGCCACGCGCCGCGGCAGTTCGGCCAGCAACTGGCCGGCCTCGGCGTTCTGTGCATCGAGCTTGAGCACGTTGGCCAGCGCCTCGCGCGCGTTGTTGCCGGCCGGCGCGAGATAGCGCTGCTCGGCGATGGCCTGCTTGGCCTGCGACAGCGCACGGCCGATGTCGGCCAGACGCTGGCCCAGACGCTGTTCGATCTCGTTCTTGAGTGCTGCCGCGTCGGCGCGCGCCGGATCGGCGCGCAGCGCGAGTTCTGCCCGCTCCAGCGCGCGCTGCGGTGCGTTCGCCGCGGACTGGCGCGCATCGGCGACCAGCGCCGCGGCGAGCTGGCCGGCGAACGCGGTCACGCGCGCATCCTGCGGCGCGAGTTCGCGCAGTTGCCCCAGGCTGGCCAGCGCGTTCGCGCTGCTCGGTTCGGTCAGGCGGCCGGCCTTGAGCTCGGCCTCGCCCCGCTGCAGGGTCGCGGCGATCTGCTTTTCCAGTCCGGCGGCCTGCTGCGCGCGCGTCGCGTCGGCGCTCAGCGTCGTGAATGCAGCCTCCTTGCCGAGTTCCGGACGCAGGCCGATCAGCAGCAGGTTCGCACGCTCGCTGTTGCCGGCGGCCAGCGCCTCGCGCGCCGGCGCGAGCTGGGCCGCGATGAATGCATCCATGCGCTGTTTGACCGTGGCGTCGTCGGCGGCGAGGTCGCGCGCCTTGACGAGCAGCGCATAGCTGCCCTCGGGTCCGAACGGCTTGCCGGCCTTGTCGGCCGCGGCCGCGCCGGCCAGCAGCTGTTCCAGCTGTTTCTGCCGCTCCTCGCTCGCGACGGCCGCGTCGATGCGCTGCTTCAGCGCGGCGACCGCGGCATCGTCCCGGCGCACGAACAGCGCCTGGTCGACCTTGTCGCGGGCCAGCGCGTAATCGTTCTTCGCCAGCGCGGCCTCGGCCTCGGCGCGCAGCGCCTGGGCCATGCGCGCGAGCAGGGCCTGGGCAGCCTCGTTGTCGGGGTCCTTCTGCAGCACCTTCTGCACGACCTGATAGGCGTTGTCGTCGGGCGGCGACACCATCTTGCCTTCGCCGGCCAGGGTCTCGGCCTGCTTGAGCCAGAAGCCGACGAGTTCGCGCGTCTCGGCCGACAGGCCGGAACCGCTCTGCCAGCGCCAGAAGCCCAGGCCGAGCAGCGCGGCCAGCACGACGCCGGCGGCCGCCAGCCAGGGCCACAGGGGCGGACGCGCAGACGGCTGGCGCGACGGCGGCGGCGTGGTCGCCGCGGCCGCACGGCGCGACGGCGGCGACGGGGGCGGACGCTGCGGCGACGAGGCGCCGCTGGTCCTGCGCGCCGCCACGTCCTGCGGCCGCGGCAGCGGCGACGAGCCGGACAGGCTGCCGGCATTGCGCAGGCCGCTGCCGGCCGGATCGCTCGCGGTGAAACCGAGCTGGCGCAACTGCTCGGACGAACTCATGCCCGGCGTGAGCTGCAGCCGCATCAGCAGGGTGTCGCTGGCGACGACGCGCTGTTTCAGCGCCGTGACGAACTCGCCGAGCGTCGCGTACCGCTCGTCGCGGTTCTTCGCGAGCATGCGGTCGAGCACCGGCTGGAAATACGCGAACTCGGCTTCCAGCGGCGGCGGCGGCTGGGTCAGGTGCGACATCATCACCGCGATCGGCGTGTCGCCCGTGAACGGCGTGCGCCCCGACAGCAGCTCGTAGAACATGATGCCGAGGCTGTACAGGTCCGAGCGGCCGTCGATGTCGTTGCCGCTGATCTGCTCGGGACTCATGTAGTTCGGCGTGCCGACGAGCATGCCGGTCTGGGTCAGGCGCGTTGCGGCCTGGTCCTGCTGCCGCGCGATGCCGAAGTCGGTCAGCACCGGCGTGGCCGCGTCGCGGAACATGATGTTCGCGGGCTTCAGATCGCGATGGATGATGCCCTGGCTGTGGGCGAAATCCAGCGCGCCGGCGATCTGCACCACGACGCTGATCGCATCGGCCAGCGACAGCCCGGCCTGCATGCGCTCGGACAGGGTGCCGCCTTCGAGGAATTCCATCGCGATGTACGACACCTCGTCGGTGGAGACGATGTCGTAGACCGCGACGATATTGCGATGCGGCAGCTTGGCCATCGTGCGGCCTTCGAGCAGGAAGCGCTTCTCGAACTGGCGCGCATCGTCCGACGCCGTATCCAGCGTGCGCCGCATCAGCTTGATCGCGATCTTGCGCTGCAGCGATTCCTGCACCGCCAGCCAGACCGTGGACATGCCGCCCGCGCCGAGCTGGCGCAGGAACTCATATCCAGGGATCTTCACCGGCGTCTGGGGCATGCGAACGGCTTCCTCCGTCGGCCGGATCATAGCAACCGCGCCGCAGGCTGGGGGACACGCCGACGGCGAACGGCGCCGGTCGGCAGCCGGCTCGCCTCAGCGCGGCAACACCAGGGTCACGCAAAGACCGCCGCCGTCGCGGTTGGCCAGCACGATGCGGCCGCCGTGGGCTTCGGCGATCTCGCGTGCGAGCGCCAGGCCCAGTCCCGAGCCCGAACGCTTGGTCGAATAGAACGGCAGCAGGGCATTGGCCAGCACCGCCTCGCTCATGCCGCTGCCGCGGTCGCGCACCTCGATGCGGGTCTCGCCGGGGCGCTGGATCACGCTGACCACGATGTCCTCGACCGCACCGCCCGCCTCGTGCGCGTTCTTGACCAGGTTGATCAGCACCTGCTCGATCTGCACGCGGTCGAACCAGCCCGGCGCCTCGGGCGCGGCACCGACCGTGATGCCCGGGAACTGGCGCGCGATCGCATCGAGCACACCCGCCCAGGACACCTGGTCCAGGCGCGGCTGCGGCAGTTTGGCGAACTCCGCATAGCCGCGGATGAAACCGTGCAGGTGGCGCGCGCGATCCTCGATGGTGTCGAACACCGGTCCCAGCCGCGTGCTGTCGCCCTTGCTCGACAGCACGCGGCCGGAATGCGCCAGCGAGGAGATCGGCGCCAGCGAATTGTTCAACTCGTGGCTGATGACGCGAATGACCTTTTTCCAGGTCGCCACTTCCTGCCGGCTGAGCTCGCGCGTCATGCGCTTGATCAGGTACATGTGATGCAGGCGGCCCTGCAGCTTGAAGCTGCGCTCGGAGAAGTGGAAGGTTTCGTCCTCTCCATCCAGCGCGACCGTGAACAGCGCGTCGCCGCCGTCGGAGACGGCCTGGGCGAAGGCCGGCGGCGACTCGGCCACGACGGTGGCGAACGCCAGGCCCTGCAGCGGCCGGCCGCCGTTGAGCAACTGGCGCGCGGCGATGTTGGCGTAGACCACGTGGCCGTTCGGCTCGGCCAGCACGATGGCCGTCGGCGTGTTCTGCACCACCGTGTCGAGCAGCAGCTCGCGCTGGAACAGCGCCTGGCGCTCGTCACGCAGCACGCGGCCAAGCTCGTTGTGCGCCTGCACGAGTTCGGCCAGTTCGTCGCGCTGGTCGGTTGCTATGGAGAAGCTGAAATCGCCGTCGCGAAAACTCGTCACGCTGCCGGCCAGCGCGCGGAACAGCGCCATGGAACGCGCCGACAGCGCCCGCGCAATCAGCGGCACCGCCAGCGCCAGCAGCAGGCCGAGCAGCAGCAGGCTCAACCCCGCATCGGCCAGCCAGCGCTGCAGCAGCAGCACGAGCACTGCGGCCGCGAGCGCGACCAGGGCCAGAATGACGGTCAGCTTGCCTTGCAGCGAAAAAATGCGCATCGGATTCCTGGCGCGAACGGCGGTCGCCAGCACGCCGGAAGAAGTCGGCGTAGGTTGCCGGTGAGCGCCGCGAACCGCAACACCGGGCCCCCCCCGCAGCGAAGAGCGGCCGTCGAAGAAACTCCGGCGCCGGCGAAACCCATAGAACGAAGCCGGCCGCCGGCCTGCAGCCGACGCGCGACAGGCATGGACGCCATCGTCATTCGGGGCCTTCGCAAGGCGAATACGGCGGCGCTGCGGTTCGCTGCGCTCACCGCAACCTCCCCGGCCCGCCGGTCAGGCCGGCACGCCGATGCCGAGTTTCTCCAGTCGCCGGTACAACGCCTGGCGCGACAGGCCCAGCTCCGCGGCGGCCTGGCTGATGACGCCGCGCGCGCGGGCCAGCGCGGCCTCGATCGCGGCGCGATCGGGCTCGTCGTTGCCGCGCAGCGGCGCACGGACGGCACCGGCCAGGCCGAGATCGGCCGGCTGTACCAGGCCGTCGCGGCACAGCACGCGGGCGCGCTGGATCGAGTTCTTGAGCTCGCGCACGTTGCCGGGCCAGGCATGGGCCAGCAGCGCCGAGCGGCTTTCGTCGCTGAGACGCGCCTCCTCGCCGAGGAAATGCTGGGCCAGCGGCAGGATGTCGTCGGGACGCTCGCGCAGCGGCGGCAGCGCGAGCTCGATGACGTTGAGGCGGTAGTAAAGATCTTCGCGGAAGCGGCCTTCGCGGATCATCGCCGGCAGGTCCGCATTCGTCGCGCTGAGCACGCGTACCTTGACCGTGCGCGTGCGGCCCGAGCCCAGCCGCTCGAACTGGCCGGTCTCCAGCACGCGCAGCAGCTTGATCTGGCCCGACAGCGGCAGGTTGCCGATCTCGTCGAGGAACAGCGTGCCGCCGTCGGCGAGCTCGAAGCGGCCCTCGCGCGCCTTGGTCGCACCGGTATAGGCGCCGGCCTCGGCACCGAACAGTTCGGCCTCGATCAGGTCGTTCGGCAGCGCGCCGCAGTTGACCGCGATGAATGGCCCGTTCTTCACCGCCGAATTCGCATGCACGATCTCGGCGATGCGCTCCTTGCCGGCGCCGTTCGGCCCGGTGATCAGCACCGGCAGCTCGGCGCGGGCGACCTGGCAGGCCAGCTCGATCACGCGTTCGGTGGCCGAGTCGGCGAATACGAGATTGCGCAGATCGAAGCGGGCGCGCAGCGCCTCCTGACTCTTGCTGCGCGCGCGCTTCAGGCGCGTGACTTCGCGCGTGGACTCGGCCAGTTCGAGCAGGTTCTCGACGGTCGCGAGCAGCTTCTGGTCGTCCCAGGGCTTGGCCAGATAGTCCGCGGCACCGGCCTTGACGAGCTCCACCGCCGTTTCCAGTCGCGTCCAGCCGGTCAGCAGGATGACCGGCAGGTCCGGATGGCGCGCGCGGATCGCGCGGAACAGCGCTATGCCCTCCTCGCCCGAGGTCGTGTCCAGATGGAAATTCATGTCGGCGATGACGAGATCGACCGCCTCGCGCTCCAGCAGATCCAGGCCGCCGTCGGGCGAGGACGCCGCGACGGTGCGGATCTCGTTGAGGGAGAGCAGGACTTCCAGCGCCGTGGTTACGGCCGGATTGTCGTCGATCACCAGGACGGTGCGCATGGGCTCACGCTGGGAAGGTGTTTTCGGGCTGCGCATGGGCTGCTTGGATGCAGCCCGGCGCCGGTTGGTTGCGTCTGATCGCGCAGGGTAGCCGCGAAGGCCGGCGCAGGTGAATAGGCGGGAAGGAGAAAATCCGCCGGCGTCTCCGCGCCGGCGCTGCGGCCGGCGACGCGCCCTGCGCCGCCGGCCCTGTCGTCACGACTCAGACGCTGCGCGTGGCCACGGCCGGCGGCACGCGGGAGGCGCGCGTGGCCGGGCCGAACACCGCGACCTGTCCCAGCAGCAGCAGCACCACTATGCCGCCGGCCAGGTAGACCACCGGCAGGCGCTGCGCCTCGTAGTTGCTCATGAGCCAGTAGTTCAGGCCATAGGTCAGCACGATGCCCAGGGCCAGACCCAGCGACGTGATGACGAAGTTCTCGGTCATGAAATAGCGCAGGATCGAGCCGCGCGTCGCACCGAGCGCACGGCGCGTGCCGATCTGCTTGGTCCGCTGCGTCACCCAGAAGCTGGCCATGCCGACGATGCCGAGCGCGGTCACCGCGAGCAGCGCGACGATGACGCCGATAAGGATGATGGTCATCGCACGGTGTTCCTGATAGCCCTCGGCGCGGATGCGCTCTACGGTGCGCGGCTCGCGCACGATGCGGCTGTGGTTGCTCTTGAGCATGGCGGCCTCGGCGGCCTTCATGACTTCGTCGCGGCGACCCGGTTCGGCGCGCACGATATAGCGGCCGAAATTGCCGAACGCGATACGCTGCGGCACGAAGGTCGAGAAGAATTCCGCTTCGGGGCCCGAATCCGAGGCAAAGCCGATCCACGGCACCTGCATGCGCTCGACGACGCCGATGATGGTGTTCGGTTCGCCTTCGGCATTCAGATAGATCTGCTTGCCGAGCGCCGACTCGTTCGGAAACAGCTTCTTCGCGAGTTCCCGCGAGACCACGACGATCGGCGGCCAGTCGATCGCGCCGGGATCGCGGTCGGTGATCTCGTCGGCGGTGAAGAATCGGCCTTCGGCGAGCTTGGCGCCGAACGCGTTGAGGCCCTGCTCGTCGACGAAATACATGGCCGACGGCGCGGTCGAGGTACGCTGGCCCTTGGCCAGCGAGATGCCGGTGGACCAGCCGCCGTTGCTCAGCGGCGTGGTGTTCGTCGGCGCCGCCGCGGCGACGCCGGGCAGGCCGCGCAGCAGGGCCAGGTCTTCCTGGACCGAGGTCTTGATATCGAAGCCGGCGCCGAAGCCCAGGCTGCCGATCGTGAACGTGTCGACTTCGTTGATGCCGCTGTCGCGGCTCATGAGCTGCACGCGCTGCGAGATGATGAACAGCGCGTTGCAGACGATGGCCAGGGTCAGCGCGATCTGCAGGCCGATCAGCACCAGCGCGACCTTGCTGCGCATCAGTGCGGAGAGGATGGGACGGATTTCCATGAGTGCACCTGTGGCGTTGTGCAGGTCCGGCACGCGCCGGACCTGCGGCATCGGGGAGTTCGCAGTGCTCAGGTCTTGAGCTGCGTGGCCGGCGTGATCTGGCAGGCCTTCCAGGTCGGGAACAGACCGGCCAGCACGGCCGCGGTGACCGACAGCGCGATCGCGGTCAGGACCATGAACCAGTCCAGATGCGCGACGTTGTTGAGGTCTGCATACAGCCCACGCACCGCCATCAGGCCGAACCAGGTCAGCACCAGGCCGATCAGACCGCCGCTGATGCCGATGACGCCGGCCTCGATCAGGTGCTGCATGAACAGCTGGCCGCGCGTCGCGCCGAGCGCGCGGCGCAGGCCGATCTCGCCGGACTTGCGCATGAACTTGGCGAGCAGCAGGCCGACCGTGTTGACCAGGCAGACGATCAGGAACGCGAACGACAGGCCGACCTGGATCTTCGCGTCGCTGGGCACGACGCGCTGGGCGACGATCCACTCGTTCACGTCCGGCAGCCGGTTGTTCAGCGGGCGCGGGAAGCGGCCGAGCTTCTTCTGCTCGTTGACGTAGTTGTCGAGGAAGCTCTTGTATTCGGCGACGCGGGCCGGCGAATTGAGCTGCACCCAGAACTGGATCCAGACGCAGTCGGAAGCCAGATAGCCTTCCCAGCCGGCCTTGGGCGAATCCCAGCAGGAGTTGTTGCCGCTCGCTCGCGTCTTGAACTCGATCGCCGTCGTGAACGGTACGTAGTACTCCTCCGGATCATTGAACGCGCCGTTGGTCAGGTCGTAGTACTTGACGCGTTGCTGCCATTTGTCGAGCACGCCCACGACGGTGTAGTCGACCTCGTTGAGGCGCACCTTCTTGCCGGTGCTGTCCTGGCCGCCGAACAGCTTCTCGTTGGTGTCGCGGCTCAGCACGACGACGCGGGCGTTCTCCTTGTCCTGGGCACGATCCCAGGGGCCGCCGTACTTGAACGGCGGCTCGAACATCGCGAAGAAGTCGGTATAGGTCGCGCGGCCCATGGCCGAGTACGGCTTGATCTCCGGATTCTCCGGCTGCACCGGCCAGACCACCTTGAACATCGCGACCTGGAGGTCGGCCTTGCTCGCCTGCATCAGCGCCGTGGCGTCGAGGTAGGTGACCTGGTCGGGCGGCTCGTTCGGCGCGCGGTAGGGTTCTTCCGCACTCCAGTTGTCCAGCTGCACGGCGTGCAGCTTGTCGCTCTTCCACGGAATCGGATCGCTGCCCATGAGGTAGAACACGGTCAGGCTGGTCATGCTGGTGCCGATGCCCAGCGCGATGCCGAAGACCATCAGCGCGGTCAGCAGCGCGTTGCGCTTGAGGCTGTGCAGGCCGAGTTGCAGGTAATAGGCGAACATGAGTGATTCCTCAGGCGACCGCCGTCGTGGCGCCGCTGCCGTGGGCCGGCGCGCGCAGCTGCGGCTCGGATTCGAAATCGGTGACCTGGCCGTCGATGACGTGGACGTTGCGCTGGGCGCGCGCGGCCAGTTCCGGATCGTGCGTGACCATGATGATGGTCGTGCCCTGGCGGTTGATCTCTTCCAGCAGCTCCATGACGCCGCGCGCCATCAGCGAGTCGAGGTTGCCGGTCGGTTCGTCGGCCAGCAGCAGCCGCGGCGAACCGGCCAGCGCGCGTGCGATCGCGACGCGCTGCTGCTGGCCGCCGGACAGCTCCGCCGGATAGTGCTTCATGCGCGAGGCCAGGCCGACGCGGGTCAGGTTCTCCTCGATGCGGCGCTTGCGCTCGGCTGCGTCGAAGCCGCGATAGCGCAGCGGCACGTCGACGTTGTCGAACAGATTCAGGTCGGGAATCAGGTTGAAGCCCTGGAAGATGAAACCGATCTTCTCGTTGCGCAGACGCGAGCGCTGGTCGTCGTTCATGCCGCGCACGTCGACGCCGTCGATCCAGAATTCGCCGCCGCTGAACTCTTCGAGCAGGCCGGCGATGTTCAGGAACGTGGTCTTGCCCGAACCCGAAGGCCCGGTCACCGCGACGAATTCGCCTTCGCGCACGTGGATGGAGAAGTCGCGCAGCGCGTGGGTCTCGATCAGGTGCGTGCGGTAGACCTTGGACAGGTGGTTCATCTTGAGCATGGCGGACTCCCGGTTCGGCATTGCGTGTAGCGGGCGGAAAATCGGTCGGTGTATGTGCAGCAGGCCGCGCGCCGGACTCGTCGGACGAGCGGCGGCGCGCGGCGATGGATCAGCGGGCCAGCGCGACGCGCTCGGCACCCTTGAATTCATCGAGACTGGAGATGATCAGGCGGTCGCCTTCCTTGACGCCGGAGACGAGTTCGACCGCATTGAGGCTGGTCGCGCCGACCTGGATCTGGCGGCGCTCGGCCATGCCGTCCTTGCCGACCACATAAGCGACGCGGCCGGCGCCGGAATCGACGAACGGGCCCCGCTCGACCATCAGCACGTTCGGATGTTCATCAATCAGGATGCGCGTGGACAGGCGCTGGTTCTGGCGCAGGCCGCCCGGCTGCTCGCCGGTGAAGCGCACCCGTGCAATGACCTGGCCGTTGACCACTTCGGGACTGACCGCGGACAGCTCGCCGGTCAGGGTCTGGCCGGCGTTCTGGATCTCCGCCGGCATGCCCATGGCGAGTTCGCGTGCAAAGGTCTCCGGCACCGGCACTTCGACTTCCATGGCCGACAGGTCGACCACGGTCAGGATGCCGCTGTTGGCCGCGACGTTGGCCTTCTGCTGCACGAGCAGCTGGCCGACCTGGCCGGCCACCGGCGAGCGCAGCTTGAGTTCGTCGACCTGGCGCTGCAGGTCGGCCACGAGCAGGCGCTGGCGATCGCGCGCCAGGCGCGCGGTCTTGAGTTCGAAGTCCAGGCTTTCGCGCTCCAGCGCGGAATCCTTCTTGGCGTGCGCCAGGGTGATCTCGGCCTTCTGCAGCGAATCCTTCGCGCGCATGACGTCCAGCTGCGGCAGTGCGCCGAGCTGGAACGCCTTCTGCGTGCGCTCGACTTCGCGCGCGGCGGTCTGGCGGTCGATCTCGGCCTGGTCCACGGCCTTCTGCGTGCTCAGCTGCTGCTTGCGGTTGTCGATGTTCGTGCGCTCGGCGGCGAGCTCGGTGCTCTGCAGGGTCGCCTGCTCCTGCTGCAGCCGGTTGGCCAGTTCAGGGCTGACGACTTCGGCCAGCACCTGGTTCTTTTCCACCTTGTCGCCAGCCTGCACGGTCAGAGTGACTATGCCGCCGTTGGGCGCATACAAGGTCGGGCTGACCGCCGCGACGACGCGGCCCTGGGCCGAGATGTCGCGCGTGAGATTGCCGCGGCGCACTTCGGCGAAGCGCAGGCGCTCGGCGCTGAACGAGGCGCCGCTGCCGAGCATCCGCACCATGCCCGGCAGCAGCCAGGCGCCCAGCAGCAGCACGGCACCGCCGATCGCGGCGTACTTCCAGTAGCGCCGGGCCGGCGCCACCGGTCGGGTCATGGTCCTGTCCTGGGCGGAGGTGTCGCGGATCATCTGTCGTGCTCCCGGTAGTTCTGCGGCGTCCGCATGCGGCGGCGCCTTCCCGGGTCGACTTCAGCAACAGCCGTGCCAACTCGTTAGATATTGTTTTTAAAATAGTTTTCAGCAAATACCGCGACGTACGCCTGTCCGCGGACACGGCCACGGACGGCCGTACGCCGGCCATGGGACGCGGCGGCGGACGGCCGGCGCCGGCGCACCGCGAGCACGTTGCGACGCCGCCTGCGACCATTGCGCCTGCTGCTGCATCCAGACCGGACGTGGACCGATCGAACTTCGCCATTGATGTGCCCGACAGCCTGCTGGCCCGCGCCCAGAACGGCGAGCTGCGTGCGTTCGAGCAGATCTACCGGCTGTTCGAACGGCCGGTCTATACCCTCGCGCTGCGCCTGCTCAACGATGCCGACGCCGCGCGCGAGATCCTGCACGACGCGATGCTCAAGCTGTTCCAGCGTCTGGACCAGTTCCGCGGCGACGCGCCGTTCTGGGGCTGGCTGCGCCAGATCGCGCTGAACGAGGCGCTGATGCGCCTGCGCAAGGACCGCCGCATCGAGTTCGACGCGCAGGTCGAGGACGTGGAAACCGACGCGGCACCGCCCTGGGTTCACGCCGACGGCCTGGTGCTGGAGCAGGCCCTGGGCCGCCTGCCGGCGCTGACGCGCAGCGTGCTGTGGCTCTACCACGTCGAAGGTTATTCGCACCCGGAGATCGCCGACGCTCTCGGCAAGAGCGTCAGCTTCTCCAAATCCCAGGTCGCCCGCGGCACCGCCCGGCTGCGCGGCTTCCTGGACGGCACACCGGAGTCCAAGCCATGTCTGATCGCCAATCCGCAACCGAGTTGAACGCCGCGGCCGTCGGCCGCGCGCTGCGCGGGCTGCCGTCGGCGACGCCGTCCGCAGACGTCTGGGCAGCCCTGGCCGCGAGTCTGCAGGCTCAGGGGCTCGTGCGCGCTGCCGACGACGCGACACCCGGCGGGTTGCCGCGCGATACCGACGCCGCGACGATTCGCGACGACACGCAGCCCGACAGCGCCGGCCTGCCGGCGCATGCGCCGCGGCGCGGTCGCGCCGTCAGGACCGCCACGCCGCGGCGGCAGTGGCTGCCGGTCAGTCTGGCCGCGGCGCTGGCGCTGGTCGCCGTCGCGTTGCTGCCGGCCCGCCGTGCGGACTCGCCGTCGGCACCGCTCACGACGACCTCGATCACGAATGCGCCGCCCGCAAACGCGCCGCCCGCGACGACGGCGGCGACCGCCGCCCCGGCGACCGGCGACGTCGAACTCGCGCAGCTGCGCGGCGAGTCGGCGCGGATCGAGGAATGGCTGCGCCTGCTCAAGGCCGACGAAACCCCATTGGACGGCCGCAGCCTCATGGCCGCGACCGAGATCGAAGACATGATCGGCCTGATCGACCTGCAGCTGGCTGCGGGCAACGACAGCGGCGGCGACACGCAGGCGCTCTGGCGCAGCCGCGTGGCGCTGCTGCGCGACCTGGCCGCCGTACGCACGACTTACAGCCTGGCTGGCACCGGCATCGCCGCGAACGGAACCGCGGCAATGCCCGACAACTGGCCCCCTTTGTGAGGTAGACCATGAAATCGCTCTTCCCCCTCGTCGCCGCGGCGCTGTTCGGCGCGGCGCATGCGGCCGAACCGGCCGCTCAGACCGATCATGCGGCCGCACCGGCCGCCCGGGCCGATGCGGCCACGGCCGCGCGGCCGGCCGCGAAAGCCCGCGTCGAAGCCGCCGCCGCGCGCGCCGAAGCTCGCGCGGAAGCGCATGCCGATGCACGGGCCGACGCGCGCCCCTATGCGACGCCGGCCGAAGCCGCCGCGGCGCGCGCCGAACTCGACGGACTGCGCCAGGAAATGCGCGAACTCGGCCGGCGCATGGGCGACATCTCGCTGCGCCTCGGCGAAGGCGGCCCGGGCAAGTTCGCCTGGCGCTATCTCGGCGACAGCGACCGCGCGATGCTCGGCATCGTCATGCGCCCGGATGAAAAAGGCGTGCAGATCGCCGCGGTCACGCCGGGCGGTCCGGCCGACAAGGCCGGCGTGCGCAACGAAGACCTGCTGCTCGCGATAGACGGCAAGAAGCTTGGCCGTGACGACCTCGCCGACGCACGCGCGCTGCTGCAGGAACTCAAGGTCGACCAGCCGGTCAAGCTGTCCCTGTCGCGCGGCGGCAAGCCGCTGGAGCTGACCGTCACCGCGGCACGGCGCGAGGCGCTGAACTGGCCCAAGGTCATGGCCGGCGTCGGCGGCGACATGGACATGGACGTCCACGTGGACATCGACGCGGACAAGATCCGCCGCGATGTCGAGCGCAGCCTCGCCGGCGCACAGCGGCAGATCGACCGTCAGCTGCGCGATGGCCACCTGCAGCAGCTGCGCGATCTGCGCATCAATCTGATGCCCTGGTGGGGCATCAATCTCGCGCCCCTGAATCCGGATCTCAGCAACTATTTCGGCACCAGCCAGGGCGTGCTCGTGCTGTCGGCCGACGCCGACGCGATGCCCGAGCTCAAGGGCGGCGACATCCTGCAGGGCGTCGGCGGGAACAAGGTCGATTCGCCGTCGGACGTCATGCGCCGCCTGCGCGACGCGCCGGCCGGCAGCGAGATCAAGCTGTCGGTGCTGCGGCAGAAGAAGAACCTGACCCTGAGCACCCGGGTGCCGGAATACAAGTCGATGTTTCCCGTGCCGCCGGCGCCGCCCGCACCACCGGCGCCGCCCGCGCCGCCGGTCGCAGCCGTTCCACCGCCGCCGCCCGTCCCGCCGGTCGCCGCTGTTCCGCCGGCTCCGCCGCCGGCAGCTCCCGCCGCTCCGCCTTCGCTGTCGGTACGTGCAGCGCCCCCGGCAGCTCCCGCGCCGCCTGCCCCACCGCCGCCACCGCGCGACGACGACACGCTCTGATGCCTTCTCCCCTCTCCTGGCCGGGAGAGGGGATTTCGCGTTTGAAATTCCCCAAGCATTTTCACTGGCTGCACTTCACGGAAAGACCGGCGAACCACGCCCGCGAAGACGCGCCACTCTCCGCAATCAGTCACCGGCCCGGTGAGTGCCGGAGCAGGCTTGTCCTGCAGCGTGGCCGATGCGCCGCAGGCGCAAGGCAATCGCGGAAACAAAGCCATGCGGACGCTGTGCGGCGCCTGTCGCCACCAACCCTCAGCGCAGATCCGCGTCCAGTCCGGCGCAGATGTCGAGCGCACGCCGCCGGCCGGTGGCCGAGACCGTGCCGACCGCTTCGGCCAGCAGCCAGTCGCGGCCCGTATCAATGTCGCGGCAGAAGCGCACGACGGTGCCCTGCCAGGGATGGCCGGCGCGCGACCAGGCCGCCTCACGCAGGCGCTGATGCAGGCCGCGCGGAGGCTCGGTCGTACCGCAGGGCACGCAGTGCAGCAGCTGCTCCCAGGCCAGGTAGTCGCTGTCGGGCAGCAGATGCAGGCGCGCCAGCTCGCGGCCGTCGCCGCGGTAGAAGCGCAGGGCTTCGCAGATGCCGTCGGGCTCTATGCGATGGATGCAGTTCCAGCCGGCGACCGTGCCGAGATCGGCCGCATGGCCCGGCGCGGCGCGCCATAGCCACAATACCGGCCCCAGGGTGTGCCAGCGGCGCGCCAGCGCAGCGAGCGGCGCCGTCGCCGGCAGCGCGATGGCCTGCAGCAGCAGCGCCGTATCGGCAACGACAACCGTGTCGCCGCGCTCGGCAGCGGCGCGCGCCGGAACGGCTGCGCGCAGAAAGGGCAGCTTGTACATGCGAGCCTCGAACGGGATGGGCGGGCGTGGCGCCGCAGGCGACGCCGCGCGAAGCACGGAGCTGGCTGGCAAGGGGCCGGGATGGCGGTCGGCCGGGGCTGGCTGCTCTGACGTGGACGTTGCTACGCGGACCGCGCCGGCACGAGGCGGCGCGGCAGCCGCGTCATTTGGTCAGGATGAGCTTGTCGTTGCGTGTGCGGCGCAGGCGATATTCCTGCCCCAGGTGTTCGATCACCAGTTCGCGCGATTCGCGCAGCAGCAGACGCGAATCGACCCGGCGCTGGGCCGGCGCAGCGCCTGCCGCAGGCGGTTTCGCCGGCGCGCTGCCATTGGCCTGAAGTGCAAGAGTGGACGTCATCACCGACATGGCTGGCTCCGGGTTCCGGGTGGTGTCGAGATGATAATGATTCGCATTTGAGTGTCAAGCTGCGGAATCGCCGACCTGTGCATTGCTGCATCAGGCTGTCGCGATCCTCCTACGGGTGCAATGTCGGTTCCCCACGTTTCCAGCTGCTCGTGCCCGTCGCGCCCAGGGTCGCGGCGGGCCCGGCCATGCCGCGGGCATGCCGTCGCCGCTGCTGTGGGCTGCTGCGCGGGCGACCGCGGAACCACGGGCCTGCGCACCACCCGCCGCCGCAACACCGGTCACCGCCATGCCCGGCCCCGAACTGCAGGCGCCGCCGTCGACCGATGCGCCGGTTGCCGAGCACTGCGCCGAACTCAGCACACGCGCCGAAGCCGGCGACCTGGCTGCGCCGCGCCGCCTCGCCGGCGACCGGCGCACCTGCGGTCTGCTCGCTACCGGACGCGAGTCGATCCGCAACGATCTCGACCGAAACGCTGCTGCAGGACTACCGCCAGCAACGGCTCGACAGCGCCGGACAGCGTCTGCAGCAGGACCACCGCAACGCGGTGCGCTGCGCGGGCGCCGCGGCCCGGGCCGACGAAGCGCGCCGTCCGTCCGGGCTGGCGAAATCTGCTGGACGAGGCCTGCGAACGCCGCTCCTTTGCCGCGCGCCGCGCGTTTACTGCGGGCTTTCCGGAAGCCGCTGCCGTGCCGTCTGCCAGTATCAGCCGGCCCAAGCGCCGGACATCCAGACGCGGGCGAGCAGCGACTATCTGTGGACTGGCCGCCTCGGCGACGAACAGTCCGCGCCCAGCGTGTGCCCGTGCAGCACGCCGACGATGCCGGAACCGCGCAGCGCGGTGAAGTCCATGCTCACAGTTGCGATGCGAAAGATCGACGACGACGTTGATCATGCCCGCCCCGCCCGCCAATTGATGACTTTGTGGAACTGTATTGCATGCCGCAATCTGCCCGGCGACTGCCCGGCTGCCGGGAAAACGGGCGCCTGTGCGCTTTCCGATCGGACGGCGCCGGCGAAGTCCGCATGCTGCGCAGTCCATCGCTTGCGCCATCGACTTCCGCGCCCATGCCGGGATCGCCCGGCAGGACACCAGGCCGCCGCTAGGCCAGGAAACGCGCGCGGCCGGAAACCTCCACCGGACTGCCGGGCTCGGCGCCGATCGCGACCTGCAGCAGCGAGCGCGCGCCCATGTCCTCGCCCTGCACGATGGTCACGCGGCCGCCATGCGGCCAGCCCACGTCGCGCAGGCGGCCGGCCAGCGCGGCAGCGGCGGCACCGGTGGCCGGATCCTCGTAGACGCCGCCGACGGCGAACGCATTGCGGGCGTGGAAACGCTGCGCGGATTCGGCCCAGACCAGCGCCAGCGTGATCCAGCCGGCATCGCGCATCAGGCGGCAGCCCGCGTCGAAGTCGTAGCGCATTGCGGCGAGGCGTTCGCGCGAGCGCAACGCGAGCAGCAGATGATCGGCGCCGGCGTGGATCTGCGCCGGCGCCAGGCGCGGATCGAGCTCATCCTCGCTCAAGCCGAACAGCGCGAGGGCACGCTCGCGCAGGGCCGCATCGACGGCGCCGCTGCGCGTGGCCGGCGAGCGCAAGGTCGCGGCGTAACCATCGCCGTCGCGGCGCCCGCTGACCGTGATCGCAGAGTCGTTCAAGCGCAGGGTCCGCTCGCCGTCGCCGGAACGCGCGGCCAGCGCGGCGCCGAGCGCGATCGTCGCATGCCCGCAGAACGGCACTTCGGTCTGCGGCGAGAAATAGCGCACGCGCCAGCCCGGCTCCTGCGGTGCGGCGAACACGGTTTCCGAAAAACCGACCTCGGCGGCGATCTTTCGCATTTCGGCCGCGGTGGGCAGGCTGTCGCCGAGCCAGACACCGGCCGGATTGCCGCCTTCATCGCCGTCGGCGAACGCCGCCAGACGCAGCAGTTGCATGGATACCTCCCGAAAGTTGAGCGAAGCCGCACGATCGGGGCCGCCGTCGCGATTGCAAGCCGCATCGACAGGGGGCCGCCGCGCAACGGCGCAGAATCGCAACAGCAGACGCGGCCGCATTCCGTCGCGCTGCCGAACTTGGCCCGCTGCGCGCAGTCCGACCACCGCGCAGCGCGCCGCCTCGCCAGCCGTCTGCGCGATTGGCATGATCGGCGGGATGGAAGGCGGGAATCTTCGCATGACCTCATCCGGACAGCGCGGCGTCTGGCTGCTCGCGCTCTGTTTCGCCGCCGGCATCGGCGGCGGCCATCTGCTCGCGCGCCAGACCGCCGGATCCGGCGCGACCGAAGCCGCCGTCGCACCGGTCGGAACCGACCCCGACGCGCCGGCCGCCGCACCGCCACCGGTCAACACGACGCCGGCAGCCGCCGCGACGCCGCGGCCGGCCGCAGCACCACTGCCGCCGCGCGCGCAGCCGATCGCCGGCTACTACGATGAACTGGCTGCGCGCGCGACTGCCGGCGATGCCGCTGCCGCGCGCCGGCTCGCCGACGACCTCTACGAATGTGCGACGCGCGAGCGCCAGCTCGACATGGCTGAGCGCCTGCTCGATCCGGACCGCCGCGGGCCGGGCCGCCGACCGCCGCCCGACGCGAGCGCCGCCAATGCCGCCGCCCCGGCCGGCGACGACTTTGCCGACCGCCGCCTGCAGGCCGCCGAACACTTCGTCGCCAACGCCGTCGAGGCCGAAAAGCGCTGCGCCGGCGTCGACCCGGCGAAGATCAGCAAGTCCGCGGAATGGATACGCCAGGCCGCGATCGCTGGCGACCTGGAAGCCAAGCTCTGTTACGCGATCGCGCCGAACGAATGGAACCGCGACGTACTCTCGCCGCAATGGGTGGACTGGGCCGAGCGCTGGAACGGCGAGTCGGCCGGTCTGGTGCGCGAGGCGTTCGAAGGCGGCCTGCCCGAAGCCGCCGCTGTACTGTCGAACATGTATACCGCCTGGCAGCCGCGCGACCCGCGCCCCTGGAGCGGCCGCCTCGGCGAAGATCCGTATTGGGCCTATGCCTACGGCCTCGTCGCGCAGCAGACGCTGCCGCCGGCGCTGAGCTCGCGCTGGGCGGAAACCCTGCGCGGCCAGGCCACGCGGCTGAGCAGCGAGCAGATCGTGCAGGCGAATGCCTGGGCTGCAGCGGCGCGCAGCCGCATCCGCTTCCAGGCGCCGGCCACCGGCCCGGCGCCCGACAACTCGCTTTGCGGCAACGTGCGCCGCGCGGGAGCCCGCTGATGCGCCGCTGGCCTGCCCTGATCGCCGCCGTACTCGGCCTCGCCTGCGGCTATGGCTATACGCGCTATCGCGAGCCGCCGCCTGCAGATGCCGCCAACGGCACGGCCGCCGTCGCCGCGGCCGACGCCAGCGCCGCACGCACCAGTGCCGCATCGCGCACGCCGCGGCGCAGCGCCGATCCGAACGCCGCGGCGCACCCGCTGCGCGCGCGTGCGGCCGGACTGCCGCCGCCGGCGTCGGTCGCGGCATCCTGGTCGCCGCTGCTCGACAGCCTGCGCGAACGCGCGGAGAACGGCGACGTGGCCGCGGCGAAGGAATGGCTGCAGCGTGATGCGCGCTGCTTCGCGATGATGCCGCTGACACCCGACGCCGGCGCGAGTCTGCCGACACCCGGTTTCCTGCGCGCCACCTTCGGCAGCCGCTCGCGGCTCGCGGCGCTGGATCCCGACGTGCTCGCGGCCGCGACGTCCGGCGACGAAGCCGAACGCCGCCGGCGGCTCGGCGCGGCGCAGCAGCGCCTGCTCGAGGAATGTCGCGGCTATGCGCCGCAGCCGCCGCAATTGCGCTACGCCCTGGCCGAGATCGCCGCGCGCCTCGGCAGCGACAAGGATTTCTGGCGCTTCATCGACGAACCGCCGTTTTCACCGGGCTACAGCCGCGACACGGAACAGGCGCTGGACTGGGCGCGCCGCGCGCCGGCACTGGTCTACGAACGCGCCGTCGGCGGCGACGCCGAAGCGGCCTATGCGCTGGGCGTGGCCTATGCGATCGACCGCTCGCACGAACTCGACGCGGTCGGCTCGCACGGCCTGCTCGCCGCGGCGATACAGAACGATCCGCTGCAGGCCTACCGCTGGCTCAGCGTCTTCCTGCGCAGCCAGCCGGATCCGGAGCAGGCCAACCGCGCGCGTGCGCTGCTCAACCGCATGAGCACCGAGCTCAGCGCCGAGCAGCGCGCCGCGGCGGAGCGCTGGTCGCCGTAGTCTCGCGAATGCACGCGGACGGCTGACGGTATCGGCAGCGGGCGCCGCCGTTTGACACGGATGATTGTCCGGGCCGGTCGCCCAGTGGCCCGTGACGATGCCGATCTACGCCTGCCGTCGAACGAAAAACGCCCCGGCAGTGCCGGGGCGCTTGCGTGTCGCACGACGGAGGCGAACTTATTCGATCACGAACTCCTCGCCGTCGATCGCGCAGATATCGACGCCGTATTCTTCCAGCGGTTCATGGCCGGCGACTTCATAGCGGAAGTCGTATTTGCAGGTCGACGTGCCGGAGATCGTGACTTCCAAGGTGCCGCCGGACGGAATCGAACCCTGCAGGATGTTGCTGCCCCACTCGCCGCTGGACGACGGACCGCCGTACAACGCCTTCATCGTGCCGCCGGTCTTGTTCACGACCGAGAAGCCGACGTCTCGCGCACTGGCGACGGACGAACACAGAGCCAGCGCCGCGGCAGCGGCGATAAGTGTCTTGCGCATCAGAGTTCCCCTGTTTGGCGTAATGCCGCGCGCAGACTAGCGTCCACTACGGACAACCAGCAAGCGGCAATCGCGCTTCCGTAGTGCGCCGATTCATCCGGCGAATTCGGCGCGCGCCGAATGATCTTTTCGTCCGCGCTTCTGCGCTTTTAGCCGCCGCCTCGAGGTCTGCCGGCAACCGGCAGCGCGCGCCCCTCTCGCAACCCGCAGGACAACGGAGGAAAGGCGCAAAGCACCTTTCCTCCGCAGCCGTCACTGCGTCAGCAGGCTGACGTCGTCGATCAGGAACGAGGTCGCCGTCTGGGTTCCTTCCACGCCCTTGAAATAGACGCGCAAGGTCTGCCCCTTGTAGGCGCCGAGGTCGAAGGTCTTCTGGCTGTAGCCGCCGGGCCCCTGCAGGTTGGAATAGGTCGCCAGGGTCGCGACGACCGCATCGCTGCTGTTGCGCAGCTGCACGGTCAGCGTGTCCCAGGCCTGCGTGGTCGAGGTCTCGTCGGTGACCACGTCGAGCCAGAACGACAGGCTGGCCTGGGTCGCCGCGGCCGGGATCGCGACGGTCTGGTACAGCGTGTCGGTATGCGCGCTGCCGTAGCCGTTGAGCCAGGCCTTCCAGCTGCCGCCGTGCGCCGCGGCGCCGGTCGAGCTGGTGATGACGCCCGACGTCGCCGTCCACGAGCTGCTGCCCGATTCGAAGCCGCCGTTGACGATGCGCTGCACCGGCGTGACGACGCTGTTGCTGACGCTGAAGCTCACGGCCGCCGAATCGCCGCTGTTGCCGGCCGCGTCGAACGCGCGCGCGACGAGGCTGTGCGAGCCGTTGCCCAGGCCTGTGGAATCCAGGCTCAGCGCATACGGCGCGCTGCTGTCGCTGCCCTTGAGCGCGCCGTCGACGAGGAAGTCCACGCGCGTGACGCCGACGTTGTCCGAGGCCGTTGCATTCAAGGTGATCGTGCCGCTGCTGCCGGCCACCGTGGCGCTGGCCGTCGGCCGCGTCGTGTCGCCGCCGCCGCTGCCCTGGTTCACCCAGACCGGCGCGGACCAGAGGATCTTGCCGTCGTCCTGGGTCACCTTGGCGTAGTAGAAATGCGCGCCGGCGGCCGGCGTGATCGTGACGGTGGCCGTCGTCGCGAGCTGCGTCACCGCACCGTTGCGGCCCGGCACACCCTCGTAGATGCGCACCTGCGACGCCGTGCGGCCGGCGCTGCTGGCGAAGTTCGCGACGAGGTTCAGGCTGCCGGCATTGTCGAAACGCTCGCCCATGAGGCGGCCGTTCGCGGTCAGGATCAGCTGCGAGTTCTTGTCCATCGTCGCGAACACGCGGCGCGCCTTCAGTGCAGCGACGAAGCTCGCTTCGTTCAGCGCCGCGCCGGTCGGCAGCAGCACGCCGGTGCGGTTCGTGTACGAGGCGCCCCAGTTCGCGCAGTGGTTGTCCTGGTTGCTGGTCGGCGCGACGTGGAAGCCGCGCTCCAGCAGCTTGTTGAACGCGCCCTCGTAGGTGCTGCGGCCGGTTTCGGTTTCGGTGGTATTGGACGAGAACGCCGAGGTGTTGAGGATTTCCGCGGCGACCATGACTTCGTCGCCGTCGGCGCTGTAGCCCATGACGGTGCCGCCGACCGGGAACTGGTCGGCCGTGTCCGGATGATTGAACTGGCCTATCCAGCCGCGGCTGCGCATGGCCGTGTACAAGGCCGCATAGTCGCTCTTGGGCGTGGAAAGATCGCCGATCAGCTGGCCCGAGCCGTTGGTTTCCCAGTTCGCGAGCAGGTTGCCGTTGACGATGTTCAGATGGCCGCCGCCGGAGATCACGCCCCACTCCATGCCGTAGAGCGCGAGAAAGCCCGGATTGGCCGCATTGAAACTGCTCGCGGCGCTGCGCCCGGCCGCATAGCGGTTGTGCGCGACGGTCGGACTCGCCGAGGCGTTCGTCGACGAGGAACCGTCGAAATAGTGGTTGTGCTCCGAGGTCATCAGGAAATCCAGACCGCGGTTGCGCGCATACGGAAACGCGTCGGCCGGGCCGTACTGGCCACTTTGCGCCGGCTGCGACGACGAGCACGAGGTGACCGCGCCGCCGCCGTCGGAATCGTTGGTCTGGCTGTGCAGGTTGCCGAAATAGACCGTGTACGGCAGCGCGCCGGTTGCCGGCGTGCTCTTGGCGATCTCGCCGGCGGCGCCGACGGCCAGGCCGGAAAACTCCGGCATGACCGGCCGCGCCGGCGCGCCGAGCTCGATGTCCCACTGCTGCTCGATCGCATGGCCGGCTACGGCCAGCGCCTGCTCGACGCGCTGCGGCAGATCGCCCGGCAGGGTGCGCAGCAGCAACGGCTCGCCGCTGACGGCCCGCAGGATCACGCGGTAGTGGCCGGCGGCCGGCGCGCGGCGCGCCGCATCGCGGCCGTCCCAGGGCACGCGCACGTCGACCGGCTTGCCGTAGAACGGCGCCTCGCCGTACCAGGACTGCACGACGCGGCCGCTTTCGTCCTCGATGCGCAGACGCCAGGCCACGGTGGCCGGATCGGTCGCGTCCGGATAGCTGAAATGCAGGACGAACTCGCGTGCGTCGCCGCTCTCGCCGCGGTACGGCGCTTCCAGCATGGCCTCGAATTCGTGATGGTCGGGGCTGGCCGCCCCGGCACTGATGCTGACTGCAGCGATCGACAGCAAGCCGAACGCCGCGCTCAGGGCCCCCGCCCCGGAACGCTTGTTCTTGCCCATGTTGCTTCCTCCCCAAAGCGCCGGATGGCGCGAAATCGCGAAGGTATAGCGACCGGCTGTTGCAGCCGGGTGTCACGCCGACGACGGCGCGCGCGAAGCGCGGCGGCACGCCGACGACACGACGCCGCCGCCCTCAGGCAGCGGTACTGCGCGGAACCGGCGCCCGCGCGATCGGCGGCAAGGCAGGCGAGCCGTGAAGAAACAGGCAAGAGTGCGCGCACCTTACTCAGGCGGCAGCGGACATGTCGTGACGCAATCGGCGCTGCCGGACAGAACTGTCGCGGGCCGGCGCAGGCGGGAAAATGCAGAAAGGAAATGCCGCGCGAGGCGGGCGGCCGCAGTGGAAGCGACACGGCAACCGTCCTGGTCGCCGTGTCCGGGCCCATGCGCAGCTCTCGGACTGCGCCTGCTCCCCCTGGTAATCGGGCGGCCGCGACGAATCGCCGGCCGCAAGGGACGCGCAAGACTAGCCGCCCCCTACCCGGCGCGCCATGCCAGTCACATTTGTTTGCAGTTGCCGCCGTCCGGGACGACCGGCGGAGCCGACGCGTGCTGCGCCCGGCGCACGGCCGGACCCCGGCTAGACCCCGAGCACGAGGTCTTCGGCCTCGACTGCGGCGATGCGGATGTGATTGGCGAACAGCGAGAACGCCAGCATGCCGGCCAGGCCGTTCGCGCGCTGCACCCAGGGCGGCAGGTACAGCGGCTCGGCGATATAGCCCGAGGCGAAATACGGCTCCAGCGAGATCACGTCGTGCAGCGCCATCTTGCCGGCGAACAGCGCGCGCGACAGGTTCAGCCGGCTGTTCTTCAGGGTCCAGCGGAAGAACGTGTGCACGGTCAGCAGACCGTGCAGGTAGACGTTGTCCTTGGTGAAGGCCGCGCCGCCCTGCACCGGCACGCCGCGGAACACGCGCTGGGTCGAGGAGAAGCTGTCGGACTCGGTCTGGCCGGCATCGAGGAAATACTGGAACACCTCGATGAAGTCGGCGCCGCTCAGGGCCATGTCGATGGCGACGATGCGCAGCGAAATGCGCTTCATGCGTTCGATGTCGATGGAGCCGGACATCAGCTCGGCAAACACGGCCAGGCCTTCCTGGGTCGCGGTCACCCGCGGCGAAGAGCGCCCGAGGGATTTCAGATGCGGCTGCTCGCGGCCGTTGAGGCCGGTCAGCGAATGCACGAACGCCTCGTGCTCGAGCAACTGATGACGGTCGTACTCGGTGAAGCAGGTCGCCGAGCGCAGGCGGATGCGCGTCGGACCGGCCGCGGCTTTCGCGATCAGGTCCGGATCAATCTCGACCTCGATCTTGTGCGAATGGAAGAACGCGTCGAGCCGGGTCTGCAGATCCACCTGCAGGGTTTCGGCCGGTATGCAGTAGTCGGCCTCGCTGGCGAGTATTTCCCGATCGAGCTCGCCGGCCAGGCCGATGAAATGCCGCGCCGCGTCGAGGTTGGTCTGCTCCGAGCCCGGCAGACGATCGCCGGGTTGGCCGTAAAGGCGGATGGAATGCCCGGTGACGGCCGCCGTGCCGACCGCATGCAGCAGCTCGGTCGCGATGAGCCAGGATTCGGCGCTGCGGCGCAGATAGTCGCCGACCGGATGACCGGCGTCGGCCTCGTGCATGATCGCGGCGAGCTCGGCGGCGGCTTCGTGCAGGTCCGGCGGCTCGTAGCGCACGTCGGGCAGGCTGCGGAAACCGCGCTGCCAGTTGTTCAGGAAGCGCCGCTGCGCCGACGCCGGCCAGCTGACGACCTGCAGCAGACGTATGCCGCGGATCGCGGCGACCAGGCGCGCATCGAGCGCCGTACAGCGTTCGAGGGCGCGGGCTTCGACGGCATCCATGGCGACGGCGTTCATGCGGCGGACTATAGCGCGCGACATCGCCGGTTGCGGACGCGCCCGCGACGGCGCGCGCCGCGGCGGCCGGCTTGGCAAGCCGTTCGCCGCGCCCTTAACGTAGCGGACCGCATTCCAGCGATTCCCCAAGGTCGAGGTCGTCCATGAGCTTCGTGTTTCCCGCCGCACCGGCTGCCAGCGTCCCGGTGCTCGACAGCGAACAGCGCTTTCCCGTGCACCGCATCTACTGCGTCGGCCGCAACTACGCCGACCACGCCAAGGAAATGGGCGCGGCGGTCGACCGCAGCCAGCCCACGTTCTTCCTGAAGCCCGCCGACGCGGTCGTGACCGACGGCCGCGACGTGCCCTACCCGAGCGCGACGAGCGATCTGCATCACGAGGTCGAGATGGTCGTCGCGCTGCGCTCGGGCGGCCGCGACATCCCGGTGGACGGCGCTCTGGAGCATGTCTATGCCTACGGCGTCGGCCTGGATCTGACCCGCCGCGATCTGCAGGCGGTGGCCAAGGCCAAGAGCCTGCCCTGGGACATCGCCAAGGGCTTCGACGCCTCCGCGCCCGTATCCGCGCTGCGCCCGGTCGCCGCAGGCGCCCATCCGCAGCACGCGACCCTGTCGCTGATCGTCAACGGCGAACCGCGCCAGAACGCCGACGTCGGCGACATGGTGTTCAGCGTGGCCGAGATCATTCACGAGCTGTCCAAGCTGTTCGAACTCGCCGCTGGCGATCTGATCTTCACCGGCACGCCGGCCGGCGTGGCCGCGCTGGCGCGAGGCGACGTGTTCGAGGCCAGTCTCGGCGGCGTCGCCAGCCTGCACGGACGCATCGTCTGAGGCAGGTACGCCGCCGCACGCGCATAACGGTGCGGCGCGTCCCAGGCGCGCTGTAAACATCGCCACACGGCGGCTGTTCACTCCGGGTCGCTTCGGGTACAACAGCCGCGCGGCAGGGGGCCGCGACTTCCAGCGCAGTCACAGGAGACGGAAATGAGCTTCTTCAGCGAGTTCAAGGCATTCGCGATGCGCGGCAACGTCATCGACCTCGCAGTCGGTGTCGTCATCGGCGCGGCCTTCGGCAAGATCGTCACGTCGCTCGTCGACCAGGTGATCATGCCGCCGATAGGACTGCTGATCGGCGGCGTCGACTTCTCGGCCTACAAATGGGTGCTGCAGGCCGCCGGCCCCGACGGCAAGGGCGAGGTCGCGATCCAGTTCGGCGCCTTCCTCAATACGATGATCCAGTTCGCGATCGTCGCGTTCGCGATCTTCCTCGTCGTCAAGCTCATGAACCGCCTGATCAAGAAGACCGAGGAAACGCCGGCGCCGCCGGCGGCCGACGTGGTGCTGCTGACCGAGATCCGCGACCTGCTCAAGAGCAATCCGCCGCGCTGAACGAAGCGTGCCCGCCGCCGCCGACGCGGCGGTGAGAGTTCGGCGGTTCTGCAGGCAGAGGGAACAGCAGGCCGGCTGCCGGAGCGCACACACCATGCGCCTCCGCCAGCTGGCTACTTCTTCCGTCACCTGTGGGGGTTGCCGTGACCGAGACATCACGAAGTGTTGCTGTCGCCGAGGCGCTGCGCGCCGGCCGCTGGCTGGAGGAAGCCGACGCGGTCATCGCCGACGGCGTGGCGCTGCTGATCGCCGCCATCGGCGCCAGCGCCCGCCCGCTCGCCGATCAGGAAGCCGCCGACGCGATCGGCCTGCTCAACAGACACCGGCGCTTCGACCAGACCTGCCGCTTCGCCGACGCCTGGCACGCGCGCGACCGTTTCGACCTGCGCCTGAGCAAGCACCACGTCCAGGCCCTTATCGAAGGCGGCAGTCTCGACGAGGCCAGCCGGCGCATCGCCGACCTGCTGGCCCATGCCGAACGGCTGCAGGGAGCCACGCCGGAAGAACAGGCCGCCATCGACAAGGAGAAGACCGAGCTGCGCGGTCTGACCGGGCGCGTGGCCAAGGATCTCTACGTGTACCGGCGCAAGACGCATTGCGACAGCGACGCGCTGAGCGACGAGCTGCTGGAAAGGGCGCAGCGCATCTACGCCGGCGAGTACGCGCGCGATCCGGCGCGCTACTGGCAGGGCATCAATGCGCTGGCGCTCGAAGCCTGTCGCGACCGCACGCACGGCCAGCCGCCGGCCGCGGACTTCGGTGAACGCGTGCGGACTCTGGCGCAGCCGCTGCTCGCCCGGGTCGAGGCCCATGCGGCACAGCGCGGCAAGCTCGACCGGATCGCCGGCGGCACGCCGGAACAGCGCGCTGCCGCCGCGCAGGACGAAGCCGCCTGGAAGGCCGCCGACGGCGAGCAGCCGTGGATCCTGGCCACGTTGTCCGAAGCGTATCTGGCGCTGGGCAATTGCAACGAAGCGATGTACTGGCTGCGGCGCGCGACCGCGCATGCGCAGTTCGGTCCGTTCAACCTGGCCAGCTATGCGCGCCAGCTGCGCGAGATCTGGGACGGCGACGCGCTCAGGCCCGACCACAACTGCGCCGGCCGGCTCGCCGCCCATCTGCTGGAACACGAGCGCACGGTGCAGGGCACGGTCACGCTCAGCACGCGCCAGCTCGACGATCTGCGCGTGATCAACACGCCGTTCGAAAAGCGCTTCAGCGACGCGACCGGCTTCGACTTCCTGAAGATCGCCGCGGTCTGCGACTCGATCGGCCGTGTGTGCTCGCTGACGGGAACGCATCAGGGCAGCGGCTTCCTGCTGAAGCGGCGCCTGCTCTGGCCCGACGGCCCCGACGACCTGGTCTTCGTGACCAACGCGCACGTCATCAGCCCCGACGACCCGCGGGCCGCGCTGCGGCCGGAGAACGCCTGCGTCCTGTTCAGCATGGAATCGTTCACGACGCAGGCGCCCGCCCGCTTCCATCGCGTCCGCCGGGTGCTGTTCACCTCGTCGTGGGCCCCGATGTCGACGCTGATGGATGACTGCACCAAGCTGGACATCACGATCGCCGAGCTCGAATCCCTGCCGCCCAAGGCCCGCGGACTGACCGTCAACCTCGAACTGCCGGATCTGAAGCAGCCGGCCTACGTCATCGGTTATCCGGGCGCATCCGACATCACCCTGTCCACCAACGACAGCACGCTGATCGACAAGGACACGCTGCCGCGCCTGTTCCACTACCGCACGCCGACCGATTACGGCAGCTCGGGCAGTCCCGTGTTCAACAAGGACTGGGAAGTGATCGGCGTGCACCATGCGGGCAATTTCAACACGCCCAGGCTCAGCGGCCCGGGCATGCACAACGCGAACGAAGGCATCGCGCTCTGGGCGCTGAGCCGCCGTCTCGCCACGCAGCTGGCCGGCGTCGCCGGCCGGACCGGCGGTCCGGGCGCCGCGGCGGCGGAGGAGCGTGCCGGTCGCGCGTTCCCGGCCGCCAGTGCGGAGGCGTCGACGCTGCGCGGCGATTCGCGGGAAGCACCGTAAACCCGACGCCGCGCCGACCTGCGGCGGCGCCTCGCCGAAGCACCGCGGACCGGACGAAACGACGCTGCCGGACATCCGCTGAACGACGGCGGCGCTGTCCGGCGCGGGCGATGCAGGCCGTTGCCGCCGCACCGATCGCCGTCGCGTGGTCCGTCACACGTGCCGGACGACGGCCCGCCGCCGATTTCGCCCGCGAGCCATGACTAGCGTCCTAGATCGCCGCCGCGCCGCGCGTGGCAGCATTGGCGCTTTGCCCACGGAGCCGACCCATGCTGCTGCGCGCCCTGCCCTGCGCCCTGTTCGCCCTGCTCACGGCCGGCGCCAGCGCCGCAACCATCACCACCGTTCCGGAGGCTGCGATCAAGCAAGCCATCGCACTGCGCGAGCAGGCGCTCAAGGACGGCCAGGCCTATGCGCTGCTGGAATCGCTGACCACCGAGATCGGACCGCGCCTGGCCGGCGGCGTCAACGACCAGAAGGCGCGCGACTGGGCCGTGGCCCAGTTCAAGGCGCTGGGCTACGACAAGGTCTGGACCGAACCGGTCACCTATCCGAAATGGGTGCGCCGCAGCGAGAGCGCCGCGCTGGTCGCGCCCTTCGCGCAGAAGCTCGCGGTGACCGCGCTGGGTTATTCGCCGGCCACGCCCAAGGGCGGGCTCAACGCGACCGTCGTGCTGTTCGACAGTCTCGATGCGCTCAAGGCGGCCTCTGCCGCCGACATCAAGGGCAAGATCGTGTTCGTCAACGCCCGCATGAAGGCGCACCGCGACGGCCACGACTACGGCATCGGCTCGGCCGTGCGCAGCCGCGGACCGGCCATCGCCGCGGAACTCGGCGCCGCCGCATTCGTGCTGCGCTCGGCCGGCACCGACAACCATCGTCTGCCGCATACCGGCGTGACGCAGTGGGGCGAAGGCGGCAAGCGCATTCCGGCCGCCGCCGTATCGGCACCCGACGCCGATCTCATCGCAGCCGCCGCGCGCCGCGGCCAGCCCGTGCAGATGAAGCTGCAGCTCGACTGCGGCGTCGAAGGCGAATACACCGGCGCCAACGTCATTGCCGAGATGCGCGGCCGCGAGAAGCCCGACGAAGTCGTGGTCATGGGCGGCCATCTGGACTCCTGGGATCTCGGCACCGGCGCGATCGACGACGGCGCCGGCGTTGCGATCGGCATGGCCACGGGCAAGCTGATCGGCAGTCTGCCGCAGCGCCCCAAGCGCACGATCCGCGTCGTCGCGTTCGCCAACGAAGAGGCGGGCCTGTTCGGCGGCAAGGCCTATGCGGCTGCGCACAAGCACGAAGTCGCGCAGCACATCCTGGGTTCCGAATCGGATTTCGGCAGCGACCGCATCTGGCGCCTGAATGCCAGCGTCAAGCCCGAAGCGCTGCCGGCCATCGACGCGATGATGCAAGTGCTGGCGCCGCTCGGCGTGGAACGCGGCGACGGCCGCGGCAACGGCGGTCCGGATCTCAGCCCGATCCACGCCGAGGGCATGGCCGCGCTGAGCCTGACCAACGACGGCACGCGCTATTTCGACATCCATCACAGCGCCGACGACACGCTCGACAAGGTCGATCCCGAACAGCTCGCGCAGAACGTCGCCGTCTACGCGAGCTGGGCCTACATGGCCGCCGAAGCCGACGGCGACTTCGGTTCGGCGCCTGGCGCGTTCAGGCAGGGCGGCGCGGAAGACTGACGCACGCCGGCGACGGCGGTCTTCGCCGCCGTCGCCGATCGGCCTGACCTTGCCGCACCGCCCGAGCGACCCGGGGATCGCGATGGCGCTGCGGGAATTCCGACCGCGCTGCTCGCGCCGGCCGGCGGCCTGGCGTACAGCTGCACATGACGGCTATCGAACTGCCCGAATTCGAGGCCGTCGCCCGGGCGTCCGAGGGTGCCGGCGCAGTGTTCTGGGCCGGAGAGGAAGCCGTCGCCGGAAAATCCCGGCAGATACGCCATACAGACCGCGCGTCCGCGCGAGATCCCGCCGTGGAAGCGACCGCAGGCGACCGGCGACCGCCTGTCGTCAGCGCACAACAGACCATCGGCCCCGGCGAAGCGGGGTTTCACCCGTTGACCGGCCAGCCTGCAAAGCCATGAAACCCGGCTACAGCGCCGGATCCGGGCCCGTTCGAGCCCGCTACCTCGGCGGCCGTACGGCCGCCGATTGACGCTCCGCTCCAGGCATAGCAGTCTATTGGTTCATGTCATGTTGTCATTTGTCTGCCCGCGGGGCAGGCATCCAGGGGGAAACGCCGGTCGCCGGCCACCGTGAAAGCCGGCTCCGGTTCTTAGGGTCAACATTGGGGAAGTGCATGAAGAAGAGCATGTTCAGTCGGGCCGCCTTTGCCGGGGCTATTGCCGTGGGTGCGATGACGTTGGGTTCGCCGGCCGCCTTTGCGGCCGTCGTCTGCAACACGACGCCGATCGCGATTCCGCAGAACATCGACGGCGTCTATCTCAACCTCGTGACGGGGGCGACGGGCACGACGGGCACGGGTACGGTCGGCTGGGACTTCAATCCGTACGCGAGTTCGAGCAGTACCCTGCTGTCGTTCAACGGCGCGACGGGCTCGGGCTACGTGTCTTCGGGCGGCGTGATCAGCGCGCTGGCCTCCGGCGCGCCGATCGATGCCTCGAACACCTACCTGACCGGCATTCAGACCACCGCAACCGCGATGGGTACGTACCGCGCCGGCGTCACGAGCGCCACGTATCTGGGCTTCCGCCTGACGGAAGGCGGCAACACCTATTTCGGCTGGATCAACATGACGACCGGCGGCCCGAACGGCTTCCCGGCGACCATCAACAGCTATTGCTACGAGAACACGCCGAACACGCAGATCACGGCCGGCACCACGCCGGTTTCGCTGCAGCAGTTCTCGGTCGACTGACCCGTGGCGCCGGTTCCGAGACGAACCGCCGCGCAACCAGGGCGCCCCGACATTGTTCGAGGCGCCCTTTTCATTGGTGCGGGCAGTCCCTCGCCAAGCACTCATCCGCACCGACGACGGCGAATCGGCATGCCGGGCGGTTGACCGTACGGACCGGATACCGGAACCCGCCCGATCCCGTAGGATGGTTTCATTCGCTTCGCGCCGGTTCCGCCCATGCCCAATGCCCTTCGCCCGCTGATTGCGCTCGTGCTGTTGCTCTGCGCCGACGCAAGCCTGCTCGCCGCCGCACCGCCGACGGCGCAAACGGCACCGGAGGCCGCTCTTGATGCCACCGCCGAAACGGCGCCGGCGGCCGGCGCAGGGGCAACGCCGCAGAGCGGCGGCGGGGACGATTTCATCCGTGCGACACGGATCTACTTTCCGCGCAGCGCCGGCCGGCTGTATTTCGAACAGAGCGCCGTCCCCGAGAAGGTCGCCGAAGGGGTTTCGCTGCGCTACGGCTACGACGGCGCCACGTTCGCGATCGACATATTCGTCTATCCGCTCGGACGCATGTCCGAAGCAAAGGCGCTGGACTATTCCACGCAGGAACTGCTGCGCAGCTTCGAGCAGGCGCAGCAGCTCGGCTACTACAGCGACGTCAAGCTGTCGCGGCCGCGCGATCTGAAAATCCGCCTCAACCCGTTCGTGACCTTGCCGGCGCGGCAGTTCGAATACACGGCGCAGCGCAACGGCGTGCCGGTCGTCTCGCACTCGCTGCTGCTGTACCGCAGCTACTACGGCATCAAGGTACGCATCTCCGCGCCGAAAGCCGAAAAGCGCATGGCGAAGACGGTGGCGCAGCAGGTCGCCGAAAGACTGTTGCCGGCCCTGCGTCTGAGCCATGTCGGCAGCTGCGCGAACCAGAACGGAATCACGTTCGCCACTGCGGATTCGCTGCCGCGCAACATGCCGCGCGTCAGTGCCGACGGCAGCGAAGTCGTCGTCAAGCGCGGCCAGGAACCGGGCAAGCTGCTGCTCGAAGCAATGATGCGCAAGGCCGACAGCGCCTGCGCACAGAATTTCGACAAGGAAGAGGTCGCAGCCGGCGAGCAGTTCGAAACCCTGGAATTTCCGGCCGGCGTCTGGCACGACAGCGCCAAGTCGGCACCGGCGGCGACAGACTGAACCACCGCCGGCAGCGCTTGGCGGCCGCCGCGCAAACCGCTACAACGCGGGCATCGTCACTGCCTGCGGATGCGCGCCGATGTTCCGTCCCTGGATTCCGATCGCCGCCGGCAGCCTGCTCGCCGCACTGGCCGCCGCGGCGACCGCCTCTGCCGACGGCAGAGACGAACCGCAGGATGCCGCAGCCGCCGCCGACGCGGTGATGCAGGCGGCGCGCGAACGCAGCGAAGCCGACGAGCGCGCCGCCCGGGCGCAGCTCGTGCGCGAATCGCGCGTGCTGTTTCCGCAGCGCGCCGGCAAGTTCGAGCTGCAGCGCAGCGCGCGCGATCCGGAGCCGGAAAACGGCGTCGTCATCGTCTATCGCCACGACGGCGATTTCGATACCGACTTCGAGATCCGCGTCTGGCCGCTCGGCAACGTGGCTGCGGACGAGGCGCTGGTGATCGGCGCGGAACACAACGGCACCTGCCTGGGCCTGAACACCGGCCACGCCATGCCCATCGCGCAGCTGAACCCGTGGAAGCGCCGCCGCATCGAGCTCGACGACGGGCGCCTGCTGCCGGCCTGGCAGCGGCTGTGCTCCGGCGGCACCGGCGCCGGACGCGCCGTGTTCCACACCCTGATCGCCTACCGCGACTTCTACCTGATCGAGCTGCGCATCGTCGCGCCGATGGCGGATGCGCGCCGTACCGCGAAGCTCGTCGAGCGTGCCGGCGACGAACTGTTCCCGCGCATCCATGTGCAGAATGTCGGCAACTGCCTGCCGCCGGCCAACCCCAAGCTGCTGATCGTCGACGAGATCGACCGCGGCGCCGATCGTGTCAGCATCGACGGCCGCTACATCTATGCGACCGCGAAGCCGCAGGGCCGCGAACTGGAGAAACTGACCGGCATCGCTGCGGAACGGCGGCGCAAGACTTCGTGCGTCCTGAGTTTCTCGATGGCCTCGCTGCTGCCCGACGAGAAATTCGAGACCTTGCGTTTTCCGGCCGGCTCGTTCGCGTCGCAGCCGATTCATGTGCCTGCGCGCGACAAGGAAAACTGACACCAGCCGAAGGCGGCTGAAAATCGGTCCGTCGCGGCAATCGAACTGAGTGCAGCGCGCTAGTTGCGCTGCAACAAGTCCCATTTGTTGCCGCACAGATCGCGGAATACGACGACCTTGCCGTAGTCCTCGTTGCGCGGCGCCTCGACGAATTCGACGCCGCGCGACTGCATGTGGGCGAACTGGGCGTCGAAATCGTCGGTGTCGAGAAACAGGAACACGCGTCCGCCGGCCTGGTTGCCGATCTGCGCCAGCTGCTCGGCGCCGACGGCGCGCGCCAGCAGCAGGCCGCTGCCGCCGCCCGGCGGCGCGACGACGACCCAGCGCTTGCCGCCGCCGCGGTCCGTGTCCTCGATCAGCGTGAAGCGCAGCGCGCCGGTGAAGAACGCGATCGCTTCGTCGTAGTCGCGCACGAGCAGCGCGACGAGACTCAGGCGCGCGCTCATGACGCGCGATGCTGGCGGTAGTGCTCGGCGAACAGCACGGCCGCGCTGGCCGCGATGTTCAGGCTTTCGACCGCGCCGCTGCCCGGAATCGTCAGGCGCCGGTCGGCCGCGGCGATCAGTGCGGCGCTGATGCCCTCGCCTTCGGCGCCGAACACGTAGGCCACGCGCGCCGGCAACGCCTCGGCGAACAGCGACACGCCGTCGCGGGGGACGGTAGCCGCGACCACGAAGCCGGCCGCACGCAATTGCGCGAGCAGGTCTTCGCCGGACTGCGGCCGCGCCAGGGCGACGGCTTCGGCGCCGCCTTCGGCGACGCGGCAGGCGGCACCCGACAGGGTCAGGCCCGAATCCGGCGGCAGCACGACGCCGCCCACGCCGAAGTTGGCCGCGCTGCGCAGCAGCGCGCCGAAGTTGTGCGGATTGCCGACGCCGTCGAGGAGCACGAGCACGGCCGGGGACGGGGCCGGCGGCAGCCGGGCCAGCAGCTCGGCCAGACCCAGCGGCGGCTCGCGCCGCATCTCCAGGCAGATGCCTTCGTGATGCTGGCTGGCCGTGAGCTTGGCCAGGTCGGCGTTCTCGACGACGCGATAGCCCAGCCGCTGCTGCACGCACCAGGCCAGCAACTGGCGGAACTGCGGAATGCGTTCCTCGGTGAGATAGGCCTTGCGCAGATCCTGCGGCCGGCGCGCGAACGCGGCGAGGCAGGCGTTGATGCCGAACAGGCGCAGCTCTTCCTGGCGCTGCTGCAGCTCGGGCCGCGGCGCGGCGCCTTCGACAGTGCCGGCAGGGCGGCGCGGCGCGGTCTCGCCGGCACCGCGGTAGTCGCGCCGCTCGGGTCTCGCGGCGCCGCGCGGGTCGGCGGCTGCGCCGGAACGCGGCTGGGCCATTTCGGCGGCAGCCTTGCGCCGCTCGCGCTCGCGCTTGTCGGGCCGCGGCCCGTCGGTGCGCGGGCGCGCATTGCGCCAGGGATTGTCGCGGTCGCCGCCACGCGGCTTGTCGTCGTCGGAACGCATGCAGTGTCCAGATGGATTCGGGGCCGACGAGCGCAACAGGCGGTCGTCGGCTGGAGAAGGGGCCGCGGCGTCAGGCGGCCGCGCAGCGGGTACCGGCCGGACGCCGGTCCGGCGCCGGCTCAGGACCGGCATCGGCGCAGAGGATACCGCGCGCGGCGCCTCAGGCGGTTTCCGCGTCCGGATGGCGCTGCGCCTGCGCTTCGAGTTCGCGCGCGACGGCCTCGGGCGAATGCGTGAAGCGGGCGAGCAGCAGATAGAACGCCGGCACGACGAACAGCGACAGCAGGGTCGACAGGGTCACGCCGAACACGACGACGACGCCGATCGTCACGCGGCTGGCCGCGCCCGCGCCGCTGGCCAGCACCAGCGGCACGGCGCCGGTGATCGTCGCGATCGAGGTCATCAGGATCGGGCGCAGGCGCACGGCCGAGGCGTCGAGAATCGCGTCGCGGATGCCGCGGCCCTGATCACGCAGCTGATTGGCGAACTCGACGATCAGGATGCCGTTTTTCGCGGCGAGGCCGACCAGCATGACGATGCCGATCTGGCTGAACAGGTTCAGGCTCGAACCCCAGAGCCACAATCCGAGCAGCGCACCGAGCACCGCGAGCGGCACGGTCAGCATGATGACGAGCGGATGCACGAAGCTTTCGAACTGCGCCGCGAGCACGAGGAACACGATCAGCAGCGCCATCGCGAACGTGAACGCGACGGCGCCGCCGGCCTTCTGGAACTCGCGCGATTCGCCCTTGTAGTCGAGCTGCGCGGTCTGCGGCAGCTCTTCGGCCGCGGTGCGGCGTATCCAGTCCAGCGCCTCGCCGAGCGTATAGCCCGGTGCGAGACCGGCCGACAGGGTGATCGCGCGCAGGCGGTTGAAGCGGTTCAGGGTGCCGGGCTCGGCCAGTTCGCTCAAGGTCACGAGATTGGCCAGCGGAATCAGCTGGCCGCTGCGCGAGCGCACGTAGAGGTTGGTCAGGTCGGTCGGACTGCGCCGGTCGCTGTCCTGGGCCTGCAGGATCACGTCATATTCCTCGCCGCCGTCGACGAAGGTCGTCACGCGGCGCGAGCCCATCATCGTTTCCAGGGTACGGCCGATGTCGTCGACCGACACGCCGATGTCGGCCGCGCGCGAGCGGTCGATGCTGACGCGCAGCTGCGGGCGGGTTTCCTTGTAGTCGGAATCGGCCGCGAACAGCTTCGGATTGGCTTCCATGCGCTTGAGCATGCGGTCGCGCCATTCGACCAGCTCTTCGTAGCTCGGCCCGCCGAGCACGAGCTGCAGCGGCTGGCCGCCGGAACGCACGAGGCCCTGGCGCACCTGCGGAATCGCGCGTACGCCGGTCACGTCGGCGAGCAGCGCGCGCGTCTCGTCGACGACCTGCGCCGTGGTCTTGCTGCGCTGATCCCAGGGCTTGAGCAGCACGACGGCCTGGCCCGTATGCATTTCCTCGCTGCGCCCCCAGCCGCCGGGCACGCGCGCATTGATGCGATAGATCGGACTGCCGTCGCCGCTGAGGCTCAGCAGGCGCTTCTCGACTTCCTGGATCTGTCCGACCGTGTAGTCGTAGCCGGCACCTTCCGGGCCTATGACCTGGGCGAAGAACACGCCGCGGTCTTCGGGCGGCGCAAGCTCCTTGGGCACGCTGACGAACAGCGCGCCGATCGCGGCGAGCGCCGCGGCGAGCACCGCGCCGATCAGCACCGGCCGGCCGACGCTCTTGTCCAGCGCCCGGCGATAACCCGTGCCGAGACGTCCGAGCTGACGCTCGGTCCAGGCGACGAACCCCTTCTCGTGCCTGTGCGCGCGCAACAGGCGCGAGCACATCATCGGCGTCAGGGTCAGCGCGACGAATGCGGAAATCGCGACCGCGCCGGCGACCGCAACGGCGAGTTCGCGGAACAGGCGGCCGTTGTTGCCTTCCATGAACGCGATCGGCAGGAACACCGCGATCAGCACGGCCGTCGTCGCGATGACCGCGAAGGCGACCTGGCGCGAGCCGCGATAGGCGGCGACCAGCGGCGGCTCGCCGAGATCGACGCGGCGCTGGCAGTTCTCCAGCACGACGATCGCGTCGTCGACGACGAGGCCGATCGACAGCACCAGCGCGAGCAGGGTCAGCAGGTTGATCGAGAAGCCGAATGCGTACAGGCCGAGGAACGCGGCGATCACGCAGACCGGCACGGTCACGGCCGGAATCAGCGCCGCACGCACGCTGCCGAGGAACAGGAAGATCACGACGAGCACGAGCAGCACGGCTTCGGCCAGGGTCTTGTAGACCTGATGCACGGCCGCGTCGATGAAGATGGTCGAGTCGTAGCTGACGCCGATGGTCATGCCGTCGGGCAGCGACTGCTGGATGCGCTCCATCTCGGCCTTGGCCCGCGCGGCGACGTCGAGGCTGTTCGCGGTGGAGGTCTTGACGATGCCCAGACCGACCATGGGCTTGCCGTTGCCGCGGAAATACGCGCGGCGCTCCTCGGCGCCGCGCTCGACCTTGGCCACTTCGGCCAGGCGCGTGACGTGGCCGTCCCCGGACTTGGCGATGGCCAGCGCGGCGAAGTCCTCGGGCGAGCGGTAGTCGCGCGACACGCGCAGGGTGAAGTCGCGCGTATCCGACTCGATGCGGCCGGCCGGCAGCTCGACGTTCTCGCGGCGCAGCGCGGTCTCGACGTCGTTGGCCGTGAGGTTGCGCGCGGCCAGCGCCTTGCGGTCGAGCCAGATGCGCATGGCATAGCGCTGGCCGCCGGCGAGATTGACCTGGGCCACGCCGTCGATCGAGGACAGGCGGTCGACGATGTAGCGGTCGGCGTAGTCGGTCAGCGCGAGCTGGTCGAGCGTGGTCGAGCTCAGGTTGAGCCAGATGATCACGTCGGCGTCGCCTTCGACCTTGGCCACCTGCGGCGGGTCGATCTCTTCAGGCAGCCGGTCGGATGCGCGCGCGACCGCGTCGCGCACGTCGTTGGCCGCGCCTTCGATGTCGCGGCTCAGGGTGAACTCCATCGTGATGCTGGAGCGGCCGTTGCGGCTGGAAGACTGCACGCTCTCCACGCCTTCGATGCCGGCGACGGCATCCTCGAGCACCTGGGTCACGCGCGTCTCGACGACCGAGGCCGAGGCGCCGGTATATGTCGTGTCGATCGAGACGATCGGCGGGTCGATGTTCGGCAGCTCGCGCAGCGGCAGCCGCGTGAACGCGATCAGGCCGAGCACGAGCAGGATCAGCGAAAGGACGGTCGCGAAGACGGGTCGCTTGACCGAGACGTCCGACAGCAGCATGGCGACTCCTCAGTTCGCCGCGGCCGGCGCCGCGCTGGCCGCGACAGTTTCCTCGACGGCGACCTTGGCGCCGCCGCGCAGCTTGACCGTGCCGTCGACGACGACGCGGTCGCCGGCCTGCAGGCCCTCGCGCACCTCGATCTCGCCACGGCGCCGCGCGCCGGGCACGATGCGCACCTGCTCGACCGTGCTGTCCGGACGGATGCGGAACACGAACGAATCGGTGCCGACCTGCACGAGCGCGATCTCCGGCAGCACCAGCGCCTGGCGCGGCGCGCGGAACACCTGCACCGACAGCAGCATGCCCGGACGCAGCACGCGCTCGCGATTGTCGATCTGCGCGCGCACGAGCACCGAGCGCGAGGCCGTGTCGACGCGCGAGTCGATCGAGGTCACGCGGCCCTGCCAGTGGCGCTCGGGCCAGGCGGCCGTCGTCGCCTGCACGTCCTGGCCGACCGCGACTACGCCGAGCAGGGTTTCGGGTACCGAGAAATCCAGCTTGATCGTGTCGATGTCGTCCAGAGTCGTGATCTCGGTGCCCGGCGTGACCAGGGTGCCCGGGCTCACGCGGCGCAGGCCAAGCACGCCGCCGAACGGCGCGGTGATGACGCGGTCGGACAGCTGCGCCCGGATCGCGTCGACCTTGGCGCTGTTGGAATCGCGATTGGCCGTGGCCGTGTCGAACAGCGCCTTGGACACGGTGCCCTGCTTCACGAGGTCCTGCTGGCGCTGATACTGCCGGTCGGCGTCGCGCGCCATGGCCTGGGCGTCCTTGAGCTGCGCGGCCTGCTGGCTGGAAGTCAGCTCCACGAGCACATCGCCGGCGGCGACCGCCTGGCCGTCGGTGAAATTCACCCGGCGCACGGTTTCGGTGATCTTGGCCGTCAGCGTGATCGACTCGTTCGCCTGGGCCGTGCCCAGCGCCTCGATCACGTCCGACCAGGATTTGCTCTCGACGGCCTGCGCGGTGACCTTGACCGGCGCCGTCGGACTGGGCACCTGGGACGGATCCTCGCGCTTGCACGCCGACAGCAGGACGCAGGCGGCGAGGAACGGCAATGGCAGGCAACGCTTGAACATCTTCGGCTTCCTTGGCCGCCGGCCGCGACAGGCGCGGTCGGCGGTAGCCGCGGGCGCAGGGCGCCGCGGCATCGAGATACAGGGTCGGACGCCGCCTTGCGGCGGCCATCCTACGCCGACGACGTGGCGTACGAGTGAATCAGTGATCCACCGCGGCGGCCGCCGGCACAGGGGCGGCATTGCGATTCGGCCGCCGGAACATCAGCAGCAACGGTATCGCAGCTAAGGTCAGAATCATCATCAGCCAGAAGTCATTGAGGAAGGCAATTGCGGCAGCCTGACGGGAAACTTCGCCGTTCAGTGCCGCCAGGCCGGTCGCGCTGTGGATGTCGATGCCGGCCGGCAGCGGCGTATGGCCGTACGCTGTGATGCGCTCGGCGAGCTCGGCATGATTGATCTGCGTGCCGCGCGACAGCAGGGTCATCACCAGCGAGATGCCGATGCTCGAACCCAGGTTGCGGGTCAGGCTGAACATGCCGGCCGCCTCGGTGCGGCGCGGCATCGGCAGGGTCGCATAGGCCATCGTCGAGACCGGCACGAACACCAGGCCCAGGCCCAGCCCCTGGATCACGCCGGCCCATATCACCGGACCCGACGGCATGTCGGCGCTGAAATGTGCCATTTGCCACAACGATACGACGGTCAGCAGCAGGCCGACGAGGATCAGCAGGCGCGCATCGGCGCCGCGGGCGAGCAGGCGTCCGACGACGAGCATCGCGATCAGGGTGCCGACGCCGCGCGGCGCCATCAGCAGGCCGGTCGTGACGACCGGATAGCCCATGAGGCTTTGCAGATACGGCGGCAGCAGCGCCATCGTCGCGAACAGCACGACGCCGATCACGAAGATGAAGAGGTTGCCCGACAGGAAACTGCGGTCGCGCAGCAGGCCGAGGTCGAGGAACGGCCGTTCCGCGTTGCGCCAGTGCACCCAGTACAGATAGAAGCCGAGGAAGGCGATGGCTGCCTCGATCTGGATTTCCAGCGCGTCGAACCAGTCCTTCTGTTCGCCGCGGTCGAGCATGAGCTGCAGCCCGCCGACGCCGGCGGCCAGCAGAAGAAAGCCGCGCCAGTCGAAACGGTAGTCGTGCGCCTCGTCGGCCGGCACGCTGGCCAGCACGCCGAACAGCGCCGCGGCGCCGATCGGCAGGTTGATCAGGAACACCCAGTGCCAGCTGTAATGGTCGGTCAGCCAGCCGCCCAGCGGCGGGCCGAGAATCGGACCGACCATGACGCCCATGCCCCACATGGCCATGGCCGCGCCGTGCTTCTCGCGCGGGAACACGTCGAGCATGGTCGACTGGGAGATCGGCACGAGCGCGGCGCCGAACAGGCCCTGCAGCACGCGGAACGCGACCATCTGGCCGATGTCGGTCGCGACCGCGCAGAGCAGCGAGGCCACGGTGAAGCCGCTGATCGCGATCGCGAGCAGATGGCGGCGGCCGAGCTTGGCGGCGAGCCAGCCCGTGGCCGGCGTCGCGATCGCCGCGGCGACGATGTAGGACGTCAGCACCCAGGACACCTGGTCCTGGGTCGCCGACAGGGCGCCCTGCATGTCCGGCAGGGCGACGTTGGCGATGGTCGTGTCGATGACCTGCATCAACGTCGCCAGCATGATGGAGACCACCAGCAGCGGCAGATTGGCGACTTCGCGGTGGGTGGCGGCGTTGCTCATGGTTTCAGGTCCGCAGGACGACTCAGCGGCTCGCGATCGGTTGCTCGGCGCTGTGCGCACCGAACCACTGGCTGTAGCGCGCACGTTCGCGGCCGGTGTCGATTTCCACTTCGGCGCTCATGCCCGCGCGCAAGGTCGGCAGGCCCGGCGCCGGGTCCAGCGCGAGGCGCACCGGGATGCGCTGCACGATCTTGACCCAGTTGCCGGTGGCGTTCTGCGCCGGCAGCACGGCGAACTCCGCACCCGAGGCAGGGCTGATCGAGGCGACGCGCGCATTCCAGTGCTTGCCCGGATAGGTGTCGATCGCGATCTTCGCCTCCTGGCCGATCTCGACGTTGGTCAGGTCGGTTTCCTTGAAGTTGGCCTGCACCCACAAGGTCTGCGTGGCGACCAGCGGCATGGCCGGCTGGCCGACCGCGAGAAATTCGCCGACCTGCAGATCGGTCTTGCCGATGACGCCGTCGACCGGCGCGCGCACTTCCGCATGCGACAGGTCGAGCTGGGCCTGGGCCAGCTGCGCGACGGCGAGCTTGTAGCCCGGCAGCGAGTCGTTGGACGCGCTCGGCAGGCCGCCGAGCAGGTTCTGCGCCCGCGCGACCGCGGCGGAATTCGCGTCGCGCTTGCCGCGCGAGCTCGCGACGGTATTGGCCGCGTCGTCCAGCGCCTGCTGGGCGACGAGGCCGCGCGCGCGCAGATCCTTGACGCGTTCGTACTGCTGCTGGGCGTGCTGCAGATCGGCTTCCGCAGAACGCAGGTCGGCCTCGGCGCCGCGATAGCCGTTGCGTGCGCCGTCGAGCATGCTGCGCACCGATTCGGCCTGCGCTTCCAGACGCTGCACGGCGATCTTCAGCGGCTCCTCGTCGATGCGGAACAGCAGGTCGCCGGCCTTGACGGCCTGGTTCTCGCGCACGCGCACGTCGACGACGCGGCCGGCGATCTGCGGGGCGATGGTGATCTGGTCGGCCTGCACGTAGGCATTGTCGGTGTCCACGTAGCGGCCGCCGGTGAAGTAGAAGTAGCCCGCGATCGCGAGCACCAGCGCCGGCCCGGCGATCCAGAGCACGGCATTGGAGCGCTTGCGCGCAGGCGCGGCGGCAGTCGTTTCGGTCTTGGCAGTCATGGCGATGCTCAATTCGTGGCGGTGTTTTTCGGAGAGGTCTTGTCGTCGAGCGCGGCGAGGTTCTGCTTCATGCGCTCGAGCACATCGAGACAGGCGATCAGCTCGGCATCGGTGATGCCGGCCAGGGCGACGTCGCGCAGGCCGGCGGCGATGACTTCCATGTCGTCGAGCACGGCGTCGGCGCGCGGCAAGGTGTGCAGGCGCCAGACGCGGCGGTCCTGCGGGTCGGCGCGGCGCTCGACGAAGCCGGCCTGCTGCAGGCGGTCGATCACGCGGCTGACCGGAATGGCTTCCATTTCGAGCAGCTCGGCCAGGGCCTTCTGGCTGATGCCCTTGTGACGATGGATCATCTTGATCGCGCGCCACTGGGCGCGGGTCAGACCCAGCGGCTCGGCGCGGCGGTCGAAGTGCTTGCGCAGCAGCCGCGTGACGTCGAGCAGCGGGTAGGCGAAGGTCGAGCGGGGATCGGGACGGTTCATGATTGCCGCAGACATTATTGCCTAGGCAACTATTTTTCAATACCGATGGGTTCAGTAAACCCCTAGACCAAGGTCTAGCGGGTTTCCCCTCAGGCCCGGCGAGGTCGGCCGCTCCACCGGGAAAGTCGCTGTGAGAACATCAGGAAAACAAGGACTTGTCCCATGCAGCTCGTGCTTGAAGCCATCGAAGCCGACATCACGACCCTGCCGCTGGACGCGATCGTCAATGCGGCCAACGAAAGCCTGAGCGGCGGCGGCGGCGTCGACGGCGCGATCCACCGCGCGGCCGGACCGGGCCTGGTGGACGAATGCCGGGCTCTGCCGATGATCCGGCCCTATGTGCGCTGCCCGACCGGCGAAGCCGTGCTGACCGGCGGCCACCGCCTGCCGGCGCGGCACATCATCCACACCGTCGGCCCGGTCTGGTACGGCGGCGACAAGGGCGAACCGGCCCTGCTCGCAGCCTGCTACCGCAACTGCTTCGAGCTGGCCCGGCGCCACCAGCTGGCGAGCATCGCGTTTCCGTCGATCAGCTGCGGCGTGTTCGGCTATCCGCTGGATCAGGCCGTCGCGATCGCGGTGACCGAGGCGCACGAGGCCGCGCGCGAACCCGGCTCGCTCGAACGCATCGTGTTCTGCTGCTTCGGCCCGCGCGCGCTGCAGGCCTACCGCGCCGCGCTGGCCGGCTGATGCGCCGCCTGCGCAGACCGCCGCGCGGCGGCGGACGGCCGGATTTTCCGCCACGCTGGCGCCTGCGCCGGCCGCAGCTGCTGGCCGACACGCGCACGAGCCGGGTCTGGCAGGTGCTGCGCGCCGACGGCAGCCCGGCCGTGGTCAAGGCGATCAAGCCGGCCGGTCTCGACGAGCTGGGCGGCACGCCGCTGCTGCGCTGGCGCCGCGGCGAAGGGCTGGCGCGGCTGTATGCGGTCAATGGCCACCGTCAGCTGCTGGAATACGCCGGCGCGACCAGCCTGGCGCAGTTCCTCGACGAATACGGCGACGCCGCCGCCAGCGAGATAGCCGCCGAGGTTCTCGCGCGCCTGGGCACGCCGTCGCGCACGCCGGTGCCGGCAAGCCTGACGCCGCTGGCCAGCCATTTCGCGAGCCTCTTCGCGCAGGCCCGCGGCCGACCGGCCGGCGATCCCTACCGCGAAGCCGCCCGCATGGCCGAACGCCTGCTGCGCGCCACGCACGACGCGCGCCCGCTGCACGGCGACCTGCATCACGGCAACATTCTGCACGGCCCACGCGGCTGGCTTGCGATCGACCCGCGCGGTCTTGTCGGCGATGCGGCGTTCGACGCGGCCAACCTGCTTTACAACCCGCTGCAGCGCGACGACCTCTGCCTGTCCCCGGAACACCTGTACCGCCGCGCCGGGATCTATGCGCGTGCACTGGGCCAGGAACTGCCGCAGATTCTGGCCTATGCCTACGCCTACGGCTGCCTGTCCGCCGCCTGGCATGCCGAAGACGGCAACGCCGCCGACGAGGCGCGCGAACTCGACGTCGCCGCCCAAGTGCTGAAACTCGTACGCGCGCTGTAGGCTGCGCTGAGCGCAGCGGTGCGCAACATCACGCCGTCGCCGACGCGAAGCACCGCAACCGGAGCCGTCGCGACTACCGCGCGCCTCCCGATTGCCAGAGCCGCCCCGACGACCCCGCCCTGCGTAGCGAAGATTGCGGCACCAACGAATCCCGACGCCCTTTCGCAACGAAAAACGCCGGCTCAAGGCCGGCGTTTCTCGCAATCACGTTTCAGAAGCCGCTCAGGCCGACTTCTTCCACTGACCCAGCGCCGCCAGACCGTTCTCACGCGCACGCTGCGCGACGGTCTTCTGCGCGTCGGCGAAGTTCGCCGTCATGTCCTTGGACCACAGCTTCAGCGCGGCCGACTGCATCGCGCGGCCGTAGGAGAAGCTCAGCGGCCACGGGTGCGGGCCCATCTGGTTCATCGCGTTGAGGTGCGCGGTCGCGGCTTCGTCGGACTGGCCGCCCGACAGGAACACGATGCCCGGCAGCGAGGCCGGCACGCTCGCCTTGAGGCAGCGCACGGTCGCTTCGGCGACTTCGTCGATGCTGGCCTGTTCCGGGCAGTCCTTGCCGGAGACGACCATGCTGGCCTTCAGGATGGTGCCTTCCAGCATCACGTTCTGCTCGTACAGCGAGGCGAACAGCGAGCGCAGGGTCACTTCGGTCACGTCGTAGCAGACGTCAAGGTCGTGCGCGCCGTCCATCAGCACTTCGGGTTCCACCATCGGCACGATGCCGGCTTCCTGGCACAGCGCGGCGTAACGAGCGAGCGCATGGCAGTTGGCTTCGATGCAGGTCGAGCTCGGCATGTCGTCGCCGATCGTGATGACCGCGCGCCACTTGGCGAACTTCGCGCCGAGGTCGGCGTATTCCTTGAGGCGGTCGCGCAGGCCATCGAGACCTTCCGTCACGAGTTCGCCCGGGAAGCCGGCCAGCGGATGCGGGCCCTTGTCGACCTTGATGCCCGGCAGGATGCCGTGGTCGAGCATGATCTTCGTGAACGGCACGCCGGCCCGGCTCGACTGGCGCAGCGTTTCGTCGTACAGGATCGCGCCGGAGATGTGATCGGACAGGTTGGGCGCGGTCAGCAGCATTTCGCGATAGGCGCGACGATTCTCTTCCGTGCAGTCGATGCCGACACCGTCGAAGCGCTTCTTGATCGTGGTGTTGGACTCGTCGATCGCGATGATGCCCTTGCCCGGGGCGACCATCGCCTGGGCAATGCTTTCCAGCTGTTCGATGCTCATGGATGACTCCGTGGGAATTGGATCCGGTACGCGACCGGAAGCCGCGTGGCGACCGGCAGGCGGTCGCGGGCCGCGGATTATAGGCCAGAAGCCGTCAAAGGAACCTGCCGGGGGCCCGAGGCGGGCGCTGGTGACGGGCCCGGCGGCGCAGCGCCGCCAGGGCAGCAAGAACCAGGCCCAGTGCGAGGAGGCTGCGGGCCGGTGGAGGCGTCGCCGGTATGGGCTGCAGGGCCGCGCCGTCGAATTCGCGTTGGCGCATCAGGCGGAAGCCGCCGCTGTACTCGGGGCGGCCGACGACGAAGCTGCCGGGCGCATCGACGACGACCTGACCCGCGACGAGCCAATATCCCTCGAGCCGGTAGGCGCCGCCCTCACCGAACGAGCGGTCCGGCTGACCGCTGCCGCGGAAGGCCAGCAGATAGGTTCCGTCCGTCGGTAACGACCAGCCGCTGTCGCGTCGCGAACTGGCGAACACGCGCTCGCCGCCGAATACCCGCGCATAGTCGACCCGTTGCGAAAACGACGCGGGGAATGCGACGAGCTCCCCCCTCGCATCGACATAACCCAGGATGCTGCCCGCACGACTGGTGGCGAGCAGCCGCCCGTCGCCGAGCGGCAGCAGCCGCGACAACGGGTCGTAGGCCGCCGGCAACGCATCGCGCCAGCCGCCTGGGCCGAAACCGATATCGTATTGGCCGTCTGCCGTGTAGCGACGCCAGCGGGTGGCTCGCCGTCCACTGCCAGCTTCGCTGTTCACGGTCTGGAAGCCACCGTCGGGCAATACGAGCACATCGCTGATGCCGCTGGATTCGTCCGTTTCGCTGATTCGCCCGTTGCGGCCGAAGCGCGCATCCAGGCTGCCGTCGCCTTGCAGACGCCAGACATCCATGCCGGCAGGAGCGCCGCTGCCATAACCGAAGCTCAGCGGCCGCAGCGCAATCAGCAGTAGACCATCACCCTGGGGGCGCAAGACGACGTCGCGTGCCGGCGGCAGATCCCAGCGCAACGGCTGGCCGCGGTTGAAGCGCGGATCGGCCGAACCATCTGGCCCGAGCTGGATGATGACGGCCCGCAACGCAGGCGATTCCGGAACAGCTACGCTGAGCACCAGACGCATACCGCCGTCCGCCAATGCATCGACTTGCCGCAATCGCGACCGCAGCGGCCTTTCGTCGACGCGAAGGAGCACCTGCCCGTTCGCACCGAACGACGGATCCGGTCTGCCGTCCGGCACCAGCCGATAGATCAGCAGCTGCAATCCCGGACTCGCATAGTCCCGTGCCGCGAGCGCGGCGACGATGCGGCCGTCGTCGTAGGCCGCGAGAAACGGCGGTACCTGATCGAATGCCGCGGGTGCGCCGAGCACGACCTCGCCGGAACGGCCGAAGCCCGGATCGGGCAGCAGCAACGCCGCGGCATTCGCGGCGACCAACGCCAGCGCCAGCCCGATCGTGACGACACCGGCACGAAGCAGGCGTTTCATTACGCCGCGCGGCGGCGCACGGCGAACAGGCCCACTATCGCCAGCATCGCGAGCAGCAGCGCCGACGCGGCCGGGTTCAGCGCCGGCACCGGCCGGCTCAGCGGATCGCTGCCGCGCAGGTCGCGATAGCGCCAGACGCGCAGGCCGTTGTCGTCGGGGCGCACGAGCACGATGCGGTCGCCGCCGTCGGCCGCGGCCATATAGGGCGCGCTGGACTGGTCCGGCGGCCGCCAGCGGCCGTCCACGCTCGCCGTGAATCCGCGATCCAATACGCCGCGGCGGTCGGTCACGTGCAGAAACAGACCGGTCGGTCCGCCGTCCGGTGCGCTCGTCGCGCTGAAGCCATTGATGATGCCGCTGAACAGCAGCTTTTCGCCGTAGCGCTGCGGCCGGAAGCCGCCGGTGTAGAGGAGGTCGGGACAGGTGGCCAGATAGCTCAGCACGCGGCCCTCGGCATCGAACAGGCGCATCGGACACGATCCTCGCCAGCCCAGCACGGTGCCGTCGCCGAGCGCACCCACGCTCTCCATCGGCAAGCTTTCGGTCAGGATCAGCTCCTGCTCGCCGCCGTTGCCGAACGCCGTGTCGAGGCTGCCGTCGCCGCGATAGCGGCGCCAGAAATTGCGCGGCGGGCTGCCGTACGCCGAGCGATGCAGGACCTGCAAGCCGCCGCCCGGCAGGCTCATGACGTCGCTGCTGATGCTGCCGGGCTGCGTGACGATCAGTTCGCCGCCGCTGCCGAACGCCGTATCGGCGCTGCCGTCTGCGCGCAGGCGCCGCGCGCGGAAGCGCTCGTTGCCGTTCGTGAAGACCAGGAGCAGACCGCCGTCGGCCTGCGGCGGCAGCAGCTTCAGCGCGAGCGACTGCGTGCCGCTGGACAGCACGACGGGCTGCCCCGCATTGAACGTCGCGTCGGGGCTGCCGTCGTCGTTGAGTCGCAGCAGCAGCTGCTCAAGGATATCCACTGGCGTCCCGCCGGGTGCCGGCGGCGTTCCCGGACGGCTCATCCAGACCATGACGAGCAGCCGGCCGTCGGCCTGCCGCTGCAGATCGGTCACGTAGCCGTACTGGACCGGCTGCGACGTCAAAGGCAGTGCCGCTATCCCGTTCGCGCCGAATGCGGTATCGCGGCTGCCGTCCGGCAGCAGGCGCACGATGCGCATCTGCAGCGGCGGCGTCTGCACGGTAGGCTCGGGCACCACGGCGACGACGACACGATGGTCGGGCTGCACGAGCACGGTCGGCCGCTGGAAATACGGCACGTCGCTGATCGCGACGTCGACGAAGCCGGCGTTGCCGAACGTCGTGTCGGCATAGAGCTCGGCCTTGGCGCTGCCGGCGGCCAACAGCACTGCGGCGGCGACGGTTCTGAACATGGACAAGGCTCCCCGGGACAATGGTTGGCGGCGCGAATCCACGTCGCGGCGATCCGGCATCCTGAAGGACGTCGCCGAATGCCTTCACCCCCAATGCGCGCAGCGGATCGGAATGGCGAGCGCGCGCCGGACCCGCAATGCGGCCGCGACCTGGCGCCGCGAAAACGCAGGCTAGGCAGGCGACGAGAAACGCGCTCGCAGACGTCCTGGGAAAAGCCGCACGCGGAAAACTGCGGTCGCCACGATCGTCACGGCGTCTCTACGCGGAACTCCTTGAGAAACCGGTCCGCTTCGGCCGTCGCACGCTGCACGTCGCGCTGCAGGCTCGCGGCGTCGGCCTGCAGTCGCGGCAGCTCGTCGCGGATCGCGCCGATGGCCGCGGCATTGAGGTTGTGCTTGAGATACAGCACCTGATCGCCGAGCACCTTGAGCGCAGGCTGGAAGCTGGCTTCGGCGCGGCGCATGGCCTGATCCAGGCTGCGATAGCGGCTGCGTGTGCGTTCGAGCTGGGCCTTGGACTTGGCGCGCAGGCCGGCGTCGCCGTATTGCGCGAGTTCGCCCTGCCATTCGGCGAACAGCGCGTCGGCGACGGACTCGACCGCAGTGATGCGCTCGCCGAAGGCCTTTGCGCGCGCCGTCGCGTCGTCGTGGCTGGCCTTGAGCCGCAGATAGACCGTTTCGAGTTCGCCGGCGTCGACACTGACGACTTCGCGAAACCGGGTCAGCGCGTCGACGTAGGCCTGCTCGGCCTGGCCCTGGGCGCTGCGCGCCGCATCGACACGATCCAGCAGCAGATCGCGCTTGGCGATGCCGATCTTCTCCAGCGCGCCGAAATAGGCGCTCTGGCAACCGGCCAGCGCCGCCGTCAGCAGCGCGACGAACAGGCAGACGGCGAGACGGTGCAGCGGCTTCATGCGGCCCACTCCGTAGGATCCACGAGAAGGCCATTGTGCCCGAGGCGGGCGGCCATTCGCCGCCGTCAGCGCACGCGGCACCGGCCGTGGGCCAGCAGCAGGAGTCCGGCCCCCAGCAACAGCAACGCCGGCAGGCCCAGGGCCGGGATGGGTTGCTCGGGCTCGACACCGCGCACGTAGCGATAGCGCAGCAGAACGTCGCCGCTGCCCAGCACGAACCGCCCGGCCGCATCGACCTGCGCAGCGCGCATCCCGAACTGCGCCTCGAACGCCCCGCCCCTGCCGAAATCGCGCACCGGCTGCAGGTCCGCGTCAAGCAGATGCAGGTAAGTACCTTCGAGCTGGCTGGGAGTGGTCAGGCCGGAATAGAACGTCGTGAACAGCAGCACACGGTTGCCGGGATAGTCGAAGGCGCGCTCCACCGTGTGATTGGGATAGTCCACATTCAGCGCGCGTACGAACGCCCCGTTCTCGTCGACCTCGGCGACCAGCCGGCCGCGGGCGGCCAGCCAGGCGCGCCCCTGCAACGGCAGCACGCGCTTGGCGGCGCCAGCCGCATGCGCCGGCAGATCGCGCCGGCCGTTGGTACCGAAACCCGCGTCGGGACGCCCGTCGGCGCGGTAGGCGCGCCACCAGCTCGACTGTTCGACCTGCAGGACGCGCGGACCGCCGGAGTACAGCACGAGGATGCGGCCGTCAGGCAGTACGTAGAGATCGTTCGGCGAATCGGAGACGCTGACCTCGCTCAGATGTCCCTGCGAGCCGAACGCGGCGTCGACAGTGCCGGTGTCGGTGACGCGCGCCAGATCCATCTCGCCGGAAATATGGAATGAGGCCGGGCTGCCGCTCGTCGAATACGACTCGATGAAGCGGACCGCCAGCCATCCCTCGCCGTGCCGGCGCAGACTGTCGTAACAGGCAGGGCCCGGCACGTCCAGCGGCAGGCCGGCATTGAACGTCGTGTCGGTGCGCCCGTCCGGCAGTAGACGCATGATCATCGAACGGCAGGTCTGGCCGGCGCCGATCAGCAGCACGAGACGGCTGGCATCGTCCTGAGCCAGCGCGTATATGCGCACGCGGGAATCGATGCCCGGCAGGCCGCGCAGTACGCGCTGCCCGCCAGGACCGAAGGCGGCATCGGCGCTGCCGTCGTCACGGAGCGCCTGCACTATGACGGCCGGATCGGCTCCCTGCTGGCTCAGCGCGACGACGGCGCCGCCGGACGGCCGCAACACATAGCTGCTGCCGCTCAATGCACCGGCGGCCGGCACATCGACCTGTACGACACCGGCAACGCCGAAATCCCGATCCGGCACGACCTCGGCCGCGACCGGCGCCACAAGGACGCAGCCCAGCAGGACGTCCAACAACCAAGTACGCATGATCCCCTCGTCGACCGCACAGCACTGCTGCATCGCCATGCCGCCTCAGACGCCGCACGTCGACGAATCCCCCATCCGGCAGCGCATCGCCGTCGCTGCGGCGAAATTCGGAGTGCGCGCGAATCTTCCGCACGCAAAGCCTGCCGACCGGCGCCTGCAGGCTATTTCCCGACAGCCTGCCCGGACATCTCCCGAATGGATCGCGCCCGGTGATCGACTCTCGCGGAACGTGCGCAAGCGCCGCTCGCGCCGTCCGGTCGAACAACCTACGCAGGCCCTTTCCCCGGCGCGCTCTCAGTGCGCCGCTTCGGCGGCGAAGCAGCGCTTGAGGAAGATGTCGCTGGCTGCGCGCACGGCCAGCTCGTCCTTGGGTCGCGCCAGCGAGTGATCGCCGCCGGGCACGGGCAGCCAGTCCGGCGCATGGCCGGCGCCGGCAAGGAGGTTGCGCAGACGCCAGGCGTGCTCGTAGGTCACGCGCACGTCCTCGGTGCCGTGGATCAGCAGCAGCGGCCGCTGCAGCCGCTTGTACTGATAGACCGGCGAATTCTCCCGGAGCATGTCCATCTGCGTGTCGGGATCGCCCATCACCTTCTTCATGCGCGCCGTCACGCGGTCGCTGATCGTGAAGTCGGCGGAGCTGAACATCAGCGGCAGGTCGGTCACCGCGGCGACGGCAACGCCGCAGCGATAGCGTTCCGGCTTGTTGATCAGGCCCATCAGGGTCGAATAGCCGCCATAGCTGTGACCGACCAGCGCGATGCGCTGCGGGTCGAGCGCGTAGTGCTCCAGCGCGTGGCTGACCGCGAGGTCGACGTCCGCTTCGATCTCGCGCCCCCAGCGCCCCTCGCCGGCTTCGCTGAAGGCACGGCCGGCGCCGCCGGAGCCGCGATAGTTGACGCGCAGCACCGCCCAGCCGCTGCCGGCCAGCATCTGTACCGTGGGATCGAAATAGCGCGTGTCGTAGACGCCGATCGGCCCGCCGTGCGGCATGACGATCAGCGGCGCCTTGCCGCTGACACCGGCCGGCATGGTCAGGAAAGCCTGCACGTCGAGGCCGTCGGCGGCCTTGACCGAGAACGTCTCCGCCGCGACCGGCCTGGCGTGCTTGAACGCGTCGTAGGAGTCGACGAGCTTCTCGACTTTCTTGGTCTCGCGGTCGTAGAGGTAGTACGCGCCGCGCTGGGTTTCCGACATCACCAGCAGCAGGTTGCGCCGGCCGTCGCGGCTGTCGTCGATGCGGTAGACGTCGGCGTTCGGGAACTTGGCGGCGATCGCCGTCAGCGCCGGATCCTTGGCTTCGTCGAAATAGTGTTCGCGCAGCACGCCGCCGCTGTAGTAGCGCACGCCGATCACGGCCCGGTCGCGCGAACGCTGGATCACGTTGATCAGATCCGCGCCGGGCATCGCGAATACCGTTTCGCCGAGCTGGCCGGTGTCGAGCATGAGCTTGACCAGTTCGGTCTGCGCGCGCTCATGGTTCGTCAGCACCAGCAGATGGCTCGCATCCGCGCTGAGCGCGAAGGGCCGCAGTTCGACGTTCTCCGGCAGCGCGGCCTTCACGGCCCAGTTGCCCCCGTCGCGCACGGCCAGCGCACGCTTCTCGCCGTCCTGCAGCACGATGGCCGCGCGCAGCTCGCCGCTGCGATCGGCGAACACGGCGGCGGCGCGTTCGATGCCGCGGTCCTCGCGCAGCTCGGGCCGGAAATTCCTGCTGTCCACGCGCGCCGCACCTTCGTCGAGCGTGAACAGATGCGTCTCGCCCTTGGAGTCGCCGTACCAGATCAGGCCGCGGCGCGAATCGTCGGGCAGCGCATCGTTGACGCCCAGCGCACCGGGCACGTCCAGCTGCGTCATTTTCTTCGCGTCGAGCGGGCCGGCGCCGAAGCGCAGCAGGCGCAGACCGCCGGGGCTGACGGCGGAAGACTTCACGACGCGCACGTCGGCCGGCAACCCGGCGAGCACGTCGGCCAGGGTGGAAGCGTACTTGACGTAGAGCGAGCGGTCGCCGCCCCACAGCATCTGCTCGATGCTGCCCGCGGCGACCATCGCATCCAGCGACTGGCCGCTGTCGATGTCGACGACGACGACGGCATTGCCCTTGGCGCGGCGCTCCTGGAACGCGAGCAGGCTGCCGTCGGGACTGAGCCAGACTTCGTCGACGCGCGGCGCGGCGAACAGGTCGCTGAACAGATCGCTGAAGCGCTGATCGATTTCCACGCCGCGCCACTTGGCCGTATCGGCCTCGGACGACGCCTGCAGCGCCGCGTTGCCGGCGGCCGGCAGCAGCTGGGCGGCGAATGCCGGGAACGGGTCGGGCGCGCCGACTTCGCTGCGCCATTTGAAGCGCTCGCGCAGGCCGGGATGTTCCTTGTCCAGCTGCATCATCGTCTGCAGTGCGCGGTTCGTGCGATGGAACGTCGCATAGCCGAAGCCGCCGCGCATGCGCAGGTCGCCCGGGTAGTTGATGACGCCGGGCTCGATCGTGAACTCGAAGCGCGCGTCGCGTTTGATGTTGTACCAGCGGTCGGAGGACCAGCTGCCCTGCAGATTCGCCCGCGTCCAGCGATAGGTGCCGGCACGCAGACGCAGCACACGCAGGTTCATGCCGGGCTTGAGTCCGCGCGCGAGATCGTCGCGCAGGCGCGGACCGTCGACGACGACCGAACTCGCGCCGATGCCGTTGTCGATCGCGATCACCGCCCAGCCTTCGTCGGCGGCCAGCGGTTTGTCCGTATCGGCCGCCTGTGCAGCCGTGGCCCCCAGCAGCAGCGCGAGCAGCAGGGCGACGCGACGGCCGCCGAACCGGATGGTCATTGCGAAATCTCCCCTGATGATGGCCAGCGCCCGGCCGTTCCGACCGTCCGCTGCCTCGTCGATATACGAGAAACGGCGACCGGCGTGCTCAGGCCGAGGCGACGACCTGATTACGCCCCTTGTCCTTGGCCTTGTACAGGCACTGATCGGCGGCCTTGAGTACCTCCGCCGGGGTACGTCGCGCGGCGCTGCGCTGGGCCAGACCGAGGCTCGCCGTGACCTGCACGGCCGGCGCGGCGCGGGTGGCCTTGCGTGCGGTCTTCCCGTTCTTCGCCGCCGCGGGCCTGGCCGGCAGGGACACGCGCAGCGCTTCGATCGCGAGGCGTGCGTCCTCGCAGGCGGCCTTGGCCTGCTCGGGGCGGCGGAACAGCAGACAGAATTCCTCGCCGCCGAAGCGGAACGCCTGCGCCGTGCGCGTCTGCGCGAGACTGCGCGCGACCGCGGCCAGCACGCGGTCGCCGGCGTCGTGGCCGTGCTTGTCGTTGAACTGCTTGAAGTGGTCGACGTCGACCATGGCCACTGCATAGTCGCCGGACAGTCGCGCCAGGGTCTCGTCCAGCGCGCGCCGGTTCGGCAGTCCGGTCAGCGCGTCGAGGAACGCGAGCCGCCAGGACGAATACACCACGCCGGCACCGAGCACCGCCGCGCCGGCGAGCAGCCAGCTGCGCAGATCCAGTCCGGCCAGTTGCAGCCAGCCGCCCGCGGCGAGCAGCAGCGCCGAGGCGATGAACGCATCCAGCGGCCGGCGCCGATACAGCCATTGTCCGGCGGCAATCATCACGGCCAGCAGACTCAGCGCGAGCGCCTCGCGCCAGGGTCGCGCCACACCGCCCAGCGGCAGCACGCGCTGCAAGGCGTCCCAGACATGCGCCGGCGCCACGGCGGTCAATGCGGCGGCCAGTCCGAGCACGAGCACGAATCCGAGCATGCGCCGCGAACGCAGCGGCGGCTCCGGCAACAGCAGCGCGAGCAGCCAGCAGCCCGGCAGGAACATCGTCGCCGCTTCGGTCGCACGAGCGGCGAGCAGGCCGCCGTCGGCCGGCAGCGACAGTGCGCCGACGGCGAGCGTGCCCGCCGCGAGCAACTGCGCGGCGCGATGACGACGGAACGCCAGCGCCAGCATGAACGCGAGGGCGCACAGGGCGACGGCGAGATAGGACGATGCAGGCATGGGCGATGGCTGGACGAGCCGCAGAGCTTGGCAGATCGCCGCGGCGGCGGGAATGGCGTCGCACCCGGTCGCGATCGTCGTCGGCGATCGGGCGGCGTGCGAGTGCGGGTTGCGATCGGCAAGGCGCCCAGCCGCGCGGACTGCAGCAGCGTGGCATCCGTCCACGCTGCGGCACGAGGCATCGACCGCACGCCGTCGCAACCATGACGTCTCGATGCCGGCGAAGGCGCCGGCTAGCGATTGCGCGCACCGGCGATGTTTCGGCATCGCGGTTCGCGCAACTCACCTCGGCCGGTCGCGGACGTCGGAAAACTGCCGGCTCGGGACCTCCTGGCGGCGCCCCACTCGCCCCCTTGAAGGCGAGGGTTTGCGACTCGTGCGAACCAGCACCGCTTCCCGCCATTGAAAATTAAATTGACCATCAATTAAATTACGCCCCATGCCCAGCTCCCCGCCGCCCACCCCACCCGTCCGCCGCCGCCGCGGCCGCCCGGCCTCGAGCACCGGTCCGGGCAGCGACGACGCGCGGTCGCATCTGCTCGACGTGGCGCTGAAGCTGTTCGCGGAACAGGGCATCGCCGCGACGCCGCTGTCGCTGATCGCGCGCAGGGCGCGCGTGACGCCGGCGCTGCTGCACTACTACTTCGGCAGCAAGGACAAGCTCGTCGATGCGCTCGTGGACGAGCGCCTGCAGCCGCTGTCGGCGGCGCTGGGGCAGCGGCTGGCCGAGGCCGGACCGGATCTGCGCGGCGCGCTCGAAGCCTTCGTCGGCGCGCTGCTGGAGCTGCTGTCGGCCAATCCCTGGTTTCCGCAGCTGTGGCTGCGCGAAGTGCTCAGCGAAGGCGGCCAGTTGCGCCGGCGACTGATCGAGCGCATCGCGCCGCCGGTCGCGCATCGCGTGCGCGAACTCGTGCAGCAGGCCCAGGCCCAGGGCCGCCTGAATCCCGACGTGGAACCGCGCCTGCTGCTGGTCTCGCTGATCGGGCTGACCGTGTTCCCGCTGGCCGCGCAGCCGATCTGGCGCGCGATCTTTCCCTCCGACGACATCACCACCGACAGCCTGCGCCGGCACGTGCTCGCGCTGCTGCTGCGCGGTCTGGAGCTGACCGATGCACACTGATTTCCTTCACCGCCGCCTCATCGCGCGACCGGTCGCGCGGTCTGTCCGCAGGCCGCTGCCGATAACCGCGCTGCTTTTCCTTTGCGCCTGCAGCCGCAGCGAAACGCCGCCGCTGCTGGGCACCCTGGAGTGGGACCGCATGGCGGTGCAGGCCGACGCGGCCGAGCCGGTCGTCGCGATCGCGGTCAAGGAAGGCGACACCGTCGCCGCGGGCCAGCTGCTGCTGCAGCTCGATCCGCGCCGCAGCGACGCGCAGCTCGCGCAGGCCGAGGCCGAGCTGCGCCGCGCCGTCGCATCGCAGGCCGAACTGCAGCACGGCACGCGCAGCGAGACCCTGGCCGCGGCGCGCGCCGATCTCAATCGCGTCGAGGTCGCGCGCAACGATGCGCAGCGCGAGCGCGACCGTGCCGCAGAGCTGCGCCGCAAGGGACTGATCGCGCAGGCCGACCTCGATGCCCGCGATACGGCGCTGAAATCCGCCCGCGCCGAAGTCGCTTCGTCCCAGGCCAAGCTGCTGGAGCTGACCCACGGCACGCGCCCCGAACAGCTGGACCAGGTCGACGCGGCCGTGGCCTCGGCCCAGGCGCAGGTCGAGTCGCTGCGCCTGAGCCGCGCGCGCCTGGACGTGCGCGCGCCGCAGGCCGGCCGCGTCGATTCGCTGCCGTACAAGCTCGGCGACCAGCCCGCGCCGGGAGCGACCGTCGTCGCGCTGCTCGGCGGCACCGCGCCGTATGCGCGGCTGTTCGTGCCGGCACCGCGGCGCGCTGCCCTGCAGCCGGGGCAGAAGCTGAATCTGCGCATCAACGGCATCGCCGCCACGTACACGGCACAGATCCGCTCCGTGCGCAGCGAAGCCGCCTTCACGCCCTACTACGCGCTCAGCGGCGACGACGCGAACCGGCTGAGCTTCCGCGCAGAAGCCCTGCTGCTGGCCTGCGCGACCGAGTGCAACGGCGCGCCCGCACCGGCGGACCTGCCGGCCGGCCTGCCGCTCGCCGCCGAGGCGGCCACGCCGTGAGCACGGCCATCGCGATCCGCGCGCGCGGCCTGACGCGCCGCTTCGGCGCGCTGGTCGCCGTCGACGGCGTGGACCTGACCGTCGGGCGAGCCCAGGTCTACGGCTTTCTCGGCCCGAACGGCTCGGGCAAGTCGACGACGATACGCATGCTCTGCGGCCTGCTGTCGCCGAGCGCCGGCGACATCGAAGTGCTGGGCCTGCAGATCCCGCAGCAGGCGGAACAGCTCAAGCGCCGCATCGGCTACATGACGCAGAAGTTCTCGCTGTACGAAGACCTCAGCGTGCAGGAAAACCTCGAATTCCTCGCCGCGGTGCAGGATCTTCCGCGTGCCGCGGCGCGCGCGCGCATCCAGGAGCTGCTTGCGCGCTACTGGCTCGCGGACCGGCGCCGGCAACTCGCCGGCACGCTGTCCGGCGGCCAGAAACAGCGTCTCGCGCTGGCCGGCGCGGTGCTGCACAAGCCCGAGCTGCTGTTCCTCGACGAGCCGACCAGCGCCGTGGATCCGCAGTCGCGGCGCGAGTTCTGGGACTCGCTGTTCGAGCTGACCGACGCCGGCACCACTCTGCTGGTTTCCACGCACTACATGGATGAAGCCGAACGCTGCCATCGCCTGGCCATTCTCGACCAGGGCCGCCTCGTCGCCGACGGCGCACCGCGCGAGCTCTGCGAGGCGCTGCCGTACGCGGTCTGGCTCGTCGACTGCGCAGCACCCCGCCGCGCGCAGCTCGTCTTGCAAGGCCAGGACGGCATCGTCGCGCTCGCGCAGATCGGCGCGGAATTGCGCGTACTCGCCGCGGACGCGGCCTGGAACGCCGAAAGGCTCACGGGCCATCTGCGCGAAAGCGGCATCGAGGCGCAGGTGCGCCGCGGCGCGGCCAATCTCGAGGACGTCTTCGTCGCCGCGACGCGCAAGCCGGCAACGGACGCCGCTGCAGCCGGAGCCGCCGCATGAGCCTGCGCCGACTGTTCTCCATCGTGCTCAAGGAGCTGCGTCAGCTGCGCCGCGACCGGCTGACCTTCGCCATGATCGTCGGCATTCCGACCATGCAGCTGCTGCTGTTCGGCTTCGCGATCAATCTGGACGTGCGCCATCTCGACGCGGCCGTGCTCGACCAGGCCGGCACGATGCGTTCGCGCGAACTCGTCGCCGAGCTCGCCGCCTCGCAGGTGCTGACCCTGCGCGAAGCGCTGTCCTCGCCGCAGCAGCTCGACGAGGCGCTGCGCCAGGGCCGCATCAGCGTCGGCCTGGTCATACCCGCGGATTTCGAGAATCGCCTGGAACGCGGCGACCGGCCCGCCGTGCAGCTCGTCGTCGACGGCTCCGACCAGGTCGTACAGCAGGCCGCGCGGCAGCTCGCCGCGTATCCGCTGGCCCATCTGCGCGGGCAATCCGCCGCGACCGCCAGCATGGAGGTCGTGAATTTCTACAACCCCGAGCGGCGTGCGCCGGTCAATACGGTACCGGGTCTGGTCGGCGTGATCCTGACCATGACCATGGTCATGTTCACGGCCATGGCCCTCGTGCGCGAGCGCGAGCGCGGCAATCTGGAAATGCTGATCGCCACACCCGTGTCGCCCTGGGAACTGACCGTGGGCAAGGTGCTGCCGTTCGTCGGCATAGGCCTGGTCCAGGTCAGCCTCGTGCTCGCGCTCGGCAAGCTGATCTTCGCCGTGCCGCTGCGCGGCAGCCTGCTCGACGTCTACCTTGCCGCGCTGCTGTTCATCATCGCCTGCCTCGCGCTCGGCGTATTCCTGTCGACCCTCGCGCGCAGCCAGTTCCAGGCCATGCAGCTCGCGTTCTTCACCTTCCTGCCGCAGATCCTGCTGTCGGGCTTCATGTTCCCGTATGCCGGCATGCCGCGCGCGGCGCAGTGGCTCGCGGAAATCCTGCCGATGACGCATTTCCTGCGTCTGATCCGCGGCATCGCGCTGCGCGGCGCGACCCTGGCCGACCTCTGGATCGAGCTCGTCGCGCTGGCCGTATTCAGCGCGCTGATGCTCGGCATCGCCGTGACGCGCGTGCACAAGCGGCTGGACTGACCCGTCGGTGCGGCGAGCCCGGCGAACCGCAACGTCGAGGTGACCAAAGGCTTTGCCCCCCTTTCGAGGCGTTCGAGTCGCGCGCCACGGCGCTTCCCCGCTCGGGATTGCCGCAGGCGTGCGGACCTTGATGTTGCCGTTCGCCGGGCTCGCCACAACCGACGCCCGGGTCTGGGCCTGCGCAATTGCGCGGCGGCTCCGCTACCATTCGCGCCCAGCCGGCCCTCGCGCCGCCGCCAGACCGACGCATGACCCACGCCAGCCTGAAACTGCACGAACCCGTCGGCGACGAGGTCAAGACGACGACCTGCTACATGTGCGCCTGCCGCTGCGGCATCAAAGTCCATCTGAAGGACGGCAAGGTCCGCTACATCCAGGGAAATCCGGACCACCCGGTCAATCGCGGCGTGATCTGCGCGAAGGGCTCGGCCGGCATCATGCAGCACTATTCGCCGGCGCGGCTGCGCAAGCCGCTGCTGCGCACGGGCGAACGCGGCAAGGGCGAATTCCGCGAGATCGAATGGGACGAGGCGCTCGCGCTGGCGACGCAGTGGCTGGGCGACATCCGCCGCCGCAATCCCGACGAGCTCGCCTTCTTCACCGGCCGCGACCAGTCGCAGGCGCTGACCGGCTGGTGGGCGCAGCAGTTCGGCACGATCAATTACGCGGCGCACGGCGGCTTCTGCTCGGTCAACATGGCCGCGGCCGGCATGTACACGCTCGGCGGTTCGTTCTGGGAGTTCGGCGAGCCCGACTGGGAGCACACGCGCTATCTGCTGATGTTCGGCGTCGCCGAAGATCACGACTCCAATCCGATCAAGCTAGGCCTCGGCAAGCTCAAGCAGCGCGGCGCCAAGGTGCTCGCGGTCAATCCGGTGCGCACGGGCTATGCGGCGATCGCCGACGAATGGCTCGGCATACGCCCGGGCAGCGACGGCCTGTTCGTGGGTGCGCTGATCCAGGAACTGCTGCGCAACGACTGGATCGACTTCGACTACCTCGTGCGCTACACGAATGCGCACTACCTCGTCGTGCGCAATCCCGGCGGCGCCGACGACGGCCTGTTCGCACGCGACGCCGACGGTCGCGCGCTGTGCTGGACGCGTGCCGGCGTCGCGATGCCGGCCGACGCCATAGCCATAGCTCCGGTGGTCGTCGGCGAATTCACCCTGGCCGACGGGCGCCGCGCCGTGCCGGCGTTCCAGCTGCTGGCCGAGCGCTTCCTCGCCGCCGACTACGCGCCCGAGCGCGCGGCCGAACATAGCGGCCTGGATGTCGCGACGATACGGCGCATCGCCCGCGAGATCGCCGACGCGGCGTTCCGCGAGGAGATCCGCCTGCCGCAGCGCTGGACCGACGCCTGGGGCCGCACGCACGAGGAAATGATCGGCCGCCCGGTGTCGCTGCATGCGATGCGCGGCATCGCCGCGCACAGCAACGGCTTCCATACCTGCCGCCTGCTGCACGTGCTGCAGATGCTGATCGGCGCAATCGACACGCCCGGCAGCTTCCGCTACCAGCCGCCGTATCCCAAGGGAGTGCCGCCGGCGAACCGTCCCGGCAAGGCGCGCAAGGCCGACGGCACTCTCGATGCCGGTCCGCTGGGCTACGTGCACGCCCCCGAAGATCTGCTCGTCGATGCGAACGGCGAACCGCGCCGTCTCGACAAGGCGTTCTCCTGGCAGCATCCGCTGGCCGTTCACGGCATGCTGCAGAACGTGATCGCCAATGCCGTGGCCGGCGATCCGCAGCGCATCGACACCCTGTTCCTGTTCATGGCCAACATGAGCTGGAACTCGGCCATGAACACGACGCGCACGCGGCGCCAGCTGGTGGAGAAGGACGCCGGCGGCGCCTACAAGATTCCACGCATCATCTACGTGGACGCCTACGCCTCGGAGATGGTCGAGTTCGCCGACCTCGTGCTGCCGGACACGACGTATCTGGAACGCCACGACTGCATCTCGCTGCTGGACCGGCCGATCTCCGATGCCGACGGCGCCAGCGACGCGATCCGCCACCCGATCGCCATGCCCGACCGCGACGTTCGGCCGTTCCAGGACGTGCTGCTCGATCTCGGCGCGCGCCTGGGCCTGCCCGGCTGCGTGCGCGAGGACGGATCGCCGCGCTATCCGGACGGCTTCGCGCAGTACATGGTCGAGCACGAGCGCGCCCCCGGCGTCGGCCTGCTGGCCGGCTGGCGCGGCCGCGACGGCCAGCGCGAAGGCACCGGCGAACCGAACCCGCAGCAGCTCGAACGCTACAAGGAGCACGGCGCGTTCTGGCATGCGGAAGTGCCCGCCGCGGGCCGCTACTACAAGATGGCCAATCGCGACTATCTCGAATGGGCGCGCGGCCTGGGCTTCGTCGGTTCCACCCATGCGCAGGTCATCGAGCTGTATTCGGAACGGCTGCAGCGCTTCCGTCTCGCCGCCCTGGGGCATGGCGCGGTGCAGCCGCCGGCGCGCGAGCGCGAGCGCGTCGCGCGCTACTTCGATCCGCTGCCGTTCTGGTATGCGCCGTTCGAATGGGAGCAGACCGATCTCGCGCGCTATCCGCTCGCGGCGATCACCCAGCGGCCGATGTTCATGTATCACTCCTGGGGATCGCAGAACGCCTGGCTGCGCCAGATCACCGCACGCAATTTCCTGTATCTGCATCCGCACACAGCGCAGACGCTGAACCTGCGCGACGACGACTGGGTCTGGGTCGAATCCCAGCACGGCCGCATCCGCGTGCCGGTGCGCTGCCACAGCGGCACCGAGCCCGGCACGGTGTGGACCTGGAACGCGATCGGCAAGCGCCGCGGCGCCTGGAAGCTCGCTGCGGATGCGCCCGAATCGCAGCAGGGCTTCCTGCTGAACCACGTCATCAGCGAGCTGCTGCCGCCGCGCGCGGACGGCTACCGCTACGCCAACGCCGATCCGGTCACCGGCCAGGCCGCCTGGTTCGATCTGCGCGTGCGCATCGACAAGGCCGCCGACGAGGCCGCCGACTCCGGCCTGCCGCCGCATCGCATCGAGGTCACTGGCGCATGACCAGCCTGCCGCCGCCGTCGCCGAAGAAGCTCGGCCTCGTCATCGACCTGGACACCTGCGTGGGCTGCCATGCCTGCGCCGTGGCCTGCAAGGAATGGAACGACGGCGGCCAGTTCGGCCCGCTGCCCGACGAGGATGCCTACGGCGCCGAACCACTCGGCGTCTGGTTCAACCGCGTGCACAGCTTCGAGGTACAGCCGCGCCGCGATGCGGCCGGCAACGGTCCGCTGCAGCAGCTCGCGAAGACCGGGTTCGCCGAGAACGCGCCGGCGATGACCGTGCATTTCCCGCGCTCCTGCCTGCACTGCGAGAAACCCGACTGCGTGACGGTCTGCCCGACCGGCGCGAGCTACAAGCGCGCCGAGGACGGCATCGTCCTCGTCGACGAGGACAAATGCATCGGCTGCAAGCTCTGCTCCTGGGCCTGTCCGTACGGCGCGCGCGAGTACAGCGAAAAACGCGGCGTAATGCAGAAATGCACCTTGTGCGTCGACCGCATCTACAACGAATCCTTCGCCGAGAGCGAACGCCAGCCGGCCTGCGTCATGGCCTGCCCGACGCGCGCGCGCCATTTCGGCGACCTCGGCGATGCGGATTCGGCCGTCTCGCGGCTCGTCGCCGAGCGCGACGGCGTCGCCCTGATGCCCGAGCTCGGCTATGCGCCGGTCAACCGCTACCTGCCGCCGCGGCCGCGCCGCGCCGGCTGCGGCGCGGCGACACCCGAGCCGGCCGCGGAAACCCTGGATCCGAGCCAGCTGTCGCCGCTGCTGCGCTGGGTCGACAAGCTGCTGTCCCGCTGATTCTTCCACCGACGAGAACCGCCATGCTGCTGAGCACCACCTCCAATCTGGAAGGTCATCCGATCCGCAACTACCTCGGTCTCGTCAGCGGCGAAGCCATACTCGGCGCCAACGTGTTCCGCGATTTCTTCGCCGGCATCCGCGACATCATCGGCGGCCGCTCGGGCAGCTACGAGAAAGTGCTGCGCAAGGCCAAGGAAGCGGCGATCGAGGACATGGTCGAAGCGGCCAAGGATCTCGGCGCGAACGCCGTCGTCGGCATCGACTTCGATTACGAGACCATCCAGATCAAGGAAGGCGGCGACATGCTCATGGTCACGGTGACCGGCACGGCCGTGGTCACGGGCTGATCGCGCACCATGCATCCGGCGCTGTCCGTCCTGTTCTTCACGACCCTGTCGGGCGCCGGCTACGGCCTGCTCGGTCTGCTCGGCGCCGGCGTCGCGGCGGGCCTGTGGCCGCACGGCCTGTGGCAGACCGGCGCGCCGCTGCTGGCCGGCACGGTACTCGTCAGCGTCGGCCTGTTCGCCTCGACTGCGCACCTCGGCCAGCCCCGGCGCGCCTGGCGCGCGTTCAGCCAGTGGCGCAGTTCCTGGCTGTCGCGCGAAGGCGTGGCCGCCGTGCTGACCTATCTGCCGGCGCTGGTCCTCGGCATCAGCGTGCTGTCGGGCACGTCCGGCGCCGGCTGGCCGTTGCTGCCGCGCGTGGCCGGCGCGCTGCTCGCGCTGGGCGCACTGGTCACCGTGTTCTGCACTGCGCGCATCTATTCCAGCCTGCGCACGATACCGGCCTGGCACAACGGCTGGGTCGCGCCGGCCTATCTGCTGCTCGGCGCCTATTCGGGCGGACTCTGGCTCTGGCTGCTGGCCGCGCTGGCCGGGCGCGACGCGGCGCAGGACTGGCAGCGCCTGGGCCTGGCACCGTGGCTGCTCGCGGCGATCGTCGCGGTGGCCATGCTCGCCGCGCTGATCAAGCTGCTGTACTGGCGGCACATCGACGGCGCCGCGCCGCGCGCCAGCGTCGAAAGCGCAACGGGACTCGGCCGCTTCGGCGAGGTCGCGGCGTTCGAGCGGCCGCATACGGAACAGAACTATCTGACGCGGGAAATGGGCTTCGTGCTCGCGCGGCGCCATGCGGCAAAACTGCGCGCGCTGAGCCTTGCGCTGGGCTTCGCCGCGCCGCTGGCCTGTGTGGTCGTCGCGCTGGCGTTCCTCACACTGTCGCCGGCGCTGGCTCTGCTCGCGCTGCTGCTCGGCAGCATAGGGATTTTCGTCGAGCGCTGGCTTTTTTTTGCCGAAGCGCGCCATGTCGTGAATCTGTACTACGGCGCACGGCGGATTTGAAACGGCAGCGACTGCGACTGCCGGCAGCACCGCGGCCCGGCTCACTGTACGGCCGCATCGCCGTCCCGCCACGGCATTCGTAAATCTTTATGACGCGCGGCGACGATGCCGCAAGTTGTAAACCTTTATTACGACGCATGGGAAAACCCGCACGTAGCCGCGAAAAAAGCTCGCTACACTGGCCGCGCCGGTCACGGCGGCGCCTACGGTTCAGATCGGATTCAAACCTTCGCCGTAGTATCCGGCGCTCCGTTTGCCCGCGTTTCCAACGCACGCGGACGTTCCCGATTGATCCTCATCGAAGAAGGGTGAACCCCATGAAGAAACTCCTGATCGCCGCCGCCGTACTCGCCGCTCTGCCGCTCGTCGCTGCCGCCGACGGTGGCTGGGCCGGTTCCGGCGAACTGGGCTTCGCCGCGTCGCGCGGCAACGCCAAGTCGGAAAACCTCAACGCGAAGCTCAATTTCAGCATGGAAGACGATGTCTGGAAGGACAACTTCTACCTGAGCGCCCTGCGTTCCAAGGGCAATACCACCAGCATCGAAACCATCGGCGGCGTCCCGACGGCCGTCACGCGCTACGACTACACGGCGAACCGCTATGAAGCCGGCGCTTCGGCCGGCTACAAGTTCGACGAGCGCAGCTACCTCGTCGGCGCGCTGCGCTACGAAAACGACGACTTCTCGCCGTTCAACTACCAGGCCGTGCTGTCGCTGGGCTACGGCTATACCGCGATCAAGAACGAGCGCACCGAACTGTTCTTCGAAATCGGCCCGGGCTACAAGCGCTTCGAGCCGATCCTGACCGGCAAGACCGAATCCGACGTCGTCGGCCGCGGCCTGATCGGCTACCGCCACCGTTTCAACGAGAACACCGCGTTCGAGAACACCTTCCTCGTCGAAGCGGGCTCGGACAACACGTTCTATCAGAACGACGCCGGTCTCGTCGTCAACATGAACAAGACCCTGGCGCTGAAGCTCGGCTACCAGGTTCGTCACAACACCGACGTCGCCCCGGGCATCAAGAAGACCGATCAGCTGATGACGACGAACCTCGTCTACAACTTCTGATCGCCGCGGCATCGCTGCAAAAGAAAACGGGCCGAAAGGCCCGTTTTTTTGTGCCTCGGGTTGCCGCGAGCATTGCGAACCGCAACGTCGCGGAGTCACCCTCGCGAAAGACGCTTGCCGAAACGACGGCTCGCTTCGACGTCGAACCCAACGCCGTTCTTCGATCGGTCGAGGCTCCGATGTTGCGGTTCGCGGCGCCCAGCGCAACCTCCGCGCCGCAACCCGGCAGGAACGATCAGCGGCTCGCGTGCAGCATCTCGCCGGCGCCCTGGCCGAGCAGCAACTGCGCGACCTGCTCGCCGAGCGCTTCGGGCGCATCGAGCGGCCCCTGCGCGGTCGCGCGGATCAGGCGGCCGCTGACTGCATCACCGACGAGGCCGGTCAGTTCCAGGCCGCTTTCGATCTCGCGGCAATAGCCGGCGATCGGCACGCTGCAATTGCCGTGCAGGCGGCGGTTCATCGCGCGCTCGGCACCGGTACAGCGCGCGCTGTCGGCGTCGTTCAGCGGCTGCAGCCGCTGCAGGGTCGCGCGGTCGCCGGCGCGATATTCGATCGCAATCGCGCCCTGCGCCACGGCCGGAATCCAGGCCGGCGGTTCCAGCCGGCTCGCGATGCGTGCAGCCAGCCCCAACCGTTCGAGACCGGCGCAGGCCAGGATGATCGCGTCGTACTCGCCGGCGTCGAGCTTGCCCAGGCGCGTGCCGAGGTTGCCGCGCAGGTCGGCCAGACGCACATCCGGCCGCAACGCGCGCAGCTGGGCCTGGCGGCGCAGCGATGAAGTGCCGACGCGCGCGCCGTCAGGCAGATCCGCGAGGGTGCGGCAGTGCGGGCTGACCAGCGCGTCGGCCGCATCGGCGCGTTCGAGCACGGCGCCGAGCGCGAAGCCGGGTTCCAGCTCCATCGGCACGTCCTTGAGCGAATGCACGGCCACGTCGGCGCGGCCTTCGAGCATCGCGACCTCGAGCTCCTTGAGGAACAGCCCCTTGCCGCCGATCGCCGATAGCGGCTGGTCGAGGATCTGGTCGCCGCGCGTGGTCATCGGCACGAGTTCGACCTGCAGGTCCGCATGGGCGGCGCGCAGCCGCGCGGCGACGTGTTCGGCCTGCCAGAGGGCCAGCGCGCTCTGGCGCGTGGCGATGCGCAGCAATTTCATGGCGTTTCGTGCAGCAGCGGAAGACGGCGCATCCTAGCCGCTGCCGCGCGGGGCCGGTAGCCGCCGCGACACTATGCGCCGGCTGTGCTCGCCGAAGAGTGGGTTCCGACCCCTGGAATGCCCAGCGAGAACCGGACTTGCCGATCGAGTGTTTCGGGCGCTTTCGTTCAAGGAAAGACCAGGCCGTCGCTCCGAGAACTGGCTGAAGCCCCCCCCATCCCGTCCTTTCCCTCGGAGGGGCTGGAAGGGAAAGGAGACGATCGAAACCGGATGGCGACAGCCCGTTCCGCCCGACGCACCTACAGACTGCGCACGAGCTTGCGCAACCCCGGCAGGTTGCGCCGGCTGACTTCGAGCACGTCGGCGCTGCCGTCGACCTTGACGAAGACGCGGCCGTCGTTGCCGCGGACCAGGCCGGCCATGCGGTCGCGCGCAACCAGGCAGTTGCGGTGGATGCGCACGAAATGGTCGCCGAACTCGTCTTCCAGGCCCTTGAGCGCATCCTCCACGAGCACCTGGCCCTTGGTGTGATGGACCACGACATATTTGTCCTCTGCCTGCAGGTAGAGGACGTCCTGCACCGGTACCAGCACGAGGTTGCCGCGCACGCGCGCGCAGATGTGACTGCGCTGGCGGTGCGTGCCGAGCGTGCCGGCCAGCTTGTCGACCTTGCCGGCGCCCAGCCGGCCCGCGCGCGCGAGGGCCTGATCCAGCCGCTCGCGCCGCACCGGCTTGAGCACATAGTCGACCGCATGCGCATCGAACGCCTTGAGCGCATATTCGTCATAGGCGGTGCAGAACACGATGGCCGGAGGATCCTCCAGCGAGCCGATAAGGCGCGCGGCGTCCAGGCCGTCCATGCCGGGCATGCGGATGTCGAGCAGGCAGACGTCAGGGCGCAGGCGGTCGGCCTGCTGCACCGCCTGCTCGCCGTTGTCCACGCTGGCAACCACCTCGGCGCCGGTGTCGGTGACGAGCGCGGCGAGGCGTTCGCGCGCCAGCGGTTCGTCGTCGGCAATCAGTACTCGCATGCTCTCGCTCCTTGACACACGTCGTGCGGCATCCGCCGCTTCAGGGCCGCAGCGGCACGCGCAGGCGGCAGTCGAACGATTCGGCGGCGTCCTCGACCGCCAAGGTCGCGCGCTCGCCGTAGTGCAGCGCGAGGCGGCTGCGGATATTGCTCAGCGCCATGCCGTTGCCGCCGCCGCGCCGCGCCGCCGGCGGCGGGCACGGATTGTCGACCTGGATCTCGACCGCGCCGGCGTCGACGCGGCCGAGCACGCGTACGGTACCGCCGGCAGGCAGCGGCTGTATGCCGTGGTAGACCGCATTCTCGACCAGCGGCTGCAGCAGCAGCGACGGCAGCTCCAGGTCCCGCGGCAAGGCGTCGACCTGCCAGTCCACCGCGAGACGCTCGCCGAGGCGCAGCTGCTCGATGCGCAGATAGCCGCGCGCGAGATCCAGCTCTTCGCCCAGGGTGCTGCGCGCGTCGTCGCGGCCCAGCGCCGCGCGGAACAGGTCGGCCAGATCCTCGACCGCGGCCTCGGCCTGGGCCGGTCGCGCGCGGATCAGGCTGGCGATGACATTCATGCTGTTGAACAGGAAATGCGGCCGTATGCGCGCCTGCAACGCCTCGAAGCGCGCGCGCTCCTCGGCCTGCACGCGCTCGCGCCACTGCTCCTGCACGTAGAAATAGCGCAGCACCGCGCCGCCGATCAGCGCGCAGATCACGCTGTTGCGCAGCACGAAGCGCCAGGATTCGGCGCTGGCGTCGATGAAGCCCAGGCTCAGGTTGCGATCTATCGCGAACACGACCCAGCTGGCCGCGGCAGTGGTCGCCAGCATCAGCGCGTAAGCCGAGAATTCGGCCATCCACGGCGCCAGGCGCACGAGCAGCGGCCGGGCCTTGCACAGGCAGACGGTCCAGATGACGGCCAGCCACTGCACGAACAGACTGGCCAGGCCCAGCCCCTGCCAGGTCGGCACGCCGACGTCGCTGGCCGACAGCACCACGACCAGCGCGACCAGCTCGCCGATGACGGCGAGCGCGATCAGCACGGGCCAGCTGCAGAAATCCGGCAGCCAGTAATGCACGGCATCGACGGCGGCAGCGCGGCCGGGGGCGCGTTCGGACTTGGCCAACCTGCGCCCTCCCAGCGCCGGAACCTGCAGCCGATTATGCCGCGAGGCGTAGGCCCAGCCATTGCCGCAGGTCGGCGATTTCCTCCGCGCAGACGCTGTGGGCCATCGGATACGAGTGCCAGTCCACGCGATAGCCCAGACCGCGCAGGATGTCGCGCGAACGCGCGCCGAGCGGCTGCGGCACGACCGGGTCGTGGCTGCCGTGGGCCATGAAGACCGGCAGGTCGGCGTTGGCCGGACTGCGCTCGGCCGCCGTGGTCGCGTCGATCGGCAGATAGGTCGACAGCGCGACCACGCCGCCGAGGCGCCTGGCATGGCGCACGCCGCCGGCCAGCACGATGGCGCCGCCCTGGGAGAAGCCGGCCAGGAACACCCGCTCGGCCGGTACGCCGCGATCGGCCTCGCGCGCGATCAGCGCATCGAGCTGGGTCATGGACTCGCGCACGCCGGCCTCGTCCTGGCGCGAGGCGATGTCGGTGCCCTTGATGTCGTACCAGGCGCGCATGGCCGCGCCGCCGTTGATGGTGACCGGACGCAGCGGCGCATGCGGGAACACGAAGCGCAGCGCCGGCCATTCGGGTGCGACCAGCTCCGGGATGATCGGCGCGAAATCGTGGCCGTCGGCGCCGAGGCCATGCAGCCAGATCACGCTGTGGCTGGGGCGCGGGCGGGTCGTTATTTCGACGGCGGGCAGGATCATGGACGGCTCCGGCAAAGACCCGGATGGTGCCTCAGGCCCGGGGGCAATGACCATTGCCACGGCGCAAACGCGGTGCGCTTGGCTATGCTCGGGCGATCCCGTACCGGAGTCGCCCATGTCTGCCAGGCTCAGTGCCGCCGTCGCCGCCCTCGTCTATTTCGTCGCGCTGCCCAGCCAGGCCGCGCTCACCCTGGACCAGATCATGGCCGAGCCGGACTGGATAGGCGCGGCGGTGGAGTCGCCGTATTGGTCCACCGACGCCGGCACGATCTACTACGCGCTCAAGCGCGACGGTTCGCCGATACGCGATCTGCACCGCATCGAGGTGGCCGGCGGCGCCGACCAGGTGCTCGGCGCGGCCGAACTCGCCGGCATCGACGGCAAGGACGCGGTGTTCGACCAGGCGCGCCGGCGCGCGGCCTTCGTCCGCAACGGCGACGTGTTCGTGCGCGACCTGGCCAGCCGGCGCCTGATCCAGGTCACGCGCAGCACGGCCGAGGAAAGCGCGCCGCAGTTCTCCGCCGACCAGAACACCTTGCAGTACCGCGTCGGCAACGACTGGTACGGCTACGATTTCGCCAGCGGCGTGAACTTCCCGATCGCCGTGCTCAAAGCGGAAAAGAACCCCCGCGACAAGAAGCCCGGCGACTTCGAGCAGCTGCAGCTGCGCCTGATAGGCACCCTGAAGCAGGACCACGACAACAAGGAAGCGCTGAAGGCCCGCGCCGACGAGCTGCGCAAGGCCGATCCCACGCGCGCGGCCGAACCGGTCTACCTCGGCGACGAGGTGCAGATCAGCCAGGGCGCGGCGCTGTCGCCGGACGGCCGCTGGCTGCTCGTGGCGACGACGCCCAAGGGCCACGACGGCGGCCGCGCCGGCAAGATGCCGATGTACGTGACCGAGTCGGGCTACGAAGAGCTCGAGGACGTGCGCACGCGCGTGGGCCGCGCCGGCCCGGCGCCGGAAACCCTCTGGCGCGTCGACCTGGCCACGCAGGCGGCGACCAGGCTGGATTTCGCCGCCCTGCCCGGCATAAGTGACGACCCGCTCGCGGCGATCCGCAGCGAGAACGAAAAGGCCGCTGCCAAGGACGCCGAAACCGGCACCGACAAGGACAAGGACAAGGACAAGACCGCGAAGAAGGCCGCCAAGGATGACGGCAAGGCCAGGACCGACAAAGCCAAGACCGACAAGGCTCAGCGCAATGTCGGCGTCGTCGCGCTGCAGTTCACGCGCGACGGCAGCCAGGCCGCGGTCATGCTGCGCGCGATCGACAACAAGGACCGCTGGATCGCCACGGTCGCCAACACCGACAAGCCGGCGCTGAGCCTGCGCCATCGCCTGACCGATGCGGCCTGGATCAACTGGAACTTCAACGAAATGGGCTGGCTGCCCGACAACCGCACCCTGTGGTACGTGTCGGAGGAGTCGGGCTATGCGGCGCTGTACACGCGCCACGGCGAGGACAAGCCCAAGGCTGTCGTGCAGGGCCGCTTCGAAGTGTCCGAGCCGCAGCTGTCGCCCGACGGCGCCTGGTTCTATTTCAAGAGCAATGCCGAAGCGCCGTACAGCTACGACGCCTACCGCGTGCCGACGGCCGGCGGCGCGAGCACGCGCCTGACCACGTTCAAGGGCCTGGAGCATTTCCAGCTTTCGCCTGACGGCCGCAACCTGCTCGTCGCGCATTCGTCGAGCTACGTGCCGCAGCAGATCAGCGTGGTGCCGGCCGACGGCGGCAGCGCCCGCGCGCTGACCGACACGCGCAGCAGCGCGTTCAAGGCCATGAGCTGGCAGGCGCCGCAGATCGTGCCGGTGCCGTCCTCGCACGGCAAGGAGCCGATCTGGGGCAAGCTGTACACGCCGGCGGCCGGCGGCGGCAAGCATCCTATCGTGCTGTTCGTGCATGGCGCCGGCTATACCCAGAACACGCACCTGGGCTACCCGTACTATTTCCGCGAACAGATGTTCCATAACCTGCTGACCGAGCGCGGCTACCTCGTGCTGGATCTGGACTACCGCGCCTCCGAAGGCTACGGCCGCGACTGGCGCACGGCGATCTACCGTCAGATGGGCAAGCCCGAGCTCGAAGACCTCGTCGATGGCGTGAACTGGCTGGTCAAGGAACACGACGGCGACGCGGCGCGCGTCGGCGTCTACGGCGGCTCCTACGGCGGCTTCATGACCCTGATGGCGCTGTTCCGCGCACCGGAGGTGTTCAAGGCCGGCGCCGCGCTGCGCCCGGTCACCGACTGGACCCAGTACAACCACGAGTACACGTCCAACATCCTCAATACGCCCGAGGTCGACGGCATCGCCTACCGGCGCAGCTCGCCGATCGAGTTCGCCGACGGCCTCAAGGGCCCGCTGCTGATCGCCCACGGCATGATCGACGACAACGTGTTCTTCCAGGATTCGGTGCGCCTGTTCCAGCGCCTGATCGAACTGAAGAAGGACAACGTCGAGCTCGCGCCGTATCCGATGGAGCGTCACGGCTTCGTTCATGCCGCCGCGTGGCGCGACGAATATGCGCGCATATTGAAGCTGTTCGAGACAAATCTGCGCACGAACGCGACGCCGTAGCGCTTTTCGGTGTAAGGTTCGAGTCCGTGTCGCGCTCCGGCGCGGCGCATGCCATTCCCATTCCATGCCCTCCTCCAGCCGGGGGAGGGTCGTCCAGGTCGGACCTATCGCCTAGCCAACAGCCGCATGCGTCGTACGGGGCTCCGTTGCCGAGCCTCTTGCCCGTGGAACGGGATCGCTGGCGATACGTGGACGACCGCCGCGTCGTCCGGAAGCATCGCTTTCGGGATCGGATGAGGATGGATCCGCAGTCCGCCCCGGCGGACTTCCCTCCGCTCAGACGACCACGGTGACTGATGCCGCATAGCGTAGAACTGATCTCGACCATCTCGGCCGCCCTCGGCCTTGCCCTCATCGTCGGCTTCATCGCCGTGAGATTTCTCAAACTGCCGGCTCTCGTCGGCTATCTCGTCGCCGGCATCGTCATCGGTCCGGCCACGCCGGGCATCGTCGCCGACGTCCACCTCGCCCAGCAGCTCGCCGAAATCGGCGTCATGCTGCTGATGTTCGGCGTAGGCCTGCATTTCTCCCTCGACGACCTGCTTTCGGTCCGACGCATCGCGCTGCCCGGCGCGCTGGTCCAGATCGCCGTGGCGACCGCCATGGGCGCCGGCCTGGCCGCGCTGTGGGACTGGCCGCTCGCGGCCGGACTCGTGTTCGGCCTCGCGCTGTCCGTCGCCAGTACCGTCGTGCTGCTGCGCGCGCTGGAGAGCCGCGGCCTGGTCGAGTCGGTCAACGGCCGCATCGCGGTCGGCTGGCTCGTCGTCGAGGATCTGGTCACCGTGCTCGCACTCGTGCTGCTGCCGGCATTGGCCGGCGACAGCGGCGTCGCCCACGGCGACGCGGCGGCCGCGGCGCGGCCGCTCTGGCTCAGCCTCGTGTTCACCCTGGGCAAGGTCTCGATCTTCATCGCGCTGATGCTGGTCGGCGGGCGCAAGCTGTTCCCGTGGCTGCTCTGGCAGGTCGCGCGCACCGGCTCGCGCGAGCTGTTCACCCTGTGCGTGATCGCCGCGGCGGTCGGCATCGCCTATCTCGCCGGCATCCTGTTCGAAGTGTCGTTCGCGCTCGGCGCCTTCCTCGCCGGCATGGTGCTGCGCGAATCCGAGCTGGCCTATCGCGCAGCCGAGGAATCGTTGCCGCTGCGCGACGCGTTCTCGGTGCTGTTCTTCGTCTCGGTCGGCATGCTGTTCGACCCGCGCATCCTGATCGAGCAGCCGCTGATGGTCGCCGCCGTGGTCGGCGTCATCGTCATCGGCAAGACCGTGGCCGCCTCGGCGCTCGTGCTGCTGATGCGCTATCCGCTGAACACGGCGCTGACCGTCTCGGCCGGCCTCGCACAGATCGGCGAGTTCTCCTTCATCATCGCCGCGCTCGGCGTGTCGCTGAACATCCTGCCGCCGCAGGGACAGAACCTGATCCTGGCCGGCGCGATCATCTCCATCGCGCTGAACCCGCTGGTATTCCAGGCCATAGAGCCGGCCCAGGCCTGGATACGCAAGCGCTCGCGCGCCGCGCGCAAGCTGGAACGCCCGGCCGATCCGCTGGCCGAGCTGCCGACCAGCGTGAGCTCGGACTATCTCACCGACCACGTGCTGCTGGTCGGCTACGGCCGCGTCGGCCGGCGCATCGCCGCCGCAGTGCTCGAACGCAGCCTGCGCCTGGTCGTGGCCGAGGAGAACCGCGAACGCGTCGAGACCCTGCGTGCCGAAGGCCTGCACGCGGTCGCCGGCGACGCGTCGGAACCGGCCGTGCTGATCCAGGCCCACGTCGCGCGCGCGCGCGTGCTGGTCATCGCGATACCGGACACCTTCCACGTGCGCCGCATGATCGAGACCGCCCGCATCCTGAATCCGAACATCCAGGTCATCGTGCGCTCGCACAGCGAGGAAGAAACCAGGCTGCTGCGGCAGGAGCAGGCCGAAGTCTTTCTCGGCGAGGAAGCCCTGGCCATCGCGATGACGCGCAGCGTGCTCGAAAAAGCCACGGCGCCGGAAGGCGGCGGACATTGAACGGCGCGCCGGTTCTTCAACATCGCGGGACGCCGCGCGCATGAGCGCGCTGCGGATCCGCCACGCCGTCGCCGCCGATGCGGCGGCGCTGGCGCGCAACATGGCCGACTGGTTCCTCGCCGCCTACGGCCATGCCAGCGACGCGGTCAACACCGCCGCGTTCGTCGCGGCGAATTTCGATGCGGCGCGCCAGGCTGCCGAGATCGCCGACCCGGACATCGTCACCCTGCTCGCCGAAGCCGACGGCGTGATGGTCGGCTATGCCCAGCTGCGTTTCGCCACACGCGCCCCCGACAGCGTCAGCGGCGCGGACCCGGCCGAACTCGGCCGTTTCTACTTCGCACCGGCCTTCCACGGCCGCGGCGCCGCGGCCGAGCTGATGCAGGACGCCTGCCGCGTCGCCCGCGAACGCGGCAGACGCCGGCTCTGGCTGCTGGTCTGGCAGGAATCACCGCAGGCGATCCGCTTCTACGAGAAACACGGTTTCAGGAAAGTCGGCGCTGCCGTCTTCCCTGTCGGCGAAGACCGCAAGGCCGACTGGGTCCTGTGCAAGCCGCTCGACGAAGCGCCGTAGATTGCGGTGAGCCGGAGACGAACGGCGACGTCGCAGTCTTGCGCTCCGCGCGATTTCACATCGGCAACTCGCGGTCGCCACGTCGGCATCCGATGCGACGACATGACGTCAATGAGGGCTTCTCGCGCCGCCCCGCCTCGGCGTTGCGGCTCGCCTCCGGTTCACCGCAACCGACGGTTCAACCGAAGATCGACACGCCGGCCATCGCGGCGAAGCGTTCCAGTGCCGCGGCGGCGGCGATCGAGTTGCCGTTCGCATCCAGGCGCGGCGACCAGGCGCAGATACTCATGCGGCCCGGCACGATAGCGAGGATGCCGCCGCCGACGCCGGTCTTGGTCGGCAGGCCGATGCGGAACGCGAAATCGCCGGCCGCATCGTAGGCGCCGCAGGTCAGCATCAGCGCATTGAGGCGACGCACATCGGCGGCCTCGAGGATGCGCGTACCACCGGGCTGGCAGCCGTCGGCGGCGAGGAACAGCGCGGCCTCGGCCAGTTCAGCGCAGGACATGGCGATCGCGCAGTGCGCACAGTAGGCGTCCAGCACGGCGCCGACCTCGCCATGCAGATTGCCGAAGCTGCGCATGAAATGCGCGATGGCGGCATTGCGGTCGCTGTGACGGCGTTCGGAACGCGCGACCTCCGCGTCGATGCCCACGCCGCTGCGGCCGAGCAGTCCGTGCACGAATTCCAGCACCGCACGCTCGGGCTGCAGGAAACGCCGGCACAACACATCGGTGACCACGAGCGCGCCGGCATTGACGAACGGATTGCGCGGAATGCCGCGCTCGCGCTCCAGCAGCACCAGCGAATTGAACGGCGTGCCCGATGGTTCGCGGCCGACACGCCGCCACAGCGCTTCGCCTTCGCGGCGCAGCGCGAGCGCCAGCGCGAACAGCTTGGAAATGCTCTGGATCGAAAATGGCACATCGGCCGTGCCGGCACGATGTACGACTCCGTCGACCGTCGCGACGGCCATGCCGAACTGGTCCGGCACGACGCGCGCCAGGGCCGGAATGTACTCGGCGACGGCGCCCTCGGGCGCGAGCGTGGCCACTTCGGCGGCAATGGTCTGCAGCAGCGCAGCGTAATCGACGGTCATGCGGTAAACGACGGCGGCACGCGGAGCGCGAACACTACCCGCCCGCGGCGCACTTGGCGATGCCTGCGGCGCAGCCGTCGCCGCGCGCCCGCGACGCGGCATTCACGATCGATCGCCTGACCTCCCCGACGACGGCGCCGCACTGTCCGCTACCCCGCCATTACCGGAGACCTTTTCTGCCGCCGCCGGGCGACACCAGCCCCGCCGCACGGGCCTACCGGCCATCCTCACGCAAGCACGGCGGCCGCCAGCCCGCAGAACAACAACCGGCAACCTGCCGCGGCACCGGAGCGGCGAGTCAGCTTGTACGATCCGGCAATACCGGTCTCGCCGCCGCCCGAATCACCGGCGTATCGACACAGCCCAGCGGGAACATCATGAGTGAAGCGCAGACACCCGGAGCACCGCCGCGAATCGCCGGCACACGCGTGGACGCGATGCTGCGTACCGCCGTCCTGGCCTCCACATTTCTCGTCGCGGCTTATGTGCTCGCGCTGCCGGCCTGCAACTGGCACGTCTTCAGCCGCGACAACGAGGACATCGCGGAACGCGGCCTGCTGTTGCTGATTGCCGTGTCGGGCCTCGGCAGCATCGCCCTGGCGGCACGGCGCAACAACGGCTGGTGGCTGCTCGCTCCGTTCGTGGCGAGCGGTCTGCCGATCGCCCAGATGATCCTGCTGGCCCGGATCGGGTTGATCCCGCACTGACGCGGAAAAGCCCGATGACCGATCGGAAACCGCGCCACGGCGGCTGGTTCGGAATGCTCGTGCTGGCATCCACGCTGGTCTACCTGGTCGCGCCCGTGTTCGAGGTCGCGAACTATTCCTGGCTCCACCACAGCGGCTGGGAAAGCCCGTTGATCCAGTTGCAAATGGCTCTCGGCCTGTTCGGCAGCCTCGGCGGCATCGTTCTCGCGATGCGGGACCGCAATCTCTGGTGGGTGCTGGCCCCGGCGGCGATCATCACCGCAACGATCCTGGCCTACGGGCTGCTCCTGCTGGCCGTCCGCGGCATCCCGCACTGAGCCGGCACCGGCACGGCGGAAGCGATCCGGACGGAACGCATCGATGCGACATGCGCACCGGCCAGCGCCTGCACTCCCCGCCGCAAGACCGGAACCTCGTGATGAACCGGTTTTCACGTACATCTGAACGTCGCCGACCTCGATGCCGGCATCCCCTACTACTCGACCCTGTTCGCCACCGAACCGGCGGTGCGCAAGCCCGACTATGCGAAATGGCTGCCTGAAGATCCGCGCGTGGATTTTGCGATCTCGGCCACCGGTCGCGCACCCGGCGTCGACCATCCGGGCCTGCAGGCCGACAGCGCCGAAGCGCTGGCGGAATTCGGCCAACGTCTGCAACCGGCTGACGCCGCCGCGGTCGCCGAGCCGGGCCCGCTCTGCTGCCATGCGCAGTCCGACAAGTTCTGGTCGCGGGATCCGCAGGGCATACGCCGGGAAGCGTTCCGTACGTACGGCGACGCAACGACGTACTGCGCACCCGATACGGACCGGGCCACGATGCCGTAAAGCGGCGCGGATACGGACGCCGTGCAGCGCCCGCGCTCCTCGGCCTGTTGCGCCAGCCCCTCGGCATGCACCTGAGCGAGACGACATGAACTCTGGTCATTCCGTTCGTCGGCGCGTGCTGTTCGTCTGCGTGGAAAACGCCAATCGCAGCCAGATTGCCGAGGCGTTCGCACGCCACTACGGCGAAGGAGGCGTGGAAGCACTGAGCGCCGGCTCGCGCCCCAGCGGCACAATCCGCGCGCGCGGCAGTTCATGGCGGAGATCGGCATCGACCTGTCGACGCAGTCATCCAGGTCGCTGGCCAACGTCGGCGGCGAATTCGATGTCGTCGTCACGATGGGCTGCGGCGACGAATGCCCCTGGCTGCCGGCGCGCTGCCGCGAGGACTGGGCGCTGCCGGATCCCAGACATCTTTCCGACGACGACTATCGCGCCGCGCGGGACGCGATCGCGGTACGCGTGCAGGCCCTGCAGGCCAGCCTGTGAACGGACTGCGGCAGCGCTGCCTCGCGGAATTCGTCGGCACGGCAACCTAGTGCTGGCCGGCGTGGTCGGTTCCGGCATCATGGCCGCGCAGCCGGCCGGCGCCGGCGCGGCGCCGACATTGTTCATCAACGCGGCAGCGACCGCAGCGTCGCTGTATGTGCTGATCGCGACCCTGCAGCCGGTCTGCGGCGCCCCTTCACCCCGCCGTCAGCGCCTTGCTCTGGCTGCGCGGCGAACAGAGCGGCGCGGACCGCGCACGCCCGACCGCGGACGCTGTCCGTGTCCGCGGACAACGCCGCACGCGGTGGCGCATGCGGCAAACCGCACAATGGTGCGGTTTCGCGCCCGCCTCGTACTTGGCACGGCCATTGCGTAAGGGCAATCCGTGTCCTTTAGGTTCGCCGAGGAAAGCCTCATGTCCCCGTTCCATCGCCCCTACCCGATCCGCGCCGCGATCGCCGCTCTGAGCGCGGCGCTGCTCGCGGTCGCCTGCAGCCACCCGACGCGCAAGGCGCCGCCGCCTGCCGCGGCGCCGGCGGCCGCGCCGGTTGCCGCGACCGGCGACAACGTCGCCGCGCTCAATGCGCTGGCCGACCGTTACGTCGACTCGGTGCTCGATTTCGATCCGACCGTGACCTATTTCAGCGGCGTGCCGGTCAAGGCGCACGACCGCCTGCCGCGCAATTCCGCGGCCGAAATCGCCGCATCGGAAGCCGACGAAGACGCGATGCTCGCCGATCTCGCGAAGATCGACCCGACTCCGCTGCGCGGCACGCCGGACGCGGTGACCTATGCGATCCTGCGCGAAAACCTCGAGTCATCCCGGCAGATGCGCATCTGCCGGCGCGAGCTCTGGGACGTCAGCCACATGAACGGCTGGTTCGCGAGTCTCAGCGAAGCCGCCGAGGCCCAGCCCGTCGCGACGGCCGAGGAACGCCGCGAAGCGATCGCACGCTGGTCGGCGCTCGGCAACTTCATCGACAACGACATCGCCAACCTGCGCACGGGCCTGGACCGCGGCTACAGCGCGCCGAAAAGCGTGGTCGACCGCGTACTCAAACAGGCCGACGGCATGCTCGCCGGCAAGCCCGAGGCTCTGCCGTTCTACTCGCCGGCCGAACGCAGCGACGATGCGAGCTTCAAGGCGGAACTGCGCACGGTCATGACCGCGACGGCACTGCCGGCGATTCGCCGCTACCGCGATTTCCTGCGCGACACCTACCGCGATCGTGCGCGCGACAGCGTCGCGCTGTCGGCGCTGCCCGACGGCGAGGCCTGCTACGCGGCGCTGCTGCGCAACTCCACGACCTTGAACCGCAGTCCACACGAGGTCTATGAGCTCGGCCAGAAGACCGTCGCCGACAATGAAACCGTCGTCGCCGATCTCGGCCAGCGCCTGTTCGGCACGCGCGACATCAAGACCATCATCGCCAAGGTCGACAAGGAGCCGAAGAACCATTTCAGGTCCGAAAAGGAACTGCTCGACTATTCCCGCGCAGGACTCGATCGCGCACGAACGCTCAGCGCCGCGCTGTTCGCGCGCATGCCCAAGCAGCCGGCCATCATCGAGCCGTTTCCGGAATACCAGCGCGGCACCGGCGTGAGCTCGCACTACATTCCGAACACCGATCCGAACAAGCCCGGCGAATACCGCATCCAGCTCGAGAACTGGAAGACCGAAACGCGCGGCTCCGCGGAAATCACCCTCGTGCACGAGACCTGGCCCGGCCATCATCTGCAGATCGCGCTGGCCAACGAAGAGCAGCCGGCGCACCGCATCGCCAAGCTCGGTTTCAATTCCGCCTATCTCGAAGGCTGGGGCCGTTATTCCGAGCGCCTGGCCGAGGAAGCCGGCATCTATCAGACCGAATACGCCAAGATCTCGCGGCGCATCTGGCCGGCGCGCGGCATGGTCGCCGATCCGGGCCTGCACCTGTTCGGCTGGACGCGCGAACAGACCATCGACTACCTCGCTTCCACCGGCCGCTTCAGCCGCGCCGCCGCCGCCGACACGATCGACCGCATGGCCGTGATGCCGGCGCAGCTGACCTCCTACGACTCCGGCGGCCTGGAAATCTTCGCCCTGCGCGAACAGGCCGAGCGCGAACTCGGCGCGAAGTTCGACATCCGCGAATTCCATGCCCAGGTCATCGACCAGGGCGTGGTGCCGCTGGCGCTGCTGCGCGAGAACGTCGAGAACTGGATAAAGCGCAAAAAGAATTCGTAGCCGCCGTCGATGGGCAGGTGCAGACGCTACGTCTGCACCTGCTCCTGACGCCTCCACGACCACGCTTGCCGGTGCGACGCAGCAGGCGCGCCGTCGAGGGCTGTCGACTTACTCGGCGCTTGCCGGCGCGGCCAGCGGCGAACAGACGCCGCGCTCGATGTTCGTCGCGAGCACCTGCGGATAGACCCGGTCGAACAACCAGAGCAGCCCGTAGCGCCGCGCCGAATCGCGCGCACGGACGTACTCGCGATAGTCCGCCTCGACGTACGGCACGTTGCGTCCCTCCGGCGCGATATAGCCGAACACTTCGCACTCGCCCTCGGCCGGCGCGCGGGCCGTACGCAGCGTCAGCAGGTTGCGGCCCGGAAACGGGACACCGGGCGCGGTGCGTATCGGCACGCTGCGGCAATCGCCGCCCTGGCACGCGATGACGGCTTTCGTCATCGCCATCACGATCGGGTCCGGCAGCGGCCGCACCGTCCAGGTGAGCATCGTCGTGTTCAGCAGGAAAGCGCCGAGCAACAGGGCCAACGCCGTCGCGACAATGCCGCTTGCCGCAGAGCGCGACAAACGATACGCCGCCCAGATCAGCACCAGTGCGATCAGCAGCAGCGCCAGCGGCAGCGCCGGGAACGGTGTCGCGGCACCGACCAGACGCAGCGCCTCCATCCCGCAGGCGCCGGCCCACAGCGCCAGCAGCGCCGCGGCTGCGTAGCTCAATATGCGTCTCGTCATCGACGATCTCCCGTTCCGTTGATGCAAGCCCGGTAGTGAGCTGCGAAATGTCAGATTTTTTCAGAGGGATATGGGTCCCACCCACCCAGCTGGCGACCTGCATGCCGCGCCGCTCGACCCACAAAAGTCACCGCTCGCGTCGGTATCGCCTCTTCCGACCAGATTGAGCTCGGCGAGGATCGCACCGCGCTTGCGGTCCGGATCGCGGGTATGGACCGTGCCGCGCGCGCTTCGTGCGCGACCAGCGCAGGGGTCAGGTCCCTACAGCCTGTGCAGAACGGACGCCGCGACCGTCACGGCTGTGCCGGCGGGCGCACAAATGACGACGCCGCGCAGGGCGCGGCGTCGTCGGGTGCGGCTGCGGTGCGGTCAGGCGGCCTGGGCGGCGTAGCCCGCATGCGCGGCCGGCTTGGCCTCGGCCGAGGCGCTCAGCTGGCGCCAGTGCGGCGGCGCGGGCCAGTCCGGCGTGGTCACGCCGTCGAGCACGCGGCGCAGGCCGCGGCGGTCGAGCTGCGGCGCGAGCTCGGCGACGAGGTCCAGCGCGTAATCGCGCAGCACGCGATCGCGGCGCAGCACGACCCAGGTCGTGCACAGCGGGAACAGGCCCGGCGCCGGCAGCGCCTTGAGATCGGCCATGTCCTCGGGCAGCAGCGCCATTTCCGCGAGCACGCCGACGCCGAGGCCGGCGCGCACATACGTCTTGATCAGGTCGGCGTCGCGCGCGGTGATCGCGATGCGCGGCAGCAGCCCCGCGCCGAGAAACGCGCGGCGCAGCGAGGAATCAGGCTTCAGCGACGACTCGTAACTGACCAGTGGATATTCGGCGAGTTCGTCCAGGCGCGGCGCCTTGTCGAGCTTGGCCAGCGGATGGCTGCGCGGCACGAGTACGTGACGGTCCCAGCGGAACAGCGGCACCGCCATGCCGCCGGCGGGAACGCTGCCGGCCGTCGAGACGATCGCGATGTCGGCTTCGCCGCGTTCGAGCAGAGCAAGCACTTCGGCGTCGCCGCTGGGCTTCAGATGGACGCTGACCTGGGGATAGCGACGCTTCAGCGCTGCGACGGTACGCGGCAGCACGAAACGCGCCTGTGTATGGGTAGTTGCGATGCGCAGCTCGCCCTGGGCTTCGTTACGAAGGTTGGCGGCCAGTGCGCGGATGTTGGCGGCTTCCGCCAGGATCACGCGGGCGCGGTCTATGACCTGCACGCCGGCGGGGGTGATGCGTTCCAGACTCTTGCCCTTGCGCGCGAAGATCTGGAAACCGAGTTCGTCTTCCAGCTGCTTGAGCTGCTTGGAAATGCCCGGCTGGGTAGCGTGGACGCGTTCGGCGGCGAGAGTGATGTTCAGGCCGGAATCGGCGATGGCAATCAGGTAGCGCAGTTGGGTCAGGGTCATGACGGCCTTCTCTGGGGAGATCGCAACAGTTCGGACGCGAGCGAGCGGCGCCAATTGGTAATCGAATAGTTCATACAGAATCGGGTGGCGTAATTAGTCGGTTTCATCGTGTTCTCCAGTGTGGTCGGGCCCGGTCGAGGACCCTCTGTGGCGCCGCGGTCGGCACCGTCTTTTCTACAAACAGGTGATCTGACTATAACGACAGATCATTTAGCCGTCTATACGGCTGCGCTTCCGCACATGCCGCGACGGCATAACGGCACAGCGTTTACTCACTTCCCTGGGATTCCGCAGGCACGCAGCATGATCTTCGACGATACGGCTGCGGTCGTGTCGCTTATCTCCGCTTCCGCCGACATCGCCGCCAAACACCCATGCCTGCCGCCCGACTCTATCCGATCTTTACCCAGCTTGCAGGGCGCGCCGTGCTCGTCGTCGGCGGCGGCAGCGTCGCGGAACGCAAGGTGGCCGGGCTGCTCGACGCAGATGCGCAGGTCTCCATCGTCGCGCCGGACTTCACGCCACAACTCTCGGCCTGGGCCGAGAACGGCCGCATCTCGCTGATTTTCGGCAAATTCAACGAAGATCAGCTGGAACGGCAGTGGCTCGTGATCGCGGCGACCGCCGATCCCGGCGTCAATGCCCAGGTCGCCGCCGCGGCCGAGCGCCGGCGCCTGTGGGCGAATGTCGTGGACGACGCGGCGCTGTCGAGCTTCCAGGTGCCGGCCGTCATTGATCGGGCGCCGCTGGTCGTCGCCGTATCGACGGCCGGCGCAGCACCGGTGCTCGCGCGGCTCGTGCGCGAAGCGATCGAACGTCTGCTGGACCCTTCGCTGGGGGCTCTGGCGGCGCTGGCCGAGCGTTGGCGCGAGCGCATCCGTGGGCGCTTCGTCGATCTCGGCCAACGCCGCCGCTTTCTCGAACGTCTGTTTCGGGGCCGCGTCGCGGAACTGGTGCGGCGCGGCCAGATCGCCGTCGCCGAGGCGTCGCTGGCCGGCGAACTCGACGGCGCACCTGCCGCACCGGCCGTGGGATCGGTCGTGCTCGTCGGCGCCGGTCCCGGCGACGCGGGCCTGCTGACCCTGAAGGGACTGCGCGCGCTCAACGAAGCCGACGTCATCCTGCATGACAGTCTCGTCGGTCCCGACGTGCTTGCGCTCGCGCGCCGCGACGCCGAGCGCATCGACGTCGGCAAGCGTGCCGGCGCGCACAGCAGGAGCCAGGACGAGATCCACGCACTGCTGCTGACCCAGGCCCGCGCCGGCAAGCGCGTCGTGCGCCTGAAGGGCGGCGACCCGTTCGTGTTCGGTCGCGGCGGCGAGGAAATCGAGTTCCTGCACGCACATGGCATCGCCTATGAAGTCGTGCCCGGCGTGACCGCGGCGCTGGCCTGCGCGGCCTACGCGGGCATTCCGCTGACCCATCGCAGCAGCGCCCAGTCGGTGCGCTTCGTCACGGCGCACTGCAAGGCTTCGCTGGATACGCTGGACTGGGCCGCACTGGCCGCCGAGCGGCAGACGCTCGCGGTCTACATGGGCGTCGCCGGCCTCGAACGCGTACGCGACCGTCTGGTTGCCCACGGCCGCGCGGCGACGACGCCGATCGCGCTGATCGAGAACGGCTCGCGCACGAACCAGCGCGTCGTCATCGGCGACCTGGCCAACCTGCCGCAGGTCGCGCGCGAACATGCCGTCGTGGCGCCGGCATTGCTGATCGTCGGCGAAGTCGCCGCGCTCGGCGCACAGCTGCACTGGTTCGGCAGCGCGCCGCTGACGCAGGCGCCGCCACTGGCCCGCGCCGCCTGAACCTCTGAAACGGCTTTTACCGGTTTATGCATTCACCTCTACCTGCTGCGAGGACGCCATGATCTACGACTCCATCCTCGACACGATCGGCAACACGCCCGTCGTCAAACTGCACCGGCTGCCGCCCAAGCACGTGGACCTCTACGTCAAGGTCGAAGCCTTCAACCCGGCCGGCTCGGTCAAGGACCGCCTGGCACTCGCGATCGTGCTCGACGCCGAACGCCGCGGCACCCTGAAGCCCGGCCAGACCATCGTCGAGGCCACCTCGGGCAATACCGGCGTCGCATTGGCCGCCGTCGCAGCGGCGCGCGGCTATCCGTTCGTCGCGGTCATGACCGAGACCTTCTCGATCGAGCGGCGCAAGCTGATCCGCGCCTACGGCGGCAAGGTCATCCTGACCGCCGCGGCCGAGCGCGGCACCGGCATGGTGCGCAAGGCCGCCGAACTCGCGCAGAAGCACGGCTGGTTCCTCGCGCGCCAGTTCGAGAACGAAGCGAACCCGGCCTGGCATCGCAGCACCACGGGGCCGGAAATCCTGCGCGACTTCGCCGGCAAGCGGCTGGACTATTTCGTCAGCGGCTGGGGCACCGGCGGCACGATCACCGGCGCCGGCGAAGTGCTCAAGCTGGCGCGGCCGGACCTGCAGGTCATCGCCAGCGAACCGGCCGGCGCGGCGCTGCTGTCGGGCCAGGAATGGAAGCCGCACAAGATCCAGGGCTGGACGCCGGACTTCCTGCCGGCCGTGCTGAGCCGCACGATCGCCGACCGCATCCTGCCGGTGGACGACCTCGTCGCCCGCGACACGACACGCCGTCTCGCGGCCGAGGAAGGCATCTTCGTCGGCCTGTCCGCAGGCGCCACCCTGGCCGCGGCGCTGAAGGTCGCCGAGGACGCCGCGCCGGGCTCGGCCATCCTCGCGATGCTGCCGGATACGGGCGAACGCTATCTGTCCACGATCCTGTTCGAAGGCGTCAACGAAGGCTCCGACGACGAGTGGCTGGCGTCATTGGAACAGGCACAGGCGGCTTGAGCACGCGACCGGCGGCGCGGCACTGCGCTGCCAGCCTGGTCGGACGGCGGCGCAGCAGTCCGCGTGCCAGCCACGCAGCACGGCTGCCGCAGCCAAGGCGATCTCGATGTCCGTCGTCGACGCGGTGCCGTAGATCAACCGCACCGGCGACCAGGGCCAGAGCACTTGCAGATCGGCATGCATGGCCGCATCCATGAACGCATGGCTCCAGGCCAAGCAGGCTGTGGCCATGCGCTGCCGGCCGCCCAGCGCGTCGAGCGCGAGTCCCGCGCCCATGTGATCGGCGTGGACGGCATTGCCGAATCAGCGTTGCCTGACCGGCGCAGCCTGGGCCGGTACAGGCTTCGCGGCGTCCTTCGCCGCATTTTCCTTCGCCGCACTGTCGTGAGCACCGGCTTGCCTGGCCGGCGCGACCGCGGCCGTCGCATCGCAGCGCGCCAGCACCTCGTCGCGTTGCGCCTGAAGCCTGGCCTGCTCTTCTTGTGTGCCGCGCAGCGGCGGCAGGTTAATCGGCAAGGTCACGCGCGTGAGCACCGGCACCAGCGCCGGGTTCGACGACGCGGCCGCATAGCGCAGGCTCCGGATCGCCGTCGTCGCAACGACGCCGAGATCGCCCGGCGGCTCGAGCTTCTCCAGCACCACGTCGCTGGTCGTGCCGTCGCCGTTGATGACGTAGCGCACGACGGCACAGCTCGGCACATACAGATTGACGCCGGTATTCGGCCGCATCGCTTCCATCGCCTCGCTGGCGACGAGCCAGTATTTCGCGAGGTCCTTCGCTGCGACCGGGCGCGGAGGGGTCTGGGCCAGGGACGGGCCGCCGATCAGAACGGCAGCCGACAGGAAAACAGGCAGACACAGGCGATACATGGCAGACCTTCCTCGCGCTGAAGCGGGCGTGACAATGAAGCTCCGCTGCCGGAGCGGACATCCATTGTGACGACGTCGCCGGCCGTTCGACAACGCCGGCACGTCGCGGCGATTCGCGCCGATGAGTCAGGTGCGACCGCGCAGGCGCACGAGCAGGCCGACGAGGCCGCGACTGCCCAGGGTCAATGAAATACCGACGACGATCAGTGCGAGCGCCGCAGCGATGTCCGGCGCCGACATGGCGAGCGTGATGCCGACATGGTCGTACCCCTGACTGCCGATCGCACTGCTGCGTATCAACAGATACACGAGGCTGCGAATACCGTCGACGGCGAGCCAGATGCCGAGCAGGCAGATGCCGATACGCTGAAAGTCCTCCGCCGTCAGCGGGCTTTCGAAGACCTCGTGCGCCGCGCGGCCGACGGCCGGCCACACCAGCCATCCGGGAAACATCCACAGCACGACGCCGATCGCCGCAGCAAACAGGCCGCCGCCGATCAGGACCCAGTTCGTCAGCATCGGAACGCCGCTGATCGGGTTCAGGAAATGACCGGCGATGCCGAGCAGCGATTCCACGACGAGGAGCAGCGCCGCGATGCGCACGGCGGCGCAGAGGATCGAGTACAGCGTGGTTTTCATGGGCACTTCCGGGACTGACCAGCCGATCCCGCCTGACGGCGAAAGGCCGCCGGCAGGATCACGTTCTCCGCCCTCAAAGCTCGCCCAACCCCTCGGCCATGCCGCCGGCGCCGACGCGCAGCAGCTTCAGCGTGTTGGTGCCGCCGAGGCGGCCGGTATGGTCGCCGGTCGTGATGATGACCCGGTCGTTCTCGGCCAGGCGGCCGAGGTTGAACAGGTGCTGGATCGCCGCGCGCGTGGCGTGTGCCGGGTCGACGCCGCGGGCATCGAACTCGATCGCATAGACGTCGCGATACATCTGCATGCGGCGGCGCGCCGGCGCGCTGCGCGACAGCGCGTAGATCGGCACGGCCGAGCGGTAGCGCGACAGCCATTGCGCAGTCGCGCCGGACTCGGTCAGCGCGATGATCGCGCGCGGACTGACCTGGGCCGCCAGGAACATCGCCGACATCGCGATGGCCTGATCGGTGCGGTCGATACGATGAGTGCCGGTCAGGAAGCCTTCCTGCGGCTCGAACTGGCGCTCGGCGCCGAGGCAGACGCGGCGCATCGCCGCGACAGCCTTGTCCGGATGACGGCCGGCGGCAGTTTCCTGGCTCAGCATGACCGCATCGGTGCCGTCGATGACGGCATTGGCCACATCCAGCACTTCGGCGCGGGTCGGAATCGGCGACTCGACCATGGATTGCAGCATCTGCGTGGCCGTGATGACGATGCGGTTGCGCGCGAGCGCCTCGCGGATGATCTTCTTCTGCAGGCCCGGCAGCTCGGCGTCGCCGATCTCCACGCCGAGGTCGCCGCGCGCGACCATGACCGCGTCGGACGCGTCGATGATCTCGCCGAGCACGTCGATGGCCTCGGCGCGCTCGATCTTCGCGACCAGCGCGCCCTGCCCCGCAGCGGCGCGCAGAAGGCGGCGCGCCTCGTTCATGTCTTCGGCGCTCTTGGCGAAGGACACCGCCAGGAAGTCGGCACCGATCTCGGCAGCCAGCCTGATGTCGGCACGATCCTTGTCGCTGAGTGCCGCGATCGACAGGCCGCCGCCGAGGCGGTTCAGGCCCTTGCGGTCGGACAGCGCGCCGCCGTACAGCACCTGACAGCGCACCTCCTGGTCGACCACCTCGAGCACGGTCAGCGAGATCAGGCCGTCGTCGAGCAGCAGCGTGTCGCCGGTCTTCACGTCGTTGGGCAGGCCGAGATAGCTGACGCCGACGCGATGTTCGTCGCCCGGCGGCGCATCGGCGCGGCAGTCGAGCACGAATGGCTGACCGGGTTCGAGCTGTATGCGGCCGGCGGCGAATTTCTCGATGCGGATCTTCGGCCCCTGCAGGTCGGCCAGGATGCCGACCTCGCGACCCAGCGCCTCGGCCGTTTCGCGCACTTCGCGCGCCCGGCGCGCATGATCGGCGGCGGCACCGTGGGACAGGTTCAGGCGCACCACGTCGACGCCTTCTTCGATGATGCGCCTCAGCATGCCGGGGGCGTCGGTGGCGGGGCCGAGAGTGGCGATGATCTTGGTGCGGCGGGTCTGCATGGCGCTTCGGGCTTGGTCGTTGTCGGAAGCGGTCAAAGCTAGCACAAGGCGAGGTCCCGGCATGTCGCGCCGCAGCGCTGTTCCGTCATGCCACCGACTGAGGCGATTCCGCTCCGGCGGCGTCGCGATTCCGGCGACCTGCGCGCAACGCACGCTTGTTCCGTTGCCGAGCGCGACAGGGTCGGACGTCCGCAACGGTTTGCACTTTCCGCAGGCGCGCCGGCAACGGCGCCTGCGGCGGCGCTCAGCGCGACGGCGACGCGAGCACGCGTTCGAGCACGGCGGCAAGACGCGCCGCGGCGAGGCGCATGCGCCGCTCGGCCACGGGGCGCTCGCGGTCGAGCCAGGCGTCGTCGATGCTGTTGCCTTCGGGATAGACGCCGTCGTCGCGCACGGCGCGGCAGGATTCCTCGGCCCATTGCGCCGGATCGCCGCCCTTGTCGGCCGCAGCCAGCGCCGGGCCGGCGGACAGACGCGCGGTGTAGCCGGGCCAGCGCAGGCCGGTGGAATTGAGGATCAGCGAATCCCAGACCGCGTGCAGATTCCAGTTCTCGCGGCCGTAGCGCAGCTGCACACTGTTGGCGCCCTTGTCGCGCTTGAAGCTCGCATGCAGCGGCTGGTGTACGTCGGCGATGAAGTGCGAGACGAAGCGCAGCGCCTCGGCGCGTTCGGCGCGCGGACGCGAGCGGTCGGCGAGGATGGTTTCGTAGCGCTCGATCGCCGCGACCACGCATTCGCCCTTGCGGCAGTCGCGCTGCGGCACGTAGTTGCACTGCGCACTGGAAAAATTCACATAGTGCAACCGGCTCGTCGAACGGAACAGCGCCGGATTCGTGTCGCGCAGATCGTCGGCCCAGATCGCCACGTCGACGAGCGTGCTTTCGTCATCGGGCTGCAGCAGCGTGCGGACTTCACGCTGCGCGGTCGCGGACAGCTGCTGCTGGGCCATGCCGGCAATCGTGCGGTGGCCCAATGGGCCCCAGGCCGAAGCCGGCGCGGCGGACAGCAGGGCGGCGACGGACACGGCAGCGGCGAAACGGCGGCAGAAACGCATGCGACTCTCCAATGGACGAGCCGCGGAGTCTGCCACAGCCGCCGCCGACGAACTGTCGCCGAAGTACGGCCTGCCGGCAGGCGGATGAGAACAGCCTGTGTCAGCGATGCAGGGAGCCAGTCCCGAGCGCCGGTCGCGCACGGGCTCGGCGCCCGAAGACGCATGCAGCCCCTGTTCGCGCCGCCCGACGAAGAACCGGCAGAGACCGGCTGCTCGGCCGTCTGCTAGACCTGCAGCGGAATGCGCAGATATGACACGCCGTTGTCGCCGGCCGGCGGCAGTCGCCCGGCACGGATGTTGACCTGCAGCGCCGGATACAGTAGCCGCGGCACCGGCAGGGTCGCGTCGCGCGCCTGGCGCCGCGCGACATAGTCGGACTCGGCCGTGTCGCGGCGCAATTGGGCATTGCCGCTGCGCTGTTCGACCAGATCCACGACGTCGCGCGGCTCCGCATCGCGCGGCGGGTAGTCGTGGCACAGGTACAGACGCGTGGACTCCGGCAGCGCATACAGCCGCTGGATGGAGCGGAACTGCAGCACCGCGTCGCCACCGGGAAAATCGCAGCGGCCGGTGCCGGCCGCCGGCGAGAACACCGTGTCGCCGACGAACACCGCCTCGCCGATGCGATAGCTCATGCCGTCGCTGGTATGCCCCGGCGTGGCCAGGGCCGTTATCGCGAGTTCGCCCAGCGCCAGGCGCTCGCCGTCGGCAATCAGGTGGTCGAAGTCGGAACCGTCGGCGGCGAAGTCATCGCCAAGGCCGAACACGGTCTTCCAGTGCCGCTGCACCGCGACGATGCCGGCGCCGATCGCGGTGCGCACCGGATGGCCTTCAGCGCCGAGTTCGCGGCGCAGCCAGTCGGCAGCCGTCAGATGATCGGCATGGGCATGGGTTTCCAGCAGCCATTCCACGCGCAGCCGGTGCGCATGTACGGCGGCCAGGATGGCCTGGACCGACTCCGCGGAGATACGGCCGCTGGCCGGATCGAAGTCCAGCACCGGATCAATGACGGCCGCCGCGGTGCCGTCGCCGTTGCTGACGAGGTGGGACCAGGTATTCGTCGCGGCGTGAAAAAACGACTGGATGACGGGAGACAAAGCAGGACTTCCGCAGGCGGCGCGATGACCGATCCGACTTTTACCGCCGGGCTCGCCGCTTGACCAGTGGCCATTGCGTGCAGCGGCTGTGCCTTGATGCGGCCGGAGGCATTGGCGACGAAAAATCGTCGCCCGGAAAGCAGGCGTGCCGCGCCTCAGTAGACGCCGTGCTCCAGCCGCATGAGTTCGTTCACGACGGCCTCGCGATCGCCGACCATGAGCACTTCCAGCGGCGAACGCTGGTTCAGATGATGGTTGCGCGAGCTGAACCAGGCCGAGGCGATCACGCTGTTGCCGAGCACGTGGGTCGCGAGCTGAACCAGACTGTCATCGACGATGCGCAGGGTTTCATACAGCGCGAGCGCACGCCGGGCGAAGGTTTCCTGCGCAGCCTGCAGCTCACCGCGGGCGGCACGCGCCTGACGTGCGAGGTCGGCCAGCACGGCGCTGTTGGACTGATGCGCAGGAACACCGCCGAGAGCGCCCGGCGGCGGACCGGGCGGACGCCCCAGCGCAGGCTGCGCGAACGGCGGCGCAGGACGCTGCGGCGGCGCGGGCGGTGCAGGACGGGTCTGTGCGGCCGGCGGCGGCGTGGGACGCTGCGGCGGGGGCGGCGGACTGCCCGGCGGACGCTGGGCGGTGGAACTGGGCGCCGGCGACGTACCAGACTCCGGCAACTGGGATGGCCAGGTCGGTATCCACGTCGATCGCTGGGTCGACATATCGCCTCCAGACAGGGCTGCAGACACCGGTCGACCGCCCTCATGGCCGCCCACCGGTAACCAAATCGCTTACGGTCAGCCCCCACCGACCTTGCTCCCGGTGACCGCGGCGCGAGCTTAGCACCGTAGCCGTGACGAGGGCAGGCGGACGATAGCGCCGGCCCCGGCAGCCGAATGCGCGCTGGCGCACGGTCCAGCCGGAATCGGACCGGCGGCCGGAATCCGCTGCCGGAACGGACCGGTTGCGGCCACGGCCCGCGCCGGCGCGGGCCCGGCCAGGACGCCGGCAGCACCCGCCGGAACCGCCGGACTGCGGCCGGCCGGCCCGGGTCCGGACGCGGCCTAGCGCAAGGTTTCGTCGAGGAAAGCCAGTGCCGTGTCGGAGCCCGACTGGCCGAGCCAGAACAGCGCTTTCTGCTTGACCTCGCGCGGATAGTCGCCACGGATCAGGTCGATCAGCGCTTTGTCGCCCTGGCCGTCCGGCAGCTGCGTCAACGCGAACACGGCCTGTTCGCGCGCTTGCGCATCGGTCTCGCGGTGCAGCGCGGCGACGATGTCGGCGGCGGCACGGTCGTCCTTCATCTGGGCGAGCCAGAACAGCGCCTGACTGCGCACCTCACCGGACCGGTCGCTCGCGGCAATCGCCAGCACGCGCGGATAGGCGTCGTACTTCTGCGCCTGGGACAGCACGAATACTGCGTGGTTGCGGATTTTCGCGTCGGCATCTTCATGCGCGACGCGTTCGACCGCCTCCACGCCGTCGGCGCCGCGCGTCTGGCCCAGCCAGAACAAGGCGGCTTCGCGCCGGTCGCGCGGCGCGCCGACCGCAGCGAACTCGCGCAGCACGCTCATCGCCGCGGGCGCCGCATGAAACGCGATCGCCGCGATGCCTTCGTCGCCCTTGCGGCCGTCGCCGCGGCGTACACGCGCCGCGAGCCAGGCAACGCTGGCGGCCGGGTCCACACCGTCCAGTTGCGTGATCGCGCTCGTGCTGCTCACCGGGCAGCTCGCGCTCAGCGCACGAACCGCGTCGACCTGGCCGGCTTTGACGTGAGCGTAAACGGCGAGCTCCCGCGCCGCGCCGGGCTGCGTCGCGGCGGCGTCGTCGACGCTCCAGCGACGGCCGTCGAGATCGCAGCCGCGGCGGCCGGAAGCGCCGCCGCGGCCCTCGTAGCAGCAGGAATCGCCGGCATCGGGCGCCAGCGGCACCTGCCATTGCACCCAGCCGTCGCTCGCGGCGAGGCGCCGGGCCAGATCGTCGGCCGCAGCCGTCGCAGCGACGGGCAGCAGCAGGAATACGCAACAGACGAGACGGGAAATCAGTCGCATGGCAATGCTCCGCAGAAAATTTCGGCAATGACGGGCCGTGCCGCGGCCGGGCCGCGGCGGCAGGGATAGTCCGGGGACGGCGGCGGCACTGGGCCGCCGCGGGTTATTTCAGCTCCTGCTCGATCACGTCGAGGGCCGCGTCGTCGCCCATCGTGGTCAGCTTGCGCAGGATCTGCTGCTTCTCTTCCTTGCTTTTTGCACTCTTGTACAAACCGCTCATGGCCTTCGCGTCATCGGCGATCAGCAGTCCCTGCAGGATCGCGTCGCGCTGCGCCGCCGTGCTCGCCTTGGGATACAGACCGACCAGCGCAGCGCCGGCCCTGTCGCCGCCGCTGATGCCGATCGCGCGGAAAGCCTCGAGCCGCATGCCTTCGTCGGGCGCCGAACCGGCGATCTGCACCAGACCGTCGACATCGCCGGCGACGCCGAGGGCCTGCACGACCTGCTTCTGCAGTTCCGTCTCCTTGAGCGCCGGCAGCAGCTGCTTGAGCTCGGCGGTCGCATCCATCACGCCCAGCAGCTGGATCGCGTCATGGCGCAAGGTCGCGTCGGTTTCGTCGCGCGCGGCGCCGAAGACCAGTTCCTTGCGCCCGGCGATCATCCAGGCCTGCAGGATCTCGCGCTTCTGCACGGACGCGGCGCCACGGTACAGGGTGGACAGCTCGGCCAGCGCCTTGTCGTCACCGCTGACACCGAGCATGCGTATGGCCTCGCTGCGCAGTGCGGCGTCGCCGCTGCGTGCGAACTCGACGAGTTCGGCCAGCGCCTCGCGCGAATCGAGCTGGCTCAGCACGAACAGCGCACGCCGCTTGACCTTGTCCGGCTGCGCGCCGCGCAGCACCTTCTTGAGCAGCGGCACGGCGCGCTCCGGCGGTGCGTTGAGCAGACCTTCGACGGCGATTTCGGCGAGTTCCTTGTCACCGCCGCCACCGCCACCGCCACCGCCACCGCCACCGCCACCGCCACCGCCGCCACCGCCGCCACCACCGCCGCCACCACCTCCACCGCCGCCATGCTCGGCGGCCGGGTCCTGGCGCAGCAGCGCGTCGGCTTCGCCGAGCCAGCGGCTCTGCGGGTATTTCTCGTGCAGGCGCTCGACCGTGCGGCGCGCGTCGCCCGTGCGCCTGGCCTGCACGAGCACGTAGGCCTGCCAGAACAGCGCCGTATCGACATTGGCTTCGCCGCGTTCGTTCATGCGCGTCTCCAGCCGGCGGAAACGCTCCAGCGCCTGCTGCCAGTCGGACTTGGCCATGAGTTCCTGGCCTTCGCGATAGAGGCGGTTGAGTTCCTTGTCGGTGCTGTTGACGTCGGCGTCGGCAGGCACCGCGAAGGCCAGTGGCGCCGTTGCGGCCAGCAGCAGGCACAGCGCGCGGGAAAGCAGGGTTTTGCTCATGAGTGACTCCGTCATATCGAGGTCGAGCGCTGCGGGTCCATACGCGCCTGCGTCGCTCGCAGTTGAAACAGCAGATCGGTCTTGTCGAGGTAGTCGCGCAAGCCGTCCGAAGCTTGGATGTCGCCGGCAGGCGCCGGGTTAGCCAGCTCGATCAACAGCGGTTCGAGCTGGCGCAGGAAATTCGCCAGGCGCGCGTTGCCCGCGCGTGCGGCCGCCTGGGCATAGAGCCGGTTGGATTCGAGCAGGCCCGCGGCGATCTCGCGGTTGCCGTCCTGCAGGGCCGCGCTGTCGCTGTTGACCGCGGTCAGCACCATGTTCTCGGTCTCGCGCAGATGCGCGGCGACATAGGCGTCGAGCACGCGTGCCGACAGATCCGTCGCGGCGAGCGGATCGCCGCGCCCCGGTGGCGCCACGTTCGCGGGCTGCCGGCCGAGCAGGAAGCCCACGCCGAGTGCGGCGATCAGCGCGCAGGCCGCCACGGCCGAACGCCCGAGGCGGCGCAGACCGCGATGCCGTTCACGCCGCGACGCGGTTGCCTGCGGCCGATGCGGCGTCGCCGCGGCGTCGACCTGCTGTTCCCAGCGCTGCCAGAGACGCTGCTCGAGACCTGCGTCGGCCTCCGGTGCGGGCTGCGCGTCGGCCGCGGCCAGGGTCGCGCACAGCGCCGCATAGCGAGCGCGCAGCGCGGCCGAGTCGCGCAGGGCGCGTTCGATAGTCGCGAGTTCGCCGGCCGTCAGCCCGTCGCGATAGTGGTAGAGCACGAGATCGCCGTCGCGGATCGTATCCATCGCCTTACCTCAGCGGTTCCAGCGCGCCGCGCAGCTTGCGCACGGCACGAAAAATGGCCTGCTTGCAGGCCGAAACGTTGATTGCCAGCACGCCGCAGATTTCCTCCAGCGACTGGCCTTCGTGATGACGCAGCACGAAGGCACTGCGCTCCAGATGCGTCATGCGCGCGAGCTGCTGGTGCACGCGACGGCCGATCTCGCTGCCGCCGGCCAGCTGTTCCGGCCCCGGCAACTCGTCGGCATGCGCGGCGAGAAAATCCTCGGCGCCGTCGTCGTCGCCGGCCGGACCGTCGGCCACCAATGCCTCGCGGCCGCTGCGCCGGCGCAGTTGCTCCAGCGCGGCGTTGACGACGATGCGATGCAGCCAGGTCGTGAACGCGGCGCGCCCGTCGAAATCGGCGAGCCGGCGCCAGGCGCTGAACAGGGCTTCCTGCACCGCGTCCTCGGCCAGCGCCGCGTCGCGCGTGATGCGCGCGGCCACGGCATACAGCGCGCGCGTCTCGCCCTCGACCAGACGGCGGAACGCGTCGCGATCTCCTTGGCGGGCCCGGGCGACCCGTTCGTCCTCGACTGTCATGGAGGCATGGATGCGCACAGGGCGGCGGCGGTTAGCACGGATACGGCGCCGCGGCGCGACGGCTGCTGCGAGCTTGCCGCGGAGATGGCCGGCGGCGTCAAGCCGGCATCACGGCCGCCGTCGTTGGAACACCGCCCTGCGGGCTGCAAGCCCATGCCGGGAAAAGGATTTCTTCTGCGGAGCCGGGACGGCGGCAACCTGGCGGCAGCCCGGCCGACTGCGGCATTTGGCCGCCACCGCGGCCCATATGCCGGGCGTCCCGCCGCGCCGATTGCTACAATCCCGTGTCTTTTTCGTCCCCCACCTTCCAGCAGGAGCCCCCATCATGGCGGTGAAAGTTGCCATCAACGGTTACGGTCGCATCGGTCGCAATGTTCTGCGCGCGCTTTACGAGGCCGGCCGCAACCACGAAATCCAGGTCGTCGCGATCAACGACCTCGGTGACGCGGAAACCAATGCGCACCTGACCCGCTACGACACGGCCCACGGCAAGTTCCCGTTCGACGTGGCCGTCGACGGCGGCGAACTCGTGGTCAAGGGCGACCGCATCAAGGTCTTCGCCGAGCGCGATCCGGCCAAGCTGCCCTGGGGCGCCCACGGCGTCGACGTCGTGCTCGAATGCACCGGCCTGTTCACGAGCAAGGCCAAGGCCGGCGCCCATCTGGCCGGCGGCGCCAAGAAGGTCATCATCTCCGCGCCGGGCGGCAGCGACGTCGACGGCACCTTCGTCTTCGGCGTCAACCACGACCAGCTCAAGGCGTCGCACGAAGTCATTTCCAACGCGTCGTGCACGACCAACTGCCTCGCGCCGCTGGCCAAGGTGCTGCACGAGAAGATCGGCATCGAGCACGGCCTGATGACGACGATCCATGCGTACACCAACGATCAGGTGCTGACCGACGTCTATCACTCCGATCTGCGCCGCGCGCGTTCGGCGACGATGTCGCAGATCCCGACCAAGACCGGCGCGGCCGCCGCCGTGGGCCTGGTACTGCCGGAGCTCAACGGCAAGCTCGACGGCTTCGCGATGCGCGTGCCGACGATCAACGTCTCGGTCGTCGACCTGTCGTTCGTCGCCAAGCGTGCGACGACCAACGCCGAAATCGACCAGATCATCAAGGAAGCTTCCGAAGGCGCGCTCAAGGGCATCCTCGGCTTCAACAAGGCGCCGCTGGTCTCGATCGACTTCAACCATGACGCGCGCTCGTCGATCTACGACGCGACCCTGACCAAGGTCATGGGCGGCACGCTGGCCAAGGTCTGCTCCTGGTACGACAACGAGTGGGGCTTCTCCAACCGCATGCTCGACATGACCCTGGCGCTCGTCAACGCCAGGTGACGCGATCCGGCCACGCACCGCTCGCCGCGGTACGTGGCCGGGCAGTCCGCAGGTAGCGCTCGAAAAGAAGGCCGGCTCTCGCCGGCCTTCTGGTTTTTCGATGGTCGTTGCCGTCGATGAAGATGCAGCCGGCACGGTCGCCGGCGTCGTGCAGGCGACGACGCGGATCGTGTGGAAATAGCCGCCGCCCGAAGGCGGCGCTTGCGGCACCAGTGCGGGCTTGAACAGGCCGGGCTGCTGCCCGCCGAGCAGGAAGTGCACGTCGATCGACGCGCCGGGTGCCCGGCCGGCGCCGCCGAGCGGCACCGAGAAGCCCGAGCTGAAGCCGCCGCCGTTGGGCTGCGACGGCGGCTGTTGCAGGATCGTGCCGATAGCCGTCACGGCAGTCGCCGGCGTCGAGGATCGGGGAATTCGCGCTGCAGCGCATTACGAAGTTCGACGGCCGGAAACTTGCCCCCGGCCTGCACCGGCCCGCCCCCGGACCGCCTGACGAAACGGACTGGAGCGCCGCCGCTTCCTGCCGCCAATCGTTGCCGGACCGCGCGCGTCAGGCATCACGGGCCCACCATGGCAACCCCGGCGCGAGGACACCGGCGCGTTTACCGGCACGGGCGCTTTCCGTTCAGTACGGCGGCAGCAGCCGGCGCAGTCCGTGCGCCAGGACGATGCCGAGGAACAGCAGGTTGCGTGGCAGCAGCGCCGGCGGAAATCCGGCCGCCGCCGCCTCGGGCGCGGCCAGATCCCGCGCCAGCACTTCCAGGCAAGGCAGGCCGTGGGGCCAGTCGCGCAGGCCCTCGCGCCAGTCGCGCGGAACGCCCTCGACGCCGACGACCAGCGCGGCGAGCGCGCCGGCCATGGCCGCATGGGTGTCCACATCGCCGCCGGCGCGCACGCAGAGTTCCACGGTTGCCGCGTAGTCGCCGAATTCCTGATACCAGGCAGCGATCGCGAACGGCACCGAATCCAGCACGTAGCCACCGACGCCCGCGCGCCGTGCCGGCGCTTCGCACCAGGCCTGCGCCGGCTGCGCCGTGCAGCAGCAACGGTGCAACTGTGCGACGCAGTCCTGCCACGACGCGTCGTCGGAGACCGTTCGCAGCAGCGCGGCGAGTTCGTCGGCCGATGGCCGCTGCGGCCAGGCGCCGCGGACCAGGGCCGCGGCGATCTCGGCGATCGCGAGGGCGCCGGCGAAGGCGCGTGGGTCGAGGTGAGTGATCGACGTCGAGGCCGCGACGTGCGCGCGACGCGCGCGCGCGTCGTCGGCGAACACGCAGCCGAGCAGGGCGCTGCGCATCGCCGGCCCGTTGCCGGCGGAACGCACGCCGCTGTGGCGCAGCCCGAGCCAGGCGCGCAGCAGGCCGCGCAGGGTCGCGCTGCCGATGCCGGCCGGCAGGCAGATCAGCCAGAGGCGCAGGCGCCGGACGAGTTCGCGGCGGAACGCATCGACATCCCCGCGCGCGGCAAGCAGGGACTGGGCGACGAAGACGTGGTGGTCGGTGTCGTCGCTGACCATGCCGCGTCCCGGCAGCAGCCGATGGCGCAGGCGACCGCGCAGCCAGCGCTGCGCACGCCGCGCCGAAAGCCCTTCGTACGGCAGACCCAGCGCGTCACCGACTGCGGCGCCGATCAGGCAGGCGCGCAGCACCTCGCGCTGCGAATCCTCCACTGCCGCGTATCCGTGCGCCTGTTGCATGCCCTGTCCTTCGTCCGTCGCGGACGCCTTCGGACATCGACAACGGCAGCGGGTTCCGCCAAGGTAGGGCAGATCCGACGTCTGCGCCCCGCCGATGCTGCACACCTTCGCCGTATCGAACTACCGCTCTCTGCGTGATCTCAAGCTCAAGCTGGAGCCGCTGACCCTGGTCACCGGCGCGAACGGCAGCGGCAAGTCGAACCTCTATCGCGCCCTGCGCCTGCTGCAGGAAGCCGCGCAGGGCCGCCTCGCCGAAGCGATCGCCGCCGAAGGCGGCATACCGTCGCTGCAGTGGGCCGGGCCGGCCGACACGCGCAGCCAGCAGAAACGCGGCGTCGCGATCCAGGGCACCCACGGCAAGGCGCCGCTGCGCATCGGCTTCGGCTTCGCCGCCGACGACGTCGCCTACCGCCTCGAACTGGGACTGCCGGCCGGCGGCAATCCGGTCGTCGTGCGGTCGCGCTTCCGCCTCGACCCCGAAGTAAAGGCCGAACACATCTGGCAGGCGCCGCCGCAGCGCCGCGGCAATACCTGGCTGGAACGCGAAGGCGCGGCGACCCTGCTGCGCGACGCCGCCGGCGAATGGCAGCGCCTGGGCATCGGCGTCGACGCCGCGCGCTCGGTGCTGTCGGAACTGTCCGAGCCGCAGCGCTTTCCGGAGGTCTTCGCGCTGCGCGAACGCCTGCGCCGCTGGCGCTTCTACGACGGCTTCCGCACCGATCCGGCCAGCCCGCTGCGCCAGCCGCGCGTCAGCGTGCAGACCGGCGCGCTGGCCGCCGACGGCCACGACGTGGCCGCTGCGCTGCAGACCATCATCGAGATCGGCGACGAGGACGCGCTGCAGACCGCCGTCGACGATGCGTTCCCGGGCTCGCGCCTGGTCGTGCTCGGCGAGGACGCGCGGCTGGAGGTCGGCCTTGCCGTCGAGGGCCTGCTGCGGCCGCTGCGTGCGGCCGAACTGTCCGACGGTACCCTGCGCTATCTGTGCCTGCTCGCGGCACTCATGAGTCCGCGCCCGCCGGAACTGCTGGTGCTCAACGAACCCGAGCAGAGCCTGCATCCGGATCTGCTGCGTCCCCTGGCGCGGCAGATCGTCGAGGCGGCGCGGCGCGGCCAGGTCTGGGTCATCAGCCATGCGCCGAAGCTGGTCGCGGCGATCGAGGACGCGGCCAACATCGTCGCGATCGAGCTGCAGCGCGAATGCGGCGAGACGCGCGTGGTCGGCCAGGGCCTGCTCGACGAACCGGCCTGGCCCTGAGCGCTTGCGCCGGGCCCCGGCCTCGTCGCCTCGCCCGGGCAGACCGGCCCCGGCCTGTCGCATTGTGCAAATTCGCATCGACTGTATTTCGCCGATGTTTCGCTGCAGCGCAGCACGACCGCGGCAACGCATCAGTACCAATCGGTATGTGAACTAGCGTTGCGGGCCTGTCGGGCTGATGCAGAATCGGCGGGTCGCAGCGGGCGACATCGAAGGAGGCGGAAATGACGGTCCAAGCACTGCTCGTCTGGCTGGTCGTGGGCGCCGTCGCGGGCTGGCTCGCGGGACAGATCGTGAAAGGCCACGGCTTCGGCCTGGTCGGCAACATCGTCGTCGGCATCGTCGGCGCATTCCTGGCCGGCTGGCTGCTGCCGGGCCTCGGACTGGGCCTGTCCGGCATCGTCGGCAGCATCATCTATGCCGCGATAGGCGCGATCATCCTGCTGTTGCTGATCGGCCTCATCAAGCGCGTATAGCGGCAGCCGCCGCGGCGAAGAGGCCGGCAGGCACCGGCCTCTTCGCGTCCGCCCAGCGCAGGCGGCGGGCGCAGCGTCGTCTACAGCGTCAGCGCCTGCTCGGCGTCCTGGCAATTGCGCCGCGCGAGCGCGAGGTTGGAGCGCGACTTGTCGAGCACGAGGTAGAGGAACAGTCCGGGCTTGGACGCGACCGGCCGGATGATGTGGTACTGCTTGCCGAGCGTGATCAGGATGTCCTCGATCGCATCGCTGAGACCGAGGCTCTTCATCGTCTTCATCTTCGCTCGCACCACTTCGGTGTTGCCGGCGGCAGCGAGGTCCAGATCGAGGCCGCTGCCCATCTTGCCGAGCGTCATGCCGCTGTTCGCATCGACGAGCGCGGCGCAGAGCGCGCCGTCGGCCTGCAGCAGAGCAGAGAGACTGTCGTTGATATTCGCCACGGAAACTCTCCTAGATTGCGATGCACCGGTGGGATTGCGGCGGCGGCGGACGCGGTGCGGCGTCGTGCCGTCGTTTCATTCGCGAAACGCGCGCGCGATCGTGACGCAGCAGTTCCTGGCGGCCCAGAGCAGTTGACCGAGCACGCAGTCCTCGCGCGCGATCACGGCCAGCGACAGCGGCGGCCGCGCGTCGGGAATGCCCATGACGACGACGACGCCGCTGTCGGACTCGATGATCATGCGCGTGCACTCGACGATGCCGGCTTCGCGCGCGATGGCCGAGCCGATCGCCGACAGCGACGAGCCCATGGCCGCGAGCCGCGCGGCGCCGGCGCTGCCGACCTGCAGCGAGGCGACTTCGAAACCGTCGCTGCTGAGCAGCACGGCCGAGACCACGCCGGGCGTGGTCTGGGCGAGGGCTTCGAGCTGCTTCTGCGCGACGCCCGTGGCGACGCGACCGAAACGCGGACCCGCGCTCATGCGGTTCTCCTGTCGCCGAGTTCGAGCAGGCACAACAAGGTGTCGACGAGCAGCAGCACGTCGTCGCGACGACGCACGTCGACGCCGAATACCGGCAAGGTCAGGCCGCGACTCTCCAGCCGCTGCGCGAATGCGTCCAGCGGCAAAGCGCCGGCCGCCGCCGCGCGGCCTACGCCGACGACGATCGGCGATCGCTTGCCGGCGCCGAACGCGTCGACGAAGGCATCGAGCTGGACCAGCGCGTCGGCCTGCGACGCGTCGAGCAGCAGGATGATGCCGGCGGCGTTGTTGCCGAGGATGTCCCACATGAAACGGAAGCGCAGCTGCCCCGGCGTGCCGTAGAGGCGCACGGCGGCGCCGTCGGCCAGCGCGATGTGGCCATAGTCGAGACCGGCCGTGGTCAGCTCCTTGTCGAACGCGACGCGGTCGTTGTTGACCACGTCGGTGGAAACCGGCGGCTCGTCGCTGATTGCCGCGATCGCGGTGGTCTTGCCCGCGCCCATCGGCCCCGTGAACACGATCTTGAATTCGCCCTCGACCATGCACTCAGCTCGTCAGGCCCAGACGCGAACGCAGGCCGCGGATCAGGCCGCCGAGCCGCGCAGCGGAAGCCGCGATGAAGGTGCCGGCCGGCTCCGCCGCCGGCGCGGCCTCGCCGGCGCTCGCGAGCACGCCGGCCAGCGCGCAGGCATTCAGGAAGCGATCGACGTTCGCGGCGGGCTGGCGCGAGGACTGGATCAGCTGCGCGCGGCTGTGGCTCGCATGAGTCAGCAGCGCCGCGAGAGCCAGCTGTTCGCGCGTACCGCGCAGCAGGCCGAAATCCGGCCAGCGGCGCAGGCGATAGAGCGCATTCGCATCCACCCACGGCGCCAGCGCGTCGGATGCGTGCCAGGCCGTGAACCAGGCGAGCTCGAACACCGGCCGGCAGACGAAATCGGCCGGCGGGCCTTCGCTCGCCAGACGCAGTGCCGGCAACTCCAGCGAATGGCCGACGAGACGACGCACCGTGTCGGCACCGGCGTGATAGACCGAAAGATCGTCGCGAACGAACACGCGCTGTGCGCCTTCGCCGGCCACGTGCAGGTTGCCGCCGGCACTGCTGCGCGCCAGCAGGCGCAGGGATTCGGCGAAGGTCCACAGCGTGCCGGCCGCGCTTCGCCCGCGGGCTGTGTCCTGGGCGGTGCCGCCGAGCGCCTGATCAATGTCGTCGAGCACGCCGAGCAACTGCATCACGCGGAACGGATGGTGCAAGGTATACGGCGTCATCGGCCGCGCGGCGGCCCCTTCATAGACGGCGACCAGCGGCTTGTCGGTCTTGGCCCAGCGGCGTGCGACGAGTTCGTCGCCGTGGGTCCCGGCGATCAGCACTTCGGCGTCCTCGGGCGCGACCAGCGACCAGCTAAGGCCGCCCCGACCGTCGAGAATCTTCAGCATGGACCGGAAAGCCTGGCTCGCATCGTCGGCCAGACCGGCGACGGCGATTCTGCGCGTCCTCATCCGCATCCCCTAGCTCAACGAAGCTGACGCACGACGACGGCGAAGCGGCACCGACCTGCCGCACGACCGACCCGACGACCGGCTTGTGTTTTCGTCGAAACGAATGCGCCGGCAGTCTATCACCGCAAAAATAAATTTTGTACAGCTTTACGCATAGTCCAATGCGCAGCACCGATACCACGGCACGACAGCGGACTCGTTGCAGCCGCGCGAACGGCAGCATGCCGCAACCACGGCCGCGCCCGTCGCAGGACGATGCGCAAGCACTCCGCCCCGCGCAGATACGGTTATTCGCTGGAAATTCCGGTGCCGAGCCGACACCGGAGACGCCGCGGCGGGAAGCCGCGACCACGCCGGATCGGATCATTGCGCCGCAATCGCAACGATCTGCCAAACGGGACGATGAAACGTTGTTAAGTCCGGTGAAGCCGGGGCTTACTTTTGATTTTTTGAATCTCCTTCGTCAAGAGGCAGACGACGAGCGGCGAAGGCAATCCATGACGAATTCGCAGAAACCCGCGACAAGGCAATTTTCGCGCCTGAAACACGCTTTCATTTCTGTCGTTTCTGAAACTCTGCTTCGCCTCGAACCGCAGCGACGCCCGCAGTCGTGCGTTGAAGATCCGGCGCCAGATTCAAGTCGCCGGCACTACGTGCAGCGGCGCCTACGCAACGCTGCTGGAGTTCCCCGCCCGGCCTCGCCATACTGCCGGGCGCCCCATCCCTGCAGGCGCCCGGCCGGACGCAGCGCCCCTGTCCGCGAGGAACACCGGCGCATGAATCCGACCGCCGTCGCCCCGCTGGCCGACGCGCAACGTCACGACGTGCTCGACGCGCTGCGCGGGCTGGCGCTGTTCGGTGTGCTGCTGGTCAATCTGCGCGACTTCTCGCTGTACACCCTGATGCCCGAAGCCGAGCGCGCGGCGTTGCCGACGGCTTCCTGGGATCGCGTGCTCGACGTCGTGATGGCCGCACTCGTCGACGTGAAGTCGGCGACCTTGTTCGCGCTGCTGTTCGGCGTCGGCTTCGCCCTGCAGATGCAGCGCGCGGCCGACGATCCGTCCGCGGCGCGGCGCTATCTGCGCCGGCTGCTGCTGTTGCTGATCATCGGCGTCGCCCACGCCTGGCTGCTCTGGTGGGGCGACATACTGCGCTACTACGCAGCGCTGGGTCTGCTGCTGCTGCCGCTGGGCCATGCGGGCCCGCGCCGGCTCGCCCTGACCGGGCTGGCCGTCGCGCTGTTCGCGCTGCCGCTGCTGCGACCGCTGATTCCGCCGCTGCTGCCGCGCGTGGTGCCGGCGGCCGAGGCGGCTGCCGCGGCCTTCGCCGCGTTTTCCGCACCGGATGCCGGCACCGCGCTCGCGGCGAACATCGACTACGACCTGCGCATGCGCGTTGCCAACTGGAGTCTCGCGTTCTTCGTGCTCGGCCGGCTGCTGCTCGGCGCCGCACTGGGCTTTGCCGGCGTGCTGCAGGAGCCGCAGCAGCATCTGCGCTTCTGGCGCCGCCTGCTGGCCGTCAGCCTGCCACTGGGCGCGGCGTTGACGACCTGTGTGCTGCTGCGCGACCACCGCCTGCTGTTCGCCGACGGCTGGTGGACCGGCACGACCGCGCGCAATGTCTCCAGCATCGCGCGCAGCACCAGCTCGATCGCACTCGCGCTGGCCTACATGGCGCTGGTCGTGCTGGCCTGGCAGACCAGGGCGCGCCGCCTGCTCGGCGCGTTCGCGCCGGTCGGACGCATGGCGCTGACGCATTATCTCGGCCAGAGTCTGCTCGGCGTATCGCTGTTCTACGGCACCGGCCTCGGCCTGGGGCCGCGCTACGGACTCATCGGAACACTGGTCGCCGCCATCGTGCTGTTCGCGCTGCAGACCTGGCTCAGCCGCTGGTGGCTGCGGCGCTTTCGCTTCGGTCCGGCCGAATGGGTCTGGCGCAGCCTGACCTACGGCCGGCGCCAGCCGCTGCGCCGCCGCCGCGACACAATCGCGGCGGCCGGAACGGCCTGAACCGGCGGTACCGGCTTGCTCAATCGAGCTTCAGCGTCTTCCAGAAGCGCTCGATCATCGCCGCATCGGTCGCGGCGCGTTCGTCTTCCATCATCGTGACGACGAGATAGCCGCCGCCGGCATTCCCGCTCGCGACGATGGTACGGCTCCAGGATTCATCCTTGGATTCGGTGCGTGCCTGCTTGCCGTTGAGCACGCGACCGTCGGCCAGGGTGCGCGTCGTCGGCGCGATCTTGCGCTTGTAGCCCGCGGCCACTTCCTCGTCCGTGGTCTCGCTGACCATCAGGTCGACCAGCGCATTCGGATCCAGGCCGGTATAGCGCTGCACGATGGCGCCGTTGCCGTTGGCCGAGACGAGCATGACCTGATGCACGTTCGCGTTGATGTCGGTCGTCGATGGCTGCACGCTGGCCGGATAGTCGAAGCGCAGCCCGCCGTCGCGGAACTGCTGCACTTCCTTGCGCTGCAGACGCACGGCAACGGGCTTGCCGCCGACGAGCAGTTCGGCGTCCTTGTCGAGATCGAGTTCGACGACCTTGCCGTCGACGGTCAGCACGTAGCCGCCGGCCAGGACGGCGCCCGCGCCGAAGGCCAGCAGCAGCGCGGCAGCGATGCGGAAAGCGATGCGCATGTGATCCCCCGCTCAAAAGAATGCGCGATTGTAGGCCTTCGGCTTGCCAAGCGCCGGCCGGGCTTCTATCGTCGATGCGGCCTGCGCGGCCACAAGCCCTGCCACGGGTTCGTCACACGAGAGGCCAAGGAGGCTGCATGAGCTACGCCGAAAAACGCCGTCATCCCCGCCTGTCGGTGTTCTCCGCCGCGATGCTCGTGCTCGACGACCAGGGCTATCTCAGCGAGGTCAAGGATCTGTCCCAGGGCGGCGCCCGCGTCGCGCTGCCGCGCAACTGGAACCTGCCGATCGCGACCGAATGCCAGCTGTTCCTGATCTTCGACCAGGAAACCGTGATCGGCCTGCGCGTGCGCGTCGTGCGTGTCGGCAGCGACGACCTCGGCCTGGAGTTCCAGCCCGGCCAGGAAGAACGCGTCGCCGCGGTACTGTACGAGTCGCGCTTCATGGAGCAGGAATAGTCGCAGCCATACGGCCAATAGCCAGCGCCGCGGCAGCGCACTAGCATCCGCACATGAGCACCTACCTGACCCCGATACTCCTGCTGCTGGCCTCGAACGTGTTCATGACGTTCGCCTGGTACGGCCATCTCAAGTTCACCGACCGGCCGCTCTGGGCCGTCGTGCTCGTGAGCTGGGGCATCGCGTTCTTCGAGTACTGCCTGCAGGTGCCGGCCAACCGCTACGGCATCGCCGTGTTCAATCCGGCCCAGCTCAAGACCGTGCAGGAGATCATCACCCTGCTCGTGTTCGTCGCGTTCTCGGTGTTCTATCTCGACGCGGCGATCAAATGGAACCACCTGGTCGGCTTCGGCCTGATCGTCGCCGCGTCGTTCTTCATCTTCCTGGACTGATCCGCAGCAGCGCCGCACGACTCAGAAGCGGATGCGGCCGATCAGCATGTCGCGCAGCATGACCCAGTCGCCGACGAAGCTGTACAGCGGGTGCGAGAACGTCGCCGGCCGGTTCTTCTCGAAGAAGAAGTGGCCGACCCAGGCGAAGCCGTAGCCGCACAGCGGAGCGGCCAGCAGCCAGCGGGCATCGCCGCGTACGACGGCAAGCGCGAGGCAGGCCAGCACGAGCAGGCTGCCGATGTAGTGCAGCCGGCGGCAGACCACATTGCTGTGCTCGCCGAGATAGAACGGATAGAACTCGCGGAAGCTCGCGAAAGACTGGGACATGCCGCAACACTCCAGGCGCAGAGGCGCGGCTGAACGCCGCGCAACGCAACGATAGCCTGCCGCGGCAGCCGCGTCCAAGCGTCAACCGGCGCCGGGCTGGGACGTTCCTGGACGACACCACCCCACCGGAGTCCGCCATGTCCCGCCTCACCCTCGCCGTCGCCGGCGCTGCCGCGCTCGCCCTCGCCGCCGCCGCGCTGCCGTCCCAGTTCGCACGCGCCGCCGATCCGGCTTCCACCTCGACCACCGCCGCCACGACCTCCGATCCGAACGCGCCGGCGCCGCAGGGCTGGCACAAGGGCCGCGGCGAACGCATGGCCGCGATGCGCAACAGCCCCGTGTTCCAGACCGTGCGCAATCTGCGCGAACTCGAACGGCTCTACCTGATCGGCGGTCGCGCCAGCGAGATTCCGGCCCTGTACCAGGACGTGCTGGCCAAGACCGAGAACCCGACCGTGCGCCAGTTCGCCTACAACCGCATCGCCCTCAACCAGTTCAAGCCCGGCGACGTCGACAAGTCCATTGCGACCCTGCGCCAGAGCCTCGACGAAAGCCTGCAGCGACTGCCGGCGCAATGAAGCGCTGAAATGCGCACATCGGCATGGTCGGGCACTGCAACGCTTGCCGGCCGCGTGGCATCTTAGATGCCGGATGCGGGTCTCCTGCCGTCATCCACCCCCCAAGGGAAGTCGCCCCCATCGGCTTCCTGCACCACCCGGCGGGCGCTTCGGCGCCCGCTTCCATTTCCGGCCGCGGTCGACACGCCGAGGCGGGCGAACTGCCTCAGTCCTGCGCCGCCGCGCGCGGCGGCGGATCGGCGCTCCCGGCGCCGCGCTCCTCGGCCTTGGCCGCATCCCAGAGGCGGTCCTGCGCGGCCAGATCCAGCGCCGCCAGACCGTCGTCGCCGGCCAGTTGCTCCATGCGCCGGAAGCGGCGCTCGAATTTCGCGTTGGCATGGCGCAGCGCGGTGGAGACGTCGACGTTCGCATGCCGCGCGACGTTGACGCAGACGAACAACAGATCGCCGATCTCGTCAGTCAGCCGCGCCGGATCCGAGCCGGCGGCGAATTCGCTGCGCACCTCGTCGATTTCCTCGTGCAGCTTGGCCAGCACCGGCTCGACCTCGGGCCAGTCGAAACCGACCGTCGCCGCACGCTTCTGCAGCTTCAATGCGCGCTGCCATTCGGGCATGCCGCGCGAGATGCCGGCCAGCGCGCTGCCGTCGTCCTCGCCGCGCGCGGCGCGTTCGGCGCGCTTGTGCGCTTCCCAGGCCACGGTCTGCGCGCCGGCATCGGCGACTGCCGCCTCGCCGAATACGTGCGGGTGACGGCGCAGCATCTTGGCGCAGATCGCCGCAACCACGTCGTCGAAGCCGAAATGCCCGGCCTCGCGCGCCATCTGCGCATGGAACACGACCTGGAACAGCAGATCGCCGAGTTCGTCGCAGAGTGCGGGCATGTCGCTGCGGTCGATCGCGTCGGCGACTTCGTAGGCCTCTTCGATCGTGTACGGCGCGATCGTCGCGAAATCCTGCTGCAGATCCCAGGGGCAGCCGCCGGCCGGATTGCGCAGCGCGGCCATGATCGCCAGCAGTTCGTCTATCGAAGCCATGGAGGATTCCTGCGCTGCACTCAGGCGAACAGTCGCGCCCAGTCGGTGGCCGGATCGCCGTACGCGATGAAATCGCCGTTGAGCAGGGTCTCGTGCGCATTGCAGCGCAGCGGCAGGCCGTCCAGGCCGACGACGCCGCCGCCGGCCTGTTCGAGCACGCATTGCGCCGCGGCCGTGTCCCACTCCGAGGTCGGCCCGAGGCGCAGATACAGATCGGCCGCACCTTCGGCGATGCGGCAGAATTTCAGCGACGAGCCCAGCGGCAGCCTCTCGAACGCACCGACGCGCGACAGCAGCTCGGCCTCGCGCTCGCTGCCGTGCGAACGGCTGCCCGGCACGAGCAGCGGCACGGCGCGCGGCCGCGTCTGCAGGCGCCGCGGCGGTGCGGCAGGCGTCGCCTGGCCGAACGCGCCGCCGCCTTCCCAGGCATACCAGATCTCACCGGTGACCGGCGCCTGCACGACGCCGAGCAGCGGCCGGCCGTACTCGATCAGCGCGATGTTGACGGTGAACTCGCCGTTGCGCTTGACGAACTCGCGCGTGCCGTCGAGCGGATCGACGAGCCAGTAATGGGTCCAGCGCGCGCGTTCGAGATACGGAATCTCGGCCGACTCCTCCGACAGCACCGGCAGCTCCGGCGTCAGACGGTTCAGACCGGCGACGATGACCCGATGCGAGGCGATGTCGGCTGCGGTCAGCGGCGAGCGGTCGTCCTTGTGCTGGACGGCGAAGTCGCTGTCGTAGACCTCCAGTATCGCGTCGCCGGCTTCGCGCGCGAGCGCGCAGACGTCGACACAGAGGCGCTCACGCTGCAGCGGCGTCATGCACCCGGCCTGAAGCGGCCGGCGAGGTATTCGCGGGCGATGAACAGCGCGGCGATGGAGCGGCCTTCGCTGACTTCCTCATGGCCGAGCAGGGTGTGCAGCTCGGACAGTTTCCAGGGAATCACTTCGAGCTCCTCGGGCTCATCGCCCTCCAGGCGTTCCGGATACAGCTCCTGGGCCAGCACGACGTGGGTCATGCTGGTCATGTAGGCCGGCGACAGTGACAAGGTCGTCAATATGCGCAGGTGCCGCGCACCGAAACCGATTTCTTCCTTGAGCTCGCGGTTGGCGCCCTGCTCGACGGTCTCGTCGCGATCGAGCCGGCCCTTGGGCAGGCCCAGCTCGTAGCGGTCGACGCCGACGCCGTACTCGCGCACCAGCAGTACCGTGTCGTCGTCGCGCATCGGCACGATGATCACGGCGCCGAGACCGGAGCCCTTGAGGCGCTCGTAGGTGCGGCGCTGTCCGTTGGAGAATTCGAGATCGACTTCCTCGACCTGGAGAAAGCCGCTCGCATCGGCGGTACGGGTGGCGTGGATCTTCGGGCGTTCGCGCATGAGCGCCGATTCTACGCAGCCGCCGTGATGTTGCGTAGACGATAAGCGCAACGTGACCGGAGTCGCGGATTGCGCACGGCACCGCGGCCGCCCCTGGGAGATTGACCGCCCCGTCGACACTGAGGCTGCGCCTGCCGGCACTCCACGCCGGCGCCGGAGCCCCATGTCGACCCGCACCGCCCTGAACATCGTCGATCGCCTGTACGCCGCCGCCGCGGGCGAAATCACCTGGGATGCAGCGCTCGCGGCCACGGCCCGGCATGCCGGCGCAGCGCTGGGCCTGCTGCTGGTCCCGACCCGCGACGGCGACGTCCGGCGGCAGGCCGCAACCGGCCTGACTCCGCCCCTCGGCGCGGAGGCCGGGACCGGCCTCGCCGCGCTGTTCGCCCTCGGCCTGTCCGCGCAGCGCGGCGCCGCGGTGCTGGAACTGGACGCAACCACATGGCTGCCGGACGCCGGCACCGCACTTGGCTGCCGCCATCTGCTGCTGATGCCGCTGGCGGCCGACACGCCGCGCCCCGCCGTGCTGCTGCTCGCGCGCCCCGCCGAGGCCGGGCCGTTCACGCCGATGCAGCGCGAGCGCTGCAACGCGCTGCGCACGCATTGGCAGCGCGCCCTGCAACTGCTCGGCAACCTGCCCGGCCGCGAGGGGGCTGCCGGCCTGCTCGCCCGGACGCTGGATGCGCTGCCTTCTCCGCTGCTGCTGCTCGACGACGAGCGTCGCGTGCTGCAGGCCAATCGCGCCGCCCGCGAGCGCCTGCAGGCCTGCGAGGTGCTGACCGAGCTGCGTGGACGACTGGTCGCCTGCGGCGCGGAACGCGAGGCGTTCGAGCACGACTGGACAATGATGTGCGCCGACGCCGCGAGCACCGGCCGCGCGTTCGGCCTGCGCCGCAACGGCGATGCCGTCGGCCTGGGCCTGGACGCGACCGTACTGGACGATGCCGGGCAGCGCGTCTGGCTGCTGCGCCTGGCCGAGAACACGGCTTCGCGCCAGCGGCTCAGCGCGGGCTGGCGCACGCAGTTCGGCCTGACCGGGTCGGAGTGTCGCGTCGGTCTGGCCCTGATCGAATACGGCGACGCGGTGTCGATCGCTGCCGCCCTGGGTATCGCCGACAACACGGTGCGCTCGCATCTGAAGATCATGTTCGCCAAGACCGGCGTGCACAGCCAGACCGCCCTGGCGCTGCGCCTGGCGCTGCCGCTGCGACTGGTCGACTAGGGCGCAACGCTGCCGTCCGGATGCATTGCACCGCCCGACCGGTCGCAGCCCTGCCTGCAGGCAGGCAAAAAAAAACCCGGCCGAAGCCGGGCGTGCATTCCTTGCATCCTCGATCGAGGCCTCCCTGAAGCCGCGTCCCTGCGTCCATCGAACGGCTCGCACTCGCCGACGGAGCCGCGCACCGCCACGGCACGCGACAGCGAAAACGATCCTGCCGCGACAGTCGTTCCGTCACCGCCGCCGCACGATTCTGCGAGAGCGCTCGCCGCGCCAGACGGCCGCGCCGTGCGACGCAGCGGCACCGCAGCGCAGGCGAGCGCGCATCCCTGCGCGCCGGATCTGCCCGGACCGGTCCCGCGTCTCTCGCCCCCACCTCGGCGCCAGGGTGTTGCGCCGGGGCCGGAAGTTGCCGGCCGGGCACTGCACCCAGGAGCCCCGACCACCGGCGCGAGGCTAACGAACGCAGACTGAGAAGTACATCACCTATTTGAGCATTGACAGAACCGCCGAACTACTAATAGCGAACTCTTCAGTTGGAGATTCGCCGCTACCCCCAAGGAGGCGGATCCGAGCAGCCGCGCCGGCGTACGGCGGCATACAGCCGGCGCAACGGTCGAGCGCCGCCGCGCGCCGCGCAGACAGGAACGGGAGCATCGCCGGCGACTCGCGACGCGTCGGCTTCCCCGCACGGCCGGCACCTCCCCGACCGGCCGCACGGTACGCATCGGACAACGCGGCGCGCCGGCGAATCGCGCGCCGAGAACGTCCCGCATTGCCCTCGCAATCGCGACCTGCGCCGCGCTGCGCGCGTACTGCCGCGGTTGCGTGTGACGAGCCCGCTGGCCGAGAATCCATGCATGAGCGACCAGAACCCCTATGACATCGCGATTTCGGTCGCCACCCGCTTCGTCGACGAGCAATCGCGTCCGGCCGACAATCGCTACGTCTTCGCGTACACGATCACGATCCAGAACACCGGCGAGATCGGCGCGCAACTGCTGTCGCGCCATTGGATCATCACCGACGGCAACGGCAAGGTGGAGGAAGTGCGCGGCGACGGCGTCGTCGGCGAGCAGCCGCACATGCGTCCCGGCGAGGAATTCCAGTACACCTCCGGCGCCGTGCTAGAGACCAGCGTCGGCATCATGCGCGGCAGCTATCGCCTGATCGCCGAAGACGGCACCGTTTTCGACGCACCGATCCCGCAGTTCACCCTGTCCGTTCCACGGACCTTGCATTGATGGCGACCTGGGCCATCGGCGACCTGCAAGGCTGCCTCGACGAACTCCAACGCCTGCTCGACAAGATCAACTACGACCCCGCATCTGATGCATTGTGGTTTTGTGGAGATCTCGTCAATCGCGGCGGCCAGTCACTCGAAGTGCTGCGCCTGCTGCGCACGCTCGGCGCGCAGACCGTGGTCACCCTGGGCAACCACGACCTCAGCCTGCTCGCGATCGCACAGCGCAACGAGGCCGAACAGGCCAAGGTCAATCCCGAGCTCGGTGCGATCCTGTTCGCGCCGGACCGCGACGAGCTGCTGACCTGGCTGCGCCAGCAGTGCCTGCTGCATCACGACGACAAGCTCAAGTTCACGATGATCCATGCGGGCCTCGCGCCGCGCTGGACCCTGGCCCAGGCCCAGCGCGCCGCGCGCGAGGTCGAGCGCGAGCTGCGTGGGCCGCATCACGGCCGCCTGCTGCGCTCTATGTTCGGCAACAAGCCCGCCGTCTGGTCGGGCCGGCTCAAGGGCGTGGAGCGCATGCGCGCGAGCATCAACGTGCTGACGCGGCTGCGCTATTGCGACGTGCGCGGCCGCATCGCGTTCGGCGAGAAAGGCGCGCCGGGCACGCAGCAGGCCGGCCTGTATCCCTGGTACGAAGTGCCGGGCATGCTCAAACGCGATACGCGCATCGTCTGCGGCCACTGGTCGACCCTGGGCCGCTTCGCCGGCCTGGGCATCTACGCGATCGACACCGGCTGCGTCTGGGGCGGCGCGCTGACCGCGCTGCGCCTGGACGCCGAAGATCCGTATTTCGTCAGCATCAAGTCCGACCGCACGCCGCCGGCCGGCCGCGAGATGGACTGAAGCGGCGCGCGGCGCTGCGCCCTCCGGCCTGGCGCGTAGGTTGCGCCGAGCGCAGCGAACCGCAACCTACGTGGTTCGCTCGTAATCGACGAAGTCGAAGGCGTGGGCATGGCGCGCGTCGGCAGGGTGATGCTCGCGCGTCCGCTCGCGCCACTGCGCGCGGTCGAACGCCGGAAACCAGGTGTCGGCATCGGCGGCCTGCGTGTCGATCTCGGTCAGGCATAGCCGCGTCGCCAGCGGCAGGGTCAGCGCATAGATCTCGCCGCCGCCGATCACGCAAAGCTCGGCGTCGCCGGCCGCCGCGATCGCCGCATCCAGCGAACGCACGGTTTCCTGGGTCGCATACGGCGCGTCGCCGCCGCGGCTCAGCACGAGATTGCGCCGTCCCGGCAGCGCGCGGCCTATCGACAGCGCCGTGCGCCGCCCCATCAGCACGGGCTTGCCGAGGGTCAGCCGCTTGAAGCGCGCGAGATCGTCGGGCAGATGCCAGGGCATGTCGCCGGCCCGGCCTATCGCGCCGCTGCGATCCAATGCGACGATCAGCGCGATGCCGGCACTCATACCGCGACATCGCCCTTGATCGCCGCATGCGACTGGTAGCCGTCGATGCGGATGTCCTCGTAGCGGAACTCGAACAGCGAACGCACGTGCGGATTCAGATGCAGCCGCGGCAGCGGCAGCGGCGCGCGCGCGAGCTGTTCGCGCACCTGGTCGAGATGGTTCAGATACAGATGCGCGTCGCCGAACGTATGCACGAAGTCGCCGGGCTGCAGATCGCAGACCTGGGCGATCAGGTGCGTCAGCAGTGCGTAGCTCGCGATATTGAACGGCACGCCGAGAAACACGTCGGCCGAACGCTGATACAGCTGGCACGACAGCCGGCCATCGGCGACGTGGAACTGGAACAGCGCATGACAAGGCATCAGCGCCATGCGTTCGAGTTCGGCGACGTTCCAGGCGCTGACGACGAGGCGGCGCGAATCCGGATTGCGCCGGATCTCCTCGACGACCCAGCGGATCTGGTCGATCGTGCGCCCGTCGGCGCCTTCCCAGGCGCGCCACTGCTTGCCGTAGACCGGACCGAGATTGCCGTCGGCGTCGGCCCATTCGTCCCAGATCGTCACCTTGTTGTCGCGCAGATAGGCGACGTTGGTGTCGCCGCGCAGGAACCACAGCAGTTCGTGCACGATCGCGCGCAGGTACAGCTTCTTGGTCGTGACCAGCGGAAAACCCTGCGCGAGGTCGAAACGCAGCTGGCGGCCGAACACGCTGAGCGTGCCGGTGCCGGTGCGGTCGGCCTTGCGCACGCCGTGGTCGAGAATGTCCTGGACGAGGTCGAGATAGGCACGCATGACGCGACATGGTAGCCGAGCCGGCCCTGCCCCGGGGCCTGACAAGCTGTCCATGCACGCGAGCGCCGCGGTTGCTTACACTGCGCGCCTCGCATACCCCGGGAGCAGGCAATGGCACAGTGGTTCTTCAACTACAACGGCGAGCAGATCGGCCCGCTGGACGACGCCCAGGCACGTGAGCAGGCGCGCCGCAACCGCAACGGCCACTGCTGGCGCCAGGGTTTCGCCGAATGGCAGCCCATCGCCCAGGTCGAGGAACTGCGCGACACCAGCCCGGCGCCCGTCGCCGCGCCGGCCATGCCCGTCCCGGCTGCCGCCGCTGTCGTGCGCAAGCCCGGCCAGCGCGCCTCCGACGAGATCGATTTCCGCATCTTCGGCTCGGACATGCAGTTCGTCGAAATCGAACTCGATCCCGGCGAAAGCGCGATCGCCGAGGCCGGCGCCCTGATGTACAAGGAAGCGACCGTGCAGCTCGACACCGTGTTCGGCGACGGCTCGCAGTCCGGCGGCGGCGGCGGCTTCATGAACAAGCTGCTGTCGGCCGGCAAGCGCGTGATGACCGGCGAAAGCCTGTTCACGACGATGTTCACGCAGCAGGGCAGCGGCAAGGGCAAGGTCGCGTTCGCGGCGCCGTATCCGGGCACCATCGTGCCGATGCGTCTCGGCGATTTCGGCGGCCGCCTGATCTGCCAGAAAGACAGCTTCCTCTGCGCCGCGCGCGGCGTGTCCATCGGCATCTTCTTCCAGCGCAAGATCCTGACCGGCCTGTTCGGCGGCGAGGGTTTCATCATGCAGAAGCTGGAAGGCGACGGCCTCGCCTTCATCCACGCAGGCGGCACAATCATCGAGCGCCAGCTCGCGCCGGGCGAGCGCCTCGACGTCGACACCGGCTGCGTGGTCGCGCTGACCGACGGCGTCGGTTTCGACGTCAAGCCGGTCGGCGGCATCAAGAGCATGATGTTCGGCGGCGAAGGCGTGTTCCTGGCGACACTGACCGGTCCGGGCAAGATCTGGCTGCAGTCGCTGCCGTTCTCGCGCATGGCCGGCCGCATGCTGGCCGGCGCGCGCGGCGGCAAGGAAGAAGGCTCGGTGCTCGGCGGCATCGGCAACCTGATCTCCGGCGACTGACGGCCGCGGCGGCGCCGGCATGGCCGGCGCCGCGCGACGCTCCGCATACCGACTGCCGACAACGCATGCCGATGGCCATTGCCCGCCCCGATCCCGCACTGCCGAACCGCGGCGCCGCCGCCCACGCGCGGCGGCCCGAATTCGGCATACCCGCCGTTGCGCGCACCCTGGCCTGGCTGCGCTTCTCGGCCGTGATCGGCCAGACCGCGACCGTGGTCTTCGTCAGCGAAGGCCTCGGCATCGCGCTCGACACGCCGCGCCTGTATGTCGGCATCGCCGTGCTCGGCCTGTTCGCGCTGGCCGTGCGCTGGCGCCTGGCGCAGCCCTGGCCGGTCAGCGCCGGCGAACTCATGCTGCATGTGGCCATCGACACCGTCGTGCTGGGCTGGCTGCTGTTCCTGACCGGTGGCGCGACCAACCCGTTCGCCGCGCTGCTGCTGTTGCCGATCACCCTGGTCGCCACGGCGCTGAGCCCGCGCCACGTCATCGTCGTCGCGCTGATGTCGCTGAGCACCTATCTCGTGCTGCTGCGCTGGAATCAGCCGCTGCCGCCGCTGGGCAGCGGCCTGCATCTGCTCGGCATGGCCATGTCGTTCCTGATCAGCGCCTGCCTGCTCGGCTGGTTCATCTCGCGGCTCGCCCTGGTGCTGCGCGACAACCAGACGCTGGCCCAGCGCATCCGCGAGCGCGCCTTGCGCGACGAAGGTTTTCTCGCCATCGCGACCCAGGCCGCCGGCGCCGCGCACGAACTCAACACGCCGCTGTCGACGATGCGCACCCTGGTGACCGAGCTGCGCCGCGAGCACACCGATGGCGTGCTGGCCGAGGATCTGGCGCTGCTCGACCGGCAGATCGAGCGCTGCCGCGACAGCCTGCGCGAACTCGTCGCCGCCGGCAAGGCGCAGCTGGCGCAGACCGGCGAACGCATCAGCGTCGCCGACTTCGTCAACGGCTGCGGCGACCGCCTGCAGCTGCTGCGCCCGGAAATTCTCTATCGCGTCGAGCTGCCGCCGGATGCGGCCGAGTGGATCGTCGAAGTGCCGGCCGGCCTGCGTCATGCGGTGCTGAACCTCATGAACAACGCGGCCGAGGCGTCGCTGGCCAACGCGTCCGAAGCGGTCGACGTCGCCGTCGCGCGCGAAGGCGCCAACCTCGTGCTGCGCGTGCGTGACTACGGCCGCGGAATCCCGCGCGCGATACGGCTTGGCACGCCGTTCGAAAGCAGCAAGAGCACCGGTTTCGGCATCGGCCTCGCGCTGGCCGACGCGACCGCCGAACGGCTCGGCGGCGAACTCGCGATCCGCGACGCCGACGGCGGCGGCACCGAGACGCGGCTGTCGGTGCCGCTGCACAGCGTCGGCCTGGCGATTCCGTAGAAAAGCCGGCGCGCCGGCTGCGGCGACGTGCGAATCAGCCCGGCGCCGGACACGTCGCCGGCGCGACGTCGCCGGGCGCGACGAGATCCAGATCAATCGCCGCCTGCGCGTTGGCCGGATCGAGCAGCAACGCGCAGCGATAGGCCGCCGCGGCGCGCGCAAAATCGCCGTCGAGCCGATGCGCATAGCCGAGATTGAGCCAGGCGCGCGCCTTGCGGGGCGAATCGCGCACGGTGGCCTGCCACAGCGCGGTCTCGCTGCGATAGTCGGCGTTGCGCTGCCAGGTCATGTAGCCGAACACCGCGCAGACCGCGAGCGCCGCCGCGGCGAGCACGCGCCGATGCTGCGCCGCAGCGCCGGCGAGCACGCAGGCCAGCGCGAGCATCGGACCGGCCAGCGCGAGATAAAGATGCCGGTCGTTGGCCAGATCCAGGCGCGGCAGCACGGAATTGGCCGGCGCGAGCTGCAGCAGATACCAGCCGATCGCGAACGCGAGCCACGGCCGGCGGCGGCGCAGGGCGAACATCGTCGCGATCAGGATGGCGAGTGCTGCCGCGCTGGCGCTCAACGCCGGCGACCAGGCGTCCGGCACGCGCAGATCGGGATCAATGTTGGTGAGCCCGACCAGCGTATGAGTCAGCAGATAACCGTGCGCGAGCAGCTGGCCCATGGCCTGCGCAGCGAGATCGCGCGTGGCCAGGCTGACGCCGAAGAACACGTGATAGCCCGGCGTTGCGAGCGCCGCGACCGCGGCCAGCGCGAGCACGCCGGCGTAGCCGCCGAGACGGCGCAGTTCGGCGCGCAGCGGCAGCCCCGTCGCCCAGACCCGTAGCAGCGGAACCGCGGCGATCACGACGGCGGTTTCGCGCACGGCAAGCGCGAGCGCGAACAGCGACGGACCGGCCCAGGCCAGCCAGCGGCGTGACGGCTGCGCGCGCGCGACCTCGTCGGCGAGCAGGGCGGCGAGGCCGCACGTGGCCGCGAGCGAGATCGAGCGGCCGCTCGCGTAGGTGACGGCTTCGGTCGCGGCCGGATGCAGCGCGAACAGCAGCGCGCCGAGCAGCGCAGCGAGGTCGGGCCGTTGCAGCGACGGCGCCAGCAACCGCAGCCAGCGGCGCCACAGTGCCCAGAGCAGGCAGGCATTCACTGCATGGATCGCGATGTTCGTCGCATGCACCGCAACCACGCCGCCGCCGAGTTCGCGGGTCAGCGCGTAGCTGAGTTTCAGCAGCGGGCGGATGCCCGGCAGCGCGTCCCGCCAGCCCGCGAGGCTCTGCGTGGCCGGCTGCACGAGCAGGGTCGCGAAATCGTCGAACTGCCAGGCCGCGCCGAACGCGTTCGCGTAGGCGAGCAGTACGGCGACGACGAGGACGGTTATCGCGTGAGAGGGACCTGGCGATACGAAGTTCGTCGAGGCTGGCGCCGGGCGTGCAGCCCCCTCTCCCCTCGCGGCAGCAGAGGGGCCGGGGGAGAGGGGAGAAGAGCCGGGTGTTTCTTCAGCGGACGGAAACATCAGCGCCCGCGGCATCGGCGCCGCTCGCGGCACTCGCCGCGTCCGCGCGCGGCGGCGCCGCGTCGAACGCGAGTTCGACAAGGCCGACGCTGTCCCACCAGCGGTCGGGCGCGTGCAGCAGCACGACGAGCACGCGTCGGCCGCCGCGCTCTACGAGCGCGACGAGGCAGCGCCCGGCCGCCGGCGTGGTGCCGGTCTTCAGGCCGCGCGCGCCGGGCAGACCGTCGAGCAGCGGATTCGTCGTGCGCGCCGACAGCACGCGGCCCGCCGCCGTGGTCAGGCGCAGTTCGCGCCGCTGCACGGCCTCGGCGAGCACGGGCTGGGCCAGCACCGCATGCGACAGCGCGGCCAGGTCGCGCACGCTGGTGTATTGCGCGGCATCGTCGTGGCCGCAGGGATCGGTGTAGTGAGTGTCGGCCATGCCGAGCGAGGCCGCGCGCGCGTTCATGCGCGCGACGAACGCGCCGGTCGGAGCGCGCGCATCCGTCGTCGCGCCTACCGCGTCGGCCAGCGCGCGGCAGGCATCGTTGGCCGAACGCACGAGCGCGGCGAGCAGCAGATCGCGCCGCGTGATCCTTTCGCCGCGGCGCAGGCCGATACGCGTGCCGGTTTCCGCGGCGGCACCGGCGGAAACCTCGGCCCAGGCATCCAGCCCGCCCTGCTCGACCGCGACCAGCGCGGTCATGAGCTTGGTCAGGCTGGCCATCGGCAGGCGCCGGTCGGGCTGGCCGGCCCACAGCGGCCGGCCGTCGACCTCGACCCAGTACGCCGTCGCGACGTCGGGAAACCGGTCCACCGGCGCGCTGGCCTGTGCTCCCGCACAGGCCAGCAACGCAACGGCGGCGATCCAGCGCATCTCAGTTGCCGCCGATGCGGTCTTTCAGTCCCTTGAAGCGGTCGCGCAGCGACGGCTTCTTCGCCGGCGCCTCGTCACCGGCCGGAGCCGCGTCCTGCGATGCCGGCGCGGCCTGCGTGCCGGCATTGCGCGCGTTCAGGCGCTGCGCCGCGTAGCTGCTGCAGAAGCCCTTGTACGGCGAGGACTGCATCGCGGTGTAGCCGCGGCCTTCGCACTGCTGCGCGGCCAGCGCGCGCGCACGGTCGGCGCAGTGCTGCACGAGGAAACGGCCGTTGCGGTTCGGGTCGGCGTCGGCGCAATGGCGCGCCACGAGGTCGGGGCAGTAGTCGCCGACGAAATCCAGCTCGCCGCTGGCTTCGGCCTGGCTGCAGGCCTTGACCAGGATCGCCGCGCGCGAACTGCCGCAACCTTCGACGGCCTGCCAGATCGCGCCGCCGTAGGTGCGGTCGGTTTCGGCGAAATGCGCCGGTTCGGCGGCCTTCGCGGTCAGACGGTTCACGTTGGCGCAGAACTTGGCCTTGTAGGCCGGGCAGGCCGCCTTCGGACCGATGTACATCGTGTGCGAGACCGGCGACTCGAGCTGCGCTTCGCAGATCTGGGCGGTGACCGCACGGCCCTGCGCCTCGGGCGATTCGGTGGCGTAGTCGCAGCCGCCGATGCGCTTGCCTTCGTAGCTCATCGTCATCTGCTGGCCCTCGACCTGCGCCTTGATGCTGCCGCGATAGCCGTCGGCCAGGGTCTCCATCTCGCCGTCGCCGGTCATCGCGTTCTTGCCGGTGCAGACCAGGTGATACGAGGCCTTGTTACCCTCGACGCGGAAGTTCTGCACCTCGCAGTTCTTGTCTTTCGGGATGGCCTGCTCGCTGACCGCCTGCGCGCGCGCGGTGCAGACCTCGGTCGTGGTGCCCGGCATCGACATGCCGGCCATGCGCATGGTCATCGTGACGCGGTAGCGGTCGCCGCTGTCGGGCGCGGCGGCGGCGGCGAACGCGGCGCAGAGCAGCGCGGCGGCGAGAAGGCGGCGGGGGCGGAACAAGGGCATGAAACGGTCTCCGGGAAGCGCGGCGAACGCCGGTCGCCCCCAAGTACGGCAAGCGGCGGCAAAAACCCTAAGGCGGCAACACGCCTCCGTACCCGCGCCCCGCTCCGCCCTCCAGGGCCCGCCGGACGCCGACTATGCCAGTCATCCGGATGCGGCGACGGCATCCCGTCCCGGCCGCAGGCCGCGCGGCGGTATTCGCCGGCCCTTGACTCGGGCGGACTACACCCGCAAAAGCTCTTTCATGACTCGCATACCCTCGCCAGGAACCGACCCCATGCAACCCGCGGGAAACCTGCTGTTGATCGACGACGACGAAGTGTTCACCCGTGTGCTCAGCCGCGCGCTGTCCTCGCGCGGCTTCACCGTCGCCGTCGCCCATGACGCCGCCGGCGCGCTCGCGCTGACGCGGCGCGAACATCCGCGCTATGCCGTGCTCGACCTCAAGCTCGGCGCCGACAACGGCCTGTCGCTGATCCCCCAGCTGCTCGCGGTCGCGCCGCAGCTGCGCATCCTGCTGCTGACCGGCTATGCCTCGATCGCGACCGCGGTCGAGGCGATCAAGCGCGGCGCCCACGACTACCTGGCCAAGCCCGTGGATGCCGACGCGATCGTGCGCGCCTTGCGCGACGACGACGGCGACACTGGCGATGCCGTGGCCAGCGGTGCCGAACATGCGCCGCCGCTGCGCCGGCTGGAGTGGGAACATATCCAGCGCGTGCTGGTCGAGAGCGAAGGGAACATTTCCGAAGCGGCCCGGCGCCTGGGCCTGCACCGGCGTACCCTGCAGCGCAAGCTGGCCAAGCATCCGGTACGCGAGCGGGGCGGCTCATGAGCCTTGCGACCGATCCGGGCCGCGCGGCATCCGGATACGGCCGGTTTGCCAGCACCGCCGATGCGGCGAAAATTCTTCTCCGGCACCTGTCAACGCCGCAGGCCCCGGTCCGTTAGGCGACCGGGGCAGTTCGTGCAAACGGCTCCGCAACGCACTCACAAGGAAGCAGCATGTCGCGTGGCAAGCTCATCATCGCCGTCATCGCCGTCGCCCTGGTCGGACTCTTCGGCTATCGCACGCTCACCAACAGCGCCAGTTCGCAGCGCCGTGCCGGCGGCAGCGACGCCGACACGGCCATCCCGGTCACCGCGGTGCCCGCCACCAGCGAGAACGTCGCGCTGAGCCTCGATGCGCTCGGCACGGTGCAGGCGCTCAACACGGTCAGCGTGCGGCCGCAGGTCGGCGGCCAGATCGAGGCCATCCTGTTCAAGGAAGGCCAGGAAATCGCCAAGGACGCGGTCATCGCGCGCATCGACGCGCGCAGCTACCAGAGCCAGCTCGACCAGGCCGCCGCAAAGAAGAAGCAGGACGAGGCCCAGCTTGCCGGCGCGCGCTCCACGCTCAAGCGCTACGAGGAACTGATCCAGAAGAACTTCGTCGCCGCGCAGGACCTGGAGAACCAGCGCCACACCGTGCGCCAGCTCGAGGCCACGGTCGCCGCCGACGAAGCCGCCGTCGCCAATGCGCGCGTGCAGCTCGGCTATACCGTCATCAAGGCGCCCATCGACGGCATCGCCGGCATCCGCCAGGTCGACGTCGGCAACCTCGTGCAGGGCAGCCAGAGCGAAGCCATCGTCGTTCTTACGCAGGTCCATCCGATCAACGTCCTGTTCACCCTGCCCGAGCAGCAGCTCGAGCGCGTGCGCGGCGCAGGCCCGGCGCTGAAGGTCGTCGCACGCGACCGCGCCGACAACCGCGTGATCGCCGAAGGCACGCTCAGCGTCATCGACAACCAGATCGACTCGACCACCGGCACGTTCAAGCTCAAGTCCGAGTTCGCCAACACCGAAAACACCTTGTGGCCGGGCCAGTTCGTCAACGTGCGCCTGGAAGTCGGCGAGATCGCCAACGCCGTGACCGTACCCACCCAGGCCGTGCAGCGCGGCCCCGACGGCAGCTACGTCTATCTGGTCAAGGAGGATTCGACCGTCGCACTGCAGGCGGTCAAGCCCGGCACCGAGGCCCCCGGCGGCAAGACCGTCGTGCTCGACGGCCTCAAGGCCGGCGACCGCGTCGTCAGCGAAGGCCAGTTCCGCCTCAAGCCCGGCTCCAAGGTGCTGGCGCTGGCGCCCGGCGAAACCCCGCCGGCGCCGGCCGCTCCGGCCAGCGATGCGGGCAAGACCACCGATCCGGCCAAGGCCGGCGACACGCCGCGCCGCCGCCGCGGCGGCTGAGGACCGCAGCGATGCGCGGTTCGCGCAGGTCAACGCATCACGACGCCCGCCCGTTCCCTGCGACGAGCGGGCCGGAAAGGCCCGCCCTCTCTCCTCCGGCCGCCGCCGCAGGAGAAGGCTCGAACACCCGGCGGGGTCCGACCGCGGTCAGAACGCAGCGCCCCTGCAGCGGCCGCGCTTCGACCTTCGCCGGATCACCCGGCCCCCGCGACGCGCGCCACGGATAAGCCATGTCCTTCTCTTCGATCTTCATCCGCCGCCCCGTCGCCACCTCGCTGCTGATGCTCGCGCTGGTGCTGCTCGGGCTGCTCGGCTACCGCCAGCTGCCGGTATCGGCGCTGCCGGACATCGACGCGCCGAACCTGCAGGTCACGACCTACTACCCCGGTGCGAGCCCGAGCACGATCGCCGCGCTCGTCACGACGCCGCTGGAGCGGCAGTTCGGCCAGATCTCGGGCCTGACCCTGATGACCTCCGACAGTTCGGCCGGACTGTCGACGATCAACCTGCAGTTCCATGTCGACCGCGACATCGACGCGGCCGCGCAGGACGTGCAGGCGGCGATCAACGCGGCGCGCGGCACCCTGCCGACCGGGCTGCCTTATCCGCCGGTCTACAACAAGGTCAATCCGGCCGACGCGCCGATACTGACCCTGATGCTGTCCTCGCAGACCCTGCCGCTGCGCGACGTCAACAACTACGCCGACAGCATCCTCGCGCAGAAGCTGTCGCAGGTCAGCGGCGTGGGCCTGGTCAGCATCGCCGGCAACGTGCGGCCGGCCGTGCGCGTGCAGGTCAATCCGGGCCAGCTGGCCAATCTCGGCCTGACCCTCGAAGACGTGCGCAGCGCGCTGACCCAGCTCAACGTCAATGCGCCGAAGGGCTCGCTCAACGGCGACGTGCAGTCCTTCAGCATCGGCACGAACGACCAGCTGCGCGACGCGGCGGCGTATCGCGACGCCATCATCAGCTGGCGCAACGGCGCGGCGATACGCCTGAAGGACGTGGCGAAGGTCATCGACGGCGTCGAGAACGATCAGGTCTCGGCCTGGGCCAACGGCAAGCCGGCCGTGCTGCTGGACATACGCCGCCAGCCCGGCGCGAACATCGTCAGCACGGTGGAACAGGTGCAGGCGATCCTGCCGCAACTGCGCGCGGTGCTGCCGGCCGGGGTCGATCTGGCCGTGTTCGCCGACCGCACCGTGACCATCCGCGCGTCGGTGCACGACGTGCAGTTCACCCTGATCCTGACCGTGATGCTCGTCGTCGCGGTGATCTTCGTGTTCCTGCGCCGGCTCTGGGCGACGGTGATTCCGGGCGTGGCCGTGCCGCTGTCCCTGCTCGGCACGTTCGCGGTGATGAGCTTCGCCGGCTTCTCGCTCGACAACCTGTCGCTGATGGCGCTGACCGTCGCGACCGGCTTCGTCGTCGACGATGCGATCGTCATGATCGAGAACATCGTGCGCTATCTCGAGAAGGGTCGCGACGGCCTCAGCGCGGCCGAGATAGGCGCCAAGGAGATCGCCTTCACGGTCGTGTCGCTGACGGTCTCGCTGATCGCCGTGTTCCTGCCGCTGCTGCTGATGCCCGGCGTGACCGGCCGCCTGTTCCACGAATTCGCCTGGGTGCTGTCCATCGCCGTCGCACTGTCGGCGCTGGTCTCGCTGACCCTGACGCCGATGATGTGCGCCTACCTGCTCAAGCCCGGCGAGATCCGCGGCGAGGCCGAGGACCTGACCGATCGCAGCGGCTTCTACGGCCGCGTCGTCGACGCCTACGACCGCAGCCTGCTCTGGGTGCTCGATCATCCGCGCCTGACCATGGCCGTGGCGACGGCGTCGGTCGCGCTGACCGCGCTGCTGTACGTGATGATTCCCAAGGGCCTGCTGCCGGAACAGGACACCGGTCTGGTGACCGCCGTCGTCGAGGCCGACGAGAACATCGCGTTTCCGCTGATGCAGTCGCGCGTGGAGCAGGTCGCCGCGGCACTGCGCGGCGTGCCGGACGTGGCCGGCGTGGCCGCGTTCGTCGGTGCCGGCGCGATCAATCCGACCCTGAACCAGGGCCAGCTCAGCATCGTGCTGAAGCCGCGCGGCCAGCGCCGCGGCCTCGACGAGGTGCTGCCGGCACTGCAGCAGGTCACCGCGCAGATTCCGGCGATCGCGCTGTATCTGAAGCCCGTGCAGGACGTCGCGCTCGACAGCCGCGTCGGCGCGACCGAATACCAGTACACGCTGACCGACGTCGATTCCAAGGAACTCGGCGATGCGGCCGCACGCATGACCGCGGCGCTGCGCGCCCGGCCCGAACTCGCCGACGTCGACAACAATCTCGCGGCCAAGGGCCTGCAGCTGCTGCTGCGCATCGACCGCGAGCAGGCCAGCCGCCTCGGTGTGGCGATACAGAGCATCGACGACACCCTGTACAGCGCGTTCGGCCAGCGTCAGGTGACGACGATCTTCACCGAGTTGAACCAGTACCGCGTCGTGCTCGAAGTCGCACCGGAATTCCGCAGCAGCAGCGACCTGCTCGACAAGCTCGCCGTGCGCGCCAGCAGCAGCGGCGCCGTCGCGGGCGCCGTGGCCGGCAACGTGACCGGCAGCGGCAACGGTGCCGGCACGGTGCCGCTGTCCAGCGTCGCGCATGCGACGGTCGCCAACGCACCGCTGGTCATCGCCCATCAGGACCAGCTGCCCGCCGTGACGATCGGCTTCAACACGGCGCAGGGCTATTCGTTGTCGGACGCGGTGGAAGCCTTCCATGCGGTCGAACGCGAAATGAACCTGCCGACCTCGGTGCGCACCGGCTTCGTCGGCAAGGCCGCCGAATTCTCCGCCTCGCAGGCCAACGAGCTGCTGCTGATCCTGGCCGCGGTCGTGGTCATCTACATCGTGCTCGGCGTACTGTATGAGAGCTACATCCACCCGCTGACGATCCTGTCGACCCTGCCGCCGGCCGGCGTCGGCGCACTGCTTGCGCTGTATATCTGCGGCATGAGCCTGTCGATCGACGGCATCGTCGGCATCATCCTGCTGATCGGCATCGTCAAGAAGAACGCGATCATGATGATCGACTTCGCGATCGAGGCACAGCGCGAGGGCCTGCGCGCGCGCGACGCGATCCACCGCGCCTGCCTGCTGCGCTTCCGCCCGATCATGATGACCACGGCCGCGGCGCTGCTCGGCGCGCTGCCGCTGGCCCTCGGCAACGGCATCGGCGCCGAGCTGCGCCGGCCGCTCGGCGTGTCCATCGTGGGCGGCCTGCTGCTGTCGCAGCTGGTCACCCTGTACACGACGCCGGTGATCTACCTGTATCTCGAACGCATCAACGACTGGCTCGCGCACCGCCGTACGCGCGCCGACGCCGCGACGGCCGCGACCGCGCCATGAGCCTGTCGACGCCGTTCATCCGCCGGCCCATAGGCACTTCGCTGCTTGCGGCGGGCCTGTTCGTGGCCGGCATGATCTGCTACACCCTGCTCGGCGTCGCACCGCTGCCGAACGTGGAATTTCCGGCCATCTTCGTCAGCGCGAGCCAGCCCGGCGCGGACGCCGGCACCATGGCCACGACCGTCGCCGCGCCGCTGGAGCGCCATCTCGGCCAGATCGCCGGCATCGACGAGATGAGCTCCAACAGCAGCGAAGGCAGCGCTTCGGTCAACATCATCTTCGAGGCCGGACGCAATCTCGACAGCGCCGCGCGCGACGTGCAGGCGGCGATCAACGCCGCCGCGCCGGACCTGCCGTCGGGCCTGCGCACCGCGCCGACCTACCGCAAGGCGAATCCGAACAACGCGCCGGTCATCATCCTCGCGCTGACCTCGCCGACGCGGCCGCTCGGCGAGCTGTACAACTATGCCGACTCGCTGGTCGCTCAAAGGCTGCGCCAGCTGTCCGGCGTGGCCGACGTCGACATCGCCGGCGGCGCGACGCCGGCGATACGCGTCGATCTGAATCTGCGTTCGTTGAACGCACGCGGCATCTCGACGACCGACGTGCGCAATGCGCTCGTCGCGGCGAACGTGACGACGGCGCAGGGTTTTCTGAGCGACGGCCGCACGACCATGGCCATCGCCTCGAACAACTCGCTGAGCAAGCCCGAGGAATTCGCCAATCTCATCATCGCCAGCCGCAGCGGCAGCCCGGTATTCCTGCGCGACGTGGCCAGGGTCAGCCAGGGCCAGGAGGACCGCTACCAGGCGGCCTGGTTCGACGGCCAGCGCGCGATCCTGCTGTTCGTGCGCAAGCAGGCCGACGCCAACGTCATCGCCACGGTCGACTCGGTCAAGGCGCTGCTGCCGGAACTGCGCGCCTGGCTGCCGAGCGACGCGCAGCTCACGCCGTTCCTCGACCGCACGCCGACCATACGCGCGTCCGTGATGGAGGTGCAGGTGTCGCTGCTGATCAGCCTCGGCCTGGTGATTCTCACGATGCTGCTGTTCCTGCGCCGGCTCGCACCGACGTTGATTGCCGGTCTTGCCGTTCCCTTGTCGCTGGCCGGCGCGTTCGCGGTCATGTACATACTCGGTTTCACGCTGAACAACCTGTCGCTGATGGCGCTGGTCATCGCCATCGGCTTCGTCGTCGACGATGCGATCGTCGTCATCGAGAACATCGCGCGTCACCTCGAGAAAGGCATGCCGCGGCTGCAAGCCACCCTGCTCGGCGCGCGCGAAATCGGCTTCACCATCGTCTCGATCACCCTGTCGCTGCTGGCCGTGTTCATTCCGCTGTTCTTCATGGGCGGCTTCCTCGGCCTGCTGTTCCGCGAATTCGCCGTGACCCTGGCTGCGGCGATCGCGATCTCTGCACTCGTCTCGCTGACGGTCACGCCGTCGCTGTGCGCGCAGTTCATGACGCCTCACGGCGACAAGCCGCCCGGCGCACTGGAACGCCGCGTCGACGCGATGCACGCCTGGAGCGTCGCGGTCTATCGTCGCGCGCTGGACTGGGCGCTGTCCTGGCCGCGGCTCATGGCCAGCCTGCCGGCGTTTCTGCTCGGCCTGACCGTCTGGCTCATGATCCTCGTGCCCAAGGGCTTTTTCCCTCAGCAGGACACGGGACAGCTGCAGGGCTCCACCGATGCGGGCTCGGACGTGTCGTTCGAGGTGCTGGTCGAACGCCAGCAGCGCATCGCCGACATCGTGCGCGCCGATCCGGCCGTTGAGAGCGTCGGCGCACGCGTCGGCGGCGGCCGCTTCGGCGGCGGCGGTGGATCGGGCTCGCTGTTCATCAATCTCAAGCCGCTCGGCGAAGGGCGCGACGTGTCCACGTTCGTGGTCATGAACCGGCTCGCGGCCAAGGCCGGCCAGGTGCCCGGCATACGCCTGCGCCTGCGCCCGGTGCAGGACATCGGCGGCGGCGGTGGAGCCGGCGGCGGCGGCGGCGCGCAGTACAACTATTCGCTGCGCGGCTCCGACCTGGGCCAGCTGCAGGAATGGACGCCGAAGCTCGTCGAGGCGCTGAAGAAACTGCCGCAGCTGCGCGACGTCGGTTCCGACCTGCAGGGCGCCGGGCTGCGCCAGAACCTGGACATCGACCGCGACACGGCCGCGCGCCTGGGCGTCAGCATCGCCGCGATCAACAGCGCGCTGTACGACGCGTTCGGCCAGCGCCAGGTCTCGACGATCTATTCCGACATCAACCAGTACAAGGTCGTCGTCACGGCCGATCCGGGCCAGGCCGCGACGCCGGGCGCGCTGGAGCGGCTCTACGTGCAGTCCGGCAGCGGCGCGATGGTGCCGATGACGGCGCTGACGCGCATGCGCGACGGCATCGCACCGACCTCGATCCAGCATCGCTCGCAGTTCGCGGTCATGGATGTGTCCTTCGGCCTGGCTCCCGACGTGCCGATGAGCGAAGCCGGCAAGCTCGTCGAGCAGACCATGAAGAATCTGCGCATGCCCGGCGACATCACCGGCGAATTCGGCGGCGACTTCCGCCGCTTCCAGCAGCAGCAGAGCGACACGCCGCTGCTGTTCCTCGCGGCGATCCTCGCGGTCTACCTGATCCTCGGCATGCTCTACGAGAGCCTGATCCACCCGCTGACGATCCTGTCCACCCTGCCCTCCGCCGGCGTCGGCGCCGTGCTCGCGCTGCTGGTGACCAATACCGAACTGTCCATCGTCTCCATCATCGCGATCGTGCTGCTGATCGGCATCGCCAAGAAGAACGCGATCATGATGATCGACTTCGCCCTGGTCGCCGAGCGCGAACATGGCCTGGCCCCCCTGGAAGCGATCCGCGAGGCCTGCCTCGTACGCTTCCGCCCGATCATGATGACCTCGCTCGTGGCGATCTTCAGCGCGCTGCCGCTGGCCATCGGCTTCGGCGCCGGCGCCGAGATGCGCCGGCCGCTCGGCATCGCGATGATCGGCGGGCTGCTGATCTCGCAGACCCTGACCCTGCTGACCACGCCGGCCATCTACCTGCTGCTGGAACGCCGCGCCCAGCGCCGGCGCGAGCGCAAGGCGGCGCGCAAGGCCGCGCGTCAGGCCTCGCTCAGCGCGGCGCGCTGACCCGCCGTGTGAAGCGCGCGTAGAACGGCAGCAGGTAGTCCAGCCGCGCAGGCGCTGCATAGGCGACCAGCGCGCCCTGCAGCACGCCGCCGCTGCGCAGCAGCTTGACCAGCAGCAGCGGCGCAGCGGCGCCGCGCTGTCCGGCCAGCGGCAATTGCAGTTGCGCGGCGCCGACGAAGGAATCGCCGTAGACGATGCCTTTGAACACCGCGCTCACCGGCTTGCCCTGCGCACCGGCGTATTCGATCCGCACCGTGCCGTCGTCGCCGAAATCCAGACGGCACTGCAGGCGGCGGCCGCTGACGTGGACCTCGCCTTGCCAGCCGCCGAGAAACGTCGTCTGCGCCGTATACGGCGAATAGTTCGCGGTCGGGTCCAGCGCAGCCGGCGCATAGCCCGGTACCAGCGCGCGCAGCGCTTCGTCGGCCAAGGCCTGGGTGAGATCATTGATCTCGGTCTTGTTCGCCAGCACGACGACGCCGATGCCGCGCGCCGGCAGCAGCTTGATGATGGTGCTGGCTCCGGGCATGCCGCCCTCGTGCCAGACCACGCGCTCGCCGCCGTCGTCGTCGCGGACGTACCAGCCCAGACCGTAGTAGCTGCTGCCGTAGTAGTGCTGCAGCGCGCCGGGATCGGCGTTGCGCTGCATGCGCTGCACGCCGGCGGCGCCGAGCACCGACTCGGCCGATCCGGGATCGAGATGGAAGCGCGCGAAGCGGATCAGATCACGCGCGCTCGCATGCACGTTGCCGGCGCCGGGGGTGTCGTTGTAGAGCGGCGGCAGCGGCCGGTCCTGCGCGTCATAGGCGACGGCGAGGTCGGCATCGGGCGCCGCCGGAGAACCGACGAACGCATGGTCCATTCCCAGCGGTGCAAAGACTTCGCGTCGGAGATAGTCGCCGAAGGCCATGCCGCTGCGCCGCTCGACGATCGCCCCGAGCAGGCCGTAGCCGAGATTGGAATACTCCGCGATCCGGCCCGGCGGCTGAACCAGCACGCCGTAGCGTGCGACGCTGCGCGCGAACGTCGGCGCGGTCGCGATGTCCTCGCCGTAGTACAGCTGCGCATAGGTCGGCAGCCCGGCGGTATGGGCCAGCAGCTGGCTCACGCTCGGTGCCGCGCCTCGCCGCGCCAGCGAGTGCAGTTTCAGCGGGCCCAGATAGCGCGAGGCGGGCGCATCGAGATCGAGGCGGCCGCGTTCGGCCAGCTGCAGCACCGCGGTCGCGGTGATCGGCTTGGTCGCCGACGCCAGTGCATACGCCGTATCGACGGTCGCCGCGCGCCGGGCCGCCACGTCGGCGTAGCCGAAGGCGCGTTCGTAGACGATGCGGCCGTCGGCGACGACCGCGACGGCCAGCGACGGCGAGCGGCCGGCGTCGATCGCCGCCGTCGCATTGCGCTCCAGCGCGGCGAACCGCGCATCGGACTGGGCCAAGGCAAGGCCGGCGAATGCCAGCAGGCAGCAGGACAGCAGCAGGCGACGCATCACTGGAGTCTCCGGTCGGTGGTACAGCGGCGTTCGCGTTCGAGCCGCGCGCGGTATTCGCGCGGGGACAGGCCGAACTGGCGCAGGAAGGCGCGGCGGAACACGTCGGCGCTGCGAAAGCCCACGGCCGCCGCGACGCGGGCGATGCTCGCGCGGCTGCCGCCCAGGCGCGCGCAGGCCTCGGTGATGCGCAGCTGCTCGATGTACTGGGCCGGTGCGAGGCCGAACGCCTCGCGGAAGCGGCGGCTGAGCTGGCGCACGCTCAGATGGCAGCGCTGCGCGAGCTGCTCGGCCGAAAGATCGCCGTCGAGATTGCGCAGCGCCCAGGCGGCGAGTTCGCCGAGGCGATCGCCGGCCTGGATCTGAAAAGTCAGCGGCGCCGAACGCTGTTTCTGGTCGCCGTCGCGTTTGACGTGAATCACGAGTTCGCGCGCGATTTCCAGCGACAGCGCAGGCCCTTCGTCCTCGGCGACCAGTGCCAGTGCGAGATCAATGCCGGCGCTGATGCCGGCCGAGGTATAGCGGTTGCCGGCACGCAGGAAAATCGCGTCCGCCTCGACGGTCAGGCGCGGATAGCGCGCCGCGAGCGCCTGGATATGGCGCCAGTGCGTGGTCACGCGGCAGCCGTCGAGCAGTCCGGCCTCGGCCAGCGCGTAGGCGCCGGTGCAGACCGAGGCGATGCGGCGCAGCCGCGGCGCCTGACGCTGCACCCAGTGCGATACCGTGCCGAACGTGCGCGGGCGGCGCAGACCGTGGCCACCGGGAACGATCAGGGTATCCAGCGCCGGCGCGTCCGAAAGGGTCGTATGCGGCATGACCTCCAGCCCCGATTCGGCGCGCATCGCGCGCGCCGCGGTTCCGAGCACGACGGTCGCATACGGCGGCCGCCGGCCGGGCTCGCGCTCGTGCACGAGCTCGTTCGCGATCGAGAACACTTCCAGCGGCCCGCTGAGGTCGAGCGCATTGAAGGCCGGAAACACGATGAAGCCGATCCGGCGCGATCGCGGGGCTGTCGTCATGCGGCAAGCATGCCGTTTCCGGCGGCGGCGGGCGATGCCGCGATTCCGACGATTCCGGCCACGACCGCCGCCTTGCGGCCGCCCCTGCTGGCGCGGCCGGGGCAGCTGGGTTAGCTTTCGCGCATGCCTGCCCAACCTGATTTCCGCCCGCTGACGCTCTGCGTGCTGACCGTTTCCGACACGCGCGCCGCGGCCGACGACACCTCCGGCGACTATCTCGCCGGCGCCCTGACCGAAGCCGGCCATGTGCTGCACGAGCGCGTGCTGACCCGGGACGACAAGTACCGCATCCGCGCCATCGTCGCGAACTGGATCGCCGACGAGCGCGTGCATGGCGTGCTGATCACCGGCGGCACCGGCTTCACCGGCCGCGACACGACGCCGGAAGCCGTGGAACCGCTGCTCGACAAGATCATGCCGGGCTTCGGCGAGACCTTCCGCGCCGTCAGCTATGCCGAGATCGGCACCTCGACGATGCAGTCGCGCGCGTTCGCCGGACTGGCCAACAACTCCTTCGTGTTCTGCCTGCCGGGCTCGACCTCGGCCTGCCGCACCGCCTGGGAAAAACTCATCGGCGCCCAGCTCGACGCGCGCACCAGACCGTGCAATCTCGCCGGACTGATGCCGCGGCTGCGCGAATAGCCCGTGCCGCATCGGTTGCCGATACCGCCGCCGTCCACACGACCGGGAGCCGCACCATGGGCGAGATGAAGCGCAAGGACTACGAAGCCGCCCTCGAGCCGCTGCAGCGCGAACTCGTCGACGCGCAGCGCTGGATCATGCAAGAAGGCAAGCGGCTCGTCGTGCTGTTCGAAGGCCGCGACGCGGCCGGCAAAGGCGGCGTGATCAAGGCGATCTCCCAGCAGCTGAACACGCGCGGCTATCGCATCGTCGCGTTGTCCAAGCCCAGCGAGCAGGAACGCGGCCAGTGGTATTTCCAGCGCTATGTCGAACACCTGCCCAGCGCGGGCGAAATCACCCTGTTCGACCGCAGCTGGTACAACCGCGCCGGCGTCGAGAAGGTCATGGGGTTCTGCAGCGATGCGGAATACCGCCAGTTCCTCGAACAGACCCCGGCCTTCGAGCGTCTGCTGAGCGACTCGGGCACCCTGCTCGTCAAATACTGGCTGGCCGTCGACCAGGCGCAGCAGGAGGAACGCTTCGCCGAACGCGCGGCGGACCCGCTCAAGCGCTGGAAGATCTCGCCGATCGACATCGCCGCACGCGAGAAATACGCCGACTACGGCAAGGCCCGCGACGCGATGATCGCCGCGACGCATGCGCCGAACGCGCCGTGGTTCCTCGTCGATTTCAACGACCAGCGCACTGGCCGGCTGAACCTGATCCGCCACCTGCTCCACTGGCTGCCCGACCGCAAGGTACCGGAAAAGCCGCTGAAACTACCCAAGCTCAAGCGCGAGCCCCGCCGCGAGCAGGTCGCCGACCCGTCGCGCTGGGTGGAAAGCCACTGGTAGCGGCGTAATCGGGTGGACTCGCCCCCTCGCCGAGGCGCCAAAGCGCCGGCGATGGTGAGATAACTCGACCCGGCAAAAACGAGAGGGCGAGTCCATCGGATTACCCGGTCACGAAACCGTCGCGGCCTTCGGCTTCGGCCGCTTCGCGGCGCACCTCGCTGACGCGCGCGAGCGGCGGCCCCCGTCGCAGCCACAGGGCGAGCGCCTCGATCGCGGCGACGTCGCCTTCGGCATAGACCTCCACGCAGCCGTCGGCGAGGTTGTTCGCATAGCCGGCCAGACGCAGGCGCAGCGCCTCGGTGCGCGTCGAGGCGCGGAAGAACACGCCCTGCACGCGTCCGGCGACGAAGAAGCGCGCGGCCGGCATGTCAGTCCTTGATGCCCATGGCGTCGCGCAGCATGGTCTCGTCGATCGGCCCCATGAATTTCTTGGCGATGCTGCCGTCGGGCGCGACGAGATAGGTCGTCGGCAGGCCGCGCGGCGTTTCCAGCGACTTGGGCGGATCGAAGGTGTCGACCTGGGCGATCGGGAAGCTGACCGGGTGCTTGGCGAGAAAGGCCTTGATCTCCGCGACCTCGGTGTCCTCGTAGGCCAGCCCGATCGCGCGCACGTTCTTGTGCGCCGCGACGAAGCGCGACAGTTCGGGCAGTTCCTTGATGCACGGCGAACACCAGGTCGCCCAGAAATTCAGGATCACCCAGCGGCCTTTGTGCTCGGCGAGGTCGAAGGTCTTGCCGTCCAGGGTCTTGATGCTGAGTTCGAGCCTGGCGGGTGGGTCGGCCGCCGCCGCCGGCAGCGCGGCGGCGATGGCGAGGACGAGTGAGGCGAACAGGGTCTTCATGAATGCTCCGCAATTTCGGAAACCGTCACCGCAGACCGGGACGGCGGGGGGAAGATTTCGCTGAGGCGCACGTCGAGTGCGGCCTGCAGGCCGCCGGCGACGTCGCCGATCAGGCGCGCGAGTTCCGACGGCAGCGGGCAGCGCGCGGTTTCGGCCGGCGCCACCGTCAGCGGCAGCCGGTACAGGCCGCATTCGTAGAGATCGAACAGGGTGACCGCATCGAGGCTGCGCACCAGCACCCATTCGCCGAACTCGGTGCGCCGGACCATGCCGGCCGCATGCAGGTCCGCGAGATAGCGCTGCAGCAGGTCGTCGGTCAGGAAACGCTCGCGTTCGCGCAGGGCTTCGCTGTGCAGGCCCTGGCCGGCGCGCTGCGCATCGACGAAATGGCTGACCACGCGCAGCAGGCCGACGAACTCGTGGCCCGGCGCCAGGCATTCGTGCCGGCCGCGGTATTCGAACGCGCTGATCGCCGCACAGACCGAGGCGCCGAGCAGCACGACCAGCCAGGACAGGTAGATCCAGAGCATGAACACCGGAATCACCGCAAGCGCGCCGTAGACCTTCTCGTACGAGGTCAGGGTGCCCAGGTACAGCGCGAAGCCGCGCTTGGCCGCCTCGAACAGCACGGCCGCGAGCAGCGCGCCGATGGCCGCGTCGCGCAGGCGGACGGTGCGGTTCGGGATCACCAGATAGCTGCCGATCAGCGACACCCAGACGATCAGGAACGGCAGCAGGTTGAGCACGCGCGCCTTGATGCCGAGCTGGGCCTCGTAACCGGCGACCAGCGGCAGCGCGAACAGGTAGGAACTCAGCGCCAATGCGGTGACCAGCAGCAGCGGGCCGAACGACAGCGCGGTCCAGTACATCAGGAAGCGCGAGGCGGCCGCGCGCGCCGTGGCGACGCGCCAGATGCGGTTGAACGCATCCTCGATGCTCATCATCAGCGACACCGCACTGATCAGCAGCACGACGACGCCGATCGCGGTGGCCTGGCTCGCGTTGTTGGCGAACTCGGTCAGATAGGCCTGCACCGTGCGGCCGGCCGCCGGCACGAAGTTGTCGAACACGAAATTGGTCAGGTCGGCCTGCCAGCGCGCGAACACCGGGAACGAGGACAGCACGCCGAGAATCGCCGCGGTCAGCGGAACCAGCGAGATCAGCGTCGTGAAGGCGAGCGCGCCGGCCGACTGCGGGCAGCGGTCGTCGCGGAACCGCAGCCAGAGGAACAGCGCGAACGCGCGCGCGCGATCACTGCTGATCCGCGTGTACAGCAGCGCCCGCAGGCGGGCGGCAGCGGTCGGCGGCGAATCGGGTTCCTTCCTCATGCCTGTGACGGTTCCTGACGGCGCGGGGCCGGGTGCGGCGATGATAACCTGCACCCCGTTTGCCCCCTGTAACCGCGGGCCGGGCACGGCGCGCCGCGTCACGACGGCCGGGCCGCGCCTGCGCCGGCACGCCCCGGACCGACTCCCTTGCACGACCGCCGATGAGTGAAATCCTGATCGTCTATTACAGCCGCCACGGCGCCACGGCCCAGCTCGCCCGCCACGTCGCGCGCGGCGTCGAGGAAGTCGAGGGCATGCGCGCCCGCCTGCGCCAGGTGCCGCCGGTGGCGCCGGTCACCGAGGCCGCGGCGCCGCCGGAGCCCGACGAGGGCGCACCGTATGCGAGCCGCGACGATCTGCGCGACTGCGCCGGCCTGATCCTCGGCAGCCCGACGCGCTTCGGCAACATGGCCGCACCGCTGAAGTATTTCCTCGACGGCACCAGCGCCGAATGGGCCTCGGGCAGCCTGGTCGGCAAGCCGGCGGCGGCATTCACCTCGACCGGCACCCAGCACGGCGGCCAGGAGTCCACCCTGCTGTCGATGCAGCTGCCGCTGCTGCACCACGGCATGCTGATCGTCGGCCTGCCGTTCACCGAGCGCGGCCTGTCGGCCACGCGCGAAGGCGGCACGCCGTACGGCGCCAGCCACGTCGCCGGCAGCGACGGCGCGCGGCCGATCAGCGAGACCGAACGCGAGCTTGCCCGCGCGCTCGGCCGCCGCGTCGCCGGCATCGCGCGGCGCCTCGGAGCGAATCCGTGAACCCGCGCCTGCTCGGTCTGATCTGCTGGGGCGCGCTGATCCTGCTGCACCTGCTCTGGCACGGCTGGCTGGCGCCGCCGCTGAACGGTTCGGTGCTGCTTGCGCTGGGCCTGACCGTAGGACCGCTGTTGCTGCCGCTGTTCGCGCTGCGCCGCAGCCTCGGGCGAGCGCTGCTGTGGGTCGGCATGCTCGGTCTGTTCTATTTCTGCCACGGCGTCGTGGCCGCCTGGGGCGAGCCGCGCGCGCGCGGCTTCGCCGTGGTCGAGATCGTCCTGTGCGTGGTACTGATCGCAGCGCTAGGCTGGGGCGCGCGCGGCTACAAGCGCACGCCGCGGCATTGAGGCAGCGGAGGGCATCATGACGTTCATCCAGAGTGCCGCCGAACTCGGCAACCAGTTCCACGACGACCGCGTGCTGCGCGGCCTGCTCGCCCAGCGCCTGCCGGCAGCCATGCGGGACGCGATCACGCCGGAGCTCGCCGCCCTCGGCGCGCAGGCGGCCGCGGCCTGGCAGCGCGAACGCGAACGCAGCGCGTGCGAACCCGTGCTGACGCACTGGGATTCGCAGGGCCGCCGCATCGACCGCATCGAGCTGACGCCGACCTGGCAGGAGTCGCGCGAAATCGCCGCGCGCTACGGCCTGGTCGCAGCCGGTCACGAACAGACTTATGCCGAGCACGGCCGCATTCATCAGTTCGCGCTGGTCTATCTGCATCACGTCGCGAGCGCGTTCTTCACCTGCCCGCTGGCGATGACCGACGGCGCGGCGACCTGCCTGAAGGCCGCCGGCAATGCCGATCTGCTCGCGCGCGCCTGGCCGCGCTATCTGAGCCGCGATCCGGCGACGTTCTGGATCTCGGGCCAATGGATGACCGAGACACCCGGCGGCTCCGACGTCGGTCACAGCGAAACACAGGCGCGCCAGGACAGCGACGGATGTTGGCGGCTGTACGGGCGCAAATGGTTCACCTCGGCCGTGCAGGCCGATACGGCGCTCGCGCTCGCACGCCCTGCCGGCGCCGGCGACGGCGCCGATGCGCTGACCCTGTTCTATCTGGAGCCGCGCGACGCGCAGGGACGCTGGCGCGATCTGGCCGTCAACCGGCTGAAGCCGAAGCTCGGCACGCGCGAACTGCCCAGCGCCGAGACCGAACTGCTCGGCACGCCGGCCGAGCCGGTCGCCGGCCTCGGCCACGGCGTGCGCACGATAGCGCCGATGCTCAACGTGACGCGCAGCTGGAACGCGGTCTGCGCGATCGCGACCATGCGCCGGGCCATCGCGCTCGCACGCGACTACGCATTCAAGCGCCGCGCCTTCGGCCGGCTGCTGATCGAACATCCGCTGCACCGGACCACCCTGGCCGCGCTGCAGGCCGATTTCGAGGCCGCCTTCCAGCTGACCTTCCACGTGGTCGAACTGCTCGGCCGCGCCCAGCACGGCAAGGCCGACGAATCCGCAGCCGTGCTGCTGCGCCTGCTGACTCCGCTGGCCAAGCTGTGGACCGGCAAGCTCGCGGTCGCGATCTGCTCCGAAGCCGTCGAATGCCTCGGCGGCGCCGGCTATATCGAGGATGGCGGCCTGCCGCAGTTGCTGCGCGATGCACAGGTGCTGCCGATCTGGGAAGGCACGACCAACGTGCTCGCGCTCGACGTGCTGCGCGTGCTGCGCAATCCGGCCGCGCTGAGCGCCTGGCACGGCGCATTCGCGGCGTTGCTGCAGGATGTGCAGGCGACCTCGCTGCAGACGGCCTGCGGCGTGCTGCGCACGCGCGCGCAGGAACTGCTCGCACGCCTGGCCGTGCTCGGCGCCGAACCGCTGCGCCTGGAAGCCGCCGCACGCACGCTCGCCTTCGATCTGGCGCGCTGTTTCGCCGGCGCGCTGCTGCTGCGCCAGGCGCAATGGTCGTCCGGCCACGACGGCGACCCGCGCCCCGCCGCGGCCGCGCGCCGCTTCGTCGCCGGCCTGCAGGCTGCCCGCGACGAGGCCGGCTCGCTCGAGGACGACCTGTTGCTCGCGCGCGACGCCACATGACGCGCGGCGCACGCAGAATGCGCACCGCATGAACGATCGACTAGCCGAACACCTGGCTAGGCTCAGCAAGTTCCTGAGCCTCGTGTTGCGCCACGATCCCGCCGCGATCGGCCTGGAGCTCGACGCGAATGGCTGGACCGACATCGCCACGCTGCTGAGCAAGGCCGCCGCCGCGGGACGGCCGATGGAGCGTGCCGACCTCGACACCGTCATCGCCCTCAACGACAAACGCCGCTTCAGCCTCAGCGACGACGGTCTGCGCCTGCGTGCCGCGCAAGGTCATTCCGTCGCGGTGGATCTCGCGGTCGCCGAAGCGACGCCCCCGGCGCTGCTGTACCACGGCACGGCACGCCGCTTTCTCGATGCGATCCTGCAGCAGGGCCTCAAGCCGCAGAGCCGCAATCACGTGCATCTGTCGGCCGATACGGCAACCGCGACCGAAGTGGGCCGTCGTCACGGCCGCCCCGTCGTACTGCGCGTCGACACGGCCGCGGCGCTGACGGCGGGTGTGCGCTTCTATTGCGCCGACAACGGCGTCTGGCTGGCCGGTCCGGTGCCGGCCGGCTGCCTGGCGCTCGCCGATCCACCGGCAGCCTGAAGCGTCCGCGCGCCTGCGCGGCGGCGATATGCCGTACGGCTACATGCCCGCAGGCTATCGGTGGGGCCTGCCGCACGAGGCATAATTCCGCCCCGCCTTTCCGTTGCGCCAAGGATTCCCATGCAGCATCTGACCATCGTCACCACGGGCGGCACCATCGACAAGATCTATTTCGACGACAAGTCGGAATATCAGATCGGCGCGCCGTACATCGGCGACATCCTGAGCCAGCTCGGCGTCGCGTTCACGTTCGACGTGATCCCGATCCTGCGCAAGGACAGCCTGCACATCACCGCCGACGACCGCGAGCTGATCCGGCGCACGATCGCCCAGCAGCCGCATCGCCATGTGCTCGTGACCCACGGCACCGACACGATGGTCGAGACCGCACAGATCCTGCTGGACATTCCGGACAAGGTCATCGTGCTGACCGGCGCGCTGAATCCGGCGCGTTTCCAGGGCTCCGACGCGGTGTTCAACATCGGCTGCGCGGTCGGCGCGCTGCAGACCCTGCCCGACGGCGTCTACGTCGCCATGAACGGCCGCGTCTGGGATCCGCGCCACGTGCGCAAGAACCGCGCGGCGAACCGGTTCGAAGCGGGCTGAGTTCGCCCCCGGAACCCTCGCGCCCCGGAAATGAAGAAACCCCTGTCCGCGCAGCGAACAGGGGGTCTCCCGTTACTGTCGCCGGTCCGTGCACCGGCGACATTCAAGGCGGTGGCCGTAACGAACCACGCCGAACCGGAACGGCACGCAGGATCGCTGCGTGGGTACCGGGCTCCTCCCCTCCGAGGATGGTTGCGCGCGCAGCCTGGGCTGCCGGCGCGGTACGGTGGGCTGCGGCATATCGCGCCGCGCACCCGGAAAAAAGGGCAGGCGCCTGCTGCGCCGGCCGGACCCGGAACCGCCGCCGCGGACGTGCCGCAGCGACGATGCGTCCCGTCGCGCTTCCTTGCGCGGCCATCGGCACTCCCGCCGATGGTTCGGCGCCGGCAGATGCCGGGCGCCGAAGTCATCTACTCGTAATTGCGATCAGAACTGGATCGACCACTGGTTGATGTAGCCGGTGTCGCCCGAGTACACGTCGGTGACCTTGAGCTGCCAGGTGCCGTTGCGCGGCGAGCCCGAGGTGTTGACGCTGTAGGTCGCGATCACGTTGTCGGCGCTGTCGCTGGAGCTGGAGCTCTTCAGACGCGTGCTCGTGCCGTTCGGCGCGATCAGGTCGATCTGCAGGTCGCCGCGATAGGTGTGGACGATGTTGACCGACACCGTGGTCGTGGTCGAACCGTTGCCGCTCTGGCCGCTGACCGTGATCGGGCTGCTGACCGTGCCCGCATCCGGGATGTTGTAGTCGGTCGTGTTGGTGAACGGACCGCCGCTGCCGCCACCGCCGCCGGCCGTGTAGCTGCCGGTCAGGCTGACGCCCGAATACGCGCTGTAGCCGCGCAGCTTGACGTAGTACGTGCCGGCCTGCGCCGTCGCAATCGTGCAGGTCTCGTTGTTGCCCGACAGGTACGGACGGCAGTCGTAGGTGGTCGTGGTCGGCGCCGAACCGAACTTCACGTACATGTCCGCATCGCCGGTGCCGCCAGCCATGACGAACTTCAGGTTCGTCGCGCCGGCCGGAACAACCATCGTGTAGGTGGTCTCCGAGCTCGCCGCGCCGGACAGGCCGGTCTTGGCCACGCCGTTGTCGAGCACCGTGCCGCCGCCACCGCCGCCCGAGGACACCGTGACCGAGCTGGTCTTGGTGTTCGTCGCGCCGCCGTTGTCGGTCACGGTCAGGGTGACCGTGTAGGTGCCGGCCGCCGAGTAGGTCTTGCTCGGGCTGGTCGCCGTCGAGGTCGTGCCGTCGCCGAAGTTCCAGCTGCGCGACGCGATGGTGCCGTCGCTGTCGGTGGAGCTGTCGGTGAACGTCGCGGTCAGGCCGCTGGTCGTCACGCTGAAGTTCGCCGTCGGCGCGACGTTGCCGCCGCCACCGGTCACGGCCGCCAGGGTCTTGGCCGCGTCGATGATGCCGGTGCCGCAGCCGCCGGAGCAGGTGCCCGGCAGCGGCTTGGCGTTGTTCTTGATCAGCGTCTCGACCTGGTCGGGCGTCAGCGACGGATTCTTCGACAGCATCAGCGCGGCCAGGCCGGCCACGTGCGGCGTCGCCATCGAGGTGCCGGCGTAGAGCGCATAGCTTTCCGCGCCCTGCGTGGTCGTGCCGGCATTGAGCGTCGACAGGATGTCGCCCGCGCCGCCGCTGCCGTCGCCGCCCGGCGCCGAGACGTCGATCAGCGCGCCGTAGTTGGAGTAGCTCGCGCGGCTGCCGGCCTTGGTCGTCGCAGCGATCGAGATGATGCCGGCGCAGTTGCCCGGATCGAAGCCCGAGACGTTCGCATTGCTGTTGCCGGCCGCGATCGCGAGCACGGTGCCGCGCGAGCGCGCCGAGTTGATCGCGTTCTGTTCGGTCGTGGAGCAGGCGCCCTGGCCGCCCAGACTCAGGTTGATGACCTTGGCCGGGGTCGCATTGGCGGGCACGCCGGAAACGGTGCCGCCCGAGGACCAGACGATCGCATCGGCGATGTCGGCGATGGAGCCGCCGCACTTGCCGAGCACGCGCACCGGCTGCACCTTGGCGTTGAACGCCACGCCGGCCACGCCCTTGCTGTTGTTGGTGAGCGCGGCGATCGTGCCGGCCACGTGCGTGCCGTGCCAGCTGGAGTTCGACGAGTACGACACGCCGCAGTCGGCGGCGCTGAACCAGTCGCCTTCGTCGTTCGGATTGGAGTCGCGGCCGTTGCCGTCGCGCGCGGTGGCGGCGTCGGAGATGAAGTCGTAGCCGGCGACGGTCTGGCCGGCCAGATCGCTGTGCGGGGTGATGCCGGTGTCGATCACGGCGACCACGACGCCGCTGCCGGTGGACACGTCCCAGGCCGACTGCACGTTCATGCCGCCGGTCGCGTTGAAGTAGCCCCACTGTTCGCTGTAGCGCGTGTCGTTCGGCACGAGCAGCGCGTGCACGCGCTTGTTCGGCTCGACCTTGCTGACGCTCGGATTCTTCGCCAGCTCGACCATCACGCTGTCGGAGTCGATCACGCCACGCCGGTCGCTGGTCGAGGCGGCGCGGATCAGGATGCCGCCGGTGGCGAGCTCGCGCTCGACGCTCATGGTCAGGCCCAGGCTCTTGCCGACGCGCTCCGCGTCCTGCGTCGCCAGGCTGAGGGCCTGCGCCGACGCCGACGGGCTGCGTTCGAGGGTGGCGTCCTGGCCGTTGTAGTAGACGATGAAGCTGTCGATCTTCTCGCCCGGCGCCGCGACGGCGAAATTGACCCGATCTGCATTGGCTGCGCGATCGGCTGCAGTGATGCCCGCGGCCTGCGCCGAGACGACTGCGCCGAGCAGAGCCAGCGCCAGCGCGCTACGACGAATACCGCGTTGCGAAGCTACTTTCACGATTGAACCCCCACCGGATTTAGGAATGAACGGCTGTAGATCAGCCCCGTAATCGCTCCCGTTCGCTCGCCACGCACTTCCCGCCGCGACCGCCGCCTTGGCGGCAGCCACGGTTGTCGACTGTGCTGATGGACCTCGACGCCTGGGCAGGCGCCGCCTGGCGGTCCTTGCGAGCGTGCATCCGAAACCCCCCGGTTCCGAAAACGCGGCGCAAGCTACAGCGGCTGTAACCACTCGTCAACCAAAAACGACCGCTAAGTGTTTGATCCATCACGATTTCTGATGCATCGCAACATATGTGTCCGGACAAATTAAGGAGATTACGAAACACTTCGGATGTGTCTGCAGACCGCATGGCTGCTGGCCTGTAGGCCATTCGTCACATCCCCGGAAAAGTGACCCAATTTGTCAGAAAGCGACGTTTTCGCGACAGCTTTCGAATAGTGACCGATTACCGTTTCGGGACGCGCTTGGGCGCGAGTTGCGCAAATGCGGCAGGACGGGGAGGCGACGGCACGGCGCAGCCGGACCCGCGCCGGACCGCACCACAGCAGGAGATTCGACGAAAACGCTCCGTCGCCGGACAGATCCGGGCCGCATCGGCACGCCCGCTGCAAATGCAGGCGGGCTCGACCGGTAGGCGTTTCAGCGGCGGCGGCTGCCCATCATGCGCACCTGGCGTGGACGGCGCAGCCAGGCCACAAGGGCCAACAGCAGCAATACCGGCGGCAAATAGACACCGCGCGTGGCCGTGCGCTGCGTGGCATTCAGGGACTCGCCGAAAATGAAATCCATCGCGACGCCAGGATCGGCTTCGAGCCGTTCGGCGGCCGGGCGCAGCGCGACTTCGGCCCAGCTGCGGCCGACATCGCCGAGCGCCGGCGCCACCTTGCCGAGCAATTCGCCGCCGAACGTATACGTCGCCACGAGCGGCGCTTCGCGCATGGCCGAACGGCGCACGCTGGAGCCGATCCCGGGCAGGCTCGCGGCACCGGCCCAGAACAGGCACTGCCAGACGGTCGCCAGCACGAACAGCAGCAGCAGGATCAAAGGCAGATACTTGCGCATTGTCGATTTCTCCACACTGCCGACAGTCCACATGACCGACCGGCCCGGCGGCAGCAGATTGGCCGGCACCGACACCCCGGTCAACCAGGTCATGCCGATGACGAGTTCGGCATCCAAATTGCGTTATTACGCCCAGCGCCACCCGCATCGCCCATGGACCAAACTGTGATTGCCCGCACGCAAGGCCGCATTCGCACACTGCATGCTGCGCCCCATGGCGCTGCAGGGGGCACGCCAGCAGGAATGAAACAGGGCAATCGGATGGCTGAGCCGGTCACCGGAGCGAAGGCCACTGCGGCATGCATGCCGTCGGCGGTCGTTGCGTTCGACGGCTCGCAAGGGACAGCCCCATGAGCAATCAGGGCAGCATCCGCACCGACGGCGCCGCGCGCGACGAGCTGCGCCAGCGCTGCCTCGCCCTGGTCCGCCGCTGGCAGCCACTGGCCCAGGGCGGCTGGGATCGCAATGCCGCGCGCCAGCTCGGCGACGAGCTCGACCAGATCGCCGATACCAGCGAACGCCTGGGCCTGGACCGGCTCAACGGCGACGCCCTCGAACTTGCCGCCTATCTGTGCTCCTTCATCGACGACACGCTGGTGCCCAATGCGCGCGATCTGCAGCGCCTGGCGCAAATGGTCGAAGCGCTCGGCGCCGACCTGACCGACCTGTCGGCCACCGCCAAGGCGGCCGTGCATACCTTGCCCAGCGCGCGCGTCAGCGCCGAGATTCCGGTGGTGCGGACGCAGGCCGCGGCGCCGACGCCGCTGCAGGCCGCGGCGCCCGTCGCCGCAGCGTCGGAGTCCGCGCCCGCAGCGCCCGACCGCGGACCGCCGGCTGCCGCCGAAACACCGGTCCACGCGCCCGCCCCGCCGGCCGGCGAAGCGGCTGCCGCCGAAGCACCGGCGCCTGCGACCTGGACCAGCGGCGACTCGCTGATGCGGCTGCCGCGCACGATCGCGCTGCACGGCATCGACGACAGCGTCGCGCCGGGCCTGCTCAGCGCACTGCGCGAGCGCGGCTTCGACACGCGCGCCACGACACAGCCCGAAGACCTGCTGACCTTCCTCGAGAACGCCGTTCCCGGCGCGCTGATCCTCGATGCGCGCAAGCTGCGCATCTACGGCCGCGTGCGCGCGATCTACGACAAGCTCGCCGCCGAAGGCGAGGCCCTGCCCAGCCTCATCGTCGTATCGCCCGACGCCGACCTCGGCCATCGCCTGCTCGCGATGCGCGCCGGCGCAGCCGGATTCTTCCAGGCCCCGGTCGACAGCCTGCGCGTGCTGGCCAAGCTCGACGAACTGCTCGCGCACAACGACGCGCCGGCCTGGCGCGTGCTGCTCGTCGCGCCGGACCGGCACAATGCCGTCGACGCGGCACGCGCACTGGCCGAACGCGGCATGACCGCGCGCATCGTCGGCAACGGCCAGGGCACCTTGAGCGCGCTGGCCGAATTCCGCCCCGACGTCGTCGTGCTCGACTGCAACCTGCCCGACGTCGGCGGCATCGATCTCACGCAGATGATCCGGCAGCAGCCCGAATACGCGGCCATGCCGATCATCCTGGCCGCCGACGCGGCGTCGGTGAACCTGCGCTTCGACGCGATCGCCGCCGGCGGCGACGAATTCCTCGTCAAGCCGCTGAAGACGCGTCATCTGCTCAGCGCGGTGACCTCGCGCGTGCGCCGCGCGCACTGGCTGCGCGAGATCATCGGCAATCCCGACGGCCGCGACACGCGCACGGGCCTGTTCTCGCGCAACGTGCTCATCGAAAAACTCGGCAGCGCGCTCGGCGACCGTTCCGCCGCATTGCTGACGATCGCGCTGGACCGCGCCGGCGAGCTGCGCGAGCGCATAGGTCTGGCCGGACTCGCCGCGATCGACGCCCACGTCGGCAACCTGCTGCGCAGCCAGCTCGACGATCTCGACCTGCCGGCGCAGTACAACGATTTCCACTATTTCGTGCTGCTGCGGCGCCGCTCGCGCAGCGACATCACCGGCGTCGCCGAACGCCTGCGCTTCGCCCTGGCCGGCCAGCCGTTCATCTACCAGGGCCAGAGCCATGCGCTGACCGCGAGCGTCGGCATGGCGCTGCTCGGCGGCGAGCACGCCAACGTCGACGAGGTCGTCACGAATGCCGAGGCCGCGCAGATCGCCGCGGCGCATCTGGGCGGCAACCGCGTGCTCTGGTTCGAGGCCAAGGAAGCCGCACTGCTGCCGTCGGACCCGCTGCTGGCCGTGCGCGCGGTGCTGAGCCGGCCGCTGACGCCGGAGCAGACCCAGTTCGACTTCCAGCCCATCGTGCCGCTGACCGGCAAGCTCAGCGGACAGTTCGAGCTGAGCTTCAAGGTCAAGAGCACGACCCAGACCGGCGTCGCGGTCGCCTATGCCGATCTCGCGCCAGTCGCCGCCGAATGCAACCAGCTCGCGACGCTCGACCGCTGGCTGCTCGAACGCTCGCTGAGCGTGCGCGAGGAACAGCTCAAGCGTGGCCGCCAGCTGCGCCTGTTCGTGCCGCAGTCGGTCTCCACCCTGCTCGATCCGGACATTCCGTACTGGCTCGCGCGCGAGCTCAAGGAACGTCATCTGTCCGGCACCGGGCTGACCCTGGAACTGCCCTGCTCCGAACTCATCGACGCCGGCGCACGCGCCGCCGAACGGCTGAAATTCCTGCACCAGAGCGGCGTGCGCGTGTGCCTCGTCGACTTCGGCCGCGACTGGGCCGCCGTGCACGCGCTGAAGAACCTGACCATCGACTTCGTGCGCCTGTCCGCCGGCCTCGTCGCCGAACTCGGCACGGCCAAGTCGATCAGCGACACCCTGCTCGCGCTCGTGCGCAAGGCCCACGCAGCCGGCTGCGCCGTCATCGCTCCCGAAGTCGACTCGATCAACCGCGCTCACCTGCTGCTGCGCCTGGGCGTCGACTACGGCCTGGGCCCCGCGTTTGCCCGCCCCTCCGGCACCCCCGAATTCGATTTCGCGAGACCACTGTGGTGAAAAATGGCCGCGCTCACGTGATGCCGGGGGCATCACGTGCGGCCATTTTTCGGGGAGGCGCGTCCCGCGCCGACCGGCGAAAAACACACCTGCGCGATGCCAACGGCGCCGACCGGCGAAAAACACACCTGCGCGATGCCAACGGCATCGCGTGCATACCCGTTCTTGATGCCGACTCACGCCGGCCCGCAAAAAAAAAACGCCCACATGATGCCGAGGGCATCATGTGCGGCCATTTTTCGGGGAGGCGCGCCCCGCACCGACCGGCGAGAAATACACCCACGCGATGCCAACGGCATCGCGTGCATACCCGTTCTTGATGCCGTCCCACGCCAACCCGCAAATAAAAAGCACGCTCACATGACGCCGGGCCATCATCTGCGGCCATTTTTCGGAAAGGCGCATCCCGCGCCGATGGGTGGAACAAGCAACCCCATCCCCCCCCATACCCTCCCCTTGAAGGGGAGGGCTTGATCAGGCGAGCTCAAAGGAACCAGCAGCATCACGTTCCTCGCCGCCGGCGCACAAAGCCCTCCTGTTCACGGGGCTGAAAGGCCGTCGCACAGAACCTCGGGTTCCGACAGCCTGGAACGCGCAACGGGCCGGACGGCACGAATGGGGATCGGGTTACCGCCCAGGCACTGAAGAACGACCAGGGCGCGACCGAACTCCGACGCAGGGCGGCGCAACTCATGCCCGCTGTTCGGAACACCGCCGGCGCTCCGTTGACTACAGCCACAGCGCCCCCGGGGAAGACGCCACATGTCCGAAATCACCCGGGAATCACTGCAGCAGCGCTATGCCGATCTCGTCGACGCCGAGCTGCTGCGCCTGCTGCGCGCGCACTCGCTGACCGAGCTCGCGCGCGAGGTCGCGCTGGCCGAACTCGCCGGGCGCGGAATCCTTGCCGAAGCGGCGCTCGCCGCGGACGCCGCGCCGGCGGAACTGCAGGTCGATGCGGAGCTGGACTTTCCGGCCGACGAGTTCGCACGCAATCCCCAGGCGCCGCGCGCGCCGACGTCCGCAATGACGCGGAAATCCGCCGCCGCGGAAAAACGCCGGGGCCGCGTCTGGAACGTGCTCTGGTTCGGCTATGTCAGCTTCGTCGGCCTGATCATCGTGCTGGACCTCGTCGGCAGATTGACCGGCCTGCGCGCCGCCTACGTCAGCGTCGTGAAAATGCTGACGCTCGCGATGATGACGGCCGGGCTGGTCGGCATCGTCGGCTGGCGCCTGCGCCGCGCGTGGCTGCATCCGCTGCTGTGGGTCGCCTGCCTGGCCGTGAACCTAGCCTGGCTCGGCAGCGAGTGCCTGGAATCCTGGAACGAACTCGGGACCGCAGGCGACGACCTGCCGATCATCCTGGCCGGCACCGCCATCGTCGTCGCACTGTATCTGCCGCTGTTCTGGGGGCTGCTGCGCTACGCGTTCACGTCCACGTCGATCTGGCGCGGATCGCGTCGCGAAGCGGACGCGACGCAGGCGTGACGACGCCTCAGGGCGCCGTTTCGTCAGGCGCCGTTTCGGGACACCCAAGTACTTCGCGACGTGCCGCCGTTTCGGGACACCCAAAAATACTTCGACGTGCCGCTCGCGATCGAGTGCGCGCTACGTTTCAGAACACCCAGACGAGGTGCGCGCGGCACGGTCACGTGCCGTTCGCGATCGCGTGCGCAAGCGCTGGAGCCGCACGGACGAGTCCACACCTGCGCCGGACTCGTCGACTCGAAAAACCGTCGGACCGACGGTTTTCGGGGCGCCCTTCAGAGCATGCCGGTTTCGAGCTTGGCCACGTCCGACATCATCGCGTGAGTCCAGGGCGGATCGAAGGTCAGCTCCACGTCGGCCGCGGCGACGGTCGGGATCGCCTCGACCTTGGCGCGCACGTCGTCGACGAGGATGTCGCCCATGCCGCAGCCCGGCGCGGTCAGGGTCATGCGCACGCGCACTTCCCGCTCGCCGCTCTCGCCGCGGACCAGGTCGCATTCGTAGACCAGACCCAGATCGACGATGTTGACCGGGATTTCCGGATCGAAGCAGGTGCGCAGCTGCTGCCAGACCAGCTTCTCGACCTCGGCGTCGCTGGCACCTTCGTCCAGTTCTATCGTCGGCGGCGGTTCCTTGCCGATCGCGTCGGCGTCCTCGCCCTTGATGCGGAACAGGTTGCCTTCGATGTAGACCGTGAAGCTTCCGCCCAGCGCCTGGGTGATGTAGCCGATCTGTCCGGCCGGCAAGGTCACGGCCTCACCCTGCGGCACCATGACGGCGGCGCAGTCGCGTTCGAGCTTGATCGGTTCGGAAGTGTGGCTGTATCCGGCCATGAGGCGGTTCGATTCCTGTCCGGCGATGCCGGGAAGAGCGGGATTATGCGGCCTGACGCCGGCCCAGGCCCAGTTCCGCAAGGCAGGCGCCGAACAGCCTCATGGCCGCCTCGATGTCGGCCGGCGGCAGGCTGGCATAGCCGAGCAGCAGGCCGTTGCGTGAGGGCTGGCCAAGGAAATAGGGCTCGATCGCATAAAGCCCAAGTCCGCGCTCGGCGGCCAGCGCAATGAGTTTCTCGCACTGGCTGCGGCTGACGCCGGGCAGCCAGGCAACCAGATGCATGCCCGCATGCGTGTCGGCCACCTCGACCGCCGGCGCGTACCGGCGCAGCCCGGCCAGCATGGCGCTGCGGCGCTGTTTCAGGGTTCTGGCCGTGTCGCGCAGGTGGCGTTCGAAGCTGCCGTCGGCCATGAAACGGGCCAGCGCTCCCTGCTCGATCGCCGGGCAGCCGCGGTCGCAGAACCATTTGGCCGCGACGAAGGCTTTGCGCAGGCCCGGCGGCAGCACCATGTAGCCCAGACGCAGGCTCGGGAACAGGGTCTTGGAGAAGCTGCCGATGTAGATCACGCGGCCGTGCCGGTCCAGCGACTGCATCGCGGCCAGCGGATGCGCGTCATAGCGGAACTCGCCGTCGTAGTCGTCCTCGATGACCCAGGCGCGCTGGCGCGCGGCGTATTCGATGAGTTCCAGGCGCCGCGCCAGCGACATCACCGCGCCGGCCGGAAACTGGTGCGACGGCGTCACGACGATGAGCCGGGCGCCGCGCTCGGGCAGCAGGTCGGTGCGCAGGCCGTCGGCATCGACCGGTACGGCGTCCACGCGCGCGCCGTGGGCCTGGAACACCTGGCGCGCGCCGCGGTAGTGCGGGTCTTCGATGATGACGCCTTCGCCGGCCTCGACCAGCACGGTCGCGGCGAGGAAGAACGCCTGCTGCGTACCGGAGACCACGAGCAGATCCTCCGGCGCGCAGACGATGCCGCGGCGCCGTGCGAGGTAGTCGCAGATCTGCTCGCGCAGTTCGGGCAGGCCCTGCGGTTCCGGATAATCCAGCTCCGCGTGCGCCGACGCCTGCGCAAGCGCGCGGCGCCAGGCGCTGGTCAGGGTCGGATTGGTCAGCGGCAGGCCGTACTGCAGGTTGTAGCGCAGGCCCTTGTACTGGCGGCCCGGGATCACATCGTCGAACACCTCGCGCGCACGCTTGGCGTAGCGCGCGACCGGACTCGTCGGCACGACGCGCGGCGCGGCGCGCGGCCGCCGCGCGGATTCGATCTCCGCGACGTAGCTGCCGGAGCCGACCTTGCCGACGAGGAAACCCTCCGCATGCAACTGCTCGTAGGCCGCGAGCACGGTATTGCGCGACAGGTCCATTTCGCGCGACAGCACGCGCGTGGCCGGCAGGCGCGCACCGGCGGCGACGCGGCCGGCGAGGATCGCGGCTTTCAAGGCCCGCGTGAGCTGCGCGTACAGCGCGCCGTTGCCGTCGAGTTCGAGGTACACGATTGGCCCTTTCGCGTATAGCGATTGCGGTTCTTTGTAGGGCCAATTCTGAGCCAGATACTGGCCGCGTCAAGAGCCGGAGCCTGCCCGCATGCGTCCCACCGCCCGACACCACGTCCGCCGCGTCAAGGAACGCGCCCGTTACGACAGCGGCGCCGTGCAGGCGGTGCTCGACGCGGGCTTCCTCGCCCATGTCGGTTTCTGTGCCGACGGCCAGCCCTTCGTGATACCGATGCTGTATGCGCGCGACGGCGACGACATCCTGCTGCACGGCTCCATCGCCAGCCGCCTGATGCGCACGCTGGCCGACGGCATCGCGGCCTGCGTCAGCGTCACTCACGTCGACGGCCTGGTGCTCGCGCGCTCGCATTTCCACCATTCGGTGAACTACCGCTCGGCAGTCTGCTTCGGCACGGCCCGGGTCGTCGACGACGCGGCGGAAAAGGCCGCCGCGCTCGCGCGCTTCGTCGACGCGATCCTGCCGGGCCGTGCGGCCGAATCGCGTGCAGCGGACCGCAACGAGCTGGCCGCCACCCTGCTGCTGCGCTTCACGGTCGAGGACGCCAGCGCGAAGGTGCGCGAAGGCGGCCCGCGCGACGATCCGGCCGACATCGGCCAACCGGTCTGGGCCGGCGTCGTGCCGCAGCAGATGCGCCATGCCGCGCCGATTCCGGCCGAGGACTGCGACCTGCAGCCGCCGGCCTCGGTGCGGCGGCTGACCGGCATGGCCGGAGACGCCGCATGATCGTCTATCGCGACGACGTCGTTCCCGATCTCATTGCGGCGCGCGATCTCTACGCGGACTGCTCGCTCGGCGCGCGCCGGCCGATCGCCGACGACGCGCGCTTCGCCGCGATGCTGGCCAATGCGAACCTGACGATCACGGCCTGGGACGGCGAACGCCTCGTCGGTATCGCGCGCAGCCTCAGCGACTACGGTTTCACGACCTATCTGGCCGACCTGGCCGTGCGCGACGCGTACCAGCGCCACGGTCTGGGCCGCGAGCTGATCCGCCGCACGCAGCAGGCCGCGCCGCAGGCCAAGATCGTGCTGCTGGCCGCGCCGGCGGCCGTGGACTACTACCCGCGCATCGGCTTTCGCCACCACCCGCAGGCCTGGCTGCTCGATCCCGGCGACGCGCTGCGCTGAGCGCGGCCGGCGCAGACGCGCAAGCGCCGCCGCGGCTATCATCGCGGCCTTTCCGACCACCCTTCGCCGATGATGCCGCTTTCGCCGCGCGCCCCCGACTACCGCCATGCGCGCTGAGCGAGCGCCTTCCGCACTGAACCTGTTCGGCCTGACCACGGCGCTGATGATTGCGCTGGCCGGCGGCGCGGTCTGGGCGCTGGCTGCGCTGTTCCGCCAGGAAACGCTCGCCTTTCTCGCACTGCCGCTAGGCATCCTGATCGGCCGCGTGCTGGCCGGCACGCATGGACCACGCGGCACGCTGCCCGCGGCGCTGTGCGCGGCGCTGTTCTCGCTGCTCGCCTCGGGCTATGCGTTGTGGATGATCGCGGGCGGGCGTGTCGCGCTGCTGCTCGGCATGCGCCTGAGCGAAACCCTCGGCAGCATCGGACTGGATCTCGCATTCGCGATGACGCGCGCGTGGCTGACGACCGCGGATCTCGTCCTTCTGGCCGGCGGCGCCGCGCTTGCCGCGGCGGCCGCGGCCTGGTACCGGCGCCCGCCCGCCCTGGCTCAGTCCAGCGAACCCGCGAAGGAATAGCCGAACAGCTCGAGGTCGCGGCGGTAGAAGCGGCCGACGAGTTCGCGCAGTTCGTCGTCGTAATACTCGGTGTAGGGCCGATGGCGCGAGCTGTTGACCTGGCCGAGGATTTCCGCCGGAAAGCCCAGGCGCGCGCAGATCTGTGCGTAATCGGCCTGCGCGCGCTCGCTCTTGCCGACGAAATCCATGGCCAGCCGGTCGTGGGCGTCGACCAGCATTTCGTACTGCGGCCGGAACAGGATGTGTTCCAGCGGCGGCCGCTCGGCGATGAAGTGGCGCATGACCGCGCGCGGGTTGCGCTCGAAATGGCCGCCCTGTCGCGTCATGAACGCGCAGTACGACACGAAGCGATCGTAGGGATTGCGCACGAAAGCGAACTTGAAATAGTCGCGGAATACCTCGCCGAGCACCGGCTCGACCTGACGCACGCTCAGATGGCCATGGCCGATGTCGCCCAGGGTCGGATCGTCGAAGCGCTTCTGCACGAACAGGCCGACCTGCTCCTGGTCCTGCGTATCCATGTATGGACGCAGGGCCTGGCGCACGGAATGCGTGCCGGTCTTGGGCACGGCGAAGAAGATGTAGCGGTACTTGTGCGAAATGATCATGGTCGGTCCGGCCGTGCCGCGCGGCGGCGCGCGAACCGGCGATTGTCGCACAGGCGCCCGGGCGGACCCGCCGCGGCGCCTGCATGACGCCGTGGCAGTCGACGACCGCCCGGGCACGGCGCCGCGTTGCCGCGACTGCGCGAATGCGCCACGGCGGCCTTGCGGCAATTGCGGCTGCGGAACGGCGCCGCGGATACTCGCCGCGTCGCAACAGAACGGTTTTCCGCATGCTCCGAGACGCGTTCGCCCATATCGAGAACGGCCGCTACCGCGAAGCCGAGCAGGCCTGTCGCGCGCTGCTCGCCGCGGATGCCGGCGACGCGGCCGCGAACACCCTGCTCGCGCTGAGCCTGCAGGCGCAGCAGCAGCTGGACGAGGCCATCGTGCTGTTCCGCCGCCTCGCCGCTGCGCCCGGCGCCGGTTTCGAGGCGAGCAGCAATCTCGGCAATGCGCTGCGCGAAGCCGGCCGCAACGACGAAGCCGAAGCGGCGCTGCGCGAAGCGCTGCGGCGCGGCGGCGAGCAGGCCGGCGTGCTGCTGAATCTCGGTCTCAATGCGCTGGATGTCGGCGACGCGGTGGCCGCGCTGGGCTGGCTCGAACGCGGCCTGCGCCAGGCGCCGCTGGATGCGGAAATCCGCACCTATGCCGCCGCGGCGGCGTTCGAGACCGGCGACCTGGCCAGGGCACGGGAGCTGCTGAGCGGACCGCTGCGCTGGCAGGACGTCGAGGCAACCGTGTTGGCCGAGGCCGGCTGGCTGCTGTTCCGGCTCGATGCGACGGCGGCCGCCGAAGACCTGCTGCGCCTGGCCGGCGCGCGCGAGCCGCAGCATCCGCGCGTGCTGCTGCGTCTGGCCGCCGTGCATGAACGCTGCAACCGCCTGGCCGAGGCCGAGGCCATCGCCGCGGCGCTGTCGGCCCGCGACGACCTGAATCCTGCGCTGGCCGAGGATCTGGCCCTGCTGCGCGCCGGCCTGGCGTCGCGCGGCAAGGACGCACGCAACGCGCGCCGGCTGCACGAAGAGCTGCTGCGCAGCGGCAGCACCGCGCTGCACAACGCCAATGTGTACTTTTCACTCGCACGCGCCTGCGACCGCGACGGCGATCCGGCCGCGGCGATGCAGGCCCTGGCCCGAGCTCACGCCGCGCGCTGCGCCCAGGTGCGCGCCCGCGCGCCGCGCCTGTTCGCCGGCACGCCGCTGGCCGGTGTGGAACAGCGCCTGAGCGCGGCGGAATACGCCGCCTGGTCACCCGACCCGGCCGCGCCGGACGCGGCGGCCAGCCCGATCTTCGTCGTCGGCTTTCCGCGCTCGGGCACGACCCTGCTGGAGACCATGCTCGACGCGCACCCGGCGCTGGCCTGCATGGACGAGCGCGCCTACCTGCAGGATCTCATCGACTATCTGCAGGACAGCGGCCTGCGCTATCCGCAGGACCTGGGCCGGCTGACGCCGGGCCAGTGCGCGGCGATGCGCGCGATCTATCGCGAACGTGTCGCGCGCCATGTGAACTGGAACGCGCAGACGCGGCTCGTCGACAAGAACCCGCTGAACCTGCTGAAGCTGCCGCTGCTGCGCCGGCTCTATCCGCAGGCGCGCATCGTGCTCGCCCTGCGCCATCCGGCCGACGTGGTGCTCAGCAACTACATGCAGAACTTCCGCTCGCCGGCCTTCGTCGCATTGTGCGAAACCCTCGACAGCACGGCGCGCGGCTACGCGGCCGCCATGGATTTCTGGACAAGCCAGCAGGCACTGCTCGGCGGCGACGTGTTCGTCTCGCGCTACGAGGATCTCGTCGCCGACCTGCCGGCGCGCGCGCGCGCATTGACCGACTTCCTCGATCTGGAATGGCATGATGCGCTGCTGCGCCCCGAGGCGCGCGCGAAGCAGCGCGGCTATATCTCCACGCCCAGCTATGCGCAGGTGACCGAGGCGGTGAACACGCGCGCTGTCGGCCGCTGGCAGGCCTATGCCGAGTGGTTCGCGCCGCTGCGGCCGCTGCTCGATCCATATCTCGCGCGCTGGGGCTACGTCTGGTAGGCGTCCGAAGCGGCCGCGTGCCGCGCGGCCCGCCTCGCAGGGCGGTTCGCGCCTGGCCGCCGCGTTCGCGTATGCTCGCGCGATGCAGGCGAGCACCGACGACATCACCGGCTGGCTCCACGACTGGCAGGACGGCGACGCCATCGCCCGCGACCGCGTGTTCACGCGTCTCTACGCCGAACTGAAGCGGCTCGCCACCGTCGTGCTGCGCGGCGAATCCGGCCACGACACGATGCAGCCGACGGCGCTGCTCAACGATGCGCTGATCAAGCTGACCACCGCCGCTCGCGCGCCGGCGGCGGATGATCGCGACCACTTCGTGCGCATTGTCGCCCGCGCGATGCGCCAGGTGCTCGTCGACCGCGCCCGCCGCAAGCTGGCCGACAAGCGCGGCGCGGGCGAGGCGCCGCTGTCGCTGGAAGGGCACGATGTCGCGCTCACCGCGAGCCCGGGCGAACTGCTCGCACTCGACGACGCGCTGTCCGCGCTGGCCCGGCTCGATGCGCGCGCCGCCGCCGTCGTCGAGCTGCGCGTGTTCGCCGGCCTCACGATCGAACAGACCGCGCAGGCGCTCGGCATCCATTCGTCCTCGGTCAACCGCGAATGGGCTCATGCGAGCGCGTGGCTGAAGCAGCACTGGGCGAGCTGATCCGCGGCAGGCTCCCCGCTGCAGCGACGTAGCAGGCGCGGTCTTGCCGGACCGTTGTGCTGCAGAGTTTTTTCCCGCTCGCCGCCGCAGATCTGCCGGCCGCCGGGGCTGCTCGCCTGTCAGTGAGACGAAAGATCGCCGGGCGCGGCGGCGTGCGGAGAAAACCGGGCGATCGTGCGTACTGCTCGGGGCGCGGATCGTGCGCGCCTTCCCGGTGCCTTGTTCATGAATCTTTCTTTTGCTGCATTGTCCCTCGCCGCCGTGCTGGCATGCTCGCCCGCTCAGGCGCACTCGGGACCGTTCGATACCTCCTTCGGCGACGGCGGCGTACGCAACTACGGCTTTCAGCCGGCGGCAGGCCAGGCCGGCGACAGCGCGCGCGCCGGCTGCCCCGGGCCCGGCAACACCTTCGTCGTGATCGGCGCGGCGTCCGGCGGCAGCCGCATCGTAACCCTGCGCCTCAAGCCCGACGGCAGCCTCGATCCGGCCTTCAGCGACGACGGCAAGGAAAGCTTCGCCTTCGTCGCCGACTACGCCTCTCATGCGCCCGCCGTGTGCCTGCCGCAGGGCGACGCGGTGATCGTGAGCTCGGTCACCGCGCCTTCCGGCGAGCAGAACCTGCGCCTCGTGAAGGTCGGTCGCGATACCGGGCTGCCGGTCGCGAGCTTCGGCAACGGCGGTGTGGTCGATCTCGACCTCGATCTGTACATCGCCGGCCTCGACAAGGCCGAAGCACCGGTCGGCCTCAACGTGCTCGACAACGGCGACCTGGTCGTCACCGGCTATGTTTCCACGCCGATCCAGCCGACCGCGGGCTTTGCGGCTCTGCTCGACGCGACGGGCCAGGTGCGCGCGGCGAAGATCGTCGATTGCTGGATCGCGAGCACGGCCATCGAAAGCCCGCAGGGCGCGTTGTGGGTGTTCGGCACCGACGGTTTCGACGGCTGCCGCCTCACCGTGAATCGCGCGACGCTCGCACCGACCGCGCGGCTGGTCGGCGCGGAGGCACAGGTCGAAAGCCTCGTGCCGGGCGCCGCGCGCACCGTACGAGGCGATACGGTCGCGATGGCGGCGACGATGACGACAGCCGGCGTCAGCGGGGTGCAGGGCGCGCTGGTGGTGTTCCGCGGCAACTCGATTTCGACGATGGCGCTGCCGGTCATCGACAGTCGCAGCTTCCTGCGTTCCGGCATCAGCTATCCGGCCGTGCAGATCCTGCCCGGCGGCCGCGTGCTGTATGGCAGCTCCGCCACCCACATCGCCAGCGGACAGGCGCTCGGCATGTACTTCGCGCTGGCGCGTATCGGCCGCAGCGCCGCCGAAGACCGGCTGGATGCGGCCTTCGGCGGCGGCGGCGCGCAACCGGCGTACTGGCAGCCCGCCACGCCGAACTGCGGCCCCGACGCGCCGCGCCAGTGGCTGTCGCGCATGACGCAATGGCTGGGCCGGCCGGCCTTCGTCGGCAAGGCCGACGCCGCCTGCCTGGGCACCAACGCCAGCGAGGACTATCTCGTCGGCCGCGTCGAAACGAACTACCTGTTCGGCGACGGATTGGACTGAGTCCATTGCTTCGGCAGCAGCGGAACGCACGCCGCCGCGCGTGCTTCGACAACGTGATCCGGGGCCGCCTCTACAATGCACGCGGTCACGGCAGAGGAAGGCCATGCACGGCACCGACTATCAGCGCCGCAAGGAGATCTGGCTCGAGCTGCTCGATCTCGACGACGCCGTCCGCGCCGAGCGGCTGGACGCCCTCGCCCGCGCGGATGCGCAGCTGGCGGCCGCTCTGCGCGCGCAGTTCGCCGCGATGGAGCAGCCGCTGGCGCTGCTCGACCGCGCCGGCCAGGAGACGGCGCTGCCGGAGCTGCCGCACTATCGTCTGATCCGCGAGCTCGGCCGCGGCGGCATGGGTCGCGTGTGGCTGGCCGAACGCACGCTCGGCGACGCGGTGCAGCGCGTGGCGCTGAAGCAGATCGCGCATACCGGCTGGGATGCGGAAGATCGCCGCCGCTTCGAGCGCGAGCGGCGCATCCTCGCCGGGCTCGCGCATCCGAACATCGCCGCGCTGGTCGACGGCGGCAGCGATGCGCACGGCGCGCCGTTTCTCGCAACGGGATTCGTGGACGGCGAACGCATCGACCGGCACGTCGAGCTGCATGCGCCGTCGATCGACGCGCGCGTGCGCCTCGTCGCCAGGATCGCCGATGCAGTCGCCTATGCGCATCGGCAGCTCGTCGTGCATCGCGACCTGAAGCCGGCCAATATCCTCGTCGGCGCAGACGGCGAACCGATCCTGCTGGACTTCGGCATCGCGCGCCTGCTCGGCGAGGAAGCAATCACCGGCACCGGCCCGAGCCAGATGACCCTGCGCTACGCCGCACCCGAGCAGGTGCGCGGCGACGGCGAGGCCAACGTCGGCAGCGACGTCTATGCGCTCGGCGTGCTGCTGTACGAACTGCTGACCGGCCATTCGCCCTACGGCGACACGCGCGATCAGGCCGCGCTCCTGGCAGCGATCCTGCGCGAGGACCCCCTGCCGCCGCCGTCGCAGAAAGCACCGGGCATCGGCGGCGATCTCGACGCAATCGCGATGAAAGCCCTGCGCAAGCGCCCGGAAGACCGCTATGCCGGCGCGGACGCGTTCGCCGCCGACCTGGGCCTGTGGCTTGCGCGCGAACCGGTGGAAGCGCGCCGCGGCGAGCGCGGCTATCGCGCACGCGCCTTCGTGCGGCGGCGCTGGCCGTGGCTGGCCGCCGTCGCCGCCGCCGCCGCGTTCGCGGTATATCACGTCGCGGCACTCGACCGGCAGCTCGACCGCACACAGCGCGAACGCGACCGCGCGCAGGCGCTGGCCGGCTATTTCGGCGAGTTGTTCAAGGGCGCGAAGCCGTCGGATACGGAACGCGGCGACATCAGCGCGCGCGAGCTGCTCGAACGCAGCGTGGAAGACCTGCGCAGCGACCGCAAGCGTCGGCCGGAAACCCGCGCGACGATGCTGCTGGCGGCCGCCGATGCGCTCGGCTACCTCGGCCGCAACGCGCAGGCGCGCGATGCCTGCGTGCTCGCGATCGACCTGTTGCGCGGCCTGCCGGCGGCGGATGCGAACCAGCTTGCCCAGGCACTCAGCGACGTCGCCGCGCACCGTATCCTGATCGGCGATCCGGCGGCGGCGCGGCGCGACATCGACGAAGCGCTGGGCCTCGTCGCCACGGGCCGCGTGGCCAATCCCTATCTGCCGATCACCCTGCTGCAACAGGCGGCGATGATGGATGAGGAAGCCGGCGATCTCGACCGCGCGCGCGCCGGCTATGAACGCGCGGTCGAGCTTTCGCGCCCGCTGCTGCACACGCGCGAGGGCCTGACCGGCTATCTCGCCGCACAGACCAACATCGCCACCTGGGACATGCGCGACAACGCGACGCTGCCGGCCGCCGAGGCGCGCCTGCGCGAAGCGCTCGATGTCGCGCAGCGCGAACGCTTCGACGACCCGTACAGCCTGTTTCCGATGCGCACGTACCTCGCGCGCATACTGTTCGACCAGTACAAGCTGGCCGAGGCACGCACGGTGCTCGATCCGGTGCTGCACGAGGCTCGCGCCTGGTATGGCGGGCAGGACTCGTGGCTGATCGTGGTTTTCTCGCACGGCGCCACCCTGGCGACGCTGGAAGGCAATGCCGGCGAAGCCATCACGCAGTTCGACGCACTGCTCGCGACGGACGGCGGCTCGAACGAGGAGCACCCCAATCACTGGGCCCTGCGCTCGGATCGCGCGATCGCCGGCCTCGCCGCCAGACAGTGGCGCGACGCGGCGGAGCGGCTGCTGCCGGTGCTCGCCTGGCGCGGACGCAACGGCCAGTCCGACGGCACCGCGGCGCGTTTCGAACGCGCTGCGCTCGCCTACGCGCGCTGCCGGCTGCAGACGGACGAACGGCACATGGACGAACTGCGCCAGGCCCTGCGCGACGCCGACACATTCAAGGGCTGGAAGCGCCGGTATTCGCAAGCCTGGCTGACTGCCTGCGAAGCGGCCTTGCCGGCGCCGGCAGCCGCCGCCGTGACGCCGTCGCGCGCCGAGCCAAGCCCGTAGGCCGTCCTTGCGGCGTTGCCGCGACTGCGCGAATGCGCCGCTGCGGCGCGCGGCGATTGCAGCTGCGGAACGGCGCCGCGGATACTCGCCGCGTCGCAACGCACGGCTTTTTCCGGATGTACAGAGATACGTTCGCCCCGGTCGAGAACAGCCGCTACCGCAAAGCCGGGCAGGCCGGTCATGCGCTGCGCGCCGATGCGGGCAACGGGTTCGTTTCTCGTGATGAGGCTACTGCCGCCGATCTGCCGGCGCGCGCCAGGAACCGCCGGCGGCGCCCCGCGGAGTCATTCGAGCCGCGGCCGCTGCTCGATGCGTGTCCCGCGCGCCGGGGCTGCCCCTTGTGAGTGGCGGACGCGGTCATCTGCAGCACTACCTGCGCTGCTACGACGACGATCTGGATCCTGCGCTCTGCGCGCAGCTGATTGCCTCGTTCGACGGATTGGCGCGCTTCCAGCGCGGCAACGGACGCGGTGTGCGCGCCGGCCTGGAAGACAGCGCCTGGACCGAGCTCGATATCGCACCGCTGTCGGACGAGGCGTTCCGCGGCTTCCTGCTGTCGCACATGGACGCGGGCCTGGCCCGCTACAACCGCGAGGTCGGCCTGACCATCGCCGTGCCCCCGGTGCGGCGCATCGCCGAACTCGTGATCAAGCGCTACCGCCCCGGCGGCGAGGAACGTTTCCAGCTGCATTTCGATTCCATCGACGCCGTCGCGAACCGCTATCTCGTGTTTCTCTGGTATCTCAACGACGTGGCCGACGGCGGCGAGACCTGCTTTCCGGATCTTGGTCTGAGCATCCAGCCGCGCGCCGGACGCCTGCTGATGTTTCCGCCGTACTGGATGTACCAGCACGAGGCACCGCCGCCGCGTTCGGGCGACAAGTACATCCTGTCGACCTATCTGCTGTTCTAGGGCGGCTCGCGCGTCGCGCCGGGCCCGGCGGCCTGACAGTGCAACCCGCGCCGGACAGCTGGCATGCAACTGCCCGGCCGGATCGGCTCAGCCGTTCATTCCTTGCGGATCGTCACGTCGCCGCTGAAGCTGTCGACCGAGATCTCGCCGTCGCCGCTGCCGGCGCTGGCATCGAGGCTGGTACCCGGACCGCGATCGGGCTTGCGCACCGTACCGAAGTCCGTGCGCAGGGTGCCGCTGAAGCTTTCCGCGGTGATCCTGGCCGATACGGCCGCCGGCAGGTTCAGGCGCACGTCGCCGCTCATGGTCTCGATCTCGACGCGGCCGCCCGAGGCCAGCGCGCCGGTCACTTCGATGTCGCCCGACACGCTGCTCGCGTTGAATTGCTTGAGCGGGCTGTTCGCGCTGATGCGCATGCTGCCGGAGACGGTCTCCGCGCGCGTACGGCCGCCGACCCCGCGGGCGTTCACGTCGCCGCTCACCGTTTCGACCGAGGCGTCGTCGCTGCGGCCCTGGAAGTCGATGTCGCCGCTGACGCTCTCCAGCCGCAGCCGCGGGCTCTGCACCGATACCAGGCGCATGCGGCCGGATACCGAATCGACCTGCACGTTGCCGCCGGCGGTGTCGTTGACCGCGACCTCGGCGCTGACCACGCCGATCTCCAGCGCCGCGGCGCGCGGCACCTTGATGTCGAGTATGGTTTCCTGCATGGACGAGTCAGAGCCCCAGCTCAGCAGGCTCTTGGACTTGTCCGGCCCTTCCACGCGGATGCTCAGCGAGCTGCGGCCGCCGTCGATGGCCAGGCGCTTGGCACCGTCGCCGAGGCTGCCGCTGATTGCGACCTCGTTCTTGTCCCAGGCGCTGACGTTGACGGCGCCCTTGACGTTGTTGACCTCGATGCGCGCGGTCGCGTCGACCTCGCGCGTCTCGTCGATCGGCGTGCCGGCCGATGCAAGGCCCGGGGCAAGCAGCACGCTGAGAACTAGCGGTTTCATGTTCATGTGGTCTCCGGGACGGATCAGCTCGACGCTTGCCCCATGCGCGCAAGTTTCAGCCGTCGTTCGTTGGTACGGTTGAGCAACCCGACCAGAAATACGGCATCGGGCTGTTGTTGCAGCATCTGACGGATCTCGTCCGCGGCCGCGTCGAGTTCGACGGAGGCAGCGGCCAGGCGCGGATCCTGCGTGCGCACCTGCTTGAACTGGCGGTCGACGGCGGCGATCGCCGCGGCCGGATCGGATTTGACCTGCGTGGCGGCCTGCGGCGGCGCGACCGGCTGCTGCAGCTGCAAGGTGCCTGCAAGCACCGCGGCCAGCGCGACGCTCGCGGCCAGGGCCCAGGCGACGACGCGTCGACGGCGCGGCGCTGCGCTGTTCGCGGTGGCCGGCGGCGCCTCGGCCTGGATGCGCGTGGCGATGTCCAGCCACAGATCGCGCTGCGGCTGCACCGGGCCCGACAGGTCGCGCAGACCGCGACGCCACTGGAAATCATGCTCGCTCATGCGGCGGCTCCGAGCAGTTTGCGCACCAGGCCGCGGGCCCGGTGCAGTTGCGCCTTGGACGAGCCTATGGCCATGCCGAGCTCGTTGGCGATTTCCTCATGCTTCCACCCTTCCACGTCGTGCAGCACGAGCACGGCCCGCGCGCGCGGCGGCAGCTTGGCCACAGCCTGCTCCAGATCGGCGCGCTCGCCGGCGCAGAACGGCACGTCGCCGCCGGCGGCCAGCTCCAGCACCTCGTCCTCGACGTTCTGCTCGCCGTTGCCGCCGCGCAGATCCATCAGCGCGACGTTGACGCCGAGCCGGTACAGCCAGGTCGAGAACGCGCTTTCGAAGCGGAAGCCGCCGAGCTTCTGCCAGGCGCGCACGAAGGCATCCTGGGTCAGTTCCTCGGCCCGCGCATGGTTCATGCCGACGATGCGCAGGATAGCGCCGTGTACGCGGCCGACGTGCTTGCGGTAGAGCAGTTCGAAGGCGCGGATGTCGCCGCTCATCGAACGTCGGACCAGGGCGCCGTCGTCGGCTGCAGCGGGTGCCGACTCAGGCATGGCATGACTCATGGGGACGCAGGCGGCGGTATTCATGGTGCCGGCTTGGATGCCGGAAACCACGGCGGGGTTTAAACCGCGATCGCGACGGCCTCGCGCTGGCGCGCGGCAGCGGCGAGGACGGTCGCGTAATGGATGTCCACGATGTCGGCGACGTCTGCCGCATAGCCGCCCGCCATGCTGATCGCAAGCGGCAGATCATGCCGTACGCAGGCGTCCAGCACCACGGCGTCGCGGGCGGCCAGGCCGGCCTTGCTCAGGCTCAGGCGGCCCAGGCGGTCTTCGCGATAGGGGTCGGCACCGGCGAGGTAGATCGCCGCGTCGGCTTGCGCGGCGGCCAGCGCACGCGGCAGTTGCTGCGCCAGCGCGCCCAGATAGGTCGCATCGTCGCAGCCGTCGGGCAGCTCCACGTCGAGGTCGCCGGCTTCCTTGACCGCCGGATAGTTGCGCGCGCCATGCATGGAGAAGGTGTAGATGCTCGGGTCGTGGCGGGCGATCGCCGCCGTACCGTTGCCCTGGTGCACGTCCAGGTCGATCACGAGCACGCGCCGTGCGAGGCCCAGCGCCTGCACGTGGCGCGCCGCGACGATGGAGTCGTTGAACACGCAATAGCCGGCGCCGTGGTCGGCGAACGCGTGATGCGTGCCTCCGGCCAGGTTCACCGCGATACGCTCGCCGCGCAGCGCGGTTTCCAGCGCCGCCATCGTCGCGCCGCTGGAGCGGCGCGAACGTTCGATCATCTGCGGCGACCACGGGAAGCCGATCTTGCGCAGCTCGGCCGGGGTCAGCTCGCCGCGGCTCGCGCGGGCGACATAGTCCGGCATGTGCGCGCGGCACAGCGCCGCATCGTCGGCCGGCACGGGCTCAACCAGCGTGATGCCGCTGGCGGCGGCATCCGCGGCGACGCGCTGGTACAGCAGCGCGTACTTGGCCATCGGAAAGCGGTGCTGCGGCGGCAGCGGCAGCACGAAACGGTGGCAGTAGAACGCCTTCATGCGGCCGCGGCCGGCGAGAACGGAACCGGCCGGGCCATGCGGCGACGGATCAGCCGACCGCGGCGCGGGGCGCGGCCGCCGGCGCGGCCAGTTCGTCGCGCACGCGGGCGTGCTCCTCCTTCAGCTCGACCGGCGTGCGTGCGCCGAAGGAATCCAGGTATTCGGCGATGCCGGCATATTCGCGCACCCAGCCCTCGCGGTCGACGCCGAGCAGCAGGTCGAGCTGGGCGTCGCCGAGCGGCAGGCCGGCCAGATTCAGATCCTCGCGCCGCGGCAGGTTGCCGATCGGCGTCTCGACCGCGCCGACCGAACCGTTGCAGCGGCCGACGATCCATTCGAGCACGCGCATGTTGTCGCCGAAACCCGGCCAGACGAACTTGCCGTCGGCCTTGCGGAACCAGTTGACATGGAACACCTTCGGCAGCTTCGCGCTGGGCCGGTCGAAGCTGAGCCAGTGGGCGAAGTAATCGGCGAAGTTGTAGCCGCAGAACGGCTTCATCGCCATGGAATCGCGCCGCAGCACCCCAACCGCCCCGGTCGCCGCGGCTGTGGTTTCCGACCCCATCGCGGCGCCGACGAGCACGCCGTGCTTCCAGTCGCGCGCCTCGAACACCAGCGGCACCAGCGATTCGCGGCGACCGCCGAAGATGATGGCCGAGATCGGCACGCCCTGCGGGTCCTCGGCGCGCGGCGACCAGCTCGCGCACTGGCGCGCGCTGACCGTGAAGCGCGAGTTCGGATGCGCGGCCGGGCCGTTGGCCGGATCGTAGTCGCGGCCCTGCCAGTCGCGCGCCGGCTTGCCGTCGGGCAGGCCTTCCCACCAGGGCTGCTGGTCGGCGGTCTCCGCGACGTTGGTGAAGATCGCGTCGCGGTCGAGCATGGCCAGCGCATTCGGATTCGTGTTGCGGCTGGTGCCCGGCGCGACGCCGAAGAAGCCGGCTTCCGGATTGATCGCCCAGAGGCGGCCGTCGGGACCCGGCTGCATCCAGCAGATGTCGTCGCCGATGGTCCAGACCTTCCAGCCCGGATAGGCGGCCGGCGGAATCAGCATTGCGAGATTGGTCTTGCCGCAGGCCGACGGGAACGCCGCGGCGACGTAATGGGTCTCGCCCTGCGGGCTCTCCAGACCGAGGATCAGCATGTGCTCGGCGAGCCAGCCTTCCTGGCGCGCCTGCCACGAGGCGATGCGCAGCGCATGGCATTTCTTGCCGAGCAGCGCGTTGCCGCCGTAGCCCGAGCCTATCGACTTGATCGTCAGCTCTTCCGGGAAATGCATGATGAAGCGCTTGGCCGGATCGAGATCGCCGATGGAGTGCAGGCCCTTCACGAAGCTGCCTTCGCGTTCGATGCGCGCCAGCGCCGCCTCGCCCATGCGCGTCATGATGCGCATGTTGGCCACGACGTAAGGGCTGTCGGTGATCTCCACGCCGCAACGTGCCAGCGGCGAGTCGATCGGCCCCATGCAGTACGGAATGACGTAGAGCGTACGGCCCTTCATGCAGCCGGCGAACAGCGCGTCGATCTTGCGGTGGGCCTCTTCGGGGGCCATCCAGTGGTTGTTCGGGCCGGCGTCCTCGGCATTGGCCGAGCAGACGAAGGTCAGATGCTCGACGCGGGCCACGTCGCTGGGGTTGGAGCGGTGCAGGTAGCAGTTCGGATGCGTGGCCGGGTTCAGCTCGGTCAGGTCGCCGGTATCGAGCATGAGTTCGACCAGCGCCTGGTATTCCGCTTCCGAGCCGTCGCACCAGTGAATGCGGTCCGGCTGAGTCAGACGGGCGATTTCATCCACCCATCGGTTCAATGCATCGAGCTTGCTGGCCATGTCCTGATCCTGGGCCCGCCGTGGGCCCTGCCTGAAAGTGAGGCGGGCCACGTTAGCGGCGGGCCGCCGTCATTGCAACAAATTGACAGGCAGCCCCCAGGAAGATCAACAACTTGCACAACAGCTTCAGAATATTTAAGGAATCAGCGTAGACAGCGCGTGTTCGACGTATTCGTCGAACTCCGCATGCGACAGGCGCGGCAGACCCAGTTGCAGCGACAGCTGCAGGAAGCCGGCATAGGCCGCATAGGTCAGGCGCGCGCGGAACGAGGCCGCGACCGGATCGAGGCCGAGCTCGGCAAAGGTCGCGGTCAGGAAGTCGATGCGCCTCTGCGACACGCGCGACATGACCGGCTGCACGATCGGATGATCCAGCGCGCGCAGCAGGGCCGAGTAGACCGCATGCGAAGGCAGGTCGCGGCCGGTCAGGCGGAACAGCGCACGCAGGCGCTCGCGTGGGTCGGCAACGGGCTCGCCGCCAGGGAAGCCGCCCTCGTCGCTGCGCTCCCAGCGCTCCAGCGCCGCCTTGAGCAGGGCCTCGCGGGTCGGGAAATGCCAGTAGAAACTGCCCTTGGTCACGCCGAGCCGGCGCGCCAGCGGTTCCACCGCGGCGCTGGCCACGCCCTGTTCGGCGATGGCCTCGAGGGCCGCCAGTTCCCAGTCCGTGGCCGACAGGCGGCTGCGGTTTTCCAGCGGGGTGACAGTGGCTTGTGCGTGCGTCATGGATCGGGTTCCGGCAAGTACCGCGTCGCGGCGAAGCCAGCGGAACCTACTTAATCCCGGCGTATGGAGGCCTCTATTCAGAAAGATTTGATCGAAAGCCTAGGTATCCCGGATTGAATACTCTAGTTCTGCGGGGATACTCAAACGAATGTTTGAAGCCCATCCAGCCCCCTCCAACATGTTGAATCACAAGGCCGCCGTCAGCCTGGTCGCGGCCGACGGCCTGACCCTTTCGTGCGATCTGCATGGGATGGCCGGTCATCCCTCCCTGATCTTCACCCACGGCTTCGGCCAGACCCGACTGGCCTGGCAATCCAGCGCCGCCCAGCTCGCCGGACAGGGCTTTCTCTGCCTCTGCGCCGACGCCCGCGGCCACGGCGCCAGCGACTGGCACCCGCAGGGCGACTATTCCATCGACCAGTTCATTGCCGACCTGGAACTCATGGCCGGGTTCGCCGGTCCTTCGGCCGTACTGGTCGGCGCCTCGTTCGGCGGCCTGGTCGGCCTGCTGGCCCAGGCGCGTCGCCCGGAACTGTTCCGCGCCCTGGTCCTGGTCGACATCACGCCGCGCTGGGAGACCGCCGGCGTCGAACGCATCCTCGCCTTCATGCGCGCCCATCCGGACGGCTTCGCCTCGCTGGACGAAGCGGCCGCGAGCATTGCGGCCTACCTGCCGCACCGGCGCGAGACGCGTTCGCCGCAGCGCCTGCAGGCCCTGCTCGTACAGCGCGAGGACGGCCGCTACCGCTGGCATTGGGACCCGGCCCTGCTCGAACGCATCGCCGAGAACGGCGAGCGCCACCAGAGCGCGCTGATCGAGGCCGCGCGGCAGATCCGCGTTCCCGTGCTGCTGCTGTCGGGCAGCGACAGCGACGTGGTCTCGCAGGCCACGATCAACGAATTCCTCGACCTGGTGCCGCAGGCGCGCCACGTCGTGGTGCCGCGCGCCACGCACATGGTCGCCGGCGACCGCAATGACTTGTTCACCGACGCTGTGCTTTCCTTTGTCCGCACCCTGCCGCAGGGGCGGAACTGATCGACTGAGGAGTCCGCCATGCAACATTGGTTTCCCCTGCTCGCCGCGATCCTCGTGTCGCTGGCCTGCTCATACCGGCGCGTCGCGCTGCGCACCTGGAGTGCGCTCACCGCAGTCGCCATCGTCGCCGCCGGCGTCGTCGCCGAATCCCACTGGCTGGCCACTTCGCTGACCCTGCTGGCGTTCGCGCTGGTCGCCCTGCCGCTGAACCTGGCGGACTTCCGCCGCAAGCGCCTGAGCGCGCCGCTGCTGGCGATCTACCAGAAGATCACGCCGCAGCTGTCGCCGACCGAGAAGATCGCGCTCGAAGCCGGCACCGTCGGTTTCGAAGGCGAACTGTTCAGCGGCAAGCCGAACTGGAACCAGCTGCTGCGCCAGCCCGAGCCGGTGCTGTCGGCCGACGAACGCGCCTTCCTCGACGGTCCGGTCGAAGAACTCTGCCGCATGATCAACGACTGGGAGATCACCCACGAGCTGGCCGACCTGCCGCCGCCGGTCTGGGAGTTCCTCAAGAAGAACAAATTCTTCGGCATGATCATTCCGCGCGAATACGGCGGCCTGCAGTTCTCGGCGCTGGCGCATTCGGTGGTGCTGCAGAAGCTGGCCAGCATCTCCACGACCGTCGGTTCCACCGTCGCCGTGCCGAACTCGCTGGGCCCGGCCGAACTGCTGCTGCACTACGGCACCAAGGAACAGAAGGACTACTACCTGCCGCGCCTGGCCGACGGCCGTGAGATTCCGTGCTTCGCGCTGACCGGCCCGTACGCGGGCTCGGACGCGACCTCGATCCCCGACTACGGCGTGGTCTGCAAGGGCGAATGGAACGGTGCCAACGTGCTTGGCGTGCGCCTGACCTTCGACAAGCGCTACATCACCCTGGCGCCGATCGCGACCGTCGTCGGACTGGCGTTCCGGATGTACGACCCGGAACAGCTGCTGGGCGAGACTGAGGATCTCGGCATCACCCTCGCGCTGCTGCCGCGCGACACCAAGGGCCTGGAAATCGGCCGCCGCCACATGCCGCTGAACATTCCGTTCCAGAACGGCCCGGTGCGCGGCAAGGACGTGTTCGTGCCGCTGTCGCAGCTGATCGGCGGTCCTGAGATGGCCGGCGAAGGCTGGCGCATGCTCGTCGAATGCCTGTCGGTCGGCCGCGCGATCTCGCTGCCGTCCAACGCGACCGGCGCGGCGCGCATAGGCTCGATCGCGACCGGCGCCTACGCGCGCATCCGCAAGCAGTTCGGCATGGCCATCGGCCGCTTCGAAGGCGTGGAGGAAGCACTCGCGCGCATAGGCGGCTACACGTACGCAATCAGCGCGCTGTCGCGCGCGACGGCGGCGGCGGTCGACCGCGGCGAGAAGCCGTCGGTACCCTCGGCTATCGCCAAGTACCACGCGACCGAACTCGGCCGCGAGATCGCCAAGGACGTCATGGACGTGCACGGCGGCAAGGGCGTGATCCTCGGCCCGCGCAACTACGCCGGCCGCGCCTGGCAGGGCGCGCCGATCGCGATCACGGTCGAAGGCGCGAACATCCTGACGCGCAGCATGATGATCTTCGGCCAGGGCGCGATCCGCTGCCATCCGTTCGTGCTCAAGGAAATGCAGGCGACCCAGCTGCCCGACTACGGCGAACGCCTGAAGGCGTTCGACAAGGCGCTGTTCGGCCATATCGGCTTCGCGATCTCCAACGCCGTGCGCAGCTTCGTGCTCGGCCTGACCCACGCGAAGATCGGCTCGGCGCCCGGCGACAAGTACACGCGCCGCTTCTACCGCAAGCTCAACCGCTACGCGGCCGCGCTCGCGCTGACCGCAGACACCTCGATGCTGGTGCTCGGCGGCAAGCTCAAGTTCAAGGAGAAGATCTCGGCGCGCCTCGGCGACGTGCTGTCGAATCTCTACATCGCCTCGGCCATGCTCAAGCGCTACGAGGACCAGGGCCGTCCGGTCGCCGACCAGCCGATGCTGGCCTGGGCCTTCCACGACTGCGTCTGGCGCATGCAGATGGCGCTGGACGGCGTGCTGCGCAATTTCCCGGTGCGTCCGGTGGCCTGGCTGCTGCGTGCGCTGATCTTCCCGCTCGGCCGCCGCGAAGTGCCGCCGTCGGACCGCCTCGGCCGCCGCGTCGCCGCGATCCTGTGCACGCCGAACGAAACGCGCGACCGCCTGGCCGGCGACGTCTATCTGACGCCGCATGCGAACAACCCGATCGGCCGCATGAACGCGCTGCTGGCCGACGTCATCGCCGCCGAACCGGTGGAACGCAAGTTCCTCAAGGCGGTCAAGACGCTCGCGGTCAAGGCCTACGACTACAACGGCCAGCTCGCCGAAGTCGAAGCCGCCGGCGCGATCACGAGCGAGGAGCGCAAGCTGCTCGAACGCGTGCGCGCCGCGACATTCGAGTTCATCAGCGTCGACGACTTCGATCCGCGCGATCTCGAAGCCGCGGTCAAGCACGGCAAGACCGTGCTGCGCTCCGTCGCCTGATCCGTCCCGCGATGGCGGCCAGCCCGGCCGCCGTCGCTTCCCTCCCTCGTTGCTCCCGAGACGCGACGCCATGGCCTCGCCAGCGCTGCAGCTGTTCCGCAAGTACGGCCGATCGGGTATCGGCCGCTGGTTCTATTCGCGCCTGATCTGCTGGCGTGCGCCGTATTTCGGCAGCATCTCGCCGCGGATCGAAAAACTCGAGAGCGGTCGCTGCGAAGTCAGCCTGCGCCAGCGCCGGCGCGTGCAGAACCACATCGGCACCGTGCATGCGATCGCGCTGTGCAACATGGCCGAACTGTCCGGCGGTCTGGCCACCGACGCGACGATACCGGCCGGCATGCGCTGGATTCCCAAGGGCATGACGGTGCGCTATCTGAAGAAAGCGACCGGCACCCTGATCGCCACGGCCCTGGTGCCGGCCATCGCCGATCCGACGCAAGCCCAGGACCTGCACGCCAAAGTCGAAGTCCGCGACGCGCGCAACGACGTCGTATTCGACGCCGACATCACGATGTGGGTCAGTCCGAAGAAAGCCGACTGACCGGCGCGGCATTCCTGCGCGCAGGTTGCGGCGAGCCTTCCGCGAACCGCAACGCCTGGGCCGCTTCTACCCGATCACGAGCTGCAACGCCTGTTCCGCGCTCGCGAGCACGAAGCCGGCGAGGAAGAACAGATAGCTCAGGCGCAGGTAGCGGTATTTGTGCCGCGCGAGATACAGGCCCAGCGAATACAGATCCTTGGCCTGGGTTTCGTAGATCGTGCCGTCGGGCTGCAGGGTGCGAGCGATCTCCTGCAGGAAACGCTCGCGCGACAGCTCGGAGAAATGACCGAAGAAGATCAGGTTGAAGTACGGCGGCAGCTCGTCGCTGTGCAGCCGCAGCGGCCGGTACTTCGGCAGCACCGCGAGGATTGCCAGCAGCAGCGCGAGCAGGGTAAAGCCGATCAGGATCAGCACGCTGATGCGCAGGCCCGGCTCGTTGAGCCTGCCGAGCGACAGGGTCAGCACGATGGACGACACGGTGATGATGATGTTGGCCTTGGTGTCGGCCATCGCCGACAGCTGCACATGGTGCTGCTGCGCCGTGCGCAGGATGTTGTCCGAGGTGTTGCGCTCGGGAATCTGCGCGAATGGATTGGGACTGCCGTCTGTCTCGCTCATGCCTGCCCCTCCGGATCTCCATCGGCGACGCCTGCCGCCGATGGCGCCCTGTGCCCCGCCCCGGCAGGCCGATGTCATCGGCGCCGCCGCCCTCGCCTCGCGCCGTTCCGGCCCTGGGCCGAACGGTACCTGCCGACAACGCAGCGGCGAGCATAAACAACTCACGCCCGTCCGCGGCAGCGGCCGATCGCAACGCGCCGGCCTGGCGTCCGGAACCCGCCCGCGACGGCAACCGTCCTGGTCGACGGACCGGATTCCGGCGTTCGCCATGCAGCGCTTTCGTCGGACGGCTGGCGGGTCGCCGTCGATTCCGCGCCGGCCCGTGGGCCGACACCCCGCGGAACCGGCCGGCTCCCGTCGCGCGCTCAGCCCGCAGGCCCGGCCGCGCGCTGCAGCGCAACCCAGCGCTGCAGCGCCGTCGCGCCGTGCTTCTCGCGCCGCGCCGCACACAGGTTGATCGCCTCCTCGGCGCGCAGCAGGCCCTGCGCCGAACCTTCGACCTGGGCCGCGTCGCGCGCGAAGAAACGCGCGACCTGCCGCGCCTGTTCGCGCGTGCACCAGCCCTCGGCGACGAGTTCGGGCAGCCTGCCGTGGACGAAGACCGGCGTATGCGCGACGACCGCCGCGTAGCGGCGCTGGAACCAGCTCCACAGCGCCGCACGGTTGCGCGAGTCGTATTGCTGCACGCCGAGCACGCGCGCGGTCTCGCCGACCTGGACCGCATCGCCGATCGCGAACTCGCGCACGCGCTCGGCCTGCGCCGGATCGGCGCTCGCGCCCAGCGCCATGACCATGCTCAGGCGCAGATTCGCATCGCCGGTATGTGCGAGTTCGGCGATCAGCGCGTCCACCGCCGGCGCGCCGAGTTCCTGCACGGTCACTGCGAGCACCGTGCCGAGCAGGTCGTAGTTGGCCGCGGCGAAACGCAGGCGGCCCTTGCCGTCGCCGGCCAGCACGGCCTTGCCCTGGGCCAGCACGGCCGCACGCACGGTCGGGCTGTCGACCTTGCGCGCGAGCAGTTCGACGAGATCGGCGCGCAGCAGGGCCGCATCCTCGCTCTCGCCGGCGCGGCGCAGATAGCCGAGCGTCTGCAGGCGCGGCAGATAGAGCCGCTCGATGTAGGTGCCGATCGCCGCGCGCGCGGCTTCATCGGCGAGATGGGTGCGTATCCAGACCAGTTCCGCGTTCAGTGCGAACGCCGCTTCGCGCGTCCTCGCGCCGGCCAGCTGGCCTATCGCCTCGAGCACGCCGGCGACATCGACCTCGCCGCGCTCGAAGCCGGCTTTGATCGCGTCGGCGAAAGCCAGCTGCTCGCGGTCGTTCAATGATGCGGCGACCCGGGTCAGCGCGGCGCGGTCGGCGGCGGCCAATGCGACGCGGTAGTAGCCGCGCGCCTGCGCATTCGGCAGATACCAGTCGGGGCAGCCGCCGTCGAGAACCATCTCCGCTTCGGCGCGATCGAGCAGCTGGCACTGCGTCGTGCTGGTGGCGCCTTTGCCGCGGTGTACGCAGAACGGGATGCCCCAGGTCTGCGCCGCGACCGTGCCGCCGCCCAGCGGGAAATAACGCTGCTGACGCAGCCGCAGCCGCGCCTTGCCGCCGGCGCAATCCAGCTCGCTGTGCACCAGCGGCACGCCGGGCTGATCGAGGAAGCTGCGCATGGCCCGGCCGAACGAGGCGCCCTTGTCGCCGGCGCTCTGCAGCGCGGCAATCAGGTCGTCGGAGGTCGCGCTCGCGAACGCGTGCTCGCGCACGTAGCGGCGCAGGCCGTCGCGGAACGGCTGCTCGCCGAGCCAGGCTTCGAACATGCCGAGTACGGCGGCGCCCTTGCCGTAGGTCAGGCTGTCGAACGCGCCTTCGATGTCGCCGTTGTCGCGGATCGGCTGACGCACGCGGCGCGCGCTGGCCAGGCTGTCGGCGGCCATGGCCTGCTGGGTCGCGACGATGCTGCGCAGGTCGGCACGCTGGGCCGGCCGCAGGGTCTGCGTGATGCGCCGCTCCATCCAGGTCGCGAACGCTTCGTTGAGCCACAGATCGTCCCACCAGGGCATGGTCACGGTGTCGCCGAACCACTGGTGCGCGAGCTCGTGCGCATTGACCTCGAACGAAGCGCGGCGCAGCTGTGCCGGCGAGTTCGCATCGAGCAACAGCAGGCTCTCGCGGAAGATCACCAGCCCCGGATTCTCCATCGCGCCGGCGCTGAAATCCGGCGCGGCCAGCAGATCGAGCTTGCCGAACGCGTAGGCGTAGCCGAAGTAGTCTTCGAGCGCGGTCACGATGGCCGGCGTCGCCGCGAGCGCCTCGGCCAGCCGCGGCCCCTGGCCGCGCGGCGCGATCGCGCGCAGCGGCAACGGCTGTCTGCGCCAGGCCGTCGCGGTGATCGGCGCGGCCTCGACGAGGTCCCAGGGGCCGACCGCGAACGCAAGCAGATAGGTCGGCAGCTTCGGCGTCGTGCGGAAGGTGAGCCGGCGCCAGCCGCCGGCCAGCGGCTGCTCGGCGCTCTGCGCGGTGTTGGCGACTGCCTGCAGGCCGGCCGGGATTTCCAGCTGCAGGTCGAACGGGGTCTTGAAGCGCGGCTCGTCGAAACCCGGAAACGCACGCCGCGCGCTGACCGGCTCCATCTGCGTGACCACGTAGGGCTGGCCGTCGCGGCGCGTGCGATAGAGACCTTCGAGACGGCTGTCGTAGCGCGCGCGATAGACGAAATGCAGCTGCAGTTCCTGCGCCGGCACGGTCTCGCCGAATTCGACGGCGGCCACGCCGCTGTCCTGCGCCGGCAGGAAACGCGCGGGCTGCGCTCGCCCGGCCGCCGTGCGCCATTCGACGCGTTCGACCTGCAGCTCCCGCGCATGCAGCCAGATCCGCTCGGCCGGCCGCTTCAAGGCGATGCGGATGTCCGCCGTCGCGCTGAAGCCGTCGGCGGCCGGATCGACGCGGAACGTCAGCGCGTACTGCAGCGGTTCGGCAGTATCCGGCAGCTTGCCCGACGGCGGCGCAGCCGTTCCGGCCGCGATCGCGGCGCCGCAGGCGAAGAACAGCAGACCGACCAGCCACCGCACCACGTTCATCGCCACCTCCGCCGGATCGACGGAGGCTAGCATTGCGCCGGGCGAACGGCGTGGGCCTTCGGTGTTGCGTGTACTGCCGGGCTGCAGGTGCAGATGCCTGCAACCACGCCGCGCAGACCCGCGTTGCCGGGCGCGACGGCAACGCGCGATGCGACTCGGGACCTCAATCGCGCTCGGGCAGGCTCACACGGCCGCCGACGTCGGCGTAGTCGATGTTCCTGTTGCCGCCGGATTTCGTGCGGACGCTGAAATCGCCGCGGATGCCGCGCGCGTGGATACTGCCGCTGGAATCGCTGCCGACCTCCGCGTTGCCGCCGATGTCGCGGAAGCGGATGTCGCCGGAGCTGTCATGGCCGACTCGCGCGTTGCCGCTGACGCGCGCGATCTCGATGTCGCCGGAGCTGTCGTCCTCGACCACGACGTCGCGCGACGCGCCGTCGATCACGATGTCGCCGGAGCTGTCGGCGACCACGGTCACGTTGCCGCGGGCCTGCTCCACGCGGATGTCGCCGGACGTGTCGCGGATGCTGACGTCGCCGCGCGGATCGTAGATCTTGATGTCTCCGGAACTGTCGCGCATCTCGATCGCGCCGGCATCGCGGATCTCGATGTCACCGGACGAATCGTCGAGGTCCAGTGCGAGTTCCTGCGGCAGGCGCACTTCCAGGTCGATATAGGCGTAGTTGTCCGAGAACAGCTTGAACGTGCTTTCCTCCGGCGTCGTCGTGAACACGTCGAGACGCTCGCCGCTGCGACTGTGCTGCAGTTGCAGCGCGTCGAGCTGGGCCTGGCTCGCCGCGCAGGCGCGGCCGTGCAGTTCGACGTTGGCCAGACCGGCAACGCCGGTCACGCGCAGGTCGCCGGCACGGGTCTGCAGCTTGAGTGTCTTGACGCCGCCGGCCGGCAGCGCGAGATCGCGCTTGGCCTCGAAGGCGCAGCCGTCGGCGAAGGCGGAACCGCTCAGCGCGGCAAGGAGGACGAAGCAGGCAATTCGTTTCATGGTTGGACTCGCAGAGGTCGGGTGCGCGGACCCGGGATACGTCCGTGCCGTGATCGGATGCAGGTTCACCGCGCAGGGTTTAAACGGACCTCGCGACGGCCGGCCGGCAAGTCGCGGCTGTGCCGCGCCGGCCCGAATCAGCGGAGTCTTTTCATGCGCAGACGGCGAACTCTGCTGCGCCGCACGATAAATCACACGGCGTTCACGCCCTCCTTGTACGAAGGTCGCAAGTGCTTGAGGGAAAACCCGGATACGCCGCTCTGAACTACGTCAAACGTTCTCAGTTGTTTGCATTTCGCGTGAGCCGTTTTTGATCTGGCCAGTACACAATCATCCACGGAGCGCCGAAGTGTGCTTCGAATGATGTGTCCGATACGTCGACAGCGTGACGCTGCCGCAGCCCTGAGCCAATCGGACGCAGCTTGGCAATCAACACCGCGAAGACCGGATCGGACGCAGCCCGTGCACGCCGACGGCGTTGTCGTCCCCGCTCAGAGGTTTCACACAGTGGCCAATACGATGACGAACCCGCAAGACACCGCGCCGTTCTGCATAGCAGTCGCGCTGCCGCCCCATCTGAAGTCCCTGGTCGAACGCCTGCTGCAAGGCGTGTTGCGCGAGCAGGCCGACGCCGCCGCGCGCTGGTATCTCGGCGACGCCGCCGTGGCCGACGCCGTGCTGCGACTGCAGGGCGACGGCAGTCAGGCGATCTCGCCGAATCTGCTGGCCGAAGTGCGCGGCCGCGATGGCCGCCGTCACGTGCTGACGATAGAAGGCGTCTGGCGCAGCGGTGCGATGGCCGCGGCTCTGACGCGCATCGCCGCATTGATCGGCAGCGAATCGTCCGTCGCGCGGCCGCAGCTCGCGCTGCAATGGCTGCAGCGCTGGAGCGAATTGCGCCGGCAGTTTCCGGCCGCGCAGCTCGCGCTGCAGGTCGGCGGCCGTCTCGTCGCGCTGCTCGGCACACGTCAGGCGACGATGCAGGCGCTGGACCGCGAGCTGACCGCGACACCCGAAATCCTGATCGCCGCAATGGCGCGCGAAGGCTGGACCCTGACGCCGGCCGGCAACGATGCCGCCGCGCCGGGCGCGTCGCTGAAGCCGCTGCTCTGGCAACTCGGCCTGCTGGCCGGCATGTTCGGCGCGCTGCCTGCCCTGCAGTCGCCGGCCGCACTGCGCCTGAAGGGTTGGCCCTACCTCGCGGCCGGCGGTCACCGCAGCTTCGCCGAGCTGATCCGGCATCTGCGCAACGGAGACAACAACCGCGCCAGCCTGATTGCGGCCGGACTTGCTCCGCGCGCCGTCGTCGACGGCTTCCTGAATGCCTGCGCGGTCTGCGAATTCTTCCACGACGACACGGCCGCGCCGGAGCCTCGCGCCCCCGGTGCGGCGACCGCGGCGACATCGCGTCCGGCCGATCAGGCGGCGATTGCGGCAATCCGGCGCACTCTCGGACTGGTACGCGGATGAGCGAGATCAAGCTGCTGTTCGCCGGGCCGATGGGCGCCGGCAAGACCACGGCCATACGCGCGATCAGCCAGATCGAACCGATCAACACCGAAGTCGCCAACACCGACTTCAGCGAATCGGGCAAGGCCGAGACGACGGTCGCGCTGGATTACGGCGAACTCGCGCTCGACAACGGCCATACCTTGCGCCTGTACGGTTCGCCGGGCCAGCGCCGCTTCGAGTTCATGTGGCCGCTGCTGGCCGAGGGCGCACTCGGCGTCGTCGTGCTGCTCGACAACTCGCGCCCGGATCCGCTGGCCGATATGAACCTGTTCCTCGATGCGTTCTCGCGGCAGATCGGCGCCGGCCGCGTCGTCGTCGCGGTGGGCCGCCTCGACAGCCATCCGCAGCCCGGCCTCGACGACTACGCCGCCGCGATCGCCGCGCGCGGCGAATTCCTGCCCGTGCTCGAAGTCGACGTGCGCCACCGCGCCGATGTGACCGGCCTGCTCGACGTACTGTTCGACCAGATCGAATCGCAGAGCACCGAAACAGCCGCCGACGCCAACGAAGACGAATGGCTGCAACTGATACGCCACGCGAGGCCGCAATGAATCAGATTTCCCGTCATCTGCCGCCGTCGCTCAAGAGCGCGATCGACGAGGCCGTGCATGCGCTGCACCAGCGCGTGCCGGCAGCCATCGGCTGCGTCGTCGCGACCGTCGACGGCCGCTTGGTGTCACAGGTCGTCGACAACGGCGCCGACCCGCAGCGCATCGCCGCGATGATCGGCTCGATGGTCGCGCTCGGCGAAACCATCGGGCGCGAGGTGCGCATCGACCGCTCCGAATACGTCGTCGTCAACGCGCTGAACGGCATTCTTCTCGCCCAGCGGGTACCGGGCCGGCGCGCGCTGTTCGTGGTCTCCACCCTCGCGCGCACGACGACCAACCTCGGCCTGCTGCTGCACGAAACACGCACGACGGCCGCCGCGATAGGCGAAACCGTCGATGCCTGGCTGGATCACTACCAGGCCGCGACGGCCGCGGCCTCCTGACCCTGACCGCCGTCCGCCGGCTGCGGGCGCCAAGACTGCAAAGGAATTCCATGGCCAAGCTCGACCTCTCCCCTCTTTCCTCCATCGACGGCTTCGTCGGTGCCGCCCTCGTCGACTCCGACAGCGGCATGGCGCTGGCCAAGCTCGGCGGCGGCAGCGTCGATCTCGACCTCGCCGCGAGCGGCAATGCCGAAGTCGTGAAGTCCAAGCGTCGCGTCGCCGCGGCGCTGAAGCTCAACGACACGATCGAAGACATCCTGATCAGCCTCGAACGCCAGTACCACCTCGTGCGGCCGCTGGAGCGCAATCCGGCACTGTTCCTGTATGTCGTGCTCGATCGTGCCAAGTCGAACCTGGCGCTGTCGCGCCACGAGCTCAAGAACTTCGAGAAGAGCCTCGATTTCGCCTGAGCCCGCCCGGCCGCGCGGCGTCTCGCCGCCGCGCGGCCGTGCCGAACTGCTCGGCCCGCGGCCGCAACGCCGCGTTTCTCATCCGGCCCCGGTCGCGTCGCCCGTCAAGACGCATTCCTGTGAATCCACCGGCAAAACGCTGGAGACTGCGCGCCCTGCGCAGCTATCGGCCGCGGCATTGCCCGGCCACGACCGCAATACCTTCGGCAACCACGCTCCGCGAGACCCTGGCCGCGATGCACGACGGCGTCTACGTGCCTGAGTACCGCGTGCGCGTGCGCCGGGGCATCACGCGCACGGAGCTTTTCCAGCCGATCGCGCGCGATGCATTCGATCCGAACTGGCGGTGCTGGCCGCGCCGGTGCTCACGCTCTGCGGCGTGGCGGCGGTATATGCGTTCCACTTCGTCTCGCGCGACGGCCCGCTCTGCGAACTGCAGCACTACGGCCGAACGCCGCGCCGGCGCGCATTCGCCGCGAGCCAGCGGCGACAGTGCGCATGTCTTGGACCACCGGACCAGGTCGACGGCCGCGGCCCGAGCACCCGGGACGATCGCCAGGTCTGGTCCGGCAATTCCGTCCATCCGCACCGGCGTCCGCCGGCTCCGCGCGCGCACCAGACGCAGACGATCGCGCTCTGGCGGCGCGACGACGTCGCGGCCGCGGATCATGACGATTGAACGTCGCGCAGCCCAGGCATCGGGCAATGCCCGGGCTGCCTGTCGGCCTTCTCAGCCGCGCTGTTCCAGCGTGACCGCTGCCGCATGCACCACCGCGGCGATGCGCACGGCGCTCTGCACCGCCTGGGCGGTCAGCTCGTGCTTGCGCAGGGTCTTCTCGTGGGAGTCCATGCACATGCCGCAGCCGTTGATCGCCGACACGGCCAGCGAGCAGAGCTCGAAATCGAGCTTGTCGCAGCCCGGGTTGGCCATCGCGTTCATGCGCAGGCCGGCGCGCAGGCTGGCGTATTCGGTGTCGCTGACGAGGTGGGTGAAGCGGTAGTACACGTTGTTCATGGCCATGATCGCGGCGGCCGTGCGCGCGCCGTTGAGTTCGGCCTCGCTCGCGTGCGCGGCGCCGTCGGCGGCCAGCGCCGCGACCAGCGGCTCGTAACGCGAGGCAATGGCCGAAGCCAGCGCGACCAGGGCGATCTGCTTGCGGCTCAGTCCCGGCGCACCGCCTTCGCTGAGCACGGAATCGAGGTTCAGGCGCAGGTCCTTGGCGTAGTCGGGAATCTGCGATTTCAGGTCGGCAACACTCATGGGACGCTCCTTGGCGCGACGGTCGCCGCAAGGCGACGTCTCGTATTATCAATTGCTAAAAATGGACTGACCAGCCGGATTGCAGCGTGTATTCGCGCCGCTGCGGCAGGGGATAGGCCGGAAACCGCGCCGCCGGCACGCATGCCGCGCGGCGCGAATCCCGCGGGCCGGGCCGGCGGCAAGCCGCCGGCCGGATCAGCTTCAGGCGACCTTGATGACGTCTTCGCCCTGGTGCCAGTTGCACGGGCAGAGTTCGTCGGTCTGCAGCGCGTCGAGCACGCGCAGCACTTCTTCCGGATTGCGGCCGACCGACAGGTCGGTCACGTAGACGAAGCGGATGATGCCCTGCGGATCGACGATGAAGGTCGCGCGCTGGGCGACGCCGGCGTCCTTGTCCAGGATGCCCAGCGCCGAGGTCAGCTCGCGCTTGACGTCGGCCAGCATCGGGAACGGCAGGTTGTTCAGATCCTTGTGGTGGGTGCGCCAGGCGTGGTGCACGAACTCGGTGTCGGTCGAGCCGGTCAGCAGCTGCGCGTCGCGGTCGAGGAAGGCCTGGTTGTGCTTGGCGAAGCCGGTGATCTCGGTCGGGCAGACGAAGGTGAAATCCTTCGGGTAGAAGAACACGACCAGCCACTTGCCCTTGTAGGTGTCGTTGTTGATGTCGACGAAGGCGTTCTTGAGATCCGTCGAAACGGTGGCCTTGACGTTGAACTGCGGGAACTTGTCACCAACGCTGAGCATGGTTCACTCCTTGGGGTTGAATAACGACGTCCTTCGGATCGAAGGGGAAACGCAACGGCGCGCAGGATACGCGCCGCTTTCTCATCTAGCCAATCAATTGATAACATCACGACGATAGATTCCGGCTATGGCACCGCCATGAACCTGCGTGATTTGCGTTATCTGGTCGCTCTGGCCGAACACAAGCACTTCGGCCGCGCTGCGGATGCCAGCTTCGTGAGCCAGCCCACCTTGTCGACCCAGATCAAGAAGCTGGAAGACGAGCTGGACGTGGCCCTGGTCGAGCGCACCCCGCGCAAGATACTGCTGACCGAGGTCGGACGCGAGATTGCCACGCGGGCCCGGCATGTGCTCGACGAGGTCGAGCAGATCAAGGCCATCGCGCGGCGCACCAAGGATCCGGAGTCCGGCACCTTGCGCCTGGGCATCTTCCCTACTCTCGGGCCCTACCTGCTGCCGCATGTCGTGCCGGGCTTGCGCGAACGCTTTCCGCGGCTGGAGCTGCTGCTGACCGAGGAAAAGACCGAGACCCTGCTCGCGCGCCTGCGCGAAGGCCGCCTCGATGCGGCGCTGCTCGCCCTGCCGCTGCACGACGACCAGCTGCATGCGGAAGTGTTGTTCGACGAACCGTTCCTGCTCGCCGTGCCGACGCAGCATCGCCTGGCCAGGCGCAAGGCGCTGGCGATCGACGATCTCGAAAGCGAAAGCCTGCTGCTGCTGGAGGACGGCCACTGCCTGCGCGACCAGGCGCTCGACGTCTGCCAGCTCGCCGGTGCGAGCGAACGCGACGGCTTCCGCGCGACCAGCCTGGAAACCCTGCGCCAGATGGTCGCGGCCAACGTCGGCATCACCTTGCTGCCGCTGCTCGCCGTACGCCCGCCGGTGGTGCAGTCCGACGCGATCCACCTGCTGCCGTTCCGCGGCCAGCCGCCGAGCCGGCGCATCGCGCTGGTCTGGCGCAAGTCGTCGGCAATGAAGGGCTTCCTGACCACGCTCGCCGGCGAACTCCGGCAGCTCACGAAGGGATTGCTGTAAAAAGATCGAACATCATGAAGCTGCGAATTGCCTGAACTTCAACGATGGAGGTCGAAATGAGTTGGCTAATGTGGCTGCTCGCAGGGAGCGCCTTGCTTGTTACCTACTCTATCTATAACGGTTTTCGCACCCGCTGCCCCGCTTGTGGCAAGTACCTGTTACATCGGACAGACAGGGAAGCCGAAGCCAAGCAGGCGGAAGCCTACCGCAACGCGCAACGAGTCTTCGGAAATAGCTCTCCCAGCTTCGTATCAAGACCAGGATACTCGACAAGAAATTTTCGCTGCAGCGGCTGCAATCACGCCTTCGATCGAGAAACAGCGATCACTTGGCTAGGAATAGCCAACAAACTTGGCGAAGACGTAGCCCTGACCGAGTACCAAAAACTGACCAAGTGAAGCAGCTGGATAGAGATTGGCGGACGAGTTTTCCGACGACTCATTTTCGGCTTTGCGCAATCAATTTCAATCCACCGCAATCACGCGCAGCTCGCGCGTATCGCTGCGGCCGTGATCGTCGACGGCGCGCGCGCTGTGCGTGCCGGCGGCCAGCGGCTGCCAGAACAGGCTTTCACCAGGCCTGGCCGCGCCGATGTAGTCGTCGTCGACGAACCAGTAGACCTCGCGCACGCTCGCGTCGACGGTGGCGCTGAACGCGACGCGCGCTTCCTCGCTGCCGGCGTCGCGGCGTGCGCGCACGGTATAGGCCGCGCCGCGCAGCGGCGAGGTGATCTGCGGCGCGGCGCCGCCGGCGACGGCGCAGTCCGCATCGGCCGGCGGCTGGCGCCGCGGGATGCCGGCCTGGGCGAACACGCGCGCGAGATCTGACGACCAGTATTCGTAGACCTCGGTCCGCGTCGTCGCCGGATCGAACGGCGGACATGCGGCCCTGCCCGTGCGCAGGTCGATCGTGACGGGCCGGTGCACGGTGCTGACGCGGATCGGCGAGACGCCCGGGATGAACCAGGTCGTGCCGCGGCGCGGACACCAGGCGTTCGGCAGATCGCCGCTGGCCAGGCAGATTTCCACTTTGCGCAAACGCGGCGGAATCGTCCACGCCGGTTCGGCCAGGTTGCGGTCGCGCGCGAGGATCGCGTCGGCGATGCGGAAGAACAGCGGCGCGGCGGTCTCCACGCCGATCAGCGCCGGATTGCCGGCGCCGTCGAAATTGCCCATCCAGACGACCAGCACGTAAGGCCCGAACGCGCCGGCGGTCCAGGCGTCGCGGAAACCCCAGGACGTGCCGGTCTTCCAGTAGATCGGCAGACGCGCGGGCGTCGCGGTGGTCGCTTCGTCGGGGCGCGGGTTCTGCCGCAGCATGTCCATGACCATGAAGCTCGCTTCCTCGCTGAGCAGGCGCACGCCGTCGCCCGGCGGCGCATCCGCGCGCAGGCGCAGCGGCTTCAGCACGCCGTGATTGGCCAGCATCGCGTAGAGCGTGGCCAGTTCCTGCATGGTCACCTCGCCGCCGCCGAGCACCAGCGCGAGGCCGTAGTGCCGCTCGCCGGCCATGCGGCTGATGCCGGCGCGCTTGAGGAAGGTGTACAGATTCGGCTCGGCCAGCTGCGAGGCGACCCAGACCGCCGGAATGTTGCGGCTGCGGATCAGCGCCTCGGTCGCGGTGACCGGACCTAGAAAACGGCCGTCGTAGTTTTCCGGCGTGAACGGGCCGAACGAGCTCGGCACGTCGCGCAGCACGGTGCGCGGATGCAGCACGCCCTGGTCCATGCCCAGCGCGTAGATGAATGGCTTCAGGGTCGAACCCGGCGAGCGCTTGGCCGCCGTGCCGTTGACCTGGCCGGCGATGCTCGCATCGCTGTAGTCGGCCGAGCCGACCATCGCCTTGACGCTCATGTCGCGCGTGTCCACGAGCAGCGCAGCGGCGTTGCTGATGCCGCGGCGCTGCTCGCGCTGCAGGGTTTCGCGCAGTTGCCGCTCGACTGTGCGCTGCAGGCCGGCGTCGATCGTCGTGGCGATGCGCGGCGCCTCGCGGCGTTCGGCGCGCGCCTCGCGCAGCACCTGTTCCATCGCATGCGGTGCGGCGAACGGCAGTTGCGCCGGCGTGCGCAGCTGCAGCGGCAGGCGCAGCAGCGCATCGTTCAGCGCATCCGTCGGATGACGCGCACGCCAGCGCGCATACAGCCGCTCGCGTGCGGCACGCAGGCCGCGGTTGAGCTGGTCGTCGCTGTCGGCGCCGGGCTCGCGCAGGCGCCGCGTCGGATCCTGCGGAATCACCGCGAGAGCCAAGGCCTCGGGCAGCGCCAGATCCTCGGCACGCTTGCCGAAATAGACCAGGCTCGCCGCCGCCACGCCTTCGACGTTGCGGCCGTAAGGCGCGTAGTTCAGATACGCCTCGAGGATCTCGTCCTTGGAATAGCGCAGCTCCAGCCAGACCGCGCGCAGCACCTGCTCGGCCTTGCCGGCCGGGCTGCGCGTGTTGAGCCGGTACATCAGCCGGGCGAGCTGCATGGTCAGGGTCGAACCGCCCTGGCGGTGGCCGCCGCGCACGTAGCTGACCCACGCGCCGCGCGCGAGGCTCAGCGGATTGAAGCCCGGATGCCAGCGGAACCAGGCGTCCTCGTGCAGCAGCACGGCCTCGACCAGGGCCGGCGGCATCTGCGCCAGCGGCAGCCACTGGCGGTACTTGTCATCGGGGCTCAGGGTCAGGCGCAGCAGGCTGCCGTCGGCGCCGTACAGCGCCGTCGACGAGCCGGCCTGCGCCGCCGACAGCGGCGCATGCGGGTACAGACGCAGGCCGAGCAGCACGAGGCCGAGCAGCGCCGCGCCGGCCAGCACGTTCTGCCAGCGCAGCACGAGGCGCCAAAGCGCCCCGGCTGCCCGTTTCATCCGCGACCGCATTGCCGCAATCCCCGCCGTCCTCAGTTCGGCTTGACGACCGTGATCGTGCCGCCGAGCGACTGCGCCTGCACCGTGCGTTCGTACATGGACTCGCCGTAGGCCGGCGGTACCACGAAGCGACCGGCATTGGTCGCCTTGATGCGGTAGATGAACTCGCGCACGTCCGGCGTCGCCCGGCCGTAGATCACCACGCGATCGTCGCGCACATCGGCGTAGTCCGGCGTCCAGGTCGAGCTGCTGATGCCGACCGTGCTGCGCCAGGCCGTCGGCGCCGCAGGTTCGGCCGCGCCGCCGTCTTCGCTCTCGGGCGCCGGCGCGGCCGGGATCTCCTGCACGACCTCGAAGCCGCCCGGCAGCAGGTCGACGATGGCCGCGTCGCCGACGCCGTCGGCACGCGTGGAGCGGATCTTGAGCTTGACGAGGATTTCCTGGCCGAGCTCCACCGTGTCGATGCGCTTGCCGTTCGCGTCGGTGAATTCGCGCACGATCTCCATGCCCGCCTTGATCTCCTTGTCCGGCGCGCCGCGGTCGAAGCCGCTCTGCGTGACGCTGTACCAGGCGTTCAGATCGGCGTCGTTGGCCACGCGCAGCCCCTTGGCGTCGCCGCTGAAGTCCGCATGCACGATCAGTCCTTCGGCCTTGGCGATCGTCTTGGCCGCGCCGTCCTTGGCCAGCTCGAACAGGCGCAGCTTGTCGCCGGCCAGCTCGCCGGCCGACTTCGCATAGACGTCGAGTGCGAGGATCGTCGTCGCCGACGACAAGGTATTGAACAGGCCGCGCGACAGCGGCCGCATGATGTTCTCCAGCGCGACGGCCGGCAGCGCCTTCATGCGCTCGGGGAAGTGCTTGGCCAGCAGGTACAGGGTCGCGCTGTCGCGCACGAGCGGATCGTAGTAGCGCTCGTAGCGCCAGCCGCTCTCGATGGCCGTGCGCGTCAGCACCTTCTCGGGGCCGACGACGAGCTTGAGCGCCTCGCCCTGCTGCTTCATGAGCTGCAGGCTCGCTGCGAGATACGCCGCGGCCGTGTCCTGCATCCAGCTGTCGGCATAGCGCTCCTGCAGGCGCTGGCGCACCGAGGCCAGCGCGTTCGTCGTGACCGTGCCCTGGCGCGTCAGCAGATAGATCGCGAACGCGCGCTCGCGCAGGCCCGGCAGCGAGCCGTCGCTTTCATCGGCAGCGAGCTTGTTCAGATAGCCGTTGGACTTGTCCAGCAGATCCTGCGGCACGTCCCAGCCGCGCTCCTTCGCCTCCAGCAGGTACTGCACCGCATAGACCGACACATAGCGCATGGATTCCGGCGTCGCGGTCCACAGGCCGAAGCCGCCCTCGTCGTTCTGGCGCGAGCGCAGCACGGCGATCAGCGCGGCGAACGCCTGCTTGGTCGTGCGGGTATCGGCCGGGTCGCGCAGCAGCTTGCCGAACTCCGGATTGGAATCGAACACCAGCGCCGGCACGGCTGCGCTGAGCAGCTGCTCGGTGCAGCGATGCGGGAAGCTCGACAGATAGGCCGACAGGCCGCGCGCGAGCACCAGCGGCACGTACGAGGCGCTGGCCTCGCGCTTGGCATGCGCATCGAACATCGTGCGCAGCGGCTCGATGGTCTTGTCGCCGCGTGCCAGGTTGCCGATCGCGACTTCGGTGCGATACGGCACGGCCGGACGCACCGACAGATCCACGGCCTGGCGCGCCGACTTGTCGCCGCTGGTCGCGACGAACTTCAACGTCGCCGCACCCGGCTCGCCCTTGGCACGCAGACGGAACACGACCACGCCTTCGCGCAGTTCGCCGAGCTTGAGCTCCTGCGTCCCCGCGCCGACCGCTTCGATCTGCGCGCTGGGTTCGAGCTTCAGCGCGATCGTCGATTCCTTGCCGTTCAGGCCGGTCAGGTTGTTGGCCACACCGACGCTGACGTCGAACTCGTCGCCCGGCGCGACCATCGCGGGCACGTTCGGCGACAGCACGAAATCGCCACGCACCGTGGTCGCCGCTTCGGTGCGACCGATGCGGTCGGCGGCGACCGACACGGCCATCACACGCAGCTTGCCGTTGAAATCGTCCGGCACGGTCCAAGTGAACTCGCGCTCGCCGTCCACGTCGACGATGCCCGACCACCAGGCCACCGGCGGCTTGCGCTTCTTCTTGAACGGATTGAGATGCTTGCCGAGCAGATCGTCGGCGTCGCCGCCCGGCGCGGCCATGCCGGTCAGACGCGCGAACTCCGGCAGGATCAGATCGAGGATCTGGCTCGTCGACACTTCGAGCATGCGCTTCTGGAAGAAGTGATCCAGCGGATCGCCGAGCTTGTAGCGCGCGACCTGCAGGATGCCTTCGTCGACGGCGAACAGGGTCACGCGCGAACGCGCACCGCTGGTCACCTTCATGCGCAAGGTCTCGCCCGGCTTGACCAATGCCGGCGTCGCGATGGCCAGGGTGTTGCGCCGCGCGTCGCGGTTGACCGAGAACGGCGCGATGCCGTAGCTCAGAGGACTCATGAAGATTTCCGCCGACGACGGATCGCGCACGTACTGCACGTTGACGTAGCCGTTGCCTTCGAAGTCGGCCGGCACGCGGATCTTCTGCACCGAGGCCGTCGTCGTCGCCTTGAACCACTGGTGCGCGTAGACCTTGTCGCGTTCCAGGGTGATCAGGCCGGCGCCCGCATACGGCGCGCGCACGGCGATCTCGATTTCCTCGCCGGGCGCGTAGTCCTTCTTCGACAGCGCGAGCTGCAGCTCGGCGTTGCGCTCCAGCGAGCGCGCGACGTTGGCTTCGCCGGCGACCGAATAGCTGACCTGATTCAGGGTCTCGCCACGGTTGTTCCTGACCAGCAGCGCGTAGTCGCCGGGCTGGTCGGTCGCAAGCTTGAAATCCAGCCCGCCGCCCGGCAGCGCCAGCGGCTCTTCCTTGACCGGCACTTCCTTCAGGCGCGACTGATATTTGTAGGCACCCGAATCCTGCTTGGTCAGCACCGACACATAGCGGCGCTCGACGAGCACGGCCTTGAGCCCGTCGACAGCGATGCGCTTGGCATTGCTGTCGATCGCGATCAGGTTGACCTTGCGCTCGGCGCCGCGCGCGACGTAGTCGAGGTTGTCGGTGACCTTGACGCCGATCAGGTAGTCCAGCGAGGACACCAGGCTCGCGGTCTCGGCCGATACGCTGCGGCCGCCTTCGGCCTCGTAGCCCTTGGCCAGGAAATGCAGGCGGTAGCTGGCCGTGCCGTACTTGGCCAGATCGAGCGGGAATTCGGCGATGCCTTCGGTATTCGTGACCTGCTCGCCGAGCGGTTCGCTGTAGCCTTCCTTCGCCTTCTGCGGATCGAAGAAGGTGTGCTCGGGCCAGCTGCGGAACAGCGGCAGCACCGGCGACAGGGTCAACGTCGCCTCGACGCGGCGCTCCTGCGCCGGCGTGCCGAACAGGTTCTGCAGGCTCACGCGCGCGCTGAGATCGTCGGGCTTGATCCAGCCTTCGACGACTTCGCGCGACAGATGCGCCGTGGCCTTCATGCGGTCGGGCAGGAATTCCTTGACCTGCACCGTGGTCGAGCCGATCAGCTGCGGATTGTCGTACTGGTCGATCAGCGACAGGTTCACGGTCCAGCTGCCGGTCGGCGACGTTTCCTGCGTCGCGAACGACAGCTCCTCGAAGCCGGCCTCGCCGAGACGGATCTTGCGCCTGTCCACGCTGAGGCCGCGCGCATCGAGGATGTCGGCCTGCAGCGGCACGCCGCTGAGATCGCGCGACCAGTCGGCCGCACGCACGATCATGCCGACGTGCACGGTGTCGCCGGGCCGGTACAGGCCGCGGTCGGAATACAGATAGGCGCTGAGCTGGCCGGCACTGCGTGCGTTCTTGATGCCGCCCACGTCGAAACGCGAGAAATCCAGGCGCCGGTCGCGCTTGCCGATCGGCAGGAAGGACAGATCCTCGCCCTTCTTGACCACGAACATGGCCGGCGACTTCTCGCGCGTATACGCATCGACCGAGGCCAGATGCGCATGGCCCGTCGCGTCGCTGCTGGCGCGCTCCAGCGCCTGGCCGTTCTGGCCGACGACTTCGACGCTGGCACCTTCCACCGGCGCGCCCGTCGCGATCGACTGCACATAGGCGTCGAGGCTGCCGTCCAGCGATTTCTTGATGATGAGGCCGAGATCGGTCACGACGACGAAGCGCGCGTCGCTGAGCTCGGAGTATTCGCTGTCGCCGTCGTAGCTCGACGAATAGCCTTCGCCCTCACCCTCGTACTCGCCTTCCTCGGATTCGGAGCTCGCATACGGATCCGGCGCGCTGACGCCTTCCTCGCCCTTGGCCTCCTGCGGCGCGGGTTCGCTGGCCGGGTCGTAGTCGCGCAGGCGCAGCAGGAACACGCCGCGGCGGCCGCTGGCCAGATACCTGGACAGGTCCACGCCTTCGTAATGGGCCTTGGTCGGATCGTCGGATTCGAACGCGAGCTTCTGCTCGAAGCGCTCGGTGATCTTGTCGCGCGACAGCGCGCCGAGCTCGGGCTGGGCGAAGGTGCCGTTGTTGAAGCTGACCAGATGCTGCAGCTGATCGGGCAGCACGCGCGCGATTTCGAGCTTCATGCCGGGCACGTTGCGCGACACCACGGCGATGCGCTTCTCGCCCGACAGCGACAGCAGCGCGCCGTCGGCCATGAAGCGCAGGATGCGCGGGTAGTCCGGCACCTGCAGTACGTTGTCGACCTTGTCGGCGAGCTGATAGCCGCCGAACGCGGACAGGCCCTTGCCGACGCGCACGTAGACGAAACGGCCCGGATCGGCGCGGAACTTGTAGCTCTGCTGCTCGGCGTAGTCGAGTTCCGCGGCGATCGGCTCCAGCGCCAGCGGCTCGGCGGTCTTGAGCACGCGCTCGTCGACGCCGCCGTAGCTCCAGCTCCAGACCTCGTCGCGCCGGCCTTCCGGCGCGAACGGATTGTGCAGCGGCAGCAGCCAGGCCTTGATCGCGCCGGCGGCCGGCTTCTCGCCGACCGCGTGCGAGAAGTTCACGAGCAGCACCTGCTCGGGTTCGAACTGGCTGTTGTCGACGAGGGTCGGCTCGATGCCGTTGACGCCGAGGCTGTACAGACCCGGCACCGACACGCTGGCGGCGACCGGCTCGCCGCTGCCCGCGCCGCCGGCCGCGGCGGCGACCCCCTTGCCGATGCGGTATTCCAGGCTGGTCGAATCCTTAGGCGGCGCCGGCAACGGCGCCGAATGCACCCAGGCGTTGAGCTTGACCTTGTCGTAGTTGACGACGAACTTCTGCGCGATCTTGTCGCCCTTGGGACCGATCAGATACAGCTCGATGCGCTTCTCGAACGCGGCCGTATCGACCGGGTGGCTGAAGCTCAGGTTGGCGATGCCTTTCTTGAGCAGCGGGTCCTGCGGATCCTGGTAGAACTCGCTGCCGGCCAGGGTCACGGCGAACGGCGCCGTGGTGAACTCGAAGCTGTCGGCACCGACGCGCACCTGCGGCGCGAACAGCACGGCCTTGTCGAAACGGCCCTTGTACTGCTGGCCGACGGGCCAGTCGCCCTCCGGCGTGAAGCGCAGCAGGCGGTCGCTGACCCAGTTCCATTTTCCGGCGACGGCCGGCTGCAGGCTGATGCCGGCGGTCACGTCCTTGCCGACCAGGGCCAGCGGCGCGACCGACTGGCTGAAATTCAGATCGAGGGGATGGATCGTGATCGGCTCGGCCGTGTAGTCGGTCAGCGCCGGTGCCGTAGCCTGCAGGGTCGCGACGACCGGCTGCGGCGGCTTGGGCCGCTCCTTGTCGTATTTGTAGGCCAGCCAGCCGCCCCCGGCGAGCACGGCGATCCCGCCGAGCACCGCGGCGACGCGCCCGGGATTGCGCCGGATCACGCCCCAGCCGGCCAGGCCGCCGCGCTCGGCCGCGAGCATCCAGCCCGGCGCCTGCCAGGAGACGCGCCCGACGACGATGCCGAGCAGGCGTCCGAGCAGACGCAGCACGAAAGCCAGCAGCCGCCAGACGCCCATGACGAGCGCGAGCGGCAGACGCGCGAGCGCGCGAAGCAGATCCATGTGATTCCCCAATCGTGGTGGCGGCGAAACCGTTCGCCGCGCCGTGACCCCAAACCCGCAATGGTTCCTGCTTCGGCCCTGCCAGGCAAGGCCGGGGCCGCTTTGCGGCGCGAGTATTAGGAACGCGATTTATGTCGGAATCGGGGCGAAGCCCTGCAGCGGCGCCGATGCCGCGTTCCCGGCAGCCGGTAAACGCCGCGACGGCGGTTGACCGTACAGCCTGCGAAAGCGGCCGTAGGCCTGGAGAATTCAGACGGGAGACGGAGGCGACCGGCCCGGCGCTGCGACAACGCCGGGCCGGTCGCGGAAGGTCAGATCGCCCCGATCGGGCAGCTGACGCCGGTGCCGCCAAGACCGCAGTAGCCGTTCGGATTCTTGGCCAGGTACTGCTGGTGATAGTCCTCGGCGTAGAAGAACGGCTTGTCCTGCGCGATCTCGGTCGTGATCGCGCCCGCGTGGCCGGCCGCGGCCAGCGCCTGCTGGAACGCATCCCGCGAGCGCTCGGCCGCGGCCAGTTGCGCGGCATCCTCCACATAGATCGCCGAGCGGTACTGCGTGCCCGTGTCGTTGCCCTGGCGCATGCCCTGGGTCGGGTCGTGGCTTTCCCAGAACACCTTGAGCAGCGCGTCGAACGGCACGACGGCCGGGTCGTAGACCACGAGCACGACCTCGCTGTGACCGGTCAGGCCCGAGCAGGTTTCCTCATAGGTCGGATTGACCGTATAGCCGCCGGCATAGCCGACCGCGGTGGTCAGCACGCCGGGAATCGACCAGAACTTGCGTTCGGCGCCCCAGAAACAGCCCATGCCGAACAGCACGCGCTGCGCGCCCGGGAACTCGCCGCGCAGCGGCTGGCCGGTCACGTAGTGACGGTTGTGCAACGGCAGCGGCTGTTCGCGGCCGGGCAAGGCCGCGGCGGGGTCGACCATGCGCTGCTTCCAGGCGCCGATACCGAGCATGGGAATTCTCCGGAAAGGGGGTGGCCAGCAGATGGGGGCTCGGAATACACGCGCAAGCAGGCGGCCGGACGCAGCGCTGCCGGCGCGATTGCGCGCCGATCGCGCGGCGCAACGCCGGCTTCGCCCGGCCCTGCCGCGGCGTTGAAATTGCCGCGCCGGGTTCAACGCTAGGCCTCCTCGCTGCGCGTGCCGGCCACGAAGATGCCGGCCAGCGAGATGGCCAGTCCGGCCCAGTCCAGCGCAACCGTCGGCCGGTCGAACAGCAGCACGTCGAGCACGAAGGACAGGCCCGGCTGCAGCAACAGCAGCAGGCCTACCAGCGAGGCCGGCAGCTGCGGCATGGCACGCGCGATCAGCACCCAGCCGAGCACCTGACCGAACAGGGCCAGCCCCAGCAGCGCAGAGAACGACGCCAGGCCCGGAATGGCGAAGCTGTTGCCTTCGGCCAGGATGACCACGGCGAGCACGCCGGCGCAGAGCAGCGAGTTCAGGCACAACAGCTCGGCCGGCGAGCGGGTGAGCTTTTCCTTCTGTGCGTGGCGGAAGCTCAGCAGATACGCCGCATAGGCGATGCCGGTCAGGATCCCGAATCCGACGCCGAGCCGGTACTGCGCGTCGACCGCCTGCCAGTTGCGGCCGACCAGCAGCCAGAGGCCGGCGAATGCGAGCGCGAGACCGCCGGCGAAACGCCAGCCCAGCTTCTCGCGATAGAACCAGAGGCCGGCCAGGGCCATGACGAAAACCTGGAAATTGCCGAGCAGGGTCGCCAGCCCCGGCCCGACGTCGCGGATGCTGCGATGCCAGAGCAGCAGGTCGACCGCGAACGCGATGGCCGGAAACAGCATCCAGGCGACCTCGCGCCCGCCCATGGCCGGCGCGCCGCCGCGCTGGCCGCTGCGCCAGCGGCCGTAGGTCCAGCGCCGCTGCGCAAGCAGCAGCAGCCAGAGCAGGCCGCCGCCGAACGCCATGCGGTAGAACGCCGACACCGACGGCGCGACCTGCGCCCATTTGACGAAGATGCTGGTCGTGGAAATCAGCGCAGCGCCGGCAACCATGGCCGCGACCGCCGGCCGCGGCGGCGCCGTCGTCATCGGTTTTCCCGTCTGGCGCGCTGTTCCGCTTCGGCGTCCGAGAGCCATTCGCGCAACGCCGGCAAGGCCAGCAGCGCGTCGATGTAGCCGCGCTCGACCGGACCGACCGGAATCGCGTAGCTCATGACGCGCAGCGCGACCGGCGCATACATCGCGTCGGCAATGCTGAACTCACCGAACAGGAAAGGACCGCCGGCCGCATATTTTGCGCGGCAGTCGCGCCACAGCGCGCCGATGCGCTCGATGTCGCGCAGCACCTCGGCACTGACCGGCACCGTGCTGCGCTTGACGCAGTCCATCGGACATTGCGCGCGCAGGTTCTGGAAGCCCGAATGCATCTCGGCGCTGACCGCGCGGGCCAATGCGCGGGCGGCGATGTCGCGCGGCCAGCCGGCGCCGTCCAGCCAGCGCTCGTTGCTGTATTCGAGAATGGCCAGCGAATCCCAGACCACGAGGTCGCCGACGCGCAGCACCGGCACGCGGCCGGTCGGCGAGTAGTTGCCGATGGTGGCGTAGAACTCCGGCGTATCCAGCGGCAGGCGCACTTCGTCGAAGTCGACGCCGTGATGGCGCAGCAGCAGCCAGGGCCGCAGCGACCAGGACGAGTAATTCTTGTTGCCGATGACGAGGGTGGGACGCGCAGTGTCGGTCATGGAGTCGGCTCGCGGCGGGCCGCGGCAGCGGCCGCGGCAGACAGGCGCCGCGGTCGTGAAACCGCGGCGCGGACAGTCTGCAAGCCTAGCATCCGTTCATGGCCGAATGCGGGCGCCTCGGTGGGCGTTCGCCGCGCCGGCAATGCCGACCGCCGTCCGCACGAACATGGCGACCTGGCCGCCGCCAGATCGCCGCCTTCGTTCCGCTCACGCGCTCAGCGGCGTTCCTGCGCGTCGTGCTTCTGCACGTCGATGTTCGCGCTCGCGTGATCGAGTTCGTGCTGCAGACGGCGGCGCTCGCCGCGCGTGACCACCCCGTCGGCCTTGGCGGCGCGCTCGTCGCGGCGGATGTGCGCCTGCTGCGCGCGCAGGCCGGCGGCTTCGCGCCGGGTCAGCGCGCCGCTGGCTACACCCTGGTCGATACGGGCACGCTGATTCGCCTCGCGCGCGTCGACGTTCGGCGTCGCGGCAGCGGCCGTGCCGGCGAGCAGCACGGCGGTCATGAGGACAATCGGAACTAGGATCTTGCGCATGGTCGTCTCCTCCGGCCAGCACCGGCTGGCTGGAGCACGACAACGCAGCCGCCGCAGGCGCGTTGACGCGCGGCGGCAAGCGGTTTGCGCGCTCAGGTGCCCTGCGTTCGCGGGCCCGACCGGCGCGGAACGCCACGAACCCAGGCGTCCGGTGCGCCGCTGTGCGTTTCCCTGTTCAGCCCGTACGCATCTGCGCCGCATCGCGCCGATAGTGCGCGCCGACGCTGTCGCGCCGCTGCAGCGCCGCCGCGACGACGCATTGGGCGACGGCGACACGACGTTGCTCGCCGCGCGTCGCTGCGTCCCGCTGCAGTGCCTGCAAGGTCTGCTGCGCCTGCTGCAGACCTTGCGCATCGCGCACGAGACCCGCGTGTCGCCAGAGCAGGTCGCGTACGACCGTATCCAGCGCTGCGCCTACGCTGCAGTCGACGGGCCCGCCGACCGCCGGCAGGTTCGACCTCGTCGACCTCGATACCGGCTGCTGCGCGAGCCGTCGGCCCAGCGCACGACCGAACACCAGGCCTTCGAGCAGCGAATTGCTCGCCAGCCGGTTCGCGCCGTGCACGCCGCTGCAGGCGACTTCGCCGACGGCGTAGAGACCGGCGACGGTGCTGCGGCCCTCGGCATCCACGCGCACGCCGCCCATGTGGTAGTGCTGCGCCGGCACGACCGGAATGCGCTGCGTGCGCGGATCGATGCCTTCGGCGAGGCAGCTCGCGAACACGGTCGGGAAACGCTGCGGAAACGCCGCACCGACCGCGCGCGTCGCGTCGAGCCAGACCGTCTCGCCGCGTTCGAGCTCGGCCCAGACCGCGCGCGCGACGACGTCGCGCGGCGCGAGCTCGGCCTCGCGGGCGATAGCCGGCATGAAGCGCCGGCCCGCACCGTTGACGAGCACGGCACCGGCACCGCGCAGCGCTTCGGTCAACAGCGGCAGCTGCCCGCTGCGCCCGTCGCGCGTGCGCAGCGCGGTCGGATGGAACTGCACGAACTCCAGGTCGGCCAGCTCGGCGCCGGCTTCGAGCGCGAGGGCCAAGCCCGTCGCATCGGCCGTCGCCGGATTCGTCGTATGCCGGTACAGCGCGCCGATGCCGCCGGTCGCCACCACGACGTACGGCGCGAACAACTCGACGCGTCCCTGCGCGCCGGCCGCGGCGACACCGACGACACGGCCGTCGATCTGCAGCAGGGATTCCGCCAGATGCTGCTCGAAACACTGCAGATGCGAGGCTGCGCGGGCCGCCGCGCCGAGCGCGCGCATGACCTCCGCGCCGGTCGCATCGCCGCTTGCATGGACGATGCGCGCCTGCGAATGCGCCGCCTCGCGACCGAGCAGATAGCCCTGCGCCGTGCGGTCGAAGCCGACGCCGCAGGCGTCCAGCCAGGCCACCGCCTCGGCCGCGCCGCGTGTCAGCGCATCGACGGCTGCGGCATCGTTGAGTTCGTTGCCGGCGATGCGCGTGTCGCGCGCATGCGCCGCGGCGCTGTCGCCGGAGCCGACCGCCGCGGCAATGCCGCCCTGCGCCCAGCGGCTGGCGCCGTCATCGGCGAGCGTGCCGCGCGTGATCACGGCGACGCGCCGCGGCGCCGCCGACAACGCCGTGGTCAGACCGGCGATGCCGGAGCCGATGACGATGAGATCGAAATGCATGGCCGTTCCTGATCTGCTCTGCTTCAACCCGCTGCACGCTGCCCGCCTGGGGAAGTGATCGGCGCGCGCCGCTCCGCGCACCCGGCACCGGCAAGCGCGTCAACCCGCCCGGTGAAACTCGTGGATGACCTCGATCGTGCCGACGATCGCGTCGTTGAGCTGTTCGAGCTCTTCGGCCGGAATCCACCACTCCGTGTGCTCGCGGCCGCCGACGGTCTGCCGCGGATAGCGCTGCATGAAATCGGCGCGGACGCGGAATCGCGTGACGTAGCCGCTGCCGCTGGCCGGCACGTTCCAGTCGCGCGCGATCTGGATCGCGTAGTCCTCGTTCGTCACCGGATAGAAGATCGGCTGGTCCGGCAGCCGCGGCGGCCAGCGGCGCCAGCCGCTGTCGCGGACCAGCGCCAGTTCTTTCGGACCGGTCGGCCGGTACAACACGACACAGTCGGGCCCGGCGTTCATGCGGCTTCCTTGCGTCCGATCGCGAGCATGCGTTCGACGGCCTGACGCGCGCGCGCGGCGATGGCCGGATCGACCTGCACTTCATGGCGCATATGCAGCAGCGCGTCGTGAATGCGCGGCAAGGTGATGCGGCGCATGTGCGGGCAGAGATTGCACGGACGCGTGAACTCGATGTCCGGGAACTGCACGGCGACGTTGTCGCTCATGGAGCACTCGGTGATCATGACGACGCGGCGCGGCCGGCGCTCGGCGAGATGCGTGACCATGGCCGCGGTGGAGCCGACGAAGTCCGCTTCGAGCAGTACGTCGGGCGGGCATTCCGGATGCGCGAGTATGCGCACGTTGCCGTGGGCGCGGCGGTAAGAACGCAGTTCCTCGCCGCTGAAGCGCTCGTGCACTTCGCAGGCGCCCTGCCAGAGGATGACCTTGACCGAGGTCTTCGACGCGACGTACTGGCCGAGGTACTGGTCGGGCAGGAAGATGACCTTGTCCACGCCGAGCGATTCGACGATGTGCACGGCATTGGCCGAGGTGCAGCAGACATCGGATTCGGCCTTCACGTCGGCCGAGGTATTGACGTAGGTGACGACCGGCACGCCGGGATACTTCGCCTTGAGCAGGCGCACGTCCTCGGCCGTGATCGACTCGGCCAGCGAACAGCCGGCCTCGGTGTCGGGAATCAGCACGGTCTTTTCGGGGCAGAGGATCTTCGAGGTCTCCGCCATGAAATGGACGCCGCACTGTACGAGCACTTTGGCGTCGGCGCGCGCGGCCTGCTGCGCCAGCGCGAGCGAGTCGCCGGTGATGTCGGCGACGGTGTGGAAGATTTCGGGAGCCTGGTAGTTGTGCGCAAGGATGACGGCATTGCGCTGCTTCTTCAGGCGCTGGATGGCGTCGATCCACGGCAGGTGGGTTTGCCATTCCAGTTCGGGGATGACCTCGCGCACGCGCTGGTACAGCGGGTCATAGCGGTCGAGCAGTTCCGGAGTCAGTTCCGGCACGGTGCCGGGTAATACAGAGAGCGTTGCCATCGCGACCTCTTATGCTCAGAGTGAGCATATATGGGCCGCTTATGCTAGGGATGAGCATAAGGGGCGTCAAGGTTGTCAGGGCCGGGAATCGGGAGTGGGAAGTGGGGAATCGGGAATGGGAAGAGCGCAACGCGCCAGCCTCGACCGGCTTCTACGATTCCCGATTCTCCATTCCCGATTCCCGCGGCGTAGCCGGCAGCGCCGGCTACGCCGGCTCGCCGTCGAGGTCGAAGTCGGCGGCACTGCGCTCGCTGAGCTCTCTGTCGACCTCGGCGGCGAGCCGACAGGCGGCCGGCACATCGTTCTCGGCGACCATGACCGTGACCAGGCCCATGACCGGCAGCTCGCCGATCGCGCCGGTCAGGTATTCGCCGCCGACATGCGCCGGAATGCCGGCGGCTTCGAGGACGTTGCGCACGAGGTGCGCGTCGATGATGTTTTCGGCCCGGTAGACGATGCGCATGGACGCTCCCGTTGCACCGCGTAACGCTAGCCCCGGCGCGGCGCGCGGTCAAAGCGCGTATCCTGCGTGCTTTGCACCGACGGCAGCCGATTCATGGATCTGCACCAGCATCTGCGCCTGATGGCCGACTACCACGCCTGGGCGCTGGACCGGCTCTATGCGGAAGTCGACCAGCTCAGTGATGCGGACTATTTCCGCGACTGCGGCCAGTTCTTCGGCAGCGTGCACGGCACGCTCAACCATCTGCTGCTGGTCGAGCATCTGTGGCAGGCGCGACTGCAGCACACGGTGTTTCCGGTCAGCGGTCTGGACCAGCAGCTCGAAGCCGACCGCGCCGCGCTGAAGCAGCGCCTGCAGACCTTCGCGCGCGGCTGGCGGCCGTTCGTCGACGCGCTGGACGCCGCGACGGTTGCCGGCGACCTGAATTACCGCAACGTCCAGGGCACGCCGTATACGCTGCCGTATGCCTCTCTGGTCCTGCACGTGTTCAATCACGCGACGCATCACCGCGGCCAGGCGTCGATCGCGCTGGTGCAGCTCGGCCGCGCCGCGCCGGTCATGGATCTGCCGTATTTCCTGATCGACCTGCCGGCGGATCGGCTGCATGCGGCCTGATACCGCCGTCGGCGGCCGCGTCCCGGAACGCGGCAAGACGCATCCCGCCCGCGGGCCCGCCCCTCGCGCAGGCCGCTGACGCGCCATGGTCATCGAAACCTCCGGGTCGCCGTTCCCGCTGCGCTACCGCTTCGACGACACCCTGTCGGCGCGTACGCGCGAGTGCCTGCTCGCCCTGCTGCGCGACAACCGCGACGCCGGCATCTGCCCGAGCGAGGCGGCGCGCGAGCTGGCCGGCCAGCTCGGCACGGAATGGCGCGACCTCATGCGTCCGGTGCGCCTGGTCGCCGCCGAACTGGCGCGCGAAGGGCGCCTGGAAATCCGCCAGGACGGCAAGCGGGTCGACATCCTCGACGCGCGCGGGCCGCTGCGTCTGCACTACCGCGGCTGGTAGCCGTGCGGCGGCGGCGGGGGCCGGGTTAGACTTGCCGGTCTTATCCGAGAACTCTCAACGGCCCGCGGCCGCGACTCCATGACCCACGAAGCCCCGCTGCAGAACAACAATTTCATCCGCCAGATCGTCGTCGACGACCGCGCGGCCGGCAAGCACGAAGGCCGCGTCGCGACGCGCTTCCCGCCCGAACCCAACGGCTATCTGCACATCGGCCACGCCAAGTCGATCTGCCTGAACTTCGGTATCGCACGCGAATTCGGCGGCCGCTGCAACCTGCGCTTCGACGACACCAATCCGACCAAGGAAGACGTCGAATACGTCGAGTCGATCAAGGCCGACGTGCGCTGGCTCGGCTTCGACTGGGACGAACTGCGCCACGCCTCGGACTATTTCGAGGTGTTCTACCAGTGCGCCGAGAAGCTGATCAGCGACGGCAAGGCCTTCGTCTGCGACCTGTCGGCCGACGAAGTGCGCGCCTATCGCGGCACCCTGACCGAACCCGGCCGCAACTCGCCGTTCCGCGACCGCACGGTCGAGGAAAATCTCGACCTGTTCCGGCGCATGCGCGCCGGCGAGTTCCCCGACGGCGCGCGCACCGTGCGCCTGAAGATCGACATGAGCTCGGGCAACATCAACCTGCGCGACCCGGCGATCTACCGCATCCGCCACGTCGAGCACCAGAACACCGGCGACGCCTGGTGCATCTATCCGATGTACGACTACGCGCACTGCATCTCCGATGCGGTCGAAGGCATCACCCATTCGCTGTGTACCCTGGAATTCGAGGATCACCGTCCGCTGTATGACTGGTGCCTGCGCGAGATCGACCTGCCGCATCATCCGGAACTGACGGCGTCGCTGACCGCGCGCGGCCTGACCGCGCCGACCGGCACGCCGCAGCAGATCGAGTTCTCGCGCCTGAACCTCGACTACACGGTCATGAGCAAGCGCAAGCTCATGGCATTGGTCGACGACCATCTCGTCGACGGCTGGGACGATCCGCGCATGCCGACCCTGTCCGGCGTGCGCCGCCGCGGCTTTCCGCCGGCCGCGCTGCGCCTGCTCTGCGACCGCGTCGGGGTGACCAAGCAGAACAGCGTCATCGAGTTCTCGGTGCTCGAAGGCTGCGTGCGCGAAGAGCTGGACGTGAACGCCGCGCGCCGACTCGCCGTGATCGACCCGCTCAAGCTCGTCATCGACAACCTCGCGGCCGACCACGCCGAAACCCTGAGCTTCCCGAATCACCCGAAGAACGAAGCATTCGGCACGCGCAACGTGCCGTTCTCGCGCGAACTCTGGATCGAGCGCGAGGACTTCATGGAAGTGCCGCCGAAGGGCTTCCACCGCCTCGTGCCCGGCGGCGAAGTGCGCCTGCGCGGCGTCGGCATCGTGCGCTGCGAATCGCTGGACAAGGACGCCGACGGCAACGTCGTCGCCGTGCACTGCACCCTGGACGCCGACACGCGACCGGGCCTGCCCGGCGCCGATCGCAAGGTCAAGGGCACGATCCACTGGGTCAGTGCCGCGCAGGCGGTCGCCGCGGAAATCCGCCTGTACGACCGCCTGTTCAACGTGGCCGATCCGGACGACGACAGCGACGGCAAGACCTATCGCGATCACCTGAACCCGGATTCCAAGCGCACCGTGCAGGGCTGGCTGGAACCGGCCGCGGCCGACGCCGCGCCGGAGACGGCGTTCCAGTTCGAGCGCCTGGGTTTCTTCGTCGCCGACCGCTATGACCACGCGACCGGCAGGCCGGTGTTCAATCGCGCGGTGACCCTGCGCGATTCCTGGGCCAAGGCCGGCAAGAACTGAACCGCGGCGGCCGGGCGCCGCGCGCCCTGCCGCCCATCCCTGCCGCGGCGCCGCGTCCCGCGGCGCGCGGCGCGGCGACGACACGAGGAATGCACATGCTCTACGCCCAGGTCCACCTGACCCTGCCCGCCTGGCTGCACGAGGAAGTCGATGCGGCCGCAACGTATGCCAGCGACGAGGACAAGGTCGCGCTCGCGATCCGCCTGGCCCAGCGCAACGTCGAGCTCGGCACCGGCGGACCGTTCGGCGCCGCGGTGTTCGACGGCGACGGCTGCCTGGTCGCCGTCGGCGTCAACCGTGTCGCGCCGCACAACTGTTCGGTCGCCCACGCGGAGATGATGGCGTTCATGACCGCCCAGGCCCGCACCCAGCGCTACCGCCTCAACGACGACGGCCGCCGCTACGTGCTCGCGACCAGCGCCCAGCCCTGCTGCCAGTGCTATGGCGCCAGCGTCTGGGCCGGAATAGACGAGCTATTGATAGGCGCGCGCAGCGAGGACGTCGAGGAACTGACCGAGTTCGACGAAGGCCCGTTGCCGGCCGACTGGGTCGGCGAACTCGAACGCCGCGGCGTGCAGGTACGCCGCGACCTGCTGCGCGACGAGGCGCGCCGCGTGCTGGCTGCCTACAGCAGCGGCGGCGGCCTGATGTACTAGGGACGGCGCCGACCCGTGTCCGCAACGCCGCTTCCACGCCCGCAGCCGGTCTTCCCGACGCGCACCGCCATGATCTGCCGGGACGATTCATGGCCAGCGTACTGACCAACGCCCCGTTCGCGAGCGGCATCGTCGTCTACTGCCGCGCAGGCTTCGAGAGCGAGGCCGCGCAGGAACTCGACGCGACTGCGGCCGAAGCCGGCGTGGCCGGTTTCGCGCGCACCGAGCGCAATGCCGGTTTCGCCGAGTTCGTGCTGACCCAGCAGGGCGCGCCCGATGCGCTGCTGCGCCTGCTCGGCTGGTCGCGGCTGATCTTCGCGCGCCAGTCGCTCGCGGTGATCGGCCAGTTCAAGGCGCTGCCGCGCGAGGACCGGCTGACGCCGCTGCTCGCGGCGCTGCCGGCCGGCTTCCAGGTCGGCGACGTCTGGGTCGAGACGCCCGATACCGATGCGTCCAAGCCGCTGACCGCGTTCTGCCGCAGCTTGAACAACGCGTTCGTGCAGCAGCTTAGGCGCAACGGCGCGCTGGACCCGCGCAGTCCCTGGCGCCTGCATGCGCTGTTCCCGACCGGCGAACGCTGCCTGCTCGGACTCGCGCTGATCGACCATTCCGCGCCGTGGCACCAGGGCATACCGCGGCTGAAATTTCCGCGCGATGCGCCGAGCCGTTCCACGCTCAAGCTCGACGAGGCGCTGCAGGTGCTGCTCAGCGCCGGCGAACGCGAACGCTGGTTCAAGCCCGGCATGAGCGCGGTCGATCTCGGCGCCGCGCCGGGCGGCTGGACCTGGCAGCTCGTGCGCCGCGGCCTGCATGTGACCGCGGTCGACAACGGACCGATGGACGAGGCGCTGATGGCCTCGGGCCTGGTCGCGCACAAGCGCGAGGACGGCTTCCGCTTCCAGCCGCGCCAGCGCGTCGAATGGATGGTCTGCGACATGGTCGAGCAGCCGCGCCGCGTCGCCGCGCGCATGGCCGAATGGCTGGCCGCGGGCTGGTGCCATCGCAGCGTGTTCAACCTGAAACTGCCCATGAAGAAGCGCTACGCCGAAGTGCGCCAGGCATTCGACGCGATGCACGCCACGGTCGGCGCAGCCGGCCGCGATCTGGAGATCCGCGCCAAGCAGCTGTATCACGACCGCGAGGAAATCACGGTCTTCGCGCAGACCCGCTGAGCCGTCGCGCCGTGCAGAACGCAAGGCCGCGCCTGCCGGCGGCCGCGTACTGCATGCGGCCGGCACCGCGACCTTGCACGCCCGGCCGGCATTGCGTTGGCACGCCGCTTGCGGAATGGTTCAAGCCACAAGGAGCGCCGCATGAACCGCCAGCCCGAGATGCACAGCCCGGTCACGCCGGGCGATCCGCAACCGCAGCCGCCCGGCAGTCCCACACCGCCGCAGCAGCCGCCGATACCGCAGACGCCGCCGCCGGTGCGTGGCGCGGCAAAGGCAGGCTGAGCCATGGCCCTGCTGCGCCTGCAACTGACCGGCAACGATGACGTCGCCGACGAACTCATCGGCCTGCTCGGCGCGATTCCCGGCGTGGACCACGTCGAGGAAATCGGCGATCTGATGCCGCACATGGACGACGAGGATTCCAGCTCGGCCGGCCTGCCCGACGACGCGGCCGAAGGCTTCCACCAGTTCGAAGTGCATGCGCCGAACGCCCTTGCGGTCGAACGCGTGCGCAGCGTCGTCGAAGCGCTCGCGCGCGAACGCGGCGTCGCGATCGAGTACGACGATCCGGAGTGAAGCTCGCCGCAGGTCAGGACACGGACCGGCCGCCGATCGCCGTCGCGATCGACTGCAGGTCCAGCGTCGTCGCCGACTCCGCCAGCGGCACGGCGTGGTGGGAAATCAGCACCAGCGTGGCCGCGCCGATCCAGGCGTCCATGCCGGCCGCGACGCGCCGGCGCAGCGGCGCATCGAGCCCTTCGTAGGGCTCGTCGAGCACGAACAGCACGGCCGGCCGCAGCAGGGTCCGCGCGAGCGCGAGCCGGCGCGCCTCGCCGCCGGACAGGCCCGATCCGTATTCGCCGAGCGGCGTGTCCAGGCCCTGCGGCAGCTGCGCGAGCCAGGTGTCGAGCGCGACGGCCTGCAGCACGGCGCGCAGACGCGCATCGTCGGCAGTCGCATCGGCGATGCGCAGGTTCTCCGCGACGCTGGCCGCGAACAGATGCGGACGCTGGAACAGCACGGCCACGCGTGCGCGCAGCGATGCCTCGTCGTAGTCGCGCAGGTCAACGCCGTCGAGCCGCACGCGGCCCTGCTGCGGATCGAGGCTGCGTGCGAGCAGCGCCGCGAGAGTGCTCTTGCCGGCGCCGGACTCGCCGCGCACGCACAGGCGCGCGCCGGGTGCGAGGCTCAGCGTGGTCGGTGCAAGGCCGCCGTCGCGGCCCGCATAGCGATAGCCTGCCGCCTCGAGCTCTAGTGCGCCACGCGCCGGCGGCAGTGCGGCGAGATCCGGAAATGCCAGCAGCGGCGGCGTCGCGACGAGCGTGTCGAGGCGCTGCAGCGCCGCGCGCGCGCGGCCCCAGGCCAGCCAGGCCGCGGTCAGCGGCGCCAGCGCTTCCCAGCTCGCGAGCAGGCCGAGCACGGCCGCGGCAATCCACGGCGCCTGCGCAACGCTCACGCCGGCCGCGTCGGCGCGCGCGAGCAGCGCGACCGCGGCGCCGCCGAGCAGCAGCAGGGCCAGTGCCTGCCCGAGGCTTTCGCGCAGCCGCTGGGCGAACTGCGCGCGCAGCAGCTGCGCATCATCGGTCAGCCAGGTTTCGCGCCAGATCGGCCAGGCGCCGCACAGGGACAACGTGGTCAGGCCGCGCAGCGCGTCGACGAGCGCGTCGCGGCGCTGCGCGGCGTAGCGCGCCAGAACCTCGCCGTCGCGACGGCTGCGCCAGGCGGTCGCCGCCGGCAGCAGAGCTGCGGCAGCCAGGCCCGTCGCCGCCGGCACGAGCAGGTTCGCATCGGCGGCGGCGACGACGAGCACGGCCGCCCCGGCGACGGCCGCGCCGCCGGCCAGCGGCAGGCCGGCGCGCAGCGGCGCCTCGGCCAGCGCGTCGACGTCGCCGACGATCCGTTGCAGCAGATCGCCTTCGGACCAGCGCGCGAGCGGCTCGGGCGTCAATGCCACCAGGCGCGCATACAGGCGCTGGCGCAGGCCGGCGAGCAGGCGCAGCACCGCCTCGTGCGACACCAGGCGTTCGCCGTAGCGGCCGGCCGTACGCACGATCGCGAACAGCCGTATCGTCGCGCCGGGACGGAAGATGTCGAACGCGGCCGCGCTCGCCGCGGCGCCGCCGGCAATCGCCGTCGCGGTGATGAAATGGCCGGAGAACGCGAGCAGGCCGAACGCCGCGAGCAGGGCCAGTGCGCTCAGCAGCAGCGACAGCGCGAGACTGCCCGCGCGCCGGGCCAGCAACTCGCGCAGGCGCAGAGACGGCGCGCTCATGGGCCCTGCTCCGCGCTCTCGCGCAAACGCCCGCCGCCCAGTTCGATGACCCTGTCGACCCAGGCCAGGTCTTCGTCGCTGTGTGTCGCGATCAGCACGGTGCGGCCGCGGCTGGCCTCGGCGAGGCGCTGGCGCAGCGCCGCGGCTGTCGCCGGATCGAGATGCGCGAGCGGTTCGTCGAGCAGCCAGACATCCGCCTCGCGCGCAAGCGCGCGGGCCAGGGCGAGGCGCTGCAGCTGGCCGCCGGACAGGGAACCGTCGGCCTCCCCGGGCACGCTGTCGGCGCCGTTGGGCAGCGCGCGCACGAGCTCGGCGAGACCGGCTCCGGCCAGCGCGTCCCAGAGCCGCGCATCGTCGTCGGCGAGACCGAGCAGCACGTTCTCGCGCAGCGGCCGGCGGAAACACTCGGGCCGCTGTTCCAGCCACGCCAGGCGACGCCACCAGGCATCGCGATCGAGCGCCGCGAGATCGACGCCGTCCACGCGTATCGTGCCGGCCGTCGGCGCGACGAAGCCGGCGAGCAGCGCCAGCACCGTGCTCTTGCCCGCGCCGCTGGCGCCGCGCAGCGCGACGCGTTCACCGGCAGCGATGCGCAGGTTCAGATCCTGCAGCGCGACGCGGCCGTCGGCGTGGCGCAGGGTCACTGCATCGAACTCGATCGCCGGCGCGGCCGCCTGTGAAATCGTCTGCGTGCCGGCGGCGCGCGGCGGCGGCGCGGCGGCGCAGATGGCGTCAATCGCCGCGGCGGCGGCCAGCGCATCGGCGCGCGCGTGATAGTCGACGCCGAGCTGGCGCAGCGGCGCATAGCATTCGGGCGCGAGCAGCAGCACGAACAACGCGGTGTCCAGGCGCAGCGGAACGCCGTAATGGCCGATGTCGAAGCGACCGAGCAGCGCCAGGCCCAGATACAGCGCGACCAGCGCGATGCCGATCGACGCGAACAGTTCGAGCACCGCCGCGGACAGGAAGGCCAGGCGCAACACGGCGAGCATGCGCTGCCGATAGTCCTCGGCGCTGGCCGCCAGTCGTGCCGCTCCGCGGGCGGTCGCACCGAGCAGACGCAGGGTCGGCAGGCCACGCAGCAGATCGAGGAACTGCGCGCCGAGCCGGCCGAGCGCGCCGGCCTGAGCCTCGCTCGCGCGCGCTGCACCGCGGCCGACCAGCAGCATGAACAGCGGAATCAGCGGCGCGGTCGCCAGCAGCAGCAGGGCCGCGAGCCAGCTGCGCGGCAGCACCAGCAGCCACAGCAGCAGCGGCACGAACGCCGCGACATGGCGCTGCGGCAGATAGCGCGCGACATAGCCGTCGAGCGCATCGACCTGCTCGACCGCGACCGTCGCGAGCGCGCCGTCATCGCCGGCGCGGTGGCGCAATGGCCCGAGTCGCTCCAGCGCGGCCAGCAAGTCTTTGCGCACCTGCCGGCGCAGGATCAGCGAGGCCTGTGCGCCGCCCGCTTCACGCAGCGCGTTCAGTGCGCTACGCGCGACCAGGGCCAGCACGAGCGCGATCCACGCGCCGCGGCCAACCGTGCCGGTTCCGGTCCAGGACGCGACGATCGCCGCGAGCGCCGCGGCGAAGACCGCATAGGCCAGGGTCGCGGCCGTGCCGGCGGCAGCCGCCGTCGCCGTCCAGCCGCGCACGCGCCGCAGACGCGCCGCGAGCCAGCGCTGCGCGGCGACCTCAGGGCTTGCGCTGCTCGTCGTCGGGATAGCCTTTGAACTCCAGCCACATCGCGTTGATGATCGCCGCGAAGCAGGCCATCAGCACGCCGAGTATCCAGGCGAAGTACCACATGGCTCGCTCCTCAGTAGTGGGCGTCCGAACCGCGCACCTGCTCGATGGTGACCGGGCCGCGCATGACGCGGAACACCCAGCTCGTATAGAGCACGATCAGCGGCAGGAACAGCAGGGTCATCCAGAACATCCAGCGCAGGGTCAGCAGGCTCGACGTGGAATCCCAGACCGTCAGTCCGTGCGAAGGCGCGAGGCTGGACGGCATCATGAACGGAAACATCGCGACCGCCGCGGTCAGTATCGTCGCCGCGACGGCGCTGCCGCTGGCGATGAAGGCGAAGCCCGGACGCCGCGGCGCCAGGCGCCAGGCCGCTGCGGCGGCGGCCAGCGCGGCTGCCGGAATCAGCCAGAGCAGCGGCGCCGCGCGGAAATTCGCGAACCAGGCGCCGGCCTCGACGACGACCTGCTTGGCCAGCGGGTTCGACGCCGCCGCGGTGCCGCCGAACGTCACGATACGATGGCCGGCGATGCCGAACGCGAGCCAGATGCCGGCCAGCACGAAGCTCGCCGCGAACACCAGCGCCGCGAGGCCGTGCCAGCGGCGCGCGCGCTCGCGCAGTTCGCCGACGGTCTTGAGCCGCAGGAACACCGCGCCATGCATGACCAGCAGCGACAGGCTGACCACGCCGACGAGCAGGCCGAACGGATTGAGCAGACCGAAGAAGCCGCCTTCGTAGTGCACGCGCAGGCTGTCGTCGTAGCGGAACGGTACGCCCTGCAGCAGGTTGCCGAAGGCCACGCCGAACACCAGCGCCGGCACGAAGCCGCCGATGAACAGGCACCAGTCCCACAGCGCGCGCCAGCGCGGATCGGGCAGCTTGCTGCGGTAGTCGAAGCCGACCGGCCGCAGGATCAGCGCGAACAGCACGAGGATCAGCGCGACGAAGAAGCCCGAGAACGCCGCCGAATAGATCAGCGGAAACGCCGCGAAGATCGCGCCGCCGCCGAGGATGAACCAGACCTGGTTGCCTTCCCAGGTCGGGCCCACGGTGTTGAGCAGCACGCGGCGCTCGTCGTCGTTCTTCGCGACGAACGGCAGCAGCGCGCCGACGCCGAGATCGAAGCCGTCCATGATCGCAAAGCCGATCAGCAGCACGCCGAGGAACAGCCACCAGATCACGCGCAGGGTTTCGTAGCTCATGAGGAAGCTCAGCAGATCCGACATGGCGTTCTCCTCAGGCCTTGGCCGGTTCGGCCGGCGCATCGGCGCCGATGACGATCGCATGGCTCGGCGCCGCGTCGGGCTCGCTCGGGCCTTTGCGCGCGAACTTCACCATCAGGTACATCTCCACGACGAGCAGCGCCGTGTACAGCAGCACGAAGCCGGTCAGGCTGAAGATCAGATCGCCGACCGTCAGCGACGACACGCTCATCCAGGTCGGCAGCACCTCGGCCACGGTCCAGGGCTGGCGGCCGAGCTCGGCGACGATCCAGCCCATTTCCGCGGCGATCCACGGCAGCGGGATCGTGATCACGGCGAGCTTGAGCAGCCAGCGCTGGCGCATGATCGCGCGGCGCGAGGCGGAGATCAGCGCGAGCACGAAGGTCAGCAGGGTGATCACGCCGCAGCCGACCATGATGCGGAACGCCCAGAACAGCGGTGCGACCGGCGGTATCGCGTCGCGCGCGGTCTGCGCGATCTGCGCGTCAGTCGCATCGACGACGTTCGGCGCACGGCGCTTGAGCAGCAGGCCGTAGCCGAGGTCGCGCTGCAGCTCGACCAGTTTCGCCCGGGCCTGCACGTCGGCCGGATTCGCGCGCACCTGCTGCAGCGCCGCGTAGGCCTGCATGCCGCTGCGGATGCGCACCTCGTGTTCGGCGGCCAGATCCTTGAGGCCGGTGACCGGCTCGGTCACCGAACGCGTCGCGATCAGGCCCATGAGCCATGGGATCTCGATCGCATGGTTCGTCGTCATGTTCTGCTGGTCGATGAAGCCGACCACGGTGAACGGCGCCGGCGGCGGATGGGTTTCCCACATCGCTTCGATCGCCGCGAGCTTGACCTTCTGTACGTGGCCGAGCTCGTAGCCCGACTCGTCGCCGAGCGTGATGACCGACAGGGTCGCGGCCAGGCCGAAGGCCGAGGCGATCGCGAACGAACGCTGCGCGAACGCGACGTGCCGGCCGCGCAGCAGATACCAGGCGCTGATGCCGAGCACGAAGCAGGCGCCGGTGACGTAGCCGGCCGAGACCGTATGCACGAACTTGACCTGGGCGACCGGGCTGAACACGACCTCGGCGAAGCTCGTGAGCTCCATGCGCAACGTTTCCGGATTGAATTCGGCGCCGACCGGATACTGCATCCAGCCGTTGGCGATCAGGATCCACAGCGCCGAGAAGTTCGAGCCCAGCGCGACCAGCCAGGTCACCGTCAGGTGCTGCACCTTGCTCAGACGTTCCCAGCCGAAGAAGAACAGGCCGACGAAAGTCGATTCGAGGAAGAAGGCCATCAGGCCTTCGATCGCCAGCGGCGTGCCGAAGATGTCGCCGACGTATTGCGAGTAGTAGGACCAGTTCGTACCGAACTGGAATTCCATCGTGATGCCGGTCGCCACGCCGAGCGCGAAGTTGATGCCGAACAGCTTGCCCCAGAACTTGGTCATCTGCCGGTAGATCTCGTTGCCGGTCATCACATAGACCGACTCCATGATCGCGAGCAGGAACGACAGTCCCAGGGTCAGCGGCACGAACAGGAAGTGATACAGCGCGGTGGCGGCGAACTGCAGCCGCGAAAGTTCGACGACGGTATCGGAAATCATCGACAGGCCTCCTGGCTGCGGACGGCGGCGTCCGGCGGAAGGCGCCGGCCTGCGGGCCGGTGCCGTCCGTACTGGCGCTCTGGGCGCAATTGTACAAAGCGGCGCGGCGGCGCCAAGCCGCGCGACGGCGCCGCAACCGTGGCGAATCGCCGCGGTGCATCAATACAGGAATCCGACTGCACTCGCACGCTGCGGTCGAGCGCGTGCGATACGGAACAGTTTGCCGGCAGCACTTCGCCGACAGGCGCGTCCACTGCCTTCGGGCAAAGCTGCGAAAGACTTGATGCGGATCAACGCGTGCGCATCGCGGCGGGCTAGGCTGATCGCGTTTCCCGCTGCGGAGTCCTGCCATGTACGACCTGCTCGCCCTGACCGACGCCGACTGGCGGCAGCATCTGGACTATGCGGCCGGTCTGGCCCGGCGCCTCGACGCCGGCCTGACCGGCCTGCGTGTATTCCCGTCGCCGTATGTCGCCGACGGTCTCTACGGCTACGGCGTCGGCGACACCGCGGCGCTGGTGCTCGACAGCGTGCGCAGAGCCGAAAGCAGCGCGCAGGCCGACGGCACGGCGTTCACCGCCTGGGCCGCCGCCGCCGGCGTGCGCGCGCCGGCCTGGCAGGTCGCCGAAGGCAGCCTGCCGGCCGTACTGCGCCGGCTCGGCAACCGCCACGATCTGCTGCTGCTCGCCCGCGATGCGCAGAGCGAGGAACAGCGCGCGCGGCTGGGCGCCATCGTGCTCGAATGCGGCATGCCGGTGATCCTCGTGCCGGCCCAGGCCGCGGCCAGGCTGGACTGCATCGCCGTGGCCTGGAACGGCTCGGCCGAAGCGCTGCGCGCGCTGCAGGCGGCACGGCCGCTGCTGGCATGCGCGCAGCGCGTCGTCGTGCTGCGCGGCGAACTCCACGACCGCTACGCGGAAATCGGCTGGCTGCCGCCGTTCGATCTGGACGTCTACCTGCACCGTCACGGCATTCAGGCCGAATACCGCGGCATCACCGGCCCCGAAGGCGAGGCCGGCCGCAGCCTGCTCGCCGCCGCGCGCGACGCCGGCGCCGACCTGCTGGTCATGGGTGCCTACGGCCGCACGCGCTTCAGCGAATGGGTGTTCGGCGGAGCGACGCGACATATCGTGGCCGAAGCCGAGATCCCGGTGCTGCTGCGCCACTGATGCCCCGTTGCCGGCCGCGCCGGCGGAAGCCATTGCATGCGCAAGCCCAAAGTGCCGCCGCTGCGCCTGAGCTTTCTCGGCGCGACCTCGACCGTGACCGGTTCGCGCTATCTGATCGAAACCGCAGACCACCGCCTGCTCGTGGACTGCGGCCTGTTCCAGGGCTACAAGCCCCTGCGCCTGCGCAACTGGGCGCCGTTTCCGGTCGAACCGGCCGACATCGACGCCGTCGTGCTGACGCATGCCCATCTCGACCATTCCGGCTATCTGCCGCGCCTGGCCGCGCAGGGTTTCGACGGACCGGTCTGGGCCAGCCGCGCCACGCGCTCGCTCTGCGGCATCCTGCTGCCCGACTCGGGCCGCCTGCTCCAGGACGATGCCGACCACGCCAACCGCGGCGGCTATTCCAAGCACCATCCGGCCGAACCGCTGTACGACGAAGCGCAGGCGCTGAAGTCCCTGCGCCTGATCCGGCCGGTGGCCTGGCGCCGCCGCTTCGAGCCCGTGCCCGGCGTGGCCGCGTGGCTACAGCCGCAGGGTCACATCCTCGGCGCGGCCGCGGTCACGCTCGAGCAGGCCGGCACGCGCATCACCTTCAGCGGCGACATAGGCCGCTATCACGATCCGGTCATGCCGCCGCCGACGCCGCCACCGGCCTCGGACTGGATCGTCGTCGAATCCACCTACGGCGACCGCAGCCATGGCGGCGACACGCTCGAAGCGGATCTGGCGCGCGCCTGCCGCCGCGTGCTCGCCCGCGGCGGCGCCGTGGTCATTCCGGCCTTCGCGGTCGGCCGCGCACAGCTGCTGCTCGTGCTGATCGCGCGCCTGCAGCAGCGCGGCGAACTGCCGCTCGCGCCGCTGTACCTCAACAGCCCGATGGCCGCCGACGTGACCGCGCTGTACGAGCGCTACGCCGGCGAGCACAACCTCGGCCGCGACGATTTCGCGCTGCTGCGCGAACGCGTGCAGATCGTCGGCAGCGCCGAGGAGTCGCGCGCGCTGAACGAACGCCAGGGGCCGCTGATCGTGGTATCCGCGAGCGGCATGCTGACCGGCGGGCGCGTATTGCATCACGTCTGCGCGTTCGGTCCCGATGCGCGCAACGCGATCGTGCTGGCCGGCTACCAGGCCGGCGGGACGCGCGGCGCGGCACTGGCCGGCGGTGCGCGGCGCCTGCGCATCTTCGGCGAGGAAGTCGCCATCAACGCCGAAGTCATCAGCCTGCAGAGCGCTTCGGCGCATGCGGACGCCGACGAGCTGCTGACCTGGCTGCGCAGCGCGCCGCGGCCGCCGCGCGGCGTGTTCGTGACTCATGGCGAAGCGGATGCGGCCGACGCGCTGCGCCAGCGCATCGAGCACGAGCTCGGCTGGTCCGCACGCATTCCCGAATACCGCGACAGCGTCGACCTGCACGCCTGAGTCCATCTGGCCCGGGTGCCCGGCGCGCGGCGCTGCGGCTACGCTAGCGGCGACGCCTTCAGCCTCCGGAGTCCCTCATGTCGTCCGACCTGCCCCGCTATTTCGAAGCCGCCCCGCGCTGGTTCGGCCGCCGTCTGGAGGAACTGGACGAACGCGTGCGGCGCGCGCTGACGCATGCGTCGGAACGGCGCGCGACCAGCGGCGATCCCAGCCGCTGCGCCGCGGAGCCGACATTCGGCGAACGTCTGGCCGACCGCGTCGCGCAGCTCGGCGGTTCCTGGAGCTTCATCATGCTGTTCACCGTGTTCCTGCTCATCTGGGCCGGCCTGAACACCTGGCTGCTGCGCGGCGGCGCGTTCGACCCGTATCCCTACGTGTTCCTGAATCTGATCCTGTCCATGATCGCCGCGCTGCAGGCACCGGTCATCATGATGAGCCAGAACCGACAGGCGGCCAAAGACCGCGAGATGGCCGCCTACGACTACGAGGTCAACGTCAAGGCCGAGATCGAGATCATGGCCCTGCACGACAAGCTCGACGCGCTGCGCGGCGAGCAGTTGCGCGAACTGCTCGCACGCCAGCAGGCCCAGCTCGACCTGCTGACCGGCCTCGTCGCGCGGCTGTCGACCTCGGCCGACGACGCCGCGCCGCACTGACGCGGTGCCCGCACTGCACAGATGGCCGTCCGCCGCCGGCGAGGCCGGCGGCGCCGGGCTTCAGGCAATGTCGAGCACGACGCGGCCTTCCACCTCGCCGCGGCGCAGCCGCGTCAGCACCGCATCGACATCGGCCAGCGCGACGGTCTCGTAGTGCGCACGCACATGACCGGCAGCGGCGAACGCCAGCGCCTCGGCCAGATCGTTGCGTGTGCCGACGATGGAGCCGCGCACGGTGATGCGCTTGAGCACGACGTCGAATACCGGCGTCGGAAAGTCCCCGGGCGGCAGCCCGACCAGACTGACCGTGCCGCGGCGGCGTACATAGGCCAGCGCCTGGCGGAACGCCGGCAGCGACACTGCCGTGACGAGCACGCCGTGCGCGCCGCCGTCGGTCACGCGGCGCACCTGTTCGTCGGCGTCCTCGAAGCTGGCGTCGACGACGACGTCGGCGCCGAGTGCGGAAGCCAGTCCGAGCTTCTGCTCGCCGACGTCGAGCGCGACGACGTAGAAACCCATGGCCTTGGCGTACTGCACGGCGAGATGCCCCAGACCGCCGATGCCGGCGATCGCGACCCATTCGCCGGCACGCGCTTCGGTCTCGCGCAGGCCCTTGTACGTCGTCACGCCGGCGCAAAGTATCGGCGCGAGCGCGCGGAAATCCGCCAGACGCGGCAGGCGCGCGACGTAGTCGGCACGGCCGATCGCGTACTCGGCGAAGGTGCCGTTCACGCCGTAGCCGGTGTTGTGCTGATCGGCGCAGACCGTCTCCCAGCCGCCGACGCAGTGCTCGCAGTGACCGCAGGCATCGTGCAGCCAGGGCAGTCCCACCGGATCGCCTTCGCGCAGCGGCCCGGCATAGCCCGGGCCGAGTGCGGCGACGAGGCCGGTGCCTTCGTGGCCGGGCACGAACGGCAACGCCGGCTTGACCGGCCAGTCGCCGTCGACCGCGTGCACGTCGGTATGACAGACGCCGCTGGCCTTGAGCTGCACGAGCACCTCGCCCGGTCCGGGCCGCGGCACCGGCAGTTCCTCGATACGCAAAGGTCCGCCGAACGTGCGTGCAACGGCGGCTCGCATGGTGCTGTTCATCGGCTACTCCGGCAATGAATGCACAGGCAGGCTAGTTCGCGGCAATTGCCGCGATATTGATCCGGATCAAACCACCGCCATACAGCAACCGGCCGCGGCCGACCCGGTGCGTCAGTGCTGCAGCAGCAGCGGCAACGCATGCTCGCGCAGGATCGGCAGCAGGGTCTGCGCACCGTCCCATTCGCCGAGACCGCGCTCGGCATACGCGCCGAGCACGAGCAGGTCTGCCTGCTGCGCCGCGCAGAGTTCGAGCAACTGCGGACCTGCCGCGCCGCGGCAACCGCAGTCGACGCAGTCGGGTTGCACGCCGTGGCGGCGCAGGAAGCGCTGTACCTGCGCGGTCTCGGCGCAGCCGGCCGCCTGCAGCAGCACGACCTGCTGCGCCGCGCGCAGCAGCGGCAGCGCCGCATGCAGCGCACGGCGCGCCTGCAGGGAACCGTTCCAGCCCACGGCGATGCGCCGCGGCGACGGCGGCGCATCGGTGCCGCGCGGCAGCAGCAGGCAGGGCCGGGCCACCGCCTGTATCAGCTCGCGCAGCTGCTGCAGATCCTGGATGCCGTCGAGCAGCACGGCATCGGTCCAGGCCGCCTGCCGGCTCAGGCTTTCGGCCGACGGCGCCGTGGCCTCGGCCCACAGCTGAACCTGGCCGGTGCCGGGCTCTACGAGGCGCCGCGCATAGTCCACGGCCGCCGGCCAGCGCTGCGGCGACCGGCAGTAGACCAGCACGTCGGCGTACATGACCGGATGATCAGCGCACGATCAGCAGCGGCGTCTTGCAGGACTGCAGCACCTTGCTGACCACCGAGCCCAGCAGCAGATTGCGGAACAGGCCGCGGCCGTGCGAGCCCATGACCAGCAGGTCGAAGCGCCCGCGCGTGGCCGTGCGCGCGATCAGCTCGGCCGGATCGCCGACCAGCGTCTGCTCGGTGAACACCATGCCGCTGCGGTGCAGCAGCGAACGCGCGTAGCGCAGTGCCTCGTTCGAATTTTCCTCGTGATAGCGCACGACCTCGGCCTTGCCCAGCGCGGAGGCGACACGCTGCGTCAGCGGCGGATCGACGTGCAACAGCTCCAGCTTGAGGTCGGCGGCGCGCGACCATTGCGCGATGACGTGCTTGACGGCCAGGCGGCTGTGCGTGCTTCCGTCGACGGCGAGCAGGATCTTCATGCGGATCTCCCAAGGGTCGGCGCGCCCTGTCGGCGCAATGAGACTAGCCTAGGACGGCCGGCCGCCGCGACGACGACAGCGCCGCAACGGACGGTAACAGTGGGTAACAGCGGCCGCCCGGGCCACAGCATCGCCGGCGCCATGTCGCGGCTCCGTCACAACCGCGGCGGCCTGCGGCAGCCCTGATTTGGAGATGGCCGCCGTCCTTCCTATGATGGCGCCAGCCTTTGTCCACAGTCTGGCCCATGGAAACGGATGCGCTGCACCTGCTCTGCGTCGACGACGAGGACGAGATCCGCGAGCTGCTGAGCCGTTATTTCGACCGGCAGGGCTTCCGCGTCAGCACCGCACGCAACGGCGCCGAGCTGCGCGAGGCGATCGCGCGCGGACCGGTCGACCTGGTGCTGCTCGATCTGGGCCTGCCCGGCGAGGACGGCCTGGCGCTGACGCGCCATCTGCGCGAACACTGGCACGGCGCCATCATCATCGTGACCGGCCGCGGCGATTCGGTGGACCGCGTGGTCGGCCTGGAACTCGGCGCCGACGATTATGTGACCAAGCCGTTCGACCTGCGCGAGCTGCTGGCGCGCGTGCGCAGCGTACTGCGCCGCAGTACCGCAGCGGCGCCGGCATCGGCACCGGCCGCGAACGTGCGCACGCGGCTGGGCTTCGCCGGCTTCACCCTGGATCTGGCCGCGCGCAGCCTGCATGCGCCCGACGGCAATCCGGTCACCCTGACCAGCGGCGAGTTCGACCTGCTCTGCGCATTCGTCGAGCGGCCCAACCGCGTGCTGTCGCGCGACGTGCTGATGAACAGCCTGCACGGCCGCGAGGCCGGTCCGTTCGACCGCGCGATCGACATGCAGATAGGCCGTCTGCGGCGCAAGATCGAATCCGCGCCGGAGCAGCCCGAGCTGATCAAGTCGGTGCGCGGCGCTGGCTATCTGTTCGTGCCGCCGGTGGAGCCGCTGTCGTGAACGCCGTAGTCGAAGAAACCGACCTCTATCGCGCGCTGTTCGATACGGCGCCCGACGCGATGATCGTGGTCGCGTCCGACGGCCGTATCCGCCTGGCCAATCCGCAGGCCCTGCGCCTGTTCGGCTATGCGCCGGAGGAACTGATCGGCCAGCCCGTGGAAATGCTGATGCCCGAAGCTGCGCGCACCGCGCACCGCGGCCATCGCGACGGCTACATGCAGCGGCCGCGCGTGCGGCCGATGGGTGCGGGCCAGGAACTCGTCGGCCAGCGCCGCGACGGCGCGCGTTTTCCGGTGGAGATCGCGCTGAGCCCGATGGGCAGCGGCAGCGACGCGCTGTTTGCCGCGTCGATCCGCGACATCTCCGAGACCCAGCGCCAGCGCCAGGCGCTGCGCCGCGCGCGCTTTGACGCCTACGTCGCACAGATCGGCCAGCGCGCGCTGGAATCGCCCGATGTGGAGAACCTCGCCGACAAGATCGCCGCGTTCGTGCTCGAAGCCCTGCAGGTCGTCGCCGTCGGCGTGTTCCTGCTGCGCGTGCCGCTGCGGCCGTCGCTGGTCAGCGCCGTGCGCGACGGCGCCGACCGGGGCCTGGTCGATCGCGCCTGCGCCGCGCTCGCGCTGGACGAAGGCGCCGCGCCGGCGCTGGCCGAACTGGATTTCGAGGCCTGGCTGCGGCGCGACGAAGCCGGCGACGGCTGGGCCGAGGCCGGCATCCGCGGCGGTCGCCTCGTGCCGGTGCTGGACCGCAACCGCGCGCTCGGCGCGCTGATCCTGCTCGGCGCCGAACCGCTGGTCGTGGACCGCGATGCGGAGCATTTCCTCGCCGTCGTCGCCAACGTGCTGGCCACCGCGGCGCTGCGCCATCACGCCCAGGAACAGCTGGCCCATTCGCAGCGGCTGGAAGCGGTCGGCCAGCTGACCGGCGGCATCGCGCACGACTTCAACAACCTGCTGACCGTGATCTCGGGCAACCTGCAGCTGCTGGAGGCCGACTGTGCCGACGACGCGGCCGCCGCCGACTCGATCGCGCGCGCGCTGCGCGCGGTCGGCCGCGGCGCCGAACTCACGCGCAAGCTGCTCGCGTTCGCGCGACGCCAGCGCCTGAGCCCGGCGGCGATAGCGCCGGCTGCGCTGCTGGCCGACCTCGGCCGCATGCTGGAGCGCACCCTGGGCGAAGCCGTGCAGGTGCGCATCGGCTGCGACGAGGCATTGCCGCCGGTCTACGCCGATGCGGTGCAGCTGGAGAACGCGCTGCTGAACCTCGCACTGAACGCACGCGACGCGATGCCGCGCGGCGGCCGCCTGGCGATCAGCGCCAGCGAGGAGGAACTGGAGCAGCCGCCCGATGGCAGCGAGCTGCCGGCCGGCCGCTACATCCGCTTCACCGTCGCCGACACCGGCCTGGGCATGCCGCCCGACGTGCTCGCGCGCGCGTTCGAACCGTTCTTCACGACCAAGGACGCCGGCAAGGGCAGCGGCCTCGGACTGAGCATGGTCTACGGTTTCGTCAAGCAGTCCGGCGGCCACCTGCTCGCAAGCAGCCGGCTCGGCTACGGCACGACGATCGACCTGATCCTGCCGCTGGCCGCGGACTCCGCACCCGCCGTCGACACGACGGTCGCTGCCGGACTGCCGCGCGGCAGCGGCACCGTCCTCGTGGTCGAGGACGAGGCGGAAGTGCGCGATGTCGCCGTCGCGTTCCTGCGCGGCTTCGGCTACGACGTGCTCGAAGCCGGCGACGCGCATCAGGCGCTGCAGCATCTGCACACGGCCGCGCCGATCGCGCTGCTGTTCAGCGACGTCGTGCTCGGCGACGGCGCCAGCGGCATCGAGCTCGCGCTGACCGCGCGCCGCCTGCGTCCGGGCCTGCCGGTGCTGCTGACGTCGGGGCATGAACTCGGCAACACCACGCCGCATGCGTTCGCGCTGCTGCGCAAGCCGTATCGGCGGGAAGAACTGGTCGCCGCGGCGCAGACCGCGCTGCGCGGCGGCGCCTGATCAGGCCGCGCGGCGCTCGACCTGCGGGCCGTCGGCCTGGCGCTGCAGCTTTTCCGTGCAGACGATGCGGATCTCGCGCCGCTCCACCGCAATGATGCCGCGTGCGGCCAGCTGGCTCAGTGCGCGCGTGACGGTTTCGTGCTTGAGGCCGAGGAAGCTCGCGATGTCGACACGGCTCATGCGCAGCAGGAAATGGCTGGCGCAGAAGCCCAGCGCGCGATGACGCCGCGACAGGTCGAGCAGGAAGGCCGCGACGCGCTGCTCGGCGCCGAGGGTGCCGAGGGTCAGCATCCAGTAATGATCGCGGCGCAGTTCGGTGGCCAGCGCCTGAGTCAGCAGCGCCTGCAGCGCATTCATCGCGGCGCAGGCGGTCATGACGGCCGGATACGCCAACTCGATGACTTCGCAGGTATCCAGCGCGACCACATCGACGCTGTAACGATCGCTGCCGATGGATTCCACGCCGAGCAGCTCGCCGCGCATCGGGAAGCCGGTGACCTGCTGGCGGCCATCGTCGCTGCACAGGCTGGTGCGCAGGAAGCCCGCATGCACGATGTACAGCGCGTTGAAGCGCTGGCCGGCGCGGTACAGGTACTGGCCCGCGCGCAGGCGGCGCCGCGTCACCGGGACATAGGCCGAAAGCGCGGCGATGTCGATCATTTCCTCGACGCAGCGCGGGATGGGCAGCGGCATGGCGGCAGTGACGGCGGCGGCGACGGTCATGGCGGAATTCCGGGTGGCGGGAGGGTGTGGGCGCCACAGTAGCCAGGCCCTCCCCGCGGTTTGACGACGCGGCTGCAACGCTGGGTAACCATGAGTAACGGATCGGTAACACCGGCCTCAATTGACTTGCCTCAAGACATGTCCGCGGCGATGCAGACACAGTGTCCGCATGGATTTCGGTTTCCGCTACCGTCACGGCGTGCATGCCATGCAGGCCTCCTTCGTCGACCCGGCCGCGGTCGAGGCCTGGGACGCCTGGTTCCGCTGGCGCGAAGGCAACGAGCTGCGCGACGTCACGATCGACGCGACCTGGTCGCGCGTGACGCGGGCGCTCTGTGCGCTCGCGCCCACGGAACCGGCGCAGCACGAGCAGCAGGTCGGCGAGGCGATCAGCAGCTGGCGCCTGTTGCCCGACGCGCGCGTGCTGGCCGGCGCCGGCCAGCGCCATTTCGTCTGGCCATCCGACGCGCTGTATGTCGGCATCAACCTGGCCCGCTTCGTGAGCCTGCCGTTCACGGCCAAGGCCAGCTTTCAGCACCAGGCCCTGGCCGAGATCGCGCGGCTCGCGCTGCGCCTCATCGACGACATGTACCTGGCCGCCGACGGCCCCGCCGGCGCGCCGCCGCAGCTGGGCATACTCGGCCTGGCCGACGCGTTGGCCATGCTCGGCGTCGACTATGCCTCCGAAGCGGGCGCGCAGACTGCGGCGCAGATCGCGCGCGAATTTGCCGCAGCCAGCCTGGAGGCCACCTGCGAGCTCGCCGCCGAACGCGGCAATCGCGCCAGCGATGCGCTGATCAAGGCGGCGCTGCATCGTGCCGAGCGCCTGGAACTCGCGCCGGCACAACGCCAGCGCGTCTGCCGCCACGGCCTGCGCCTGGCGCCGCTGACCGCGATCGCCGCGCAGCCGCGCCTGGCCCTGGTCGCCAACAACGTCGCCGACGCGATCGCGCCGCTGAGCGGCGAGAAGGTGCCGTATCAGATCGTCGGCGCGAACGGCCAGCGCCGCGTCACGGCGTCGGGCTTTGCGATCACCCTGTGGCGCCAGCTCGGCGCCCGCGCCGACGAGACCGCGTTTCCGTTCAGCACGGCCGCCACCGCGGGCGATGACGGCGTCGCGCGCATCCGCGCCGCCATGACGCCGTGGTTCGACCAGATCGCCGACGCGCTGCCGCAAGATACCGACCGCCTGACCGTTTCCGGCTGAGCAGACGGCGGCGATCGCGACGACGCGGCGATGCCGATACGCGGCGGCCGAGGATCGCCGCACGACGCAGCAGCACGGCTCGCGGGCAGAAGACCTCCGGGCGGACCGGCTCGCCGCCGTTCCGGCGACGCGCCGGGCTGGCCGCCCTTTCGCTGCCGCCAGACCGATGTCCTCCAGGTTCAAGCCCGCCGCCGGTGCCACAGTGACTACCGATCACTGGCGGCAGGTCTACCGCACGCGCCGGCCCGCGCAGCTCAGCTGGTACCACCCTCACCTGGAGTGCTCGCTGGCCCGGATCACCGCGGCCGCGCCGGCGCGCGATGCGCGGCTGCTCGATGTCGGCACCGGCGTGACGCGCATCGGACCCTCGTATCGCCCCGATGTGCCTACCGCTCTCTCGCAGCCGGATAGCTCTGCCCGCCGCGCAGCAGCGCGAATCCGCTGACGGCGCCGTCGCCGTCGTGCTCGAAACGGATCGCCATGTCCTGCGCCGTCATGAAGAACTCGGTCCTGGACTGCGCGAACAGCTCCATGCGGCGGGAACCGAACAGATCGCTCTGGAAATAGAGGCGATCCCCTTCGGCGACGATATGCGCCGGCCGGTTCACGAGGCGATAGTCGCCGGCCAGCTGCCGGTTCGTCGCGGCATCGCCGGCGATCGCGGTCTTCTCGATCACCTTGAACTCAGGCCAGTGGTATTCGGCGGCGACACTGCCGAGGATTTCCTCGATCAACGCGGCACCGCCGTCGCTGTTGGTCATCACCACAACACCCTGACCGCTGCGGGTATAGCCGTAGATCTGCGCGCGAAATCCCGCGTTGGCGCCGCTATGACTGAAGCTGGTACGGTCGCCGAGGTTTTCGACGAAGAAGCCGAGGCCATATTCGCCGAGGTCGCGCGCGAGCATGGTCCTGGTCGTCTGGCGCGACAGGATCTTGCCGGACTTGCCGGCTTCGGCCTGCTGCACTTCGAGCACGACACGGGCAAGATCGCCCGGCGTGGTCCACAGACCGGCAGCCGCGGATTCCGGAAAGACATGCCACTGGCCGGCCATGGCCTTGCCGTTGCCGTCGTACGCGACAGCCGCCTCGTTGCGCAGGCTGTCCGGCAGCGGCGCGGCGAACGTGCTGTGGACCATGCCCAGCGGGTCGAGCAGCGCGGTCTTCATGTGCACATCGAACGGCTGCGCGGCGGCTTCGGTCACCATCAGTTGAATGATGCTGTAGCCGCCGCCGGAGTAACGCCAGGTGCTGTGCGGCGCGATGTCGACACGCACCGGCGCGGAATTCGCCGGTGCCGCACCGTCGAGCACCTGCAGCAAGGTCGGCAGCTTCTGCCCCTGCGCGTAGCCGTCGTAGCCATGCACCGTCGTGCCGGCGCTGTGATTGAGCAGCATGCGCAGGCTGACCGGTTGTTTCTGCGTGAAGGCGTTCGGCGGGATCTTCCACGACGTCAGCTGGCGATTCGCGTCGCCGTCGAGCGCGAGCTTGCCCTGCTCGACCAGGCGCAGGGCGCCGACGGCAGTCACGGCCTTGCTGACCGATCCGGCCTGGAACAAGGTCGTCGGCGTCGCGGGCCGGCGGCTTGCGACATCGGCCAGGCCATAGGCACGCGTCCATTCGACCTTGCCGTCGTTGATCAGCGCGATGCCGACCGCGGGAACCTGATGAAAGGTCATGCGCTGGGCCAGGCTCATCGTGCGTTCGGGCGAACCCTTGACGACGACGCGCGTGGAAAGCCCGTTCTCGACGCGATGGATGCGCGCCTGCACCGCCGGCGCAACCGCCTCGCCGGAAGCCGGTATCGAAGCCGATTGCGCCAGCGCGGACAGATTCCACGCCAGCAGGGTCGCACAGCACAGCAAGCCGCTTCGTTTCACGCGCAGTTTCGCCCGTATCAGTCGGAGAGATGCGGGCTAGGATGCGGGAAGATGCGGGCGGGTTGAAAGCACCGCGACGGCGAAGGAGCGGCCCTGCGATCGAGCACCCGATCGCAGGGCTTGTCGTGAATCCCGGCAGCCGTCAGTTCAGCGAAACCGCGCGCGCCAGCGTCTCGTCGAGGTCGCTGCGGATCTGCGTCTTGGTGTCGTTGCTGCGCTTCCATTCCGGATGTGTGTCGAGCAGCGCCTTCTTGTAGGCGTCCTTGACCGCTGACTTGCGCGCGAACGCCGCGTCGCCGGCGTATTCGGTCACGAGCGCGGCCCTGGGGCCGCTCATGATGCCGGGGCGATGCAGGCGTCGGTGCAGTCCTGGAACCGGCACCGCCACCGAGCAGCGCTCATCGACCGATCCGCACGATTTCGCCGGCGTGTCCGCAGCCGGACGGCGGCTGCGACCGGTTGCCACGCCCCTTGCCCGGCGATTTGCGCTATTGTTCGCGCCGGCATGCAAACAAGAGTGATTCTTGTTTTTATCTTCAGGCGACCACAGATCGCCGTCATTTCAAACAGGAACAGTCATGTACGAACCTTCCCGAGGCGCTGCCCCGCGCGCTCATCTGCCCTTGGTACTGGCGATCTGCTGCGCACTCGGCGCGCAGTCCCAGGCCGTATTCGCCGAAACGCTGGCCGAAGCCGAGGCCGCGCCGGCGCCTGAAGCCTTCGACCGCAACAAGGCCGATACGCTGGACAAGGTCGAAGTGAAGGCGCTGGCCAAGGGCTATGCCGTCGATCGCAGCAGCACGGCGACGAAGACCGACACGCCGCTGCGCGACGTGCCGCAGTCCATCAGCATCGTGACCGAAGACCTGATCCGCGATCAGGCCATGCAGAGCATGGGCGACGTCGTGCGTTACATCCCGGGCTTCGGCATGGCCCAGGGCGAAGGCAATCGCGACGCACCGATCCTGCGCGGCACGGCGTCCACCGCCGACTTCTTCGTCGACGGCCTGCGCGACGACGTGCAGTATTTCCGCGACCTCTACAACGTGGATCGCGTCGAAGGCCTCAAGGGGCCGAACGCGATGATCTTCGGCCGCGGCGGCTCGGGCGGCCTGATCAATCGCGTGACGAAGCAGGCCGACTGGAACGACGCGAGCCAGGTCTCGGTAACGCTGGGTTCCTGGAGCAACCGCCGCGTGACTGCCGACGTCGATCGTGCGCTCAGCGACAACGCGGCATTCCGCGTGACCGGCGTTTACGAGAATTCCGATTCCTATCGCGAGGGCGTGTCCGTCGAGCGTTACGGCGTGAACCCGACGTTCGCCTTCCGCATCGGCGAGAACACGCAGGTCACCCTGGGCTACGAACACTTCAAGGACGAGCGCACCGCCGATCGCGGCATTCCCTCGCTCGGCGGCCGCCCGCTGGAGACCGATCCGTCGACGTTCTTCGGCGATCCGGAGCTGAGCCCGACCTGGGCCAGGGTCAATGCGTTCAGCGCGCTGATCGAACACGACTTCGGCAACGGCACGATGCTGCGCAACCACACGCGCTATGCCGACTACGACAAGTTCTATCAGAACGTCTTTCCGGGCGCGGTGAATCCTGCCAACGGCACGGTCGCGATCTCGGCCTACCGCGCCTGGACCCAGCGCGAGAACTTCATCAACCAGACCGACCTGACGTTCTCGTTCGACACCGGCGCGGTCGTGCATCGCTTCCTGACCGGCGTGGAACTGGCCGATCAGGACACCGACAACTTCCGCGAAACCGGCTATTTCCCGGCCGCCGCGAACGGCGGCGCCGAGCGCACTTCGGTATCGGTGCCGCTGACCGACCCGCGACCGCGTCTGCCGGTTTCCTTCCGCCAGTCGGCGACCGACGCAGACAATCACGGCGTCGCCAGGACTGCGGCCGTCTACGTGCAGGACCAGATCGAGTTCTCGCCCCAGTGGCAGGCCATACTCGGCCTGCGCTACGACAGCTTCCGCGTGGATTTCAGCAACCACCGCAACGGCAGCACCATCGACAGCGACGACGGCCTGATCTCGCCGCGCGCCGGCCTGATCTACAAGCCGACGGAACCGGTTTCGCTGTATGCGAGCTACAGCCTTGCCTACGTGCCACGCGCCGGCGAGCAGCTCTCCTCACTGTCGCCGACGAACGCCGCGTTCGACCCGGAGAAATTCCGCAACTACGAGATCGGCGCGAAGTGGGACGTCACTCCGGTACTGTCGGCCACGGCCGCGGTCTATCGCCTCGACCGCAACAACGTGGTCGCCCCCGATCCGCTGGACCCGACGCGGTCCATCCTCGTCAAGGGCCAGCGCGTCGAAGGCGTGGAGCTGGGCCTGTCCGGCAACATCACCGACAACTGGCGCGTGCTCGGCGCCTATGCCTGGCAGGACGGCGAAGTGCTGGAGACGCAGAGCGCCACCGTGCAGGCCGGCGCGACCCTGGCGCAGGTGCCGCGCAACACCTTCTCGCTGTGGAATCGCTACGACATCTCGCCGCGCTGGGGTGTCGGCCTCGGCGCGCTGTACCGCAGCCGCATCTACGCCTCGACCGACAATCTCGTCCAGCTGCCGGGCTTCATGCGCTTCGATGGTGCACTGTTCTTCCGCGTCAACGACAACGTCGACACCCAGCTCAACGTCGAGAATCTGCTCGACCGCAAGTACTACGCCTCGGCCCACAGCAACAACAACATCACGCCGGGCTCGCCGCGGGCATTCCGTCTGAGCCTCAACGCGCGGTTCTGAGGCAGCGCCGTAACGCCCGGCCGTCGTCAATCCGATGGCCGGGCGGTGTCCGTGCCGCAGCCGTTGCCGGAACCGTCACCGGCGTGCGGCAGTCGCGAAAGCCGGAATCCCGTTCCGCGACAGCGTCGGCAGCTGCGCTCGCATCGAGACGCCACCGCGGCGAACCATCCAACACGCCGCTGGCCTGCGGTGGCGTCACCTCCACCTGCGCGGCACAGCAGAGCGTGACGCCGGGCCCGGCCGCGTCGCGCACGAAGCCGGGAACGTTGTCGCAGACCACCACGAGAGGGCGGTTCATGGCGACACTGTCTGCGGGTTCGTCGCGAAGGTTAACGCGTCGCCGGACCGGTGCAGCCGCGATCGGTGCGTCGATCAGCGTCGCCGGCGTCTGTCCGACGTCAGCACGAATCCGCCCGGAGCGAAAACGCCGTGAGGCCGCCGTAATACGCCGGCGCACGCCACATCGGCACGCCGCGCGAGCCATCGCCAGGCCCGACGAATCGGCAGCATGCCGCGCCTGAGCATCGCGCCTTGCGGGTCGGCAGTCGAGAATATGGATTCGGTGGCCGTGATGCTACCGAACTAGACACCTAACCGACTGAAGTAGAAGACCCCCGAGATCGCCGGTCGGCCGCATGCCCCCAATAATGCCCCCACCCGCACGACCATACCCCGCGGCTCTCCACTTGACCGCAAATAGCGCTTCTCGGTGTGATCGCGTGGGCGTCAGTACGCACTGATCGCTGATCAATCGTTCTCGACAAGCCGCTCAAAAACGCGTCGAATCTCCTGTCCCGTCGGCGAATCCTGCTCGGCCTGTGTCATCGCGATTCTCCAGAACGTGCCAACGTTCGTTGTCCCATCATCTAGATGAAACATTCCTTGGAATTTATACAGCCGACCTGACATGAGCTCGGCCCCACGGCTGTTATGTCTTGCGTCCACGTACGCCTGCCGGTTTTTCAGTTCGAAATTGTAAAGGTGTTCGTCGAAAGCGTTAGCTGCGGCCAGCATTGTCGGATAGCGAATCGGCCGGAACTCTGGATTCCAAACGAGCGTGAGGTCGATGGCTACCATCGCAATCGCATCTGGCGCTTCGTGCCTGTGGTCAGCAATTTGCTCATAGGCGCGCATCAAGTTTGCCGCCAGCGATGCAACGCGGCGGGGCCGCTTGCACTCAATCTGAAAACTGCGCCCGTCCTCGCGAACCACGGCAACGTCGGCTGGCGCATCGAGTTGCGCGTTCAATCCAGCCATGCAGAAATATGCAGCGGTTGACAGTTCGAACCCTATGTCTCGGCCTTGGTCGTCGTTTCCCGCTTCAAAGTAGTGCAATTCGCCTCGCCCGAGTATGCGCAGTTTCGTTCTCTTTTCCGCCGAGGCAAAGACGGGGTCGGGAAGCTGGGCGATGTCGCAAAGCTGAGATACTTCGAACACGGTCGAGTAGTACGCATCCTCGGCGATCGGCAATGGCTGGCCGGGACCAGCCGCGACCGCCGCACCGAGCAACTCGACGTAGCGAAGAATTCGGTCCCCAGGCTCTACACGATGCCGACGTAGCCAAATGATGGCCTGCTCGAGCTCTGCTGCAAGCTGGGCAATTGATCGAGCCATGACGCTGACCTCATCGTGAGGAGACTTGAGCCAGTTCTATTTTTCTTCCAGCCCTTCGAATACTGATGCGGGAACCTCGATCGCTTTTGGAGGCGTTGGACACACGGTGTCACCGCGAGCAAATACCGTACACACCTCTCCCGTCCAGCGGTCGAGACGAAATGCCACAGGATGCGACGGGGCAGCAATCAGCGAATAGCGGAACAACCATGCGGCGCCCGCGACAATCGACACAGCCAGCGATATAGACAATGTGAATTTCAGTCGTTGGTTCACGGCTCGCCCCCACAGATCGCCGCTGATTCTCACACGACGTTTGCAGTTCCCGAAGTAGCAAGCGGGCGCGACGACGGCATGCCGCACTGGCGGCCGTATAGCCCTCACCCGGCCTTCCGCCGGACTGTTTTCCGCCAGTCCCGCCGGTCGTTTTTGAGCTACACCAACGGTTTGAGCAGAGTGGTGGTGGCGGCTAGAAAATCCGGAAAAATGTCGATAACCGCGAGTCTCGCCCCCGCGGTTGCCACCGGGGGCAGGGGAAGGACCCGCCCACCCTGCAGCCACGGCCGGCCTCGATTTGTTGTCTAGACACCAGCAAGTCTGCCGGGTCGGCCGTGCGCCACCCACTCAGGTGGGAGAAGAACCCCAAAAATGCCCCCATTTCTGGGCGAGTGTTAACGGACAAGGTCGGACACCGACGAACGGGAAACGTCGATTTCGCGGGGACTACAAGGGGATTTCTGGATTCCGGCGGACGTCGCCGGACTAGTTTGTGGTGGGCCGTGATGGACTCGAACCATCGACCAACGGATTAAAAGCGCGGAAACAACACCAACGCCCCGCCCGCGCCAGGACTGGCTTTATAGAATAAAAGATATATTGACCAATAACTTGGCCGCGAGATATCCGGTGGGATACGGGTGCCTTCGGTGGGGTTCGAATGGCACTCAGGGGAGCCACAGCGGAGCCACAAAAGGCGCTTTCGGTACGTTACGCTCTGCCCCATGCGTACACTGCTCACCGCGGACCTCATTCGATCGCTCCGCTTCGACCGGCGGCCCTCGGGCGTCGATGCGGACGGCCAGCTTATCTACGATGCAGATCCCCTGCCCAGCACCGTTCGCGATTGGTCCATCCGGGACACGCAGTTGCCCGGCTTCGGCGTTCGACTGACGCAAGGGAGTAAGACCTTCTTCGTCCAGCGCAAGCGTGGCGGCACGACCTCCGACCGATACGTGCTGACCGACCAGCATTCGCTGAAGGCCGCACGGGCGCAGGCCCAGGCTTGGTTGGCCCGCATGGCCCGCGGCGAGGATCCACGCAGGGATCGCGCGGACGCCAATTCCGCGCGCTTGAAGGACAAGGAACGAGCTGCCATGACCTTCGCGGTTGTCTTCGATGCCTATGCGACGGGCGGTGTCGGACTGCGCGAAGGGACGGTGGCGGACCGCGCCCTCGCCTCGCGCTGGCTGGCTCAGGAATCCATCGCCGGCATTCCTCTATATAAGGTATCCAGGGCCGACGTTCACGCCACCTTTGCGCCAATGATGATGGCTGCCGATAAGGCGACCGCGGCACGCAAGGCTCCGGGCAATACTGTTCCGCGCAAGCGCGGCGGCGGTCCGCATGCGGACGTCGCTAGTGCTTGGAAGCTGCTCCGCCATTGCTCAGCCGCCTGGAACGCGACCGAGGCGGACAAGGGTCCGGCCAATCCGTTCACGGCCTGGCGCCGCGAGCACCGCAAGACCTTACCAAAGGTCGCGAGGCGCGAAACCGCGCTGCCGACCGACCGGGAAGCCGGGGTGGCCTGGCTTAAAGCTCTGCTCGCCCTCCGCGACGCACCGGACCATGCCACGGCGGTGGTGGCCGACTACCTAGTTTGCGTCCTATTGTGGGGCGGGCGGCGGTCCGAAATCCAAACGTTGTGCTGGCAGGACGTCAGTGAACACGAGGGAGCGGTCCTGTTCCGGGAAGAGCTGACCAAGACGCGGAGGAACCTGTGGTTGCCCCTGGCGCCGTGGGCCAAGTCCATCCTAGAGGAGCGGCGTAAACGCAACGGAGTGGCCGGCTTCCCCGCCGAAGCGAAGGACTGGGTGTTCCCGTCCGTATTCAAAGGACGGCACATCGTCGAAATCCGGGACGTGCAGCAGCGGCTGAGGGAGGCCTCGGGCCTGTGGATCGGCCCGCACGATCTGAGGCGCACGATGGCCTCTGATATTTTTGGCGACACGCGGGATTTGCGCACAGTCGGCATGGTCTTGGGCCACGCGACAAGCGAAGGGGACGTATCCGCGGGCTATGTTCCGGACCGGGCGCGCCTCCGGGCGCTGCGCCCCCTGTATGAGAACCGCGAGCGAGACCTCCGCCGAATCGCAGGCGTCGAGGCCGCCACTGATCCGCTAGCTCACCTGACCGACAAGCAACGCATCGTCATGGAAGCGGCCGAGTCGATGCTGCGCGCCGCCGGCATTACACCGGATGCTGCAGCCGCAACCCTCGGCACACGGCGCTGACCAGGCGACAGTCTCTACCAGCTCCACCAGTCCGGCAGAGGCTTCTCCGCATAGGGCTGAGGAGGAATGTAGCCGCTCAGATCTATGTTGAGATTTGTCAGACGGGCCAAATTCTCCTGCGTCGCATCAAGCAAATTCACCTGTTCCGTAGCCCAGGCCAGCCATTGCAACGTCGGAGGTGAATTATCTCCGATGGCTGCAACAGCCGTGATGAAAACGCGCAGCCGGTTGGCCTGCTCCCATTTCTGGAGGTTGCCTACCAACCGTGCGCGCTGCCGACGCAAAGTGAACCGCCCCGCCTTTCCCGGAGGCTCTTTCCCTTGAGAGGATAGAGCGATGAGAAAGTCAGAGAAGTATTCGGAAGAGGTTCGAGAGCGGGCGGTGCGGATGGTGCTGGAGCACCAGTCCGAGTACGACTCGCAATGGGCAGCGATCGAGTCGATCAGCGGGAAGTTCGGCTGCACGACGGAGACGCTGCGTCGCTGGGTTCGGCAGGCCGAGCGCGATCAGGGCAAGCGTCCAGGTCCGACGACAGCAGAACAGGCGCGGATCAAGGAGCTGGAGCGAGAGCTGCGTGAGCTGCGGCAAGCCAATGAGATTCTGCGCAAGGCAAGCGCGTATTTTGCCCAGGCGGAGCTCGACCGCCGGTCCAAGTCATGACGGCGTTCATCGACGAACACCGCGACGTCTACGGAGTCGAGCCGATCTGCAAGGTGCTGCCGATCGCTCCGTCGACCTATTACGCCCACGCGGCGCGTCAGGCCGATCCGCAGCGGCGCTCGAACCGGTCGTGGCGAGACGATGCGCTGTGTGGCGAGATTCGCCGGGTCTGGGACGAGAACAGGCAGGTCTACGGCGTGCGCAAAGTATGGCGTCAGCTGCTGCGCGAAGGCGTTGGTGTGGCGCGTTGCACGGTAGCGCGGCTGATGAAGCGGCTGGGGCTGGCCGGCGTGGTGCGCGGCAAGGTGATCAAGACCACGCACAGCGACAAGGCCATGCCCTGTCCGCGCGACCAGGTGAACCGGCAGTTCCGGGCCGAGCGACCCAATCTGCTGTGGGTATCGGACTTTACCTACGTGTCGACGTGGCAGGGATTCGCCTACGTGGCGTTCGTCATCGACGTCTTTGCACGGCGGATCGTGGGCTGGAAGGTGTCCAGCTCGGCCCGTACCGACTTCGTGCTCGACGCTTTGGAGCAAGCGTTGTACGCCCGCCAGCCCACGCAAGGTGGCCTGATTCATCACTCCGACCGAGGCGTCCAGTACGTCTCGATCCGCTACACCGAGCGCCTGGCCGAAGCGGGTATCGAACCGTCCGTCGGCAGCGTCGGCGATTCCTACGACAATGCGCTGGCCGAGTCGATCAACGGCCTGTACAAGGCCGAAGTGATTCATCGGCGATCCTGGGCCAGCCGCGAAGCGGTCGAACTGGCAACGCTGGAATGGGTCGACTGGTTCAATCACCGTCGACTGCTGGGGCCTATCGGCAACATTCCGCCGGCAGAAGCTGAGGCGGCCTACTACCGGCAAATCCGTGAGCTCGCCATGGCGGCGTGACTCACACCAACGAGTCTCCGGGATTCCTGGGGCGGTTCAGTCTCGCACCGACGAACCGATGGCACCTTTACAAGACACACATAACAACCCGGTAGAACGCGCCATCCGCCCTGTCGCTATCGGACGTAAGAACTGGATGTTTGCTGGTTCAAAAGCCGCTGGCGAACGTGCCGCAGCGATCATGAGCCTGATCGCCACCACCGCCAAGCAGAACGGCCACGAACCTTACGCCTATCTCAAGGATGTGCTGACCCGCCTGCCGACACATCCCAATCGCCGCATCACCGAGCTGCTGCCGCACCGGTGGCTGCCCGTGGGGTGATGATCAGCGCCGATGATCAGCGGCGGAAGATGGCAGCGCCGGACGGTTACGTCCGTTTCGACTTGCTGCCTACCCAATTGAAACTGTCTGACCCGAAGCGCACGCCCTGTTGCAAGGGCATCCCAAGTTTCAGACTTCAGGGTCGCAACCCGCGACGTCGAGTTTTGCTAGCGGCTATATGCCGTGTTGGCAACATCGAAACACCCAGAGGACGAGGAGCCAATTCCAGTAAGCGGCGCCTCGATCGGATACTGGCAATTCGCAAGGGGAAGTGGCCATGAGCGTCAAATCCAGAAATCGTCATCAGCGGTCTCATGCAACGCGTGCAGGCGCACAACGAGAGGCCGATCGAATTTCGATGGCACCGGCTAGGCGCGCCATCCGAGCGGCCGTCTCAAGGCCTTCGGCGCCGCGGAGCGATCGCGACCCTGTGGCATTCGCTACGTTGGCTGCGGAGCTTGCGACGGAGCTACCGCGGGAGGTCCACGCGGTCTTGGCGGATTTCAAGCTGAGGGGAGGTAGCGACGGCGCGTTGCTGCTGTCCGATGCTCCGCTCGACAACCCGTTGCCCTTGACGCCCACGTCTCGTGGCGCCGAGATCAATCTGCCGGTCTCTGAAATGACCCTGGGGATCGTCGGTATGTCTCTCGGCGTCATCCTCGGATTCCGCGGTGAAGCACAGGGTCGCCTCATTCAGCCGCTCTATCCGATCCTGGCCGACACAAGGGCCCAGACCTCGTCGAGCTCCGCCGTTCGACTGGATTTTCACTCCGAAACCGCCTTCGATCCCAACCGTCCCGATGTACTGGCTTTGCTCTGTCTCCGCGGCGATCCCGACGGCGCGGCGATGACCACGTTCTCGTGTGCCACGAGGGTCATGTCACACCTGAGCGACGCGCAGATCGAGATACTTCGACAACCACGCTACAAGACCGGTATCGACGCCTCTTTCGGAGGATCCGTCAATTCCGAGGACGATCCGACCGTATCGCCGATCTACGGCAGCGAAACTGACCCCGGCATCCTCATTGACACGGACCTGATGCGCGCCGCGGACCCGAAAGATGAACCGGCCAAGAAAGCGCTCATCGCATTGAACAATGCCGTCGAGAAAGCAGCCGTCGGCATCGTGCTGCGGCCCGGCAATATCCTGTTGATAGACAACCGGCGTGCGTGTCATGGACGCTCGGATTTTCGCGCGAACTACGATGGCAAAGATCGCCTGCTGCTGCGCACGATGGTGGCCTACGACCCGTGGCGGAGATCCGGGGAGCGTCGACCGCGATCGCTCGTGCAGGAACGTGTGGGTCGGTAGGAGGGCCAATACTTCGGTTCCATCGAAAACCTCGCGAACCGGGCAATTCTGCAAAAATCGGCGACGCCGCAACCACTACACCTAAGGATCGCCATGATCGGAATATCGTACGTCTTGTGACGAGCCGCTCGCGCCGTCGCGAAGAGCTATGACTTGAGCGATGAAGACGCGAGTGCTCGTCGTCGGCCTCGTCGCGAGGCAGTAATGCCGCAGCCAAGTATCACCGATAGGGTCCACTTCCGACGGCGCGCCACAATGGCTCCGGGGCGCAACCATGCTGCCAGAGCGCTGACGCGGATCTGATGTTCCCGACCCACCGACCTGCCTGTTCGAGAACAATGCCGAGCATCCTCGACTTAAACTGGCAAGGCACCCAGCGTCGCTCAGTCGCTCATGAGGCACTGACACGCAAACCTACACCTCCTGAAGCTGCCTCAGCTCGGCTCGAATACGTTCCGATGAACCGAGCCGGCTCAACCATTCGTCCGATGAGGCGGTGTCAAGCGAGCTTTTCGAATCAACCTCGGCAGATGCTCCATCGTTCGATGGTATTCCGGCTCTCCCTTCAAGCTCGCTTCTCAATGAGCCTATCCAGTCTGACTCAGTGGGCTCCGACAACAGAGCGAGGAGCTCCTCCAGACACCTGCGCGCGTATGACCTTGAGATTTCGGCATTGCGGTAAAAGCCCCTGGATCGCGCTCGGTCGAAGCACGGACGCAAATAAGCAGCGTAGGCCCTCGCGAAGCGTCGCTGTCTAAACACGACACGCCCTGCTTCAATGAGAAAAGCGAGATAGGTGCGTTCAGAGCACCCATAAAGCTGTACATCGCTATGAACCTGGTCAAGCACGACTTCCGCGACCTCCAACATTTGAAGTCGTCGGAATGCATGCCCTAGGGCGACGCGGAAACCCAGTGCCTCATGATGAAGCCCACGAGTCGTGTTGTCGAATACATTCCGTACGCAAATGGCAGTAGCAAGTTTCAGCCGACTCTCGCCGCCCAGAGCACCAAGCGTTGCGATATAGGTATGGGCGACGTCTCTCGCAATTGCTCCGGGATTGGCTTTCTCGATTTTCATGCATGCTTGCAGGGCGCCATCAAGATCTCCCTCCAGGTATCTGAGATGAGCCTCGCGTGCGTCTATGCGGGTCTTGATGCTCATGCGGCTACGGCGCGCCATTGAGTTGCCGCCTTCGGAGAGAAGGGAATAGAACTCGTCTCTTACTGCTCCCAGCGTCTTGCGCGCTAAAGAAAGATCGCCCATCGCTGACAATGCAATGGCAAGGTCCAGTTTGAATGCAATCCCCTCTACGCGATCGCCATCCTCTTCACGCCACGCGGCGATAAGTCGTTCAAAGCTGGCTTTGGCTGCCTGGAGTTCGCCAAGATCCAGTTGGGTATAGGCTACTTCTCGCAGATAACGCTGCCTGTTGACGGCGTTCAACGCCCAATGCGGCTTTCCCAGCTCCCCATCTTCACTCATCAGCTGCAGGAGTTCGGCAGTAAGTTGATAGGCTCCGTGCTGACGGGAAAGCTTTCGGTTATTGATCGTGCCCGTTGCCTTGTTTCCGTTGAGCTGCAGCCAGAAGATCTGGCTGAAGCAATAGTTCATGACGTCTTCCGCATACTGTTTCCGCCAATTGCCGGGCTTGCCGGGTGGTTTCGGGAAATCTTCCTGAGCGGTAGTCGTATTGACCCTGTTGGTTGCGCTTCTCGGCGCATGCTCGCACGACCTTACGAGATGTCGAAGACTCTCTGCCAGAAAGTGTATCCGGGACCGTCCCCAGTGGGGGCGGAGTGGGTACTCGGTGCTGAGCAATTCCTTGCTGTGGCTAGACTCCATAAGTCGAAGCGATATGCGGTGATGAGTGATCGCCCTGCCGAACGGATCGCAGTTCGCCCACCTGTTCTGCACAACGGCACGAAGTGCCATGTCCATCTTGTATTCAGGCGGACGTTCGGCCGCCTGGGGCTCGAACTCGATGTGCTTTTTGAGAGTGTCTGTCGCTGCGCGAAAGCTCTCCAGATTGGTCCGAGGGGCGAGGCGCCCCAAATCCTCGGCCGCTTCTTCAGTGAACCAGTAAAGCGCCGTGCTGCACCATCGAAGCGCGCGCAACGCGGGGTTTCGCTTGCCTTCCTCGCTGACCGATCGTGCATGGGTGACGACCTCCGCAAGATGCAGCCAAATCTCGACGGGTAACGCTGACACAGGCATCCCGGATTGGCGAAGCCAACCGCTAGTAGGATCAAAGCTGTTCTGATTGATCGTGTTGGACGCCAGAAACGCGAGCATGCGCAATGTACTCGGAAGTACGAGAGCACCGTTGTCCGAACCGTAGTGACGTTGGGCAGTCTTCAAGCGTACGTTTCCGGGTGTACCGATCTGAGGCGTGCCGCGATGGTGGGAAAATCGCTTCAACTGAAGTTCGAAGAAACTGGTTTGCTCGCGAGTCGATTTTGCCGTAAACGCGATCAGTTCTTTGAGTCCGGCCAAGTGCTTGAGTCGGCTGGTGGTGCGTTGCCCTGGCGGGGATCCGACGAGCACTATAGGAACGCAGCTTTTAGGTCGCCGCCGAAAGCTGGGCAGCAGAGCTTGGTCCAGGAGTTCGCGGACGTAACTCGATCTTGTTTCTGGAATGGAGTTTGCGTCGAGGACGATGATGACGCCTCGTCGATCCGATAGTCGTCCAAGCAATGTCGCTGCCGAGGGTCGCCCTGCCAGTCCCAATCTCTCGGCAACTTGAAGCAGCGCGCGCTCGAATGGCTGCTCGTAGCTTAAAGGCTTTCCGGATCTGAGGTATTCATCAATCATGCCCTCATGCGGCTGGATTACAAAAGCGAAATCAATTACTTTATGAAATAGTTGAGTAGTTGCAAACGCGTAAGCTAGAAAGGATGTGCCAATCGGCGGAGCGTCTCCCCAACAGATAACGTTGTGTTCCGGTTGCATGCAAACCCCCTGGAGGTGCTTAATTTCTTTTTCCTCCTTCGCGCTCAGGTGCAGCGCTTCGTACATTTCGGCTGTCAGCGAGATGACACTGTCCAGGGAGTTTGATGTTGGACGGTTCTGATGATTGACGGACGATCGTGCGACAACGAGTTTCTCGATTTCCTCGGCGGACTTGCACTGGAACAGGCCTGGATAGTCGAGCGCCTCTTCAATTTTTTCCTGGATCAGGGGTTCCCGTAGCTGGTCCATGATGTAGTTGACGCACTTTCCATACTTCGTCAGATGGGAATAGTGTGACGGTATCAATGCCTTGACGTTCGGCTGTTTGAGCAGCCTCTTGAAAGCTGCATAGTCTAGGCCTCTATCCACTCGCCAGTAGTGCCTTGCGAGTTCGTGCGCGATTTTTATGATCGTAGCTGGATGCATGAGGTCCGTGTCATTACCTGGCATGTCTTTCCCCTGAATCTCGGACACGCTGCTAGCGACGTCTGGTCGTTGGAACTGCTCCGGACTGGGACAGCCCCGCGTCGACTGGAGCTGGTTCCGATTGTAGTCAAACCCGGTGTCGTCGAACACGAGCGGAATGAGGACCTCCAGAATTCCGATTCCGCTGGTTTGGAACAATTACGCCGCCGGGTGCGTATTCCGACCCATGCCGGCCACTGATTCCGACGCAAGCCGGCCACCCATTCCGATTGATGCCGGCCACCGATTCCGAGGCATGCCGGCCGCCGTTCCGACGGATGCCGGCCACCCCTTAGGTGAATCGCCCAGGCTTCTGTAGACAGCCGTCAGCCGTTTAGTGCGTACCGCCTCTCGAACTCTATCGGCGACAGATCACCATTGGAACTGTGCCGGCGCTTCGGGTTGTAGAACATCTCGATGTAGTTGAACACATCGCTGCGCGCTTCGTCCTGTGTGTTGTATATCTTTCTCTTAATACGCTCTCGCTTGAGCAACTGGAAGAAGCTCTCCATCGCCGCGTTGTCGTGGCAGTTACCACGTCGACTCATGCTGCACACGATCCCGTGAGCCTTGAGGAAGCTCTGCCACTCTTCGCTGGTGAACTGACAGCCTTGATCAGAGTGCAGCAGCAAGCCCGGCTTGGGTTTGCGACGCCACACGGCAGCCAGCAGTGCTTGTAGGACCAGATCGGTGTGCTGTGTCGGCCGTGTCGCCCAACCGACCACCTGCCGCGAGAACAGGTCAAGCACGACAGCCAGGAAGAGAAACCCTTGGTGAGTGCGGATGTACGTGATGTCCGTCACCCAGACTTGATTGGGCGCCTCGGTGGTGAACTCTCGTGCCAGCACGTTATCGGCCACCGCGCCGACAGGGCCGCTCCAGGGGCGTGGACGCTTGCCGTAGCCCACCATCGCACGAAGGCCTTCCTGCTTCATGAGCCGCTGCACGCGGTGCCGGCTGCATGTCTCACCCAGCTCGCGCAGATCCTTGGTGATCTTGCGATGCCCGTAGACCGAACCGCTCTCCAGCCAGGCGTGCTTGATCAAGCCCAGCAATCGCTCGTCCTCACGTGATCGAGCGCCTACAAGAACGTGTCGTTCGCGAAGGTGACCAGCAACCGCCCTTACAACCGCGAGCACATCTGGCCCAAGGCCTATGGCTTCCCGGACGACGGCGCGACGAACCACCCGTACACCGACACGCACATGCTCCACCTGACCGACAACAACTACAACGGCACGCGCGGCACCAAGCCGTTCGGCACCTGCTCGTCGGTCTGCCAGGAATACACGACGGTTCTGACCAACGGGGAAGGCGGTGGCACCGGGGTGTATCCCGGCAACTCCAACTGGTCGGATGGCGTGATCTGGGAGGTCTGGAGTTCGCGCAAAGGCGATCTGGCGCGCGCGCTGCTCTACATGGACGTGCGCTACGAGGGTGGCCTCAACGGCATCACGAACAGCCCGGAGCCCGACTTGGTGCTCACGGACAACTTGAGCCTGATCCAGACCACCGGCACCAACACGTCCGGCACCGCCTACATGGGTCTGCTCAGCGTCATCCTGACCTGGCACTACATGGACCCGCCGACCGACCGCGAACGGCTGCGCAACGAAATCGTGTTCGGCTACCAGCACAACCGCAACCCGTTCATCGACCATCCGGAATGGGCGGACTGCGTGTTCCTCGATCTGTGCACCGTGGACGCGATTTTTGCCAACGGATTCGAGCCGTAGGCGATTCGAGTCGGAAGCTCCGACCACCACGCGGCGGCAGCGGTGGCTCACCGCCGCTGCGCGGAAAGGCGCGCTAAAGCGCGCCCCGCTCCGCCAAGGAGACGCTGGAGCCCGCACCGACGACGAGGTGGTCGAGCACGCGGACGCCGACCAGCAACAAAGCATCTTTCAGCTCGCGTGTGATGAGTTCGTCGGCCGCGCTGGGCTCGCAGACGCCCGAGGGGTGGTTGTGCGCCAGGATCACCGCGGCGGCGTTGACTTCCAGGGCGCGCTTGACGACCTCGCGCGGGTGAACGGCGGTGCCGTCTAGTGTGCCGATGAAAAGTCGGTCCACGGCCAAAATACGATGGCGGTTGTCGAGCCACAGCGCGTGGAACTCTTCGTGGCTCAAGTGCGCCAAGCGAGCGCGGAAGAAATCGATGGCGTCGCGCGTACGTTCGATTCGGCCCAGCCGTTCGAGCCGGCGGCGCAGGACGTCTTCGGCGGCGGCGAGGACGTCGGCTTCTGTGATGGGCGCGCGGCTTCGCGGGAGGCGGTAGGTGCCGTCGGGATGGCGGATGAGGGTCATGGTGTGGCTCCCTCGGCGTGGGGTGCGCCGGTGAGCCCGTTCGGCGCCGCGAACCGAGGGTCGGCGCACCCGCCGGGGCGAAACACCGTGGAGCACGCGCAGCGTTGCGCCGGGCCTCAGCGGTGCCATCGTGCTCACCGTGAGGCGCAGATGGCGCTGAGGTGAACCTCCCTGCCCTTCGCCCCACCGATGGCGGGATGACCTGGTAGCCTGACCAAAGCACCCCGGAGGCCGCCCGTGTCACTGAGCGAACTGACTGACCCCGAAGCGGTACGGCAGGCCATGGCCGAATTCGACCGGCTAGGCCGCGCGGCCTTCCTGCAACGCTACGGCTTTGGTAAAGCGCGCGACTACGTGCTCCGCGAATCGGGCCGTTCCTATGACAGCAAAGCCATCGCTGGCGCCGCCTTCGGTTACCAGTTTCCCGATCGCGGCCCACTCAAGTCCGCCGACTTCAACGGCGGTGAGAACACGGTCCAACGGAAGCTCGAAGATCTCGGCTTCACCGTTGAGCGAATCGGCGAAACGTGGTCTCGCCCCGAGGTGGAACGAACGGTGGGGGACTACCTCGATATGCTGGCTCTGGAAGCCAGAGGCACACCGTTCAACAAGAGCGCCCGTAACGAAGAGCTGCGCCGGCACCTCAGCGGTCGCACCAAGGCGTCGGTCGAACTCAAACACCAGAACATCAGTGCGGTGCTGCATGAACTCGGGTTGCCGTTCATCCGTGGCTACAAGCCCCGTTCCAACGTCCAAGAGCTGCTGCGCGAGGTCGTCGTGCAGTCGATTCGGCAGCGGCAGCAGGATCTTGCACGCATCATGGACGACTACGACGCGGTGCATGCCCCTTCCGGCCCCAACTACACCGCCGTCCTTGTCGATCCACCGGCCCCGGTAGCGACCGCTCCCAGCTCGGCACAACGCGTCCGATTGCCGCGCAAGCTGGACCATGCCGCCCGTGATGAAAGCAATCGCGCACTGGGACGTGCAGGTGAGAGCTGGACGCTCGGCTACGAGCGCTTTCGGCTCAGCCAAAACCAACGCCACGACTTGGCGAGCCAGATCGATTGGGTGGCGGACACCCGAGGCGACGGCGCCGGCTACGACATCGCTTCGTTCGACGACGATGGAGCCACCCGCTACATCGAGGTGAAGACCACCAACGGCGACGCCGCTACCCCATTCGTGGTCACGAGCAACGAGCTTGCCTTTTCGATCGAAGCGGGACCGGCCTTCCGCCTGTATCGCCTGTTCACCTTCTCGTCCGCCCCGCACCTCTTCATTCTGCGCGGCGCTCTGACGGAAGCGCTGGCACTGACGCCGTTGAACTACCGAGCGCGCGTGGGTGCGGTGTAATCCGGTGCGCTCTGCTCCGGTGGTCGCGCTCGTCGCCTGCGTGAAATCGAAAGCCCCCGTGCGAGCGCCTGCACGATCGCTGTACACCTCATCGCTTTTCCGCGCGACATCGGCGTATGCGGAACGCACGGCAGACCGGTGGTTCATCCTGTCCGCACGACACGGGTTACTCCACCCGGACGATCTCGTCGAGCCCTACGAGCAAACCCTTCATCGCCTATCGGCGGCCGAGCGCTCCGCCTGGTCGGCGAAGGTCACGGAGGCACTGCAGCAAAGACTGGCCGCGCCCGCTCACCTCGTCGTGTTGGCGGGTTCGGTCTATCGGGAACGCCTCATGGCACCGCTGCAACGCGCGGGCTTTTCCATGTCGGTACCAATGGAAGGCCTTCGCCTTGGCGAACAGCTGCGGTGGCTCCGAGAAAGCGGGGCCAGCGCTTCATTGCGGTGAACGGGGCCCGGCCACCACCGAACCGCGCTGCCACAAGCCTCCGCAACGGGTCGGACGGAGGCGAGCACCAGAACCGCCGCGACAGCGCGGCAGCTGCAGAAAGCCGGGCTCACGCCCGGCTCGTTCGCAGAGTGACGTGCCGATCACTCGGTGCTGTTTTCCTTGGAGTCGTGAAGACGCAGGACCATCTTTCCGTCGAGCGGCACGGCCTGGAGCAGAACGTTAAAGCCCTTGCCGTCAGCGTGGGCGAACGCCACGCCGATGCGCGTCCAATCAGACTTCTTCTCGCCGTTGGCCTCGTATTCGCGCACGCTGTAGGCGTCGAAACGGCTGCCGGCAGCAGGCGTCTGCGCGACGGTGTTGGAGGTCTTCTTGCTCATGGGTGTTTCCTCGGTGGCTAGCGCGGAGTGCGCGAGCCCAGGACAGCGCGGCGAAGCAGCGGGGGCAGCACCGAAGCAGGAGCCCTCGGCGACTTCGGAGGGCGGAACACCGTGAAGCAGGGTTTACCCCTTGCGTCCCCGCGCGCCGCGCCACCGTGGCTCGCTGAAAGGCAAACCGTGCCCATCGAGGACATGTATGAGTTATCCGTCGCTCGCAACGACGGACCGCGGATGCAGTTGACCTCGGATGTTTCCACGCAGAACGAACCAGCGGCGAGCGGAGCGGAGTCATCCAAGAAAGCACAAGACGCCCGAGCGTGACTCGCCAACACGCGACGAGGCCGACCCGATCGTCATCGCGGGGATGCACGCATTACTATTTCTGCATGGACCAGAACACCGTCAACGCCGACCCCTTGGAGCACATGCTCGACCGCTCCAACGCTTTGCACGAACGAATTGGCGAACTGTTGGGCACCACCGAATTCGACGGCGCGCCCCGGAGCGAAGTGGTCCTCGGCATGTGCGTGGTGGCGATGGAGCATGGAACCGCGCTGCGCGCGCTGATGGCGCTGCGATTGCCGACGTCCGCCGTCAGCCTGCTGCGCCTACAGTTCGAAGCGCTGACGCGCGCGATGTGGCTGCTCTATGCAGCCAACGACGCCGCGATCGGCAAGCTGGCGGCGCCACTGACCCTGGACAGCGAACAAGCTGCCAAGAACCTGCCCGGCGCAAGCGACATGATCGAACAGATCGGCAAGCGCGTCGGACACGGGGCTCCGCTCGTCGCCTACCAGATGCTGATGCAGTTCAAGGAGGTGTCGTGGCGCGCCATGAACTCGTTCGTACATGGCGGCATCCATCCGCTGCGCCGCGCCACTGAGGGCTTCCCTGTCGATCTCGCGCTCCAGGTGCTGCGCAACTCGAACGGCCTGGGCACCATGACCGGCATGACGATGGCGGTTCTCACGGGCAACCCAGCTATAGCCCGACGGATGAGCAGAGTCCAGTACGGCTTCGCCGACTGCCTGCCGGATTTGCTCAAGCCATAAAGAGGGGGCGTCGCAAGACGCCCCCGAGCCGGATCAGCTCACGATCCGGCCGGCGCTTCGCGCTTCGCGCGCGTGGGCGCTCAGACGCTTCACCGCTCGAAAATTCAGGTCGCGCTCGATCAACAGACCCAGTGTACCGCGCACCCGCATCAGTTCCTGCAGACTGACCCAGCCGAGTTCGGGCGTGCCCAGCCCCAAGTCGCACAGTCCAAAAGCGTGATCGTGGTCATCCGGGTCGAGTTCGGTCAGCAGCCAGGTCGCACCGGCGTCCGGCGTGAACAGTTTGACGACGGGAATCGGATCGAAGTCCGGGTTGAGCAGCGACTCGCGGCCGTTGGTCAGCAGCAGTTCGCGCTGCTCGTGGGTGATGAGTTCGTTTTTCGTGGTGAAGTTCCGAAAGGTTACCGGGCGGAATGGCCCAGACCTTCCGGGGCACGGCGCAGCGCAAGCCGTCAGGGGTCACCGACGGCCGCCAGGACGCCAGCGCCACCGGCGCGCCGCCCTTGACGACGAGAACGCCGTGGCACGATGAAGGGAACAGCAAGCCGCCCCACTTCCCATCGCAACCTCAACTGCTCCAGGGCACTGCTTGCGGAATCGGTAGAAAGGCACGTCCGCCAGCATCCCGCCTGCCGCTGCAGCGGCAGGCTCCCAAACACGCCGACGCCCGGTGCGCGGCGCACGTCGCGATGCACTGCGACTTGGGTCACAGGTTTAGGGGATTCCAAACTTTGCACAACGGGTGCCGGAGCACCGTGTGGTACCGTCCAACCGAATTCTTCCGCCCTTTGCAGGTTCTCCGCCCTTTTCATCCAAAGAAGCCCGCATGCCCGACGTCAGTTCCGTCCTGAAAACCGAAATCACCCGCGTGGCGCGCAAAGCTTTGAAAGCCGAGTTGGACGCCCTGCGTCGCGCCAGCGCCGGCTACCGCAAGGAAATTGCCGCACTGAAACGTACCGTGTCAGCGCTGCAACGCGGGCAGAAATCCGCCGAGAAAACGAGCAAGACGAAAGCGTCCGCCGCTCACGAGGGCGAAGGCGAAGCCGAAACCGGTACCCGCGCGCGCATTTCCGCGAAAGGCCTGAAGACGCTGCGCGCCAAACTCGGGCTGTCGGCCGCTGAATTCGGTCAGCTTGCCGGCGCTTCCGGTCAGTCGATCTACAACTGGGAACAGGGCAAGAACGCGCCCCGCGCCAAACAGCTGGAGGCACTGGCAGCGCTCCGCAAAGTTGGCAAGCGCGAAGCCCGAGCTCGATTGGAAGCGCTGTCGGGCGAGCGGTGAACCGTCACGCCAGCCACCGGCGCCTGGTGTCGCCGATTCGTTCCGCGGTCGGCGAGGCCGACGTTGCTCGCCACCTCCAGAAACGCGACGCCCCACGGATCAGGGGGTTCCGTGGGGCGTCGTTGAGTGGTGCGGTTAGGCCCCACAGTGACAGCTACTCGCAGGACGAGCCGCATCCGGCTCACCCGTCCGCCCGTATCAGTCCGTGAGACCGCACTCGGTAGAGTGCGGGCGACCGAGAGCGGCGGACGGGAGCACGGCAATGGCGAAGACAACGAGCGCAGCGGTCGCGATGACCTGGCGGGAGCACGGCGGCGCCTGGCTGCTGGAGCACGGCCAGCACGAGCTCGGCCGAGCATGGCCCCACGGCAACCTTTGGCTGGGCCGGTTCGGAGGCAGCGATGCCTCAGGCGGCGGATGCCGCTACCCCACGCTGGACGCAGCGCGAGAAGCCTTGGCAGCTGAAGCCGAGACGCGGGTTCTGGATCTGCTGTCCGACGACGCGCACGCCGCACTTCGCCAGGCGGGGCTGCTGTCGTGATGCTGCGCGCGCGGTGGCGCCACGACACCTCGGGCAGCAGCGTGCTGCTGATCGGGGCTCGGCCGTTTGGTGAGGTCTCGACGCGGCGGAGCAAGCCGGGCTTTCATGCCTCACTGCTTCTGCCGACCGGCTTGCAGAACCGCAGCTTCGCCCAGCGCGAGGCCGCCATGCAGTTCCTCCTCGATGGCGTGGAGGACCACGTGCTGCTGCAGCTGACGCCGGCGGCGCGAACCGTGTTGCTGCGCCTGTCCGACGATCCGGCGCCGGCGATGCCCCACCAGGTCCGTGAACCCACCGGCACGGTGGCAGCGCCACGCTAGCGCGGATTGGCCACGCCGGCCGGGAGTTTCGCCTCGGTAGCGGCACGCTTCTACCGTTGGATCGAAGGAAGCCATGGCGGCATCGAAGCACCGGAACCGGGCGCAGCAGCGTGTCCTGCAAACGCTGTCCGTCCTGATCGACCGCGGGAAAGCCGGCGCGCTGCCCGGCGAAATCGCCAACGCCATCGCCACGATTCCCAGCAACACGACGCGGGATTTGGCCAATCTCCAGCATGGCGGTTTCGCCCGCACGGTCGATGGCCGCTGGTACGCGGTGATCCCGCCAGCCGCCGCTACGAAAATCGGAAATCTCTGAGGCCATCGCCGGAAACCGTCCGATGAACGCCGGTACGCGCGCGACCATACTGACCTCGCTCCCAGGCCGTGGGCACGCGGTGGGCACAGGGACGCCCGCATACGCTGACGGACGAATAAAGCCCCACCTGACCTGGGAGCCGGGACCGGCCGACTGCAGCGGCTGAGGTCCAACCACGCCGACCGAACGCGGGCGGGAGAAATTTCCCTTAGGAAACGAAGCGATCCCGTTCCGCGCCGTCGCCCACGCGATTTTTCAACAGGCGCCGAGCCAACCAGGCCGCCGGTGCGACCACCAGGACGTAGGACAGTGCGCGGCGCCAGAGCTTTCGCCCGATGAAACGAGCAACGGGAGGGCTGTAGCGGTAGTAGAGCGCCACAGCCTTTCTTCCGCTGGGAAAAGTCAGCATCCAATCGTCCCGAAGTCGTCTGATCAGCCCGACGGTTGGGTGATGCTCATCGCCCATGGTTGCGGTGACGACAAAGCAAGCGTCCGGTTTTTTCGCTTCGGCGACAGGCGGAACATACCCGGGATCGATCTCCCGGAGTGCCTGCGAGGCTCTCTCCATTTTTCCCCGGATGAGGGCTTCGTACTGCGGGCTGAGGTGCCACGCTTTCGCGGCATTGTTTTCGAACGGATCGCGGTATTTCACACCCTCGATGTTGTCCTTACACAGGCGGACGATGTTTTCCAGGGTTGTTCGGTCTCCGGGGTTCCATATACTCGCCGCTTCCAGGGCGTCAAGGAGTTGGCCGACTTGCGCCAAGTAGTTGGTCCACGAATTCGGGACGGAGATAAATTCGGTCATGTGCTTGCGCGCCATGCCGTGGATCGCGACGACGAGCGCGTTGACCTCGTGAAGACACGATTGGATGGCTGCGGCTCGGCTCGACTGCGGCGCCGTGCCGATCGAATGACCGAACGCCGCGAGAACTTCGCCAAGACGAATGTTCAGAATGGTGGATTGCCAGCCGGCGGATTTGCCCTTGCCCAGCCACGCCTCCGAAACGGTCGGGTCCAGTTCCAAAACTCGGCTGAAATACGACTCCGCTTCGCCGAGATTTCCGCCCATCGCAGCGGTCCGGGCCAAGCCGAGAAGATTGGCAACGGACGGCCCTGACTCTCGGGGCAGATGATTTTGGGCCGGAACTGACTTTCCGCAATACATGCAGAGCGGACTCGCTACATCGTCCGGCACCTGAATGTCTTTGTTGCACGAAGGGCATCGAGCCGATCGAAACGCCATAGGTTGCTCCACGTGAATGCATTCTTCTGATTGCCACATGCCGAGTGGAACCGGTCGGTTTGGCCGGTCCTGACGCAGTCAATGCCCCAATGGCGTCCCTCAGGGCGCCTGATGAGCATTGGACGGACGCGCTATCTCCACCTGCCGATGCGCCACCACGACGAGCTCGCGAGCGTCACCCTCCCCTCGCTCGATATAGGCGTTGCGCTTTCCCAGCAGGAGCAGGCGTCCGGACACGATGTCCGAGCTACCGGTGACCGGCTCGGCGCGCGCGACCCGCACGGGAAGTCCCCCGCCGACGCGGTATTGCCGTAGGGTCGAATCCAGGACTTCCGTGGTCACGTCCAGGAAGCCGAGCGGCACGACCAGCGACAGGAACACGAATGCCAAAGGCCCTTGCCAGTTGATGATGGCGCTGAGGGTGTCGCGCCGCACGAACAGGAAGATCGACAACGCCAACAACAGGCTGATAAACGCGAAGGCGAACAGCAGTTTCCAGGGCATTCGACCCGATCCGAAGCCAATGGCCAGCGTCATCGCCACGATGATCGCTGCCGGGAAAAACGAGAAATTTCGCAGGGTGTTCGATGCCAGGAAGATCTCGAATCGCGACGGGTGAATACCACCGGCACTCGTTCGGAGCGGGTCACGGATATAGACCCGCCGCAAGATGAGCAGAACCAGCGGCAACCAGAGATACAGCGCGGTCACGGATAGGAAGATCAGCGTCCACGCCAGAAGAACATGGACACCGGCGACGTCCTCCACCAGTTCGAACGGCGGAATACCGCGCACGCCGGCGTAGATCGTCAGCAGATACATCGGATACACGCGCAACCACGCCAGCAGCAGTACGGCGACCGCGACGCGATAGACGAGGCTCCACCGGTGGATGGCGATCCAATGCGCCATCCCGGCGAGGATGGACCGCAGCTCCGATCCTCTGCTCATCCTTGCGCATCCTGTCGCGGTCCGTACCGCCTCAGCCTCTATGTGGCGACACGGCGCGCAACCTCCCACGATGCAATCCCGAAGGACGCGGAGTCGGAGTCAGGGACCGTTCGCGGCCGAATCGGCAACGCTCTCCCCGTCGCGTCGAGGTTGAGCTTCCTTCATCGCTGCCAGTTCCAGTGCCAAGTCCGCGTACATGCGCTTTAGCCGGTCGTTCTCCGTCTCCAAGGCGTACAGGCGCGCCATGTCGGGGAGTGGAAGGCCGGCGTACTTGCTCCTCCAAAGGTAGAAGGTCGCCGTGCTGATGCGGTGGCGGCGGCAAACCGTCGCCACGGTGGTTCCGGGCCCGACCTCGCGAAGAATCGCCGCGATCTCGTCGATGCCGAATCGGCTCGCCCTCATCGCGCTTTCGCCTTCGCCGACGCGGTGATGCCTTCTTCCTTCCCTCCCCCCTTGCCGCGTCGAACGGGCACCTTCCTGGCGGCAGCCGTTACGCGATCCAGCACCTGGCGCAGCGAGATCGGCTCGTGGTGAGCCGTGACGATGTAGTGATCCAGCACCCGCACATCGACCAGTGCCAGTCCTTCGGCCAGTGCTTCCGTCAGATCGATGTCGCTGCCGGACGCCGTGGTGCCGCCTGACGGGTGGTTGTGCGCGAAGACGACGGCCGCCGCGTTGTGGTGCAGTGCGGACTTCACGACCTCGCGCACCGAGACGCTGGTGCGGTCCAGCGTTCCGCGTGCCAGCTCCTCGAAGGCGATCAGCCGGCATTGGGTGTCGAGCCAAGCGGCCGCGAACACCTCGCGCTCCTGCGCGGCGAGCTTCAGTCGGAACCAGTCCGCACAGGCGGACTGGGTGGCAAGCGCCGGACCTGGCTTGCGCGCGCGGGCCTCCAGCGCCAGCAGCGCTCTTGCGATGAGTTTTTCCTGGCGGCTTGCCGCCGCCTCAGCCCGTTCCTTCACGCCGCTCGCCTCCTGCGATGTCAGCTAATCCATTGTTGGGACAGAGGAACCAAGAGAGCCGTCCGTGGCAATACTGCTTCCCTGTACGGAAAGTAATTTATTTAGTTACTTAATGTCAACGTTTTGTGGGCGACAGGATGCGCACCCGCGGCCAAACTGGTCGGATGCGAGATTTTGGCGAACGCCTCAAACTGTTCAGAAAGCAGGCCGGCCTGACCCAGGACGACGTCGCCGCGCAGTTGGGGCTGACGAAAAACGCCATCTCCCAATGGGAGCGCAACGTCAGTCAGCCGGACCTCGCGAACCTCGTGGCCTTGCGCACGATGCTTCGCGTCAGCCTGGACGTGCTGGTGGGCGGGGATGAGCCCGGCGACGGCGGGGACGCCGTCCAATCCGCCGTCGAGCGCACCCTGATCAAGCGCTTTCGTGCGCTCCCGCCAAAGAAACGCGCGGCCGTGCTTGATCTGTTCGATCCGTAAAGACGGAGGCCGAACAAGATGCGTCCAAACGGAGTCCTTCCGCGTCGTCACCACTCGCGCAACCTGCTCGTGACGGACAACCGAAAGGGCGACACACAGAACCCGGAATCGTCGTCGCTCTCCGCAGGGCGCTCTTTTACGCACGCTTAACTACGCCCTCGCCTCGACCGATTACAGTCGAGCTCGGTTTCATGGCATGAGCCGGGAAACCGACGACGCCTTTGGGGGGAAGCGTCAACCACCGCGTATCCGCTGAGAGCTTTCTTGTAGTACGCCGTTCGTCGGTCGCCGCTTCGTTGCCCTATCCCAACCGAGCTGATCACCGATGCTCCCCTAACGCGTAGTGCAGGATGACCAGCAGCTGCCACCGCTGGCTCTTTTCCTCTACGGGAGAATCGGTGATGTCCAGATGGTTGCTTCTTCTCGCGGCTTGTGTGGCGCCGTTTGCCGCCACAAACGCCGGCAACGCGCCCGACGTTTTCACGAAAGTCGTTCAAGGCGGCGACCCGTCACCCGCCGACGCCTACAAGGGCGTCTGGTCGGTTGCGATCAACGCGGACGAGCTCAAATTCTCGCCTCCTGAGATCACGCTCAACCTCCCCGACCTGACGCCCGTCACCGTCCAGTTGGATCATTGGGAACCACGCGCGGGCTTCGTCATGGAATACGACGAGGAAGGGAACGGACACATGATTCCGGATCCCAACGCTAAACCAGAAGACTTTTCCTGGCTCTGGTATGGCCGCGGTAGCGAATGGACGGTTTCTCTCACCATGCATAAAGGCATCGTCGCGGGCCGTGCCTCCTCGGCAGAGCGCCGCTACGGACTGGAGCCCCGACCCGGCCCGGTAACCCAATTGGGTTGGATCAACAGCAGTTACTGGAAAACCCACGTCGATGACGGATTGGACAATCCCAAGCGCGAAGCCGTTTCTGCTGCACCCGCCGCAACCGCAAGCGCATCTTCGCTCGGTCCAACCCTCCCCATGCCGCTTCCCGCGTCTACCAAAGGCCCAACATGGGATGATTCCTGCGCCGCATCCCTGGATACCTCGCACGTCAACGTTGTAGACGTGCTCGTGATGTATACGTCAGGCTACTTGTCCTACGCGGGGTCAGCAACTCAGGTTGAAGCGCAGGTCCAAGCCGGACTAGACGATGCCAACACAAGCCTGCGCAACAGCCAAATGTACGCGCTACGGTTTGCTCTCGCGGGGGTCGAAGCCGTTCCAGCCGGCTTCAACTACGATGTCTCTGGGATAGAGGCGTCGCTCCTTCGTTTGACTGGCTATACCGTGGTACCACCAATAGATGGGTATTGCAGCTTTTCCAATCCCAATACGGCTGTACGCAATCGCCGCGAAGCCAAGCATGCAGACATCGTGGCGTTGGCGCGCCGCGACGCTACGAATCCGCCTGAACAGACCTGCGGTGCAGGATGGGTGCAGCGCGTCGTCTACAACAACGGCTGCGCGATGGAGCCCGGTGCGGATTGGGGTGAGAAGTTCCCATATTTCATTTTCGACCCGCAGTGCAATAGCGACCGACTTAACTTTGCTCATGAAATTGGTCACACCCTGGGCATGGAACACGACCCTCAGAACTCTGATGTTGGTGCTGGTGGAGCGCGCCCTTCGTGTCCCTGGTCCTTCGGGCATCGGCGCCCGGACACCGGCGTTGCGCAGAGCTATCGCTTCCGGACCGTGATGGCTTATTGGAATAACGTGCTGACATCCGGCGGAGAAGTGGGCCCAGGCCCCTGTGCAAGCAGTGCGGATTGCCAGCAGATCGACGCTTACAGCAACTGGAACTTGCAATGGGCCGGGCCATCTGGCATCCAGCCGTTGCCGCTACTGCCTTCGTCGGCGCTCATCGGGGTTCAGGTGCCATGGATACCCGGAGGACTACAGAAGAAGTCCCATGCCTTCGATACCATGCAGCGTCTCGGGGCAATCGTCGCCGACTTCAGGGCCAGACCGGATGCGATTTTCGCGAACAACTTCCAGTGACCGCATGCGGTATGCGGCCTCGGTGATTTTGGCGCTCGCCGGCTCGCCGGCGAGCGCTTTGGACGCCGGCGCGCCGATGCTCGAAAGCCTCGCAGCTGCGGGCGGCGCAGCTGTTGGGCCGTGCATCGGCCCATTCCTATCCACCACAGGTCGCTACCTCACGTACACCTGCGTCTCGGATGACATCGTTCCTGGAGATACGAACGAGCGCAGCGACACGTTCATCAAGGATAGAAATACCGGCACAGTTGAACGCGCCAGCGTCGATTCCAATGAGGTGGAATACCGCTTCGGCAGCGGCGGCGGGTTCCCCTCTGTCGATGGGCGGTATGTGGTGTTCACTTCAGCTGCGCCGCTGCATCCGGATCTGACTTTTCCTTACACCGGCGGCGGTTTGAACAATGCGTTCATCCGAGATCGCCTGACGGGAACGACGGAACTTCTCGGAAGGAACGCCGCCGGAAACCCCGCGCCGCAAACCGGATCAACGCAGTTGGGCGGTGTTTCGTTCTCGCACACCCGTGTGCTGTTCACGACCGAATCGAACATGATCGACGTGAGCACACCACCACTCTCCCGACCGGTGCAGGTCTATGTGCGCGACTGGAGCACCGGAATAGTCACGCTCGTGACGCGAACGCCCAGCGGCACTTTCAGCACGGGAAACTCAGCAGGGGGCACGCTTTCATCGGATGGTCGGTGGGCCGCCTTCTTGAGCTACGCGACGGACCTCAACTCGGAGAATCCGCTGGGAACCGAACAGCTGATGCTCCACGATCTGGCGACAGGTTCGACGAAACGATTGAGCTATACGCAGTCCGGCGGCGAGTTCTCAGGAGCCCCCTACTACCAGGGCAGTAGCGGACGGTTCTCCGCCGATGGCCAGCTATTGGCAGTAGAAGCCAACAGCGATGAGCTGGGGCCCGGCGATGCCATAGGCTTTTCCGACATCTACGTGGTGCATACCCAGACCGGCCGCTACGAGCTCATATCGACCGGCTTCAATGGAGCCCGCCCCGACAACGCAAGCTTCTGGCCATCGATCAGCTCCGACGGACGCTACGTGTCGTTCTTCAGTCGCGCCTCCAACCTGCTTTCAACACCACAGGTTCCATCCGTCTACGTCAAAGACCGCTTGACCGGGGAAATCGTCAACGTCTCTACGGCGCTCGGAGCACCACGAAATTCCTGGGTTTCGCGGACGGACGTTTCAGCTGACGGCACCACAGTTGCGTTCGATTGGCGCCACCCGGACTCAGATCCAAGCCTCGGCAGCCGAACTTTGGTTTATTCCGTTCAGCTCCGTGGCTTACCCGTCGTCGCCCCTGTTGCCGTCCCTGCTTCAAGTCCGGGAATGCTGGCGCTCTGCATGCTCACACTGGCACTGACTAGCGTGTTGTGGATACACCTCCGCACCAACAAACCGGCCAGTTAGTGCCGGCAGAATGGTAATGCTCGATGAGCGCCTGATGCTCGCACGAGTACCGCAGAAGACGAAGTTTGCGGACCCCATGGTGGGGCGATCTTCGAGCGCAACCGCATAGAGGCCGACAGCAGGCGCCTCCGCGCGGTCATTTCTGAGCGTCAGCTCTCTTGCCACGCGCCATTTTTTTAGTCTCCTTAAGCCGCACCTCGAACTCCGCCGACAGGGCTTCGAGCGTGGTGCCGCACTGAAGGCACCAGTCGCGCAGCTGCAGAAAATCCTGCCGCACCAACCCCCTTTCGACGGTCGAGACGAACGTTTGCGGGCGTTTGAGTTTCCTGGCCAGGACGGCCTGAGTCAGCCCGGCGTGCAGGCGCACGTCGCGCAGCAGTTCGCACAGCACGAGGTATTCAGCGCGGTGGATGGACTTGGGCATGGGCCGCCGACCGGGAGAGCGGCCAACAACCTATACCCGAGGTTCGTTTAAACGAACTTCGATAAGGCGGAGTTCATATATTTAGCTCACTTTGCATGGTACGGTCCGTCGCACCGACCTGTCCCGGGCGCCGCCACGGCCCGCCCTGCCAGGTCTCACCCACGGAGGCTTTTCCATGTCTGCCACCCCTGCAGCCGCTGCCCGCCCGGCCGTGTCCCATCCGACCCAGAGCAGCTACCACGCCTCCGACACCGGAGGCGGCTGGACGCGCTTCGACGTCGTCGGCGCCGTTGGCCCGACTGTGCCCGCGTGGTTGCTAGCGGTCGGCCCCGTATTGGGCGGGTCGCTGGGGTTTCAAATCGGCACCGCCCAAGCGGTGGGTGGCGCAATAGCCGGGTTCTTCTTGGCGCTCTGCTTCGTCGTGGGCCGCCTGGGATCCCTCAGCACCTTCCGCCGCCACCGCGCGCCCGCGGGGTCTTTCAGCGTCAGCGCGCAGGCGATTCGCCTGCCGAGCGGACGAGAGATTCCCGCGAAGGCGGTTCACCGGCTGGTGTGCCGGAACGCCTTGGATGGATTGATCATCACAACGGCCGGTGGCGGCTCGGGCATGGTGGGCGGCGTCGCGGCGCTCGGCGCGGCCCGGCACACCGCGGACGCGAACGCCTTGCTCCCCCTGTCTTACCAAGTCGAGGTCGAAGCAGAAGGCCGGAGCTACGCGCTGGCCGGCAGCATGACTGGCGCCACGGCGAACGCCGTGTTCGAGGACGTCCGGCGCATCCTCGGGCTGAGCTGATTGCCGTCCAGACCGAGCGTTCAGGACATGCGGCAAACCGTGGCCAGCCAGTCGAGGACCGGAGCCAGCCAGCGTTGGGCGTCCGGCCCCACCGCCTCGCCCGACGTGAGGGCCGCCCGCAGGTCGCTCGGGATCGAGCCATCGGGTAGTTCTTCAAGCGCGTCGTCCACCAACGCCTGGAAGAACGCCCGCGTGCGCGCTATGGCAACCTCGCCGCCCCGCAGTTCGAGCGGGGCAGCGTGGAAGCGCGCGGCGTCCCGGACCGCGGCGGCGACGCGCTGCGCGGCGAAGTACACGGCCGTCCTACGGGTTGGGCTCAACTTTTACCCGGTCATCCACCCGGTCCACGCCGGCCACTTTGCCGACCTCCGTCACGACCGCATCGAGCGTGGACTTGGTGCGGACGCTGCCCGTCAGCGTCGCCACGCCGTCGCGGACGACCACCTCAAGGCGGTGGTACGGCGCCAGGTCATCCTGGCTCAGTCGGCGACGCACGAGGGCCTCTGCCAGCGCGTCGTCGTCCGCGGACGCCATCAGATCCGCGGGGCCAGCCGCGAAGCCGGGCACGGCGCTCAGTGCAAGAGTTGCGGCGAGCAGCGCCCGCGCGAGGAAGGACATCTTCATGACAGGGGATCTCCCAGAAGCGCCGCAAGTGGCTCGTCCGGGATCGTCTGCATCCGGGTCGTTCCGCGGCATTCCCACATGGGACTTGCCCGCACAGGAGAGGTAAGCCATGGATGCTGACGATCGTTTGGTCGCGTCGCTGTTCGAGAACCTCGCCGAGTCCGACTGGGCGTCCGCATTCCTGCACGGCGTGTGCGAAGCCACCCGAAGTCCCGCGGCGGCCGTCTTGCAGGTCGATGTCGCCACGGGCCGGCAAACCCTCCCCGCTTACGTGGGCCAGGGGCGCGCAGCGGCCGAAGCGTTCGAGCGGAGCCACAGCGCCGGCAACCCGTGGCGCCCGCCCAACGAAACGCTGGGACCACCGCCCGGTTCGGTCGTGGTTCCGGACGATCGCCTGCCGCTGTCGGCGCTCCGGCGCACGGGTTTTTGGGCCGATTTCCTCCGACCGATGGGCGTCGATCACGGGTGCGGCCTGATCGGATTCCGCTCGCCCCACAAGGTGCTGAGCATCACTTTGCTGCGCTCGTCGCGCGTGGGAATTTACGGCTCGAAGGAACGAGCGTGGCTGCGCGGCGTCGCCCCGCATTGGGTGAACGCGTGCAGGCTCAGGGATCGGTTGGCCCCAGCTGATCGCGACAGCTGGGATGCAGCACGAACGCTCGACCAGTTGGGCACGGCCGTCTTCTTTCTGGACGAGCGCGGCCGATGCCATCGATGGAACGCCGCGGGCGAGGCACTCCTGCGTGACGGAAACCTGGTGCGCCTGCGCGGCGGGCAGCTGGTGCCGGCCCACCCCGGTGGTGGCCCGTCGTTTTTGCCCACCGCGGCACCGATCGCCCTCCGCCAGTCGGACGGGCGCGTCGGTGGCCACGCGACCACGCACCGACTTCCCGGACACGGAGGGCTCGGGCTCGCGCGGGGCGTGGTCTTCGTGGAACCCGTGGAGACGACCCAACCGAAGGCGCTGCGATGGGCGCTCGGCAACGTGTTCGGGCTGACGCCGCGCGAAGCCGAATTGGCGGAGCGATTGGCCAAAGGGTCGGATTTGGCCCAAGTGGCCGCGGCGATGGGGGTATCGAAGGAAGGAGCGCGGACAAGGCTGAAGGTGGTGTACGGGAAAACGGGCGCCCGGCACCAAGCCGCCCTGGTGGCCCTGGTGCGCAGCCTCAACGCCGTCCTAGGCCTAAGCGCGACCGGTACGTAGGCAGAAGGTGGCGGACCCATACGGCGTCGGTAGGCGGTTGGACAGAATCGGAAATTTCCGAGGGAAATTTCGGAACAAAGCCTATGTGCGAGCCAGACGGCGGGAGCACGCTCGCGCACGGGGTGAGAGGTTGAGCGCCGTGGCGTCAGAAGGAAGATTGGCCGACGAACAAGTCGGTCGCATCGGCGTGGCGATAAACGCGCCGGCTGCGGAAATTCAGAGCAGTCGATTTTTGTGCCTCGGTCTGACCCTGCCGTGAGGCAGATGGGTCAGGTTGAACATCGTCGGAAGCCTCGGAATTAGCCGGGGCGTGCTAACCGACTGGGATTCCGGCCGCGTCTGCAGCCGATTGTCATCGATTGAAATCAACGAAGGAGAAGGTTATGTCTGGGGGCGGTGGAGGGGGCGGTGGCCCCAGTTTCGACGGCGACGACATCGCCTGCGAACGCCTGCAGTTCGAGACCGAAATTCGCTCGCCGCAAGCAGCGATTTCGCAGGTGAAGGTCGGCGACGTGCTGGACGTCACCCTGAAGCCTGGCGCGACGGACACCATCGTCCTGGTGCTGCGCGGGCAAGAAATCGGCGGACTGGTGTCGCCGAAGGCCACTCGCCTGCGCGAATGCATTCGTGCCGGCACGTCTTACTCGGCGACCGTCATCGACAAACGGGCGGGCAACGTAGTCCGAGTTCGCATCACGCCGAACATCATCTAGGGAGACAGCAATGGCTTCCCTCACGATTGTGGGTGGTGTTTACCGCGAAAGAATCATCTGGCGACCGTCGGATGAAGTTTACGGGTCCGCTGGCAGAGCCGCGTGTTCGATGGCGGCTCTCGGCACGACGGTCAACCTGGTCGGTTTCGCGGACGCTCTAACCGACGAAACGATGCGCGGTCGTGCGGTGCAGTACGGCTTCACATGGAAGCCCGTGAGCATCCCCCGCGGCGTCTCCTTTCGCTACATGCACGGATTGGATACGCCGTCGTTTCGCAGACCTGCCACCAGTCCTGAACCACTGCAGGTAAAGGACGATTGCGTGCTTCGGTACGGCATGATCGAAGGCACTGCCGTAGTACACGCGCACCGCGCCGTGTACGACCCTCAAACCTCCCACAAGCCCGAACGCTTCAGGGCGAACGGCTCGCGCGCGGATCACTTGGCGATCGTGCTCAACGAAACCGAAGCGTCGGCCCTGCTCGGTGCAGACGCTCCCGTCGCGGCACAGGACAAAGCACGTGCGGTCATGGATTTGGAAAAAGCCGATGCCGTGGTGCTGAAGCGTGGTCCGCGCGGAGCCTTGGTGCTTGAGAACGGCGTCGTCACGACAATCCCCACGTTTGAGACGAGCCATGTTTCCAAAGTGGGCTCAGGGGATCAGTTCGTTGCTCATTTCGCGCATGCATGGATGGTCAGGGGCTTGAGCGCCGCCGATGCGGCCGCTCGCGCATCTCAAGCGACTGCTTTCTATTGCGAGAGACAATTGTTCCCTTCGCTGAACGATCTCAACACGTTCCACCCCGCCCCGTTGAAGCAAGGCCCGCGGTGGTCCGCTGGCTACCGAGCGAAGGTCTACCTGGCCGGCCCCTTCTTCACGCTGGGACAGATTTGGATGGTGGAACAGGCGCGACATCATCTGACCGACATGGGCCTCGACGTGTTCTCGCCCTACCACGACGTCGGCCCGGGCGACGCAGCTCGCGTGGTACCGCTTGACCTGAAAGCCATTCACGACTGCGACCTCATGTACGCCATCGCGGACGGCCTCGATTCGGGGACGGTGTACGAGGTCGGCTACGCGCGCGCGCTGGGCCTGCCGGTTGTGGTTTATGCGGAGAACGAATCGGGCGAGGACCTCAAGATGATGGAAGGTTCCGACTGCTTCATGTGCAAAGATTTCGTCAGCTCCGTTTACCGCGCGGCCTGGATCGGCGTCGCTTTGTGAGATCCGCGCTGCTGCTCTCTGGAGGAATGGATTCCATCGCGCTGTTGTGGTGGCGTAAGCCGGACCTCGCCATCACCATCGATTACGGCCAACGGCCTGCAGCTGCCGAAATCGCGGCATCGGCTGCAGCTTGCGGAGCGCTGGGAATTGCGCATCACGTTCTTCGCGTGGACGCGAGCGCGCTGGGCTCCGGGGACCTCGCGGGCAGCACCGCGCTGCCGGAAGCGCCAGCGAGTGATTGGTGGCCCTTTCGAAACCAACTGCTCATCACGCTTGCCGGGGCGTGCGCGCTGAAGCACTCGTGCAACCGGCTCTTGATCGGAACCGTGGCCAGCGACGCCACGCACCTCGACGGCACACCGGAATTCTTGCAGCTAATCAGTTCTCTGATGGAGCACCAGGAAGGCCGACTGACGGTCGACGCCCCCGCAATCCATTTGAGCACCGAGCAGCTCATCAGGCAGAGCAAGGTTCCCGCCGGGCTGATGGCCTGGGCCCACAGTTGCCACAAAGCAAACTACCCCTGCTGCGCGTGCCGCGGCTGCTACAAGCACCACGAGGTTCTCGAACAGCTTGGGGGCGGCTTCTATGGACTTCCGTGAACCACGAGTTCGAGGTACACCGAACCCGCATGCCCCGTGCCTCTGGCCATCTCGGCACGGCGAGCAGCTGCCGTTCCCAAGCCCTCTCGCAGATGTGTTGGAGCGACGCTCGCAGCGCGCATTCGCTGTGCCGAGCCTGGGTGCGTTGAGTACGCTGCTCTGGCACACCGCACGGTGCGAGGAGACGTCGTCCTCGCCCCTGGGCTTCGACCTTCAACTGCGACCAACGCCGTCAGCTGGCGCGATCCACCCCATCCACATTTTGCTCGAACACCCGCGGGATCGCGCGTGGGCGCGATACGATCCGAAAACCCATCGGCTGGAGTTCCTCGCCGAACCGGGGGCGCTGCCCGGCCTGCGCGCCATCGCAGCGGAGTACGTAGCCCCGGGCGATGGCTGCCTGCTTTTTTTCGTCGCGGAACTCGGGATGACGGCGGCCAAGTACGAAAACCCAGAGAGTTTGGTCTGGCGGGACGCGGGCGTATTACAGGGCAGTTTGGCGCTGGTGGCCCCTCGCGCCGGCCTGAGCCTCTGCTTCCTGGGTCTCACAGGAAGTGCCGCTGCGGCCTCATTGAACGAGCAAGGCGAGCTGCATGGCGTCGGCGTGGCCATTGTTGGCGCGCCGCTTTAGCGGCGCGTGCCGCGACTTGAATCGGCTGTCTGGCAGGGCGCTCAGAACGCTGCTCACCGAACGCGGCGCGGACATCATCTCCAGCCAGATGAGGGCGTCCAACTCCGATGCGCGAACCCCCAGGCCGGTGCTGAACCTCAGGAATTGCTGTTCCAGCTCCAGGTAGTGCCGCTCCACCGTCAGGTCGGAGTCCAGAAACCCAGCGATGACCCCCGCCCTCAAGATGTGGATGTCCAGGATGGCGACGTCGTCCGCGTCCAGCCAGTTCCTGGCGACCCATGATGCGGTCTTGTAACCCACCCCCGGGAGACCAACCAGCCGGTTCCGCAGTTGAACACCGCTCAAGCCGCGTAATTCGCCCTCGTTGAGGGCGGCCAGCGTACCGGCCAGATACTTGGCCTTCTGCCCCGCAAAACGGTATCGAACCGCGCGCCCCTCCACGTCCAACGGTTCGGACAACCAGGCCAACAGACAGGCCTCGGATGGCGCTCCCTCGAAAGCCCCCTTCGATCGCAAATGGCGAAAGGCTCCGACCCCGACTTTGGCGGGGATGCCGTGCCCACCCAGCAAGCAAGCGCCAAGTTCCTCGCGAAGCGTGCTCCCAAGCTTGTAGCGGACCACTCGGTTTTCCAACCGCCGTGCGAAGACTTGATAGGCCCAATATGCCGGAGTCGGAAACGCCTCCACCGCGCCCCACCGAACGCCCGGGACCACTTCGGCGTCGGCCGGAGGCAGCTCCAGGCTCACGCCGATGCTTCCGGTATACACGCTGGCGACTTGGGGGCTCATGGAATTCGAAGGCGCCTGATTGGAAATGGGGCTGAAAATCAGTGTATTTTATGCTTATATGCCTGTAAAGATTTCCACACCACATCCAGAACTCGGACGGTTGCCCGCCGCGCTGCTGGCGCGAATGAAGGCTCTCGGACACACGCAGCTTGACGTAGCAAGGGAAACCGGGGTTCCCCAACCCCAGATCAGCCGCGCGTTGCGAGGCAAGCGTAAACGACTTACGGCCCCGATAAGCGCGTTATGCCGATATGCCGGTTTAGACAGCCACGAGCCGGAGTCGGGTGCGTCGCCGGCCGATCTCGCACGCCTGGTGGTCCAACTGTCCGGCGACGACCCGTCGGCAGCGGCGGCATTGCAGACCGTTCTTTCCGGCATCGCAGAGCTGATACAGCAGCGAACGCGATCGAAACCCGACCAGAACGGTTGAGACCTATCGCTCCGACCCGCCGTAGCCCGTTCGCGCGTAGTCCAGACTGAGCGCGTTCGCCGTCGAGACGCTCACTGGAGCGTGCGATGTACGCTCAAGAGATGCCGAACTCGGATGCGTCGCGTCGCCGCGCAGAGGTCAACAACGCGAACAAATGAGACGGCGTGGCGATTTTTGCCAAAAGCCGCCAATTCCCTTAAACAGATCGGGATACGGAAAGGCCGCTGGATCGGCTTTTCCGGACAGCACGCGCGCGCAATAGGCTGTGTTGCGGCCGTCGCCAGCAGCCGAGCTTGGCTCGGTCCCTGCATCGGGGACTGCCGGCGCGACACTTCAAAACTAAACAGAGGGACTTCGATGGAGAGCTTTGAACAGCAACCGTTTGCCGACGCTGAGTTCGCCGAGAATCCCGAACAACGGTGCCCGGTCGTACTCCTGCTGGACACCTCGGCGTCGATGCGCGGCGAGCCGATCCGGCAACTCAACGACGGCTTGCAGTTTTTCAAGGAGGATCTCCACGCCGATGCTTTGGCCGCCAAGCGCGTGGAACTCGCCGTCATGACGTTCGGCCCCGTCAGCCTCCGATCCGACTTCACGACGGTGGACGGCTTTTACCCCGAGATGCTCGAAGCCAACGGCAGCACACCGATGGGCGAAGCGGTGGTTCGTGCCCTGGAACTGCTGCGCGAGCGCAAGAACCGCTACCGCGCCAATGGAATCAAATACTACCGGCCGTGGGTCTTCCTGATCACGGATGGGGCGCCGACGGACAGTTGGGTCGAGGCGCGCCGCCAAGTTCATGCAGGTGAAGAACGCAAAGAGTTCATGTTTTTCGCGGTGGGTGTGGAGGGTGCCGACCTGTCTACGCTGGCTCAGCTTGCCGTCCGGCAACCTCTGAAATTGAAAGGTCTGGCGTTCCGTGAGCTCTTCGCGTGGCTGTCCAGCTCGCTCAGCGCGGTTTCGCAATCCAATCCGGGCGACACGCCAGCTTTGCCCAATCCCGCAGCACCGGATGGGTGGGCCGTTGCAGGCTGATCGCCGCTGGCGATGGGCCTCTGCGTCGCGCATCGGCACCTCCCATCAGCGGCTCGGCACCCGAAAGCAAGACGCCTACGGCGTCCGCGGGGGCGCCCGCTCGCTTTGTGCAATCGTGTCGGACGGCGCTGGAAGCGCCAGCCACGGCGGCGAAGGTGCGTCCGTGGTTTGCCGCCACTTCCTGTCGGCATTCCGCAGGTGGTTTTCCGAGAACGATTGCCTCCCCGACGGCGAAACGGTCAAGGACTGGCTGGACGACTTGCGCGATCAGTTGAACCTAGCCGCTGCGAGGCGCGAACTCACGCGCCGTCAATTTGCCGCAACCTTGGTCGTGCTGGTGGTGTTCGACGACCAGGTGATGACGTTGCAGATCGGCGACAGCGCACTGGTGGGCCGAAGGTACGACGGGAACTGGGAGGCGTTGTGTTGGCCGGAGAACGGCGAATTCGCCTCGACCACTTACTTCGTCACCGACGATCCGGAAGCTAGACTGCATGTCGTTCGGCGCCCGCTGGAACACGACGCCTTCGCGTTGTTCTCCGACGGGCTGGAATCCGTCGCGCTCGAACACGAAACCCAGCAGCCTTACGCTCGCTTCTTCAACCCGATGCTCAAAGCCGTTGACGACGCACCGAGCGCCGGGTGCCTGGTGGCTCTCTCCGAAGCACTGGGCCGGTACCTCGACGGCCCCAAGCTGTGCGAGCGCACCGACGACGACAAGACGCTGATTCTGATTTCGGGCCGATGAGCGGTTCCGTTCAGATCGCCGGAAAGCGCACGGCCCTCGGGAAACCTCTTGGCCGTGGAGGGGAAGGCGACGTGTACGCCCTGCCCGAGCAAGCCGGCCTCGCTGTGAAGATCTACAAAGAGGCGATCCGATCGTCGCGCGAAGGAAAAGTGCGCGCCATGGTCGAGAGCCGGCTCGCGGAACGCACCACGCTCGTCGCGTTCCCGACCGCGCTGGCCACCGACGGGTCGGGCGCGTTCGCCGGCTTTGCGATGCGGCTGGTGTCGGGATACCGGCCCATCCACGAGCTGTACAGCCCCAAATCTCGAAAGATCCAGTTTCCGCAGGCCGACTACCGCTTTCTGGTCCAAGCTGCCCAGAACGCCGCGCGCGCGGTGGCGACGGTACATCAAACCGACTGCGTCATCGGGGACTTCAATCATTCGGGCGTGCTCGTAGCCAACAACGCCACCGTCACGCTAATCGACGCGGACAGTTTTCAGTTCACCGCGAACGGCCGCGCCTACCCGTGCGTGGTGGGCACCGAAGACTTCACGCCTCCGGAACTTCACGGCAAGGAGCTGAGCCGCGTCGAGCGCACGCACGCGCACGACAACTTTGGATTGGCGGTGGTGATCTTTCAGTTGCTGGCCATGGGCAAGCATCCGTACATGGGTCGCTACAGCGGTGCGGACCTTTCGCTAGGGCAAGCCATCGCGCAGCACCGCTTCGCCTACTCCACGGTGCGGCAGAGCGCAACCCGGACGACGCCACCGCCGGCGTCGGTACAACTCAGCGATTTCCCTCCGCCGGTCGCATCGGCCTTCGAGGCGGCGTTCGGCCTCGATCCCGACGCGCGCCCGAGCCCGGCCACGTGGGTTCACCTTCTGGAGCAGCTGAAAACCAGCCTGCGTCGCTGCGGTTCTGCGCCCACCCACTACTTCCCGCATTCCGCGCAAAGCTGTCCGTGGTGCCGCATCGTCAGCCAGTCGGGCGTGGACATGTTCCCCCCGAGCCTCGATTCGTGGGTCGCCCGCCGCCCCGAAGTGCCGAGTGGCCCATTTGACTTCGGCGCGATCGCCGCCGCCATTCGTGCGGCAACGCTTCCCCGTCCTGAAGACGTGGTTCCCGTTTGGACTGGCGATCCGGGCCCTGCACTCCCGGCGCTCACCGCTGCCAGAACCAAGCAGACCTTTGCCCGACTGTTTGGCGGGCTGCTCATCCTGGCGGCCCTGGTCGGCTTCGCCAACGGGGGAGCCGGCGCAGTCTTCGGCGTTGTTCTCGCCGTGATAGGCCTGTTCCGAATCGGCACCGCAACGTTCGACGCCTCGCCGTTGCTGAAGGCCTACAGCGAAGCCGACAACCGCGTACGGGCGGCCTCTCTGGCGCATCTTCAACGGGTCGGGTTCACCGAACTGCTGGTGCTGCGCAACGAGTTGGAGAACTGCATCGCAGAGTATCCCCAGGTGGAAGGCAAACTTTCCCGCGATCTGGCGAACCTGCAGGCGAACCGGAAGGGTCGGCAACTGCACGCCTTCCTGGATCGTTGCCTGCTGCGTCGGGTGAAGATATCCGGCATTGGTCAGGCCAAGATGGCGGCGCTGGCGTCTTTCGGGATCGAATCAGCCGCGGACGTCGATTTCGCCAAGGTCATGGCTGTGCCCGGATTCGGGGAAGCGCTGACTCAGAAATTGCTCAAGTGGCGCGGCGAGCAGGAAGCAAAGTTCAGGTACAACCCTGCGCCGGATCCAACGGAACGGCAAGCCGAAGACGCGTTGAGGTCCGCGGCTGCCAGCAAACGTATCCAGTTGCAGGACAAACTTCGAGCCGGGCTGGCCGCACTGCAGACCGCACCGTCGAGGTTCGCCAGCGGCAAAGCGTCTCCGGCACCCGCGTTGGCGCAGGCGCTGTCCGACCGTGCACGCGCGGCGCGAGATTGCGCCACGGTGGGCGTCAAGGTGCCGCCACCCGGCGCCCTCAAGCTTTCTGTCCCAACGCCCGCGCCGCCGGCACCGATGCCGCCGGCGCGGCCTCCCGGCCCCACCTCCCTTGCGGTACCGTCTTTGCCCGCTTGGAACTCTCCCGCGCCGCCATCCACCCCAACTTGTCCAGTGTGCAGCGCGGTCATGGTTCGGCGCCAAGCCCGCAAAGGCTCTCGCGCCGGGAGCTTCTTTTGGGGCTGCTCGCGCTTTCCCCAGTGCAGAGGAGTCAAGAACTGATCACCTTCAGCCGCCAACCCAGCTCCGCTGGAAGGGCATCAGCACGCTTCAGCCAGGTCGAAGGGAACGGAGAAGCTCTCGCTGTAGTTTCACTTGAGTTTCTGCTGAGGCTTAGCGGACGGCCGAGGATAGAGACCCAAGATCAGCTTCAAACGATCGAGCGAGGCCGGCCCACACGCGGCCTCGACCGGCCGTGTTGTCTTAAGGGATGAGACGCCGTTGTGCACCATGACAACCGAGACCTTTTATCGGAATCTTCCTAGACGCGAGTCGGGTGTTTGCCGATTCGATCCTCGGAATGTTCGGGCAGACTCGGTGCCGTCTGCACGCGAACGAGCGGTTTCACTGTCAGGCGGGTGCGAGGTTTTGCACACTACGGGCAGACCGTTGTTTTCGTCAGCTGCCGGCGGTCGCCTCCGCGGATTTCAGCAATAAAGGCCGCCGCATTCCAACTAGACGAGTTCATCGAAACGCAGCGTCAAGCCGGAGAAGACCATGGCAAAAGGCGAAAAAACCAGTAAGCGGGTAGCGACAACGGCATCCGGAATTCTGCGAAGCCCCACTGCCAGCAAGGCAGCCAAGACCGTTGCAGCGAGTGCATTGGCGCAGGCCGGTACGGCAAAGACCACGTCGAAGCGGGTAGCGACGGTAGCCGCCAAGGCCCTGAACGACGGCCGGACCAAGGCAGCCACGAGAAAAGTAGCGGCCAGCACGCTGACGCAGAAGACCCGACCCAAGCCGTAGATTGAACCACCGGGAGACAGCCGTGGCAGGTAAAAAGCAGCACTTCATCCCCCAGCATGTCAGAGCTCGCTGACCTCATGTGCGCGCAGGTGGGATGCTGCCCGCCCCCCGGCTTTCCCAGGCTTCCCATTCTTCCCACTGCTCGCGGGCTGCAACGCTCTCGTTGCGAGACCACCGGTTATGCGTAGGGCACGCCCGCCATTCATGAGCTCCCGCGCCGCCGGCCGCTCACGGGATCCATCCGTCCGGGGACGAGCTGCGGCGCTGGCGCGCCAGCGCGTGCAGAAGCACCGGGGGAAGATCTGCGGCGGCGGTGCCTTCGTCGGGTCCACCCACTGGAATCGTGCCGTATGCAGCCTGCTTGCCCTCTCCAGAGCGTCCCGCATCGCCCGCTCGGCCTCGCGCCCGTGGAGGCCGGCGGCGGCCACCAGGATGCTCGCGCCGTGGACGCGGGGGCCGCGCACGACCGCTGCTGCAAAATCCCGCATCGCGTCCGATGCGTCTGCGTCATTCGCCACGCGATCAAAATCGGCCGCCAGGCTCTCCCACACCGCTGCTGGGTTGCGCCACGGCCATGGGCGTGTGGCTGGGCTCGCGGCCTCCAGCGTCCTGTGGACGAGATAACGCGTTTCCGCTGCACTCAGGCGCGCGATGGCGTTCGGGTTGCTCCAGTCTCGAAAATCCGGCGACATAGTAAGGCTCCAGTGGGTTCAATCCCAACCTAGCGAGGTACCGGAGGCCGTCAAGAGCGGCGCGGGGGATTTTGGGAGCAGCGACCTGTCGGTGTTCAGCGCGGGTTCGCAACCAGGACCGCGAGCCCAGGACTGGAACCGAGCGGCCCATCCGGGGCAACCGCGCCTGAGGTGTACGACCGAGAGCGCCGCCAAATTCTCACGCCCCCAGTCTCGGGACGCTCGGCGAAGCTGGCTGGGAGAAGTGCCCCCCGGCAGCAGTCGTCTACTCAACCTACTGCGAGAAAACGCATGCGCCTTTCAGACTTGACGGACCCCGCGAAGGTTGTGGCCGCAATGGACCTGTGCGACCGGATGACGCCGGAGAAATTCCGCGAAAAGTACGGCTTCGGGCAGGCCCGGCGGTATCTGGTCGCGCACAACGGCCGCACCTAAGACAGCAAGGCGACCGCCGGAGTGGCATACGGTCTGCAATTCCCCGAGCGGGAACCGCTTTCCTCCGCCGACTTTCGGGGTGGCACGAACACGGTCAAGCGCCTGCTCACCAGGCTGGGGTTCGTCGTACAACGGGTCGATCCTCAGCGAACCGGAAGCGGCGCCTGGGTCTTTCGCGACGGCGAAGACGCCTACTTGAACTGGTTGAAAGCGCACCCGGAAGGCCTGGTGGTGAACGCCGAACGCGATCCCTCGCCAGGCTACCTGCCCTTGCATCGGACGACTTGCTGGACCATCAACGAGCGGAACTCCGCGATGGCCCCAGGCGCGTTCACCAAGGACTACATCAAGGTGTGCGCGCTGGATGATCCTGCCCCTGCTTCTCGGACACCCGGATAAGCGATTCAATATCGCAATCCGGAGTGAGACAGATGAGCAGGAAGAAATCAGAAGGCAAGGCGGAACGCAAGCGCTTCAGCGCGGAGTTCAAACATCAGGCGCTGTTGCGTGCAGTGAGAGACGGGGTTCCGGCAGTGGCGCGTGATCTGGGCTTGGAGCCTGCGCAGTTGTACGCATGGCGAGCCAAGGCGCAGCAGCTGGGAGAGGATGCGGAAACGCAGCGTTTACAGCAATCGGAGACCGCTCGGCTCAAGCGAGAGGTTGCGCGTCTGGAGGAGGAAGTTGCGTTCCTAAAAAAGGCGGCGGCGTACTTCGCGAAGCAGCCGAAGTGAAGTACGCGACGATACATGCACACCAGGGAGAATTTGCGGTCCGGCTGATGTGCCGGGTGCTGAAGGTATCGCCGAGCGGCTACTACGCCTGGCGAAGCCGGACGCCGTCCCATCAGGCGCAGGCCCGAGCAGCGCTGGATGCACGAGTGCGGGCGGAGTTCGATGCAAGGAAGGGCCGCGCAGGCGCGCCACGTTTGGCACGCCACCTGAGTGTCGGTCGACGGCAGGTAGCGGAGAGCATGCGCCGACAAGGTTTGCGGGCAAAGGCCGCCCGGAAGTTCAAGGCGACGACGAACTCCAACCACTCGCTGCCGGTGGCGCAGAACCTGCTGCAGCAGAACTTCACCGCCGCTGGACCGAATCAGGTCTGGGTTGGCGACATCACCTACATCGGTACGGACGAAGGTTGGCTCTATCTGGCCGTCGTACTGGATCTGTTCTCGCGCAAAGTAGTGGGCTGGTCGATGTCCGACCGCATGACGGCCACGCTGGTCTGTGACGCGCTGAAAATGGCTCTGTTCCGTCGCAAACGGCCACGTGGCGTGATCATGCATACCGACCGCGGCAGCCAGTAC
>MEFP01000007.1 GCA_001725155.1 Lysobacteraceae bacterium SCN 69-320 | reverse complement strand
CCTCCCCTTCAAGGGGGTGAAAGGTCGTCGCTCAGAACCGCAGGTTCTGACGGCCTTGAACGCCCAACGGGCCGGACGGGCATGGGTGGGGATGGGGTTTGCCGTGCAGATGCGGCTCACGCGGCCCTCGTCGTTGTCGCGAACCGACAGCAGTTGCTTCCTGCCCAGGCAGCCCGCACACGCCTCCCCACCCTCGAGCAATACCATGCGCAGCGCCGCGCCTTATTCCTTCGCACCGCTTGACAGCCCGGCGGCGCATCCGTTCCACTCGGTCGCCATGCGCACATCGCCCCGCCACTGCCCGAACACCACGACCGCCGTCCCGGCGGCGTACGGCATGGTCGCGGGTACCACGATTACCACGTCCACCACTACCGTGGTGCGGCGAGTCGTGCGCGAATAGGTTTCTTACGCAAACGGCCCGCCCATCCACCAGGATGCGGGCTCGACTCCCGGATCCGACGGACGCGAGGCCTCACTGGAGGCTGCATGAGTTCGTCCGCTGTCGCTTTGCAGGATCACCCGCCGGCCGCCGAGGCCGCGCCGCAAGCCCTTGCCGTCGTCGCGCACAAGTTCGGCGGCTCGTCCGTCGCCGACGCGACGCGCTACCGCCACGTCGCCGGCCTGCTGCGCGCCCGCAGCGAAACCGTGCAGGCCAGCGTGGTCTCGGCCATGAAGGGCGTCACCGATGCCTTGATCGCGCTCGCCCACACCGCCGCCGACGGCGGCGACTGGCGCACGCCGTGGCAGGCGCTGCGCGCGCGCCATCTGAACACCGCCGAAGAACTGCTGGCCGCCGGCGCCGCGCCGACCGTGGACTGGCTGACCCGCCAGTTCGACGAACTGGCCGAGCTGCTGCATGCACTGGCGGTGCTCGGCACGCCGACGCGCGAAGCGGTCGAGCGCGTGCAGGGCCTCGGCGAGGTCTATTCCGCACGCCTGCTGTCGGAACATCTGCGCGCACTCGGCGAAGACGTGGCCATGCTCGACGCGCGCGAGGTGCTGGTCGTGCAGCAGGTTGATCTCGGCGTCGCGGTGGACTGGCCAAGCAGCGAGGCGCGTCTGGCACGCTGGCGCGAACAGCATCCGGCCGCGCGCGTCGTCATCACCGGCTTCGTCGCACGCGACGCGGCCAACCGCATCACGACACTCGGCCGCAACGGCAGCGACTATTCCGGCGCGATCTTTGCTGCGTTGTTCAAAGCGCAAGAACTGCACATATGGACCGACGTCGACGGCGTACTGTCGGCCGACCCGCGCCTGGTGCCGGAAGCCGTGCCGCTGGCGGCGCTGTCGTATCACGAGGCCTGCGAGCTGGCCTATTTCGGCGCCAAGGTCGTGCATCCGCAGACCATGACGCCGGCGATCAGCCGCGGCCTGCCGATCCTGATCCGCAACAGCTTCCGTCCCGACCATCCGGGCACGCGCATCGCCGCAGTCGGCGACGACGCCGGGCCGGTCAAGGGGCTGACCCTGTCGCCGGACCTGGCCGTGCTCAACCTCGAAGGTGCCGGCATGATCGGCGTGCCCGGCACGGCCGAGCGCGTGTTCGCCGCGCTGCGCGACGCGCGCGTCTCGGTCGTCATGATCTCGCAGGGTTCCTCGGAACATTCGATCTGCTGCGTGGTGCGCGAAGCCGAAGCGGAAACCGCGCGCAGCGCCTTGCAGGCCGCATTCGCGCGCGAACTCGCCAACGCGCAGGTGCAGAGCGTGCAGCTGATCCGCGGCATCAGCGTGCTGGCCGCGGTCGGCGACGGCATGGCCGGCACGCCCGGCGTCGCTGCGCGCCTGTTCGATTCGCTGGCGCGCGCCCGCGTGAACATCCGTGCGATCGCGCAAGGAGCGTCGGAACGCAACATCTCGGTCGCGATCGCGAGCGCCGATGCGGACAAGGCGCTGCGCGCGGCGCATGCGGGCTTCTGGCTGTCGGCGCAGACGATTTCGCTCGGCGTCATCGGCCCGGGCAAGGTCGGTGGCGCGCTGCTGCAGCAACTGGACGCCGCACAGGCGCGCCTCAAGCGCGACACCAATCTGGATCTGCGCCTGCGCGCGGTCGCGTCCAGCCATCGCATGTGGCTCGACGATCGCGGCGCCACCGCGGGCTGGCAGCGCCGTCTCGACGAATCGACCGTCGACGCCGATCTCGACCGCTTCACCGCGCATCTGCAGGCCGCGCATCTGCCGCATACGGTCATCGTCGACTGCAGCGCGAGCTCGCGCGTGGCCGAGCGCTATGCGGGCTGGCTCGCCGCCGGCATCCACGTGATCACGCCGAACAAGCAGGCCGGCGCCGGACCGCTGGAACGCTATCGCGCGATCCGCGCCGCGATGGCCGCGAGCGGCGCGCGCTTCCGCTACGAGGCGACGGTCGGCGCCGGCCTGCCGATCGTCAGCACCCTGCGCGATCTGCTCGACACCGGCGACGAGGTGTTCGCGGTCGACGGCATCTTCTCCGGCACCCTGGCCTGGCTGTTCAACCGCTACGACGGCTCGGTCGCGTTCTCCGCACTCGTGCGCGAAGCGCATGCGCTGGGCTATACCGAACCGGATCCGCGCGACGACCTCTCCGGCACCGACGTCGCGCGCAAGCTCGTGATCCTCGCGCGCGAAGCCGGCCGCGAGCTGTCGCTGGACGAGGTGCAGGTCGAAAGCCTGGTGCCGGAAGCGCTGCGCGACGCGGCGCCCGCCGAATTCATGACCCGGCTCGGCGAACTCGACGCCGTGTTCGCCGCGCGCCATTCCGCCGCGGCGGCCGCTGGCAAGGTGCTGCGCTACGTCGCGCGGCTGGACCGCAACGGCCACGCGAGCGTCGGCCTCGTCGAACTCGACCTCACGCATGCGTTCGCGCATCTGCGCGAGACCGACAACATCGTGCAGTTCGGCACGCGGCGCTACTGCAACAACCCGCTCGTCGTGCAAGGCCCGGGCGCCGGTCCCGAAGTGACCGCGGCCGGCGTGTTCGCCGATCTGCTGCGCGTGGCCGGCACCCTGGGAGCCCGCGTCTGATGCGCACGATCGCTACGGCTTTCTCGCCGGCCTCGGTCGGCAACATCGGCGTCGGCTTCGACATCCTCGGTCATTCGATCGCCGGCGCCGGCGACCGCGCGACGGTGAGGCGCGTCAACGAGCCCGTCGTGCGCATCACCGCGATCCGCGGCAGCACCGTGGACCTGCCGATGGAGGCAAGCGCCAACACCGCCGGCGCCGCCTTGATCGCCTTGCGCGAGGCGCTGCAGCTGCCGTTCGGCTTCGAGATCGAACTCGACAAAGGCATCGCGCTGGGCTCGGGCATGGGCGGCTCGGCCGCGTCCTGCGTCGCCGCACTCGTCGCGGCGAATGCGCTGCTCGAAGTGCCCTTGTCGCGCGCGGCGCTGTATCCGTTCGCCGTCACCGGCGAAGCCGTCGCCAGCGGCGGCCGCCACGGCGACAACGTCGGCCCCATGCTGCTCGGCGGCGTCGTGCTCGCGACGGCCGAACACGTCATCGCCGTACCGGTGCCGCTGGACTGGACCTGCGTGCTCGTGCATCCGGACGCCGTGCTCGAAACGCGCCGCGCGCGCGCCGCGCTGGCCGGTGCCTACGAGCTCAAGGAATTCGTCGCGCAGAGCGCGAACCTGAGCCTCGTGCTCGCCGGCTGCTGGCGCGGCGATGCGGCGCTGGTCCGCGCCGGTCTGAACGACGTGCTCGTCGAACCGCGCCGTGCGCCGCTGATCGCCGGCTTCGCCGCGGTCAAGCAGGCCGCGCTCGATCACGATGCGATGGGTGCGAGCATTTCCGGTGCGGGCCCCAGCGTGTTCGCCTGGTTCGAACACGTCACGACCGCCGCACGCGCTGCCGAAGCCATGCAGGCCGCGTTCGCCGCGGCCGGCTTCACGAGCCAGGCCTATCTGTCGCCGGTCGCCGGCCCTGCCGCCGAGGTGATCGCATGAACTTCGTCAGCACGCGCGGCACCGCCGCGCCCTGCAATCTCAGCACCGCGATCGCCGCGGGCCTCGCGCCCGACGGCGGACTCTATGTGCCGACCACGTTGCCGCGCCTCGGCGTATCGGATTTCGACGGCTGCGCCAGCCTGCCCGCGATTGCCGTGCGCCTGCTGCAGCCGTTCTTCGCCGGCGACGCGCTGGCGCCGGAACTCGCCGCGATCTGCAACGAGGCGTTCGACTTCCCGGCGCCGCTGCGCGCGCTCGCGACGCCGCAGGATCACGTTCTGGAGCTGTTCCACGGCCCCACGGCCGCGTTCAAGGATTTCGGTGCGCGTTTCCTCGCCGCCTGCCTGAGCCGCCTGCAACGCGGCAAGGCGAATGAGCTGACCATCGTCGTCGCGACCTCGGGCGATACGGGCGCTGCGGTCGCCGCGGCGTTTCATGGCCGGCCCGGTTTGCGCGTCGCCGTTCTCTATCCCGACGGCCGCGTGTCGCCGCGCCAGGCGCACCAGCTCGGCTGCTTCGGCGACAACATCCACACGTATAACGTGTCGGGATCGTTCGACGACTGCCAGCGCCTCGTCAAGCAGGCGCTCAACGACGCCGCGCTGCAGACACAGGTGCCGCTGAGTTCGGCCAACAGCATCAGTCTCGGCCGCCTGCTGCCGCAGATGAGCTATTACGCGAGCGCGTCGCTGCAGCATTGGCGCGCTCACGGACGTGCGCTGGATTTCGTGATTCCGACCGGCAACCTCGGCAACGCCTTCGCCGCGATACTCGCGCGCGCGCTCGGCCTGCCGCTGGGCCGCATCGTGCTCGCGACCAACGCCAACGACGTGCTGCCGCAGTTCTTCGCCGGCGCCGACTACGCGCCGCGCGCGAGCGTGGCAACCCTGGCCAACGCGATGGACGTCGGCGCGCCGAGCAACGTCGAACGCCTGCGCTGGCTGTATCCCGACGACGCGCAACTGCGCGCCGCCTTCCGCGCCACGGCGGTCGACGACGAGGCGATCCGCGACACCATCGCGCGGCGCTGGCGCAACCACGGCGAAATCCACTGCCCGCACACGGCCACCGCCGTGCGCGTGCTCGAAGACCTGCGCCGCGACGGCGCCGACGGCGACTGGTGCGTGGTATCCACGGCGCACCCGGCCAAGTTCGAAAGCATCGTCGAGCCGCTGATCGGCCGCGCCGTCGAGGTGCCGCCGGCGCTGGCCGAGCTGCTGCGCAGGCCTGCGCAGGCGGAGCCGCTGGCGGCGGACTATGCGGCGTTTGCGCAGCGGCTGCGCGAACTCTGAAGTCCACGCTGTCCGCGGCACCTGCAGTGATACCGCAGGTGCCGCTTCGCTACGTAGCGAACCCTTCGTGATCCGCCTGCATCCGGCGTCTGCGGAAATCCTCGATGCTGTCGAACAGCGCTACCGACGGCCAACGCGGATCAAGCTCGACCTGATACGTCAGGTGCACGACCGCAACCCGACCGGTTCCATCATCGACAGCGAACAGCACGTCGTCGCTATCCTGCCGCCGCGCAAGCACACGAACGGGTATCTGCCACAACGGATGACCAGAACGGATCTCGCGCGCGAGTTCGGCGACCGCCTGCGGCGATGATTCCGCCTGCCAGGGAATCAGCCAGTCCACGCCAGCACCCGCGTCGATAGCGTTATCACCTTCATCACTCGTTTCCGGATTTCGAGAAGCGACAGTGCCAATGAATCGCGTCGCTGATGGATAGGCTGCCACGAAAGCGCCTGCACACTGTCATCGGCGACTCCGCTAGGAGTTCCGTTACACACCCCGCCCCTGCGCTCGGCAAATCTTCCACGCGCAGCTCCAGCTTGGCGTGCAGTTCCGGCGGAACCAACGCGAGCAGTTTACGGACGCGTTCGACGATGGTGCCGTAGCAGAAGCGCCGATGCCTGCCGGCCGCGACGATGCAGTTCTTCGCCTGCGTACTGAGCCAGTAGATGTCGACGTCCGAAAACTCCGGCCGCAGCAGCAGCGGCGGCAGGTTGTGCACGAGTTCCAGTTCGTCGTAGCGGTTGTAGCGAATGCGGCGCAGGAACGGCCAGGTCTGCACGTTGCGCATCATCGGCAGCACGAAGTACTGGATTTCCTCGTAGAGCTTTTGCTTTTCGGTCGGTTCCACGGAAACCTCAGACGTTCGCAAGACTGTTCCCTGGGAGATTGCCCAGCGAACGCACAAAGCCACAGCTGCCTGCGATCCGATGACGGCAAAAGCAGCGGCCGGGCTCGCCTGCCCGGCCGCTGCCGTTTCCGCACTCGCGTTACGGGTTCGACAGGACGAGGGTGTCGCTGTCGTTACCAGTGACCGCATCGTACTGATTGCCCGCGATCTGCACGCTCGCAACCGGCGCCGGATCGCTGCCGGCAATCGCCTCGACGTGCAGCGGTGCCGCGATTGCGCCGGCCGGCAGCGGCAGCAGATACGTGCAGCGCGGCGCGCCGGAAGCCGTGTCGCAGTGCCAGTTGCTGCCGCCGGCGCTGACCAGGGCCGCGTCGTCCGGCAGATCGACGAGCGCGACGATGCCCGTCGCGCTGCCGGCGCCGGGCGCGGCGGTCGCCGGACGCAGGTTCGTCACGGCCACGTCGTACTGCAGCAGGGCCGGGCTGTTCGTCGCATCGACGCTGCCGACGAGGTCGACGGCCAGGTCGATCGCCGACTGGCCCGCATGGCGCCGGCCGATGACGCCGAAGTCGTTCGTGTAGAACGACTCGTCGTCGCGCCAGAGCAGGCTGACGTCGCCGTCGGCGTCGCTGGCCAGGCGCGGATAGGTGTTGCCCGTGCCGCCCGTCGATGCGGCGATCTCGTCGCCGTAGGCGATGCCGGCCGCGCTGTAGCGGCGCAGATAGATCTTGCCGTCGGCGCGGCGCCAGGTGGCGGCGAACTCGCCGGTCGCGCGCGCCATGCTGACGGCCGCATGCGCAGGGGCCAGCGACGACGACGGCTGGTAGGCCATGACGAACTCGCCGCCGAGCGCATAGCCGTTGCTGTCGTAGCGCTGGCCGATGATGCGGAAGTTGTTGGTCGAGGCCAGGCTGTCCCAGATCACGACGCTGTTGCCGGCCGCATCCATCGCGATGTCGGCCTTGCGCTGCGGACCCGTGACGGCGCTGTTGACGCGCTGCGCGGCGCCCTGTGCCATGCCGCTCGCATCGAAACGGCGGCGGTAGACGTCGTAGTTCGCGCCGTTGTTCTTGTCCTCGGTCCAGATCACGCTGAAGCGGCCGCTGTCGTCAAGGCCGATGCGGATCTGCGGGCCGTAGATCACCGTGGACATGGTCGCGACGAGGATTTCGGCGCCGACCGCCGCGCCGCTCGCATCAAAGCGGCGCGCGCGGATCTGCGTGCCGCTGCCGTAGGCATACCAGGCGACGACGCTGGCGCCGCTGGCGTTCATCGCGATCGCCGGCATGCCGGCTTCGCTCGTGGCGATATCGTCGAGACGCAGCTCGGCGTCGAGCGGCGTACCGGCCGCGTCGAAGCGGCGTCGATAGACGTGCGGCAGGCTGCCGATCGTCGTCGACTGATTGCTCCAGACCACCGTGAAGTTGCCGTTCGCGTCGGCGGCGACTTCGGGATTCGGATAGGAATCAACGACGGTTGCCGTGCTCACCGGAATCTCGGCGCCGGTCGGCATACCGGCCGCGTCGAGGCGCCGCGCGACGATGCTCCGAGGGGCCGGAGAAGCCGGTGCGCTGAACCAGACGGCGACCGCATTGCCGTGAGCGTCGCTCGCGACGGACGCTTGCTGCTGCGCACCGGAGGTCGTCGTGTTGTAACGCATGGGCAGACCAGCCGCAGCACCGGGCACGGCCGCAGCCTGCGCGGTCGACGTGAACACCGCGGCCGTCGTCAGCAGACCGAGCGCGACCGCGGCTGCCAGCGATGGGAAGGAAATCGAAGGAACACAGCGCATGCAAAGCTCCAGGGCAATGGCGGGAGTGCGGTGCGCGAAACCGATGAACTTCGCGACCGCAACCGCAGTCTGCGGCCGCAGCGAAAACCGCAGAATCCTGAGCTTGTCCGGTCGCCGCGGCGGCCCGCCTGACAAAACCGCCGGCGCGTGTCGCAAACCGTAAGATGCAACTGGGACAATGCCGCCATGTCGACCCGCCCAGCTGAGTTCCGCACGATCGCCGCCGGCTTGCGCCGCTGCCTCGCCGCTGTTCTGATCCTGCTGCCGGCGGGCTGCGCCCGCGACGGCGCCATCGTCAGCGAGCCGGCCGCCATGTCCGATCAACGTCCTTTCGTCATCGCCCATCGCGGCGCCAGCGGCTACCGGCCCGAGCACACCCTGGCCGGTTACGCGCTGGCCATCGAACAGGGCGCCGACGCGATCGAACCCGATCTCGTCGTCACGCGCGACGGCGTGCTGATCGCACGCCACGAGAACGAGATCGGCGGCACCACCGACGTCGCGCAGCACCCGGAGTTCGCCGACCGCCGCACGCGCAAGCGCGTCGACGGCGAGGAGATCGACGGCTGGTTCGCCGAAGATTTCACCCTGGCCGAGATCCGCACCCTGCGCGCGCGCGAACGGCTCGCGGATCTGCGCACGGCCAACACGCCGTACGACGGACAGTTCGGCATTCCGACCTTCGCCGAGGTCATCGCGCTGGCTGCCCGCGCACCGCGACCCGTCGCGATCTATCCCGAGACCAAGCATCCGACCTATTTCGCCCACGAAGGCCGCTATCTCGACGGCACGCCGATTCATCGCTCGCTGTCGGCGCTGCTCGTGGACGAGCTCGTGCGCAGCGGCTTCACCGATCCGGCGCGCGTCTACATCCAGTCGTTCGAACTGGCCAACCTCATCGAACTGCGCAGGCAGCTGCTGCCGGCCGCCCGCATCGACGCGCGGCTCATGCAGCTCTACGGCGACACCGATGCCGTACGCGCGGACAACGAGAGCTTCGCCCTGCCCTACGACCTGCGCTGGCATGCGGCACGCGGCGACGATCTCGATGCGCTGTATCCGGGGCTGCGCGCCGTGCTGCCGCAGCTCGGCCGTACCGTCGTGTCGTATGGCGACCTGACGACACCGGCCGTGCTGGGCTGGATGCGCGAGCGTTACGCCTACGGTATCGCGCCCTGGAAGGACAATCTGCTGCCGCGTCACGGCATCGTCGCGAGCTCGTCGCCGGCTGCCGACGGTGCTGCCCCCCTGCCGCGCCTGAACGGGACGGTATCGCCGCTGATCGCAGCGGCGCACGCGGCCGGGCTCAAGGTTCACACCTACACGTTTCGCGCCGACGCGCCATATCTCGTCGCCGACGATCGGGGCAATGGCTTGAGCATGGAACAGGAAATGCAGCGTCTGCTCGATGGAGGGCTCGACGGCTATTTCACCGATTTCCCCGACCGTGGCGTTGCGGTGCGTGAGCGGCAGCACAAGGCAACCCCATCCCCACCCAAACCCTCCCCTTGAAGGGGAGGGCTTAATCGAGCCGGCCTGAAGAAAATGGCTTGGTTCAGGCTCTTCGCAAGCGCGGTGCATCCGTTTCAGACGCGCCGTAACAAANCCCTCCCCTTCAAGGGGGTGAAAGGTCGTCGCTCAGAACCGCAGGTTCTGACGGCCTTGAACGCCCAACGGGCCGGACGGGCATGGGTGGGGATGGGGTTGCCGTGCGGTTTCAGTACGTTGATTTTCTCGCCGGAAATTCAACAACCATATCCGACTCAACGCGTTTCCCAAAGCCACTCCTTCGCCCCGTCCGGACGAAGCCCGAGGTCGGCGAAGACTTCGCAACCGGCAACGGACAGGCAAAGAAAACCCGCATGCCTTGCGGCTATGCGGGTTTTCTCGAAGCGGGTATTTCGCGGGAATGAAGACCGTGACGTTGCGGTTCGCTGCGCTCACCGCAACCTGCGTGCTCTCCTGCGCACCTGCATTTACTGCGCCGTCCAGCGCTTGATCCATGCGTTGACGGTTTCGTGCCACTGCACGCTGTTCTGCGGCTTGAGCACCCAGTGGTTCTCGTTCGGGAAGTGCAGGAACTGGCTTTCGATGCCGCGGCGCTGCAGCGCCGTGAACGTGGCCAGGCCTTGCTCCAGCGGGATGCGGAAATCCAGGCCGCCCTGGACCACGAGCATCGGCACCTTCCAGTTCGCGACGTGGTTGACCGGATTGAACTTCTCGTAGTTCTGCGGCTTGTCGAACGGCGTGCCGCCATTCTCCCACTCGCTGAACCAGAGCTCCTCGGTCGAGTAGCCCATCATGCGCGCGTCGAACACGCCGTCGTGGTTGACCAGGCACTTCCACGGCTGCTGCCAGTTGCCGGCGATCCAGTTGATCATGTAGCCGCCGTAGGACGCGCCGAGCGCGCAGGCGCGGTTGCCGTCGAGGAACTCGTACTTGCCCAGCGCGGCGGCCCAGCCCTTCTGCAGGTCTTCCAGCGGCTTGCCGCCCCAGTCGCCCGAGATCGCGTCGGTGAAGGCCTGGCCGTAGCCGGTGGAGCCGTGGAAGTTGACCGTGACCACGGCGAAGCCGAGGCCGGCGTAGGTCTGCGGGTTCCAGCGGTAGTGGAAGTCGTTGCCGTAGGCGCCCTGCGGGCCGCCGTGGATCAGGAACGCAACCGGGTACTTCTTGCCTTGTTCATAGTTCCACGGCTTGACCACGTAGCCCTGCACGCGCTCGTCGTTCCAGCCCTTGAAGTCGAAGAACTCCGGCTGGCCGAACACGATGTCCTTGAGCTTGTCGGCGTTGGCGCTCGTGAGCTGGCGCGCCTTGCCGCCCTTGGGCGTGGTCTGGAACAGCTGGGTCGGCGAGGTCAGCGACTCGCGGCCGTAGACCAGCGTGTTGCCGACGAGGTCGTAGCCGTTGATGTGGCCGTCGCCGACGACCGTGCGCACCTTGCCGCTGGCCGTGTCGATCGCGAACAGCGGATGCTGGCCGTTGTCGTCGGCCGTCGCATAGACGGTCTTGCCGTCGGCCGACAGCTTGATCGAACCGGCCGAGCGGTCCCAGCCCGCGTTGACTTCGCGCGTCTTGCCGCTGGCCAGATCCAGTGCCATCAGGCCGAAGCGGTCGGCTTCGAAACCCGGGCGCTTCATCGCCAGGTAGTACAAGGTCTTGCCGTCGGCCGAGGGCAGCGGGTTCGCATCCCAGGCCGGATTCGCCGCGGTCAGATTGCGCGGCTGGGCCGAGGCATCGGCGGGCACCGCATAGAGATCGAAGTTCGTCGACCAGGGTTCGGTCTTGCCGGCGATGCGCGCGCCGAAGTAGACCGTCTTGCCGTCGGGCGAGAACGCATATTCGGAGTCGTCGCCGAACGGCTTGGACGGCACGTCCCCGGCGATGCCGCGCGACATCAGGGTGAGCTTGGGCAGCAGCTTGCCGTCGGGACCGAACTCGCCGAGGAACAGCTGGCTGCGGCGGCCGTCGGCCCAGGTATCCCAGTGGCGCACGAACAGCGTGTCGTAGAGCTCGCCGGAGGTCTTGGCCGCGGCCTTGGCGTCGAGGCGCTGCTTGGTGCAGTTGATGTCGGCGCAGTCGGTGAACACGTCCAGCGACAGCAGCACGTGCTTGCCGTCCGGAGAGAGCTTGAAGCTGCCGACGTCGATGGCCAGGCCGCTGGAGACGACGGCGGGCTGCGGCGCGGCTTCGAACGCGCCGCGCATCAGCGACTTTCCGTCGCGCTCGCCTTGCGACACGGCCGGCGCGACGTCGACACGCCAGAGCTGGTTGATGCCTTCCTGCGCCGCCGTGTAGTAGATGCTGCGGCCGTCGGCCGACCAGCGCGGACCGGCGCTGCTGGCGCCGGCCGCCGTCAGGCGCAGCGGCTGCGACTTGCCGTCGAGCTTGAGCAGCCACAGACCGTTGACGCCCTTGTTCGCGGCGTAGTCGGTCTGGCGCAGCTGATAGGCCACATAGCGGCCGTCGGGCGAAACCTGCGGATCGCTGATGCGCTCGAGGTTGACAAGATCGTTGGCGTCGAGGCCGCGCGCGGCGACGGCGGAGCCCGCCGCGAGCGCGGCGACGACGGCGAGGGACAGCGAAACGGTGCGTTTCATCGGCTCAACCCATGGGGCAGAAGTGGAGAAAGACCGCCGCGACCCGGGCCGCGGCGGCCATGCGGGGATCAGGCCGGAGCCTGTCCCTTGATCGCGGAGCGGTACAGCAGCGCGCCGGTCAGCGCGAGCACGATCAGGCCGGCGATCTGGCCGAGCTCCCAGCCGTGCAGCGCGAGCACGTCGGCCTCGCCGCTGACGACGATGGGAATCGCGATCGCGATGCCCATGAGCGCCTCGCCGGTGATCAGGCCGGCGGCGAACAGGGTGCCCGGACGATGCACGCGGTCGCGCGCTTCCTCGTCGTGCGCGGAGACGCCGAAACGACGCTCGACGAAATAGGAAAGCACGCCGCCGAGGAAGATCGGCACCATGAGTTCCAGCGGCAGGTAGATGCCGATCGCCGCAGCCAGCACAGGCACGCGGAAATGCGCCTTGCGCGCCTTGAGCCATTCGTCGAACGCGATGATGGCCGCGCCGATGACGGCGCCGATGCCGATCATGTCCCAAGGCAGATGGCCGCCGAACAGGCCCTTGGCCACCGAAGCCATGAGCACGGCCTGCGGCGCCTGCAGCGGATTCGGATGTTCCGGCGTGGCCTGGCCGATGCCGTAGGCCACCGCCAGCAGGTTCAGCACCGGCGCCATGACCAGCGCGCAGGAGAACGCGCCGATCGCGAGCATGAGCTGCTGCTTCCACGGCGTCGCGCCGACGAGGTAGCCGGCCTTGAGATCCTGCAGGTTGTCGCCGCCGACCGCGGCCGCACAGCAGACCACGGCGCCGATCATGATCGCGGCGACCGCGCCGATCGGCGAATCCTTGCCGAGCAGCAGCATCAGCACGACGGAGGCGAACAGGATCGTCGCGATCGTGATGCCCGAGACCGGGTTGTTGCTCGATCCGACCAGGCCGGCCAGATACGCCGACACCGAGACGAACAGGAAACCCGCGACGACCATGATGATGGCCATCGGCACGCTGACGGCCCAGTTGCCGACGATGGCCTGATACAGCAGCAGCAGCGGCAGCACGAACAGCACGAGCGCGATCAGCATCCACTTCATCGGCAGGTCGCGCTCGGTCTCGGCGACGTTCGCGTCGCTGCCCTTGCGCGCCGCGGCGATGCCGCTCTTCACGCCCGACAGCAGCGACTTGCGCAGCGAGAACAGGGTCCAGATGCCGCCGATCAGCATCGCGCCGACGCCGAGGTAGCGCACCTTCTCGCCGCGGATCAGACCGGCCGCGTCGGCCGCCGACAGGCCGGCCAGCTTGACGGCGAATTCCGGATCGAAGCTGGCCGCGAACATGTGATAGAGCGGGATCGCGATGTTGTAGGACAGCACGCTGCCCGACAGCACGACGATGCCGATGTTCAGGCCGACGATGTAGCCGACGCCGAGCAGCGCCGGCGACAGGCCGGTGCCCATGTAGCCGAGGTACTTGCCGAAGAAGGTCGCACCGGCGGCATTGTCGGGGATGATGCGCAGGCCGCTTTCGGCCATGAGCTTGACCAGCGCGCCGATGACCGCGGAGATGCCGAGGATGCGGATGCCGGGGCCCGGGTTCTCGCCGGCCTTGAGCACTTCGGCCGCGGCCTTGCCCTCGGGGAACGGCAGCGGATCCTCGACGATCATCGAGCGGCGCAACGGCACCGAGAACAGCACGCCGAGCAGGCCGCCGAGGCCGGCGATCGCGAGCACCCAGGAATAGCGGAAGTCCTGCCAGTAGCCGAGGATGATCAGCGCCGGGATCGTGAAGATCACGCCGGCAGCGATGGAGGAGCCGGCCGAGGCGCCGGTCTGCACGATGTTGTTCTCGAGTATCGTGCCGCCGCCGAGCACGCGCAGCACGGCCATGGAGATGACGGCGGCCGGAATCGCCGTGGCGATGGTCAGGCCGGCGAACAGGCCGAGATAGGTGTTGGCGGCGGCGAGGATCATCGCCAGCACCACGGAAAGCGCGACGGCGCGGAACGTCAACTGCGGGACGGCGGCAGGTGTACTCATGCGGACTCCGTACGTAGGGCACCCGCGGCTGACGGGTGGCCGTGAAGCATAACCGGGATGGGGCGGAGCGGGATGCGGCGGCGGCGCGGCGCCGTTCGCCATGGCAGCTCCCTGCCGTTAGTCACGGATGCGGTTTGCGAAAGCGCGCGCGGCGGCGCTGCAGCGATCGCCGCCACGGCGCACTAGCGGCAAGAACCTCCGCCTCCGACGTCGCGCAACTCCCGCACCAGCACCGTCAGCGCAGCCAGCGCCGCGAGATCCGGGGCGGGCCAGTGCGGCGGCGCCGGCTCATGGCTGGCGAAGCGCTGCAACCCGCGCCACAGCGGCAGCACGATGTCCGCACGGCCGCCGCGGCACTCCGGCGCGGCGTCATCGTCGATCCGCCCCTTGCGACCGACGAACGACACGGCCAGATGCAGGCCTTCGGCGCACGGCGCGAAATCGAAAATCACACCGCCGGGCTCCAGCGGCCAGCGCACGCGCGCGCGATGACCGAGCAGCGCGCCGCGCAAGGCGTCGACGAGACCGTTCACGGGATCGGCGGGAATGGCCGACGCGGCGAACCCGATCCGTCTGTCGTCGAGCTCCAGGCACGCGGTCGTCCAGCCGTGTTCGGGTGGACTCAGTTCGAAGCGCAGTCGCGGCTGCGCGCACGCTTGCCGATCGGACGGCTCAGGCATCGACGTGAGCCGCCTCGTCCGTCCAGAACCGATCGATCCACTCGGCATGCAACCCATATCCGTTTATCCCCGGCGCCCCTCGACGTAGCTGCGGCTCGCAGAGCATCCCCGGCGCCGTCTCGCCGCGTACCACGCCGCTGAGAGGATACCACCCGTCGCGACAGTGGCCTGAGGCGGCAGACACCGCCCCGCCAGCCTGCAAGGATCCGACGATGAGCAACCAAGGCCCCAGCGCAAGCCACTTTCCCTGGAAGACCACTCTCTTCTTCGCTGGGGCCATCTTCGGCCTCCTGGGCGCCATCGCCCAGAGGCCGCGGATGTTCGGCTCCCCGATACCGCTGGGTTCCTACCTGGAATACAACGGTGGCGAAGTCCTCGCCGCGACGATCGCGTGCGCCGTCGGCGGCCTGCTGGCCGGCGTGATGATCTCGGCGCTGATCAGGCACAGTGCGACATCGCCGCCGCCCCGTGTCGCGGCGCCGCCCCGCGCCCCGACTCCGGACCGTGTGGAAAAACTCCGCCAGCTCAAGGAACTGCTGGATTCCGGCGCGCTGAACGAACAGGAGTTTGCGGCGGAGAAAGCCAGGATACTCGGCCAATCCTCCTAACGCCGCGGCGGCACGGCCGCTCGCTGCGCGACCGCGCCCGCTGTATCGGTTGAGGTTTCGCCGCCGCTGCTGCGTAACACACCGGCACGCGTGCTCCGCACTCCACCGATACGCCGTCATGACCGCCTTGCCGCAGCGCCTGCTGTTCGTTCTCGCCGCCGTGTTCACGCTGCCCGCGCCGGCGCAGACCTGGGTGACCAGCGCCGCGTCCTCGGGAACCGGCACCCTGCGTGCGGCGATCCAGGGCCTGAACCCGTCGACCAGCGCGCTGCAGGAGATCCGCTTCGCGATTCCACCCGTGCCCGGCAACCCGGTCGCCGAGATCGTGCTCGACGCTCCGCTGCCGGCCATCAGCGGCGTCAACGTGCTGATCAACGGCAACGGCCCGACCGACCGCGTCGTCGTCAACGGCAACGGCCGGCAGATCTTCACGGTCGAGGAAACCGCGACGACGACCGCGCTGGAGATACGCGATCTGACGTTGCGCGGCGGCGCCGTCGTCAGCAACGGTGGCTGCCTGCGCATACGCCGCGCCGCCACGACGGCCACCTTGCGGCGCGTCGCATTCGATCAGTGCAAGGCCTACGTCAGCGTGATCAACAACCCGGCCGCGCGCGGCGGCGCGGTCTACACCAAGGGCGCGCTGACGATCGAGGACAGCTCGTTCACGGACAACCGCATCGTCAGCACCTCGGCCGACGAAGCCAGCAGTGATGCGGCCGGCGGCGCGCTGTTCGCCGAAGGCGACCGGCCGCTGACGATCGCGCGCTCGCTGTTCACGGGCAACCAGATCTATCTGGGCAACCAGCTGCCGTCGTTCTGCCGCAGCGGCAACGGCGGCGCAATCGCGCTGGCGCTGACCAACGCACTGGCCGTGATCAGCGACACCAGCTTCGTCGACAACAAGGCTTCGTGTCGCAATCCGACCGTGAGCTACGACCTCGACGGCACCGGCGACGGCGGCGCGATCGCAATCTACGGCCAGGGCGGCGAGACGCGCCTGCTCGCTAACTATTTCCACGGCAACTACGGCAGCCGCGGCGGCGCTGTCGGCTTCATGCAGCCGCTGGGCATGCGCGCCACCCTGACCAACAACACCTTCCACGAGAACACCAGCACGCAGGCCGGCGGCGGCGCCGCGCTCATCAACTGCTGCTCGCTCGCGATGATCAACAACACCTTCAGCGGCAACGTCGCGCGCTCGCCGGGACTGGCCAACCAGTTCCAGGCCTGGAGCGACGTGGTCGCGCTGTACAACAACATCTTCGACGGCGCGAACACGAATGCGGACTGCATCATCGGCACTGCCATGACCAACAGCGGCTACAACCTCTATGCGAACAACGCCTGCTGGAGCACCAGCGACGGCAGCAGCCAGATCATCGGCGCGATGACCTGGCTGCAGGCGCCGCGCATCACCGGCGGCTACGTGCCAACCATGCCGTTCGCCAACGGCAGCCCGCCGGTCGATCGCGGCGACGACGCACACTGCGCCGCCTACGACGCGCGCGGCCTGCCGCGGCCGCTGGACGGCAATCTCGACGGCCTCTCGCGCTGCGACATCGGCGCGGTGGAGCACAGCTACGTCGACGTGATTTTCCGCAGCGGGTTTCAGGCGGGTTGAGAGCCGAGAGGCACGCCGCAAAACGGCACCGACGCGCGCCGGCTTCGCCGTAGTCGCCCCTGACCTGCTCCGCCGTCATGCGGGCTTCGCCGGCCGCGGCCGATTCATCGGCGCGGCTGGGCACGGAATGGCTCCGATCGGAACCGGATCTCGCGTTCCGCCGTACCGGCGCGCCGCGGCAACGCACGGAACGCGCTCAGCTGTCGAAAAGGCTGCGAAAGCCCAGATAGGCGATACTGCCGACGAGTACCAGGAATAGCGCGACGATGCACGCGAATACCATCAGCAGTCGGCGGCTGACCCTCTCGAGCTCGCGCCGCTCAGCAGCGTCGTAGGCAGCGACAGCGGCCGGTGTCAGAACGGGTGGTAACGGCGGCAGCGGTGAACGGAAAGTTCCACCCAGTGACGCCAACGCGTGCTGCAGCACAAGGAACAGTGCGGGCGCATGCCCGGTATCGTGCAGAAGTGAAACCCCACCAGCTTCAACGTTGCGACTCACGGTGACTGCCCTGTCGGGCTGACAATCGAACGCGACTTCACCGCCGCGCGCCGATACAGCCATCGACGAGACGCGACAGCAGGCGGCCAGCAACGTGTCCATGTCGGGCACGGGCCCGGTGAACGTCGCAACGGAAACCTGCAAGGCCATCCCGCTGCGTCCATCTAGTGTTCGTGCATCGCTGCGCCATGCTCCTTCAGCAGCTCGCGCAATACGGAGCGATGGCAATGCGCCTCGTCCTCGCAATAGCAGCCGACCGAGAAATTCGTGTGCTGCGACAGCGCCGCGAGCAGGTCCAGCGCGTGGACGGCTTCGGTGTCCTTCATTTCCGCGCGATATTTTTTCCTGAAGGCGGCCCACTGCGCCGGCGTCTGCGCGGACTGGGCCAGCTTGACGGTCTCGGCGCTCGGCGAGAGGTTCGGAAACCAGACGTCGTACCAGTCCTGCGCGGCGAATTCGGCCTTGGGCACGCCACGCGGCGGACGGCGCACGGTGCCGATCCGCGTGCCTTCGCCGGGCGCTCTCGGACTGCCTAGCCGTACGACGCGAATGGACATGGCGGCACCTGCGTGTGAGCGGCGCGGCGTCGGCCGCGATGGGGCGGAGTCTAGCGCCGGATCGGTGGTGATATGAGCCGCTCCGATTTTTGCGCTGTATTCAGCCGGATAAAGCAAAACCCATCCCCACCCATGCCCTCCCCTTGAAGGGGAGGGTTTACTGCGCGGAGCTGGCGAAACACCGGGGTCGAATCGACAACTCGCTTCGCACCGTTCATTTCACGGCTCGCTTCCGGGCAGCCGCCTTGGGTCTGGAGGCCGGCTCGGCCTTCGGTGCCGCATTCGCTTTCAACGCCGCGTTGGCCTTCGGTATCGTCTTGGATCGTGCTCTGGCCGCCGCCGCAGCCGGGGCACCGCTCTTCCGCATCGTCGCTGCCTTCGACGCGGACGTCTTCTTGGACGCTGCTCCCACCTTCGCCGCTGCCTTGGTTTTCGTTGTCACCTTCGCCGCCGCTCCGACCTTGGACGCCGCCTTGGTTTTCGGCAACGCCTTCGACGCCGCCTTCGTTTTTGCCTTCGCCTCCGAATGAGCCTCGGACCGCGCCTTGCCCTTCGCGACCGCCTTGAGCTTCGGCGCCGGCATCGCGCGCTCGGTCGCCAGCAGCAGCGAGCGCAGTTCGTCGGGCTCGTCGAGCAGCTGATCGGCGACCGGATAGTCCTTGGCGCCCGGATACGGCGGCCGCTGCGGCAGTTCCGCGGTCAGGTGCGCGGTCTGCGCGGACGGCTTGATGAACAGGCTGTTGTCGCAGGCGAACGCGACGACCTTGCCGTCGAGGTAGACCGCGTATTCGCCGAACATCTTCTTGAAGCTCAGGCGCTTTTCGAGTCGCGACTGTTCGGCCACGTAGTCGACGAAAGACTGCTGGGTTGCCATGGGTTCCTCCGCTGCGGGCGTCACGCCTTTCCGCCATCGGAAAACGAACGGCGAAGGCCGGACGAAGCTGCCATCGGCGCAAAAGCCGTGTCAATCCGGACCCGGGCGCTGCCGCGCCGAGACTCGCGACGCGACATTCGCGGCGCCCCGGCCCGGCGTGCCGGGCGAACCCGCGAACCGCCGCGGCCGCCCGGCCGCCGGCGCCGCGCCGGCACGCCGCTATACTGCGCGGCTGTCGTCCCTGCCGGAACTTCCATGTCCGCTGCCGCCTCAGCCGCCGCTCCCTACGACGCGACGGACACGTTCCTCGGTCATCCCAAAGGCGTCTACGTCTGCTTCTTCACCGAGATGTGGGAACGCTTTTCGTTCTACGGCATGAAGGCGCTGCTGCTGCTCTATCTGCTGCAGCATCACAAGTTCGGCGACGACGTCGGCTATGACGTGATCGGCGCCTACGGCGGCCTGGTCTACTGCCTGCCGGTCATCGGCGGGCTGCTCGCCGACCGCTGGCTGGGCATGCGCAAGGCGGTGCTGTTCGGCGGACTGCTGCTGGTGCTCGGCCATGCGGGCATGGCCATCGAAGGGCACGAGGCACGCATCGTCGACGGCGTGGTGCAGCGCGACGCCGGCGCGCTGCTCGCGTTCTATTTCTCGCTCTCGCTGATCATCATGGGCGTGGGCTTTCTCAAACCCAATATCTCGACCATCGTCGGCAAGCTGTATGCGCCCGAGGATCCGCGCCGCGATTCGGGCTTCGCGCTGTTCTACGCCGGCATCAACCTCGGCTCGCTGCTCGCGTCCATCATCTGCGGCTATCTGGGCCAGACCCTGGGCTGGGCCTACGGCTTCGGCGTCGCCGGCGCGGGCATGCTGCTGGGCCTGCTGCAATTCCTCTGGGGCCAGAAGTACCTGCGCGGCCACGCCGAGGCGCCGGACCCGGCGCGGCTGCGCGAACGCCTCATCGGCCTGCCGCGCGAATGGCTGATCTATGCGGCGGCGATCGTCGGCCTGCTGCCGGTGGCCGGACTCATGTGGGCCGTGGCCAACGGCGCGTTCAAGCTCGGCGGCGAGATCACGCCGGCGCTCGCGCTGATGATCGTGATGATGCTCGGCGTGCTCGGCTGGTTCGTCTGGTTCATCACGACCCAGTGCGACCGCGTGCAGCGCCACCAGATGATCGCGCTGATGGCGATGATCGCGATGTGCCTGGTGTTCTTCACTCTGTACGAACAGACCTACGGCTCCTGGGTGACCTTCACCGACCGCCTGCTGACCAAGGACGTGCTGCCGGCCCTCGTGCAGCCGACGCCGGAACTGCACTGGAGCGGCGACTGGCTGGCCAACCTCGGCCTGTTCCTGCGCACGACGCCGTGGTCCATCGTGGTGCTCGTGCTCGCACCGGGCGCGTTCGTCGTCGCGGCGCGGCTGTCGGACCGCAATCCCGCCTCGAAGGGGCCGCGCCTGCTGTTCGGCAGCGTCGTCGTGATCGCGCTGATCCTGCTCGTACGCGATTCGGTCGTGCTGCCGCAGACCGCCGGTTCGCTGACCTATCTGGGCGCCATGTTCCTCGTGCTGCTCGCGCCGCTGTTCAGCGGCCTCTGGGGCTGGCTGGACCGGCGCGGGATGGATCCGTCCAAGCCGGTCAAGTCGGCGCTGGGCCTGGTGCTGGCCGGTCTTTCGTTCGTGCCGCTGCTGTGGGCCGCCGAACAGGCCGGCGCGAGCGGCCAGCAGGCCAGCGTCTGGTGGCTGGTTGCTGCGTATTTCATTCTGGAACTCGGGGAAATGTGCCTTTCTCCAGTCGGCCTGTCGGCCGTGAGCCAGCTGTCGGTGCCGCGCGTCGTCAGCCTGATGATGGGCACCTGGTTCCTCGCGACGGCCTTCTCCGAGACCCTGGCGGCGCAGTTCGGCAAGCTCGCCTCGATCGACATTCCCGAGGGCGCGACCCTGTCCTTCGCCGACGCCGGCGCGAAGTACGCGCATCTGTTCGGCGTGATGCTGCTGATCGGCCTGATCTGCGGCCTCGTCGCCTTCGCCCTGGCGCCGCTGCTGCGGCGCCTCATGCACGGCGTGCGCTGAGCTCCACGTCGGCCGGCCGTGCGCGCGACGCGCCGGCCACGACGTCCTCGGCGAAGGCGAATGCCGTGGTCAGACCCAGACCGGCGGGACCGGGCGCAGCGACCGCGGTGACGCCGGGCAGCGCTTCGACGGCCGCGCCCGCGTCGGCGCCGGCCAGGCACGGCAGGGTCCAGGCCTGCTGAATGCGGCAGTCCGGCAGCTCGACGAGCCGGCGCACAGTGTCGAGCGCACCACGCTGCGCGGTAGCCGCGTCGTTGTCTGTCGCAACGAAGGCCGCATCGACGAGCAGCTCGCCGCTGCCGCTCTGCAGCAGACGCAGGTCCGGCACGCCGTCGGTGCCCGTGCGCTCGCGCAGCCGTGATGCCGACGGCCGCGTGAATGCGGCGCCCTGGACCAGGGCCGCGACGTTGCTGACGAGGCTGCCGAGGCGGAAGCCGTCGTTCTGCGCAGCCAGGCGCAGCAGCAACCGCGGCCGGCTCGCCGGCGGCAGCGTCGGCGGCAGATCCGGCAGCAGCGTCGCCGTATCCGCGCCGCCGGCCAGCCAGATCTGTTCGGCCGCGTGCCGGCGGCCGCCGCTCCAGACGTAGGGATAGTCGATGCGCGTGACGACGTGCTTCCAGCGGAATTCGATCTCGTGGCGTTCGGCCAGCCAGTCCGGCAGGCGGCGCAGCGCGACGCGGGGATCGATCAGCAGGTCGTCGGCGGAGAACCAGGCGCCGCGCAGACCGCGCGCGCCGATCCAGGCGCAGCGCCGGCGCGCGGCCGCGGCGTCGAGCAGTTCGCCGTCGTCGGCCGCGGCGGCCTGTTCCTGCAGCAGCGTCCATTCGTCGGCGTCGTAGGCCGGCACGAGGCTGCCGCAGGGGTCGTGCCAGACATCGGCGGCATCGCAGAACTCGCGCCAGACTGCGCGCGAACGCCGCGCCTGCTCGCGCTCGCGCGCATCGGCGACGGCCAGCGGCGTGACCGCGCCGGCATTGCGCAGCGACGCGCCGACCGCGCGCTCGTGACGCTCGAACACGACGACGCGGCGACCGCGCAGGGCCAGTGCGCGCGCGAGCGCGAGACCAAGCATGCCGGCGCCGACGACGATCGCAGATGCGTGGGGCATACGCCGGATTCCTGGCCCGCGCGGGGAAAACCGCAAAGTACCCAGCGACTGTGAGACTTTGGTTGCAGACCGGTTGCGCGCGTATTGCACGGGCACGACCGTGCAGATCATCCGCGACGCAAGGCACGCTGACGGTTTCTTAGCGTCGCCTGAGGCATACCGGCAGCTCCTGCGCTGCGCGCATTGCCGGGATCGCCGCATGATTCGTCTTTCCGCCCCTGCCGCCCTGCTGGGCCTGCTGCTCGCGGCGACAACTGCCGCCGCGGCCGACGGCGACGCGAAGCCGCCGTTCGCCGCGCGCGCGGTCGCCACGTTCAACGAACCCTGGGCGCTGGCCTTCCTGCCCGACGGCCGCCTGCTGGTGACGGAAAAGCGCGGCCGGCTGCGTCTCGTGACACCGGACGGCAAGGCCGGCGAGATCAGCGGCGTGCCGAAGGTCGACTACGGCGGCCAGGGCGGCCTCGGCGACGTGGTGCTGCATCCGAAATTCGCCGACAACCGGTGGATCTATCTGAGCTACGCCGAGGCCGGCGACGGCGACGTACGCGGTGCCGCGGTCGCGCGCGCCAGGCTCGCGCTCGAGGACAAGGGCGGCGGCGCGCTCGACGATCTCACGGTGATCTGGCGCCAGGTGCCGAAGGTCGGCGGCCGCGGCCATTACGGCCATCGCCTCGCGTTCGCGCCCGACGGCCATCTGTTCGTGAGTTCGGGCGAACGACAGCATTTCGATCCGGCCCAGGACCTGCAGAGCAACCTCGGCAAGATAGTGCGCCTCAACGAAGACGGCTCGCTGCCGAAGGACAATCCGTTCGCGGCGCAGGGCGGCGTCGCCGCACAGATCTGGACACTCGGCCACCGCAATCCGCTCGGTCTGGCTTTCGACCGCGCCGGAAAGCTCTGGAACATCGAGATGGGCCCGAAGGGCGGCGACGAACTGAACCTCGTCGTGCGCGGCGACAACTACGGCTATCCCATCGTCTCCGACGGCGACCACTACGACGGCCGCGACATTCCGGATCACGCGACGCGGCCTGAATTCCATGCGCCGGCGATCAGCTGGACGCCGGTGATCTCGCCGGCCGGTTTCATCATCTATTCCGGCAAGCGCTTCGCCGACTGGAACGGCAACGGTCTCATCGCCGGCCTGTCGAGCAAGGCGCTGGTGCGGGTCACGTTCGACGGCCCGAAGGCGCGCGAAGCCGCGCGCTACGCGATGGGCCAGCGCATCCGCGAAGTCGAGCAGGGGCCGGACGGCAGCGTCTGGCTGCTGGAGGACGGCACGGCGGGACGCCTGCTGCAACTGACGCCGGCCGGCGGCGAGTGAAGGCGGCCGATGCGATGACGCATCGGCCGCGGCATCTATGCGAACACGGCTCGCGGCGCCGGCATGAAACCGGCGCCGCGAGCCCGTTTCAGGGCGAGGCCGGGGTGGCCTTGGCGCCGATGTTCGCGTCGAGGAAGGCCAGCATGCGCGCGTACATGTCCTCGACGTTCTTCTCGTCGTAGAAGCCGTGCGCCTCGGTGCGCTGGTACAGCCATTCGTGCTTGACCCCGCGCTGTTCCAGCGCGTTGTGCACGCTTTCGCCGTGCACCGGCGGCACGATCTTGTCCTGGCCGCCGACGATCAGCATGAGCTTGGCCTTGATCCTGTCGAGCTGGGTGATCGGCGAGGCCGCGGCCAGCGCAGCCGGGTCGTCGCCCATGGTCTCGCGCATGTAGTTCGTGCCGAACTTGGAGTCCTGCGCGAGGCCGCGCGTATAGCGCAGGCGCAGGTCGTAGACGCCGACGCTGCCGATCGCGCAGCGGTACAGGTCGGGTTCGCGCACCGCGCCCATCAGCGCCGCATAGCCGCCGTAGCTGCCGCCGTAGATGCAGATGCGCTTGGGATCGGCGATGCCCTGCGCGATCGCCCACTTCGTCGCATCGGTCACGTCGTCCTGCATCGTGCCGCCCCACTGCCGGTAGCCGGCAGTCTCGAACGTGATGCCGTAGCCGCCGGAACCGCGGAAATTGACCTGCAGCACCGCATAGCCGCGGCTCGCCAACATCTGCGCGTCGGAGTCGTAGCCCCAGTAGTCGCGTATGCCGAACGGACCGCCGTGGACGTAGACGACCATCGGCAGGTTCTTGCCCTGCTCCTGGCCCAGCGGCCGCGTCAGGTAGCCGTTCAGATCCAGCCCGTCGCGCGACTTGAGCCTGATCGGCTCCATCGACGCCATCTGTTCGGGATTGATCTTGTCGGCGCGGCGCAGCAGCGGCGACAGCTTCTTGCTGTTGCGGTCGAACAGGAAGTACTCGCCGGGATTCACGTCGCTTTCGACCAGCACGATCGCGCGCTTGCCGTCGCGGCTGACCGAGGTGACCGAGACGGTCTCGCCCGGGAACTGCTGCATCAGCGCCGTCAGCGCCTCGATCATCGGCGTTTTCTTGTTGACCACGCCGATCGCCGAGCGGCCCGGATAGGCGAGCACGCCGACGACGGTGGTGTCGTCGAAATCCTTGAGCAGGGAGTCGACTTCCACGTCCTTGGCCGTCCAGACCGGCGTGAGCTTGCGGTCCTCGGCAGTCCAGGTGCACAGGCCGCCGATCTTGCCGTCGGGCTCGCAGGACCAGTAGACGGTCTTGTTCTCGGCGTCATAGGCCAGCGGCCGCGGCCGGCCTCCGGTATTCGGGCCGTCGAGCACGCCGACCCATTCCTTGTCGCCCTTGCCGCGGTACATCACCTGCCAGCGGTTGTCGACGTCGGCGCCGTAGGCGAACGTGACGTTGCCGGCATGATCGGCGAGAAAGCCCGCGGGCGCGCGCAGCGGCGAGACGAACAACTGCTTCTTGGAACCGTCGTTGACGTCGAACTTGTAGACGACCGGCGGCGTCGGCTCGGCCGTGCTCTTCCATTCGTAGACGGAGATCAGGATGTTGTCGTCGTCGTCGCGCAGCTCGTCGATCAGGAACGCGCTCGCCTGCTCGGGCTTGACCGACTTGATGTGCGATCCGACGCTCTCCTTGCCGGCACGCTTGCCGAACAGGATGTCGTTGCGGCCGCCGTCGGCGTCGACGAAATACAGCTCGCCGGTGGGACCGGGCCGCTCCAGGCCGCCGATGGGTTCGCCGACCGTATACATCAGGCGCTGCTTGCCGACCCAGGTAAATGCGACGACCTCGTCGCCGCGCGGAATGATCCGCGTCGCCTTCATGTCGCTCAGGCGCAGGATCGCCAGCGAGCGCCGGTTGTCGACGACCGCGTCGGCGGCGATGTACTCGCCGTCCGGCGAGATCTTGACGCTGGAATACTGGATATGGCGCGCGAAATCGGCCAGCGGCACTTCGGCCTGGGCGCCCGCGGCGCCCAGCAGTGCGGCCAGGCCTGCGGCCAGGCGACGGATCAGCAGCGACATGCAATGCTCCTTCCAAGGAAAACGCCGGCGACGGCCCCCATGACCGCCGCGACACGGCAGCCCGCCCCGGCGCTGCCGCTACTGCGACCGCTGCGCCGAAGGCGCGAGCCGTCGATACTTCATCGCAAAACCGCGCCGGACGTGATCAGCTCAGCGCTGCGCCGCCCGGCCGTAGCGGTCTTCCAGCCGGACGATGTCGTCCTCGCCGAAATAGTCGCCGCACTGCACTTCGATCAGGTGAATGTCCTCGTCCGTCGGGTTCTCCAGCCGGTGCAAGGTGTCGATCGGGATATAGGTCGACTGGTTCGCCTGGAGCAGGAATTCGTTGTCGCCGACGCGGACCTTGGCCGTGCCGGCGACCACGGTCCAGTGCTCGCTGCGCCGGTGGTGCTTCTGCAGGCTCAGCACGTGGCCGGGCTTGACCACGAGGCGCTTGACCTTGCAGTCGTCGGCATCCTCCAGCACGGTGTAGCTGCCCCAGGGCCGGTGTACGGTCTGATGGAACGCAGCGGCATCGTGCTTGGCCGCGCGCAGCCGGTCGACGACGAGCTTGACCTGCTGGGCGCGGTCCTTGTCGGCGACGAGCACCGCATCGTCGGTATCGACGATCACCAGATCGTGCACGCCGACCGCGGCGACCATGCGCTTGTCGCTCTGGATGTAGCAGTTCGCGCTCTCGATCAGGATGGCCTGGCCGCGCACGCGGTTGCCCTGCTCGTCGGTTTCGGTTTCGAGCTCGCTGACCGCCTTCCACGAACCGATGTCGCTCCAGTCGAAGGTGGCCGGCACGACGGCGCGGCGCGGCGCGTGCTCCATGACCGCGTAGTCGATCGAGATGTCGGGCTGGGCCAGGAAGGCTTCGCGTGCGTATTCGACCGGGCTTTCGAAATTCATGGCCGCAGCCTGGCAGGCCTGCGCCGCAGCCAGCACATCCGGGCAGGTCTGCGCCGCGGCGGCCAGCAGCGCGTCGGCGCGGAAACAGAACATGCCGGAATTCCACAGGTGGTCGCCGGCGGCCAGATAGGCCTCGGCGACCTCGCGCCTGGGCTTCTCCACGAACGCGGCCACTTCACTGCCGTCGCGGCCGTCGATGGACGCGCCGACGCGGATATAGCCGAAGCCGGTCTCCGCATGCGTGGGCACGATGCCGAACGTCGCGAGCCAGCCGTCCTCGGCCAGCGCGCGCGCGCGCTGCACGTCGGCGGCGAAGCGGTCGAGTTCGCGGATCAGATGGTCGGCCGGCAGCACCAGCAGCACCGCTTCCGGCGAAATGTGGCTGACCGCGTACTGCGCCGCGAGCAGGATGGCCGGCGCGGTGTTGCGCCCGGCCGGTTCGAGCAGGAACGGCAGGCGGTCGAGCTTGGCCCGCGGATGCGCGGCGTATTCGTCGCGGGTCAGGAAGTAGTAGTCGCGGCCGGTGACGGTCAGCACGTGGCCGTCGTCGGCCACGGCCAGCGCGCGGTCCAGCGTCTTGTACAGCAGCGACTCGCCGTCGGCCAGGCGCATGAACGGCTTGGGATAGGCGCTGCGCGAGACCGGCCAGAGCCGGGTGCCGGCGCCGCCGGAAAGGATTACGGGTATCAGCATGGGCAAATGTCCGAATCGGTGGTCCAGGACGCGCGAGAGCGGCACATCCCTCAGGCCAGCTCGCCGATCACGTCGCGCAACCCCTGCCGCCAGTGCGGCAGCTGCAGGCCGAACGTCGTGGCGATCTTGCGCGTATCCAGCACGGAATAGGCGGGCCGGCGCGCCTTGGTCGGGTAGTCGGCCGTGGCGATCGCGGCGACTTCGGGAATGCGTTCGATCAGGCCGGCGGCCAGGGCCAGCGCGAAGATCTCGCCGGCGAACTCGTGCCAGCTGCATTCACCGGCGCTGACCAGGTGGTAATGGCCGGCCGTCGCGCGGCGCTGATCCGGCGCCAGCGCGAGCCAGCGCGCGAGCACGCAGGCCGTGGCCTGGGCGATCAGCCGCGCCGGCGTCGGCGCGCCGCGCTGGTCGGCGACGACGCCGAGGCGGTCGCGCTCGCGCGCCAGGCGCAGCATCGTGCGCAGGAAATTGCCGCCGCGCGCCGCATACACCCAGGCCGTACGGAAGTTCAGGAATTCCGCGCCGCTGGCCTCGAGCGCCAGCTCGCCGGCGCGCTTGGAGCGGCCGTAGGCGCCCAGCGGCGCGGTCGCGTCGTCCTCGCGATACGGCCGCCGGCCGCTGCCGTCGAAGACGTAGTCGGTGGAATAGTGGACGACGGCCGCACCGTTGGCCGCGGCCCAGTGGCCGAGCACGCCGGGCGCCGCGCCGTTGGCCTGCTGCGCGAGCGCTTCCTCGTCCTCGGCGCGGTCGACCGCGGTATGCGCCGCTGCGTTGACGATGAGCTGCGGCGCCATCCGCACGCACAGCGCGCGCAGGGCGTCGGTGTCGTGGAAATCGACGCGTTCGCAGGGCAACGCGCCCGGCAGGCTGCCGCTGCGCGTGGCGGCGACGACTTCGCCCAGCGGCGCGAGGCTGCGCTGCAGCTCGAAACCGACCTGGCCGTTGGCGCCTAGGAGCAGGATCTTCATGGGGCGATCAGCCGGCTGAGAAAAAGGGGAAACCGGGCATCGCCGGCAGCGCGCGCGGCGCCGCCGCGATGCGAACCGCCGCCGATGCGTGCGGGCGCGGCCGGTTCACGCGGCGTAGACGGGCAGCCGTTCCGGCGCGATGTCGGCCAGCAGCGGCGCCTTCTCGTCCTTGCCCGACAGCAGCGGTGCGCTGACCGGCCAGTCGATGGCGATCGCCGCGTCGTTCCAGCGCACGCCGGCATCGGCCTTGGCGTCGTAGAGGTTGGTGCACTGGTAGGCGAACGTCGCGAATTCCGACAGCACGACGAAGCCGTGGGCGAAGCCCTCGGGCACCCAGAAATGGCGATGGTTCCCGGCCGACAGGATCACGCCGGCCCACTGGCCGAACGTCGGCGAGCCGCGGCGGATGTCGACGGCGACGTCGTAGACCTCGCCCTCGACCACGCTGACCAGCTTGCCCTGCGGATTGGGCCACTGGTAGTGCAGGCCGCGCAGCACGCCGCGCGCCGAACGCGAGACGTTGGACTGGACGAAACGCAGGTCGAGCCCGGCCGCCCTGTACTTTTCCGCATTGTAGCTTTCGTAGAAAAAACCGCGCGAATCGCCGAACACGTCGGGCTCGATCGCGACACAGCCCGGCAGGCGCGTTTCGACGATCTTCACGGCGTCACCCCGTGCTCGGCGACCTGCAGCAGATAGCGGCCGTAGCCGTTCTTGGCCAGCGGCCTGGCCAGCGCGCGCAACTGGTCGACGTCGATCCAGCCGTTGTGGAACGCGATTTCCTCGGGACAGCAGACCTTGAGGCCCTGCCGGTTCTCGATCGTCTCGATGTAGTTGGACGCCTCGACCAGCGAGTCGTGCGTGCCGGTGTCGAGCCAGGCATAGCCGCGGCCGAGCCGTTCGAGCATCAGCGAACCGTCCTCGAGGTAGCAGCGGTTCAGATCGGTGATCTCCAGCTCGCCGCGCGGCGAAGGCTTGAGCCGGCGCGCGTAGTCGACGGCGCGGCCGTCGTAGAAATACAGGCCGGTCACCGCGTAGTTGGACTTGGGCTCGGAGGGTTTTTCCTCCAGACCGACGACACGGCCGGCCGCATCGAACTCGGCCACGCCGTAGCGTTCCGGATCGTGCACGTAGTAGCCGAATACGGTCGCACCCTGGTCGCGCGCGGCCGAGCGACGCAGCACGTCGGTGAAGCCGTGGCCGTAGAAGATGTTGTCGCCGAGGATCAGGCAGGACGGATCGGTGCCGACGAAGTCCGCGCCGATCAGATAGGCCTGGGCCAGGCCGTCGGGCGAAGGCTGCGCGGCGTAGGTGATCGACAGGCCCCACTGCGAGCCGTCGCCGAGCAGCTGCTTGAACAGCGCCTGCTCGTGCGGCGTGTTGATGACCAGCACCTCGCGGATGCCGGCCAGCATCAGCACGCTGAGCGGGTAGTAGATCATCGGCTTGTCGTAGACCGGCAGCAGCTGCTTGCTGACCACCTGGGTCAGCGGATAGAGCCGCGTGCCGGAGCCGCCGGCGAGAATGATGCCTTTCTTCGTCGTCACGTGGGTTTTCCTGCGTTGCCGTCCTGCATTGCGTGCCGCGCGGACGCGCGGCGGTGTCGCGGCCGATCAGGCGCCGCCGAGGCGCTCCATGCGGTAGCTGCCGTCGAGCACGCGGCCGCACCAGGCCTGGTTGTCCAGGTACCAGTCCACCGTGCGCGCGATGCCGCTCTCGAAGGTTTCCTGCGGCACCCAGCCGAGCTCGCGCTGCAGCTTGCTGGAGTCGATCGCGTAGCGGCGGTCGTGGCCCGGGCGGTCCTTGACGTAGCTGATCAGGCTTTCGCGACGGCGGCCGTCGGCCAGCGGGCGGCGCTGGTCGAGCAGCGCGCAGATGGTCCTGACCACGTGGATGTTCTCGCGCTCGGAATCGCCGCCGACGTTGTAGACCTCGCCGGTGCGGCCGGCTTGGAGCACGCGCTGGATCGCGCGGCAGTGGTCGCGCACGTAGAGCCAGTCGCGCACGTTGCGTCCGTCGCCGTAGACCGGCAGCGCCTCGCCGGCCAGCGCCTTCTGGATCATCAGCGGAATGAGCTTTTCGGGAAACTGATACGGGCCGTAGTTGTTCGAGCAGTTCGTCGTCAGCGTCGGCATGCCGTAGGTGTGGTGGAACGCGCGCACGAGGTGGTCGGAAGCGGCCTTGGACGCGGAATACGGCGAGTTCGGCGCATACGCCGTTTCCTCGGTGAACTTGCCGACCGGGCCCAGCGAGCCGTAGACCTCGTCGGTGGACACGTGCAGGAAGCGGAAGCCGTCCTGACGCTCCAGCGACAGGTCGCGCCAGTAGGCCAGCGAGCGCTCGAGCAGGTTCAGGGTACCGACGACGTTGGTCTGCACGAACTCGGCCGGTCCGTCGATGGAGCGGTCCACGTGGGATTCGGCGGCGAAGTTGACGATGGCGTCGGGGCGATGCTCGGCCAGCAGGCGCTCGATCAGCGCGCGGTCGCCGATGTCGCCCTGGACGAAGATGTGGTCAGGATTGGCCTTGAGCGGAGCCAGGGTGTCGAGATTGCCGGCATAGGTCAGCTTGTCGAGATTGACGACGCGGAAGCCGCCCTGCCCGAGCAGATCCAGCACGAAATTGCCGCCGATGAAGCCGGCGCCACCAGTCACGAGCAGGGTTTTCATGCGCTACGGTCGCTCCGAGATCCCTTGAGCCGGCCCAAAGCGGCCGGAGAGCCCGAAAGCCTACCAGAAGGCCGCCCGCGCCGCTCCGCAGCCCGCCCTGCCGGCGCGCGCCCTGCGGCGGCGTCCGGCGGCCGATGTCAGGGTCGGCAGCGGCGATGCGTAGTGCAAGGTTCCTTCCCTGTATCGAGCCCGCCATGCGTAGTGCCGCCCTGTCCCTGCTCCTGCTGCTCGGACTCCCGCTCGCCGCGACGGCCGAGCAGCCCGAGCCCGGCCGCCGCCTGACGATCGACGGCCTGTCGAACTTTCGCGGCATCGCCCTGCTGCCGCTGCCGGCGGGTCGCAGCGTCATCGTGTTCGAATGGGCGAGCCAGCCCGGCGTCTGCAACGATCCGGCCTGCATCGGGCTGCAGTTCATCGGCGCCAACGGCAGCTCCGACGGGTTCGCCCGGGTCAAGGCCGCCGCGCTGCAGTCGGTCCGGGCGGCGACCGTGGACAGCCGCGGCCGCATCGTCGTGGTCGGCGACTACCAGGGCGGCGCCAGCGGCGCGGATTTCGGCGTCGTGCGCTTCAACCCCGACGGCAGCGACGACACCAGCTTCGCCGGCGACGGCGGCACCACGGTCGACTTCGGCCTGGGCCAGGCCAACAACGACTATGTGACGGCCGTCGCCGTGGACCGCTACGACAACGTCGTCGTCGTCGGCTCGGTCCAGCGCGCGAGCGTCGGCGACACGGATTTCGGCATCGCGCGCCTGCGTGCCGCCGACGGCGGCCTGGACACGACCTTCAGCGGCGACGGCAAGGCGGCGGTGTTCTTCGACCTCGGACCCGCCACGCAGCTGGACCAGCCCAATGCCGTTGCAGTGGGCAACGACGGCCGCATCGTGATCGCCGGCCTCGCCCTCGACAGCGCGATCTCGCGCACCCGCGTCGCGCTGGCCCGGCTCAACGCCGACGGCAGCAGCGATGCGTCGTTCTGCAATTCCAGCTGCAATTTCAACGGCGGCTACACCGCGATCAACAACGGCCGGCGCGTCTACTACTTCGGCACCCTGAACGCACACAGCGACGAGGTCTACGGCGTCGACGTGGCGGCGAACAACGACATCGTCATCGTCGGCCGCAGCTTCGCGACCAACGGCGCAACACCTCAGGCGGCGATCGCGCGGTTCGCCGACAACGGCACCCAGACCGCGGAACGGCTGGAACCCGGCACCGGCGGCAACGCCGGCTTCCGCGACGTGCGCTTCGCCGACGCGAGCGGCTCGCGCGTGATCGCCGCCGGCCAGAGCGACACGGGGCCGAACTATTTCCTGGTACAGGCGTTCACGGCCACGTTGGCGCCCGAAGCCTCCTACGGCGGCTGCCTGACCAGCCTCAGCGCGCTCTGCCTCGTCGGCAGCGGCGGCACCGGCGACCTCGGGCCGGACGCGTCCGGCCAACTGCATCTGGACGCCTACGGCCGGCCGCTGTTCGTCGGCACCTACCTGAGCAGCATCGACCCGACGCGCAGCCGCGTGCTCGCCCAGCGCATCAGCAACGCGACCGGGCCGCTGCCGGACCGGATCTTCCGCTACGGTTTCCAGTGACCGTACGGCGCCGGCGGGCCAGAGACGCCGGCGCCGGCTCAGGCGGAGAAGTAAAGCAGCAGATGCGCCGTCGCATGGGCGAGCATTGCCGCCTCCAGGCCGAAGCGCCAGAAGAGCCAGCCGGCGAGCACGCCGAATACGGCATTGGCGCCGATGACGTAGCCGACGACAGGCGCGGTCAGTCCGCCGGTCAGCGCCGCGGCCGCGGGCAGATGGCCCAGGCCGAACAGCAGCGCCGCAGCGACGATGGCCGCGGCGACGCCGGCCGTCGACGGCCGGCCGCTCGCGCGCTGCAGCAGGCGCCAGAACAGCCACAGCAGCGCCGACATCAGGCCCCAGCGCAGCAGCAGTTCCTCGGTGATGCCGCCGTAGAGCAGGCGTGCGGCCAACGGCAGGTCCAGCGCCGGCGCCGCCGCGGCGAGCTGGGCCGGCGCCAGCGCGGACAGCATCTTCAGCGCGGCGCCGGCGGCCAGGCCGCCGAGCAGGCCAGCCAGCCATTGCGGGCGCAGCGCCGCTGCCAGCGGCGCCGAAGCGCCGATCGCCTCGAACAACGGCGCGCGCAGCCCGACGCGCGGCGCCAGCGACAGCCCCGACCAGACCGCCAGCGCGAGCAGGCCGCCGCTCTGCACCGCCGAGATCAGCGACACGGCCCAGACCGGCAGCGGCAAGGGCTTGCCGGCGAGCAGCGCCGGGACTACGCCGACGGCCACCACGACCACGCCCGCGAACCCGGCCAGCCACATCGCCAGGGCCTGGCGCCAGATCGAACTGCGCATCCTCGTCCCTCCCGCCATCCATCCCTCGTGGCGCGGCGCGCGGCAGCGCCCGTTTCTGCACCGCCGTGCCGGCCGGCCACCACCGTGTTTGTTTTCGCCAGGCGGCACCGGACCGGATCAGACCGGCGGCGCCCGCCGGAACCGGCCGTTGCCGATCGTTTTCGCCAGGCGGTGCCGCCGCGGCACCGGACCGGCGCACGGCTTGAGTCTGGCGCATCGGCGATGCCGGTCCCGGGCGCCGGCATCGTCGTCGCGCCGCTGCGCAGGCACGGCCCGAACCACGCGCGCAGCCGTCACCGCAACGAAGCCGCCAAAAGAAAAGGTCCGCGCGAAGCGGACCTTCTCACTGCCGCCTGATTCACGGCTGCCTGACACCAGCCGCGCCGGGCTCAGAACGGAATGTCGTCGTCGTCGAAACCGGTGTTCTGCACCGGCTGCGGTGCGCTGCGCTGCGGCGCCGACTGCGGGCCGCGCGCGGGACCGCGCTCGTAACCACCGCCGCCACCGCCACCGCCACCGCGGGAACCGCTGCCTTCGTAGCCGCCGCCGCGCGAGCCGCCGCCTTCCATGTCGCCGCCGCCCGGACGACCGCCGAGCATCTGCATTTCCGCCGCGACGATGTCGGTGGAATAGCGCTTGACGCCGTCCTTTTCGTATTCCTCGGTGCGCAGCGAGCCTTCGACATAGACCTGGCTGCCCTTCTTCAGGTATTCGCCGGCGATCTCGGCAAGACGACCGAAGAATTTGACCCGGTGCCACTCGGTCTTTTCCTTCTGCTCGCCCGTCTGCTTGTCCTTCCAGGATTCGGACGTGGCCACGCTGATGGTGGTGACGGCCATGCCGCCGGCGCTGTAGCGGGTCTCGGGATCCTTGCCCACGTTGCCGACGAGAATGACTTTGTTGATGCCGCGTGCCATGAAATTTTCCTTGTTGCGTGGGCCTGCCGCCCCTTCAGGGACGGAACGATACCACGCAGGCACGACGCCCTTCCTCGGAACACCGCCCGCCACGGGGTGGGATTCATCCGGCCTGCCCGCGCACACGCCGGGCGCCGGATCGCGGCGAAACGCCGCAGACCGGCCTGCGGCCAAGGTCGTGGCCGCGGGCAGCACCGGGCGTCGCTATAATCCGGCCGAATTCCGCCCGAGTTTCCGTTCCGATGCCCAGCGCCGCCGCGGCTCCGTCGTCCGCCACCCTCGATTTCGCCGCCGTCCAGGCTCTCGCCAAGCCCGACATGCAGGCCGTGGACACCCTGATCCGCACCCGCCTGGCCTCCGATGTCGTGCTGATCAACCAGATCTCGGCGCATATCGTCGGCGGCGGTGGCAAGCGGCTGCGCCCCATGCTGCATCTGCTCGCCGCTCGGGCGGCCGGCTACCGCGGCGACGAACACGTGCAGCTGGCCGCGGTCATCGAGTTCATCCATACCGCAACCCTGCTGCACGACGACGTCGTCGACGAATCCGACCTGCGCCGCGGCCGCAAGACCGCCAACGCGATGTGGGGCAACGCAGCCAGCGTGCTGGTCGGCGATTTTCTCTATTCGCGCTCGTTCCAGCTCATGGTCGAACTGCAGCGCATGCGCGTCATGCAGATCCTCGCCGACACGACCAACGCGATCGCCGAAGGCGAAGTGCTGCAGCTGCTGAACATCGGCAACCCGGATACCGACGAGACCGCCTACCTGCGCGTGATCGAACGCAAGACCGCCGTGCTGTTCGGCGCGGCCACGCGCCTGGGCGCCGTGCTGGCCGGCCTGCCGCCGGAACAGGAAGACGCGCTGTACCGCTTCGGCCTGGATCTGGGCTATGCGTTCCAGATCGCCGACGACCTGCTCGACTACGTGTCCGATGCGGGCACCCTGGGCAAGAACATCGGCGACGACATCGCCGAAGGCAAACCCACCCTGCCGCTGATCTACGCGATCGCGCGCAGCGCGCCGGAGCAGGCGCAGAGCCTGCGCCGCGCGATCGAGTCCGGCGGCCTGGATTCGCTCGACAACGTCATCGCCGCGATCCGCGACTCCGGCGCGCTGGAGCTCACGCGTGACCGCGCGCTGGGCTATGCGGAATCGGCGCGCAGCAGCCTGCGTGCGCTGCCGGCCTCGGCCGCGCGCGATGCGCTGGATGCGCTGGCGCGCTACGCCGTGGACCGGACCTACTGATGGCCGGCACCAGCGGACAGACCGGCACGGCGCCGCAGGCATGATACTGCCGCGCTACCACGTCGCCGATTCGCTGATCCCGGGCGCCGGCAAGGGGCTGTTCCTCGACGAGCCCGTCGCGCGCGGCCGCCTGATCACCGCGCCCGACGCGATTCCCGAGGTGTTCCGCTTCGACGAGATCGCGCAGCGGCCCGATGCGGCGCAACTGCTGCCGGCGACGGTGCGCTGGTTCGAGGACCGCTACACCGTCACGCCGGAATGGCCGGACGAGTGCTACATCAACCACGCGTTCGATCCGACCGGCCTGTGGCATCTGGGCTTCGTGTTCGCGCTGCGCGACCTGGCGCCGGGCACGGAAGTGACTGTCGATTACCGCCATCTGCTCGCGCCGGGCCAGGCCGAGGACTTCCCCGACGCCTGCACCGGCGCGGCCATCGTCGGCTTCAGCTGGGAAGAAAGCCTGGCGACGTCGACCGCGCAGCTGCACGCCGTGCTGGAGCGCCGATGACTGCGCTGCGCCTACTGCGCGCCCACGACTATCGCCGCATGGCCTGGAAGAACGGCGGCGGCATCACGACCGAAATCGCGCGCAGCGCCGGCGACGACGAGTTCGACTGGCGCATTTCGATCGCCGAGATCGCCCAGGACGGCGATTTTTCCATTTTTCCCGGCATCGACCGCGAGCTCATGCTGCTCGACGGCGGCGGCGTCGAGCTGCTGATCGGCGACGACGCGGCCGTGGCGCTGACCCAGCGCTACCAGAAGCATGCGTTTCCCGGCGAAGCACCGGTCAGCTGCCGTCTGCTGGACGGCCCTACGCGCGATTTCAACGTCATGGTGCGCCGCGGCCGCTATGCGGCCGAGCTGCTTGCGCGGCCCATCGTCGGCGCGCAGCTGCTGTTCCCGGCCGCCGCGACGAGCTGGATCGTCCACGTCGCCCAGGGCCATGCGGTCGTCAACCATCACGCCGAACTGCCACGCATCGAGGCCGGCGAAACCCTTGTGATCGACTTCGCGCAGAGCGGCGGCGCGCCGCTCGTATTGAACGGTGGCGGCGAGCTCGTACTGGTCAAGCTGACGCGGCCGGGCTGAGGCGTCGCATCGGACTGCGGCGAGCTCAGGCTTCCGACCAGCGCCGCAGCAGGTTGTGGTAGACGCCGACCAGCGACACCAGCGCCGGATGCTCGGGCTGGACCGGCGTCAGGTTCTGGATCGCGAGGTCCAGGTCGAACAGCAGGCGGCGCTCGCCTTCGTCGCGGACCAGGCTCTGTATCCAGAAGAACGAGGCGATGCGCTCGCCGCGCGTGATCGGCTGCACCTGATGCAGGCTGCTGGCCGGGTACAGGATCAGGTCGCCGGCCGGCAGCTTGACGCTGTGCGTGCCGAAACTGTCCTCGACGACGAGATCGCCGCCGTCGTAATCGTCGGGATCGTTGAGGAACAGGGTCGCCGACAGATCGGTACGCAGCGGACTGCGGTCGTCGCCCGTGCGCGGATAGCGCACGGCATTGTCGACATGGAAGCCGAAGGCCTGGCCTTCGCGATAGCAATTGAACAGCGGCGGAAAGATGCGCCGCGGCAGCGCGCCGGCGACGAAGGTCGGATGGCGCTGCAGCTTGTCGAGTATCAGCGCGCCGAGCTCGCGCGCGACCGGGCTGTCGTCGGCCAGCTGCAGATTGTGCTTGGCCTTGGCGGACTGGTAACCGGCGGTCAGACGGCCGTCCAGCCAGTCGGCCGTGTCGAGACGGCGGCGGCAGTGCGCGACTTCTTCGGGAGTCAGTACGTTGGCGACGTGGAGCAGCATGGCGGCGCCCGGTGGCAGATGAATGCATTCATGGTAGCGATCGGAGCCGCGCCGTGCTTGATCCGGATCAAACCGGCGGCTCGACGGACAATCACGGCGCAATGACTATTTGTTGACAATTCACTAAAACAAAACGAACGGCCGGACTCGCGCCAGGCCGTCGTTTCGCAAAGCGCCGCCGCTTCCCTGCGGCGGCCCAGCCACGCAACTCAGAACGCGTAGTTGGCCTGCAGCGTGAACTGGCGGCCCTCGCCCGGCGTCGCCCAGCCGCTGGCGCTCGTGCGTACGCGCGTGAAGTACTCCCTGTCGAACAGGTTGTTGACGTTGAGCTGCAGGCGCAGGTCGCGGTTGACGTTCCAGGCGACCATCGCGCGGTGGACCCAGTAGTCGTCGGCCTTGGCCAGCGGACCGTTGAGGTTGGTCGCGCTGTGCTGGTTCAGGTAGTACTCGCCCTGGTAGTTCACGCCGTAGCCGAACTGCCAGCGGCCCACGTCCACGGTGGTCCAGGCGTTGAACGCGTGTTCGGGCACGGCCAGCAGCGCGTCGCCGCGCGCGTAGTCGGCGCCGCCGCTGGCGGCCAGGTTCGACACGCCCTGCAGCACTTCGCTATCGAGGTAGGTGTAGTTGGCGTAGACCGCCCAGTTGCGCGTCAGGTTGCCGCTGAGGCCGAGGATGACGCCGTCGACGCGGGCCTTGCCGTCCAGCGCCTGCTGGCCCGACGGATTGTCCGGATTGTTCGGATCGTTGACCCGGTAGTTCTCGCGCTCGTTGCGGAAGATCGCCGCGTTCAGCGCGACGCGCTGATCGAACAGCTCCCACTTCACGCCGAGCTCGTAGTTGATCGCCAATTCCGGATCGACCGTGCAGTTGTTGGTACCCAGGGTCGGGTCGGCGTTGCGCGTGCAGGAACCGTTGACCGAGGCCTTGGACGGCGTCTTGGAGTTGCCGTAGGCCAGATAGATGCTGCCCGCTTCCACCGGCTTGAACACGAGGCCGGCGCGATAGGAGAACAGATCGTCGCTGTTCCTGGCCGGCGCGGCGGCGCCGGTGATCGTGCCGATCGGGCCGGCAGCGCCCGGCGCGGTGGACACGGTGTAGGTCGTGCTGCTGCCTTCGTTGTGCTCGTAGCGCACGCCGACGTTGGCTTCCCAGCGCGGGCTGAACTTCAGGGTGTCGAATGCGTAGACCGCCGCGTTGTCGAGTTCGCCGTCGATCTTGCTCGTCAGGGTGCGGTTGCGCGGGCCCGTATACCAGGTGTCCGGATTGAACGGATCGGTGAACGGCAGATGGCCCGGCGCGAGGTAGGGATTGCTGCCGTCGGCGTTGCGGAACTCGCTGCTGCCGTCCAGGGTGTAGGACTCGTGCATCAGCGAGAAGCCGCCGACCAGGGTGTGAGCGATCGCGCCGGTCGCGAAATTCGCGGTCAGGTCGGTCTGGTTCACGAGCATGCGGTTGGTCGTGTCGCGCACGTTGCCGCGCGGACCGCTGGGCATCCAGGTGTCGACCGGAACGACGATGGTGACCGGCGGCTGGCCGGCGACCGGCGTTGAAGTGACCGAACAGCTGCCGCCGATCGGCGTGCGGTTGTTCGCGAGGCAGTACGTGCCCTGCGGCGGATCGACGATGGTCAGCTGCTTCACTTCCTGCACGCGCGTGAAGTTGCGCAGGCTCAGGCTGTCGCTGAATACGTGACTGAGCACGCCGGTGAACGAATCGACTTCGATTTCCTGCGTGTCGACGTTGCGATAGCCGTAATACGTGCCGGTATCCAGGCCCGGCAGCGCGAAGCCGCGATCGCCGGCGAAGAAATACGGCACGCCGTATTGCGGCGTGTTGTCGTCGTACTGGTGCAGGTAGCTCAGGGTGAACGTCGTGTCGCTGCCGAGACCGAATGCGATCGACGGCGCGAAACCCCAGCGCTTCATCTGCTCCACGTCGCGGCCGGGCACGTCGTTGCGGTGCCCCATGAGGTTCACGCGCACGGCCATGGACTCGCCGATCATGCGGTTGCTGTCCAGGGTGACGCGGGCGTAGGCGTCGGTGCCGACGCCCGCGGAAAGATGATTGAAATCGCCCTGGCGCGCGGCCTTGGAAACCAGATTGATCGTGCCGCCGACCGAGCCGGCGCCGGAATACACCGAGTTCGCGCCGTTGACGACTTCGATCTGTTCGAGATTGAACGTGTCGGTGCGCGAGTACTGCGCGCTGTCACGGACGCCGTCCACTTGTATGTCGTTGCTCGCGGCGAAGCCGCGCAGGTTGATGCTGTCGCCGAAACCGCCGCCGCCTTCGCCGGCGCCGAAGGTGATGCCGGGCAAGGTGGACAGCACGTCGCGCAGGGACAGCAGATTCTGCTGCGCCATGATTTCCTGCGGCACGACCTCGATGGTCTGCGGCGTGTCGCGCAGCGGCGCCGTGTACTTGGGTGAAGTCGCTTCCTTCGTCGCGACGCCCTGCACGTCGACCGCGTCCAGCTTGGTTTCTTCGCGGCCGCGGCGGCCGCCGGCGCCATCCGGCGTCTGCGGCGATTCGGCCGAGACGGGATCGCTGGTCACATCGGCCAGCACCGGCGCCGTCGCCGAGACCAGCGCCAGGCCCAGAGCGGTCGTCAGCAGGCGCGGCGGCGTGGCGGCAGCGGAACGGATGTAGCGGGAGGAATTCGACATGAGGCTTCCCTGATTCTTTCGGCGGGACAAGAGGATTCGGCTCGCCCGTAACGGCGCGCCGGCGGTATCGCGTAGGCGTGGCGGAATCGAATTCCCCTGGCGAGCCGCCTGCGCACCCGGCGCCGACGGCCAGCGATCACGCAAGGTTAACAGTGAACGAGAATGATTCGCAATAATTCTCGCAACCGAATTCGCGTACGTCCTGAGGCCGTTGCGGCCTCGGACTGCGCCAGCCGACCGGGCCTGCCGGCACGAATGTCAGATCTGTCCTGCTGCGTCCCGATCGGCCGCGCGGGGTACGAACGGAACTGCGCTCAGTACACGTCGCGCCGGTAGCGGCCCGCGTCGATCAGCGCGTCGACCGCATCGCTGCCGAGTGCGGCGCGCAATTCGTGATCGACGGCCGGCGCCATGCCCTGCAGGCTGCCGCAGACATAGACGCAGGCGCCCGCCGCGATCCATTCGCGCAGCGCGTCGGCGGCGTCGCGCAGGCGCCGTTGCACGTAGACACGCTCGGCCTGGTCGCGCGAGAACGCGAGATCGACGCGTTCGAGCAGACCGCTGCGCTGCCAGGCGGCGATCTCGTCGGCGAAGAAGAAGTCCCGCTCGCGCTGGCGTTCGCCGAACAGCAGCCAGTTGCGCGTGGCGCCGGTGCCGGCGGCGGCACGCTCGCGCAGCAGCGCGCGCAGGCCGGCGATGCCGGTGCCGTTGCCGACGAGGACGAGCGGCGCTTCGACGGCCGGCGCATGGAACTGGCGGTTGCGGCGCAGACGCAGGTCGATGGCCGCGCCGAGCGCCGCTTGCGCCGTAAGCCAGCCCGACCCCAGACCCAGACTGCCGTCGGCGCGGCGCCATTGGCGCACGAGCAGTTCGACGGCGCCGTCGGCCGGGATCGAGGCGATGGAGTATTCGCGATGCGCCAGCGCGGGCAGCGCAGCGAGCCAGGCGCCGACATCGGTGCCCGGTTCCGGCCCGCCGTCGGGCCATTGCCGGCGCGCGAGCACATCGGCGAAACGCTCGCCGTCGGCGCCGCGCTGCTCGCCGGCTATGCCGCAGCGAAGCAGCAGCGCGGCAACCGCGTCGGCGCCATGGCGCGGGCCGATCTCGGCGACGTCGCCGGCCTGCCAGTCGGGCGTTTCGCCGGCCGGCGCCTGCAGGCGCAGCAGGTAGCAGGGACCGCCGAGACTGTCGGGATTGAGCAGACGGCGCGCGACGAGACGCCAGGGCGCGTAGCGCGGCGGCGACCAGTCGGGCGTTTCGGTGCTGCCGGCGATCACGCCGAGCTGATGCTGCCAGTGGCGCAAGGTGCCGGGATCGGCATTGTCCACGTCGACGCGGTCGAACAGCGCCTGCGCGCCCTGCCGGCGCAGCCAGGCATCGAGGCGGCGGCCGAAGCCGCAGAAATCCGCGTACTCGCTGTCGCCGAGCGCGAGCACGCCGTAGTGCAAATCCGGCAGCGGCAGCGATTGCCCGAGCACGCGGCGCACGAAGCCGGCAGCCATGTCCGGCGCGTCGCCTTCGCCGCTGGTGCTGACCACGAACAGCGCGCGCGGCGCGGCGCGCAAGGTTGCCGCATCGAGCGCATCGAATGCGACGAGGCGCGCGGTGCAGCCGGCATCGACGAGTGCCCGCCAGGTGCGTCGCGCGAGATCTTCGGCCGTGCCGGTCTGGCTCGCATAGGCGACGAGCACGGCGTCGCCGGCCGCCGACGCGGCGATCTCCGGCGCAACGCGGCGCCGACGCCAGACCTGCAGAAAACACAACGCGACGAACGCGGCGAGCACTGCGGCCGCTGCACCGACGCGTGACGCATCCGCCGTCGGCCAGGTCAGCGGCGCGCGCTGCCAGCACGCGGCCATCAAGGCTGCAGCTGCAAGCGCGAGCAGCGCCAGCGCCTGCCCGGCCGCGGCGCGCAGCCGCTGCGCGACCTCGCTCATGCGCGACGGAAGCGCGCGAACGCGCTGGACTCGGCGCTGGCCAATCCCTGTGCCGCGCGACTGACGAAGCGAGCGGCGATGCCGTGACGCTGCGCGAACGCCAGGCCGTCGTCTGCGCCGAGCACGCTGAACGCCGTCGCATAGGCGTCGGCGAGCATGGCCTGTTCGTGCAGCACGCTGACCGACGCCAGCGCATGACGCACGGGCTCGGCCGTGCGCGGGTCTATGGTGTGCGAATAGCGCTGGCCGGCGCTCTCGAAATAGCGCAGATAGTCGCCCGAGGTCGCGATCGCGCCGTCGCTCAGCACGCCGACAAGCGGCAGGGCCGCGCTGTCGTCGTCGGGTGCTTCGATCGCGACGTACCAGGGCCGGCCGTCGCCGCGGCGGCCCTGCGCGCGCAGCTCGCCGCCGACCTCGACGAGATAGTCGTGGATGTCCAGCGCATGCAATTGCGCGCAGACCTGATCGACGGCGAAGCCCTTGGCGATGGCCGACAGATCCAGCTGCGCGCCGCCGGGCTGCCAGACCGCGCGCCGCGCGACATCGCAGCGCAGCCGCTGCCAGCCGCAGCCGGCACGCGCGTGCGCGATCGCGGCGGCGTCCGGTGGAGCAACGCGGCGGCCATCGGGGCCGAAGCCCCAGAGATTGACCAGCGGGCCTACGGTCGGATCGTAGGCGCCGTCGGTCTGCGCAGCGACGTCGAGCGCCGTGGCGACGACGAGGTAGCAATCGTCCGGCAGTTCGACCCAGCCTGGCGCGGCGGTGCGGTTGTAGCGGTTCAGATCCGAATCGGCGCGCCAGGTGCTCATCTGCCGATCGACGCCGTCCAGCGCCGCGTCGATCGCCGTCTGCACGCGCGCAGCCTCGGGCCGCCGGCGCGCGCAGACCTTGACCGACCAGGTCGTGCCCATGCTGCTGCCGTTCCAGGCACGCACGGGCCAGCGCAGCAGACCGCGCGGCAGCACGCGGCGCGCGAGCGCCGCGGCATTCATGCGCCGGCTCCGATGCCGGCGTTGCGGCGACGACGACGCGGCATGCTTACTGCGCCAGGACCTCGAACGTCGCGACATAGCTCGCGCGCCGCGAGGTCGCTTTGGGCAGCGTGACATTCTTGTCCTGCAGGCCCGTCTCCAGCCAGTACATGCCCGCTGCCGGCCAGGTCACGCTGATCTCGCCGTTCCTGTCGGTCTTCAGCGCGATCTCGTTCTGCGCATTGCGCCAGCGGCTGCCGCCCGGAACGATCTCCACGGCCAGATCCGCGGCCGGCTTGCCGTCGAGCGTGAAGCGGAACCTGGCGGCCTCGCCCGCGAACAGATCGTTCGGATGCGTCAGCGGCACGAGCTCCAGCCCCTTGCCGGTGGCCTTCAGCGCGGTCTCGTTCGGCGCGCCGGCGGTCGCGAACGTTTCGACGCGGCCGGCCGACTGGGTGATCTCGACGTTCTTCGCGTCGGCCGGAATTTCCCTGGCCATGTCCTCGGCCTTGCCGCGCCAGCGCTTCTTCTCGCCGTTGAGCTCATAGCTCGCGAACAGACCGCTGTTGACCAGCGCGAGCCTGTAGGTGCCGGGCTTGGCCAGATGCAGGTCGAAGCTGGAGCGGAACTTGCCGGTGAACGGATTTTCCGCCTGCACCGTGCTGCCGTCCGGCGCGGTGATTTCCAGGTTGTCCAGGCGCAGCGGCACGTGGTTGAAGTAGAACAGGTCGTTGGAGACGGCCGCATCGACCGTGATCCACTGGTCCTGGGTCAGCACCGTGGCCGACGGCAGCAGCCAGGACTTGTGCGCCTGGGCCGCGGCGGCGGCGAACAGGCTCAGGGCGAGTACAGCGAGAGGACGCAGCGCTTTCATCGGTACCTCCGTATCGGTTCAGTGCGGCGCGGCCCTGCGGCGGCGCCGGTTGCGAGAGTTGGGTTGCTGCGGCCGCAAGGCGCTCAGGACGCACCGGCGATGCGGACCGCCGCCGTCCTCACGGCGCCAGATCGACCGACACGCGGCCGATTTCCACCTCGCCTTTCGCGTCGGCGTGCTGTGCCTGGGCCGGCGGCCAGTCGAACGGAATACGCACGAGTTCGCGACCGCCGACTTCGCGCGCGGCTTCCACGACCAGCGCGTATTTGCCGGGCTTGAGCGCGGCGAGCTGCGGCTGCCTGTCGTCGAAATTCAAGGTGTGCATGCCGGCCGGGCGCGTCGCGCCGCTGACGCCGTCGATCGGCAGGCTCGCGCTGCGGCCGCTGCGGCGCCACCACTGACGCAGGTCCGCCAGCCATTTCGTGCCCTGCTCCTGCTTGCCGGTAGCTGCGTCCTTGCCGCCCTTCTGCTGGTACCAGACGGCCAGGTTCGTCGCGACGCTGTTGTCCGGCCGCTCGACCCAGACCGCGACATAGGGCCGGTGGTACTCGGCGACATCGAGTTTGGGAATTTCGACGCCGACGTTCAGGCCCGCGGCGTCGGCACCGCCGGCGCTCAGCACGGCCAGGGCGGCGAAGAGTTTCTGTCGCAGATGCATGACTACCTCGTCAATGAATGAACAGCAGGATGAGCAGCAGCGGAATCACCAGACCCAGCACGACGGTCGGCCAGGTCGCCGGCCGCCGCGGCGCGTGCAGCTGCAGCAGCAGCAGGCCGGTGACCGCGAACACCAGACAGGCCAGCGCGAATACGTCGATGAACCAGGTCCAGGCCGGGCCGGTGTTGCGGCCCTTGTGCAGGTCGTTGAGCCAGGCGATCCAGCCGCGGTCGGTGCGCTCGTACTCGACCGCGCCGCCGGCCAGATCGACGCTGGCCCAGGCGTCGCCGCCGGCGCGCGGCAACGACAGATAGATTTCGCTCGCGCTCCATTCGGCCTCGGCGCCGGCGACCTGCACGTCGAGCGCATCGGCGAACCAGCGCGCGAGCTCGGCGTCGACCGGCCGGCGGCCCTCGCCGCCGCGCGCGGCCAGCACCTCGCGCAACGGCGCCGGCAAGGTCGCCTGGCGATTGCTGACGACCGGCGTCGCGCCGATCTGGCTCGCATGGTTCAGGGTGATGCCGGTGAACGCAAACAGGATCAGCCCGATCAGGCAGACCGCCGAGGAGATCCAGTGCCACTGATGCAGCGTCTTGAGCCACCCGGCGCGGCGTTGCGGATCGTGGGCCATGGAGATCGGAATGCCGGCGGTCGCTGACGCGCCGGGCATCGGCGCAGGGGCCCGGATTACAGCACAAATGAGAATCAGTCTCAATCAGGACCAATGCGACGCAGATTGCGGCGAGCGCAGCGAACCGCAACTTCGAGGTATGCGGCCTGCAAGGAACCGCCACCGAAGGAGACCCCGCACGCCTCGCCGATGGCTTTGACAACGGCCTTTCGCAGCGGAAGCAGCACGACGTTGCGGTTCGCTACGCTCGCCGCAACCTTACACGTTTCAATCCCAGCGATCGTCCCGCGTGAACACCGCGCCGGCTTCGACCTTGACCGGGAATTTCGCGATCGGCTCGTAGGCCGGCGGACAGAGCACGGCGCCGGTACGCAGGTCGAAGCGCGCGCCGTGACGCACGCATTCGATCGCATAGCCGTCGACCGGGCCGCCGGCCAGTTCGCCGCCGTCATGCGTGCAGACATCCTCGACCGCATACAGCTCGCCGTCGATGTTGAACACGGCGATCGCGACGTCGCCGTCCCAGGCGATGCGGTATTCGCCGGGCAGCAGCTCGGCCGTGGCGCAGACGCGGATCCAGGAAACGTTCATGCGCGCGGCGCTCAGAGGGTCTTGGCCAGCACTTCGAACTGCAGGTCGTCGCGCTTGGGAATGCCGAAGCGCGCGTCGCCGTACGGAAACGGCTTGAGCACGCCGGTGCGCGCATAGCCGCGGCGCTCGTACCAGGCGATCAGGCTGTCGCGTATCGTGATGACGGTCATCTGCATCTCGTCGCAGCCCCATTCCTCGCGCGCGATGCGCTCGGCCTCGGCCAGCACGAAGCGGCCGACGCCGCTGCCCTGCTGCGTGGGATCGACGGCGAACATGCCGAAGTAGCCGATCGCGCGGCCGTCCTGCGACAGTCGCTCGATGTGGCAGCAGCACAGCAGCGCGCCGTCGCGCTCGGCCAGCAGCACGCGGCTATGGCCGCGGCCGATCAGCTCAGCCACCGACGCGGGATCGGTGCGCTGGCCGTCGAGGAAGTCGGCTTCCGTGGTCCAGCCCTGCTTGCTCGCGTCGCCGCGGTAGGCGGATTCGACGAGCGCGACGATGGCCTGCAGGTCGGCGGTGGTGGCCGCGCGGAACGTGACGGGAGCCTGCTCGGCTACGGCATTCATGAGGCGTCCTTCTCGGTAGTGGTGCGGTCCGCGCCGGCCAGTGCGCCGGACAGGGCGGCCCAGGGCAGCAGCGCACATTTGCGCCGCGCAGGATAGCGCGCGAGTTCGGCCAGCGCAGCGAGGTCGCCGAGCGCCGGATCGGCCGCGCCGCCGGCGATCAGTTCGGCGAACGCCTGCTGCAACGGAGCTATCGACTCGACCGCCAGACCCTGCACGCGCTCGCCGAGCAGCGAAGCCGTCGCGGTCGTGATCGCGCAGCACTCGCCGCGGAAACGGTAGTCGACGATGCGGCCGTGCTCGACGCGCAGTTCCAGGCGCAGCGAGTCGCCGCAAAGCGCATTGACGCCGTCGCAGGCATGCGACGGCGCCGCCAGCGCGCCGTGGCGCCGCGGCGCACGATGGTGATCGAGCACGATGTCGCGATAGAGCGTGTTCACGTCAGGCCAGCAGGCGGCGGACCTTGTCCAGCGCGCGCACGAAGGCGTCGACTTCCTCGCGCGTGTTGTAGAACGACAGCGACGCGCGCGCCGTGGCGGGCACGCCGAAGAATTGCATCAGCGGATGGGCGCAGTGATGGCCCGAACGCACGGCCACGCCTTCGTGGTCGAGCAAGGTCGCCACGTCGTGCGCATGCACGCCTTCGATCAGGAACGACAGCACGGCGGCCTTGTGCGGCGCGCGGCCGAACAGGCGCAGGCCCGGCACGCTCTGCAACGCCGCGGTCGCATAGGCCAGCAGTTCGGCCTCGTAGGCCTGGATGCGCTCGAGGCCGACGCGCTGCACGTAGTCGATGGCTGCGCCCAGGCCGATGAAGCCGGCGATGTTCGGCGTGCCGGCTTCGAACTTGTGCGGCGGATCGGCGAATACGGTGCCGTCGAAGCTGACCGTGCGGATCATCTCGCCGCCGCCGAAGAACGGCGGCATGGCCTGCAGATGCTCGCGTCGCGCCCACAGCGCGCCGGTGCCGGTGGGGCCGAACAGCTTGTGGCCGGTCATCGCGTAGAAGTCGCAGCCGATGGCCTGCACGTCGACGCGCTGGTGCGGACAGGCCTGCGAGCCGTCGACGAGCAGCGGAATGCCGCGCGCACGGCACAGCCTGGCGATTTCGGCGACCGGGTTGACCGTGCCGATCACGTTGGACACGTGTGCGACGCCGGCGAGCCTGACCCGGGGCGTCAGCATCGCCTCGAAGCGGTCGAGCAGCAGCACGCCGTCGGCGTCGATCGGCGCGGCCTTGACCGTGGCGCCCGTACGCGCAGCGACGAGCTGCCACGGCACGATGTTGGCGTGGTGCTCCATCTGCGTGACGAGGATCTCGTCACCGGGCTGCAGCCGCGGCAGTGCATAGCTGTAGGCGACGAGATTGATCGCCTGGGTCGTGCCGCTCGTCAGCACGAGCTGGTCGCGGCCGCCGGCATTGAGAAACGCGGCGAGCTTGTCGCGCGCGCCTTCGTAGGCGGCGGTGGCCTGCTCGCCGAGGGTGTGCACGGCGCGCGCGACGTTGGCGGCGTAGTCGCGGTAATAGCCGTCGACCGCGTCGATCACCGTCTGCGGCTTCTGCGCCGTGTTCGCGTTGTCGAAGTAGATCAGCGGCTTGCCATGGACCTTGCGAGCCAGCAGCGGGAAGTCGGCGCGATAGCGCAGCGGATCGAATGCGGCGTTCATGCGGCCACCTGCGGCAGACGGGCATCGAGCAGCCCATCGGTGCGTTCGCGCACGCCGGCGTCGGCTATGCCGTCGAGCACGACGCGGCAGAAAGCGCGTGTCAGCAGCGTGCGCGCGACGGATTCGGGCAGGCCGCGCGAGCGCAGATAGAACAGCGCGGTGTCGTCGAGCTGGCCGACGGTCGCGCCGTGGGCGGCCTGCACTTCGTCGGCATGGATCTCGAGCACGGGCTGGGTGTCGATCTCGGCATTCGCCGACAGCAGCAGGTTCTTGTTCGACAGCTGCGCCGCCGTACCGTCGGCGCCGGCGCGGATCAGGATGCCGCCGTGGAACACGACGCGGCCGCGATCGGCGCCGAGTCCGCGCCAGGTGAGGTCGCAGGCCGTGTCGCGCGCGACGTGATCGATGTTCAGGCGCGTGTCGAGATGGCGGCGCCCGTCGGCGAGCAGCACGCCGGCGGCGGCGACGCGCGCGTGCTGGCCGAACAGCGAGACATTGAGTTCATGCCGCGACAGGCCCGCGCCGAGCTCCAGATCGGTACGGCGATAGTCGGCTTCACTGCCGAGCACCGCATCGGAACGCGTCATGACGGTCGCGCCGGCGTCCTCGCCCTGCACGCGCACGTGATCCAGCCGCGCGCCGCGGCGCAGGTGCAGATGCGCGAAGCTGTTGAGCAGATGCGCCTGCGGCGAAGCGGCGAGCTGGTATTCGCAGAACGTCAGGCGGGCGTCTTCGCCGAGCTCGACGCAATGGCGCAGGTGCACGGCATGGTCGCCGCCGGCTGCGGCGCCGAGCATGACCAGCGCGACCGGCTGCGTGCAGTGCACGCCGGCTGCGACGCGCAGCAGCAGACCGTCCAGCGCGAATGCGGCGTTGAGCCGCGCGAAGGTCTCGTCGGCCGCGTCGAAACGGCGTGCGAGGAATTCGACCTCGCGCACGTCGCCCTGCTGTAGCGCCTGCGACAGCGGCTGCAGGCTCACGCCCTCGGGCAGATCCTTCAGCTGCGACAGCTGCGGCGCGAACACGCCGTTGACGAACACGATGCGCGGCGCCGGTATTGCGGCGAGCACGGCCGGATCGACCGTCGCCGTCGCCGGCAGCGGCGAGAACGCGCGCCGTTCCAGCGCGCGCAGCGAGGTATGCCGCCAGCGTTCGGCGCGCGCGCCGGGCAGGCCGTCGGCCAGCGCGGCGGCGAGGCTCGCGCGGCGCGCCTCGCCGAGCCTGCCGGCCTGCATGGCCGCCGGCGGCAGCTGCGCGTAGGCCTGCTCGAGGCTTTGCAGCAGCGTTGCGCTCATACGGCGGAATGCTCCGGCAGGCGGCGCTGCTCGATCCAGGCGTAGCCATGTTCCTCGAGCTTGAGCGCCAGCGTCTTGTCGCCGCTCTCGACAATGCGGCCCTCGGCCAGCACGTGTACCTGATCGGGCACGATGTAGTCGAGCAGGCGCTGGTAGTGCGTGATGACGATGAACGCGCGATCGGCGCTGCGCATGTGGTTGACGCCTTCGGCGACCATCTTCAGCGCGTCGATATCGAGACCCGAGTCGGTCTCGTCGAGTATCGCCAGACGCGGCTCCAGCAGCGCCATCTGGAAAATCTCGTTGCGCTTCTTCTCGCCGCCGGAGAAACCGGCGTTGACCGCGCGGTGCAGCAGTTCGTCGGAGATGTGCAGCACGCGCAGCTTCTCGCGCACGAGCTTGAGGAACTGCATCGAGTCGAGCTCGCTCTCGCCGCGGTACTTGCGCTGCGCGTTCAGCGCGGCCTTGAGGAAATAGGTGTTGTTGACTCCGGGGATTTCGACCGGGTACTGGAACGCGAGGAACAGGCCTTCGGCGGCGCGCTCCTCGGGTTCGAGCTGGAGCAGGTCCTTGTCGCCGAAATCGACCGTGCCGGCGGTGATCTCGTAGCCCTCGCGGCCGGCCAGCACGTTGCCCAGGGTCGACTTGCCGGCGCCGTTCGGGCCCATGATCGCGTGCACTTCGCCGGGCTTCACCGTGAGGTTCAGGCCCTTGAGGATTTCCTTGCCGGCGACGCGGACGTGGAGGTTTTCGATTTTCAGCATGTTCGGTTTCCGCAAGACCGCGTGCGACGCGGCTCTGGTTTCAAAAGACCGGCGGGCGCAGGCGCCTCAGCCGACCGCGCCTTCCAGCGACACTTCGAGCAGTTTCTTGGCCTCCACGGCGAATTCCATCGGCAGCTCCTTGAACACCTGCTTGCAGAAGCCGTCGACGATCATCGACACCGCGTCCTCTTCGCCGAGGCCGCGCGAGCGGCAGTAGAACAGCTGGTCGTCGGAGATCTTGGAGGTGGTCGCCTCGTGCTCGACGATCGCTCTGGGATGCTTGACCTCGATGTACGGGAAGGTGTGCGCGCCGCATTTCTTGCCGATCAGCAGCGAATCGCACTGGGTGTAGTTGCGCGCGCCCTCGGCGCTCTTTTCCACCTTGACCAGGCCGCGGTAGCTGTTCTGGCCGCGACCGGCGCTGATGCCCTTGCTGATGATCTTGGACTTGGTGTTGCGTCCGATGTGGATCATCTTGGTGCCGGTGTCGGCCTGCTGCGCGTGGTGGGTCAGCGCGACCGAATAGAACTCGCCGGTGGAGTCGTCGCCGCGCAGCACGCAGCTCGGGTATTTCCAGGTGATGGCCGAGCCGGTCTCGACCTGGGTCCAGGAGATCTTCGAACGCGCGCCGCGGCAGTCGCCGCGCTTGGTCACGAAGTTGTAGATGCCGCCGACGCCGTTCTCGTCGCCGGGATACCAGTTCTGCACGGTCGAATACTTGATCTGCGCGTCGGCCAGCGCGACCAGCTCCACGACGGCCGCATGCAGCTGGTTCTCGTCGCGCTGCGGCGCCGTGCAGCCTTCGAGATAGCTGACGTAGCTGGCGTCCTCGGCGACGATGAGGGTGCGCTCGAACTGGCCGGTGTTCATCGCGTTGATGCGGAAATACGTGCTGAGCTCCATCGGGCAGCGCACGCCCTTGGGGATGAACACGAACGAGCCGTCGGAGAACACGGCGCTGTTGAGCGCGGCGAAGTAGTTGTCGCCGACCGGCACGACCGAACCGAGATACTGCTGCACGAGCTCCGCATGCTCGCGGATCGCCTCGGACATGGAGCAGAAGATCACGCCGGCTTCGGCCAGTTCCTTGCGGAAGGTCGTGCCGACCGAGACCGAGTCGAACACCGCGTCGACCGCCACACCGGCGAGCTTGGCGCGTTCGTGCAGCGGCACGCCGAGCTTGTCGTAGGTTTCGAGCAGTTTCGGATCGACGTCGTCCAATGACTTCGGCCGCGCTTTCGGTGCCGCGTAGTAGCTGATCGCCTGGAAGTCGATCGGGCCGATCCGGAGCTTGGCCCATTCCGGCACCGGCATGGTCAGCCAGTGGCGATAAGCCTTGAGGCGCCAGTCGGTCATCCACTGCGGCTCGTTCTTCTTGGCCGAGAGCTGGCGGATCACGTCCTCGGACAGGCCGGGCGGCAGGTATTCGGTTTCGATGTCCGTCACGAAACCGGCTTCGTAGCGCCGGTTCAGCGCGTTTTCGATGTCGTTGCGTTCGGTGGCCATGTGGGCTGCCTAGAGATCGTTCATGCCAGGGCGACGCGCAGCGGCGTCGGGACGGGCCGCTTCGGCCCCGGCGGTTTCATCATGTCGGCCAGGGTGACGCTGGCCAGGGCTTCGGCGATCGCCTGGTTGATGCGCTGCCAGTTGCCGCGCACGCCGCAGTGGTTCTCGTGATCGCAGAGCCCGCTGGTGACGCTGCATTCGGTCATGCCGATCGGCCCTTCCATCGCGACGACGATTTCGGCGACGGAGATCGCGGCGGGTTCGCGCGCCAGACGGTAGCCGCCGTTGACGCCGCGGAAGGACTCGACGAGGCCCGAATGCACGAGCTGCTTGAGCAGCTTGGAGACCGTGGGAATTTCCAGTCGCGCCCGCTCGGCCAGCACCTGGGCGCTGAGCACCTCGCTGCCGGCTTCGGCGAGCACGCTCATGACGACGGTCGCGTAATCGGTGAGTTTGCTGACGCGTAGCATGGCCGCGGCCCGAAAGTAGACCGAAATGGTACGGTTTTCGGCCCGCGGCGGCAAATCGGCCCCGGCCGGCGGCATCGCCGGGCCGTGTCCACGAAAAAAGCGCCCGGCCAGGACCGGGCGCCAAGGCCACGGAACCGGTCCGCGGCCACGTCGCTGGAGTGAGCTATTGCGCGGGTCGATAGGTGAACCAGGTCAGGAAGACCAGGCCGTTGCCATCCGTATCGAGCATGAACCCCTCCCCGTCGCGCGACGGGCCGCCGTACCAGGCGCCCTGCAGCCAGTTCGTGTTCGGCGCGCCATTGATGCCGGTGCGCCGGCAGTCGTTCACGGCCGGCGTGATCAGCATGCGCTCGATGCGGTAGCCGCCGTCGCCGAAACGCGCGCTGTTCTCGCCGTGGGAGCTCCAGCTCAGCTCCGCCTCGGTGCAGCTCAGGAAATTCAGGCGCAGGCTGCCCCAGCGCGGCTTGCGCACCTGGGTCGCGTCGAACTGCGCGCCGAACGCGGCGCCGAGCGCCGTATTCGCCTCGAGCTCGACCTGGCTGCCCTGCAGCCGGCCCAGCGCGGTCAGCCAGTACTGCGAGCCTATGCGGGCCGGGTCCGGCGTCTCGGCCGTTGCCTGCGGCTTCGGAACTACGGCGACGTAGGTCGGCCCCGACAGGCCGCCGGAACCGACCGGGATCAGCAGCGACTTCTCCTCGCCGGTCGCCGCGTCGACCTTGAGCACGCCGGCGCCGTGCGCGCCGTTGCCGGCGACGAGCAGGGAACCGTCCGGATGCCAGGCCAGGCCGGTAGGCGTGCCGATCGTCGTGGTCAGCACGGTATCCAGCCCGCCGCCCGGGAAGCGGTAGCGCAGGATCCGGCCGGAGCGCTCGCCGCTGACGTAGAGCCGGTCGCCGGCCGGATTCAGCAGCAGGCCGCGCGCCGCGCGCAGGCCGTTGTCGCGCGGTGCGACGAACGGCGCATAGCTGCGGCTCTGCGGATCGAAACGCACGACGTTGTCGCTGTCGTAGCCAGGGATGTACAGCGCGCCGTCGGGTGCGGTCATCAGACCGTTGTCGGGGCCGCGCAGCAGCGCGCTGCCGGCCAGCGGCAGGTTTTCGGCCTCGCCGCTGGCCAGGTCGAAGCGGCGCAGCGCGCCGGTCGCATAGCTGCCGACATAGGCACTGTCGCCGCTGAACGCCACACCGGTCATGCCCCAGCCGGGCGGGACGCGGGCGAAGGTGTCGACGTAGGCCAGCGTGCCGGCGTCGTAGCGCAGGAGGGTGCTCGCGTCCTCGCTGACGACCCAGAGCCGCCCGTCGGGGCCGAGCTTGACCGCCTGGGGCCCGCGGATGCGTCCGTCCTCGTCGAGGTTGCGCAGGAACGCACCCGTACAGGCATCATAGACATGCACATTGCTGTAGTAGCCGCTGACGAGCACGCGGACCTCGTCGCAGGACGCCGCCTGGACGGCGTGCAGGGAGAGACCGAGTGAAAGCAGGACCAGACCACGTAGCCATCCATTCCGTGTGCGATGCATGCAGGATCTCCAGGCATGAGCGGGAGAACACAGGCTGGATCGCCGCCGCGCCGGCCTTCCTGCGCCAACCGTTCGCGATCCGTGCGCGAACTCCCGGCGCCGGCGGATCAACGACTTGCGCATGACGGCCGGCGCTTCCTCCGCGGCCGGTCCGGCCACGCCGGCGCGGTTTCGCCTCGGCGACTGGCTGGTCGACGCGACCAATCACGAACTGGTCGCGGCCAGCGGACGCGTGCGCCTGCAGCCGCGCCAGATGCAACTGCTGCTGCGGCTCGCGCGCGAACCGGACACCCTGCTGCGCCGCGAGCAGCTGCTGGGCGACGTCTGGGAAGGCCGCTACGTCAACGACGAGGCGCTGTCGCGCGCGATCGCCGAACTGCGCCAGCTGCTCGCCGACGATCCGCGCGCGCCACGCTACATCGAGACCGTGCCGCGACTGGGCTATCGCCTGATCGCCCGGCCCGCACCCGAGGAAACCATCGTGCCGTCGCACGCCGCCGCGGATGACGCCGGGCCCGCTGACGCCGCCGCGGTACCGGCCGCGGTCGATCCGCCCGCGCCGCTACCGGCACGTCTGGCAACCCTGCTCGACGCCAGCGGCCTGCCGCTGACCGACGCCGGCACGCGCCGGCGCACGCAGATCGCCGGCATCGTCGTCGGCGCCGTCGTCGTCGTCCTCGTCGCGCTGCTGACCTGGATGCTGCCGCAGCCGCCCGGCGCGCAGCAGACCGTCAGCGACCTGCGCACGCGTGTGGACCGCGCGCGGCCGCTCGTGGTCGAACCCGGCTTCGACCAGAGCGGACGCTTCTCGCGCGACGGCCGCTGGCTGGCCTGGTCGACCTCGGCCGAGACGCTGGACCTGGCGCGGATCTGGATCGCCTCGCGCGACGGCGGCTCGCGCCATGCGCTCAGCGACGGCAGCGCCTGGGACATGTCGCCGGTGTTCGTCGACGACGACAGCGCCGTCGTGTTCGTGCGCTATACGGCCAATTCCTGCGAGCTGCACGAACAGAAGCTCATCGAACAGCAGTCGCGCCGCATCGGCGAATGCGCGCCGCCGCCGGCGACCAGCCGCATCGACGCCTCGCCCGACGGCCGCCTGATCGCGTTCGCCCGGACCACCGCGGCCGGCCGCACCGGCCTGGCCCTGCTCGACCGCCGCGACGGCAGCGTGCGCACGCTGACCGACCCCGGCGAACAGGCGCTGATCGACCAGAACCCGCGCTTCTCGGCCGACGCCAGCCAGCTCGTCTTCACGCGCGGCCAGCACAGCCAGCAGCGCCTGTGGCTGCTGCCGGTCGCCGCGCCGGCGCGCGCCCGCGTGCTGGTCGAGGCCGTCGGCATGCTCTACGGCGCGGCCTGGCTGCCCGGCGATACCGCCGTGGTGCTGGCCGGCGATCTGTTCGGCTACCGCGCGCTGTATCGTGCCGACGCCGCCACCGGCGCGCTGGAATTCATCGGCGCGCGCGGCGCGCGCTATCCCGACGTGGCCAGCGACGGCGGGCTGCTGTACGAGGTCGCCGACTACCAGGCCAATCTCTGGCGTGCCGACCTGCGCGATCCGGCCACGAAACCGGTGCCGATCACCCAGTCGCAGCGCTACAACAACCAGCCCAGCTTTTCGCCGGACGGCCGCTGGCTTGCCTTCGGCTCCAACCGCGACGGACTGGAGTCGGTCTATCTGGCCAAGCCCGACGGCAGCGAGGCGCGGCGTCTGGCGCTGGATCCGGACCAGCGCTGGGTGCGGCCGAGCTGGCATCCGAGTTCCCGGCACCTGCTCGTGACCGCGATCCTCAACCGCAGCGACGGCACCGAGTGCCTGCCGTATGCCTGCGGCAGCGAACGCAGCCAGATCTATCGCTACGACCTCGCCACGCGCCAGCCGGTCGTCGTCGACGGCCTCGGCGAAGACGCGCACTACGCCCAGTACAGCCAGGACGGCCGCTGGATCTACTACCTGCGCCGGCGCAGCGAGCGCGAACAACTCTGGCGCGCCGCGGCCGACGGCAGCGGCGCACGCCTGCTGCTGGACGCCAACGTCGAACAGTTCGCGACCGATGCCGGCCATCTCGTCGTGGACATCGCCGCCGAAATCGGACTGCGCGTCTGCACCCTGGACGCGAGCCGCTGCAAGGTCGTGCTCGATGGCACCGGCAAGGCCGCCGACCTCAAGCCCGAGAGCACCTACCTCGCCCTGCACGACGGCGGCCTCGTCTTCGTCGCACGCGACGGCGCCGGCCAGCGGTCCGTGCAGCGCTACGACCTCGGCGACGGCGTCACGACCCCCCTGCTCGCCGACGCGCCGACGACCTTCGCGCCGGCGCTGGACTTCAGCCGCGACGGGCGCTGGCTGGTCTATGCGCGCAACGACCGCGTCACGATCGACCTCTACCTCGGCGAAGCGCACCCGCCGGGCGCCGAGAACAAACCCTGAGCGGCGCCGCGCCTCCCGTATCGCCATCATGACCACCGACACCTCACGCCAGAGCGCCCTGCGCGCGTTCGTCACCGCGAGCGGCGCCGATCCGCTCAGCCTCGAAGTCGCCTCGGCCGACGCGAGCTTCCGCAGCTATTGGCGCGTGCGCCGCGACGGCCGCAGCGTCATCGTCATGGACTCGCCGCCGGACCGCGAGCCGGTGCAGCCCTGGCTCGCGATCGGCGCCCAGCTCGCCGCCGCGGGCCTGCACGTGCCGGCGGTGCTGGCGGCCGACATCGAACAGGGCTTCCTGCTGCTGGAGGATTTCGGTTCACGCCTGTATCTGGACGTGCTCGACGAACACAGCGCCGACGCGCTGTACGGCGAAGCGCTCGACGCGCTGTTCGTGCTGCAGACCAAGCTCGACGGCCGCAATCTGGAGCGCTACGACGAAGCGCGGCTGCAGATGGAACTGGAATACCTGCCCGAATGGCTGCTCGCGCGCCACCTCGGCCTGCAGCCGGGCTGCGGCGACTGGGACGTGATCGAGCTGGCGTTCCGGCGCATCCTCGACACCGTCCAGTCGCAGCCCTACGGCTTCGTGCACCGCGACTTCCACAGCCGCAACCTGATGGTCGCGCCGCCGGCACCGGGCATCATCGACTTCCAGGGTGCCCTCTACGGCCCGCTGACCTACGACCTCGTCTCGCTCCTGCGCGACTGCTACATCGTCTGGCCCGCGGCGCGCGTGGATGCCTGGGCCGAAACCCATCGTGCGCGCCTCGTCGCGCAGGGCCGCATCGCCGCCGACGCGGCACAGTTCCGCCTCTGGTTCGACTTCACCGGGCTGCAGCGGCACATCAAGGTGCTCGGGCTGTTCTGCCGGCTCTGCTATCGCGACGGCAAGCCGCATTACCTCGACGATCTGCCGCGGGTGCTGCGCTACGTGCTCGACGTCGCCGGCCGTTACGCGGAACTCGCCGATTTCGTCACGCTGCTGCAGCGCGCGACCGCCGGCGCCGATCTGCGCCGGCGCCGCGACGCGGACGCCGCATGAAGGCGCTGATCTTCGCCGCCGGCAAGGGCGAGCGCATGCGGCCGTTGACCGAGCACACACCCAAGCCGCTGCTGCGCGCCGGCGGCCTGCGCCTGATCGAGCGCCACCTGCAGCGGCTGGCCGCGTTCGGCGTGAACGAGGTGGTCATCAATGTTTCCTGGCTCGCCGACGCGTTTCCGGCCGCGCTCGGCGACGGCGCCGACTGGGGCCTGAAGCTGCATTACAGCCGCGAGGGCGCCCAACCGCTGGAGACCGGCGGCGGCCTGCTGCAGGCGCTGCCGCTGCTCGGCGATGCGCCGTTTCTCGCACTCAACGGCGACGTGCACTGCGATCTGGATCTCGCGGCGCTGCGCCTGGAAGACAACGACCTCGCCTGCCTCGCCCTCGTCGACAACCCGCCGCATCATCCGCGCGGCGATTTCCGCCTGCGCGGCACGCGCCTGGTCGCCGACGACGTCGGCGAGACCGCGCCGCGGCTGACCTTCGCCGGCCTCGGTCTTTATCGTCCGGCGCTGCTGGACGCCTGGAGATCCATCGTCGGCGACGCCCCCGGCGCGCAGGAAAATCCCCCGCGCTTCAAGCTCGCGCCGCTGCTGCAGGCCGCGATCGGCGCCGGCCGCGCCGCCGGCCTGCACCATCGCGGCGCCTGGACCGACGTCGGCACGCCGCAGCGCCTGGCCGAGCTCGACGCCGAACTCACGCGCAGCCCCAGGTTGCGGTGAGCGCAGCAAACCGCAACGTCGAGGCATTCCATAAGCCACATTGCCGCAATGTAAAACACGGTACATCGCGCCCGGCTGCCGGAACCGGAACCGGAACCGGAACCGGATGAGCATCGTTCGGGGTGCTTCGGTACTCCAGGGCCTCGATGTTGCGGTTTGCTGCGCTCACCGCACCCCACACGCATCAGGCAGCGCCGATCCGATTCCCGACTCTCCATTCCCGATTCCCGGCAACCAGCCGCTGCCGCAGCGGCGCCCAGGCCATGCCGCGCCCGGCGAGGATGCGTTCCGCGGCGACTTCGCCCGATTCCAGCGCGCCTTCCATGAAGCCCTGGAATTCGTCGGAGCAATGTTCGCCGGCGAAATGCAGGCGTTCCACCGAAGTCGCGATTTCCTCGCGCAGGCCGCCGGTCCAGTCGCCCGGCGCGAAGCAGGCGTAGCTGCCCTGGGTCCAGGGATGGCTGGGCCAGTGGAAGCGCGCCTCGCGTGCCGCGCCGCGCGCGGCGAGCGCGCCCGGAAACACCGCATCGAGTTCCGCTGCGGCCTGGTCGGCCTGGAATTTCGGCGAACCCTCGCCGATCGCCAGGCCGTGCCGGCCGCCGACGAAATTGGTCAGGATGCCGGCCGCGCCGGACTGGCGCCGGCTCGTCTCCCAGGTGGTCTGCAGCGCGAGATCGCTCATCAGGCTGCCGGTGCTGCCGTGGCGCTCGCGCCAGACACGCTGCTCGAAGCCGATCATGAGCTTGGCGTTCGTGCCGTAAGCCAGTCCCTGTATCGCCGCACGCTTGGCCGCGGGCAGTTCCAGGTCGAGCTCGACCTGGCGCAGGGTCGTGAACGGAATCGCCAGCACGACTTCGGCCGCGGCCAGCTCGCGGCTGACACCGTCGCAGCGCAGCGCAAGCCGGTAGCGGCCGTCCGGCGCCCGGCGCAACGCTTCGAGCACGCAACCGGTCTCGATCACATCGGCGAGCTTTTCCGCCAGCGCCGTCGTCACGCGGTCGTTGCCGCCACGCACGTGGTAGCGCTCGTCGCTGTCACCGAACAGCATCAGATGATCGGTGTCGGCGGAAATGAAGGTCAGCAGGTTCAGCGCGGACTGGCGGTCGCATTCCAGGCCCATCTCGGTGGTATAGGCCACCTCGAGCAGGCGGCGTATCCAGCCGCCGGCGCCGTTGCGATCGAACCATTCGGCCAGGCTTTGCCGGTCCAGCGCCTGCGCCGCGGCGAAATTGGCCGGCGTGATGTTGCCGTCGTCGATCGCGCGCTGGTCGCGCCGCAATGCCAGCGCGATCGGCGCGAACGCCTGCAGCACTTCGTGTTCGCTGCGCAGGCTGCCGTCGAAATACCAGCTGTCGGCCAGGCCCGGCGTCTCGGTACCGGTCAGGTCGTCGAGCGCGAGACCGAGCTCGCGGGCCAGGCCATGCATGCGCCCGTGGTTGCTGTCGATGAGTTCGCCGCCGAGCTCGCAGACCTGACCGCCGGCGAAGTGATTGCGCAGGCTCAGCATGCGGCCGCCGCAGCGCTTCTGCGCCTCGACGATGCGCACGGCCACGCCGGCCTGACGCAGTCGCCAGGCTGCGGCGAGTCCGGCCAGGCCGGCGCCGACGATGACGACTTCCTCGCCCTGCACGGGCCGCGGCGTCACGCGCGCGCAGGCCGCCAGGGCCAACGCCGAGGCGGCCACCGCGCCCTGTTGCAGGAAGCGGCGCCGCGCCGCGCGCTGCCCATCGGCGCGCTGCAGCGCTTCGGTCGCCGGCTCGCCGCGCGCCTCGGCGGCGCAGACGATCGCGAAGCTGCGCGCGAACAGGCGCGCCAACGGTGTACGTGCCATTGCATTCCCCTCTGCAAGACCTCAGCGACGTTCGTGCCGCCGCCATGCCCTGTTGCTCATCCCCGCGCCCCCGCCGAATGCGTTGCGTTCGCCCCCTGGGCTCGGTGAGACCCCGACCAGGCGCAGCGCCGATGTCGGAGATCCACGCACGATTTCGGACTGAGCCGGAACAACCGCCTCGATCCCAGGGAACGTCAGGGCAGTGCCGGACAGAACAGCCCTGCGCGCCCCGGCGGTTGTCCACTTTTTTCGGGGGCGGCGTCAACCGCCGCGGCGCTTCAGCGCGAGCCGAGCGTGATGCGCCGCAGCGGGCGGCCGACCAGGTCGAGGAATTCGCCGAACACGAGCTCGGCGCGCTGCTCCATCGCGGCGACTTCGCCGAGGCTGCGCGCACGTATGGCCTCGGCGTCCTGCGCGCCGGCCGCGGCGCAGAGTTCCGCGCGATAGGCCGGCGTCGACAGCCAGCGCTCGATCAGCGCCTGATCCGCTTCGAGATGGAACTGGAACCCATAGGCGGACTTGCCGTAGCGGAACGCCTGCGACGCGCAGGTGCTGCTGCGCGCCAGGTGCTCGGCTTCGGACGGAATCTCGAAACTGTAGTTGTGCCACTGGAACAGCGGCGCGCTGTCGCCGAGCGGCGCAAGCACCGGATCGGTGCGGCCGGCCGCGGTCGTGGCGACGTCGTACCAGCCGATCTCCGGCTCGCGCTGGCGCCGTATCGGCGCGCCGAGCACGTGCGCAAGCAGTTGCGCGCCGAGGCAGATGCCGAGCACCGGCTTGTCCTGGCGCAAGGCGCTCTCGATCGCGCGCATCTCGGTCAGCAGATGCGCGCGGTGCGCGTGGTCCTCGACGTTCATCGGGCCGCCGAGCACGATCAGGCCGCGATAGCGGTCGAGACAGGGCTGCGCCTCCGGATGGCGCTCGAAATTGACGAACTTGATGCGATGGCCGCGGCGGCGGATCAGGCGATCCAGCGTGCCCAGCGGCTCGGCCGCGACATGCTGGAAGACGAGAAGTCGGGACATGGGCATGGCAATCCAGGGCGAACGCCAGGGTAAACCACGCCGCGGCCCGTCGAGCCGCTTATGCCGCAGCGCCATACCGCGATCGTCGTGTCGGGCCGGCTGAGCTCTACGCAGCAGCCGTAGCGCTCGCGCGGTAGTTCGGCCGGCCAGCGCCTCGCCCGCGGGTTCCTCGCCGTGGACCAGCCAGGCCGGCGGCGGCGTATGGGCGGCCGGGCGCCAGAGCCAAACCTTTGACACTGTTATGCTGCCGGGCTTTGCGCCTAACCTGACAGATCGCGATGATCCGAGAGCTTCGCATGAGATGGCGTCACCTCCCGCCGCGCCTGGCGGCATCGGCCCTGGCCCTGACCGCGACGCTCTGCGCGGCGCACACCAACGACCACGGCCTGGACGCGCGCAATTTCGACGGCAAGACCGCCGCCTGCAGCGATTTCTTCCAGTACGCCAACGGCGGCTGGCTGGCCGGCAATCCGATTCCGCCGGAATACGGCAGCTGGAGCCTCGACAACGAGATCCAGGACCGCAACGAAGCCGTGCTGCACGAAGTGCTCGAAGCCGCCGCGGCCAGGCCCGGCGCCGAAGGCAGCGTCACCCAGAAGATCGGCGACTTCTACGCGAGCGCCATGGACGAGGCCGCCATCGAGAAGGCCGGCGGCACGCCGCTGACAGCCGATCTCGCGCGCATAGCCGCGCTGAAGACCACTGCCGACATTGCGCCGCTGCTGCGCGACTGGCATGCGCAGGGCACCCAGCTGCTGTTCGGCTTCGGTCCCGAGGCGGACATGAAGAACGCGAGCCAGGTCATCGGCTACGCGACCCAGGGCGGCCTGGGCCTGCCCGACCGCGACTACTACTTTCGCGACGACGCCAAGTCCAGGACCCTGCTGAACCAGTACCGCGACTACGTCGCCACCTTGCTGCGTCTGAGCGGCGACAGCGACCCGACGGCCGACGCCGGCCACGTCGTCGCGCTGGAAACGCGGCTGGCCAAGGATTCGCTGGATCCGCTCGCGCTGCGCGACCCGAACAATTTCTACCATCCGCACACCATCGCCGAAGCCGACGCGAAGACGCCGCACTTCTCCTGGGGCAAGTATTTCGCCACGCTGGGCCGGGCTGACATCCAGCAGTTCTCGCTGGCCCAGCCGCAGTTCTTCGCCGCAATGGACAAGGCCCTGGCCGAAGTGCCGCTGGCGCACTGGCAAGCCTATCTGCGCTTTCACCTGGCCGACGGCGCGGCGCCGTACCTGTCCAGGGATTTCGTCGACGCGCAGTTCGCGTTCCGCGCCAGGACCCTGCGCGGCGTCGAGGCGCTGAAGCCGCGCTGGCGCCGGGCGATCGACGCGACCAACGACGCACTCGGCGAAGCCGTCGGTGAAATCTACGTCGCGCGCGTGTTTCCGCCGGCGGCCAAGGCCGGCGCCGAAAAGCTCGTCGAGAATCTCAAGAAGGCGCTGCGTGCGCGCATCGCCAAGCTCGACTGGATGGACGCGCCGACCAAGCAGGCGGCCTACGCCAAGCTCGACACGCTGGTCAGCAAGATCGGCTATCCGGACCGTTGGCGCGACTACGGCGCGCTGCGCATCGTGCACGGCGACTATTTCGCGAATGTCGAAGCCGCCGGCCGCTTCGAGGCCAAGCGCCAGTACGCCAAGATCGGCAAGCCGGTCGACCGCAGCGAATGGGAAATGACGCCGCAGACCGTCAATGCCTACTACGACCCGCTGCGCAACGAGATCGTGTTTCCGGCCGCGCAGCTGCTGCCGCCCTACTTCGACGAGAAGATGGACGACGCGGTCAATTACGGCGGCATAGGCTCGGTCATCGGCCACGAGCTGCTGCACGGCTTCGACGACCAGGGCAGCCAGTTCGACGCCAAGGGCAATCTCGCGAACTGGTGGAGCGACAAGGACCGCCGCCAGTTCGAGGCGCGCACCGGCAAGCTCGTCGCGCAGTTCGACGAGTTCGTCGCCGTCGACGGCCTGCACATCCAGGGCAAGCTCACGCTCGGCGAGAACATCGCCGACCTCGGCGGCCTGCAGGTGGCCTGGGACGCGTTCCGCATCGCCCAGGCCGGCAAGCCCGACACGGCCATCGACGGCCTGAGCCCGGCGCAGCGCTTCTTCCTCGCGTTCGCCCAGGCCTGGCGCACGGCGCAGCGTCCCGAAGCCCTGCGTCTGCAGGTCCAGTCCAACGTGCATGCGCCGGCCAAATGGCGCGTGCTCGGTCCGGTCGCCAACCTGCCCGAGTTCGCCGCGGCGTTCTCGTGCAAGGCCGGCGATCCCCTGGTGCGCGACGCAGCCAGGCGCGTCGTGATCTGGTGAGCCCGGCAGGGTTCCGCGTACGTCTGCGCAACAACGTCCAACGCCCGTTTTCAATAACCCGCAGCAGCGGGAACAGCGCCAACAAGAGGCACCCATGAACTACCGAATGATCAAACCCCTGGCCCTGGCCCTCGGCCTGGCCTGCAGCAGTCTCGCCGGCGCCGCGAAGGTCGAACTGACCCGCGGCCTCGACCCCAAGCAGTTCGACACGCAGCGTCAGGCCTGCGGCGACCTGTTCGGCTACGTCAACGCGAACTGGCTCAAGGCCAACGCGATTCCGGGCGACCGCTCGACCTGGGGCAGCTTCGAGCAGCTCGACGAAGCCTCGATCTACGCGACCCACGAGATCGCCGAAGCGGCAGCCAAGGACCTGGCCAAGCTCGCGCCGGACTCGATCGACGCCAAGATCGGCGCGTTCTACCAGAGCGGCATGGATGCGGCCGCGGCGAACAAGGCCGGCATCGCGCCGATCGCCGACTGGCTCAAGCGCGTGGACAATCTGAGGACCCCGGACGACATCGTCGGCTTCGTGCACGACACGCATGCGGCCGGCCTCGGCCTCCTGTTCAACTTCGGCGGCGAGGCGGACTTCAAGAATTCCTCGATGGAAATCGCCTACGCGTTCCAGGGCGGCCTCGGCCTGCCCGAGCGCGCCTACTACCTCGAGGACGGCAAGGACGGCAGCTACAAGAAGATCCGCGAAGCGTATCTGGCCTACATCGCCCAGGTGCTGGAACTGGCCGGCACGCCCAAGGCCGCCGCGACCCAGCAGGCTGCCGCGGTGCTCGCGTTCGAGAAGCGCCTCGCAACCGCGTCGCTCGCGCCGGTGGAGCTGCGCTCGCCGGAGAACCAGTACAACTTCGTGAGCCTCGAAGAGGCGCAGAAGCAGAATCCGCATTTCGGCTGGAACAAGTTCTTCGCGAGCCAGAACCTCTCCGACAGCAAGGGCTTCTCGCTGTCGCAGCCGAAGTTCTTCGCCGAAGTCGACACGATGATCGAGAAGACGCCGGTCGCCGACTGGCAGGCCTATCTGCGCTTCAAGACCCTCGATGGGGCCGCGCCCTATCTGACCGACGCGCTGGCCGACGCGCACTTCGGCTTCCACGGCAAGACCCTGCGCGGCCAGCAGGAAAACAAGCCGCGCTGGAAGCGCGTCATGGATGCGCTGGAGAACAGCATGGGCATGGCCCTGGGCCAGCTCTATGTCGCGAAGAACTTCCCGCCCGAAGCCAAGCAGCGCGCGCAGGAACTCGTCGACAATCTGCGCCAGGCGACCAAGGCGCGCCTGGAAAAGCTCGAGTGGATGAGCGCCGACACCAAGAAGAAGGCGCTGGAAAAGTGGGCCTCGTTCACGCCGAAGATCGGCTACCCCGAGGAATGGCGCAAGTGGGACGGCCTGACGGTCAAGCCGGACAACTATTTCGCGAACATCGCCGCCGCGGCGAAGTTCAACAATGACTGGTCCATGTCCAAGATCAACAAGCCGGTCGACCGCCGCGAATGGGGCATGACGCCGCAGACCGTCAACGCCTACTACAACCCGCTGCAGAACGAGATCGTGTTCCCGGCCGCGATCCTGCAGCCGCCGTTCTTCGATGCCAAGGCCGACGACGCGCTCAACTACGGCGGCATCGGCGCCGTGATCGGCCATGAAATCCTGCACGGCTACGACGACGAAGGCAGCAAGTTCGACGCCAAGGGCAACCTGGCCGACTGGTGGAGCAAGGAAGACCGCGAGAAATTCGACGCGCGCACGGCCAAGCTCGTGCAGCAGTTCGACGACTACGTCGCGATCGACGGCCTGCACGTGAAGGGCAAGCTGACCCTCGGCGAGAACATCGCCGACCTCGGCGGCCTGAACGTCTCCTACGATGCGTTCAAGCTCGCGCAGAGCAAGTCGGGCAAGCCGGACGCGAAGATAGACGGCCTGACCGCGGATCAGCGCTTCTTCCTGAACTTCGCCCAGGTCTGGCGCCGCGCGTTCCGCGACGCCGAACTCAAGCGCCGCCTCAACATCGACCCGCATGCGCCGGCGCAATTCCGCGCCATCGCCGCGCCGTCGAACATGCCGGCCTTCGCGCAGGCGTTCGGCTGCAAGAGCGGCGACGCGATGGTCCGCGAGGGCGATCGCCAGGTGAAGATCTGGTAAGCCGCCAGATCTGACGCTGCAATGACGAAGGGCGCCGCGAGGCGCCCTTCGTCATTTCGGCTGCCGTACACTTCCGGCGGCGGCGCCAGCGGGATGACGGGAACCGGCCGCTGCTCCATGCTCGCGGCTCAGCATCCTCAACCGAATGGTTTCACATGCATCGCACCCTGTATCCCATCGCCGCCGCACCGCTGCTGTTCGTCGCTACCGTCGCCTGCGCCCAGCAGCTGCCCGATCCCAGCGGCGAAGATCCGGCCCGGCTGCGATCGGCGGAAAGCCTGGGCCTGCGTCTGTACCGGCACGACCGCGCTGCCTCACTCGCGACCGACGCAGTGCAGGCCAATCGCAAATACCGCAAGGACAAGCGCGTCGGCGGCTGGATCACCGAAGCACGCGAGAGCGCGATACTCGTGAGCTTCATCGACAAGGGCGATCCCGAACAGGCCAGCCTGCTCTATCAGGTCGAGGTGTCCGACGGCAGCGATGGCGCCGGCAAAGTCAGGGCTTTCGATCCTCCCGAGACTGCCACCACGTCGCAGCGCAACGCAGCGCGGGCACGCCATACGGCCACCGGATTCGATTTTGCCCCCTGCACGCAGCGCTACAACACGGTCGTGCTGCCGACGATCGCCGACGGCATGCCGGGCTGGAACGTGTTCCTGCTGCCGTCGACGACGGACGCCAAGGTCATCCCGTTCGGCGGTGCCTATCGGCTGGAACTGGATGCCGAAGGCCGTACGGTGACCAACTCGCGCACCTATACGCGATCCTGTCTCGACTTCACGCGAAACAAGCCGCGCGGCGCCGAAGAAGCAGCGCTCGTGATGACCCACGTTCTCGATCCGGTACCGACCGAGGTGCATGTGATGCTGAACTTGCAGATCGGCACGCCCGTCATCGTAATCACGACGTCCAATCGCAACTCCTGGAGGATCGAGCGGGGACGCATCCAGTTCCTCAAGAAGATCGAACCCAAGCCCGATGAAGGACCGAAAGCGCCGATCGCCGACGTGCGCTGAGCCGCGGTGCGGACGCCGCGGCCACCTGCAGGTTCACGCGCGCCGCGGCACCGCCTCAGTCGAGAATCACATGCGGCACGAAGCGCGAGGTGTCGCGCGTGATCAGGGTCGAGTCTTCGCGGATGCCTATGCCCGCCGGACGGTCGGCGACGACCCAGCTGCCGATGACCGCATAGTTGCCGTCGAACTGCGGCAGCGGATGCACGGCCTGGCGTATCCACGGCGAATCGTCGTAGGGGCCGGAGGCGACGTGCTGGCTGCCGTCGGGCAGGATCAGGGTGACGTTGGCGCCTTCGCGCGAGTACAGCGGCTTGCGCACCCAGCCCGGCGCGAGTGCCGGAGTCGTCTGGGTCTCGAAATGCGCTTCGAGCAGGTTCGGATGGCCCGGGTGCTTCTGCCACAGCAGAGGCAATATGCCCTTGTTGCTCAGCAACGTCTTCCACGGCGGTTCGATCAGGCGGATGCCCGAGCGCGGCAGCGCCGGCCCGAAGCGCTCGGCGAACAGGAATTCCAGCGGATAGAGCTTGAACAGCGCCTCGATCACGTAGTCGTCGAGATCGGTGAAGCGGCTGTCGGTCGACAGGCCGATGTCCTCGATCGCGATGCCGCGCGTGGCGATGCCGGCCTGTTCGGCGCAGTCGCGCAGGTAGGCGACCGTGCCCTGGTCCTCGACGGACTCGCGCACGGCGGAGAAATACAGCGGCTTGGGCAGGTCCGGCGCGATCGTCGCGAACGTCTCGACGAGCAGGTCCTGGATCAGGTTGTACTGGTCCGCCGCGTCGGGCAGCAGACCGCGCTCCTTCTGCTGTTCCAGCCAGACCCATTGAAAAAACGCCGCTTCGTACAACGACGTCGGCGTGTCGTAGTTCAGCTCGAACAGCTTGGCCGGGCCGTCGCCGGCATAGGCCAGGTCCATGCGTCCGTACAGATGCGGCTCGCCGCGGCGCCAGGACTCGGCGATCCAGTCGCGGTAGGCGACCGGCACCGCGAGCTGGTCCATCAGCGACTCGCTGCGCAGGATGTCGCCGACGAGATCCATGGCCATCTGGTGCAGCTCGGCCGTCGGATCTTCGAGATCGTCCTCGATCTGGCGCAGGCTGAACGCGTAGTACGCGCTCTCGTCCCAGTACGGCTCGCCTTCGATCGTGTGGAAGCGGAAGCCCAGGCGCGTCGCCGTGTCGCGCCAGTCCGCACGTTCCGCAATGGCTATGCGGCGCATCGGATCAGCTGCCCGAAGATCGGCCGCCGCCCCAGCCGCCCTTGGCGCTGGAGGACGAGCCGAAGCCGGAACGCGACATCGTGACCGCGCGCGTCGGCGCCGCCATCGCGCTGCGCGACACGGTGGTGGAGCCGGTCGAGCGCGATACCGGCTGGCCGCCGGAATTGACGAAGCCGCCGCTGGAGCCGTAGCTCGTGTACGAGTAGTACAGCGGCTGCGACTGGTAGTAGTTCGGCCGTCCGGCGTAATAGCCCAGCGCATAGGCGGCCATCAGCGGGATGAACTGGATGCCGGCGCCCTGATTGACGGCCTGGCATTTGCCCGAGCCGAAGTCGGTCTCGCAGTCGTTCTGCGAGGTGTAGCGCGGCGCGACGCGCTCGTGTTCGGCCTTGGCGTGGTCGAACGCGGCCTTGCACTGGTCCTCGGTCAGACGCGCGCCGGCCACGCATTCGGCCACGTCCTTGTACAGCACGGCCTCTTCCTGCGGCTCGCAGGCCGTCAGCAGCACCGGCGCGGTGCTCATCAGCAGGAGGCGTACGGTAGACGATCGTTTCATGGCACTGGCCCTCAGTAGCTCATGCTGGCCGAATTGAGCAGGCCGACGGTGATCGCGACGGCAGCCGAGAAGATGCCCGCGGCACGCTCGTCGCGCGCGATGCGGCCCGGCAGGTCGGCGATGACCAGGCGCACGGCGAAGAACGCGAACAACTGCACGATCAGCGCGACCACGCCCCAGAGCACGCAGTCGAGCAGGCTGACCGCATGCGAGATCGCCGCATGCAGCGGCAGCGCGAAGCCGATCAGTGCACCGCCGAAGGCGATCGCCGCGGCCGGCTTGTTCTCCTTGATCAGGGCGAACTCCGCGTGCGGGGTCAGGCGCACGTAGACCAGGCAGAACAGCACGACGAGGCCGGCGCCGACCGCGAAATACGACAGGAAGGCCGGCACGCCCTCGAGATAACGCAGCATCGAATCAATCATGACGGACTCCGTATCAGGTGATGGTGAGATCGGCCTGGCTCACGTCCACGCCGAGCGAGAAGGTCACGCAGTATTCGTCGGGGCCGTAGTCCTCGGCGCTGACGAGCACGTACTCGTAGCGGTCGAGTTCGGGCACGTGCCGCTGGTAGAGCATGGCGTAGTGGGTCAGGTCGTAGTCCGGCGTGCGGAAGTCCTTGTTGTAGACCTTTTCGTCGAACACGACCGGTGGCGCCCAGGCGTCGCCGGCGATGCCTTCGCCCCAGACGCGGTCGTAGCGCTTGCCGTTCAGGTCGAGCTGCACCGCGCCGATCTGCGAGCCGCGCTTGACCCAGTCGTTGAACGCGGTTTGGTTGGCCGGGTTCACCGTCTCGTGAAACACGAACAGCTTGAGGTCGTCCATCTGTCCGGCCGTCGTGCTGACCTGCACGAACGCATCGTCGGTCAGGTAGTAGCGGTGCAGGCGCGAGCCGCCGCCGAGCTCCACTTCGCCCCAGGCCTCGATCAGCTGATTGCCTTCGGGCGGCGCGAACAGCAGCCGCTCGCCGGCGACGCGGAACGGCAGGCCGTCGACGGCGACTGCGCCTTTCAGACGCAGACCCAAGGGACCGGGCGGCGCGACAGCCGCTTCCTCGGGCTTGGAACCGAACAGTTTTCCGAACCAACTCATGATGCGCAGGCTCCCCAGTTGATGCGCGCCGGGTCGACGCGCTGGTCGGCGATGTAATACAGGGTCGCGTTCGCGGCGACCTGGTCCGAATCCGGCGGATTCAGGCGCGGCTCCGCACCAACCGTCGCGGTATAGCCGAGCAGGGTCACGCCGAGCTCGTGCTTGAATGCACTGAACAGTTTGCCGTAGGTCAGGGTCTGCGCAACCTCGGGCACGCGCAGGCTGAACTGCGTCGCGCCGTGAGCGACCGACAGCAGCTCGGCCGCGACGATGGAGCTGCCAGCGTCCTGCGCTGCCCGCACGAGTACCTCGACGTGCAGCGGCAGCACGCATTCGACGGCCGGATAGTGCGCCTTGAGCACGGCGCAGGTGTCGCCGCGGTCGAAGGTCGCGACGACGTGGCCGGCCGGCTTGTTGGCCAGCACGGCGAAGGCCGCGGCCAGGGTCTGCTCGTCGGTCGCGGCGTTGACGATGATGCGCCCGGCCGCCGCGATGCCGGCGCGCCGGTAGCAGGACGGATCGGCCAGTGATTCCACGCGCACGAAGCGGATGTGTTCAGGCCGCGGATTCTCCATCTCGTCGGAGGCGACCAGCACCACGCCTTCGTCGTCGGTGACGCTGTCCTGCGCGAGCAGGTCGAGCATGCGCAAGGTGTCGCGGCCCATCCAGCCGACGATGACGGTATGCCCGCTCATGCCGGGATAGCTGTGTTTGCCCATGGCCCTGCGCCTCCAGGTGTCGATCAAGCCGGTCGTCGCCTTGCCGATGAACATGGCGAACAGCGTGACGCCGCCCGGCAGCAGCCAGAGTATCGCGACCCAGCGGCCGGCCGGCGTCTGCGGCGACAGATCGCCGTAGCCGATCGTCGTCGCAGTCACGAGGTAGTAGTAGAACCAGTCGGTCGGCGCGACGAGTTTTTCCTCGCCGGCCAGCAGCATGAGTTCCCAGCTGACGAGGCTGTGCAGCAGCACGACGGCAAACAGCACGCCCCAGCTCAGCAGCGCCAGATGCCGGTGAAACGCTCGCATCAGCCGAATCCAGACCGGCATGACTCCTCCCCGAATTCCTGCGGCGCCGCGGTCCCCCCGACCGTCGCGCCGCCGCTGCGGACCCGCCGGCAATGCCGGCGGGTCCGTGCCCGTCAACTGGTCTTGCTGGCGACGCCGGGCTGGCTCAGCTGCGGCGTGCCGTCGTGGTTCAACGCCTTCGGCGCCGGCGACTCGAAGCGCGCCAGGATCGACTCCGCCGAAGACTCGCCCGGCACGATGCCGGCCTGGGCGAGACGGCGCTGCAGGTCGGCATCCTCGCCGGTGGCCTGGGCCAGTTCCTCGGCGACTTCGAGCTGCGCGGCACGCTCGGTCTGACGCTGCTTGATGCGCTCCAGCGAATCCAGCGCCGTGCCGAGCTTGGCGCCGGTGCCCGCATGCTGGGCGGCCAGCGCCGCCTGGGCGCGCTGCACGCTTTCGGTCGCCTTGACCGTGTCGATCTGCTGCTTGAGACGCGTGATCACCGTCTCGGCCTGGCGCGCCGAGGACTGCAGCTTGGCGATGCTGTTGTCGAACTCGCCGATGATCTTGCCTTCGGTCGCGATGTCGGCCTCGATCGTCGCGAGCTTGGTCGCGACTTCCTGCGCCAGCGCACGGTTGTCGCGGGCCAGGGCTTCGCGGATGTAGTTGCTGTACTCGGCCTGCTTGGCCTTCTTGTCGTTGAGCTTGTCGTTGGCGATCTTGCGCTGCGCCATGATCTTGGCGAGGTCGTCGCGCGAACGCAGCAGCGCGTTCTGCGCGTCGCGCACTTCCTGATCGAGGATGCGCATCGCATTGGCGTCGACGACGGCGGTTCCGGCCTCGTGCGCGGCGCCGCGGAACAGGGTGATGATCTTGGTCCAGATGGCCATGGCGGTCACTTCAGATGGTCGGCGAAGGCCTCGGCGGCCTGGATGGTGTTGTCGGCGAGCGCATGGATCTCTTCGACGACGGCCGGCAGCGGCGAGCGGCTGGAGAGCTCGCCGAACACGATGTACAGATCCTCGCCGCCGACGTTCTGCAGGCCGAGGTTGGACAGCGGGTTGACCGGGTTCAGGCGCAGGCAGGCCTCGTTGAACGCGGCGCGGTCCTTGACCTGGGTGGCAAGGCACAGCGGCGAGGAAACGAAGATCTGCTCGCCGGAGACGGCCATGTGCATGGCCAGGTCGCCGTGATCGTGCATGGTGATGTTGACGATGGCATCGACGCCGCCGATCAGGCTGAGCTCGACGCCGTCAAGGTCGACGCTCTTGTCCGAGCGCAGCGCCTCGTAAAGCGATTCAGTGGTCCAGGGGGTGTTCACGACGACTCTAGCCTCCTGCGGAAAATCGTGAGTGATGCATGCATGGCAGTGGCAACGTGGCGGCGCCGGCGGAACGAACAAGTCCGGGCGCCGCCGCGGCGCGGCGCTAATCTGACGGCTAAGCCGAGGACGTACAAGTCCCGGCGAGTGGGACTTGCGGCGGCGACGGCGGCATGCCCGGCCGGCAACCGCGCGGGGCGGCGGCCGGCGCGGCGATCCGCCGGCCGCTCGGGCGCTGTCGCTGCGCGACCGCGGCTGGCCCGGACGGGGACACAGCGGCGGCGACCCTGCCGCCGGCCTGCGGGCAAAAAGAAAGCCCGGCTTGCGCCGGGCTTTCGGGACTACAGGAACGAAGCGCTATTACTTCTGCGCGTCCAGCTCGGTGCGGCGGTTGCGCGCACGGCCTTCCTTGGTGTCGTTCGTGTCGATCGGACGCGATTCGCCGTAACCGATCGGGCCGGACAGGCGGCTGGCGTCGATGCCGTGCGAGGTCAGGTAGTCGTACACGATGCGCGCGCGGCGCTCGGACAGGCCCTGGTTGTACTCGTCGGTACCGACCGAGTCGGTGTGGCCGACGACTTCGACGCGCATGTTCGGGTTGCGCTGCAGCACGTCGACGGCCTGGTCGAGGATCGCGATCGAGTCGGCGGTCGGCTCCTGCAAGGTCGGGCTGATGTTCTTCTCGCCCTTCTTCGGACGGTCGAACTTGAAGTTCACGCCGCGCAGGTCGATGGTCTGGATCATCGGGCAGCCGTCCGGACCGACCTGGACGCCGGCCTGGGTGCCGGGGCAACGGTCGTCGCAGTTGTTCACGCCGTCGTTGTCGTCGTCGAGGTCGCGGCAGGAGGTTTCCACCTTGGCCGGCGGCGGGGTTTCACGCGTCGGAGCCGGCGCGGGAGCCGCTTCGCCGCCGAAGTTCACGAGCAGCGCGACGCTGGCGATCGCGTCGACGAAGCCGGTCTTGTGGTCAGCCGTGAAGTACTGGCGCGAGTTGTTGTCGCGGTCGTAGCGGGCCGCGAGTTCGGCGCGGAACGCCAGGCGGTCGCTGAAGCCGTGCTGCACGCCGCCGCCGACGGTGACCATCGGGTCCCAGCCATTGGTGCGGCTCGGGCTGAGCTGGCTGCCCGAGATCGCCGCGTGGCGCAGGAAGCCCAGGCCGCCCATGGCGTACGGACGCCAGGCGCTGCCGGCATCGCCGAAGAAGTAACGACCGGCGAAGCCGACGCCGACGTTCTCGAATTCGTGGTTGTTGCGGACCGACTTCTTTTCGAAGTCAGCGTTGTTGTGAGTGACTTCAAAGTCGACCGCGAAATTCGGGGTGGACCAGAAGCCGATGCCGATACCGGTGAACAGCGAGGAATCGGTTTCACGATCGCTGTCCGGAATCACGGCGCCGACGCGCGGAGCGATGTACCAGTTGCTGTAGTCCTGCGCCTGCGCCGCGCCGATACTGGCCAGGGACAGGGCAATCAGGGCAAACAAGCCATTACGTTTCATTCGGAGTCTCCTCATTGGTGTTATCGCGCGCGTCCACTCCACCCCGTACGGACGCAAAGCTCGTTCACTTTACAAGTAAAAAGTGTTGATGGCGTGGCTTAACATTTCGGCCCATTCCTAGGGCGGGCGGCAGTCTAGCAAAATCAACGACCTGTAACTACAGCCCCGCCCGGTCGTTCACGTTCCGCTCAGTGCAGGCTTAACATTTCGCGCGTTTATTGCGCAAACCGGGTCATCAACGCGTGAATCCGCGGACGACCGGCTCAGAACCGTACGCCCGCGAACCTGGCCCTGCCGCCGGATGCCCTCCGGCCCCGACCTGGAACGCCGGGCGGGAACCCCGTCGCAGGACATCGCGGCAACGCCGCGCCGGCCAGCGGGTTCGATCCATTTGTCTGACCGCGCCGCCGGCCTGAGCCGTCGCCCGGTCCGGCGGCGCGAACTGTAGTGCGTCTGCGGCGGCGCAGCGCAGGCGCAAGTGTCAACTTGCATGACGATTGGCGCTGGCGCTGCTTGACCTTCTCTACGCCAGCCGTTACTTATGCCCCGATCGAAGGGGAGTAGCTCCTCGCGCGCTGATCGTCATCACGGGTTTTTCGCCCCGGTCACGCGGCTGCCGACACCGTCCCATCCCGGTAACGCAGTGAGCAAGACCTTCGCCGGACACGGCGAAGTCTTGCCTGCGTTTTTGCGTGTCCTTGTCTCCAGCCCGACAACCGCTACCCGGGGTTTTCATGGAATTCCTGTCTCCTGACTTCTTCACCGCGCTGTTCGCGATCGTCCTGATCGACCTCGTGCTCGCCGGCGACAACGCCATCGTCATTGCGCTGGCCGCACGCAATCTGCCCAAGGAACTGCAGACCCGGGCGATCTTCTGGGGCACGGTCGGCGCGATCGTCGTGCGCACGCTGATGACCCTGGCCGTGGTCTGGCTGCTGCACTTCCCCGGGCTGATGCTGGTCGGCGGCCTGCTGCTGATCCCGATCGCGCTGAAGCTCCTCAGCGAGGAGAAGCACGAGGAAGGTCACGAGATGGGCCGCGTCAGCAGCTTCTGGGGCGCGATGCGCACGATCATCATCGCCGACGCGCTGATGGGCCTGGACAACGTGCTCGGCGTCGCCGGCGCGGCCCATGGCAACTTCCTGCTCGTCGTGATCGGCCTGCTGATCTCCGTGCCGATCGTGGTCTGGGGCAGCACGCTGATCCTCAAATTGGTCGAGCGCTTCCCGATGGTCGTCTACATCGGTGCCGGCGCGCTGCTGTGGACCGCCGCCAAGATGGTCCTGCACGAGAAGTTCATCGCGCGCTGGATCGGCGACAACAGCATGATCGAAGCGCTGGCCTACGTCATCGTCATCGGCGGCGGCCTGGCTTTCGGCTGGATGCGCGAGAAAGCGCGACGCGACAAGCACTCGCTCAAGACCGGCTGACCCGGACCACCACCCGATGACCCGAAAAGGCCGGCCGCAGCGCCGGCCTTTTTCGTAGCCCGGCCGGCGCGGCCGGCCCCTGACTTGCCGGCTCCAGCCATTCCATGCAAGGTGCGCCGACCTTCCGCACGGCAGACCGCGCATGAGCGACTACCCGCACCTGTTGGCCCCGCTGGATCTGGGCTTCACGACCCTGCAGAACCGCGTGCTCATGGGGTCCATGCATACGGGACTGGAAGACAAGGCCAGCGACTACGACAGGCTCGCGGCGTATTTCGCCGAACGCGCGCGCGGCGGCGTCGGCCTCATCGTCACCGGCGGCATCGCGCCGAGCATCCGCGGCTGGCTCAAGCCGTTTTCCGGCCGCCTGTCCATGCCCTGGCACGTCGCGCGCCATCGCAAGGTCACCGGGGCGGTGCATGCCGAAGGCGGCAAGGTCTGCGTGCAGATCCTGCACGCCGGCCGCTACGCCTATCACCCGCTGTCGGTCGCGCCGTCGCGGATCAAGTCGCCGATCACACCGTTCACGCCGAGCGCGCTGTCGGCGCGCGCGATCGAGTCGACCATCGGCGACTTCGTGAACTCCGCCAGACTCGCCCAGGACGCCGGCTACGACGGCGTCGAGGTCATGGGCTCCGAGGGCTATCTGATCAACCAGTTCCTCGTCGAACGCACGAACCGGCGCGACGACGACTGGGGCGGCACGCCGGAAAAGCGCCGGCGCTTCGCCGTGGAAATCGTGCGCCGCACGCGCGCGGCGGTCGGCGCGAACTTCATCATCATCTACCGCGTGTCCATGCTCGATCTCGTGGAGCAGGGTCAGAGCTGGGAACAGGTAGTCGCTCTGGCCAAGGAAATCGAGGCCGCCGGCGCGACCCTGATCAACACCGGCATCGGCTGGCACGAAGCGCGCGTGCCGACCATCGTCACGAGCGTGCCGCGCGGTGCGTTCACCTGGGTCACGCGCAAGCTGCGCGGCGAGGTGAAACTGCCGCTGATCACGACCAATCGCATCAACATGCCCGACGTGGCCGAAGCCATACTCGCCCGCGGCGACGCCGACATGGTGTCGATGGCGCGGCCGCTGCTGGCCGATCCGCACTGGGTGGCCAAGGCGCGCGCCGGCCGGGCCGCGGCGATCAATACCTGCATCGCCTGCAACCAGGCCTGCCTGGATCACGTATTCGAGAACAAGCGCGCGAGCTGCCTGGTCAATCCGCGCGCCTGCCACGAGACCGAACTGACCATCGCGCCGGCCGCGCAGAAGAAGCGCATCGCGGTCGTCGGTGCCGGCCCGGCCGGACTGGCCTGCGCCACGACCCTGGCCGAGCGCGGCCACGGCGTCGTGCTGTTCGATGCGGCGGCCGACATCGGCGGCCAGTTCAACCTGGCCAAGCGCATTCCGGGCAAGGAGGAATTCTTCGAGACCCTGCGCTATTTCCGCACGCGCCTGGAGGAAACCGGCGTGGAGCTGCGTCTGGCCACGCGCGTCGACGCGGCAGCACTGCAGCGCGGAGGCTTCGACGAGATCGTGTTCGCGACCGGCGTGCATCCGCGCAAGCCGGCGATTCCCGGCGTGGATCACCGCAAGGTCGTCAGCTATTACGACGTGCTGGCCAGCAACCGTCCGGTCGGCGCCCGCGTCGCGCTGATCGGCGCCGGCGGCATCGGCTTTGACATGGCCGAATTCCTGACCCAGGCGCATCCGTCGCCGAGCACCGACATCGCGCGCTGGTCGGAGGAATGGGGTGTGGATACCACCTACGCCGCGCCGGGCGCCCTGGCCAGGCCGCGGCCCGAGCCGGCCGAACGCCAGGTATGGCTGCTGCAGCGCACGCCGGGCAAGCCCGGCGAGAAGCTCAACAAGACCACGGGCTGGGTGCACCGCGCTGCGCTCAAGGGCAAGAACGTGACCATGCTCGCCGGCGTCAGCTACGAACGCATCGACGATGCCGGCCTGCATATCCGCATCGGCGAGCGCAGCGAGGTGTTGCCGGTCGACACCGTCGTGCTCTGCGCCGGCCAGGAATCCAACCGCAACGACTACGACGCCGCGCTGGCGCTGGGCCTCAAGGCGCACGTGATCGGCGGTGCCGACGTCGCGGCCGAGCTCGACGCCAAGCGCGCGATCGCCCAGGGCACGCGGCTCGCGGCGAGCCTGTAACACCGGCACGCGTCGCGATACGGCAGCGCTGCACGTCTGTGGCGGCGCTGCCGCGGGCACACCGCCGCCCCCGTCGCAGCGACACGATGCGGCGACGCATTCCCGACGCTGTGTTCGCCACGGCGACCGACGCGGTGACTGCTCATCCACTCGATGCCGAGCGGTGACCGGCATGCCCCGGTGGCGCCGAACTGCTGCGGCGATCACATCCCGCCTGCGATCGGTTTCATCTCCGGCCGCGCAATTGCGTATTACGGTGCGGACTTTCCGAACGGGGCAATTCGCCATGTCATTCGCCATCCTGCGCTGCAGCGCCGGCATCGCGCTCGCGCTGAGCGTCACCGCCGCATCCGCCGCGGTCGGTTCCTGGAGCACGGCCGGACCGGCCGGCGGCAACGTCACGGCCCTGGCCGTCTACGAGGCGTCGCCGTCGACCTTGTGGGCCGCCGGCCGCGGCGGCGTGTTCCGCAGCACCAGCAGCGGCAGTGCCTGGACGCGGATCGAGATCGGCCTGCCCGAAGCACTGTTCAGCACCGACCTCGTCGCTGCCACCAACGCGCCGGTGGTCTATCTGGCGACCAGCAACCAGCTGTTCCGCTCGGGCAACGGCGGCGATCTCTGGGTGCCGGTCGCCGCACCGGTCAGCGGCGGTTCGTATATCGCCGACATCGCCCTGCGCCGCGGCACGAGCAACGATCTCGCCGCGGCGAGCTACCAGCGCCTGCACGTTTCCGGCGACGGCGGCACGAGCTGGACCACGGCCGGCGACATCAGCGGCGCCGGCACGCAATACGCCGCGATCGACTACGCCGCCGACGGCTCGCTCTATGCCGGCCTGATCGGCAGCGACCCGGCCGCCTACGGCGGCGCCCTCGTCGTGCGCAGCACGAACGGCGGCGCGAGCTGGGCCGCGACGCCGACCCAGCCGGCCAGCTTCTTCGGCATCAGCCTGCTGGCGAGTTCGCCGACCACGCCGCAGCGCCTGTTCGCCAGCGACGGCGCCAGGATCGCGACCAGCGCCAACGGCGGCGCGAGCTGGACCGCGGTCGCCCTGCCCGCCGCCGGTGCGGCCTGCGGCACGGTCTCGCGCATCGCCGCGCATCCGACCATCGCGACCGGCCTGGCCGTGGCCTGCACGACGCGCGGCCTGCTCGTCACCGCCGATGCGACCGTCGCGAGTCCGGTCTGGCAGTCCTACGACACGGCGAACGGCTTCAGCGTCAACGGCACGCAGCCGCCGCAGATCGCCGCGCTCGCGCTGCACCCGAACTTCCCGACGACCGCGCGCATCTGGGCCGGCGCCTACGACGGTGGCCTGCTCGCGACGAGCAACGGCGGCACGAACTGGAATGCGATCAACACCGGCTACCAGTCGACCAACATCCGCGCGCTCGCGACGCATCCGCTGGACACGGGCGCCGGCACGGTGATCCTGGCCGGCTACGGCGACTCGGTCACGACGACGCGCGCGATCTACCGCTCCGACGACAACGGCGTGAACTGGAGTCCGTCGACAAGCGGCCTCAACGCCGAGCAGATCCGCGGCCTGTCCATAGACCCGACCACGGTCGACGCCGACCCGCTGACCGCCGAGAACTTCACGGTCTATGCCGCCGGCCGTTCCGAGCGCCTGCCGGCCAGCGCCGACAAGGACGGCGGCGTGTACAAGAGCACCGACGCCGGTGCGAGCTGGAGCACGATCGACAACGGCATCGCCGTCGTCAACGGCCGTCCCGACATGGGCACGGTACGCACGATCGCGCTCGATCCGCGCTCCTGCGCCGCGCCGCCGCCGTCGGGTCCGTGTCCGGTCGGCAGCGGCGGACTGCGCCGGCTGCTCGCCGCCGGCAGCGGACGCCCCAATCTCAGCGCGGCGGGACTGCCGTACCTGTCGGCGCGGATCTACCGATCCACCGACGCCGGCGCAAACTGGAGCGCGGCCGACGCAGGCCTGCCGCTGCCGCAGGATCTCGGCCCGGTCGGCGTCACGAACTACGCCTACATGGGCGGCGTCGTGCCGGTCGTGTTCGATCCCACGAATCCGCAGACCATCTATATCGGCACCTTCCTGAGCTGGTCGCCCGACTTCCCCGGCGCGGCGCCGCCGACGATCGCCAACGGCGTGTTCAAGTCCAGCGACGGCGGCACCACCTGGGTGCATGCGAGCAACGGCCTGCCGCGGCATGCGGGCGCCGGCAGCTCGCACTGGAACGTGCTTGCGCTCGCGATGAATCCGGCCAATCCGCAGATCCTCTACGCCGGACTCAACAACCTCTCCGCCGCATCCATCCTTGGCGACGTATACAAGACCACCGACGGCGGCGCGACCTGGACCCAGGCCTCGGCCGGCATCGCCGGCCAGGACGTGCGCGCGCTGTACATCGACCCGAACGACGCGAGCGGCGACACGATCTACGCCGGCACCGGCGGCAACGGCGCCAATCCCGGCGGCGTCTACCGCAGCAGCAACGGCGGCGCGAGCTGGAACTCGATCAGCCTGGGCCTGCCGGCCGACGCGGCGACCGCGCTGGCCATGCCCCGGCGCAGCGCCGGCACGCCGGCACGCATCCTCGCCGGCACGACGGCCGGCGTCTGGGACTACACGGCGCCCAGCGACGAGGATGCCGACGGCGCGCCGAGCTCGGTCGAGAACGGCATTCTCGGCGGCGACGGCAACGGCGACGGCATCCAGGATTCGACCCAGGCGCGCGTGGCCTCGCTGTCGGCGGCCGGCCAGAACGCCGCGCCGGCGGCGCTCGCCGGCGGCGGCAGCGCGACGATTGCCATCGTCCCGGGCGGCAGCTGCAATCAGCTCAACGACGTGACGACCCTGGCCGCGGCGCTGTATCCGCCCGACCTCGTCGCCGGCGCCGCGAGCCACGACGCGTTCGGCCTGGCCAGCTTCTCGCTTCCGGCCTGCACCGGCGCGACCGTGCGCGTACGCTTCCACAGCGCGAACTTCGGCGCGAACTGGAGCTGGCGCAATTACGGACCGCGCCGTCCCGGCGACGCCACGACGTTCGGCTGGTACCGCTTCGCCGGCGCGCGCCGGATCGACGCGCAGACCTGGGAGCTCAGCGTCGACGCGCTGCGCCAGGGCAACTATCGCAACGATCCGAACGACGTGCTGTTCGTCGGCGGGCCGGCGGAATCGGCCGACCTGATCTTCGCCGACGGCCTGCAGTAAGGCGTTGCTGCGCACGCGCGGGCCGGGTCCGCTGACCCGGCCCGCGCCGTTTCAGGCAACGCCGCCGAACAAGGCGCCGGCGCCGGCGGTGATGGCCATTGCGAGCGCGCCCCAGAACGTCACGCGCAGGGCGCTGACGACGACTGCCGCACCGCCCGCGCGCGCCGCGATCACGCCGAGCGTGGCGAGAAACGCCAGCGACAGCAGGCAGACCCAGACAATCAGGCCCGACGCGGGCGCGAGTGCGGCGACCGCGAGCGGCAGGCCGGCGCCGACCGCGAAGCTCGCCGCCGAGGACAGCGCTGCCTGCAGCGGCCGCGCACTCGTGATTTCGGTGATGCCAAGCTCGTCGCGCGCATGCGCGGCCAGCGCGTCGTGGGCCATGAGCTGGCGCGCGACCTCGCGCGCGAGCGTAGGCTCGAGGCCGCGCCGCTCGTAGATGCGGGTCAGCTCGACGGTTTCGGCGGCGGCATCGGTCGCGAGCTCGTCGCGTTCGCGGGCCAGGTCGGCCTGCTCGGTGTCTGCCTGCGAATGCACTGAGACGTATTCGCCGGCGGCCATCGACATCGCGCCGGCGACGAGCCCGGCCATGCCGCTGACCAGGATGCTGCCGGACGTCGCACCGGCCGCAGCGACGCCGACGATCAGGCTCGCCGTGGAGACGATGCCGTCGTTGGCGCCGAGAACGGCGGCGCGCAACCAGCCGATGCGATGGGTCCGATGCCGTTCGGTATGCCGCGTGGAACGTTTCATGTCTGCACCTGTGACGGAATCCACGTACTGGGTAACCTGTCGCAACGGTCTGGTCAATGGCGCGCGGCGCCCCCCCCCCCGCGCGGCGGCGCTACCAGACCGAAGCCCGCCAGCCGTCGGCCGTCGGCGTCAGCCGCGTATCGAGTGCGAGCCGGTCGAGGAACACCGCGTCGTGCGAGACGACGATCAACGCACCGCGGTATTGCCGCAGCATCTGCTCCAGCGCCGCGAGCGCCGCCAGATCCAGATGGTTGTCCGGTTCGTCCAGCAGCAGCAGTTCTGCCGGCTCGCGCCGGTACAGCGCGCAGGCCAGCGCCGCCTTCAGTCGCTCGCCGCCGCTGAGTGCGGCGCCGGGACGCTGCACCGTATCGCTGTCGAGTCCGAGCAGGGCCAGGCGCGTGCGCAAGATCGCCTCGCCCGCGACCGGATCGTCGGCCAGCAGCTGCTCCAGTACCGAACGCGCCGGATCGAACAGCGAGACCTGCTGGTCGAGACAGGCCGTGCGCACGCTAACGACGCAGCGGCCGCGCGTCGGCGCGAGCCGTCCGGCCAGCAGCTGCAGCAGGCTGGATTTGCCGCTGCCGTTCGCGCCGACGATGCCGATGCGCTGGCCGCCGGCGACGATCAGATCGAGCGGACGGCCTGCGGCGATGCCATAGGGCAGCTCCACCGCCTCGAGCACCGCGGCACGGCGCCGTGCCGCGGCCGGTTCCGGCGCGAACAGCGCGAGATCCGGATCGTCGAGCACCTGGCCCGCGGCCTGCGCCACACGCGCGGTCAACGCCTCGAGCTGGGTCTGCAGCAGCCGCGCCGACTTGCCGGCGCTGACTTCGCTGCGCTGCTTCTGCAGTCCGAGCAGGATCGGCGCCTGGTTCGCGTCGCGGCTTTCGCGGCGGCCGCGCGACTGGCGCCGCTCCTGGCGCTCGCGCTGGGCGCGCTGCTCGGCCTCGCCGCGGCGCAGGGCGTGCCTGCTGCGCGCAAGCTCGGCCAGCGCGCGCGCCTGGGCGGCCTCGCGGCTGCGCGCGTAGAACGTGTAGTTGCCGGCAAAGTCGGCCAGGCCGGCCGGCGACAGTTCGACGATGCGCGGCAGCGCGTCGAGCAGTTCGCGGTCATGGCTGACGACGAGCAGGCCGTCGCGCCAGTCCTGCAGTTGGCGCAGCAGGGCCAGTCGCTGCGGCCGGTCCAGATGATTGGTCGGTTCGTCGAGTACGAGTACGTCGGCATCGGCCAGCCAGCCGCCGAGCAGGGCGACACGCGTGAGCTCGCCGCCGCTGAGACTTTCCGCCGGCCGCCGTGCATCCAGATGGCCCAGGCCATGCGCGTCCAGCGCGGCAGCGAAGCGCTCGCGCAGATCCCAGCGCTGCGCCACCGCGTCGAAGTCCTCGACCTCGACGCCGCCGTTCTCGATGCGCGCGAGCGCCTGCAGGGCGCCGGCGACACCGGCCAGATCGGCCACGGTAGCGCCGGGCGCGGGCGTGATCTGCTGCGGCAGATAGTGGACGCGCGCCGTGCCGCTGCGGCGGCCGGCGGACGGAGCGATCTGTCCCGCGAGCAGGCGCGCGAAGAACGACTTGCCGACGCCGTTGCGGCCGACGAGGCCGACGGGCCGCCGGTCGAGCAGGAAGTCGATGGCGGAGAAAAGGATTCTGCCGTCAGGCAGCACGCAGGACACGCGGTCCAGCGTCAGCAAAGGATTCGTCATGCGGATACCAGGAATGCCGGGCGCGGTCCGTCCGGGTCGGACGGGGCGGACAGGCCGTCACGGGGACGGCGGCATTACTGACGCATCGGACGAATACCTCGTGCCGTGGGAAGGGACGCGCACGCTAACCCAAAGGGGCTGGCCGGGCAACCGCGACCTGAGCTCGGTACCGACGGCGACCGAGCAGATCAGACACCGAACGCCCGCCGCCGCGAACGGCGGCGGGCGGGCACGGTTCAGCGCGCTTCGATCGCGACGAAATCGCGGTCGTCGGGGCCGACGTAGTTCGCGCTCGGACGGATGATCTTGCCGTCGATGCGCTGCTCGATGATGTGTGCGCTCCAGCCCGACGTGCGCGCGATCACGAACAGCGGCGTGAACATCGGCGTCGGCACGCCCATCATGTGGTAGCTCGATGCGCTGAACCAGTCGAGGTTCGGGAACATCTTCTTGAGATCCCACATCAGCGTCTCGATGCGCTCGGACACCTCGAACAGGTTGCGGTTGCCGCCGGCCTCGCAGAGTTCGCGGCTGATCGACTTGATGATGGGGTTGCGCGGATCGCCGATCGTGTAGACCGGGTGGCCGAAGCCGATGATGATTTCCTTCTTCTCCATGCGCGCGCGGATGTCCGCCTCGGCCTCGTCGGCGCTGCGGTAGCGCGCGATGATGTCCATCGCGACTTCGTTCGCGCCGCCGTGCTTGGGACCGCGCAGCGCGCCGATCGCCCCGGTGATGGCCGAATAGAAATCGCTGTTGGTGCCGGCGATCACGCGCGCCGTGAACGTGGACGCATTGAACTCGTGCTCGGCATACAGGATCAGCGAGCGGTCCAGCGCGCGTTCGTGCAGCGCGCTGGCCGGCTTGCCGTGCAGCAGGTGCAGGAAATGACCGGCGATCGTCTCGTCGTCGGTCTCCGTGGCGATGCGGCGGCCGTTGTGGCTGTAGTGGTACCAGTACAGCAGGATGGAGCCGAAGCAGGCCATCAGCCGGTCGGCGATGTCGCGCGCCTCGGCGATCGGATGCGATTCCTTCTCCGGCAGCACGGTGCCGAGCACCGACGCGCCCGTGCGCATGACGTCCATCGGATGCGTCGCGGCCGGCAGCAGCTCCAGCGCGGCCTTGACCGGCTGCGGCAGCCCGCGCAGCCGCTTGAGCTTGGCGCGGTAGGCGCGCAGTTCCGCGGCGGTGGGCAGGTGCTCGTGCACGAGCAGATGCGCGACTTCCTCGAACGTGGCCTTCTCGGCCAGATCGGCGATGTCAAAGCCGCGGTAATGCAGATCGTTGCCGCTGCGGCCGACGGTGCAGACCGCCGTGTTGCCCGCGGCGACGCCGGAAAGGGCCACGGATTTCTTGGCCTTGGGAAGAACTTGCTGTGCCGCTTCGCTCATGGTCACTCCACTGGTGGCGCAGCGGCAGCGTCCGCCGGCCTTCTGGTCTGTTTCGTTCTTGTTCTGTTGCCGTCACTCGCCCGACTTGGCGAACAGCTCGTCGAGCTTGCGTTCGTAGGCGTGATAGCCGAGGAAGTCATACAGCGCGTCGCGCGTCTGCATCGTCGGCACGGCAGCCTTCTGCGTGCCGTCGCGGCGGATGGTCTCGTAGACGTTCAGCGCGGCCTGGTTCATCGCGCGATAGGCGCCGCAGCAGTACAGCACGATGTCCACGCCGGCGCCGCCGAGTTCGGTCGTCGTGAACAGCGGCGTCTGGCCGAACTCGGTGATGTTGGCGAGGATGGGCACCTTCACCGCGTCGCGGAACTGGCGGTACTGCTCCAGGGTGTAGATCGCCTCGGGGAAGATCATGTCGGCGCCGGCTTCGACACAGGCCTGGGCACGTTCGATCGCCTTCTCCAGCCCTTCGACGGCGATCGCGTCGGTGCGCGCCATGATCACGAAGCCCGCCTCATGGCGCGCGTCGACGGCGGCCTTGATGCGGTCGACCATTTCGTCCTTCGGCACGATGGCCTTGCCGGGCCGGTGGCCGCAGCGCTTGGCGGCGACCTGGTCCTCGATGTGCATCGCGCCGGCGCCGGCCTTGATCAGCGAGCGCACGGTGCGCGCGATGTTGAACGCGCCGCCCCAGCCGGTATCGACGTCGACGAGCAGCGGCAGCGAGCAGACGTCGGTGATGCGGCGGATGTCGGTCAGCACGTCTTCCATCGTGCTGATGCCCAGATCCGGCATGCCCAGCGAATTGGCCGCGACGCCGCCGCCGGACAGGTAGATCGCCTTGAAGCCGACGCGTTCGGCCATGCGCGCGGCATAGGCGGTGATCGTGCCGACGACCTGCAGGGGATGTTCGGCGGCGACGGCTTCGCGGAAACGCGTGCCGGCACTGAGGGTCTGGCTCATGGGGATCTCCGCTCAAAGACTGCGGATTTTAAGCCAGTTCGGCCCTTTGGGCAGCCGGGACGGCGGAAACCGACAAAAGTCGAACGCGGGCAGTCCGGGCGGCGAAGAACCGTGCGACCCGCACGGCAACCCCATCCCCACCCATGCCCTCCCCTTGAAGGGGAGGGTTAATTCAGGCCAGCTCGAAGGAAACGGCTTGAATCTTAAGTGGCTTGAATCGGAAGTGGCTTGAATCACTTGAAGTGGTCAAGCTGCCCTGAACCCACTTCAACGGGAGGGCATGGGTGGGGATGGGTTGCCGTTGTGCCGTCGAATGCAGGGATAGACATCAGTCCGACCGGAGCGTCGGGCAAGCCGTCCGAAAATTCCGTCGCCCTGCAGTCGAGGATCGGCTTACGGCCAGCATTTCCTTCTACCGGCAGTCTCCGCCGGGTAATGACCCCGGCGTTGCGGTTCGCTTCCCTCTCCGCAATCCGATTATGTCGCCGTCAGAAAACCCAGGTCGCGGCTCGCGAAATGGCCGAGATTCGGCAGGATGTCGTCGATGCCGGATTCTGCCAGACCGAACCAGCGCGCGAGAGTCGCCGCGTACTGGTCGACCGACACGGTCGGAATCAGCTGGCCGTAGCCGGCGTCGTCGCTGTTGCCGTTCTGCGCGAGCGAAGGCATGCGGCCATAGAAGCGCCGGCCGCGCACGGCGCCGCCGACGATCAGGTGATGTCCGCCCCAGCCGTGATCGGTGCCGTCGCCGTTGATCGAGACCGTGCGGCCGAAATCCGAGGCCGTGAACGCGGTGACCTGATTGGCCAGAGACAGCTCCGCGGTCGCGTCGTAAAACGCCTTGAGGCTTTGCGACAGGTCGCCGAGCAGACCCGGATGCACGTCGGACTGGCTGCCGTGCGTGTCGAAGCCGCCGAGGCTGACGAAGAAGATCTGCCGGCGCAGGTCCAGTTGATTACGCGCCTTGATCAGCCGCGCGACCATGTGCAGCTGGCGGCCGAGACGGCTGTTCGGAAATGCGGTCGTCACGTCGCCGGCCGCGTTCAGCGCCGCGCCTATGGCCTGGTAGTTCGCGACCGCGCTGTTCATCGCGCGCGCATAGCTGCGCTCGAACACGTGCGCCTGGCTGCCGTCCTGCAGCAGCGCGTTGAACGCGGCGGCGCCGGCGTCGTTGCCCCAAGCATTGAGATAGCTGACCTGCTCCACCCCGTAGGAACCGATCACGTACTGATTGACCACGTCGCCGCGCTGGAACAGCGCCTGCCCTTCCAGGGAGACGAGCATGGACTGGGCCTGGTTCGGATTGCCCGCGTGCATGAGATCGGCGATGCGCCCGCCCCAGCCGCTCGCGTTGCCGTCGTCGGGGCGCGAGGTCTGCCAGAGATTGGCCTGATCCTCGTGCGAGAACAGCTGCGCCGGCACGGACACCGTGCCCTGCTGGTACTGCTGCTGCGTGATCGGATGGATCAGGGTGCCGACGTTGGCGAGGATGCCCGCATGGCCGTCGCCGAACAAGGTCGCCAGGTCCTGCATCTGCGGATGCAGGCCGTACTGCGCGCCGTCGCCGGGCAGGCCGTCGGCGAGCGGGTCGAGTGCGATCAGCTGGTTCTGCGGCACGGCCAGCGCGCCGCGCGAAGCGGCATAGACGCCGTAATGCGATGCGTCACGCGGCACTATCGTGTTGAAGCTGTCGTTGCCGCCGTGCAGGAACACGCAGACCAGCGCCTTGTAGTCCGGGAATGTCGTGCCGCTGCCGGCGGCCATCGCCGCGTTCAGCAGGCCGAGCTGGCCCAGCGCGGAGACGCCGGCGCCGCCGAGCGCGGCCTGCAGGCTGCGGCGCAGGAAGGTGCGACGAGTCGTGTTCATGGCCGCGGCCTCATTTCTGGATCGAGTATTCGGGAGAGTTCAGCACCAGATACAGCGCGTGCTGCACACGGTCGCGGCCGCCGTTGGCATTGGTCAGCGCGGTCAGTCGCGTGACGAGCACATCGCGCATGAACGGCGACATCTGGCCCGACATCAGCAGCAGGTTCAGCCGCTCGACCAGCGCGGCCGGATCGGCGGCCAGCGGGTTCAGGGTCGCCGCGTAGTCCATCAGCAGCTGGTCCGGATCCTGCGCGTAGCTGTAGCTGCTGCCGACGTAGAAATAGAAGATGCGCCAGTCCAGATCGTTCGGCGTGGCCACGAGCATGGTGTCGGTCGCGATCTGGAATTCCGGACTGACGAGACCGAGGTCGCGGATCTCGCCGGGCTGCTGGAAGCCGGGCCGGAAGAAGTTGAACACGCTCGGCGAGCGCAGCGGCGCCTGTCCGTAGGATTGCGACGGATTGATCAGCAGGTTGATGCGGCCGTTGACCGAGCGCGGCGCCGTGATGCGCCAGAGCTGCACGAGCTTGAGCCAGGGTTCGCGCAGTTTGCCGTAGCGATCGGTGTTGACGCCGGAATAGCCGTAGCGCGCCTCGACATCCAGCAGCACGGCCTTGATCACCGCGCGCAGGTCGCCGCGCGCGGCGACGTCGTTGAACACCGCGGCGACGCGTCCGACGTAGGCCGGACTCGGATTGCTCGTCACGAGACGCTGGATCAGCTGGCGCGCGATGAACGGCCCGACGTTCGGATGCGCGGCGATGTTGTCCAGCGCCGCCGTCAGTTCCTGCCGCGCCGTACCGCCGGGCTGCAGCAGGCCACCGGGCAGCGCGACGTTCGGATAGACCAGCAACTGCTTGGCCGTCGTCGTGTCGTGATACGCCTCGAACGGCAGCATCGGATCGCGCATCGCCGACGACTCGGGCGCGTGGTAGTCGCCGACGCAGTCGGGATACGCCGCCGTCGAGCAGTCGTTGAAATTCCAGCCCGTGAACACGTGGGCGAAGCCGCGCACGGTGTTCTGGTTGTAGGTCGGCACCGGCTGCCCGGCCACGAGCACGGGCAGGCCGTTGGCATCGAGCTGCTTCAGGCCGATCGAGAACAGCTGCAGGATCTCGCGCGCGTAGTTCTCGTCGGGCCGGATGTTCAGGGTCGTGTCGGGCTTGCGGTTGCCGACCATCGACAGATATACGCCCATGGCCGGATGCAGGGTCACGCCTTCGAGCAGATCCCGATAGCGGCCGAACGCGTTGGCCGCGAGCATGTCGTACCAGCTCGCCGTGGCCCAGGCCTGCAGCTCCAGGCCCGGATTCTGGTCGGACACGACGAAGATTTCCGACAGCGCGAACGCGACGCGCTGGCGCAGCTGGTCCTTGTGCACGCGCGGTGGATTGCTCGGGTCGTACAGTCCGACCGAGTTGATCAGCCAGGCTTCGAGACGCTGCTGCTGGTAGACGCCGGCAGTCTGGCCGGCCCAGTCGAGAAACGGCGCCTGATACGACGGCGCCTCGGCGAACTGTTCGGCGAACCAGGTTTCGTAGCCGACCTGGCGCAGATGCTGGATGTCGCCGAGCGTTGCGCCGAAGGTGGCCTGATTCAGAAAACGCGCGGCTTCCGCATCGCTGAAGGGTCCGGCCGAGGCGGCTTCGAAGCCGTGACGCCAGATCGCATCCGGACGATGACTGAGTCCCTGCGCCTGCAGCAGCGGCGCCGCACACAGCAGCGCCAGCGCCGCGATCCGGCGCGGCCGGCACAGGCCGCCCGTCCTGCCGTCGATATGCATGATTCCCCTCGCCTCCCTTGCCTCGTCCCCACGCGCAACGCCGGCCGCGCCGCCAAGCGAACGTGCGGAATGCGCAGGCCGTCACGAATTTCGCGGCGGCGCCGACCGGCGGCGCTGGCCGCGCAGACTAGCGGCGGGGTTCAGCCGCGAGCGGGAGCGAGCGCACAGTCGCGCAGGCAGCGCGACGGCCGGCGCTTTGCGCACGACCGGCGGATGTCGGCGTGAAGATCAGCGCGGAGCGCGCGAGGTGCCGCGGCGGGTGGCCGAGGCGCGGATTCCGGGCGATGCCGCCGATGCTGCCCTGGCCGCGGCTGCGCGCGCGGCGGATTTCGCGACGATCGCGACGGGTTTCGGCTTCGCCTCGGCAGGCTTCGCCTCAGCTGGCGCACGCTGCGCTTTGCCCGATGCAGGCTTCGCCCCGGCGATTTTCCTGGATGCCTTGCGCCCGCCGGGCCGGCCCGGCGCGGCGGCCTCGTCCGGCGGCGCCCACAGCGCGAAGTCGAGATTGCGGTCCCAGCCGTAGCGCGCGAGATCGACGCGGCCGCGCTCGACGCGCACGCCTTCGACGAGCAGCCGCGCGCGTTGCTCGCGATACGGTTTCGACTGGGGCGGAAACGCGATGCGCCCGTCGGAACGCAGCACGCGGAACCAGGGCAGCTCCACGCCGTCGGGGGTCCTGCCCAGCGCCTTACCGACCAGCCGCGCGCGTCCGGGCAGCCCGGCGCGCGCGGCGATCTCGCCGTAACTGCTGACCCGGCCTGGCGGAATCTTCGCGACCGTGGCGTGGATCGCGGCCAGCGCGGCCTCGCCCGACGGCACCGCGACGGCGGTTTCGGATCGCGCTGTCAAGTCTTGTTTCGCCATCCGCTGAACCCCATTGGCGCCACTTCGCCGCTGCCGGTCCGGTAGCATACGCGCCATTCCCTATCCGGAGAGTCGTCCATGCACAGCTTCGAGCAGATCCGCTCGCACATCAGCGCCAAGCATCAGCTGCGCATCAACGATCCGTATCTGATCAGCTTCGACCTGCTGCTGCAGGGCGGCAGCCGCCATCAGGGCATCTATCTGTCGGAGCTCGATCACGAAAACGGCCGCAAGTTCCTGCGCATCTCCACGCCGATAGGCCCGCTGACCGGCATGGACGCCAAGCGCTGCCTGCGCTTCAACTGGGAACAGCGCATGGGCTATCTCGCGGTCAGCGATCTGGACGGTTCGCCGTATCTGCAGCTGTGCGAGAACCGGCCGTACGAAAATCTCGTCGTCGAGGAAATCGACCTGCTGATTGCCGAAATGGGCCCGCTTGGCGACCGCATGGAACAGGCCATCTCCGCCGGCGGCGACGCGTTCTGATTCCCCCGCCGGCGCGCCGTTGCCGCGCCGGCGTCCGCCGCCACAGAATCGGGCTCCCTCCGTGGAGCCCGCCCATGAACGTACGAATCGCCGCGGCCCTGCTGGCCGCTCTCGCCGTCGCGCCGGTGCAGGCGCGCACGCTCGCGCTGGTCGGCGGCACCCTCGTCGACGGCACCCTGCGCGAACCCATCGCCGACAGCGTCGTGATCGTCCGCGACGAACGCATCGTCGCCGTCGGCAGCCAGGGCGAGCTGGCGATCCCGGCCGACGCCGAAATCGTCTCCACCGAAGGCATGACCGTGCTGCCCGGCCTGTGGGACATGCACGTGCATCTGATGATCAACGGTCATGCGGACTACGCGCACTGGGACAAGGTCTACCTCGACCGTCTGCGCGATCCGATCATGCCGGCCTCGGCGCGCCAGCTGCTGCTGGCCGGCGTGACCGGCGCGCGCGACCTCGGCGCGCCGCTGGCCGAATCCATCGCCGTGCGCGACGCGATACGCCGCGGCGAGATCGACGGACCGACCCTGTTCGTGTCCGGCCCGTTCATCCAGAAGAAGTCCTATCCCGGCACCGAAGCGTTCCGCTGGGGCGTGGACTCGCCGGCCGACGCGCGCGCCAAGGTCAAGCGCCTGGCCGATGCCGGTGTGGACGTGATCAAGCTGATCGACCAGGACGAGATGAGCGAGGCCGAAGTCGCCGCGGTCATCGACGAGGCGCACAAGCGCGGCAAGCCCGTCGTCGCGCATGCGCACCGGCCCGAGGAAATCCGCCGCGCGCTGAAATTCGGCGCCGACTGCCTCGAACACACCGGTCTCGCCGCCGCGCCGCGCTATCCCGAGGACATCATGGACGCGCTGCGCGAACGCACCGCGAACATGGCCGCCGGGCCGCTGTTCTGGACGCCGACGATAGAAGGCCTGTACAACTTTCCCTACGTCGTGAAGCACCACGAACACATCGACGACACGCGCTGGCATCTGGGCCTGCCGCCGGACATCGTCGCCGACATCCGCCGGTCGCTGGCGCATCCCGAACGCATCGCCTATTTCCAGCAGACGCCGCAGCGCTGGCCGACCCTGCAGACCAAGTTCGCGCAGCTGCGCGAGAACGGCGTACTGCTGCTCGTCGGCACCGATTCGGGCATACCGATGAAATTCCACAGCGACAGCACCTGGCACGAGCTCGAAGTCTGGGTCAATCACCTCGGCGTTCCGGCCGTCGACGCGATCCGGGCGGCGACCTACTGGCCCGCCGTCGCGATGAAGGCCGACAAGGACTACGGCAGCGTCGTCGAGGGCAAGTACGCCGACATCATCGCCGTGCGCGGCGACGTGCTGCGCCACATGGCGCTGCTGCAGAACGTCGATGTCGTGATCAAGCACGGCAAGCGCGTGAAGTGACCGCTTGCGCCGGTGCAGCGATGACCCCGCAGCCCCACCGCGCCGCAAGCGTCGGCGCGGATTGCGTCACTGCACCGGCGGCGCCTCGAAGCCGCCGCGATAGAGCGGATCGCCGTCGACGAGCACGTCGCCGGCCGTGAGCCGGTTCGTCATCGTGCCGTCGCCGAGCTGGCCGCTGGAATTGCCGCCCCAGCACTGCAGCCGGCCAGCCAGGGTGACGCCGCAGCGATGGCCGCCGACCCCGCGCGCCTTCAGCGCATCACTGCCGAAGCCGACGACGGCGACCGGCGTGCTGCGCGCGGTCGTCGTGCCGTCGCCGACCTGGCCGAGACTGTTGGAACCCCAGCATTTGAGCGTGCGCGACGGCGCGAGCACGGCGCACTTGGCGGTGATCGCGACGACGCCGCCCGACAGCCCGACCACGTCGACGGGCTGGCGCCGGTTCATGCCGGACGTGCCGTCGCCGACGTCACCGTTCGCGTTGAGGCCCCAGCACCTGACCGCGCCGGTGCCGAGCAGCGCACAGACCGTGTCACCGACATCCGCATCGACCGCGACGACACCGGAGCTCAGACCGATCACGTCGACGGGTGTGGCGAACTGCTGGTTGTTGACGTCGTTGTTGCCGGTCTGGCCCCAGTTGTTGCGTCCCCAGCACTTGACCGCGCCGGTCGCGGTCAAGGCGCAGGTGTGCTGGAAACCGGCCGTGATCATCGCCACGCCGCTGCCCAGGCCCACGACATCCACCGGCGTCGAACGATCCGTGAAACTGCCGTCGCCGAGTTGGCCCGCGCTGTTGGAGCCCCAGCATTTGACGGCACCGGCCGCGGTCAGCGCGCAGCTGTGCACGTTGCCGGCGACGACCTGGACGACGCCGCTGAGCCCCGTGACCACGACCGGCACATGCCGGTCGACCGTGGCGCCGTTGCCGAGCTCACCGCGCGCTCCGGACCCCCAGCAGCGCACGCTGCTGTCGCGCAGGACCGCACAGCTGTGCACGCCGCCGATGCCGAGGCTGGCGACATTGCCGCGCAGGCCGTACACCGGCACCGCGATCGTCGAATTCGCGAAGCTCGCGTTGCCGATATTGCCGTTGGCATTGCTGCCCCAGCAGTACACGGTGCCGGCGGCGCTCAGCGCACAGGAAAAACTCTGCCCCGCGCCGACATCGACGATGCTGACGAGCGGCTGGTTTGCCGCGATGGCGGCGGGGCCGGCGAGCAGAGAGAGAAGCAGCGACAGCGAAGCGGAAGCAGACAGGCAGTGGCGCAGCATGGCGATTCTCCGGTGATCGCCGCTGCAGGGCGCGGAAACGGGCCGGCGTGTCGCACGCCCCTGCCCGTTCCGTTCGCCGGCTCACCGGAACGAATCCCCGGCGCCCGTCCGGAACGCCGCGAGCGCGGCGGCGCCGGACGTCCGCCGACGCCGGCACCACGGCATGGCGCACCGATGCCGCGCCTGGACTTCGGTGCGCCGCGATGCTCAGTCGCGCCGCCGCTGCCCGTCGACGAGACGCCAGAGTTGCAGCGGATTGGCTTCCTGCAGCGCCGGCGGCAGCAATGCGTCGGGCACGTTCTGGTAGCAGACGCGGCGTGCGAAGCGTTCGATCGCCGCCGTGCCGACCGACGTCGTGCGCGAATCCGAGCTGGCCGGATATGGACCGCCGTGGACCATGGCCGCGGCGACCTCGACGCCGGTCGGCACGCCGTTCATGAGCACGCGGCCGGCGATGCCGGTCAGGCTCTCGACGAGCGGCCCCGCCTCGGCCGCATCGTCGGCATCGGCGATCACGGTCGCGGTCAGCTGGCCATGCAGGTGTGCGATCAGTGCCTGCCATTCGGCCGCGTCGCGCGCACGCACGATCAGGCTGGTGGGACCGAAGACTTCTTCCTGCAGCGCGGCGTCGGCGATGAACTGCGCCGCGTCGACTTCATACAGCGCCGGCTGCGCACAGCCGTCCGGCTGCGCCGGTGCGACGAGCGCAGCGACGCCGGTGCGGGCGCCGAGCTCGGCCGCGCCCTGCGCGTGCCGGCGCGCGATGCCGGCCGTCAGCATGACGCCGGGCGCCGACGCGGCAAAGCGTGTCGCGAGCGCGTCGCGCAGTGCATCGCCGTCGGCACCGGCCGGCACGACGAGCACGCCGGGACTGGTGCAGAACTGCCCGACACCCTGCAGCACGGACGCATGCAGCTGTTCGGCGACCGCGGCGCCGCGCGCGGCCAGGGCAGCCGGCAGCACGAACACCGGATTGATGCTGCCCATTTCGGCAAATACCGGAATCGGCTGCGCGCGCGCGGCGGCCAGATCCATCAGCGCACGGCCGCCGGCCGTGGAGCCGGTGAACGCGACCGCGCGCACGTCGCGGTGACGCACCAGCGCCGCACCGACTTCATGGCCCGCATCGAACAGCAGCGAGAACGTGCCGTCCGGAAAGCCGCAGCGCGCGACCGCCGCGGCGATCGCGAGACCGGCGCGTTCGCTCGTGGCCGGATGCGCCGGATGCGCCTTGACGATGACCGCGCAGCCGGCCGCGAGCGCGCTGGCGGTATCGCCGCCGGCCACCGAGAACGCCAGCGGGAAGTTGCTTGCGCCGAACACCACGACCGGCCCGAGCGGCCGGCGCAGCGAACGCAGGTCGGGTTTGGGCAGGGGCTGGCGCGCCGGGTCCGCATGGTCGATGCGCGCATCGACCCAGCTGCCGTCGGCGACGAGATCGGCGAACAGACGCAGCTGCGTCGTCGTGCGCGTGAGCTCGCCGCCCGCGCGTGCCACGGGCAATGCCGTTTCCAGCGGCACGAGCCGCTCGAAATCCGCTCGCGCGGCCTCGAGCTCCTCGGCGATCGCGCGCAGCAGCGCAGCACGTTCGGCGCCGCTGCGGCGCGCGAGATCGGCGCTGGCCGCGGCCGCGAGCGCCGCGGCCTGTTCGATCTCGTCGGCGGTCGCGCTGTGATACGTCGGCGCGAGCGCCGCGCCGCTGGCCGGATCCACGCCGTGGAACGCCGCGCCGCCGCGCCCGCCGCGCGCCGAACCGATCAGCGATGTACCCTGAAGCTCGACCGTCATTGAAGATTCTCCGTTCGTTTCAAATTAACACCGCACGACGTCGCAATCGCAATCGCATCGCGCTTGAAGTCTTCTCTCCGCTTGGGCCTGTCGCGCTCAACGGGTGAAGATTTTGCATTCGACCGCACAAGCAACCCCATCCCCACCCATACCCTCCCCTTGAAGGGGAGGGCTTGATCAGGCCAGCTCAGATGGGTTGGCTTGAATCCGACTTTTCGCAAGGCTGCGTATGAAACCCTCCCCTTCAAGGGGAGGGTATGGGTGGGGATGGGGTTGCCTTGAGGCTCCCGCTGCCACGCGCGTTGCAAAGCGAACAGCAATGGTTGAACGGCGGAAGCGCTACAACAAAGTAGCGCTCCACCGAATCGGATCAGTCCGCTCGAACCGCCGGCCGTTCCTTGAGCGCCTTGCGGATGATCGCGAGCGCTTCTTCGCGCTCGGCGCCGACGAGTTCCAGGCGCGGCGGGCGCACGCGTTCGTGGCCCATGCCGGCTTCCTGCTGGATCAGCTTGATCAGCTGCACGAACTTGACCACGGTGTCCAGGCGCAGCAGCGGCAGGTGCCAGCGGTACAGCGCGCGCGCTTCGTCCCAGCGGCCGGCCCTGGCCAGCTCGAACTGGGCCACCGATTCCTTCGGCAGCGCGTTGACCGTGCCGGCAACCCAGAACTCCGCACCGGCAGCCACGCCTTCGCAGACCATGTCGTCGAGGCCTACGCCGACGCGCACGCGCGTGCCGACCAGGGCGACCAGGGCAGTCACGCGGCGCGAATCGCCGCTGGATTCCTTGACCGCCTCGAGATTCGCGTGCTCGGCAGCGAGTTCGGCGACCTGCGCCGCGCTGAAGTCGGTCTTGTAGGCCGGCGGGTTGTTGTAAAGCATGCACGGCAGCGACGTCGCCGCGATGACGGCCGAGACGTGCGCCTTCATCTCGCGCCAGTCGCTCGAATAGACGTACGGCGGCAGCACCATCAGGCCGCCGCAGCCGGCTTCGGCCGAGGCCTTCGCCAGGCGCACGGCTTCGTCGGTCGACAACGCGGCGATACCCGGAATCACCGGCACGCGGCCGGCCGCCGCGGCGACGCAGGTGCGGATCAGCGCGACCTTCTCGTCGAAGGTCAGGGTCGCGCCTTCGCCGAGCGAGCCGCAGGGAATGATGCCCTTGCAGCCGTGGTCGATGAGCCAGTTCACATGCCGCGTGACGAAGGCGTGGTCGATGCCCAGATCGGCGTCGAACGGAGTGGTGATGGCGGGCAGCACGCCTTGCCAGATGGTGCTCATGCGGATTCCTGTGCAGGGGGTTCGGGATCGGAAGTGGGTTCGGTGAAGCAGGTCAGCGGCGCCGGCGCCAGCGGCGGCCGCGGCGTCGCCGCGGTCCAGCCGAACAGGAACTCGCCGGCGGCGCCGCAAATGCGCGCCTGGCAATGGCCCATGCCCAGCCGCGTCTGCAGGCGCGCGTCGCGCTGGCTGCGGCAGGCGGCCGCGTCGGCGTAGCGCACGTTCTCGCAGCGGCACAGCACGGTGTCGGCCGTCGCGAGTTCGCGCAGTTCGTCGCGCAGGGCGAAATGCCGGCGCAGGGTCTGCGCGAAGCGCGCACTGCGTGCGCAGTCGCGCCGCAGCGCACGCGGCCGCTCGCCGCTGCCGGCAGCGGCGCGACCGGCGACCTCGCCCTGGGCCAGGGCCTGGTCGACGCCGCCTATGCCGCAGATCTCGCCGGCGCAGTAGATGCCGGCGACGCTGCTGTGCTGGTGCACGTCGACGACGACGGCCCCGTCGCGCAGTTCGCAGCCGAGCAGTTGCGCGATCTCGGTATTCGGCACGAGGCCGAAGCCGACGGCCAGCGCATCGCAGGCGATGCGCTCGACCGAGCGGCCTGCGCGCAGGCGCACGCTCTCGAGTCGTTCCGTGCCTTCGGCGCGCTCGACCCAGGCATTGCAGCGATAGGCCACGCCGGCCAGGCGCCCGCGCAGCGCCGCGGCCTGCAGCCATTTGCCCGGATGCGGCGCGAGTCCGGCCGCAAAGCGCGCCAGATCCGCCGCACCGGTCTGTTCGGCGATGCACAGCACCTGCGCCCCGGCCTTGCGCAGGGTCGCCGCCGCGGCCAGCAGCAGCGGGCCGCTGCCGGCGACGACGATGCGCTGGCCGGCGACGGGCCAGCCGTTCTTGACCAGCACCTGCAGACCGCCGGCGCCGAAGACGCCGGGCAAGGTCCAGCCCGGGAACGGCAGCAGGCGTTCGCGCGCGCCGGCGGCAACGATCAGGCGTTCGCAGCGCACGCGCAGCGGGCCGTCGGCGCCGTCGAACACGGCCAGCCCGGGCGCGGCGAAATCCACGAGACGCAGTCCGTAACGCGTCGCGACCGGCGAACCGCGCAGCGCAGTCAGCCAGCGACGCGCCGCGCGGTCTGTTGCATTGTTCCATTGTCCACGCCAGATCTGCCCGCCGGGCTCGGCCTGCATGTCCACCAGCAGCGCGCGCGCGCCGGCGCGCTCGGCGCTGACCGCCGCGGCGATGCCGGCCGGGCCGGCGCCCACGACGAGGATCTCGGTGCTGAGCTCACGCATCGCAGACGATCTCCATGCCGTCGGCAACGCGCGCGAGGCAGCCCAGGCGCTCCACGCCGTTTATGCGCACGCGGCATTCGAAGCACACGCCCATGCCGCAGCAGGCGCCGCGGCCGCCGCCGTCCAGCGCGCGGCGCGTGGAGACATGCCCGGCCAGACGCAGCGCGGCGGCGACCGAGCAACCGGCCGGCACGACGACCTCGACGCCGTCCACGCGCAGACGGACGTCAGTGGACATGGCTGGCAACCGCGCTGGTGAAGCGCCCCGGCGCGTAGGGCGCGGCGTCGAACGGCAGCGGCAGATCCAGCAGCTGCGCGGCGAGCAGTTCGGCCGTGCCCAGCGCCGTGGTGACGCCGAGACCTTCGTGGCCGCCGGCCAGCCAGACACCGGCGCGCAGCGGCCAGGGGCCGATCAGCGGGCGGTGATCCGGCGTGGTCGGACGGAAGCCGGTCCAGGCGCGCAGCGCGGTCCTGCCGGCCAGCCCGGGCAGGAATTCCACCGCGCGCTCGACCAGCCGCGCGATCAGCCGCGGCGTCACGCTGCCGGCGGGGGCATCGAATTCGCGCGTGGAACCGAGCAGCAGCTGACCGGTCGGCCGCGGCTGCACGTTGAAGGCGACCGACTCGCTGGCCTCGCCGTGAGCGCTCTGCACATAGCCGAGTTCGACGAGCTGATGCCGCACCTGCGGCTGCAGCCGCGTGGTGATCAGCAGATGGCCCTTGCGCCGGCGCACGGGCGCGCCGGACAACAGCTCGGGCACGCTGCAGCCGTTGGCGACGACGATGTGTCTGGCACGCAGGCGGCTGCCGTCGTCGAGCACGACCTCGCCGTCGCCGATCGCGCTGACCGCCACGCCGCAGCGCAGACGGGCGCCGGCCGCTACCGCGCGCCGTGCGAGCCAGGCCGCGACGACCGGCGGATAGACCACGGCGTCGGCGGCCACGCGCAGGCCGCCGGCGAGGTTCGGCGCGAGCGCCGGCTCGCAGGCGGCCAGCTGTTGCGCCGTCAACAGTTCGCCATTCACGCCGGCCGCCGCCAGGCGTGTGCGCTTGCGTTCGGCTTCCGCCATCTCGGCCGCATCGCGGGCGATCCACAACGTGCCCGTGGTGCGGTAGTCGGCGTTGTCCGGCAGCAGCGGCGCGAGTTCGCGCCACAGCGCGCAGGAATAGGACGACAGGGTCAGTTCTGCCGGATCGTCGTCGAGCACGACGAGATGCCCCATGGACGCGGCCGTGGCCGCGCCGCCGAGCACGTCGCGCTCGACCAGGCAGACCGCGACGCCGGCGCGGGCGAGACGGTCGGCGATCGCGCAACCGACGATGCCGCCGCCGACGATGACCACGTCCTGGTTCACGCAATGCCCCAGGCGAACGGATCGGCCGGATCGAACAGCAGCGCCGCGTCGGCGACGACGTGGGCACGGCCGCTGATCAGCGGCAGCACGGTCTGCGCGTCGAGGCGCCGGTAACGCGCCTGGAACTCGCTGCCGATGACGCTCTGCTGGCGCCACGGCGCATCGGGTTCCAGCGCGCCGTCGGCGGCCAGGCAGGCCAGCTTGGCGCTGGTGCCCGTGCCGCAGGGAGAGCGATCGTAGGCCAGCCCTGGGCAGAGCACGAAGTTGCGCGCGTCGGCGCCGGCATCGGCCGCGCCGATCAGTTCCACATGGTCGATCACCGCGCCGTCGCGGCCGCGGACACCGGCCTGATCGAGCGCGCGGCGTATGGCCACGCTGCAGTCCATCAGCGCCGGAATGTTGTCGCGCTCGACGGCAAGCCCGTGATCGTCGACGAGAAAAAACCAGTTGCCGCCCCAGGCGATGTCGCCGTGGACCCGCCCCAGGCCCGGCACGTCCAGCGCAACCTGCGCCGCGTGCCGGTAGCTCGGCACATTCTCCACGGTGACGTAGCCGTCGCCGGCCAGCTCGACCGCAACGACGCCGACCGGGGTTTCGAGCCGGAAGCGACCCGGTGCGATGCGGCCGAGATGACGCAAGGTCTCGACCAGGCCGATGGTGCCGTGGCCGCACATGCCGAGATAGCCGACGTTGTTGAAGAACACCACGCCGGCAACGCAGTCCGGACGCGTCGGCGCCATCAGATAGGCGCCGACCAGCACGTCGTTGCCGCGCGGTTCGCAGACGATCGCGCGGCGCCAGTGATCCTGCTCGCGCTGCAGCCAGTCGCGCGCGGCCGCCGGATCGCGTCCGGCCAGCTCCGGGCCGCCGGCGATGACGATGCGAGTGGGTTCGCCGCCGGTATGGGAATCAATGACGCGGGTCAGGCTCATGCGGGGAAAAACGCCGTGGAAAGTCGCGAAATGCTATCCAAGCCGCGACGCAGCGGATTGGCGCTTCACGCTGCCGCCATGCGACGAATCGCACAAAAATCGTTGGCGGGCTTTTGCTTAGACCAAAGTCGAGCACAAATGCCGGCTTGTGCCGCCGCCGGCATTCCGCTGGGGTTTGCGGCGCTTCCACCGCAAATTTGGCATTTGCCGCAAAGCGCATGCTGCGTTTCGCACAGCGACCGCTGCGGCGCGATTGCCCCTGCGCGGCAGCCGATTCCGGCGCCGCCTCCACTTCGCGAACGTCCCGACGCCGCGAAGGACTTCCAGGTGTTTCCCGCACCGGCCGCTTTCCCGGTCGCGCCAACCGACGCCGCGCCCCTCTCGGTCGCTTTGCCGCAGTCCGAAAAAAAAACCGCGGCCATCCCTGGCCGCGGCTGCCGTCAGAAGCCGGCGATGTGCGGCGTCACTGCCAGGACGCCGACACCTCCACGCCGCTGAAGGTGCTGGAGCTGGTGTGCGGCTTGAGCATGAGGTAATGCCAGCCCTGGGCCGGCGCCGGCACGGTCACGGTTTCCTCGTTGCCGACCAGTTGCGGCGCGTTGTCGTAGACGGATTCGGTCGGCCAGCCGCCGCCGCGGTGATAGATGTCCGCATCGCCGGTGCCGCCGCTCATGCGGAAGGTGAGGTTGGTGGCACCGGCCGGAACGAGGATGGTCAGGTAGACCCGCGCCTGCGGCGTGGCGGCCGACAGGTTGCTGCGCTTGCAGCCGTTGCCGAGTCGGCCGGCGTCGGCGTCGGTGCATTCCGGCACCACGACCGGGCCATTGCCGAAATTGTCGGCGAAGATCAGGTCGGGCTGGCCGCCGTTGCAGATCGTGGTGTCGCCGTCATGCGCGGCGAAGCAGGCGACCCAGGTGCGGAACTCGGTGTTGTAGCTCGTGCGGATCGGATCCACCCAGTTCGCATAGCCCGGGCTGTAGTTGCCCGGCCGCGAGATCGCGTAGAGGCTGGTGATCTGGTCGCGATGACGCTCGAACATGAAGCGCGTCGCGAGATAGCCCCACTGGTAGGTGCGCGCGTAGTCGGTGCTGTATTCGGTGTCGAACAGCTGCGCCAGGGTGAACTTGTCGGGATTGCCGGCTTCGGTGACGGCCGAGGCGTAGCGCAGGTTGCGGTAGGAATACGAGATGTATTCGGCGAAGCCTTCGATGTACCAGATCGCCGAGTACGGTGCGTCCATCGGCAGCGCGCCGAAACCGCCGTACCAGTTGAAGCGGCCGTCGAGGTAGTGGATGTATTCGTGGGTCAGGTTCCAGACCTCGAAGCTCGGCCGCAGCCATTCCGCTTCATAGGCGAGGAAGCGCGCCTGGTTGGCCGGATTGGACGGATCGCCTTCGAGATAGATGCCGCCGTTGTTGGTGTCGTTGCCGAAGATGATGCCCGAATAGGTTTCGTAGTCGGTGCTCGAATGGAAGATCACCATCTCGAGCCTGGTGTTGAAATCGTTCGGCACCGGCGTGTTGTTGGTCTGCGACTGGGTGTGGAAATAGCCCTCTTCCGCACCGACTATGCTGCAGACCTGGTCGAGCTGGGTCGACGTCAGCGACTGGCTGCGCACGCGCAGGGTCGAGCTGCAGTCGCGCGCATTGGCCGCCGGCAGCACCTGCGCCTCGAGATCCTGGGCGAAGGTGCAGAGCCCGTAGTACGAGCAATGCGCATGATCGTAGTAGTCGACGACGCTGGCGATGCGCACGTAGATGCCGCCGCCGGCGCCGCCGATCGTGAACTGGTCGAGAATCGACTTGGCCTTGGGATGAACCAGGTTGTGGAAGGTCGTGCCGGTGTACTGCGTGAAGCGGCCGAGCTCGCCGGCGGCGTTCTGCAGCATGTATTCGCGATTGCTGCCGACGTCGGCCGCGCGGTTGTTGTTGATGAAGTTCACCAGGGTGTCGAGCACACCGCTGCCGCTGCCCTGCACGAGCGCCTGGAACGCCGGGTCGTAGTGACCGCGGAACAGGACGGTGAACACGTTGTTGGTCGCCGACTTCATGTACGACGAGTTGGCCCAGCCCGGACCGTAGCGGTCGAGAATGCCGCGCACCGTATCGAGCTGCGAGGCGTTCTCGCCGGCGCTGTCGATCAGGATGACGAATTCGGACAGCACCTTGCCGTGGGCGTCGTTGACGTCCTGGAAGTGGCTGTTGGCGACGAACGCGTTCAGCGCCGGACGGATCGCGGTGGTGAACGCCGTGCCGTAGCTGCCGACCGCGGCCGAGTTGTAGTACTGCACGTAGAGGCCCGCGCGCAGGAACAGCACGAGCTCGTACATGTGGTTGCTGTTGTCACCGGGATAGGTCGCCGCATCGGCCTGCATCGCATTGGCGATCGTGACCATCTTGCTTTCGGCGAAGATCTGCCCGGCCGTCGTGCCGGTCACGTCGAACAGGCCGCCGCTGTAGAAGCAGGACGCGTCCGCGGCGCGCACCGCCGCCACCAGGGCCGTGCCGCTGGCGCTGGCGAAGCCGGCGATGTTGCAGGCGTTGACCGCTTGCGGCCGTTCCGCCGGCGCATCGTAGGAACGGAACAGATGCTCGCGGCTCGACGGCAGCGGCGCGCGGCGGTCCCAGGTCGTGGGCTGGATCTGGATATGCGGCGCCGCATCGCGCGCGGCCGCGACGGCGGCCGTCGGGCCGGGCAACGGGTCCTGCGGACGCGCGCTGGCGTCCAACGGCGTGGCGGCCAGGAACAGGCACGCAGCCAGCCCCATGCCGGCTTGCAAAAGCCGATCAAACGAATACATTGTTTTCTCCCCGAACATCGTCTTGTGTGGACAACTTACGCACGAGCCCGGTGTTCCGGAGGCGGACGCGCTGCAACGCGTTCGCCTCCACCTGACTCCTGCTGGTCAGGATGCTAGGTTTCGGCTACGACCATGGTCTAGCCGTATACGCGCACACGAGCGTAACAATCCGCACAAACCAGTAAGTTCGCGCAACGAACTACGATTGCCGTCGTTGTGCGCAACGCAGGGGGACGCATGAACAATGAACTTGCACGTTGGCGCGAAGCCTTCATGGCCCGTGTCGCTACGCCGTGGTACGTGGAAACGCTGTTCGACCGGCTGCCCGACATCGTCTTCTCGATCAAGGACAAGCAGGGCCGCTACGTCTCGATCAGCGAGGCATCGGTCGTACGCTGCGGACTGAAGCGCAAGCAGGACGCGATCGGCAAGACCGCCTTCGATCTGTTTCCGCGGCCGATGGCCGAACGCTACGCGCGCCAGGACGAGCGCCTGTTCAATACCGGCCGGCCGATCATCGACAACCTCGACCTCACGGTCTATCGCGACGGCAGCGCCGGCTGGTGCCTGACGACGAAGGAGCCGCTGTATGACGCCCAGGGCCGCGTGGTCGGCCTGGCCTGCATCTCCAAGGATCTGATCGAGCCGAGTCGCGCCGGCCTCATCGACACGGGCTTCGCCGAGACCGTCGACTACATGCTCGAGCACTACGACCAGCCGCTGCGCATGGAAGACCTCGCGCGCCGCGCCGGGCTGTCGCAGGCGCAGTTCGAGCGGCGCATGAAGAAGATCTTCCACCTGTCGGCGGGCCAGTATCTGATCAAGGCGCGCATCGACCATGCGGCGCGGCTGCTCGCCTCCACGGCGCTGCCGATCGCCGAGATCGCCCAGCACGCGGGGTTCTCCGACCAGAGCGCACTGTCGCGCCAGTTCCGTCAGGTCACCGGCTTCGCGCCGCGGCAGTATCGCCAGCTCATGCGACCGGGAACGGAGGACTGATTCCGACCGCCGCCCGCACGCCGACCGGCGGCGCGGTATCTCGGGCTACACTGCGGCGCTCCTGACGAGAACGCCGCCATGCCCCTGTCGCGCCTGTTCGGCCTGTTGCTGTTCCTGTTCACCGCGACGGTGCCGGCGCGTGCGGCAGAGTTGCTGGTATTCGCCGCGGCCAGCCTCAAGCCGGCCCTGGACGAGATCGTCGCGCTGCCCGAAGCCAGGGCCATCGCCGGGATCAAGACCAGCTATGCCGCAAGCTCGGCGCTCGCACGCCAGATCGACGCCGGCGCGCCGGCGGACGTATTCGTCAGCGCCGACCTGGAGTGGATGGACTGGCTGCAGCAGCGCGAGCACGTCGCGACCGCCACGCGCTTCGTGCTCGCACGCAACGAACTCGTGCTGGTCGCGCCGGCCGCGTCGACCTTGCAACTTAACCTGGACCGCAACACCGATCTGCGCGGCGCACTCGGCGACGGCCGCATCGCACTGGCCGAACCCGGCAGCGTGCCGGCCGGCAAGTACGCCAAGGCCGCGTTCGAGCAGCTGGGCCTGTGGTCGCAGGTCGAGACGCGCTACGTCGCGACCGAGAACGTGCGCGCAGCGCTGGCGCTGGCCGCGCGCGGCGAAGTGCCGCTGGCCGCGGTCTATCGCTCCGACGCGGTGTCCGAGCCCCAGGTCCGCGTGGTCGTGGCGTTTCCCGGCGACAGCCATCCGCCCATCGTCTATCCGGCTGCCGCGCTGAAGCAGCACGACGGCGACGCCGCGCGGCAGTTCCTCGCGCTGCTGCGCAGCGGCCCCGCCCTGGCCGTGCTGCAGCGCTGGGGTTTCCGCGCTGCCGCGGCGGACTGACACGCGGTGCTGACGGCCGCCGAAGTCACGGCGCTCGCGATCAGTCTCAAGGTCGCGCTGCTGTCCATCGTCGTTGCGCTGCCGTTCGCGCTGGCGCTGGGCCTGGCGCTGTCGCGGCTGCGCTTTCCGGGCAAGAGCGTGCTGGAAGCCCTGCTCAACCTGCCGCTGGTACTGCCGCCGGTGGTCACCGGTTTTGCGCTGCTGCAGCTGTTCGGGAACAAGGGGGCGATCGGCGCCTGGCTCGCACCGCTGGGCCTGCAGTTCGCCTTCCACTGGAGCGGCGCCGTGCTCGCGGCGATGGTCATGAGCTTTCCGCTGCTGGTCATCTCGATACGCGCCGGCTTCGACGGCGTGGACCGGCGCCTGGAAGCCGCGGCCGAATCGCTGGGCGCCGGCCCGTGGCGCCGCTTCACGAGCGTGACCTTGCCGCTGTCGCTGCGCAGCGTGCTGGCCGGTTGCGTGCTCGCGTTCGCACGCGCGTTCGGCGAGTTCGGCGCGACGATCAGCTTCGTCGGCAGCATTCCCGGCGAGACGCGCACCCTGTCGATCGCGATCTGGGAGCTCCTCAACCAGCCCGGCGGCGAGGCGAGCCTCGGCCGTCTGGTCTGGCTTGCGCTGCTGGTCGGCACCGCCGCCTCGCTGCTCGCGGCGCTGCTCGCCCGGCGCGGTGCCGGCGCGGAGGCCGCATGATCGAGCTCGACGTACGCTGGAAGCCGCGCGACTTCGATCTCGCCGTCGCGTTCACCTCGCCGGCGCGCAATCTCGCGCTGTTCGGCCCGTCGGGCTGCGGCAAGACCAGCCTGCTGCTCGCGGTCGCCGGCCTGCGCCGGCCCGACGCGGGCCGCATACGCCTGCACGGCGAGCTGCTGTTCGACAGCGCGGCCGGCATCAACCTCGCCGCGGCGCGGCGCGGTCTCGGCCTGGTGTTCCAGGACGGACGCCTGTTTCCGCATCTGCGCGTTCGCGACAATTTGCTTTATGGACAATATGGCAAGTCTTCCACGGCCCCGGCACTGGGCCTGGCCGACGTCGTGGAGCTGCTCGGCCTGACCGAATTGCTGGCACGCTGGCCGGCGACCCTGTCCGGCGGCGAAGCGCGCCGCGTCGCCATAGGCCGCGCGCTGCTGAGCCGGCCGCGCGCACTGCTGCTGGACGAACCACTGGTCGGCCTGCACCGCGAGGCGCGCAGCCAGGTACTGGCCTATCTGCGCCGGCTGCGCGACGAGATCGCGCTGCCGACCCTGCTGGTCAGCCACCAGCCCGACGAAGTACGTGCGCTGGCCGAGGAGGTCGTGCTGCTGGACGACGGGCGCGTCGCCGGACAGAAAGCGATCGCCGAATTCGACGGCTAGCACGCCGTCTGCGCTCAGCGGGACAGCGGATAGAGCATCGGCGGCGCAGCCAGACGCCAGACACCGTCCGCGTCGAGCTGCAGGGTCAGATCGAGATTGTTATTGCCCTGAGGGCCGTCGGCAGCCAGGCGCACGAGCGCGTAGCGCCCTGGAATCGGCACGCCGCCGGGCAGCGGGAGATAGCCGCCCGGCAGCACCACCAGCACATCGCTGGCGCCGGCGACCGGCAGGCGCGTGCGCGTGGTCTGCAGCAGCGCCGTCCAGCTGCCATCCCGGGACAGCGGCTGCAGCGCAGCGGCGATGTCGGCTTCGCGATCCAGCGTGTTCGCGGCAATCCGTGCTGCGAGCTCGCGCGCGCGGCGGCCGGGCGCCTGCAGATCCGCCTCGCCCAGACAGGGGCCTCGCTGCGACGGCCAGAAGATGTAGCTCTCCGCCTGCCAGCCACCCGCTGCCGGACGCAGGCCCAGCACCTCGCAGACGGCCAGTTCGCCGAACGCACGTTCGGTCAGCACGCTGACGGCGCCGGCATCCTGATAGTTGGTTGCCCGCGCATTCCAATGCAGCTCGCCGATGAAACGCCGCTCGCGCGAGACGTTGGCGGTCTGCGCCCGCACCGCGGCAAAACTGGCCTGCCATTGCTGCGAGTTCAGCTGCGCGCGACTGCGCTCGGAAAACAGACCCATCAGCGCTTCATCACGACCGGCGTCCTGCAGCGCGAAGAACTGCCGTGCGAAGTCCTGCGGCGTGGCCGCCGGCGGCGACCGCCGCGGCCAGAACCAGAAGACCAGTCCGATCACGATCGCGGCCGCCGCTAGCGCAATGACCGTGCCGCTGCGTCGGCGCGGGCGATGCGGCGACGGTGCAGTGACGGCGCTTTCCAGTCCCTGCAACAGGCGCTGCCGCAACGCAGCCTCGTCGAGCGCGAAAGCATCTATCCATTGCGTGTCGGAAAGAAACAGCGCGAGATCCGGGCCCGGCAGCACCTCCTCGGCACGCACCACGAGCAGGCGCCGGCCCAGGCTCGCAGCTCGCTCGACCTCGCGCGCGACGAAGCGCGAGGCGTTTGCGGCCTGCGACAGCACGACGAGCATGGCGCCGCTGGCCTGGATCGCGGCCATGATCGCCGCACCGTACTGGGTACCCGGCGCGATGTCTCGCGGGGCGATCCAGCAGCGCCTTCCTTCTCTCTCCAGCAGCGCACACAGATCGCCGGCGAACGCGCGGTCGCCTTCGGCATGGCTGATGAAGACTGCTTCGCGCTCGATCATTCCCGCCCCCGGTCGCCGATGGCACGACGCTGCGGCGATACGCCGCATTGTTGCCTTTGCGACAGCCGACGCTGGCATGCTGGGCGCGGCGCGGAGGCCTGTCAATGGCAGCGGCGCGACGCGGCGCCGCCGCCAATCAGATCGGCAAGCCCACGAGATGCGCCGCCTTGACGAGCAGATACGCCAGTCCCGCGGCGATCGGCAGGGTCAGTATCCAGGCCCAGATCATGCGTTCCACGATCGTCCACTTGATCGCGTTCAGGCGCTTGGCCGTGCCCACGCCCATGATCGCGGCGGAGATGTTGTGCGTGGTCGACACCGGGATGCCGAGACTGGAGGCGCTGAGAATCATCGTCGCCGAAGCGGTTTCCGCGGCGAAACCGTGCACCGGATGCAGCTTGACCATCTTGTGGCCCAGCGTCTTGATGATGCGCCAGCCGCCGGCGGCGGTGCCCGCGGCCATCACGATCGCGCAGCTCAGCTTGATCCAGAGCGGGATCTCCAGATTCTTCGGATCGCCGTCCAGGCGCAGGAAATGCAGCCATTGCGGCAGCCCGTCGAGCTGACCGGCGACGCCGGCGGAGGCCAGCGCCAGAGCGATTATGCCCATGGTCTTCTGCGCATCGTTGGAGCCGTGTGCCCAGCCCATCGCGCTGGCCGAAAGGATCTGCAGCTTGCCGAACAGTGCATTGGCGAAGCGTGGCCGGCCTATCTTCTGCAGCACACCCTTGCGGTCGGCGAGGAACGAGAACAGCGCGAACAGCGCGCCCATGATCAGCATGCCGAGGATGAAGCCGGCCAATGGCGACAGCACCATCGGTATGACGACCTTGGGCAGCAGGCCCTTGCCGTGCCACCAGTGCTCGCCGCCCGGGATGTTCCAGATGATGGCGTGCCAGTTGTCGCCGGCCGCGGCGAATGCGGCGCCGCAGAGGCCGCCGACCAGCGCGTGCGAGGACGAGGACGGCAGGCCCCACCACCAGGTGATCAGGTTCCAGATCACGCCGCCGGCCAGTGCGCAGATCAGCACCATCGAGGTCACGTTGATGACGCCGGTGTCGATCAGTCCCGAGGCGATGGTCTTGGCCACGGCCGTGCCCCAGAGCGCGCCGATCAGGTTCATGCCGGCAGCGAGCATGACGGCCTGGCCCGGACTCAGCACCTTGGTCGCGACGACGGTGGCGATCGAGTTGGCCGTGTCGTGGAAGCCGTTGATGTATTCGAACACGAGCGCGATCACGATCACGCTGAAGACCAGGGTCAGTTCCACGGCGCGCGCCTCAGGAGTTCTTCAGCACGATCGCGTAGACCACGTTGCCGGCGTCGCGGCAGCGGTCGATGGCCTTTTCGAGGATCTCGAACAGATCCTTGCGCAGCAGGAAGCGCACCGGATCGTTCTCGTTGCGGTACATGTCGCGGAACAGTTCGAGGATCAGGCGGTCGGCCTCGTTCTCGATTGCCTGCAGCTGGTCGTTGAGCTCCTTCATCGGCTCGAGCTTCATCGCGCGCAGCTGGCTGACCATCTGCTCGAGCACCTCGCAGGCCTTTTCGAGCATGCGCGCGCGGGAGGCGAAATCGTCGTCGCCGAGGCGATCGCCGATCAGCGAATAGCGCTCGGCGAATTTCTCGATGACCTTGGGAATCTTGTACAGCGCGCCGGACAGGGCTTCGATGTCCTCGCGTTCGAGCGCGGTCACGAAGGTGTTGACCAGCGCCTCGCTGATTTCGGCGGCGAGCTTCTTCTCGCGCTGGCGCGCGAGGCGGAATTCCTCCAGCGACTTGGCCGCGACGCTGCCGTCCTTGGCGAGAAACTCGGTCAGGGCCGAGGCGCTGCGATGGGCGGCCGCGGCGCTGGCCTCCAGCAGTCCGTAGAACTTGTCGCCCTTGCCGAAGATGGTCTGCAGAGAAAACATGGCCGTTTCGCCCCGTTTGCTAATGATTTGATCTGAAAAGAAAAAAGTGCACGACAGCGATGATCTGCCGCGAAATCCGTGGCAAAAATATGTCGTTTCGATGACATTCATGTTACAGCAGCCTTCGGCCGGCCGGCACGCCAGCCTCGCACTTTCGCCGCATGGGCTCGTCATGCGGGGCTGCTACACTGGCCTGCCTGGGATCACACGCTGCGCAATGCTGACCGAGACACTCGTTGTCCTGCTCCTGATTCTGCTCAACGGTTTCTTCGCGATGTCGGAGATGTCCGTGGTCACCGCGCGCAAGTCGCGGCTCAAGCAGATGGCCGAAACCAGCACCCGCGCACAGAACGCGCTGCGTCTGGCCGAAAGCCCCGAGCGCTTCCTCTCCACGGTGCAGGTCGGCATCACCCTGATCGGCGTGCTGACCGGCACCTACGGTGGCGCGACGATAGGCGCGCGCATCGGGCTGCTCCTGCAGGGCCACGGCATCGAACCCGATCTGGCCAACGCCATCGGCGTTGCGGCCAGTGTCGGTGCGATCACCTACGTTTCCATCATCGTCGGCGAGCTGCTGCCCAAGCGTCTGGCCCTGGTCGCGCCGGAACGTTTCGCGGTCTGGATCGCCTATCCGATGCGCCTGTTCGCGACGCTGGTCACTCCGTTCGTCTGGCTGCTGTCGCTCAGTACGCGCGTGCTGCTCAGGGCACTGGGCCTGGACAAGGGCTCGCGCGATCCGGTCACCGAAGAGGAAATCCGCCTGCTCGTGGCCGAGAGTGCCGAGCAGGGCGTCATCGACAGCGACGAGCACAACATGGTCAACCGTGTGCTGCGTCTGGGCGACCGCCAGGTCACCAGCCTGATGACGCCGCGCACGCGCATCGCCTGGCTCGATGTCGCCGCACCGTTGACCGAAAACCTCGCGGTCATGCACTCCACGCCGTATTCGCGCTATCCGGTCTACCGCGGCGGCAACGAGCAGGACGTGGTCGGCATCCTCGAGATCAAATCCCTGCTCGACACGCTGGGTTCGCCGAACATCGACCTGTTCCGCACCCTGAACAAGGTGCTGTTCGTGACCTCGGCCGCCCGCGCGCTCGACGTGCTCGAAGAGCTGCGCGAAGCCGAAGCGACGATGGCGCTCGTCGTCGACGAATACGGCGAGATCGAAGGCCTCGTCAGCATCAACGACGTGCTCGGCGCCGTGCTCGGCACCGCGAGCACCAACGTCGAGACCGCCGACGCGCCGATCGTGCGGCGCGAGGACGGCAGCTATCTCATCGACGGGGCGCTGGGCACCGACGACCTGCGCGAACTGCTGGGTCTGAGCCAGCTGCCGAACGAAGAGGACCACGATTTCCGCACCGCCGCCGGCATGGTCATGGCCCAGTTCGGCCGCATTCCGCAGGTCGGCGAATCCTTCCGCTGGCGCGATCTGCGCTTCGAGGTCGTCGACCTCGACGGCCCGCGCATTGACAAACTGCTGATCGCCCGCATCACGCCGGAAGCGGCCCCGTAAGCGGGCGAACGAGACTCACGGATGACGCTCCCGCACGATCCGCGCACGACCGAGCTGTTCCGGCTCGCGCTGGAACAGAATTCCGGCGACACGATTTCGCTGGAACAGTTCATCGCCCCGCTGGAAGCGCGTGCCTACGGCTTTCTCGTCGTGCTGCTGTCGCTGCCGAACTTCATCCCGATTCCGATGGGCGTCGGCGGCATCTGCGGCACGCTGCTGATCATCGTCGGCGCGCAGATGCTCTGGGGCCTGCCGCGGCCGTGGCTGCCGCGCTTCACGCGCCAGCACGGCTTTCCGCGTCATTCGGTGGAAACCTTCGTTGCACACATGACGCCGATGTTCAGCCGGCTCGAACGCGTCTGCAAACCGCGCTTCGAACAGATCACGCGGCGGCCGTACAGCCATTTCAGCGGGCTGATGCTGATCCTGCTCGGCGTCCTGCTCGCGCTGCCGATTCCGTTCACGAACTATCCGTTCGGACTGCTGATCCTCGGCTTCGGCGTCGCGCTGATCGAACGTGACGGCGTACTGCTCGCGCTGATCTGGATCGCGACCCTGGCCTCCACGGCGATGGTCGGCAGCCTCAGCAGCGCGATGGTCGCGCTGGCGCGGCATTTCATCGGCTGAACGCCGCGATCCGCGCGACGCAGCGCTACTCCTGCGTATCGCCCGGAGCCGCTGCGGCGCGGCCGGGCAGCCCGGCCAGGCGCGCCATGCGCTGCGCGTCGGCGAGGATGCCGCGCAGCACACGCAGTTCGCGTTCGTCGGGCTGGGCGCGCAGGAACAGCTTGCGCAGGCGCAGCATGATCGTCGTCGGCGAGCGGCCCTTGTGGAAGTCGATGTCGTCCAGGGTCGTCGCGAGGTGTTCGAAGAAGCCTTCGAGCTGTCCGGCCGAAGCCGGCGGATCGGACTGCCGCGGCGGCGGCGCGGTCGGATTGTCGAGAAAACCCACGCGCAGCTCGTAGGCCAGCACCTGCACGGCCTGCGCCAGATTCAGCGAGCTGTAGTCCGGCGCGGCCGGAATGTGCACGGCGCCGTGGCACAGCGCGAGTTCCTCGTTCTCCAGGCCCGTGCGCTCGTTGCCGAACACCAGCGCGATCTCGCCGCCGGCCGCCGCAGCGGCACGCACCGGTGCGACGACCTCGCGCGGCGTGTATTCGGTCAGCGCCACGGCGCGCTGGCGCGCGGTCGCACCGTAGACCGCCTCGCAGTCGGCCACGGCAGTCCGCAGATCGGGAACGATCACGGCCGCATCGAGCACCGCATCGGCGCCGGCGGCGAACGCGGTCGCTTCCGGGTCGGGATAGCGCTGCGGCGCGACCAGCACCAGACGGCCGAAACCCATGGTGCGGATCGCGCGCGCGGCGGCGCCGATGTTGCCGGGCTGGGAGGTGCGCACGAGCACGAAGCGCAGGCGCGCGGCGAGGGCGGAAATGTCGGTCATGGGTCACGGCGGCGGCGGCACGCGGCCGGCAAGCATACGCGCCGTTGCCGGCCTGCGCAGCCGGCCCGGTTTTGGCGCTCCGGGCCGCTTCTGCTACCCTTCGCGCCCCGCGCCGGCCCCGACGCCCGCGCCGCTCTTTCTTCAAGCCAATCCGACCGGAGTTTCCATGCCCCGCCCCGCCATCAACGTCGCGGTCCGTGCCGCGCGCGCCGCCGGCAACCTGATCGTGCGAAATATGAACCGCGTCGAGGGCCTGGCCGTACTCGAGAAGGAGCGCATGGACTTCGTCTCCGAAGTCGATCGCATGGCCGAGCAGCTGATCATCCGCGACCTCAAGCGCGCCTATCCCGGCCACGCCTTCATCGGCGAGGAAACCGGCCACAGCGGCAAATCGCGCCAGACCTGGGTCATCGACCCGCTCGACGGTACGCACAACTTCCTGCGCGGCTTCCCGCATTTCTGCGTGTCGATCGCGATGCTCGAGGGCAACGAGCCGGTCTACGGCGTGATCTACGACCCGCTGCGCGACGAGACCTTCACCGCCAGCAAGGGCGACGGCGCCTTCCTCAACGAGCGCCGCATCCGCGTCAGCCCGCGCGACGGCGTGGCTGGCGCCGTGCTCGCCACGGGCTTTCCGTACCGCCAGCGTCGCCATCTCGCGGCGCAGATCGACATGACCAGGACCCTGCTGGCCAGCGCCGAGGACGTGCGCCGCACCGGCTCGGCCGCGCTGGACCTGGCCTACGTGGCCTGCGGCCGCATCGACGGCTACTACGAGACCGGCCTGAAGCTCTGGGACATGGCCGCCGGCTGCCTGCTCGTGCGCGAGGCCGGCGGCCGCTACTGCGACATGGCAGGCCGCGAGGGCTTGCCCGAATCGGGCAACCTCGTCGCCGGCGGCCACAAGGTCGCGTTCGGTATCGTCGAAGCCATCCAGCCGGTGCTGACTCCGGAGCTGCTGGCCGGCTGATTGCCGCCCCGCAGAACCCCGAAACGAAAAACGCGGCCCTGGGCCGCGTTTTTCGTTGCTGCTGCGTCAGACTGCGCGCTCAATCGATGCCGAACGACTGCAGGCTGACCGGCAGCACCTGGCCCGACAGACGGAACGCATAGTCCGGCTGGGTGAAGCTGCAGGACGTGGTCGGCGACCAGTTGGCACAGCCGCTTTCGAAGCCGTCGCCCGGATTGCGCCACTGGCCGATCAGGCCAGCCTGCGGCGTGGCCAGATTCCAGTAGTAGTCGCCGCCGGATGCGCCGAAGTCATAGATCGGCTGATAGGAGATCCAGTAGGTGCCGGCCGTGGTCAGGTCGCAGACGCTCGGCAGATTCACGGTCGCGATCTGGCTCGTGGTGTTGTACGTGACGGCCACCGACGGGTAGTTGCAGACCGTCGCGCCGGGAACGCCCGCCGCATTGGCATAGACGCGCACGTTGGCGATGGTCGGATAGGCGCCGGTCGTGGTGCTGCCGACGAAAGCCGCGAACTCCGCCGTCGCGATGCGCCAGCCGGCGGCCGGCACGACGAAATCGTCGGCGCCTTCGGAATCGTAGGGCGCGCCGCTGGACGAGGAGAACTGCGCCGACAGCGCACCGCTCGTGGTCGCCGACGCGAGCTGGCTGTACAGCACGACGGCGCCGCCGTTCGGTGCAGCCGGCGGCTGGGCCGGGCGCGAGGCGACCGCACGACGCGAGGAAGCGTCACGGCCGGCCGCGTCGGCCGGGGCCGTCGCGACCGTGGCGACGGCTGCCGCAGCAGCGGCGAGAAGCATTAGGCCATTGGTTGGTGGCGGCGGCAGCTCCAGCGCCGCACGCAGGCGGCGCTCGGCCTCGGGATAGCGGGCGGCGCGGATGCGTGCCGCCCCGATGGGCTGGCGCACCTGGGCCGCGCTGGCCGTGCGCACGCTGCGCGCCACGCGATGCGGCTCCAGGCAGGCCGCCTCGAACGGCAGGCCGCAGAACGCCAGCAGTTCGCTGATGCGCGGCTCGGCTTCGCGCACGAGATCCTCGTAACGGCTGTCGAGGAAATGCCCGGGAAACTGCCGCGCCCACTGTCGGCTCAGGCGATCGTAGCTGCGCCACTGCTGCGCGAGATCGTCGAGGTCGTAGGCGTATTCGTGGCTCTGCGCGAACAGCTGACGGAAGCAGGACAGACAATTCTCGACCGGATCGCGCCGGCAATTGACGATGCGCGCGGCCGGCAGCATGCGCCGTATCGCACCGACCAGCGGCCAGTTGGCCAGGCTCTTGTCGGTGAAATACGGCGCGCCGCCGCGCCAGCGCGCCGCGCGCGCGAGATAGTCGCGGCCGAGACGGTCCCAGTCCGCCGCATCGGCCTGGGCGACCCAGTGCGGAAACGGCGCGCCGACTCGGCGTCGATGACCTGGGCCAGATCCGGCATTTCGCCGGCCGCATCGACCTGACTGTGCGCGGCGAGGATCTGCTCGGTCAGGGTCGAACCCGAACGCGGCAGGCTGACGACGAAGACCGCCTCGGCGCCGAGCTGCGCATCCAGCGGCGACGGCGGCGGCGTCTCGAACGCGACGCCGATCTGATCGTAGTGGCGCTCCAGCGCGTCGGGATTCCAGTCGGCAAAGCCCGCACGCTTGAGGCGGTTGGCCTGGACCAGCGCCGCATAGGCTTCGTCGTAGCGGCCCAGGTCGTCCAGCGCCTTGGCCGCGGCGAAACCGAGAAAAATGCGCTGCTCGTCGCCGAGGTCCACATCGCCGAGCAGGCGCTGCAGGCGTTGCGCCTGATCGGCGTCGAAGTGGTAGGTCTTGAGATCGGCCAGCGCATACCAGGCGCCGCCGGCGGCCGGCTCGTCGCGGATGGCCTGCTCGAACGCGGCCACCGCTGCATCGACCTGGCCCAGCGAACGCAGGGTCTCGCCAAACGTCACCCGCGCGGGCACGTGGCCGGCATCCAGCTGCAGGGCGCGTTCCAGCGCCGGCCGGGCGAGCTCCAGGCGTCCTTGCGTCTTGTACATCTTGCCGAGGTTGTACCAGGCCGCCGTGAGTTCCGGCGCCAGCGCGACCGCGCGACGGAACGCGTCTTCGGCGCCCTCACCGTCGCCGCGCGCGCGCTGCGCGCTGCCGAGGTTGTTCCAGAGCAGCGCGTCGTCGGGCGCCGACTGCAGTGCCTGACGGTAGGCGTCGACCGCATCGTCGTACTGGCCGCTCTTGTGCAGCACGATGCCGAGCATGCGCAACGCCTCGGGATGTCCGGCCCGCGCCTGCAGCACCGGCGTCAGCGCGGCGACGGTCTGCGCCAGCCGGTCCGCCGCCAGATGCTCGGCTGCAGCAGCCATGTGGCGCCGCAGCGGCGCGGGCAGGTCGGCATAGCGTTCGGGCTGGGCACGGCGACCGGCGGCGCCCCGGACAGAAGACGAAGGAGACAAGGCAATACGGACAGTCAGGCCATCGGCGGCTGCACACCATACCAGCCTCGCGCGCCGTTGCGGCCCGGGTAGGGAGGCGCGGCCCTGACTCGTCCCGGACAGTGCACTGCGGGGCGCTGCCCGCGCCGGCCCAACGATACCGGCGACCGTTCCCGTGCCTGCCCTCCCCTCCTCGCAGGCGGGCGGCGTCCTGCGGTGACTTGTCGAAGACGCTGAAAAAGAAACGGCCCGGTTGCCCGGGCCGTTCGTCGGAACCGCTGCCGGCGGGCCTTACGGCCGCGCCGCGAGTTCCGGATCTTCCTTGGTGCGCGGCATCAGGTCCTGCTTGGACACGCCGAGCCAGAGCAGGATCGGGTTGGCGAAGAAGACCGACGACAGGGTGCCGACGAAGATACCGATCAGCATGATCAAGCCGAAGTTCTCCAGCGCCGGGCCGCCGACGAAGTACAGCGTGCCGACCGCAAGGCTGGTCGTCAGGCCGGTCATGATCGTGCGCGACATGGTCGAGTTGATCGAGCGGTTGAGGATCTCGTACGGCTCGCCCTTGCGCGAGGCGCGGAAGATTTCACGCACGCGGTCGAACACCACGACCTTGTCGTTGATCGAGTAGCCGACCACCGACAGCACGGCGGCCAGCGCCGGCAGGTCGAACTCGCGGCCGGTCAGCGCGAAGATGCCGACCGTGATCAGGGTGTCGTGGATTTCGCTGGCCACGGCGGCGACGGCGAAGCGCCATTCGAAGCGCATCCAGAGATAGGCCATGATGCCGAGGATCACGAACAGCACGGCGACGAGGCCCTGCTCGCGCAGTTCCTCGCCGACGCTGGCGCCGACGAATTCGCTGCGCTTGATGGTCACGTCGCTGCGGCTCTTGGTCAGTGCGGTGAGTACTTCGGCGGCGATCTTGTTGGTCGTGGCCTTGGCTTCGCTGGTGCCGGCCGTCTCGGCGGCTTCGCCGCCTTCATGATGCGGCTTGATGCGGATCGCATAGTCGACGGGCGAGCCCAGGCTCTGCACGACCGCGCCGGCGAATCCCGCTGCGTCCAGCGACGAGCGGATATCGGCGATTTCGGCCGGCTCCTTGTAATGCACCTCGATCATCGCGCCGCCCTCGAAATCGAGACCGTAGTCGAGGCCGCGCACGAAGACGATCGCGACCGCCAGGACGCACAGAATGGCCGAGATGATCAGGCTCGGCTTGCGCCAGGCCATGAAATCGACGTTGCTTTCAGACTTGAAGAGTTCCATGGGTATCGAGTTCCTGGATCAGACCGACAGTGTCTTGACGCGGCGGCCGCCGAAGACCAGGCCGACGAGCACGTGGGTGACCATGACCGAGGTGAACATCGAGGTCACGATGCCGATCGCCAGGGTGATCGCGAAACCCTTGATCGGGCCCGAACCGAAGGCCATCAGGCCGAACGCGGCGATCAGGTGGGTCACGTTGGCGTCGAGAATCGTCGCCCAGGCCTTGTCGTAGCCGCGACTGATCGCGGCCATCGGCGTGGAGCCGTTGCGCAGTTCCTCGCGTATGCGTTCGCAGATCAGCACGTTCGCGTCGATGGCCATGCCCAGTGTCAGCACGATGCCGGCGATGCCGGGCAGGGTCAGCGTAGCGCCGAAGATCGACAGGATCGCGACGAGCAGCACGAGGTTCAACAGCAGGCCGACGTCGGCGATCAGGCCGAAAAGCTTGTAGTAGATCGCGACGAAGACGACGACGAGGATGACTGCGAGGATGACTGCGAACACGCCCTTGCCGATGTTGTCGGCGCCGAGGCTCGGGCCGATCACGCGCTCCTCGACGATGTCGACCGGCGCGGCCAGCGAACCGGCCTTGAGCAGCAGTGCCAGCTCGGAGGCTTCCTTCATGCTTTCCAGGCCCGTGGTCTGGAACTGCGGGCCGAACACGCCCTGGATCGTCGCGACGCTGATGATCTCTTCCTTGGTCCGGCTGGTGCGGACTTCCTTACCGTCGACCATCTTCACTTCCGGAATGCGCTCCGTGTAGACCACGGCCATCGGCTTGCCGACGTTGCCCATCGTGAAGTCCAGCATGCGCTGGCCGCCCTTGGCATTGAGCTTCATCGACACGGCCGGCGTGCCGCTGGTCGGGTCCGGCATTGAGGTCGCATTGATCAGGTCGTCACCGGTGACGATGGTCTTCTTCTTCAGCAGATAGGGCTGGCCGCTGTTGCGATGCAGGAGCAGGCGCGCATCCGCCGGCGCTGCCGCCGTGCCGCGAGCCACCTCGGGCGCCAGCGTCATCGAGGCCGGATCGACGGCATGCCATTCCAGCGTCGCGGTGGCGCCGAGCAGCGTCTTGGCCAGCGCCGTGTCCTGCACGCCGGGCAGCTCGACGACGATGCGCGAATCACCCTGCTGGGCGATGACCGGCTCGCCGAGCGAGCTGATGCGGTTGCGCAAGGTGCCGACGTTCTGGCGGATCGTGTCGCGGGAGATCTCGCGCAGCTTGGCTTCGCTGATCTTGACGTTGAGCGAGAACGCGCTGTCGGTCGAATTGCCGTTGGAAATCTGCAGCTCCGGCGCGATCTTGCCGACTTCGACCGCAAGACGGTCGCGGTCGGCGGCGCTGCGCGCCACGGCGACGATGCCCTGCGGCGTGCGGCTGACGCTGACGCCGGGGATCTTCTTGTCGCGCGCGACCTGGGCGATCTCTTCGCTGTACTGCGTCTCCTGCTTTTCGAGCACGGCCTTCTGGTCGACTTCCATCAGGAAATGCACGCCGCCCTGCAGGTCCAGGCCCAGCGGCATGCTGTGCGCGTAGATCGCGGTGAGCCAGTGCGGCACGGTCGAGGCCAGGTTCAGCGCCGCCGTATAGCCTTCGCCGAGCTCTTCACGCAGCACGGCGGCCGCGGTCCCCTGCACTTCGGTGCTGGCCAGGCGGACCAGCAGGCGCTCGCCGTCGAGTTCGACCGACTTGAATGCGATCTTCTTGGTTTCGAGGATGCCTTGCGCCTTTTCCTTCAACGCCACATCGACGGTGAAGCCGCGGTTGGCCGAAATCTGCACGGCCGGTTCCTTCGGGTACAGATTGGGCAGCGCGTAGAGGAATCCGAAAAGCAGCGCCACGACGACCAGCGCATATTTCCAGCGGGGAAACTCGTTCATGCCATGAATCCCAGGTTGATCCAGCGTGGCAGGCCCTTGCCCGCCCGCGTCGACGTTGCGGAAAACGAACGGCGCCGGGATCGCCGGCGCCGAGGGGTCAGGCGGACTTCAGCGTGCCCTTGGGCAGCACGGCCGTGATGGCCTGCTTCTGCAGCTTGACGATGACGTTCGGCGCGATTTCCACGCTGACGTAGGACTCGCTGATGTCGATGACGGTGCCGAGCATGCCCGTGGTCGTGGCCACTTCGTCGCCCTTGGCCAGCGCCGCAATCATCGCGCGCTGCTCCTTGGCGCGCTTCATCTGCGGCCGGATCAGCATGAAATAGAAGATCGCGAACATCGCGATCATCATGAAGATCGAGCTCATGCCGCCGCCCGGAGCCGGAGCGCCCGGCGCGGTCTGCGCCTGCGCGGTCGAAATCAGAAAGTCCATGGATTTTCTCGCTGGTGGATGCCGGGCCAAACGACGCCCAGACTTGCAAAGTCCGGCAGTATGCCATGCGGCACAACCCGGCGCACCGCAAGGCGTGGAGGCTGCGCCCGGCCGGTTCAAGGGCAGGGCCGGCGGCGCCTACAATCGGTCCATGTCCCTGTACCGCATCCACGGCGGCCTGGTCCTGGCCGTCCCGCCGCGCGCGAGCGCGAGCGGCGCCGTCCGTCCCTGCCCGCTGCCGCCGCGCCTGTATCTGCCGCTCGTGGACGAGCGCGGCGCACTGCTGCACTGCCGCACCGCCGTAGGCAAGCACGTGCGCCGCGGCGAGCCGCTGGCGCTGGGCGCCGACGAGGCGGCCACCGCCCTGCCGGCGCCGGCCGCCGGCCGCATCGTCGCGATCGAGCCGCGCACGCTGGCCCGCGCCGACGGCGCCGAAGCGCCGCATCTGGTGCTGGAACCCCAGGCCGGTGACGAGGCCGCGCCCCTGCCGCCGCTGCGCGACTGGCGCGACGCCGATCCCGCCCTGCTGCGCCGACGCCTGGCCGAGGCCGGTCTGATAGGCCTCGGCGGCGCCGGCTTTCCCACCGCGCGGAAGCTTGCGCGCGGCGCGGCGACCCTGATCGTCAACGGCGCCGAGTGCGAGCCTTACATCACCTGCGACGAGGCCCTGCTGCGCGAGCGCGCGGCGGAGGTCGTGGCCGGCGCCGAAATCCTCGCCCGCACCGCCGGCGCGGACACGATCGTCCTCGCGCTGGAAGACCGCATGTACGCCGCCGCCGACGCCGTACGCGCGGCACTGGCCGACGACAGCGCGATCCGGCTCGAACTCGTGCCGACGGTCTATCCGCAGGGCGGCGAGCGCCAGCTCATCGAACTGCTCTGCGGGCGGGAAGTGCCCAGCGGCGGCTGGCCGGCCGACATCGGCATCGTCGTGCACAACGTCGCGACGGCCGCCGCGGCCTGGCGCGCGGTCGTGCAGGGCGAGGCGCTGACCACGCGGCTCGTCAGCCTCGGCGGCCGCGGCGTGCGCGAGCCCGGCGTGTTCGAGGTACGCCTGGGCACGCCGGTGGAAGCGCTGGTCGCCGCGGGCGGCGGCTACACGCCGGACGCCGCGCGACTGATCGTCGGCGGCCCGCTGATGGGCTCGGCGCTGCCCCACGACGGGGTCGCGCTGACGCGGACCAGCAACGCCGTGCTGGTGCTCGGCAGCGAGGATCTGCGCACGCCTGCGCCGGAGCTGCCGTGCATACGCTGCGGCGACTGTGCCGACGCCTGTCCGGCGCGCCTGCAGCCACAGGAGTTGCTGCGCCGGCTGCGCGGCGGCGACGACGCGGGCGCTGCCGCACTGGGCCTGGCCGACTGCATCGAGTGCGGCTGCTGCGCGGTCGCCTGCCCGTCGCAGATCCCCCTGGTGCAGCACTATCGCGACGCCAAGTCGCGGCTGGCCACCGCCGCGGCGCAGCGCGCCCGCGCCGATCTGGCGCGCACGCGCTTTCTTGCCCGCAACCAGCGCCTCGCCCGCGAACAGGCGGAAAAAGTCGCCCGCGTCGCCGCGCGGCGCGAAGCGCTGGCGCAGGAACAATCCACCGCATCGGCCGCTGCCGCTGCCGGCGAAGCCGCGCCCGCGGCCGCGTCGCGCATGGACAAGTCCGCCGTGCTCGCGGCCATCGCGCGCGGCAAGGCCAAGCGCACGCAGAACGCCGCGCCGCCGCCGCGCGAGGACGAGGCATGAAGACCTTCGCCACGGCCGGCGCGCCGCATCTGCCGGCGCCGGTCGCGGTACGCCGGGTCATGCACGACGTGCTGCTCGCGCTGCTGCCGGGCATCGCCGTGCAGCTCTGGGCCTTCGGCGCCGGACTCGCGATCCAGCTCGCGCTCGCCGTCGCCAGCGCGCTCGCGATCGAGGCGCTCGCGCTGCGCCTGCGCGGCCGCGAGGCGGCGCGCGCGCTCGGCGACGGCTCGGCGCTGGTCACGGCCGTGCTGTTCGCACTGTGCATCGCGCCGCTGGCCCCCTGGTGGATAGCGCCGGTCGCCATGCTCGTCGCGATCGGCCTGGTCAAGCAGATCTATGGCGGCCTGGGCTACAACCTGTTCAACCCGGCCATGGCCGGCTATGCCGTCGTGCTGCTGGCCTTCCCGCGCCTGGTCGCGCAGTGGCCCGGCGCGGCGGTCGACCTCGCGACAGCGGCGCGCACGATTTTCGGCGCGACCCCGACGGCGCAGTGGGACAGCATCGCATCGGCGACGCCGCTGGACGCGCTGCGCCAGCTCGCCGCGCAGGGCCAGCGTCTGCCGGAGATCGGCGCTGCCGCGCTGTTCCGTCACAGCCGGCCGGAAGTCTGGACCTGGGCCGCCGGCGCCTGGCTGCTCGGCGGCGGCTATCTGCTGTGGCGGCGCGTGATCGGCTGGCAGGCCCCGGTCGGCGTGATCGCCGCGGTCTGCCTGCTGACCCTGCCGTTCTGGCTGCTCGACGCGGAACGGCATCCGTCGCCGCTGCAGCACCTGGCCAGCGGCGGCCTGATGTTCGCCGCCTGGTTCGTCGTGACCGACCCGGTCAGCGGCTGCACCTCGCCGCGCGGACGCCTGCTGTTCGGCGCCGGCGTCGCCGTGCTGACCCTGGCCATCCGGCGCTGGGGCCACATCCCCGACGGCATCGCGTTCGCCGTGCTGCTGATGAATGCGGCCGCGCCGCTGCTCGACCGCATGACGCGGCCGCGCATCTACGGGCACGGCCGGCATGGCTGAGCCGCGACACTCATGGCCGCTCGCGCTGCAGCTGCCGCTCGCGCTGCTGCTGCTCGCGCTGGCCGCCTGGCTCAGCCACGGCGGCCTGCAGGATCAGGTCCGCCTGCGCGAACGCGGCGAGCTCGCCGGCCTGCTGCCTGGACTGGACTACGACAACGATCCGCTGAGCGACCGCATCGCCGTGCGCGACGCCGCCGCACTCGGCAGCGACGACGCCCTGCCGCTGTGGCGCCTGCGCCGCGGCGGCGTTGCAGTGGCCTTCGTCGTCGATGCGGTCGCTCAGGGCTATGGCGGGCCTCTGCGGCTGCGCCTGGGCATTGCACGCGACGGCCGCCTGCTCGGCGCGCGCGTGCTCGCGCACAGCGAAACGCGCGGCCGCGGCGATGCGTTCGAGCACGACGGTGGCCGCTGGCTGGCCGCGCTGGCCGGCCATTCGCTGCAGGACCTGCCGGCCGAGCGCTGGCGCGTGCGGCGCGACGGCGGCGACTTCGACCAGTTCGCCGGCGCCACCGTGACGCCGCGCGCCATCCTCGCGCGCATCCAGGCCGTGCTGCTCGCCTATGCGGACCACGGCGAGCGCTGGCTGGCCGAGCCGGAGCCGCGTTGATGCCGCTCACCGGTCGACGCTTCATTGTTCACGCTGCCGCCGCGCTGGCTGCCGCACCGCTGCTGTTCGCGGCCGAGGACCTGCGCAGCGGCCTGCAGCTCGGCGGCGCCGTCGCCGCGGCGCTGACCCTGCTACAGCTGGCGTTGCTGCTGACGCGCACGGCAGCAGCGGCAGGCACGTCCGCGGCAGCCGGCTGGGCCACGGTCGCCGCGGCCGCGGCGGGCTGGCTGCTCGCAGCCTGCGGCCTGATCGCGCCCGAGCTCGTTGCGCTGCTGCCGCTGGCCGTCGCCAATCCGGCCTGGTGGCGCAGCGACGCGGCGCCGGCCGTCGGCCTGCTGCTGGTGTTTGCGCCGCCGCTGGTCGGCGCGCTGCGCAGTGCCGCCGCCTGGCTCGCCACGGCCGACGACGGCGGCGTTGTCGCCGGCAGCGCCGCCTGGCTGCTGTCGCCGGCCGGCCTGCTGATCGCAGCCGCGCTCGGACTGGCGCTGTACCGTCAGCTGCGCGGCGGCGCTGACGCGCCGAGCTGACGACAACCGCCCGCCTTCCGCCCCATCCGCCGCTGTTCTTCCGCCGCCTTTCCGGACTCCCCGCCTGCCCATGAACAACGCCAAGCGCCATGAAATCTTCCGCCGGCTGCGCGAGCTGGATCCCACGCCGACGACGGAACTGGACTACACCACGCCGTTCGAGCTGCTGGTCGCCGTGACCCTGTCGGCACAAGCCACCGACGTCGGCGTGAACAAGGCCACGCGCAAGCTGTTTCCGGCCGCCAACACGCCGCAGGCCATCCTTGCGCTCGGTGAAGAAGGTTTAAAAAAGTATATTTCCACTATCGGCCTGTACAACGCCAAGGCGAAGAACGTCATCGCGACCTGCCGCATCCTCGTCGACCAGTACGACGGCGAGGTGCCGCGCACGCGCGAGGCGCTGGAAGCGCTGCCCGGCGTCGGCCGCAAGACCGCCAATGTCGTGCTCAACACGGCCTTCGGCCAGCCGACCATCGCCGTCGACACGCACATCTTCCGCGTCGCCAACCGCACCGGCCTGGCCAAGGGCAAGACCGTGCGCGCGGTCGAGGACAAGCTCGAAAAGACCGTGCCGGCCGAGTTCAAGCAGGACGCCCACCACTGGCTGATCCTGCACGGCCGCTACGTCTGCAAGGCGCGCAAGCCGGCCTGCCCGACCTGCGTCATCGCCGACCTCTGCGAGTTCCGCGACAAGACGCCGGCGACGGAAACGGCATAAGCACACTACCTCTGCTAACTTCGGCCGCCGCAGCGCCGATGCTGCAATCGGGTTGCCTCTTCACCCTTCAGGACAACCGATGACATCGCGCCACCCCGCCGCCCGCCCGCTGCCCCAGCTCGCCGTGAGCGTCGCCGTCGCCGCGGCCTTCGCCGCGCCGGCCCAGGCCTACGACCTGCTCAACGACTGGCCGACCAGGTTCAAGACCGACGCCGGCGTCGAGTACGGCGTGCGCGCCACGATCCAGTACGACACCAACCATTTCTCCGACGACACCCTGCCCAACGGCAGCGCGCGCTTCGGCGACCTGGAAACCTGGCGGCGCAAGGAGACCTACCTGTACGCGCGCAAGAACGGCGTCTGGGAACTCGCCGCCGGCTACGACTTCCAGGCACATCTGTGGGTCGACGCCTATTTCCGCCTGTTCAACAGGAAAGTCGGCGATTTCCGCCTCGGCCAGTTCAAGACGCCGGTCGGCTTCGAGGAAGGCGCGATCGGTTCGGGCTCGACCACCTTCCTCGAACGCGCCTTGCCGGTGCAGGCCGTGAACCAGGGCCGCCGCATCGGCGTGGACTGGACCTACGAAAACCTGCCGGGCTGGCTGCTCAACGCGGCATGGTTCAGCGGCGGCGATCTCAATGGCGACAACGACGGCACGACCTGGGCCGCGCGCGCGGTCTACAACCCGGTCAAGAACGACACCACCGTCGTACATCTGGGCGCAGCGGCCTCGGCCGAGGAGCGCGACGACGAGATCGCGCGCATCCGTGCGCGTCCGGAGGCCAACCTGACCGCGATACGGCTGATCGACACGGGCAATCTCGCCGGCGCCGAGCGTATCCGCCGCGTCGGCCTCGAAGGCGCCTGGGCGCAGGGACCGTTCTCGCTGCAGGGCGAATACCTGACCATAGCCGCCGCACGCCGCACGGCGCGCGACTTCAGCGGCGACGGCGCCTATCTCTCCGGCAGCTGGGTGCTGACCGGCGAATCGCGGCCGTACAAGAGCGGCGGGTTCGGCAACGTCAAACCCAGGCACGACTACGGCGCCGTCGAAGTCGCCCTGCGCTATTCCACGCTGGACTTGAACGACGGGCTCGTCGCCGGCGGCAGGCAGCACGACTGGACCCTCGGCGCGAACTGGTACCTCGGCCAGCACATCAAGCTGCAGGCCAACTACATCCGGGCCTTCAGCGACAAGGGCGCGCTGGCGCTGGATCCGAAGATCACCGAAGTCCGCGCACAGATCCATTTCTGAGCGATGTCCACTTGGCGCGGCCCCTGACGGTCCGCGCCGCCCCTGTCCCCTGAGCGTTCGCGACGGGGCAAGTGAAGCGCCGGGGCCCTCGCTTCCGGACGCCTTCCCGCTCCGATGACGTTCGCCGCCTGAGCGCAAGAAGAAACTCCCGCGCAGCCCCATGCGGCTGCCGCCCGCGCCGCAACACGGCGGCTATCCCGGACCGATGTTGCGGTTCCGCGCGATACCCGCAGGCGCCGCGCCCCGGCGAACCGGGTCTGCACCGGGACGCAGTACAGTCGCCTCCGGCTGCGGCGCCGTCCCGGTGTCGCGGCATCGCGTGTTCTTAACTGCGGTGCGGGTATGAAAGAATCCGCCGCCGCACCCGGTCTGGTAACCCGACCTGACGCGCTGCATTGCAGCAATCGCTGCCCTGCAGCGCGGCGCGCGAAATCAACGCGCATCGCGAACGGAGGGCAGAACCTATGGCAACCGCAGGTTCTCCGCCGCGGGGCGCGTCACCGCTGCTCACGCAGCCGTTACCCCTGCGGGCCGATGCCCGTCAATCCACGGAGAACTTGCAATGTCCACCAAGATCGCGAAACCGCTGACGCTCGCTCTCGGCACCGCTTTCATCGGCACGATGTCGCTGGCCCAGATGGCCAGCGCCGACACGGCGTTCCAGCTCAACCAGCTCACCAGCGGCTACATGACCACCGGCTTCGGCGAAGGCAAGTGCGGTGAAGGCAAGTGCGGCATGGACAAGATGGACACGAACAAGGACGGCCAGGTGTCCAAGGCCGAGTACGACGCCGCCAAGGGCGAGCACTTCGACAAGCTCGACACCGACAAGAACGGTTCGATCAGCAAGGCCGAAATGGAAGCTGCGCACAAGGGCAAGGAAGGCAAGTGCGGCGAAGGCAAGTGCGGCGGCGACAAGGCCAAAGCCAAGGCGAAGGAAGGTTCCTGCGGCGGCGACAAGAAGGGCAAGGAAGGCTCCTGCGGCGGCGACAAGAAAGGCAAGGAAGGTTCCTGCGGCGGCCACCAGTCGTAAGGTGACGGCATGAGCCCGCGCCAACTTCCCTGCGGTGCGGGCCTCGGCCTGCGGCGGGCCCTGCTGGGCCCGCTCGCCGAACACGGTTTTCCGGCCGCCGGCAACACACCGGCGGCCATCGACTTCTTCGAGATCGCGCCGGAAAACTGGATCAACGTCGGCGGCTCGCTGGGCCGCCAGCTGCGCAGCTATACCGAGCGTCATCCGTTCGTCTGCCACGGCCTGAGCCTGAGCCTCGGCGGTCCGGCGCCACTGGACGAAACCCTGATCGTGAAGATCCGCCGCCTGCTCGACACGCACGGCATCGCGCTGTACAGCGAACACCTGTCCTACTGTTCCGACGACGGCCATCTCTACGACCTGATGCCGATCCCGTTCTCCCGCGCCGCGGTCGACTGGGCGGCCGCGCGCATCCGCCGCACGCAGGATCTGCTCGGCCGGCGCATCGCGATCGAAAACGTCTCCTACTACGCCGCACCGGGCCGCGAGATGGACGAAGCGGATTTCGTGCGCGAGGTGCTCGTCGCGGCCGACTGCGACCTGCTGCTGGACGTGAACAACATCCACGTCAACAGCGTCAATCACGGCTACGACGCGAACGCTTTCCTCGACGCGATGCCGGGCGAACGCATCGCCTACTACCACGTCGCCGGCCACTACGACGAAGAGCCCGGCCTCAAGATCGACACACACGGCGCTGCCGTGATCGATCCGGTATGGGCCCTGCTCGAACGCGCCTATGCGCGCTTCGGCGCACGCCCGACCCTGCTCGAACGCGATTTCAATTTCCCCCCGTTGAGCGAGCTCTTCGCCGAGCTCGACCAGATCCGCGCGCTGCAGCAGCGCCATGCCCCGGCCGAGCGCCATGCCGCACACGGCTGAGCTGCACGCGCTGCAGCGCGACTTCGCCGCCTGCATACGCGATCCCGCGCGCGGCGAGCTGCCGCCCGGCGTCGCGCCGCGGCGCATACAGGTCTATCGCGAACTGTTCTTCAACAACGTCGAAGGCCTGCTCGCGAGCAATTTCCCGGTCATCCGCAGCCTGTATGCCGACGACGACTGGAACGCGCTGATCGCCGCGTTCCTGCACGACCACCGCGCGCAGACGCCGCTGTTTCCGGAGATAGGCCGCGAATTCCTGCGCTGGCTGGAACAGCGCCGCGACGAAGGCTGCGACGACGCGCCGTTCCTGCTCGAACTCGCGCATTACGAATGGGCCGAGCTCGCGCTGTCGCTGGACGAACAGGACATCGCCGCGATCGCGCACGACGCCACCGGCGACGTGATAGCCGGCGTGCCGGTGCTTTCGCCGCTGGCCTGGGTGCTCGGCTATCGCTTTCCGGTGCATCGCATCAGTGCCGACTTCCGCCCGGCCGCAGCGCCGCCCGAACCGACCTTGCTGCTGCTGATCCGCGACCGCCGCGACAACGTGAGCTTTCTTGAGATCAATGCGCTGACCGCCGCACTGATGGAGCGCCTGCGGGCGAACACGACCGCCAGCGGCGCCGACGCCGTCGCCGCCCTGCTCGCCGAGGTCGCCCCCGCCAACGCCGCGGCGCTGCAGTCCGCCGGCGAGGCAATCCTGCGCAACCTGCAGTCGCGCGACGCGCTGCTCGGCACGCACGTGTAGGTTGCAGTGAGCGCAGCGGACCGCAACGGCGCGGTCTCGCTCACGAAGCCGGTGCGCGAAAGCGAATGCAGCCACTGCCGGTCTTCTGCGCATCACTCCAACGGCCGCCGAAATGTCCACGATTGCACACCTCCTCGCGTTGCGGAATGCGCTGGTCTCGCGCCTGCAGGCCGCCGCCGAAGTCGTTCCGCCGGCCGTGCTGCGCCTGGTCATGGGCTGGGAGTTCTGGGAATCCGGCCTGGAGAAGTTCCACGGAGAAAACTGGTTCGCCGACATCCAGCAGAAATTCCCCTGGCCGTTCAGCGCCGTGCCGGTCGACCTGTCCTGGCAGATCGCGACCGGCTTCGAACTCGCCGGCGCAGTGATGCTCTGGCTGGGACTGGGCACGCGCTTCTTCGCTTTCTCGCTGATGTTCCTGACCTTCGTTGCGACGGCGGCGGTGCACTGGCCCGACATGTGGTCCATGTGGAGCGACCTGCTCGCCGGCTACGCGATCCGCGACGGCGGCCACGGCAACTTCAAGCTGCCGCTGCTGTTCGTCGTGATGCTGCTGCCGCTGATCTTCGGCGGCGCCGGCAAGCTCAGTCTCGATCATCTGCTCGCCCGCGCCAGCGGCGCGCCGGCGCTGCGGCCGCAAGCCGACCTGCTCGCCGCGGCCCTGGCCGCCGCCGTGCTCGGCCTGCCGTTCCTGATGCTGATCCCGCACCTGGGCCTGGGCCTGCTCGTGCTGGCTGCGGTGCTCGCCGCCATCGCCGGCCTGCGCCGGCACCGCGGCTGAACGCCCGGTCAGCTACGGCCATGGGCGGCGCCGACGGCATCCGGTATCCTGCCTGCATGTCCGAATCAGCCCCCGTCAATTACGCCCAGCGTTTCCGTGGTTTTCTGCCGGTCGTCGTCGATGTGGAAACCGGCGGCTTCGACTCCGAGCGCGATGCGCTGCTGGAGATCGCCGCCGTCGTGATCCGCATGGACGCCGAAGGCTGGGTGCACCCGGAACCGGCCGTGTCGACCCACGTCGTGCCGTTTCCGGGGGCGAACATCGACCCGCGCGCGCTGGAAATCACCGGCATTGATCCGACCCATCCGTTCCGCGCCGCGCTCGACGAGAAAGAGGCGCTGGATCACATCTTCCGGCCGGTGCGCAAGGCCATGCGCGAAGCGGACTGCCAGCGCGCTATCCTCGTCGGCCACAACGCCTCGTTCGATCTGGGCTTCCTCAACGCGGCGATCCGGCGTACCGGACACAAGCGTAGCCCGTTCCACCTGTTCAGCTGCTTCGATACGGCCACGCTGGCCGGCCTGGCCTACGGCCAGACCGTGCTGTCCAAGGCCGTCAGCGCCGCGGGCTTCGAATGGAACAGCAGCGAGGCGCATTCAGCCGTCTACGATACCGAACAGACCGCACGCCTGTTCTGCAGCATCGTCAACCGCTGGAAGGCCATGGACGACCTGTACCGCCGCGAGACCGGCGCCAGCACCGGCGTGGCGGCATGAGGAACACCGGCGCCGCGGCTTGAACGCGGCGCGTCGCGCCCTCATCCTGCCGGCTCGACCTCCGTGAACCCGACCCATGCCGATCTACGAATACATTGCGCAGGAACACGGCTGCGCCCGCTGCGCTCCGGGTTTCGACCTGCTGCAGAAGCTCGGCGACGCGGAGCTGCAGGCCTGCCCCGACTGCGGCGCCGCCGTACGACGCAAGATTTCCGCGCCGCACACCATCGTCGGCAACAGTCATCTGACCAGCGAAGGCCACGCGGCCAAGCACGGCTTCACCCAGTACCGCCGCGCCGGCGGCGGGGTCTACGAGAAGACCGCCGGCAAGGGACCCGATTACATCAGCGGCGATTGAGCCGCGCGCTGCGGACCATTCGGCACGCCGCAAGCTGCGGCAGCGCCGGTCCGGCTTCGTCCCCAGGTTTCAGGCACAGGACTTCCCCGCGACCGCCCCGCTTTCGACGCGCGGCTGCACGCGGAAATTGATGTCCTGTCCCGACAGCAGATCGCTCCGGCCGGCCGCGGCGGAGACGCCGCGCTTCATTCGCGCTTCGGCCCGTTCGCGACCGCAGTCACAGCGACGCCCGGACTGGCGCATGGAAATGCCCCGCCGTTTGCACTGCCCGCGAAATCCGCGCACAACGCGGGCGCTCAGGCGATGCCGAGGCCTTCCAGCGCCGAGATCGACTGCGGATCGAAGCCCGCCAGTTGCGTGAACGCGCGGCCGCGGTCGGCGTAGTCGCGGAACTGGTCGAAGCTCGGCGCGCCGGGCGACAGCAGTACGACGCCGCCGGACGGGGTCCATTCGCGCGCGAGCGCAACGGCTTCGGCCAGTGCGACGCAGTGCCCCAGGCGATAGGCCGGGCCGGCTGCGGTCAGCTGGCGCGCGATGCGCGTGCCGCTGTTGCCGAGGCAGATCACCGCGTGCGGAGGTTTGCGCTGCACATGGCGTACGAAGTCGCTCCAGTCCAGTCCGCGGTCGAAGCCGCCGACGAGCACGCTGACCGCGCGGCCGTCGAGACTGCGCAGCGCTTCGATGGTCGCCTGCGGCGTGGTCGAGATGCTGTCGTTGATCCAGCTCAGACCGGCCTGCTCGCCGAGCGTCTGCAGGCGATGCGGCAGCGACCGGAAATCGCGCGCCGCCGGCAGTGCGGCGCGCGCATCCAGCCCCAGGGACTCGATCACGCTGAGCGCGGCGCAGAGATTCAGACCGTTGTGTTCGCCGGCCAGCGGCAGTTCGCGCAGCGCGAACAGGCATTCGCCGCCACGCCAGACATGGCCTTCGGCCAGGTGCCAGCCGGCGCTCGTGCCGAACACGCGACGCTGGGCATGCGCGTCGGTTGCCGCGAGCAGTTCCTGCTGCTGGCCGTTGACGACGAGGATCTCCGCGCGGTCGGCCAGCTGCAGCTTGTCGGCGACATAGCGCTCGCGCGAGCCGTGCCAGTCCAGGTGCTCCTCGTAGACGTTGTTGATCAGGCCCACGTCGACGCGGCCGACCTCGCCGGTCTGGAAGCTCGACAGCTCCACGACCCAGCAGTCGACCGTGTCGGGCGCGTCCAGCAGCTCCAGCAGCGGCAGGCCGATGTTGCCGGCCAGCGCGACGCGCAGACCGAGACTGCGCAGCAGGTGCGCGATCAATGCACTGCTGGTGCTCTTGCCCTTGGTGCCGGTCACGCCGATGACGCGCGCCAGCGGGTTCTCGCCGAACCACAGCGCCGTGGCCGAGGTGAATTGCACGCCGGCCGCCCGGGCTTCGAGGATGGCCGGCAGATAGGCGCTGATGCCGGGCGACTTGACCACGACGTCGAAGCCCCAGAGCAGGCCCGCATACGGCTCGATCGTGACGTAGTCGAGGCTGTCGCCGTGGAACGGGCGCGCCTGTTCGGCTTCGGCCTCGCTGCAGATCAGGCTGATGCGCTGGCCCGGCAGGCGCCGGCGCAGCGCCGCCAGGGTCGCGCGGCCTTCGCGGCCATAACCCCAGACCGCGACCCGCTTGCCGGCGAGATCAGCGAAACGCATCGAGCACTCCGGCCAGCCGCGACGGCAGGCCGTGCGGGCCTTCGGGCCGCAGCAGCGGCTCCAGCGCGAGTTCGGCCGCGTCGAGCTGCGGCAGCACCACGTCGCGGAAGCGCGCGACCAGCGCGTCCTCGCGCCATTCGGGCCGCTGGCTCAGCGCATACAGCGCCGCACGCGACTCGCGTCCTTCGCCGACGCATTCGAACGGCTTGTGCTCGCGGAACTCGAGCAGCGCGTCGAAACCCTGCTGCTGGCTCTCGTCGTCGAGCAGATTGCGGCCGAAAATGGCCAGCAGACGCGGCTTGGGCACGAACGGCGCGAGCGCGAGAAATACGAAATGGCATTTTGGGCATTGTCCACACCAGCGGTCGGCCGGCCGCGGCCCGAGGATGCGGAAATTGCGGTTGCAGCTGGAAAACACCGCGTCGTAGCGCGATTCGCGCGCGAACAGGCGCGTGACGGCCAGTTCCGACAGCGGCCGCAGCAGCGAGCAGTAGTTCAGGTCTGCGGCAACGTGGCTGCGCAGCCAGGCGGCGAGATCGCGCTCGAACTCCCAGCCCTTGCTCCATTGGTGATTGACCGCCTGGCCGGCGTATTCCAGGGTCGCGCTCGAGGCCGAGCGCTCGTTGGAGAACGCGATCGTGTCGTAGCCGTAGAGCAGCGCCGCGACGACGAGGATGGCCGAATTGATCGCCGTGACCGGGATGTGCCCGTTCCAGGCGCCGGCCTTGTTGTACTCGAACAGTTCCGGCGCGAGCTGGCGGCGCAGGTTCAGGCCCGGCAGTCCGGTCGTGACCACGCAGGCGGCGATCAGCGGCGAATTGCCGATCCAGACCGCCGTCGCGCTCTCGCCGTGCTGCTTGAGCAGTTCGGCGGAGACCAGCGAATCCTTGCCGCCGCCGATCGGCAGCAGGCTGCGCGCCGGCAGGCCGAGCGCTGCGGCCGGCGTATGGCTGCCGGCGCGCGGAAAGCGGATGTGCTCGCGCAGGTCCAGGCCGTTCTGGTAGGCGAACTCGCCGAGGCCGTGCAGGTACAGCGTGTCGAGCAGTTGCGCCGTTTCCGCGTCGGGCGCGCCGCCGTCGACGACGATATGGCGGGGCACGCCGGCCTTGTAGTAGCTGATGCCGGCGATCAGGTGCAGCAGCTTCAGCGCCGCGGCGAACGCGGCCTCGTGTCCGGCCGGAAGTGCCGGCGCGTCGGGAAAGCCGATGCGCTCCACCAGTTCCGGACCGTCGTCGAAGGCGTAGACCAGCTGCGCCTCGCCGTCGGCATAGGCGGCGCGGACGAAACGGAAAGTCGCGGCGTGGCGCGGATCAGGCAGAGACACGACGAAGCTCCTGGCAAAGCGAAAGCGGACCGTGACGACCAATGCCGGCTTCGCGGTACGGCTCGATCGGCAAATGGACGAAATGCAGGGAAAGCCCGGCGACGGGCAGCGCCGCGGCCGCGCATTGTACTTGCGGCGGGCGCGGCACAGCCGCGGCATGCCCGGCTGCTGCCGGATGCCGCGGGTTGCTGCTCCGCTCAGGCCGCGGCACGCGCAAGCTCCCGGCGATGCACCCGGCCGACGAGTGCGCCCGTCGCCATCGTTGCCGGCAGACTGATCCAGCCGACCAGAAAAGCAGCCACCAGCGACATCACCGGCCCGCCGATGAACAGGTCGTCGGCATCGAGGAATTCGCCGGCCACCCAGAACGTCAGCGCCAGAAACGGACCGAACAGCGCATGCGTCACCAGCCCGAGGCCCAGCCCCGCGAGCGGCGCCCCCCACGGGATGGATGCGCAGCGCAGCAGCCAGGAAGCGCCGCCGCATGCCAGCGTGACCTGCGCCGCCACCGTCGCCGCCACCGTCAGCTGGAACACGTTCCGTTCGAAACTGGGATCGGCCAGCCGGATGCCGGCAACGGCCAGAACCGGCAGCACGCACGCCGCCAGATGCAGCAGCAGACGCGCGCGGCTCACGACAGGTTCTCCGCTGCGACGCGCGGCCGCCGTTCGCGACGACCGCTGTGTCGCGCGGGCGTGCCGGCAGAATGCCTCCGCGGCGGCGGCGGATCAGGCCGCCGCACGGTCGAGCTCCCGGCGCCGCAGGCGATCGGCGAGCACGCTGACCGCCATCGTCAGCGGTGCGCTGAGCCAGCCGACGAGGGCGGCGGAGGCCACCGAGAACACCAGCGACGAGTACGCGACATCGTTGCCCAGACGTTCGCCGCCGAACCTCAGCGACAGCACGAGCAGCGGACCGAACAGGATATGGGTCAGCAGCGCCATGCCGAAGCCGATCGCGAGCGGTCGCAGCCAGATCGAAGGCGTCGGCCGCAGCAGCCAGCGCGCGCCGAGCGCGGCGGCGATCTGCGCAGCGACGACGGGCGGCGCGACGATCCGCAGCAGATCGGCCAGGCGCTCGGGCGAAAACACCTCGCTCCCGGTCAATGCGGCCATCGTGCCGACGGCGGCCGCGAGCGGCAGCACCAGCGCGGCCAGATGCAGCAGGATTCGCGGGCGCATCAGATCACGCACTCCGCGGCCGGTTCGCGCAGGTTGTAGCGCGAGGCCATGGTCGCGCCGTAGGCACCGGCCTGGGCGATCAGGATCACGTCGCCCTCGCGGCATTCGGGCAGGCGCCGGTTGGAGCCGAGCACGTCGCCGGACTCGCAGATCGGGCCGACGACCTGGTACAGCGTGTCCGCGGCTTCATCAAGACTCGTGAGATTGACGATCTCGTGCCAGGCTTCATACAGCGCCGGGCGGATCAGCGAGTTCATGCCGGTGTCGACGCCGACGTAGCAGTAGTCGCCCTTGCGCTTGGTCTGGGTCACGCGTGCGAGCAGCACGCCGGCTTCGGCGACGAGATAGCGGCCGGGCTCCAGCCAGAGTTCGAACTGCGGATAGGCCTGCTTGATCTCGGCCAGGCAGATGTCGAGCGCGGCCAGGTCCAGCGGCGCCTCGTCGGCGCGCGCGGGCACGCCGAGGCCGCCGCCGATGTTGATCGCCTCGATGCGCGTGAAGCGCTGCGCGAGCGCGGCGAGCTGGGCATACACCTCGCGCCAGTGCTGCGCGTCGAGGATGCCCGAGCCCAGGTGCGCGTGCAGGCCGACCACGGCCACATCGTGGCGCCGCGCGAGCTGGCGGAATTCCTCGATCTGGTCGAGGCTCAGGCCGAACTTGGAACCGGCGCCGCCGGTGCGTACCTTGTCGTGATGCCCGCGACCGGCGCCGAGATCGACGCGCAGGATGATCTCGCGGCCGCGGAAGGTTTCGCCCCAGTGCTGCAGCGGATGCAGGTTGTCGAGCGTCACCCGCGCGCCCCGGGCGAACGCGGCCGCGTACTCGGCCTGCGGCGCAAAGTTCGGCGTGAACAGCAGGCGTTCGGGCGGCACCAGGGTCGCAGCCAGTTCCAGCTCGGCCGGCGACACGCATTCCAGGCCGAAACCCGCCTCGGCGATGGCCTGCAGCAGCTCGGGCCGGCTGTTGGCCTTCAGCGCATAGAACCAGCGATCCGGCGCGGCCAGCGCGCGCAGGCGGCGCGCGCGTTCGCGCACGGTGGCCAGGTCGTAGACGTAGCGCGGCGTCGCCTGGGCCGCGAGCGCCAGCAGATCGTCGCGGCGCCGCTGCCACCACGGCGTCTCGCGTCCGGTCGCGGCAGTCGCATACAGCTCGCTCCAGGCCGGGCCGAACACGGCCGGGTCCTCGGCGCGCAGCGCTTCGCTCTTGACCAGCGCCGCGTGCAGGGTCGGCACGAGGCCGTCGGCGGCAGCTTCGTCGACGACGATGGTCAGATTCAGGTTGTTCGACGACTGCGACACCAGGTGCACCCGCAGCAGGTCGAACTCGGCCAGCACGCCGGCCAGACGCGGCAGCAGCGAGCGCATGCCGCGGCCGACCAGGGTCACCGCCGTGCATGGGGCGATGACCTTGACCCGGCAGACCTCGGCCAGATCCGCCGCCAGCGCCGACAGCACGTCGGAATTGACGAGGTTTTCCGACGGGTCCAGCGACACGGTCACGTTGGTCTCGGCCGAGCCGATCAGGTCGATGGACAGGCCGTGGCGCTTGAAGCGCTCAAACACGTCGGCGAGGAAGCCGACCTGCTGCCACATGCCGATGGATTCCATCGAGATCAGGGTGATGCCGCGGCGTTCGCTGACCGCCTTGACGCTCGGCGCGGCCGCGGCGACGGTCGTACCGATCTCGGTGCCGGCCAGTTCGGGGCGATTGGTGTCGCGCACGGCCAGCGGCACCTGCGCCTCGCGCACCGGGTTCAGGCAGCGTGGGTGCAATACCTTGGCGCCCGTGGTGGCAATTTCCTGGGCTTCCTCGTAATCCAGCCGCGACAGCAGCCGCGCCGCCGGCACGATGCGCGGATTGGCCGAGAACATGCCGGCGACGTCGGTCCAGATTTCGACCTTGTCGGCCTTGAGCAGCGCGCCGAAATACGCCGCCGACGTATCCGAGCCGCCGCGGCCGAGGATCACCGTCTCGCCGGCGGCATTGCGCGCCATGAAGCCCTGGCTGATGAAGACCTCGGCCTGGGCGGCCAGCCTGGCGGCCAGGGCCGGATCGGGCGCGGTCGGCACCGAGGCCGACAGATAGCAGCCCCAGGCGTTCTGGTTCGGCATGGCCTGGGCCAGCAGGTATTCGCGCGCGTCCAGCCAGCGCGTCGCCAGCCCCTGCGCGGTCAGATAGGCCTGACCCAGGGTCGAGGACAGCTGCTCGCCGAGCGCCAATGTTTCGGCCTGCCACGGCAGCTCGCCGGTCTCGGCACGCGCATCGACGGCCAGTGCGCCGAGCCGGTCCAGCCAGTACTGCAGCGGCCCGCGCTCGGTCAGGCCGAGCTCGGCGAACATGGCCTCGTGGCGCGCGACGATCTCGGCGCGCAGGCTCTCTCGCCGGGGGCGGTCGCCGCCGGCCTCGGCAATGGCCTTGAGTTTGTCCGTGATCCCCGACAGCGCCGACACGACGATCAGCACGCGTTTTCCGCGCGCATGCCAGTCGCGGGCGATGCGGCAGATGGTGTCCCAACGGGGACGCGTGGAGACGCTGGTGCCGCCGAACTTGACGACGACCCAGCCGGCATGCGCGCCAGGCGCAGTAGCGAGGGGATTCACACCGTTCCTTATCTTGATCTTGCGGAGCGCCGCAGGGCCGCGGCGCGCCCGATTCTTTCCGTGGCCGCAGCAGAACGCAACGAAACGGCCATGGCGAGGCGGAATAAGGGCGCCGCGCGGGCAGGCGGCGCCGCCCGCCCGGGCACGGGTCCGGCCGCCACGGCCAGGACGCACCGCCGCCACCGGAGAGAGATCGCGGTGAAACCGCCGCTGCTGACTTCACTCGCGCTGCCGCCGGGCAGCTCCGCCGCGGCGACTGCCTGGCGGCGACTGGACACCGGGGATCTGGCCACCGCATTGGATCGCGTGGCCGCCGTCGCGATGCAACGCATCCGCATTTGAAGTGCAGGCGCTGCGCGAGGCCGAATAAAACGCGGCGATGTACGGCTGCCGAAGATCGCCGTACATCGCCGCCGCACGCCGCCGCGGGGGACGGCGTGCGCCGTACTCATTCGAAGCTATTGCAGAACACCGAATCCTGCGGCATGCCGTTCACGCCCGGATGCGCCGCCATGTAGGCCGCGATCTGCGCCGGCGAGTAGTTGCGCATGTGGAAGACGGCCGGAGCGGCGATCCCGGGCACTTCGCCGATCACGTTGTAGCAGCCGGCGATGTCGTTGGCGTCGGCGCCAAACGTGATCTGTCCGCTGGCGTCGGTCAGCGCGACGATGACGCGGCCGCTTTCCGTGCCCGCGTGCAGGGTCGCGCTGGCGCCAACGGCCGGCGCCGTCAGGGTCACCAGCGTGTCGGGTATCGGATTGCCGCCCTGGTCACGCACGATCGCGGTCAGCGCCTGCGGGAACGGCTGACCGACCGGCACGGCCTGCGAGCCGCCGCCGGTCACCGTCAGCGTCGAATTCGCCGGCACAATCGTGGTTTCGGCCAGGCGCACGTTGGAGAACGTCGTGCTGTTGACCAGCGCCGCGGTCACCAGGCCCTGCGGACGGTCGAACAGCTGCACGCTCAGCGGATCCGCGAACACCGTCGCCGTGTCCTTGTAGATCTGCACGCGCAACGTTGAAGCGCCCAGCAGGTCGACGCGCAGCGGCCCCGGGGCGGCCGTGAGGCTGGAAATCACCGTGGACGCCCCGGCCTGCAGCGAGAAGCCGACGCCGGCGTCCGAGATCAGCCCCAGATCGAGCAGACCGCTCGCATCCATGTTCACGATCATCGTGTAGCGCTTGTTCGACTGGAGATTGCCGGCCAGGGTCTGGCCGAAATTGCCGCCGTTGTTGACGATGCCCAGGGCGTTGACGCCGAGCAACCCCGAGATCGTCGCGGTCTTCTGCGACGGGCTGATCGCCAGGGTCGGCGGCGCGAGCAGGCCGAGCACGCCGTTGTAGGTCGCGGTCCAGGGACCGCTGCCGACCGGCACGTTGGTGCCCGAGGCGCCGACGAGGCCGCCGCCGATGGTGCCGGCATTGCCGAGGTCGGAAAAGTCGCCATTCGGCACCGTCACGAAACCGGCACTGGCAATGCCGGCAAAACCGAGCCCGGCGACGAGGGAAACGCAGAAGGAACGGAGTACGCCACCACGGGCGGCCGCAACGGCACTCCGACGAGAGGCAAACGAAATCAAGGTGTTCATTAGTGTCCTCCGGCAATGGCGAGACACGCAGGAACGCGGCCCGCCGACTCTGGAACTCCGCCGGGCGGCAGCCGCGAGCTTCACTGTCGAGAAGGCCGACCCAGGCCGCATTTGCCGTACGGTCGACAAATGAAGCACCGTGGACACTAGTATTCGTTTAAAAAATTTACAATCTATAACCTTTCGTGAACTTCACTGAAGTTCTCATAATCTTCACTTATCGGATAGGTGCCAACCCACTGTAGAAATACGGGTTTTCACCTACTGCCCGCACCGAACCCACCGAAAACCACTGTACCGTCGACAATGGTTGCCTCAATGCGGTCGCGGGGAATCCCTCTTGCGGCGATCGAGAACGGGTCTTCGCCGAGCACGGTGAAATCGGCCCTGCGACCAATGGCTATGTTGCCGAGCTGCGATTCCGCAAATTGCGCAAATGCGGCCCCGGCGGAGAAGCCGCGCACGGCCTCGGCCAGCGACAGCCGCTGCGCCGGCAACCAGCCGGAGCGCGGCTTGCCGGCCAGATCCTGGCGCGTGACGGCGGCATACAGGCCGAGCAGTGGGCTGACCTGCTCGACCGGAAAATCCGAGCCCAGCGCCAGCGGCACGCCGGCCTCGACGAAGCGCCGCCAGGCATAGGCGCCGGCCAGGCGCTCGCGACCGAGCCGCGCCTGCGCCCAGGGCATGTCGCTGGTCGCGTGGGTAGGCTGCATCGAGGCAATCACATGCAGCGTGGCGAAGCGGGCGATGTCGGCCGGATCGACGATCTGGGCGTGCTCGATACGCCAGCGGTGATCTCCCGAGGCGGCGTCGCCGAGCACCTGGGCATAGGTGTCCAGCACGAGGCGGTTGCCACGGTCGCCGATCGCATGCGTGGCGACCTGCACGCCGCAGCCACTGGCCTTGGCCACGAGGCGGCGGAACTCCTCCGGTGCGGTCACGAACAGGCCGCGATTGCCCGGATCGTCGCTGTAGTCGGCGTTCAGCGCGGCGCCGCGGCTGCCGAGCGCGCCGTCGACGTAGAGCTTGACCGCACGCATCTGCAGGCGTCCGCCCGCATGCGCATACAGACCGTCGCGGCACAGCGCGTCGAGCGCGGCGCCGCCCGCGTCGGCCATGGCATAGATGCGCAGCGGCAGCTCGCCGGCATCGGCCAGTTCGCGCAGCACCTGCAGGTCGTCGCGGCTGACGCCGGCGTCGTGCACGCCGGTCAGACCGTTGGCGACGAGATTGGCGAAGGCCAGCGCATAGGCACGCCGCTTCAACGCCGCATCGGGCTGCGGTACGACGTCGTCGAGCAGACTCATGGCGCCGTCGACGAACACGCCGGTCGGCTTGCCGTCGCGGCGCTCGATGCGGCCGCCCTCGGGCTGCCAGTCGCCGCCGAGGTCGCGCTGCACGCGGCGCAGCGCGGCCGAGTTGGCCCAGGCCGCATGGCCGTCGATGCGGCTCAGATAGACCGGGCGCTGCGGAAACGCCGCATCGAGGTCGGCCGCGGTCGGAAACGCCTTTTCCGGCCAGTTGTTCTGGTCCCAGCCGCGGCCGACCAGCCAGGCGCCGGCCGGCAGTCCGGCTTCCTGCTTGCGCAGGCGCTCGATGATCTCGGCCTTGGAGCGCGTGCCGCGCAGATCGGCATTCAGCAGCGACAGGCCCAGGCCGAGCACATGGCCGTGCGCGTCGATCAGGCCCGGCAGCACGGTCCTGCCGTGCGCGTCGATGCGCTGCGCGTCGGCGAACTGCGCGCCGAGCGCCGCGGCCGTGCCCACGCCGATGATGCGACCGGAGGCGTCCCAGGCCACCGCTTCGGCCACTCCGTTGTCCGCATGCACGCGCGCGTTGACCAGCAATGTGGCCTTCTGCGCGACCGCCAGTTCCATACCGCCCAGCGCCAGCAGCAGCGCCGCCAGGATCGTCCGCATCATCGTGTCCTCACCAGGAAATCCGCTGCACTCTGGCGAGCGGCGCGGACACGCGCAAGGCGCCGCGCAGCATGGTGCATAGGCACATGCCGACGAAGCGGCGCCGCGCGGATTGCCAAGCCGCAGCGCCTCGCCCATGCTGCGCCACCTTCTCAGGGGAAGACGATGTCCGACTCCGGCAGCACCGGTTACGCCCGCCGACTCGGCGTCCTCGACGCGACCATGGTCGTCGTCGGCGGCATCATCGGTTCGGGCATCTTCCTGAATCCGGCCGTCGTCGCGCAGCGCAGCGAATCGCCGGGCATGGTCATGCTGGCCTGGAGCCTCGGCGGCGTATTCGCGCTGGCCGGCGCCTTCATCTATGCAGAACTCGGCGCGCGCCGGCCCCAGGCCGGCGGCGGCTATGTCTATCTGCGCGAATCCTACGGCCCGCTGATCGCCTTCCTGTTCGGCTGGATCATGCTGCTCGTGAACTATTCGGGCTCGATCGCGGCCGTGTCGATGACGTTCGCGACGTATTTCTGCCAGGTCGCCGGCCTGACCCCGGCCGCGATCAAGCCGGTAGCGATCGGCGCGATCCTGCTGCTGGCCGGCATCAACTATTTCGGCATCCGCGCCGGCGCCCTGGTGCAGAACCTCGCCACCGCGCTGAAGCTGCTCGCGGTCGTCGCCGTGGTCGTGGCCGGACTGGTATTCAGCGGCGTCGCCGCGCAGCCGCCGCCGGCCGTCGCGACGACCGGGGCCGGCAGCTTCGGCAGCGCGCTGCTGCCGGTGCTGTTCGCCTACAGCGGCTGGTTCTACGTCAACAACATCGCCGGCGAGATCCGCGATCCGCAGCGCAGCATCCCGCGCGCGCTGGTGCTCGGCATGCTGACCTGCACGGCCTGCTACCTGCTCGCGAACTACGCCTATCTGCACGTGCTCGGCCAGGCCGGCCTGGCCGCCAGCACCGCGCCGGCCGCCGAACTCATGCAGCGCGCGTTCGGGCCGACCGGCGCCCTGCTGATCGCCGGCGGCATCGCGATCTCGACCTTCGGCTTCTGCAACATCGCGATCCTCGGCGGCTCGCGCATGTTCCAGGTCATGGGCGCCGACGGCGTGTTCTTCCGCGCCGCGGCACATCTGCACCCGACCCACCGCTCGCCCGACGTCGCGCTGGCCGCGCTCGCGCTGTGGTCGGCGCTGCTGGTGCTCAGCGGCAACTACGGCCAGCTGCTGGACTATTCGACGATCGGCGACTGGATAGGCAGCGCCATGGTCGCGGCCACGCTGTTCCACTACCGCCGCAGCGAGAACGCCGCCGCCGTATTCCGCGCACCGCTGCATCCGCTGCTGCCGCTGGGCTTCATCGCCGCCGTCGCCTTCGTCGTGATCTCCAGCGCGCTGGCCCAGCCGCGGCAGACCCTGATCGGCCTGGCCATCATCGCCAGCGGCGTGCCGGCCTACTACCTCTGGCGCCGCGCCTACCGGCCGCGCTGAGCCGGCTCCGCGCCGCGGCTGCGGGGCGGCGGCCGCGCCCGCCGCGACCCGCCCCTGTTCGCTCTTGGCCGCTGCTGCGACAATCCGGCCCTGCACAGCGGAGATTTTCATGCCTCAAGCCAATGCCAAGGTCGACAAGGAAGCCGCCGCGGCGCCGGCGGCACCGGCGCCGATCGAGCTGACCATCAACGGCGAGACCTTCCGCCACACTGGCGCACCCGACATGCCGCTGCTGTGGTACCTGCGCGACGTGCTGCGCCTGACCGGCAGCAAGTTCGGCTGCGGCGTCGGCCAATGCGGCGCCTGCACCGTGCACGTCGGCGGCAAGGCGCAGCGCTCCTGCCTGGTGCCGATGAGCGCGCTGTCGGGCCAGGCGGTCACCACCATCGAAGGCCTAGCCAGCGGCGACGACCTGCATGCGGTGCAGCAGGCCTGGATCGAGGAAGACGTGCCGCAGTGCGGCTACTGCCAGGCCGGCCAGATCATGGCGGCCGTCGACCTGCTCAAGCGCAAGGCCCAGCCCAGCGACGCCGACATCGGCCAGCTGACCAATCTCTGCCGCTGCGGCACCTATCCGCGCATCCGCAAGGCGGTCAAGCGCGCCGCCCAGCTCATGGCCGACGCCAAGGCGGCCGAAGCCAAGGCCGCCGACACCAAGGCGCACGCGCACGACGGCAAATCCGGCGAGGCCCGCTCATGAGCGGTCTGACCCGTCGCCAGTTCATCAGCGTCATGCTCAGCGCCAGCGGCGCGCTCGTCGTCGGCGTGCGCAGCGCTCTGGCGGCCATCGCCCCCCAGGTGCCGATGGATCTGTTGGGCGAGGCGCTTACCTCGCTCGGCGCGTTCGTGCGCGTGGAGCGCAACAACCGCATCGTCATCGGCGCGCGCGGCTGCGAGATCGGCCAGGGCGTCATCACTTCGCTGCCGATGCTGATCGCCGAGGAGCTCGACGCCGACTGGAACCGCGTGCGCGTGGAGCAACTGCCCTACGGCTACGAAATCGGTCCCGACGGCCCGACCAACCGCTACGGCCCGCAGGGCGCCGGCGGCAGCACCAGCATCACCGACGGCTGGAAGGATCTGCGCCAGGCCGGCGCGGTCGCGCGCTGGCTGCTGGTCGAGGCGGCCGCGCAGCACTGGCAGCTGCCGCATGAACGCCTGGACACCGAGGCCGGCCATGTCGTCCATCCGGACGGCACGCGCCTGCCCTATGCCGAACTCGTCGAACGCGCCGCCGGCATCCTGCCGCCGGCCGAACCGGTACCGCTGAAGAAGCCCGAGCAGTTCCGCGTGATCGGCAAGCCCGCCAGGACGGTCGACGCGCGCGCGATCGTGACCGGCCGCGCGACCTTCGGCATCGACAGCTATCTCGGCGGCGCGCTGGTCGCGGTCATGAAGCGCTGTCCGCATCTGGACGGCAGCGTCGAATCCGTCGACGACGCCGAGACGCGCCAGGTCGCCGGCGTGCGCGACGTCTTCGTCATCGACGGCCCGGTGCCGGGCTCGTCGTTCGACACCAATCTCGCCGCCGGCGTCGCCGTCGTCGCCGACAACACCTGGGCCGCGCTGAAGGGCCGCAACGCGCTGAAGGTCAATTGGAAACCCGGCCCCTGGGCCGAGGAATCCAGCGCCCGGCTCGAAGCCCAGGCCGCCGAAGCACTCAAGGGCGACGGCGTGGTCGTGCGCGTGGACGGCGACATGGCCGCTGCGCGCAAGACGGCCAAGCGCACGCTCGAAGCGCGCTACCAGGTGCCGTTCCTGGCCCACGCGACGATGGAACCGCCGCACGCGCTGATCAAACTGGAACCGGACCGCGCGCTGTTCATCGGCGCGCTGCAGAATCCCGACGGCGCCTCGCGCGTGATCGCCGACCTGACCGGGCTGCCGCGCGAGAAGATCGAGATCCGCATGACCCGCGCCGGCGGCGGTTTCGGCCGCCGGCTCGAGAACGACTTCGTGGCCGAAGCGGTCATGATCGCGAAGAAAGCCGGCAAGCCGATCAAGCTGTTCTGGACCCGCGACGACGACCTGACCCACGATTTCTATCGCCCGTACGGCCTGCACCAGCTCAGCGCCACCGTGGACCGCAAGAACCAGGTCACCGGCTTCGCCCATCTGTGCGCCGCGACCTCGCTGAACTACCGCATCGCCCGCAAGAAAGAGCGTCCTCCCGGTGCCGGCTGCCTGGAAGCCGACGACTTTCCGGCCGGCCTCGTGCCGAATCTCGACAAACGCTTCTTCTCGCTGGAATCGGGCCTGCCGCGCGGTCCCTGGCGCGCGCCGCTGCATACGTTCCACGCATTCGCGGTGCAGAGCTTCATCGACGAGATCGCGGTCGAAACGAAACAGGACGCCGTCGAGCTGCGCCTGAAACTGCTTGGCGAAGCACGCGAGCTCGACTACGCCGGCCATGGCGGCCCGAAGTTCGACACCGGCCGCCTGGCCGCGGTGCTGACGCGCTGCGCCGAGGCGATCGACTGGAAGCACAGGCGCACGGACGGCCGCGGCGTCGGCATCGCCTGCCATTTCACGTTCGGCGGCTATGCGGCGCATGCGTTCGAGGTATCGGTCGAAGGCCGCGATCTGCGCATCCATCGCGCAGTCTGCGTCGTCGACGTCGGCCGCGTCGTCAACCCGCTCGGCGTCGACGCTATGATGGTCGGCGGCACCATCGACGGCATCTCCACGGCGCTGAATCTCGCGATCACGCTCAAGGACGGCCAGGTGCAGCAGTCGAGCTTCGGCGACTATCCCGTGGGCCGCATGGCGCAGATGCCGAACGAGGTCGAGGTCATCGTGCTGCCCAGCGAACGCGAACCGTCCGGCGCCGGCGAGATCGGCATACCGAGCGTCGCACCCGCGCTGGCCAACGCGATCTATGCCGCCACCACCGTACGCGTGCGCAAGCTGCCGATACTGCCGGAGCTCAGCCGGCGGCTCTGAGCCGCCGGATGGATGGCGCCTCGCGGGATTCCGCGACGTTTCGCTTGCGGTTCTTCGCGGCGACGACGCCATCGCGTTCGCCTGCGGCTCGCCGGCAACCTGCACGATGCTGCGCGTACACGTCGATGCGGACAGGTTGCGGTGAGCGCAGCGAACCGCAACATCGCGGTCTTGCAGCGGCAAAAAGCGCTTGCTCGAGCAACTTCGGCGACACGACCCGACCGCCGGTGATCCGCTTCAGCCGGCAATCTCCAGCGCATCGGCGAGCAGACCCTGCGCCGTGACGCCGGCGCCTGCGCCGGGGCCGACGACGACGAGCGGGCGCTCGCGATAGCGCTCGGTCGTGAACGCAAACAGGTTGTCGGCGCCGCCGAGCGCGGCGCAGGGGTGGCTGCGCCCGACCGCGCGCAGACCGACGCGGGCGCGGCCGCTGGTATCCAGCGAAGCGAGATAGCGCAGCACCTTGCCCTGCGCGGCGGCCTCGTCGAAGCGGCGCGCGACGAAGTCGTCGAGTTCGCCGAGGCGAGCCAGGAACGCCGCACTGTCGAGCTGCGTCAGATGCGCGGCGACCAGGCCTTCGACGTCGATCTCCGATTCGTCCAGTTCCAGCCCGGCCGTGCGCGCGAGGATCAGCAGCTTGCGCGCGACGTCGGCGCCGGACAGGTCGGCGCGCGGATCCGGCTCGGTGTAGCCGCGCTCGCGCGCTTCCTGCAGCAGCGCCGAGAACGGCCGCGTGCCGTCGTAGCAGTTGAACAGGAACGACAGCGATCCCGACAGCACGCCATCGAGTGCAATCAGACGGTCGCCGCTGCGACGCAGGCGGCGCAGGCTCGCCAGAGCCGGCAGGCCGGCGCCGACCGTCGCGCTGTCGCCGTAGCGCGCGCCGCTCTGGCGCCGCGCCCGCTGCAGTTCGTGCCAGTCGAGCAGGCGCCCACCCTGCGCCAGCTTGTTCGCGGTCACGACGTGCAGCCCCTGGCTCAGCCAGCGCGCGTGGCGCTGGGCCACGGCCGCGGCCGGAGTCGCGTCGATGACGATGCGCTCGCGCGCGTCCGTGGCCAGCAGGGTCGCGGCCACCGCATCGAGTTCGGTGCGCGGCGCAGCGTCCAGGCGGTCGAGCAGCGACGGCGCGAGGCCGCCGGCATCGAACAGTCCGTGGCGCGTATTGGCCACGCCGACCAGGCGCAGCGGCCGGCGCCGCGCCGCGGTTTCGTCGAGCAGACGCAGCAAGGTGCCGCCGACGAGGCCGGTGCCGAGCACGACGACAGCCGTGCCGGCCGCCGCACTGCGCGGCGCGACCGCAAGAGCGACCGCGCTCATGCACGTATCCTCTGTTTCGCCGCAGCCGCGGCTTCGGCGCGCGCGAGGCCGGCGCGCAGATCGGCCAGCAGGTCGCTCGCATCCTCGATGCCGACCGACAGGCGCAGCAGGTTGTCGGCGATGCCGGCGGCGCGGCGCGCTTCGGGCGCCATTGCTGCATGGGTCATCGACGCCGGATGCGCGACGAGACTCTCTACCCCGCCCAGCGATTCGGCCAGCGAGAAACATTTCAGGCCGGTCAGGAACGCGGCGATGCCGGCTTCGTCGGCGGCCAGCTCGAAACTCAGCATCGCGCCGAAGCCGCTCTGCTGGCGCGCGGCCAGGGCATGTCCCGGATGATCGGCCAGCCCCGGGTAGTAGACCTGGGCGACGGCCGGATGCGCGACCAGCAGTCCGGCGATGGCCTGGGCGTTCTCCTGGTGCGCGCGCAGACGCGGGCCCAGGGTGCGCAGACCGCGCAGGGTCAGGAAGCTGTCGAACGGCGCGCCGGTCAGGCCTATGCAGTTGGCCCACCAGGCCAGCTGTTGCGCAACGGCCGCGTCCTTGGCGATGACCGCGCCGCCGACCACGTCGCTGTGGCCGTTGATGTACTTGGTCGTGGAGTGCACGACGATGTCGGCGCCGAGCGCGATCGGCTGCTGCAGCGCCGGCGACAGGAAGGTATTGTCGACGACGACGAGCGCGCCGGCCGCATGCGCGGCCTGCGCGACGTGGCGCACGTCGGTGATGCGCAGCAGCGGATTCGACGGCGTCTCGACCCAGACCAGCGCCGGCGCATCGGCCAGCGCGTCGGCCAGCGCGAGCGGATCGGTCAGATTGACGAAACGCAGCTGGAAACGGCCCTTCTTCCGCCAGGCGTCTAGCAGGCGCCAGGTGCCGCCGTAGCAGTCGTGCGCGGCGATCACCGTGCCGCCGGCCGGAACCAGTTCCAGCACCAGCGCGACCGCCGCCATGCCGCTGGCCGTGACGACGGCGCCGGCGCCGAGTTCGAGCTCGGCCAGCGCATTGCCCAGCAGGTCGCGCGTCGGATTGCCGCTGCGCGAATAGTCGTAGGCACGCTTCTGGCCGAAGCCCGCGAAGGTGTAGTTCGTCGACAGGTGCAGCGCCGGCACCACGGCTCCATGCTGGGTGTCGGATTCGATGCCGGCGCGGACGGCGCGGGTCGTGGCGGTCAGGTCGCTCATGGGTCGGTCCTTGGGTTCAGCAACAGGAAAGCGCGCCGGCAACCAGCGCGGAAATGCGGCCGGTTTCCTTGAGGAAGGCGTCGTGGCCGTAACGCGAGTCGATCTCGTGATAGCGCGCCGCAGCGCCGAGCTCGGCGGCCAGCGCACGCAGATCGGCGCTCGGCACGAGGCGGTCGCTGCTGACCGCGACGAGATCGCAGGGCACGCCGACCGCGGCCGCGTCGACGCGATGCAGGTCGATGGATTCGGACAGGCTCAGATAGCGCTGCGCATCGAAGCGCCCGACGAACTTGCGTCCGGCGGCGCCGAGGTAATCCTCGACCGGGAAATGGAAGCGGCCGTCGCGGAATTCGGGCGCCGCGTCGAAGCGCTCGGCGAATTCGTCGGCGCCGCGATAGGTCGTCATCGCGAGCTGGCGCGCCAGGGCCAGCGCGCCATCGACGTCGCCGCGGCTGATGCCGCCGCGAACGATCTCGCGCTGGATCGCGCGCAGCGCGGTAGCCAGCGGGTGCGACCGGTGCGCGCCGCTGATCGCGACGAGGCGACCGAGCCGAGCCGCGTGGCGCGCAGCGAACGCCAGTCCGACCATCGCGCCGTAGGAGGAACCGACGAAAGCCTGCACGCGGGCGATGCCGAGCACGTCGAGCAGCGCGGCCAGTGCATCGGCCTGGTCCTCGCTGGAAACCGCGCAGACGCCGCCAAGGTCGGCGCAAGCGAGCCAGTCGATGCTGAGCACGCGACAGCGTTCCAGGTCGATCGCCGCACCGCGGCCGACGAGTTCGTCCCACCAGCCGGCGGCGCCGCCGACGCTGCAGACCTTGCGCGTCGCCGAGATGCCGCCCTGGACGATGACCGTCGGCACACCGACCGCGCCGTGCCAGAAATAGCGCACGGCGACTTCGACCGGCGCGCGGCCGTACCGGGGCTGCAGCCGCACGACGGCCTCGCCGTGCACGGTCGACAGGTTCGACACGGAGACCGTCGCGACGGGCGCCGACAGCAGGACGGGTTCGTAGGCGTAGGCCGTCGCGTCGACGGCGGCGAGGGAACTGGCGCTGCTCAGGCTCATGCGATTCTCCGGGCTCGTGATCGAGTTCCCCGGAGCGCCGACGACAGGTCGCGACAGTCGCGTCCGCGAGGCGGACGTCTGTGGCTACCCATCTCTCGGCATGGCGCTGCGCGCCTCCGTAGGAGTTGGCACCGTGCGGTTTCCCGTCGGTTGCCCCGGCTTCCAAGGGCCTTTCCCTCAGCCGGTCTCGATGGATCGTGGGCCGGAACTGTAGTGGCTCGAATGTCGTCCGTCAACGGACGTTTAGACGGCTAAACGTCCATATGAAAAATCCGACTAACCCGGCGTCCGCCCGACTGCCGACCGACCTGTCGGCCAAGACCGGCCCAGACCGGGCGAATCGGGGGCACAGCCCGCCCCGCCCGCCGCCGCGCGGATCTTGACGTGCGCACCCGATGCGCCGGCGTATCCGCCGCGGCGGGGCTGGCGCCGCGACCGGCGTCCCAGCGCCGCGGCCCGTCCAGCCCCTACAATCCGCCGATGAAGATCGCCGCCCACGTCGCCCTCGCGCTGCTCGCCGTACATGCCGCCTCGGCGCAGGCAAAAAAGATATACAAATTTACCGACGACGCCGGCGTCGTGCATTTCACCGACAAGCCGCCGGCGACCGACCGCCCGGTGCAGGAGAGCGTGGTCAAGGTCGAACCCGGCGCCATGGTGCAGCTGCGCATCGACGGCCACGACGCTCAGCGCCAGGCGCGCGTCTTCAACCATTTCGCCGGACCGGCCCAGGTCGAGCTCAGCGTCGGCGACGTACGCAACATAGCGACCGACCCGCCCCTGCCGCTGACCGTCGTCATGCGCGCCGGCGAGGAACGCGTGCTGGCCAGCCTGCAGCAGGCCGACCGCGGACAGCCGGCCGGCTTCGAGCTGGCGCTGCGCGCGATACCCGGCAGCCCCGACGCGCATCACGACGACGTCGAGTACGGCTGGCCCCTGGCCGGCTACCCGGTGCGTATCCACCAGGGCTTCGACGGCGCGTTCAGTCACACCGGCGAGGAATCGCGCTACGCCATCGACGTCGCCGCCGAGGAGGGCACGCCGGTCGCAGCCGCCCGCGACGGCGTCGTCATGGAGGTGCAGGACGACTACTACGGCGCCGGCCTGGACAAGGAGAAGTTCGCCACGCGCGCCAACGTCGTGCGCGTGCTGCACAAGGACGGCAGCATGGCCATCTATGCCCACCTCAAGCCCGAAAGCGTCGGCGTGCAGGCCGGCAAATACATCTACGCCGGACAGAAGCTCGGCGAATCGGGCAATACCGGCTATTCCACCGGGCCGCACCTGCATTTCTGCGTGCAGGTCAACCGCGGCATGCGCCTGGTCTCGGTGCCGTTCCGCATGCGCGGGCCGGACGGCACGGCGCTGCAGCTGGATGCCGCCGCCACGGACGCAACCGCTGCGAAGCGGACTGCCGCAGGCGAGTGATCCGGCGCGGCATCGGTTTCCGGTAGCAGCCAGCGACGCCAACTTCCCGCGGAGCGCCGCATGTCCTGGTCCGGCGAATCCCGGCAGAGGGCAGCCGCTCTGGCCGTGCTCGCCCTCGGTCCGGTCCTGCTGGCCGCCTCCAGCCTGCCCCGCTGCAGCGCCGCCGCAGAGCGGGCGGCCCTTGAGCCTGACCGGCGCGCCCAGCGCCGGCCGACGGAACCGGCCGGCGCAAACACCCGGCCCGGCCAGCCGCTATACTTCGCGGTCCCCCACGCCGGCCTCGGTGCCGGGCTGCCATCCCAGACCGCCGCCATGTCCGATCATCTGACCCAAATGCGGCGCCGCCGCACCTTCGCCATCATTTCCCACCCCGACGCCGGCAAGACCACGCTGACCGAAAAGCTGCTGCTGTTCGGCGGAGCGATCCAGATGGCCGGCAGCGTCAAGGGCCGCAAGGCCGCGCGGCATGCGACCTCGGACTGGATGGCGCTGGAAAAGGAGCGCGGCATCTCGGTGACCTCGTCGGTCATGCAGTTCCCGTACGAAGGCCGCATCGTCAACCTGCTCGACACGCCGGGCCACGCCGACTTCGGCGAGGACACCTATCGCGTGCTGACCGCGGTGGACTCGGCGCTGATGGTCATCGACTGCGCCAAGGGCGTGGAAGAACGCACGATCAAGCTCATGGAAGTCTGCCGCCTGCGCGACACGCCGATCATGAGCTTCATCAACAAGCTCGACCGCGAAGGCCGCTCGCCGATCGAACTGCTCGACGAAGTCGAGTCGGTGCTGAAGATCCAGTGCGCGCCGATCACCTGGCCGATCGGCATGGGATCGCGCCTCAAGGGCGTCTATCACCTGGTCAGCGGCGAGGTGCACCTGTACGAGCCGGGCCGCAACTTCTCCCGCCAGGACTCGACGATCTTCGCCTCGCTGGACGATCCCGAACTCGAACAGCGCATCGGCGCGGCCATGCTGCAGGAGCTGCGCGACGAGCTCGAACTCGTCGAAGGCGCCTCGCATCCGTTCGATCTCGACGAATACCTGGCCGGCCGCCTGGCGCCGGTGTTCTTCGGGTCGGCCGTGAACAACTTCGGCGTGCAGCCGCTGCTGGATTTCTTCGTCGAGCACGCGCCGCCGCCGCGTCCGCGCGCGACGACGTCGCGCGAGGTGCAGCCCGAGGAAGAAAAGCTGTCGGGCTTCGTGTTCAAGATCCAGGCGAACATGGACCCGATGCATCGCGACCGCGTCGCGTTCATGCGCATCTGCTCGGGCCGTTTCGAGGCCGGCATGAAGTCGTTCCACGTGCGCAGCGGCAAGGAAATGAAGCTGGCCAACGCCCTGACCTTCATGGCCTCCGACCGCGAAATCGTCGTCGAGGCCTATCCGGGCGACGTGATCGGCATCCACAACCACGGCACCATCTCGATCGGCGACACCTTCAGCGAAGGCGAGCCGCTGAGCTTTACCGGCATTCCGAACTTCGCGCCCGAGCTGTTCCGGCGCGCGCGACTGAAGGATCCGCTGAAGATGAAGCAGCTGCAGAAGGGCCTGGCCCAGCTGTCCGAGGAAGGCGCGACCCAGTTCTTCAAGCCGCTGATGTCCAACGACCTGATCCTCGGCGCCGTCGGCGTGCTGCAGTTCGACGTGGTGGCCTATCGCCTCAAGGACGAGTACGGCGTGGAATGCGCGTTCGAGGCCGTCACGGTCAGCACGGCGCGCTGGGTCCGCTGCCGCGACGCGAAGAAGCTCGAGGAATTCCGCGACAAGGCGGCCAACAACCTGGCCATCGACGCGGCCGGCGAACTCGTCTATCTGGCGCCGAGCCGGGTCAACCTGCAGCTGACCCAGGAACGCTGGCCGGAGATCGAGTTCGCCGCGACGCGCGAGCACGCCAGCGCCGTTGCGGTCTGATCCACGGATCGTTGTTGCACAATGAAAAAAGGCCCCGCATTCGCGGGGCCTTTTTCTTTCAATCAGACAGGAAACCGCCTCAGCCGCCGCGCGGCGTGAAGATGCGGTCGCCGGCTGCGTCACCGCCGGCGCGGAAGATATGGTCGCCGGCGGACTGATGGGCAAAGCTGCGATCCAGCGAGCCGTTGAAGATCTCGTCGCCGCGATCGGCGGCGACCTGCTCGTGCAGCGGCTGCAGCGGCGTCGGACCGGTGCGCGCAACGAACAGCGCCAGCGCCGCGACGACGCCGGCGGCCACGGCACCGAACTGCCAGCGGCGCGGGCGGGCGCCCTGCGCGGCGCGGTGGCCGCGTTCGCGACGCTCGTGCGCGGCACCGCTATGGGCGAGATCCCGCGCAAGCTCGACCGAAGCGGGCTCCAGCGCACGCAGGAACTGGATCAGATCCGCATGGGCGGCCGAGCCGGCCAGCGCCGAGGCGACCTCGTCGCGCTCGTGCGGCACCACACGGCCACGCGCCGCGCGCAGTGCCGTGTCGGCGTCGATCAGAGCCCGCGCGCTCAACGTCTGCTCCGACGTAAGCGACTGATAAAGTTGGGAAAGGCTGGGTTTATTCATCAAAGTCTCCCGCTCCTGCGCCACGCAGACGGTCTTTCAGCTCGTCCATGCCGCGCGAAACCAGTTTCCGTGCCGCCTCGGCCGAGGTACCGACCAGATCCGCAATTTCCTGCAGGGCGAACCCTTGCAGATGCAGGCTGATCGGCAGACGCCGGCGTTCCGGCAGCGCATCGAGACAGGCTTTGAGCTTCTCGACGTGCTGATGACCGCTGGCGCGTTCCTCTGGCCCCCGGTTCTCGTCCGGAAACGGCTGAAAACCGTCTTCGGACTCCTCGGGAAGCGGCTCGGCTGCCCTCACCTGGGCCCGACGCAGGGCGTCGATCACGGTGCTGGCAACCACTCGCTGGATATAAGACGCATGAAAGGCGGCAGACCGGTCACGCTCGATGGCCCGCCAGAGGCGGATGCGGACTTCCTGCTCCACGTCGTCGGCGTCGATGCCATGGCGGGCAAGGCCGTGAGCGGCGACCAGGGCGCGCAACTTGGCGCCGTAGTCGCTCAGCAATTGTTCCAGGCGTTGGTGGTTGGGGTCGTTACTGCGGCCCACGTCGATCCACGGGACAGGGAAAGTCGCGCATCGTCCGCGAAAGCGCCGATGCTGGCAATCGAGAGGCTGCAGCCGCCTGGCGGAAACATACCGCTGCCGATTCCATCGGACGACACGGGCAACGTTCGCGCACGATCCGCGCAACTGTACCGCCGGCGCCACCGGCGCGCGGGCGATCCATTCCGCATCACCGAGCCGGCTCTTCGGCAGCCCGCTAGCCGGCGATATAGCGCTGCAGCTGAGCCAGTTCCTCGGCCTGCTCGTCGATGACGGCCTTGACCAGGTCGCCGATGGAGATGACGCCGACGACTTCGCCCTGCGCCACGACCGGCAGATGGCGGATGCGCCGCTGCGTGCACAGTCGCATGCACTCATCGACGCTGTGATCCGGTGCGACGGTCTCCACCGGCGCCGACATGATCTGCCAGACCGGCGTTTCCGCCGAGGAGCGTCCGAGCAGGATGACCTTGCGCGCATAGTCGCGCTCGGAAACGATGCCGACGAGCTCGCGTCCCTGCATCACGAGCAGCGCGCCGACATGATGATCGGCCATGGCCTGGATGGCCTGCAGCACGGGTTGATCCGGTTCGACCGAATAGATCTGGACGCCCTTGCCTTCGAGCAGATGCTTGACTTGACGCATGCGGCCTCCGAAAAACGGAATCCGGGCCTCCAGTCTAACGTCGCGAGCCCCAATAGTCGCGAGCCGGCTCGCTGCCGCGGCCATGCCTTCCCGACCATCCGAATCAGCGCCGTGAGTGGCACATCGAGCCGACTGCAGCAGTCAGGGCGAGGCCGAACCCCAGTGCGCCCAGCCCCGCGCCGGAACCGCAACCTGCTGGCCGCGCACCAGGAACGTGGGGGAGCAAACCACACCAGGTACGGCGGCCGAGCTCACGCCCGGCCGCCGTCGACGTCTTATTGCTCGAAGCCGTTCGCGAAAATGCGGTCGCCGATGCCGCCGGTCGGCAGCGGCCAGGCCCAGGCGCCGCGCGAGCGCGTGAACGCGACCAGCGTGGTCAGGCCGCGGTCGACGACGAGATCCCAGACCATCGAGCGCGGCAGCCCCTCGAAGTAGTTCCAGACCGGATTCGCGACATTGATGTTGTCGGTGTAATACAGGCCCCAGTCGGTGCCGACGAACACCTGGCCCGGCACGTGCGGGCTGACCATGATCGCATTGGCCGGAATGTTCGGCAGATTGCCGGTCTTGTTCTCCCAGGCGAAGCTCGCGCAGTTCGCCGTGCAGGTCACGCGGAACACGTGGCCCGGCGTGGTCGGCGTGTTCTGGTCGAAGCCGGCGATGGCCGCATAGCCGACCAGCGGATTCTGCGCATCGGTGACCACGTCCTGGACCGGACGGTTCGGCAGCACCGCGTTGCCGCCGGTCACGTTGACGGCGGTGGCGTTGTTCGTACCGGCGACGCCGAGATTGAACACGTACTGCACGTTGCCGTCATTGGTGCCGACAATCGCGACGGTCGGGTCGGTGAACGAGTACATGAGCTGGTTGATGTAGGAACGGTTGTCCGAACCGAGAATCAGACTGTTCTTGGTCAGATCGCCGGTCTTGGCCTGCCAGCTCGAAGTCGGTACCGCACCGGTCAGGGTTTCCCAGAGACGATAGGTGCCCGCGATCATGCGACCGCAGCCGTTCGTGCCGGTCACGCAACCCGAATTCGCCACCGCGGTGTCGCCGTGCTTGTAGACCTCCAGCGGCATCAGGAAGCTCTTGCGGTCGCCGGACCAGGCGCCGCTGGCGTTGCTCGTGTTGCCATAGGGTCCGGTCGTCGACACGCGCACGCTGCCGTTCTGCGACTGGTAGTACCAGCGCTGCGCGTTGACAGGCTCGATGCGCGTATAGGTGCCGTCGCCGCTGTTGGTCGATTCCCAAAGGGTCGCGCCGGGGTTCGCGCCGAACAGCGCCGCGGAACTGCCGTTGTCCTGCGCGCCGCCGCTGGCTCCCGGATTGGCCGAGTTGGCGAAGTTCGCGGTGATGTCGCCGGAATAGAACTCGATCGTGCTGAGGCTGTCGTTGAGCGGGATCTTGGTCGGCGAGGCGGCCGTGGCATTCGCCGTGTAGTAGACGCCGCCGTCGGAACCGAACAGCAGCTTGTCCGGATCGTTGCCGACGAAGGCGCGCGCGTGGTGGTCGACATGGATGCCGCCGCCGGAGTAGCCGCAGGTCAGATTCGTGAAAGTGGTGCCGCCGTTGGTCGAGCGGAACAGATCGACGGCGCTCGCGAACACGACGTTGGGATCGGTCGGCGACACGGTCAGGCCGGCGTCGTACCACATCTGCGTGCCGGCATCGCCGCAGCCGGTGAAGCCGGTCGAGGTCGCGGTCTGGGTCCAGGTCAGGCCGGCGTCGGTGGACTTGAGCACCGAGTTCACGTTGCGCGTCGTCACGTCGGCGACCATCGCATACATGACCTGGTTGTCGCTCGGCGCGACGGCGAGCTCGATGCGGCCGCGCGTCGTCGACGGCGTGCCGTTGCCGGTGCCCGCGGGCCAGCCGTTGTTGAGCAGGGTCCAGCTCGCATCGGCCGGGCAGCCGGAGGCCGGCATGGTGGTGCGGTAGACGCCGTTCGCGCCGTTCCTGTCGAGATCGGGCTGTACCGGTGTCGGCGTGCCGCGCGTGCCGACGGCGGCGTACAGCGACGTCGTCGTGCCGACCTTGACCGCGATCAGGCCCGTGATGTCCTGGCGCTGCGCGCCGGCGCCGCTGGTGAACGCATTCGTATAGCAGGGACCGGCCCAGTTCGTGCCGGCGTCGTAGGAGAAGAACAGGCCGGTCTTGGTGCCGACGACGACCTTGTTCGAATCGTTCGGATCGACGACGACCTTGCCGATGGCCTGGTATTGCGGGAAGCCGTTCGCCGACGGACCGTACAGCGGGCCGAACTCGGCCTCGCCGAGCAGGCGCCAGGTCGCGCCGGCATCGGTGCTCTTGAGAAGCCCGGTGGAACCGAACGAGAACGAGCCGTAGCGCAGATCGCCGGTGCCGGCGTAGATCGTGTTGTGGTCGTTCGGATCGATGTGGATGTCGCCGATCGCGCTGTTGGTCACCGCCGGTACGTCGGTCGTGATCTGCCAGGTCGTCGCGGCCGAGCAGCAGTTGGTCGTCTTCCAGACGCCGCCGCCATCGGAACCGACGTAGGCGATGGTGTTGTCCACCGGATCAACCGCGATCACGTTGGCTCGGCCGGACACGTGGCCGAAGCCGAACTCCGTGTCGTTGAGCGGCTTGGGCCCGAGCAGGGTGAAGCGCTGCGGGTCCAGCGCAAGCGGCGAAACCGACGAGCGCCGATAGAGCTTGTCGCCCTGCGGCACGGCGGCGCGGATCTGCTTCTCGGCGCGCGCGGCGTCGGCCAGCCACAGCGGCTGGAAGTCACCGGTCGGATAGGCGGCGCGCTGCGCCCAGTAGTCGCCCTTGGGCGGCGCGGCCTGCTCCTGCTCCTCGTGCTCGCGTTCGGCCGCGCCGAACTGGCGCGAGGGCGTGGACTGGCAGGCGGTGGTGGCCACGGCCGCGACGGCCAGGGCGAGACAGAGCCGCGACGGCGGCAGAAACGGAACAGACATGCGGCACTCCGCGCTGGCCGGCAGCACCCATGCGTCTGCACGGTCTCCCTGCAGCGCCGCCGGCGAGGTCGAGGGCGGCGCGTCCCCATCCTGTCGCGCCGCCGTAGTTGTCCGGCTGCGCTCTACGGTCGCCGGGACCGCAGAAGGATGCCTTGCGCGGCATCGCTACGTCTATGGGACCAGCGCCCCTTGCCGGGAACCGCTGATCAAGCGCTTACACGCCCGATCGCAAGCGGCACGTTGCCGTGCCGCGGGCACCTCGACGCTTTTCGAGGTGCCCTGCCGCCGGCTTCAGCCGTCTTCGCGGCCCGCGGCATGATGCCGGTCGACGAAGTACAGCGGCCGCTGCTTGGATTCGACGTAAGTGCGGCCGAGGTACTCGCCGATCATGCCCAGCGCCATGAGCTGGGCGCCGCCGAGGAACAGCACGACGACCATCAGCGACGGATAGCCGCGCACCGGATCGCCGAAGGCCAGCGCCTTGACGAACACGATCAGGCCGAACACGAACGCGGCCAGCGCGGCGAAAAAGCCGACATAGGTCGCCAGGCGCAGCGGAAACGAGGAGAACGAGGTAATGCCTTCGAGCGCGAAATTCCACAATTTCCAATAGTTCCACTTGCTGTCGCCGGCAAAGCGCGGATCGCGGTCGTAGACGATCGCGGTCTGGCGAAAACCGACCCAGGTGAACAGCCCCTTCATGAACCGCTGGCGCTCGCGCAGCAGCTTCAGCGCATCGACGACACGGCGGCTCATCAGGCGGAAGTCGCCGGTATCGCGCGGCACCGGCACGTCGCTCATCTTCTCCATGACGCGGTAGAACGCCGCCGACGTGAGTTTCTTCAGCGCGGTCTCGCCGGCACGGTTGGAGCGCGTGCCGTAGACCACGTCGTACCCCTCGCGCCAGCGCGCGACGAACTCGGGAATCAGCTCGGGCTGGTCCTGCAGGTCCGCGTCGATGACGACGACGGCATCGGCATCGACGTGGTCGAGGCCGGCGGTCAGGGCCAGTTCCTTGCCGAAATTGCGGCTGAGCTTGAGCGTCGCGACCCGCGGGTCGGCGGTGCGCAGGGACTCCATGACGTCCCAGGTGTCGTCCCGGCTGCCGTCGTCGACGTAGAGCACGCTGCAGTCGAGGTCCAGCGCATCGAAGACCAGGCCGAGGCGGCGCTGGAATTCGCGCAGACCTTCACTTTCGTTGTAGGCGGGAACGACGACGGCAAGCTGTTTCATGGGCGGAAGCGGCGCGATTCAATCGACCGATGCTAGCGGAGAAGTGTTACGGAAAGCGCAACGCCGTGCTCGCGCCCGCCACGGCGCCATGGCCCGGCCCGCCGTACCGCTAGCGCTGGCCGAGATAGGCCGGACCGCCGAGCTGGCGCGTCTGCCGCTCTATCCAGGCCGCGCGGCGCTGCACATAGGCGCTGGGCCGGTCCACGCGCAGGCGCCGCGGATTCGGCAGCACGGCGGCCAGCAGGGCCGCTTCGCGCGCGGTCAGCGCGCCGGGCGTCTTGCGAAAAAACGCATCGCTGGCCGCGGCGGCGCCGTAGATTCCGTCGCCGAACTCGGCCACGTTCAGATAGACCTCGAGGATGCGTTGCTTGGACCAGCACAGCTCGATCAGCACCGTGAAATAGGCCTCCAGCCCCTTGCGCACGAAGCTGCGGCCGTTCCAGAGAAACAGGTTCTTGGCAGTCTGCTGGCTGATCGTGCTGGCGCCGCGCAGGCGCTCGCCGTCCTCGGCGTCCTCGATCGCGTCGCGGATGGCCTGCACGTCGAAGCCGTGGTGCTGCGGAAATTTCTGGTCTTCGGCCGCAACCAGCGCGATCGGCAGCTCGCGCGAGACCTGGGCCAGCGGCACCCAGCGCTGGCGCAGGCGGAAATCGCGCTCGCCGGCGAACCAGGCATGCAGCTGACGCTGCAGCATGAAACCCGAGTAGCCGATCGGCATGAAGCGCAGCAGCAGCACGACGGCGACGCTGCCGAGCACCCAGGCCAGCGCCAGGCGCCAGCTCCAACGCCAGATCCAGCGCAACGCGCCGCGTTTTCCGGAACGAACCGCCACGCTGCCGGCCTCAGGTAATGGCATCGCAGGTTGGCAGAAAGCCGGCGCCGGCGGCAAGCACGCCGCCGCGGGCAAGGCTGCGCGCCGCACAGCCGGCGCACGCCGTGGCGTGCTTCTGCCGGATAATCGTCGCGGCGCTTGCAAACGCCCGTCGCGGCCGCACTTGGCTCGACCAGCCTACAGGACCGTCATTCGTGCCAAACCCCAACGATCATCTGCATCGCTTCCTGCTCGAACGCGCCGGCGTCAGCGGCGTGCTGGTCCAACTCGAGGATGCCTGGCAGGAAGTGGCCGGGCGCAGCGACTACCCGCCGGCCGTCTCGGCCCTGCTCGGACAGGCGCTGGCGGCCACGGCCGCGCTGACCGGCACGATCAAGCTCAGCGGCAACCTGTCGCTGCACCTGCGCTCCAAGGGCGATCTGAGCCTGCTGTTCACCGAATGCAACGACGCCGGCCGCCTGCGCGGACTCGCCCAGTGGCGTGGCGACACCGCCGATGCGGCTATCGACCTGGCCGGACAGCCCGAGCCGCTGCTGGCGATCACGATCGACAACGCCGCGACCGGCCAGCGTCAGCAAGGTCTCGTGCCGGTCGAGCACGGCACGCTCGCCCAGTTGCTGGAAGGCTATTTCGAGCGTTCTGAGCAGCTGCCGAGCCATATCCGCCTGGGCTGCGCCAATGGCCGCGCCGCGGCGCTGATCCTGCAGCCGCTGGCCCGCTCCGGCGGCATCGGCCAGACCGATCCGGACGGCTGGAACCGCGCCTGCCACCTGGCCGCGACCCTGAGCGAAACCGAGCTGCTGCAGCTGCCGCCCGAACAGGTGCTGCTGCGCCTGTTCCACGAGGAAGACGTGCGCCTGACCGGCGAACGCGGTCTGTTCTTCGGTTGCCAGTGCAGCCGGGAGCGTGTCGCGGCGGTGCTGCGCAACCTCGGCCGCAGCGAAAGCGAAGCGGCGCTGCAGCCCGACGGCCGCATCGAAGTGACCTGCGAGTTCTGCAATACGCGCTACCACTTCGACCGCGTCGATCTGGAGCAGGTACTGCGCGATCTGCCCGAAACACCGGGTTCGGCAACGACGCACTGAGCGCCGGGCCGAGGCGGCGAACCGTTCGAGAACCGCGGCGGCCCGGCCGAGCTGCCGCCGAATGAGCGGAGCGAACGGCGGTCGCGCGGCGAATCCGTACCGGCTCAGTCGTGGCCGACTACTGCCCCAGGCCCAGCCAATGCTCGGCCGGCTGCGGCCGGCCGAACAGGAAGCCCTGGCCGAACTCGCAGCCCAGGGTCTCCAGCGCCTGCTGCTGCGCTTCGGTCTCTATGCCCTCGGCGATGACCTGCATGCCCAGCGAGCCGGCCATCGCGAGGATCGCGCGCACCACGGCACTGGAACTGCCGTCGTCGTAGGGCCGCATCTCGGCAACGAAGGAGCGGTCGATCTTGAGCGCCTGCAGCGGGTACTGGTGCAGATAGCTCAGGCTGGAATAGCCGGTGCCGAAATCATCCAGTGCAACGCTGATGCCGCGTCGGCGCAGGCCGTCGAGGATCAGCTTGACCTGGGCCGGATTCTCCAGCAGCGCTCGCTCGGTGACCTCGATGCGGATGCGGCTGGGCATGACGCCGTTGCGGTCGAGGATCGCGAACAGTTCGCGATCCAGTTCGCTCAGACGGAAATGCCGCGCGGTCAGGTTGATGCTGATGAAGCCGCCCTGGGCGGTCAGCGCCGGCGCGATCGCGCAGACGCGCTCGAACATCTGCCAGTCGATCTGCTCGGCCGAGCCGCTGTCCTCGGCCACCGGCAGGAAATCCGCCGGCAGCAGCACGCCGCGTTCCGGATGGCGCCAGCGCACCAGCGCCTCGTAGCCGACGAGACTGCGATCCGACAGCCGCACGATGGGCTGGAAATACGGCTCCAGCTCGCCGCGCGCGATGGCCCGGCGCAGATCGTTCTCGACTTCGAGCAGGCGCAGCGCCTCGCGGTGCAGGCGCTCGTCGAACAGCGCATAGCGGTGACGGCCTTCGGCCTTGGCGCGATACATGGCGACATCGGCGTCGCGCAGCAGTTCCTCGGCCTTGGCGTAGCGCGGCGAACAAAGGGCGATGCCGATCGACGTGGAGGTGAACACTTCCTTCTGCCCGAGACGTATCGGCGCGTTCAGCGCCTCGATGATGCGTGCGGCGAAGCTCATCGCGCGCTCCGGATCAATCACGTCGTGCAGCAGGATCGCGAACTCGTCGCCGCCGAGGCGCGCGGCCACGTCGCCCTGCTCCACGCAGCCGACGATGCGACCGCCGACCTCGTACAGCAGGTCGTCGCCGACCAGATGCCCTACCGAATCGTTGATGACCTTGAAGCGGTCAAGATCGAGGAACAGCACGGCGAAGGGCCGGCGCGGGTCGCGCCGGTAGCGCTCCAGCGCCAGTTCCAGCCGCTCCAGGAACAGGGTGCGGTTGGGCAGACCGGTCAGCGAATCGTGCAGGGTCTCGTGCTTGAGCTGGCGCTCCATGCTCTCGCGATAGGCGACCTGCTCGCGCAGGTCGCGATTGGCTGCGGCGAGTTCGCCGGTGCGCTCGGCGACGCGCTGCTCGAGCTCGGCGTAGGCCGACTTCAGCGAATCGGCGTTGCGCTTGCGCTCCAGCGCGTTGGCGATGTGGTAGGAAACGAAGGTCAGCAGTTCCTGGTCGCGCGGGGTATAGCCGTAGTCCTCGGAATAGCTCTGCACGGCAAGCACGCCGACCGACTTGTCGGCGCAGATCAGCGGCACGCCGAGCCAGCAGGTCGACTGCGTGCCGATGCTCGCGACGTCGCCGCTGGCGCTCAGGCGCTCGATGCCGATACGGTCCACGAGCAGCGCCGTGCCGTGGTTCAGCACGTACTCGGTAAGGCCGCGGCCGGGCCGGCGCGTGCGCCGCTGATGATCGAATTCGTCGACCGAATACGGGAAGCGCAGCTCGCTGCCATCGTCGGACTGCAGCGCGATGTAGAAATTGCGCGCGTTGAGCAGACCACCGACGACGCGGTGCAGGGCCGCGTAGAAGTCTTCGAGGCTGTCGGTCGTGTTGGCCAGTTCGGCGATGCGGAACAGCGCCGCCTGCAGGCGCTCGCCGCGCTGACGCTCGAGCACCTGCTGCTGCAGCACGCGGTTGGCTTCGCGCAGCGCGTCGGTGCGCTCGGCCACGCGCTGTTCCAGCTCCTCGTGGGCACGGCGCCGCTCCAGTGCGGTCAGGATGTGCTGCGCGACGTAGGTCAGCAGCGCCTGGTCCTGGTCACTGAGCCGCTCGCTCTCGCGGTAGCTCTGCACGACGATGCCGCCGACGACCTGGTTGCCGCGCAGCAGCGGCACGCCGAGCCAGTCCACGCATTCGGGCCCGGCCTGGACGATGGGACCCTCGACCTGATCGTTCAACGCCTCGGGCGAACCGCGCAGCGCCTTGCCGCCGGTCAGCAGGTGCCAGGTCATGCTGCCGGCCAGCTCGTGCAGCGCGAACTCGCGCGTCGCGTCGGGCACGTCCTGGTCGGCCACGTCGACGAAATACGGGAACCGCACCGTATGCCGCGAGGGCTCGTACAGCACGATGTAGAAATTCTCGGCGTACATCAGGCTACCGACGATGCGATGCAGCGTGGCCATGACCTCGGCCATCTCGCGGTCGGCATTGGCCTGGTCGGCAATGGCGAACAGCGCCCGCTGCAGCCGCTCGGCGCGCTCGAGGCGCTCGACCGCCTGCTGCAGGCTGTCGGCCGCGCGCACGCTGACCAGCTTGGCGTCGATCAGCAGGACCACGCGCGCCCAGTTCTCCTGCCAGTCGGCGCTGGACCAGGATTCGATCGGAACCCGCGCATCGAGCAGCCCGGTGGCCGCTTCGGGAACACCCAGCGGCTGCAGCACGCGGACCCGGTGCGCATCCTGGTCGATCAGCACGATCGGCGGCACAAACACGCTGGGCAGCCCGCCGTCGCCGCGGTGCGGCGGATGGCGCGCGGTCATGACCGCAGCCGCGGCGCTGTCGACGAGACGGAACTCGCCGGTGCCGAGCAGGGCCGCACAGAGGGCGACGCCGGCCTGGCCGACCTCGTCCCAGCCAACGGCGCGCAACAACCCGCGCAGCGCCGCGTCGGCGGCATCGCTATCCGGGCGCAGGCGCCCGGGGACGGGAATCGGGGTGCTGGGCATGCGCGATGCAGTCTCGGGGGAACGGCCCCGCTGGGCCGTCGCAGTGTAGCCATATTGCCGGGACGCGCGGAATTGCCTCGGATCGGTGACGCAAGGCAAGCAATTTGCGTTACTTTTTTGTAAACTCGCGCCCGTAACCTCGATCCGGAGAGCGCGGAACTTCGTTCTTCCGGTCCAGTCCGACAGCCCACCCACCCGCTTTACTCCGCATGCGCAAGCTTCTGGCCATTGCCGCGTTGACCGCCCTGCTGCCGTTTACGGCTGCAGCGCAGTACATCGCGCCGGAGGCCAATGAAGCCAGCCAGAAAGCCATGCTCGACCGGCTGCTGGCCAGTACTCCGGGCGCCGAAGCCACACATTTCGTGCCGATGTGGAGCACTCCCGACGGACGCGTGCTCGTCGCGGTAGCCCAGTCCAGTCAGCCCCTGTCCCCGATCGCGCCGGCCTCGCCGCAGGTCGGCGGCGCACTGGACTGGCGACTCATCGACGCGACGTCGCTGCTGGACGGCCGGGTCGGCGTACGCCTCGGCGGACAGGGCAGCCTGCACGGCGGCATCTCGCTGGCGCCGCTGACGCTATCGGAACCGGCGCTGGCGCTGGACTGCCTCAGTTCGGGCAGCTATCTGAGCATCGCCAATCCCGACTGCAACCGGCGCCAGGCCGCCGGCGCGCACTGGTACGGCGGCAACCTCGGCGCAAGCTGGTCGGGCGGCGATTTCGGCATCGACCTCGGCCTGGCCCTGAGCTGGCTGGAGCCGGCACTGCCGCGCAGCCTGGTGCCGGCACTGAGTTCGGCCCTGCCGACCGTCGCGGCGCCGGGCGCCAACAATCACTTGCCACGACTCGTGATCCCGACCCAGGACCTTGGCCGCTTCAGCGACTCGGCCCAGTTCGGCGCACGCGGCAGCTGGTATTTCAACAACACCCAGAGCATCGACCTCGGCGCGAGCATAGGCCGCATCCGCCTGACGCCCGATCTCGACGGCAGCCGCCCGCTGTGGCAGCAGAAGGCCCTGAGCCTCGGCCTCGGCGGCGAGACCCTCAGCGCCAGCATCACCGGCCGCGTCTACAACCCGCTGCGCTCCACCTCCGGCGTCGACGCGCAGCGCTGGACCGGTATCGACCTCGGCCTGACCTGGCACACGCCGTGGCAGGCGGAGCTCAGCATCGGCGCACAGAACCTGCTGGCCAGCCCGCCGCTGACCGGTAGCGAGGCCAACAGCCAGGCCCGCACGCCGTACGTGCAGTATCAGCAGGACCTCTGAGTCCCCCGCCGCGGCGCCGCAGCGCCGTTGCCGTCACGCCTCGCCACACAAACACCTGCGTTAAGAAAACGCTGCGCCAACCAGTGCGGCGGCGACCGCGGCGTGATTTTCCTGTTAACAGCGAATTTAACGTTTGAGTCCGGACATTCAGCTTTCCGGCAACCTCTGCGCGCAATTCCGGCACCTGCCGGAGCCCCTGTAAAACGCAAAAAATGATTCTTTTTACCCTTTTATTTTCCATGCAAATCATAAGCATGGAGCGCGCCGCCGCGGACCAACCACAACCTTGTTGCAAATAAGCTACAGGGATTCCCACTCGTTGCGAATGTTGTTAGTATCGGCCGCTGCCGAGGCTTAGGCAGGTGATTCCTTGGCCTTTTCCAGGAAGGAAAGTACTAGTCCCGATCTGTGTCACAACTCTGACGTTGGAGAGTGTAATGAGACAAAACCGCAACGAGCTTCTGCGCGCCGTGCGCTACGCCCTGTACATGGGCACCGCGGCCGCTGTAGGCCTCACCGCCGCCCCGGCTTTCGCTCAGGAAAGTGGCGACAAGGGCGAAACGCTGGAGACGATCGTCGTCACCGGTTCGCGTATTCGCCGCGTCGACCTCGAGACCTCGAGCCCGGTCTTCGTCATCGACAAGTCCGCCATCGAAAAGACCGGCAAGCTCACCATCGGTGACCTGCTGCAGGAAGCCCCCTCGATCGCTGGCGCCGCGACCAACCCGGGCGTCAACAACGGCGGCGGCTCCGGCGCCTCCACCGTCTCGCTGCGCGGCCTCGGCTCGCAGCGCACGCTGCTGCTGATCAACGGCCAGCGCGTGTTCTACAACGACGTCAACTCGATCCCCATCAACATGGTCGAGCGCATCGAAATCCTGAAGGACGGCGCCTCGGCGGTGTACGGTTCGGATGCGATCGGCGGCGTGGTCAACTTCATCACGCGTCGTGACTTCCAGGGTATGGAAGCCTCGTTCGACTACGGCATCTCCGACCGTGACGACGGCCAGCGCGTCGGCGGCTCGATGACGATCGGCCACTCCAGCGACCGCGGCAGCCTGGTCGTCGGCGTCACCTACAACAAGCAGGACGCCGTCAGCGCGGCCGACCGCAAGTACTCGACCCCGGCGCTGTACAACTCGGCCGGCACGATCTATGAGCTGGGTTCGGGCACCATTCCGAACGGCCGCTACGTGATCCCGCGCAGCGTCGCCGAAAGCTTCGGCCTGGCCTGCTCCGGCACCGCCGCCAACGTCAACGTGACGCGCATCACCGGCCGTCCGGGCACCGCCGGCTCCGACTTCCGCTGCTACAAGGGCTCGGGCGCGAACAACGACACCTACGACTACTCGCCGTTCAACATCCTGCGCACCCCGCAGGAACGCGGCGGCCTGTTCGCGGCGGGCAACTACCGCATCTCGGACAACGTCGAAGCCTACGTCGAAGCGTTCTCCAACAACACCCGTTCGAACTATCAGCTGGCTCCGCTGCCGCTGATCCTCGGCGCGGACTCGGGCGCGGTCATCTCGGCCGGCAGCATCTACAACCCGTTCGGCGTGAACGTCAGCTCGGGCGGTATCCGCATGTCGCTGGACGGCAACCGCATCGGCCGCTTCCAGACCGAATCGCAGCAGTTCAACACCGGCCTGCGCGGCAGCTTCGGCGACACCTGGACCTGGGACGCCGGCATCAGCTGGGCGCGCCTGACCCAGGATCGCCAGCAGACCGGCTACTACTTCAAGCCCGGCCTGCGTGACGCCGTCGGCCCGTCGTTCATCGACTCCAACGGCGTTGCCCGTTGCGGCACCCCGACCGCGATCATCGCGAACTGCACGCCGATCAACCTGCTCGGCCTCGAGAACCAGACGGCCGCCGGCCGCCAGAACATCGAGAACCTGCGCAAGCTGTCGATCACCCCGTCGAACCACTTCTATTCGAACGAGAAGATCGCCCGCTTCAACCTGACCGGCGAAATCGTCGAACTCCCGGCCGGCGCGCTCAGCGTCGCGTTCGGCGGCGAATACCGCAAGGACTACCAGTACTTCACGCCGGACTTCTCGTCGATCATCACCGATCCGGCGGTCGGCACCTGCCAGACCTCGACCGACGCCTGCGCCTCGCCGAACTCCGGCTCGCTCAGCGTCCGCGAGTTCTACGCCGAACTGTTCATCCCGGTTCTGCGTGACGTCTTCCTGGCCAAGTCGCTGAACTTCACGCTGGGTTCGCGCTACTCCGACTACTCCGCGTTCGGCAACACGACGAACTCGAAGATCGGCGTGGAATGGCGCCCGATCGACGACGTGCTGCTGCGCGGCACGGTCGCCGAAGTGTTCCGTTCGCCGACGATCTCCGACCTGTACGGCGGCGTGACCCCGTCGGCCGATACGTACCAGGATCCCTGCGACGGCCTCCGCGTCGGCGACCCGCGCCTCAGCAACGTCGCCTGCGCCGGCCTGGCTCCGGGCTTCGAGCAGACCACCCCGCAGACCAGCGCGCTGTTCGGTTCGAACGACCAGCTGAAGCCGGAACAGGGCAAGTCGTTCACCTGGGGCGTCGTGTACGACCCGAGCTGGCTGGAAGGCTTCTCGACCTCGGTCGACGTGTGGCGCATCTACCTGACCGACACCATCGGTACGCTGGGTACGCAGACGATCATCAACCAGTGCTTCAACTTCGGCCGTTACTGCAACCTGTTCACGCGTGAACTCACGGGCGTCGGCGACATCAACTTCGTCAACAACCGCACGCAGAACGTCGGTCGCATCGACACGTCCGGCATCGACATGAGCTTCAAGTACCGTCTGCCGGAAACCGCGTGGGGCAACTTCCGCTTCTCGCTGGACGCGACCTACATCCAGAAGTACAACGCGCAGAAGGTCCAGGGCGACGTCACGACCCAGTTCAACAACGCCGGTTCGTACGTCTCGTCCGCTCAGGGCGGCGACGGCAACTACGCCCGCTGGCGCGGTTATGCCGGCGTGAACTGGAACATGGGCGCGTTCGACGCTTCCTGGCGTGCTCGCTACATCGGTCCGACCCGCTTCGGCGCGCAGACCGTGGCTGGTGACGGCTACACCGTCATCGACCCGACGGGTGATGCGGCGCGGAACTCGTTCCGCACCGGCGCCGTCACCTATCACAACCTGCAGTTCGGCTACAACATCGAACCGATCCACACCAACCTCGAAGTTGGCGTCGACAACGTGTTCGACAAGCAGCCGCCGCAGCTGTGGCAGTACGGCTTCGACAGCAACACCGACGCCCGTACCTACGAAACCGTGGGTCGCTTCTACTGGGCGCGTGTCGGCGTGAAGTTCTAAGAACTTCCGCTACACGGCAGTACAGAAACCGCGCGGCGCAAGCCGCGCGGTTTTTTTATGCCCGCCCAGCGTGATCACCTGCCGGCCGCCGCATACGGCCGGCACTGTGCTTGTCCCCCTGCACGGCCGCACCCATACTTAGTGGCTCGGTCATCAGGTTTCCCCATGCTCCCCATCGGATTCGACGCGCTACAGAACGGCAATCCCGCCTACGCCGAGCAGATCAGCCGTCAGCTGCTGATGCAGAACCCGCGCAACGAAGGTGCACTGGTGCTGCTCGCGCTGAGCCTCGACAGCCAGGGGCGCGACAGCGAAGCCGCAACCATATTCGAGCGCATCACCGAGCTCGCGCCGGCGACGCCGGAACACTGGCTCAATCTCGGCAACAGCCGCCGCCGCCTTGGCGAAAACGGCAAAGCCAGCGAGGCCTATCACCACGCGCTCTCGCTGAACCCGCAAATGGGCGAAGCACTGCAGAACCTCGGGCTGATCCAGTACGAGAAAGGCCTCTTTCTCGGCGCGCGCCACCACCTGCTCGAAGCGCTCGCGCTGCAGCCCGACGACGCGGCCTTGCGCGCCCAGGTTGCCGCCGCCTGCTATGAGGCGGGCCACAACGAACAGGTCGAGGAACTGCTAGCCGACTGGCCGCAATGGGCCAGCCACGATCTGCAGGTACTCGTCGACCTCGCCTCGCTGCACAATGAAATGGGCAATCTCGACGCGGCCGAACTCGCGCTGCAGCTCGCCGATCGCCGCGATCCCGGCAACACGCGCGTGCTGACACGGCGCGCGGCATTCCTCGAACGCTCCAATCGCGTGGACGAAGCGCGTGCGCTGCTCGCACAGATCCGCCGCGACGACGCGGAGGAAGCGGGCCTGCTCCAGGACCTCGACATCGCCGCGGCAAACATCGCCGCACGCGGCAACGACATTGACGAAGCCTGCCGCCTGCATGAGTCGCTGCTCGCGAACACGGCAATCGCGAACCGCCGCCTCGATCTGTTCTTTTCGCTGGCGCGGCTCAACGACAAGCGCGGCCGTCCCGACGAGGCCATGCGCTGGCTGCAGCAGGGACACGAGCGGCAACTCTCGCAACTCGCCCAGGCGGCGCCCGAACTGCTCACCGCCGAGGGCGCGCCGCTGCGGCTCGCTCAGGAGCGCGTGCAGCCCGACGACTACGCCGAATGGCGCTGGCCCGGCGCTCCCAGCACCGAGGAATCGCCGATCTTCGTCGTCGGCTTTCCGCGCTCGGGCACCACGCTGCTCGAAACCATGCTCGATGCGCACGAGCGTCTGACCTGCATGGACGAGCGCACCTTCCTCAACGATCTGACGAACGAGATCGAGGCGGACGGCATCGACTACCCGCACGGAATGGCCCGGCTCGACGAGACGCGCTGCAACGAACTGCGCGAGCGCTACTGGAAAGCGGTGCGCACGCGGACGCAGGCGGACCCGGGCAAGCGGCTGATCGACAAGAATCCGCTGAACATGATGCGACTGCCGGTGATCGCGCGGCTGTTTCCCCACGCCAAGGTCATCCTGTGCGTGCGCGACCCGCGCGACGTCGTGCTCAGCAACTACATGCAGATCTTCCGCGCACCGGGCTATGCCACGATGTGCGCGACGCTGGAATCGACGGCCCAGGGCTACGCGAACGCCTTCGACTTCTGGTACGCCCAGATCGGCATCTTCCAGCTCGACGTGCTGACGTTCCATCACGAAAAGATGATCGACGACGTCGAAGGACATGCGCGGCTGCTCTGCGATTTCCTCGGCCTGGACTGGTCGCCCGGCATGGTCGCGTTCCACGAGCACGCCAGGCAGCGCGGTTACATCCGCACGCCGAGCTACCACCAGGTGGTGGAGCCGGTGAACCGCAAGGGCGTCGGCCGCTGGCAGCGCTATGCGCGCTGGATGGAGCCGGCACTGCCGCATCTGGCGCCCTACCTCAAACGCTTCGGCTACGACGACTGACGACCGTGCGGTGCCGCCGCGCCCGCAGCCGGCTGACCCACCTCAAACGCAACTTCGACCGCCCATGAAACTCCAGTACCCGTTCCTGCAACTGCCGCAACGCTACGACGCACAGGCGCTCGCCGCGGAAATCGACGCGCTGGGCGAATCCGTCTGGAGGCCGCACCCGCAGGGCTTCGCCGGCAACTCGGCGCTGCCGCTGATCTCCGCGAACGGCGATCCCGGCAGCGACTCCGTCCGCGGCCGCATGCTGCCGACACCGCATCTCGAACGCCTGCCGTACCTGCGCGAAGTGCTGGCTTCGTTCGGCGGCGTGCTCGGCCGCTCGCGGCTCATGCGCCTGTCGGGCCAGGCCGAGGTCAATTCGCACGTCGACGTCGACTATTACTGGCGCGATCACATCCGCATCCACGTGCCGGTCGTGACCCAGCCGGAAGTGACGTTCTTCTGCGGCGCCAACAGCATCCACATGCAGGCCGGCGACTGCTGGATCTTCGATACCTGGGCGCAGCATCGCGTGATCAATTCGGCGACGCGTTCGCGCATCCACATCGTCGCCGACACGGTCGGCGGCGAAGGCTTCTGGCAGCTCGTCTCGCGCAGCCGGACACCGAACTACGCCGGCCCCTGGTCGCCGACCCTGATCGCACCGGGCTCGACGCAGCCGCCGTTGCGCTACGAAGCGACCAACCTTCCGGCGGTCATGACGCCCTGGGAAATGCGCGAGCAGCTGACCTTCGTGCTCGACGAAGCCGTGCCCGACCCGCGCCTGCGCGAACTGCACCGGCTCGCCGGCGAACTCGCGCGCGACTGGCGCGCGCTGTGGGCCTGCCACGGCGAAAGCCGCGACGGCTGGCCCGAGTATCGCGCCCGCATGAACCGTTTCATCAGCGACGTCGAACCGATAGGCCTGCGTCTGATGCTGCGCAACCAGGTCAACATGATGCGCGCGCTGTCGTCGCTGGTCGCGAGCGTGGCGGTGGCCGACCAGAAGGCCGCCGGCGAAGCCAACGAGCGTTCTGCGCCGACGATGGGCTGATCCGCCCCCTCTGCCGCGCCGGTGATCAGTCACCGGCGCGGTGAAGGCAACCGTCGGGCGTCAGTGCCCGCCGGCCGAGTCGATGCCCTTGAGCTCGGCGATCAGCCGGTTCGCCGCTTCCTGGCCGTCGGCGTACAGCATGCGGCAGTTGTCGGCATAGAACAGGGCATTCTCGATGCCGGCGAAACCGGCGCCCTTGCCGCGCTTGATCACGATGACCTGGCGCGCGTTGATCACGTCGAGAATCGGCATGCCGTAGATCGGCGAAGACTTGTCCGTGCGCGCGACCGGATTCACGACGTCGTTCGCGCCGATGACGATGGCCACGTCGCAGGTCGCGAATTCCGGATTGATGTCGTCCATGTCGGCAATCAGGTCGTACGGCACGCCGGCTTCGGCCAGCAGCACGTTCATGTGGCCCGGCATGCGTCCGGCCACCGGATGGATCGCGAACTTCACTTCCTTGTCGCGCTTGATCAGCTGCTGCGACAGTTCCCAGATCTTGTGCTGGGCCTGCGCCACGGCCATGCCGTAGCCCGGCACGATGATGACCTTTTCGGCCATGTACAGCAGCGAGGCCGCGTCGGCCGCCTCGATCGGCTTCTGCGAGCCGGCGATCTCGGTGGAACCGCCGCCGCCGGAACCGAAGTTCGAGAACAGCACGTTGCTGATCGAGCGGTTCATGGCCTTGGCCATCAGGCGCGTCAGCAGGGTGCCGGCCGCGCCGACCACGGTGCCGGCGATGATCAGCGCGACATTGCCCTGCACATAGCCTTCGAACGCGACCGCGAGACCCGTGAACGCGTTGTACAGCGAAATCACGACCGGCATGTCGGCGCCGCCGATCGGCAGGGTCATCAGCACGCCGAACAGCAGCGAGACGGCGAAGAACGCAATGACGATCGTGGTGTCGAGGTGGAACAGCAGCGCCCCGCCGAGCCCCACCGCCGACAGGAAGAACAGGCCGTTGACGACCTGCTGGCCGCCGAAGCGGAAGGTCTTGTCCATCCAGCCCTGCAGCTTGGCGAACGCGATCAGCGAACCGGTGAACGAGATCGAGCCGATCAGTGCGCCGATCACGGCCAGCGCGATCTGCGTCGTACCGAGCGCATGATGCCCGGGCGCCGTCGCCGAGCCGACCGTCGCCGCGCCGATCAGCGCCGAAGCACCAATGGCCGCAGCCGAGCCGCCGCCCATGCCGTTGTACAGCGCGACCATCTGCGGCATGTCGGTCATTGCGACCTTCTTGCCGGAGACCCAGGCGAACAGGGTGCTGATGCCGATTGCGAGCACCATCAGCACGACGTTCGCGATGACGTCCGGATGATTGAGGATGCTGCCGTGGAAGAACGTCGCGATCGTCGCGACGACCATGCCGATGCCGGCCCACTGGATGCCGCTGCGCGCGGTCACCGGCGAGGACATGCGCTTGATGCCGAGAATGAACAGTACGGCCGCGACGAAGTAGCTGGCGTGGACCGCGTGCTGAAGCAGCGCCGACTTGTCCATCACTTGGCTCCTTCCTTCTTGCTGGACTTGAACATTTCGAGCATGCGCTCGGTTACCACGTAGCCGCCGACCGCGTTGCCGGCGCCGAGGAATACGCCGATGAAGCCGATCACCTGCTGCGTCGTCGTCGTCGCCTCGCCGAGCGCGATCATTGCGCCGACGAGGACGATGCCATGCACGAAGTTGGAGCCGGACATCAGCGGCGTGTGCAGGATCACCGGCACGCGACTGATGATTTCGTGGCCGGTGAACGCGGCCAGCATGAAGAGATAGAGGGCGATTTCACCGCTGATCATGTGGTTTCCCCGGATGCGCTTGGCTCAAGGTCGCGGCGCGGGCCGCTACGGTCACTGCGACGGCGGCGCGGCTCATGCGCCGTCCACGAGCTGCCGCGTCGCCTCGTGGCGGATCTCGCCGGCGTGGGTCAGGCAGGTCTTGGCGATGAGTTCGTCGTCCCAGTCGAGGTTCAGCGCGCCGTCCTTGAGGCTGAGCTCGATGAAGTTGTACAGATTGCGCGAATACATCTCGCTGGCATGGATCGGCGCGCTCGCGGCCAGATTGACCGGGCCGATGATCGTCACGCCGTTGGCCGTGACGACGGTCTTGCCGGCTTCCGACAGCTCGACGTTGCCGCCGGTCTCCGCGGCGATGTCGACGATGACGGCGCCGGGCTTCATGCCTTCGACCATCGCCGCGCTGATGATGCGCGGCGCCTTGCGGCCGGGCACGGCGGCCGTGGTCACGATCACGTCGATGCCCTTGAGGTGTTCGGCCAGTGCCTTCTGCTGCTGCTCGCGTTCCTCGGCCGTGAGTTCGCGCGCATAGCCGCCGCTGCCGGCGGCGCTGACGCCGAGATCGAGGAATTTCGCGCCGAGCGACTCGATCTGTTCCTTGGTCTCGGGCCGCACGTCGAAGCCTTCGACCTGCGCGCCGAGGCGCCGCGCCGTCGCGATGGCCTGCAGGCCCGCCACGCCGGCACCGACGATGAGCACCTTGGACGGGCGTATCGTGCCGGCGGCCGTGGTCAGCATCGGAAAGAATTTCGGCGACGCCTCGGCCGCGATCAGCACGGCCTTGTAGCCGGCCACGCCGGCCTGCGAGGACAGCACGTCCATGGCCTGCGCGCGCGTCGTGCGCGGCAGCAGCTCCATCGCGAACGCAGTGATCTTGCGATCGCGCAGCGCCCGCGTGCGCTCGGGCGCCAGATGCGGCTGCAGCAGGCTCACGACGACGCTGCCTTCGCGCAGCTGGGCGATCTCTTCGAGGGTCGGCGGCTGCACCTTGAACAGCACATCGGCGCGGGCCAGGGTCGTCGCCGCATCGGCGACCGTTTCGGCGTCCTTGTAGGCCGCGTCGGGAAAGCTGGCCGGCTGACCGGCGCCGCTCTGGACCAGCACCGTCGCGCCCTTGCCTTTGAGCTTCTTCGCGACTTCCGGCGTCAGCGCGACGCGCCGCTCATTGGAACTCGTCTCGCGCACTACCGCGACATTCACCGCCATGTGGCACTCCCCAGGACCAAGCCTGGGCATCCTAGCCCATGAATGTATCCGTGGTAAGCGGCCTTGCTAGACTCGCGCACTCTTATGACGGATCTGCATGCAAGACCCGACTGAACGCCCACAGCACGGCTCCCAGGTCCTGCTGCTCGTCCCCACAACCCCGCCGGACTCCTGCGCCGCAGGCGTTCGGCCGCCCCCTTGACCCAAGGGGGTTCCAACAACCAAGGCGGGTTCCGGCGCGTTCGGCAGTTCCCGGCAATCAATGACGCCGCCGCCCTGCCCACGTTTCCGGAGAATTCCGCATGTCCGCGCTGAAACTGCTCAACGACCGCCGCTCCGTTCCTTCGCGCCAGCTCGGTGACCCCGGTCCCGACCCGGCCGAACTGCAGGCGCTGCTGCAGGCTGCGGCACGCGCGCCGGACCACGGCAAGCTCGTGCCCTGGCGCTTCCTGCTGATCCGCGGCGAAGCGCGCCGCCGCCTCGGCGAACTGCTCGCGCGGACGGCACTGGCCAACAACCCCGATGCGCCGCCGGCGGCCATCGAAAAGGATCGCGAGCGCTTCAACTTCGCGCCACTGATCGTGACCGTCATCGCGCACATCGACGAGGCCAATTCCAAGGTGCCGGCGCAGGAACAGCTGCTGTCGGCCGGCTGCGTCGCCTACAACCTGCTGCTCGGCGCCCAGCAGCTCGGCTACGGCGCGCAATGGCTGACGGGCTGGGCCGCCTACGACCCGACCATACTCGCCGCGCTCGGCGTCGGTGCCGGCGAACGCGTAGTCGGCTTCATCCACATCGGCACGGCGCGCGAACCGGCGCCCGAGCGCCTGCGTCCAGACGCCGCCGCGCTGGTGCGCGAATGGCAGGGCTGAGATGAGCCGGCAGACCATCCACCTCGTCGACGCGAGCCTCTATGTCTTCCGCGCCTGGCATTCGGTGCCGGCGGAGTTCTTCGACGTCGACGGCAAGCCGGTCAACGCGGTCTACGGCTATACGCGCTTCCTGCTCGACCTGCTCGAGCGCGCCAGACCCACGCACTGCGCCGTGGCGTTCGACGAATCGCTGACCAGTTCGTTCCGCAACGCGATCTATCCCGAATACAAGGCCAACCGCGCGCTGCCGCCGGAAGAGCTCAAGCTGCAGTTCGCCTACTGCCAGCGCGTCAGCGCGGCTCTGGGCCTGCGCGTGCTGTCGGATCTGAGCCTCGAAGCCGACGACCTTATCGGCAGCGTCGTGCATGCGCTGCGGCCGCAGGCGTTCCGCGCGATCATCGTCTCGGCCGACAAGGACTTCGGCCAGCTCGTCGGCGAGCACGACGAAATCTGGGATTTTTCCAAGAATCAGACCTGGAACGCGGCCGGCGTCAAGGAGCGGCTCGGCGTGCACCCGCATCAGGTCGCCGACTATCTGGCCCTGACCGGCGATGCTATCGACAACATTCCGGGCGTTGCCGGCATCGGCGCGAAGACCGCCGCAACCCTGCTGTCGCATTTCGGCAGCCTCGACGCGATCTATGCGCGCATCGAGGAAATCCCGTTCCTGCGCTTCCGCGGCGCGGCGGCGGCCTACGCCAAGCTCAAGGCCGGCGCCGCCCAGGCGCAGCTCAGCCGCCGCCTGACCGGCATCGCCTGCGACGGGCCGGTGCCGCCCGACGCCGAGAGCTTCGCGTGCGGCAAGCCCGATCTGGCCGACGTCGACGTACTGCTCGAACAACTGCGCTTCGGCCCGCTGACGCGCTCGCGCATACGCGCGCTGGCCTGAAGACGGCCGCGACCGAACGCCAAGAGGGGGAATAGACCGGGCCGGACACGGCAACCGCCGTCGGCCCTGGAGACCCGTCTGTCGTGCCAAGAGCGGCAGCGAACCCCGCAACAGCATCGGGCCGCATCAGCGGCCCGATCCGATGACTTACTTGTTGTCGTCCTGCTTCGGTGCCGGCTCGGGATTCTCGAATCGCACCTTGGCGTCGCCGGCGGCCGGAATCGGCTTGAGTCCGGCCGAGATGCCCGGCTGGTCCCAGGCGAAGCGCAGATTGCTCTTGTATACCTTTATAGGCTGCAGCAGCTTCGCGTCGGACAGCACGCCGTGGCTGTCGTAGAGCTCGCGCTGGCTGTTGGCGACGAAATAGAAATCGTCGCCGGCGACCGCGCCGTTGCCGAGCATCGTGAACTCGGGCTTGGCCGCGTCCAGCGGCATGGCCGTGACGACGTTGCGGCCGTCCTTGTCCAGCTTCAGGCGCATCACGCGCTGGGGCACCATGTTGTCCTGCACGAGGATCAGGCTGCCGTCGTACCAGAACAGCGACGAGACGCCGCCGACGACGAGGCTGTCGGGCGAATGGCCGACGCTGAACGGCCGGGCCGTGGACAGATCCATGCCGAACAGGCCGAGTGCCGGATCGGCGAAATACAGATTGCGGCCGTCGCTGCTGACGGCCAGGCCGCTGATGCCGGTCAGCATCGAGTTGCTGGTCACCTGCACGAGCTTGTCGCCGTCGAGCTTGAAGATCTCGCGCCGCGCCGGGTCGGCGACATAGACGCGGCCGTCGCCGGCAACGGCGACGAAACCGAACAGATGGCCGGTCTTGTCCTCGATCGAATATTTGCCGAGCAGCTTGCCGCTGGACAGGCTGTACTTCAGCAGATACGAGTGGTCGACCATCTCGGCCGTATACGACTTGTAGACCGGCGCGCCGTAGCTGGCGACCCAGAGCACGTCATTGGCTGCGTCGGCCTTGAGGTCGAGCACGCTGTACAGGCCCGAGGCCGGATCGGGCTTGATGAAATCGGCGAGCTTGCCGTCCTTCTCGACGCGATGGATCGCGCCGTCGCGCGCGCTGCCGACGAGCAGCTGCTTGCGCTTGCTGTCCCAGGCCAGGGCTTCGAGCAAGGTGTCGCCGGCGGGCAGCTGCACTGCCACCTTGCCTTCGCCGAACGGCTTGGCGTTGGCATCGAGATTCGCGACAGCGTATTCCCAGACCTTGGTACCGTGGACCTTCTCGAAGCGCGGGTCGTTGCCGATCGAGTAGGCGAAGCCGAGGTTCTGCATCTTCAGCAGGGTGTCGTAGGTATTGCTCTTGTCGCCCTGCCCCGCGTAGACCGCCGCCAGCTGCAGGCGCAGCGCACCGGAATTCGGATACAGCTCGACCAGGCGCTGCATGGACCAGATGAAACGCTGCAGGTCGCGGCCGTTGTAGAACTGGGCCAGACGCGACAGCGCCTCGCGGTTGGTCGTGGACTTGATCTGCTGCTCGGTCAGGTTCTCCGCCGCGCGCATGCGTGCCTCGTCCGCCGATTCGGCCCTGGGCGCGGCGGTTGCCGGCTTGGCGGCAGGCTCGGCGGCGTGGACCGCCGCGAGCCCGCAAAGACTCAGCACGGCGTAGGCAAGGGCTTGAATTTTCATGCAGAAAGTCCGGAATATCGAAAGGAGGCCGGCGACAGACCGCGACTGGCCGGCATAGGTTCCGACGCGACGTCGGCGGAGAACAGGGAACGATGGACGAAACCGAGGTTCTTTTCAACGGACGCTGGCTGCGTCTGTGCCGCCGCGGCCGCTGGGAATACGCCGAGCGCACTAATCCCGGGGGCGCCGTCATCGTCATCGCCGTGACTCCCGACGACTGCCTGCTGTTCGTCGAGCAATGGCGCGAGGCGATCCGCGCCCGCGCGATCGAAATGCCGGCCGGCCTGATCGGCGACGAGCCCGGCAACGACGACGAACACCTGCTCGAAGCCGCGCGCCGCGAACTGCTCGAAGAAACCGGCTATGCCTGCGACCGGCTAGACCATTACCTCAGCGGGCCCAGCTCCTCGGGCATGAGCACCGAGACCATCGCCTTCGTCCGCGCCTGGGGGCTACGCCGCGAGCACGTCGGCGGCGGCGTGGCCGGCGAGGATATCCAGGTCCACGAAGTCCCGCGCCGCGACGCCGCACGCTGGCTCTGCGCGCGGGCTGCCGAGGGCTACTCGATAGACCCGAAGGTATTCGCGGGCCTGTATTTCCTCGATCACGGAGCGGAGCTGTTCTCGCGCTGAGCGCCTGCGACACACACGGCGAGGCTCCGCCGTCGCAAGCATGGAACGTGGATTGCGTGCCGGATTGGAGGCGAGGCAAGAACCTGACTAACGCGGAAAACCGGTCAACCGCCCGCAATCCATACCGACGTCGCGTCGATCTGCAGTTCCTGCTGCTGCGGCGTGCTGCCCTCGCTGGCGAGGTGTTCGATTTCCTTGGCGTCGAGCTGCTTCACGCTGAGCTTGCCGTAGACGATGGCCTGGTTGCGCGCATCCTTCGGCACGCTGAAGCTGTGGCCGCTCATGAACACGCGCGCGTATGCGCCGCCGTCTTCGAGCACCATCCAGCACCCCTTGTTCTGGCAGACCTCGGTGATGCGGCCCTTGAAGGCCTGCGGCGCCGCGGTGTGCGCGTCGGGTGCGCGCGCGACGTCGGCGATCGCCAGCGCATCGGACTTCGGCATCGGCGCGCCGTAGTAGGCGCCGCCGTTGCCGGTCGCGATCGGCGTCGGGCCAGCCGGCGTCGCCTCGTGGCCGGCCGGGGGCGCATGCGCGCCGTGGCCGTCATGACCGCCCTCGTGCGCCTGCGCCGCTGCGGCCAGCGCCGCGACCAGTCCTGCGATGATCCATTTCTTCTGCATGGCTGCTGCTTCCTCGGGTGGTTCAGGCGGCGACGCCGACGAGCTCGGCGAGCTCGTTGACGGTCGCGAATCGGCCCTTCTCGTCGCGCACGACCTCGGCCAGCGCGCACTGGGTATCGTGGGTGAAGAACAGGCGCACGCCGCGCGCGACCTTGTCCTGCAGGAAGCGCTGCTTCTCGTCGATCAGCAGCTCCGGATAGCGGTCGTAGCCCATGGTTACCGGCAGATGCACCCAGGGCCGGCCCGGAATCAGGTCGGCGCAGAACACGACGCCGCCGTCGCCGCCGATCTCGGCCAGCATCAGGCCCGGCGTATGGCCCGAGCTGTAGCTGAAGCGCACGCGCGGTCCGAGCGTGGCGGAATGCTCGCCGTCGACGATTTCGAGCCGGCCAGACGCCTGCAGCAGCGGCTGCAGCTCGGCGATGAACGAGGCGCGGTCGCGCGGATGCGGATGCAGCGCGCGCTCCCAGCATTCGCGGCTGACGAGGTATTTCGCGTTCGGGAACAACAGTCGCGGCGGCTGGCCCGGTTCATGGGCGGCGAGCAGCCCGCCCGCATGGTCGAAATGCAGATGCGACAGCACGACCGCGTCGATGTCCGCATCGCTGAAGCCGGCGCGCGCGAGCGAGGCGAGCAGCACATGCTCGCTCTCCACGACGCCGAAACGCTCCTTGAGCCTGGGCTCGAAGAACGCGCCGATGCCGGTCTCGAACAGCACGCGCTTGCCGTCCAGATCCTCGACGAGCAGGCAGCGGCAGGCCAGCGCAATGCGGTTGTCCTCGTCCGGAACGATCCAGCGTTCCCACATGACACGCGGCACGTTGCCGAACATCGCGCCGCCGTCGAGTTTCTGCGAGTTGCCGATCAGGGACCAGAGTTTCATCGTCTGCACCGCCTTACTTGACCTGCGCCGTGCCGGAAACGCCGCGCGAATCGCTGCCGCCGCGCAGCTCGCCAGTCTTGCGGTTCCAGTCGACGGCGTTCATGAAACCCCAGGGCTGCTCGCCGTCGCTGAGCGTATGACCCATCGCCTGCAGCGCCTTGCGCTCGGCCGGCGTGAACGTGTCCTTCTCGACCGAGATCACGTCGGGCAGGTATTGATGATGGAAGCGCTTGTTGTCGACGACCTGCTGCGGCGCATCGCCGTCGAACCAGGCCAGGATGCCTTCGAGCACCATCGTGATGATGCGGCTGCCGCCCGGCGTGCCGATGACCAGGGTGCGCTCGGGGCCGATCACGAAGGTCGGCGTCATCGACGACAGCGGCCGATGGCCGGGCTTGGGCGCATTCGCATCGGCGCCGACGAGGCCGTAGGCATTCGGCGCGCCGGCCTTCAGCGCGAAGTCATCCATCTGGTTGTTGAGCACGAACCCCGTGCCCGGCACGACGACGGCGGCGCCGAATGGCAGATTCACGGTCTGCGTGACCGCAGCGAGATTGCCGTCCCCATCCACGATGGAGAAATGGGTGGTGTCGGTGCCCTGCACCGGCGCCATGTAGCCCGGCAGGCTGTCGCTGGGCGTGGCCTTCTTCGGGTGGATGGAAGCGCGCAGCCCCGCGGCGTACAGCGGGCTCGTGAGCTCGGCGACCGGCATCTTCACGAAATCCGGGTCGCCGAGGTATTCGGCGCGGTCGCGGTAGGCGCGGCGCATGGCCTCGACGACGAGATGAGTGCGCTCGACGCGATCGAGCCTGGTCAGGTCGTAGCCCTGCAGGATGTTGAGCATCTCCGCGAGCGCGATGCCGCCGGAGGACGGCGGCGGCGCGGTGACGACCTGATGACCGCGATACGTGAACACGATCGGCTCGCGTTCGCGTACCTGATAGGCGGCCAGATCCTCTCGGCTCCAGTTGCCGCCGGCCTTCTTCACGCCGGCCACGAGTTTCTCGGCGAATTCGCCTTCGTAGAAACCCTTGGCGCCGCGTTCGGCGATCAGCTCCAGGGTCCGCGCGAGATCGGGGTTCTTGAGCACCCAGCCCTGTTTCGGCTGCTCGCCGCCGGGCAGGAACAGGGCTGCGGCGCCGGCATCGCGCGCAATGACGTCCTTGCGCTGGCCGATGCGCATGAGGCAGCGCGCATCCGGCGCGAAACCGTCGCGCGCCAGACGTATCGCCGGCGCAAGCGACTGCTTCAGCGGCAGACGGCCGTAATGCTCCGCAACCCAGACCAGCGCGGCCGGTTCGCCCGGAATGCCGGCCGCGAGCCCGCCGTTGACCGACTTGTCGCGGTCGAGTTCGCCGTTGGCATCGAGATAAGCCTTGGCGTCGGTAGCCGCCGGCGCGGTCTCGCGCGCATCGACAAGCACCTGCTTGCCGTCCTTCGCGCGGTGCACGAGGAAGAATGCGCCGCCGCCTATGCCCGAGCTCTGCGGTTCGACCACGCTGAGCGCCGCGCTGACCGCGACGGCCGCATCGAACGCATTGCCGCCGGCGGCCAGCACTTCGAAGCCGGCTTCGGTCGCGAGCTTGTGCGCGCTCGCGATGGCAGCCTTGCCGGGCGCATCGGCCGCGAAGACCGGAGAACACGGCAGCAGGGCCGCAACGAACAGCAGTGCGCGCAATCGGATCACGCCTTCTTCTCCGCCTGGGTCAGTCGTGCGTATTTGCCGAGCAGTTCCTCCCGGGTTTCCGTGTGCTCGGAATCCACGAATATGCATTCGACCGGGCAGACTTCAATGCACTGCGGCACGTCGTAGTGGCCCACGCATTCGGTACAGCGCGCCGGGGCGATCTCGTAGATTTCCGGCCCCATCGAGATCGCCTGGTTCGGGCAGACCGGTTCGCAGACGTCGCAGTTGACGCAGAGTTCGGTGATTTTCAGAGCCATGGAGGCAAACGGCCCGCGTCCGCCGGCAGGAGCCGGCAGGCACGGGCCGCGGGCATTACTTCATTTCGACGAAGCGGTAGGTCGCGCCCGACGGCGCGACCACGTCCTGCACGCGCTGCTGGTCCGCGGCGGCGCCGACGAACAGCACGATGACGTCCTTGAATGCGCCGGGCTTGGCTTCCTTGAACGCGTCGATGATGAGATCGCCGGTCACCTTGGAATCCGGACCGCCGAACGCGAGCATGTTGCCGGGCAGCACGGTGCGCGCAACGATGGTCTGCACGTTCTGCAGCTGGTTGATGCGGTCGTCCTGCGCGGCCTGGTCGTCACCACCCGGCACGAAGTACATGTACGGACGATTCGACGTCACGCCGGCCATGTTGCGCTTGACGACGTCGACAAGGTAAGCCTTCCAGGCGTTGCGATCGGTCGCGTTGGTCGGCATCTTCACTTCGACGGCGACCGGGGCCGGCGCGGCTTCTTCCTTCTTCTCGCAGGCGGTCAGGGCCAGGGTGGAAACGAGCCCGAGAAGGGCGGCTTGCATGAACTTGCGCATGGGATCACCTGCGTGGGATGAGGAAGGAACCAACAACGATCAATTGCCGCGCCAGCGCTGGCGCAGCGCCTGCTGCACGGCCGGGTGCACGAACCCGGAAACGTCGCCGCCGAGGCGTGCGATCTCGCGTACCAGCGACGAGGAAATGAAGCTGTACTGCTCGGCCGGGGTCAGGAAAAGGGTCTCTGCCTGCGGAATCAGGTGCCGGTTCATGCTCGCGAGCTGGAATTCGTATTCGAAGTCCGACACGGCGCGCAGGCCGCGCAGGATCACGCCGGCGCCGATCTCGCGCACGAAATCGGCCAGCAGCACCGAGAATCCGCGCACTTCGACGTTGGGCAGGCCGGCCAGGGCCAGGCGCGCCAGCGCGATGCGCTCGTCGAGACTGAAGCAGGGGCCTTTGCTCGCGCTGTCGGCAACGCCGACGACGATGCGCTCGAACAGTGGCGCGGCACGGCTGACCAGGTCGATATGGCCGTTGGTAATCGGATCGAAGGTGCCGGGATAAACCGCAACGCGGGCCATCGCAGAGATACCGTCAGGGCTGGGAACCAAACCGCTCAAGCTTAAGCCAAGGCCGCGCCGCGGCGATAGAGCGCGGCCTGCACGTCGCCGGCACGCGTCTGTCGGTGCAGGTTCCAGCCCGGCGGCAGCGCCGGCGCGGCCTCGCGCGGGGCCTCCAGATAGATCAGGCTCTGCGCGCCGAGCAGGCCGCGGGCCTCCAGCTGCACGGCGACTGTGCTCCAGAGGTCGGCGGCGAACGGCGGATCGAGGAATACGACGTCGAATGGCCCGGTCAGGCCGGCCAGCGCCGCCAGCGCGTCGTCGGCGACGACGCGGCCTCGGCCGTCCTGCTTGAGCCGCGCAAGGTTCGCACGCAGCGCCGCGGCCAGGGCCGGATCGCGCTCGCAGAACACCGCCTCGCGCGCGCCGCGCGACAGCGCTTCCAGGCCCAGGGCGCCGGTGCCGGCGAACAGATCCAGCACGCGCGCGCCGCCGACGTGGGCCGCCAGCCAGTTGAACAGGGTCTCGCGCACGCGTTCGGGTGTCGGCCGCAGACCGGGCCGGTCGGGCACCTCGATGCGGGAATTGCGCAAATGGCCGCCGATGATGCGGATCTTGCCGGGCGCTGCAGGCACGTTGAACGGATTCCGTTAGCCGCCGCGGCGGGCGTGCCGCGGGTCGGTGGTAGCATGGCCGGATATTTTCGGTGAATCCCCTGCCCCATGTTCAAGTTCTGGAAGAAGACGCCCAAGCCGGTCGAACCGCCGGTCGCGCCTGCGGGCGAAGCCGTGGCCGAAACGCCGGCGCCCGAGGTTGCGCCGGCCGTCGTGCCCGAGGCCGCTGCTGCGGCGCTGGCGCCGGAAGTCGCCAGTTACGAGGTCGCCGCCGAAGCCGCAGCGCAGCCGGCCGCCGAGGCGCCGGTCGAGGAAGCGCCGGTGTTCGATCCTCCCGCAATGGCGGCACCGGCCGCGGCGCCCGGCAAGAAGAGCTGGCGCGAACGCCTGTCGGGCAGTGCGTTCGCGCGCAGTCTCGGCAGCCTGTTCTCGCGCAAGCCCAAGCTCGACGAAGCCCTGCTCGAAGAACTCGAAACCGCCTTGATCACCGCCGACGTCGGCGTGGCGGCCAGCACCGAGCTCGTCGAGGACCTGCGCAAGCGCCTGAACCGGCGCGAGTTCGACGATGCCGACCAGTTGCTCGCCGCGCTGCGCCAGGCGCTGATTGAACTCGTGACGCCGATCGCCCGGCCGCTGCAGGTGGACGCCTCGCGCAAGCCGTTCGTGATGCTGATGGTCGGCGTCAACGGCGTCGGCAAGACCACGACCATCGGCAAGCTCACGCGGCGCTACCAGCAGCAGGGCCTGGACGTGATGCTCGCCGCCGGCGACACCTTTCGCGCGGCCGCGGTGGAACAGCTCAAGACCTGGGGCGAGCGCAACCAGGTGCCGGTCGTCGCACAGGGCTCGGGCTCGGATGCGGCCAGCGTGATCTTCGATGCCCTGCAGTCGGCACGCTCGCGCGGTCTGGATCTGCTGATCGCCGATACGGCCGGGCGTCTGCACACCCAGGGCGGATTGATGGACGAGCTCGGCAAGATCCGCCGCGTGCTCGGCAAGCTCGACGCGGATGCGCCGCACGAAGTACTGCTCGTACTCGACGGCACCACGGGCCAGAACGCGATCAACCAGGTGCGCCAGTTCCGTGCCGCGATCGGCGTGACCGGACTGGTCGTGACCAAACTCGACGGTACGGCCAAGGGCGGCGTGATCTTCGCGCTGGCCAAGGAGTTCGGCCTGCCGGTGCGTTTCGTCGGCCTCGGCGAAAGCCTGGACGATCTGCGCGAGTTCGATGCGGCCGCCTTCGTCGACGGTCTGCTGCCGGCAGCACTGGGCGGCTGAGTGGCCCGCAGCGGCCAGCGTCGGCAACAGTGCGCGGATCCGCCTGCGACGCGCCGGGCCGATGTCACCACGCTGCCGATCGCCAGCCGGAAACAGACGCCGGCGTATTCAACCCAGGGGCCGACGCGACTGTCCTGCATGGCCTCAATGCGTACATGCATACGCGCCGCAACGGCCCGGAGCCATGCGGCGCAGAGAGAATTCGTGAGAATGGGAAACGGAGAAGTTGGATGCGGCGGCGATTGCTCGCCGCCGCATCCGCTCACGCTTTCCGCCAGGGGGGCCAGCTTGGGCGCGAGCACTGCCGCCGCACGCTCCATCCTGGGTTGTGTCGGCGGCCGCGGCATTATGCATGCGCGATGAATATCCATCAATCCACTTTTTTTCATCCATGCGCCCGCGTCGCCTGCTCCGGATAACCGCCGTCGTGCTGGCGCTGCTGGGCATCGCCGTGGCCCTGCTGCTGCACGAATACGCCAGGCCCGAGCGCGTCGCCGCGCTGCTGGCCGAACAGGCCCAGTCGCGCCTGGGCCTGAGCCTGGCCTTCCGCCCGCCGGCGCGTTATGCGCTGTGGCCGCGGCTGCGCCTGCAGCTTGACGACGCGCGCTTCGGCCTTCCCGGCGAGACCACGCCGCTGCTGACGCTGCAGCGCCTGGACGTGAGCCTGCCCTGGAGCAGCCTGCGTGACTCGCGCCTGGTCATCGAGGAACTGCGATTGCAGCAACCGCAGCTCGAACTCGGCGCGCTGCAGCGCTGGCTGGCCCGCGGCGGCGACGGCGACTCCGCGTCGCCGGACCTGAGCCTGCACCTCGTCGTGACCGACGCGACCCTGCTGCAGGACGGCAAGGCTGTCGCCAGCGGAATCAGCCTCGACGGCGACATCGACGCGCAACAGATGCAGCGCTGGTGGTATGAACTCGAACAGGCCGCGCCGAACGCGAATGCCCTGCCGCCGCTGCCGGGCCAGGCGCGCATAGAACGCATCGAACTCGACGGCGTGCGCCTGGAGGGCATACGCATCGAGTCGGGGACGGCGCAGTGACCGCGGCGGCGAACACGGCCGGCGCATTCGCGCCGGCGCTGCTGGACTGGTACGACCGTCACGGCCGCAAGAACCTGCCGTGGCAGACCCCGCGCACGCCATATCGCGTCTGGCTGTCGGAAATCATGCTGCAGCAGACCCAGGTCGCGACCGTGATCGGTTATTTCCAGCGCTTCGTCGACGCGCTGCCGGATCTGGCCACGCTGGCCGCGGCACCCGCGGATCAGGTGCTCGGACTCTGGTCGGGCCTGGGCTATTACAGCCGCGCGCGCAATCTGCACAAGGCCGCACAGCTCTGCGTGCAGCAGCACGGCGGCGAACTGCCGCGCGACTACGACGCGCTGGCCGCGCTGCCCGGCATAGGCCGCTCCACGGCCGGCGCGATACTCGCCCAGGCCTGGGGCGAACGCCACGCGATACTCGACGGCAACGTCAAGCGCGTGCTCGCGCGCCGGCACGGCGTCGACGGCTGGCCCGGCAGCACGGCGACGGCGCGCACCCTGTGGCAGCACGCCGAAGCGAACACGCCGGACGCACGCGTCGCCGACTACACGCAAGCCATCATGGATCTCGGCGCCACCGTCTGCGTGCGCAGCCGGCCGCGCTGCGGCGTCTGCCCGCTCGCACCCGATTGCGTCGCACTGCGCGAGCAGCGCACGGCGCAGCTGCCGGCGCGCAAGCCGGCCAAAGCCAGTCCGACACGCACGACCTGCATGCTGATCCTGCGCGACGCGGCCGGCCGCGTGCTGCTGCACCGGCGCCCGGCCAGCGGCGTCTGGGCAGAGCTCTGGAGCCTGCCGGAAACCGACAAGACCGAGCATGCGGCCCGCGCCGCACGTACCGTCGGCGCCGACATCGTGCAGTGGCGCACGCTGGACGCCTTCGTCCATGTGTTCAGCCACTACCGCCTCGAAATCACGCCGCTGCTGGCCCGTGCCGCCGCCTTGCCGCACGCCGCCGACCGCGACGACCTGCGCTGGTACGCGGCCGCGGACTGCCAGTATCTGGGACTGCCCGCGCCCGTGCGGCGCCTGCTGCAGTCCCTGCCCGAGATCGACTGACGTAACTGGAGAACCCGATGAGCCGCACCGTCCACTGCATCAAGCTCGGCCGCGAAGCCGAAGGCCTGGCGTTCGCGCCGTGGCCCGGCGAGCTCGGCAAACGCATCTTCGAATCGGTGTCCAAGGAAGCCTGGGGCCAGTGGCTGGCGCATCAGACCATGCTGATCAACGAGAACCGCCTGTCGCCGCTGGACCCCAAGCATCGCGCGTTCCTGCAGGGCGAAATGGAGAAATACTTTTTCGGCGACGGCTCGGCCACGCCTGCCGGCTACGTGCCGCCGGACGCCTGAGCGATCGACGCACCTCAGCGCGATTCGATCTGCGCCGACAGTGCTCGCAATGCCGCCGCATCATCCAGCGGCAGACGCCCGAACAGGCCGCATTTCACGCCGGCGAGCACCTTGAGGGTCTCGTCGCGCAGCAGCGGCAGCTGCGCCAGCGGACCGAAGCAGGCGTCGCGCAGGCGGCCAGCCCAGTCCTGCTCGGACTGGAACAGCGGCGTGAGCCAGCGGCTGATCAGCTGATAGATGCCGACGTGGCGGCGGCGCTCGCGGTCATAGGCGGCCAGCGCGGGCGCGAGTTCGTCGTGTACGGCCAGCGCTCGCGCCAGCGCCGACGCATCGAGCAAGGCCATGTTCGCGCCCTGTCCGAGCTGCGGACTCATCGCATGCGCGGCGTCGCCGAGCCAGGCGACGCGACCGGCGCAGAAGCGCCGCAATACCGCGTCGCGGTAATGCGCCGGCATCAGTTGGCCGACGTCGCGGATGCTGTCCAGCACGGGTCGCACCTCCGGCCAATGGCGCGCGACCTCGTCGCGCCAGGCCGCCGCGCCGCGCTGCCGGGTCGCAGCGATCTCGCAGGTCGGCAGACTCCAGAAGAAACCGATCTTGCGCGCGGTCTCGCCCTGCCCCGGCAATACGCCTACCGGCAACAGTCCGGCCATGCGTCGCGGCCCCTGATAGCGCTGCAGCAACTGGCCGGCGAAGCGACGCTGCGGATCGTCGCAGAGGCACCACAGCGCGCCCCAGGCATACGGCCGGTCGCGCCGCGTCAGCGCCGCGCTGCGCAACGCCGACGCGGCGCCGCCACAGACCAGCACCAGATCGTAAGGGCCGTGGCGCGAGCCGCCTTCGTCACGCAGTTCGCCGCGCTGCGCATCGACGTCGGCGATGGCGACGCCGCTGCGCAGCTGCCGCTCGACGGACGCCTCGCGCAGCAGCTCGAACAGGGCGCCGCGCTGAATTCCGAGGCCGGCGCAATCGGCAGCGAGATCCGCATAGCGCATGTCGATGACCTTGCGGCCCGCAGTGGTCTCGCCGAGCAATTGCGCGATCGGCTCACCACAGCGCTGGGCCGCACCGAGCAGACCGAGTTCGGCCAGCACCGCCAGACCGGTAGGTTGCAGCAGCAGGCCGGCGCCGACGGGCCGAGGCTGCGGCGCGCGCTCGAACAGCGCAAGCCGATGTCCCTGACGCTGCAGCAGCCGTGCCGCCGCCTGCCCGGCCGTGCCGTAGCCGACGACGGCGATATCCAGACTCCGGCGCACTACCCCCTCCCGCGCATCCCGTCGCGGCAAGCCTAGCAGTCGCTGCCGCCGGCGCGGGGCCGGCGACAAATCACCGCAGGGCTACTTGGCTTCGCGCTTCTCGCGCCGCGCCGCACGCAGGGCCTTGTCGTCGACCGGCTGTATCGAGGCGATGTTGCACTGGTCGCGGCCGGCGACGACGTGATCGAACTTCGCGCTGACGCGGTGATTCGTCGAGCTCAGGCCGACGGCCTTGGCCCAGGGCAGGTCGGTGCACGGCGGCAGCACCTTGATCAGCCAGGCCTTGTTGACCGCGGTCCAGACCACGACGGCCTCGTTGCCGAGCGCTTCGTAACTCTGCAGCTTCCAGAACGGCATCTCGCCGACCGGCGCGCCGGCGAACTGTTCGTACTCGGCGAGGCGCTCGCGCTCGCTGTCGGTCATGGCCTGGGCCGGGATCGCAACGGCCAGCGCGAGCAGCGCCGCGGCGGCAAAGGGGTTCAAGGTCGACATGGGATTCCTCCGGTAGGGCTTCGTCTCGACTATGGAGACGAAGCCGGAAGGTTCCAGGGTCGCAGATCCGCGCGGGATTTCGATGAAGAAAAATTCAGCCGCGGACCACCCCGGCCGCATCCTCGACCTGGCGGCGCTCGAAATCCGACAGATGCTCCGCCCGCTGCAGCAGGCGCGCGCGCACCGCCGCATCGTCGTGCAGCCGGCGCGCGACCTCGACAAGAACTTCGCGGCATTCGAAATCCGAGCCTATGCCGTCGGCCGCGTCGAGCACGGCCAGTGCGCCGTCGCGCTTGAGCTCGCCGCTGCGCAGCAAGGCGAGCAGCGCCTCGCGCCGCTCGAAATCCGAGCCTATGCGCTTGGCCGCCTCGGCATAGCGCGGCGCGATCGCGTTGACGTCGGCGGCCCTGTGCGCGACGCCGCTCAGCAGCGAGCGCAGCTCGAAATCCGAGCCTATGCCGCTGCCGGCGTCCAGGATCTCCACCAGCGCCGCGTCGCTGCGCGTGGCGGCCAGCAGTGCCTCGAGACTGCGGCGGCGCTCGTAGTCCGAACCTATCCCGGAACCGGCCTTGAGCCAGTCACGGCGCAGTTCCGCATCGCCGGCGACGCGCGCGGCGCTGTCGACGAGCAGTTCGGCACGCTCGTAGTCCGAACCGATATCCGCTGCCGCCGCCAGCACGATCTGCCATTGCGGCTTGGCCAGCTGCTGGCTGGCCAGCGCGGCGGCGAGCACCTGGCGCTTCTCGTAATCGGAGCCGATCTTGCGCGTCTGCTGCAGCGCGCGGTCGAGTTCGGCCGCCGCGAGCGTGCGCGTGCGCAGCAGTTCGCCGAGATAGCGGCCCCTGGCGTAATCGGAACGGATCAGATCGACCTCACCGAGCACGGCCTCGTTGCCGCCGCGTGCGACCAGGCGCGCGACGCGGCCTTCGACGTCGATCGCCGCCTCGCGCAGCAGCTGCGGCACGATGCGCGCGATCCAGGCCTTGCCGTCGGCGTCCAGTGGCTGCTCCTTGCCGTCGCGCCAGTAACGCAGAGTCGGCGCGGCGCCCGAACCGCTGTATTCGACCTTGCGCGTCTGGCCGTCGACGGCTTCCTCCCAGCTGACTTCCGCGCCCGGCCCCAGCGACGCGACGGCCGTGTCGTCGGCGTTGAAGCGCACCTCGCCGCGCGAGCGATAGCTCAGGCGGCGGCGACCGTCGTTGAGCGAGATCTGCATGTCGCCGTTCTGGTTGTGTATCGAGGTGCAGGTCGCGCCGGCCGCGCAGCCCGGTGCAGCCGGAATCGCGGGAATCGCCGGTATCGCAGGCATTGCCGGCGGCGCGGGCGGCGCCGGAATGCCTTCGGCCGCCAGCGATGCGGCAGGAACGAAAGCAGGCAAGCCCAGCACGGCGGCGAGAACTGCGGCCAGCGGCAGCAGGCGTGCGCGCCAGGAAAGCGAAGCGGAAGACATGGGCACTCCTTCGAGCAGATGCTCGGCACGTTGCAACAGGGGCGAACGCGGCGCGGCCATGGCCGCGGCGAACACCGGAAATTCGGGGCGAAGATGCTGCTGGAGGCACTGCGCGAGGCAGGCGGCCAGCGCGCGGCCGTCGCCGGTCGCCTGCGCGGCGGCGGCATCGCAGCGCCATTCGGCCAGCAGATCGAGCCGGCGCGCGGCCAAGGTCGCCAGCGGCAGCGGGCACAGCAGACCGCGCCAGCCCGCGAGCAGAGCGCGCCAGAGCGGATCGCGCCGCGCCAGATGCGCGACCTCGTGCGCAAGCAGCGCGCGGCGCTGCGGCGCGGGCAGATCCAGCGCCCAGTCGGGCACGACGATGATGCTGCCTGCTGTCGCGAGCGGACTCGCAAGCGCCGCGTGACGCCGCAGCTCGGGGGGCTGCGGCAGCGCGAAATGCGTAGCCAGCGCGGCGCAGTCCTGCTGCCAGTCGGCACGACCGAGCGCGGCCGACTCGCGCAACAGCCGCGTCAGCGCGCGCGCCGCGCCTGCCAGACGCAGCCAGGCCACGGCGACGGCCAGCGCCCAGAGCCCCAGCAGCCAGGGCAGGCCGGCGCGCAGCCATTGCAGGACGGTGGAGCTTGTCAAAGCCTTGGTGCCGGAAGCGCTGGTGTCGCCGGTCGAGCGTGCGGCCGTCGGGGCCAGCGGAGCGGCATGATTTCTGGCCAGATCGGGTGCCGCTGCAACCACCGGCGGCTGCAAGGCGACGCCTGGAACCGATCGGATTCCCGCAATACCCGGCTGCGCCCGGCTGGCCGGCGCGCTGCGCGCCGCAGCCGAGTCACGATCCGTCGCGGACAGGACCGGCAGCGACGAGCCGGCCCTGGTCACGCGCGCCGTCGTCAACGATCCGACGACGGCGGCAGGAGCGGAGGCCGCGTCGTCGGAACGATACGCCGCGGCGATGGGCGCCTCGCCTGCACCGCCGGTAGAACGCGATGCCTCCAGCGCCATCTGCAGCCCCGGCACCAGCGCCGGTGCCAACGCCAGCTGCAGCACCGTGCTGGCCAGGCTGCCGACGACGGCGCTGCGCCAGAGATATTCGCGCGCCGCGAAACTGCGCACGGCGCCGCCGCGTTCGAGCGCCCAGGCCAGGCCGAGGAACACGCCCGCGTGCAGCAGCAGGGTCGCTGCGACGATCACGACGTTCTCAATCATGTTCACGCCCTCCGCGCGCCAGCCGCTTGCGCAGTTTTTCCAGATCGCCCGGTGCGATCTCGGCTTCGTCGACCAGATGCGAGACCAGCGCGCGCGCGTCGCCGCCGAACAGACTGCCGAGCAGCTCCGCCACCATCGAACGACGCACCTCGGATTCGCTGACCAGCGCCCGGTAATGGACCTGCCGCGCATCGCGCCGCAGCGCGACGACGCCGCGCCTCTCCAGCCGCGTCAGCATCGTCGCGACCGTCGTGTGCTTGATGCCGCGCGACTGCGCCAGCACCTCGGCGACTTCCGCCGTGCTGCACTCGCCGCGCGCCCACAGCACGCGCATCAGCGCGATCTGCAGATCGCTGAGCACCACGTCCCTGGATTCCGCCACCATCTGCCGCCGCCTGCATCTACAGTTGTCGTACTACAGTTGTAGTAGAAGCCCGCGACACGGACAACAGGCCGGAAGTCATGCGGTCGCGGTACGTCGGAAATCCTGCGCGCCCCGCGCGCGATACCCGGGCCGCCCATCGCAGGAACGGCACAATCCGCCCTTCGCACGATGCGCAGGCAGACGGGACGGTCGCAGCCCGCGCTGCTCATTTCCTGCTCAATCGAAATCCGTGCTTGACTCTGCCTGCCCGCCCCGATTTAATACGCGGCCTTCCCGCTGTGACCGTTCTGGTCGCACACAGCAAGATCTCATGGCCGGGTAGCTCAGTTGGTAGAGCAGGGGATTGAAAATCCCCGTGTCGGCGGTTCGATTCCGTCCCCGGCCACCACTAAATCAATCACTTGCACGAAGCGCACGAACCCGCCGGATTTCGTGGCTCCCTTGTGGCTCCCCCGTCGCCGTCCTCATGCATGCCCGTCGTCGGGTAGTCTTGGGCGCATGAGCGCGCCCACCACAACCGACCCGTTTTTGGCTGCGGCCGCAGCCGCGCCGCAGCCGCTGTTGCTCACCGAGAAGGACGTTGCCGCGCTGCTGCAATGCTCGGTGCGCCTGCTCCAACAGTGGCGCGCGGAAGGCGTTCGCCCTCCGGTGTGGGTGGCCTTGGGGCCCAAGTTGGTCCGCTACCCGGCTCAGGCCCTCGCGGAGTGGGTGGCGAACCTCGCCAGCGAGCCGCAACCCGAGCGCTCGCCCGCCGTGCTCACCGTCGCACCACCATCGCCCGACCCCACCCCTCTCCGCGTCGATGGCTTCGACCAACCGCTTTTCCGCGGCGGGCGCCGGCGGACCCGGCATACCACCTTTCAGGGCTTCTTGTCTCAAGGCCTCCTGAGCGACGAGTGGTTGTTTGTCCAGCGGGACGAACGCCGGCCGACCGACTTTCTCAGCACCTTTGCCGACGAACGCTCGGACGAGAACGAGGTCAAGTGGATGCGATTGGAGGACTATCTGGATGCTGTGCGCCACGGTGCGCAGCGGGACCAGGCAAGGCAGGAAGAGCAGCGCTTGAGCACGTTGGCCGCGCCGAAGAAAGCCCGTCCGGCCCGGCGACTTGGGCCAGCGCACAAGCCAGAAAGCTGACAACCGGCGTTGCCTATGGCGGGTGGGTTGCCGCTCAGCTGCTGAGACACCCCCGGCGCAAGGTGCGACCAGAACCACGACCAAGCCGAGCGGTTGGGTCCGAACGGCGCAGCATCAGCAGCCGTTTTGCGTTGCCGTAGCCGAAAGGTCGCCCCGAAAGTAGCAAGCCTTATACTCGGTATCACCCGTTGCCTGACCGATTGCCATGCCGAGAGCGGATCTCATCGTCAACCTTGTACGCGCCGGCACACAAGGGGACCAAAAGATGTTCCGGTCTACCGTCGAGGCGATGGCGGCGGAGGAGCGCGCCAAGCGGCACACCATATTGGCGGACCGGCTTGAGGAGAACCTGCGCGCCGCCGCCCCTCCTCCGAAGTCGCCTGAGGTCGTGAGAGCGTTCGACGGGGGGCACGGAGGCCTGCTCTACGAAATTCAACCCAAGCGAAGCCTCGACAGCATCTTGCTGGCCGACGACATCGGCACGGCCGCTCGGGAACTCATCGAAGAACAACGCCGACAAGACCTGCTCCGCTCCTATGGATTAGAACCCCGCCATCGCGTATTGCTGTCGGGGCCGCCGGGCAACGGAAAGACCACCTTGGCCGAGGGCTTGGCGTACGAGCTGATGGTGCCCTTGTTCGTCGTCCGCTACGAAGCGGTGGTCGGCAGCTTTCTGGGCGAAACGAGCGGGCGACTGAAACGGCTTTTCGATTTCGCTCGGACGCACCACTGCGTCCTGTTCTTCGACGAGTTCGACACGCTGGGCAAAGAGCGCGGGGACACTCACGAAACCGGTGAAATCAAAAGGGTCGTCAGCTCTTTGCTTCTTCAAATCGACGCCCTTCCCAGCCACGTCGTGGTCGTAACGGCGACCAACCACGCCGAGTTGCTGGACCGCGCCGTGTGGCGCCGCTTCGAGCTGCGGCTTACCCTGTCCGCGCCAACCGTACAACAGCGAACGCGGTGGTTCGAACGATTCCAGGAACGCATCGGGGCCCCCTTGGGCCTTGCTCCGAAAACGCTTGCCACGCAACTCAAAGCGACCAGCTTTTCGGATCTGGAGCAATTCTGCCGGGACGTGCATCGGCGCTACGTTTTGGAACTTCCATCGGGTAGTCTCAAAAAAATAGTGGCGCAACGAATCCAACAGTGGAAACTTCGCGCATCCACCGACAGCACCGCTGAGAGCTGAGCCTGGCTGCCGTTATTCCAAGACACCTCCCTATTCTCCTTTTCCCTCAACCGACAGCGGTTGACCGGGAAGGCGGCCCTCGCTTTCCTCCTGATTTGCAGGTGCCGAATCACGCTCGGCAAGCTGCTCGATTGACGCCTCAATTCCAGTCGTTGCAAGACGCTTTTGAGGCACGACGGCTCGAATTGCAGGCCCTCGCGCAGAACCAAAACCACGACCCGGACCTCGTCGTGGTGTTCGAGACGGTGGGGGCGGTTAGCGATTTCATTTCGGCTGTCGAACGCATCCCTGGCCTGGCGTGGCTGGCCGGGGTCGACGCAACCGAAATTGCCCCGGACGAAGATTTCTACTCCCGTGGCGACCGCGCAAAACCGCTGAGCGGGAAACTGTTCCTGCTGGGCAGCAACCGCGAAGCACTGGCCCAAGTGGTGAGGCTTTGGGGAATCTTCAACGCCAACCCGACGGCCGACCTCGGCCACGGACTGAACGCCTGGAAAGCCGTCTTTTCGCATTTGAAGGACGTCCGTTTTTGGGGTCCTCGCGATCGCCTCAGCGATGAACTAAAAGATTCGTGGAGCTTCAGGCTTGAGCACGACGAAAGTCCTCTCCGTTTCGAAATTGAAGCCTGGTGCTTCGCGTCCGAACCGAAGAACGCTGCATCGTCCGAGGAAGTACGAAGCCTCGTCCGGGCGCTTGGCGGGCGCATCCTGGACGAGCGGTTAATTGTCGATATTGCCTATTTCGGTTTTCTCGTTGAGGTTCCGGCCGACGGTGTTCGGCAGCTACTCGATGATGCTCCCGCAGACTTGCTGCGGTCAGAACGCGTGATGGTTCTTCGGCCGCAAGGCCAAGCCGTCCAGCGCGTCGTTGAATCCGAACCGCGCATGACGGATGCGGCCGTACCGGACCAACGGGTTGCTGGAAGCCCAGTCGTGGCGATGTTGGACGGGCTTCCCATGGCCAACCACCCCCGGCTTCAGGGACGCCTGCTCATCGACGATCCCGACCAGTGGTCGGCGGCCTACCCTGCGGCGCAACGGGTGCACGGAACGGCCATCGCGTCGCTGATTGCCTGGGGCGAACTGGATGGCGAGGGCCGCGCCCTGGGCGCACCGATTTACGTCCGCCCCATCATGCATCCGGACGCCGGCAACCCACCCCAAGAATGCACCCCCAACGACCGACTGCTGATTGACTTGGTTCACGAAGCGGTGCGGCGCATGTTCGAGGGAACGCCGGATTCACCGCCGGCGGCGCCGACGGTGCGGGTCATCAACCTCTCGGTCGGCGACCGCCATCGCCCCTTCAGCGGTGAACTCTCTCCTTGGGCGCGCCTCATCGATTGGCTCGCCTACAAATACCGCGTCCTGTTCGTGGTCAGCAGCGGCAACAGCGCCGACGACCTCGTGCTGAAGCTGCCGCGGGAGTCGCTCAACCGCGTGCGCGCCGACGTCCACCACTCGGCATCGATGGTGGCGCTGATGGAAAGCGACATGCATCGGCGGCTCTTGGCTCCAGCCGAATCGGTCAATGCGCTTACCGTGGGAGCCTGCTACAGCGACGGAGCAACGCTTGGACAAGTACCGGGCCGCTTCCCGCTGTTCCCAGACGGAGGCGTTGCGCCGTACTCGTGCATCGGCCCGGGGTTTCGCCGGGCCATCAAGCCCGACATCCTTCTGCCAGGTGGGCGAGGTCTCTACCGCGAGAGCCCAGTGTCCCCGCCGGAAGAAAGCCACGTCCAAGGCTTTTGGGCCGCAGTTCAAGCGCCAGGACATCGGGTGGCTGCACCGCCCGATGCGAACGGAGACACGGTGTATTCCCGCGGGACGAGCAACGCGGCCGCCTTGGCCACGCGTTGGGCCGCCCAAGCATTCGACGTTCTCGAAGCACTCCGCGCCGGCGCCCCAAATCGGTTGCCAAGCCGCTACGACGGCGTGTTGATCAAGGCGCTCCTGGCGCACGGTGCAGCGCTGGGAGACATAGCACCTCAAGTCTTGAATGCACGCCCCGACGTTGACACCTGGCAAGCACAGCGTCGGCTTGTAAGCCGCTACGCGGGGTATGGCGTTGCAGACGTCGGCCGAGCCTTGGAGTGCACGGAGCAGCGGGCGATAATGCTCGGTGTCGGGGAACTGCGAAACGACAGAGCATGGGAGTTTCGAGTTCCTTTGCCCGAATGCTTGAATGCGACCCTCGTCAGACGCCGTCTGACCATCACTCTGGCGTGGTTTACCCCTCCGAATGCCCGTCATTCCAAATATCGGACCGCGAGACTTTGGGTTGACCTGTCTTTGGATCCGTTGGACCTGCGCCGTGTAGAAGGCGAATCGAAGCAACTTCGAATGGGCACGCTTCAGCATGAGACCTTCGAGGGCGAAAGAGCTGTGCCCGTGGTAGCGGGCCAATTTCTGACCGTACGCGTCAACTGCGTTGCAGACGCCGGTCGACTGCCCGCACCGGCCGAATTTGCTTTATGCGTCTCTTTGGAGTCGGCCGAAGGCGTGGCTCTCCCTATTTACGAGCAAGTCCGCGAGCGCATTGCGGTCCCGGTTGGCGTTCAGCCCTGAGTTCTACGGTGCAGGTCAAGGACAGGCCTCCATCTGTTGCGCCATGGACCAATTCGACTTCGACCAAATCTACCCGCAGCGGGAATGGGCGACCTCCATGGCCGCCCACCAGCAAACCCATTAGTCCTCGCCGGGCGCCATGACGGTGCCGACGCACTCCCCTTGGTCCCCCGGCCCGACGTGCAGGACCAGCGTCGTCAGACATGGGACTCGCCCGCCTCGTGGCACCACGTGAAGGTCAAAGGTCGTCCGGTCGCCATCCTTGCGCCGTGCTGCCCGTCTTGCCGCGGCGGCGGCCATGAAAACCACATCCCACAACCTGCCCGACTCGTCCTGGATGGCTGACTCGGTCTCCGGCCATGCCACGCATTCGCTCCATGCACGGGCGGTCATCGCGACCGGAATGCGGAAACCGGCCTCGCGGGCGGCCTGGCTGACATCGACCAACACGCCGTCTTGAATGGCCTCGCGACGGGTGTAGGTGTGAATCACATCGGCGTCGGTGAACATGCTGCGCTCCTTGTCGGTTGGCTCGGTCCCCGGGCATCGGGGTCCCGATGCCCGGCGTGGGCGAACCCCCGCCCGGAGCGAGGCGCGGTCAAGGGAGCGGCAGCGGCACGCCGACGCAGGCCCACGGCAGGCGCGGGCCGGAGGAGCGCAGCGACGACAACTCGGGCCGGGGGCCGGCCCTTGATCGGAGAAGCCGAGCGCGAGGGCTGCCGTTGCCTTTCCGCCGTCCGCTGGCGCGCCTGAGAGAACTGCCGCAGTCATGACAGAAAAGCCCGATGGCCCGGGCCCTCCACCTCCTCGTCGCATGAGACGCGAACGCTCTAGGCTTGGGTTCGCGCCCCATACGGGCGCGTCCAGAGTGGAACATGTCCACGGGTATACTGCGCCGCTTGACCGGCGCGTCCGCGCAGCACAGGGAGGTCGCATGAAGCGTTGGGTGCTTTCGCTGCTGGTGTTCGCCACCACGGCGGTTCAGGCCATCGGGGTCAACCAAGTCGGCCGCCCGCCGGCCTCGGGGCGCCAACCGCCCGGCCAACCCATACGGCCGTATCCCGCTCCGCCAGGCATGCAGCCGTTGACGCCGGCGCCCGGTCTGCAGCACTACCGCGACCCGACGCTGGCACCGGACCCGATGGCGGCACAGCCGGGCGAGTCGGCCGCCGTCGCCGCCGGCTCGCCCGACGTCGCCTACACGTACGACGCGGTCGGCAACCGCGAGAGCGCCACCTACAAGAACGGGGTGGTCGTGCTCTACGCCCACGACCGCCGCAACCGCCTCACCGACCTCCACGCGAGCAAGGGCGGCACGCTGCTCCACCACTACCACTACACCCTCGACCCGTCGGGCCTGCGCACGAAAGTCGAGGCGACGGACGCCGACGGTGCGACCACCGTCGTGAACTACACCTACGACTTCGTGAAGCGACTCACGAACGAAACGCAGACCCGTAATGGCGTTCTCGATTTCAGTGGGCACTACGAATACGACCGCGCCGGCAACCGCGTCCTGGCGACCGTCAACGGAATCACCACGACCTACGTGTACGACGCGAACGACCGCCTCACCAGCGAGACGACCGCGAGCGGCCCGCTGGCCGGGACCACCACCTACACCCACGACCTCGCCGGCAACGTGCTGACGAAAAGCGGCCCCTTGGGTCTCGTCGAATATGAACCGCCCCGGCTTTCCCGGAGACTCCATCTCTTGAGAGGATGGAGCAATGAGCAAGTCAGCAAATTTTCCGAAAGAAGTACGGGAGCGTGCGGTTC
>MEFP01000006.1 GCA_001725155.1 Lysobacteraceae bacterium SCN 69-320 | reverse complement strand
GGACCACACCGCCAGCGCTTCGGGCGTGCGCTGCGCCTGCTCTTCGAAACCCTGCTGCAGCAGACGGCCGCTCCACGGCGCCTGCGTCGCGTTCACGCGTTCGCGCACGGACGACTGCGACGGCGGCAGCGCGACGATCTGGCGGCTGCGCCAGGCCGATTCGTCCATGGCCAGGCGTTCGAGCAGTTGCGTATACGCCGCGAACATCGCATCGAGCACGCCGGCGGGGAACAGCTGTTCCACCGCATCCATCAGCACGGTCAGTGCGCCGTCGTTCTCCATGACGGCCACGTCCAGCCAGATCTGCGGCGTGTGCGAGATGCCGACGCGCTGGTCGGACAGCTGGCGCTCCAGCGCGCTGCGCGGCGCATGCTGGGCAATCGACAGGTCGCTCGTGAACACGACGGGCATGCTCGCGGCCGGTCCGCCGCGGCGCTTGTGCAGCTCGCGGATGACCTGCACGCCGCCGAACGCGCGATGTTCCAGATCGCTCCACAGCTGGTGCTGATTGGCGCGCGCGCGGTCGACGAAGCCGGCCTGGGTGGAACGGTCGATCGCGAGCAGGCTCAGGCTCGTGAAATCGCCGATGACCTCGTTGACCTGGGAATGCAGGCCCAGGCGATTGAACAGGGTCAGATTGATCGTGAAGCGCGGCTGGCGCGCCCAGGTGCCGACGACTTCGCTGAACGCGGTCAGCGCGAGGGTCGACGGCGTGATGCCGTGGCGCTGGGCGATGGCCTTGGCCGCCTGCCAGTGCACCGCGGCCACGTCGCCGCAGCGGCGGCCGAACACCGGCCGCGTGATGCTCGCCGGCGCGCAGGCCAGCGGCAGGTCCGGCGCACCCGGCAAGGTGTCGATGCGGCGCAGCCAGTAGTCGCGCGCGGCGTCGAATGCCGGCGTCGCGGTCAGCGCGCGCTCGGCCAGCACGTAGTCGCGGAAGCTCAGCGCGAGCGGCGGCAGCGGCGCGGCCGGATCGAGCACGAGTGCGGCGAGTTCGCGGTAGAGGATGTGCAGGCTCGCGCCGTCGAACACCATCATGTCGAGATACAGATGGACGACGCAGACACGCGCCGATACACGGCTCAGGCGCAGCTCGCTCCAGGTGTGGTCACTGGCGTCGCGGCCGGTCATCCGCGCGCGCACGTCGGCCAGTGCAGCCTGCTGCGCGGCCTCGTCCAGCGCCGAGAAATCGGCATAGGCCAGCGTCTGCGGTTCCGCATACGGTGCGACGCACTGGCGGCCCTCCTCGTCGATGCGCATGCGCAGCATGTCGTGGCGGCGCAGCAGCAGGTTCCAGGCGCGCTCGAACGCGGCCGGATCGGCATCCTCGATGCGCGTCTCGGTGTAGTTGAACGCCGGCGTGTTGCCGAGCTCGAAGCTCGCCGAGCGGCCTATCCAGTAGGCTTCCTGGATCGCCGTCAGCGGGAACGGCTGCTGCCGCGCGGCCGGATCGGGCACGATCTGCGGCAGGCCTTCCTCGTCGATGATGCCGTCGTCGCGACGTGCACCGAGCTGGTTCACCAGCCCTTCGATGGTCGGGCTGGCCATGAGACCGGCGAGGCTGGCCTGCAGGCCCAGGCGCTCGCGCAGGCGCGTGACGAGCTGCGCGGCCAGCAGCGAATGGCCGCCGAGCGCGAAGAAATCGTCGCTGATGCCGACGCGCGCGACGCCGAGCACGTCGGCCCATTCGGCGCACAGGCGCGCTTCCAGCGGCGTACGCGGCGCGACGTGCACGGATTCGCTTTCCGTGCCTGCGGCCTGCAAGGTGGCCAGGGCCTTGCGGTCGATCTTGCCGGTCGGCCCCAGCGGCAGCCGCGCGAGGCGCGTCAGCGCCGCGGGCACCATGTAGTGCGGCAGGCTCTGCTTGAGGTGCTGGCGGATCTCGGCGCGGTCGATCTCCTCGGCGGTTTCGACGAAGCCGAGCAGCCTGTTGTCGCCGCGCTTGTCGCGCACCGCGATCACGGCGGCCTGGCGCACGGCCGGGTGGCGTTCCAGCGCCGCCTCGATCTCGCCGAGCTCGATGCGGAAGCCGCGCACCTTGACCTGGTTGTCGGAACGGCCGATGAAGTCCACGTCGCCGCTGGCGAGGAAGCGCGCGAGGTCGCCCGTGTCGTACAGGCGCGCACCGGGCTCGGCCGAGAACGGATCGGGAATGAAGCGCTCGGCGGTCAGGTCCGCGCGCCCCCAGTAGCCGCGTGCGAGACCGGCGCCGCCGATATACAGCGTGCCGGGCACGCCGTCGGGCACCGGCTGGAACGCCGCGTCGAGAATGTGGAACGTGGTGTTGGCCAGCGGCTGGCCGACGGGCCGGTTGCCCGATGCCGAAGCCGCCGCGGCGCCCGGCGTGCTCAGGAAGCAGGACGACCAGACCGTGGTCTCGGTCGGGCCGTACATGTTCCACAGCGCGCTGCCCTGCCCGGCGAGCTGCGCGTCGAGCTCCTCGGTCAGCGCCTCGCCGCCGCAGAGCATGCGCACCGGCAGCGGCGCCTTCCAGCTGCTGCCGAGCAGCAGGCGCCAGGCCGCCGGCGTGGCCTGCAGCACGTCGACGTGCTGCTCCTGCACCTGGGCGTAGAACTGGCGACCGTCGAACACGCTGCCGCGGCGCGCGACGACGAGCGCCGCGCCGGTGCACAGCGGCAGATAGAGCTCGACCACCGACATGTCGAACGCGAACGTGGTGATGCCGAGCAGCCGGTCGCTGCGCGTGAAGCCGGGCTTCTCCTGCATGGCACGCATGAGGTTCAGCACGGAGCCGTGCGTCACGGCCACGCCCTTGGGGCGGCCGGTGGAGCCCGAGGTGTAGATGATGTAGGCCAGATTCGCGCTGCCGCCGCGCGCCGGCGGATCGACCGGGGGCTGGCCCGCATAGGTGGCCGCATCGTCGAGCAGCAGCTGCCGGTCAGCGGCGATCTCGACCAGGCCGCGACAGGCCTGCTGGGTCAGCAGCAGCGCAATGCCCGAATGTTCGGCGCTGAACTGCAGGCGCTCGCGCGGGTATTCCGGGTCCAGCGGCACGTAGCAGGCGCCGGCCTTGAAGATACCGAGCAGCGCGACGAACAGATCCAGCGAGCGATCGACGCAGAGGCCGATGCGGTCCTCCGGCTGCACGCCGCGCGCGATCAGCGCGTGCGCGAGCTGGTTGGCGCGGCGGTTCAGCGCCGCGTAGCTGACATGCATGCCGTCCACGACGAGCGCTATCGCATCGGCATGGTCGCGCGCGTTCGCTTCGATCTGCGCATGCAGGGTCTGCGCCGCCGGCAGCGGCGCCTGCGTCGCGTTGCGCTGCGCACGCCGCGCCTGCTGCGCGGCGCCGAGCAGGTCGATCTGCGCCAGCGGCGTGGCCGGCGCCGCCAGCGCGTGATCGAGGATGGCCTTGAACGACTGCAGCAAGGTCTGCGCCGAGGACGCGCCGAGCACGTCCTCGTTGTAGTCGAGGTCCAGGCTCAGCGCGCCGTCGATCTCCGCGACGTTGAAGAACAGGTCGTAGGAGCTGTACGGCGTGGCCTGCGTCTCGACCTGCAAGGTCAGCCCCGGCACCGCCGGCAGCGGCACGGGCAGCTCCAGGTTGAAGATCGCGTCGATCAGCGCGGCACGGTTGGTCGTGCGCTCCAGCGGCAGCTGACCGATCAGCTTGGCGAACGAGAATTCCTGATGGTCGTAGGCCTGCAGCAGGTGCTTGCGCATCGCGCGCAGGTAGTCGGCGAACGCGAGTTCGCCGTCGTAGCGGCAGCGCACCGGCAGCAGCGAGCCGCAATAGCCGACGAGCGTGTCGCTGCCGTCGAAGAAGCGCCCTGCGGACGGCGTGCCGAGCAGGATCTCGCGCTGGCGGCAGACCCGGTGCAGCAGCAGCGCGAACGCGCTGAACAGCAGCATGAACAAGGTGGATTCCGACTTGCCGGCGAGGCGCCGAAGACGCAGGCGGTAGTCGCCGTCCAGGCGCAGGCTCGCGCGACCGGCGCGGAAGCTGCGCAGGCGCGGCCGCTGCCGTTCCAGCGGCAGATCGGTCAACGGCAGCGGCGCGGTCAGCTGCTGCAGCCAGTAGGACTCGCTGGGCCGGTTGCCGCCGGCCGCCTCGCGCGCGTTTTCCAGGGCGATGAAGCGCTCGAACTGCATGGGCGCCGCGAGTTCGGCGACGCCGCCGCCGTAGGCCGCGGCATACAGTTCGACGATTTCCCGCAGCACCAGCGACAGCGACCAGCCGTCGGAGACGATGTGGTGCGCGGTCAGCATCAGCAGGTGTTCCTGCTCGCCGAGCCGGTAGATGCGCACGCGGAACAGCGGTCCCTGCTCGAAATCGAACGGCTGTGCATTGTTGAGCGCGATCTGCTGCTGCAATGCCGCGTCGCGCTCGCCGGCCGGCACGCGACCGAGGTCGACGAGCCTCGCGTCGGGCTCGAGGCCGTCGACGACGATCTGTTCGCTGCCGTCGCGCGCGATCGTCGTGCGCATCGCCTCGTGGCGTTGCCAGACCTGCACTATCGCCTCGCGCAGCAGCTCGCGGCGCAGCGGCCCGCGCAGGCGCAGGTTCAACGAGATGTTGTAGGCCAGCGAACCGGCCGGTCCGGTCTGGGCCAGCGCCCAGAGCTGCTGCTGCAGCGGCGTCAGCGCGAAACGGCGCGGCGCGGTCACGGCATTCATCACAGATCCTCTTCGACGACGAGGGCTGCCGCCGCGTCCTGCGGCGTGCCGGCGTCGGCTCGGCGATAGCGCGCCTTGAAGGCGCTGAGGTGCGGCAGCGCGGCCAGGACCCGATCCGCATCGACGCCGAAGTCGACGAAGCAGGCCAGCTCGTTGACGCCGCAGGCCATCAGCGCCTCGGCGATCGGCGCGCAGGTTTCGGCCGAGCCGATCAGCGCGGTGTTTTCCACGTAGCGCTGATAGGTGACGTCGAGCAGGTATTCGCGATCCTCGGCCGGCAGCGCGTCGAACGCGCGGTCCTTGCCGAAACTCTTCGCCATGTTGTCGAGCAGGCCGGCCATGGTCGCGAGGTAGGCGCGGAACGGCGCCGCCGCGACGCGGCGCGCCTCGGCCGCATCGTCGGTGATGTAGGTATGCACGAGCACGGTCACGACGCCGGCTTCCGGATCGAGGCCGGCCGCGGCGCGCGCGGCACGGTAGACGGCGATGTTGCTGCGCAGTTCCTCGATGGTCTGGCCCATCATGTTGGTCAGCACGCCGAAACCGCGGCGGCCGGCTTCCGCATAGGTGTCCGGGTTCTTGACCACGGTCACCCAGACCGGCAGCGCGCCCTGCTTGGGCATCGGATAGATGCGCGCGCCGAACGGCGCGCCGCTGCCGGCGGTGGCCTGCAGCGCGTCGCCGCGCCAGAGCTGCTGGATCGCGTCGATGTTGTGGAACGTGATCGCCCGGTTGTCGCGGTAGTTTTCCGGCGCGAGCACGAAGTCTTCCGGATGCCAGCCCGACGCCGCGGCGATGCCCACGCGGCCGTTGGACAGGTTGTCCACGAGTGCCCATTCCTCGGCGACGCGGATCGGATGGTGCAGCGGGATCACCACGCTGCCGGCACGCAGGGCGATGCGGCTGGTCTCGCGCGCGAGCGCCGCGGCGGTGACCGACGGATTCGGCGAGAAGCCGCCGAACGGATGGAAATGCCGCTCGGGCACCCACAGCGCGGCATAGCCGTTCGCGTCGGCATAGCGCGCGCCGGCGAACAGCAGGTCGTACTTGTCGGCGCGGTATTCACGCTCGTAGCGGCCGAAGAAGGACAGGCTGAAGTCCAGCGACGTCGACGCACGCGGCACGTAGTCCGCGGTCGCGGTACGCGGCTGCGGCGGGCGCGCGGCGGTCGTCGCGGCAATGGCGCGGGCCGGTGCCGGACCGCCCTTGCGTGCCGGCAGGAAGCCGCCTTCGCGCAGTTCGTCGACCGAGGCCTTGATCGCCTCGACGATGCGCGCGAGGTCGGCGTCGGTATGCGCCGTCGACAGCATGTAGACGCGCCCCTCCCAGAGGAACACGCCCTTCTCCAGCATGTGGTAGTACAGCAGGTTGCTGTTGCCGGCGAAGTTGACGCGGAACAGCGAGCTGAAATGGGCGATGCGGATCGGCACGCCTTCCTCGGCGAACCAGGCATTGAGTTCGCCGGCGAACGCCGCCGTGCGCGCGTTCAGACGCTCCTGCAGCTTGCCGCCCTGCTGCTTGAGATGGCTCAGCGTTGCATGCGCCGCGGCCATCGTCAGCGGATGCTTGCTGTGCGTGCCCGAGACGAAGGTGGTCTCGGTCATCGGATAGGAATCGTCGCCATAGCGCCACTGGCCGCCGTCGACGACGTCCATGAAACGGCGCTTGCCCGAGACCACGCCGATCGGCAGGCCGCCGCCGACGATCTTGCCGTAGGTCACGAGATCGGCGCGCACGTCGAAATGCGCCTGCGCGCCGCCCGGATGGCAGCGGAAGCCGGTGATCATCTCGTCGAAGATCAGCGCGATGCCGTGCTGTTCGGTCAGCGCGCGCAGGGCGTGCAGGAATTCGCGCGGCTGCAGCTCGGGCTGGCGGCTCTGCACCGGCTCCACGAGCACCGCGGCGAGTTCGTCCGCATGCGCGGCGATGTAGTCCAGCGCGCTGCGCTCGCCGTAGCTGAGCATGACCGTGTGGCCGACCGCGCCGCGGGTCACGCCGGGCACGCCCGGAATGGCCTGGAACTGCGGGTCTTCCGGATCGGTCACGGCGATGGTCGAGTCATGCTGGCCGTGGTACGCGCCGTTGAAGATCGCGATGGTCTCGCGCCGCGTCGCCGCACGCGCGAGACGGCAGGCGATCATGACCGCCTCGGTACCGGTGCTGACGAACGCGCTGCGCTCGTTGCCGGTCAGCTCGCTGATCAGCTGCGCGCATTCGCCGGCGAGGTCGGCCTGCGGACCGAGCTGCACGCCCGCCGCGAGGCGCCGCGTGATCGCATCGGTGATGAACGGCGGGTTGTGGCCGAACAGGTTGACGCCGAAACCCATCGTGACGTCGATGTATTCGTTGCCGTCGACGTCCCACATGCGCGCCCCCTGGGCGGCCTTGCCGACCAGCGGGTAATGCATTTCCTTGGTCAGCGCGCGGAAGCCCGCGACGACGCGGTTGTCGGCCAGGTGCGGCCGATGCTTTTCGGCGTATTCCTTCGACAGGCGCGTGCGCGCGCAGTAGCGCCGGATCAGCGCGTCCAGATGCTTGCGCTGGCGCTCGTCCAGCGGCGCCGCCGACGTCTCGGCGACCTTCCACATCGGGATGGACGGCGCGGTGGTCTGCGCCGGCGCGCGGCGCGCGGGCACGGCCGGCGGCAGCGCCGGCGCGGCGGCGGTTGCGCTCGCGACAGCCGCCGGCGCGGCCTGCAGCGGCGGCGCCGCGCCGCCGAGCAGCGCGAGCTGGCTCTGCATGATCCTGGCCATGGCGTCGAGCTGCTGGCTCAGCACGCCCTGGATGCCCGGGCCCCAATCGGTGCGGGCCGCAGGTGGCAGTACGGCCGTCGCGATCGTCGGCGTGGATGCGGCAGCCGCCGCGGGTGCCAGCGGCGCCATGCCAACCGGCACAACCGGCGCGGGCGCAGTCGGCGCCGGCTGCGCCAGTCCCGGCGGCGGCGTGAGGCCGCAGCTCAGCGCAACCGGCGCGGGCGTGGCGACCGCCGGCGTCGTGCGCGCCGCGCCGGCCACGTGGCGCGTCAGCAGATCGAGGTTGTACAGCGACTCGAACATCTGCCGCATCTCGATGCGCACGCCGAAATCGCGCTCGATGTTGCGCACGACGCCGATCAGCGAAATCGAGTCCATGCCCATTTCGAGGAACGAGGTCTGCCGGTCCAGCGCCTCGGGAGCGACGGCCAGACTGGCGCCGATCAGGGCGGCGATGCTGCGGTCGACCGCGGCGGCGGCATCGGCGCCGAGCGCCGGGATCGCGACGTCTTCCTGCGGGCTGGCGGGATGGCTCATGGCCTGCGATGTCCTTGCTTTGCGGTTCCAGCAGCGCACGCGCTGGAACGGATAGGTAGGCAGGCGGAATGCCGCCTGGGAGCGGAGCGGATAGATCGCGCGCCAGTCGATCTCGGCGCCGGCCGCGAACAGTCGCGCCAGTGCGCCGAGCAGTTGCAGCTGCGCCGAGCGCGTCTCGCCGGGCTGCTGCGCCCACTGCAGCGCACCGGCCGGCAGGATCTGCTGGCCCAGCGCGGTCAGGCTCGGGCGCGGACCGATTTCCACGACGTGGCTGACGCCGGTGGCGGCGAACGCGGTGAGCGCCGCGGCGAAATCCACCGGCGCCTCGATGTGCCGCGTCCAGTAGTCCGCGTCGAGGCGCTGGGTGTCGGCCAGCAGCTGCCCGTGCAGCGCCGATGCGAACGCGATGCGTGGTTGTGCAAAGGTGAATGTCTGCGCATGGGCAGCGAAGCCGGCCAGCATCGGCCGCATCAGCGGCGAGTGGAACGCGTGCGTGACATCGAGCTCGGTGCAGCGCAGACCGGCCTCGTGCAGCTGCCGGGCCAGCGCGGCCAACGCGTCGCGGCTGCCGGCGCAGACGCTCTGGCGCGGACCGTTGAGCGCGGCGATGACGACCTGCGGATGCGCGGCGAGGTGGCTGAGCAGCGCGGCAGCACCGACGTCGACGGCGAGCATGCCGCCGTCGCTGCCGAGCGCATCCATCAGGCGGCCGCGCTCGCACAGCAGACGCAGCGCATCCTCGGCCGACAGCGCGCCGGCACGGCAGGCCGCGGCGTATTCGCCGATGCTGTGGCCGGCGACCGCCTGCGGCGTCACGCCGGCCGCGTGCCAGACTTCGCCGAGCGCGTACTGCAGCGCGAACAGCGCCGGCTGGGCCACGGCCGCGCGGCGCAGGCTGGCGGTGTCGGCGCCGACGAGCACGTCGAGCAGCTGCGCGCAGCCCAGGCCGGCGGCGATGCGCGCGCATTCGTCGAGGCGTTCGCGGAACAGCGGAATGTCGCGATACAGCGCTGCAGCCACGCCGGCCTGCAGACCGCCCTGCCCCGAATAGACGAAGCCGACGCGGGGCAACCCGGCGGCGATGCCGAGCGCGCCCAGCGGCGCCTCCGCGCCGCCGGCGACGGCTGCGAGGCGCTCGGCCAGCAGCGCGGCGTTCTCGCCGGCCAGGGCCAGGCGATGACGGAAGCGCGAGCGTCCCTGCGCCGCGGCGGCACACAAGGTCGCCGCATCGGCATTGCGTTCCAGCAGACCCGCGTAAGCGCCGGCAAGATCGCGCAGCGCGTCGGCAGAGCGCGCCGACAGCACGAGCACGTTGGCCTCGCGCGCGCGGATCGCCGGCATGGCGGCGGGCGCCTCCTCGACGATGACGTGGGCATTGGTGCCGCCGAAGCCGAACGACGCGACGCCGGCGCGGCGCGTGGCCTCGCCGCGCGGCCAGCGATACGGCCGGTCGCAGACCTGCAGCGTGCTGTGGCTCCAGGCGATGTGGCGGTTCGGCACGGCGAAATGCAGGCTGGCCGGCAAGGTCTCCTCGCCGAGCGCGAGCACGACCTTGATCAGCCCGGCGATGCCGGCGGCCGCTTCGAGATGACCGATGTTGCTCTTGACGCTGCCGACCAGCAGCGGCCGTTCGCGCTGCGCGAATACCTTGGCCAGCGCGCCGGCTTCGATCGGATCGCCCAGCGGCGTGCCGCTGCCGTGGGCCTCGACGTAGTCGATCGCTTCCGGCGCGAGACCGGCGCGCGTGAGCGCATCGCCGATGACGCGTTCCTGCGCCGGCCCGTTCGGTGCGGTCAGGCCGTTGCTGCGGCCGTCCTGGTTGACCGCCGAGCCGCGGATCACGGCGAACACGCGGTCGCCGTCGCGCTGTGCGTCGGCCAGGCGCTTGAGCAGCACGATGCCGCAGCCTTCGCTGCGCACGTAGCCGTCGGCGCCGTCGTCGAAGCTGCGGCAGCGGCCCTGCGGCGACATCATGCCGGCCTGGCAGAACGTCACGGTCAGATCCGGCGCGAGCAGCAGGTTGACGCCGCCGGCAAAGGCCAGCGTGGACTCGCCGTCGAGCAGGCTGCGGCAGGCCTGGTGCACGGCGACCAGCGACGACGAGCAGGCCGTGTCGATGGCCATGCTCGGTCCGCGCAGATCCCACAGATAGGACAGGCGGTTGGCTGCGATCGAGAACGCATTGCCGGTGCCGTCGTAGGGACTCGGCGCCGCGTCCAGCGTTTCCAGCCGCGCATAGTCGTTGTTGCTGATGCCGACGAAGACGCCGGTGGCCGAGCCGGCCAGCGCGTCCAGGGTGATGCCGGCCGACTCCAGCGCTTCCCAGGCGACTTCCAGCAGCAGACGCTGCTGCGGATCCATGACGGCGGCTTCCTGGCGCGAGATGCCGAAGAAGTCGGCGTCGAACTGGTCGACGTGGTCGACGAACCCGCCGAGCCGCGCGCTGACACGCACCCCGTCCGGACGCTGCGCACCGAACGCGTCGCCGTCCCAGCGCGCGGGGTCGACCGCGCCGATCGCGTCCACGCCGTCGGCGAGGTTGCGCCAGAACGCATGCGCGTCGGTCGCCCCCGGAAAGCGGCAGGCCAGACCGACGATGGCGACCGCATCGCCCGACGGCGCGGCCGGCAGCGGCGCCGCGGCGGTCGCGTCCTCGCCGCTCAGATGCGCGGCGAGCGCAACGATGCTCGGATAGTCGTAGGTGACATTCGCGGCGACCGGGCCGCCGAGCCATTTCTCGAGCAGGCCGGCGAGCTGTACCGAGCCGGAGGAATCCAGTCCCAGCGCCTTGAACGGCAGCGCCGGATCGACGCGTGCCGGTTCCACTTCCAGCAGGCCGGCGACGGTTTCGCGCAGCCATTCGCCGATGTCGACGCGACTGCGCCGCGGCGCGGCCGGGGCAACCGGCGACGCCGCCGCAACGGCCGCGGCATCGGCCTGCAGATGCGCGGCCAGGCGCGGATGCAGCCATTGGGCGGCGACATCGAGACGCTTCTCGAGCAATTCGGTGCGGGTCTTCTCGCGCGTCGGCTTGCCACTGGTGGTCTTGGACAGGGTTCCGCGACGCACGAGCACGAGGCCGAACAGCTGCAGCTCGAACGCCTCGGCCACGGCTTCGGCGACGCGCCGCGCAAGACCGTCGATGTCGATCGGCACGTCGTCGGCGAGATCGCATTCCTGCACGACGACCAGGCGTTCCTCGTCGCCGATGTCGACCGCGAAGGCGGTGCCGAAGTCCGGCCGCAGCAGCGGGTCGCAGCTCTCTACGACGACTTCGATGTCCTGCGGCGAGTAGTTCTGGCCGCGCACGATGATCATGTTCTTGAGACGGCCGCAGCAGTACAGCTGGCCGTCGAACAGGAAGCCCATGTCGCCGGTGCGCAGCAGCGGACCTTCGTCGGTGTCGGCCGTGCGGGCGCGGAACGCCGCTTCGGTCGCCTCGGGCTTGCGCCAGTAGCCCAGGGTCACGCTGTCGCCGGAGGTCCAGATTTCACCGACCTCGCCCTCGGCGCAGGTGCGCCGCGTGTCGGGATCGACGATGCGCACGGTCATCTCGTCCATGAGCGCGCCGCAGGCGCTGATGCGGCGGCCGGCAGTCGCCGCGTCGACGACGACGGCGCGGCGGTTGCGCATGGCCTCCGCGCCGAAGCGCGGCGCGGCATAGTGCGTCACGCCGTCGGTGGCGCTGACGAGCAGGCTGGTCTCGGCCATGCCGTAGGCCGGCACCAGGGCCTGCGCGCGGAAACCGCAGCCGGCGAAGTCGGCGATGAAGTCGTCGCACATGTCCGGAATCACCGGCTCGCCGGCATTCACGGCGATGCGCCAGCTGCTCAGGTCGAGCGCGGCCTTTTCGGCAGCATCCACACGCCGCGAGCAGAGCCGGTAGGCGAAGTTCGGCGCCATCGCGAGCACGCCGCGATAGGTGCTGATCGCGCGCAGCCAGGCGCCGGGCTTCTTGACGAACTCCTGCGCGACCATGAGGTACTGGCTCGCGCCGAGATAGACCGCGAGCAGGTTGTTCCCGACCATGCCGAGGTCGTGGAAGATCGGCAGCCACGACACGACGACGGAATGCTCGTCGAGCGCGAAGCGTCCGGCCATCAGGCGGAAGTTGTGCAGCAGGTTGGCATGGCTGACCATCACGCCCTTCGGCGCGTTGGTCGAGCCGGAGGTGTACTGCAGGAACACGATGTCGTCGGCGGCCGGCTGCGGGTCCTGCCACGACTCGGCCTGCGCGTCGTCGATCTCCTCCAGCGCATGCACGGGCAGGTCGCGGCCGGCCTGAGCCAGCCACGCGCGCGCGTTGTCGAGTTCCGCGGCGGGCGCCAGCACGAGTTCAGCCGCGCTGTCGGCCAGCACGTTGTTCAGGCGCGCGGCCTTGAAGCTCTTCGCGTGCGGCGGAAACAGCGGCACGGCGATCGCACCGGCGAACACGCAGCCGAAGAACGCCTCGATATAGCCGACACCGGTCGGAAACAGCAGCAGCACACGGGCGCCGCGATGGCAGCGTGCGGCGATCCAGGCACCGATCGCGCGCGCGCGCCGGTCCAGGCCGGCGAAGTGGATCTGCTGCGCGAGGCGCTCGTCCGCGTCGAGAAAACCGACGGCGAGCTTGCCGTCGCTGTCGTGCGCGCGGCGCCGCAGCATCTCCACGAGATTGGCGACGTCGCGCCGGACGATGCTCTTTGCCGTGCTGCCGCTTGCGGATTTCCTGGCCATGCCTGTTCCTGCTCGTTGCTGCCGTGTGCGGCCGCCGCAGGATGCGGCGGCGCGGCGACGCACCCGCGCCGCCGCTGCGTTCAGGCCGCGCTGACTTCGCGCAGCCGCTCCACGCCGGGCAGGCGCGCCCGCACCAGCTGCAACACGCGCTGCAGCACCTGCTGACGGGCCTCGCCCTGGATGAAGAAGTGATCGCCGGGATACATCTCGCTGACGAAGCCGCCGTGCGTGTGCCGGCCCCACTCGCGCAGCAGCGCCTCGGGCACGCCGCTGTCGCCGGTGCCGCCCATCGCATGGATCGGTACGCCGAAGCTCGCGGTGTGCGCGTGCGCGTAAGTCTCGGCGAGGGAGAAATCGGCGCGCAGGATCGGCAGGAACAGATCCATGAGCTCGGGGCTGCGCAGCACTTCGTCAGGCGTGCCGTTGTAGTCCTTGAGCGCGGCGATCAGCTCGGGCGCCGGCAGATCGTGCAGCCGTTGCGGATGCGGCGCGTGCGGCGCGCGTTTGCCCGAGGCGATCAGCAGCTCCGGCAGCGCGGCGCGGCGCGCGATCAGGCTGCGCACGACTTCGTATCCGATCAGCGCACCGATGCTGTGACCAAATATCACAAATGGAACCGCGCTCATCTGCGACACTTCCGCAGCAATCCGATCGGCCAGCGGCAACAGGCTGCCGATCAGCGGCTCGCCGAAACGCTTGCCGCGCCCGGGCAGTTCCAGCACCGCGACCTCGACCCCATCGGGCATGGCTTTCGCCCAGTCGCGGAACACCGGCAGGCTTGCGCCGGAGCCCGCATACGGAAAGCACAGCAATCTCAGGCTGGGACGCGCGAGTCTGCGCGGAAACAGGAACCAGTCGGGCTTGTTCATGACTTCCCTCTCCTCGGGCCGGCAGGCCGGAATTTGGGCAAAGCAACACCGCTCGCCCTCGCGGACGATGTCGTGATCGCGAAACGTGCGCTGCGGATCGTCGCGCCGGGATCAGACGCCGGCGACGCGCACCGTCAGAAGCCGGCGGCCTGCATCTTGTTGCGCAGGCTCAGCGGACGCATGTCGGTCCACACTTCCTTGATGTAGGCCAGGCATTCTTCCTTGGTGCCGACCTTGCCCGCGTCGCGCCAGCCCAGCGCGTTCTCGCGGCCGTCGGGCCAGATCGAATACTGTTCTTCGTGGTTGACGACGACCTTGTAGATACGGTTGTCGATATCGTCGGACATGATCAGTGCTCCTCAGGGTTGAGCGCGTTTCAGTGGTGAGTGGCGGCAGCGGCATCGAGCACGCGGATGCGGCCCTGCCCCGCCAGCGAGGCGACGTCGATGTCGACTTCGCATTCGACATCGACGAAATCCAGGGTCAGCGTGCCGAGCAGGCGCACGCGGCCGGCGGCCTTGTCGAAATCGGCGCCGTCGATCGCACAGCGCGACTTGTCCAGGCGCACGCCGAGTTCGGTGCCGCCGCGGGTATCGGTGAACTTGACCAGCACGTAGCCGCGCTCGATGCGCGACTGCAGTTCGCCTGCGCTGGCATAGCGCGACAGCTCGACCGGATGGTCGCCGCTGCTCAGAAATTCGACTACATCGACCATGGTGCGGAACTCCGTGGGCTCAGGCGGCCTGGTTGGCGCGCACGACGTCGTCGGGAATGGCGAATTGCAGCGGACCGCGGCAGAAATTCACCCAGGCTTCGTCGACCGCGTCGAAGATCACGTGTTCGTCCTTGAAGATGCCGTCGGTGACCACGTAGTTTTCCTGCACGTAGACGACGTCTTCGTCGCCCAGTACGCGCGGCGCGTCGTCCTCGCCCTCGGGCCGCGCGGCGGCACGGTTCTCGCTCCAGCGATCGAAGGCGCGCAGCTGCTTGAGCTGGTAGGCCTTGCAGTAGATTCCCATCGTCTTTGCCATGCTTGCCTTCCTCAGTAACCGGCGAGCAGTCCCTTGGACCTGACCCGCTTCGCCATCAAGTTGAAAATCACCATGCTCAGCGCGACGTAGCCGACGCCGTTGGCGACGGCCTTGAGCGCCAGCGTCGGATCGAACGGATGGCCGTAGGCCATCAGCTCGCGCAGCAGCAGCACGCTGGGCACCATGGGCAGCCACATCGCGAGCGAGGCCAGGCCGGAAGCCAGGCCCGTGGTCCAGGTTTCGAACGGCGTGAACATCAGCAGCAGCAGCATCATCTGCAGCGAGGGCAGCATCGCGCCGACGCGTTTGACCTGCAGCGCAAGCGCGCCCATGGTCATGCCCAGCCCCACCGCGGCCAGCACCAGGGTCGCCGTCGGCAGCGCGAGCGCGAGCGGAAACTCGACCTGGCTGCCGGTAATCCACACCAGCACACCGACCATGATCACGATCAGGACGATGTCGACGAGGCTTTCCGACAGCGCCCGCGCGAGGAAGATGACGCTCTTGTTGTACGAGGACAGGAAGATGCTCTCCAGCACGCCGGTGTCGGCTTCGTTCTGGATCGCCATCGGCGTCTTGTTCAGCCCCTTGGTGGCCAGCACCCAGGCGGCGTAGCCGACGATCATCGCGTCGAGGTTCTTGCCGAACACCTGCTGGTTGGACAGGTACTGGGCGCCCATGAACAGGCCGTAGAACATCAGCGTGCTGATGAACAGGCTGCTGATGAAGTTCGCCGGATAGCGCAAGGTCAGCGCGATGATGCGGCGGAATTCGACACTGATGAGGCTAAGCACTTTTCTGCTCCGCAGTCAGACGCAGGAAGATTTCGGCGAAGTCGACGCGGGATCGGCCCAGCGAATGCACCGGCAGCGGCTTGATCACGTCGAGCGCGGCGTAGAGACGGTCGACGCTGCCGGGCAGGTGAACCTTGCCCAGCTCGATGCGCGCGCCGAAGTCGGCGAGCAGGATGTCGCGGCGCGAATCGCAGAGCTGTTCGGCCAGTTCGATCTCGTAGCCGTCCGGCGAGAACTCGCGGATCAGTTCGGCCTTGCTCGCCTCCTTGATGATGCGCCCCTCGCGGATGATCGCGACGCGGTCGCAGAGATCCTCGGCCACGTCGAGCTGGTGGGTGGTCAGCACGATGGCCATGCCCTGCGCGCGCAGCTCGCGGATGATTTCCATGACCTGCAGCGAGGCCGCCACGTCCAGGCCCAGCGTGGGCTCGTCGAGCACGAGCACCTTGGGCTGATGCATCAGGGTCACGGCGATCGCGAGCTTCTGCTGCGTACCGCGCGAAAGATTGCGCACCTGGGCGTCGCGCCGCGCGGCGAGGCCGAAGCGCTCCAGCAGCGCGTTCGCGGCGATGCCGGCAGCCTTCATCGACATGCCCTTGTGCACACCGAAGTAGCGCAGGTTCTCGAACGCCGTCATGCGCCAGTAGAGATTGCGGTTGCCTTCGAGCACCGACCCCAGGCGTGTCATCGCACGTGCGTCGCGATGCGGGTCCAGGCCGTCGATGCGCACGGCGCCGGTATCCGGCACCAGCAGCCCCGCCACCATCTTGATCGTCGTCGTCTTGCCGGCGCCGTTGGGGCCGAGGAACGCGAAGACCTCGCCTGCGCTCACGTTGAACGACACGTCATTCACCACGCGCTCGCCCTTGCCGAACGACTTGCGCAGGTTCTCAACCAACAATGCTTGCACCCGTTCCCCCTACGCCGCACCTGCGCCGCTGGCGCCGATGCGGACCGAAGTTGTCAACTGGCCCGCCGGCGGGCCGGCAGCCGTCCTCGGGGATTGCCGCGCCTTCCCTGCGCGACCGTGCCCCGATCATTCGTGCCACTACGGACTGAGCCAGCGAGAACCACGCAACCACGAAGAAACTCGGCCGAGCAAAGCCTACAGTCGCAAAACTCCCAATGCCGCGGCCTGCAAGCGCCGCGATCATCGTATGCACAAGTTGCTTTATTCCAAACGCCTCAGATACGGAATACCGAACCTGCCGGCCGGCGGATTCCCCCCCGGGACTCCGCCGCCGCCCACGCGGGCCGCGGGCGCTATTGGAACAATCCGAGCGGATCGCCGAAGGCATTCCGACTCGGGATGAACTGTAAGTATATGGATATTACAGTTCAAGAGCTAATTCCGAAACAGTGTAAATCCTGCATATATGCCCAATGAAACCTAGACAAACCGCATAACCCAGCAGCAACACAAAGATTTTTTTCTTCCCGGGATAGCGAAAAAAAATTGCTGATCCGCCGACCGGTTCGCAAAAAAACAATGCCTCGACAATCAACGCGGCACTATTCAGTGACCTGGAACAATGCGCTCGGAAAATCGCACCGCAACGGCTCAAGGTCTCGAAAAAAAAATCTCTCGTCCGCCTCTTGTCCACTTGTCATGACGTAGCCGGCCGCAGAATCCCCTCAGCGAATCTCAGCGTTCGCGACGAAGCGAAAACGCTTCGGGTTGATCCGAATCCCGTTCGGAATACGTGTAGATGTCGCGTTCGCAAAAATGGGTCGACACACCGCCGCCTTTCGCCAAGCATGGACCAACGAGCGGTGTCAAGCCGCGGAACACGGCCGCAGCGCTGGCCGCTGCATCGCGGGTTCGGCATCATCGGCAGGTTCGACCAGGCTGCGGACCGCATGACCCGACCTACTTTTCTCTGGCACGACTACGAAACCACGGGCGCCGATCCGCGGCGCGACCGCCCTTGCCAGTTCGCCGCGCAACGCACGACCGACGAGCTGGAACCCGTCGGCGAGCCGATCGAGCTGTTCTGCGCGCCGGCGCCGGATGTACTGCCGCATCCGCAGGCCGCGCTGATCACCGGCATCACGCCGCAGCAACTGCAGCGCGACGGAATCAATGAGGCCGGCTTCGCCGCGCGCGTGCATGAGGAAATGGCGGCGCCGGGCACCTGCACCGTGGGCTACAACTCGCTGCGCTTCGACGACGAGTTCACCCGTCATCTGCTCTATCGCAACTTCTACGAGCCGTATGCGCGCGAATGGGAGAACGGCAACTCGCGCTGGGATCTGATCGACCTCGTGCGCATGACCTATGCGCTGCGCCCGCAGGGAGTAGAGTGGCCCCGGCGCGAGGACGGCACGCCGAGCTTCCGGCTCGAGGATCTGGCCCGCGCGAACCGGCTGCAGCAGGAGCGCGCCCACGACGCCTTGTCGGACGTGCATGCACTGATCGGCCTGGCGCGGCTGCTGCGTGCGCGTCAGCCGCGGCTGTTCGATTTCTATTTCGCGCTGCGTCGCAAGCAGCGTGCGTTCGAACTGCTCGACGTGGCCCGGCGCACGCCGGTACTGCATGTGTCCTCGCGCTTTCCCGCCAGCCGCGGCTGTCTCGCGCTGGTCGCGCCGCTGGCCGTACACGCGACCCAGCCGAACGCGGTCATCGTCTATGACCTCGACGCGGATCCGACGCCGCTGCTGGAACTCGACGCCGACGCGATCGCCGAGCGTGTATTCAGCGCACGCGCCGATCTGCCGGAAGACGTCCAACGCATCCCGCTGAAGCTCGTGCATGCAAACCGCTCGCCGGCGCTGGCGCCGCTGTCGGTGCTGGCCGGCGTCGACCTCGCGCGCATCGGCCTGGACGTGGAGCGCGGACTGACGCATCTGCGTCGCCTCGACGGCGCAGCCGGCCTTGCGGCGAAACTGCAGCGCGTGTTCGCGCGCGCCGAAGAAGCCGCCCTGCCCGATCCGGAACTGGCTCTGTACAGCGGTTTTCTCAACGATGCCGACCGGCGCCTGCTGCGTGAAGTCCGCGCCACGCCGCCGGAGCGTCTGGGCCAGCAGGCGTTCGCGTTCCGCGACGCGCGCCTGCCGGAACTGCTCTGGCGCTACCGGGCGCGCAACTGGCCCGAACTGCTCAATGCCGAGGAGACCACACGCTGGCAGGCATTCTGCCGCGAACGTCTGGAGCGCAAGACCGAGCTGACCGGCCTGACCTTCGACGAGTATTTCGCAATGATCGACACCTTGCGCCAGGATCCGGCCCAGGCCACGTCGGGCGCGCTGCTCGACGCTCTGCAGGCCTACGGCCTGGAGCGGCGGCGCGAACTGGCCTGAACACCGCGGAATGTCCGCAGCGGCGACCGCGCCGCGCCCCTGCCCGACTGCGCCGCCGCCCATATCCCCGCATAATCCGGCGACGCAGCTCTGCGGCGGACCAGCACGTACGCGCCGACCGGAGCCGCAGCCCGACCTGTCCGACTGTCATTCGAGAAACGCATGAGCGCCTGCTTCACACCCGCGACCTTCGGCTTCCTGCGCGACCTCGCGCGCAACAACAACCGCGAATGGTTTCTGGCCAACAAGGCGCGCTACGAGGAACAGCTGCGCACGCCGTTCCTGAACCTGCTCGGCGAACTGCAGGCGCCGCTGGCCCGGATCAGTCCGCACTATCGCGCCGACACGCGCAGCCAGGGCGGCTCGCTGTTTCGCCAGCACCGCGACACGCGCTTCTCCAACGACAAGACCCCGTACAAGACCTGGGCCGGCGCGCGCCTGTTTCACGAGCGCAGCAGAGGCATAGAAGCGCCGGTGTTCTATCTGCACCTGCAGCCCGGCGGTTGCTTCGCCGGCGGCGGCATCTGGCATCCGCAGTCCGACGCGTTGAAAAAGATCCGCGAATTTCTCGCCGACAACCCGGCCGCCTGGAAGAAGGCCACGCAGAGCAAGGCATTCCGCGAGCACCTGACGCCGGGCGGCGAAACCCTGACGCGGCCGCCGCGCGGCTTCGATCCGGATCACGAACTGATCGCCGACATACGCCGCAAGGACTTCGTCGCTTCGGCCGCCTTCGACGACAAGCTCGCGACCTCGGCCGAATTCAAGCCCTGGCTCATCGACACCTACAAGCGCCTGGCGCCGATGGTCGACTACCTCTGCGCGGCGCTGGAGCTGGATTTCTGAAACCCAGGTACCGGTAGGTTGCGGTGAGCGCAACGAACCGCAACATCACGGCGCCGCTCGGAACAACGCTGCGGCAGCAACACGGCCCGTTAGTCCGCCGTTTCCGAGGGCACCACTGCAATATGCAGCAGACCGATGCTGATGTCCCTGGCATGCACGGCGGCAGCTGGAAATACCCGCACTTCGCTCATCGCGACGCGGAGTCTGCATAGGGTGCTGATGCCTGTTTCGTTGGAAGGATGGCTAGCAGAAGACAATTGCCGCGCCTGAAGCCAAGCTCTTGTGGCAGGCCTGCCGAAGAACGACACACGAATAACTTTCGATTCCGTATCGCTGCCACAGTACGTCGCCTTCCCCTTGCGAGTCTGCAGCCTCCCACAGCTTTTCCGACTGGGAATGCAACCCCTCCGGGATGCCAAGAGCCGCAGCGAGACGCTCGAGTTCAGCGAGCAGCCTCGGCACCGAGCCGAGCATCCCGCCAGGAAGCTTCTTGTCGTCAGCGAAAAGCACTTGGTCAAAATTCTGCGGAAGATAAAACCCCTCCGCGTCGCTGTGCACGATGAGGTGATCGAAAGACCTTGCAAAGCGGTGCTGGTTCTTGAACAGCCGCTGCACCCATCCCGGCTTCTGGCCGAGCACATCGGCGAAATAGGCTTTGAGGACGGGGTCACCCGAACTATTGTCATTGCCCGGAGGCGGCAGCGGCAATCCGGCATCCAGATGTGCCGCTATGCGCCGGAGGTAATGCAGCCCGGAATACCCATACATCTGCGCGCCCCATGCTTCGCCCTTCGATGGCTCGACATGTTTGGGCAGTCCAGCTCCTTCCAGCAGAGTTCCGACAAACGCGAAGTATTCCGCAAAGTCTTCCGCCGCCTCGGGGTCGTCTTCTTCAAGGTCCGCGAAGATCCCGACAGACAGGCTCAAACCCACGATGACACCTCCTTCTCCGCCTCACCCCGAACACCACGGAGGGCAAGGCGTTCACGTTCGAAAAGCAATGCAGACGGTGCCGGCTAAAGTCCGTGGATCCTGCTGTCGGACCAGACCGGCGCCCCTACTTCGCCGGCGCCTCGCCCTTGGCCGGCGCCTTCAGATCGAGAATCACGGCTTCGCCGCGCAGCTTTTCCATCCACTGATCACCCTGGCGCGCGAGCATGTGCTTCTGCAGCTCGGCGCGGATCGAATCGAAGGCCGGCGGCGTGACCGGCTTGGTCGCGCTCAGATGCAGCAGGTGCCAGCCGAACTGGGATTTCACCGGCACCTTCGTGGAATCGCCGGCCTTGAGCTTCTTCAGCGCTTCGACGAGTTCGGGCGCCGGCAGCTGCACCAGGCGCACGTCCTGGAATTCGCGGGCCTGCTTGGCCTTGCCCTGCCATTGCGCGTAGACCGCCGCCCAGTCCTTGCCGGCCAGCAGTTCCTCGCTGGCCTTGAGCGCTTCGGTTTCGTTGTCGAACAGCATCTGGGCGAAGTCGTAGGACTCGCTGCCGGCCTTGGCCACCTGGGCGTCGTATTCGGCCTTGAGCGCGGCCTCGCTGATCGGATGCGTGCGCGCGTAATGGTCCAGGGTCGCATTGGCGACGCCTTGCAGGCGCTGCGCCTCGACGATGGCACCGAAGGCCGGATCGTCGCTCATGTTCTGCTTGTGGGCGACCGTCGCCAGCAGCACGTAGTCGGACAGTTCCTTGATCGCGCGCAGGCGCTGCTCGGGATTGTTCAGATCCAGGCCGCGGCCGCGCGCGACCTCCGTCAGCAGCGCCGCGGAGACCGGCTGGTCGTTGACGCGCAGGGCCGGCTCGCCGCTGGTGTACTGGACTGCCGGCGCCTTGCCGGCGCCACCGGAACAACCGGCCAGGGTCGCGAGGATCAGCAGGGGCAGGACTCTACGCATGGACAGGTCTCCTCAGGCTTCTTGCGGCGCACGCGCGTCGATCGCGAGCGCATGGATGTCGGTCTGCATCAGGTCGCCGAGCGCGGCATAGACCTGGCGGTGGCGCGCCAGCGGCGCGACGCCGGCGAACTGCGCCGCGACGATGCGTACGCGGAAATGTCCGCGGCCGTCGCGCGCGCCTTCGTGGCCGGCATGCTTGTGGCTTTCGTCGATGAGTTCCAGCTGTTGCGGCTGCAGGCTCTGCAGCGCCGCGCGGATGCGCTCCAGGCGCTCGCTCACGGCAGCACCTTCCTGAACGGGCGCACCTCGACGCGGGCATAGACGCCGGCGTCGACATAGGGATCGGCCGCGGCCCAGGCCTGGGCTGCGGCGAGATCGTCGAACTCGGCGACGATCAGACTGCCGCTGAAACCGGCTTCGCCGGGATCGGCCGCGTCGATGGCCGGGAACGGTCCGGCCAGCAGCAGGCGGCCGGCATCCTTGAGCGCCGTCAGCCGCGCCAGATGCGCGGGGCGCGCCTGCAGCCGCCGGGTGAGCGAGCCGGCGACGTCCGTTCCTTCGATCACGTACCACATCGTTCTGGTCCTTTCGCAATCCGCTGCACGGCGGCAGGACGCCACCATGCCGGTGAGGCGGGAGTGGAACCCGCACTACCGCCGCAGGGACGGACAGGCGCAGGGAATCCGCATTCTAGCGGATTGCCCTGCGCTCGCTGCGTTAAGCCCGGACCGGTATCGCAGCCGGCGCTCAGCCTGCCGGTTCGAAGCCGTCGACGAACAGCCCGGGTTCGAACGGCAGCACGCTGTGGTTGTTGCCGGGCACGAGATCGGTTTCGCCCATGGCCGGATTCAGGCGGGCATCCGCATCCAGGGTGATGACCGGCGCGGCGCCGCGCGGCAGGGTCTCGACGAAGAACGTCACCCAATTGCCGATCGGCAGCATCGCCGGCGACACCGCATAACCATTGCCCTGCGCGGTGGCACCTGCGCACAGCGACGGCTGGGAAGCTTCGCAGCTCCAGCTCAGCGGCGACGGCGCCGCCATCGCGACGCTGGCCTGCAGGCGCGGCAGGCGTGCGGCGAAAGTGCCGTTGTTGAGGAAGCGGATGCTGCAGCGAACGACGGAACGTTCGCCCGCGGTGCCGGCACGTGCGCAGGCGATGTCGCTGCGCAGATCCAGCGGCACTTCGATCGGCAGCTTCAGCAGCGCGATTTCGTCGCCGGGCGCGATCTCGTTGTCGTCGGCCATGGCGCTGACGGAGAACTGCGCATGGTTGCGCGCATCGACGGGCACTTCCATGGCCAGCACGTAGGTTGCCGTGGACCCGGCATCCAGACTGGCCGCCAGCGCGCACTGCGGATATTGCGGGCCATCGCAGGGGCCGCTGCTGGTGCCGACATACCTCAGCTGCTGCGCCGTGGCGACCGTGCGCACGCGATGGGCCGTGTCCGGCCCCTGATTGCGCACGGAGACGATCAGTCCGAAGGTCTGCCCCGGCCGCAGCCCCGGCGAGGTATTGACGGCGGTGACGCTCAGATCGACGTTGCCGTAGTACCCCTGCGCCTTCAGCGCCGCGCTCCAGTCCGGCGACAGCACCGCCGCGGCGCCGGTGGCGGCGAGGCCGCCGGCGAACAGAAGACGGCGCAGGCCGCCGTTGGCTGCTGTGGATTTCATCATTGCCCCTGATCAGTGGATGTAGTGCCGGATTGCCGCGCGAGCAGACCTGACAACAGCGTTCCCAAGGTCCATACCCATAATCGTAAAAAGCTGGATTCCGTGATCGCGATCAGCGCGAAAACCAGCAGCGCAGCCGCTGTCGCACAGGCCATCGGCCGGTCCGCCCGGCACAGCGACGCCGCGCGGCGGCGCAACGTCGCGGCCACGGCGAGCAGCGCGAGCATTCCGGCCACGCCGAGTTCCGCCAGCACCTCCAGCGGCAGGCTGTGCGGCCACGGCGTGCGGCGCGGATCGACCAGCACCTCGGCCGGCACGGCCGATGCCTCCCGGTAGGCCAGGACGAAATTGTGCGGACCAGCCCCCAACGGATGATCGACGAAGACCTGCAGTGCGGCTGCCCACAGCTGCAATCGCGCCAGCATCGACGGCGCCCACAGCGCGGCGAGCAGCAGCCCGGCCAGCAGCACGACCGCCGCCGGAATCAGCAACCGCAGCGAGAACAGCGGCCAGCCGCGGCGCAGCAAGGCATGGGCCAGCAGCGCGAACAGCGTGGCGCCGAGCAGGGTCAGCGAATGCAGCCACAGCGCCAGCGCCAGCAGCGCAGCGGCCGCGCCCCGCTCCGCCCAGGGGCCGGCTGACCCGCGCAGGAACGGCAGCAGGCAGGCGATCCAGGCCAGGTCGTTGGGCACGACCAGCCAGCCTGCGCCGCTGAGCCGTATCCAGGCCGAGGCGTCGGCGCCCGGATCGCGCCAGGCCGCGGCCAGTACCAAGCCCACCTGCACGAGCGCCGCCACGCCGAGGGCCGGCGCCACGAGCCGCGGCATGGCCGCTCCGCAATCGCTGCGCACGAGCAGGAACCACAGCGGTACGGCGGCCAGCAGCGGCACGCTCAGGGACAGCGAACGCCGCGGATCGAGGCCGAGCAGCGCGGCGATCAGCGCCGCCAGCAGCAAGGCGAGCAGCGACCATTCCAGCGCATCGGGCGGACGCGACAGGTCGATCGCATCGCGCCACAGCGCCACGGCGGCCGCGATGACCAGACCGGCCCAGGCCAGCCCCAGGCTGGTATCGGCGCCCTGCAGTGCGAGAAAGCCGGCGAGGCCGGCGACGCTGACCGACGCGGCGCCGCCCAGCGCGGTCATGTCGCTCAGGCTTCGGGACGCATGTACGGAAACAGCAGCACGTCGCGGATCGAGGCCGCATCGGCCAGCAGCATCACGAGCCGGTCGATGCCGATGCCGAGACCGCCGGTCGGCGGCAGGCCGTATTCGAGCGCGCGGATGTAGTCGTGGTCGAAATGCATGGCTTCGTCGTCGCCCGAGTCCTTGGCCGCGACCTGGGCCTGGAAGCGCGCAGCCTGGTCCTCCGGATCGTTGAGCTCGGAAAAACCGTTCGCGATTTCCTTGCCGCCGATGAACAGCTCGAAACGGTCGGTGATGCCCGGATCGGCGTCGTTCTCGCGCGCCAGCGGCGAGACCTCGGTCGGGTACTGCGTGATGAAGGTCGGCTGCACCAGGGTCGGCTCGACCGTGGCCTCGAACAGTTCCAGCAGCAGCTTGCCCCAGCCGTAGGACGGCTTGACGTGGATGCCCTTGCGCGCGCAATGCGCGGCGAGCGCGTCGCGGTCGCGCAGATCCTGCGCCGGAATCTCGGGGTTGAGTTCGCGCACGGCCTGCTCCATCGGCCAGCGCCTGAACGCCGGGCCGACGTCGATCGCACGGCCTTCCCAGGTCAGCGCGGTCGTGCCGAGCGTGGCCTGCGCCACATCGCGGATCAGCGCCTCGGTCAGGTCCATGATCTCGTTGTAGGTCGCGTAGGCCTGGTACAGCTCCAGCATCGTGAATTCGGGGTTGTGCCGCGTGGACACGCCCTCGTTGCGGAAGTTGCGGTTGATCTCGTAGACGCGGTCGAAGCCGCCGACGACGAGGCGCTTGAGATACAGCTCCGGCGCGACGCGCAGATACAGCTGCAGGTCGAGCGCGTTGTGATGGGTCACGAACGGCCGCGCGGTCGCGCCGCCCGGGATCACGTGCATCATCGGCGTCTCGACTTCCATGAAGCGGCGCGACGGATCTTCGAGCCACTGGCGGATGCGGCCGATCACGGCCGAGCGCAGCTTGAACACGCGGCGCGCTTCCTCGGTCACGACGAGGTCGACGTAGCGCTGGCGATAGCGCTGCTCGACGTCGGCCAGGCCGTGCCACTTGTCCGGCAGCGGACGCAGCGACTTGGTCAGCAGGCGCAGCCTGTCCACCTTGACCGACAGCTCGCCGGTCTTCGTGCGGGTCAGCACGCCTTCGGCGCCGATGATGTCGCCGACGTCCCAGCCCTTGAACGCCGCATAGGCATCCTCGCCCAGTGCGGCCTGCTGCAGGAACAGCTGCAGCCGTGCCGACATGTCCTGCACCTGGGCGAAGCTGGCCTTGCCCATCTGGCGCTTGGCCAGCAGACGGCCGGCCACGCGCACGCGGCGCCCCAGCGCCTCGATGGCTTCGGCGGTCCACTGGTCCTTGTCGGCGAACTCGGCCTGCAGATCGCCGGCGAACGCATCGGGCACGAAATCGTTCGGAAACGCGATGCCGGCCGCACGCAGGGCGCGCAGTTTCTCGCGGCGTTCGGCGATGAGCCGGTTCTCGTCGACGGCAACGGCCGTGTCGAGGTTGCTGTCTGCCGCCGACGGCATGCCCGTGGTTTCGCTGTTCATTTGCCTTCGTTTCCCGTTCCGTTCGCGCTGCGGTCCAACTCCGCGCAACTTACTTGGCCGTTGCGCGCTTTACCAATGACATAAGCCGTTCGTTGCCGTCGGCGCCTTCGCGCAGCTTGCCGGCCGCCTCGGCCGACAGCGTCGCGCCGGCGTCGACCAGCGCCTCGGCCGTGTCGTAATTGCCGACGATCAGCGCCATCGACAGCGGCGTGAAGCCCTGCGGCGTACGCGCGTCGAGCTTCGCACCGCCGGCGATCAGTTGCCTGGCCACGGCCGGTCCGCACTGCTGCGCGGCCAGGATCAGCGGCGCGCCGAGCATGCCCGCCTCGTTGGGCCGCGCGCCTTCGCGCAGCAGCACGGCTATCGTCGCGAGCACGTCGGCCTCGGCGTTGCGCTTGTCCATGCAGGCGCTGACCGCGAATTCCAGCGGCGTCTGCGGCGTCTGTTCGAGCTTGCCGTTCGGATCGAGGCCGAGCACGAGCAGCGCCTCGACGACGTCGACCTTCGCATTCATGAGGTTGACCGGCAGGTTGTCCTGCAGCACGGCCGTACCGTCGTCGGCCATGATCTGCTCGGCGCGCTCGCGCGTCATGCGCGGCCGCGCCGCGTCCCCGGCGACGGCTGCCGCCGAGAATGCGGCCAGCACCGCGAGGATGAACACTTTTCCGTTTCGCATGAGCGCTTCCTTGACCGCAGCAACGCCGCCCCCGGCGCCGCGCCGGTTCACTTGCCCGGCCTGATCGCGCGCTTGAGCACGGCGAGCTGGGCCGGATCCTGCGGTTTTTCGAAGAACAGCTGATCGGCTTCACGCGCGCTGATGCGCGCGCCCTTGCCGGCGAGGAAGTCGGCAATGTCCCAGTGACCGCTGACCAGCGCCAGCTTCAGCGGCGTGAACTGCTGGGCGTTGACCGGATCGACTTCGGCGCCGCCGGCGACGAGCTTTTCGACGACGGCCAGCGGACAGGACTGCACGGCCGTCATCAGCACGGTGTTGCCGCGTTCATCCTTGGCGCCCAGGTTCACGCCGCGCCTGAACAGCACGTCGAGGGTTTCGAGCTGCAGGGTCGGATGGTTGTTGTTCGCGCAGGCGACCATCAGCCCGCTGTCGAACGCGCGCATGCCTGCGCGGCCCGGCCCGTTCACGTCCACGCCGGCGTCGAGCAGTGCTTCGACCACGTCGGCGCGGCTCTTGCCGATCGCGTCGGTCAGCGAATCGCTGGACACCCCGACGCTGCGCGAGCGCAGCAGTTCCAGCGCGTGCTGCTCGGCCTGCGCGTCGGACGGCCGCGCCGCGGTCGATGCGGCGCCGCCGCGCGTGCGGTTGTCCTTCCAGTCTTCCAGCAGCGCGCCGCGGCTGCGGATATAGCTCTTGCTCTCGCTGGTGTCGGCGCGCGCGATCGCGATGGCCTCATCGAGCACGGCATCGGGCGCATCGAGTGCCCGCAGCGCCATCAGCGCATCGCCGCGCAGGCTCCAGCCGGCCTGGCTGCGCGCGACGTCGAGCAGCAGCGGCGGCGCGTGTTCGAGCAGCCAGGCCTTGACTGCGGCCGGACTGGTACCGTCGGCGGCGCCGATCTCTTCGATCGCATCGACGAATTTCTGCTTCGCGCCGTCGTCACTGGCCGCTGCCAGTCCGTCCAGCAGCGGCTGCAGGTCGCGCACCGGATCGGCCGTGCCCTGCTCCACCTGGGCCTGGGCCGCGGCGACGAGATCCGACGGCGCCGGCGCCGACTTGCGCGCATCCGCCGCGGGAACCAGGATCGCCGCCAGCACGGCGGCGATCAGCACTCGCTTGATGGGCATTCCCTTTCCCTCCTGTGGCGATGCGCCTTACGCGTCGGCGCGCTTGGAGCCGGCTTCCAGGCCGAGCTTGAGGCTGGCCTCGATGTACTCGTCGAGATCGCCGTCGAGCACCTTCTGCGTATCGGTGCGTTCCACACCCGTGCGCAGATCCTTGATGCGCGACTGGTCGAGCACGTAGGAGCGGATCTGGCTGCCCCAGCCGATGTCGGACTTCGTCGCTTCCAGCGCGTCCTTCTCGGCATTGCGCTTCTGTATCTCGATCTCGTACAGCTTGGCCTTGAGCATCTTCATCGCGCGGTCGCGATTGGCGTGCTGCGAACGCTCGGTCTGGCAGGCCACGACCACGCCGCTGGGCACGTGCGTGATGCGCACGGCCGATTCGGTCTTGTTCACGTGCTGGCCGCCGGCGCCCGAGGAACGGTAGACATCGGTCTTGAGGTCGGCCGGATTCACCTCGATGTCGATGTCGTCGTCCACTTCGGGCGACACGAAGATCGACGAGAACGAGGTATGGCGGCGGTTGTCCGAATCGAACGGCGATTTTCGGACGAGACGGTGCACGCCGATCTCGGTCTTGAGCCAGCCGTAGGCGTAGTCGCCTTCGACGCGGAACGTCGCGCTCTTGATGCCGGCGACGTCGCCCGCGGAGACTTCCAGCAGCTCGGCCTTCCAGCCCTTGCTCTCGCACCAGCGCAGATACATGCGCAGCAGCATCTCGGCCCAGTCCTGCGCCTCGGTGCCGCCGGCGCCGGCCTGCACGTCGACGAACGCGTTGGCGGCGTCCATCTTGCCGGAGAACATGCGCTGGAATTCGAGCTTGTCGACCTTGCCGGCCAGGCCTTCGACGTCATCGGCGACCGCCAGCGCGGTGCCTTCGTCGGCCTCGGCCACGGCCATGTCGAGCAGTTCGGCGGCACCGTCCAGACCCTCGATCAGGCTCTTGATGCCATGCACGATCTTTTCGAGCTGGGCGCGTTCCTTGCCCAGGTCCTGGGCCCGTTGCGGGTTGTCCCAGACGGTCGGACTTTCCAGTTCGCGACTTACTTCTTCGAGACGTTCGGCTTTGGTCTCGTAGTCAAAGATACCCCCTAAGCGACTGCACCCGACCCTGAAGGTCAACGATGCGCGCTGCGATCGGATTCGTCTCGATCATGGCGTGGACGGCTTCTGCATGGAAAAAGAGCGGCAGCATAGCAAATCCGCGCCGCCGCCGGCCACGCGGGCGCGGCGCTAGAGCGCCTCGACATGGCGCAGCAGCAGGCGCAGCCGCTCGCGGCCGTTCCAGTCGTCGATGACCAGCTCGAAGGCCGCGCGCAGCCGCGCCGGCGGCGGCGTGCCCGCATAGCCGCCGAACATGACCGCCTCCAGCGGCTCGCGCCGCTGGGCATGCTGCAAGGTCAGGCGCAGATGGGTCTCGCCCATGCGCTTCCAATCCAGCACGCGGAATTCGTCGTCGAACAGCGGCTCCGGGAATGCCTGGCCCCAGGGCCCGGCATAACGCAGCTGGCGCGCGAGCTCCAGATCGTAGTCCTGCGCGGCGAGGCAGCCGTCGGTCTGCAGCACCGGATCGAGCAGCCGCGTATCGAGCCGGCGCCGCGTGACCGCGTCGAAGGCCGCGGCGAACTCGGCCAGGCGCGCGGCCGGCAGGCTCAGGCCTGCGGCCATGGCGTGACCGCCGAAACGCGTGAGCAGGCCCGGATGGCGCGCGTCGACCTCGGCCAGCGCGTCGCGCAGATGGAAGCCGGCAATGGAGCGGCCCGAGGCCTTGATCTCCAGGCCGTCCTCGTCGGCGGGCGCGCAGGCGATGACCGGCCGGTGCAGGCGCTCCTTGAGCTTGGAGGCGACGAGACCGACGACGCCGACATGCCAGTCCGGCTCGTACAGCACGACGCCGACCGGCAAGGTATCGCTGCCGTAGCGCGCGAGGAATTGCGCGACGTTGGCCTCGCCCTGCTCCACCATCTGCGCCTGCAGTTCGCGGCGCTCGGCATTCATGGCCGACAGGCGCTCGGCCAGTTCGCGCGCGCGCTGCGGTTCGTCGCTGAGCAGGCACTCGATGCCCAGGCGCATGTCGTCCATGCGGCCGGCCGCATTGATGCGCGGCCCGAGCGCGAAGCCCAGGTCGCTGGCGCAGACGGTCTCCACGCTGCGCTTGCTCGCCTCGATCAGCGCGAGCACGCCGGCACAGGCCTGGCGCGCGCGGATGCGGCGCAAGCCCGCATCGACGAGCACGCGGTTGTTGTAGTCCAGCGGCACGAGGTCGGCGACCGTGCCGAGCGCGACGAGATCGAGCAAGGTGGACAGGTCCGGCTCGGCGCGGCCGGCGCCGAACCAGCCGCTGCCGCGCAGATGTGCGCGCAGCGCGAGCAGCAGATAGAACACGACCCCGACGCCGGCCAGCGCCTTGCTCGGGAACGCGTCGCCCGGCAGATTCGGATTGACCAGCGCGGCCGCCGCCGGCAGCGAGTCGCCGGGCAGATGATGATCGGTCACGATCACCGCGATGCCGTGCGCATTGGCCGCGGCGACGCCGGCATGCGCAGCCACGCCGTTGTCGACGGTCAGGATGAAATCCGGGCGGCGCGGCAGCAGTTCCTCGACCAGTGCCGGACTCAGTCCGTAGCCGTGGGTGAAGCGGTTCGGCACGCGGTAATCCACGTCGCCGGCGCCGAGCAGTCGCAGGCCGCGCACTGCCACGGCCGTGCCGGTTGCACCGTCGGCGTCGAAATCGCCGACCACGACGATGCGACGGCCCTCACGCAGGGCCTGCGCGAGCAGGACGCTGGCCTTCTCCAGCCCACCGAGCTGCTGCGGCGGAGCGAGCCGCGCGAGGCGATGCTCGACCTCCGCCGCCGCGGCCACGCCGCGCGCCGCGTAGATGCGCCGCAGCACCGGATGCATCTGCTCGGGCCAGGTGCCGTCCGCGACCGCCGCGGCACGGCGCTCGATACGCCAGTTGCGCAACATCGCTCAGGCCCGCAGCGGGTGCACGCGGCGCCAGAAACGCCAGCGATCGGCATGGCGATAGCGTGCGCGGGTGCCGTCGACGAAGCGCAGCTGCAACTGGTCGATGCGCCCCTGCACCAGCGCCTGCTGCACGGCCGGCAGCCAGTCCCGCGCCAGCGCGGCGAGCACCGCCGGATCGTCGAGATCGAGCAGGGTGTCGCCGGTGAAACCGGCCAGCGCATCGGCGCGCGGCGCAAGCACGGTACAGGATGTCTGCGCCGCGAGCGCCGCCAGTACGCTGTCACCGGTCAGCACGCGGGCCAGCGGCGTATTCACCCATTGCGGCAGGCTGCCGGCGCCCCAGAACCAGAGGCTGTTGACCGGCAGTTGGCCGCGCGCCATGCGCTGCGCATTCAGCGGGTGGTTGTGCAGCACGATCTGCGCTTCGTTGAGCAGGCTGCGCCAGCGTCGGCCCTCGCTGCCCTCGGGCAGATGCAGGCGCAGGTCGTCGCCGAACGCCTGCTCCGGCGGCGTGAACGCCGGCAGCGGCGTGCCGGCCGGAGCGCGCAGATACCAGCGCGACGGCGCAGGCGCATCAATCGGAAAACCGCTGTCGCCGAACAACGGCTTGAGCGGGCGCAACAGCGCCTCGCAGTCCTCCGCACTCAGGCCCAACTCGCCGCAGGCCAGCAGGCGCGCCGTGGCCATGTCGGCGCGCACGTAGGCCGGATCGGCGCGCAGCCACAGCGCGCCGGCGGCATCCTGGCAATCGGCCTGCCGCGTCAGCGCAGCGACCGGCAAGGTCGTGCCGGCAAACTGGAAGCTCTCGCGCAGCGCGGCTTCGCGGCCGGCGGCCGCGGCGGGCGCGGCATCGCCGCGCGCAAGCCACCAGGCCAGCGGCCCGTTCGCAAGCAGCGCGTCGGCTGCGAGTACGCGGCGCGGCGGCAGCAGCAGGGTCAGACGGTTCATGCAGCCTCCTCTCCTCGGGCATGCATGGCGCACGCCTCAGTCGTAGCGAACCGCCGTGATCTCGTAGCGCTTGACGCCATTGGGCGCCTGGAATTCGAACGAATCGCCCTGGCTCTTGCCGATCAGCGCGCGCGCGATCGGCGAGCTCACGGCGATCAGGCGCTGCTTGATGTCGGCTTCGATGTCGCCGACGATCTGGTAGGTGACCTGATCGCCGGAATCCTCGTCTTCGAGTTCGACGATCGCGCCGAACACGATGCGCGGCGCAGCCTGCAACTTTGATACGTCTATGACTTCCGCATAGCTCAGGGTCGCTTCCATTTCCTGGATGCGTCCCTCGACGAAGCCCTGCTGTTCGCGCGCCGCGTGGTACTCGGCGTTTTCCTTGAGATCGCCGTGCGCGCGCGCTTCGGCGATCGCCTCGATGATGCGCGGACGGTCGACGGTCTTCAGTTTTTCGAGCTCTTCACGCAAACGCTCGGCGCCTTTGAGGGTCAAGGGCGGTCGCTTCATGCTTTCAGTTCCTTGTGCAGCTCTTGCAGGCTGTTGACGCTGCCGTCGCCGCGATAGTCCAGCGAATGCAGCAGCGCACGGGCGCCGGCAATGGTAGTCGAATAGGTGATGCGCTGCTGCAGGGCCTCGCGCCGGATCGAGAACGAGTCGGCGATGGCCTGCTTGCCTTCCGTGGTGTTGACGATGAAGACGATTTCGCCGTTCTTGATCAGATCGACGACGTGCGGGCGGCCTTCGAGCACCTTGTTGACGCGCTCGCAGGCCAGGCCCTGGCCCTGCAGCCAGTCGCAGGTGCCGCTGGTGGCGACCAGCGAGTAGCCGCGGCGCAGCAGATCCTGCGCGACCGGCAGCAGGCGCGGCTTGTCCGGGTCGCGCACCGAGACGAACACCTTGCCCTTGGGCGGCGCGCCGATGTTGGCCGCTTCGTGAGCGCGCGCGAACGCGGCGCCGAAGCTGCGGCCCACGCCCATGACCTCGCCGGTGGAACGCATTTCCGGACCGAGGATGGGATCGACGTTCTGGAACTTCAGGAACGGGAAGATCGCTTCCTTGACCGAGTAGTACTGCGGAATGATCTCGCACGTCGCGCCCTGCGCGGCCAGGCTCTGGCCGACCATGCAGCGCGCGGCGATCTTGGCCAGCGCCACGCCGGTGGCCTTGGACACGAACGGCACCGTGCGCGAGGCGCGCGGATTGACTTCGAGAATGAACACCTTGTCGTCCTGGATCGCGAACTGGGTGTTCATGAGGCCGACCACGTTGAGTTCGCGCGCCATCGCGCGCACCTGCTCGCGCAGCTGGTCCTGGATCTCCGGCGACAGCGAATACGGCGGCAGCGAGCAGGACGAGTCGCCCGAATGCACGCCGGCTTCCTCGATGTGCTCCATGATGCCGCCGATCAGCACGTTACCCTCGCTGTCGGCGACTATGTCCACGTCGACCTCGACCGCGTTGTCGAGGAAGCGGTCCAGCAGCACCGGCGAGTCGTCGGACACGCGCACGGCTTCGGTGATGTAGCGCTTGAGGTCGGCGTCGGAATGCACGACTTCCATCGCGCGGCCGCCGAGCACGTAGCTCGGCCGCACGACCATCGGATAGCCGATCTCGCGGGCGAGCGCCATGGCTTCGTCGGCCGTGCGGGCGGTGCGGTTCGGCGGCTGGGTCAGGCCGAGCTTCTGCACCATCTGCTGGAAGCGTTCGCGATCCTCGGCCAGATCGATCGAATCCGGCGTCGTGCCGATGACCGGCGCGCCGTTGGCTTCGAGCGCACGCGCGAGCTTCAGCGGCGTCTGGCCGCCGTACTGCACGATGACGCCCTTGGGCTTTTCCTTGTCGATGATCTCGAGCACGTCTTCCAGGGTCAGCGGCTCGAAGTACAGGCGGTCGGACGTGTCGTAGTCGGTGGAGACGGTCTCCGGATTGCAGTTGACCATGATGGTCTCGTAGCCGTCTTCGCGCAGGGCCAGCGCCGCGTGCACGCAGCAGTAGTCGAACTCGATGCCCTGGCCGATGCGGTTGGGGCCGCCGCCGAGCACCATGATCTTGTCGCGCGTGCTCGGCAGCGCCTCGCATTCTTCCTCGTAGGTCGAATACAGATAGGCCGTCGAGGTCGCGAACTCGGCCGCGCAGGAGTCCACGCGCTTGTAGACCGGACGCACGTTGAACGCGCGGCGCAGGGTGCGCACGGCGTTCTCGTCGGTGCCGAGCAGGCCGGCCAGACGCGCATCGGAGAAGCCCTTGCGCTTGAGCCTGAGCAGACGCGCCGCGTCGATCACGGCGAGACCGCGCGCCTTGACCTCGGCCTCGGTGCGGATCAGGTCTTCGATCTGCGCGAGGAACCAGCGGTCGATGCGCGTCAGCGCATAGATTTCCTCGAGGCTCAGGCCGGCGCGGAAACCGTCGGCAACGTAGAACACGCGCTCGGGGCCGGGCTCCTTGAGCTCGCGCTTGAGCGTGGCCACGCCGTCGGCGCTGGCGATGTCCACGCGCGTCGGGCTCAGTCCGTCCTTGCCGGTTTCCAGGCCGCGCAGGGCTTTCTGCAGCGACTCCTGGAACGTGCGCCCGATGGCCATGACTTCGCCGACCGACTTCATCTGCGTGGTCAGGCGCGCGTCGGCGGCCGGGAATTTCTCGAACGCGAAGCGCGGAATCTTGGTGACCACGTAGTCGATCGACGGCTCGAACGAGGCCGGGGTCAGGCCGCCGGTGATCTCGTTGCGCAGTTCGTCCAGGGTATAGCCGACCGCGAGCTTGGCGGCGACCTTGGCGATCGGAAAGCCGGTGGCCTTGGAGGCCAGCGCCGAGGAACGCGACACGCGCGGGTTCATCTCGATGACGACGACGCGGCCGTCCTCGGAATTGACGCCGAACTGCACGTTGGAGCCGCCGGTGTCGACGCCGATCTTGCGCAGCACGGCGAGCGAGGCGTCGCGCAGGCGCTGGTATTCCTTGTCGGTCAGCGTCTGCGCCGGCGCGACCGTGATCGAGTCGCCGGTGTGCACGCCCATCGGATCGAGGTTCTCGATCGAGCAGACGATGATGCAGTTGTCCGCGCTGTCGCGGACCACTTCCATCTCGAACTCCTTCCAGCCGAGCACCGATTCCTCGACGAGCACCTCGCCGACCGGCGACAGCTCCAGGCCGCGGCTGACGATCTCGATGAATTCCTCGCGGTTGTAGGCGATGCCGCCGCCGGAACCGCCGAGCGTGAACGAGGGCCGGATGATGGTCGGGAAACCGACCTTGGTCTGCGCATCCAGCGCCTGTTCCAGGGTGCGCGCGATTTCCGCGCGCGGACATTCCAGGCCGATGTCCTTCATCGCGTGGCGGAACAGCTCGCGGTCCTCGGCCATGCGGATCGCCTCGCGCGAGGCGCCGATCAGCTCGACGCCGTGCTTTTCGAGCACGCCCTTGTCGGCCAGCTCCAGCGCGCAGTTCAGCGCCGTCTGTCCGCCCATGGTCGGCAGCAGCGCGTCGGGCTTTTCCTTGACGATGATGCGTTCGACCGTGTCCGGGTTGATCGGCTCGATGTAGACCGCGTCGGCGGTCTCCGGGTCGGTCATGATCGTGGCCGGATTCGAGTTGACCAGCACCACGCGGAAGCCTTCCTGCTTGAGCGCCTTGCAGGCCTGCGCGCCCGAATAGTCGAACTCGCAGGCCTGGCCGATGACGATGGGGCCGGCGCCGATGATCAGGATGGTCTTGAGATCAGTTCTTTTGGGCACTGTCGCCTCCGGGTGTCGAGTCGGCTCCGCCGGCGACTTCGATGTCGCGCACGGAGCTGGAAGGAATGTCGAATTCGACGCCGCCGTCATGCGGCGCGAGCTGCAGGCGCAGGGCCGCGCGCGTATAGCGCACGAGCTTGCCGGCGCGGCGCGAGCCCAGGGTCGTGCGCACGACCACGTCTTCGCCGAGATGGGCGCCGAGCTGTTCGTAGCTGACGACGGCCATGACGGGCTCGTGCGCCTGCGCCGACAGACCGGCGAACGGCGCGGCCGCGGCAAGGATCGCCGTCACGAGACGGCGCAAGGCGATGCGTGAACGCATGCGGCGGCTCAGGCGGCCGCGCGGCGGCGCGACTGCATGGTCTGCACGAACGGGTCGAACAGGCCGGCCACGTCCTGCGGCCCGGGGCTGGCTTCCGGATGGCCCTGGAAGCTGTAGGCCGGTGCGTCGGTCAGCGCGATGCCCTGCAGCGAGCCGTCGAACAGCGAGCGGTGGGTGGCCTTGACGTTGGCCGGCAGGCTGGCCTCGTCGACCGCGAAGCCATGGTTCTGGCTGGAGATCATGACCCGCCCGCTGGCGATGTCGATGACCGGATGGTTGGCGCCGTGATGGCCGAACTTCATCTTCAGGGTCTTCGCGCCGACCGCCAGGCCGAGCAGCTGATGGCCCAGGCAGATGCCGAACAGCGGCAGGCGCGCGGCGATGAATTCCCGGATCGCGGCGATCGCGTAGTCGCAGGGCTCCGGATCGCCGGGGCCGTTGGACAGGAACACGCCGTCGGGCTTCAGCGCGAACACCTCCGCCGCGCTGGTCTGCGCCGGGACCACGGTGATCGCGCAGCCGCGGTCGGCGAGCATGCGCAGGATGTTGGTCTTGATGCCGAAGTCGTAGGCGACGACATGCAGGCCGGCGGCCGGACGCGCGAACGCGGTGCGGTCCAGATCGTAGCTGCCCTCGTTCCAGGCATACGCCGTGGCCGTGCTGACCACCTTGGCCAGATCCATGCCCTGCAGGCCCGGGAATGCGCGCGCTGCGGCCAGTGCGGCCTCCGCGTCGATGTTCGCGCCGGCGACGATGGCGCCGTTCTGCGCGCCCTTGTCGCGCAGGATGCGCGTGAGCCGGCGCGTATCAATATCGGCGATCGCGACGAGACCGTGGCGTTTGAGGTAGTCCTGCAGGGTTTCGGTGGATCGCCAGTTGCTCGCCAGCAGCGGCAGGTCGCGGATCACGAGGCCGGCGGCAGCGACGTTGGCGGACTCCACGTCGACCGGGTTGCAGCCGGTGTTGCCGATGTGCGGATAGGTCAGCGTGACGATCTGCCGCGAGTAGGAAGGATCAGTCAGGATTTCCTGATAACCGGTCAGCGCGGTGTTGAACACCACTTCGCCGGTCGTCGTGCCCTCGGCGCCTATGCCGGTGCCGCGAAACAGGCTGCCGTCGGCTAGGGCAAGGAGTGCTGGCATGGTCATGCGGTCGCCTTATGCGTAATGGCCCGGCACCGTCAAACTCAGGTGCGCGAAAACCCGCGGGCTGGCGCAACCAGTCCGTGGATTGGGCGTAAAAGGGAATCGAGGCGAGGCGCGATTTTAGGCGGCGACGGCGCCAGTGTCCACCGGATTGTGCAGCGCAACGACGATGGTCGATGGCTGCGCGCCACGGCTGCGTCCGCCTAGAATCCGGCGCAACGGCCACGGGCCGGCCGCCGCGAGGGACAGCGCATGACGCAGCAGAACGACGCCGACGGGCACCCCGCCCCGCGCGGATCGCTGAGCAAGGGCACGGGACTGGGGCTGCTCGCCCTGCTCGGCGGCCACCTCGTCATGTGGGGTGTGCTGCCGAGCCTGCAACCCTATTCGGCGTTCATGACCTTCCTCGTCGCGCCGTGGATCCTGCTGGCCGCCATCGCCGCGCACTTCCTGCGCCGGCAAGAGCCGCGCACCGTGGCGGGCCTGCTGATCGCCGCCGGCATACTCGTCGGCGTGGTGGTGCTGCTGATCGGCATTCTCGCGCTGATGCTGGCGCAGAGCCCGGGACACTTCTGACCGTCGCACGGGACCAGGGAGCGCCTTGCGCCGTGCCGGCGCCGTGCGCCCGGCCGGACTGCCGTGCCTGACGCCGGTTGCGGCAGGTAACACCGGTCGCCGACCGCAACGCGGCCGCTGCCATGAGCGCGGCCCCACCTGCCCTCGCCGCATCGGTGCCGTTGCCGCGACCGTCGCCGGCACGGACACTGCCGGCGGCCTCAATCGCCGAGCACGTCGTCCATGGCATAGAAGCCCGGATCGGCGACGGCCAGGCGCTGTGCCGCGAGCAGCGCGCCGCGGGCGAACAGGTCGCGGTTCGCGGCACGGTGGGTGAACTCGATGCGCTCGTCGTCGCTGGCGAAGATCACCGTATGCTCGCCGACGACGTCGCCGCCACGCAGGGCATGAAAGCCGATCTGTCCGGCCGGGCGCTCGCCAATCTGGCCGCGGCGGCCGTGGGCGGCGACCGTGTCCAGCGCGATGCCGCGCCCCTGGGCCACGGCTTCGCCGAGACTCAGCGCCGTGCCCGACGGAGCATCGAGCTTGCGCCGGTGATGCATCTCGACGATCTCGCAGTCCCAGTCCGGCAGCACGCGCGCGGCCATGCGCGCGAAGCGCTGCATCAGCGCGACGCCGAGGCTGAAGTTCGAAGCCCACAGCACCGGTATCGCCTGCGCCGCGCGACGCAGCTCGGCCAGTTGCGCCGCCGCCAGGCCGGTGGTGCCGCTGATGAACGCGACACGGCGTTCGAGCGCGAGCGCGAGCGCGCCTTCGAACGCCTGCGGGCCGCTGAAGTCGATCAGCACGTCGACCGGCGTATCCGGATCCAGCGCCGCGCGGAATTCGAGATCGCCGGCCTGGGCGCCGAGCAGCTGGCGCAGCGGCGCGTCGATCAGCGGCGAGCCGGGCCGCACGAGCGCAGCGGACACGGCGAGGTCGCTGCGCGCGGCGGCCGCGCGCAGCAGAGCCTGGCCCATGCGGCCGGCCGCGCCGTGCAGGGCAATATGGATACGGCGTTCGTGTTCGCGCATCGCGGACGTCCTGGCGGAATCAGCCGCGATTGTCGGCGGCCGCTGCGGGCGCGGCAACGGCATGAGTCCGGGTGCGACGCCGCTGCCATCGCGAGAACGGCCCGCCCGCCGTGCCGGCGGCCGCGCGACGCCCTGGGCTGTTCGGGCGAGCCGCGCCGTGTCCGTACACGCATGCATACGTCGCAGCAGACACCCGCTGCGCCGGGAGCGGAGCCGTTCTCACGGCTCCGCCCTGCCCGTCCTGACTTACCAGTGCACCCCGCGCATCAGGGCGGCGACGGCGATCTGCTCGTTGGTCGGCTGTTCGAGCTCGGCACGGCCGGCCATGCCCTTGGCTGCGGCCGAATCCGGGAACAGGCGGAACGCCGAATTCATGATGATCTCGTAGGCCCGCGGCGCCAGCGAGTAGAGGATCGACGCGAAGATGCCCAGGCGCGTGGCGATGCGCACCGGACGCTCGACGATGGCCTCGACGACGAGATCGGCGGCCTCTTCCGGCGACAGGGTCGGCACATGGTCATACATCTTGGTCGGCGCGATCATCGGCGTCTTCACCAGCGGCATGTTGATTGTCGTGAAGTGGATGCCGAGGTCGGAATACTCGGCCTGGGCGCAGCGCGAGAACGCATCGAGCGCGGCCTTGGACGCGACATAGGCCGAGAAGCGCGGCGCATTGGTCAGCACGCCGATCGAGGAGATGTTGATGATGTGGCCGCGCCGCTTTTCGGACATCGTCGGCAGGAAGCCCATGATCAGACGCAGCGCGCCGAAATAATTCAGCTGCATCGTGCGCTCGAAATCGTGGAAACGGTCGAAGCTCAGGGCGATCGAGCGGCGGATGGAACGGCCGGCGTTGTTGACGAGCACGTCCACGCCGCCGTGGTCGGCCACGACCTGCTTGACGAATGCATCGCAGCTGGCCATGTCCGACAGATCGACGATGTAGGTGAAGCAGGTGCCGCCGGCCGCCTCGATCTCCTTCTTGGCCGCGGCCAGCTCTTCCTCGCCGCGCGCGCAGATGACGATCTTGGCGCCGGCCGCGGCGATCTTCAGCGCGACGGCCTTGCCGATGCCCGAGGAGCCGCCGGTCACGACGACGACGCGGTTCTTGACCTTGCCGCTCAGCGAATGGTCGACGAACAGATCCGGATCGAGATGGCGTTCCCAGTAGTCCCAGATGCGCCAGGCATAGTCCTCGAGCTTGGGCAGCTTGATCTTGGAGCCCTTCAGCGCGCGCTCGGTCTCGCGGCAGTCGAAGCGCGTCGGGTAATTGATGAACTTCATGACTTCGCGCGGTATGCCGAAGTCGCGCAGGATCACGCCGGTGAAGCGCTTGATCGGCGGCAGGCTGCTGAGCGCCGCGCGTATGCCCTGCGGGATGAAGGCGAACATGCGCGCATCCAGGCGCATGGTCATCTGCGGCGCATGGCCGGCGCGCGCGAATACGTTGAGCACTTCGCCGATGCGCCGCGGCGCCGGATCGGTCAGGTGGAAGGTATGGCCGTCGAGGCCGGCCTTGTGCGCGATGTGGTCCATGGCCGCGGCGACCCAGTCCACCGGCACGAGGTTCAGGCGTCCGCCTTCCAGGCCGATCGTCGGCATCCACGGCGGCAGCGTCTGGCGCAGTTTCTTGATCAGGCGGAAGAAGTAGTACGGACCGTCGATCTTGTCCATCTCGCCGGTGGCCGAATTGCCGATCACGATGCCGGGGCGGTAGACGCGCCAGGGCCGCGGATACTCCTTGCGCACGAGGCCTTCGGAGTCGTGCTTGGTGCGGAAATACGGATTGTCGAGTTCTTCGGCCTCGTCGAACATGTCCTCTCGGAACACGCCGGGATACAGGCCGGCCGCGGCGATCGAACTCGTATGGTGGAAGCAGCCGGCCTTGACCGCTTCGGCGAGCTCCATCGCATGACGCGTGCCGTCCATGTTCGCGACGTGCTGGCTCTGCGCATCGGCAGCCAGGTCATACAGGGCCGCAAGATGGAAAAAATGCTGCACCTTTCCGGTCAGGGTCTTCAGCAGCGCCGGCGTCACGCCGAGGCGCGGCTTGGACAGATCGCCGGTGACCGCGACCAGGCGTTTCTCGTCGGCGCCGAGGCTCTCGCGCAACTGCTCGAACTTGTCCGCGGACCCCTTGCGCACGAGACAGTAGATCGTGCCCTTGCGCTTGAGCAGATTGGCGACGAGATGACGACCGATGAAGCCGGTAGCACCGGTGACGAAATAGGTCATTCGTTTCCCCTTGCGATTTCGCACCGGCAATCGCGGCGCGCCTGAGACGGGCCTTGTCGCCCGCAGCGATGAGCGACCGGCCATGCGTCGCCGGCGCCCGCATCGCGCGGCGCCCGCAACACATTCCTCTCCCTCACATCTCTCCTTCCGGCGCATAAGATAGTCCCGCCGCCGATCGCTTTCCAAGCGGGCTGCGAGCACGCGCCGCAACCGTGCGCGGGTCGCGTTGACCGTCCTGGGGACGCGTGATACAAGCTCGCATTCACCGCACGCGCAGATGCGGGAACCGATCACCCCGAGAGCGAGCCATGTCCGACCTGACGAGCAAATTCGAGGAAGCGGCGAAGAAGGCGATGAACCTGCCGGAACGCCCCGACAACGACACGCTGCTGAAGCTGTATGCCCTCTACAAGCAGGGTTCGTCCGGCGACGTGTCCGGGCCCAAGCCGGGCTTCTTCGATTTCGTCGGCACGGCCAAGTACGAAGCCTGGGCCAAGCTCAAGGGCACCCAGCCCGAAGAAGCGATGCAGAAATACGTCGACCTCGTGAAGAAGCTGGGCGGCTGATGCGCGACCTGGCGTGGCGCGGACTGCGCGGAGATCGCTGATGGCCCGACGTACGCGCGAGCGCATCCTTGAAATCGCCCTGGTGATGTTCAACTCCCAGGGCGAACCCAACGTAACGACGAACCACATCGCCGACGAGCTGGAGATCAGCCCCGGCAATCTCTACTACCACTTCCGCAACAAGGACGACATCGTCGAGCAGCTGTTCGCTGCCTACGAAACGCGCATGGACGAAGCGCTGCAGGTGCCGCAGGAGCGCCTGCCCAATCTCGAAGACATCTGGATGCAGCTGCATCGCGTGTTCGAGTGCATGTGGGACTACCGCTTCCTCTACCGCGACCTCGTCGACATCCTGTCGCGCAACCGCAAGCTCAAGCTGCATTTCGGCCGCATGCTCAACCGCGCGGCGACCAGCGCCTCGGACGTGCTCAAGGGACTGGCCCAGGCCGAGATCCTGCGCGCGACCGCCGACGAGATCCGCGCCAGCGCCGAGAACGTGCTGCTGCTGACCACGTTCTGGCTCAACTTCAACGCCGTGCGCAACTCGCGCGCCGACCCGAACCAGGAAGACCTGAACCAGGGCATCTACCAGGTCATGCTGCTGATCGCGCCGTTCCTGCGCGATGCGGAGCGGCTGCACCTGAATACGTTGGCGCAGGCGTATAGGCGCTGAGAGGCGGGAATCGGGAATCGCAAAAGCTGCAGCACCCCCATATCCTCGGGCCCGCGCGGCGTTCAAAGCCGTCGGAACCTCCGCTTCTGAGCAATCGCTTTTCCCCCTTGAAAGAGAAGGGTTTCCGCCGCTGCGTTTGCGCCCCCCGCCTTCGCGAGCCTGCGTGATCGAGCCGCAGCGTCAGACGGCTCCTACGATTCCCGATTCTCCATTCCCGATTCCCGGCTTTTCAAAGGCCGGCTTCGCCAACGCACGCGCGTGCTCGCGGACGTCCTCGGGCCAGGTCGCGGTGAATGTCTCAAAGCGCGCCGCATCATTGGCGAACAGCGCCCGTAGCGCTTCTTCGTAGCCGGCTTCGTCACCGGCCATCGCCGTCATGAAGCGGTGGGTCGATTCCTGGGCGCGGCGCCGATCACCGCCGCCGTCCTCGCGCCTGGCCTGCTCGACGAGACGCCGCAAGGTGACCGAGGCGCCGCCGGGCTGCTCGGCCAGCCATTCCCAATGTCGCGGCAGCAAGGTCACTTCACGCGCGACGACGCCGAGTCGCGGCCGGCCGCGCGAAGGCGGGCCGGTCTCGGTCGGCACCAGCCGCGCGACGACGTCGTCGGCGTCGCCGCGCCAGTCCACGTCGATGGGCTTGCTGGTCTCGGCGTCGAACACCTGCACCTCGGCGACGCGGTCGGCCAGTTGTTCGCAACTGCTGCGCACGGCCTCGGCCAGGGTTCCGGCGGCGATGCGGCGCCGGCCGTGAAACACGATGCAATAGATAGGAGCGAGCGGGTGCATGAAGGATCTCCGTCAAGTGGCCTGCAATTTACCCGGACAATATTTACGAAGTCAATATGACCCGGGTAAATAAAGGCGCTTGGACTCTGCGCCGCGTTGCGGCACACTTGCTGGCTCACCCACGCGCCAGCCGATTCCCGGCGGCGGCTTTGCAAAGCCGGCCGCGGGCTGCTATTCTCGCGCGTCTTTGTGCAAGCTGTTTCGAGGAGCTATCCCATGAAAGTACTGAATTCGCTGAAGTCCGCGAAGCAGCGCCACCGCGACTGCAAGGTCGTGCGCCGCCGCGGCAAGGTCTTCGTGATCTGCAAGAGCAACCCGCGCTTCAAGGCGCGTCAGCGCTGAGATCACGGCAGACGCCGGAATGCACGAAGGGCCGCTGATCAGCGGCCCTTTTTGTTTGCGCGGGTTCGTTCGGTGCCGCGACACGGGACGCAAGCGGCATCGAAGCCGCCGCGTCCGATTCAGCCGCGGAACAGACCGAGCTCGCGCGGATCGCCGTAGCCCGGAAACACCTGATCCAGCGCGGTCTCGCCACGGCGCTTGCGCAGCAGCTCGCGCAGTACGACACGATAGTCCGTCGTGATCGCGAGATCGCCGTCATCGAGATCGGCCTCGCCGAGCCCGGGCCAGTCGGCGACGATCTGGCCGCCGGCCACTCCGCCGCCAAGCACGAACAGACAATTGCCCTTGCCGTGATCGGTGCCGCCCGAGGCATTCGGCACGACGCGGCGGCCGAACTCGCTCATGCCGACCAGGCAGACCCTGTTCATTGCCGCGCCGAGATCGATACGGAACGCGGCGAGCGCGCTCGCAAATTCCTCCAGCAGCGGCGCGAGCCGATCCAGTTCGGCGTCGTGGTGATCCCAGCCGCCGATGTCGACGGTCGCGACTTCGAGCCCGACGCCGGCCTTGATCAGTTGCGCGATCTGCTGCAGTTCGCGGCCGAACGGTGTGCCCGGATAGGTCGCGCCGTTGGCCGGCAGGTACTGGTCCGGATCGGCCCGTTCGAGTTCGGCCATTGCGCTGAACGCGGTCTGCGCTACGGCGGCGAGACTGCCGCCGCCGGACGCAGTGAGCGGCTGCAAGGTCGCCTGCAGCGCATCGGCGCGCGGCGAACGCGTATGCAGCGTGAAGCCGTCGAACGTCGCGATGCCGAGCACGGGCGCCGGACCGCTGAGCGAGCGCGCCACGGCCGTGCCCATGCCTACGCCCTGGAAGTCCGACGCGACGCCGCGTGCGGCCAGGTGGCGATTGAGCCAGCCGCTGGACAGAGCCGAACCATCGAACACGGCGCGTTCGAGCAGATCCTGGCAGGAGAAATGCGAGCGGCTGTGAGTCGGGCCGCCGACGGCATGCACCAGTGCCAGTTCGCCGCCCGCATACAGCGGCCGCAGCGGCGCCAGCGCCGGATGCAGGCCGAAGCGCGCCTGCCCTGCGAGCGGCAGCACCTGCGATTCGGCAATCGCGACCGTGCGGCGGCGGTCGTAGTACGCCGCATCGCCGGCCGGCACGACAATGTTGAGACCGTCCATGCCGCCGCGCTGGAACACGACGACGAGCACGTCGCGGGCCGGCGCGCCGCCCTGCGCGAACAGGCGGCGCGTGCCGAGCAGCGGCAGGCCGGCCGTGATGCCGGCAAGCTTGAGGAAGCGGCGGCGGGATTCGTTGCGGGCCATGGTCCTGTCCTCAGCGGTACTGGTGGTACGGCGACGCGAGCAGCAGCGCGCCGAGTTCGCGCGCGGTCGCATCCAGCTGCGCGGTAGCCAGCGGCAAGGCCGGATCGGCGCCGGCCGCGGCATAGGCGACGAGCAGATCGCGCGCCGCGGCGGCGAGCGGCCGGTGCAGCAGCCGCGACGCGAGCCGGTCGACCAGTGCGGCCGGCGTCACCGCCGCGCCACGCAACGCGGCAATGTCGACATGCAGCGGCGCCGCAGCCCCGCGCTGGAACAGGGTCAGCGCGAAATTCCAGCGTGCAAGCAGCGCGGCGGTATTGAGCCAGTACCCCTGTTGATCCGGATAACCGTTCGGTGCCGGCCAGTTCAACGGCGTCTGCCCCTGCGCCGTCAACGCGGCCGCAACCACGCGCAGGCCGGCCTCGCCGTCCATCACAGCGCCGCTTGCGCGCAGGCAGGCCGTCAGATATTCGGCCGGCCGGCGGAACTTGCGGTCGGCGCTGTTGCGGAAATCGGCCGAGTGCAGCACGGCAGCGACGGTCGCGCGGATGTCGCCGCCGCTGCGGATGAACACGGCGGCGACCGCCTCGACGGTCGCATCTGCCGGCAGGTCCTCGACGAAACGACACAGCAGCTTGCGCGCGATGTGCCGCGCGGTGGACGGATGCGCGGCGAGCAGATCCAGCACGGCCTCGCCGTCTTCTTCGCCGCGGTTGGCCGGCAGACGATGGTCCAGCACGAACTTGGCGCCGTAGTCGTGCCGATTGGCGAAGAAATGGTATTCGTGATTGCGCAGGCCCCAGCCGGTGAAGCAGCGCGCGACTTCCTTGACGTCGCTTTCGCCGTAGCCGCCGTCGACGCCGAGGGTGTGCAGCTCCAGCAATTCGCGCGCGTAGTTCTCGTTCGGCCCGTCGACGACGTTGCTCGCGTTGTCGAGGTAGACCAGCATCGCCGGGCTGCGCGCGCTGGCCCGCAGCAGATCGGCGAAGCGGCCCAGTGCATGCGGCCGGATCACGTCGCGGTCGTCGCCGGTCTTGTAGTAGCGCGCGCGTCCGTCGCTGTGGGTCACGTTGAAATGATTCGACCAGAATTCGACCATGACCTCGAATAGCTGGCGCCGGCTGTAGCGCTGGCGCAGCACCGTGGCCGCGCGCAGCTCGCGCAGCGGAACCTGGCGCTGTCCCTGTTCGGCGGCGGCATAGCGCTGCACGAGCTCGGCATTGCTCAGGCCCAGCGTGTCCAGGTGCGCGAGAACCGCATCCAGCGGCGAATCGTCGAGGCTGTCGGGATGCAACTGCTCCTCGACATAGGCAGCGACGCCGATCGTGCGCACGCGCGCCAGCGTCGCTTCGTCGACACCGAAGCTGGTACGTCCCAGCAGGTGTACGGCCGCCTCCGGCGGCGGCAACGATGTGCTTGGAGCCTGGGCGGCGAACAGCGCAGTCAGCAGCGAACGACGGGCGGGCAAGGCCTGCATGACGAACTCTCCGTAGGCATGAAGCAACGGGGCCTCCGCGGCGAGCGGCGGACGCCCCTTCCCGGCCGTGCGGCACCACGCGCTGCGGCGTCGTACTGCGCCGCCGCGCGGCCCTGACCGCTCGGCTTTGCCGCGGCGGCGCAACCCCCGCCGCCCGGCTCCGACCTCAACGCAGGCCGCCGCCGCCGGTTGACCGGCCCGATCGATGAACCGAGCGCAGACGACTTCATGGAAGTTGGCGCAACCTTCTGTTAAAACGCGGATTGCCGCATCTGGCCGCCTGAAAGGCCGAGGAGAACGTCATGACATTCCGCCTGTTCCCGCTGCTCGCCGCCCTGGGTCTGGCCGTGTTCGCCAGCAACGCCGGCGCCGACACCCTGCTGATGGAACGCACCCAGAAAGAAGCCGGCATGTCCATGCCCACGCGCGGCATGACCATGGCCCAGGTCGAAAGCCGCTACGGCGCGCCGTTGTCCAAGCTCGATCCGCGTGGCGGCGGCAAACCGCAGCATCCGGTCATCAACCGCTGGGAATACGACAACTTCATCGTCTATTTCGAGCGCAGCCACGTCATCGACTCGGTCGCCAAGCGCGCCGACAGCAACGAGATCGGCCCCAAGTCCAGGCATTGAACGCCGCGGCCGGCGCGCCCGATGCGCGCCGCCGCCGTTCCCGCCAAGCCCTTGTCGGACAACGGCTTGGTCCGCGCCCCCTGCTCCGCTATGCTGCGCGATTCCGCGACGCGCCGGAGCTGATTCCGACGCGCCGCGCATGCCCTGTTTTCAAAGGAATGCCCTGGTGACGTCCACTACCGCATTGCGTCTGCCCGCCGAATGGGAGACGCAGTCCGCCGTCCTGCTGGCCTGGCCCCATGCCGACACCGACTGGGCCGAACGCCTGGCCGAGGTCGAAACGACCTACACCGCGCTGATCACGGCCATCACCCGTTTCGAGACCGCCATCGTCTGCGTCGCCGATGCACAGGTACGCGAGCGCGCCGAAACCCTGCTGCGCGAAGCCGGCGCCGACGCGAAGCGCCTGCAGTTCGTCGAGATCGAGTACGACGACACCTGGCTGCGCGACTCCGGTCCGATCACCCTGTTCGACGGCAAGCATTTCCAGCTGACCGATTTCCGCTTCACCGGCTGGGGCGGCAAGTTCGAGGCCAGCCGCGACGACCGCCTCGTGCAGGGCCTGATCGCCCGCAACCTGTTCGTGCCGGCCGCGCATCGGCGCATCGACTGGGCGCTGGAAGGCGGCGGCATCGAGTCCGACGGCGCCGGCACGATACTGACGACCTGGAAATGCCTGAGCCAGCGCCATCCGCAGCTCAGCCGCGAGCAGATGGACAAGAAGCTGATCGACGGCCTGGAGGCGCGCCGCATCCTCTGGCTGGACCGCGGCTATCTCGAAGGCGACGACACCGACGCGCATATCGACACGCTCGCACGCTTCGCGCCGGACAACGCGATCGTCTATCAGGACTGCGACGATCCCGACGACGTGCACTACGCCGAGCTCAAGGCCATGGCCGAGGAACTCGCCGCGCTGCGCACGGCCGACGGCGCACCCTATCGCCTGCATGCCCTGCCCTGGGCCCGGCCTATACGCGACGACGGCCGCCGCCTTGCCGCGTCGTACGCGAATTACCTGATCGTCAACGGCGCCGTGCTGATCCCGGGCTACGACGATCCGGCCGACGCGGAGGCCGCACGTGTCATCGCCGCCGCTCATCCGGGCCGCACCATTGTGCAGATCCCCTGCCGGCCCCTTATCTGGCAGAACGGCAGCCTTCACTGCGTGACCATGCAGCTGCCCAAAGGAGTCGTCGCATGAAACCGCGGAATCTGCGTGTCGCGCTGCTGCAGGAAACCGATCGGGGCAGCGTCGCCGCCAATCTCGACGCGATCGAGGCCGGTCTGCGCGAAGCGGCCGCGGCCGGCGTGCAGCTCGTGCTGCTGCAGGAGCTGCACAACGGCCCGTATTTCTGCCAGCACGAAAGCACGGACGAATTCGATCGCGCCGAGTCGATTCCGGGCCCGTCGACCGAGCGCATCGGCGCGTTGGCCGAGGAGCTGAAGCTCGTCGTCGTCGCCTCGCTGTTCGAGCGCCGCGCGGCCGGTCTGTATCACAACACCGCCGTCGTGTTCGACCGCTCGCGCGCGATCGCGGGACGCTATCGCAAGATGCACATCCCGGACGATCCGGCGTTCTACGAAAAGTTCTATTTCACGCCGGGCGACCTCGGCTTCGAGCCGGTGCAGACCTCGGTCGGCAAACTCGGCGTGCTGGTCTGCTGGGACCAGTGGTATCCGGAAGGCGCGCGCCTGATGGCGCTGGCCGGTGCGGAGCTGCTGCTCTACCCGACCGCGATCGGCTGGGATCCGCAGGATGAAGCGGCCGAAAAGCAGCGCCAGCGCGAAGCCTGGATCACCGTGCAGCGCGGCCACGCGGTCGCCAACGGCATTCCGCTGCTGGCCTGCAATCGCACGGGTTTCGAGGCCGCGCCCGACGGCGGCCGCGGCATCCAGTTCTGGGGCACGAGCTTCGTCGCCGGACCGCAGGGCGAGTTCCTGGCCCAGGCGGGCAGCGATGCGCGCGAACTGCTCGTCGTCGATGTCGACCTGGAGCGCAGCGAGCAGGTGCGCCGCATCTGGCCGTTCCTGCGCGACCGCCGCATCGACGCCTACGACGACCTGCTGCGCCGCTTCCGCGACTGAGGCCCAGGACGACCGCAACCTCTGCCGGCGGCACGGCTCCCGGGCCCTGCCGCTTTCTCCCCACTCCGCCGAACCGCTTGCTGCGTGAGCGCCGCTTCCCCTTGACGCCCGGGGAACGCAAGCGCAAAACCGAGTCCGACGCGTTGCGACCTTTTCCGAATCCATGACGACCGAAGACCCCCGCCCGGAAGATTTCGGGCCGCCCGATCCGCTGCAGGATCAGCCGATACGCCGCCTCACCCTGAATGACACCGAGTTCGTGCTGCTGGGCACGGCGCATGTCTCGCGCGCGAGCGTCGCCGCCGTGCAGGCGCTGATCGAACGCGAGCACTTCGACGCGGTCGCGGTGGAGCTCGACAGCAACCGCCACGCGTCGATGCGTGACCCGGAACTGTTGCGCAAGATGGATCTGTTCCAGGTCATCCGCCAGGGCAAGGCCGGTCTCGTCGCGGCCAACCTGGCGCTGTCGGCGTTCCAGCGCCGCCTCGCCGAGCAGTACGGCATCGAGGCCGGTGCCGAGCTCAAGGCTGCGTTCGAGGCCGCCGAGGCGCGCTCGATTCCGGTCTGGCTCATCGACCGCGACATCGGCGTCACGCTCAAGCGCGCCTACCGCAGCGTCGGCTTCTGGGACCGCATGGGCATACTCAGCGGCCTGGGCGCCAGCGTGCTGTCCAGCGAGGAAATCGGCGAGCAGGACATCGAGAAGCTCAAGCGCGGCGACATGCTCGAAAGCGCGTTCTCGGAGTTCGCCAAGGAATCCGAACCGCTGTACCGCAGCCTGATCGCCGAACGCGACAGCTACATGGCTGCGCGCCTGCGCGAGGAACAGATAAAGACGCCGGTGCGGCGCGTGCTCGCCGTGGTCGGCGCCGGCCATCTCGGCGGACTGGAGCGCGAACTCGGCGAACAGAAGACGCCGCCCGTCGCGCTGCGCGCGACCCTCGACACCGTGCCGCCGGGCGCACGCTGGCCGAAATGGCTTGCTCTGGGCCTGTTCGTCGCGATCGCCGTGGCCATCGTGCTGCTGTTCAAGCGCGACGCCGCACTCGGCACCGACGCGCTGCGCGACTGGATCCTGCTGACCGGCGGTCTGGCCGGACTCGGCGCCCTGCTCGGCGGCGGCCATCCGCTGTCGGTGCTGGCCGCCGCCGTGGTCGCGCCGCTGAAGCCTTTCCGCCCCGGCATACCGCCGGGCGTGGCCAGCGCCGGCGTCGAGATCTGGCTGCGCAAGCCGCGCGTCGCCGATTTCGACAGCCTGCGCCACGACGTCAGTGTCTGGACCGGCTGGTGGAAAAATCGCATTTCGCGCACCCTGCTGGTTTTCCTGCTGACCAATCTCGGCGGCATGATCGGCGTCTGGCTCGCGGGATTCCGCATCCTCAAGAGCCTGACCTGAGCACGCCATGAGCCCGCAGCGCCGCTACGCCACCGGATCGGTCCATGACGAAGCACCGTCCATTCCGCTGTTTCCGTCCGCAGGCGCCGACGTCTGCCGCGTTCGCCACGGGCGCAGCCTGCACACCGGGCTGCGCATGAAGCCGCGCCTGCGAATCGTCCGGTCGTGCCGCGCCGCAGGGTCGCCGCGCCGGGCGTCCGCCGCCGCGGGCGGCCAGAGCCTGACGGATCGCAACACTGACGCGTGTGACCGCCATCGCGGGCGGCACAGCGCCGGTCCGTTCCGATCGGAGCGGCGTGCCTTCGATGCCGCCGCGCGCGGCCGCCGCATGCCGGCGCTGCGCCACGCCCCCACTCAGCCCCACTCCGTGATCCGGGACGCAGGTTCCGGCTTCACTGCCTCGGCACGTCGCGCAGCCCCCTGCGCCGCGACGACGGCCATGACGCGTTTCACGAGGTCCGCCGCGTAATGAAGCTCACTCGTTTCCTGTTCAAACCCCGCTGGCAGAGCAAGGACGTCGCGACGCGTCGCGGCGCCGTGTCCGAACTCAACGACGCCGAGCTCGTCGCCGCGCTGCCGTCCATCGCGCGCAACGACGTCGACGCGGGCGTGCGCCTGGCCGCGCTGCGCCGGCTCAACCAGTACGAAGCCTGGCGCGAGCGTTCCACCGCCGATGTGGACAACCAGGTGCGCGAAGTCGCGCGCACGGCCTATATCGCCATGCTGACCGGCAACAGCGCCGGATTGCCGCCGCTGGAACGGCGCATCGCCGAACTGGATACCTTGTCCGGCGAGGAGATCGAGCGCATCGCCGTCCAGGGCATGGACCCGGCCCTGCGCACGGCCGCGCTGGAGCGCGCGACGCGGCCCAGCCTGCTGACCGAAGTCGCAGTCAACGACAGCGATCCCAAATTGCGCCTCGTCGCGCTGTCGCGGATCACCGACGCGGATGCGCTGGCGCGCGTGGCCGAACGGACGCGCAAGACCGACAAGGTAGTCAGCCGCCTCGCCCGCGACCGTGCCGAGGCCGCGCGCATTGCTGCCGGCGACGCCGACACCATACAGGCGCGCGCGCGCCAGCTCTGCGAGCGCATCGACGCGCTGCTGCAGCGGCCGCGCAGCGAACGCACCGGGGAACTCGCCGCGCTGGACCAGGCCTGGGCAATGCTCGGCGACAAGGCGCCGCGCCAGTTCGCCGAGCGCTTCGAATCCACGCGGACCTTCCTGCGCAACGACACCGAAGAAGCGGCCGCCGAACGCACACGCCTGCGCGCGCTGCGCGAACGCCTCGAGGCCGCGCTGTCGGCCGGTGACGGCGATGCCGCCGCATTCGAAGCGCTGGCGCGGGAGGCCGGCCGCGGCGTCGCCGACAGCCGCCACGAGCTGCCCGAGCGCGACCGCGTCGAAACCCTGCTCGTCCAGCTGACTCAGCGCATCGCCCAGCACGCCGTGCAGGCGCGCGAAGCGGCCGAGAACGCCGCCAACCAGGCCCAGGAAGCCGACACGAAACGCGAGGCGGCACTCGAAGCGATCGCCGCGCAGGCGCGCTTCGACGCCGCGCTGGAACGTGCCCAGGCCGACAAGGAAAAGCAGCGCGAGCAGCACGAAGCGCTGCGCCGCGATCTCAACGAGCTCGTCATCCGGCTGGAGGAGCAGCTCGAAGCCGGCGATCTGGGCGACGCGCTGGCCACGCATGCGCGCATCACCAATCTGCTCGAAGGACTGCCGCCGCTCGCGCGCCACGACAAGCGTCTGGTCAATGTCCAGGCGCGTCTGGACGAGCTCAAGCGCTGGCAGCGCTGGTCCGGCAATGAGCGGCGCAAGCAGATCTGCGAAGCCATCGAAGCCCTGCCCGCGCTGGGCCTGCATCCGGATGCCGTGGCCACGCGCGTGCGCGAGGCGCGCGCCGAATGGCAGCAGCTCGACGCCGCCGAAGGCGACAAGGAGCCGCGCGGCAGCCTCGGCCTGAGCCGGCGCTTCCAGGCGCTGTGCGCGCAAGCGCTGAAGCCGGCGCAGGGCTACTTTGCCAAGCGCGACGAACTGCGCAAGAGCAACCAGGAATCCATCGAGGCCCTGCTCACGGCCGAGGAAGCGCAGGCGACGGACACGGCGGAACTGCCCGCGCTGACTGCGCAGCGCCGCCGCGTGGCCGACGCGCTGCGTGCGCTCGACGGCATTGATCCGCGCGCGCGCAAGGCCTATGCGCAGCGTCTGAAGGATCTGCTCCAGCGCATCGATCAGCGCCTGGACCAGCAGGCCGCTGCCGTGGAAACCGCCAAGCAGCGCCTGATCGCCGAGGCCGAACGCCTGGCCGGGTCCGCCGATGCGGCCGCCGCTGCACGCGAAGTACGCGATCTGCAGACGCGCTGGAAAGCCGCCGGCAACGGCCGGCGCCGCACCGACGAGGCGCAGTGGAAGGCCTTCCGCGGCCACTGCGACGCGATCTTCGCGCGACTCGACAGCGCGCGCCGCGAACGCGACGAAGCCGACGCCGCGGCCCGCACCCAGGCCGAAGCCCTGCTGGCCGAGCTGACCGGGCTGGCCGGCGCGACGAACGACGACCTGCCCGCACGGCGCCGCGAACTCGAACAGCGCTGGTCCGCCGCCGACGTGCGCGACCGCGAACTGCAGCGCCGCTGGCAGCAGCAGCTCGACGCGCTCGACGCGGTGCAGGAACAGGCCCGCCGCCGGCGCCGCAACGCGGTGCTCGACGCGGCCGTTGCGGGCCTTGCGCTGTGCGAGGCGATCGAGCTGGGCCGGCGCGACGCCGCCGGCGCGGACTGGCAGGCGCCGTCGTCCGAAGCCGGCGCGCTCGGCGCAGCGCTGCAGCAGCGTTACGCGGCCGCCGTCGCCGGTACGCCGGCGGCCGCAACGGCGGGTACATCTGCAGCAACCGGTGCCGACGCCGCGGCGAGCGATGCCGCGGATGCCGCGCACAGCGCATCTGCCGCCGAAACCGACGCTTCCCGCCGCGAACTGATGGTGAGCCTGGAGTTCCTGGCCGGTGTCGAAACACCCGCCGAGGACAAGGCGCGGCGCATGGACCTGCAGGTCGCCCGCCTGTCGCAGCGCATGAGCGGCGGCCAGCACCGCAGCGCGCGCGAGGAACTGACCACCTTGCTGCAGCGCTGGATCGAGCTGGGCCCACTGTCCGTAGCAACGGCCACGGACTGGCAGAGCCGTTTCCGCCGCGCCATCGACGCCGCGCTCGCGCAGTTGGACTGACGCGGAGAGGAGCCAGCTGCCGTGCGGCGCTGCATCGAGCAGCAGCGTCCCGTCCGCACGGCAGCGTCTCGCGCCGCATCGAGCCAAGCGATGCAGCGCGCATGCCGCTGGCCGAGCCATGTCACTGCGTTCGCTGCCTCAGGCAACGCACCGCTTGACCGGCACATCGCCGATGCCGCCGGAATGCGCCAGCCGATGGTGCTGCGTCGAGCGCACAGCACGGCGCGCTTCGCCAGGCATCGTGCGAGGCGATGCCGCGCAGATGCCGCTTGGCCACGCCACGCCGCTGCATTTGCCACCCGGGCCGAGCAGCGCGGCAGCACGGGCTCGGACTGCGTATCGGCGATCCGGCATCCGGGTCTACTCGCTCCAGTAGCGCCGACGGTCGCGGCGGCAGTGCTCCACGGTCTGCGGCGGTCCGCGCGCGGCGAAATGCAGGCGTATGCAGCCGGCGTCGGCGGTATTGACGAGGGGAATGCCGCGGTCGCGATAGCGCGCGACGACGTCGGCGTGCGGATGGCCGAAGCGGCTGCGGTAGCCGGCCGACACCAGCGCAAGCTGTACCTGCAGGCTGTCGAGCAGGGTTGCGCTGGACGAGGTCTTGCTGCCGTGGTGCGGCACGACGAGCACCAGCGGCTCGGGACCGGCCGCGGCGGCGACGGCGGCTTCGACGCGGGCGCTGATGTCGCCGGTCAGCAGCAGGCGCGCGCTGCCGCTCTGCACGAGCAGCACGCAGGAGCCGTCGTTGTCGTCGCCGTGAAAGCCGGCCGGCGGATGCAGCAGTCGGAACATGACGCCGTCCCACTGCCAGGACTGTCCGGCCGTGCATGCGCGGCCCTGCCCGCCGGCGATGCGCGGATCACCGCGCCATAGCGCGTGCGGTTGCAAGCTGCGCCGCACGGCCTCGACACCGCCCGCATGGTCGAGATCCGCATGGCTGACGACGAGCGCGTCGAGGGCCTGTACGCCCAGCGCGTGCGCGGCCGGCACCACGACGGCCTCGCCGAGATCGAAGCCCGACGGATAGCGCGCGCCCGCGTCGTAGAGCAAGGCATGCCCTGCGGTACGTACGAGCACGCTGAGCCCCTGGCCGACGTCGATGACGCAGAGTGCGAACTCACCGGGCGCCGGCCGCTGCGTCGCCGGCCACAGCTGCGGCAGCAGCAACAGCAGACCGAGTCCGCGCAGCGGGACGCCACGCGGCGCAAGCAGCCAGACCGCGCCGAGCGCGGCCAGCAGCAGACCGGCCAGCGAGGCTTCGGCGAAATGCCATTGTGCGAGCGGCCATTGGGCCTGCCAGCGCAACAGCGACCACTGCGGCTGCAGCGCCCAGGCCGCGAGCTGCAGCAACGCCTCGCCGAGCCAGGGCAGCGGCACGACGAGCAGCGCACCGGCCAGGGCCAGCGGCACGACGACGAAGCTGATCCACGGCACGGCGACGAGGTTGGCCAGCGGACCGACGAGGGAGGCCTGGCCGAAGAACGCGATCGTCAGCGGCAGCAGGCCGATGCTCATGGCGATCTGCGCCGGCACGAGTTCACGCCACCAGGCGCGCAGCGCCGCCGTATCCGCGGCGTAGACCAGCAGCGCCACACCGGCGAACGACAGCCAGAATCCGGCCGACAGTATTGCGAGCGGATCGACCGCGAGCATCGCCGCGAGGGCCAGCGACAAGGCCTGCGGCACGCCAAGCGCACGCCGCAGCAGGCGTGCCAGCGCCAGCACGACCAGCATCAGCAAAGTGCGCACGGTCGCGAGTTCGAAGCCGGCGAGCGCGGCATAGAACGTCGCCGCGGCCAGCGCGAACGGCGTTTCGAGCAGCACGGCGGGACTGCGCAGGGCAAGGCCCGGCCGGCGCCGCCAGAGCCAGCGCGCGAGCGCGCCGCCGGCCAGCGCGAGCATGCCGACATGGAAGCCGGAAATCGCGATCAGATGGCCGATGCCGGTCGCGCGCAGCACCTGCCAGTGCGTCTCGTCCAGCCCGCGCTGATCGCCGACCGCGAGCGCGCGCAGCAGCGGCGCCGTCGTTTGCCCGGCCAGGCGGCGGTCGATCGCCGCGGCGATGCGCTCGCGCCAGGCGTCGATGCAGAAGGATGCGACGCCGAGCTCGCGCGCCGTCGTTTCCTCGCGCACGTAGCCGGTCGCGAGCAGGCCGCGCTGCAGCGCCAGGCGCTCCACGTCGGCGCCGCCGGGATTGCTGCCGCCGCGCGGCCGCTTCAGGCGCAGCCGCAGCTGCCAGCTCGAGCACGGCCGCAGCGGCGGCGGCGTGCCGTACCAGGCCGCACGCACGCGGCCGCGAAACGCGACGGCGTGGCCGTCCTGCTGCGCGGCGTCGACGCGCAGATCCAGCAGGGTCGCATCACCGCGGCGCGCCGGCAGGTCGACGAGCTGCGCCTGCACGTCGAGATCCACGCCTTCTAGCGGGCGCGGCAGGCGCTGCTGCAGCGCCTGTTCCGCGCGCCAGCCGAAGCCACCTGCGCCGAGCAGCAGCAAGGCGACCCAGCGCAGCGGCGGCCAGCGCCATAGCGCAGCCGCGCCGGCAATGGCGCACAGGCACAGCCAGGTCGGCGGCAGCTGCGCCAGCGGCTGCAGGGCCAGCGCGCCGGCCAGCAGGGCCAGGACCGCAGCCGGCTCCAGCCGCGGCCCGCGCAGCGCCATCAGCGCAGCGACGACGGTAGCGAGGGAAGTGGCAAGACGGGCGGCGATCGAATGCATAGGCCCTGGTCCGTGGAGTCGTCACCAGCCTGAGCTCGTCACGGCGCCAGCGGCAGCGGCAGATGGCGCGCCGCACCCTCGGAATTTTCCGGTCTCCCCGCCGCCGGCGGCGGCGGCCCGCGATGCGGCGGCAACGTCCCGGCGCGACACCTGGCAGCGACGGCCGCCAACCGCCCCTGCCCCGGCGAACGGCCGCGCGCCCCACGCTCGTGGCGCCGGCCATGTGTCCCGCCGCTTGAGCCGGACGGATAAACAGGCTATGAACCAAAGTCGCCAGCCATCCAGGCTGGTCCCCGATGACGAGGAAGGTGCTATGCATGCATTGAAGCTTGTCGGAATCGTTCTCGCCGGCCTGGCGACGCTGCCCGCCATGGCGGCGGACGACAGCACGCAGGACTGCGCTGCCTGGAAGAACAGTCTCAAGCGCGAACCGGAGTGGTATTCGCAGAAATGCCTCGGCCACGCCTACGGCGCACTCAGTCCCAAGGAGGCGCAGGCCGCTGCCATGCCGAAGAATCTCGGCGACACGACCTACCAGTTCAACATGCGCGGCAGCGGCACCGGCGCCGACTCGCTGCAGTCGTTCCTGCTGCCCAATGCGAACACCGCGACCATCATCGGCCCGCAGACCGGCAATCTGTACGGGCTCGAATACGACAACGTCGCCGGCCGCATCTATGCGGTCAGTGACCTGTTCGAATTCGGGGAACTGAACAAGACCACTGGCGTGTTCACGCCGAGCGTCACGATGACCGGCATCGCCGCAGGCCAGTCGGTCACCGGCCTGGCCTTCCAGACACCGTCTTCGCCTTACTACGTGTCGACTTCCGACGGCACGAATTCGCAGATCTACACGCTCAATCCGGCCACGGGCGCCGCCACGCTGGTCGGCAACACCGGCACGCCGCTGATGATCGACATCGCGGTCAATGCCTCGGGCCAGATGTACGGTCACGACATCGGCACCGACAGCATCTACTCGATCAATACCACGACCGGCGTGGCCACCTTGATCGGCGCCACCGGCGTGGCTGCGAATTTCGCCCAGGGCATCGAGTTCGACAAGTCCACCGGCGTGCTCTACGCCTGGATCTACGAAGGCGGCGGCGTCAATCGCTTCGCGACGATAGACCTGGCCACCGGTGCTGCGACCACGGTCGCCACGCCGCTGGCCGGCGAGTACGAAGGCGCGACCACGCCGGTTTCCCTGCAGGCGTTCTCGGTCGACTGAGCGCCGGCCGGCGGCGTTTCCCGCCCCGGCCCGTGCAATGCCGGCCTGGCGCCTGCAGGCGCCGGGCCGGCCGCTTCAACGCCAGTCCGGCGTCACCAGCCTGCCGCCGTGCAGCTCGAGCACGCGGTCCATGCGCCGGGCCAGGCTGCGGTCGTGGGTCACGAGCACGAAGCTCGTGCCGACTTCGCGGTTGAGTTCGAGCATCAGCGCATACACCTGCGCCGCGTTCTTCTCGTCGAGGTTGCCGGTCGGCTCGTCGCCGAGCACGCAGGCCGGACGCGTGACCAGCGCGCGCGCGACGGCGCAGCGCTGGCGTTCGCCGCCGGACATTTCACCGGGCTTGTGTTCGAGCCGCTGGCCCAGGCCGACGCGCGCCAGCAGCTCGGCCGCCTCGCGGCGCGCCTGCGCGACCGGCGTGCCGCGGATCAGCAGCGGCATGCAGACGTTTTCCAGCGCGGTGAATTCCGGCAGCAGATGGTGAAACTGGTAGATGAAGCCGAGCGACTGGTTGCGCAGCACGCCGCGCTCGCGATCCGACAGGCCCGACATGCGCCGGCCGGCCACGTCGATCTCGCCGCTGCTCGGCGTGTCGAGGCCGCCGAGGATGTGCAGCAAAGTGCTCTTGCCCGAGCCCGAGGCGCCGACGATGGCCAGGGTCTCGCCGCGGCCGAGCGCGAAGTCCACGCCGGCCAGCACTTCGGTGCGCAGGCTGCCTTCCTGATAGGTCTTGGCGACCTGGGTCGCGCGCAGCACCACGTTGTCGGATGCGCTCATCGTGTTCTCACTCATAACGCAGCGCCGCGGCAGGCTGGGTGCGCGCGGCGCGCCAGGCCGGATAGATCGTCGCGATCAGCGAGAACGCGAAGCCGAGCAGCGCGATCAGGCCGACGTCGCTCCACTGCATGTCCGACGGCAGGTCGCTGATGTAGTAGACGTCCGACGGCAGCACCGAGATCTCAAAGGTCTTCTCGATGGATTTGACGATGTTCTCGAGATTCAGCGCGAGCACGACACCGAGCAAGGTGCCTATCGCGATGCCGATCACGCCGACGACCACGCCCTGCACCATGAATACGCCCATGATGCTGCGTGGGCTCGCACCGAGCGTGCGCAGGATCGCGATGTCGGCCTGCTTGTCCTGCACCAGCATGACCAGGGTCGAGACAAGGTTGAAAGCGGCGACCGCGACGATCAGCGAGAGGATCATGAACATCACGCGCTTCTCCATGGCGATGGCCTTGAAGAAGTTCGCGTGCCCCTGCATCCAGTCGCGCACGCGGTAGAAGCTGCCGAGCTCCTGCGACAGATCGCGCGCGACCGTGAACGCGCGGAACAGGTCGTCGAGCTTCAGGCGCAGGCCATCGGGACCGTCCACCTGATACAGCCGCTCCGCATCCTGCAGATGCACGATGGCCAGCCCCGCGTCGTATTCCTCCATGCCGATCTCGAAGATCCCCACGACGGTGAAGCGCTTGAGCCGCGGCACCGCGCCGACCGGCGTGGCGCGGATCTCCGGTGCGTAGACCACGACCTGGTCGCCAACGTCGACGCCGAGCTTGTAGGACAGTTCGCGGCCGAGCACGATGCCGAAACCGCCGGCGACGAGATCGTCGAGCGATCCGGCCTTCATCTTGCGGTGGACTTCGGAAACCTTGGGCTCTTCCTGCGGCAGCACGCCGCGGACGATCGCGCCGCCGACGCGGCTGCCCTGCAACATCGCCTCGCGCTCGATGAACGGCGCGGCGCCGAGCACGTGCGGGTTGGCCTCGGCCTTCTTCTGAGCCCCGCCCCAGTCCTGCATGCTGCCGTCGACGGCGCTGATCGTCGCGTGCGAGACCATGCCGAGAATGCGCGTGCGCAGTTCGTTGTCGAAACCGTTCATGACCGAGATCACGACGATCAGCGCGGTGACGCCGAGCGCGATGCCGGCCATCGAGACCAGCGAGATGAACGAGATGAAATGATTGCGGCGCTTGGCCCGCGTGTAGCGCAGGCCGATGAACAGCTCTAACGGTCGGAACATGGCCGTGGGTCGCAATCCTTGGGAACGGGTTCAGACCGGAGAACCGCGCGAGAGTGCAATACGCGCCGCAGCCGCGCAAGGCGCCGCGGACGCGGCGTTCAGCACGGGGTCGGCGGCAGCGGCCGCGCCGCTTCCTGGTCCAGGCGCACGCGCAGGCGCCGGCGCGTGTCGCGGTCGAGATTGTCCGGCAGCAGACAGAGCGTGACGGCCTCGCCGGCGGCCGTACGCAGACGCACCAGCAGATTCAGGCCGAAGGCACGCCAGCCCAGCAGATGCGCGCCGACGGCGATCTGCGCGCCGTCGAGCAGGGTCCAGACGCCGTCCGCATTCCAGCCGGCGCGCCGCCAGCGCGAGTGGCGCAGGCGGCGCAAGGTGCGCAGCACGGTCACGGCGACGATCAGGCCGATCGCCACGGCAATCCAGGGCCAGTGGCGCAGACCGCTGAGCCCTATCGCGAGCAGCGCCAGCAGGGCGATGCCGACCAGCGCGCGGGCGAGCAGCCGCGAAGGCCGCAGTTCAAACGCGATCGCGGCTGCGGATTTCATCGACGATGGCCTGCCAGTCGGCGCGCGGCGCAACGGCGCGGCCGACCAGCCAGTTCCACAGATCCGGGTCCTGCACGTCGAGCAGTTCGGCGAAGGCCGCCTGCGCCGCCGGCGCCGCCGCAGCGTAGCGCGCATCGAGCCACCAGCCGACCAGCGCATCGAGCTCGCGCGTGCCGCGGCGGCAGCGCCAGCGCAGACGCGCGACGGTGGTCGGGTCGTTCATGGGCGCCGACACGTCCGTGGACTCACGCGCCCTGGCGCAGCACCATCAGCTTCTTGATCTCGGCGATGGCCTTGGCCGGGTTCAACCCCTTCGGGCAGGTCCGCGCGCAATTGAGAATGGTGTGGCAGCGGTACAGGCGGAACGGGTCTTCGAGATCGTCCAGACGCGCGCCGGTGTCCTCGTCGCGGCTGTCGATGATCCAGCGATAGGCCTGCAGCAGGATGGCCGGACCGAGATAGCGGTCGCCGTTCCACCAGTAGCTCGGACAGGACGTGGAGCAGCACGCACAGAGGATGCACTCGTACAGGCCGTCGAGCTTGGCGCGGTCTTCCTTGGATTGCAGGCGCTCGGCGTCCGGCGGCGGCGCGCTCTGCGTGCGGATCCAGGGCTTGATCGAGGCGTACTGGGCGTAGAAATGGGTCAGATCCGGCACGAGATCCTTGACCACGCTCATCGCCGGCAGCGGATAGACCGCGACGTCCTTGGTGCCGCAGTCGGCAATCGCCTTGGTACAGGCCAGCGTGTTCGTGCCGTCGATGTTCATCGCGCAGGAACCGCAGATCCCTTCGCGGCAGGAGCGGCGGAAGGTCAGGGTCGGGTCGATCTCGTTCTTGATCTTGATCAGCGCGTCCAGAACCATGGGGCCGCAGGTCGCCATGTCGACGTCGTAGGTGTCCACGCGCGGGTTCTGGCCGTCGTCCGGGTTCCAGCGGTAGATCTTGAACGTGCGCACCTTGCTCGCGCCGGCCGGCGCCGGGAAGTGCTTGCCCTTCTGCACCTGGGAATTCTTGGGCAGGGTGAACTCAGCCATGTTGCGGACTCCGGGAGGCGGCGGTCGCCTCGGTTTCTGACGGCCAGGCCGGGTCGGACGTCGTCGCGACGACCGCGGTCAGGGCGAGCGGTTGGAAACGGTGCGGGCGCGGCTGCTCAGCCATGGGCGAAATTGCGCGCCCACTGCCCGCTGAGCACGAAGCGCGGGAAGGTGATGAACTGCTCGACGAACACGCGGCCGAAGAAATCCGCCGGACCGAGGAACGGTTCCGGCGCGACGGCTTCGCGCTTGTGGCCCAGCCCCTGCACGCCGAACGCGAGGATCGCGAACAGCAGCGCGAACGCCGCGGCCAGCCCCAGGCCCGAGACGGCAAGACGCACGCAGGCCAGGATGCCGGCGATGAAGGCCGGCACGGCGAACAGATGCAGCAGCAGGTTGAGCCGGTCGCGGTGATTGCGCCCGTAACCCTGCCACTGCCATGCGATCAGCCCGCCCTCGCGCGCCATGCGGTCGTCCTCAGTACACGCGCGGCTTGGGCGGAACCACGTCGACGTCCGTGGTCATCGTATACATATGCACCGGACGGTAGTCGAACGCGACCTTGCCCTTGTCGTCGACGTTGACCAGCGTGTGCTTCTGCCAGTTCGCGTCGTCGCGGTCGGGAAAATCCTCGCGCGCATGCGCGCCGCGGCTTTCCGGACGGTTCTCCGCCGAGTACATCGTCGCGACGGCCTGGCCGAGCAGGTTCTGCAGCTCAAGCGTCTCTATGAGATCGGAGTTCCAGATCAGCGAGCGGTCGCTGACGCGCACGTCGGCGAAGGAATCGAAGGTCTTGCTGATCGCCGTGCACCCCTGCCTGAGCGTCTCGCCGGTGCGGAACACCGCGGCGTCCTTCTGCATGACGCTCTGCATCTCGGCGCGGATCTTCGCCGTCGGCGAGCCGCCATTGGCGTTGCGCAGGCGGTCGAAGTTGCCGAGCGCCGCGTCGCAGGCGCTGGCCGGCAGATCCTTGTGCGGCGCGCCCGGGGTGATGATCTCGGCGGCGCGGTTGGCCGCGGCGCGGCCGAACACGACGAGGTCGAGCAGCGAGTTGGAGCCCAGGCGGTTCGCGCCGTGCACCGACACGCAGGCCGCCTCGCCGATCGCGAACAGGCCCGGCACGACGGCGTCCGGATTGTCGCCGACCTTGCGCACGACTTCGCCGTGGTAGTTGGTCGGGATGCCGCCCATGTTGTAGTGCACGGTCGGCAGCACCGGGATCGGCTGCCTGGTCACGTCCACGCCGGCGAAGATGTGCGCGCTTTCGGCGATGCCCGGCAGCTTCTCGTTGATGACCTCGGGACCGAGGTGCATCAGGTTCAGATGAATGTGGTCGGCATTCGCGCCGACGCCGCGGCCTTCGCGGATCTCGATCGTCATCGCGCGCGAAACCACGTCGCGCGAGGCCAGGTCCTTGGCGTTGGGCGCGTAGCGCTCCATGAAGCGCTCGCCCTTGGAATTGGTCAGATAGCCGCCTTCGCCGCGCACGCCTTCGGTGATCAGGCAGCCGGCGCCGTAGATGCCGGTCGGATGGAACTGCACGAACTCCATGTCCTGCAGCGGCAGGCCCGCGCGCAGCACCATGCCGCCGCCGTCGCCGGTGCAGGTATGTGCCGAGGTGGCCGAGAAATACGCGCGGCCGTAACCGCCGGTCGCGAGCACGACCGCATGGGCGCGGAACAGGTGCAGGGTGCCTTCGGCCATGTCCAGCGCGATGACGCCGCGGCAGACGCCTTCGGAATCCATGATCAGGTCGAGCGCGAAATATTCGATGTAGAAGCGCGCGTCGTGCTTGAGCGACTGCTGGTACAGCGTGTGCAGGATCGCGTGGCCGGTACGGTCGGCCGCCGCGCAGGTGCGCTGGGCCGTGCCCTTGCCGTAGTGCGTGGTCATGCCGCCGAACGGACGCTGATAGATCTTGCCGTCCTCGGTGCGCGAGAACGGTACGCCGTAGTGTTCCAGCTCGATGACGGCCGGAATCGCCTCGCGACACATGTATTCGATCGCATCCTGGTCGCCGAGCCAGTCGGAGCCCTTGATGGTGTCGTAGAAATGGAAGCGCCAGTCGTCCTCGCCCATGTTGGCCAGCGCGGCCGACATGCCGCCCTGCGCCGCGACGGTATGCGAGCGCGTCGGGAAGACCTTGGTGATGCAGGCCGTGTTGAGGCCCTTGGCCGCCATGCCGAAGGTGGCACGCAGGCCCGCACCGCCGGCGCCGACCACGATCACGTCGTACTTGTGTTGCTGGATCTTGTAGCTTTGCATGGGCTCAGCTTCCGAGGGCGATGCGAACGACGGCGAGGACGCAGGCCAGCGCACCGAGCACGCAGAGGAATTTGACGGCGAGCTGGGAGACGATCTCCAGGCCCGGCGTATGGACGTAGTCTTCGATGACGACCTGCAGACCGAGCTGGGCGTGCCAGAACACGCTGAGCACGAAGGCGATCAGCAGCACGGCGTTGAACGGCCGCGCGACGAGCGCGTGGGCGCCGGCGTAGTCGAGGTGGATCAGGCTCAGCGCGAACCAGACGAACCACAGCGCCAGCGGCACGAGTGCGACGGCGGTGATGCGCTGGACCGTGAAATGATGCGTGCCGCTGCGGGCGGCACCGAGGCCGCGCACATTCTTCAGCGGCGTACGCAGATGCTTGTCGTTCATGCGCCACCCCGCTGCAGCAGCACGCAGGTCCAGACCAGCGCGGTCAGCACCACAGAGCCGATCACGGCGACCCAGCCGGTCATCACGAAGGTCTTGATCTGGAAACCCGCGCCGGTGTCTTCGAGCAGATGGCGCAGGCCGTTCAACAGATGGAAGGCCAGCGACCAGGTCCAGCCCAGCAGCAGCAGCTGGCCCAGGGTCGAGGCCGCGAACTGCTGCACTTTCGCATAGGCGTCGGGGCCGGCGGCCAGACTGGCCAGCAGGCATACCAGCAGCACGGTGCCGGCGGCGAGGGCGATGCCTGCGGCACGATGCAGGATCGAGGACACCATCTGGATCTGCCAACGGTAGATCTGGAGGTGCGGTGACTTGGGTCTTGCCGCTTGAGGCATGGTCGCCATCCTTTACGCCAACCGGGGTTCCGATCCGGCGCTGCCGCGATCCCTGCCACGCGAGGCGACTTCAAGCCGCCGCCGCGTGCTCAGAAATCGATGCAACGGCCATTCTTCTCCCAGTCGCCGTAGCGGGTCGGCTCCGGCCCCTGGCGGCCACCGATTTCGCGCGGACGCACGGTGGCATCCGTCGGTGCCGGTGCACTGGGCTCGGGCACTACGCGTTCGGGCGGAACTGGCTGGGAAGTGGATTCGGGCATAGGTCTTGAAGCGGCGCGAAGGTTAGCGCCGTGCGAAACGCCTGACAACCCTGGCGCGCCGCAGCATCGCCATGCACGGCCGGCGCAGCGGTGCAGCGACGCCGATGGCGTGCGACATGCGGCCCTGCGTGCAGCAGACGCTACCGGCCCAGGTCGCATCGTCCCGGTCGCCAAGCGCAGCCCTGCGAGGACCGCCGCAAGCTCGCACCGGCGCACCTGTGCGCGCCGCGCGGCTGTGACCCGGGGGGCTGCTACCAGCGCGCCCTCATGACGTCGCGCCGCGCCAGCCGTGGCGTTTTTGCGATACTCGCGATCTCGCGTGTTTCTGGAACGCCGCGTGTCGCCTTCTGCTCCGACCGAACTCATCGAACTGAGCGGCCCCGATGCCGCCGCGTTCGCCCAGGCCCAGTTCTGCAACGACATCGCCGCACTGACGCCGGGCGCCAGCCAGCTCAATGCCTGGCTCAATCCGCAGGGCCGCGTGCGCCGGCTGTTCCATCTGCTGCGCGCCGAGGAGGATCGTTTTCTGCTGCTGCTGCGCGGCGGCGGCGCCGCCTCGCTGCTGCCGACCCTGCGCATGTTCGTGCTGCGACTCAAGGTCCGGCTGCAGGTCCTGTCCGGCTGGCACTGGGCCGAAGCCGCAACGGATGCCGCACCGCCGGACGGCGCCTGGCCGCTCGCCCTGCCCGGTGGCCGCCGCCTGCTGCTGCGTGAAGGCGCGGCTGTCGAGGGCCTGCCGTTCGCGCAGACCCTGGCGCGCGACATCGACGCCGGCCTGCCCTGGCTGCCGGCGCCGGCGCTGGAGCAGTTACTGCCGTCCTGGATGGAATTCGCCCGGCTCGGCGCGCTGAGCCATCACAAGGGCTGCTATCCGGGCCAGGAAATCGTCGCACGCCTGCATTTCCGCGGCGGCGGCGACAAACGTGTGCCGGTGCGCCTGGCCGCGGCAGACCATGCTGCATTGCACGAGGTCAGCGCGCTGCGCGATGCCGCCGGCGGCGAAGCCGGCCTGCTGCTGCAACAGGTGAAAATGCCGGACGGCAGCGGTCTTGCGCTGGCCGTGGTGCGGCGCGAACTCGCCGAGACCGGCAGCGTGCTGCAGGGCGGCGAAACCGCGCTGCAGGTGCTGCCGGCGACCTGGAATGCCACTGCCGCCGCCTCAGAAACCACCTGAAATCCAGCGGCGAATCTCGCCTATACTCGGGCGAATTCCGCAGTCGGGCTCTCAGGGGAGATGCAGCATGTCCGAACGTCGGCAAGGTCACTGGAAACGTCTGCTGCTGGGCGCGCTCTGCGCCGCAGGCCTGGCTGCCCTGCCGGCCGCGGCCGACTACAGCTTCGTCGTCGAACCGATCTACAGCCCGCAGAAGGCCGCCGAAGTCTACAAGCCGCTGATCGACTACCTGGGCAAGGCCAGCGGCGAGAAGTTCACCCTGGTCACGCCGAAGAACTACCACTTCTACTGGCGCGATCTGCGCGGCAACGAGAAGTTCGATTTCGCGTTCGACGAGGCCCACCTGGCCGACTACCGCATCGCCCGCTTCCAGTTCGTGCCGCTGGTGCGCACGGCCGAACGGCAGAGCTACACCCTGGTCACCAACGCCGATCTCGAAGGCAAGGGTCTGGATGCCCTGGTCGGCCGCAAGATCGTCTGCATGGGCGCGCCGAGCCTGGGCTATGCCCTGCTGCTGGGCTTCTACCCGAATCCGATCCAGCAGCCCGACATCGAGTCCTCGGCCGCCTCCTGGCGCGACGCGGTCGAAGCCGTGTTCGCCGGCGAGGCCGAAGCTGCGATGATCCCGACCTGGCTCAAGGACCAGTACCCGAACCTCAGTCCGGTCAAGACCTCGGTCGAATTTGCCGGCGCCGCCGTGCTGGCCGCCCCGAGCGTGCCGGAGGCCGTGCGCAACAAGGTCGCCGAGGCCCTGCTCAGGCTGGACCAGGATCCGACCTTGTCCAATCTGCTGCTCGAGCTCGGCATCAGCAAGTTCGTGCCGGCCAAGGCCGAGGAGTACAAGGGCACCGAGTCCATGCTCAAGGGCTTCTACGGCTATCAGTAGGCGCCGCCGTGCCGGCGCGGCCCGGCCGCCGGCGAATCGTGGAATTTTTACACCACGATAAAATGCCGCAAAGTTTACCGACCGCGACAGCAAAACGACGACTGAATCAGGATGTTAGCTCGGCGTTAATGCCGGGGCGGCGGGTTTGACAGCACCGCTTTTGCCCCTTAAGGTGCGCTCCACCTTATTCCAGCGGGTCGCCATTCCCGCACCCAGAAACGGGCCACAGGCCCGATAACCAGATCCCGCGAACCGTCGACATTCGGATCGCGCGATAGCTGGCGGCCGGAGTTCCATAGCTTTGCGGCCGCCTCTGGTTCAGGTGCTTTCGCCCGGAGGGCGGGAGCTGAATCAACCGGTCGTCAGCCTGCGCGGGCCCCAGTGCCCAGGACATGCGCTCCGGCACGACCAGGCCGCAAACCCCAGAAAGCTGCGGCGTAACCGACATTCCGGAAACCCCAAACGCCAGCGTCGCTGTTCGACCTGTCGCGCGCTAAGGACCGTGTGCACGGAGGTATGAGCATGAAGCTGGGCCTGTTGCTCTGGATGACTTCGGTCATGCCGCAACCCATCGCCGACCAGACCTGTCTGGCGGCCACCGTTTATCTCGAAGCGCGCGGCGAGTCCGTGCGCGGCCAGATGGCCGTTGCCGAGGTCGGTCTGCACCGCCTCGACCAGGGCCGCTGGGGCAAGAACCTCTGCGAAGTGCTCAAGGCGCCGCGCCAGTTCGCCTTGTCCATTACGAGCAAAAATTACGAAATCGACAATATGGAAGCCTGGACAAAGGCCTGGTCGATTGCCAGCGGCGCGCGCAACGTCTGGCTGCTGCCGGAAAACCTGCGCATGCGCGTCGTGCCCGGCGCCAGCCATTTCGTAGCGAGCTATGCCGAACCGCAGAGCTGGGCCATCGGCCGCCCCGTCGCCGTGATCGGCCCGCACCGTTTCTACTCGCTGAACTAGCGACGTTTCCGCTGCGGCGATCGCCGCGACCGACCTGCATGCCGCGGTGCGACCTGCGCCGCCGGCCTCCCGAAAAACCTCTGCGAAGCATCGGATCGCGCCGCCGCGCTGTGCGGCGGCGCGTGCTCGACAACGCCGCCCGACTGCGCCTAGGCTGCGCTCGCGCAGTCCGCGCGAGCGAGCGAGGCTTCCCATGAAACGCGTGACCGGCATCGGCGGCATCTTCATCAAGGCGCGTGATCCCGCTGCGCTGCGCGAGTGGTATCGCCGTCATCTGGGCCTGAATGTCACCGAATGGGGCGGCGTCGTGTTTCGCTGGAACGAGGACAACCCGCAGGGCGAAGGCACGACGATCTGGAGCCTGTTCGCCGACGACACGAAGTACTTCGCGCCGAGCACCGCGCCGTTCATGGTCAACTACCGCGTCGAGGATCTGGACGCGCTGCTCGCGGCGCTGCGCGCCGAAGGCTGCGCCGTCGACGACAAGATCGACGATTCCGAGTACGGCAAGTTCGGCTGGGTCGTCGATCCCGAAGGCAACAAGATCGAGCTCTGGCAGCCGCCGCCGGGCCGCTGAGGCGCCCCGCCCTTCCTTCTCGCTGCCGGGGCATCGTTGCTACCATCGCCGCTTCGACGGCCGGGGCCGGCGTTCCCGATGATTTCCGCGCTTCGCGCAGGCGTTGCGGTTCCGGGCGCCTGCGCCGGCTCCGCGTCAATCCGCTTCGGGGAGCAGGCAGGGGATGGAATCGCTATATCGGCGTGTGCGCGAGCTCGATCCCAAGGCTGCGGCCGACATCCTGCACGATGAGAGCGACGCCACCGTTGCGGCCGTGCTGGCCCAGCTCAATCCGGGCCAGGCGGTGGAGGTTCTCGAGGAGTTTCCGCCGACCCGGCGCGAGCGCATCGCCGCCGCCGACAGCGCCGGCGAACAGTGGCTCGAAGACGTGGCCTGGCCCGAATCCAGCGTGGGCCGGCTCATGGAGCGGCCGAACGCCGTGTTCGCGCCGGGCACGCGCATCCATGAAGCCGTCGACGCGCTGCGCGAGGCGGTCAAGCAGACGCTGATCACCTACCTCTATGTGCTCGACAAGCAGGACCGTCTGGTCGGCGTCGTCGCGTTCCGCGAACTGCTGTTTGCCGATCCGAACGACACGCTGGCCGACGTGATGATCGCCTCGCCGTTCGCGCTGCGCGGCGACATGGACCTCATCGACGCGATGCACGCCGTGGTCACGCGCCACTATCCGGTCTACCCGGTCTGCGACGCCGAAGACCGTCTGATCGGCGTCGTGCGCGGCTCGGTGCTGTTCGAACAGCAGGCCTTCGCGATCAGCGCGCAGGCCGGCGCCATGGTCGGTGTCGAAAAGGAAGAGCGCGCGGCCACACCGTGGCCGAGCTCGCTGAAGTTCCGCCATCCCTGGCTGCAGCTGAACCTGTTCACGGCGTTCATCGCCGCGGCCACGGTCGGCCTGTTCCAGGACACGGTCAACCGCATCGTGCTGCTGGCGATCTTCATCCCGGTGCTGTCGGGCCAGTGCAGCAATACCGGCTGCCAGTCGCTGGCCGTGACCCTCCGCGGCATGACCCTGGGCGAAGTGCGCAGCGCCCAGGCCGCCGCACTCATGGCCAAGGAGGCCTTGCTCGGCTTTCTGAACGGCGCGCTGACCGGCCTCGTCGCAGCGATCGCGATGTACGTGATGGCGCAGCTGCAGCATCACCCGCAGCCGATCGCACTGGCCGTCATCACGTTCGCGGCGATGACGGCGAGCTGCGCGATCTCGGGCGTGGCCGGCGCCGCCGTGCCGTTGGTGCTCAAGCGCCTCGGCGCCGATCCGGCCACGGCCTCGAGCATCTTCCTGACCACGGCCACCGACGTCGTCAGCATGGGCCTGTTCCTCGGCCTCGCGGCGGTGTTCGTCGCCTAGTCGGGCCTCCCGCCGATAGCGGCGGATGATTCACGGGCATTCACGCCGGATGCGCCACTCCTGTGCATTGGCGTGGCGCCGCTTCCGAATCCCGTGGCGGCTCGCCACCGCCCTGCCGGGCCGCGACATCAGCGGCGATGCGCGCCGTCCGGCAGACCCGGCAATCCGCCATGCGGGAAAGCGGCTGCGCGCCTTGCCCGGCCGCCGGTGCTCAGCCGCGCAGACCGAACCAGCGCCGCGGCAACAGCAGTTTCACGGCGCGTTCGGCGCTCTTGCGCCGCAGACCGGGCTCGCGCAGGCCGCGCCAGATCGGGCCCAGCCATTCGCGCCGCGGACGATCGAGGATCGCGCTGCGCGCATCGGCCTCGATGCGGTAGATGCGCACGATGCGCTCGGCCAGCGCACGTCGCGGCGGCGTCAGCGCGGGCAGGCGCGCGAGCGCCGCCTCGATGTCGTCGGCGACGTCGCGATACATGCGCACGGTGCGCTCGTAGCGGCGGCGGAAGCGCTGCGGCGTCGCATCGTGGCGCGCGAACAGCCAGCTGCCGAGGCCTTCGGGATTCTGGCGGTAGTCGATCAGCGCCTGCTCCAGGCACAGGCCGCGGCCGAGCAGCGCCGCGCGCAAGGTCAGGATGTTGTCCTCGGCGCTGCCGCGCAGCGGACCGAAGCATTCGAACACCTCGCGGCGCAGCGCGAGGCTGGCGCCGAGCAGGGTCGCCAGCTTGCCGGCGCGCACGAAATAGTCGAGGCCGAACTGCGCCGGCATGTGCCGCACGCCCTGGCGCAGCGGCCGGCCCTGCAGGTCGATCTCGTCGACGATCGAGCCCAGGGCGTAGACGTCCGGATTCGCCTCGAACGCCGCCAGGGTCGCCGCGACGCGCTGCGGCCGCGCCAGGTCGTCGCCTGCCATGATCACGAAATAGCGTCCGCGGGCGAGTGCAAACAGCTCGCTCAGGTGCGCGGACACGCCGCGGTTCTGCGCGCACCGGCGCACGCTCACGCGGTGCGGCCCCGCATAGCCGGCCAGGTGGCGTCCGGCGATCGCGAAGGTGTCGTCGGGCGAGCAGTCGTCGGAGACGATGATCTCGCAGGGCACGGTCTGCGCCAGCGCCGCGTCGATCGCCGCGACGATGGTGTCGGCCGCGCGGTAGGCGATCAGCAGGACGCTGACGGCAAAGTCAGGGGTGGTACTCATGCGCTCAGGGGGAAGCGACAGGCGGCGCAGTGTATACGCGCGGCCGGCGGCGCACGAGCCGGCTTGCCGCTGCCGCCCCGCCGAGGCCAGACTGCGGCGCATGAGCGCCGCCCTGCCCCTGATCGACAGCCACTGCCATCTCGATGCACCGGAATTCGCCGCCGACCGCGACGCGGTGATCGCGCGCGCGCGCGCAGCCGGCGTCGTCGCGCAGGTGATTCCGGCGATACGCGCGGCGGACTGGCCGGCGCTGGCCGCGCTGTGCGGGTGCGAGCCGGGCCTGCACGCGGCCTACGGCCTGCATCCGCTGTACCTCGCCGAACACGCCGACGCGCATTTGCAGGAATTGCGCGAACGGCTGGCGGCCGGCGGCGCGGTCGCGGTCGGCGAATGCGGTCTGGACTATTTCGTGGAAGGACTGGACCCGGCGCTGCAGCGGCATTTCTTCCGCGGCCAGCTCGCGCTGGCGCAGGCGTTCGGTCTGCCGGTCATCGTGCATGCGCGGCGCGCGGTGGAGGAAGTCATCCACACCCTGCGCGACTACCCGGGCCTGCGCGGCGTCGTGCACAGCTATTCCGGCAGCGAGGAGCAGGCGCGCCAGCTGTGCCGCCAGGGCTTCCTGCTCGGCATCGGCGGACCGGTCAGCTATTCGCGCGCGCACCGGCTGCGGCGCATCGTCGCCGAGCTGCCCCTGGAACACCTGCTGCTCGAGAGCGACGCGCCGGACCAGCCGCTGGCTGCACAGCGCGGCCAACGCAACGAGCCGGCCAGCATCGCCCTGGTGCTCGACGAGATCGCGGCCCTGCGCCCGGAGCCGCGCGCGACCATCGCCGCGGCGACGACCGGGAACGCGCGACGCCTGTTCAGTCTCGCAGCGGCCTGAGCGGCGGTTCCGGATCGGGCTTCTTCTTCCAGCGCGCCAGCAGCAGGGTCAGCAGCGCGAGCAGGATCTCGTCGACGAACGGGATCAGGTCCGGCACGAGCAGATCGACGAAGAACAGGGTCGCGGTCAGCAACAGCAGGCGCGGAAAGCGCAGACGTTCGGCAAATCCGAGCAAGGGGCCGAACATCAGCGAACGCAGCGGACCGGACATGGGCACTATTCCCGAAAGCAGCGAGTCTGCGGCTCGCAGTATGGGGGCCGCCGAAACCGGCACAAGAGCATGCGCTGCGATCGGCACAGACCGACACGAAGCGAACGGAACGGTTCAGGCGCAGCGGCTCAGTCGGCTTCGCGCGCGGCGAGGAGCTTCTCGATAGCCTTGCCGGCCGCGACCAGGCCGAAGGCTGCGGTCACGTGCATGGCCGCGCCGAGGCCGCTGCCGCAGTCCAGGCGCAGGCTGTCCTCGCCGGCCGGCCGCGTGCCGCAGACGCTGCCGTCGGCCTGCGGATAGCGCACGTTCTCCAGCGAGAACACGGCCGGCACGCCGAAGTAGCGATCGCGGTTGCGCGGGAAATGGAAATCCTGGCGCAGCTTCTTGCGGATCAGCGACAGCAGGGCGTCGTGCTCGGTGCGCGACAGGTCGCGCACCTGGATGCGCGTGGGATCGACCCGGCCGCCGGCCGAACCGACCACGATCAGCGGCAGCTTGCGCCGGCGGCACCAGGCAATCGTCTCGACCTTGACGCGGAAGCTGTCGCAGGCATCCAGCACGAGGTCGTAGCCGCGGTCCAGCAGTTCGGCCAGGTTGGCCGGGGTCAGGAAACTCGCGACGGTATGCAGGCGGACCGCCGGATTGATCGCCCGCACGCGCTCGGCCAGCACGTCGACCTTGGGCCGGCCGTACTGCCCGTCCAGCGCATGCAGCTGGCGGTTGGTGTTGGACACGCAGACATCGTCGGCGTCGATCAGGGTCAGCTCGCCGACACCGCTGCGCGCCAGCGCCTCCACGCTCCAGGAACCCACGCCGCCGACCCCGACGACGGCGACATGTGCGGCGGCCAGGCGCGCGAGCGCGCCGCGGCCATACAGACGGTCGACGCCGCCGAAGCGGGCCGAAAGATCGGAATCGGACATCGGCGGATTCTAGCAGGCGGCCGCGACGCCGGGCCGCAGCCGATGGCGGGGCCGGCAGCGGTCCATTACCCTTGGCCTCTTTGCCTGCCGGAAAACCCATGCGCGCGTTGCTGATCCTGCTCGCCGGTCTGCTGATCGGCGCCCTCGTCGCGTTCAGCGCGGCCAATTCGCTACACCAGCGCAATGCCTGGCCGCGTGGCGTCATGAACACCTTGCAGCATCATCTGGGCGAGCTGCGCCGCCTGCAGCGCAGCAACGACTGCGCCGCGGCGCGCAGCGCCGTGCATTTCCGCCGTCTGGCCGAGACCGCCGCCGACATCGCGCCGTCGCATCCGGATCAGCCGCCCGACTTCGCCGAACAGGCGCGCCGCTTCGTCGAGACGAGCGGACGCCACGCCGCCGAGGCTCCGGTCGACTGCCGGGCACTGGACCAGGCGCTGCAGCAGACCGGCGAGGCCTGCCAGGCCTGCCATCGCGACTATCGCTAGCCGGGCACCCGGTTGGCGGCGGCGCCGATCGCGGGCGCCGCGAGCGCGCCGCATCTGCTGCTACAGTGTTCACGCCGCGCAGAGCGCGCACTCGCCCCATAGCCGCGCAATTCCACTAGTATCGAAGCCGTTTCCCAGACCGGGCTCCGCTGACCGCAGAGCCATCCGCGGGCGTGCATGACTACGAGTGAGGCCATCCAAACCGCCAGCCGCCGCCTGTACGGGATGCCGCGGCTCATCTGGTGGCAGCTCAAGCGCGCCTGGCGCCGCTTCGAGACCACGATCTTCACGCGCGCCCGCTATTCCGAGCCGAAGATGCGCTGGATGGGCGCGCTCGGCGTGTTCGGTTTTCCCACCTACTACTTCGTCTGGGCCAAGCTGCTGCCGCAGCCGTACGAAAGCCTGAGCCTGCGCCTGTTCGGCTCTGCGCTGTTCCTGCCGCTGATGCTGGTCAGCTTCTGGCCCAACCGCCTGCGCGCCTGGCTGCCGCTGTACTGGTATCTGGCCATGACGTTCGCGCTGCCGTTCTTCTTCTCCTACATGCTGCTGCAGAACGGCGGCACGGTGGCCTGGCTGCTGTCGCACCTGATCTCGGTGTTCCTGATGGTCATGCTGTTCGACATGGGCAGCTTCATCGTGACCGGACTGATCGGCACCCTGCTGGCCGTGTTCGCCTATCTGCTCGCGCCGGCGCATCCGCTGGCCGGCGCGGCGCTGCTGGCCTACTCGCCGGTCTGGGCCTTCGCGATCATTTCCGGTTCGGTATTCAGCATCTCGCACAGCATCAGCAACCAGGCGCGCATCGACGCGATCATCGCCGCGACCAACAACATCGCCCACGAACTGCGCACGCCGCTGGCCTCGGTACGCATCGCCACCCAGGCCGTGGACCGTTTCCTGCCGCTGCTGGCCGATTCGCACCGCCGCGCGGTCGAGGCCCGCCTGGACGTGCCCGAACTGCGCGAATCGCAGCTGGCGCGCCTGTCCAAGGCCATGGAGACCATAGGCCGCGAGGTCGAGCACGCCAACACGGTCATCGACATGCTGCTGGTCGCGGCGCGCCCGATCGGCAATCTGCAGGTCGAGAACGTGTCGGCGCGGGAATGCCTGTTCGAAGCGTTGGAACGCTATCCGTTCGGCTCGCAGCACGAGCGCAGCCGCGTCGCGATCGGCACGGCGGACGACTTCCAGTTCACCGGTTCGCGCCTGCTGCTGGTCCATGTGCTGTTCAATCTGATAAAAAATGCCTTGTTCCACACCGGACGAGCCGGCAAGGGCAATATCGTGCTCAGCGTGCATGCGGATGCAGGCGGCCAGCGTGTCGTCTGCCATGACAGCGGACCGGGCATTCCGCCCGACGTGCTGCCGCACATCTTCGAACGCTTCTATTCGAGCGCCACCGACTACAGTACCGGCCTCGGCGTTGGCCTGTCGTTCGTGCGCATGGCGCTGGAACGCATGGGTGCGTCGATAATCTGCCGCTCGACGTTCGGCGAGTTCACCGAATTCACGATCGTATTTCCCGATCTCCTGCGGAGGGAAACCTGATGCAGCCCGGCGCCGCGACGATCCCGCCCTTCTATTTCCCGACCACGACGGTACTTGTCGACGATCACGAGGAATACCTCGACGTCGTGCCGCTGATGCTCGATCCGATGCTGCACCTGCGACCGTTCAGTTCGCCACGCATGGCCCTCGCCGCGCTCGGCAGCGCCGGCAGCCGGCCGGTGCCCGGCGGCGGCTGGCTCTACCGCTGGAAGGACCGGCCGTCGCAGACGCAGGAACTGCTGGCCCTTGATGTGGACTCCATACACCGCATTGTTTACGACCCTGAGCGCTTTTCCGAAGTGTCCGTGCTCGTGGTCGATTACTTCATGCCAGAAATGGACGGCGTCACGTTTTGCAAACGCCTCAACAATCCACTGATCGGCAAGATCCTGCTGACCGGCCGCGCCGAGGATTCGGTCGCGATCGAGGCGTTCAATTCCGGCGTGATCGACCGCTTCATACGCAAGAGCGATCCGCAGGCCATGGCCAAGCTGCAGGTCGCGATCCGCGAGCTGCAGCAGCGCTACTTCGAGCGCGCCGGCGCCTTCGTGGCCGAGGCGCTGGCCATGGGCCGCTTCGGCTTCCTGCGCGATCCGGCATTCCGCGCCGTGTTCGACTCGGTCGTCGCGACGTTCCAGCCCATCGAGTCCTACGTCGTCTGCAATCCCACCGGCGTGCTCATGCTCGACGCCTGGGGCGTAGGCCGCTTTCTGCTGGTGCAAACCGACGACGACCTGCGCGAGCAGCACGACGTCGCCGAAGATCGCGGTGCCCCCGATACCGTGCTGCGCGCACTGCGTTCCGGCAGTTCCCTGCCCTGGTTCTGGTCCAGCGGCGGCTTCTACAGTCCACAGATCGCCGACCCTGCGGCGAACCTGTTCCCGGCCACGCCGATACGTGGCGAAACCTGCTATTACTTCAGCCTGATCGACCATCTGGAACCGCTGCAGCTGGCTCACGTCAAGTCGTACCGGAACTGGCTGCGCGAACAAGACACTATCGACGCCCCGCCGCGCGCGGGGTGATCAAGCGGCACCACCGCGAAACCTCTCGATTCCGACCGGCCCATGGCCGGGCCGGTCGTCCCGCTGCGGCAGCCACCGCAGCCAGCCAGGGAACGGCTTGGTCCATAACTCCCGTGAGAGGTTTGCAGTCATGAGTATTTCCTTCCCGTCCGTCGTCACTCCTTCCTTCCCGCCACTGCGCCCGGCCCCGGCGCCGGAACTGCCGGAATTCGCACGCCAGCGCGTCGAACGCTTCCACAACGAGCGCGTCCAGGCCGGCTGGGGCGGGCGCCACATCCTGCGCGGCCTGCGGCCCGGCGCGAATGCGCTGCACCTGCAGAGCAACGACTACCTCGCGCTGACGCGCCATCCGGACATCATCGAAGCGCAGCGCGCGGCGCTGGCCCTCGACGGCAACGGCGCGATGATGTCGAGCCTGTTCCTGCAGCAGGAGGACGAGCCGCTGCACGTGCTCGAACGCGAGCTCGCGCTGGCGCTCGGCAGCGAAGAAACCATCCTGTGCCAGTCGGGCTATGTCGCCAACGTCGGACTCGTGCAGAGCCTGGCCGGCGAACGCACGCCGGTCTACATCGACATGCTGGCGCACACCTCGCTCTGGGAAGGCATCCGCGCCGCCGGCGCGCAGGCCGTGCCGGTCTATCACAACGATCCGGAATACCTCGAGCGTCAGGTGCTGCGCCACGGCCCCGGCGTCGTGCTGGTCGACTCGATCTACAGCACCAACGGCAGCCTCTGTCCGCTGGCCGAATTCGCCGCGATCGCGCAGCGCCACGGCTGCATCTTCGTCGTCGACGAATCGCATTCGCTGGGCACGCACGGCGTGCATGGCGAAGGGCTCGTCGCCAGCCTGGGGCTGACCGACCGCGTGCATTTCGTGACCGCGAGCCTGGCCAAGGCCTACTGCGCTCGCGCCGGCCTGATCAGCTGCAGCCGGCGCTTCAAGCCGTATTTCGCGTTCGAGTCGCTGCCGGCGATCTTCTCCTCGGCGCTGCTGCCGCAGGAGCTCGCCAGCATCGACGCCGCCCATCAGGTGATCCAGCGCGAAGGCTGGCGCCGCGCGCGCCTGCAGCATGTGACGCGGCGCGTGCGCGAGGCGCTGCTGGAGCTGGGCTATCCGATCCGCGAAGGCAGCGAGCAGATCATCGCGCTGGAAGTCGGCAGCGAAGCGGCCGTCATGCGCGTGCGTGACCAGTTCGAGGCGGAAAACGTGTTCGGCTCGATCTTCTGCGCGCCGGCCACGGCCAAGAACCGCGCACTGCTGCGCCTGACCCTGCATGCCGGCCTCGACGACGCGGCCGTGGCCCGGCTCGTCGACGCCTGCGCGCGGCTGCGCGACAAGGTCGAACTGGCCGAATGGAGCGCGACGCGGCGCGAGCGGCGTAACGCGAGCAAGCCGGAGGTGATGGTCGAGGTCGCCTGACCCGCGGCGGCCTGAAACGAAAAGGCGGCCGGACGGCCGCCTTTTCGCTGTACCGGCGCATCAGTGCTCGGGCAGCGGAATGAACTCGGTCTCGTCGGGCACCGGCGCAAAGCGCTGTTCGCGCCAGGCCTCCTTGGCGGCCTCGATGCGCTCGCGCGTGGTCGCGACGAAGTTCCACCAGAGATGGCGCGGCCCGTCCAGCGGCTCGCCGCCGACCAGCGCGATGCGGCTGTCGGCCGTCGCGCGGAAATGCGCGGCACCGGCCGGCAGCACGGCAAGTTCGTTGCGCGCGACGACCTGGCCGTCGACCTCGATGCTGCCGTCGACGACATACAGCGCGCGTTCCGGATAGTCGGCCTCGATCGCGTGCTCGGCGCCGGCCTGCGCGTCGACGAGCACGTACAGGGTCGGCGACGGCGCGTCCACCGGCGACTCGGCGCCGTAGGCGCGGCCGATCAGCAGGTGCAGCGCCACACCGGGCCGCTGCAGCCGCGGCAGATCGGCGCCGGCGTAGTGGCGGAACCACGGCGGTGAATCTTCCTGCGCCTGCGGCAGCGCGACCCAGGTCTGCAGACCGTGCAGGAACTGGCCCTGCGCATGCGCCTGCTCGGTGCCGCGCTCGGAATGGACGATGCCGCGGCCGGCACTCATGAGATTGACGTCGCCGGGGCGGATCTCCTGCACGGTGCCGAGGCTGTCGCGATGCATCATGCGGCCGGCCAGCAGATAGGTGATCGTGGCCAGGCCGATGTGCGGATGCGGCCGCACGTCGGTGCCGCCGCCGGGCGGCACCTGCAGCGGGCCGAACTCGTCGAAGAACACGAACGGCCCCACCGAGCGCGCCAGCCGGTGCGGCAGCGCGCGACGCACGACGAGCCCGCCGCCGAGGTCGTGGATGCGCGGTTCGATACGGATCATGCTGTCGCTCATCGGCGTCTCCTGACGGGTTGTCGAGAAGGGGAAAGATGCCCTTTTCTCAATCGAACGGCGCGCAGCGCCGGCGGCGCACATCCTTGCGGAATCCGTCGCCTGCGCGATTGCTGCCCATGCGATCCAGTCCAGGGTCGCGCGGCAGGCGCTTTCAACTGCCTGCCGGGGCCGCCCACGGCCAATAAAAAACGCCACGAATCACTTCGTGGCGTTCGGATTCCCCTGGCAACGCGTGTCGCGGTCAGACCGGGCTGACTTCGTCGGCCTGCAGGCCCTTCTGGCCCTGCACGACCTTGAAGCTGACCTTCTGGCCTTCCTGCAGACTCTTGAATCCGGTTCCGGTAATTGCGCGGAAGTGCACGAAGACGTCCTGGCCATTCTCACGCGCAATGAAGCCAAACCCCTTGGCATCGTTGAACCACTTAACGGTACCAACCTCACGATCCGACATGAAACGCTCTCCCAAGCTTGAAACATAGACGGCATGCCGTCGGCTTACTGGTTGCAGGGCTCGAGACAAAGCGATGAAGCGGATCGACCGATCGGCTGGCATCGGGTCAGATGTTCAGACCGTGCAAACACAGCCGGGCCAGTCTACTCAAGCTTTTTAACAAAATCGACAGTGACTGAATGGCAACCGACCGGATCGTCAGCCCGGGACCGGCTGGGCTACCATCCGGCCATGCCCTCCCCGTCTGCCGCGCCGCTTCCGGCGCCCGAATTCCTGCGCGTCGCCAGCGGCGACGGTCACGAAGCCCAGTTGCTGCTCGCCGCCGGTACCGCGCCCGGCCCCGTCGGCCTGCTCTGGCTGCCAGCCCTCGGCGTGCCGGCGCGCAAATACCGTCATTTCGCCGCGGCGCTGGCCGAGTGCGGCGGTAGCGTCGCGCTGCACGAATGGCGCGGCCTGGAATCCAGTAACCGGCGTGCCGCGCGCGACTGCAACTGGGGTTATGCCGAGCTGCTGCGCGACATCGCCGCATCCCGCGCGGCCCTGGCGGCGGCGTTTCCGTCGCGGCGCTGGATCATCGGCGGCCACAGCCTGGGCGCGCAGCTGGCGGCGCTGGCGCTGGCGCGCGATCCGGCCGACTACGCCGGCTATGTGCTGGTCGGCAGCGGCCATCCCTGGTGGCGCACGTTTCCGGGCTGGCACAAGGCCGGCCTGTTCGCCGCGGCGTTCTGGTTCCGCGCGCTGGCCGCGCTGTGCGGCTATTTCCCGGGCGAACGCACCGGCTTCGCCGGCCGCGAAGCACGCGGCGTCATGCAGGACTGGGCCGCCAGCGCGCGCGGCGGCGACTACCGTCCTGCCCGCATCGACTTCGACGCGCAGGCGCGCCTGCGCGAGGTTGCCGTGCCGGCCCTCGCGCTGCGCCTGCGCAGCGACGCCTATGCGCCGGCGGCCTCGCTGGAGCACCTGCTGGCCAAGCTGCCGCAGCTGCAACTGCGCCGCGACACGATCGACGACGGCGAATTCGGCGGCGGCCGCGCCGGCCATTTCGAGTGGCTGCGCGAACCCGAGCCGGTCGTGCGGCGCATCGTGGAGTGGCTGGCCGGCATCCGTTGACGACCGCGCCATGAAACCGGCGGCGTAGGTTGTGGTGAGCGCAGCGAACCGCAACATCACACCGCCGACGACTCGGCGAACCCCGGGCGAAGGATTTCGCTGCGACGGCTTCGACAGCGGCTTTTCGCAGGGATGATTCCTCGACACGGCTTCGATGACGGTTTTTCGCAGCGATGACTCCTCGACGTTGCGGTTCGCTGCGCTCACCGGCAACCTACGGCGGCGCCATTGCCGCCGTTCTGGTTCGACAGCCTCAGGCCACGACGACCGGGATCTTGCCGATGCGCGCCTGCCATTCGCGCGGGCCGGTCTGGTGCACCGAGCTTCCGCTGCTGTCGACGGCGACGGTGACCGGCATGTCCTTGACCTCGAACTCGTAGATCGCCTCCATGCCGAGGTCCTCGAACGCGAGCACGCGCGCAGCCTTGATCGCCTTGGACACGAGATAGGCGGCGCCGCCGACGGCCATCAGATAGACGGCCCGGTTGTCGCGGATCGCCTCGATCGCGGCCGGGCCGCGCTCGGACTTGCCGACCATGCCGAGCAGACCGGTCTGCTCCAGCATCTGGCGCGTGAACTTGTCCATGCGCGTGGCCGTGGTCGGGCCGGCCGGACCGACGACCTCGTCGCGCACCGGATCGACCGGGCCGACGTAGTAGATGAAGCGGTTGTTGAAATCCACTGGCAGTTTTTCACCGCGGTTCAACATGTCGATCATGCGCTTGTGCGCCGCGTCGCGACCGGTCAGCAGCTTGCCGTTGAGCAGGACGACCTCGCCGGGCTTCCAGCTCGCCACCTCCTCGCGCGTGATCGTGTCGAGGTTCACGCGGCGGCCCTTGGACGCGTCGTAGGTCAGCTGCGGCCAGTCCTCCAGCGAGGGCGGGTCCAGCGTCACCGGGCCGGAGCCGTCGAGCACGAAATGCGCATGCCGCGTGGCCGCGCAGTTCGGAATCATCGCGACCGGCAGGTTGGCCGCGTGGGTCGGATAGTCGAGCACCTTGACGTCGAGCACCGTCGTCAGGCCGCCCAGCCCCTGGGCGCCTATGCCCAGTGCATTGACCTTGTCATAGAGCTCGATGCGCAGTTCCTCGGCCCGCGTACTCGGACCGCGCGCGATCAGGTCCTGGATGTCGATCGGCTCCATCAGGGCCTCTTTCGCCAGCAGCATGGCCTTTTCCGCGGTGCCGCCTATGCCGATGCCGAGCATGCCCGGCGGGCACCAGCCCGCGCCCATGGTCGGTACGGTCTTGAGCACCCAGTCGACGATGGAGTCCGACGGGTTGAGCATCGCGAACTTGGACTTCGCCTCCGAGCCGCCGCCCTTGGCCGCGACAGTGACCTCGACCTCGTCGCCGGGGACGACGCGCATGTTGACCACGGCCGGCGTGTTGTCGCGCGTGTTGCTGCGCTTGCCCGCCGGATCGGCCAGCACCGAGGCGCGCAGCTTGTTGTCCGGGTGGTTGTAGGCGCGGCGCACGCCTTCGTTGACCATGTCCTCGACGCTGAGCGTGGCATTCCAGCGCACGTTCATGCCGATGTTCAGGAACACCGTCACGATGCCGGTGTCCTGGCAGATCGGCCGATGCCCCTCGGCGCAGAGCCGCGAGTTGATCAGGATCTGCGCCATCGCGTCGCGCGCGGCCGGCGACTCTTCGCGCTCGTAAGCCGCGGCGAGGTTCCTGATGTAGTCGACCGGGTGGTAGTACGAAATGTACTGCAGCGCATCGGCGATGCTCTGGATGAAGTCTTCCTGCTGGATCGTGCTCACGGTCGCTGGCGTTGACTGACGAAAAGACCGCCATTGTAAGCCAGCCGCCCGGCTGTCGTGGCCGACGGCGCCGAGACCTTGGTCTGCCCCCGATGCAGGTCTGCCTGCTTGCCGCGCCTTGAAGTATCCGGATCCCGCGCCGCCGCTGCGCCTGCAACATGAGCACCGGGCATACGCAGATCAACGCGGACGGCAGGCGCGATGACGGGTACTTCTTCCTCAAAATCCGCGCGGCATTCCCCGGTGTTGGGTGAAGAACCAAAAAAAAAGAGCCCGGGACAAGCCCGGGCTCCAGATCACTCACCAGCGATTGCGTATCAGTTGCTGCTGCCGATCAGGCTGACCCAGGCCACGCCCTGCTGCTGCGGCACGCGCAGACTGCTCAGGTGCACCGGCGCGCGGCGGTCGCCGCTGAGCTGGAACGCCGAGCCGACCGCGAGGCGCAGATAGCCGTCGGCGGCATCGTTGCCGGCGGCCTGCCAGGTGAACTCGATCGCCGTCTGGGTCGGATCGACCGCGAGCCAGGCGCTGCGTTCGGCCAGGCCGTTCGCATCGCGCAGCACGCTGCGCAGCACGAACTGGCCGTTGAAGCGCGCGAGTTCGAGCGCGAACAGCTCGGCACCTGCCGCATCGACACCGCTGGCCACGACGACCGGATTCAGACCCAGGCCTGCGAGCAGCTGCGGATCGACGCGCAGGCGACCTGCCGCAGGGCCGTCGGCGGTGCCGGCGCTCAGCGGAATCAGGGTGACCGGCGCGCTTTCGAAGCCGTTCTTGAAGATCACGACGATGTCGTCGTCGAGCGCCGTGTTGTTGGACGTATTCGGATCGCCGTTGACGAGCGCCGTGACCGAGTTGTTGATGTGGTCGTTGGCAGCGCCCGGCACCACGGTGGCCGAGTAGACGTAGGACACCTGGCTGCCCGCCGGCAGGTTCGGCGTGTCGTGCAGCGTGTTGCCCGTGCCGGCGGCACAGGTCGCGCCGCCGGTCGGCGTGCAGGTCCAGGAACCGCTGCCGAGACCGGCCGGCAGCACGTCGTCGACGACGGCCGACGCCGACATGCCGCCGCTCGGGTTGGACACGACGATGACGTAGTTCAGCGAATCGCCGATGCGAACGTACTGGCGGTTGTCGGTCATCGTCACCGCCACGTCCGGCAGCATCACGACAGTGTCGACGTCGGTCGCGCTGTTGTTGGCCGTGTTGGTGTCGCGCTCGCCGCTGCCGACGGCGACGGTGGCGACGTTGGTCAGGGTGCCCGATGCGCTCGGCGAGACGGTGCAGCTCGCGGTATAGGTCAGGTTGCCGCCTGTCTGGATGCTGCCGACGTCGGCGATGTTGCCGCTGCCGCTCGGTGCACCGCAGCTGCCGCTGCTCGCTGCGCAGGTCCAGGTGCAGCCGGTCAGCGCGCCGGTGAAGGTGTCGCTGACCGTCGTCGTCGCCGTGTTCGGGCCGCTGTTGCCGGCCACGATCGTGTAGGTGATCGGCGCGCCCGGGCTCGTCGTCGTGCTGCCGTCGGTCTTGGTGATGCTGGCGTTGACGAGGCGGGTCAAGGTGTCGGTGTCGGTCGCCGAGTTGTTGCCCGGCGTCGTGTCGACGAAACCGGCCGGCAGGGCCACCGTCGCGGTGTTGCTGACGGTTGCTGCGGCGCTGACCGTCGCGACGGTGCACAGCTGCGTATAGGTCACCGAACCGCCGGCCGGCAGGTTCGGCGCATCGGCCAGGTTGCCCGTGCCCGAAGCCGCACCGCAGCTCGCGCCACCGGCGGCTGCGCAGGTCCAGCTGCCGCAGGTCAGGTCGGCGCCCGGCGTGTCGCTGACGGTGGCGCCGTTGACCGCGACGCCGCCCGGATTGCTGGCCGTGACGGTGTAGGTCAGGGTCTGGCCGGTTTCGGCCTGGGTCACGCCGTCGGTCTTGGTGATGCTGAGGTCCGCGGCCGTATTGCCGCCGGCTTCGGCCAGGCTGAAGTAACCGAACTGGCTGATCGCGCTGATCGCGACCGTGTTGGCGCCGGTGTCCAGGGTACCGCCGAGGTCGGTGAAGCTCGTCGGCGGATTCGGCACACCGTTGTACAGGCGCAGGTTGGCTTCGGTCGCGGTGACCGGCACGTCGGCGTCGAGATAGCCGAGGGTCAGGTCGGCCGTCGTGCCGGCCGGCGCGTCGATGCGCCAGTGGCGCGTGATGGCCTTGCTGGCCGGCGCGAAGTTCGGCATGACCGCCTGCACCGCCGAACCTTCGACCGCCAGCGGGAAGGTGCCCGCCGTGACGTTGGCGACCACCGGCGAATAGCCGTTGGCCGTGCCGAGTTCCAGCGTCTTGGACGCCGCGGCGGTGAAGGTCTTGGCCAGGGTGCCGTCGACATAACCGGTCGTGCGCGTGACCGTGGCGGTACCGGCGACGCTGAGCTTGGACGCGCCCGTGACGACACGGCCGTTGGTCAGCGCCAGGGTACCCGACACGCTGATGTCGCCGCCGGCCACGGTCAGCGCATGGCTGGCGTTGTCGTCGTCATAGGTCATCGTGGACAGCACGCGCGCCGGATTGACTTCGAATCCGGTCGTCAGCGAAGCCGGCGTGCGCAGGTACAGCAAGGTCTGCGTGCCGCTGCCGAGATTGAAGTTCGGCGCCACGTCGAAGCTGCCGCCGGCGGTCGGCGTCGTGCTGTTGCCGATCTGGATGACGGCCGAAGCATTGTTGCCGAGGGTCAGCTTGTTGGCGTTGACGACGTTGCCGCTGAAGAAGTTGATGCGCGTGGCGACGATGCCGCTGGTCGCCGGATCAATCGTGAAGTTGAGGTCGTTCTGCAGGCTCAGGCTGGTCATCGGCGCCGTCATGGTGCCGGTGCCCTGGTACAGCACGTTGGTCGTCGGACGGAACACGATGAACTGCGTGCCGGTGCCGCTGCTGTTGAGCGTACCGTTGTTCGTGATCGTGTCGCCGTAGAACAGGAACGCAGCGGTGCCCGTGCTGAACGTGCCGCCGGTGTTGATCGTGAGATTGCCGGTCAGGTTGTTGTAGACCGAAGGCGCGAGCATGTTCACCGAGTGGTTGCCCGACGTCGTGTTGACGACGACGCTGGGGAACACGCCGGCCGCATTGAACGTCTTGGCCGCACCGGACGCCGCATTGCCGAACTGCACCGTGCCGCCGCTGATGCCGGCCACGCCGCCGCCGGCCTGGTTGCGGTAGTCGCGCGGACCGCTGGCGGCCGTGCTGGCCAGCTGCACGACGGCGGTGCCGCCGCTGATCGCGATCGTCGACGCCGTGTTCGTTCCCAGGTCGTAGGAAGCCAGGGTCGTGGAGGTGTTGCCGGCGGTGTTCACCGTGATCGTGCCGCCGCTCTGCGTGTAGGTGATCGCGTTGCTCGAGCTTGCGACGCCGAAACGGCCCGCGGTGTTGATCGCGCCGCCTTCGACCGTGATGTTGGAGCCGGCGGAGAAGCCCATCGAGTTGCCGGTGGCCGTGCCGATGTTGTACGTGCCCTGGCTGACGCGCAGGCGGCCGGCGACGGTCGGCGAACCGTTCTGGGCCGCGACGGTCGCATTCGGGTTGTTGAGCCAGAAGCCGGCGTTCGCGCCGATGGTATAGCCCGCCGTCGTGAACACGCGGTTGGTCAGCGGGAAGCTGCCCGACAGCTTGAGCATGCCGTTGGTCAGGGTCGCGAAGCCGGCCACGTCGGTGGCCACGCCCTGCACGGTGAAGTTGGCCGGGTTCAGTTCCAGCACGTTCGTGCTGGCCGTGCCCTTGTTGATCGTGACAGTGCGCACGTCGGTGGTGACGCCGCTGCCGCCGAAAGAGCTGTTGTTCGCGCCGGTGAAGGTGATGCCGGCGCCGGCCGTATTGCCGTTTGTGCTGAAGTCCAGCGTGCCGTTGTTGGTCAGGTCCGTGCCGACGGTCAGCACGTGCGCGGTAATCGTGCCGGTGGCCGGCGTGTCGAAGGTGCCGTCGTTGGTGACGGCCGTATCGACGACGAGGGTGCGGGCGGCCGTGGCATCCCAGCGCAGGGTCGCCGTGTTCGCGACGTTCACGGAATAGGCCGTGGCGGCCGTGTCGATGATGACCGTGGCTCCCGCCGCGATCGTCACGCTGTCGGTAAGGGTCGGCAGCACGCCGCCGGCCCAGGTCGCGGGGTTGCTCCAGTTGCCGCCGACGCCCGTCGAGACGACGTTGCCCGGCGCCGGGGTGGCCTGGGTGCCGGCCAGCGGCGTGCTGCCCACGCCTTCACCGAACGCGACAACCTGCCAGAAATAATTCGTCGACGGGCTCAGGCCCGTGACGGCGAAGCTCGTCGCGTTCTGTGCGGCCGCGCCGACCTGGGTATAGGTCACGCCATCAAGCGAACGGAAGATGCCGTAGCTCAGTTCATTCGGCGAATCCGTCCAGTTCAGGGTGAGGGCGGTCGGCGTGACCGGGCTGAAGTTCAGCCCCGTCGGCGCATCCGGCCCCACGGCCGGCGGAGTGAACGTCATCGTGCGGCGCGCGCCGTTGGCGGCCGAGGTCAGCGCGGTGATCGGACCGGCCGAGTAGACGTTCGCGGTCGCCGTCGCCGAACTGCCGTTGAAGGTCGGTTCGGTGGCGGCCGGCGCGGTGACCGAGCCGACCGCGCCCGCGACGTTGGACGAGGAGAAACCGATGTTCGGCTTGTTGGAGTTGGGATCGCTGCCGCCGGCCGTGCTCATCGTCATGCTGCCGTAGACGAAGTCGATCACGCCGGTGGTTTCATGCAGCTGCACCTGATAAGTCAGGTCGGCCGTGCCGCCGGTATTGAAATTGGACTGGTTGTTCAGCCATTCCACGATCAGGGTGCGCGAGGGCGCGCTGCCGTCGACACGGAAATGCACCTTGCCGTCGCCGGTGTGCGTGCGCTGGTCGGCGCCGTAGGCCGTGATGATCGGCAGGTTGGCCTGGGCCAGGGGCTGGTACGGCGAACCGGTCTGCGCGGTGGCGCCCAGGCGCAGCACGCCGTTCTCGTTGATCGAGAACTGGGTGTAGCGCACGCCCTGGAAGATGAATCCGAAGCCGATGTTGGTCAGCGCCGAGGCCGTGTCGTCGATGTTGCCGGCCAGCAGCTGCGTCGTGCCGCTGCTCATGTCGGCCAGCGAGCCGGTCACGCTCGTCGTGAACGCATAGTTGCTCGCGAGAGTCGGCGCGAACGGCAGCGCCGGTGCGGCCTCCTCCGCACTGACCGTGGTCTTGATCGCCGCCGAGGTGAACGCCTCGGCGCCGACGACGGTGCTCGCCTGCCCCGCCGATGCGGCGAGCGCAAGCGCCAGACCGCCCAGCAATGAAAGCCTGTTGCTCATTCGAATCCCCTTGAGTGTTGCATTTCAGCTACTACAAACCGAGCCGCACGACGGACGGACAACGCAGGTCCGTGCCGCGGGCGGCGCCCGACGCGACAACTGGAAAAATCGGAAATACCGGTGCAGCGCCCCGGGCGGGCCGACCCACCGTTCAGATACAGGCATCCGCGCGCTGCGAGCGACGCGAAAATGCGGCGCTGCCGAAGACGGGCAGCGGTGGGCGCGACGGCGGAAGTCCCGGAACGACGGACAGCAGCGTCCGGAAACCTCCGGACCGCGGCTGCCGGAATCCGCCGGCTGCCACATTCACGATGCGAATTCCCCCTAAGAACGGCACCGAAAGCCAGATTGACGACCACCGCGCCGCGAGCTGAACAGGCAGCCGCGCAGTGCAATCCCCCAGACCATCCGCACAGGTGTGCGAAGGTCGCGCATTCGTAACACATCGTCCGGCCACGTTCCAGACGCGGTGCGCAAACGACGATCGCAGCGAGCGCGACCTTGGCCGCCGCCGTCGGCAGCCGCGCACGGCGCCGATCGCAGCCCCTCTTTTCAGTCGCACCGGACTGGCGCAGCATGCGCTGCCGTCGCGTGCTGCACGCGGCGTCTCGTTCCCGCTACGGAGAGAGTTCCATGACACAGGGAGAGCACCCTGCCCCGGTCGGTCGCTTCGGCGCCATCCTGCGCGACCTCGGCAGCTCGATCGGCGATCTGCTCGGCGGCGGCAGGCTGGAGCCCGAACAGGCGGTTTCGGTGGAAGTGGCGTTCGGTCTGCTCGGCTATCTGGCCGGCGTGGACAGCATCGTGACCTCGCACGAGGCCGAGTTCGTCAATCAGCTCATGGACGAGCTGCAGCTGTCCACGCGCGCCCGCGATCTGGCCCAGCAGGCCTTCAGCCGCGGCCGCAAGCGCGAGATCGCCGTCGACGCCGAACTCGATCGTTTTCTGGCGACGTATCCCCGCGGCGGCGCCGAAGCGCGCCGGTTGCACGATGCGCTCTATCGTCTGGCTGCCGCCGACGGCCGGCTGCAGCCGCGCGAGAAGGCGTTCCTCGATGCGGTGACGGCGAAATTGGTGTGAATGGGGCTGATGGCTGGGTCCGACGATGGGTCGTCATGCCGGGAATCGGGAATGGGGAATCGTGAAAGCCGTTGAGTCGAAGCCCGAAGTCGCCGGTCAGCGCGGCGAAACCCCATCCCCTCCCATGTCCTCCCCTTGAAGGGGAGGGTTTTCCCGCCGGTGCTTCAACGATTCCCGATTCCCGGCTCTACGGCTATTTCCCGCTCAACCCCGCCAGTTGCCCCATGAACTGCCGGTAGTAACGCAGCTCGGCGACGGAATCGCGCGTATCGGACAGGGCCGTATGGGCCGAATCCTTGGTCAGGCCGCGCGCGATGTCGGGCGCCCAGCGCCGCGCGAGCTCCTTGATGGTGGAAACATCCAGATTGCGATAATGGAAAAAACGCTCCAGGCGCGGCGCCAGCCGGTGCAGGAAGCGGCGGTCCTGGCAGATCGAGTTGCCGCACATCGGCGACTTGCCGGCCGGCACCCAGCGCACGAGAAAATCGACGGTCAGCGCCTCGGCCACGCCGAGTTCGACGCTGGAATCGAGCACGCGCTGCCACAGGCCGGACTTGCGATGCTGGTTGCGGTTCCAGTCGTCCATGGCTTCGAGCCGTTCCAGCGGATGGCGGATCGCGAATTCGGGCCCCTCGGCCAGCACGTTGAGTTCGCGGTCGGTGACCAGGGTGGCGATTTCCAGAATGGAATCGCGGTCCGGATCCAGACCGGTCATCTCCAGGTCGATCCAGATCAGGTTGTCCTCGTGCGGCTGGGCCATCGTCCCTGCTCTCCCGGCGTCGTTGTGGAAACCGGACATGGTAGTACCGGCAGCCCCGCCCGGCCAATTTGCGCCCCTCTGCCCCGGCGTATACCCTGAGCCGTCCCCGGGGGAAACAGGGGTGGGGGAATGGACCGGGTATTGCTGCTGGAGTCCTCGGCGACACGTCGGCGAGCCGTGCGCTCGTTGCTGACACCCAAGGGCTACGACGTCACCGAAGCGAGCGACTACGCCCAGGCGCTGGAAATCCTGCGCCGCCAGGGCGAGACCATCAGCGCGCTGCGCGCGATCGTGCTCGGCTGGCCCGAATTCGCCGACAACCTGGCCGACGAACTGTTCGCGCTGCTGCGGCGCGAGGAATTCGAGCATCTGGCCGTGCTGCTGCTGGCCGACAGCAGCGACGCCGGCGCCGTCAACTGGATGATGAAGCGGCCGAGCACGGCCCTGCTGCTGTGGTCCGACTACAGCGAATGCGCCGAGGCGCTGGCCAAGCTGCTCGCGCCCGCGGCGCGGCTGCAGGATCTGGACGTCGGCGGCCAGTCGCATCTGCGCATTCTGTTCGTCGACGACTCGGCCACCGTGCGCACGGCGTTCCGCCGCCTGCTCATGAAGCAGGGCTACGTCGTGGAGACCGCCAACGATGTCGAGGACGGCTGGGCCAAGGCCCAGTCCATGCCGTTCGACATCGCCATCATCGACTACTTCATGCCCGGCGATCCCGGGCCGGTGCTGGTGCGCCGGCTCAAGGACGATCCGCGCACGGCCGGCGTGCTGACGGCCACGATCACCGGCACCTATTCCGACCGCGTCATCAACGAGTCCCTGGCTGCCGGCGCGCTGGAATGCCTGTTCAAGAGCGAGGCGCGCGAGCTGTTCCTGGCGCGTCTGGGCTCGCTCGCGCGGGCCGTGCAGGATCGCCAGTCGGTGGACGCGGAACGGCGCCGCCTGCAGAGCATCCTGTCCTCGGTCGGCGACGGCGTCTACGGCGTGGATGCGCGCGGTCTCGTGCAGTTCGTCAATCCGGCCGCGCTGGACATGCTCGGCTACGACCACACCGACGAGCTGATCGGCCGCAGCGCGCACGAGCTGTTCCACTATGCCTTCGAGGACGGCACGCCGACCACGCCGGCCACCTGCTTCCTGTCGCAGACCTATGCCCAGGGCAGCCAGGTGCCCGGCTGGCAGTCGGTGTTCTGGACCCGCAGCGACCGGCCGATGCCGGTGGAATGCACGGTCTATCCGCTGAACCTCGACGGCCGCCGCGAAGGCTCGGTCGTCGCCTTCCGCGACATTTCCACGCGCCGCATGCTCGAGGAAGAGCTGCGCTGGCAGGCCAGCCACGACGCGTTGACCAAGCTCAAGAACCGCGCCTGGTTCGAAACCCAGCTCGAACAGGAAATCGCGCGGCTCAAGCGCACCGATCAGGTCTCGATGCTGCTGTTCCTCGACCTGGACCGCTTCAAGTACATCAACGACACGGCCGGGCACACCGCCGGCGACCAGTTGCTCGTGGACATGAGCCGGCGCCTGTCCACGCGCCTGCGCGGCTCGGATCACCTCGCACGCATGGGCGGCGACGAATACGCGGTGATCCTGCGCAACATCGGCCCGGACCGGGCCACCGCCATCGCCGACGACTTCCGCCGCGCCATCGTCGGCTCGCCGTTCGTCTACGGCGGCAAGAGCTATCGCGTCGGCGTCAGCATCGGCGTGGCCATGCTCGACCAGCACACGCCCTCGCGCACCGAGGCCATGGCCAATGCCGACATCGCGCTGCACATGGCCAAGCGCCACGGCCGCAACCAGGTGCACGTGTTCGCCGAGGACGCCGAGCAGCGCACCCTGATGGACCTGGAGCTGGGCTGGAGCGCACGGCTGGAGGAAGCGCTGCGCCTGGATCAGTTCGTGCTGTGCTTCCAGCCGATATTGCCGCTGCGTCAGGTCGACTGCGACAGCCTGCCCGAGCAGCAGGGCGCGCTGTGGTCGCGGCACCTGCGCCGCAACCAGCAGCAGCGTGCGTTCTACGAAGCGCTGATCCGGCTGCGCAATGCCGACGGCAGCCTCGTCGCACCATCGGCCTTCCTGCCGGCGGCCGAGCGCTTCAGCCTGATCGGCGAGATCGACCGCTGGGTCATCCGCAACGCGCTGCGCGCACTGCGCGAGGTGTCGCCGCAGGAGCCGCCGGTCGGTGTGTCGATCAACCTGTCGGCCCAGTCCATCGGCCAGGCCGATCTCGCGCGCTTCATCACCGACCGCCTCGTCGAATACAACGTCGATCCGCGCGCGGTCGCCTTCGAGATCACCGAGACCGGCGCGCTGAACAATCTCGAAGCCGCGCGCAACCTCATCACCGAACTGCGCGGCTTCGGCTGCCGCTTCGCGCTCGACGATTTCGGCGTCGGCTTCTCCTCGTTCACGCACCTCAAGCATCTGGACGTGGACATGCTCAAGATCGACGGCTCGTTCACGCAGGGCCTGCTCACCGATCCGGTCGATCTGGCCGTGATCACGGCGATCACGAGCATCGCCCACTCCGTCGGCAAGATCACCGTGGCCGAATACGTGGACCGGCCCGAGATCCTGCGCGCGCTGCGCAACTGCGGGGTCGACTACGCCCAGGGCTTCTACGTCGGCCGGCCCAAGGCCGGGCTGCGCGCAGCCGGCGGCCAGCTCGAGATCGTCGGCGGCAGCGAGGCCGCCGCAGGCTAGCCGCGCACCTGCGACATCACGGCAATTGTGTAACGCCGGCAACCGCCGCTAGGCTGCGCCGCCATGTCGTCCCTGTACCGCCCATCCTCGCTGCTGCGCCTGCTCCTGCTGCTGACCCTGCTGGCCGGCAGCGTCGTGCGGCCGGCGCTCGCCCTGGCCGGCGCCCTGCATCGCGACATGCATGACCTCGCCCACGCCGCCGCCCGGCATGCCGCAGGCGACAGCGCCGCGATGTCGTCGGCGGAAGCGGCCGAACACGCGCCCACCCAGGGCTGGCATGCACTGCTGCATCTGGACCTGTGCTGCGGCACCGCTGCGCTGGCCAGCGTCGCGCCGACCCTGATACCGCCCGAGGCGCTGCGCGCCGTCCTGCCCTATCGCCCGCGCGCGTTCGCGCCGGCACCTGCCGCCGATCCCCTGCGTCCGCCGATTCGCGTCTGAGCCGCACCGGCCCCGGCCGGTTTCCCTCATTCCCGAATCCCGGAGCTTTCCATGTACCTGCGAACGGCGGCACTGGCCGCCCTGCTCGCTGCGTGCGGCGTCGTCGACGCGCGCGCGGACGGCGAGCTTGCGCTTGACGCGGCATTCGCCCGCGTCGAAGCGTTTCACCCTGACCTGAAGATCTTCCGCCAGACCGCCGCCGGCCTCGCCGCCGAGGCGGATCGCGCGGCGCAGAAACCGCCACTGACCCTCGGTGCCGAATTCGAAAACGCATTCGGCCGCGGCGCCGCGGCCGGCATCGGCGACGCCGAGCTCAGTCTCAACCTGTCCTCGGTGCTCGAACGCGGCGACAAGCGCGCCGCGCGCACGGCGCTGGCCCAGTCGCGCATCGCGGCGCTGGACAACACGCGCGAGATCAGGCGCCTGGACCTGCTGGCCGAAGTCGCGCGGCGCTATCTCGACGTGGTCGCCGCGCAGGCGCTCGCGCGCATCGCCGAACTCGACCGCGAGCAGCGCGAGCGCACCGTCGATGCCGCCACGCGCCGGGTTCGCGCCGGCGCTTCGCCGGTTTCGGTGCAGCTCGCCGCTCAGGCGCAGTGCAGCCGTGCCGAGATCGACGTGGCGCGCATCCGGCGCGAAGGCCAGACGGCCTGGCGCCGCCTGGCCCTGCTCTGGGGCGAACGCGACGCCGCGCCGCAACCGCTGGCCGTGCAGGCGCCGGCCCTGCCGGCCGTGCCCGACTTCGCTGCGATTGCCGCGCTGCTGGAGGCCACGCCGGACATCGCCCGCTTCGCCGACGAGCGCCGTGTGCGCGAGGCGCGTGTGCAGCTCGCGCAGAGCGAAACCGCCGCCGATCTGAACTGGTCGGTCGGCGTGCGCCGCCTGCCCGGCGGCGACTGGGGACTACTCGGCGGTGTGTCCCTGCCGCTGGGTGCCTCCTCGCGCGCCGGACCCGGCCGGCGCTCGGCACAGGCAGAACTCGCTGCGCTGGAGCTCGAACGCGAATCGGGAGAACTGAGTCTCTACGCGACCCTGGCCGAAACGCAGGCGCGCCTGGCCAGCGATGTGGCCGAAGCCGCGCAACTGCGCGAGGTGCTGTTGCCGCGCCTGCTCGCCGCCGAGCAGGCCGCCGAACAGGCCTATCGCGCGGGCGCCCTGAGCTATCTCGAATGGGCGCAGCTGCAGGCCGAGACCACGACGGCACGCCGCCGCGAACTCGAACTGACCGTGCAGGCGCAACGCCTGCTGATCGAGCTGCAGCGCCTGACCGCCCAACCCTTCACCGATGCGGCTGCGACGCGCGCCGCCCAGGACGACCACTCATGAAATCCGCACTCTCCTGCTTCATCGCCGCCGCGGCCCTGCTGCTCGGCGGCTGCACCGGCCGCGGCGACGCGCCGGCGGAGACCCACGCCCACGACGAGGCCGCGGCCGGCGCCGGACACGACGCCGACGAAGCCGCGCGCGGCGCCCATGGCGGTCGCCTGCTGCAGCGCGACGGCTATGCGATCGAACTGGCGATCGCCGAAGCCGGCACGCCACCGCGTTTCCAGGCCTGGCTCTACCGCGACGGCAAGCCGCTGCCGCCGCAGGGCCAGCTGCGCGTGACCCTGCAGCGCCTCGGCGGACGCAGCGAAACGCATGAGTTCAGCGCTCGCGGCGATGCGCTCGTCGGCAGCGCCGAAGTCGCCGAGCCGCATTCCTTCGACGTGCGCGTGGACGCGACGGTAGACGGCAGGACCTGGCGCTGGGACTACCCGAGCTACGAAGGCCGCACGCAGATTCCCGCCGCGATCGCCCAGGAAGCCGGCATAGCGACGGCCGCCGCCGCGGCCGGCGCGATCCGCGACGAGCACGAGGTGCAGGGACTGGTCACGCCGGTCGAAGGCCGTCATGCGCGCATCGTCGCGCGCTTCGCCGGCCCGGTGCGCGAGGTGCGTGCGAGCGTCGGCGACGCGGTGCGCGCCGGCCAGGTGCTGGCCGTGATCGAGAGCAACGTGAGCCTTTCCAACTATTCGGTGACCGCGCCGTTCGCCGGCACCGTGCTCTCGCGCAATGCGACGGTCGGCGATCTCGCCGGCGAATCGCCGCTGTTCGAGATCGCCGACCTGTCCCGGCTCTGGGTCGACCTGCATCTGTTCGGCGCCGACGCCGGCCACATCACGCCGGGGCTGCCGGTGGAAGTCATGCGCCTGACCGACGACGCACGCGCGACGACCGTGCTGGACCGCGTGCTGCCGGGCACGGCGACGGCGAGCCAGAGCACGGTGGCCCGCGCGCGCATCGACAATGCCGACGGCCGCTGGCGTCCGGGTGCGGCCGTGCGTGCGCGCGTGACCGTCTCGGTGGAGCCGGTCGCGCTGCTGGTGCCGCTGGCGGCGCTGCAGAAATTCCGCGACTGGGATGCGGCGTTCGTGCGCGTCGGCGAGACCTACGAAGCGCGCCCGCTGAAGCTCGGCCGGCGCGATGCGGTCAATGTCGAGGTGCTGCAGGGACTTGAGGCCGGCGACGAGGTCGTCGTCGAACAGAGCTATCTGATCAAGGCCGACATCGAGAAATCGGGAGCCGGCCATGACCACTGAATCCGCCGGCCTGCTCGGGCGTCTGCTCGGCCTCGCCGTGCGCCGGCGCTGGCTCATGCTGCTGGCGACCCTGGCGCTGGCCGCGCTCGGCATCTGGAGCTATGGCCAGCTGCCGATCGACGCGACGCCCGACATCACCAACGTGCAGGTGCAGATCAATACCGAAGCGCCGGGCTATTCGCCGCTGGAGGCCGAGCAGCGCGTGACCTTTCCGCTGGAGACCGCGCTGACCGGCCTGCCGAAGCTGGACTACACGCGCTCGCTGTCGCGCTACGGCCTGTCTCAGGTCACCGTCGTGTTCAAGGACGGCACCGACATCTATTTCGCACGCCAGCAGGTCGCCGAACGCCTGCAGCAGGCGCGCGCACAGCTGCCGGCCGGACTCGAACCCGAGCTCGGCCCGGTCGCGACGGGACTCGGCGAGATTTACATGTATACCGTCGACAGCCTGCCCGGCGCGCGCCGGCCCGACGGCCAGCCGTGGACGCCGACCGACCTGCGCACCGTGCAGGACTGGGTCGTGCGACCGCAGCTGCGCAACGTGCCCGGCGTGACCGAGGTCAACACCATCGGCGGCTATGCGCGGCAGATCCACATCACGCCGGACCCGGCCAAGCTCGTCGCCTACGGCCTGACCCTGCAGCAGGTGCTCGATGCGGTCGCCGCGAACAACCAGAACCTCGGCGCCGGCTACATCGAACGCAACGGCCAGCAATACCTCGTGCGCGTGCCGGGCCAGATCGCCGATCTGCAGGCGCTGCGCAACATCGTGCTCGACCGGCGCGACGGCGTGCCGCTGCGCCTGAAGGATCTGGCCGAAGTCGGCGAAGGCCAGGAACTGCGCACCGGTGCAGCGACGCAGAACGGCAGCGAGGTCGTGCTCGGCACCGTGTTCATGCTGGTCGGCGAGAACAGCCGCCGCGTCGCCCAGGCCGTCGCCGCCAGGCTGCAGGAGATAGGTCCGAGCCTGCCGGCCGGCATCGCCGTCAATCCGGTCTACGACCGCACGAGCCTGGTCGACCGCACGATCGCGACGGTGCGCACCAACCTGCTCGAAGGCGCCCTGCTCGTCATCGTCGTGCTGTTCGTGCTGCTGGGCAATCTGCGCGCCGCGCTGATCACCGCCGCGGTCATTCCGATCGCCATGCTGATGACCTTCACCGGCATGGTGCGCGGCGGCGTGTCGGGCAATCTCATGAGCCTGGGCGCGCTGGACTTCGGCCTCATCGTCGACGGCGCCGTCATCATCATCGAGAACTGCCTGCGCCGCTTCGGCGAACGCCAGCAGCAGCTCGGCCGCGGGCTCACGGCGGAAGAACGCCATGCGCTGACCGCCGAGGCCAGCGCCGAGGTCATACGACCGAGCCTGTTCGGCCTGGGCATCATCACCGCGGTCTATCTGCCGGTGTTCGCGCTGACCGGCGTGGAGGGCAAGCTGTTCCACCCGATGGCGCTGACCGTGGTCATCGCGCTGAGCGCGGCGATGCTGCTGTCGCTGAGCTTCGTGCCGGCCGCGGTCGCGGTGTTTCTCGGCGGCCGCGTGCGCGTCCACGACAGCCGTGCGATCGCCGTGCTGCGCCGGCTCTACGCGCCGGCGCTGGACTGGTCGCTGCGTCTGCGCGTACCGGTGGTACTCGCCGCGCTGCTCCTGGTCGCCGGCAGCGGCCTGCTCGCGCTGCGCCTGGGCTCGGAATTCATTCCGGGCCTCGACGAAGGCGACATCGCCCTGCATGCGATGCGCATACCCGGCACCAGCCTGAGCCAGGCCGTGACGATGCAGGCGACCCTGGAATCGCGCATCACGCAGTTCCCCGAGGTCGAGCGCGTGTTCGGCAAGCTCGGCACGGCCGAAGTCGCGACCGACCCGATGCCGCCGTCGGTGGCCGACACCTTCATCATGCTCAAGCCACGCCGCGACTGGCCCGATCCGCGCAAGCCCAAGGCCACGCTCGTGGCCGAGATCGAGAAAGCCGTCGGCGAGCTGCCCGGCAACAACTACGAGTTCACCCAGCCCGTGCAGATGCGCATGAACGAGCTGATCTCGGGCGTGCGTGCCGACGTCGCAGTCAAACTCTACGGTGACGATCTCGACACGCTGGTCGAGGTCGGCCGGCGCATCGAAGCCGTCACTCGCACCATCGCCGGCGCAGCCGACGTCAAGCTGGAACAGGCTACCGGACTGCCGCTGCTGACGATCACGCCGGATGCGGCCGGCCTCGTGCGCTACGGCCTGAATCCGGTCGCCGTGCAGCAGGTCATCGGCACGGCCGTCGGCGGCAGCGTCGCCGGTCAATTGTTCGAAGGCGACCGCCGCTTCGATCTGGTCGTGCGCCTGCCCGAAGCGCTGCGCAGCGATCCGGCCCGCCTGGCCGATCTGCCCGTGCCGCTGGATGCGAGCGCACACAGCCATGCGGACCTGGACGAAACCGGCGGCGGCCGCGGCCTTGCCGCGACGCCGCGTACCGTGCCGCTGCGCGAACTCGCGCGCATCGACTATGCGCAGGGGCCCAACCAGGTCAATCGCGAGAACGGCAAGCGCCGCATCGTCGTCACCGCCAACGTGCGCGGCCGCGACCTCGGCAGCTTCGTCACCGAGCTGCGCGAAGCGGTCGGCGCGCGCGTGACTCTGCCCAGCGGCTACTGGATCGGCTACGGCGGCAGCTTCGAGCAGCTGATCGCCGCCGGCCAGCGCCTGGCCTTCGTCGTGCCGCTGACCCTGCTGCTGATAGGCGCACTGCTCATCGCCGCGACCGGCTCGACGCGCGATGCGCTGGCGATCTTCAGCGGCGTGCCGCTGGCCCTGACCGGCGGCGTGCTCGCGCTGTGGCTGCGCGGCATTCCGCTGTCGATCTCCGCCGGCGTCGGCTTCATCGCGCTGTCGGGCGTGGCGGTACTCAACGGCATGGTCATGGTCGCGTTCATCCGCAAGCTGCGCGAACAGGGCGAAGCGCTGGACACGGCCATCGTGCAGGGCGCGCTGGGCCGGCTGCGGCCGGTGCTGATGACCGCACTGGTCGCCTCGCTGGGCTTCGTGCCGATGGCGCTGAACGTCGGCCCGGGCTCGGAAGTGCAGCGGCCGCTGGCCACTGTCGTCGTCGGCGGCATCATCAGCTCGACCCTGCTGACCCTGTTCGTGCTGCCGGGCCTGTACCGGCTGCTGGCCACGGCCGGCCGTCGCGAGGCGACCCCGACGCAGGCCACCTTGCAGGCGGTCGAGGCCCGCTGAGCGACACGGCGCGCCGCGGCCGGTCCTTCGGGTCCGGCCGCGGCGCGATTCGTTCCGAGGTTCCCCAAGAGATCTGCCGGTTTTCTTGCGGGCACTTGCACTCGTCCAGGCACATACGTACATTCGTACGCATGCACTCCGACTCCGCCCTGACCGCCAACCAGCAACGCGTGCTCGACTTTATCGCCGAGTACGTGGCCGAACACCTCAGCGCGCCCAGCCTGCGCGAGATCGCCGAGGCCCTGCGCCTGCGCAGCCACAGCTCGGCCCAGGACTATGTCGAGGCGCTCGTGCGCAAGGGCGCGCTGGAACGCCTGCCGCAGCACCGCGGCCTGCGCCTGCCGCACCAGGCCGAACGCCAGCGGCCTGCCCTGCGCGAGCTGCCGCTGGTCGGCCGCGTCGCCGCCGGCGTGCCGATTCTTTCCGACGCGAACATCGAGGCGCGCTACGCGATCGACGCGGCGCTGTTCCGGCCGCGGGCGGACTTCCTGCTGCGCGTCGTCGGCCTGTCGATGCGCGACGCCGGCATCCTCGACGGTGACCTGATCGCCGTGCATCGCACGCCGAGCGCCGACGACGGCCGCATCGTCGTCGCGCGGCTGGACGAGGAGATCACGGTCAAGCGCCTGCGCCGCGAGCGCGACCGCCTGCTGCTGCTGTCGGAAAACCCGGATTTCGCGCCGATCGAAGTCGATCCGCGGCGCACGAACGCCTTCGCGATCGAAGGCCTCTATGTCGGCGTGATCCGTCAGGGATAAGCCATGTCCGCTTCTTCCGCCTCCAGCCTCAACGACGTCCTGCGCCATCCCGGCATCTGGCGCCGCTCGTCCACCGCAGCGCCGATGTTGCGCACCCAGGCCACCGGCTGCGCCGAGCTCGACCGCCTGCTGCCCGGCGGCGGCTGGCCGTTCGGTGCGCTGTCGGAAATCCTGTTCACCCAGGACGGCCTCGGCGAGCTGAGCCTGCTGCTGCCGGCCCTGGCCGAGCTGACCCGGCGGCGCCGGCGCGTCGTCTTCGTCGCGCCGCCCTATATCCCGTACGCGCCGGCGCTGCAGGCCCAGGGCGTGGACCTGAACTTCGTCACGCACATCCAGGCCGACGCCGGCGACAGCAGCTGGAGCGCCGAACAATGCCTGCGCTCCGGCGGTTGTGGCGCCGTGCTGTGCTGGCTGCACAAGGCCGACTACGCGCAGCTGCGCCGGCTGCAGCTTGCCGCGGAAACCGGCGCGACCCTGGGCTTCGTGTTCCGCCCTGCCACGGCGGCGCAGAACCCGAGCCCGTCGGGACTGCGCCTGCTCGTCGCCAACGACAGCGAGACCACGCAGATCGAGGTACTGAAATGTCGCGGCGGCCTGGACACGCGCCGCGACACGCGCTTGCGATGGAACGGCTGAGTCCTGCGCCGGCACGACATCGTCCACCGGCGACGATTCCGGCCGATGCAACGAACGCGCTGCGGATCCGCCGCAGCGACCGGTAGCCCTCCGCGCGCGACGACGCTGTCGCCGGCAGTCGACAGCGTGCGGCGCGCGCGGAGCGCGCTCCCGCCGCCACCGGCAGGAGAACGCCATGGCATCTTCCGTCGCCTGTCTGCCTTGCACTGATCCGGGCCGGCAATCCCCTGCGAGCCAAGGCAATGCTGCCGTTGCTTCCCATGACGCACAGGCAGCACGACCGACAGCCATCGAGGCCGGCAACCTTGTGATGCCCGCCATCCACCTTGCCGCCTCGGCGGCGACGCGCATCGGCGATGATGATCACGCATCGACGGCTGCACGCCCAGGCAATGGAAACGACGCCGCGACGGCTCGCGTTGATGGCAAAGGCGACGATTCGGCGGCAATTCAGGCAGACGGTGAGGATCACGCCTTGATGGCGGCACGCGCTGGGGATGAAGGCAATGCCTCGACAGTGGTGCGTACCCGCAATGAAAACGGCGCCTCGCCGACGGTGCGAGCCGGCAACGGAGACAACACGCCGACAGCGACACGCACTGCCGGCGAAGGCGCTGCTTCGACGGTGGTGCGCACCGGCAACGAAAGCGACGTTGCGGCAACGCTTCGTGCCATCCGCAGCATCGCGGCTCCGCCTTTGCCCGGACGATCGGATACGGACAATGACCGCCATGTCGCGGCGCTCCATTGTCGGCAGATGTCGCAGACGGCATTCGTAGGGATCGAGCCCCCCGCCACTGCCGATCCCTGCGTCAGTGCCGGCGCGCTGCATCGCCGCCGCGGCAATGCCAGCCCAATGCCGGCTGTCGCAGCTTCTGCGCCGCCGTCGCCGCATCCTCCGCCCGACACTGCCGCTCCCCCGCCCGCCTCCGCTGCCGTACCGCCGACCGCCGCTACCGTGCTCTGGGCCTGCTTCCAATTTCCCGCGCTGCCGTTGCATGCCGTATTCGCGGACGAGGCGTCGAGCGAACGGCCTTGCGCGCTCTTCGAGGGGCCGCGCCAGCGTCCCGTCGTCGTCCATGCGAACGAGGCCGCGCAGGCGCGCGGCGTGCGACCGGGACTCGTGCTCGCCACGGCACGCGCGCTGTGCGCCGGGCTCGATGCGCGCCGGCGCGAACCCGATGCCGAACGCAGCGCACTGCAACTGCTGGCGACCTGGGCCTATCGTTTCAGCGCCCAGGTCAGCCGTGGCGAACCCGATACGGTCTGGCTCGAAGTCGGCGCCAGCCTGACCCTGTTCAAAGGCTGGCCGGCGCTGCAGCGGCAATTGCATGCGGAACTGCAGACACTGGGCTTCGGCGCCTATCGCCTCGGCGTGGCGCCGATCGCCGCGGCAGCGCGCGTGCTCGCGCTGAGCTACGAGCAGATCGCGCTACGCCAGCACGCGGCCATGCATACGGCACTGGAACGCACGCCGCTCGCGCTGAGCGGCCTGCCGGCGCAGAGCATCGCGCAATTGCAGGGCATGGGTTTCCGCGAACTGCGCGATCTCTGGCGCGTGCCGCGTCTGGAGCTGACCCGGCGCCTGGGCCCGGCCGGCATGCACACCCTGGCCGTGCTGCGCGGCGAGGCCGTCGAAAGCCTTGCGCTGTATCAACCGCCCGACCGCTTCGCGCGGCGCATCGAGCTCGATGCGCTCGTCGACAACTGGCAGCCGCTGCTGTTTCCGCTGCGCCGGCTCGTGCACGAACTCGCACGCTATCTGCTCGTGCGCGACGGCGGCGTGCAGCGCTTCGAGTTGCGCCTGGAACACGAAGATCGTGCCGCGACGCGCCTACCGGTCGGCCTCGTCAGCGTGCAGCGCGAAGCCGCCGCGCTGTACGAGTTCTGCCGCGGCCGGCTCGAACGCGCGTCCATCGGCGCGCAGGTCAGCGCGATCGCGCTGATCGCCGACGACCTGCCGCCGTTCCGGCCGGGCCATCGCGACCTGTTCGAACCGGCGCGCAGCGAAGGCCTGGACTGGCCCGCGCTGACCGAACGCCTGCGCAGCCGTCTCGGCGACGAGGCGCTGCAGCAGCTGGCCTGCGTCGCCGACCACAGACCCGAACGCGCCTGGCGCTTCATCGCACCGGGCGCGCCGACGCGCGAGCCGGCCAGACCGACACAGAGCAGTGCCCGCAAGGCCAAACCGGCTGACGCCGACAGATCCCGTCTCGCTGCAGCGACGACGCCGGACACGATGGCCGGCTCCGGCTCGCGCTCAGGGTTCGTCACCGGCATCGGCGCCCATGCCGCGCCGCACGCCGCGCGACCGCTCTGGCTGCTGCCTCAGCCCATTCCGCTGCGCCAGCCGCTGACGCAGATCCTGTCGGGCCCCGAACGCATCGAAAGCGGCTGGTGGGACGGTGGCGACGTGCGCCGCGACTACTACGTCGTGCGCTGCGCCAGCGGTCAGCGCGCCTGGGCCTTCCTGCCGGCCGGCGCCACGGAAGGCTGGATGCTGCACGGCTGGTTCGCATGAGCGGCCCGCCGATCGACCTGGCAGAGCGCCGGCGCCAGCGCGCTGCACAGCAGGCAACCGACAGCCACGACAGCCGCGGCAGCCTCGCTGATGCCGACGTCCGCGCCGAGGACCGTAGCGACAGCGATGCCCGTGGCGATAAAGATGGCCGTGGCGGCGGCACTATCGACGGCGACAGCAGTATCGGCAGCCAGGACACCACCGATAGCGACATGGGCACGCCGCTACCGTCGTCTTCACCGACAGCGCCAACAGCGTCGACACCGGCATCAGCCAGCGCATCGCCGCCGGCCGTCGTCGAACCTGCTCTCTCCTCGACCGATCCCGCAGCCGACAGCCCGGCGCCACAGGAGCCGGCGGCCGGACCCGACGAAGCCAGCTACGCGGAACTGCACTGCCTCTCGGACTTCAGTTTCCAGCGCGGCGCGTCCTCGGCCGACGAGCTGTTCGAGCGCGCGAAAAAGCTCGGCTATGCGGCGCTGGCGATCACCGACGAGTGCTCGCTGGCCGGCATCGTGCGCGCGTTCAACGCCTCGCGCGACCACGACCTGCCGCTGATCATCGGCAGCGAGCTGCATCTGCAGGACGGCCCTTCCCTGGTGCTGCTGGTCGAGAACCAGGATGGCTACCGCCACCTCTGCCGCATCATCACGCGGGCGCGGCGGCGCAGCGAGAAAGGCGAATACAGCGTCTGCCGCAGCGATATCGAAGACAGCAGCGCGGGCCTGCTCGCGCTATGGCTGCCGGCGCTGTCGCCGTCTGCTGCGTCCACCACGACTGCCGCACCGGCTGCAACGACGACACCCGCGACAGCAGCGACATCTGCCGCGGCGGCAGTGACGACAATCGCGGCAACAGGCGCACTCGACAAGAATTCCGCATCCGCCACAGCACGGAGTGCCACGGACGTTACGACGGCCGCAATGTTCACCGACGTTGCGCCGGCGACAACGCCCATGAGCACCTCGACAGCCGCAATTTTCGCGAGCGTCGCGATGGCGACGACCGCCGCGAGCCCCACGCCGGACGCAATTTTCACTGACGCCGCGTCAACGGCGACTGCCTCGAATTCTACGAGCGCCACGACTGCGCCAGCGGCTTCGACAACCGCGACGCGCACAGCTGCAGCGCCCGTCACGAAAAAACCGCGAACAGGCCGCAGCAGTTCCAATCTCCAGACGACGAGCGCAAACACCGATCACGACCGGCAGGCGCACTGGCTGCGGCAGGTATTTCCGCAACGCTGCTGGATCGCCGTCGAACTGCACCGCGACGGCAGCGACGCACAGCGCCTGCTCACGCTGCAGGCGCTCGCGCAGCGATATGGCCTGCCGCTGGTCGCGGCCGGCGACGTGCACATGCACAAGCGCGGCCGCCGCGCGCTGCAGGACGTCATGACCGCGATACGCCTGAATACCACGATCGACCAGGCCGGCCATGCGCTGTTCCCGAACGGCGAACGCCATCTGCGGCCGCCGGCCGCGCTGCAGCGCCTGTATCCGCCCGAACTGCTCGCGGCCAGCCTGACGATCGCCCGACGCTGCCGTTTCCGTCTCGACAGCGTGCGCTACGAATATCCGCACGAAGTCGTGCCGGCCGGCCTGCGCCCGACCGAGCATCTGCGCGCGCTGACCTGGGCCGGCGCGGCCGATCGCTGGCCCGCAGGCGTGGAAGAAAAACACCGGCGTCAGCTGCAGAACGAACTCGCGCTGATCGAGAAGCTCAAGTACGAGCATTTCTTCCTTACCGTGCACGACATCGTGCAATGGGCACGCGCGCAGGAACCGCCGATCCTGTGTCAGGGCCGCGGCTCGGCGGCGAATTCGGCGGTCTGCTACTGCCTGGGCATCACCTCGGTCGACCCGGTACGCAGCAATCTGCTGTTCGAACGCTTCATTTCCGAGGAGCGCGACGAGCCGCCGGACATCGACGTGGACTTCGAGCATGAACGGCGCGAGGAAGTCATCCAGTACGTGTTCGGCAAATACGGCCGCGAGCGCGCCGCACTGGCCGCGACCGTGATCATGTACCGGCGCAAGAGCGCCGCGCGCGACGTCGGCCGCGCCCTGGGCCTGGCAGACGACCAGCTGAACCAGCTCAGCGATGCCTATTCGCATGCCCACGGCGACATACCGCTGGCCCAGCGCCTGCGCGAATGCGGCTTCGATCCGACCAGCCGGCTCATGCGCCAGCTCGTCGCGCTCGTCGAGGAACTGCGCGGCTCGCCGCGGCATCTGTCGCAGCACGTCGGCGGCTTCGTGATCTCCGAACACCCGTTGCACACACTGGTGCCGGTGGAGAACGCGAGCATGGCCGAGCGCACCGTGATCCAGTGGGACAAGGACGATCTCGAGTCCCTGCGCCTGCTCAAGGTCGACTGCCTCGCGCTGGGCATGCTGACCTGCCTGCGCCGCTGCTTCGATCTGCTGCGCGAGCACTGCAACCTGGACTACACGCTGGCGACATTGCCGCCTGAAGACGAGGCCACGTACGCGATGATCCAGCAGGCCGACACCATCGGCGTGTTCCAGATCGAATCGCGTGCGCAGATGTCGATGCTGCCGCGGCTGAAGCCGGCGAATTTCTACGACCTCGTCGTCGAGATCGCGATCGTGCGGCCCGGGCCGATCGAAGGCGGCATGGTGCATCCCTACCTGCGCCGGCGCAAAGGACTGGAACCCATCGTCTATCCGGAATCCACCCTGCAGAACGAAGCCGGCAACGCCGAACGCAAGAACCGCATCGAGGCCATCCTCGAACGCACCCACGGCGTGCCGATCTTCCAGGAACAGGTCATGAAGCTCGTGCAGGTCGTCGCCGGCTTCACGCCGGGGCGCGCCGACCAGCTACGTCGCGCCATGGGCTCGTGGAAGCACGACGGCACCGTGGAAAGGTTCCAGAAGGAAATCTTCGACGGCATGCGCCAGCAGGGCTACGAAGCCTATGCCGAAGGACTGTTCAACCAGATCAAGGGCTTCGGCAGCTACGGCTTTCCCGAATCGCATTCGGCCAGCTTCGCGCTGCTGGCCTATGCCTCGTCCTACATCAAGCATCACCATCCGGCCGTGTTCACCTGCGCCCTGCTCAACTCGCTGCCGATGGGCTTCTACGCGCCGGCGCAACTGATCCAGGACGCGCGCCGTCACGGCGTGACCGTGCGTCCGATCGACGTGATGCAGAGCCAGTGGCATTGCACGCTGGAGCGCCTCGACACGGGACATGCACTGCGGCTGGGCCTGTGCCTGCTCAAGGGCGCGTCCTCAGCACTCGCCGTGCGCATCGTCGCCGCGCGCGCGACGCGCGCATTCGTCAGCGTGGCCGACCTCGTGCAGCGCGCCGCACTGAGCCGCTTCGAAAGCGACCGTCTGGCCGAAGCCGGCGCCTTGCAGCAACTGGCCGGCCACCGTCACCGCGCACGCTGGTACAGCGCCGGTGCCGAACGCCTGCCGCCGCTGCTGGCCGATGCGCAGCGCGCCGAACTCGAAGTGCGCCTGCGGCCGCCGAGCACGGCCGAAAACGTCGAGGCCGACTATGCGACGCAGGGTTATTCGCTGGAAAGCCACCCGCTGGCCCTGATCCGCCGCGAGCTGCGTCGCCGGCGCATCGGCGACTCGCGTCATCTGCGCGACCAGCCCCACGGCGCGCAAGCCAGCGTAGCCGGACTCGTCACCGTGCGGCAGCGGCCGCCCGAAGCCGGCGGCGTCACCTTCGTCACCCTGGAAGACGAGTTCGGTCCCATCAATATCGTGGTCTGGGAACGCGTCGCGCTGCGCTATCGCCGCGAGCTGCTCGAATCCACCGTGCTGCGCATCGACGGCCAGCTGCAGCAGGTCGACGGCGTCTGCCATCTCGTTGCACAGCGGCTGCAGAACCTGTCGCGGCTGCTGCCGCAGATCGACGTCACCGCGCGCAACTTCCACTGAGCGCGGCGGGTGGACTGCCCGGCTGCGCCGTTCGCGCACCCGGCCGGACCGCTCCACAGCGACCGCATCGCCGATCACGCGCATGCTGTCGCCACGCTTCCTCTTGTGGGATGTCGTCCTCGCCGCGGCGGATCTGCGATTTTTCCAATACGGGAATCGGAAAAATCCTATACAAAGTCGCACCGCTTTCCGATGGACCCGCCAACGGCCCGGCGCATACTGCCGCTACGCTGCGGCGCGCCGCACAGCCTGGCCTGTCCGCGCCGTTCCGTCGTCCGGCGACGCCGCAGCGCGAACCGGCCGTGCCGGTTGCGCGCCAGCGGACCGGCGCGACGCCTGCTCCCCCTTCCGCCGCAAACGCCTGCGTTCGCAGCGTCTCTACGGTCTGCACAGTGAGGTCGACCATGAACACCGCTTGGCTGGGACTCGTCTTCGGCGCCTGCTGCGCCTGCATTCCGCTGGGCGCCCTGGCCCAGGCCGCCAGACGTCCGGCGGAAAATCCGATCGAGCTGAAGACCGGCAAGGAACTGCTGCGCGGCGACGCCAGGGAAACCACCGACTCGGCCCGGCCCGGCGCTGTGCCGGGCGCCGACACGACGTTTCCGAAAGGCCCGCTCGGCGACCTGCTGCGCGCGCACCTGCTGGCCATGGTCGGCGTTGGCACGGATGCCGGACAGAAATACCAGGACGCCGAGAACGCCTACCAGGCCTCGCTGCGCGCAGTGCGCGAAAAAGGTCCGGACGTCGTCAAGCTGCTTGGGAACGCCTATGCGCGCACGCCCGAAGACCAGTATTTCCGGCGCTGGGCGCTGGTCGAAACCCTGCGCGAACTGCACAGCCCGGATGCGGCCGCGACATTGGCGCGCATCGCCACGAGCGCGATTCCCGCCGAGCGCTACAAGAACGACGCCGAGCGCAGCTCGGTCGACGAGGAACTGCAGATCCGCGTCAACGCGGTCGAGGCGCTCGGCGAACTGGCCGGCAGAAGCGAGGCCGCCGAGCCGCCGCTGCTGGAACTGGCCCGGAGCCCGCACATCGGCCTGCAGCGCGCGGCGATCCGCGGCTACCTCGCCGCCGCCGCAGCACCCGAGGAGCGCCGCAGCCGTTCCGCGCGGCTGGAACGCCTGATCCCGGCCGAACGGCGCAGCCTGATCTCGCTGGAAACCACCGACGTCAAGAGCGTTCCGCATCCGCAGATGCCGGAGAAATTCGAGATCGACAAGCGCCGCAGACCCGAAGGCGAACCGCCGCGCGCGAATCCGAAACGCTGACCCGTCCTCCCACTCTTCGAGGTGCGCCATGAACACGCTTCTTTTCCGCCTTGCAGCGGCCAGCCTGTGCGCGACGGCCGGCACCGCGCTAGCCGACTCCTGCGTCTACCAGCCCGGCAACAACAACGACAGTGGCGACAATTTCTACATCGCGCCGGTCTGCGAACAGCGCTTCATCGACCAGTTCTGGAATCATTTCGACTTCGACAAGGGCGACTGGGACGACGGCTTCGGCTATGACGATCCCTGCAACGTCAACCAGCCGCTGGCGCGGACCTTCAACGCGCTGTACCTGCTGGCCTATTCGGCGCAGGACTACGCGACCTCCACGAGCGACTTCAGCGGCAACGCGCTGCGCTGGGGCTATCCCTATTCCGCGACCAAGATCGACGAACTCGACGGCCGCTGCGGCTCCGGCGACAAGAACACCGGCGCACGCGCGACGACCTATACCGGCCTGCAGGACAATCGCACCGTCCTGAAATGGCCGTTCTTCTACGGCGAAGTCGTCGTCGAACGCGCCGGCACCATCCTGCACGAGGCGCGGCATGCGGGCGGCAAGTCGCACAACGGCGGCACGGGCTGCCCGCGCAAGGCCTCCTGCGACACCAACTGGGCCTACGAAGGCGCCAACATGTACCAGGTTCTTTACCTGTGGTGGTTCCGCGTCGCCGGCACGCGCACGACGACAGCCATGAAGAACCGCGCGCGCAGCGAGGCGCAGAGCATCATCGACCGCGGTTTCAATACGAATCCGGGTTTCGTGATTCCGTAACGCTTCCCCGGAGCGGCGGAACGTCGCGTTTCCTGCGGCGCTCCATCGCCCCGGAATCACGCAGTCGGATTCGATATGCTGCGGCTCCGCCAGGGTGCCGCAGCGACGGCGCAGGGAACCCGGCGCCGTCGGCGAAGCGAATCCCGGCCCTACGAGAATGCGCACGATCCGCTACCTGCGACACGAGTACATGTGGCCGAGGCCCGAGCGCCGGCACGCTCAGCTGATCGTTCTGGTCTACGACATCCCCTATTTCGGCGCCTGCGGCATCTTTCCGCCGCTGCAGGTGTGCAATCAGATCTTCGCCCACGGCGGCAGCCAGGGCGGCATGAGCCCCGGCACAGCCTGGAAACCATCCGGGATCGACGCCTGCGAATATGCCGAGCTCGCGGAAGCCGTCCGGACGCTGGAGCCTCGCACGCTGGCCGACAAGGCACGCTACGCGCATGTCGCGTTCGCCTTCGATTCGGGCTTCGACCGCATCGCCGATCACCTCGAAGGGGTACACGCCGTCTGCGAGAAACACCGCGAAGCCTTTCATCGACGGCTGCGCGACCTTGCGGACTGAGCCAGCAGCGCAGAGCCGCGGCCTCAGGCCGCCGCGCAGATCCGTGCGATGTCCTCGTAGCCGTGGAATACCGCGTCGCGGCCGCAGCCCGGACAGGCCGGATCGCGGCCCAGGCGCAACTCGCGGAAGCTTGCGGCCAGCGCGTCATAGCACAGCAGCCGGCCGACCAGCGGGTCGCCGCGGCCCAGCAGCAGCTTGATCGCCTCGGTCGCCTGCAGCATGCCGATGACACCGGGCAGCACGCCGAGCACGCCGGCTTCGGCGCAATTCGGTGCTTCGGCGGCGCTGGGCGGTTCGGGGAACAGGCAGCGGTAGCACGGCGATTCGGCGCGGCGTGCGTCGAACACGCTGACCTGGCCGGTGAAGCGGTGGATGGCGCCGTAGACCAGCGGCAGCGCCAGGCGGCGGCAGGCCGCATCGAGCAGATAGCGCGTCGGGAAATTGTCGGCGCCGTCGATGACCACGTCCGCGCCGGCCAGACAGCCCTCGACGTTCGCCGCGAGCAGACGCTCGTTCACGCATTCGATTTCGATGCGCGGATTCAGCGCGGCCAGCGCCATGCGCGCCGATTCGGTCTTGCGCATGCCCACGCGCGCGTCCGCATGCACGACCTGGCGCTGCAGGTTGGAGCGCTCGACGCGGTCGTCGTCGACCAGACGCAGCCGGCCTATGCCGGCCGCCGCCAGATACAGCGCCGCCGGCGAACCCAGGCCGCCGGCACCGATCAGCACGACGCGCGACGCGCCGAGCCGGGCCTGGCCCTCGACGCCGACCTCGGGCAGCAGCAGATGCCGCGAATAGCGCTCGGCGCTGTCGGCGTCGAGTCCGCCGCGCTGTACCGGCAGCCCGGCCGCGAGCCAGGCCGCATAGCCGCCGGCCACCGAGGCGACGTTGGCATAGCCCAGCCGCTGCAAGGTATCGGCCGCGAACAGCGAGCGCTGGCCGCTGCCGCAGAGCGCGAGCACACGTGCCGTGCGGTCCGGCACGACTTCGGCGATGCGCAACTCGAGAAAGCCGCGCGACAGGCCGAGCGCGCCCTGCGGCGTGCCCGGTGCGCGTTCTGCGTCGTCGCGCACGTCGAGGAGCACCGCTCCCGCAGCCAGTTCGCACGCAGCCGTCTCCACCGGAACTTCCGCAATGCGGCCGCGCAGGTCGGCCAGCAATTGATCGCGTAACGGCGTAGCCATGGGATTCCTCACTGCCTCAGAACGGTTCAACGATAAACCGGCCGGCACGCGCCGCGCATCGGCGTCCCGACTTCGCCGCAGCGCAGGGCGCCGGAACGCGCCGTGCGGTCGCAGCGTCGGCTGATCGAGGATGCATCGGCCGGCACAAAGCCATGCCGCCACTCAATCCAGCGTCAGGATTTCGACGACCGCGCCGGCCGCAAGTTCGGCAGGTTCCTCGCCGAGAACGACGAGGCAGTCGGCTTCGGCCACGCTGCGCAACACGCCCGAACCCTGGCGCCCGAACGGCGTCACCCAGAGCGTGCCGTCGTCGCGGCATTCGCGCCGCGCGCGCTGGAACTCGGCGCGCCGGTGGGTCTTGTGCAGCGGCACGGCCAGTCGCGCGTACCAGCGTGGGCGTGCATCCGGATCGCGCCCGGCCCAGACCTCCAGCAGCGGGCGCACGAACACCTCGAAGGTCGCGATGCTCGACACCGGATTGCCCGGCAGGGCGAACAGCAGGGCCGCGTCGATGGCGCCGAACAGCAGCGGCATGCCGGGCTTCATGCGCACTTTCCAGAAATCCACGGTGCCGATCTCGGCCAGCAGGCGCGGCAGGAAGTCGGCTTCGCCGGCCGACACGCCGCCGGAGCTCACGATGAGATCGGCCTCGGCCGCCGCGCGCCGCAGCGCCGCGCGCAGCGCGGCCGGATCGTCGCGCAGATGTTCGTGGCGCAGCACGGTCACGCCGGCGGCGCGCAGCAGGGCCGAAAGGCTGTCACGGTTGGAGTTGTAGATCTGGCCGTAGCCCAGCGGCTCGCCGGGCGCGACGACTTCATCGCCGGTGGTCAGCAGCACCGCGCGCGGCTGGCGGTGTACCTCGACCTCGGTATGACCGAACGAGGCCAAGGTGCCGAGCCGCGCCGGCGTCAGGCATTGGCCGGCGCGCAGCGCGAGTTCGCCGCGCGCGTAGTCCTCTCCGGCCGCACGCGTGTTCGCGCCCGCCTTCTCGCCGGCCGCGACGACGACCGTATCGGCGTCGAGGCGTACGTTTTCCTTGATCACGACCGTGTCGGCGCCGTCGGGCAGCGGCGCGCCGGTCGTCACGCGCAGGCATTCGCCGGGGCCGATCGCCGCGCGGCGGCTGTCGCCGGCCAGGCGAGTGCCGGCCAGCACGAAGCGCCGTTCGCCGTCCTGCGGCAGCTCCGCACCGCGCAGTGCGAAACCGTCCATGGCCGAGTTGGCATAGCCGGGCACGTCGAACGGCGCCGTCACGTCGACGGCCAGGCTGCGGCCGAGTGCCGCTGCCAGCGGGACGCGCTCGACCGCCAGTGTGCGGCCGCGCGCGATCACGCGCGCGCGCGCCTGCGCCACGCCGAGCAAGTCAGGTACGGGCGGCATCGTCTCCATCGCTTCGCTCATGAAAATCCTCTGCCGTATTCAGATTGGCGAAACGCGCCGGGCTGTCGCTGAAATCGACTTCGCGCACGGCCTGGCGGTCCTGCCAGGCCCAGACCGGCATATCGGGGTCGCTGTCGGGTATTGCCAGCGCGGCGCGCCGGTACAGCGCGAACAGCGGCTGGCGGCGTCGACCGTCGTGGGCGACGACGACGTCGACCCCGTCGCGTCCGCGCCAGAGCCGCTCAAGCAGATCGGCACCGGGTTCGGGGCTGTCCACCGGCACCGTCAGCAGCCAGGCGCCGGGCGCCCGGCGCAGCGCGGTCGCGATGCCTTCGAGCGGGCCGCGATAACCGGCGTTGTCGTCGGCGCAGACGTGACCGTAGTGCCGGTACTCGTCGCCGTTGCGGTTGGCGAGGATCAGGATGTCGTCGACCTGATCGGCGAGTGCGGCCACGACGTGGGCAATCAGCGGACGCCCGCGCCACAGCGCCAGGCCCTTGTCGATGCCGCCCAGGCGCTGCGCGCGTCCGCCGGCCAGCACGGCCGCCGTCACCGCTTCGACGCCGCCGGACTTCACGATCGCATCAACGTTTCTTGGCGTTGCGGATCATGCGCTGGCGCTTGCGCTGCTGGCCTTCGGTCAGCTCGTTCCTGCGCCCGGCGAACGGATTCTCGCCGTCGCGGAACTCCAGCCGCAGCGGCGTGCCGACGAGCTTGAAGCGCTTGCGGAAGAAGTTCTCGAGATAGCGCCGGTAGCTGTCGGCCAGGTGCTTGGTGCGCGAGCCGTGGATCACGATGGTCGGCGGATTGGTGCCGCCCGGGTGGGCATAGCGCAGCTTCGGCGCGTGGCCGCGCACCAGCGGCGGCTGGTAGGCCTCGTAGGCGCTTTCCACTGCCTTGTTGAGCTCCGAGGAGCTGAACTGCCGCGTCGCCGACGCATGCGCGCGGTCGATCGCCTTCATGAGTTCGCGCAGGCCGGAGCCGTGCTTGGCCGAGATGAACACGCGCTCGGCCCAGGCGACGAAATCCAGGCGCCGCTCCAGCGATTTCTCGCACTGCTCGCGCTGGTATTTGGTCAGGTTGTCCCACTTGTTGGCGACGACGACCAGCGCGCGCGCCTCGTTGAGCACATGACCGATCAGGGTCGCGTCCTGCTCGGACACACCTTCGCCGGCGTCCAGCAGCAGCACCACGACCTGGGCCGCGGCAATGGATTGAAGGGTCTTGATGACGCTGAACTTCTCGATCGCTTCCTCGACGCGGGCGCGGCGGCGCACGCCGGCGGTGTCGATCAGGGTGTACTTCTTGCCGTCGCGCTCGATCGGTACGCGGATCGAATCGCGGGTGGTGCCGGCGATGTCGGACACGACGACGCGGTCTTCGCCGAGCAGGCGGTTGACGAGGGTCGACTTGCCGACGTTGGGACGGCCGACGATGGCCACGCGTATGCCCTGCTCCGCGCCGGCGGCCGGCTCGCCCGCGTCGTCGTCGGACGGCAGATGCGGCGTGACCGCGGTCAGCAGCCCGTCGACGCCGCGGCCGTGCGAAGCGGCCAATGGCACCAGAGTCGCGATGCCGAGCGCGGCGAAATCGGCCAGGCTGGCGAGTTCGTCGAGGCCGTCGGTCTTGTTGACGCCGACGATCAGCGGTTTGCCGCGCTTGCGCAGGTCGCCGAGGATGTCGCGATCCAATGCGGTCAGGCCGGCGCGCGCATCAGTCACGAACACGACGGCGGCGGCTTCATCGACGGCCAGCTGCACCTGTTTGGCGGTCAGCGCGTCGATGCCCTCGTCTTCGCCCGACAGGCCGCCGGTGTCGACGACGACGAACGGCCGCGCACCGAGATGGCAGATGCCGTAATGACGGTCGCGCGTCAGGCCGGGCTGATCGGCGACCAGCGCGTCACGCGTGCGCGTGAGCACATTGAACAGGGTCGACTTGCCGACATTGGGACGACCGACCAGAGCGACGACGGGCAACATGCGCGGAACCTGCTGGAGCGGGCGCCCAGTCGGCGCCCGGTGGAAAAACGAAAGCCGCAGGGCCGGCGCGGCGGGATGCCGGCCGGACCTGCGGCAGACGCTCGCGACGGCAACCGGCCGGGCGAGCATCCCATCGCCACCGACGCCGCCTCGCGGCGCCGGTCAGCGTCATTCAAAGCTGCGCGCGGTACGCGGCCAGCTTGCCGTCCACGTCGACGACGTAGACGGTATCGCCGGAAACCACCGGCGTCGCGCGAATCGCGTTCTTGGACAGGCGCTCGCGCGCGACTTCCTTGCCGTCGCCGATCGCGAGCCAATGCACATAGCCCTCGAGATCGCCGACGACGACGTAGTCGCCCTGCACCGCCGGACCGCTGAGCCAGCGGTACTGCAGCGCGTCCTGCTTCCACATCGACGCACCGCTCGTGCGGTCCAGCGCCCAGACCTGCGACTGGTCGTCGACCGCATACACCTGGCTGGCCGAGACGCCGACATTGGTATAGCTCGACAGCGCGCGGTTCCAGACCTGGCGACCGCTGGACAGGCTCAGCGCGACGACCTGGCCGTGATAGGCGGCCGCATAGATCACGTCGCCGTCGATGACGAGGTCGCCGTCGACGTCGCTGAGGCGCTCGACTTCGGTACGGCCTTCGGCCGTGGCGAGGCTCTGTTCCCAGGCCGCGGCGCCGTCGCTGGCGCGCAGCGCCATGACCTTGCCGGCGTCGGTCGCATTGAGCAGCAGGTCGCCGGCCAGATGCGGGCTCGCATTGCCGCGCAGCGACAGCAGAGGAACGGTCGCGCGGTCGTTGACCCAGCGCTGCTTGCCGTCGTTGATATCGAAGGCGAACACGCGGCCGTCGTTGCTGCGCACGTAGACCAGATCCGGGCCGACCGCCGGTGCCGCGACGACTTCGGCGGACACGCGTGCGCGCCAGCGCTCCGCACCGTTGCCGATGTCCAGCGCAAGCACATCACCGTCCATGCCGCCGACCACGAGCACGCCGTTGCCGACGCCGGGACCGCCGGCAAGCTTGAGCTTGACGTCGCGACTCCACTGCGCCTTGCCGCTGGCCGCGTCGATGGCGGTGACTTCGCCGTCCACGCCGGCCGAGTACAGCGTGCCGTCGTGCAGGGCCGGGGTCACGCGGATGCCCGAGCGCCCGGCGCCCTTGCCAATGCCGCGGCTCCAGACTTCCTTGACGCCCAGGCTCGGCACGAGCTCGACCAGCGCCTTGGGCTGGGCGATGTTCTCGCGCTTGGTGGAATTGCCCTTGAACCAGCCACAGCCGCCGAGCAGGGCCAGCGCGGCCAGGCCGCCGAGCAGGTAGACCGACTTCTTCATGAGCTCTGCTTCTCCGCGCCGGCCGGCACCGGAGCCGCCGGGGCCGTAGCGGCGGCGGCGCCCAGATCGTCGCGTTTCATTTCCAGCGACTGGCGGTTCGGCGACATCACATCGAGCGCGTCGATCGAAGCCTGGTAGGCGTTGCGCGCATCGTCGCGCTTGCCCTGGGCCAGCAGCGCGTCGCCGCGCAGTTCGGCGATGGCCGAGGCATAGCCTTCGACCGGCAGGCTGTCGAGCAGGGTCAGCGCTTCGGCGGCCTTGTCGGCGCCGAGCTTGACGCGGACGAGGTTCTGGCCGGCCAGGCTCTTGATCGTCTTGCTGTCCGCATGGTCATACGCCCACTGCAGCGACTGCTCGGCCGCGGCGAGGTCCTTGCGCGCGATCGCTCCTTCGGCCCAGCGCATCGCAGCGATCACCGCATAGATACTGCCGGCATGTTCCTTCTGTATGCGTTCCAGCGCGGCCTTCGCGGCCGTTTCGTTCTTGGCGCCGACGGCGGCGCCGAAGCTCATGAATTCGTTGGCGGCCATCGCGCGCTGGCGCGCCTGATGCCCCTGCCATTGGAAGTAACCGAAGATGACCAGCAGGCCGAGGCCTATGCCTACGAAGATCGAGGCAACGTTGTCGCGCATCCATTTGCGCACGATTTCGCTTTGTTCGTGTTCGTCGAGCTGATCGAAAGCCATGTCTTGATCCAGGTTGCGTCTGCCGCACCGGGCAGGTTCTTCGAAGGAAGGCGGTACCGCGCCGGCCGCGGGACCGGCCGGGCCTCGCGACGACTCAGCGACGGACCGGTGCCGGCGCGCGGGCGCCGTAGAGTAACAGGAAGCGCCCGCGACGCAGCGTCGGCGTCACGGGCGATGCGCTGACGATTCAGTTATCGCCCGGCGCCGTGGCGTTGCCGTCGACGAGCCGCAGATGGGCGACCGCCGCACGGCGGTACGGCGCCAGATCGACGGTCTTGCCGTTCACGGCGAGCTCGGCGTTGGCCGAGTTGCCCAGGCGCACGCTGACCGGCTGGCTGGCCGCATAGGTCTTGCTGCTGCCGGCCGGCAGCAGGCCGAATTCGACACGCTGCCCGTCGGCGCCGATCAGTTCGACCCAGCTCGCGTCCTTGAGCTTCAGACTGATCTCGTAGCTGCCGGCCGGCAGCGCCGCAGCCGTCGGGGCCGGAGCCGGCGGAGCGGCTTCGGCTTCGTGTTTGAGTGCCGGCACCATCGACGCCATCAGCGGCAGCTCGGCCGCCGCATGCGGCGGCTCGCTGCCGGTCGCGGTCGTCGACGCGGCAGCCGGCGCCGTATTCGTCGCCGGCATCGCGGCGGTCGCGGCCGGCGTCTCCAGCGGCAGCGACTGTTCCAGCGAGGACACACGGGCCAGGTTCTGGTCGAGACCGCCGTGGGTCGCGAGCCAGACGGCCGGCGCGACGATGAGACCGGTCAGGATCACGTAGACCGTCGGCACCGAATAGCGCTGGAACAGATAGCGCGAATGGGAAATGCGCCCGGTCGCGACGAGAGCCGGCGGCGGCGCATTGCGCTCGCGCACGCGCTCGTCGATGGTCTGCAGCGGCAGCCCGAGCAGGCGCGCATAGCTGGCGAGGTAGCCGCGCAGATAGACGTCGTGCTCGATGCGCGCGAACTGGTCGTTCTCCAGGGTCGCGATCACGCGTTGCGGCAGGCGCAGCCGGGTCGAGACCTCGTCGAGACTCAGACCTCGGCGCTCGCGCTCCTCGCGCAGGCGCCGGCCCAGACTGGGCGCGTCGTCGGCGTCGGCCGGCAGCGCGAACAATTCGCGCCCTTCATCGGCGACCACGTAATCGGCCGTGGCGGAGGAAGCGTCCGTCTGCATGTCGTCGGCGCTGTCCGTGGCCGTTGCGTTGTAGTTGTCGTCGTGTGGGCTGGTCATCTGCGGCGCCGCGGGAGCGAGAGCGGAAGGGAGTGTTACGCTGTTTTGGAAAGGAACGGAGTTCGTGACGGGCGCTGCCGCAACGTCGGCGCCAGATTGCGAACGTTTCTTGCGGGATTTCATGACGGAGTGCTCGATTCCAGTTTCTGCCGCTGCGGCGAATCCGGAAATTCGCTGCGCAGCCGGCGCGCGTACTCGCCGGCTTCGCGGTTGTTGCCGAGGCTGGACTCGATGCCGTGGCCGAGCAGCAAGGCATCGGGATTGGCCACGCCCAGCGCGTCGAAGCGTTGCAGGAACGCCCGGGCGCGCAGGAAATCATTCTTCTGGAACAGGATGCCGGCCAGATGGAACAGGGCCTCGGCGTTGTTCGGATTCAGCTCCAGCGCCTTGCGGAACTCCTGCTCGGCGCGATCGGGCTTGTCGGCCTGCAGGAAGCAGGTGCCGGAATTCGTATAGGCCACGTCCGGCGTCTTGTAGAACGGGTCGGCGACCGCCGCGGCGAAACGCTGGGCGGCCTCGTCGAGCTTGCCGCTGCGGCACAGGAATGCGCCGTAGTTGTTGTTGACCGCGCCGTTGCGCGGGGCCAGCTCGGCAGCTCGGCGGTAATGCTCGGCGGCCTTCTTCTGGTCGTTGATGCGTTCGTAGAGCACGGCGATGACGGTATGCGCATCGACGTAGGACGGATCGAACTTCAGCGCCTTCTCGAGCTTTTCCAGCGCGATCTCGAGCTTGCCCTGCTGCATGTAGCGCTGGCCCAGCGCGACGTGGATCTCGGCGGCGCTGCGCGCCTTGTCGCCGGACTTGCTGCGCGGCTCGGCGCTGGCGCAGGCGCCGAGGCCGAGAATCAGCAGCAGCGCCAGTACCAGCTTAAGCCGCATCGGCCTGCCCCTCGAGCTTGCGGCGGAAATCCGCCTGGCGACGCGTGCGGTCGAGCACCTGGCCCTTGAGCTGGCCGCAGGCGGCGTCGATGTCGTCGCCGCGCGTGCGCCGCACCGTGGTCAGCACGTGCGAGTCGAGCAGGATCTTCTGGAAGCTGCGGATGACGTCGTCCTCGGAGCGCTCGAAGCGCGTGCCGGTGAACGGGTTGAACGGGATCAGGTTGACCTTCGACGGCACCTTGCGCATGAGCTTGACGAGCTGGCGCGCGTGCTCGGGCTTGTCGTTGACGCCCTTCATCATCGTGTATTCGAACGTGATCGACGCGCGCGGGCGCTTGGCGACATAGCGCTGGCAGGCGCCGATCAGTTCGGCGATCGGGTATTTCTTGTTCAGCGGCACGAGCTCCGTGCGCAGCTCGTCGTTGGGCGCGTGCAGCGAGACGGCCAGCGACACGTCACTCTCCTCGCTGAGCCGGTCGATCATCGGCACGAGGCCGGCCGTCGACAGGGTGACGCGCTTGTTGGCCAGGCCGAAGCCCAGATCGTCGCGCATGACGCTCATCGCACGCACGACGTTGTCGAAATTCAGCAGCGGCTCGCCCATGCCCATCATGACGACGTTGGTGAGCTTGCGCTGGTGGTGCGGCACGTTGCCGAGATGACGCGCGGCGACCCATACCTGGCCGATGATCTCGGCCGTGGACAGGTTGCGGTTGAAGCCTTGCGTCGCGGTGGAGCAGAACTGGCAGTTCAGACCGCAGCCGACCTGCGAGGACACGCAGAGGGTGCCGCGCGAGGTCTCGGGAATGAACACCGTCTCGATCGCATTGCTGCCGTCCATGCCGAGCAGCCACTTGTGCGTGCCGTCGGCGGACTGCTTCTCGAAAACGGTCTTGGGCGGAATGATGTCGACGGCGGCGCTGAGCTTTTCGCGCAGCGCCTTGCCGACGTCGGTCATATCGGCGAAGTCGGTGACGTGGCGGTGGTACATCCACTTCATGACCTGATCGGCCCGATAGGGTTTCTCGCCGATCGAAGCGAACAGATCGCGCAGTCCCTTGCGGTCGTAGTCGAACAGGTTGGGTTTCACCACGGTCACCGGTCAGTCCTCAGCGCGGGCAGAGCTCGGTCGTTGCGAAGAAGTACGCAATTTCCACAGCGGCATTTTCCTGCGAATCCGAACCATGCACCGCGTTGGCGTCGATCGAGTCGGCGAAATCCGCGCGGATCGTGCCCTTCTCGGCCTTCTTCGGATCGGTCGCGCCCATGAGGTCGCGGTGCTTCAGCACGGCGTTGTCGCCTTCGAGCGCCTGGATCACGACCGGGCCCGAGATCATGAACTCGACCAGCGCGTTGAAGAACGGACGCTCCTTGTGCACTGCGTAGAAGCCTTCGGCTTCCTTGCGCGACAGGTGCTTCATCTTCGAGGCGACGATCTTCAGGCCGGCCTTCTCGAAACGGGTATAGATTTCACCGATCACGTTCTTGGCGACCGCGTCGGGCTTGATGATGGAAAGGGTGCGCTCCAGCGCCATGTGGAATAACTCCGGATTGTAGGAAAAACAATTCCCGACGCCGCGCGCGATGGTAGCACCAAACACACGCAGGAATGCGGGGTTAGCGGGCAAAATCGTTCTGAATTCTAGCTGATTCGCGCGCCGCATGCAGCCAGGCTGTGCAAGACCGTTGCGGCCTCACCCCCGCCTCACCGGGTCTCACCCGACATCACGACGGCAAATCCGGCGGCGACCGGCGCGCCGGCAGCGGACCGGGCGTTGCCGGTTTGACCGGCGACGAACGCTCTCGTAGCATTCAAACGCCCGTTTTACCTACGATCCGGTTCCGGGCCCTACCCGCCGCAACCCGGCGTGCGACCGGACAGCAAGGATTTCATGAACTCGCAGCATTTCTCGACCAAGGAACGCATACTCGGCGCAGCCGAACAGCTGTTTGCCCGGCTCGGCTTCGCCGGCGCCTCCCTGCGTCAGGTCACCGCCGCAGCGAACGTCAATCTCGCCGCCGTCAATTATCATTTCGGCTCCAAGGAAAACCTCATCAACGAGGTATTCCGACGCCGCCTGGACGAGCTCAACGCCCACCGCCTGCAGGCCCTGGACCAGGCCCTGGCCCGCCCCGGCGCCGGTCTGGAGGATCTGCTCGCCGCCTTCATCCACCCGGCCCTGGACCTGTCCCTGGACCGCGGCGGCGGCGGCGCTTTCGTCCGTGTGCTGGCCCGCGCCTACGCCGAGCACAACGACGCGCTGCGCAAGTTCCTGTCGGACAACTACGGCCACGTCATGAAGCGCTTCCACGCGGCCTTCGCCCAGCGCCTGCCCGACCTGGACAAGGAAGAACTGTACTGGCGCCTGGACATCGTCGCCGGCGCGCTGACCTATGCCATGGCCGACTTCGGCGTGATCAAACGCAAGTCCGGCGTGACCGAGCAGCAGCACCGCGAGCGCTCGGCCGAACACCTGATCCGCTTCGCCGCCGCCGGCCTGCGCGCACCGTGAACGCCGGCGGCGCCTGTCGCCGTGCAAGCCGTTGACACCCGTGCGTTTTGCTGCACTGCAACGCGAGCAACAGCTCCAACCCGAGCAGGCACAGTCGCCGGGCTGATTCCTCCGTCTCCCTCCACAACGAGGTCATCATGAGCTTCAAACCGCTACGTATCCGCAAGGCTGCGGTACTCGGCGCCGGTGTCATGGGCGCGCAGATCGCTGCGCACCTGACCAACGCCGACGTCGAAACCGTGCTGTTCGACCTGCCGGCCAAGGAAGGCGACAAGAGCGGCATCGCGATCAAGGCGATCCAGAACCTCGCCAAGCTCTCGCCGGCCCCGCTCGCCGACAAGTCGCGCCAGGCCGCCATCGTGCCGGCCAACTACGACGAGCACCTGGAACTGCTGCGCGGCTGCGACCTGGTCATCGAAGCCATCGCCGAACGTACCGACTGGAAACTCGACCTGTATAAGAAGGTTGCGCCGTACCTGCCCGAATCGGCGGTCATCGCGAGCAACACCTCCGGCCTGTCGATCAACACCCTGGCCGAAGCGCTGCCGGAAAACCTGCGCCACCGCTTCTGCGGCGTGCACTTCTTCAACCCGCCGCGTTACATGCACCTCGTCGAGCTGATCCCGAACCGCTACACCGACGCGGAAATCCTGAGCGGCCTCGAAGCCTTCCTGACCTCCACCGTCGGCAAGGGTGTGGTCTATGCCAAGGACACGCCGAACTTCATCGGCAACCGCATCGGCGTGTTCTCGATCCTGGCCACGATGCACCACACCGAGAAATTCGGCCTGGGCTTCGACGCCGTCGACGCGCTGACCGGCCCGGCCATCGGCCGTCCGAAGAGCGCGACCTACCGCACGGCCGACGTGGTCGGCCTGGACACCATGGCCCACGTCATCAAGACCATGGCCGACACCCTGCCCGAGGATCCGTGGCATTCGTACTTCCAGGCGCCGATCTGGCTCAAGGCCCTGATCGACAAGGGCGCGCTGGGCCAGAAGACCGGCGCCGGCGTGTTCCGCAAGGTTGGCAAGGACATAGTGGTTCTGGACCTGGCCAAGCAGGACTACCGCGCCGCCGACCAGAAGGCCAGCGACGAGGTCGCCGCCATCCTCGCGATCAAGGATCCGGCCGAGAAGTTCGCCAAGCTGCGCGCCAGCGCCGATCCGCAGGCGCAGTTCCTCTGGGCCGTGTTCCGCGACCTGTTCCACTACACCGCCTTCCATCTGGCCGACATCGCCGACACCGCGCGCGACGTCGACTTCGCGATCCGCTGGGGCTACGGCTGGCAGCTCGGTCCGTTCGAGACCTGGCAGGCCGCCGGCTGGCAGCAGATCGCCGGCTGGATCGCCGAGGACATCGCCGCCGGCAAGGCCATGAGCAGCGCGCCGCTGCCGGCCTGGGTCAGCGACGGCCGCAGCGGCGTCCATGGCAAGGACGGCTCCTATTCGGCCAGCCAGAACAAGAGCTTGCCGCGCTCTTCTCATCCGGTTTATCAGCGCCAGTACTTCCCCGATCCCATCATCGGCGAGAGGTTCGACCAGGGCACGACGGTCTTCGAGAACGACGGCCTGCGCCTGTGGCATCTGGCCGGCGACGTCGGCATCGTCTCGTTCAAGACCAAGATGAACACGGTCAACGACGCGGTGCTCGACGGCCTGCAGCGCGCCGTGGACGAGGCCGAGCAGCGCTTCAAGGGCCTGGTGCTCTGGCAGCACAAGGAACCGTTCTCGGCCGGCGCCGACCTGAAGGGCGCCATGGGCCTGCTGCAGGCCGGCAAGGTCGCCGCGTTCGAGGCGATGATCGCGAACTTCCAGGCCACCAGCATGCGCCTGAAGACCTCGCTGGTGCCGACGGTCGCCGCGATCCGCGGCATGGCCTTCGGCGGCGGCTGCGAATTCCAGATGCACTGCGCCAAGACAGTGGCCGCGCTCGAAAGCTACATCGGCCTCGTCGAAGCCGGCGTCGGCCTGCTGCCGGCTGGCGGCGGCCTCAAGGAAATCGCGCTGCGCTGCGCGAAGGCCAACCCGACCGACCCGTTCAATGCGGTGAAGAGCTTCTTCGAGACGGTGGCCATGGCCAAGGTCTCGGCCAGCGCGCTCGAAGCCAAGGAAATGGGCCTGCTGCGCGCGACCGACACGGTCGTGTTCAACACCCATGAAGTGCTCTGGGTCGCGATGCGCGAAGCCGCGGCGCTGGCCGATGCCGGCTACCGCCCGGCCCTGCCGGCGCGACAGATTCCGGTCTGCGGCGACGTCGGCACGGCCAGCCTCAAGATGATGCTGGTCAACATGCTCGAAGGCCGCTTCATCTCGGCCCACGACTACGAGATCGGCTCGCGCATCGCCGACACGCTCTGCGGCGGCGTCGTGGAACGCGGCTCGCTCGTCGACGAGCAGTGGCTGCTGGATCTGGAACGCAAGCACTTCGTCGAGCTGGCCCAGATGGAAAAGACCCAGGCCCGCATCGTCCATACCCTGACCACCGGCAAGCCGCTGCGCAACTGAGCGACGAGGACCCCGCAATGACCAAGCAAATCCAGGACGTCTACATCGTCGCCGCGACCCGCACCGCCGTCGGCAAGGCGCCGCGCGGCGCGTTCCGCAACACCCGCCCCGACGATCTGCTCGCCCACGTGATCCGTAGCGTCGTCGCCCAGGCGCCGGGCATCGACGTGAACCGCATCGACGACGCCGTGATCGGCTGCGCCATGCCCGAAGCCGAGCAAGGCATGAACGTGGCGCGCATCGGTACCCTGCTCGCCGGGCTGCCGCATACCGTGGCTGCGGTCACGATCAACCGTTTCTGTTCCTCGGGCGTGCAGGCCATCGCCATGGCTGCCGACCGCATCCGCACCGGCGAGGCCGATCTGATGCTGGCCGGCGGTACCGAGTCGATGTCGATGGTGCCGATGATGGGCCACAAGATCGCGATGAATCCGGCCGTGTTCGCCGACGAGAACGTCGCGATCGCCTACGGCATGGGCATCACCGCGGAGAAGGTCGCCGAGCAGTGGAAGGTCAGCCGCGACGACCAGGACGCGTTCGCGCTGGCCTCGCACCAGAAGGCGCTGGCCGCGATCGCGGCCGGTGAATTCAGGAGCGAGATCTCGCCGTTCAGGCTCGACGACCACTACCCGGATCTGGCCACGCGCGGCATCGTCACCGACGCACGCACGATCGACACCGACGAAGGTCCGCGCAAGGACACCAGCGCCGAAGGACTGGCCAAGCTCAAGCCCGTGTTCCGCATGGGCGGTTCGGTCACGGCCGGCAACTCCTCGCAGATGTCCGACGGCGCCGGCGCGGTGCTGCTGGCCAGCGAACAGGCGATCAAGGACTACGGCCTGACGCCGCTGGCCCGCTTCGTCTCGTTCTCGGTCGCCGGCGTGCCGCCGGAAATCATGGGCATCGGCCCGATCGCGGCCATTCCCAAGGCGCTGAAGCAGGCCGGCCTGAGCAAGGACCAGCTCGACTGGATCGAACTCAACGAAGCCTTCGCCGCGCAGGCGCTGGCGGTGATCCGCGACGTCGGTCTCGATGCGTCCAAGGTCAACCCGCTCGGCGGCGCGATCGCGCTGGGCCATCCGCTCGGCGCGACCGGCGCGATCCGTGCAGCGACCCTGATCCATGGCCTGCGCCGGCGTCAGCAGAAGTACGGCATGATCACCATGTGCATCGGTACGGGCATGGGTGCGGCCGGCATCTTCGAAGCGCTGTAACACCGGCACGCCGGAGGCGGTGAGCGAACACTCACCGCCTCCGGCGCCGTTACGGATTCACGCCAGCCGCGTGCCGTTCGGCACCGGCCGCTCCACCGCGGCGAGCACGACGCCGTCGTCGGTCGGGAACCCCGTCAGCAGGAATTCGGACATGAACGCGCCGATCTGCTTGGCCGGGAAATTGATGACGCCGACGACCTGGCGGCCGACGATCTCCTCGGGCCGGTACAGCGCGGCGATCTGCGCGCTGGTCTTCTTCTCGCCGTAAGGGCCGAAATCGACCCACACCTTCAGCGCCGGCTTGCGCGCCTGCTCGTTGACCTCGGCGCGGATCACCGTGCCGACGGCGATCAGCACCTTCTCGAAATCGTTCCAGGTGATCGTTTCGCTGCTGCTCGCGTTCATGCGTCCTCCGTGGCGAAAGCACGCAGTCTAGGCGCGCGGCGCGGCCGCGTATTGAACCGGATTGCGGCGGCCGTCGACGCATGTGCAGCCCGCGCGACGGTCGCGCGGGTTGCGGCGGGATCACGGCGCCGCGCTGGCCTGCTTCGGCAATACCGGGTTGCGCGGAACGGCGCACGCAGAGGCGCCGCCTGCGGCGACCGCAGCCCGGCCATGCCCCGGGAATCTGTTGTCGTGCGGGAACCGGGCTGCCAGAGCGGCCGCCGCTGCGGCGACCGTACGCGGGTCTAGGCCGCCCGCAGTCCGGCGGCTTCAGCCGGCTGCCAGGCGAACGAATCCATCGACAGCACGCCATAGGTCATGCCGCCGTCGATCCACTGCGGCGCATCGCCGGCCGCACGCGCGCCGAGCGCGACGAGCAGCGGCAGGAAATGCTCCTCGCTCGGATGCGCGCGCTCGGCCTGCGGCGCCTGGCGGCGGTAGTCGAGCAACGCGGCGACGTCGTTGCGCGCGACGGCCTCGCGCACCCAGTCGGCGAACGCCTGGGCGTATTCCGGGTCGCGGATGGGCTGGCGGAACTCATACAGGTTGTGGGTCAGGCTGCCCGAGCCGATCAGCAGCACGCCCTGCTCGCGCAGCGGTGCCAGCGCGCGGCCCAGACGCAGCGCACCGGCCGCATCCAGGTCCTGCGGCAGGGAAACCTGCACCACCGGCAGATCCGCCTGCGGGCGCAGATGACGCAGCGGCACCCAGGCGCCGTGATCGAGGCCGCGCCGCGTGTCGAGTCCGACGGCGAAGCCGGCCTCGGCCAGCAGCGCCGCAGCGGTCTGCGCCACGTCGGGTGCACCGGCGGCCGGATAGCTCAACTGATACAGCGGCGCCGGAAAGCCGCCGAAATCGTGGATGGTCTCGAGCCTGGCCGCGGCCGTGACGCGCACGCCGGCGGTCTGCCAGTGCGGCGAGACGACGAGAATCGCGCGCACGTCGCTCAGCGCGGCGCCGACGCGCTGCAGCTGCGGACCGAGGCGGCCCGGTTCGAGGGCGAACATCGGTGAACCGTGCGAAATGAACAGGACGGGTTGTTGACGCATGGCAGTCTCCAGGCCGACGCTGCGATGACGCCGGCGATCGATGAAGGCATTCGCATCCGGCCCGCCGCGCCAGGCACGACGGACCCGGCCGGCCCCCTGATTCGCGACGGGGCGGGCACTGCGTGAGGCCACTCAATCTAGTGACGGCCCGACCAGGGATAAACCGCGTTCGCGGCTACATACCGTCCAGCCCCACAAGACAATCGCCCGCGCGCCGGCGATGCGGCCGGGCGATTGGCCAACCCGCTCGTCCGCACGCCATCCGGCCAGACTCGATCCAGGTGTGCTCAGTCCGGCGGCGCGGCGCGGGCCGCGGTGCGGAACTGCCGCGGCGTGATGCCGTAGCGCTGGCGGAACGCGCTGGTCAGATGGCTGTGGCTCGAAAAACCGCAGGCCAGAGCGATCGCCGTGATGTCCTGACCGGTGTCTGCGAGCAGACGGCAGGCCAGCTGCAAGCGCTGGGCGATGACGTATTGCAGCGGCGTCAGGCCGAAGCTGCAACGGAACGCCGGCAGCAACCGATGCGTGCTGAGCCCGGCCAGACTGGCCAGTCCGGCCAGGGACAGCGGCTGGTCCAGATGCGCGAGGATGTAGTCCTGCAGCCGGCGCCGCAGCCGCGCCGGCAGCGCCGCGTCCGGCGGCGGCACCGGTGCCGCCGCGTATTCGCGCAGCAGATGCAGACCCAGCACCTGGGCCAGCGAGTCGCGCAGCAGGCCGGCCAGGTCGTCGTCCTGCCCAGCCAGCGGAATCAGCCGGCCGATCAGCCCGTGCAGCAGCGGGTCGGCCTGTTTCATCAGCGGCCGCAGCCGCTGCGGCGCATCGGCGCCGGCAAGGCCGCCGAGCCAGTCGTCGCGCAGGCGGACTTCCGCGTACGCGATGCGCCCGCCTTCGGCGCTGGCGGCGTAGCGCGCGCCGGCCGGCACCAGCCAGACCTCGCCGACCTGGGCCGGCGCGCGACAGACGGCGCCGCCGTCGATGCAGGTCCGCAGCCGCCGCATGTGGCCGTCCAGATGCACGATCAGCGTGTGGCGGTCGTCGGCGATCTCCCAGGCGCTGGGCTCGGTGATGTCTTCGCTGGCCAGCGCGAATTCGCCGCCGGCGAACGGCAGGGTCGTGGATGCGAGCTCGCGCCTTCGCAGCCGCTGCTGCCGCGCGAGCCGCCCCAGCGCGGCCTCGCCCGCGGCGCGCGCGCCGGCCGGAAAATCTGACAGTGGCCCGGACATTCTGAAAGTCGCGCGCAGCGCGCCTCCGTATAAAGCCTGCGTGGACCGGCCGCCGCGATGCCGCGGCAACCCGCGTCCGCAGCATAGCCGCCGGACCACCGTACGGGTTGTCTGATTCTGTCGCCGCGCGGCAGCGGCCGACCGGCGGCGTCGCCGGCCGCGGCGGCCGGATATTGAAATTTACACGATTCGTTCAACAGCCGCCGTGACGGGGCGCCTCTGCACAGGAACAAGACCGATGACCGAGCATCGCATCCAGGACAAAGTCGTACTGATCGCCGGCGGCGCCAAGAACCTCGGCGGACTGCTGGCCCGCGACCTGGCCGCCCATGGCGCCCGGGCCGTGGCCGTGCACTACAACAGCGCCGCGACGGCCAGGGACGCCGAGGCGACCTGCCGGGCCGTCGAAGCGGCCGGCGCCCGCGCTGCGGCCTTCCAGGCCGACCTGACCAGCGCCGCTGCGGTCGAGCGCCTGTTCGCCGACGCGACCGCCGCGTTCGGTCCGCCGGACATCGCGATCAACACGGTCGGCAAGGTGCTGAAAAAGCCGCTGGTCGAGATCAGCGAAGCCGAGTACGACGAGATGGCCGCGGTCAACGCCAAATCGGCGTTCTTCTTTTTGAAGGAAGCCGGTCTTCGGCTCAACGACCACGGCAAGGTCTGCACCTTGGTGACCTCGCTGCTCGGCGCGTTCACGCCGTTCTATGCGTCCTATGCCGGCACCAAGGCGCCGGTGGAACACTTCACGCGCGCGGCGGCCAAGGAATTCGGCGCGCGCGGCATCTCGGTCACGGCGATCGGACCGGGCCCTATGGACACGCCGTTCTTCTATCCGGCCGAAGCGGCCGACGCCGTCGCCTATCACCGCAGCGCCGCGGCGCTGTCGGGGTTCTCGAAAACCGGGCTGACCGACATCGAGGACATCGTGCCGTTCATCCGTTTCCTGGTGTCCGACGGCTGGTGGATGACCGGCCAGACCATCCTGGTCAACGGCGGCTATACGACGAAATAGCGGCGGCGTCAGTCCGCCACGACCACGGCGCGGGCGATGAAATCGCGGCCGTCCGCGGCGGTCTGCGCGGCTTCGTCGAGGAGCCAGTCGCGGAAACTGGACAGCTTGGCGCTGTTCCGGCGCGCCGCCGGACAGGCCAGCCAGAACGCGCGGCCGTCGCTCGCAACGAGCTCGTGCGCCGGCACGAGCCGGCCTGCGGCGAGTTCGTCGCCGAACAGCAAGGGCGAGGCGATCGCGACGCCGTGACCGGCCACGGCCGCGGCGACGTCGAGGTATTCGGCCGACAGCCGCGTGCCGAATCGCTGCGCGGGCGGCCCGGCCGGACGGCCGAGCGCGCGATACCACAGATGCCACCAGTCCGGCCGTCCGAGCAGCGGCACGTCGCCGCGCTCGGGATCGGCGAGACCGCCGAGCGCCGGCAACAGCGCCGGCGCGCACAGCGGCAGGAACAGGCTCGGCCACAGCCGCACCGTGCTGAGCCCGGGCCAGCGGCCGTGGCCGTTGCGGATGGCCGCGTCGAAACCGCCGGCGCCGAGATCCTGCGCATCGGCCGACAGGTCCAGTTCCACCGCCACGCCGGGATGACGCGCGCGGTAGCGGCCCAGCCGCGGCGTCAGCCAGCTCGTGCCGAGACTCGGCAAGGTGGTCAGGCGCAACTGGCCTTCGTCGAGCTCGACCGCGCGCGTGAAGCTCGCGCGCAGCGCGGCGAACGCGGCAATGGCCTCCTGCGCAACGAGTTCGCCGGCTTCGGTCAGCGCGACGCGATGCGGGTCGCGGCGGAACAGTGCGACGCCCAGCTGCTGTTCGAGCCGGCGCACGTGATACGACACCGACGCGGCCGTGGTCGCCAGTTCCTGCGCCGCGCGCGCGAAGCTGCGATGGCGCGCGGCCGCTTCGAAAGCGCGTATCGACGCCAGCGACGGGAAGCGGGACTGACCGGGCATAAGTCTGGCTTAGCCTCGGCCACGGAATTTCGCGTCGCGGCCGACACCGCGGCGCAGCATGCTGGCGTCGCCGCTGGGCATGGCGGCGGCCCGGGCGTTGCCGGATATCCGCGCGATCGCCCCGGCCCGAACCGACAGCAGAGGAGCCCACATGATGCCGACCACCTTCCCGGAGCGACGCCGCTTCCTCGCGGCCGTGTCCGCCGCGGCCGCAAGCCTGAGTCTGCCGCGCGCCCTGAGCGCCGCGACCGTGACGCCGGTCGACCACCGCCAGGACTGGGCCTGGCTGCTCGGCAACTGGGATGTCTCGCACCGGCGTCTCAAGCAACGCCTGGCCGGCTCCGACGACTGGGAAACCTTCGGCGGCAAGAGCGCCTTGTGGCTGGCGATGGGCGGTCTGGGCACGATCGACGACAACCTGCTGGAGCTGCCGGTCGGAGTCTATCGCGGCCTGACCGTGCGCACGTACGACGCGGCCAGCGACACCTGGGCCATCTGGTGGCTGGACGGCCGCGGCGCGCGCCTCGATGCGCCGGTACGCGGCCGCTTCACCGACGGCGTCGGCACCTTCGTCGGCGCGGACACGTTCGAAGGCCGGCCCATACTCATGCGCTTCCGCTGGCTCGACCTGCACAGCGCGCGGCCGAACTGGGAACAGGCGTTCTCGGCCGACGACGGCAAGACCTGGGAAGTGAACTGGACGAATGCCTTCACGCGCACGGCCGCGGCGCCGTCGCCGCTGCCGTTGCTGGATTCGCGGCCGCGCGATTTCGATTTCCTCGTCGGCCGCTGGCAGGTCACGCATCGCCGCCTGCGCCAGCGTCTGGCCGGCTGCACCGACTGGGACCGTTTCGACGGCACCCTGGTCAACTGGCCCGTGCTCGGCGGCCACGGCAACGCCGGCGACAACCTCATGAATTTTCCGGGCGGCGCGTTTCGCGGCATCGGCCTGCGCGCATTCGACGAACAGCGCGGCGAATGGCTGAGCTGGTGGTTCGACAGCCGCTCGCCGGCGACGCCGGGCACGCCGCTGCGCGGGCGCTTCGCCGACGGGGTCGGCACCTTTCACGGCGAAGAGACCATTGACGGACGCACCGTGCGCACGCGCGTGCGCTGGTCGGCGATCACGGCGGATTCGGCGCGCTGGGAACAGGCCAGCTCCGACGATGACGGCCGCAACTGGGAGACGAACTGGATCAGCGAATTCAAGCGGAGCCGTTGATCGCCATCCGCCGATCCACGCCGGGCGCGCGGCGCCGTTCGCCGGTCTTTCACGGCGGCGACAACGTTCACGGCGTGGATTCGCGGCGGCTTTCTGAACGCGCCGCTTAGCGATCCCTTTACCTGTTCGCCTGTCACCGGTCACTAGAATCGCGCTGCCTTTCTCGACTCGAGGCCGCCCATGCCGCCACCGCCGCCCGCGCTCGTGGACAAGCTGCGCACGATCTGCCTGGATCTGCCCGACGCCTACGAGGAAGCGGCCTGGACCGGCCGGCGCTGGTGCATACGCAAGAAGAACTTCGCGCATCTCGTGCAGATCGACGGCGGCTGGCCGCCGGTCTATGCGCGCGCGGCCGGCAGTCCCGGCCCGCTCAGCGTGCTGACCTTGCGCACGCCGCGGCCGGCCGCCGACACGCCGCGCTTTTCGCGCCCGCCGTTCTTCCTGCCCGGCTGGTGGCCCGACATCGTCGGCGTGCGCCTGGATGCCGACAGCGACTGGGATCTCATCGAGCCGCTGCTGATAGCGAGCTACTGCACCCTGGCGCCGGCGGCGCTCGCTGCCGAGGTCGTCGCCCGGCACGGCTGACACAGCGCCGCGGTGTAGCATGCGGCGGACTCACGCCTACCGCCGCCGTCCATGGATCTGCGCCAGGCCCTCGCCCTGTTCGAAGCTGCGCTCGCCCTGCCGCCGGACGAACGACGCGGCCACGTCGCGGCCGTCGCCGCGGGCGATGAAGCGCTGTATGCGAACGTCATGAGCCTGCTGGCCGCGCATGCGACCAGCGACGGCTTTCTCGAACCTGCCGCAGCGCCGGCCACGCCGCGCGAACTCGGCGCCTATCGCCTGATCGAACCGCTGGGCCAGGGCGGCATGGGCCAGGTCTGGCTGGCCGAACGCCGCGACGGCGGTTTCGAGCAGCGCGTCGCGATCAAGATCTTCGCGAACCTGCTCGGCGATCCCGACGCGCTGCGCCGCGCCGAGCACGAGCGCCAGTTCCTCGCCTGGCTGGAGCATCCGCACATCGCGCGCGTACTCGACGGCGGCAGCACCGCGGCCGGCCAACCCTACGTGGTCATGGAATATGTGGACGGCGAACGCATCGATCTCTGGTGCCGCCGTCGCGCGCTCGATCTGCGTGCGCGCCTTCGGCTGTTCCTGCAGGTGCTCGATGCGGTCGACGCGGTGCATCGCGCGCTGATCATTCACCGCGACCTCAAGCCCGGCAACATTCTCGTCGACGCCGACGGCCGCGCGCGCCTGCTCGACTTCGGCATCGCCAAGTCGCTGGATGCGCGCATTGCCGGCGCGACGCGCACCGGACTGATGCCGCTGACGCCTGAATACGCGAGTCCCGAACAATTGCGCGACCAGCCGCTGACCACGGCCTGCGATCTCTACGCGCTCGGTCTGCTGCTCGACGAACTGCTGACCGGCCGCGCGCGCCACGCCGGCATTCCGCTGACCGAACTCACGCGACACATCGCGGATACGCCGCCGCCGGCGCTGGCCGCGCGCGCCGATGCCGGGGCACTGGGCCTGGCGCCGCGCCAGCTGCGCGAGTGGTGCCGCCGCCTCGGCGGCGATCTCGAACGCGTCGTGGCCAAGGCCACCGCCGCCGAGCCCGCACGGCGTTACGCGTCGGCGCGCGATTTCGCCGAAGACCTGCAGCGCTGGCTGGAGGATCGTCCGGTACGCGCCCGCGCCGGCGGCCGGCTCTATCGTCTCGGCAAGTTTCTGCGCCGCAATCGCCTGCCCGTCGCCGTGACCGGCGCAGCCGTCGTCGCGCTGGCCTTCGGGCTCGCATTGGCCGCGTTGCAGGCGCAGCGCGCGGCGCGCGAAGGCGAGCGCGCCCAGCTCGCCAATCGCTTCCTGACCGACATGATCGGCAACGCCAATCCCTACGAAGGCGGCAAGCCGCTGTTGCTCGTCGATGCGATCGACCGCGCGGCCGCGGCGATTCCGCAGCAGCTTGCCGGCGAACCCCTGCTCGAAGCCGACGTGCGCCGCGCGATCGGCGACGCCTATCTCGCGCTGGAGCGCAACGACGCCGCCGCAACCCAGCTCGCGCGCGCCGCGACCTTGCGCGCGGCCGAAGGCGGCACCGAATACGCGCGCGTGCTGAGCACGCAGGCGCAGTTGCAATGGCGTCTTGCGCATTACGACCAGGCCGAGACGCTGTATCGCCAGGCGCTGCTCGAATGCCGGCGCGACGACAATGGTCAGCGCCTGCGGTCGGAGCTGCTCAACGACCTCGCCGCCCTGCTCAACGACACCGGCCGCTACGCCGAAGCACTGCCGCTCGCGCGCGACGCGCTCGCCTTGAAGGACCGCCTCAGCGGCGTGAAGCCGCGCGACCGCCTCGTCAATCTGTCCAACCTCGCCAACGCGCTCGACGGTGTCGGCCGCCTCGATGAATCGCGCGCGGCCTACGACCAGGCCCTCGTGTTCGGCCAGGGACTGACTCCGCTGCCCGAACTCGACCTGTCCACCTTGCTCAACAACTACGCCTATCTGCTCGACGAGATGGGCGAGCTTACGGCCAGCGCGCAGATGCAGGAGCGCGCCGTCGCGCTGACGCGCAAGGTCATGGGCAACGACTACCCGCGCCTGGCCACGCAGCTGTCGAATCTGGCCAGCCGCTACGAACGCGCCGGGCGCATCGACGAAGCCGGCGGCGCGATCGACGAGGCGCTGAGGCTCGCGCCGTCCGGCATCGCGCCGGACGATCCGAAATACGGCCATTTGCTCGTCGTCGCGGCGCGCGTCGCACTGGCCCAGGGCAATGCGCCGCTGGCCGCCGGCCGCGCACGCGATGCGCTCGCGATCTATGCGCGCACGCCGACGCTCGAAGCCGGCCGCCGCGAAAAGGCCGCGGCGCTGCTGGCCCTTGCGCAGCAGCACGGAGCGGCGCCGCACTGACGCACGCGGCTCGCCGCGCAGCGACCGGACCGCAGGCGCGAAACGCGACGCCGCAAGCGCGGTACCGCAGACCGGCGCGGCGCGAGCGCTCAGCGCCCCGGCGTCATCGCATACCAGAGACCGTCGTCGCCGCGCACGTAGTACTGGCCGCCGTCGTCGCGGTAATAGGTGCGGCCCGTCGCCGGATCGACGCTGACGTTCTGGCCTGCATAGGCCAGCGACTGCGTCTGGCCGGTGGCCGGGTCGACCCAGGAGCTGTTGCCCTGCAGTACACGACCGGCCTCGGCCTGGTTCGCCGCATAGCCGTCGGCATAAGCCTGCTGCGCCTGTGCGCGCTGATCCTGGGCCTGGCGATAGCCCTGCCGGGAATTCTGCTCGGCCTGCTGGTTGCGCTGCTCGGCGGCGCGGAACCGCGCGATGCCGTCATTGCTGAAGCCGGCGGTGGCGGCGTACTGCCAGGCGAACTGCGGGTAGCTGAGCTGCCCGCCCATGGCCCGGTGCTGCTGGTACTTCGCCATGCAGTCGGGATTCTGCATGACCTGCTGCACGAGCTGCTGTTCGGCCGTCTGCATCTGCTGGCTCAGCGCGGCACTGCGCTGCAGCTGCTGTTGCAGCATCGCGCCGTAGTCGGGACCGAGGTCGTAGCCGCTCTGATAGACCTGAGCCGGCGCCGCGGCGGCGCCGAGCAACTGGACCAGGATGAAGGACACCACGTGACGACTGCGCATGACGGTCTCCGGCTGCCGCGGCGATTCGCGGTTGCCGACACAGGCGCAGGAGCGGACCGCCGTGTCGCAGGCCGCGGCCGGAAAATCTCACTATCGCCAAGTGCGTCACGCGGCGATGCTGCAGCGGCGCACGTTCGGGCGGCTCAGGCCAGCTGCTGGAACAGGAAGGTCCGCGCGACCTCCCAGTCGCGCTGCGCGGTCGCACGCGAGATGCCGAGCAATTCGGCGATGTCGGTCATTTCCAGGCCGGCGAAATAGCGCAGCTCGACGATGCGCGCCTTGCGCGGATCGGCCTGTTCGAGCTGCTGCAGCGCCTGGTCCAGCGCGAGCAGATCGACTTCGCCGGCCGCATCGTCGCTGTGCAGGCCGGACAAGGTCACGGCTTCGCGCTGCGCGCCGCCGCGCTTGGCCGCATCGCGCGCGCGCGCATGGTCGATCAGCACCTGGCGCATGCGCCGCGCCGCCAGCGCGAAGAACTGGCGCCGGTCGGCCGGCGCCGCGGTCGCATCGGTGGCCAGACGCAGATAGGCCTCATGCACGAGCGCGGTCGGCGACAGGGTATGTCCGCTGCGTTCGCCGGCGAGCTGGCGCGCCGCGACGCGGCGCAGCTCGGCATAGACCAGCGGCAGCAGCTCGCGCTCGGCATCGATCTCGCCGGCGGCCGCACGCTGCAACAATCGGGTAATCGCGCCGTTCTCGCTCACGTGCCCTGCCCCCTGCCCGGCGCGAGTGTAGCAAGGCCGCTCAGGCGGTATTGATGACGGCTTCTATCCAGTAGCCGTCGGGATCCAGCACGAACGCGGCGTAGTAGTCGGGGCCGTAATGCGGCCGCCGTCCCGGCGCGCCCTGGTCGCGGCCGCCATGGGCCAACGCGGCCGCATGGAAACGATCGACGGCTGCGCGCGACGGCGCGGCGAACGCGAGGTGAAAGCCCGAGGCCGGCGGCGACACCGCACCACGCTGCTTGATCGCGAACCGGTCGTTGCCGTCCTCGATGCCGTAGCCGACCGCAGTGTCGCTGGTCCAGACGCGGCGATAGCCCAGTGCCGCGAGCACCGCGTCGTAGAACGCGGCCGCACGCGCGAGATCGGCGACGGCGAAGGAAAGGTGATGCAGCATGAGTGGCTCCGGCAACGAGGTCTGCCGCCATGGTAGCCGCGATGCGGACGGCTTCCGCCCGCATTCGCCATGCGCTTCAGTTGCGCCATTCCAGACCGGCGAACACCGATCGTCCGTCGCCGGGCAGGAACTGGCGGCTGTCGCGGCCCAGCGCATCGGCAATGACGCCGGTCGTCGCCGCGTAGCGCCGGTCACCGAGATTGCGCGCGTCGACGAACCAGTGCCAGCGCTGCTGCAGCACACCGCCTACGCGCAGGCCGGCGATCGCATAGGCATCGGCGGCCAGGGTGTTCGCGTGATCGACATAGCTGCGCTGCGGCGCCCACTCCAGATTCGGTGCGAGGTACACGTCGCCGATGCTCCAGCGCAGTTCCGTGCGCAACAGCTGCGGCGCGATGCCGGCCAGGCGGTTGTCGCCGTAGACCGCATCGTTGTCGAAGCGGAAATCGTTCCACAGATATGCCACGCGCCATTCGGCCGCCTCGGTGATGCGCCAGGCCGCGGCGAACTCCAGGCCCTGATGGCGCGTGCGCGCGGCATTCACCGTGCCGCGCGGGTTGCCGTCGGCGTCGCTGAGCGCAAGCAGCTCGTCACGCAGCTCGGCGCGATACAGCGCCGCATCCACGGTCAGCCCGTCACGGGCCAGGCGCAGTCCGACTTCGCCGCTCGTGGCCTTCTGCGCGTCGACGAGGGTCAGCTGGGGGCCGCCGGCGAGCTCGCCGAAACTCGGCGGCTCGTAGCTGCGGCTCAGATTGCCGAACACGGTCAGGCCTTCGCCGAGCTCGCTGCGCAGGCCGAGCTTGGGACTCGCGCCCGCATAGGTCCGCGCATAGCTTTCGTCGCGGCCGGCGGTGATGACGGTGTCCTGCGCCTCGCGGCGATTGCGCGCGGCCTGCAGACCGACGACCAGCGCCGTGCGTGCGCTCAGGAGATACTGCGCCTCGGCAAACGCCGACAGCCGCGTCGCACGGTCGTCGAAGCCGTTGGTCACCGCGCCGGGCCGACCGCCGACGTTGACGAAGCGCCGGTCCTGCAAGGTGCCGGCGATCGCGGTGAAGCCGGCCGTCAACGTGCTGCGATGGCCGTTCCAGTCGCCGTCGCGGCGCCAGCGCAGATTGCCGCCGTAGTCGCGCGAATCCTGCAGCAGCACCTGGAAGATGGGGTGAGTCAGATTCTTGGCCGCGTAGAACGCGCTGAATTCCAGCTCGTCGCCGTTGCCGAGTTCGAGCTGGGTGCGGTTGGACAGACGCGTGAGGTCGAAATTGCGTTGCTGATCGCCGCTGAGATTCGCCGGCGCCGCGCGGCGCGGATCGTTTTGCAGCTCGGCCCAGGTCAGATTGCCGGGTAGTTCCGAGTTCGTATCCACGCGCGCGAGATAGAAACGCGTCTCGCCGCCGTTCAACGCCAGACCATAGTTGCCGAAGAAGCGATACGTCTCCTGCCGCGAGTGATCGCGGAAACCGTCCTGGGCGAAGGCGCTGACGCTGGCGTAATAATCGTGCCTTTCGTCGGCACCGGCCAGCGCGGCTTGGCCGCGGCGGTAACCGAAGCTGCCGCCTTCGATGCGCAGGTCCAGCGGCGATGCATCGCGTCCCGTGGGGCTGACGAAATTGATCGCGCCGCCCAGGGTCGCCGCGCCATAGCTCAACGCATTTGCGCCGCGCCAGACCTCGACATAGCGCGCCGCCAGCGGCTCCAGCGCCTGGAAATCGCCGCCGCCGTCGGCCTGGTTCAGATTGACGCCGTCCTGCAGCAGCTCGATGCCGCGCAGATGGAAGGTGCGCTGCAGGCCCGAGCCGCGCACCGACAGACGCGATTCCTCCGATCCGAAACGCGGCTGCACGAACACGCCGGCCGCATAGCCCAACGCATCCGCCAAGGTCGCCGCACGCTGCTCGCGGTAGCGTTCCGCGTCGACGAGGCCGGCCGCGCCGGCGGTCTCGTCGAGGCGCTGCCGCGCCGCTTCGACGGCTGCGCTGCGCGCATCGGCCGCGACGTCCACGCGCGGCAGTACCGTGCGGCGGCCGTCGGCCGTGTCGGGCCTGGTGACGTCCGGGTCAGCCGGCGACGGCGCAGCGAGCGCCCAGGCGATGGACAGTGACAGCGGCAGCACGACCATGTGGGCACTCTCGTCCGGAAGGCGATGCAGTACGCCAGGGCCGCGGCCGCGAAAGAATGCGACCGACTGTCGCAGTCCCCGGCCGGCTGCGTGATCGCCGTTGAGTGCCGCGTGCGCGGGTCGGCGGTTGCATGGCTTGCGGGGAATTTCTGGAAAAGTCGGAATCTGGCTTTGGCCGCCGGGGCATCCTGGAGCGCCGAGGCGACGCCAGAGGTTTTCGGCGCCGACGTCCGGCGGGCAGCGCAGGCGAGCAGCAGGCCCCGCGAGCCTCGCCGTGGGTGCCGCTGTCTAAAGCTCCCTATCGATGCGCTCGGGCCCGGGCCGCTTGGCCAGCTTGCGCTGCAGGCTGCGCCGGTGCATGCCGAGCAGCCGCGCCGCGGCCGAGATGTTGCCGTCGCAGGCCAGCAGGGCCTGCTGGATGTGCTCCCATTCGAGGCGGCTCAGCGGCGTCATCGTGTCGACGTCCTCGGCCGCGGGTTCGTCGTTGAGCGCACGCAGCAGCGCTTCGGCCGTGACCGGCTTCGGCAGATAGTTGTCGGCGCCGCGCTTGATCGCCTCGACCGCAGTCGCGACGCTGGCGTAGCCGGTCACGAGCACGATCTGCATGTCCGCGCGCGCCGCGCGCAGCGGCGCGATCAGATCCAGCCCCGAACTCGCGCCGATCTTCAGATCGACCAGGGCGAAATCCGGCGCTTCGGCCTCGACGAGGGCCAGCGCGCTCGCCGCATCGTGCGCAATGCGCACCGGCAGGCCCCGGCGCTGCAGCGAACGCTGCAGGATGCGCGCATAGACTTCGTCATCGTCGATCAGCAGTCCGTTCATGCATCGGCTCCGGTCACCGGCAATTCGAAGCGTACACGCACGCCGCCACCGTCGGCGGCGTCCATCGCGAGCACGCCGCCGAGACGTTCCACCGTCGCATGCGACAGCACGAGCCCGAGTCCCAGGCCGTCGGGCTTGCTCGACTGGAACAGCCGGCCCGGCAGCACGGCTGCACCGGCATCGAGTCCGGCGCCGAAATCGCGCACGCTGCCGCGCAGCCAGCCGTCATGCCAGGCCAGCGCGAGCTCGACACAGCTGGAACCGGCCGCCTGACTTGCATCGGCTGCGTTGTTGAGCAGGGCCTGCAGCAGATGACCGATACCGCTGTCCCAGTCGACGGCGAGTTCGGCCGGCAGCTCGTCGGAGCGCTGCAAATGCACGGCCGGACGCAGCAGGCGCCAGCGCTCGACGAGCTGATCCAGCACTTCGCGCAAGGAGCGCGGCTGGGCCGCGCGCAGCTCGTCGGCCGGCCGCGCGAGCTGGCGCACCCGGTCGCGGCATTCGTCGACGAGCGCGGCCATCAGCTGCGCGTCGGCGCGCCGCTCGCTGCCGGCCGGCGCATCGGCGAGCGCGTCTTCGAGCATCAGGGTCAAGGTGCCCAGCGGCGTGTTCAGTTCGTGCGCGACCGCCGCCGCATGCGTCGCGAGCGCGACGATGCCTTCGCGTCGCGCGAACTGTTCGCGCAGCCGCGCAAGCTCCTGCTCGCGCGCGTGCAGGGTCTGCGCCAGACGGCTCAGGAATCCGGCCACGACGGCGCCGGAGACCACGAAGTTCGCCGCCATGCCCCACAGATGCAGATCCAGGGTATCGCCGAACACGCCATGCAGATGCGGCAGCGGCGGCCCGAGCGCCGCGGACAAGGCATAACCCCCGCCGCAGGCCAGCAGCACGACGAGCACCGCGCGCCAGGGCATGGCGACCGCAGCCAGCGCGAGCGGCAGCAGCAGCAGCGAGGCGAACGGATTCATCGCGCCGCCGCTCCAGGCGATCATCCAGGTCAGCTCGGCCACATCGACGAGCACGTGCAGCAGCGCCTCGCGCGTGCTGGTCTGCACGAGCCGGCGCGCGCGCGGTGCAGCCCACAGATTGAAAACGGCCAGCGCGGCGACGCCGCCCCACAGCGGCAGTGCCGGAAAAGGCAGCGCCAGCGCATGCACGGCGACGAGGATCGTCAGCGCCTGGCCCGCGACGGCGAACCAGCGCAGCAGCGCGAGGCTGCGCAACAGACCGGAAGGCAACATGGACATGGGCGCCACTTTACGCGCGCGCGCCGCCGCGCGGCTGCGACCTTAGGTCGCAGTCACCGGCCTGTCATCGCCGCGTACTAGCGTGCGCGCCAGCCACCGACGCGAAACTGCCATGGACACGCCCAGCCTCCGCGACCGTCTCGACCAGCGCCTGTTCAACGCGATCTACTCGCGCAATCTGGTCTACAACGCCTGCTGGGAAGATCCGGCGGTGGATCGCCAGGCCCTGCGCCTGGGCCCCGACGACAGTGTGCTCGTGATCACGAGCGCCGGCTGCAACGCGCTGGACTATGCGATCGCCGGACCGCGCCGTGTGCATGCGGTGGACGCGAATCCGCGTCAGACCGCGCTGCTGGAACTGAAGATCGCCGGCATACGCCAGCTCGAATTCGACGACTATTTCGCGGTGTTCGGCGAGGGCTATCACGCCGACTTCCGCCGCCTCTATCAGACCCGGCTGCGCGGCGAACTCGGCGAGTTCGCGCAGGCCTGGTGGGACAAGCACTGGAACTGGTTCGCCGATCCGCGCGGCAGCTTCTATTTCCACGGCCTGTCGGGCATCGTCGCTCGCGCCTGCCGCACCTATTTCCGCCTGCGGCCGCGCCTGAACCATGCGCTGACCGCGCTGTTCCAGGCCCGCGACCTGTCCGAGCAGCGCGTGATCTACGACGATCGCGTCGCACCGCTGATGTGGAACAAGCCAATGGACTGGGTGCTGTCGCAGCAGTTCGTCATGAGCCTGCTCGGCGTGCCGCATCCGCAGCGCAAGCTCGTCGAGGCGCAGCATGCGGGCGGTGTCGCCGGCTTCATCCGCGAAGCCGTGCAGTACGTGTTCCGCCAGTTGCCGGTCAGCGACAACTATTTCTGGCAGGTCTACGTCGCCGGCCGCTATCGCCGCGACTGCTGCCCGGAATATCTCAAGCCCGACAACTTCGCGGCGCTGAAGGCCGGCAGGGTCGCTGCGATCGTGCCGCACACGACGACGGTGACCGAATTCCTGCGTGGCCATGACGAGCCGATCACGCGTTTCGTACTGCTCGACCACATGGACTGGATGAGCAGCTACTACCCACAGGCACTGGCCGAGGAATGGGAAGCCATCCTGCAACGCGCTGCGCCCGGTGCACGCATCCTGCTGCGCAGCGCGCACGAGCGGCCGGCCTATCTGGACAGCCTGCGCGTCGGCAGCGAAGGCCGCAGCCTGCGCGAAGTGCTCGCGTTCCAGGACGAACTCGCACAGAGCCTGCACCAGCACGACCGCGTGCATACCTATGCCGGCTTCGTGATCGCCGATGCGCCGGCTTGAGTCCCTGCGCGCCGATGCCGGCGTGCTGCTGAGCCTGATGCGCGGCATGCCGCGCGGCGTGCCGCACGAGCAGCGCCTGCAGGCGTTCTATGCGCCACAGGCGGCGCATTACGATGCGTTCCGCGAACGTCTGCTGCAGGGACGGCGCGAACTGATCGGCAGCCTGCCGCTGCCGGCCAACGCGGCGGTGGTGGAGCTCGGCGGCGGCACCGGCCGCAATCTGGATTTCTTCAGCACTCAGCAATGGGAGCGCATCGCCCGCTTCGAGCTGGTCGATCTCTGCCCTGCCCTGGTCGAACGCGCCCAGCTGCGCGCCGCGGCCGACGCACGCATCCGCGTCCACCAGGCCGACGCGACCACCTGGCGACCGCAGAGGCTGGTCGATTGCGTCTACCTTTCCTACGCCCTGACCATGATTCCCAACTGGCGTGCCGCACTGGACAACGCCCTGGCCATGCTCAAGCCCGGCGGCACGCTGGCCATTGTGGATTTCCATGTTTCGGAAGAGCGGCCGGCGCCAGGCCTGCAGCGTCACAGCCTATTCACGCGCCGCTTCTGGCCGGCCTGGTTCGGCCACGACGGCGTCAAACTCGACGCCACCCACCTGCCCGCACTGCGCGCCGCACTGCCCCAGCACCAGCTGGTCGAGGCGCGCGCCGCCGTGCCCTATCTGCCGCTGATCAAAGTGCCGTTCTACCGCTTCGTCGGACGCAAGCCGGTTACCGACTGAACCGGCACCCGGAGCATGCGGAATTCGGGATGACGGGATTCGACCCGGCACCGGCTTGCGCGAATTCCGGATTGCCGATCTGCCGTCAATCCCCATCCTTGAGCAGGAAGTCGTTGTTGATCACCTTGAACGAAAGCCGCCCACACAGAGTGGGCGAGTGCTGTTCGCACAGGGGGCGTACGACGATGCCTTCCTTGCGCTGCGCGGTGCTGGCGTAAAGGCCACGCGCGGCCTCCAGCCAGATATCCAGAGTGTGCGCATGAGCGGCCGCCTCCGCACCGCGCACCACGCGCTCGATCGGCACCGTGCTGAGGCCCTGTTCGGCGCAGAAAGCCAGCATCTCGTTCAAGTCGAGGTAACGCGCGCCTCGCACGTCGTAGACATTGAACACGAACAAAGCCAGTTCACGCAGGCCGAGCCGGTTCTTCTGTATTCCCGGACCGCAGATTTCGCCCTGGACGGCGAAGCCCGGCGGCAGCCGGTTCTCCAGATCCAGCCGTTGCGCCACGCGCCAGACCGGGTTGTCGCCGCGCTTGAGCGCCCAGTTGCGCGAGCAGGCGATGAAGCCGTCCTCGGCATCATTGAGGTAGGTGGCCGACGTGCCGTCGTATTTGGTCGCGACGTAGAATTCCCGGCCGCGCAGCTCATCCAGCACACCCGGCGCCGATTGCACGCGGATCTCGTCGGTCTTGGGCACGCGGCCGGGAAACGGCCCGACCACATCGGCCTCGTCGGGCAGCACCGGCTCGTATTTGACGACGCCGAGGCGCTCGCGCAGGTCCACTTCGCGCGGTGCATCGCCGCCGCCGAGGATGGCCAGCGGCAGCGCCAATCCCTGGGAAAGCACGCCGCGCAGCTTGACCGTCCGCACGCGGAACTGGCGCGCGCGCATGAACTCGGACCATTCCGGCCCCTCCGGCAGCACGCTGTCGATCTCGAAAAAGACGCAAGCGTCGCCGACGGCGAACTCGTCTTTCTTCACCACGACGGTCCAGCCCATCACGCGTGCCTGCTGGATATTGTCGGCACCGTCGATAGTCGCAAGCGCGTCTATGGTCTGGATGGATACCAGTTTGCGTTCCACCGTTTTTCCTTGTTGGCGCCGATACAGCGGCGCGAGTGAGTGGCCGGGGGGGCGTGAGGCACAGACCGGACGCCTGCGGAAAATCCGGTGGCGCGGAAGTCCGACATCGCCTCGTCGTTTGAACGTTCGCTGCCGAATTCAGGATTCGAGCTGCAGGCAGGAACATGAAGCCGCGGGTTACCGGAACTCCGCTCGCCCTGTCTCCGAGACGCGTCGCGTGCCTGGCCGGGAGGGCTGCGTGCGGGTTCTGCCGGGCGAAATCGGCGAAAACTTGCGAGGTCGCCTCACCGGGCCGTATCGGGCATCCAGTCCACGTAGCGATCGTCCATCACGTCGTAACGCCGCAGCGCAGCGGTGGCCGCGTCGACCTGGAAGCGATCCAGCACCGGCATGGTCGCAGGATCGCCGGGGCAGCCGTCGCCGTGCTTCTCGTACACTGCGATGCCGAAGAATGCCGGCTCGCGTTCCTCCACGAGCAGGCTCAGACACTCGCCGTGGATGCGGTAATCCGCGCTGCGTTTCAGTTGCTGCTGCAACCGGTTCACGGCCCCGGCTTCGTCCAGCGACCCGGCGGCACCGGCCGCAAACGCCAGCGCTGCTCCCAGGGCAGTCATCCGCACGGCAAGAGAGCCGGCGGAACCGCGCGGCGATGCCACCCACTGCTTCATCGAACTGTCTCCCCCTGCCCTCGCTCAGCGCTTGCGCTTGGGCCGCACGTACAGCACGAGGCTGTGCTCTTCGATCACGTAACCGTGCCGCTCGGCGATCTCTCTCTGCAGGCGCTCGATTTCCTCGCTCGTGAACTCGATGACCTTGCCGGTTTCCAGGTCGACCATGTGGTCGTGGTGCTTGCCGCGATCGAGTTCGTAGACGGCCTGGCCGCCCTCGAAGTTGTGCTTGAGCACGAGGCCGGCGGCTTCGAACTGGGTCAGCACGCGATAGACCGTGGCCAGGCCGATGTCGTCCTCGTGGGCGAGCAGTTCGCGGTAGATGTCCTCGGCGGTCAGGTGCCGGCCGTCGGAATCCTCGAGAATGCCGAGTATGCGCACGCGCGGGTGGGTGACCTTGAGGCCGACTTTGCGCAGATCCTGCGACTCCATGGTGTTTCTCCTGTGGTGCGCGGGCCGGTGCCGGCGCGGCGGGGTCGGATTTCGACCGCGCGGCGGCCGGATCGGAGTCCCGCTACGCTGCGGCGCAGCCGGGAGACCCCACCGCATCGCGGCCGGACTCCGGCTCCGCCCCGTTTCGGGGTGATTCACGTTGACGGCTGCCCGAGTCGCGGTGGCCGGAAGCGGAGTCCTTGCCAATCAAGGTCCGTACGCCAAACGGCCGCAATCGGGGCCGGAGCACTGCGGCCCCGGGGGATTCCGGACGTTTAACGACGCTAGTGTATCATCCGGCCCCTTGCTGACTGACCGGACCGTCGCGATGAAGTGTTTGACCCGTTCCCTGTGCGTGCTGGGCCTGACCGTCGCCCTCAGCGGCTGCGGCGTGATCTACAGGCCGGACGTGCAGCAGGGCAGCCTGCTTTCCAAGACCACCGTCGATCAGCTCAAGCCCGGCATGAGCAAGCGACAGGTCACCCTGCTGCTGGGTACGCCGTCGGTCACGAGTCCGTTCGAAAGCAACCGCTGGGACTACGTCTCGTCGATCCAGCGCCGCGGCGGCAAGGTCAAGACCAAGAACCTGAGCCTGACCTTCGAGAACGATGCGCTGGCCAAGATAGAAGGCGACTATTTCCCCGAAGATCCGGCCCAGCTCATCAAGGACGCGAAGAAATACCGCGTCGAATTCCCCGACGAAAAGCGCCCCGACGACAAGAAGAAGGGCGGCCGCGGCTAAGCGCCGCCGGTTCCGGGCTTGCCGGCCTGCTGCGCGCGCCGGCGCCTGACCTCTTTCGGATTCACGAGCAGCGGCCGGTAGACCTCGACCCGGTCGCCATCGCGCAGCGGCGTCGCCGGGGTGGCCGGCCGGCTGAAGATGCCGACGCGGCTGACGGCCAGGTCCAGTTCCGGGAAATGCAGCCGCAGCGCCGACGCTTGGAGCGCGTCGGCGACGCAGGCGCCGGCCGGCAGCTGCAGCGCCTGCAGGAACGGCTGTCCCGGCGCAACGTAGGCGACTTCGATCCGCAGGGTCTCAGCCATAGACGCGGTAAGCCACGCGGACGAATTCGTCGACCATGCGATCGGCCAATCCCTGGAAACCCATGCGCAGGGCCGGCCCGAGCAACGCGCCGGAGTATTCGAAATCCATCGCCAGCGCGATCTTGCAGCCCTCCTCGCCCAGCGGCGTGAACTGCCAGCTGCCGCTGAGCGCCCGGAACGGACCGTCGACGAGCGCCAGGTCGATCCGCCCGGGCGGCTGCAGGGTATTGCGCGTCGTGAAGCGCTGGGTCATGCCGGCGATGCGCACTTCCAGCCGCGCGGTCATCGCGGTCTCGTCCTGGTCCAGGATGTCGGCGGCGGCGCACCAGGTGAAACGCCTGGGGTATGCTTCCACGTCGTTGACCAGATCGAACATCTGGCCCGGGCTGTAGCGCACCAGGGCGCTGCGACGGATCTGGATCAATTCGGCAGTCTCGAAAAACCGGCGGAGAACGGGTCCGGTCCGCGCCGCGATCGCGACGGATACCGGCACGATCCGCCCGAGCCCGGGCTTGAAGCGGCATTCGCCGGGGCGCATGTCGAGGACCGTGACCTATCAACATTACTGCGCTTGGATGCAAGCGCGCGGCGGATTCTACCGAAGATGGCCAAGCCCAAGGACAAGAAGAACAGCAAGGACGGCGGCAGCACGATCGCGCTGAACAAGCGCGCCCGCTACGACTACCACATCGACGACCGCTACGAGGCCGGCCTCGCGCTGCAGGGCTGGGAGGTCAAGAGCCTGCGCGCCGGCCGGGTCAACTTCGGCGACGCCTATGCCTTGATCAAGGCCGGCGAGCTCTACCTGTTCGGCGCGCAGATCACGCCGCTGATCCAGGCCTCGACCCACGTCGTCGCCGACGACCGCCGCACGCGCAAGCTGCTGCTGCACCGCGAAGAGATCGACAAGCTCATCGGCGCCGTCGAGCGCAAGGGCTATACCCTGATTCCGACCGCGCTGTACTGGAAGAACAACCGCGTCAAGGTCGAGATCGGCCTGGCCCGCGGCAAGCAGGAACACGACAAGCGCGCGACCGAGAAGGAACGCGACTGGAACCGCGAGAAGCAGCGCACGATGCGTGCGCACAATCGCGACGCCTGAGCGGCGCGTTCGTCTGGCCGCCCGGGACGCGCGGACGGATATGCCGTCGACGCCCCGGGCGTGATCCGGCAGGCGGCGCTCAGCTCTGCATGCCGCCCTGGGTATGCACGAGCTCGTAGCTCGGCCCCACCGTCTCGCCGGTCTGCGGATCGGCCACGGTCTGCATCAGCGCGACGGCAAGCACGCGCAAGTCGTACATCAGCCCTATCGCCGCATCGAACCGGTCGGACTCGCCGTTGAAGGCCAGGTGCAGCGCATTGAGCAGCGCGGAGTAGTTGTAGGCAAACTGTTCGATGCGCGTGCGTGCGTCGGTGCCGCGCTTGAAGTCGGCGATCCTGCAGTTCGCGCGCAGCGGCCACACGCCGTCGGGGTCGAACGGAATGGGCGCGCCCGCATAGGCGTAGCTCGGCGGCTTGCCCGGCTCGCCGGGCATGGTGATGACCTCCCGCCCGTTCACGATTGCGCCGAACTGATAGAAATGCGCCGGATCGTGCGGCGACTGAAACGGCGATGTCGAGGTGCCCTCACCTTCGATCTTGATGATGTCGATGGCGCGGCAGGCGGAATCGGGATCGGTGATGACGAACAGCTTGTCCGGCGCGAACCAGTGCGGCGCAACCACCTGCGGCGGCGCCGTCGGCGTGACGAAGATGGTCGCCCCGAGCGCGCGGATCTGCGCCTGGATGGCGTCGTAGAACTGGCCGATGGTCGCGTACTCGGGCTCGGCTTCCCGGGCCGCCTTGAGCACGTGCACCGGCACCTCGTCCTCGGGCTGCTCGATGGCCATGAACACGTTCTTGAGCAGCGGCATCGAAAACGCCTCGATGCCCACGACGAGGCCGTTGCCGATCTGCATCGGCAGGGGGCCCGGATAGGTCGGCACGAAACCCGGCGTATTGATCGCGGGCTTGCCGCCGATCGCGATGAGGATGTTCGCTGCGATGCACATGTGCAGCATTTCCTGCACGATGATGCGGCGAAGCAGCTCGCCGATGCGCCGGTTGCGTCCCGGCCGCAGCGACAGCAGCGCGGTCAGGTACGGCGGAATCGTGCTGTGCTCCAGTTCGATCGCGTTCTGCAGGTAGCGATGCAGCTTGGCCGGCGTGTCGGCCGCACGTATGCCCTCGATGACGGACGCTTGCAGCCGGATCATGACGCGTCTCCTGATTCCGCGGCGCTGCGGCGGCGCTGTTCGTACTGCAGGACGAAAGCGGTCTTGCCGCCTCCCTGTTCGGGCAGCAGGCCCAGATCCGGCGGTGGCGACGCGGCGGCGGTTCCGGTCGCCGCGGCGGGACCGACCGGCAGCGAAGGACGGCCGAGCCGCGGCAGGCCGTCCGCGCCCGGCGTCGACAGCCAGGCGAGAATCGTGTCGCGATCGCCCGCGCCGAGATCGCGCGTGACCGGCATGTGATTCGGGTCGCTGCGCGGCAGCGAGAACGCAAGCTGCAGCGCCTTGACGCGCGTGCAGACCGCGGCGTAGTCGTTGAGGTCGACCACGTAGCGCCCCATGATCGGATACAGATTGCCGTACTGGGCAAACAGCGGCTGGATGTCGTCGTACCAGGTCGGCGCGGCGGGCACGGCCTTCGCGTCGAACGCGAGCACGCTGACGTAGTTCAGCGGATTGAACAGATAGCCGGGCGGCAGGCGATCCAGCCGGTAAGCCACACCGTAGAGCTGCCCGGCGATATAGCCGCGCGGCCGCCCGGGCCCCTGCGCCGACAAAGCGATCGGCACGTCGAGACGACCGGCGGCATCGGTGGAGCCGCTCGACGGAAACGTGAACACGCCCGCCGGCGTGCCGATGTCGGGAATCGCCGCTGCCGGTCGCGTCGGCGGCGAGATCGTCGCACCGCCGCCCGAACCGCCCATGAGTCCCGCGGTCGGCACGAGACCGACGCCGGCCCCGGCCAGCGGCTGGCCGAAGCGTGTCGCATGCAGCTCCACAGTCGCCTGCTCGCCCGGCTCGAGGCGGAACACGAACTGGTCGGCGCGCAGGTAGAGGCCGTCGACGGACTCCTGCAGCAGCACCTTGTAGGCGCTGGAATCCGGCAGCGGCGACAGCAGCGCGAGCGGATTGTCCTGCAGCAGCGCGGCGATGTCCGGTCGCTCGTGCAGATCGAAATCCTGCACGCCGGCGGTCTGCGTATACCAGTCCGGGTCGCGGTACGGCACTTCGCCGACAAGCCCGACCCGGGACGCATCCACCGTGGCCAGCACCGCCTGCGGATTGCCGCGCAACACGCCGACGAGCACCTGGCCCATGTCCAGCAGACCGCTATTGGCGTCCTGGATCGGGAACGTGTTGCCGAAGTCGAGAGTGAGCTGCCCGGTCCGCGCGCTGAAGCGGCCTTGCAGGTTGTAGAGGCCGCCGGCGGGCACCATCAGCGACGCGGTGGTATCGGCCGTCATCTGGCGCCCGGCCACGAAATGCCGCGGCTCGCCGCGGCGGTACGGCCCTATGCTGCCGACGACGTGGCCCATGGTGTAGCGCGGAATCGTCGCATCGCGGCCGTAGCCGTAGACGTTGAACGCGATCGATAGGCAGCCGTCGTCGCTGGCCTCGCGCAGCGCGCGCAGCAGCGGCGAGTCGAGTTCGTCGGCCCAGGCCGTGTCCTGGAGCACCGACTGGTAGTTCGCCGCCAGCTGCTGGTCGCGCGCGACGCCGGTCTGCTGGCGCCGCCAGAGATTGCAGAACGGTCCGGGACGATACTCGCCGCGCAGCAGTTCGCGCCGCTCCGCATCGAGCAGACGCACCTGCAGGCCCCAGATCTCCGACACCATCTGCTGCTGCGGATCCAGGTCCACGAGCTTGCCCGGCGCGCGCCGGTCGGCATTTTCGACCAGCAGGCCGATGACCGGATCCTGGCTCGGGTCGACGAAACTGCGTCCGGCAAGCGCGCCGCCGGTCACCTTGCAGTCGAGCAGGCGGAATATGCCGGTGCCTTCGGGGTTCCAGCTGCCGTTCTGGTCGAGCTGCTGGTATTCCGGAACAAAAGACGCATTCTGGAAAAAGCGCACATCGTTGTTGATGGTCGAGACATCGGCCTGGAACCAGCCGGTGAAATGCAGTCGTGGCGCATCGAGATAGCTCATTGCAGGACTCCTATGCCAGGTACGGCGCAGCGGAAGAGCGGGGCCCGCTCAGCGCCGGACTTCCGGATTCATGGTCGACCAGCTCGCCGGCTCCGGCACGCCCTGCGGCGCTGCGTCGGTGTCGGCCGGACAGTCGTCGGGGAACAGACAGCACCATTGCGGTTCCGCCGGACACAGCTCGGCGACCTGGTCCCAGGTATGCGCCGGATCGGGCCGCTGCGCGCGGAAGCTGGTGTAGTTCTGGCTGACGACGGGGGCATTCGGCGGATCCGTCGGCGAGCCCGAAAAGAAGAACGACTGCGGATGACGGTACTTCGGCGCGGTTGGGTCAGCCGGATCGTCCGACGTCTCGTCTTTCCAGAATGCATAGCCGAACAGGATCTTCTGCGGCCCGACCTCGCGTGCATAGGCCTGCACCAGGCCGCCCAGGTGCGTGCTGCGCTGCGCGTCGTACGGCAGATGCTTGATGAAGTCACGCCGCGGCGGATGATTCTGCGGCGAGAAGCGGCAGCACTGCGGCGTGTCCCTGGGACGATCCGCATAGCGCAGGAAATACGCCTTGTTGCCCAGCGAGACGAACGCGCAGCTGAAATCGTTGGCGGCCGGAAAGATCGGCAGGCAGTAGCGGTCGTAATACTCCATCATGGCGCCCGAACCGTCGCGGTCCTTCGGCACATAATTCGCGTCGTAGTAGCTCGCGCCGTAGCTGACCTGGTAGTCGGCCGGCGTCAGTCCGGCCGGCGGCGACGCATACGGCGGCGGAAATGCGTCATAGCGGGCGAACACACGATACATGGTCCAGGTGCTGACCCATTGCTCCGGATACAGCGGATCGCCGGGTTCGCCGGGCTTGCGCGGATAGACGCAGCGCGTCGGCGGCAGGCAGCCGAGATCGTTGTGCACGCCACCGGTGTAATAGATATGCCGCTGCGCCGGCGTCTGCGCCGGCGGACGCGCGGCCTGCGCGGCAGCGCCGGCGAACAGCAGCGACAGCAGCAGCAACCGGAACAGCTGCCCTGCTCCGGCCCAGGCAACACGGGAGGAAGACCGGTCACGGCCTGCATCAGACCTGTTCATGCGTTGCTCCTCGACGCAGCGGCGAAGGGGGGATCTGCGCCGCGGGTTGCCGCAGCAGACGGCGCAGGACGATGCGATGGACGAACCAGAGCAGCGCCGGCAGAACCAGCACGACAGCGAGCAGGCCCGCGAGCCCCGGCTCGCGCTGGCCGAGCCAGGCGCTGAACGCATACAGCGCGCCGACTGCCAGCGATGCGCCGACGGCCGGAATGCCCCAGACGCAAGGCCGCAGACGGAACGCTCCCGCCAGCAACGCGCTGATCTCGGCAAGTACCGGCAGCGGCCGCGCGGCGACGATCCACCAGAGCGCTCGCTCCTGCATCTGCAACCGCGCGCGATCCCACAGCGCGGGACCGATCCAGGCGCGCAGTCTGGCCTCGGGCAACAACCGGCCGAGACCGTAGCCGGCCACGAACGCCGCCAGGCATCCCAGCGCGACGGCGACTCCGCCCCAGAATGGCCCCAGACTCAGGCACAGGCCTATCGAGACCACGCTGCTCGGAATCGGCAGCACGACGTCGACGACCAGCAGTGCCACGCCGACGGCGGCCAGCGCAAGACGCGCATCGCCGCGCTGCAGCCACTGCGGCGCAGCGGCATCCAGTACGTCGCCGAACAGGGCGAACGGCAGCAGCACGGCCGCCAGCAGCACGGCGACGAAGGCGCCCAGACGCAGCCACGCAGCCAGACGCCCGCGCGCCGGAGAGGTCGTGGTCATGGCAGCCTCCAGTCCAGCATCAGGCGCAGGCGGCGCCCCGGTTGCGGCGTGCCCAGCGTCTCGTCGCGGCGCGTGTTGCCGAGGTTCTCCAGCGCGAGCAGCAGTTGCGTCGCACCGAACTGCTGGCGCAGCGCCAGGTCCAGATTCGTCGTCGCGGCGAGCCAGCCGTCACCGCTCGGAATGGTGGAATCGAAGCGGCGGCCGAGGTGCTGCAGTCGCAACGACAGCTCGCGCTGCGGGCCCAGCGGCATACCGAGCTGCGCGCCGGCCTGGATTTTCGGGCGATAGCGCAGCGGCGCGCCGCCGTCGGGATTGCGCACCTGCAGCCAGCAGCCGTCGAGCTGCAGTTGCCAGTCGTTGGCGAAACGCCGGCTGCCGCGCCACTCCAGACCCTCGGCCTCGATGCGGTCTCGATTGACCAGACGCGGCGGCGGCCCGGCGTCGAAGTCGACCAGATCGCGATAGCGCGCGCTGAACAGGCTGACGCGGCCCGACCAGACCGCCGTACCTGCGGTGGCGTAGTAGAGCTCGCGCTGCTGCGCCGTCTCGGGCTTGAGCTGCGGATTGCCGACCAGCGGCTGACCCAGCGCATAGAAGCTCGGCAATTTCGAGGCTCGCGCGAGCGAGGCGCCCCAACTGCCGCGCCCCGCAGCGAGCGAGTGCTGCAGCGACAGCAACGGATGCGTCGCCGAAGCATCTGCGGCCGCAGCACCGCCGTAGCGCTCGTGCCGCAGACCACCCTGCAGGGCCCAGGGACCCGCCTGCCAGCGCGCTTCGGCAAACAGCGCCGCGGTTTCGCGCCGCAGCGAGAAAGGTACCGCCAGCTGCATCACACCGAAGTCGATCAGACTGTCGAGGTGTCCACTCTCACGCTGATACTGCGCGCCGGCCGTCATCAGCAGGCCGTCGCCCCGGCCCACGCGCCACGCCGCCAGCGCTTCGTTGCGCCGGTAATTGCCCTGCGTCGTGATCGGCGGCAAACCCTGCGGATCGCGCAAACCCGGCGCCACGCCCGGCGTCCGCTCGTCGCCGTCGCGCGACAGGGTCGCCGCCTGCAGCTCCAGCACGCCGGCCCTTGCGGTGTATTCGCCGCGCAGTGACAACTGGCGGCTTTCGCTCTCGCGCGTATCGAGTACGCGCCGCACGGCATAGCGCGGTCCGCCGCTGTCATCGGGGAACGCGCGATTCCTGCTGTCCGCCAGACGCGCATCCGCCTGCAGCGCGAACGCCGCGCCCAGGCGAGCGTCCCAGCCTGCATTCAGCGCGCGCGTACGACTGAGGCCGCCGCCTGCATCGCCTTCTTCGCGATAGGCCGCGCCGAGCCGCGGCCCCTGCCCAGCCCAGCCCGCGTGCGCACTGCGCAGGCCATCCCCACCGAGGCCGGCACCGGCGGCGGCGCCCTGCTCGGCGCGCCGCGTGAAGATATGGATCAGCCCCGCGATTGCCTCGGCGTTGGCCACGCTGGCGTTGCCGCGCACGATCTCGATGCGCTCGATGTCGTCGACGGACAGCGTATTCAGATCCACCGCGCTGCCGCGCGAGGACAGCGGATCGTTCTGGCGCACATGATCGACGAGCACGACGACATGGCTGGGATCGGCGCCGCGCAGATACAGCGCGCCGTAGCCGCCGCTGCGCGGACCGCGGTCGACGACGAGTCCGGCCTGGCGCGCGAGGACGGTGGGCAGGCTTTCGCCGCGCAGCGCATCCAGATCGGCGCGACGCAGGATGGTGACGTGCTGACTCGTCGCGGCCGGCGTGATCGGCAGCGCCGACGCGGTGACACGCTGCTCCTCGAGCTGGGTCTCCGGCATCTCCTCGGCCTGCGCGGCAACGGCGGCAAACAGCAGCAGTCCTGCGATCACTGCCGAACCTTCGCCACACGCACGGCGGCGAGGACGAGCCGATGCCGACGGCTTCGCGCAGACGGCGAGCACGCGTCGCGTACGGTACGACGCCGCACCGCCGCACAGCACCACCCGGCATGACTGCAACAGGAACGGAACGGCCAGCCGCAGCGAACCCGCAGCCGACACGACCACGCCATCCATCATCGTGCGCCCCCTGTCCGGCCGTTACGACCGCAGCCCCAGGCAACGCGCCGATAGTCGCGCATTGCATCAATCGCCACAAGACAGAAAATGCGCAAACAAAAAAATTATCAAAAGTATTTTGCGACACCGCCGCCAATGCCGCCGCGGCGAGATCTCCGTCGAGCCCGAGCGCCCGATGATGTCGCAGGCTGCAGCGTTTCGCCGTCGGCGCGCCGCCGCCGGCACGGCACGGGTCCGCGGTCCGCCGCCCTGCGCGACCGTCCGGCGAAACGGCATTCAGGAATGTCGAAAGCCAAGCCAGGGGCAGGCAGACACAGCCACGGCCGGCAGCACCGGCCGCCCGGTCGGGACATCGGCGCATCCCCTTGCATTCCGGCTTCGCGCCACCAGATCGCTGCCCATGCCGGCAACGTGCTAGCATCGCCTTTCCCCGGGGGTGTCACGGCTTCGACGGGGGTAGTGAGATAGTTGGGTGCATGCCGAGGGGGCAGCTTTCCTCGTTAATCCAGCGGCAAACATTCAGACGCCAACGACGACGTCTACGCTCTGGCCGCTTAAGGCCTAGCCCCGAACCCACTTGTGCCTGTGCTCGTGGATGTAGGGTCATTATCACAGGATCGCTGGAGCCCGCCGCCTGTCGGTGCCCGGCTAAAACTTACAGGCTGGTCCACCGGCGCGCTTCGCACACCGTGCTGCCGGGAGACGAGATCCAACGGTGAGCTAAGCATGTAGTACCTGGCGTCAAGCGCCTTCGGACGCGGGTTCAATTCCCGCCACCTCCACCATTCCAAAACCCCTTGGTTCCCAAGGGGTTTTTTCTTTCTGAAACGAGATCCGTGCGGCCGCCAGGTACTGCCGGAGGTCTCGTTTTGCCCCCCTTCGTTTACGCCCGCCCGTCCGGCGTGTTCGTGCGCTTCTGGGTGCCGTTGGACCTTCGGGCTCGCGTGGGCTCGAAATTCCTCGTCCGACGGCTGGGGCTTGTGGATAAGGACACCGGCCGGCTGCTGGCGGCTCAGATGGCTTCCGCCCTATCGTCGGTCCATGGACTGCTGCGACGGGAGCCGTCGGTGGCGATCGACCTCAAGGTGCTGCTGAAGAAGGCGCAGTCGGGACAGCTGCGTGACTGGACCAGCAATGCGATTCGGCTGCCGAACGGTGCCGTCCTGCTGAACGTCCAGATCAACGGCCTGGAGGTCGCGCAGACCCTGGCCCACACACTCGCGACCTTGAACCGCCTGGTGCCGGTTCCGGCATCGAGCACGTCTGCAGAGCCGGTGGCGGGTCCGCAACCCGTGGCGGCCCCTGCCCCCCACCGTCCACACCAGCGTTGATGCTTTCCGACGGCGTTTCGCGGTTTCTCCAGCACTTCGCGCAACGGGGCCTGTCCGCGAAGGTCATGCTGGAACAGACCTGGACGCTGGAGCGCTTTCAAGGCGCGGTCGGCGATGTGCCGATCAGCACCCTCGGCCCACTGGAAATGGATCGGTTCCCGGCGGCGCTGGCGGTCTGGCCGTCGAACGCGAGCAAGCGGAAAGCCTATCGCGGACTCTCGGTACCTGAGGTTCTCGCCAAGGCGAAGCGCGAAGGCCATTCGGCCGCGATTGCGCCGCGCACCAAGGAAAAACATTTCGATCGGTTGCGCGTTTTCTTCGGCTGGTGCGTGGACCGCAAAGCGCTGAGCGAGAACCCGGCGACCAAGATTCATTTCACGACCAAGGAACAGGACAACACGCCCGTGCGTCGGGAGTTCACGGCGGCGGAGCGGCGGCGCGTGTTCGACGCCGAGGCGTTTGCCGCCCTCAAGAAGCCGCAGCAGTTCTGGGCACCGTTGCTGGCGCTCTACTCCGGCATGCGGGTCAACGAACTCGGCCAGCTCTACGCGGACGGCCTGGACTGCGTCAACCGCATCTGTGACTCACAATCCGGAGCCTTCGAAGTTTCCGGGGCGCTTCACCGGCCCTGGATTGAAGAAGCGAGTTGCCTTCCCGCCGGGAGCCCGCCCGGCGATCATGCTGGGCATCCAGTTTATTAGTTGTCACTTGCAATCGTTTATCATGGCGGTATAGTTGCGCCATGCAACGAAAGCCCAAAGACCTCAACCAGTCCGCCGCCGAGCGCCTGCAGGCCGATGCAGAGGCATTGAACGCGGCGCTCGCCGATCTGGTTCGGGTGTATCAGTTCCGTGACCGCGACCGAATCTGCTGCTTCGACATCTCCGTCACCCAGTGCTATGCGCTGGAGGCGCTGGTCGAGCACGGACCGATGCGCAGCCAGGCGTTGGCCACCCGGCTGCTGCTCGACAAGAGCACGACGACACGCGTGGTCGATGCCCTGGAACGCAAAGGCTACGTGGAGCGGCGTCCCGACGATCAGGACGCCCGAGCCGTGTCCCTGCGGATAACACGCAGTGGTCGCTCCCTTTACGACACCATCAATCGCGGACTCATCGCGCAGCAGGCGGAACTGCTGGCTGACCTCGATCCCGCGACCCGCGCCAGCGTTACCGATGTCATCCGGCGCCTCGCCAAAGCCGCTGAGGCACGTTTCGTCTCCGGGGTCAGTGTGGACGCCGGTGCGCCCGTCTGCGGCACCGCGGGTTGCAGCTGAGCCTTTTTATTTGCCCATATAGTTGCTACTAACAACACAATGACCGCATCTCTTTTCCTCCGCCCAGCGATTGCCGCCGATGCCCCGGCCATCACTGCGATCTACAACCAGGGAATCGCCGCACGCAACGCAACCTTTGAAACCCAGCTGCGCACGGTCGAGGATCTGCTGCCGCGCATTGCCGACAGGCGCTATCCGCTGCGGGTCGCTACCGATGGCGTGGATCGGGTCATTGGCTGGGCCGGGTTGAGTAGCTATCGACCGCGCGCCTGCTACGCGGGCATTGCCGAGTTCTCGATCTACATCGACGCCGCCGCACGCGGATACGGGGTCGGCCGCGCGCTGCTCAGCAATCTGATCGACGCCGCCCGCGACGCCGGATTCTGGAAAGTCCTGTCGCGTATTTTTCCATTCAACACGGCCAGCCGTGCGCTCTGCCGTACGTGCGGATTCCGTGAAGTCGGCCTGTATGAAAAGCACGGCCAGCTTGATGGCCAATGGCTCGACGTCGTCATCGTCGAGCACCTGATCCCCGAAAACCTAACCAACGCTACCGTTTTCCTGCCCACCATCCCGTGAGGTGCCTCATGTCCCGTTCGTTGCCTGTCGTCATCGTTGGTGCCGGTCCTGTCGGACTGGCCGCTGCCGCGCACCTGCGCACCCGTGGTCTTACGCCGTTGCTGCTGGAAGCGGGAGCACAGGTCGGCGCTGGCATGCGGCAATGGGGACACGTCCGCATGTTCTCGCCCTGGGAATACAACATTGATGCGCGCTGCGCGGAGCTCCTGGCGGCAAACGGATGGCAGTCGCCCGATCCGGCACGCTTCCCCACCGGCCGTGATGTCGTCGAGCAGTATCTGGAACCCCTGGCCGCCACTCCGGAACTGTCCACGCATATCCATCTGGATGCACGGGTGACCCAGATCACGCGGCAACAGCATGACCGCATGAAGAACGCCCAGCGTGACGCTGCACCATTCGTAGTGCGCTACCTGCAGCAAGGCCAGGAGCACGAGCTCCTCGCGCAAGCCGTCATCGACGCTTCCGGCTCCATCGGTTCGCCCAACCCGCTCGGTGCAGCGGGCATCCCGGCGCTGGGGGAGCGTGCCGCTGCTCCGCACGTGTTCTATGGAATGCCTGATGTGCTGGGCGCTGACCGTGCTCGCTATGCCGGCAAGCGTGTGCTCGTCGTCGGTAGCGGCCATTCCGCCTTCAACGTGCTGACCGATCTCGCACGCCTGGCCGAAACCACGCCCGGCATGGCGATCCATTGGGCAGTGCGCCGCCCCTCGCTGCAGCGCGTGCTCGGTGGGGGCGAGAACGACCAGCTCCAGGAACGCGGCAGACTCGGGCTGCGCATTGCACGACTGGTCGAACAGGGCCGTATCGCCGTACACACGAACACGCATATCGACCGCATCGTACGTTCAGACGACGGCTGGGTCGTCGAAAGCAGTTCGACGGCACTGCCACCCGTCGATGAGCTGGTGGGTGCGACGGGTTTTCGCCCGGACCTGAGCCTGATCGACGAAATCCGGCTCCAGCTCGACCCCGGCACGCAAGCACCGGTGGCACTCGCGCCGCTGATCGACCCGAACCTGCACAGCTGCGGCACCGTCCGGCCCCATGGTGCAACCGAACTGCAGCACGCTGACCGCAATTTCTACATCGTCGGCATGAAGAGCTATGGCCGAGCCCCGACCTTCTTGCTGATGACCGGCTACGAGCAGGTGCGCTCGGTAGCCGCCGCGCTCGCCGGCGACTGGGAGGCGGCGCGACGCGTGGAACTCGTGCTGCCGGAAACCGGTGTGTGCAACACCCAGTTTGCCGACGACGCAACACCCGATGCGGCAGCAGGAAGCTGCTGCGGTGGCCCTGCTCCGGCCGATACCGCAGCGTGCTGCGTCGCCGACGCTGACGCCAAGGCGAACGGCCAAACCGGGTGCGGGTGTGGCCCTACCGCTATGCCAGCAGCTGCAGTGACGGTCGTTGCTCCCACCAAGCCGTCCTGCTGCGGCCCGGCACGCGCATGAGCACGCCGCGCCCGTCCGCCGTGGCGGTATTGGGCGCGGCCCAATGCGTCTATTGGGGCATTCTGTATTACGCGTTCTCGGTCCTCATGGTTCCGCTGCGCAATGCCTTGGGAGCGACTGACGCGGCGATAGCAGGCGCGTTCTCGATGGGGCTCGCCATCAGTGCGCTTCTGGCACCACGCGTCGGCCGTTGGCTCGATCAGGGACAGGGGGCCGCCGTGCTGCGCAGCGGCGCCCTCGTTGCCGCCGGTTTGCTGTTGGTCTGGTCGAAAGTCGAGAGCTTGGTCACTCTTTACGCCCTTTGGGTAGGACTCGGCGCCTGCATGGCGCTGGTTCTCTACGAGACGGCGTTCGCGCTCGTGACACGCGCCTATACCGATCCCGGGACCCGTTTGCGTGCCTTGGCCGTCGTCACCGTCCTGGGCGGTCTTGCCAGCACGCTGTTTCTGCCGCTCGCGGGCATGGGCGTCACGCATCTCGGCTGGCGCGCCACGCTGCAGGCACTGGCCGTCGCCTGGCTGCTGATGACGCTCTGCCTGGAACGGTTCGCGCTGCCACAGCTCCGAACACAGGAGCAGCCCGATCTGCCTGTCGTCGCTTCAACACCGAAGGGCATTGATCGTCGCCTTGTGCGCTGGGTCGGCACGCCGTTCGTCGCTGCGACCTTTACCGCAATGGCTCTGACGACCCTGGTCGTCCCTCATGTCGTCAGTCAAGGCCACTCTCTCGAACAGGCGGCGTGGGTGCTGGCGGCGTTGGGCGTGATGCAGCTGCCCGGTCGACTGTGGCTGTGGCGCGGCGGCCACCTCGCGCTGTCACCCCATGCGCTACTCGTGGCGCCACTGGCGTTGCAGATGCTCGGACTGACGTTGCTCGGCACCACCAATGGACTGGCTGGCGCGTTTCTCGGCGTGGCGATTTTCGGCACTGGTGCCGGCCTGCATACGTTGGCCAGACCCTGGATTGTTCCGCTGATTTTTGGCGTCGAGACCGCTGGACGCGCCAACGGGACCATTGCCCAGTCGCAGGGGTTTGCACGCGCCTGCGGCCCTTTCGTGGTGGCCTCCGCCTCGGGGTATTTCGGCAGCCATGCCGTGTTTCTGATTCTCTCGATCGCATTGCTCGCGTGCTGCCCGTTGGCCTACCGGCTGTCATGCCACCGGCAACTTGCCGCGAGCGGACCGGCCTGATTTCCTTCGCTTGCAACAGGAACTCTTCATGCACTCCTTCCTGAAAACCCACTGTGTGTCGCCGCTTTTCCGGTGTTGCTTACCGGAGCCGGCAGCATCGCCTGGGCGGCCTATTCACCCCAGGCCGTAACCTGGCTGATGCCGCTCCTCGTCATGACAACTCTGCTGCTTACCGCCGCACTGAGCGCATCGTGCCTTACGCCCACCGATGGAATGCCGGGCCGGACACGGGTCAGGACTTTCTACTTGGGCAGTACATCGACCATCGTCACGGCCGCCTAAGCCGTTGTCTGGGCGCTCGCCATCGAGTTGCTCCCGCTGCCGGGACTCGACGCAGGCACGGCAATATGGCCCAGCGACTGGCCCGTTCCGGTGCAACTTCTCCTCACGCTGGCCATCGGGGACGCCCTGCCCTGCCTCTATCACCGGATCAGCCACGAATCGGCCGGCTTTCTCTGGCGCGTGCATACCATTCACCACGCGCCAGACCGTCTTCATGCGTTGAACTTCGCGCGCTTTCATCCCGTGAACGCGTTCCTGACGGCGGCGCTGACCCTGCTGCCACTGGCGTTGCTCGGCACGCCGGCGCCCGTCCTGTTCGTTGCCGCCGTTCTCCACAATGTTCATGGCGTAGCCACGGTACCCAACAGCTCAGCCGGTCAGCCGTCGGCGTCAATCCCCCCCCAGGACAGATGGCGCCACCGGTGAACGATGCTGCGGCAATGCGATAGAGATCAACGCGGCCGCCGCTACGAATCCGGCCGAAATCCATAGGCAGGCCTTCAGACCACTGGCCTGGAATACCGCGCCGGACAGCACCGTGCCGAACAGCCGACCCAGCGCGTTGGCCATGTAGTAGAAGCCGACGTCGAGGGATACGCCGTCGTCGGAGGCATAGCTGACAATCAGGTAGCTGTGCAGCGAGGAGTTGATGGCGAAAAGCACGCCGAAGATGGCCAAGCCGCCGATCAGCACCACGGTGGTGTCAGCAGCGCCACTGAGCAGCATCGCCATCGCCGCAGGGATGACCGCCAACGCCGAGGCCCAGACACACGCGGCCCGACCGTCGGGAACGCGCCCGCTACGACGGCCAGTGAAATACGGCGCAACGGATTGGACGATGCCGTAGCCAATCACCCACATGGCCAGAAAGCTGCCGATCGCCCAGAAGTCCCATCCCAGCGTTGTGGCCAGGAATACCGGCAGTGCAACGACAAACCAGACGTCGCGTGCGCCAAACAGGAACAGGCGGGCCGCCGACAGGAGGTTGATTGCACGACTCTTGGAGAAGATGTCGCGAAACTTCGGCTTGCTCTTGGCCTTTCCCAGATCGCGCTTGAGCAGCGCCAGGCTCAGCAGCCAAACCAGCAGCAGCCCGCCGGCCATCATCGCGATGGCGGTGGAAAACCCGACGGTCGTCAGCAATACGCCGCCCGCGAAGAAACCGAGCCCCTTGAGCGCATTCTTGGAACCCGTGAGTGCGGCCACCCACCGAAACAGGGTTCCCTGCCGACCACCCGGCACGAGCAGCTTAATGCTGCTCTTGGCGCTCATCTTGTTGAGATCCTTGGCGATGCCGGACAACGCCTGTGCCGACATCACCCACGGCACGGTCAACCAAGCCGCCGGCACCAGCAGCATCGACAAGGCAACGACCTGCATCGCCAACCCGATGTTCATCGTGCGATTCAGCCCGATGCGAGCGCCCAGCCAGCCACCGACCAGGTTCGTGCCCACGCCGAAGATTTCGTAGAAGAGGAACAGCAGCGCCACTTGCAGTGGGCTGTAGCCCAGTTTGTGGAAGTGCAACACCACGAGCATGCGCAGCGCGCCATCGGTCAACGTGAAGGCCCAGTAGTTGCCGGTGATCAGCAGGTACTGGCGGACATCCGGCGACAGGCGCGCAAGCATGGGAACTACCGATCCGCGCGGCCGACCAGCTGGACGAGCTCGACGGTACGATTCACGTAGCCCCACTCGTTGTCGTACCAGGCATAAATCTTCACCTGGGTTCCGTTGATGACCAGCGTGGACAACGCATCGACGATGCTCGAACGCGGGTCGTGCAGGAAGTCGATCGACACCAGTGGTCGCGTCTCGTAGCCGAGGATGCCCGCAAGCTCACCGTTGGCGGCTTCCTGCAAAAGACGGTTGACCTCTTCTACCGTGGTCGCACGCTCGACTTCGAACACGCAGTCGGTCAGCGAGGCGTTGGTGAGAGGCACGCGCACGGCATGGCCGTTCAGGCGTCCCTTGAGTTCCGGAAAGATCTCGGCGATCGCAGTGGCCGAACCGGTCGACGTCGGAATCAGGCTCGCACCGCAGGAACGGGCGCGCCGCAGATCCTTGTGCGGCGCATCCACGATGACCTGGGTATTGGTCAGACTGTGGATCGTCGTCAGGCTGCCATGACGGATGCCCAGTTTCTCGTGAATCACTTTCACCACCGGAGCGAAGCAGTTGGTGGTGCACGAGGCTGCCGACACGATCCGGTGTCGTGCCGGGTCGAAGCGCTGATGGTTCACACCCATCACGATGTCGAGCGTACCGGCCGACTTGATCGGCGCGGTGACCACGACGCGCCTCACGCCCTGGTCGAGATACGGCTGCAGCACGTCGGGCTTGCGGAATTTTCCCGATGACTCGATCACCACATCGCAACCGGACCAATCGGTGGCGGCAATGTCCTTGTTCCGGGTCACCGGAATGCGCTCGCCGTCGACGACAAGCACGTCCCCATCGGCGGTCGCATCATGCCCCCAGCGCCCCTGCACGGAATCGAAAGTCAGCAGATGCGCGAGCGTCGCGGCATCGCCGGCAGGGTCATTGATCTGCACGAACTGAAGGCCGGAATTACCCCAGGCCGCGCGCAGCGCGAGACGGCCCATGCGGCCGAAGCCGTTGATCCCAACACGAATAGTCATGAGTTAGAAGTCTTAAGAAGGAAGACGATCAAACGTCGGTCGACGAGTCGCCAATCTGACGGAGCCTGGTTTCGACGACTACGCGATCCAGCGCCTCGACGCGCAGGGCCAACAGCAGCGAGATGCGTTGCTGCAGCACATGCAGCGCATTGGCAAATGCCTTGTGAACCTGCTCGGGAGCGCCGGTAACGCTCGCCGGGTCGGGCACACTCCAATGCGCGGTCAACGGATGTCCTGGCCAAACCGGGCATTGTTCGCCGGCAGCGCGGTCGCATACGGTGATGATGAGATCCATCTCCGGCGCATCCGGCCCGACGAATTCGTCCCACCCTTTGCTGCGCAGCCCGTCGGTGTTCAGGCCGGCACTGCGCATCACCAGCAGCGCCATCGGATGCACTTCCCCCTTGGGATGGCTACCGGCGCTGAACGCGCGAAGGCGACTGCGTCCCAGCGAGTTGGCCAGGGCTTCCGCTATCTGGCTGCGGGCGGAGTTGCCGGTGCACAGGAAGAGAACGTTGTAGCGGCCTTTCATGCGGAAACCTCGCAGGGATGACGCCGGGCCGTCAGGCACGAGCGTCGACATACCAGGACTTGGTGGAATTGACGATGCGAACAACCGAGAGCATCACCGGCACTTCGACCAGCACGCCGACCACCGTAGCCAACGCCGCCCCCGAGTGCACGCCGAAGACGGCGACGGCGGTGGCAACCGCCAGCTCGAAGAAATTGCTGGCACCAATCAAAGCCGAAGGCCCCGCCACGCAATGGGCAACGCCTAGCTTTCGATTGAGCCAGTAAGCCAGTCCCGCATTGAAGTACACCTGGATCACGATCGGCACCGCGAGGATGGCGATGATCAGCGGCTGCGTGATGATCTGTTTGCCTTGGAAACCGAACAGCAACACCAACGTCAGCAACAGGGCAGTCAGCGAGACCGGATGAAGCCGACGAAGCAGCGCTTGCATGGCGACTTCGCCACCGCGCCTGAACACCACACGGCGGATCGCCGCAGCGATGATGACGGGCACGATGATGTAGAGCACCACGGACAGCAGCAACGTCGACCACGGCACCGTAATCGACGATATGCCGAGCAGAAGGCCCACGATCGGTGCGAACGCCACGACCATGATCAGATCGTTGAGGGCCACCTGACTCAGCGTGAACTGCGGCTCGCCATCGCACAAATGGCTCCAGACGAACACCATGGCGGTACAGGGAGCCGCCGCCAGCAGGATCAGGCCGGCTACATAGGAGTCCAGTTGATCGGCCGGCAGATACGCGGCGAACACCTGCCGGACGAACAACCAGCCCAGCAGAGCCATCGAGAACGGCTTTACCGCCCAGTTGATGAAAACGGTGACGCCCATGCCGCGCCAATGCTGGCGGACCTGTCCCATCGCGCCGTAGTCGATCTTCAGCAGCATCGGGATGATCATCAGCCAAATCAGCACGGCAACCGGAAGGTTGACCTTGGCAATCTCTGCCGCGCCCAGCCGCACGAATGCCCCCGGAAACAGATAACCCAGCAACGTGCCGGCAACCATGCACAGCGCAACCCACAGCGTGAGGTTCCGCTCGAATCCCCCCAGGCGTTGCGACAGCGACACCGGTTTGGTCTGCATGCCACCGCTCATGCGGCGCATTCCGTCAGCGGCATGGCGGGGAAACGTGCGTCGATCGCGGCGAGCTCCTGCCGGAGCGCGTCACGACTCATCGTTTCCATCGGCAGGGCTACCAGCGCCTGTATACGCGCCACGATCACATCTTCCGTACGACGAAACGCCGCTTGCACCAACGCAGCATCACCCTGGATGGCCGCCGGATCCGGCAAGCCCCAATGCGCCTTGACGAAGTCGCCGAAGAACACCGGGCAGGACTCGTTCGCGGCGCTGTCGCAAACGGTGATCACCACATCGAACCCAACCGCCTCGGGATCGGCATATTCATCCCACGATTTGCTACGGGCCCCCTCAGCGGGAATGCCGCGTCGCTGCAGCTCGGCCAGAGCACTCGGGTTCACCACACCAGCCGGCTGGCTTCCGGCGCTGTGCGCCTCAAAACGGGCTTTGCCCAGATGATTGAGTGTGGCGGCAAACAGGATGCTGCGAGCCGAATTGGCGGTGCAGAGAAACAGGATTCGGATCGGCATAGGGGCATCACCGGACGCGAATGGATTTGACGGGGATGGCGACCTGTGCCGGTGGCGCCTTTGCGGCAGGGGCGCATTTGGAGGGATCGCCACCGCAACAGTTCTGAGTCAGGTAGTCGATCAGCTCCTGCATCTCCCGGAAGTTCGCCCGATACCGGATGTAGCGTCCCTGCTGCTCGGCCTCGATCAGGCCGGCATGCGAAAGGCTTTTCAGGTGAAAGGACAAGGTCGCTGCTGGCAGGTCGAACGCCTGGATCAGATCACCCGGAAAAGCCCCTTCCGGACCAAGCTCGACGAGATGGCGGAAAATGGCCAGGCGGGAGGCATGAGCCAGCGCACTCAAGGCAATGACGGCGTGTTTCATATCCATGATTCCAGTATGTTAGAACAATCGAATCAAGGCAAGTACCCGGACTCCAATCCGTTCGGCATTCGCTTGCCGACGCGGTGCAAGCCCCCCGGGCGCGATTCGCCACCGTCGCCAAACACAGCGACCGGACCGCGCGCTTGAGCGCGCGAGTGACGATGCACAACTCGCATTGCAAGCCGCCGGACGGGGCATCCTTGATTGGCTGTTTGGGCGTGGGCCGGGAGCCTCCGCTCGTGCCGTTGGCGCCCTACGCATCACCGGCGACCTACGCCAGATCGACCGAATCCTGTCCGAACTCGACTCTCGGGTTCACGGGCCGGCGCACGAGCTCCCTGATGACATCGCCGAGCAATGCCGTCACATCGCCGGACGGGTACTTGTCCAACTCGCTGCTTGCCGCAAGTCCTTGGAAGCCGACGGTTCCGCGCTGGCTCAGCGGGTGTTGAACGACGAGGCCTTCCTCGATGAATGGCACGACGTTCTGCCAGGCGACGTGCTGGATGAACTCGCCGAGGGACACCTGCCAAAGAGCGATCTGATGCCGTTGCTGGCCATAGTTCGTGCGATGGAGCGAATAGGTCATCACGCACGGGACATCGCGGAAAGCGCGCTCGCGATCAATACCGCTTGAAAATGTGTTGCAGGAGCATCCGCTCCGGATCGTTGACTACGACACACGGTTTGTCATGGTCACGGGACATCCGGATCGCGAGAACCCGCTCCCGGATCGTGTATATCGCCGTGCCATAATCCCCGGTCTTTTAACCAGAGCACTCCCATGAACAAGACCGATCTGATTGCCCGTATTGCCGAAGAAACCGACAGCACCAAGGTCCAGAGCGAAACTTACCTCAACGCTGTCTTGAACCAGATCGGGAAAGCACTGGCGGCGGGCGAATCCGTTGTTCTGCCGGGGTTCGGCAGCTTTGAAGTCCGCGAGCGCTCCGCCCGCACGGGACGCAATCCGCAGACCGGTGCGACCATCGACATCGCGGCGAGCAAGGCGCCGGCGTTCAAGCCCGGCGCCGCATTGAAGAAGATCATCTCGGGCAGCTGAGTTCTGCCGCACTGTAGGCCCGTCGCGTCCGGCTCGCCGCACGCGGCGGGCCGCCCCAGGCAGCATCAGACACGTCGACATCGAAGGAATCGGACGGTGTGCGACGCGGGGGTTCGAGGCCCTGACTCGAACGATCGAATTGCGCTCGGCTCAGCCGGCGCCCGCTGTCAGTGCCTTCCAGGCCGCGTGGGAATCCATGTAGTCCGTCGAGCATACGGTTTGCAGCACGGGAAGGCGCTGGCAATCGCGTCGTCGCCAGACCGGTTACAGCAGGAACGCCGCTGCGGCCACGATGGTCGGCGGCAGAGCTCCAAGGAACAGTGCTCCGGCACCCACGGATTCGTCCGCGAAACCTTCGCGCAACAGCGCGACACCCGCAGGGTTGGGCGCATTGGCGATGATGGTGAGACCGCCCCCGCCGACGGCGCCAGCCACCAGCATGTATTTCGCGGAATCGGCAATGTCGGGAATGAGCGAACCGAGGTAGGTCAGCGCCGCGTTGTCGGTAACGGCGGTCAGCCCCAAGGCCCCGAAGAACAGCGCATGATCCGACAGGCTCGACACGACCGGCGCCAGCCACCATTCCTGCATGCCGCCGAGCACGACCAGTCCGGCGAGGAAGAACGCGACCAGCAGCGCCTCCTTGAGGATCAGGCGGTTTTGGTGGCGCTCGTAAGCGTGGGCGAATCCGAGGAAGAAAAGGAACATCCAGAGGAAGATCACGGGGTGATGCGCGAAACCGACGATAGCGGCCAGAAACGCCAAGTGGATAAGGCTCACCGGGACAGGAACCGGAGGGCGTGAGGATTCAGCGGGCGGCTTTTGGCCCAGGTGGCGGCGCAGCGCGAGGGTCATCGCCGTGGCATTGACGAGCACCGCCAGAGCCGCCTTCCAGCCGAACGTCGCCGCCATGAAGGCCGTATCCCAGTTCCATTTGGCAGCGACCATGAGTACCGGCGGCGCCGCGTAGGAAGTCAAGGTTCCACCGATGGACACATTGACGAACAGCACGCCCAGCGCAGCGTATTTCACGCGCTCGGGCACATCCCGGCGAAATACCACCGGTGCCAGCATCAGCGCGGCCAAAGTCATGGCCGCCGGCTCGGTAATCAGGGAGCCGAGCAGCGGTACCAGGGAGAAACCGAGCCAGGCCAGCACAAGCGGCGTCGGCAGCGGCACCAGGCGGGCAACGACGCCTACCGTGGCCCGGACCGCTTCCAGCACCGGCCGCGATGCCGCAACTACCATTACGACGAACACGAACAGCGGCTCGGTGTAGTGCCGGCTCTCGGCATAATCGATGGCGGCCTGGCTTCCTTGCAGGGAAGCCATGAACACCACCAGTACGAACGCCCAGAAACCGAAGACAATCTCGACCTCGCCCAGCAGATGCAGCAACCCGGCGTGGCGCGGGTTTCGGCAGGCCAGCGATTCGAAGAACTTGGTGGAAAAGGTGTGGATCAGGGCCAGCGCAAACAGCGTGGCGGCCACGCCTTCGATGGTGATTGTCATGCGTTTTCTCCTGTCGTCCGCGGCCCGCCGGAGGACCTGCCGCGCACAGGTGGGCGATCAAACGCCCAAGACTAACCGCCGGGACCGCCGATGGACACCTTGCCCGCCCAAAAACAAACCGGTCGCGGCAAATCGCCTCTGCACATTCGTCCGATGGAACGTTGCGACCGCCGAAATGGGCTGGCGCTTGGAGACGCGCCGCCTCCGAGGGATGTCGTCGCGAGGCCTGTCCGGTTGCCGCTCGGTTTGCCGTAAGTGGCGTGGCTCGCGGGACCGACAGGATTGCTTGCTCCACCTGTGCCCGGCGGTCAACCCAACACCCCTCCAGGAAGTTCCTCATGCGTCTTGTCCTTGCATCCCTCCTTCTCGCTGCCGCGTGCGCCGCCCAGGCCGGCGAAAACATGCTGCTGGTTCTCGACGCCTCGGGCTCGATGCGGGGCCAGATCGAAGGCCGTACCAAGGTGGACATCGCGCGGGCTACCGTCGCCAGCGTGGTCCGCGGCTGGGACCCGGCCAACCAACTGGGCCTGGTCGTCTACGGGCATCGGCGCAAAGGTGATTGCACGGACATCGAGACACTGATTCCGGTCGGGCCGCTGGATCCGCAGGCCTACCTGAAAACCGTCAACAGCCTCGGGGCGCTGGGTATGACGCCGCTGTCGGCCGCTGTCCGGCAGGCGGCGCAGGCGCTTGACTGGTCCGAGCAAAAAGCCACGGTCATCCTCGTATCCGACGGCGAAGAAACCTGCAACCTCGATCCGTGCGCGATCGGAGCCGAACTGGAGAAATCGGGCGTCGATTTCACCGCGCACGTCATCGGGTTCGACGTGATCGACGGGGCCCATCAGGCACAGCTACGCTGCCTGGCCAAGGCGACCGGCGGGCGCTACTTCAACGCGCGCGACGGGCGAGAACTCTCAGCCGCGCTGCAGGGGGCGATCATCGCCAGCACCGAGCCGCCTCCGCCCCCGGCACAGGCCACGCTGGTCTTCGAGCAGCCGATCACCATCGCGCAACCGCTGACGGTGCGTTGGACAGGTCCCGCCGACAACGGCGATTTCATCGCGTTGGCACGGCCGGAGCAAAAAGACGGCGATTACCTGACGTATTCACAAATGATCGAAAGCGGCACAAAGAACGGCATCGCCACTCTTGCAGCACCGGCGACGGCAGGAACCTACGAGGTGCGCTACGTGAACCCGCGGCGCGGCGATGCGGTACTCGCACGCGCCCCCGTTGCCGTACAGGACGCAGCAGCCTCTCTCGACGCGCCCGACAGTGTGGCGGCCGGCTCGCGCCTCAAGGTGGTGGCGCGGGGACCCTACGGAGGCCGGCACTGGGTTGGGTTCGCCCCGGTTGGCAGCCCGGCGGGCAGCTACCTCCACTACGCCCGTTTGTCCGGTGCGGTCAGCGAGGTCGAACTGATTCCTCCGGCGGAACCGGGCACCTACGAACTGCGCTACGTGCTCAACGAAAACGAGCGGGTGATCGCCTCCCGGCCGATTGCCGTAGTGCCCAGCGAGGTCGTGGTCAGCGGGCCGGCGAGCGTCATGGCAGGCGACGTCTACCGGTTCGAGGCGAGGGGACCGGTCGACGCCCGCCATTGGATCGGGTTCGCGGCGGCGGACAGTGGGCCGGGCGATTACCGCGATTACAGGCGGCCGGATGGCTCGCCGGCATCCGGAGTCTTGTCAGCCCCCATCGAGCCGGGAAATTACGAACTGCGCTACGTGCTCAACGAAGGCGAACGCGTGGCCGCTTCGCAGCGCGTCACCGTTACACCGGCGAAAGCCACCCTTACCCCGGCCGGAACGCCGTTGGCCGGGCAGCCGCTACGAGTGGCGTTCAGCGGGCCGCGCGGAGTTGGAACATGGATCGGTTTTGTGCGGGCGGGAACGCTCGACTACGTCAGCTACGCATCGGTGCAGCCGGACGGGGAAGCGGTTGTCGAGGTTACCGCACCGGCTGAGCCGGGTGGTTACGAACTGGTCTTCGTCGTCGGTGAGACGCCCGTCGCGCGTCAGGCGGTTTCAGTTTCGGCAGCGACCCGAAGCGAATGAGGTTCGAAACCTTGACCCATGCAGCAGCCGAGCAACCCGCCGCCGCGCGCGAGCCGATATCGGTCGCTGGCCATCGGAGCAGCCGCCGTACCGGTGCTGCCGCATCCAGTCACCTGGAAAAACGTCGAGGTCCCCGCGGCACGGTGACGTGCCGCCGGCGATCGAGCGCGTAAGCGCCTGATCAGCGCAGACGAGTCCTGACCTGCGCCGGACTCGCCGACTCGATAAACCGTCGGAACGAGGGTTTTCGAGGTTCCCGTTTTGAGGGACCTGTTCCGGGCCACTGCAGACTGGGCAAAGCGACAAGATCAGCCCGACCGGCACAGCGACCAGATACAGCCAGAGAAAAGATACCGTTGACTCCCGCCTTGGTCTGTCCTGAGACGCCGCCGGCTTCGACTTTAGCCAACACCAACCATTGTTCCGCACGCAGGCGCTTCGACGTGCATCCGAATCAGATCGCGCAGTGGAAGGAGCCGTTGATCGGCGGTGCATCCGGCCTGTTGGGCGAGAGCCGACCGAGCCAGCCCACGGTCGACATCAAGGCGCTGCACGCCAGGATCGGCGAATTGACGCTGGAGAACGATTTTTTGGAAGGCGCGCTCAGCAAGGCGGGATTGCCGAGCGGAAAGCGATCCGCCGCCACCACGCCCACAAGGTCTACCCTTGCCTGCTGTAGTTTTCCGATCACCGCGCCGAACCAGGTCCGGGCGATGGACATTACATACCCCCTATGGCTCGCGGCTTGGTGTACCTGGCAGCGGTGATGGATTGGCACAGCCGCCGCGTGCTCGTCTGGCGCGTGTCGAACTCGATGGAATCGAGCTTCTGTACGGAAGCCGTCGAAGAAGCGATCGCCCGCTTTGGCGCGCCGGCGATCTTCGACACGCATCGAAATTGCTCTGCCCTCAACGCCAGAGAATCGTCATGACCGCTACATTCTGGCCGTCAGCGCTTCGAAATCGTCGACGAAGATGCGATCATCGTAGGGCAGTTCGTAGGCGCCTGCGTCGCACAACACGCTGCCGTCGCCGTTTCCGTCTTGAGGCCGCTGGGCACCGCGTGCATCGTCGGGCAGGCAACGACTTGAATCGGCACCATCGACCACGAGGCTCGAACGATCGAAAGCGAGCACCGGCATCGCCTGCTGATCGTTCACGCCGACGATACGGAAGTCCGCCACGGGTATGCCGCCCGGCAGCGAAACGTTGCAGCTGACGTCGGTGTCGGGCCGGTAGTTACCGACCGCGAGCGCCGCGACCGCACCGATAGAACAGGCGGCGCCGGATCCCTCGGCAACCGGCGCCAGCACGCTGTTGCTCAGTTCGCTGATGGCGGACAGCGCGACGTAGAGGTGCCCGCCTTCCGGCGCACGATTGTCGAAGAAAGTTGCCTGGTGCACTGCCAATTGCGCCGAGTTGGCGAACAGAGCGCCGCCCTGACCGGCCGCACGATTGCCGACGAAACTGGTGTTGCGCAGGTCGAACGATGCAACGCCGCCGTTGCCGCGAACGAATACGGCCCCGCCGCTGCGACTGCGGTTGACGCCGAAAAAATTGCGTTCAAGACTTATCGAACAGGTCGTGCAGTTCAGGCTGAGTGCACCGCCGATACCTGTCGGCGAAGCGACCGGGTCAGGTTCGGCGCTGTTGCCGGTGAACACGCTGTTCCGGATTTCCACGACTGCGGCGTTGGCGGCGTTCGCCGCGATGGCCCCGCCGGCAACAAAGCCGCCATTGAGATTGTTCCCATTGAACGTCGACGATTCGACGCGTAGCTGGCCGTTGACGGACAACGCGCCGCCTACGGCAGGGCCGCTGCCCAGCGAAACGGCGCTGTTGCCGTCGAACCTGCTGTTCAGAACCTGGACCAGCGCCGACGAGGACCAGGACACCGCGCCACCGGCCGCAGTGCTGCTGTCACTGACGACCGTCGTGCAGTTGGAGAAGGTGACGCGATCCAGCACCAGGAGGCTCGTGCTGCCGGCACCTTCGCCCGCGAGGCAACCGCCGGCTCCGCTGCCGCGCCCGAAGTTCAACGAGAGCTCCCGCAGGGTCAGTCCGCGCTGCGTTCGCAGCAGCGTGAAACTGTTGCTGGGGTCGAAGGCCATGAGATACGGCTCGCGCCCGGCCCCGTCGATTTCCAACGCCACCTGCACCAGCGGCAGCGACGAGAACAGTTCGATCATGCCCTGCTGCGGAAACGTCGCACCGAAGGAGATCCGGTGCGGCGGCGCCGCGGCCGCGTTCGCGGCAATGATGGCTTGGCGAAGCGAGCCGTCACCGGCATCGTTGATGTTCGAGACCGTGAACGTTGCTGCCTGCGCACAGGAGCAGCCGAAAGCAAGAACAGAAAGAAAATATCCACGACGCATGAGGAATCCTTGGGCCGTTTCCGGAGGCTCCGGCGCTGAAGCGAAGAGCGAGGCTTGGTGAGGATGGGCAGTGCGCGCGAGCACGCCCGGCGCACGACGCCCTTTCCCCGGCAGTGCATTGCGGGAACAGGGGTCGATCAGCGCAGCAACAGCGATTCCATGCCGTCGGCGAACAGCGACGCCTCGCGCTGCAGTTCGTGCGCACCGATGTCGCAGACCGCGACCCCGTCGGCGTCGCCATCGGCCGGACGGGTCTCGTCGCGTGCGTCACCGGCCGTGCAGACGAATACCGTGCCTGCGGCGGGATCTTCGGGATTGCCGGCATCGATCACCGGGCTTCCAGCGAACACATCGACGACGGGGATGTCGTGCAGCGTGCTGCCGGTGGCGCGCAGGCCGCGGATACGCAGGTCGCCGCCGTTGATGTAGCTGAAGGCATCGAGGTAGCTGCAACTCGCGTCGGCGATGAGGTTCGAGCCGGTGCCCTGCAGGCCGTTCGGCAGGGACGACGACGAACACGCGACGCTGCCATCGCCGCTGCCCGCGAAAAGATTGTGCGTGACCGCGGTTATGGTGGTGTTGGCGCCGGTCAGGTTCAGGTGGGCTCCGAGGCCGCTGCGTCCGCTGTTTTTCCAGAAGGTGTTGTTGCGCAAATCCATGCGAACGTTGCTCAGGCTCAGCGACGGACCACTGAAGTTGCCGGCGAAAGTCGTGTTGCTGATGGTGGCGTTCATCGTGTTGGGCAGCGTCAGCAACGCTGCGTACAGCGCGGCGCCCTGACCGCTTTCGTTGCGCAGGAACAGGGACTGCCGGACCGTGGCGCTGGTGCGGTCACGCACGGAAATGGCGCCACCGAAGCTCAGATTCGCCGTGACCGTCTGCGCAGCGCGGTTGCCGATGAACTGGCTGCGCAGCACGGTCAGCGTACCGTTACCCGTGATCACGGCACCGCCCGCCGCGCCGGTGCTGCCCGTACTGATCGCTTCGTTGCGCTCGAAGCGGGAGTTCTCGATCCACAGGCTGCGACGCACGTCCATGGCACCACCTGCAGTCGAACCCGAGGCACGTGCCAGGTTGTCCGCGAACGTGCTGCGGTAGACGAAGGCGCCCCCTTCGGTCGACACAGCGCCGCCGAGCGCGACACCGTTGGTTTCGATACTGAGCGCCCGGCAGCCCCGCAGTGTCACGCGGTCCAGCGTCAGGGTCGATGTATCGCTGGTCACCCGGATGCAGCCGCCGCGATCGTTGTTGATGAAACCGTTGCGCACCGTCAGATCGCGCAGTGTCAGCGAGCTCGACGCCCCGACCTCGAACGGGCGCGCGGTGTCGAGCCCGTCCACCACCAGCCCGGGCGAACCGCTCCCGTCGATCACCAGCGGCGTGGACGTCAGGGTCGGCAGCGGCGAGGCCACGCCGATCACGCTGTTCGCCGGCAGCGCGAAGAGGATCGTGTGCGGCGCTCCGGCGGTCGATTGCGCCTGCGTCATCGTGTCGCGCAACGTGCCTGCGCCGCTGGCGAGCGACGAGGTCACCAGGAAGGTCGCGGCATGGGGCGCCGCGAACGGCATCAGGGCGCCCAGCGCGACCGCCAGACAGGGGATCAGGATACGCGGGCGGACCTGAGGTTGGGATCGGGTCCCGACAGCGACAACACGCATGGGCAAGCTCCAGGGGAATGAGCCGACCCTTACGAGAAGGCAGCCAGGATCCGGACATTCCGACCCGCACTCACCGCCGCGCGCCGCCAGTGGCGCGCTCGACCAGGCGGCGGGCCAGCGCCACGGCCGTGTCGCGATTGGCCGCAGGCTCATCGGACACATTCACCACCAGCGCGACGGTGCTGCCGCCGGTCAGCACGTAGAGGGTCGGATCCCCCCCGCCCGTGGCCCACGCGGCGGCATCCCCAAGGCCCTCGATGCGTTCGGCCGGTTTGCGATGGGCCAACCCGTGCGCCAACTGTTGCGCCACGGCCGTGCTTTGCGCGTCCAGGTTCCGGCGTTCGGCCTGGCGGTCGACTTCGTCCTTGAGACGCGCGATGTGGCGCTCGTCGGGCGGGTTGAAATGAAGCATGGCAAACGCTTCGGCAGTGCTGCCGGTGCGGATCGGTCCGAGCGAAACCAGGCTGCGCTTCGCCACCCGCGTTCCCGCGTAGTCGAACGTCCGGCCGGCATCCCAGCGGTAGCGGAGCTCGCCCGGACGCGGCGCGTCCGGCGTCACCTGCGGCGGCATGCCGGCCAGCTCGACGATGTCCGCAGCGAGCAGCAGCCGATCCAACCGCCCGCGCCAGTCCATCAACGACGGTCCCGCCGCGGACGGGTTTGCCGGTACCGCCGGCGCGGCCGGTGGCGGCAGCACGATCGGCGGCGGGGATCCGGCCTGGGGGGACGGACTGGAACTGCTGCAGGCGGTGATGAGGACGCTGACCAGCAAGATTGTGATCGTTCGGCGCATGGACGTTCCGGTGCAGGCGCGGGCAGTACCGCGGGACCGTCCCTTACGGCAGGTCGAACTGGAACCGGACACGATCAAGCCTGGCTACACCGGCCGCACGTACGCAGTTGCCCGGGCCTGCGGGATCGCCGATGCTCGAGTGTCGAGCGAAGCTGCGGAGACTGTCGCATGCACGAAGCTGACCGCTGGGCGCTGGTCGAATCGCTTTTCGACGCCGCGTGGGAACTGCCCGAGCCCGAACGGCGCGCCTGGGTGCAGGCGCATCCCTGCACCCCGGACGTGCGGGAAGAGGTCCTGGGACTTCTGGACGCCGCCGGCCGCAGCGATACGTTCCTGACCACGCAGGATGCACCTGCCGCCAGCCGGGAATCCTCGTCCGCGCCCATGCAGCCGGGCGAACGCGCGGGCGCCTGGCGCATCGTGCGGCCCATCGGCCACGGCGGCATGGGGGATGTCTACGAAGTCGAGCGGGCCGACGGCCATTTCGCGCAGCGTGCCGCCCTCAAGCGCATCGCCCGCGCGGGCTCCGGCGACTGGTCCCGCTTCCAGGTCGAGCGCGCAACGCTGGCACGGCTGGAGCATCCCGGCATCGCGCGGCTGATCGACGGCGGCCTGCTGGACGACGGCCATCCGTTCATGGTCATGGAACTCGTCGATGGCTCGCCGATCGACACCTGGTGCGACCGGCACGGTCTCGACCGGACCGCGCGCGTTCGCCTGATCGTGCAAGTCTGCGATGCGCTGACCTACGCCCACGGCAAGCTGGTGGTGCACCGCGACCTCAAGCCGTCCAACGTGCTGGTCGACGAGAACGGCCGTGCGCGCCTGATCGACTTCGGCGTGGTGCACCTGGCGGACCGCGCCGAACCGGCGCACGCCGCCGCACCGCTGTCGCTGGCTTACGCCGCGCCCGAACAGATCGAAGGTGCGCCGGTCTCCACTGCGACCGACGTTTACGGCGTCGCGGCCACGCTCTACCGCCTTGTCGCCGGACGACCACCTCGCGACCTGGCCGGCCTGCCTGGCTCCGTGGCCATCGTGAAGGCATTGGAGGCACCTGCCCGGCTGGCGGCTCTGCCGCTCGCCACGCCATCCTCCGGTCCTGCGCGCGCGCTGCTGGCCGATCTGGATGCGATCCTTGCCAAGGCGCTCGCCGCCGACGTGGCAGCGCGTTACGCGACGGTCTCCGCTTTCAGCGACGACCTGCAGCGGGCTCTGGAACGGGGCGAGGTCGCCGCCCGCCGTCACGAGCCCCGGCACCGCCTGCGCCGCATGCTCTGGCGCCTGAAGTGGCCGCTCGCGGCCACCGCCGCCATCGGCGCAAGCCTGACCATCGGTTTTGGGCTGAGCCTGCGTTACGCCAGCCAGGCCGCACACGAACGCGACCAGGCCCGCCGCGAACAGGCACGCCTGGAAGCCGTGCAGCAGTCCGTGTTCCACATGTTCCGCAGCGCCGGCGAACTCAAGGGCGGCTCCGCCACCGCGTCGGACGTGCTCGAAGGCGCGGCCCAGCGCATCGAGGAAGAGTTCGCGCGCGACCCGGCCCAGGCTGCGCCGATCCTGCACGCGCTGGGCGAACTCTACTTCCTGATTACCGACTACGAGGCCGCGCAGCCGCTGCTGCAGCGGCTGGCTGCGGCCGACCCGGCCGTGGTCGACCCGGCGTTGATCGCAGCCGCGCGCTACGACCTGGCGCAAGTGCTCTACCGGCGCAGCGATGCCGTGGGAGCGCGACCGCTGCTCGCACAGGCGCAGCAGTTCTGGGCGAACGATCCGGCGCGCTGGGAAAGCCGCACGATCGACAGCCGGCTGCTGCAGGCGCAACTCATCCGCAGCGCCGGTGACCACGCGGCTGCGGTAGAACTGCTGCAAGGCGCGCTGGCACGCCGCATCGAACTGAGCGGCCCGCACCACCGCGAAACCGGCATTTTCTATAACAACCTGGGCGTCGCGCGGTTCTCCAACGGCCAGATTGAACAGGCACGCTCGTCGTTTCGCGCCGCGGCCGAGGTGTGGCGCGTGGCCGGACTGGCGCAATCGCCCGACGCGCTCAATACGCTGAACAACTGGGGCTCGCTGGAACTGGCTTCCGGCAACCGGGAGACCGCCGAACCACTGCTGCGCGAAGCCGTCGCGCTGCGCCGGCGGCTCTACGGGCCCTCGGCGGCGACCGCCGCCCTGCTCAACAACTACGGCAAGCTGCTGTTGCAGCAGTCACGTCCGGACGCCGCGCTGCCCGTGCTGCAGGACGCCGCCGCGATGGGGGCGCAGTTCGCCGGTCACGGCAGCCTGCACCATGTCGCCGCGCTGGCCGCCACGGCCGAAGCCCATCTCGACCTCGGTCACCACGAGGCCGGCGCCAAGGACGCCACGACGGCCCTGGACGCAGCGCTGGCCACGCTGGGGCCGGACCACGTGGGCACGGCACTGGCCAGCCTGACCGTGGCGCGCCTGCGCCTGGACGAAGAGCGCCCGCGCGAGGCCGCTGCGCTGCTCGACGAGGCGGAGCGGATCGCGGCTGCCTCGGGACCTTCAGGCGCGCGGCTGATCGCCCAGGCCGCAGCGCTCAGGTCGCGGCTGGTTCCGGCAGATCCCCGTGTTCCCCGAGTTCCTGATACAGCCACGCCCTCGCCTTGATCCAATCGCGGCGCACCGTCCGGTCGGTGATGCCGAGCACGCGTGCGGTGTCGGTTTCTGAATAGCCGGCGAAGAAACGGCACTCGATGACGCGGGTCAGGCGTGGGTTGAGCGCGCTCAGGTGCTGCAACGCTTCGTCCAGCTCCACCAGCCGCTCGTCGGAGGTCCAGAACGGTTCGGCCGCGATCGTCTCCAGCGAATCAACGGCCCCGCCGCCGTGCTTGACCGCAAGCTTCTGGCGCGCGTGATCAACCAGTGCCTGACGCATGGCCAGCGCCGCCGCGCGCAGGAAATGCAGCTCGCCCTGCCAGCCCTCGCTACGGCGCAGCTTGAGGTAGGCCTCGTGGACCAACGCCGTGGTGCACAGGGTTTCACCGGCCCGCACGCGGCGGCGCTCATGGCTTGCCCGTTTGCGCAGGTCGTCCAGCAGCAGCGGCACCAGGGTTTCCGCCGTGCGGACCACGGCCGTCGGATCCTCCGGCACCTCGTCGCTTTCCCGCATCCCTGTCTCCGCCTTTGTCTTGCGGCGACCTTAGCAGATGCCGCAAGACCTGCAATCCGGAGGCCAACGCGCAAGAAAGGGCCTTACTCGGACTGAGGACGAGCCAGCGTCATATGGACGGTGCTGACCGGGCCGTCAGATCACTGGGCGGTATCGCCCTCGACATCGCCGTCGCCGCCATCGTTCGTGCCGGCAAGTGACGACGTATCAGCGATGACGCTGGTGACATTGGCGTTGCCGCGAGCGACGCCAGTCCTCGTGGTGATCGGACGAGATGCTGTCACTCGGAGCAGTTCGTCCACGGTGAAGGACCAATCGTCCGAACCACCTCTCACCGCCTCCCGGCTGCAGGGGCCGCGACCTGTCGCATCATCGCCAGATACTCAGCAAACGAAACCGGCGAGTTGAACCAGGGTACGGTTGGCTGAACGAGCTCTTGTCGCCATTCGGGAGGCGAGCCTTTGAGGTCCATGCCGCCATGGGCCAGCACCTTCGGAATGACGGAATTGGCGGCACTCCGGAATTTTCCGGCAAGCGACGATGCGAGCATTGATGGCCTTTTCCCGACAGGGCCATGGGCCATTACGCTGGCAGTTCCGGCATATTCACGACGGATCTCCGGATAGCGGCACCTGGCAGGCGTCAGCTCCGATCAATCGCTTTTCTTCTTCTACCTGTCAGAAGAAACCTTTTTAAAAAAATCGTTGAATGACATTTGACCGCCGAAATGCACGTACGGCGTTCTCTGCGATCACTGTAGCGCCCAGCGCGCGATCATCGCGCGCTCATCCTCGCTCATCTGCGTGAGGTTGCCCGGCGGCATGACGCGCAGCACGCCGACCTGGCGACCGATCAGCGCCTTGTGCGCGTCCAGCTGTGCGGCACTATCGAACATCACGCCCTTGGGCGCCGTGCCGAGCAGTTGCGGACGGGCCGAATGGCAGACCGCGCAGTGTTTGGCCACAAGCGGCATCAGCGCCGCCGTGTCGGGCGCTGGCAGTTCGGCGGCAGACGCGTCCACGGATGTCGCAGCAACGGACGTCGCGGCAATGGCCGACGCCGCGCTTGCGGGGGCCGCCATCGCCGGCGAGACGGGACGTATCCAGGCGAAGACGGCGGCAAGTACCAGCGCGCCGGCACCGAGCAGCCACCAGGCGCGGCCGCCGCTGTGCCAGAGCACGAAGAACTGGCGGATCAGCGCGCCGGCTGCCATGAACGCCGCAAGCACGAGCCAGCCGTCGGCATGGGCGTAGGCCGTCGCGTAATGCGTGCTGAGCATCGCGAAGACCACCGGCAAGGTGAAATAGGTGTTGTGCACCGAACGCTGCTTGCCGCGGCGACCGGGTTCGGGATCCGGCGCCTCGCCGCGGGTGAGTGCGGCGATGATCTTCTTCTGGCCCGGAATGATCACGAAGAACACGTTGGCCGACATCAGGGTGCCGAGCACGGCGCCGGCCAGCAGGAAGGCGGCGCGGCCGGCGAACAGCTGCGTCGTCGCATAGCACAGCAGCAGCACGAGGCCCGCGACCGCGGCGCCGAGCATGTCGTCGCGGTCATCGAACAACCGGCACAGGCCGTCGTAGAGCAGCCAGAACAACGGCGGAAACGCCAGCGCGACGAGCACAGCCTGGGCCGGCGTCAGCGCGGCTACGGCCGGGTCGATCAGATAGACCTGCGGCGAGAACAGGTAGACGACCGTGAACAGCGCGAGGCCGGACAGCCAGGTCGTATACGATTTCCATTTCGACCAATGCACCTCGGCCGGCAGTTCCTGCGGCGCCGGCAGGTATTTCTGCTTGCGGTAGAAACCGCCGCCGTGCACCGACCAGGATTCACCGTACAGATTCGGCTCGGTCTCGCGCGGCGGCTTGAGGCCGCGGTCCAGCGCGACGAAATAGAACGACTCGCCTATCCAGGCGATGGCCGCGACCACGTGCAGCCAGCGCAGCAGGAAGCCCAGGCATTCGATCAGATAATCGGTCACGCCCTGCCCTCAGGAACCGCGATAGGTGCTGTAGGCGTACGGCGAAGCGAGCAGCGGCACGTGGTAGTGCGCGCTCGTGTCGTTGACGCCGATGCGCAGGGTCACCACGTCGAGAAAGCGCGGCTGCGGCAAGGCCAGGCCCTGCGCGGCGAAATAGTCGCCGATGTGGAAATCGAGCTCGTAGACGCCGGGCTGCAGCTTGTAGTCGGCCAGCAGAGGCGCGTCGCAGCGGCCGTCGGCGTTCGTCGTCGCGCGCACGAGCAGCAGGCGCGCGCCGACGGCGATGCCGTAGAGTTCGATCGCTACCCCCGCGGCCGGCTTGCCGTGCGCGGTGTCGAGTACGTGCGTGGTCAGTTTTCCCATTGTCCCTCCCCAGGGTGTCGGTCGTGATGTTTCAACAACGCTGGCCGTCGCCGCAGCGCAGACGCGGCGCCGCAGCGGCCGGCGGGAATGCGGCGGGATCCGGCAACGCTGCCGGGATGCGCCTCAGACGGCTATCCCGTGCTCGCGGCAGCAGGCATCGAGCCGCGCGCGGTAGTCCGCCTTGACCGCATCGCTGGCGAAGCTCGCCTCGAAGCTGTTGCGCGCCAGGGTCGCGAGCTCGGCGCCATCGAGATCCAGCGCGTCGAGGGTCTCGATAAAGTTCTGGTTGATGTAGCCGCCGAAATACGCCGGATCGTCGGAGTTCACGGTCGCGACCAGGCCCTGGCGCAGCAGTTCGCGCAGATTGTGCTGGCGCAGATCCTTGAACACGCAGAGCTTGACGTTGGACAGCGGGCAGACGGTCAGCGGAATGCGCTCGCGCGCCAGACGCGCCACGAGTCCGGGATCCTTGAGCGCCTGCACGCCGTGGTCGATGCGCTCCACCTGCAGCAGGTCCAGCGCATCGTGGATGTATTGCGGCGGTCCTTCCTCGCCCGCGTGGGCGACGGCGTGCAGGCCCAGCGCGCGCGCCGCGGCGAAGACGCGGGCGAATTTCCCGGGCGGATGGCCGACCTCGCTGGAATCCAGGCCAACGCCGATGAACTTGTCGCGCCAGGGCCTGGCCTGCTCCAGCGTCGCGAACGCCGCCTCCTCGCTGAGATGGCGCAGGAAGCACAGGATCAGCTCCGCGCGGATGCCGAGCTGTTCGCGCGCCTGTACGCAGGCGCGGTGCAGACCGTCGATGACCGCGGCGAACGGCACGCCGCGGTCGGTATGCGTCTGCGGGTCGAAGAACAGCTCCGCATGCACGACGTTGTCGGCCCTGGCGCGCAGGAAATAGGCCCAGGCCATGTCGAAGAAATCCTGCTCGTGCAGCAGCACGCTCGCGCCGGCGTAGTAGATGTCGAGGAAGCTCTGCAGATTGGTGAACGCATAGGCCGCGTGCAGGGCCTCGACGTCGGCATACGGCAGCGCGACGCCGTTGCGGCGGGCCAGCGCGAAGATCAGCTCGGGCTCCAGCGATCCCTCGATGTGAATGTGCAGTTCGGCCTTGGGCATGGCGCGGGCGAACGCGTGCAGGGCCTGGCGGTCGGGCTGGGCGAGGTTCACGGAGACTCCGGGTGCGGACGTGGCGCCGCAGTCTGCACCATCGCCGGGACGGCGCAAAGCCGGCCGCGGCCTGCCGCAGTCCACCGTGCCAAGCGCTGCGCGGCGCGCTACGCTTGGACGATGACCAACGAGTGCCTGTTTCAGCTCAACCGCAAGCCCGTCGACCTCAGCCACGACGATCCCACCGAATCCCTGCTGCGCTGGCTCAAGCGCCGGCGCCTGGCCGGCACCAAGGAAGGCTGCGCCGACGGCGACTGCGGCGCCTGCACCGTCGTGCTGCGCGAGACCGGCGCCGACGGCCGCACGCGGCTGATCGCGGTCAACAGCTGTCTGCTGCCGATCGGCGCCCTGCCCGGCCGCGACGTCATCACGGTCGAAGGACTGGCCGACGCCGGCGCGCCGCTGCATCCGGTGCAGAAGGCGCTGGTCGACTGCGCCGGCTCGCAATGCGGCTACTGCACGCCGGGCTTCGTCATGAGCCTGTTCGCCGGCTACTACACCGGCGAGCTCGACGACGAGACCACCGAAGGCAATCTCTGCCGCTGCACCGGCTACCGGCCGATCCGCACGGCGACCGCGGCGCTGGCCGGACTGCCGCGGCCGCAGGACGACTTCGCGACGCTGCTGCAGGAACCGGCCGTTCCGCCGGCCGCCGCGCTCGGCCACTATTTCAGCCCGACCGGCATTGCCGAGGCGCTGGCACTGAAGGCGCAGCGTCCGGCCGCGGCCTGGGTGGCCGGAGCGACCGATCTCGGCGTGGAACTCAGCCACGGCAAGCCCGTCGCGAACGCGTTCATCGCGCTGGACCGCATCAATGAGCTGCAGGAACTCACGCTCGGCGCGGACCGCGTGCGCATCGGCGCGGGCCTGCCGCTGAGCCGCATCGAGACCGAACTGGCCGGAGTGTTTCCGGCACTGGACCAGATGCTGCCCTGGTTCGCCGCGCGCCAGGTGCGCAATCGCGCGACCCTCGGCGGCAATCTCGGCACGGCCTCGCCGATCGGCGACCTGCTGCCGGTGCTGCTCGCGCTCGACGCGGTGGTCCATCTGCGCGGCGCGCAGGGCGAACGCGACGTCGCGATCGCCGACTTCTTTCTCGACTACCGCAAGACCGCGCGCGCGGCCGACGAACTCGTCGTCGCCGTGAGCCTGCCGCGCCCGCGCGGCCCGCGCCTGAGCGCCGCTTACAAGGTGGCCAAGCGCCAGACCGATGACATCAGCATCGTCGCCGCCGCATTCGACCTGGCCGTCGACGGCGACCGGCGCGTGAGCCAGGCGCGCCTGGCCTACGGCGGCGTCGCGGCGATACCGCGCCGCGCCGTGCGCGTGGAAGCGTTCCTCAGCGGACGCGTGCTCGACACGGCGACGCTCGACCAGGCGCAGATCCTGCTGCGCGAGGAGTTCCAGCCGCTCAGCGACCATCGCGCGAGCGCCGACTACCGCCGCGCGCTCTGCGCCAGCCTGTTCGCCAAGTTCATCGCCGCGCAGCTGCCGGGAGCCGACCTGTGAGCCGCAAGCACGAAAGCGCCGAGGGCCACGTCAGCGGCCGCGCGATCTATACCGACGAACAGCATCCGCCGAGCGGCCTGCTGAGCCTCTGGCCGGTGCAGGCGCCGCATGCGCATGCGCAGGTGCTGGCCATCGACACGCACGCCGCCGCGCTGATGCCCGGCGTCGTGCGCGTGCTGACCGCCGCCGACGTGCCCGGCGAGAACGACACCGGCCCGATACTGCACGACGAGCCGCTGATCGCCACGGACCGCATCCGTTTCTACGGCCAGCCGGTGGCCTGGGTCGTCGCCGTCGACGAAGCCAGCGCGCGCACCGCCGCTGCCGCCGTACGCGTGAGCTATGCGCCGCTGACGCCGCGCCTGAGCATCGCCGAGGCGATCGCCGACGACGCGTTCCACCTGCCGCCGGCCCAGGTGCGCCGCAGCGACGCGGAAACAGCGCTGCGGCAGGCACCGCACCGCGCGGCCGGCGAGATCGCCATCGGCGGCCAGGATCATTTCTATCTGGAGACGCAGACGAGCTGGGTGCAGCTCGACGCCGACGGCCTGATCCAGATCACCGCGTCGACCCAGCACCCGACCGAGACCCAGATCATCGTCGCGCGCGTGCTCGGCATTCCGGCCAACCGCGTGGTCTGCCGCTGCCTGCGCATGGGTGGCGGCTTCGGCGGCAAGGAAACCCAGGCCAATGCCTTCGCCGCGATCGCCGCGCTCGCGGCCTGGCATACGGGCCGGCCGGTGCGCATCAAGCTCACGCGCCAGCTCGACATGCAGCTGACCGGCAAGCGCCATCCGTTCTTCGCACGCTACGAGGTCGGTTTCGACGACGAAGGCCTGCTGCAGGCGCTGCGCGTGCAGCTCTACGCCGACGGCGGCTGGAGCTGCGACCTGTCGCCGCCGGTGCTGATGCGCGCGATGGTGCACGTCGACAACGCCTACTACTGTCCGCACGTCGAGATCACCGGCCTGATCGCGAAAACCCATCTGGCCTCCAACACCGCGTTCCGCGGCTTCGGCGGCCCGCAGGGCATGCTGGTCGGCGAGGAAGTGCTGGCTCGCGTCGCGGCCGAGCTGAACCTGCCGGCCGATCTCGTGCGCGAGCGCAATTTCTACCGCGGCGGCAGCGAGGACGCGCGCAACCAGACGCCGTACGGCCAACCCGTCGTCGACAACCATCTCGACGAACTCTGGCGGCAGCTCAAGCACGACAGCGACTTCGACGCGCGCCGGCGCGACATCGCGCGCTTCAATGCCGCGCACGGCCGGACCAAGCGCGGCATCGCGATCACACCGGTCAAGTTCGGCATCTCGTTCAACAAGACCGAATACAACCAGGCCGGCGCGCTCGTCCACATCTATACCGACGGCAGCGTGCAGCTCAATCACGGCGGCACCGAGATGGGCCAGGGCCTGCACACGAAGATGCTGGCCGTGGCCAGCCGCGTGCTCGGCGTCGACGCTGCGCACATCCGCGTGATGCCGACCAGCACCGACAAGGTACCGAACACCTCGGCCACCGCCGCGAGCAGCGGCTCGGACCTCAACGGCCAGGCCGTCAAGGCCGCCTGCGACACCTTGCGCGAGCGCCTGATCCCGGTCGCCGCGAGCCTGCTCGGCGGACCGGCCGAAAGCGTGTGCTTCGCCGACGGCCGCGTGTTCCTGTCCGGCGACGCCGAACGGGGCCGACCGTTCGCCGAGGTCGTGCAGGCCGCCTACAACGCACGCATCAGTCTGTCGGCGACGGGCTACTACCGCACGCCGGGGCTGAGCTGGGACCCGAAGCAGGGCCGCGGCCATCCGTTCTATTACTACGCGTTCGGCGCGGCCGTCGCCGAAGTCGAGGTCTGCGGCTATACCGGCGTGCACAGACTGCTGCGCGTCGACCTGCTGCACGACGTCGGCGATTCACTGGCCGAAGTCATCGACCGCGGCCAGATCGAAGGCGGTTTCGTGCAGGGCCTTGGCTGGCTGACCTGCGAGGAACTGCGCTGGAACGGCGCCGGCCGCCTGCTGACCGATGCGCCGAGCACCTACAAGATTCCGACCCTCGGCGAAGTGCCGCAGGATTTCCGTGTCGCCCTGTTCCGCCGCCGCCGCGCGCCGAGCACGGACGTGATCTTCCACAGCAAGGGTGTCGGCGAACCGCCGCTGATGCTCGCGCTCGCCGTGCGCGAGGCGTTGCGCGAAGCCGTCGCCGCGTTCGCAACCTTGCCGCGCGCCGTGCAGCTGGCCTCGCCGGCCACGCCCGAGGCGATCTTCGCCGCGATCGGGCGTGTGACCGCGGCGCTGCCGCAGGCCGTCGCCGACGCGCTCGATGTCGAGGGCTGAGGTGGCGAAGGTTCGACGCCGCCGCCGTGCGGCCGCGGTACGCAGCGCAGCGGCAGCCGTTCTGCGATCGCGCATTCCATCGCATGCGCCGCCGTCGACGATGCGCCCCCATGGATGAGCGGCTGTACGCGCAGCTCGCCGGGCGGCTCGCGCACGAAGCGGTTGTCGTCGCCACGGTCGTGGAGACCGCCGGTGCGACGCCGCGCAAACGCGGCGCACGCATGCTCGTCGGTGCGGACACGACGGCCTTCAGCATCGGCGGCGGACTGGCGGAAGCGCGCACGATAGCCGCGGCGCGCGCGCTGCTGGAGCGCGGCGACGCGACGGCGGCGCTGGCGATTGATCTTGGCGGCGGTCCCGGCGCGGCCGGCGTCTGCGGCGGACGCATGCAACTGCTGCTGCGCCGCTGGGCCGGTGCCGACGACCGGCTGCAGGCATCGCAGGCGGCGGCCGAACTCGCCGCCGGCCGTCGCGTCGCATTGCCGGAGGCCTACGACAGCGTGCCGCTGCTGCCGGATCCGCGCCTGCTCGTGATCGGCGCGGGCCATTGCGGCGCGGCGCTCTGCGATGCGGCGCGCCTGCTCGATTTCGAACTCGCAGTGTTCGATACGCGCACCGAACGCCTCGCCGATCCGGCCTTTGCCGGCCTCGCGACCTACGGCGGCGACGTGCCCCGGCTCGCCGCGGCGCTGGCCACGCCGCGCGAGGTCTATGCCGTCCTGCTCAATCGCGACTTCGCCGCCGACATCGCCTGTCTGCGCGAACTGTGCCGACGGCCGCCGATCTTCATCGGCATGATGGGCAGCCGCCGGCGCATCCGTCAGGTCGTGGAGGCATTGCCCGAGCAGGCAGCGATCCTGGCCGGCCTGCGCGCACCGGTCGGCCTGGACATCGCCGCCGAAACGCCGGCCGAGATCGCGATCAGCATCCTTGCCCAGCTGGTGCGCGAGCGCAGCCGCTGATCGGAAGTCGGGAGTCGGGATCGGGATCGGGATCGGGATCGGGATCGGGATCGGGATCGGTTCAACGCTCGACCGTCGCGGGCATTCGCGCAACCGGGACGGCGCGCCGTGTTATCGACGGCAGCCGCCTCCGGGGCAGCGGACGACATTCTCGGCAATCGGCGTCGCACCGCGCGGCGCGGACGCTTTGCTGAGGGCGGTCAGTCAAAGCCGTTACGGAAGATCGTGCCGCCGGGTGCCGCCTCGAATGCGCCGACGTCCACGGCCGCACCCTGCACGCGCGTCGCGCCGTCGGCGTCGAAAACCCCGCTGCCGCCAGGCGGACTGGAAACGCCGCTGTCGACAAGGATCGAGTCCGAGCGCAGTCGCGCGTCGCCGATTCCCAGGAAGCCCGGATCGCCGCTGCCCGGAGCCACGTCGGAATCCGGCGTGCCGAGCAGACTGCCGCGGTGCACGCGCGTCAGATCGATGGTGCCGTAGAAGCTGTATACCGCGACGTCGCTGACATAGACCGTAGCGCCCGAATTGTTGATGTAGCTGCTGTTGCCCCAGGACACGCTGTTGCTCAGCGCTATGCGGCTGGCGGCATCGGGTGTGTTGAGCAGTATTCCGGCGTTGTCGTTCGGATTGCCGTCGAACGCCATCGCGCGGGTGACGCTGATCTGCGCCAGGTTGGAAACGCCGCCAAGGCTCGTCGTCACGCCGATGCCGCCGTTGCGCCGGCCCACGTTGTTGAAAACAGCGACGTTGCGCGCCGTAAAGGTGCCGCCCCGGTTGTCGAAGAAGCCCGCGGCGAAGCTCGTATTGCGCGCGACGCAGTCGTGCATCTGCATGCGTTCCAGGCGCGCTTCGCTGCCGGCAGCGACTTTCACGTAGAGGCAGGCGCCGCCGATGGTCGTCGCGGTGTGGTTGGCGTTGGAGATCGCGATGTCGTGCAGGTAGACCTGGCCGCCGCTGCTTGCGGCGGTCAGAGTCAAGGTCGGGTAGCCCGCAATGCCGATGAGCTGGGTCAGCGCCGGATTCGGGCGTTGCGTGGTGCAGTTGCTGCCGTCGCCGGACCAGCCGCCGGAAATGTCCAGAATCTGGTTGACCGTCTGCGAGACATAGCTGAACGGCGACGACGAGGCGAACGTATCGTAGGTGCCTTCGCGCAGGCGGATAAGAACCAGCGTGTCGCTGGAGTTCTGCGCCGCGGTCAGCGCCTGGTTGAGCTGCTGGGCGGTGCTCACGCAGTAGCTCGTGATGGCGTGGCTCGGCAGGGCCAGTCCGATCAGGCCGAATGCGAACAGGAAACGGAAAACACAAAGAGCGCGACGCATGACGGGCATTACCTCCGAATCCACCCCCGGGTGGTTCGGCGCACTCTGGACAGGCATGACCCGCGGCGCCTGACGGCAAGGTCACACCACACTTATCCGTAGATTATTTCTTTCCGCATCAGCTGGTTGGCGTATCAGACACGGAGCAGCGGGCGGTGGCGGCCTGCCGAATGCCCGCCGGTACCGCGCCACGCCGCGCAAGGCCGCCTCCTGCAGCTACCGCGCAATCCCAGCGCGGCAGCCGGGCCTTCATGCGGGGCCAGCCAGAACGGAAACGCCCGTCGCGGTTCGTCGTCGCGCGCCGGGGCGTGGGCCTTCTCGTCGTCGTGGCCGGACTGGATCAGCGGTACATCGCCGGCACGCAGGTCGCGCACGACGTCGCAGATCCAGCCCTGTTCGATGAAGCGGCGGGCGCTGCGGCCGCCCGGTGTGGTTGCGCACCTCGACCGACGCGGCGACGAAGCCCGGCAGCTCCTGGCCCCAGCCGCGCCGTGGCCAGTGCGCCGGGCGGTAGCCGCTGGCGGTGGAGCCGCCGGCGGCGAGACGCGCAATGGCGGCGCCAGACGCTTGTTGCGCGAGTGCGCCGTCGCAGCCGAGGGCTGCGACGAGAACGAGCACGGCCGCGCAGAACCCGCGCCAGGCACCGGCTCCGCGAACGCAGCGGCCGGCGCCGGCGCCGTCAGCGTGCGAGCCAGCCGCCGTCGACCGGCAGCACCGCGCCATGGACATAGTCCGCCGCGCGCGAGGCCAGAAATACCGCCGCGCCGCCGAGATCGGCCGGATCGCCCCAGCGCCCGGCCGGAATGCGCGCGAGGATGTCGCGATTGCGCTGCTCGTCGGCGCGCAGCGCCGCCGTGTTCGAGGTCGCGAAATAGCCCGGCGCGATCGCATTGACGTTGATGCCCTGTGCGGCCCATTCGTTGGCCAGCAGGCGCGTCAGGCCGAGCAGCCCGCTCTTGCTCGCCGTATACGACGCGACGCGGATGCCGCCCTGGAACGACAGCATCGAAGCGATGTTGATGATCTTGCCGCCCTGCCCCGCAGCGACGCAGTGGCGCGCGAAGGCCTGGGCCAGAAAGAACGCGGTCTTGAGATTCACGCCGAGCACCGCGTCCCAGTCCTGCTCGCTGAAATCCAGCGCGGCGGCGCGGCGTATCGTTCCGGCATTGTTGATCAGGATGTCGGCGCGGCCGAGCTGCGCGACCGCGGCCGCGACCGCCGGCTCCAGATCGGCCGGGCGATCCAGCGCGGCCTCTACCCAGCGAAGACGCCGGCCGGCGGCAGCGACGGCCGTCGCGGTCTCGTCCGGCGCCGAGCGGCCGATCGCCGCGATGTCGGCACCGGCTTGCGCGAGGGCGACGGCCATGGCCTGGCCCAGGCCGGTATTGGCACCGGTCACCAGCGCGACACGGCCCGACAGATCGAACGGTTGGCTCATGCGTGCCTCACTGGAGCTGGCAGATGTCGAGCACGGCCATGTCGGTGTAATCGAGGTTCTCCCCGCCCATGGCCCAGATGAAACCGTAGCTGGCCGTGCCCGAACCCATGTGGATCGACCACGGCGGCGAAACCACCGCTTCGTGGTTGGCGACGACCAGATGGCGCGCCGCGTCGGGCTCGCCCATGAAGTGGAATACGCGGTCGCCGGCGCCGAGATCGAAATAGAAATACACCTCGCTGCGGCGATCGTGCAGATGCGGGGGCATGGTGTTCCAGACGCTGCCGGTATTGAGCAGGGTCAGACCCAGCAGCAGCTGGCAGGACTTGCAGGTCGCCGGCACGATGTACTGGTAGATCGTGCGCTCGTTCGACGTCGCCAGCGCGCCGCGCTGCAGTGGAACCGCGGTGGCGATGGATATGTGCACGAGTTCGTGGCGCGCATGCGCCGGCGTGGAGGCCAGGTAGAACAGGGCCGGCGCCTCGGCTGCCACCGATTCGAAGACCACCTCGGCGCTGCCCATGGGAATGTACAGCGCGTCGCGCGGCTGCAGCTCGACGGTCTGACCGTCGACACGGATGCGCCCGGCTCCCTGCCCCACGTTGACCGCACCGAGCTCGCGCCGTTGGAGGAACGGCTTGCCCGCGGCCGAGGCCGGCTCGATCGGCGCCGGCAAGGCGACGGGCGCATCGACCGGCGCGGCACCACCGATGACGAAGCGCTCGTAGTGCGTGTAGTTCAGCGTGACCGCGCCGGCGACGAACAGCTCGCCGATCAGGAAGCGCTCGCGCAGCTGCGCGTTGCTGACGCCCTGCATCGAGTCGGGATGGCAGGCGTGGTAGGTCTTGCGATACATGGCAGGCTCCGGGGAAATCCGGTCTGCATCGTAGCCGGTTTCGGGCAGCTTGGTAACCGGTGTCAATTTAGTGAGCCGCACCGCCTCCGCCGGTCGCGCCCCAGCGTCCGGCGGGTCGGCCGCCTGGACATGGCCTCGCGCATTGACCGGCGAGGCCGCAGCGCCGGTTGCATCGATCGTCAGCGCTGCCATGCTGCGCGCCGGCCGGACGCGGACGCCGCACTCGTGGAAACTGCAACATCCTGAAAAAGCGCGGATCCGCGACGAAACGGCGTATGCTGCGGCGGTGGCAGGTGCGGCGGACACGGCATGGAACAGGGGCGCGAACGATCCGGCGATACCCGGCGACCAGAACCGTCGCCCTCCAGACGCCCCCGCCGTCGCCCCGGTGGCAGCCTCCGATGAACGTTTCCGACGCCCTCGGCGGCCGGGAATCCGGCGACACCAGTACGGCCGCCGGTCCCGCGCATGCGGCGGTAGCGCTCGCGCGGCAGTTCGGTCTGCCGGTAGCCGCGCTCGACGCCGAGATTCCGCGCGCGATCCTCGATGAAATCCCGGCTCACTTCGCACGCAGCCGCTGCGTGCTGCCGCTGGGCTATGCCGGCGAGCAGCTGCGCGTGGCCATGGCCTCGCCGACGAACACCGAAACCGAACAGCTGCTGCAGTTCCTGACCGGCCGCTCGCTGCGGATCGAGGTCGCAGCCGAAGACCTGCTGGTCGCGAAAATCGACGCCTGCTACGAGCGCATCGACGACAGCCAGGACTTCGCCGCGCTCGAAGCCAGCACCGCGTCGGAGAGCGCCGGCGAGCGGCACGAACTCGAAGCACTGTCGTCGACCCGGCCGGTCGTTCGGCTGGTCAACAACATCCTGCTCGAAGCGATACGCCGACACGCCTCCGACGTGCACGTGCGACCCGGCGAGAAGGACGTCGAACTGGTCTTCCGCATCGACGGACAACTCACCCTGATCCGCCGCTTCTCTCGCGCGCTGCTGCCGGCCATCGTCGGCCGCATCAAGATCCTCGGCGTCATGGACATCACCGAGCACCGCCTGCCGCAGGACGGCCAGCTGCGCGTGCGCGACCACGGCCGCACGATCGACATCCGCATCAGCATCATGCCCTCGGTCGAAGGCCCGAGCGTCGCCATGCGCCTGCTGCTGTCGCGCGTCGGTACGAACGACGTCGGCGAGATCGGGCTGTCGGCGGCCGACCAGCGCCAACTCGGCGACGCGCTGGAACGCAGCCACGGCATGCTGCTCGTGACCGGGCCGACCGGCTCGGGCAAGAGCACGACCCTGTATGCGGCGCTCAACGCCGTCGTACGCCGCAATCTCAACATCATCACGGTCGAGAACCCGGTCGAATTCCACATTCCCGGCATTACCCAGATTCCGATCAACGCCGACATCGGCATGACCTTCGCCAAGGCGCTGCGCAACATCCTGCGCCACGACCCGGACGTGATCATGGTCGGCGAGATCCGCGACGAGGAAACCGCACGCATCGCCGTCGAAAGCGCGCAGACCGGCCACCTTCTTCTGTCGACCCTGCACACGAACTCGGCCGTCGCGACGGTCTCGCGGCTGCTCGAGATGGGCATACCCGCCTATCTGTTGCGCGCGACCCTGCTCGGCGTGCTCGCGCAGCGCCTGGTCCGGCGCAATTGCGTCTATTGCCGCATGCCCGAAGCGCCGGACCCGCACGTGCGCGAACTGCTCGGCGTGGCGCCCGGAGACGTCTTCCTGCGCGGCGCCGGCTGCCGCCACTGCGCCGGCACCGGCATCGCCGGGCGCCGCATGACCTACGAATACCTCGTCGCGACGCCGGCGCTGCGCCGGCTGATCACGGCCGACCTCGACGAAGCCGCGCTGCAGGAACAGGCGCTGCGCGATGGCATGGTCGCGCTGACCGCGCATGCGGTCGGCCTGGCCCGCCAACACGAGATCCCGCTGCACGAGGCCTACCTGACCCGGCTGGAGTGACGACATGCCCGAACTGACGAGCTACATGCAGCTGATGGCACGCAAGAAAGCCTCCGACTGCTTCCTCAGCGTGGGCGCGCCGCCGTCGATCAAGATCGAGGGCGAGACCATGCACCTGGGCGAGGTCCCGCTGGCCGCCGAGGACGTGCGCGGCATGGCCTATTCGATCATGAGCGAGAAGCAGCAGAAGGAATACGAGGCGACCCTGGAAATGAACCTGGCCGTCGCGCTGGCCGACGGCAGCCGCTTCCGCATCAACATCTACCGGCAGCGCGACACCGTCGCGATCGCGGTGCGCTACATCAGCAGCGACATCCCGTCGCTGGAACAGTTGTCGCTGCCGCCCAAGCTCAAGGACCTGATCATGCTGCCGCGCGGACTCGTGCTCGTCGTCGGCAGCACCGGCTCGGGCAAGTCGACCACGCTGGCGTCGATGATCGACTACCGCAACCATCATCGCACCGGGCACATCCTGACCATCGAGGAGCCGATCGAATTCATCCACCGCCACGACAAGTCGGTCGTCGACCAGCGCGAAATCGGCCTGGACACGCTGTCCTACGAGAACGCGCTGAAGAACGCGATGCGCGAGGCGCCCGACGTGATCCTGATCGGCGAGATCCGCGACCGCGAGACCATGAAGCATGCGATCGCCTACGCCGAGACCGGCCACCTCTGCCTGTCGACCCTGCATGCCAACAACGCCAACCAGACCCTCGATCGCATCATCAACTTCTTTCCTGACTCAGCCCGCCACCAGCTGCTGATCGACCTGTCGCTGAACCTGCAGGCCGTCGTCGCCATGCGCCTGGTCAAGGCGCTCGACGGCAAGCGCGTGCCGGCCGTGGAGCTGCTGCTGCACACGGCCTACGTGGCCGACCTCATCGAGAAGGGCGAGATCGACCAGCTCAAGGACGCCATGAAGCAGGGAGTCAACATCGGCATGCAGACTTTCGACGAAGCGCTGTATCGCCTCTATGCGGCAGGCCGGATCAGCCTCGCCGAGGCGCTCGATCATGCCGATTCGCGCACCGACCTGTCGTTGCGCGTACGCCTGACCAACCCGATCGAGACGCTGAGCGACCTGCGCATGGAAGACCTGTGACCGGCGCGCCGTTCGTCGGTGCCGGCCGGTTTCAGCCACGCGGCGGCTGGCAGGACTCGCGCGCGACGAGATGCGGCGCGATGACCGGCGCGGCGCGCGTGCCGGCGTCCTCGTCGGCCAGCAGCATCGCCGCGGCGAACGCGCCCATGTCGCGGATCGGCAGACGCACCGAGCTCAGCGAAGGCCACAGGCGCGCGGCCAGCGGCGAGTCGTCGAAGCCGACCACGGACAGATCGTCGGGAACCGACAGTCCCATCTTGAACGCGGCCTTGTAGACGCCGGCGGCCATCTCGTCGTTGAGCGTGAATATCGCCGTGGGCCGCGGGTCCAGCGCGAGCAGGCGCTCGGCGCAGGCCACGCCGGATTCGAAGGTATAGCCGCCTTCGACGATGTGTTCGGGCGGCAGCTCGATGCCGCGCCGGGCCAGCGCCTGCATGAAGCCCGCACCGCGTTCGCGCGTCGACAGATAGCGCTGCGGACCGGTGATCAGGCCGATGCGGCGGTGGCCCAGGGATTCCAGGTAGTTCGCCACCTCGACCGCGCCGAGCCGGTCGTTCGTCGCGATCATGCGCGCGGGCTCGTCCAGCGAGACCGCAGCGATGCGCGCATAACGGCAGCCGGCCTGCCGCAGCATGTCCACGAGCGCGCCGTCCTCGGACACGCGCGGCACGAGGATGACGCCGTGCAGGCGGTGCTGCAGCACGAACTGGCGCACGCCTTCGATGTAGTCGTCGCTCTTGCTGTCGCAGGGATGCACGACGAGTTCGAAGCCCGTGCCGCGCATACTCGCCAGCGCGCCTTCCTGCATGTTGACGATGTATTGCGCGTTCGGGTTGTCGTAGACCATGCCGATCAGGAACGACTTGCGGAACGCGAGCCCGCGCGCCATCGGATCGGGCACGTAGCCGACTTCACGGATCAGCGCCTCGATCTTCTCGCGGGTTTCCTGCTGCACCAGCGGCGAACGGTTGATCACGCGCGAAACGGTCTTCTTGGATACGCCGGCAAGACGCGCGATGTCGTTGATCGTGCCGCCGCCGCTGATGGCGGCGGGCTTTGCGCTGCTCGCGTCGCGGGAGCGTCGGGTCATGCGGATCCATCCAGTCCGTGGCGGGCAGCGCCGATTCTAGTGTTCCGCATCCCGGCTAGCCATCACGCCGGCGCGTCGCACGCCCGCGCACGCGGACGGCGCGGCAAGGGTCGCCGAAAAACTCGCTGCACGGGCCTGCCGAGCCTTACTTGAGCACGCGCGGCAGCCACAGCGACAGCTCCGGAACGAAGGCGACCAGCAGCAGCATGGCCAGCGAAGCCAGATAGAACGGCCAGATCGAACGCAGGGCCTCGCCGATGCTGATCTTGCCGATGGCCGTACCGACGAACAGCACCGAGCCCAGCGGCGGCGTGATCAGGCCTATGCCGCCCTTGAGGATGAGGATCACACCGAAATGCACCGGATCAACGCCGATGGCCTTGGCCACCGGCAGGAAGATCGGCGTGCAGATGATGATCAGCGGCGCGAGGTCCATGAACGTGCCCAGCGCGAGCAGGATCAGGATCATCAGCAGCAACAGCAGGTGACGCCCGACGTCGAGACCGGTCAGCAGTTCCACCGCGGCTGCGGGCACCTGCAGATAGGCCAGCAGCCAGCCGAAGCAGGCGGCCGAGGCGATCACGAACAGGATCATGCCGGTCGTGCGCGCCGCATGCAGCATCGTGGCGACGAAATCGCTGCGCGAGACCTGGCGATACAGCACGGCCGTCACGAACAGCGCGTAGCAGACCGCGATCGCGGCGCTCTCCACCGCCGTGAACACGCCGGCACGGATGCCGACGAAGATCAGTGCGACGAGCAGCAGGCCCGGCAACGCCGCGGCGAAGCGGCGCAGCACGATGGCGAAGCCCGGAAACGCCTCGACCGCATAGCCGCGCCGGCGCGCGAGCAGCCAGGCCGTCAGCATCACCGTCGCGGTCATCAGCAGGGCCGGGATCACGCCGGCGGCGAACAGGTCGGCGATCGAGATGCCGCCGCCGGCTGCCGCCGAGTACAGAATCAGGTTGTGCGACGGCGGCACCAGCAGCGCGACCAGCGCCGCGGTCATCGTCACGTTGACGGCGAAGTCGCGATCGAAGCCGCGCTGCACCATCTGCGGGATCATCGCGCCGCCGATGGCCGAGACGTCGGCGATGGCCGAGCCCGACACGCCGCCGAAGAACAGCGACGACAGCACGCTGACCTGGCCGAGCCCGCCGCGCAGATGGCCGACCAGCGAACTCGCCAGTGCGATCAGCCGCTCGGAGATGCCGCCGCGCAGCATGATCTCGCCGGCGAAGATGAACAACGGAATCGCGATCAGCGACGCGGCGCTCGCACCCGATACGGTCTGCTGCACGAGCACGAGTGCCGGCATGCCGATGTACAGCAGGGTCGCCAGCGAAGCGCCGAGCAGCGAGAAAGCCACCGGAACGCCGGCGAGCAACAACAGCAGGAAGGCGCCGAACAGCAGGGTCGCGGCCATCAGCGCGACTCCACCGCCGCGCGGCGCGGCAGGAACAATTCGGCAACCGCGAAGAACGCCATCAATGCGCCGCCCACGGTCAGCGGCAGGAACATCAGGCCCTGCGGCAGCACGGTGCCGGCCAGGCGCACGTTCCAGCCGTCGAGCAGCAAGCTGACGCCGCCTACCGCGAGCACGCCGCCGAGGCCGAGTACGACCAGCGAGGAAAACGCTTCGAGCAGCCGGCGCAGCCGCGGCGGCGCCAGGTGGACGAGCAGCGGAAAACCGAAATGCGCGCGCTGCTGCACGGCCGCGGCGGCGCCCAGGCTCATGGCCGTGTTGAGCAGCAGCAGCGCCAGCGGTTCGGTCCAGCCCGGCGAGTCGTTGAGCACATAGCGTGCGATGACCTGCCAGGCCTGGACCGCGGCCAGACTGACCAGCGCCAGGCCGGCGACCAGCAGCGCCGCGCGCGCACCGCGCGGCAACAGACCGGTTTCGCTTTCACTGGAATGCATGCCTGCTCCCTTCTGCCGGCCGCGTGGACGCGGCTCGTGTCGTTGTCGTCGATGGGCCCGATGTGCGGCCGCGCGGATCGGGGCCGTACCTCAGCCCGTACCGGACAGCGCGCGTATGCCGCGCCAGTAGCGGTCGACCTCGCCGTCCTCGCGATAGCGCGCGACCACCGGCGCCGCGGCGCGCTCGAACGCGGCGCGGTCGACCTCGTTCGCCGTGACGCCGTGGCTCAGCACGTAGTCGCGCGACGCGGCTTCGGATTCGTCCCACAGCGAACGCATGTAGCCCACCGAGCGCCGCGCAACGTCGAGCAGGCGTTCGCGATCGTCGGGCCGCAGCAGCTCGAAGCGCCGGCGCGACATCAGCAGCGCCTCGGGCGAGTACGAATGCCCGCTGGAGGACCAGAACCGCGCGGCTTCGAACTGCCGCGTCGTGTGGAAGCTCTGCCAGTTGTTCTCGGCGCCGTCGATCAGATGCGTCTGCAGCGCCGAATAGACCTCGCCGTATGGCAGCGGCGTCGGGTTCGCGCCGAGCACGCGGATCAGATGCATGAAGATGTCCGACGGCGGCACGCGGATCTTCAGGCCGTGCAGGTCGCCGGGCTGCACGATGGGCCGCTTGGTGTTGTAGATGCAGCGCGCACCGGAATCGTAGAACGCAAGGCCGACGAGATCGCGTCCGGCGAATTTCGCGAGTATGTCCTGACCGACCGCGCCGTCGAGCGAGCGGCGCATGTGCGCCGTATCGTCGAACACGTAAGGCAGGCAGAGGATGCGCGTGGCCGGGAACGGATTGTTCAGCGCGGCCATGTTCACGCGCGCGATGTCGATCGCGCCGAAGCGCGCGAGGTCGATCAGATCCGATTCGCGGCCCAGCTGACCGGAGTGATACAGGCGCAGGCCGACGCGGCCTTCGGTCTCGCGCTCCAGGGTTTCGCCGATCCAGCGCAGGGCCTCGACGGTCGGATAGCCGCGCACGTGCACGTCGGTCGCAGCCAGTTCGATGCGTCCCGCCGCGCGCAGCGCGCCGGCCGCGGACCCCAGAGCCAGCGCCGCAGCGCCGAGAAATTGCCGTCGCGTGCTCATGTCGCACTCCCGGCCGCCGTCACGGCGCGGCAATGCACGCGTCCGTACGCGCCGAAATCGACGACGGCGCGCTGACCGGCGCGGATGTCGTGGATGCCGGTCGCTGCGCCCGTGGTGATGTAGTCGCCGGCACGCAGGTGGCGGCCGCAGCGCGCATTGCGCGACAGCGCGAAGGCGAGTGCGGTCAACGGGCCGCCGGCCAGCGTAGCGGCGCCGCCGCGGCCGACGAGTTCGCCATCTATCCAGGCCGTGCACGTCAAGGTGTCCATCGCGCAATCCTGCCAGCTGGCGATGGCCGGCCCCAGCAGCAGGCCGGCGTTGTTGCCGCAGTCGGCGACGACCGCGCAGGGCCCCAGGTCGTTGATCGCCGCGAGCGGACTGCCGGCCAGTTCCATGCCAACATGCAGTGCGGCGACTTCGGCAGCGGCCTGCTCCGCGGTCCATGCCTGCGCGCGCGGCGCGAGGTCGCGCGCGAGCCGGAACACGAACTCGGCCTCGATCGCGGCGAAGCCGCCAGCGATCACGGGGAACTCGCCTTCGGCATCGGCAAGCACCTGGATGCGGCCGGCGAAGATCGGCCCGACCAGACGCGGATCGCCGCCGTCGTCACGCCGCTCCGGCGCGATATAGCCGACCTTCCAGCCGGCAACCGGCGCCGGCCAGCGCGCGATCGCCGCGTCCTGACACCGATAGGCATCCTCGAGGTTGGCCGGCAGCGCGCCCGGAAACGCCGGCAGCGACTGCGCAGCCAGACGCGCGGCGATCAGGCGCCGGGCAATGGTTTCGGACGGATTTTCGCTGGCGGGCAGCGGATTGCTCATGCCTGACCTCATCGAAGAGCGGCCCAGTCGGTGCCGCCGGCACTCCGCGCGGCACCGAAGACGGCGCAGGGCTTGTATAAAGGAAACCGGTGTCATTTACAATGCGACTCGTACCCGACGCGGCATTTCGGGTTCAATCCCGACTCGCCTGGAGACCCGACCGTGATGCCGGCATTCCGATTCCCCGCCCTCACCGGCCGCCCGCGCGGCGCGCTGGCCGCGCTGGCCCTGCTCTGCCTGACCGCCGCCGCCGGCCTCGCCGCGCCGACGACCGCCGCACCGGCAAAACGCCTGGCAACGGCGGGCTCAACGACGACCGCCGTACCGGCATTCCCGGGTGCCCAGGGCTGGGCCGCGCATACGCCGGGTGGCCGCGGCGGCAAGCTGCTGCGCGTGACCACGCTCAAGGCCAGCGGCCCGGGCTCCCTGCTCGAAGCGCTGAACACGCCGGGACCACGCATCGTCGTATTCGAAGTCGGCGGCGTCATTGATCTGGATCGCCGCGAAGTCACGATCAGCGAACCGTTCCTGACCGTCGCCGGCCAGACCGCGCCCTCGCCCGGCATCACCCTGATACGCGGCGGCATCGACGTCGCGACCCACGACGTCGTGCTGCGCCATATCCGCATCCGTCCCGGCGAGGCCGGCGTACACAAGGGCGGCCGCTGGGACGTCGATGCGCTGTCGACGATGACCGGCGCGCACGACGTCATCGTCGACCATTGCAGCCTGAGCTGGGCCACCGACGAGAACCTGTCGGCCTCCGGCGCGCGCTTCATCGGCGACAGCCCCGACGCCTGGCGCGAGTCGGTCTCGCACCGGATCACCTTCAGCAACAACCTGATCGCCGAAGGCCTGGCGCATTCCACCCACGCCAAGGGCGAGCATTCCAAGGGATCGCTGATCCACGACAACGTCAGCGACATCCTCATCGTCGGCAATCTCTACGCGCACAACTACGAGCGCAGCGCGCTGTTCAAGGGCGGCGCGCGCGGCCTCATGATCAACAACCTCATCTACGACCCGGGCCCGCGCGCCGTGCACTACAACCTGATCCGCGAGGAATGGGGCGACCATGCGCGCCAGACCGGCCGGCTCGGCCTGATCGGCAACGTGCTGCGGGCGGGCCCGTCCACGCCCGAGGACGTCGCGCTGTTCATGCTCGGCGGCTCCGGCGACGTCGACCTCTATCTGCACGACAATGTCGCGGTCGATCGTCTGGGCCGCCCGCTGCCGCCGCTGGGCCGCTATACGACGACGTCGGCCACATGGAATCTGCTCAAGAGCGCGCCGCCCCTGCCCTACGGCGTGACGCCGCTGCCGGCCGACGCCGTGCAGGACGCCGTGCTCGAGGACGTCGGTGCACGCCCCTGGGACCGCGACGCAACCGATGCGCGCATCGTCGCCGACACGGCCGAAGGCCGCGGCCGCATCATCGACAGCGAATCCGACGTCGGCGGCTATCCGACCGACTCGGCCACCTACCGCGCGTTCGTCGACAGCGAATGGGATATGGACACGTTGATGCCGAAGGCCGGCTTTCCGGCGAAGCGGCGGCCGAAGTAGCGGATTGCGGGGTTTCGGGGCCGTGTCCAACCATTGAATATTCCTAACGATATTCAACAAAGAACCGTATCGGAAAGCCCCTTGTTACCGACGATTCCGCGGCTTCCCATGGCGCTTCTTCCGGCAGGCTGGGCATGGGCCGAGCGGTCCGTCTGCGTCGATTCGATGCTGAAAACCGGGTGCCCGGAGCGATGGCAAGAACCGAATACCGCGCTGTTTTGGGCAGTTCCCTGATCCTATGACGTTTCCCGACATTTGCGCTTCCATTCACTCGCCTGAAGCAACCCCATCCCCACCCCTACCCTCCCCTTGAAGGGGAGGGTTTTCTGCGCCGCGTCTGCGCAGAGCGCGAATCAGTCTGAGGCAGCGTGTTCCTCATGCGGGCCGGAAAAAAGCCGAGGGTTTGATGCGCCGCGCTTGCGAAGTTCCTGATTCAAGCCAATCCCTTCGAGCTGACCCGATCAAGCCAATCCCTTCGAGCTGACCCGATCAAGCCATTCCCTTCGAGCTGGCCCGATCAAGCCCTCCCCTTCGAGCTGGCCCGATCAAGCCCTTCCCTTCGAGCTGGCCCGATCAAGCCCTCCCCTTCAAGGGGAGGGTATGGGTGGGGATGGGGTTGCCGTGCTCGTCTGGCTTGCACGGCTGTGGGCCTCTGATTCGCACGGTACGAGCCGTGAACAGCCAGGCCAAAAATTGAATTTCACGACTAATATTCAACGATCTGATAAATCCCGCCACCGCCCCGTCCCCGCCGCCGCACCGTCGCTGCCGGAAATCCAGGCGGCGCTCCACCCCACACCCGGAACCTATCGAAACGGCTGATAGCGCCGCAGCTTCTGCGCCTCGGCCGCATCGAGCTGCGGCCGCGCTTCGCTGCGCAAGGCGCCGGGCCCGCGGCTGCCGGCCTCGGCGAAGCGGGCCTCCCGCGGCGCGAACGTGACGCGGCTGCCGTCGCGGGCGGTGTACTGCATGGCATCCCAGCCGTTGGCGTCGATATGCGCATCCATCCAGCAGTCGACGAAGACGGCACTGCTGCGTACCGCGGGATCGCCGTAGCGGCCGTCGGCGAACGTACGCGTCGGCCGCCAGGGACGACCGAGCGCGACGCTCGCGTCGGGAACTTCGGCTTCGCGCAGCAGGTTGCAGCGGCGCAGCAGCAGGCCGTGCGGATGCCGCGCCAGTGTCGACGGCGCCGTCAGATAGCCCTGGCGTTCCTTGCCGGGGCGGAAACGCGATACGAGCGCGCAGTCGTCGAGCACGCACTCGCCGGCGCCGAACACGAAATCCACGCTGCCGCGCACGCGGCAGCGGCGCAGCCAGCTGCGGCCGGATTCGGCGAACAAGGTGTCCTGATGACCGTCGATGTCGCAGTCTTCGATCAGCGCGCGGTCGGAGCCGGCGTCGAACATCAGCGCGACGGCCTGGGCGCCGTTGGCGCCGGCGGTCTCGAGCGCGGGACGGACCAGATGAGCGCGATAGTCGAAGCGGTTTTCGAACGTGAGCCCGCGCGCGCGAAAGCCCGGCGCGCGCACGATCACGCTGGCGCAGCCCCAGGTGCCCCAGGGCTCGCCGTCGTCGCGGCGATGCCCGGCAGCGCGGTCGGAACCGATGCGGCAACGGCTGCGATGCGCGCCGATCAGCTGCACGTTGGGTCTGTCGACGACGAGCTTCTCGTTCCAGACGCCCTCGCCGACCGCGATGCGGAACGGTCGCATACCGGTCGCCGGCGCCGCGGCGATGGCCGCGGCGAGACTGGCATGGCGCGGACCGTCCCAGGCGACAGGGCCGTGCGCGACGACCGCGTCGAACGGTTCGGCCCCGCGCCGTACGAAGCAGCCCGGCAGTGACAGCGACGCGAGCGACGCCTGCAGCAGGAACCGCCGCCGCGACGGCAGGCCGTGGCTCATGCGAACGCGCCCGCGCGCATGCGCCGCGCGGACGCGGCGATGCGCTGCCGCGCCGCGTGCCGGCCGCAAGGGTCAGTTGCGCAGACGCACACCGATGAAGAACTCGCGGCCGGTATGGTCGTAGACCGAGCTGCGGTCGCCGGATGAACTGACCCACTGGTCGTTGTATTCGTCGGTGAGGTTGACCGCCTCCAGGGTGAACTCCAGGTGCTCGTTCATCTTCCAGGTCGCGAGGAAGTCCACGTTCGTCGTGCCCCTGGTGCCTTCGATGTCGTTGTTGTTGCGGCCCGGCACCGTGGTCAGATAGCCGTTGCGATAGGCCGTCGACAGACGCGCGCTGAAGCGGTCTTTCTCGAAATACAGGGTCGCGTTGTAGGCGTTCTTCGACAGGCCGGTCAGATCGGTCTTCAGCGAGTTCGCGCCGGTCGACGTCACGTACTGGATCTTGGAGTCGACGTAGGTGTAGTTGAGGATGGTGCCGAAATGGCTCCAGAAGCCCGGCAGGAACGTGAACGGCTGCTGGTAGGACAGCTCCACGCCGCGCAGCTTGCCGCCCGGCGTGTTGACCGGGATGTTGAACTGGAAGTCGTCAGTCGGCGACGCGCCGGTGCCTTCGAGCAGGCTGACCGGCAGGCCCGAGGTATTGAAGGGCCGCGTCTCGCGCGAGGTCTGCACGAAGGATTCGATGTCCTTGTAGAACACCGCCGCGCCGAGCACCGACTCCGGCGCGAAATACCATTCGAGGCCCAGATCGAAGGTCTTGGCGCGGAACGGATCGAGGAACGGATCGCCGCCGGTCACGACGCGGTTGCCGCCGCTGACGCTGACGCTGACGCCCGGCGTCAGGTTGCCCAGACCCGGCCGCGACATGACCTTGGCCGCGCCGAAGCGCAGCACCAGATCGTCGTTGAGATCCCAGGCCAGATTCATCGACGGCAAGGTGTCGCTGTATTGGCGCTCGACCGTGGTCAAGGTGGGCCGGCTGTTGATCACGGCGAAGCCGGTCGATGCCTGCTCGGTCCTGACGTAGCGCAGGCCGACGTTGCCGCGCAGCGGAATGCCGAAGGTGCTGGTCTCGAAATCGCCCTGCAGCCAGCCGCCGCGGTCGCGTTCCTTGACGCTGCGGTTGTTGCCGATCGCACCCGATGCCGACGGCGACACGGTGAACGTGCCCTGCCCGCTGTAGATGCTGAACAGGCGCGCGAACGCGTCGATGTCGGGAATCAGGAACGACGTGTCCGCGCCGGGCGGAAGATCCAGATTGTTGCCGAACACGAGCAGGCGCGTGAGATCCGAAAGCGAGGTACCGGCCGGCAGGTTCGGCACACTGACTTCGGATGCGCGGCGCGCCTCGAACGTGGAGAACTTGTAGGCCTTGAAGTCGGCGCCGCCCTTGAGCGTGAAAGAGGGCGCGGCCTCCCAGGCGAAGTTGAGCTGCTGGTTGGTGAACAGGTTGGCCGTCGCGTTCGGGCGCAGGCGGATTTCCGACAGGCCGTTGGCGAAGTTCCAGTTGGCCGGGTCGCGCACGTCGAAGCCGTAGTTGATCGCCGGCAGGCGGTCGTTGCCGCGGTAGTCCCAGGAATAGCCGTCGGTGTTCGCGCGATCGAGCGTGATCGTGGTCTGGATCGGATTGTCGAAGTCCGAGCGCGAGTGGCCGATCAGCGCGTTCATGCGGAAGCTGTCGCTGAACTCGTGGTCGAGATTGAGGTTGGCCTGCTTGAACGTCGTGGTCAGTTCGTCGTAGCGCGATTCGGAGCGCACATCGACGTCGTCGAACAGGCCGTAGACGAGGTTGCCGTTGGACGACACCACGCCGTCGCGCACGAGGGTCTGCGGCTTGCCGCTGGCGCCGCTGCGGCTGAAGGAAACGGCTTCGAGAAAATTCTCGGTGCGCTTGGCATCGAAGTCCGCATAGAGCAGGTCGAGCGAGGCCAGGGTGCGTTCGCCGACCTGCCACTGCAGCGCGCCGGTGATGCCCAGGCGTTCCTGATCGTGCTCCAGCACACCGTAGCGCGGAATGCGCGGATGGAAGGTGGTCGGCAGACTCGCCGCGGCGAACGGCGAAGCCGGATTGAAGCCGCCGCTGCTCGGGCCGTTGTCCCAGCGCACCGTGCTCGCGCCTTCCTGGGTCAGCGAACGGTCGCTGTAGGCGACCGAGAACAGCGCGCCGAAACGGCCGTCGAAGAAGGTGTTGCTGACCAGCGCCGAAGCGCGCGGGTTGGTTTCGTCGGCCAGGTCGTTATAGCCGAGCTGGCCCGAACTCACGAAGGTGAAGCGGTCGAAATCGAACGGCCGCGGCGTGTGCAGATCGACCGTCGCGCCGAGCGAGCCTTCCTGCACTTCGGCCGACGCGGTCTTGTGCACCTCGATGCGGTTGAACAGCTCCGAGGCGAACACGTTGAAATCGAAGCCGCGGCCGCGGTTGTTGCCACCCGAGGAATCGGTACCGCCGGTCGTCGACAGGCCTTCCATGCCGTTGATGCGCACGCGCGTGAAGTCCGGGCCCAGACCGCGCACGGAGATCTGGCGTCCTTCGCCGGCATCGCGCGCGATGGAGATGCCGGGAATGCGCTGCAGCGACTCGGCCAGATTCAGATCGGGGAACTTGCCGATGTCCTCGGCCATGATGACGTCGGTCTGCGTCGTGAACTCGCGCTTGGCCTCCAGCGCCTTGACCAGGCTCTGGCGATAGGTCACGACGATCTCGCCGAGCGTATCGGTATCGGCGCCGGCGGCCGGCGCTGCCGCATCGGCGGTTGCCGCGGCGGACTCCGCTTCGGTTGCCGCGCCCGCATCGGGCTGCACCGGCTCGGCCGCGGCGAGGCGTGGCGGCGCGCCATAGAGTGAAATCAGGATCGCGCCCGAAAGCGCTGTCAGCAGCGGACGACCGGTACGGCTGATGCGGGTTCCCACGTCTACTCCCTCCTGTAAGCAGGCCTGTGCGCACGACCGGCGTGCGGATCATGCAAGATGACACCGGTATCAATTTCGGCTATTTGTTCTTCATGACACCGGTGGACATGAAGCCTAGCAAACACCGCGACGCAGCAACAAGACGAGCCATGACACGTACTCAGCCCGTGACAACGACGTCGCGACCGCCACCACAGACCGCAGGAGCGCTTATCGTGAATTCATTATTTTCAACGAGTTGTTCGCTGCAACTGAAATCGACCTCAAGCCTTGTCGCCCCCCGCGAGCGGGACAATGCGCTGCAGCATGGCCTGGTTCTGCTCCGTCGCACCGTCAAGGCCAACCTCTTGCGGACGGGCCATCCGGCGGCCAAGGATCGGGCATGACGACGCGCATTCTCTGTTTCGGCGAGCTGCTGCTGCGCCTTGCCAGCCCGGGCCGCGAACTGCTGCTGCAGTCGCCGCAACTGCAGGTCCACGTCGGCGGCGCCGAAGCCAACGTCGCGATCGCGCTGGCCGGCTTCGGCCACAAGACCGGCGTCATCGGCACGGTCGCCGACAACGCCCTGGGCCGGAACGCGGCCGCGGAGCTGCGCCGGCACGGCGTCGACACGGCGCGGCTGCGCTTCGCGCCGGGCCGCATGGGGCTGTACTTCCTCGAAACCGGCGCGTTGCAGCGGCCCAGCGAAGTGCTTTACGACCGCGCCGATTCCGCCTTCGCGCGCGCCGCCGCCGACACCTACGACTGGCCGGCCCTGCTGGCCGGCGCGCAGTTCCTGCACCTGTCCGGCGTGACGCCGGCGCTGGGTCGTGCCGGCGCCGACGCGGCCATCGCCGCCGCACGCGCCGCACGCGCAGCCGGCCTGCACGTGGTCTTCGACGGCAATTTCCGTCTCAAGCTGTGGCAGGCCTGGGACGGCGATCCGGCGCAGATCCTCAGCGAGCTCTTCGCCGTGGCCGACACGGTATTCGCCGATCATCGCGATATCGGCGTGGTGCTGCAGCGCGATTTCAGCGGTGCGCCGGCCGCCGAGATCGAACCTGTCGCCGCCGCCGCGGCCTTCCGCGCGTTTCCGCAGTTGCGTCGCATCGCCGCGACGCGACGCGTGCAGCACAGCGTGGACTGTCACGACCTCGCCGCGCACGTCTTCACGCGCGACGGCGCCTGGCAACTGCCGGCCCAGCGCCTGGACGGCATCGTCGACCGCATCGGCGGCGGCGACGCCTTCGCCGCCGGCGTGCTGCACGGCCTGCTCACCGGCCGCGACGAGGACTACAGCCTGCGCTTCGGCCTCGCTGCTGCCTGTCTCAAGCACTCCGTACCCGGCGATTTCCTGTGCCTGGCCACCGGGCGCGTGGAAGCCCTGCTCGGCGAGGCGGGGTTCGATGTGCGGCGGTAGCGGCGACGTTGCCGTCGCCGCGGGAATGGGGAATGGGGAATCGGAATTGGAAGCTGAAGGTTTCTGTCGCCCCTGCTCCTACGATTCCCGATTCCCCATTCCCGGCTCTTCCCCCCGCCTAAACCGGGCTTAATTTGCACCCCGCCGCCGCCCCGTGGACCATAGCGCGTCCTCCCCGCCTCCCGACCGCATGCCTCGTGCCCTGACCATCGAAGACGACACCGTGACCGCCGGCGAAATCGTTGCCGAACTGACGCGGCGCGGGCTCGCCGTGGACTGGACCGCCAACGGTCGCGACGGCTACGAGCGCGCGCGCGACGGCGACTACGACGTCATCACTCTCGATCGCATGCTGCCGGAGCTCGACGGGCTGAGCGTCGTCACGCGCCTGCGCGAAGGCGGCGTGCAGACCCCGGTGCTGATGATCAGCGCACTGTCGGACGTGGACGAACGCGTACGCGGCCTGCGCGCCGGCGGCGACGACTATCTGACCAAGCCGTTCAGCCCCGACGAGATGGCCGCGCGCGTCGAAGTGCTGCTGCGCCGCCATGGCGGCGGCCCGCGCGAGACCGCGCTGCGCGTGGCCGATCTGGAGCTGGACCTGATCGCGCGCGTCGCGCGCCGCGGCGGTGTGGAGCTCGAGCTGCTGCCCACCGAATTCCGCCTGCTCGAATTCCTCGTGCGCCAGTCAGGCCAGATCCTGACCCGCACGATGATCTTCGAAGCGGTCTGGGGCTATCACTTCGACCCCGGCACCAACGTCATCGAAGTCCACATCGGCCGCCTGCGCCGCAAGATCGACACACCCGGCAGCATCGCGCTGATCCGCACGGTGCGCGGCTCGGGATACCTGCTTGAAGCCCATTGATCTCTGGCGCAGCGGCACTTCGCGCCTGCTGCTGGTCTACGGCGGCCTGTTCGCGCTGTGGTGCATCGCGCTGATCGGCGTGATCCAGTGGGACACGCAGCGCTATCTGTCCAACGTCGTCGACCTGAAGATCGACCACATCTCGGAATACTTCCAGAAGATCGACCGGGCGCGCCTGCCCGAGGCGCTGGCGGTGACCGAATCGCTGGACCTGCGCGACGTGATCTCGCACGGCCTTTTCGACGCCCAGGGCAAGCTGCTGCTGGGCAATCTCGCGCAGATTCCCGCCGGGTTGCCGCTGGACGGCAAGGTGCATCCGCTCGAACACGGCGTGCAGCGCGTGGAAGGCCATCATCCGGTGCGCGCCCGCGGCATCGCCGTGCACCTGCCCAGCGGCGAACTGCTGGTGTTCGTGCGCGACACCAGCGTCATCGACACGGTGCGCGCCATCATCGACCGCGCCATGTTGTGGAGCCTGCCGCTGGTCGTGATCCCGGGCCTGCTGGGCGCCCTGTTGTTGAGCCGCCGGCCGCTGCGTCGCCTGCGCGAGATGGAAACGGCAGTGCAACCGATCATGCGCGGCGACCTGCGCCGGCGCCTGCCGCTGTCGCCCCGGCGCGACGAGCTGGACCTGCTCGCCGGCATCGTCAACAGCATGCTCGACGAGATCGAACGCCTGATGGGCGAGGTCAAGGGCGTCTGCGACAACATCGCCCACGATCTGCGCACGCCGCTGACGCGGCTGCGCGCGCAGCTGCACGGCCTGCAGCGCGAGACCGCACCCGATGACCCGCGTGCGGCGCTGATCGAAGCCACCATCGCCGACGCCGATGCCCTGCTCGACCGCTTCCGCGCCCTGCTGCGCATCTCCGAACTCGAAGACCTGCACCGCCGCGCCGGCTTCGACGACTTCGACCTCGCCGCGACCCTGCGTCACGTCGTGGAAATCTACACGCCACTGGCCGAGGACAAGCGCATCACGTTCGCGCTGGAGGCGACCGAACCGCTGCCGCCACTGCGCGGCGATCCGCACCTGGTGTTCGAGGCCGTCTCCAACCTCGTCGACAACGCGATCAAGTTCACCCCGCCGCAGGGCCGCGTGCGTCTGCGCACCTCGCTGGAACGCGAAGGCCCGCGCATCGACGTCATCGACAACGGCCCCGGCATCCGCGCCTGCGATCGCGCCGCCGTCGTGCAGCGCTTCTACCGCGGCGCCAGCGCGCAGAGCGAGGCCGGCCAGGGTCTGGGCCTGGCCATCGTCACGGCCATCGCCAAGCTGCACAGCTTCCGCCTCGAGATCGCCGAATGCGACGGCGGCGGTGCGAAGGTCTCGCTGCTGTGCTGGGCGGCGGAGCCGGCGGCGGCGCAGTCGCTGCCGGCGGGAATGGGATAGCGCCGGGAAGCGCGAAGGGAGAATCGGGAATCGCAGGAGAAGGTGAGCGCTCGACCGCGATGGCGCTGCCATTTCCGGTCCTCGCGAAGCCTCCTGGCCGCGCAAGCCACCCCATCCCCCCTGTCCTCCCTTGGGCGGGAAGGTGGGCGAGTTGACGGGGAGAGTCTGATGCACCGCGCTCGCGAGGAACGCACATCCGGCCGTCTCCGCCGAACCCGCCTGAATTGCCCCGGCTGCAAGCAACTGTTGCGGTGACCGGTTGACGCCGCCGCGGGCATGGGCGGGGATGGGGCAGCCGTGACGGACCGGGACAGCCGTGCAGGCTCTGCCGCCGCTGGCGCTACCGACGCCCACGCCGCCCCAAATACTCACAAATATATTTCCGACATATTCCCCGATGCCGCCGCACGGAGTGCCGGGCATGCGGCTTCGTCGTCGCAAGCCGGAAATCGCAGCAAGCGGATCGAACCATCCCTTGTTCGCCGCGCTTCGGCTTTTTTCAGTTTCTCAATCCCGCTCAGCGGCCGCGCAACGCGCGGCCGCTGAGCTCCCACGCCCCTCCACCACGAGTGTGTTGTGACCGGCCGCGCGGGGAGGCGCGACGGTAGACGTCCGGCCCGGCCGGACGATGGGGGAAGCCGCCCACCATGACCCTGGAGGTGCCTCGCCCCGAGTACGCCCGCTCGCCTTATCGCTGCGCCCGCTGTGTGCAGGCGTCGCGCGGGACCGTTCGCATCAGGGCGCCGGCATTCCGGCGGCAGCGAACCCGTCCGTCGGCATACCGCTCTTCGTTTCCGGTCCGGATTCCCGGCACCGGTTCCTCGCCGCTGAACGTGCCGCACGGGGGTCCGGCACGGCCAGGGCAGCAGTAGCCTTCAAGGAACTTCCGCCATGCGTACCTCGTTGTTCATCGCCATTCTCGTCGCCCTGTCCGGCACCGCCGGCGCCGCCGACGAGCGCCTGCCGGGCAGCGACCCGGGCACTACCCGCCGCAACGACGAGCGCTGCCTCGTCAGCTTTTCCAGCGCCGAGCAGGACGTCTGCTCGGGCAAGGTGTTCCTGGCCAATCCAACGCTCGAAGCGCTTGGCGATGTGGATCTGTACAAGGACTCACCGCTGCGCCTGCTCAAGTTCGACGGACCCATCACCGCGCAGCACCGCGCCGCGGTCGAGGCCCGTGGCCTGCAGATCCTCGGCTATGCGCCGCACTACGCCTACATCGTGCGCGGCGCGGTCGCTCCGGACCTCCGCGCGATCCCGGGCCTGCTCTGGAGCGGGCCGTTCCTGCCGGCGTTCAAGGTCGATCTGAATCTGGCCAACGAACTCCACGACGGCGGCATCGTCGAGCAGGCCGGCATCACTGAACTCGTCATCAGCCTGAATCGCAGCGAGGACCGCGCCGCGGCGCAGAACGCGATCGCCGCCGCGCCGGGACTGAGCTACAGCGGCGTCATCGAAGCCGGTCCGGATACGCGCCTGCTCGCGCGCTTCGACCGCGCAACCCTGCGCGCCGCGGTGGAACGGCTCGCGGCCGATCCGAGCGTCGCCGCGGTCGGCCTGCGCTGGCCCATGCATCTGATGAACTCGCAGGCCGACTGGCTGCACCAGAGCAACGTCAACTCGCCCTCGCCGCTGCGCCCGGTGTTCGACCGCGGCATCTACGGCTGCGGCCAGATCGTCGGCGAGCTGGACACCGGCATCCACATGGCGCACTGCTCGTTCAACGACGCGGCACAGCCGCCGCCGGTGAATGTCTGCACCTCGGGTGCCAGCTGCCCGACCATCGCAACGCCGAACAACGCCGCGCGCAAGGTCATCGCCTATTACAAATGGTCGGGCCTCGCCGGCAGCGCGCCGGAGGACAACCACGGCCACGGCACGCACGTCGCCGGGTCCATCGCCGGCCAGAACCCGGCCAACGCGGTCGACTGCACGAACTTCACGACGCCGGGCGGCAACACCGATCTCGACGGCACCGCGCCGGGCGCCAAGATCGTCATGCAGGAATCCGGCGGCAACCTCGCCTATCTGAACACCCAGGGCGGCAACCCGTACCACGCCGCGCAGACCGCCTACAACAACGGTGCGCGCCTGCACAGCAATTCCTGGGGCGGCGGCTGCACCAACAGCCTGGGCCAGTGCATCTCCGGCTGCACGGTGACCTACGACGCGCAGGCGCGCGATGCCGACAACGTCACGCGCGACAACAACGATCTCGTCATGCTGTTCGCCGCCGGCAACGACGCGACGGCCTGCGCCAACGGCTACAACGTCGGCAGCCCGGGCAACGCCAAGAACGTCATCACGGTCGGCGCGACCGGCCGCGGCACGGCCGGCAACAACATGGCCAGCTTCTCCTCGCGCGGCCCGACCAACGACAGCCGCACCAAGCCCGACATCACGGCCCAGGGCAGCAGCATCGTCTCGGCCGGGCGCAACGCCTGCGGCACGGCGACGATGAGCGGCACGTCGATGGCCACGCCGACCGCGGCCGGTCTCGCCGCGCTCGTGCGCGAATACCTGCAGCGCGGTTTCTATCCGACCGGGCAGAAGGTCGCCGCGAACGCGATCGCCAACCCGTCGGGCGCGCTGGTCAAGGCCATCCTGATCTCCGGCGCGAGCAGCATGAGCGGCACCGGTGCCGGCACCAGTCCGGGCCAGGCCCAGGGCTGGGGCCGCATCCATCTGGACAATGCGCTGTATTTCAACGGCGACAGCAGCCGTCTGTACATCCATGACGCGCCGACGGGCCTGGCCACGGGCGGCCAGGACACGCACAGCCTGACCGTCACGGCCGGCACGCCGTTGAACATCACCCTGGCCTGGACCGATGCGGCCGCGGCGGTCGGCGCGAATCCGGCGCTCGTGAATGCGCTGCGCCTGGAGGTCGTCGCGCCCAACGGCGACGTCTGGACGCAGAAGCTGCCGTCCGGCGTCAACGTCAACAACGCGAACCCGACCCAGAGCACGGCGACGAGCAACTACGACAACCGCAACAACGTGCACCGCATCAGCTTCGCGAGTCCGGCCGCCGGTACCTACCAGGTGCGCGTGCGCGGCATCAACGTGCCGAGCGGCCCGCAGAAATACGCGCTGGCCGCGACCGGCAACTTCCAGCCGGTCGCCAGTACGCCGGACTTCACCCTGTCGGCCGGCCCGGCCTCGGTCGACGTCTGCGCCGGGTCGAACGCGAGCTATACGGTCGGCGCCGAAAGCCTCAATGGCTTCGCAAGCCCGGTCGCCCTGTCCGTCACCGGCCTGCCCGGCAGCGCGACCGGCACGTTCACGCCGGCATCCGTCGTACCGGCGGTGCCCGCAGCGACGAGCGCGCTGGCCATTGCCAACACCACGGGCGTGGCCAGCGGCAGCTACGGCCTCGTCGTCACCGGCACGTCGACCTCGCCGGCGCTGTCGCATACGGCCAGCGTCAATTTGAACGTGACCGCCGGCGCGCCGCCCGCAGGCACCTTGAGCGCGCCGGCCGATGGTGCGACCGGCCAGAGCACGACGCCGGCCTTCAGCTGGAGCGCGATCGCCGGCGCCAGCAGCTACCGTCTGCAGGTGTCGACCAGCGCGAGCTTTGCGAGCACGGTCATCGACCAGGTCGTCGCCGGCACGAGCTACACGCCGACGACGGCACTGGCGAACAACACGACCTACTACTGGCGCGTGACCGGCAGCAACGGCTGCGGCGCCGGCACGGCGTCGGCCGTGGCCGGCTTCACCACGGCCGCAGCGGTCGCGAACTACTGCCGCACGCCGAACGTGGCGATTCCGGACAACAACGCGACCGGCGTCAGCGACGCACAGGTCATCGCCGCCGGCGGCACCCTGACCGGCCTGCGCCTGTCGTTCGACATCACCCATACCTACATGGGTGATCTCACGTTGATCCTGTCCAACGGCACGAGCTCGGTCACCCTGATGCAGCGTCCGGGCAACGCGAGCAATACCGGCAGTTCCGGCTGCAGCGGCAACAACGGCAACGTCGTCGTCGACAACGCCGCGACCCTGACCCTGGAGAGCAACTGCGGCAGCGGCACGCCGGCCTACACCACCGGCGCGAGCTACAAGCCGAACAATCCGTTCACGCCGTTCGTCGGCCAGCCGCTCAACGGCACCTGGACCCTGCGCGCGATCGACTCGGCCGGCGCCGATACCGGCACCCTGCGCGGCTGGTGCCTGCTGCCAACCCTGTAAGCATCGACCACGGCGCCATCGCCGGACCCGCGGCGGGCTCGCAAGAGCCCGCCGCTTTATTTTCGCGCCATCCACTGACCGGCTCGGCCGCCAGACCGATGCCGGATCACGCATGCACGATCTGCCACATCGGCCAGCGCGACAAGGCAAGTGCCATCACTCACCGTCAAAACCGCCGATACCGGTGTCCCGGCGGCTAGACCATGGTCGTAGCCGCGCCGCCGGGCGCCGTGCGGTCGACATCCCCGCACCTCGTCACGGCGATGTGCAGCAACGCTTCGGCGCGACGACCGCAGTCACGCCGGAGTGCATTCGTCGTTCCTAAAAAAATCTTCATTCGGCCGCGGGCTTGGTATTCGAACCTGCGCCGCATACTAGTGCGGCGCACCATCGCTCACGGTTCTCCATGCTCGGCATCGTTCGTACCGCACTGCGCCGCCCGTATACCTTCGTCGTCCTGGCGCTGCTGCTCCTGCTCATCGGTCCGCTCGCGGCATTACGCACGCCGACCGACATCTTTCCGGAAATCCGCATCCCGGTCATCAGCGTGGTCTGGCAATACACCGGCCTGCCGCCCGATGCGATGGCCGGCCGCATCACCACGCCGTTCCAGCGCGCGCTGACGACGACGGTCAACGACATCGAGCACATCGAGGCCAACTCCTATACCGGCTTCGGCGTCATCAAGATCTTTTTCCAGCCGACGGTCGACATCAACACGGCCAACGCGCAGGTCACCGCGATCTCGCAGACATTGCTGCGGCAGATGCCGCCGGGCGTGAATCCGCCGCTGATCATCAACTACAACGCGTCGACCGTGCCGATCCTGCAGCTCGCCCTGTCGGGCAAGGGCATGAGCGAGCAGACGCTCGGCGACCTGGGCGTCAACAACGTGCGTACGCGGCTGGTCACGGTACCCGGCGCGGCCGTGCCGTTTCCCTTCGGCGGCAAGTCGCGCCAGGTGCAGATCGACCTCGATCCCGCCGCGCTGCAGGCACGCGGCCTGTCCGGCCAGGACGTGGCGACCGCGCTGGCCGCGCAGAACCTGATCACGCCGGTCGGCACGCAGAAGATCGGCGGCTTCGAATACACGATACAGCTCAACAACGCGCCGTCGGATCTCGACGCGATCGCGCAGATGCCGATCAAGACGGTCAACGGCGCGATGGTCACCATACGCGACGTGGCCAACGTGCGCGACGGCAATCCGCCGCAGAGCAACATCGTCCACGTCGACGGCAACCGCTCGGTGCTGCTGACGGTGTTCAAGAACGGATCGGCCTCGACCCTGGCGATCATCGCCGGCATCAAAATGATGACCGAGGCGATCAAGCCCGGCCTGCCCGAGGACCTGGAGATCAAGCCGATCGGCGACCAATCCCTGTTCGTGCGTGCAGCGATCGGCGGCGTGGCCAAGGAAGGACTGATCGCCGCGGCGCTGACCAGCCTGATGATCCTGCTGTTCCTCGGCAGCTGGCGCTCCACCGCGATCATCGCCGTGTCGATTCCGCTGTCCATCCTCGGCGCGATCGCGACCCTGGCCGCGTTCGGCGAAACCTTGAACATCATGACCCTCGGCGGGCTCGCGCTGGCCGTCGGCATCCTCGTCGACGACGCGACCGTCACGATCGAGAACATCAACTGGCACCTGGAACAGGGCAAGGACGTCGAGACCGCCATCCTCGACGGCGCGCAGCAGATCGTCACGCCGGCCTTCGTCTCGCTGCTGTGCATCTGCATCGTGTTCGTGCCGATGTTCTTCCTCGAGGGGGTGGCGCGCTTCCTGTTCGTGCCCATGGCGCTGGCCGTGATGTTCGCGATGACCTGGTCGTTCATCCTGTCGCGAACCTTGGTACCGACCATGGCCAAGTACCTGCTCAAGCCGCATGCGCCGCACACCGACCTGCACGGCAACGACACGGCCCTGGGCCGCAGCGGCAATCCGCTCGTGCGCTTCCAGCGCGGCTTCGAGGCGCGCTTCGAGCGGTTCCGCGAAGGCTACCGCGACCTGCTCGGCCTGGCCCTCGTGCACCGGCGCGGCTTCGTGTCCGGCTTCCTCGCCGTCGTGCTGGCCTCGTTCCTGCTCGTGCCGTTCCTCGGCCGCAACTTCTTCCCGAGCGTGGACGCGGGCCAGATCCTCATGCATGCGCGCGCCCAGGTCGGCACGCGCGTGGAGGAGACGGCCAATCGCTTCGCGCAGATCCAGCAGGCCATACGCGAGATCATTCCGCCCGCGGAACTCGGCTCCCTGGTCGACAACGTCGGCATGCCGATCTCGGGCATCAACCTCGCCTACAACAACACCGGCACCATCGGCTCGCAGGACGGCGACATCCAGATCAGCCTGCGCGAAGGCCATCGGCCGACCGAGGAATACGTGCGCCGGCTGCGCGAGGAATTGCCGCGACGCTTCCCCGGCGTGACCTTCTCGTTCCTGCCGGCCGACATCGTCACGCAGATCCTCAACTTCGGCGCGCCGGCGCCGATCGACCTGCAGATCCGCGGTCCGAATGCGGCGGCGAACTACGCCCATGCGCAGAAACTGCTGCACGAGATCCGCCAGGTGCCCGGCGTCGCCGACGCACGCATCCAGCAGTCGGCCGCCGCACCGCTGTTCAAGGTCGACGTCGACCGCACGCGCGCGCAGTACGTCGGCATGACCGAGCGCGACGTGACCAACAGCCTCGTCGTGAATCTCGCCGGCTCCAGCCAGGTCGCGCCGACGTTCTGGCTCAACCCGCAGAACGGCGTGCAATACCCCATCGTCATGCAGACGCCGCAGTACGACATGGATTCCCTAGCCGCTCTGATGAGCGTGCCGCTGACCTCCGCCGGCGCGCGCGCGCCGCAGCTGCTGGGCGGCGTGGCCAGCATCGAGCGCGGCACGGCCAGCGCCGTGGTTTCGCAGTACGACATCCAGCCGCTGGTGCAGATCTACGCCACGCCGCAGGGCCGCGACCTCGGCGCCGTCGCCGCGGAGATCCAGCGCATCGTCGCCGCGCACGCAGCCGAGCAGCCCAAGGGCGTGCAGGTGCATCTGCTGGGCCAGGTGCGCACGATGAACTCGGCCTTCTCCGGCCTGTTCCTCGGTCTGGTCGGCGCGATCGTGCTGATCTATCTGCTGATCGTGGTGAACTTCCAGTCCTGGAGCGATCCGCTCGTCATCATCAGCGCGCTGCCCGCGGCGCTGGCCGGCATCGTCTGGATGCTGTTCACGACGTTCACGACCCTGTCGGTGCCGGCGCTGACCGGCGCGATCATGTGCATGGGCGTGGCCACGGCCAACAGCGTGCTCGTCATCAGTTTCGCGCGCGAACGCCTGGAGCAGCTCGGCGACGCGACGGCCGCGGCGCTGGATGCCGGCTTCGTGCGCTTCCGTCCGGTGCTGATGACGGCGCTGGCCATGATCATCGGCATGGCGCCGATGGCGCTGGGCCTCGGCGAAGGCGGCGAGCAGAACGCGCCGCTGGGCCGCGCCGTCGTCGGCGGCCTGATCTTCGCCACGTTCGCCACCCTCGTCTTCGTACCCGTCGTCTTCAGCATCGTGCATGGCCGCGCGCAGCGCCGCCGTGACGACCGCGTCATCGTTTCCGGAGAGCCTCATGCCGTCTGATCCGACCGCGCCGCGCCGCGGCCTCAAACTCACCGGCGCCGCCGCCGCCGTCGTCGCGGCGCTGGTCGTCGCGCTCGGCATCGGTTCGCGCGCCTCGGGCCATGCCCGGCTCAAGGAATGGACCCAGGCGCAGGCCGCACCGAGCGTGCGCGTGGTAACGCCGGGCACCGCCGGCGAAGCGTCCGCGCTCGCCTTGCCGGGCCGCATCGAGGCCTACTCCCGCGCGCCCATTCATGCGCGCGTGTCGGGCTATCTGAAGAGCTGGAAAGTCGACATCGGCGCGCGCGTCAAGGCCGGCCAGCTGCTGGCCGAGATCGAAGCGCCCGACGTGCAGCAGCAGCTGCTGCAGGCCCGGGCCGACCTGGCCAGCGCCGAGGCGAATGCCGCGCTCGCCGAGACCACGGCCAGGCGCTGGCAGTCCATGCTCGGTTCCGACTCGGTGTCGCAGCAGGAAGTCGACGAGAAGAACGGCGACCTGAAGGCCAAGCGCGCGCTGGCCAACGCCGCGCGCGCCAATGTCGAACGCCTGCAGGCCACCGAGAATTTCACGCGCATCGTCGCGCCGTTCGACGGCGTGGTCACCGCGCGCGACACCGACGTCGGCGCGCTGATCAACGGCAGCGGCACCGGCGCGGAACTGTTCGTGGTCTCCGACACCTCGCGCCTGCGCATCTACGTCAACGTGCCGCAGAGCTATGCGACGAGCATCGCCGCCGACAGCCAAGCGCGCATCGACGTGCCCGAGCGGCCGGGCCAGCACTACACCGCCAAGGTCGAGGCGTTCTCGCAGGCGGTCAACGCCGCCACCGGCACGACCCTGATCCAGCTCAGCGTCGACAACGCCGGCGGCGAACTGCTGCCCGGCGGCTATGCCAACGTGAGCTTCGCGCTGCCGCAGAACGACACCGCGCTGCGCATACCGGCCAGCGCGCTGATCTTCGATCAGTCCGGCCTGCGCGTGGCCACCGTCAGCGGCGACAAGGTCGCGTTCAAGGCGGTCACGATCGCGCGCGATCTCGGCAAGACCGTGGAGATCGCGACCGGCCTCGCCGCCGCGGATCGCGTCATCGAGACGCCGCCCGACGGCGTCGCCGAAGGCGACACGGTGCATGTCGTCGACAACGCGGCGCCGGCCGCCGCAGGAAAGGCCGGCAATGGCAAGAACTGATCATCGCGCCCTGCGTAATGCCGCCGTCGCCGCCGTGCTCGCGACGGCGCTGGCCGGCTGCTCGCTGACGCCGCCGCTGCGGCTGCCCGAAATCGCCGCCGGCGAGCACTACAAGGAACAGGCGCCGTGGACGGCTGCGGCACCGGCCGACGGCTTGCCGCGTGCGGCCTGGTGGGGCCTGTACGGCGAGCGCGAGCTCGATGGCCTGCAACAGCGCCTGCTCGCCGGCAGCCCGGACCTGGCCGCTGCGCTCGCGCGCTATGAACAGGCGCGCGCCTACGGCGATCAACTGCGCTCGGGCCTGTTTCCGAGCCTGGGCCTGAGCGCCGACGCTGCGCGGGCGCGCCAGTCGGCGACACGTCCGCCGGGCGGCAACGCGCTGCCGCGCTTCTACGAGTCCTACGACGTGGGCCTGAGCGCCGGCTACGAGCTCGATCTCTGGGGCCGCGTCCGCAACAGCGTCGCCGCCGGCGAACACGCGAGTGCCGCCGCCGCGGCCGATCTCGAATCGGCGCGCCTGAGCCTGCAGGCTGAACTCGCCGACGACTACATCGTGCTGCGCGGACTCGACCAGCAGGCCGCCTTGCTCGACGGCACGGTCGCCGCCTACGACAAGGCCGTCGCATTGACGCAGAAGCGCCGCGACGCCGGCATCGCTTCGGGCCTGGACGTCGCACGCGCGCAGACCCAGCTCGACATGGCACGCTCGCAGTCGGCGCAGAACAAGGCCCAGCGCGCGCTGGCCGAACATGCGATCGCCGCGCTGGTCGGCGAGGCGCCGGCGGCGTTCGCACTGCCCGCGTCAGATGCGGCCATCCGCCTGCCGGTGATACCGCTGGACCTGCCCTCGACCCTGCTGCAGCGCCGGCCCGACATCGCCGCGGCGCAGCGCCGCGTCGCCGCGGCCAATGCGACGGTCGGCATCGCGCGCGCGGCCTGGTTCCCGTCCATCAGTCTCGGCGCGACGTTCGGCTATCAGAGCAATCAGCCCGGCGGCTGGCTCAGCGCGCCGAACGCGGCCTGGGCCATAGGCCCCAGCCTGCTGCTGGATCTGTTCGATGCCGGCAAGCGCCGCGCACAGACCGCGCAGGCGCAAGCCGCGCTCGACGAGGCCGGTGCGCGCTACCGCGGCGTCGTGCTCGGCGCGTTCCAGCAGGTCGAGGACAACCTGGCCCTGCTGCAGCACTACAAGGTCGCCGCCGACGCCGAGGAATCGGCCGTGGCCTCGGCGCGGCGCTCGCTGGATTTCGCGATGACGCGCTATCGCGAAGGCGCAGTCAGTTATCTCGAAGTCGTGCAGTCGCAGACCGTCGCGCTGGCCGCGCAGCGCGCGGCGCTGGATCTGGACACGCGCCAGCTGCGCGCGAGCGTGGCGCTGATCCGCGCTCTCGGCGGCGGCTGGCGCGACGACGCCGCGGCATCCGATCCCGTCGCCGCGGCCACCGGGAGCGCCGCGGCGTCAGCGACAGGCAGCGGCGCGTCGGCGCCGTCTCTCAACCCGTAATCCGGCTTTCAGGGGTAGTCATGCGCATAGAGCCTCACGTCTTCCACGCCGACGATCTGATCGGCGGCGACCTCGCACTGGATCTGGTCAACACCGTGACCGCGCGCGACGGCGCGCCGCGGGACCGGCTGCCCGACTACGCCGCGCTGCTGCAGTGGGCGCGCGCCAACGACGCGTTCGGCGTGCGCGACCTGGCCGCCCTGGGACGCCTCGCCGCGGCCTCGCCGGCCAAGGCGCGCGCCGCGCTGGGCCGCCTCAAGCTGCTGCGCGAAGCGCTGTGCTCGACCCTGTACGCGCTGCTGCGCGGCCGCACGCCGGCCGAGGCCGACCTGCAGCGCATCCATGCGGCTTACGCCGCCGCGGCCGCCGCGGCCCAGCTGCGCCGCAGCGACGGCCGTGCGCTGCGCAGCTGGACGCCGCAGCTGTCGCAGCTGGATCTGATCACTCACGTCGTGGCGATCCGCGCGATCGCGCTGCTCGAAGAAGCGGAGTTCGCACGGCTGCGCATCTGCGACGGCCACGACTGCGGCTGGGTATTCCTCGACACCTCCAAGAGCGGCCGCCGGCGCTGGTGCGACATGGCCACCTGCGGCAACACCGCCAAGGCACAGCGCTTCCAGCGCCGCCATGCGGGCGTGGAGCGGCGCGCGGCGGGCTGACGGCCGACGGGTCCCGGCTCGGCCGCAACCGGCCGGCGGCGGGCTGTCACGATTCCGGCCGCTATTTCGTATCCCTTCCCCCGGCAGACGGCACTGCGCCGTCGCAGAGGGGAGGACATCATGCAACCGCTTCGCTGTATTGCAGCGGCGCTGCTGGCGACCGTCGCCGCCGCCGCAACCGCCCGGGAAGGCGATACCGATCCGCGCTTCAGCGGCGACGGCCTGCAGCCGCTGGCCTATGACCTGACCACGGCCAGGGGCGATTTCGCCCAGCGGGTCATCGTCGATCCGCGCAACGGCCGCTACCTCGTCATCGGCTACGTCGATGCGGGCGCGGTCGGACTGGCCGCGTTCAAACCCGACGGCTCGCTCGACACCTCGTTCGGCGTCAGCGGCAAGATCGCGCGCACGGCCCCGCTGCAGGCCGTGACCGGCGTCGCGCTGGATCCGGTCCGGCGCATCGTCGTGGCCGGCTATGGCCGCAAGCCCGGCGGCGCCCTGCTCGACTACGACCCGGTAGTCTGCCGCTACAACCTCGACGGCTTTCCGGACACCGACATCGCGCCGGACGGCTGCCGCCGGCTGCCGGTCGACGCCGTCGCCGACGGTACCGACACCGCCAGCGCCGTGACCGTCGACGGCGCCGGGCAGATCTACCTGGCCGGTCAGGTGCAGCTCAGCGCGACGGACTACGACTTCCTCGTCATGAAGCTCGCATCGCCCGATGCGGCCCCGCTGAGCACCTTCAGCGGCAACGGCAGCACGTTCATCGCGTTCGACATCGACGCCAGCCATCCCGGCGGCGACGTCGACGGCGCCGAGGCGCTGCTGCTGCAGGGCAACTGGCTCTACGTGGCCGGCTACGCGGCCGACGAAGCCGGCAACGATTTCGCGATCGCGAAGATCAGCGCGCTGAACGGCTCGGAAGACACCACGTTCTGCCCGAACACGGCGGCCTGCGCCGGTACCCAGCGCACCCAGGGCCTGCGCACGATCGGCTACAACCTCGGCGGCGACAACCAGGACCGCGCCCGCGCGCTGGCCGCGACGTCCGACGGCAACATCCTGGTCGCGGGAGAAGCCGAGCGTTCGGTGTCGGGCACGGTCAGCAACAACTACCTCGTGACGCGCATCAACAGCAGCGGCAGTTATGTCGCGGGTTTCGGCAGCGGCGTGAACGTCTACAACAGCTTCCTGCCGGACCTGCGTCTGACCGACCTGCGCGTGCGCAGCGACGGCGGCATCCTGCTCGCCGGCACCACGGCGTCGGCGCCGCTGAACGCGGACCCGGGCCGCGTGCAGTGGGTGGTGCAACTGTCGGCCAGCGGCCAGCCGGATACGCAGTTCGCCTCCGGCCTCGGCGGCGGCAGTTCGTCGATCGCGCTGATCGCGTATCCGAACGCCGGCAGCGGCCAGCCGACCAACCACGAGACCGGTGGCCTGACCCTCGACCACGGGCGCATCGTGCTCGCCGGCTCCCGGCTGTGGACGCAGAACCTGCCGAACGGCGTGCGCGACTTCGACTACACGGTCACGCGGCTCAAGGGCGACAGCCTGTTCACCGACGGGCTGGAGTTCTGAGCCCTGAACCGGGCGGGCACGACGGCCCCGCACGCCGCAGAAACGGCGCGCGCCGGAACACCGGCAGGACCCGCGGAAACGGAACGGCTAGCCCGGGACTCGCCTCGGTGCCGCCGCCCGGCGGCACCGCTTCCCGCCTGCCGGAAACCCCGACGCCTCAGGCGTCGGCCGTTTCCTTGTACGCATCGACCGGAATGCAGGCGCACATGATGTTCTTGTCGCCGTAGACGTTGTCGACGCGCGCGACCGGCGGCCAGTACTTCTGCTGCCGCAAGGTGGCCAGCGGGAACGCGGCGAGTTCGCGCGGATAGGCATGCGCCCACTCGCTGCCGCAGACCGCCGTCGCCGTGTGCGGCGCATGCTTGAGCGGGTTGTCCTCGCGGTCGAGCTTGCCCTCGGCGATCGCGCGGATTTCCTCGCGGATCTGGATCATCGCGTCGATGAAGCGGTCGAGCTCGTGCTGCGACTCGGACTCGGTCGGTTCGACCATCAGCGTGCCGGCCACCGGGAAGCTCAGGGTCGGTGCGTGGAAGCCGAAGTCGATCAGGCGCTTGGCGACGTCCTCGGCGCTGACGCCGGTCGCGTCCTTGAGCGGGCGCAGGTCGAGGATGCATTCGTGCGCGACGAGGCCGTTGCGGCCGGTGTACAGGGTCTCGTAGTGCGGCGCGAGGCGCGTGGCGATGTAGTTCGCGTTGAGCAGCGCGACCTGGGTCGCCTTGCGCAGGCCGCTGGCGCCCATCAGGGTGATGTACATCCAGCTGATCGGCAGGATCGAGGCCGAACCGAAGTTCGCCGCACTGACCATGCCGACCGGATTCTCCGCGCCGAGCGTGCCGGGCAGGAACGGCGCGAGGTGCGCCTTGACTGCGCAGGGACCCACGCCCGGGCCGCCGCCGCCGTGCGGAATGCAGAAGGTCTTGTGGAGGTTCAGATGCGACACATCCGAGCCCCACTTGCCGGGCTTGGCCACACCGACCAGCGCGTTCATGTTCGCGCCGTCGGTGTACACCTGGCCGCCGTGCGCATGCACGATCTCGCAGATGCGCACGACGTCTTCCTCGAACACGCCGTGGGTCGACGGGTACGTGATCATGATCGCGGCGAGGCGTTCGCTGTATTTCTCGGCGGCGCGACGGATGTCCTCGACGTCGACGTTGCCGTTCGCATCGCACTTGGTCACGACGACCTGCATGCCGCACATCTGCGCCGAAGCCGGGTTCGTGCCGTGCGCCGATTCGGGAATCAGGCAGACGTCGCGATGCGCTTCGCCGCGCGAGCGGTGATAGGCGCGGATCGCGAGCAGGCCGGCATATTCGCCCTGCGCGCCGGAGTTCGGCTGCAGGCTGACCGCGTCGTAGCCGGTGCATTCGACGAGCATCTGCTCCAGCCCGTCTATGAGGTCCTTGTAGCCCTGCGTCTGCGCGGCCGGCGCCAGCGGATGGATGTTGGCGAACTCCGGCCAGGTGACCGGAATCATCTCGGCCGTGGCGTTGAGCTTCATCGTGCAGCTGCCGAGCGGGATCATCGTGCGATCCATCGCCAGATCCTTGTCGGCCAGCGCGCGCATGTAGCGCAGCAGTTCGTGCTCGCTGTGGTGGGTGTTGAACACCGGGTGGCGCAGGAACGGCGTCGTGCGGCGCAGGCCGGCCGGCAGCGCGTCCGGCGTGGCCGCATCGAGCGCGTCGATGTCGCCGAGCTCCGCGCCGAACAGCGCAGCCAGCGCGACGAGGTCCTCACGCGTGACGGTCTCGTCGAGGCTGATGCCCAGGCTGTCCGCGCCGATGCGGCGCAGGTTGATGCGTGCGGCCTCGGCCTTGGCATGGATGGCCGCGGCATCGACGCCGACCACGTGCAGGGTGTCGAAGAAATCCGGGCCTACCGTGAAGCCGGCCTTGCGCAGCGCCGCGGCCAGCAGCGCGCTGCAGCGGTGCACGCGCGTGGCGATGCGGGTCAGGCCTTCGGGACCGTGGTAGACCGCATACATGCTGGCCATCACGGCCAGCAGCACCTGCGCCGTGCAGATGTTCGACGTCGCCTTCTCGCGGCGGATGTGCTGTTCGCGCGTCTGCAGGGTCAGGCGGTAGGCCGGCTTGCCTTCGGCATCGACCGAGACGCCGATCAGGCGGCCCGGCATCGAGCGCTTGTAGGCGTCGCGGCAGGCCATGAACGCCGCATGCGGGCCGCCGAAGCCGAACGGCACGCCGAAGCGCTGGCTGTTGCCGACGACGATGTCGGCGCCCCACTCGCCCGGCGCGGCGATCAGGGTCAGCGCCAGCAGGTCGGTCGCCACCGCGACCAGGCCGCCGCGCGCATGCACGGCATCGGCCAGCGCGGCGTAGTCGCTGATCTGGCCGTAGGTGTTCGGATACTGCAGCAGCACGCCGAACACGTCGGCGGCGGCGGCCTCGGCGTCATCGCCGACCTGCAGCACGATGCCCAGCGGCTCGGCGCGGGTCCGCAGCAGCTCCAGGGTCTGCGGATGCACGCCGCGCGAGACGAAGAAGGTGTCGGACTTGGACTTGGCCGAGCGCTTGGCCAGGGTCATGGCTTCGGCCGCGGCCGTGCCTTCGTCGAGCAGCGAGGCGTTGGCGATCTCCATGCCGGTCAGGTCGGCGCAGAGGGTCTGGAAATTGATCAGGGCTTCCATGCGGCCCTGGGAGATCTCCGCCTGATACGGCGTATAGGCCGTGTACCAGGCCGGGTTCTCGAGAATGTTGCGCAGGATGACGTTGGGCGTGTGGGTGCCGTAGTAGCCCTGGCCGATGAAGCTGCGGAACACCTGGTTGCGGCCGGCGATCGCGCGGATCTTGGCCAGCGCCTCGACCTCGCTGAGCGGGCTCGGCAGCGCCAGCGGTGCGGCGGACTTGATCGACGCCGGCACGATGGCGTCGGTCAGCGCTTCCAGCGAGGGCTGGCCGACCACGCCGAGCATGTGCGCGATTTCGGCGTCGTTCGGCCCGATGTGGCGTTCGATGAAGGCGTCGTGCTGCTCGAGCTGGCTCAGGGAGGGACGGGGGTTCTGGCTCATGGTTTGGGAACGTCCGAAAGCGACGTGCATGCCGCACGTCGGGGCGCCCCTCTGTCCTTTTGCCTGAGAGTTTCGAAGCCTGCGCTTCTTGCCCCTTCGGCGCCGGCGCTGCCGGTCTCTCCAGAGTGTTCGCGCGCGGTGGTATGGGAGCCTGAGCGATTACGGGCGTTGCGCCTTCGGCAGCGGCCTGGGCCGCTTCTCCCACCGGGTGCGTAGTCGCCGAGTATAGCTGCCCGCCGGGACCGGAAGCGACTGCCGGCGCGCCCGGCGGGGCCGGCGGCGGAAGCGGCCTGCGCGCCCGGTCCGGCGGCGGACAGTCCCGTTCCCCGGCCGATGTGGCGGACACCGCTGCCCGTGCGCGAACCGGTTGCGGCCGCTGCGACCCGTGTCGCAGCACCCGTGACCGTCGGCGCATTTCCTTTTGCGCACAAATAGCGAAAAATCCATGCCGGTGCCGCCCGCCGGAGCCAGGGTCCGAACGCGTCATGCAGCCATCCGCCGAGTCTCATCTGCACGATGCCCTGAACGCGATCAGCGAGCCGCTGGTGCTGCTGCGCGGCGATGCCGTCGCCCACGCCAATCCGGCGGCGCTGCGTCTGGCCGAGAATCTGGCCGGCGCCCGGGGCGATCCCGAACGCCGTCTGCGCGAGCTCATCGCACATGCGCGTTCCGATACCCCGTCGCGCTCGGCCGTGCTGCCGCTGGCCGGCGGCGACGGCGCGCTGGTGCTGCTGCTGGACTATGAACCGGCCGCCGGCGCCAGCAGCGGCGACCAGCAGCTCGAACTCGCGCTGGCCCGGCTCAACACGGTGCAGGAACAGCTCGTGCAGTCGGAAAAGATGGCCTCGCTGGGCCAGCTCGCCGCCGGCATCGCCCACGAGATCAACAACCCGATCGGCTACGTCCATTCCAACCTCGGCACCCTGCAGGAATACCTCAACAACCTGTTCGGCCTGATCGAGTGCTACGACGCCGTGCTTGCGATGAACGGCCCGATCACGGCCGAGCGCCGCGCCGAGGTCGCCGAGCGCAAGCGCGCGATCGACTTCGCCTTTCTCGTGCAGGACCTGCCGCCGCTGCTGGCCGAGTCGCGCGAAGGCATCGACCGCGTGCGCCGCATCGTGCAGGACCTGCGCGACTTCTCCCGCGTGGACCGGCTGGAGACCTGGTCGCTGTATGACCTACACCGCGGCCTGGACAGCACGCTCGGCATCGTCTGGAACGAGCTCAAGTACAAGGCCGAGGTGCGCAAGGAATACGGCAACCTGCCGCTGGTCGAATGCCTGCCGTCGCAGATCAACCAGGTGTTCGTGAACATCCTCGTCAACGCGGCCCAGGCCATCGAGCAGCGCGGCGAGATCGTCGTGCGCACGGGCAGCGAGGACGGTCGCATCTGGATCGAGGTCGCCGACAACGGCGGCGGCATCGCGCCGGACAATCTCAAGCGCATCTTCGATCCGTTCTTCACGACCAAGCCGGTCGGCAAGGGCACGGGCCTGGGACTGTCGATCTCCTACGGCATCGTGCGCAAGCATCACGGCGAGATAGCGGTCGACAGCCAGCCCGGCCGCGGCACGACCTTCCGCATCACCCTGCCGCAGCGGCAGACCTGAGCCCGCCCCCCGAGGAAACCCGCATGTATCGCGTTCTCATCGTCGACGACGAGCCCAACATCCTGACCGCGCTGCGGCGCAATCTGGCCAACATCCCGACCAGCCTGCTCGACGGCGAACGCCTGGAGCTGTATCCGGCCAACAGCCCCGAGGACGCGCTGCAGCTCGCGGTCGAGGAGAACTTCGACCTCGTCATTTCCGACCTGCGCATGCCGCGCATCAGCGGCGTGGACCTGCTGGCCGAGATCGGCGAGCGCCAGCCCAACGTCGCGCGGATTCTGATGAGCGGCTACGCCGACCTGGAGGCCATCGTCAGCGCGGTGAACCAGGCGCGCATCTTCCGCTTCATTCCCAAGCCCTGGGACGACAACGACCTGCGCATGGCCGTCGTGCAGGCGCTGCACTATCGCGCGATCATTCTCGAAAACCAGCGCCTGGCCGACATCGTGCGCTCGCAGCGCGGCCAGCTCGAACGCCACGCAGCCGAACTGAGCCGGCTCGAGCGCGAACACCCGGGCATCACCCGGATCGAGCGCGACGAGACCGGCGCGATCTATATCGACGAGGACGATCTGTAGCGCGCCGTCCGCACCGGCGCGGCGCGAATCCGCGGCTACCGCGCCGCGGCGATTCGGAACGCCTCGCGCACCATGCGGCGCAGTTCCTCGTCGTCCCAGGGCTTGGCCACGTAGCGGTAGACCGCGCCGCGGTTGATCGCTTCGGTCAGCGAAGCGAAATCGCTGTAGCCGCTGAGGATCAGGCGCACCGTGTCGGGATACAGATCCTTGACCCGGCCGAGGAATTCGGTGCCGCTGATGTCGGGCATGCGCTGGTCGGAAATGATGACCTGGACCGGCTGGGCCGCCAGGATCTCGAACGCCTGACGCGCGCTGGTCGCGGTCTCGATGGTGTAGCCGTCGCGGCGCAGCAGGCGCACGAGCGCGCGCAGCACGTTTTCCTCGTCGTCGAGCAGCAGCAGGGTTTCGGCGCTGCCGGTCCTGGCCTGGGCCTCGTCGCTTTCCTGGCGCAGATAGCGCCGGCGCAGCACCTCGAAGGCCTGCGCCTCGGGCACCGGCACGCAGAAGTAATTGCCCTGGAACTGATCGCACTCGCTGCGGCGCAGGAATGCGGCCTGGCCGATGGTCTCCACGCCCTCGGCGCTCACCGTCATGCCGAGCTGGTGGCCCAGTGCGATCACGGCGCGGCAGATGCCGGCCGAGCCCGGGTCGGTGATGATGTCGCGCACGAACGACTGGTCGATCTTGAGCTTGTCGATCGGAAAGCGGCGCAGGTAGTTCAGGCTGGAATAGCCCGAGCCGAAGTCGTCCAGCGACAGGCTGACGCCAAGCGCCTTGAGCGAGCGCATCGCGACGATGACGCGCTCCACGTGCGCCATGACCATGGATTCGGTCAGTTCCAGCTCCAGATAGCGCGGCGGCAGCCGCGACACGTCCAGCGCGCGCTGCACGCGTTCGAGGAAATCCGGCCGCTGCAGCTGCAATGCCGACACGTTGATCGCGACCGTGAAGTCGGCCAGGCCGCTGTCGAGCCACTCGCGCGCCTTGCGGCAGGCCGATTCCAGCACCCACTGGCCGAGCTCGACGATCATGCCGAGCTCTTCGGCCACGCGGATGAAACGGCCCGGCGGCAGCAGGCCGTGCTGCGGACTGTTCCAGCGCACCAGCGCCTCGACGCCGCGCACCTGCCAGTCGTGGGCGCCGATCTGCGGCTGGAAATGCAGCACGAGCTCGTCGTTGGCGATGGCCTCGCGCAGGCCGGCGCCGAGTTCGCGCCGGTCCTTGAGCGCCTGCGACTGCTCGTTGGAGAACGAGGCCACGGCGTTGCGGCCCTCGTCCTTGGCCTTGGTCATGGCCGCCTCGGCCTGCTGCATGAGTTCGCGCGCGGTCGCGCCGTTTTCCGGAAAGCAGCTCACGCCGACGCTGCAGGTCAGCAGCACCTGCTGCTCGCCGAGCGCGATCGGCTGCTCGATCAGCAGGCGCAAGGACTCGCCGAGCTCCTGCTGGTCGGGTCCGTCGCCGTCGTCGACGCGCACGATCAGGAATTCGTCGCTGGCCACGCGCGCGACCTGCGCGCGTTCGCCGACCGCCTCGACGAGGCGCCGCGCGACCGCATGCAGCACCTGGTCGCCGGTCGCATGGCCGCGCACTTCGTTGATCAGATGAAAGCGGTCCAGATCCAGATACGACACGGTGACGCGGCCGCCGCGCAACGCGGCGGCGGCCAGCGACGAGGCCAGGAATGCCTCGGCCTGCTCCATGCGCGGCAGACCCGTCACCGGATCGTGGCTCGCGAAATGCGCCAGTTCGATCTCGTAGCGCCGGCGCTCGGTGACGTCGCGCGCGACCGCGAAGATGCGCCGGTCGGGCGTCAGCGATGCGGTCCATTCCAGCCAGTGCTCGCCGCCGTCGGCGTCGACCCAGCGGTTCACGAACGCGTCGATGCGGCCCTGGGCGCGGATCTGCTCCGTCACCTGCGCAGTCGTCGGCAGGTCGTCCGGATGCACGTGGTCGCGCCAGCTGCTGCGGCGCAGCTCCTCGGCACTGCGCTTGAGCAGCCGCGTCGTCGCCGCGTTGAACTGCGACAGGCGCCCGTCGACATCGACGATCACGAACAGCTCCAGCGACAGGGCGAAGAACCGGTCGCGCTCCTCGCGCGCCTGTTCGGCCAGCAGCCGCTCGCTGATGTCGTGGAACACGACCACGGCACCGCCGGCGCCGCCGTCCAGCTGCAGCGGCGAGGCGACGAAATCGACCGGCACGCGGCGGCCGTCGCGTGCGACGAATTCCGCATGCGCGGCAATGCGGCTGCCCTGCTGCATCGCACGCGCAGCCGGGCCGATCGCGGCCTCGCCGGCGAAACGATGCTCGGCGGGACCGCTCGCCAGGTCTTCGGGCCGCCAGCCGAGGATTTCGCTCGCGGCCGGATTCATGAAGGTCAGGCGGCCGTCGCGGTCGATCGCATAGAGGCCTTCGCCGACGCTGGCGGCCATCGTGCGCACGAAGGCGAGCTGATGCGCAATGCCGCGCTCGGCCTCGCGCAGCTCGCGATGCAGCCAGACACGCTGCACGTTGCTGACGCCGAGCCGGGCGAACTGCAGCTGCAGCACCTCGTCGTCGTCGTCGAACACGCCCTGCTCGCGCGCGAACCATTCCAGCGAGCCGATCAGGCGCCCGTCGTCGGCGCGCAGGCTCATGCCGAGCCAGTCGCCCTCGGCAACGTCGTCGGTCGCATCAGTGGGACGCCAGCGGCCGTGCTGCGGCTCCAGCTGGGTCAGCGCCCGCGCGCGCAGCGCAATCGGCAGCCGGCGCGCGAGTTCGTCGAGCTCGGGCCGGGCCAGCACGAGCAGGTTGTCGTGACCGGCGATCGTGTCGGCCGTCGACGGCAGGCTCAGGCGTACGAAGTCCGGGCCGGCCACGTGCGCCATCGAACGGGCCAGCTGCAGCGCAAGCCCCTGCACGCTGTCGATCGCGGCGGTGTCGACGGCGACGGCATTGAGCTCCAGCAGCTGATCGCGGCGCAGCAGCGACTGCTCGTAGGTGCGGCGCAGCGCGCGTTCGGCGGCGCGCAGGCGCGTGATGTCGCGTGCGATCACGAACAGGCCGCTCGCGCGCAGGCGGTCGCGCAGCGGCACGAGGATCAGTTCGAGCTCATGCGGCCGTGCGCCGGGCCGCGGCGCGGTCGCTTCCATCGACTGGGCATGACCGCGCAGCACCGACGGCAGGCGCAGGGCCAGCGCCGCCCGGGTGAGCTCGTCGAACAGCGCGGCGAAGACGGCGCCTTCGGGTACGTCGAGTTCGGCGCCGAACAGCTGCTGCGCCGTCGCGTTGGCGCTGCACACGCGACCGTCGGCGGCCACGTGCAGCACGGCGTCGGGGTGATTGTCGAGCAGTGAGCGATACAACTCGCGGCCCTGGTCGAGCCGCGTGACGGCCACGTCGCGCTGGAACACGAGCTCGGCGATCGTCGCGCCGACGCGGCTCAGCGGCTGGGCCGCCAGATCGCTGCCGGCCGCGGCGAACAGCAGCTGTCCCGTGCGCTGGCCGCCGACGTCGTGCAGCGGCTCCACCCAGCATTCCGTCACGCCGGGGCCTGCCGGCCCCGGCGTCAGCGGATACAGGCCCTGCGCCCGGCTCAGCTCAGGATCGGCCCGCAGCGCAGCGTCCAGCAGCGTCGCCGCGCCACCGTCGCCGTGCCAGTGGAACGGCTGGTCCTCGACCTGGACGGCGAGCGCCAGCGCCGCACCGGCCAGCTCCGACTGCAGCCAGGTATCGAGCTCGGTCAGGATCCGCTCGCGCGGCGCACCGATCGCCAGCAGATGCAGTATCTCGCTCTGCCGGCGCAGCCATTGCCCGGCGCGCTGCAGGCGCATCGAAACACCCATGCGTGGAATCGCTCCCGAGCGGCCCGCGACAGTGCGCGCGACGCCCAGAAATATACACGTTCACGGCGGCGTTTCGCCGTGTCTTTCGGGAGTGGACGGCTGCATCACGTCACGCAATGTCGCCTGCAGCCGCGCATGCACCTGGATGAACGCACGCCAGAGAAACGCGGCCAGCGCGCCGGCCACGAGCAGCAGCAGGACCAGCACGCCGCGCGACGGCAGGATCGCCGAGCCCAGCGCCATGACCAGCACGGCGAGAATCACCAGCACGGCCAGCGGAATCATCTTGCCGAGCACACGCCTCAGCGCGTAGGTGCGCGCGCCGGCCACGCCTTCGCGGATGCCGAGTTCGGCCAGCACCATGCCCAGCGCATCGGCCTTGCGGTAGGCGGCGATCAGCATGGGCATGGACAGGAACAGGGCCAGCGACCAGAGCAGGCTGCGGCGCAGGGTCTCCCCGGCGGTCCACTGCGGCAGCCAGTCGAGCATGCGCGGCTTGAGCCAGGCCGCACCGAGAAACACCGCGACGACCAGCGCCATGTTGATGATGATGTGCAGGACGAGACGGCGCAGCATCCGCGCGATCAGCGCGCCTTCCTGTTCCAGCCGCAGACCGGCCATCCAGTGCTGGTAGGCGATCATCAGCGCGCGCACCTTGCGCGGCAGTGCGACGCCGGCGCGATCGGCCAGCAGGTCGGAACTGCGCAGCAGGTACGGCGTGACGAACGCGGCGAGCACCGAGGCGCCGACCGCGATCGGATACAGAAAATCGCTGGTCACGCCGCTGGCCAGACCGACGCCGGCGATCACGAACGAGAACTCGCCGATCTGCGCCAGGCCCAGTCCGGCACGCAGCGCCGTGCGTCCGTCGTTGCCGGCGATGACGCCGCCGAAGGTCACCGCGAGGGTCTTGCCGAGGACGACGACGGCAGCGACCAGCACGACCGGCAGCGCATGGCGGATCAGCAGCGTCGGCTGAATCAGCATGCCGATCGCGACGAAGAACAGGGCGCCGAACATGTCGCGCACGGGCTCGATCAGGTGCTCGACCCGGCGCACCGCGTTGGCCTCGGCGACGATGGCGCCGGCGACGAAGCCGCCGAGCGCGACGCTGAAGCCCGCCGTCGCGGCCAGCAGCGCCGCACCGAAGCAGATGCCCAGCGAGGTCACCAGCAGCATCTCGCTGCGGCCGGTCGCCGCAACGTAGTCGATGAGCCGCGGCAACAGCAGCAGGCCGAGGATCAGCGCGACGACGATGAACAGGCCGAGCCGCCCGAGCGTGGCCAGCGCCCGCCCCGGCTCCACGGCGCCGCTGATCGCGATGCCCGACAGCAGCGCGATCAGCACGATCGCGATCACATCCTCGATGACGAGGATGCCGAACACGAGCCGCGCGAAGCGCTCCTGCTTGTGGCCGGCCTCGTGGATCGCCCGCAGCACGAGCATGGTCGAGGAGATCGCCATCATCGCGCCGAGGAACAGCGCGTCCATCGTGCGCCAGCCGAACCAGCGGCCGAGTTCATAGCCGGCCCACAGCATCAGCATGACTTCCACGCCGGTCGCGACCAGCGCCGCGACGCCGACTTCGCGCAGCCGGCGCAGGCTGAACTCCAGCCCGAGCGAGAACATCAGCAGCACCACGCCGAGGTCGGCGAAGCTGCGGATGGTTTCCTCGCTGGTGATCAGCGCGAACGGCGGCGTGTGCGGGCCTATGAGCAGGCCGGCCAGGATGTAGCCGAGGACCACCGGCTGGCGCAGCCGGTGGAACACCAGGGTCGTGCAGCCGGCCACGACCATGATGACGGCGAGGTCCTTGAGAAATTCGATTCCGTGCATGCGGCCGTCTTACCGCGCCGTCCCCGCGCCGGCAACCGATGAACGCCGTGATCGACGGCCGCAAAAAAAATTTCATCAGAGGGGTTGACGCTGAAGGGCTCGCTCCCTAAGATTCCGCTCCTCTCGACGGGGGGCTATAGCTCAGCTGGGAGAGCGCTACAATGGCATTGTAGAGGTCGTCGGTTCGATCCCGACTAGCTCCACCACCGTCGAATGCAAGTGCGGCACCTGCTTCAAACAAACGAGTTTCAAGGTTACGTCCCCATCGTCTAGAGGCCTAGGACATTACCCTTTCACGGTAGCGACCGGGGTTCGAATCCCCGTGGGGACGCCAATCAACAGGAACGCAGGACGCGTTCTGCTCCAAAGTGAAAGTTGGAGCAAAAGCAACAAAAGGAAATGTTGTGAGTCAATGGAGTGGTAGTTCAGTCGGTTAGAATATCGGCCTGTCACGCCGAGGGTCGCGGGTTCGAGTCCCGTCCACTCCGCCAGCTGCACAGGAAACCCGCCTACGGCGGGTTTTTTGTTGCCCGCGATTTGCCCGGGCGCACGTACGCACATATCTCCCATCGGTTCGCCGCGGCGATGAACGCGGCGCCGCGCCTCAGCCCTGCCGGCGCAGCGACGTCGGCGCGTCCGGCACCAGTCGACGCAAGGTGCCGACGGAATGTCCCTGCTCGCCGAGGTATTCGAGCCAGCGGGTCAGGAATGCGTTCATGCGCAGGCGATGCTGGAACACGGTCTGCGCCGGCGGATATGGACCGAGCACGTCGATCAGATGGCGGCCCGGATGGCAGTGCGTGGCCTCGGCCAGATGCGCGTCCTGGTACAGCCGCAGCCAGGCCGACGGGGCCAGTTCGCCGCCGCTTTCGCGCAGGACGTAGTTCAGACGCAGTTCGACCGTGTAGCGGTGCTGCTCGACGAGATCCAGACGCACGTCGAGGCCGTCGTCGATCGAGGAAAGGTAACTGCCCTGCTCCAGTCGCTGCGGCGCGAACAGACGCACCAGACGCTCGTGGTTCTCGGCATACAGTCCCATCAGATAGGCGAAGCGGCCCTGGAACAGTTTCAACGGCTTGTCGGTGACCATGCTCATGCGGCCGATCATAGCAGCGGCCCATGACACGGCCAGACTGCCGCGCAGTCAGGTTGAGTGCTAGGATGGAACCCTGTCGCCGGCGCTGCCGGCGTTTTTTTTGACCGCCGCCGGCACGGCGCAGGATTCGCCGCCGCGCGGCAAGGCCGCAGCCGCCGCGCGCCCGCGCCGCTCAGTACATGTGCTTCTCGATGCCCAGGGCCGAAAGCATCTTGCTGGCGATCTCCTCGATCGAGGTATGCGTGGTGTTCTGCACCGGAATGTTCTCGCGCCGGAACAGCTTGTCCGCCTGAGCCAGCTCCCAGCGGCACTGCTCCAGGGTCGCATAGCGGCTGTTCGGCCGGCGGTTCTCGCGCACCTGGGCCAGGCGCTGCGCGTCGATGGTCAGGCCGTAGAGCCGGTTGCGATACGGCCGCAGCCGCGCCGGCAGCTCCATCTTCTCCAGATCCTCGTCGGTCAGCGGATAGTTGGCCGCGCGCACGCCGTAGTGCAGCGCCATGTACAGACAGGTCGGCGTCTTGCCCGAGCGCGACACGCCGACCAGGATCATCTCGGCGTCGGCATAGTTCGTCGACACGCCGTCATCGTGCGACAGCGCATAGTTGGTCGCATTGATGCGCGCCTCGTACTCGGCGAAGTCGACCAGGCCGTGCGCCTTGTTGACGTGACGCGAGCGCGGCGTGCCGAGCTCCAGTTCCAGCGGACCGATGAACGGCGCGAACACATCGACCATCAGCGCGCCGCTGCCGGTCAGCACTTCCGTCAGGGCCGGATCGACCACCGTATTGATGACGATGGGCCGCGCACCGGTCTGCGCGTGGCAGGTCTTGATGCGGATCGCCGCGGCCTGGGCCTTGGCTTCGTCGTCGACGAACGGAATGCGGAAGGTGTCGAACTCGATGCCGTCGAACTGGGTGAGCACCGAATGGCCTATGGTCTCGGCGGTGATGCCGGTGCCGTCGGAAATGAAGTAGATCGTTCTGCGCATGAGGAGCCGGGGAATGGGGGGCGGGAATGGAGAATCCAGGAGAGCATGCGGGAATACGGCTTGGCGTCAACCCGCCATGACGATTCCCATTCCCGATTCCCCGCCTTTCCGCATTGCACAACTTGTTTCGCCGGGCGCGAACCCGGAAAATTGCCCGTCTTTTCGACGCCGACGCCCGTCGGCGTACCTGCAGCACGTCTGTCCTGTCCCGCGCCACCGCGCCGGATCGGGCCTGCCGCCGCGGGTTGCGCAGGGCCCGGTGCCGCATTCTTTCTGCAATCCGGAGACTTACCTTGAGCGACCTGGTGCTTTGGCTGGACAACCTGCGACTTTCCGACCTCGGCAAGGTCGGCGGCAAGAACTCGTCGCTGGGCGAAATGATCGGCAACCTGGCCAAGCTCGGCGTCTCCGTGCCGGGCGGCTTCGCGACGACGGCCCATGCGTTCCAGCAGTTCATCGCCCAGAGCGGTCTGGCCGAGCGCATCCAGCAGCGCCTGGCCGATCTCGACGTGGAAAACGTCGAGGAGCTGACCCGCGCCGGCGCGCAGATCCGCAACTGGGTCGTGGAAACGCCGCTGATCCCGGCATTCGACCGGGAGGTCCGCGAGGCGTATGCCAAGCTCTGCCGCGATGCCGGCGGCGAAGACGTCTCCGTCGCCGTGCGTTCCTCGGCCACGGCCGAGGACCTGCCGGACGCCTCCTTCGCCGGCCAGCAGGAAACCTTCCTGAACGTCACCGGCGCCGACGACGTCGTGCACAAGGTCAAGGAGGTTTTCGCCTCGCTCTACAACGACCGCGCGATCGCCTACCGCGTGCATCACGGCTTCAAGCACGAGGACGTGTTCCTGTCGGCCGGCGTGCAGCTCATGGTGCGCTCCGACGTCGGCGCCTCGGGCGTGCTGTTCACCCTGGACACCGAATCGGGCTTCCGCGACGCGGTGTTCGTGACCGGCAGCTACGGCCTCGGCGAGATGGTCGTGCAGGGCGCCGTGAACCCCGACGAGTTCTACGTCTACAAGCCCACCCTGCGCGAAGGCCGCCCGGCCATCCTGCGCCGCCAGGTCGGCGCCAAGCAGCTGCGCATGGTCTATTCCGACCAGCCCGGCGAACGCGTGCGTACCGAGGAAACGCCGGCCGCCGATCGCGCGCGCTTCTGCATCAACGACGCCGACGTGCACGAACTGGCCAAGCAGGCCCTGGTGATCGAGCAGCACTATGGCCGTCCGATGGACATCGAATGGGCCAAGGATGGCATCACCGGCAAGCTCTACATCGTGCAGGCGCGTCCGGAAACGGTGAAATCGCGCGCCCGCGCGACGCAGATCGAGCGCTTCCACCTCAAGGGCAGCAGCACCGTGCTGACCGAGGGCCGCGCGATCGGCCAGAAGATCGGCGCCGGCACCGCGCGCGTGATCCGCTCGCTGGCCGACATGAACCGCGTGCAGCCCGGCGACGTGCTCGTCGCCGACATGACCGACCCGGACTGGGAACCGGTCATGAAGCGCGCCTCGGCGATCGTGACGAACCGCGGCGGCCGCACCTGCCACGCGGCGATCATCGCGCGCGAGCTCGGCGTGCCGGCCGTAGTCGGCTGCGGCAACGCGCTCGACACGATTCCCGACGGCGTTGAAGTCACCGTGTCCTGCGCCGAAGGCGACACCGGCCGCATCTTCGACGGCAGGCTGCCGTTCGAGCGCGTGACCGCCGACCTCGGCGCGATGCCGCCGGCGCCGCTGAAGATCATGATGAACGTGGCCAACCCCGAGCGCGCGTTCGACTTCGCCATGCTGCCCAACGCCGGCGTCGGCCTCGCGCGGCTGGAGATGATCATCGCCAGCCACATCGGCCTGCATCCCAAGGCGCTGATCGAATACCGCCAGCAGGACGCCGAAACGCGCCGCCGCATCGACGAACGCATCAACGGCGCCGACCCGGTCGGGTTCTACGTCGACCGTCTGGCCGAAGGCATCGCGACGATCACCGCCGCGTTCGCGCCGAATCCGGTCATCGTGCGCCTGTCGGACTTCAAGTCCAACGAATACGCCAACCTGATCGGCGGTGCGCGCTACGAGCCGCACGAAGAGAATCCGATGATCGGCTTCCGCGGCGCGGCACGTTACGTCGATCCGTCGTTCCGCGACTGCTTCGCGCTGGAATGCCGCGCGATGAAGCGCGTGCGCGAGGAAATGGGCCTGACCAACGCCTGGGTCATGATTCCGTTCGTGCGCACCCTGGAGGAAGGCCGCCGGGTCATCGACGTGCTGGCCGAGAACGGCCTCAAGCGCGGCGAGAACGGCCTCAAGCTCATCATGATGTGCGAACTGCCGTCCAACGCGCTGCTGGCCGACGAGTTCCTTGAAATCTTCGACGGTTTTTCGATCGGCTCCAACGACCTGACCCAGCTGACCCTGGGCCTGGACCGCGACTCGGCCATCGTTTCGTACCTGTTCGACGAGCGCAACGCCGCGGTCAAGAAGCTGCTGTCGATGGCGATCCAGACCGCACGGACCAAGGGCAAGTACATCGGCATCTGCGGCCAGGGCCCGTCGGACCATCCGGACCTGGCCCTGTGGCTCATGGAGCAGGGCATCGAGTCGTTGTCGCTGAATCCCGACACGGTCGTCGACACCTGGCTCAAGCTGGCCCAGTCCAAGGGCTGATCGCCGGTTCGCGCGAGCGCGGGCGCCCTGCCCGCCTCGCGCGGCTGCGACCGGCGACTGCCGCGCCATCGGTCGTCGCCGCGATTGGCGTCGCCGCGTTCGTCGCCGATCATCGCCATTGCGCCTGTCGCCACGACCGGCGCGCATCGTTTCCCTCCCGACAAAGACGCCGCCATGCGCCTCTGGATCGACGCCGACGCCTGTCCCAACGTCATCAAGGACATCGTGTTCCGCGCGGCCGACCGCGTCGGCATAGAGACTGTCTTCGTCGCCAATCAGCTCATACGCACGCCGCCGTCGCCGCATATCCGCTCACTGCAGGTGCCCGGCGGACTGGATGCGGCCGACGAAGCGATCGTGGAGCGCGTCCAAGCCGGCGATCTCGTCGTCACGGCCGACATACCGCTGGCCGACAAGGTCATCGCCAAGGGCGCGCTCGCGCTGAATCCGCGCGGCGAGCTGTATACGGCCGACAGCATTGCCCAGCGCCTGAGCCTGCGCAATTTCATGGACGAGCTGCGCGGCGCCGGCATCAATACCGGCGGACCCGCCGCACTGCATGCGCGCGACCGCCAGGCGTTCGCGAACCAGCTCGACCGCCTGCTGACGCAGCGCTTCGTGCCGTCTCGGCCGGCGCAAGGCTGATACTGCGTCCCATTGAAATTCTGCGGGAGCTGAAGCCGTAGTCGACGTTCGCGGCGCGGGGAAGCCTCGATGATGCGCTTCGCTGCGTTCACCGCAACCTGCCGGCCGAAATCCAATCGGCTTTTCGCGATGCCGTCTGCGACAGACCGTCGCTGCGCGCTCAGCGTCGCTTGCGAAAGAACGCCCGCAGCAGGTCGCCAGCCTCCTCGGCTGCAACGCCGCCGCGCACGGCGATGCGATGGTTGTGCCGCTCCGAGATCAGGGTGTCGAACACGCTGCCGGCCGCTCCGGTCTTAGGATCGGCTGCGCCATAGACCACACGCGCGACGCGCGCATGGATCATCGCCATCGCGCACATCGCGCAGGGCTCCAGGGTCACGTACAAGGTCGCGCCCGGAAAGCGGTAGTTGCCCTGGCGCCGGCCCGCATCGCGCAGCGCCTGGATTTCCGCATGCGCACTCGGATCATTGAGGCCGATGTTGTGGTTGTGGCCTTCGCCGATCACCTGGCCGTCCAGCACCAGCAGTGCGCCGACCGGCACTTCGCCGTGCGCGTCCTCGGCCTGCCGCGCGAGCGCCAGCGCCTGCCGCATCCAGTGCAGATCGGTGTCGTCGTCGGAATCGGTCACGCCCGGAAATCTCGGCAACGGCGGCGGGGCGCGCATCATAGCCGATGGTGCCGCGGCGCTCACTCGGGCGCATCGCCGGCGAGCCAGCGGTGCTGGGCCGCGCGCAGACGGCCGAAGCCGGCGACGAGCTGAGCCCAGGCGATGCGGTCCAGACCGGCCGGCCGGGCGATCGCACCGAGGCGCCGGCGCAGCGGTGCGCCGGCGAACACCACGGCATTGCCGCCGTCCTCGTCGTCGGCCACGAAGACCGCGTCGTCGAAGCAGCGACGCAGATGGCGCAGCAGCGTGCCGAAACCCGCATCGCCGCGGTCGACATTGACGACGAGCACGCCGCGCGGACGCAGCGCCGTGCGGCAGGCCGCGGCAAAGCGCGCCGAACGCAGACGCGCCGGCATGCCGGCTTCGTCGTAGCCGTCGAGCAGGATCGCATCGAATGCCCGCGTCTGCGCCGCGACGAAGGCCGCGCCGTCGCCGAGGCGTATGCACAGGCGGCGGTCGTCGCGCGGAATCGCGAACGCGTCGCGCAGCGCGATCACGCGTGCATCCAGTTCGACCACGTCCAGCCGCGCGCGCGGCAGATGGCGCCGGCAGAACTTGACCAGCGAACCGCCGCCGAGGCCGATTGCCGCGATGCGCCGCGGCTGCGCGCCGAACAGCAGGAAACCCATCATCAGGCAGGTGTAGTCGAACACCAGCGCGTCGGGTTCGGCCAGGCGCATGCGGCTCTGCACGCGCGCCGGTCCGAAATGCAGCGAGCGCAGGCCGCCGGCGTCGACGACGTACGGCGCGCCGCCGCGCCGGCTCATGCGCCTGCCGCCTCGGCCGGGCCCGGCGAACGCGGCCGGCGCCGTCGCGGCGTATCCATCGCGCCGCTCGCGGCCGCACTCAGGATGCGTCGGAACGTCGGGCATTCCAGATGGCTGGCCGCGCGGCACTCGGCCGCATGGCGCAGGCCGTCGCGGATCGCCGCGAGCCGGCGCAAGGTGCGGTCCAGCTCGTCAGCCTTCGCGGTCAGCGCACGCCGGTCTATGCGCAGCCGGCCGTCCGGCGCGAACATCTGTGCGATCTCGTCCAGCGAGAAACCGGCGGCCTGCCCCAGCGCGACCAGGGCCAGCCGCTCGAGCACGCCGGCGTCGAACAGACGGCGCAGGCCGCTGCGGCCGACCGATGCGATCAGGCCTTTCTGCTCGTAGTAGCGCAGGGCCGACGCGCTGACGCCGGAACGCCGCGCGACCTCACCGATGTCCAGCGTCTGCATGGCCTTGACTTGAAGTCGACTTGAACTGGCAAAGTCTAGCGCAGACGACTTCCCGGACTGCGAGGAAACTCCGATGAACGATACATCCACACCCGCCAGGACCCAGCTCGAACTCTGGGACGGCGCCACCGGCCAGGCCTGGGTCGACAACCAGATCTTGCTCGACGCGATGCTGCAGCCGTTCGAGGACCTGCTCGTCGACACGCCAGCCGCCGCCGGCGCGGCGCAGGTGCTCGACATCGGCTGCGGCACCGGTGCCGTCGCCCGCGCCATCGCTCGGCGTCTCGGGCCGGACGGTCGCTGCGTCGGCGTCGACATCTCCACGCCAATGATCGCGGGCGCTGCGGCCAGAAGCGACGATCCGCGCCTGAGCTTCGTCTGCGCCGACGCGCAGACCCATGCATTCGCCGCTGAAAGCTTCGATCTGCTGGTCTCGCGCTTCGGCGTGATGTTCTTCACCGAGCCGGAAACCGCCTTCGCGAATCTGCGCCGCGCCGCGCGCGCCGGCGCGACCCTGCGCTGCGTCGCCTGGCGCAGCGCCGAGGAGAATCCGTTCATGACCACGGCCGAACGCACGGCCGCACCGCTGCTGCCGGACCTGCCGCCGCGGCGCGCCGATGCGCCGGGACAGTTCGCGTTCGGCGACGCCGCCCGCGTGCGCGGCATTCTCGAACGGTCCGGCTGGAGCGCCATCGACATCCGGCCGATCGAGCGTGTCTGTCATCTCCCTGCAAGGTCGCTGGCCACGTACGTGAGCCGGCTCGGTCCGGTCGGCCTCGCGCTGCAGCGCGCCGACGAGGCTACCCGCACGCGCGTCGTCGCAGCCGTGCGCGCGGCTTTCGACGGCTTCGTGCATGGCGAGGATGTGCGCTTCACCGCGGCCTGCTGGCTGATCGAGGCCCGCGCCGGCGCAGCGACGGTCACTGCGCATGTCTGAGCCATTGCCGCTGCCGTATGCGGCCGTGCTGCTCGGCATCGGCGCAAGCCTGTTCATCGACGCCTGGACTGCGCTGCGCCGCCGCCTGTTCGGCATTCCGGCGCTGGACTACGCCCTGGTCGGGCGCTGGCTTGCCCACCTGCCGCGCGGACGCTTTCGTCACGCTTCCATCGCAGCAGCCGGCACCGTGCGCGGCGAAGCACTGCTCGGCTGGACCGCGCACTATCTGATCGGCATCGCGTTCGCCGCGGCGCTGCTGCTCGGTGCCGGCGCCGGCTGGCTGCGCGATCCGACACCCGGACCGGCGCTGCTGGCCGGTCTCGTCAGCACCGCGGCGCCGTTCCTGCTGCTGCAGCCGGGCCTGGGCGCCGGCATCGCCGCGGCACGCACGCCACGGCCGTGGCAGGCGCGCGCGCAGACCGTGCTGACGCATGCCCTGTTCGGTCTCGGCCTGTATCTGACGGCGCTCGCGGCAAATCTGCGCAACCCGTTCTAGCCGCCGCCGCGGTCGACGACGGTCGGCCGGTCGGGCGACGAATCGCGCGGCGGCGACATCATCGTGCGGCAGATCGCGCCACGGCCGCGACCTTTCTGCGATGCTGCCGCGTAGCCGCAGCGGAGCCCGTCGTGAACGTACTCGTCACCGGTTCGTCGGGGCGCATAGGCCGCGCGATCTACGTGGCCCTGACGCGCAAGGGGGTGCAGGTACGCGGCTTCGACCGCCATCCATCCTCGACGGCCGACATCGTCGGCGACCTGCTGTCGCCGGTGCTGCGGCGCGACGCGCTGGCCGGCGTCGACGCCGTCATACACGTCGCGGCGCTGCATGCGCCGCACGTCGGCCATCTGCCGGATGCGGAATTCCAGCGCAGCAACGTCGACGGCACGCGGGCCTTGCTCGAAGCCGCCGCAGCGGCCGGCCTGCGCCGCATCGTCTTCACGAGCACGACGGCGCTGTACGGCGCTGCAGCCACGCCAACCGGCCGCGCCGGCTGGGTCGACGAAACGCTGACGCCGATACCGCGCACGATATATCACCACAGCAAGCTCGCGGCCGAGCAACTGCTCATCGAAGCGGCCGGACAAGGCGGACCGTCCGTGCGCATCCTGCGCATGTCGCGCTGCTTTCCGGAGGCGGCGGACCGCATGGCCGTCCATCGCCTGCATCGCGGCATCGACGCGCGCGACGTCGCGGCAGCCCACATCGCCGCGCTTGCCGATACGGATGACGCCGCCGCCGCGACCTGCCTGATCTCCGCTGCCACACCGTTCCGGCGCGAAGATGCACAGGCGCTCTGGGACAATGCGCCGCCCGTGATCGCCGAACGCGCACCGGCGCTGGCCGCCGCGTTCGCCGCGCGCGGCTGGGCACTGCCGCCGCGCATCGACCGCGTCTACGACGCGGCGCGGGCGGTCGCGAAACTCGGCTGGCGGCCGCGCCACGGCTTCGACGAGGTGCTCGCGCAGTACGACGCCGAATCCCCGGAAGTGCTGATGCCCGACGCCGCGCGCGGCAACGCCGAAGACTGAATCGCCAAGACGCGGCGAACGGCCTGCCTCGCCACGCCGCCTCGATCCTTCGTGCCGCCGCAACCACGGCGACGCATCGTGCAGCGAAAAGCGCATTCGCCGCATAAGCGCGGATCGCTGCCGCGCTGCTATGCTCGCCGCGCAGAGCCGTTTCCTTGCGTGGAGGGATTGCGCATGAGCCACCCGTCTCCCACCGGCGATACCCGTGTCGCGGTGTTCGTCGACTGCGACAACGTCGCGCCGGAAATCCTCGAACACGCGTTGCTGATGGCGGCCCAGTTCGGCCGCGTCGTGCTGCGCCGCGGCTACGGTACGCGCGAGACCCTGGCGCACCGCTGGCAGGAAGCGCTGGTGCGCTTCGCCTTCACACCCTGCCTGCAATACCCGTATGCGGCTGGCAAGAACACGGCCGACATCGCGCTGGCGCTGGATGCGCTCGAAGCCCTGTTCGATCGCCGCGCCGACACGTTCTGCCTCGTCACGAGCGATTCGGACTTCGCCCATCTCTGTCGCAAGCTGCGCGAGCGCGGCGCCACGGTCTGCATCGTCGGCGAACCCAAGACCCCCGACGCGCTGCGCAACGCCAGCGACCAGTTCTTCGAATGGGCACGGCGCGAAGCCGAAGCCGCCGCCGGCCCAGCCGCGCCGGCAGCCACGACGCCGAAGGACACGAAGACACCGGCGAAACCGGAAGCAAAGCCCGCAACCAAGCACAGTCCGGCCTTCGTCGTCGACGCGGTTTCGCTGCTCGCCGCCGACACCTCCGACGGCAAGGTGACCCTGAGCGCGCTGGGCCAATACCTCAAACGCACCGATCCGGCCTTCTCGCCGAAAACCTACGGCCATTCCAGCCTGCTGAACCTGATCAAGGGCTACGACCGGCTGGCGCTGCACCAGGGCGAAGGCGGTCACTGGTGGGTCGGACCGGCGGTGAAGAACAAGGCCCCCAAGGAAACCAGGGAAAAGAAGAAGAACACCGTCTGAGGCGGTGAACTCCTTCGGTCCCTGCCGTCACGGAGACCCGGACGCCGTGCACAATGCCGAAACACTGGACGCGCTGTTCGCCCTGCTGCGCGAGATGACCCTGGACCGGCGCAAGAGCGATACCGAAAAAAAGCGCACGGTGTTTCATCGGTTGGAATTGATCACCGTAACCGGTTATTCCACCTCGGCGCTCATACTGGCTGTTTCGCTGGGCATGGACCGAAACCTGTCGTCTGCCTTCCTCGCCTTCGTGGGTTTCGTGAGTGCGGCCGGCGCAATCGTGTTCGGCGTAGCTTTCGTACTGATCGCCCTCGCGCATCAGGCCTGGGATTTGTGGCAATCGCGCAAGCGACCTTACGAAAACCTGTTTGCACTGCTTCAGATCGACTTGCAAGCCGATACCCGTTACCTGATCAAGCTTGCGGCTTACGACAAGGCAACGCTGCAATACGCACTGCTGCAATACCATCACCAGTGGAACACCATCGACAGCCGCCTGAGTCTGCTGATCGGCGACCTGCGCAAGGTCGGCTTTTTTCCGGCTTTCGCTGCGTCGGCCGTCTCTGCGTCGATGCTGCTCAAGAACGACAGCAGCCTTTGGCTATGGCTGCCGCTGCTCGTGCTGGCCACCCTCCAGGTGCTGCTGTTTCCGCTGCACGTGAACCGCGAACGACCGCAACAGGTCGCCGAACTGCTGCGCTTTGCAATCGAACATGCCACGGCGTCTCCGGCAACCGCGACTGTCGCCGAAATAACGACGAGCGCCGCTGTCGAAACGACCGAGGTTGTGCTCACGGCCGCATTGCCAGTTCCACCGTCCACCGCGGCGACGCGGCCGGCGACCGCGCTGCCAGCGGCACCGTCGATGACCTGAGCGCAGCGCAGGTCGCCCTGCGCATCACGCCTGAGTCAATCGATGCATGCGCGCAGGAACAATCCGAGTCCGCTAGCGACCATCACGGTGCCGCTGATCTGCGCCCTGCGCGCACCATCCGGCAGCAGCCGTTCGGCACTGATGGCCACGGTCGCCAGCAGCATCGCGCGCCAGTCCATGACGCCGACCGCGAGTTGCGCCGCGGTGAAGCCGGCGCAGCCGCCGATGCAGTCCAGGCCGAGCCGCCAGCCATGGCGCCAGGCCGCCGCCGCATCGGCGCGCCGGTACGGCGAAGGCGGTGCCGTCGCGCGGCAGCAGGCCAGCCGGCGCCGTTTCCACGCGCTGAATTGCAGCAGCCCGGCAAGCAGCAGGACGACCGCCGCCGCCGCCGGCGCCGCGCGGGACAGCGCCGGCGATTGCATCAGCAGCGCGGCAAACGCGAGGCCCGGCGGATGGATCAGCAGCCCCAGCATGGCCCAGACCGCGAAATACGCGACACCGGCGACGGCGCAGAGCCGTCCGGCCTGCGCGCCGCCGGCACCGGCGACGGCCGTGCGATAGCGCCAGAGCGCAGGCGCGATGACCGGCAGCATCATCGCCAGCATCATCGGCGTCCACATCGCAACGAATGCCGCATTGGCAGCAAGCATGCTCTGGCCGCGCATGCGCATCCAGGTCATGTCCATGTGCCAGCCGCCCGGCATGGCCATGGCGGGCATGTCCGCCATGGCCAAGCAGCCGCAGGCAGTCGCTGCGACGCCAGCGCTGAACAGCAGCGCCGTGATCACAAGGAAACCCGCTGCTCCTCGCACTGGCGCAACGTCGCGCGGTGCGAAGGCAGGATTCCGCACCGTGCGAATGCTCACGACACGTACTCGTCGCGACGCCGCCACCAGATACCGTGCTCGTTGCGTCCGAGCGGCGCACGATCCAGCCACTGGTACATGCCCCAGAGGCCGTCGATTCCGCGCGCATACGTGGAATACGTGTGATAGACCGCATCGCCTTCGCGCACGAACGTGCTCATGCCGGGCCGGTCGCGCGTGAATGTCGCCGCGTCGGTGCCGGTCTGCGCGGCGATGAGCTGGAGCGGGCCCGGCGCCTCGTCGCAAGCCGTGCCGTTCGACGCGCAGGACTTGGCCGCGGCGGCCTGCAGCGGCGGCTCGCGCCGGTAGTTGTACTCGATGCCGCCTTCGCGCTGCTGCGCCGCGGTGAACGCGACATGGAAATCGAAATTGAACGCGCCGTCGCCGGCCGAGGCCCACGGAAACGACCAGCCCATGTGCCGGCGATAAGCCAGCAAGGCCGCCAGCGGCGCACGCGAAACCGCCATCAGGGTGACGTCGTGATGGGCCAGATGCACGGCGAAGCCGTCGAAGCCGTCGGCGATGGCCGAACAGGAAGGACAGCCCGCCGTATAGTCGGGCCCGAACATGAAGTGATAGACCAGCAGCTGCGAGCGGCCGCCGAACAGCTCGGCCAGGCTCGCGCTGCCCTGCTCGGTGTCGAAACGGTAGTCCTTGTCCACACGTACCCAGGGCAGCTGCTGGCGCTGCCGCGCGAGCTCGTCGCTGCGCCGCGTCAGTTCCTTCTCCTGCGCGAACAGCTCCAGTCGTGCCGCAAGCCATTCCTGCCGTGTGCCGATCCTGCGCGTCGTCGTCATTGTCGCGATCTCCGTCTGCCCGCAGCCCCGATGGCCGCCGTCGTTGCGCTAGATTGAGCGCCGCGATGCGCAGGGAGGGAGTGACAAATGTGGCGGGATTGCTATGGACTCGCTGATCACGGCCGCGGCGCAGGCGCTGGCCGCCGGTGACGCGCTCGGCGCGCTGCGGCGCGTAGCCCTGCGCGAGGACGCGCCGGCGCTGGCCCTGCGCGGCATCGCGATGGCCCAGCTCGGCGATCTCGCGCGCGCCCGTGCGCTGGTGCGCCGGGCCGCACGTGCGTTCGGTCCGCGCGCGCCGCGCGCCCGCGCGCGCTGCATCGTGGCCGATGCGGAAATCGCGCTCGCGGCGCGCGACCTGGACTGGCCGGCCGTGGCGCTGGAAAGCGCGCGCGCAACCCTGGCCGCGCACGGCGAACATGCGAATCTCGCCCACGTGGGTTGCCTGGAACTGCGCCGGCTGCTGCTGATCGGGCAACTCGACGAAGCCGAGCGCCGGCTCGCGGCATTCGATCCGACGCCACTGACGCCGCCGTCGCGCGCCGCCTACGAGCTCGTCGTTGCCGGCATCGCGCTGCGCCGGCTGCGCACCGGTGCCGCTCGACGGGCGCTGGGCCAGGCCGCGCGCGCCGCCGAACGCGCCGGCATTCCGGCGTTGCACGCCGAGGTCGAACAGGTCCGCCGCAGTCTGGACGCGCCGGCGGCCCGGCTGATCGCGCGCGGCGCACAGCAGTTGCTGCGGCTGGACCAGGTCGAAGCTCTGCTCTGCGCCGATCGCCTCGTCGTCGACGCCTGCCGTGGTCTCGTCTGCACCCCGCAGACCCGCGTGTCGCTGGTGCGGCGTCCGGTGCTGTTCGCGCTGGTCCGCGCGCTCGCCGAAGCCTGGCCCGCCGATCTCGATCGCGACACGCTCGTGGCGCGCGCCTTCCGCGCGCGCCGTGCCGACGAATCGCATCGTGCGCGCCTGCGCGTGGAAATCGGCCGGCTGCGCCGCGCAGTGCGCGCGCTGGCCGACATCAGGGCAACACCGCGCGGCTTCGTGCTCGTGCCCCGCAACGCGGCCGAACCCGCCGTGCTCGCACAGCCCACGGACGAAACGCACGCGGCCGTGCTCGCACTGCTCGCCGACGGCGAGTCCTGGTCGAGCTCGGGGCTCGCCCTCGCGCTCGGCGCCAGCCAGCGCTCGGCACAACGCGCGCTGGAAACACTCGCTGCCGCAGGAAAGGTGCAGCCCCTGGGCCACGGCCGCGCGCGGCGCTGGCTGATTCCCGCCCTGCCCGCATTCGCGACGATCTTGTTACTCCCGGCGCCGCCGGGCGGCGACTAGCATGGCCGCACCTTCTCCGCCGCAGGACCTGCGCCATGAATCGACCGACTGCCGAAATCCTCCGCGAATATGGCCCGTTCGCCGACGCGCCGAGCATCCATGGCGTGACCTATGACGGCCATCAGGTCTGGTTCGCCGCCGGCGACGCGCTGAACACGCTCGATCCCGACAGCGGCGACACGCGGCGCGCGTTCGACGTCGCTGCGCATGCCGGCACCGCCTTCGACGGCGAGCACCTGTTCCAGATCGCCGAGGACCGCATCCACAAGATCGACCCGCACAGCGGCCGCGTGCTCGCGACGATTCCGGCGCCCGGCGGCGGCGGCGATTCGGGCCTGGCCTGGGCCGAAGGCACGCTCTGGGTCGGCCATTACTGCGAGCGCCGGATCTACCAGGTCGATCCCGATACCGGCGCCGTACTGCGCACCCTGGAATCCAACCGCTTCGTCACCGGCGTGACCTGGGTCGACGGCGAACTCTGGCACGCGACCTGGGAAAACGACGAAAGCGAACTGCGCCACATCGACGCGCACAGCGGCGAGGTGCTCGAAAGCCTGCAGATGCCGGCCGGGGCGCATGTCTCCGGCCTCGAATCCGACGGTGCCGGCCGCTTCTATTGCGGCGGCGGGCCCAGCGGCAAGATTCGCGCCGTCAAGCGGCCGCGGCGTGCGCGCGCATCCGCTGCAGCGCGCGAGGCCGGCGGCAAACCGGCCTAGCCAGCCCCAGGTTCGGATGCCGAGGCGAACGCTCCGCCATCCGAACGCGCAGGCGCCCGGCGATGCCTGCGAAGCGACGTCACTGGCTCGTCGGTTTCGCCAGCAGCTGATCGCGTATCGCCGCACCGACAGCCGCGGCCGACTGCGGGTTCTGTCCCGTGACGAGACGCCCGTCGACGACGACCTTGGCGGTCCAGTCCGGCGCCGGATGATGCACGGCGCCGCGCCGGGTCAACGTGGTCGCGAGCAGGAACGGCACGACCGTATCGAGCCTGACCGCACGCTCCTCGCTGTCGGTGAACGCGCTGAGATTCCTGCCGGCGACGAGATACGACCCGTCGGCGAGCCTGACGTTGACCAGCGCGGCCGGGCCGTGACAGACCGCGCCGACCACACCGCCGGCCTCGTAGATCGCCTGCGTCACGCGCGGCACGTCGGGGCTGGTCGGGAAATCCCACATCGCGCCGTGACCGCCGGCGAAGAAGATCGCCGAGTACCTGGCCGCATCGACGTCGCCGAGGCGCCGCGTGTGGCGCATGGCGTCGCGGAACGTCGCGTCGTTCCAGTAGCGCGCGTTGACCGCGTCCTTCAGATCCAGCCCGTCCACCGGCGGTTCGCCGCCCTGGATGGAGGCGAATTCGACCGCGATGCCGGCGTCCTGCAGTTCGGCCAGCGGATGCGTGACTTCGCTGAGGTAATAGCCGGTCGCCTCGCCGGTGCTGCCCTTCGTGCCGTGGCTGGTCAACACGAACAGGACGGGTTTGATGTCGGTGCGGGCAGCGCTGCTCCTGCTGGCCTTGTCTCCTTCGGACATGGGGTCGGCCGGCGTACTGGCCGGAATGGGGGCGGCGATCGCGAACAACAGCAGCGGCAGCAAGTGGCGCAGGGGCTTCATGGGGCTCTCCGGGTCAGCTCAGGAGCGCACTGTATTACCGACTCGCCAGCCGATAAATTGGTCAGCCAGACATTCATTTGTTCCCAGGAAGACAAGATGAGTCGTCAATTCGACTACCTCGGCGATGTGGAAGCCTTCCTGGCCGTGGCCGAGCACGGTTCGTTCACGGCCGGCGCGGTCGCGCTGTCGACGACGGCCTCGGTGCTGAGCCGCGCCGTGACGCGGCTGGAAGCGCGCCTGGGCAACCAGCTGCTGCGTCGCACGACGCGCCGCCTCGGGCTCACCGAAGCCGGCCGCGTGTATCGGGAACAGGTGCGCACCGCATTCGCGCTGCTCGACGAGGCCGAGCGCGATGCCCAGGGCCGGCAGGCCGAACTCCGGGGACGCGTGCGCCTGAGCGTGCCGACCACCTACGGCCACTATCGTCTGCCGCCGCTGCTGGCGCCGTTCGCACGCCGGCATCCGGCGGTGCAGGTCGAGCTCAACATCACGAACCGCAACGTCGACCTCGTCGCCGAGGGTTTCGACCTCGCGATACGCCTGGGCCAGTTGCCCGACAGCGGACTGGTCGCACGCAAAGTGGAAGATGCTGCACTTTGTCTCGTCGCCGCACCGGCCTATCTGCGCGAAGCCGGCACGCCGCAGACGCTGGACGATCTGCGCCGCCACGCCTGCCTGCCGTTCGTCATGCCGAGCACGGGCCGCATCGCCGCGTGGGCGTTCAGGGACGGCGGCAACGACGTCGACTGGCTGCCGTCGCCGGCGATCCAGGTGTCCGACGACGTGCTCGGCGTCGTATCGCTGGCCCGGCACGGGCTCGGCATCTGCCAGAGCTACGACTTCATCGTGCGCGAGCTCGTCGAACGCGGCGACCTCGTCGAGCTGCTGCCGCAGCTGGGCGGACGCACACGGCCGTTCTCGGTCGTCCATGCGCCGCACCGCCGCCAGTCGGCCGCGGTACGGGCGCTGATCGAGGTGCTGACGGCCGGGACGGCAGCATCCGCGGCGGCCGCAAACGACTGATCACGGCGATCGGCACCCTGGGCCGCGGCAGATACCAGCCGATCGTCCGGACCGCCGACCGCCTGCGCGGTGCGGCATCCGGTCGCCCGGGAGCCGAGCCTCATGACGTGGCCGCGCAGCCTGCAGCGCGAGGCGCCAGGACCGCTGGACTGGATCGGTCCGCGTTTCGCCGCAGCCTTGATTTCAAGAGGGTGCACCGCCCACCGGCACGGACTTCCCTGTCGTGACCTGCATTGACGCAATTGCGGAGCTGCCGGAACATCCGATGGCTTTTCCCCGTCCGGGGACCGACCAGCGCCGGGGCTCGCCCATGCGAACGATCGCAACCCATCTGATGCTGCTGGCCGCCCTGGTCCTTCCTGTCGCGTCGTTCCTGCTGCTCTTGCGCATGGATCGCGGCGCCCTGCTCCCGGCCGTCGTTTCCATTGCCGCCGGATGGGCGCTGAACGTGATCTGGGCCGGGACCGCCGATCCCCGGAACGGCGAGAACTACCGCTCGATCGCCACGCGTTTCGGCTGGGCCTGTCCCGCCGTACTGGTGTTCGCGACCTGGGCAGTCCGGCATTTCGCGTTCAGCGCTTCCCCGTAGACCCGGCCCTTCATCACCGTCAAGGCGCCCAGGGATGCCTTGATTCAGTCCTCAGGCACCGAACGATCCCGCCCCATGACCGACCCGCAAACGCCTTTCTGCGCCCTCTATCGCTGGCGTCTGCATCCCGGCGCAGAAGAGGCTTTCGTGCAGGCCTGGTCGCGCGTGACCCAGCTGCTGCGCGCCGAGCGCGGCTCGCTGGGATCACGCCTGCACCGCGGCCCGGACGACGTCTGGTACAGCTACACGCAATGGCCGTCCGCCGCCGCCAAGGCGGAAGGTCTCGCCCTGCCGTCGGTGGACCCGGAAGCCTGGCAGCGCCTGCGGGAAGCGATCGCGGAGAGCCTGCCCGAGATCGTCCTCGAACCGGTTTCGGATCATCTGGCCCCGCTGCCCCGATTCGGCGACTGAGGATTCGACCTGCCGGCGCCGCGCGGCGCTGCGCCATCGTCGCGCCCTGTCGAATTCTGGTGCGGCCGTTCGTCGCAACGGTAACGGCGGCCCGCGAGCCGCCTTCACTCGGGAGTCCGCCACGATGACCATCGTCATTACCGCGTTCGAACGCTCGCCCGACGGCGGCAAGGGGCTGGCGCGCGACACACGCGTGCGCTGGGCGCTCGAAGAAACCGGCCAGCCCTGCGAGGTCCGCCTGGTTTCGTTCCAGGCGATGAAGGAGCCCGCGCACCTGCGCCTGCATCCGTTCGGTCAGATTCCGACCTACGAGGAAGGCGATCTCGTCCTGTTCGAAACCGGGGCCATCATCCTGCATCTCGCCCAGCGTCATACGGGCCTGCTGCCCGGCGACGCCGACGCGCGCGCGCGGGCCGTCGCGTGGATGTTCGCCGCGCTCAATACCGTGGAACCGCCCATCCTCGACCTCGTCATCGCCCGGATCCACGAAGGCGACAAACCCTGGGCCGCGCAGCGCCTGCCGCTGGTCGAAGCACGCGTTCGCCAGCGGCTGGTTCAGCTGTCCGCCCGTCTCGGCGACGCGCCGTGGCTCGATGGTGGATTCAGCGCGGGCGATCTGATGATGGTGTCGGTGCTCCTGCGACTGAGAGCGTCGGGCATCCTCGACGAATTTCCGGATCTGGCCGCCTACGTCGCCCGCGGCGAAGCGCGGCCTGCCTATCGGCGCGCGTTCGCCGCGCAGTGGGCGATCAACGCCCCCCAGCCGCATGCCGGCTGAGCGCGTGTCGGAACTCAGCCGGCAAGCGAGGCCTGCAGCGCCGTCGCCAGCGCCGCATCGCCGCTGACGAGGTCGGCCCATTTGAGCTCGAGGCCTTTGCGCTTGCCTTTCGCAACGAGTTTCAGGCTGTCGGGGGTGATCGTCAGCGTATAGATCGCCTTGGCTATCGTCAGTTCGCGACGCAAGGGTTTGTCGAGCGGGGTCATGGGCGCCTCCGGGAGCGTGGAGAGGGACGGGGCGAGACGTTCGGGTTTTCCGCAACGTACCAGCGCCATGGATGTTCGACGGCTTTGGAAATGCCGATGCGGGGTCCTGCGGCGGGACAGGCGGGAGGCGGCACACCGTCGTCGAGGATGCGGATGCCCCGGTCTCCGTTGACCAGATCCGCGCCGTCCAGCGCGCGCGTGATGCCGAAGGCCTGCGCCAGGCGCGCAGGACCGCCGCCGATGTCGCGATCGCGACGAGGCCAGTTCCGCGCCTCGCGCATCGCATCGAGCCCCGCCACGGGTTCGATGGCGCGCAGCAGCACGCCGACGCCCTGGCCGATACGGCCGCAGACCGCATTCGCGCACCAGTGCATGCCATAGGTGAAGTAGACATACAGATGACCGCCGTCGCCGAACATCGTCGCATTGCGTGCCGTGGGGCCGGCGAAGGTATGAGCGGCCGGGTCCTCCTCGCCGCAGTACGCTTCCACCTCGACGATGCGCCCGACGCGGCCGTCATCTCTGGCCAGCAGCTTGTTCAGGAGATCGGGCGCCACTTCCCGCGGGTCTCGTCGGTAGAACGAGCGCGGAAGCGACTTCGCGGGCGAAGTCCGCCCCTTCACGGATGCTCTCCCGTTCGCCTGCCGGTGCGGCTGCGTCCTGCGCGCGTTTTCATTTCGTCGTTTCTCAGCGCAACGGATACCGGCACGGTGACACCGGACCGGCGCATTCTTGCCTTTCCCGGGTGAAGGCTTCAGCAAACCAGCAACGGGTCCAAACGTCGTTTGCGTCTTCGTGCCCGGAATGCGCAATCCGGTCGCGGAATTCTCCTGTCGGTTTTCGCCCGAATGACGTCCAACTGGACACTGGGCTCCACACGCCGCTGCGACTCCAATATCCTCCGACGTTCCGCTGCCCGTGGCATGCCGCAACCCGCAGCACGCGCCGGCCGCGGCATGGCGATTATTCGGATTGCGGCGCAAGCCGCGGAGACCCCATGAACGACATGCAGATACTGGCGCGCTACAAGGCCTGGGCGGACGAGGTCTTCCTGTCCGCGGTCTCGACGCTTCCGGACGCGGAACTCACCGCGCCGCGCCCGATCGTCTTCGGCAGCCTGATCCGCACGCTCCATCACTCCTGTGCGATGGACTACGTCTGGCAATGCCATCTGCTGGGCAAGCCGCACGGATTGACGACGCGCAATCCCGAGCATTGCCCCGGACTCGCGGAACTGATCGAAAAGCAGCGCACGATCGACGCGTGGTACGTGGGCTATGCCGATTCCCTCGCCGGCGACGAGTCCGCGCAGCCGGTCGAATTCGAATTCATCGGCGGCGGCGCCGGCCGCATGAGCCGGCGCGACATCATCCTGCATGTCGTCAACCACACCACGTACCACCGGGGGCATGCGGCGGGGATTCTCTACTACCTCGACGTTTTTCCGCCGACCACGGATCTGCCGGTATTCCTCCGGCAACATCCGACCGCCGGCGGCTGACGACCATACCCGGAAGCCCCCGGCCTCACTCCCACTCGATCGTCGCCGGCGGCTTGCCGCTGATGTCGTAGACCACGCGCGAGACGCCGCGCAGTTCGTTGATGATGCGGGTGGAGACGGTGCCGAGGAAGTCGTACGGCAGATGCGCCCAGTGGGCGGTCATGAAGTCGATGGTTTCGACCGCGCGCAGCGCGATGACCCATTCGTAGGCGCGCGCGTCGCCGACGACGCCGACGGACTTGACCGGCAGGAATACGGCGAAGGCCTGGCTGGTCCGGTCGTAGAGGTTATGGGCGCGCAGTTCGCGGATGAAGATGTCGTCGGCGCGCTGCAGCAGTTCCACGTACTCGGCCTTGACCTCGCCGAGTATGCGCACGCCGAGGCCCGGGCCCGGGAACGGATGGCGGTAGACCATCTCGCGCGGCAGGCCCAGCTCGACGCCGAGGCGGCGCACTTCGTCCTTGAACAGTTCGCGCAGCGGCTCGACGAGGCCGAGCTTCATGTGCTCGGGCAGGCCGCCGACGTTGTGGTGGCTCTTGATGACGTGGGCCTTGCCGGTCCTGGAACCGGCCGACTCGATGACGTCGGGATAGATCGTGCCCTGCGCCAGCCATCTGACGTCGGTCAGCTTGGCCGATTCTTCCTCGAAGATCTCGACGAACAGGCGGCCGATGATCTTGCGCTTGGCCTCCGGGTCTTCGACGCCGGCCAGTGCGGCGAAATAGCGTTCGGCCGCGTTGACGCGGATGACGTTGACGCCCATGTGCTCGGCCATCGTGGACATGACCTGGTCGCCTTCCTGCCAGCGCAGCAGGCCGGTGTCGACGAACACGCAGACGAGCTGGTCGCCGATGGCGCGCCGGAGGAGCGCTGCGACGACCGACGAATCCACGCCGCCGGACAGGCCCAGCAGCACCTTGTCGCTGCCGACCTGGGCGCGCACGCGCGCGGCGGCGTCCTCGATGATGTTGGCCGCCGTCCACAGGGTGCGGCAGCCGGCGATGTCGACGACGAAGCGGCGCAGCAGCTCCGCGCCCTGCTTCGTGTGCGTGACTTCGGGATGGAACTGCACGCCGTAGTAGCGGCGCGTTTCGTCGGCCATCGCCGCGTATTGCAGCGACTCGGTCGCGCCGGTCGCGACGAAGCCGGCCGGCAGATTCACGACGCGGTCGCCGTGCGACATCCAGACGTCGAGCGCGACCCGCGACGTCGCCGTCGCGGCGACGTTCTGCGCGGTCGAGCCCTGCACGCCCATCCAGGACTCGCCTTCGCCGTAGGCCGGCAGACTGCCGCTGTCGCTGGCCAGACCGCGGAACAGGCTGCAGGCCGTATCGGCGGCGACCCGGGCATAGCCGAATTCGCGGTGGTGGCCGCTCTCGACCTTGCCGCCGAGCTGCTCGGCCATGGTCTGCATGCCGTAGCAGATGCCCAGCACCGGCACGCCGAGATCGAACACGACCTGCGGCGCACGCGGCGAATTGGCCTCGGTCACCGATTCGGGCCCGCCTGACAGGATCACCGCACGCGGCGCGAACGCCGGGATTTCCGCGGGATCGTGATCCCAGGCCCAGATCTCGCAGTACACGCCGATTTCGCGGATGCGCCGCGCGATCAGCTGGGTGTACTGCGCGCCGAAGTCGAGGATCAGGATCTTGTCGTCGTGGATGTTTTGCATTGGGGCCGGGAATCGGGAATGGGGAATCGGGAATCGGAAAAGCGGAGCGCAGGCGTTCTCTTGCGTCATCGCAAATGGGCGGGAAAAGCCGAACGCGCCGCGCTGGCGCCTTCGACGATTCCCGATTCCCCATTCCCGATTCCCACTATCGTCTCGACTCAGTCGAGTCGATAGTTCGGCGCTTCCTTGGTGATCGCTACGTCATGCACATGCGACTCGCGCACGCCGGCGCTCGTGATGCGCACGAACTGTGGCTTGACGCGCAGTTCGTCGACGGTCGCGCAGCCGACGTAGCCCATCGACGCGCGCAGGCCGCCGACGAGCTGGTGCACGATGTTGCGCAGCGGGCCGCGGTACGGCACGCGCCCTTCGATGCCTTCGGGCACGAGCTTGTCGGCGTCGGCCTCGTCCTGGAAATAGCGGTCCTTGGAGCCCTTCTGCATGGCGCCGAGCGAGCCCATGCCCCGATAGCTCTTGTAGGAGCGGCCCTGATACAGCTCGACTTCGCCGGGCGCTTCCTCGGTGCCGGCGAACATGCCGCCGATCATCACGCAGGATGCGCCGGCGACGAGCGCCTTGGCGATGTCGCCGGAATAGCGGATGCCGCCGTCGGCAATCAGCGGCACGTTCGCGTCGCGCAGTGCCTCGGCGACCATGCTGACTGCGGAGATCTGCGGCACGCCGACGCCGGCGACGATGCGCGTCGTGCAGATCGAGCCCGGGCCCACGCCGACCTTGACCGCATCGGCGCCCGCATCGACGAGCGCGCGCGCCGCGTCGGCGGTGACGATGTTGCCGCCGATGACCTGCATCTCGGGGAACGTCTTCTTGACCCAGGCGACGCGGTCGAGCACGCCCTGGGAATGACCGTGCGCCGTGTCGACGACGATGACGTCGACGCCGGCTTCGACGAGCGCGGCGACGCGTTCCTCGGTGTCGCCGCCGACGCCGACCGCGGCGCCGACGCGCAGGCGCTCATGCTTGTCCTTGGCCGCGTTCGGGTTGTCGCGCGCCTTCTGGATGTCCTTGACCGTGATCAGGCCGCGCAGGCGGAAACCGTCGTCGACGACGAGGACCTTCTCGATGCGGTGCTTGTGCAGCAGCGCGAGCACTTCTTCCTCGTGCGCGCCTTCGTTGACGGTGATCAGGCGATCCTTGCGCGTCATGATGTGGCGCACCGGATCGTCCGGTTTCTTCTCGAAGCGCAGGTCGCGGTTGGTCACGATGCCGACGAGCTGTTCGCCGTCGACGACCGGCACGCCGGAGATGTTGCGGGCGCGGACGATCTGCATGACTTCGCGAATCGAGGTGTCCGGGCCTACGGTGATCGGGTCGCGGATCACGCCCGCCTCGAACTTCTTGACCAGACGGACTTCGGCAGCCTGGCGCTCGACGGGCATGTTCTTGTGGATGATGCCCATGCCGCCGCACTGGGCCATCGTGATGGCCAGCCGCGCTTCGGTGACGGTGTCCATCGCGGCGGCGAGGACCGGAATGTTCAGCCGTATGCCGCGGGTCAATCGGGTGGCGAGGCTGACGTCCTTGGGCAGGACGTTGGAATAGGCGGGAACCAGCGAGACGTCGTCGAACGTCAAGGCTTCAGCGAGGATGCGCATACGCTTTTGGACCGTCGCAAAAACGAGATTATACGGGAAGGTCCGGCGCTCTCAAATAACGCCGAGGCCGTCCTGGCCGGGCCTGCGAAATAAGTCCTGCATCGGCCGGATCAAGACGCCTGCGACCAAAGGCGAAGCGGGCGCGGCCGTTGCGGCGCAGTTTGAATGCGTCCACCAGGTGGCGGCACGTTCGGCCCCGGGCGCAGCGGCGCCGGCGTGCGCCGCGGGTTGCGGTGAGTGGCGCGGACCTCAAGGTCGCGGTCTTCGCCCGAATGGAAACCCGCATCGACGCTTCCGGGGCTTCTATCGGGCGCGGAACGCCGGAGCCGTCTGCAGGCCACGACGCGCCAACCGTTGCGCGCAGACATGGCACCGCGCTGTTGCGGTTCGCCGGCGGCTCACCGCAACGTCCGGTTTTCGATCACCGCGCGAGCCAGAGCGACAGGCCCGGCCAGTAGGTGATGATCAGGGTGGCCGCCAGCATGATCAGGAAGAACGGCACGGCCGCGCGGACCAGGGTCAGGACCGGCTGGCGGAAACGCGCGCTCGCGATGTAGAGGTTGATGCCCAGCGGCGGCAGGAAGATGCCGAGCTGCAGGTTGGCCAGGAAGATGATGCCCAGGTGCACCGGGTCGATGTCGTAGCTCTGCGCGACCGGCAGCACCAGCGGCACGAGCAGGATGATCGCGGGAAAGCCTTCGAGCAGCATGCCGAACACGAGCAGGAACAGGGTCAGCGCGAACAGGAACAGCCACTTGTTCTCTTTCGGAATGTAGGTCTGCAGCAGCTCGAACAGCTTGCCCGGCACTTCCGCGTCGATCAGGTAGTTCGTCACGGCCAGCGAGAAGCCGAGGATCATGACGATGCCGCCAACCAGCACCATCGCCTGACGGGTCACTCGCGGCAGCTCCGCGAGCTTGAGTTCGCGCCGGATCAGCACGTTGACGACGAGCACGTAGAGCGCAGTGACGGCGGCCATTTCCGAGGCGGCCAGGCGGCCCGAGTAGATGCCGATCAGGATCACGAACGGCAGCGGGATTTCCCAGGCCATGTCCTTGACCGCGGCCCATAGCTCCGCGCCGCTCGCGCGCCGGGCACGCGGCACGCCGCGCACGTGCCAGGCGCTGTAGGCGCTGAGCAGCGCGATGAAGATCAGGCACGGAATGATGCCGGCCTTGAACAGCGCGACGATGTCGAGCTTGGTGAACTGCTGCGCGATGACGCCGTACAGGATCAGCGGCATCGACGGCGCCAGCAGCAGGCCCAGGCCGCCCGACGCGGTGAGCAGGCCGAGACTGAACTGCTGGCCGTACTGGGCCTGGCGCAGCGCCGGATACAGCACGGCGCCCAGCGCGATGATGGTCACGCCGGTCGCGCCGGTGAACGCGGTGAACAGGGTGCAGGCGACGATGGCGACGACGGCGAGGCCGCCGGGCAGCCAGCCGACCAGGGCATTCGTCAGCCGCACCAGGCGCTGCGGCGTGCGGCTTTCGGCGAGGATGTAGCCGGCCAGCGTGAACAGCGGAATCGCGATCAGGCCGGGCAAGGTCGACAGACGATTGAACTCGCTGGCGACGATGCTGCCGCCGTCCTGTCCCGACAGATAGAAGCCGACCAGGGCGACTGCGCCGAGTATCGAGAACAACGGTGCGCCGAGCGCGGCGAGCAGGATCAGCACACCGACGATGATCCAGATCATGCGCCGGTCTCCGGCGCCGTTTCCGCCTGCGACGGCCGCGGCGGCGATACGGCGCGGATCAGGAAACGCAGCGCCATCACGCCGAAGCCCAGCGGCATGATCAGCTGCTGCACCCAGGCCGGTATGCCGGCGACCTCACCGGCACTGCTGCCGACATTCTCGCTGACCATCAGATAGCTGTACCACGCCATCAGCGCGCACAGCGCCGCGGCGAAGGCCAGCACCAGGAAGCGCGCGATGCGCAGCTTCGCACCGGTGACGAAGTGGGCGATGAAATCCAGGCCGATGTGCTGGTCCTCGCGCGTGGCGACGATGGCGCCGAGCATCGCGCCCCAGAAGAACAGGATCGCCAGCACCGGCTCGGCCCAGACGAAGCCGCTGTTGAACACGTTGCGCAACAGGATCTGCGTGCCGGCCAGCAGCACCATGGACACGACGAGCACGGTCAGCACCCAGTCCTCGATGCGATGCAGACGGGCGAGATGGCGCTGGTAGGCGGTAGTCATCGTGTCCTTCCGGAGCAGCGCTTACTTCTTGCGCACCGTGGCGATTTCAGCCTCGATGGCCGAGATGATCTCGGGCGACGGCGACTTCTCGCCGGTGATCTGCTTGGCCGATTCGGCGCCGATCTTCTGCCAGTTCGCGATTTCATCGGCGCTGGGTTCGTAGATCGCGATGCCCTGCTTCTTCAGCGCGTCGACGGCCTTGGTGTTGTCCTCGATGCCGATCTGGTCCAGCCGCACGAACGCCTTGCCGATTTCGTCCCTGAGCACGGCCTGATCGGCGGCGCTGACTTTGTCGAAGGCCTTCTTGTCCACAACCATGACGCCGACGACATAACTGACCGGCAGGTCGACGATGTGCTTGATCTTGGTATGCCACTGGAAAGCGATCGCGCCGGCGAAGGTGTTCGCGGCCGTGTCGATCAGGCCGGTCTGCAGGCTGGTGTAGACGTCGGCCAGCGGCAGCGAGATCGGCGTGACGCCGGCGGACTTGAACGCGATTTCGGCGATGAAGTCGCCCTGCGGCACCCACACCTTGGCGGCCTTGAGTTCGTCGCGCGTCTTTATCTCGCGCGTGCTCATGATGTAGGCGAAGCCGCCGCCGGACAGACCCAGCGCGACGAAGCCGTTCTTCTCGAAACCGGCCTTGACGCGCTCGTCGAACTTGGCGCGCACGGCATCGACTTCGGCCTGGGAGCGGAACAGGAACGGCAGGCTGTAGGCCTGCACGTCGGGATTGGCGTTGGCGATCTCGCCGCCGGTGAATGCGCCGCCCTGCAACTGGCCGATCTTGATCTTGCGCTGCACCGTGGCCGAATCGCCCATGACGCCGCCCGGGTAGTACTTGATCTCGACGCGGCCTTCGGTGCGCGCCTTGACCGCCTCGGCGCCGGCGCGCATTTCCTTCATCCAGGCCGTACCGTCGGGCGCCGTCGTCGCGATCTTGATGACTTCGGCCTGGGCGGCAACTGCCGCGAACAGGGCCAGCAGGGCGGACAGGCAGGACTTGCGCAGATTCATGTCGTACTCCCAGGGGCCTTCAGGCCCGGCGTGCAATGAGGCGATGCCGCCGCGGCGGCGTCAGAAATAATCCTTGCCGGAAGCCAGCAGCGCCTTCGCGCGCTGCTGCGCCAGCACGTTCATCAGGGTCATGCGCGGCGCTTCCGGCGCGGCGGCGATGACCTCGCCAAGCAAACGGTCGTGCAGCTCCTGGTCGAACACCAGCCGCGCGTAGTACTGCGCGTACAGGGTCTTGGCCATGAGGTTCCGGCCCTGCGACATGGCGATCGCGGTCTCGAACGCGGCCTTGCCGAGCTCGGGCTTGCCGCCGAGCTGGGCCGGGCGCAGCGACTGCAGCACGCCGAGCACCATGTGCGGCTCGCCGTCGGCGTAGTCCGGGTCCAGTGCGAGCACGCGCTCGACGAGCAGCTGCACCTTGGGCAGATCGGCGATTGCATTCCAGTCGCCGCTGTCCTGCTGGATGCGGCCGGCCCAGGCCGAGGCCAGGCCGTAGAGCAGGTCGATGTCCTTGATGCCGATCTTCGCGACCTCGCCCGACAGCGCGTCGAACGGCTGCTCGATCGCGCCGCACAGCGCCGCATTGCGCACGCAGGTCGCGCGCCGCGCATAGCTGAAGGCGCGGCCGGCCAGGCGCCTGGCGCGCTCGGGCTCGGCGACGAAGCCGCCCGCATAGGCGCCGTACAGCCTGGCCGCGGCGAGCAGCGTGCCGGCATTGTCCGGATCGCCCTCGATCAGCGCGTCGAGCAGCAGCAGATAGGCCGGCAGGCCCTCGCGCACGGTGTCCGGATCGTCCTGGTTCAGCATGGCGCCGCCGAGGTTGTCGGCGAAGTGCTGCGACGCCTTGTTGACGACGCCGGCGCAGCCGGCGAGCAGGGTCAGCGCAGCCATGCACAGCAGCAGCGGGAGTCGGTGCATCGGATTCATCGGTCGAAAAAGGTTTCTGCGGCTTCGAGTGTGTTTTCGATCAGGGTCGCGACGGTCATGCGCCCCACTCCGCCGGGCACCGGCGTGATCCAGGACGCGCGCTGCGCGGCGATGTCGAATTCCACGTCGCCGACGAGGCTGCCGTCGTCGAGACGGTTGATGCCGATGTCGATGACGATGGCACCGGGCTTGATCCAGCCGCCCTTGACCAGGCCCGGGCGGCCGACCGCGACGACGACGATGTCGGCCTGGGCGACGAAGCCCGGCAGGTCGCGCGTGAACTTGTGGCAGGACGTCGTGGTGCAGCCGGCCAGCAGCAGCTCCAGCGCCATCGGCCGGCCCACGTGGTTGGACACGCCGACGACGACCGCATGCTGGCCGCGCACCGGACGGTCGGTATGCGCGAGCAGGGTCATGACGCCCTTCGGCGTGCATGGCCGCAGTCCGCGCTGGCGCAGTACCAGAGCGCCTACGTTGGCGGCATGGAAACCGTCGACGTCCTTGCGCGGGTCGATGCGGTTAATCAGCGCGGTCGCGTCGATGTGTGCCGGCAGCGGCAGCTGCACGAGGATGCCGTGCACGCGCGCGTCGGCATTGAGCCGGTCGATCAGCGCATACAGCTCGGTTTCGGAGGTTTCCGCCGGCAGGTCGTAGTCGAACGAACGGAAGTCGACTTCCTTGCAGGCCTTGCGCTTGTTCTTGACGTAGACCGCCGATGCCGGATCGGCGCCGACGAGCACGACGGCGAGTCCGGGCTGCGACTTGCCGGCGGCGACGCGGGCGCTGACCCGGCCCTTGATGCGCTCCAGCAGTTCGTCGGCGATGCGTTTGCCGTCCAGTATCCGGGCGGTCATCGGTGAGCAGTTCCAGGTCCGGCCCGCGGCCGGCGATGCAGGGAGGTCACGCGGATTACGCCGGACGGAAGACGCCGGCCCGGCACGACAAGGCGCGCATTATCCATGTCCGGCGGGGCCGCCTCAAACCGCGCCGCGGCGGCGCTCAGCTACCATGCAGTTTTTCCACCCCGGAGCCGCCCATGTCCGCCACCGTCGAGCTCGAAGCTGCCGCGTTCCGCCGCCTGCTGGCCCATCTGAACGAACGCAGCGATGTACAGAACATCGACCTGATGATCACCGCCGGTTTCTGCCGCAACTGCCTGGCCGACTGGTACCGCGAAGCGGCCGCCGAGCGCGGTGTCGAGCTCGACAAGGATGCCGCGCGCGAGCGGATCTACGGCATGCCGTTCGCGCAATGGAAGGCGCAGCACCAGAAGGACGCCACGCCGGAACAGCTCGCCGCGTTCGAGCGCGCGCAGAAGTCGCATGGGTGAGGGGGCACGGTTGGCGTGATGGCTCAGGCGGAGCCGGGCTGGGGCTTGAACCCCATCCCCACCCATACCCTCCCCTTGAAGGGGAGGGTTTTCAAGGCGAAAGCACTGCTTTTAGCCCTCCCCTTCAAGGGGAGGGTATGGGTGGGGATGGGTTTCGCCTCGACAAGCGCGAGTCCCCCACCTCAAAGACTCAGGAAATCGCTTCCGCCCCGCCGAAATACGGACGCAGCACGGCGGGAATCGCGATCGAACCGTCGGCCTGCTGGTAGTTCTCCATGACCGCGATCATCGCGCGGCCGACGGCCACGCCCGAGCCGTTCAAGGTGTGCACGAGCTCGGGCTTGCCGGTTTCCGGATTGCGCCAGCGCGCGAGCATGCGGCGCGCCTGGAAATCGCCGCAGTTGGAGCACGACGAGATCTCGCGATAGGTGTTCTGCGACGGCAGCCAGACTTCCAGGTCGAAGGTCTTGGTCGCGGCGAAGCCCATGTCGCCGGTGCACAGCAGCATGCGCCGGTACGGCAGCTCCAGCGCTTCGAGCACCTTTTCGGCGCAGCGCGTCATGCGTTCGTGCTCGGCGTCGCTGTCGGCCGGCTTGGCGATGCTGACGAGTTCGACCTTCTCGAACTGGTGCTGGCGGATCATGCCGCGCGTGTCGCGGCCGTGCGAGCCGGCTTCGGCGCGGAAGCACATCGAATGCGCGGTATAGCGCTGCGGCAGCGAATCGGCCTCGACGATGCTGTCGCGCACGAGATTGGTCAGCGGCACTTCCGAGGTCGGGATCAGATAGCGGCGCGTCTCGCCGACGGCGGTCGCGAACAGGTCTTCCTCGAACTTCGGCAGCTGGCCGGTGCCCTGCATCGAATCGGCATTGACGATGAGCGGCACGTTGGTTTCGAGATAGCCGTGCTCGTTCGCGTGCAGGTCGAGCATGAACTGCGCTAGCGCACGATGCAGCTTCGCCAGTTCGCCGCGCAGCACGGTGAAGCGGGCGCCGGACAATTTCGCGCCGGCGTCGCCGTCGAGCCAGCCCTTGCGCGCGCCGAGATCGACGTGGTCGCGCACCGCGAAATCGAAGCGGCGCGGCGTGCCCCAGCGATGCTGCTCGACGTTGCCGGTTTCGTCGGCGCCGAACGGCACCGACGCCTGCGGCAGGTTCGGAATGCTCTGCGCGATCGCCGCGAGCTGCGCCTGCACATCGGCCAGGCGCGCCTCGTTGGCCTTGAGCGCATCGCCGATGCCGCCGACTTCGGCCATCAGCGCGGAGGCGTCCTCGCCCTTGCCCTTGGCCATGCCGATCTGCTTGGACAGCGTGTTGCGCCGGTTCTGCAGATCCTGGGTCTCGACCTGCGCGGCCTTGCGCTGCGCTTCCAGCGCTTCGATCGCGGCCTTGTCCAGCGCGTAGCCGCGCGTGGCCAGGCGTTCGGCCACGGCATCGAGCTGGCCGCGCAGCAGAGCTGGGTCTAGCATGGCAATCCTTGGGAATTCAACGAAGTCGGCGATTATCGCGGCGCTGCCGGGACTACGCAACGAAGCGCGGCACGCCGCACCTCAGGTCTCGGCCGCGCCTTCTGCGAAGGCGCCGCGCCGTGCGCCGACCCAGAACGCCAGCAGCAGCGCCGCAAGCAACGCGCAGGCCGAGCCGAACGCAAATGCGGCCAGCGGAGCGATATCGGACCAGAGCAAGCCGAACAGCAGCGAAGCCGGCAACAGCAGCACACCGGTCACGAGGTTGTACCAGCCGAACGCGGTGCCGGCCTGCTCGCCGGGCACGAGGTCGGCGACGAGCGCCTTCTCCGCACCTTCGGTCGCGGCCAGGAACAGGCCGTAGCCGGCGAACATCGGCCAGAGCAGCCAGGGCTGCGCCGGCAGCAGGCCGAAGGCCAGATAGAACACCGCGTAGACCGCCCAGCCGACCACGATGAGCCGGCGCCGGTCGATGCGATCCGACAGCGCCGACAGCGGCGGCCCGGCCAGGGCGGCGATGCCGCAGACCAGGGCCCAGATCAGCGGCACCTGGGCCTCGGCCAGACCGAGTTCGCGCGCGCGCAGCAGCAGGAACATGTTGGAGGAATTGCCCAGCGTGAACAGCGCGAGCACGACGAGATAGCGGCGCAGCGCGCGCGGCTGGTCGGACAGATCCCAGCGGAACGGCCTGGCCTTGAGCGTCGCACGCTCGGGCTCGTGGATGAACAGGGTCAGCACGACGACGAGCAGCGCCGGCACGATGGCCCAGAAGAACACCTCGCGCAGGCTGTAACCCAGACCGAGCAGGCCGGCCGCCATCAGCGGCCCGATCACCGCGCCGAGATTGTCCATCGCGCGATGCAGGCCGAACGCGAGACCGCGCTGCCCCGGCGCGACGCTCAGGGTCAGCAGCGCATCGCGCGGCGCCGAACGCAGTCCCTTGCCGACGCGGTCGCCGAAGCGGCAGGCCAGCACGCCGAGCCAGCTCGTGCTCAATGCGATCAGCGGCCGCACGAGCCCGGACAAGGCATAGCCGGCGATGACCCAGCCGCGCATGCGGCGCAGGCGGTCGGCCAGCACGCCGGCGAACAGCTTGAGCACGCTGCCGAGCGCCTCGGCCAGACCTTCGATCAGGCCCAGCGCCTTGGGTCCGGCCATCAGCACGCCGGCCAGATACAACGGCACCAGCGGATAGATCATGTCGCTGGCCGTGTCGTTGACGAGGCTGACGAGGCCGAGCAGCCAGATCGTGCGCGGCAGCGACAAGGCATCACGGATCATTCGTCGTCTCCGCTTCGCGGCCGCTGCGCCAGCGCGGCGGTGCGCGCGGCACGCAGCTCGCGCAGTTTTTCGCCGATGCGCGCTTCGAGTCCGCGCCCGGTGGGTTGATAGAACTCGCGCCCGAGGAGCGCATCGGGCAGGCATTGCTGATCCAGCGCAATGCCGCCGTCGACGTCGTGGTCGTACTGATAGCCCTTGCCGTAGCCGAGGTTCTTCATCAGCCTGGTCGGCGCATTGCGTATGGCCATGGGCACGTCGAGCGTTCCGCTCGCGCGGATCTCGCCGCGCACCTCGGCGAACGCGCGATAGACCGCGTTGCTCTTGGCTGCGACGGCCATGTAGACGACGAGCTGGGCCAGCGCGAGCTCGCCTTCGGGGCTGCCGAGGCGGTCGTAGGTTTCCCAGGCTTCGATGGCCATGCCGATCGCACGCGAATCGGCAAGCCCCACGTCCTCGACCGCCATGCGCGTGAGCCGACGCGCGAGATAGGCCGGATCGCAGCCGCCGTCGAGCATGCGCGTGAACCAGTACAGCGCCGCATCGGGATCCGAGGAGCGCACGGATTTGTGCAATGCCGAGATCTGGTCGTAGAACTGCTCGCCGCCCTTGTCGAAGCGGCGCGTACGGTCGGCCAGCACCTGCGTCAACGTCACCTCGTCGATGACGTTGTCCTCGGCGAGTTCCGCGGCGATCTCCAGCAAGGTCAGCGCGCGGCGCACGTCGCCGTCGGCGGCCTGGGCGATCAGGCCCAGCGATGCCTCGTCGATCTGCAGCGCCTGCGCGCCCAGGCCGCGCTCGCGGTCGGTCAGCGCACGCCTGAGCGCGGCGACGATGTCGGTCGCGGCGACGGCTTCGAGCACATGCACGCGGCAGCGCGACAGCAACGCGGAGTTGAGCTCGAACGACGGGTTCTCGGTCGTCGCGCCGACGAAGATGATGACGCCCTTCTCGATGTGCGGCAGGAACGCGTCCTGCTGCGCCTTGTTGAAGCGGTGCACTTCGTCGACGAACAGCACCGTGCGCACGCCGCGGGCGAAATTCGCGGCGGCCTCGTCGAGCGCGGCGCGCACGTCGGCCAGGCCCGACAGCACGGCCGAGATCGCGCGGAACTGGGCATCGGCATAGCGCGCGAGCAGCAGCGCCAGGGTAGTCTTGCCGCAGCCCGGCGGTCCCCAGAGGATCATCGAGTGCACGTGGCCGGACTCGACCGCACGGCGCAGCGGCTTGCCGGCGGCGAGCAGGCGGGTCTGGCCGACGATCTCGCCGAGCTCGCGCGGACGCATGCGCTCGGCCAGCGGCTTCAGGGCTTCGGGTTCGGCGAACAGGCTGGGGCCGGCGGAAACAGGAGACTTGCGGGGCATGCGCCAAGCATACCGGCGCGTCGCCGGCGCGGGCCAGCGCAACCATTTCACGGCCGGACGCGGATCCGCGGCGCTCTGCTACCGTCGGCGGCAGTCACCGGAAAGGAGTTCGCGATGTTTAGCCGTCTGCTCATGGCCGCGCTGCTGCTGGCCTTCGCCCTGCCCGCCACCGCCGCGCTGGTCTGCTTCGACGCGCAGGATCTCGCCGTGCCGGCCACGTCCGAAGGCCTCTACGTCAATTTTGCGACCGGCGTTTCCGGCACCAGCGAAGGCGCCGTGCCGGGTTTCGATTTCGATCCCTACGCCTCCGTCAGCACGACGCCGGCCAATGAGCTGCGCTTCTACTGGGGATCGGCGACGACCGGCAACGCCGGCGTCGCGAGCAGCGGCGACCGCTACGCGGTGCTGTCCGCCGGCTCGGCGGTGGGACCAGCCAGCCTGTTCACGCGGGCCGGCTTCACCGGCGACACCTCCGCCTGGACCAGCGCGCTGACCACCGGCTACCTCGGCATGCGCTTCCGCAACGAGACGACCGGCACGATCAACTACGGCTGGGTGACCCTGACGACGACGCCACCGCTGGGCTTTCCGATGACGATCCACGGCTGGTGCTACGACGACACCGGCGCCACCGTCGCCATTGCGCCGGTATCGACCGGCGATCCGATCTTCAGCGATGCATTCGGCGGCTAGCTTCCGCCGCCGCGGCGTACGACGCGGTGGTGATAGATCGCATAGGCCAGCCCGACGACGCCGGTCAGCAGCGCCGGAATCAGCAGCACGCGTTCGGCCAGCAGGCCGAAACCGGCCGCGCCGCAGCCGGCGCCGAGCGTGAAGCCGGCGACGATCAGCAGATACAGGTTGCGCCGCTGCGGGTCGTGGCGATGACCGCCGAGACGCTGGCCGAGCATGATGCCCAGATCGGTGAAGATGCCCGAGACGTGAGTCGTGCGCAGCACCGCGCCGCTGTAGGTGCTGGCCATCGCGTTCTGCAAACCGCAGGCCGCGGTCGCGACACAGATGCCGAGCGTGGAATGCGCATGCAGCAGCGGGATCGCGAGCAACAGCAGCAGCGACTCCAGCATCAGCGCGACGCCGTAGCGCCGGCCCAGGCGCAAGGTGCTGTTGCGCACGATCGCGCCGCTCAGGGCGGCACCGGCGACGAAGCTCAGCAGGAACAGCAGCAGGTTCAGCGCGACCCCGCCGTGGCCCTGGGCCAGGGCCACGCCGAACATCGTCGTCGTGCCGGTCAGATGAGTGATGGCCTGGTGCTCGAATGCGAGAAAGCCGACCGCGTTGACCATGCCGGCGATCAGCGCCAGCGCGAACGCGCCCGTGCCTACCCAGCGCGGCAGCGACGAAACGATCATCAGTCTTTGATCGGATGCACTTCCGCTTCGGGCTTGACCTCGCCGATCACGTCCACGCCGGGCGGCGGCGTGAAGCGGAAGCGCTCGGCGGGCAGATCCGGGTTGCGCTGCCAGCGGGAATAGCGCGTCTCGGTACGGTTGCCGAGCATGTCCTTGAAGATCATGCGCGAAAACACCACGGCGCCGCCGCAGTCGGTCTTGCCGGTTTCGGCACAGGCGAAGCCGAGGTCGGCGTACTCGAATTCGGCCTCGGCAGCCTTGGACTTCAGACGCAGCCATTTGAGGCCGTCGTGCTCGCCCTGCTCGCTCGCGGCGAAATCGCGATCGAGCTGACTGACGTCGGTCAGCACGGTCAGCGGGCTGTGCGCTTCTTCCACGCCCTGGTTGCGCACGGTGACCTGCTCCAGATCCGGATCGTAGATCCAGACATGCATGCCGTCGGCGACGACGATCTGCTGGTAGGGCTTGGTGACTTCCCAGCGCAACTGGCGCGGCGCCTGCACCGCGAGCGTGCCCGACGTGCTCTTGCCGGGCTTGTCGTTGGCATCGAATACGCTTTGCTCGAAGTCGGCCGTGACCGAGCGCAGGCCCTTGGCGAACGCATCCAGCCGCGCGCGCGCGGTGTCGGCCGCCGCGGTCGAGGCGACACCGATCAGACAGAGAGCGAGTACGGGTTTCAGCATGGGTTCCTCGGTGGACGTTCGGGCCGGCTCACTGGACCGGCGAAGCCGCGGCCGGTTCCCGCGCTGCGCAGCCGTCGTTCAGCACTGCGATGGCCGGCAAGGTGTGGAGCTCGGACATGCGGCGCGCCTTCCCTAGTGTTCCGGCGGCGGCGGCGCGAGCACGGTGCGGTTGCCGTTGTGCTCGGGCGGGCTGACCACGCCCTGCTGCTCCATGAGCTCCACCAGCCGTGCGGCGCGGTTGTAGCCGATCTTCAGGCGCCGCTGCACGCCGGAAATCGACGCGCGGCGCGACTCGGTGACGATGCGCACGGCTTGGTCGTAGAGCTCGTCGTAGTCGCTGTTGCCTTCGCTGATCTCCTCGGGCAGGCCGGTCTCGCCGATGACCTTGCCGTCGTTGGTGGTCTGCACTTCCTCGAGCACGCCGGCGATGTATTCGGGGCGGCCCTGGGCGCGCAGCCATTCGACGACGCGATGGACTTCGTGATCGTCGACGAAGGCGCCGTGGACACGCTCGGGCGTGGCCGTACCCGGCGGCAGGTAGAGCATGTCGCCGTGACCGAGCAGCGCCTCGGCGCCGGACTGGTCGAGAATCGTGCGCGAGTCGATCTTGCTGGACACCTGGAAGGCGATGCGCGTCGGTATGTTGGCCTTGATCAGGCCGGTGATCACGTCCACCGACGGACGCTGCGTGGCGAGGATCAGGTGCACGCCGGCCGCGCGCGCCTTCTGCGCGAGGCGGGCGATGAGCTCCTCCACTTTCTTGCCGACTATCATCATCATGTCGGCGAATTCGTCGATGATGATGACGATGTACGGCAGCGGCTGCAGCGGTTCGGCGCGCCGTTCGGGCTGCGAGGCGTCGGGACGGAACAGCGGATCGAGCAGCGGCTGTCCGGCTTCCTCGGCTTCCTTGACCTTCTTGTTGAAGCCGGCCAGGTTGCGCACGCCGGTCGCGGCCATGAGCTTGTAGCGCCGCTCCATTTCAGCCACGCACCAGCGCAGCGCGTTGGCCGCTTCCTTCATGTCGGTGACGACCGGCGCGAGCAGATGCGGAATGCCCTCGTAGACCGAGAGCTCGAGCATCTTCGGGTCGATCATGATCATGCGCACGTCGCGCGGGCTGGCCTTGTACAACAGGCTCAACACCATCGCGTTGACCGCGACCGACTTGCCCGAGCCGGTGGTACCGGCGACGAGCAGATGCGGCATCTTGGCCAGGTCCGCCACGGCGGGCCGGCCGCCGATGTCCTTGCCCAGGGCGAGCGACAGCGGCGACTTCGACGCGTCGTACTTGTCCGAGCGCAGGATCTCCGACAGATAAACCATCTCGCGCTTGGCGTTGGGGATTTCCAGGCCGATGACGTTCTTGCCCGGAATCACGTCGACGACACGCACGCTGACGACCGACAGGCCGCGCGCGATGTCCTTGTCCAGATTGCTGATCTGGCTGCCGCGCACGCCGGCGGCCGGCTCCATCTCGAAGCGCGTGACGACCGGCCCCGGGAATACGCCGACGACCTGGGCGTCGATGCGGAAGTCCTTGAGCTTGAGCTCGACCTGGCGCGACAGCACGGCCAGGGTCTCCTCGGAATAGCCGGCCGCCTGGGGCTTGGGCTCGTCCAGCAGCGACAGCGGCGGCAGTTCGCCGTCGACCGGCGCGCCGACGAACAGCGGGATCTGCTGCTCGCGTTCGGCGCGTTCGCTTTTCTCGATCGCCGCGACCGCGGGCTTCTCGATGCGTACGGGTTCGCGCCTGGCCTGCTTGACCGTCTCGACCTTGCGCACTTCCTCGCGCTCGCTGCGCGCGGCGCGCGCCGCGCGCGCATCGTCGGCCTTCTTCAGGCTGCCCAGCAGCCAGGCGCCGCCGGCCAGGATGCCGCGGCCTATCGTGTCCATGAGCTTGAACCAGGACAGACCCGTGGCCAGCGTGACCGCGACCAGGAACACGGCGAGCAGGAACAGCGTGGCGCCGAGAAAACCGAAGCCATGCAGCAGGCCGCCGCCGATCATCTTGCCGAGGATGCCGCCGGCTTTTTCCGGCAGTTGGCTGGGACCGGTGAAATGCAGATGGGCCAGGCCGCTGCCGCTCAGGAAGAACGCGACGAAGCCGATCAGGCGCAGCGACGGCTCCAGCGCCGAGGCCGGCGCCTGCGCGCGCGGCCGCAGGAACGCGGCGCCGACGGCGAGCAGCAGCAGCGGGAACACGTAGGCCAGGCCACCGAAGAAATACAGCGAGAGGTCGGCGAACCAGGCGCCGACCGCGCCGCCGAAATTGTGGATGCGCGCCGGATCGCCCGCATGCGACCAGCCCGGATCCTGCGGGCTGTAGCTCAGCAGGCAGGCCAGCAGATAGACGATGAACGGCAGCAGCAGCAGGAACGCGATTTCGCGCAGCCGCCGCTGCCACTGCTCGGAACCGGTCGGAGCCGGATTGGCTTTGGAGTTGCGCGACACCGCTGGACTATACCTCAGGAATATGTTGCAAGACGTTGTTCAGAAAAATGATTGCGCCATTGTCCCCGGCGCCCCGTAAGCCGGGCCGCCGGCATTGCACCATGGCCTGCGCGTGCGCGCCAGCCGGAACCGGCCGGCTGCCCCAACCCGCGCCGCTCCGGCGCGGCCCGCGCGCCCGGCCCGAAAAATCGAATCCCCGCCGAGGCGGGGATTCGAGGGAGCGATGCGACGGTGCAGCCGTATCCGCCAATCGGACCGGCTGCGGTGCGGGCGAAAGGCTCAGACCAGGCCCTTGAGCGCCGGATGCACGATCTGCCCGCCGTCGACGTTGATACCGCGCTTGAGCGCCGCATGCTCGCGCCACTGCGGACCGGCCGCCATGCGCTGCACGTACGGCAGGATCGCCGCGGAAATCGCCTGCGACGAGGTCTGCGGCACGGCGCCCGGCATGTTGGTCACGGCGAAGTGGGTCACGCCGTCGACGAGATAGGTCGGCTCGGCCCAGGTCGTCGGGCGCGCGGTCTCGAAGCAGCCGCCCTGGTCGATCGAGATGTCGACGAGCACCGAGCCGGCTTCCATCGACTTGACCATCTCGCGCGTGACCACGTGCGGCGCCTTGGCGCTCGGGATCAGTACTGCGCCGACGACAAGATCCGCCGTGGCGACTTCGCGCGCGACGTATTCCTCGTACGGGTACAGCGCGGTCACGTTGGTGCCCAGCGCCATCATCTGCGCGAGGCGGTCCGGACGCTTGTCGAACACGACGACGTTGGCACCGCCGGCCGCGGCCAGCGCCGCCGAATTGCCGCCGGCCGCGCCGGCGCCCAGCACCACGACCTTGCCGCGCTCGGTCGCCGGCAGGCCGCCGAGCAGCTTGCCCTTGCCGCCCATCGGCTGATGCAGCAGATGCGTGCCGACCTGCACCGCGATGCGGCCGGCGATGATCGACATCGGCGCGAGCAGCGGCAGCGAGCCGTCGGCTTCCTCGACCGACTCGAACGCCACGCCGGTCAGGCCGATGTCGAGCAGGCGCCGGGTCAGCTCGGGTTCCGGCGCCAGATGCAGATAGCAGAACAGCTGGTGATGCTTGCGCAGGCGCTCCAGGTCGCCCTTGATCGGTTCCTTGACCTTGACGATCAGTTCGCCGCTTTCGTACAGCGCGTCCGCGTCGGCGGCGATCTTCACGCCGACGCGCGTGAAGTCCGCATCGGAGAAGCCGCTCTTGGTGCCGGCGCCGGACTGCACGTAGACCTCGTGGCCGCGCCTGACCAGATCGGCACAGGCGGCGGGCACGAGCGCGACGCGGCCTTCAAGAGTCTTGGTTTCCGACGGAATACCGATACGCATTGCAATTCCTCAGTGGTGTGAATAGCTCTTTGGTCTTTAGACGCTGCGCGCGACGCCCTCCCGAGCTTCGCACCGACAACCCTTGAATCGCCGCCGCCTTCTCCCCATCCTTGCGGGCTCTTGGTGGCCCGAACGCCGGTGCCCCGCAGTTGTGACTGCGCTGGATCGGCGTGTAAGGAACTGGTTAGGGACGGCACGGACACGGCAGCGAATCGCCGCGCCAGCCGCATGAAAACGACACGATCAAGGCCGCTTTTTCAGCGGCGAGGGATTATACATGAGCACTCCCAAGCACAGTCGCCTGCTGATCCTCGGTTCCGGCCCGGCCGGTTATACCGCGGCGGTGTATGCGGCGCGTGCGAACCTCAAGCCGTTGCTGGTCACCGGACTGCAGCAGGGCGGCCAGCTGATGACGACGACCGACGTCGACAACTGGCCCGGCGACGTGGAGGGCCTGCAGGGTCCGGCACTCATGGAACGCATGCGCGAACACGCGCTGCGCTTTGATACCGAAATCGTGTTCGACCACATCCATACGGTCGATCTCGGACAACGCCCGTTCCGCCTGAGCGGCGACAACGGCAGCTATACGGCCGACGCACTGATCATCGCGACCGGCGCGACGGCCAAGTACCTGGGCCTGCCGTCGGAAGACAAGTTCAAGGGCCAGGGCGTGTCGGCCTGCGCGACCTGCGACGGCTTCTTCTTCCGCGACCAGGAAGTCGCCGTGATCGGCGGCGGCAACACCGCGGTCGAGGAAGCGCTGTATCTGGCCAACATCGCCAGGAAGGTCACCGTCGTGCATCGCCGCGACAAGTTCCGCGCCGAGAAGATCCTGCAGGACAAGCTGTTCGCGAAGGAAAAGGCCGGCAAGGTCGAGATCGTCTGGAACCACGGCGTCGACGAAGTGCTCGGCGACGCAACCGGCGTGACCGGCGTGCGCCTGCGCAGCACCACCGACAATTCCACGCGCGACCTGACGGTCAGCGGCCTGTTCGTCGCGATCGGCCATACACCGAACACGGCCCTGTTCGACGGTCAGCTCGATATGAACAATGGCTACATCCGCATCCGCAGCGGGCTCGAAGGCGGCGCGACCGCGACCAGCGTGCCCGGCGTGTTCGCTGCGGGCGACGTGGCCGACCAGGTCTACCGTCAGGCCGTGACCTCGGCCGGCTTCGGCTGCATGGCCGCGCTCGACGCGGAGAAGTACCTGGACAAGCTCGGCCTGGTCTGAGACCGGGCCCCGGCGCCGCATGCGCGCCCGCGACTGCACGGCGGTTTTCCACGGGCGGCTGGCCGACATCCCGCCAGCCGCCTGGGATGCGCTGCGGCCCGACGACAATCCGTTCCTGTCGCATGCGTTCCTGGCAGGGCTCGAAGCACACGGCTGCCTGCGCGAGGAGCTCGGCTGGCAGCCGCACCATCTCGCGCTGTACGTGCAGGACCGCCTCGTCGGCGCGGCACCGGCCTATCTGAAATACAACTCGCATGGCGAGTTCGTGTTCGACTGGGCCTGGGCCGAAGCCTACGCGCGCCATGGCCTGGACTACTACCCCAAGCTGCTCTGCGCCGTGCCCTATTCGCCGGTCGAAGGCCCGCGCCTGCTCGGCGACGGCATGAGCGAAACGCTGTTGCAGGTTCTGCGCGATGAATGTCTGCGTCACGACCTTTCCTCGGCGCATCTGAATTTCCTGCAGCCCGACGCCGCGGCGCCGGCCGATCGCGAGCTCTGGCTCGAACGCAACGACTGGCAGTTCCACTGGCATGACGCGGGCTATCGCGACTTCGACGATTTCCTCGCCGCGCTGCTGCCGAAGAAACGCAAGAACATCCGCCAGGAACGCGCGCGCGTCGCCGCGGCCGGCGTCGAGATCACCGCGCTGCACGGCGACGAACTCGATGACGCCGACTGGCGTTTCGTGCACGCCTGCTACGCGGCGACCTTCGAACAGAAAGGCAACTATCCGGCGTTGACCGAGGCGTTTCTGCGCCATCTCGGCAACACGATGCCGCGTCAGGTCGTCGTATTCCTCGCCCGCGAACGCGGCGAACGCGTCGCGATGGCGTTCTGCCTGCGCAGCGCGAGCACCTTGTACGGCCGCTACTGGGGCAGTCTGCGCGAGATCCCGGGCCTGCATTTCGAGACCTGCTACTACCGGGGCATCGAGTACTGCCTGCGCGAAGGACTGCGCCGTTTCGAACCCGGCGCGCAGGGCCAGCACAAGATCGCGCGCGGCTTCCTGCCGCAGCGCACGCGCTCGTTCCATTTCATCGCACAGCCCGGCTTCCGCGCCGCATTGCGCCGTCACCTCGCCGCCGAGCGCGCGCAGGTGCAGCACTGGGGCGAATCGCTGCAGGCCCAGTCGCCGTTCGCCGCGCCGCCGGTGGAGGCGCGGTGATCCGCATACCGATACTGCATCCCGGCAGCGACGAGGCGTTTCCGGCCGTGGAAACCGCCCTGCGCGAACCCAACGGCCTGCTCGCCGCCGGCGGCGATCTCGGCCCGGCGCGCCTGCTGCAGGCGTATGCGCAGGGCATCTTTCCGTGGTTCTCGCCGGGCGAACCGATACTCTGGTGGTCGCCCGATCCGCGCATGGTGTTCGCGACCGATGCAATGCATGTACCGCGACGCCTCGCACGCTGGCTGCGCGGCTGCGACTGGCGCATCGAGGCCGACCGCGATTTCGCCGGCGTCATGCGCGCCTGCGCCGCGCCGCGCGACGGCCACGCCGGCACCTGGATCACGCGCAGCATGCTCGCGGCCTACCTGCGGCTGCACGAGCTCGGCCATGCGCATTCGATCGAGGTCTACGCGAATGATGCGCTGGTCGGCGGCATCTACGGGGTCGCGGTCGGGCGCATGTTCTACGGCGAATCCATGTTCAGCCGCGAAAGCGGCGGCTCCAAGGTCGCCCTGCTCGCCCTGGCCCGGCGGCTGCGCGACTGGGGCTGGCCGCTGCTCGACGCCCAGGTCAGCTCGGCCCATCTGCAGACCCTCGGCGCCTGCGAATGGCCGCGCGCGCGATTCTGCGCCCGCATCGCCGAACTCGTGCGCGAGCCCGGCAAGGCCGGCTCCTGGTGCGGCGAGTTCGATGCGCTGAATCCGGCCGCGCTCGCCGCGGACTAGGCACCGGCGGCGGCGCTTGCTTCCCGTAGCGGCGCCGACGTGGCATCATCCCGCGCCGTTCCGCCCGGGTACCTGATAGGGTCCGCCTGCGTCCCCTTATTTCCGTGCCCATCGCAGGCGCCGCCTGCGCAGCCCGGCAACCGTTTCGGGCGATTCACTCCAAGAGCGCGCCAGGAGACTGATTTCACTTCAGTTTCCGGTCCGGTCACAGCCAATACGAAGGGCCAATGTCCAAAGACGATGTCATCGAGATGGAAGGCACGGTGCTCGAAACCCTGCCCAACACCATGTTCCGCGTGAAGCTGGAAAACGGCCACGTGGTCACCGCCCATATTTCGGGCCGCATGCGCAAGAACTACATCCGCATCCTGACCGGCGACAAGGTCAAGTGCGAGATGACGCCTTACGACCTGACCAAGGGTCGCATCACCTACCGCATGAAGTGATCGTGCACCGCGGCCGGCGCTTCGTCGTGCTGTGCGCCGCGGCCGCCGGCAGTCGCGCGGCGGCAGCGCCCGACCCGGCCGACAAGCGCGCCGCCGCGGACAGGCCGCGCGCGGCGCCGGCAGTTCCGACAAACAGCCGTTCCCTCGTCACGTCCGGTACGGCGATGGCTCGAACGTCGGCACCGGCGATGCCGGCGACCACGTCACGATCCTCAACGCCGACGGCAGCTTCGTCAGCTGTTTCCGCATCTGTAAGGAAGACGCTGCCGAACAGCAGTCGATCGCCGTCGAGACTGGCGACTGGAACGAGGACGGAAACGTCGAACGCACCGTCACCCGGACCGTCGACGGCCACCACGTAGACGCCTCGGAATACTACGTCGAACACTACGCTACGAGCTGCGCCGGCTGTCGCCGGACACCGTGCAGAAGACCCTGCGCAGGAACGGCGAGGTCTACCGGTCACACCGCCTGCAGCCCGGCGTCGCCGTGCCGCCGGCCCCCTGCCCCGCCTCCGCGCCGCTGACACGCCGAAACGAAAAGCCCGGGTTTCCCCGGGCTTTTCGTTTTTCCTTGCGTTGCCGCTTACTCGACCACGGCAGCCAGCTTCTCGTCGGACGCCTCGACACGCACGTCGATCTTGCCGTCTCGGGTCGTCAGGAACACGCGACCGCCGTCGACGAGCTTGCCGAACAGCAGTTCGTCGGCCAGCGCGCGCTTGACGTTGTCCTGGATCACGCGGGACATCGGCCGCGCGCCCATCTGCGGGTCGAAGCCGTTCTCGGCCAGCCAGCGCCGCGCTTCCTGGTCCACGTGCAGCGACACGTGCTTCTCGTGCAGCTGGGTCTCCAGCTCGATCAGGAACTTGTCCACGACGCGCAGGATGTGATCGAAATCCAGCGCGCCGAACTGCACGATCGCGTCGAGGCGATTGCGGAATTCCGGCGAGAACTGGCGGCGTATCGCCTCCATCGCGTCGGTCGCGTGGTTCTGGGCGACGAAGCCGATCGTGCGCCGCGCGGCCTGGGTCGCGCCGGCATTCGTCGTCATGACCACGATGACGTTCTTGAAGTTGGCCTCGCGGCCGTTCGTGTCGGTCAGCGCGCCGCGGTCCATGACCTGCAGCAGGATGTTGAACACGTCCGGATGCGCCTTCTCGATCTCGTCGAGCAGCAGCACGCAGTGCGGATGCTTGACGATCTGCTCGGTCAGCAGCCCGCCCTGGTCGAAGCCGACATACCCCGGCGGCGCGCCGATCAGGCGCGACACCGAATGCGCTTCCATGTATTCGGACATGTCGAAGCGGATCAGTTCGATACCGAGCTGCAGCGCGAGCTGGCGCGTGACCTCGGTCTTGCCGACGCCGGTCGGACCGGCCAGCAGGAAGCAGCCGATCGGCTTGGACGAGTTGCCGAGCCCGGAACGCGCCATCTTGATCGCGCTGGCCAGCGCGTCGATGGCCTGATCCTGGCCGAACACGACCATCTTGAGGTTGCGGTCGAGGTTGCGCAGCACGTCGCGGTCGGAGGCCGAGACCTGCTTCGGCGGAATCCGCGCCATGCGCGCGACGATGAACTCGATCTCGGGCACGTCGACGACGTTCTTGCGCTCGTCCTCGGGCACCAGACGCTGGCGCGCGCCGGCTTCGTCGATGACGTCGATGGCCTTGTCCGGCAGCAGCCGGTCGGCGATGTGCTTGACCGACAGGTTGACCGCGGCCATCAGCGCATCGTTCGTGTATTCGACGTTGTGGTGTTCCTCGAAGCGCGAACGCAGGCCCTTGAGGATCTCGAACGAATCGGCGATCGAAGGCTCGACCACGTCGATCTTCTGGAAACGGCGCGCGAGCGCGCGGTCCTTCTCGAAGATCGCGCGGTATTCCTGGAACGTCGTGGAGCCGATGCAGCGGATCTCGCCCGAAGCCAGCATCGGCTTGATCAGGTTGGACGCGTCCATCGTGCCGCCGGACGCCGAGCCCGCGCCGATGATCGTGTGGATCTCGTCGATGAATAGGACCGCCTGCGGCTCCTTCTTGAGCTGCGCGATCACGGCCTTCAGGCGCTTCTCGAAGTCGCCGCGGTACTTGGTGCCGGCGACGAGCGCACCGAGATCCAGCGCATAGATCGTCGCGTCCTTGAGCACTTCGGGCACGTCGGCCTCGACGATCCGCTTGGCCAGACCTTCGGCCAGCGCAGTCTTGCCGACGCCGGCCTCGCCGACGTAGAGCGGATTGTTCTTGCGCCGGCGGCACAGCACCTGGATCGTGCGCTCGACCTCTTCGGTGCGGCCGATCAGCGGGTCGATCTTGCCCTGGCGCGCGAGCTCGTTGAGGTTGGAGGCGAATTCGGTCAGCGGGTTGCCCTTGGGCTCGCCGCCTTCCTCGGCCTCGCGCTCGCTGCCGCCGCCGGCCTGCTGCTGCGGCTCATGCCCGATCTTGGCGATGCCGTGGGAGATGTAGTTGACGACGTCCAGGCGCGTGATTTCCTGCTGGTTGAGGAAATACACCGCGTGGGAATCCTTTTCGCCGAAGATCGCGACCAGCACGTTCGCGCCGGTGACTTCCTTCCGGCCCGAGGACTGGACGTGGTAGACGGCGCGCTGCAGCACGCGCTGGAAGCCGAGCGTCGGCTGGGTGTCGCGTTCGTCGCTGGGCGGCAGCACCGGCACGGTCTCGGCGATGATGGCCTTGAGTTCCTTGCCGATCTTGCCGATGTCCGCGCCGCAGGCGCGCAGCACGGCGGCCGCGGACGGGTTTTCGAGAAGAGCCAGCAGCAAGTGCTCCACGGTCATGAATTCGTGGCGCTGCTCGCGCGCATCCTTGTAGCACTGGCCGATAGTGAGTTCGAGGTCTTTGCTGAACATGCCTTACCCCTGTATCAGGATGCGCCGAAGATGGGGACCACTCAGGCTTTTTCCATGGTGCACAACAACGGATGGTGGTTGGAACGTGAAAATTCGTTGACCTGGGTAACCTTGGTCTCCGCCACTTCGCGCGTATACAGCCCGCAAACTCCGCGTCCGCGCAAATGCACATTGAGCATCACCTCATGGGCGCGCTCGTAGGCGAAGCCGAAAAAGCTCTGCAGGATATGGACCACGAAGTCCATCGGCGTGTAGTCGTCGTTCAGCAAGAGCACCTGGTACATCGGCGGGCGCGCCACCTCGGGGCGGGCCTCCTCGACGGCCAGTCCATGCTCGTGATCCGGTCTGTGTTCGGTATTGCCTGACATCGCTCTGCTGCATCCGTAGCCTGGGCCGAGTATAGCGCCGCTAGTGGTGGCGGCTGCGTAGTTTGCAAGGGCTGACAAAGGCTTGGCGGCGGCTCGTGTAACATTCTGTGGATGATCCCGCACCTTTCCCGACCGGTGACCGACGACGACATCGTCTGGCGCCCCCGCGTCACCGTGGCCACTATCGTGCCGCGGGACGACCGCTATCTGCTCGTCGAAGAGGAAATCCGCGGCCGCCTGCTGCTGAACCAGCCGGCCGGCCACCTCGAACCCGGTGAATCCCTGCTCGACGCCGCCTGCCGCGAAACCCGCGAGGAAACCGGCTGGGACGTGGCGCTGGACTGCCTCGTCGGCATCCATCAATGGGTCAACCCGGAACTGGACCGTCATTTCCTGCGCTTCACCTTCGCCGCCCGGCCGCTGCGCCACCATCCGGAACAGCCGCTGGACACCGGCATCCGCGCGGCGGTCTGGATGAATCGCGCCGAGATCGCCGCGGCAGCCGAGCGCCTGCGCAGCCCGCTGATCCTGGCCAGCATCGACGCCTGGACCGGCGGCCGGCGCCTGCCGCTGACCCTGCTGCAGCAATTCGAATCCGGCCCGGCGCGCGCATGAGCGGTCTGGTCATGGTCGGCGTGTCCGGCGGTGTGGACTCCTCGGTCGCCGCGCTGCTGCTCAAGCGCCAGGGTCGCGATGTCGCCGGGCTGTTCATGAAGAACTGGGAGGACGACGGCCGCCTCGGCGAATGCGACGCCGACCGCGACCGCCTCGACGCACTGCGCGTCTGCGCCGCGCTCGATCTGCCGTTTCACTCGCGCAATTTCTCCGGCGAATACTGGGACCAGGTATTCATGCATTTCCTGGCCGAATACCGCGCCGGGCGCACGCCGAATCCGGACGTGCTGTGCAACCGCGAGATCAAGTTCCGCACCTTCCTCGAGCATGCCCGCGCACTGGGCGCCGACACGATCGCGACCGGCCATTACGCACGCACCGACGCGCGCGACGGGCGCCACCGCCTGCTGCGCGGCCGCGACGAGAACAAGGACCAGAGCTATTTCCTCTATACGCTGGGCCAGGACCAGCTCGCGGCCACCGAGTTTCCGGTCGGCGAGCTGCCCAAGCCGCAGGTGCGCGAACTCGCGCGCGAAGCCGGTCTGGTCACCCATGCAAAAAAGGATTCGACCGGCATCTGCTTCATCGGCGAGCGCGACTTCCGCGCATTCCTGGCCCAGTACATTCCGGCTCAGGCCGGCGAGATCGTGACTCCCGACGGCACCGTCATCGGCACGCATCAGGGCGTCATGTACTACACCCTGGGCCAGCGCCAGGGCCTGGGCATAGGCGGTCGCCGCGACGCCGACGGCCAGCCCTGGTACGTGGTCGGCAAGGACATCGCACGGCGCCGGCTCATCGTCGCCCAGGGCAACAGCAATCACTGGCTGGATTCGCACCGGCTGCGCGCCGGCGAAGCCAGCTGGACCGCGGGCCGGGCGCCGGCTGCCGGGCTGCGCTGCACGGCCAAGACGCGCTACCGCCAGGCCGATCAGGCCTGCACGCTGGAATTCGCCGGCGACGACCTCATGGTCCATTTCGACGCCGCGCAGCGCGCCGTCACGCCAGGGCAGTCCATCGTGTTCTACGACGGCGAGGAATGCCTGGGCGGCGCCGTGATCGCGGCGACCGACGCACCCTATGGCGGGCTGGCGAAACAAGGATGAAGGCATGAATGAAGCACAGGTGATCGCGCTGGCCGGCGTGTTCCAGGCCGCCGCGCTGGTCCGCATGACGGCGACGACCGGCAGCCAGGACGCGACGGCGCTGGAAACCAGCATCGCCAGCGTCATGCGCATCGACGTGGACGAGGCCGCCGACGCGTTCGGTGGCGTGGCACGGCTGCGGCTGGGCCTGGAAACGCTGGTGCAGCAGCTCGACCGCACGCCCGGCGACCTGGCCGCCAGCCAGATCGCGGTGAGCGTGCTGCGCGTGGAGCGCAAGCTCGCGGGACGGCCGTCGATGTTGCAGGCCCTGCGCGAAGGCATCGAGGCGATACAGCGCCAGGTCGACCACCTCGGCGTGACGAACGTCAGCGTGCTCGCGCGCCTGTCCGAGCTCTATGCGAATACCCTGTCCAACCTGCGCCCACGCGTGATCGTGCAGGGCAATCCGCTGTACCTGCAGCAGCCGGCCCAGGTCGAGCGCATCCGCGCGACCCTGCTGGCGGGCGTGCGCGCCGCCGTGCTCTGGCGCCAGCTCGGCGGCAGCCAGTGGCAGCTGCTGTTCAAGCGCCGCCAGGCCGTCATGCTGGCGCGCGGTCTGCTGAGCCGCGCCCGCCTCGACGGCGGCTGATCCGGCCGGTCGCCGGCGTACCGCGGAGCCTGCCTGCGCCTCGCCGCACGCACCGCGGCAACGATCGCGCTTATGCCCCGGCGTTATCGCGCCCGCTCGCCCGACCAAAGTCGCGCGCAATCCGTGCCGTCAAACGCCCGTTTCAGGCATAATGTGCCGCTTTTTTTCGCGGTAGCCGCGGCGCGGCAGTATTCCGCCGCCGCCTTGCCGGCTGCCGTCAATCGGTTCCAGCCGCTGCACGCCAGGAGAACGGAATGAAAGACTCTTTCTCGACCCGCACCTCGCTCGAGGTCAACGGTCAGCGCTACACCATCGCCAGCCTCGCCAAGCTCGGCGAACGCTACGATCTCAAGCGGCTGCCGTTCTCGATGAAGATCCTGCTCGAGAACCTGCTGCGCCACGAGGACGGCGTCAACGTCACGCGCAAGGAGATCGAGGCGGTCGCGAACTGGGAAGCGACCAAGGAACCGGATACCGAAATCGCATTCATGCCGGCGCGCGTCGTGCTGCAGGACTTCACCGGCGTGCCTTGCGTCGTCGACCTCGCCGCGATGCGTGACGCGGTCGTCAAGCTCGGCGGCGAAGCCAGCCAGATCAATCCGCAGATCCCGTCCGAACTCGTCATCGACCATTCGGTTCAGGTCGACGTGTTCGGCAAGCCCGAGGCGCTGGACCTCAACGGCAAGATCGAATTCGGCCGCAACATCGAACGCTATTCGTTCCTGCGCTGGGGCCAGAGCGCGTTCGACAACTTCAAGGTCGTACCGCCGAACACCGGCATCGTGCATCAGGTCAACCTGGAGAACCTGGCCCGCGTCGTCATGACGCGCAAAGCCGGCAATGAAACCTGGGCCTTCCCGGACACCGTGTTCGGCACCGATTCGCACACCACGATGATCAACGGCATCGGCGTGCTCGGCTGGGGCGTCGGCGGCATCGAAGCCGAAGCGGCCATGCTCGGCCAGCCCTCCTCGATGCTGATTCCGCAGGTCGTCGGCTTCAAGCTCCACGGCAAGCTGCCCGAAGGCGCGACCGCGACCGACCTCGTGCTGACCGTGACCCAGATGCTGCGCAAGCACGGTGTTGTCGGCAAGTTCGTCGAGTTCTTCGGCGACGGCCTGGATCACCTGGCGCTGGCCGACCGCGCGACGATCGCCAACATGGCGCCGGAATACGGCGCGACCTGCGGCATCTTCCCGATCGACGGCGAAGCGCTGAACTATCTGCGCCTGTCCGGCCGCGACGACGCGCTGATCGCGCTCGTGGAAGCCTATGCCAAGGCGCAGGGCCTCTGGCGCGAACCCGGCCAGGCCGCCGCGGAATACAGCTCGACCCTGCAGCTGGATCTCGCCGACGTGAAGCCGTCGCTGGCCGGTCCGAAGCGTCCGCAGGACCGCGTGCTGCTGGAGAACGTCGCCGCCAACTACCACGAAGCGCTGGCGCCGATGGCCGATGCGCGCGCGACCAGGACCAAGTCGGCGACGCCGGGCTCGGCCCAGGTCGACAAGGACGGCAACGCGTACACGCTGAAGGACGGCGCCGTCGTCATCGCCGCGATCACCTCCTGCACCAACACCTCCAACCCGGCCGTCATGCTCGGCGCCGGCCTGCTCGCGCGCAATGCGATCAAGAAGGGCCTCAAGGCCCAGCCCTGGGTCAAGACCTCGCTCGGACCGGGCTCGCTGGTCGTCACCGACTACCTCAAGAAGGCCGGCGTACTGACCTATCTGGAGCAGCTCGGCTTCTACGTCGTCGGCTACGGCTGCACGACCTGCATCGGCAACTCCGGTCCGCTGCCGGAAGAAGTCTCGGCGGGCATCGCCGAAGGCGATCTCGTCGTGACCTCGGTGCTGTCGGGCAACCGCAACTTCGAAGGTCGCGTGCATCCCGAAGTCAAGATGAACTATCTGGCTTCGCCGCCGCTCGTCGTCGCCTACGCGATCGCCGGCACGGTCGACATCGATCTGTCCAAGGATCCGATCGGCCATGACGCGGCCGGCAAGGCCGTGTTCCTGCGCGACATCTGGCCGACCAACAAGGAAATCGGCGACGTCATCGCCGCGACCGTCGGCCCCGAGATGTTCAAGAAGAACTACGCCGACGTGTTCAAGGGCGACAGCCGCTGGAACCAGATCCAGTCGCCGGAAGGCGGCATCTACAGCTGGGACGGCGCGTCGACCTACATCAAGAACCCGCCCTACTTCGACGGCATGACGATGGAGGTCGGCACTATCCAGGACATCCACGGCGCGCGCGTGCTCGGCCTGTTCGGCGACTCGATCACGACCGACCACATCTCGCCGGCGGGCGACATCAAGGCGACCTCGCCGGCCGGCGCGTTCCTGCAGAGCCGCGGCGTGGAGAAGGTCGACTTCAACTCCTACGGCTCGCGCCGCGGCAACGACGACGTCATGGTGCGCGGCACCTTCGCCAACATCCGCATCAAGAACCTGATGCTCGGCGGCGAGGAAGGCGGCAACACCTACCACTATCCGGACGGCGCCAAGCTGTCGATCTACGACGCGGCCATGCGCTACAAGACCGAGGGCGTGCCGCTGGTCGTCATCGCCGGCAAGGAATACGGCACTGGCTCCTCGCGCGACTGGGCGGCCAAGGGCACGATGCTGCTCGGCGTGAAAGCCGTGATCGCCGAGAGCTTCGAGCGCATCCACCGCTCCAACCTCGTCGGCATGGGCGTACTGCCGCTGCAGTTCAGGGACGGCGAGAACGCGCAGACGCTCGGCCTCAAGGGCGACGAAGTGTTCGAGATCGCCGGCCTCAACGACGGCGAAGCGCGCGAGATCGAAGTCGTGGCCACCGGCCCGAACGACACCAAGCGCTTCAAGGTCAAGGTGCTGCTGCTGACGCCGAAGGAAGTCGAGTACTTCCGCCACGGCGGCATCCTGCCCTACGTGCTGCGCCAGCTGGCGTCGGCGCCGAAGGCCGCCTGACCTCCGCACGCGATGCCGGACACTCCGGCATCGTTCCGGTTCCGCACACGCGCCGCACCTGCGGCGCGTGTCGTTTCCGGGCTCGTCAACGGATTCGCGTATCGGTCGCGATCCAGTTGACCTCCCAGGTCCTGCCGTCGTCGGCCGAGAAGGCCTGCTCGAAGCGCGCGCTGTCGCGCGTCACCTCCGAAATCACGAAGCGCACGCGGATGGCGCGGCCATCGAGCTCGTCGCGACCGTGGAATTCGCCGCGGCCGTCGCGAAAGCCGCCGACGAGCGGCGCCGTCAACGCACCGTTGCGCAGGCTTGCGTAGTTCAGGCTCCACTGTTTCGTGGCCGGATCGTAGAGCCGCAGGCTGACCCCGGCCATGCGGCCCGACGCGCCTTCGATCGCGAGTTCGGCCACATTCGAGCGGCCGCCGAGCAGCGGCCGGACGACCGTCGTGCCGCTGTAGGTGACCCATTCCTGCTTGCCCGACAGCGGCTCGGCGAGCCGCCGCACCTCGGTCTTCCAGTTGCCGAATTCGAAATCGAAATCGTGCTGCGCCTCCTGTGCCGTCGCCGGCGACAGAGCGAACAGCGCGGCGAACAGGCCGCTGCAGCGAAGCAGGCACATCGTCGAAAGTCTTTGCATGGAGCCCTCCGCGCTTTGCATGATCGGCCGCGAGCATGAAAGGCCGCGACGCGCATGCACAAGAACGCACCTCGACGTAACCATCCACGACCGCCGCGAGCGAATCCGCTGGCCGACTGCCCGCTGACGGCGGCGTTCGCGGCCATCGGCGGCAAATGGAAGCTGACCCTGATCTATTGGCTCGCCCATGGCGAAACGCATTTCGCCGGACTCCGGCGGCGCGCGGCGCCGATCTCGGCCAAGGTGCTGACCGAGCAACTGCGCGAGCTCGAAGCCGACGGCATCGTCGAGCGCGACGAAACAGGCCCGGTGCCGCAGCCCGTGATCTATCGCCTGAGCGCTTACGGCGCGGCGCTGGCGCCGCTGGTCGAAGGGGTCCGCGTCTGGGGCGAAGCCCATCTGCAGCGGCAGCGCGGCGAGTCCGCAGCACCGCTCGCCTGCGCCGTTCCACTCGGCACACCGCGCTGAAAGGAAGCAGCGGCGGCGCTCAACGCACGCGCTTCTGCGCCGCGCGCGTCTCGGCCTTCCACATGCGCTCGTCGTAGAGGAACGGTTCCGCCGTGAGAATCCTGAGCTTTGCGAACTGCGGCGAGGCCGCGCGCAGCAGCACGTTGCGTTCGCTGGAGGACAACACGCTGGGAACGGACAGGCCCAGTGCGTCGGATTCACGCGCCCAGCGGTCGCCGAGCGTGCGTGCGGCCGTCGGATCGGCACCGCGCCAGTCGACAGGCCTGGTCGCGAGCGCCTCGAAGGTCTCGACGACGGCGTCGGCCGGCAGTTCGATGCAGAGCTTCACGTGCGGGATCGTGCGGAATTCCAGCGCGAGATGGACGAACTTCTCCAGCAGCGCGAGCGACTCGGACGACGCCGTGTACAGGATGGCCGTGCCGGCCGAGTGCCAGCGGCCGGGCCAGGCTCTGGCGCCTTCGACCGACAGCGGCGACGAAAGAAATTCCTGGCGGATGATGCGCCAGACGATCACGGCGCGATGCCGTGGTAGATCTGTTCCAGCAGGAGGATGACGGCTTCGGTGCCGGCCGCGTTGTCGAGCAGGTCCAGCGGCGCGCGTCCGTCCAGGCCCGGCTGCGGCCGGCCCATCCAGGAACGCACGTTGTCTTCGCTGACGAGCACGCGCTGGGCCACGCCGAGCACGCCGATGATGCGGTAGAGCGCGTCGGCTTCGGCACCGGTCAGATCGGCCTTGTCCTTGAAGCGGCGCTCCAGGGTCGACGGGCTCACGCGCAGCAGGCGCGCGAGCCGTTCGCGCGGAACCCCGAGATGGCTGGCCGCTGCGTCGGCGACCGACAGGGCCAGTCCCTTGCGCAGCAGCGCATCGAACTGCAGCGCCGTCGCCGGCACGCGGAAGCGCGCGGTGCCACGGTTGGAATGCAGGAAACGCGAGACGTCTTCGGCCGTGGCGCTCATCGGCGAACTCCCAAATGACGGAGGAACGGCTATCAGATGGGGACTATACGCAGCCGCTCCAGGTCCCGCCACGCCGCTGTACGCCCTGTTCGGCGCGACGGCTCAGCGCTGCTGCCAGCGCGCGGTGAGGCAGCGCCAGTCTCCGTCGACTTTCTTCCAGCCGGTTTCCACCTCATAGATCGCACCGCGCTCAGGCAACAGGCCGCGGTCGCCGCCGGTCAGGGTGACCGTCATCGAGGCCGTCGCGCGATCGCCCTGCAGGGTCACCTCGATCGGCCCGATCAGCACCGCGACCGCCTCGTTGCGCAGGAACTGCGCGCGCAGCAGGTTGTGCAGGGCGGCGCGGTCGAAGCTGCTGTCGGAGCCGACGAAATCCTCCGTCACGTAAGCCATGAAATCGCGGGGGTTGCGCGATTCGACGGCGGTCTCCATCGCCGCAACCGCATTACGGATACGCGTTTCGTCCGGCGTGCGGCTGCAAGCGGCGAGCAGCAGCAGAGCCAGGGCGGCGGCAAATCGCAGGGCGGGGCGCATGGCGGCATCCGGAAAACGCGGAAACGCGGAAACGCGATTGGCGCACAACAGGCAGCCTCGCTGCAATGCGGCTTGCTGCATTTTCCGCGCCTGTGCTCCAATCGGGCGGAATCCGCCGCAGTACAGCGGCCGTTACGCCAAATCCAGCGAGGCTTCCACGAGATGAGCACCCAACGACCCTGGCTCGCGAACTATCCATCCGGCGTTCCGGCCGAGATTGATCTTCACGAGTTCGCCTCGGTCGTCGCGGTGCTCGAATCCGCCTGCGAACGCTTCCGCGACCGGCCGGCGTTCTCCAACATGGGCAAGGTGCTCAGCTACGACGACGTCGACCGGCTGAGCCGCCAGTTCGCCGCCTTCCTGACCGGCGACCTGGGCCTGCAGCGCGGCGACCGCGTCGCACTGATGATGCCCAACGTGCTGCAGTATCCGATCGCGATCTTCGGCGTACTGCGCGCCGGCCTGACCGTCGTCAACACGAATCCGATGTATACGCCGCGCGAGCTCAGGCACCAGCTCGTGGACTCCGGTGCGGCCGCGATCGTCGTGCTCGACAACTTCGCCGCGACGGTCGCCGAGGTGCTGGCCGACACGCCGGTCAAGCATGTGATCACGACGGGCCTGGGCGATCTGCTCGGTTTTCCGAAGGCGCTGATCACCAATCTCGTCGTCAAGTACGTCAAGAAGCTCGTACCGCCATTCCGCATCGACGGCCAGATCCGCTTCAACGACGCGCTCGCGCGCGGCGCGCGGCAGACCTTCCACCGCACCGAACTCGGTCACGACGACATCGCGTTCCTGCAGTACACGGGCGGTACGACCGGCGTGGCCAAGGGTGCGATGCTGACCCACGGCAACCTCGTGGCGAACATGCAGCAGGCGTCGATCTGGATCGGCCGCAACGCCAAGCTCGGCCAGGAAATCATCATCACGGCGCTGCCGCTGTATCACATCTTCGCGCTGACCGCGAACGGCCTCGTGTTCATGAAGTTCGGCGGTCTGAATTACCTGATCACGAATCCGCGCGACATGCCCGGCTTCGTCAAGGAGCTGAGCCAGGTCCGTTTCACCGCGATCACCGGCGTCAACACCCTGTTCAACGGCCTGCTCAACACGCCGGGCTTCGACCAGGTCGACTTCTCCAGCCTGCACCTGACGCTCGGCGGCGGCATGGCCGTGCAGCGCGCGGTGGCCGAGCGCTGGAAGAAGGTCACCGGCGTGACGCTCGTGGAGGCCTACGGCCTGACCGAGACCTCGCCGGCCGCCTGCATGAACCCGCTGAACCTGTCCGAGTACAACGGCTCGATCGGCCTGCCGATTCCGTCGACCGAGGTGTCCATCCAGGACGACAACGGCAACGAGCTGCCGATCGGCGACATCGGCGAGCTCTGCGTGCGCGGACCGCAGGTCATGAAGGGCTACTGGAAACGCCCCGAGGAAACCGCCAAGGTACTGACCGACAACGGCTGGCTGCACACCGGCGACATCGCACGCATGGACGAGAAGGGCTACGTCTTCATCGTCGACCGCAAGAAAGACATGATCCTGGTGTCGGGCTTCAACGTCTATCCGAACGAGATCGAGGACGTGGTCGCGACGCATCCGGGCGTGCTCGAAGTCGCCGCGATCGGCGTACCCGACGAGAAATCCGGCGAGGCGGTCAAGATCATCGTCGTGCGCAAGGACCCGAATCTCACGGCCGAGGATCTGCGCCAGCACTGCAAGGCCAACCTGACGGGCTACAAGCAGCCGCGCTACATCGAGTTCCGCGACTCGCTGCCCAAGAGCAACGTCGGCAAGATCCTGCGCCGCGAACTGCGCGACACACCGAAGACCGCCGCCTGAACCAGCACGCCCCGGCAACTCGCCGGGGCGTCGCCGCAGCCGCGACTGCGGCGAAAACGTCAAGCCCGCCTGGCGGCGGGCTTGATGCAGTCCGTATGGTTGCCGTTTCAGGGCATCGTGGCCCCATGCAATTCAGTTGCGGTAGGACTCGATCGAATCGGCGTAGCCGCCGAGCAGGTTCCACAGCGGCTCTTCCTTGTTTTCCGGAATCCGCGCATAGGCGAAGCCGACGCTGTCGGGCGTGACGCGGGCGACCGTGGCTTCCAGATGAATGTTGAGCTCGTCGCCGATCATCATGTCCAGCACGAACATGTCGCCGGCCTTGCCGGTGAAATCGTCGGGCCGGCGCACCAGCACCCCGGTCGCGGAGATATCCTCCAGCTCGCTGGACCACGCGTCGCCGCCATGCATCATCAGCACAGCCGAGCGGATTTTCATGCGAGCTGGGCGCATTCCCGCGCGTGCGTTGCGATTATTCATGTGGAGCATCCTGCAACCCCCTGTGGGTCTGTGCCTTTCTAGCGGAGCGGTCACGCAAAATCAAACAACGGCGAATCACGAATCGTGCCAGATTGTGGCCGAGGCGGCCGCAACGCTCACTTTTCCCCGGTCTCGCCGCGGCGCGATTTCAGCACCACGCCACGTACCAGGCTGCCGCCGCCGAAACGCCGGTTGATCTGATCGGCGAGTTGATCCTTGCCGCCGGACGTCGGCGTGAACAGGCCGGCCTGCTGCTCCGGCGCGAACTGGCTCATGCCGATGCCGAGCAGGCGAAGCTGCGGATTTTGCTCGCTTTCCCACCAGCGCCGCAGCAAGCTGCGGCCGGCCTGCAGCAGTTCGGCGGTCGAATCCGTGGGCTCGCCGAGACGGAGCTGGCGCGTATGCGTCTCGAATGGCGGCTTGCGCAGCTTGACGGTGACCGTACGGCCGCGCAGCTCGTGCGCGCGCAGACGCTCGCCGACGCGCTCGCCCAGCCGGGCCAGCCAGGACTCGGCCTGTTCCAAACAGGTCAGGTCCGTGACGAAAGTGGTCTCTGCACTGACCGATTTTTCCGCCGCGTCGGCATCGACGGCGCGCTCGTCCACGCCGCTCGCGAGCCGCTGCCATTGCCCGGCCTGGTTGCCGCAGGCCTGATGCAGCCGGCGCGGATCGGCGAAGCGCAGCTCGCCGACCGTGCGGATGCCGAGCCGGTGCAACTGGGCCTCGGCCACCTTGCCGACGGTCCAGAGTCGCCCCACCGGCAACGGATCGAGCATTGCATGCACCTGCCCGGGCCGGATCTGCAGGAAGCCGTCGGGCTTGGACAATTCGCTCGCAAGCTTGGCCAGCAGCTTGTTATGGGCCATGCCGACCGAGGCGACGAGGCCGGTGCGCCGGCGTATCTCCTGCTTGAGGAAACGACCGATGTTCTCCATCTCGCCGCCGAACAGGCGCAGGCTGCGGGTCACGTCGAGAAACGCCTCGTCCAGCGACAGCCCTTCTATCTCGGGGGTGACCTCGCCGAACACGGCAAAGACCTCGGCCGAGATCTCGCGATAGCGGCTCATGCGTATCGGCACGAACAGGGCCTGCGGACAGAGCCTCTTGGCGGTCACCGTCGGCATGGCCGAACGCAGGCCGTAGCGGCGCGCCTCGTAGCTCGCCGTCGTGACGACGCTGCGCGGGCCGAGTTCGCCGACCACCAGCGGCAGGCCACGCCACTGCGGGTGATCGAGTACCTCGATCGCCGCATAGAAGGCGTCCATGTCGACGTGGATGATGGCGCGCGCCGCGGTCATGCGCACAGTCTGCCTCGCTTGACGAACTTCGTCGCGATGCGCAGGCTCGGCCGATGAGCCTGCGCATCCACATTCACCCTGACAACCCGCAGCCACGGCTGATCAGCCAGGCCGTGGCCGTGCTCGACCAGGGCGGGCTCATCGCCTACCCGACCGACTCGGGCTATGCCCTGGGCTGGCGCCTGAACGCCCAGGCCGCCCAGGAACGCGTCGTACGCCTGCGAAAGCTGGACAACAGGCACAACTTCACTTTAATCTGTCGCCACTTGAGCGAGGTCGGCGCGTACGCCCGCATGCACGATGCGGCGTTCCGGACAGTCCGATCCCTGACTCCCGGCCCCTACACTTTCCTTCTCCCTGCGGCTGCCGAAGTACCTCGGCACCTGAAGCAGGCCAAGAAACGTTCCGTAGGCGTCCGCATTCCGGACCATCGCGTCGCACTCGCGCTGGTCGAAGCATTGGGCGAGCCGCTGTCGAGCTCCAGCCTGATACTGCCGGACGAGGACATGGCTGGCTGGGAAGTCGACGACCTGTACGACCATGTAAGTTCCGCCGTCGACCTGTTCGTCGACAGCGGTTTCTGTGGCAACGAACCGACGACCGTGATCGACCTGCTGGACGACACGCCGCGGTTGGTACGCCAGGGCAAGGGCGAAGTGCCGTTCGCCTGAAGACCAAGCAATCGGCCCCCAGGGCCCGCAGGCCGCGGTGAGCGCGGCGAACAGCGTAGAGACCTGCACCCGCTAGATGAGCACCGAGCCTGCCGAGCAACTCGCGCCCAGCGAGGGCCAAGGCATTTTCACGCCCGTACCGCAGCAGCAGGAAATGCCGCTGGCGATCGTGAAAGGCCAGCCCGTGCTGCAGATGCCGCAGGATCTGTACATCCCGCCGGATGCGCTGGAAGTCATCCTCGAAGCGTTCGAAGGGCCGCTGGACCTGCTGCTCTACCTGATCCGCCGGCAGAACCTCGACATCCTCGACATTCCGGTTGCCGAGATCACGCGCCAGTACGTCGACTACATCGAGCTGATGCAGAACCTCAAGCTCGAACTGGCCGCCGAATATCTGGTCATGGCCGCGATCCTGGCCGAGATCAAGTCGCGCCTGCTGCTGCCGCGGCCGCCGGATGCCGAAGGCATCGAGGAAGACCCGCGCGCCGAGCTCGTGCGCCGGCTGCAGGAATACGAACGCTTCAAGAAGGCCGCCGCCGACATCGAAGCGATGCCGCGGCTGGAACGCGACATCTCGCTGGCTTCGGCCTTCGTGCCCGACCGCAGCGTCGTACGCCTGCCGCCGCCGGTGGAGCTCAAGGAACTGCTGCTCGCGCTCAAGGACGTGCTGCGCCGCGCCGACCTGACCGGCCATCATGCGATCCAGCGCGAGGCGCTGTCGGTGCGCCACCGCATGAGCGACGTACTCGGCCGCCTCGGCGACGGCGAGTTCCACAGCTTCGAAAGTCTGTTCAATCCGGAGGAAGGCCGCCGCGGCATCGTCGTGACCTTCCTCGCGATGCTGGAGCTGGCCAAGGAAACCCTGATCGAGATCGTGCAGAACGAGGTACCCGGTCCGATCTACATCAAGGCGCTGGTCGTGGATGGCGAGCGGCCGGCCCTGGACGGCGACGAAATGCCGGCCGACGCAACGGAATACACCTGATGGAACTGCCCCACCTCAAGCGCGTGATCGAGGCCATCCTGCTTGCGGCCGGACAGCCGCTGTCGCTGGCCCAGCTCGCTGCGCTGTTCACCGAAGAGGAAGCCGTCGAAGGCGAGCAACTGCTCGCGGCGCTGCAGTCCCTGGCCGAGGACTGCGCCGAGCGCGGCATCGAGCTGAAGGAAGTCGCCTCGGGCTACCGCTACCAGATCCGCGAGGACGTGCATCCCTGGGTCACGCGACTGTGGACCGAGCGCCAGACCAAGTACTCGCGTGCGCTGCTGGAAACCCTGGCGCTGATCGCCTACCGCCAGCCGATCACGCGCGCGGAGATCGAGCAGATCCGCGGCGTGGCCGTGTCCTCGTCGATCATCAAGACCCTGGAAGAACGCGAATGGGTGCGCGTCGTCGGCTACCGCGATGTACCGGGCCGACCGGCGTTGTTCGGCACCTCGCGCAACTTCCTCGACTACTTCAACCTCAAGTCGCTGGACGAGCTGCCGCCGCTGGCCGAGATCCGCGACCTCGACGAATACGATCCGCAGCTGGATCTCGCGCCGGTCGTGCCGCGGACGCTGGAACTGCCGCCCGAGGACGAGGACCAGGCCGCCGCGGCTGAAGCGCCGGCCGGCGAACCGGCGGCCGCGCAGGAAGTCGCCGCCCAGGAACAACAGGCCGCCGGCGACGGCGACGCCGATGCGCCTGCCCTGCCCCCCGATGCCGAAGCGGAGACCGAGGTTCACGCCGACGTCGACACCGGCCCGCACACCGAAGCCGATCCGCCCGGCGAAGCCGGCGCCGCCTCGCACGCCACCGCCCTGCTCGCTCCCGCCGCCGACACGAGCGCCGCGCCGGCGCCGGCCGACGATTTCGATGCCGGCGCCGACGAAGGCGAAGAGATCCGCAACGACGACGATGAAGACGCGCTCGGCGCCGCCGATCTCGACGACGCCGAGGCCGAGCCCGACGACGGCAGCGACGACTACGCCGCCGAGTCCGACGAATACGCATCCGACACTGGCGATTTCACCGATACCGATTCCCACCCGGACGACGGCGACGTCGATCCGAACGACACCACGACGTCCGACGACGTCCCGGAGCACACTGCATGACCGCTGCACCCCGCCGTACCCTCACCCTCAAACGCCCGCAGACCGACGAAGCCGCGCCGGCGATCGAGGAACGCCTGCACAAGGTCCTGGCCAATGCGGGACTCGGCTCGCGCCGGCTGCTCGAGCAGCGCATCCAGAACGGCGAGATCTCGGTCAACGGCACGCCGGCGACGATCGGCGTCAGCGTCAAGAGCGGCGACCGCGTCGAAGTCGACGGCAAGCTGTTCGTGGTGATCCGCGACGACGCCGAACAGGCGCAGGTGCTGGTCTACCACAAGCCCGAAGGCGTGGTGACCACGCGCGAAGATCCCGAAGGCCGCCCGACCGTGTTCGAACAGCTGCCGCGCCTGAAAGGCCAGCGCTGGATCGCCGTGGGCCGCCTCGACATCAACACAACCGGCCTGCTGCTGCTGACCACCGACGGCAATCTCGCCAACGCGCTGATGCACCCGTCCAGCGAGATCGAACGCGAATACATCTGCCGCGTGCATGGTGAAGTGCCCGACGAGGTGCTCGAACGGCTCAAGGCCGGCATCGAACTCGACGATGGTCCTGCGCATTTCGACGACATCGGCGTGATCAGCCGCAGCGGCAGCCATTCCTGGTTCCGCGTCGTGATCCGCGAAGGCCGCAACCGCGAAGTGCGCCGGCTCTGGGATGCGGCCGGCTTCCTCGTCAGCCGCCTCAAGCGGGTGCGCTACGGCACCGTGGAGCTGCCGCGGCCGCTCAAGCGCGGCCATTCGCAGGAACTCGACGCCGAAGACACGAAGGCGCTGCGCGAACTCTGCGGCGCGACGCAGAGCGAACCGACCCTGACCCTGCAGCCGGTCATCCATCAGCGCCGTGCGAGCCAGAGCGCGATCACCGAATACCGGCCGGCGCCGCGCGGCGGAGCGCAGCAGGCCTGGACCGGCGCCGACCGCGCCGAGGCGCGCGAACTGACCCGCTTCGACCGCATCCGCGACGACGGCCCGGCCCGTCCGGGCCGCCCGCGCGGTCCCAAGCGTTTCGGTCCCGGCGCCGGTGGCGGTGCAGGACGCGGCAACACGCAGGGTCGCGGCCAGCGCGTCGTCGACGGCAACACGGACAAGCCGCAGCGCCGTCCGGCGCGACGCGGCGCCGCGCCGGGCCAGGAAGTGGTGATACCGCGCACCTGGTCGGCCGGCGACGAATTCGGCCGCGGCGCCAATCGCGGCAGCGGCCGTCCGGCCGGCGGCCGCGGCGGACCGCGCAGTGGCGGCGGCAGTGGCAGCGGCGGTGGCGAAGGACGCGCCTGGGGCAACGACAACCGCGGCAACCAGGGCGGTCGCGGCGCACGCGACGACGACGCGCGCGGCAACCGCAGCTCTGCGCCATATGGCCATCCGGCCGGTGCGAACTACGGCAACCGCGCCGAACCCAACGGCAATCGCTCCGGCTACGGTGAACGCAGCGGCAATCGCAGCGGCGGCGGTGGTTACAACGAGCGCGGTTCCTCGCCGTACGGCGAGCGCGCGGCGCGCGGTCCCAGTGGCGCCCGTCCTGGCGGCAACCGTCCGGGCGGCGGCGGCAACCGGCCCGGTGGCGGCGGCAATCGCCCCGGCGGCAGCCGTCCGGGTGGCAGCCGCCCCGGCGGCGGCGGCGGCGGACGTCCGCCCGGCGGCGGCAACCGCGGCAATCGCGGCGGCGGCCCACGCGGCGGCAATCGCTGAACGATCCCGGTCGACCCGGCGGCGACCTGCGCCGCCGGAGCGGCCCGAGCCTGGGCCTGCGTCAGCCCGGGCCACAATAAAAAACCCCGCCGATGGCGGGGTTTTTCGTTACGGCGGCGGACCAGACTCAGTCGAGCTTGAGCGACTTCTTGGTGCGCTCGCGACGGCCGGATTCCTTCGCGCGGTATTCGTCTTCGCAGCTGTTGCGCTCGACCATCACGCAGTCGAGGTATTCGCTGATTTCCACGAGCGCGGCGCGGATCGCCTTGCCGGCCGGGGTGTTCTTCTCCGATGCCAGCGCACCGCCGAAACCGCCGCGGAATACGCCGACGGAAACGCCGCCGCCGGAGGCGCGACCTTCGATCGTGCGCGAGAACTCGATGTCGCCGGTGCTCGTGTTGACCACACGCACGTCGACGGCGAGATAGGCGTCGCTCTTCTTGCCGCCGAGCGAAATGCCCTTGAAGCTGATGCCGCCGCCGGTCGACTGGGTGTTTTCCTCGTACGCGGTCACGGTGCCCATGACGAGGTAGTCCGCGCCGGTCACCTTGCCCATCTTGGCGCCGGTGCCCGAACGCACGCGGCCCGAAGCGGCCAGGTTCTGCTCCTCGAGCACCTTGTCGAGCTTGGCGCGCTCGACGATGGTGAAGTTGCCGCTCGAAGCCAGTTCGTTGGAGAGCATGCCCGAGAGCTCCCAGCCCACGCCACCGCCCCACCAGCCGGCGCCGGACTCGTTCTTGAATTCCGCCACGCCGATAGCGATCTTGCCGGCGGCCAGCACCGGGCTAGCCGCGAACGCCCCGGCAAACGCCAGCGCCACACCCAGAACCCACTGTTTCATTTCCCTGCTCCTCGAAATCATGCGGAAAAGTACGGCTGCCCCCCCTGCCGCCTTGCGGCTCCGGCCATCGGCCGGCTTCCGTGCAAGCAGGTGAATCGTCCGCTGGACGAACGGCGCCATTCTAGCGACGCCGCCCCAGCCCTCGCCAGCAACCTGCGACCGGGACGACATGCCTGAACGCAGCGGGGCGGCGGACCCGAACACGTTACGCCGTCCCGGACCTGATATACGCAAAAGCAGGCCGAAAGGCGTCAGCGTGGCGGATTGCGCTCCGGCGGTCGCAGGACGACCGCCAGCGGCGGGCGCCCGGCGCCGAGGCAGATCACTCCTCTACTTTGCATCGTCGCGACGATCTGCCGCGACGGCGGAACTTTCGCGGCGAGGCACGGTCTTGCCGCACGTTAACCAGCCCGCAACCTGGCGTTAACCGGATCTCCACGGCGCTTGCGTATGCTCTGCGCTCCGCTCCACCAGAGGGATATGCACTATGCGCACATTGCGCACTTTGGAAACCTGCGTGCTCGGCCATGCCATCGAGCGCATCGACGAGCGCGACCACCTCGGCACTATCCGCGCGACCTGGTATGAAGTGCTCTGCCCGCAGCACGGCAATGTGCTGGGCAGCGGCGAAACCCGCGCCGACGCCGAACGCATCGTGATCCGGCGCGAGCTCGAACAGGCGCGTCGCGCCCTGCCGCTGAACGCTTCGGTACGTGCCGCCTGAGGCGGCGGTCCGACCAGACTCCCACCACTCTCCGATCCTGGCGGCCGCGTGCCGCCGTGGCTTGCCGTCGGCGCGACGGAGCGGCACAGTGTCGCCTCTTTTCCGTCGCGCCGCCCGCATGACCGACTGCACCGTCTACTACAACCCGGCCTGCTCCAAGTGCCGCGCGCTGCTTGCCCTGCTGCAGGAGCGCGGCATCACGGCGCGTCTCGTCGACTACCTGCAGACACCGCCGCCGGCAGCACGATTCGCCGAACTCGTAGACCTGCTCGGCGACGCCGCGGCGCAGCTGCTGCGCCGCGACAGCGCCGAATACGTCGAACTGGGCTGGGGTGAGCGCGAACCCGCCGCCGCCGACATCGTCGCCGCGCTGCAGCGCTTCCCGCAGCTGTTGCAGCGTCCCGTCGTCGTCCGCGGCGACCGCGCGCTGATCGCACGGCCGCCCGAACGCGCGCTGGATCTGTTCTGAGGCGCGCATGGACAAGCTGCAGGCCATGCAATTGTTCGTGCGTGTCGTCGACGCGGGCAGTTATACCGCCGCCGCAGACCAGATGGAGATCTCGCGCGCACTCGCGAGCAAGCTCGTACAGTCGCTGGAAGACCAGCTCGGCGTGCGCCTGCTGCACCGGACCACGCGCAAGCTCAGCCTGACCGAAGCGGGCGAACGCTACTACCAGCGCGTCAGCGAAATCCTCGGCAGCCTCAACGAAGCCGAAGCGCTGGCCGCCGAATTCCAGGCCGACCCGCGCGGCCGCCTGCGCGTCTCCGCGCCGATGTCGTTCGCGATCCACCACCTCGGCGCCGCGGTGGCCGAGTTCCAGCAGCGCCATCCGCGCATCGAGCTGGAGCTCACGCTGAACGACCGCCAGGTCGATCTCGTCGAGGAAGGCTTCGACATGGCCGTGCGCATCGCCAAGCTCGCCGACTCCAGCCTCGTCGCGCGGCGCATCGCGCCCTGCCGCATGCTGCTCGTAGCCAGCCCCGGCTACCTGCGCCGCGCCGGCGAGCCGCAGCATCCGCAGGATCTCGTCGCGCACAATTACCTGAGCTATACCCTCGCCGCGCGCCGCGACGAGATCGTGCTCGTGAACGGTGCCGAGCGCGAGACCGTCAACCTCAACGGCAGCCTGCGCGTCAACAACGGCGACGTGATCGCCTCGGCCGCCACGGCCGGTCTGGGCTTCTGCATCTCGCCGAGCTTCCTGGTCTGGCAGCGCCTGCGGCGCGGCGAGCTCGTGCAGCTGCTGCCGCACTGGGAGATACCGGAAATCGCCGTGCACGCGGTCTATCCGGCCGGACGCACGCTGCCGGCCAAGACGCGCAGCTTCATCGACTACCTGGTCGAGCGTTTCGGACCGGAACCCTACTGGGACCAGGCGCCGCGCTGAAGCGCGGCGCCTGCGGCGGATCAGGCGTCGAGCTCGAACGCGTCGGCGTCCATCCAGGCCGGGAAGCGTTCGCGATGGGCGGCCAGTGCGGCCGGATCCAGGGTGACCGTGACGACGACCTCGGTGGCGCCGGCCTCCACCAGCGGCTGACCGAGGAAATCCAGCACCGCGCTGTCGCCCGCATAGTGCAGGCCGTTGCCGTCGGTGCCGACGCGATTCACGCCGACGCAGTAGCTCAGGTTCTCGATCGCGCGTGCGCGCAGCAGGGTCTGCCAGGCGTAGCGCCGCGCGCTCGGCCAGTTCGCGACGAACAGCACGAGGTCGTAGTCGAAACGCGCGGCCACGCTCCTGTCGTAGCGGTTGCGTATCCAGACCGGGAAACGCAGGTCGTAGCAGACCAACGGGCAGATGCGCCAGCCGTTGAGTTCCACGATCAGGCGCTGCTCGCCGGCCGCATAGCGTTCGTGCTCGCGCGCCATGCGGAACAGGTGGCGCTTGTCGTAGATCGCGTAGCTGCCGTCGGGCCGCATCCACACGAGCCGGTTGACGCATTTCTCGCCGACGCGCGTGACGAGGCTGCCGGTGACCACGGCATCGACCTCGGCGGCGAGCACCTGCAACCAGCGCAGATTCTCGCCGTCCATCGTTTCGGCATTCGCCAGGGTTTCGTTCGTGAAACCGCTGGTGAAGGTCTCGGGCAGCACGACCAGGTCGGTGCTGCCGCGCAGGCGGCGCACGAAATCGCCGTAATAGGCGCGATTGGCCGCGGCGTCGTGCCAGCGCGTGTCGCCCTGGACCAGGGAAACGCGCAGCGGTCGTATCGGTTCGGACATGCGGAACAAGCTCCCGGGTTCAGAGACGCGCGAGGCGCTCGGCCGCCGCGGCCAGGGTCGCGTCGCTCTTGGCGAAACAGAAACGGATGATGCGCGCGTCCGGCGCGGTCTCGTAGAAGGCCGACACCGGAATCGCCGCGACGCCGGCTTCGCGCACCAGCCACTCGCAGAAATTCAAATCGTCCTTGTCGCTGATCGCCGAATAGTCGACGAGCTGGAAATACGCGCCGCCGACCGGCAGCAGGCGCAGGCGCGACGGCGCCAGCAGCACGCGGAAATGATCGCGTTTGCGCTGATAGAACGCCGGCAGGTCTAGGTAATGCTGCGGATCCTTGGCCAGCACTTCGGCGAAGGCCCACTGCGCCGGGCCGAAGGTGCAGAACGTCAGGTACTGGTGCACCTTGCGGAACTCGACGCTGAGCGCACGCGGCGCGACGCAGTAGCCGACCTTCCAGCCGGTGCAGTGATAGGTCTTGCCGAACGAACTCACGACGAAGCTGCGCTCGGCCAGTTCCGCATGGCGCAGCACGCTCTGGTGCAGCGCGCCGTCGAACACGATGTGCTCGTAGACCTCGTCGGACAGCACGAGGATTTCCGTGTCGCGCGTGAGCTCGGCCAGCGCATCGAGATCGGCCGCACTGAACACGGCGCCGGAGGGATTGTGCGGGCTGTTGACCATGATCAGCCGCGTCTTCGGCGTGATCGCGTCCCTGACGCGCTGCCAGTCGACCGAGAAGTCGGGAAGGTTCAGCGGCACATGGACAGCGCGGCCGCCGACGAGGTCGATGGCCGGTTCGTAGCTGTCGTAGCACGGGTCCAGCACGATGACTTCCTCGCCGGGCCGCACGACCGCGGCGATCGCCGCGAACAGCGCCTCGGTCGCGCCGGAGGTCACCGTGACTTCGGCGTCGGCATTGACCTTGCGGCCGTACAGGCGTTCGGTCTTCAGCGCGATCTGTTCGCGCAGCGCGGCGACGCCGGTCATCGGCGCATACTGGTTCCTGCCGCCGTTCATCGCCTCGGCGAGCGCGTCGCGCAGCGACTGCGGGCCGTCGAAATCAGGGAATCCCTGGCCCAGGTTCACCGCATTGTGCTGCTGCGCGAGCTGGCTCATCACGGTGAAGATGGTCGTGCCCACCTTCGGCAGCTTGGTCTGGATCTGCATCGTCTACCCGTTTGGACGTCCAAATGGACGCCGATGGTAGCACGCGCGCCGGCTCAGCCGAGCAGGCGCGCGAACCAGTCCCAGCCCTCCACGCGCTGGCAGACGATCTTCAGCGCGACCAGCAACGGCACGGCGACGACGATGCCGATCGCACCCCACAGGAACCCCAGCAGCATGAGCCAGAGCAGGATCATCAGCGGATCGAGCTGCAGGCGCCGGCCCAGCACCAGCGGCGACAGGAACTGGCCTTCGACGACGACCAGCGCGGCGAACAGGCCGGCCGGCGTCAGCGCCGCGCCGAATTTCGGATAGGTCAGCAATCCCAGCAGCACGAACAGCACGGTCATGCACAGCGGGCCGAAATACGGGATGAAATTCAGCAGCAGGGCCAGGACGCCCCACAGCGCCGGATCTGGAATGCCGCAGGCCAGCGCGATCAGGGCCGCGCCGGCGCCGACCAGCGTGTTGATGGCCGCCGTCGTGAACAGGTAGCGCGAAATTTCGTGCTGCATGACGCGCACGATGTCGATCGTGTTGCGGCGCGACGCGAACGAGGTGTTCAAGCCGGCGATGCGGCGCAGCAGGGCCTCGCCGTAGACGAGCAGGAAATACACGAGCAGCACGGTACCGAACAGGCTGACCACGAATCGCGGCGCCGCCGCGACCGCATCCCAGACGTCGAACAGCACCGGCGACGGCGTGCCGGCGGCGCGCGCGCCGGTCAGGTTCTGCGTCGCGCGGCCGGCCGCCTCGATCTGCTGGGTGACCGCACGCATGCGCGGCGTCAGCAGCCGCGCCGCTTCGGGTGCGCGATCCACCCAGTGCTGCGCCGGCTCGGCGACGGCAACCGCCACGAGCGCGGCCGCCGCCAGGCCTGCGGCCATGACCAGCATCGCCACAAGCGCGCGCGGCAGCCAGCGCCGGGTCAGACTGGCGACGAGCGGATTCAGCGACAGCGCCAGGAACAGCGCCAGCAGCACCGGCACGACCAGCGCCTTGGCCAGGTACATGACGGCGACGGTCGCGAGCAGGGACAGCCAGACCAGGGTCAGGCGCAGCGAGGCGAGCTGGCGCTGCTGGCGCGCGCTGCCGATGCGTTCGTCCTCGCCGACAGTGGCTTCGCCGGCCTGCGGGGCTATCCAGTGCCATTGCATCTGCCACCAGCGCGGCGGATTCATTCGTCGGATTCCTGCGCCGCCAGCAGCGGCAGCAGGCGAGCCAGGGCGAACTTGCCCAGGCCGATCAGGGTGCTGCCGCGCAGATGCCGCGGCAGCACCATGAGCAGGAAACCGCCGGCCAGGCCGACGCCGATCAGCAGCTTGGGCGACAGCGCGCGCGCCAGGCGCTTGAGATCCCGGCGTTCCGCGTCCGCGGCTTCGACCGCCGCGTCGAAGCGCCGGGCCGAGGCATCGACTTCACTCTGCAGCCTGCTGATCCTGCCCATCCTGCGGCTCGCTCCTTTCCAGCCAATAGACGATGCGCCGGCGCGATTCGGCAAAGCTCGCCGCGCGCACGGCCCGGCGCAGCAGCACGCCGCCGACGGCCAGCACGACTGCGCTGAGCGCACCGAGCCAGAGCAGCGCCGCAGCAACCGAACCGGTCCAGCGATACAGCAACAGCGCTGCCGCGCCCCAGATCGTGGCCAGCAGCAGCACGCCGCCGACGGCGACGACGGCCAGCCAGATCAATGCCTGCGGCAAGGCGGCGCGGGCCAGCCGCGCCTCGGCACGCAGCAGGGCCAGACTCGCGTCGCGCAGTTCGCCGCCGAGATCCAGCCAGCGGCCTGCGCGGGCGAACAAGCCGCGTCTCAAGCGACGCCGCCGCCGCCGCGGTGCGGCGCCCTCGGCCGCTTCGTCCATGCTCAGCGCCCGCGCCGGCGCAGCAGGTGGGCGGTCAGCGCCCCGGCCGCCGCGGCAATCGCGAGCGAACGCATGGGGTGGCGGCGCACGAACTGCGACAGGCTGACGCCGACCGAGCGGCCGAGCTCGATTGCATCCTCGGCGATCTCCTGGCCCAGCTCACCCATGCCGTCGATCGCGTCCTGCAGCCCCTCGCGGGTCTCGCTGGCCGCCTCGCGCGTCTCGCTGCGCACATTGCGCGCGCGCTGACCGAGCTTGGCGCCGATGCCGCTGACGCTGTCGCGGGCCTCGTTCCAGGCCCGACCCAGCGAACCGCCGAGTTCGTGGATGGCTTCGGCCGGTGTCGTCACGGCGTCCTCGCCGTTCATCGCGCCGGCAGCCTCGACGGCCTCGGCATTGGTCTTGGCACGTGCAGGAATCTTTTCAGTGGCCATGGTTGCGCATCCGTGTTGAGCGGGAAGGAACGGACCTTCGCGTCCGGCTGCCGCTGTGGCTACCTGCGGCGGCCGCCAGAGTATCAGGCAGGGCAAGTCGGCGCGGCGTCAAACCCCAACGGCGCCGGAGAGCCGTTGCAGCGACCGCGCCTGGACCGGAGGTGCCATCGGATGACGCCATTGCATGTATCGCTTAACCTGCCGCCCCATGAGGGAGGAGTGTACGGACGAAGAACTGATGCTGGCCTACGGCCGCGGCGACGCGCATGCGTTCGACGCGCTGTACACGCGTCACCGCGGCACACTGTACCGCTTTCTGCTGCGCCACTGCCGCGGCGAGCGGGCCAGCGCCGACGAGCTGTTCCAGGAAACCTGGAGCCGCGTCATCGTCGCCCGCGAGCGCTACCGGCCCGAGGCCAAATTCACGACCTGGCTGCTGCAGATCGCGCACAACCTTGCGATTGATCTGATGCGCCGCCATAGACCCCAGGCCGGCAGCGAGGAAACCGAGCTGGTGCTGCGTCAGCTCGACGCTCCCGAGACCGAGCGCCCCGACCGGGTGCTCAGCGAATTCGAGCAGCGCCGCCGCCTGCAGCGGGCGCTGGAGGATCTGCCGGACGAGCAGCGCACGGCGTTCGTGCTGCGCATGGAGAACGGTCTGGGGCTGGAGGAAATCGCCGAGGTCACCGGCGCCGGACAGGAGACGGTGAAGTCGCGACTGCGTTACGCATTCGCGAAGATCCGCGCAAGGTTTGCCGAATGACTCATCGAAATCACCACGAGCGCGAATTCGAAGCCTTCCTCGCCGGCGAGGAGTCCGAACTCGCGCGCCTGTATCGCCGCCTGCCGCAGAGCGAACCCGACGCCAAGCTCGATGCGGCCGTGCTGGCCCTGGCGCGCGCGGCCGTGGAGCCGCAGCGCGTCAACGCGCTGCGCCACGCCACGCCGCGCACGCGCCGGCCCTGGTGGCTGGTCGGCCTCAGCAGCGCCGCCGGCCTCGTGCTCGCCGCCGGCGTGGCCTGGCAGATGCGCAACGCGTTCCACGAGACCCTGCCCGGCGCGACGAGCCCGGCAGTGTCGCCGGCCGCCCGCGCCGAGCGGGCCGAGCGCGAGGTCGTGCCGATCAGCGCGATCGTGCCGCCGCCCGAACCCGCCGCCCCGCCGGCGGCACCGGCCACATCGCACGCGCCGCCGGCTGCCGCACCGGCACAGGCCACGACAGCCGGCGCCGGGGCTCCGGCGCCAGCCCTGGCCAAACCGGCGCCGCCGCCGACCGCCAAGACCGCGGCGCACCGGCGCCAGGTCGAGGTCATCGGTGCCGACGCCGCCGACAGCAAGGACAAGAGCCTGCGCTTCGACGCGCCGCCGCCCGCCGCAACGCCGCCGCCCGCGCCCCTCGCCGAAGCCCAGACCGCCGCAACGCCAGCGAACGAACTTGCCGCCAACGCCGGCGGCGCGACAGCGGCCGGCGCCGGTTCCGGCAGCGGCAACGCGCCGCCGCAGGCCTTCCCGGGCGGCGTGCCCGACTACAACTCGGTCGAGCGCAAGGCCGCCATTGCCAGCGGCACGCGCCGCGACGACTACGGCCTGAGCGCCGAAGCCGCGGCCGCCGACCCGCTGGCCAAGCGCGAGCAGCGCGCGAACCGCCAGATCGCGCGCGAACAGCCGGCGCCGCAGCCGGAGGCCGCCCCACCGGTCGCTTCCGAGGCGGTGGCATCCGGGGCCGCTGCGCCGGCTGCCACCGCTCCGGCGGACAGCGCCGCCGAACTGCAGCGCAATGCCCGCCTCAAGCCCGAGGAATGGGCCGGCAAGATCCGCGAACTGCTGCGTGCGCAGCGCCGCGCCGATGCGCTGGAAAATCTTGCGCTGCTGCGCCGCACCCACCCGGACTACGTGCTGCCCGAGGATCTGCGCGAGCTGCGCTGAATTGCCGCGGCGATCCGCCGCTCGTCGCGGATGCCGCGAGCGGCGCGTCCGATCACTTGCCCGATGGCTTGGCCGATAATCGGTGGATGAACTCACCGCTTTGCACCTTGGCGCAGCCCGCCGAGGCCGCGCAGGACATCAAGAAAAGCCGCTTCCTCTGTCTGGCCGCACCGGTCGCCAGCCCGGATGCGGCGCTCGCGTTCCTCGCCCGCGTCGGCGATCCGCAGGCCACGCACAACTGCTGGGCCTACCGCATCGGCCAGAGCTACCGCTTCTCCGACGACGGCGAACCCGCCGGCACGGCCGGCAAGCCGATATTGCAGGCGATAGACGGACAGGGTTTCGACCAGGTCATGCTGGTCGTGACGCGCTGGTACGGCGGCATCAAGCTCGGCGCCGGTGGCCTGATGCGCGCCTACGGCGGCGTCGCGGCCGAATGCCTGCGTCTGGCCGAACGCGTGCCGCTGGTGCACAAGACCGAAGTCGATTTCGAACTGCCGTTCGCCGTGCTGGCCATACTCAAGGCGCGCCTGGCCGACTTCGAAGCCGACTGCCTGGCCGAGCGCTACGGCAGCGACGGCGCCTCGCTGCGCCTGGCCCTGCCCGAGCCGCGCGTGGCCGCGCTGGCCCAGTTGCTGGCCGACCTCACGCGCGGACGCAGCACCTTGCGCCGGGCCGATTGAATCGCGGCGATTGAATCGCGCCGCACTGTCTCCATGACGAGCTGGCCGCCGCAACCGGCGACCGGCCCGCAAGCCCACCGGACTCCCCGATGACCGAACCGAAACCGCCGCGCCGCAGCCTGGCCTCGCTGTCCCTGATCCTGCCGCTGCTGCGCGGCCAGCGCGGGCTGCTGACGGGCTGGATCGTTTTCCTGATGCTGTCCTCGGCCGCGACCCTGTCGCTGCCGGTGGCCGTGCGCCACATGATCGATACGGGCTTCGCCGACGCCGATCCGGCACGCATCGACGCGAGCTTCCTCGCCCTGTTCGGCGTCGCCGTCGTGCTCGCGGTAGCCACCGGCGCGCGTTACTTCTGCATCACCCTGCTCGGCGAACGCGCGGTCGCCGCGCTGCGCCGGCGCGTCTACGACCATCTGCTGACCCTGGACCAGGCCTTCTTCGAGCGCGCCCGCGTCGGCGAGCTGACCTCGCGCCTGTCGGCCGACAGCGAACTCGTTCTGACCGTCGTGAGTTCGAGCCTGTCGGTCGCCGTGCGCAGCGTCGCGACCCTGGTCGGCGCCTCTGCCGCGCTGGTCTGGACCAGCCCGCGCCTGGCCGGCTACGCGGCACTCGTGATTCCGCTCGTCATCGCGCCGATGATTCTCGGTGGCCGCCGCCTGCAGCGCCTGTCGCGCGACAGCCAGGATCGCGTCGCCGACGCCTCGGCCGTGGCCAACGAGACCTTGAATGCGATGCGCGCGGTGCAGGCCTACGGCCGCGAGGCGACCGAGCGCAGTCGCTACGGCGACGCGATCGCCCGGGGCATCGCGACGAGCCGGCGGCGCATCGGCGCGCGCGCGGCGATCACGATGCTGGCCATCCTGCTGGTGTTCGGCGCAATCGTGCTCGTGCTCTGGAGCGGCGCCCACGCGGTGCTTACCGGCGAGCTCAAGGCCGGCGTGCTGAGCCAGTTCGTGCTGTATGCGGTCATCGCCGGCGGTTCGGTCGGCGCGCTCAGCGAAGTCTGGGGCGAAGTGCAGCGCGCGGCCGGCGCGCTGCAGCGCATCGACGAACTGCTCGCCACGCCGGCGCAGATCCGCTCGCCGGACCAGCCGGCTGCATTGAACAAGCCGGTGCGCGGCGCGATCGCGTTCGAGCAGGTGGAGTTCCGCTACCCGTCGCGGCCGGACACGGCCGCGCTGCACGACTTCACCTTGCAGGTGCGCCCGGGCGAGACGGTCGCACTGGTCGGTCCCTCCGGCGCCGGCAAGAGCACCGTGTTCCAGCTGCTGCTGCGCTTCTACGATCCGCAGTCGGGCACGGTGCGCATCGACGGCCAGGACCTGCGCGCACTGGCCCTGCCCGAGCTGCGCGGCGCGATCGCGCTGGTGCCGCAGGACACGGTCATCTTCGGCGCGAGCGCGCTGGACAACATCCGCTTCGGCCGCGTCGATGCCGGCGAGGACGAGGTGATCGCCGCAGCCCGCGCGGCCGAAGCGCACGACTTCATCAGTGCGCAGAGCGAAGGCTATGCGACTCATCTGGGCGAACGCGGCGTGCGCCTGTCTGGCGGCCAGCAGCAGCGCATCGCGATCGCGCGCGCCTTGCTCAAGGACGCGCCGATCCTGCTGCTGGATGAGGCGACCAGCAATCTCGATGCGCAGTCCGAAGCCGCCGTGCAGCATGCGCTGGAGCGCCTGATGCACGGCCGCACGACCCTGGTCATCGCCCATCGCCTAGCCACCGTGCAGCAGGCCGACCGCATCGTCGTGCTCGAGGCCGGCCGCATCGTCGCTCAAGGGACGCACGAGGAGCTGCTGGGTCAGGGAGGACTGTACGCCGAGCTCGCCCGCCTGCAATTCGCCGCCTGACAGCGAGCGCGCCCGCGGCGCGCCTGTCGATCTGCGCCCTGTCCGTTCGACGCGAGCAGGGCCATCTCCGATTTCCTTTGCCGAGTCGTTCGCCATGAAGCCACGATCGTCGTACCGCGCCGTGCTGGCGCCCTGTTTCGCCGCTGTGCTGCTGGCCGGCTGCAGCTCCGATCCGCAACCCGCGCCGGTTGCGGCGGCCGACGCCGGCGCCAGCCTGTCGGTCAATCTCGTCACGCCGCAGACACGCACCCTGGCGCAGCGCCTGACCGCATCCGGCAGCATCGCCGCGCAGGAGGAGATGCTGCTCGGCGTCGAACTCTCGGGCGTGCGCGTGGCCGAAGTGCTCGTCGACGTCGGCGAGGCAGTGGCCAAGGACCAGGTGCTGCTGCGCCTGGACACGCGGACTTTGCAGAGCGAACAACGCCAGGCCGATGCGGCCGTGGCCGAGGCGCAGGCCGCGCTGGCCGTGGCCAGGCGCAACAACGAACGCATGGCCGCGCTGCGCGAGAAAGGCCTGACCAGCGCCCGCGACGCCGACGAGATGTGGGCCGCGGCAACCCAGGCCGAAGCGCGCCTGAACTCCGCGCGCGCACAGCGCGACGCGGCCGCGCTGCGCCTGAGCTTCGCCGAGCTGCGCGCGCCCGACGACGGCCTGATCTCGCGCCGCGACGTGCAGCCGGGCCAGGTCGTCGCCGCCGGCGACCAGCTGCTGCGGCTGATCCGCCACGGCCGCCTCGAATGGCGCGGCAATCTGCCCGAGGCCGAACTCGTGCGCGTGCGCGAAGGCGCGCCGGTACAGGTGGCCGGTCCCGACGGCAGCCGCGCCGACGCGCAGGTGCGCCGCGTCGCGGCCAGCCTCGACGCCGCCAGCCGCACCGGCATCGTCTACGCGACCTTGAGCGAGCCGGGCGCCCTGCGCGCCGGCATGTTCGCCCAGGGCGAACTGCAGCTCGGCGAAAGCACGGCGCTGCTGCTGCCGCTGGCCGCGGTCGTGCAGCGCGACGGCCACAGCTACGTGTTCCAGGTCGGCGCCGACCAGCGCGTCACGCGCAAACGCGTGGAGACCGGCCGCGTCGACGCGGGCCAGATCGAGATCGTGTCGGGCCTGGAACCGGATGCCGCCGTCGTCGCCCGCGGCGCGGGCTTCCTCAGCGAAGGCGACCGCGTGCGCGTGCTCGCCGGGACGGCTGCTCCATGAGCATCAACGTCTCCGCCTGGGCGATACGCCGGCCGCTGCCGGCCGTGCTGCTGTTCGTGCTGCTCTGCGCCGCCGGCATCGCCGGCTTCCGCAGCCTGGCGATCTCGCGCTTTCCCGACATCTCGCTGCCGATGGTCATGGTCACGGTGACCCTGCCCGGGGCCGCGCCGAGCCAGATGGAAACCGAGGTCACGCGCAAGGTCGAGGACGCGGTCGCGAGCCTGGCCGACATCGACAAGCTCGTCTCCACCGTCAACGAAGGCGTGTCCAGCACGCGCATCGAATTCGAGCTCGGCCGCAATCTCGACGAGGCGCTGGACGAAGTGCGCGACGCGGTCACGCGCATCCGCAGCGATCTGCCGCAGGACATCGAGGAACCCGTCGTCGCCAAGATCAACGTCGTCGGCGGCACCATGCTGAGCTTCACGGTCGAATCCGACACGCTCGCACCGGACGAACTCAGCTGGATCGTCGACGACACCGTGACCAAGGCGTTGTTCGGCGTGCCCGGCGTCGGCCAGGTCAAGCGCACCGGCGGCGTCGACCGCGAAGTGCGCATTGATCTGAAGCCCGGCGCACTGGAAGCCCACGGCATCACCGCCGGCGCTGTGTCGCAGCAGCTCGCGCGCATCCAGGTCGAGATGCCCGGCGGCAAGGCCAACTGGGGCGGCAACGAGCAGATCGTGCGCACGGTCGGCACGGTGCGGGCCGTGGCCCAGTTGCGCGACATGCCGATCGCGCTGCCCGACGGCCGCCAGGTCAAGCTCTCGGCCCTGGCCGAGATCCGCGATGCGGCCGCCGAACAGCGCCAGCTCGCGCTGCTCGACGGCAAGCCCGCCGTCGGCTTCGCGATCACGCGCACCCGCGGATCGAGCGAAGTCGGCGTCGGCCGCGCGATACGCGCGAAGGTCGCCGAACTCGGCCAGCGTTATCCGAATCTGCGCTTCGCCGAAGTCAGCTCCACGGTCGAGGAAGCCGAGGGCTCTTACTCCTCGTCGATGACCATGCTCTGGGAAGGCTCGCTGCTGGCCGTACTCGTGGTCTGGCTGTTCCTGCGCGACTGGCGCGCGACCTGGATCTCGGCACTCGCCCTGCCGCTGTCGATCATCCCGACCTTCGCCGTGATGCACTGGTTCGGCTTCAGCCTGAACATGATCACCCTGCTCGCGCTCGCGGTCGTCGTCGGCATCCTCGTCGACGACGCGATCGTCGAGGTCGAGAACATCGTGCGTCATCTCGGCCTCGGCAAGTCGCCGCAGCAGGCGGCGACCGATGCGGCCGACGAGATCGGCCTGGCCGTCATCGCGACCTCGCTGACCCTGGCCGCGGTGTTCGTGCCGGTCGCGTTCATGCCGGGCATTCCGGGCAAGTTCTTCCGCGAATTCGGCTGGACCGCGGCGACGGCCGTGCTGTTCTCGCTCGCCGTCGCGCGTCTGCTGACGCCGATGATGGCGGCCTATCTGTTGAAGCCGCAGCCGCACGAGGACAAGGAAGGCGCGCTGATGCGCTGGTATCTGCGCCTCGTCGAAAGCGCGCTCGCGCACCGCGCGCGCACGCTGTGGCTGGCCTTCGGCCTGTTCATCGCCTCGCTGGCGATCGTGCCGCTGATTCCGGCCACCTTCATCCCGCCGGCCGATCTCGGCCGCAGCAACCTGAGCCTGGAACTGCCGCCCGGCGCGAGCCTGGCCGAGACCACCGAAGTCGCCGAGCAGGCGCGCCGCGCCCTGGCCGACCTGCCCGAGCTCAAGCGCGTCTATACCGCGATCGGCGGCGTGCTCGATCTCGGCGATCCGAATCAGTCCCTCGTCGGGGACGTGCGCAAGGCCACCCTGACCCTGGACTGGGGCAAGCCGGCGACGCGCTCGCGCCACCAGAAAGCGCTCGAACGCGAGGTGCGCGCGCGTCTGGCCGACCTGCCCGGCGTGCGCGTGAGCTTCATCAGCAGCGAACCCGGCGAACTGCTGCAGCTCGTGCTGGCCGGCGACAATCCACAGACCCTGCTCGACGCGAGCCAGCTCGTCGAACGCGATCTGCGCAATCTCAAGGGCCTGGGCAGCGTGACTTCGACCGCCTCGCTGCTGCGACCGGAAGTGGTCATCACGCCCGATCCGCTGCGCGCGGCCGACCTCGGCGTGGCCACGGCCGACATCGCCGAGGCCGCACGCATCGCCACGGCCGGCGACTTCCGCCAGCGTCTGGCCAAGCTCAACCTGCCCGAACGGCAGATTCCGATCCGCGTACGCATCGCCGAGCAGAATCTCGACCAGCCCGCGGTGATCGGCCTGCTGCGCGTTCCCGGACGCGACGGCCCGGTGCCGCTGGCTTCGGTCGCGAACATTCGTCTGGACAGCGGCCCGGCCCAGCTCGACCGCTACGGACGCCAGCGCAACATCACGTTCAACATGGAACTCAACGGCCGCCCGCTCGGCGAGGTCATGGCCGAGATCGAACAGCTGCCCTCGCTCAAGCAGCTGCCGGCCGGCGTGAAGCTGCTCAACACCGGCGATGCGGAAATCTTCGTCGAACTGTTCGTCGGCTTTCTCGTCGCGATGGGCACCGGCATCTTCTGCGTCTACGCCGTGCTGTTGCTGCTGTTCAACAACGCGCTGCAGCCGCTGACGATCCTGATTGCCGTACCGCTGTGCGCCGGCGGCGCGTTCGGTCTGCTGCTGCTGACCAACAACTACCTGTCCTTGCCGGCGCTGATCGGTCTCCTGATGCTGATCGGCATCGCGACGAAGAACTCCATCCTGCTCGTCGACTACGCCGTCGTCGCCGAGCAGGACCACGGCCTCAGCCAGCACGACGCCCTCGTCGACGCCTGCCGCAAGCGTGCGCGGCCCGTGGTCATGACCACTCTGGCGATGGGCGCCGGCATGCTGCCGATCGCGCTGGGGTTCGGCGCCGATGCCAGCTTCCGCGCCCCCATGGCCATCGCCGTGATAGGCGGCCTGATCACCTCGACCCTGCTGAGCCTCGTCGTGATTCCGGCCGCCTATACCGTGCTCGACGATCTGCGCGAACGCGTGAAGCACCGCGCGCTGCGGCGCAAGGCGCCGAAGTCGATACCGGCGACCGCGCAGCACTGAGGAACACTAGCCCCCCTCTCCTCTCGTGGGAGAGGGGAATCAGGCGAGGTTGTTACGGCATCGCCCGTATCCAGTCGCGCAGCAATGCCTGCAACGCCGGGCCGCGCGCGGCCAGATCGTCGGCGTCGCGGATCGCGACCAGCGCCCGGTCCTTGGCCAGCCACTGCAGCAGGCCGGTCGGGTCGGCGATGGACACTCCTGTTTCGGCGATCGCATTCTTCTTCGCGCCGAAATGCAGGATAAGGCCGGTGCCGACCCTGGTGCGCAGATGCGTGGTCGCGAAATAGTCGGTGGTGCGGAAGCTCGGCGCATTCCACTTGATGGCTTCGCCGATGGAGGCGTCGGCGCCGAGCACCAGCGTACGCAGCGCGGCGACGAGATCGCGCGCCGGATGTTCCAGCGCCGCGAGAAAGGCTTCCACGTCGCCGTCGGCGGTAGTCGTGACCGGTTTACTCCTGCCCGTCGCCATCGCTTCGCTCCTGTCGCCGCCGTCAGCTCCCGTTGCGCGTGAGGCCGAGCATCCGGCTGCAATGTTCTTCCTGCTCGGCCACCGGCTGCTTCCTGACTTCCGCCACGGTGGCTTCGGCTTCGGCGCAAACGATCCGGTCGGCGGCAGCAGCGGTGCCGCCGAGCTTGTGCACCGACTTTTCGCCGGCAATGAGCCTGGATTAGGCCAGCAGGCGCCGTGACAGGCAATACGCGGCCTTGCCGCAGCCGAGCCAGCTGTGCGCTGCGTACGCGGAGACCCCGCGGGGGTGCGAAATCCGCCAGCCGGCGCCCATGCCACGCGCGGCGCGGCGACAAGCTGGCACCATAGGCCGACTTTTCCGGCGAGACCGTCCCGTGCAGCCCAGCGAACGCATCGACCTGTTCTACCGCGCCTTCCAGCGCCGCGACGGCGCGACCATGGCCAGCTGCTACACCGCCGACGCGACGTTCCGCGATCCGGTGTTCGAGCTGCAGGGCGAAAGGGTCGGCGCGATGTGGCGCATGCTCTGCGAGCGCGGCAAGGATCTGCGTGTCGAGTTTTCCGACGTGCGCACCGACGGCGACCGCGGCAGCGCGCAATGGCAGGCCTGGTACCGCTTCAGCAAGAGCGGCCGGCCCGTGCACAACGTGATCCACGCCGAATTCCGCTTCCGCGACGGCCTGATCTGCGAACACGTGGACAGCTTCGATTTCTGGCGCTGGTCGCGCCAGGCGCTAGGCCCCGCGGGCCTGCTGCTGGGCTGGTCCGGCTGGCTGCGCAAAAAAGTCGGCGGCGAAGCCGCACGCAGTCTCGCGGCATTTCGCTGAGCGACGTAAGTTGCGGTGAGCCGACAGGCGAGCCGCAACGGCGAGGCAACCGCGCGCGGCGAAACCGCCGAGGGCGCGCACCGATCCGATCGCGCCGCTTCAGTCCGGCGCGCAGTTCTCGAGTTCATCGCGGCGTTCGAGCAGGAAGTCGATCAGCGCGCGCAGCGCCGGCGACAGGCGCCGTTCGGTATAGACGAGGCTCAGCGGCGTGGCTTCGCCGCGCCATTCTGGCAGCACGCGCTGCAGGCGGCCCGCGGCCACGTCCTCGACGATGTCGGCCCAGATGCGGTAGGCGATGCCGCGGCCGCGCACGGCCCAGCGCCGCACCATCTCCGCATCGTTGAAGGTCCAGCGCGGCGTCACGCCGACCTCGCAGGCCTCGGCGCCGCGGAAGAAGCTCCAGCGGTCCACGGGCCGGTACTGGCGCATGTAGCACAGCGCGTCGTGGTCGGCGAGCTCCTGCGGATGCAGCGGCGCGCCGCGCCGGTCGAGGTAGTCGGGTGCGGCGCAGGCCACGCGTTCGAGGCGGGCCAGCGGCACGCCGATCAGGCTGGAATCACTCAGCGTGCCGTAGCGCAGCGCCAGATCCACCGGCGCGGCGAAGAAGTCGGCGATCGCGTCGTCGAGCGTGATCTGGAAGCGCACGCCCGGATGGCGCGCGGCGAAATCGGCGAGCCAGCCGGCCAGGCGGTTGCGGCCGAAATCCGCCGGCGCAGTCACGCGTACGAGACCGTTCAGCGCTTCCGCATCGCGACTCAGCGCGAGGCGTCCGGCACGCAGCGCGTCGAGCGCGGCGCGCGCATGCGGCAGATAGCGTTCGCCCTCGGCGCTCAGACGCAGGCTGCGTGTGGTGCGCAGGATCAGGCGCACGCCGAGCTGCGCCTCCAGCCGCTTCAGCGCCGCGCTGGCCACGGCCAGGGTGATGCCGAGCGTGCGCGCCGCGAGGCTGAGCCGGCCGCCGTCGGCACAGGCGACGAACACGGCGATGTCGGAAACGGATTCGCTCATTCTCAATCGTCCGTTGATACAGAATCGGCGGCACCGCCGCTGTCGCGACGATACGCCTGCCACTACCCTGCCCGACAGTTCCGCTTTTCCTCTGCCCGATGAAACCGAGCGTTACCGAATCCCCGACGAGCTGGACCCGCACCGCGATCATCGCAATCGCCTGCGGCGCCCTGATCGTCACCCTGAGCATGGGCGTGCGCCAGAGCTTCGGCATGTTCATGCAGCCCATAGGCCGCGACTTCGGCATAGGCCGCGAGTATTTCGGCTTCGCGATCGCCGTGCAGAACCTGCTGTTCGGTCTGGCCCAGCCGTTCGTCGGCGCGATCGCCGACCGCTACGGCGTACGCCGCGTGCTCGTCATCGGCGCGCTGGTCTATGCGGCCGGCCTCGCGGCGGCCGCGCTGGTGCTCACGCCCGGCGGCATCATGGCCAGCCTCGGCGTGCTGATCGGCCTGGGTCTGAGCGGCACGACCTTCGTCGTCGTGCTGACCGGCGTCGCACGTCTCGTGCCACCGGAACAGCGCAGCGTCGCCTTCGGTCTGGTCACGGCCGGCGGCTCGTTCGGCCAGTTCGCCGTCGTGCCGGTCTCCCAGGCCCTGATCGCCGCCTGGGGCTGGCGCAGCGCGATGCTCGGCCTCGGCGTGCTCATGCTCGCAACCATTGCGGCGGCCGCCGGCATACGCCGGCCCGCGGCGAGCACGGTCGCGACGACGGCCGACGACGGCGGCCTGACCCGCGCGCTGGCCCAGGCCGCCGCCCATCCGCACTACTGGCTGCTCAACGCCGGCTTCTTCGTCTGCGGCTTCCATATCGCCTTCATCGCGACGCATTTCCCGGCCTATCTCGTCGACCGCGGTCTGCCGGCCCAGGTCGGCGCCACCGCGCTCGCGCTGGTCGGCCTGTTCAACATCGCCGGCTCCTATCTGTTCGGCCTGTGGGGCGGACGCCATTCGCGGCCGCGCCTGCTCGCCGCGCTGTATGCAGCGCGCGCCGTCGTGATCGCGATCTTCCTGATCGTGCCGCTGAGCGCGACCTCGGCGCTGGTCTTCGCCGCGGTGTTCGGCTTCCTCTGGCTGGGTACCGTACCGCTGACCAACGGCGCCGTCGCGAGCCTGTTCGGCCTGCGCTATCTGTCGACCCTGTACGGCATCGTGTTCCTGAGCCATCAGGTCGGCAGCTTCATCGGCGCCTGGGTCGCCGGACGACTGTACGACACGACCGGCAGCTACCAGCCGGTCTGGATCGCGAGCATCGCGCTGGGGCTGGCCGCCGCGGCGATCAGCTACGTCACGCGCGATACGCCGGCCGCCGCGCCGCTGCCGTTGCGCACGGCGGAATCCACGCCGTGAACGGCGCCGCGCTGTCCTGGCGCCGCGTCGTCGGGTCGGCGCTGGCCCTGGCCGCCGCGCTGCTGCTCGCGCTGCTCTGGCTGCGCTGGGGCGAAACCATCTTTGCCGGACAACTCGGAGCCATGCTGTGCTGAATCCCGTCGATGTCCGCGCCCGCGCCGCCGCGCTGGGCGAACACTGGTCGCCGCGCGTCGTCGGCTCGCTCGACGACTGCTACGTCAAGGTCGCCAAGGTGCAGGGCGAACTGGTCTGGCACAGCCACGACGGGCAGGACGAACTGTTCTTCGTGCTGCAGGGACGACTCCGTCTGCAACTGCCCGATCGCACCGTCGAACTCGGCCCCGGCGAGCTGTTCGTCGTGCCCAAGGGCGTACAGCATCTGCCGGTGGCCGAGCAGGAGTGCCTGCTGATGCTGATCGAGCGCAAGGACACCGCGCATACGGGCGACGTGCAGACCGCGCTGACCCGCAGTCTCGACGACCAGCTGCGCACGGACTGAAGCGCAGCGCGGGGCCGGCGCTGCCGCCGCGCTATGCTGCACGCTCCGTTTGCGAGGATTGCGCCGTGGTCCCGTTGCTGCTGATGCTCGTGCTGTTCGCGGCGTTCGAGGTCTGCGTGATCCTCGTCGCCGGCCTGGCGTTGCTGCTCGCCCTCGGCACGACCTGGGCGGCCGGCGGCGCGCTGCTGCTGTTCGTCGGCCTCAGCGCGCTCGGCGGATTCGCGCTCGCCGCATTGTCGCGACGTGGCGAGGGACCGCGCTGGAGCTGGCCGGTCGCCGGCCTCTGGCTCGCGCTGGCGACGGCGGCCGAACTCGGACTGTCGTTCGCGCTGCGTCTGCTCTGAGGCTTAGTCGCGACGACGCCGTCTTGCCGCAGCGCGACAGGCGCCGCCGCTGCGTTGCCGGCATCGGTTATTGCCACGCATGCCGTGTCGATCGCCGGCCGCAATGGCTATGCTTGCCGGCCCACGTCCACCGGTGCAGTCCATGATCCGCCAGACCGCCCTGTTTGCCGCCCTGCTGAGCGCCGCGGGCGCCAGCTTCGCCGCCCCCGACACCCTGCGCACCGTCGCCGAGCAGTCCGGCTTCAAGCGCACGGGCCGCTACGACGAAGTGATCGACCTCTGCGCGCGCTTCGCCAAGGCCTGGCCCGACGCGGTACGCTGCGACGAATTCGGCCGCACGCCCGAAGGCCGGCCGATGCTCGCACTGGTCGCGACCACGAGCGGCGCGCGCACGCCCGAGGCCGCTCACGAGCAAGGCATACCGGTCAGCCTGTTCCAGGGCGGCATCCACGCCGGCGAGATCGACGGCAAGGACGCGGGCTTCCTGCTGTTGCGCGAGCTGCTGCAGGGCAAGGCCGGCAAGGGCCTGCTCGATCGCCAGGTATTCGTGTTCGTGCCGGTGTTCAACGTCGACGGCCACGAGCGCTTCGCGGCCTGGAACCGGCCGAACCAGCGCGGCCCCGAGCAGATGGGCTGGCGCACGACGGCGCAGAACTACAACCTCAACCGCGACTACCTCAAGGTCGACGCGCCCGAGATGCAGGCCATGCTCGTGCTGATGAACCGCTGGGACCCCGTGGTCTACGTCGACCTGCACGTGACCGACGGCGCCAAGTTCGAGCACGACGTGGCGATCCAGGTCGAACCGCTGTATTCCGGCGACGAGGAACTGCGCAAGCTCGGCCGCGAACTGCGCGACGAAACCATCGCGCAACTGAGCAAGCAAGGTTCGCTGCCGGTCGGCTTCTATCCGTCCTTCGTCGTCGGCGACGACCCGGCCTCGGGCTTCGCCGATGCCGTCGCGCCGCCGCGTTTCTCCACCGGCTACCTGCCGCTGCGCAACCGCTTCGGCATGCTCGTCGAAACGCATTCGTGGAAACCGTATCCGACGCGCGTGAAGATCACGCGCAACACCATACTCGACGTGCTGCAGCTCGTCGGCGAGCACGGCAAGGGCTGGCGCGCCGAACAGCTGACGGCCGACGAACGCGCCGCGACCCTCGGCGGCACGCGCGTCGCGCTGGACTACAAGGCCAGCGATAAGGCGCGCGAGATCGAATTCCGCGGCTATGCCTATACGCGCACGCCGTCGGAAATCTCCGGCACGCTGATGACGCGCTACGACGAGCGCAAGCCGCAGCTCTGGAAAGTGCCCCTGCGCGACGACGTGCAGCCGGCCACGCTGGTCGAAGCGCCCAAGGGCGGCTACCTCGTGCCGGCGGCCTGGTCGGCGCTGGTGGCCGCCAAGCTCGATGCCCACGGCGTCGTCTATCAGCGGCTGGACACGGCCCGCGCGCGGCAGCCGCTGCAGAGCTTCCGCGCCGACGCAGCCAAGTTCGCCGACCGCCCGAGCGAAAGCCACCAGCGCGCGACATTGCACGGCGAATGGCGCGCCGAGACGCGCGACATCGGCGCCGGCGCGCTGTACGTGCCGCTGGCCCAGGCACGCTCGCGCATCGCCATCGCCCTGCTCGAGCCGCAGGCGCCCGACTCGCTCGCCGCCTGGGGCGAGTTCAACGGCGCGTTCGAGCAGAAGGAATACATGGAGGAATACGTCGCCGAGGACGTCGCGCGCGAACAGCTCAAGCGCGATCCGGCGCTGGCCGCCGAATTCCAGCGCAAGCTTGCGACGGAGCCGGAATTCGTCCGCAACCCCGCCGCGCGCCTGGAGTTCTTCGCCCGCCGGCACGCGTCCTGGGACGAGCAGTTCAACCTCTATCCGATCTTCCGCGTCGACCGGGCGCCGGATTGAGCGGGTTTCTCCGCCCGCAATCCGGCCAGATCAGGCTTTCTCCCCTCTCCCTTCGCGGGAGAGGGCAGCCAACGCCCGGCGCGTCAGTGAATTTTCAGAAGAATTTTCAACGAGTGCACGCTGCGGCCCGGCCGTTGAATCCGCGCAGCGCGCTTTCTTCCCGCTTCCCTCGCAGCAGCGGCTGCAGAGCGGCGGGCCCGGCCGACCGGATCAGCAGTTGATGTACTTCCAGTTGCGCGGCTTGCCCTCGGCCAGCCACTCGACGGTCTGCGCAAGGCGCCTGGCGCGCGTCTCGGCGCGCTTGGCCTCGCTGATCCACTCGATGTATTCGCGCCGGTTGGTCGGACTGAAAGCATCGAACGTCGCGGCAGCCTTGCGGTTTTTCTTCAGCGCAGCGGCCAGGTCCTCGGGCACCTCGGCCGGCGCGCGCGGCGCGGCCTTGGGCTTGCGCGGCGGGCCGGCACCGTTCTCGTTGAACTGCATGGCCTGGCGGATGTAGCGGGCCAGCCGTTTCGCGTCCGGCGCGTCCTGCAGCGAGGTGATGCGGCCGAACTGGCCCATGCCGTCGGCCTCCTGCGCATCGGCGACGAACTGCGAGCCCTTCCAGAAGCCGAAGCTGCAATGCTGCTTGAACGCGGCCATGCCGCAGAGCATGCCGTGATGCAGGAAATACGGCATGCCCCACTTGATGGATTCCTCGACCGCCGGGCAGTGTTCGTGCACGGTGTCGCGCAGGTAGGACAGTATCGGCCGGGCGAATTCGGCGGCATTGGCGATATAGGCGTCGACGCGCGGATCGCGGGTTCCCATGGACGCTTCCTCGGCGGGCGCGGATTGGTCGGAGTGAACGGGACGGGACCGGCGCGCCGCTCAGCCGGCCCGCCAGAGCAGGTCGGCCTGCTCGGGGTGGCGGTCGAACCACAGCCGCGCATACGAGCACAGCGGCCGTATGCGCCAGCCTTCGGCGCGCGCGGCAGCGACGGCGGCGGCAGTCAGGCGCGCGGCGATGCCGCGGCCGCCGACGGCGGCAGGTACGCCGGTATGCACGATGTCCATGCGCGTGCCCTCCAGCGTGTAGTCGAGCTCGCAGCGGTGGCCGTCGACGACGGCCTGGAAGCGCCGCGCGGCGCGGTCGTGGTCGACGACGAAATCCATGCACTCGCTCCGCACCGGGAATCCGCCGGAACGCTACACCTGCGACGCGGCCGGCCACAACCGGCGTGAACACATCCGCTGCACCAGAGCCCCGGCTACACTCGGCCACATGCCCGAGCTCGCCTGCCCGCCTCCCGTACTGCCCGCCTCGCCGTGGCGCCGCATGGCCGAACAGGCCTTCAGCCGCGCCGCCGGCGCTCCCCTGATAGGCGGCAACGCCGTCGTGCTGCTGATCGACGCGGCGGTGCATTTCGAGACCTGGGAACGCGAGATCGCCGCGGCGCAGCGGACGATCTTCTTCGAGAACTACATCATCCGCGACGACGCGGTCGGCCGCCGCCTGCGCGACCTGTTCGTCGCGCGCGCCGCAGCCGGCGTGCGCGTCTGCGTCCTGCGCGACTGGCTGGGCTGCCTGGGACTGGACGGCCGGCGCTTCTGGCAGCCGCTGCTGGACGCCGGCGGCGAGGTGCGTTCGTACAATCCGCCGCGGTTTTCCAGTCCGCTGGGCTGGATCAGCCGCGATCATCGCAAGCTGCTCGTCGTCGACAACGCGTTCGCCTGCATCAGCGGCGTCTGCCTGTCGCAGAAATGGCTGGGCGATCCGGAGCGGCAGATCGCGCCCTGGCGCGACACCGGCGTGGCGCTGCGCGGTCCGGCCGTCGCCGAGCTCGTGCATGCGTTCGCCGAGCTCTGGGGCCAGCTCGGCGCGCCGCTGCCGGCCGAACTGCAGCTCAGCGCCGGCACGCCCGCCGGAACGGTGGATGTGCGCGTGATCGCGACCCAGCCGAGCACGGCCGGCCTGTTCCGTCTCGATCAGCTCATCGCGGCGATGGCGCGCGAACGCCTGTGGCTGGCCGACGCCTACTTCGTCGGCCTGTCGCCCTACGTGCAGGCACTGGTCGCCGCCGCGCGCGACGGTGTCGACGTACGCCTGCTCGTGCCGGGCACCAGCGACATTCCCGCGGTCGCGCGCCTGTCGCAGGCGGGCTATCGGCCGCTGCTCGAAGCCGGCGTGCGGGTGTTCGAATGGAACGGCTCGATGATGCACGCCAAGACCGCAGTCGCCGACGCGCGCTGGGCGCGCGTGGGATCGAGCAACCTGAACATCGCGAGCTGGATCGGCAATTGCGAGATCGACCTCGCGGTCGAGGACCGCGGCTTCGCCGCCCAGATGGAAGCGCAGTATCTCGACGATCTCGACAACGCGACCGAGATCGTGCTGAAACGCCGCAAAGTGGAGAAAGTGTCACGCCGCGGCGGACGTGCCTACGGCGGCAGCTCCAGCCGCGCGGCCGCCGGCGCGATGCGCCTGGCCCACAGCGTGGGCTCGGCGCTCGGCAATCAGCGCGTGCTCGGCCGCGCCGAGGCCGGCCCCCTGCCCTGGGTCGCCGTGAGCCTGCTCGCGTTGACCGTGGTCGGCCTGCGCTGGCCCTGGCTGCTGGCCTGGCCGCTCAGCGTGCTGGCCGGACTGCTGGGCCTGAGCCTGCTCGCGCGCTATCTGCAGACGCGCCGGCGCGGCGCCGTGGCCCTGCCGGCCGCGGAAAACCGCGACGAACCGGCGCAGTAGTCCTGATCCTCGGCGCCGTGCTCAGAGCACCGCGCCGGCGAAATCGAACTCGAAATCGGTCAGCCAGTCGCAGACCAGCGCACCGTTCGCGTAATGCGCACCGCTGCGCAGCAATTCGCCGATGTCGGCCATTTCGTTGACGCCGCTGGCAATGACGATCTTGCCCAGGCTGCGCACCGCGGCGAACCGGTTGGCCAGCGCGGACCAGGCCGAACCCGTCGCGACTGCAGTCGCCGGCCGCTCGAAGCGCACCACGCTGAACGCCGCGTGCTGCAGCCAGCGCTGCGCGCGTTCGGAATCGTCGTCGGCGCGCAGGCAGAAGCGCGCACCGACGCGCTGCAGGGTTTCGATCGCCGCGTCGCCGGGCTGCAGCTCGATCAGGTCGGCGATGTCGAACTCCAGCGCGATCGCCGAGGCCGGCACGGCCTGGGCACGCAGCTCCGTCGCCAGCCACGGCGCGAACGCGGCATCGAGCAGCGATTCGGCGCTGACCGGCAGGAACAGGCGCAGCTCGCCGATCTCGCCGCGTCCGTGCAACTGGCGCAGCGCCAGGCGGATCAGACGTTTGTCGGCCTGGGTCGCCAGACCGAGGCGACGTGCAAGCGGCAGGTATTCGGCCGGCTCGATCAGGATGCTCTGCGAACTGCGCGGCGGCTTGAGCTGCATGCGCGCGAGGTACTGGCCGCTGAGATTGCCGGCCAGCGGCGCGAACGGCTGGAACGACAGCAGCGAGTTGGCCGCGTCGGCGCCGGTGCGCAGGATGGCGCGAACCAGCCGCACGCGCGGGTCCTCGCTGGCCGCATTCGGATCGCGCAGATCCAGCGCGACGGCGTTGCCGCCGGCGGCCTGCACACCCAGCGCCTGCTGGCGCACGCGGCGGATCAGCATCTCGGCGCGCTCGACCGGGCCGCTGACGCGCAGCGCGGCCAGGCTGAAGCCCAGCCGCAGCGGATCATCGGCCGACAGCCAGACGCGCGCCGCGAGCCGGCTGCGCGCCTGCTCCAGCGCCTCGCGCAGGGCCAGTTCGTCGTCGCGCTGGGCCAGCGCGAGAAACACGTATTCGCCGTACGCGCACAGCGGCCGCGCGAACGGCAGCTCGGCGGCGATGGCCGAGGCGAGCTGCTGCCCCAGAGTGCCGGCCGTGACGAAACCGATGCGCTCGCGCACGGCCTCGACCTCGTCGACCGCCAGATAGACCAGCGCAGCACAGGCCTCGCCGCCGGCTTCGGCCAGATGCTGCAGCTCCTGCAGGAACACGTCGCGGCCCGACAGGGTGCCGCGCCGCTCGCCGCGGGCCGAACCGGCGCTGAGGCTCAGCGCGCGCGCGCGGCGCACGCGGCTTTCCACGGTCATCAGCAGATGGCGCGGCTTGACCGGCTTGGTCAGGAAATCGTCGCCGCCCATGGAGATCGCGTCGAAGCGCCGGTCCAGATCCTGCTCGCCGGACAGGAACACGATAGGCAGGAACGCGCAGCCGGGCTCGGCGCGGATGATCTGCGCGACTTCGATGCCGTTGGCGTCGGGCAAGTAGAAATCCAGCAATACGAGATCCGGATGGAACGCATGCACGGCTTCGGCCACGCCGGCTGCGTCGGCGCAGACGCGCGTAGTGATGCCGCGGTGATGCAGCACGGATTCGCAGAACTTGGCCTGGGCCGGATCGTCCTCGACCACGAGCACGCGATAGCCGAGGCTGCGCCGCTGTTCGAGCATTTCCTCGATGCGCGCGAGTATCGCGACCGGATCGCGGCTGGATACGACCGCATCGGCGCCGGCACGCTGCGCATACAGCACGCGCGCCAGATCGGCGGCTTCCGACAGCACCAGGCAGACCGGCGGGTCGCGCTGCGCCTCGCGCGCGCGCGCCATGACTTCAAGCAGGTCGTGGAGCTGCGGCACGAACGCGTCGTCGACCAGCAGCACGTCGGGCGGACTCTCGGCCATCGCCAGTTGCAGCGGCGCAAGCGTTTCGAACGGGCGCACGAGAAAGCGCTGCGCACCGAGCGTCGGCGCCAATGCGTCGATCACGCGTTCGGGCGCGGCGAGGTAATGCACCTGGCCGCGCACGTTGCCGGACGGCGCGCGCTTGGCCACGCGCGGCGCCGGCTTCGGCGCAACAGGCGACGGGGCCAGGCCGTCCACGAGGCTGCCGAGCGCAGCGCGCTGCACGGCGCTCGGTATCGCGCCGGTCTCGACGAAGGAACACAGGAAGACGATCAGCTCCAGCGTCGGCACCGCGACCTCGGCCAGATCCAGGGCCTCGGCTTCGGCGTTGATTCTTTCGAGCTCCTCGTGCAGCAGGCCGGCCTTGGCGCCGTCCCAGTGGTCGCCGAGACTGGCGCGCCAGTCGGCGACGAAACTGTCCAGACGCTGGCGCAAGGCGCGCTCACCGGCGGCCGCGCGGCGCGGCGCTTCGGATTCGGTCACGGAATCGACCATGTGGCTTTCATCACCCCTGAGTGACTGGCAGAGACAGCGCGGACTGCATCCTCTGCCATGAACGCCGCTGCCGCGGCTTGCGGCAGCGTCCGCTACGACGCCGGCGCGGCGAACCCGCCGCGGACCGAGGCCGCTTCCGACGTCGCCACTATAGCGAGTGGCGCACAGCAGCGTGCCCGACTTCGCTCAATTTCCGATGACGCGCAAGCCGTTTGCCGCCGCCCGCGCCCGCGCCTACACTGCCGGCCCGTCCGGCCCTGGCCGGCAAGCCCTGCCTGCCGATGTCCGAAGACCGCATCGTCTATGCCAGCGGCCGCGACGTGCTTACACCGTCGCAGCTGACGCGGCGCGCGCGCGACCTGCTCGAAGACGGCTTCGGCCTGATCTGGCTCGAAGGCGAGATCTCCAATCTCGCGCGGCCGGCCTCCGGCCATCTGTACTTCAGCCTCAAGGACGGCGGCGCCCAGGTGCGCTGCGCGATGTTCAAGCCCAAGAGCAGCTACCTGCGCTTCCGTCCGGCCGACGGCCAGCAGGTGCTGGCGCGCGCGCGCGTCAGCCTGTACGAGGCGCGCGGCGAGTTCCAGCTCATCGTCGAACACCTGGAAGAAGCCGGCGAAGGCGCGCTGCGCCGCGAGTTCGACCGGCTCAAGGCCCTGCTCGCCGCCGAAGGCCTGTTCGCGGCCGAACGCAAGCGCCCGCTGCCGCGCTTTCCGCGCCGGCTCGCCGTGATCACCTCGGCCACCGGCGCGGCCGTGCGCGACGTGCTCAGCGTGCTCGCGCGGCGCTATGCCCTGATCGCGGTCGACATCGTGCCGGTACCGGTACAGGGCCGCGAAGCGCCGCCGGCCATCGTCGCGGCCCTGCGCGCCGTCGCGGCGGCCGGACGTCACGACGCGGTGCTGCTGGCCCGCGGCGGCGGTTCGATCGAAGACCTCTGGGCCTTCAACGACGAGACCGTCGCGCGCGCGATCGCCGCAAGCCCGCTGCCGGTCGTCAGCGCGATCGGCCACGAGACCGATTTCACGATCGCCGACTTCGTTGCCGACCTGCGTGCGCCGACACCGTCGGCCGCCGCCGAACTGCTGGTTCCCGACGCGGCCGAGCTGTCGCGCCAGCTCACCCTGCGCCGCCAGCGGCTGCATCTGCTGCTGCAGCGCCGCCTGCAGCAGCGCCAGCAGCAGCTCGATCGCCTGCAGGCGCAACTGCAGGCGCGCAGTCCGGGCCAGCGCCTGCAACTGGGCCGCAGCCGCCTCGCGGCGCTGCAGCTGCGTCTGCGCCATGCCTTGCAGCAGGCGCGCCAGCGCCGGCGCGAGCGTCTGGCGGCGCTGCTGACCCGGCTGCTGCACCAGTCACCGGCGGCGCGCCTGCAGCGCGCACGGCTGGCCCTGACCCATCAGCGCGACCTGCTGCAGCACCGGCTGCGCGGCGGCCTCGACACGCGCCGCGCACACCTGGCCGAGCTGGCCCGCGCGCTGCACGCGGTCAGCCCGCTGGCCGTGCTCGCGCGCGGCTACGCGCTGCTGCAGGATGCCGGCGACGGCCATCTGATCCGCAGCCCGAGTGATGCGCCGCGCGGCAGCCTGCTGCGCGCGCGCCTGGCCGACGGCGAGCTGCGCCTGCGTGTGGAATAGCGCCAGTTTCGCCCGGAGACATTGACCGCCCGCGCCACGCTGCCGAGAATCGCCGCAACTACGCAGGAGCGGCCATGAAAGCATCCGACCTGTTCGTGAGGGCGCTGGAAGCCGAAGGCGTGCAATACGTCTTCGGCATTCCCGGCGAAGAGAACCTGGACCTGCTCGAATCCCTGCGCACGTCCTCGATACGACTGATCCTCACGCGTCACGAACAGGCCGCCGGCTTCATGGCGGCGACCTACGGCCGCCTGACCGGCCGCGCCGGCGTCTGCCTGGCGACCCTGGGCCCCGGCGCGACCAACTTCGTGACCCCGGCCGCCTACGCCCAGCTCGGCGGCATGCCGATGCTGATGCTGACCGGACAGAAGCCGGTAAAACTGTCCAAACAGGGACATTTCCAGATCGTCGACGTGGTCGACATGATGAAGCCGTTGACCAAGTACACGCGGCAGATCGTCTCGGCCGACAACATCCCGGCGCGCGTGCGCGAAAGCTTCCGCCGCGCCGAAGAGGAACGACCCGGTGCGGCGCATCTGGAACTGCCCGAGGACATCGCCCGCGACGAGACCGACGCGATCCTGCTGCCGCCCAGCTATCACCGCCGCCCGATCGCCGACGACAAGGCCGTCGCGCATGCGGCCGCGGCGATCCGCGAAGCGAAGCGGCCGCTGCTGATGATCGGCGCCGGCGCGAACCGCAAGACCTGTTCCAAGATGCTGCGCGAGTTCGTAGACCACACCGGCATCCCGTTCTTCACGACGCAGATGGGCAAGGGCGTCATCGACGAGCATCACCCGCTGTGGCTCGGCAATGCCGCGCTCAGCGACGGCGACTTCGTGCACCGCGCGATCGAACAGGCCGACTGCATCGTCAACTGCGGCCACGACGTCATCGAGAAGCCGCCGTTCTTCATGCGCCGCGGCCTGCGCACGGTCATCCACGTCAATTTTTCCAGCGCCGAGGTCGACACGGTCTATTTCCCGCAGATCGAAGTCGTCGGCGACGTGGCCAATTCGGTCTGGCAACTGAAACAGTCCATATCGCCGCAGGCGCACTGGGACTTCAGCTGGTTCGACACGGTGCGCAGCCATCTCGAGGCGCATCTGGCGCGCGACGCCGACGACGCGCGCTTTCCGATCCATCCGGTGCGCCTGGTCGCCGACGTGCGCGGCTGCATGCCCGACAACGGCATCCTCTGCCTCGACAACGGCATGTACAAGCTCTGGTTCGCGCGCTACTACCGCTCGCGCCAGCCCAATACCCTGCTGCTCGACAACGCGCTGGCGACCATGGGCGCCGGCCTGCCGTCGGCGATCGCGGCCAAGATCGTGCATCCGCAGCGCAAGGTCGTCGCCGTGGCCGGTGACGGCGGCTTCCTGATGAACTCGCAGGAACTCGAGACCGCCGTGCGCCTGGGCCTGGATCTGACCGTGCTGCTGCTGCGCGACGACGCCTACGGCATGATCAAGTGGAAGCAGGCGCACATGCAGTTCCCGAACTTCGGCATGGACATGGGCAATCCGGACTTCGTGCGCTACGCGCAGGCCTACGGTGCACACGGCCACCGCCCGGGCAGCACGGCCGAGTTCGCGCCGTTGCTGCAGCACTGCCTCGATACGCCCGGCGTGCACCTGATCGACGTGCCGATCGACTATTCCGACAACGACCGCGTGCTCAACCACGAGATCCGCGAGCTCAGCCGCGCGATCTGAATCCGCTGCGCGCCCGACGCGACGCCGTACAGGCCAGGACTGCCAGGAGAATCCCGTGCTCGCCGAAACCTATCCCTATTACCTTGCCAGCAAGCCGGTCGCTGCCAATACCGATCTGGAAGTGACCGACAAGTACACCGGCAAGGTCGCCACGCGCGTCGCGCTGGCCGATGCGAAAGCGATCGACGCGGCGATCGCTGCGGCGGTAGCCGCGCAGGAGCCGCTGCGCCGCTTCGCGCCGTACCAGCGCCAGGCCGTGCTGGAGCATTGCATCGCACGCTTCCGCGAGCGCGCCGAGGAAATGGCCGTCGCGCTGTGCATCGAGGCCGGCAAGCCGATCAGGGATTCACGCGGCGAGGTCTCGCGGCTGATCGACACGTTCAAGGTCGCCGCCGAAGAGGCGCTGCGTATCGACGGCGAGGTGCTCAATCTCGAAATCTCGGCGCGCGCGCGCGGCTATCGCGGTTTTTCCAGGCGTGTGCCGATAGGGCCGTGCTCGTTCATCTCGCCGTTCAACTTCCCGCTGAACCTCGCCGCGCACAAGGTCGCGCCGGCGATCGCCGCGGGCTGTCCGTTCGTGCTCAAGCCGGCCAGCCGCACGCCGATCGGCGCGCTGATCATCGGCGAAGTGCTGGCCGGGACCGACCTGCCGGCCGGCGCGTTCTCGATCCTGCCGGCGCACCGCGACGGCGCCGACCTGTTCACGACCGACGAGCGCTTCAAGCTGCTGTCGTTCACCGGCTCGCCGGGCGTGGGCTGGGATCTGAAGGCGCGCGCCGGCAAGAAGAAGGTCGTGCTCGAACTCGGCGGCAACGCCGCCTGCATCGTCGATGCGGATCAGACCGAGCGGCTCGACTTCGTCGTCGACCGGCTCGTATTCGGCGCGTTCTACCAGTCGGGCCAGAGCTGCATCAGCGTGCAGCGCATCCTCGCCCACGATGCGATCTACGACAACCTGCGCGAGCGTCTCGTGGCCAAGGTGAAGTCGCTGCAGTGCGGCGACCCGCGCGACGAGAACACCTTCATCGGCCCGATGATCGACGTCAAGGAAGCGCAGCGTCTGAAGGGGTGGATCGACCAGGCGGTCGCCGGCGGTGCGCGCCTGCTCTGCGGCGGCGCGCTCGACGGCGCGATGCTGCGGCCGACGGTGCTCGAAGGGGTGAACCCGAACCAGCCCGTGTCCTGTCAGGAAGCCTTCGGCCCGGTCGTGCTGCTGCAGCGCTGGAACGATTTCGACGCGGCACTGGCCGAGGTCAACCGCAGCGATTTCGGCCTGCAGGCCGGCCTGTTCACGTTCGATCTGCGCAAGACCACGCGCGCCTGGGATGCGCTGGAGGTCGGCGGCGTGATCGTCGGCGACGTGCCGAGCTTCCGCGTCGACAACATGCCTTACGGCGGCGTCAAGGATTCCGGCCTCGGCCGCGAAGGCGTGCGCTATGCGATCGAGGACATGACCGAGCTGCGCCTGCTCGTGCTGCGCGACGCCTGAATCCGCGGGGCACGTCGAGCGTTGCTTTGCACGGATGATTCTCGGCAACACGCCGGGAACCGACGGCCACTACGCACCGGCGGTTCCCCGGCGCAGCCCGACTGGTCACGCGAAGCCGGCGCTTTTGCCGCTGTGGCAACGGCGCCGGGCGAACGCACTATGGTGCGGCGCGTGTTCGCGTCGCTGCTCAGACGCCGTCGCTGCGGCTCACGGCATACGCCGCGACATCGAGCGCGGCGGCAGCCGCACGATCGGCCGCGGTCGGCACGACGACGATGGTCGGCAGAACCACGACCTCGTTGCGTTCGGGAACGACCTGCGGCAGGGCCACGCGATCCGTGCCCGAGAAAAGACTGACAACCGCGAATCCCATCGCGACAGCGCAAGCGATGGCGAATTTCGACGGCAGCGTGGCAGAAGACATCAGACGATAAGCGGTCATGGCGCGTACTCCAGGGGGTTGCTGCACTTGCCTGGAGTTGGATGTGCGTCGGGGGCCGCTGGTTGCAGGTATTTGCCCCAACTGATGGCATGGTGCGCACGCCTTGGCGCAGAGGCCGGCATACGGCGTCTGAACGGCTGCCGGCGCGCGGCCGGCGGCCTGCACCATACGCAAACCGCTCAGCGCGACGTCGGGTGCCTCACCTGCCCTGTGCCGCGCACCACATAGCGCTCGATCGTCAGCGATTCGGCGCCCATCGGTCCGTAGGCATGCAGGCGCGTCGTCGAAATGCCGATCTCGGCACCGAGGCCGAGTTCGCCGCCGTCGCTGAAGCGCGAGGACGCGTTGACCATGACGACGGCGCAGCGCAGCGCCTGCACGAAACGCCGGGCCTGGCGCTCCTCGCCCGTGGCGATGACTTCGGTATGGTCGGAGCCGTAGCGGCGGATATGCGCGATCGCCTGTTCGACATCGTCGACCACGCGCACGGCCAGGATCAGATCGAGGAACTCGGCCGCGTAGTCCGCATCCGTGGCTTCCTTCATCGCCGGCACCAGGGCACGCGCACGTTCGCAGCCGCGCAGTTCCACACCGCGCGCCTGCAAGGCGGCCGCGGCCTGCGGCAGCCAGCGCGGCGCGATGTCGGCATGCACGAGCAAGGTCTCCAATGCATTGCAGACCGCCGGACGCGTGGTCTTGCCGTCGATCAGCAGACCCAGCGCGAGTGCGTCGTCGGCGCTCGCATCGACGAACAGGTGACAGACACCCTTGTAGTGCTTGATGACCGGCACGCGCGCATGCTCGGCGACGAAGCGGATCAGGCCTTCGCCGCCACGCGGAATCGCGAGGTCGACGATGTCGCTGAGCTGCAGCAGCTCGATCATGCTCTCGCGGCGCAGGTCCGCGAGCACGCTGACCGCGGCCGGGCTGATGCCGCAGGCAGTCAGCGCCCGGGCCAGCGCCGCGGCAATCGCACGGTTGGACTGCTGCGCCTCGGAGCCGCCGCGCAGGATCACGCCGTTGCCGGCCTTGAGGCAAAGCGCGGCCGCATCCGCAGTCACGTTCGGACGTGCCTCGTAGATCATCGCGACGACGCCGAGCGGCACGCGCACGCGCTCGATCAGCAGGCCGTCGGCGCGCCGTTCGCTGCGCGTGACCTGGCCGACCGGATCCGGCAGACCGGCAACGTGGCGCACGCCGGCGACCATCGCCGCGAGACGGGCCGCATCCAGACGCAGGCGATCGAGCAGCGCCGGCGCGGTGCCGCGCGCAGCGGCCGCGGCCATGTCCTGCGCGTTGGCGCCGAGGATCGCCGCCTCGTCGGCGGCCAATGCGTCGGCCATGCCCTCCAGCAGGCGGCGGCGCGCGGCCGCATCGAGTTCGGCGATGGCCTGAGCCGCTTGGCGGCAGGCCAGGGCTTGTTCGCGCACGCTCGTCGTCATGCTTCCGCTCCGCTGGTGGCGACGAGGTCGTCGCGGTGAACGACGGTCTCGCCGTAGCTATAGCCGAGCACGGGCTCGATGTCGGCCGACTTGCGCCCGGCGATGCGGCGCACTTCGCCGGCGGCATACTGGCTGATGCCGCGCGCGACGATGGCCGCGCCGGCCTCGCGCGCGGTCTCGATCTCCACCATGTCGCCGCGCGCGAAATCGCCGCTGACGCCGACGATGCCGCCCGGCAGCAGCGAAGCGCCGCCGCTGAGCAGCGCGCGTGCCGCGCCCGCATCGACCTGGATGCGGCCGCCGGCCAGCGGCGCATGGCGCAGCCAGTATTTGCGCGCCTGCAGGCGCGTCGCGCCGGCCAGGAAATGCGTGCCGCGCAGACGATCGACCGCGAGCAGGCGCAGTGCCTGCGCGTCGGTGCCGTCGAACAGCACGGTGCCGATACCGGCCGTGGCAGCCTTGACCGCCGCGTCGAGCTTGGTGCGCATGCCGCCGGTACCCGCGGCCGTGCCGGCACCGCCGGCCATGGCCAGGATGGCCGGCGTCACTGCGGCGACTTCGTTGACCGGTTCGGCATCCGCGTCGCTGCGCGGGTCGGCCGAATACAGGCCGGCGATGTCGCTGGCGATCAGCAGCAGGTCGGCATCGACGAGCGCGGCGACGATCGCGGCGAGGTTGTCGTTGTCGCCGAGCTTGAGCTCGTCGACGGCGACCGTGTCGTTCTCGTTGATGATCGGCAGCGCGCCGAGATTCAGCAGCTCGCGCAGGGTTGCCCGCGCATTCAGATAGCGGCGACGATTGCGCAGGTCGTCATGAGTCAGCAGCACCTGCGCAACGGGCCGGTCGAAGAAGCGCTGCCACAGTGCGACGACGGTGGTCTGGCCGAGCGCTGCGAGCGCCTGACGCGCGGCCAGGCCATGCGCCGCTTCGGGCTGCGCACGCACCAGCGAGCGGCCGGCCGCAACGGCGCCCGAGGACACGAGCACGATCTCACGGCCGGCGCGATGGCTGGCCGCGATGAACTCGGCGAGGCCCAGTGCATGACGCGTGCTGAGCCCGCCGCCGTTGGCCGCGAGCAGGCTGCTGCCGACCTTGAGCACGGCGCGACGCCAGCGCGGCAACGCCTGTTCCGCATGCAGAGGTCTCATGCGACGGCCAGCGCCTGCCAGCGCGCCTCGAGCTCACCGAGCCGCAGATCGGCCGCGCCGCCCGGCGACACGCGCGCGGCGAGGCTGGCCTGCGGGCTGCGCCCTTCCCCGGCGCTCGCCGCAGTTTCCGCTGCCCGGCGATACGCATCGCGGAACGGCACGCCGGCGGCGGCCTGCTCGATCGCGACGTCGGTTGCGTACATGGCCGGTTCGATCGCCGAGGCCAATGCATCGGCATTCCAGGCGAACGCGCGCAACAGGTCCGGCAGCAACGCGAGCGCCGCCAGCCCGCGACCGAAGCCGTGCACGATGGAGCCCTTGCTGAACTGCAGATCGCGCTGGTAACCCGACGGCAGCGACAGCAGCTGTTCGACCTCGCAGCGCGCCGCGGCCACGGCCGCATAGCTCGCGCGCATCAGTTCGATCACGTCCGGGTTGCGCTTGTTCGGCATGATCGACGAGCCGGTCGTATACGCCGCCGGCAAGGCGACGAAACCGTATTCGGCCGTCGTGAACAGGCTCAGGTCCCAGGCCAGCCGGCGCAGGTCGAGCAATGCCGAGGCCAGCGCGTCCAGCGCGGCGAGCTCGAACTTGCCGCGCGACAGCTGCGCATAGATCGGCGACACCTGCAGCCGAGCGAAGCCGAGACGCTGCGTCGTGAAATCGCGGTCCAGCGGCAGATTGACACCGTAGCCGGCGGCCGTGCCGAGCGGGTTCGCGTCGATCAGCGCGAGCGTGTCGCGCGCGCGGCGCGCATCGTCGATGAAGGCCTCGGCGAAACCGGCGAACCACATCGCCGTCGACGACACCACGGCGCGCTGCAGATGCGTATAGCCCGGCATCGGCAGCGACTCGGCCGCGGCGCGGTCGAGACAGGCGCGCGCCGCACCGGTGCAGTACGCGATCAGCTCGTTCAACTGCGCCTTGAGCCACAACCTCGAAGCGACCAGCACCTGGTCGTTGCGGCTGCGGCCTGTATGCACCTTGCGACCGGCATCGCCGAGGCGTTCGGTCAGGCGCGCCTCGATCGCCGAATGGCCGTCCTCGTAGCGCTCATCGAGCACGAAGCTGCCGGACGAGAAATCCTCGGCGAGACAATCGAGCTCGCGCAGCAGCGCCGCGCACTCGCCCGCATCGAGCAGGCCGATCCGCGCCAGACCTTCGACATGCGCCTTGCTCGCCTGCACGTCGTGCAGGAACAGCTCGCGATCGAGCAGCACGTCGTCGCCGGCCAGGAAGCGCATGATGCGCGGATCGACTTCCACACCTTCCTTCTGCCAGAGCAGTCCGCTCATGCGAGTTCTCCGTAGCCCTGGATCGCGCTGAATTCGTCGAATCCGAGCGCACGATTGAGGTTCTGCAACGCCTGCGTCGCGGCCCCCTTGAGCAGGTTGTCCAGCGTGGCGACGACGACGATACGCTTGCCGCCCTTGGCCAGCGCGAACGCGCCGATCTCGCAGTGATGGCGACCGGCGATCTGGCTGACCCAGGGCGCCTCGTCGACGAGGCGCACCAGCGGCTCGCCGGCATAGCGCTGCGCATAGCGTTCGCGCACGGCCTCGCGCGTGGTCGGCTGGCGCAGCCAGAGATTCGCAGTCAGGGTGATGCCGCGGAAATGCGGCGCGACATGCGGCATGAATTCCACCGGCAACCCGAGCTGTTCGCTGACTTCGCGCTCGTGCACGTGGCCGGTCAGCGAGTACGGCATCAGGTTGTCGCGCAGCTTGTCCGTGTCGTTCTTGTCCGAGGGCGTGGTGCCGGCGCCGGAATAGCCCGACACGCCGAAGCAGGCCGGCGGCGCGGCAAGGTCCTCGACCAGCGGCGCGATCGCGAGTTGCATCGCCGTCGCATAGCAGCCCGGATTGCTGATCAGGGTCTGGCCGGCATAGCCCGCGCGCGTGAGTTCGGGCAGGCCGTAATACCACTGCCGGTCGAAGCGGTAGTCGGCCGACAGGTCGACGATGACGCGCTGCGGCGCGGCCGCCGTGATCGCCTCGACATAGGGCGCGGCCTTGCCGTTGGGCAGCGCCAGCACGACGGCGTCGACGTCGGCGCACGCGGTCGCATCCGCATCGAGATTGCTGTAGCGCAAGGTTCCGGCATATGCCGGAACCGTGTCGGCGACGGCATGGCCGTCGAGTTCGCGCGAAGAGACGAAGGCCAGTTCCAGCTCTGGATGGCCGGCGATCAGGCGGATGAGCTCGGCGCCGGTGTGGCCGCGCGCGCCGATGATGCCTACGGTCTTCATGAGTGCCTCCTCAGCCGATCAGGGTCGCCGGACGGCTGCGGCAATGCTCGACGCAGCGCTCGATGGTCGGGAAATCGCCGAAGCCGTACCAGAACACTTTCCATTTCTCCTGTTTGTAGCAGCCGTCGGATTCCGCGTAGTAGAACGGATTGACGAGGTTGCCGTGGCGCGAACGCCAGAACAGGCGCGGATTTTCCTCGCGCATGACCTGCCAGACCGCGCGCCCGAGACCTTCGCCCTGGGCCTCGTCGAGCACGGCGAACTTGTCGAGATAGGTCAGGCCCTCGGCAAGCGTCAGGATCACGGCCGTGCGGTAGTTCTCGCTGATGTAGACGCGCAGCGGCGCGGTGCGTTCGAAATAGTCCTCGACGAGGCGGCGGCCGAAGCTCGATTCGATCAGCGTGCGCAGGCGCGACTGATCCACGCCGTCCCAGGAATCGAAGCGCAGCACCTTTTCACCCCGGCGGATCAGGGTGCCCGAGCCCTTGTGCGTGAACAGTTCCTTGGCCAGTTCCGCCGGCCGGGTGATCGACACTGACGAGGCCAGCGGCAGGTTGTCGAGCAGATCGCGGATCTGTTCGATCTTCAGGCGCATGCCGCCGTTGATCCAGGGCTGCGCCATCAGGTGTTCGTACTCGGTCGACAGGTTGATCGAGTCGATGACCCTGCCCTCGCCGTCGAGCAGGCCGCCGGTGCCGGTCAGGAAGATGATCTTGTACGGCTGCAGCACCTGCACGAGTTCATTCGCGGCGAAATCGGCGTTGATGTTGAGGATCTGCCCGCCGACGGTTTCGCCGAGGCTCGCGATGACCGGAATCGAGCCGGCGTTGAGGCTGGCCTCGATCGGCGCGAGGTTGACGCCCTGCACTTCGCCGACGAGGCCCAGGCGCTCGCGGTCGAGATAAGCCGACTCGAATACGCCGCCGACGACCGAGGTCGCGCGCACGTCGAGGGTCTGCAGCGACTCGACCAGGCGCAGGTTCTCGCTCTGCATCACGCGGCGCACGATGGCCAGCGCCTCGGGCGACGTCACGCGCAAGCCGTCGACGGTCTGCTTGACGATGCCGGCGGCCGCCAGCTGTTCGTCGAGCTGCGGACCGGCGCCATGCACGACGATCGGCGTCAGGCCGACCTGCTGCAGGAATGCCAGCGACGAGGTCAGTGCATCGAGGTCGTCGCGCAGCACGGCGCCGCCGACCTTGACCACGGCGAAGCGCTTGGCGTCGAGCTGCGAAAAGCGCTTGAGGTACTGATGGATTTCCTTGGCGCTGGCCATGCTCGACAGCAGGCGCACGATGGTCTGGCGAACGTCCTTAGTGGCGGCCATGCGTAATGATCCGTACGTAGCTTTCGGTGACTTGCTGCAATTGATCCAAGGCAACCCATTCGTCGGCGCTGTGCGCCTGGGCGATGTCGCCGGGACCGTAGACCAGGCTGGTGTGGCCGGCGGCCGAGAACAGCGCGGCTTCGGTCCAGAAGTCCACCGCATTGCCGATCGGCAGGCCCAGTTCGTCGGCCACGTCGCGCGCGGCCAGCCGGCGCGTTTCGGCTGCCGCCGTGTCGCCGGCCGGCAGCGAGGCGCCGTAGAACGTGGGTTCGAATTCCGCCGGCAAGGCCGGACCGGCCGTGCGGAACGCTTCCAGCAATCCTTCCGTGGACATGGTCGGCAGCGGCCGGAAGCCGAAGCGCACTTCGCACGACGGTGCGATGACGTTGGCCTTGATGCCGCCTTCGATGCGGCCGATGTTGAAGCGCAGGCCGGTCAGACCGCCGAAGCGATGATGCGCGAGCGACTCCGCGTACGCGAGCGCGCGTTCGCCCCAGCGCAGCGCCTGATGCACGGCGCTGTCGCCGGCTGCGCTCGCCGCCGAGGCATGACCCGCGCGACCGGCGAAACGCAGACGCACCGAACTGATGCCGCGATGCGCGAGCACGGCCTCGGCCTTCGTCGGCTCGGCCACGAGCACGGCGTCGAACGCGTGCTTTTCGGCCAGGAAGCCGGCGATGCAGCGCGCGTCGTTGGCTTCCTCGTCGGAGGAAAACAGGAACGCGCAGTCGCCGTCGGCGACCTGCGCCGCGGCCACCATCGCCGCCGCCGCGCCCTTGATGTCGCAGGCGCCCATGCCGATCGCGCGATCCTCGGTGACCAGCAGCTCGAACGGATTGCGCGTCCAGGTCGGCGTGACCGGCACCGTGTCCAGATGCACGTTGATCAGGAAGCGTGGCGCGCCGCGCACCGAATACAGGCTGACCGCGCCGGCGCCGAAGTCGGTCACGCGATGGGTAAAGCCCGGCAGCTGCGCCTGCAGGTAGTCGAAGATGCCGCCGGTGCCGATCGCACGCGGCGGATTCTGCGTGTCGTAGGAAACCAGCGCGCGCAGATGCTCCAGGCAGCGTGCGAGCAGAGAAGGGTCTGCGCTCACGAGCGATTGACCTCGGCCCACAGCGTGGAACTCATGCCGTACAGGCGAATGAAGCCTTCGGCCTCGGCGACGCCCCAGTCGGCCGACTGCGCATAGGTCGCGCCCTTGGCATTGAGGATGTGCGGCGACCGGATCGCGACCGCGTGCACGTTGCCGCCGTCGGTTTCCAGGGTGACCGTACCATTGACGCAGCGCTGGCTGGAAGCGAGGAACGCTTCAAGATCGGTCTTCAGCGGGTCGTGATAGAAGCCTTCGTAGACCAGCTCGACCCAGCGCCGCGCGACCTCGGGCTTGAAGCGGTTCTGATGCCGCGTCAGTACCGCCTCCTCGAGCGCGCGATGCGCGGTCAGCAGCGCGATCAGACCCGGCGCTTCGAAGATGATGCGCCCCTTGAGGCCGATGGTCGTATCGCCGGTATAGATGCCGCGGCCGACGCCGTAAGGCGCCAGCGCGGCGTTGAGCCGGGCGAGGATGGCATGGCCCGCCATGCGCTCACCGTCGAGCGCCACCGCCTCGCCCTGCTCGAAAGTCACCTGCAGCCGCAGCGCCTGCGCCGGCCATTCGGCGCGCGGCGCACACCAGCCGCGCGCGCCCGCGCCGGGCGCTTCCCAGCGGTCGATTTCGCCGCCGGACATGGTCAGGCCGAGCAGGTTCTCGTTGATCGTGTAGCTCTTCTGCTTGGCGCGCACGGCGAAGCCGCGCTGCTCCAGATACTGCTGCTCGTAGGCACGCACTTCCTTGTGGTCGCGCTGGATCTCGCGGATCGGCGCGAGGATTTCGTAGTCGCCTAACGCCTTGACCGCGAGGTCGAAGCGGACCTGGTCGTTGCCCATGCCGGTGCAGCCGTGCGCGATGCGCCGCGTGCCGATTTCGGCGCAGCGCGCGAGCGCCGCCTCGACGATCAGATAGCGGTCGGACACGAGCAGCGGGTACTGGCCCTGATAGCCCTCGCCGGCCTGGACGAAGGGCTTGACGAAGCCGGACCAGATCGCCGGACCGCCGTCGACGGTCACGTGGCTCGCGGCGCCGAGTTCCGCGGCACGCACCTCGATATAAGCGCGTTCTTCGGCGTCGACGCCGCCGGTGTCGGCGAATACCGTATGCACGGCGTAGCCGCGTTCCTGCAGATAGGGAATGCAGAAGCTCGTATCGAGACCGCCGGAAAACGCGAGGACGACGTCCTTGGCGGCAGCGCTGTTCGTATCGGACATGGGGAATATTCCAGAAGTGGCGGAAGCGGCGGCGCGGATCAGCGCGACGGATTCAGCAGCGCGGCCATGATGGCCTTCTGCACGTGCAGGCGGTTTTCGGCTTCGTCGACGGCGATGCAGGCCGGCGAATCCATGACCGCGTCGGTGGCCTTGACGTTGCGGCGCAGCGGCAGGCAATGACTGAACACGCCGTTGTTCGTCAGCGCCATCTTGGCTTCATCGACGATGAAATGGCGGTGCGCTTCGCGGATCGGCTTTTCCTGCTCCCACTTGCCGAAGAACGGCAGCGCGCCCCAGCTCTTGGCATAGACCACGTCGGCGCCCCGGTAGCTCGCTTCGATGTCGTGGCTGACGGCCAGCGAACCGCCGCTCTCGGCGGCATTGCGCTGCGCGAGCTCCATGTAGCGCGCGTCGAGCACGTAGTCCGGCGTCGGACACAGCAGCGTCACGTCCATGCCGAAGCGGGTGGCGATGAGCAGCGCCGAATTGGCCACGGCGGTATTCAGCGGCTTGGGGTGATAGGTCCAGGTGAGCACATACTTCTTGCGCTGCAGCGAACCAAAATGCTCCTGCAGCGCGAGGATGTGGGCCAGTTCCTGGCAGGGATGAGTGATGGTCTCGAGATTGATGACCGGCACGGTCGCGTACTGGGCGAAGGCCTTGAGCACGCGGTCCTCGCGATCGACTTCCCAGTGCTGGAACTTCGGAAACGCGCGCACGCCGATCAGGTCGACATAGCGCGACAGCACGCGTGCGACTTCGGCGATGTGTTCCTCGGTGTCGCCTTCCATGATCGCGCCGGGTTCGAACTCGATCGGCCAGGCCGCCTTGCCCGGCTCCAGCACTACCGCATGGCCGCCGAGCTGGAACGCGCCGAGTTCGAAGCTCGTACGCGTGCGCATCGACGGATTGAAGAACAGCAGTGCGATGGACTTGCCGGCCATTTCCCGGCCGAGCTTGCTCTGCTTGTAGCGGGCGGCCTGCTCCAGCAGCGCGTCAAGCTCGGCGCGGGACCAGTCGTTGGTGTTCAGGAAATGGCGCGGGGTCATCGAAATCCTCGGAGTGGCGGTGGGCCTGGTGTCCGGGAGTTCGTTGCGAACAAGAAAAAACCCGGCGCTGAGGCCGGGTTTTTCGTCGATACAGATGAAAGCTGTGCGACAACCTACCCGGCAGTGATGGTCGGGAACGGTCGGCGCGCGCGCGACGTCATGCCGGCGGCCATGCGGGCGCTGGTCAGGATGTCGGCGTCGGAATAGTTCGCGGTCATTGGCGGGCGGGAGAAAAAGGCCGGGCGATCATGCACGGAAGCGTTGCGCGGCGCAACAATACTTGAGCATAAGCAGCCGGAGCGCAGCGCCCTCCAGCCGACCCGCGGCCGTCTGGTCCGGGATCAGCCGGCAGGCAAAGGACTCCGGATCTGCGGCTCAGTCGGCCGGCGTCACCGAGACGCGTACGCGTATGCGCTCGCCCGGATCGTAGTTCAGCCGAGACATGTAGGTTTCGCCGCGATAGCGGTATTCGACGTCATAGCCGTTGATGCGGCGCTCTTCGTAGCCGCCGTCGACTTCGCGGCAACGGCGTTCGCTGCTGACATAGGTGTCGTCGTCTCGGCGGCCGACGCTGTTGCCGATCGCGCCGCCGGCCACGGCGCCGGCGATCGTCGCGGCCTTGCGGCCGTCGCCCTTGCCGACCTGGTTGCCCAGTGCCCCGCCGATGATCGCGCCGAGAACCGTAGCGCCGGTGTTGTTGCCGCGGCGGTCGTCGCGACGCGTGACTTCGGCGTCGTAACACTCGCGCTCGGGGCGGCTGACGCGTTCGTAGGTATAGATCGGATCGACGCGGACGACGTCGGCCCAGGCGAAGTGCACGCCTTCATCGGCGAGGTCGCGGCGCTCGCCCTGGGCCTGGGCAACGGAAAGGAACGACGACAGCACAACGGCACACCACGGAAAAACCCGACCTGACATTACGCATCTCCGGAAAAACCTGGCGAAGCGCGGGCTGGAAACCCGCCGGTACCCGGGCGGGCGCGCTTCTCCATAGACTTGATGAGAATTTAACCGGAACAGGCTGAATCGGCGATAAGGCAATCAGCCCTGCGACCGGTTTGCGGCGGATCTGAACGGTCCGACGGCGCAGCGGACGTAAACGCTACCTGTCCGCCGCGATATCTGCCGGTTCCGGCGCCGGAATCCGCGCCGACAGCCGCTTCACCGTCGCCGGCCAGGCTGCCTGCTACACTTTGCCGTTCATCAAGGCGCCATTGCATGAATCTTCGTCTCCACAACAGCCTGACCCGCCGTACCGAGGACTTCGTCCCGCAGGATCCGAACCGCGTTACCGTGTATGCCTGCGGTCCGACCGTCTACAACTACGTGCATATCGGCAATGCGCGGCCGGCGGTCGTGTTTGCCCTGCTCGCGCGCCTGCTGCGCCGGCACTACCCGGGCGTGGTCTACGCACGCAACATCACCGACGTCGACGACAAGATCAACGAAGCGGCGCGCCAGAACGGCGTGCCGATCCAGGCCATCACCGAGCGCTATGCCGCGGCCTACCGCGATGACATGGCGCGCCTGGGCGTCGATCCGCCCGACGTCGAGCCGCACGTGACGACCCACATCCCGCAGATCATCGCCATGTGCGAGCAGCTCATCGCGAACGGCCATGCCTATGCGGCGGAAAACCACGTGCTGTTCGACGTGGCGAGCTATGCCGACTACGGCCATCTGTCCGGCCGCTCGGTCGAGGACATGATCGCCGGCGCCCGCGTCGAGATCGCGCCGTACAAGAAGAATCCGGCGGACTTCGTGCTCTGGAAGCCGTCCAGCGACGACCTGCCCGGCTGGGACAGCCCCTGGGGCCGCGGCCGCCCGGGCTGGCACATCGAGTGCTCGGCCATGAGCGAAGCGCATCTGGGCGAAACCATCGACATCCACGCCGGCGGCGTCGACCTGCAGTTCCCGCATCACGAGAACGAGATCGCACAGAGCACCTGCGCCCACGGCGGCAAGATCTTCGCGCGCTACTGGCTGCACAACGGCATGCTGACCCTGGAAGGACGCAAGATGTCCAAGTCGGTCGGCAACACGCTCGTGCTGCACGAACTGCTCGACCTCTACCCGCCCGAAGTGCTGCGCTTCGTGCTGCTCAAGGCGCATTACCGCCAGCCGCTGGACTGGTCGGAATCGGCGTTGCAGCAGGCGCGCGCGACCCTGGACGGCTGGTACGGCGTGCTGCGCGACCTCGCTGGGGTGCCGGCTGCACCGGCCGAGGTGCCGGCGGACTTCGAGGCCGCGCTGCTCGACGATCTGAATACGCCGGATGCCTTCGCGACCCTGGCCGCGCTCGCCGATGCGGCGCGGCGCAGCGCCGGCAGCACCGACGCGGCGACGGCCAAGGGCCGCCTGCTCGCCGCGGCCGGCCTGATCGGCCTGCTGCAGCAGGACCCCGAAGCCTGGTTCAAGCAGACCGCCGCGGGCGCTGCCGTGGATGCGGCGCACGTCGATGCGCTGATCGCCGAACGCAACGCGGCACGCGCAGCGCGCGATTTCGCCCGCGCCGATGCGATCCGCACCGAACTGACGGCCATGAACATCACGATCGAGGACGGCGCGCAGGGTACGCGTTGGCGTGTGGGCGCATGAGCGACACCTCGGCCGCCGCGGCCGAAGCGGCACAGGACGCGATCATCGACGAGTTCTCGTTCTTCGGCGACTGGACCGAGCGCTACCAGTACCTGATCGACCTCGGCCGCAAGCTCGCGCCGTTCCGCGAGGAGTGGAAGACCGAGGCGAACAAGGTGCACGGCTGTCAGTCGCAGGTCTGGCTGGTCGCCAGCGGCGACGCGAACCGGCTGGAGTTCGCCGCGACCAGCGACTCGGCCATCGTGACCGGCCTGATCGCGCTGCTGCTGCGCGTGTATTCGGGCCGCTCCGCGCAGGCCATCGTCGCGACCGAGCCGCGCTTCGTCGATTCGATAGGTCTGGCCAAGCACCTCTCGCCGACGCGCTCCAACGGCCTGGCCGCAATGCTGCAGACGGTCAAGCAGCATGCGCGCAATGCATTGAACGGCTGAATTTCCACAACGCGCACCGGCGCGCCGACACTTGCGGCGCACCCGCGTCGACGACGCCAGAAACGCCGTCGCACGACCGACAGACTGCCCCCAGCCGTCTCCGAAGCTTCGCGACTCCGACGATTCCGGCGACCACGAAAAGCGGAAGCCCCGCCGAGGCGGGGCTTCCGGTCGTGGTTCAGTCGCCCATCTGGCGCTGGCGGTGTTCCCAGCGCTCCTGGGCATCCAGGCACAAGGTCGCGATCGGACGTGCTTCGAGGCGTTCGAGGCCGATGTCCTCGTCGGTCTCCTCGCAGTAGCCGTAGCGGCCTTCCTCGATGCGCTTGAGCGCCTTGTCGATCTTCGCGATGAGCTTGCGGTAGCGGTCGCGCGTGCGCAGCTCCAGCGAGTTCTCGGTCTCGCGCGTCGCGCGTTCGGCTTCGTCGCCGATGTCGCGCACTTCCTCGCGCAGGTTGTCGATGGTCTGCTTCGATTCCTCGACAAGCTGGTCGCGCCATTCGCGCAGCTTGTTGCGGAAGAACGCCAGATGCATCGGGTTCATGTATTCCTCGTCCGCGGACGGACGGTAACCCGGCGGCAGGTCGATGTTGGTCGTCGCGGCAAGCGCGTAGCGACCGCCTTCCATCGTGATCCCGGCTTCGGAAGCCGTCGGTGCGATGACGCCTTTGCGCGAATTCTTCTTGCTTTCTTCAGTTATCACTTGCTTCGTCGATTTGCTTGAGGGGGCTGGTGTCGCGGTCCGTTCCGGCGCGGCGGTACCGATCGTCGGCGCTGTCGCTTTCGGCGCCGGCGGCGGCGCTTTCGGCTTGGCCACCGGCGTGGCGGCTGCGGCCGGAATCGTAGGCGTTGCTTGTTTCACCTTCGCGTTCGCGGAAGCCGCCGCCGTGACCGGCTTGGGCTTGCTCGCTGCGGCTACCGGCTTGCTCACGGCGACGGGCTTGCTCACCTTGCCCGTCTTCGCTGCGGCCTTCGCGACGGGCTTGGGCGCCGGCTTGGACTTGGGCTTGGCAACGGCTTTCGCCGCCGGCTTGGTGGCCGCCTTGGCGAGCGGCTTTGCGGGCTTCACCGGCTTGGCTGCCGGCTTGCTCGCCTTCTTCGCAGGAGCTGCGGCTTTCGCAGGCGCCTTCTTGACCGTACTCGACGTTTTCTTCACCGCCTTGGCGCTCGCGGTGGCTTTGCCTTTGGCAACGAGTTTCTTTGCCGTACTGCGCGTGCTTTTCGCCATTTCCGTTCACCGTTGTGGCTAGGCGGCGGCGTGTTATAGCCTAAGTCCCCAGCACCGGCAACCGCCGGAAATCTGCGCCCCCGCGCAACGCCAAGTACTGCGTCCTCCGCCTTCGTGTCTCGGCTAATACTCTATTTGCTTGGCCTGTACAAGCGTTTGCTGAGCCCCTTGCTCGGCGAGCGCTGTCGCTACCATCCAAGCTGTTCGCATTACGCGCGCACTGCCGTCTCGCGCCACGGCGCCTGGCGCGGCAGTCTGCTCGCCGCCTGGCGGCTGCTGCGCTGCAATCCCTGGAGCGAGGGCGGCTTCGACTACGTGCCATTGCAATTCACCTTCCGGCCGCAGCCCACCGATCCTTCCGACGAGAAACCCCAATGAAGAACTGGCTGATCCGCAATGCCGAGCTGGTCAATGAAGGAAACCGGCGCGTCGCCGACGTACGCCTGCGCGACGGCCGCATCGAGACGATAGCCGCGGAGCTGGGCGCACGCAGCGACGAGACCGTCCTCGACGCCGCGGGGCACTGGCTGCTGCCGGGCATGATCGACGACCAGGTGCATTTCCGCGAACCCGGCCTGGAACACAAGGCCGATTTCGCGACCGAGTCGCGCGCGGCCGTCGCCGGCGGCATCACGAGCTACATGGAAATGCCGAACTCCAAGCCGACGACGACGACCCTGGAGGCGCTGGAAGACAAGTATGCGCGCGCCGCGGCGAAGTCGGCCGCCAATCACGCGTTCTATCTCGGCGCGACCAACGACAATCTCGAGGTGATCCGCGCGCTCGATCCGCGCGCGGCCTGCGGTATCAAGATCTTCATGGGTGCCTCGACCGGCAACATGCTCGTCGACGATCCGGCCACGCTCGATGCGATCTTCCGCGACGCGCCGACCATTGTCGTGACCCACTGCGAAGACACGCCGACGATAGAGGCCAACCTCGCGAAGGAACGCGAGCGCTACGGCGACGCGATCCCGGTCGAGCGCCATCCCTACATCCGTTCCCGCGAGGCCTGCCTGAAGTCCTCGACCCTGGCCGTCGAGCTCGCGCGCCGCCACGGCACGCGCCTGCACATCCTGCACGTGACCACGGCCGACGAACTCGCCCTGTTCGCGTCGGGACCGCTGCGCGGCAAACGCATCACGGCGGAGACCTGCGTGCATTTCCTGCAGTTTTCCGAGCGCGACTATCCGCGCCTGGGCAACTGGATGAAATGCAATCCGGCGATCAAGAGCGAGAGCGACCGGCTGGCCATCGTCGCCGCACTGCGTGACGGGCGCATCGACGTGCTGGCGACCGACCATGCGCCGCATACCCTGGCCGAAAAGGCCTTGCCCTACGAACAGGCCCCGTCGGGTCTGCCGCTGGTGCAGTTCGCGCTGCAGTGCGCGCTGGAGCAGGCCTTCGACGGCACGATACCGCTGGAGCGCATCGTCGAGAGCCTGACTCACGCGCCGGCCGAGCTGTTCCAGGTCAAGCAGCGCGGCTATCTGCGCGAAGGCTATTTCGCCGATCTCGTACTGGTCGATCCGCGCAGAGCGCATACGGTCAGGCGCGAGGAAGTGCTGTCGCGCTGCGGCTGGTCGCCGTTCGAAGGCCATACCTTCCGTTCCAGCATCGCCGCGACCTGGGTCAACGGCCAGCGCGTCTGGGACGGTCAGCGCGTCGACGACACCGTGCGCGGCATGCGCCTGGAATTCGACCGGTGAGGCGCAACGCACGGCGGCGCCCTTCCCTGCTCCTGGTGTGTCTGCTGTGCCTGCCGGCCGCCGGCTTGGCTGCGGCACTGCCGGCGCGCGTGCAGCAGGGCCAGCTCATCGCCGCCAGCACCGAGCCCGGCAGCGCGGTGCGGATCGGCGAGCGCGAAGCACGTGTCGACGCGGACGGCCGCTACGTGTTCGGCATCGAGCGCGACGCGCCGGCCAGCGTGACCGTGACCATCCGCCACCGCAACGGCAAGACCGAGCAGCACTCGCTGCAGGTCGTCCAGCGCGAGTACAAGATCGAGCGCGTCGACGGCCTGCCGCCGCACACGGTCACGCCCGATCCGGACCTCGCCAGACGCATCGCCGAGGAACAGGCGCGCGTGGCCAAGGCGCGGGAGCGCGACGATGACCGCACCGATTATCTCGGCGGCTTCCGCCGTCCGGCCGAAGGCCGCATCAGCGGCGTCTACGGCAGCCAGCGCATCGACAACGGCGTGCCGAAGGCGCCGCACTACGGACTCGACATCGCCGTGCCCACGGGCACGCCGGTCAAGGCTCCCGCCGGCGGCATCGTCAGCTTCGCCGCGCCGGACCTGATCCTGACCGGCGGCACGGTGCTGATCGACCACGGCCACGGCCTGACCAGCTCGTTCCTGCACCTGAGCCGCATCAACGTGAAACTCGGCGACCGCGTGAGTCAGGGACAGGTCTTCGCCGCAGCCGGCGCCACCGGCCGCGCGAGCGGGCCGCATGTGCACTGGGGCTTCAACTGGTTCGACGTGCGGCTGGATCCGGCCCTGCTGCCGGCGGCCGCTGCCGCGAGGAAATGATGCCGGCGCCGGCCTGACAGCCGCAGTCCGCGCCCGGCAACGCCCTGCTGGGCGCGTCTATCCGACGGGCTCGCGGCTGGCCGGATCGACCAGCGCCAGTTCCCGCACCAGCGCGAAAACCGTCGCACCGTACGAAGATTCCAGCACGAACAGGGTGCCGGCCTCGGGATCGCCCGGCGCATCGAGAAACGCCTCATCGCAGGAGAACGCGGCACAGGCATTGCGGCGCCGCAGCGACCGGCCAGGCGTAAGCGGTGTCGACGATGTTGCCTTCGAGAAAACGGTCCAGCGCAAAGCTGCGCACGCCCTGCAGAAACAGCTGGACGGTTTCGCCGTCGAGCCGCCGGAAGCGAAGCTCGACGCTCGACTCGCGCAACTGCACGCCGACGAACCAGCCGTCGTGACAGCGCAGACCGGTCAATATGCCATCCGCATTCGTACGCACGCTCATGAGCCACCATCGTCACGGACGAAGCCAGACTCCGCGCTGCCCTCGCCGCGGCCGCCGGCATCCGGGGCTTCCCCCGCGGCCAGGTCGTCTTCGTGCAGGTCCAGCGCTTCGCCGTCCGCAAACTCCACTGAATACCGCACCGGAAACTGCGCGAAATGGGAAGCCGGCGGGCGCTGCCCGAATATGCCGATGACCGATTCCCGCAGCCCCCGGCGGTCCGGCGCGGACACCGGCTGGAGCACGCGCACTTCGTCGTTCCAGGTGAATTTCGGCACGGGTACTCGATGGCAATGCGGCCGGCGCGCCGCTTGACCGGGCACGGCGGAAACGGCGTTCGGCAACCGCGCCAAAAAGAAGGCCCCGCATCCCGCGGGGCCTCCGGCTTACACGACCAGCGCCGTCCCGATCAGAAGCGCTGGTGGTACCGCACGTAGTAGAACCGGCCGATGTCGAAACCGCCGTAGTACGGCGTGCTCGACGAGCTCGGGTTCGAATAGTTCGGCGCCGCCAGGTGGTCGAACACGTTGTTCGCACCGATGGCGATCGTCGCCTTCCACGGCGCCTTCCAGCGCACCTGCAGATCGTGGAATGCGTTCGCCCCGATCACGTTGATCGCGCGCGTATCCGCCGGATTCGCCGCGATGTAGTTCGGGTTGTTGCACTCGTCCGGGAAGGTCGCCACGCTCAGGCAGGTTTCCTTGGAGCCCGAGAAGTAGCGCGTGCCCCAGGTCGCACCGAAGTCGCCGAGGTCCCAGTTCACGGTCAGGTTCGAACGCAGGCGGAAGTTGATGCCGCCGCTGCTCGCGAACGAGTTCGTGCGGCTGGGCTTGGCCACCGGGTCGTTGGTCGACTTGAACTCCAGGTCGGTGACGTAGGTGTTCTGCCAGACGATACCGAAGTTGCCCCAGTCCGTCGGCAGACGGTAGGACAGGTCGAAGTCGTAGCCCTTGGTCTCGACGTAACCGGCGTTGCGCGTGCCGAACGTCAGCGTGTTGACGTAGCCCAGCGCCGGATCACGCGTGAAGCCCGTGCAGCGCGCCGCGATGCCGTCGACGTAGCAGTCGTTGAGCTTCTGCGTCGGGCTGTCGGCGACGATGGTCTCCGTCACGCGGATCTTCCACCAGTCCAGGCTCATGTTGAGCCCTTCGGAGAACTCCGGACTCCACACCACGCCGAGCGTGTTGGAACGCGAGATTTCCGGCTGCAGCAGCGGATTGGAGCCCGAGGTGAAGGCGACCGGCGTCTGCGCATTGGCCACCGTCGTCGGCGTGAAGCCCTGGCCGAGCTGGCGGAACGTGGCGGCGTTCTGGATGTCCTGCGCGCAGCGCGCCTGCACGGCCGGATTGCTGCGGGCCGCACCGTACAGCGTGTCGCACGGGTCGGTGTAGAAGCTGAAGGTCTGCGAGCCGCCGCCGTACAGGTCGGCGATGGTCGGTGCGCGGAAGCCGTCGGCGCGCGTGCCGCGGAACATCAGCTGTTCGATCGGTTTCCAGGTGAAGCCGACCTTGTTGTTGGTCGTCTTGCCGAAGGTGCTGTAGTCGGAATGACGCGACGCCAGGCTGATGCTGAGATCCTTGGCGAACGCGACGTCGCGCAGGATCGGCACGAACAGCTCGGCATAGACTTCGTCGACGTCGTAGCCACCCTTGGTCGGGCCGGCCGCGAGGTTGGTCGAGGAAGCGGTCTGCGACAGCGCATCCGGCACGAACTTGCCGCTTTCGGCACGGTGCTCGGCGCCGAACGCGAACGACAGATCGCCGGCCGGCAGGGTCACGATCGGACCGGTGAGGTTGGCCGAGTAGACCTTGGTCTCGGTCAGGCCGGTCGAGTGCTCTTCCTGGAACAGGTAGTTGACCAGTTCCGGGTTGTTGGTCAGACCGCCGTCACCGGTGCGGCCGTACGGCAGGAACGGATTCCACGGTACGCAGCTGGAGAACGGAATCGGATTGGCGGCGGTACCGCACTGCACGCGGCCCGCGGCATTCAGGAAGGACGGACCCACGGCCTGCGCGACGCGTACCGTATTGAGGTTGCCGTAGGCGGCCTGGTTCAGCTTGTTCTGGGTGTAGAGATAGCTCACGTCCCAGTCGAAGGTGCGGTCGGCCAGCTCGAACGAACCTTCCAGCCCCATCGTGGCGCGGAAGGTCTGCAGGCTGCTGGTCGTCGTGCGCGGAATTTCCCAGGTGCGGCGCTGATAGTTGACCGCAGTCGGATTGGCCGCGCCGTGCTGGCTGCCCAGCGGGTTGTAGTAGCTGTCCCGCGACATGGTGGTGCCGGCGAACGACGCGCTCTGGAACGGATAGCCGGCGACCTGGCGGTCCGAGTCGCGATCGCTGTACATCACGTCGCCGCGGAAGCGCAGCCAGTCGTTGATGTGGTAGTCGCCCGAAATGAACAGGTTCTTGGCCTTGATCGGCGTGCGCAGGTCGGTCTGCAGATTGGTGTTGCTGACGTCGCCGTTCGGCGCCGAACCGTTGGTCGGATGGTAGTTCGTGATGTCGTACGGATCACCGCCGCGGTCGAGAGTCAGGTTGCCGCCCTGTGCCGCCGAGCGCACGAGCACGCCCCACTGGCTGACCGTGGTCCAGCCGAGGTACGGGTGGTATGCGCCGCGCGGATAGCGCGAGAAATCGCGGTCGGCGCCGGCGACTTCCTTTTCCTCGCTGTATTCGGCCGTGGCCACGAGCGAACCGCGGTCGCCCTTGTAGCCCAGGGTCGCGTCCCAGCGCTGGATGTCGCCGTCGCCTTCGCCGAACTGGCCCCAATAGGCATTGGCTTCCATGCCCTCGAAGTTGCTGCGCGTGATGAAATTGACCACGCCGCCGATCGCGTCAGAGCCGTAGACCGAGGAGGCGCCGTCCTTGAGGACTTCGATCGACTGGATGATCGCCGTCGGAATCGTGGACACGTCCTGCAGGCCGTTGGTGTTGATGCCCAGGCGCTTGCCGTTGACGAGAATCAGGGTGCGCTGCGCGCCGAGGTTGCGCAGGCTGATGAACGCGCCACCCGGCGATTCGCCGGCCGACAGCGGCTGCGCGCGGCTGATCGCGGGCGAACCGGTGGCGGAGACGTTCTGCAGGATGTCGGCGACGGACTGGAAGCCCTGACGCTCGATTTCGGCGCGGTCGATCACGAGAACCGGCTGCGCCGTTTCCAGATCAACCTTGCGGATGCGCGAACCCGTGACTTCGATGCGCTCGAGCTGTGCCGCATCTTCACCGTCTTTCGGTGCGGGCGACTGGGCGAACGCAATGGCGGGCGCGATGGAGGCAGCACCGGCACCGCCGGCGAGCAGTGCGTAGCGCACCGCCCAGGACAACACATTGTGGCGACGTGACATTTATATACTCCTACTCGAAAGGTGTTCTGCGGCGGATCAACGATCCAAAACCGCTCCCCAATTCACCCAATGACCGGCACCTCACGGCGCCGTGCCAGACGAGTGGTACGGATCGTGGCGCAGCTCTAAGCGAAATCCCCCGTACCGCGAGTATCCGCAATGCGAAATTGTACGAAGGCATACGTAGTTTGCGCAGGATGCGCGTTGACCGCAACCGGCGGCGCGCACGAGCAGTACTGCAATGCAGCCGCACACGCGGGTGCTGCAGCGTCTTCTTCGACTACGTCGTATTCCCCAATTTCGCCACGGATCCCCTACCGCGTGCCCGCATGGTGTGGCGACCACGGATGCGCAGGCCGATATCTTGTACGCGACGCGCTGGGGATTTGCAATGCGGCTATGCAGCAGAACGGCCGGTAATCCCCCGATTACCGGTATTCGGAATTATTCGACCGCGCAGAGTGCGGTGCCGCGCGCATTGTCACCGCGCAATCGACGCAACGAATACGCGCAACAACGGCAATCGCCGGCGCCGTAGGCGGCATATCGGTATTCGCTCTGCGGCCGGAGGGCTCCTTCCGCACGGGCGACGGCGCCCGTTGCGGGCGAGCGCCTGGCCGCCGTCGACCTGCGCGCCGCTGCGGGCGCGCCGGAACGGAATCAGTGAAAGGGGAAAACGACGCCGGCCGCGCCGACGACAGCGGCTTCAGCGCCGCAGCGGCGCGAAGCTGTCCATGCCGCCGCCGTAACCGCCGGCCACGCCCTTGGTCGCGATCGCGACGGCGTTGTGCGGATGCAGGCTTTCATAGTGCGAGGCGCGCACCCAGAAATCGACCAGGCGCTCGTCTGCGGCCAGCGCCTGCTGCACGCGCCGCGCGGCATCTTCGCAGAACATCAGGTTCTCGCCGTTGAGCCGGGCGAAGGCCTGTTCGTCGACGCGCTTGACCGCGGTCTGCACCGGCGTCTTCAGCGCCTGCTCGACGCGGTCGATCAGCTCGACGACAGGCAATTCGAAACCGGGCGCGAGCTTGACCCGGATCTCGGCCGAACTGCGCTGGCTGTGCGGGGTCGCGCAGATGCCCTGCTCGCTGCCGAGCCAGGCCATGACCTGGTCGTAGTCCAGTGCCCGGCCGCGCGCGAAGTCCTCGCCGAAGCGTTCCTGGATCAGCTGGCGCGCCAGCGCCGCCGAGCACGGACAGGTGCTGGAATAGACGACTTCGCAGGCGAGTTCGAGACTGAACTGGCCGCGCTCCATGAGCCCGGTCAGCACGATCGGATAGGCCTTCCAGCCGCTGTTGTCGCTGACCAGCGCGGGCCGGCGCACGAGATGGTCGAAGGCCACCCGGATCATCGCGCGGTCGGACAGCTCCGCATGCGAGTCGAGGAACTCCTTGAGCAGGCGGCGCAGCGAGCACGGCGTCAGCGGCTCGTTGGACAGGGATTTGTCCACGTGCAGATACAGCCGGGACATATGGATGCCGCGGACATCGGGCCGAGCCAGATTCACATAGGCGGTGACGCGAGCGCCCGACTGCACGCTGCGGCCGTCGCCCGTGCCGACGCTGACCGGCACCTCGATCTCGCCCATGCCCACCCATTCCAGTGCGCCGGCGGCATGAGGCTGGGCCTCGTTGGCGATGTCCGGCAAGGAACGGACGGCGTTTTCGCTGGTGCGCATCGGAAATCCTCGGAAACTCGGTACGGGCAAGCGGCCTGGCGCTTGCGGACGCGCCGGCGGGCCGGCGCGACATTCGGTTGCAGGTGGGGCCGGACGCCGCAGGCTCAATGGTCCCGCCGCGCCGCGTGCCACCGGGCGGCCGCCGCAGGGGCGACTGCACCGGCAGCCGGCGCCATCGCGGCGGCTACCGGACGCCTAGCTTAGCAGGCGCGGCTCAGCGCTCGCGGCGCAGGCCGCGCCAGGCCTGCCAGGCCGTGTCCCACGGCGCCCGGTCCAGCCGCGACCACAACGGCGCGAACGGATCGCCGGCCGGCAGCGGCCGCGCGCGCCAGCGCTCGCAGCGCCAGCGCAGCCGGCCGACAGAGCCGGCCTCAGCCTCGACCGCCGGACGCAGCGCGGCCAGCGCCGTGGCAATGTCGGCCAGTTGTGCCCGCACCAGCGCATCGCGCGCGGCGCCGGCCTCGCGCAGGGCGCCGCGACTGAGCTGGTGACGGGCCAGCGCGTGCATGGAGACGGGCAGCGGCTCGTCGTCTTCGGCCAGCGGCAGGCGCGCCAGTCCGCGCAGCAGATGCGCGAGCACGCGGACCTCGGCCTGGACCGCGACCGCCGTATCCGCCGTGCCGAGCAGGCTCACGCGCAGGCGCTCGATGCGCACGAAGGCCGGCAGCAGCGCGGCGCGCTGCGCGGCGAAATCCGCCGCCGGTGGCAGGTCGCGGCCTTGTGCCGCCTGTACGATCAGACCGTCGAAAACATCCGCGTCGGGGGCCGTGCCGGCCGGCAGGGCGAGTTCGCGCGTCAGCGGATGGCGCGCCTGCGCGGCGAAGCTGCGCTGCAGTTCCTCGCGCCACCACTGCAGCTTGCCCGTCGCGACAGCCGGGTCGGGCAGATGGAATACGGCCTGGGTCAGCTCGTGGGCGATGGCCTCGAACAGCAGGACGGCCGGCGCCTGGCGCCGCAGCAGCGGCCCACCGATGCGGAATTCGGCATAGGCCTGTTCGAGCTTCGCGATGAAGCTCGCGACATCGGCGGACCACGCGTTCATGGGTGCAGCTGCAGCGCCTGCTGCAGAGCCAGCGCCGACGGAGCGACCCAGTCGGCCGCCCAGCCGTGCGGATCTTCGCCGTCGAGATAACCCCAGGCAGCGGCGACCGTGTACAGACCGGCGGCGCGGCCGGCCTCGATGTCGCGCAGGTCGTCGCCGACGTAGACGCAGCGCTGCGGCGCAACGCCCGCCAGTTCGCAGGCATGCCGCACCGGCGCCGGATCGGGCTTGCGCACGGCGAGGCAGTCGCCGCTGACCAGGGCCGCGCTGCGCTGTGACCAGCCCAGGCGCTCCAGCAGCGGCCGCGCGAGCCAGCCGGGCTTGTTCGTGACCACGCCCCAGCGCGCGCCGCGCGCTTCGATCGCGGCAATCAGGGCTTCGACGCCATCGAACGGACGCGACAACCCGGCGATATCGGCCGCGTAGATATCGAGAAAGCGCGGCAGCAGCGCCTCGTAGCGCGGCTCGTCCAGACCCGGCAGGCCGCGGCGCAACATCGCGCGGCCGCCCTTGGACACGGCGGCGCGAACCGCGGCCGCGTCGGGTTCGGCCGCGTCGAGCTCGCGGCACAGCCGCTGCATCGCGGCGACGAGGTCCGGCGCCGAGTCGACGAGGGTGCCGTCGAGATCGAACAGCACCGCGTCCAGTTCGCGGTCATGCCATCTCATGCGGGTTTGCGCGCGCTGACCAGATAGTTGACCGCAACCGAGTCGACCAGCCGCGCACGCCGCGTCAGCGGGTTGTAGTCGAGGCCGCGCAGGTCGTCGAGTTCCAGGCCGCTCGCGCGCAGCGCCGCGGCGAGTTCGCTCGGCTTGATGAACTGGCGATAGTGGTGCGTGCCGCGCGGCAGCAGGCGCAGCAGGTATTCGGCGCCGACGATGCCGAGCGCGAAGGCCCGCGGCGTGCGGTTCAGGGTCGAGGCGAACCAGCTGCCGCCGGGCTTGAGCAGGCGCGCGCAGGCCTCGACGATGCTGGCCGGATCCGGCACATGCTCGAGCATCTCCATGCAGGTGATCGCATCGAAGCTCGCCGGCTGCTGCGCCGCCAGCGCCTCGGCGCTGATCTCGCGGTAGTCGACCTTCAGGCCGGACTCGTACAGATGCAGCCGCGCGACGTCGAGCACGCCGGGTGCCAGATCAATGGCCGTGACCTCGGCGCCGGCCGCGGCCAGCGCCTCGCTGAGCAATCCGCCGCCGCAGCCCACGTCGAGCACGCGCGCGCCGCGCAGGCTCACGCGTCCGGCGACGTAGGCCAGGCGTACGGGGTTCAGATCGTGCAGGGGACGCGACTCGCCGTCCGGATCCCACCACCGGCTCGCCAGGCGATCGAACTTGGCCGTTTCGCTGCGATCGACATTTTCGCTGACAGTCATTTGCGTGTTTCCATTTTCGTTCGCGTCGGCCGACGGTGTACCACGCCGGCCGCGATGTCCGGCCGCGGCGCTTGGCCGCAGCGACGGACTACGGACTCAGCCGCGCAGACGCTCGCCCCACTCGCGCGCCCTGGCGCGCAGTGCAGCCGTATCCATGTCGACGAGCGCGCCGTCGACGAGCTTCGGCACGCCGGCGATCCAGACGTCGCTGACCTGCTGACGGCCGCAGGCATAGACCAGCTGCGAGATCACGTTGAACACCGGCAGGGTTTCCAGCGCGTCGAGGCGGACCGCGGCGAAGTCGGCGGCCTTGCCCGGCTCTATCGAGCCGACGCGCTCGGCCCAGCCCAGCGCCTTGGCCGCATTCAACGTGGCCGCGCGCAGCGCGAACGCCGCGTCGAACGCGCGCGCGTCGCCGGACACGCCCTTGGCCAGCAGCGCCGCGGTACGCATCTCGCCGAACATGTCCAGATCGTTGTTGCTGGCGCAGCCGTCGGTGCCCAGCGCAACGTTGACGCCGGCCCGGCGCAGCGCTTCGGCCGGACAGAAGCCGCTGGCCAGCTTGAGATTGGATTCGGGGCAGTGCACGACCGACACGCCGGCCTCGGCGCACAGACGGATCTCGTGCTCGTCGAGCTGGGTCATGTGCACGGCGATCAGATGGTCGTTGACCAGGCCCAGCCCCCGCAGCCGCGCAAGCGGGCGCACGCCGTGCTCGTGACGCGAATCCTCGACTTCCTGCGCAGTCTCGTGCACGTGCACGTGCACCGGCAGGTCGAGCTGATCCGACAGCATGCGCACGCGCTCGAAGCTCTCGTTGCTGACCGTATAGGGCGCATGCGGCGCGAAGGCCATGCCGACCAGCGCGTCGCCGCGGTATTCGTCATGCACGGCCAGGGCCTTGTCGAAGTATTCCTCGCGCGTGCGTGCCCAGGCGCTGGGAAATTCAATGATCGGCAGGCCGACCATCGCGCGGAAGCCGTGCCGGCGGTAGGTGGCCGCCTGGGCGTCGGGGAAGAAATAGTTCTCGTTGCAGCAGGTCGTGCCGCCGCGCAGCATCTCGGCGATCGCTAGCTCGACGCCGTCATGCACGAACTCCGCACTCATGGCGCGCGCCTCGGCCGGCCAGATGTGCTCGCGCAGCCAGGTCATCAGCGGCAGGTCGTCGGCAATGCCGCGCATCAGGGTCATCGGGTTGTGCGTATGCGCGTTGACCAGCCCCGGAATCAGCACGTGCTCGTCGAGCACGCGGGTCGTACGCGGCGCGTACTTGCGCCGTGCCTCGCTGATGTCCAGCAGTTCGCGCACACGGCCGCCATCGACGACGACGGCCTGCCGCTCCAGCACCACGCCATGCGGCTCCACCGGCACTACCCAGCGGGCTTCGATCAGGCTGTCGACGGGAATCGGCTCGATGCTGCTCACACCCTGCTCCTGCTCTGGCGATCCGCGCATGATGGGGGCGGATACGAAAAAGGGAAACCCGGCATGCGGGTTTCCCTTTCGTCCGCCGCGGCGGCAACCTTGGTTTACTTGACGCGCGAGACGTATTCGCCGGTGCGCGTATCGACGCGGATCTTCTCGCCCTGGGCCACGAACAACGGCACGCGCACGACGGCGCCGGTTTCGAGCTTGGCCGGCTTGCCGCCGCCGCCGGACGTATCGCCGCGCACGCCCGGATCGGTCTCGGTGATTTCCAGTTCGACGAAGTTCGGCGCCGCGACGGTCAGCGGGCTGCCGTTCCACAGAGTGACCACGCAGGTCTCGTTACCCTTGAGCCACTTGGACGCATCAGCCATGGCCGGGCCTTCGGCGCCGACCTGCTCGTGCGTTTCCGGGTGCATGAAGTGCCAGAACTCGCCGTCGGAGTACAGGTATTCCATGTCGGTGTCGACGACGTCGGCGGCCTCGACCGAGTCGGTCGCCTTCATGGTCAGTTCGACGACGCGGCCCGACTTGATGTTGCGGTAGCGCACGCGGGTGAAGGCCTGCCCCTTGCCCGGCTTGACGTATTCGGTGTCGGTGATGACGCACGGCTCGTTGTTGACGATGATTTTCATGCCGTTCTTGACGTCATTCATGCCATAGCTGGCCATGGGTCACTCCTGGTGAAAGGGAATCGCCGCGGTTATGCGGCTACAATGGTCGACTGGCCGTAAAGCCGGAAACTAGCCCGCGATGATAACCGCTAACCGCCTGCCCGCGCAGCTTCCTCCGCGCTGGCAGCAGCTCTGGCGCGAATCGGTCACCGATCCGCTGGAACTGCTGCGTCTGCTCGGCCTGGAAGCCCAGGCCGGCCGGCTGCTGCCCGATGCCGACACCGGCTTCGCCCTGCGCGTGCCGCGGGGCTTCGTCGCGCGCATGCGGCCGGGCGACCCGGACGACCCGCTGCTGCGCCAGGTCCTGCCGCTGGCCGCCGAGCTGGCGCCCCAGCCCGGTTTCGCGGTCGACGCGGTCGGCGACCTGGCCGCCCGTTCGGCCCACGGCGTGCTGCAGAAATACGCCGGCCGGGCGCTGCTGATCGCGACCGGCTCCTGCGCGGTCAACTGCCGCTACTGCTTCCGCCGGCATTTTCCCTATGCCGAGGAAACCGCCGCGACCGGCCGCTGGCGGGAGGCCGTCGCGGCGATCGCCGCCGACCCCGGCCTGGACGAGGTCATCCTGTCCGGCGGCGACCCGCTGTCCCTGTCCGACCCCAAGCTGGCCGAGCTGACCGCCGCCCTGCGCGAGATCCCGCATGTGCGGCGCCTGCGCCTGCATACGCGCCTGCCGGTCGTGCTGCCCGAGCGCGTCGATGCGGGCCTGCTGGCCTGGCTGGACGCACTGCCGCTGCAGAAAGTGGTCGTGCTGCACGCCAACCACGCCAACGAATTCGACGAGCGCGTCGACGCCGCCTGCAGCGCGCTGCGCGCCCGTGGCTGCACCCTGCTGAATCAGGCCGTGCTGCTGCGCGGAGTCAACGACGACGCCGACAGCCTGGCCGCGCTGTCCGAGCGCGCGTTCGCCGCCGGCGTGCTGCCCTACTATCTGCACCAGCTCGACCGCGTGCTCGGCGCGGCCCATTTCGAGGTCGCTGACGCTGCCGCGCTGACCCTGGTCGAGGCGCTGCGGCAGCGCCTGCCGGGCTACCTGGTGCCGCGCCTGGTGCGCGAGATCGCCGGCGAAAAATCCAAGACCCCTCTGTGACAGCGCACGCAAGCCGCTGGATTCAGTGTGGAAATAACCGGACGAATCCGGTAAAAACGGCGACAAGCGGTTGCTCGCACCTTCTTGCTTGCCGATTCATCAAGATTGACCCGCCAGATGCGGCGCGTTGCCGGGGTTCCTTCCCTGCCGGCCGCGAGCGCGTCTGCCCGCCGTTCGAGGGGACATGAGTAAACAGGACAGCGTCATCAAGTTGCTGCTGATCGAGGACTCCGTCGAGGACGCCGAACAGCAGATCAGCGTCTTGCGCAACGGCGGCATCGCGGTACGCCCGACCCGAGCCACCAACGAGGCGGAACTCGAAGAACAGATACTCCAGGGCACGCCGGATCTGATCCTCGTCAACCTCGCGGCCAAGAGCCTGCGGCTGAGCCAGATCACCGATGCGGCCAACCGCGGCGGCAAGGACATCGCCATCGTCGGCAGCGCCGCCGGCCCCAGCGAAGACCTCATCGTCGAAGCGTTCCGCTCCGGCTGCCGCGCGATCGCGCTGCGCGCGCGCCCCGACCACACCCAGATGGTCGTCAAGCGGGAGTTCGACAGCCTGCTCATGCGGCGCAGCGTGCGCCGCCTCGAAGCAGCACTGCGCGAGACCGAACGGCGCTGCGACTCCCTGCTCGACTCCTCGCGCGACCCCATCGCCTACGTGCACGAAGGCATGCATGTGCGTGCGAACAAGGCCTACCTCGAGATGTTCGGCTTCGACGAGTTCGAGGACATCGAGAGCATGTCCATCCTCGACATGATCGCGCCCGAGGACGCCGACGACTTCAAGTCCCTGCTCAAGAAACTGTCCAAGGGCGAGAAACCGCCGCAGAAGCTCAATCTCAAGGCGCAGCGTTCCAACGGGTCGACCTTCGACTCGGTCATGGAATTCGCCGAAGCCAGCTACGAGGGCGAACCCTGCCAGCAGATCATCTTCCGCCAGCAGACCAACAACCCCGAACTCGAAAAAGAGCTCGACGCGCTGCGCTCCAAGGACCTCGTCACCGACCTGTACAACCGCCAGCACCTGCTGGTGGAGCTCGACCGCGCGGTCGCCGCCGCCGCAGCCGGCAGCAACGATCGCTGCCTGCTGCTGCTGGAGCCGGACAATTTCAAGAAAGTGCTCGACACCATCGGCATCGGCAACGCCGACCTGCTGCTGGGCGATCTGGCCAATCTCATGCGCCGCCATCTGGCCGAGGCCGACGTTGCCGCCCGCTTCGCCGACCATACCTTCGCCGTGCTGCTGGTCGGCCGCGATCAGGAGAACTCCAAGAAGGTCGCCGAGGTGCTGCTCAAGGCCTTCAGCGAGCGCATCTTCGAAGTCGGCAAGCAGTCGATCAACGTGACCATGAGCGTCGGCGGCTGCCTGATCGGCGAGCGCAACGCGAACGCCCAGACCATTCTGGCCAACGCCAACAACACCCTGCGCGCGGCCCAGACCGACGGCGGCAACCGCGTCAACATCTTCGACCCGGCCGCCCAGGACAAGGCGGCCGAGGAAAAGCAGCGCCACTGGCTCAAGCTCGTGCAGGACGCGCTGCACAACAACGGCTTCGTACTGTTCAACCAGCCCATCATCAGCCTGCACGGCGCCGACGGCGATTTCTTCGAGATCCTGCTGCGCATGCAGGGCCCGAAGGGCGAGATCACGCCGAACTTCTTCCTGCCGATCGCCGAACAGCACGGCCTGATGCCGCAGATCGACCGCTGGGTCATCGCCCATGCAATCAAGGCCCTGGTCGAGCGCGAGAAGAGCGGCATCAAGACCACCTATTTCATCAAGCTCACGCCGCAGTCGCTGGAAGACCAGACCCTGCTGCCGTGGATCGCCCAGCAGCTCAAGAACGCGCGCCTGCGCGGCGACGCGCTGGTGTTCGAGATGCCCGAGAGCAAGGTCGTCACCAACCTCAAGCCGGCGCGCAGCTTCGTGGCCGGCCTCAAGCAGATCCACTGCGGCTTTGCGCTGGAGCAGTTCGGTTCGGGCCTCAACTCGATGCAGCTGCTCAAGCACATCGACGCGGACTACCTGAAGCTCGACCGCAGCTACATGGCCGAACTGCCCAAGCACAAGGAAAACCAGGAAAAGCTCAAGGACCTCTGCGACCAGGCCCACCATGCCGGCAAGCTGACCGTGGCCGAGTTCGTCGAGGACGCCGCAAGCATGTCCATCCTGTTCAGCTGCGGCGTCAACTTCGTGCAGGGCAATTTCCTGCAGGAACCCGAAAAGGTCATGGTCTACGACACGCAGTGAGCGCGGCCACCTGCATCGGCGCGAACCGACCGATGCCGCGCTGCGGTGTCACGAAAAAGCGGCCGTAAGGCCGCTTTTTCGTTGCGCGGGAGCCGGTCGCAGACCGGCCCCTGGTTGAGCGATCAGGCCCGCTGCTGCAGCGCCGCGATGCGATCCTCGATCGGCGGATGGCTTGCGAACAGCTTGCCGAACGAACCGGCGATGCCGAACGCGGCGACTTCCTTGGGCAGGGTCGATTCGCCATGGCCTGCGGCCAGCCGCTGCAGCGCCGAGATCATCGCGTCCTTGCCTTCCAGACGCGCCGAACCCGCATCGGCGCGGAACTCGCGCCAGCGCGAGAACCACATGACGATCATCGAGGCGAACACGCCGAGCACGAGCTGGGCGACCATGACGGTCACGAAATAGCCGATGCCGCCGCCTCCGTTGTCGCGGTCGCCGCGCAGGAACGAATCGACGACCGAGCCGATGATGCGCGCGAGAAAGATCACGAACGTATTGAGAACACCCTGGATAAGGCCCATGGTGACCATGTCGCCGTTGGCGACATGGCTGATCTCGTGCGCGAGCACGGCCTCGATCTGGCGCCGGTCCATGTTCTGCAGCAAGCCGATGCTGACGGCGACGAGCGCGTGGTCGCGGCTCATGCCAGTGGCGAACGCATTCATCTCGGGACCGCCGTAGATCGCGACCTCCGGCATGCCGATGCCGGCCTTCTCGGCCTGGCGCTTGACCGTGCTATACAGCCACTGCTCGGCTTCGTTCTGCGGCTGGGTGATGACCTGCGCGCCGGTCGCACGCTTGGCCATCCACTTGGACAGGGCCAGCGAGATGAACGAGCCGCCCATGCCGATGACCGCCGCCATGATCAGCATCGAGGTCAGATTGCGTGTGCTGCCGGCGTCGAGGCCGAACAGCTTGATGACGATGGTCAACAGAAACAGGACGGCCAGGTTGGTGGCCAGGAACAACACGATGCGCATGGCGGCAGATTCCCATAGCGGAAAACGAAATCCGGCTCCGGCTCTAGTTGCGTCCGGAACCGGAGAGTTCAAGCGCGCGCCGCAAGGCGCAGGCACGCAGGCCGCATGACACGCAGCCGCCGGCAGCCTAGCCACCGCCGCGTCGTCAACGCATGAACGGCCGCCCTGCCCCGGCGTATCGCGGACGCTTCGCGCCGTCGCCGACCGGCGCGCTGCATTTCGGTTCTCTGGTCGCCGCCATCGGCAGCTGGCTGCGCGCGCGCAGCCGCAGCGGCAGCTGGATCATCCGCATCGAGGATCTGGATCCGCCGCGCGAGGTCGCCGGCGCCGCACAGCAGCAGATCGAAACCCTGGCCGCATTCGGCCTGGTCTCCGACGAACCGATACTCTGGCAGCACCAGCGCCACGACGCCTATGCCGCGGCGCTGCGACAGCTCGTCGATGCCGGGCACGCCTTCCCCTGCTGGTGCAGCCGCAGCGACCTGCAGCGCAGCGCCGGCCTGCATCACAGCCCGTGCGTCGCGGCGCCCGCGCAGGACCGCGCACCGGCCTGGCGCCTGCGCGTGCCCGACCTCACGCTGGGCTTCGACGATCGGCTGCTCGGCCGCTATGAGCAGCCTCTGGCCACGGAAGTCGGCGACTTCGTGGTGCGACGCGTCGAGGGCTATTACGCCTACCAGCTCGCCGTCGTCGTCGACGATGCGGCGCAGGGCATCAGCGAGGTCGTACGCGGCGCCGACCTGCTCGACTCCACGCCGCGGCAGATCCTGCTGCAGCAACGCCTGGGCCTGCCGACGCCGGCGTATCTGCATCTGCCGCTCGCGCTGGATGCGGCCGGACGCAAGCTCAGCAAGCAGGACCAGGCGCTGCCGATCGACGCGACCGACCCGCTGCCGGCGCTGCGCGCCGCGCTGGAATTTCTCGGCCTGCCGATCGCGCGCCTGAGTCATGCCGCCTCGCCGCCCGCGTTGCTGGCCGCGGCGGTCGAGGTCTTCGACGTCGCGGCGATTCCGCATACCGCGTCGATTGTGCGGATGCGTCATGGCAGTGCATGAGGCTTGTGTAGAATCCCGCGAAGTCCGCGTCTCGCGGCTTTCCCGCGTTGCGACGGATCACGACGACTAACTGGGAGTGGAGCATGACCACACGCGTGGCATTGGTGACGGGCGGAACGGGCGGTATCGGCACGGCGATCGTGCGCAAGCTGGCGGCGATGGGGCACAAGGTCGCCACCAACTATCGCGACAAGGCGCGCGCGACGGCGTGGCAGGAAGCACTCAAGCGCGACGGCGTCGACGTGGCCCTGGCCGCCGGCGACGTGGCCGACCCGGCTTCGGCCGAAGCCATGGTGCGTGAAGTCGTCGACCAGCTCGGCCCGGTGGACATCCTCGTCAACAACGCCGGCATCACGCGCGACGGCACTTTCCACAAGATGTCTGCGCTGCAGTGGCAGGAAGTCATCAACACCAACCTCAATTCGTGCTTCAACGTGACGCGTCCGGTCATCGACGGCATGCGCGAGCGCAAATGGGGCCGCATCATCCAGATCAGCTCCATCAACGGCCAGAAGGGCCAGTACGGTCAGGCCAACTACGCCGCGTCCAAGGCCGGCATGCATGGCTTCACGATCTCGCTGGCGCAGGAGAACGCGAAGTTCGGCATCACGGTGAACACCGTGTCGCCCGGCTACGTCGCGACCGAGATGGTCATGGCCGTGCCCGAAGAGGTGCGCGCCAAGATCGCCGCACAGATTCCGGTGGGCCGTCTGGGCAATCCCGACGAGATCGCCTATGCGGTCGGCTTCTTCATCCCCGACGACGCCGGCTGGGTCACGGGCGCCAACCTGTCGATCAACGGCGGCCACTACATGGGCTGGTAAGGTCCTTCGCGACCCGGCCGCGACCGCGGCCGGGTCGCGCTGCGGCGCAGCGCGCCAAGCGCGCTACGGCAACGCTCCGGGACACCCCGCTCTCCACAGCGCAGGCGCCAGGCCGCTTCGCTTCTGTGCCAAAGGTAATGCTGCGCAGCAAACCGGCTGGTGCATCGCCGCAAGCCGTGCTAGCTTGCCGGCATGGCACAAGTCCGAGTCATCAAGAAGTACCCGAACCGTCGGCTCTACGACACCGAGATCTCGAGCTACATCACGCTGGAGGAAGTCCGCCAGCTCGTGGTCGACGGCGAAGAGTTCGAAGTCCGCGACGCCAAGACCGGCGAAGAGCTGACCCGTTCGGTCCTGCTGCAGATCATCGCCGAGCACGAAGAACGCGGCCAGCCGATGTTCACGACGCAGCTGCTGTCGCAGGTGATCCGTTTCTACGGCGACTCGCTGCAGGGCTTCATGGGCGGCTATCTCGAACGCAGCCTGCAGGTCTTCCTCGACCAGCAGCAGCAGTTCCGCAGCCAGCTCAATACGATGATGGGCCAGACGCCCTGGTCGATGCTCAACGATCTGACCGAACGCAACATGGACATGTGGAAGTCCCTGCAACAGGGCTTCCTGAACGCCGCATCGAGCTCGATGAAGGCCGGCGGCGGCAACAAGGACAAGGACAAGGAAAAGTCCTGAGCAACCGGCGCGGCCGTCCGCCGCGCCCCTTCCGGCACCCGTAGCCTGCGTCGCTCTTGCGGCGCGGTCATTGTGCGTGCAGCCATAGCCTCAGGGGGAAAAAAACGCATGAATCGGCGCATCGCAGTAGTCAGCGGCGGCATAGGCGGACTCGGCACGGCCATCTGCCGGCATCTGGCCCAATCCGGCCATCATGTGATTGCCGCCGACCTCGCCGCCCGCGCCGAGCGCATCGAGGCGTTCCGCGAGGAAACTGCCGACCTGGCACCGTTCATCCGCTTCACACCGCTGGACATCAGCGACTTCGACGCCTGCGCCACGCTGGTGCGCGAGGTCGAGGCCGAATTCGGCAGCCTCGACGTGCTCGTCAACGCCGCCGGCATCACGCGCGACACGACCCTGCGCAAGATGAGCCGGGAACAGTGGCGCAGCGTGCTGACCGTCAATCTCGACGGCGTCTACAACCTCTGCCGCAACGCCGTCGACGGCATGTGCACGCGCGGCTACGGTCGCATCGTCAACATTTCTTCGGTCAACGGCCAGACCGGCCAGTTCGGCCAGACCAACTATGCGGCGGCCAAGGCCGGCATGCACGGCTTCACGATGGCGCTTGCGCGCGAAGTCGCGCGCAAGGGCGTGACCGTCAACAGCGTTTCGCCGGGCTATTGCGAGACCGCCATGGTGCTGCAGATCGCGCCGGAGATCCGCGAAGGCATCATCGCCGACGTGCCGGTCGGCCGCCTCGGCAAGCCGGCCGAGATCGCCCGCGTGGTCGACTTCCTCGCCGCGGCCGATTCGGGCTTCATCACCGGCGCGAACATTCCGGTCAACGGCGGCTATTTCATGGATTTCTGAGCGGACGGCGCCTTGCGCCGCCCGTATCGCCGGCCGGCCGCAATGGCCCGCCGGCAGCTTGCCTTCACCAGATCAGATCCGCCGGCACATCGTCCTCCACCGGCGCATTCGGATCGACCAGCAGCACGAGCGCGTCGGCCAGCACGGCCTTGACCTGCTGCGCGACCTCGACGGCGACGATCAGATAGCGGCCGTTGTGCTGCACGACGGCGAGTTCGCCGCGATTCAGCGCGGCGAGCTGGTCCTGGGTGCAATAGACGCGGCGGATCTTGCCGCCGTGCTCGAAATGCCGCGCGTGTTCGGCGTCGGCCGCGTTCAGCGCCTTGCCGTTGAGCAGGCGCGCGACCTGTTCGCGCCGCTCGCGCTTCTCGCGTGCCTTCTGCTCGGCCTCGCGCTGGGCGCGTTCGCGCTCCTCGCGCTCGCTGCGCGCGCGCAGCGCATAGGCCTGAGCCAGATCCGGTTCGCCGCCGGCCGGTCTCGGCGGTTTCGGTGCGGAATTCGCGCCGCGCGGCGGCGGCTTGCCCTGGCTCTGGTTCTGGCCCGGCCGCGGACCGCGGCTGTCGCCGGGACGGCCGCCTGGCCTGGCGGCCGGCGCACGCGGCTGTTCGGGCTTGGCTTCGGACTTCAACTTCTGAACCAGCCCACTTTTCAACAACTGGTCACGCAGGGAATCGGCCATGGCAGATATTCGACGGCAAAGGCTGGCGGTGGAACGGTTCGGTCAGTAATGCGGCGGGGGCGGCTCGGTCGCCGGATCGTGGCTCAGGCTGGAACGCACGACGCCGAGTTCGCTGCGCAGACGGCGGAACTCCTCGCGCATCTCGCCCAGCACGCGATCGTGGGCCGCGACCGTGGTGTTGAGCACGGCGACAGTCTCCTCGAGGAAGGCGAAGCGTACTTCGAGCTCGGTCAGGCGTTCTTCCAGGGTGGCGGCTATCGGCATGTCAGCCCAGCTTCTCGATCAGGTGGCGGCCATGACGCGATCCTATCAGTCCCTGGGTCTCGCGTTCGGCCAGCCGGCGGTCGGCTTCGGCCATTTCGGCAACGAGAGCCGGGAACGCCACGCGCGGCCGCCAGCCGAGCTCGCGTGCGGCGCGCGAGGCATCGCCGACCAGGGTGTCGACCTCGGCCGGACGGAAATAGCGCGGATGGATGCGCACGACGACTTCGCCGCCCTGCAGGCGGCTGCCCGGCAGACCGCAACGCACGACACGTGCCGTCTGTTCCAGGCCGCTGCCGCTGAATTCCAGCTCCAGTTGCAGCGCCTGCGCGGCAAGTTCGACGAACTCGCGCACCGTGTGCTGGTGGCCCGTGGCGATGATGTAGTCGCGCGGCTGGTCCTGCTGCAGCATCAGCCACTGCGCTTCGACGTAGTCGCGCGCATGGCCCCAGTCGCGGCGCGCGTCGAGATTGCCGAGGTAGACGCACTGCTGCAGGCCGTAGACGCAACGCGCGAGGCCGCGCGTGATCTTGCGCGTGACGAAGGTTTCCCCGCGCAGCGGCGATTCGTGATTGAACAGGATGCCGCTGCAGGCGTACAGGCCGTAGGCCTCGCGATAATTCTGCGTGATCCAGTGCGCATACAGCTTGGCCACGCCGTAGGGCGAGCGCGGATGGAACGGCGTGGTCTCGCTCTGCGGCGACTGCTGCACGAGGCCGAACAGCTCGGAGGTCGATGCCTGGTAGAAGCGCGTGCGCTCGCCGAGTCCCAGTATGCGCATGGCTTCGAGCAGTCGCAGCGTGCCCAGCGCGTCGGCATTAGCGGTGAACTCCGGCTCCTCGAACGACACGGCGACGTGGCTCTGCGCGCCGAGGTTGTAGATTTCGTCGGGCTGCACCAGTTGCATGACGCGCAGCAGACTCAGCGAGTCGGTCAGGTCGCCGTAATGCAGATGCACCTTCGGCACGGCTTCGTCGAGCTCGTGGTAAAGGTGATCAATGCGCTCGGAATTGAACGAGGACGTGCGCCGCTTGATGCCATGCACCTCGTACCCCTTGCCGAGCAGCAGTTCGGCCAGGTACGCACCGTCCTGGCCGGTAATGCCGGTAATCAACGCCCGCTTGGACATGGTGTCCCTACCCTCCCCGGTCGGCACGGCAACACGCTCAGTGCCGCGCGACGCTGCGGCCGCGGCCTATGCCGTAGTAAGCAAGACCGGCGGCTTCGACGCCGGCCGGGTCGTAGATGTTGCGGCCGTCGAACACGACCTTGTGCGTGAGACGCGCGGCCAGCTGGCGGAAATCCGGACTGCGGAACGCCTTCCATTCGGTCACGACGATCAGCGCGTCGGCGCCGTCCAGCGCCTGCAGCGGCTGTTCGCAGAGGACCAGGTCGTCGCGCTCGCCGAAGATGTGACGCGCTTCGCCGCGGGCTTCGGGATCGTAGGCGCGCACCCGCGCGCCGGCGCGCCAGAGCTGCTCCAGCAGCCGCCGGCTCGGCGCTTCGCGCATGTCGTCGGTATTCGGCTTGAACGCCAGCCCCCACAGCGCGAACGTGCGGCCGCGCAGATCGCCGCCGAAATGGCCGTCGACGAGTTCGAACAGCCGGTTCTTCTGCGCGTCGTTGACCTGTTCCACCGACTGCAGCAGGCGCGGTTCGTAGCCGTGCGCACGCGCGATGCGATCCAGCGCCTGCACATCCTTCGGAAAGCAGGAACCGCCGTAGCCGGCGCCCGGATAGATGAAGTGATAGCCGATGCGCGGGTCCGAGCCTATGCCGTGGCGCACGAGCTCGATGTCCGCTCCGACGCGTTCGGCGATATTGGCCATTTCGTTCATGAAGCTGATCTTGGTCGCGAGCATCGCGTTGGCCGCGTACTTGGTCAGCTCGGCCGAACGCACGTCCATCAGCACGATGCGGTCGTGGTTGCGGTTGAACGGCGCGTACAGACGGCGCAGCAACGCGATCGCACGCGTGCTGTCGCTGCCGATGACAATGCGGTCGGGGCGCATGCAGTCGTTGACGGCATCGCCTTCCTTGAGGAATTCCGGATTGGAGACGACGTCGAAATCAATCGACACGCCGCGCTCGACCAGGACGTCGGCGATGGTGTCACGCACGCGGTCGGCCGTACCGACCGGGACGGTGGACTTGTTGACGATGACGCTGCCGGCGCCGAGATGGCGGCCTATCGTGCGCGCGACCGCCAGTACGTGGCTCAGGTCGGCGCTGCCGTCCTCGCCGGGCGGCGTGCCGACGGCGATGAAGATGACCTCGCCATGCGCGATGGCTGGCGCCGCTTCGGTGGTGAACGCCAGGCGGCCGGCGGCATGGTTGGCCAGCACCAGCTCTTCGAGGCCCGGTTCGTAGATCGGGATCTGCCCCTGCTTGAGCCGCGCGATCTTCGCCGCATCGACGTCGACGCAGACGACGGTATTGCCCATTTCCGCGAGGCAGGTGCCGGTGACCAGGCCTACGTAGCCCGTGCCGAAAACGGTGACGTTCATGCGTAGCAGATCCTCGGGAAAACACGAAATTCTAGCAGCGCCCAGGCGCGCCGCAGCACAACAAAAAGGGGCGCGGCGATACGCTCGCCGCGCCCCGTGTCACATCGTGCGCGAACGCGCGATTACTTCTTGCTGGCCGGATCGGCCTTGGCCGGCTCGGCCGGCGTCGGCGGCATGATCTTGAGCAGTTCGACTTCGAACGTCAGCACGGCGTTCGGGCCGATCGGGCCCGGGCCGTTCTCGCCGTAGGCGAGGTTGGACGGGATGTAGAACTTGTACTTGGAGCCGACCGGCATCAGCTGCAGGCCTTCGGTCCAGCCCGGGATCACGCCCTTGAGCGGGAAGGTCGCCGGCTCGCCGCGGTCGACCGAGCTGTCGAACTTGGTGCCGTCGAGCAGGGTGCCGGTGTAGTGCACCTGCACGGTGTCGGTGTCCTTCGGCTTCGGACCGGTGCCAGCCTTGACGACTTCGTACTGCAGGCCCGAAGCGGTCGTGGTCACGCCCTTCTTGCCCTTGTTCTTGGCCAGGAATTCGTCGCCGGCCTTCTTGTTGGTCTCGGCCTTGGCCTTCTCTTCCGCCGCACGCTTGGCCTGCAGCTTGGTCATGAAGTCCTGGCGGATCTTCAGCGCTTCTTCCTGCGTCAGCGCGGTCTTGTCGCCCTTGACCGAGGCCTGCAGAGCCTGGATCACGACGGCCATGTCGATCTCGTCCTTGATCGAGGCCAGGCCCTTGCCCACGTCCATGCCGACCATGTAGCTGACCTTGTCCTTCTCGGTCTTGAGTTCCTGGGCGAACGCGCCGCCGGCGGTGCCGAGCGCCGCAACGATGGCGGCAGCAGTCAGGCTCTTCTGCAGAAACTTGCTCATCTAGTGCTCCTGAAAATGATGGTTAGCGGCCCGATGGCCGCTTAGGCGCTACGGGGCGGCGTATTGTGGAGACGGCGCGGGTTGAAGGCAAACGTCCGGCGGGGTGCGACCGCCCGGGCCCGTCGAAGTTCCCGACGGACCTGCAGACCGCTCCGACCGGCCGCGAAAACACCGGACGGGCCCGGCTGGTAGACTAGCCGGATGCTCAGATTCGATTCGGTCGCGCTGCGGCGCGGCAGCAAGCTGCTTTTCGCCGATGCCAGCGTTCAGCTCCATACCGGATGGCGCGTCGGCGTAACCGGGCGCAACGGCGCCGGCAAGTCCAGCCTGTTCGCCCTGGTGGCCGGGGAGCTCCAGCCCGACGCCGGCGATTTCTCGCGGCCGCGCGACTGGGTGCTGGCCCACGTACGCCAGGAGACTCCGGCTCTCGCGGTCAGCGGCATCGACTATGTCCTCGACGGCGACCGCGAATATCGCGAGATCGAAGGCGCCCTGAAGCACGCCGAAACCGAGCACGACGCACTGGCCCAGGGCCGGCTGCACGAACGCCTGCAGGCCATCGGCGGCTATGCGGCCCGCGCCCGCGCCGCGGCGCTGATGCATGGTCTGGGCTTCAAGCCCGGCGAAGAACAGCGCAAGGTGGCCGAGTTCTCCGGCGGCTGGCGCATGCGTCTGAACCTGGCCCAGGCGCTGATGTGCCGTTCCGACCTGCTGCTGCTCGACGAGCCGACCAATCATCTCGACCTCGACGCGGTGTTCTGGCTGGAAGACTGGCTGCGCCGCTACGAAGGCACCCTGCTGCTGATCTCGCACGACCGCGAATTCCTCGACAACGTGGTCAGCCATGTGCTGGAGATCGCCGAAGAAAAGGTCGAGCTGTTCGCCGGCAATCTGTCGGGATTCGAGCGCAAGCGCGCCGAACGGCTGGTGCAGCAGCAGTTGCAGTACGAACGCCAGCAGCGCGAACGCGCCCATCTGCAGAGTTTCGTCGACCGCTTCAAGGCCAAGGCCAGCAAGGCGCGCCAGGCGCAGAGCCGGGTCAAGGCGCTGGAACGCATGGTCGAAATCGCGCCGATCCGCGCCGCGTCGAGCATACGCTTCGAGTTCCGCGAGCCCGAGGCCCTGCCCTATCCGCTCGCGCGGCTGGACGACGCCTCGGCCGGCTACGGCGAGCGCACCGTGCTGGCCAACGTGAAGTTCGGCCTGGTGCCCGGCGACCGCGTCGCGCTGCTCGGCGCCAACGGCGCGGGCAAGTCGACCCTGATCAAGCTGCTGTCCGGCGCGATCGAGAATCGCAGCGGCGAACGCTTCGAGGCCAAGGGCCTGCGCATCGGCTATTTCGCCCAGCACCAGCTCGAAACGCTGGACCCACAGGCCAGCGCCGTCGAACATCTCAAGCGCCTCGACGACAAGCTCGGCGAACAGGCTGCGCGCGATTTTCTCGGCGGCTTCGGCTTCCTCGGCGACCGTGCGCTGGAACCGGTCGCGCCGTTCTCCGGCGGCGAGAAGGCGCGCCTGTGTCTGGCGCTCGTGGTCTGGCAGCGGCCCAATCTGCTGCTGCTCGACGAACCGACCAATCATCTCGACCTCGACATGCGCGAAGCGCTGACCGAGGCGCTGAACGGCTTCGACGGCGCGGTCGTTCTCGTCGCCCACGATCGCGCGCTGATCCGCACCTGCTGCGAGACCCTGCTGTTCGTCGGCGGCGGCCGCGTGCAGCCGTACGAAGGCGACCTGGAGGACTACGCACGCATCGTGCTGCGCCAGAACGCCGAGACGACGGCAACCGCCGCCGCGGCGCCGGCCAGCGGCGGCGGCGCACGCAAGCCCGATCGGCGCGAACGCGCCGACCAGCGCGCACGCGAGGCGCCGCTGCGCAAGGAAATCCAGAAGCTCGACAAGCGCATGAACGAGCTGGCCGAACGCAAGCACGCGCTGGAAGCCGCGCTGCTCGATCCGGCGCTGTACGAAACGCCGTCGACCCGCGCCGCCGAACTCACGCGCGAGCTCGGCCTCGTCGCCGGCGAGCTCGGCCGCGTCGAGGACGAATGGCTGGTCGCGCAGGAATCGCTGGAACAGGCCACGGCCGACTGAGCCGCCGGCCGCATGACCGTGACATCACCCCGCACCTTATTTCCGGAACCGATCCCATGAGCCAACTCATCGCGCCGCACGGCGGCCAACTCGTCGACCTGCTCGTGGCGCAAGCCGAGCGCGACGCGCTCAAGCACGAAGCCGCCGGCCTGCCGGGCTGGGACCTCAACGCGCGCCAGCTCTGCGATCTGGAGCTGCTGATGACCGGCGCGTTCTCGCCGCTGAAGGGCTTCCTCGGCCGCGCCGACTACGACAGCGTCTGCCGCGACCTGCGCCTGGCCGACGGCACGCTCTGGCCGATGCCGGTCACCCTGGACGTCAGCCGCGAATTCGTCGACAAGCTCGGTCCGGCGCGGCGCATCGCGCTGCGCGATCCCGAAGGCGTGGCGCTGGCCGTGCTCGACATCGAGGAAGCCTGGGAACCCGACCGCGAGGCCGAGGCGAACGCCGTATTCGGCACGACCGACAAGCGCCATGCGGGCGTGGCCTGGCTGCTCGACCGCGCAGGACCGATCTACCTCGGCGGCCGCCTGCGCGGCCTCGCGCTGCCGCAGCACTACGACTTCCGTCACCTGCGCCTGAGCCCGCGCGAAGTGCGCGCCCACTTCGACAAGCTCGGCTGGCGCCGCATCGTCGCGTTCCAGACGCGCAATCCCATGCATCGCGCCCATCTGGAACTGACTTTCCGCGCGGCGCAGATCGCCGAGGCCAACCTGCTGATCCATCCCAGCGTCGGCATGACCAAGCCCGGGGACATCGATCACTACACGCGGGTGCGCTGCTACGAGAAGCTGATCGCGCATTACCCGGAACAGACCACGATGCTGTCGCTGCTGCATCTGGCCATGCGCATGGGCGGCCCGCGCGAGGCGCTTTGGCACGCGATCATCCGCAAGAACCACGGCTGCTCGCACTTCATCGTCGGCCGCGACCATGCCGGCCCCGGCAACGGCAGCGACGGCAAGCCGTTCTACGGCCCCTACGACGCACAGGAACTCGTCGCGCGGCATCAGGACGAGCTGGGCATCACCATGGTGCCGTTCCAGGAAATGCTCTACGTGCAGGAGCGCGCCCAGTACGCACCGGCCGACGAGATACAGCCTGGCGAGACCGTGCTGAACATCTCCGGCACCGAACTGCGCCGGCGTCTGCACGAAGGCCTCGACATCCCCGAATGGTTCACCTATCCGGAAGTCGTGACCGAACTGCGCCGCACGCATCCGCCGCGCCACAAGCAGGGCTTCACAGTGTTCTTCACCGGGCTTTCCGGTGCCGGCAAGTCGACGCTGGCCAACGCGCTGATGGTGCGCCTGCTCGAACTCGGCACGCGCCCGGTCACCCTGCTCGACGGCGACATCGTGCGCAAGCACCTGTCCTCCGAACTCGGTTTCTCGCGCGAGCACCGCAACCTCAACGTGCAGCGTATCGGCTTCGTCGCGAGCGAGATCACCAAGAACGGCGGTATCGCGATCTGTGCGCCTATCGCGCCCTACGCCGCCGCGCGCCAGGAAGTGCGCGAGATGATTTCGCAATACGGACAGTTCGTCGAAACCCATGTCGCGACGCCGCTGGACGTCTGCGAGCAGCGTGATCGCAAGGGACTCTACGCGCTGGCCCGCGCCGGCAAGCTCAAGGAATTCACCGGCATCAGCGATCCGTACGAGGCGCCCGAATCGCCGGAACTGCGCATCGACACCAGCGAAATGAACCCCGACGAAGCCGTACAGCGCATCGTGCTGAAACTCGAGAGCCTGGGCCTGATCCGGCCGCGCGACTGAAGATCCGCGGACCCGGCGCGGCGCGCCGGGTCCGCGCCCGCATTCACTTGGCCGGCTTGGCCGCGATGGCCTTCTCGATCGCCGAGACGAGTTCCGCATCGTCGGGCTTGACCTTGCTCGGGAAATCGGCAATGACCTTGCCGTCGCGACCGATCAGGTACTTGTAGAAATTCCACGTCGGATAGCGCCCGCCGCTCGCGTCGGCCAGACGCGCGTACAGCGGCGTGGCGTCTTCCTTGGTCACGTGGACTTTTTCGAACATGGGAAATTTCACGCCGTAGGTCAGCGTGCAGAATTCCTGGATTTCCTTTTCGCTGCCGGGCTCCTGCTGCTTGAAGTCGTTGGACGGGAAGCCGAGCACGGCGAAGCCCTGCCCCGAGTACTTGGCGTGCAGCTGCTCCAGTCCCTCGTACTGCGGGGTGAAGCCGCATTTGCTCGCCGTATTGACGATCAGCAGCACCTGACCGTCGTACTTGTCGCAGAGCGACACCTTGTCCTTGCCGGCCAGCGGCCGGTATTCGCTGTTGAGCAGATCGCTGCAGGCCCAGGCCGGCGCGACGGCCGCGGCGAGCAGAAACAGGGATACGAGACGACGCATGACAGTCTCCGGGTGGTGGAACACCTGCCGAGCATACTCGGATGCACAGGCTAAGTTACGGTTTTTCCTGCTGGTTTGGGGTTTCTTTCGAATTTTCTTGACGACCGGCGCAAAAACCGCTTGACCGGTTTCGACATGGTGTTATAGTTCACTACAACACCACTCAAGCCGAGCACCACGAGGAACCGCCATGAAAGTCAGCACCGTTGCCACCGTACTGATCGCGTCCTTTTCATTCGTCGCCGGCGCCGCCATCGAACGCCATACCCGCGAAACGGCTGCGCCCGCCACCACGGCAACGCATGCGAGCACGCACAAGATCGCCCCCGAACGCGTGACCACCCTGGTCACCCTGCCCGAAGTCACCGTGCGCCCGAGCGCCGAAGACATCGCCCTGGCCTATGCCCAGCCGGTGGCCGACATCGGCGCCACCAGCGGCGGCGACCACGGCGTGCCGGACTCGCCGATTCGCCGCAGCGCCGGCAAGGGCGGTTTCGACATGCCCTACTATTCCTTTGGCAAGGTGCTGCCGCAGGTGAGCCAGGACTGACTCTATGACCATCACGTGGAACGACAACACGCCGATCTATCTGCAACTGCGCGACCGCGTCGTGGCGATGATCCTCGACGGCGTGCTGAACGAAGGGGACGCCCTGCCCTCGGTGCGCCAGGTCGCCGCGGATTTCCAGCTGAATCCGATCACGGTGTCCAAGGCGTATCAGGAATTGGTGAATGAACAACTGGTCGAGAAACGACGGGGACTCGGTATGTATGTCAACGAAGGAGCGCGCGACACCTTGCTGAAGAACGAACGCGAGCGCTTTCTGCGCGAGGAATGGCCGGCCCTGTACGCGCGACTGAAGCGCCTGGGCCTGGATGTGGAGAAGCTGGTGCAGGACAGCCGCAGGACGGAAGGAGCCTCTTCATGAGCGCCGTGGTACAGGCACGCAATCTGAGCAAGCGTTTCGGCACGACCGCGGCGCTGGACGATGTCAGCTTCACGATCGAGGCCGGCCGCATCGTCGGCCTGATCGGCCCCAACGGCGCCGGCAAGACCACCGCGCTCAAGGCCATCCTCGGCCTGACCGACTTCCAGGGCGAACTGTCGGTACTCGGCATGGACCCGCGCAAGCAGCGCCACGAGCTCATGCAGCAGGTCTGCTTCATCGCCGACGTCGCCGTGCTGCCGCGCTGGCTGCGTGTCAGCGAGGCCATCGACTTCGTCGCAGGCGTGCATCCGCGCTTCTCGCGCGAGAAATGCGAACGCTTCCTCGCCCGCACCAAGCTCAAGCCCCGTATGCGCGTACGCGAAATGTCCAAGGGCATGATCGTGCAGTTGCATCTGGCGCTGGTCATGGCCATCGACGCGCGCCTGCTCGTGCTCGACGAACCGACACTGGGCCTGGACATCCTCTACCGCAAGGAGTTCTACCAGAGCCTGCTCAACGACTATTTCGACGAGCAGAAGACCATCGTCATCACGACGCATCAGGTCGAGGAAATCGAGCACATCCTGACCGACCTGATGTTCATCCGCGACGGCAAGATCGTGCTCGACGCGAGCATGGACGCCATCGCCGAGCGCTTCACCGAAGTCATGGTCAACCCGGACAAGGCTGCCGCCGCGCGTGCGCTGCAGCCGCTGGGCGAACGGCAGATCTTCGGCAAATCCATCTTCCTGTTCGACGGCAACGACAAGCCGCGGCTGGCCGAACTCGGCGAAACCCGCCAGCCCAGCATCGCCGACCTGTTCGTCGCCACCATGAAAGGGACCTACGCATGAACACCTTCGCCTGGCTGCTCAAGCGCGAGTACTGGGAAAACCGCGGCGGCTTCTTCTGGGCGCCGCTGATCGCCGCCGGCGTGGTGCTGCTGGTGGTCACGATCGGCGTGGTCACGGGTCTGTCGCATGCGCCGCTGGACGGCCGCGCGCTGATCGGCGGCGTGCGCATCAGCGACATGGCGGCTGCGCTGACGCCGGAACAGCAACAGCAGATCGGCGCCGGCCTCAATGTCGGCCTGTTCTTCTCCGGCGCGCCGGTCGCAATCACTCTGGCGATCGTCACGTTCTTCTATCTGCTCGGTTCGCTCTATGACGAGCGTCGCGACCGCAGCATCCTGTTCTGGAAGTCGCTGCCGGTATCGGACCTGGAAACCGTGCTGTCCAAGGTCGTCGCAGCGACCGTGATCGCGCCGCTGTTCGCCCTGGCTGCCGCGCTCGCGCTGATGGTCGGCCTGCTGATCCTGTTCAGCATCATCGTCTCGTTCTACGGCATGAATCCGTTCACGCTGGTCTGGGCGAATGCCTCGCCGCTGAGCGTCGTCGGCAAGATCGCGATGCTGATTCCGCTGAACGCGATCTGGGCGCTGCCGAGCATAGGCTGGCTCATGCTCTGCTCGGCCTTCGCCCGGCGCGTGCCCTTCCTCTGGGCCACCCTGCTGCCGATCGCTGCGGGTACCTGCGTGTCGATTTTCGACGCGGTGACCAACCTGCGCATACCGAACGACTGGTTCTGGCAGCACATCGTGGGGCGTGTGCTGTTCAGCGTGCTGCCCGGCAGCTGGATGGACTTCGACGCGCTGGAGCGCCGCATGGACCACGTCGACGGCCCGCAGGTGCTGATCAACGCGATCGACATGAACACGATACTCGGCCCGCTGTCCGGCCCCAGCATCTGGATAGGCGCCGCCGCCGGCATCGGCATGATCGCCATCGCGATCTGGCTGCGCCGCTGGCGCGACGACAGCTGAAGGTGTCCGCGCAGGGAAGTGCGAGAAAGGCCGCCGCAGGGCGGCCTTTTTTGTGTCCGGCCTTCACGCCGGGTTCGCCAGCGCCCCGGGGCGTCCGCCGTTGCATGCACGAGCACCGCGCGACCGCCGCGCAATCGACCCGGCGATGCCCAGCCGATTCGCTGCCGGCGTTGCATGCGGTACATCGGCGTGGTCGATGGAGCAGGACGCGATAGCCGCCGTCGCGGTTGACGCGATCAGTCCCAGGCAAGCGCAGTCCACGACTCAGCGTCATTGGTGCGCAGCATGTTCGGGCGCGACCCTCGGCGCCCGCACAACCCTCGCGCCGGCACGAGCACGTCCAGCGAGTGCTCGCAGTCACCGATCCGCCGACCTCGGAACCGCACCGCTCGCCTTCTCCATGTCCACCACCCGCTTCGCCACAGCTGTAAAGACCCTCGGGCAACACGCGGCGACGTCCGCCGCCGGGAACCGGCCCGCACGCCCCACGAAAAAGGCCGCCCGAAAGGCGGCCTTTTCGACAGCGACTGACGCCGGCTCGCCGGCGTCCAGGCTCACTCGATATTGTTGCTGAGCACCTTGAACTTGCCAGTCGAGCCCTTTTCCTTCTGCAGGCCGACCTGCCCGGTATTCAGCTCGCCGTCGAGCCAGTAACGCGCAAGCTGGCCGCCGTCGCGACGCACGATCAGCGCCGAGGTCTTGCCGAGGTAGATCATGTCGCCCTGGGCCAGCTGGTCCACGCGCAGGCTGCGGCCGACCGGACGGCCTTCCGCATAGGACTTCTCCATGTCGGTGCGCTCGGCATCGCCGTCGGCCGGCACCCTGGCCGTGAAGACCTGCGCCTCGCCGGCGACGCCGCGCAGCGACACGTTGCCGCTGCCGGAGATCTTGTTGACGACCTCGTAGCGGTTGTCGGCCAGCGGCTTGAGCTCGGCGCGCTGCAGATTGAGTTCACCCGTGAGCCAGTACAGCGCGGTGCCGAGGCTGCTGCGGCGCGACACCGCGCGCACGTCGCCGTCGATGTAGACCACGTCGCCCTTTTCGAGCTGAGTCTGTTCGAGTTCGCCCTTCGCCGGCTTGCCGCCGTTGAGGTTCTGCTCGAAACGCTGCTTGATCGTGGCCGACGTATCGGCCGCCGCCGGCTTGGCCGGCGGCGGCGCGACCGGAGCCGGAGCCGCGGCCGGGGCTGGCGCCGGCGCAGAGGCCGGGGGCGGTGCAGCAGCCGGAGCCGGAGCCGGCGGCGGGGTCTCGACCGGGGCCGGCGCAGGTGCCGGGGCGGGTGCCTCGACCGGCTTGGCGGCCGGCCGCGGCGCTTCCACCGGCTTGGCGGCTTCGACCGGCTTGGGCGCCGGAGCCGGCGCGGCAGCGGGTGCCGGTGCGGCGGGAGCGGGAGCCGCCTTCGGCTTGTCGGCCACGCGCACGACGACGTTCTCGAAGAAACTGTCGTTCAGCTTCACCGCGGCGGCGCCGCCGGCCTTGACCTTGGCCGCGACCGAGCCATGCCACTCCTTGGGCGCATTGATCACGACTTCCTTGCCGCTGGCAGCCGCCTGGCGGCCGATCTCGGCCAGCTTGGCGTCGGCGGCGCCGGTTTCGATGTCCTTGGCCGTGATCGAGATTTCCTGTTGCGCCCAGGCGCTGCTGGCCAGCAGCGCGGTGACTAGGGCCAGACGTTTCAGCATTTCATTCTCCAGACAAGACGACTACTGCAACTGCAAATAAAAACGGGACGGAGGGCGGCGCCATTGTGCCGCCGGGACGGCAACCGGCATGTGCTGTTCGCCATGACGGCCCAACGTTCGCCGCCGCACGGATCAGCCGCCGCCGGCGCTGCCGGCGCCGATGCCGCCGCGGGTCAGCGCGGCCGGATCCAGCAGCCGTCTGAGCTCGGCTTCGGACAGGCCGCTGCGTTCGCGCGCGACGTCGAGGATGGGCCGGCCTTCCTTGTAGGCCTGCTTGGCCATCGCCGCCGCCGCCTCGTAACCGACGACCGGGTTCAGCGCGGTCACGAGGATGGGATTGCGCGCCAGCGCGGCCTGCACGCGGTCCTCACGCACGCGCAGACCGGCAATCGCCGCATCGGCCAGCTGGCGCGATGCGTTGGCCAACAGGCCGATGGACTGCAACAGGTTGTGCGCGACCAGCGGCAGCATGACGTTGAGCTGGAAGCTGCCACTCTGCCCGGCGATCGTGACGCTGACATGGCTGCCCATGACCTGGGCGCAGACCATGGCGACGGCCTCGGGAATGACCGGATTGACCTTGCCCGGCATGATCGAGGAGCCGGGCTGCAGTGCCGGCAGCTCGATCTCGCCGAGGCCGGCCAACGGCCCGGAATTCATCCAGCGAAGATCGTTGGCGATCTTCATCAGCGCGCAGGCCAGCGCATTGAGCTGGCCCGACAGTTCCACCGCCGCGTCCTGCGAGGCGATGCCTTCGAACAGGTTGGCCGCCGATTCCAGTCGCGTGCCGGCCAGTTCCGACAGGCGCCTGGCCGCACGCTTTGCCTGACGCTTGTCGGCGTTGATGCCGGTGCCGATGGCCGTGCCGCCGAGCGGCAGCCGGCGCAGGCGCTTGAGACTGTCCTCGATGCGCTCCATGGCCGAACCGAGCTGGGCGGCCCAGGCCTCGAACTCCTGGCCGAAGGTCAGCGGCATCGCATCCATCAGATGGGTACGGCCGGTCTTGGTCACGCGCGCAAGCGATTTGGCCCGGCGCAGGATCGTGCCGCGCAGGTGCTTGAGCGCCGGCAGCAGTTCCTCGCGCGTCTGCAGCAGCGCGGCGAGCTGGATCGCGGTCGGGATCACGTCGTTGGAACTCTGCCCCATGTTGACGTGGTCGTTGGCATGCACGCCGAGCTTGCGCTCGCGGTTGGCCAGGTTCGCGATGACCTCGTTCGCGTTCATGTTGCTCGAGGTGCCCGAGCCGGTCTGGAACACGTCGATCGGAAACTGCGCGTCGAACTCGCCGGCGGCGACGCGCTCGGCTGCCTTGCGGATGGCCTTGGCCAGGCCAGGCTTGAGGTGTCCAAGATCGGCATTGACGTCGGCCATGGCCGCCTTGATCAACCCCAGGGCGCGGATGAAGCCGCGCGGCAGGTGCAGGCCGGAAATCGGGAAATTCTGCACGGCGCGCTGGGTCTGGGCGCCGTACAGGGCGGCTGCCGGGACGCGCAGTTCGCCCATGCTGTCTTTTTCGATGCGGTAGTCGGCCATGGCGTTTCCTGCTCGCAGGGACCGGGAAGGGACCGGTCAGTATAGCCGCCGGTGTATCATTCCGCGTCTTTGCCTGCCCTCCCCGCCCCGATGACCCCGAACCCGCTCACCGCCCTGTCGCCGCTGGACGGCCGCTACGCCGCCAAGGTCGATTCCCTGCGCCCGATCTTCAGCGAATTCGGCCTGATGCAGCGCCGCGTGCTGGTCGAGGTACGCTGGCTGCTGGCGCTCGGCGAACAGCCGGCCATTGCCGAGGTGCCGCCGTTCAGCCCGGCCACGCGCCAGTTCCTGCTCAGCCTGGCCGACGGCTTCTCGCTGCACGACGCCGAGCGCGTCAAGACCATCGAGCGCGAGACCAATCACGACGTCAAGGCGATCGAGTACCTGCTCAAGCAGCGCAGCGCCGGCTTCGCCGAAGTCGAGGCGGTCCGCGAATTCATCCATTTCGCCTGCACCAGCGAGGACATCAACAACCTGTCCTACTCGCTGATGCTGCGCGACGCGCGCGACCAGGTGCTGCTGCCGGCCATCGACAAGCTGCTCGCGACCCTGCGCCAGATGGCGCACGACCTCGCCGCCCAGCCCATGCTCTCGCGCACCCATGGCCAGACCGCCTCGCCGACCACGCTCGGCAAGGAAATCGCCAACGTCGCCGCGCGCGTTGCGCGCCAGCGCAAGCAGATCGCCGCGGTGGAACTGCTCGGCAAGATCAATGGCGCGGTCGGCAACTACAACGCCCACGTCGTGGCCTATCCGGAAGTGGACTGGCCGGCCTTCGCGCAGTCCTTCGTCGAAGGCCTGGGCCTGACCTTCAATCCATACACGACCCAGATCGAGCCGCACGACTGCATCGCCGAGATCGGCGATGCGCTGCGCCGGCTCAACACCATCCTGGTCGACTTCGCGCGCGACGTCTGGGGTTACATCTCGCTGGGCTATTTCCGCCAGGCGCTCAAACCCGGCGAGGTCGGTTCCTCGACGATGCCGCACAAGGTCAATCCGATCGACTTCGAGAACGCCGAGGGCAATTTCGGCATCGCCAACGGCCTGTTCGAGCATTTCAGCGCCAAGCTGCCGATCAGCCGCTGGCAGCGCGACCTGACCGACTCCACGGTGCTGCGCGCGCTCGGCACGGCGTTCGGCCACAGCCTGATCGGCCTGGACGCGCTCGCGCGTGGACTGGCCAAGCTCAAGACGGATCCCGAGCGCCTGGCCGCCGACCTCGACGCGAATCCGGAAGTGCTGGCCGAAGCCGTACAGACCGTCATGCGCCGCTACGGCCTGCCCAATCCCTACGAACAGCTCAAGGCGCTGACCCGCGGCCACGGCATCAGCAAGGCCGCGCTGGCCGAATTCATAGAAACCCTGGAGCTGCCGGCCGAGGCCAAGCAGCGCCTGCGGGCGCTGACACCGGCTGGCTACGTCGGCCTGGCCGAGACCCTGGCGCGCGGCATCTGAGCAACGGCGCCGGCGCGGCCTGCCCGCGCCGGCGCCCTGACGCCGGCAGCGCGGAAATCTGCGCGATCCCGGCACGTTTCTGTCCCACAGCACGAGTTTGCGGCCATGTCTCCAGCCATCGAGGTCCACGCCACGCCGTCGCAGCCGCTGGGCATGAGCCCGCAGGCGTTCCTGCGCGACTACTGGCAGAAGCGGCCGCTGCTGATCCGCGGCGCACTGGCCGACTTCCCGCTGCCGATCACGCCCGAAGACCTGGCCGGCCTGGCCTGCGAAGAAGCCGCCCTGGCGCGCCTGATCGTGCGCGACCCACGCCGCGAACGCTGGAACGTCGCCACCGGACCGCTCGACGAAGCGGTGTTCTCGACCCTGCCGAAGACGCACTGGACCCTGCTCGTGCAGGACGTCGACAAATGGGACATGGACGTCGCCGCGCTGCTGGAACGCTTCCGCTTCCTGCCGCGCTGGCGCGTCGACGATGTGATGATTTCCTATGCCGTCGACGGCGGCGGCGTCGGCGCCCATGTCGACCAGTACGACGTGTTCCTGATCCAGGGCCTGGGCCGGCGCCGCTGGCGCATCAGCGACGATGCGCAGGCGCCCAAGGCGTTCCGCCCCGAGCTCGAACTGAAGATCCTGGCCGAGTTCACGCCGACCCACGACTGGGTGCTGGAGCCCGGCGACGTGCTCTACCTGCCGCCCGGCCTGGCGCACGACGGCGTGGCGATCGGCGACTGCATGACCCTGTCGGTCGGCATGCGCGCACCGGCCATCGCCGAGATGCTCGGCGATCTCGTCGACAGCCTCGTCGAGCCGCTGACCGAAGACGACCGCTATACCGATCCGGATCTGGCCCCGGCCAAGGATCCGTACGAGATCGACGCGGCCGCGCTGGCGCGGGTCGGCCATGCCGTGGCGCGGCTGCGCGAACTCGACGATGCCGCGCTGCACGACTGGTTCGGCCGCTACATCACCGCCTACCGCAGTGCGCAGACTGCGCTGCCGCCGCCGCGTGCGCCGACCGCGGCCGAGCTCGACGCGGCCCTGGCCAAGGGCGCCGGCATCGTGCGCTTCCCGTGGGCGCGCACGGCCTGGTCGCGTCGCGCGCGCGGCGCAGCCTTGTATGTCGCCGGGAGCAGCCACATCTGTTCCGCCGCTTTCGCCCGCCTGATCTGCGAGCAGCGCGAGATCGCCGCCGCCGACGTCGCCGCGCTGAGCGCGGCCGACAAGGCCGTGCTGCTGGCGCTGCTGCAGGCCGGGCAGCTCGTGCTCACCCGTCCCCAACGCCGGAGCCGTCGATGATCGAGGACCGTTTCCGCGTCGAGCCGGCCGACTGGACCGTCGACCAGGCCGACCTGAAGTTCGTGCGCACCGAGGTGTTCATCCTCGGCCAGAACATCCCCGAGGCCGAGGAATGGGACGAGCTCGACGCGCGCTCCATCCACGTGATCGCGCGCGACAACGACGGCCGTCCGATCGGCACGGGCCGGCTCACGCCCGACGACAAGATCGGCCGCATGGCCGTGCTCGACAGCTGGCGTGGCCGCCACGTCGGCGCCGCCATCATGAACACCCTGATCGAACGCGCGCGCGCGCTGCACCGCCCGGCACTGGAAATGCACGCGCAGAGCTATGCGATTCCGTTCTATCGGCGCTTCGGCTTCGAACCCTACGGCGACGAATTCATCGAGTGCGACATTCCGCACCGCATGATGCGCCTGGAACTCGCGCCGCCGGACGCGAGCTATCGCCCCGGCAGCCAGCTGGAAGAAACGCCGCCACCGCAGACCTTCGTCGTCGAGAACCGCGAGCAGGCCACGGCCGCGCTGCTCGAACTGCTGCGCGCAGCCAAGCGCGAGCTCTGTCTGTACACGCGCGATCTCGACCCGGCGCTGTACGAGCAGGAAGCCGTGCTTGAGGAATTCAAGCGCATAGCTACGGCCGGCCGCGGCACGCTGATCCGCGTGATCGTGCAGTCGCCGGCGGCGATCGTCGCCGACGGGCACCGACTGGTCCATCTGGCCCATCGCCTGCCCAGCGTGTTCCAGTTCCGCACGCCGGAGGTCGAGGAAGACCTGCAGTACGCCTCGGCGTTCCTGATCACCGACCGGCGCGGCTACTACTTCCGTCCGCTCGGCAGCCGCTTCGAGGGCGAGGCCCGAACCTACGCCCCGGGCCGCCACGCCCAGTTGCGCGAATACTTCAACCTGGTCTGGGAGCGTTCGCTGCCGCCGCCGGGCCTGCGTGAACTGCACCTGTAGCGAACCTGCGCGAACGGCGAAAACCGGCCGAAATCTCCGCACTTATGACCAACGTCGCCTTGTCGCGCCGCAGCACGATGAGCGTATAATCCGCGGGTTTCGATCGAGCCCGATCGAGCCCTTCCGACGTGCAGCCAGCACCACACTCCGGTGATCCCCGACGTGAGCGCGAACCTGATCCAGTTGTTCCGTGAAACCTCCCAGCTATCCGGCGGCAACGCCGCGTTTATCGAAGACCTCTACGAATCGTGGCTGCGCGATCCGACGACGGTCTCACCCGAGTGGCGGCAGTACTTCGACGGTTTCAAGGGCCGCGGCGACCAGCCGCATTCCGACGCAATCGCGCGCATCGTCGCCGCGCAGAAGCTCGGCAACCGCGCCGCCGCCGTCGCCGCGCCGGTCAACGATGCCCAGGCGCAGAAGCAGGCCGCCGTCCTCAAGCTCGTGACCGCCTACCGTTCGCGCGGCCATCTGGCCGCCGCGCTCGACCCGCTGGACCTGGCCGAGAAGCTGCCGGCGCCGGATCTGGAACTCGGCTTCCACGGCCTGGACAACGGCGACCTCGACACCGAATTCAATACCGGCTCCCTGGCCGGCCCTCAGCGCCTGAAGCTGCGCGACCTCGTCACGCTGCTCAAGGCCACCTACGCCACCACGATCGGCACCGAGTTCATGCACATCAGCGACGCGGTGCAGCGGCGCTGGGTACATGAGCAGCTCGAAAAAGCCGGCGGCAACTTCGGTCTCAGCACCGACGACAAGCGCCGCGTGCTCGAGCGCCTGACCGCGGCCGAGGGCCTGGAGCGCTACCTGCACACGAAGTACGTCGGCCAGAAGCGCTTCTCGCTCGAAGGCGGCGACAGCCTGATCCCGCTCGTGGACGAGCTCGTGCGCCAGAGCGGCGCCGACGGCGTCAAGGACATGGTCATCGGCATGGCCCACCGCGGCCGCCTGAACGTGCTCGTCAACACCCTGGGCAAGGCGCCGCAGAAGCTGTTCGCCGAGTTCGAGGGCAAGTTCGACCATCCCGACGACCCGGCCCATTCCGGCGACGTGAAGTACCACATGGGCTTCTCGGCCGACATAAAGACCACCGGCCATACGGTGCATCTGGCCCTGGCCTTCAATCCCTCGCATCTGGAAATCGTCGACCCGGTCGTCGCCGGTTCGGTACGCGCGCGGCAGACGCGCCGCGGCGACACGGAACGCGGCCAGGTCATGCCGGTGCTGATCCACGGCGACGCGGCCTTCGCCGGCCAGGGCGTGGTCATGGAACTGTTCAACATGTCGCAGGCGCGCGGTTTCGCGGTCGGCGGCACGGTGCACATCGTCATCAACAACCAGGTCGGTTTCACGACGTCCAACCCGCAGGACGCGCGCAGCACTTACTACTGCACCGACGTGGCCAAGATGGTCAACGCACCGGTGTTCCACGTGAACGGCGACGATCCCGAAGCCGTGCTGTTCGTCGCGCGGCTGGCCTTCGACTACCGCCAGAAGTTCAAGCGCGACGTCGTCATCGACCTGGTCTGCTACCGCCGCCACGGCCATAACGAAGCCGACGAGCCGGCCGCGACCCAGCCGGTCATGTACCAGATCATCCGCGCGCGCCAGACCCCGCGCGAGCTGTACGCGCAGAAGCTGCTGGCCGCGGGCGTCATCCGGGACGGCGACGCGCAGGCGCTGGTCGAGGGCTATCGCAGGAAGCTCGAAGCCGGTCAGCCGGTAGCCGAGCTCGATCCGGACTTCAAGGATCCCTACGCGCTGGACTGGTCCAAGTTCATCGACGGCCGTCTCGACGCGCCGTACGACACCGGCGTGGCCAAGGACAAGCTCGTCGCGCTGAGCCAGAGCCTGCTGAACCTGCCGGCCGACCTCGTGCTGCATCCGCGCGTGGCCAAGATCTACGACGACCGCGCGAAGATGGCCGCCGGCCAGCAGCCGCTGGACTGGGGCTTCGCCGAGAATCTCGCCTACGCGACCCTGATCGCCGAAGGCCACGACCTGCGCGTCGTCGGCCAGGACGTCGGCCGCGGCACCTTCTTCCACCGCCACGCGGTACTGCACGACCAGAAGACCGATGGCACCTACCTGCCGCTGGCCCATCTGCGCGCCGGCGCCAATGTCGAGGTCATCGACTCGGTGCTCAGCGAAGAAGCTGTCATGGCGTTCGAGTACGGCTTCACGACTTCCGAGCCGAACACGCTGGTGATCTGGGAAGGCCAGTTCGGCGACTTCGCCAACGGTGCCCAGGTCGTCATCGACCAGTTCATCAGTTCCGGCGAAGCGAAGTGGGGCCGCCTGTCCAGCCTCGCGCTGTTCCTGCCGCACGGCTACGAAGGCCAGGGTCCGGAGCATTCGTCGGCGCGCCTGGAGCGCTTCCTGCAGCTGTGCGCGCTGAACAACATGCAGGTCTGCGTGCCGACGACGCCGGCGCAGGCCTTCCACATGATCCGCCGCCAGCTCGTGCGCGACTGCCGCAAGCCGCTCGTCGTCATGACGCCGAAGTCGCTGCTGCGCCACAAGCTCGCCGTGTCTTCGCTCGAGGATCTGTCCGGCGGCCGCTTCCAGCTCGTCATCGGCGACTCCACCGCCAAGGCCGGCCAGGCCGTGCGCCGCGTCGTGCTGTGCTCGGGCAAGGTCTATTTCGATCTCGTCGACGAGTGCGAGAAGCGCGGCATCGGCGACGTCGCGATCGTGCGCGTCGAGCAGCTCTATCCGTTCCCGCGCAGCGAGGTCAAGGCCGAGATCGCGAAGTACGCGACGGCCAAGGAAGTCGTCTGGTGCCAGGAAGAACCGATGAACCAGGGCGCCTGGTACCAGATCCAGCACCACCTGCGCGCCTGCCTCGGCGCGGAGCACAGCCTCAGCTATGCCGGCCGCGCGCGCTCGCCGGCACCGGCCTGCGGCCATCACAACACCCACGTCGCCGAACAGGCGGCCCTGGTCGAGCAGGCGCTGGTCGCGCCGATCGGCACTGATCACGCCTCGGAGTAAGAAAAATGACCATCGAAGTCAAAGTCCCGGTCCTGCCCGAATCCGTTTCCGACGCGACCATCGCGACCTGGCACAAGAAGGCCGGCGATGCGGTCAAGCGCGACGAGAACCTGGTCGATCTGGAAACCGACAAGGTCGTGCTCGAAGTGCCGGCGCCGGCCGACGGCGTGCTCAAGGAAATCCGTCGCCAGAGCGGCGACACGGTGAATTCGCAGGAAGTCATCGCGGTGATCGAGGAAGGCGCCGTCGCGGCCGCTCCTACCGCCAGCGCCGCCGCGCCGGCCGCTGCCGCGCCGAAGGCCGCGGCTCCGGCCGCCGCCGCGCCGGGCGCGAAGGTCGACGAGCTGTCGCCGGCCGGCCGCCGCGTCGCGAGCGAGAACGCGATCGACCCGGCCAACGTCGCCGGCACCGGCCGCGACAGCCGCGTGACCAAGGAAGACCTCGTCAACTTCATGCGTTCGGGCGGCCAGACCGCGCCGGCCGCGGCCCCCGCCGCTGCTGCGCCGGCCGCCAGGCCGACGCCGGGCGCGCGTCCGGAAGAGCGCGTGACGATGACGCGCATGCGCTCCAAGATCGCCGAGCGCCTGATGCAGTCGAAGAACTCCATCGCCATGCTGACCTCGTTCAACGAGATCAACCTCGGCAAGGTCATGGCCATGCGCAAGGAACTGGTCGAACAGTTCGAGAAGACGCACGGCATCAAGCTCGGTTTCATGAGCTTCTTCGTCAAGGCTGCCTGCGAAGCGCTCAAGCGCCATCCGATCATCAACGCCTCGGTCGACGGCAGCGACATCATCTATCACGGCTACCAGGACATCTCCGTCGCCGTGTCCACCGACAAGGGCCTCGTCACGCCGGTGCTGCGCGACGCGCAGAACATGAGCTTCGCCGACGTCGAGAAGCAGATCGCGAGCTACGCCAAGAAGGCGCGCGAAGGCGGCCTGACCCTCGACGATCTGGCCGGCGGCACGTTCACGATCACCAACGGCGGCACCTTCGGCTCGCTGTTCTCCACGCCGATCGTCAATCCGCCGCAGAGCGCCATCCTCGGCATGCATGCGATCAAGGACCGCGCGATCGTCGAGAACGGCCAGGTCGTCGCCGCGCCGATGATGTACGTCGCGCTGTCCTACGACCACCGCATCATCGACGGCAAGGATGCGGTGCTGTTCCTCGTCGACATCAAGAACCAGCTGGAAAACCCGGCCAAGATGCTGCTGGGCCTCTGAGCATGCGCGCGACGCTGCTGCTTGCCCTGCTCGGCCTCGCCGGCGCCGCGACCGCGGCGCCCGGCGAGGCGGACCGTGCCCGCGTGGTCGAGATCCTCCGGCAGTTCGATGCGCTGTCGACGATCGACATCGGCAACTGCGACTACGAGCACAAGGAATTCAGCAGCGCCTACCGCGAACTGACCGAGTCGCCGATCGCGCTGGCCATGCAGCGCGTGCTGGCGCATTACCAGCTCAAGTCCGAAGCGCCGAGCGAGGTCGATCACAATCCGACCAAGGACAACTGCCTAGCGACGCTCGAGAAGGCCAAGACGCTGTTCGCCACGCACGGCGACTACCTGCAGAAGCTCGCCGCGCAGCTGCCGCCGGCGGCCGCCGACTGAAACGGCCGCACCGGCGTCGGATCCCGCCCCTTGCAGACGGGGCCTCGCGCCGGCAGATGCCGACACTGAACATCTCCCCGGGAACCCAAGATGAGCGAACAATTTGACGTCGTAGTGATTGGCGCCGGCCCGGCCGGCTACGTGGCCGCGATCCGCGCCGCACAGCTCGGCCTCAAGACCGCCTGCGTCGACGCCTTCATCGGCAAGGACGGCAAGCCGGCCCTCGGCGGCACCTGCCTCAACGTCGGCTGCATCCCGTCCAAGGCGCTGCTGGACTCGTCCAAGCAGTTCCACAACCTGACCCACAACTTCGCCGTGCACGGCATCTCGGCGGCGAACCCGACGATCGACGTCGGCGCCATGGTCGGGCGCAAGGACAAGATCGTCAAACAGTTCACCGGCGGCATCGCGATGCTGTTCAAGGCGAACAAGGTCACGCCGTTCGCGGGCTTCGCCACGCTCAAGCCCGGCCGCGTCGTTTCGATCAAGGCCCAGGACGGCAGCGTGTCGGAGATCAGCGGCACCAACGTCATCATCGCCGTGGGCTCGGTGCCGATCGAGCTGCCGTTCGCGAAGTTCGACGGCAAGCACATCGTCGACAACGCCGGCGCACTGGACCTCGACAGCACGCCCAAACGTCTCGGCGTCATCGGCGCCGGCGTGATCGGCCTGGAACTCGGCAGCGTCTGGAAGCGCCTCGGCGCCGAGGTCACCATCCTCGAGGCCCTGCCCGACTTCCTCGCCGCGGCCGACCAGGACATCGCCAAGGCCGCCGCGCGCGAATTCAAGAAGCAGGGTCTGGACATCCGCCTCGGCGCCAAGCTCGGCAAGGCCGAGATCAAGGGCAGCGAAGTGCATCTGACCTATACCGACGCCAAGGGCGAACAGACCCTCGTCGTCGACAAGCTGCTCGTCGCGGTCGGCCGTCGCGCCGCCACGGCCGGCGTGCTGGCCGAAGGCACCGGCGTCAAGCTCGACGAGCGCGGCCGCGTCGTCGTCGACGAACACTGCCACACCGGCGTGGACGGCGTCTGGGCCGTCGGCGACTGCGTGCGCGGCCCGATGCTGGCGCACAAGGGGTCCGAGGAGGGCATCGCCGTGGCCGAGCTCATCGCCGGCCGCGCCGGGCACGTCAATCTCGACACCGTGCCGTGGGTCATCTACACCGAGCCGGAAATCGCCTGGGTCGGCAAGACCGAGGAACAGCTCAAGGCCGAGGGCGTGCCCTACCGCACCGGTTCGTTCCCGTTCGCCGCGATCGGCCGCGCCGTCGCGATGAACGAGACCGCCGGCATGGTCAAGATCATCGCCCATGCCGACACCGACCGCCTGCTCGGCGTGCACATGGTCGGCGCCTGCGTCTCGGAAATGATCCACGAAGCCGTCGTCGCGATGGAGTTCAAGGGCTCGGCCGAAGACCTCGCGCGCATCTGCCACGCGCATCCGACCCTGTCGGAAGCCGTGCACGAAGCCGCGCTCGCGGTCGACAAGCGCGCGATCCACAAGGCGAACTGAACCTCGCTGCCGGCGCGGGACGTCCGCGCCGGCAGCGTTCGTCGCAACACCACCGAACGCCGGCAGTGCCGGCGTTCGGCATTTTCGGGTTCTGCGCCGCCCATGCGGATGCAGTCGACCCGATGCTTGAACCGTTGCCGCCGGCACCGCGCAGCGGAGGCGAGAAGCCGCTGCGGCAACCCGATGACGCTTGAGCCACAATGGCGGCCAGCTTCCCGCACCGGAGACGCCCATGAGCGAAGCATCGCCGATCCGCAACGTCTCCGACACCGCGCTCTGGGTCGCGATCTATCGCGCGATGGAAAGCGACCGGTCCGACGCGCTGTTCCACGATCCGTATGCGCGCCGTCTCGGCGGCGCGCGCGGCGAGGCCATCGTCAAGGCCATGCCGAACGGCCGCTCCATGGCCTGGCCGCTGGTCGTGCGCGTGACCGTCATGGACGAGATCCTGCAGCGCTGCGTCGCAACCGGTGCCAGGACCGTACTGAACCTCGCCGCCGGTCTCGATGCACGTCCGTATCGCCTGGATCTGCCGGCCGATCTGCGCTGGCTGCACGTCGACATGCCCGAGATGGTCGATTATTTCCGCGAGCACATGGCGCAGGAAACGCCGCGCTGCCGCCTCGAATTCATCGCCGCCGACCTGCGCGACACGCAGCGCCGCCGCGAGGTGTTCGCGCAGGCCGCGACGGAAGGGCCGGTGCTCGTGATCACCGAGGGGTTGCTGATCTATCTGGAGGCCGACGACGTCGCCGCGCTCGCACGCGATCTGCACGACGTCGTGCAGGCGCGCTGGTGGCTGGCCGATCTCGCCTCGCCGGCGCTGTTGCGCTATGTCGCCAACAGCTGGGGCCACGCCGTGCAGCAGGGCAATGCACCGTTCCGCTTCGGTCCGCGCGAGGGCACCGCGTTCTTCGCGCCCTTCGGCTGGCGCGAGGCCGAATTCCGCTCGACCTGGGACGAGGCCTGGCGCCTGAATCGCAAACCCGCAGCGGCCTGGCTATGGCGCGTGCTGTCGTGGTTCCAGCCGCGGCGCAAGGTCGAGGCGGGCCGGCGCATGTCGGCCATCGTGCTGCTCGAATCCGACAGCGCCGCGTCGGCGTCGTGAGCCCATTGCGACATCGCGGCAGGGTGCAAGCTGCCGCAGCCATCGGCGACGATGCGGCGATTTGTACCGGCCGCGCGAGTCTCGCAAACTAGACGACTACTTCACCGCCGGGACCGACCTCATGTCCATCGCCGCTTCCTTTCGCGCCTTCCGCATCCACAACGACGCGCAGGGCTATCGCGCCGGGCTCGAATCGCTGGGCCTCGAGCAGCTGTCGCCGGGCGAGGTCGTCATCAAGGTCGCCCACTCCAGCGTCAACTACAAGGACGCGCTGGCCGGCACCGGCAAGGGCAAGATCCTGCGCCACTACCCGATGAACGGCGGCATCGACGTCGCCGGCTACGTCGTCGCCTCCACCGATGCCCGCTTTCGCGAAGGCGACGCCGTGCTCTGCACCGGCTCGGGCCTCAGCGAGACGCGCGACGGCGGCTATGCCGAATACGCGCGGCTGCCCGCGCAGTGGACCATTCCGCTGCCGTCGGGACTGACCCTGCGCGAGAGCATGATCCTCGGCACGGCCGGCTTCACGGCCGCGCTGTCGCTGTATCGCATGGAACAGAACGAGCAGCACCCGGACCAGGGCCCGATCGTCGTGACCGGCGCCAGCGGCGGCGTGGGCTCGCTTGCGATCGCGATCCTCGCCAAGGCCGGCTACGAGGCGCATGCGATCACCGGCAAGATCGAACAGTTCGACTGGCTGATCGGCCTGGGCGCACGCCAGTGCATCGCGCGCAAGGATCTGCACTGGGGCCAGCGTCCGCTGGAAACCAGCCGCTGGGCCGGCGCGATCGACAATGTCGGCAGCGAAATGCTCGCCGGCCTCACGCGCGTGATCCATCCCTACGGCAACATCGCGAGCTGCGGCCTGGCCGCCGGTCACGATCTCGCCACGACGGTCATGCCCTTCATCATCCGCGGCGTGAGCCTGCTCGGCATCGCGTCGGCCGGCACGGCGCGTCCCACGCGCGAGCGCATCTGGGAACGTCTGGCCAGCGACTGGAAGCCCGACACCCTGGAAACGATCTGCACGCGCCAAGTCGATCTGGACGGGCTGCCAGGCGTGTTCGACGGCATGCTGGCCGGTGGCTCGCTGGGCCGAACTCTGGTAAACATCGGCTGACGTCAGTCCCAGGCCAGACCAGCCCGCCTCGGCGGCGACGTATCCGACAAGAACGCGGCCGGGCGCTTGCTGTTGCCAAGTCATCGCCCGCCGGTAGAATGATCCGGCCGCATCGCGGCCTACAGGGGTGACAGAGCAACCATGGCGCGAATTCTTATCGTCGACGATTCCCAGTCGCAGCTGCTGGGCCTCAAGCGCATCGTCGAGAAAATGGGCCACGAGATCATCACGGCCGAAGACGGCGCCGCCGGAGTCGAAGTCGCCAAGCGTGAGATTCCCGACCTGATCCTCATGGACGTGGTCATGCCGAACTTGAACGGCTTCCAGGCCACGCGCACGATCTCGCGCGAAGCCAAGACCAGCCACATTCCGATCATCCTCGTGACGACCAAGGACCAGGAAACCGACAAGGTCTGGGGCATGCGCCAGGGCGCCAAGGCCTACGTGACGAAGCCGATCAACGAGGCCGAGCTGACCAAGGTCATCAACGAGCTGCTGCCGAAGTAGACCCTCCGCAGCAAACCACGCCCAACGCACGAAGGGAGCCTCGCGGCTCCCTTCGCCGTTTCTGCGCTTCCTCGCGCCCGGCGCGCCTTGCGCCGGGCTCCGCGGCGACGCTGCTGCTGATGAGGGAACTCAGCCGCCGAATGCCTCGCGCAGGCGCACATAGGCTTCGCGCTGCGCTTCGCTGTGGACCGCCGGCGCGCGCACGTCGAGCACGACGTACTGGTCGCCGCCCTCGGCGCCGGGCATGCCGCGGCCCTTGAGGCGCATCTTGCGACCGGAATCGGAACCGGCCGGAATCTTCAGATCGACCTCGCCGGCCAAGGTCGGCACCTTGACCGTGGCGCCAAGCGCCGCGTCCCAGGGCGTGATCGCGAGCTTGACCGTGACGTCGCGACCGTCGAGCTGGAAGCGCGGATGCGGCCGCAGCTGGATCTCCAGCAGTACGTCGCCGGCCGGCCCGCCGTTGCGGCCCGGATAGCCCTTGCCGCGCAGCCGTATGGTCTGGCCCGGCAGGATGCCCGGCGGAATCGTCACGTCGAGCTTTTCACCGTTGAGTTCCAGCCGCTGCGTGCCGCCGGTGAATGCGGTTTCCAGGTCAATGGCCGCATGCGCGCGCAGATCCTGGCCGCGGCGCGGTCCGGTGTTGGCGCGCGCGCCACTGCGGCCGAACAGCGACTCGAAGAAGTCGCTGAAGCCTTCGCCGCCGTTTCCGCCGGCGCCGCCGCTGAAACCGCCGAAGCCGCCGAAATCTGGCGACGGCTGGAATTCGTCGCCGGGCTTGTAGCCGCGTGCGCGCAGGGCGTCGTACTCACGGCGCTTCTCCGGGTCCTTGAGCGCTTCGTAGGCCTCGTTGACGGCCTTGAACTTGTCTTCGGCGCCGGCTTCCTTGCTGACGTCGGGGTGGTATTTGCGCGCAAGCTTGCGGAACGCGCTCTTGAGCTCCGCGTCGCTCGCATCGGGCTTCACGCCCAAGGTCTCGTAGTAATCCTTGAACTGCATGCGGTCTACCTGACGGTTTCGGTCGGCCCGGGCGGCACTGCAGTCCGGGCGAGCCGTGCAACAGTAATCGCCCGGCCGCCAAACGAACAGGCCCGCGGCGGACTGCTCCGCCACGGGCGCTGGATAGCGGAGCCGGACTCCGACGGAATCAGAAATTCACCGGCTCATCGGCGGGCGTGCTCAGTTCGCCGCGATGTTGATGCGGCGCGGCGAGCTTTCCGGGCGCTTCGGAATGGAGATTTCCAGTACGCCGAGCTTGCCGCTCGCGGTGATGCCGTCGGCATCGGCGCTGTCGGGCAGCGCGAAGCGGCGGTAGAACGTGCCCTGCGCGCGTTCGCTGCGGCTCAGCTTGCCGCCCTGCTCGCCGGCGTCGTTCTTGCGCTCGCCCTTGATCGACAGAATGCCCTTGTCCATCTGGATCTCGATCGCGGCCGGATCGACCCCGGGCACGTCGGCCAGGATCACGAAACGCTTGTCTTCCTCGCGAATGTCCACGCGCGGCGTCCACTGGCTGGTGACGACGTTGGACTGGTCGGCTTCCTCGGCGTTGAACAGGCGCTCGAACGCCTGCTTGATCTCGTCCTGAAAGCCCGACGGCACGTTCCAACGGTAATTGCGCGGAAAACTCATGACTGCCTCCTCGAATGGGTGCGGCGCGGCCATCGCGCCATGGCTCGGTAGATAGGTGCCGTCCAATTGCTTTCAAGGGAAGCCGCCATGCCGCCGCATCTGCGCCGGCCGCGGCGGTTCGCCGCAGCGCCGGAACGGCGGCGACGCCGCTGGCGCGGCCGGTTGGAAGGGCTATGATCGGCCCCCTCTCCGCTCGCTACCGAGGTATCGCATGACCATCGAAGTCGGCGCCCGCATTCCGTCGATCACGCTCAACGTGATCAAGGACGGCGTCCAGGCCATCACCACCGACGAGATCTTCGCCGGCCGCAAGGTGCTGCTGTTTTCGGTGCCGGGCGCGTTCACGCCGACCTGCTCGGCCAAGCACCTGCCCGGCTATGTGGAAAATTTTGAAAAATTCCAGAATCGCGGCATCGACGTGGCCTGCATGGCGGTCAACGACGCCTACGTCATGAAGGCCTGGGCCAAGGAGCAGCACGTGCCCGAGGCGCTGATCATGCTCGCCGACGGCAACGCCAACCTGGCCCGTGCGCTGGGCCTGGAAATGGACGCGACCGCATTCGGCATGGGCCTGCGCTCCAAGCGCTTCGCGCTGTACGCCGAGGACGGCGTGGTCAAGGCGCTCAAGGTCGAGGCACCCGGCGAGTTCAAGGTGTCCGGAGCTTCGGCCATGCTGGAAACCCTGGGCGTCTGATCCGCGGCAACCCCCACCGCTGCGTCGAACAAAAAACCCGCGGCTCACACCGCGGGTTTTTTTCGTTGCGGCACCGCAAGTCCGGTGCAGTCGCCGGCTTACGGCGTTTCCGCGTCCGCGTCGTGCGCGGGCTGTTCCGGCGCCGTCCCGGCATCGGCCGCATCGGTCCCGACAGACGGCGTCGCCGGCTCGTCGGTCTCGCCCTCGCCTTCGTCCTCGCCGCCGATCAGCGCCAGTCCGACGACGCTGGTCAGCGCCTCGTTCTCGGGCAGACGGATCAGGGTCACGCCCTGGGTGTTGCGGCCGACGCGGGCGATCTCCGCGGCGCGCGTGCGCACGAGAGTGCCCTGGTTGGACACGAGCATGAGCTCGTGCGCGTCGTCGAGCTGCACGGCCGCGACGAGCGCGCCGTTGCGGCCCGAGCACTGGATCGCGATGACGCCCTGCGTACCGCGGCCCTTGCGCGGGTATTCCTCCAGCGGCGTGCGCTTGCCGTAGCCGCGCTCGGTCGCGGTCAGGATGTCGCCTTCGCCGTCGACGGCGATCAGCGAGACGACCTCGGCGCCGTCGGTCAGCTTCATGCCGCGCACGCCGTGGGCGACGCGGCCCATCGGCCGCACCTCGTCCTCGGCGAAGCGCACGGCCTTGCCGTTGGAGGCGAACATCAGCACGTCGCGCGCACCGTCGGTCAGCGCGACGCCGACGAGGCCGTCGCCTTCATCGAGGTCGATCGCGCGGATGCCGTTGGCGCGCGGACGCGAATAGTCGGCCAGCGAAGTCTTCTTGACGGTGCCCTGGCGCGTCGCGAAGAACACGTAGCGGTCCTCGGGGAACTCGCGCACCGACTGCACGGCCTGGATCTTCTCGTCGGGCTCCAGCGGCAGCAGGTTGACGATGGGCTTGCCGCGCGAATTCGGACCGGCGTCGGGAATCTGGTAGACCTTCTGCCAGAACACGCGACCGGCGCTCGTGAACGTCAGCAGGGTGTCGTGCGTGTTGACGATCCAGACCTGGGCGACGAAGTCCTCTTCCTTGACGGCGGTGGCCGAACGGCCCTTGCCGCCGCGCTTCTGCGCGCGGTAGGTGCTGATCGGCTGACGCTTGACGTAGCCCGTATGCGACAGGGTGACGACCACGTCCTCGGGCTCGATCAGGTCGAGCACGTCGAGGTCTTCCTGGCTGTGCTGGATCACCGTGCGGCGTTCGTCGCCATAGGCTTCCTTGACCTCGACGAGTTCGCCGCGGATCAGCGCGAGCAGCACGGCCGGATCGGACAGGATCTCGATCAGTCCGGCGATGGTCGTGAGCAGCTGCCGGTATTCGTCGGTCAGCTTGTCCTGTTCCAGCCCGGTCAGGCGGTTCAGGCGCATCTCGAGAATTTCCTTGGCCTGGACTTCCGACAGCTGATAGCCGTCGGCGCCGAGGCCGGCGTTCGCGTCGAGGTCTTCCGGACGCGACGCGTCGGCGCCGGCCGCATCGAGCAGCGCGCGCACGAGACCCGGCTCCCAGCGCTTGGCCAGCAGGCGTTCCTTGGCGACCTGCGGCGATGCGGACGTCTTGATCAGCTCGATCATCTCGTCGATGTTCGCGAGCGCGACGGTCAGGCCTTCGAGGATGTGCGCGCGGGCGCGGGCCTTGCGCAGTTCGAAGATCGTGCGCCGCGTGACGACTTCGCGGCGGTGGCGGATGAACGCTTCGAGGATTTCCTTCAGGCCGAGCAGGCGCGGCTGGCCGTCGACGAGCGCGACCATGTTGATGCCGAAGGTCACCTGCAGCTGGGTCTGCTGGAACAGGTTGTTCAGCAGCACGTCGGCCATCGTGTCCTTGCGCACTTCGATGACGATGCGCATGCCGTCCTTGTCGGACTCGTCGCGCAGGCCGTCGGGCGAAATGCCCTCGATCTTCTTTTCCTTGTGCAGCTCGGCGATCTTCTCGATCAGCCGCGCCTTGTTGACCTGATACGGCAGTTCGGTGACCACGATCGTCTCGCGGCCGTTGGCCTCGGTCTCGATCTCGGTCTTGGCGCGCACGAGGATGCGGCCGCGCCCGGTCTTGTAGGCCTCGACGATGCCCGAGGCGCCGTTGATGATGCCGGCGGTCGGAAAGTCCGGACCGGTCACGTAGCGCATGAGATCGTCGATGCCCAGTTCGGGATCGTCGATCAGCGCGATGGTCGCGTCGATGACTTCGCTGATGTTGTGCGGCGGAATGTTCGTCGCCATGCCGACGGCGATGCCGGCCGAGCCGTTGATCAGCAGGTTCGGCACGCGCGTGGGCAGTACCGTCGGCTCGAACTCCTTCTCGTCGTAGTTCGGCTGGAAGTCGACGGTTTCCTTGTCGATGTCCGCTGTCAGTTCGGAAGCGAGGCGATCGAGGCGGCACTCGGTGTAGCGCATCGCCGCGGCGGCGTCGCCGTCGATCGAACCGAAGTTGCCCTGGCCGTCGATCAGCGGATAGCGCAGCGAGAAGTCCTGCGCCATGCGCACGAGCGTGTCGTAGATCGACGCGTCGCCGTGCGGATGGTATTTACCCATCACGTCGCCGACGATGCGCGCGCACTTGACGTACGGACGGTTCCAGAAGTTGTTGACCTCGTACATGCCGTAGAGCACGCGCCGGTGCACCGGCTTGAGGCCGTCGCGGACGTCCGGCAGGGCGCGGCCGACGATCACGCTCATCGCGTAATCGAGATAGCTCTGCCGCATCTCGTCTTCGATATTGACGCGTATGACTTCTTTGGCTAGTTCCGCCATCGGGATTCCAGGGTTCTGACGCTTGCTGCCATGCGGCCCATCTTGCCGGACGGGCGCCGAAAATAACGCGCAAGCTTACCACAGAACGTGGGATCCCGGGTTTCGGAAGCCCTTGTTTCTGAGCGTTTTTGTTGTCGAGGACAGCGCCGATCCGCGGTTGCCTGAATCGCCCCGGGTCCCGCGGACGACGAAATGCCGGCAACGCCGGCATCTGACGGGATCGCGGGCAGGCGCAGCCCGGCGCGAAAGGCGTGCCGACGGCGTTTTTCCGGCGGATTCCGAAGCACGGGATGCGGCCGCGCAGGGCCGACTCAGCCGAGCCGGCGCAGTTCCTCCTCCAGCAGCACCGGGATCTCGGCGGCCTCGAACTGGCGCGCGAACAGCGGCACGGCGAAGACGAAGCGCTCGCCGCTGCGATCGAGCACATAGGCCAGCTGCAGCCGCGCCAGCGAGCGGCGCAGGCTCTCCACGTCCGGGGAGGTCCGCGGGCGCAGCAGCGCGACCAGGTCGGCCAGGCTGGTCCAGCCCTGGGCCGCGACGCGATAGACGATGACCCGGTCCAGACGCGAGGCGGCCTCGTCATGGCTGAGCCGGCCCCAGCCGGCCAGCGCGTCGAGTACGGCTTGCGAGGCCAGCGCGCGCTCGACGTCGCCGGCTTGGATCGCCGCGGCGCCCTGCTCCAGCGATTCCAGGCATTCCTGGCACAGGATCGCGATCAGATTGGCGCGCCGGCCGCTCTGCGCGACGACGCGCTCGATCAGGGTGGGGTCGGCGAAGCGCAGGTTCAGCACGGCCAGCGGCACGCTCGCTAGCTCGCGGCAGGCCTCCGGCTCCAGCCCGCCCACCTTGATGACCTCGCCGAAATTGCGCAGCGGTGACTGGTAGTCCAGCGCCGCGGCGGCGTACAGATCCCAGAAGCCGGCGAGCAGGAAATGGCAGCGCCCTTCTTCGGACAGCGCGCGCATCGCGGCGATCTCGGCATAGTCGCGCGCCGCGTCGGCGCGGAAGAACGGATCGGCCTCGTCGATCAGCAGCAGCAGGCGCTTGCCGCCGTGCTGGCGGCGCAGCTCGGCAACGATGGTTTCCAGATCGCTGTCCAGCGGCAGCCCGCTCTGCGCCGCCAGCCGCGGCAATAGCCGGTGGTCGCGCAGCACCACATAGACGCAGGCCAGCTGCGGATGCTCGCGCAGGCGCCGCTCTATCGCCTTCATGAGGCTGGTCTTGCCGAGCTGGCGGCCGCCGATCAGCAGATAGTTCGACGGCTCACGCAGCACCACGCGCGCGAGCAGGCTCTCGCGGCCGAAGAACGACGACGCACGCGCGATGCCGCCGCGGGTCTGATAAGGCGAGATCCGCGTCAGACGCAGCTGTCGCGCCATCGCACGCAGCAGCACCGGCAGCGCTTCGCGCTCCAGCAGCCAGGCGGTCTGCGTTTCCGGGCCCAGACAGACGCACAGGTTGGCGCGGTCGGCGCAGAGCACGCGCAGCGGCGCCTCGGCCGCCGCATCCGGCACGAACACCAGCAGCACGTCCAGACCGGTCTGCGCCTGGCGCAGATGGCGTACGAGCTGGGCGCCGTCGACGGACGCGGGCGGCAGCCAGACCAGGCAGCGCTCCAGCGACACCGGCATCTCGGCCGAAAACGTCCATTCGTAGACCGCGCCGGGCAGATTCCAGCCGCTGCTGTCGGCGCAGCGCGCCGCCACGCGCAGCGCGAGCAGCCGCGCCCGCGCGGACGGATTCAGGCGCGCATAGCCCAGCGCCTCCTGCCAGTCCGCCGCAGCCACGCCGGCCGCGGCCAGGGTCGCCTCGCGCCGCTGCAGCCAGCCCAGCGCCGTATCCACGCGCGGCAGCAGCGCCAGCGGCAGGCGGCGCAGCCGCGCCGGCTCGCGCTGGATCGGCGCGATCAGCGGATGACGCCAGATCAGCAGCACGGCGAGCGCGAGCAGGACCAGCAGCGACAGCACGAGCACGATGGCCAGCCAGCGCGTCGTATTGCCGACCAACGAGGCCTCGCTGTGGCAGTTCACCGGCAGATAGCGCTCCGGAATCGGCGGGTCGCCGGCGCGGCAGCTCCAGAGCTGGCTCTGCGGATCCCAATGCAGGATCACGCGGTGTCCGTGCAGCACGCGATCCAGCCGCGGCGTCGCGCGCACGGTGGCGACGAGGTCATTGGGCTGCAGCGACAGCTCGAAGATCTCGCCCAGCGGCTGTACGCCGGCCTCGGCCAGATCCGACGGCCACTCGTCACGCTCCGAGGCATACACCGTGACATGCATGCGCGCGGTCTGCAGTTCCGACCAGCCGTTGCTGAGCCAGGCCAGATTGGTGGGGCTCTCGGTCAGGCGGCTCAGCAGCGGATTCCACTGCGGCAGCAGCAACGCGCTGCCGACGAACAGCGCCACCGCAGCCACCGCGAGACGGCGCAGCCAGATCGTGCGCGCCGGACTCATGCGCCGGCGTCGCTCCAGGCCGCGATGACCTGACGGCCGGCGCGGCGCACGGCCTCGCAGCGCCATTCGAGCTGCAGGCCGTCGGCGCCGGGCCGCGCGGTCACGAGGTTGGCCCAGAACAGCCGCCGCAGCAGCCGGTCGATCAGGTAGGGCTGAGCGCGTCCCAGGCTGGCCTGGGTCAGCCACGCACTGATGCGCGCCCGCGCCTCGGCCTCGGCCAGCAGCGGCACGAAACCCTCCCACAACCGTGCGCTGCCGGCGAGGCACTCAGACAGATCGGGCTGATCCCAGGTGGAAGGAACGGCATGCCAGCGCAAGGCTTCGTCGATCAGGGCCGGATGGCCGCCGCAGTCGCGTTCGAGCCGGCTCAGCAGCGCCGCGTCGACCTGGGCGGCCGGCAGCTGGCGCGCGGCCAGCGCGCGCAGTTCGGCCGGGCCCGGGTCGGGCCAGGTCTCGACGCTGGCGATGTTGAGCAGCGACAGGTCGCCGCTCTGGTACTTGAGCTCGGCCAGCGCTTCGCCCCCGCACAGCAGCAGATGCAGCTTGCCGCTGTACATCTCGCTGAGCCCGCGCAGGATGCCGGCCAGCGCCTCGCGCAGATGCGCCTCGCCCTGCTCGAAACGGCTGACCAGACAGAACACGCGCTCGCCGGCGGCGAGGCGGCGCTCCAGCGCGGCCTCGAACGCGAAATCCGAATCGACGCCGGCGAAGCCGCACTGCGCGCCGAGCGCCGTGAAATAGTCGCGCGCATCGGCTTCCACGCTGTACGGCGGGCGGATGTGCAGCACGGCTGCGTCGCCGTAGAGCTGCCGCGCCGTGGCCAGCAGCGATTCGCGGAACGGCGGCTGCCCCCAGTGGGCCTGGCTCAGCAGCATCAGGATCGGATACGGCGCCAGCCGCTGCAGACGCTCGAACAGGCGTGCGACGTAGTCGGCGTACGGCTGGTCCGGCGCCTGGCCGCCGACCGGGTACTCGGGCTCGAAGCCGGCGCTCTTGAGCAGCCGGTCGGTCTCCTGCTCGCTCAGGCGCAGATAGCGCGCGCAGTCGACGAGCCTGTGGCGATGCTTGCGGTTCGGCAGCGAAAGGCCGTGGCGCCAGTTGTTGACGGCTTCGCGGCTCATGCCGATCTCGGTCGCCACGCCGGAGGCGCTGGCGCGGATGCGGCGCATGAACGTCGTGAGCAGGCCGGCGAAATCTTCCGACACGGGCAGGTCCAGGCGATCCTCGGGATCGCGCACGCTACGCGGCGACGGCGGAAAGTCAAACACGCCGCGCTCCGCGCCGTTGCGCGGCCTCGTTGTTCCGTATCGCCCGCATCGTCCGCCGCCCTGTTCCACCGTTGCCCGCGCGCATTGTCGGCAGCCGCCGCCGGCGCCGTAAGCGGCGGCTTGTCCAGCGTGGGTGCCGCGCACTTTACGCCGCGTCAAGCCGACGGCCGCAGTGTTCGCTGCGGCCGCCCGGATCAGTTCCTTCGCCGGTGCGGCTCCCGTGCCGCGCGGCGCGTCATTTCCCCGCCAAGAAGAGGCTCCAACGATGAATAGCCTGCGCTCCCTCGCCGTACTCGCCCTGTTCCTGCCGCTCGCCGCGATCGCCGCGCCCCGGGGCGCGACGACGACGTTCGCCGTCAGCGCCGGCAGCTTTTCCGCCTGGACCATAGACGGTCAATCGAACCCGTCGCTGACGCTGGAGCGCGGCCGCACCTACATCTTCGACCTCAGCGGCGTGAGCGCCGTACATCCGTTCAACATCAACACGACCAACACCACCGGCAGCGGCGCGCGCTACAACGTCGGCGTGACCAACAACGGCGCGAGCGGCGACACCGACATCACCTTCGTCGTGCCGGCTGCGGCGCCGGACAGCCTGCACTACAACTGCGGCAATCACGCGGCCATGAACGGCACGATCACGATCGTCGACGCGGATGCGATCTTCGCCAACGGCTTCGAACCGTAGCGCAAGCGCGCACGCCCGCGCGTCGCGCCGACGCGACCGGCACGGCGGCCGCGGGCTATTCCCGCGGCCGCCGGCATCTGCTCCAATCGGGAACCGACCCGAGGACGACCGCATGCCCCTGCCCCGCCGCCTGTCTCTCCTGCTCGCCGCCGTCGTGCCCGCCGCGTTCGTCGTGCCGGCGCAGTCGCAAAGTGTCACGCGGACATTCCAGGTCAGCGCCGGCGGCTCCACGTCCTGGACCATCGACGGCCAGTCGAATCCGCCGATCAGCCTGCAGCGCGGCAGTACCTACGTGTTCCATCTGAACGGGGTCAGCGCGATCCATCCGTTCAACATCAACACGATCAATGCGCCGGGGCCGAATTTTCTCTACAACAACGGTGTGACCAACAACGGCGCCGTGGGCACCACCGACATCACCTTCGTCGTACCGGCCGATGCGCCGAACTCGCTGCACTACAACTGCGAGAACCACGTCGGCATGAACGGACCGATCACGATCACGGCGCCCGAACGGATTTTCGTCGACGGGTTCGAAAGCGCCTGAATTCCGGCCGCTGCAAACGAAAAAGGCGGCCCCGGGGCCGCCTTTTTCATCCGTAAGGAATTTGCTTCAGCCGAGCACGCTGCCGAGATCCTTCTCGATCTTCTCCGGCGTGTCGGTCGGCGCGTAGCGCTTGACGACCTGGCCGTGGCGGTCGACGAGGAACTTGGTGAAGTTCCATTTCACGCCTTCCGTGCCGAGAAAACCGGCCTTTTCGCTCTTCAGCCACTTGTACAGCGGATGCGCCCTGTCGCCGTTGACGTCGATCTTGGCGAACATCGGAAAGCTGACGTCGTAGTTCAGCGAACAGAAATTGCGGATCTCGTCGGCGTCGCCGGGCTCCTGATGGCCGAACTGGTCGCAGGGAAAGCCGAGCACGACGAGCCCTTCGTCCTTGTGCTTGCGGTACAGGGCTTCCAGCCCGCTGTACTGCGGCGTGAAACCGCACTTGGACGCGACGTTGACGATCAGCAGCGCCTTGCCCTTGTAGGTCTTGAGCGGCTGCTCGTCGCCGGCCAGCGTGGTTGCGGAAAAATCGTAAGCCGTAGTCATGACTGCACCTCGTCGGAGTGATCGGCAGACCTGAAGCGAAATCAGCATGCCCGCAATCCTAACCTGGGGGCCGCCCCGGCAAACCAAGGGAGATACGAATCTGTTTCGTAGAGCCCCTTGAGGGCGGTCGGACACTTGCTACGCGAGCATCCGGCAGGGTTGTGGAGACAAGCGGCAGGGTCTGGGAGCCGCGCTGCCAAGGTCTCCTCGGACGCTCAGTGCTGATGCCCGCCGGCGCCGTGCACATGGCCGTGCAGGATTTCCTCGGGGCTCGCATCGCGCACGCCGGTGATCTCGATCGCGAAGTGCAGGGCCTGTCCGGCCAGCGGATGGTTGCCGTCGATCGTGACCATTTCACCGTCGACCGCGGCCACCGTCACGGTCATCGGGCCCTGCGGGCCGTTGGCATGGAACTGCATGCCGGGCTCGATCGTGTCGACGCCCTGGAACGCTTCGCGCGGCACCTGCTGGATCAGCTGCGCATGATGTACGCCGTAGCCTTCCTCGGGCGCGACGACGACGTTGAAGCTGTCACCGGCTTTCTTGCCGCTCATCTCGCGCTCCAGACCCGGCACGATGTTGCCGACGCCGTGCAGGTAGACCAGCGGCTCGCGGCCTTCGGACGAATCGATGACCTCGCCCTTGTCGTTGGTCAGGGTGTAGTGAAACGCGGCGACGCGGCGCTCGGCAATCTGCATGAGTTTCCTCGGAATAGGGCCCGATGCGGGCGGGGAATGACCGGCAGGACGCCGGCGATGCCGCGCAGCATGAGGGCGGCACGGCGGGGATTCAAGTTCCGGGCCGGCTCAGGCGGTCGCGGTCGTGGCCGCGGGCAGATCGTCCCCGGGACCGGCCGCGAACGCGGCATGCATCTTCGCATCGTCGCGCAGCCCTTCCCAGCGCGCGACGACCATCGTCGCGACGCCGTTGCCGATGACGTTGGTGACCGCGCGCGCCTCGGACATGAAGCGATCCACGCCGACGACGAGCGCGACGCCTTCGACAGGCACCTTGCCGCTGAGCGCGCCCAGGGTTGCGATCAAGGTGGTCAGGCCCGCACCGGTCACGCCGGCCGCGCCCTTGGAAGTCAGCAGAAGCACGCCGAGCAGCACGAGTTCGTCGTGCAGGGTCAGCGACACGCCGACGGCCTGCGCGATGAAGATCGCGGCCATCGTCAGATAGATGCAGGTGCCGTCGAGATTGAAGGAATAGCCGGTCGGCAGCACGAGCCCGACCACCGAACGATCGCAGCCGGCCTGCTCAAGCCGCACGAGCAGGCGTGGCAGCGCCGACTCGGACGACGACGTGCCCGCAACGAGCACGATTTCGCGACGGATGAAGACGAGGAAGCGCCACAGCGAAAAACCCGATGCGTACGCGACGAGGTTGAGCACGCCGAACACGAACACGAAGCAGGTCGCATAGACGCAGAGCAGCAGCCAGCCCAGCGAAACGAGCATGCCCAGGCCGAACTTGCCGATCGCGAACGCCATCGCGCCGAATGCGCCGATCGGCGCGGCGCGCATGACGATGGCGACGATCTTGAACAGCACCTGCGACAGTTCTTCGAGCAGGTCGAGCACGCGCCGGCCGGCGCTGCCGCTGCGCGTCATCGCGATGCCGAACAGCACGGCGACGAGCAGCACCTGCAGCAGATTGTTGTCGACGAAGGCCGAGACCAGGCTTTTCGGGATGATGCCGAGCAGGAAGGCCGCCAAGGTCTGTTCCTTCGCAGCCACGACGTAGTCGGCGGTCTTCTTCGGATCGAGGTCGCCGGGCTGCAGGGTCATGCCGGCGCCGGGCTGTGCGACGTTGGCCACGACCAGGCCGACGATCAGCGCGAGCGTCGTGAGCACTTCGAAATAGATCAGCGCCTTGATGCCGATGCGGCCCGAATGGCGCAGGTCGCCCATGTGCGCCATGCCGACGACGATGGTCACGAAGATGACCGGGCCGATGACCATCTTCACGAGGTTGATGAAGCCGTCGGCGAACGGCTTCATCTGCGCGCCGAGCTGCGGCTCGTAGTGGCCCAGGGTGATGCCGATGGCCACGGCGATCAGCACCTGGACGTAGAGATTCTTGTATGCGCCCCGCCACATCGCCGCTGCTCCGAGTCCGCTGCCGCCTCGTCCGCGAGTTGCCGCCCGCGCCCCTGAAAGCCACGCGCCGGCAGAAGCGGCGTGCGGCGCGACACTAGCTGGAAACCCGTCGCGGCGGAACGGCGGCCTGCGTGCGGACGGAAAAAAGCAGGCATTAAAAAACCCCAGGCATTGCTGCCTGGGGTTTCGAGGTCCAGCTAGTAGACCGCTAGATTCAGACAACCTGAACCTGGTCGGCCTGCATGCCCTTCTGGCCCTGCACGGCGACGAAAGTCACGCGCTGGCCTTCCTGAAGGGTCTTGAAACCGGTGCCCTGGATCGCGCGGAAGTGCACGAACAGGTCAGCGCCGCTTTCCGGGGTGATGAAACCAAAGCCCTTGGCGTCGTTGAACCACTTGACGGTGCCAGTCTGACGATTCGACATGTCTTAACTCCATGAAACAATTTGAGGAAATCACGATCACGGTGAATCCGGACCGAGACTGAGGTTGCAGGGAGCAAGCAGGGCGAATCGATGAAGCGATCACGAGGATCAACCGCATCAGGCCACAATTTACCGTGACCCAGGCAAACACAGTGCGGCGGAAGATACTCGTATTTTTGTTTCCTGCCAATAGGTTCAGGCCGGCAACTGCAAAGGATCCGCGAATTGGCGGCCGCGGCCTTACGCCGACGCACCGGCGGTTCGCTCCGCTGCTCCGGCAGCGTTACTCCACGAGGAAAGGCCAGGATCGCGCAACTCATTGGCCGGGCCGGATTTATTGTCGCGCCCGCCAGCCGGACCTTGCCCGGACATGAACATTCAGTAATGTGGCGCCTGCCTCGCCAGCGGAGACAACCATGACGTACGACGGGAACTGGTCGCAATCGGAACGGGAGCTCTGGCAGCGCCTGGAGGCGCACGACTTCGGCACGGCCGACTGCCCCCTGCCGTTCGCGCGCCGGCTCGCCCGCGAGCATGGCTGGAGCCAGGCCCATGCGGACGGCGCCGTGCGCGAATACAAGCGCTTCTGCTTTCTGGCTGTCGCGGCCGGCCATGTGGTCACGCCCAGCGATGCGGTCGACGAGGTCTGGCACCAGCACCTGACCTACAGCCGCGACTACTGGCAGCACTTCTGCCCTGACGTGCTCGGCAGCGCGCTGCACCACGAGCCCACGCGCGGCGGTCCGGCGCAGAGCCGCCTGCACTACGCCCAGTACGCCGAAACCCTGGCGAGCTACCAGCGCTGGTTCGGTCCGCCGCCGGAAGCGTACTGGCCCGACGCCCGCACGCAGACCGCCAGCCCGGCACGCTGGCGCCGCGTCGACCTCGGGCGCGGCTGGCTGCTGCCCCGACCGGCGCTGCCGCGGCCGAACGGGGCCCAGTGGCTCGTCGCTGCCCTGCTGCTGGGCATGGCCCCGTTGCTCCAGGCGCTGCCGCTGAACCCGCTGGACTACAGCGGCCCGGCCTTCCTGCTGCTGTATTTCGTGCTGATCGCCGCCGGCATCGGCGGGGTCGTGCTCGTGCGCCGCCAGTTCCGCGGCGGCTCCGATACCGTCCCGCATGGCACGGCGCTGGACACCTGGGCCGTGGCCTATCTGGCCGGCGGCACCGTGCGCGTCGTGGACGCCGGCATCGCGAGTCTGCTGGCGAACGAACAGGCCCGGTGGGATGCGCGCAAGCGCCGCCTGGAGGTCACGCGTCCACAGGACGTGCGCGACTATCCGCTGGACGAGATCGCCCGTGCCGCCGCCGCCGACCCGGCGCTGCCGCGCATCGTGCGTCGCCTGAGGCCGCGGCTGCAGCGCCTGCGCGACGTGCTGCGCGCGCGCGGTTTGCTGCTGACCGAAAGCCAGCGCTGGCGCGTGGGCCTGGCCAGCGCGCTGCCGTTTGCACTGCTGACCCTGCTCGGCCTGGCCAAGATTTCCATCGGCATCGACCGCGGCCGCCCGGTCGGTTTTCTGTTGCTGCTGACCGTGCTCGTCGCGATCACGGCCGTGGTGCTGCTGGTGCGCCGGCCCGAACGCACACGCGCCGGCGATTCGCTGCTGGCCGAACTCAACCGCCGCCACGCCCATGCCCGGCGCGCGCCGCGCGACGGGGATATCGGCCTGGCTGTCGCGCTGGCCGGCACCACGGTGCTGGCCGGCACTGCCTACGCGAGCTTTCACGAATCGCGAGCGGCGAGCAGCAACAGCAGCAGCGGCTGCTCCAGCGGCAGCAACTGCTCCTCCTCCGACAGCGGCAGCAGCTGCAGCAGCGGCTGCGGCGGTTGCGGCGGCGGGGACTGAGGCGGCGGCGGATGTGCCGCGTCAACGAGGAGGTGAGAGAAACGGACCGGCGGCGGCAGTAGACGGCATCAGCCGGACGGCGCGACGAGCGCCGTCGCTCCAACCTGGAGACGTCCATGCCCTCGCCTGCCTATCCGTTTCTTCGCCTGGCCCTGGTCTGCCTGCTCGCGCTTTCCCTCGGCGCGTGCGCAACCGATCGGCAACGGACCCGCGCGGAGGGCACGGCCGCCGGCGCGGCGGCGGGCGCCGCGCTGGGGCGCGCCATCACCGGGGACGATCGCGGCACGGCGATCGGCGCGGTGCTCGGCGGCATCGTCGGCGCTGTCGTCGGCAACCGGGTCGCCAACAAGAAAGCTGCCTACGCCAAGCGCGAAGAAGAGCTGCGCCTGTCGGCGCAGCGGGCAAGCGCGCTGGCCCAGACCACGCGTGACCAGAACCAGCAGATCGAACAGCAGATCGCCGAACTCAATCAGGCCGTGACGACCTTGCAGTCGGTCAAGCGTTCGGCCGAGTCCAAGCGCATCGCACAGGCCGAGAACCGGCAGAAACTCAGCGCACTGGTCGAATCGGTGGAACGCCAGCTCCAGCAGATGAACGAAGAAATGGCGCGCCAGAACCAGCTGATCGCTGCGGTGAAGGCGCAGGATGCCAAGGACAAGCGCGAGGCCGCGCCGGAACCGTCCGAAGGCCTGCAACTGGTCGCCGCCAGCGTGCGCGACCTCGAACAGCAGACGCGCTGGCTGGAACTCGCCCGCGTGCAGCTGCAGCAGATCGACGAACGGAGGATGTTCTGATGCATGCGACGGGTATCCGCTACATCCTCGTCGGCGCGGTGCTGCTGACCGGCTGCGCGACCACCGGCGATCCGCAAAGCGGCGGTCTGTTCGGCTGGAGCGAGAACAAGGCACGCGAGCGTCAGCACGAGCTGGCACGCCGCGACCGCGCCGCACACGACCGCGCCGCCGACGAACAGGCCCGCAGCGCGGCCTTGCGCGGACAGCAGGACGCTCTGGACGCCGAGGCGCAACAACTGCAGCAGGAACTCGTGCGTCTGCAGCAGGAAAACCGCACGCTCGACGCGCGTCTGCGCAAGCTGCTGCAGCAGCGCCGCATGGCCGAAGGCGAGCGGCAGCGCCTGCAGTCAGTGCTCGACGAGAACACGGCCTGGCTCGCGGCACAGGCCGCCGCGCCGGCGGCGCGCGACGACGACGTCGCGAGCAGGCGCCGCAGCGCAGACCAGGCCAGCCGGCGCAACGAGAGACTGCAGCGCGAGGTCGGCGCCCTGCTGAGCCGATGACACGCAGTGCTTCGTGCGCCGGCGACGCAGCGGGCGCGCGGGAATCGACGCGGTGCCCGTGCGCGCATAGGTCACGCCGCAGCCGAAACCGGACAGGAATGCCAGGGCTGCTGCGTCCTCGGCAGGCTCGGCTGCGGCGCCGCGCTCGACCCAGGGCGCGCGCACGCCGTGAGACGCGGCTCCGCATCGCCGCCGCGACACGGACGGTCGTTGCCGCGACGGTGCTGGGCGACCGCCCCGGATCAGCGCTTCCAGGAATCGCGAATCAGCCCGATCAGTCCCGGCGGCAGCGGCGTATAGCCCAGTGCGTCGGCGGTCTCGCCGCCGCGCTGCAGCGCCCAGTCGAAGAAAGCCAGCGCCTCGCGCACGTTCTGCGCCTTCTGCGCGTCGCGCGGCATGACGATCCAGGTGCTCGCGGCGATCGGCCAGGTGTCGGTGCCCTGGATGCCGACGAGCAGCAGATTGAATTCCGCGGCGCTGCGCCAGTCGGCCGATTCCAGCGCGTTGCGTATCGTGGTCTGGGTCGGCGATATCGCGCGCTCGGCCGTCGCGTAGAGATTGACGATCTGCATTTCGTGCTGCAGCGCGTAGCCGTATTCGACATAGCCGATCGAGAACGGCGTTTCGATCACGCGCTGGCCGAGACCGGCATTGCCTTCGGCCGCGATGCCGACCGGCCATTTCACGGTCTTGCCGGTGCCCAGTTCGGCGGCCCATTCGGCACTGATCTTGGACAGGTAGGCGGTGAAGTTGTAGGTGATGCCCGAACTGTCGCCGCGACGCACGACGGTGATCGGTTCGTCCGGCAAGGTGAACACACCGTTGACCGCCTGCAGCGCCGGATCATTCCAGCGCGTGATCTTGCCCTGGAAGATCCGCGCGAGCAGCGGGCCGGTCAGGCGCACACGCTTGCGTCCGACGCCGCGCAGATTGGTCACCGGCACGATGCCGCCGGCGACGATCGGAAACTGGCGCCAGCCGCCGGCCTGGAGTTCTTCGTCCTTGAGCGGCGCGTCGGTTGCGGCGAAATCCGCACGCCCCGCCTTGAGCCGGTCGATGCCGGCGCCGGAGCCTACGCCTTCATAACGGATGACTGCGCTGTTGCGCTGCGACCACTGCGCCGCCCATTTCGCCAGCACCGGCTCGACGAAGGTCGATCCGGCGCCGCTGACCGTGTTCTGCGCCGCCGCCGGAAACATCGCGCCGGCGAACAGACACAGTGCCGCGAAGCGGCGAAGTACAAGATACATGGCGCAGCCCCCTGAGGCCTGGCGGCCCTGGCTGCCGCAACACCAAGCTTGCCGCAGCGATGTTGCACCGCGGTGTCTCGCGCGCGTGCCTCACGGATACGGCGCCGAGTGAGCCGGCCACGCAAGCGTGAGAGATCGTTCCCCCTGTCGGCAGGCAATGCATGACGCGCCGGACGATCGGTTCCGACTCGGAAAGACGCGTCGAGCCTGCGCGCGCCGGCACGACGCGAAGCAGCAGACGCCAGGGGGAATCGCAATGCCCCAGTTTTGGGACGACACCGATTGGGACGCGCTGCTGCAGCTCATACACCGGGGTGACGTCATCCCGGTAATCGGGCCGGGCATGGTGAAGATCGACGAAGGCAAGGGCGCGCCGCCCATCAGCCTGTATCGCCTGCTCGCGCCGGACCTGGCGAAACGACTGGACCTCGACGATACGCGCCCCTTCAGCGACTGTCGCGAGGTCGCCGAACGCTTCGTCGCGGCATCCAGCAGCAACACGCGACACAAGCTGCTGCCGCGATTCGCGCAGCTGCTGCGCAACTTTTCCGAACCGATACCGGCCGGCCTCACGGCGCTGGCGCGCATCGCCGACTTCAAGCTCTACATTTCCAGCACGCCGGATCTGCTGATGGCGCGCGCGCTGACGCTGCAGCGCGAGGGATTCGCTCAGAGCGTCAATGCGCTGCGCTTCAAACCCAAGGCCGGGCCGCCGGAACTCAGGGACGTGCAGACCTGGCGCCACGGGCCGCCGACGCTGTTCCACATCCTGGGCGACTGCACGCAACCGGACGACTTCGCGGTGCTCGAGGAAGACTACATCGAGTACATCATCGCGCTGATCGAGAAACGCAGCATGCTGCCGGTACTGACGACCCAGTTGCGCGAACAGAATCTGCTGCTGCTCGGCGCGCCGTCGGAAGACTGGGTGGTCCGCTTCCTGCTGCGCGTCGCACGCTGCGAGCGTCTTTCCGATGTGCCGGACCGGCGCGTGACCTATCTCGCCGACTGCGCCGACAAGCTCGGCGCACCGATGGTGTTCTTCTTCGACAAGCTGCTGCGCAGCACGCGCGTGATCGACGGTTCGCCGATCGAGTTCGCGGTGGAACTGGAAGCGCGCTGGCGCAGCCAGTACGGAGAACCCGACCCGGCCACGGTCCAGTCCGAGATCGACGCATTCATCGACAACCTGCCCGACGAAGCGCCGCCGTCCTGCGTGTTCATCAGCTACAGCCGCGACGACATCGCGCGCCTCCTGCCCTACCTGCAGGCGCTCAGAAGCGTCCATGTACCGATCTGGTTCGACAAGAAAGGCCTGCACGCCGGCGACACGTACAGCCAGGAGATCGAACGCGCCATCAAGGAACGCAGCGCGCTGTTCTGCGCGTTCGTGTCCAGGGCCACCGAGGCCGACGGCACGCGCTACGTCCACCGCGAACGCGCCTGGGCCGCGGAGCGGCACGTCAGCGGACGGCACTACTACCTGCCGTTCATCGTCGATCTGCCGCTCAGCGAAATGCCGCGGCGGGAACCCGATCGCGTGGCGACCGTTCATTACGACCGTCTGTCGCTGATGGACCCGGCGCATTTCGCCGAGCACGTGCGGCTGCGGCTGGCAGACAAGCGGAGCCAGGCACATGGCTGATCCCGCGCAGCCCGGCACTCCGGACACCGAACCACTGCGCCCGTGGCTGGGCCTGAAGTCGTACCGGACCGAAGACCGGCTGCGTTTCTTCGGACGCACCGAGGAGATCCAGGAACTGCGCTGGCGCGTCCGCGGCGCCGCGCTCACGGTGCTCTACGGCGAATCCGGCCGCGGCAAGAGCTCGCTGCTCGCTGCCGGCCTGCTGCCCACGCTGCGCAACGACGGCTATTCGCCGGTCATCGTGCGACTGGCCTACGACGCGGCCGCGCCGCGGCTGGTCGATCAGTTGTTCGCCGCGCTCGACAGTGCGCTCGCGCTCGAGCGGACGCCGGCGCAGTCCGATGCAACCGTCGCCGGCGCGGCATCGGCAGATCGAGCGTCGCTGTGGGAATACGCGCATGCGGCCGGGCCGATCGCCGAGCGGATCGGTGCCCGCCGTCCGGTCGTGATCATCGACCAGTTCGAAGAGGCGTTCACCCTGGGCCGCGCGTCGCACAACGGGCGTCCGCGCGCAGGCGAAGTCGCGCAGCTGTTCGAGCAGCTCTCCGACCTCGTCGAGAACCGCATCCCCACGCATCTGCGCGCGGCGCTCGTGGACGATCCGGAGGCGCTCAGCGCATTCGACACCGCGACCCTGCCGCTCTCGTTCGTGCTGACCCTGCGTGAGGACTATCTCGGCGAGCTGGAAGTGCACAGCCTTGCCATGCCGTCGCTGATGCGCAACCGCGTGCGGCTCAACGAGCTGTCGGGGCAGGCGGCGATGGATGCGGTGATCGGCCCCGGCGCACTGCATTGCGCCGGCGACGGCGACCGGCCGCTCGTCGCCGACGCCGTCGCCAGACGCATCGTCTGCTTCGTCGCCAAGCGCGCCGACGATACGCCGATCGACGCCATCGAGGCCGTGCCGCCGCTGCTGAGCCTCGTGTGCTTCGAGCTGAACGAAGCGCGCATCGCGGCGCAGCAGGAGGAAATCACCGGCGAACTCGTCACCCGGCAGGCCAAGGACATCCTGCATTCGTACTACGAGCGGTGTTTCGCCGGCACTTCGCCGGCCGTGCGTCTGCTGATCGAGGACAAGCTGCTGACGCAGGAAGGCGGCCACCGCGCGACGTACGCGCGCGAAGACGCCGTCGCCGACCTGCGCCGCGCCGGCGTCGCCGACCCGGAGCGCGAAATCGAACACCTGATCGACGGACGCCTGCTCAACGGCGAAGAGCGCCGCGGCTTTCCGCAGCTGGAACTGACCCACGACGTGCTCGCGCCGATCGCCATGGCCTCGCGCGCGCAGCGCGAGATGCGCCGGCGCACGGAACGGCTCGGGCGCACGAGCAGGAACTTCGGCATTGCCGCCGCAGTGCTGCTGTTGCTGTCCCTCGCGCTGGGCTCGGGTGTGCTCTACACCGTGAACCTGCGCCACTCCGTCGCGCGGACCGCGGCGCTGCAGCAGATCGAATCGGCCAACGAACTGTTCCAGGTGCCGTCGGCGCAAACCCAGGCCATGGCCTCCCTGTCGCTGGCCATGCAATCGGGTTCGATCGGCATCGGCGATGCGGACGGCCCGGCGCTGCGCAGCGTGCTCGGACTCGCGCCGACGTTCGCCACGATGGCCGACGGCACCGCGAGGCACTACGTGCCCGGATCCGGCGTGCTCGTCGACGTCACGCTCCCGCCGCCGGCGCGCCCCATCAGCGTCGCGAACTGGTCGCCGTCGGGACGCTACTACCTGCTCGCCGACGAGGCAGGCCGGCTCGGCGTCTGGGCGACCGGTTCGGACCAGCCCGTGGTCTCGACGACGCTGACGGCCGGATGTGCGGTGCAGGATGCGGGATTCGTGGACGGCGAGCAGGCCGTGATCGCCGGCACGGCCGACGGCAAGGTCTGGCGTGTCGCCGTCGGCGGCGGCCCGCAAGACGCGCTGCTGCTGCACGACTTTCTTCCTGCTGCGAACAAACCGGCGGCACATGTCGCGACAGAAGTGTCGACGCTCGACGGAGAAGCGAGGGCCGCGGCGGAAACCGGGGCGTCGAGGCTCGCCGGTCGCGACGGGCCGCAGCCGGGCGGCGCCGGCCAGGGCCGTCCGGCATCGGTGGCGGCAACCAAGGGTGCTGCCTGCCCGCAGACGGACCTGCTGCTCGCCGTCAGCCCGCGGGACGACGGATTTGCGGTCGGCTTTTCTTCCGACGTGAAAGAGCCGGCCGTCGCCGGCCTGCGCGTCTGGCCGAAGGCTGTGCCCGCGTTCGATCTGCCGCTGACAGGAAGTCTCGCGAGCCTGGAATTCGACAGGCAGGACATGCGCCTGCTGACCGCGACGGCCGACGGTACGGTGACGGCGCATGCCTGGCCGCCGCACGCGGACTCGCCAGCGAAACCGCTGTACCGCAAGAAAGACGACGAGACGATCAGTGTCGCCCGCCTGAGTCCGGACGGACGCTGGACCGCGATCGCCGGCGGCGGACGCATCCGCATTCGGGATACGCGCAGCGGGCGACTGATCGCGACGACCGAGAGCAGTCGTTCCGACATGGCGGATCTGGCCTTCGATCCCGACGGGCGCTGGCTCGTCACGAACGACGCCACGCGAAACCGCATAACCGGATCATCCGCCTACAGCGTCCCGCTGCTGCGCAAAGATCCCTCCTACGACGAACCCTCCGGGCAGGTACGGCTCAGTCCGGACGGACTGCATCGGCTGTCCTTCGCCGGCGGCACGCTGGAGATCGGCACGCTGCGGGAGTCGAACCCGGAACGCTCGCTGGCCCATGGCGCGGATGTCGCGAATGCGGCCTTCGCTCCGGACGGCCGCACCATCCTGACCGGCAGCGCCGATGGTCACGGACGGATCTGGCCGGTTGCCGCGGCCGCCGGTCCGGAAGCCGCGTATTTTCACGACAGCAGCGTCGTCGCGCTGGACTACAGCCGCAACGGCGCGCGCTTCGCGTCCGCCTATGACGACGGCAGCGCGCAGGTGTTTGCCGCCTCCTCGGCGCTGCCGGTTTCGCCGCGCATATGGCATGCGCACGCGTCGCATCTCGCGCTCAGCTCCGACGGCGAATGGTTCGCGACCACCACGGACGACGGAACGGTCAACGTATGGTCGAGCGCGAACGGCTCTCCGCGGTTCACCAATGTCCCCGAGGCGGCATCCTCGGCATTCGTCGAGTCGATCCGGTTCTCACCCGACGGAAATCATCTGCTGCTGGCAACGCAGGAAGGAACGGCCCTGTGGGACCTGGCGTTCAATACCTGGAAGACACTGATGCCTGATGCCGCGGTGCACGCCGAATTCAGCCCGGACGGCTCCCTGATCGCCGTGCGCACGCTGGCGGGAACGGTGCAACTGCTGCGGGGCGACGGCACAGCGCTGGAGAAATCCATCGGCGACGAAAGCGAGGACGACAGCCGCCTCGAATTCAGCCAGGACGGCAGTCTGTTGCTGCTGCCGGGAAACGGCAGGGCACTGCTGTACCGTCTGCCGGACGCCACGCTGACCGGTTCGTTCGCCGGCACCGGCACGATTACCGCCACGGCGATCAGCTCCGACCGCGAATGGATAGCAATCGCCGACGAACGGGGGGTCGCCCTGTATCGCGCGCCGTTCTCCGCCGGTCCGGCCCAGATGGTAAAAGCGACATCCGTAACGGCCATCCATTTCCTGCCCGAGTCGGACCCGCCCGCCTTCATCACCGTCGACGACACCGTGGCGCAGCTCTGGAACACGACGGCCAAGGTGCCGCTCGCAGAACTGGCCCGGCGCGATCCGAGCAGCATCAGGCAGACAGCCTGGTCGTCCGACGGCGGACAGATCGCGATCGGCGACTCCAGCGGCCGGATTTCCGTGCTGCCGGTCGACCGGCTTCGATCCGTCGACCTGCAGCCGCTGGCCGCGGTGCTGACGGCGCTCGGCAAGAGCAATCCGCCGTCGTCGCTCGCCGCAGCGGTCGCTTCGATACAAACGCCGAGTCTGCGCAACTCGATGCGTTACCGCCTCGACTCGGACCTGAATCACCATCCGCTGCTCAGCGATGTCAACGCACCCGTGTCGATCGACGCGCTATATGCGCAGCTGCCCTTGCAGCCGCAGCCATTGCAGCACTGGTGGCAACAGACGCGCTCGGACCTGCTGCTGGCCCGCTGGGCGCTCGCCAGCGCGCAGCGGGCCGCAGCGGACCGTCGCCTCTGGCGCCGGCAGGTCCGGCAGCAGCTCGCCGGCAGCGACGATCCACGCATCCGCGCCGATCTCGCACTGACCGGCGTGCTCGACGAGGCCGGCGGCAGCGTCCTCGTCGGTGGCAAGTGGCAGCCGATCGACGGCGCAATCATTGCGGAACTCGAAAGCTCGCTGCTCGCGCTGCCCGAACTGCAATTCACCGCGGCGCAGAAGCCGGATGACCGCCTTGCGCTCCCGAATCCGCCGTCTCCCGTCTCTCCGCTCCACAACGGGTTCCTGCCGCAATCGACGTCGGCTGCAGTCAATGAAGCGTTTGACCTGTTGAGCACGCGACAGCCCAGCGACGAGGAAAACGCGCGCCTGCGCAAGATGCTCGACGATGCGCAACTGCACGACGATCTGCTCGCGCGCTATCTGCTGGCCCGCCTGCTCGCGATGCCCTCCAGGATCGGAACGGATTATCGCCGGGCCAACCGATTGATGACCTCGGCCGCCGACGCCGGTGTTGCCGCGGCGCAGAACTCCGTCGGCTGGACCTACCTGTCAGGCCTGGACGGGCAAAAGCAGGACGTCGTCCTGGCCCAGCGCTATCTGCGTCTCGCGGCAGCCCAGGGTCATCCGTATGCATGGAACAACCTCGGCGTGCTCGAGCAACATTCGAATCAGGACGCCGCACGCGCGGCCGGGCGCTATCGGCGCGCAATCGAACTCGGTGATGCCAGCGAGCCGCACATCAACCTCGCGACCCTGCTCGAAGCCGGCGATGGCGCAACGCGCGACCCGCGTGGCGCGATCGGGCATTACCGGTCTGCGGCCGAACGCGGCGACGTGCAGGCCATGTTCGCTCTCGCCCTCCGGCTCGAACTCGGATTCGTCGAGCCGCCGGATCTCGCGGAAGCACGGCGCTGGTACCGGCGCGCCGCCGCCTATACCACCGACAGCAAGCGCACCGATGCACGTGCGGCATTCCGGCTCGGCGGCCTCGCCGAGAGGGCCGGCGAACTCGCCGAGGCCGCGACCGCATACCACATGGCAGCGCGGCGTGGCCATCTCGGCGCGCACTATGCGCTCGCGCGTCTGCTGCTCTCCAATCCCAGGCTCGTCGCCAACCACAAAGCCGTGGTCAGTCCGCTGATCCGGCGCCTGCTCGCCGTCTCGGCCAGTACCGACGCTCCGCACGTGGGGCTGGAGCTCGACTGGCTGGCTGGCGAGGCCTACGCGCTCGTCAACGCCACGGATGTGAAAGCGCTGCCGAAAGTCTCCGCAACCGGCAAATGCCTGTTCGCCGAGGACGGCGTATGCGACGCGCCGACGCTCTGCACCTACGAATCCGACATCATCGACTGCGAGGGCAACGCATCGCCGCGGGCCTGCCTGTTCGAGAACGACGGACAATGCGACGTGCCGCAGATCTGCGGCAACGGAACGGATGTCGCCGATTGCGCAGGCCATCGCAGCGACTAGGCACCGGCTGCTGCGGTGCGCCGGCGCGACCGTGCGCGCGACGGATGTCAGGCCGGCGCGGCCGGTGAGAGAAATCCCGCCCGGCAGGCACCTTGATGACATCCAACGGCATCGGGCTACGTCCATGGGGGCATGTACTCAGCACCGCTTTCGCGCCCACGCGCGGGCCGGACTGCTCGCCGGCCTCTGCTTGCTGGCCGCCGCAGGCGGCCCGGTGGCTGCGCAACCCGCCGATCCGTATCTGACTCCCGAACCGCTGCCGCGGCTGGCGCTGTTGCTCGGCGCCAGCCGCTACGCCGCGCTGCCGGAGCTGCGCAATGTGCCGCGGGACGTCGACGTTCTCTATGCCGCACTCGACGATCTGGGCTTCAGCGACATCCTCGTCGTCACCGACCCCTGCCTGGAAGACATTCATGCGGCGCTGACCGCGCTGGAAAACCGCATACGCCTGCTCGCTCCCGACGGCGGCGCAACCGTCTGGGTCTTCGCCGCCGGCCATGGCGCGATGGACAGCCACGACCAGTATCTGATCCCGGTCGAATTCGATGCGCGGCAGCTCGCCGACAACGAGATCCACGAAGTCGCCCTGCCGAGCGAATACATCGAAGATCGGCTGGAGCAGACATTCGCGGGCGCTGGCGTCGTCGTGGTCGATGCCTGCCGCACGCCGTTCGTACAGCCCGATGCGAACGCCGCAGCCAGCGCCGCCGCACCCGGCTGCGCGCGCCGGGGCAGCCTGGTCTGGCGCAAGCTCAGCCAGGCAGCGCCGGTGGAACGCATCGGCTATGCGGGCAAAGTGCAGATCGCCCGCGTCGGCGTGGCGTATTCGACGCGCCCCGGCGCCGAAGCGCCGGAAGCCGGCGACGCGGAACGTCCCGGCACCTACATCAACGCGCTGGCAAGCGCCCTGCGTGCCCCGGATCCCAAGGCCGCCGACGTGTTCAGAAAGGCCTACGAAACCGTCACCGCCAGCGCCAACCAGACCCACTACCGGACCGAACCGGATTTCCGCCCGAAAGCCCTGGGCGACGCCTGGCTGCGCGCGCCCGGCGACGCCCGGGCCAGCACCAACGCCGAGATCTGGCGCAACGTGCTCGCCGTCGGCCCGAGCAACCCGGACACCGTGCGCCAGTTCGTCGCCAACGACTCCGCCAGCGAATACCTGCGTCCGGCCCTGCGCTGGCTGAGAGACCACGCCCCGCCCGCGGCGCAGCAGGTCACCGTGGTGAGGCGCGGCCATACGGCAACCGTGGAGCTGCACATCGACCGGTCAAGCGATGTCACGATCCTGAGCAATCCGACGCCAGGCGTGCCCCAGGCCCAGCAACGACGCTCGCTGCGCGACGAGCGTCTCATCGTCGATCGCTTCGGCTGGGGACGCCTCGTGAACGCGCCGGCAGCGACGCCGCGTTTCATCGACCTCAAGTCGATCGTCAACGATCCGGCCGATCTGCCGGCATTCTGGGGCAGTACCGATGTGATCGACGTCAGCGGCTGCTTCGAGGGCGACCGCCTCGACGGTTGCCTGGCGGCGTTGCCGCAAGCCCAGCTCCGACCGCAGCCGGGCGAGCGCGTGAACGTACTCGCGGTCGAATCCTCGACCTCGGACGGCGGCCCGCCGTCGAGCACGGCTTTCCAGCGTGCGTTCGCCGTGCAGCAGGCGCTGGACCGGCTCGGCATCGCCTATGCCCGCAGCCGCATCCGCGTGGTGCCAGGCTCGTTCGCCCCCTCCAGCACCGGCCGTGTGCTCGTGAAACGTTCCCATCCCAAGGAGACCTGAAATGAACATCCGCATCCTGATGTCCGCCGCATGGATTCTCTGCGGGATGACCCTCGCCGGCTCTGCCGCCGGAGCCATTCCGCCCGAAGCACGCCCGGTCCCGCAGACCGCCGTGACTCTCAGCAACGGCAGCAACGCGCTGGAAACGACCTCCCGCGTCCTCGGCGGAAAGAAAGCCGCCAGGGGCCAGATCCCCTGGCAGGTCGCGCTGATCATCACCGATCCCGATGATCCCGACCTGCAGTACCTCTGCGGCGGCAGCATCATCGGCAACGGCTGGGTGCTGACGGCGGCGCATTGCGTGCAGGGACACGAACAGTTTCCGGACAAGGTCAGCGTCATCTCCGGCATGACCGACCTCGGTGCGCCCGACGCCAAGCGCGCCAAGGCGACCGCGGTCATGGTGCACGACAAGTATTCCAGCGAGACCCAGGATTTCGATGTCGCGCTGGTCAAGGTCGATGCCGTCGGGGAGAAGATCGCGCTCGCGCAGAGCGAGCCGGCCAACCAGGCACCGGTCACCGTCAGCGGCTACGGCCGGACCACCGAAAACGGCGTGACCTCCGACGCATTGCTGTTCGCCGAACTCCAAGCCAAGTCGCGCAAGTCCTGCAATGCGTTCACGGCCTACAACGGCGCCGTCACGAAGAACATGATCTGCGCCGGCAGGCCGAAAGACGCCACGCAGCGACGCGATTCCTGTCAGGGCGACAGCGGCGGCCCGCTGTATGCAGGCAGCGGCAGCAGCGCGCTGCTCATCGGCGTGGTCAGCTGGGGCGAAGGCTGCGGCAGGCCCGGCAAGCCGGGTGTCTACGCCAACGTGGCCAGCACGCCGGTGCGGCAGTGGATCGTCGACAACGCCCGATAGGTTCGCGGTCGCTTGCGTTCTCGCTGCGGCGGGCAGGAGCGAATTCGCGCCGCTGCCGCACCGCGCTCGCCCCTGCCGGTTCGATCGCGGCCCAACAAAAAAGCCGTCCCTGCAGAAACAGGGACGGCTCGCGAACTGGTGCCCGAGGCCGGAATCGAACCGGCATGACGCGAGGTCGAGGGATTTTCTTACCACTTCGGCTTTCGCCGCCAGCGCTGGCGCTGTTCGTGGTCTGGAGCACGCCTTCACCGTAGCCGGGGGCCGTAGGTGCCTGCCGTCTGCTCTCTACACCTTCCCGACCGTGAGGTCCGGGCTTGGCTCGGCGTTGGCTCGGATGACTCGACATCCAGGGCGTTCGCCGACTTTGACGGGCTTCACCTCCGGGGTTTCCTCCGGAGGGCTCAAATGGTTCAAGTCCCTTGTGTCTACCAGTTTCACCACTCGGGCATGATCGTCAGACCTTGCACCGCTCTGCCCGCTCCTGACCACGGTCCGGCGCAGCGCGGAGCAGCCCGGCAAGCATGCGCGATTCTGCGATCGACGGAAAGGGCAGCGCAACCGACGGGCAATCGCAACGCATGCAACCGCGATGCGGAAACACCGCCGGCGGCGGCTCGCTCGGTCGCCGGCGAAGGGATTCATGCATACAGCCATCGCGCGAGCCAGCGCGTCAGCCGTGGCATCAGCACATATGTCATGAGCCCGACGATGACGGCCGCGACGAGCAGATGGCTCAGCAGCGTGTTGCCGAGCCAGGGCCAGCGCTGCGCCAGCCAGTGAACCGGCATGGGCACCAGCAGGGTCAATGGAAAGATCACCGCCAGGGTGAGCAGGAACTGCTTGTAGCGCCTGGCCGGCTTCTGTCCGGGTTCGGGGCGGAACCAGAACTCCAGTCCCGTCACGGTCTCGCGCTGCTCGTCCTGCGACAGCAGCGGCGTGAGTTCGGCGAGCAGTACCTGGCGTGCCGACGACTCGAACCAGTCTTGCGCATGCGCAAGGGTGTCGAAACGTATCGTCACGGTATACAGCAACGAACCCGGCGCCGGGCGGATCACGTCCACGCCGCGATGGCCGGGAAATCGCTGCGCGATCGGCACGATGCGCTGCAGCCATTGCTCGTAGTCGGCGACCGACTCGGCGCGTACCCGGTGGCGGATGACCGCGGTCACGCTGTCGGGACGCGGAAACCCACGCGCCGACACGTCGGCGAGCGAGGCATCGCGCAGCGAAGGTTCGCGCGGCTCGGTGGATGCGACGGGTTCCCGGGAGTTCATGTCCGCTCCTCTGCGCCGTAGTGCCGTACGGCTCGATCGGCCTGCGTCGTCGTGCCGTCCGCCATGCCCATGATCCGATCCTTCAACTGCTCGTCCTGCGCGCTCGCGCCGATACGGCTGTACCACGGGCGCATCGACCGTTCACAAACGCTGCCGGCGGCATCCGCCGACGATTCCAGCCGGCTCGAGCGGTCCTTCGCACCGACAACCATCCGCCTACCGATTGCCGCCCCTGCCTTGCGACGGCCGCACCGAAAGGCGACGCGCCTTTTCGTACAGCACCTGCGCGGTTTCCGCGTCGCCTTTCGCCGCCTGCGCTTCGGCCAGGCTGTCCCAGGCATTGGCCGATTGCGGGAACAGCATGGTGTTCAGCTCGAACACGCGCAGCGCGGGGCCGATGCCCAGGTTTTCGCGGATCGCGTAGCCCGTGTCGTTGACGGCGCGCTCCAGTTCGATGCTGCCAGGGCCGGCGCCGGCGCGAATAGCACGAGCCTGCGCGAACGCGTCGCGCGGCTGCGGCGCCTGCAACGCGTAAGCGATCAGCCTTTCCGCCAGCGCTTCACGACGGAATCGCCGCGGCGCGACGGCAGCCATGGCACTGTCCACGAGCACGCGTGTCCAGACGTTGCGCGCGCTGCCGCTGGTCAGATAGACGACGATGTAGACCTCGCCCTGCAGCGAATTCCCGAAAAGAATGCGCACCCGGTCGCGCGCACCGCCGTCGTGGCCGACCTGGCGCCAGGCACCGCTTTCGCCGTACTCCCAGCCGGCGGCGAACCAGCCGCGTCGACCGCTGGACAGGGTGCGCGGCCGCCACGCCTGTTGCAGCGTGGCCTTGCCGACGAGTTGGCCGGAGGCAACGGCCTGCAGAAACCTGGCGAGGTCGTCCAGCGTCGAATAGAGCCCGGCATGACCGTAGGAATAGATCGGCCAGGCCACATCCTTGTCCGGTTCGAGGCGGCCGTTGCGGCCGAGGTAATTCATCACGACACCGTGCCCGGGCAGAGCCGCCGGACCGAGCCAGGTATGACCCAGGCCGAGCCGGCGAATGATGCGTTCTTCGGCCACCTGCGCATACGGCTTGCCGTATCGGGCCGACAGCAACGCGGCGAGCACGAGATAATTGGTCTGCGTATAGCGCGTCTGGCTGCCCGGCGCGAACAGCAGCGGCGTGTCCGCGAGCGCAGCGAACACGGCCTGCAGATCGGCGGGAAACGTCAGCGCTTGAGCGTCGCCGACCTCGCCCTGCCGGTTGTCGAAATACTCCGCCACGCCGGAGCTGTGGTCGAGGAAATCGCGCACCGTGATGGCCTGCCAGCGCGGCGGCAGACCCGACAGATAGGTACTGGCGGGATTGTCCAGATCCACCCTGCCCTGTTCGACAAGCTGCAGGACGAGGGTGCTGACGAACAGCTTGCTCAGCGAATAGCCGGCGAAGATCGCGTCGGCATCGAGCCGCTGCCGTGTCTGCCGATCGACCGCGCCGTCCACGCCGCGGAACAGCACGCGGCCGTTGCGCATCACGAGCAGCGCCTGGCCGGCGATGCCATAGCGCTGCCGGTTGAGTTCGAGCTGTCGCGTCAGCGCACGGGTCGTCGTGTCGCTCGCCGCGGCAGCGGCGGGCAGCGCGGCGATCAGCACGAGCAGCAGCGCGAAGACTCGCGCCGCGGCCGCTGCAGCGCCAGGCCGGCCGGTCACCGCAGCAGGCGGACGCTCACGGGCCGGCAAGCCTGCCGACCGGTCGCTGCGGGACGGCAGTAGCCGGACCGGGCAGGGATTCGCGATGCTCATTCGATTCGGCCGCCGCCTCAATGCACGAAGAACGCCGTGCGCGCCACGCCGGCATTGTTGCTGGCCCCCATCCAGGCGCGTACTTCGAGTTCGTATACGCCGGCGGCGGCCGTCGGAAGCTCGGCCTGGAACAGGCTGCTGTCCGGATCGAAACGCAGCGCGAAGCGGTGCGGCTCGCCGCCGTCGACGCTCAGGTAGGCATCGACCTCGGTGTCCGCTGCGCGCCAGGGGCCGTTTTCGCCGATCGCGCAGCCGCAGAGCATCGTGACGCCGACGCGCAGCGGCACACTCGCGCCGGCCTTGACCCGCTGATAGGCGAGCGGGCTGGCCAGATCGACGATCAGCCCCGGCAGTTCCACCAGCCATCCGTCGCCGGCGGTGACGTGGCGGCCCGGCAGGACCCATTGCGTACTCGTGGCCGTGGTCGCGGCCTGCGGCTGGCTCAGCGGGCCGGTCACGCTCAAGGTGACCCGCCGCGGCCGGTCGATGTCGAGGGAAGTCCGGAATACCGCGGAATCCGCGCTCGCCAGCCTGCCGTCCCTGTCCTTCGCGCCTCCCATGATCTTCGCCGTATCGCCGGTCGTGCCGGCCGTGAGCCCTTGCACCAGGGTCTCGCCGGTATCGGCGTCGGTCAGCACGACGCGGACCGGCGCCGTATAGCCGGCAAGAAACTTGGCCCCGCGGGCGAGCACGCGGACTTCCAGATCGGTCCGCTCGGCCTGGGCCGCGTTCGACAGGCCGCCCAGAATCAGGGACAGGCACCACGCGGTGCGACGGAAAACACGCATGACGAACTCCTCGAATGCAATGAAACAGCGGCCATGATGCCGCGCCCGGCGTCGATGACGCGCCTGCACGACGATGCGCTTGCGCCGGTACGGACCGTCGGGCTCCGGCAAGGACAGCCTAGTACGCTCTGGCAGAATGGCCGAATGACATGTCGTGACGCCGCCTGACATGCCGTGAGGCCAGGCGTACGGACTGGCCGGATCGGGAGAATGAGGATGCTGCGCTTCGACGATTTCCGGGTTGAGCTTGCCAGGCTGCAGCTGCTGCGGCAGGACGTTCCGCTCGACGCGCCGGCTCAGGTGGTCGAGGTGCTCGCACACCTGATCGCGAACCGGGCGCGCATCGTTCCGCGACAGGAGCTGCTCGAACGCTTCTGGCCCCGGGCCGGCAGCGGTGGAGACGCCGCCCTCAACACCTGCATCCGTCGCATCCGCAGCGTGCTCGACGACGACGCCGAAGCGCCGCGTTACATCCAGACGCGACCGCGGGCGGGCTATCGCTTCATCGGCGTGCTGCAGGACGAGGCGGCGAGCCGCGACACGACGGCGCCGCCGTCGCAGCAGCCGCGCGGTCTGCGGCGCTTTACCCTGGCCGGCGGCGTATTTGCCGCACTGGCCGCCGGTGCTGCGGTCTGGATTGCCGGCACGCTGCCGTCGACGCCGCGTCGCATCGCCGTCGAACCCGTGCAGGGGCTCTGCGAGTACGTGCTGTTCCCGAACTTCAACGCCGGCCTGCGCGAGAGCCTCGTCGCACGGATCAGTCACGACCTGCCGGCGGGCTACAGCCTGAGCGAGGGCGGCGCGCCGGCGGATCTGCAGGCGCGCGTCAGCGTGCGTCAGACGCCGCGACAGACCGTCGCCGTGCTGACCCTGCTCGACAGCGCCGACGGGCGCCTCGTCTGGTCAGGCGAGTTTGCCGCCACGACCGACATGGACGACTACGTGCCGCTGCAGCGTTCGCTGGCCGAACGCATGGCCGCAAGCCTCACGCGCGTGCTCGGCAAGCAATCCTGACAACGGCGTACGGCATACCCGGGCGGCGGCGCTGCGGCAGCCGTGACTGCCGCGTGGGTCGAGGCCGTCGTGAAGCGGATGCATCACTGCCGGAATGCGGGCAAAAAAAAACCTCGCCGAAGCGAGGTTTCGAAACTGGAGCGGGAAACGAGACTCGAACTCGCGACCCCGACCTTGGCAAGGTCGTGCTCTACCAACTGAGCTATTCCCGCATTCAGATTGTCATTCGCAAGATGGAGGCCTGGGTCGGAATCGAACCGGCGTACACGGCTTTGCAGGCCGCTGCATGACCACTCTGCCACCAGGCCATGTTGCGAATTTCCGGACCGGACGCTTGACGCGTCGCCTCGAAAAAAACAAAACCCCGGTTGACCGAGGTTTTGATGAAATCGTGGAGCGGGAAACGAGACTCGAACTCGCGACCCCGACCTTGGCAAGGTCGTGCTCTACCAACTGAGCTATTCCCGCACCGGAGACCGCGCATTTTAGGGGTTGGCCCGGCGATGTCAACAGTCTGAAAGAATGAATTCGCGATCGCGCAGAGGCTGTCATCGGACTCGCCGGCAGGCGCGCCGACGGACGCGACGCACCGCGCGCGAACAGACACGCTAGCCGTCGCGCTCGGTCAGCACCGGCCAGGCCGCGCGTACGTAGACCAGCGCCGACCAGATCGTCAGCGCCGCCGCCGCGACGAGCAGGTATTCGCCGACGCGATACAGGCGCAGCTCCGGCGAGTCGTGCTGATACAGCAGCACCACGAGCGCGACCATCTGCACGATGGTCTTGATCTTGCCGACCGTGGCGACACCGACCTTGGCGCGCTGGCCGATCTCGGCCATCCATTCGCGCAGCGCCGAAATGCTGATCTCGCGGCCGACGATGACGGCGCTCGTCACCGCGAGCATCTGCGAGGGATTGCGCTCCACGAGCAGGAACAGGGTGACCGCGACCATGAGCTTGTCGGCGACCGGATCGAGGAACGCGCCGAACGCCGAGGTCATGCCGTAGCGCCGGGCGATCCAGCCGTCGAGCCAGTCGGTCAGCGCCGCGGCGATGAAGATCGCGGCGGCCGCAAGATTGGCACCGCGGAACGGCAGATAGAACACGATGACCATCACGGGCAGCAGCACGATACGGAACAGGGTCAGTATCGTCGGCAGGGTCAGACGTATCGGTCGCACCAAAGCTTCCTTGTAGCGGGTTGGCGGCTGGCGCCGGGCGCCGCGAGACGTTCGCAGTGTGACACGACGGTGCCCGGATCAACCATGGAATCGCGCATAGATGCGCTCGGCAAGGTCTCGGCTGACCCCTTTGACCTGCATGAGTTCCTCGACACCGGCCGCGGCAATGCCCGACAGGCCGCCGAACTGCTTGAGCAGCGCCGAGCGGCGCCGCGCGCCGACGCCGGGGATTTCTTCGAGGCTGGATTTCTCGCGCGCCTTCTCGCGGCGCTGGCGGTGGCCGGTGATCGCGAAGCGATGCGCCTCGTCGCGGATGGACTGGACCAGATGCGAGGCCGGCGAATCCGGCCCCGGCCAGACTTCGCGGCCGCTCGCGCCGAGGATCAGGGTCTCGTGGCCGGCGCGCCGCTCCGGCCCCTTGGCTACGCCGACGACGAGCACCGAGGTCACGCCGAGCTCGTTGAGCACGTCCAGCGCCTGCGCGACCTGGCCCTTGCCGCCGTCGATCAGCAGGATGTCCGGCAGCAGGCCCTCGCCGGCCGCCAGGCGCTTGTAGCGCCGCTCCAGCGCCTGGTGCATGGCCGCGTAGTCGTCGCCGGGCGTTATGCCGCTGATGTTGAAGCGGCGGTAGTGAGACTTCTCCGCGCCCTCGTGACCGAACACCACGCAGGAGGCCACGGTCGCCTCACCGAGGGTGTGGCTGATGTCGAAGCACTCGATGCGCGCCGGCGTCTCGTCGAGTTCGAGCAATTCGCGCAAGCTCTCGAAGCGGTCGCGCACGGTCTGCCGGCTGGCCAGCCGCGCCGCCAGCGCGACGGCCGCGTTCTTCTGCGCCAGTTCGAGAAAGCGCGCACGCTCGGCGCGGACACTGGCCTTGATCTCGACCTTGCGGCCGGCCTGGGCCGACAGCGCCTCGGCCAGCACGTCGAGATCCTCGATGGCGTGACTGACGATGATCTCCTCCGGCAGCGGCCGCTCCAGGTAGTACTGGGCGATGAACGCGGCCAGCACATCGCCTTCGCTCGCGTCCAGCGGCAGGCGCGGAAAGAAGTCGCGCGAACCGAGGCTGACGCCGTTGCGGAAGAACAGCACCGAGACGCAGGCCAGACCGTTGTCGATGCGGCAGCCGAGCACGTCCATGTCGGCGCTGGCGCCTTGCACGTAGTGGCGCGCCTGGATCTGCTTGAGCGTGGCGACCTGGTCGCGCAGCGCCGCGGCCTTTTCGAATTCCAGCGCCTGGCTGGCCTGCTCCATGCGCGCGACGGTCTCGTCGATGACCTGGTTGCTCTTGCCGTCGAGGAACAGCGCCGCGTGACGCACGCTGGCCGCGTAGTCGTCCGCTTCGATGAGTCCGACGCAGGGCGCGCTGCAGCGCTTGATCTGGTACTGCAGGCAGGGCCGCGAACGATTGCGGAAATAGCTGTCCTCGCACTGGCGCACGAGGAACAGCTTCTGCATCAGGCCCAGGCTCTCGCGCACCGCCCACGCGCTCGGAAACGGGCCGAAATAGCGTCCCTTCTCGGTCTTGGCGCCGCGGTGGAAACTCATGCGCGGCGCTTCGGTGCCGGCCGACAGGAAGATGTAGGGGTAGCTCTTGTCGTCGCGCAGCAGGATGTTGTAGCGCGGCTTCAGCGACTTGATCAGCTGCGCCTCGAGGATCAGCGCCTCGCCTTCGGTGCGCGTCAGCGTGGTTTCGATGCGCGCGATCTGCGCGATCATCGCCATGATGCGCGGCTCCAGCCGCGGCTTCAGGAAATAGCTGCCGACGCGCTTCTTGAGATCGCGCGCCTTGCCGACGTAGAGCAGCTCGCCGCGTGCGTCGATCATCCGATAGACGCCGGGAGAACCGCTCAGATGTCGGACGAAGGCCTTGCCGTCGAACGGCGCGGTGTCGGGGCTGGTTTCCATACGGAGGATTGTCGGGCGAAGCGGGACTTATGTGCGCGGAATCAGCCGAATCAAGTCCCGGCGCAGTTCAGCCAGGCCGCCGCGATAGAACCAGATCATGCCGGCGAGGAAATACAGCAGCAGCGATGCGCGGAAATTGCCCTCGCGGTCCATGCGGTTGCCGGCGAGCCCGTGATACAGCACGTAGACGCCATCGACGCAGTACCAGGCCGCGAACAGCGCGGCGAGCGCGACCGCAAGTCCGATGGCGTCAGGCCGGCGCAGCTGCGCCAGCCGGCCCACGCTCCAGCTCGCCAGCAGATAGGTGAGCCCGCCCATCAACAGGCTGATGCCGACGTCCCAGTCGGCGATCCCGTAGTTCAGCGCGCCGTACAGCAGCCAGCCCAGGCCCAGCGCGAACGTGGCCAGCTTCCACGGCCGCCGCAGCTCGCGCAGGGCCGTCGGCGCCCAGGGCGCCTCGCGGCGCGGCAGCGCATTCATTCGCCGACCGCGATGCGCCGGCAGCTGCCGTTGCCAAGGTCGACGCGGACGATCTCGTGCGCGTTGGTATTGGCGACCCACAGCGCGCCCTGGCTCAGGCTGACGCCTTCGGGCGCCTGGAAGCGGTACGGCAGGCTGAAGCTGCGCGTCTCGCCGGTCTTGAGGTTGATCGCCTTGAGCTTGTCGTTGTAACTGTCGGCGACGAAGACCAGCCCGCGCGGATCGACCGCGACGCCCTGTGGATGCTGCAGGCGGACCGCGTCGCGCCGGCCGGCGGCGTCGCCGGGCTGCCACGGTCCGGCGCCGACCAGGGTCGTGACCTGGCGGTCGCCGAGGCGGATCGCGCGCACCGCACCGGCGCCCGCATCGGCCACGAACAGCGCCTGACCCAGTGCGGCCAGGCCGGCCGGCTGGGCGAAGCTTGCATAGGTGCCGGCGCCGTCGGCCAGACCGAAGCGGCCCGAACCGGCCAGGATGTCCAGAGTGCCGCGGGTGAGATCCAGATCCCAGATCTGCTGCTGGCCGGCCAGCGAGACGTACAGATGCTCGTTGTGAAAGGCCACGTCGACCGGCCCGCAGAGACCGACCGCCTTGGGCTGCGGATGCTGCTGCGGCCGGTCGCGACCGACCTTGCCCGTGCCGGCGACGGTCTCCATGTCGCCGGACAGCAGGCGCACGCGGCGCACCGCGTGATTGCCGGTGTCGGCGATGTAGAGGTAATCCTTGCCCAGGGCCAGCCCCTGCGGCGAAGCCAGGCCGCAGTCCGCCAGGCGTCCGTCCCAGTAGCCCGCATTGCCCGAGCCGAACTGGCGCAGCACATTGCCGTCGAGCGTGGTTTCGAGCACCCGGTGATGCGCCGTATCTGAAATATATAAATGGCGATCCGTCGCGACGACACGGGCCGGGAACGCCAGCGGCAGATGCGGCTCGGGTCGCGCGACCGGCGGCCAGTTCTCGTAGACGCGCGTGTCCCCGGCGATGGCCTCGTCGAGCAGGGCACGGATCCTCGCGTCGATCTCCTGGCGCCGCCCCTCGCCCGTGAAGATGGCGACCGGCCGCGCCTGGGTATCGAGCAGGACCACGCTCGGCCAGGCCTGCACGCCGAGCTTCTGCCACAGCGCGAACCCCGGATCGCTGGCGACCGGATGACGCAGCCCGTGGCGATTGACCGCCTTGAGCACAGCAGCAGCGGAACGCTGCGCCTCATAGCGCGGCGTATGCACGCCGACCACGCAGAGACCGTCGTGATAGCGGCTCTCGAGCCAGGCGATGTCGGCCAGCAGGTTGATGCAGTTGACGCAGTCGTAGGTCCAGAAATACAGCAGGGTCGCCCGGCCGCGCAGCAGCTCGCGCTGCGGAACCTGGCTGGTATTGACCCACTCCAGCTCTGCCGGGAAATCGAAGCTGTCGACCTGCTGTGTCATCGTCCTGATCCTTGCGCCGTCGCGGGCCGATTATGCGCAATCCGTCGGCGGATTGAAGCGGCGGCACGCGCGACGGCGCCGACATGCGCAATGCAGCCGCCACGACGACGCGCGTGCGCCCCGACCAGGCGCACGCCGCGAAATACTCAGCGACGAGCCCCTGCCCGCCTGCGCCGGCCTGCCGATTGATGCGCCGCTTGCCTGCACCGGGATTTCGATGCGGGCCGTGCCAAGGCATGCCTGCGCCAGCGGGGATCTCTCCGCTCGTCTCATCCGTCCTACCGGAGCGCGCTGCACGACGCAACTCGACCCGGGCCATGGCAGCGACGTTCCACCCTGAGCCCGACAAGCGTGGGCACCACGATGCGCAAACCTCCGCAAGCCGGCGACTAGGCCCTGCGCGCGCGCTCGATCACCCGCTGCGCGAACGCTTCGGCCAGATCAATGACCGCATCGAATCCGGCTTCGCCGCCGTAGTACGGATCGGGCACTTCCCGAGGTGTGTCGATACCCGCATGCGGCAGCACCAGCGACAGCTGCGCGCTCGCCGTCGCCGGGCGGCGCCGCTGCAGCTCGGCGAGATTGCTGCGGTCGGCCGCGAGCAGCCAGTCGTATTCGCGATAGTCGGCCGCCGCGAGCTGGCGCGCGCGATGCGCCTGCAGCGAATAACCGCGGCGCAGCGCCGACGCGCAGCTGCGCGGATCGGCGCCCTGCCCCAGATGCCAGTCGCCGGTGCCGCAGGACGCCACCTGCCAGTCCAGGCCGGCTCGGAGCGATTGCGTCCGCAACACCGCTTCGAGCACCGGCGATCGGCAGATATTCCCAAGACAGACGAACAGGATCTTCACGACGCCGCCAGCAGCGCGTTGACGCGCACCAGATCCTCGGGCGTGTCGACGCCGGCCGGAAACGGCTCTGGCGCCAGGCGCACGGCGATGCGATAGCCATGTTCGAGCACACGCAGTTGCTCCAGCGACTCCGCGCTCTCCAGCGGCATGCGCGACAGCTGCGTATAGCGGCGCAGAAAGCCCGCGCGATACGCGTAGATGCCGATGTGACGCAGGAACGGCACGCCGGCCGGCAAGATGTCGCGACTCGCCGCGAACGCGTCGCGCGCCCAGGGCAGCGGCGCGCGGCTGAAATACAACGCAAGTTCGCCGGCCGCGACGAGCTTGACGCAATTCGGATTGAACAGTTCCTCGGTGTCCGCGATCGGCGTGGCCAAGGTCGCCATCGGCGCATCATTGGCGACCAGCGCTTCGGCAACGGCCCGTATGCCGCTGGCCGGCGCCAGCGGCTCGTCACCCTGCAGATTCACGACGACCGCGTCGTCGGCCCAGCCCAGCTGCTCGGCACACTCGGCCAGCCGGTCGCTGCCCGAGGCATGATCGGCCCGAGTCAGACAGACCGTGACCGGCTGCCCCTCCAGCGCCGCAACGATGCGCGCATCGTCAGTCGCGACGACGACCTCACACGCCCCCGCCGCAAACGCCCGCCGCGCGACATGCACGACCATGGGCTCCCCGGCAATCAGACTCAACGGCTTGCCAGGCAGCCGCGTAGACGCATAGCGGGCGGGAATCGCAACGATGAAATCGGACATGCGGATGGCGCTGCAGGAAACGGAGCACCGATTGTAGGCGAGCGTGACCGCGGCGGTGCGGCGGCTGACCCGATCGGAGCTCCTCTGGTAGCTCCATCTTACTAGCGCAAGACAACCGTCAGTCAATCGGACCGCGGAGCATTCCACTTATCGGACCGGGTAGAACTGTTCAGACGGACGGGGCCACCTCTTAAAACACCACAGTCGACTTTTTATCTGGCACGTAGCGCAGAAAAGTTTTTATGCGATGCAATCCAACACTGCGGGCGATACGTGGAGCATTCTGCCGTAACGCTTGCGATGCGAGCTCAAAAGCTTCAGCACTTAGCACCCCCTCATAATTAGGATTGAACCACCCCGAGAATCCTGGAGGCTCCGGATTGTGAGTCACGCCACCATGGCGGACTCACGGATTGCTGCGTAGTAGCGTGCCTCGGCTTCTGCCGGTGGAATG
>MEFP01000005.1 GCA_001725155.1 Lysobacteraceae bacterium SCN 69-320 | reverse complement strand
AAGGCAATGCTCAATCGTCGCGAATTGCTCAGCGGTTATCTCCATGCGCGTAGTTTCGCGCATGGAGATTCAGACGGCAATAGTGTTAACACGCCTTAGTCTGTCAACAAGCACATTCTGGAAGTGGCCACTGACGGCTTTGGGAAGCTACAACTGCAACGGGCAAAGGAAGCGCAGCTTCAAACCTTAGTGGCCTCTGGGTCCATCAGGTACCGCGAGAACAATGCCCCTTTCAGTTTCGCCGCCTTACTCCCCCTGACGAAGCGCTCCGAGCAGTAGAGCGTGTGGATTGGGTTCTGCGGCAGCACGAACAGGTCTGAACCATCCCAACGGGCCTCGTCGATGATCGCCCGCTTGATGACCCCCTCCACGCGCTTGGCGTCCTTGTGGAGTTTGTCGCCGATGCTGCTGGCCGCCACCGCCGTCGGGTCTTGGTAGTTCTGAAGGCCGGCGGGCAGGTGCGGCCGCGGCACAGTGGGCTGCATGCCGGGCGGCGCGGGACATGGGCCGGTGGGATGGTTCGTTGTGGAATGGGACCACTGCGGCTGGCCCACCCGGTTGATGCCGACGGCCTGTACGGCTGTGGTGGCGAACAGCAAAACCGAAAGCACCCAACGCCCCATGCGACCTCCCTGTGCTGCGCGAGCGCGCCGGCAAAGCGGCGCAGTATACCCGTGGATAAGTCCAACTCTGGATGCAGCCGTATGGCGGCGTGAGCCTAACTCTGGGGCGTTGGCGTCTCATGCGACGAGGGGCCACGAGCCCGGGCCATCCGGCTCTTCTGCCGCGACCGCGGCGGTTCTCTCAGGTACGCCAGCGAACGGCGGAAAGGCAAAGGCAGCCCTCACGTTCGACTTGTTCCGTCAAGGGCCGGCCCACGGCCCGAGTTGTCGTCGCTGCGCTCCTCCGGCCCGCGCCAGCCGTGGGCCTGCGCCGGCGTGCCGCCGTCGCTCCCTTGACCGCGCCTCCCTCCGGGCGGGTTGGTCTCCGTCCCCGATCAACGGGACCCGGTGTTCGGGACCGAACCACAGCCAACGGAGGCAGCATGTTTGAGCAAGACGACTTCATTTTTCGCTACACTCGCGCGGATGCGTTGAAGGATGGTGTCCTTGTGGACGCTGGCGCTATGGCTAACGAGGCCGGCTTCCGAGTTCCGGTCGCCTTGACTGCCAAGGTCTGGGCGACCTGTGTCGGTTGGAGCGCGGATGAGAGAACGCCGCAAGACGAATCGGGCCGACTCTGGGACGTGCTTTGGATGGCCTCACTGGCTGCGAGGGCGACGGCCCGCCGAGGCGACAGCGGGCGCGTTCTGTTTGAGGTGTTGGTGGTGCCACGAGGCGGCCGCCGACCGCGGTTGACCCGGTTGGCTCTCCTCATTGGTCCGGGCGACCAGGGGGAGTGCGTCGCGACCATCTTGACCCCCGACGAAGACTGACTGACGCGGGCGAGGAGGGGTACCGGCGGCCATCCCGCCGCTGGTACCATCCAGGCCGCTCGCACAAAAGCTCGCACAAACGCCTCGCACAAATGAGGCCGGAATGTGCGACCGCTCAAAGGCTTACGGGTGCAGGGATTCGGGCCAAGTACAACTGATCCTAGTCTCCCAGCCACACCAAAAAGCCCCGGAGTGATCCGGGGCTTTTTTTATTGGCTTTTCCGATATACGGCACAATGCGCCTGGGAATTCGGGAGTTGCCATGCTTAAACAGTTGGCTATCAAGAATCCGACGGTATTCCCGGAGACGGATCTCCAGTTCGCCAAGCATTTAAATGTCATTGTCGGCGAGAACGGGGCGGGCAAGACGCATTTGCTCAAGATGGCCTATGCCGTTCTGGCGACCAGTTGGGATGAGGGACGCAAGCCAGCGGCAACCGCGCCGACAAAAGTTCAGCTGCAGACACGTCTGGCCGATAAGCTGGTCAACGTATTTCGCCCGGAAGCCCTTGGACGATTAGCCGCGTTGGCGACGGCCGTCTTTGTATCGGGCCCAGGGGGCAGTAGGTTTGCGTCCGAAGATGACGGTCTGCTGTTGCTTCGAAACGCGTGACGGCCTCGCCCGAACTCGTCCGGCTTGCAGCACTTGGATGAAGGAGCGGCAGAACGAACCGGCGTGGCGTCGGTCTCCGTCAGCGTCGGCCCGGCCGCCGATTGCGACCCTGTTCCCGGCCGGGGTATGGTGCGGCGGATATCGGCGTTGGGAGAGTACGTCATGGCTCGACTCTCGGTCGTTGGTCTGTTCCTCGTCCTGGTGCTTGCGGTCGCGTGGTATGTCCAGCGCGGGCACGAGTCGCCTTCGGCGCCGTCTGCGGTTGCCTTGCCCGCTGCGCTCGATCCGGCTCTGCAACTGCCCGGAGCGACCCTGCTCGCAGGGCTGGGGAATCATCGGTTCGCGGTGACCTCCGCGCATCCGGACGTGCAGCGCTGGTTCGATCAGGGGCTGATCCTGGCCTACGGCTTCAATCACGACGCGGCCGAGCGCTCGTTTCTGAGGGCCGCCAGCCTCGACCCGCAATGCGCGATGTGCTGGTGGGGAGCGTCGCTGGTGCTGGGGCCGCACGTGAACGCGACGATGGACCCGGCCGACAACGCCAAGGCCTGGAATCGTCTGCAGAAGGCCGTCGCGCTCGCGCCGAAGACCACACCTCGCGAACAGGGATTCATCCATGCGCTGGAGGCGCGCTATGCCGCGGCGCCGCCGGAGGATCGCCGGCCGCTGGATCAGGCCTATGCCGAAGCGGCCGGCAAGCTTGCGGCGCAGTTTCCGGACGATCTCGATGCGGCCGCGTTCCACGCCGAAGCGCTGATGGATCTGCAGCCCTGGGACTACTACGACGCCGAGTTGCGCCCCAAGGGCAATACCGCGCAGATCGTGTCCATTCTGGAATCGGCGCTGCAGCGCAATCCCGATCATCCGGGCGCCCTGCATCTGTACGTGCATGCGGTCGAGGCCTCGGCGAATCCGCAGCGCGGCGTCGACGCGGCCGATCGCTTGCGCGCGCTGATTCCGGGCTCCGGCCATCTGGTGCACATGCCCGCGCACATCTACGCCCGCGTCGGACGCTGGCACGATGCGGTGATCGCGAATCAGCGCGCGATCGAGGCCGACGATGCCTACCTCTCGGCCTGTCGCGGCAACTACGCGGGCGTGTATCCGCTGGGCTACGTGCCGCACAACCATCATTTCCTCTGGTTCGCCGCGAGCATGGAAGGCGCCAGCGCCGTGGCCGGGTCGGCCGCGAAGGAGACCGCCAAGCGCACCGATCTCCCGGAGCTGATGCGCAAACCCGGATATGCGGCGCTGCAGAGCTACTGGATGACGCCCTGGTTCGACCGCGTGCGTTTCGGCCGCTGGGACGAGATTGCCGCGCTGCCGAACCCGGCGCCGGATCTGCTCTACGTCAGCGCGATCTGGCGCTATGCCCAGGGCATGGCCGCCGTGCGCCAGCAGCGGTTGCCGGACGCGGACGCGCATCTGGCCGAGCTCAGCGCCATCGCGGCCAATGCGGAACTGGAGAAAATGCTGGTGTGGGACCGCTACCCGCTGAGCCATGCAGTCCACATTGCCCAGAAGGAACTGGCAGCCGAACTCGCGCTCGCGCGCAAGGACCCTTCTGCCGCGATTGCGCTGCTGCGCGATGCGGTCGTCATCGAAGACCGCATTCCCTACGACGAGCCGCCGGGCTGGCATGCGCCGACGCGGCACCGGCTGGGCGCGGCCTTGCTTGCGGCGGGCCAGGCGGCGGACGCCGAGGCGGTGTATCGCGAGGAACTGCAGCGCAATCCGGCCAACGGCTGGTCGCTGCTGGGCCTCGCGCAGAGTCTGGATGCGCAGAACCGCGATTCGAGCGAGGTGCGCACGCAACTGCAGCAGGCCTGGCAGCACGCCGACGTGAAACTCGCCTCGTCGCGTTTCTGAACCCGTAAGCCCGCCGCACCCCGGCGCTGGAACAGGCACTGACCGGCGCGTCGCTGCATGACGGGCCAGCAGGTCCGGCGGGCGGCAGACTCGCGTACGGCTCTGCCGCCCGGGCAACTGCGGTATCGCGAAGCCCGTTGCTCCCGGAGCGTTGCCGGCGCGTCAGGCACTGATCCCGTTTCTTGCCGGATCGGTGCGTGACGACACCCGGGGTTTATCCGGGATTGCGTGCAGCGACCGCCTCCGGCGATCGCCTCGGCTCGAGAATGATCCGCTCGCGCGCGTAGTCGAAGACGACGTTGAACCGCGCCAGGAAGCGCGCGCCGAGGCGGCCGTTCTGGCCGTAGGCGACGACATCGCGGCCGACGGCATACTCGGCCGGCGTCGTCGTCGCTGTTCCGGCCAGGTCCAGTTGCACCGGTGCGCCGGCCTTGTACGTGGCGCGGCCGCCGACGAAACAGGCATTGCGCACGCGTCCCTCGGCCGGTTCCCGGATGGCCGGCATCGATCCGGGGAACAAGGTCAGGTCCAGGCCGGCACCGCTGTCGACATGCAGCCGCGCGCGGTACGGCTCGCCGTCCGGTGGTTTCACGTCGATGGTGACAAAGGGCTGGCGGGCGCTGATCTGCGCCGGGACGATCTGGCCGGAGCCGGCGTAGCGATAGCTGTCGGGGTCGTGCAACGTGACCGTGCCGCGATCGCGATTGACCTCGATCGTGTAGCGGCGGAACAGGTCGTGGCCGATGACGCCGTTGAACGGCGCGGCCTTCTTTTTCTCGCCGACGCAGTCGAGACTCGCCGCAGGGATCGCGAGCGCGGCCTGATTGCGCAGCACGACGCCGCCGAAGTCGATCGCCAGACCGTCCTGGCGCGCACCGACCGGTGCGGCAAGATCATCCGCCGCGCCGAGTCGCCGCACGCCGCGCATATCGAGATCCAGATGCGCCGTGCGTTCGTCGGCAATCAGTGCGACGACCGAAGCGCCGGTATCGAGCACGAACTCGATCGGCGCACGGCCGTTCACGCTGGCGCGCAGCAGTATCCAGCCGTCGACCTCCCGATACGGCAGGGCCAGCGGCAGCGGGCGGCTCAGTTCGGCCGGCGTGCCGTTGTTCGCGAGATACAGGCGCGTGAGGTCCAGCTGACTGCAGCCGGACAGCGGCAGTACGGCGAGAAGACCGACGACGATCCGGGTTCTGCGCAGCAACGCGCGAGCGCGATCGTGAAGCAGGTGCAGGTTCATGAGAGGTTCCCAGCGCGATGGAGGCGGCCGCAATCGAAGGCGCCGTTTCAGTTCGCGGGTTTCGCGGCGACCATGCGTTCGCTGCGGACGATGCGGAACCGCCAGGTTCCGTCGGCGCGGACGGCGACAGTCTGGTTGTGGAAGTCGGCGAGTACATCGCGTTCGCCCGGCGTGCGTTCGCGCTCGATGCGCGCATGCGTGTCGACGAAGGCCAGATCCGGCGTCAGCATGTCGATGTTCTGCACCGTGGTGACATGCCGCGCGCCGGCAGGGCGTCGAGCCATGGTCTCGTCGAAATAGCGCCGTATCGCGTCGCGGCCCTGAACGAAGGCGCGGCCGTCCATCCGCAGGCTGCCGTCGGCGGCGTAGAACGCGGCCACCGCGGCCGTATCGCCGGCGTCCCACACGGCATCGAGATCGGCGGCGACTTTCTCCAGCGCGGCGCGATCGGCGTCGCCGGGCGGAGCCGCGACGGCGGCGTGGGCGAGGGTTGCCGCGGCGGCGGCGAGCAGCAGTCTGCGCATCATGGATCGTGTTCTCCCGAAGGTCGTTGATTGGGCCGTCGTCGGCTGTCGGTGTCCGGCGCCGGGGCCGCGCACCGAGCGCCGGTCCGGCGTTTTTTTTGTCCGGCGGGCGGCGGCAACCCGGGCGGAGCGACGGGGATGCTAGGCGGTGCCGCCACGCCGGGCAGCCGCGTTGCGACGAGGGCGTCCGGCACGTCGACGAGGCGTGCCGGCGTCGACGAAAGTGGCAAAACGCGGGACGAAAAATCGGCCGTGACGCGGTTGTTGCACTAAGGTGCGCGTGTCGAAAACGCGGAGGACGGCGATGGGGCGGTTGAGCGAGGATTCGCGGCAGGCGGCGTGGCTGGGCTTCAGCGTCTGGACGCTGTCCTGCGGCCTGTTCGTGCTGCCGACCTATTTCGGTACCGGCCAGCTGCCTGCGCGGTTCCTGGAGCACGTCGCGGTGCTCTATCTCGTCGGCATCGCGTTGACGACGCTGATCCACCTGGCTGCCGTCCACGTGCGTCATCGGCCGCTGGCGGCGCGGCTCGTCGTGATGGCCGGCGTCGTCGTGCTCGCATCCGCGCTGCTCGGCGTTGCCGATTTCGCGGCGACCTGGTGGCTGCGCGCGGCTGCCCAGGAGAACCCGTTCGCGGCGCTGGCGAGGACGCTCAACAACACCGTCGGATTCATCTGGCTGTACGGGCTGATCGCGGCGATTCTCGTCATCATCCAGGCCAGCCGCACCGTGCGCGAACGCGAGCGTGAACTTGCCGACGCGCGTGCCGCCGAGATGCGGGCGCGCGAGCAGGCGGCGCAGGCCGAAGCGCAGGCGAGCACGGCGCGGCTGGCGGCGCTGAAATACCAGCTCAATCCGCACCTGCTGTTCAATGCGCTGAATGCGGCGTCCTCGCTGGTCGTCAATCAGCGCAACGAGGACGCCGAAGCGATGCTCGCGAAACTGACCGCGTTTCTGCGCGCGACGCTCGTGGGCGATCTGCAGGACACCGTGACCGTCGGCCAGGAACTGTCGACCGTCGAGACCTATCTCGACATCGAGGCCGTGCGCTTCGGCGAGCGGCTGCATGTCCAGGTCGACTGCCCGCCCGAACTCGAAGATCGCCGGATGCCGGGCTTCCTGTTGCAGCCCCTGGTCGAGAATGCGGTCAAGTACGCCGTCGCCCCGACACGGCGCGCGGTGACCGTGCGCATCGCGTTTGCCGCGCAGGGCGGCGACCTCGTGATCACGATCGAGGACGACGGCGATCCGGCCAAGGCAGCGACCGTCGGTTGCGGCACCGGCGTCGGGCTGACGAACGTCCGCCAGCGGCTGGCGGTGCTGTACGGCGAGCGTGGTCTGCTCAGCACCGAGCCGCTGCCGCAGGGGTTCCGCGCGACCGTGCGCCTGCCGCTGACTGCGGCCGCCGTGTCGTCGGTGCAGGCGGCATGAGCACGCTGCGCATTCTGCTCGTCGATGACGAACCGCTGGCGCTGGACCGCCTCGCCGCGCTGCTGCGCCAGTGCCCCGGCGTGGAAGTCGTCGGCACGGCGGGCGACGGCCACGAGGCGGCCCAGGCGATCGCGGCGCTGCGGCCCGATCTGGTCCTGCTCGATATCCAGATGCCGGAGAAGAGCGGCCTGGCCGTCGCCGCCGACCTGCCGGCCGCGCAGCGGCCGGAAATCGTGTTCGTGACCGCGTTCGAGCAGTTCGCGCCGGATGCGTTCGAGGTCGAGGCCGCCGACTATCTGCTCAAGCCTGTGCGCTTCGACCGGCTGCGGCAGGCGGTCGAACGGGCGCGGCGCCGCCGCGCGCTGCAGGAGGCTGCGGCGGCCGCGAAGCCCGCCGCTGCTCCCGCGGCCGGCGCCGATTACGACGATGCGATCTGGGTGCAGGTGCGCGACGGTTCGCTGCGCGTGCCGGTAGCCCGGATCGACTGGATAGAAGCCGCACGCGACTACGTCATGCTGCATACCGAGACGCGCAGCCATATCCATCGCGCGACCATGGGCGCGCTGCAGCGTCGCCTGGATCCGGACCAGCTCCTGCGTGTCCACCGTTCCGCGTTCGTGCGCCTGAGCCTGGTCACGACGGTGCGGCGGCATGCCAACGGCAGCATCACGCTGACCGTGCGCGACGGCGCCAGCGTGCAGGTCGGGCCGAGCTATCTCGACGCGGTCGCCGAACGGCTGAAGCACGCGAAGCTCTAGCGGGTGCGGGCCGGTGCTTCCATGCGCCGCCGTGCGGCCGTGGCCGCGAGCGCAGCGCCGGGGCCGCGAAGTCGTTCCGCGGAAACGCCGCTCGTCGGCGCGGCGGCGGCCAGGCGCACGGCAGAGAGCGGCGCCGCTTCGCCGGTCCTTGCCGTGTTCCAGGCTGCATAGTCGCAACGTGAAAAAAGTGTCGAGGCTCGCTATGCTGGATCCGACGCGGGGCGGGGGCCTGGCGAGCGCGATTCATCGCATAAGCCGGCTACGACGACGGTTCGGCCGGCACGGGCCGACGGGGGGAGCGATGGAGGGGGCTTCAGGCGAACAGGACGAGGCTGGGTCGTCGAGCGCCGGGCTGTCCGAATCCGAGGTGGTGGCGCGCCTTCCCGGTGTACGGGCAATGATCCTGCGCATGACGCGCGATCCGACCTTGACCAGCGATCTGACCCAGGACGTGCTCGTCGCCGTCGTGATTGCGCTGCGCGAAGGGCGCATCCGGCAGCCGGAGGCGCTGGCCGCCTATATGCATCAGTCCGCGCGGCACATCGTCTACGCAGCGCACCGCCGGGCACAGCCGATGGCGCTGGCCGAGCTGCCCGAGCAGGAAGCGCCGATGTGGCACGACCGTCAGCTGACGCCGCTGGAGCAGTGCGAAGAGGACGAGCTGCGGCGCATCGCCCACGAAGTGCTGGCCGAGCTGCCGGCGCAGCGCGACCGCGACCTGCTGACCGGCTTCTACATCGACGGCGCCGGCAAGAGCGAGCTCATGCATAGACTGGAGCTGACCGCGGACCAGTTCGACAAGGTGATTTTCCGCGCCCGCTCGCGCATGCGTGAACGGCTGCGCGAGAAGTTGCAGGAAACCGGAGACCGGGTGCGAGAACTGGCCCATTCCGCGCTCCCTATGCGTGGCATACCGAGGTCCGAATGATTTCCGCACTCGACAATCACCTGCTGCGCGCCTATCTCGACGGCGAGATGGACGATGCAGCCGCCGAGGCGTTCGAAGTGCTCATGATCGAACGCCCGGAGCTCGCCGAACTCGTCGATGCCGACACGGCGTTGCGCATGGGGCTGGCCGCGGCGCCGCTGGCGGCGCCGCGCGGCGAACCGGCCGCCGGCCCGGTCGTGCGGCCGCTGCGGCTGCGCAAACCCGCGCCGGTCTGGATTCCGCTCGCGGCTGCGGCCTGCGCGGCGCTGGCGATCGGCCTCGTGCTCGGCCGCTCGTGGTCGCCGGCGCCGGCTGCGCTCGCACCGATCACCCTGCTGTCGGTCGACCGGCTGCGCAGCAGCGTCGCGGTCGCGCCGACCTTGCGCCTGCCGGCCGGCGGCCTGGTCGTGCTCAGTGTCCCGGCCGTCGCCGAAGCGGGCTGTACGCCGACGGTGCGCATCGTGCAGGGCGGCAACACGCTGGAGGCGACCGTCGCGCCGGACGATTCCGGCTTCGCCAACGTCAGCCTCGCCGCGGCGCGCCTGGCGCCGGGGCGGGCCGAGGTCGGCGTCGCCTGCGGCGGCCGGCAGCTCGCGAACTATCCCGTCGAGTTCGTGCGCTAGGCGACTCGCCGCGTTCCGCCACGACGTCGCTGCGAACGCGCGCTGCGTGGACGGTGTGCCGGGGCCGGACTCACGGACCGGGGCGTGTCGTTCTCCATCACGCCGGCTGCGCGTGTCGTCAGCGGCCGCGCGGCCGGGTAGTCGGCCCGCACGCCCGGGCTGACGTTCGCATTGACGCAGTTGGCGAAGCGGGCGCCGATGACCGGCACGCCCGACGGACGCTTGCCCTCCAGCGACGCGCGCGGCGGAGCGCCCTTGCTGGCGGTTGTTCGGATCGCGCATGTCCAGGCGCAGCCGGCCTGCGCCGCGTGGTCGAGCGGCGTCACCGGCGACTTCGTGGCCGATGTCGCCGTGCCGGTGCCTGCCGAGCAGTGGGGCCGGCGTGGCGCCCGGCGCGACGCGTGCGACCGGGGTTCCCGGCAGCCGTGCGACGTAGCGGCCGGTGCAGTCGCCGGACATGCGGGATTCCCGCAAGCTTCGCGCCGCGACATGCGGTGTATGCGCTGTCGCCGCCGGTCATCGGCATCGGTGTACGGCAGCGAATGCCGGACCGCGTCGACTCGAGTCTTTCGCTGCGGATCTGCCGTCGGCGACGGTCGTTACGGCGGCTGTTCCACCATCGCCACGACCTTGAGCACCGCATCCACGATGGCGTCGGGCCGATCGACCTGCATGTTGTGATTGGCGTGCGCGACCATCTCGTGCCGGCCGCGGCGCGACAAGGTCGCGGTCAGTTCGTGAGCCTTGCGCCAGCTCCAGTAGTGGACTTCCCAGTCCGGTTCGGACAGGTCGTAGAGTCCGTGCGTCAGCACGATCAGCGGAAGATCGCCCAGCGGCGTGCGACCGGCGAACAGGCGGCGATAGCGCGCATCGGCCGCGGGATTCTGTGCGTACATGCAATGCGCGATTTCCGAGGCCTGCGCCTCCTGGTAGGCGACGCTCTGCTGCAGCGTGCGGCGTTCCTGCAGGATGGCCGTGCCGAGCGGCAACCGTACGGGATCGGTGCAGCGGCGGTACTGCTGTTCGGTCAGTCCGCCGGCACGCGTGGTCTGCGCGCAGTCGGCGAAATGCGTGATCGCCGCGGCGATGTCGCGTTCGTCCTCGGCGCGGGCCGCCCGCACGGGTGTCGCGCCGAAGCGCCGCGCGAGCGAGGACTCGACGCGGTCCCACAGGCGTTCCTCGGCCGGGTCCACGAGCACGAGCCCGGCGACCTGTTCCGGATAGGTGACCGCGAACAGCTTCGCGTGGAACCCGCCGAGCGAATGGCCGACGAGAACGACGCGACCGTTGATGCCGCCGCGTTTCAGCAAGGTGCTCAGATCCTGCACCGCGGCCTCGGGCGTGCGCGGCAGCGGTGAAGGATCGCTGTAGCCCATGCCGGGCCGGTCGTAGGTGCAGGCGCGTGTCGCGCGTGCGACCGCCGGCTGGATCAGCGCCCAGGTGCTGGACCAGTCGCTGAGGCCGGAATCGAAGACCACGGTCGTGGGGCCTTCGCCGAGGCAGAACAGATTCATGCGCCGCCCGTCGCCGACATCGACGAGCGCGTGCGGCCTGACGTAGTCCTGCTCGACCTGTGCGACCGGAACCAGGTCGGCGGCCTGGGCCGCGCCAAGTGCGAGCCAGACCGTCGCGAGCGCGAGGCGGCCGTGTGTCCAGCGCTTCGCCCGGTGCAGGCGGAGCATTGGCGCGATTGCCGCGGTCGGCGGCGTCGGGGCAACGGTGTGCGGCGCGGCGTCGAGGTCGTTCCGGATCATGGCGTGTCCATCAATGTCGTCGGCGATGACGCGCGGCGGCGTCGTGAAACAATCGGCAACCGCCCCTCAGTACGGCCTGCCGTCCTTGTGGAAAAAGCGCCATGTTCCGGCGTCGAGCCGGGCGACGAGGTCATCGTCGGGATAGCTCGCTTCGTCGCCGGCGCTGCGGTCGCCGATTTCGAGATAGGTCGCGTCGTGCGATGTTGCGTTCACGAGCCGGTGCGCATTGCCGGTGCCCGCGCGGAAGCCGGCGCACATGCCGGTCGACAGGAGCGTGGCGCCTTCGTCGGTATGCAGCACGAGTTCGCCGTCGAGGACGTAGACGAACTCGTCCTGCCGCGTATGCGCATGCCGCAGCGACGATGCTGCGCCCGGCGCCAGTCGCGTCAGATTGACGCCGAAGTTGCTCAGACCGAAGAGCGCGCCGAGTGCTTTCTTGTCGCGCCCTTCGAACAGCGCCGCGAACGGCGCCGGGTAGATCGAGCGCAGCGTACGGCTCGGCACGTCGGCGGCGATCGCCGCCAGCGGGAATTCGGGGTCGGGGTCTGGAGTCACGGCGTGGCTTCCGGCAGTCAGCAGGTAGTGGTCAGGTTGCGGGTCCGGCGAAGGCATGGATGACGGCGATCATGTCCTCGTCCGCATGTGCGCCCGCGGCGGTCGTGCGATAGAGCGCGACGCAGTGTTCGATCAGCGGTGCGGCGGCGCCGGCCTGCCGGCATTGCGCGGCCACGAGCTGCGTGATCGTGCTGACGTCGCGGATCGCCGCCTGTGCGGAAAAATCCGCAGCGAGGAGCTTGCCCAGCTTCGCGCGCGACACGGCGCTGGCCATGGGGCCGGCATCGATCACCTGGCGCAAGGTGTCCAGATCCACGCCGGCGGCGCGCGCCGCATGGACGGTTTCGGCGAGCACGGTCACCAGGCCGATCAGGAAGTGATTCGCCGCGAGCTTCATGCGCAGCGCACCCGGCACGTCGCCGCAGCGGAACACGCTGGCGCACAGCGGCGCAAGCAGCGGCAGCACCGCCTCCACCTCAGCGTCGTGGCCCGCGACCATGCCGACGAGGCGGCCTTCTTCGGCCGGCACCCGCGATCCGGACACGGGCGCTTCGACATACGCGCCGCCGGCGGCGCGCAGGTCCGCGGCCAGCGCCGCGGAGAATTCCGGCGACGTCGTTCCGAGCTGGACCACGGTCGTGCCGGCGGCGCGCGACGCGAAGGCCGGTGTGCCGCGGCCGAGCACGGCGTCGACGGCGGCTTCGTTCAACAGCATGAGGAAGACGATGTCGCAGCGCTCGAACAGCGCGTCGACGGAGTCGGCGCACCGCGCTCCGCCGCCGACGAGTTCCGCGCATTGCTCCGGCGAGCGGTTCCAGACGTCCAGCGCAATGCCGGCGCGCAGCAGATTGCGCGCCATCGGCAATCCCATGCGGCCGATGCCGATGAAGCCGACGCTCACAGCACGGTCTCCGCCGGGAACAGCGGCGGCATCGCATACAGGCGCTGCCGCAGGAACGCGAGCACCTCGTCGCGCGCCTGCAGGGTCGGCTCGCCGGCCGCGTCGATGAGGTGCGCGGTCAATACGCTGTGCGGACTCGCGACGACGTCGCGCGAGAACGGCGGCGGCGCCGGATTCGCCGCGCTGTCCGGCAGCACGCGGCCGATGAAGCGCTCGCCGAGCGCGGCCCGATACGCGGCGAAGCGTTCGGCGCGGCAGTGGCGGTCGCCGTCGAAGCGATACGCGAGCACCGTGAGTCCGTCGCGCTCCAGCCGCGCGCGGATCGCGGCGAGTTCCTCGGCATCGCTTTCCAGTGCTGCGGGATCGTCCAGCGGCAGCGACGGCTGCGCGAGCACGGGGGCGAGCACGGCCGGCTCCAGCATCATCGACAGCGCGAAATTGCCGGTGAAGCACATGCCGACCGCGCCGACGCCGGGCCCGCCGCATTCGTCCATCGCGCGGCGCGCGAGCGCGCGCAGCCAGGCGGTGACCGGACTGGCGCCGCGTCCGGCCAGCGCATGGAACTCGGCGCTGATGCAGGCGCGACGCAGCACGGCCAGGCCGGCTTCGGCTTCGGCCACGGCGCCGTCGCTGCCGAACAGCGAGGGCAGGTAGACGCTGAATCCGCTTTCGCGCACCCAGCGTGCGAAACGCGCGACCTGCGGGCTGATGCCGGGCATCTCGGCGAGCACGATGACGGCCGGGCCCGAGCCGGATACGTGCACGCGCCGGGTCACGCCGTCCAGGGTGACGGCGCGGGCGTGGAAGTCGGCCAGGTCGTCGGCGTGCGAAAGCGGTGGCGAAGTCTGCATGGTCTCTCCGAGGGCAATCACGGCGAATGCGGCCGCTCCAGTACGAGCAGGCGCAGGGCGAGTCCGACGAACACGCCGGCCTGCACGCGGTCCGGCCAGCGCCGGGAACCGCTGCCGTGACGGCGCAGCGCCGCGGCCACCCGGGCGCCAGCCAGGCCGAGCAGCGCATGGAATGCCAGCGCGATCGTCGACAGCAGCAGACCGAACAGCAGCAACTGTGCGCTGACGCCGCCGCGCCGCGGATCGGCGAACTGCGGCAGGAATACGAGGAAGAACAGCAGCGCCTTGGGGTTCAGCAGGCTCACGAACAGCGCGTTGCGGAACAGCCGCGAGACTGGCGCCTCTGCGGCCGCTGCCGGCTGCACCGCTTCACGCCGGCGCAGTCCGGCGACGGCCAGCATCAGCAGATAGACGGCGCCGAGCCCACGCAGCAGATCGAACGCCGCCGGCCAGGCCATCACGACGCCGGCGATGCCGGCGCAGACCAGCGCGGTCATCAGCAGATCGGCGACGAAGATGCCCGCGGCCGACGCCAGGCCGCCGACGGCGCCGCCGGCCAGGCTCTGCGAGACGACCAGGGCCATGTTCGGTCCCGGCGACAGCAGCAGGCCGAGCACGGCGGCGCAGAACAGCAACAAGGTCGCTACGGTCGGCATCGGCACTCCGCGGTGTTCGGTATTCGGCAATGCAGGGCAGGTCAGGCTTCCGCGGCGGTCGGCGGCGTCCCGCGCCGTGCCGTCCGCCTGCGCAGGCAGCCGCGGCGCAGCGCGGTCCTGTGATGCGCGACTTGCGTCCGGCGTCATTACAGCCTCGACAGCGCCGCGCACCCAGTGTCCAATGGGACGTCTTTCAGGCGGAAACGGACATGAAGGATTTCGAAGTGCTGATCGTCGACGGCGCCTATCCGAGCAGCGTGGCCATGAGTCGCGACATCCTCGATGCGGCCGTGCAGGTCGCGGCCCGGATGGGAGTCGCCGTGCCGACCTGGGGCCTGTATTCGCTGGCTGGCGGCCGCGTGCCGCTGCGCGACGGCATCAGCGTCGAGACCCGCGCACTGCCGCCGCGTCGCCGGGACGCGCGCTCGGTCTGCGTGATTCCGGGTCTGGGCGCCGATCCGCAGGCCATTGCCGCGCGCATGGCCTCGCCCGACGGCCGCGCGATCGCGCGGCGGCTGGTCGTCCAGGTGCAGCGCGGCGGCCAGGTCGCGGCCTCGTGCTCGGCGGTGTTCGTGCTGCAGGCGGCCGGCCTGCTCGACGGGCGCCGCGCGACGACGACCTGGTGGCTCGCGCCGGCGCTGGCCGGCATGACGCCGGCCTGCACGGTGGATGCCGCGCGCATGGTCTGCGTGGACGGCCCGGTGATCACTGCCGGCGCGGCCTTCGCGCATGCGGACCTCATGCTGCACTTGCTGCGCGAGCGCTGCGGTCCGGCGCTCAGCGAGACGGTCGCGCGCCTGCTGCTGCTGGAGCACCGTCAGTCGCAGTCGCCGTTCGTCGTGCCCGAAGTGCTGGCCGGCGGGCATGCGCTCGTCGCGCAGCTCACGGCGCGGCTGGAACAAGCGCTGCCGGCCGTTCCGCCGATCTCGCAGCTCGCGCGCGAACTGTGCGTGTCGGAAAAGACGCTCGGCCGGCATGTGCGGCGCGCGACCGGCAAGAGCACCGGCGGCCTGGTGCGCAGCGTGAAGCTGCGGCGCGCGCGCGCACTGCTGGAGAACAGCCGCATGACCATCGAGCAGATCGCCGCCGAAATCGGCTACCGCGACGCGACGGCGCTGCGCCGGCTCATGCGCAAGGCGGCCGGCGCCAGTCCGCGCCAGTTTCGCGCGACGACGACGGTCGACGGGTGAATCGGCGAAGGTCGCATTGATGCGATCGCCCGCGACGATCGCGTCACGACTCGTCGGAATCGTCCTCGGCGTTGCCGCGACAGTCGATGCTCACGGGCTGGTCGGACACGGCGAGTTCCAGCTCGTCGTCCGCATTTACGCAGCGCGTCCGCACGAGGCGGCCGCGGCCGTCGAAGTCCAGCAGCACGATGCGATCGTAGAGTTCGGCGGGCCACTCCGCCGGCAGTGCCTCGGCCGGTGCACCGAGCGCGCGCGCCACGTCGAGAATGCGGTTGTGCCGCCAGACGACGACGGCATGACGCCATGGCGGCTGCGGGTCGGGACCGAACAGCAGATGCACGACGTCGGCGGGTGTGCAGCCCTGCCGGATCGGCAGCACGAGCTGCTGCGCCATATGATGCAAGGTCTGCGAAGGCCGCTGGCTGCGTGCTGTGTCGCGCGCAGCGATCAGGCAATCGGCAGCCCAGGGCCAGCCGTCGCGCCGCGACAGCTCCTGCAGGATGTAAGGCAGCGCGAACGCGCGCATGCGGCCCGTGCTCGACAGGCGTGTCGGCAGTTCGCGGCCTTCCTTTTCCGCGTGCCGCAGCAGGCTGATGCGGCGCGTGGCCTCGCCGGGCAGCAGATCGGCGAGACCGGCGGGGATGCGATCACGCTGCGCGGAATTTGTGTTCATGGTTCGCGGCCTCGCGTGCCCGGCCCGCGGTTCGCCGCCCAGCGGGTGAAGCCGGCGCCGACCAGTACGATCAGCGAGCTGTAGCGGACCCGGACCAGCAGCAGTACGACCGAGCCCGAGGTGCCGCAGGCGTCGGCCCGATCGCTGCTTGCGGGATAGGCGCCGAGCGCCCGTTTGCCGGCGTCGAGCAGCATGGCAGCGACGAAGACGCCGGCGGCGATGGGGCGCCAGTGCGGCGATTCGTCGGGTACGAAGCGAGACAGCGCGGCGAACGCGAGCACGAACGTCGCCAGCGTGAGCGTCCCGTCGACGGCGACCCGGGCCCGGCCCTGCCGCGTCCGCGCCGCGCTGAGCAAGGTACTCACGACGAGCGTGATGACGAGGAAGAAACCGATGACGGCAATCATGCCCAGCGACAGCCGCCGGTGCCGCAGCCAGGAGCGCACGGCGCCGCTGCGCACCGGCGCGTCGCGCTGCCCGATGCGGTCCAGCGCATCCTGCGACGCGGCGAGGGTCAGCGGATCGGCGCGGCGGAACGGCGCGCCTGCATCGGTCCAGCGCGGCGCAGCGGACGTTGCGCCGGCAGCGGTTCGCGGGTCGTTGCGGGCGCGTGGCGACACGGGATCCAGCAAGTGCGGGGCGTGGAGGTCGGCCGGCGAAGCCATGCGCATCTCGTGTTTGCGGGGGCGATGCCCGAAGCCGGGCAATCGGCGTGCCACGCGGCCGTGGGCGGGAACGCCCGGCAATCGGCTTCTCCGGCGTGATTTTCCGCGCCAGCCGAGCCACGGGCGCATCAACTTCAGCGCAAAACGCCTGTCGCCGCGGCGCGGCCGAGCGAATTGCACGGCATGCCGGTGGAAGCGGCTGAGCGCTTTCACCGAGGGCCGATAGCACGTAGACACTGTTCATGAGTCCCCTGGCACGACGGTATTGACACACGGATCACTTCTGCGCCCGTAGCGTCCGCGGCGTGAAAACGGACGGCGGCAGGAGGTTGCCATGGCTCACCGCGAAAACGAGACGACGGCAGACCGCACCTGCCGCGCGCGACTGTTCGATGCGCAAGGGGCCGATCGCAGTCTCGCCTGCAGTGATCTGGCGCAGCTGCAGCTGCAGGACCGCCATCTGCTCTGGGTCGATCTGACCGGCGCCGACGCGGCGACGCTCGATGAAGTCTGGGCGGCACTGGCGCTGCCGGAGCAGGCGCGCAAGGAGATCCGCTCCGCGGCGACGACGCCCTCGCTCGGCAAGCTCGGCGAGTCCTTCCTCGTGCGCGTCGTAGCCGTCGGCGGCGGCGACGGGCTGGCGCTCTGCGGCCAGGTACTGACGCTCGTGGCCCTGCGCAACGCAGTCGTGAGTCTGCACGAGGAGCCGATTCCGTTCCTGGATACATTGCTGGCACGCGAAGCAGCCGGTTCGGACATCGGCGGTCTCAGCGCCGAGAGCTTCGTGGCGGCCCTGCTCGACTGGCATCTGGCGACCTATTTCGGCGCCGTGGCCGATTTCGAGATCGCCGTGGAGCGGCTGGAGGTCGGCATTCTGGATGAACGCAGACGCGACTCGCTGCCGGAGCTGCGCCGCCTGCGCAAGGCCGCGTCGCGCCTGCGGCGCATGCTGGCACCGCATCGCACCGTCTTCTCCGCGCTGTCGCGGCCGGATTTCCGGCCCAGCGAAAGCGAGGAGGTGAACGCCCATTTTGCCGCGCTGGACACGCGCTACGAACGCGCGATGGACATGGTCGAGAACACCCGCGACATCGTCGTCGGCAGCTTCGAGCTGTTCAGCAGTCAGGTCGCGCTGCAGACCAACGCGTCCAGGCGCCTGCTTTCCTTCATCGCCGTCGTCGTCGGCACGCTGGCGGTGTTCGCCGGCATCCTCGGCATGAACTTCGATGCGCCGTTCTTCAAGACCCAGGCGACCGGTTTCTGGGTGGCCGTCACAATCATGGCGGCGCTGGCCGCAACGTCGATCGCCGTGGCGCGCCAGCGGCGCTGGTTCTGACGCAGGGTAGGCGCGCGCGCAGAGCGCAGTCGGCGCAGGATTCGCACGATGCGCCGGGTCGTCCGGCGGCACCGATACGGATGCCGCGGGCTCCGTTTCGTCGCCGATGGGCAGCTTCCGGCCGCGCGCAGGCACGGGGCGGCGGGCCGGAACGATCGGCGCGATGCAGCAAAGGCAAGGAATGCTTAAATTCCAGTTTGCGTGCCCGGCAGCGAAAAGACCGCGCTCGCCAGTTCGGCCGGCAGACCTGCCGGGCACCGGGGATATCCCCCAGCCCTGTTGACGCGAGCATGCAGGTTTGGGTCTCATGAACGGCCGATACAACGCAGCGCCACCCGAGGAGGGTAGTCCGTGCGCCTGGCGGAGTTCATCGAAAGGAACCACGGCCGCATCGCCGACGCCTGGCAGCAATTCGTCGGACGGCTGCCGTCGTTCGAGAGCCAGGCTTGCGCGACGGAACGGCATGAGCATGCAGGGCGCTTGCTCGATGCGGTCGTCGCCGACATGCGTGCCGCGCCGCCGCCGGCGGGTAGCGCGGCGTCACCGGAACGAAGCGCCCTGCGCGGCGCCGAAGGTTCCGAACACGGCCTGCAGCGGCACGCAGCCGGCCTGTCGCTGGTCGCGCTGACCTCCGAATTCCGCGCATTGCGTGCAGTCGTGCTGCGGCTGTGGGTCGGCGCGGGCTTCGTGCGCAGTGCGGCGGCTTTCGACGATCTGCTGATGTTCAACGAGTCGCTGGACCGCGTCACCGCCGAGGCCGTGCTGGCGTTCGCGCAGGCCGCCGAGCGCGACCGAGCGCTGGTCATGGGCATCGTCGCACACGACTTGCGCGGTCCGCTGCAGACGGCCTCGATGGCATCGCACATTCTGGCGCTGCGCCATCCGGACGTCGGCCAGGATGAGGCCGCGGCTCAGCTGCGCCGATCGCTCGCGCGCATGGCGCCGATGGTCGACGACCTCATGAGTGTGGCGGCGTTCGGTCTGCGCGGCCCGATGACCGTGCGGCCGGTCCGCATGGACCTGGCCGCGCTCGCGGCGGAAATCGTCGCGGAAGTGGTTGCGGAATTTCCGTCGCACCACTTCGTGCTCGAAACGTGCGGCACGCAGGCCGGCTGCTGGGACAAGGCGCGTCTCGGGCAGCTGCTGTCCAACCTGTTGCGCAATGCCGCGACGCACGGCGATCCCCGCGGCGTGATCCGCACCGTTCTGGCCGAAGGCGACGGCCACGTCGTGCTGTCCGTGCACAACCGCGGGCCGGTGATCCCGTCGGAAGAACTCGCCGGCCTGTTTTCCCCGGCCACGCGCGGTTCGGCCGCGAAGGCGGGCGCGCATCTGGGCCTGGGCCTGTTCATCGTGCGGGAAATCGCCCGCGGCCACGGCGGCACGGTCGGCGCGACCTCCGACGCCGAACACGGCACGGTGTTCTCGGTGCTGCTGCCGACCGGCGATGCCGAGCGGGATGCCGTTGCGCCGGAGGCGGACGCTCGTCGCGGCCATCGCTTTGCTGGCGGTGCGCCGGATCTCGGCGATTCCGGCGATGTTGCCGCGGAGTCGGCGGGACCGGTGCGGGCGCAGCGCTGAGACCGTCGGGGCTGCCGGTGCTGCGGCGCTGCACCGGCGCCGATCGGAACGTTGCGTGTCGAAGACGGGCGTCGCGCCGGGGCCGAATGCGATCACCTGCGCGGCCAGCGCACGGCAGTCCGCTGCCGCTGCTGAGATACCGCGCGCCCTGGCGCCAGTAGCTTGAGCCGGTCGACGGCGCGCAAGGGGGAACGATGGCCGCGAAGCTGTTCATTTCGTACTCGCGCGAGGACGAAACCTACAAGAACAAGCTCCTCGACCATCTCGCGCTGCTGGTGAGAGAGGGGCGGATCGAGCTGTGGCATGACCGCAGGATCGAGGCGGGCGAGGATTTCACGCGGGTGATCGAAGAGGAGATCGACAGCGCCCAGATCATCCTGTTGCTGATCAGCTCCAGCTTCACCAAATCGGACTACTGCTCGCGTGAGCTGGAGCGGGCGATGGAGCGCCATCACGCTCGTGCCGCTCACGTGGTTCCGGTCATTGTGCGGCCGTGCGAGTGGCGCATGAAGTCGTTCGGCTCGCTGAACGCCGTGCCGAAGGACGGCCGGGCGATCACGCTCTGGCGCAACGAGGACGCGGCCTGTCTGGATGTCGCCCGGGCGATCCGCCGGCTCGTCAACAAGGCGCCGTCCCGGCAAGTCTCGCCGCCTCCGCAACCATCGCCCCGACCCGCGCGACCGCCGCGCTGGCACCGCTACCTCGCGCCGGGCATCGCCGTCCTGTTCGTCCTGGCCGGTCTCGCGGCCTGGCAGCACTGGCGCGGCAGTGCGCCGCAGACGTCTGCGCCGGCGACGTTGACGATGGATCCGACGGCGCTTCCGCCGGCATCGGCCGAACCTGCGAAATCGCCGACGCGCAGCGCACCGGCCCGAAACAGCCCGCCGCGCGAGACCGCTGCGCCGCCCACCTCCACCGCCGACCGCGAGAGCGGATCTGTGCGCGATACGGGCGTGCCGTCATCGACCGCGACGACGCCGGCCGACCGGCTCGACATTCCGCAGGGTGTGACCGTGATCGCCGAGGTCGCCGCGGTCGCGGCCCCCGGCCTGGCCTGGGACCCCGGAACCCTGGAGCTCGCGCCGCTGCCGGATCTGATGCTGTGTTTCCGTCCGCAGCCGGCCGGCAAGGAGGTCTGCCGCCGTGCCCGTGCCGGCGCCAACGTCAGCCACGCGGCCGAAACGTTCGCCGACCTGCAGTCCTGGAACGAGACGTTCCGGCTCGAACTCAAGAACTCCGATTCGCGCTGGCAGTCTCGCTCCATGGGTACGGCGCTGTGTCATTTCGGTCGGCCCTGCGTCGTTGCTTCGGCCGGGGACGGCAGGATTCCGATCGCCGAAGTGCTGGTGCTGCCGGCGCTGCAGGTTGCGGGCGAGCTGCATACGCGCTATCTGCAGCGCTGCGTCGACGCCGGCAGCATCCTTGCGCAGCAGTGGACGGCGCTGCTCGCCGCCAGCGGCAACACGGCGCCGGCGGTGTCGCGCATCAGCTACGGGACGCTGGCACAGACGTTTCTCGCCATTGCCGACAACGAGATCACCGAGGATCTGCTCAGCGCCGCGCTCGACGCGGGCAGCGGCCGCGGACAGCTGGCCGGCGTTCGCGACACGTTCCGCGGAACCCTGCTGCAGGCGGCGCTGTACGCCGAGGGCTGGAATCGCACCCAGCGCAAACGCATCGACAGCAGCATCGACACCTTGCGCCAGGGACTCGCGCAGGCGGACTCGGCCCGTTTCCTGGTCGAAGGTTGCCATTGACGGGCGGCTCCTTGAGCGCCGCCGCACGCGTGGCGATCAGCTGTGCGCGGACATGCGGAATGGGCGAGCCTTCGCGTGCGCCGCCCGGTCGGCGCGCGAACAGACCGGCGAGCCGGCCGCAGCCGGCTCGCCGATGACTTACGCCGCCTGCGCCGCGCGTGGCGTCAGGCGGGCCGGCTCATAGCCGGCGAACTGCAGACTGGCCGCGGCACGGCCCTGGCTCAGCGAGCGCAGCGCCGTGGCATAGCCCGACAACTGCGCCAGCGGCGCCAGTGCCGCGACCACATTGCGGCCGCCGTCATCGCCGATCGCGCTGATGCGCCCCTGGCGTCGCTGCAGGTCGGCCAGCACATCGCCGAGTGCGGCGGCCGGCGTTTCCACCGACAGTTGCATGACCGGCTCCAGCAGCTGCGTGCCGGCCTGCGCCAGCGCGAGCCGCAGCGCCTCCGCGCCAGCGCGCTGGAAGGCCAGCTCCGACGAGTCGCGCACGTGCGTCTCGCCGTCGACGAGCACGGCGCGCAGGCCGACGACGGGATGGCCCTGCGGCCCCTCGGCCAGCGCGGCGCGAAGGCCTTTCTCGGCCGCCTGCACGAAGGCGCGCGGAATCACGCCGCCGCGCGTCTCGTCGACGAACTCGACGCTGCCGTCGGGCAGCGGCTGCAGGTCGATGACCACGCGCGCGAACTGCCCGGCGCCACCGTTCTGCTGCGACACCTTGCCTTCGATCCGGCGCACTTCGCGCTGCGGCGTTTCCTGGTAGGCCACGCTCGGCGCACCCGTACGCAGATCGAGCTGCCATTCGCGGCGCAGACGTTCCACCTTCACCTCCAGGTGCAGCTCGCCCATGCCCCAGATCAGGGTCTCGCCGGTTTCCGCATCGCTGCCGATACGGAAGGTCGGGTCTTCCTGCGCCAGTGCCGCCAGCGCCTGATTGAGCCTGATCAGATCGCCGGGTTTGGCCGCCGCGACGCGCCAGGCCAGCACCGCCGGCCGGGCCTCGATGCGTTCCAGCGCGAAACGCTGCGCCGGAGCGCCGACGGTCTCGCCGCCGACCGCATCCTTCCAGCCGGTCACGGCGACGATCTCGCCGGCGACGGCCTGCCCGACTTCGCGGCCGCGATCGGCCTGCATGACCAGCAGACGACCGACGCGCACGCTGCGGCCGCGCTGCGACGCCCATACCGTATCGCCGACGCGCAGGGTGCCCGAGTACAGGCGCACGAAGCTCAGCGGACCGTGTTCCTGACGCACGATCTTGAACACGAGGCCGGCCAGCGGACCTTGCGGATCCGGCGCCAGCAGCTGGGCGCCGGATGCGCTGTCGGCCGGCACGGCCGGACGATCCAGCGGCGAGGGCAGGTAGTCGACGATCGCGTCGAGCAGCCCGTCCATGCCCTTGGTGCGGAACGCCGAGCCCGCGAGCACCGGCACGCCGGCGCCGCGCAGGGTCGTGCGGCGCAGCGCGGCCTTCAGTTCCGCTGCGCCGATGCGGCGGCCTTCGAGCCAGGCTTGCGCGAGCGCGTCGTCGTGATCGGCCACGGCCGTGATCAGGCGTTCGCGCTGCGCCGCGTAGGCGGCGGCCTGCGGATCCGTCCATGCCTGCGCCGATTCTCTGCCGTCGTCGTGCCAGTACACGACGCGCTCGCCGACGAAGTCGACCCAGCCGCGCAGATCGCTTTCCGCGCCGAGCGGCAGACCCAGCGGCCACGGGTTCGCATCCAGGCGTTCGCGCAGCTGTGCGACCACCGCGTCGAAATCCGCGCCGACGCGGTCCATCTTGTTGACGAAGGCAATCAGCGGCACGCCGTGCCGGCGCGCCTGGCGCCAGACGGTTTCCGACTGCGGCTGCACGCCGGCGACGGCGCAGAACACGGCGACCGCGCCGTCGAGCACGCGCAGCGAGCCTTCCACCTCGATCGCGAAATCAATGTGGCCCGGCGTGTCGATCAGGGTAAGGCGATGCGTTTCGCCGTCGGTCGGCGTCCACTGCGCCTGCACGGCGGCGGCGCCGATGGTGATGCCGCGCTCGCGTTCGAGCGGACTGAAGTCGGTCGTGGCCGCGCCGTCATGGACTTCGCCCATGCGATGAATGGCGCCGGTCTTCCACAACAGGCGTTCGGTCAGGGTGGTCTTGCCGGCGTCGATATGGGCAATGATGCCGAGGTTGCGCCAGCGCGAAAGAGAAACAAGGTTCATGACAGGTTCCTGCAATGCCAACGACAGGTGGCCGCACGCCCCGGTTGGCTGCAGGGCGTACGGCTAGGCTTGCGACTCGGGCGCGGCGGTATTCACGACACGTTCTCCTGGCTGGTTCGGATGGACGGCAAAAACTCGGGACAAAAAAAAGCACCCTTGCGGGTGCCTGCGATGACTGCCGGACGGCGCGATCAGATCGATCGCCGCTCATCGGAGCAGACCTGCGGACGCACCCGGCCCGCACGCTGGTGCAGGTCGTTCGGCAATATCAGCAGCGGCGTCGAGGAGCGGGTCATGGTCGGGGTCCGGTGAAGGCGGCGCACTCTCCGATAACGGCGCCTGCGAGTCAATGGATCGTGCGGCGCGAAGTAGTGGCGGCGCCCCGGATTGCAAGGGCCCGACCCCGGAGCATCGACACTCGGCCCGGCGCCGGGGGCGCAGTGCGGCCGACGAGTCATCGGCGCGCTTTCGCTGAGAGGCGACGCTTCGTGGCGACAGGCTGTTTGCGTGCGCTTCGCACGTGCTCCGACAGTCGCTGCGGGATCACGCATGGGAAAGTCCGATACGACAGACAACGGGCAGGCAGCCGAGCTCCCGCCGGAAAACATCGACGCCGCGCTCGTGGCGCGCATCGCCGCCGGCGATCGTCAAGCCGAGACGGCGCTGGTGCGGCGCTACTCGCGCGCGGTTCGCGCGCTGCTGGAGCAGCGGGTCCGGTCCAGAGAGACCGCCAGCGATCTCGTGCAAGAGACATTCATCGTCGTCATAGCGCGCATTCGCGACAGCGGCATTCATGATCCGTCGCGCATCGCCGGCTTTCTGCGCCAGACGGCGATCAACCTGGCCAACTCCGAAAAGAGAAAGGCGCAGAGACAAAGGACGGATGTCGCCGTCGACGAGGAAATCGTCGAGAGCATTCCTGGTCCGGTGGATCCGCAGGCGCTGGTCGAAGAGGAAGACCTGGCCAGGCTCGTGAACCAGCTGGTGGATACGCTGCCGATGGAGCGCGATCGGGATCTGCTGCGGCGCTATCTCGTGCAAGGCGAAGACAAAGACGTCTTGTGCAGTGCCTATGCGTTGAGCTCCGAACATTTCGACCGCGTGCTGTATCGCGCCCGCATGCGCTTGCGCGAACTCGTCGAGCACAGATTGTCCGGCGAGCTGCGCGAGGAGCCGAAGTGATGGCCCGCAAGCGCCTGGTCCCCTATCAGGAACTGCAGGAGTTGCTGCAGGCGCGGTACATCGAGGGCACTTGCACGATGAAGGAGCGTATTACCGTCGAGATCATGCGTTTCGACGACAGTCATTTCGACCTCGACTGCCTGCTCAAGCTGGCTGGCAAAAACCAGCGCGCCAAAGACGGAGGAAAGCCGGAGTAGCCGATTCGCTGCAGCCGGTACAGTGACATGGCCAGACCCCGCGTCTTCATCAGCTCCACGCACTACGACCTCAAGCACGTCCGGGCGTCGCTGGACCTCTTCGTCGGTTCGCTCGGCTTCGAGGCGGTGCTGTCGGAAAAGGGCAGCATCGCCTACGCTCACGACAGGCCGTTGGACGAATCCTGCTATCGCGAGGCCGAGGGCGCCGACATTTTCGTCATGCTGATCGGGGGGCGCTACGGCTCCCGGGAAAGCGGCGGCGAGCGGCTGGAGAATCCGGACTTCTACCTGCGCTACAACAGCATCACGCGCGGCGAGTTCGAGCACGCGCGGCGCCGCAACGTACCGACCTATGTCGCGATCGAGAAGGGCGTCCTGTCGGAGTTCGGCGTGTTCCGGCTCAATCGCGATCGCGCCGACGTCGCCTATGCACACGTCGATTCGGTCAACGTGTTTCATCTCGTGGAGCACGTGATGTCGCAGTCGCGAGTGGCCGTGCTGCCATTCGATCGCTTCGAGGAGATCCAGTCCTGGCTGCGTGAACAATGGGCGGGCAACTACCGCGACCTGTTGCGCCGGCAGACAGAGCTCGGACAGATTTCCAGCCTCGCCGCGCAGATCGGCGAGCTCAAGGAAGTCAGCGAAACGCTGAAGAAATACATGGAAGCCGTACTGCAGGGCGCCGATCCCAAGCAGTCGGCGACGTTGATTGCCGAAGAGGATCAGCGCCTGGAGGAACTGCGGCGCCAGGAGCTGTTGCGCAGCAACGGCTGGACACAGTTCATGGCGCGCACTTCAGTTCCGTTTGCGGACTATTACCAGGCGTTGCAACAGGCTTCGAGTGCCAACGAGTTCCTGCGCCTGCTGCGCGCGGGCGGACTCGGCGAGGGGGCGGAGCAGCTAGTACGCCATATGTTCACGCTCGCTTGGGTGCAGAACGAAATAGACGAAGCGCGCAAAGTACTGGGTTTGCCGCGATTCACCGATTTCGAGGACGCCGCCGCACAGCCGCGACGCTACGAAAATGCCAAGCGCGCCGTGTCGCGTCGGGACGGTGAACGCCGTGCGTCTCCTCGGCCTGCTGACGGCCCGGGCGAGCTCGCGGATTAGGCGGTTTTTCGGCTGGGCAAACTTGCGGACACTTGAGCGAAGCGCACATCACCGCACCGGTTGCCGTGAGGCGTGGATCGTCGATCTTGTGCAGGATCAGGCAAGAACCGCGCACCTCTGCGCTACCGGGCCGCACCGGCGCCACGCCATCATCGTCGTCCTCATCACCTGCAAGGGACTTGTCCATGCCTGTTGCCAAAGGTTATGCGGCCGCTGCCGCGAAAGCGCCGCTGGCGCCGTTCACGTTCCAGCGCCGCGAACCGAATGACGACGATGTCGTCATCGCGATCCGCTATTGCGGCATCTGTCATTCCGACATCCACATGGTCGACAACGGCTGGGGCAACAGCGTGTTTCCGCTGGTGCCGGGCCACGAGATAGCCGGCGTCGTCACGGCGGTCGGCAGCAAGGTCACGAAGTTCAGGCCGGGCGACCACGTCGGCGTCGGCTGCTTCGTCGATTCCTGCACGACCTGCGCGCAGCGCGACGTCGATCACGAGCAGTACCTGCCCGGCCTCGTGCTGACCTACAGCGGCTTCGAACCCGGCAGCACGACGCCGACCTACGGCGGCTATTCGGATTCGATCGTGGTCAAGGAGGGCTACGTGCTGTCGATTCCGGACAACCTGCCGCTGGACGCCGCCGCGCCGCTGCTCTGCGCCGGCATCACCCTGTACTCGCCGCTGCGGCACTGGCAGGCGGGTCCGGGCAAGAAGGTCGCCATCGTCGGCATGGGCGGGCTGGGCCACATGGGCGTCAAGCTCGCCCATGCCATGGGTGCCGAAGTCACGGTGCTGAGCCAGTCGCTGGCCAAGCGCGAGGACGGTCTGCGCCTGGGCGCATCGCACTACTACGCGACCAGCGACGCGGCCACGTTCACGACCCTGGCCGGCCAGTTCGACCTGATCGTCTGCACGGTGTCCTCGCCGATCGACTGGAATGCGTACCTGGGCCTGCTCAAGGTCGACGGCACGTTCGTCGTCGTCGGCGCGCCCGAGCAGCCGGTGCCGGTGCATGCGTTCGCGCTGATCCCGCACCGGCGCACCCTGGCCGGCTCCATGATCGGCTCGATCAAGGAGACGCAGGAGATGCTCGATTTCTGCGGCAGGAACAACATCGTCGCCGACATCGAGACGATCGCCATGGCCGACGTCAACGAGGCTTATCAGCGCATCGCCGCGAGCGACGTGCGCTACCGCTTCGTCATCGACATGGCGACCCTGGGCTGATCGCCGCCGCGCCGGTCGCGTGATCGCGGCCGGCGCTGCCGGGTATCGGCACACACTGTCGAAGCGGCCGGCGCCGAACGGGCCGCGTCGTCGCGGCAGCGCGTGCTAGCCTTGGCCTTCCCGTGAAACGGAACGACCGGCATGGCGTCGCAGCAGGATCCGGCAGTGCGCGAGGACGGTTTCGCCGACCGCGGCCGCGAGGTCACGCGGCACCAGTCGTTTCTCGATGCCTCGTTCGCCTTCACCCTGACCGTGCTCGTGATCGCCGGCGCCGAGGTGCCGGACAGCATTCCCAAGCTGGAGTTCGCGCTGAAGTCGGTGCCGACGTTCGCGGCGAGCTTCCTGATGGTCATCGTGTTCTGGTCCGGCCACGAGATCTGGACGCGGCGTTACGGCCTCGACGATCGCCGCTCGCGCCAGCTCGGCCTGCTGCTGATTTTTCTCGTGCTGGTCTACGTCTATCCGCTGAAGATGCTGTTCGGCGCCTTGTTTGCCTGGCTCAGCAACGGTTTCCTGCCGGCGCGTTTCGTCATCGAGAGTGTCGGTCAGCTGCGAGCGGTCTACTACGCCTATGCGCTGGCGTTCGGCACGCTCGGCGGCGTCATGGCGCTGCTGTACCGGAATGCCTGGGAACAGCGCGAGCGACTCGCGCTGTCGGCGTTCGAGCAGCGCGCGACACGGCGCGAGATCCTGCGCTGGTCGCTGCTGCCGGCATTTTCCGGCCTGTCGCTGCTGCTGGCCTGGACCATGCCGGAAAGTCCGAACGGCTGGCAGGCCGGCCTGCCGGGCCTGGTCTATTTCGCGCTGCACGGCTGCACGCGTTGGCTGCAGCACGTTTCCGCGCGCGACAGGCTGGCCGAAGCGGCGCCGCGTCAATCCTGAGCGGCGCTCTTCGTGAAAGGTGCGGCGGCACGCTCGTCGCGTGCCGCCGCAGACCGTCGCCGATCAGGCTGCCGGCGGCTCGTCGCTCATGTGCATGAGCACCCAGGTATGGCCGTCGAGGTCCTCGACCGCGCGGCTGTACATGAAGCCGTAGTCGGCCGCGGGGCGCGGTTCGCGGCCGCCCGCGGTGACGGCCTTGGCCGCCAGTTCGTCGACCCGGGCACGACTGTCCATCGACAGCACGTTCCAGCTCTCCACGTGCGTACGCGTGTCGCAGACGGCCTTGCTCGTGAAGGTGCGGAAGAACGGCTCGCTCAGCAGCATCACGTAGATGTGCTCGCTGATGACGATGCAGGCCGCGTCGTCGTTGGTATAGGTCGGGTTGTGCGGGTAGCCGAGGGCGGCGAAGAAGGCGATCGACTGCTTCAGGTCCCTGACGGAGGTATTGACGAAGATCTGCGTGCTCATGCGGTGCTCCGGACGGTTGCGGCGTGGGAATGGCCGCGGCCGGGAGCGCCGTTCCCGGCGCTCCCGACCCTGCGGTATCCAGACGTCGAACCGGAAGGTGCCGGATCGACAGACCTCTCCGGAATCGTGCGCCGGCCGTCGTGGCCGGCGCCTGCTGCGCCGGCGGCGGCGCGCCGTGGAGCCGCGGTCTGCCTCAGTTGATCAGGTTGGCCTGCAGTACCGAGGTGAACCAGAGCAGCTGGTAGTGGTAGTAGGGATAGGTGTAGCTGGCGTTCTCGCCGGCGATCGACGAGGAATGCACGCCGTACACCAGGCAGGTGCCGGTGGAGCAGACGATTTCATCGACGTAGGACTTGATCGAGAACTCGCGCGCGGCGAGCTTCTTCGCATAGATGCCGTTGAGCAGCGGGCTGCCGATCGACAGGCCGTTGCTGCCGCAGGTCGAAGTCGGCACGTTGTACGGATAGATGCCGCAGCTGTACAGGCCGCGATAGCCGCCGGCGATGCCGACGAACGCGTCGACCTTGGCGGCGAGGCCGAGCTTGAGGATCTCGCGCGCGGCCAGGGTCACGCCCATCGAGTGGCCGATCACGTCGATCTTGCCGGTGCACGACGAGGCGATGGCTGCCGTCAGCGCGTTGGCGACCGGCGGTTCCTCGCTGCCGCTGTGGTCGTTGCAGGCCGGGCAGGTCTTGCTGCCCCAGTCCGGCAGCAGGATCTGCGCGTCGGTGTAGCCGCGTGCGCGCAGTTCCACGTAGGTATTGTCGAAATCCGGTGGCGAACCGCTGTTGCCGTGGACCAGCACGACGTTGTCGATGCAGGCCTCGTCGGCGGCAGCGGCGAGACCCAGGCACGAAACGACGGCCAACGCGAAGCGAGCGACGGTATGCATGGCGAACCCTCCCAAGGTTGCCGCGCAGCGTAGACCCAGTCCGGCGCCGGTGAATCTGTACCAAAGTACAGGGTTTTCCTTGTTGCGATGCACAACACCGGCGGCGCTGCGCCCCGGCATTTCAGCCCGGCGGCGAGCGCCAGGCCACGCGGCGCAGCACGAGCGTGAGCGTCGGGCCGATCACGAACAGATGCATCAGCAGATTGGTGATCTGGGACAGCAGGGCCGGGTTGCCGACCTTCACGGCCGACAGCGGCACGACGACGTAATTCATGACCAGATGGATCGCCAGGCCATAGGCGACGCCGGCCATTGCGGCGCTGCGCACGAGCCAGGGCAGGCGCCGGCTCGCGGCCAGATACAGGCCGGCCGCGACGACCAGGATGAAGTAATGCGCCGCCGCACCGAGCGCCGCGCTGGCCGCGCCGCCCTCGAACGCGGCGGAGCCCTGCAGGCCGCTCGCGATGTACTGCAGGATGCGCAAGGGGCTGACGCCGCGCAGGCCGTGGAACACGAACACGTAAAGAAGATCGAGGCTGCCGGCGGCGAGGCCGGCCAGTACGCAGGCGAGTAACAGGCGATGCGGACGCAATGCGAGAGGCGGCGACATGACATGAATCCGGCATGGGAGTGCGCGCACGATACGCGCGCGGCCGCGCATCGCCGCGGCCGGCGGATGCAACGCGCAAGGTGCGCAACTCGGCCGTCGCCCGGCCGCGTTGCGCACCGACTCATTCGGCCGGCGCCGCCGGTGCTGCGGCGCGCGGCTGCAATTGCGGCAGACGCCGGCGGAACTCGCGCTGCAGCAGCAGCCAGCTCATGACGGCCTGCAGCGCCAATGTGGTGACCGACAGCCACCACAGGTGATGCAACTGGAAGCCCGGCCGGCTCGACAGCCAGATCGCCGGAATCACGAAGGTCACGAGACGGCCTGCGCTGCTGAGCAGGGCCGGCACGGTATTGCCGAGCGCCTGGAACATGCCCGAGGCACTGAAGATCAGCCCGGACGCGACGAAATTCCACGACGCGATACCGAGGAATTCCGCGGCGACGGCGACGACGTCGGTCTCGTTCGTGAACGGCGCGACGAAGACCTGCGGACGCCACTGACAGATCAAGGTGAGCGCGAACATGATGACCGCGCCCATGACGGCGGCCGAGCGGAAGGTCTCCCGCACGCGGTCGCCGTAGCCGGCACCGGCGTTCTGCCCGGCCACCGGTGCGGTCGCGAACGCGATCGCCATCGCCGGCAGGAAGATCGCCTGCATCACGCGCGAGCCTATGCCGAAGCCGGCCTGGGCCGCGGCGCCGAAATGGCGGATCAGCCAGTACATCACGCCCATGTAGACGAACATCAGTGCGAACTCGCCGCCGGGCGGCAGGCCGATCGCGAGTATGCGTTTCCAGACCGCCGGCTGCGGCGCGAGCAGCTTGCGGTCGAAGTACACGTAGTGTTCGAGGCGTACGAAGTAGACGACCATCATGACCACGCCGGCGACGATCGCGAGCGTGCTGGCGAGCGCAGCGCCGGCCACGCCGAGCGGCTTGCCCGTGCCCCAGCCGGCGATCAGCACCGGCGCGAGCAGCGCGTTGATGATCACGGTCAGCACCTGCACGACCATGGTCGGTTTCGCGATGCCGGTGCCGCGCAGGGCCGAACCCATGCCGACCAGCGCGAACTGCAGCGCCATGCCCGGCAGGAACCAGTGCAGATAGTCGAGGCCGGCCTGCACGGTCGCCGGATCGGCGGCCAGCGTGCGGATGTAGCCGCCGGCGACGCTGTAGCCGCCGAGCAGGGTCAGGCCCGCGCAAAGCAGACCCAGCAGCAGGCTCTGGTTGAACACGAGGTTGGCGTCGGCCTCGTCCTTGCGCCCGGCTGCGCGGGCGATCAGCGCCATGGTGCCGACGCCGAGCACCTGGGTGACGGCCATGATGATGAACTGCACGTTGCCGGCCGTGCCGACGCCGGCGATCGCCGCGTCGCCGAGCTGAGCCACGAAGTACAGGTCGATCAGCACGTACAACATCTGGAACAGCATGCCGATCGCGATCGGCACCGCCATGCGCAGCAAATGGCCGGGAATCGAGCCTTGGGTCAGGTCTTTCATGGCGGGGTCCGGGGGAGAGCGGGCGGCGCAAGGTAGCGCGCGGCCGGGCGCTTGTCAGGACTGCAAAACGTGGCCCGGACTCGATAAAATGATCCCCGTTGGGGTTGTGTCCGAAATGCCGTCCCGGTCCCCCTGTCCGCAGTGCCTTCCGGCATTCTTCTTGCGGATTTTTAAAAAATCTCCTTTGCTATTTTTCTCGACCGTCGATCCTGCGAGCCGCCGGAGAGCGGCCGGCATGACCTCGTCTGGCGACGTTGCGTTTCGGTCGCGAAAGCGCTGTCGTCGTTTCGGATCGACACACTCCATAAGATCTCGACGATACGGGCGTGTCTGCGCGGCAACGCATCCCCCCCCATGCCCTCCGGCCCGATGCCGGATCGTCGCAACCATCGCGCGCGGCGCTCAGCGCAGCAGCGAGCGTCGCGTCGGCTGCAGGCGCAGGGTTTCGCTTGCGCGCGACCGATACGGTTGCAGCGCGCTTTCGAGTTCCTGCGCGACGGCCATTGCCCGCTCGTGATGTGCCGCGTCGTCGAAAGCCGTGAATGTGACGAGCACGTGCTCGCCGCGGCGTACGGGCAGGGCCGGGAATGTGTTTTCGGCGTATTCGCTGACCAGCCGCGCCAGCGGACGCGCGCCCTGCGCACGCCAGCCTGCCTCGCCGCGCGTGCGGATCAGATCGAATTCGGCCGGCGACGCGGGGCGCCGCAGATAGTGGACATGGGCGACGACGAGAGCGGCTGTGCTGTCCTGCGCATCGGGTGCCGGGCGCGGGCGTCCGGCGAGCGCGAACCCGGCAGTCGTATCGGCTGGCCGCAGCAACAGCACGTCGTCCGAATCCATCATCGTCGCATTCGCGGCTTCGCGATGTGCCTTCCAGACCGGTCCGCCGTAAAAGGCTTGCAGTGCGGCGCGGCGCGCCGGCATGTCGGAGAAACTGCGCAGCCAGACGAAGCGATCCGGATCGTCGAGATCGCGGAACTGGCCGAGCAGGCGCATGCCTTCGGCTTCCTGGGATTCGACGAACTGGCGCTCGAACAATGCGATCAAGCTGTCGCGTTGTCCCGGATGCAGGGTGTATTGGCGCAGTTCGATGATGGCCTGCGCATCGATGCCGGCTGTCGTGGCGGCATCACCGACCGGGGCGCCGTCGACGATGGCCGTTGCCGCAGGACCGGCGGCCGGCGCGGCGGCGAGCACGCCGAACGCGCGCAGCAGACGCGCGGTGCCCGGGCGCAGGCGCAGGCGCGCGTGTGGCGTCTCGTCGCGGCGCAGCAGGCGCGTCCAGTTGTAGTCGACGGGGGCTCCATGCGGTGTGCCGCAGGCGGTATCGAGCGTCATGGCGCGGTTCCTTGGCGTGCGTCGGCGAAATGCGACGGAGCAAGCCTGGGGCCGAATCAGGGCGATACAGGTCCACATTGACGGCCGGGTTGCCGAGGACGCGGCAATGCGCAACGTCGAGGTCTTCCCGCGCCGCGAACGCCGAACGAGGCTCCATCCCATTCGCTGCACCGTTCGACGAGGCGCACCCGCGACCGTTCGCCGGCGCGCATGCATTCCTTCGCTGGCGCACATTCGCCACCAGCCGGCGAAGCGCCCAGGTCCGCGCTTCCGCGTACAGCCGCCAGCCTCCCGGGCGCAGTCGACAACTCCCGCGCGCCGCGAGCAGCCTCACATGTCGAACTTCTTGAGCTCGAATCCCGCGTGCTTGTAGGTCTTCCAGCGCTCGCGCGAACCCAGCCGCTGCGATTCCTCGGCCGGCACGACTTCGAGCACGCGCTCGAACAGGCCCGGTGCGCAGTCGTCGCGCAGGTTGATGACCAAAGGCCGGTCGGGCGTCGTGGTGCCGGGGGCGACGACGAGTACCGGCGTGACTTCGTCGTCCTCGTCGCCGGCGATCTGGTGCGGTATGAACGCGTCCTCGTCGAACTCCCAGAGCTTGCCGTCGATTTCCTCGGCCTGTTCCAAAGAGCGCGCGAGGATCAGGGTCGGCTGCCCGCTCGCATACGCGCGCCGCGCGAGTTCGCAGACCAGCAGCAGCGGGTCGGCGCGGAAACGCGGCTTGTCGATCAGGTAGAAGTCGGCGCGGGGCATGGATCGCGTAGCCGGTAGGAGTGGACGCAACGATGTGGCGGACGGTATCGGCGCCGCAAGCCTGCAGGCCTGCGGCGCCGACGGGCGTGCGTCAGCAGCGGTCGATCAGGTACTGCACCAGCAGCGGCACCGGGCGACCGGTGGCGAGGCCCTTGCGGCCTTCGTCCCAGGCCGTGCCGGCCACGTCCAGGTGGGCCCAGCGCTGGCCTTCGGTGAAGCGCGCGAGGAAGCAGCCTGCGGTGATCGCGCCGGCGTTCTTGCCGCCGATGTTGGCCACGTCGGCGAAGCCCGAATCGAGCTGGCTCTGGTAGTCGTCCCAGAGCGGCAGGCGCCAGGCGCGGTCGAGGCTGGCATTGCCGGCGGCGAGCAGCTGATCGGCCAGCTCGTCGTCCTTGCTCATGAGGCCCGAGGCGTGCTTGCCCAGCGCGATCACGCAGGCGCCGGTCAGGGTGGCCGCGTCGATGATGACCTGCGGGTTGTACTTCTGCACGTAGGTCAGCGCGTCGCAGAGGATCAGGCGGCCTTCGGCGTCGGTATTGAGCACTTCGATGGTCAGGCCCGACATGCTGGTCAGCACGTCGCTCGGGCGGTAGGAGCTGCCGTCGGGCATGTTCTCGACCGCAGCCAGCACGCAGACCAGATTCAGCGGCAGCTTCAGGGTCGTGGCCGCGACGAACGCTCCGAACATGCCGGCCGCGCCGCACATGTCGAACTTCATTTCTTCCATGCCCGGGCCGGGCTTCAGCGAGATGCCGCCCGTGTCGAACGTGATGCCCTTGCCGACCAGCGCATACGGCCGCGCGTTGCCGCCGCCGTTCCAGCGCAGCACCACGAGCTTGGGCGGATTGGCCGAGCCCTGTGCGACGCCGAGCAGCGAGCCCATGCCGAGTTCCTGCATCTGCTCGCGTTCGAGCACTTCGCAGCTGACGCCGTCGGTGGCCTCGGCGTACTTCTGCGCCTGCGCCGCGATATAGGCCGGGTTGCAGACGTTCGGCGGCAGGTTGCCGAGCTCGCGTGCCTGGCGCACGCCGGCGGCGATGGCCGCTGCCTGGTCCAGCGCAGACCGGGCCGACGCGTCGGCGGCGAAGGCGATCGCGCCGAAGCTGTCGCCGCGCGGCTTGTCCTTGGGCTTGAACGTGGCCGTGTACTTGTACGCGGCATGGTCGGTCGCCAGCGCTGCCGTGCGCAGCTTCCAGTGCAGGTCGCGGCCCGGCACGTCGATTTCGGTCAGGAACGAGGTCGCACCGGCGATCGGCAGACCCTTGAGCACCCGTGCGGCTTCGCTGGAGGCGCGCTGGAAGCGCGCGCTGTCGAGCTTCTTCTGCTCGCCGAGGCCGACCACCAGTACGCGCGCGGCGTTGATGCCGGACAGGCCGAACAGCACATGGTTGCTGCCCAGCTTGCCGCTGACGTCGCCGGAATCAATCAGGCGCTTGATCGTGCCGCCCGAGGCTTCGTCGACCCGCGCGGCGGCGCTGGTCAGCATCTTGTCTTCATAGACACCGACGACGACGCAGGGCGTCGCTTCGGTTTCGGGAGTGGCGCTGGCAAGAGAGAACTGGATCGTCATGAACGGGCACCGGACGAAAGTGGCCCGGACCCGCTACGCATGCCGCGCCGCGGGGCCTGGCCGGTTAAACTTTGGGGGAATGTTCTTGTGCGCGACCGGCACAAGCGCCCGGATTATCGCACAAGCCCTTCACAATGCTCAGAATCATTGATCGCTATCTCTTGCGCGAACTGGCTTTCGGCGGCTTCGCCAGCGCCGTCGTCCTGCTGGTCGTGACTCTGGGCGGCACCATCACCGATGTCCTGACCAAGGTCGCGCGCGGCCGGCTGCCGGGCAATCTGGTGTTTGAAATCCTGGGCTTGCGTACCTTGGATGCGCTGAGCATCCTGCTGCCGCTGGCCCTGTTCATCGGTGTGCTGCTGGCCTACGGCCGGCTCTGGCGCGACAGCGAGATGGCCGTGCTGCAGGGCGTAGGCATGCCGCTGACCGGTCTGTTGCGTCCGCTGACCTGGCTGGCCGCGCCAGTCATCGTCGGCATCGGCCTGATCTCGTTCTGGCTGGCGCCGGCGGCGCAGCGGCTGTCCCACAGCCTGGTCGAGGAAGCGAACCGCTCGCTGGTCGTGGCCGGCCTGGAAGCCGGCCGTTTCGTGCAGCTGCCGGGGCGCGGCGGCGTGATCTACGTCGGCGGCATGAACGATCGCGGTTCGCGCTTCGAGCGCATGTTCGTCGAGACCGAGCGCGCCGACGGCGAAGACACGCGCATCGACGTGATCACCGCCGAACGCGGTGAATTGCGCCGCGAAAGCGACGGCGAGGGCCGCTTCCTGGCACTGCAGGACGGCTTCCGCGTCGAAGGCCGCATCGGTCACGACGATTTCCGCCTGCTGCGTTTCAAGGGCAACGACATCGCCCTGGCCGACAACGAATCCGACGACACGCCCGAGGCGCTCAAGCGCGCCGTGCCGACTGGCGAGCTGCTGGCCAGCAACGAACCGCTGCAGCGCGCCGAGCTGCACTGGCGCCTGGCCGCGCCGCTGTCGGCGGCCATCCTCGCCCTGCTCGCCGTGCCGCTGTCGCGCACGCGGCCGCGCGAGGCGCGCTATGCCAGCGTGCTCGTGGCCTTGCTCTGCTATCTGATCTACCTGGGCTGGCTCGGCTTCGGCCGCGCGCTGATCGAACAGGGCCGCGCACCGTCGTTCGTCGGCCTGTGGTGGGTGCATCTGCCGGCCGCGGCGCTGGCGCTGTGGCTGCTCTGGCGCAGCGACCGCATTGCTGCGCCGGCGCCGAAAGGCGAACGGCGCAAATCCGCGGCGCGCGGAGAGCGCGCATGATCTGGCGCATCAAGCGGGTCGACCGGCTCGTCGCCTACAGCACGTTCTCGGCCGTGCTCGTGACCTGGCTGCTGCTGGTCGGTCTGGACGCCGCGCAGGCGTTCGTGCGCGAAGCCTCCGATGCCGGCAAGGGCAACTACGGCGTCGGCACGGTCGCGCTGCAGATCCTGCTGACCGTGCCGCGGCGCAGCTACGAATGGTTCGGCAATGCCGCGCTGATCGGCTCGCTGCTCGGCATGGGCGCACTGGCCGGCACCGGCGAGCTCACCGCACTGCGTGCCGCGGGCCTGTCGAAGATGCGCATCTGCCTGTCGGCGGCGTTCTCGCTGGCCGTGGCGACCCTGCTCGTCGCGGCCGTCGGCGAGACCGTCGCGCCGGCTGCCGAACAGCAGGCCCAGGCGCTGGCGCTGCGCGCCAAGTCCGACACCGTCGCGATCGGCCAGCGCGGCGGCGGCATCTGGGCGCGCGACGGGGACACGTTCATCAATGCCAAGCAAGGCACGACGCGCCAGGTCGACGGCGTGCGCGAAGTGAGCCTGGCCGACGTGCGCGTGTTCGAGTTCACGCCCAAGGGCCAGCTGCTGTCGATCGCGATCGCCGAGACTGCGCTGCACCGCGTCGGCGAATGGACCATGCAGAACGTGCGCCGCACGCGCTTCGGCGAAGCCGACGCGACCAGCACGACCGAGGCAACCACGCATTGGAAGTCGGGCCTGGACCCGCGCATGCTCGCGCTGTCCATCGTCCAGCCCGACTATCTGTCGGTCAGCGACCTGCGCCGCAACATCCGTTACCTCAAGCGCAACGGCCAGGACGCGCAGGAGTTCGAGAAGGCGTTCTGGACCCGCCTGTTCTGGCCGCTCAACGTACTCGTGCTCGTGTTCTGCGCGCTGCCGTCGGCGTTCGGCACCCTGCGCAGCGGCGGCATGGGCAAACGCATTTTCATCGGCATGGTGCTGGCGATTGCCTGGGGCTTCCTGCAGCGCTCGCTGTCCAACGTCGGCGCCGTCTACGGCGTGAACCTCGCGTTTGCGACGGCATTGCCCGCGCTGCTGCTGATCGCGCTGGCGGTCTGGTACTTCCGCAGGGCGGGCTGACGCGCGGCGTTCAGAAGCTCAGGCGCAGCGCCGCGATCGCGAAACACAGGCTCGCCAGCAGCAGCCCGACGAACGGCACGCGGAACCAGTAGCGCCGGGCCAGCCACAGCCAGGCCACTGCGTTGAGCGCGGCGACCCAGGCGAATACGGGTGCTGCGCGCAGCAGCGGCATGTGCCCCAGCGCGAGCAGCAGCACGAACACGGCGAACACGATCGCACCGAGGCTGTGGCTCGCGTTGAAGCCGATCCAGGCGCGCCACATCGTGGTCTCGCGCGTCAGCTGCGGCGAGGTCGATTCCATCGCCGTGCGCGTCGCCGCATCGCGCGGCGCGAACGCGCCGCCGGCGAAAGTGCAGATCAGATGGATCAGGCCGAGCGTGCCGAAGATCAGCGCGCCGGCGACGAGCAGGATCTGTTCGGGCATGACGTGGCCGCGTCAGGATTTCGGCAGCCGCAGCAGGCGCGTGCCGGCGGCCAGATCGTGCCAGCCGCGCCGCTCGCGCTCGAACAGGCACCAGAGAAAGCCCAGCGCGCCGGCGGCCAGCGACAACGGCGCGACGACGAAGCGCAGCAGCGCCGCGCCCCAGCCCGGCGGACGTCCGCTGCCGTCGGCGAGGCGCAGACGCCAGGCGCGCATGCCGATGGTCTGGCCGCCGTAGTGCCAGGACGGCACGTAGTAGGCCGCCGTGACGCCGAGTAGCAGCAGGCGATACCAGAGCGCGTGGTAGTCCAGCGTCCCGCGCGTCGCGATCATCGCCACGGTGCCGGTCACCATCCAGATGGCGATCAGCGGAAACAGATCGTAGATCGCGGCGGCGAGGCGCCAGCCCAGATGGGCCGGCCGGGGCGTGGCGTCGGTCATGCGCGGCATTTCGGCAGGAGAAACCGCGCAAGCATGCAGCCATTCGTGCGCACTGTCATCCGCTGCACGGGCTTTGCGCTACGCTGCGCGCCTTTCCGCCGGTTCCGCGCATGACCGAGATCGAATCCCCGCCATTGCCCGAACATGATCGTGCCGCGATCGAGCAGTTCGTCGAACGGGCCTGGTCCGAATTCGGCCTGGCTGAGAACACGCTGGCCAGCTATCGCAGCGATCTGGTCGGCTTCGCGCGCTGGCTGGCCGGGCAGGACGCCGGCCTCGCGACGGCCTCGCGCGAACTGCTGTATCGCTATCTGGCCGCGCGCGCCGCGGCGAAATACACGGCGCGTTCCAACGCGCGGCTGCTGTCCACCTTGCGGCGCTACTACAGGCTCATGCGCCGCCTCGGCCTGGTCGAGCAGGACCCGACCCTGCTGCTGGATGCGCCGAAACTCCCGCGTGCCTTGCCGAAAGCGCTCAGCGAAGGCGAAGTCGAAGCGCTGATCCGCGCGCCCGACATCGCCACGCCGTTGGGCCTGCGCGACCGCGCGATGCTCGAACTGCTGTATGCGACCGGCCTGCGCGTCAGCGAACTCGTCGGCCTGCGCGCCGACCAGATCAACCTGCGCCAGGGCGTGCTGCGCGTGACCGGCAAGGGCGGCAAGGACCGCCTCGTGCCGCTCGGCGAAGAAGCCCAGCACTGGCTCGAGCAGTACGTGCAGCAGTCGCGCCCCGTGCTGCTGCGCGGCCGCATCGCCGAAGCCGTCTTCGTGACCGCCCGCGCCGCCGGCATGACGCGGCAGATGTTCTGGACCATGGTCAAGAAACACGGCCAGGTCGCCGGCATCGCCAGCCAGCGCATCTCGCCGCACGTGCTGCGTCATTCCTTCGCCACCCACCTGCTCAACCACGGCGCCGACCTGCGTGCGCTGCAGCTGCTGCTCGGCCACAGCTCCCTGTCGACGACGCAGATCTACACCTACGTCGCCCGCGAAGGCCTCAAGCGGCTGCATGCGCAGCATCATCCGCGCGGCTGAGGCGGCAGGTCGCTGCATGGCTGCTTCGGCGTGCAGTGAGACGGGCGGCGGCCGGGCCGATACCCGGCCGGGATCGACGCGGCCCGGACCGGCATCCGCCCAGCCCCGTCGGAGTCCGCCCGACCGCCGTTCGCGTTGCCCCACCGCCGCGGCCGCGCCTACAATCCGCGCGGCGCCGGTTTAGCTCAGTCGGTAGAGCAACTGATTTGTAATCAGTAGGTCGCGGGTTCGATTCCTGCAACCGGCACCATAAAATCAATCACTTAGGTCGCTGCTTTCGGTCGCTGTCCAAAACCATTTTGGACGCGTCCAATATTCTGCTCAGCCGATGCCAGGCACGACGGCCGGCTTGATGCGGTACACCTGGGCCAGCGTGCCCTTCTCGCGGTGTCCGAGATGCCTGCCGGTCTCGTGGTCGTTCGCGCTCTTTTTCCGGATGTCGCGGAACTGGAAGCGCTTGCACGGGCAGCGCTCCATGAGCCGCGTCCATGCCGTGCGCACCGCGGCGAGCGTGTAGCGCTGGCCGCGGCCGTCGGCGACGAGCCACACGCTCGCCACCGGCCGCTCGCGCAGCGCCGCCACCAGCGCTGTCAGCCGCGGCGTCCATCCCACGATGATCTCGTTACCGGTCTTGCGCTGCTTGACGTAGATCCCGTCCTGGCGCAGATCCGCCAGCCGAATCGACATCACGTCTTCCTGCCGCTGGCCGGTCAGATACGCGAGCTCCATCAGCGCTCGCAGGTGCGCCGGCGCGTAGACCCAGGCAAGCCAGAAGTCCCAATCTTCGACGTAGTACCGCCGCACCTGCTCTTTGTTGCGCTCGACGCCGGTGCACGGATTGACGCTCGCCAGCCCCCACCGGATTGCCTTCTTGAACACGTGCGAGAGCAGGGCAATTTCCCGGTTCGCCATGACCGCCTTCGGGCTCGCATCGAGGTACGCGGCAATGTCGCGCGGCTCGATCGCATCGGGCGTCGCGAAGTCAGCGAACGCGAGGCGCAAGCGCTTGAGCTGATGCGTTTGATCCTTGCGTGTTTTCGGCGCCTTGGTCGGCAGGATCTCGAGTTCGTACCGGTCAAAGAGATCGGCCAGGGCGTTCGCGCCGACATCCTTCACAGCCGCGAGCGCGCGCAGCATCTCTGGCTCTGTCTTGCCGAGCGGCAGCCACTTCTGGTCGCTGGGCCGGACGTAGTAGTAGGCGCCGCGCCGCAGGTAGACCCGGCTCGGCAGTCCCTTGTCGTGCTTGCGGCGGCGCCCCATGCCCATACGCTACCCCGCTTTCTGGAAGGCCCGCAAATTGAGCTGCGGCCGCGGCTTGGCCGCCTGGCCCTGCATACGGGCATTGACCGCGTCCCAGGTGATCGCCGGCGTGCCGTCGGCACGCACGATCGGCTGCAGCCCCATGCGCCGCAACTCGCGGATCTGCGCGGCTGGCTGGCGCTTGTGCGTCAGCGCCTGCAGGTCGTCCGGGGTGAGCAGCGCGGACACGGCTATCTCCTCGCGCGCTTGCGCCAGCGCCGGCGCGTGTCGCGGCCGAACGTAAACTCGCGACCGTCGTCAGCCGTGACCCGAAACGCGCCGGACCAACCGATGAGTATCGGGTCGTCGGCCTCAGGTGGCGCGCCGAACTGAACGCAGGTGCCGACGAGATAGACCGGGTTGCGCACGGGCACGTCGTGCCACGACCTCGCTGCGGGGCGCATCACGAATGCCTCCAAGTCTGCCGCCGGCACGCGCGCTTGAGACGCCACGGCGGAATCATCCCCATAATCCGGAGCGTGCGGTGCGAAGCCATCAGCTTGCAGGGGATGGTCACGCCGTCCGGCTGGGAAATGCGGAACTCGATGTCATCGAGGTAGCCGCCGGGCGGGTAGCTGATCTCGAGGTTCACCGGACCCTGAAGCTCGATGACTTCGCCGGTATCGGCGTGGCGGAAGTACATGCGGACGCGGCGCTGCGGCTCGGTCCACGGTCCGTCGCTAGTCATCGAGTCCCACCGGCGCGTAGTCGTTGAGTTCCGGCACCCAGTTGCACTTCTCGCAACGGTGCATTCCGTTGTCGCACTTGCAGAGGCGGCAGCGCCCACAGTTCGGGCAGCCATTCTCGCCGTTGTCGTAGTCGCCGAGCGCCCACTCGGCGAGCAGGCGCTCGTATGCGTCGTCGCGAGTGCTCACGGCTTCACCGCCTTGCAGGCATCGGCCGGCTTCAGTCGCAGCACGATCTCGTCGTGGTCGGACCAGGTTTCGAGTTCACCCTTCAGCACGTCGGGCCAATCGATTAAGTCGTGTTTGCTAACACTGATGCGGCCAACGCCGCCGCGCGCAACTTGCACGTGCAGGTAGCACGCGATGGCAATCTGCATTTGGTATGCGGCCGCGTCCACGTCGGCGAGGTCTTGACGGAGCTGCGCCTCGGCTGCTCGTCGATTCCAACTTTCGGCAGCGAGCCTGATGGTCTCGGATTGAGATCTCTCGCCCTTCGGAGCAGCGACTTCGGGTCCTGTCGCGCCGCACCGCATGCAATCGGCGGACGCGACGCGAGCGAAACATCCCCACGCAATCCGTGCATTGCCGCCGCAGAACGGGCACGGCAACAGTTCGTCGGTCTTTTCAGGCATTGATATCACCCCGCAAGTGCTCCGGCGTGGCGGCGATGGCTGCGCGACACCTTCGGCGGCGCAGGACTGTTGTTCTGCACCCAGCGACGGCCGGCGTCGGTGACGACAAAACAGTCCATGCCGCCGGTCAGCTCGGTTGCAGCGTGTAGCGCCATGAGCCCTTCGGCGACGAGCGCCATGCACTCGTCGTGCGCGGGCGCACCAGCGCCGATCACGTAGTGATTGCGGTAGTCGCCGCGGATGAACCGTCCGTACTCGTCCATGCCCATTGCGTGCTGCATGATGTGTAGATGCTCAGACATGGGGAGGCTCCGGGGCTGCGGGAAGAGAGTGCCAGTACGTTAAATGGTAAATATGCGTTCCGGATTCATCCTCGAATTCGTCGAAAAGCGGATCGAATCTAACTATTAGCGGCTTCACGTCATGCGCTCGCCACCCCAGAATCCACTGATCGTCCTTCGGCGCCGTCCCGATCGGCTGCCACGTCGGCACAGCCGCCATGCCGGAGAGGCGGGCGGCGAGCTGACTGAGCGTGTTCGCGATGTGGACAAGAGCAGAATTCGGATCGGGCTTGTTCCCGGCATCGTCGGCGAGGCACCGCGTGCGCGCATACATCTCGATTTCGACGAGCTGCTTGCGCAACTGCTCTGCGGTCATGTGGTCAGCCATGGTCAGCCCTCCCAGTCCGGCAACGCAGCGCGTTCTGCGTCGGTGAGGTAGATCGACCGGAGCGTGACTGGCTCGTCCGGTTCTGCAACGAAGTCGAAAATGTAGCGCTCGACTTCCTCCGGCAAACAGGTCAGCGATGCGAGCCCGCCGCCGGAGATTTCGATGTAGCGGCGTTTCGTGGTGGGGTCAGTCATTGCTATCTCCCGTGGCTGCGCCGTAGACGAGCTCGCAGACGCGCTGCACCTTGTCGAGATCGAACCAGTCGGCTGCGTCGCGCACGCCGGTTTCCATGTCGATCCAGTAAGGGCCGTCGCAATTGATCGCGCGGAGTACGTCGAGCACGTTGTCGGGATTGATGCCGCCCGCGTATCCAACGCGCCCGCGCCCCGGATGTTTCGGCCACGTCTTCGGCGCCACGCCATTGCCGCCTGAGCGGTCGTATAACCATTCCACACTGGCGTCGGCAGGGAACGTGTCGCCGCGCGCTTGCGCGATGCCCTTGGTACCCCACGAATGGCAGAAGCGTGCAATGCACCGGCCGTCAGGGGCGACGTGGTTCACCTGCACTCGCTGCCAGTAGCCGAGGTCAACCGGAATGCGCGTCTTCTCGCCTTCGCCCATGACGTAACGCGCGTGGCCGCCGCAGAGATGTGCGGCGAGGCGCAGGCCACTCCACGCCAATTCCGATTGCTTGTCGCCGCCCGGGTAGCGCTGGTCAACGCCCTGGCGCGATGGTGAGAACAAAACGCCCCACTCGACGGGATACTTCGTGGCGATGTTCCGCATCCAGTTGACGCATGTGCGATCGTCAGCGCCGGTGAATGTGATGAAATCCGGAAGCCTCACGACTCACCTCCCATGGCGCGGTCGGCCGGATTCGGCTTGCAGCAGCCGTAGCCCTCGTTCTCGGGGCAGCAGGCGGGATCGCCGCTGCACTCGGGCCATGCAGACTGAGGACGGGCGACCTCGTCGATGCAGGACCGAGGGTCGTCTATGTGCACCTCGGCAACGATGGCGGACGCGTCGTGGTTCAGCAGCTGCCAGCCAATGGCCATTCCCGCTTTTATCGGCCGCAGCGTCAGATACTCGCTGGCCACGTAGTCCAGGCGTTCGGAGTCGGCGCGGCAGCACGCGGCGCAGTAGTGGTGCGGCTCGGCCGGCAGCGGCACTGTTTCGCTGCACTGTCCGCAGATCGTAGTGCGCGTTTCCGCAACGGCATCCCGCGCATCGCCTGTCTCAGCATCGTAGTCAGACTGCAAGTCGGCCATTGCCTCGTCGTGCGCCGAGATCAGGCACTCAATCCGCTCCGGAAGGGTAAGGTCGGCTTCGGTGTCATGGTTGTCGGTCTGCACGCCGCGCGTGCTCAGCAACGCGTGCGCTGCAGCTATCTCGCCCTCCCGCGCATCGGCGGGAGGGTCATCCGGAAGCTTCGGCCATTCGCACGGCAGGCCAGTGCCAGGACAGATCGGGCCGTCGTCGGCGCAATCGCGGCACTTTGGAAAGCGACGCGCGAACACCTCGCGGAGCTGCGCGTAGAACCGGCCGAACTCGGAATTTCGGGAAGGCAGCGGCGCATCGTCCGCAGAGGGCTGGGATGCGGCAGCGGCGAAAAGGTTTTCCGCAGCCAGAAGCCGCGCGTGCTCGTTGACGAATGCGCGCACTGCAGCAGCCGGAGCGATGCCGCCGTCGTGCGTCTCTGTCGGTTGCATGCTGGAATGCAGCGCGGTCATCGCTGCGAGCGCTTGGCGCAGCAGTTCCTTGTGCGGATTGCGAGCGGGCGCAGACGGCTGCGGGGCATGGCGAATGCGGTTCGCCGCGGCTTCGAGCAGCGTGCGAGCGTGGCCGCCAATGCCGTGCGGCACCAGCGCATTGCGGGCGTCGAGTTCGAGCAGCGCATCGATGCTGCTGCACAGCTTCGTGTTGTCGCCCTGGAATCCGCCGGTGCGCACGAACTCCGGCAGATTGAGATAGACCGCCTCACCCTGCGCAGCGGGCGCGGCAACTACCGGGGCGGCGTTGATGGTTTCGAGCAGGGCGCGGAGCAGCGGGAGTTTCGCCGTGACGCTGTCGCCGATATCGTGCGAAGCGAGTGCCCAGTGCTGGGCATCATCGAGGAGATCGCGCAGGGCCTGGACCTGCAGCGCGTATTCGGTGTTCGGGGTGTCAGGCATTGGAGTGCTCCAGGATCGCGGATTCGTCGCGCGCCTCGTTGTCGATGGAATAGCCGGGGCATCCGCCGCCGGCGTAGTCGAAACCTGCGCAACCGCGGTCGGCGTGCTTGCAGGGATTCGCGCATTCGCTGCTGCACGGGATGACCTTGTGACCGGCGTGCACCTCGCTCCAGAGGTGGTCACGAGCTTCGTCGGGCGTGAACTGGCGGCCGGAGTCGTCGCGGAACATGCCGCGGAAGTCGCGCGGGAATTTGCTGTTGCGCAGGAAGCCTTCGATGTTGAGGCACATGAAGTAGCAGCGCCGTCTCATGGCGTGACCCTCTTGAACGTCAGCGCCCACACCCAGGGATTGGCGTCCCAGCTGCCGGCGCCGTTGATGGATTCCCAGAGCATCCGGAACAGCTCAGCCGGCCCCATGAGGCTCCGGTAGTAGGGCGAGGACTCAAGCCCCGGTTCTGTCGATTGCACCGACATGACGCCCTCGGCGCGCGCGTCCGCCTCGCTGATGTCCTGCAGCCGCTGCACGTGCACGTCGGTGATCTCGAGCGTGATGCGCGATGCCCGCTTCGGCATGTGGATCGACGGCTTCCAAGGCCGATCCTGAAACTGCATCGGGCCGGTAGGCGGTTTACCGGTAAGGTCGACGATCTCGGTTTCGTGCCTCGCCCATTTCGTCGCGCCGTCGGCTTGGTATGCGAAGCCGTACCGCACCTTGCCGTAGCCGCCCTTGACCTGGCCGCTCGCGATCGGCTTGAACGTCTCGCGCACCCAGAGGCGATCGCCGGCGAGGCCGAATGGGCAGGCAAGGATGGCGGCCCTATCATTCGGGTGCCACTGTCGACACGTCAGCTGCAGACGTCCCGCATCGTTGAGCTTGGCAATGCGCCGTGTCTGCGTCTTCGTGCCGGCGAGCAGCGCTCGCACCATGGCGCCGCTGAAAAGGATCGGGCGCTCTTTCATGGCGTCACCGGATATGCGTTGTGCTCGACGCCGTCGAGCAGTCTGCCGGCGGCGTGCTTTCCGACCTTCCAGCAGGTCGCATAGCCACGCGCGCCGTCATGCACGACGGTCGACGCATGGACAGGGATGTGCGAGACGATGCTCTTGCCAGGCAGCCATTCGCCCCACTGCTTGAATAGGAACGGCGTGCCTTCGTGCGCGCATTGGTCGCGCAGCGATCGCACCCAATCGGGATGCATCGGCCGCGCGCCATGTCCGCTCTCGCCGCCACATATCACCCAGTCGAGCTTCGTGCTCTTCCAGTCGCAATCGGGGATCGCCCGCAGCCCGCTCAGTGCATAGACCTCGGCGCCAATGCTGTGTTCGGCATAGTCATATGCGCCGAGCAGCCACAGCCGGACCGGGCCGAGCATCGGCTCTATGCTCACGAACCGCACGCGAGCGCGCGTCCGCAGGAGTTTGATCACGTCGCGGTCCGCTTCGGCCTGGTTAACGATGGTCGCGCCGAGCTGGACGTTCGCGTAGCCGTCGCCCCAGTCGGCAGGGAGCATGCGCTCGACGTTGCCGATGCGCTTCGTAAGGAGCAGCCAGGTCAGGTGCGGCGTTTCGCGTATCAGCGCGAAGAGGCGATCGCGCCACGCCTGCGGCACGTCGGCGTCGAAAACGTCCGCCATGCTCGCGCAGAAAACGCGCATCGTGCGGCCCTTGCGCTCAGCGCGCCGGTTCCATGCCCGCGGCAAGTCCCAGTGCTTGTCGTCGAATTCGAAGCGCGGTGCGCCGGCTCCCCACTTCACGCCGAAGCGGCGACCGAGCACTGCGGCGTAGCAGTTGTCGCAGCCGGGCGAAATCTTTGTGCAGCCCATCCACGGATTGAACGTGGCGTCGCACCATTCGATTTTGGTGTTGTCGCTCATCCTGCCCAGTTCTCCTGAGATTCGGGTTCGCAGAATTTGGCGCGCGGCTCGTCGGTCTCGCGGCGGGGCGGACCACGAAGGTCCGCCGGTGTTTGGCCAAGCACAGTCGCGGCGAGCACGCCGTGACCGTCGACCTGAAGCGCGACGCGCTGGCCGGGCTGCAGCAGAACCGGCTGCAGTGGTACCGGCGCTGGTGTCGCGGGCAGCTGTGGCTGCGGCTTCGCTTGCACGCGGCGCACGATCTCTGCGTTGACGCTCCGGCCCTCGGCGCGTGCAGCGACCTTGAGCTCGGCATGCAGCTCGACCGGCACGCGAATCTTGATCTGCGCCCAGGCCCTCACGGTTCGAACCTCGCCGCGAAGATGCTGTCGGACACGTACACGACGACCCCGTCGCGCGGGATGCGCAGCTCGACGACATCGCGGGCCGTCAGCTGATCGCCGTTGCGCTCGATGAGGCGGATCGCGCCGGCGTAGGCGGCAGGCGCGAGTAGCAGCAGGGCGGCGGCGAGGAACGGCAAGCGCGTGTGCATATCAGCGGTCCGTCGGACGCGGCAGGCCGAACAGCTCGTCGAGCTTGGCGAGCAGGCGGGCGAGCTCGTGCGACATCAGCGCGAAGCGCGAGTCGAGCTCGGCGGCGGCCGAATCGACGTCGGTTTCCTTGAGCTCGTCGATCACCTGGTCGAGGAACCGGAGCTTGCGAACGACAAGGTCCTCGCCGAGCACGAAGCTGATGCGGTCATCGAAGGTCAGGCCGAGCTGATACACCTGCTTGCCGGTCTTGAGGTGCTCGCGCACCTCGTCGGTTTCGAGGTCCTGCCGGCGGCAGCGCACGATCGCGCCCGCTTTGGCGTAGTCACGCAGCTCGCAGTCGTAGCCGAGAGCGATGCCGGCCGGCAGCTTCCCGCTGACGACCCAGTCGGTCATCAGGACGCGGGGCGATTCCTCGGGCGCCATCGGCGTCGCTGGGAAGGTGCCGGTTGCCTCGCGCAGCTCGGACAGCACTTCCTCGGCGACCTTGCGCGACGCGGTGTCGACGACGAGCCAGCCGCTCTTGAGATCGAGATAGGCGAGGGTGCGGGTCTGCACGGTGAATGCGCGCGGCAGGAAGTCGGTCAGGATTTCGTCCTTCATCCGCTTCCGCTCCTTCGCGCCGACGCGGCGGCCCTGCTGCTCGGCGATCGTCTGGAGGCGCTTCGAGAGCTCCTCGTTGACGACGCTCGCGGGCAGCTGCTTGTCTTCGCCGCCGAGCGCGATCAGTGTGTACGGGCCGACCGAGTGCGTCAGCGCGTCATGTCCTCGGCCGTGCGGCGAGACGAAGCCGCGCGTGGACTGCTCCAGCGGACCGCACGGGCGCAGGCGCTTGGCGTCGAGGCTGTTGTCGAGATCGACGGCCGCGTCGTCTGCGACCGCTTCCGAGAAGCGGAACAGGGTCAGGTTGCGGAAGAACATCAGCATTCTCCCTTCGGCGCTTCGACGAACTTGTGATTGGCGTCGAGCCGGTACGGCGTGTTCGGCTTGATGCCGTCCTCGCCGACGTATGCGGTCGCCGTGCGGTAGCGGGAAGCCTTCGCGTCCCACCACTGGATCCGCAGCTCGCCGCCGTCGCCGGCCGTGGCCGTGCCGCGGGTGCCGGCCGTGGCCGTGCCGCGGGTGCCGGCCGTGGCCGTGCCGCCGTCGCCGGCCGTGGCCGTGCCGCCGTCGCCGGCCGTGGCCGTGCCGCCGTAGCCGGCCGTGGCCGTGCCGCCGTCGCCGGCCGTGGCCGTGCCGCCGTCGCCGGCCGTGGCCGTGCCGCCGTAGCCGACGATCACCGACTGGGTGTCACCAACCTGGCGGCATGCGCCGATGACCGCGACGTCGCGCGACCGCGGCTCGTGCGCGAGCATGTAGGCAGCCGCATCACCGCGGGGGCCGACGAAGCGGATCATGCACCGCGGGAACTTGCACTTGCCGCCGAGCATGACGATGTCGGTGGTTACGACCTCGAGGACGTACCACAACGCGTTCGGATCCTCGGCGTAGCTCGAAGAGGTGTGGTCTCCGGCCCCGAACAGCCAGCCATGCAGCCCGTGCCCGCATTCGTTGTTCGCGAGCCAGTCGGGGGCAACGACCTCGGCGCCGGCCACGGTCGGCCAGACGAATCCGTTTTTCGACGAGCCGTCGGCACGGCTGCAGCGCAGCACGAGGGAGGTTGCCGGCATCTCCGGTGCGACAACAACCGCGGCCGCCGCGGACTTGGGTTTGCGCTTCGGGGCCATCAGGCGGCGACCTCCGGCGAGCGGCGCGCAGGCATCGCATCGCGCGCCCAAGCGTTGGCGCGATAGACAGCGTCGTCGACGCTGATACCGCGCCGCACCCACGCCTCGGCGCGCGCCTGGGCCTCGGCAAGGCGCATGCCGGTGTAGCGTCCGCGGCACGCGCGCAGAACGCGGTTGCGAGCGGCGGCGGCACGAGCGTCGATCTGCTCGGCCGGCGTCGACGGGCGCGACAGAGCGCGCAGGATGAACGTTGCGAGGAAACGCATGGCTTACCTCCGATTGGCGGGAGCCGAGCGCGGGATGCGCTTGCGGCGGAAACTCATGTCTTCGTAGACGACGACCTCGCAATCGCTAGTCGGCGCCCAAAACTGCACCTTCTCGGCCGCATCGCCGACGTACTCGATCAGTGCGCGCGTGCCGTCTCTGCGGACTGCGAGCACGACACCGAGAGCGCCGATGTGCGAGCCGGCATTCAACCGAACCTGTGACCCGATCTGGACCTGCTTGTGCGGCATTGCGACCGGCCTGATGTCCGGCTCGCGATAGCGAGAGATCACCGCGGCACCTGCATTGCGCGGTAGGCGCGGTCGATGAGCACGGAGAGTGCAAGCGCGTCTTGAGGATCGAGGACGAGCGCCCAGGGCCCGCTGCCGATCACAATGCGCGTGGCTCCGCCCGTGTCATCGCCACCTGCAACTGCAAGCCGTCCGCCATTGCGCAGCGTGAGCTCGGAGATGTAGCGCTCAGCCATGGCGGCGCGCTCCTGCCCCCGCCGACAGAGCTGCGAGGCTCTTCGGCAGGCTGCGCTCGGCAGCGATGCGTGCATCGAGTCGGCGCTGGAGCGCGACCGAGGCGGCCAGCGCGCGCTGCTCGGCGTCGTGCCGGCGCTTGCGAGTGAGAGCGTTGTAGCCGGCGGCCGCGAACGGCAGCACGCTGACCGCGACGCAGATCCAGAAGACGATGGTGGTCATGCGCCGCCCCCCGCCCAGCCATCAAGCCAGGCAGCCACGAGGTCGACTTCGCTGTCGTACAGCGAAATGTAGCCGCTTGCCCAGCTCAGCCCGCGGCGGCCGTTGTCGCTATTGCGCGAGATCGTCGGACGCTCGAACGCTCGAATCGTCACGCAGACAATTGCTTCGCACTGGATCAGCGGCCGGCGCTGGCTTTCGTTGCCCATGGCGAGGGCGACGTCCATCGACGTGCGGTCATCCGCCGACAGATAGATGTTGCGCGGACCGCCGAGCAATTCGATGACGCCGCAGCGCGCACCGGCCTCGCGCGCATGGTTGGGAGTGAGGTTGTCCATGGCTCAGCCCCCGAGGATCGCGCGCTCGGCGGCTGGAACCGGGCTGATCTGGAACGCGTCGCCGTACTTCTCGCGCTGCCGCGCAAGCCAGGCAGACATATCCTCGGCGCGAATGTCGCGGGCCAGCTCGGCAGCAGCGCCAAGTTGCGGATAAGTAGCCAGGAGCCATGCAGCGCAGCCGGCCTGGTAGCGCGGCAGGACATGCGTCATGAGCGGGCGCCCGACGATGTGGCTCATCAGCTCGACAACGCCGTCGAGGCGATCGTTGTTCAGCTTGCGGCCCGATGCGACTTCGAGGACGGTGACCAGCGAGAACGTCTTGCCAGTCCCGGCGCTCATGAGCGCACCGCCATCAACTGCGCCAGGTCGGCGGCGAAGGCATCGGCGGCCGTCGAGTGCCAGCCGGCGATCCACGACTTGAGGAGTTCGATGTTGCTCGCCTCTCCGGCCGGCGAGGCGCCGACCGCGCGGCCGTCGATCATCTTCATGAATTCGACGCACAGCGCGGGCGCCGCCTTCAGCCCGCTCCGGAAAGCCTGCGCGCCGAGTTCGGTTGCGCGCTTGATCTGCTGCTCTCGCATGTTCTGCCCCTTCGGCCCGCCGGGTGGCGGGGCGTGGGATCGATACTATGCACGAGATGCATATGCGTCAAGTGCATCGTGGACAAATAATCGCACGCGCCGTTGAGAGGACCATGCAACTCGCGTCAGGATTGCTTGCAGTACCTCGCAGCCTGGGTGATGCAATGGATCGAATCTGCGGTAAGTGCTCGAAAAATAACGAGGCCGCGACCTGGGACGCCCTTGAAAGCTGCCCGTTCTGCGGGGCGATCTACGCAAAAGTCGATCAGCACATTGCGATAACCGCGCAGAGGTCCAGGGTTGATGCCGAGTCGCGCGCAGCAGCTGCGGCAAAGAGGTCCGCGGAACTTGCAGCGGCGGCCGTGCGCGAAGAGCGCGCCGCGGCGGCGAAGCGCGCCGCAACTCAGCGGCGGCTGGAGTCGTCCCTGATCTGCACGACTTGCGGCTCTATCGGGGCAGCGAAGAGTGCTGTTCGTGGGTCCACCGGCATGGAGCTATTGCTCTGGATGCTGTCGCTGACAGTCATCATGTTCCCGGTTGCGATCATTTATTCGGTCTGGCGCATGGGTTCGCGGCACAAGAAGTGCCGACGTTGCGGAAGTGAGCAATTGGTGCCGGTCGGAACGCCAGCCGGGAGGAGGCTCTATGCTGAATTTCATGGAGCGCAACCCCTGAATAGGGGGTAATACCCGCCGCGAGCTTAACGCGGTACTAGCAAATTCCGGCGGGCAATTGTGTCCACTTGCCGTGGCCGTCCGTCTCGCAGCCGATGAGACGGGGCGCCGATCTACTGCGGTGAACTTAGGCCTAAGGGGGGCATATGTTCGAAGTGTCGGATCACATAATGGGCGAATTTCTGAAGCGGTTTGATTCGCCTAGTCGCGCGGTTTCCGCCGACCGCGTCGTTTCTTCAGTCCGGACTCCATCGCTGAAATTAGTCCAGACACAAGGGGGTCTGGCGCCGGCAGTCGAGACTGGTACTGCTTCAGGCTGCGAAGGATCGCCTCGGCTTCAGTTGATTCGGGCTCGCTGACTCCTGCGACGATCGCATACATCACGCCCTCGATTACCTCGATCTGTTTCTGACTCTTTGTTGGAGCGCTCTTTCGCGCCGGCGGTGCCGGCGCGATCCCTTGCTCGTCAATAATTTCCGCCCGCTTCCAGAGCGCACTTGGCGTGGTCCCAATCGTCGCAGCAAGCAGTGCGAGCCGCTCGGTCGTGACGCTGGTTTGGGCGTTCTGAATCCTGGACAGCATGCTTTGCGAGATGCCTGACTGCTCAGAGATCTTTTCCTGGGTCAGCGGCGAACTCTCGATGGCTTCGCGAATCGCGAGCGCCAATGCGGCATGAGCGTCGTTCATATTCGTGATTCTCGCCGCAAATATGCACGGCGCCCATGCCTCGCGGTGCATATGCTTGACATGCATGATGCACGGCATGCATATTCGGCTACATGCGCAATGATCTTCGAAAAGCCCGTATAGCTGCCGGCCTGACGCAGGTCGAATTCGCCCGCCTGATTCGCAAGGATCAAGGCACCGTCTCTCGGATCGAGAGTGGCAAGCAGACGATCGACGTCGTCGCAGCTCCGCTCATCGCTGCTGCGCTGGGCATGGATGTGTTGCAGGTGCTCTACGGCCAGCAGTCGCCGACCGCCGCCCGCGAAGGGGAGGCTGCCTGATATGGCCGACACTCCACGAATCGATATTCGCATGCCCCCGGTGCGTGACCTGGCCGCCGATAGGCGATTCGTGGACGCGCTCCGTGCGGCGATTCCGCCGCCACGCACCAAGGCCGATGAGATGGCCGAACTCGCGCACAAGCTGGCTCCGCATCTGGAGCCGCTGCTGGGCCCGAGCCGCACCGGGATGACGCGCAACCTGCTGCCGCCGCCGTTCATCCCTGCGTCCGAGCCGTCGCGGCGCCACACAGGCGCGATGTCGATCTCGCAGCTCAGCGCGAACGAGTACATCGCCGCTGCTGTGACGTTCCTGCTCGGTCTGGGCCTGGGCGTTCTCTTGAGCATGTGAATTCAGGACTGGGGCGCCGGAGTGCGCCCCTTCTTTTTCGGTCTTTTTCATCCCTCAACGCGAGTCACGACGAGTCGTCACGATGAATCCCAATCTGTTTTCCTCGCTGTCTGCGGTGCCCGGCATCGATCTCGTCGCCGACGAGCTGATCCAGCACTGCCCGACGTTCGTCCAGGCGCTGGGCGTTGCGCGCGCACTGAGCCGCAAGTCGATCAGCGACGGTGATCTGGCCGACACGCTGGGCATGCAGGCCTCGGTCTGGTCGCGCATCCAGCGCAAGCCCGTGAACTCGCCGGCGTACATGCCCGAGGACAAGCTGCCGGATCTGTGCAAAGCGCTGGGCAACGCCGCAGTGCTGCAGTGGCTCGCCGCGCGCCTCGGCTTCCGGCTCGTCCCGATCACCGACACCGACCGCAAGCGCGCCGCGTTGCTGCAGCAGCTTGCGCAGCTGGAGCAAACCTCATGCGCGTGAACTGGCCGCAGGTCGTTTGGTTCCTGCTCGCGTTCTGGGGCCTGCTGATCGCGTACGCGCGCAACGGGCAGACGACGACGGTGCGCTTCGGCGGGACGGTGCTGAGCACTGTCTTCGTCGCGCTGCTGCTCTGGTTCGGCGGTTTCTTCGGATAGCACCGTGGGCCGGTGAAAGCCGGCAGCAAGAGCCGAGCCGTGGCGGTGCAAGGCGACCGCGGCAACAGGATCAACCCGTAGATTGACGCGCTAGGGGCGCGAGGGAAGGGCAACATGGCGCGAATCCGCGCGAAGCTTGTGGGGTGGCTGGCACGGAAACTCCGGGAACGCGTTGCGTTGCGCCGCGATCCAGACGTGATCATCGGCGGCGAAGATTCGCCGTACCTGCTCCGCTGGTTCGTGATCCCGCGCAACCGCTGCCTCAACGTCTATCTGCACGAATTTCATCGCAGCGACGATGACCGGGCGCTGCACGATCACCCGTGGATCAACTGCTCGCTGCTGCTCGACGGCGAATACACGGAGCACACGATCGCCGCCAGCGGCATCCATGAGCGAGTCGTGCGCCGCGCCGGTGACGTCATCGTTCGCACCGCGAAGCACGCTCACCGCATCGAGCTGCACGCCGGGATCTGCACGACCCTGTTCATCACCGGCCCGCGCCTCCGCGAGTGGGGCTTTCACTGCCCGGCCGGCTGGGTGCCGTGGCGCAAGTTCACGTCCGCGAGCGGCCGCGAAGTCGGCCGGGGCTGCGACCAGTGAGCGGCGCCTACTACAACGAGAACGACCCAGCCGCCGCGGCATGGCTGCGCGAGCTGATCCGCCGCGGACTGATCGCCGACGGCGAGGTCGACACGAGGAGCATTGAGGATGTCCGACCGATCGATCTGCGCGGATTCGTGCAGTGCCATTTCTTCGCCGGCATCGGCGGATGGAGCCGAGCGCTTCGTCTCGCCGGCTGGCCTGATGATCGCAGCGTCTGGACTGGCAGCTGCCCTTGCCAGCCTTTCAGCGATGCAGGTCCGGGCCAGGGGTTTGCAGATAAGCGGCATCTTTGGCCTGCGTGGCTGCACCTCATCGCGCAGTGCCAGCCTGCAGTCATCGTTGGCGAACAGTTTGCGTCAGCGGCTGCCCTGCAGTGGTGGGATCTTGTATCAGTTGACCTTGAAGGTCAGGGCTACGCCTGCGCAGCAGCAGATCTTTGCGCTGCGGGCATCGGCGCACCGCACATCCGACAGCGGCTGTGCTGGGTGGCCGACTCCGGTCGCGAGGGACTGGCACAGCGCGGGCGGATCGGCGGAATTCCTGGCGGAACGACTGGCGGAACGACTGGCGCAAACGCGCGGCAAGCCGCTGAGCGAAACAGCGTTCGCAATGCTGGCCGGCTGGCCAACGCCGATGGCGGGTACACCGGCGCAGAACGGCAACAACGCGGCTGGGAACAACGACAGCAGCCGCAGGACGGTCGCGCTGTTGACGGGCTGGCCGACGCCGACGGCAGCGCCATCGAACGGGTCGCCCGAGAGCTTTCTCACAAGGAAGGGCAGGACGCCGGGCGGCGCGGTGACGGACTTCGGGGCGTGCTGCAAGTTAGTGACGCCCTGCCGACTCACGGCTTCTGGCGAACTGCTGACTGGCTCGGATGCCGCGATGGAAAGTGGCGGCCAGTTGAACCCGGCACATTCCCGCTGGCTCATGGGCTACCCGCCCGAGTGGGACGACTGCGCGGTTACGGCAATGCCATCGTCCCGCAGGTCGCGGCGGAGTTCGTAGCGGCGTACCTCGAAACGCAATCCGGGCCAGCGCTGTTCCGTCAGCAGGTGTCCGCATGAGCGCCACCGCAATGAAATGGGCGCTGCGCCAAGACGTGCGGTGCGCGCCGACGAAGCTGATGCTCGTGGCTCTGGCGTCCCGCTACGAGCATGGCGTCCCGCTACGAGCCTCCCGCGAGCTCTATACCGAGATAGCTCGGACAGCGTCGATCCGCCGCGCGGGCGTCACACAACGACTGCACCAGCTGGCCGACGCCGGTCTGCTGCACTTCGCTGCCGACGGCGCAGAGATCCATCTGCATGCGGGGCGCGGATGAGTCGCACCCGCAGAAAGAAAACCCCGCGTTGTGAGCGCGGGGCAATCAAGGCCCAAAAGGGCAGGAGTATCGACATGGCTAGTGTAGGCAACCGCAGCGGCAACATCAACCCGGCCGAACTTCCCAAGTGCGACCAATACGGTATCCACGATGTGCTCGTGACGCCGGAGATCGCGCAGGTGTGGCTCGGGTACAACCGCAACAACCGCAACCTCAACGACAAGCGCGTCGAGCAGTACGCCGAGGAGATGTTGGCCGGCGCCTGGAAGGCGAATGGGGATTCGATCCGGTTCTCGAAGTCGCAGAAGCTGCTCGACGGACAGCATCGCCTCAACGCAATCATACGTTCCGGCAAAGCGCAGCGCTGCATCATCGTGGTAGGCCTCGACGACGAGACCCAGGTTACGGTCGACACCGGCAAGAAGCGCGCGCCTTCGGACGTGTTGAATATCGAAGGCGTCGGATACTGGGACGCGCTGCAGCTGGCGACCGCCATGCACGTCATCATCAACGTCCACGCCGGCCTTCAGTGGCACTCGACGGTGCGCCGGACGAATCATGAGATCCGCGACTTCTGGCTGGAGCATCCGAAGATCACGCAGAGCCTTGAGCATATCCGCGGACTGCCGCGCCATTACCCGCCACTGCACCACAGCAAGGCCATCGCGCTGCACTACTTCTTTGCTATGCGCGACCCCGCGGCTGCCGATCAGTTCATGGACGACCTGTTCACCGGCGCGAGCCTTGCCAGCAGTGACCCCGTGTACCAGCTCCGTGAGCGGCTGATTGCTGCTCGAAATGCCGGCGAAAGCCTGAAGCCGCACGCGCTGTGGCACGCGGTTATCAAGGCGTGGAACTTGCGTCGCAAGGGGCGGCGCGTCACTTCGGCGCGGTCGATCTTCCCGCGCACCGGCGATGAATTCCCGACGGTGCTGTGATGCAGTACGAATTCCACGAGCTCTGCAGGATCCTGCCCGACATGTCCGCGGACCAATTCCGCGGCATCGTCGCGGACATAAAGGCCAACGGCCTTCATCACGACATCGTGCTGCACGAGGGCAAGATCCTCGACGGCCGACATCGCTACCGCGCGTGCCTGGAGTGCGGCGTCGCGCCGCGCTTCACGCAGTTCGTCGGAAAGGACGCGCTTGCTTTCGTCATCAGCGAGAACCTGAGTCGCCGGCATATCAGCGAATCTCAACGCGCCATGATCGCAGCGAAGCTGAGCAACCTCGCCGATGGCGTAAAGGCGAACTCAAAAGGTGCGCCAATCGGCGCACCTTCTGTGCCTCAACCGCTGGCGGCCGAGATGCTAAACGTGTCCCGCCGAGTAGTTCAGCGCGCGAACGTCGTCAAGAGCCACGGAACGCCGGAGCTGGTTGCGAAGGTTGAGTCCGGGGAGATGTCTGTCAATGAGGCAGAGCGCATTGCACATCTGAACCCCGACGCGCAGCGCCGCATCGTGGCCGCAGAGAGCAAGCAGGCCAGGCAAGCCATGACGGAAAAGGCGATTACGCTGTCGGCTGCAGCGAAGCAGCGTCACACGGCGCCGTCGCAGCCAGCGCAATCGCAGGCTGGATCGCAGTTCGTTCGGTTGTTCCTCGGGCGCCTCGAGCACCTTCTCAATGACATCGCCAGCCGAGAAGGGCTGAAAGGCGCGGAGGAGATCCGGGATAAGTTCCTGCGCGAGTTCGATCCGAATAGCGAACAGCTTGCTGCGCAGTTCAAGCACTGCAAGCCGGTGATGCACGCCATCGCCGAAATCGTGAAGCGGGCGTAGGCTATGACCGAGCCTTTGGTCCCCGCCGAAATCGATCTGCGAGATTTCGAGTTCATGCCGCTGCAGGTCGCACGGCTGCGGGACAGCGATCTCGCGATCGAGGCCACCGGCGACGAGTTCCGCGCCGCAGTGCTGCTGTGGTGCACCGCGTGGCACCAGGTCCCGGCCGGCAGCCTGCCCGACAACGACACGGCGCTTGCGAGCTATGCGGGCTACGGGCGCGGCGACGTGAAGTCCTGGATGCGCGTGCGGACCGGCGCACTGCGCGGGTTCGTGCGGTGCAGTGACGGGCGCCTTTACCACCCGACGATCGCCGAGAAGGCCATCGAGGCCTGGGACGGCAAGCTTCGGCTGAGGCATCGCCGCGAGTGCGAGCGCATCAAGAAAGCCGCGCAGCGCGCCGGGGCGACGCCCGTCTATCCGACGTTCGATGACTGGCGCGCACACATGGAGCGCACCGGAAGCGATCGCTGGGACGTCCCCGCAGTGTCCCAAGGTGCGTCCCCAGGGACATCCAAGGGACAAGAGCAGGGACAACTCAGGGACGTCCCAGGGGAGTCCCTGCCCCTAAAGGGACAGGGGATAGGGGACAGTGGAGAGGGACAGGAGACAGGGGAAGAATCTTCCTCACCTGACGGTGAGGTGGACACGCCTGTCGGCGTGCCGCCGTGTCCGCATACCGAAATCGTGGCGGTCTACCACGAAGTTCTCCCGGAATGGCGCCGCATTGTCGAGCTGAACGAGACGCGGAAATCGCTGCTGCGCGCTCGTTGGCGCAGCAAGCCCGCGCGGCAGGACCTGGGCTGGTGGCGCCGATTCTTCGGGTACGTCCGCAAGAGCCCGTTCCTGATGGGCCAGGAGCACGACGAACATCGCCGCCCGTTCGAGGGAGACCTCGAGTGGCTGGTCCGGCCGACGAACTTCGCGAAGGTCATCGAGGGCAAGTACCACGCTCCGGAAGGTGGTGAGGCATGAGCGCGCCGCTGGTGCCGCCGCATGACGTCCCGGCCGAGCAGGCCGTGCTCGGCGCACTGATGATCGCGCCGGACCGGCTGGCGCTGATCGCCGACTGGCTGCGCGAGGACGACTTCTACCGCAAGGACCATCGCGTCATCTACCGCGGGATCTGCGAGCAGTCGCAGCGCGGCGACGAGGTCGATGCGGTCACGCTCGGCGAATGGTTCGACGCGCAGGGCATCGCCGATCTGGTCGGCGGGGTGAAGTACATCCTGGAGCTCGCCAACACGACGCCAAGCGCAGCGAACATCGTCGCGTACGCGGAGATCGTGCGCGAGAAGGCGCAGCTGCGCCGGGCAATCGACGTCGGGACGAGTCTGGCGACCGCGGCGTTCGCCCGCGGCGCCGGGTCCGAGGCGGTCATGGCGGTCGCGTCGCAAGAGCTGAGCCTGCTGCAGTCGAGCAACGCGCGCACCGGACTGCAGCCGACCAAGCCGCTGATCAAGCGCCTTGTCGCCGAGATGACGAGGCGCTACGCCGAGCAGGGCGGCGGACTCGTCGGCCTGCCGACGCCGTGGCGTGCGCTGAACGAGCACACGAAAGGGCTGCGCGATGGTTGCGTCTACGTCGTGGCCGCGCGGCCAAGCATGGGGAAAACCGCGTTCGGCCTGCAGCTCGCCGGTTTCACGGCGCTGCGCGGTGCCCGCGCCGCCGTGTTCGAAGTCGAGATGACCGGCGACGAGTGCATGGCCCGCATGCTGGCGTGCCACGGAGAAATCCCATTCAGCTGGGTCGACTTCCCGGTCGATGGTGGCGACAGCGAGCTGCACTGGTCGCGGCTCTACGCCATGACCGGCCAGCTCACGAATGCGCCGCTGCTGATCGACGAGACGCCGGCCCTGAAGATCGAGCAGCTGATGGCCCGTGCGCGGCGGGAGCACCTGCGGGAGCCGATTCGGTTGATCGTGATCGACCACCTGCATGACATGGGCGTCGACCGCACGAAGGAACTGCGGCACGAGCTCGGCAACGTGGTCCAGGGCTGCAAGACGCTCGCGAAAGAGCTGCGCTGCCCCGTCGTACTGCTCGGCCAGCTCAACCGGAACGTCGCCGGACGCCAGGACAAGCGCCCGACGCTGACCGATCTGCGCGAGTCAGGCGAGATCGAGCAGAAGGCAGACGCCATCTACTTCCTGCACCGCGAGGACTACTACGACCGCGACAGCCACATGGCCGGAACGGTCGAGCTGATCCCGGCGAAGGGCCGCAACCTGCGACTCGGCGAAACGATCTTGCTGCGCAACCGGTTCGACCAGATGCGCCTGGAAGACTGGGACGACGCATATCCCCAGCCGCCGCCGGCGGAATCGAAGCAACGCGCGCCGCGGCGGTCGCGGCAGGCATTCCTGGATAACTGAAATGCGAACTCGATACGGATTCCGATCCGCGCCCGCGCCGAAGTTCAAGAACGTGCGCACCGAAGTCGACGGGCTGCGGTTCGACTCGAAGAAGGAGGCGGCGCGCTACGTCGAGCTCAAGCGGCTGCGCGCGGCCGGCGAGGTGCTGTGGTTCATCCGGCAGCCGACGTTCGATCTGCCCGGCGGCATCCGCTACCGCGCCGACTTCCTGGTTGTGCTCGCGGCCGGCGGCGTGCGGGTCGAGGACGTGAAGTCGAGAGGCACTCGGACGCGGGTCTACATCAACAAGGTCAAGCAGGTGAAGGCGCTCTACGGCGTGGAGGTGACCGAGGTATGAAAGACGCTGCTATCAGATTGCTAGCAGAGCTGTTCATCGCCGCCTACTGCGCCGCGCGCGCGGCCGTCGGCGCCGCGGCGGCGCTGCTGGATGCTGGCGTGCAGGACATGCGCCGGTTGTACGTCGCCGCGCGGTCGAGGTGCTCAGGATGAGTCTGCGCGCCATACCGAAGCCGGTCAAGACCCCGAAGAAGCAGCCGAAGCCCCTGCAGCGCCGGAAGCCGCTGAATCCGGTACGCAAGGGTCGCGAGCCGAAGCGCTCGACGCTCAAGGCATATCGCAAGAAGCCAGCCCCAGCGACCGCCGCGCAGAAGGCGCGCTGGGAAGCTATGAAGGCGCTGGGCTGCATCGCGTGCCGCGCCGTGCGGATGACGCAGCCGAACGAGTCGGAGATCCACCACCTCAACGAGGGTGGCCAAGCCGGCCGGAAGCGCCGCGGGCATGACGAGACGGTTTGCCTCTGCGCTTGGCATCACCGCGGCGTGCTGCCGGCGGGCGAGAGCGCCAGATTTGCGGAATGGTCCTATGGTCCGAGTCTCGCGCGGGCATCGAAGGAATTCCGCCGAACGTTCGGCACCGACGACCAACTGCTACAGCAGCAGAACGAGCTGATCAACGGAGGTGGGCAATGACCGCGCGCCGCTACGAATTTGAAGGCCAGCGCATGACGGTCGCGGAGATCCGGGCCATCGTGCCGGTGATCTCGCGCAGTGCGGTCGTCCAGCACATCAAAGCCGGCCGGACGACACGGCAGCAGATGCTGCAGTTCGATCCGCGCGCCGCGATGCGTGCCGGTGGGAAGCGCGGTCGGATCATCGGTGGACGCAAGCTCTACATCGGGCAGGGCAAGTCATGAGCGCGCCGACACGCACCGATGCCGCCCGCGCCCTGCTCGCTGCGGCCTGGGCCGTGGTCACGTACGCCAAGGCCCAACTGCGCTACAGCATGTCGCCGACGATCCGGAACCATGCAGCCGTGCGCGCCGCTGCTGCGAAGCGCGACGCCCGGGTGCGGCACTCCAACGAGCTGCAGGCGCAGTTGAGGCGGAGCCAGTGCCGATGATCAGCGACTACGTCATCAAGCAGATCTGGTCGCGGTTCGCGGCGCGGCCGGCCGAGGTCTGGATCTGTCCGCGCGGCGACCGCGTCGAGCTGAAGATCGTGAAGGTGGAGCCCTGGGTGCAGGGTGCAAGGCTCGTCGGAAACTACACGGGCGCCGTGCTGTTGGCCGACTTCACGGATGACGTCCGAGCCGCCGAGTCCGAATTCGAGAGGGGAATCTGATGGACGTGCGCAAGATGATGGGCAGGCTCTACGCGCAGACGGTGCGGTACGACACGGGGCGCGGCGGCATGCCGGAGGTGACGCCGCAGGACATCGCCGCCGCGGTCGGAATGTGCCAGCACGAGCTCGCCCGCGAGACCTTCTGCTGGATCTGGTGGCCGCAGTCGCCGGCGTCGACTGCGCGGGCGCGCGAGCTGCTGCTGCGGGTCGTGTTGACCGAGTTCAACGAGCGCTACGCCGCCGTCGATGAGGCTCGTCGCGGCCTGCATTCGCTCGAGGCGCTCGCAGCCCTGAGCAACCGGGTGCCGGAAGACCTGCAGCGGAACATCTATCGTATGAAGGCCGTTGTGCGGCAGCTGCACGCTACGGTGTGGCCTTCGAAGATGGAGCGCTATCCGACGATCATCGACGCTGTGATCACCGAGATGCGGGAGCCGCGGCACTGCCCTGACTGCGAGGGCAGAGGCACCGCCGACCGCGGGTTCCTCAAGCATGATTGCCTGCGCTGCGCCGGCACTGGTCATGTCGGCGAGTTCAACGCTTGGCGCGCGGTGCAGCTCGGCGTCAGCGAGACGCGTTTCCGGTCTACTTGGCTGCCCATCTATCAGTGGGTGTACGCCAAGATCGAGGAGCTGGTCTATATCGCCGCCCGGGACATCCATTCCCACCTCGCGCCCGATGAGATTCCAGCTTGAGGCGATTTCCGCCGTTGTGACCGGCGGAAATTCTCCCGAAAATCCCCATCGTCGAAGAAGCCCGCCCGCAAGCGGGCTTTGTCGTTTCTGGGCGTCAACCATGAGGAGTAGACCTATGCTTCGCAATCTGACCATCTCGATCGCACTCGCCATCGCAGCGTTCGCTGCGTCGGCCGCGCCGTCGGCCGATGTTGCGGTTCCCGCTGTCCGCGCGCTGATGCCCGAGGACGGCTCCTGGACCGGCTGTGTCGACTGCCCCGCGAACTGCGACGGCTGTCAGCCCAAGCCGCCGATGCACTGAGCGCAGTTGCATGGCCGGCCGTCGGCTGTCCTGCCCGGACACCCCCTGAGCCGATGCGCCGGCCGCCCATCGCGAGCGTAGTTCAACGGCAGAACGACAGCCTTCCAAGCTGACGATGCGGGTTCGATTCCCGCAGCTCGCTCCATTCGAACCGTGACGCAGCTGGCGTGGCGGACAGGCCTTCACCCTGTTGAGGAGGGATCGAAACCCGCACGGTTCACCAATCGCCGCGCCACCCGGCGCGCAACCGGAGCAACACCATGCCCGACAAGAATATCGAGGCCGAGATCCAGGCCAAAGGCCTCAATGCGCCGCGCGTGACGCCGGCCGACATCGAAGCCGCCATCAGCCTCGAGTGGTATTTCACTGCCGCCGACGGCGCGCGGTCGGCGTACTACGCCGGCCATCAGGACCGTCCGGGCGACGATTCGCCGCTGCACCTGCTCACGTTCTGCGTGCTGGTGCTGGACAACGGCTTCACCGTTACCGGCGAGAGCGCCTGCGCGTCGCCGGAGAACTTCGACGCCGAGATCGGCCGGAAGATCGCGCGACAGAACGCCGTCGCGAAGATCTGGCCGCTGCTCGGCTTCCGCCTGCGCGACAAGCTCGCCGCCGGCTGACAACAAGGAGCACCTCATGGCACTCACGAACGAAGACCTCGCCGCGATTCGCGCCGAGGCGAAGGCCGGCGCTGCCGAAGCGCTGCGCGAGCACGATGCCGCCATCGCAGCCAGCCTGTCGACCGAAGTGCTGGAATCCGATGGCGGAGCCCAGCTCGTTCGCGATCTGATCGCCGCGCTGCGCGCAGAGGGCGTGATCCCGGAGATCGACCACGAGATCGTCGGCCACGAAGGACCGTTTTACTGGACCCGCGGCAGCGCGAAGCTGATGCCGGGCCGGCGCTTCCTCAGCGTCCGTTCGCTGCCGTTCTGCACGTCCGAGGAAGAGCGCCAGCTCGTGCTGCAGAACTGCGCCATCAACCCGGACGGCAGCCTCGACGGCCATTCCGTGTTCGGCGACTTCTTCGCCCAGGCCGGCAGCAATCTGACGCCGAAGCTGCAGGGCGCCGTCACGCCTGCCGTGCATCCGGTCAAGCAACTGGGCTTCGGCTTCGTGCTGGACCGCACGCATACGGTCCGGGAATCGTCCGACGGCTTCCCGCTCGACTTCGCCGTGCGCGGCCTGACACCGCAGGAAGAACTCGAGTGGGTGCGCCTGACGGCTGCTCACCGCGCCAGCATCACCGGCGGCTGGAAGGGTCAGCAGCCGTGAAGGCCCTGGTCTCCGTCGCATTCGTCGCCGGCGCCGTCGGCCTGGCCTACACCGGTTCGCCGGTGCTGGCCGGCACGGCGCTGGTCTTCGCGTTCGTGCTCGGCGCGCTTGCGCTCGTGAAATGACCGCGCAGTCGTGGCAGTGGTGGGCGACGCTTCCGATCGTCGCCGCTGCCGCGCTGTTCGTCGTCTGGCACATCCGCTACGGCCGGAAGGGCTGCTGAGATGAAGTGGACCGACCGCTACGACCGCGACATCCGTGCGTCGGCAGGCGCATTTCTCTCTGCGTGGGGCGCCGACGCGTGGCTGTGGTGGAAGGCCGAGCTGATCGCGGAAAGCGCGCTCGACCCGGCCGCGCAATCGCCGGCCGCCGCGATGGGCTTGGCTCAGTTCATGGCGCCGACCTGGCGCGACGTAAAGGTCGAGCTCAATCTGCCGGCCGACGCAACGCCGTTCCAGCCGGAGCACGCGATCCGCGCCGGCGCGTACTACCTGGGCAAGCTGCGCCGCGCGTGGGGCAAGGTCGAGCGCACCGAGGCCGACCGCCGCCGTCTCGCGCAGGCCAGCTACAACGCCGGCCTCGGCAACATCATGAAGGCCCAGCAGCTCGCCGGCGGCGCTGCCGACTACGCCTCGATCATCGCGCAACTGCACCGCGTCACTGGTGACGCCAACGCCGCCGAGACGCGCGGCTATGTACAGCGCATCGAGCGCATCTACAACGAGCTGTCGGGAGCGGCGGCGGCATGAAACATGGGGCTCATCGTATGGACCAGCACGATCGCGGATTGCTGATGCTGTTCGCCGTCGGCGCGCTGGTCGCTGTCGGCAAGGCCATGGCCTCGGCCGAGAGCGTGCCCTGGCGCGTGTTCGCCGGTCGCGCGATCGTCGGTGGCACGACCGCGATGATCGCCGCTGTCGTGCTCGCGCTGTGGCCGGATCTGCCCGCGCCGGCGCTTTACGGCTTAGCCAGCCTGGCCGGGCATATCGGCGCCGAGGGGCTCATGAAGTTCGCCGGCGACTACCTCAACCGCAAACGCGAGAGCTGATCATGCGCGAGCAGAAGCTGCGCGGCGTCATCCTGAGCGATGACGAAGCGAGAACGCTATGGGTCGGCGATTCGATCCAGATACAGCGACCCGAATCCAAACGCGCCATCGGCGTCCATGGCGAGCGCCTTTTCGTCAAGGAAGGTCACCGTGACGAGCACCCGCTGGCAATCCAGCAGGGGCGCTACTGCCAGCCGGGAACGGCCGGCATACCAGGTCCGCCCGGGGTTCGCTACTGCACGATCTATCGGGCGGACGGTGACCCACTGCCAGTGTGGCGCGTGCAAGGTTGGCCGTACCGCACGCTGCAGCGCGAACTGGCGGATCCGATCACTGCAACATTTCCCGCAGAGAACTTCGAGCTGGACAAGGGGGCGCGCCCCCACTGGTGGCCCGTCGTCGACATGAATGCATGTCAGGCCCGTCAGTTCGTCGAGATCTCCGCTATCGCGCGCTGCGGCGGGAACATCAGCTACACGCTCAAGAAGATCGCACGGGCGGATGCAACGAATCGCCCGGAGGATTTCCCAAGATGACCATCGTAAAGGCGCTGCTCGGCGGCGTCTGGTCGTTCCTGCGCTCGCTACCGTGGCAGCTCTACGCCGTTCTGGGTGTGCTGCTGACTGTCTGGCTGCTGCACGCGCATGGCGTGCGGGCCGGCGACCGTGCTGCCCGTGCTGAGCTCGCGCCTATGCTCATGCAGGCGCACGCCGATGCGGCCGTACGTTTGCAGCAGGCAGCGGACGCCGAGGGCAGAGCGCTGGCCTTGGATGCAGGGCTGCAGGCGTGCATCGGCGAGCGCAACAACATGGCCACCATCACCAGCGCAGTGCTGAGCCAGCGGGCCAAGTCCCAGGCTCAGGCCCAGCGCGATCTCGCCGCCACCCGGCAGGAGCTATCCCATGCGTATTCCCTCGCTGCTGACAGCTGCGCTGCTCAGCCTGTGCCTGGCTCTGTGCTCGGCGTGCTCGACGACGCAGCGGCTCGCGCGTCCCGACCCGACGCGGACGCGGACGATCAGCGTGCCGGTGCTGCAGTTCGTGCCGGTGCCGGCCGAGCTGACGGCCGCGACGCCTGCGCCGCCACGCCCTGGCGCGACGTACCAGGCCATGACGGACTGGATCGTGAGCTGGGCTGCCAGCCTGCAGCAGTGCAACGCGGACAAGGCTGCCATCTCCAACCTACACGCCGAGGTCAAGTCATGAACCGCCGCACCGCGATCACCAACCTCGCTGCGCTCACGCTGGCCAGCTGCACTGGCGAGGCCGTCTATGCGCGGGGCGAAGTGTCCCCCGTTCCTACCGAGGCAGAGATCTGGGCCAACCCCACGGCGCATGGCGTGATGCCGCTTCCGTACATCAGGGACGAACTGATGCGTCTGACCGCACAGGCGGTCATCTGGCGCGAATGGTATCGGTCGAGGCATGAGGGTGGTCATGCGGTTTATGTTGGCGACGTAAACGGTATGGCTACCGCCTTGCGGCTCATGGGTGTGGCCGAGAGCATCGACATAGCGTGGGCTCATCAAGTTGTTGCCACGCTCGGCCAGCCCCTGAGCGACCACTCCGACACGCCGTGGATCATGTGGCCGGGAAACAACGCTTGGCGTCAGCCCAAGACCGTGGGGGCCGTAGGGTGATCGGGTCTCGGCTCCATGTTGCGCTCATGCAACACCGTGCTGCAATGCATCAATGTATACAATGTCGGGGTCCCTCTGGGAGCCGCGCGCCACAGCGGGGACGAAGACTCGCGGTGGTCGGCAGTTTTCGGCCCCCTATGGGCGCAACAGCAACCCCTTAACTTTCTAGGACTGGCGCGGCTTTGAGGGTTGCGCCCCTTGCCGTATGGCGACTGTCGAACGGATAGAGCGCAACCTGCTGTTTTCCATAGCTAGGTTGGCGGCTGAGTTCGGGATGGGGCGCGACACGGTCGCGAAGCGGCTGGCCGCAGCGAACGTTCCGGCGGCCGAAGTTCGCGCCGGACACCCGGTCTACCGGCTGCGGGACGCCGCACCGGTGCTGCTCGACAAGGGGCATGCTGGCGGCGGGGAGGACTTCGATCCCTGTGACCTCCCGCCGAAGGAGCGCAAGGACTGGTTCAACTCGGAGGAGAGCCGGCTCGCCGTCCAGGCGAAGGCGCGCCGTCTCATCCCGGCGGCCGAGGTCGAGGTCGAATACGCGGAGCTCGTAAAGGGGCTGGTGCAGTTCCTGGACACGCTGCCCGACGTGCTCGAACGAAGGGCCGACCTGTCGCCTGAGCAGGCTGTGGCGATCGGCGAGGTGATCGGCGAGCAGCGCCAAGCGCTCTACGACCGACTGGTTGGTGACGCCCCCGCCGAGCAGGCGTCAGACTGATGTACGCATCGGCGCAGGAGATCCGGCTCAACGTCTGCGAGATGCTGAAGCCGCCGGCGCGCGTCACGGTCGCCGAGTCGATCGCGAACAATCTGCGCGTGGTGAACCCAAGCGGGTCGCCGGGAAACTGGAGCGCGCGCAACGCGCCGTACATGGTCGAGCCGGTCAACCTAGCGAGATCGCGGCTGTACGAGGCGGTCGTATTCGCCGGCCCGGCACGATCGGGCAAGACGATCGCGCTAGTCGACGGCGTGCTCGCCTACTCGATCGTCGACGACCCGGCCGACATGCTGATCGTGCAGACGAATCAGGCCGAAGCGGAGGACTACGCGAAGCGCCGAATTCGGCGCGGTATCGAGGCGTCGCCGGAGCTCGCGAAGCGCCAGAGTCCGCGCGCGCACGACAACAACGTGCTGTTCAAGATGTTCCGCAGCGGGATGATCCTGCGCATCGGCTGGCCCAGCATGGGCATCGTGTCGGGCAAGGACATCAAGCGCGCGATCGCGACGGACGTCGACAACATGACCGGCGATCTGTCGATCGACGAGTTGTGGGGCTTGCTGCTGAAGCGTATCCAGACGTTCGGCTCTAGCGGAATCGCGATTGCGGAGTCGAGCCCGGCGAAGGACTGGGTGAAGGCTTGGTCGCCGAAGACGCCGCACGAGGCGCCGCCGGTAGACGGAATTCTGAGTCTGTACAACCGCGGCGATCGGCGCCGGTGGCATTGGCCGTGCCCGGAATGCCGGGAGCCGTTCGAAGCCGCGCCTGGGCTCTCGTTGTTCAAGGTGCCACCGATCGAGGAACTGATCGAGCGCGTGCTCGTCGAGGATCCGCTGGTTCTGGCCGAGCGGTTCCAGTACGCGTATTGCCCGCACTGCGGCGTCGGCATCGACGGCAAGTACAAGGACGGCATGAACCAGCGCGGGCGCTGGGTCGGTGAAGGCCAGAAGATGTGGCCGGACGGATCCGTGACCGGCGAGCTGCTGCGATCGCGAACCGCGAGCTTCTGGCTCGGCGGCGCGGCGGCTGGCTACCAGAGTTGGGTGTCGCTCGTTGAGCGCTACTTCCAGGCCGTGCGGCAGTACGCGCAGACCGGCGAGCAGAAGCCGCTCAAGTCGACCTGCAATGTCGACCAGGCGATGCCGTTCAAGCCGCTGACTGGGCGCGAAGAGCGCGATGCTCACGCGCTGCAGGAGCGCACCAAGGCCGAAGCGGAAATAGCCCCGGAATGGGTGGCGGACCTCGTGCCGAACGGCGTCCGCTTCCTCGTCGCGTCGGTGGACGTGCAGGCCGGCAAGCGCGCCGGTTTCGTTGTGCAGGTGACCGGCGTCGGTCCGAACAACGAGCGCTGGATCGTCGATCGATACACGCTGCGATCATCGCGGCGCGACGACGGGAAAGGCGGCTTCCTTCGAATCAGCCCAGCGGCCTACGCGGAAGACTGGGATCGTCTGATCGACAAGGTGATCACGCGCCGGTACGCGCTTGCCGACGGGTCGGGTCGGACGATGCCGATCCTTCGCGTCGCGATTGACTGCGGCGGCGAGGATGGCGTCACCGAGCGCGGCTATCAGTTCTGGCGATCTCTGAAGGTAAGGCAACTGCACCGCAACGTGCGACTGGTGCGCGGCGCGAGTTCCGACAACGCCCCTCGCATCGAGGAGCGCTTCCCGGACACGCGCAGACGCAAGGACAGCAAGACCAGTGCGTCCGGTGATGTGCCGGTGATCTTCATCAACACCACGATCCTGAAGGATGCGGTCAGCGCAAACCTGAAGCGAGAGACGCCAGGGCCGGGCTACTACCACTTCCCGACGTGGCTGCCGCGGAGCTTCTTCGAGGAGCTGACCGCGGAGTCCCGAGGCGCGAAGCGCTGGGAAAACCCGAACTCGGCGCCGAACGAGTCGTTCGACCTCGAGGTTTACAACTCGGCCAACTGCCTGCTGCTCAAGGCTGAACAGATCAACTGGGAGCGGCCGCCCGCTTGGGCGTTGCCCTGGGATTCGAACCCTGAAATACGCCGGCCCGATGTCGAGCCGGAGATTCGCGTCGTGCCGAAAAAGAAGCTTCGGCGCGCTGCAAGCAAATACCTGGGGCGCTGATGCCGACCGAATCTCAACTGCAGACCTGGCTCGAACAGGCCTACGTCGCGCGGCACAAGCTGAGCACCGGCGTCCTCATGGTCAGCTTTCAGCATGGCGACCGCCGACTCACGTACAACGCGGCCGACATGGCGGCGCTGGACAAGTACATCGCTCAGCTGCTCGAAGAGATCGCGCAGCAGAAGAACGGCGGCGCGAAGCGCCGGCGAACCTACCGCGTCGTGCAAACCGGAGATGGCCTCACGTGAGCCAGGAAGAGCTGCGCGCAGGCGGTCATGGCCGGCGCCTCAAGCATTGGCGTCCGCCGATGTCCGGGCCGAACTCCGCCGGCAACGTGGGGACGGTTCTTGCGCGCATGCGCGACGCCGTGCGCAACAACGCGTGGGTCGGTGCAGCGATCGAGAAGCGCGCCGCGAACGGCGTCGGCGTCGGCATCCAGGCTAAGCAGGTTTGGGGCACTCCGGAGTTCCGTGCCCTCGTCGACGCGCTATGGCTCGCGCAGATCAAATACATGGACGCCGACGGCGTCTCGACGTTCTACGGTCAGCAGCAGCTTGCGTGGACGGAGTGGGACGAGGCAGGCGAGGTGTTCGCACGTATCCGGGCCCGGCGTCCGACAGATGGGCTACCGGTGCCGATGCAGGTCCAACTCATCGAATCCGAGCAGTGCCCGCGCGACTACTACGGCACGGCGAGCAACGGCAACGCGATTCGACAAGGGATCGAGTTCAGCTCTATCGGGAAGCGGGTCGCCTACTGGATGTACCGCTCGCACCCTGGCGACGTAACCTGGATGGACGCGCGCGGCAACGAGCTCGTGCGCGTCCCGGCCGAGCAGGTGATCCATCTCTATCGGCCGCTGCGTGCTGGACAGATTCGGGGCATTCCGCGCTGTCAAGCGGTGCTCGTGCTGATCAACACGCTGGCGACGACGCGCGACAACGTCGCGGAGCGCCAGGCGATCCAGAACCTATTCGCTGGCTTCTACACGCGGCCGCCGGCCGCGGCCAACGACAGCATCTTGGAAGAGTCAAAGGCCGGCGTAGATGAAGACGACACGCCGATCGCGGGCCTCGAGCCCGCAACGATGCAGGAGCTGCCGGAAGGATGGGACGTCAAGTTTTCGTCGCCGCCCGGCGCCGGCAACGACTACGCCGACTTCGTTCGCACCGAGCTGATGGCGTTCTGCGCCCGCGCAGGAATTCCGCTCGAGGTGCTGACCGGCGACCTGAAGGACATCAGCGATCGCGCGCTGAAGCTGGTGCTCAACGAATTCCGCCGGTTGATCGAGATGGATCAGTGGCTCTACATGATCCCGCGGTTCTGCCAGCTTGTGCGCGAGGCCTGGTTCGACGCTGGCGTGCTCGCCGGGAAGATCGTTGTTCCGAACTACGCCGAGTTGCGCGACGAGGTCACGGCGGCGCAGTGGGTCCCGCAGGGCTGGCCGTGGAGCCACCCGGTGCAGGACGTGGATGCCGAGACGAAGGCAGTGCGCGCGGGATTCAAGCCCCGAAGCGACGTGATCCTGGGGCAGGGTAACGACCCCGAAGAAACCGACCTGCAGCAGAAGCGCGACAACGAGCGCGCCGACAAACTCGGGTTGCAGCATGACAGCGACGGCCGGCAGAGCAAGTCGGCCCCATCGAAGGCGAGTGCGCCGCAGGAAGGGAACAATGACCAAGCCGACCAGTAAATGGAACCTGTTGGCGCGACTTCTGGGCAGGTCCCAGTCGCCGCTGGTTTCGCAGATCTTCACGCAGGCATTCGGGCAACCGCTGCTCGTACATCCGCAAATGGGCGAGCAGGTCGTCGGCGCGTATCTCTCCGGCGCGGTCGAGGCGCGGCCTCCGACCTTGGTCATCGGCGAGCTCGCGCCGGCGACGAAGGACGAATTCGGCAAGGTTGTTACGCCCGCACGCAACGTCGCAGTGATCAACGTGTCCGGCGGTCTCGTCAATCGCTACGAGGGCGACCTCTGCGATCCCGGTCCCCTCAGCTATCAGGAACTGCGCAGCAGCTACGATCGTGCCCGGACGGACTCGACGATCGAGACCATCGTCATGCGCATCGAATCGCCTGGCGGAATGGGCGCGGCCCTGTTCGATCTGACCGACCACATCTACGCGACGCGCGGCGAGAAGCGCGTCATAGCGGTCATCGACGACTACGCCTACTCGGCGGCGTACGCGATTGCCGCGTCGTGCGGCGAGATCTGGATTACGCGGACCGGCGGAGGTGGATCGGTCGGCGTGATTGCGTATCACATCGACCAGTCGGCGTTCGACGCGAAGCTCGGCGTGCGCATCACGGCGATCTATTCCGGCGCGCACAAGAACGACATGAGCCCGCACGCGCCGCTCGACGACAAGACCCGCGCGTGGCTGCAGGAGCGCATGGACAGCATGCGCACGCTCTTCGCGGCGTCGGTGGCGCGCTACCGCGGCATGGACGTCGACGCGGTACTCGCGACCGAGGCGCAGGTCTATCAGGGCGAGGACTGCGTGCGCATCGGCTTTGCCGATCGCATCGGCACCTACTACGAGTTGATGGAGCATCTCGAGACCAGCGTGGAGCCGGCGTCGGGAGGCGACTCCACGAAGTTCGTCAAAGGCGACCGCGTGGAGATCAAGGAACCGCACGACCCCGCGCACAAGTTCGGGACGATCGAAATCGTCAGCACCGAGACACCGTACGGCGTGATTGTGGACGGCATGGAGGATATGGGCGTGCACAAATGGTACGTCGACTCGGAACTTGTCGCGGTTGAAGAAAACGCCAGCGATGACGATGACACCAATGCTGGCGCGCGCAAGAAGAAGCCGATGAAGATGTCCGCCGGTCTGCTTCCTGTCGTGGCATCGGGACCATCGCCGGAGGTCGCGCTAGCCGAGTTTGTTTCGCGCGTCAGCATTTCGACGCTGCCTGATGCCGTCGCGCGCGCGCTGATCAAACGCGGGCCCGCTAATCAAACTGCGGACACCGCGATCGCATACGCCAGCTCCGTTCGCGACGCGTGTTTTGCTGCCGGCGTCGAATCGCTCGCCGCCGACTACGTCGCGGCGAACACCGACATCGCCGCGGTACGAGCGCAGCTCATCGACGCCAAGGCCACCGGCGAGGTCGAGATCGTCACGCTGCCGCCGCAGGCCGCGACGGCGCAGAAGGTGGAAAGCGCGACCGACATCTACAACCGCCGCCGCGCTGCCGCCGCGGGGTCTGGTCATCACCAGCGGCAGTAACTGGAGGACAACATGGCTCTTACCGAAACGACCCATGCCGGCGGCTACATCCTGTCCGAAGCCAACGGCTGCATGTCCCGCGAGAACGGCAAGCTCAACTCCGGCCAGGACCTGGCCGCTGGCTCCGTTCTCGGTCAACTCAAGACCGCGGCCGGCGCAAAGATCAGCGGCACCGGCGACGGCACGATCGGCGCCGTGACGCTCGGCCCAGATGCGCAGGTCGGCATCTACGTGCTGACCGGCAAGACCGAGTCGGGCAACGCGGGCACGTTCAGCGTCCGGACGCCGTCCGGCGATCAGCTGCCGGACCTCACGGTCGCCGTGGCCTACGCGAGCACGCACATCAACCTCACGGTGGCCGACGGTGCCAACGACTGGGACATCGGCGACATCATCCACGTCACCGTCACCGGCGGGGACTACGAGCAGCTCGACCCCGCGGCGACCGACGGAACGCAGACGGCCGCCGGGATCCTCTATGCCGCGGTGGACGCGAGTTCTGCAGATCGCGCGTGTGTCGTGTCGGCGCGCGACACCGACTGCAACAGCAATGAGATCGTCTGGCCGAGCGGCATCACCGCCGCGCAGAAGGCGGTCGCCACCCAGCAGCTGAGCAACCGCGGCATCCGTCTGCGCTAACAGCGCCCAGATCCGCACCCCAAGAACCCCGCCTCGGCGGGGTTTTTCATTTCTGGAGAAACGATATGCCGAGTTTGGACGTTTTCAACCAAGACGCGTTCGGCGTCATCAGCCTCACGGACGCGATCAACAACCTGCCGTTCGTTCCGGGCCTCGCCGGCCAGGTCATCGACTGGAACGAACGCGGCGTCACGACGACGTCGATCATGATCGAGGAGCAGGACGGTGTCCTGAAGCTCCTCAACCCGACGCCCCGCGGCGGAGCAGGCGAAACGAAGGCGAAGGACAAGCGCCGCGCCCGCTCGCTGCTGATTCCGCACTACCAGCACGACGACGGCATCAACGCCGATGAGGTGCAGGGCGTGCGCGCCTTCGGATCGGAAACCGACGTGCAGTCGGTGATGCCGATGGTCAACTCGCGGCTGAGTGACGCGGTCAGCCTGGTACTCGATCCGACGCTCGAGTACCAGCGGCTCGGCGCGGTGAAGGGGCTCATCCTCAACGCCGACGGCTCGACGCTCTATGACCTGTTCACGGAGTTCGGCGTCAGCCAGGAATCCGAGATCGACTTCGATCTCGACAACGCGAGCCCCGCGTCCGGAGCCCTGCGGAAGAAGTGCGCCAGTGCCGTGCGCCTGATCGCCGACAATCTCGGCGGCGTTTCGTACACCGGCGTGGCTTCGTTCTGCGGCGACGCGTTCTTCGATGACCTGCTCGCCCACAAGGAAGTCGTCGAGTCCTACAAGAATACGCCGATGGCGTCCGTGCTGCGCGAAGGCTACATCCTCCCGACCGGCAACAAGATGGCTGGCATGTTCGAGTTCGGCGGCATCCTCTGGATGAACTACCGCGGCAAGAACGGCAGCTCGGCGATGGTGGACACGGACAAGTGCCACATCTTCCCGGTGGGTACGCCCGGACTGTTCCGCACGGTCTACGCGCCGGCGGACTACATGGAAACGGTCAACACCATCGGCCTCCCGCGGTACGCGAAGCAGTGGCTGTCGCCGAACGGCAAGCGCATCGAGATGGAGTCGCAGTCGAATCCGCTCTCGTACTGCACGCGTCCGAAGGTGCTGCTGAAGGGCAAGCGCACCTAATCGGAAACCACCAGCAACGCCACGACCAAGGCCCGCTTTCGCGGGCCTTGGTCGTTTCTGGAGTCCGTAAATGTCCGATCTGAAGATCACCGAATTCGCCGGCATCGTGACCAATCGCGGCGGGGCGCCGATGCAGGTGGCCGGAGCGATCGTCGCAGCGCAAGCTGTGGCCATTGGTGGGGCGTCTGCGCAGTCGTCTGCGGTCAATGCCAGCACGACTCTGGTGCGCGTGTACGCGGAAGCGAAGTGCACCTTCAGCTACGGCGCGAATCCGACGGCGACTGCAACCAACCACTATCCTCTTGCCGCTGACCAAGAGGCGTGGTTCTCGCCCGCGCCCGGCGACAAGATTGCTGTGATTTCGCGCGCCTGATGCTCGGGTTCATCGGCGTCACTCATCGGCAGTTGGCGTCATCCGTGCCGTTCAGTCCTGCGTCGCTGTTCGGCGCAAGCGACCGCGGCGTTGCGATAGACGCGCAGACGGCCTCGCTGCTGTTCCAGTCCAACACCGGCACGGGCGCCGTCGCCGCGCCGAACGACCCGATCGGCTACATCACTGACCTGTCGCCGAATGCCAAGCACCTGACCCAGGCCACGGCGGCGAACAAGCCGCTGTGGCGCGGCGCGGCGCGCACGCTCGGCAGCGAGCTGCTCACGAACGGCCGCATCATCGACGACACCGGGTTCACTCCCGGAACCGGGTGGGCGCGATCCGGTGCAACGGTCGTCAAGACCGCTGGCACGGCATCGTCGCTGTCGTGGACGGTGTCGCTGACGGCCGGCAAGGTCTATCAGCTCAGCTACACTATGACGCGCACGGCCGGCACGCTGACGCCGCGGTTCACCGGTGGCACCACCGTGAGCACGAACGCGCGCACCGCGCGCGGCACCTACACGGAGGTCTTCGCGGCCGCAGCCGGCAATACGACGTTCGAGTTCGCCGCCGATGCGACCTTCGCCGGCAGCGTGAAGTCGGTGACGTTGAAGGAAGTCACAGCGCGCGTCTGCATGGGCGCGTACATGTTCGGGTCGCCGCAGCGCATCGCGAGCGCGGCGATCAACTTCTCGAACAGCGACAAGATGACCGTCATCTACTCGTGCCTGTACGACGCAGCGACTGCGTCCGGAACGGTCGTCGCGATCGGGAACTGGGCGACCACGGCCGGAACGATCTGGTGCGGGTTCACGCCGCCCCCGGTCGGGCGCATCCGCGGCGACACCGGCGCTGGCGGCAGCATCACGCTCGCCACGGTCGACGGACTCACCGGCGCCGGCGGCGCGGCGTTCGTCGACCGGTACGAGTTCGACATCGCGCAGACCGCGCTCAGCGACGAGGTCACGGTCTACAGCAACGGGATCAAGCGCACCGGGACCGCCAGCGGCGCGGCGGCCGGCGGCGGCAACTGGTCGAGCAGCAGCACGGTCGAGATCGGCGTGGCGTCCTCGCGCGTCACCGTGAATCGCATGATCGTCATCAACCGCCTGCTGAACGCGCAGGAGACGGCCGACGCCGTCGCGTGGGTCAAGCGCGGATTCGCGTATGCATGCGTGCTGGGCGACAGCACGGTCTCCGGCCTGTCCGGCGTGGCGCCGATCGCGCCGCGCGTAGCCAGCTTCTGCGGCGGGCTCGTGTGCGGTCGGTACGACGTGGCAGAGAGCGGCCGGCGCATCGCCGACATGCTGTCGTTCTTCAACGCGTTGGACGACAAGAGCACGCTGCAGGCGGTCGTGATCCAGATCGGCCTCAACGACGTCAAGGGGCGCGTCGGCGAAAACCTGGCAACAACGGCGACCGTGATCAGCGACCTGCAAGGGTTGGTCAACACCGTGCGCGCCGCGGTCCCGGCGTCGTGCCGGATCGTGCTCGCGCAGATGACGCCCTGCAAAGGATGGCTCAACACGGCCACGAACGCGGCGGCCGCGTATTCGGCGTGGCAGGCCGTGAACACGGCCATCGCCGGCGGCGGGGCGACGCCGATCACCGGTGTCGACGCGCGCGTCACGTCGCACGTCGCTGCGCTCAGCGACGGCGCCGACGGGCTGGCGTCGATCTACGACTACAACGCCGACGGCGTGCACACGAGCTCCGAAGGGCGCTGGATCAACGCCCAGGCGTGGCGTTCGGCGCTCGAAGGGCTTGGCCTGCTGGAGCCTGCGCCATGACCAATGCATTCCTCGCTGAGTTCGACGCGCTCGCTCGTGAGGCGTTCGCCGACGCCGGCATGGCCGACCGCGCCGAATACCGCGCGTCGCCGTCGGCCACGCCGGTGCCGGACTGCATCGTCCTCGTCGATCGCGGCATGCAAGACGTCGGCGACGCGGCGACCGTGAAGAATCCGCTCATCACGATCACGGCATTCCGCGATCAGATCGGCAGCGCCCCGGTCGTCAATCAGGCGTCGTTCGAGATCGGCGTCGAGCGCTTCGTCGTGGTCGGGATCGCCGACAACAGCGACGAGAGCCGCCACGTCTGCGTCGTGAGGCCGCAGCCATGATGCCGATCAGTGAGCGCGTCATGGCGGCCGTGCTCGATCAGTTGAGCACGATCACGCTCGCGAACGGCTACGAGACAGACGCCGGCGCCAACGCCAAGCGCCTCATGCCAAGTGCCGAACTCGACGGCCTACCGGCGCTCGTACTGACGGAGACGTCCGAACTCCCGAACCAAGGAAGCGCAACCGACAACAGCGCGAGCATGTCGATCGCGCTCGGCTTCGCTGTCGAATTGCACGGCGCGCCGGACGCGGAAGATACGCCTGCGTGGCTTGGCCGAGCACGCGCCGACGTCAAGCGTTGCCTGCTTGGTTGGTCGGCCGGGCTGACCGGCGATCGCAAGCGCGGAGTGCGCGACGCTGACGGGCAGATCGGCCCGATCACGTACCTAGGCTCCGACCTCGTCGCGCAGCCGAAGGGTGCATATACCGCTGCGATCAACGTGCGATTCGTTTGCACGTACAAGGAGACCTTCGGTGACCCATACCACTGAATTTGAATTTGCCCGCGACTGGGTGCATGCGTGCATCCGGTACGAGGCGGGCGACGTAGCAAAGCTGCCGGCGGCGGAAGCCGAGAAACTCACGCGCTTGGGTGCCGGTAGCGTTGTCGAGCCCGAGCGTCCGAAGCGACGCGAACTCAAGCGCAAGTAGTCGAGCAAAAACCCACCAGAAAGGCCCGCCATCGAGCGGGCCTTTCGCATTTCTGGAGATCGAAAAATGGCGCTTCCGCTCAACTCTCACACCAATCAGTACGTTTTCGGCCGCGGCAAGCTGTTCGTGAACAAGTACGCGAACGGCGTTTACGAGGGGCGTCGCTTCATCGGCAACTGCCCCGGCTTCACCCTGACCGTCGAGTCGCAGAAATACGAGCACTTCAACAGCACGTCGGCGATCCGCACGAAGGACTTCACCAAAACGATCTCCGTCAACTTCAACGCGCAGATCACGTGCGATGACTTCCAGAACGAGAATGTCGCGATGTTCGTCGGCGGCACTCTGTCCGACCTGGCGCAGTCGGCGACCCCGGTGACGAACGAGCCGATCGTCGTCAACAAGGGCTTCCACTACCAGCTCGGCCTGGTCGGCTCGAACAAGGTCGGCGTGCGTGAGGTTTCATCGGTCACTATCACCGACGTCGCGGGAACGACCACGTACGTCCTCAACACCGACTACTCGCTCGACGCCGACAGCGGCATGTTCTACGTGATTCCGGGCGGCGCCATCACCAACGGCCAGACCGTGCATGCCGACTATACGGCGGCCGCCGGCGACCGCAAGCTGATCACGTCGGGCAACTCTGGCTCGATCGACGCGGAAATCTTCTTCGTCGCCGACAACGGCGGTGGCGACAACCGCGATTTGCGCATTCCGCTGGCGAACATCGCGCCTTCCGGTGACATGGCCTTCATCACCGAGGAGGAGATCAGCCAGATGGTGTTCGACATCGGCGCCAGCCTGCTGAACGCCGGCACCGCGGCGATCTACATCGCCGGCCAGAATATCGCCTGATGCCCGCGCGTTTCGACGTCACCGCCGTGATTAGCGCGGCGGGGCGTCTCTCTGCAACTAGCGAGCAATTCGACCGTGTGCGGCAGCGTACGCTCGCGACGCTCGCGCGGCGCCTGAAGCCTGAGGCGATACGCGATATCCGTCAGGAATACGCGATGGATGCGCCGCTCGTGCGCAACCGCTTGAGCATTCGCGTGTCGGCGAACGCAGTTGAATTGGTCGGCGACAGGACGCCGATCGGCATAGCCCAGGGATATAGGGGCCGGCAGACGAAGCAAGGCGTCGTCTTTACGGTGCGCCGCGCCGATGGTCCGCAGCGGCTGCGCCACGCATTCATTGCATCGCCAACGCGCGCGTCAAACGGATGGCAAGGAACGGGCGCGCAAGCGTTCGAGCGCGCAGGCCGCGGTGCTCCGCGATTCCCACTTGATCGACTCTTTTCCGCCAGCGTTGCCGACGCACTCGGCACGGATGCGCGGCGAGCCCACATGCGCGAGTTCGGCCAGAAGATTCTCTCGGCCGAAATCAAGCGCCAGCTGAAGCTGCTCTGATCCCATGGCAAACCGTGACGAGATCCTGCGCTTCGTCGTACAGACGGAGCAGGGCAAGGATTTGCTCGGCCTCGCGAAAGATATTGCGGCTGTAGGCGACGCCGCCGGTCAGGCCGAATCGGAAGCCAATGCATTCCTCGCGGAGTTCGCGAGCGCTTCTCGGCTTCAGGCGGCCGCGGACCAGTTCCGCGCGCTGGGCCGATCAGTCATTGAGTACGAGGGAAAGATCAGAACTGCAAAGGCGCAGGTCAGCGTCCTCGGCAAAGAGATAAGTAGCACCGCAGAGCCAACCCGAAAGCAAGAGGCAGCGTTTGCCGCTGCAAAGCGAGAGCTCGATCGGCTAACTACCACGCAAGACCGACAGCGGTCAGCGCTCAGGGAGCTCCGCTCAGAACTGCAGGCCGGCGGAATCTCCGCGGCGAACTTGGCGCGCGGCGCCCAGGAGCTTGGCGCTCGGTCGCTTGCTGCGGCCGATGGGCTGCGGGATCTAGCGACACGCACTAGGCAAGCAGCGGCCGACGCGGAAGCGCTGGCAGCCAGACAACGTGATGCTGTCAGTGCTGCAACGCAGCTTGCAGCTGCCTACGCATCCGATGGGTTGCGCGGACATCGAGAGAGGCAGCAGCAAGCTGCGGCGGCCGCAGCGGCTCTCACGCAAAAAGAAGGCGAAGTCGCGAAGGTAGTGCGGGAGCTTGCAGCAGCGAGTCAAGCGGATGGGCTTGCATCTCTCGCCAAAGGAATCGAGGCCGTTGCAGAAGCAGCGGGGAAGGGCGAGCCAAAGGCACGCGAACTCGTTGATGAATTCAGGCGACTCAACGAAGCCGGCAATGCCGTCAACAGTCTCGCGCAACTGAAGGCCAGGCTTCAGGAAACAGGCGAACGATTGGCACAGGCGCGTCGTGGGCTAGCCGAGCTCAACACGCAATTCTCTGTGTCGGAGCGATCGACCAAAGAGTTCGCTGATGCCTATCGCCTGGCGCAGAAAGTTGTTGACGATCTGGCTCGCGAAGAGCGGTTGCTCGAGGTAGAAGTAAAGAAGGCATCTGGCACCGTCCAGAAGCACGGCCTAGACGTCAATAACCTGAGCAGGGCCGAGCAGGCGCTCGGTGATAGGACGCAAAAGACGACCCAGGCGCTGCGCGAGTACATCACCGCGCTCAATGCCGCAGGTCAGGGATCGGACAAGGCGAAGAAGAAGACAGAGGATTCCGTAAGCGCATTCGACAAGTTGCGCGGCGGAATCAACTCGACGGCATCGGCTGCTCTAAAGCTTACCGGTCTCTCGGCTGCAATCTCAGCTGCGCTCAGCGGGCTCGGCGCCGGGGCGCTCTTCTCAGGAGCAATCGAGTCGGCGACGAAGTTCGAGCAGAAGTTGACAGCTATCTCGGCGGTGACCGGCGCGTCAAAAGCCGAGATGGCGCAGTTCAAGAAGGCGGCTGAGGCGGCAACGCGCGTCACCACATTCTCGGCATCCGAAGCTGCGGACGCGCTGCTCGAGCTTGCGAAGGCGAGCGGTGATGCAAAGGCTGCTACCGAGCAACTCGCGCCGACTCTGAACCTCGCACAAGCGGCCGGTATTGACACCGCAGAATCTGCGCAGATTCTCACGACAACGCTGACTCAGTTTGGCCTCGCTGCATCAGACGCAGCGCGTGTTGCTGACCTCTTCGTTACCGAAGCCAACTCGACTGAAGACAGCGTCAGCAAGCTAGGCAACGCGATGTCATACGTCGCGCCGCTGGCTCGGCAGCTTGGCCTGAGCCTTGAAGACACTACCGCAATTATCGGCGCCCTTGCTAAAGAATCGTTCAAGGGCGAACGCGCCGGCACCGCACTGCGAAACGTGTTCTCGCAGCTTTCAGACCCGGCGAGCAAATTCAGCGAGGCACTTCGTGGTCTTGGCATCACCTCGACAAACTTCATCGAAGTAATCAAGAAGATCGTTGCGGCTGGCGATCGTGGAAAAGTCGCCCTGCTGGCGCTCGATGCGGAAGCGAGACCCGCTATTCAAGCGCTGGTCAATAGTGGGGCAAAGAACCTTGACGTTCTCGCCGCAGCGCTGAAGAACAGCGGCGGCGAAGCCGAGCGCCAAGCTGTGAAGATGGGCCAGAGCTTCGATGGCGCTAGCAAGCGCCTGTCGAATGCATTCGATCAACTCCGGCGCGATCTCGTCGAGCCAATCCTCGAGCCTGTTGCTGCGCAGTTCGATGACGTTGCCAAGCGCGTCCGGGCGTTCACCGAGACGGCAGACTTCGAGAAGATCATCGCGGCTATCAAATCGTTTGCCCTGCAGGCGACGGATGCGCTGATCGAGCTTGGGAAGGGCGTCGATTATTCGGCTCTTGCTGCGCAAATTCAGAACTTCTCTAAAGACGCTACGGAGTTCTTCAAAGAGCTGAAGGACAACGCCGGCGAGGCGTTGACGGTTGTATCCGCAGTAGTTGACGGGTTCGTAACGGTCTGGAACTCGCTACAGGCTGTCGTTCTTACTGCGGCGACTGTTGTTGCTGCAGCGCTGACGTCGCTAGCGCATCAAGCGCTGCTATTCGCGAAAGCGATGTCGAAAGTGCCTGGCGCCGGCGAGGCGATGAAGGGGGTTGTCGAGAAACTCACCGATGTTGTTGGTGGGCTCACTGCGGTCACGGAGGACTTTGGCCGCCGTGCGGGGAAGAATTTCAAAGAGACCGGCGAGGCCGCAGAGCGATTCGGTGAGGGCCTTGGCAAGGCTGGCAGCGCCGCAGAGACGAACGCCCCTAAAGTAGCAAAGGTCGGCGAGGCTGCAGGTGATGCGGCTCCCAAAGTTGAGGAACTCGGAAACAAGCTGAATCTGATACCGAACTACACAGGCCCTGCAGCGAACGCGGTTGAGCAGGTCCGCGGGCCGGTGCGTGATTTTGGCCGTGACGCGCTGCTCGGCGCGCAGCACATCACGCGCTTCAGTGATGCGACTCAGAAGCTCGGCGGTGGTCCTGTCGCCGATGCAACGAAAAAGGTGCGTGAGGCGGAAGCCGCGCTGAGCGCGCTGAACAGGTCGACGGAGAAGACGCCCTATGCGTTGCAGCAGGCAGAGCGGGCAGTTCGCGAAGCGCGGGCCGAACTTGAAAGGGTCAAGGAATCAGCCGGAAAAGCAAAGCAAGGTTCGGATGACGTCAAGGGGGCGTTCCACGATCTTGGCATCGTAAGCCAAGCTGCGCTGAGAGAAGCTGCCGAAAGCGCCCGTCTCAATTTCGAGTCCATCCGAGCTAGTTCAGGCAAGACGGCAGCCGGAATTGCTGACACTCGTAACGCCTTCATCGCGTACGCGGAAAAAGTCATCGAGTCGGTGGCAGCCGCGGATGCTGCAACGCGCGCGAAGGCGGAGAGCACGTTGCGCGCTATTGCGGCGCAAATCGGTGCCGTGGATAAGCTCAACGCTGCGTTCGCGAAGTCCGGCGCCTCGGCTAACCTCTACAAGCCGCCTACGGACGGGCTGCGGCAGATGGGCTCCGCAGCCCAGAAAACTGCAAGCGACGTCAAGTCGGTCGGAGATGCATCGCAGGAATCCGGGAATAAGACGAGTGACTTCGCAGAGCGTGGCGGGGATGCGCTTGCTGCGCTCACTAACCAGATTGCGGGCGTTCGTAGCGAGTTCCTCGCGCTGGGCGAAACTGCGGCCAAGGCTTTCGACGATGCGTTCGCGAATGCATCGCGTGCATTCACGAGCATCGGCCCAGGAATAGGGTTCGACTCGATCCGCGCGGCGCTGCGGACCGCCCAGGACGAGGTGCAGGCATCAGTCGATAAACAGCGCGACGCGCTTGCATCATTGACGGCGAGCCTGAACCTGTATGCGGAAACAGGTCAGAGTGCATTTTCTGGGGTTGCGGCCCAAGCGCAGTTCTCGGTCGCCGGCCTAGACTCGCTCAAAATTGCGATTGATTCCGGAACCGGATCGTTTGATTTGCTCGGGCGCCAGGAGCTTGGCCCGCTGCAAGCAGCGATCGAGGCTGCACGTGCCAAGACAGCAGCTCTCCAGCAGCAGGCCAAACAGGCGACGGAGTCGCTGCGCAACATGGCTCAGTCGACCCAGGACGAAATCGACCGGCTGCGGGGAAACGAGGCGTCGATCGAGGATCGTCGGCACCAAGCCAGGATGCAGGAGATCCAGGATGAAGCAGCATTGGCAGGCGAGACGGGCTCGCAGGCGGCACAGGATGCCTTGGCTGCCGAGAACGAACTCCATGCCCTGAGGATGGCCAACATCCAGAAGGAGAACGCTGAGAGGGCAAAGAACAATGGCGGTGGCGGCGGGTCTAGCGCACCGGCAGCGCCGCCAGCCCCGGCTCGGCCAAGCAACAGCAGCGGCGGGGGAGCCACCAAGCCAGTCATCAATGTGACGATTCAGGGTAACGTGATCGGGAATGAGGACTACACCCGGCAGCTGAGCAAGGATCTACGGCGGTTTTGGGAAAGAGGTGGTTGACTGCCGTCCTCGCTGGGGTATTGTTTGGTCATCACCATGTCGGGGATGTCGCCATGCGGTATCCGTTCTTGCTGCTCATGCTAGTTGCAAACGCCGCGAGTGGAAACTATTACAAATGCGTCAGTGATGGCTATAAGACGCGCTGGGACGGAAAGCCATGCGTGGCCGGAGAGGTGCAGACCGAGTACGACAGTCGTACGAAGCAGCCATTGATCACTGGCCCTCAGCGCCCAGAGATTGGGATGTCTGCTGAGCAGGCAAGGGCCCTTCCTCACCCCTGGGGTGAGCCAAAGGACGTGAATCGCACCACCACAGCATCGGGGGTCAATGAGCAGTGGGTCTATGGCGAGCGCTCGCGCCGTTACCTCTACTTTACAAATGGCATCCTGACAGCCATCAGCGACTGATCGAAGGCCCGCCTAGAGCGGGCCTTCTGCTTTCTGGGCCCCGCCAAGTGCGGGGCTTTCTCACTATCGGAGCCGCAATGGAATACGCCACCAGCACCGACAACGTCGTCCTGACCGCCGCGCTGAGCATGACGAACGTCGTGCCGTCTACCGCGATCGTGCGCGAGGACGAGACGCCGAAAGCTGGGGGCGGTGACGTGCGCATTGTCGGGCCCTACACGGGCGCGGCTGACTGTGTGATCGACGTTGAAATCGTCGACGAGGAGATCGACGGCGCGCCCGCGGTGTCCGCGCCGAAGTTCGCTGGCGTCGGCAATGGCGTCATGACCGATGTGTCGGCCGGCACCGGGATGCAGGCCGAGACGTACACGTTCCGCCTCGAAAGCTTGGGCACGCAGACGCGGTTCGCGGAGTGTCCGTTCCAGGGGGCGACGTTGCGCGCCAAGGTCGCCGGGCCGTCGGAGATCACGATATCGGTCACGTCGAACCTCGTGCTGACGGACACCGAGTTCGCGCTGCGCGACGCGCTGGCCCAGGACGCAGAGTGGCTCCAAGGAGATCACTGGAACTGGGGCGCTTCCGTACTGACTCCGGGTGGCGAAGTGCCGACGACAGCGCGCCGTGCGCGCATTGGGCAGGACCCGCAGGTGTTCCGCTTGATCAGCAAGTGGGACCCGACGCCGGGCGTACAGCGCTACGTCTTCGGCTTCTCACCGCGGCCGCCTCGCGTGATCGCCGCCGGTGCGCGGGTGCGCTATGTGACGGGCAGTTACGCCGTCACCGTCACTGACCCCGACTCGTCGTTCGAGAAGAGCTACACCGGGATCACCCTGTATGACGTGCTCAAGGCGTTTAGCTCTGACTCGTCGTGTCCGTTCGAAGTCGCGACGCCCATCGTCGAGGACTACAAGCCCGGCGGCCAAGCAGCGACCGATCTGTCGGTGATGACGTCGAGCTACTGCGCGAGCATCGTCGGCGAGGGATCTGACGCCGTGAAGCGCGCCGAGATCGGACTCGTCGTCGGCCCGAATGCGCCGACCGAAACGCTCTCGATCATCTCGCTTGGCGGATCGAAGTTCGATGTGCGCGGCGAAGTCAGCGGCGCGCTCACCCAAGCTATAGCCGGCGTGCTCTACGAGAGCGACAACTACCGCTTCCAGATTCCCGCGCCGAACACAGATCCGGCCGCAACTGGTGCGCGGATCATCGTGCGCCTCGAACTGCAGCCGCGGGACGGCGGATCCGTGCCCGCGCTGTGCAGCTACGAAGTAAGGCCTGGGGTCAACCTCGAAAACGCGGTCTACGAATTCACCTGGGCGGCGCTGCCGCCGTCTCCATGCCCATGCGACGACATTACCGTCGACAACAGCCCGCCGGACGACAGTTGTCTCGGCATCGAAAGTGAGGAGGATACTGTGGAGCAGATCTCCCGCGCACGACGTGTGCAGCGGGTAGCGAGCTGGCAGCGCGAATTCGTGCAGAACAACACCACGCTGTATGGTGGCTGGGAAAACGACATCGCGCTCGTGCGCCGCGGCGCAGACATCCTGCTCAAGGGGCTTAAGGTCCTTGATGGCGGGACGCTCGACTATCCTGTGTGGCAGGCGAGCCACGAGTATAAGCAAGATGAGGTAATCGAGCCGTCGCCGCGCAACGGGTTCCGGTACGCGATCAATACGCCGGGCACCTCGCACACGGCTCAGCCGACGCTGCCGACGACTGTCGGCGATACCGTAACTGACGGCGCCGGCGTGGTCTACGAATGCATCGGCAAGAAGCCTCTTGCGATGTGGGACGATGGCTTCAGGCAGCTGCAGCTTGACGCAAAGCATCTGTACGCGACGCACGCGACGCCCGGCGCCGGTGCGGTCGTATGGACGCCTGGAATTGCGACGACACATGCATTGCCGCTGCTGCCGACGAGCTCGAACGGCCACTACTACGCGTGGGTCGACGGAGCCGCCGGTGGCAGCAACGGCGCAACAGAGCCCGCATGGACGACCGACGGCAGCACAGTGACTGTCGGCGACTTCACGTACGTCGATGCGGGGCTTTTCGGCGGGCGCGAAGACTCGAAGGCGTACGCTGCCGACGATGTCGTCTACAGCGCGTACCACGGCGCGCTGCTCTGCTTGACCGGCGGCACGACTGCCGCCGCGCCGCCGAGTGTGGCTGGACTCTATGTCAACGACACATTCGTCGACGGCTCGGTGACTTGGAAACTTGTCGGTCGCGCTGATGGCAACCTGACGACGCCCGTTCCCGAGATTTTCTGGGCTCGCTACAACGCGATCGTCAACGACGTGCTTGCCGCTGCGGGGATTCAAGGAAATTTTGATGACGCCAGCGACACGGATGGTTGCTGGCAGGAAGTCGAAGGTGCGACTAGCGCCTTTTTTTACAGCGGATCGGATGAGCCCGGCTACATGCCGTGGTGGCCGAATCACTGGAACGTGCTCGCTCAGGAAGGGACCGGCGGCACGATTACGAGCTCGCGGAAGCTGGCAGTGCTGCCGCGCATCTCGTGCCCGGAAAATCTCGTGTCGGGGGACAAGATCAAGGTCATCGTGGATGGCGTCAACGGGATCAGCGGGAGCGGGTATCAGCAGGGCGATGGCTGGCGCGCGCAGATCACGCACGCGTCACCGCTCGCGCTCGGCGGCGGCCAGTTCGGCGACGACACGCTCGTGTGGAGCGTGTCGGGCACGGAGTCGGGCAGGTTGCGAGACTATCTGCTGTCGACCGTAACGCCGGCACCGTACAACGGCGGCGCCGCGGCATGGGCGCCGAGCACGGCGTACGCCGCCGGTGCGATCGTGCGGCCGACGACACCCAACGGCTTGCGCTACGGTGGCGACATCGACGGCGAGAGCGGCGTGGCTGAACCGGCCTGGCCGACGGTCGTTGGCGACAGCGTGACGGCCGACGGCATCACGTGGACGTGCCTCGGGCCGGACACGATGCTGTCGGCACAGATTACGCCGGGCGGCATCCCGTTCGCGCTCGGCGATGAATTCGCTGTCGTGCTCGAGGGCGGACATGCGCGCTGGCGCATCAACGGCGGCGCGTGGTCGTCTCCGTCCGCGATCGCGACTTCGGTGTCGCTCGTCGACGGACTGTCTGCCGTCTTCGTCGGCGGCGAGGCGCCGAGCTGGCGCACTGGTGATGCCTGGACGCACCGCGCGGTCGCTACGGCCGGAGTGGACAACCTGCGCCGGCCGACGGGCCGCTCGGCACGCTGGCTCGGGTCGACAACGATCGGCATCGACCCTGCCGACGACAAGCCGGTCACGAGGCTCATCATCGCCGGCCACGAGATCCCGGAGGGCGCGGCGATCGAGCTGTGGTGGAGCCTCGACGATTGGGCTACGACTGCGGGCACGCTGTCCGTCCCGTGGCAGCCGGGCGACATCCACATCGCTGTGGTGGACCCGGGCCCTGGCGCGCGCTGGCGCCTCAGCGTCGACATGGACGGCGCTGCATTCTGGGTGTTCCTCGGCTCGCCTTACCAGCCGCAGATCGCGACAGGAATCCCGGAAGTCGGCCTGTGGGAGCCGGAGTATCGCATGCCGACCCCCGCGCGCGCGGGCGGCGTCGGCGGCCAGGTCACGCACTCCGCGCTCACGAAGGTCAGCGCGAATGGACTGCGCGAGAGGCTCGCTGCGGCGTGCGCGGACGATCAACGCCGCTTCGCCGCGGTACCGAACGATGCAGAGCCCGAGGTGCACCTCGTCGCGCTGAGCGACGCGGGCGTCAAGGTCACCGACGTGCTGAGCTACCAGCCGACGAGCCCGGCCGCCCGCCTGCTCACCGTGCAACTCGACCTGGAGCCGGCGGCATGATCCGCTGGCTGACCATCCTGACCGACCCGCCGCAGCACGTGCACGATGCCCGCGCGCGGCCATATCTCCCAGCCGGCGAACTGGCGCATGAGATCCTCGCCGCCGTCGGCACGCTGCGCGCCAGCGCCGACGGCGAGATCCCCGGCGTCACCCTGGATCTGGGCAACGCCGATGGCCAGGCCGTGCCGCTCATGCGCCGACCGCCGCTCGGCGCCGAGGCTGTGCTCTATGGTCGCCGCGGTGACGCGACCGCCGAGCTGTTCTGGGGCGTCGTGACTTCGTGCAGCTGCGGGGCTGCAGCTGCGATCGAGGTGTCCGCATGAAGTCGATCGCGTCGGTAGTGCCTCTGCGCGACACCACGGCATGGCCCGGCTACCGCGAGGCGCGCTGGATCCCGCGGCGCTACGGCGTCTGCGCCGGCGAGGCGCTGCAGTACGACGACACGCGCACGCGCTGGGTGTGGGCCGATCATCCCTGCGCGGCCGTTGATGATGTCTTCGTCGGCGGGCAGCGCGCGAGCAACTGGACCTGGCGCAACGTCGCTGACGCGACCGGTCGCCCGGTAACGATGATCGAGTTCGCGACGCCCGTGCCGGAAGGGCAGGGCGTGGTCGCGCGCGGGCGCGGCTATCTACACCCAGTCCGCGGCGTGCTCATCGAAAATGCCGCAGACGTGATCTGGGACATCCTCGCCAACGTCGCCGGGCTGCCGCTGCCGGCGGCGCGCCTTGCCGCATTCCGGCAGCAGTCCGTGGACCTTCCGGTCGGCGGCAGTTTCGAAGAGCCGGCACGCGGCTACGAGATTGCGCGCTCGATTTGCTCGAGCATCGGAGCGATCTGCTCCCCGGACATGACCGGCTTTGCACGGCTGTGGCCGGAGTTCGACGGACCGGCCGTGACGACGATCGGTCCGGGCGACATCGAGGTCTCGGCGCAAGCCGATCTCGACGACATCGTCACGGATCTGACGCTGCGCTATGCCTGGCAAGCCGGCACGCCGCGCGGCGCCGTGCAGTACGTCGTCGCGCGCGCGCCGGCCGCCGGGCCGCGTCCCGCCGTCGTCGACGCGCCATGGGTGAGCTCGAGCCGTGTTGCGTCGCAAGTCTGCGCGCGCTTGCTGCGCTTGCGCGCGCGGCCGCAGTACGTCGTCAGTGTGCGCGGCTTCCGCGGCGATCTGCGAGTCGGCGACGCCGTCGATCTCACCCATCCGCTGCTGCCGGTGACCGGTGTGCACATGGCCCAGTCCCGCGAGTACGAGATCGGCGACGCCGGTGAGCGGACGAGCATTACCCTTCGCGCGCCGGCCGGCGCCGTTCCGGCGATCAAGCTCGTGCGCAATACGAATGCCAGCGAGGCGATGCCGCAGCTCGAGATCAGTGCCTCCGCGGCCGCGTCCGAATTCGTCGTCACCCTCGTTGACGACGAGACGGGCCTGCCGCTCGCCGGCGCCGACTGCACGCTCGACGGACTGATCACGCGCCGCGCTGACAGCGCCGGCCGCGTCGAATTCCCGAGCCGCTACGCGACGCCTGGGCAGCACATGATCGTCGCCGTCGCCCCCGGCCGCGACCCGGCGACGCTCATCCTCACGGTGACCTGATGCCACAGATTCGCGTCATGGCGCGCCTGCGCCGCACAGTCGACCCCGGCAGCGGCAACCCGGGGCCGCCGGCCGGCCTGTCGGGGCCGTATGCGACTCAAGTCCTGCGGCCATTCCCGACGGGCGACGGCACGACTTGGGTGTTCGGCTTGTACGGACTCGCTGACGGCGACGTCGTCGAGTGGACAACGGTGCTCGGCGAGTTCGACTTCGTGCCGGACGACGTGCGCGACCGGCATTCGCTGCTGGTCGTCTACCAGGGCGGCGACGGCGGCACCGTCACGGCCGCGGTGAACGGCAACGTGATCGGGACTGCCGAGTACGGGGCGCTGACGTGATCATGCAGCGGCCGCCGAAACCGAAGCCCGCGCCGCGCCACGGCAGCGCCGTCAGCGCCGGCATGCAGCGCGCACTGGCGCGCGCCCGTAGCTGGGCCGGCACGCCGACCAGCTGCGGCACCTGCAGCAAGGTGCGCGCCGTGGCATCGCGCGTGCTTGGGGTGGCGAAGCGGTAGCGGTCAGGGCGCAGGCAACGCGTCCGGCCGCGGCGTCGCGACGACCCCGGTGTAGTGGCATTCGCCGCAGCATCTGCCGCCGCAAGCCGGGCAGTTCGCGAACGTCCAGTCGGCACGATGCCGGAACCGCCCGCGTCCGCAGTGATAGCAGGCGATGCCGGCGACGCCAGGCGCTCCCGCTTGATGCAACGACATGCAGAAGCGCCCGCACGCGTCGCACGCGCCGGCCGGGCCGAAGAGGAGCTTGTCGTAGCGAGGCATGCCGGCAGTATGCGCGCGGCCGTCTCACGGCGTGATCCGCTCGGAAAACTCCGAGGCTCCGGCGCGGCGAATTCCGGATGCGCCGCGCCGCACGGACGGCGAAACTGTCCCCGCTGGTGAGGCCGCGGGCCCGCGGCGGGCAGGAAGCCCGTAACGCTGATGGGACGAATAAGCCCCGTGACCGATCCAGCCAAGCCCGGCGCGACTGCAGCGCGGCTGGGATCTTTGCTGCGGTGGCCGCTGCCGCCTTCGGGGGTTACGTGATCGCCGGCTAGGCAGCATCGCCGACTCTCACCCCTGACCGAAGCCGCCTGTTACGGCGTGCGCCACGTGACAGAATCTTCGCGCGGCCATCCTCGCTCCGCAAGGAGCCGATCGATCTCGGCCTTTTCCTCGATCGTCATGAGCCGTGCGTTGCTGGTGTCGAGCCAGATCGTGATCGTCTGCCTATCTTCGGCCCACTGCCGCGAAGGGTCCGGATCGTTATAGCGCACAACGACCGAAGCAGGATGGATGCCCGCTTCGAACGCCTCGCGCAGCAGCGCCTCTTTCTGTTCGAACCACCACTGCGCCGCATCGTCGATGAGCTGGTCGATAGGGCGGCGCACCGCTCGCGTCAAAGTGCACAGCGCAGCGATCGGCGTCTTAGTTTGCGGCCCCATGTCGATCTCCTTGGCGTCCAATAAGAGTACCCAGAAACGAGGCAAAACAGCGGGTTAGCGGCGGCTCTGATATTGGACGATTTAGGTCTAAGCATTTGAAAAAATTCAGCTAGTGCGACTGTTTTGTAATCAGTAGGTCGTCGGTTCGATTCCGACAGCCGGCACCATCGCCAAGTCCGGCGTATCCGCCGATCTCCCGAATCCCGCAGCATCCCCCGGGTTTCCCGCGTCGGGACCTCGGCGAGTGCCGAGGTCTGGAAGGCGGCGAGGCCGGTGAGAGGTCGTTGCCGCATGCGGCACCAGGAAGTCGCCACGCCGCCGTGGCGAACCGGGGAATCGCATGAAGGCTCTGGCAATCCTGTCTGTCGCGCTGTTCGCCGCATCGGCGTCGGCCGAAACCGGCTTTACCGCATCGTCGAGCACGACTGTCCGGCTGGGCTCCAAGGTGATCTCCGCGGGAGATTCGCGGCAGAAGGTGGTCGACGCGGGCGGCGAGCCCGCGCGGCGAGTCGATCTGGTCAACGGTCTCGGCGTCAAGCTCGGCGAGCGCTGGGCCTACAAGACCGGGAACGCGCGCTACACGATCATCGAGTTCCGGCTGGACGGCACGGTCTACGGCGTTCGCGACGTGATCGGACAGTAGCGGGCGATCCGCCGGGCCAGCCGGCGCGGCGACGCGGGGATACCGAAGAATCGAACCGCCGACCGGCGGTTCGTTCGGCCGCGAGGTTTACTGGCAGAGGCTTTTCGCCAGATCAATCAGCGGGCCGATGTTGATCCTGGCGCCGGAAATTTCCGGATTGCCTTTCCAGATCGGGTCTATCTCCGGAAAGCCCTGGCCGATCGCCGTGCCGTTGACCGCCCAGGTCTTGCCGTCGGCCCTGATCGTCAGGATCTGCAGGCTTCCCATGAACGGCCGGCACTGCAGCGTTCCGGAGTCGATCGTGAGCGGCCACTTGTCGCCGAGATCGGCGCTGGTGACGACACGATCGCCGGCGGCCGCAGCCAGCGACGTCGCTCCCAGCAGCAAGGCAATCGCGATTCGGGTCAGCATCGGTCCATCTTCCGGTGAGGGGCGGGCTTATACCTGCGCTCACGGCATCGGAACTCCCACGCCGCTGTTGGCTGACCGGCATAGGGATCCGCACAGCCGGCCGCGCGCATCGAACCGGAACTCCCGACCTCGCGCGGGGCCTGCCGGCGCATCGGCTGGCGCCGCCAGCTCGCCGGCAGTTGATCGCGGCGTGCCGTCGCTGGGTCGCTGCCGGTGGCCGCGGCGGTGTTTCGTGCCAGCAACGCGGTCACGAAGGCGGTTTCCCCGCCGGGTTGGATCACACGATCACGGTGCGCCGTGGAGCCGCATGAACGGCCGGAAATCGGCCGGTTGCTGAGAGGCATCGTGCCCTGCCGGCAGTTTCTGTCCGCGCAGACCGGGGGTGATCCATGGAAGCCAGAACCTGCAGGAAATGTGGGCATGTAAACGAGCGGGCCACGTGGAAACCCATGGAGGCCTGTCCGCGCTGCGAAGTCATCTACGCCAAGTACGGCGCGCTGGTCGTTCCCGAAGTTCGTCGACCTGTGCCGAGACCGTCGGCGGCCGTTGCGGACAGGTTCGCGCGGAATCGCCGGTCGTTGCTGACGCACGGCGCGGTCGGCTTGCTCGCGCTCCTCGTCGGGTTCTATGCGGGCCAGATGTATCTGCAGATGAAGATCGTGGCTGCCGTGTCCGACGCCTTCGGCGGTGCGGCGAAAGCCCTTGCGCGGGAATCGCCGGCTCCGGTCCGGCCGGCGCCTCCGGAAAGCAAGGTCATTGCCGAGGAATCGCCGCTCAGCGTGACTCTGGTGAAGAAGGGATTCAGGGACCAGGATTTTTCCGGCAGCCGGGTGGTTACCGACGCGATCACGTTCGCGGTGGATTTCTCGAACAGCGGCAGCAAGGACATCCGTGCATTCGACGGCGCTCTCGTCTTCACGGATCTGCTCGACAACGAGATCCTTGGGGCGCGCGTCTCCATATCCGATCCGGTCGCTGCCGGCGCAACGATCCGCTGGGACGGTGAGCTGGAATTCAATCAGTTCATGGATCGCCATCGGCGCCTGCGCGACCAGGCGGCCGGCGATCTGAGAGTCGCGTTCAAACCGGGCCGGTTTCTCTATGCAGATGGCACGCGATCGGACCAGTAGAGACCGCCGGACTCCGCCGGATGGCGGCATGATCCGCGCTGCCGGCAGTCCGCCGGTGCATTCGCTTCTCGCGCGCACGCGTCGCGCAACGCCGCATCGGACGGCCTCGCGCGTCCGGCGGCAGCGACCCTCGTTCCGCGCGACGGCGTTCGTGCCGGACGCTGTCAGAACTCCAGCGCCGGCACGTGCTCGCGCCGTTCGTACCAGCCGTTGCCGACATCGACGTACTGGTTGAAGGCGTCGAGCGCGCGTGCATAGACGTGGACGGAGATCGTCACGTCGCGCGGCGCGGAGTTGCGGCACAGGTGCAGGCCGTGTTCGGGGGTGAAGCCCAGCGACTGGCCGGCCGGAATGCGCGAGACCTGACTGGGTTCCAGCCGCAGCAAGCTGCCGGCGGTTTCCTTGACGGCGAAGTCGATCACGTCGAGTTCGCCCTGCCAGACCGACTCGATGCCCCACAGTTCGCGATGGTCGTGCACCGGCGTGCCCTGGCCCGGCCCCCAGACCAGGGCAAGTATCTGGAAACCCTGCACCGGGCAGTGGTGCAGTTCGATGCGCCGATAGGCGCGCTCGCGCGCCTGTACGGCCCAGAGGGGCAACTGCGCGCCGTAATGCGCGATCAGCGCGGGCATCGCCGCGTTCAAGGCGCCGACGATGGCGCTGCTTTCGCGCAGGGCCAGCGCGTTCTCGACCTCGCGCACGATCTGGCGTATGCCCGGGAACTCGCCGGGGCCGCAGCGCGTATGGCTGGTGGCGTGCAGCACAGACGAATCGCGTGACGACGGAAAGATCATGGCGGTCTCCGGACGCAGCCGTGTGCTGCCGGCCGATTGTTGGAAGCCGGCGGTTATTCATCGGTTAAGCACGGGTTGGCGAAATGTCCTCGCCGGCGCTGACCTGCGGGGTGCTGCGAGCGGCAGAATTCCACGCCTGCACGACATCGTCGCGGTCATCGGCGGGCCGCGCGGCTTCTAAGCACATGACGGCAATTCATCAGGCGAATTGCCGTCGCCGGTGCAGACGCGCCAATGTCGCCGGTGCTTTCGTCCGCGGACAGCTTTCGCGTGGTGGTGGTCGGGTCAGATCTGTCGCCGCGGCGAATGACGGAAGGTGCGTGTTGCCGGACCGGACCCGAAGCCGTCGCGGTCTTTTTCGGGCGCAAAAAAAAACACCCGGCCTGGGCCGGGTGTCCGATTCGCCGATGGCGGGAAACGCGTTATTCGACGTTGAACGACTGCAGCGAGACCGGCACGGTGGCGTTGCCGCGGATCACGAGCATCGTGCGTGCGTCGGTGATACCGGTGAAGGTGCGCGCGTCCGTCGACAGGAAGTTGAAATCGGTGCGGCCCGAGGCATTGCGGAAGAAGCCGTTGCCGCCGCCGAGGGCGCTGGTGCCGACGGGCTGCGCCGAGCCGTAGGTCAGCGCGGTGGTCAGGTTCGTATCGTCGACGAGGCCGGCACCGGTGTCGCCCTGGAAGTTCACGCCGAAGCCCTTGGCGGCCAGGCTGTTCAGGCGCAGCGGCGTCGGCAGGTTCAGGGTGATCGTATAGACGTTGTTCGCGGCGAGCGTCTGCGGACCGAGGTCGGCTTCGATCGTCGCGCCGGCCGGGCTGGAGAACACCGGTGTGCCGGCAGCGGTATAGACGTCCCAGAACTGGATGCGCGCGCGGATGTTGGTGTAACTCACCGCGGCGGCCGAGGCCAGGGAGAGGTCGACGCTGGAGATGTCGACCTGCGGGCCCGCGCCGGCGATGTTGGCGACACCGCCGATGTAGGTGCGCGGCGTGCCGGTGGTGATCGTGAGCGAGGTGCCGGTGGCGTCATAGACGACCGGGTCGGCGCCGCGCGGGGCGCCGACGGTGATGTGTCCACCGAAGGCCATCGGAGCGGCGCTCGGTTCGTTCTGCGCAGCGCCGGCACCGGTGGCGGTAACGGTCAGCACGGCGGTGGCCAGCAGCTTCAGTGCAAATTTCATTACGGTTCCCCTGGGGGTTGGTTGTTGCAAGGCAGTCTTCTGAAACTAGCATGACTGTTGTGCTTCATTGAAGTGTCGAAGGTTGGCCGCCGGGGCGCAGGAAGAAATTACCTACTGCGCCAGACGGATGGGCCGTCGCGACAATCCGAGCTGCCGCGAGGGATTTCCCCGATGTGCGCCGCAGGTCGATGCCGGCAAGCTTCTTCGGCTGGTGAAGATGCAGGCATGCGGCGGACAGGAGATCCGTAACGCCGATGGGATGAACAAGTCCTGTGACCGATCCGGCGGCCCCGGGGCGCTTGCGCCTTCGGGGCCTTTGCATCCGATCGCACGTTCGTTTGCGGGCCGCCTGCGATGTTTCGGCGGATGGCGGCGGCCGAAACCGGACTGAGCCGCTGCGCGAGGTCGGCACGTGTCATTGCCGAGCACCGCATGAAGTACACGATCGGCCGCAGCCCGCCGCGGGGGCGGGCCATGCGACGGCAGCCTTAGCGGCTCAGCGCAGCATCGGACCGACCGCTGCCGTGCTGTCGGCGAAGCAGCCGAGCCCATCCAGGGTGGCTTCGACCGCTTCATCCAGCGGCGTATGCGGCTCGGCGCCCAGTATCCCGATCAGACGCGCATTGCTCATGCGTACGGGCTGGCGCCAGAGGTAGCGCATTTCGCGCAGCTCGCGCAGGGTCGCGACGAACGGCGAAGCCAGCGTTACCAGCCACCACGGAAACGGCGCGGTGGACGGCTTCGCGCCGCCGCGGCGCAGGACGGCGCGGCGGATCGCCGCGGCCATCTGTTCGCCGTCGGCATCCCAGTGGCCGGCCATGTGGAAATTTTCAAAAGGCTGCAACTCGCCGCGCCGTTCCAGCAGCGCGACCAGGGTCCGCGCCACGTCGGGCAGATACGACCATTGATGGCCCACGCCGCGTCCCGGCAATGCGATCCGCGCGACCGGCCGGCCGGGCTTGACCAGGCCCTGGGCGAACCAACTGTTGCCGGCGCGCGGGCCGAAGAAATCGCCGGCGCGCACGATGAGCACGCGGCAGCCTCGGCCGGTGGCGGCCTGCAGCCGCTGCTCCAGCGCGACGCGGATGCGCCCCTTGCGCGTGCGCGGGTTCTGCGGCGCGTCTTCGGCGATCAGCGGAAAGGCGTCGGGACCGTAGTTGTAGACGGTGCCGGGCAGCACGATGGTGGCCTGCTCGGCGAGGGCGGCCGCGATGGTGTTGTCGAGCATGGGCAGCACGAGCTCGGCCCAGCGCCGATAGCCCGGCGGATTCACCGCATGCACGATGACCGCGCAGCCGGCGGCGGCACGGGCGACGTCGCTGCGGTTCATCGCATCGCCGCGTACCCATTCCAGGCCTTCGCCTTCTGCAGCGCGGCGGGCCAGGGCCCGCACGCGCCAGCCGGCCGCGCGCAGCTGGCGGGCGGTTTCGCCGCCGATGCCGCCGGTTGCGCCGAGCACCAGGGCCGTCTTCGTCGTGTTCATGTCCGTCTCCGCAAGGTTGGTGAGTCCATGCTGCGCTGCCGGTCGCTACGAATAAATTGACAAGGATTTCGTAGCGGCTATACGTTTTTGCATGGCTGACGCGGACGACTGGGAACACTACCGGACCTTTCTCGGCGTGCTTGAGCACGCTTCGCTGTCCGCGGCGGCGCGGGCGCTGGGTCTGGCTCAGCCCACGGTCGGCCGGCATGTCGCCGCGCTGGAAAAAACGCTGGGCCTGGTTCTGTTCACACGCTCGCCGAGCGGGCTGCTGCCGACGGATGCCGCGTTGGAACTGCGCCGCCACGCCGAGGCCATGCGCAGCCATGCCTCCGCATTGCGGCGCGCCGCTGCCGGCGCGGGCTCCGGCGTCGCCGGCGCGGTGCGTGTCTCGGCCAGCGAAATCGTGGGCACCGAAGTGCTGCCGCCACTGCTGGCGCGGCTGCGGGCGGAGCAGCCGCGGCTGGCGATCGAGCTCGTGCTGAGCAATCGCGTGCAGGACCTGCTGCAGCGCGAGGCCGACATCGCCGTGCGCATGACCCAGCCGCGGCAGGAGCAACTGGTCGCGCGCCGCATCGGCGACGTCGAACTCGGCCTCTATGCGCATGCCGACTATCTGCAGCGCCGCGGCATGCCACAGAGCACTGCCGAGCTGCGCGCGCACGCGCTGATCGGCTACGACGAGGAAACGCCGTTCCTGCGCGCCGCGCGGCAGTGGCTGCCGGTCTGGGACCGGGCCGCGTTCGCGCTGCGCGCCGACAGCGATCTGGCCCAGCTCGCACTGATCCGCGCCGGCGCCGGCATCGGCATCTGCCAGGCGGCCATCGCCGCGCGCGATGCGCGGCTGGTGCGCGTGCTGCCCGAACAGTTCGCGGTCCCGCTGCCGGTCTGGCTGGCCATGCACGAGGATCTGCGCCACAGCGCGCGCTGTCGCGTGACGTTCGACGCGCTGGCGCAGGGCCTGCTCGCCTACACGGGCGCGCAGGCCTGAGCCGACCCGGCGCTCAGCCGTACAGGCGCTCGGCCACGGCCGCAGCGATGCGCGCTTCCGCCGGCGGTCCCGCGAACCGTGCGCACCAGGCCAGGCAACGCTCGCGCAGCGCCGTGTCGTTCAGCGCGGCGGCGACGGCCGGCGCCAGCCGGTCCAGCGACGTCAGGCGCCTTGCGAGGCCGGCGCTGTGCAGGCGCGCGGCGTGGTCGAACTGGTCGTAGTCCAGCGGCAGCACCAGCGACGGGATGCCGAGCTGCAGGCAGCGATAGAGAATGCCGGCGCCGCCGTGATGCACGACGAGGTCGTAGTGCGGCAGATCGCGCGCATACGACACGTAGTCCAGTTCCTCGACGTTGCCGCGGCGTTGCTGCTGCATGCCGTTCGCCTCGCCGCGGCTGAAATGGAAGTCGACATCGGGCAGGGACTGCGCGGCCGTGTGCACGGCCGCGAGCGCGGCCTGCTTGTGCCAGTGCAGGTGCGTGCCGAGCGTCACGAGCACCCGCGATTTGCCGCCGCGGAAGGTCGGCGCCGGACCGGCGTAGGGCGGCGTGTAGAGTACGGGGCCGGTGAACTCCAGTGCAGTCGGCCAGGCGCGCGCGTATTCGAACTCGCGCAGGCCCAGCGCGAGTATGCGTTCGTCGGAATAGGCCGCCTCGCTGCCGTCGGCGCGGTACAGCGAGGCGATGCCGAGTGCGGCGAGTTCGCGCCGGTAGAGCCGGCCGATGCCGCGCTTGAACGCGCGGATCGCGAGCCGTCCGAGTGCGTCGCGCAGCCGGCCGTATGCGCCGCTGCGCGGTCGCCAGCCACCGAGATAGGCCGGCGGCCCGCCAGGCGCTTCGAGCACGCAGGGCGAGGGCAGGCTGGTCCACCACGGGATCTGCAATGCGCGTGCGACGCTGCCGGCGACCGGCACGGTGAAGTCGGCGATCAGCAGCTGCGGCGTCCAACTGTCCAGTACTGCGCAAAGCTCGGCGCGGAAGCGCTGCATCAGCGCGAGATTCGCGCGCAGCTGCGCATGCAGGCGCAGCGGATTGCTGCCGGCGCGCCGCGGCGGATTCGCGATCGCGGCGATGGCGGCGTCTGCGCCGGCCAGCAAGGTCGTTCCACCCAGGCCCGCGCCGGCGATCGCGCCCTGTGCGGCGGCGCTGCTGAAGACGCGGACCTCGGCGATGCCGGCCAGCGCACGGCCGATGCCGAGCAGCGGATGCAGGTGGCCGCTGAACGGCGGTGCGACGAGGGCGACACGCTTCATGCCGGCGTCTGCCGCGCGGCGAGATAGCCGCGGCAGTGCTGCAGCACGCTGGACTGGGCGAGATAGTCCATGTGCCCTGCGCTGACGCGCACGTCGACCTGCGGGAAATACCAGCGCGACAGCCGATCGTCATGGCCCTGCAGCAACAGGCAGTCGCAGTCGGGGCGCCGGCGTGCGACCGGCCCGTACGCGAACACGGCGACGCGATCGAGCAGGTCGCGCGGCAGATGCAGGTTGACCAGCAGTTCGAGGCCGCAGCTGCCGGCCAGCAGCAGACTGCGCTCGCGTCGTGCGAGCAGCGCTTCGACGGCCGGACGATGGCGGCGGCGGAATGCCAGTCCGCGCGAGCCCAGGTATTGCCGCGCGTTCGCGATGCTCGCGCGCCACAGCGGCGTGGCGCGGAACGCCGCTGTGGCCGGGTCGTACGGGAAGTTGTGCGGCACGGCCAGCGGCGCGGCGAGTGCGTCGATGAAGCGCTGCTGCAGCGGACTCAGGGCGCAGCGCAGCGGATCGCTCTGGCCCGTCAGGAACGCGACCTGCCAGCGCGGGTTCATTGCACCGGCTCGAAGTCGTCGTTCGCACGCACACGGTAGTGCCGCGTGCGCCAGCGGATGCGCCGCTGCAGCAGTGCGTGCAGCGCATGCAGCGGCTGCAGGAGTTCGGCCGCGAGCGACGGCACGAGGGCATGCCGCGGCGCGCCGGTGAAATGCCGCTGCACGAGGCGCAGGCCGAGACTGCGCAGCAGCAGCAACGCGGCAAGCGCGATCGGCGCCGCCGGCTGCGTGGCGCATACGGCGGCGATCAGCGCGGCCCAGAGCAGCAGCGGCGGCAGGCCGTGCAGCAGCACGATGCTCGCGCGCAGCATGGGCGTCTGGCATTGCATCAGCAGCAGCGCGAACAGGAACCAGCGATGCAGCAGCTGCGCGTAGTGGCGCAGGTCGCGCACGCTCGTGCGTACGAACAGCGGCGCCGTGCTCTGCCGGATGCGGCCGCCGCAGCGCTGCAACTGCGTTGCGACGGCGAGGTCGTCGGTCAGTTGCCGGGTCAGCGGCGCGAAGCCGCCCATGCGCGCGAGCGCGTCCAGGCGCAGCGCATAGCCCATGCCGTTGATGCTCGGCGGCGGCCAGAAATTCAGCAGCGGCAGGTAGGTCAGCACGGCGTTGTTGTTCACGAACTGGGCCAGCAGGCGCGAGGCGAAGCGGCCGTCGTCGAGATAGCAGGGCAGGCCGGTCGCGAGATCGGCTTCGTCCAGCGCGGCCAGCAGCGCGGCCAGGCTCGCCGCCGGCAGCTCGGTATCGTCGTCGAGCACGACCAGATGCGGCGTGGCCACCTGGGAAGCGGCGAGGGCGAGCTTGTGCATCTTCGGATTGTGTCCGGCCGGCGCCGGTGGCAGAACCAGGCATTCGATGGCGAGCGTCGCATGCCGCTCGCGCAGCCGCTGCGCGACCTCGCGGCCGATCGCATCGTCCGTGTCGAGCAGCCACAGGAAGCGGCACTGCGGCAGTGCGAGCAGATTGCGTTCGAGCACGGCGGCCAGCGCCGGATCGCCGCCGAGTATCGCTTGCAGCACGGTCGTGACCGGCGCGATGGCCGTGCCGTCCGGCGCCGCGCCGCGGCGCAGCGCCAGCACGATCTTGACCAGCAGCAGCGCTGCATAGGCCAGGCACAGCGCGAGCGCGAGGCTCAGCATTGTTCGCGCTGCCAGGCGACGAAGCGGTCCACCCCCTCGGCCAGCGATACCGAGGGCGGACCGAGATCGCGCAGCGCGCGGGCCACGTCGAAGGTCTTGGACTGGGTGAACACGCCGACGCCGAAGCGTGTGATCGGCGGCTCGCCGGGCAGATGCAGCAGCCGGTAGAGCCATTCGCCGGCCGTCGCCGCCGCGCGCGCGACGCGCAGCGAGACGCGCCGCCGCGGCCGCGGCAGGCCGAGCTTCGCGAACGCGGTCAGCAGGAAATCCTGGATCGCGACCGGCTCGTTGTTGGTCAGGTTGTAGCTGCCGCCGAGGTCGTCGCGCAGAGCCAGCGCGAGCAGGTAGTCGCACAGAGTCTCGATGTAGATCAGATCGCCGACGGCCGGTGCGCCGCCGGTGTCGATCAGCGGCAGGCGGCCGCGCCGCGCGGCGCGCAGGATGCGCGGAAACAGAACCGTGTCGCCGGGCCCGAACACCGCGCGCGGCCGGGCGATGACCCAGGCGCCTTCGTAACCGGCGACGAGTCGTTCGCCGGCATACTTGGTCGCGGCGTAGTCGTTGACGAAGGCCGGGCCTGTCGGGCTGTCCTCGGTCAGGCCGAACTGATCGTGGTCGCGGTAGAACACCGAACTCGACGACACGTAGACCACGCGCGGCAGGCCGTTGCGGCGGCACCAGTCCAGCAGCTCGCGCGTCGCGGTCACGTTGTGGCGTTCGTAGTCGGCGCGCGTGCCCCAGGGCGAGGAGCGCGCGGCCGCATGGATGACGACGTCGGCGCGGAAATCCAGATCGAACGGACGAGACAGATCGATCGCGCTGTAGTTCGCCTGCGCCAATGCGCGCCGGCCCAGGCCGTGCCAGTGCAGATCGGCGCGGCCGGCGAAGCGTTCGAGCAGGGCCGTGCCGATGAAGCCCGATGCGCCGGTCAGCAGGATGCGCTTCATGCGGCCGCCCTCGCCGTGGATCGTGCATAGGCCCGCAAGGTTTCGGCGCAATGCGACGGCACGATCAGCAGTTCGGGCTGGCGCAGCGCAACCGCCTGCAGGCCGGCCAGGGTCGCGCGATAGGCGTGCCAGTTGTGCATCAGCGGCCGCGCCAGCAGCGACGGCATGCGCTGCTCGCGCCAGGCACGCGCCGACCAGCAGGCGTCGGCGGCGAGCAGCAGCGGCCGGTCGTCGCGGTCGCGCAGCAGCACGCCCATCTGCGCGCGGCTGTGGCCCGGCAGCGGCACGCCGATCAGGCTGCGGTCACCGAGCAGGTCGTAGCCGTGGTCGAACGGCGCCCACAACGGTCCGAGCGCGATGCCCTGTGCATCGTCGGCACAGTCCAGCCGGGCGGCGAAATCCGCCGGCAGCAGCGCCGGCAATATCGCCTGGGTCAATCCGCGCAGGCGCGACAGGCCGGCCAGTCCGGCGATCTCGGCGCGCAGCGCGCTGAAGCGCGCATTCGGCAGATCGCGCAGACCGGCGACATGGTCCGCATGCAGATGCGAGATCAGCACGCGGCTCACGTCGCCGAGCGCGATGCCGCGCGCGGCAAGCTGGTGCTGCAGGGTCTGCGCCGGCGCCAGCTGTACCGGCGTGATCCAGCGGTACAGGCGTTCCGGAAAGCGCGCGGTCGCCGCGTCGAAATGGGTCGCATAGCCCGTGTCGTAGAGCAGCGCGCCGCGCGTGGGATGGATCAGCAGCGCGCTCAGCGCCGGAAATTCCGCCGCCGACCAGCGTCCGCCGCGCAGGGTGACCCACTCGGGGTGGCGGCACTGGCCGACCTGCAGCAGATGCACTTCGATGCGCGGCGCGGTTCCCGTCATCGCTCAGCTCCGCAACACCAGGCCGCCCAGGCTGACGCCGGCACCGGTGCCGATCAGCAGCACGTTCATGCCGGCCTGCAGGCGTCCGCCGGCGTGCGCTGCATGCAGCGCGCTCGGCAGCGAGGCGGCGACCTGGTTGCCGTGGGTGGCGAAGATGTCGACGATCCGCGCGGCCGGCAGGCGCAGCAGGCGCCGCAGGAAATCCAGGCCGTGCCGGCTGGCCTGATGGGGCACGACCAGGTCGATCGCGCCGCGTTGCAGTCCGGCGCGGGCCAGCAGCGCGTCGATGAAGTCGCCGAGATGGCGTGCGGCCAGGCGGAACACGGCCTGGCCGTCCATGCGGAAGCGGGCCAGCGGCGCGAACGGTTCGTCGATGCGGCTGGGGTGGTAGCGCGAGCCGCCGCCGCGGATCTCGCAGAAATGCGCGCCTTCGCTGTAGGTCGCGAACGCGGCGGCGAGCAGGCCCGCCGGCACGGTCGTGGCGCAATTCCCGCCGTCGACGATGAATGCGGCGGCGCCGTCGCCGAAGATCGCGCTGGCTTCGAGATGGCTCCAGTCCAGTCCGCAGGACGCGATGTCCGAAGCGACGATCAGCACGCGGCGGTAGCGTCCTGCGGCGATCAGTGCGGCGGCCGTGTCCAGCGCGACGAGGAAGCCCAGGCAGCTCGCGCCGACGTCGAAGGCCGGCAGGCCCCGTGCGGCCGGGCCGAGCTCGTGGTGGATCAGCGCGGCATTGCAGGGCATGGCCTGGTCCATGGTCGCGCTCGCGGCCATCAGCAGATCGACGTCGGCCAGCTCCAGCGCGGCGGCGGCCAGCGCCTCGCGGGCCGCTGCGGCGCCGAGTTCGGCGGCGCTGCGCCGGGTTTCCACGCCGCGCACGCGCACGCCGCTGCGTTTCTCCACGCTGCCGGCCGGCAGGCCCAGGCGCGCGTCGATCGCGCTGCTCGGCAGCGCCTCCAGCGCTCCGGCCACGCCGCTGCCGAGCAGTCGCAACGGCCGCAGGCCGGCCGGCACGGCGGTCGGCCGCGCCGCGAGGGAAGACGCCATGACGCTCATGCGGCCGATCCTTGCGCAGTGACTGAGTGGCGCGCAGAGACTGCCGCAGCGCCGGGCGCCGGCGCAAATTCTTGCGCGCGGGCTTATCCCTGTTGTCTGATGCGGTATCGGATTCTGATACCGGAACGGGCCATGAGTGCGGGCCAGACCCTCGTGCGCAACATCCGTCATGTGCTGCGCCAGCGCGGCATGACCTATCGCCAGCTGGCCGAGCTGCTGGGCTTGAGCGAGCCGACGATCAAGCGCGACCTGAGCCGCGGCGATTTCTCGCTGGGCCGGCTCGACCGCATCTGCGAAGTGCTGGACCTGAGCCTGTCCGATCTCGTCGACGGCGGCCAGGCAACCGGTGCGCTGCATGAGCTCAGCGAGGCGCAGGAGCGCGCGCTCGTGCGCGATCCGCAGCTGCTCCTGCTGACCTACCTGCTCGTCAACGAGTGGAAGCTCGCCGAGATCATGACGACCTACGCGTTCGACGAGGCGCGCCTGGTCAGTGCGCTGCTGAAGCTGGACGAACTGGGCATCGTCGACTATCGGCCGCCGCGCCGGGTCAAGAAGCTGACCGCGCGCAACTTCGCCTGGCGCAAGGACGGGCCGGTGCACGAGTTCTTCCTGGCTCGCGTGGCCGGCGAATTCCTGCGCGGCGCCTTCGACGGCATCGGCGACGAACTGCGTTTTCTGAGCGGCATGCTCTCGCTGGGCTCGCGCACGCGCATGAAGGCCGCGCTCGGACGGCTCGCGCAGGAATTCGACGAACTCGCACGCCAGGACGCGCGCCTGCCGCTGGCCGAGCGCGACGGCTTCAGCCTGATGCTGGCGCTGCGCCAATGGGAGTTTTCCGAGTTCACGCGTCTTCGACGCCTGCGCAAGCCATGATGCCGGCGATGTGCTGCCGCGGGACGCGGCGCCGGCACGGGCATGTCAGAATGCCGCCGGCCGCAGGTCGGCCTGTGCTCACGCTGATCAGGAACGTACGGAAATGACAACGACAAAACGCCTACTGCCGGCCGCGCTGCTCGCCGTGCTCGCACCGGCCGCCTGGGCCGAGAAGCCGCTCGCCCTCGACCGCATCTATATATCCGCCGGTGCCTATCAGGCCGACAGCAATGCCGATGCGCGCATCGACGGCGGCAACGGCGTGGTCGGCAGCGACGTGAACTTCGAGGACGATTTCGGCCTGACCAAGGATCGCGTCGTCGGCCGGCTGCGTTTCGGCTTCCTTGTCGGCGACAGCCAGGGCATCGAGGTCGACGGCTACCGCTTCCACCGCAGCGCACGCAAGACGCTGGACCGCTCCATCGTCTACGACGGCAGCACGTTCGAGGTCGACGCCGACGTGCGCGGCAAGCTCGACATGGATTTTGCGAGCGTGGCCTGGCGCTGGTGGCTGCCGGTCGGTGACCGCGATGTGTGGGGACTCGGGTTGGGCGGCGGGTACTACCGCGTCGCCGGCAACGTCACCGGCCAGGGCTCGCTCAACGGCAGCGTGCAGCTGCTGGATCTGCACGAAAGCGCGTCGGCCTGGGCGCCGCTGATCGAACTCGGCTGGCGTCATGCGCTCGGCGATTCGGCACGCATCTACGCCGACGTGGCCGGCGTGCGAAAGAACAACGGCTCGCTGACGGGGCACATCTACAACCTGTCGCTGGGCCTGGAATTCTTCCCCTGGCGCAACCTCGGCGTCGGGTTTGAATACGGCGCGCAACGCATCCGCGTGGAAGCCGACAAGCGCAGTTTCGACGGTGTGCTGAACGTGCGCCTGAGCGGACCGTCGGCGTTCGTGAAGCTGCGTTACTGAGGTGCCGGCGCGGCCACCGGCGCCGCGCTGCTGCAGTCGTTGCCGATGTCTTCGGTCACGCTCAGTCGCGCCGGCGCTGTCGTGAAGCGCAGCCGGCGCTGCATGGCCGGGGTGATCCAGATCGCGCCGTCGTCGGCGACGAGCACGACGCAGGCCACGCCAAGCCGGCGCGCGATGCGCACGAGATCCGTCGGGCCGGCAATCATCAGGGTGGTCGACGCCACGTCGGCGACGACCGCGTCGCCATGGATCACGCTGACCGCGGCAGTGCCGCGGGCCGGGCGACCGGTGCGCGGATCGAGCACATGGCCCCAGCGCCGGCCTTCGACTTCGCGGAACTTGTTGTAGTTGCCCGACGAGAACAACGCCTCGTGGCCCTGCAGTTCGACCTCGGCCAGCGCTTGGTGCTGCGGTGAACTGATCGCGACGCGCCAGGCCCGCGCGCCGGCGCTGCCCAGCGCGAGCACGTCGCCGCCGACATTGATCAATGCATCGGCGATGCCGCGTTCGTGCAGCACGGCGGCGATCTGTTCGGCCGCATAGCCTTCGGCCAGCCCGTTCAGATCGAGCTGGATCGCGCGGTTGCTCGATGTCACCGTGCCGTCGTCGGCGATGCGCAGTTCGCTCATGCGCGGCCGCATCGCGAGGATCGCGGCGATGTTGCCGTCGGGCGGCGGCGGCGCGGTGATCGGGTAGTCGCTGGTATGAAAACCCCAGAGATCGACGAGGCTGCCGACGGCCGCATTGAACAGGCCGTCGCTGCCGACATAGGCGCGCTGCGCCGCGCGCAGCAGGCCGGCGAGTTCGTCGGAGGTCTGGTAGGACTCGCCCTGGGCGATCGCCGCGTTCAGGCGCAGCAGATCGCTCATTTCCCAGGGATGCCAGGCGCGCTGGTCGCGTTGCAGGGTTTCGCCGACCGCGCCGAACGCGGCCGCGGCGGCCGGCTCGGGCACGCCGCGCAGTTCGACCTCGGTCAGTCCGCCGAAGATCACGAAACTGGCCCGGCGCGGGATCTGCGCCTGCTGTTGCCGGTACAGCCAGGCTCCGCCGAGCAGCAGCGCGACGGCCAGCGCGGCGAACACGGCGAGGCGGCGCATGGGCGGGTCAGCCCCGGCCGTGCCGGCTCCGGTCAAGCCAGCCTTTGACCAGCGCCTGATCTTCCGCACTCACGTCGATGAAGCGCAGGCCGACCCAGTGCTGCCCCGGCACGCTGGCCGCCTCGGTCCACTGCTCGTGCATGCCGATCTCCACCTGTTGCGGCCGGCCGCGTTCGTCCGGCAGCTGGAAGGCGAACTGGTACAGCGCGTTCTCGCGCGCCGGTCGTTCGGTGACCAGCATCATGCCGTCGATCGACAGGTTGCCGATGCGCCCGGCCGGCTCGCCGGTGATCGCGTTGGTGACCTGGATGACTTCCTCGACGCGGCGGCGCGGCGCGCGGCGGTGCTCGACCATGGCGGATTCCTCAGGTGGCAGGCTGGGGCGCGGGCTTGCCGGAGAACTGGCGCAAGGTGCCGACGATGGCCGACCAGGCGCGGTCGATCAGCGAGTCGTGCCGCTCGACGACGATATGCGCCTGCCCGCGCGCGATGTCGCGGGCCAGTTGCTGCAGGCTGCGCTCGTCGGTGCGCGCGCCGCGCTGGTTCACGAACAGGCAGCGGCCGGTCAGGGTCGAGAACCAGGACAGCTTGCGCCGCACCGTGTCGCCCTGCTGGTTGACGACGAACTCGAACCAGGTGCCGTAGGGCAAGGTCTTCAGGCGTTCGAGAGTCTGCCGTTCCTCGGCGTTCAGCGCCGGCGGACCGGCCGGAGCGGACGCGGGTGTTGCGGCCACGGATGCAGGTGCCGTGGCGGTGGGCGCAGCGGACCCGGGCGGCGCTGCCGCCGCAAGCGTCGCCGGTGCGCGGACCGGTTCGGCGGGCGACGATTCCTCGCCGAGGCGGGCCTTGTTCTTGAGCTTGAGCGCGAGTTCGGTGCGGCTGGCGGTGCTGTCGTCCTTGTTCGCCTCGCCGCCGTCGAGGAGCTGCAGCAGCATGCTCTGCACGTCGTCGCCGTGGAAACCGACCTGGCCTAGCCCCTGTTCGATCTCGCCGCGCAGCTCGGCGTCGTCGGTGGCAGTGCCGGCGACGAGACGATCGACCACGGCGAGCCGGCGCCGATAAGCGTCCGAATCCTCGCCCTGACGCAGGATGGTCAGCGCGAGCACGTCGGTCCAGGCCTGTTCCAGCAGCGCGCGTACGAGACGGGGCACCTTGCGCTCGTGCAGCCGTCCGCTGACGGCCTGCACCGCGCCCTCGCGCGCGACCTCGAGACGTTCGCGCCCCTTGGCCGCATCGATGTGGCGGCGCTCGGCGACTTCGGCCTTGCGCGCCAGGGTGCCCATGTGCCGGCTCAGGTCGGTCAGCAGCTCGTCGAACAGTTCTTCGCGGCCGTCGAACTCGCTGCCGACGCGATCGACGACGAGCTGCATCTTCTCGACCAGCATGCGATCGGCATCGCCGTCGCTGTCGTCGATCCAGTACTGGCCGGTCTCGGCCACGGCGTTGAGCAGCTGGCGCGCCGGATGGTTGCGCCGGGTGAAGAAATTCTTGTCGCGCAGCGCGACGCGCAGCACCGGCACCTGCAGCTTGGTCATCAGCGCCTGGGTCGCGCTGGTCGGCCGCATGTCCCTGGCGATGAAATCGAACAGCATGCCGACGAGGTCGAGCGTGTCGGCGTCGACCTCGCTGAGCCGCGGCGGCCGTCCGTCCGGCGTGAACTGGCGCAACTGGTTCAGCAGATCCTGCCGCAGGTGCGCGACGCTGCGCTGGACCACGCGCCCGCCGAGCACGAGCGGTGTGGCCGGGCGGCTCTGCAGGCTGCCGAGCACGGCCTGCAGATCCTCGCCGGTCGCGACATAGTCCGACAGGACGGCGCTGCTGCCGGTCGTTGCCGGCGCCCCATTGCGCCGGCCGGCCAGCAGTTCGCGCAAGGTGTCGAACAGTTCGGCGTCGCGCGGGTCGTCACCGGCGCCGCCGCCGGTTGCAGCGGATGCCGCCATGGCCGGCGTCTGCACGGCGGCGGCGTCTGCCGCGGCAGCGGTCGCCGTTGCCGTCGTGTCGGCGTCGTTCGGCGGCGATGCCCTGCCGGCATCGTCGGCCGCGGCGGCTGTCGCCGGTGCCGAAGTCGGTGCCGGCGCGCCGTAGCGCGGCGCGGTCTGCAGATGGCGCAGGATGCGTTTTTCGGCGAGATAGTCGTTGACCGCGCCGAACAGCACGCCGGCTTCGGCCATGCCGAGGCGGTCGAACTGGCGATACAGCAGCAGGCGATGCTCGATGGTCAGGCTCAGGCAGGCCGTCGCGTAGCGCAGCGCCGCGCCGAGGCGCTGCGGACCCAGCGGCAGGCTTTCGGCGTCCAGCGCCGGCGCGCCGGCCAGTACGCCGAAGCGGTGGCCCAGCGCGTACAGCGCCTGGCTGTGGCGGATCTCGGCCTTGGCCGTCATCTCCTGCAGCGCGATGGATTCTTCGAGATCGCGGGTTTCGACCAGGGCCAGCTCCTGGAAGCGCCTGGGCGAAGCGGGAGTGGCGGGTTTTGCGTCGAGCCCGGCCAGCGCCGATTCGAGGAACAGCATGAAGCGCGGCGCGACGTCGGCGCGGCCGCGCTTGACCTCGCGCAATGACTCGAACACGGCGTGCTGCTCGTTGCTGCTGCGGGCCTTCTCGGCGAGCTTGAACAGCTGCTGCTCGTGTTCGTTGAGGCTCAGCGAAATCCAGCGCTCGACCAGGCCGCCGGTCAGGGCCAGCACGCCTTCGAGCACACTGCGTACGCGTGTCGGCAGCGCGGGCCGCGCACTGAGGCTGATCAGGCGAACGTCATCGTTCGGCCGTGGCGCCGCTGCCAGATCCATGGATTGCATAACCGGCCCCTGATTTTCCGGTGGGCAGATTGTATGCCCGGCCGTCGTCCGTGGCGAAGTCGACGGATTCCGCGCTCGTAAACTTTGTTTTCAGTCCTGGGGGCAGGCCCGGGTTTTCAGTCCTGGTCGCGGCGCGTGGTCACGTCGCCGAGCAGGCCGTCGGCATCCACGCGCACGCTGACCGTGATCGGCCGGCAGCAGACCGCGCAGTCCTCGACGTAGACCTGGTCGCCGGCAGACAGGTCGACGCTGCTGTCGAAGGACTCGCCGCAGTACGGGCAGTGCAGGCGGACGTATTCGAGTTCGAGCATGCGGCCTCCGGTCACGGGTCGGGCGCCGGCAGCGCCCGCCCTACAGGTAGGGCGGCGACGTGTCGGCGTCAAGCGGGCCGCTGCAGCGCCGGCTTCACGGCAGGAACAGGCCGATCACGTCGTTGAGGAAGCGCTTGCCGAGATCGGTCGGGCGCACGCGCCCGCTGTCGACCTGCAACCAGCCGCGCTGCTGCGCCTGCTCCAGCGCCGCGGCGATGGTCGTTTCCGCCAGGCCGCTGCGCTCGGCGAACAATGCGCGCGGATAGCCCTGTTCCAGGCGCAGCGCGTTGAGCATGAACTCGAACGGCAGCTGTTCCGGCGCGATCGCCTCGTCGGCGCCGATGCCGCGCGGCGTGCCGGCATGGCTCAGATAGGCCTTGGGCGCGCGGATCTTCCAGCGCCGCCGCGCGCCGCCGCCGGCCGCGTCGCTGATCTTGGCGTGAGCGCCGGCGCCGATGCCGAGATAGTCGCCGAACTGCCAGTAATTCAGGTTGTGCAGGCTGCGCCGGCCCGGCTGCGCATAGGCCGAAGTCTCGTAGTGTTCGAAGCCGGCCGCGGCCAGGCGCTGCTGACAGGCTTCCTGCATGTCCCAGGCCAGATCGTCGTCGGGCAGCGGCGGCGGCGCGTGGGCGAAAGCCGTGTTCGGCTCCAGGGTGAGCTGGTAGTGCGAGATATGTGCCGGTTGCAATGCGAGAGCCGCGTCGACGTCGGCCAGGGCCTGGGCCAGGGTCTGCCCGGGCAACGCGTACATCAGGTCGAGATTGAAATTGTCGTAGCCGGCCGCGCGCGCGAGCTCGACCGCATTGCGCACTTCGGCGGCACTGTGGATGCGGCCGAGGCGTGCGAGCTTGGCGTCGTCGAAACTCTGCACGCCGAAACTCAGGCGGTTGACGCCGGCGCGGCGGTAGTCCTCGAAACGGCCGTGTTCCACCGTGCCGGGATTCGTTTCCAGAGTGATCTCTGCCGTCTCGGCGAAGGCCAGCCGCGCGTGTACGCCGTCGAGGATCGCGCCGATTGCCGCGGGCGAAAACAGACTCGGCGTGCCGCCGCCGAAGAACAGGCTGACCAGCGGCCGGCCGGCCAGCGCGGTCGCGTAGTCGGCGAGATCCCGGTCCAGATCGGCCATCAGCGCGGCGACGTAGTCCGTCTCGGGCAGGCCCTGGGGCGCCGTATGCGAATTGAAATCGCAGTACGGGCATTTGCGCACGCACCAGGGGATGTGTACGTACAGCGCGAGCGGCGGCGCGATCACGGCAGGATGGCGTGGTGGAGGCGCTCGTCGCGCAGACGCTGCAGCAGCGCCTGCAGCGCCAGGCCGCGGTGGCTCAGGCGGTTCTTGCTGGCGTCATCCAGCTGTGCCGCCGATACGGTCAGGCCTTCGGGCAGGAACAGCGGGTCGTAGCCGAAGCCGCCGGCGCCGCGCGGCGCACGCAGCACGCGGCCGTACCAGCGGCCTTCGGCGATCAGCGGCGACGGATCCTCGGCATGGCGCAGCAGCACGAGACAGCAGTAGAAATACGCGCCGCGCCGGTCGTCGGGCATGCTGGCCAGCTCGGCGAGCAGGCGCGCGTTGTTCGCCGCGTCGTCGCCGTGGCGGCCGGCATAGCGCGCCGAATACAGGCCCGGCGCACCGGCCAGTGCATCGACGCAGAGGCCGGAGTCGTCGGCCAGGGCGGCCAGGCCGGTGGCCCGCGCCGCGTGGCGCGCCTTGATCAGCGCGTTCTCGATGAAGGTCAGGCCGGTTTCCGCCGCATCGGTGACGCCGAAGCGGGTCTGCGGCAGCACGTCGAGATCGAGCGCGGCCAGCATCGCGCCGAATTCGGCGAGCTTGCCGCGGTTGCCGCTGGCGAGGACCACGCTGCGCATGGCGGCGGCCGTCAATCCGCCAGCGCCGCGCGCTGCGCGGCGATCAGCTCGGCCACGCCCTTGCCGGCCAGGCCGAGCATGGTCTGCAGCTCTTCGGCGCGGAATGCATGGCCTTCGGCCGTGCCCTGCAGCTCGATGAAGCCGCCGCCGTCGTTCATGACGACGTTCATGTCGGTGTCGCAGTTGGCGTCTTCGGCGTAGTCGAGGTCGAGCACCGGCACGCCCTTGACGATGCCGACCGAGACCGCGGCGATCGCGCCGAAGATCGGGTCCTTCTTGATCAGCTTGCGCGCCTGCAGCGAACGGATCGCATCGACGAGCGCGACGTAGGCGCCGGTGATCGCCGCGCAGCGTGTGCCGCCGTCGGCCTGCAGCACGTCGCAGTCCAGGGTGATCGTGCGTTCGCCGAGCGCGGCGCGGTCGACGCAGGCGCGCAGGCTGCGGCCGATCAGTCGCTGGATTTCCATGGTGCGGCCGCCCTGGCCGCCGCGGGCGGCCTCGCGCTGGGTGCGCTCCTTGGTCGCGCGCGGCAGCATGCCGTATTCGGCGGTGACCCAGCCCTCGCCCTTGCCGCGCAGGAACGGCGGCACTTTTTCCTCGACGCTGGCGGTGCAAAGCACGCGCGTGTCGCCGCAGGCGATCAGCACGGATCCTTCGGCATGGCAGGTGAAACGGCGTTGCAGGGACAGCGGGCGCAACTGGTCGGGCGCGCGGCCCGAGGGGCGCTGGAAGGAGCTCATTGGAAATCTCTGGACGGTCGGAATTCGGTTTCGGAGGTCGGCCCGAACGGGGGCCGTGCTTGCCGCCGAACGCGGGGTCGGGACAGGGCGCCGGCAGCCAGGGCGGGGAGCTCGGCTGCGGACACCTGATCGGCCGAAGCTTGGGGAAAGCGGGCGGCGAGTTTACCATTGCCGCCCTTTTCCCGACCGGGACCGCCATGATCCGCAGCATGACCGCGTATGCCTGCGCCGAGAGCACGACCCCGCTCGGCCTGTTGTCCTGCGAACTGCGTTCGGTCAACCACCGATACCTGGAGCTGAGCCCGCGCCTGCCCGAAGAGCTGCGCGCGCTGGAATCGCAGATGCGCGAACGCGTCGCGAACAAGCTCACGCGCGGCAAGGTCGATCTGGGCATGCGCCTGCGCAGCAACGGCGCGGCGACGACCGGGCTGCAGCTCAATGACGTGCTTTTGGGCCAGCTGGCCCAGGCCGCCGCGCAGCTGGCGCCGCGCTTTCCAGGGCTCACCACCGATTTCGTCGGCCTGCTCGGCGTCGATGGCGTGCTGGTCAAGCCCGACGTCGACCAGAGCGAGCTGCATGCCGACGCACTGGCCCTGCTGGACCAGGCACTCGACGACATGGTCGCCACGCGGCTGCGCGAAGGCGAGCGTCTGGCCGGCTTCATTGCCGAGCGCCTCGACGGCATCGCCGCGATCGTCGTCCGGGTGCGCGGCTGGCTGCCGGAGATCCGCGCGGCACTGCGCCAGAAGCTCGAAACCAAACTCGCCGACTTCCGCCAGGGCACCGACGCGACGCGGCTGGAGCAGGAACTCGTGCTGCAGCTCTCGCGCATCGACGTCGACGAGGAACTCGACCGCCTCAGCGCGCATCTGGCCGAAGCGCGCCGCATCCTCAAGCTCAGCGACGCGAACGGCCGCCGCCTCGACTTCCTGATGCAGGAATTCAATCGCGAGGCGAATACGCTCGGCTCCAAGTCCGTCGACCAGCGCACGACCCAGGCCGCGGTCGAGCTCAAGGTGCTGATCGAGCAGATGCGCGAGCAGGTGCAGAACATCGAGTAGGAATTCCGCGGGAATGCCATGGCATCCCCGCGATGCTTCGCGAACCGCAGCTGGCGTCATTTTCCGCCCGTCGCTCGGAGGCTTGCGAACTATGCAGCCTGCACCAGTGCGACGGCGTCGGCGCCCGCGGCGAAGCGCAGCCGGTCCGAGCCGTCGTTCGCCGCGCGCCAGACGCCTTCGGCGACGTCGGCCGGATGGGTCACGGCGCGGATCTGCTCGTAGCCGGCGAACACGCGGCGGGCAAAAGGCTCGTAGGCTTCCGGGATCAGCCCCTGCATGCGCTGCTGGCCGTTCGCGGTGAAGCGCGTGGACGGACCGTAGCCCGGCTCGACGAGCTTGACGCGCACATCGAAGGCTTCGAGTTCGAATTTCAGCGAAGCGGTGAATCCTTCGATCGCCGTCTTGCTGGCCGAGTAGGCGGCGACCAGCGGGAACGGCGCGAGCGTGGCGCTGGAGGTGACGTTCACGATCGTGCCGCCGCCGCGCTCGCGGAATCCCGGAATGGCCGCCCGGCACATCGCCATCGTGCCGAACGTGTTGGTCTCGAAGATCTCGCGCACGGTCGACATCGGCGTGGCTTCGAATGCGCCGAACAGGCCCAGGCCCGCGTTGTTGACCAGTACGTCGACGGGACCGGCTGCGGCCAGGGCCTGCTCGATGCTCTGCGGCTGCGTGACGTCCAGCGCGAGGATGCGCAGGTTGCCCGCCGCCGGCAGCAAGTCGTGTCGCGGATCGCGCATCGTCGCGACGACGTTCCAGCCCTGCGCGAGGAAGTGGCGGGCGGTCTCCAGGCCGTAGCCCGAGGAACAGCCGGTGATCAGTACGGTTTTCATGTCGGCTCCGAGTGGTGGGTTGACTCGGGGCAAACGATACGGTGCAGAATCAGGATCTTCGATGGCTTATAGTCCGAATGATTTTAGCGAGAGTCCGGATATGAGCGATCCACTGTCCCAGGTCATCCGGCTTCTGCACCCGCGTGCGGTGTTCGCCAACGTCATCAGCGGCAAGGGCAACTGGGCCGTCCGCTTTTCGGAATTCGGTCAGCCCAGCTTTTGCATCGTGCTCGAAGGACGTTCCCGCCTGTCCGTGGATGGGCACGAGCCGGTCACGATCCAGGCGGGAGATTTCGTGCTGCTGCCGACGACGCCGCCATTCACGATTTCGAGCGAAGCGCCCGCGCCGCCGGTCCATCTCGATCCGAACTCCCTGCTGGAGACGCGCGGCGAAGTCCGCTACGGCGAGCAGACCGGCGTGCCGGACATGCGCTCGCTCGGCGGCTCCTTCCTGTTCGAGGAATCGGACCCGGCGCTGCTGGTGTCCCTGCTGCCGACCGTGGTGCATGTCCAGGGCTCCGCACGGCTGTCGCAGCTCGTGAAGCTGGTCGGCGAGGAATCGGCGGACGGCAAGCCCGGCAGCGAGATCATGTTGTCCCGGCTCGTCGACATGCTGCTCATCGAAGCCCTGCGCTCGACGACGTCCCGCAACGCGCCGCCGGGTCTGCTGCGCGGCCTCGGCGACGAGCGGCTGGCGGTGGCGCTGACGCGGATTCACGCCCGGGTCGATCACGCCTGGACCGTCAGCGAGATGGCCAAGGCCGCCGCGTTGTCGCGTTCCAGCTTCTTCGAACGCTTCCTGCGCAAGGTCGGCATGGCGCCGATGGAGTACCTGCTGTCCTGGCGCATGGAAATTGCCAAGGGCCTGCTGCGGCGCGACGGATTGACCGTGACGGAAGTGGCCGAGCGCGTCGGCTACGGATCGGGCAGCGCGTTCAGCGTGGCGTTCTCGCGGCACGTGGGGCAGTCGCCGAGCCGGTATGCGCGAACCCAGTGATGCATCGGGCAGTATCTATTTTTATCAATTGTTCTCGAGCCGCCCGCGCCTTCGCCGTCGGCTGGTTTGCGGCCGGCGTCGCGGCGGCGGGCCGGCCGCATGCGTGACGCCGGCAGCGCACTCGCGCAATTTGCGCGATCGGCAGCAGGACGCCGCTCGCGGGCCTGGCTTCGCGGCGTCGTGCGCAGCTACAGCATCGCCGCCAGCGCCTGCGGTTCGACGTTCAGCAGTTTCCTGCTGAAGCCCGCGGCCATCTCCTTGGCTTTGCCGATCTCCGCCGCGTTGCCCTGCTGCTTGCCGTCGATATAGAACAGCAGCTGCAGGCCGGCGCAGGCGGTCAGCGAGTTGTACAGCGCGGTCTTTTCCTGGGCCGAGGCTTTGACCAGCTCCGGCGACTGCGCCAAGGTCGATTCGAGCGCGGCGAACAGGTTGTCCTGCGCGGCGGCCGTCGGTTCCCGGTCGGCGTATATCGTGCTCGTGGCGATGATGAAGAATGCCAGCGCGCCGGCGACGTTGTCGTTCCAGCCCTTGCCGGCGTATTTCTGTTCGAACAGCTGCTTGCCCGCACCGATGAGCTGCAGCATCTGCTGCCGCTCCTGCGCATCGCTGCCGAGGCTGTCGGCGAGTTTCTGCAGCGAGTCGTCGCCGGCGACCGGCGAGAATTTCGCCGAGCTCGCGGCGGGTTTCGGCGCCGTTGCGTTCGTCGCTGCGCCGGAGGCGTATTTCGAATACCTGGCGCAGATGTCCGGCAGTTTCTGGTGTTTCTTCAGTGCGCTGTCGCAGATGGCCGTTTCGACGATCTGGTTCTGGATCGCGCTGTTGACCAGCCATTGCTGCGCGTGCGCTGCCGGAACGGCCGTCACGGCGAATGCGGCTGCGAGGCAGGTCGCCGGAACGGATCGCTTGCTCACGGACGGTCTCCACTTGCGTTGATGTTTCATGGGTTACGGTCGTCGCTGCGGATGCGTGTCCTGCTGACAGCGCGATGCGCCGGCGTCCGCGGACGCCGGGCCGCACTATGCGGGATGGTTCGTCGCCTGGGAACTCGGCGTGCTCCGGCCAGTCCCCGCCGAGCCCCGTGACCGTTTGCGGACTGCGCACCGGCCTGCTCGCAGGCAGCCGATCAGTTGCAGGGAAGCTCGGCAAACCGTCGTTCCGACGGTTTGCCGAGTCGACGAATCCGGCGCAGGTCCGGACTCGTCTCCGCTGATCGGGCGCTTACGCGCTCGATCGCGAACGGCACGTAACCGTGCCGCGGGCGCCGCGACGTGTTTCGAGGTGCCCTGGACGGGATTGCCGGCAGCGGGCCGGCGAAGCGTTCCGGCGGCGGTCTCTTGAAGATCCGGCGGCTCTGCTAGACTCCCCGGCCCGCCGCGGTGGGCCGCCGCCCGGCCGGAACCCGGGACGTCATCCGGGGTCGCTCGACGAGCCAAGGGAAAAACATGCTGGATCAATCGGTTGTGCTCTGCTCTCCGGGGCAGGCGCTGGGCATCGGGTAAATCGCGATGTCCGGCACCTTGTTCATCGTCGCGGCGCCCTCGGGCGCGGGCAAGTCCAGCCTGGTCAACGCCCTGCTCGAGCGCGAGCCCGGCATCGTGCTGTCGATCTCGCATACGACACGGCCGCCGCGGCCCAACGACAAGGACGGCACCCACTACCACTTCGTCAAGCGCGCCGAGTTCGAGCTGCTGATCAGCAAGGGCGCGTTTCTCGAACACGCCGAGGTGTTCGGCAATCTGTACGGCACCTCGCGCGCGACCGTCGCCGAACGCTTCGCCGCCGGTCATGACGTGTTGCTGGAGATCGACTGGCAGGGCGCCAAGCAGGTGCGCGAGAAGTTGCCCTGCGTCAGCATCTTCATCCTGCCGCCGTCGCGCGAGGAGCTGCTGCGCCGGCTGCGTTCGCGCGGCTCGGACAGCGAGGCGGTGATCGCCCGGCGCACGGCCGAGGCCCGCGCCGAGATGATCCATTGCCGCGAGTTCGACTACATCATCGTCAACGACGATTTCGCGACCGCGCTGGCGGAACTGCAGGCCATCGTGACCAGCCAGCGCCTGCGCAGCGAAAAACAGCTCGCGCGCCACGAAGCGCAGATCGCCGACCTGCTGAAACCGGACTGAATGCGCCCGCTTCCGCCGCCGCCGGGCATGGCTTATAAGTCAGCGCGGCATACTCCGACCGAATTCCGCCGGGCCCTCGATGAGCGAAGTTTCCACATCGTCACCTGATGCGCTCGTGCGCATCCGCGGCCTGCGCACGCGGCTGGGCGCAAAAGTGATTTTCGACGGCGTCGACCTCGACATACCGCGCGGTCGCGTCACCGCTGTCATGGGCCCCAGCGGCACCGGCAAGACCACGCTGCTGCGTCATATCACCGGCCAGCTCGTGCCGGATGCCGGCGAGATCGCCGTCGACGGGCACGACCTCGCGCGGCTGGACCGCAACGGCCTGTTCGAACTGCGCGAGCGCATCGGCTATCTGTTCCAGAACTCGGCCCTGCTGACCGATTTCAGCGTGTTCGAGAATGTCGCCTTCCCGCTGCGCCAGCATGCGCGCCTGCCCGAAGAGCTGATCCGCAACATCGTGCTGCCGAAGCTGCAGGCTGTCGGCCTGCGCGGCGCGGCCGATCTGATGCCCGCGGAACTGTCCGGCGGCATGGCGCGCCGCGTCGCGCTGGCTCGCGCCATCGTGCGCGATCCGATGCTGCTGATCTACGACGAACCGTTCGTCGGTCTCGATCCGATCGCGCTGAACCAGGTGCTCAAGCTGATCCGCGTGCTGAACCATACCTTGGGCCTGACCAGCATCGTCGTCGCTCACGAGTTGTCGGCGGTGCGCCGCGTCGCCGATCACATCTACCTGCTCGCCGACGGCAGGATCGCCGCCCACGGCATGCCCGATGAGCTGGTGCGCGGCGATACCGACTGGACGCGCCAGTTCTTCGGCGGCGAGGCCGACGGGCCGGTGCCGTTCCATTATCCGGCGCGCGACTACGCGGTCGATCTCGGTTTCGTGCAGGTGAAGGCATGAGCGACAAACCCGCCCGCGGCAGCCTGATCGGCGACGGCCTCGCGCAGATAGGCGCGTTGGGCTTGTTCCTGCTGCAGATCCTCGCGGCCGTGCCGCGCAGCCTGCGCTATTTCACCGAGACCGTGCGCCAGATCTTCTTCGTCGGCGCGATGAGCCTCGTCATCATCGTGACCTGCGGCCTGTTCATCGGCCTGGTCCTCGGCCTGCAGCTCTACGACGTGCTGTCGCGCTTCGGCAGTACGGCGTCGGTCGGCACGGTCGTCGCGATCGCGCTGTACCGCGAGCTCGGCCCGGTCGTCACCGCGCTGCTGTTCGCCGGCCGCGCGGGCACCTCGATCACGGCCGAGATCGGCCTGATGCGTGCGACCGACCAGCTGGCAGCCATGGAGATGATGGCGGTCGATCCCCTGGCCTACGTGGTCGCGCCGCGCTTCCTCGCCGGCATCATTGCGATGCCGCTGCTCGCGAGCGTCTTCAACGCGATGGCCATCCTCGGCTCGCACATGGTCGCGGTCAGCTGGCTGGGCCTGGACAACGGCACGTTCTGGTCCAACATGACCGGCGCCGTCGACGTCTGGACCGACGTCATGAACGGTGTCTGGAAGAGCGCCGTGTTCGGCGCCATCGTCACCCTGGTCGCGACCTTCCAGGGCTATTCCACCGCACCGACCAGCGAAGGCGTGGCCTACGCGACGACGCGCACGGTGGTCTATTCCTCGATTCTTACCCTCGCCATCGATTTCCTGATGACGGCGTTCCTGATGTGATGCGGCGAGTGATGCCATGACCCAACGACGTTCCCACCAGATCGGTACCGGCCTTTTCATCCTGCTGGGCTTTGCCGCGCTCGCCTATCTCGCGACGCAGACCACCAGCCTCGCCAACTATCGGCAGGGCCCGACGTATGCGCTGAAGGCGCGCTTCACCAATGTCGGCCAGCTCAAGCTGCGTGCGCCGGTGAAGATCGCCGGCGTGCGCATCGGCAGCGTCAGCGGCATCCAGCTGGAGCCGGACCGCCTCGAGGCGCTGGTCACCCTGGCGATCGACAACAGTTACAACCAGTTGCCCGACGATTCGGCGGCGGCCGTGTTCACCAGTGGTTTACTGGGCGATCAGTACGTTGCGCTGAAGCCGGGCGGGTCGCCGGAGATGTTCAAGGACGGCGACGAGATCATCCTGACCCAGAGCTCCATGCAGCTCGAAGAGCTGATCGGCAAATACCTGGTCGGCGGCGGCGATGCGCCCGGCAGCAAGCCGGCCGCGGCCGCCAAGCCCGCAACTCCCGAATCCGAGACTCATTGAGGTAGACCCATGAGTGTTCTGCGCAAACTGCTGCTGCTCGTTGTCCTGTCGCTGCTGGCGCTGCCTGCAGTCCAGGCCGTGCAGGCCGATCCGAACGCCGTGGTGCAGGGCATCGCCGACGACCTCGGCAAGGCACTGGAAGGGCGCAAGGAAGAGCTGCGCAACGACCGCGACAAGCTGATCAAGCTCATCGACGGCATCGTCCTGCCGCATTTCGACATCGACTATGCGTCCATTCTCGTGCTCGGCCAGAATGCCCGGAGCGCGACCCCGGAACAGCGCACACGCTTCGCCAAGGCCTTCTACAACTCCATCGCCCACCGCTATGCGGAAGGCCTGCTCAACTACACGCGCGGCCGCATCGACATCTCGCCGTACAAGGGCGAGCTCAACGACAAGCGTTCGCTCGTGCGCACCGAAGTCATCCTCGACGACGGCAAGCGCGTGCCGGTCGACTATGCGTTCCGCAAGACCAGGGACGGCGAGTGGAAGGCCTACGACGTCATCATCGAAGGCATTTCCTACGTGACCAACTACCGCAACCAGGTCTCGGCGGAAATTGCCAAGTCCAGCCTGGACGAGCTGATCACGCGCCTGGAAACCCAGGGCGACAAGGCGCTCGAAAGCCTGGAAAAGAACGCCAAGTGAGTACCGCGGCCTCGTTCGCGGTGACCGTGGCGGCGCCGGACACGCTCGCTGCGTCCGGCTCGTTCACGTTCGCGACGGCCGCCGCGGCGCTCGCGGCGTGCCGCAAGCACCTGCAGCGCGGCGATGCGACGCTCGATCTCGCCGGCATTGCGGAAGCCGACAGTGCCGGTCTCGCGGTACTGCTCGCGCTGGCCGGCGACGCGCGCCGGCGCGGCGGCGCGCTGCGCATCGTCCGTGCGCCCGAAAGCCTGCGCGCGCTGGCGCAGCTCGCCGAAGTCGACGGCCTGCTCGGTTTCGCCTGATTGACTTGCGGCGCGGCAGCCGGCGACACGGCGCTGCCGACGTCGGCAGTGCGCCGCATCGCGCTCCGCCTGTTCGTGCTCGCCGCCCTGTTTGCCGGCGCCGGCTGCGCGCGGGCCGCTGACGATGACGAGCGCTGCCGCGAGCAGATCCAGCAGCAGCCGCGTTCGGCGATAGCACTGTGCGAAAGCGCCTACGCCGCGGCGGCAGCGCGCAATGATGCGCGCGCTGCCGAAGACGCGCTCGCGCGGCGCAGCGACGCGGAACTCGCGCTCGGCGACTATGCGGCCGCGGCGCACACGCTCGATCGTGTGGCCGTACTGCCCGGCGCGAACGCCTGGGAATCGCAGTTCCGCCTCGCGCGGCGGCGCGGCATGCTCGCCTATCGCCAGGGACAGATCGCCGAGTCGCTGACGCCGTTCCGCGCCGCGCTGGCGCTCGCGACCGCGCACGGCGACGCGCGCGCGCAAGGGCAGAGCTGGAACGACATCGGCATCGCGCTGCGTCGCACCGGCGACCTGCACGGCGCGCTCGAAGCCTTCCTGGCCAGCCTCCAACGCAAGCGCGCCGCCGGCGACGAGGCACTGGGCGCGCTGCTGAACAATCTCGGCGACGTCTATCGCGAACTCGACGACGCCGACTCGGCGCGCCAGCGCTACGGCGAAGCACTGGCGGCGTTCGAAGCCGGCGGCCGTACGCTCGACGCGGCGCATGCGCGCGAAGGCCTGGGGCTGCTCGCGGCCGAAGCCGGCGACAGCGTGGCATCCGCTCGCCTGTATGCGCAGGCGGCGGCCGACTATGCGCGCGCCGGAGGCGCCGGCGACCAGTTGCGTCTGGCGGCGCTGCTCGTGCGCGCGGCGCTCGATGCCGGCGACACCGACGCGGCGGCGGCGCAGGCCGAGCGCGGTGCCGCGCTCGCGCGCCAGCTCGGGCAGCCCGAGCCGCCGGCGCTCGTCGCGCAGCGCGCGCGCCTGCTGCGCGTGTCGGGGCGCCTCGACGGCGTGCGCGAACTGCTGCGCGCGGCGCTCGACCGTGCGCACGACGACCGCAACGCGCGCATCGACCTGCTGCACGAACTTGCCGCGACGAGCGAAGCCGGCGGCGACTCCGCAACGGCGCTCAAGGACTGGCGGGCGTGGCACGACGCCGATGTCGAACGGCTCAAGAGCGAACACGACCGGCGCCTCGAACAACTGCGCGTGCGCTTCGATGTCGCCGAGAAAGAGCGGCGCATCGCCGCGCTGGATGCGGAGAACCGCCTGCGCACTTTGGAGCTCGAACGCCGCGCGGCGATGCAGCGCGCAACGGTGCTCGCTGCGCTGGTCGCCCTGCTGCTGATCGTCGCGGCCGTGTGGCGCTGGCGCCAGCGCGAACGCATGCGCCGGGCCGTGCGTGCGGCGCAGCTCGCCGACGAGGTCGAGCGCTATCGGCGGGAGGCCGCGGCGCTGGCGCTGGATCGCGGACGGCTGCAGGCGCTGCTCGACAATGCGGCGTATGCGGTCGTCGCGCTCGATGCGGCCGGCAGCATCGTCGCCCTGAACGCGCCGGCGGCGCAGCGCTGGGCGCTGGCGGCCGATCGCACGATCGGCACCGATGTGCGCACGCTGCTCTCGCCCGATGACGCCGCGCGCTTCGACGCGGCGCTGGACGACATGGACGAATGCGATGCGCGGGTGGCGCTGGATCTCGCCGGTCTCGACGACGCGACGCTCGCGCCACTCGGCGGCGGCAGCGGCCTTGCGGTATTGAGTTTCGCCGTGGACGCCGCCGCGCCCGGCGGCGACGCCATTGCGCTCGACGCGGACAGCGTCGAGGAGCGCGACGTCTACCGGCGCGCCCTGGTCGAGCTGATGCTGGCTTCGGTCGCGGCCTGGGAGCGCAGCACCGGCAAGACGCGCATGGATCTGGCCAGCGAAAGCCGCATCTGGCGCATCACGATCGACGAGGGGCGGCTGCGCGTGCGCGCGCTGGAGCGCTATCTGAGCCTGGCCAAGCTGCCGCGCCGGCCGCGCTGGCGCGAGGTGCTGCGCACGGTCTACTACGTGCTGACCGAATGCCCGCTCGAACCGGCCGAGCGCGAAGCGCTCAAGGGCAAGCTCGAGCAGGTGCAGGACGCGGTCAAGCGCCGTTCGCTGGCCTGACGCCGTCAGTTCTGGTCGCGTGGCACGGGGATGGGCCCGCTGTTCACGCAGATGCCGCACATGCCGTGCAGCCCGCTGTCGAGGTTGAAGAGCTGGTGATGGTCCGGGTCGTTGAAGGCCTGCGGCTCGTCGATGAAGACCACGACCGGGCTATCCGGGGTCGGCGTGGTGGATCCGGGATCGCCGCAGGCCGCCCGGGCCATGGACACAGCCATTTCATACGGCGGATCGAACACGCCGCAGGTGCCGACGCCGCCGCTGGTGGTGTTCGGGTTGCCGGTCTCCTGTAGGCAGCGTCGCAGGGCGTCCTGCTGGCGTCGGTTGTATTCGGCGTGGAGCTCATCGGCCGTGTAGAAGATTTCGCCGGTGTACGCGACGGTTCCGGTCGAGCACCAGTTTGCGCTGTGGAGCTCGCTGTGCGCCGCGGCACTGCCGCAGCCGGCAAGGCCGGCGGCGAGCGCGAAGGCGAGGCGGGTCGAAATCATCGGCGTGTTTCCTCGGTGGTGGTGGCCGGATCGTAGCGACGCCGTCGCCGCACGCCAGCGCGGATTGGGACCGTGACGGGAATGTATCCAATTATCTGATTGATTTTATTTGATTTTGTGGTGGATTCCGCGGGCGTTCCGGGCGATCTGTTCCCGATCGCATCCGCAGCCGTCCCGATGTCGTCACCGCATTTCGCTCGCGCGCCTGCGGCCCCGTGCCTAGCGTTCGTCGCCGCGTCCGGTCGCAAGGACGCGTCAATCAATCACGGGAGAACATGATGTCTATTCGGATGACGAAGATGGTGCTGGCGCTTGGCTTGCTGGCCGCGGCAGGTTCGAGCAATGCGTTCTATGTGATCTCGGTCAACGGCAACCTGCCGTACAGCCGCTATTGCGCCCAGATCTGGCGCGGACAGTCCGGCTGGGGCGTCATGGAAGCCACGATGCTCAAATGCCAGCAGAAACTGGACGAAGGCATCGCGACGGGAGGAGGCATCACCAGCATCGAGGGGTGCCATGTCTGCGCGCAGAAGTTCGAGAGCTTCGTGACGCCGATCGGCGATCCCGAGTCCGGAACCACTACCGCCAGCGAACTGCCGCACGAGGTGGTGCAGCGTTTCCTCGACGGCACGAAGGAACTGCGCGAACGCTTCCGGGCAGACGACTACGAGCGCGCGCAGCAGGAACTGCAGCGTTCGCTGTGGCCGGCGCCTAAGCCCTGAGGATGGACCGGGCGAGAGGCGGCGGTACTGCAGTCGCGGTCTGCCGGCCTGCGTCGTGATCAGGCCAGCCGCCGGCGTTGCCGGCGGCTGGCCTTTTTCATGGCTGTGTCGGCCGGGGCCGGCGTCGGTACTTTCCGGGCGTCGGCCGGGAGATCGGCGCCCGGCACCGTGCCGGAGAACGCCGTGGTCCGGATCAGGGCGTCGTGGCCTGGTGCTCGTTGCCGGCCTTGTTCTTCTCGTACTGCTGCTGTTCGCGCAGCAGCTCGTCGGGATCGAAATCGTCGCCGACGCCCTGCAGCTGTTCGATGACCTCCACCGGCGGGTTGCCGTCGTAGATCTGGTAGACCCGCTGCTGGCGATAAGCGTCGCGGTAGAACACGTACGGGTCGTAGACGCCTTCGAGCAGACCCTCGGCGTCGATGCCGCGCGAGCGCAGGGTCACCAGGAACAGCCAGGTCGGCATGTACTGGGCCTTGTATTGCAGGTTGCGATCGCTGGCGTACCAGGCCAGCGGATCGAAGAAGCGGTCGACCGGGAAGCGAAATACGTCGCGGGCCGTGGTCGAACCGAGCAGCGGCAGCACGAGGTAGGGGCCGTCGGGCACGCCCCATTTGGCCAGGGTGGTGCCGAAGTCCTGCTCCTGCAGTTTCAGGCCCATCTGGCTGGCCGGGTCGAAGAAGCCGACCAGGCCCAGGGTGGTGTTGACGAGCAGGCGGCCGGTGCTGCGGGTGAAGTCCTTCGGACGGCCCTGCAGCAGGTTGTTCACCATCGTGATCGGCAGGCGCAGGTTGCTGAAGAAGTTGCTCAGCACGCGGCGCATGTTCGGGGTGGTGACCTTGCGGTAGCCGACGGCGACCGGGCGGATCACGGCGCGGTCGGCGGTCTCGTTGAACGCGTAGGCCTTGCGGTTCCAGCGCTCCCACGGATCGTCGGTACGCGGCTTGGCGATGGAGCAGCCGGCCAGCATAACGCTGAAGGCGATCAGGGCCAGCGGCTTCAGCGACGTGCAACGCAATGGAAATGACATGCGGACTGCTTCCTGCGGGCGGGGCGCGAGCGGACAGTCGGGCCGATCTTTGCACAATCAAGCCGGGCCGGGCATCCGACCAGGGTGCTCGAAATATGCCACGGCGGCGGGGTGTCCGGATGCGCGCGAACCCGGAAGTTTACACCGGTATCACGGCCTGGTTACAGCCGCCGTTTGCGCGCCGGCGAGCGCGCCGGCTACAATGCCGGCATACAAGCGTCTGATTTTTTTGATTTTGAGGTTCACATGGCTCGAGTAACCGTAGAAGACTGCCTGCAGGTCGTCGACAACCGCTTCGAACTGGTGCTGATGGCGACCAAGCGCGCGCGTCAGCTGGCCAAGGGCGCCGACTCCCTCGTCACCGCCGAAAACGACAAGCCCACCGTGCTCGCCCTGCGTGAGATCGCCGAAGGCAAGGTCGACAACGCGCTGATCGAACAGGTTGACAAGCTCGAACGCGAGCGCGCTGAACGAGAAGCCCTGGAATGGGCTGCCGCCGAAGTCGACGACGACCTCAAGGGCGGCGGCGACGATCTGTAATACCTCCATCCCGGCCGGCGTTCGCCGGCGCTGCTTCCAGCGGAGCACCTCGTGAGTACGGCCCTGATCCCGCAGCAGGCGCCGGCGGTGAGCGATCCTCCCGCCTACGTTCGCGCGCTGGAAGAAAAGCTGCAGAGCTACCTGCCGTTGGCGCAGGTGGCTCTCGTGCGTCGCGCCTATGAAGTCGGCGCGCACGCGCATCGGGAGCAGAAACGCAAGAGCGGCGAGCCGTACATCACGCATCCGGTCGCCGTGGCCTCGATCATGGCCGACCTCGGTCTCGACCACGAGACCATCATCGCCGCGATCCTGCACGACACGCTCGAAGACACCGACCTGACGCGGGCCGAACTCGCCGCGGAATTCGGCGAGCCCGTCGCCGAACTCGTCGACGGCGTGACCAAGCTCGACAAGCTGCAGTTCAAGAGCCGTCAGGAAGCCGCCGCCGAGAGCTTCCGCAAGATGCTGCTGGCGATGGCGCGCGATCTGCGTGTGATCCTGATCAAGCTCGCCGATCGCCTGCACAACATGCGCACGCTCGGCGCGATGGAGCACTCCGCGCGTCGGCGCATCGCGCGCGAGACCTTGGAGATCTACGCGCCGATCGCCCAGCGCCTGGGCATGAACCGCTTCAAAGGCGAGCTGCAGGAGCTGGGCTTCCGCGCGATGTACCCGGACCGCCACCGCGTCATCGAGACGCGGATCAAGAGCACCCTGGGCAATCGCCGCGAGGCCATGAGCAAGATCGAGAGCGCGCTGGCCGCGCGACTGGCCTCCGAAGGCATCGTCGCGCGCGTCGTCAGCCGCATCAAATCGCCGTTCAGCATCTACACGAAGATGCGCAACGAGCACAAATCCTTCGCTCAGGTCATGGACGTCTACGGCTTCCGCGTCGTGACCGACAGCGTCATGCGCTGCTATCACGCGCTCGGCGCCGTGCATGGCCTGTACAAGCCGATGGACGCGCGCTTCCGTGACTTCATCGCGATTCCGAAGGTCAACGGCTACCAGTCGCTGCACACGGTCGTGTTCGGGCCGTTCGGCGCACCGATCGAGATCCAGATCCGCACCGAGGAAATGGACTCGGTGGCCGAGCGCGGCGTCGCGGCGCACTGGGCCTACAAGTCCGGCGGCGGTCAGGGAAATGCCGCGCAGTCGCGCGCACGCGAGTGGGTCGAAGGGCTCGTCGACAGCCAGGCGCGCACCGCCTCGTCGCTGGAATTCATCGAGAACGTCAAGGTCGACCTGTTCCCCGACGACGTCTATCTGTTCTCGCCGAAGGGCCGCATCCTCGCCTTGCCGCGCAATGCGACGGCGCTGGATTTCGCCTACGCCGTGCACAGCGAGGTCGGCCAGCACGCGGTGCATGCGCGCGTGGACAAGAAGCTGGCGCCGCTGCGCACGCGCCTGGTCAGCGGCCAGACCGTGGAAATCATCACCGCGCCGTCGGCGCAACCGCATCCGCAGTGGCTGGAATGGGTGGTGTCGGCCAAGGCGCGCACTGCGATACGCCATCATCTGAAGCGCCTGCAGCACGAGGACGCCGTCGAGCTCGGCCACCGCATGCTGGATCGTGCGCTGGACCAGGTCGGCATTTCGCTCGAGGGCATTCCGGGCGAAGTGCTCGACAGCTATCTGGCGGAGCAGAAATTCCGCCGCCTCGAGGAACTGCTCGCCGACATCGCGCTGGGCAACCGCGTCGCCGAGCACGTCGCCACGCAGCTGCTGCGTCTCAAGGGCGGCAAGACGCGCCTGCGCGCGTCGCGCACGGCCGAGAGCATACGCATCACCGGCGCCGAGCGCGGCGTACTGACCTTCGCCAACTGCTGCCACCCGCTGCCGGGCGACGACATCATGGGCTTCATGTCGGCCGGCAAGGGCATCGTCGTGCACCGGCTCGAGTGTCCGAACGTGCCCGAGTTCCGCAAGTCGCCCGAGCGCTGCATCGCGATGGAATGGGACCGCGACGTCAGCGGTGACTACAAGTGCGAGCTGCGCGTCGACATCCAGAACAAGCCCGGCGTGCTGGCCTCGGTCGCCGCGGCCATCGCCGAGAGCAATTCCAACATCGAGAACGTCGAATACCAGGACCGCGGCGTGATGTCGGCGATCATCGTGTTCACGATCGAGGTGCGCAACCGCAAGCATCTGGCCGACGTCATGCGGCGCGTGCGCCGGCTCGGCGTCGTGCATGGCGTCTATCGCCATCCGGTCTGAGCGCGGGCCGCCGCTCCGGAATCGCCGCGCCGTCGATGCATTAGCCGCTGCCGCGCCGCCTCGCTAGAATCGCCGACTCGCCCCAGCCCTCGAGGATGAGTCATGTCCCGCACCGTGATCGCCAGCGACGCCGCTCCCAAGGCCATAGGCCCGTATTCCCAGGCCGTGCAGGTCGGCAACACGATCTACACCTCGGGACAGATCCCGCTGGACCCGGCCAGCGGCGAGCTCGTCGCCGGCGACATCGCCGCCCAGGCGCATCGCGTGTTCGACAATCTGAAGGCGGTGATCGAGGCGGCTGGCGCCAGCTTCTCCGACGTTGCGCGCGTCGGCATCTATCTGACCGATCTGTCCAACTTTGCCGCAGTCAACGCGGTCATGACCGAATACTTCCAGCCGCCGTATCCGGCGCGCTCGACGATCGGCGTCGCGGCTCTGCCGCGCGGCGCGCAGGTCGAGGTCGACCTCGTGCTCGTGCGCGGCTGACGCGCATCCGCGTAAGGCCGGCATGCCCACCGAGGCGGGACTGCAGCCGCTGACCGGATTGCCCGGCGTCGGGCCGGCGCTGCGCGAAACGCTCGCGCGGCTCGGCATGACGGTGCTGCAGGACCTCTGGTTCCACCTGCCGCTGCGCTACGAGGACCGTACGCGCCTCGTGCCGATCGCCGATTTGCGCGAAGGCGAGTCGGCCCAGGTCGAAGGGATCGTCGATGTGGTGCAGCGCGGCTTCCGCGGCCGCCCGCAGCTGCGCGTCGCGCTCAGCGACGGTTCGCAGGAAACGCTGGTGCTGCGCTTTTTTCACTTTCGCGGCGCCCAGGCCGACCAGCTCAAGCCCGGCGCGCGACTGCGCTGCTACGGCGAAGTGCGGCGCGGCCAGAACAGCCTGGAAATGGTGCATCCGCAGTACCAGCGCCTGGTCGACGACGCGACGAGCACGGTCGAGGAAAACCTGACGCCGGTCTATCCGACCACCGAAGGACTCGGCCAGCGCCGGCTCGGCAGCCTGATCCAGCACGCCCTGCAGCGTCTGCCCGACGACGACGCGCTGGAGCTGATTCCGGATTCGCTGCGCGCCGGGCTGGAACTGGCGTCGCTGCGCGAGGCGCTGCTGTTCGTACACCGGCCGCCGCCGGACGCGAACGTCGCGCAGCTGCTGGCCGGCGTGCATCCGGCGCAGCAGCGGCTCGCATTCGAGGAATTGCTGAGCCATCACCTGAGCCTGCGCCAGCTGCGCAATACCGTGCGCCGTCAGGCCGCGCCGGCGCTGGCCGGCGACGGTCACCTGCGCCGGCGCCTGCTCGCCGCGCTGCCCTATGCGCTGACCGGCGCACAACGCCGCGTCGGCGCCGAGATCGCCGCCGACCTGCGTGGCAGCGAACCCATGCTGCGCCTGGTCCAGGGCGATGTCGGCTCGGGCAAGACTGTGGTCGCCGCGCTGGCCGCGCTGAGCGCCGTCGAAGCCGGCCATCAGGCGGCGCTGATGGCGCCTACCGAACTGCTGGCCGAACAGCATCTGCGCACCTTGCGCGGCTGGCTGGAGCCGCTCGGCGTCGAGGTGGTCTGGCTTGCCGGCAAGGTGCAGGGCCGCGCGCGCAAGGCGGCGCTGGACGCCGTGGCCGGCGGCGCCGGCGTCGTCGTCGGCACGCATGCGCTGATGCAGGAAGGCGTCGCGTTCCGCCAGCTCGGACTGGCCATCATCGACGAGCAGCATCGCTTCGGCGTGCATCAGCGACTGGCGCTGCGCGACAAGGGCCGCGAAGGCGAGCGCGTGCCGCATCAGCTCGTGCTGACTGCCACGCCGATTCCGCGCACGCTGGCCATGACCGCCTATGCGGACCTCGACGTCTCGGTCATCGACCAGCTTCCGCCCGGACGCACGCCGGTCACGACCGTCGTCGTCGCCAACGGGCGTCGCGCCGAAGTCATCGCGCGCATTCGCGCGGCCTGCCTGCAGGGCCATCAGGCCTATTGGGTCTGCACCCTGATCGAGGAGACCGAACTGCTGCAGGCACAGGCCGCCGAGGTGACCCATGTCGAGCTCAGCGCCGCGCTGCCCGAACTCAAGGTCGGCCTCGTGCACGGCCGCCTCAAGCCCAAGGAAAAGACTGCGCTGATGGACGCGTTCAAGGCCGGCGAGATCGCCGTGCTGGTGGCGACCACGGTGATCGAGGTCGGCGTTGACGTGCCCAACGCGAGCCTCATGATCATCGAGAATGCCGAGCGCCTGGGTCTGGCCCAGCTGCACCAGCTGCGCGGCCGCGTCGGCCGCGGCCACGTCGCGTCCAACTGCGTGCTGCTGTACCAGCCGCCGCTGTCCCCGCTGGCGCGCGCGCGCCTGGAGGTCATGCGCGAGACCAGCGACGGCTTCCGCATCGCGGAAAAGGATCTGGAACTGCGCGGGCCCGGCGAAATGCTCGGCACGCGCCAGACCGGCCGGCTCGAATTCCGCATCGCCGACATCCGTCGCGACGCTGCCCTGCTGCCCGACGTGCAGCGTATCGGCGAAGCCCTGCTCGGCAGCCACGCCGGATTGGCCGATCGCATCGTCGCGCGCTGGATAGGCGCTTCGGCCCGCTACGCCGGCGCCTGAGCCGACCGGCGGCGGCCGGACTGCGACAACCGTTCACCTTGGCCCGGTCGGTGCCGCGCTATAGTGCCGGCGCCTCACCGGGGAGCGCCCGCCATGCAAGCCCTAGCCAGTCTGCTGCTCGCTGTCGCGTGGATGGAACCGCTGCCGCCGCCGCTGGCGGTGCTGCGCAACCCCGATTTCGATACGGATCCGGTCACCGCCGCCGCGCCGACCAACTGGCGCTGGTACCTCGACAGCGGCACCGGCGGCGAACTGGTCTGGGATGCGACGGTCGGCTCGCCGTCCGCCGGCAGCGGCCGCGTGCGCAATTTCCGCAGCGGCGCGCGCGAGGATTTCTGGGCGCAGTGCGTCAGGCTCGCGCCGGGAGCATTCACGCTGCGCGCGGCCGTGTCGCCGCAGCTCAAGGCCAACGCGTCCTGCGAACTGCGCATCGAGGTGCTGAACCAGCCCGACTGCAACACCTCGGCCGGCGTGCTGCTGACGGCCAGCGTCGGCAACGTCACGAACAACGCCGGTTTCGAGACCCTGGAAGTCGCGCGCACGGCACCGCTGCACAGCGGCGCGGCCTGGGTCTCGCTGATCCACCGCCAGACCGGCGCGGCCCAGCCGGGTTACAGCTACTGCCATTTCGACCACGTCGAATGGGACAGCCAGCTGCTGTTCTCCGGCTCGTTCGAGTGAAGTCCATCGCTGCCCATGCGCTTTGGCGCGTGGGGCGTTCAAGCCGTCGGAGCCTGCGGTTCTGAGCGAAGGCCCTTCGCCCAGATCGAAGCGAAGGGCTTTTGAACGAGGCTGCAGCTGAGACGCTCGCTCGAATCGAACCGGAGAGCAGCGACTGGCTGTCTCGAGCGTCGACAGTGACGCGCCTCATCGCGACAAGCGGCGCGAGCCCGGCCAAACGATCCGCCCGGCCTGGCGATTCGCGTTATGCTGACCGGTCTATCCGTGCCGGCTGCGGCTGCGGAACGCCACAAGGACATCCATGAAACAGGTTCTGCTGATCGACACCGATCCGGGCGTCGACGATGCCCTCGCGCTGCTGATGGCCTATGACCAGGCCGACGTCGCCGCGCTGACCATCGCTGCCGGCAACGTCGGCCTCGGCCACACGGTGACCAACGCGCTGCGCCTGACCGAGCTCGTCGCGGCGGCGACGCCGGTGTATGCCGGCGCTGCCGAGCCGCTGGTGCGGCCGGCAGCCGATGCGGCCTTCGTGCATGGTGCCGACGGTTTCGGTGACGCGGGACTGGCGCCGGCGCAACGTCAGGCCGAGGCCGAGCACGGCGCGCTCGCGCTGATCCGGTTGACGCGCGAGCGGCCCGGGGAGCTGACCCTCGTCGCGCTCGGTCCGCTGACCAATCTCGCGCTGGCGTTGCGCCTGGACCCGGCCCTGCCGCAGCGCGTCGCGCGCCTGGTCATCATGGGCGGCGCCGTCACCGGCCGCGGCAACACGACGGTGCCGGCCGAGTTCAACATCGGCTTCGATCCGGAGGCCGCGCATATCGTGTTTTCGGCCTGGCCGCAGTTCGAACTCGTCGACTGGGAAGCGACCATGCGCCATGGCATAACCCTGCAGCGCTTCGAGGCCTGGCTGGCCGCGGGCGATGCGCGCGCGCGTTTCTACGACGCGATCTCGCGCAAGATCCGCGGCTTCATGCGCGAGCGCGAGCGCCCTGGTCTGGTGCTGGCCGACGCGCTGGCCATGGCCGTCGTGCTCGATCCGGCCTGCGTCACGCGTGCCGAACACCGTCATGTCGCGATCGAACTCGACGGCAGCCTCACACGCGGCGCGACCGTGGTCGACTGGGAAGGCCGCAACGGCCAGCCGGCCAATGCGCGCATCGTGCTGGAACTGGATCAGGCGCGTTTCGAGGCGATGATCGCCGGAGCGCTCGGCGCGGTCTGAGGGAGGCGTCTTCCGGCGTTTGCGCCGGCGGCGGCAATCCGGGCGTCTTCGCGCAGGACCTCCATCGCGAGGCTGCGCCGGCCCTGCGCGCGCCGCGACAGTCGATCGGCAACAGCTTTCTGCCGGCGGCACCCGAAGCGCAGAACGCTTCAGGTGCCGCTGACGCGCGCCTTACGGCGCCGCCGCGTCTCCTTCTGGCTTGTCGGCGGCGAGCGCCTGCCGGCGCAGGTTCACGTCCATCTGCGGCGTCAGCGAGAACGGAATGTTGCGCGCGCGGAACTCGCGCAGGATCGCCGCATGCAGGTCGTTGCGCACGACGCTGCGTTCCGGCGTCGTGCCGACGAACACGCGCAGCTCGAAATCCAGCGAGCTGGTGCCCAGCAGGACGCACCAGCAGTTCGGCCCCGGTTCCTTGAGCACCTTCGGATGCGCGCGCGCGAGTTCGAGCAGCAGCGCGCGCACCTGTTCCGGATCGTTGGCGTAGGCCACGCCGAGCTTGATGACGACGCGCGTGATCGTGTCGCTGAGGGTCCAGTTCGTCAGCTGGTCGGTGATGAAGGCCTTGTTCGGGATCACGACCTCGCGGTTGTCCCAGTCGACGATGGTCGTCGCGCGCGTGCGTATGCGCGTGACCGTGCCTTCGATGCCGCGGATCGTGATGACGTCGCCGATGCGGATCGGGCGCTCGAACAGCACGATCAGGCCGGAGACGAAGTTGGCGAAGATCTCCTGCAGGCCGAAGCCCAGACCCACGGTCAGTGCCGCGGCCATCCACTGCAGCTGGCCCCAGCGAAGGCCCAGCAGCGACAGGCCGAACACGCTGCCGACGATGGCCAGCGCATAGCGCGAGACGGCGGTGATCGCGTAGCGCGTCGGCGCGTCGACGTCGAGCCGGCGCAGCACGCCGATTTCGAGCAGGCCGGGAATGTTGCGCGTGGCGATCCAGGTCAGCATCAGCGCGACCGAGGCGAACAGCAGCGAGCGCAGGGTGACCTGCACGGTCACGCTCTTGCCGTCGGCGGTGTAGGTGGTCTTCCAGGCGCCGATGTCGCCGAGATACCCCAGCGCCGGCGTCACGTCCTGCCAGATCCACAGCAGCATGCCGGCCAGCGCGACATAGGTCAGCGCGCGCAGCAGGCGTCGGGTCTGCTGGTTGATGCTGGCCAGTGTTATCTGCTCGGCTTCGGCGGCGAATTCGGGGCGCGACTCCAGGTCGGGATCGTCGCGCGTGGCCTGGTCGTCGCGCTTGTCCTCCATGCGTTTGAGCGCGAGCCGCCGCTCGCCCAGGGACAGCCAGCGCAGGGCCATGCCGTTGAGCACGCTGATCGCGAAGAAAGCGATCGCCGATTCGATCAGGTGTGCGGCCAGCGCCATCGCGGTCAGGAAGTAGCCCGCGGCCGCGAGCACGCCCAGGCCCAGCGAATACACCGTCAGCACCAGACGCAGCAGCCGGCGCAGACGCTGCGGCTGGTTGCTGCTGCGCTGCGTCCACAGCGCGCCCGGCGCGAGCAGGCGCCAGCTGAGCCAGGCAAGCAGCAGGCTCGCGACGATGAACACGAGACGCGCGAGATCGGCGCTGGCCAGTTGTTCGCCGTAGAGGAAGTACAGCGACAGGAAGAACAGGATCGGCAGCAGCACGGCCGTGGTCCAGCGGCGCAGCAGCTCCAGCGCCTGGCGTCGGCCCTGGGGCCAGCGGAAATGCGCCGTGGCCAGGCCCTTGTCGACGCCGAGCCAGCGCAGGAATTCCAGCGCATACAGCGGTGCGACGAGTTCGCCGAAGGCCAGGCTCAGCGCGTCGGCGAAGGTATAGCCGGCCTCACCGGCGCGCGCGAGCAGACGCGCGACGATCCAGATCAGCAGCGGCCAGGGCAGGGCGGCGGCGAGGCTCAGCAGCAGCGCCTGGCCGCTGAGCCGGTAGCGGTCGGTGCGGATGCGCCGGGTCGGCTGGGCGAGCTGGTCGAGTCGCGCCGGCACGCGGCGGCGCCAGATCCACAGGCCGATCGAGAGCCCCAGGCCGAGCAGCGCCGGCAGCGGCTGGGCCCAGGCCAGCAGCGCGCTCTGGCGCAGCGCATCCCACCAGCGTGCAGGCTGGACCATGTCGAGTGCGCCGCGTGCGGCCTCGCTGAACACGTGCCGGTCCAGTGGCGCGTGGCTCGGCGTCCACAGCAGGCGTTCGTCGAGCAGGTCGCGCAATGTAGCCGTGTCCTTGACGAGGCCGGACAGCTCCTGCTCGGCGTCGGCCAGGCTGTCGGCCAGGCGGTTCTGCACGAGGCTCAGCTGCGGCACGACTTCGGCGCGCGTGGCGAACAGACGGTACAGGGTCTGGCGCAGCGGGCCGCCGGCCTCGGCCGCGTCCGGCGGTAGGCGCTTGAGTTCGGCAGCAACGGGCACCGACGGATCTGCCAGCAGATCGCTGGTCTCGCGCAGCTCGACCAGCGCGATGCGCGTCTGGGCCAGCTCGGTCTGCAGCGCACCGAGCTTGCGCTTGAGCACGGCGACCGGCTGCAGCTTGCTGCGCTCGGCGAGCAGCACGAGGCCGACCGCCTCGCTGACGCCGCTGTATTTGACGCGCTCGCTGGTGTTCTTCAGCGCGAGCGCGGTTTCGCGGCGCTGGCGCGCATAGGTATCGCGGCTCTCGCGCACTTCCGCCAGATGCGCGACGCGCTGCACGAGCTCCAGCCCGTAGGTCGCGTTCTGCCGCGCGACGTCGCGCAGTACCGGATTGCCGTTGGCCAGCTCGGCCGCTTCTTCCTGCAGGCGCGAGCTCAGGCTCAGCGCGACGGCGCGCGTGCGGTCGAGGATCAGGCTCTGCAGCGCATCGACCTTGTGCTGGCGTTCGCCGACCTCGCGCTGGCGCAGGCGCAGCTTGGCCGATTCCAGGCGTACGCGCGGCTCGTAGCTGCGCAGTTCCTCTTCGAGCTCGGCGATGCGCACGAGGGCCAGGCGCAGCGCGGCACGCCGACGCAGCCGCTGCGCGTCGGCCAGCGGAGCAGCGGCATCTTTTTCGGCAGCGGTCGCCATGCCGGCCTTTTCGGCGTCGGCCTGCGCCTGCTTGAGTTCGTCGCGGATCTGCGCCGGTCGTTCGTGCTGGCCGGCGACGCGCTGCTGGAGCTGTGCCACGTCGGCCTGGGCGTCGGCCAGCGCGGCGCGCTCGTCGCTGCGCTGCGCTTCGAGCTGAGTCACGCTGGCGCGTTCGGACAGGCTGGCGCGCCAGGCCAGCAGATCGGCCGTGTTGTCGCGCAGCAGCTGTTGCTCCAGCGCTTCGGCGTCGCTGGCTGCCGTCGTCGCGGTCGCGCGCAGCTTGCGCAATTCCTCGACCAGCGCGCTGGCCTGCTCGTCGTCGCTCTGGGCTGCGTCGAGCAGGGTCTTGATCGCTTCGGTCTGCAGGGCGTCGCTGCTCTTGCCGTCGGTCAGCGCCTGGCGCGCGGCCTTGATCGCCGGCAACACGGATGCCGGCAGCGAATCGGCCGCGGTCGTCGCGCCGGCGCCGGCCTCGGGCAGCAGGTCCTTGAGCCAGCGCTGACGCAGGCGCGTCTCGTCGGCGACGCCGATGCCCGCCAGGGTCGTGTCGAGGATCTGCTTGAGCTCGGGCCAGTCCCGGCGCACGGCGAAGCCCAGCGCTTCGTCGCTGCCGATCTGGCCGAGTACGACGAGCTGATCGCGCACCCCGCTGCGATTGGCGGCGGCCTGGGCCGTGACGAGGTCGCCGACGAGCACGTCGGCCTTGCCCTGCAGCAGTGCCGCGAGCGCCCGCGCGGTCGACGGATAGGGCAGGATCTGCGCCTTGGGCGCAAGCCGGCCCAGCGCTTCGTGGCAGACGTGCTGCTCGGCCACCGCGATGCGGTGCGATTCGATCTGGTCCAGCCGTTCCAGACCGTTCGTGCCGCGGCGCACGAAGGCGGCGCAGGGCAGGCGCAGATAGGCCGCACTGAACAGGGCGATCTCGCTGCGCTCGGGCGAGGCGAAAGCGCTGGACAGCATGTCGACGCGGCGCTCGCGCAGGGCCTGCAGCGCCTCGTTCCAGCTCTTTACCGGCACGACGCGGAAACGCAGCCCCGAGCGTTCGGCGATCAGGCGCAGATAATCGGCAGCCAGGCCGACCTGCTGGCCGTTGCCGTCGAGACCGTCGATCGGCGCAAACTCCGGATCCGGCGCGACGCGGATTTCCGTATGCTGCGCCCGCCAGGCCTGCAGCGAGTCCTCGGCGGCCCGCGCCGACGCGCAGGACAGCAGCACCAGCAAACCTGTGAACAGTCGCGACCAGAGGCTCATCGGCAGGCTGATTCCTTTCGGGGGCGCAGAATTATGCCGCAGCCCTTCCGCGGCGCCGGAATTCCTGCAACCGCTCGCTGGGGCGGCGTTAATCGGCCGGTGCAGGCCGCGGGCGGCCGTCGCAGCGCATCGGCGCATGCCGGGCTTGCGCCGGAGGCGGTCCGGACGCTACCATGCCGCTCTTTTCCGCCTACGTTTCATTCCGGAGCCACCATGAAAGCCGACATTCATCCCAAGTACCACCCGGTGGTGTTCCAGGATGTCACCACCGACTTCTCGTTCCTGACCCGTTCGACGATGTCGAGCAAGGAAAAGATCAAGTGGGAAGACGGCCAGGAATACCCGCTGATCAAGGTCGATATCTCCAGCGCCTCGCACCCGTTCTATACCGGCAAGCACAAGATCGTCGACACCGGTGGTCGCGTGGACAAGTTCAACCGTCGCTACGCGGCGAAGAAGTAATCCGCCGCGCGGCCTGGCCGCGCCCCGGAAGCCGCTCACCGCGGCAGCGAACGCCGACCTCCGGGTCGGCGTTTTCGTTTGCGCCGGCATCGCCGCCGGGTACAGGAACGGCGCTGCGGCGCCACTGGACCAAAGTCGCAACGTCCCGAGCCCGAGGCGTCCCGTTGCCGGGTTTCCGATTCAAACGCCTGTGCGATAATTGCGTATTACCGCGCGCGTTCCGGCTCTGCCGGCTGCGCACCTGCCGGTAGCGGAAAGCCCGCTCCGGCCCGTACTGCGACCAGGAGTTTGCCCGTGTCCGACAAGACCGTTGTCCTCACCGATGCTGCGTCCAACCGTTCGGCCTCGCTGCCGGTAGTCGCCGGAACGATGGGCGATCCCGCCTTCGACATCGGCAAGCTGAACAAGGACACCGGCTACTTCACCTACGATCCGGGGTTCATGTCGACGGCCGCGACCAAGAGTGCGGTCACCTTCATCGACGGCGACCAGGGCGTGCTGCTGTACCGCGGCTATCCGATCGAGCAACTCGCGAAGAATTCCAATTTTCTCGAAGTCGCCTACCTGCTGATCAACGGCGAACTGCCCAGGGCCGACGAGTTCGCCAAGTTCGAACACGACGTCACGCATCACACGATGATGCGCGAGTCACTGAAGAACTTCTTCCAGGGCTTCCACTACGACGCGCACCCGATGGCCATGTGCATGGCCGCGGTCGGTTCGCTCGCGGCGTTCTACCACGACTCGCTCGACATCGCCGATCCGGCCCAGCGCAAGCTCGCAGCGATCCGCCTGATCGCCAAGATGCCGACGATCGCGGCGGCGGCGTACCGCTACTCGATCGGCTGGCCGATCCGCTATCCGCGCAACAACCTCGAATACTGCTCGCGCTTCCTGCACATGATGTTCGAAGTGCCGAGCGAGCCACTGCAGATGAGCCCGGTCGCAGCCAAGGCGCTGGACCTGCTGTTCATCCTGCATGCCGACCACGAGCAGAACGCGTCGACCTCGACCGTGCGCCTGGTCGGTTCCACCGGCGCCAATCCGTATGCCTGCGTCGCGGCCGGTATCGCCGCGCTCTGGGGCCCGGCCCACGGCGGCGCCAACGAAGCCGTGCTCAAGATGCTCGCCGAGATCGGCGATGCGAAGAGCGTCGGCAAGGCCGTGGAACGTGCCAAGGACAAGAACTCGGGCTTCCGCCTGATGGGCTTCGGTCATCGCGTCTACAAGAATTTCGACCCGCGCGCGACGATCATCCGCGAGATGTGCCACAAGGTGCTCGGCGAACTCGGCGTCAACGACCCGCTGCTCGACGTCGCGATGGAGCTGGAGCAGGCCGCGCTGAAGGATCCGTACTTCGTCGAACGCAAGCTCTACCCGAACGTCGACTTCTACTCGGGCATCATCTACAAGGCGCTGGGTATCCCGACCGAGATGTTCACCGTGATGTTCGCGATCGCGCGTACGGCCGGCTGGGTCGCTCATTGGCTGGAACAGCACGAGACGCCGGATGCGAAGATCGGTCGTCCGCGCCAGATCTATACCGGCGCCTCGACGCGCGACTACGTCGCCGCCGACAAGCGCTGATCCGTTCCGGTTCCTGCGGAAGCGAAAACCCGGCTTAGGCCGGGTTTTTCGTTGTTGCTGCCGGGGCACGCAGTCGGCATCTCGCATGCGCAGGTCGTCGCATGCAGATTGTCTCGCGCAGGTTGCGGCGAGCGCGGCGAACCGCAACCTCCTGTTCGACGCGTGTCCGGAAACTCCGGTTACGTCCCGGATTCCTGCAGCAGCAACTGCGCGGCGGCGAGGTTCGCGCGGCGCATGGGTTTGCCGTCGACGCGGTCCAGCGGCGCCTGGCGCAGCGCGGACAGCGGCAGCAAGGTCAGGTCCACGGGTACGTCGTCGGCACTGAAGCGGTAGGCGTCGAAGCGTTCGGCCTCGTCGGCCGACCAGCGCAGCTGGCGCTCGATCTGGTCGTAGGGAATGCCGTGTTCGTTGAGGAACAGGGCCAGGCTGTCGGCATCGTCGCTGTGCAGATGCAGACAGACCGCGGAATGCTGGTCCGCCGTGCCGTCGAGCACGGCGCCGACCAGGCGCGGTTCGAAGCGCGCGAAGAAGCGCAGGGCTTCGACTGCGGTTTCGCGCAGGCGGCGCAGGCAGGTCAGTCGTTCCTCGCCGCCGAACAGGCGCTGATAGTCGCGTAGCGCCGTTTCGATCTCGGTGTTGCGCGGCAGATGGCGCTCGTCCTGTATGCCCAGGCGCTGCGCCGCGCGCAGCTTGGCCTGGTGGTAGTCGCGCAGGCCGAGCTCGCTGATCAGGCGCGCGGCTTCCGCGGCGATGCGCTGACGCTGGTCGTCGCGCCGGTCATCGGCGGGTCGACGGCTGCGTTGGCGGCGCTCGGCCATCAGAAGATGTCGTAGGCCTCGCCCTGGTGGCTTTCGTCGACGGCGGATTCCGGCGGCGGCGCACTCAGGCGTTCGATGTCCTCGCTCTTGAAGATTTCGAGGATGGCGCTGCTGTCGTCGCTGGAGGCGAGATAACCGGTAGCCGGATCAATGCGCGCGGTGCTGATGCCCGGCGGCGGCACGAACGGCGTTTCGGGCTTGCCGTCCAGCGCGACGCGCATGTAGTCGATCCAGATCGGCAGCGCGGCCTTGGCGCCGAATTCGCCGCGGCCCAGCGAGCTGAAGTCGTCGAAGCCGACCCAGACGCTGGTCACGAGCTGGTCGTTGAAACCGCTGAACCAGGCGTCGCGATGATCGTTGGTCGTGCCAGTCTTGCCGGCCAGGTCGTTGCGCTTGAGGTCCATCGCGGCGCGGCCGGTGCCGCGGCGGATCACGTCGCGCATCAGCGAGCTCACGAGGTGCGCCGTGCGTACGTCCAGCGTGCGCGGTGCCAGGCGCGGCTTGCCGGGCTCGGTCGCTGCGACTGGCGTCGCCGCCGCGTTCGCACTGCTTATGGGCGTGAAGCGCGGGCTGCCGCTCGGCGTCGTGGCGGCAGGGGCGGCGGCGTTCGGCAGGGCGGGGGATGCGGCTTCGCGCGCCAGACGCGCATCGTCGAGCAGGCGTTCCGGGCAGCCGCGGCAGGCGCGCGGCGGCTGGGCGACGTAGACGTCCTTGCCGTCGCGGTCGCGGATGCTGGCGACGAAATAGGGATCGACGAGCATGCCGCCGTTGGCGAACACGGAATAACCGCGCGCCATCATCAGCGGCGCGACCGAGGCCGTGCCCAGGGACATGGACAGGTTTTCCGGCATGGCCTCCAGCGGCAGGCCGAAGCGCGTGATGAACTCGCGCGCATAGCGCACACCGATCGCGTCGAGCAGGCGCACCGAGATCAGGTTGACCGACTTGACCAGCGCTTCACGCAGGCGCATCGGGCCTTCGAACTTGTCGTCGTCGTTGGACGGCGCCCAGATGCCGTCGGGACGCGACGGATCCGGGAACACCAGCGGCGCGTCGTTGAGGATGGAAGCCGGCGTGAAGCCGTGCTCGAACGCCGCCGCGTAGAGAAACGGCTTGAAGCTCGAGCCGGGCTGGCGCGCGCTCTGCGTCGCGCGGTTGAACTTGCTGCGGCCGAAACTGAAGCCGCCGACCAGCGCGCGGATGGCGCCGTCGTCCGGGTCCAGCGAGACCAGCGCGGCCTGCGCGGCCGGCAGCTGAGCCAGGGTCCAGGTTTCCTCGTCGCCGCGCGCGACACGCACGATGTCGCCGACCTTGACGACCGCGTCCACGCTCTTGGGTGCGGCGCCGCGGCTGCTTTCGCTCTGGTACGGACGGGCCCATTCCACCGATTTCTTGTCGAGCACGACGGCCTGGCCGTCGGCGAGGTAGAGCTGGGCATGATCCTTGGCGGTCTCGGTGACCAGGGCAGGGATCAGCCCGGCCAGCGGGCGGAAGCTCGCGAGCTCGCGCGCGTAGACTTCCGGCGTCGCGTCGGCGGCGAGGTCGACGTGGGCCTCGGCGCCGCGGTAGCCGTGGCGACGGTCGTAGTCGATCAGCGCATTGCGCACGGCCTGGTTGGCCGCGTCCTGCATGCGGCTGTCCAGGGTGGTCCTGATGTTGTAGCCGTCGGTCAGCGCATCGGCACCCAGCCGGTCCAGCGCCTCGACCCGGACCATTTCGGCGAGGTAGGGCGCTTCAACCTCGATCGGCGGCTCGTGGGCATAGGATTTGTCGGGCTCGGCCATGGCCGCCTTCATCTCGGCTTCGCTGATGAAGTTGTTCTCGAACATGCGCGCGAGCACGTAGTTGCGGCGATCTTCGGCGCGCTTGCGGTTGAACAGCGGGTTGCCGGTGGACGGAAACTTGGGCAGCGAGGCCAGCATGGCGCACTCGCCGAGTTCGAGCTGGTCCAGGGTCTTGCCATAGTAGAACTCGGCAGCGGCGCCGACGCCGTAGGCGCGGTGACCGAGGAAGATCTTGTTCAGATAGAGGGAAAGGATCTCGTCCTTGCTCAGCGCACGCTCGATGCGCAGGGCCAGGAACAGCTCGGAGATCTTGCGGGTATAGGTCTGTTCCGGGCTCAGGAAGAAATTGCGCGCGACCTGCTGGGTGATCGTCGAGCCGCCGGGGCCCTTGTCGCCGCCCGTGCGCACGAGGTGCCACACGGCGCGGAAGATGCCCTGGACGTCGAAACCGGGGTGGTCATAGAAGCGGGCATCCTCGGCAGCGAGGAACGCGTTCTTGACCTTGGCCGGCACGTTCTCGATCGCGACGGGGATACGCCGCGTCTCGCCGAACGTCGCGATGAGCTTGTCATCGGCGGTATAGACTCGCAGCGGCACCTGCAAGCGCACGTCGCGCAGGGTCTCGACCGACGGCAGGCGAGGGGAGATCAGCCAATAGGCGACACCGATGGCGGCGCAGCCGAGCACGATTCCGGTAAGCGCGAGATACAGCGCGTAGCGGGTCAAACGGAGGAAAACGCGCATCGTGAACCGGGAATGTGATGGCAGTCAAAGTTGACCCAAGTGGGGCCAGAGTATAGATCCTGCCCCGCTTGCGCCGATAGCCGAAATTTCCGCGCAACAGCCAGCTTTGTGTGACAAATCCCATGGTATTTCAGCGTCTTGGAGAATATTCTTCGGGTCGTTGCCATTTGGTTAAGTTTCGTATTTAATGTCACTGCGCATCTTTCGCTCGTAAGAGCGCGTGGGAAGGGGAAAAATGTGGGCCTGTTCAGTCCGAAAGCGCCGCCGCTGATTGGGGTGGACATCAGTTCGACGGCGGTCAAGCTCCTGCAGCTCAGTCAGTCGGGTGGCCGCTACCGCGTCGAACACTACGCGGTCGAGCCGCTCCCGCCCAACGCTGTGGTCGAGAAGAACATCGTCGAGGTCGAGGCGGTCGGCGAGGCGATCCGCCGCGCCCTCGGGCGTTCCGGCGCCAAGACCAAGTTCGCGTCCGCCGCCGTGGCGGGCTCGGCAGTGATCACCAAGGTGATCCCGATGCCGGCCGACCTGTCCGAGGAGGACCTCGAAGGTCAGATCCAGGTCGAGGCGAACCAGTACATTCCCTATCCGATCGAGGAAGTCAGCCTCGATTTCGAGACCCTGGGGCCCGTCAAGGACAACCCCGACATGGTCAACGTGCTGTTGGCCGCGTCGCGCACCGAAAACGTCGACCTGCGCGTGGCCGCGCTGGACCTGGCCGGGCTCAGCGCCAAGGTGGTCGACGTCGAGGCGTTCGCGATGGAGAACGCGTTCAAGCTGATCGCCGACCAACTCGCCGTGTCCAAGGACGCGGTCGTGGCCGTCGTCGACGTCGGCGCCACGATGACGACCCTGATCGTGCTGAAGAACCAGCGCACGATCTACTCCCGCGAACAGGTATTCGGCGGCAAGCAGCTGACCGACGAGGTCATGCGCCGCTACGGCCTCTCCTATGAGGAGTCCGGCCTGGCCAAACGCCAGGGCGGCCTGCCCGAATCCTACGAGATCGAGGTGCTGGAGCCGTTCAAGGAAGCCATGGTCCAGCAGATCAGCCGCCTGCTGCAGTTTTTCTTCGCCGGCAGCGAATACAGCAAGGTCGACCAGGTAGTCCTGGCCGGCGGCTGCGCATCCATCCCCGGCGTCGCGGACATGGTGGAAGAGCAACTGGGCGTTCCGAGCGTCGTGGCCAATCCGCTCGCGAACATGTCGCTGTCCTCCCGCGTGCAGGCACAGACGCTGGCCCAGGATGCGCCGGCGTTGATGATTGCCTGCGGGCTTGCGCTGAGGAGCTTCGACTGATGGCAAGAATCAATCTATTGCCCTGGCGCGCCGAACGGCGCGCGGTGCGCAAGCGCGAGTTCCTGGTCATGCTCGGCATGGCCGCCGCCGCCGGCGTAGCCGTGTTCATCGGCGTCATGACCTGGATGAACGCGCGCATCGACAATCAGGTCGACCGCAACAGCTATCTCCAGGCGCAGATCAAGGAAGTCGAGAAGAAGCTCGACGAGATCAAGGAACTCGACAAGACCCGCGACAAGCTGCTCAGGCGCAAGCAGGTCATCGAGCAGCTGCAGGCCAGCCGTTCGCAGATGGTGCATATGTTCGACGAACTCGTGCACACGATTCCCGACGGCGTGCGCCTGACCTCGCTCAAGCAGGTCGGCGAGATCCTCACGCTCGAAGGCGTTGCCCAGTCCAACGCCAGCGTCGCGACCTACATGCGCAACGTCGAGGCTTCGCCCTGGCTCGGTCATCCGGACCTGCGCAAGACCGAGATCAAGAAGAGCAACAACGAGAAGCGCATGCCCTACGACTTTTCGATGGACGTGAAGCTGCGCAAGCAGACGTCGGAAGAAGAAGGCGCCGACGGTGCCAATCCGGCCGCGCCGGTGCCGCCGGCCGCCCAGGGAGCCAAGCAGCCATGAAGCTCTCGGATTTCCGCGACCTCGATTATCAGAATGCGGGCAACTGGCCGCAGGGCGTGAAGTTGACGTTCTGCGCGCTGCTGTTCCTGCTGATCTGCCTGCTCGGCTGGTATTTCCAGATCCGCGGTCAGCAGGACGATCTGGAGAGCAAGCAGAACCAGGAGCGCACGCTCAAACAGGACTTCTCCGTCAAGCAGGCCAAGGCGGTCAACCTCGAAGCGCTGCGCCAGCAACTCGAGGAAATGAAGGACATGCTGCGCCAGATGCTGCTGCAGCTGCCGAGCAAGACCGAGATGCCGGAACTGCTGGTCGACATCTCGCAGACCGCACTGTCGTCGGGCATCGAGAACGACCTGTTCCAGCCCGGCGCCGAGCAGATCAAGGAGTTCTACGCCGAGAAGCCGATCACCTTGCGCATGGTGGGCTCGTATCACCAGTTCGGCGCGTTCATCAGCGGCGTCGCGTCGCTGCCGCGCGTGGTGATCCTGACCATGCACGACGTGTCGCTGCGACCGCAGCAGAATGCGGGCGGTGCCGCCGGCGCCAAGCCGGCGCTGATGAGCGGGCCGCTCGCGCTCGAAGGCACGGTCAAGACTTATCGCTACGTCGACGACGACGAACAGGCCGCCAATGCGCCGCCCGTACCGGGCAAGCCCGGCGTGCCGCCGCCGAAACCCGCTGCCGGCGGACACGGGGGAATGCAATGATGAAGCTGCATTTGCGACCGATGTTCGTATCGGCCCTGGCGCTGCTGACCCTGGCCGGCTGTACGGCCGGCCGGCGTGACCTCGAAGACTGGGTCGCTGCCGAAAAGGCGAAGAAGGGCGCACCAATCACGCCGCTGCCCGTGGTCAAGACGTTCGAGACGTTCGAGTACAAGAGCCAGGACGTCAACGGCCAGGAGATGCGCGATCCGTTCAGCGCGAGCGCCGAAGAGCGCCGCCAGGAACTCGCCGAGGTGGCCGGCAACGGCGAAGGTCCCGACAAGAGCCGTCCGCCGGAACTGCTCGAGAAATACCCGCTGGACGGTTTGTCGATGGTCGGTACGCTCGGTATCGGCGACGCGATCGAAGGACTCGTGAAGGATCCGGAAGGCGTCGTGCACCGCGTACATAAAGACAACTATCTCGGACAAAACTACGGCCGTATCACGACGATCGCCGAAGACCGCATCGAACTCGTCGAGCTGGTTCCCAACGGGGCCGGCGGCTGGATGGAACGCCAGGCGTCGATCGCGCTTGGTGACCAATAAGAGGCCCATTGGGGGTAACTTTCATGATTACGACAGCTGCCAACAACCTGGGACGTAAGCCCGGTCCCCTGACCCGCCTCTTGCGCCACTGCCTGCCGGCACTGATGCTCGTGGCGTCGCTGGGATCCGGCGCGGCCAACGCCGAGAATGTGCTCGAGAAGATCGGCTACAACACGCTGCCGGGCGGCAAGGTGGAAGTCACCTTGCAGCTCGCCAGCCCGCCGAGCGATCCACAGATCTTCACGACCGATACGCCGCCGCGCATCGCGCTCGACCTCGCCGACACGCGCAGCGGGCTCACCCAGCGCAACGTCGAGATCAATACCGGCTCGACCACGGCCGTGTCCGCAGTGGAAGCCGCCGGACGTACCCGCGTCGTCGTCGATCTGGTCCGCCCGTCGAGTTACGAAAGCAAGATCGACGGCCGCAACCTGATCCTGACCATCGGCAACGGCGTCACCGGATCGGCCACCGCGACCGCGATGGTCACGAACGATCCGACCAAGTCCATTGCCGCGCGCGACGTCGAGGTGTCCAACATCGACTTCCGCCGCGGCAAGAACGGCGAAGGCCGCGTCGTCGTGACGTTCTCCGGCGAAGGCGCCACGACCGACGTCAAGCGCGACGGCGACAACATCACGCTCGATCTCTACAACGCGCGTCTGCCGAACAATCTCGCCCAGCGCCTGGACCTGCTCGATTTCGCCACGCCGGTGCAGTTCGTCGAAGCGCGCTCGCGTGGCAACGGTGCGCGCCTGGAGATCACCGCCAAGGGCCCGTACGAGCAACTTGCCTATCAGTCCGGCAACGAATACGTGCTCGAAATCGCGCCGAAGAAGGCTGACGCCGAGAAGAAGAAGGACAAGAACGCCGAGCCCGAATACACCGGCGCACGCGTGACCTTCAATTTCCAGGACATCCCGACGCGTTCGGTGCTGCAGCTGATCGCCGACGTGTCCGATCTGAACATCGTGGTGGCCGACACGGTCGGCGGCAACGTCACCCTGCGCCTGATCAATGTGCCCTGGGACCAGGCGCTGGATCTCGTGCTGCAGGCCAAGGGTCTCGACAAGCGCCGCCGCGACAACGTGATCTGGGTTGCGCCGCAGAAGGAAATCGCCGAACGCGAGCAGGCGCTGGAAGATGCGCGCATCGCGCTGGAACAGCGCGTCGAGCTCGACTCGGCCTACATCAAGGTCAGCTACGGCAAGGCCAAGGACATCGCCGCGCTGCTGGCCAGCCGCTCGGGTGGTGGTTCGTCGGGTGGTGCCAGCGGCGGTGGTGGTGGTGCCAGCGGCGGCGGCGGTTCGAGCGAAGTCTCGCGCGGCTTCCTGTCGTCGCGCGGCTCGGTCACGTTCGACGAGCGCACCAACACGCTGCTCGTCAACGACACGCCGGACAAGCTCCGCGAAGTCCGCGAACTCGTGCTGACCCTGGACCGTCCGGTGCAGCAGGTGCTGATCGAATCGCGCATCGTCATTGCGACCGACAGCTTCGCCAAGGAGCTCGGCGTGCGCTTCGGCGTGAGCGGCGGCTACGAAGACAGCAACGGCAACGTGGTCGCGCTGTCCGGCACCCAGGTCGGCGCCGACACGATGGCCAACGTCGCACTGAACAACCGGTTCAACGGCCAGAACGGCACGCCGCTGAGCGTTCCGCGCGTGCCGTACGACGAGAACCGCGGCATCTTCACGCCGTCGCTGGGCAATCGCCTCGGCGTGAACCTGCCGGCCTCCACGCCGGCCGGCAGCTTCGGTCTGGCCATTCTCGGCGCCGACTACCTGCTCGACCTCGAGCTCTCGGCGGCGCAGACCGAAGCGCGCGGCGAAGTCATTTCCAGCCCGCGCGTGATCACGGCCAACCAGCAGGAAGCCGTCATCAAGCAGGGTCAGGAAATCGGCTACGTGACGTTCCAGCAGGGCGGCGCCGGCGGCACCGGTCAGGCCACCGTGCAGTTCAAGGACGCCGTGCTCGAACTCAAGGTCACTCCGACGATCACGAACGACGAGCGCGTCGTGCTGGCGCTGAACGTCAAGAAGGACAACATCGCGGCGCTGGTGCCCAACCCGGGCGGCGGCTTCGTGCCGCAGATCGACAAGCGCGAGATCAACACGACGGTGCTCGTCGACGACGGCCAGACCGTGGTGCTCGGCGGCGTCTACGAAATCGAAACGCGCGACGACGTCAAGAAGGTTCCTTTCCTCGGCGACGTGCCGGGTCTTGGAGCGTTGTTCCGCAACAAGAAGAACAACAACGACAAGAAAGAACTGCTGATCTTCGTGACCCCGCGCATCCTCAACGAAAGCCTGAAATAACGCTTGAGCTCGCACACGCCGGGCCCCTGGCCCGGCGTTGCGGCCCTAGACGCGATGCTATTGCGAGCTTGGAGAGACGACATGAGAGTCCTTAAACAATGCCTCGGCCTGCTGGCGACCAGCCTGATGCTGGCCAGTTGCGGCGGCGGGGGCGGCAGCGGCGGCGACGGCGCCTTCCAGCCGGCGCCGAGCGGCACCCTCACGATCACGGCGACGACGACCACCTTGCCGTTGAACCGGACCAGCGGCTTCCCGTTCCTCGGATCGCCGTACATCGCCGAACTCGATGTGACCTGGCGCCGTGCGAACGGCGACCTCGTGTCGGGCCAGGACATTGCAGTGTCCATCAATCCGGTCACCGTGGCCGCGTACTCGACGCTCGATGATCCGAGCACGCCGGTCGTTCTCGACGCGAACGGCGCCTACGATCACGGCAACGAGTTCTGGGATCTCATGGGCAATGGCCCGATCCACGTGACTGGCGGCCACGCCACCATCTTCGTGCACTCGTCCGACGTCGCCGGTGTTGCGACCGTCACGGTCACCGCCCGTGACACGGCCGGCGGATCGCCGACGACGATCAGCAAGTCGGTCCAGATCACCGTCGCCAACGTCACCTCCAACCTGCCGGCTTCGGTGGTCGCCCAGGCGAGCCCGAACCACGTCTACATCCAGGAAAGCGGCGGCTCCAACAGCACCATCATTAGCGCCGTCGTGCGCGATGGCGGCGGCCAGTTCGTGCCGGATCCGACCAGCGGCAACACCGCCTTCAACAACGTGCAGTTCGAGGTCGTCGGCGGCGCCAGCTACGGCACCGTGAGCGCGCTCGGCGCCGGCGGTTCGTCGACCGGTCCCAGCGTCAAGGCGCGCACGGTGCAGGGCATCGCCTCGGCGTCGTTCCGCGCCGGCACGATCCAGGGCCCAGTGCAGGTCCGCGTGACGGTCGACCGTTCCGACAACAACGTCGACAACGGCATCAGCGATCCACTGACCGTGACCGAGAGCGTCATCGTCTCCGACGGCAAGCTGTTCAGCCTTGCGATCACCTCGCCGACCGAGGAAGCGATCACCACCGGCGGCATCACGGGCACGACGAGCCCGAACGGTACCTATTCGCTGGTGGTCAGCGCGCTGGCGACCGACCGTCAGGGCAATCCGGTTCCGGCCGGCACCAACATCCGCTTCGGTGCGATCGACTCGCCGCTGACCGGTTTCCCGAACGACGGCCCGGGCCAGTTCCTGATGTTCGGCACCGACGGCGATCCGCAGGAAAGCGGCGCCTTGTTCACGTCCCAGTCGGGCTGCTTCACGGGCTTCATCAGGCCGCCGACGGCCAACCCCCGCTGCGCCAGCACGGGTCCGGGCGAACGCCCGGGGCCGGGTGATACCCTGCTCGTGTTCGGCGATCTCGTGCCAGGCAACCGCGATCTCGAAAGCGCGCGCACCATCACGACGATCAACACGTCGACCAGCCTCAACGTCTCGGTGCCGTTCAACCGCAACGACGACTCGGGCAACAGTCTCAACAGCGGTCCCATCATCCCGTACGTGATCGGCCGCGCCCAGGATGCCAACATCCGTGACAGCGGCACGGCCAACGGCGGTGCGCTCGGCATCACGAACGCGAACGGCGTCGCGACGGCCGTGCTGAACTATCCGAACAACCGTCTCGGCAAGCTCGTCTATCTGTATGCCCAGGGTGACGGCGTCGGCGTCGCCGGCGGCCTGCGCAAGGTCACCGACATCGGCGCCTACCGCTTCGCCGGCATTGCCGATCTGCAGCTGACGGCCAGCCCGGAAGAAATCAGCGGCAACGGCACCTCAGCGGTCACGGTCTGCGTCATCGACGCGCTCGGCGCACCGATGCAGGGCCTGGCGATCAACTTCGCGTTCTCCGGCCTCGGCCCGGGCGCCCAGGGCTTCGTCGACGAAACGCGCGGCTCCGGCTTCACGCGTGACCGTACCGGCGCGAACGGCTGCCTGCTCGCGACCGTGCGCACCTTGGGCCTCAGCGACGGCACCGGCGGCTCGTCCACGCCGAGCGTGATCTTCTCGTTCGGCAGCTACAGCGATTCCGTCAAGATCACCAACAGCGGCAAGGGTTCGCTGACCGCAGCACCTAGCGCGTTCCGCGGCAGCGGCGGCACCGTCCTGCTGACCCTGCGCGACAGCGCCGGCAACCCCGTTTCTGGCGTCATGATCAACACTGCCTGCGAAGGCAAGGTCAGCGTCGGCACGCCGGCCGGTGTGACGAACGCCCAGGGCCAGACCACGGCCATCATCAACGACAACGGTCTGAACGGGTATCAGCAAGCCAACAGCGGTTCCTGCACGTTCACTGCATCCAGCGGCGAGCAGACCAAGGTGGAGTTCACCGGCATCGACCTGTGCGATGCGGACGTGAGCCCGGCACCGCCGCCGCAGCTCTGCGGCGGTACGACGACGCCGATCCAGCTGACCGTCGTCGCGGTACCGACGGCAGCCGGCGCCAACGCCTGCGGCCTGACCGTGTCGAGCGCCCCGTCCGGCATCACCTGCAGCGCGCCGGGCGGCGGCAGCAGTCAGAGTTGCAACGCATCGTTCACCCAGGGCCAGAGTCTGCAGCTGGTCGCCGTGGGCACGGGCGCGACCTGCCCGAGTGCGACGGCGCCGCTGACCGGCACGCCGCCGGCCCCGCCGTACAAGACGGTCACGTTCAGCGGTGGCTGTACGCAGACCGGACCGCTCGCCGCCTCGGTCACCCTGTCGTCGGCGCAGACCTGCAACGTGACGGTCACCGTCACGCCCTGATCCGGGTCCGACAGTGCAACATGCCGAGGCCGCCGCAAGGCGGCCTCGGCTTTTCTGTGTCCGGCCCCGCGCGAACGCGGGTATCGACGCCTGCCGGCCCCTGCTAGCATCGCCGCAGCCCAGGGAGCCGCCCGATGTCAGTCAGCTCGTTTCGCGTCGACGTGCCTGCCGGCAGCGTTCTGTTCCATCAGGGCGATGCGCCGACCTCGGCCTTCCTGCTCGAAAGCGGATCCATCGAAGTCACCACGGCGCAGGGCGCCCGATCGCGCCGCCTCGGCGTGCTCGGTCCCGGCGACCTGCTCGGCGAGATGGCCGTGCTCGACGATTCGCCGCGCACCGCGACGGCGCGCGCACTCAGCGACTGCGTGCTGATGCCGATCGACCGCAAGCAATTCGCCGAGCGGCTCGAATCGGCCGATCCGGTCGTACGCGCCCTGCTGCTGAGCCAGATCTCGCGCTACCGCTCGGCGCTGGCGCAGCTGTCCGGCCAGGCCGAGCCGGCCGCAGCAGCGCTGCCGACGCCGCGCAGCGGCGACGCCGCGATCGCGCTGGACAAGATCCGTCTCGAAAGCCATCTGCGCGAGGCGCTCGACAAGGGCGACCTCGAAGTGCGCCTGCAGCCCATCCTCGACATCGCGCGCAATCGCATCGCGGGCTTCGAGGCACTCACGCGCTGGACCCATCCGGAGCGTGGGCCGGTCTCGCCGGCCGAGTTCATCGCACTGGCCGAGGAAACCTCGCTGATCGTGCCGGTCGGCGACTACGTGCTCGACCAGGTCTGCGGTGCCCTGCAGCAGCTGCAGGGGCAGGGCGAAGCCGAGCCCCTGTTCGTCGCGCTGAACGTGTCGGGACGCCAGCTCGGCGATGCGGCGCTGCTGGACCGCTTTCTCGCCACCTTGCGCGCCCACGGCCTGCAGCCGGCGCAGCTCAAGATCGAGATCACCGAAAGCCTGGTGCTCGACTACGATCAGGTCGCCGGCATCATTGCGCGCTGCCATGCGGCCGGCATCAAGGTCGCGCTGGACGACTTCGGCACCGGTTATTCCAACCTCGGCCATCTGCACCGGCTCGAGTTCGACACCTTGAAGATGGACCAGGGTTTCGTGCGCCAGATGCACGATCCGCGCTGCCTCGCCATCGTGCGCGCCGTCGTCGCGATGGCTCATTCACTGGGCTGCAACATCGTCGCCGAAGGCGTGGAAACCCAGGCCCAGCTGCAGGCTCTCGGCGAACTCGGCTGCAAGTACGCGCAGGGCTATCTGATCGGCAGGCCGCTGCCGCTCGGCGAGGCGGTGGCTCTTAGCCGGGAATCGGGAATCGGGAATCGGGAATCGTAGTTGCGGAGCGCGGCCAGCGTGGGGTACCGCCGCTGTTGCTTGAACGATTCCCGATTCCCGATTCCCGCGCGCCCGCATGACCATCGACATACGTGAGACAGTTTCTCGCACGCCATCACGTACTGATTGCCTCCAAGCGCGCCGCCCCGCAAACTTTCCAGCCACCTCGCGGTCCAAGCGGGCCGCTCCGACCTGATGGCGAGTCATTCATGGACCAACCCGAACCGCAGCGTGCGCCGACGCTGATCGACACGTTCCGCGCGCTGCGCGACGACCTTTCCACGCGCATCATCGGCCAGAGCCATCTCGTGGACCGGCTGCTGATCGCGCTGCTCGCCGACGGTCATCTGCTCGTCGAGGGCGCGCCGGGTCTGGCCAAGACCACGGCGATCAAGGAACTGGCCAGCCGCATCGAGGCGGATTTCCATCGCGTCCAGTTCACCCCCGATCTGCTGCCGGCGGACCTGACCGGCACCGAGATCTACCGGCCGCAGGAAGCGCGCTTCGAATTCCAGCGCGGACCCATTTTCCACAATGTGATCCTGGCCGACGAAGTCAACCGCGCGCCGGCCAAGGTGCAGTCGGCGCTGCTCGAAGCGATGGGCGAGCGCCAGGTCACCATAGGCCGCACCACCTATGCGCTGCCGGCGCTGTTCCTGGTCATGGCCACGCAGAACCCGATCGAGCAGGAAGGCACCTATCCGCTGCCCGAAGCCCAGCTCGACCGTTTCCTCATGCATGTCGCGATCGGCTATCCCGACGCCGACGCCGAAGCCTCCATCCTCAAGCTCGCGCGCGACCGCGCGCGCGCCGAGCTGCATGCGGTCGCCGCGCCGCCGCAGCGGCTGAGCCAGGCGCAGATCTTCGCCGCGCGCGAGGCCGTGCTCGACCTGCATCTGGCGCCGGCGCTGGAGCGCTACATCGTCGAGATCGTCGTGGCCACGCGCAACGCCCTGCGTCACGGCGAGGACCTCGCGCGCTGGATCGCGTTCGGCGCGAGTCCGCGCGGCACGATCGCGCTGGACCGCTGCGCCCGCGCGCATGCCTGGCTGGCCGGCCGCGACTACGTGCTGCCGGAAGACATCCATGCCGTCGCCGCCGACGTGCTGCGCCATCGCGTGCTGCTTAGCTACGAGGCCGAAGCCGAAGGCGTACGCGCCGACCAGGTCGTCGCGCAGCTGCTCTCGCGCATCAGCCTGCCCTGAGTTTGCCGGTGCCCTCGGTCGCAGCGCCGCTGCCGGGTTCCGCTTCGTCGCGCGCGATGCTGCGCGGCGATGCGGCCGTGCAGGTCGATCTCGACGCGCTGATCGCCCAGCGTCTGGCCGCGCGCGCGCTCGTGCTCGCCGCGTCGCGCAAGGCCGCGACGGCGCAGGCCGGCATCAAGGCGTCGCGCTTCCGCGGTCGCGGCGTGGACTACGTCGAATCGCGCGGCTACCAGCCCGGCGACGACATCCGCAGCATGGACTGGCGCGTGACCGCACGCAGCGGCAAGCCGCATACCAAGGTTTTCCAGGAAGAACGCGAGCGCAGCGTGCTGCTCGTGCTCGACCACGCGCCGAGCATGCATTTCGGCACGCGGGTCTGCTTCAAGTCGGTGCAGGCGGCGCGTGCGGCGGCGCTGATTGCCTGGAGCGCCATACGCGGCGGCGATCGCGTCGGCGCACTGGGCTTCGGCAGCGGCGTGACCGGCGAGGTGCGTCCGGCCGGCGGCCCGCGCGGCGTGCTGCACTGCCTGCGCGCGTTGGCCGACTGGGATCTGATCGCGCGCGCCAACCGCGCCGCGCAGGCCGAACCGCTGTCGCAGGCATTGGAACGCACGCGCCGGCTGGCCCGGCCCGGCACCTTGGTGATTCTGCTGACCGACGGCTTCTGCGGCGACGAGGCGGCCGAGGCACCGCTCGCGCGGCTGGCCAGCCATGGCGAGGTGCGTCTGGTGCTCGTGACCGATGCGCTGGAACTGCAGGCGCCGCCGCGCGGCCGCTATGCGGTCGAAGTCGGCGGCCAGCGCCGCTGGCTGGATTTCGGCGGCGCCATCGACACGCGCTGGACCGATGCATTCCGCACGCGTCGCGAACGCCTGCTGCTGCAGGCACGCCGGCTCGGCGTAGGCACGCTGACGTTGGACACGCGCGACGATCTGACCCGCTGCCTTGCGCCGCTGGGTCTTGCGCTCGCGACACGCCGGAGTGCCGGCTGATGGCCGACAACCTGCCCGTGCTGCGCGACATCCATCTGCCGGCGCCGCCGCCGTCGTGGCCCCCGGCGCCGGGCTGGTGGTTGCTGGGCGCGCTCGTGCTGCTGTTGCTCGGCTTTGCGTTCGTGATGTGGCGTCGTCGTCGCCGGCGTCTGCAGCGGGCGCGGCGCCTGCTCGCCGAACTGGACGCGCTGCAGCCGGTCACGGCCGACGCCGCAGGCGTACCGGCCTATCTCGCCGCGCTGTCGCAGTTCCTGCGCCGCGTCGCGCGCGCCGTCCGCGCCGATGCCGCAAACCTCAGCGGCGCGGACTGGATAGGCTTTCTCGACCGCCACGGCGACGGTTTCGCCGCCTACGCCGATGCGCTGAACGACGCGGCCTGGCGTCCTGTCGCGAACGTGGATGTCGCGGCGCTGCATGCGCTCGCGCGCCGTCATCTGCAACGCGTGCTGCAGAGCGAGCTGCGCCATGTTTGAGTGGGCCTGGCCCTGGCTGTTCCTGCTGTTGCCGCTGCCCTGGTTCGTGCTGCGCTGGTGGCCGGCTGCCGACGAGCAGGGCGCCGCACTGCATCTGCCCTACGACGGCGTGCTCGATCCGGCGGAGGTGGCCGGCGGCGCGCGCCGTACGTTCACCGGACTGGGCCTGGCCTGGCTGATCTGGGCCCTGCTCGTCACCGCGGTCGCACGGCCGCAATGGGTCGGCGAGCCGACCGATCTGCCGCGCAGCGGCCGCGAGCTGCTGCTCGCGCTCGACGTGTCCGGCAGCATGAACATCGGCGACATGAGCATCAACGGCGAGCAGGTCACCCGCTTCCAGGCCATGCAGGCCATCGTCGGCGACTTCATCGCGCGGCGCACCGGCGACCGCGTCGGACTGATCCTGTTCGGTTCCAATGCGTATCTGCTGACGCCGCTGACCTTCGACATCAAGACCGTGCGCACCCAGCTCGACGAGGCGACCGTCGGTCTGGCCGGTCGCGAGACCGCGATCGGCGACGCGCTCGGCCTTGCGGTCAAGCGCCTGCGCGAACGGCCCGAGGCGCAGCGCGTCGTCGTTCTGCTGACCGACGGCGTCAACACCGCCGGCGAGATCGAGCCGCGCAAGGCCGCGGAACTGGCGCAGCAGGAAAAAGTGAAGGTGTATACGATCGGTCTCGGCTCCGAACGCATGCGCGTGGATGATTTCTTCGGCAGCCGCACGGTCAACCCGTCGGCCGATCTCGACGCGACCCTGTTGACCGAGATCGCCGGCAAGACCGGCGGACGTTTCTTCCGCGCCCGCGACACGGCCGAACTGGCCGGCATCTATCGCGAGATCGACCGGCTCGAACCGGCCGCCGACCAGAGCGAGCGCTTCCGCCCGGTCGGCGAACTGTTCCACCTGCCGCTGGGCCTGGCGCTGCTGCTGGCCCTGCTGCCGCTGCTCGATCCGCGCCGCTACGCCGGCCTGCTGCGGAGCCGCGCCGCATGATGGCCGAGTTCCAGTTCCTGCGGCCGGTCTGGCTGACAGCACTGCTCGCGCTGCCGTTGTTCTGGCTCGCGCTGCGCGCCGACGGCGGGCTGCAACGCAGCTGGGCGCGTGCGGTCGATGCGCATCTGCTGCGCCACCTGCTCGCCGGCAGCGCTGCGCCGCGGCGCTGGCCGGTGATGCTGCTGTCGCTGGGCTGGATCATCGCCTGCCTCGCGCTGGCCGGACCGGCCTGGGAGAAGCTGCCGACGCCGCTGTACCGCAACCAGGCCGCGCGCGTGATCGCGCTCGAACTCAGCCCGAGCATGCTCGCCGCCGACCTCAAGCCGAACCGGCTGACCCGCGCGCGCTTCGCGATCCGCGATCTGCTCGACACGCTCGGCGACGGCCAGGTCGCGTTGCTCGGCTATGCCGGCGATGCGTTCGTCGTCGCGCCGATGACCGACGATGCGGCCACCGTGCGCAACCTGCTCGGCGAACTGGAGCCCGGCATCATGCCCGTCGGCGGCAACGAGACCGCGGCGGCGATCCGCCGCGGCGTCGCGCTGGTCCATCAGTCCGGCAGCCGCGGCGGGGAACTGATCCTGGTCTGCGACACGGTTTCCGGCGACGCCGACGTCGCCGCACGCGAAGCGGCGCAGCAGGGCGTGCGCGTGTCGGTGCTGGCGGTCGGCACGGCCGAAGGCGCTCCGGTCAGCCTGCCGCAGGGCGATTTCTGGAAGGACAGCAAGGGCGACATCGTCGTGCCGCGCGTCGATGCGGCGGCGCTGCGCCGCGTCGCCGAGGCCGGCGGCGGCCAGTACGTCGCGCTCGACGGCGGCAACGCCGATCTCGCCGTGCTGCGCGGCGGCGCCGCGGCGGATCCGACGCAGGACGTGCAGACGCCGCCGGGCACCGACGGCGCGCAGCTGCGCGACCGCGGTCCCTGGCTCGCCTTGCTGCTGTTGCCGCTGGCCCTGGCGGGTTTTCGCCGCGGCTGGTTCGTCGCGCTGCTGCTCGCCGCCGGCCTGGCGCCGCCGCAGAACGCGCAGGCGCTGGAATGGCGCGATCTCTGGCAACGTGCCGACCAGCAGGCCTGGCAGTCGCTGCAGGAGGGCGACGCGGCGAGCGCCGCCGCGGTCGCGCGCGATCCGCAACTGCGCGGTGCCGCGAAATTCCGCGCCGGCGACGCGGCCGGCGCGGCCGCCGACTGGGCGCCCGGCACGAGCGCCGACGCGGCCTACAACTTCGGCAATGCGCTGGCGCGCCAGCAGCAGTACGAACAGGCCATCGCGGCCTGGAACGAGGCGCTGCGGCGCGATCCGGACCACGCCGACGCGAAGGCCAACAAGCAGGCAGTCGAGGACTGGCTGCGCCAGCAACAGCAGCAGAAATCCACCGACGGCAAGGACGGCGCGTCCAAGGACCAGCAGGACCCGTCCGGCGCCAGGCCCGATCAGCCGCAGCAGGGCAACCAGGACGCTTCCGACGCCGCGCAGCAGGCCCAGGACGCCAGTGCCGGACAGGACGGCCAGCAGCACGACGGCAAGGCAGGCCAACAGGGAGAAGCGGCGCAGAACGGCCAGCCCGGCGCGCAGTCGCAGGCCGAGGACGCGTCGCGCACGGCCGGCGAAACCCAGCAGGGCCAGGACAAGGCCGGCAGCGCCGGCAAGGCCAAGCCCGGCGAACACGATCCGGGCAAGGCCGACGCCGCCGAAGGCGCGCAGGCCCAGGCCAGCGCGCAGCAGCAGCAGGCGTTCCGCGAGGCCATGGAAAAGGCGCTGCGCGAGGGCAGGCAGGGCAAGGGCGGCCAGGCGGCGCAGGAGCCGGACAAGACTGACAAGGCCGACAAGGCTGCCGCTGCGCGTGCCGTCGCCGGCCAGCCACAGCCGGGCCAGCCCGGCCAGCCGTCCGCCGCCGTGCCCGGCGAAACCGAGGCCGAGCGCGAGCAGCGCCAGGCCGTCGATCAGTGGCTGCAGCGCGTGCCCGACGACCCGGGCGGCCTGCTGCGGCGCAAGTTCCAGCTCGAATACGAACGCCGCCAGCGCGGCCCGCAGCGCGGAGGCCGCGAATGAGCGCCGCTGCCGCAGGGCTTGCGCGTCGCGGCGATGCGCCGGCGACCGCGTATGCGCACGGCCATCGTGCCGGCGCAGCGGCTGCACTCCCGGCCGCTGCGCGCCGGTCCGCTACCGACTTTTCCGTTGCAGGTTCTTCGATGATCCGACGACTGCTGCTCCTGCTCGCGCTGTATGCCGTCGCGACGGCCAGCCCGGCCGCCGAAACCGCCCGCGCCTGGCTCGATCGCGACAGCCTGCAGCTCGGCGAAACCGTGACGCTCAACGTCGAGAGCAGCGAATCCGGTGAACCGGACTTCAGCGCGCTGGAAGCGGACTTCGAACTGCTTGGCCGCTCCAGCTCCAGCTCGGTCAGCATCGTCAACGGCCGTACCACCAGCAGCATGCTCTGGGCAGTCGGCCTGCGTCCGCGCCGCGAAGGCAAGTTCACGATCCCGCCGTTGAGCATCGGCAATGCCAGGACCGCGCCGGTGGAGCTGACCGTCGGCGCCGCGCCGGTCGTCGCGGCGGCCAATGCCGGCGACGATTTCTTCCTCGAAGTCACGGCCGATCCGCAGCGCGTCTACGTGCAGCAGCAGGTGCGCGTGACGGTGCGGTTCTACTACGCGCTGAACCTGACCGACGGCGCGGTGGAGGAACTGAACGTCGCCGACGCCGTGGTGCAGAAGCTCGGTCAGGATCGCAGCTACGACGCCGAGCGCGCCGGCCGGCGCTATCGCGTCATGGAGCGGCGCTATGCGGTGACCGCGCAGAAGAGCGGCGGCCTGACCCTGCCGGTGCTGAACTTCCGCGGCCGCGCACTCAGCGGCAACGATCCGAACGCGCTGTTCTTCGGTCGCGGCCGTGCCGTCAACACGCGCTCGGAGGCGCTGAACATCGAGGTCCGGCCGCGCCCGGCCGGCTCCGGCAGCGGTGCCTGGTTGCCGGCGCAGTCGCTGCAATTGCAGATCGACGGGCTGACCGCGGCGACGCCGGCGCGCGTCGGCGAGCCGCTGACCCTGACCGTGACCGAGATCGCCCAGGGCCTGGGCTTCGAGCAACTGCCCGAGCCGGAGCTGCCGGCCATCGCCGGGGCCGAGGTGTATCCGGACAAATCCGTCACACGCTCGCGCGAGAACTCCGGCTGGATCGTCGGCGAACGCAGCCGCAAGTTCGCGATCGTGCCCAAGCGCGCCGGCAAGCTGGAAATTCCGGCGCTGAGCCTGGACTGGTGGAACGCCGCCGACGATACGCCGGCCAAGGCCACGACCGAGGCGATCACGCTCGACGTCGCCGAAGCCGTCGCGGCGCCGGCTCCGGCTCCGGCTCCGGCCGCGCCGGCCGCGTCGCAACCGGCCGCGGTCGACACGACAGCGCCGGGCTCCGATGCGACCGTGTTCTGGCGCCTGGCCGCGACGGCCGGTTTCGTGCTGTGGCTGGCGACCCTGGCCGTGCTGCTGCTGGTGCTGCGGCGTCTGCCGCGCCGCACCGTGCCCACGGCGCCGGCGGCGGCGTTCAGCCCGACGCGGCGCAGCTTCGAGCGCGCGGTCGCCGACGGCAATGCGGCGGCCGCGGCGCAGCGCCTGCTGGCCTGGGCGCGCAGCGAAGGTCTGCGCGCGGCGCATCTGGGTGAACTGGCCGCACAGCTGACGGTACCGGCCCAGCGCGAGGCGATCGCGCAGCTGCAGGCGGTGCTCTACGGCGCCGGCGGCGGCGTTGTGCCGCCGGGTCTGGCCGCAGCGTTCGCGTCGGGCTTCGCCAGGACGAAGCCGGCGGCGGCGAATGCTGCGGACAGCGTGCTGCCGCCGCTCTGGGGCGGCGGCCGCTAGCCGGCGGCGGCCTGTTTCAGCGCGACGAACTGATCGTAGTCGCGCACGTAGTCGTCGGCCTCGTAGTGATGCGAGGCGAACACGAGCAGCACCGCGTCGCTGGAATACTTGTACTGGATGCCCCAGACCATCGGCGGCATGTGCAGGCCGAGTTCGGGCCGGTCGAGCAGGAATTCCTGGCGGCGCTGGCCGTCGTCGACGACGACCGCGACGCTGCCTTTGACGCAGATCAGGAATTCGTGACAGGTCAGATGCGCATGTTCGCCGCGCGTCTCGGCGCTCGGCACATCGTAGATCACGAAATAACGCCGCACCGGGAACGGAATGTCGTCGGGGAACTCGCCGACGCTGAGGCTGCCGCGCAGATCGTTGATCTGGCGCAGACGGTGCAGCGTGACGCCGCGCACTTCGGTCGCAATGACGCCGGGTTCCTGCGGAAACGCCGTGACGCCGCCGTGCCGGCTGCTCTGCTGCCGCGCCGAGGACACGTAGCCGGTGATGCGCGCCGGGTTGCCCATGACGATCGCATGCGGCGGCACCGAGCGCGTGACCACGGCACCGGCGCCGATCATCGCGTAGCGGCCGATGACGACGCCGGGCAGTATCGTCGCGTTCGCGCCTATCGACGCGCCGCGGCCTATCGTGGTCTGTGCGAACGCCTCGGGATACTGCTTGCTGCGCGGGAACGGATCGTTCGTGAACGTCGCGTTCGGGCCGATGAACACGTCGTCCTCGACGCGCAGGCCGTCCCAGAGCTGCACGCCGCACTTGATCGTGACGCGGTCGCCGACGACGACGTCGTTCTCGACGAAGACATGGTCGCAGATGTTGCAGTCGGCGCCGATGCGCGCGCCCGGCAGCACGTGGGCGAAGGCCCAGACCCGCGTGCGGTCGCCGATCTGGTTGCTTTCGCAGCAGCCCAGCGGATGGACGTAATGGCTCATGCGGGCTCCTGATCGCTGGATGCGGCGAACTGCAGGCCTTCGTGCGCCGTCAGCACGGCCTGTTCGCCGCTGCACCAGGCCTGTGCGCGCTGGGCGAAATAGCAGGCGCGGAAGCGTGCTTCGTCGTCATCGTCGACGAAGCCCAGCGGCAGTCCCGGAAACGGTGCCAGACAGGCCAGGGTGCCGCAGTGTTCGTTCACGGCGCGGCCGTCGTCGGCCAGCACCTCCACGCGCATGCCGAGGCCGCGGCACTGCAGTTCGTCGGTATATACCGGCAACAGTGGAGAGCCCAGCGCCAGGAAACTCAGGCCGCCCGCATCGCCGCCGCACAGCGACAGCATCAGCCGGTCCTTGATGCGCGCATAGACTGCCTCGATCGCCGCCGGCGGCGGCGCGGCGCCGATCGCCAGCACTGTCTTGAGGCCCAGCAGCTTGTGCGATTCGCGCGGCTGCAGCGGCGAGGCGGCGAATGCGGCCAGCTGCACCGTGTCGGTCGCGAGCACACTGACGGCGTGCTCGTCGACGAGATCCCAGGCGGCCGGCTGGTCCAGCGCGAAGTCCGCGTCGGCCAGCACGACGGTCGCTCCGACCGCGAGCACGGAGGTCAGCCAGTGCCAGTACCCCGTATGCGGTGCGGCCGCGTGCAGCACGCGATCCTCGCGCTTGAGATCGGCCTGCAGCACGAGATCCTTGAGGTGCTGGATCAGCGTGCCGCCGGCCGAGTGCAGGCTGATCTCGCCGTCCTCGCGCGCGAGCGCGTAGAGCGGCTGCTCGAAGCCGGCGAGCTCGAAATTCAGCGGCGGCGCATCCGCAGCGAGCAGATCGTCCCAGTTGGCGTGTTCGCCGTGGCGCGCGCCGACGCTGACGATCGCGGCATTCGGCACCGTATCGGCCGTGATCGGATACTGCGCATCGACGAAGACCAGCCGTGGCTGCAACCGCGCCAGCACGGCGGCGGCCCGTGCCGGCGGCGGCGCCGTCCAGGTCGCGCCGACCGCGACGCTGGCCAGCATCGCGACGACGGCTTCGCTGCCGTGGCGCAGCAGGCCGGCGACGTAATCGCCGGATCCGACGCCGCGCGCGCGCAGCGCGGCCGCGACGCGCGCGACCTGTTGCTGCAATTGCGCGTAGCTGGTCTCGTGCCAGACGCCGGCGGCGTCGCGCGCGGCCAGCGCGCAGCGCTCGTCGCGGAAGCGCAGCAGATTCTGCGCGACGTTCAGGCGTATGCCCGGGAACCAGCGCGTGTCGGCCGGGTGCTCGGCGGCGACCAGCGTCTCGTGAAACGTGCCGCTGGCGCGGATGCCGCAGAACTCCCAGACCAGCGGCCAGAAGCGTTCGGGATGGCGTATCGAGAATTCGTACAGCGCGGCGTAGCCGCGCAGGTCTTCGTTGCCGCTCTGCTCGCGCGCGAAGCGCGCGAAGCGATTGAGGTTGGCGCGTTCTACGCGCTCCGGGCCTGGTTCCCAGATCGGCTTCTTCATAGGTTCCTGTCTGTCTTCCGTGTAGACCTGGCATCGCGGCAGCCCGGCTGCCCGGCGAAGTGTGCCAGAGCCGCCGCAGCGAAATGCTGGCGGCGGCCTGAACGATGGTTTCCCCCCCGCGGTTCCGCGGCGACGTTCATCAATGTGACGAACGAAGGCTCAGAACCGATAACGCAGCTTCGCCAGAACTTGATCCGCATCACGCAAACTCAACGCGTCGAGGAACAGGTCGCCGCTGTCGTGGTGGCGTTCATGCCGTTCCTCGCCGCCGCGGCTGTAGACCAGATAGAACTCCGACTGCGGACCAAGTTCATAGCGGTAGCGCAGCTGTACGCCGAAGGTGTTGACGTTGAAATCGTCGGCAACCGTCGCATCGGGACGCAGGCGGCCGTGTTCGCCGACGCGATAGCTGCGTCCGTCGTGGGCGTCGACCGCGAACCATTGCAGTTTCGCGCGCAGTTCGTGGCGCGGCTTCGGAAACCAGTTGACGTTCACCGCGGTGGACCACTTCGTGCGCCGGTAGCTCGCCAGGCGGTCGTCGCCGGTCCAGATCAGCCAGTCGCGGCTCCAGCGCGGCGAGATCTCGCCGTCTATCGTCATGCGGTCGCTGACGCTGTAGCTCAGTTCGGATTCGAGCTGCAGCGCGCGGCCGCTCACGCCCTCCTGCAGCAGCCAGGCGCCGAGCGTGTATTGCCAGCGGCCGCGGCGCGCGCTGTTGTACTCGGCGAACAGCGACTCGCGCGCGTCGCGCCAGACCTTGCCGTTGCCGCGCGCGATCTGGTCGTCGTAGCCGCTGCCGTCGCCGCCGACTTCGAGGATGTAGCTGCCGCCGGCGCGCAGCTCGGCCGTGCGCGTCAGATAGCCGTACGGTGTCAGACGGTCGCCGTCGTCGTTGGCGCGATAGACGCCGATCGCCTTCCAGGTGATCGCGGCGGTGGCCGAGTCGGCCGGCAGATCGCTGCGCTTGTAGCTGGTCTGCCAGGACGCGCGATTGAAATTGTTGCGCGGCATGTAGCCCGCGTCGTTGAAATCCAGCGCGCTGCCGAGATGGGTCAGGATGGCCGTGTGCTGCAGCTGGTCGCTGGGCATTGCGGTCAGGCGCAGTACGCCGCCGCTGTCGCGCGCGGTCTGCCGGCTCTGCTCGATCTGCGACAGCAGCAGCTGGCCTTCCAGGCGCAGCCACGGCGACAGTTGCCAGCGCCAGTCGTTGGCCAGCACGTCGGCACGGCGATCCAGCGCCGGCCGGTCCACCGAGGTGACGAGCACGCCGATGTTGCTGGAGTCGCCCAGATCGTAGAGCAGGCGGCCCGCGGCGAAGCGGCGGCCGGCCTCGCCGTCTTCGTCGGCCAGGAACGCGCCGTACTTGAGAGCGCCGGCCGCACCGTTGAATTTGACCGCCGCGGCGATGTCGGCCGCGCGGCCGCTGCCGTCGTCGGAGGCCGCGCCGACGCGGCGCGTGTAGAACAGCACGCCGTCCGGTGCGCTGCGCAGGTCGAACAGCGCCTGGTTCTCGGTGAAGAACGGGCGCTTGTCCGAATAGAAGGTTTCGATCGCGTCGAAGTTGACGACGAGTTCGTCGGATTCGACCTGGCCGAAGTCCGGATTGACCGTCGCGGTCAGCTGGAAGTCGCCGCTGGGTTTCCAGAACAGGTCGGCGCCGGCGCGGAATTCGCTGCCGGGATTCTTCACGTCGTACAGCGCCGAGACGTAGGGAAACAGATCGAGGATCTGCGCGCGGTGCTGCGGGATCGCGATGCGATCGAACGCCGACAGGTAGACCGGGTTGCCGTAGAACGCCGGCGGCAGCGCCGAACGCTCGCTGCGTTCGGCCAGCACGCGGTCGACCTGCACGGCGACCGTGCGCGTAGGCGTGTCGCTGCCGCGCATGCTCGCGATCGTCCACGGCAGCAGGATCTCGACGTTCCAGCCCGTGTCGTCTTCCTGCACGGCGTGCTGCCAGTCGGCGTCCCAGTCGGTGTTGAACTGGTTTTCCTCGGTGATGATCGCGTCTTCGATCGAGTCCGACAGCGACACCGTGAAGTTGTAGCCGACCTTGCCGTCGGCGTCGAAGTCGATGTTGACGTTGACCCGGTCGGCGTTGCGGATGCGGTCGCGCGGCGTGAACGGCTTGATCCGCGTGAAGCCGGCCGGCTGCTCGCAGCGGAAAGCGAACGCGATGCCTTCGGGCGTGGACAGCATGCGCGCCTCGGTCACGACCGAGGCCGCGTCCAGGGTATAGGGCTGCGTGCGCTTGAAGTCGCGGAACACGTGCGCGTCGCGCCACTGTTCCTCAGTGATGCTGCCGTCGATGGTCAGCGTCGCCGCGGCCGCCGGCATAGTGGAAAGGGCGAGCAGCGGCAGCAGGATGTTGCGAGAGCGCATGGGACGGTCAGGCAAAAAGGTGCCGCAGCTTACGCGGCGATGGCGGCAGCGGCGACTGCCGGAGGACATGTCTGCGGCCGGGCGCCGTCCACGCGCGGCCAGACGAAAAAGCCCGCGCGAGGCGGGCCTTTTCGCCGGATGACGGCTGGGTTTCAGCCCAGCGCGGCTTCGATTTCCGGCACCAGGGTGAACAGGTCGCCGACGAGGCCGATGTCGGCGATCTCGAAGATCGGCGCTTCGCCGTCCTTGTTGATCGCGACGATGGTGCCCGCGTCCTTGATGCCGGTCAGATGCTGGATGGCGCCCGAAATGCCGATGGCCATGTACAGCTCCGGCGCGATGATCTTGCCGGTCTGGCCGACCTGCAGATCGCTGGGCACGTAGCCGGCGTCGACGGCCGCGCGCGAAGCGCCGACCGCGGCGCCGATCCTGTCGGCCAGCTTGTAGATCACGGCGAAGTTCTCGGCCGAGCCGACGCCGCGGCCGCCGGATACCACGCGGCTGGCGCTCTGCAGGTCCGGGCGATCGCTCTTGCCCTGCTGCAGCTCGACGAAGCGCGTATGCGTGGGCAGTTCGACACTGACGCTCAGCGCTTCGATCGTGGCCGATCCGCCGGCTGCAGCCGCTGCGAACGAGGCCGTGCGTACGGTCGCGACGAGGGTCGCGTCGGCCGGCGCCTCGACCGTGATGATCGCGTTGCCGGCGTAGATCGGCCGCTTGAAGCTGTGCGCGCCGAGGACTTCGGCGATGTCGGAGACCTGGGCCACGCCGAGCAGCGCGGCGATGCGCGGGGCGAGGTCCTTGCCGAACGTGGTCGACGGAGCGAGCACGTGGCTGTAGCCCTGCGCCGCGGCGACGACCTGCGGCGCGTAGACCGCGGCGATCGGATGGGCGTTGGCGGGATTGGCGATGGTCAGCACCTTGTCGACGCCGGCGATCGCGGCGGCTTCGGCGGCGATCGCCTCGGGCGCATCGGCCAGCACGAGCACGGTGACGCTGCCGGCGTTGAACGCCTTGGCGCAGGTCACGCAGCGCGCGGTGCTGGAATTGAGCTTGCCGTTGAGGTGCTCGGCGACGATCAGAACTTTGCTCATGAGCTTCTTCCGTAGTGGGCGCGGCGCTGCGCGGAACGCGGCAGGCGCCGGCGCGGGGGAATCAAACCAGGCCCTTGGTCTTCAGCAGCGCGACGAGTTCGGCCGCGTCCTTGACCATGACGCCCTTGCTGCGCTTGGCGGGCGCGGCATAGGCCGTGGTCTTCAGATGGTCGCCCGATTCGACGGCCAGCGATTCCAGCGGGATCGTCTCCAGCGGCTTGGACTTGGCCTTCATGATGTCCGGCAGCTTGATGAAGCGCGGCTCGTTGAGGCGCAGGTCGGTCGTGATCACGGCCGGCAGGTCCACGTCGATGACTTCCAGGCCGGCATCGACTTCGCGCGTGACGCGGGCGCTGCTGCCGTTGATCTCGACCTTGGAGGCGAAGGTGGCCTGCGGGCGGTTCCACAGCGCGGCCAGCATCTGGCCGGTCTGGTTGCAGTCGTCGTCGATGGCCTGCTTGCCGAGGATGACGATGTCCGGCTGTTCTTTCTCGATGAGCTTGAGCAGGGTGCGCGCCGCGGTCAGCGGCTGCACGGCCTGGCTGGTGACCACGTGGATGGCGCGGTTCGCGCCCATGGCCAGGCCGTTGCGCAGATGGGCCTGGCAGTCGGCCGGGCCGATGGTCGCGACGACGACGTCGGTCGCGACGCCTTTCTCGCGCAGGCGCAGCGCTTCTTCCAGGGCGATGTCGTCGAACGGGTTCGGCGACAGCTTGACGCCTTCGGTGACGACGCCGGAGCCGTCCGGCTTGACCTGGATGCGCACGTTGTAATCGACAACGCGCTTGTAGCCGACGAGGATCTTCATGCAGCGGATTCCGTAATGGACCAGGGAAAGCGGCCGCAGCCGCAGGGCGGAAAGTCAGGGATTCTACCGCGCCGCCGCAGAGGCGGCAGGCCGGCTGGTCCGGACAGCTTGCGCGCGGGCCAGCAGGGCTGCCGCGAAGCGGTCGGCCGAACCCGCACCGAAGCCGAAGAATAGGGAGGGCTCGCTGAGTTCCAGCTCCAGAAGCCGCGGCGCGCCGGCATCGTCCTGGATCAGGTCGACGCGGGCATACGGCAGCGGCTGCGGCGACGGGATCGCGGCCAGGGTGGCCCGGGCCAGCGCGAGCTCGGCGGCGGTCGGTTCGCGCGCGGTGATGTGCTCCGCGGCGAACAGCGCGCGCGTCGGACCGTCGCCGCGACGCAGCAGCGGACCCTTACGTATGGCGTGGCTGAATTCACCGTCGAACCAGAGCAGCGCGGTCTCGCCGTGGGCGTCCACGCGGGCCAGATACGGCTGCAGCAGCACGCTGCGGCCGGCGTCGAGCAGGCGTTGCATGTGCGCCAGCGCGGCGTCGCTGCGGTCCAGGCCATGACGCTGCGCATCGCGCGAACCGGCGCCGACGCAGGGCTTGACCACGAACTCGAAGGTCGCGCCGTCGGCATGCCCGTCGACGAAACGCTGCAGCGCCGCGGCCGCGTCCATGCCGGGTTCGACGAAGGTGCTGGGCACCGTCGCGATGCCCTGCGCGGCGAGCTCGCCGAGGTAGTGCTTGTCGGTATTCCAGCTCAGTATCGCCGGCGGATTCAGCAGGGTGGTCTGCGCTGCCGCGCGATCGACCCAGGCCAGGAATTCGGCGAGCCGGTCGGTGTAGTCCCAGGTCGAGCGCAGCACGGCCAGATCCTGCGCGCCCCAGTCGGCCGCCGCATCGTCCCAGTCCAGCACGTCCACGTGAGCGCCGGCGCGCGTCAGTGCCTCGACCAGCGGCGGCAGGTCTTCATCCAGCGCGCGTGCGGCAGCGGCGGTGGCCAGGGCGATGCGGGGCTGACTCATGCGGATCTCCGAAGGCGCGGCGACGGGCGCGCAAAGCGGCAAGTCTATTGCCTCGTGCGAGCGAATGACGCGTACCGCCAGCGGCGAATCCGGCGGTGCCGTTTGGCGGACGGCCCTCCACCGGCGCAGCCGCAGGAGGGCCTGCGATCCGGCTACTCCTTGCGCAGCACCAGCAGCGGCGAGGTCCGCGCGATGCCGCGCGTGCCGAGCCAGCCGGCGACGGTCACGAGCGCGACTGCGGCGAGCACGCCGGCGGCGAACGGCAGCAGCGGCGGCGTCCAGTTGATGCGGAACACGGCGTGGCCCAGCGACAGTCCGGCCGCGGCCGCGCCGATCGCGGCGATCAGACCGGCGATCAGGCCGAGCAGCGCGAACTCGCCGAGCACGGTCGCGAGCAGCTGGCCGCGGCGCGCGCCGAGGGTGCGCAGCATCGCGGTCTCGAAGCGGCGCTCCTCGGCGCTGACGTTGAGCGCGGCGACCAGCACGAGCAGGCCGGCGATCAGGCTGAAGCCGAGCACCGCCATGACCGCGCTGCTGACCCGGTCGATGATGTCGCGCACGCGGTCGAGCACGGCGTTGATGTCGATCATCGACAGGTTCGGAAACTCGCGCGAGACCGCGCGCAGATCCGCGCTGCGCTCGGCCGGCAGCCAGTAGCTCGCGATCAGGCTGTGCGGCAGTCCGGCCGCGCTGGCCGGATCGAGCAGCACGAAGAAATTGACCCGGAACGAGGTCCAGTCGGCTTCGCGGATGCTGCTGACGCGCGCGGTGATCGCCCGTTCGCCGATCGTGAAGCTCAAGGTGTCGCCGAGCTTCAGGTGCAGCATGTCGACCCAGACGCGTTCGATCGACACCTGCGGCTCGCTGGCCTTGCCGTCGAACCAGCTGCCGGCCTGCACGGTGTTGGACGCGGGCAGGGTGTCGCTCCAGGACAGCCGCGTCTCGCCGTTGATCCAGCCGGCCGCGCGGCGGTCGGCGTAATCCTCCACGCGCGGCGCGGCGCCGTTGATCGCGACGAGCTTGGCCACCGCGAGCGGCTGCACGTTGAGGTTCCTGGCGCCCAGGTCGAGCAGGCGCTGCTCGACACCGGCGCGCTGTTCGGGCTGCAGGTTCAGCAGGAACTGGTTCGGCGTCTGCGGCGGCAGGTCGGCGCGCCAGGCGGCGAGCAGACCCGGACCGACGACGGCCAGCAGCAGCAAGGCAGTGAAGCTCAGCGCGAGCGCCGTGGCCTGGATCAGGCTCAGGCTGCGGCGGCGTGCGAGATTGGCCAGACCGAAGCGCAGCGCGCCAGGCAGACGACGGCCGACGCGGCGCAGCAGCGCGATCAGCACGAGGCCGATGACGACGGTGGCTGCGGTCACGCCGAGCAGGCTGCCGGCCAGGGCCGAGGCGATGGCGCTACTGCTGCTCTGGCTTGCGATCAGGCCGAACGCGACCAGCGGCGGCAGCAGGTAGAGCAGATCGAAGCGGCGCGGACGCAGCGCGATCGCGCGCTGGAACACGCGCATCGGCGGCACGTCGCGCAGGCGCGCCAGCGGCGGCAGGGCGAAGCCGACGAGCACGGCCAGGCCGACCGCGATCGCCGCGAGCGCCGGTTGCAGGCTGGGCGGCGGCGCAGCTGCCGGCAGCAGATTGCCCGCATAGGTCAGCACGCCTTGCTGCAGCGCCAGGCCCAGGCCGGCACCGAGCAGGCAGGCCGGCAGGCCGAGCAGCAGTACGGTCAGGCTCAGGCTTGCGAGCACGCGCTGCTTGCCCAGACCCAGCGCGCGCAGCAGCGCGACTTCGTCGGTCTTGCGCCGCGCATAGCGCTGCGCAGCCAGCGCCACGGCGATGCCGGCGAGCAGCGCCGACAGCAGCGCGGCCAGGCGCAGGAAGGATTCGCCGCGCTCGAACGCGCTGCGCAGGTTCTGCTGCGCCTCGGCCACGGTCACGAGTTGCGCGCCGTCCTTGAGCTGCGGCCTGGCCCAGTCCTGGAAGCGCGCCAGCGCCGATGGATCGCCGGCCAGCATGAGCTTGTGCCGCGCGCGCGACCCCAGGCCGAGCAAGCCGCTGTCCTGCGCGTCGGCCAGCGCGACGATCAGCCGCGGCGCGAGCGCGAACAGCTGGCCGCCGTCGGGCTGGCGCAGGATCTCGCCGGCCACGCGCAGCGGCCGGCCCGCGAGTTCCAGCGTGTCGCCGGGCTTCAGGCCCAGCGATACGAGCAGCAGGCCGTCGGCGTAGACCGTGCCGGCGGCCGGCGCGGCTACCGTGCGTTCGCTGCCGTCGGCCTCGCGCACGCGCAGTTCGCCGCGCAGCGGATAGTTCGCGTCGGCGGCATTGACCTGGGCGAGCTGGCTCTTGCCGGCGGCGAACACGACGCTCGGAAATTCGGCACTGATGCTGTGGCGCAGGCCCAGGCGCTGCGCTTGCGCGGCGAATTCCGGCGCGAACGCACGCCGTCCGGCGACGCCGAGATCGCCGCCGATCAGTTCGGCCGCGCTGGCCAGGATGGCGCGCTCGACGCGCTGGCCCAGGGTCGCGACGGCGGTCAGCGCGGCCACCGCGAGCACCAGCGCCGCGGCGAGGGTGCGCAGCTCGCCGTGGCGGAACTCGCGGCGCAGCGAACGGGCGGCGAAGCGGACGATGTTCATGCGGCGTCTTCCACGCGGCGGCCGCCGTCCAGGCGGACGACGTGGCGGCAGCGCCGGGCCAGGTTCATGTCGTGGGTGACCAGTATCAGGGTGGTGCCGCGGGCCTGGTTGAGCTCGAACAGCAGGTCGCTGACCGTGTGGCCGGTGCGTGCGTCGAGGTTGCCGGTCGGCTCGTCGGCGAACAGCAGGCCCGGTCCGTGCACGAAGGCGCGCGCGATCGCGACGCGCTGCTGCTCGCCGCCGGACAGCTGGCTTGGATAGTGATGCAGGCGCTGTGCGAGGCCGACCGCGGCCAGCGCCTCGCGCGCGGCGGTCTGCGCGTCGCCGCCGTCTTCGAGCTCCAGCGGCAGCATGACGTTTTCCTCGGCAGTCAGCGCCGGCAGCAGGTGGAAGCTCTGGAACACGAAGCCGACGCGACGCCGGCGCAGCGCCGCGCGCGCTTCCTCGTCGAGGCGATTCAGGGCCTGGCCGGCCAGCACGATCTCGCCGCTGTCGGGGTTGTCCAGGCCGGCGAGCAGGCCGAGCAGGGTGGTCTTGCCCGAACCCGACGCACCGACGATGGCCAGCGATTCGCCGGCCGGCACCACCAGACTGACGCCGTCGAGGATCTGCAGCCGGCCGTCGGGCCCGGAAACGGCTTTGCTAACATCGCGGGCACTCAGTGCGACTTCGGCGGATGGCGACATGCGGCGGTTCCTTTTTGTAGTTTTCTTGATTTTTTCAACGTTGTGTCCGACGGTCGTCCTGGCTGCGGACGGCAAGGTGCTCGTGCTCGGCGACTCCCTTTCCGCAGCCCACGGCATCGCGCCCGAAGCGGGCTGGGTCACCCTGCTGCAGCAGCGCCTCGATGCATCGGCCGCGCCGCGCCGCGTGATCAATGCCTCGATCAGCGGCGAAACCACGGCCGGCGGCCTGGCCCGGCTGCCGGCGTTGCTGAAGGAGCACGCGCCGGGCCTGGTGTTGATCGAGCTCGGCGCCAACGACGGCCTGCGCGGGCTGCCGCTGACCGAGATCCGCGCCAACCTTGCCAGGCTGTTGACCCAGGTCCGCGAGACGAAAGCGCGCGCCGTGCTGATCGGCATCGAGCTGCCGGTCAACTACGGCCCGCAGTACCGCGACGGCCTGCGGGCGATGTATCGGGATCTGGCCGGGGAATTCAATGTGCCCTTGGTCCCGTTCCTGCTGGAAGGCGTCGCGCTGGACGCGGAACTGATGCAGGACGACGGCCTGCATCCGAACGCGCAGGGCCAGCCGCGCCTGCTCGACAACGTCTGGCCGGTGCTCAAGGGCGAGCTGTAGCGCGGCACCGGCGCCGCACTGCGGGGTGGCCGCAGTCCGGCTCGGACGCGGCGGCGCACGGGCCGGCCGCCGTCGGTGCCGGCTTCACGCCGGCGTCACCTGGGGCTGACGAACCTTCACAAATGTGAAGAACGGGTATGGGGGCGACATGAAGCAGCGCGAAGAGCCGGCGGGCCTGATCCTTCTGATCGAAGACAACCGCGGCATCGCCGAGATGGTCGGCGAATACCTCGAACGTCGCGGCTACGGTATCGACTACGCGACCGACGGCCTGACCGGCCTGCGGCTGGCGACGAACAACAGCTACGACGTCATCGTGCTCGACCTGATGCTGCCGGGCATGGACGGCATCGACCTGTGCCGGCGCCTGCGCAACGAAGCGAAGAAGTCCACGCCCGTGCTCATGCTGACCGCGCGCGACACGCTCGACGACAAGCTCGTCGGGCTGGATGCCGGCGCCGACGACTACCTCGTGAAACCGTTCGAGATCCGCGAACTCGAAGCGCGCGTGCGCGCGCTGATCCGCCGCGACCGCCGCCTGGTCAGCGCCGAGGTGCTCAAGGTGGCCGACCTCGTGCTGGACACCGCGACCCTGCGCCTGACCCGCGGCGGCCATGAACTCGTCGTTTCGCCGATCGGCATCAAGCTGCTGACGATACTGATGCGCGAGTCGCCGCGCGTGGTCAGCCGCCGCGATATCGAGCGCGAGATCTGGGGGGACACCTTGCCCGACTCCGACACCCTGCGCTCGCACCTGTACAACCTGCGCAAGATCATCGACAAGCCGTTCCAGCAGCAGCTGCTGCACACGATACACAGCGCGGGCTACCGCCTCGCCGATCTCGACGCGGAACTGGCGGCGAGCAGTCAGGCGCATTGATCCATGCGGGCGTCCGGGGGCGCGCGGCGCAAGGTCTGGGCCGTGTTCATATTGCAGCTCGCCGCGATCAGCTGCGCGGCGCTCGTCGGCGTGTACGGCGCGGCAGCCATACTCGAAGACCTGCTGATACGCCGCGCGCTGCGCGACGAGGCGCAGCACTATTTCCGGCGCGCCGCCGAACAGCCCGGCATGGCGCCGCCGGATACCTACAACATGCGCGGCTATCTGGTCAGCCGCGACGCGCCGGCGCCGCTGCCGGCCGAACTGCTGCCGCTGGGCCCGGGCTTCCATCGCCTGCGCCGCTCCGGCATCGACGAACTCGTCTACGTCAGCGACGGCGAGTCCGGCCGGCTGCTGCTGGTCTTCCGCCGCGAGCAGGTGCACCGGCTCGCGTTCCTGTTCGGCTTCGTGCCGCTGACCGCGGTGCTGCTGATCATCTATCTCGCGACCTGGCTGACCTACCGCGCCTCGCGCCGCGCGCGTTCGCCGGTGGTCGCGCTGGCCAACATCGTGCGCGACTGGGATCCCAAGTCGCCGGACCTCGGCGCGCTGAACATCGAGCATGTGCCCGGCGAGACCGACCGCGACGTGCGCGTGCTGGCCGGCGCGCTGCACGGTTTCGCCACGCGCATCGAGTCCTTCGTCGAGCGCGAGCGCAATTTCACACGCGACGCCAGTCACGAGCTGCGCAGTCCGCTGACCGTGATCAAGGTCGCCGCCGACGTGCTCGAGGACGAGGAGCAGCTGACCGCGTTCGCGCGCCGTTCCGTCGGCCGCATCCGCAGCGCGACGCGCGACATGGAAGCGCTGATCGAAGCCTTCCTGATCCTCGCGCGCGAATCCGACACGGGCCTGCCCGTGGAGGATTTCGAGATCGACGCGCTCGTGGAGGAAGAAACCGAACGCGTGCGCCCGCTGCTCGACAACAAGCCCGTGCAGCTGTTCCTGCGCCACGAAGGCCGCTTCTCGCTGCACGCCTCGCCGCGGGTGCTGTCGGTCATGCTCGGCAACCTGCTGCGCAACGCCTGCCACTACACCGAGGAAGGCCGCGTCGTCGTGACCGTCGGCACCGACTACGTGCGCGTGCACGACACCGGCGTAGGCATGAGCGACGACGATCTGGCCCATGTGTTCACGCCGTTCTTCCACGCCGACCGCAATCCGCGCGGCGGCCACGGCGTCGGTCTGACCATCGTCAAGCGCCTGTCCGACCGCTTCGGCTGGCCGCTGGAACTGACCAGCGTGCTGGGCAAGGGCACGACGGCGACGATACGGTTTCCGCAGGCGCGCGCGCTGGCGAATGGACCGGCCGGTGTTGGCCTGCCGCAGCGGCACTGATCTCGCAGCACTGGAGCGCAGATGGATATTCACCGACGCCGGCACCTGGAAAAGCTCGGACTCAGCGCGCGCTGGCTGGACAGGCCCAAGGCGGCCAGCGCAGACGCGTATGCGGCGAAGTTCTACAGTTCGCAGCACTACGGTCTGGAGCCGGAGACGGTGGCGGGGATCGAACATCACGACGTCCATAGCCCGTCGATCGCCCGCGCCTGGCTCGCCGAGCGCTTTCCCGACAGCGGGACCGTGCAGATCGTGTTCGGACGCCGAAGTGTCTGCGTGCTCGACAGCGCGGTCTTTCTCGAGAACTGGAGGAACCTGTTCCTGCCTGCGAGGGACGACGTGTTCGTGCTGCATAACCTGAGCCGCAAGGTGTTTTTCTACTGCCACGAGGACGAGCTCGAAGTCGGCGAGCGACGGTTCTAGCGGCGCGAGGGGCGAAAGGCGGCGGTCCTCGCCGCCTTTTCGGGAAGCAGGCAGGCCGCCCTGTACGCCGCCGAGGCCTGCAGTCAGTCGTTCTCGATCAGGCCGGTTTCCGCGGCGCGCTGCTGGTTCGCGAATATCGCCATGGCCGTGCGCATCCGGCGGAATCCCAGCTTCGCGTAAAACCCTTCCTTGCCGGGGTTCGCATAGAGAATGATCTTGCGATGTCCGGCCGACAGGTCGCGCAGGCGTTCGATGAGGGCCTTGCCCAGGCCGATGCCCTGGTAGTCCGGATGCACGGCGACGTCGCAGAGATAGCTGCAGTCGACACCATCGGCGAGCGCGCGGCCGGCGCCGACGAGAACGTCGCCGTCGAAGACCAGGCAGGTGTAGCGGCTGTTGCCGAAGGAGACGCGCAGGTCGTCGGGCTTTTTCTCGCCGAGCGGCGCGATGCGATAGAGATGGGACAGGGCGTCCCAGTCGACCGTGTCGAGATCGAGTTTCCAGTGGAGCTGGTCGGGTGTCGTCATGGCTGCGGCGGGATGTGGAACGGAGTCACCGGCGTGTTGCGCCGAGCGCGGCGATCAACGCGGGAACTCCGCGATAGCGGGGAATCCGCTTCAATGCCAGATTCTTGATCGCGCCGACGGTGGCGGCATTCTTCAGGGTTCCGTGCTCGAGGAGATAGCGCGCGTCGTCGACGAGACGATGCAGCTCCGCGTCCGTCAGCGAGGCTTTCGCGCGCAGGTCGGCGTAGCGCCGGAGCCGGCGCTTGAGGGCATGCGCGGTTCGACGGCATTCGGGACACTGCACGCAATCGGCGTCGACGAAGAACCGCAGGGTCTCGAACCAGTACCGCTGTTCCCTGGCAAAGAAGATGAAGCGGCGCGTGCAGCTGCGGCAGGTCCTCGCCACGTCCACATAGCAGGCGCGCGGAAAGACGGCGTAGTTCTGTTTGCTCGTATCCGCGGGCAGTGCCGTTTCCGGAAACAGCACGTCGCTGCTCAGGCGCCAGTAGCTGCGCCGAAGCTCGCTCTCGGGGATCTTGAATCCGGAGCGCACCGGCGTCGTGCCATAGCGCGGATGTGGAACGAAATCGGCGATGCTGGCTCGGCAGCGTGGCATGTGGCGGGATCCGGAATACCGATCAAGCGGGCGAGGCGCGGCTGCGCTCGGTTCTGCGGCGGCCGCTCCGGCAAGCTCCGGTGCGACGGTGGCTACTGGTGATTGCCGCATCGGATTGTCCTGCGCCGGCTGCTGCGCGTCGCCGCGCTATTTCTCCAGGCGATAGTTCAGGCCCGCGCGATTCTCCGTCGTCGCGTTCTGCGCCTCGAGCTCCCAGAGCCGCGACAGCTTGTAGCGCAGGGTGATGACTTCGCCCGGCGTGAAGATGCCGACGCCGTAACTGAGGTACAGCTTCGGCGACAGGTATTTGCCGACCGTGAACGCGGCGCCGCCGATGGCGGCGTTGTCGCTGACCGAGGCGTCGACGCCCAGGCGTGCGCCGATGCTCTTGGCGAGCAGGTCGCCGGTGGCCGAGCCGAGCGCCTGTGCGGCGGCGCCGACGAGATCGCCTTCGCCGCTCTTCAGCGCCGACAGCGGGCGGCCGGTGATCAGGTAGGACAGCGCTTCGGACTGCTCCATCGCCGGCTCGGAATACACGGTCAGCACCGGCACCTGGGCCGTGCCCTGCACGCGCAGGCCGGCGGTCACGTCCTTGAGTTCGCGCGCTGCCTTGATGTCGAGGCCGGGGTTGTCGATCGCCGTGCCGGCGAACAGCAGGCGGCCGGTCTGGATCTTGAGGTCCTGGCCATAGGCCTTGTACGTGCCGCCGACGCGGATCTCGCCGCGGCCGGTGGTCTGGCGGCCCGGGCGCTCGACGACGACGAGCTGGCCGTCGAGTTTGCCGTCCAGGCCGAAGCCCTTGAGCTTGACGCTGTCGCCGAGACGCAGGGTGACGTCGGCGGTGATCGGCAGCGAGCCTTGGCTCTGGGTGGTCTCGGCGTCGACCACGACGACGTCGGGCGAGCGCTTGGCCGCGCCGCCGCCGGGCAGCTTGGTCAGGTCGATGTCGGCCCTGGGCATGCCGACTTCGCCGCTGGCGTAGAGGCCCTGCGCGTCACGGCGCAGCTTGAGCTCGGGTGAGACCAGCACGTGTGCGGCCGGAATGTCGGCGGCGAGGAAATCCTTGCCGGCGATCGTGATCTGCAGCGGCGCGTCCGCGGCGAGGCCGCCGCTGCCGCTGACTTCCAGGCGGCCGCCGCCCGAGGCGATGCCGCCGCTGACGGCGAACTGCTGCTGTGCGTCCAGGTCGATCTGGATCTTGCCGTCGGTGAGCTTGAGCCCTGCGGCCGGCACTTCGGTCGCGAAGTCCGCGAGCAGGATGCGGCCGCTGACGATCGGTGCGGCCACCGTGCCGGCGAACGCCAGGCTGCCGTCGACGCGGCCCTTGGTATTGGCGACTTCGGTGCTGACGAGTTCGACGAACGCCAGGCTGCCGAGGCCGAGCTGGATCTGGCCCGAGAGCTGCTGATCGGCGCCGCTGACGGCGATCTGGCCGTCGATGCGGCCGCCGTCGGACAGCTTGCCCTGCACGACGATGCGTTGTGCTTCGGGTGCGAAGCTCGCGTCGACGGCGAGGTCGTCGTAGCTCAGCAGCGGCTGCTCGGGACGGTCCGGATAGGCGATGCGGCCCTGGGCCGAGGCGATCTTCGCCGTGCCGTTCAGCGCGCCCTGCGCGCTGCGCTTCACCTCGCCGTCGCCGTTGATTTCGCCGTCGAGCTTGAACGTCGCGTCGGGCGAGGCGATCGCCGCGATCATCGCGACCGGCAGGCGTTCGATGCGATAGCGGCCTTCGGCGCTGCCGTCGGCAGCCTGGGCGCCGGACAGGCACAGGCGCGGTCCCTGGGCAGTGAGGCACAGCTCGCCGAGCCTGGCCGCGCCGTCGGCATAGGCCAGCGCAGCCGGCTGTTCCAGACGCCATTCGGGCTGATCCTTCAGCGCGAGGGTCAAGGTATTCAGACTGCCGTTCCAGTGGCTGTCCTTGAGTGCGCCGCGCAGCTGCAATTGCGCCGACAGCGCCGTGCCGTGCGCACTGAAGGCGATTTCGTGCGCGTCGCGGTCGCCCTTGCCGTCCAGGCTGATGCGATCGAAGGACTGGCCGCCGGCACTGACGCCGGTCGCGAGCAGATCGACCTGGCCGCGCGGCGCCTGGATGTCGGCGACGTCGAGCGTCAGTTCCAGCGAGTTCGCGCGATTGCCATCGTAGGCCAGGCCCTGGCCATCGGCCTTGCCGGTCAGCCCGAGCGCCGGCCACTTGCCCTTGAGCTGGAACTGTCCCTTGAGCTTGCCGGCGGCCTGCGGCAGCAGATCGGCCAGCGAGGCGACGCTGAAGCCGATCTGCGCGTCGGTGGTCTGCGCGCCGCCGCGGCCCTGCACGCTCACCGTGCTCGCACCCGAGGCGAGGTTCAACGTGCCGTCGACGACGAATTCCGGCGCGATGCGCAGGTCGGCCTTGCCGCTGACCGGACGCTGGCGCAGGGTGCCGTCTAGGCGGTCGATCTTCAGGGTCGTCGTGACGCCGGCCTCAGTCTTCTGGCCTTCGGTCACGAGCGAGAGATTCAGTGCGCCGGGCCAGTCTTTTGCGAACGCGCCGGGGTCGAGCCGGTCGGCTTTCGCGCCGAGCTTCCAGCCGAGCACGGGCTTCAAGGTGATGTCGCCGCTCGCATCGAGCGAGCCGGCCGGTTTGCCGGCGTTGCGCTGCTGCAGGCGCAATTGCTTCAGCGTGATGGCCGTGTCGGTGCCGTCCAGCGCCACGGTGACATCGACCGGCTGCCCCGGCGGGCCGAGCTGCAGCGAGCCGGCCAGCGTGTACTGCTGCGCCGAACCGCTGAGGTTGACCGTGCCGTGGCTCGCCAGCTCCTGACCGGCCAGCGCGGCCGGCAGCAGCAGGTCCTTCCAGACCAGATCGAGATTGGCCTTGCCGGTTTCCTTCAGCGGCACGGTGCCGCTCAGGCTGATCGCGCCGGGCACGTTCGGCGAGGTCAGCGACAGGGTGCGCACGGTCAGGGCGTCTTCGGCCAGCGCGTAGTCGGCCGGATCGAGCACGACGCGGTAGTCGTCGAGATCGACGTGACCGGTGACATGGCCTTCCTTCGTGTTGAAGCGTGCGTGGAGCTCCAGGCCCACGCTGCGCAGCGGCGGCTGCTTGAGCAGGCGCTCCAGCGCGAAGCGCCCGGCGCTGAGCTTGAGCTGCCACCAGCGTTCCCGCAGCGGCAGGTTGGACGCTTCGGCCGCGAGGTCGGCGCGGATCGCCACGGGCTGCTGCAGTTGCACGGTCGCGGTCGGCAGCTTGCCGTCGCTGGCCGCCTCTATCGTGCCGGCGTAGTCGGTGCCGTCGACCTGCCAGCGGAAGCGGCCGTTGGCCTGGCCGCGGTCGTCGCCGGCCGTGCTGGCCTGCGCGTCGAAATCGACCTCGCCCTGCCTGGCGCGCAGCATCAGCTGCTGCACGGCCAGCTCGGCGCGGGTCCAGCGCGCCGCCGTCGCGAAGCGGTCGGCCTCGAACACGTCGGCGCCGTCCTGATTCACGCGCACACGCTCCACGAGCAGACGATCGAGCCGGATGTCGATCGGCGGCTGCAGCGAGAACGGTTCGGCGGCCGGCGGTGCGGGCTGCGGCGGCTGTGTCGTCGTGGCGACGACGACATCGGCCACTTCGAGGTTCTCGATATGGGCGACCTTGCCCAGCAGCGCCAGCGGCGCGACGTCGAGCGTGACGCGGCCGACCCGCACGTCGACGCCGGTATCGCGCCAGCGCACCTCGCGCAGCACCAGCGGACCGGCCAGGCTGCCTTCGCTGGTGCCGATCGCGAGCTTGCCGCCGGTTGCCGCCACTGCGCGGTCGAGCGCGAAATGCAGGCCCGATTCGGTGCGCAGCAGCCAGAACGCCGCCCCGATGACGACGAACATCAGCACCGCCAGCAGCAGCGCCAGCCATTTCAGCGCGCGCTTCACAGGTCGGGTCCTATGACGAGGTGGATCTGCACGCCGTCCTTGGGCTCGCGCAGCGGCACGCCGAGATCGAAGCGCACCATGCCGACCGGCGAACGCCAGCGCAGGCCGACGCCGGTGCCGATCTTGGGCGAATAGCTCGTGCCCGAGAATGCGTCGCCGGCGTCGACGAAGGTTGCCACGCCCCATTTCGGCTTGAAGTAGTACTCATACTCGGCGCTGGCGGTCAGCAGGTGCTTGCCGCCGATGACGACGGGCCGCCTGGTCGGATCGACGACGAGGTCCGGACCGACGGTCTGGTAGCCGTAGCCGCGGATCGAACGGTCGCCACCGGCGAAGAAGCGCAGATCCGGCGGCAGCTTGTCGAACTGATCGACCCAGCTCGCGCCGACCGTGCCGCGCAGGATCAGGCGCTGGCGCGGTTTCAGCGCGCGTATCCACTTGATGTCGCCGCGCAGCTGCACGAAGTTCGTATCCGACAGCACGCCCTGCGCCGCAGCGCGCGCGAGCAGGTTGATCGAGTAGCCGCGGCGCACGAACAGCGGATCGTCGGCGCGCTTGCGCGTCAGCACGATCTGCGGATACAGCATCGTCGAGTTGCCGCGGAACGCGACTTCCTTGCGGTCGCCGATCTCGAAGTCGCCGGTCTGCAGGTTCACGCCCAGGGTGCGCGTGAAGCCCATCCACTGGCGTGTCTCGTTGGCGACGACGGTGGTGGTCTTGGAACGCGTGGTCTTGGTGTCCTCGTCGCGGTAGTTCACGCCGAAATTGAACGAGCGATTGTCCGGGCCCGGCAGCGGAATCTGGTACAGCGCCGAGGCCGAGGTCAGCCGCTGCGCGAGGATGAGTTCGCTTTTGAACTTGTGGCCTTTGCGATTGACCCAGCGCCGTTCGAGTCCGCCGCGTACGCCCAGGCCCGTATCGGTGCCGACGAACAGGCCGCCGGTATAGATGCTGCGCTTGGCCGGCGCGAGAGTGACCTTGATCGGCACCACGCCGTCGGCGGCCTGCTCGATGTCGGGATTGACGTCGACGATGGCGAAGTAGTCGGCTTCGGTCAGGCGCTGCTGCAGCGACAGCAGCAGATCCTGGGTATAGAAATCGCCTTCCTGCCAGGGCAGGTAGCGCAGCAGGAAATTGTCGGCGAACTGGCTGCCTTCGAAATCGGTGCGGCCGATGCGGTAGCGAGGGCCCGGCTCCCAGGCCAGATGGATGCGGGCCTTGTGCGTGCTGCGGCTGACTTCCACGCGTTTGGTCAGCAGCTTGGCGTCGAGGAAGCCGTCGGCGAACAGCGCGGCCTGGATCGCCGCCTTGCCGCGCTCGTAGGCGTCGTGATTCATCGGCTGGCCCTGCCTGGGGGCGAACGCGCGCAGGGCCTGGCGCACGCTCTTGAGCTCGCGGGCCTGGCCTTCGAGCTTGAGATCGAGCACGTCCACGACGACGGGTTCGCCGGGCTTGACGTCGAGCACGGCGTTCCAGCCGTCGGCGGTTTCCTTGAGCTCGCCGGTGACGTTGGCGTCGTAGTAGCCGTAGGGTTCCAGCGCGGCGGCGATCTGTGCCGGTGCGCGCTCGTAGAGGCGACGCGCCTGCGCGGCGCTGACCTCGCGGCCGGCGTACTGGGTCAGGTCCAGACCGGCCAGCGCGGCGACCTTGAGATCGGCGTCGATGCCGCCGAGCGTCGTCACGATCTTGCCGGCCGATGCCGCGCCGCTCGCGCCGACGAACAGCACCAGCGCGAATACCAGGCGCCGTGCTCGCTGCGGCCGCAATGCGGCAGGCGATCCGGGCGGCAACGTCGGAGATTCCTTGTCGTGCATGCGACCTATCCGTGCGAACGACCCGGATTCTATAGCAGCCGCGCCGGATGCCGCCGCGACAGGGGGTTACAGGCGGTGACGGCGGTCACCGAATCGGATTCGGTACGGCGCCCGTGCGCCGCACCCTCGTGCTCGCCGGCAGGCCGGGAAAGGCGTTCAGGCAGCACGTGCGATGGCGTACAGGTCGATCTCTTCGGTGTGCAGCGGCAGGCGCAGGCGGCGCTCGTGGCGCAGGCCGAGCTTGCACAGCACGCGCACCGAGGCCGCATTGTCCGGCACGACCAGGCCGACGATGCGCTGCAGCCCCAGTTGCTCGAAACCTTGCCGCAGCACGGCGGCGCCCGCTTCGCTGGCATAGCCGCGTCCCCAGCAGTCGCGCAGGAAGCGATAGCCGATGTCCACCTCGTCGAGATCGGGCAGATACTTGAGCCCGCACCAGCCGACGAAGCGGCCGTCCTCGCGGGTGGTCACGGCCAGCCGGCCGTAGCCGTGATTCGCGTAGTCCGCCAGCGGCCTGTCGCGCAGCAATGCGCGCACGGCATCGAGCGACTCGCAGGGTTTTTCGCCGACGTAGCGCAGGATTTCCGCATCGCGTACCAGCGGCCAGTAGTCGGCCGCGTCGTCGAGCGTCAGCGGCCGCAGGTTCAGCCGCTCGGTCTGCAGGCCGGCGACCGTCCCGGCAGGGTGCAGGGGAGGCGTCATGCGCGTGGCGTGCTCAGAAATGCGCCAGTCGCGGGAACAGGCCGAGCAGACCGATCACGATCAGATAGATCGCCACGACGTAGTTCAGCAGGCGGGGGCGGATCAGGATCAGGATGCCGGCGATCAGCGCGATCAGGGCAGGGAGGTTCATGGCCTTCGACTCCTTCGGTAGGGCGGACTACGGTCGCGCGTGCAGTGTAGTCGGGCGATGAAGGAGCGCAATGCCGTGCGCGGCGCCGTGATGGTCGGCACCTCGCCGTGATGACGAAGCCGGTGCGGTTGCGCCGATGAGGACGCGAGTGGCCGGGCAGCGGGATGGATTGGCGCGGCGCGTCAGTCTGCCGGCGCCGCGTGGTCATCGACGCCGGCTTCGGTCAGGTTTTCGTGATCGAGCCGGCCCGCTGCGGTCTGCGCCATCATTTCGACGAGGTGTCTTCGTCCGTGCCGATGGCCAGACCGTTCATGCGCAGGAACACGTCCATCGCCACAGGCGGTGCGCTTGTCGCCGTCGTTGAAGCAGTGTCCCGTGGCGACGGCGTAGAACGCCGCGATGCGCAGCAGATCATCGTGCAGTTCGTAGCCGATCCGATTGGCGACGCGACCGAGCATGCCGGCCAGATCCTTGTTGCCGGCGAGGCCCGGCAGACCGATGCCGGTCTCGGCAAGAATCGCATCGTGGATACGGATGATGTCGTCGACGCGCAGCAGACGAATCATTGCTCAGCGCGTGGAAAGCTTCTCGATGGCGGAACGGTTCTGTCGGATCGAGTCGCGCAGCGCTTCGCTGAAGGTCTGCAGCTTGCGATCGCCGCTCAGCACGGGAACGTCGGTGCGGGCGCTGTAGTTTCCGGGGGCTCGGCGGCTTCCCTGACCGTCGGCTGTCCATTCATCTTCAGGGACGGGGTCGGGATGCGGCCGTTTTCGCGAGCGATCCGGATTTTTCTCGCCGTGATCTTGTTCATGCGTGCGGGCAAACACCGACATCGCCGCCAGGATGCCTTGGGACATACAAGTCCCACATCGCACCCGCCTCCTGCCGTCGACCGGAGCGCGCCCGCCGCGCTCCGGCCGTCCCTGCGTCAGTCTTCTTCCGGCCGCGGCTTGTAGGCGTCGACGAGCTGCTTCTGCACCTGCGGCGGCACCGCTTCGTAATGGCTGAACTCGATCGCGTAGCGGCCGCGGCCGCCGGTCATGGACTTGAGTTCGGTCTGGTAGTCGGTCACCTCGGCCAGCGGCACCTGGGCGCGGATGATGATCTCGCCGCCGCGCAGCGAGTCGGTGCCGCTGATGCGCGCGCGTTTGCCGGCCAGGCCGCCGGTCACGTCGCCCATGTGATTGTCGGGCACGAACACCTCGAGATTGACGACCGGTTCGAGCAGGGTCGGCCGGGCCTTGGTGATCGCATCGAGGAAGGCTTTCTTGCCGGCGGCGATGAAGGCGACTTCCTTGGAATCCACCGGATGGTATTTGCCGTCGTAGACGGTCACGCGCACGTCCTGCATCTGGTAGCCGGCGACGGCGCCGTGATCGAGTACTTGCCGTACGCCCTTCTCCACGGCAGGCAGGAACTGGCCCGGGATCGTGCCGCCCTTGACCGCATCGACGAACTCGAAGCCTGCACCGCGCTCCAGCGGCTCCACGCGCAGGAACACTTCACCGAACTGGCCCGCGCCGCCGGTCTGCTTCTTGTGGCGGTGATGGCCTTCGGCGGCGCTGCCGACGGTTTCGCGATAGGCGATGCGCGGCGGACGCGATTTCACCTCGACGCCGTAGCGCTCCTTCATGCGCTCGAGCATGAGCTTCAGATGCAGGTCCGAGAGGCCGCGCACGACCATCTCGTTGAGCTCCTTGTTGTGTTCGACACGAAAGCACGGGTCTTCCTCGCCGAGCTTGGCCAACGCCGTCGCGAGTTTCTGTTCCTGGCCCTTGTGCGCGGGCTCTACGGCGAGTCCGAACATCGGATTCGGGAAATCCAACGGCTTGAGGTGGATCTGGTCCTCGTCGTGGGAATCGTGCAGCACGGCGTCGAAATGGATTTCGTCGATCTTGGCCACCGCAGCGATGTCGCCGGGCACGGCCTGGTCGATCTCGACGTGGTCCTTGCCCTTGAGCTTGAACAGATGGCCGACCTTGAACGGCTTCTTGCCGTCGTCGATGAACAGCTGGGTATCCTTGCGCACGGTGCCCTGGTAGACGCGGAAGATACCGAGCTTGCCGACGAACGGGTCGTTGACGATCTTCCAGACGTCGGCGATCACATGCGCTGCCGGATCCGGCCTGGCCTCGATGGGGGCGGCCGAAGTGCCCGTGCCTTTGACGAACGGCGGCGGGTTGCCTTCGGCCGGACTCGGCGCGAGCCGCTCGATCAGATCCAGCAGTTCGCGTACGCCGGCGCCGGTACGCGCCGAGACGAAGCAGATCGGTACCAGATGACCTTCGCGCAGGCATTGTTCGAACGCGTCGTGCAGCTCCTGGCCGGACAGGCCTTGCTCGCCTTCGTCGAGGTAGTGGCCCATCACCGTTTCGTTGATCTCGACGACCTGGTCGATGATGCGCTGGTGCGCCGCGGCGACGCTGTCGAAATCGGCGACGCCTTCAGGCTTGAAGAAGCAGTCGACGACGGTCTTGCCGCCCTGCGCCGGCAGATTGATCGGCAGGCATTCGGGGCCGAAGGTTTCGCGCAGCTGTTCCACGAGCGCGCGGCAGTTCGCGCCGTCGATCTTGTTGACCACGAGCAGACGGCAGAGATTGCGCTGCTTCGCATAGTCCATCAGACGGTGCGTGGAGAACTCGATGCCGTTGTGGCCGTTGACCACGATGGCGCAGGTCTCGACGGCGGCCAGCGCCGATAGCGTCGGACCGCGGAATTCGGGATGTCCGGGTGTGTCGATGAGGTTGACATGGCAGTCGCCGCGGTCGATCGAGGCGATCGTGTCGGCGATCGAGTGCTGGCGCTCCTTTTCCATCGGATCGTAGTCCGACACGGTGCTGCCGCGCTCGATGCTGCCCTGGGTCTGGATCACGCCGCCGGCATGCAGCAGCGCTTCGAACAAGGTCGTTTTGCCCGCGCTCGCGTGGCCCACGAGCGCGATATTTCGGATGCCATCGGTGGTGTAGGACATGACGTAACCCTCCCAACGTACGTGGATGCAGGGCGTCATGGTCGTCCGCGAAGCAAGCGCGTTACCCCGGCGGGCAGGCGCGGGGCGGGCGGTCATGGCGGGTACGCCGCCGCGGCAGGCGGGGGCGTGCTCATAGCCTTGCCACTTGTCATGCAAGCGTCAAGCTGCGTTGCAGCGGTGAACGGCCGGATCGGGAACGGGGGCGGGCGTCGACGAGCGACGAGGCATTCGTCTTTCGCGAACGCGCACAGGCCGAGGCGGTGGGCCTCGGCCTGCGCAAGCGTGGCTGCGTCGCCTGTTGCCGGTTACGGCGCGGGCGCGTCGAAGCGGCCGCAGAAGATCGAGCATTCGTCCTCGATCGTGACCGAGTCGAGCTGGATCATCATGCCGCGCGCGCCGCCCTGGCCTTCGAACACGACCCAGGCCGCCTTCTCGAAGTGCTCCGGACCGAAGGTGCGGTTGATGCCGTTGAGGTCGGCCGAATCGAACAGGTCGCCGCCGGGATTGAACAGCTCGAATTCCATGCTGGTCTGCGGCGTGGTCAGCGGCGTCTCGAACAGGTGGATGCCGTCGGAGCGCGGATAGTCGTTGGCGATGCGTACCGACGGCGTGTTGACGTTGGCCAGGGTCTCGCTCGCGCTGCCGGCCTGCAGTACCGCGTTGTCGAGGCGGATCGGGTAGGCGACGTGATGGCCGGCCTCGACGACGAAACCGTCGGGGCTCAGGCGCAGGCTCATGCTGACCGGTGTGTTCTCGGGCACGCCGGTGAACGGACCGGCCGCGACGTCGTTGTAGATGACCTTGCCGTGGGCTTCGACGATGGCGTCCTGGCGCGGCACCGCGTCGAGTTCGATGACGAAGGAGTTGATCGCGCTGTTCGGATCCAGACCCCAGCCGCCGATGACGCGGCCGTCGCCGGATACCGCGGTGACCGAGTTCAGCAGCCAGCCGGCCGGCACTTCGATGCCGCGCGCAGCGAGGAAGTCGGTCAGCTTGATCATGCCCGTGGCCGGCGTCCAGACCACCGCGTCGCGCTGGAAGCCGAAACCGCTGGCGCCGCCGATCAGGTTACCGTCGTCGCTGACGCCGAACGCGTAGGCGCGGTCGAAGAAGCTGCCGGTACCGATGATGCCGATCGGCTGCACGCCGGTCGCCGCGGTCCAGCGCCAGGCTTCCTTGCCGTCGACGCCGGCGCCGGTGCCGACGATGACGCTGCCGTCGCGGTTGATGCCCAGAGCCTCGCCCACCTGCGAGCCCTTGCTGTCGAGGAATTCGCTGATCGCGCCGTTGACCCATTTGACCGCGCGGCGGTAGCCGACTTGGGTGTCGTTCCAGCCGATGATGACCTGGCCGTCGCGGCTGATGCCGTTAGCGCGGGCCGCACCCTCCGGAGTCAGTCGCGGCAGCTCGCTGATGCCGGTTGCCGCGTTCCAGCGGAACGCGACCGCGTCGTTGGCCGCGTTGTTGGCCAGGCCGACAACGGTGCCGTCGTCGGCGACGTCGTAGCCGCTGCTGAGCCAGCCGTCCATCGGTTGCGCGCCGGGCAGCGCGCCGACCAGGATCGGATCGAAGAACTGCGCATTGCTGTAGGCGATCGCGGCGACCCAGTTCTGGTTCGCGTCGCGGGACTGGCCGACCACCGGCTGGCCCCAGCTGTTCATGCCCTGCACTTCCGAGTAGTTGGCGATCAGCGAGGCGCCATCGTCGCGGGTCCAGCGGAAAGCGGCCTCGGCACCCTGGAAGCCGCCGGTGGCGATGCGGCCGTGCTCGGACAGGGCGACCAGCTGGCTGCCGGGCTGTTCGATGGAGGTGAAGCTGCCGGCCGGCGCGGTGCCGGAAACGGCCAGGGCGATCAGGCCCGCAAGAATGCAAACACGCATGGATGAACCCTCGACGAAGCGGGAAGAAGGTCCACCGGACGGCCGGCGAGGGGGGAGGTGGGGGAGACCGGCGGCCCGGTGGACCGACGCAGTATTGGTAGCCCCCCGCCAAGCGCTTTCACGCTCGATGCGGGGCACTTTCGCGTTTCATGAATTTTCCATCACTGCATTGATTTCATTGCGGATTTTTTGCGGCCGCCGAATCGCCGGGCTGTGCGCGGCGTCACATTCGCGCGGTTCAGTGCAGCGGCGCGGGCTGCGGCGGCCGGGTCAGCAGCGGCGCGATCGGCCGCTCGCCGGCCAGGCCGCGGGCCTTTTCCAGCGCGCGCTGCCAGGCGCCGGCGTCGCCGTCGGACCAGTAGCCCCAGACCTGCAGCAGGGCGCAGCCGAAGTCGGTGTCGGCCCAGCGCGCGACTCGTGCGATGACCGGCGCGGCCGCTCGGCTGTCGCCGGACGCGAGCAGGGCGCCGCCGTAGCTCTGCACGACCAGGGCCAGATCCAGGGCGACGCCGGATCGTTCGGCCTGCTCCAGCAGCTCCGTGTAGCGCTGGCGCGCGGTGTCGCGCCGGTTCTGGCTCCAGTCCAGCTCGGCCGCCGCCAGGCCGGCGTACAGCGACGCAGCCGGATCGTGCGCATGCACGGCCCAGTCCTGCAGCGCCGGCAGCAGGCCGCGCGCTTCGCTGTCGCGTTCCTGGGCGCGCAGCGCGCGCAGGCGCAGCAGCCAGAGCTGGGCGCGTTCGCGGTCATACTGTTCTTCGGGCAGGCCTTCCAGGCCGGCCTGGGCCAGGCGCAGGGCCAGCGCGGCGTCGCCGTCGGCCAGGGCCAGCCGTGCCAGCACCGCGTCGGCGCGCGCCTGGGTGTCGTTCTCCAGCGGCAGGTCGAGCTCGCGCTTGAGTCCGGCCAGCAGGCTGCGCGCCTCCTGCAGGCGGCCGCACTGGGCCAGGATGTCGGCGCGGACCACGGCCATCTGATGACGCAGGCGCGGACTCGCGCTGCGCGCGGCCAGGCTCCAGAACGTGTCGGCGGTCTGGCTCGCGCCGGCCGTATCGAGCATTTCCGATTGAGCCCGCGCGAGGCCGATCAGCGTCGTCAGCTGTTCGTTGACCGCGCCGAACGCCGCAAAACGCGCGGCCGCGCGGCGCAGCCCGGTCACGGCTTCCGCATAGCGGCCGCGTTCGATGTCGAGAATGCCGAGGTTGCCGTCGACGCGCGCGATGGCCAGTTCGTCGCCGGCCTTTTCCAGCGCGACGCGCGCTTCGGCGAACAGGCGCAGCGCCGGATCGAAGCGATGCTGCGCCGCCTGGCTGACCGCGAGTCCCGTATAGGCCTGGCCCAGGGCGCGCGTGTCGCCGCCGGGCTCCAGCAGCGCGACGGCTTCGGTGAAATGGCGTTCGGCGTCCTGCATGCGGTTGCGCCGTATCGCCGCCGAGCCCAGGCCGTTGAGCACCTGGCCACGCAGAGGGGCGTCGTGGCGCGGATCCAGACTCTGCAGCAGCGGCAGCAGGCGCCGATCCGACGCCTCGTAGTCGCCGGCGCGGAAGTCGATCCGGGAGCGGCGGTAGATCAGTTCCGCGTCGCCGCCGCCGGCGCCGATCGCGTCGAGTTCGCGCCGGGCCAGCTCCAGGTCGTCGCCCAGCAGCGCAGCTTCGGCGCGCTGCAGGTGTTCGGCCCGCCGGCCGCCGGCAAGAGCGCCGGTGTCGAGCTGCGGACCGAGCAGCCGGGCCATCGCCACGCGGCCGGCTTCCAGCACGGTCTCCGCCTCGCCCTCGGCCTCGCGTCGGCTGCCGTCGGCGGCGTAGGCTTCGAGGTGCAGCCGCCAGCGCTCGCCGTCACGCCGGGCCTGCGGCGCGAGCACGAGCCGCGCGCCGCTGGCGCGGGCCGTGTCGAGGTCGGACTGCGGCGTGCGCGTCGCGGCATTGCGCGACAGCAGGACCAGGGTCGTGTCGCTGGGCAAGGTGGCCTGGCCGGCGCTGCGCAGCTGCGTAGCGAGGAAATCCATGCCGCCCAGACGCACCCAGGACCATTCCGCGCCTTCGTTGATCTCCACCGGCAATACGATGGCCGCGGCGCTGCCGGCGTCGGCCGGCCGGTCGATACCGGCCGCCGGCGCCGCGACCGGCGCCGCGGGGCGGCGGGCGAACGGGGCGGCAATCAGGATCGCCGCGGCGGCGAGCACGATCCAGGGCCAGACCGGGCGGCCTCGCGACTCGACCGGCGGCGCCGTTGCGGTAGTAGCCGGAAGCGATGGCGCGTATGCGGTTGGCGACGTCGGCGCCGGTTCCGCCGCAACGGCGGCCGCCGGCAGCGGCGTGGCTGCTTCGGCTTCGGCGACAGGCTGCGCTTGCGCCGTCGGCGCGTCGTCGCTGCCGGCGACGACGCTTTCGGTAGGCAGCACCCAGCGATAGCCGAAGCGTGGCACGGTGCGCACCGCATGCTGTTCATTGCCGGTGTCGCCGACCGCACGACGCACGCGCAGGATGGTCTGCGCGAGCAGGGTGTCGGAGACGTCGACCTTGCCCCAGACCGCGGCGATCAGTTCGTCGCGGCCCACGGCGCGTTCGCGGTGTTCGACCAGATAGGCCAGGCAGTCGAATGCCCGCGGCGGCAGCGCGACGAGCACGCCGCCGCGCTGCAGTTCGCGCGTGGCAGGATCGAGGCGGAAGTCGGCGAAGCGATGGACAGCGGTACTCATCCGCGGCAGCGTAGCCTGCGCCCGGCCGTATGCGCCATCGGCGCGGGTGGTCCGACGACGATCGCTGCCGATAATGCGCACCATGCAACGAAACGACGACACGACGATACCGGCCCTGGCGATCCACGGCGCCGGGGGCGGCGCCTGGGAATGGACGATCTGGCAGCGCGTCTGGCAGGCGCAGGCGCGGCCGTTCGTCGCACCGGAACTGATGCCGGCTGCGGCCGGCCTGGCGCGGACGCGGCTGGCCGACTACCTGGCCCAGGCGCGCGCCGCGGCCCTGGCGTTGCCGCGGCCCTGCCTGATCGGCGCGAGCCTCGGCGGGCTGATCGCGCTGGCACTGGCCGCGCAGGTCGAGGCGTCGGCGCTGGTTCTCGTCGATGCGCTGCCGCCGCGCGGCATCGCGCCGCGGCCAACCGCCCGGCGCAGCGATGGCGACATCGTGCTCTGGGCCAGCCGGCGCCGCTTCGCGAGCACGCAGCGTGCCTTGCCCGATGCCGACGCGGCCGCACAGCATCATGCGTTCCGCCGCTGGCGCGACGAGTCGGCTGCCGTGCTGAGCGATGCAGTCGACGGCATCGACGTGCTGCCGCCGGGCTGCCCCGTGCTCGTCATCGCCGCCGAGCTCGACGAGGCCGTGCCGATGGAGGCCAGCCAGGCGCTCGCACAGCGCCTCGGCGCGACGTTCTGGCCGCTGCAGGCAAGCCATGTCGGACCGCTGCTGGGTCGTCGCGCGGCGGCGACCGCAGCCGCGGCGCTGGCCTGGATACAGTCCGTGACACACACTGCAAAGCCGTGACGAGACCGGCCTCAAGCTGAATGAACGATACGTAACTGCTGGAATTAACTGGGAATTCATTCGCACGCCCCTAACTTGGGCGGCAACCGGGAATTCGTTGCCCGGAGTCAGGAGGCGACATGAAGAACCTTACTTTCATCACGATGGCACTGGTTGCCGGCGCGGCGCTTTCCACTCCGGCCCTTGCCTACCGCGGCGATTACGGCCGTTACGAAGTCCGCTACGACTGGGCCACCGTCGTCGACGTCGATCCGATCATTGAACGCTCCAGTCGCCCGGTAAGCCGCGAGGTCTGCTACGACCAGCCGGTGGATCGTTACGAGCCGGGCTATACGGCGCGCCGCGACCATACCGGTTCGACCCTGCTCGGCGCCGTCATCGGCGGTGCGCTCGGCAACCAGGTCGGCAAGGGCGACGGCCGCAAGGCGGCGACGATCGCCGGTGCGGTGATCGGCGGCGCGGTCGGCAACAACGCCTCGCACCGCCGCGGCGACTACTACGAGACCGGCGGCGGCTATGTCCGCGACTACGAGACCCGCTGTCGTCAGGAAACCGCCTGGCGCGGCAACAACGATGTCGTCGGCTACGAGGTCACCTACCGCTATCGCGGCGATATCTACCACACCACCATGGACCATCACCCGGGCAATCGCCTGCGCGTCCGGGTCGACCGCGGCGTGACGCCGGCGGAATAAGAGGACCGGCCGGCGCCGGCTTGAAACCGGCGCCTTTACCCGACCTCAGAGCGCAGACACACCGGCATCCGGATGATGCCGGATCGGGACAGACGGGCACCTTCGGGTGCCCGTTTTTTTTTTCGGTCGGCGGCGCGTTCAGTCCGCCAGCAGCCAGTGACGACCCGACGTCCAGCCCAGGAACACCCGCGAGCCGTCGACATCGGCCTGCCGCTGCGGCAGCACTGCGCCGGCAGCGGCGCGCTGCAGTCCGCGCAGTGCCGGCCCGAGCCGATGCGCGAACGAAGGTTTGCGCGACTCGAATGTCGCGACGATCTCGGCGATCGTGTCGGTGCGCGGCTGCGAGCCCGCATGCGACAGATAGAACATCATCTGGCGCCAGGCGTAGGCACATTTCTTGACCGCAATGAGCCGGGCATGCCCGCCCGGCGGCAGCCGCTCCAGGCGACGGCAGATCCAGTCGAAGGTCCTCAATGCCAGGGGCGGCAATTCGGCTTGCAGCAGCGGAGCGAGCCCGAGCTCGCCGAACATCGGCGCGAGGTTGTGGGTCGTCAGAATCTGCTGCTGTTCGATGATCGTGCCGTTGATCGCCGGCCGCCAGGTGCCCGGCGAAACGCCGGCGCGCTCGGCGCAGAGCTCGGCCAGGCCGTCGGTCGCCGAGCTTTTTCCGGCGCTGGACTGTCTGGCCAGGTCGAACACGCGGGAAGCCGTGGCGGCATCTATCGCGTAGTAGTTCGCATAGAGACTGTCGCCGGGCAGCGAGCGGATCGCAAGTTCGGCCGCGCGCACGAACGTCGGGGAGAAGCGTCCCATGAAAATGTCGGCTGCCAGTTCCTCGGTAAAGGTACAGGGCGTGTCGGCAGTCCGGGCCAGTGCGCCGAACTCCCGCAGCAGCTTGTTCGGCACGATGGTCTGCGGAAAGGCGCGCACGGTCAGCGCCGCAGTCTGCACCAGTGTCGCCCTGGCCGATGCGGCAGCCTCGCCGCCGGTCCTGCGCAGTGACTTCAATGCGGCGATCCACGGCAACTCGTCGAACGCGACCTGGCGCTCCAGGTTGAGCAGCAGCAGCGAACGGCGACGGCGGAAGGCGCGATAGATTGCCGCGAACAGTCCGCGCAGGGCCGGATCCGCGAACGCGGCGCCGTGGATCTGTCCGGCGAGCTGCGGCAGCAGCTGGGCGATCACTTCGGCCGAGGTGATGACGCCTTCCTCGACCAGTTGTTCGATCGGCGCGCGCCGGCAGCGACGCAGCCGATGCCGTATGCCGGCGGGAATCGCCGTTCCCACGGGCAGGGCGAACCGCTCGCTTTCATCCGCGGTGACCGGCTGCAGCAGTGATTCCAGGTCGTCGATACCGTCATCGGCGGCGACTTGGCGGCGCAGACGATCGGCGACGGTTTCGCCGATCCGCGCATGCGGCGGCCCGCTGACATCGGCGCGCTGGCGGGCGCGCCGCAGCTGGTGGTCGATGCTGGCGGGGCGGCCGTGTTTGCGCACGAAATCGTCGACGATGCGGCGAACGCGGCCGACCGCCCGGCCGTCCAGGGTTTCCGGTCCCTGCAGGCAGCGTTCCAGCAGTGCGTAAAGCTCGGCGACGCGGTGTTTGTCGACCTGCTTCGCTTCGGCCGCCTGGCGTTGCGCGGCCGCGAATGCCGCGACGGCGGTCCTTGCCGCGCCCGGCCACGCCGATGCAAACCGCTGGCAGGGCCAGCCGTCCTCGTAGGTTTCCAGGAACAACGCTACTGCCGTGTCGTAGAGCGGCAGCCACACGTCGATCGCCCGCCGCTGCATTTCGATCTGTCGCTGCGGCTCCAGCGATTCGAGTTGCCGCTGCACGCTGCCGGCACTGGCAACGCAAACCTCTCCGCTGGCCGCCGATGCGGTGCCGGCACGCGGAAAGAAGCGCAGCCGCTCGAAGAACGGCGCGATCGTTCCGATGACTGCCTGCGCCTCGCGGTCGTGGCCATGCCGGAGCAGCCAGGCCACGATGAGCAGTGCGCCTTCCTCGGGGACGTCGACGGCGTAATTGCCGTCCTCGAGGCGGGATTGCAGCGCCTGCAGTCCTGCCGCGGAAAGGTGGTGCACGTTGAGGTCGAGACGTTCGTGGCCTTCCCGTAGGCCCGGCAGCGCAAGCGCCATGTCGCGTTCGTGATCGGCCAGTTCGCCGCCGGCCCGCAGGCCGCCGGTGGCGAAACCGCCGGTGGCGACATCGAGGGTGACCCAGGCCGGAATCCCCGCGAGTGGCGTGCGGGATCCGAAATCGGCGGTCTGGTCCAGCGCATGAGCGAGCACGGCCTGCCAGCGTGCGATGCGCTGCGCGGCGCGGGCACGGACGTCCGGGTCCGCATGGGTGCGCTGCGTATCCAGCGCCCTGGACAGCTGGAAGGCGGCATAGCCGGCACCGACGCCCGCGCCGGACTCGTCGATCTCGTCGTCGTTCGTGCTCATCGAATGGCCGTCATCCGTATTGACGTACTGGGTCCGGGGGCTGGATTCGAACCAGCGCCCATCCGGTTAGAGCCGAACGTTCTGCCGCTGAACTACCCCGGAGCAAGGGTCCGAGCTTGCCTGATCTCGCCGCGCAGCGGAAATGTGCTGCCCGGCGCGGAGTGGCCAAGTGGACAGATGAACGGAACAGATATGCGCCGCTCGAGTCCGCTTCGGGCTAACCGATTTCTAATGGGCGCGCTGGCTACACTGCGCGCCTTTCCCGTCGCCTGATCGCATGAGCGCCGAAGCGCAGCCGTCCCGGCCCGAGCGGCCGCGCCATTCCAGCATCGCGGACCCGGCCCAGGCGGTAGCAGGGGTGTTGCCGCTGCGGCGCGATCTGCTGCACGAGCTGCGCTGGCGGCCGCCGGACGTGAGCTGGCGCCGCATCCTCGTCGCCGTCGCGATTGCCGTGCTCGCCCACGTGCTGCTCGCGCTGCTCGTGCGCGACGCGATGAAGCCCAAGCCGGTCGTCGAAGACCGCCGCGACGTGATCCAGGTCAGCCTGATCGAACTGCCGCCGCCGATCGAGGCCGCGGCCGTGCGCGAGCTGCCGCCGCTGCAGGTCGCCGCGCCGCCGAAGGGCGCCGCGCACAACGCACCGGCGCCGCCGCGGCCGGATCGCGGCCAGCGTCCGGTCGAAGCGCCGGCCGCGTCCAGCGGCGAGGCCGAAGGCATCGTCGCGACGCCGAATCTCTACAACGCCGACGGCAGCCTGCGCCTGGCGCCAGCCGCGCCGGCCGAGGACGCGGCGCACCCGATCGAGCGCGGCAAGCTCGCCGCGCAGGAGATGCTGCAGCGCGGCCACAACCTCGTGCGCTGCAAGCGCACGCGCTTCGCGGACGCGTACACGCCTGATGAAAGCCTCGGCGAGAAGGCCGCGCGCAGGTACGGCGCCTATGTCGGCCTGTACAACCCGGCAGTTGCCCAGGACGCCGCGCGGCGCAAGGCCGACGCGCGCGCCGACTGCGACGAGGAGTGAGGCCCGCGCCTGCGCTTCAGCACTCGATCACGTTGACGGCGAGGCCGCCGCGGCTCGTTTCCTTGTACTTGTCCTGCATGTCCTTGCCGGTGTCGCGCATGGTCTTGATGACCTTGTCCAGCGACACGCGGTGCTTGCCGTCGCCGCGAAGGGCCATGCGCGAGGCGTTGATCGCCTTGACCGCGCCCATGGCGTTGCGCTCGATGCAGGGGATCTGCACGAGGCCGCCGATCGGATCGCAGGTCAGGCCGAGGTTGTGCTCCATGCCGATCTCGGCCGCGTTCTCGACCTGGAAGATCGTGCCGCCGAGCGCCGCGGTCAGGCCGCCGGCGGCCATCGAGCAGGCCACGCCGACCTCGCCCTGGCAACCGACTTCGGCGCCGGAGATCGAGGCGTTTTCCTTGTACAGGATGCCGATCGCGCCGGCAGTCAGCAGGAAATCGAAGAGGCGGTCCTCGTTGGCGGCGGGGCAGAAGCGGTCGAAGTAATGCAGCACGGCCGGAATGATGCCGGCGGCGCCGTTGGTCGGTGCGGTCACGACGCGGCCGCCGGCGGCGTTCTCTTCGTTGACCGCCAGCGCATACAGGTTGACCCAGTCGAGGATGGTCAGCGGATCCTTGAGCGCGGCTTCGGGACGCGCGAGCAGCTCGGCCTGCATGGTCGGCGCGCGGCGCGCGACCTTGAGTCCGCCGGGCAGGATGCCGGCCTTGCGCACGCCGCGCGCGACGCAGGCCTGCATGGCCTTCCAGATCGCGAGGAGGCCGCTGCGGATCTCCGCTTCGCTGCGCCAGGCCTTTTCGTTGGCGAGCATGACCTGGGCGATGCTCAGGCCGGCTTCCTCGCACTGGCGCAGCAGTTCGTCGCCGCTGTGGAACGGATACGGCAGCGGCGTCATGTCCGGCACGATGCGGTCTTCGGCCGCCTCGTCGTGGTTGACGACGAAGCCGCCGCCGACCGAGTAGTAATCGCGCGTCGCGAGCACTTCGTCGTTGTCGCCGTAGGCGGTGAAGCGCATGCCGTTGGAGTGGTACGGCAGCTTCTGCCGCTTGTTGAAAACGAGGTCGCGCTTTTCGTCGAAGTCGATCTGGTGACGGCCGAGCAGGTTCAGGCGCTTTTCGCTGCGGATGCGCTCGAGCTTGCTCTCGATGATGTCCGGGTCGATGCGGTCGGGCCATTCGCCCTCGAAGCCGCAGAGCACGGCCTTGTCGGTGCCGTGACCGCGGCCGGTATGCGCGAGCGAGCCGAACAGCTCGCCGCGGATGCGCGCGACGCGGTCGAGCAGGCCGCGCTCGTCGAGCCAGTGGCTGACGAAGCGCGCCGCGGCGCGCATCGGTCCTACGGTATGCGAGGACGAAGGGCCTATGCCGATCTTGAAGATGTCGAACACGCTGACGGCCATGAACCGGTTTCCGACGGGCTGGGTTGATTATTCTATCCGGCCCTGACCGAACCGGCTTTATGACGATGCGACTTGTCCTGTTCCAGCGCGACGACTGCCATCTCTGCGATCTGGCGCTGGAGGTGCTGGCCCAGGCGCGCGCGCCGGATTTCGCCAGCGTGTTCATCGACGACGACAACGGCCTGGAGGCGCTGTACGGCGAGCGCGTGCCGGTGCTGCGCGACGACGACCGCCAGCGCGAGCTGGACTGGCCGTTCGACGCGGTACGGGTCAGCGCCTGGCTGGCCGGCGGCTGATCCGGTCCGGCACGTCAGTCCGGTACGAAGGCGGCGCCGCGAAACACGCGGCGCGGATTGCCGCGGTCGACTTCGTAATGGGCCTGGCGGCGTTGCGCGCGCTGCGCGTCGTTGCGTGCTTCGGCCTGTTCCTGCAGGCGCCGCCCGATCAGCGCGATCGCGAGGCGGCGATTGGCATGCTGGCTGCGTCCGTTCTGCACCTTCACGCTGATGCCGCTGGCTACATGCGTCGCACGCACGGCGCTGGCCGTGGTGTTGACGTGCTGGCCGCCGGGGCCGGAGGCGCGCAGGGTCTCGAAGCGGATTTCCGATTCCAGTGTCGCCGGCGGCGGCGCGAAGCAGCGTCCGCCGAAGAACCAGTTCTTGCGCCGGTGCTGCGGTCGCAGCGGGCTGGCGCAGATCCACAGCAGGCTGCCGCTCCAGCTCGCGGCGAGTTCGGCCGCGGCGGCGCCGTCGAGCGCCAGCAGCAGCGACTGCCAGCTGCCGGCAGTCGCGCCGGCCTGGGACTCGACGATCTCGACGTCGACGCCGGCGGCTTGCGCTTCCTGCTGCAGGCGCTGCAGGGCCTTGGCCACCGCCAGCGCGCATTCGTCCGGCCCCTGGGCGGCGGTGAGTTGCAGCAGCATGTCCTGACCTTCCGTGCGGGCGGCGCGGCTCAGCGCGCCGGGCGGCTGCGCAGCCGCGCGAGGATTTCCTCGCGCGCCTCGCGCAGGATCGAGTCGCGATCGAGTTGCGCGACGATGTCCTGTACCGCGCGCTTGGGGCCGGATTCGCCCCAGGACTTGCCCGCAACGAGGTAGCGCTCGGCGGCGCGGCCGACGACCTGGGTCGCATACCAGGCCAGCGCGCCCTGGGCGCCGGCCGTCAGCAACGTCGACACGCCGGCGCTGGCGACCTTCAGTGCCGAGGCGACCAGATGCACGCCCCAGATCGCGCCCATCAGCGCAGCGAGCTGGGCGCAGATCGTCAGGATCAGCTGGCCGGCTTCGCGCCGCGTCAGCGGCATGCCGTAGACCTTGCCCAGGTGCATGACCAGCGCGGCGTCCAGCGCCGCCGCGGCGAGCAGGTCGGCCACCGGCACCGGATTCAGCGCGACGGCGACGCCCTTGGCCAGGCAGTAGTAGCGGATGATCTTGTCGGCCACGTCGCGACGCGCCTCGGCGACGCGCTGGGCGACCTGATCGGACAGGCGGCCGGCGAACAGGCCCGCGTTCAGCGCCGACAAGGTCTTGCCTTCGCGCGCGCAGATCGCGAGCAGGCGTTCGCGCAGCTGCGTGACGTCGGGCGCACGCGTCTCGCGCCGTTCGCGTTCGTTGCCGGCGGCGTCGACGTCGATCACGCGCAGCGGCGCCGGCTGCGCGGCGCAGGCCAGTACGTTGTCCGCCGGCAGCAGTCCGGCGGCGTGTTCGCGCAGGCGCGCAAGCAGGCGCTCGCGCTCGGCGTCTTCGTAGCGGTCGGCCTTGTTCAGCACGAGCAGCAGCGGCCGCTCGGTGCGCGCGAGCGTCGCCAGTGCGTCGCGCTCGACCTGGGTCATGTCGCCGTCGACGACGAACAGTACGAGATCGCTGATCTCGGCGACCTCGAAGGCCAGGCGCTCGCGCGCCTCGCCGTCGAGTTCGTTGATGCCGGGCGTGTCGATCAGGTGCAGGCCCGAGCCGCCGGCTTCGGTCCACGGCTGCTGCGTCGCGCGCGTGGTCGTGCCGTGCAGCACGCCGGTCTCGAACGCGGGTTCGCCGAGCAGCGCATTGCCGAGCGCGGACTTGCCGACCGAGACGCGGCCGAACACGGCCAGGTGCAGCTCGCCGCGGGCCAGCTTGTCGAGCAGCGCCTCGATGCGTGCGAACTCGTCGCCGAGTTCGCGCCGCACCGATTCGGGCACGCTCGGATCGTGCAGCAGCTGGCGCAGCGCGTCGCTGGCCTGATCGGCGGGCGCAACGGCCTGCACCGGCGACGCGTCGCTGCGCCACCAGCGGGTGACCGAATCGAACCAGCCGCTCAGCGCCTTCATGCCGTGCGCGTGCGGCGGCGGCGCGCCGCCGCGATGATCACTTCAGCACCAGATGCGAGGTCACCGTGATGTCGCCGCTGATCAGGCTCGTGTCGGCCCAGTCGCCGGTACCGACGTCGAAGTCCAGGCGCTTGAGCGCGGCCTGCACGTCGAGGGTCGCGCCGGCGGCGGCTGGCTTGAAATCGAGCTTGAGCTGCACCGGCCTGGTCTTGTCGCGAATCTGCAGCGTGCCTTCGGCGATCAGCGCCCCGCCGCTTTCCTTGACGACAGTGCTGACGAAGTGCGCTTTCGGAAACTTGGCGTAGTCGAAGAACGCCGAGCCCTTGAGCTCGCCGTCGTAGTCGGCATTGCCGGTCGTCGCGCTGGTCACATCGATATCGACGTCGAGCCTGGCATTGGCCAGATCGGCCTTGTCCAGTGCGATCTTCGCGGTGAAACGGTTGAACTTGCCGCTGAATTTCTCGCCCTGGTAAGTGCCGGCGAAATTCAGGGTGCTGGACGGATCGACGGTCCAGTCCTTGGCCTGGGCGCTGCCGGCGAGGGCGAGCAGGGCAATCAGTGCGAAGCGGTTCATGGGGCAGGGTTCTCCTTGACGGGGTCGGCAGGCGCGGCTGCCGGCGGCACGATCGCGCTCGCCGGTGCCGCGGCGGCGGGTGCGACGGACGTGGGGGCGGCGGCGCGGCGGCGCAACAGCGGCAGCATGCGCACGAGCGTGTCGTCGCGGTCGACGATGTGGTGCTTGAGCGCCGCGCCCGCGTGGGCGACCAGCGCGATGACGAGCAGCCAGAAACCGTATTCGTGCAGCTCGTGGGCGACCGCCCGCAGCGCCGGATCGGCGCCGCCGGTCAGGCTCGGCAGGTTGAACAGCCCGAACCACTGCAGCGGATAGCCCGAAGCGGAGTTGTACAGCCAGCCCGACAGCGGCAGCAGCAGCATCAATGCATACAGCAACAGGTGCACGACGCGCGCGGCCATGGCCTGCCAGAGCGGCATGGGCACCTCCCGGGGACGCCGGTCGGCCAGGCTCCAGGTCACGCGCAGCAGCAGCAGCGCGAGCACGGTCAGGCCGACGGACTTGTGCAGCGCATAGATGCGGATCTTCTGCGGCGAATTGGGCAGGTCGCTCATGTACAGCCCGACGATGCCGGCGCCGATGATGAGCAGGGCCATCACCCAGTGCAGGGTGCGTGCGCCGACGCCCCAGCGGTTCGCGTCACTCTTCAGTGGCATCGGTCTTTTCCTTGTTCGTGATCGGTGGAGGGGCGTCCGTGGCGCCGCGGTCGCGCACGAACGCGGCTTCCAGGCGCAGGGTCACGCTGTCGCCGACCGCGCTGAGCACCTTGTCCATGCCGTAGTCGCTGCGCTTGAACGTCGTACCGCCCGAGAAGCCGGCCGTGCGGCGGAACGCGTAGGGGTCGTTGGCCAGCTTGTTCAAGGTGAATGGAATGTCCAGCGGCTGCTTGCGGCCATGCAGTTCCAGCTCGCCGCGGATCAGGCCGCGACCGTCGGCCTGACGCTCGACCGTGCGGCTGCGGTAGTGCGCCTGCGGCCAGCGCGCCGTGTCGAGGAAGCGCCAGGAGCGCACGGTTTCCTCCCATTTTGCATCGCCGAGCAGCAGCGAGTTCATGTCGATGCCGACTTCCAGCCTGGCCGTGCTCCAGTCCTGCGGATCGAACCACAGCGTGCCCGTGGAAGCCTTCAGCAGGCCGAGGCTCTGGTTGAAGCCCTGGTGGTCGACGCTGAAAAGAATCTGCGTATGCACCGGATCCAGGCGCCAGACCTCGACCGCCGCACCGGCCGGCGCGACGACGGACAGAAAAACCAGCGCGAGCAACGGGCGGCGGCACATGCGGCTAGCTTGGCAGATTGATGTGGCGCGCAGAAGCCGGACGGTCTGAACGGATTGTTGGTGAATACGCCAACAATCGGCGGCGGGCAGGCTGCCGCTGCGCCAGGCGGAACCATCGTCGCGCCGGCCGGTCGGCAGGGCTGCCGCGGCGACTCATTCGGCGTCGCGGGTCAGTCCCTGCAGCGCGAGCTGGGCCACATGGGCGACGCGCCCGCGGGCCTGCTCCGACAGCAGCCGCTGCAGGGTCTGCTGCGCCTGTTCCTGGTCGAAGCGCTGCTGGTCGAGCAGGGTCTGGCTGACCGCGTTGCCGAGACTGTCGAAGATCAGACCGTACGCGATCGCATGCAGCACGCCGCCGCCGAGCGTGCCGAGGCCCGGAAACGCCTTCAGCGCGTTGCCGGCGATTGCCAGCACGACCGAACTCGTGGTGCGCAGGGTCAGGGTGGCCTGGCGCAGGAATGCGTCGAGGTCGATCTGGCGCAGGGGCGTGTCGTGCAGTGCGGCGAGTTCGCGCACGAGTCCGGTGGCCAGCGCGCCCTGGATCAGCAGATCCGTACCCGGTGCGACCGCGGCCAGCGCGCCGACGATCGCGCGGCGCGTATAGCGGTCGACGATCGCGCGCGACTCGCGTTCGCGGATGGTGCGCTCGGCGTCGCCGAGGCGTTCGCCGAGCCGGCCGAGCACCGCACCGGCGCGGGCTTCTTCGAGCCTGCCGCGATCGGTCGCCAGACAGGTCTGCAGCGCCGTGCGCAGTTCGCCGACCTCCGCTGCCGCATCGCGCGCGACACTTTCCTCGCGGCCGTCAGGCAGGCGGCGCAGGAACTGTTCGCGGCCGCCGGCGCGCACCGCGACGATCGTGTCGACGAGCGCCGCATAGCGCTGCTGCAGGCGGGCCAGCAACTGGCCGCGCTCGGCCGCGTCGAAGCGGTCGATCTTGTTCAGCGCGAGCAGCAGCGGCTTGCCGTAGCCGTGCAGCCAGCGCAGCTCCTGGTCCTGGACGCGGGTCAGGTCGCCGGCGGTCACGTAGATCACTGCATGTGCGCGCAGGGCCTCGTCGCGGGCGATGGCCTCGCGCTCGCGCGCGGCGATTTCCTGGGTGCCGGGCACGTCGGCCAGGGTCAGACTGCGTCCGGCCAACTCGCCGCGGTGATGGGCCACGCGCGTCGTGGTGCCGCCGAGCACGTCGACCTCGGTTTCGGCCTGCGGCGCCAGCGCGCGGATCAGGCTGGACTTGCCGGCACTGATCTCGCCGAATACCGCGACATAGCAGTCTTCGCCGGCGGCGCGGCGGTCAAGTTCATGCAGTTCGGCTTCCAGTGCGGCGGTCTCGACCTTGCGTGCCTGCAGCTGCTGCAGACGCTGTTCGACGTTGCCGCGATCCGGCGGCGGCGCCGGCCGCGGCTTGCGTGGCCGCGGATGCAGCAGCCGCCAGACCAGCCAGGCGCTGGCCGCGACCGCGGCCAGCAGCAGGGCGAGCAGGCCCAGACGCAGCACGGCCGGCAGGCCGGCCAGTTCGCGCCAGAGTTCCAGCGCGCTGCGCGTGGCGCCGAGCAGCAGCCAGATCAGCGCGACGGCGGCGACAGTGAGGGCCAGCGCCAGCAGCAGGCGCAGATGACGCGTATCCGGTGCATTCATGCGCCGATAGTAAGGACGGCGCCGGCAGGCCTCCAGAGCCGAAGGCCGTCGGCGGCAGCCGGTCCCGCGGCTGTGCGGCGGTTGCCGACGGGGATTTCCGATGGCGCCGGCCGGTGCGACGGCGCCGGGATCGACAGGGGATGCCGCATCGCGGTGCCGCGGCGTTCCGGGCACGGCAATCGATACGGCCAATCCGGTGGCGAACGGCCGGATGGCCGCCGGGCAGATCGCAACGGCAGCGCGAAGGAGGCCGCCGCCAACGGGTATTCGTTGGTCAGCACCAGCGGCGCCGACGGTGCAACGCCACTTCTCCAGCCCTTCCCTAATCCACTTTGCGCCACGGCTTGCGGGCTTCTGGCATGATCCGGCCGCGTCAGATCGCTGCGCTGCCGGCCGCCGCCGCGGCGGCCGCGCCGACCGCACGAGGGGAACGACCATGCTGTTGCGCTGGCTGCCGCTGCTGCTGTTCTGCGTCGCCGTGCGCGCGGCGCCGATGGCGGCGACGCCGATGTTCCGCCATTTCGGCGTGGACGACGGACTGCCGTCGTCGATCGTCTACAAGCTGGCCGAGGACCGCGACGGCTTCATCTGGATAGGTACTCACGACGGCCTCGCACGCTACGACGGCGTGAGCTTCCGCGTCTGGCGCACGATTCCGGGCGATGCGCGGTCCATCGCCGGAAACGAGGTCTCGGCGCTGTTCGTCGATCGCGCCAACCGCGTCTGGGCCGGCGGCGAGGGCAGCGGTCTGAACGTGCTCGACGCGGCGCGGCGCGAGTTCCGCCGCTATCGCCACGATCCGGCCGATGCGGACAGCCTTGCCGCCGACGATGTCTGGGCGGTCAGCGAAGACGCTTCCGGCGCGATCTGGGTCGGTACCTATTCGGGAGGTCTGGACCGCCTGCGCGAGGACGGCAACGGCTTCGAGCATCACCGCGCCGACGCGCGTTCGGGCCTGTCGTCGGACATCGTGCTGAGTCTCTACGGCGCCGCCGACGGCAGCCTCTGGATCGGCACCGACAAGGGCCTCGTGCGGCGCAGGCCCGACGGCGTCTTCCAGCGCGTGCCGCTGCTGGCCGGCGCGCCGCCGCCGCAGGTGCTCGCGCTGGGCGCCGACGGCGCCGGCGTGCTCGTGACGACCTCCTCGGGCCTGTTCCGCGTCGATGCGCTGCATGCGGTGGAGCGGCTGGATCCGGGCGCCGCGCCGCGCATGCTGTATGCCAGCGTGCGTGACGGTTACGGCGATCTCTGGCTGGCCACGCGCCAGGGCGCCGTGCGCCACGACGCCGACCATTTCGAAACGGTCTACCGCGCCCAGCCACGCGTGCCCGGCGGTCTTTCCGGCGAGGCCATCTTCGACCTGCTCGGCGATCGCGAAGGCGGCCTCTGGTTCGCTGCGATCGACGGCGGCGTCGCTTATCTGCCGCCGACCTGGCGATTGTTCTCGCAGTGGCGCGAAGAGCCCGGCAATGCGCGCAGCCTGTCGCCGGGGCGCATCCAGGGCATCAGTCACGGCCGCGGCGGCATGGCCTGGTCGGTGACCATGGCCGGCGCGGTCGACCGCATCGACCTGCGCGGCGGTGCGGTCGAACGCTGGGGCGAGCGCATCGCCGGTACCGAGCAGCGCCGCCGCGCGGTGCTGCAGGATGCGCGCGGCCGGCTCTGGCTCGGCCAGCACCGCGGCGTACGCGTGGCCGATCCGGTGCTCGGCACGGCGCAGGACATCGCCGCGGATGCGGCCCGCGACGACACGCTGCCGGCCGGTCCCGTCGACCTGATGCTCGAGCGTGGCGATGCGGTCTGGGTCAGCGCGCGCGGTGCCGGCATCGCACGCATTGCGGCCGGCGACCTGCGCGTCACGCGCTTTCTGCCCGGCGCCAGCGGCCTGCGCGACGCGGACGTGGAGCAGATGCGCCTGGCCGCCGACGGCGCGCTCTGGGTCGCCCATGTGCACGGCATCGACCGGCTGGCGGCCGGCGCCGCGCGCTTTGCGCCGGTGAACGGCCTGCCCGACACGCGCGTGCATGCGTTCGCGTTCGCCGGCGACGGCAGCGTCTGGCTGCACCGCTTCGGTGCGATCGAGCACTACGTGGCCGAAGGCGATGCCTATGTCCGCATCGCCGCGATCGACGCGGCGGCCGGCTGGCCCGCGCTGGATGCCGGCGCGCTGGAGCTGGATGCGCAACAGCGGCTGTGGATCAGTACGCCGCGCGGCCTGTACCGCGTCGACACGCGCAATGGCCAGGTGCGCCGCTACGGCCTGGCTGCCGGTCTGGTCGACTCGGAATTCATCGACCGCAGCCTGGTGCTGCGCGACGACGGCGTCGCGCTGGCCGCGACCACCGACGGCCTGATCGCATTCGACACCGCGGCGGCCGAGCCGCAGCTGCCGCCGGCTCCGCTGCTGCTGACCGGCGTGCAGGTGCGCCGCGACGGCGACGCGCACGTGTTCGATCCGGCGCATCCGGCGCAACTGGCCTGGAACGACCGCGACCTGCGCATCGAGGCACGCGCGCTGTCCTACCTCGCGGCCAATCGCTACGACTTCCTGTTGCAGGGCCTCGACAGCGACTGGAGCCCCGGCAGCGACACCGGCCTGCGCGAGCTGGCCCAGCTGCGTCCCGGCGACTACCGCCTGCGCGTGCGTGCGCATACGGGGCTCGACGACGTCGTGGAGCTGGCCGCGCCGCTGCATCTGCGCGTCGAGGCACCGCCCTGGGCACGCCCCTGGGCCTATGCGCTGTATCTGCTGCTGCTGGTTCTCGCAGTCGCCGCGGCCGCGGCGGTCTGGCGTCGGCGTCTCGTGCGCGGCCATGCGCTCGCGCTGGCCTCGCAGCGGCGCGAGCTGGCCGAGCAGGCCAGCCTGGCCAAGTCGGAATTCCTCGCCCACATGGGCCACGAGATCCGCACGCCGATGACCGGCCTGCTCGGCATGGCCGAACTGCTGCAGCGCACGCCGCTGGAGCCGCGCCAGCTCAGCTATGTCGGCGGCATACGCACCTCGGGCGAGCACATCCTGCGCCTGGTCAACGACGCGCTGGATCTGGCCCGCGTCGAAGCCGGCCGCCTGCAGCTGGAACAGGCCGCGTTCGATCCGCAGGCCGTGCTGCGCGACGTCGCCGACGTCGGCCACGCACTGGCGCTGCGCAAGGGCATAGGCTTCATCGTGCATCTGCCGGTGCAGCCGCCGGCACGTCTGCTCGGCGATGCGCAGCGACTGCGCCAGATCCTGCTGAATCTCGTCAACAATGCGGTCAAGTTCACCGAGGTCGGCGGCGTGACCCTGGAACTCGTGGCTGCCGCAGCCGGCGCGCAGCGCTTCCGCGTCAGCGACACCGGCCCGGGCATCGCGCCGGCGATGCAGGCGCGCCTGTTCCAGCGCTACAGCCAGGACGAAGCCGGCCGGCGCGCCGGCGGCAGCGGTCTGGGCCTGGCGATCTCGCAGGAGCTGGCCCAGCTCATGGGCGGCGCGATCAGCGTGGAAAGCGCGCCGGGCCGCGGCAGCAGTTTCGTCCTGCAACTGGCGCTGCCGGCAGCGCCGGACGAGGCCGAGGCGCCGCCGGCGCCGGTCGCCACGACTGCGCTGGATCTCGTCGTCGTCGAGGACGACCGCAACGTCGCCCACGTCGTCTGTGCCTTGCTCCAATCCCTCGGGCATGCCACGCGCCATGCGTCGCAGGCGCTCGCGGCGCTGGCCGAAGTCGCCGCGCGCCGGCCGCACTGCGTCGTGCTCGATCTGGATCTGCCCGACGTCAGCGGCGTGCAGCTTGCGCGCCTGCTGCGCGCGCAGGAGAGCGACGGCCGTCAGCCGCCGCTGCGTCTGGTCGTGCTGACCGCACGCAGCGATGCCGCGGCCGAACGCGAAGCGCTGGCCGCCGGCGTCGACGTGTTCCTGCGCAAGCCCGTCACGCGCGCGATGCTCGCGGCGACTTTCGGCGAGGCCGGCGCAGCGACGTTGCCGGACTGACCGTCCGCTTCGCCTCGACGCCGGCAGCCTTCGTTCCGGCGCAAGGCGGCGAACCTGCGCCGCGCGCGGCTGTTGTAACGTCCCGATCCGCCTTCGCCGCGCGGCCTCCCGTCCGGCGGCTGCGCATCCTCGCCGGCCCGGCATCCGCAGTTGCGATGTCCGGTCGGCGCCGACAACGGTCCATGACGATCAGGGGTTTTTCATGAAGCGACTGCTTGCCGCAATCCTCGCGCTGTGCTGCCTGCCGCTGTATGCCGGCGACGTCGAACTCGGCGAATCCGACCAGGCCGCGATCCGCTTCGCGGCGCAGGACTATGCCCAGGGCTGGTATCAGGGCGACCGCGAGCGCATGGCGCGCGCACTGCACGAAAAGCTCGTCAAGCGCGCCTACCTGCGCGACGCGAAGCGCCAGCGCCAGCTCAGTGAACTCGACAAGGCCGGCCTGCTGGCCGGCAACGTGCCGCAGAACGCACAGCGCTACGCGACGGCACCCAAGCGTGCCGACGTCGAGATCCTCGACGGCGTCGGCAATGCCGCGACGGTCAAGCTGCGCATGGACGGCTGGGTCGACTACATGCACCTGGTCCGCGACAGCGACGGCGAGTGGCGCATCATCAACGTGCTGTGGGAGCCGCTGCCGTAGACGGTACATGTCGATTGGCACGCGTCGATTGGCACGCGTAGGTCGGGCTGAGCGCAGCGATGCCCAACGTCACGGCGTTTCCCGCGCGAAAGGCCGCCAGCGGCAGGGAATCCCGCCGCTATCGCGAGTCCTTCGATCGACGATCTCCGCGACAGGCACGCCGCGGTGTTGGGCATCGCTGCGCTCGGCCCAACCTACGCTCACCGCCGCGACAGCTCGTGCACGGCGTCGACAAGCGCGGCGACGTGTTCGGGCTTCACGTCGGGCGTGATGCCGTGGCCGAGGTTGAACACATGGCCCGGCCCCGGACCGTGGCTCGCGAGCACGCGGGCGACTTCGCGGCGGATGGCGTCCGGCGACGCGTGTAGCGCGGCCGGGTCCAGGTTGCCCTGCAATGCGATGCGGTCGCCGACCAGCGCGCGCGCGCTGGACAGATCCAGGGTCCAGTCCACGCCGAGCGCGTCGCAGCCGGTCGCGGCCAGGCCGGGCAGGTGGCCGTTGGCGCCCTTGGAAAACAGGATCAGCGGAATGTCGCGCGTGGCCGGATCGGCCTTGAGCGCCGCAGCGATCTGGCCGAGATAGTGCAGCGAGAACTCGCTGAACTGCGCCGGCGCGAGCATGCCGCCCCAGGTGTCGAACACCATCAGCGCCTGGGCGCCGGCGGCAGCCTGCGCGGTCAGGTAGGTGGTGACCGAACGCGCGACCGTGTCGAGCAGCTGGTGCATCAGCGCCGGCTCGTTCCAGAGCATGGCCTTGGGCAGCGGGAAATTCGACGAGCCTTCGCCCTGCACCATGTAGCAGGCCAGGGTCCACGGGCTGCCGGCGAAACCGATCAGCGGCACCGAGCCGTTGAGTTCGCGGCGGATCGTGCGCACCGCGTCCATGACGTAGCGCAGCTCGCCCTCGGGGTCGGGTACTCCCAGCCGCGCCACGTCGGCGGCCGTGCGCACCGGCGAGCGGAACTTCGGCCCTTCGCCGTCGGCGAAATGCAGGCCCAGGCCCATCGCGTCGGGGATCGTCAGGATGTCGGAGAACAGGATGGCCGCATCCAGCGCGAAGCGGCGCAGCGGCTGCAAGGTGACCTCGCAGGCCAGTTCCGGATTCGTGCACAGCGCCATGAAGCTGCCGGCCTGGGCGCGCGTCGCGCGGTATTCCGGCAGATAGCGGCCGGCCTGGCGCATCAGCCATACCGGCGTGCAGTCCACGGGTTCGCAGCGCAGCGCGCGCAGGAAACGATCGTTGTTCATGAGTCGACCCGAAGCTGAGAAAGGGAATTCTGGAGGAGCAGGCAGCCGGCGCGACGCGCGGCGGCCGTTCGCCGCCGCGGCCGCTGCGATCAGCGGCCGAGCTCCTGCTTGAGCGGTCCGGCGCGACGCGGCCAGCCCAGGCCGGCGCCGCCGCCCGCCAGCGCCTGGGCGCGGGCGTTGCGGGCGGCATCGACCGAATCGAAGTCGCCCCAGACCGCGAGATACCAGTCCGCGCCGTCGCGCCGCAGCGGCAGCAGATAGACGCGGCCCTGGGCCGGCGCCGCGGCCGCGGCGCGGCTTTCGACCTCGCTGCGGCTGGCGCCGCGCGCGAGCTCGACGACATAGCGCGTGTCGGCCAGACGGCGGAATTCGCCGGCACCGAGCAGGCCGCTTGCGGGATTCACTGCTGCCGGCGCGGCGGCGGCAGCCGGCGGCGGTTCGCTGCGGGGCTGTGCCGGCGCAGGTTCGCTGGCCGATACCGTTTCGGCGGCAGCCGGCGTTGTCGCAGCCGCGCGCTTCGCCGCTGCCGCGGCTGATGGCGCCGAGGCGGAGGCCGTCGTCGCTGCAGGCAGTGTCGGTGTCGCCGGCGTTGCCGACGGCGGATCGGCGGTGGTCGATGCGGTCGGTGCCGTTTCCGTCACCTCGGCGCGCGCCGGTGCGCTGTCGTGATGCGCGGCCGGCGCTTCGCTGCCGGCTGTGGCGTGGACCGGTTCGGCGGCAGCCGTCGATCGTGCCGGTGCCGGTGCCGAGGCCGACGCCGCAGACCCGCGCGCCTCGGGCGACAGCAGGTAGTGCGGCACGTTGCGCGAGGACGCCGCCGGTTCCGGCGCTGCGGCCGGTGGTTCGATGGCGACGCTGGCCGGTTGCCCGGCGGCCGGCGCTTTCGGCGCAGCGCGACGATTTTTTCCGGTGCTTGCCGGTGCCGGCTGCGGCGACGGCCCGGTCGGCGCGGCGGCTTCGTCGGCGGCGGCCGCGCTCGTCGCGGAATCTTCGGGAATCTGGCTGCTGCTGCGCAGTCGCGGTTCCCCCGGCGGCGGGGGCGCGGCGGCGGCCGGCGCTTCCTCGGCCGGGCGGCAGTCCCAGCCCTGGCCGTTCGCGGCCGGCACGCAGACGTGCTTGCTGCCGGGCTCGAAGATGTGTTCGTCCGCGGCCAGGGCCGGCGCGCAGCTCAGCGCGGTCAGCAGCAGCACCGCGCCGAGGCGGCGAGGCTCAGCGCGCATACGGCGCCTCCAGCCCCTGGCTGAAGACCACGCGGAAGCCGCGTTTGACCTGGGCGTCGCGGGCCTGGGCGAAGGCGCTCAGTGCGTCGTCGCGTTCGAGATAGATCTCGCGCTTGCTGCTGCTGCGGCCGCCCTGCTGGCCCCATTCGCGGTACAGGGTCCAGCCGCCGAGCAGGTCCTGCTGCAGCACGATTTCGTAGTAGCGCGGCGCTTCGGCGGCGGCCGGCTGGGTTTGCATGTAGATGCGCATGAGCGGGGATTGTAGCGGCGTCGGCGCGGCGGTTGCGCGCGGCTCAGCCGCTGCGCAGGCGCTGCAGTATCGCCGTGTCGGCGACGGCTGCAACGATCTCGGCGGCGCCGATGCCGCGCCAGAGGATCAGGCGCAGCTGTCCGCTGAGGTTCTTCTTGTCCAGATACATCAGCTGCAGCAGGGCCTGCGCGTCGCTGCCGGCCGGCAGCGCCGTGGCCAGTTCCAGGCGTTCGAGCAGGCGCTGCAGCCGCTGCGCGTCGGCGGCCGGCGCTAGGCCCAGATCGGCGGACAGGGCCGCGGCCAGGACCATGCCGATCGCGACGGCTTCACCGTGCAGCAGCTGTCCGTAGCCGCCGGCCGTCTCCAGCGCATGACCGAAGGTGTGGCCGAAGTTCAGCAGCGCGCGCTCGCCGTCCTCGCGCTCGTCGCGGGCGACCACGCCGGCCTTGTGCCGGCAGCTGCGTTCGATGGCTTCGGCCACGGCACCGGCGTCGCGCGCGGCCAGCGCGTCGGCTTCGCGCTCCAGCCAGGCGAAGAATGCGGCGTCGCCGATCGCGCCGTATTTGACGACTTCGGCCAGGCCCGAGCGGTATTCGCGCGCCGGCAGGCTGTCCAGGGTGTCGGTGTCCACGACCACGGCGCGCGGTTGATGAAACGCGCCGACGAGGTTCTTGCCCGCGGCCAGGTTCACGCCGGTCTTGCCGCCGACCGAGGAGTCGACCTGGGCCAGCAGGGTCGTCGGTATCTGCAGGAAGTCCACGCCGCGCATCCAGCAGGCCGCGGCGAAGCCGGCGAGATCGCCGATGACGCCGCCGCCCAGCGCGATCACGCAGGCATCGCGGTTGGCCTTGAGTTCGGCCAGCGCGTCGAACACCTCGCCGCAGCGCTGCAGCGACTTGTACTGCTCGCCGTCGGGCAGCACGAGGCTGGCGGCCTGCAGTCCGTCCAGCCCTGCCAGTACGGCATCCAGATACAGCGGCGCGACGGTCGTGTTGCTGACGACGAGCACATGACGGCCGCGGATCGCCGCGCGCCAGCGCGCCGCGTCGTGCAGCAGGCCAGGGCCTATCCAGATCGGGTAACTGCGCGCGCCGAGCGCGACGTCCAGGGTGCGCACGCTGCTCATGCGGCGGCCGGTGCCGGCGCGCGGCGCCAGACCCGCTGCAGACGCTCGTAGAGATCGGCGGCGACCTGGGCCGCGTGTTCGTGTTCGGAACGTATCGTCATGTCGGCGGTGCCGGCGTAGAGCGGATTGCGGATCGCGGCCATCTGCTCCAGGCGTTCGCGCCGGTCGGGCGCAGCCAGCAGCGGTCGCTTGCGGTCGCGGGCCAGCCGGGCGAGCTGCACGTCGACGGCGGTTTCCAGATAGACGACGAAGCCACGGGCGGCGAGCCGCGCGCGGTTCTGCGCATCGAGCACCGCGCCGCCGCCGGTAGCCAGCACCACGCCGGCCAGCGCGCTGTATTCGGCCAGCGCGGCGCATTCGCGGCGGCGGAAGCCGGCTTCGCCTTCGAGTTCGAAGATCAGCGGAATCGCCACGCCGGTCTGCGCTTCGATGACCTGGTCCAGATCGTGGAACGGCAGCTGCAGCTGATCGGCGATGCGTTTGCCTATCGTCGTCTTGCCGGCGCCCATGGGGCCGATCAGGAACAGGTTCGGAGCGGGATTCATGGCCGGATGCTAGCACGCGTGCGCGGTGCAGCCTTGGTGCCAGCCGTCATGAGACAAACGCGCAATCCGCGCCGTCATCAGGGCTTGCGCTGCCGGGCGCGGCAGCCGGATTTCCCGGCGGATTGCGGCGGCTGAGCGGCCCGCGCCGGGCCGCGGACGCATTGCCGGGCGTTCGCGCGTAAGCTATCGGTCCCTCGTCGCCGTGCGCCGCCATGTTCCGTTTCCTCATCATCTTCGTCACGTCGTTGCTGGTGCTGTTCACGCTGGACGTGCTCACCGTCGTCGAAGTCCACCTGATCGACCCGTTCAACGCGCTGCTCGCGGCGATTTCGGCCAAGCTCATCGGTCTGTTCGGCGGCGACGCGATCGCTCAGGGCAAGGTCATCCTGAGCCTGAGCACCGGCCTGGCCGTCTCGATCGAGCGCGTCTGCAACGGCGTGGAAGCCGTCATCATCCTGGTCTCGGCGATGATCGCGTTCCCGTCGAGCTGGAAAGCCAAGTTCGTCGGCGTCGTGCTGGGCACCCTGGCGATCCAGGCGCTGAATCTCGTACGCATCATCAGCCTGTATTACCTGCACCAGTGGAGCTCGGTCTGGTTCGAGTGGTTCCACAGCTACATCTGGCAGGCGCTGATCGTGCTCGATGCGCTCGTGATGTTCCTGCTCTGGCTGCGCTACCTGCCGCGCCTCAGCGCCGCGCCGGCCCCGGACGAGCCGCCGCCGGGATCGCCGCCGGTCGAGGCGATTGCGTGAACGGCGCCGTGCTGCTGGCGGGCTGCGGCGACGTCGGCCTGCGCGCCGGCCAGCTGCTGGCCGCGGCCGGGCGTCGCGTCTACGGCCTGCGTCGCAGTACCGTCGCGCTGCCGGCTCCGCTGCAGGCGCTGCGCGCCGACCTGACCGATCCGGCCAGCCTGAGCGAGCTGCCTGACGACATCGCCGACGTGGTGTTCCTGCCGGCGCCGGGCCAGCGCGACGAGGCCGCCTACCGCGGCCTGTTCATCGACGGCCTGGCCCATCTGCTCGACGCGCTGCAGCGGCGCACGGCCCTGCGCCGGCTGATCTTCGTGTCCTCCAGCGCGGTCTACGGCGAGCATGGCGGCGCCTGGGTCGACGAGGACACGTCCTGTACGCCCCTGGCCTTCAACGGTCGCCTCCTGCTGGAGGCCGAACAGCGCCTGGCGGGCCTGAACGAGGCCGTCGTCGCGCGCTGTTCGGGCATCTACGGGCCGGGGCGGCAGCGGCTGCTGGCCCAGATCGTCGACGGCAGCGCGCGGCGGCCGGCCGGCGCGCCGGAGTTTTCCAATCGTATTCATGTGGACGACGTGGCCGGCGCGCTCGTCCACCTGCTTGGCCTGGAGCGGCCGCAGGCCTGCTATGTCGTCAGCGACGACCATCCGGCGTCGCTGGCCGAAGTGCAGGAATGGATGGCCGACCAGCTGGCGTTGCCACCGCCGCCGCGGAGCACCGCACCGGGCCCGCGGGCCGTCGGCAACAAGCGTCTGGCCAACCGCCGCCTGCGCGCATCGGGCTATGTGCTGCGCTTTCCCGACTACCGGGCCGGCTATGCGCCGCTGCTGGGGGCGGTCCGTCGACAGGACTGAGCGATTCCCCGCCTGCCCGCCGCCGCGACGGGCGGTGCGGGTTGCGCTGGAAGTGCGGTTGCATGCTGTTACACTCCGGCGGGCAAGAGCGCGGATTTCCCACCCTTACGCCGGATCCGGCCCAGAAAGGGAGTTGCCATGTCCATTGCCAAGGTCATCGAAGTCAGTTCGGCGTCCCCCAAGGGCATCGACGACGCGGTTCAGTCGGGCCTGCTCAAGGTCGCCACGACGGTCAAGAACATCAAGGGCGCCTGGGTCAACGACATCAAGGTCATCACCGACGATGACGGCAGGGTTCGCGAATGGCGCGTCAACATGCGCGTGAACTTCGTAGTCGAATGAAGGAGCGGGGAATGGGCCGGAGGCTTGCGCAGGAAGCCGTTGCATGAGCAAGCATGAAGTGGTCATCGGCTTTCTCGAGGATGATGCCGATCAGGCCGAGCTGATTTCCCTGTGGCTGGAGCGCGCCGGCTATACGCCGCGGGTGTTCCGCAGCGCGAACGAGTTCCGCCGCCGTCTCGGCATCGAAGCCGTGGACCTGCTGCTGCTCGACTGGATGCTGCCCGACGCGACCGGCCTGGACGTGCTCGCCTGGATCCGCAACTCCACGAATGCCGAGCTGCCGGTCATCTTCCTGACCGCGCGGTCGCTCGACGAGGACATCGTCAAGGGGCTCGAAAGCGGCGGCGACGACTACGTCGTCAAGCCGCCGAAACAGGCCGAACTGCTCGCCCGCGTCGCCGCCGTGCTGCGCCGCCGTGGCGTCGATTCGGAAGCCAGCACCGATCTGTCGATACCGCCCTACCACATCGACCTGATGCGCCGGCGCGTCGCGATCGAAGGGCGCGACATCGAGCTGACCCAGCGCGAGTTCGACCTGGCCACCTACCTGTTCCGGCGTCAGGGCCGCATCGTCAGTCGCGATGCGCTGCTGGAGAACGTCTGGAACATGAGCGCCCAGGTGTCCACGCGGACCGTGGACACCCATGTCAGCCGCCTGCGCAAGAAGCTCGAACTCGGCGGCGAGCACGGCTGGCGCCTGACGGCGGTCTACCAGCACGGCTACCGCCTCGAACAGGCGTGATACGGCAGACGGCGGACGCAGCGCTTTCGTGGAGAGCCAGACATGCCGAACAAGCGTCAGCAGCCCGCCAAACCCCCGCGTAGCGCACCGGTCGGTGCGGCGCCCCCCCGCAGTCCCGCGGCGCCGGCGGCGATGGAGAAGACAGTGAACGAGAAGAAGCCCGCGGCGCCCGACCTCAACGGTGCGGACCGCAACGTCGACCAGATCCGCGACATCCTGTTCGGCGGCCAGATGCGCGACTACGAGCGCCGTTTCCAGGAACTCAACGAACGCCTCGCCGCGGATTTCGAAGGTCTGCGCCAGGATCAGGAACGCCGCTTCGCCCAGCTCGACAAGCGCCTCGACGAGCAGATCGACAAGCTCGGCCGCGCGCTGCGCCAGGAAGTGGCCGACCGCGCCGCAGCGACCGACGACCTCGAATCGCGCCTGCTGCAGAGCCAGCGCACCCAGCGCAGCGAGCTTGCCGCTGCGGTCGACACCCTGAATCACGATCTGTCGGCCGGCGAGGAGCGCCTGCGCTCGGCCCTGGCCGAGCTCGACGCCGCGCTGAAGGACCAGTTCGCGCGCCACGGTCAGAGCCTGATGCGTTCGCGCGACGAACTGCGCGGCGAGAAGGTCGGTCGCGAAGACCTGGCCGCGCTGTTGACGGAAGTGGCGCTGCGCCTGAAGGGCGATTTCGACCTGCCCGGCGCCTGAGCGCAAGCCGGCCCGCCATGGGCGAGCATCAACGCCTCAAGCAACTGATCCTCGGCGAGGAGCTCGCCGAGCTCAACGCCCATGCAGAGCGCGTCGCGGCGCTGGAGAGCGATCAGGCCGCGCTGCCGCAGCGTCTGCCCGGGCTGCTGCAGCGCGCGCAGCGCGGCGACGGGCGCCAGCGTCTGGCCCAGGCGCTGAAGACGCCGGTATCCGATGCCCTGGCCGTAGCGGTGCGCTCGCAGCGCCAGAGCATCGTCGAGCTGCTGTTCCCGGTCATAGGCCCGGCGATCCGCAAGGCCATCGCCGAGGCGATGCGCGACTTCAACGAGAACTTCAACCGCGCGCTCGAATCGAGCTTCACCCTGCGCGGACTGCGCTGGCGCCTGGAGTCCTGGCGCACCGGTCTGCCGTATGCGCAGGTCGTGATGCGTCACGCGATGCATTACCGCCTCGACCATCTGTTCCTGATCGACCGCGACAGCGGTCTCGTGCTGTCGCGGGTGTCGGCACCGGAATTGCCGGATCTCGACGCCGACGCGATCGCCGGCATGCTGACCGCGATCGGCGATTTCGTGCGCGACTCGGTCGGCAGCGGCGAGGACGGCGGCAGCCTGGATTCGGCCAGCGTCGGCGAACATCTGGTCTGGGTACTGTCGGGACCGCGCGCGAATCTCGCCGCATTCATCCGCGGCGCGCCGCCGCCGGCGCTGCGCACCCTGCTGCGCGAGCGGCTGGAACAGATCCATCTGACCCTGGACGACGCCCAGGCCGCGCCGACCTCGGAACACGAGGCCGAGATCCGCGACAGCCTGAACCTGCAGCAGATCGAATCGAGCGTGCTGGCCGAGGAAGCGTCGGCGCCGACGGGCCTGCCGGCGCGGCGCTGGCCGCTGCTGCTGTTCCTGCTGGTCGTGCTGGCCGCGCTGTCGGTCTGGGCCTGGCGCGAACGGCAGTGGCAGCAGCAGCTCGCTGCCGTATCCCATACGCTGGCGAACTGGCCGGGCCTGCATCTGGACAAGGTCGAGGATCTCGGCGGCCGGCGCGTCCGCGTCGTCGGCCTCGTCGATGCGGCAGCCGAGGCGCCGCTGCCGGCGATACGCGCGCAGCTGCCGGCCGATGCGGCTGTCGAGCTCGATCTGCGCGGCTATCTGTCGACCGAGGATGCCGTCGTCGCGCGTCGCGCGCGCGCGGCGCTGGCGCCGCCGGCCGATGTGAACCTGACCGTGCATGACGGTGTGCTGAGTCTGGCCGGCGCCGCCGATGCGGCCTGGGTGGCGCAGGCGCCGACGCGCGCCGAGCGCGTCGCCGGCGTCACGGCGGTCGATGTCGCGCGCCTGCATGCGGTCGAGGACGCCCATGCCGCACTGCTGGCCGAATGGCAGCAGCTGGCCACAGCGCTGCCATTGCTGCGCGTGCATTTCGTGCGCGAGCTGGAACAGCGCGATGCGGCCGAACTGCCGGCGTTGCTGCACAGCGTGGAGCGCCTGGCGGCGCTCGCGCCTCGATTGCAGCGCCAACTCGTGCTGCAGTGCCACGGTCACAACGACGAGCCGGGTTCCAATGCGACGAACCGCTCGCTGCGCGAGCGCCGGGCGCGCTGGCTCTGCGAGCAGCTGCAGCCGGCCGGCATAGGACCCGACCGACGCGTGATCGCCGGCGCTGCCGACGACGACGCGGCGGTCGATGAACGCGCCGCGAGCCTGCGCCTCGCACCGGCGCCGACGGAGGGGGAATGAGCGAGATCGCACGCAAGGTATGCATGCTCGGCGACTTCGGCGTGGGCAAGACCAGCCTCGTCGCGCGCTTCGTGCGCAATACGTTTTCCGAGAAATACCTGACCACGGTCGGAGTCAAGGTCGACAGCCGCGTCGTCGCGCTGACCGACGCCGTAGACCTCAAGCTCGTGGTCTGGGACATCGCCGGCAAGGCCGCGCTCGACAGCGTCAACAAGAATTATCTGCGCGGCGCCAGCGGTCTGATCCTCGTCGCCGACGGCACGCGCGAAGCCAGCCTGCGCGCGGCGCTGAACCTGGCCATGCAGGCGCGCGACGTCATCAATGATCCGGCCTGCGTGCTGTTCGTCAACAAGCTCGATCTGATCGACCGCTGGGAGGTCGCGCCGGCCGTACTCGCGGAGATCCGCCGCAATCTGGCCGTGTTCGAGACCAGCGCGCTCAGCGGCGACGGCGTCGAGGCCGGCTTCGCCGAACTCGCGCAGAGGCTGGCGCCATGAGCTCGATGCCCGCCGAGGTAGGGACCTATCTGAACGAGCTGCTGCGCGCGCGTGCGCGGCCGCTGCTGCTGACTTTCGATGCGCAGTGGCAGCTCGTGGACGTGCACGGCGACACAGCGCATCACGGCATCGACGCCGACGGCGCCGGCACGCTGGTGCACCAGTTGCAGGACCTGTTCCTGGGGCTGCCGCACGACCAGGAACAGGATCTGCCGTTCGTCGAGCTGGCCGGCGGCCGGCATGCGCACGTGCACCTGATTCCGGCCGGCGACCAGTTCCATCTGCTGCTGCTCGATGCCGGCGACGAACACGGCCGCACCCAGGCGCAGCAGCAGCTGGGCAACGACGCCGTGCTGGCCGGTATCGAGAAATCGCGCACCCTGGCGCGGCTGCGCCAGATCAAGAGCGAACTCGAACAGCAGCGCGCGCGGCTGGAAGAAGCCAACGCGCTGAAGAATGCGCTGTTCGCGACCCTGAGCCACGAATTCCGCACGCCGCTGACGTCGATCTTCGGCTATCTGCACCTGCTCGAACGCGAAGGCGCCGGCACGCGCAGCCAGGCGCTCGGTGCGCTACGGCGCAATGCGACCTATCTGTTCGCGCTGGCCGAGAACCTGCTCGAATACGGCCGCGGCGAGGCCGGCGAGAGCCTGCTCGATCCGGGCAGCATCGACATCGCCGCACTGATCGCCGACCTCGATGCGATGTTCCGGCCGCTCGCGGCCGAGAAGGGCCTGGCCCTGGCCGTCGAGGCGGGCGGTGCGCCGCCGGCCGAAGCGCAGTTCGACGCGGTCAAGCTGCGCCAGGTTGCGATCAATCTGCTGTCCAATGCCTTGCGCTATACGCAGCGCGGCTACGTGCGCGCGCAGCTCGGCTGGGACGGTGCCCGTTTGCAGCTGGAAGTCAGCGACACGGGCCTGGGCATCGACACGGCTTCGCGCGCCAAGGTGTTCAAGGCGTTCAACCGCGGCGCGCAGCACGGCTCGCGCGGCGCGGGTCTCGGCCTGTCGATCGTCAAGCGTCTCGTCGAACGCATGTCGGGCGAGCTGAGCCTGGATTCCACGGTCGGGCAGGGCAGTACGTTCCGCGTCACCTTGCCGTCGCTCGGCGCGGCGGGTCTGACGCCGCAGGATACGGCGCCGCGCCGGCGCGGCCTGACCGCGCTCATCGTCGACGACGATCCGGATGTCGCTGCGCTGCTCGACGTGCTGCTCGGCGATCTCGGCGTCAGCGCACGCATCGCCGGAACCGCGGCTGCGGCGCTGGCCGCCGTCGCCGAACAGGCGCCCGACCTCGTGCTCGTCGACGTGGAACTGCCGGGTCTTTCCGGCAATGCCGCGGTCTATCAGCTGCGTTCACAAGGCTACAAAGGCCGTATCGTCACGGTCTCGGCGAACGCGACCGAATCGGCGCGCGCCGCAGCGCTGGCCGCCGGCGCCGACCACTATCTGACCAAGCCGCTGGACTTCGGCCAGTTCGCCCGCGTGGTGCAGGGCACCGGCACGGCGGCCTGAGGTCTGCGTGGTAGCATCGACGCTTTCGCCGGACGAACCTGCCGTGACCATCTGTCCCGAAGCCCTGGCCGAACTCAACGCGCTGCTGGCCGCCGCGGCCGCCAGCGGCGATCCCGAACCCAGTGCGATGAATCTCAGCAGCATCGACGCGGACGGCCGGCCGCATTCGCGCATCGTGCTGCTCAAGGGTGTCGGCGCCGACGGCCTGCGCTTCTTCACCAACTACACCAGCGCCAAGGGCCGCGAACTCGCGGCGAATGCTCATGTCGCGCTGTGCCTGCACTGGAAGCAGCTGCGCGAAGGTGTGCAGGTGCGCGTCGAAGGCCGCGTCGAGCAGTTGCCCGCGGCGGATTCCGATGCCTATTTCGCGACGCGGCCGCGCGGCAGCCAGATCGGCGCCTGGGCCTCGCTGCAGTCGCAGACCCTGCCCGAGCGCGGCGATTTCGAAGCGCGCATCGCGCACTACGAGGCCGAGTTCGCCGGCCGCGACGTGCCGCGTCCGCCGCACTGGGGCGGCTATCTCGTCAGACCCGACCTCATCGAGTTCTGGTACGGCGCGAACTTCCGCCTGCATGAGCGCCAGCGCTATGAATGGCGCGACGGCGCCTGGCAGCGGCGCATGCTGTATCCGTGAACCGGCCCGACCTCTATCCCTCGCGCATCGTCTGCCTGACCGAGGAGCCGACCGAGGTTCTTTACGCGATCGGCGAGCAGGATCGCATCGTCGGCATCTCCGGCTTCACCGTGCGGCCGCCGCGGGCGCGCAAGGAAAAGCCCAAGGTATCGGCGTTCACGAGCGCGAAGATCGGCGAAATCCTCGCACTGCAGCCCGATCTCGTGATCGGCTTCTCCGACATCCAGGCCGACATCGCGCGCGACCTCATCAAGGCCGGCGTCGAAGTCTGGATCAGCAATCACCGCTCGGTGGCGGGCATCCTCGGCTACATCCGCCGCCTCGCCGGCATGGTCGGCCGTGCCGAAGCCGGCGAAGCCCTCGCGCAACGCGCCGAAGCGCACATCGCCGCAGTGACCGCGGCCGCCGCTGCACTGCCGCGGCGGCCGCGCGTGTACTTCGAGGAATGGGATCAACCACCGATCACCGGCATACGCTGGGTCGCCGAACTCGCGCGCATCGCGGGCGGCGACGACGTGTTTCCCGAACTCGCCGAAAAATCCCTCGCACGCGACCGCATCCTTGCCGATGCGCAGGAAGTCGTGCGCCGCGCGCCGGATCTGATCTTCGGTTCCTGGTGCGGTAAGCGCTTCCGCCCCGCTGCCGTGGCCGCACGCCCGGGCTGGGACGCCATACCGGCCGTGCGCGACGGCGAGCTGCACGAGATCAAGTCGCCGATCATTCTGCAGCCGGGTCCCGCCGCGCTGTTCGACGGCCTCGACGCGCTGCATGCGCGGATTGCGGCCTGGGCGCGGCGCGGCGACATGGTCGGCTAGGACGGCGGCAGGCCCGTGTCCACGGGCCTGGCAATTTCCCTGGCAGCGCCGGCCGCTGCGGCTTTTGCGCGCGTTATCGCCGGCGAGGCCCAGCCTCTGGACGCGAAGAGCGACGGCGCGGCACAACGGCTCGGCAATACACACTTCGGTGCGGAATATCGCCGCCGCTGACCCCGGGTTGCCGTCAGCGGCATGCGCGCGGCCGCAGCCGGCAAGGCCAGCAGCTTCTCCCGACAATGATCAGATTGTCGGCTGATTTCCGAATGGACAATGACGCATCGTGGAAATGCGCGGCGACGTCCGTGCAGTTCAACAATGCGGTTGCGTACGGCTAGGAGTCGGGGTTGCCCGATGCCCGTCGTCGCGCCTTGCCAACTCGCTCGGGGAGCAAACATGAGCAGCCGTATCCAGCGTTTCACGAGAATCCGACGTCGCTTGCGTGTTCGCGCGCATCTTGTGCCGCACGAACACGCAGCGGCGTCTGCGAGTGGGGCCGAGGCGATCATTCGCGCAATCGCAGCATTCATGCGGAGCGTCAGCGGGCTCGCAACGAATTGGTCGTGGATTCGTGCGGAAAGACAGCACGGAGCACGTGTTGCCGGCATGCTGCTTGCCCTGGCAGCGGTCATTCCGGGCGCCGTACAGGCGCAGCTCTGGGAATGTGTCGCCAGCGGCGGAGCGGCGCAATGTCCCAGGCCCGAGACGACGGACTTCGCATGCCAGGGGACGTTCGTGAACGCCGATTCGCAACCCTGTTCCGGTATCGACTCGCCCGGACCGAAATGCAAGACCGAAGGCGAAGCGCTGGACCAGGCCATCGACAACTATTCCCAGGCGCCGCCGCCGCCCTGCACGCGTCCGAGCTATGGCGGCCTCTGTCCGTCGGTGTGGAATCCGGTCGAGACGGAGTTCGATCTCGGCGAGCTGTACTGGATCAAGCACGGTTACGTCCAGAACATTCCCTCGCTGACCGACGGCCAATGCGTCACGTACTCATTTCCCGAATGCGGCAACCACACCGTCGGGGACCAGTTCTTCGGCGCAATCGGCAACTGTTTGCGACGCGTCTACTGCCCGCCGGGCAGTGCACGAGTCGGCGATGTCTGTAAGGTTGCGCGCTCGAAGGTCTGTGAACTCGGCAACCCGATGGACTGCGTCACCGGAGAGAAGACGCAAGTCGAGCGCGATATTCGCGCGGCCGGCGCCAGTCCGCTCGAATTCGTGCGCTACTACTCGAGTTCGAGCTTCTACGAACCGCGCGGCAGCGGAGCGCAGAATCCGGACGATCACCATCACCGCATCCTCGGCCCGAACTGGCGCCATACCTACCAGCGGGCGATTGCGCCGGAGCCCTTCGTCGACGGGCAGCCGCCGGTGGTGACGGTACTGCGACACGACGGCGACTATCACTACTTCCGCTGGATCGACGGGGCGTGGGCCGGCAGTACGGACGAGCCAGAGGCGCTGCGCGACATCATCAAGCTGGGCCAGCGCGCCGGCTGGGAGTTCCGGACGGCAAGCGATGAGGTGGAAATCTACGACCTGCAGGGCCGGCTGCTGGCGATCAGCTATCCGACCGGCGAGGCGCTCAAGCTGCTCTACAGCACCATCGCGACGCCTGCCGCCGTCGCGCCGTTCGAGGGTCTGCTGGTCCGTGTCGAGGACTCCCGCGGCCGCGCGCTGGAACTGCAGTACGACACGCTGGCGCGTCTGGTCCGCGTGATCGATGCGGCCGGAGCAGTGCACGAATACCAGTACAGCGAGGGCCACGCGCTCACCGGCGTGACGCGGCCCGGCGGTGCGGTGCGCAGCTATCTGTACAACGAACCCGCGCACAATCTGAACTACATTGCCGGCACGCTGCTGACCGGCATCGTCGACGAAAACGGCGATCGCTACGGCACCTATCGCTATTCGCACAGCCGCGTCAACGATGAATGGCACGGCTCGGACTATGCCGACCGGCTCACGATCACCTATTCGAGCGGCTCGAACCCGCCGTTCCAGTTCGCCCGATCCACGAGCGTGCTCGGCGGTTTCGAACAGCGCGACCTGGCGTTGATCAACGGCGCCGTGAAAGAGCGCGGACGCAAACGTTGCACCAGCGAAACCTGTGCCGGCGTCATCGCGCACAGTCGGACAGGTTACGACGCCGACGGCAATCCGACCGGCACCGTCGACTACCGCGGTGTCGTCACGGACTACGATTTCAGCAATCGCGGCCAGCAACTCGTGCAGCGTGAGAATTTTACCCAGCCTGCGAGTTGTCCGGCTCCGTCGACATTCAATCCGGACACCTACGGAACGATGTGTACCACCGGGACTTGCTGGTCGCCGGCACCGTTTCCGGGCAGCAGCAGTGGTGCGCCGCTGGGTTGGGGCAGCTGGCACTACAGCTGTCTGCAGCCGACCGGCCCGGCGACACAGTCGCGTTCGACGGAGACGGATTGGCACGCGACGTTCAACCTGCCGGTCGAACGCCGCGTGCGCAACGCAGCGAACGATCTGGAGTCGCGTACTCAATGGGTCTACAACACGCGTGGACAGGTGCTCGCCGAATGCGAGTTCGACGTCGGCAATGCGGCCGCGATGGCCTACGTCTGCAGCGCGACGACGGCACCGGCGGCGCCGGTTCCGGTCCGGCGCTGGACTTACGTCTACTGCGAGGCCGCGGACGTCACGGCGCCGAATTCGTCGTGTCCCGTGGTCGGTCTGCTGAGAACCTCCGATGGCCCACGTTCGCCGACCGAGGCAGGCATGAACGGGCAGGACGACGTCACGACGTACGCGTACTACCTGGCTACCGACGAATCCGGCTGCGACGTCGCCGGCGGCAACTGCCACCGCAAGGCGGACCTGCATACCGTGACCGATGCGCTCGGTCGCGTCAGTGAGCGCGTCGCCTACGACCGCAGCGGCCGCGTACGACGCATGCGGGATGCGAACGGCACGCTGACCGACAGTACCTACGACCTCCGAGGCCGGTTGCAGTCCACCACCGTACGCGGGCTGGCGAGCGGCGCGTCAGACCCCAGTGATGCGACGACGAGCTTCACCTACGACGCCGCCGGACAGATCGTACGCGTACAGCGCCCGGGCGGCGCATACCTGGACTACGACTACGACGACGCACACCGGCTCGTCGGGATCGCCGACAGCCTCGGCAACCGCATCCGCTACACACTGGACGCCGCCGGCAATCGGCTCAAGGAAGAAACATTCGACTCCAGCTACAATCCGGCGACTCCCGGCGTCGGGCTCAAGCGGTTGCTTTCGCGGGAATTCACTTCGCTCCGCCGCCTAGTGCGTGAACGTGATGCCGCCGACGCGATCACGCGCGACTCCTCGCCTTACGACAGCGGCGGTCTTCTCGACGGCTACGACGCGCACGGCAACGAGGTCGCGGTAAAGGATGGTCGCGGTATTGAGACGCGCCAGGAATACGACCCGCTCAATCGGCTCGTGAAAACGATCGAGGACTATGCTGGCAGCGACCCGGAGACTGCCGCATCGACCGTCGAATACACCTACGATACGCGCGACAACGTCCGTACGATCACCGATCCGGACGGCCTCGTCACGACATATACCTTCGATTCGCTCGACAACCAGACCTTGCTGTCGAGTCCCGATACCGGGCATACGGCCTTCGCGTACGATCGGGCCGGCAATCGCATCTCCCAGACCGACAACCGCGGTGTGGTGTCGGCCTATGTCTACGATGCGCTGAACCGGCTGGTACAGATCTCGTATCCGGCATCGTCGCTGGGCGTGAACGTCCACTACGACGAAAGCGATGCGATCACCGGATGCCCGGGCTCATTCCCGCTGGGACGGCTGACGCGGGTAACGGATTCGAGCGGAACGACGGTGCACTGCTATGATCGTCGCGGCAACGTTACGCGAAGGACGCATTCCCTCGGCAGCTCGGTACTCAGCGCGACGTTCACCTACACGCCGGCCGATCGCGTTGCGTCGATCACCTATCCGGGCGGTGGTATCGCGGGATACATCTACGACGAGAGCGGCCGCCCCAGCCAGCTGACCTGGAAAGCCAATGCGTCCGCGACGCCCGTCGCCGTCGTTACCGCTAGCCATTACCCGTTCGGTCCGCTCGCATCGTTGACCTACGGCAACGGCCGCACGCTGACGAAAATGCGTGACCAGAACTATGCGATCGACAGCGTGCTCAGCTCCGCCGCTGACGGTCTGGCGCTGCAGTTCGATGTCGGCGTGATGGGCAATATCGCTGGCGTAGACGGGGCCCTAGGTACCACGCCGGCGCAGCGGCGATATGTTCATGACAACCTTTACCGCATTACGCGAGTCGAGGACGCGACCGGAGCGCTGGTCGAAGACTACGGCTACAACCGTACCGGTGATCGCATGTCGAAACAGTTCGCCGGACAGCCTGCACAGGCGTATGCCTATCTGTCGGGCACGCATCGCCTGGCTGCGGTCGCGGGCACTGCGCGCAGCTACGATGCGAACGGCAACACGACTGGCCGCGGCGACGGCGTGTCGCTGGACTACGACGACCGCAACCGGCTGACGAGTGTCGTGGCGGCGACGGGAACGACCGGATACGACTATTCGGCGTTCGAGCAGCGTACACGCAAGCACACCGTCAGCGGGGCGACGACCAGCACCAGCCGCTACCTGCACGACGCCGACGGCCAGATCCTTGCCGAGCAGTCGCAGAGTGCCGGCGGCTCGCGTGGCACCTCAGTCTACCTGTTCCTCGGCACAACGCCGGTCGCGATCGTCCGGGGCACCGCCATGAGCTATCTGGAGAGCGACCACCTCGATACACCACGGGTCGCGGTCAATCCGGCGACGAATGCGGTGGAGTGGCGCTGGGATCTGCTGGGCAGCGCATTCGGCGAGCATGAGGCGGATACATTGGTGACCGGCAAAGGCGTTTCGCTGCGCTATCCCGGCCAGTATTTCGATGCGGAGACCGGTCTCAACCACAACTATCGTCGCGACTATGAGGCTTCGACGGGCCGCTACGTCGAAAGCGATCCGATTGGTCTCGAAGGTGCCTGGGCCACTTACGAATATGCCGGTTCGGCAGTGCTGGATTTCACCGATCCGGATGGACTCCTGCGGCGGCGCGGGTCCGGCGGCATGTCCTGCGGCGGTTCGGGGCTGGACGAATTGTATTGCCCTGATATGCCGGATACGTGCCACAACCGGTGCAGCTGCAAGCACCGCAAGGCGATAACCAAGTGCAAACCGTGGATTGTCTGGAAGTATTCGACGTGCCTGGAAGAGGCACGGCACGAATTGATCCGGTGTCTCGAAAGTTGTATCCCGCGAACGCCAGATTCTGACGGTTGAACGGAGCAATACGCTGCCCGTGCTGTTCTGACGGCGTCGCGCGGCCTGCAGGCACGGCTGCGCGATGCTCAGGTGGCACAGTATTGAAACAGCTGTTTGAAATCGCCGTTTGAGCGTTGTACAGTCGCCCGGCCGCCGCGGTCCGCGCCGGCACAATCCAACCATCATCGTCATGCTGGGAGGGCCTCGGGTTCGAGGCCGGGCGTCGGTTGACAGAAGTGGCCGCGGGGGCGGCTCGCCGAAGACGGAAATCATCCGCGCGGCAGGAGCATTGATTCGGGACGAGAGCCGGCAGTACCGGTAGCTCCGGGGCTTCCCTTGGGAGAGGGAAGTATGATGCGCCACGTTTTCGGACGCCTGCTCGGCGTTCTGCTCTGTCTTGGTTTCGTCGCGCCGGCCATGGCGCAATCCGGCTATACGCAGACGCGTCATCCGATCGTGCTCGTGCACGGCCTGCTCGGTTTCGACAGTCTGCTCGGCGTCTACGACTACTGGTACGGCATTCCGTCGCAGCTGCGTTCCGGCGGCGCCACGGTCTATGTCGCCAGCGTCTCGGCGGCCAATTCCAGCACCGTGCGCGGCGAGCAGCTGATCCGCGATCTCGATCATCTGCGTGCGCTGTACGGCCACGCGAAGTTCAACCTGATCGGACACAGCCACGGCGGACCGACGATCCGCTACGTCGCGTCGGTGCGGCCGGATCTGGTCGCCTCGGTCACCTCGGTCGGCGCGCCGCACAAGGGCAGCAAGGTCGCCGACGGCCTCAACACGGCGCTGCCGCCGGGTTCGCCGCTGCGTCCGCTGGTAGCCGGTTTCGTCGACGCGCTCGGCGGTTTCCTCGGTTTTCTGTCCGGCAACAGCGATCCGCAGTACGCGCTCGGCGCGCTGGCCTCGCTGAACACGGCCGGCTCGACCGCATTCAATACGCGCCATCCGCAGGGCGTGCCGACGACGAGCTGCGGCGAAGGCGCGGCCGTCGTCAACGGCGTGCGCTACTACTCGATCGGCGGCACCTCGGTGCTGACCAACGTGTTCGACGCATCCGACGCGCTGCTTGGCGCCGGTGGCCTGTTCTACGGCTTCGAGGCGAACGACGGTCTGGTCGGCCGCTGCTCCAGCCATCTCGGCGTGGTGCTGCGCGACGACTACGCCTGGAACCATCTCGACGAAGTGAACCAGGTGCTTGCCCTGCGCGGCCTGTTCGCGTCGGACCCGGTCAGCGTGCTGCGCGCGCAGGCCAACCGGTTGAAGTCGGCCGGGCTGTGAAGCGGCGCCTCGCTGCGGGCGCGGCGGCAGCGGCAGTCCTGCTCGGACTGCTGCTGTCCGGGCGCCCGTCGCGGGATGTCGCGACGCCGGCCGACGTGCCGGCGTCTGCCGCATCGGCGGCGGCGAAGGACTCCTCCGCATCGCACGATGCCCTGAACAGCACGGCCGCGCAGCGTCCGCCGCAGGCCGTCGAGATTCCGCGGGCGGATTCGCTGCGCGGCAGCGAGGTCGACGGCGGCGTGCATCTCGATGTGAACGGTCGCGTCGTGCGCGATCGCGAGTTGCGCCGGCTGTTCGACTATTTCCTGGCGCGGCTCGGCGAACGCAGTCCCGAGCGCATCCGCGAAGACCTTCTGCACTGGCTGCTGCAGCAGCCGCAGCTCGATGCGGCGGCGCGCGCCGATGTCGTCGCACTGTACGACCGCTACGTCGAGCTGCAGCGCGCGAGCGCGGCCCTGGGCAGCAGCGGCGACCTGCATGCCGACCTGCAGCGATTGCAGGCATTGCGCGAGCGCGAGCTCGGCCGCGACCTGGCGCAGGCCTGGTTCGGCGAGGAGCAGACCTATGCAGCGCAGACACTGGCGCGGCTCGACGTCGCGCGCGATGCGAGTCTGGACCCGGCCACGCGCGCGCAGCGCCTGGCCGGGATCGACGCCAGCCTCGACGCATCGCAGCGCGCCGCGCGTGCCGACAGCACCGGTTTCCAGGGCGCCGTCGCGCAGAGCCGCCAGTTCGATGCAGCGGCCGTGCCGGCCGAACAGCGCGCCGAACAGCGCCGCCTGCGCTGGGGCGATGCGGCCGCCGTGCGTCTGGCCGAACTCGATCGGCAGGAAGCCAGCTGGCAGCTGCGCCTGCAGGCCTATGCCCAGGCCCGCGAGCAGGTATTTGCCGATCGCAGCCTGACGCCGCCGCAGCGCGATCGTCGCCTTGCGCGGCTGCTCGACGATTTCAGCGACGCCGAACGGCGCCGCGTGCTGGCGCTGGCCGACGAGGGGCAGTTGCCGCGATGAGCGCAGTGCCGGCGTCGTTTCATGGGCGCATCGCCCACCACGCGGCGATGCGACTGCGCTAGCGATCCAGCACTTCCCAACCCATCTGGGCGATCGTCGCGGCCATGCGGCCGGCGGCCAGTGCCTGCTCGTTCGAGGCATTGCCTTGCAGTGCGCGCTGCATGACGCCTTGCGCGATCGCGGCCAGACGGAAGAAATGGAAGGCCAGATGGAACGGCCAGGCATCGCCGGGGTCCAGGCCGGTGGCCGCCGCGAAGCGCGCGAGCAGCGCGGCTTCGTCGGGAATGCCGAGCGCGGCGCGATCCATGCCCGCCAGACCCGGCAGCACCGGATTGCGCGGCAGGCGCAGGGCCATGCAGAAGTAGCCGAGATCGGCCAGCGGATGGCCCAGGGTCGACAGCTCCCAGTCGACGACGGCGAGCAGGCGCGGTTCGTCCGACCACATCAGGTTGTCGAGGCGGAAGTCACCGTGCACGAGCGCAATGCGGCCGTCGTCGGCCGGCGCGGCCGCGGGCAGCGCCGCGATCAGGCGATCCATCGCCGCGATCGTCGTGGTTTCGCTGGCGCGGTATTGCTCGCTCCAGCGCGCGATCTGGCGCGCGAAATAGTTGCCGGGCTTGCCGTAGTCGGCCAGTCCGGCTGCGGCCACGTCGAGGCCGGCCAGCGCGATCAGACTGTCCAGTGCGGCGTCGTAGATCGCGCCGCGCTGCGCCGGCGCGAGCTCCGGCAGCGCCGGATCCCAGTACACGCGGCCGGGCACGTAGCTCATCAGATAGAACGCGCTGCCGATGACGCCGGCGTCCTCGCACAGATGCAGCGGCGAGGCGACCGGCACCGTTCCGTGCTCCAGCGCCCGCAGTACGCGGTACTCGCGATCGACGGCATGCGCCGAGGCGAGCAGCTTGCCCGGCGGCTTGCGCCGCAGCACATAGCAGCCCGAGGCGGCGTCGATGCGGTAGGTCGGATTGGACTGGCCGCCCTTGAACTTGGTCGCGCCGAGCGGGCCGCGAAAGCCGGGCATCCGGGCCTGCAGATAGGCGGCCAGCACGTCAGTGTCGAAGCCGGGATCGGAAGCAGGCGTCATGGTTCGCTCGGGCGGGAACGGCGGGCGCCTACGCTAGCAGACCCGGCGCCGCTTGCGCGGCGCCGGCCGTGCTTGCGCGCTTCGCGGCGGCAGGCCACAGTTGGCCGCCGGCACGAGGCCGGTCCCTGCCGTCGCTGCGGAGGAAACATGCGTGCGATCCGATGGCTGTGCCTGCCGCTGCTGCTGATCCTGTTGAGCGGCTGCGGTTACAACGCGATCCAGTCCAAGGACGAAGACACCAAGGCCGCCTGGTCCGAGGTCGTCAACCAGTACCAGCGCCGGGCCGATCTCGTGCCCAACCTCGTCAACACGGTGAAGGGCTATGCCGCGCACGAGGAATCCGTCTTCACCAAGGTCACCGAGGCGCGCGCCAAGGTCGGCTCGATCACCTTGTCCGCCGACGATCTCGCCGACGAAGCCAAGGTCAAGCAGTTCCAGGCCGCCCAGGGCGAGTTGTCCGGCGCGCTGTCGCGGCTGATGGCGGTCAGCGAGAACTATCCGCAGCTCAAGGCCGACGGCCTGTTCCAGAACCTGCAGGCGCAGCTCGAAGGTACCGAGAACCGCATCACCGTCGCGCGCAATCGCTACATCCAGGCCGTGCGCGACTACAACGTGCTGGTGCGCTCGTTCCCGCAGAACATGACCGCGGGCATGTTCGGCTACAAGGCCAAGGCGAATTTCTCGGTCGACAACGAAGCGCAGATCTCTACCGCGCCGCCGGTCGACTTCGGCAAGCCGGCCGTGCCGCCGCCGTCGGGCCAATGAACGCGTCGCGGCGGACCGCCGCTCGCGCGGGCGGCGTGACAGCATGAAATGCCGGCTGCGCCGCGGCGTGCCCGGTCTGGCCGGGTTCGCGCTCGTGCTGCTCGCGGCGCTGTTCACGACCGCGGCGACGGCGCAGTCGCCGCAGCCGTTGCCGCCGCTGACCGCGCGCGTGACCGATCTGACCGGCACGCTGGATGCGGCGCAGCGGCAGACCCTGGAGTCCGAGCTCGCCGCGCTGGAGGCGGCCAAGGGCGCGCAGATCGCGGTACTCGTCGTGCCGACGACGCAGCCCGAAGACATCGCCGCCTATGCCATCCGCGTGTTCGATGCGTGGAGGCTCGGCCGCCAGGGCGTCGACGACGGCGTGCTGCTGATCGTCGCGAAGAACGACCGGCGCGTGCGCATCGAGGTCGCGCGCGGGCTGGAGGCGGCGATTCCCGATGCGGCCGCGGCGCGCATCATCCGCGAATACATCGCGCCGCGCTTTCGCGAAGGCGATTACTACGGCGGCATCCACGACGCGCTCGGCATGTTGACGAAGCTCGTCAACGACGAGCCGCTGCCGCCGCCGCTGGATGACAACCGCCCGGCGCCGGAGGACGAGTTCTTCCCGCTGGGCGGCGCCCTGTTCGCCGCGCTGTTTCTCAACGGCCTGTTGGCCGGCCTCAAGCGCCTGCGGCGCGGCGTGCTGGTCGGCGCCGGCGCCGCGCTGACGACCTGGGTGCTCGGCGGCTACGGCCTGCTCGTGCTGATCGCCGGCGGTGGAGGACTGCTGCTGGGGCTGATCGGCGCGACCGGCGGGCGCTATGTCGGCCGCGGCGGCGGTGGCAGCTTCGGCGGCGGCGGATTCAGCAGCAGTTCCGGCGGCGGCGGTTTCAGCGGCGGCGGCGGCAGTTCGGCCGGCGGCGGCGCTTCGGGGAGCTGGTAGATGCGCTGGCTGCGTCATGTGTTCGAATTCGGCGCGGTGCGGCGGCGCTTTTCGCCGGCGACGCTGGATGCGATCCAGCAGGCCATCGCGGCGAGCGAGGCCGCGCATCTCGGCGAGATCGTGTTCGCCGTCGAGGGCAGCCTGCCGCTGGCGGCGCTGCGCCGCGGGATGACGCCGCGCGAACGCGCGCAGGGCGTGTTCGCCGAGCTGCGCGTCTGGGACACGGCGCACAACAGCGGCGTGCTGATCTATCTGCTGCTGGCCGATCAGGCCATCGAGATCGTCGCCGATCGCGGCATTGCCGCTGCGGTCGGCGACGACGAATGGCGCGACGTCTGCGAACTCATGCGCGGCCCGTTCGCGCGCGGCGAGTACGCCGCCGGCGCGCAGGCCGGCATCGCCGCGGTCACCGCCATCCTGCGCCGCCATCTGCCGGCCGACGGAATCAGCAATGCGGACGAGCGGCCGGACCGGCCGGTGCTGCTGTAGCTGCGGCATCGCGCGGTTGCCGGGGCGGCAGTTGCCGCGCCATGCCGTCGATGCGGTGCGGTTAGCACATGCGTTGAATTTTGATAGTTTTTTTCAACAATAAGGTCGCGCGGCGACGGCTTGCGGGCGCGAAAACGAGGAAGCGACGCGCGTCCGGCTTCAGTAGAAGCTGCGCAGCTCGCGATGCGCGTCGGTGTCCAGGTGCGGCAGATGGCTCCAGCGCCGCAACTGCCAGGCGCCGCTTTCACGCACGAATTCGACGATGCCGGAGTTGGCCAGACTCAGGTTGTGGCGAATGGTCGCCGGCTCGTCGAGCGCGAGCAACGCCTGGGCGCAGCGCGCGATGACGCCGCCGGAGCTGACGACCAATGCCGTGCCGGTGCCGGCGTGCGTCTCGGCGCGGTCGCGCGCGCGATGCACGCGGTCGCGGAACGCCTGCAGGGTTTCCGGCATGACATCGTCGAGGTAACCGTCGGCCCAGGCCTGGAACGCGCGGCCGAGCAGGGCCTGCACGCGCGCCGGCTCGACGCCAGAACGCAGTGCCAGGAGGTCCGGATCGTCGAGATGGCGGGCCGCATAGCCGCGCAGCAGGCTTTCGTGATCGAACTCGTTCCAGTCCGCGTCGACGACGGCCTGCGGCAGCGGCCGCGCGGCCGCGTTCGCGGCGATCTGCAGGGCCTGCAGGGTCTGGGCGTGGCGCTTCTGCGCGCCGCTGACGACATGGCTGAACTCGAGGTCCGGCTGCGTGGCCAGCCAGTGCGCCAGCAGGTCGGCCTGGCGCAGGCCGCGCTCGGAAAGCCGGTCGTAGTCGTCGGTGCCGAAGCTCGCCTGGGCGTGGCGGATCAGCAGCAGGCGGGTCGTCGTGCTCACTCGGTCACGTAGTTCTTGCTGAATTTCAAGGTGTAGCTGCGCGTGCTGTCGGTCGGCGCGATGCGCAGGTCGAAGTTCAAGGTGTCGCTGCCGCGCACCGGGAATTCGGCCAGATAGTAGATCGCGTCGGCCTCGCGGATCTCGCGTACGGTCATTTCGCTGCGCTGGCCGGCGAGGTTGGCCACGCTGCCGCTGATGCGCGCCGTGACCGCGACCGGTTCGGCGCCGTCGGTCCGCTGCACGGCGATGTTCAGCAGGCCCTGCTTGCTCGAGCGCGGAATCTTGTAGGCCGCGGCGACTTCGGCCGGCAGCATGTCGGCCGACAGCGCGTTGTAGTGCACGACGTAATCGTCGAAGCGCTGCAGCTGCTCGCCGCGGCCGCGCGACGGCAGCAGGAACAGCAGCACGGCGGCGCCGACGAGCAAACCGATCTTGTAGGCCAGTTTCATGGGCGTCTCCTGCGGTCAGAGCGTGTCGATCTTACACCGCGCGCCGGCTCAGAGCGGCAGGAACACCGTGCCTATGGGGCCGAACAGATGAAAGACGGCGAGCATGCACAGCCGGATCACGACGCCGGCATACAGCGGCGACAGATCGAACGGCGCCGAACGCGGCGGCAGCTTGCTGAACGGCTGCAGCAGCGGATCGGTCAGCGAGTAGATCACCTCGACCGCCGGATTGGCGTAGTCGGGCGACAAGAAGCTCATGATCGCGCGCAGCACGATCGACCAGAACGCGATGCCGAGCGCGAAATACAGCAGGCCGCCGGCGGTGCCCAGCGCAACTGTCGAAGGATCCGGCGGCAGGCCGCGCAGGACCATCAGCAGGCACAGCTCGACCAGGGCGACCAGGGCGAGCAGGACCAAAGTGGCGAAACTGAACTGCCGTCGCGGCGGAATGATCTGGGCCAGCGGGCCGACGACGGGGTTGGTGACCTTGTAGACGAACTGGCAGATCGGATTCCGGAAGCGCGCCCGCGTCAGCGGCAAGGTCAGCCGCAGCAGCAGGATCAGCAGCAGCGAGCTGAAGACGAGATAGACCAGCAGTGCGCCGGCATCGCTGAAGAAGCCCATGCTTCAGCTCCCCGAACCGGCAGCGAGTTCACGCCCGCGCTGCGTCGCCGCGGCGACGGCATCGGCGACGATCTCGCGCAGGCCGCGCGTCAGGAAGCAGTCGATCGCAGCCTGGGTCGTGCCGCCCGGCGAGGTCACGCGCTCGCGCAGCTTCGCCGGCGCTTCGCCGTCTTCGGCGAGCATGCGGCCGGCGCCGAGAGCCGTCTGTGTCGCAAGCTGCCGCGCGGCCTCGCGCGGCAGTCCCTGCGCGACGGCGGCGTCTTCGAGCGCCTCGACGAGCAGGAAGAAATACGCCGGTCCCGAGCCCGACAGCGCGGTCACGATGTCCATGTGTTCTTCGGCGTCGATCCAGGTCGTGAGTCCGGCCGCGCCGAGTACGGCTTCGGCGCTGCGGCGCTGTTCCGGCGTCACGCGCGCGTTGGCGCACAGGCCGCTGGCGCCCGCGCCGATCAGCGCCGGCGTGTTCGGCATGCTGCGCACGACGGCGAGTCCGCCGCCGCACCAGGCATCGAGCTGATCCAGGCGTATGCCCGCGGCGATGGAGATCAGCAGCGGCCGCGTCTGCTGCACGATGGGTCGCAGCGCCTCGCAGACCAGCCGCATGACCTGCGGCTTGACCGCAAGCACGATGACCTCGGCGTCGGCGGCAGCGCCGGCGCCGTCGGCCTGCACGGCGACGCCGTAGTCGGCGGCCAGCCTCTCGCGCAATTCGGCGTTCGGCTCGGCGACGGCGATGCGCCCCGGCGCGGCGCCGCGGCGCACGAGGCCGCCGATCAGGCTGCGGGCCATGTTGCCGCCGCCGACGAAGGCAAGGCGCGGAAGGGAGGAGTCGGTTGCGTCAGCCATGGGTATCCATGCGGGCAGGAAGAAAATTGGCGGGCGTAGGTTGCTGGTGAGCGCAGCGAACCGCAACACCGGGGTCTGTTCCCGGTGATCGGACCTCGATGTTGCGGTTCACTGCGCTCGTTACAACCTACGTCGTGGAGCGCGCGCCGAACAGGGCCGAACCGATGCGCACCATCGTTGCGCCTTCGGCGATCGCGAGCTCGAAGTCTTCGCTCATGCCCATCGACAGGGTATCCACGCCGGGGTGGTCGCGGCGCAGCGCCTCGAACAAGGCACGCATGCGCGCGAATGCGGCGCGGCGCGGCGCCGGATCTTCATGCGGCGCCGGAATCGCCATGAGGCCGCGCAGTTGCAGGGCCGGCGCGGCCGCGGCGACGGCCGCGGCGAGTCCGGCGACCTCGTCGGGACGGCAGCCCGACTTGGAGGCCTCGTCGTCGACATTGACCTGGATCAGCACCTGCAGAGGCCCTCGCGTCGGCGGTCGCCAGCGTGCCAGCGGCGCGACGAGCTTGAGCCGGTCCAGGCTCTGCAGCCAGTCGAAATGCTCGGCCGCCTCGCGGCACTTGTTCGACTGCAGCGGCCCGATCAGATGCCATTCCAGCGCGAGGTCGGCCAGCTCGCGCTGCTTGGCCAGCGCCTCCTGCACGTAGTTCTCGCCGAAGCGGCGCTGGCCCAGCGCGGCGAGCAGCCGCACGGCCGCGGCCGGCTTGGTCTTGCTGACCGCAAGCAGTTTCGCGGTCCGGTTTTGCTGCGACGCAGCATGCCCTATCCGGGCGCAGATCTCAGTAAAGGCAGTTTCGGAAGAACTCATTTCAAGCGCATGCACGGACGGAAAATTGCCGAGCTATACTCGGCCGAGACCACGCCGGACAGCGGCGCTGAATGACTTGGGGGATTGCGCATGGATATTGCTGAGCTGCTGGCATTCTCAGTCAAGAATAAGGCCTCGGACCTGCACTTGTCCGCGGGTCTGCCGCCGATGATCCGCGTCGACGGCGATGTGCGCCGCATCAACATTCCGGCGCTCGACCACAAGCAGATCCACTCGCTGATCTACGACATCATGTCGGACAAGCAGCGGCGCGACTACGAAGAATTCCTCGAGGTCGACTTCTCGTTCGAGATCCCCGGCCTCGCGCGTTTCCGCGTCAACGCCTTCAACCAGAACCGCGGTGCCGGCGCGGTGTTCCGTACGATTCCCTCGGAAGTGCTGACGCTCGAAGACCTCGGCTGTCCCAAGGTGTTCAAGGAACTGATCTCGCAACCGCAGGGGCTGATCCTCGTGACCGGACCGACGGGTTCGGGCAAGTCGACCACGCTCGCGGCGATGGTCGACCACGTCAACAAGAACGAATACGCGCACATCCTGTCGGTCGAGGACCCGATCGAATTCGTGCATACCTCGCAGAAGTGCCTGATCAACCAGCGCGAGGTGCACCGCGACACCCACGGCTTCAACGAGGCACTGCGCTCGGCGCTGCGCGAAGACCCGGACTACATCCTCGTCGGCGAGCTGCGCGACCTCGAAACGATCCGTCTGGCGCTGACCGCCGCGGAAACCGGCCACTTGGTGTTCGCGACCCTGCACACGTCCTCGGCGGCCAAGACCGTCGATCGCATCATCGGCAGTCGCTGCTGAAGAAGGTCGGCGGCGGCCGCATCGCGGCGCACGAGATCATGGTCGGCATCCCGGCCATCCGCAACCTGATCCGCGAGGACAAGGTCGCGCAGATGTATTCGTCGATCCAGACCGGTGCCCAGTACGGCATGCAGACGCTGGACCAGTGCCTGCTCGACCTCGTCAAGCGCGGTCTGGTCACGCGGCCGCAGGCGGCCAGCTACGCCAAGAACAAGGAAATCTTCAAGTGACGGCGCGCGGGCCGGCGCGGTTGCCGGTCCGTCGCGTCATCGAAGGCGCCGCCGCCGCAGTCCGCGGCGGCAGCCGCCGGCAGGCCGGCACGGAGCGCCGCCGCAGCGGCGACGGTCGCCGCAGCAATCGGAGCAGGCAATGAGCAGCGTAGATTTCACTTCGTTTCTGAAGCTGATGGTGCACAAGAAGGCGTCCGACCTGTTCATCACGGCCGGCGTCGCGCCGTCGATGAAGGTGCATGGCCGCATCAGCCCGATCACGCAGAATCCGCTGACGCCGCAGCAGTCGCGCGACATGGTGCTCAACGTCATGACGCCGTCGCAGCGCGAGGAGTTCGAAAAGACGCACGAGTGCCAGTTCGCGATCAGCGTGACCGGCGTCGGCCGCTTCCGCGTGTCGTGCTTCTACCAGCGCAACTGCGTCGGCATGGTGCTGCGTCGCATCGAGACGAAGATTCCGACGATCGACGAGCTCGCGCTGCCGGCCGTGATCAAGACGCTGGCGATGACCAAGCGCGGCATCATCATCTTCGTCGGCGCGACCGGTACCGGTAAGTCCACCTCGCTCGCGGCGATGGTCGGCTACCGCAACCAGAACTCGACCGGCCACATCATCACGATCGAGGATCCGATCGAATACGTGCACAAGCACGAAGGCTGCATCATCACCCAGCGCGAGCTCGGCATCGACACGGATTCCTGGGACAACGCGCTGAAGAACACCTTGCGCCAGGCGCCCGACGTCATCCTGATCGGCGAAGTGCGCACGCGCGAGACGATGGAGCATGCGATCAACTTCTCCGAAACCGGCCATCTCTGCCTGTGCACCCTGCATGCGAACAATGCGAACCAGGCACTGGACCGCATCATTCACTTCTTCGGCGAAGACCGCCGCGAGCAGCTGTTCATGGACCTGTCGCTGAACCTGAAGGGCATCGTCGCGCAGCAGCTGATCCCGACCCCTGACGGCAAGGCGCGCCGCGTCGCGATGGAAATCCTGCTCGGCACGCCGCTGGTGCAGGACTACGTCCGCAAGGGCGAGGTGCACAAGCTCAAGGACGTCATGAAGGAGTCGACGAACCTCGGCATGCGCACCTTCGACCAGAGCCTGTTCGAGCTGTACCAGGCCGGCGAGATCAGCTACGAGGATGCACTGCGCCACGCCGACTCGGCCAACGAAGTCCGCCTGCGCATCAAGCTCGCCCAGGGCGGCGACGCGCATACCTTGAGCCAGGGACTCGACGGCGTCGAGCTCATGGAGAGCTGAGTACGCCGCCGGCCCGCTGCGCGGGCCGGCCTGTGCGGCGGCCGCGAGGTCGCGCGCGTCGCGTGCGCGGATCTCGCTTTCCCGACCCCCTGCCCAATGAGAAATCCCGCAGCGACTGCGACGGCTGCGCGGATTGAGATGCCCTGAACGACCGGGCCGGGCAGGGCGCCGAGGCAGGATTGCCGCCGGTGCCGTGCGATGCGTGGTGTTCTGCCGGTGTCCCGGCCGTACGGGAGTGTGGGGCGACGGCGCGCGGCGACGGTGCTTGCCGTCGCCGCGCTGCGTGCTCAGCGCATTTCCACCGTTTCGCGCAGCGCGACGCCGCCGTCGTTCGCGGTCATCGTGACCTCGATGCGCTCGAGCCATTTCTCGTACAGCGCGAACAACTGCTTCTGCGCGTCGATGTCGGCACGCTGTTCGGCCGGGATCAGCGGGGCCATCGCATCGAACATGCTGCCGAGATGGCCGTACATCGCACCGGTGAACTGCATGCGCAGGAACATCGGTTCGGCGGCGGCCGGTGCGGTCAGGAACGCCCCGAGGCCGGCTTCCTCGCCGGCACCGGCGGACAGGGCCAGCGCGCGATCATTCATGGCCACGAACAGCGGCGGTACCGGCGGCGGCGCGAGGTCGGCCGGCAGCGCGACGGGCTTGCCGTCGGCGGTGAGCTTCAGATCCTTCAGGCTGGGCACGAGCAGCTGAGCCATCGCAGCCGCGCCGGCCGGGTTGTTCAGCGCGACGACGAGCTTGCCGGCGAGTTCGGGCTTGTCCTTGCCGGCGGCGAATTCCAGCTTGCTGAGCTGCAGACGCAGGCCCGCCAGATCGCTGGCCGGCGGCGGAATCGTCGCGTCGAGGCTCTGCTTGAGCTTGGCGAAGCTCGCGTTGAGCTCGGCCAGTTCGGTGCAGGCATAGGGCTTCTCGACGACGGCCTTGGCCTGCTTGAGCCAGAAGCTCTTCTGCTTCAGCACCGGCAGGGCCAGCGCGAAATCGGTCAGGCCCTCGGCGGCGGCGCCGGTGCCCGGGGCGGCGGCGAGGCTGGCGGCGAATTCCTTGGCCAGCGTCGGTTCCAGCTCCAACTGCGCATGCACCGCCATGTGCTTGGGATCGAGCCGGGTGTAGCCGGCGACGAAGCGCGGGAACTTCGCGACGATGGAGCGCACCTCGGCCTTGCAGGTTGCATCCATCGCCGGCATTCCGCCGAACGCGGCGGCGAGTTCGCGGCGCTGCGGATCGGCCTCGTCGCCGATGAAGTCGACCAGACGCACGAAGTCCACGTAGCCGGAGCTGTAGGGCAGGTAGCCGTAGCGCTTGTTCAGCGTGGTCAAGGTGGCCGGGTCCAGCGGCCTGGCCGGGCGGGTCAGGCCGAACAGCTGCTTGCGCAGATCGTCGCTGGCCGCGGCCGGGGCGATGCTGAGCACGAGCTGCTGGTCGACGATGGCGGCCAGCAGTTGGAACTTCTCCAGCGGCAAGGCCCAGTACTCGAGCGCGCCGAGCTGGGCTTTCGGCAGCTGCGCGCCGGCCTTGGCCTCGACACGGGCGACCGCCGCGCGCAGCTTGGCCGGATCGGCCAGCTCCAGACGCAGCACCGGCAGCGCGCCGATGCCGTAGGCGGCCATGCGCGTGCTGCCCTTGATGCCGAGTGCTTCGGCGGTGCCGGCGGCGATGTGCCCGGAGATCTCGTCGAGCAGCGCGCGCGCGGCCTTGAGGGGAACCGAGTCCGGCGCTTCGGCCTCGGCCTTGTCGAGCATGCGCCGGTAGAGATTCAGCGAGATCGGCCAGACCTCGCGGGTGGTCTGCGCCCACTGGTCGATCACCGGCTGCGGCAGCGGTTCGAGGTTGGCGAAAACATACGGCGTGTCCGCCGGCACGAAGGCCAGCGGCGCATTGGGATCGGTTTTGCTGCCGCAGCCGGCCAGGGCCAGCAGCAGGGCGAGCGGAGCGACGCGACGGACGAGGACGGACATAGGCATTCCCCAGGGTGAAAACACGATGCGGACCCGCAGGCCCGTGCAGACGTTGCGCACTACAAACGACGGCGGCGGCCGCCGCCGAACGCGATGTCAGGCGCCCAGCAGCTCGGCCAGCACTGCCATCCGCACGAACACGCCGTTGGAGACCTGTTCGAGAATGGCCGATTGTGCGCCGTCGGCCACGGCCGAGGCGATTTCCACTTCGCGGTTGATCGGGCCCGGGTGCATGACCAGGCAGTCCGGCCGGGCCAGGCGCAGGCGGCGCGCATCGAGGCCGTAGCGCGCGTAATAGGCCTGTTCCGATGGCACCTGCGCCTGCTGCATGCGTTCTTTCTGCAGGCGCAGCATGATGATGGCGTCGACGCCGTCCAGTGCGGTGTCGAAATCCTCGACGATCTCGCAGCCGGGCAGTTCGTGCTGGGCCGGCAGCAGGTTGGCCGGCGCACAGACGCGCAGGCTGCCGACGCCGAGCGTGCGCAGCGCGTGGATGTCCGAGCGCGCCACGCGCGAATGCAGGATGTCGCCGCAGATCAGCACGCGCAGCGCGGCGAAATCGGGCCGCTGGCGGCGGATCGTGAACGCGTCGAGGAGGCCCTGGGTCGGGTGCGCGTTGTTGCCGTCGCCGGCGTTGATGACGCTGGCCGCGCCGCGCACATGGCGGGCGAGGAACTCGGCCGTGCCGTTTTCCTTGTGCCGCACGACGAACGCGTCGCAGTGCATGGCTTCGAGGGTGTGCAGGGTGTCGACGAGCGACTCGCCCTTGCTGGTCGAGGAACTGGCGATGTCGAAGTTGATGACGTCGGCACCGAGGCGCTTGGCCGCCAGATCGAACGAGGTGCGCGTGCGCGTGGAGTTCTCGAAGAACAGATTGACCACGGCGCGGCCGCTCAGCAGGTTCAGCGAGTGCCGATCGGCCAGCCATTGCGCGCGCATCTGCTCGGCGCGGTCGAGCAGATGCAGGATCTGCGCGGCGGACAGGTGTTCCAGGCTGATCAGGTGGCGCAGGCGGCGTGGCGTGTCGGGCAGGTCGGTAGGCGTCATGTGGGATCGGCGAGCCAGGTTTCGGTGATGACTTCGGCGGCCACCGCGTCGATGTCGGCCGCCTGTTTGCGCTTGGCGAGTCCGGCCGCGCGGCGCTGGGCAAAGCGCCTTGCGGCCTCGATGGAGCTGCGCCGTTCGTCGACGAGGTGCAACGGCAGACCACAGCGCTTGCTCAGCGCAGCGGCGAACGCACGCGCGCCGCGGCTGGCCGGCTGTTCGGCGCCGTCCAGGGTCAGCGGCAGGCCGACCACGAGCGCTTCGGGCTGCCACTCGCGTATCCAGTGTTCGATGCGCTCCCAGTCCGGGCCGCTGCCGCTGTTGGCGACGACGCCGAGCGGGCGGGCCGTGCGCGTCAGCCGGTTGCCCAGCGCCACGCCGATCAGCCGGCTGCCGTAGTCGAAGCCCAGCACGTTCATGCCTGCCGTCCCGGCGCGCCGCGGCGCGCGTCAGCCTGCCGCATCGCGGCCATCGGGGACGGAAAGGGATTGCCGGCCGCCGTGCTCAGGCATGGCCGGCATAGTCGGTCAACTGGGCCATGCTGCTGACGCCGAGCAGCGCCGCGGCGGCGTCCCAGCGCTCGTCCAGCGGCGTGCGGAACAGCAGCTGTTCGCGTACCGGGACCGTGAGCCAGGCGTTGTCTAGCAGTTCCTGTTCGAGCTGGCCCGGGCTCCAGCCCGCATAGCCCAGCGCGACGACGGCATGTTCGGGGCCCCGGCCCGCGGCCATCGCGATCAGGATGTCGCGCGAGGTCGTGACCGAGATGCGATCCGAGATAGGGAACGAGGATTCCCAGTTGCCGCCGGGCGCGTGCAGCACGAAGCCGCGTTCGGGCTGCACCGGGCCGCCGATCAGCACCGGCGCATCGTTGACTTCGACCAGGTCCGAAGACAGGTTCATCTGCGCCAGCACGTCGCCGAGCCGGTATTCGGAGAGGCGGTTCACCAGCAGGCCCATCGCACCGTCCTCGTTGTGCTGGCAGACGAAGGTGACGCCGCGGGCGAAATTCGGATCGCGCATCGCCGGCATCGCGATGAGCAGCTGGTTGGACAGCGTGGCGAAGGAGCTCATGGGCGCCGATTGTACCGGGATTCTCGTACCGGAATTCCCGTAGCGGCATGACGCCGCGACATTTGCCCCGGCGCGCCGCCTCGCCCGCGGCCGGGCCCGCCTCAGCGGTTGCGCAGCACGTCGCCGGGCAGGAACTGCCAGGTGCGCGTGATGTACAGCTCGTCGATGTCCTCGCCGGTCTTGGGAATCGGCGGGAACGGTGCGGCCAGCTGCACGATGCGCTGCACGGCATCGTCGAGCAGCTTGTGGCCCGAGCCCTGGATCACATCCATGCGCTTGACGCTGCCGTCCTTGTTCAGGGTGACGGTCAGCAGCACGTCGCCGTGCAGCTGCTGGCGGCGCGCCTCGTCCGGATAGTTCAGGTTGCCGATGCGCTCGATGCGCGCGGCCCAGCCGGCGAGATAGGAGGCATAGGCATATTCCTTGGTGTTGGCCGACAGGAACTTCTTCTTCGGCCGCTTGGCGTAGGACTCGCGCTGGCGCTGATATTCCTGGGCCAACTGGGCCATTTCCGCGCTGTGCTCGACGAGTTCCTGCGCCGTCGGCCTGGGACGGCTCGGCGATTCCGGCGCCTCGCGCGCGGTCGTCACGGCGAAGTCGGCGCGTTTCTGCGTGAGCACTTCAGTCGGAGTCGCCGGCGTCGGCTGGGGCGCGCCGGCTTCCAGCGGACGCGGCGCGACGCCCGGCGTGGGCTTGGGCACGGGGCTGGACAGCGGATCGGCCGGCCGGCGCGCCTCGTCGCGGTCGCCGCCGCCGGCATTGTTGCTCTGCGCGAGGAAGTCGGCCTTGTCGGCTTTTTCCTTGTTCGTGGCCTGGATCAGGATCACGTCCAGCGCCGGCAGGCGCGAGGCCGGCGTCGTATAGGTGAACGTAACGCCGAGTATCACCACCGCGTGGGCGATCAGCGAGAACAGCAGAGTCACGCCGAAACGGTCGGCGCCGGACGCGGGTCGGGTCGTGCTCACGCGAGTTTGCTTTCGATGCAGTCGAACAGGGATCCGGCGATGTTAAGCCCGAACTGGGCGTCAAGCTCGCGGATGCAGGTCGGAGATGTGACGTTGATCTCGGTCAGCCAGTCGCCGATCACATCCAGGCCGACGAAGATCATGCCGCGGCGCCTGAGTTCGGGACCGACCTGCGCGGCGATCCAGCGGTCGCGCTCGGTCAGCGGCCGGCCTTCGCCGCGGCCGCCGGCGGCGAGGTTGCCGCGGAAATCGTCGCCCTGCGGGATGCGCGCCAGCGCGTAGGGCACCGGCTCGCCGTCGATCAGCAGGATGCGCTTGTCGCCGTCGACGATGGACGGCAGGTACTTCTGCGCCAGCGCGAACGCGCGGCCGTTCGACGTCAGCGTCTCCAGGATGGAATTCAGGTTCGGATCGCCGTGGCTGGAGCGGAAGATGCCGCGGCCGCCCATGCCGTCCAGCGGCTTGAGCACGACCTGGCCGTGCTCGGCGACGAAGCGGCGCAGCTCGCCGCGGTCGCGCGAAACCAGGGTCGGCGCGCAGCACTGCGGGAAGGCCAGAGTGGACAGCTTCTCGTTCATGTCGCGCAGGCCGCGCGGATCGTTGACGATCAGGGTGCCGGCGCTGCGGGCCAGGTCCAGCACCATGGTGTCGTAGATGAACTGCGGGTCGACCGGCGGGTCCTTGCGCGCGAGCACGACGTCGACCCCGGTCAGCGGCTGCCACTGCGCGGCGTCGAGGCTGAACCAGTCATCGGGATCGTCCCGGACCTGCAGCGGCGCCAGCCGCGCCCAGGCCTCGCCCTGGCGTATGGCCAGATCGCCCTGGGTGCAGTAGCGCAGCTGCCAGCCGCGCCGCTGCGCCTCCAGCAGCATGGCCAGGGTGGAGTCCTTTTTCGGCGTGATCGTGGCGATGGGGTCCATCAGCACGGCAAGGGTGCGGGCCATGCAAGCGGGTCCTGGCGGCGGCGGGAAGTGCCGATGATGCCCGCGCAGGTGCCATCTGTACTAGCATCGCGCTAGACTCTCGCCGACCGTGCGGGGAGCGCCGGCGGGACGAGGTTCCTAAGCGACGGCGGTAACTTAGGCGACGAACTTGACACGTTCGCTGACTAGCGGTTAAACAGCGGTAAAGCCCGGCTCCGGCGCCTCGTGCAGCGTCGCGGCAAGGCTGCAGAACGACGTCGCAGTGGTAATGGCAAGACTCGTGCATGGGGATTCCCCCGTGCCACAGAACGGTGGCTTGGAGGGTACGTGGAAGACGCGACGAAATCGGGCAGTCTGAGCGGCATGAAGGTGATGGTCATCGACGACTCGAAGACCATACGCCGCACGGCCGAGACGCTGCTGAAGAAGGAGGGCGCCGACGTCGTCACCGCGACCGACGGCTTTGAAGCGTTGGCGAAGATCTCCGATCACCAGCCGCATATCATCTTCGTCGACATCATGATGCCGCGGCTCGACGGCTATCAGACCTGCGCGCTGATCAAGAACAACCAGATGTTCAAGGGCACGCCGGTGATCATGCTGTCGTCCAAGGACGGTCTGTTCGACAAGGCCCGTGGCCGCATCGTCGGCTCGGAACAGTATTTGACCAAACCGTTTACCCGGGAAGAGCTCCTCGGCGCAATACGGCGTCATGTGGATCTGAAGGCGTGACGCCACAGCGGTAGCTTTAGGGGTAACGCCATGGCGCTCACAGGGGGAAGCGATGGCTCACATTCTGATCATTGACGACTCGCCGACCGACATCCGCGTCTTCACGACGCTGCTGGAGAAGGCGGGACATCGCGTCAGCAGCGCGGCCAATGCCGAGGACGGCATAGTCGCCGTGAAGCGCGAACGGCCGGATCTCGTCATCATGGACGTGATCATGCCGGGTATGAACGGTTTCCAGGCGACTCGCACCTTGAGCCGCGACGAAGCCACGGCGCATATTCCGATCCTCATCGTGACCACCAAGTCGATGGAGACGGACCGCGTCTGGGGTCTGCGCCAGGGGGCGAAGGACTTCGTGACCAAGCCGGTGAGCGAGAAGGAGCTGCTCGCCCGAATCCAGACCCTGTTGCCGAGTTGAGTCTCCACCCCATGTCTGCAACGACCGACACCCTGCAACTGACACCGTTCGAGGTACTCGCCGACTACGAGCGGCGCAGCCTTGCGCACATTGCAGGCATGCCCGAGGAAGTCGAAGCCTCGGGCCTGTGGCGCGGCATCGGCTTCCGCGTCGGCACGCGCCATCTGGTGTCCAGCATCGCCGAAGTCAACGAAATCCTGACCTTCCCGCAGCTGACCGTCGTGCCGGGCACGCGGCCCTGGCTGCTCGGCGTGGCCAACGTGCGCGGCAACCTCGTGCCCATCGTCGACCTGCGCAATTTCGTCGAGGCCGAGCGCAGCACGCTGGTGGACTCCAGTCGCGTACTGATCATCCGCCAGCACGGCGGCAGCGTCGGACTGCTCGTCGACGAAGTGCTGGGACAACGCAATTTTTCCGACGAACAACGCGCCGAGGCGGAAGCGGAATCCGACTCGCGCTATGGCCGTTTCGTACCCGAGCGCTACCAGTTGGGGGACGTGTTCTGGGGGCTGTTCAGCATGGCTGCGCTGGTCCGCACTCCGGAATTCCTGCAAGCATCGGCGTGATCCCGCGTGAGGTCCAGCCACCAGGACGCGGGGCGAACTCATTGGCTGTTGAGGTGAAGGCATGAGCACAACATCGGGGGCCGTCAAGGAACGTGCGTCGGGCACGAATACTTGGCTGATCATTCTTCTGCTGCTGGCACTCGCCGTGGCCGCAGTCGACTTCTTCCTGCTCAACAAGAAGAACAACGACGACCGCCAGGCGGTGGCGCTGACGACGCAGATCCAGGTGTTGTCGCAGTCGATCGCGAAGTACGCGTCGGAGTCCGCAGGCGGCAACATCGACGCCTTCAAGGAACTCGAGGCGACGCGCAACAACATCGACAAGTACATCCAGGCGCTGAACCGCGGCGACGACAAGGAAGGCATGCCCGGCTATGCCGAAGAAGCCATCGTCTCCAAGCAGCTGCAGGAACTCAGCCGCTCCTGGGCCGCACTGAACACCAACGCGACGAAGATTCTCGGCAACAAGGAGCTCGTGCTCAGCTCCGCCGCGACCGCGAGCGACTTCTCCGGCCAGATCCCGATCCTCAACTCGCGCATGGACGAGGTGGTCAACATCCTGACCAACCGCAGCGGCTCGACCCAGCAGGTGCAGATCTCGATGCGCCAGATGCTGCTGGCCGACCGCATGATCCGCCGCGTGCAGGAAATCCTGCTCGGCGGCCAGGGCGCGCAGTCCGCGGCCGACGGCTTCTCGCGCGATGCGCGACTCTACGGCGCGGTGCTCAACGGCCTGATCAACGGCTCTCCCGACTTCAACATCAAGGCGCTGGACAACGCCAACGGCCGCGAGATCCTGACCGACATCTACGCCAAGTGGACCGGCATGGCCGAGCCGGTGCAGAAGATCCTCGACTCCGCCTCCAGCCTGCAGGAAGTCAAGGAATCCGCCGACAACATCTTCGGCGACTCGCAGACGGTGCTGCTGCGCGCCAACGACGTGGCGACCAAGATCGGCGAGCTGTCCAACAAGCGTCTGTTCCCGAACGTCTGGTGGGGCCTCATCGCCGCGGCCGTCGCCGCCGCGCTGCTCGTCGTGCTGCTGATCGCCCAGGCGCGCGACCAGCGCCGCCGCTACTCGGTCACGGCCGAGCTGAACCAGCGCAATCAGGAAGCCATTCTGCGCCTGCTCGACGAAATGGGATCGCTCGCAGAAGGCGACCTCACCGTCAAGGCGACCGTCACCGAGGACATCACGGGCGCAATCGCCGACTCGGTCAACTTCGCCGTGGAAGCACTGCGCTCCCTGGTGACGACGATCAACGAGACCGCCGTGCAGGTGTCCGCCGCCGCGCAGGAAACGCAGGCGACCGCCATGCACCTGGCCGAAGCCGCAGAGCATCAGGCGCAGCAGATCACCTCCGCATCGGCGGCGATCAACGAAATCGCCGTGTCGATCGACGAGGTGTCGAAGAATTCCGCCGAATCGGCCGACGTGGCGCAGCGCTCGGTGCAGATCGCGTCCAAGGGCGCAGCCATCGTGCGTCAGACGATTCAGGGCATGGACTCGATCCGCGACCAGATCCAGGAGACGTCCAAGCGAATCAAGCGCCTCGGCGAGTCGTCGCAGGAAATCGGTTCGATCGTGGAACTCATCAACGACATCGCCGAGCAGACGAACATTCTCGCGCTGAACGCCGCCATCCAGGCGGCCTCGGCCGGTGAGGCGGGCCGCGGCTTCGCGGTCGTCGCCGACGAAGTGCAGCGACTCGCCGAACGCGCGTCCAATGCAACGAAGCGAATCGAAACGCTGGTGCAGACGATTCAGTCCGACACCAACGAAGCGGTCAGCTCGATGGAACAGACGACGGCCGAAGTGGTCGCCGGCGCGCGACTGGCCGAGGACGCGGGCCTCGCGCTCGGCGAGATCGAAAAGGTGTCGAACGACCTCGCCGACCTGATTCAGAACATCTCCGAGGCGGCGCGCCAGCAGTCGGCCGCTGCGACGAACATCTCGGCGACCATGAACGTGATTCAGGAAATCACGACGCAGACCTCGCTCGGTGCGAGCCAGACCGCCGAGTCCATCGGCAACCTGGCCCAGCTCGCTGCGGACCTGCGCCGTTCGGTTGCGGACTTCAAGCTTCCGACCTGACGGCGGAAGCTTGCCTGACGATGAGGTGATTCGGCGCGCATGGCCCTTGCGATCGGTAACTGGTCGGCGCTCTCTGCCTTGCCGGGCATGGACGATGCCGAATTCGCACGCTGGGCGGACATGCTCGAACGGCGTACGGGCGTCGTCGTGCCGCCGGCGCGCAAGCCGTTCCTGGTCACGGCGGTGCGCGGGCGCATGCGCGAAACCGGTCACGAGCGCTTCGACGACTATTACCGCGACCTGCACAAGGTGCCCGAAGGCGCGATCGAGTGGACCACGCTGGTCGACCGGCTGACGGTCCACGAGACGCATTTCTTCCGCCATCCGCCGTCGTTCGACCTGATCGCCAACGAATGGCTGCCGCGCCTGGTCAAGAGCGGCAGCCAGGGCGCGCTGCACGCCTGGAGCGTGGGCTGCTCCACGGGCGAGGAGGCCTATACGCTGGCCATGGTGCTCGACCGCCACATCAGCGCGTTCAACGATGCTCGCGTGTATTTCGGCGTGACCGCGACCGACGTCAGCCAGCCGGCGCTCGCGGTGGGCCGTTCGGGGCTGTATGCCCGGACCAAGTTCGGCGAGATCCCGCCCGACTACCGCGAACGCTACGCCGACGAGATCGACGCCGACTCGTTCCAGATCAAGGAGACGCTGCGCAAGCGCGTCGGTTTCGCCCAGTTCAACCTGCTCGACGTGGCGCGCGCGCCGCTCAAGCGGCTGGACCTGATTTTCTGCCAGAACGTATTGATCTATTTTGCACGGGATCGTCGGCGCGAGCTGCTCGGCGCGCTGGCGGGACTGCTCAAGCCCGGCGGCCTGCTGGTGCTGGGCGCCGGTGAAGTCACCAGCTTCGCCCATCCCACCTTGAGCCGCGTGCCGCACAGGCAGGCGCTCGCCTTCCTGCGCAACCGCTGAGAGAAAAGCGCATGAGACTGCAAGACGACATCGACTTCACCACGCTCAACTGGGTCAAGCAGGAGCTCGACGAGACCCTGAAGCAGGCGCGTCAGGCGCTGGAGGCCTATGTCGACGATCCCGCCGACTCCAGCCTCATGCGCTTCTGCGCGACCTATCTGCATCAGGTGCAGGGCACCCTGCGCATGGTCGAGCTGTATGGCGCGTCGATGGTGGTCGAGGAGATGGAGCGTCTCGCGCAGACGCTGCTCGACGGCGAGATCCGCCAGAAGGAAGAAGCCTATACCGTGCTGATGCGCGGCATCGTGCAGCTGCCGGACTACCTGGAGCGGCTGCAGAGCGGCCACAAGGACATTCCGATCGTCCTGCTGCCGCTGCTCAACGACCTGCGCGCGGTGCGCGGCGAGGAGCTGTTTTCCGAAAGCGTACTGTTCTCGCCGGACCTGAGCCTGCCGCTGCCGGCCAGTGCCGACGGCGCGGCCCAGCCGCTGCCCGAGGGCGAGCTCAAGCTCACCGCTGGCCGTCTGCGCACGGCCTATCAGGTCTCGCTGCTGAAGTGGCTGCGCGCGGCCGATCCGCGCCTGGAAACCGACAAGCTCATCGACCTGCTCGGCCGCGTGCGCGCGATCAGCCATGCGGTCGAACCGCGCCGCGTCTGGTGGATCGGCAGCGCCGTGCTGGAAGGCGTCGGCGCCGGCGCGATCGACGCGAGCCCGGCCGTCAAGCTGCTGTTCGGCAAGGTCGACCGCGAGATCAAGCGCCTCGTCGACGCCGGCGAAGCCGCGTTCCAGTCGGCGCCGCCGCGCGAGCTGCTGAAGAACCTGCTGTATTACGTCGCGCATGCCAGCGCCGATTCACCGCGGCTGACCGAGGTGCGCCAGGCCTTCAAGCTGCAGGCGCTGCTGCCCAGCGAGAAAGAGCTCGAACACGCCAAGGGTTCGATCTCGGGCCACAACCGCGCGCTGCTCGACACGGTTTCGGCGGCGATCAAGGACGACCTGCTGCGTGTCAAGGAAGCGCTGGACATCTTCCTGCGTGCCCAGGGCAACGATCCGGCCGAACTCATGGCCCAGGTCGACGTGCTCGACCGCGTCGGCGACACGCTCGGCATGCTCGGCCTCGGCGTGCCGCGCCGCGTCGTCATCGAACAGCGCGGCATCGTCGAGGAAATCGCCAACAAGACGCGCTCGCCCGACGAGAGCACGCTGCTCGACGTCGCCGGCGCGCTGCTCTACGTCGAAGCCTCGCTCGACGACCATATCGACCGCCTCGGCGCCGACACGCCGGAGGATACCGGCAGCGGCGGCATGGAGCTGCCCAAGGCCGAAGTGCGCAAGATTCTCGACGCGCTGATGAAGGAAGCGACGACGAATCTGGCCCAGGCCAAGAACGACATCGTCGCGTTCATCGAATCGCCCTGGGATCACGCCAAGGTCGAACAGATTCCGCGCCTGCTCGACGAGGTCTCCGGCGCGCTGCGCATGCTCGACCTGCACAAGCCGGCCGAACTCATGCACGGCCTCGTGCGCTTCATCGAGGTCGAGCTGATGCGCTGGCGCCGTGTGCCGACGGCCGAGCAGATGGACAAGCTCGCCGACACGATCGCCTCGATCGAGTACTACCTCGAAGCCACGCGCGACCAGCGCGCCGGCCGCGAGAAGATCCTGGACGTCACGCGCGAAAGTCTCGAAGCGCTCGGTTACTGGCCGGTGCCCGAGGACGACGGCGACGCGCCCGAGCCGCCGCCGACGCGCGCGCCGCTGCCGGCCAGCGGCGAAAGCAGCCCGCTGCCGTCCGCGTCGGCGCCGTCGTTCGGATCGTTCGATGCGCCGCGCGCGCAGGCCGTCGAGATGCCCGCCGCGCCGCCGCCGGCCGCGATCGCACCGCCGCCGCCGATCGCCGCGCCGGAAGCGCGTGCCGCGGACCTGTCGATAGGCCAGTTCGTATCGTTCGCCGACACCCTGCCCGAAGGCCGCAATCCTTCCGCGCGCGGCGAGATCGAATTCGCCTCCGCCGCGTCGGACCTGCCCAGCGTGGACATGGATCTCGGCGGCGACGTCGACGACTTCATCGCGAAGCTGGGCCTGCCCGACGTCGAACCAGTCGCGGCCGAACCCGAGCCCCCGGCGCCCGAGCCGCTGCGCGAGCTGGAAGTCGCGGTGGAGATCGCGCCCGGCGAGAACCTCGACGCACTCGTCGTCGGCGAGCACGCGGCGCCGTCCGTGCCGGTGCAGGACCTGACCGGCCTGCGCCTGACCGAGACCGAACCGACCCAGCCGCCGGCCGCCGTCGCGCCGCCGGCGCCGCGCTTCCGCACGGTAGAGATCGAGGAAGAGGTCGAGGAAGAGGTCGAGGACGACTCGGCCGCGAGCGGCACCGCCGATGCGAGCTTCCAGGCCGTCGCCTCCGACGACATCGACGAGGAGATCCGTGAGGTCTTCGTCGAGGAAGTGCAGGAGGAAATCGACAACCTCAACCGCCACATGCCGATCTGGAAGGCGGACCTGAACGATTTCGAGCGCCTCAAGCCCGTGCGCCGTTCGTTCCATACGCTCAAGGGTTCCGGCCGTCTCGTCGGCGCGATGGCGCTGGGCGAGTTCAGCTGGAAAGTCGAGAACATGCTCAACCGCGTGCTCGACAAGACCATACAGCCGAACGCGGCGGTCATCACGCTCGTCGACCAGTCGGTCGCGGCGCTGCCGGAACTGCTTGCCGCGCTGCGCGGCGAGGGCTCGCCGAAGGCCGACATCGCCGGCCTCATGGCCGTCGCCGACAAGCTCGTGACCGGCGAAGAAGCCTGGCTCGCGCCGGCGCGCAAGCGCACCAAGATCGTCAAGCGCAAGGTCAAGCGCCTCGTCGAAGTGCCGGTCGAGGACGAGCCGGTCGCCATCGCGCCGGTCTCGCTGCCGGTCGTCGAGCTGACCAGGACCCTGGACATCGAGCGCGAGATCGCGCTGGAGCCGGCCGTGGCCGAAATCCCGGCCGACGCGCTGCCGGCCGCCGGCCCGCTGCCGAACATCGACCCGGTGCTGTTCGACATCCTGCGCAGCGAAGTCAGCCAGCATCTGGCGGTCATCGACGGCTTCGTCGACGGTTCGGCGCATTCGCCGCAGGTGGCGACGGATACCTTGCTGCGTTCGGTGCATACCCTGCACGGCGCGATCGCGATGGTCGACATCCCGGTCATCAGCCACGTGCTCGCGCCGCTGGAAGGCTACATCAAGCGCCTGCGCGCCCGCGAAGCCGCGCCCGAGCCGATCGGCCTGGCCGCGCTGCGCGACGCGAGCGAACTCGTGCGCACGGTCATGCAGTCGCTGGAACGCGGCCAGCTCGACCTGCAGCAGTCCGAAGGCCTGATCGAGCGCATCGTCGCGCTGCGCGACGATCTGCCCGAGCCGGAACTCGCGCACATGCTCTACGTGCCCAGCGACGACGACGCGCTGGACAGCCTCGAACTGGCCGCCGAACCCGCCGCTGTCGAACCGGTGCTCGAGTCGCCGGCCGGGATGGCTGCGGCCGCAACCGACCAGGACATCGTGCTCGCCGCTGCCGCGGCCGATGAAGACATCGTGCTCCCCGCCGCCGAAGAACCGGCGCCGGTCGAATCGGAGCCGCTGCGGGGTCTCGCCGAAACGGCCGACGAGCCCTTCACTTTCGATCTGCGCACGCCCGCGGCCGACGCCGGCGCGACCCTGGCCGAGGAACTGAGCTTCGCGCTCGACGGCAGTCTCGCCGACGGCGTTCCGTCGGCGGCCGTCGGCGGCGACGCCGCGATGCAGGTCGAGGAAATTTCGCTCGAAGAGCTGTCGGCGCTGGATTTCGCCGAGCTGCACGGCGGAAACGCCGCCGACGAGGAAATCAGCCTCGACAGCGTCAGCCTTGCCGATAGCGGCACGACCGATTTCGACGCCGGCCAAGGCCTGAGTCTCGACGGCCTGTTCTCCAGCGACGAGCAGGCCGAATTCGACAAGCTGCTCGCGGCCGTTGCGCCGCTGGAAAGCCCGGCGGCAGTCGCTGAGGTTCCGCTGGCCGCGCTCGACGGCGCGGGCGCCGGCGATGTCGACGTCAGCGAACTCGACGCGCTGCTGGCCGACGCGGCGCGCGTCGAAGCCGATGCCGCGGCCAGAGCCGCCGAGGAAGCCGAGCTGGCGCGCGCCGAGGCCGCTGCGGCCGCGCAGGCGGAGCTCGATGCCGCCAACCGCGCCCAGGCCGAAGCCGCCGCCCTCCTGGCCGAAGCCGAAGCTGCCGCTCGCGCCGAAGCCCAAGCCGCTGCGCGCGCCGAAGCCGACGCGGCTGCCGCGCGGGCCGAATCCGAAGCGCAGGCGCGCGCGGCCGAGGAAGCCGCTGCGCAGGCGCGTCGCGAGGCCGAGCGCATGGCCGCCGAACAGGCCGCCGAAGCGGCCGAGCGCGCGCGCGCCGAAGCGCAGAGCCGCAGCGCCGGGCTCGGCGACATCGTGCTGCCGCCGATCGCCGACGACGTCCAGCCCGAAGGCCGCCTCGACCTGCCCGACATGGACGAGGATCTGCTCGAGATCTTCGTGCAGGAAGGCAGCGACATTCTCGATCACTCCGACGGCCTGATCGCGCGTCTGCGCGAAGCGCCGCAGGACCGCGACATCGTGACCGGCATGCAGCGCGATCTGCATACGCTCAAGGGCGGTGCGCGCATGGCCGGCCTGGCGCCGATCGGCGACCTGTCGCATGCGATGGAATCGCTGCTCGAAGCGATCAGCGAGGGCCGCCGCGGCATGGACCGCGCGACCGTCGAATCCTTCGAGCGCGGCTACGACCGCCTGCATGCGCTGGTCCAGCGCATCGCCAAGCGCCAGGCTATCGCGATGCCGGAGAACGCGATCGCGCGCTTCGATGCGCTGGTTTCCGGCGATCTGTCCGGCCAGCTCGCCGCGACTGCGGCGTTGCCGGCTGCGACGACCGAAACGCGGGTGCCGGCACCGGCGGCGGCGCCCGTCGCCGAAGCGCCGAAGGCACCGGCGCGTCCGGCGCCGATCAACCGTCCGGGCGCACTGCCGCCGGTCGAGGACGACGAGCCGCGTCCGGCGCAGGAAATGATCCGCGTGCGTTCGGACCTGCTCGACTCGCTGGTCAACTACGCCGGCGAAGTCTCGATCTACCGCTCGCGCCTGGAGCAGCAGGTCACCACGTTCCGCTTCAACCTCGTCGAATTCGAACAGACCGTCTCGCGTCTGCGCGAACAGTTGCGCAAGCTGGAAATGGAGACCGAAGCGCAGATCATCGCGCGCTACCAGCGCGAGCATCACGAGCCCGGCGAGACCACCTTCGATCCGCTGGAACTCGACCGCTTCTCGCAGCTGCAGCAGCTGTCGCGCGCACTCGGCGAGTCGGTGTCGGACCTGGTGTCGATTCAGAACCTGCTCGACGATCTCACGCGCCAGTCGGAAACCCTGCTGTTGCAGCAGTCGCGCGTGAGTTCGGATCTGCAGGAAGGCCTCATGCGCACGCGCATGGTGCCGTTCGACTCGCTGGTGCCGAGCCTGCGCCGCACCGTGCGCCAGTCGGCCCAGGAAATCGGCAAGCGCGCCCAGCTCAAGGTCGAAGGCGCGCAGGGCGAAATGGACCGCAACCTGCTCGAACGCATGAAGGCGCCGTTCGAGCACATGCTGCGCAACGCGCTGGCCCACGGCATCGAATCGCCGGAGGACCGTGCCAAGGTCGGCAAGAATCCGGAAGGCACGGTCACGATCCAGGTCAGCCGCGAGGCGACGGAAGTCGTGCTGCGCGTGTCCGACGACGGCCGCGGCATGGATCGCGACGCGATCCGCAAGAAGGCCATCGAGCGCGGCCTGCTCAACGCCGACGCGCAGCTGTCCGACCGCGACCTCTACGCGTTCATTCTGGAAACCGGCTTCTCCACGGCCGAGCAGGTCACCCAGCTCGCCGGCCGCGGCGTCGGCATGGACGTGGTGCACAACGAGATCAAGCAGCTCGGCGGCGGCCTGACGATCGACTCCGAGCGCGGCAAGGGCTCGGTGTTCACGATCCGCCTGCCGTTCACCCTGGCCGTCACGCAGGCGATTCTCGTGCGCCTCGGCGAAGCGACGTATGCGATCCCGATGTCCTCGGTGCAGGGCGTGGTGCGCATTGGCCGCGAAGATCTCGAGCGGCGCCTGGCCACGGTCAATCCGGTCTACGCCTACGCCGGCGAGGAATTCCACATCTACGAGCTGGCGCAGCTGCTCAACGTGCCGGTGCCGCGTCTGGCCGACGAAGCGCAGGTGCCGCTGCTGATGACGCGTACCGGCGACCAGCGCGCCGCCGTGCGCATCGACGGCGTGGTCGGTTCGCGCGAAGTCGTCGTCAAGTCGGTCGGCCCGCAGATCAGCTCGGTCGCCGGCATCTTCGGCGCGACGATCATGGGCGACGGTTCGGTCGTCATGATTCTGGATCTCGCACCGCTGGTGCGCCGCTACGTCGCGCTGCGCGCGGCCAGCGTCGAAGCCGGCGTCGACATCGCGACGTTCGCGCCGCAGCCGATTGCGCCGCCGGTCGAGGAGCGCCGCCAGCCGCTGGTCATGGTCGTCGACGACTCGATCACGATGCGCAAGGTCACCACGCGCGTGCTCGAACGCAACGACATGGACGTGATCACGGCGAAGGATGGTCTCGACGCGGTCGAGAAACTGCAGGACAAGGTGCCGGACCTCATGCTGCTCGACATCGAAATGCCGCGCATGGACGGCTACGAGCTCGCGACCTACATGAAGAACGACCCGCGCCTGAAGCTCGTGCCGATCATCATGATCACCTCGCGTACCGGCGAGAAGCACCGGCAGCGCGCGCTGGAAATCGGCGTCGAGCGCTACCTCGGCAAGCCGTATCAGGAAGTCGATCTGCTCCGCAACGTGCAGGAAACCTTGAGGTTGAGCCGTGCCTAATCCATCCGTTCACGACGAGCCGGTCAGCGTCGCGCTGCTCTACCAGACCAGCCAGCTCGAAGGCCATCTGAAGGAAGCGCTCAAGGATCTCGGCGCTGCCGTCGTCTATGAGGCGTTGACCGCGCAGATGGACCGCGACGCGCTCGAGGGTTCCGGCGCGCACGTCGTCATCGTCAACCTCGATCCGGACATCGAGGCGCACCTCGACGAGGTCTACGACCTGCTCGACGACGAGCGCTACAACGTCGTGTTCAACGACGCGCAGGTGTCCTCCGGCCTGTCGGGCTGGGAGCAGGCGCGCTGGTCCCGCCACCTGGCCGCCAAGATCATGGGCCGGCCCGAAGTCGCCGATCCGCCGCGACCGGCCGGCGCCGAAGCGCCGCCGTCGCCGACGCAGAAGATCGCGCGCGGCATTCCCGATGTGCCGCAGAGCGCCGCGCCGAGCGCGACGTTCGCGCCGGACGAAGCTGCGACGGCGATGTTCTCCGGCGAAGCCGGCCTGTCCGGCGCGCTCGACGCGCTGTTCAGCCAGAACGCCGCGCCTGCCGCCAGCGCCGCCAAACCCGCGAGCGGCGCGAGCAGCGGATTCGGTTTCGATTTCGACGAACTGCTCGGCGCCGGTACGCCGCCGCCGGCCTCGTCCAGCGCGATCACGCAGGAACTGCCGGTGCCGCCGGCCGCCAAGGCGCCGGCCAAGGCCGCGGACCTGAACTTCGACCTGCCGCCGGCAGCGCCGCCGGCACGCAACAGCGACGCGCTCGACTTCGATCTCGATCTGCCGCCGGCTCCGGCGCCTGCTGCCAAGCCCGCGCCCGCCGCGCTCGACCTGGATTTCGATCTCGCTGCGCCCGCCGCGTCAGGCGCCGACTTCGATCTCGATCTCACCTTCGACAGCCCGCCGGCCGTGCCGGCAACGCCGGCGGCCGCCGCCCCGGCCGATTTCGACCTGGACTTCGATCTCGGCGCGCTGGATCTGCCCGAACCGTCGGTGCCGACGCGCGCCGCGGCGAGCGGCCTCGGCGAAAGTGATTTCGGAGCCGATCCGTTCGGCGCCGGTCAGCCTGCCGGCAGTGCCGACGCGGAACCCGATTTCAGCTTCGGCGCCGAACTCGACGCGCTGTTCGACACGCCGGCTGCACCGCCGCCGGCAGCCGAGCCGGCTGAACTCGTCGACTTCGACGCGGCCTTCGGCGGCGGCGCTGCCGCGCCGGCGGCCGATGCCAACCTCGTCGCCAATGTGCCGACCGCGCGCGAAGCCGAGCCACCCAAGGCGGCGCCGAAGGCCGCCGCGAAGTTCGAGATGCCGTCCAGCCTGTCGTCCTGGTCGCTGGAGCCGCTCACGGAAGACGGCGACGACAGCGCCGCAACGCCGCCGGCGCCGGCCGCCAAGAGCGAAGACTTCGGCGTACAGAAGATGTCGGCCGAGAGTTTCCTGTCCGGCGGCAACTGGGCGCTCGAAGACATCGTCGAAGCCAGCGATGACGACTCGCCCGCCGCGCCCGCCGCGCCGGCTCCGGTCGTCGTGGAGAAGGTCGATGCCAAGGACTATCTCGCGCCCGAAGGCGGCGATGCGAGCAAGTTCAGCTTCGACACCTCGCTCAAGCTCGACCTCATGCCGATGGAAGAGGCGGTTTCGCCCGACCGGCCCGAATACGTCGTCGAGCATCGCCTCGACGGTTCGTCGGCGGTCAAGCCGATACGCCGCGTGATCGTGCTCGGCGCCTCGATCGGCGGACCCGAAGCCGTGCGCGAATTCCTCGCGGCTCTGCCGGCGCGCTTCCCGGCGCTGTTCGTGCTGGCGCAGCACATGGGCGCGGAGTTCCTCGAACTCATGGCCGCCCAGCTGGCCAAGGCCACGCCGCTGACCGTGCGTTCGCCGACCCACGGCGAACGCGTCGCCCACGGCGACGTCGTCGTCGTGCCGACCACGCACCGCCTGCTGTTCGACGCCGACGGCGTGGTCCAGCTCGCCCATCTGCCGGAGGCGTCGCCGTACACGCCGTCGATCGACCTGGTCGTGCGCGACGTCGCCGACCGTTTCGGCGCCGCGGCCACCCTGATCATCTTTTCCGGCATGGCCCACGACGCCATCGAAGGCGCCAAGCACCTCGCCGCGAAGGGCGGTCAGGTCTGGGCGCAGGACCCGGACACCTGCGTCATCAGCTCCATGGTCGACGGCGCGCGTGACGCCGGCGTCGTCGCGTTCATGGGCTCGCCGGCCGAACTGGCCAAACAAACCATCGCCGCCATCAAGGGCTGAGAGCGCACATGGACACCCCCCGAGAAATTCGCGGCGTACTGATCCCGATCACCAACGGCCGCGTGCTGCTGCCCAACGCGACCGTGGCCGAGGTCATCACGCTCGCCAATGTGGAAAAGATCGCCAATGCGCCGGAGTGGATTCTCGGCCGGCTTTCCTGGCGCGGCTGGCGCCTGCCGCTGTTCTCGTTCGCGATCCTGTCGGGCCTGACCCACGAGGAAGGCTCGACCGGCGCCCGCGTCGCCGTGCTCAAGGCCATCGGCGGCCATGCCAAGATGCCGTTCATCGCGATGCTGACCCAGGGCTTCCCGCGCCTGACCACGGTCAGCCCGGAACTGCTGATTCCGACCGGCGACGAACACCACCACCCGCATGGCGTACGCGCCCAGGTACTGGTCCGCGACGATCAGGCCGTGATTCCCGACCTCAACCAGATCGAAACCCTGATGGCCGAGGCGCTGGTCGCCTGATTCGGTGACAGCACCGTAGGTATTCGTCGAAAGCGCCTGCTGCACGCTGCACGAAGATCGCAGCGGTACGGACTGCGCCTGTGCGGTGGCCCGTTCAGGCCTTCTGGTGAAGTGGCTGGGGCGAAGCAAACCCCATCCCCACCCATGCCCTCCCCTTGAAGGGGAGTTTTTTTCTCGGCAAGAAACAAGAAAATCGCTCGTTTGAGGCTGTTTTTCGGCTAGCCGTGTGAGCCCCGGGGTGAAGGGGGTGTTTCAGAATCGCCGTAACAAACCCTCCCCTTCAAGGGGAGGGTATGGGTGGGGATGGGTTTCTCGCGTGCATCTGAGGCGGTCGAACGCGAGGACAAAAGCTCGCGGAACCCTTCGGTCGCACTCACCGCGATCTATGCAAAATCTCCGGCGATCGCCTGCAGCGCCGCGATCGCCGCCAGACCGGCGGTTTCGGTGCGCAGGATGCGCGGGCCGAGGCGCAGGCCGCGAAAGCCCGCGTTGCGCGCGATCGCGATGTCGTGATCGGACAGGCCGCCTTCGGGGCCGACGAGCAGAATCGCACCCTGCGGCAGCGCGCCGATGTCGCGCGGGCCGGTCCCGGCCTCGGGCAGCAGCGCGAAGCGCGCGGCCGTGTCCGCCTCGCTCAGGGCGGCGCACCAGGTCATGAGCTTCTGCGGCGCGAGCACGTCCGGCAATGTGTTGCGGCCGCACTGCTCGCAGGCCGCAGCGACCACCGAAGTCCAATGCGCGAGGCGCTTGCCGGCGCGGTCTTCGTCCAGGCGCACCTCGGTGCGCTCGGTCACTACCGGCACGATGCGCGCGACGCCGAGCTCGGTGGCCTTCTGCAGTATCCAGTCCATCTTTTCGCCGCGAGCCACGCCCTGGACCAGGGTCAGCGACAGCGGCGATTCGCGCGAGACCTCGCGACACGCGACGACTTCGGCCGTGACCGCGCGCTTGCTCAACGTCGCCAGCCGCGCGTCGTATTCGCTGCCGTCGCCGTTGAACAGGATCAGCGGATGGCCGGATTCGAGCCGCAGGACGCGGGCCAGATGTTCGCCGGCCTGCTCGGGCAGCTGCAGCACGTCGCCGGCGGACAGCGCGGCGGGCACATGGATGCGGGGAATGCGCATGGCGGAAGGATGACGGTCGCCGGGGCCGGGCATTGTCGGCAATCGCGCCGGCGGCTGGCAAACCCGGCGTGCCGGTGCGCGGCCTCGCGCGTCGATCATCGGAATGGCGCAGGGCATGGCGGCAGCGCGTTGCGCACAGCCGCCGTGCCGGACGCCGTCGCGGCGGCGACGCGTTGCCGGAAGAATCGCGATCGGTCTGGGCCGTGGCATTGCGGTTTGCCGGGGGCTCGCCGCGACCGGTGCCGCTCAATTCGCCGGCTGCGCCTGCGCCGTGTGTCCCGCATCCTTGGCCATCGCCTGGTTCAACACCGCGTCGATGTCGGCACGCGCGACGCTTTCGCCGGCGGCAGCCTTGTCGGCCAGGGCGAACAGCGCCTCGAAGCGTGGCCGCTCGCCGAGCATGTGCCTGAGGTCGTAGGCGCGGCGCCGCTGTGCGGCGTCGGCCCAGGCCTGGCGCACCTCGCGCCAGAACGCTTCGGTGGTGCGCCAGTAGTCGCGGCCGGCGGAGAAGTCGATCGCGCTCGTGCGCTCGTAGCTGTTGATGCCGACTTCGCGCACCAGCGCCGTGGCCTTGCCGTCGGCGCCGAGCACGAGCTTCTCGTTGTCCTGTTCGTGCATCCAGCCGCCCGGCGTCAGGGTATGGCGGTTGATCGCGCCGAGTACCTGGTAGTCGTTGCGCTTGCTGTATTCGCGCCGCGGCAGCGGGCGCCAGGTGAAGTCCGAGGTCCAGGCGTCGACGCCGTTGGCGTGATCCCAGCGGCCCACGCCGGCGTAGCGCGGCGCGTCGTCGACTTCGTAGACCGACTGCGACCAGGCGCCGCGCGCCTGCTCGGGCGGTACCGGCGCGAGCTCGAAATGCCCGCGGCCGCGGAACAGCAGCACTTCTTTCGGCTCGTACTGCCAGTCCTGGCGCCAGTGCTTGATGACCATGCGTTCCTTGCCGCTGCCGGCGACGAGGATGTGCTGCAGCGCGATGAAGTCGCCGCGATCCTCGACGACGAACACGACTTCGTCGCCGCCGGAACGTTGCGCCGGTTTCGGCTGGTAGCCGGGTTTCAGCGCGAGCGTTTCGTCGAACGCGAACCTGACGCGGAACTCGCCGGTCATGCCGAGGATGCTGCGGCGGTCGCAGTCGAACGCGAGCTGCGGCGTTTCCGGCGTGCCGTCGCAGGGACGCCGGTAGTCGGCCGGCGCCGCGGTCGCCGGCGCGAGGCCGGACACAGGCTGGGCGCGGCGCGCGCCGCCGGTACCGGTGCAGGCGCTGGCCAGCAGGGCGGCCGCGCAGAGGACGAGGTATCGCATCGTGAAAATCTCCAGAAAGTATGGACTCAGTCGAAGCTGAGCCTGAAGCCGGCGCTGGCCGCGCGGCCCGGTGCGCTGTAGCGGTCGATCGCGGCGCTCGCGCTCATGCCGCGCACGCTGTTCCATTCCCAGTAGCGCCTGTCGCCAAGGTTGGTCAGGCCGGCATACACGGTCAGCGACGCGAGCGGGTTCCAGTGCAGATAGGCATCGACGGTGCCGTAGCCCGGCGCGGCGAACGCCGGGCCGCCGGCCGCCGGCGCCACGCGGGTCTTGGCGCGCGCGAAGCTGCCGATGATTTCGGCACCCCAGTGTTCGCCGTCGTAGGCCAGGCCGAGCACGGCCTTGGCCGGCTCGATGCTTGCCAGCGGCACGTCGTTGACGCGATCGTCGCCTCGGGCGCTCGCGACCGCGGCGCGGATTTCCCAGCCGTCCAGCGCAGCGTTGAAATGCCCCAGGCGCAGCCCGGCGTTGGCTTCGGCGCCGCGAATGTCGACGCGGCCGATGTTGCGCGACTGGAACAGCATCAGGCCGGTCTGCGGATCGGTGCCGACGTTGATCAGCGATTCGATGAAGTCGCGGTAGCGGTTGCGGTAGACCGCGACCGAGGCATAGCCCGCGTCGCCGTCGACGCGCAGCCCGGCTTCGACGCCGCGGCTGGTCTCCGGCTTGAGGTCCGGATTCGGCAGCGCCGTATAGCCGAACTGCAGATTCGTGAAGCCGACATTGACGTCGCTGTAGGGCGGCGCGCGGAAGCCGGTCGTGTACTGGGCATAGACGCGCCAGGCCTCGGCGAAGCGGTAGATCGCCGCAAACTTCGGCGATGCACGGTCGCTGTCGAGCTGCACCGGCGCGACGCCGGGATTGTCTTCCTCGAACACCGCATCGCGGCGCGGGTCGATCTCGAAACGGTCGTAGCGCAGCGCCGGCACCAGATGCAGGCGGCCGTCGAACAGGCTCATGTCGTCCTGCACGAACACGGCCGTGCGCGCGGTGTCGGTCAGCGGGAAGTCGCGCACCGGAAACACGTCGGGCGAGACCACGTTGCTGACGGCGCCCGTGGTCAGGTTGTGCTGCAAGCCGTCGCGCTGCTCGCGCACGCGGCCGCTCACGTATTCCAGGCCGTAGGCCAGGTCGTGGCTGACCGTGCCGCTGCCCAGGCGCTTGTGCGCGAGCGCGTCGATGCCATGCTCGCGCTGTTCGTAGTCGAAACGGCGATAGCGCGAGATCGGATTGACGGTTGCGCCGTTGACGACGCTGGCGCGGTCCTCGAACGTGTTCTGGCGCGTTTCGCTGGTCTGGGTGTAGAGGCGCCATTCCACGGTGTCGGCGAAGCCCGCGGAAATGTCGTAGCGCTGGTCGACGGACAGGCGCGCCCGTGACCGGCGGTCTTCCGCATCCAGGCGCGTGTACAAGGTCTGCGTCGTGCCGGCCGCGCGCAGGCCGAGCTGGTCCAGCGCGCGCGTGTCCGAATCGCTGCGCGAAGCGTCCAGGGTCACGCGCGAGAAATTCTTCGCATCGCCGTAGACGTATTTGGCCAGCACGGCATTGCCGTCGGTGTGCTGCGGATTGGGCCGCGTGCGCGTGCTGCCGGTCACGTCGCGTTCGCCGCGGTTGTTCAGTTCATGGCCGTCGCGGTGCGTGACGACGGCGAGCAGGCCGTGATCGCCGTCCTGCAGCGCGCCGGTCGCGCTTTCGGTGGCCTGGCGGTCGGCGCTGTCGTACAGCGCCTTGAGGCCGAGGTAGCGGCCGTCGCCGCCGCCGGCCACGTAGTCGCGCGGGTCCTTGGTCACGAAGCTGACGACGCCGCCCAGCGCGTCGGAGCCGTACAGCGCGGAGGCCGCGCCGCGCACGATTTCCACGCGCTTGAGCGAATCCAGGTCGACGAAATTGCGCCCGGCATTGGAGAAGCTGCCGATCGCGAACGCATCCGGCGCGCTGACGCCGTCGACCTCGATGCGTACGCGATTGCCGTCGAGACCGCGGATCGCGAACCCGCCGAGTCCGAAACGGCCGCCGCCGGTCACGCTGATGCCGGGCTCGTAGCGCACGAGGTCGCGCAGGTCCTGGTTCAGGCGCCGATCCATTTCCTCGCGCAGCAGCACTGTGGTTTCGGCGGCGATGTCCTTGACCGCCTGCGCGGACAGGGTGGCCGAGACGATGATGCGCTCGAGCTGATCGTAGGTTTCCGGAGCGGCGGTGGCCGCGGGTTCGGCGCGCGCAAGCGGCGCCGCGATCGCGAGAGCGATCGCCAGTGAAAGGCGGGTCAGCGACATGGAACGAAGTCAGCCTGTACGTGCGGTGGACGCGGCTGGCGGCGTTCGGCGAGGAACCCGGCTGGCGATACGCGGGGAGGTCAAATTTCAGTTAATGATAATCGTTCTCGATTGAGTGTCAAACGGTGCGGGCCGCTGCGAAGCGTGCCGGTGCGCGAAGGCTCCGCTAACGGTCCGTCCGGGTGGCCGCCGGCATCGTGCGGCGATGCCGGCGGCGGCGCTCACAACTGGCTCATGCCGCCGTCGGCAATGATCTCGGTGCCGACGATGAAGGCCGATTCGCGTGCGGACAGATGCAGCACGGTCGCGGCGATTTCCTCCGGCGTGCCGAAGCGGCCGAGCGGAATCTGGTTCTTGATATGGGCCGCGGTCGCCTCCAGCGCGGACTTGTCCAGGCCGAGCCTGTCGTACAGCGGCGTCGCGACCGGGCCCGGGCTCACCACGTTCACACGCGCGCCGCGCGGCAGCAGTTCCGCCGACAGGGTTCTGACGAGCGAGATCACCGCGGCCTTGCTCGCCGCATAGACCGAGGTATCCGGCATGCCCATGTGCGCATTGATCGAACCGTTGATCACGATGGACGCGCCCGGATCGAGCAGCGGCGCCAGCGCCTGGATCTGGAAATAAGGCCCTTTGACGTTGGTCGTGAAGATCCGATCCCAGAGCGCCTCGTCGACCTGTTCCAGCGGCACCAGCTTCGCGACGCCGGCATTGAGGAATACCGCATCGAGGCGCAGGCCGCGCGCGGTCAGCTCCGCGGCCAGCGCTGCGGCGTCGCCGATGCGGCTGGCGTCGTTGACCAGGGCGATGGCGTTCGCGCCGAGCGTGGCGCGCGCCTGCTCCAGGGTCGCCGCGTCGCGGCCGGTGATGACGACGCGGGCGCCTTCGGCCGCGAACGCCTGCGCGGCGGCCAGGCCGATGCCGCTGTTGCCGCCGGTGACCAGCACGGTCTTGTCCTGGAAACGTTTCATGGGGTTGCTCCGTTCGATGACGCGGCTCGTTGCCGCCGACACGCATGCTGACGCCGCAGGCCAGCGCTGACGTAGCATGATCCCGGCCAAGACATTCGAAGGAACCGAACATGTTGTCGGCGGACGAAATTGCCCTGCTCGAAGCGATACGGGACACCGGCAGCCTGAACCGGGCGGCGGTCCGGCTGGACAAGGCGCCGTCGACGGTCTCCCATGCGGCGCGCCAGCTCGAGGCGCGCTACGACGCGCTGTTGTTCGATCGCCGGCGCTACCGCCTGCAGCTGACCCCGGCCGGCCAACTGCTGGCGCGCGAGGCCGCGCGCCTGGCCGTCGACATGGCGCGCCTGACCCAGCGCGTGAAACAGATTGCCGGCGGCTGGGAGGACCGGCTCTGGCTGGTCACCGACGAGGTGCTGGAATTCCAGACCCTGCTGCCGGTCATCCGCGCCTTCGACGCCCTGGCTTCGGGCGTGAGTCTGCGGATCACCCATGAAGTGCTCGGCGGCACCTGGGAGGCTTTGCGCGACGGCCGGGCCGATCTCGTGATCGGCGCGACCAACGAGCCGCCGGTGATTCCGGACCTGCAATGGTTCGAGCTCGGCGTCATGGAATGGGCGTTCTGTGTCGCGCCACGCCATCCCCTGGCCAGGGCCGGGGAACCGCTGAGTCAGGAGGCGATCGCCGCGCATCGCGCCGTCGTCGTCGCCGACACGGCGCGGCGCACCGACGTGCGCGGCTACGGCCTGCAGGGCGGTCAGCCGACCCTCGCCGTGCCGAGCATGCAGGCCAAGATCCTGGCCCAGCGCGACGGCCTTGGCATCGGCTGGCTGCCGCGCCAGCGCGTCGCCGGCCTGCTGACCAGCGGCGCCTTGCGCGAGATGCGCACGGCGCAACCGCGCGAGCCGAACACCTTGTACGTCGCCTGGCGCGGCAGCCACCGCGGCAAGGCGTTGGACTGGTGGCTCACCCAGCTGCGGCGCAGCCGTCTGGCCAGGGCGCTCGTGCAGGGCATCAATTTCGTCGCGCCGTGACGGCGCTGCGGCGACGTCGTCGCCGCGCGAGTCCTTCTTTGTCGCGCCTGGCCGCGAGCTCTCGCGGCAGCCGCGCCCACGACGTGCGGCCTCAGTCGAGCAAGGCCGCGGCAATACCGTCGCGCGCGACGCGGACCATCGTCGCGATCTGCTCGGGCTCGATCACGTAGGGCGGCATGAAATAGACCACGTTGCCGAGCGGGCGCAGCAGCATCTCGTGGGCGAGTCCATGGCGGTAGACGCGCAGGCCGCGGCGTTCGGCGGCCGGAAACGGCTCGCGCGTCGCGCGGTCGCGCACGAGTTCGACCGCGGCGATCAGGCCGGTCTGGCGCACGTCGGCGACCTGCGGGTGATCGCGCAGCGGATCGAGTTCGCGCGCCAGCACCGCGGCGAGTTCGCGATTGCGCGCGAGCACGGGCTCGTCGCGGAAGATCTGCAGGGTCGCCAGCGCCGCGCGGCAGGCGAGCGCGTTGCCGGTATAGCTGTGCGAATGCAGGAAGGCCTTGCCGCTGGCGTATTCGGCATAGAAGGCCGCATAGACCGCTTGCGTCGTGACCACGGCCGACAGCGGCAGGGTGCCGCCGGTCAGTCCCTTGGACAGGCACAGGAAGTCCGGCGTGATGCGGCCCTGCTCGCAGGCGAACAGGGTGCCGGTGCGGCCGAAGCCGACGGCGATCTCGTCGGCGATCAGATGCACCTCGAACTCGTCGCAGAGCGCGCGCAGGCCGGTCAGATAGCTCGGGTCGTACATGCGCATGCCGCCGGCGCACTGCACCAGCGGCTCGACGATGACGGCGCAGGTCTCGCTGGCGTGCTGTTCCAGCAAGGTGCGCAGCTCGCCCAGGCGCCGCGTCGCGACAGCGGCCGGCGTTTCGCCGGGTTCGGCCAGCCAGGTGTCGGGCGAGGGGGCGAACAGCGGCTGCAGCAGCAGCGGCGCATAGGTGTCGCGGTACAGCGGCACGTCGGTGACCGACAGCGCGCCGAGGGTCTCGCCGTGATAGCTGCCGCTCAGCGCGATGAAGCGCCGCTTGGCGCCGCGGCCGAGATTGCGCCAGTAGTGGAAACTCATCTTCAGCGCGACTTCGATCGCGCTCGACCCATTGTCGGCATAGAACACGCGCGAAAGGCCAGCCGGGGCCAGCGCGACCAGCGCTTCGGCCAGCTCCAGCGCCGGCTCGTGGGTGAAGCCGGCCAGCATGACGTGGTCGAGCGTGTCGAGCTGCTGCTTCAGCGCCGCGACGATCCGCGGGTGGCGGTGGCCGAACACGTTGGTCCACCAGGAGCTGACTGCGTCGAGATAGCGGCCGCCGTCGGCGTCATGGAGCCAGACGCCTTCGGCGCGCACGATCGGCAGCAGCGGCAGGGTTTCGTGGTCGTGCATCTGGGTACAGGGATGCCAGAGCACGGCGAGGTCGCGCGCGGCCAGCGCGGCGTTGGTGCGGGGAAGGGGAGACGACATGGCTTTGCTATGATCGGCGACGTTTTCCCCTGCTCGCAAGAAGGCCGCGCATGACCGCCGTTTCCGCCCGCCGTTCCGCCCGTCTGGCGCGGGGCTTCACCCTGATCGAAGTGCTCGTCGTCGTCGTGATTCTGGCCATCCTCGCGGCCGTGGTCATTCCGCGCGTCATGGAGCACCCGGGCGAGGCGCGCGTCGCCCGCGCCAAGGCCGACATCCAGGCCATCGTGACCTCGCTGAACACCTACAAGCTCGACAACTTCGCCTATCCGGCCACCGAGCAGGGCCTCGAAGCGCTCGTCAGCAAGCCCAGCGGCGCGCCCGAGGCGCCGAACTGGCGCAAGGGCGGCTATCTCGACGGCGTGCCCAAGGATCCCTGGGGCCGCAACTATCTGTACCTGCAGCCGGGTGCTCACGGCGACATGGACGTCTATACGCTCGGTGCCGACGGCAAGCCCGGCGGCGAGGGCGAAGCCGCCGACATCGGCAACTGGAAGAACTGAGCTCTGTCCCCGGCATCCGCCCTCGACGCAGGAGCGACACGATGCTTGCGGATTCCCCGTCGCCGATGCTCGCGGGCAAAGCCCTCTCCGGCGGACGCTCCGGTGACGGCGAGGCATGGCCGCGTTCGCCCGGGCGGAGGGGATATGCGCAGCCGTCGTCGCGCGATGCCGGCTTCACCCTGATCGAAATCCTCGTCGTCGTCGTGATCCTCGCGGTGCTCGCCGCCGCGGTCACGATCGCGATGGCCGGCAGCGGCGGCGAGCGTCAGCTCGAACGCGAGGCCGAGCGGCTGCAGGCCCTGCTCGGCTATGCCTGCGAGCATGCGGAGATCGGCGGCCGCGCGGTCGGGCTCAGCCTCGTCACCGGCGGTTTCGTGTTCAGCCAGCGCAACGGTGATACCTGGAAGCCGTTCACGGCCGGCGAACTGCGCGACCGGCAATGGCCGGCCAATCTGCGCGTGGAGCTCAGTCGCGACGGCAAGCGCATCGAGATTCCGCCGCAGCCGCCCGAAATGCCGCCGGTGATCTGCTTCGCCTCGGGCGAGCTGACGCCGTTCCGGCTCGAACTGGGTCTGCCCGATCTGGCGCTGCGCTGGCGCCTGGACGGCAGCATCGACGGGGCTGTCAAACGGGAGCGGCGCGATGTGTCGCGCTGACGGGCCGCTGCGCGGATTGCGCAGAAGGCGCGCCGACGCGCGCGGCTTCACCCTGCTCGAAGTGCTGATCGCGCTGGTCGTGCTCAGTCTCGCGCTGACCGCGCTCGTGCATGCGGCCGGCGTCAGCGTGCGCGACTTCGGCGGCCTGCGCGAACGCAGCTACGCGGGCTGGATCGCGGCGAACGTGCTGACCGAGGCGCGCCTGCGCGACCGCCTGCCGGCGACCGGCCGGCGCGACGGCCAGCAGCGCTTCGCCGGCCGCGAGTGGTTCTGGCGGCTCGACGTCGAAGGCACGCAGGACGCGCGCATACGACGCCTGTCCGTGCAGGTATACGCCGATGCCGAACGCAGCGACCCGGTCGCGCAGCTGACCGGCTTCGCCGGCGACAGCGTGCTGCCATGAGCAGCTTGCGGCGCGTCCACGGCTTCACCCTGGTCGAGGTGCTGGTCGCCACGGCGGTGTTCGCGATCATGTCGGCGCTGGCCTGGGGCGGGCTCAACGCGGTCATCCGCACGCGCGAGGCGCTGGTTGCCGAGCAGCAGGATTTCGCGCACACCGTGCGTGCGGTCGGCATGTTTGAACGCGATCTGCTCGGCGCCGTCGCACGCCCCGTGCGCGGCAACTACGGCGAGCCGCAGCCGGCGCTGCGCGGCGACGCCGATCATCTGGAATTCACCCGGCTCGGCTTCGCCAGCGCGCTGATCGACGCGCGCTCGAATCTCGAGCGCGTGATCTACGAACAGGACGGCAACACGCTCAAGCGCGGCCGCTACGCGGTGCTGGACCGCGCCGCCGGCAGCGTGGCCGAGTTCACCAGCGTGCGCGACCGCGTGCGCCGGCTGCAGCTGCGTTATCTCGACGAGCAGGGCAACTGGCTGGAGGCCTGGCCGCGCCGCGACGACAAACCCGAAGCACTGCCGCGTGCGGTGGAATTCCGCATCGACATCGACGGCGTCGGCGAGATCAGCCGCCTGATCGAACTGCCGTCCAGCGGGGCGAACTGAGCATGCGCGCGCGGCAGTCCGGCGTGGCCCTGGTCATCGCGCTGCTCGTGGTCGCGCTGGCCACCGTGCTGATCGCCGGTCTGCTCGACCGCGGCGAGCTGGCCGCCGCGCGCACGCGCAACCTGCTGCGCAGCGAGCAGGCCGACGCCTATGCGCGCGGCCTGGAGCTGTATGCGGCGCGCGTGCTCGAAAAGGATCTGGAGCAGAACCGCAACGATTCGGCCGCCGACATCTGGGCCATGCCGCTGCCGCCGACCGACGTTGCGGGCGGGCGCATCGCCGCGCAGATGCGCGACATGAACGGCTGCTTCAATCTCAACAACCTGCTGTCCGGCGACGGCAACGAAGCCGAATGGCGCGAACGTTTCCGCCGCCTGCTGACCGCGCTGCGCCTGGACCCGACCCTGACCGAAACCGTGATCGACTGGATCGACGCCGACGGCGAACCCGGCGGCGGCGGTCACGGCAGCGGCGCGGAAGACAGCGTCTACGGCGCGCTGACGCCCTCCTACCGTGCGGCGAACCGGCCGTTCACGCATGCCTCGGAGCTGCGTCTGCTGCAGGGCTTCGGCGGCACGGTCTATGCGACGCTCGCGCCGCATGTCTGCGCACTGCCGCGGGGCAGCCTGCTCAATCTGAACACCGCGACGATACCGGTGCTGCAGTCGCTGAATCCGCGCATCACCGAAGAGGTTGCGCGGCGGCTCTGGCGCGACGGCCGCGCGAGCTGGCAGGAGGTCAGCGATTTCCGTCAGGAACTGCTGAGCCTCGCGATCCCGTTCGAGCCGACCCAGGAGCGCGGCCTCGGCACGAGCAGCCGCTATTTTCTCGCCCGCGGCGACATCGAGCTCGACGGGCTGCTGTTCCATCCGACCAGCCTGATCGACCGGGAGCGCGGCGTGCGCGTGCTGCAGCGCTCGCGCGGCAGCGACTGAGTCGTCGGGCGGGCCACGTCGCCGACGCAGTGCCTGCGCTCTGCGCTGCCGCTCCGGCCTGCGCGCGGTTGGAGCCGCGAGTGAGCGGCACCGCAACCGGCGCCGCGATCAGGGCAGCGGCCGTTGCCGCCGGGGTACGCGGCGTTGCGACGCGCACCCGGGACCGGTGCCGGCCTGCTGCTACAATCCGGCGGTCCCGTTTCGCCCGGTCCGTATGTCCGTCCTGCTGATCCGCCTGCAACCCAACGGTCGCCATGCCTGGCTGCTGCCCGGTGCCGCCGCCGCGTCGTCGGACGGCCTGCCGACCGCCGAGGTCGCCGCCCGCGCGACGCGCATCGTCGTGCTGGTGCCCGGCACCGAAGTGTTGCTGCTGGAGACGCCGGCGGTCAGCAAGAACCGCAGCCAGCTCGCCAAGGCCGTGCCGTACGCGCTGGAGGATCAACTGGCCCAGCCGGTCGAGGAGCTGCATTTCGCGCTGGCCGCCAGGCCTGACGGCGGCAACATCGGCGTCGCCGCCGTCGCCCATGTGCGTCTGCGCCAGTGGTTGAGCGAACTGGCCGCGGCCGGCGTGCATCCGGACCAGATGCTGCCCGATTCGCTGGCCCTGCCGGTCGGCCACCTGCTGATCGAAAGCGGCAGCGCACAGCTGCGTCTGGCGCCCTGGCGCGCCGCGGCGCTGGAGCCGGAACTGCTGGCCGAATGGCTGGAGTTCGCCGACGACGGCAGCCTGCCCGAGATCGAAGTCTTCGACACGCGTTTCCAGCCGCCGCAGGAATTGCCGCTGCCGGTGCGCGCATATCACGAGCGCCAGGGCGACGCGCTGGCGCTGCTCGCGTCCGGCGTTGCCGCCGAGCCCGTGCTGAACCTGCTGCAGGGCGACTACGCGCCGCGCCACCGCAGCGCGCCGGCCGCGCGCTGGTGGCGCCGCGCCGCGGCCGCGGCGGCGGTGCTGGTCGTGCTGGCCTTCGTGCAGCTTGCGCTGGAACGGTTCGCGCTCGCGCGCGAATCCGACCGGCTGGATAACGCCATGCGCGACGTGCTCGTGCAGAGTTTTCCCGAAATGGAAAAAGTGGCCGGCGATCCGCCGGCGCTCATGAAGAGCGCGCTCGCGCGTCTCGGCGGCGGCGAGTCCGCCGGCGGCCTGCTGCGCACGCTCGGTCAGATCTCCCCGGTGCTCGGCTCGACGACGCGCCTGACCACGCGCGGCATCGAATTCCGCAACGGTGCGCTGGAGCTCGCGGTGACCGCCCCCGACGTGCCGACCCTGGATTCCCTGCGCGAGCGCCTGGCCACGTTGCCGGGCCTCAAGGTCGAGCTGACCGCGGCCAATCCGGGCCAGAACGGCGTCGACGGGCGCATGCGCCTGAGCGGAGGTGCGCCATGATGCGCGCCTGGTGGAATGCGCGCGAGCCGCGCGAGCGGCAGGTGCTCGCGATCGGCGCTGCGCTGACCGCGGTGCTGCTGGTCTGGGCGCTGGTCTGGCATCCGCTGCAGCGCTCGCGCAGCGAGCTGCGCGAGCGCGTACAGGCACAGCGCAGCGAACTGCAGCAGATGCGCAGCGACGCGACGCGCGTGGCCCAGCTGCGCGGCCTCGGCGCTCAGGCCAAGGTCGAGCGCCAGGGCAAGTCGCTGCTCGCGCTGGCCGACGCCACCGCGCGCGGCGCCCAGCTCGCCAATGAACTGCGCCGCGTGGAGCCGGTCGGACCCAAGAGCGTGCGCGTGAGCTTCGAGGGCGCATCGTTCGATGCGATCGCCGACTGGCTCGAGGGCCTGGCGCGCGATTTCGGCGTGGTCGCGACCGACCTGTCGGCCGACCGCGCCGAAGGCACCGGCCGCGTCAATGCCCGCGTCACGCTGGAAGAGCCCTGAGCAGCCGGCGAACCATCTTCTCCTTCTTTCAAGGCCTGTGATTCCCGCATGAAACTGCTGCGCCGCCTGTTCCTGCTGCTCGTGCTGCTCGCCGTGATCGGCGGCGTGGTCGCCTGGACGCTGCCGGCCGAACTGGCCCTGCGCTGGCTGAAGCCCGACCTCGGGCCGCTGCAAGTGTCGGGCGTGTCCGGCACGGTCTGGCAGGGACGCGCATCGACAGTCAGCGCATTCGGCGCGCCGCTCGGCGCGATGCAGTGGAGTGTGGACAAGTCGCCGTTGCTGCTGCGCCGCGTCGTCGCGCACGTGGGGCTGAGCGGCGGCGTGCTGACCCTGGACGGCGACGTCACGCGCGATGCCGATCGCAGCGTGCTCGTGCAGAACCTGAGCTTCCGGCTGCCCGCGGAAACCGCCGCGCCGGCGCTGGACATTCCGGCGCTGAAACTGCATGGCACGATAGAAGGGAATATCGCCGAGGCGCGCCTGGCCAACGGCTGGGTCAGCGGCGCGCGCGGCAGCGCGCGCTGGCGCGAAGCTTCGGTCAGCGGCGAAGCCGAGGCGCGCCTGGGCGACCTGCTCGCGGAATTTTCCTCGCAGCCCGACGGCAGCATCGCCGGCACGGTCAAGGACGACGGCGCGAGCAATCTGGAGATCGTCGGCCAGTTCTCCATCCATTCCGGCCAGTTCAGCGCCACCGCGCGGCTCGCGCCGCGCAACGGCGACACCCAGGTCGCCGAGGCGCTGCGCTACATCGGCGAACCGCAGGGCGACGGCAGCAGTCTGCTCAAGATCAACGGCCAGCTGTTCAAGCTGTTCTGAGCGCGGAGCCGCCCATGCAGCCAACGGCCGAATTTCTCGATCAGGCACTGATCGTCGCGCGCGCCGCGGCGGACGCGGCAGCCGCCGTCATACGCCGCTACTACCGCAGCGGTTTCGACGTGGAGATCAAGGCCGACGAGACGCCGGTCACCGTCGCCGACCGCGCCGCCGAAGCAGCGATCAAGCAGGTGCTGCGTGCGGCCTATCCGGATCATGCCTATTACGGCGAAGAGGAAGGCCGCGAAGGCGACAGCGACTGGCTCTGGCTCATCGACCCGATCGACGGCACCAAGAGCTTCGTCCGCGGCTATCCGTTCTTCTCGACCCAGATCGCGCTGCGCTGGCGCGACGAACTCGTGCTCGGCGTGTCCTGCGCGTCGGAATACGGTGAACTCGTCTGGGCGCGCCGCGGCGGCGGCGCCTGGCTGGCCGGCGAACGCCTGCAGGTGTCGGCAGCCGAGGATTTCACCGCGCAGACGGCGATCTCCTTCGGCAACGTCAAGACCCTGTCGCGCGACGCGCGCTGGCAGGCGCTCGCACGCATGGTGCAGCGCTGCGGCCGCACGCGCGGCTACGGCGACTTCCTGCACTATCACCTGCTCGCGCGCGGCTGCATCGACCTCGTCGTCGAGTCCGATCTGAACATCCTCGACATCGCACCACTGGTCGTGATCCTGCGCGAGGCCGGCGCGGTCGTCACCGATCTCGACGGCGCGGCGCCGGATCTGGCGACGACCAGCCTGCTCGCCGGGCCGCCGGCCCTGCACGCGCGCGCGCTGGCGGAGTTCCGCACCGCGCTCGCGGGCTAGGTGCCGTCGCGTCGCGGCGCAACTCAGGCCCGCCCGCGCCAGAGCTGTACGGCCAGCAGCAGATTCCACAGCGCGGTCGCGAGCAGCGCGAGCATGGCGCCGTGCAGATCCAGCCGCAGCAGACCGGTAAGCACCAATGCGGGCGGCAGGCCGCCGAGCACGAGGCCGGTCAGGCCTACGAGGCGGCTGCGTCCGAGCTGCAGCAGCGCACAGGACCACACCAGCACCGCCAGTCCGCGCGCGACTTCGCCGAGGGCCGCGAAGACCTGGTTCGCCTGCCAGCACAGGCGCAGCAGGTGGCGCAGCGCGTCGAGGGCAGCCGCGTCGGCCTCGGCATAACGCGCGGCCAGGCCGGTCACGACGAAGCCGTTGATCAGCGCCGCGACGATCGACGCGGCGGCGCCGGTCGCGAAGGCCAGGCGCGCCGCGCGCGCCAGCGGGCTGCTGAAGCCCGGCCGGGCCGAGAATTCGGTAAACGCGAACAGCAGCAGGGCGAGCAGGCCGATCAGCGCGCCATGTACGAAGCGGTTCAGCGCGGCCTTGCGCGCGAGTTCGGCGACGAGCCCGGCGGCGTCCTGCGCATGCGCGGTCGGGTGATGCGCCATCAGCGCGACCGCCAGCACAGTGGCAGCGCAGATCAGTACGGCCAGCGTACGATCGCTGCAGATCACCTGCGGAGCCCCGCCGTTGTCTTCGTTCGATGTCATGCGTTTCTCCCGCCCGTCAGTTGGTGCGCAGTCTAGGTGCCGGAAGGGGCTGCTTCGCGGCCAGTCGCGGCGTTTCCGGACGGCGCCGCGCAATCGTCCGGAAACGCCGTGAAGCCGGCCGCCGATGCCCGCGTCCGGCGCACGCGCGGGCGGTTGCGCGAGGCGTTCATCGCCTTGTTCTTCGCGTGCGACTACGAGGCGATCTCGATGGCCGACATCGCCGCTGCCGCCGGCGTCGGCCGCTCCACGATCTACGAGCATTACCGCGACAAGCAGGATCTGCTGCGCGACACCGTGCGCTATCCGCTGCAGGGGCTGGCCGCCGCGGTCGACGTGCCAGCCGGCCTGGCCGCACTGCAGGTCAGCCTCGAACACTTCTGGGGCAATCGCGGCAATCGCTCGATACAGCGTGAGTCCACGCGCCGGGCGATCGCGCGCGTGCTGGCCGAACTGATCGAGGCGCGACTGGTCGTCCGCGAGAATGGCCCCGACCAGCGTCGCGCGACGGCCGTGCTCATCGCCGAACTGCAGGTCGGCGTGATCCACGCCTGGCTGCGCGGCGAACTGGCGCTGGCGCCGGCGGCCCTGGCCGTCCGGCTTGCAGCGGCAGCGCAGGCCGTTTGCGTCGGGCAGGCCGCAGCGCCGGAGTCGCGCTGAGTTGCGCCGCTACGCGATGGCAGATGCACCTGCCGCCGGCCCGGGGCTGCGCCGGATCGGTCGCGCCGGTACGCGACTTCAGGTCCGCGCACCGCCGGTCGGGGCTATGCCGAACCGGTCGTGCCGGTATGTGGCGTCAGATCCGCGCGCCGTCGGTCGAGGCAGGGCCGGGCGTGATCTGCACGGCGACGCGGTCACGCCAGCTCAGCCGGCGTCGTCGCGCCAGAAGAACACCTCGTCGATGCGCCTGCCGAACACGCGCGCGAGCCGGAAGGCCAGCTCCAGCGACGGCGCGTAGCGGCCGGCTTCGAGCGCGATCACGGTCTGGCGCGTGACACCGGCCGCGTGCGCGAGCGCGGCCTGGGTCATCTCGCCCTGGTCGAAACGCAGGCGGCGCAGATGGTTGCCGACGGGCGAGGCGCTCATCCGGCACCGTCGCGGCCGCTGGCATCGTCGCGATAGCCCCAGAGCTGCAGCGCATGGTGCGCCAGGCTGGCCAGCACCAGGCTCAGCAGCAGCAGATGGGCGAGGAACACATGGCTCATCGGTGCCAGCCACGTCGGCGGCGTGAAGCCGAGCAGCAGCGCCAGGGCAACGACGAGCGCGACGAGCACCTGGCTCGACAGACGTTGCGCGTGCGCGGCGATGGCGAGGTCGCGTTCGTCGCGCGGCACTTCGCGCCGGTGCAGGATGAACCAGCTCGCGACGGCGCCGGCGATCAGGGTCCAGGTCGTGCGGCCGAGCGCGCTCGCCTGCGCGCTGTGCAGCGCGAGGCCGGGGCCGGCCAGATACAGTGCGGTCGCGAGCTGCGCGCCGATCAGGCTGGTGCTGGCCAGTCCGTGCCAGACCTCGCGCTCGGGTTCGCCGGGCTCGTCGCCGCGCTGCGTCGCGCGCTGCGCCCAGTAGCGGCGCAGCACCAGGGCCGCGGCGAGCATCAGGACGAGGCCGATCTGGCCCGGCGGGAACGGCCAGTCTATCCAGGGACCGGCCAGCAGTACGCCGCAGGCCGCGCTGAGCAGGATGACGAAAAGTATGCGCATGAGCATTTTTCAAGGAAAAATGTAATGTTTAAGTTACTTTTTGTCCGTTGTTGATGTCAATCTGTCAGCGGCCCGACGGGTGAGGCTGCGGGCAGCGGCAGGCTCCGGTCCGGCCGGCTCCGGCGGCGGCCTGGGGAGCGTGGGGCACCCCGCTGCCGGCGGAGTGACCGGGCGCGACGTCGTGTCAGTCGGGCGAACGTGCCCGGAATGCAAACTACGTCTCGCATTTTCATCCGTATGGAATATGATCGCCGAGCAACACAGCTGGTCCTTGGGGAGGGCGTCGGACAGTCGTTGCGACTGTGAAACCGGCGCCTGTCGATCAGATTGGGGAAGAGGTCACGGGCCTCGTCAGGGAGATGAGCGAATGGCTCTACGCGCCGGTGGGGCGATTGTCGTCAGTTCGGCAGTTGCGGCGTTTTCCAGAATCTTGAAGCGAGTCGGAGGTATGGCAGGGCTGGCGCTATTGGCGGCGGCGTCGATGCCTGCCGCCCACGCGGCCCAGGTGCAGCATCTCAACACGCAGACCGCGACTGCCAGCGGTGCGGGCGCAGCCGGTACGCCTGCCATCGCCAGTTTCGCGATCCCGGCCGGCAAGAACCGCGCGCTGTTCATCTGGGGGACGTTCGAGCGCGACCACTGTTCGGCAGCGGACGCCTCGGGCGGTCTGTGCGTCAGCGGCAATACGGCGGGCACCGGCCTCGGCGACAACTGGCCCGAACCGCGCGTCGGCACGCCGCCGGCGACGACCACGAACAACCAGATTACGGCGACTCTGGTCGGTCCCGGCGGCACGATCTCCAAGCGCAATGCGCTGGTGATCGGCGGCACGCCCAGCGGCGACCTGCGTTTCATTACGATCAGCACCTCGCCGACCGGCTCCCCGGCCGGCACGGCGTTCTTCAGTCTCAGCAGCTTCCACATCGCCCTGTTCGAGGACGAGATCGTCACGCTGCTCGGCGGCGCCTCCTCCGGCACCATCGCAATCAGCCTTCCCGACGTGAACGTGCCGACCAACGCCGGCGACGACGCGACGCTGACCGCGTCGGTCTTCCAGAACGTCGAGCAGACGGTCAGCGGCTTCGTCCGAAATGCCACCGCGACGGCGCAGGTCGTCACTGGCACGCCCGGCAACTATTCGATGGCCCCGGCCGCCTACGATGCGGGCCAGGCGCCCGACGAGGCCGACGACGGCAAGCTCGTCACCGGCGCGAACTCCAGTACGGAAGGCTTCGCGCTGCCCGCCGGCCATGTGGCCCTCGCGACGCTGTCGGTGACCAATGCGGCCGGCCAATACGACACGCCGAACGGCAACGTCAACAACGAGCCGAACGGCCTGACCACCGGTCTGTATTTCCGCAACGGCGGCGCGACGCCCGGGAGCCTGTATACCCTGCAGGCCGCCGGCGCCGCCGCGACGCTGGTCTACGGCGGCACCTCGGCATCGTTCCTGATCGAGTCGGACAACGCCGACGTCGGCGACGCGCCGATCAGCTACGGCAATCCGACGCATACGCTGTCGGGCATACGGCTCGGCGCGACCGTCGATGCGGACGCGAGCCTGCTCAACAACGCGACGGCGACCGGCGACGATGTCAACAACACCGACGACGAGGACGGTGTGACCCTGTCGCCGCTGCTGCCGATCGGTCAGACCACGGTCGTTCCGGTCAGCATCCAGAACGGTTCCGGTTTTCTGAGTGCCTGGTTCGACTGGAACGCCGACGGCGATTTCAACGACGCCGGTGAACAGATGGTGACGGCGCAGGCCGTGACCACCGGCACGATCAATCTCAACATCGCCGTGCCGCTGGGGGCCGTGGTCGGTCCGACGTTCGCGCGCTTCCGCGTCTGCACCAACAACGCGGCCGGCGACAACTGCAATACGCCGACCGGTACGGTGCAGAGCGGCGAGGTGGAGGATTACCAGTTCCAGGTCAGCCGTTATCTGATCCTGAACAAGACCACGGTCGGCGGCGCGGGCGGCCCGTTCGGATTCACACTGACCAACACGGTCCAGACCGTCGGCTCGGTGTCGACGGCAGCGGCCAATACGCCGACCCAGGTCGATGGCGACACCGGCACTGCAGGCACGCAGATGTTCGCTATCGTGTCGCCGGCTACCGCGGTGTCCATCGCGGAGGGCAGCTTGCCGGCGGGCTGGTCGCTGACAGGCGCCGTCTGCGTCAACGCATCGAGCGCGGCGGTCGGGTCGCTGAGCGGCAGCACCTATACGATCACGGGCGCCGAGATCGCGGCCAGCGTCGGCTTCACCTGCACCTTCACCAATACCAAGCTGCCGATACTGCGCCTGTCCAAGGCGTTGCCGAACGGCCGCTTCGCTCCTGCCGACCAGTTCACGCTGAGCATCACCGGCAGCGGCGGACCGGCGACCGTGACGACGACCGGCAGCGGCAGTACGGCCACCGGAACGGCGACGCTGAGCCCGGGCGCCGTCGGCGCCACCTACACCTTCAGCGAAACCGGCGGCAATCTTGCCAACTATCAGTCGACGTACGCGTGCACCAATGCGCTGGCCGGCGGACAGACGCCGTCGGGCTCGGGTACCAGTTTCTCGGTGGTCGCGGCCGCCGGCGACGACCTGACCTGCACCTTCAGCAACGCCGGCGCCCCGCAGTTGACCCTGACCAAGACGGCGAGCGCGAGTCCGTGGACGGTCGGTGTGCCGGCGAGCTACACCCTGCAGCTGACCAACAGCGGCACCAGCGCCACGACGGCGGCGGCGACGATCGCTGACACGATTCCGAGCGGTCTGACGATCGGTACCTTGCCGGCCGGCTGTACGGCGGCGGGGCAGACCGTGACCTGTACGGTCGCGGCGGGCCTGGCCGCCGGCGCGAGCACGAGCTTCGTGATCCCGGTAACCCCGACCCTGGCGGCCACGCCGAGCGTGACGAACACGGCGACGGCGTCCGGCGGCGGCGATTCGAGCTGCCCTGCTGCCGGGCGCTGCACTTCGTCGGCCGGTCCGACGACTGTCGGTGCGCCGCAGCTGACCGTGACCAAGACGGCGAGCGCGAGCCCGTGGACCGTGGGCGTGCCGGCAAGCTACTCCCTGCAGCTCAGCAACACCGGTACGGGCGCCACGACGGCCGCGGCGACGGTCAGCGACACGATTCCGGCGGGTCTGACGATCGGCACCCTGCCGGCCGGCTGTACGGCGGCCGGCCAGACGGTCACCTGTACGGTCGCGGCGGGCCTGGCCGCCGGCGCCAGCACCAGCTTCGTGATCCCGGTGACGCCGACGGCGGCCGCGACGCCGAGCGTGACGAATACGGCGACCGCGTCCGGTGGCGGCGACTCGACCTGTCCGGCGGCGGCGCGCTGCAGCGACACCGAAGGTCCGACGCCGGTCAATGGCGCGCAGCTGACGTTGACGAAGACGGCGAGCGCGAGCCCGTGGACCGTGGGCGTGGCGGCAAGCTACACCCTCCAGCTCAGCAACACGGGCGTGGCCGCGACGACGACGGCGGCGACGATCACCGACACGATCCCGGCAGGCCTGACGATCGGCACCTTGCCGGCCGGCTGTACGGCAGTGGGCCAGACCGTGACCTGCACGGTTCCCAGCGGACTCGCGGCGGGCGCCAGCACGAGCTTCGTGATTCCGGTGACGCCGACGGCGTCGGCCGTGCCGAGCGTGACGAACACGGCGACCGCGAGCGGCGGCGGCGATTCGACCTGTCCGGCGGCGGGACGCTGCACATCCACGGTGGGGCCGACCACGGTCGGCGCGCCGCAGCTGACGTTGACGAAGACGGCGAGCGCGAGCCCATGGACCGTGGGCGTGGCGGCGAGCTACACCCTGCAGCTCAGCAACACGGGCGCGGCGGCGACGACGGCCGCAGCGACGATCAGCGACACGGTTCCGGCGGGCCTGACGATCGGCACCTTGCCGGCCGGTTGTACGGCGGCGGGACAGACGGTCACCTGCACGGTTGCCTCGGGCTTGGCCGCCGGTGCGAGCACCGGCTTCGTGATCCCGGTGACGCCGACCCTGGCGGCAGTGCCGAGCGTGACGAACACGGCGACCGCGAGCGGCGGCGGCGATTCCACCTGTCCGGCGGCGGCGCGCTGCAGCGACACCGAGGGCCCGACCACGGTCGACGCGCCGCAGCTGACGTTGACGAAAACGGCGAGCGCGAGCCCGTGGACCGTGGGCGTGGCGGCGAGCTACACCCTGCAGCTCAGCAACACGGGCGCGGCGGCGACGACGGCCGCAGCGACGATCAGCGACACGATTCCGGCGGGTCTGACGATCGGCACCCTGCCGGCCGGTTGTACGGCGGCGGGACAGACGGTCACCTGCACGGTCGTTTCGGGTTTGGCCGCCGGTGCAAGCACCAGCTTCGTGATCCCGGTGACGCCGACCCTGGCGGCAGTGCCGAGCGTGACGAACACGGCGACGGCCAGCGGCGGTGGCGACTCCACCTGTCCGGCGGCGGGACGCTGCACATCCACGGTGGGCCCGACGACCGTCAACGCGGCGCAGCTGACGTTGACGAAGACGGCGAGCGCGAGCCCGTGGACGGTCGGTGTGCCGGCGAGCTACACCCTGCAGCTCAGCAATACGGGGTCGGCCGCAA
>MEFP01000004.1 GCA_001725155.1 Lysobacteraceae bacterium SCN 69-320 | reverse complement strand
GCCGGCGACACGGGCCGGATCGACAGCTGGTCGATCACGTTCTGAGGCATTGAGTCAGCGTTGACCCGAAACCCCGCCGGTTCGCCGGCGGGGTTTTTTGTGGGCGCGCGAAACGTGCGTCGAAGCGTTGAGCTGAACACGTAGGTTGCCGGTGAGCCGCAGGCGAACCGCAACATCACGGTGTCATCGCATCATCGAACGCCGATCGAAGCTCCATCGGGCGAGGAGCGGACTTGTGATGGCGAAGCATCGTGATGTCATGCGTCGCGAGGCGGGATTTTCGACGGGTGATATAGCGTGACGTTGCGCATCGCTGCGCTCAGCGCAACCTACCATTCCGGATTCCCGATTCCGATTCCTGATTCCCGATTCACGGCGATGCTGCGCTGACGAGGCGGGCACGGCCGGCGGGGTTCATCCACAGATCCGAGGCGCCGCGCATGCCGCTGGCGGCGAGCAGCCGCAGGCGGCGTTCGTCGGGGCAGCGCGATGCGGCCGCGTTCGCGTCCATGAGGCTGTGCACCAGCAGCTCGCCGAGCACGTCGCCGCGTGTGCGCGTGTCGGCGTGCAGCGCGTCCAGCGCCTGTGCCGCGGCTTCGATCTCGCCGCGGCTCTGCGCGATCAGTGCGCGCACGGTGCGTGCGCGCCGGCGTTCGTACCAGTAGTCGGCCGGCAGCAGTTTCTCGGCGCCGGCGACTTCGCGTTCGGCTTCGTTGCCGCGGCCCTCGGCCAGGGCGATTTCCGCACGCGTGATGCGCAGGTTGGTCTCGATCATGCGATAGCCCGATTCGCTGACCGCCGGCAGGGTACGGTCGATGATCCGGCGGGCGGCGTCGAAATCGCCGATGCGCGCGAACAGCGGCGCGACCTCCATCGCGAGATTCCAGCGGTCGACTTGCGCCGGCGTGTCCTCCGGCGTTGCGTCCATCGGCGCGAGCAGGCGGCGTGCTTCGCCGATGTCGCCGGCCTGGATCGCGAGCTCGGCCTCGCCGATGTCGGAGAAATGATCCAGCGCCGGCAGACCGGCCGAGCGGCAGGCGCGGAATTCGGTACGCGCATCGGCCGGGCGGCCCTGCACGATGCGTATGCTCGCGCGCACGCAGTTCAGCGACGCCATGCTCTGCGGCAGATTGCCGGCCGCCTCGCGCAGGCGGTTCTCGGTGCTTTCCAGTGTACGCAGCGCGGCGTCGAAATCGCCGCGCAGATAGGCCAGTCGCGCGCGATTGAGGCCGATCAGATAAGCCGTCGCGCCCTGCTGCGGTTCGGCGTCGAGCAGACCCAGGCGCGCGTCCAGCGCGGCGAAATCCAGACGCAAGGTGTCCTGCTGCAGCAGCAGCAGGTCGATGCGGCGGCGCTCCACCCGATTGCCCGCGGATTCGGCGACGGCGGCAGCCTGGCTCAGTCGCTGGTGCGCACCACGCAGATCGCCGGCGCGAAAGCGCGCGAGTCCGACGCGGCGCAGCGCGTCGATCTCGACGAATGCGTTGCCGGCCGAACGCGCTTCGGCCAGCAGCTGATCCAGCGTGTCGGCGGCCACATCGTCGTGCTGCGCGAGTTCGGCGTGTACGCGCGCATTGAGTGCGCCGAGCCGATCGCCGCTTGCGCTGAAGTCCTGCCCGGCGCGCGACAGCAGTTCGCTCGCCACCGCTTCGCCGCCGCCGCTGCGCGCGTCGGCCAGCAGCAGGCTTGCCTGGGCCGCCTCGTGCGGCCAGCCGAGGGTGCGGGCGAGCTCCAGCGCCTGACCCGCCGCGTTCTGCGCGTGGCGATAGTCGCGATTGGCAAGCGACGTCTCGGCCTGTTCGAGCTGCCAGGCCAGCGCAATACCGGGGCCGGCCGGCAACGCGCGGTCCAGCCGTGCGGCTGCTTCGCGCGTGCGGCCGGCGAGGCGCAGGCCGGCGGCTTCGCCCACGCGGTACTCGGCGCTGTCGCCATGCGGCAACTGCTGTAGCGCTGCATAGGCCGCGGCGGCGGCGGCCGGTTCTTCGCGCAGCGCCAGGCTTTCGGCGTGCAGCGGTGCACGCAGGAATTCCGGCAGGCTTTCCAGCCAGCCGTCGGCGCGCGCGAGTTCGGCTTGCGCCGCGCCGCGCTGGCCCAGGCGTGCGAGACAGCGGGCGAGTCGCAGGCGTGCGAGGCCGAATGCCGGCGCCGCCGCGACGATGCCGGTATAGGCACGCACCGCGTCGTTCCAGCGATGCTGCTGCTCGGCATCGAACGCATCGGCCAGCTGCCGCGCCGCCGCCGCATCGAGCGCCAGCGGCGGCGCGGCGACATCCCCGGTGCCGGTCAGGCGCGCGAACACGGCGTCGCCGACCGCGGCAATCGCGGCGACGAGCTGCCGGTCGCCGGCCTGCCGCACGATCGGCGGCTGCGCGGCGTTGCCGCGAAAATGCGCGGATACGCGCCATTCGCCGCCCTGCGCCGGCGTGCCGAGTTCCAGCAGCACGACGGTCTCGCTGCCGTCGGCGAGCGCATCGGAAGGGCTGCGCAACTCGACCTGCGGCGCATTGCCGAGCTGCCAGCTCAGCCAGTGCTGCAGCAGGCGCAGCGGCCAGCGCTGGCTCTCGGGCAGGCTGGGATCGGCGGCGGCGACGAGGATGACCCGCGTCGCCGCCGCATCGCGGCCGCGCGCGCCGAGCAGTCCGCCGGCCAGCAGCATCAGGCTCAGGCACGCAGCGGCGGTGAGCGCCGCCATCCAACCCCGCGTGATCGCCGCGCCGGCACGTAGCGGCGGCGCCGGTGCCCTGGCGTCCGGCGTCATGGCGGTTGCGGCCGGCGCAGCGGCCTGTAGGTCTGCGTCGGTATCGGCGTCCTGCGCCGGCCTGGTCGTTGCGGCGGCCGTGTCGTCGCCGGCGACACGCTCGATTTCGAGGTTCGCCGGCGGATCGAAGATGTAGCCCTGCTTGGAAATCGTGCGGATCCACTGCTTGGCCGCACCGCCGAGCGCGCGGCGCAGCAGCCAGATCGAGGTGGTCAGATTGGCGTCCTCGACCACGGCGCCGCGCCAGACGCGGCGGAAGATCGCGTCGCGCGTATGCAGCACGCGTGGCTCGCGCAGGAACAGCAGCAACAGCTCGAAACAGCGCGGATTCAGTTCATGCACGACGCCGGCGCGGCTGACGCTGCGGTAGCGCGGATCAATCTCGATCTCGCCGAGACGGACGAGCCGGGTGCCGGCGGGCCAGGGCAGTTCGTTGTCGACCATGCTGATGACCCTTGTCAGGGGCTTGCGCCTGGACCGGGCCCGGAGGCCGCGGCGAACGAAGTCGGAAACGTCGGACCAGCACTTCCGCACACGGCCGCGCCCGGCCGCATGCACAGCCGAGCCGGCAGCGCCGGCAGCGGCCGTCGCCGGAACACCAGGAGAAACGCGTGCAATCCTTGGCCGGCCGTTCGCACGGCCGTGCGTCATCGGCGCGCTGCAGTGCAGCACGCTCGTATCCGTCGGAAGCCCCCCCGGGCGCCTAGCGGCAGTCGCACAGTTTGTAGCAAGAAAACCGTCAGGGGAATAGCGCGGCGGCCACGTTTCGTCCAACGGCGAAACGGAATAGGAGGCTAGCGCAAAAGTAACAATGGAACATGTTGCGACGGCAGCAGACTGGCGGCGGCACGGAACCGGCCGGATCCGCCAGCAGAGCGCACCGGATGGCGGCGCGGCAGGATCCGGCAGTCGGCGGCCGCGTGCCGCAGCGCTCGATTCAGCGCCGCGCGATGGTCCGGAGCGCCATCAACTCGCCGGACGCTGTCGAAGGTGCTGCACTACTTGCCGTTGAACCCCGGCAGGCCCCTGGCGTGGCGGTCCTTCGCAAGCAGCATGGCCTGCGCAACGGCCGCATGAAAATCCGCACGGACGAATTCCACCGGAATCGTGCGCCGGAAATAGTCCGCCCAAACGAACTCGGCGAACGCCTCGGGCACCTTGTCGTATCCGCCGGCGTCGCGCGCGTAGCCGGCAATGGACCGGTACACGTCATCCACGAGATTGCCGAGCTGATCGGGAATGCGCGTGCAGTAATGCCGTACGCCGCTCTCGTCCAGCGGATGAACCCAGTGGTTCTTCTCCATCTGCTTCCAGAATTCGTCGAGGCTGCAAGCAGAGAGATCGCCGTCGATCCGGAAGAAGGCCGTAGCAAGGCCCGCATCGAGCGCGGCGAGCCCGAGGTGGTGGTGATCGGTGATGTACAGCCGCTTGCCCGGCCCGAGTACCGCCGGCATCTCATGCCGCTGCATGAATTCGCTCTGCTGCCGCGGCGACAGCGCTGCGAGATGCGCCGCCTTGTCCTTCACGACGATCATGCCGACCGTCAGCTGCGTCGGATGGAGCTTGCGGAGACTGGATTCCTCTGCCTTGGACATGGTCGGATTCCTGCGACGATGAGCCCGCGCAAGCCTTCGGCGAACGCAGCCCTGGGCGCGCCATCTGCTGCCAGCCGAGGTGACGGCGCGAAGTCTGCCCATCATCCTCCGGAACGGTCGGAAGGCGCTGGCATGCTGCCGGCCTCCTCGCCAGGCTGACCCAAGGTCCGGCCCAGTTTCTTCAGCAGCGCCGCGAGCCGCGCGCATTCCGCGGCGGACAGGCCCGAGAGCGCGTCTGCGGCTTCGCCGAAGCGTACCGCAATGGCCTTGTCGATCAGCTTGCGTCCTTCGCCCGTCAATGCGGCGGCGCTGGAGCGGCGATCGTTCGGATCGGCGATGCGCTCGATCAGGCCGTTGCGCTCCAGGCGGTCGAGGCAGGCGGTCATCGCGCCCGAGGTGATCAGCACCGAATCGCGCAATTCGGTCGGCGTGCGCCGGTAGGGGCGCCCTCCCCGGCGAAGCGTCGCCAGTACGTCGAGATCCGTGTAGTGCAGGCCGAGCGGCCGCAGTGCGGCGTTGGCGCGGGCTTCGAGCTGACGCCCGATGCTCAGCAGCCGGCCCACGACGGCCATGGCGGAGGCGTCGAGCTCCGGACGCTCGGCCTGCCACTCGGCCAGCAGCCGGTCGGTCCTGTCGTGCTCGCGTTCGTTCTTGCTTCTCATCCGGATCTCCGGCGGGTCTGTCGCCTTTAGCTTGACATCGAGTATCTTGATGTCAAGATAATTTGCGGCGCATCGGGCGGTGATCCGGGGCGCGTCCCGCTTGCCCTTCCATCCGAGGTGCGCTTGAACAGGATCTTCTTCGCTTCCGATGGCCGCCTGCGCAATGGCTGGTGGATCGCCGTCTTCATCGCGCTGCTGCTCGCGAGCCGGCTGGTGTACACCCCGGTGAGCCACGCACTGCAGCAACTGGGCGTGCCCAAGGACGGCCTGGAGCCGCTGCGGCTGGGCTTCCTGCTGCTGATCACCTGGTTCTGCGTGCGCTTGCGCCGGGAACCGTTGTCGAGCATCGGCCTCGTGCCGGATCGCCGCTGGCTGCGAGAACTGGGCATCGGTGCCGGATTCGGCATCGCGACGGCGCTGCTTGCCGTGGCGATGATCTGGCTGGTCGGCGGCGTGCGCCTGGAGCTGGACCCTGCGCGCAGCCCGGCGACCCTGGCGTACGGCGTCTATGCCTTCGTTTTCGTCGCACTGTTCGAGGAACTGCTGTTCCGCGGCTTCGTGTTCCAGCGCCTCGTGGCCGGTGGGCGCACGGGTCGCGCTGGTCGCGATGGGCCTGCTGTTCGCGACCGGTCATTGGGACAACCCCGGCATGCAGGGCGCGACCCTGGTCTGGGCCACTACGGAACTCTTCCTCGGCGCGGTGCTGCTCGGAATGGCCTACCTGCGTACACGCAGCCTGGCGATGCCGGTCGGCATTCACTTCGGCTGGAACTGGGCGCTCGGCCATCTGCTCGGTTTCGGCGTGAGCGGCTTCGAGCAGGCGGGCTGGTTCCGTCCGCTGCTGCAGGACGGTCCCGAATGGGTCACCGGCGGCCGCTTCGGACCCGAAGCGAGCGTCTTTGCAGTCATCGTCGACGTACTGCTGATCCTCGTGTTGTGGAAATGGAAGGGCGCGTCGGCGCGGCCGGCTGCGGGTGAGGTTTCATCTCCGGCGAAGGCGGTCGTCGTGCAGGAACAGCCGCCTCGCACCGCTGGCGGCGATTGAATCGTCGCCAGATTCCGGAGACGCCGGGTCGCGAGCCCTTCAGGCGGGCTCGCGAAGCGCAGTGCGACGGCAGGCTTCGGCTTTCGCGCGCTGCCGCGGGATTCATCGCCGCTCGTCTTCCAGCATGCCGCGCAGATTCTCGGGAATCGGCATCGGCTTCGTCGCGCTGACGTTCGAGCCGCCGGTATTGCCGACAGGCACCCAGATGCGCGTGATCACGAGCGCTGCGACGATGCGAGTCACCTGGCCGACGATCTCCTGCCGACTGCGCATTCGAATTCCGAGACGCAACATTCGCCAATGCGCCCGTACGTGAGCGCGCGTGCTGCGCTGGCCCAGAATATGCGCCCGTTCGAGATGCTCGAAGGCGACTCGCAACTCGCCGGCCGCTTCGGCCTGCGTTGCGAGCAGCAGTTCCCGTTCGTACGCCAGTTTAGCTGCGGGGTTCATTCAATGCTCCAGGCAATGGCGCGACTTTGAAGCGTCTGCGGTTCGGTCTCGGGCGCGATGACGACAGGCCCGCTCAACGTGTTCAGGAATGCGATGAGCTGATGCTGCTCGCGCCGCGAGAGCAGCAGCGGTTCCAGTTCGCTGCGGCCTGCCGGTGCCGGCGGCGCCCGGCTGTAGTGATTCAGCACATCTTCCAACGTCCCCAATTGCCCGGCGTGCATGTAGGGCGGACGGAGCGCAACATTGCGCAGCGTCGGCGCCTTGTAGGCCCGCGTGAGTCGAGGCGTGTCCTTCGACATGAACCGAAGCTCCGCGCATTGCGACGGCTGTGCATCGCTATACGGCCCAAGGCAATTGAACTCGTCATCGAGAACGGCTGCGACAGCCTGTGCCCTGCCCTCGTCAGCGGGCAGGTTCTTCACCGCCGGCACGCCGGTATTGTGAAAGTGCAAATCGGAGAACGACGGACCGTTATGACACTGGACGCACTGCGCCCGGCCGATGAAAAGCTTCAGGCCCGCCCGTTCGTCGGTTGTCAGCTGCGCCTCCGCGCCGGGCTCGCTGCCGCTCAGGACTGCCTCGGCGTAGCGATCGAAACGCGACGGTGCGAAGCGAATCCGGCGCTCGTAGGCCGCAATCGACTTGCCCACGTTCGCGAACACGGTGTTGATCGCCACACGATCGGTCTCCGGCAGGGCCCTCCAGGCGGCCCGTCCGGCCTCGTCGCTCTGCGGGCCGGCGCCCTGCGGCAATGGTCCGGTCGCCGGCATCGGTCCGAAAACCGCTTCATAGCTCGCCCGATGGTGCTCGCGCACGAGGTGCAGGACGCGTGTGCGGTCGGTTCCGTGTTCCATCGCGTTTTCCAGCGGACCCAGGGCCTGCGACCACAGACTGTCCTTGCGTCCGTCCCAGAAGAACCACGCGCCCTGCGCGATGCCTGCGAGCGGCATGGTGCGCCGCGTGGCGTCGCCGATACCGCGTGCGCGCGCTCGATCGTCCTGGAATTGCCGCTCGGGGAGATGGCACGTCGCACACGCGACCTGTCCGTTCGCGCTCAGCCGGGTGTCGAAGAACAACGCCTGCCCGAACGCGCCTGCGCGCGGGTCGTCGGCCACGCGATTGCTCGGGTCCGCAGGCAATGGAGGCTGGCTTCCGATCCACAGGCTTTCCAGCTGCGCGATCTCCTCTTTCGACCACGCCGCGCCGGTTTCCCTGCCTGCGAGGAACGCTCCGATCAGCAGAGCGCCGATCGCGACGGCGGCCGCGTGCGTGTGCTTCGCCATGACGGACCTCATCGGAGCATCAGGTTGAACGTGATTTCGTCGTTGCCGGCCGGCGCATCGACCTTGAAGCTCACCGTCCACCAGCCGCGCATGTGGAACTTCAGCCCTTCGACGCGATAGCGACCGTCACCCAGCGCCTCCGTCACGCGCGGCCGCGTCGGCAACCCGTGCCGGTGCTGCGGCATGTCGCCGTCGACCTCGATGTGCGCGGCATCGACGGGTCGTCCGGCCACGTCCTTGAGCTCGACCGTCCAGCTATGAATCCGATGGAGCGGTATCGGCGATGCGTCAGGCTGGATCGTCGCCCGGTAGATGCCGCGCTCTCCGCTTCGCGACGTCGAGAAATCGAGGTCCTTCGGCGCTGGGGTCAGCATCGTGCAGCCGGCGAAGACAACGGCGGACAACAGCGCCGTTGCCGCCGAAGCGGTGCGGCGCACTGGTGAATACGTCATGTGTTACTCCCGACAGTCGTGTCCGGCGCGACCATCGCGCCGTCGATGGCGCGCACAGTACGAGCGCCGGCGGGGCTGCGCTTGAACGAAAGGGCTCCGCTGATTTCCATGAGCAGACGTGGAGCGATCTCGCGCGGCGGCAAGACCGTCCGGGACGCACAGCTGGCATGTGCGGCGTTTCAGCGCGCCGCCGCCTGCGCGTGCCGGACCGCCCTGCACTGCCTCATCGACACTGAGATCGCTCGCCAGCGGAACGGACAGCGGGCGCAAACGCCTGCCGAAAGCGGAACTCGAGCGACAGCGAACACGGTACCGGCTGCCTGCATGGTGCCGGCGCGACGGTGATCGCTTGCGCACTGCCGGGTTCCGCCAATGCGGGCAGGCAGGAAATCTGTCGCCCGTCGTGAAAGGTGCGCCTTGCACTCGGAGGCAGGAACGCCGGGAGTTGGCGAGATGAAATCGTGATGTACGTCGAACGCGCCGTGAGCGCCGAGACAGGCAACGACGAGCCATAGATCGACCTTGCAGCCGATGACGGCGGCCAGCACGAACGGCCATCGCGAGCGACTCGATGACCAGCGCCTGTCGCGATCCTCCCGTTACGCAAACAGAACCCGGGGCGACGCGACGACGATCGCGAGGATTGCATGGAGCGCCCGATCGCGGTCCGGGCCGGTCATCCGGCCTGGGCCGACGAATAGGCCTCTCCGGAACGGGTGAGCACATGCCGCCGATGAACCGGAGTGTGAAATGCCCGCGCCGGCGTCGACCCGCACCGAAGGGCTGACGTCATGGGGAGACGCCGTTCCGCATTGGGCGCCGGCGCGACCTTCGACCCGGAATGGCATACGATGCGGCGAACGGTGCGAGCGGAATGCGATGATGGAGCCGATCAGCGTCGCTCAGTATTTCCCGTGGAACGGCGGAGCGATTTTCGTGGGAACGGCAGGTGCGTTTCCCGCACACACCCATCAGGCAATCCAGATCTGCTTCCTGTTCGAGGAGCGCATCCGGTTGCGCGCGAACGATGCGGATCCGTGGGGCGACTACGCGTTCGCGATAGTCCCGTCCCGGCAGCCCCATGCGATGGACGGTGCGAAAAATCACTACGGCGCGATGATTTTCGTCGAGCCGGAGACGCGTGAAGGGCGAGTGCTCACGGAGCGTTACCACGGTCGCGGCATCGCGGAGATGGATCCGCCCCCGGCCGATGAGGTTCTGGCGGCGCTGTTCGCTGCGGCAGTGGAACGGCGCGGTCGCCCGGCGATCGTCGAGCAGGCGCGCCGACTCGTGCAGTCGCTGACGCAGCATGCGCAACCGGCGCCGACCAGCGACGAACGGATCGAGCGTGCCGTGAGGTACGTCAACGACAACCTATCCTTGCCGATCACGCTCGAGGAAGTAGCGCGCGTGGCCTGTCTCTCGCCGGGTCGTTTTCGCCATCTGTTCGTCGAGCAGACGGGAATGGGCTTGCGACAGTACATCCTGTGGCGACGCTTCGTGAGCGTGTGGGAGCACAGGATGAATGGCGCGTCCCTGTCGACGGCCGCGCATGCGGCGGGGTTCGCGGACTCCGCCCATCTGACGCGTACCTGCCGCCGCATGATGGGGGTGCCGCCGTCCCTGCTGGACATTTCGCCAGCACCGCCGGGTCGAGGCGCCGCGATCTCTTCCTGAGCGTTGCCCGCGGCGACCCGCAGCGCCGCACCTCCCCTTCATGGGCACCTGATCCAGCGCTTGCGCGCTGGATTGCGAGCGGCACGTCACCGTGCCGTGGGTAGCTCGACGTTTTTCGAGGCGCTCTCATGCGAGACGGGCCACGGACGCGCGGTCGCTCGCGCCTGCGCTCGAAGCGAGAGAGATTCCGCATGCTTGCACCCCTGTCCCGCATCGACCCGTAACCGCGCAGATGTCGGAACGCCGCCGCGCGAGCGGCATGCGCCTGCGATCCGCAGAACCGCGACGGACGGCACGCAACCGGTTGCGGGTGTTCGTCGGCTATCGGCAAGAAAAACCGGATAGCGGTCGCAGGCCACAGGTGTGCGATGAGCCGCCGGCCGCTGTCGTCCGGGGGCGCGAAACGTTCGATCGGAAGGCGGCAGGGGGCGGCGGCTGAATTTCGCATTGCCGGAGAGGCCGGGCTGTACGAAAACGAGGGACTGCCGGTGGGGCAAGCGTGTCGCTCCGGCCCGGGGAAATTTTCGGAGCGGAGATCTGGGAATGGCGCGCCCGGAGGGATTCGAACCCCCGACCACCGCCTTCGGAGGGCGGTACTCTATCCAGCTGAGCTACGGGCGCGTGGTGACGGTGTTGCGGGCGGTTTCGGGCGTAGCAGCCGGAATCGCCGGTGGGTCGGCCGCGGAGCGGCGGGTGCGTCGGCAGCCGGCGCCGAACCGGCGGCAGGCCGGGACCGCAGGGCGCAGACCGGGGCGCATCATAGCCGGCCCGCCGGCCGGCGGGCTAGCCCTGAGCTTCCGTGGTCGCGGAGCGGTCGTTATACTTGCCCGTCTTTTGTCCGTGCCGGGAGCTTCTCCGGCCCCAGCCGCCGCTAGGAAAGGTGTTCCGTGAGCAGCCCGATTACCAAGACCGACCTGGAGTTCCTGAAACGCTTCTCGATGCTGATCGGCGTGCTCTCGCTGATCGCCGTGGCTTTCATCCTGCTGGCGCATTACATCTATTCCACCCATCCGGCTTCGACCAACCCGAATGCCGAGCAGGTCGTGTCGGATCGTCTGGCCCCGGTCGGCGAGTCCTATGCCGGCGACACCGGCCGCGCGGCCATGCTCGCCGCCGAGGAAGCCCGCAAGAAGGCCGCGGCCGCGCAGGTCGCCTACGGTGGCACCACGGACGGCCAGGTCATTTACGACAGCCTCTGCGGCGCCTGCCACAAGTCCGGAGCCGGCGGCGCGCCGCGCCTGGACGACAAGGCCAACTGGGCGCCGCGCATTGCGCAGGGCGTGGATACGCTGATCAAGCATGCGACCGAAGGCTTCACCGGCAAGGCCGGCGTGATGCCGCCGCGCGGCGGCAATCCCTCGCTCAACGACGAGCAGGTCAAGGCCACGGTTCACTGGATGATCGACCAGGTCAAGTGACCTGCAGCAGCGGCAGCCGATAGCACCCGTCGCTCCGCGGCAAACGCCTCAACCCTCGACACCGCCGCAAGGCGGTGTCGTCGTTTCGGCGATCCGCTGCCGCTCGCAAGCACGGGCCTGTGGGCCCGCGACGGGTTCCGCGGCGCAATCCCATCCATCGGCTGGCGGCGCGGCGCCTCGTCTATGCCGACGCTTGCCGCAGCCATTCCCGGGCAAAGTCCCGCAGTTCCGGAAAGAATTCCTCGAAGCCCTGCCGCAGCGCCGGATCCATCGCCTGCAGTACGGGCAGGGCTTCGTGCAGCGGATTGGCCCGGCTCAGCCGCGTGCCGACACCGGCCAGCGCGCGACCGACGACGGCGGCGTCCGCATACGCGGCCGGCAGGTTGCTGCGCCGCATGTAGGCGACGAAGCCGCGCATCGTCGGCGGCAGTTCGTCGGCGTGGCGCTGCAGCAGGGCGAGCAGATCGTCGGAGAACCGTTGCAGCGGCGTGGCGCACCAGCGCGCGAAATCGCACGCGAGCAGATGGTCGAACCAGATGTCCAGCAGGATGCCGGCATAGCGCCGGAACGGCGCGACGAACTGGCTGCGCAGGCCGACGACGACGGGATGGCGGTCGGTGTGGACGTCGATGGCGCGGTGCAGACGCAGGCCGAGTTCGACGCCGCGGCGCAGATCGGTCGGCACCGGCCCATGCACGAAATCGCCGAACAGGCCGCCGAGGATCAGGTCGGGTTCGTCCCCGGCCAGTACGGCATGGGCAAGGTGATTCATGCGGGCGAGCATAGCGCAGGCATTGCGCGGCTTCGGCCGGGCTGCGGCGACAGTCCGGCATGCCGCCGCTCGGCATGCCGGAGAATCGCCTGTCCCTGTGCCCGGTCGCCGGCGTGCGGCGGCTTACTGGAAGCCGTTGCGGAAGATCACGTCGCCCTGCACGACCGTGAAGCTCACGTCGGACAGGTCGAAGAACAGATTGGTGCTGCAGCTCACGCGGATGCGCGCCTGCGTCGTCGCGTTGCCGGACGGAATCGTCACGCTCGCGCTGCCGTTGTTCGGCGCGGCGCTGGCCAGGCGCAGGGGCCAGGTCATGCCGCCGTTCGGCGAGAAGTCGATGTCGACGCCGGCGCAGGAAATCGGTGCAGCGGTCGTGCCGGCGACGTTCCAGGTCACCGTCTGCGGCAGGTCCGTGGTCCAGCTGACCGCGGTGTTCGGCGCGGTCACGAGGAACGGACCGGCCGCGGCGACGACCTGTATGCCCGGCATGTCGGCGCTGCTGGAGCGGCCGCCGCCGGCATGGTTGTCGCGCACGGTCAGGCGGAACTTCATCGACGCGCGGTCCATGGTCGGCAGGATTTCACCGGGCGCGGTCGTGTTGGCGAGCAGGTTGGACAGGCGCGGGATCGTGCGCGTGCGGGTCGCGGCCGGATTCCACGAGCGCACGATGGGACTGGTGCCGTTGTCGACGTTGATCGCCGTCGAGGGGCCGAGATCGTATTCCTCCCAGTCGTAGGTCAGCGCATCGCCGTCGGCGTCGCTGGCCGGCGGAGCAGTCAGGGTGAACGGCGTGCGCGCCGGAATCGCATAGCTCGTGGTCATGGCCGGAATCACCGGCGCGCTGCTCGGGTTCGGCGTCGAGCTGCCGCAGCCCGGCACCGCGTCGAGGCGCGCCTGCATCTGTTCCAGGCTCTTGGCATGGAAATACGGGTCGGAGTTCGGCTGCAGATCGTCCGTGCCGCAGATGCCGGCATAGGCCTGGATGGTCGAGCCGCTGCCGGTTTCGTAGGCCGCCGAACTCGTACGGTTGCCGCCGCCGCAGCTGCTGGCCGAGCTGTTGAACGTATGCGCACCGCCGAACTGGTGGCCCATCTCGTGCGCGACGTAGTCGATCCAGAACGGATCGCCGGTAGGGCTGCTGCGGCCGGTGACGCCGCGAGCCTTGGAGCCCGACGAGCAGACCGCGTTCAGGGTCGCCACACCGCCGCCGCCGGTGCTGAACACATGGCCGAGGTCGTAGTTGGCCGCGCCGATCACGCTGTCGAGATTGGTCTGGTTCTGCCCCAGCATGGTCGAGCCGCTGTTGTTGGTGTACGGATCGGTCGCCGCGTCGGTGTAGATCAGCAGGTTGTTGTTGGCCACGAGCTGCAGGGTCACGCTGAACTCGTTACCGTAGACCTCGTTGACGCGATTGACCGCGGCGACGACGGCGGCCTGGCCCAATGCGGCCGTTCCGCCGAAGAACGCGGTGTACTCGCCGGTCGTCGCGACCGCCGTGCGCAGCACGCGGCGCGAAGCGCCGGTGACCGTACTGATGCCCGGAGCGGCGGCATGCTCGTCCGGCGTTTCGTCGCGATCGTGCGTGTCGCAATGGAAGCGCGACTGCACGGCGGCGTCGCTGCGGCGGAAGCTCAGATAGTCGCCGCCGCTGCCGAACTCGATCGGCTCGACGACCCAGCTGCCGTCCTGGTCGAACACCAGCGCCTGCAGGCCCAGATCGGACAGATCCACGCGGGCGCGGTTGCCGGCGGCGTCGCGGCCGCGCAGGCTCAGGATCTGCGGAAAGCGCGCCGCCAGTTCCGGCGACAAGGTGCCGGAATCCTCGAGCACGAACTCGGCGAAGCCGCCGTCGGGCCGCGGCAGTGCGAATGGCTTGCCCTCGGCGACCGCTTCGCGCAGCGCACCGCGCATCGCGTCCACGTCGAGCCGCAGGCTGCGGTAGCGCTGCGGCTGCGGGCCGTCGGCGCGCAGGCTCAGCATGGCCGGGGCTTCGCTCCACAGTGCCGCGGCAGCGACCGGCGCGGCGGTGGCGAGGCCGAGCAATATCCCGGCAACGGCGCGGGCGAGGGGCGTGGTGCGCTGCATCGGTCTCTCCTGCAAACGGGTCGGTCGCTGACTATGCAAGCTGAGCCGGCACTCTGCATCCGCCGAAGGGCGGGCCGCCAGCCGGCAGCCGGGCGCTGGGTGGAGCAAGGGCATGGCGGAGTATCGACTCGCGCAAGTCCGCGCCGACCGGGCGTTTCACGGGCGCACGGCATGGCCGGCCCGGCGACGCGGCGGGGCGGCGGGCGCGCACGGCGGCGACGTCCTGATGGCGCGACGACGGTCGGCACGAGCCCGCGCGGGGCCGCCGGTTCGGACCCGGCGGTTGGCTTGGATACAATCGCCCGATGACCGAACTCGACTCCGCTCCGTCCTTTCCTGTCGCCTCGGGCGCGCTGAACCTGCCGGGGCCGGCCGGCCTGCTCGAAACCCTGGTCGAACTGCCCGAGCAGGATGCGCGCCGCGGCACTGCCGTGATCTGCCATCCTCACCCGCTGCATGGCGGGACCATGCACAACAAGGTGGTCACCATGCTGTCGCGCTCGCTGGTCGAGCTGGGCCTGGCGACGGTGCGCTTCAATTTCCGCGGCGTCGGCGCGTCGGCCGGCAGTTACGACGACGGCAACGGCGAGACCGACGACCTGCGCGCCGTCGTCGACTGGGTGCGCCGCGAACGGCCCGACGATGCACTGTGGCTGGCCGGCTTCTCCTTCGGCAGCTACGTCGCGCTGCGCGCGGCCGCGGCGCTGGCGCCGCAGCAGCTGATTCAGATCGCGCCGCCGGTCGGCCGCTGGGCATTCGAGAAGATCGCCTTGCCGGATTGTCCCTGGCTGATCGTGCAGGGCGAGGCCGACGAGGTCGTCGATCCGGCTGCGGTATTCGCCTGGGCCGCGAACCTGCCGAAGAACGCACAGCTGGTGCGCATGGCCGAAACCAGCCATTTCTTCCATCGCCGGCTCATGGACCTGCGCGGCGCAGTCAAGCACGGCGTTCGCGACAACCTGCCGCCGCTGCAGGTCGCGTGACGTGACGGTCACGGCGCTCTACCTCGCCGGCGTGCAGCGCGGCGAGTGGCAGGACGATGCCGCACAGCGCGCGGCGCTGGTCGAACTCGACCGCATTGCGGCGCAGCTGCAGCAGCCCGCGCCGGACGGCCTGTTCGCGCGGATCCGCGCACGCTTCGCCGAACCCGAGGCGGTGCGCGGCCTGTATCTCTGGGGCGGCGTCGGCCGCGGCAAGACCTTCCTGATCGACCTGTTCTACGAGGCGCTGCCGATCGCGCAGAAGCGCCGCGTGCACTATCACCGCTTCATGCGCTCGGTGCAGGCCAAGCTGCGCCAGCTCGAAGGGCGCGAGGACCCGCTCGTCGACGTGGCCGCCGACATCGCCGCGCAGGCGCGCGTGCTGTGCCTCGACGAGTTCTTCGTCAGCGACATCGGCGACGCGATGATTCTCGGCGGCCTGCTGCGCCAGCTGTTCGCGCGCGGCGTCTGCCTGGTCACGACGTCCAATACCGCGCCAGCGAACCTGTATGCCGGCGGCCTGCAGCGCGAGCGCTTCCTGCCGGCCATCGCGCTGTTGCAGCAGCATTGCGCGGTGCTGGAGATCGTCTCGGCGCAGGACTGGCGTCTGCGTGCGCTGACCCAGGCCCGCGTCTTCCAGACACCGCTGGGCGCCGAGGCCGAACGCGCGCTCAACGACTGCTTCCAGCGCATCAGCCACGGCGTCGCGCGAGTCGAAAACGCGATCGAAGTGCATGATCGCGAGATTCCCGTACACCGCCTCGCCGAGGACGTGGTCTGGTTCGCCTTCGAGGCGATCTGCGAAGGTCCCCGCGCGGTCGCCGACTACATCGAGATCGGCAAGGCCTACGGCACCGTCATCGTTTCCGGCGTGCCGCAGTTCACGCCGATGATGGAGGACGCCGCGCGCCGCTTCATCGAACTGGTCGACGAGTTCTACGACCGTCACGTCAAGCTGATCCTGTCGGCCGCCGTGCCCATCATCGACCTCTACGACGGCCACCGCCTGCGCGCCGAATTCAGCCGCACCGAATCGCGCCTGATCGAGATGCAGAGCGAGGACTATCTGGCCCGCGAGCATCTGCCGTAACGCTGTGCCGGCGCGATGTCCCGCGCAGGTTGCGGTTCGCCCGCGGCTCACCGCGGCGTACGCCGAAAGTCATGCTCCATCGGAGCGCGGGCTTGGCCTACCATCGGGCTTTTCGCGGAGACCCAGCCATGCGCCGACTTTGCCTCGCCCTGCTTGCCGCCCTGGCCGCATCCGCGGCCCATGCCGAAACCGACACGCAGCAGGCCGCCGCCGCCGTCGGCGACAAGGTGCTGCAGTGGCGCCGGGACTTCCATCAGCATCCGGAGCTCGGCAATCGCGAGACGCGCACGGCCAAGGCGGTTGCCGACCAGCTGAAGAAGCTCGGGCTGGAGGTGAGGACCGGCGTCGCGCATACCGGCGTGATCGCACGGCTCAAGGGCGGCAAACCCGGACCGCGGCTGGCGATTCGTGCGGACATGGACGCGCTGCCGGTGACCGAGGAAGTCGACCTGCCGTTCGCCTCGAAAGTGCGCAGCACCTATGCCGGCCAGGACGTCGGCGTCATGCACGCCTGCGGTCACGATGCGCATACGGCCATCCTGCTCGGCGTCGCGACGGCGCTGGCCGGCATGCGCCAGGAGCTGCCCGGCGAAGTCATGTTCATTTTCCAGCCGGCCGAGGAAGGTTCGCCGCCGGGTGAGGAAGGCGGCGCCAAGCTCATGCTGAAGGAAGGCGTGTTCGGCGACGCCAGGCCCGACGCAGTGCTCGGCCTGCACGTGTTCTACACCCTGCATGCGGGCCAGGTCGGCGTGCGCGAAGGTCCGCTGCTGGCCGGCTCGGACCGCTTCAAGATCCGCGTGCTCGGCGCGCAGACTCACGGCGCCCAGCCCTGGCGCGGCGTCGACCCGATCGTGACCGCGGCGGCCATCGTCAGCCAGGCGCAGACCATCGTGAGTCGACAACTGGATATTTCCAAACTACCGGCCGTGCTCACGTTCGGCATGTTCCAGGGCGGCGTGCGCTACAACATCATTCCGGACAAGGTGGAGCTCGAAGGCACCGTGCGCACGTTCGACAAGGACATGCGCGACGACCTGTTCCAGCGCCTGCGCCGCACGGCCGAAGGCGTGGCCGCGGCGCAGGGGGCGCGCGTGGAACTCGAGGCGCCGATGCCCGGCGCGCAGAACCCGGTCACGCGCAACGACCCGGCGCTGACGAAACGTCTGCGCCCCAGCCTCGAAAAGGCCGTCGGCAAGAACAACGTCGTCGACGTGCCGCCGAACATGGTCGCCGAGGACTTCTCCTATTTCGCCGATGCCGTGCCCGGCATGTATTTCTTCGTCGGCGTGGTGCCGCCGGGACAGGATCTCGCAACGGCGGCACCGAATCACTCGCCGAAGTTCTTCATGGACGAAAAGGCGCTCGACGTCGGCACGCGCGCCCTGCTGCAGACGGCGGTGGATTTCCTGCACGGCGGTCCGTGATCGCGAGCGGTGCGTTGCGTCATGCCGCGTCGCATCGTGCGGCGCAATGCCGTCGTGTCGTTATGTCGCTGCTTCGCTGTGCCGGTAGATTTGCGTCGCGGCCGTTGGGCCGCGGACCGTGAGGACAGCCGGTCTGTCGGGCGCTTGTGACATGACGCGGTCGTGATGCGCCGGCCGAGCGCCGCTTTCTCCCCCCCCCCCGGGAGAGGGGTTGGGGACAGGAGGAAGTTTCAGTGACGCGCGACCATAGCCATCAGCCTTGATGTTCCTCTTGAATGCAGAGGAGAAAATTCAACGGCATGGCAAGCCTCGGCCGCCCGCTCTCCTCTGCCCCTTTCCCGCAGGGCAGCGGGGAGAAGAACCCGCTCGCCCGGATCGGCCCAGATCGGCGCTCTGAAAATCCAAGCGGAAATTCACCGTTGGATGGCGTACCAGGTCTTTCTTCCGCCAAGAAGAGAGGGAAAGCGGCAATCGAATCCGCCCGATGCGTTGCTGACGCTTCAGCCCCTCTGCTCAGCAGGAAAGGGCCGGGAGAAGGGCGCTTCGGGCTGCCTTGTTGTTTGAGCATCAATCCTCATCCTGCCCGCGCCGGCTCGGCCGCACCGGCAGCGGCGCGAGCACCCAGGCCAGCGCGATGAGCTTGTCGCGAGAGGTGCTGCGCGGCTTCTGCAGCAGTTCCAGCGCACGCGCGAGCAGACGGTTGATTTCGGCCAGATCGCGTCGGTCCACCCAGCCCTTGCTGCGCGAGGCCCAGACTTCGCGCTCGGCACCGTCGGTAGCGACGTCGCTGCGCTTCAATGCGGCGGCGAAGTCGCGCGCCGCGATGCGCATCATGCTGGAGCCGACCTTTTCCACCGCCGCAGCGCCGGCGTTGCGGCCGCCGCGATAGCGCAGCTGCAGGCGCATGCCCTTGTCGGCGCGCGTGCGGTAGCGGCGGCCGTCGCCTTCGTCAGGCAGCTCTTCGAGCAGGCCGCCGCGCACGAGCAGGCGCAGATGGTAGTAGAGGCCGTCGGCCGGACGGCCGAGCTGCGCGGCAAGCGTAGCGACCGACGCTTCGCCACCGAGCGCTTCCAGCGTATCGACGAGTTCCTGACGGGCGGGGGCGGCGAGCAGGGCGATCTCGCGCGGTTTCTCCACGTTGCGTCCGGACGTGGGGGTGCGGGGTTTGCGGGGCTGTGCCATCAGTTGAGTTGCCTTCGTTGAAATTTCAATCGAATATTCAATGGCGACGTCTGTTGCCCCGGCACGCCGCGCGGCGCGGCCGGGACCAAAAACGGGAGAAGGCCATGTTTGTACGTGCGCTATCGCTTTTGCTGCTGTCGTTGTCAAGCGCAATCGCCGCGGCGTCCGACGCGGACGCCCTGCTGGCCCGCGCCCGTGCGGCCTCCGGCGGCGCTGCCTGGGACACGGTGACCGCGCTGAGCGGCCAGGGGGAAATGAAGGCTGCCGGCCTGTCCGGCAGCGTGGAGACACGGGAAGACCTGCGCACCGGACGCAGCGCCGTACGCTACAGCCTGGGTCTGTACAAGGGCGCCAGCGGCTATGACGGGAAGATCGCCTGGAACCAGGATCCGGGTGGCGAAGTCGCGCGGCTGGACGCGCCGCAGGCCCTGCGCGAGGCGCGCACGGCGGCCTGGCTCAGCATGCGCGCCTACTGGTTTCCGCAGCGCGGCAAGGCCGAGTACGGCCAGCCCCAGCCGCGCGAGGCCGACGGCCGGCGCTATCAGGTCGTGACGGCGACACCGGCCGGCGGCGAGACCGCCGAGCTGTGGTTCGCCGAGGACAACGGCCTGCTCGAACGCGTCGTCACCGGCCTGACGGCCCAGGATCGCGTCGTGACCGTGCTCGGCGACTGGCGCGAGGTCGAAGGCCTGCGCCTGCCGTTCCGCCAGGTCGTCGACCGCGGCGTCGGCGGCGCCAACCGCGTCGAGATCGACTATGCGAGCCAGACCACGAAAACGGTCGTGGCCGACGCCGATTTCGCCGTGCCGGCGATGAACGATGGCGCGCGCATCCTCGACGCCGCCGGGCAGACCCGGATTCCCTTCCGCCTCGTGCGCGACCACATCCATGTAGAGGCACAGATCGACGGCAAGCCGGTGCGCATGCTCGTCGACACGGGCGGCATGAACATCCTGCTGCCGGCGGCAGCCCAGCGTCTGGGCCTGTCGACCGAAGGCAAGCTCAGCGCGCGCGGTACCGGCGAAGCGAGTCCCGACGTCGCGCTGACGCGCGCCGGCTCGCTGCGCCTGGGCGGCGTGCAGTTCGACGAGCCGCTGTTCTACGTGATCGACTTCGGCCGCGTGCTCGACGTCGAAGGCGAGGACTTCGACGGCGTGATCGGCTACGAGCTGTTCCAGCGCTTCGGCGTGACGATCGACTACGTCCAGCGCGAACTGCGCCTGAGCCGCCCTGACGTGTTCACGCCTCCGGCCGGTGCCAGGGCCGTGCCGTTCACCCTGGCCGAGCGCATTCCCATCGTGCAGGGCCGCATCGACGGGCGTGACGTGCGCATTGCCGTGGACACCGGCTCGGGCTCGGCGATCGACCTGCATTCGCCGTTCGTGCGCAGCAATGCGCTCAAGGAGCACTACGCGGCGAACTTCGAACAGATCTCCGGCTGGGGCGTCGGCGGCCCGATGCGCTCCTGGCCCGTGCGCCTGGGCAAACTGGAACTCGGCGGCTTCGTGCTCGGCGACGTCGCGGCCAGCCTGTTCACCGGCGACAAGGGCGCCTTCGCCTCGCCCGAGGTCGACGCCAATCTCGGCGGCCGCGTGCTCGGCCGCTTCACGGTCGCGTTCGACTATGCCGCCAAGCGCATGTATCTCGCGCCGAACGCGAACTTCGGCCAGCCATTCCGCGCCGACCGCAGCGGCCTGGCGCTGCTGCGCGACGGCAAGGCGCTGTCGGTCTACGAAGTCGTCGCCGGCAGCCCGGCCGCGAAAGCCGGTCTCGCCGCCGGCGACCGCATCGTGAGTCTGGCCGGAGAAGCGGTCGCCGAGCGTTCGCTGACCGAATGGCGCGACCGCCTGGCCACGGATGCGGCCGGCACGGCGATCGAGGTCGGCTACGAACGCGACGGCAAGGCACGGACGACGCGTCTCGTGCTGGCCGATCTGATTCCGCAAAAGGGGCCGCGCGCGGCCAGGTGAGCCTGGGCCGGATTCCGCCGTGACAGCGAATCCGGCCCGCGGTTTCAGGGGAAGCTCAGACCGCCGCGGTCACGACGATCTCGATCTTCCATTTCGGATTGGCCAGCGCCGCCTGCACGGTCGCGCGCGCCGGCGTGTGGTCCGGCACGACCCAGCTTTCCCAGACTGCATTCATCGCGGCGAAATCGGCCAGGTCGGCGAGGTAGATCTGCGCGCGCAGGATGCGCGACTTGTGGCTGCCGGCGCGGGCGAGCAGCGCGTCGATGGCATCGAGCACCTGGCGGGTCTGGCCGCTGATGTCGGCCTCGGCGTCGTCGGCTATCTGGCCGGCCAGATAGATCGTGCCGTTGTGCACGACCATTTCGGACATGCGCGGACCGGTGTCGTAGCGTTGGATCATCGGTGAGCTCCTGCGGCGGCGAAACGCCTATGAGGCCGCCGTTGGAGCCGCCATGCAAGCGCATATGCGCCACGGCGCGCGGACTTCGCGGCGCATCCGGCGAACCCGGGCACTGTGCTGGCCGGCGGCCGGGACCGCGGGGCGGCCGATACCGAGCTGCGGCCCTGCCCCCGGCGGCGTCCTGGGCGGAGCGATCCAAGCCGGCCAGCGGACTCGGCAACAGCTTCCGCCTGAAGACCGAATTTCCGCTCCACCTTCCGGCCCTGCGTCGGGCCGCGAGCGCGGTCGCATACTTGCCGCCTTCCGCCGCGGATCGGCGCCGACCGGCGCTGCGCGCGGAAGGCTCGCCGCGTCACTCGGCACTACTCATCGGGGGTTTTCGCAATGCGCAACATCGGTTTCCTGTCGGCAGCGCTGCTGCTGGCGCTGGGCGCGAACGCGGCTGCAGCCGCGGACAGCGCGACATTCTGGTCGGACACGGCTGCGCGTCCGCAGACCGCCGCATCGGCTCCGGCGCAGTTCCGCGCGCTGGCGCTCGACGCCGCGGCGCTGAACGCCTTCCTCGACGACGGCGCACGCCGCGGCGAGACCCTGGCCGTACCGCAGCCCGACGGCGGCTTCGCCGAGTTCATGCTGCAGGACTCCGACGTCATGCCGCCGTCGCTCGCGGCGAAGTATCCGCAGATCAGGAGCTACGTCGGCGTTGCGGCCGACGGCACGCAGGCGCGCATCGACGTCTCGCCGCTGGGCTTCCAGGCCATGGTGTTCGCGACCGACGGCGTCTGGATCGTGCAGCCGCAGGACAAGGACGGCGGCAACGCGTATCTGAGCTTCGCGCGCAGCGCGGCAACGCCGTCGCACGACTTCAAGTGCGGCGTGCATGGCCGGCCCGTGGCCAACAACATCGACGCGGCCCTGCGCAGCGGCCCGGTGCCGCTGACCACGACCGGCACGATCAAGCGCAACTACGCGCTGGCCATGGCGGCCAACCACAACTACGTCATCGCGATCAGCCCGACCAACGGTGCGACCGTGGCGACCGGCATGGCCGGCGTCGTCGCGACCGTGAACCGCGTCAACCAGGTCTATGAAAAGGATTTCGCGATCCACATGACCCTGGTGCCGAACAACGACCAGCTGGTCTTCCCGAGCGCGAGCGGCGATCCGTACCCGAACGACGACACCGCCATCGACATGAACACGGCGCAGGTCGATTCCATCATCGGCTCGGCCAACTACGACGTCGGCCACGTGCTGACCACGGGTTCCGGCGGCGTCGCCGGCCTCGGCGTGATCTGCGTGAACGGCCAGAAGGGCGACGGCACCACGGGTTCGCCGAATCCGACCGGCGATGCGTTCTGGATCGACTACGTCGCGCACGAACTCGGCCACCAGTTCGGCGGCGACCATACCTTCAACAGCACCACGTCCAGCTGCGGCGGCGGCAACCGCAACGGCCCGACCGCGTTCGAGCCGGGCAGCGGCTCGACCATCATGGCCTATGCAGGCATCTGCGGCTCGGCGAACCTGCAGTCCAATTCCGATCCGTATTTCACGGCCAGCAGCCTCAACGAGATCCGCACGTACACCTTCGGCGGCGGCGCGAGCTGTTCGGATACGACGACGAATCCGAATGCGGTGCCGGTGATCGCGCCGTTGTCGAACTTCATCATCCCGGCACGTACGCCGTTCGTGCTGACCGGCTCGGCGACGACGACGAGCGGCGGCACCCTGAGCTACGACTGGGAACAGAACGACACGGGCTCGGTCAACAACACGCTGACCACCGATCCGGGCAACGGCCCGATCATCCGCTCCCTGAACCCGGTGCCGACCGGCGTGCGCATCATCCCGCGCCTGTCCAACCTGATCGCGGGCACGACGCTGACCGGCGAGATCCTGCCGACGACGGCGCGCACGATGCATTTCCGCCTGACCGTGCGCGACAACGTGCCGGGCTTCGGCAGCACCAACAGCGCCGACATGACGGTGCAGTCGGTCGTCACCAGCGGCGCGTTCAAGGTCACCGCACCGGCCACGGCCGTGAGCTGGGCCGGCAACAGCACGCAGACGGTGACCTGGGACGTGGCCGGCACGACCGCCGCGCCGATTTCCTGCGCCAACGTCGGCATCGACGTGTCGACCGACGGCGGCCTGACCTATCCGCTCAATGTCGGCAGCTTCCCGAACAACGGCAGCGCGGCTATCACCGTGCCCAACGTCGCGACGAGCCAGGCCCGCGTGCGCGTGTCCTGCGTCGGCAACATCTTCTTCAACATCTCCGCACCGAACTTCACGATCACGCCGGGCACCGACGTGATCTTCAAGAACGGTTTCGAGTCCTGAGCTGAGTTTCGCTTCGCGCTGTCCGGAGCCCTCCGCAAGGAGGGCTCTTTCATTTCGGGCAGGTGAGCGAAGGCCGGCACGCCGACGAGCGGATCCCGTTATTCCGGATCTGCAACCGCTGGCCAGTCGCAGACGCAGGCGGCATTCCACGCGCGCAGCCGCGGATTCGCCTGTGCCGTCGTCAGCAGGCCAAGCCGATGCAGTCGCCAGACCAGGTGGATACCGAGTATCTGCAGATAGCCGAAGGTGAGTCCCTCTATCGGCGCATGTGATGCGGTCACGCTGCAGTGCAGCGGAAACACCGCCGTCTTCATCGCCGATGGCCGCAGCCACGGATCCAGGCGCAGGTTCGCCGCCGCGACTTCGTGCTGCAGACTATCCAATGTCGTCGCGTCGTCGACGCGTACTTCGATCTGTGCGCTCGCATCGGTGAAGCGGCTGCTCAGGACTGTCGTACCGGGAAGAAGCGCGAGCAGCTCGCACACCTGATCCAGAAACCGTTCGTGGGTGCTCATGTCATGCGGGTGCCGCCGTCGTGCGACGAAGCGAAGCGCGGCCGCAGAGGTTATGCCCCTCTGCCGGTCACGGCAATCCATCCGACAGCAGCCAGCCGAACGCCAACAGGTTGATCGCGACGGCCAGCCAGAACACTGCCTGGAACCCGGGCTTGCGATTCTTGTGGCGCAGCCATTGCTGGGCCATCACCGCGCCGGGCCAGCCGCCGAGCAGTGCGAGCAGCTGCAGCGTGCTCTCCTGCACGCGCCAGGTTCCGCGTTGCGCGGCCGACTTGTCGGTGGCGTAGCAGCCGAATGTGGCGAGGCTCAGCGCGGCATAGGCCAGAAACAGCAACCAGGGCACTTTCGCCATGGCGGCGAGCACGGCGACCGCGACGAGAAACCCGGCGGCGACCAGCAGCGGCAGCCGGCGCGGACCGCCGGCCGGGCGACGGGGCTGCACGGGCGATGCGGGGTATTCGACATGCTCCGCTCGCAGCCGGCCGCGCGCGTCGCGCGCCACGACATAGTTGACCTGCTGGCCGACGACGGGACGGCGCGATCCGCGCCGGAAGGCTTTGACATGCACGAACACGCGGTCACCGCCGCCATTCGGCACGATGAAGCCGTAACCCTGATCGTCGCGCCATTCGTTGATGCTGCCCTGGAAACGCATTCCACCTCCGCTGCGCTGCGGCGCTCGCGCGGAGTCGCCACCGGGCCGGGACGGCCCGCGGCCATTGTCGGCAGCGCGGTCGCATGTGGGCAAGTTTGCGCCGGCATCGGTCGCTAGCACGCGGTGCGGCTAAGCGAGGTCGGACAGTCATGCGGGCCTCTTCTCCTCCGGTGTGCATGGCGTCCGCTGCGGGGACACCCATCCCCACCCAACCCTCCCCTTGAAGGGGAGGGCTTATTAGCAGCGCCGCGGTTTTAACCCCTTCAAGGGTGTGAAAAGCCGTCGCTCAGAACCGCAGGTTCTGACGGCTTTGAACGCCCAACGGGCCGGAGGGCATGGGTGGGGATGGGGTTTGCCGTGCAATCGTTGTGAAGCGTTTCGCCCCGCGTGCGTCCTACCGAGCCGCTGGCGCTCACCGATGCCTCCTGCCCTCTGGTGAGTCGCCGCGGCGTCCGTACAATCGCCCGACCACTGCCTGCGGAGACGCCCGTGCTCGAACGCTGGTTCCGGCTGCGCGAAAACGGCAGCGACGTCCGTACCGAATGTCTGGCCGGGCTCGCGACGTTTCTTGCGATGGCCTACATCATGTTCGTCAATCCGCAGATCCTCTCGGCTGCGGGCATGCCGTCGGAGGCGGTGTTCGTCGCGACCTGCCTGGCGGCGGCGATCGGTTCGGCCGTCATGGGCCTGTATGCGAACTATCCGATCGCACTCGCGCCGGGCATGGGGCTCAATGCGTATTTCGCCTACAGCGTCGTGCAGGGGATGGGCTTCAGCTGGCAGGCGGCGCTCGGCGCGGTGTTCATCTCCGGCTGCCTGTTCATCGCGATCAGCCTCGTGCGCGTGCGCGAGTGGATCGTCGATGCGATACCGCGGTCGCTGAAGCTCGCGATCTCGGCCGGCATCGGTCTGTTCCTCGCGGTCATCGGTTTCAAGAATGCGGGACTGATCGCGGCGAATCCGGCGACCCTGGTCGGTCTCGGCGATCTGCATGCGCCGAGCGTGCTGTACGCGGCCGGCGGGCTGCTGCTGATCGTCGCGCTCGAAGCGCGGCGCGTTCGCGGCGGCATCGTCATCGGCATACTCGCGGTGACCGTCGCCGCGCTGCTGTTCGGCCACGCGCAGTTTGCCGGCGTGTTCGCGATGCCGCCGTCGATCATGCCGACCCTGCTGCAGCTGGACATCGGCGCGGCGCTGAATGCGGGGCTGGTCACCGTGGTGCTGACCTTCTTCCTCGTCGAGCTGTTCGATGCGACCGGCACCCTGATCGGCGTCAGCCATCGCGCCGGCCTGCTCGATGCGCAGGGCAAGCTGCCGCGGCTGCGCCGCGCGCTGCTGGCCGATTCGACCGCGATCGCCGCGGGCGCCGCACTGGGCACCTCGTCGACGACCGCCTACATCGAGAGCGCCGCAGGAACGGCGGCCGGCGGCCGCACCGGACTGACCGCCGTCGTCGTCGCGCTGCTGTTCCTCGCCGCGCTGTTCCTGTCGCCGCTGGCCGCGACGGTGCCGCCGTTCGCGACGGCGCCGGCACTGATCTACGTGGCCATACTCATGAGCTACGGCCTGGCCGAACTGGACTGGAACGATCTGACCGAATCCGCGCCGGCGGTGATCTGTGCGCTGTCGATGCCGCTGACCTTCTCGATCGCCCACGGCATCGCGTTCGGTTTCATCAGCTATGCCGGCATCAAGCTGCTGGCCGGCCGCTGGCGCGAGCTGTCGCCGGCGGTCGCGCTGATCGCGGTCGTGTTCGTTGCGAAGTTCGCGTTGCTCTGAACCTGCGCCGGGCGTCGCGTCGATCGCCGGGGTCGGTGACGGGAAACGCGGCGCTGCTTTTTCTCGCTGGCGTGAGGTCCGTGATGCTGCGGTTCGCTGTTTCGCAGATTGCGGCGAAAGCCCCGACCGCCGCGACATCCCGCCGCATGTGTGACGCCCGATGAAACAGGCCTGCGCCCGGCGACCCGGCGCCGCAACGGCTACACTAGCCGGCCGCGACACCCGGCGCCTCGCCTGCGCCCTCGCCCCACCGATTCCGTCGTTCCGATGATCGTCAATATCGCCGCCTATCATTTCGCCGCGATCGACGCGCCGCAGGCGCTGATCGACGCGCTGCGTCCCCGCGCCGAAGCGCTGCAGCTGCGCGGCACGGTGCTGGTCGCCGCCGAAGGCATCAACCTGTTTCTGGCCGGCAGCGACGGCGGCATTGCCGAATTCCTGACCCTGCTGCGCGGCGACGCGCGTCTGGCCGACATCACGGTCAAGTACAGCCGCAGCGCGGCGGTCCCGTTCGCGCGGCTGAAGTTCAAGCTCAAGCGCGAGATCATCAGCTTTCGCCGGGAACAGTCCGATCCGCTGCAGGGCCGCGCGCCGGCCGTGGCGCCGGCGCAGCTCGCGCGCTGGATCGCCCAGGGCTGCGACGACGCCGGACGCCGGCTCGTGCTGCTGGATACGCGCAATCGCGAGGAAGTCCGCCACGGCACGTTCGCCGGCGCATTGACCCTGCCGATAGACCGCTTCACCGACCTGCCGGCGGCCGTGGCCGCAGAGCAGGCGGCGCTGGCCGACGCGGCCGTCGTGAGCTTCTGCACCGGCGGCATACGCTGCGAGAAGGCCGCGCTGTGGCTGCGCGAGAACGGCCTGCCGCAGGTGCTGCAGCTCGACGGCGGCATCCTCGGCTATTTCGAACAGGTCGGCGGCTACGGCTACGATGGCCGCTGCTTCGTCTTCGACGAGCGTGTCGCGCTGGCACCCGACCTGCGCCCGCTCGTCGATGCGCCGGTTTCGGACTGAATTCCGTTACGGATTGTGGCTGCCGCGGGCCGCGACTAAAGTGCCGGCCAGGGGAACCAGGGGAGATCAGGGGAAATGCCGCAACCGCCGCCGCTTCCGCCGGCCAATCCGTATGCCGCACCGCTTGCGCCCGTCGAAACCCACGACATCGAGAAGGTCTCGCTGGCCGGGCGCGGCACCCGCCTCGGCGCTGCCATCCTGGACAACCTCTTTCTGTCCGGTCTGGCCATCGTCGCGGCAATCTTCCTTCCGATGTTCGAGAAGAACGGCAGCGAGGTCGGCCTCGTGGTCTTCAGCGTGCTCCTCGTGGCCGGGTTCCTCGTCGTGACCGGTTTCAACATCTATTACCTGCACCGCGACGGCCAGACCCTCGGCAAGAAAGCGGTCGGCATCCGCGTGCTGCGCAGCGACACCCGCCACTGCGAGCTGTGGCGCATTTTCGTACTGCGTTTCCTGCCCGTCACCCTGCTTGGCGCGATTCCGGCGGTAGGCTTCGTCATTTCGCTGGTCGATGCGCTGATGATCTTCGGCCAGGAGCGCCGCTGCCTGCACGACCTGATCGCCGACACCATCGTGGTGGACGTCTGAGCGCTACCGGTCAACCCCCGCTCGTCGACACGCTGACCTTCGTCGAAACGCCCGAGGGCATTTCGCTGCGTCTGCCCGCCGCCGGCATGATGCCGCGCGCGGCGGCCTGGGCCATCGACTTCGCCCTGCGCCTGGTCGTGGTCTGGTTCGTCAGCCTTGCGCTCGCCGTGCTCGGCGACCTCGGCATCGCGATCTACGTGATCATCCTGTTCGCTCTGCTCTGGCTGTATCCGGTGCTGTTCGAAGTGCTGATGGACGGACAGACGCCGGGCAAGCGCGCGGTGGGCCTGCGCGTGGTCAACGCCAACGGCACGCCGGTGGGCTGGGTGCCGTCCATCGTGCGCAATCTCATGCGCACGGTCGACATGCTGCCGCTCTGCTACGGCTTCGGGCTCGTCGCCGGTTTCGCCGACCCGCACAGCCGCCGCTTCGGCGACATGGTCGCCGACACCCTCGTCGTGCATGTCGAACACCACCACGGCCACAGTTCCGCGCCGGACGTGCCGGCGGTGCAGTCGCCGCTGCCGCTGCCGGCGGGGGAGCAGGGCGCGATCGTCGCGTTCGCCGAGCGCGCGAAACAGCTGACGCCGGAGCGTCAGCAGGAACTGGCCAACCTGCTGCCGCAGCTGACCCAGGCGCGCGGCGCCGTCGCCGTGCAGCGCCTGCTCGGCATGGCCAGCAGCTTCCTCGGCAGGCATTGAGCAGCGCATGAAACAGGACATGTTCCAGGCGCGGCACGAAGCGGAATGGACGGCACTGGACCGCTGGCTGGAACGGCGCGCGCGTCCGCCGGTCAGGCAGCGCGCCCACGATGTGGAAGGCCTGATCGGCGATCTGGACTTCCCGGCCGCCTACCGGCGCGTCTGCCAGCATCTCGCGCTGGCGCAGCGGCGCGGCTACAGCGTGCTGCTGATCGACCGTCTGCAGGGCCTGGTCCATCGCGGCCACCTCGTGCTGTACCGGCCGCATCCGCCGCGCTGGCATGCGGCGATCCAGTTCTTCGCCGCGGATTTCCCGCGCCTCGTGCGCCGCCACTGGCGCGCGATGGGCGTCGCCGCGCTGCTGTTCTTCGGCAGTTTCATCGGCGTCATCGTCGCGCTGCAGTTTCGCCCCGAACTGGCCCATTCGCTGTTCGAGCCGGCCGAACTGGCCCAGTTCGAAACCATGTACGACCCGGCCCGGTCCGACGCCAGGCTCGGCCGCGAGAGCGGCAGCGATGTAAAGATGTTCGGTTATTACATAATGAACAATGTAAGCATCGGCTTCCGCACTATCGCCGCCGGCTTCTTCGCCTGCATCGGCTCGGTCTACGTGCTGCTGTTCAACGGCCTGTTCCTCGGCGGCGTCGCCGGCCATCTGACCGCAATAGGCTACGGCGGGCCGTTCTGGCGCTTCGTCGCCGGGCATTCCGCACCGGAGCTGCTGGCCATCGTGATTTCCGGCGGCGCCGGGCTGCAGCTCGGCATGGCGCTGGTCGCGCCCGGGCGACGCAGCCGCGGCCGCGCCTTCGTCGAGGCCGGCGTGGACATGGCCAAGCTCGCCCTCGGCGTGTTCGCGATGCTGGTGTTCGCCGCGTTCGTCGAGGCGTTCTGGTCGTCGATAGGCTGGATGCCCGACCCGATCAAGTTCAGCGTCGGCGGGCTGCTGTGGCTGCTGATCGGCCTGTGGCTGTGGCGCGGCGGACGCGGAGCGACGCATGCGGCTTGAAGGCCTGACGGTCGCCCTGCGGCCACGCTCGACCTGGGAGGCCACCGATCTCGGCGTCGCGCTGGTGCGCCGGCATGCGCGCACGATCTGGAGCGCCTGGGTGCTGGCCACCCTGCCGGTGCTGCTGCTGGTCAACGCCTTCGGTGCGGCCATCGACATGGTCTGGCTGTCCTGGCTGCTGATCTGGTGGCTCAAGCCGGTGTTCGACCGCGTGCCGCTGTACGTGCTCTCGCGCGCGGTGTTCGGCGCGACGCCTAGCGTGCGCGAAACACTGGGCGCTTTCCTGCGCTGGGGCTGGCGGCCGATGTTCGGCTGGCTGACCTGGCGCCGCCTGCATCCGTCGCGTTCGCTGCTGCTGCCGGTCGATCTGCTCGAAGGGCTTGCCGGTGCGCGCCGCGGCGAACGCGTGCGCGTGCTGCAGCGTTCGACCAGCGGCACGGCCATGCTCGTGACCCTGATCGCGGCCAACATGGACGCCATGCTGTCGCTGTCGGTCGTGCTGCTGACCTTGATGTTCGTGCCGATCGAATTCTTCAGCGACGCGGCGCAGCAGGTGTGGAAAACCTTGTTCGAGAATCCGCCGCTCTGGGGCCAGTGCCTGGGCAACCTGATCGCCTGGTTCGCGACGAGTCTGATCGAGCCGTTCTACGTCGGCGCCGGTTTCGGCCTGTATCTGAACCGGCGCACCCAGCTCGAAGCCTGGGACGTGGAGCTCGCGTTCCGCCGCCTGGCCGCGCGACTCGGCGCGAGCGCCGCCGCGCTGCTGCCGCTGGTGTTCGGCGCGCTGCTGCTCGCCGGCACCGCGCGCGCCGCGGACGAACCGTCGCCCGACAAGGTCGGCGGCGCCGCCGGCGAGACCGCGACCGCCGACATCGGCGACGCGCCGAAGGACAGCCTGCGCCGCATCTTTGCCGGTCGCTACATCGACGACGGCGGTTTCGGCGACTCGGTGCGCCAGGGCTATACGGACCCGGACCTGAGCCCGAAATCCAGGGAACACGTCTGGGAGAAGCGCGACAAGTCCCCCGGCAAGACCAGTCTCGACAAGAATCCGTCGTGGCTGCAGGGCTGGTTCGAGGCCATCGGCCGGGTGTCCTCGTTCGTCGCCGAAAACGTGCTCTGGGTGCTCGCCGCGCTACTCGCGTTCCTGCTGGTCCGCTATCACCGGGTCTGGCTGCCGTGGATCGGCGACCGCTTCGAGCGCGAACGCCAGCCCGATGCGCTGCACGAACACGACATCGCCCGGCCCGAGGATGTGCCCGCCGACGTGGCCGGCGCCGTGCGCGCGCTGTGGCAGCAGGGTCAGGCGCGTGCGGCGCTCTCGCTGTTCTATCGCGCCGCGGTGCTGCGCCTGGATGAGGCGCTGGGCATCGCGCTGCCGCCGGGCGCGACCGAGGCCGAATGCCTGCGCCGCGCGCGCCGTCTCGGCGATACCGACTACACGCGGCTGTTCGTGCGCATCGTGCGCTGCTGGCAGGCGGCGGCCTACGCGCAGCGGCTGCCGGCGACCGGCGAAGTCGAGGAACTGCTGGCCGCCTGGAGCTCAACGCGGAGCGCGGCCGCATGAAGCTGGAACGGCGCCACCGGCTCATTGCGACGGGCATAGCCGTGCTGCTGCTCGGCCTGATCGCGCTGTGGTTCTTCAGCACCTACCAGCGCGTCGAACGCGAGATCACGCTGCCGCCGCGCGGCGAGGCGCGCTACAACCCGCTGTTCGGCCTCAAGCGCACCCTGGAAGCCCGCGAGATCGAGACCGTCAGCCGCGCGGATTTCAATTTCGCGGCCCTGGCGCCCGAATCCGGCGACCTGCTGCTGCTCGACATCGACCTGCGCGCGATCAACGACGAGCAGGCCGCCGAACTGCTGCAGTGGGTCGAAGAGGGCGGCCACCTCGCCGTGCGCCTGCCGCAGGGCGACGAAGGCCGTCCGGGTCCGCTGCTGGAACGGCTGGGCCTGAGCGTCGCGCACGAATTCAGCTGCCTGCGCTGGAGCGAGGCGCCGAGCAGCAAGAAACCCGACCCGCCCAAGCCGGCCGTCCCCGCGTCGGAGAGCAAGGACGACGACGCCACGGAACCGGACGGCTACTTCTGCAGTTCGTACCGCTTCAAGACCGCGGCCGAGTACGAAAGCGATTTCGACTGGCTCTGGGGCAACAGCGACCGCGGCTTCGTGTTCGGCCGTCATCCCTGGGGCGAGGGCGACGTGCTGATCGCGGCCGACTTCGACTTCCTGCACAACACGGAACTCAACGACGGCGGCAACGCCGCGCTGACCTGGCAGCTGCTCGGCCCGGTAATCGACGAGGGCCGCGCGCTGCTGGTCTATGCGACCAATACGCCGCCCTGGTATGTGCTGCTCGTGCGTCACGGGTGGTACGTGCTGCTGCCGCTGCTGATCGCGCTGCTGGCCTGGCTCGCCGCGCAGGCCCAGCGCTTCGGGCCGCTGCTGCCGCTGGCGCCGCGGCATCAGCGCGCGGTGCTGGCCCACGTGCAGGCGGCCGGGGAATTCGCCTTCGCGCGCGGCCGCGGCGTCGCGCTGCATGCGGCCGTGCTGCGCGCATTCCGCCTGCGCCTGCGCCGGCGCGATCCGGTCACCGCGGCGCTGGCGCTCGAACCGCTGATACAAACCCTGGCCGGGCGCCTGCCGGACATTCCGGCCGCGCGCATACGCCATGCGCTGCAGCCGCAGGAACTGGCCCGTCCCGAACACTTCCTCGCCGCCATCCGAACCCTCATGCAACTGCGAGCCAAGATATGAACACCGACGTCCGCATGGCCATCACCGGCCCCCAGCTGGCAGAGCGCACCGACGCGATACGCCAGCAGATCGCCCAGGCCTTCGTCGGCCAGACCGACGTGCTCGATCAGCTGCTGATCGCGCTGCTGGCCGGCGGCCACGTGCTGCTCGAAGGCGTGCCCGGACTCGGCAAGACCCTGCTCGTGCGCGCGCTGGCCACGGCGCTGGAATGCGGCTTCGCGCGCGTGCAGTTCACGCCGGATCTGATGCCCAGCGACGTCAGCGGCCACGCGTTCTACGACCCCAAGACCGAGAGCTTCAAGATCCGCCGCGGCCCCGTATTCACGAATCTGCTGCTGGCCGACGAAATCAACCGCGCGCCGGCCAAGACTCAGGCCGCGCTGCTGGAAGTCATGCAGGAGCAGCAGGTCACGATCGAGTCGCGCAGCTTTGCGCTGTCGCCGCCGTTCCTGACCGTCGCGACGCAGAATCCGATCGAGCAGGAAGGCACCTATCCGCTGCCCGAGGCGCAGCTGGACCGCTTCCTGATCAAGATCCTCATGAACTATCCGGAGCATGCCGACGAGGTGCGCATGGTCAGCGCGGTCAGTCATGGCCGCAGCGCCAGCGACTTCGACCTGTCGCGCGTGCGGCCGGTGGCCAGGCCCGAGGACATCGTCGCGATGCAGCTCGGCACGGCGCTCGTCGCGATCGACCCGGTCGTGCTCGACTACGCCGTGCGCATCACGCGCGCCACGCGCGAATGGCCGGGCCTGAGCATGGGCTCGGGGCCTCGCGGCAGCCTGGCCCTCGTGCGCGCGGCGCGCGCCCAGGCCGTGCTCGAAGGCCGCGACTTCGTGACCCCCGACGACGTGCGCCGCGTGGCCAAGCCGGCGCTGCGTCATCGCGTGAGTCTCGCGCCGGAAATGCAGATCGAAGGCCGCCGCATCGACGACGTGCTCGAAGCACTGCTGACCAAAGTGGAAGCGCCGCGGCGATGAGAGCCGCGCCGGCCCTGGTCGCCGCACTGGTCGCCTGCGCGCTCTGCGGCGTGCTGACCGCGGCCGCCGTCGCGCCGCCGGCGCTGCCGCTCGTCGCGAGCGGGCTGCTCGTGCTGCTGGCCGTGTCCGACGCGTTCGCGCTGCGCCGCCTGCCGTCGCCGCAGATCGAGCGCGAACTGCCGCAAGTGGTGCCGGTCGGCGTGGAGCGCGCGGTGGTACTGCGCCTGCGCGGCGCGACGACGCAGCGGCAGGTGCTCGACGTACACGACCGCCATCCCGGCGACTGGCCCGTATTCGGCCTGCCGCGCCGCGTCGCGCTGCCGAGCGATCGCGAGCTGGAGCTGACCTATCGCCTGACGCCGACCGAGCGCGGCGCCTTCAGCTTCGACGGCTGCGACCTGCGCCTGTATTCGCCGCTGCGTCTGTGGCGCCAGCAGCGGCGCGCCGTGCTGCCGCAGCTCGTGCGCGTCTATCCGAACTTCGCGCCGCTGGCCAAGCTGGCCCTGGTCGGCGCCGAGCGCGCCTCGCGCGTGGTCGGCGCGCATCTGAAGCGACGCCGCGGCGAAGGCACGGAATTCCAGCAGCTGCGCGAGTACCGCAACGGCGACGCGCTGCGCCAGATCGACTGGAAGGCCTCGCAGCGCGCGCGCAAGCTGATCTCGCGCGACTACCAGATCGAACGCAACCAGCAGGTGCTGCTGCTCGTCGACACGGGCCGGCGCATGCTCGCGCGCGACGGCAACCTCGTGCATTTCGACCACTGCCTCAACGCCGCGCTGATGGTCGCCTACATCGCGCTGCGCCAGGGCGACGCGGTCGGCCTGCTCGCCGCCGGCGGCGATGCGCGCTATTTCGCGCCGGGCCGCGGGCTGGGCACCATCGACGCGCTGCTCAACAGCACCTTCGACCTGCACGCATCCCTGCAGGCCACCGATTATCTCGACGCAGCCAGGCAGCTCGCGCTGCGCCAGCAGCGCCGCTCGCTGGTGCTGTTCATCACCAACGTCCGCGACGAGGACATCGAGGATCTGCTCGCCGCCGTGCGCCAGCTGCAGCGGCGCCACCTGGTCTGCGTCGCCAGCCTGCGCGAACAGGCGCTGGAGCGGCCGCTGGACCAGCCCGTCGCCGATCTGGACGACGCGATCGGCGTCGGCGCACTCGCGCAGTACATCGAACAGCGCACGCGCGCCCACGAAGCGCTGCGCGCGCAGGGCACCGACGTACTCGACGTGACCTGCACCGAACTGCCCGCGGCGCTGGTGCAGCACTACCTCGCGGTCAAGCGCGCCGCGCGGCTGTAATCGCGCCTGGAGAGTTGCTTCCGGCGCCTCTAGACTGCTCGCGTAGACGCCGGGGGAGCCGACGATGACACAGCAGTGGTATTACGCCGACCGCCAGCGCCAGCAGCGCGGACCGGTTTCCGCCGACCAGCTGCGCGCCGCGCTGCAGCGCGGCGAGCTGGACATGGCCACGTTGGTCTGGCACGAGCGGCTGCCGTCCTGGGTGCCGCTGGCCCAGGTCGCGGCCGAGCTCGGCCTGCAGGGCGCGCCGCCGCCGCTGCCGCGCGCGCCGGTCCGGCCGCGCCCGGCGCCGGGCGGCGGCAAGAAGGTTGCGCTGATCGTCCTCGGCGTGCTGCTGATCGGCGTCGTGCTGATCGGCGGCATCCTCGCGGCGATCGCGATTCCGGCCTACAGCGACTACACCGTGCGCTCGAAGGTCGCGCAGGCCTATGTCGTCGCCGCGACCCAGCGCACCGCCGTGGCCGAGTTCTATCTGAGCAACGGCCGCTGCCCGCGCAACGGCGACGAAGGCTTCGAGGCGCCCGAGAGCTACGCCAATCCCTATCTCGCGACGCTGGAGTTCGCCGACGCCGGCGGCGGCTGCGAGATCCGCGCGACCCCGCGCAACCTCGGCGCGCGGCTGGACGGCGCGCGCCTGATCCTGCACATGGACAGCCAGCAGCACTGGACCGAAAGCGGCGAGAACATCGCGCCGCGCTATCTGCCGACGTCGATGCGGCGCAATTCACGCTGAGCACGCTTCGCCGCGGGCGCGTCGTCGGGCCGCTCGCCGGCTGCGCGCCGCGGGACATATCCGTCCGCCGCGCCGCCGCGGCGTACGCGCGCCGTCGACGGCTTTCGCCGCCCGGCGGGCCGACGATCGGGCCGGCCCGCCGGGCACTCCCTCACAAGTTGCTTTTTCCCAGACCGGGCGTAAAGATCCGTGCGTCGGAACGGCGCGGTATGAAGGCTCCGCCTGCCGGCGTTTGCGGATGCAGTCCTGATCCTTCTGGCGTCGGGGAATGCGGATGGACTTTCGCTTCGGACGGGCCGCGCTGCGCCGCGGGAGCACGAATCGCAACCGCTGCGGCCTCGCGTTCGCGCTGGCCGCGCTGGCCGGAGCGGCCGCTGCCGGAGGCCCGCAGGCCGACGACCTCGCCGACCTCAGCCTGGAACAGCTCGGCGACATCGAGGTGACCTCCGTGTCGCGCCGCGCCGAGCGCCTGCTCGATGCGGCCGCGTCGATCTACGTCATCACGGCCGACGACATCCGCCGCTCCGGCGCGGCGACCCTGCCCGAGGCGCTGCGCCTCGCGCCGAACCTGCAGGTCGCGCGCGTCAACGCGTCGAACTACGCGATCTCCTCGCGCGGCTTCAACAACGCGCTCGGCAACAAGCTGCTCGTGCTGATCGACGGCCGCACGGTCTACACGCCGCTGTTCTCCGGCGTGTTCTGGGACGCGCAGGAAGTCATGCTGCAGGACGTGGAGCGCATCGAGGTCATCAGCGGCCCCGGCGCGACCCTGTGGGGCGCCAACGCGGTGAACGGCGTGATCAACGTGATCACGCGGCCGGCCGGCGCGACGCGCGACGGCCTGCTCGCCGCGACGGCCGCGAGCGACCAGCGCGCGCTCGCCGTGCGCCAGGGCGGCGCGCTCGGCAGCGGCAGCTATCGCGTCTATGCGCGGCGCACGCGGATCGACAACACGTTCGACGCGCAGAGCGCGCGCCAGCCCGACGGCTGGGACAGCGCGCAGGCCGGCTTCCGCGCCGACTGGGGCGACGCCGCCAGCGGTTTCACGGTGCAGGGCGACAGCTATCGCGGCGAATCGGAAATGCGCGCGTTCGGCCCGGTCGAGGTGTCCGGTTCCAACCTGATCGCGCGCTGGAATCATGAGGAAGACGACGGCGAGCACTGGCGCGTGCAGGCCTGGTTCGACCACAGCCGGCGCGACGATCCCGTGCTGTTCCACGACCGCATGGACGTGGCCGACCTGGAATTTCAGCACAGCCTGCCGCTGGCGGCGCATACGCTGGTCTGGGGCGGCGGCTACCGCGAGGCGCGCGACCGCATCGAAAAGGGATTGCTGGCGACGTTCATTCCGGCGCGCCGCACCCTGCAATGGTCCAATCTGTTCGTGCAGGACGCGATCCGCCTGGACGAGGCGGTCGAGGCGACCGTCGGGCTCAAGCTCGACCGCAATACCTACACCGGCGTGGAAGTGCTGCCGACCCTGCGCCTGGCCTGGAAGACCAGTCCGGACCAGCTGATCTGGGCCGCCGTTTCGCGCGCGGTGCGCGCGCCGTCGCGGATCGACAAGGAGTTCTTCCTGCCGACTGCGCCGCCGTTCCTGATCCGCGGCGGACCGGATTTCGTGTCGGAAGTGTCCAACGTGTTCGAGCTCGGGTTCCGCGGCCAGTCCGGCGACGCTTTCTCCTGGTCGCTGACCGCGTTCCACCACCGCCACGACAAGCTGCGCAGCGGCCAGCCGGCCGCGAGCGGCGGCGGCTTCTTCGTCGTGAATCTCAACGAGGGCACGACGACGGGCGTCGAAGCCTGGGCCACCTGGCGCCTCGGCGAACGCACGCGCCTGGCCGCGGGCCTCGTGGAACTGCATCAGAACCTGCGGCAGAAGCCCGGCGGACGCGATCCGGAGGGCACTACCGATCTCGGCAACGACCCGCGCCATCAGGCGCAGCTGCGCGCCACCGTGCAGCTCGCGCCGCGCCACGAACTCGACGTTTCCGCACGCGCCGTGAGCCGGCTGCCGGCGCCGGTGATTCCCGGCTACGCCGTGCTCGACGCCGGCTATGCCTGGCGGCCGTCGCCGCGCCTCGCGCTCGCCGTGCGCCTGCGCAACCTGTTCGACGCGCGCCATCCGGAATTCGAGCCCGGCGTGCTCAGCCAGCGCAGCGAGTTCGGCCGCGAGGGCTCGGTCGACCTGGAGTGGCGCTGGTGAACATGCGCCTGCGCGCCGGCCTGATCCTGCTGCTCGGCCTGCTGCTGTCGCTGGCCGCCGCGGCGAGCCATGGCGCCGATACGGAAGCGCCGCTGGAAAAGCGCGTCAAGGCGGCCTTCATCTACAAGTTCGCGACCTACGTGGACTGGCCCGCCGGCGCGTTCGCCGCCGCGGATTCGCCGCTGGTGTTCGGCGTGCTCGGCGACCGCGCCATCGCCGAGGAGCTCGGCCGCGCGACGAACGGACGCCGCATCGAAACGCATTCGCTGCACGTCCGCGAGCTGCACGACGGCGACGACCTCGACGGCGTCAACGTGCTGTTCGTCGGCGCCGGCGGCGCGCTGGCGCCGGCGCTCAGCGCGACCGGAGCCCGGCCCATGCTGGTCGTGACCGAAGCCGACAGTGCGCTCAGCAGCGGCAGCGTGATCAATTTCATCATTGCCGAGGGCCGCGTGCGCTTCGAAATCTCCGCCGCGGGCGCCGAACGGCGCGGCCTCAAGCTCAGTTCGCGGCTGCTCGCCGTCGCCTACAACCTGCGATCCGGGGAGGCGCGCTGACATGAGGCTGCTGGCCGCCCGCAGCGTACGCCGCAAGCTGCAGCTGCTCGTCGTCGTGACGACACTGGCGGCGCTGGTGATCACGAGCGTCGGCATGGTGGCCTACGACATGCGCAACTACCAGCGCGTCTGGGTCGCCGACCTGCAGACCCAGGCCGACATTCTCGGCCAGGCCAGCGCGCCGGCGCTGGCTTTCGACGATCCCAAGGCCGCCGGCGAGAACCTCGCGCTGCTCAAGGCGCGCCCGTCGATACTCGCCGCGGCGATCTATACCGCGCGCGGCGCGTTGTTCGCGAGCTATCAGCGCGACGACGCCGCGGCGGCGGCGTTTCCGGCGATTCCCGATTCCGACGGCTTCTCGATCCGGCGCGGCGAACTCGTCGTGTTCAAGCGCATCGTCGACCAGAACGGCATCGCCGGCACGGTCTATCTGCGCGCCGACTATCCGCTGGTCAGCCGCGTGCTCAATTATCTGGGCATGCTCGCGCTCGTGATGATCGCGAGCATGATCGCCGCGCTCGCGCTGTCGGCGCGCCTCGGCGCCGCGATCACCCGCCCTATCGTCGAAGTCGGCGAAGTCGCGCGCAACGTGATCGAGCGGCGCGACTTCAGCCTGCGCGCCACCCGCACGAGCGAGGACGAAATCGGCTATCTCGTCGATGCATTCAACGAAATGCTCGGCGAGATCGGCCTGCGCGCGGAAACCCTGGAGTCGTCCAACCGCCGGCTGGAGCACGAGGTCGGCGAACGCCGCGAAGCCGAGCAGGCGCTGCAGATCAGCGAGCGGCGCAACCGCACGCTCGTCGCCGCGATCACCTCGGTGGTCTGGACCAGCGACGGCAGCGGGCGCATGACCGAGGAACAGCCGTCCTGGCAGGCGTATACGGGCCAGGAAACCGCGCGCTGCCTCGGGCTGGGCTGGCGCAATGCGTTCGAGGCGCGCGACCGCGACGCGCTCGAAGCCGCCTGGGCCGGCGCGATCGAAGCGCCGGGACTGTTCCAGCTCGAACTGCGGCTGTGGCACGCGGCCACGCACAGCTATCGCTACGTGAGCCTGCGCGCCGTGCCGATCGTCGAGACTGCGGGCAAGGTGAACGAGTGGATAGGCACGGTCAGCGACATCCACGACCAGCGCATGGCCGAAGACGCGCTGCGCAAGCTCAACGCCGAGCTCGAACGCCGCGTCGCCGAACGCACGGCGGAACTGGAGGCCAGCAACAAGGATCTCGAAGGCTTCAGCTATTCCGTGTCGCACGACCTGCGCGCGCCGGTGCGCGTCGTGGCCGGTTTCGCCAAGATGCTCGGGCGCCAGCATGCCGACCAGCTCGACGCCGAGGCGCGGCAGAAGGTCGAGGTGATCCAGAACGAAACCCTGCGCATGGGCGTGCTGATCGACGACCTGCTGATGTTCGCGCGCCTGGGCCGGCAGGCGATACGCGCGGTGGAGCTCGACATGGGCGCCGTCGTGCGCAGCGTGTACGACCGCCTGATCAGCCAGCATGCCGGCAACCCGGTCGAATTCCATCTCGGCAGCCTGCCGGCCGCCGTCGGCGATCGCGTCCTGCTGGAGCAGGTCTGGACGAATTTCCTGTCCAATGCGCTGAAGTTCTCCGCCAAGCGCGAGCGCCCGGTCATCACGATCGACGCGATCAGCGACGCGACGGAATACATCTATTTCGTGCGCGACAACGGCGCCGGCTTCGATCCGCGCTATCAGTCCAAGCTGTTCGGCGTATTCCAGCGCCTGCACGGCAGCAGCGAATTTCCGGGCAACGGCGTCGGCCTGGCACTCGTGCACCGCATCGTCACGCGCCACGGCGGCCGCGTCTGGGCCGACAGCAAGGTCGACCACGGCGCCACGTTCTATTTCTCGCTGCCGCGCGATCCGGCGCCGGCGGACACGCAGAGCAGCTGAGGCGAGCCGCGCCGCGTGCGCCGTTCGGCGCTGCGCCGCCGCGCCGGGCCGCCCGTCACGATTCGCCGGCCGCCGCCGGCTGCTGCCGCGCACCGGCGAAGGCGACCGCGACGGCGGCGCCGGCCGACGCCAGCACGACGGCGGCGGCGACGGCAGTGAGCGCCGCGCCGCCGCCCGCGCCGAACCAGCTGCCGCCGAGCACGAGCACGAGCAATGCCGCGACCAGCCGCGCGAGATCCAGGAATGGCGCGTGCCGCGCGCCTTCGAGCCAGGCGCACAGCGCGACGAGGCTCAGCATCGCCCAGGCCGCGTAGCCCAGACCCCAGGCCAGCGGCAGCTGCTCGGCGCGCGCGAGGCAGTCGGCACCGATCAGCATCAGCAGCGCGAACTGCACGGCGACGTGGATCTGCACGGCGCGCGCGACCCGCGGTGCGTACTTGGGCCGTGCATACGGATCGAACGCCGGTTTGGGATCGGCGGCGGCGAGATCGGCCGGCCGCCAGCCCGGCGGTTTCCACCAGAGCGCGAGCTTGTCGCGCCAGCGCCGCGTGCGCCAGGCGTCGCGCGCGAGCGCCGCATAGACCTCCAGGTTGGACCAGACCGGATCGTAGCGGCGCAGCGGCGAACGCGTGCCGTAGATGACCGGCTCGTCGGCGTCCTCGTCGGCGAAGGTGCCGAACAGGCGGTCCCAGAGAATCAGGATGCCGCCGTAGTTCTTGTCCAGATAGCGGTCGTTGACGCCGTGATGCACGCGGTGGTTCGACGGCGAGGCGAACACGCGGTCGAACCAGCCGAGCCGGCCGATCTGTTCGGTGTGGATCCAGTACTGGTAGAGCAGATCGATCAGGCCGACCGCGACGAACACCAGCGGCGGAAAGCCGAGCAGGGCCATGGGCAGATAAAAGACCCAGCCGAACAGGAAGCCCGAGCTGGTCTGGCGCAGCGCCGTGGAAAGATTGAATTCTTCACTCTGGTGGTGCACGACGTGCGCGGCCCAGAGCACGCCGACCTCGTGGCCGAGGCGGTGATGCCAGTAGTAGAGGAAATCGTAGAGCAGCAGGCCGGCCAGCCAGACCGCGACACTGCCGGCCGACAGCGAGAACAGGCGCAGGTGATCAAATACGGCGACGTAGATCGCCAGCACGACGAGCTTGGAAAAGATGCCGCTGACCTGCGACATCGCGCCGAGGCCGATGCTGCAGACCGCGTCGGCGAAATCGTAGGCGCGCGCGCGGCGCCGGTGCGCGACCCAGAGCTCCAGCCCGATCAGCGCGAAGAACACGGGTATGGCGTAGACGATGGGATTCACGCGGATCTAGCGGCCAGGCAAACGGTGCGCAGGCAGAATTGTGGAAGCCGGCGGCGCCGTCAAGCCGGCGCCGTGACAGTGCGGCAACGGCGACCGGCGCGGCATTGCGTCGCAGTGCGTAGACGCGCCGGCCGCAGCGAATCTAGCGTGGCCGGCGGCGGCGCGTGACAGCTGCGTGTCACGCGCCCGCGCGCCGCTGCCGCGGCGCCGATGCGGCGGCGGCGCGCGATCCGGCTTCGTTCCGCCAGGAGGTCCGTCATGACTGCCGTGCCGTCCAGCCTCGCCCTGCACCGCGTCCGCGCTGCTGCGCCCGAATGCGTCGGTGCAGGCCAGGTGCGCTATGCGCCGCTGAAGTCGCTGTGGTTCACCGGCATGGCGTTCGGCGCCGTGGTCGGCGGTGTGGCGACGTTTTCCTGGGCCGCCTTCGCGCTGTTCCTCGCCGCCACTGCCGTCGTGCTGCTGTTCGGCCATTCGCTCGGCAGCCACCGCAAGTTCATCCATTCCAGCTACGACTGTCCGAAATGGCTGGAGTACACGCTGGTCTACTGCGGCGTGCAGGTCGGCCTGGCCGGGCCGCTGGGCCTGCTGCGCCAGCACGAGCTGCGCGACTACGCGCAGCGGCTGCCGCAGTGCCACGACTATCTGCGTCATGGCCGCGCCTGGTGGCAGGACGCCTGGTGGCAGCTGCACTGCGATCTCGTACTGACGCAGCCGCCGCTGATCCGCCTGGAGCCGCGCATCGCCGACGACGCGTTCTATCGTTTTCTCGAACGCACCTGGATGGCGCAGCAGCTGCCGTGGGCGCTGCTGTTCCACGCCTGGGGCGGCTGGGGCTTCGTGTGCTGGGGCGTCTGCGCGCGGGTCACGGCCGGCGTGTTCGGGCACTGGCTGATCGGCTATTTCGCGCACAACCGCGGCGGCATGCACCACACCGTGCGCGGCGCGGCGGTGCAGGGACGCAACATCCGCTTCACGTCGCTGCTGACCATGGGCGAGTGCTGGCACAACAACCATCATGCGTTTCCGGGTTCGGCGCGGCTGGGCCTGTATCGCGGCGAATGGGATCCGGGCTGGTGGTGCCTGCTCGCGCTGCAGCGCATCGGACTGGTCTGGAACCTGCGCCTGCCGGCGGATCTGCCGCTGCGCGAGGAACTGGTCGCCTTGCCGCAGCCGCCGCAGCACGCCGGCCTGCTCGATGCCTGGCGGCTGTGCTTCCGCAGCTGGCGCGCCGGTGCGGCGTCTGCCGACCTGGTCGTGCGCTGGCCGGCGCGCTGGCTGTCGCGCGCGGCGCTGGCGCGGTTGTTCGGCGCGTCGGTGCGGCTGCGTCGCGATCCGCGGCGGCAGCGGCTGACCGTGCATGCCGGTACGCTGCAGGCATCGGGACTGGCCGCGTTCGCGATCGCTGCGGCACAGCGCCATCGCGCGCTGGCCGTACTCTGCGCCGTGCTCATGCCGCTGCTGCTGCTCGACCGCCGCGGCGCGACCGCCACCGGCGTCTGACGCAACGCCGTCGCGACCCGCCATCCCGCACCACCGGCAGCGGCCGGCGGTAACATGCGCCGTCGGGCTGCGGCCCTTGGCTAGCGGTGGGGCATGCGGTCCGAATGTATCTTGCGACGGTGGCGCGGCCTGCTCCCGGCGGTCGCACTGCTCGCATCAGCCGGCGCCGGAGCGGCTTTCGATGCCCGCGGCGTGCTGGTGCCGCTGGAATCCGTGCAGTCCATCGCCGTCGGCGGCGCCTTCAGCTGCGCCGTGCTCGGCCCGGGCAAGGTGTATTGCTGGGGCAACAACCTGTTCGGCCAGCTCGGCAACGGCAGCGAGGTCCACTCGGTCGATCCGCTGCCGATCCCGGGCCTGCCCGACGCACCGATCACCGCACTCAGCACCGGCGGCGGGCATGCCTGCGCGATTGCCCAGGGCGATGTCTGGTGCTGGGGCAACAACCAGTTCGGCCAGCTCGGCATCGGCCAGAGCGGCAACCCCAGTCCCGTCGCGGTACGCGTAGCCGGCGTCAACGGCCAGGCCACGCACGTCGCCGCCGGGGACTATCACAGCTGCGCCGTGATCGCCGCGGCGCTGTATTGCTGGGGCAGCAATTTCTACGGCCAGCTCGGCACCGACGACGACGTCGACCACGCCGAGCCGACGCCGGTCTCGATCGGCAGCGGCAGCGTCGACAGCATCAGCACCGGCACCTTGCACACCTGCGCCGTCGTCGGCGGTGCAGGCTGGTGCTGGGGCGACAACATATCCGGCCAGGTCGGCAACGGCACGCCCAGCGTCGCCGAGCGCGCGCCGGTCCGGGTGACCACGCTCGACAGCGGGATCGGCGAGATCTCCGCCGGCAGCGTGCACAGCTGCGCGCGCCGCGACGGCAGCGTGCTGTGCTGGGGCGACAACAGCTACGGCGAGATCGGCAACGGCACCACCCAGGCGCAGCTGACGCCGGTCATCGTCGACAATCTCGGCCCGCCGGCGCTGAACATCATCGCCGCGTCGTCGCACAGCTGCGCGCGCGTGGCCGACGGCGTGTACTGCTGGGGCGACGGCAGCTACGGCCAGCTCGGCAACGCCGGCGGCACACCCAGTCCGCGCCGCATCGCCGGCGTCGGCACGCCGCTGCAACTCGCCACGCGCAATGCGCATGTCTGCGTGCGCAGCGCCGACGCACGCGCGGCCTGCTGGGGCCTCAACGTCAACGGCCAGCTCGGCGACGGCTCGGCCGACCTGCGCACCGCGCCGGTGCAGGTCGCCGGCAGCTACGGCACGCCGGCGCTGGTCGCGTCCGGCCTGAGCCACACCTGCGCCGCCGTCGCCAACGGCGTGCATTGCTGGGGTTACAACGGCGACGGCCAGCTCGGCCGCGGCACCTTGACGCTCAACGAATCGGTGCCGGGCCCGACCGCCGTCATCACCGCGCGGCCGACCTCGCTGTCGGCCGGGGTGGACCATACCTGCGCCGTCGTCGCCGGCGCCCTGCGGTGCTGGGGCGTCAACGACAAGGGCCAGCTCGGCACGGGTCAGACCACAGGGCAGCGCTCGCCGGCGCCGGTGCAGGGCATGGACAGCGGCGTCAGCCTGGTCAGCGCCGGCGATCAGCACACCTGCGCAATCCGCAACGGCGGCGCCTGGTGCTGGGGCAACAACATCACCGGCGAACTCGGCGACGGCACGACCACGAACCGTCTGGTGCCGGTCGCCGTGGCCGGGCTGAGCAGCGGCGTCAGCTGGATCAGCGCCGGCACCCACCACACCTGCGCGATCCAGAACGGCGCGGCCAAGTGCTGGGGCCTGAATACCGACGGCCAGCTCGGCATCGGCACGAACGTGGGGTTCGCCGCAACGCCGCAGCCGGTCGATACCCTGGACGCCGGTACCACGCGGATCAGCACCGGCTCCGCGCATTCCTGCGCCGTGCACAACGGCGCGGCGAAATGCTGGGGCTACGACGGCTATGCCGCGCTCGGCAACGGCATCGTCAACGACGCGCACTTTTCACCGGACGCGGTCACCGGCATGGACTCGGGCGTCACCGAGATCGACGCCGGCGACGACATCTCCTGCGCGCTGCGCGGCAGCAGCCTGTATTGCTGGGGCGCCGACTACAGCGGCGATCTCGGCAACGGCGGCGGCCCGCGCGGCCTGCGCGCGCTGCCGACGCCGGTCATCGGCCTGTCCGGCAGCGCCGGCGGCGCGCCGAGCATAGGCGGCACCCACGTCTGCGCCGGCACCCTCGAGGGCGGCCTGCGCTGCTGGGGCGACGATCTGCTCGGCAGCCTCGGCATCGGCCGCGCCGTGCTCTCGGCGACGCCGCTGCCGGTCATGCGCCAGGACAGGCTGTTCGCCGACGGCCACGACTAGTGGCCTGTAACGGATAAATCGGTAGAGGGATGGCGAAGGACGGGTCGTGCAGGACGCGGCTGCGGAGCGAGGCCAACAGCCCCTGCTATTGGCCGGGTGAGCAGCAAGTACTGCGCGTCCGGGACGAGCCAGCTGCTGGCGATTTATCCGTTGCAGGCCACAGCGGCCGGCGCCGCGCGGATCAGCCGGCCAGCGCCCGCCGCAGCAGTTCGTTGAGCTGCTGCGGATTGGCCTGGCCGCGCGTGCGCTTCATGGCCTGGCCGACGAAGAACTGCAGCAGCTTCTCGTTGCCGCCGCGGTAGTCGGCGACCTGCGACGGATGCTCGGCGAGCACCGCGGCGATCGCCGCGGCCAGCGCGCCGCTGTCGGAAATCTGGCGCAGTCCGCGCGCCTCGATGATGGCGTCGGCGCTGCCTTCGCCGGCCCACATCGCCGCGAACACATCCTTGGCGATCTTGCCGGAGATGCTGCCTTCGCGCAGGCGCGCAAGCAGCTGGGCCAGGGCCGCCGCGGACACCGGCGCGGCGGCGATCTCGATGCCAGCCTCGTTGAGGCTGGCCGCGACTTCGCCGAGCACCCAGTTCGCACAGAGCTTGGCCTGGCCCGGCAACACGGCAAGCACGGCCTCGAAATAGTCGGCCGTCGCACGGTCGGCGCAGAGCTGGTCGGCATCGGCCTCGGGCAGACCCAGCTGCGCGACATAGCGTTCGCGCCGCGCCTGCGGCAGTTCCGGCAGCGCATCGCGCTCGCGCGCGATGTCGGCGGCGGCGATGACCAGCGGCGGCAGATCCGGATCGGGGAAGTAGCGATAGTCGTCGGCCGATTCCTTGCTGCGCATCGAGCGCGTCTGGTGCCGCGCCGGATCGTACAGGCGCGTCTCCTGCACGATCGCTTCGCCGTTCTCCAGCGCGCGGATCTGGCGCTCGATCTCGTACTCGATCGCCTTCTCGACGAAGCGGAACGAGTTGACGTTCTTGATCTCGGTGCGCGTGCCCAGCGGCGCATCGCTGCCGCGGCGCACCGACACGTTGCAGTCGCAGCGGAACGAACCTTCCTGCATGTTGCCGTCGCAGATGCCGAGCCAGCGCACCAGCGTATGCACCGTGCGCATGTAGGCCACGGCCTCGGCGGCCGAATGCAGCACCGGCGCCGAGACGATCTCCAGCAGCGGCGTACCGGCGCGGTTGAGGTCGATGCCGGTTTCCGCGTGGAACGCGTCATGCACCGACTTGCCGGCGTCCTCTTCCAGATGCGCGCGCTGGATCTCGACCTCGATGACGCGGCCGTCGTCGACGCGCACGCGCAGCCGGCCCGCACCGACCACGGGCAGCTCGTACTGGCTGATCTGGTAGCCCTTGGGCAGATCGGGATAGAAATAGTTCTTGCGCGCGAACACCGACTGCGGCGCGATCGTCGCGTCGATCGCGAGGCCGAACTGGATGGCCTTGCGCACGGCTTCGCGATTCGGCACCGGCAGGGTGCCCGGCATGGCGCAGTCGAGCAGCGCGGTCTGCGTGTTGGGTTCGGCGCCGTAGGCGGTGGATGCGCCCGAGAACAGCTTGCTCGCGGTGCTGAGCTGGGCGTGGATTTCCAGACCGATCACGGCCTGCCAGGCCGAGGCGGCCGGCTTCATCCGGGCGTTCATGCGGCGGGCTCCTGCAGATGCCAGTCGGTGGCCTGTTGCAGCTGGTGCGCAGCGTTGAGCATGCGCGCTTCGGCGAAGGCCGGTGCGATCAGTTGCAGGCCGACCGGCAGACCGTCGGCGAGACCGGCCGGCACCGAGATCGCCGGCAGTCCGGCCAGGTTGACCGCGACCGTGTTGACGTCGGCCGCATACATGGCCAGGGCGTCACCGGCCTTTTCGCCAAGGCGGAACGCGGTGGTCGGCGCGGTGGGGCCGGCGATCAGGTCGACCTCGGCAAAGGCTGCGGCGAAGTCGTTGGCGATCAGCCGGCGCACCTTCTGCGCGCGCAGGTAGTAGGCGTCGTAGTAGCCGGCCGACAGCGCATAGGTGCCGACGAGGATGCGCCGCTGCACCTCGCTGCCGAATCCTTCGGCGCGGCTGAGGCTGTACAGCTCGTCGAGCGAACGCGCCTGCGCGGTGCGATGGCCGTAGCGCACGCCGTCGTAGCGTGCGAGGTTGCTCGACGCCTCCGCCGGCGCGATCACGTAGTAGGCGGCGATCGCGTGATGCGCGTTCGCCAGGCTGATGTCGACCAGAACCGCGCCGAGGCGTTCGAGCTCGGCCAGCGCCGCATGCACGCGCTCGCCGACGCCGGCCTGTACGCCGCTGCCGAAGTATTCGCGCGCGACGCCGATGCGCAGGCCGGCCAACGGCTGGTCGAGCAGCGCGAGCGTCGCTTCGGCCGGACGCGCGACGCTGGTCGCATCGCGCGGATCGAAGCCGGCGATCGCGTCGAACACGACGGCGCAGTCGGCCGCCGAGCGCGCGAGCACGCCGGCGCAGTCGAGGCTGGAGGCGTACGCGATCATGCCGTGGCGCGAGACGCGGCCGTAGGTCGGCTTGAGTCCGGTCACCCCGCAGAATGCGGCCGGCTGGCGGATCGAGCCGCCGGTGTCGGTGCCGGTCGCGAACGGCACGATGCCGGCGGCGACCGCCGCGGCCGAGCCGCCGGAAGAACCGCCGGGCACGCGCGCGGTGTCCCAGGGATTGGCCACCGCGCCGTAGGCGCTGTTCTCGTTGGACGAACCCATCGCGAATTCGTCCATGTTGGTCTTGCCGATGCTGACCGCGCCGGCCGATGCAAGCCGCTCTACGACCTGCGCGTCGTACGGCGGCACGAAATCGCGCAGCATGCGCGAGCCGCAGGTCGTCGCGACGCCGCGCGTGCAAAAAATATCCTTGTGCGCAAACGGAATTCCGGACAATTGCGACGGCGCGGCGCCGGCCGCGCGCTGCGCGTCGACGGCATTCGCCGCCGCGCGCGCGCCGTCGGCGTCGATGCGGATGAAGCTGTTCAGCGCGGCGCCGCGCTCGGCGCGAAGCAAGGCATCTTCGGCCAGCTCGCGCGCGCTGCGGCGGCCGGCGGCGAGCTCCGCGGCCAGTGCCGCGATCGACGCGGCGCTCATTCGATCACCTTCGGCACGAGGTAGTAGCCGCCCTGCGAGGCCGCGGCCAGCGCGAGCAGTTCCGCGCTGCGGTCGATTTCGCTGACGACGTCGTCGCGCAGGCTCAGCGCCTGGTCGTGCGGATGCGCCAGCGGCACGAGATTGTCCACATTGGCAGCCGCCAGGTCGTCGAACAGATGCAGCACGCGTTGGAGATCCGAACGCAGGCTTTCGAGCTGGTCGTCGGCGACGGCGAGCCGGGCCAGGCGGGCGATATGGCGAACCGCAGCGTGGTCTAGGGACATGTGGAAACAGACATTCAGGAAGCGGGAGCGACCGAACTTAGCACGCCGCTGCAATGCACCAAAGCGCATAACCGCCGCTGCCGGGCGGCTCTGGATCCAAACCCAAAAATGCTTTTTTAACGCGACCTTACCTTGCACAGCGCAGGACCCGACACTAGACTGTGCGGCCTCTTCCGCCCCCCAACGGAAGCCCTGGAACGAGTCCCGGCTGCATCGCTTCGGTGCCCGGCCGCTGATCCCCTGCAATCCCGCCGGACGCCTGCTCCAAACGCGGCCGGCCGCCCTGGTGGCTGCACGGGAGCTCCGACCCGACGATGTCCGGGCCGTTTCCGCGCTTTCCCACCAGCTCCTGGCGCTCATGTTCAAAAGCCTTCGCGGTCTGTTTTCCAACGATCTGTCCATCGACCTCGGCACCGCCAACACGCTGATTTATGTGCGCGGTCAGGGCATCGTCCTCAATGAACCCTCGGTCGTGGCGATACGCCAGGACCGCGGCCCCGGCGGCCCGCGCAGCGTCGCGGCGGTCGGCGGCGACGCGAAACGCATGCTCGGCCGCACGCCGGGCTCGATCGTCGCGATCCGTCCCATGAAAGACGGCGTGATCGCCGATTTCATGATGACCGAGGCCATGCTGCAGCACTTCATCAAGCAGGTGCACAAGAGCCGCATGCTGCGCCCCAGCCCGCGCGTGCTGATCTGCGTGCCCTGCGGCTCGACCCAGGTCGAGCGCCGCGCGATCAAGGAGTCGGCCGAAGGCGCCGGCGCCCGCGACGTATTCCTGATCGAGGAACCGATGGCCGCGGCGATCGGCGCCGGCATCCCGGTCCACGAAGCGCGCGGCTCCATGGTCCTGGACATCGGCGGCGGCACCTCGGAAGTCGCCGTCATCTCCTTGAACGGCATCGTTTATTCCCAGTCCGTCCGGATCGGCGGCGACCGCTTCGACGAGGCCATCGTCAACTACGTGCGGCGCAACCACGGCACCCTGATCGGCGAGGCCACGGCCGAGCGCATCAAGCTCGAAGTCGGCTGCGCCTACCCGCAGAGCGAGGTGCGCGAGATCGAAGTCTCCGGCCGCAACCTGGCCGAAGGCGTGCCGCGCATGTTCACGATCAACTCCAACGAGGTGCTCGAAGCGCTGCACGAACCGCTGTCGGGCATCGTCTCGGCCGTGCGCAGCGCGCTGGAGCAGACTCCGCCGGAGCTCTGCTCCGACGTGGCCGAGCGCGGCATCGTGCTGACCGGCGGCGGCGCGCTGCTGCGCGACCTGGATCGCCTGATCTCGGAAGAAACCGGCCTGCATGTGCAGGTCGCCGACGAGCCGCTGACCTGCGTGGCCCGCGGCGGCGGCCGCGCGCTGGAGCTGATCGACCTGCACGGCAGCGACTTTTTCGCGCCGGAATAACCCGCGGCATACGCCGCGGCCCGGGCCGCGGCGCTGACTCCCTGGCCCCACCCGCATGCCGCTTGCCCGCTCCGATACCAGTCCCCTGTTCGGCGCCGGAGCGACCAGCACCCTGCGTCTGGTCGTCTACCTGGCGGCAGGGGTCGCCCTGATGGTCGCCGACTACCGCGGCCACTATCTCGCTCGCGTACGCCAGTACGTCGCCGTCGCCGTGGAACCGGTCTATCGCATCGCCGCGATGCCGGCCGACGCGGCGCGCACGGTGCGCCTGGCCGTGGCCGACCGCCAGGCCCTGACCCAGGAAAACCAGCGCCTGCGCGAAGCGCTGCTGCTGACCCAGGCGCGCCTGAACCGGCTCAGCGCCGTGGCCGAGCAGAACACCCGGCTCAAGGAACTGCTCGAAGTGCAGCATTCGCTGGGCCTGGGCGTGCAGCTGGCCAAGCTCATCGACATCGTGCTCGACCCCTACCGGCAGCGCATCACCCTGGATGCCGGTGCGCGCCAGGGCGTCGTCGTCGGCCAGGCCGTGCTCGACGCCTACGGCGTCATGGGCCAGATCAGCGAGGTGCTGCCGACGACCTCGACCGCCATCCTGATCACCGATACCGCCCATGCCGTGCCCGTGGTCATCGAGCGCACCGGCCTGCGCACGATCGCCTACGGCAGCGGCAGCAGCGACCGCCTCGACGTGCCGAACATCCCGGTCAGCGCCGACGTGAAGGCCGGCGACAAGCTGCTGACCTCGGGGCTCGGCGGCAGCTTTCCGGCCGGCTTTCCGGTCGGCGAGATCGTCTCGGTCGCGGCCGATCCCAGCGGCATGTTCGCCGTCGCGGTCGCGCGGCCGGCCGCGGCGCTGGAGCGCAGCGGCGACGTGCTGCTGCTGCGTCCGCTGGCCGATCCGGTAGGCCCGCCGGCGCTCAAGCCGCAGCAGGGCCCGCCGGCGCCGCCGCCCGAGGAACTGGCTCCCGCGACCGCGGCCACGACGCCGGCCGCTGCGTCGCCGGCGGCAGCGCGCCCCCCAGTCCCGGCGCCGGCCGCCCCTCGCCCTGGCGATACCGGCACGGCGGCGCCGGCTGCCGCCGCGCCTGTGGCGGCCCCGCGCCCGGCCGCGCCGGCGACGACCGCAGCACCGGAGCAGCGCCGATGAACCGGCATCGCGCACATTTCCTGCTCTTCCTGCTGAGCCTGATCGTGGCCTGCCTGCTGCAGCTGATGCCGCTGCCGGACCTGCTGCTGCCGTTCCGGCCGTACTGGCTGGGGCTGATCCTGCTCTACTGGGCGCTGGAGGAACCCGAGCGCGTCGGCCTCGGCCGCGCGTTCCTGCTCGGCCTCGTCGGCGACGTGCTGCAGGGCGACCTGCTCGGCGACCAGGCCCTGCGCCTGGCAGCGCTGGCCTTCATCGTGCTGCGCTTCCGTTCGCGCCTGCGCTTCTTTCCGATGTGGCAGCAGTCGCTGGCCGTCTTCGCGCTGCTGCTCAACGACCGCGTGCTGAGCCTGATGGAGCGCGCCTTCACCGGCGCGCCGATGCCGCCGGCCTCGTTCTGGTACGCCCCCGTCGCCGGCATGCTGGCCTGGCCCTGGGTGTTCCTGCTGCTCGACGACCTGCGCGCCCGGCTGCGCGTGCACGAGGCATGAGTCCGCGCCGCGCCAAGCTCAAGGACAGCGGCCGCGAAGTCGCGCTGTTCCAGCGCCGCGCGCTGGCCGGCTTCCTGATCATCGTCGTCTGCCTCGGCGTGCTCGCGTCGCGCTTCGTGCATCTGCAGGTCGTGCGCCACGACGAGTTCGCCACGCGCGCGGACCAGAACCGCATCAAGCTGCGGCCGATTCCGCCGGCGCGCGGGCTGATCTTCGACCGCAACGGCACACTGCTGGCCGACAACACCGCGGCGTTCCGGCTGGAAGTCACGCCGGAGCGCGTCAAGGACATGGACGCGACCCTGGAGCAGCTGCGCGAGGTCGTGCCGTTGACCGAGGACGACATCAAGCGCTTCAAGGAACAGCGCAAGGGTCGCCGCGGCTTCAACAGCCTGCCGCTGCGTTTCCGCCTGTCCGAGGACGAGGTCGCCAAGTTCGCGGTCAACCGCTGGCGCTTCCCGGGCGTGGAAGTGGTGCCGTATCTGACCCGCACCTATCCGCGCGGCACCGAATTCGGCCACGTCGTGGGCTATGTCGCGCGCATCGACGAGGCCGATCTGCGCGAACTCGACGCGACGCGCTATGCCGGCACCACGCACATCGGCAAGACCGGCATCGAGCGCTACTACGAAAAACTGCTGCACGGCGAGCCCGGCTACGAGCGCGTGGAGATCAACGCCGACGGCCGCGCGCTGCGCGTGCTGGACTCCACGCCGCCCAAACCCGGCAAGAACCTGTATCTGTCCATCGACGTGCGCCTGCAGGAGGCGGCCGAAGCCATCTTCGAAGGCAAGCCCGGCGCGGCCGTCGCCATCGACCCGCGCAACGGCGAGGTGCTGGCCATGGTCAGCGTACCGAGCTTCGACCCGAACCTGTTCGTCAACGGCATCAGCCATGTGGACTACCGCACGCTGATCGGCTCGCCGCTGCGGCCGCTGCTGCATCGCGCCCTCGTCGGCACCTACAAACCGGGCTCGACGATGAAGCCGTTCATGGGCATAGCCGGGCTGGAGCAGGGCGTGCGCCGGCTCGACGACACCGTGCTGTCTACCGGCGAATTCCATATCCCGGGTCAGAGCCGCGGCTATCGCGACTGGCGCCGCGGCGGCCACGGCCGCGTCGATCTGGTCGAATCGCTGGCCCAATCGGTCAATACCTACTTCTACTCGCTCGCGCTGGACATGGGCATCGACCGCATGTCGGGCTATCTGTCCAAGTTCGGATTCGGCGCGCGCACCGGCATCGACCTGACCGGCGAAGGCAGCGGCATCCTGCCGTCCAAGGACTGGAAGCGCGCCCAGTTCAACAAACCCTGGTTCCCGGGCGAGACCGTGATTGCCGGCATCGGCCAGGGCTACTGGGTCGTGACGCCGGTGCAGCTGGCCAACGCGACGGCGATTCTCGCCGCGCGCGGCGCGCATCATCCGATCCATCTGCTGCGCGCGACCCAGTCGGGCTTCAGCGCGCCGGTGGAGCCGGTGCCGCAGCCGCCCGAGGAGCCCAGCTTCATCGTCAACATGACCAACTGGAACCGCGTCCGCGACGGCATGATCGCCGTGGTCGCCGGCCCCACCGGCACGGCGGCGCGCGTGTTCGCCGACGCGCCGTACACGACCGCCGGCAAGACCGGTACGGCGCAGCGCTTCTCGCGTACCGGCAACGAAGTCGACACGCGCGGCCTCGACGATGCGCAGCGCCACCAGGCCCTGTTCGTCGCCTTTGCACCGGTGGAAGAGCCGCAGATCGCATTGGCCCTGGTCATGGAATTCGGCGCCAGCGGCTCCCACGACGCCGCGCCGCTGGCGCGACGCATCCTCGACGCCTGGCTCGCGCCACCGCCGGGCGCACAGCCGGCGCCGGCCGCGAAGACACCGATCATCCCGACAACGGCCGCGACGGCACCCACGACGACGGCGGCCGCGCTGCGGCCGGCCGCAGGAGCGGCACGCTGATGCCACTGAGCCTCGACCGCCTCGCCGCCACGGCCAAGGCGCAGCTGCGCCGCCCGCATGTCGACCTGCCGCTGCTGCTCGCACTGATGCTGGTCGGCTGCATCGGCCTGGTCACGCTGTACAGCGCCGGCGACAAGGACGCGTCCATCGTGCTGAACCAGGGCGCGCGCTTCCTGATGGGCGGCATGGCGCTGGTCGTGATGTCGCGGATTCCGCCGTCGAGCCTGCGCAACTGGACGCCGTGGTTCTATGCCGTCGGCGTCGTGCTGCTCGTGCTGGTCGAACTGGTCGGCGAGGGGCGCGGTTCCAACCGCTGGCTGGATCTGAAGATCGTGCGCTTCCAGCCGTCGGAGCTGCTCAAGCTCGCCACACCGATGATGGTCGCCTGGTATCTGCATGCGCGCACCCTGCCGCCGGACTGGCGCGACCTGTTCGTGGTCGCCGCGATCATCGGCATTCCGGCCGGCCTGATCGCCGAACAGCCGGACCTGGGCACGTCCTTGCTGGTCGCCGCCAGCGGCGCGTTCGCGCTGTTCCTGTCGGGCCTGTCCTGGTGGCGCATCGGCAGCCTGCTCGGCCTGGCCGGCGCGGCCGCGCCGGTGGCCTGGCATTTCCTGCACGAATACCAGCGCAACCGCGTGCGCATGTTCATGGACCCCGAGTCCGACCCGCTCGGCAACGGCTGGCACATCATCCAGTCGGAGATCGCCGTCGGTGCCGGCGGCATATTCGGCAAGGGCTGGCACCAGGGCAGCCAGTCGCGCCTGGAATTCCTGCCCGAACACACGACCGATTTCGTGTTCTCGGTGTTCAGCGAGGAATTCGGCCTGATAGGCGTGCTGCTGCTGATCTCGCTGTACGTGTTCATCATCGGCCGCAGCCTGTGGATCGCGGCCAACGCGCGCGACACCTATTCGCGCCTGCTCGCCGGCGCGATCGGCATGTCGTTCTTCGTCTACGTCATGGTCAACGGCGGCATGATCACCGGCCTGCTGCCCGTGGTCGGCGTACCGCTGCCGCTCGTGAGCTACGGCGGCACCTCGGCGGTCAGCCTGCTGACCGGCTTCGGCGTGCTGATGTCCATCCACGCGCACCGCAAGCTCGTGCGCTGACCGTACGCCCGTGCCCGGCGCCGCCACGCCCGAATCGGCGTAGCATGGCGCGTCGCCGCCGGCTGTGGCGACGATCCGCATCGAGTCAGGGAGGCTTGCTCACCGATGGCCAACGCCCGCACGCGCTACGACACCATCGCCGAGTTCATGACGCGCGAGCACGACGCCGTCGCAAGCAGCCTCTACGGCAAGCCCTCGGTGCAGGTGAACGGCACCGCTTTCCTGTTCTACATGCTGCCGGGCATGGCGTTCCGCCTGCAGGGCCGCGCGCGCGAGCAGGCACTGACCTTGCCGGGCGCGACGACCTGGGCGCCGCTGGGCCAGGGCGGCGAGCGCGGCCCCTGGGTGCTCGTGCCGGTGGCCCAGTTCCTGCGCTGGGACCGGCTCGCGATCGACGCCTTGCGCTATGCCCAGGAAGGCCAGGTCGCCACACCCAAGGCCGTACCGCTGCAGGGACCGCCCGAGGCACCACCGGCCGCCCAGCGCTGGCGCGACAACGTCAAGGCATTGCTGGAAAAGGCCGCCAATCTGCGCCTGCTGCGCTGAGCGCAGCCGCACGATCCGCGGCTGAACCGTGATTGCGGCGCCGGTTTGGGCCTGCGATGCGCGTGCTACCCTAGCGCCCGTTTGCGTAGACGAGTGGCCAGGCGCTTCGATGCCCGTGTTTTCCCGAGTGTTCTCTGCCGCGGCGGGTCTGCTGCTCGCCGTCCCCGGCATTTCCACCGCCGCCTCGGAAGCGACGCCGCCCAGCGCGGCGGAACGCGTGTTCGCCGAAGAGCAGGCGCGCGACTACGGCCTGGACCCCGACGCGGTGCTCGCGATCCTGGCCAAGGCCGAATACCAGCAAAGCATCATCGACGCGATCTCGCGGCCGGCCGAAGCGGTCAAGCCGTGGAGGGACTACCGCACGATCTTCCTGACGCCGCAGCGCCGTGACGGCGGCATCGCGTTCTATCGCGACAACCGCGAACTCATCGAGAAGGCGGCCGCGGAATTCCAGGTCGCACCAAGCGTCGTCGTGGCGATCATCGGCGTGGAAACCAGCTACGGCAAGATCACCGGCAAGTACCGCGTGCTCGACGCGCTGAGCACCCTGGCCTTCCACTACCCGCCGCGCGAGAAATTCTTCCGCGGCGAGCTGTCGCAGCTGCTGCGCCTCAACGACGGCCACCTGGCCTATCCGATCGAGGAACTGCGCGGCTCCTACGCCGGCGCCATGGGCTGGGGCCAGTTCATGCCGAGTTCGATCGCGAAGTTCGCGCGCGACTACGACGGCGACGGCCGCATCGACCTGTGGAACTCGCTGCCCGACATCGCCGCGAGCATCGCCTGCTATTTCGAAGGCCACGGCTGGGAACAGAACGGACCGATCGCCGTGCGCGTGCAGCCGGCCGAAGGTGCGCGCGAGATCACGCCGGCCAACAGCGAGCCGGTCTATCCGCTGGAACAACTGATCGCCTGGGGCTACGCGCCCATGGAGAAATTCGATCTGCAGCGGCCGGCGACCCTGCTCAAGCTCGACGGCGAATCGGGCCCGGAATACTGGATCACATTCCAGAATTTCTACGTGATCACGCGCTATAACCGCAGCCCGATGTACGCGATGGCGGTCAAGCAGCTGGCCGAACAGATCGCCGAGGGCGCCGCTCCATGAAGCGCGCGCTGCTGCTGCTCGCGATCGTCCTGCTCGCCGGCTGCGGTGGCAAGAAAAGCCATCGTCCGGCAGCGCCGCCCCAGCGCCCGGCCCAGGCCGGCAGCGCGCCGCAATCTGCCCCGGATCTGCCCGAAACCCGCCTCAGCCAGGCGGAGCGCTATCGCCAGGCCCAGGACGACGGTCCGCGCGAGGCAGTCGATGTCAGTCGTATCGAAGAACCCGAACCCCGCAGCGAGCCGCCGTCGCGCTACGGCAACCGCACGCCCTACAGCGTGCTCGGTCGCAGCTACGACGTGCTGCCGAGCGCGCGCGGCTATGTCGAGCGCGGTATCTCCTCGTGGTACGGCAACAAGTTCCACGGCTACATGACGTCGAGCTTCGAGCCCTACGACATGTACAAATTCACGGCGGCGCACAAGTCGCTGCCGCTGCCGAGCTGGGCACGCGTGACCAATCTGGAGAACGGCAAGAGCGTGGTCGTACGCATCAACGATCGCGGGCCGTTCCACGACAACCGCCTGATCGACCTGTCCTATGCGGCCGCCGTCAAGATCGGCGTCTGGCCCAAGGGCACCGGCCTCGTCGAAGTGCGCGCGCTGATGCCCGGCGAAGCCGAGCCCGAGCAGCGCAGCACGGCCGTTGTCGCCAAGACCCCGCCGCGACCGCAGCCGCGGACCACTCCGGTCAGCCCGCGCGCTTCGGCATCGGCGCCGGCGACCGCCGTGGCCGATGCGAACGCGACTGCGCAGCCGCGCATCTACCTGCAGGTCGGCGCGTTCGGCGAACAGGCCAATGCGGACCGCGCGGCACAGCGCGTCGCGGCGGCCAAGCTCGGCGATGTGCGCGTGGTCGAGGCCTCGGTCAACGGCCGCAGCGTACGCCGGGTACGGCTGGGTCCGCTGCGCGACGTGGACGAGGCCGACCGCCTGACCCAGGCCCTGCGCCAGCTCGGCCTCGGCGAAGCGCGTGTCGCCATCGACTGACGTGGCGAGCTCGACCCCAGCACCTGCCGCCGACCGCCGCCTGCCGTGGCCGAACGGCGGCAAACCGGCTTCGTCCCACCCTCTTGACGCGGAACGCGCAGCAAACGCACAAGCACGTTCCGGCTTTCGATTTTTCTTAAACACCGGCCCCGGCCGGTCTACTTGTACGGAAGAACCATGTCGTATCGCCTGAATCTGCTCGCCAGCCTACTGCTGACCACCTGCGCCGGCATCGCCGTCGCGCAGACGCCGACCCCGACCCCGGCAGTTCCGCGACCGGCCGCACCGACGCCGACGGCGATCAATGCACCGATGCCGCCGCCGCCGACCCTGGATGCGAAGGCCTGGGTACTCATGGACTACGCGACCGGGCAGATCCTCGCGTCAAACAATCCCGACGAGCGCGTCGAGCCGGCCTCGATCACGAAGATCATGACGTCCTACGTGGTCTCCGCCGAACTCGCCGCCGGCAAGGTCAAGCCCGACGACGAAGTGTTCATCAGCGAGAACGCCTGGCGCGGCGGCGGCGCCGGCACGGACGGCTCGACGAGCTTCCTCGCGCTGAACTCCAAGGTGAAGCTGCACGACCTGCTCATGGGCATGATCGTCCAGTCCGGCAACGATTCGGCGATCGCGCTGGCCGAGCACCTGGCCGGTTCGGAGGCCGTGTTCGCCGACCTCATGAACGAATATGCCAAGCGCCTGGGCCTGACCGGCACGCACTTCGTCAACGCCAGCGGCCTGTCGGCGCCGGATCACTACACCACCGCGCACGACATCGCGACCCTGTCGCGGGCCCTGATTCGCGATTTCCCCGAGGACTACAAGATCTACGCGATCAAGGAGTTCGAGTGGAACGGCATCAAGCAGCACAACCGCAACGCGCTGCTCTGGCGCGACGCCTCGGTCGACGGCATCAAGACCGGCCACCATTCCGCCGCCGGCTACTGCCTGGCCGCTTCGGCCAAGCGCGACGAGAGCCGCCTGATCACCGTGGTCATGGGCACGAAGGGCGAGAAGGTCCGCGCCGACATGACCCAGGAGCTGCTGAACTACGGCTTCCGCTTCTACGAGACGCACAAGCTCTACAGCGTCGACAAGCCGGTCGCCGAACCGACCTTGTGGAAGGGTCTGGCCGACACCATTCAGCTCGGCGTGAACCAGGACGTCCTCGTGACCCTGCCGCGCGGCCGCTACGCCGACCTCAAGGCCTCGATGGACGTGCCCGGCCGCTTCGTCGCCCCGTACACCAAGGGGCAGAACCTCGGCACCCTGCGCATTTCGCTCGACGGCAAGCCGTTGATCGAGCGCCCGATCGTCGCGCTGCAGGAGTACCCTGAAGCCGGCTTCATGCGCCGTGTCGGCGACAGCATCATGCTGTGGTTCAAGAGCGACGAAGCGGTACAACCGTCGAAACAACCGGATACCAAATGATGCGCAATCTGGACGACATCCAGCCCGAATCGCCGCAGCAGGGATTCCAGTTCCCGGGCGTGTTCGAGATCACCGCGGTCGGCAACGGCAATGCCGATCTCGTCGAGCGCGTGCCGCTGCATATCGCGAGCCTGGGCCTGAACGTGCTGGAAGGCTCGGTCCGCTCGCGGCCGTCGCGCGAAGGCAACTACGTCTCGGTGACGGTCAGCTTCACCTGCCCGGATCGCGAAAAGTACGACGCCGCGCACGAAGTGCTGCGCGCCGATCCGGACATACGCTGGACGCTCTGAGGCCGACTGCGAATTGCGTATGACCGTCCATCGCCCGCTCGCGCCGGCCGCCGCCGGCAACCGGCCGCCACGGATGCCGCAGCCATGAGCGAACGGCTGCCGGTGCTCGTGCGCGAATTGCCGGGCCTGTGGCCGTACGAGCCGGTCTGGCGCGCGATGCAGGCCTTCACCGACGCGCGCACCCCGGACACGACCGACGAATTCTGGCTGCTGCAGCACGAACCCGTGTTCACCCTGGGCCAGGCCGGCAAGACCGAGCACGTGCTTGCGCCGGGCGACATCCCGGTCATTCCGGTCGACCGCGGCGGCCAGGTCACCTATCACGGTCCGGGCCAGATCATGGCCTACGTGCTCGTGGACCTGCGCCGGCGCGGCATCGGTGTGCGCGAGCTCGTGCAGCGCATCGAGCAGGCCGTGATCGATACGCTGGGAAACTGGAATATCGCCGCCGAACGGCGCGAGGGCGCGCCCGGCGTCTACGTCGCCGGCGCCAAGGTCGCCGCACTCGGCCTGCGCGTGCGGCGCGGCTGTTCGTTCCACGGCCTGGCCTTCAACGCGGCCATGGACCTGGAGCCGTTCCACCGCATCAATCCCTGCGGTTATAAGGGTTTGGCGGTGACCCAGGTGCTAGACTTGGGCGGCCCGGCCAGCCTGGCCGTGCTGCAGTCCAGCCTCGTCGACGAGCTCGCGCGACAGCTGGAATTGCAGCCTCAGGCAGCCGATCCCGTCATCCCGGCCGCGGCTCCCGCCGTCGCCGCTCTCGCGTGAATCGCATGGAATCCTCGACCTCCAAGGCCATCCCCATCGTCGTCGTCGGCGAGAAGCAGCTCGGCGAAGACAAGATCGCGCGCAACCGCGCCGTGTTCGACCAGGCGCCGCGGCTGCGCAAGCCCGACTGGATCCGCGTGCGCATCCCGCCCGGCAACGCGGTGGCCAAGCTCAAGGCCAAGCTGCGCGAGAACCGCCTGGTCACGGTCTGCGAAGAAGCATCCTGCCCGAACATCCACGAATGCTTCGGCAAGGGTACGGCGACGTTCATGATCCTCGGCGAGGTCTGCACGCGGCGCTGCTCGTTCTGCGACGTCGCACACGGCCGGCCCAAGCCGCCGGATGCGCAGGAACCGCAGCATCTGGCCGACACGATCCGCGACATGGGCCTGCGCTACGTCGTGATCACCTCGGTGGACCGCGACGACCTGCGCGACGGCGGCGCCCAGCACTTCGCCGACTGCATACGCCTCGTGCGCGAGCAGAGCCCGGCCATCCAGATCGAGATCCTGACGCCGGACTTCCGCGGCAAGGGCCGCATGGAACGCGCCCTGGAAATCCTCGCGACCGCGCCGCCGGACGTGTTCAACCACAATCTCGAGACCGTGCGCGAGCTGTACCGCGAGGTGCGGCCCGGCGCCGACTACGACTGGTCGCTGGACCTGCTGCAACAGTTCAAGGCGCAGCATCCGGACGTGCCGACGAAGTCGGGCATCATGCTCGGACTCGGTGAAACCTGGTCGCAGGTCGAAGGCGCACTGAACGATCTGCGTGCGCACGCTGTCGACATGGTGACCATCGGTCAATACCTGCAACCCACGCCGCACCACCATCCGGTAATCCGTTACTGGACTCCGGAGGAGTTCAAGGCGCTGGAGGAGCTGGGCTATCGCCTGGGCTTCCAGCATGTGGCGTCGGGGCCGATGGTGCGCTCGTCCTATCATGCGGACGAGATGGCACACGCCGCTGGAATCGTTCAGACCGCTTAGCAAGATCGCGTTTCGCTGGAGAGAAAAATGCGCAAGACCCTGATCGTCCTCGCTCTGCTGGCCTCCGCCGTCGTCGCGGCCAAGCCGACCGGCCAGTCCGGTCCGCTGCTCAAGCCCGTCGAAGATCAGGCCGAAGCGGCCATCTGGGCGTCGCGCTTCCTGACGCGGTTCCACTACAAGGCCGTGCCGCTCGACGACGCGATGTCGGCCAAGATGTTCGACGCCTACTTCGATTCGCTCGACGGCGAAAAACTGTTCTTCCTGAAATCCGACATCGACCGGTTCAGCGGCGCGCGCGAGCAGCTCGACGACGCGATCTACAACAAGGACCTGTCGATGCCGTTCGCGGTGTTCAATCTCTATCTGCAGCGCGTGGCCGAACGCACGGCCTATTCGCGCAAGCTGCTGGAGAAGCCGTTCGACCTGAACACGCAGGAAAGCTATTCCTACGATCGCGAGAAGGCGGCCTGGGCGACCAGCACCGCCGAGCTCGACGATCTGTGGCGCAAGCGCGTGAAGAACGACGTGCTGCGCCTGAAGCTCGCCGGCAAGAAGGACGACGAGATCCGCAAGACGCTGGACAAGCGCTATGCGGGCTTCGGCGACCGCGTCGCGCAGATCAACAGCGAGGACGTGTTCCAGACCTTCATGAACGCGTACGCGACCTCGATCGAGCCGCATACGAACTACCTCGGCCCGCGCGCCAGCGAGAACTTCGACATCTCCATGAAGCTGTCGCTCGAAGGCATAGGCGCGGTATTGCAGCGCGAGGACGAATACACCGCGATCCGCGAGATCGTGCCGGGCGGCCCGGCTGCGCTGTCGGGCAAGCTCAAGGTCGGCGACCGCATCCTCGGCGTCGGCCAGGGCGAGAACGGCGCGATCAACGACGTGATCGGCTGGCGCCTGGATGACGTGGTCGAGCAGATCCGCGGCCAGAAGGACACGGTCGTGCGCCTGGAAGTGCTGCCGGCCGACGGCGGCCCCGACGCCAAGCACCAGACCCTGTCGCTGGTGCGCAAGAAAGTCAGCATCGAGGAACAGGCGGCCAAGAAGCAGATCATCGAAGTGAAGGACGGCGACGCCGTGCGCCGCGTCGGCGTGATCCAGCTGCCGACGTTCTATCTCGACTTCGACGCGCGCCGCCGCGGCGACAAGGACTACAAGAGCGCGACGCGCGATACCGCGAAGCTGCTGGCCGATCTCAAGCGGGAGAAGGTCGACGGCGTGGTCATCGACCTGCGCAACAACGGCGGCGGCAGCCTCAGCGAAGCCACCGAACTGACCGGCCTGTTCATCGACAAGGGCCCGGTCGTGCAGGTGCGCAGCGCGCAGGGCCGCATCGAAGCCGAGGAAGACCACCAGTCCGGCATGGCCTGGGACGGTCCGCTCGCGGTCATGGTCAACCGCGGTTCGGCGTCGGCCTCGGAGATCTTCGCCGCGGCGATCCAGGACTACGGCCGCGGCCTGATCATCGGCGAGCCGACCTTCGGCAAGGGTACGGTGCAGATGCTCGTCGACCTCGACAATGCCGCGCAGAACGAGAAGCCGAAGTACGGCGAGCTCAAGATGACCAGCGCGCAGTTCTTCCGCATCAACGGCGGCACGACCCAGCTGCGCGGCGTGGTGCCCGACATCGCCTTCCCCGACGCCGGCGAGGCCAAGGAATTCGGCGAGTCGAGCTATCCGAACGCGCTGCCGTGGAGCTCGATCACGCCGGCCTCCTACGAAGCCGTGGCCGACCTCAAGCCCGTGCTGCCGATGCTGACGACGCGCCACGAGGCGCGCATCGCCAAGTCGCAGGAATGGGCGTACTACGCCGAGGACCAGGCCGAGGTGAAGCGTCTGCGCGCCGAGAAGACCGTGTCGCTGAACGAAGCCACGCGGCGCAAGGAACGCGACGACCAGGAAGCGCGCAAGAAGAGCCGCGACGCCGAGCGCGCCGCGCTGGAACAGGCGCAGAAGGACAATCCGTCGCTCGCCAGCACGACGGTCACGCGCATCAGCGAGGGCACCGCGGCCGAGAACGGCGACGACGATGCCGCAACGGCCGTGTCCGACGACGGCCTGCAGGCCGACGAACGCAGCATCAAGAGCCAGGTCGAGCGCGAGAAGCAGGCCAAGCAGCGCAAGGACGTGCCGCTGGAAGAAGCCGCGCACATCCTCGCCGACGAAGTCGGCCTGATCCGCGCCGACACCAAGCTCGCCCAGCAGGTGCTGCCGCAGCAGCAACCGCCGGGGCGTATCAGCGTCGACTGAGCACAGCGTTCCACCAGACAGAAAAAATCCCGGCTTCGGCCGGGATTTTTTTCTGCGAAATGGCATTGAGAGGCACGACCATCGTCGCGACGGCGCGTTGCGCAGCCTCCCGGCATCGCTACAGGTTCAGCCTTCTACGACGGCAATCGGCTCCACGAAGGTGTAGTCGTACGGAAACAGATCCGAATCGTCTGCCACTGTGCGGACGAGTCCACGGTGACGCAGCAGCTCGTGCATCAGCACCGCGTCGGCTGTCGTTCCCGGCGACGGCAGCGGGTTCCCGGCATCGACGTTGTAGTGATAGGCCGCGGGCGTCAGGTAGTCGCGCCGCAACGCGGTCGACCATTGCGAATTGCTGCCCCAGCCGTGGGAAAGATCCCGGCATGGACGGTCCCGGCGCCGGAACGTCCAGTACAGGGTGCTGTGTTCCGCAACGGACTTGATCACATGCTGCGCTCCCGCCGCGACGACGCAGCCGGCACGCAGGTACAACAGATTGCCGAGCATCAGCGCCGGCCAGCGCGCCTCGATGACGGCGACGTTCGCCGCAGCGTCGGATCGGGTCTCGACGGCGACGATTTCGTGAAAGAACGGGTGATACGCCGGCGTCCGCGGCACGCGCAGACCCAGCGCCTCGTGAAATGCCAGAAAGCCCTCGGCCGTGATCGGCGGCCCGGCATAGTCCTCGGCGTCGGCATCGTCGGTGGCGGCATCGGCGCGGCTTTGCTGAAAGCGCAGCAGCAACAGCGACGTCACGCGGAACATCGCATAGAGCCGGCACAGGTCCTCGCTACTCGCTGCCGTCCAGTCCTGCTGCGTCCGCCATGCGAACTCCAGCGGCCAGCGCGCCTCGTCGGCCTCCCGCGCGAGCCACGGCTGCAGCAGCGTCGGATACGCGTCGCCGTCGGCGTCGGACAGGTCCAGCAGCGCGCGATAGAGCTCTACCCAGGGGAGCTGAGAGTGATACATGGATTGGACCGGTCCTGACGACGATGCGTATGGCGAACGCGACACGCAAACGGAGGAACGCGCCGCGGCGTCGGAACGAACAGCTCACGGACGCGGCCCGGCGGTGCTGCCGCGAGCCGGACTCGCAGTCAGGCAAATTCCGGTGCGACCTGCGCGAGTTGCCCTGCAATGACCAGTTCTCGGGACGCGATTCCGGCTCGAACCAGTTCGCTCCACCGGCCAGCCAAGCCGCGCGGTAACGGCGCACGGATTCCGGCAACGAATCCTCGTAACCGAACTCGACGCCGCAGCAAGGGCAGATCTCGAAGCTCGCCGTCTTTCCGTCCTCGCCTCCGGGCGGTGCTTCGTCGATGCGCCCGCAAACTCTGCAGGCCGAGGACGGCGGGCCGGATTGCATATCGGTCTCCTGATTCAACGAATGGGCAGCGGGTCCGGTGAGCTGTCGAAATGTGTCGCGCCGCCGCCTGCGCTACCAGTCCACCGCGTCGAGCTTGGCCTTGGTCTGCGCATCGGCCGGCCGCGCGATCAGCCCGCCGGCCGCTGCAAGCGTGACCTCGTAGCGCGCGCCGTCGATCAGCGGCATATAGGCGGCGCTGCCGAAGTCGGCGTCGACCCAGGGCAGCCAGGCGGGATAGCGGCGTTTGAGCTGCCAGAGATCGAGCACGCCGTCGCCGCCGATCGCCGCGATGCTCGGCGGCGTGGACTGGGCCTTGGCCGTGTCGCGCCAGCGGCCGCTGATGCGCTCGACGCGGTACAGCGGCTGTGCGCCGAGGCTGACCGCGCGCGGCGTCCACTTGATCACGCGCGCGTCGAGCTGCCAGTCGTCGCCGCTGAGCTGCACGCTCTCGTGCGTGCCGTCGGCGAGGTCCACGCGCAGCGCCCACTGCTGCGGGCCGAACGCGCGCACGCCGATCTGCGCGACGGGCTGCTCGGCAAGGAGGCGGCGATAGCCGTCCAGCGACAGGGACAACAGGCAGGCCAGCAGGGCCAGACTCAGCAGCACGAGCAGCCATGCGCTGCGGTGACAGGCCGACAGACGCCGGCGCTGGCGCCAGCGCCGGCGTACGGCGAAGGACTGCAGCAGCGCGGCCAGCGCGAAGATCGCGGCCGCGATGGCCGGCAACAGGGCGGGAATGTCTGGCAGCATGGGGGATCGCCGTACCCGGGACGGGCCTCGTTATACTGCATCCTTCGTTCGTCTCGCACCACGGAGCACTCCGCGCTCCGCCATCACGGGTCAGGCCATGTCCACGTTCCTGCGTACGCTGTCTCTGCTCGCCCTGTTCTGCCTGCTCGCCGCCTGCGGCAACAAGGGCGATCTCGTCAAACCCGGCACGACGCCGGCACCGGCCAAGACCGCTGCGGCGCAGTGATCCGCGATGGCGCCGGCACCTGAACATTTGTTGCCTTTTAGCAAAATGCACGGAATCGGCAACGATTTCGTCGTGATCGACTGCCGCGAGCGCGCCCTGCCGCTGACGGCTGCACAAGTCGCCCGGCTCGGCGATCGCCATCTCGGCGTCGGTTTCGACCAGCTGCTGACCATAGAACCGTCGCGCGATCCCGACTGCGCCTGGCGCTATGGCATCTACAACCGCGACGGCAGCCCAGCCGGCCAGTGCGGCAACGGCGTGCGCTGCGTCGCCGCCTGGTTGCGCCGCGCCGGCGCGCTGGCGGACGGACTGACCCGGCTGCAGAGCCCCAGCGGCGCGGTCGCCGTGGAAATGCTCGCCGACGGCCGCGTGCGCGTCGACATGGGCGTGCCGCAGTTCGCACCCGCAGCGATTCCGCTGCGCGAAGCGCAGTCGGCAACAACCTACAAGCGCACCCTCGGCGCCACTGAAATCGAGTTCGGCGCCGTGTCCATGGGCAACCCGCACGCGGTCATCGAAGTGGCCGACCTGGCCGTCGCGCCCGTCGCCGACTGGGGACCCGCGCTGGAAACCCATGCGGACTTTCCCGATCGCGCCAACATCGGCTTCGCGCAGGTGCTGTCGCCGCAGGCCATCCGCCTGCGCGTCTGGGAGCGCGGTGCCGGCGAAACCCAGGCCTGCGGCAGCGGCGCCTGCGCCGCGGTCGTCGCGCTCGCCCGGCGCGGCCGCGTCGGCGCGGACGTCGAGGTGCAACTGCCCGGCGGCCTGCTGCAGATTTCCTGGGCCGGACCGGGCGAACCGGTCTGGATGACCGGCCCCGCCGCATTCGTCTTCGAAGGGAACTATCACCTATGAGCGATCTGAGCCTGAAGGACGGCCTCACCGCGATGGAAGTCGCGAGCTATCTGCGCCGGCATCCGGAATTCCTCAACGAGTTTCCCGATCTCGCGATGGCGCTGCGCCTGCCGCGCGACCAGGGCGCCGCGGCTTCGCTCGCGAGCTATCAGCTCGACGTGCTGCGCGACAAGAACCGCGAGCTGACGCGGCGTCTGCGCGAACTCATCGAGATCGCGCACGAGAACGAACAGCTGATGATCCGCGTGCACACGCTGACCTTGTCGCTGATGCGCGCGACCTCACTCGGCGACAGCCTGCACCGCGTCGTCGCCGGTCTGACCGAAGACTTCCACACCGACCTCGTGCGCATCGTGCTGTTCGGCAGCAGCGAATTCCTGACGGCTACCGAATGGCTGATTCTCGAACCCGGCGGCAAGAGCGCGCTGCCGGCCTTCGCCGAATTCCTGCAGCGCAACGAACCGCTGTGCGGCCGGCTGCAGCCGGACAAGCTGCAGGCACTGTTCGGCGCGCGCGCCGGCGAAGTGCTGTCGGCCGTCCTGATGCCGGTCAACGGCCTGGGCATGCTCGCGATCGGCAGCCACGACATGGATCGCTTCCATCCGGGCATGGGCACGGTGTTCCTGAAGCTCATCGCCGAGGCGATCACCGCCTCGATCGCACGCTACCCGCTGGGCTGAGCCCGCGCGCATGGACGTGCTCGCGGTCGACGTCGCGCGCTTCCTCGACTACCTGCGCGTAGAGAAGCGCTACGCGCCGGGCACGATCGTGAACTACGCGCGTGAGCTCGGCCTGCTGCAGACACATGCGCAGTCGCTGGGCCTGCGCCACTGGCGCGAGCTGCGCGCCGAGCCGCTGCGCAGCCTCGTCGCGCGCGAGCACCGGCGCGGCCGCGAGCCCGGCAGCCTGCACCATCTGCTGTCGGCCTGTCGCAGCTTCTTCCGCTGGCTGCTGCGCGAAGGCGTCATCGCCGCCGACCCGGCGCTGGACGTGCGCGCGCCGAAGCTGCGGCGCAAGCTGCCGCAGGTGCTCGACGTCGACGAAGCCGCGGCGCTCGTGGAGATACCGACCGACACACCCGAGGCCGTGCAGGATCGCGCGATGCTGGAGCTGTTCTATTCCAGCGGCCTGCGCCTGGCCGAACTGACCGGCCTGGTCTGGAACGACCTGGATTTCGGCCAGGGTCTCGTGCGCGTGCTCGGCAAGGGCTCCAAGACGCGCGTCGTGCCGATAGGCAGCAAGGCGCTGCAGGCGCTGCAACAGCTGCATGAACAGACCGCGCCGGATGCGAATTCGCCGGTGTTCCCGGGACGCGGCGGCCGGCCGATCTCACCGGCCAGCGTACGCAAGCGCCTGAAGGGCTGGGCCCAGTCGCAGGGCGTCTGGAAGCGTGTCTATCCGCATCTGCTGCGGCATTCGTTTGCGAGCCATCTGCTCGAATCCTCCGGCGACCTGCGCGCCGTGCAGGAACTGCTCGGCCATGCGGATATTTCCACGACACAGATTTATACCCATCTGGATTTCCAGCATCTGGCCCGCGTCTACGATGCCGCGCATCCGCGCGCGAAGCGGCGCAAGGATTCGGAATGATGCGGCGCGGCTGGGGCGCGCCGTCAACCTGACGCAGATATCGGGTGATGGCGTGCAGGTGCTTCTGGTCGTCAGCCACACGCGTCGACCGTGCTGCTGTGGCGTGACGCACGCAGCAAGCGTTGTCGACGTGCCATGCCGGCAGAACTGCCACGAAAAGTCGGGGAACGTCCGAGAAAAATAGCAGCTGCTCCCAGCGATCGCCGGACGTTGCACAGACGAACAGCCGTTCTTGAGCGAGCCGCCGTCAGAAGGACGCCGGCAATTGCCGGCGCCTGTTGGCCAACGTATGCCGCGCCGCCGTTGCGACGGCGCGGTGGATTACCTTACGGCGACGGCGCAATGCCGATTGCGCTGAACAGCTTGGCGCTGTCGTAGCGGCGGTCGCCGCGGATCACGGTGCGCACCTTGCGGATGTCGGCCATGTTCATCGTCGGATCGCCGTCGACGAGAATCAGGTCGGCGACGTAGCCCGGTGCGATGCGGCCGTATTCCTTGTCGCGCTTCATGACCGCGGCGCTGTCGTAGGTCGCGATGCGCAGCACGTCCTTGGGCGGGATGCCGGCCGAGACGTAGAGTTCGAGCTCGCGCGGCAGCTGCAGGCCGCCGCTGCCGTCGGTGCCCGAGACGATGCGCACGCCGCTGCGGAACAGCAGGCCGACGAAGTCGATCATGCGCTGGTAGCCGTCGCGATAGGCCGCTTCCTGGCCGGGCTTGATCGGCAGACCGCCCGAGCCCGACCTGATGTTGCGCTGCCAGCTCAGCGGCAGGCGCGTCTGGATCGCGGCGAAGCCCGGGCCCGGCAGGCCCGGACGGCCGAGGAACATGTCCTCGAACGTGCTCAGGGTCGGATCGACGACGATGTCGCGGCGTTTGAGCAGCGCGACGAAGTCATGTACGGCCGGCGAGCCGAGGTCGATGCCGGCGCCGTATTCGCCGATCGAGGTGAAGCGTGCCGGCGAGCGCGTGTCCTGCACTTTGTCGAACAGGAAATTCAGCATCAGCATGTTGATGTGCTGGATCTCGTCGGCACCGTTCTCGACGAACTGCCGCGCCGTCATGTAGGCCGGCACGTGGCCGCTGACGCGCAAGCCCTTGGCATGCGCCATGCGCGCGATGGCCGGCATCAGCTCGGGCTTGATCGAGCTGTAGATCTTGATCTGCTCGTGGCCGCTGGCCGCGTACTCGTCGACGATGCGCTGCGCGTCGGCTTCGTTGTCGGCCAGCGCCTTGGTCGGACCGGCGAACGGGCCCGGTCCGTCAATGATGCCCGCCTTGATGATGCGCGGACCAATGTCGCGATTGCTCTCGATGGCCTTGATTCGCTCGGCCAGCACGGGCGGGTTGTTGGCGAGATCGCGCACGGTGGTGACGCCGCCAGCGATGTCGAGCACACCGTCGGCCTGGCCGAAGAAATGCGCATGCATGTCCCAGAGGCCCGGCATCAGGAACTTGCCGCCGCCGTCGAGGGTATCGGCAACCGCCGGCGCCGTGACTTCGGAGGCCTTGCCCACGGCGGCGATGCGGCCCTTGTCGACGAGCACCGCGGCATCTTCGATGGTGTTGCCGGTGGCCGGATCGAACGCGCGCACGTTGCGGATCAGCAGCGGCCGCACGAGCATCTCGGTCAGGGTCTTCGCACGCTGCTCCGACTGCTGCTTCTCCTGCGTTTCCTGCGTCTTGGCCAGAGTCGGCAGCACGTCGGCGTAACCGTCGCGCACCAGCGAGGACCAGCTCGAATAGCTCGCGAAGAAGCGCTGCTGGTCGTCGAGCCAGATGAAGCTCGGCGTCAGATCGAGACCGTGCACCGCATACAGCGCGACCTTCTTCGCACCGGGCTTGCCCTTGACCTTCAGCTCGGTCAGCTTCTCGATGCGCGCCTCGCCGGCCGGCAGTATGGCCAGGCGATGATCCGGCGCCTGCAGCAGCGCCCGCGTCAGCAGCACGAATTCCTCGGGCGTGCCGTTGAGGCTCAGATAGAACGCCGGGCTATCGACCGTGCGCGTCTCGTCCTCGGAGGCGTTCTTCCAGCGGAAGGTCTTGCCGTCGCGTTTGTAGCTCTCGTCGACGGCGGCCTTGAAGTAGTCGACCCCCTTGTTCGCCAACGACTCGATGCCGCCGTCGGCGGCGATGCGATATTCGGCGTCGTACTTGGGCCCGCGGCCGCGGTCGTTGAGTTCGTAGTGCACGCGCACGCTGCCGTCGTCGGCATAGCGCGCCTCCTGGAAGCCGGCTTTGGTCCCCATCGTCAGGACCTCGCTGCGCTCGACCTGTTCGGCCGCCGCGGCGATCGCGGCAGTACACAACAGAGCGGCGCCGACACACAATCTGAGCTTCATCGCGAATCTCCCCGGGGTGGACACCGCAGCCTATGTCGACCTATCCGTGTCGGCCTGTGCCGGAAGATGGGCGCGAAACTGCACGAAATATCCCAGATTCCTGCACCACGCTTGCGCGATCGCAGCCTAGCCTCGCAATACCGCCAGTCCGGTGCGCTCACGTCCCGCCATGATCACGCCGCTTCGCATGCCATCCGCCTTGCACCAGCGCCTCGCACCGGGGGCGCGCGGGCACGCTGTCGCGGTCCCGCACCTCGCCGGGCTTCACGCCGCTGCGCCGAACGCGCCGACGCCGCCGGAGCGCAGCGTCGCCGTCGCCCTCCGTCGTCTCATCGCCGCCGCCTGAGACCGGACGGCACGGCACGGCCGCGGTGGCACAATCGGAAATACCTCATGCCGGGCCGACCCATGCGTCTATGGCATCGCCTGTTCCTGCTCTGCGCCGGGCTCAGTGTCGCCAGCCTGCTCGGCTATGCGGCCTGGCAGCAGCGCACGTTCGCCAGCGGCTTCGCGACCTATCTCGACACCCTTGCCGTGCAGCGCGCCGGCCAGGTCGCGACGCGCCTGGCCGCGGAATATCGCGAACGCGGCAGCTGGGATTTCCTGCGCCGCAGTCCGCAATCGTTCGGCGGGATCGCGATGAATCCGGCCGCCGCACGCCTGCCCGGCGGCGATGGGCGCGGGGCAGCAGGCGGTCCCGGCGGCCCGCCGGGCCACGGCGGCTTCGACCGGCCGCCGTCCGGGCATCCGGCCGGCGATCCGCCAGGGCCGCCGCCGGGCTCGATCAACGCCGGCGACCGCCTGACGCTCTACGATGAACAGGACCGGCGCATTGCCGGCAGCCGCGACAGCGACCCGACGGCGCCGGCCATACCGATACGCGTCGACGGCCGTAGCGTAGGCCAGTTGCGCGTCGCACCGCTGCCGGCGCTGGCGGCGGACGCCGAGCGCGTATTCGCCGAGGGCCAATGGCGCAGCGGACTCGCCGCGGCCCTCGTCGTGCTGCTCTGCGCGCTCGCGCTGGCCTATGCGCTGGCGCAACATCTGCTGCGGCCGATACAGGCGCTGAGCCGCGCCGCGCGCGCGCTGGCCGCCGGCGACTACGCCTCGCGTGTGTCGGCGCAGGGCCGCGACGAGATCGCCGGACTCGGACGCGACTTCAATCATCTGGCCGGCGCGCTGGAGCGCAACCGCGAGGCGCGCCGGCGCTGGGGCGCGGACCTCGCGCACGAGCTGCGCACGCCGGTCACCGTGCTGCGCCTGGAACTGCAGACCCTGCAGGCCGGCGTGCGTCGCGCCGACGCGGCGGCGCTGGGCTCCTTGCTGGCCGAGACCGAACGCCTGTCGGCCCTGATCGAAGATCTGTACGAACTGTCGCTGGCCGACGCCGGCGCGCTGGAATACCGCTTCGTCGAAGTCGATCTGGCCGAGCTCGCGCGCGAAGTGGTCGACAACCATCGCGGCAGCGCGGCCGCAGCCGGACTGAGGATCGAAGAAACCTACGCCGCCGAACTGCCGCCGCTGCAGGGCGATCCGCTGCGCCTGGCCCAGCTGATCGACAATCTGCTGCTGAATGCGCGCCGCTATACCGATGCGCCGGGGCACATCGGCGTGACCCTCGCCCTGCGCGCCGGCCAGCTGCAGCTCTGTGTCGACGACACGCCGCCCGGCGTGCCGGCCGAGGATCTGCCGCAGCTGTTCGACCGCCTGTTCCGCAGCGAGCGCTCGCGCAACCGCGCTGCCGGCGGCGCCGGCCTGGGCCTGTCCATCTGCCGCGCGATCGCCGACGCCCACGGCGGCGCGATCCGGGCCGAGGCGTCGCCGCTCGGCGGCCTGCGTGTCTGCGTGCTGTTTCCGTTGGCCGGAGCCCTGGCATGACTGCCGCCGCCGAACTGCTGATCGTCGAGGACGAACCCAAGATCGCCGCCGCGATGCGGGACTGGCTGGCCGCGGCCGGCTACGCGATACGCCTGAGCGACAGCGGCGACGGGGTCGTCGAGGCCGTGCGTGCGCAGCCGCCGGACCTGCTGCTGCTCGATGTGATGCTGCCGGGAGAGGACGGCCTGAGCATCTGCCGCCGCGTGCGCGAATTCTCCGACCTGCCGATCATCCTCGTGACCGCGCGCGTGGAGGAGATCGACCGCCTGCTCGGCCTGGATCTCGGTGCCGACGACTACGTCTGCAAGCCGTTCAGCCTGCGCGAACTCGGCGCCCGCGTGCGCGCGCTGCTGCGCCGCACTCGACCGGCGGCACGACCGCCAGCCGACGGCGACGACGGGATCGTGCTCGACACCGACCGCTTCGAGGTGCGCATCGGCGGCAGGGCGCTCGCGCTGACACCGGTCGAATTCCGCCTGCTGCGCCGGCTCATGGAGAAACCCGGCAAGGTGTACTCGCGCGGCCAGCTGCTCGACGCCAGCTACGAAGATCACCGCGTCGTCAGCGACCGCACGGTCGACTCGCACATCCGCAATCTGCGGCGCAAGTTCGGCGAGATCGGCCGGGATCCGATCGCATCGGTCTACGGCGTGGGGTTCCGGTTCGAGATCGGGCGGGATGAGTGAGGTCGTGATGATGCGGGTTTGCTGAGTTTGCGTGACGAGGTGCGATTGCGGATGCGGATGCGGGCGCAATATTGGCATTTGCTGAAATTTCGCATGGAAATTCAAGCCGCCGCCGACCGACTCCCCGCTACGATCGCGACGAGGCCAGTCGTCCTCGCAGCCTTTCTTCCGTCCTCCGCCCTCTCCCGCACGGGAAGAGAGGAGAAGATCTGGCGCGTCAGAACTGCCCCCGATCGGCTCGGGCGATCTCGGAGCAGATCGAGTCTGCACTTTGAAAATCGAGCCGAAAATTCACCAACGGGCAACTTTCAGATCTTTCTTCCGCAAGCGCAAGATGGAAAGAAGCCCTGGGCTCGCCCTGCGGCAGGAACGAGCATGAAGCAATGCGACAGGAGCGGAAAGAACACCCATTCACAACATCGCAGCGTCACCGTTCCGAATGCCCCGCTTCGTCATAGCCGCCACGGCCAAACAGCCCCGGACGGATCAGATCGACGAACGCGCGCGCCTGGGTCGACAGGTATTTTCCTTTGCGCATGACGACGCCGTAGCTGCGTTGTGGAAAATACTGCCGCAGGTTGCGCACTTCCAGGCGAGTGTGGTCGTGCTCGGTCAGGCAGATGCCGGTCACGATGGAAATGCCCAGGCCCATGGCGACGTATTCCTTGATGACCTCCCAGCCGCCGACTTCGATCGCGACGCGGTAGGGCACGCGGCGCTGCTGGAATACGAGATCGACGAGGCGATACGTGGTCAGGCGCTGCGGCGGCAGGATCAGGCCGTAGGGGGACAGGTCTTCGAGGCGGATATCGGCCTTGGCCGCGAGTTCGTGGTCGCGCGGCAGGATCAGCATCGGATCGAACCACTGCACCGGCTCGTAGGACAGGTCGTAGGGCACATCGAGCATGGAGCCGAACGCGAAATCGACCTGGTCCTGGCGCAGCAACGCGAGACCGTCCTTGCCGGTGACGTTGTGCAGCTGCAGGCGCACGCGCGGATGTTCCTCGCGGAACGCGCGCACGAGCGGCGGCAGCAGGTACTGGATGGTCGAGGCGCCGGCGGCGATGGTCACTTCGCCGGCATCCAGGCCCTGCAGCTGGCTGCGGAACTGCTGGTCCAGCCCTTCCAGCCCTTCGACCAGCGGCCGCGCCAGTTCGTACAGCATCTGTCCTTCGCGCGTCAGCACGAAGCGCGGCCGGGCGCGCTCGAGCAGACGCACGCCGAGTTCGGTCTCCAGCGCCGACAGCTGCAGACTGATCGCGGCCTGCGACAGGAACAGCGCCTCGCCGGCACGCGCCAGGGTGCCGAACTTCACGACATGGCAGAACGCGCGCAACTGCTTGATGCGGTTGCCTTTGTAATAGAAGCGCGGGGTACTGTCCGCGCTGCTGCGGGCCTTCGGCTTGCGCCGGCCCGGCGCGCCGGCCGTATCACCGCCGCGCGCGCCGCCGCGAGGCCGCGGCGCATTCGAACGATCGTTTGATGACGCCATGATTTCAATCACTTGGAAGATATTTAACGACGTTAAATAAGTGCATTGAAATGTTTGGTTTGTCAAATGCTGCGCTGCACGCATAGGCTGCGGATCTCGCAAGCAGTAGTACGGAGACGGCGATGGCAGTTGCAGCAGACCGGTTCGGCGCAGCCGCGGTGGAAATCCGCGCCGTCCTCAAGCCCGGCTATGAGCAGATCCTGAGCCCGGCCGCCCTGCGCTTTCTTGCTGCGCTGCACCGTCGCTTCGATCCGCGCCGGCGCGAACTGCTGCAGGCTCGCGCCACGCGCCAGGCCCGCTTCGACGCCGGCGAACTGCCGGACTTCCTGGCCGAGACGCGCGCGATCCGCGAATCGGACTGGACCGTCGCGCCGATTCCGGTCGCGCTGATCGACCGCCGCGTCGAGATCACCGGGCCGGTCGAGCGCAAGATGATCATCAATGCGCTGAATTCCGGCGCCAAGGTGTTCATGGCCGATTTCGAGGACTCCTCGGCGCCGACCTGGGAAGCCATGCTCGACGGCCAGATCAATCTGCGCGATGCCGTCGCCGGCACCATCGAGTACCGCTCGCCCGACGGCCGCGAATATCGCCTCAAGCCCGACACCGCGGTGCTGATCGTGCGTCCGCGCGGCTGGCACCTGGCCGAGAAGCACGCCCATGTCGACGGCGAGGAAATGGCCGGCGCGCTGTTCGATTTCGGCCTGTTCGCGTTCCACAACGCGCACTCGCTGCAAGGTCGCGACCGCGGTCCGTACTTCTACCTGCCCAAGACCGAGAGCCATCGCGAAGCCGCGCTCTGGGACGAGGTCATGAGCTTCGCCGAAGCCGAACTCGGCCTGCCGGCGGGGTGCATGAAGGCGACCGTGCTGATCGAGACCCTGCCGGCCGTGTTCGAGATGCACGAGATCCTGCATGCGCTGAAGACGCGCATCGTCGGCCTGAACTGCGGCCGCTGGGACTACATCTTTTCCTACATCAAGACGTTCCGCGCGCACCGCAGCCACATCCTGCCGGAGCGCGGCCAGGTCGGCATGACCGTGCCGTTCCTGAAGGCGTATTCGGAACTGCTGATCCAGACCTGCCACCGCCGCGGCGCATTCGCGATGGGCGGCATGGCCGCACAGATCCCGATTTCCGGCGATGCGGAGGCCAACGAGGCCGCGCTCGCACGCGTGCGCGCCGACAAGCGCCGCGAGGCCAATGCGGGCCACGACGGCACCTGGGTCGCGCATCCGGGCCTGATTCCGGTCGCCCAGGCCGAGTTCGACGCCGTCATGCCGGGCGCCAATCAGCTCATCAAGCGCCGCGACGACGTCAAGGTCACGCGCGACGACCTGATCCTGGCGCCGCCGGGCACGATCACGCGCGCCGGCTTCCTCAACAACATCGATGTCTGCGTGCGCTATCTCGCCGCCTGGCTCGACGGCCTGGGCTGCGTGCCGATCCATCACCTGATGGAAGACGCCGCCACCGCCGAGATCTCGCGCGCCCAGCTCTGGCACTGGCTGCACCACGAAGGGCTGACCCTGGACGACGGCACGCCGCTGGACTTCGCCCTGTTCGACGACGCGATCCAGACCATCGCCGAGCGCCTGCCCAAGTCCGGTCTGCCGGGCCAGGAACGCCTGCCGCAGGCGGCCTGGATGCTGGCTGAGCTGACCCATGCGCGCCAGCTCGCCGACTTCCTGACCGTGCCCGCCTACGCGCTGCTGCCGTAACTCCGTACTTCAACCTCCCGCATCACCACAAGGCTGACGAACATGAAGAGCACTTTCGCGACCGCCGAACAGCTGCAGCAGGACTGGCAGAACGATCCGCGCTGGGCCGGCGTCGCGCGCAACTATTCCGCCGCCGACGTGGTGCGCCTGCGCGGCACCGTGCCGATCGAGCATTCCCTCGCCCGCCTCGGCGCGGAAAAGCTCTGGAGTCATCTGCAGAAGGAACCGTTCGTCAACGCACTTGGCGCGCTGACCGGCAACCAGGCCATGCAGCAGGTCAAGGCCGGCCTCAAGGCCATCTATCTGTCGGGCTGGCAGGTCGCCGCCGACGCCAACGTCGTCGGCGAGATGTATCCGGACCAGTCCCTGTATCCGGCCAACTCGGTGCCGCAGGTGGTCAAGCGCATCAACAACACCCTGTTGCGCGCCGACCAGCTGCACCACGCCGAAGGCAAGGACGAGATCGACTGGCTGCAGCCCATCGTCGCCGACGCCGAAGCCGGGTTCGGCGGGGTGCTCAATGCGTTCGAGCTCATGAAGGCGATGATCGAGGCCGGCGCGGCCGGCGTGCATTTCGAGGACCAGCTGGCCAGCGTCAAGAAATGCGGCCACATGGGCGGCAAGGTACTGGTGCCGACGCGTGAGGCGGTCGAGAAGCTCAACGCCGCGCGCCTGGCCGCCGACGTCATGGGCGTGCCGACCATCCTCGTCGCGCGCACCGACGCCGAAGCGGCCGATCTGCTGACCTCCGACGTCGACGACAACGACAAGCCGTTCTGTACCGGCGAGCGCACGGTGGAAGGCTTCTTCCGCACACGCCCAGGCATCGACCAGGCGATCAGCCGCGGCCTGGCCTATGCGCCGTATGCGGACCTGGTCTGGTGCGAAACCGGCAAGCCGGATCTCGCATTCGCGAAGAAATTCGCCGAAGCCATCCATGCCAAGTATCCCGGCAAGATGCTGGCCTACAACTGCAGCCCGAGCTTCAACTGGAAGAAGAACCTCGACGACGCGACCATCGCCAAGTTCCAGAAGGAAATCGCAAGCTACGGCTACAAGTTCCAGTTCATCACCCTGGCCGGCTTCCACTCGCTGAACTACTCGATGTTCAACCTGGCCTACGGCTATGCGCGCAACCAGATGAGCGCGTTCGTCGAACTGCAGGAAGCCGAGTTCGCCGCAGCCGAGCGCGGCTTTACTGCGGTCAAGCATCAGCGCGAGGTCGGCACCGGCTATTTCGACGCGGTGACCCAGGCCATCCAGAACGGTCAGTCCTCGACCGTCGCGCTCAAGGGCTCGACCGAGGAAGAACAGTTCCACGGTAACCGCCACGCCGCCTGAGGCGACGCGGACCCCCGGCGCCCCTTCGCTCTGCGCGGGGACAGCCGGGGCGGCCGGCGCACGACGAACGAAGGAACGCCGCACCGGCCCGGCCGATACTGCCGAGGTCGCCAGAAGTCGTTCCGTCACGGTTCTCCTGGGGAGGAGAGGAGTACGCCGGACCCGATCGCCGGATCGGGTCCGGCCGTACTTTCTGCCCGCCTTTCAAAGCCGCGGCACGCCCCCAGATAACGCGCCGTGAACCCGGCTCCGCGCCGGGTCGGCTACAATTCCGCCCATGACCAATATCGTGAAATTCAAGGCGCGTGGCCCGCGCGCCTACCTGCGCGAGGCGCAGGAACAGCACATCCCCGTCCGCGTCAAGCGCGAAGGCATAGATCCGGGCTGGGTTCACGGCATGATCGTCGACGTTTCGGCTGATTTCGTGCTGATCGCCGAAATTTCCGACTCGATGCGCTTTGACGGCTACCTCGTGATCGCCCTGGGCGACGTCAGCCATGCCGAAGAGGATCCGTCGCGTGAATTCGTCGACAAGGCACTGGCCCTGAACGGCGAAACCCTGAATGCCCCGGCCGGCTTTCCGCTGGACAACTGGGCCAGCGTGGCCCGCGCGGCCGCAGCGCTGGCGCCGGTGATCTCGGTGAACATGCTCGACGAGGAAACCGGCGAAGCCAGCTATATCGGCAAGCTGGAGAACGCCGGCCCCGAAGTGCTGACCCTGCGCGAGATTGATCCGAACGCGCGCTGGTATCCGGACGCCGGCGACTACGAATACGACGACATCGGCTCGATCGGCTTCGGCACCTCGTACATGCATACGCTGTACCGCGTCGCCGGCGAGCCCAGCGGTCCGCCGCAGGAACCGCGCCTGCACAGCACCGACCCGCGCTGAGCGCGGCCATGACTGCTACGCCGCGGCCTACCGGCATCGTGCTGCACCGCGCCTCGCACCTGCTCGAAGTCAGCTTCGAGTCGGGCGAGGTGTTCCGGCTGCCCTGCGAATACCTGCGCACCCACTCGCCGAGCGCCGAGGTCCAGGGCCACGGCCCGGGGCAGCGCGTGCTCGTCGCCGGCAAGCGTCATGTGAACATCGACGCGATCGAGCCGGTAGGCCATTACGCCGTGCTGCTGCGCTTCGACGACGGCCACCAGACCGGCATCTTCTCCTGGAGCGTGCTGCACGAGCTCGGCCGCCAACAGGACACGAACTGGCCGGCTTACCTCGCCGCGCTGGAGCAGGCCGGGCTGCAGCGCTGAATCCGGCTCAATTCCGGATTCCCGCAACGCCGGCGGCGCCGCGCCCTCTTCCCTGATGCCGCGATACGCGGCACTAATAGCCGCGTACCGGCAATGCGGGAAAAGCGATGCGCGCAAGCCATGTCTGGGGACGGAGCTTCGCCGCCGTCGCGCTGGCGCTGACGGTCGGCGTTACGATCGCTTCGCCGCCTGCACGGACCGAGCTGCGCATCGAAGTCCGCCAGGCCGACGGCGCCCGCGCGATCCTCACGCGGCATCTCGATCTGCACGAGGAGCCGCTCTACGGCGTCAGCGCGATCAGCGACACGCGCCCCGAGGCGCTCGGCGCGCCGCTGCCGCCGCAGCCGCCGGCCGGCGCGGACTATCCGCCGGGCGCGGCGCAACTGGAGTTTGTGCAGAAGCGCAGCGTCTGGCTGCGCACGACCACATTCACGCGTCGCGCCGACGGCAGCTGGCAGCTCACATCGGATCAGCTCGACAATCCACGCGACAAGGCCACCTTGAGCAAACCGCTGGTCGGGCCGATACGGCCGGTGGAATAGGCTCGGGCCATTACGGCCCGTACGACTCCGCACAGTTGCGCGCATGGCGCCAGCCTCTAGAGTCGGGGTCACGCAAACAGGGAGCGCAATTTAAGATTTAGGGAAAAATTTATTTCGAAACCATTTTGTTTTTGCGCATTGACAATTTTGCTGCTTGCAAGCATGGCCGAAACGGCTCGATCCGCTCCGGCGTCGGCTGGGCCGACGCAGCGATTCGAGATGACCGTGACGGCCGTCGAGAGCGACGGCAGTCGAACGGTTCAAACCCGGCAACTGAGCCCGGCCGATGCAGCCGCGCTCGGCATAGCCGGAACACAGATCGTGGTCGGCGGCCAGGTTCCCCGCGGCGCCGCCAACGGCGCTCCTCCGCTGCCGAATCCTCCGCTGCCGGGTAGCGTTCCTGTCAGCACCACGCGTGTCGACTATCATCAGGAACTCAATGGCTGGACGCGTGATACTTCGTACGGTCGCGTACCCGGCGGCGAGTGGGGGCTGTTGAACGACCACCTCGTCAATACGGGCGGGCCGAAGTGCAACCCTAACGACGACTGCGGCCGTCTGCCGAACTGAGCATCCGCGGCTGTCTCGGCGCGGCGGCGCCTACTGTCGCCGCGCTGGCCCCGCCCGCGGCGTCCTGCCGCAAGTCCGTGATAGCCCGGCCCGGCTGCGCTAGCATGCGCAGCCTATGAGCGACCAATCCACCACGCATTTCGGCTACCGCGACGTTCCGGTCGCGGAGAAACAGAAGCTCGTCGGCGAAGTCTTCACTTCGGTCGCGACGAACTACGACCTCATGAACGACCTCATGTCGTTCGGCGTACACCGGCTCTGGAAGCGCCATTTCGCGGCGATCAGCGGCCTGCGCCGCGGCGATCGCGTGCTCGATCTGGCCGGCGGCACCGGCGACATCGCCGCGCTGCTGCTGCCGCTGGTCGGCAACGAAGGCGAGGTCGTAGTCGGCGACATCAACAGCGCGATGCTGCGCGTGGGCCGCGACCGGCTGACCGACCGCGGCCTCGTGCAGGGCCTGCGCTACGCACAGATGAATGCCGAAGCGCTGCCGTTCCCGGACAGGAGCTTCGACGCGGTCACGATCGCGTTCGGCCTGCGCAACGTCACCGACAAGCAGCGCGCGCTCGAGGAAATGCATCGCGTGCTGAAGATCGGCGGCCGCGCGCTGATTCTCGAATTCTCCGAAGTGCGTCAGGACTGGCTCAAGCCGCTGTACGACTTCCACTCGTTCCAGGTGCTGCCGCGGCTGGGCCGATTGTTCGCCCAGGACGCCGACAGCTATCGGTATCTGGCCGAATCCATCCGCAGGCATCCGAACCAGGCCACCCTGGCCGGCATGCTGGAACAGGCCGGCTTCGCCAAGGTCGAGGTGCGCAATCTCACGGCCGGCATCGTGGCGATCCATCGCGGCTACCGCGTCTGACTCCCGCCGGCGCGCCGTGACCGCCAGCGGCTGACGAACGTCGAGGCTGCCGGCCGCGCGGCGCCTCGCACCGGCGCCCGGACATGCGCCGCACGAGCCGGCCGCCGCGTCGCCGGCACGCCGCCGCAATGCCGTCCGGCGCAACACCGCGCAACTGGCGAGCCGGCACGGCGGTGGCATACTCGGCGCTTCTTCCGTCGTACGGCCGCGCCATGTCTCCCATCCACGCCCTACTGCCCGCACTCGCCCTGTTCGCGGTTTCCGCCCAGGCGGCGAACGATCCGAACTCCTACGCCGAGACCGACAAGGTCCGCGTGACCCAGCTCGCGCTGGATCTGCACGTCACGTTCAAGTCGCGCCAGATCGTCGGCAAGGCGGAACTCAGCCTCGACTGGCGCGACAAGGCCGCGCGCGAGCTCAAGCTCGACACGCGCGATCTTTCCATCGCGACCGTCGAAATCATCGACGCGGCCGGCAAGGCCACGCCGGCGAAGTTTTCGCTCGGCAATGCCGACAAGATCCTCGGCGCGCCGCTGATCGTGACCCTGGACGAGCAGGCGCCGAAGATCCGCGTGTCCTACGCGACGAATCCGAATGCCTCGGGCCTGCAGTGGCTCAGCGAGGCGCAGACCGCCGGCAAGCAGCATCCGTTCCTGTTCTCCCAGTCGCAGGCCATCCACGCGCGCTCCTGGGTACCGCTGCAGGACACGCCGGCCGTGCGCTTCACCTATACCGCCGACGTGCACGTGCCCAAGCCGCTGCGCGCAGTGATGAGCGCGAACAACAATCCCGACGCCGCGCTCGACAGCGGCGAATTCCATTTCGAGATGGACAAGCCGATTCCGTCCTACCTGCTCGCGATCGCTGTCGGCGACATCGCGGTCAAGAGCACGGGACCGCGCACGGCGGTGTATGCCGAGCCGTCCATGGTCGAGAAGGCGGCCAAGGAATTCGAAGACACCGAGAAGATGATCGCCACGACCGAGAAGCTCTACGGCGACTATAGCTGGGGCCGCTACGACATCCTCGTGCTGCCGCCGAGTTTTCCGTTCGGCGGCATGGAAAACCCGCGCATGACCTTCGCCACGCCGACCGTCATCGTCGGCGACAAGAGCCTGACTTCGCTGGTTGCGCACGAGCTTGCCCATTCCTGGTCGGGCAACCTCGTGACCAATTCGAGCTGGAAGGACATCTGGCTCAACGAGGGCTTCACGAGCTATGTCGAGAACCGCATCGTCGAGGCCGTCTACGGCCGCGAGCAGGCCGACATGGAAGACGTGATCAGCCAGTTCGGCCTCAAGCAGGAAATGGCCGAGCTGGCGCCGGCCGACCAGTTGCTGATGCTCGCGCCGCTGGCCGGCCGAGATCCCGACGAAGCGCTGACCCAGGTCGCCTACATCAAGGGGGCCTGGTTCCTGAGCTTCCTCGAACAGCGCTTCGGCCGCGCGACCTTCGACGCGTTCCTGCGCAGCTGGTTCGATCAGCACGCGTTCCAGAGCGTCGACAGCGACACCTTCGTCGCCTATCTGCAGAAGAACCTCATCGACAAGCATCCGGGCAAGGTCAAGGCGGAAGAAATCGACGCCTGGCTCAAGCAGCCGGGCCTGCCGGCCACGGCCGTCGCGGCCAAGTCGGCACGCTTCGACAAGATCGACGCGGCGCGCACCGACTGGCAGGCCGGCAAGCGCGATGCGGCGTCGCTGGCCGCGGCGAAATGGGGCACTCTGGAAACCGTGCATTTCCTCGAAGGGCTGCCGCAGAAACTCGACGCGAAGCAGCTCGCCGACCTCGACGCGGCACTGCACTTCAGCGGCACGGCCAACGGCGAGATCGCGCAACGCTGGTACCCGCTGACCGTACGCAGCGGCTACACCGCCGCGCGGCCGGAAATCGAGAAGTTCCTGATCGCGATCGGCCGGCGCAAGCTCATCATGCCGACCTGGGAAGCGTTGATGACCACACCGGACGGACTGACCTTCGCCGAAGGCGTGTTCGCCAAGGCTCGCCCGGGCTATCACCCGATCACGACGGGCTCGGTGCAGGCGGCGCTGGACAAGGCCAAGACCAAAGCCAAGCCGTGATCGCAGTCATCGCGGCGGCGGCGTGAGCCGCCGCCGCCGCGATGCCGGATACGGCCGCGCCGGATGCCGGCGCGTTACGGAAACGATTCGGGATATTCGGGCTTCTGCTCGCGCGCGAGCAGCAGGCGCAGGCCTTCGGGCGGCGTGATTTCCTCGTGCAGCACGCGCTGCACGCTCTGCGCGATCGGCAGCTCCACGCCATGGCGTTCGGCCAGGCGCATGACTTCGTCGACGGTCTGCACGCTTTCGACGACCTGACCGATTTCGGCCACGGCCTGCGCGAGCGGCGTGCCGCGGCCCAGCGCAAGACCGAGGCGGCGGTTGCGCGACAGGTCGCCGGTACAGGTCAGCACGAGATCGCCGAGACCGGCCAGACCCATCAGCGTTTCGGCGCGTGCGCCGAGCGCGACGCCCAGACGCAGCATCTCGTTGAGGCCTCGCGTGATCAGGCCGGCGCGCGCATTCAGACCGAGCTGCATGCCGTCGGCGACGCCGGTCGCGACGGCCAGCACGTTCTTCATCGCGCCGCCGAGCTCGGCGCCGAGCATGTCGCTGCCGGTATAGGCGCGGAACGTCGGGCCATGCAGCTGTTCGGCAACGGTCTGGGCGAAGTCGGCATCGTCGGAATGCACGGTCACGGCAGTCGGCAGGCCGTCGACGACCTCGCGCGCGAACGACGGGCCCGTGACGACGGCGGCCGGCTGGCCCGGCAGGATTTCTTCGACGAGTTCGTGCAGGAAACGGCCCGTGCCGGGCTCGAAACCCTTGGTGGCCCAGGCCAGGCCGCGAAAGCGGGCCGGCAGGCGCGCGAGCGTTTCGATCAGTTCGCGGAAGGCATGGCTCGGCGTGACGACGAGGATCCAGTCCACGTCGGCCACGCTGGCGGCGAGGTCGGCGCTGAAATTCAGCTTGTCCGGCAGCGGACTCTGCGGCAGGTAGCGCGCGTTGCGGCCGGTTTCGGCCATGGCCTGCATCGCCGCGGCATCGCGTCCCCACAAGGTGGTATGGACGCCATGCCGCGCGAGCAGGCTGGCCAGTGCGGTTCCCCAGGAGCCGGCACCCAGGACGGCAACCCGGGACTGCGCACTCATTGCGTTCAGGCGTTCAGAGCCGGCGCATCGGCGCCGCCTTCGGCGCGCCGCGCGAGAGCTTCGGCGTACAGCGCGTCGAAATTGATCGGCTGCAGGAAAAACGGCGGGAAGCCGCCGCCCTGGACCATGTCGGAGATGGCCTGGCGGGCGTACGGGAACAGCACGTTCGGGCAGTAGCTGCCGAGCACCGCATCGCGGTTGGCATCGTCGAAACCGGCGACGCCGAAGATACCGGCCTGCTGCACTTCGCAGAGGTAGGCGGTCTTTTCGCCGAGCTTGCAGGTCACCGTCACGCTGAGCACGACTTCGAACACTTCCGGCGCCAGTGCATTGACCTGCTGACCGAGCTGCAGCTGGATCTGCGGCTGACCCTGTTCCTGGAAGATGTGCGGAGCGGCCGGCGCCTCGAACGAGGAATCCTTGATGTAGAGCTTCTGTACGGACAGCTGCGGCTGGGCAGGCGCCTGGCCGTTGGCGGCGTTGTCGGACATGGTTGTCTCCGGTTCGATCTTGGGGAAAAGGAGCGGGAGTATCCCATAACTCGGTGAAGTCCAGTCAGCGCCAGCCGGGCCTGGCCGGCGGCCTCCGCCGCGCCCGCGACTTGCCCGGACCGCCGCCGCCTGCTATAAAGCGCGGCTCGCTTTGCGGCGCCCGACTGACCCGGGCCAGGAATTCCGGCACGCGTTCCGGCTTTCCGCGCAGTTCCACTGACGCAAGCGCCTTCCAGCTACGCGTGGCGTGCCCTGCATGCCGCTGGCCGATACCGCCCTGGCCAAGGGCGGCACAACCGACATTGATGAGGTACGTATGGCCCGTAAATGCCAAGTTACCGGCAAGGGTGCGCTGAGCGGCAACAACGTCTCGCACGCCAACAACAAGACCCGCCGCCGCTGGCTGCCGAACCTGCACGAGCGCCGTTTCTGGGTGCCGAGCGAGAACCGCTGGATCAAGCTGCGCCTTTCCAACCACGCCCTGCGTACCATCGACAAGAAGGGTATCGAGGTCGTCGTCGCCGAGCTGCGCGCTCGGGGCGAGAAGATCTGAGGAGACTGAACCATGGCATCCAAGCGTGACAAGATCCGCCTGATCTCCACCGCCGGCACCGGCCACTTCTATACCACCGACAAGAACAAGAAGAACACGCCGGACAAGATGGAAGTCAAGAAGTACGACCCCGTCATCCGCAAGCACGTGGCGTACAAAGAAGCCAAGATCAAGTAATTGCAGGACCCCGAAGAACCCGCCGCCCGGCGGGTTCTTTTTTTTTTGCCCGCGCGAAGACCGCGATGTTACGGTTCGGCGAGTGCGAATCCTTCCGATCAGATCTCTTCCCGGGCCATGCCGGAGTGCGGCTGGCGCGGCGTCGCCGCTACGGTGCCGGCGCGAGGTCCTGCTGAAACGGCGGCGAGAACCAGAACGGAATGCGATATTCCGGCGCCCTGGCGCCGGGCCGGACCGGAGCCACCGTGCCGTTCCAGTGCACGCGCAGTTCGTGGCGGCCCGGCGCGAAGCCGGCCAGGCTCAGATAGCCCTGCAGTCCGCGCTGACCGAGATCACGCCGCTCGGCCAGCAGGAATTCGCCGAGGCCGACCGCCTTCCCGTCGATCTCGACCTGCCACAGCCCGGCCAGACAGCTCTGCCGTTGCGCGCGCTGTTCGGCCGCGGCGCAGCGCGCGCGCAGGCTCGCATTGTCGCGATCGGGCAGATATGGCAGAAACAGGCGCAGATGGCCGTCGGCGACCATGTCGGCCGGAATCATCGGCACGCGCGCGAGCACATCGTGCGGGCTGCGCAGGTTTTCGTAGTGCGCGCTGCGCAGTCCTTCATCCGCATCGGCATCGCCGAAATAGGCATAGCTCGACACGAGCGCGAACTCGCGCACGGCGTTTTCCTGCACGCGCCCGAGCAACGCGCTGCCGCCGACCAGCAGCAGGAACACCAGGGTGAAGCCCCAGCGCGGCATATTGCTTTCCAGCGACAGCTGTACCGGCAGCACGAGCCGCTGGGGAATCAGCACGCTCTGCAGCCGCACGAGGATCTCGACGAGCCGGCGACGCCAGGGCGCCGGCGATTGCGACTCCGACAGACGGCGCGACAGCCAGGCGTTGTCCAGTATGAGCTGCGGCAGGACGACCAGCACGGACAGTGCAACGAAGCCCATCGCGCCGATCTCGGCGCTGGGCTCAAGGCGGGTATCGAACAGCGCGCTGACCCCGATCGCCAGCAAGGTGAGCAACGCCAGCAGCACGCCTATCCAGAACACCGACAGCGCGACCAGGCTGACCAGCGCGAATACGATGGAGGCGACGCGGTCGGCTGCGTCGATGGCCGACTCCAGGTCGACCACGGTGCGCCGGTGATATTCGCGCGTGATCGGCCCGATGCTGCGGATCGCCTCCCAGCGTATGCCGGCCGGAAACGCAGCCTTGAGCCCGATCAGGCCGACCCAGTAGGCGCGCACCGCCAGATGCAGCAGGAACGCGCCGGCCAGGGTCATGCTCAGACCGCTGGCGAGCTGGAAGGCCAACGACAGCAGCAGATGGCGCTGGCCCTCGGCATGCAGCTCCAGCTTGACCCATTGCTCGAACAGCCAGCCCGGCAGCGCCAGCAGGGCGAGCAGGCTGATACCCGAGATGATCAGCTCCAGCTCGTCGGTACGTTCGCGCAGGCTCTCGAAAGCGACGCGGCGCTCCTGCGCGCTGGCCGATTCGGTCGAGGCTGCAGGGGAGGGAAGATTCACGGCCGGGCGCTCCGCGCGGAAACGCGCGAGTGTAACGGCCCGGCGGCAGCCATGGCCGCCGCCGGGCATCGGCGCTGCGGTGCGGCGCCGACGCGGGCGAAGCTCAGTCTTCTTCCTGCGTCTTGGCCTGGCAGCCGACGAGGTCTTCGTCGTTGATGACCCAGGTGTTGCTGCTGGCGCACAGACCGACGTCCTCGACGATGCATTCGTCGCCGTCCTCGTCGACCAGGCGCACGTCATAGGCGCGGCACGGAATGCCGTTGAGCGTGAAGCTGTCGCCGGTATTGATCGTGTGCTTGCCGAGTTGGTCGGCGCCCCATTCGCGTTCGTCGGTCGGCGAGAAGTACAGCTCGTGGATGGCCCAGGCGGACTTGTTCTTGATGACGACCTTGGAATCGCTGGAGTCGGCGCTGGCCGAACCCGATGCGGCGAAGGCGGCAGCAAGCGCCAGCAGCAAGCCGGTAAGTTTTTTCACGGAATTTCCCCTATGCGCGACATGCGCGGGACGCATTGTGTAAGGCCTCGGGGGTTCCGTGCAATCCGTCACATTTGATTCGCCAGCAATCCGGACGCGCGCAACAAAAAGGCGCCACGAGGGCGCCTTTTTGTTGCCAGACACAAGCCGTTGACTCAGTGCGCGGCGACCAGCGAGTAGCCCTTGAGGCGCGCGGCGAACTCCTGCAGCACGCGGATACCGCTGGCCTCGGCCTCGCGGCACCACTGCTTCAGGCCTTCGAGCATTGCTTCGCCGTTGCGACCTTCCATGAGCTCATGCAGGCGGCCGCGATATTCCATGACGGTGGCCATGGTCGGACGTTCCTTGACCCACTGGCCCAGACGCTCGCGCGCGTCGTTGTCGAGCCAGCGGCCGCCGTTGGACAGCGCCTTCCGCATACGGCGCGGCAGCGCCTTGAGGTTGTTGCCGGCCTGGGCCGCTTCCTCGCGCAGGGTCGGTACGATGACGCCGCCGAAGTAGTCGGTCATGACCTGGAACTTGTGCGCGATCAGCGCCTTGATCGTATCGCTGTCGGGCAGGTGCATGTTCGGGCGGACGTCCAGGCTCGGCGCGACGCGCAGCACCTTGGCCAGGCCGACGGCTTCGAACGACTTGATGGCAACCCAGCCGATGTCGAGCTCCCACTTGCGCAGCGCGAACTTGGACGAGCTCGGGAACGCGTGGTGATTGTTGTGCAGCTCTTCGCCGCCGATGATCAGGCCCCAGGGGGTCAGGTTCGTCGCGGTGTCGTTGCTTTCGAAATTGCGGTAGCCCCACCAGTGGCCGAGGCCATTGACGACGCCGGCAGCCCAGAACGGGATCCAGATCATCTGGCAGGCCCAGATCACGACGCCCCAGAGTCCGAACAGCGCGAAGTTCAGGAACAGCATCAACGTCGGGCCAACCTCGGGCATGGCCGAGTAGACGCGGCGCTCGAGCCAGTCGTTCGGCGTGCCGAGACCGTACTTGTCCATGGTCTCGCTCTGGCGCCGGGCCTGGCGGTACAGATCCACGCCGTCCCAGAGCACCTTCTTGATGCCGAAGATGACCGGGCTGTGCGGATCCTCGTCGGTCTCGCACTTGGCGTGGTGCTTGCGATGGATCGCGACCCACTCCTTGGTGACCATGGCCGTGGAGAACCAGGCCCAGAAGCGGAAGAAATGGTTCAGCACCGGATGGAAGTCGACGCCGCGGTGCGCCTGGCTGCGGTGCAGGTACAGGGTGACCGAGAAGATAGTCAGCTGCGTGACCAGGATGAAGTAACCGACCAGCCAGGGCCAACTGGCCTGGGTAAGGCCCCCGGTCAGAAACTCGATGACGGCGTTAAACATAGGTTAAGTAACCAGCAAGAGGGAAAGCAGGATGAAGACTATACGCGACGTCGTTTGTGGGGACTACGTGAAGCAATCCAAGTGCCACCTGCGCAAACGTTCGTTTTTTCCCTGATTCTGAATCGCGTGCTTGTGGCCCGCGCAGCCCGTGGCCACAATCGCGCCCCTGTGGCCGACCCCGTCTCCGCTCCCGCACTCCGCACCGACCGCATCTCGCGCACGCTCGCGGGACACCGGGTCGTGGACGCCTTGAGCCTGGACGTCGCGCGCGGCGAGGTGCTGGGGCTGCTCGGCGTCAACGGCGCCGGCAAGTCCACGACCTTGCGCATGATCGCCGGCGTGCTCGCGCCCGATGCGGGCCAGGTGCTGCTGGGCGGACAGGATCTCTACGAAGCGCCCGAACTCGCGCGCCGCGGCATCGGCTATCTGCCCGAGCGTGCGCCGCTGCATGCGGAACTCGCGGTCGACGAATACCTGACGTTCTGCGCGCGCCTGCACGGCCTGCCGCGGCGCGACACCGTTGCCGCCGTCGGTCGCGAAATCGAGCGCTGCGATCTCGGCGAGGTGCGCCGGCGTCTGATCGGCCAGCTGTCCAAGGGCTTCCAGCAGCGTGTCGGCATTGCCCAGGCATTGCTGCATGCACCGACCCTGGTCGTGCTCGACGAACCGGCCTCGGGCCTGGATCCGGTGCAGTCGCTGCGCATGCGCGAGCTGATCCGCGCCTTGCGCGCCGATCATGCGGTAATCCTGTCCACGCATCTGCTGGCCGAAGCCGAAGCCTGCTGCGACCGCATCGCGATCCTGCATCGCGGCGTGCTGCGCCATGACGCGGCGGTCACGGCCGGCGAGACCGCGCGCCTGGAGCAGTTGTTCCTGCGCATCGCCGCCGATCTCGACTCTGCCGCCGCATGAGCGCCGCCCTGGTCATCGCCGCCCATGAATGGCGCCGCCTGCGCGTGCAGGCCTGGTCGTGGCTGCTGCTGGCCGGCGTGATCGGCCTGCTGGCCTGGATCTTCCTGGGCCGCCTCGACAGCTTCCTGCGCGTGCAGGAAAGCACCGGCAATGCGGCCCACGTCGGCGCAACTGCCCAGGTCGCCGCACCCGCGCTGGGCTGGCTCGCGATCGTGCTGATCGTGCTCGTGCCGCTGCTGGGTTCGCGCAGCATCGCCGGCGAACGCCGCGCACACTCCCTGAGCCTGCTGCTGGCCGCCGGCGTCGGCGACGGCGCGATCGCCGTCGGCAAATGGCTGGGCCTGTATGCCTGGCTGCTGCTGCTGATCGCGCTGACCGCGCTGCTGCCGCTGAGCCTGTACGGCAGCACCGAACTCGATCTCGGCCGCCTCGCGGCCAACGGCCTGGCGCTGGTGCTGCATGCGGCCGCGCTCGCCGCGATCGCACTGTATGCCTCCAGCGTGACAGCTCAGCCTGTGCTCGCCGCGGCACTCGCGCTGCTGATCAACATCGTCTTCTGCGTGGTCGACCTCGGCGCGCGCGCAGCCGGAGTCAGCAACAGTCTGATCAACTGGCTGGCGCTGCCGACGCATTTCGGCCCGCTCAGCGAAGGCGTGGTCGCCAGTGTCGACCTGGTCTGGTTCGTCCTCGTCACGGCGGTGTTCCTCGCGCTGACCGCGCGCCAGCTGGCCAGCCTGCGGAGCGCCGACTGATGCGCGGCGGATTCGGCCGGCTGCTGCATGCGCTGCTCTGCCTCGCGCTGGCCGGACTCATCGGTTTCCTGAGCACGCGCTTCGGATTCCGCAGCGACTGGAGCGCCGCGCAGCACGCGTCACTCGCGCCGCAGACCGTGCAGTTGCTGCAGCGCCTGGACGCGCCGGTGGAAATCACCTCCTACGCCAGCGACAGCGGCAATCTGCGCGCGGCGATCGCCGCATTCTTCGACCGCTACCGCGCACACAAGGCCGACATCGCGTTGCAGTTCGTCGATCCGGCCAGCGATCCGGCGGCGATGCGCGCGCTCGGCGTGCGCGTCGACGGCGAGATCGAGCTGCGCTACCGCGGCCGCAGCGAACGGCTGCAGCGGGTCAACGAGCAGGAGTTCTCCAACGCCCTGCTGCGCCTGTCGCGCACGCAGGAGCGCATGGTCGCGTTCCTGTCCGGCGATGGCGAACGCAAGCCCGACGGCACGGCCGACGCCGATCTGGCCCAATTCACCGCGCTGCTGCTGAATCAGGGCGTGCGCTGCGTGCCGCTGGTGCTCGGCAGCGGCGCGCGCATACCCGACAACACCGATCTGCTCGTGATCGCCGATCCGCGCACGGCCGTGGCCGCGCCGGTCGCGGCGGAAATCGTCGACTGGGTCGAGCGCGGCGGCGCCGTGCTCTGGCTGGCCGAACCCGGCGAGAACGCCGGCCTCGCGAACCTCGCCGATGCGCTGTCGGTGCGCCTGCTGGCGGGCATGCTCGTCGACGGCGCCGGTGCGAGCCTCGGCCTGGGTGATCCGAGCTTCGTCGCGTTGAGCCGCTATCCCGATCATGCGATCACGCGCGGCCTGGAAACGACGACATTGTTTCCGCAGGCCGTCGCGCTGGCTCAGCTGACCCAGCCGCGCTGGCAGGTGCAGCCGCTGCTGAGCAGCGGCGCGCAGAGCTGGAACGAAACCGGCGCGATACCCAAGGCCGGCGAATCCGGCGCGACGATACGCTTCGATCCGGACACCGACGAAATGCGCGGCCCGCTTGACCTGGGCTTCGCGCTGTCGCGCCTCTCGCCGCGACCGGACCGGCGCGAGCAGCGCGCCGTCGTCATCGGCGACGGCGATTTCCTGTCCAATCGCTTCATCGGCAACGGCGGCAATCGCGAACTCGGCCAACGCATATTCAACTGGCTGCTGGCCGACGATGCGCTGATCGAGATTCCCGACCGCGGCGCGCCGGACCGCCTGATCCAGCTGTCGCAGACGCGCCTGACCCTGATCGGTCTGGGCCTGCTCGTCGTGCTGCCGCTGCTGCTCGCGACGATCGGCGGCCTGACGGCCTGGCGCCGTCGGCGCCGGCGCTGAGCATGCGTCGGCGCACGCGCCAGAACCTCGTATTGGCCGCGGCGGTCGGCCTGCTTGCGCTGACGGCCGGCATCGTCGTGCGTCGCGAACAGGCCAGCCTCGGCGAGCCGCTGGCTGCCGTGGACACGGCCAATCTGACCGACCTGCGCGTCAGCGCCGGCGACAAGCCGGCGCGCCGGTTCGAACGCCGCGACGGACACTGGTGGATGCGCGAACCCTATGCAATGCCGGCGCACGAGGATGCGGTCGCGCGCCTGCTCGCTATCCCGGCCGCCGCACCGCGACAGCGCCATGCGGCCGACCGCTTCGATCCGGCGCGCATCGGCCTGGCGCCGCCGCAGGCCCTGCTCGAACTCGGCGGAAAACGCCTGGAATTCGGCGTCACCGATGCGATCCGCGGCGACCGCTACGTGCGCACGGCGGACGGCATCGCGCTGCTGCCGGACCGCTTCAGCGGCTGGCTGCTCGCGCCGGCGGAATCGGAGATCGACCATCGCCTCGCCGCGCCGCTGGCCGAGCTCGCTCAGGTGCGCGTGGACGGCCGCGATCATCCGGAACTCGCCGCCGCCTGGAACCGCGTGACGACGAGCCAGGTCGTCGCGCCGGACGGGCCGGCCGCAGCGGCAGCCATCGTCGTCGAGCTCGCCGACGCGCACGGAAGCCGCCTGACGTTCCGTCTCTGGCGCCGCGACGACGGCCGCTACCTCGCGCTGCGCGAAGCGCCGGCCCTGGTGTATCCGCTGGACGAACCCCAGATGCAGCAACTGTTGCCGGCCACGACGACCGGCGCCGCGACCGCGACCCGCTGATGCCCGAACTGCCCGAAGTCGAAACGACGCGGCGCGGCCTCGCCCCGCATCTGCTCGGCCGCCGCGTCGAACGCCTGATCGTGCGCCAGGCGCAGCTGCGCTGGCCGATCGCGGCCGAACTGCGCGAGCGCCTGCCGGGCCAGCGGCTCGACGACATCGAACGCCGCGCCAAGTACCTGCTCGTGCACACCCGGGCCGGCAGCGCGCTGCTGCACCTGGGCATGTCCGGCTCGTTGCGCGTGCTGCCCGAAGCGACGCCGCCGGGGCTGCACGACCATGTCGACTGGTGCCTGGACTCGGGCCAGGTGCTGCGCTACACCGACCCGCGCCGCTTCGGCAGCCAGCTCTGGCAGAACCCCGGCGAGGTGCATGCGCTGCTGGCCGGCCTCGGACCCGAGCCGCTGTCGAACGCGTTCGACGGCGACTATCTCTGGCAGGTGTCGCGCGGCCGCAAATGCGCGGTGAAGCTGCTGCTGATGGACCAGAAGATCGTCGTCGGCGTCGGCAACATCTATGCGGCCGAAGCACTGTTCGCCGCCGGCATCCATCCGGCGCGCGCAGCCGGCCAGGTATCGCGGGCGCGCTATCGCGCGCTGGCCGAGGCGGTCAAACGCATCCTGGCCTATGCGATACGCCGCGGCGGCACGACCTTGCGCGACTTCATCAGCCCGGACGGCCTGCCCGGCTATTTCGAACAGGAGCTGTTCGTCTACGGCCGCGCCGGCGAGCCCTGCAAGACCTGCGCGACACCGGTCAAGGCCGTGACCCTGGGCCAGCGCAGCACCTTCTTCTGCCCGCGCTGCCAGCGCTGAGCCCGCGCGCCGCGCGGCGCCGATTTCATGCTTGCGCCCCGGCTTGCGTATTGCCCAGGCACCGGCCGCTCCTGGCCCTGTGTCGAGGTGTTCCATGTCGCTGCGTCTCCTGCTCATCCTGCTCGGCGGTCTGGCCGCCGCCACGGCGTTCGCCGACGCCACCGTGCCGACGGCCGACAAGCCCGGCAGCGCCGATCCGGCCGGCCTGGGCCGCTATGAAGGCGCGTTCATCGTCGAGCAGCAGGCCAAGGCCTATGACGAGGTGCTGCTGCCGCTGGCCGTGCTGACGCCGGATCCGGACGACGAAAAGCGCGACGGCATGAACAACCGCCTGATGCAGACCACTGCGTCGGCCTCCCTCGAAGGCAAGCTCACGCGTACGGTCTACGTGCTGCCCGAAGGCCGCAGCCCGCTGGAAGTGCTGCGCAACTACCAGCAGCTCGTGCAGGAAAAAGGCGGCCAGAGCCTGTACGAATGCAAGGCCGAGAATTGCGGCGGCGACGTGACCTCCGGCGTGACCCACGGCGGCGGCCAGCAGGGCCTGCTGAATTACCTGTTCCCGAAGAGCGCGATCAGCGCCGAGAGCTTCAGCAACGCCGCCTGCGCCGTCGACATGGACCTCGGCGACCTGCGCTACGGTGTCGCGAAGTTCGCCGCCGCCGGCGCGGAAACCCACGTCGCCGTGCTGGCCTATACGGCCCGCGACAGCATGTACTGCAAGGCGCTGAACGAGCGCACGGTCGCCGTCGTCGTCACCCTGGAAGCCAAGGCGCGCGAGCAGAAGATGGTCACGGTCAAGGCCTCGGAAATGGCCCAGGCCATCGCCAGCAGCGGCAAGGTCGCGCTGTACGGCATCTATTTCGATTTCGACAAGGCCGAACTCAAGCCCGAATCCAGACCGCAGCTCGACGAGATCGCCGCGCTGCTGAAGGCCGACGCCGCGCTCAAGCTCGTCGTCGCCGGACATACCGACAACCAGGGCGGTGCCGCCTACAATCTGGAATTGTCCAAAAAGCGCGCCGACGCCGTGGTCGCCGCGCTGACCGGCAGCTACGCCGTCGCCGCCGACCGCCTGCTCGCCCAGGGCATGGGCAGCGCTGCGCCGGTGGCGAGCAATGCCGACGAAGCCGGCCGCGCGAAGAACCGCCGCGTCGAACTGGTCAAGCAGTGAAGCTTGCGCCGGGCTGCCGCTACAGCGGCAGCTCGGCCTGCTTGAGTTCGATGCGGCCTTCGCCGCTCGTGATCTTCTTGAACTCGGCGCGGCTGACCGAGACATAGCGGTCATTGCCGCCGATCTGGACCTGCGGACCCTGCGTCACGGCGCGGCCATGCTCGTCCACGCGGACGACCATCGTGGCCTTGCGGCCGGTATGGCAGATGGTCTTGATTTCGGTGAAGGAATCGGCCCAGGCCAGCAGGTATTGGCTGCCTTCGAACAGTTCACCGCGGAAATCGGTGCGCAGGCCGTAGGCCAGCACCGGAATGTGCAGCGCATCGACGATCTCGGTCAGCTGCCAGACCTGCGCCTTGCTGAGGAACTGCGCCTCGTCGACGAGCACGCAGTTCAGTGCGCCGTTCGCGGCGACGTCGTCGCGCGTCATCGCGAGCAGATCGTCGTCGCGCTCGAAGATGCGGCCGTCCGCCTTGAGCCCTATGCGCGAGGCGACCACGCCTTCGCCGAAGCGATCGTCCAGCCGCGGCGTGTAGATCAGGGTGCGCATGCCGCGCTCGTGATAGTTGTGGGCGCTTTGCAGCAGGGTCGTGGTCTTCCCGGCGTTCATGGCCGAGTAGTAGAAGTAGAGCTTGGCCATGGCCGTATCGACGCGGGCGGGTGGGCATGATAGCGGCAGACGCAAGGCTTTGAGCGAACCGCCGCCGCGGGCAGAATAGGCGGCCCGCGCCGCAGCCGCCGGCGCCGCCGAGCCACAGAAGTACCGCCATGCTCAATCCCGCCCAACGCGCCGCCGTCGACTATTGCGACGGCCCGCTGCTCGTGCTTGCCGGCGCCGGCTCCGGCAAGACCAGCGTCATTACCCAGAAGATCGCCCACCTGGTATCGCGGCGCAATCTGCCGGCTGCGAAGATCGCCGCGATCACGTTCACGAACAAGGCCGCGCGCGAAATGCGCGAACGTGTCGGCAAGCTCGTGTCCGGCGCCGCAGCCGAGGCGCTGACCGTCTGCACCTTCCACGCAATGGGCCTGAAATTCCTGCAGATCGAGCACGCCAAGCTCGGCCTCAAGCGCGGCTTTTCCATCCTCGACGCCGACGACGGCGAATCCATCATCAAGGACCTGCTGCCGAAGGGGCTGAAATCCGACCAGCTCTGGGCGCTGCGCAACCTCGTGTCCACGGCCAAGAACAACGGCCTGGATCCGGCCCAGGCGCTGGCCGCGGCGCGCAGCCCGCGCGAACTCGAAGCCGCGCAGCTCTACGAGGGCTACCAGAAGCGCCTCAACGCATTCAACGCGGTGGATTTCGACGATCTGATCCGCCTGCCGTTGACCCTGCTCGAGCAGGATGCCGACACGCGCACGGCCTGGCAGGAACGCATCCGCTACCTGCTCGTCGACGAATACCAGGACACGAACTCGGCGCAGTACCGGCTGATCCGCAATCTCTGCGGGCCACGCGGCGCGTTCACCGCGGTCGGCGACGACGACCAGTCCATCTATGCCTGGCGCGGCGCGAACCCGGAAAATCTCGACGACCTCGCGCGCGACTACCCGAACCTCAAGGTGGTCAAGCTCGAACAGAACTACCGCTGCGCCAAGCGCATCCTGCGCGCGGCGAACAAGCTCATCGCGAACAACCCGCACAAGCATCTCAAGCAGCTGTTCAGCGACCTGCCGGAAGGCCCGCCGATCCGCGTCATGGAATGCAAGGACAGCGAGCACGAAGCCGAACGCGTCGCCGCCGACCTGACCCACCTGGCCGAGAAGAGCAAGTCCAAGTGGCAGGATTTCGCCGTGCTGTACCGCGGCAACCACCAGTCGCGCGCGCTGGAAAAGGCGCTGCGACTGGCGCGCGTGCCGTATCACATCAGCGGCGGCACGGCGTTTCTCGACCGCGGCGAGGTCAAGGACGTGCTGGCCTATCTGCGCCTGATCACGAATCCCGACGACGACTCGGCGTTCCTGCGCATCGCCAACGTGCCGCGTCGCGACATCGGCGCGACGACCCTGGAAAAGCTCGGCGAACTGGCCCAGCAGCGCCACGCGTCGCTGCTCGAAGCCGCGCGCAGCGACGCGGTGCTCAAGCAGCTCGCGCCACGCTCGGCCTCGTCGCTGGCCGGTTTCGCCGAGCTGATCGCCGAGCTGCGCTCGCGTTCGCGCGAGCTCGCCGCGTCCGAGCTCGTCGACGAACTCGTGCGCCGCACGCGCTATGCGGAACATCTGACCGCCGAGATCAAGGATCCGGCCGCGCGCCAGCGTCGCCTGGACAACCTGACCGAACTGGCCGACTGGTTCCGCGCCATGCAGAAGGGCGCGTCCAGCGCCGGCGATCTCGCCGCGCAGCTCGCGCTGCTGACCCACTCCGACCGCGACGATCCCGGCGATTCCGTGCGCCTGATGACCCTGCACGGCGCCAAGGGCCTGGAGTTCCGCTTCGTCTTCATCGTCGGCGTGGAGGACGGCCAGCTGCCGCACGAGGGCAGCCTCGAGGAGGGGCGCCTCGACGAGGAACGCCGCCTGATGTACGTCGGCATCACGCGCGCGAAGGAACGCCTGTGCCTGAGCTATGCGGCGCGCTCGCGGCGCTTCGGCGAAATCCTGCGCAACGAACCCAGTCGCTTCCTTGCCGAGATACCGGCCGAGGATCTGCACTGGGACGGCCGCGACGCCGAGCAGGACGCGCAGGCGCGCAAGGACGTGGCTGCGGCGCATCTGGCGCGGCTGGCGAACCTGCTCGCCGACTGAGCGGCGCGGCGCTGCCGCGTCACGCCCGACAGACCAGCCCGGTGTCAACCCGCTAGAATCGCCGGCCTGCTGCCTACCGGAGCCTTCCGCGATGAAACGACTCGCCCTCCTGCTGCCGCTGCTGCTCGTCGCCTGCGCCGCACAACCGCCGCGCTCGACCGCGCCGGTCGAGCCCGAACCGCCCAAGGCACCGGCGCTGACTTATGCCGAGACCAATCTCAACGCGACCCTCTGGACACAGGGCACGGTCGAACACGACATGAGCTATCGCGGCATCTATGCCCAGGCCACGCGCCAGATCGCCGTCGCGCTGAAACAGAAAGACTGGGACGCGCTGCCCAAGGGCGAGCGCAAGAAGCCGGCCCGCGGGCTCAAGCCCGCGGTCATCGTCGACGTCGACGAGACCGTGCTGGACAACTCGCCTTACCAGGCGCGCCTGATCCGCGACGGCAAGGAATTCGACGAATTCAGCTGGGACCAGTGGTGCCGCGAGCAGGTCGCCCGGCCCATGCCCGGCGCGCTGGAATTCGCCAAGGCCGCCGCCCTCAAGGGCGTGACCGTGTTCTATCTGACCAATCGTGCCCAGCATCTCAACGAGGCCACCCTGGCCAACCTGCGCAGCGCCGGCTTCCCGGTCGCCGACAAGGAGAACGTGTTCCTCGGCCTGGGCACCGTCGTCGAAGGCTGCGAAGCCAACGGCAGCGACAAGGGCTGCCGGCGCGAGCTGATCGGCCGGCGCTATCGCGTGCTCGCGATGATCGGCGACCAGCTCGGCGATTTCATCGACGTGGACAACAACACCGTCGCCGCGCGCGCCGACGCGACCAGGCCTTACGAGGCGTGGTTCGGCGAGCGCTGGTTCATGCTGCCCAATCCGACCTACGGTTCCTGGGACAGCGCCGTGCTCGGCAACCAGCGCGGCGCGGATGCGCCGACCAAGCATCAGATCCGGCGCGACGCGCTGCGCACCGACTGAGGACATCATGAGCTACGTCGCCAAGAACATCGCCGTGCATGACCGCCTGATCTTCGCCCTGGACGTGCCCACGCGCGCCGAGGCGCTGGAGTGGATCGAACGCCTCGGCGACGCCGTGAGCTTCTACAAGATCGGCATGGAACTGCTGACCAGCGGCGAGTATTTCCAGGTGCTCGCCGACCTGGCCGCGCGCGACAAGCGCATTTTCGTCGACCTGAAGTTCTTCGACGTGCCAGCGACGGTCGCCTCGGCGGTCAGGGGCCTGACGCGCTATCCGGTGACCTTCTGCACCATCCACGGCAATGACGGCATGATGCGCGCGGCGGCCGCGGTCAAGGGCGACATCAAGCTGCTCGCGGTGACCGCGCTGACCAGCCTCGACCAGCACGATCTCGACGATCTGGGCTTCCAGTGCGATGCCGAGCGCCTCGTGCTGTCGCGCGCCAGGGCCGCGCTCGCGGCCGGCTGCGACGGCGTGGTGTCCTCGGGCCTGGAAGTGCCGGCGCTGCGGCGCGAGGTCGACCACGCACTGATCACGGTCTGCCCGGGCATACGCCCGATCGGCAACAGCGACGACCAGAAGCGCACGCTGGACGTGGCCGAGGCCTTCGCCGCCGGCGCCGACTACATCGTCGTCGGCCGGCCGATACGCCAGGCCGCCGACCCGCGCGCCGCGGCGCTGGCGATCCAGCAGACGATCGCCGATACGCTGGCGCATTCAGCCGGCTGAGCCGGTCGCCCGGACAAGATCGGAGCGCTTCTGAAAGTTGCTTTAATTCAAATAGATAGCAACAGTATCGTGAGGAGTTGCATTAACTCGATTCAGCCAGTACGATGCACGCCGTACCTGAGCAGGCGCGGCAATAACTCCACATAGCCGACCGCGCTGAACAATGCGATTCCCCCTCCGGTTCTGCCGGATTCGCCCGGATCGTTCGCAAGAACATCCGGGCTTTTCTTTGTCTGCGGCGGGGGAAATCCGCGCTGAACGTCTAAGTATGTTGCTGGAATGCATAAACGCACTCGGCTAGAGTGCGTCGCTGTTTCACCATCAAACCCTTGGGGAAAGACATGTCCACGAAATTTGCTCGCATCGCGCTGGCCGCGGCTCTCGGAATCGCCCTGGTCGGTTGTGGCAAGAACGAGCCGCCGGCAGCTCCGACGCCGGCCGCCGCGGCCAAGGCCGCCGCCACGCCCGACGGCGCCATCATGGCTTCGATCGGCCATCTGAAGTCCGGCAACATCGACGGCCTGATGCAGAGCGTGCTGCCGCCTGACGAATACGCCAAGGCCAAGGCCGATTACGCCAAGGACATGAACAAGGAACCGGCCAGCGAAGAAGACAAGGCCAAGTTTGCCGAGAACATGGCCAAGCTGACCGCGCCGGACGCCGAAGGCAAGCTCTGGGCCGAGCTGGAACCCAAGCTCAAGGAAATGGATGCGCAGATGGCGCAGCAGATGCCGATGATGGTCGCCATGGGCAAGGGCATCATCCAGGGCTCGATCCAGCAGAACCAGGAACTGACCGAAGCGCAGAAGCTGCAGGCCAGCCAGGCCGTCGATGCGCTGGGCAACTGGGTCACGACCGCCAAGTTCACCGATCCGGCGCTGGCGCAGAAGTCGATCAAGATCGTCTGCGACACCGCGCGCAAGATCAATCTCAAGACCCTCGACGAAGCGCGCGCGCTGAGCTACGAGCAGGCCATGAGCAAGTTCGGCGTGGCCTATCTGGGCCTCAAGGACGTGCTCGCGCTGTACGGCTTCTCGATCGACCAGACCCTGGACTCGATCAAGGCCGAGACGACGTCTTCGGACGCCAGCAGCGCCAAGGTCAAGATCAGCTACTCGCTGCTCAACACCCCGCTGACCGCCGAAAGCGACATGGTCAAGGTCGGCGAGCGCTGGTACGGCAAGGAAATGATGGAAAGCCTCAAGAAGAAGGACGAGGTTCCGGCCGACCCGGCCGCCGCCGCGCCGGCCGCCAGCGAAGGCTGATCGGGTTTTTCCGCGGCGGTTTAACGCGCCGCTAACGCAACGAGCGCCGCCCACGGGCGGCGTTCGTTTTTGTGGCGGTTACAATCCGCGCCATGGACGACATCACTCCCTCCGCGCGCGAAGACGCCGCGCCGCGCGTGCCCTGGCGACTGCGCCTGTTCGGCCGCCTGCTCGAATCCTGGATCCGCATCAAACCCGACCCGGCCACTCCGCGCAGCCTGCTGCTGCCGGGCGTGCCGGTGTGCTACGTGACCGAGCGCTACGGCCTGTCCGACGCGCTGATCCTCGAACAGGCCTGCCGCGAAGCCGGCATGCCGTCGGCGCTGATTCCGCTGCAGAACGTTTCCACGCGGCGCAAGCGCAGCTACTTCGCCACCTCGATGCGCAACAGCCTGTTCTGGAATCCGGCCCGGCGCAAACCGCCAATGCAGCCGCTGGCCGAACTGATCGCCCAGCTCGACCTGCTGCCGGACCAGGACGTGCAGCTGGTCCCGGTGTCGATCTTCGTCGGCCGCGCGCCGAACCGGCAGTCCGGCTGGTTCAGCGTGCTGTTCTCGGAAAACTGGGTCGTGGTCGGCCGCTTCCGCCGCGTGCTCGGCCTGGTGCTCAACGGCCGTGATACCCATGTGCAGTTTTCCACTCCGGTATCGCTGCGCAGCGTGCTGGCCGAGGAACAGGGCCAGCCGCGCGAGCGTACGGTGCGCAAGATCTCCCGCGTGCTGCGCGCGCATTTCCGCCGCATCCGCGCCGCCGTCATCGGCCCCGACCTGTCGCACCGGCGCACGGTCGTCGACGCGGTGGTCAACGCCGAGCCGGTGCAGGAAGTCATCAATACGACCGCCGTCAAGGAATCGCTGACGCGCGAGCAGGCGATGCGCCGCGCGCACGAATACGCCGTGGAAATCGCCGCCGACTATTCGCACCCGGTCGTGCGCTCGCTGTCGTTCCTGCTGTCGAGCTTCTGGAACAAGCTGTACGACGGCGTCACCATGCATCACTTCGACCGCGTGCGTGCGGTCGCGCCGGGCCACGAAATCATCTACGTGCCCTGCCATCGCAGCCATATCGACTATCTGCTCGTGAGCTGGCTGCTCTACACCAACGGCATCGTGCCGCCGCACATCGCCGCCGGCGTCAATCTCAACCTGCCGCTGGTCGGGCCGCTGCTGCGCCGCGGCGGCGCGTTCTTCCTGCGCCGCAGCTTCAAGGCCAATGCGCTGTATTCGGCCGTGTTCACCGAATACGTGAGCCAGCTGTTCGCGCGCGGCGTGTCGATGGAGTACTTCATCGAGGGCGGCCGCTCGCGCACCGGCCGTCTGCTGCAGCCCAAGGGCGGCATGATCGCGATGACCCTGCGCGCTTTCCTGCGCGAATCGCGCCGGCCGGTCGTGTTCCAGCCGGTCTACATCGGCTACGAGAAGCTGATGGAGGGCAACAGCTACATCGGCGAGCTGTCGGGCCAGGCCAAGCAGAAGGAATCGCTGTTCGGCCTGCTGCGTTCGGTGAAGAAGCTGCGCGAGCACTACGGCCGCGTCGCGGTCAATTTCGGCGAGCCGGTGTTCCTCGAGGACCTGCTGCAGCAGCAGGCACCGGACTGGCGCGCGAGCGCCGGCGAGGAAAAGCCCGAATGGTTCAACCGCAGCGTCGATGCGCTGGCCGAGCGCATCCAGGTCAGCATCAACGGCGCCGCCGACGTCAATCCGATCAACCTGCTCGCCGTCGCGCTGCTGGCCACGCCCAAGCATGCGATGGCCGAGTCCGATTTGATCGCGCAGCTGGATCTGTACAAGAGCCTGCTCGCCGAGCTGCCGTATGCCGAGCGCATCACGCTGACGACGATGTCGCCGCGCGAGATCATCGCCTACGGCGAGAAGATGCAGTGGATACGCCGCATCCGGCATCCGCTCGGCGACGTGCTGACCAGCGAGGGCAAGCAGGCGACGTTACTGTCCTACTTCCGCAACAACGTGCTGCATCTGTTCGCGGCGTCGGCCTGGATCGCCTGCTGCTTCATCAACAACCGGCGCATGGCGCGCGCCTCGCTGCAGCGCCTGTCGCGGCTGATCTATCCGTTCATCCAGTCCGAACTGTTCCTGCCCTGGGACGAAGCCGGCTTCATCGAGCGCATCCAGGCCACCATCGAGTTCTTCGTCCGCCGCGGCGTGCTGTCGCTCGACGCCGAAGGCCGCGTGCTGAACCGCGGCGCCGGCCAGGGCGATGCGGCTTTCCAGCTGCGCACCCTCGCGCACAGCCTGCTGCAGGCGTTCGAGCGCTACTACATCGCGATCGCCGTGCTCGTGAAGCATGGACCGCATACGATCAGCGCGGCCGAGCTGGAAAACCTCTGCACCTTGACCGCGCAGCGCCTGACCCTGCTGCACGAGCTCAATGCGCCGGAGTTCTTCGACAAGTCGCTGTTCAAGGGCTTCATCCAGCAGCTGCGCGAACGCAAGGTGATCTGGACCGACGATGCCGGCAAGCTCGATTTCGATGCGGCACTGGTCGTCGTGGCCAAGGATGCGAAGGTCATCCTGAGCCGCGAAATCCGCCACGGCATCCTCAAGCTCGCGCCGCAGCCCAAGACTCCCGCGGCAGTCGAGGCGGCGTCGGACAAGGCGGCGTAGCGTGGTGTCGTAGAGCCTGCCGCGATGAACGGGCTCTGGTGGATGCTGCCCAGCCTGATCGTTCTGGTCTGGCTGTATCTCGAGTGGATGCGGCGCCAACTGTCGCCGCGATCCGCCGAGTACGTCGCGCCGCATCGCGTGCTCGCGGAGCCGGACATCGGCGCCGCGGCCTTCGACGAGGCCGCGGCCGGCGTGCATGCACTCGTCGCAGACGGTTATCCGTACCGTGCCAAACCTTATGCGCATGCCGCCGATGCGGTCGCCGCCTTCCTCTGGCAGATGGACCGGCGGGCACCGCACAGCCTGGCGCATTTCCATACGCTGGCCGCGATCCGCGTCTACGTGCTGCGCGACGACTGGAATGCGGCGGCGCGCGCACGCGAGGGCTGGACCGACGCCAGCCGCAGCGCCTGCGCCGAATCCGCATGGCGCTGCATGACACAGCCCCAATGGACGTCTCTGGTCGACGCCGGGCTGGCCAGCAACGACGACAACGTTTTCCATACGGCGGCGCAAGCGGCAGATGCATTGGGTCGCAACTGCGCCGCGCTGCATTGGCAGCGGCTGATCGACAAACCCGAAGCCCCGCAGCGCTGGTTCAAGTGTGCCTGCGACGCCGATGCCGAGCGTACGACGGCCCTCGTCGCACTGGCCGGTCGAGTGCTGCCGCTCGCCCGGATCGCTGCCCAAGCCGACGACGACGGCAGCAGCGCCGTGGTGCTCGCGCCGGAATCGCTGCAGCACGACGACGCTGCCTATGCGCAGCTGGTCGTGCTGGAGCTCGTGCTCGAACTGCTGACGCGCTTCCCCGATATGGGCCGCGACGTAGTGCTGGCCGGCTTCAATAGCCCGCTGGCACGCAGCCGGCAGCTGGCGCTGATCGCATTTCTCCGGCGACCGCGGTTGCACCATGACGGCGAAGTGGTCGCGGCACTGCAGCGCGCCGCCAACGCCGAACCCGGCAAGTCGATCGAGCAGCATTTCCGTATCGCAATCGCCGACCTCGATCGCGCGGCGCTGCCCGGGTAAGTCCACTCGACGGCCGAGGCCGGGCTTCGAAATCGAGCTCGATCGTGCGGAGCACCGGCATCGGCGCAGCCGCACAGTGGCGGCGCATATGTTCGAATCAGCATAAGAGTGCGAGGCGAGGACATTTCTATCCAGCCGTCCAGCCGTCTATGCTGCTGTGCAGCACGGCGCGTTGCGCCTTCGATTTCTGGAACCGCCATGTCTTCTCCGGTCTCGGCCCGGGCGCTGCTGCCGCTCGGCGTCTTCCTGTCCCTGTTCCTCGGCACCGGCATCTGGTTCACGGTGCAGGGCCACGCTGACGCCTTCTATCAGCTGCGCGCGCCGGTCGCGATCCTGCCGGCGATCGCGCTGGCGTTGTGGCTCGGCCGGCGCGAACGGCCGCTCGATACGTTCCTGGCCGGCATGGGCAACGGCGACGTCATGCTGATGTGCCTGATCTTCCTGCTGGCCGGCGCGTTCGCGACGGTCAGCAAGGCTATCGGCGGCGTCGACGCCGTGGTCTGGCTGACCTTGAACGCTATTCCGGCCTGGCTGGCCTTGCCGGGCCTGTTCCTCGTCGCCGGCTTCGTCGCACTGGCCATGGGCACGTCGATGGGCACGATCGCCGCGGTCGCGCCGATTGCGCTCGGCGTGGCCGAAGCGGCCGGCATCGAGCCCGCATTGGCGCTGGGCGCCGTGCTCAGCGGCGCGACGTTCGGCGACAACCTGTCGGTTATCTCCGACACGGCAATCGCTGCGTCGCGCCTGCAGGGCGCCAGCATGCGCGACAAGTTCCGCGCGAATTTCTGGCTTGGGCTGCCGGCCGCGCTGGCCTGCCTGGTCCTGCTCGCCTTCCTCGGCCGCGGCACGGCCACGCCCGAAGTGCCGCCGGCTTCGCCGTGGCTGGCCATGCCGTATCTGGTCGTGCTCGTGCTTGCGCTGATCGGCGTGGACGTGCTCGTCGTGCTCAGCGTCGGCCTGCTGCTGGCCGGCCTGGCCGGGCTGCTGCTCAAGGGCGGCTATACGCCGACGGCGTTCAGCAACGACATCTATGCAGGCTTCGAGGGCATGTTCGAAATCACCTTGCTGTCGCTGCTGATCGGCGGTCTCGCGGCGCTCGTTCGCGCGCAGGGCGGACTGGCCTGGCTGGCCGCGCGCATCGCGAAGCTGGCCGGCGGCCGTGCGGGCCGGCGCAGCGGCGAACTGTCGATCGCCGCCATCTCGACCCTGACCGACGTGTTCACGGCCAACAACACCGTCGCCCTGCTGATCGCCGGCAGCACGGCGCGCGACATCGCCGAGAAGCACGAGGTCAGCCCGGCGCGCAGCGCCAGCCTGCTCGACGTGTTCGCCTGCGTGACGCAGAGCGTGCTGCCATACGGCGCGCAGATCCTGCTGGCCGCGTCCATCGCCAGGGCCTCGCCGCTGGAGCTCGTCGGGCAAGTGCATTATGGCTGGCTGCTCGCGCTGACCGCGCTGGCCTCCATCGTGTTCGGACTGCCGCGCGCGGTGCTGCGGCCGCGGCTGGCGCTTCAGGCCGGCTGATCGGGAATCAGCTGGTTCTCCAGGTAAGCAATCATGTCCTTGAGGCGCAGCTTGCGTTTCTTCAGGCGCTTGAGCTGAAGCTCGTCGCTGGCATTGTCCACCGACAGACGCGCTATCGCGGCATCGAGGTCCCGATGCTCCAGGCGCAGTTCGATCAGCTGACGCGTGATTTCGGCAGGGTCCGGGCTATGCATGGGCGCGCGGCATGGGAGGTCTGCCGAGTGTAGCGGGCTTCGGCAGCGGCTCGTAGGCCCGCCGCGGCCCCGGGCCGCGATGGCCGGCGCTGCTACAATGCGCGTCCGATCCCGGCCCGCCGTCCATGAGCAGTTCCGCCGCACGCAAGCAGGAAATCAACGCCAACAAGCTGGCCAAGCGGCTGCGCCGCCAGGTCGGCCAGGCCATCGCCGACTTCCGGATGATCGAGGCCGGCGACCGCATCATGGTCTGCCTGTCCGGCGGCAAGGATTCCTACACCTTGCTCGATCTGCTGCGCCAGCTGCAGGCCAAGGCGCCGGTGGATTTCGAGCTGCACGCGGTGCATCTGGACCAGAAGCAGCCGGGCTACGACCCGCGTACCCTGCCGGACTATCTCGAGTCCATCGGCATGCCGTACACCATCCTCGAGCAGGACACCTACAGCGTGGTCAAGCGCGTGGTGCCCGAGGGCCGCACGATGTGCAGCCTGTGCTCGCGTCTGCGCCGCGGCAATCTCTACGATCACGCGGCGGCCGAGGGCTTCACCAAGATCGCGCTGGGCCATCATCGCGACGACATCGTCGAGACCTTGTTCCTGAACCTGTTCCACCAGGCCAAGCTCAAGGCCATGCCGCCGAAGCTGCGCTCCGACGACGGCCGCAACGTCCTGATCCGGCCGCTGGCCTACTGCCGCGAGGACGACATCGCCGACTACGCCCAGGCGCGCAGCTTTCCGATCATGCCGTGCAATCTGTGCGGCTCGCAGGAGAACCTGCAGCGCAAGGCGATCAAGGCCATGCTCGGCGACTGGGAGCGCAGGTTTCCGGGTCGCATCGAAAACGTATTCCGCGCGATCGGCGACGTGTCGCCGTCGCAGCTGGCCGACCGCAACCTGTTCGATTTCGCCGCGCTGGGCCGGCGCAGCGAGCAGCCGCTCAGCGCCGGCGACTGGCTGCGCGGCGAGCCGGCCGACTCAGCTTCCGAGACAACCGCGGACTAGCCTCGCCGGCCGCCGCTGTCACCGTTCCTTTCTCACACCGGTGGGCCTGCTCCCACCCCACGGGGTTTCATGTTCTTCCGCAATCTGAGCTTGTTCCGCTTCTCCGAAGCCATGGCCGAATCCCTGGCCGACCTCGAAACCCAGCTCGAAGACAAGCGCCTGCGCCCCTGCGGGCCGCTGGAGCAGTCCACGCGCGGCTTCGTCTCGCCGCACGGGCGCAACGCCGAGATGCTGGTGCACAAGGTCGGGCCCTACACGCTGGTCGCCCTGGGCGGCGAGGACAAGTTACTGCCGGGCTCGGTAGTCAACGAAGAATTGTCTGCACGTTTACAGAAGATCAACGAAGAACAGGGCAGACGCGTCGGCGCCAAGGAACGCAAGCGCATGAAAGAGGAAATCCTGACCGATTTCCTGCCGCGCGCCTTCGTCAAGCCGTACCGGCTGCTGGCTTATCTGGACCTCAAGAACGGCTGGCTCGTCGTGGACAGCGCCAGCCGCAAGTCGGCCGAGGAAGTCCTGTCCCAGCTACGCGAGGCCACGGGCACCTTCCCGGCCACGCCGATGGCGCCGGAAGAGTCGCCGCGCACCTTGATGACGGACTGGGTGGTTAGTGGCAAGCTACCGGCCGGCCTGGTCCTGGCCGACGAATGCGAGCTGCGCGACCCGGCCGAATCCGGCGCTGTCGTGCGCTGCCGCCGCCAGGACCTTGAAACTGACGAGGTGCGCGAGCACCTCAAGACCGGCAAGCAGGTGTACCAGCTCGGCCTGACCTTCGACGACCGCATCGGCCTTGTGCTTGGCGAAGACCTCGTCATCCGCAAGCTGCGATTCCTCGACCAGGTGCTGGATGAGCTGAAGGAAACCGACGCCGATTCCGCCGCTGCCGAGCTCGACTCGCGCATGGCGCTGATGACGCTGGAGGTCGAGCGCCTGCTCGGCAAGCTCGACGAATGGTTCCGCCTGCCGCGCCCGACAGATCGCTGACATACGGCGCGCAGACAATGCAGGAATTCCGGCGGTGCGGCGACGCCGCCGGCTCATGCAAGGGATTGTCCGTCTTGACCGCGTGCGCCTCGGCGCACGGCTGGGCTGAGGAACTGGCATGACCCCGGACGACCACTATCTCGAGCTGTCGACCCCGAACGGGGAGACGATCAAGGTACTCAAGAAGGCCCACCCGCAGGCCCGTCGCCTGCGTCTGACCGTGACGTCCCACGGCGCGCGCCTGTCCTATCCGGAAGGCACCCATCCGGCCCAGGTGTTCGCGTTCCTGCGCAAACACGTGGACTGGCTGGAACGCAAGCTCGACCAGCTGCAGCTCGACGGCTCCGGCCCACCGCCGCTGCTGCCCGGCGCACCGACCCTGATTCCGCTGCGCGGCGAGACCACGCACCTGCTCTGGCGCGAAGGGCCGTATCCGAGCATCGCCCATGAAGCCGACAAGCTCGTGCTGACCTTGCCGCAGGTCCACGGCAAGCGCGCCCTGCCGGCGGCGCGCGCACTGCTGCGCTCGTTCCTCGACGCGCAGATCCGCCGCGACGTCTCACGTCTGCTGGCGCGCTATACCTCGGATCTGCAGGCCTCGCCGGTCGCCGTGCGTGTGCGGCCGCTGAAGAGCCTCTGGGGCAGCCTGGACACGCGCGACTGCATGACTCTCGACCTGGCCCTCGCGCTGGCGCCGCCCGCCGCGCTCAAGTACGTGGTCGTGCACGAGCTCTGCCATCTGAAGATCCGCAACCATTCGCCGCGCTACTGGAACCTCGTCGCGAGCTTCTATCCGGAATGGAAGGAACAGCGCGACTGGCTGCGCGACAAGGGCCATGCGCTCAAGGCCGAACTCGCGCGGTTGATCGGTCCGTAAGTCCGCGCCGGCGTCGGCAACGAAGCGAAGCGACGACGAGTGCGGCCGGAATCGCAGTGCGATCGCACGACCGGCGCAAACCCGCCTGTGCCGGAGCGGGATGCACGAACTGCACAAGCCACGGCTACGCGGCAGGCGCCTAGCGCAGCCGCTCGCAGAATGCGTGTATCGCCGCCGCCACCGGCGCGGCGTTTTCCAGATGCAGATGATGATTGCCGGGCAGGTGCTGCACGACGATGTCGCGCACGCAGGCTGCACGCGCCTGCATCATCGCGTCGGGCAGGTAGGACGTGGCCGGCGCGGCCAGCAGCACCAGCGTGGGCGCACTGATGCCGGCAAGGATGTTGCGGATCTGCGCCTCGGTGTAGCGCAGGGGCGAGGCCAGAGTCAGACGCGCGTCGCTGGACCAGGACCACCCGCCCGCCACCGCGGCGAGACCGCGCTCGACCAGCGCCGTCGCGGCCGCTTCGCTGAGATCATTGGCCAGCATGCGTGCGCGCACGGCTTCGGCGGGGGCGCCGAACACGCGCAGAGCTTTCGCGGCGAAACCGGCGCGCTGGCTCAGGCCGCGGCGCAGTTGTTCCAGCGCTGCTTCCGGTGCGGCCGTCAGCGGCCCGAGCGATTCGATCAGCAGCAGCGTTTCGACGGCCTCGGGCTGGGCCGCGGCGAAAATGCTCGCGGTCGCACCGCCCAGCGAATGGCCGAGCAGGGAATAGCGCGACCAGCCCAGTGCGGCGGCGGCGGCCTGCAGGTCGGCAAGGTATTCGACGTAGTGGTACCAGCCGCCCGGCGGCCGATGCGCCGAACGGCCATGCCCCGGCAGGTCGATCGCGACGACATGGAAGCGCTCGGCCAGCAGGGGCGCCAATGTGCTGAACGAGGCCGCATTGTCGAGCCAGCCGTGCACGGCCAGCAGCGGCGGCAGAGCCTGATCGCCCCAGCTCTGCGCCGCCAGGGTCAGCTGCGGCAGTTCGAGCGTGAGTTCGCGCGGCGTCACGAGCCCGCGTCCGCAGCAGTCCAGCCCTGCAGGTGGCGCCGGATCAGCGCGGTCAGCGCTTTGACCTGGTCGGCGCCGTCGTTGAGCGCCGGTATGTACTCATAGCGTTCGCCGCCGGCATGCAGGAAACGCTCGCGATTCTCCACGGCAATTTCCTCCAGGGTTTCCAGGCAGTCCACGGCGAAACCCGGACACAGCACCTGCACCGAGCGCACGCCGTCGCGGGCGAGCTGCTGCAGGGTTTCGTCGGTGTACGGCCGCAGCCACTCCTCGCGGCCGACGCGGGACTGGAAACTGACGACAAGGCGGTCCTGATCCAGCCCGAGTCTTGCCGCGAGCAGCGCGGCCGTCGCCCGGCACTGGGCTGCGTACGGATCGCCGGACCTGACACAGCGCTGCGGAATGCCGTGGAACGACAGCAGCAGGCGCTCGGCGCGGCCGTTGGCGGTCCAGTGGCGCTCGACGCTGCGCGCGAGTGCCTCGATGTGCGCGTCCTGGTCGTGGTAGTCGCCTATCGTGCGCAGCTCGGGCGGCCAGCGCAGGGTCTTGAGCGCGTCGGCCAATGCGTCCAGCGCCGCGCCGGTCGACGTCGCCGAATACTGCGGATACAGCGGCAGCACGAGCACGCGGCGGTAGCCGGCATCGACGAGGCGGCGCAAGGCGGCCGGCAGCGCCGGCTCGCCGTAGGTCATCGCCAGCTCGACCCGTACCGGCGCCGTGCCTTCCTGCTGCAGCGCCTGCTGCAGCGCGGCGGCCAGAGCCTGGCTGTGGGTCAGCAGCGGCGAACCGGCTTCGGTCCAGATGCTCGCGTAGGCCCGCGCCGAGCGCGCCGGGCGCAGGCGCAGGATCACGCCGTACAGAATTGGCCACCAGAACCAGCGCGGCAGCTCCACCACGCGCGGGTCGGACAGGAACTGGCCGAGGTAACGGCGCACGGCGGATGCGGTCGGCGCCGCCGGCGTGCCGAGATTGACGATCAGGACGGCAGTGCCGCCGACGCTGGGCGCGCCGGGCGGCGCGGCATGGTATTGCCTGGTTCCGAACATGATTTTCCGGCTGATGGCCTGGGTCGTCGCGGCGAGGCGCCGCGGCCTGGGAGGTACGACCTTGTCGGCGGGCCGGAAGCTGCTAGACTGGTCCGGCCGTGTCAGCGCCCGACCCGGCCGACGATTACCAGAAACGATAACAAAAGACGGTGGACAATGAGCCTGCGCGCATGCCCTGCAGCTGCGGCACTGCTTGCCCTGTCGGTCGCTTCGGCGGCGACAGCGCAGTCGGTCGCCTATGCGCCGGCTTATGACCAGGTCTACCGCGTCGACCTGAATACGCGTCGCGCGACGCTCGTCGGTCAGACCGGTTCATTCGCCGGACGCCCCGTTGTTCTCAAAGGCATGGCCTACGCACCGAACGGTGTGCTGTATGCCTCGTCTGACAACACCAAGTCACTGTTCCGCCTGGACTTCCTGGGCTCGTCGCCGACCGTTGTCGGCAGCCTGGGCCTGGCCGGACAAGGCGATCCGGCCCGCCTCGACGCAATGGACCTGTCCTATGCGGTGACCTGCGACGGTTCTGCCTGGCTGGCTTCGGGCGTCACGCGCAAGCTCTGGAAGGTCGACCCGACCACCGGCATGACCACGTATGTCGGCCCCACCGGCTCCCGCGTGACCGGCCTTGCGGCCCGCGGCCGCGAGCTGTTCGGCGCCGGCGACTACGAGAATCCCTCGCTGTTCCGCATCGACACGAGCACGGGCGCCGCGACGGCGATCGGTTCGTTCAATGTCGCGAGCAGCAAGATCAGCTCGGTCTGGCCCGCCTTCGACAGCAGTGGCCAGCTCTGGGCCGCGGTCAGCTACATCCCGCCGCCGCCGCCCGCGGCGAATGCGTTCCCGCCGGACTGGAGCGATCTGGCCCGGCTCGATCCGAACACCGGCGCGATGACCCTGCTCGGCGCCATCACCGGCCCCGAGGACCTGCGCAGCGTGCCGCTGTTCGGTTTCGCGATCGCTCCGCCAACGACCTGCCCGAACAACGGCAATGGCGGCGGCACCGCGACGGCGCAGCCGATCCCGGCCGCCTCGCCGTCGGGCTATGCGCTGCTCGCCGGCCTGCTTGCGTTCGTCGCCGGCCTGGGCCTGCGCCGCCGCGCGCGTTAAGCGCGGATTCCCGCGACCGCAGACACCATGCGGTCGTCGCCGCGTCGCGACGACATTCCGCGACAGCCGACGCGGCAGCGAACTCCCTTTCCGAACGAGGTTCCCGTGAGCCGAGCCCTGATGCGCGTGCTGATGATGATGTTGTGCCTCTGCGCCGCTGGTGCTGCCGGCGCCGGTGAAACCGAATTCAAGCGTGCACGCGAAGCGGTTCGCGTCCTCGACGAGATCATGCAGGCGCCTGACCGCCGCGTGCCGGGCAACCTGCTGCACGAAGCACAGGCAATCGCGGTGATTCCCGACGTGATCAAGGCAGGCCTGCTCGTCGGCGGCCGCCGCGGCCACGGCCTCATCGTTGTCAGGGGGCCCGACGGCACCTGGTCCAACCCGAGCTACCTGACGATGACCGGCGGCAGCATCGGCTTCCAGGCCGGCGTGCAGTCCACCGACGTCGTGCTCGTATTTCGCAGCCAGCGCGGCGTCGATTCCATCGTGCACGGCAAGTTCACGCTCGGCGGCGACGCCTCGGTCGCGGCTGGCCCGGTCGGCCGCTCGGCGCAGGCGTCGACCGACGCGCAGCTCAAGGCCGAAATCTATTCCTACTCGCGCGCACGCGGCCTGTTCGCCGGCGTCGCGCTCGACGGCTCGGTGCTGGCCATCGACAACGACGCCAACCAGATCGTCTACGGCGACGGCGTGACGCCGCGACGGATTTTCGAGGGCGGCGTCGGCAATGTGCCGGAAGTCGTGGTCGATTTCCGCGACCGTCTCGAGGAGTACACTGCGCAATCGGCCGACTAGCATGGCGACTCCATGACCCCATCGCTAGGCGCGGCTACACTGTCGCGCTCAGCCGCTCCCGGCGGCGCGAATTCTCTGCAGGAGTGGGGCAATGGGTAGTTTTAGCCTTTGGCATTGGTTGATCGTTCTGCTGATCGTCGTGCTCGTCTTCGGCACGAAGCGACTGCGCAACATGGGCGGCGATCTCGGCAGCGCGATGCGCGATTTCAAGAAGGGTCTGCAGGGCGATGAAGAAGCGCCCAAGCTGAAGGCCGATCCGGCTCCCGATGCCGAGAAGGCTGCCAGCGAGCCCAAGCGCGAAAAAGCCGAGTAATCCGCCGCGATGTTCGACATCGGTTTCAGCGAGCTCGTGCTGATCGGCGTCGTCGCGCTGATCGTGCTGGGTCCGGAACGCCTGCCGGGCGCCGCACGCACGGTGGGCGCCCTGCTGCGTCGCGCCCGCACGAGCTGGGCCAGCCTGCGCAACGAGGTCGAACGCGAACTCGCCGCGGAAGAACTCAAACGCAACCTGCGCGACGCCGCCGCGGCGGCCGACCCGCGCGAAGAACTGCGCGCCGCCGGCGAACAGCTACGCCAAACCGCCGACCAGGTCCGCGAGAACACTGAAGACATGGGCAGGAAGCTCGATGAGCGCCACTGAACAGGAACCCGGCGAGGAAGCCTCGTTCTTTTCGCATCTCATCGAACTGCGCGAACGCCTGCTCAAGGCTGTGCTCGCCGTCGGCCTCGTACTGCTGTGTCTGCTGCCGTTCGCGAACAAGCTCTATGCCTGGCTGGCCGAACCGCTGCTGCGCAACCTGCCGGCCGGCGGCCAGCTCGTCGCGATCGAAGTGGCATCGCCGTTCTTCACGCCGCTGAAGCTGGCATTCTGCACCGCGCTCGTCGTCGCCATGCCGGTCGTGCTGTATCAGCTGTGGGCATTCGTCGCGCCGGGCCTGTATCGCCATGAAAAGCGCCTGGGCCTGCCGCTGCTCGTATCGAGCGTCGTACTGTTCTATCTCGGCGGGGCGTTCGCGTATTTCCTCGTGCTGCCGATGGTGTTCTCGTTCCTCGCCCGGATCACACCGCAGGGCGTGGCGATGATGACGGACATCAGCAAATATCTCGATTTTGTCTTAGTGATTTTTTTCGCATTCGGACTCTGCTTCGAAGTCCCCGTCGCCGTCGTCATTCTCGTCGCGCTCGGCTGGGTCACGCCCAGGCAGCTGACCGAGAGTCGTGGCTACGTCATCGTCGGTGCCTTCGTCGTCGCGGCGATATTGACGCCGCCAGACGTGGTCTCGCAGATCCTGCTCGCGATTCCGATGTGCCTGCTGTACGAAGTCGGCATCGTCGCGGCGCGCGCCGTCGCGAATCGTCCCGCCGATACGGCCGGACGCGACGCCTGAAAAAATCAGCGGACAGCTATGTCCGCGGCCCTGCGAATGACGGCATCCCGGAATTCGAAGCCGCAACGGCTCACCATTACCGGGGATTTACAATTCGTAACATGTGCGTCCGGCATGTAGCGTTTTTTTCATGGACCTGCCACGTATACTAATCCCGCAGTACACGTAGCAGCACTTCTTAACTCAGGGTGAAGATCATGAAAAAGTCCGCCGCAGCCGCCGCTGTTGACGAAGATACCCGCGACGCTAGCCTGCGCGTTTCCAAGCGCATGCGCGACAGCCTGAAGGCCGCCGCCGCGGTGATGGGCCGCCCGCTCTATGACGTGACGAACGAAGCGATCAACGACTATCTCGGCGGCCTGAAGCTGCCGGATCCGCTCGCTGGCCTGCGCAAGGGCACCAAGAGCCGCAAGTAATCGCGCAACGATTTCCGCCAACGGCATTGCGCCGTTTGCAAGCGCATTCAAAACGCCGCGCCTAGCGCGGCTTTTGCTTTTTTGGCTCCGCCGATTTGCGGGTAATTCCTCAACAGAGTTTGGTTTTACCCTCAGGCATTACCTTTGGCAGGGGGCGACTCGCAGAAACGATCGCGCGGAAATTCCGTACTGGGCGCGCGTGGTCAGCCATCTGTCGCATGGAGCGCGCAGCAAATCGAACTCGCACTTCCATGACCAGCCTTCGTCAGGCATGACCTTTGGCATGGAAAGAATCACGCCGACGACAGCTGAAGCAATCTGCGCTCAGAGCGCCCCGTCGCGCGCCTTGCGCACGAAGCGGCGCAGCAGGCGCCGCGCTTCGGGAGCCGGACCGCATTCGCGCAGCAGCGCTGCCGGATCCAGTCCTTCGGCCAGCAGCCTTTCGCGCCGCCCGCGGATATAGCCGGCCATGACGCCGGCGCTGAACTCCGGATGGAATTGCAGCCCCCAGGCCCGTTCGCCAAAACGCAGGGCCTGATGCGGATCCATAGCGGACGATGCCAGTACCTGCGTGTCGGCGGGCGCTTCGACGACGGACTGCTGATGCGTGGTCTGTGCGCGGAACTGCGGTACCAGCGCGCCGAACAGCGGGTCGTCCGCGGCCGCCGCCGTCGTCTGCAGCGACTTGGTGCCGATCTGCCGGCCGCGCGGGTTCCAGTCGACACGGCCGCCGAGACCGTGCGCGAGCAGCTGATGGCCGTAGCAGACGCCCAGCACCGGCGCGGCAGCGCTGCGCACGATCGCCGCGAGCCATTCGGCACTGCGTTCGCTCCAGTCTTCGCGCTCGGTGACCATGCTGGCCGAGCCGGTCACGAGGATCGCCCCATGGCGACCCGGCGACGGCAGCGCCTCATCGCGATCGGCACGGACGATGTCGGTTTCGTGCCGCGCGAGCCCGGCCATGCGCAGGAACCAGGCGGCGAAATCGCCATGGCGCGCCGCGATCTGCGGCAGGGTGGTGCCGGTCTGCAGAACGAGAATGCGCGACACGGCTTACTCGACCGGCGGCAGCACGGTCATGACTTCGGCCACCGTCGTCACACCGCGCGCGACCTGCGCCGCCGCGGAGATGCGCAGCGGCCGCATGCCGTCGGACAGCGCCGCTTCGCTGAAGCGGACCAGATCGGTGTCGGCCTGGATCATCTGGCGCATCTTCGGCGAGATGCGCAGCATCTCGTAGATGCCGGTGCGGCCGAGGAAGCCGGTGTTGCGGCATTCGAGGCAACCCGTCGGGCCCTGCGTGCGCTCCGGCAGCGCGAGGTTCCAGCGATGCGTCAGCGCGTCCCAGGCGCGCGGGTCGACCGGCAGCGCGGTCTTGCAGTGCGGACACAGCGTGCGTATCAGACGCTGCGCGACGACGCCGGTCAGGGTCGACTGAATCAGGTAATGCGGCACGCCCAGATCGAGCAGGCGCGTAACCGCGGTAGGCGCATCGTTGGTATGCAGGGTCGACAGCACCAGGTGACCGGTCAGCGCCGCCTGTACCGCCATCTGCGCGGTTTCCAGGTCGCGGATCTCACCGATCATGATGATGTCGGGGTCCTGGCGCAGCAACGTGCGCACGCCGGCGGCAAAATCCAGGTCGATCGCCGTCTGCACCTGCATCTGGTTGAATTCGGGGCTGACCATTTCAATCGGGTCTTCCACCGTGCAGACGTTGAGGTCCGGCGTCGCCAGATGCTTGAGCGTCGAGTACAGCGTGGTCGTCTTGCCCGAGCCGGTGGGGCCGGTGACGAGCACGATGCCGTGCGGCCGTTCGACCATCGAGCGCCAGAGGTTTTCCTCGTCGGTGGAAAAGCCGATCTGACGGAATTCCTTGACCACGATGTCCGGGTCGAAGATGCGCATGACGATCTTTTCGCCGAACGCCGTCGGCATCGTCGACAGTCGCAGTTCGACCTCGCGGCCGCCCGGTGAGCGCGTCTTGATGCGGCCGTCCTGCGGCCGGCGCTTCTCGGCCAGATCCATGCGGCCGAGGATCTTGATGCGCGCGGTGACCGCGGTCATGACCGGCGGCGGGAACTCGAACACCTTGATCATATTGCCGTCGATGCGGAAACGGATGTTGCCGGCGTCGCGGCGCGGCTCCAGATGGATGTCCGAAGCGCGCTGGTCCAGCGCGTACTGCAGCAGCCAGTCGACGATGTGCACGACATGGCGGTCGTCGGCGCCGATGTCGCCGGATTTGCCGAGCTCCAGCAGCTGCTCGAAGTTCAGCAGCTTGGACGGGTCATAACCGGAGTCACCCTTGGCATCCTTGGCACGCTGGATCGAGCGCTGCACACCGAAGAATTCGGTCAGATAGCGGTTCACGTCGATCGGACTGGACACCACGCGCTCGACCTCGCGCCGCAGGATGTGCGAGAGGTCGCTGACCCAGCGCACGTCGAACGGTTCGGCCGAAGCGATCGTGACCTTGTCCGCCGCGACGGCGACCGGCAGGATGCGATAGCGCGTGGCGTACTGATGCGAAATCACCTGGGTCACCGCAGCCACGTCGATCTTCATCGGGTCAATGCGCAGGTAGGGCAGGCCGGCCTTGCCGGCCAGCCATTGCGTCAGTATTTCCAGGGCCAGCGGCTTGTCCGGATTGCGCTGGTCTGCCGCCTTCGCGTTGGCCACGAGCACGAGCGGATGCAGCGCGAGTTTTTCCTTGGTGCTGCGCGAGTCGGCGCGGACGCGGCGCGCGTCGTCGGCCGAGAGCAGTCCGTCCTGGACCAGGGCCATCAGGGTTTCGTCGAGCTCCAGCCTGCCGTGCAGTCCCAGCCGCGCCGGCGCCGCCGCGATCGGGATATTGGCCGCGACGGAGCGCTGCGGATTGGTAGCCATGACGGTTCCTGTGGGACGGCAGACTGCTGGCTATACTAGCGCGCTTTGCCGTAGGCCTTCCGCGAGCCCCCCCCATGTCCACGCCCACGCCCACGTTCCAGGACGTGATCCAGACCCTGAACCGCTATTGGGCGGACCAGGGCTGCGTACTGATCCAGCCGTTCGACACCGAAGTCGGCGCCGGCACCTTCCATCCGGCCACCTTCCTGCGTGCGCTCGGTCCGGAGCCCTGGGCCGCGGCCTATGTGCAGCCTTCGCGTCGCCCGACCGACGGCCGCTACGGCGAGAATCCGAACCGCCTGCAGCACTACTACCAGTACCAGGTCGTGCTGAAGCCGAATCCGGACAACATTCTGGACTTGTACATCGGCTCGCTGCGCGCACTCGGCCTGGATCCGCTGACCCACGACCTGCGCTTCGTCGAGGACAACTGGGAGTCGCCGACCCTCGGCGCCTGGGGCTTGGGCTGGGAGGTCTGGCTCAACGGCATGGAAGTGACGCAGTTCACGTATTTCCAGCAGGCCGGCGGCCTCGAATGCCGACCGGTCACCGGTGAGATCACCTATGGCCTCGAACGCCTGGCCATGTATCTGCAGAACGTCGACAACGTCTATGACCTGGTCTGGACGGTCGCGCCGCACGGCGTGGTGACTTACGGCGACGTGTTCCATCAGAACGAAGTCGAGCAGTCGGCCTACAACTTCGAGCATGCCAACGTGACCGAGCTGCTGCACTGGTTCGACGTCTGTGAAGGCGAAGCGAAGAAGCTCATCGAGGCGCAGCTGCCGCTGCCGGCCTACGAGCAGGTCTGCAAGGCCTCACACAGTTTCAACCTGCTGGACGCGCGCCGCGCGATCAGCGTGACCGAGCGACAGCGCTACATCCTGCGCGTACGCACCCTGGCCCGCGCCGTTGCCGAAGCGTATTACGCGCAGCGCGAAAGGCTCGGCTTTCCGGGACTGAAGAACCGCCAGGAGAAGGCCCATGGCTGAGCAGGCGCTGCTGATCGAGATCGGCACCGAAGAGCTGCCGACCCGCACCGTCGACGAACTGGCCCAGGCCTTCGCCGGCGGCATCGTCGACGGCCTGAACAAGCGAGGTTTCGCGATCGACGCGGCCGCTGCCGCGATCTGGTGTACGCCGCGGCGCCTGGCCGTGCTGCTGCCCGCCGTCGCCGCAGCACAGCCGGACCAGACCATAGAACGCCGCGGCCCCGCCGCGAACGCCGCCTTCGGCGCCGACGGCCAGCCGAGCAAGGCGCTGACCGGCTTCGCCGCATCCTGCGGCACGACCGTGGAGCAGCTGCAGAAGCTCGAAACCGACAAGGGCGCCTGGTACGTGTACCGTAGCGAGCAGCCCGGCCAGTCGCTGGACGCGCTGCTGCCCGACGTCATCGCCGAGGCGCTCAAGGCGCTGCCGATTCCCAAGCCGATGCGCTGGGGCGACCACGACTACACCTTCGTGCGCCCGGCGCACTGGCTGGTCGTGCTGCACGGCGAACGTGTCATCGACGCGCAGCTGCTGGGCCTGCGCAGCGGCCGCGACTCGCGCGGCCACCGCTTCCACCACAACCAGCCGGTGCCGATCGCGACCGCGACGGACTGGCTCGCCAGCCTGCGCGAAGCCCGCGTGCTGGCCGACCCGGCCGAGCGGCGTGCGCGCATCCGCGACGAAGTCGCCCGCGCCGCGGCCGAAACCGGGGGCCGCACTCAGCTCAGCGAATCGCTGCTCGACGAGATCGCCAACCTGACCGAGTGGCCCGTCGCGATTGCCTGCGCATTCGACGAGGATTTCCTGCGCGTGCCGCAGGAAGCGCTGGTCATGACGATGGAGACCAACCAGAAGTTCGTCTCGGTCGTCGACGGCGACGGCAGGCTGACGCGCCATTTCATCGGCGTGGCCAACATCGAGAGCCGCGATCCGCGCGAGATCCGCAAGGGCTACGAGCGCGTGATCCGGCCGCGCTTCGCCGATGCGCGCTTCTTTTACGACGAAGACCTCAAGACGCCGCTGATCGCTCAGCTGGAAACCCTGAAGAACGTGACCTACCAGCAGGCGCTGGGATCGGTGTTCGACAAGGTCGTGCGCGTCGGCGAGCTCGCCCGCGTCATCGCCAACCGCGTCGGCGTCGACGCGGCCCTGGCCACGCGCGCCGCAGCTCTGGCCAAGTGCGACCTGATGACGCGCATGGTCGGCGAGTTCCCCGAGCTGCAAGGTGTCATGGGCCGCTATTACGCGGCCGCCGGCGGCGAACCCGCCGACGTCGCGCTGGCCGTGGACGAGTTCTACCGTCCGCGCTTCGCCGGCGACGGCATTGCCAGCGGCAAGGTCGGCCAGGTGCTCGCGATCGCTGAACGCGTCGACACGCTCTGCGGCATCTTCGCGGTCGGCCTCAAGCCCAGCGGCAACAAGGATCCGTTCGCGCTGCGTCGTGCGGCGCTGGGTCTCGCGCGCACCCTGATCGAAAGCGGCCTCGCGCTGGAACTGCCGCCGCTGCTGGCCGAAGCCCTGGCGCAATTGCCGGAAGCCGCACTGGTCGCCGGCCTGCCCAAGAGCAAGGACGGCAAGGCGCCGGTGTTCGACGCTGGCGCGCGCCGGCGCGAACTCGCGGCCGAACTGCACGAGTTCATCGTCGACCGCCTGCGCGGCTACTACAGTGATGCCGGCGTCGCCGCCGACCGCTTCGAGGCCGTGCGCGCACTGAACCCGGCCGATCTCGGCGACTTCGACGCGCGCGTGCGCGCCGCGGCCGCGTTCGCCGCATTGCCCGAAGCCGAGGCGCTGGCCGCGGCGAACAAGCGCATCGCGAACATCCTGCGTCAGGCGGGCGAGGTCGAAGCCGGCGCGATCGACGCCGGTCTGCTTGCGCCGGGCGCCGAGGCCAGCCTGCAGGCCGCGCTGGCTGCCGCCCAGGCCGAGACCGCACCGCTGGCGCAGCAGCGCGACTACGTCGCCGTGCTGCGCACCCTGGGCCGCCTGCGCGATCCGGTCGATGCGTTCTTCAACGACGTCATGGTCATGGCCGACGACCTCGCCGTGCGGACGAACCGCCTGCGCCTGCTGCGCGAGCTGCGCCAGCAGTTCCTGCAGGTCGCCGACGTTTCGCTGCTGCAGCCGGCCGGCTGAGTACGCCGGCCGCCGACGAGCCCGATTCGCCCCCTGGCCATTGGTGCACTGCCCATTGACGCGTCTTAACGTTTTGACTACGTTCAGCCGCAGGGAGTGCCGAAGGTCACGAGCGGTCTTATGACCGTCCGACCCGGCAGCGTGGCGCCGTGATGGGGTTCCGGCGCCGGGCATACGGTCTGGGGTGTAGCAGTACGGTGCATGGGGACGAAGCGGCGGTCCGGCAGGACCGCCGTTTCTTTTTTGCGCGCGCCGGGCCGCCGACGCCAGCGGCTACACTGGGCGCCGCCCTGATCCGCGGTGTGCTCCATGTCGCTGCTCGAAATCCTCGTTCTCGCCGCTGTCGTCGTGCTTCTCGTCCTGCTCGTGCTGCAGATCCTGCAGCTGCGCCGCAGCCGCGAGGACACGCTGGCGCCGCTGCAACAGGCGCTGGCCGGCCTGCGCGAGGACGGCGAGCGCCTGGAGCGAGGCCTGCGCGACGATCAGCGCACCGGCCGCCTCGAACAGTCGCAGCGCCTGGAGCAGCTGCGCGACGCGGTACAGACCCAGTTCGCCCAGCTCGCCCAGCAGCAGCACCGGCGCATCGAAGATTTCGGCCTGCGCATCGAACAGAGCAGCCAGCGCAACGACCAGCGCCTCGAAGCCTTGCGTCAGGCCCTGCAGGAAGACGCGCGCCGCGCGCGCGAGGAAAACGCGCAGTCGCTGTCGCGCTTCGGCGACCAGCTGCGCCAGGGCCTGCAGGAACAGGCCGAACATAGCCAGCTGCGCCTGGCCGAGGTCCGCGGAACGCTGGAAACACGCCTCAAGGAGCTGCAGGCCGACAATGCAAAGCAGCTCGACGCGATGCGCGTGACCGTCGACGAGAAGCTGCACGCGACCCTGGAAACTCGCCTCGGCGAATCCTTCAAGCTGGTTTCCGAGCGGCTGGAACAGGTGCATCGCGGCCTCGGCGAAATGCAGGGGCTGGCCCAGGGCGTCGGCGATCTCAAGCGCGTGCTGGGCAACGTCAAGACGCGCGGCATGCTCGGCGAAGTGCAGCTGGCCGCGCTCCTGGAGCAATTGCTGACGGTCGATCAGTACGCGAGCAACATCGCCACGGTACCCGGCTCCAGCGAACGCGTGGAGTTTGCCGTGCGCCTGCCCGGCGGCGGCCCCGACACGCCGGTCTGGCTGCCGATCGACGCGAAGTTTCCGCGCGAGGACTACGAGCGCCTGCTCGATGCGCAGGAACGCGCCGACGCCGAGGCCGCAGCGGCGGCGGCACAGGCGCTGGAACGCCGCGTGCGCGAAGCAGCGCGCAACATTCGCGACAAGTATATTTCGGTGCCGGCAACGACCGAGTTCGCGATCATGTTCCTACCGACCGAAGGCCTCTACGCCGAAGTGCTGCGCCGCCCCGGCCTATTCGAAGCACTGCAGCGCGACCAGCGCGTCGTCGTGACCGGCCCGACCACGTTGAGCGCGACCCTGAGCAGCCTGCAGATGGGCTTCCGCACCCTGGCCATCGAGCAGCGCTCCAGCGAGGTCTGGCAGCTGCTCGGCGCGGTCAAGACCGAGTTCGGCAAGTTCGGCGCCGTGCTGGAGAAGACCCGCAACCAGCTCGACAGCGTACGCAACAGCATCGACGCCGCCGGCGTGCGCACGCGCGCGATCGAGCGCAAGCTGCGCGGCGTCGAGTCGTTGAGCAGCGAGCAAAGCCGCGGCCTGCTCGGCGAAGATGGTCTGGACGCGGACGAATGACGGTCACGGCGCGGGCCGATCGCGCCGCCGCGGCGACATCGTCGCCGTTCACCCCGCCGCGGCGGCGATTGATGCACGATGTCGCCAACCCTGGCCCGGACGCTGCGGCGTTCGAGGCGCCACCTGCCCTATGGAGTCGCCCATGCGCACCTTGCTCGCCACAGGAATCGCCGCCGCAATGACTACCGCCGCTCTCGCCGCCGACAATCCCGACTATTCGCTGACCGTCTACAGTTCGGCCCAGCCCGGTCAGATCAGCACCGAGAACATCGCCGACTACGGCGCGGGCCTGCCCGGCTACGCGCTCGTGCGCGACGGCCGCAAGATGACCCTGCAGTCCGGCAACGGCGTGCTGAAGTTCACCGACGTCGCCAAGCGCATCGACGCGACGACGGTCGCGTTCGAATCACTGACCGATCCGGCCGGCACGCGTGTCGTCGAGCAGAACTACCAGTTCGACCTCGTCAACCGCGACAAGCTGCTCGAGCGCTACGTCGGCGAGCACGTCACGGTCGAGCAACAGCGCGGCGACACGCTGGAGCGCCTGAGCGGCGTGCTGCTGTCCTCTGCCGACGGCACCCTGATCCTGCAGCGCGACAGCGGCGAAGTCGTCAGCATCGGCAGCTACAGCAACGTGCTGTTCCCGAGCCTGCCGGGCGGCCTGATCACGCGGCCCACCCTGGTCTGGCTCGTCAACGCCAAGCAGGCCGGCACCCACGACACGCGCGTGAGCTACCAGACCCGCGGCATGACCTGGTGGTCGGACTACAACATCACCCTGCGCGAGAGCGGCAACAACTGCGACATGGACCTGTCGGCCTGGGTCACCATCGTCAACCAGTCCGGCGCGAGCTATCCGCAGGCCCAGCTCAAGCTCGTCGCCGGCGAAGTCAATCGCGCGCCGGCACCGGCGCCCGCTCCGATGGTGCGCATGAAGACCATGGCCGCGCCGGCCATGGCGGCCGACGAGGGCTTCCAGGAATCCTCGCTGTTCGAGTACCACCTCTACACGCTGGGCCGGCGCAGCGACCTGCCCGACAACTCGACCAAGCAGCTCGAGCTGTTCCCGACCGCGGCCAAGGCCGGCTGCACCAAGCAGCTCGTGTTCACCGCCTCGCCGCAGCCGTGGAGCCACTGGGCGGCGCCGATCCAGGAACAGAACTACGGCGCGACGACCCAGGGCACGGTCGGCGCCTTCCTCGAATTCGAGAACAAGGAAACCAACAAGCTCGGCATGCCGCTGCCGGCCGGCCGCGTCCGCGTGAACCAGGCCTCCGCCGACGGTACCCTGGAATTCATCGGCGAAGACCTGATCAAGCACACGCCGCGCAACGAGACCCTGCGCATCAAGCTCGGCAACTCCTTCGACGTCGTCGGTGAACGCCGCCAGACCGGCTTCACCGTCGACACCGCGGCCAAGACCATCACCGAAAGCTTCGAAGTCAGCATCCGCAACCGCAAGAAGACCGCGGCCCGTGTCATTGCACGCGAATACCTCTACCGCTGGAGCGACTGGACCGTCGTCGAAAAGAACCGCGACTTCGTCAAGCGCGATGCGGCGACGATCGACTTTCCGCTCGACATTCCGGCCGACGGCGAAGCCAAGACCACGTACACGGTGCGGTACAAGTGGTGACTGTGCAGGCCACGCGTCTGCGCATTGGATGAGACGAGAAGGCGGACGACGCCTCGCGGGACCTGGCGCCGTCTGGCGCCAGGTCCGGAAACCAGCTGGTCGCCGGCATCGCCTCCCTACTGTGCCGGATTGCCGCAGGCCGGCGGCAACGGCGACAACGACATCGCGCAGCTGTTTCCGGTGCGGAATTGCAGCAGGCCCGCTGTGCCGGTGCCCCCAGCGCGGAACGTGCAGTACGCCGACGGCATCGCGTTGGTGTTCGGATCGGTGATCACGAGCGCCGGCGTCACGATGTCGAAAGTCTGTTGGCCATTCGCATTCGTCGACGCTGAAATCGGCGTCGCCGTTACCGGCGCAATGTACTGATTGACGGTGCAGTTAGGCACGATCGCGAACCCGGGATAGGACGGCGACATTGTCGCCGTCAGTGACGTCGTTCCGGTCTGCGTGATCTGCCCGACGCTGAGACTTACGGAAGGCGCAATCTGCTTGCCCGCCGCAAAGTATTCGTAAGTCGAGTTGAGTTCGCGCACCTTGAACGTGCAGCGGGCGTGAGGCGCGCCTGTCGGCGGTACTGAAATCAGCTTCTCCGATTTGACGCGGAACTGAACCTCGCCATTGATATCGGTCACCTTGCTCCCGGTCTGTAGGGCCGCTGGCGCCGAACCGTCCAGGCTTACAGTGGCGGCACTGCCTTCGACCGAGCAAGTTGCATCCACCGTCACCCCGCTCGCAACCGGCACGCGCGTACCGACAGTCACAATGCGTTCGGTAGTCGTCGTGCCTGGAGGCGGAGCTGCGTCAGAGCTAGGGCTGACGTTCAAAGAAGGGGCGATGAACTGGCCGAGTACATCAACTTTCGCGAAGTTATTGCTGTTCGCATGAGCTCTGAATGTGCAACTTCCTGAAGGCGGCGTACTACTGGTTCCAATCCGTCGTAGATTTGTGGTCGTGATCGTGAAGGTGGCCTGGCCACTCGCGTTGGTCATTGTTGATGCCGAGTTGACCGTGATCGAGGGCGGCGGTGTCACGTCATTATTGGCCATACAGCTTGCAGTAACCGCCGTATCGCTGAGCGTCGTCGGCCAAACCAACTGCACGGTTCTCGCATTGCTGCCGTCTGCCGTGATCGTCGTCGCAGGCGAAGCGGTCAGCGTGGGATCAACCTTGAAGCGAAAGCGCAGGGCGCCGGCCGTGTTGCAAAACTCGCCGACGGGTCCGACGCAGGGTGCGAAGTCGATGTACTGGGAAGTCGGAGTCGATCCGGTGACCGCCAGCCCCCAGGTCCTGACCGAAAGCGTCAACGGGCTGCCACCCAGCGAGATCGTCCTGCCGTTTCGTGTCGAGTTGGGCTCGTAGGTGACGTCCGATATCTGCCACGAAAAGTTGTCGCCGTCCACATGGACGCGATAGTAGTTCGCGTTCATGCCCGCTGCTTGCACGGGCAGGGTTATCGACGTCGTCTGGTTGCCGCCGATCGGAGGCTGTTCGGTAGCGCTGGGGTCTTCTTCCAGCTGCGCGTTGGCTGTGCTGCCGGCGCCAACTGCGACGGCAAGCGCCAGAAACGTCAGAAGTCCACGAGCGATCTTCAGATACATCGTCATTCCCCTGAAAAACTGTCGGCGGCAACCACATCCGGCTCGCCGCAAAATGTCGCCAATGAGCGCGAAATTCGTCTCTGCTGTGGATTGCGACGAATATCTCACCGAATGCGACAGCGCCTAAGCCGCTCTGCAAAAGCAAGCAACTCCTGCTCCTCTGCCGGCTTTTCCGTGCTGCGCAAGGCGACGATATCCTGATGGAACGCACTTTCTTTGAGCTTGAGTTCGACCACGAAGGATCCGTCGGCGTAACGCTGCTTTGCTGCGGAAACAACATCGGGATTGCCGGTACGGATCAAGCTTCGCTCAATGAAAAAGCCTGCGTAGGTCTCGCGGGCGTTGACCTCGCTATTGAGACTCTTTTTGATGCCCTGTTGAAGCTTCAAGCTCAGTCGTATCTTTCGACGTAGAGATCAAATCCGCGCTCAAGGTAAACAGCAAGGGCCTCGGCGTGGGCAAGCGTTGGCATGGTGACATCCTCCAGCATTATCAGCAGCTCAGGTTCTTTCTGGTCCGGAATGAGTATTCGATGCTCTATCCTGACTTGGCCGATGAAGCCTTCGACCGGGGAAACTTTTGATCTTGTTGGAAACAAGAAAGACACGGAGTCTCCGATCATTGGAATAACTGGAAGCTCCACAGAGCCACTTACCCTGCCAAAAGCCGCTGGTTCTTTCGTAAATACCGAAAAGTCTATAGTCGCTTTCATTGCATGTGCCTCAGTGGGACTTGTGGCAGATAGAGCAGAGCGGCATCTCTCGCTTCCTGCGAAACATCGCAACCGAGTTTTCTCGCAAGCGACAGCATCGCAGCGATGCTCGCCAGCCGCCCGCTGAGGTCATTGCCGTGCGTAATCCAACCAGGGCGGCCGGGGGCTTCGTACATAAAACCACTATCCGCGAGCATGTTGTTCATCTTCGTCGATGCGTTAGAAATAGCTGCAGCGAGCGCTGCTTTTAGAGCACTACATGGATCTTGCGTATTTATGCAATATCGGCTGTATGCTCGTTTCTCAAGCGGATCCAGCTCATACTCACGAATTGGTGCTGAGTTATAGTCTGTAGGAAAAGCTGGTGTTTCTGGCTGCGGCACAAGCAGCCCAGCGCCACAACCAACAAGTCCTCCGACAAGAACCCCTCCTCCAGCAGCGCAGCCGGCAGCAACCGGCCCTGTCGGTGAGCAGACGATTGCTCCCACAACAGCACCCGCTGCTCCAAGAGCCAAGCAGCCGACTCCATTGGCTTGTAGGCCGTAGAAGTCTGACCCAACGAACGGATTGCTGCGCGCGTATACATAGGTGCTCACTCCTCCGCGCAGTCCTATCGGATCGCTTTCTATGTATTGCGATGTTCGAGGATCGTAGTCGCGAAAGTAGTTGTAGTGAGAGCCCGTCTCCGCATCGAAATACTGCCCCGGATACCGCAGGTTCAATTCGAAGCCGTTGACGAGCGCCGTAGCCGGGTGATCGCCGAAGCTGGTCTGCAGCAGATCCCAGCGCCATTGCACGACCTGCGTCGCGGCATCCGAGGCCAGGCGAGGCGTGCCGAGATGATCGGTTTCGATATAGCTCAGCTGTGCCGTCGTGCTCGCGCCCGCGTAGCGCGCGATCGCGATCGGCAAGCCATCGAGGTAGATGTATTCGGTGCGGCTCTTTGCGGTCTGCGTGCAGATCGAATTCGTGACGCTGCCTCCGTTGGCCGCGGCTCCGCCGTTCGATGCGGAGCCGGCGCCCGCGCTTCCGCCCATGCCGGTCGTTCCGGGGCCGCCGCTTCCGCCACCGCCTCCGCCGCCGATCAGCGATTCGCTGGTGCCGCAGTCGAGCAGCCAGGCACTGTCGACGAGCCGCAGGCCGCTTTCGTCATAGACCGTGTCGATACGCTCGCCCGGCAGATCCTTGCGTGTGCGCTGACCCAGGCCATTATGGCTGTAGCCGTAGTCCTGACGACTGCCGAGACCGTCAAGGGAAACGATGGCCAGGCGATTCGTATCGTCGTAAACCAGCGGATACGAGGAAATCGGCGAGCCGGTGGTATTGCCGTTGCCGTCGTAGCTGCGTGCGCCGTTGCCGCTGTTGGCCAGCCGGTGGGTACCGGCCACGTAGCTGTAAGGTTGTGGCGGCTGCACGCCGAGACGCTTGCTCGTGCGATCGCCGGTCGGCGAATAGGTGAACGTCTCCAGCGGCAGATCGGCGGCGTCGCGCATCTGGGTCAGGCGGTTCATCGCGTCGTAGCCGTAGCGGCGCTGTGCCGCGCCGCCCAGTGTGGTCGCGATCTGCGTCACGTTGCCGAGCACGTCGTTGTCGAAATCCAGCAACAGGCCGCCGGGCAGGGTGCTCTCGATCTGGTCGATCGCGTAGGTCTTGTCGTAGCGCTTGGTCAGCTTGCGGCCGTTGCCGAAGGTCATCGAGTTCAGCGGACCGAACGGATAGTAGCTGGCCAGGCTCACGAGATTCGTGACCGCGCCGCCAGCGCTGGGCTGCCACTGCACGCCGCTGATGCGGCCGCTCGCGTCGCGCAGATACGTCACGACGGCGCCGCCCGGATAGGTCACGCTCCTGAGCAGGTCGGCGCGATCGTAGCTGTAGTCGAGCACGTCGCCGCCGCTGCTCTGGCCCGGCGCGAGCACGCGCTTGCGCACGACGTTGCCGCGCCGGTCGTAGCAATAGATCGTGGTGCCGCTGACGTCGACGAGGCGGCTGAGTCTTCCTTTCGGATAGGAACTCGCACAGCCGGTCTGGCTGTCGGCCAGGTCGTAGTCACGGCGGATGCGGCGCGTCAGGTCGGGATAGAACGTATCCGTGCGCCGGTTCAGCGCGTCGTAGACGTGGGTGATCGCCTTGCCGCGCGCATCGGTCTCGCCCGTGCGGTTGCCGGCGAGGTCGTAGGTGAAGCTGCGATTGCCGGCATCCTTGCTTTTTTCCTGGCGCAGGTCGCCGAGACCGTCGTAGACGTAGTCGGTCGCAATGCCGTCGGGATCGACGACGCCGGTCAACCGGTCCAGCGCGTCGTAGCCGAACTGGGTCTGCACATTCGCAGTCGCCGTGTCGCTGCCGCCCACGTCTTGCAGAGTCTTGACGAGGCGATTCAGGCCGTCGTACTGCCGTTCGGTCTCCACGTTGCGGCCGTCGATGCTGCGGCGCGGGTTGCCGTTGGCATCGTAGCCGTTGAGTATTCCTTGGGCGGCATCGTCGAGCTCCAGGCGCTGCGTCGGCCTGCCAAGCCCATCGAGTTCGCGCACGAGGCGATTGAGTTCGTCGAACTCGCGCGTGAATTGCCAGGTCGTCACGCCGCGCTGCGTCATGCGCTGCTCGAAGCGGCTGTCGCCATTGGACGTCAGCGTATAGGCGATCTGATTGCCGAGTGCGTCTGCCACACCGATCAGGCGGTGCGCGCTGTCGTAGGAATAGGTCAGTGAGGCCGCGTTGTCAGGTGAATTGACCTGAACCACATTCCCACTGGCATCGTAGGCCAAGGTCGTCGTCGCATCGGCAGCCGACGAGGTACCGTCGGCATTCGCACGTGAGGTGCGCGTCAGCAACCAGCCGCGGGCGTGATAGGTGTAGTCGACGATCGCGCCGTTGGCATCCCGCACCCGTGTCGGACGGCCGGCGCGGTCGTAGGCAAGGATTTCGGTAACCTGGCCCAAGGCATTCGCGATGCTGCGCAGATCGCCCTTGCGCCGGCAGGAGCCGCCCGGCGTGCCGCAGCCGCTCAGCGCGTCGCTGGTGTAGTAGACGTAATCGGTCAGGTCGGCGACGTCGGTGCGCGGGCCGTCGATGCGCTTTAGCTGCCCGACCAGCGCGCAGCCGGTATTCGGATTGGCGACGTCGGCGGTACTGCAATAGCTATAACTGGTCTTGCGGCTGCGGCTGTCGATTGGGTCTACCAGTTCGCTGGCGATCAGCTGGGCCGTACCCGGCGCGTAAGAAAGACGCCGGTCTCGCAGCAAGGTACGCGGACCACCCGGTGGGTCCGCATACAACCGCTCGGCGACGACGCGGCCGATTGCGTAGTCCCAGTCGCGCTCGATCCGGCGCTGTTCGGGCCGCCCTTTGGCTTCGGTGACCGCGATTTCATGCGTGGCGTCGGCGTTGTATTCGATTTCAGTGCGCACGCCGCGCTTGTCGATGCGCGCACTCAGGCGGTGATGGACCGGGTGATATTCGAACAGGACGGTGCCGGCCTGATCGCTGATGCTGGCCGGGACGCGATACGGCTGGTTCGCGGCGAAGGTATAGGTGGTTTCGCGCAGCGACGGCGTGCGTGCGATCGCGCGACTGTCGTCCTGTTTCCCGTCGGGTTTCAGCGGATACGTGATGTCGACGCGGCCCGCGTCGATGCCGTGCCAGCTCGCGGTCACACGCCCCCAGTCGTCATAGGTATAGGTCGCATAGCGGCGCAGATCCTCGTCCTGGATGCCGGTCAGCCAGGAACCACGCACGGTCGCGGTCACGCCGAGATAGGCAGGCTCGTTGTAGAGGAACGCCTGGCTCTTGCCGAAACGCGCAACGCTCGCGAGGCGGCCGTCGCCGTCATACGCCAGACGCGCGAGCTCGGTGCCGTCATCGGCGGTAATCCGTTCGAGTTTCTGCAGCCGCGGATCCACGTAGCTGAAACTGACGTAGCGGCCGCTCGCATCGGTGACCCGGTCTATGCGCCAGAACGCTTCTTCTAGGTAGGACTGAGTCCCATATGGGCCGCCGGTGATGGGCTGGCCACGATAGCTCAGGGTCAGATCCTTGGCAGGGTCGTCCGGATGACGCACGGCGACCAGACGGCCGGCACGATCGTAAGTCTCCTTCCGACCGTCGAGATCCGTGAGCTCGTAGTACGGCTGGGCGACACCGTTGTCTACGTAGCGCAGGATCCTTCCGACGTTGCTGGTTGCGCGAAATACGCCAGCAGGCAGGCTGCCGTCACGCCGATAGACCTCCAGCGACGGCCGCTCGTCCTGGACGTACATCACCGTCACTGCATCAATAGGGTTGGCTTCCGGATTGGTACCGAGGTGTCCCGGATGGCTCCATTCCGTCAGCACGCGCTTGGCGAAGCTGTGCGACCAGTTCGTGTCGATGTAGGCATAGTTGCGCAGCTGGCGCAACGAGGCGTAATGCAGGTTCAGATGGATGCGTCCGTAGTCGAACAAGGCGACATCGGCGGACTTGTTGCCGTTTCCCGGAGTGCAGGGATTGCCCTCCGTGCATTGGTTCGGGGTCTGCGTAAGCTGCGGAGATTCGATGATCTGTTTGTCGAAGCCCGCCAGACAGGCGTTGTCGGCGCCGGTGGCGCCGGCATTGACCGTGCTGCCGCTGTCGCAGGTGATCGCATCCTGACGCGCCAGGCCCCAGGTGACGGTCTGGGTCGCGGTGGCGGCCTTGTCACCGCCCTCTTGCGACGTCCCTGCACAGCTCTGCAAAGTGGCGGCGATTTGCGCGCCGGAATCGTTGGCGGTGCTCGATTGCGGTGCGAACAGCAGCGAACCCGAGACATTACCGCCGCCGCTGACGCTGCTGAATCGCGTGACGCTGCCGCTCACGGACAGCGGCGCGGTTCGCGTCCAGCAATAGCGCGGGTCGAAGTTCCAGGTCGCATCGAGTTGACACTGAAGTCGCTGCCGTTCCAGTTCCGGCGTCGCACAGCCGCTGGCGTCGCAGCCGGAGAACGTACAGCCCCCCATCGGCGATGCCGGCGGCCAGTTCTTTACATAGGCACGCCAGGTGGAAACACTGGTCGCCGGCCCCCCTCTGAGTATGCCGGCGGCCGTGCTCAGCGCACCGTAAGTCCGATAGTCCAGCACGACAGGTTGCGGCGTCGTCACATCGAATGGTCGCAGCATGACGAAGGCCTGCTCGGCCAGCGGCATTCCTGCGCGCATCAAAGCCTCGGCCTCCTCCAGCGTGGTGCAACGCTGTCCGGTAGGAGCCAGATAACCGTAGATACTGGAGGCATTTCCCGGCAAGTCGCAGCGCGCGAGCGCCGGCGGCGATACGCCGATCAGGGCCAGGCAAGCAATCGCAACGACGACGAACGTTCTGATCATGGAAAACCCGCGCAGGCAGTCGCAGCACGGCATTGCGCCATGCTGATGAACGAAGATCGGAAAGGGCTGGATCGGGACCGAGCTTAAAGCGAGCTCTTCACGCTGTCATCACAAAATTCGGTTAAACCGAAATTCGCCAAAGGCGCGACTGTCGCGTTCCGCGAACGTGGATTTCGCCGCACCGGCGCAAGTGAAGTGGTCGCTCGACCGGCGGATCTGCGGGAACGCCAGGTCGATCCGGTCAGCGCCGATTCGGATTGCCCCGGAATGGATCGGAGCGGCGAATCAGCGCTCATCTGGTGCTGAATCCCGATGCCGCGGCACAGCATGGGGACAGCATGGAAGGACGGGGCCAGCCACAGCCAAGCCCGGTCAGCAGATGCGGCGCAATGCGGCGAACAGAATCAGAACATGCGCGCCGGCAGAGAGCCGGCGACGCGATATCGTCGGAGCGACGACTACTCGCCCACGTCCTTCAACGCAATCGCATTGACACCCGCTTCGGCCAGTCCGGCCTTGGCCGCTTCGACGTCACTCGCGCTGCCGTACGGACCAACGCGCACGCGGTGCCAGGTCTTGCCGTTGACGTTGACCGACTGCACGCGCGCGACGAAGCCCGACAGGGCGAGCTTGGCCTTGAGCTCTTCGGCGGCCTTGGGGTCGGGATACGATCCGGCCTGCAGGATGTAGCGCGCGCCGCTCGCGGCGACCGCGGGTTCGGGCGGCGGCGTGGTGCCGGCGGCGGTCGGGTTCTGCGCGGCGGCCTGCTGGCGCTGCTGTTCGGCGCGGGCCTTGGCGCTGAGTTCCGTGTCGGGGATGACGACTTCCATTTCCGGCAGCACCGAATAGAACTCGTAGTTCTTTTTCTGCGGCGGCTTCCTGGCTTCGTCGGCGACGGCGGTTTCGCTGGGCTTGGGCGCGGTCGCCTGCGGATTGGGCTGCGGCGAATTGGGCTTGCGCAGAGTTGGCGCCCAGCCCTGCAGCAGCATCAATGTGGCCAGGCCCAGGCCCAGCAGTACGCCCAGGGCCAGCCATACCCAGGCCGGCCAGGCCGCCGTCGCGGTACCGGTGCGGGTTGCTTGCTTGCGCTTGCCAGCCATCTTGCCTTGCTCCTGATTACATGCTGTCCGGCGCAGTGACGCCGAGCAGATCCAAGCCGTTGGCCACGACCGTCCGGACCGCGTCGGCCAGCGCGAAGCGTGCGTCGCGCAGGTCGGCGTCCTCGACGAGGATGTGGCTGTTGTCGTACCAGGTGTGGAACGCCGCCGCCAGTTCAGTCAGGTAGGTCGCGACCAGGTGCGGTTCCAGATTGCGCGCCGCGAGGTCGACGACTTCGGGGAAGCGCGCGATCGCGACCATCATGTCCTGGTCGTAGGCCGTGTCGAGCCGGTCGAGCGAAGCCAGTCCGTTGTCGCGGTTCCAGCTCCAGCCCTGTTCGGCGAACCTGTCGCGCACGCGGCAGATGCGCGCGTGGGTGTACTGCACGTAATAGACCGGGTTCTCGCGGTTGCGCGTGCGCGCGAGGTCGATGTCGAAGGTCAGCTGCGAATCGGCCTTGCGTGCGGCGAGGAACCAGCGCGTCGCGTCGCGGCCGACTTCGTCGATGAGGTCGCGCAGGGTCACGTAGCTGCCGGCGCGCTTGGACAGCTTCACTTCCTCGTCGCCGCGCATGACGGTGACCATCTGGTGCAGCACGTATTCGGGCCAGCCCTTGGGGATGCCCATGCCCAGCGCCTGCAGGCCGGCGCGCACGCGCATCACGGTGGAGTGATGGTCGGCGCCCTGCTCGTTGATGACGCGGCCGAAACCGCGCTGCCACTTGGTCACGTGGTAGGCGATGTCGGGCAGGAAATAGGTATAGCCGCCCTGCGCCTTGCGCATGACGCGGTCCTTGTCGTCGCCGAACTCGGTCGTGCGCAACCACAGCGCGCCGTCCTGCTCGTAGGTATGGCCGGCGGCGACGAGCTGCTGCACGGTTTCCTCGACCTTGCCTTCGGTGTACAGCGACGATTCGAGGTAATAGACGTCGAACTCGACGCCGAACGCGCGCAGATCCAGATCCTGCTCGCGGCGCAATGCGGCGACGGCGAAGCGGCGGATCGCTTCGAGATCGTCGGTATCTTTCGCACCGGTCACGTCCTGGCCGTCAGCGTGTACGGTCTCGCCGGCCATGTAGGCGCGCGCGACCTCAGTGATGTAGTCGCCGCGGTAGCCGTCGGCAGGCCAGCCGTCCTGCTCCGGCGCGATGCCGCGCGCGCGCGCCTGTACCGACAGCGCGAGATTGGCGATCTGCTGGCCGGCGTCGTTGTAATAGAACTCGCGCGTGACGTCCCAGCCGGTCGCCTGCAGCAGCCGTGCGAGACAGTCGCCGACCGCAGCGCCGCGGCCATGGCCCACGTGCAGCGGGCCGGTCGGATTGGCGGAGACGAACTCGATCTGCACCTTGCGGTTTTCGCCGCTCGCGTTGCGGCCGTAGGCCTGATCGAGTTCGAGGATCTGACGCAGCTCGGCGCGGTAGGCGGCCGGGCTCAGAAAGAAGTTGATGAAGCCTGGACCGGCGATCTCGACCTTCGCCACCTGCGCCGATGCCGGCAATGCGCCGACCAGGGCCTGGGCCAGGTCGCGCGGCTTCATTCCGGCGGGCTTGGACATCAGCAGCGCGGCATTGGCGGCAAAATCGCCATGTTCCTTGCTGCGCGTGCGTTCGATCACGAAGCCGGTGGGAATGTCGGCCGGCACGCTGCCATTGCGCTGCAGCGCTGCCAGCGCCTGCAGCAGCTGGTCGCGGAGAAAGTCTTTCACGGGGGGCCCGGAGCGGGAAAAGGAGCCGATTGTAGTCGGGCCCGCACGGAGGCCCAAGCAGAACACGGGTTTTCCGCGTGGCGCGCTGCAACAAATCGTTAACCGGCGGCGGCTTGGCCGGCTTATCTCGCGAAGGCGGCAAAACCCGGCACCAAGCGCTTGAGCGGATTCCGATCTCCCTGCCCCGAAAGGCTTGTGGATAAGTTTGTGAGCAATCCGCGAAGCTCCCGGCGAGGCCGGGTTTTGGTGGCGCAAAAATTTTCCGGACAACTTTCAGTTTTTATTTGAAAAACATGGCTTTGCAGCTCATCCATGGGGTCGATCACGGTTCCGGCGTCTACGACGACCGGTGTACTCGCGTGCTGTGCATAACCTTGTGTCCAAGGCTTGACGAATGGCGCAGTCCGCTTCCGGACTGACTTCTGACTGACCTACCGCAGTCACGCAAGCGCAACCGGAGCTGCCTAGGCTGCGCGGCCCATACCCGCCCTTTGGACCGCGCCGCGTCAGGGGGCCTGGACCCGGCAGTCAGCAGTGGCGCGGGCGCGGGCCGCATGGCCGGCCATTGCCGCCCGGATGAACCATGTCGTATCCACGTCTGCCTTTGCGTCGCACCCTGCTTTCCGTTTTCCTCGCTGCCGGCCTGAACTCTGCCGTACTCGCGCAAGCACCGGCGGCGGCGCCGGCTTCCCAGTCCCAGGGGCTGATCCGCGGCCAGGTGCTGCAGGCAGCCACGCGCCAGCCGGTGGCCGGCGCGCACGTGACCGTGCAGGGCATGTCGGCCGGTGCCGAATCGACCTCGCTGGATCTGGTCACTGACGCCGAAGGCCGTTTCCAGGCCGCGGTGCCGGCCGGCGAGTTCGGCCTGACCGCCCAGGCCGACGGCTATGACCTATTGATTCAGGACGGCCTCAAGGTGCGCAGCGGCGCGACCGTCGAGAGCACGCTGACCCTCGGCGCGCCGCCGGCCGACACGGTCGCCGACGGCGCCGTCTCGCCGGATGTCGGCGTCAGCCCGGGCGCGGCGGCCGATGCCGACGGCACGCAGCGCCTCGGCGGCGTCAATGTGCGCGGCAGCTACCAGCGCGGCGGCGAAGCGCTGTATCTCGACGAGAAACGCGCTTCGCCGGTCGTGGCCGAGACCCTCGGCGCCGAGCAGATCGCGCGCACCGGCGACTCGGATGCGGCAACGACGCTCAAGCGCGTGACCGGCCTGACCCTCGTCGACGGCCGCTTCGTCTACGTGCGCGGTCTCGGCGAACGCTACTCCAGCGTCGCGCTGAACGGCGCGCCGATTCCGAGCCCGGACCCGACACGCCGCGTCGTTCCGCTGGACCTGTTTCCTACCGACTTGCTCGACGGCGTCGTCGTGCAGAAAGGCTATACGCCGGACATGCCCGGCGAGTTCGGCGGCGGCGCGGTGCTGCTGCGCACGCGCGACGTGCCGTCGAAGTTCTTCTTCCGCATCAACGGCACGCTCGGCTATCAGGACGGCACGAGCTTCAAGGACGGCTACACCTACGAAGGCGGCGGCCGCGACTGGGCCGGCCATGACGACGGCACGCGCGAACTGCCCGCCTCGCTGGCGGCGGCGACGGCCGGCGGCCAGGTGCTGCGGCCGCAGACGCCGCTGAACCCCAACGGCGCGACGCCGGGGCAGCTCGAACGCTACGGCGAGGATCTGGCCGCCGGCGGCTACGGCGTCAAGCGCGAGACCCTGAGCCCCGACCTCGGATTTTCCGCCGCCGTCGGCAACCGCTGGGAGGTCGGCGAAACCTCCAGACTCGGCTTCACCGCGGCGCTGCGCTACAACAACGCGTGGGACCGCAACGAGGAAGTGCGCCGCACCTTCCAGGCCTCCTCGGCCGGGCTGGAGCCGGCCGACGTGCTAGCGATCGACGACACGCGCCGCAACGTGGATTTCTCCGCATTCCTCAATCTCGGCTACGAGATCACGCCGCAGCACAAGCTCAGCGCGACCAGCGTGCTGTTGCGCCAGAGCGAAGACCGCACCAAGCTGTCCGAAGGCATACAGGACGAGCAGCAGGCACGTTTCACCGAACTGCGCTGGACCGAGAACCAGCTGTTCGCCCAGCAGCTCGGCGGCAATCACCTGTTCCCGGCCGCGCACGACCTGTCGCTGGACTGGCAGTACACCTGGGCGCGCGCAAACCGCGACGAGCCCGACACGCGCAAGTACCGCTACGACCGCGCGCAGGACGGTTCGCTGTCGTTCTCGCAGCGCTCGGATTCCAACCAGACCACCTGGGCCGAGCTGTCCGACTACCAGCGGGATCTCAGCGTCAAGGCCAAGCTGCCTTTCGATTTCGACACAGCCACCCTGGACCTGGCCTTCGGCGGCGAGCGCACCGAGCGCAACCGCGACGCGAGCCTGCGCAGCTTCTCGTTCAGCGCGGCCGGTCCGATCGCGCGCGATCCGGCCGTGCTCGCGTTGCCGATCGACCAGGTGCTGAGCCCTGACCACATCGGCGAAGACGGCTTCGTGCTGAGCGAATCGACCCTGCCGACCGACAACTATTTCGCGCGCCAGAACCTGACCGCGCTCTTCCTCGGCGTCGATACGAACATCGCGCAGAAGTACCGCATCGCGGTCGGCGCGCGCCGCGAGCGCAACGACCAGGCGGTCACGACGTTCTCGCTGTCCAATCCCGAAGCGCCGCCGGTCGTCGCCGGCGAGAACGCGAGTTCGACCCTGCCGGCCGCCGCCTTCACCTGGGCCTACAGCGAAAGCGCCCAGCTGCGCACGAGCTTCTCCAAGACCCTGTCGCGGCCCGACTTCCGCGAACTGTCGCCGGCACCGTACCTGGATCCGCTGCTCGACGTGCAGGTGGTCGGCAATCCGGCCCTGGTCACGGCCAGCATCCGCAACTACGACCTGCGCTGGGAGTATTACTTCTCGCCGGTCGAGGCCTTCTCCATCGGCGCGTTCCTCAAGGAATTCGAGAACCCGATCGAGAAGACGCGCCTGCCGGGATCCGGTGTGCTGCTGAGCCTGGACAACGCGCAGTCGGCGCGCAACTACGGCATCGAGCTCGACGTCAGCAAGGGCCTGGAATTCGTCGCGGACTGGCCGGGCTTCCGCCACATCCATGGCGACTGGGCCAACTGGAGCGTCGGTTTCAACTACGCACGGATCAAGTCGTCGATCAGCCTCGACCCGATGGACGCGAGCTTCCAGACCAACCTCGAACGCCCGATGCAGGGCCAGTCGCCCTACGTGACCAACCTGCAGCTCGGCCACCAGGCCGGCGACGGCACCAGCGAGGCGACCCTGCTGTTCAACGTCTCGGGCCGCCGCATCGCCGCCGTCGGCGTGGCCGGCCAGCCGGACATCTACGAGGAAGCCTTCCGCCAGCTCGACTTCCAGTACCGCCACGCGCTCGCCGACGACTGGTCGTTCAAGCTGCGCCTGCGCAACCTGCTCGATCCGGCCGTGCGCTACACCCAGGGCGACAGGACCACGCGCGAATACAAGAAGGGCCGCGCGCTGATGCTGACCTTGGAGTGGAAGCCGCGGTAAGACGTTCGATTCGGCTGCACAAGCAACCCCACCCATGCCGAGGGCATGGGTGGGGACGAGGTTGCCGTGCAGGCACGGCTCGTGCCGCTCGCCCACACTGATACCTGCATCATTCCCCCTTCCGCTTCGAGCGTTGAACATCGCGCCGGTCGCAGCGAGCGGCGCGCGCAAGGCCATGAGCGCCTGCCGTACGCCCGCAAATCCCACGCGCAACGCAGCGCGCGCGCACATTTCACGCGTCGCCCACATCGGCAGCGACGCTGACTCCGAAGCGTCATCTGTCCGCACCAGGACCGTCATGCCGGGCCGTTAATTTCTTGCGGCTACCGCGCCCGTCCGGCGCTCCGTTCCGTGCAGACAGAGGGTTGAAACGATGCGATTCACGATTCCTAAGCTGAGCGCGCTTGCCGGCGCAATGGCCGCCGCGATGCTCGCGGTTCCGGCCGCCAATGCGGCGATCCGCTTCTCCGAAGCGACCGACGGCCTGTATTCCGACGCGACGCACGGCGGCCGCGGCTGGGTGGTCGACTTCATTCCGCGCAAGGACGGCGGCGGCATCCTGTATCTCTACGGCGCCGCCTACGACGAAACGGGCAAGCAGGCCTGGATCACCAGCAACTTCGAGGTCAAGGAATTCGAGTTCAAGAAGACCGATGCGCCGATGGCCATGCCGACCGGCGGCCGCTTCGGCGACACCTGGCCGGGCGCGGTGACGCCGGTCGTCAACGGCAAGCTCGACGTCGAGCTGCTGAGCTGCGGCGAACTGAAGATCACGGTCAAGCCGGATGCCGCGACGGGCCTGCCGACCTCGACCCAGACCCTGGTCGCCAGTTCCGACTACGTCAACTCGCTCGGCGGCGCGACGGTCAACCAGCAGTGCGTGCAGAAGCGCAAGTTCACGGGCTGCCCGACCGGCACGACCCTGGTCGCCGACCGCACCTGCCAGATCACCGGCACGATCGCGTCGAACCTGACCCTGACCAACGAGACGACCTGGGTGCTCAAGGGCCTCGTCAAGGTCGGCACGGACAACAGCAACAAGGTCAAGCTGACGATCGAACCGGGCACGCTGATCACCGGTTCGGGCCAGGCGGCCGATTACCTCTACGTCGAGCCGGGCTCGCAGATCTTCGCCCAGGGCACGCCGTATGCGCCGATCATCTTCACGAGCCCGGCCGACGGCGTCGGCACGACGGCGCCGAAGCCCGGCGACTGGGGCGGCATCGTCATCTCCGGCAATGCGCCGAACAACAAGTGCCTGACCGCGCCGTTCGACTGCCGCAGCGAATTCGATCCGACCCTGCGCTACGGCGGCAACAGTCCGCGCGAAAGCTCGGGCGTGATCCAGTACGTGCAGTCGCGCTACGCCGGCTACATCTTCCAGACCGGCCGCGAAGTGAATTCCTTCACCTTCCAGTCGGTCGGCGACGGCACCGTGGTCGACCACATCCAGGCCTATCGCGGCAAGGACGACGGCATCGAGTTCTTCGGCGGCAACGTCAACGTCAAGTACGCGGTCATCACCGAGGGCGGCGACGACGGTCTGGACTGGGACGAAGGCTACAGCGGCAACATCCAGTACGTGCTGCTGCAGCACGGCCAGGGCCTCGGCGAAGACAACGGCATCGAAGCGTCGAACCAGAACGCGAACCAGGACGCCTCGCCGCGCGCGATCCCGACCGTGTCGAACCTGACCATGATCGGCAACGGCAACGGCGGCTACGGCGTGTACTTCAAGGAAGGCACCGGCGGCCACATCAAGAACTCGCTGTTCACCGGCTTCAAGAACGGCTGCCTCTACATCACCAACGCGCCGACCTTCGCTTCGGCCGGCACGCCGACCGCGCTGACCGGCAACCTGACCATGGACCACAACCTGGTCCAGTGCGCGACGAACTTCAACCAGGCCGCCGACGCGCCGTGGACGGCGCAGGCGTTCTACAACGCGCAGAGCGGCAACAAGGTCGGCGAGCCGCTGCTCGACGGCTATTTGCCCAAGGCGGGTTCGCCGCTGCTCGATGGCGGCGCTTCGGCCAGCAGCGCGTGGTTCACGCCGGTCGCCTACATCGGCGCGTTCCGCGATTCCAACGACGACTGGACCCGCGGCTGGGTGTTCAACCTGCCGCGCTGAGCTTCCCACGGAGTTTCACAGCACACGGACGTGCTGCAAGGATGCTTGAGCGGATGGACGGGCCCGGCGTGCGGGATGCGCACGGCGTGCCCAGGTGCAGGGAAGCGCCGATCTTTTCCCGGCAGACGAAGGCGCGGATTCCGCGCCTTCGGCTTTTCCGGAACGGGGAATCCAGGCGCTGCGACAGCGGGCGCAGGCGCGCCAGCGACGGGGCAGGCTCATCGCGCAAGCACGGCCATCGTTGCCGGCTCGCGGTTGCGTCGCGACGAACGCCGTTGCGTCGCGCGCGCCGGCCGCCGGGGTTTTCTGGCTCAATGCACCATGGGCGGCGCCGCGGCGACGGCCAGTTCCTTGCCGTCGGCATCGAGCACGATGCGGCCCAGCCGCTGCAGCGCCGGATCGGCGCCGTAGCGCGTCGCGAGCTGCGGCACGCCCTGTTCGAGTCCGACCTGATCCAGCGGCCAGGCCTGGGCGAGCAGTCGCGCGCCACCGCCCGGGATGGCCTGGGCGACGCTGACCACGACGATGCCGAGGCCACGTGCCTCGTGCGCGAACAGCTGCGGCTGCGGCAGGGCCGGATCGGCCTCGGCCAGCGCCTGTACCGGCAGCGAGCCGTCGCCGGCATTGCCGTCGAATCGCAGCGGCAGGCCGTGCGCGGCGAGCAGGGCCGCGCACTGGCGCAGCTCGAACAGCCAGCCCGCATAGCCCAGGACCCGTTCGGCGGCGTCCTCGCCGTGCGCGAATTCGCGCGCCCAGTCGGCATAGATCGGCAGCGCGCTATGCACCTGGCCCGCGGCGAAGCGCAGGCGGCGGCCGCGCGAGGTCAGGGCCTCGCCTTCGCGGTGTGGATACAGCAGGGCGAATTCCAGCATCTGCCACAGCGCCGAATAGCCGGCGTGTTCCAGCTGCGTGCAGACCAGTGCGCACAGATCGTGGCGCGTCAGGTAGCGCGCATGTTCCAGCGGCACGCCGAGGCTGCGCATGAGGAAATCCGCCGTGTGCGGGCCGGCTTCGCCGCGCGTCATGAACACCGACTCCATGCGCGCGCCGAGGTCCTCGGCCACGTCCGCGGCGGCGCTGAAGGTCCACGGCAGCAGCAGCATCGCACCGGGCACCGTATCCGGCTGCGGCTGCAGGCCCTGGCCCGGCATGATGCCCTCGTGGCTGCCGAACGCGACGATGCGGCCGCCTTCGCCACCGCGCAGCGCCTGGGCGTGATGGGCCAGTTCGGCCAGCGCCGCAAACAGCGGCCAGCCCGGCCGCAGCAGCTGCACCGGGTCGTACAGCGCGCCGAGCACGAGCAGGTCGGCCTGTTCGGCGCCGGCCTTGCCTTCGCTGTGCGGCAGCAGGCGGGCGAGATCGTCGGCGATATGCCGCGCGAGCGCGTCGGCTTCGTCGCGGCTCAAGGCATGGCGGGCCGGCGCGACGCCGGCGGGAAGCTCCAGCGCGAGAACGCCGGGACTGTGCAAGGGTTCGGACATGAGACGGGCCTGCGACCAGGCGCCGCTGCGGCGCGCGGAGCCGGCGAGTGTAGCATTCGGGTTTCGTCCGACTGCCGCGCCGCCCGTGATCGCCAAGCTCCGCTCCCAGCTGCCCGACGCCTGGCAATTCTTCGTAGCGCCGGCACTGGCCGCCGTACTGCCCTGGAAACTCGCCTATCGCTGGCTGCGCTGGCTCAGCCGGCATTCGCGCAGCGCCTTTGACGAACCGGCCCAGGCCGCCGCCGCGACAGCGCCGGACTATCTGGCCATCGCCGACCGCGAGGCCTTTGCCGCGAACGTCCGGCTGAACTGCCTCTGGGACACGGCCGACCTGTATCTGTCGCTGCTGCGCGGCCGCCACGCCGCCTTGCCCTGGCACGTGCAGCAGGTCGGCGCGTGGCCGCGCGATTCGCATTTCATCGCCGCCGGCTTCCATCATGGCCACGGCCACTGGGTGTTCCGCACCCTCGCGCGCGCCGGCTTCGACGCCAGCCTGGTCTCCGCGCGCTGGGACCGCGCCGACTATCCGGGCCTGCCGCTGCGCTACTGGTACGGCCGCCTGCGCGGCGGCGACGTGCAGCGCCTCAGCGGCCGGCCGGTGGTGTTCCGGCCCGGTGCCAAAGCCCAGCTCGCGCGCGCGCTCGACGAAGGCGCGGCCGTCGTCAGCGTGCTCGACATGCCGCCGCGCATGGCGCCGCGCGGCCAGCGCCCGGTGCGCCTGCTCGACCGGGACGCGAGCTTTCCCGACGGCACACTGGAGCTGGCCAAGGCCGCCGGCGTCACTATCGTGCCGTACTGGATGGAGTTCGACCTCGACCGCGGCGTCCGCCGCTTCGTCATCGGCGAGCCGCTGGACCCGGCCGACCCGGCGACCCTGCAGAAGCTCGCCGACCTGCTCGACCGCGCCATCCGCCTCACTCCGAGTGCCTGGTTCTTCTGGCCCGAATGGCCGCGCTGGATCGCCGATGCCGCTGCGGCGGCGGACCCGTCCGAGGCGACGAGGCGGGCTGGTTAGTCGGCGACCGCGCCGAATCCGGGCGTATACGCGAGTCGTGGCGACGAAACGGCCTTGGCCTCTAAATCCCTGATACTTCTGCGGCTTTTGCTGCTATATCCACCGCAAAGGCAACTCCATCCCCACCCATGCCCTCCCCTTCAAGGGGAGGGCATGGGTGGGGATGGGGTTGCCGTGCACTCGCAGCGCGTACCGCATTGATCCGTGTCGAACGCGCAGCACGGCACAGGAGCGACAGCGCGAACGTCGCTGAGGCCGCCACTTGTCCGGACCTGCGCCAGTCGTGGCACCATCCGGCGACCGCTAAAATCGCGGATTCCCTTCGCTCGCCACCGGATTCCCGTCCATGTCCGTGCCAGCCATTCAGCCCGCCGAAATCGACCGCGACTACAGCCTGGAGCACAAGTACACACGTAGCGAAGGCCGCATCTATCTGTCCGGCGTGCAAGCTCTCGTGCGCCTGCCGCTGATGCAGCAGATGCGCGACCGCGCCGCCGGGCTGAACACCGCCGGCTTCATCTCGGGCTACCGCGGCTCGCCGCTCGGCGGCTTCGATCTGGAACTGTGGAAAGCGCGCAAGCACCTGAAGTCCTCGAACATCGAGTTCACGCCGGGCCTCAACGAGGATCTCGGCGCAACGATGGTCTGGGGCTCGCAGCAGGCCAATCTGTTCCCGGGCGCGAAATACGACGGCGTGTTCGCGATGTGGTACGGCAAGGGCCCGGGCGTGGACCGCTGCGGCGACGTGTTCAAGCACGGCAATGCGGCCGGCACCTCCCGGCATGGCGGCGTGCTCGCGCTGGCGGCCGACGACCACGCCTGCCGCTCGTCCACCTTGCCGCATGGTTCCGAACTGGAATTCGTCTCGGCCATGATGCCGGTGCTGAATCCGGCCGGCGTGCAGGACATTCTCGACATGGGCCTGCTCGGCTGGGCCATGTCGCGCTTCACCGGCCGCTGGGTCGGCTTCAAGACGATCGCCGAGACGGTGGAATCCTCCGCCTCGGTCAACGTCAATCCGCATCAGCTCGACATCGTGATGCCGGAAGACTTCATGCTGCCGGCCGGCGGCCTGAGCATACGCTGGCCCGATCCGCCGCTGGATCAGGAAATGCGCCTGCACCAGTACGCCGTGCAGGCCGCCGTCGCGTTCGCCCGCGCCAACCGCATCGACCGCACCGTCATTGATTCGCCGAAGGCGCGCCTGGGCATCGTGACCACGGGCAAGAGCTACCTCGACGTGCTGCAGGCACTGGAATACCTCGGCATCGGCGCGCGCGAGGCGGCCGACATCGGCCTGCGCGTCTACAAGGTCGGCATGACCTGGCCGCTGGAACCGATCGGCATCCGCGAATTCGCGCGCGGCCTCGAAGACATCATCGTCGTCGAGGAAAAGCGCTCCTTCATCGAATCGCAGATGAAGGAACACATGTACAACTGGGATCACCAGACGCGTCCGTCCATCGTCGGCAAGTACGACGAAGAGGACAACTGGATCCTGCCGTCGACCAACGAGCTGACCCCGGCGCGCATCGCGCGCGTGATCGCCCGGCGCCTGTCGCGCTTCTTCACCTCGGAAACGATCGAAAACCGCCTCGCGTTCCTCGCCGCGAAGGAGAAGGAGCTCGCCCTGCCGCGCGCGAACTTCCCGCGCGCCGCGCACTACTGCTCGGGCTGCCCGCACAACACGTCGACCGTCGTGCCGGAAGGCTCGCGCGGTCTCGGCGGCATCGGTTGCCATTACATGGTGACCTGGATGGACCGCCGCACCGAGACCTTCACCCAGATGGGCGGCGAAGGCACGACCTGGTGCGGCCAGGCGCCGTTCACCGAGACCAAGCACGTCTTCCAGAACCTCGGCGACGGCACCTATTTCCATTCCGGTTCGCTGGCGATACGCCAGGCCATCGCAGCCAAGGTCAACATCACCTACAAGATCCTCTACAACGACGCGGTCGCGATGACCGGCGGCCAGCCCGTCGACGGCACCCTGACCGTGCCCGACATCGCGCACCAGGTCCGCGCCGAAGGCGTCAAGACCATCGTGCTGCTGTCGGACGACATCGAGAAATGGTCGCGCCCGGAGATCTTCCCGGAAGGCGTGGAATTCCTCGACCGCAGCGAACTCGACGCGGTGCAGAAGCGCCTGCGCGAGACGCCCGGCACCACGGTCATCATCTATGACCAGACCTGCGCGACCGAGAAGCGCCGCCGGCGCAAGCGCGGCAAGCTCGAAGACCCCAAGAAGCGCGTCTTCATCAACACCCAGGTCTGCGAAGGCTGCGGCGACTGCGGCAAGAAATCGTTCTGCGTGTCGGTGCTGCCGAAGGAAACCGAGTTCGGCCGCAAGCGCGAGATCGACCAGTCCAACTGCAACAAGGACTATTCCTGCGTCAAAGGCTTCTGCCCGAGCTTCGTCACGGTGCACGGCGGCGGCCTGAGGAAGCGCAAGGGCGTCGGCAAGGTCGACTTCGACGCGCTGCCGCACCCGAGCTTCGCCAGCGATCTGGCCCAGCCCTGGAACATCCTCGTGACCGGCATCGGCGGCACCGGCGTCGTCACGATCGGCGCGCTGGTCGGCATGGCCGCGCACCTGGAAGGCAAGGGCGCAACCGTGCTCGACCAGACCGGTCTGGCGCAGAAGGGCGGCGCGGTGACCTGCCATCTGCGCATTGCACGTGCGCCGTCGGACATCCACGCCGTGCGCATCGCCGCGGGCGAGGCCGACCTCGTGCTCGGCTGCGACATGGTCGTGGTCAACGACTACTGGGCGCTGTCGAAGATCCGCGCCGGCCGCACGCACGCGGTACTGAACACCTACGAAGCCATGCCGGGCACGTTCACGACGCGGCCGGACATGCAGTTCCCGTCCGAGGAAATCATCGCCGCGGTCAAGGTCGCGCTCGGCGCCGAGGCACCCGAGCTCGTCGACGCGACGAGCCTGGCGACCACGCTGCTCGGCGACTCGATCATGGGCAACCTGTTCATGCTCGGCTACGCCTGGCAGAAGGGCTGGGTGCCGCTGAGCCTCGACGCGCTGATCCGCGCGATCGAACTCAACGGCGCGGCGATCGAGCAGAACCGTGCGGCGTTCAACTGGGGCCGCATGGCCGCCCACGACGTCGCGACCGTGCTTGCCGCCGCCGGCAAGGACAGTGGCGCCGACGTGCCGGATGCCTTGGCCGCCGGTGGCGACGCCCTGCTCGACGACCGTCTGATCTCGGCGGACCTCGACAGCGTGATCAAGCGCCGCGTCGCCTTCCTGACCGAATACCAGGACGCCGCCTACGCGCAGAAGTACCGCACGCTGGTCGACCGCGTGCGCGCGGCCGAAGCCGCCCAGGCGCCCGGCGCGACGGCGCTCAGCGAAGCGGTCGCGCGCTATGCCTTCAAGCTCATGGCCTACAAGGACGAATACGAGGTCGCGCGGCTGTACACCCGGCCGCAGTTCCTCGAACAGATCCGCGACACCTTCGAAGGCGACTACAAACTGCACTTCCACCTCGCGCCGCCCCTGCTCGCGCGCCGCGACAGCGAAGGCCACCTGGTCAAGCGCGAATACGGCTCCTGGATGCTCGGCGCGTTCCGCCTGCTGGCCAAGTTCAAGGGCCTGCGCGGCGGCGCGTTCGACGTGTTCGGCAAGACCGCCGAGCGGCGCATGGAACGGCAGTGGATCGCCGACTACTTTGCCGCGATCGACGAACTGCTGCGCACGCTGAATGCGGACAACCGCAGCCTGGCCGTCGACATCGCCAGCGTGCCGGAGCAGATCCGCGGCTACGGCCACGTCAAGGAAGCGCACGAAGCCGGCGCCAGGGTGCGCTGGAACGAGCTGCTGGCGACCTGGCGCAATCCGAAAGCGGTGGCAGTCAAGCTGGTTGCCTGAACCAGGCCCTTACGCCGCCGCTGAGCACCGCGAGAACCGCGGCGCCCACGGCGGCTGATTCTCGGCATAATCGGCGTTTATCTGTCTCAGCGGCGGCGCCCGGCGCCGGCGCTGCGCAAGCGCCGGGAGGCCCATGGATCGGTCGCAGTTCATCCAGCTGCTAGCGCGGTTCGACTTCGGTAGCGTCTTTACCCCTGCCATGCTCGAGCGCGGGTTGGACTACGTCGACAGCGGCCGCGTGCTGGAAAAGGACTACCGCACCGAGCACTCCGCCGGCGTCCTGTTCGGCCTGGTCCAGGGCAATTCCGTCGAACCTTATCGCTGCGGCTTTCGCCTGCTGCCGCAAGGGCGCCGCGCTGTCGCCGACACCTATTGCAGCTGCCCGGTCGGCAGCAACTGCAAGCACGTTGCCGCGCTCGTGCTCGAAGCCCTCGGCGAAGACTGGCTCTCGGACGACGACGCGGCCGGCAGTTTCGCGCTGAGCGCGCCGCCTTCGCCGGCGCAGCTCAAGCCGGACCTGCGCCCCTGGGATCAATGGCTGTCCAGCCTGAACCTGCCCGCCGCGACCGCCGGCGGCGTCGGCGAGGAGCGCGTGCTCGGCTTCCTGTTCGAGACCGCGCCGGGCATGCCGGCCGGCCTCTGCGCCCAGGCCATGTGGTTCCGCCACGGCAAGCGCGGCGGCCTGGTGTCGCCGCGGCCGGTGCAGCCGGTGCCTGGGCGCGGCGATCCCTGGGTCGGCCTGTCGCCCGACGAATTCCAGCGCATCGCCGAGCTGCGCATGGCGCAGACCGAGTTCCTGCGCAACGGCAGCTGGCAGCGCCTGGCGTCGCCGCGGCATGAGGCCTGGCTGGCCGACGTGCTAGCGCACACGCCCTGCTATTTCGGCAAACCCGGCAGCGCGGCGCTCAGGCCCGGTCCGCGCCGGCGCGTCGAATGGATCTGGCAGGCGCAGCCCGACGGCACCCAGCGCATGGCCGCGAACATCGCCGACGCGGCACCGGCCACCCAGCTGCTGCGCATCGCCGGCCTCTGGTACTGGGATCCGGTCGCCAGCGAGATCGGCCCGGTCGACGGCGACGTGGCCATGGCCGAGCGTCTGCTGCGCGCGCCGTCGGTGCAGCCCGAACAGGCGCCGCTGCTGCGCGAACGCTGGAAGAACACCGAATCGCTGGCCGACCTGCCGATGCCGGCCGACCACGGCGAGATCGAAGTCATCCAGGTCGCGCCGACGCCGGTACTGCGCCTGGGCACGCTCAAGGCGCGGCCGGCGGCACGGCCCGGCGTCAGCTACGTCGCCGGCTGCCTGCATCTGACCTTCGACTATGCGGGCCAGCGCGTCGACTACGCCGGCATGCAGGCGCGCGAGCGCCGCTTCGTCGACGGCCGCGTCCTGGACATCCGCCGCGACCGCAGCGCCGAGATCGCGGCCTACGAACGGCTCGACCGGCACAAGCTGGTCGAGGCCGGCGACGTGGCCTATGCCCACGGCCTGCGCCTGAACGATCATGAGCAGGGCATCTTCGTGCTCGAACGCGGCCGCAGCGAGCTCGCGCCGCCGGATCACCTGCTCGCCCTGGCCCTGCGCCTGCAGGCCGACGGCTTCCAGCTCGAATTCGACGCCGGCTCGCCGGTGGAGATCCTGCCGGCGCCCGACGCCTGGCATGCGGACGTCAACGACAGCGGCCATGCCTGGTTCGACCTGTCGCTGGGCATCGACATCGCCGGCGAACGCGTGGACCTGCTGCCGATCCTGCAGCGCGCGCTGACCGATCCGGCATTTCCGCTGACGCCGCCGGCGAAAGAGGCACCCGACGCGATCTGGCTCGCGCCGGTCGACGCGCGCCGGCGCGTGCCGCTGCCGGTCGCGCGCGTGCGCGCGCTGATCGCGCCGCTGCTGGAATGGCTGGAACAGGGCAACGCCCGCGAGCGGCTGCAGCTGCGCCGCGCCCAGGCCGGCGTGGTCGAGGAGCTGTCGCACGGCGCCGCCGCGCTGCCCTGGCGCGGCGCGAACCGGCTCAGGGACATGCTGACGCAGCTGCGCGCGGAACGGCAGCCGGTGGCCGAGCCGCCGGGGTTCGGCGCCAGCCTGCGGCCCTACCAGCGCGACGGCCTGGCCTGGCTGGAGTTCCTGCATCAGTCCGGCCTCGGCGGCATCCTTGCCGACGACATGGGCCTGGGCAAGACCGTGCAGGTGCTCGCGCATCTGGAGACCCTGCGCCAGCGCGGCGAACTGGACCTGCCGGCGCTCGTCGTCGCGCCGACCAGCCTGGTGTGGAACTGGCGCGCCGAAGCGCAGCGCTTCGCGCCGCAGCTGCGCGTACTGATCCTTCACGGCTCGGCGCGCGACGCGAACTTCGCCGCGATGCCGGAACAGCATCTGATCATCACGACCTATCCGCTGCTCGCGCGCGATCGCGACGTGCTGGTCGAACAGCCGTTCTCGCTGCTGATCCTCGACGAAGCGCAGGCGATCAAGAACGCGCGCACACAGGCGGCCAAGGTCGTGCGCGAACTGAATGCGCGGCGCCGCGTCGCCATGACCGGCACGCCGCTGGAAAACCATCTCGGCGAACTCTGGGCCCAGTTCGACGCGGTCGAGCCCGGCCTGCTCGGCGACGAGCGCGCCTTCGTGCGCCACTACCGCACGCCGATCGAGAAGCACGCCGACCCCGAACGCCAGGCCAAGCTGCACCGCCGCATAGCGCCGCTGATGCTGCGCCGGCGCAAGGAAGACGTGCTGCTGGACCTGCCGCCCAAGACCGTGATCGAACGCGGCGTGGAACTCGTCGGCAAGCAGCGCGAGCTGTACGAATCCTTGCGCCTGGCCCAGCACGAGCGCGTCCGCGAGGCGATACGCGAACGCGGCCTGGCCCAGTCGGGCATCGTCGTGCTCGATGCGCTGCTGAAGCTGCGCCAGGTCTGCTGCGATCCGCGCCTGGTCAAGCTCGAACGCGCGCGCAAGGCGCCCGAATCGGCCAAGCTCGACCTGCTGCTGGACCTGCTGCGCGAGCTCGTCGCCGAAGGCCGCCACGTGCTCGTGTTCTCGCAGTTCGCCGAAATGCTCGAACTCATCGAACAGGCACTGACCGCCGAAGGGATCAGCTACCAGACCCTGACCGGCCAGTCGCGCAATCGCGCCGAGCTCGTCGACGATTTCCAGACCGGCCGCGTGCCTGTGTTCCTGATCAGCCTGAAAGCCGGCGGCGTCGGTCTGAACCTGACCATGGCCGACACCGTGATCCACTACGACCCCTGGTGGAACCCGGCCGTCGAAGCCCAGGCCACCGACCGCGCGCACCGCATCGGCCAGGACAAGCCGGTGTTCGTCTACAAGCTGATCTGCACCGGCACGGTCGAGGAAAAGATCCAGGACATGCAGCAGCGCAAGGCCGACCTGGCCCAAGCCGTGCTCGAAGGCGGCACGACGCAGGCGCTGCGCTTCGACGAGAGTGACCTGGCGGAGCTGTTCGGGCTGGAGTGAAATGCGCACGCCGCCATATCGCCATTGACCGACCGGCAGCTGCGAAAGTCGATTGAATTTCGCATGACATTTTCAACCGATCGCTGCGATGCAGCCCTGCTCTCCCGGTCAATCTTGCGCGACGAAGGGCATGGGTGACGAGAAAGCCATCGCCCATGTGCGCGGCGGACTGAACGCCCGGCGCGCTCAGTCGATACCGAAAGCATCCGCGAACAGCAGATCGGCGGCCGCCCGCCGCAGCCAGAGACCTGACGACGTGCCGACGACACTGACGGATTCGCCGCCGATGCATTGGCTGTCGACGGCATTTGCGCGAGCAGTGCCGCTGAGCCGCGCCGGCAGCTCCGGGATCAGCTCGGGCACGGTGCCGCGCAGCACGCGCAGATCGTAGGTCGTATAGCGCTCGCGGTCGCAGGCGTCGACCCAGCCGTTGCGGCCGCTGTACATTCCCGGATTCATGACGGTGATCCAGCTCGCACCGCCGTCGTTGCTGATGCGCAGGCTCGGTATCTCGTTGGGAATCGTCACGCCGGTCGCCACGAGATGGCGGTCGTCGTTCGGGTCGACCGCCAGGGTGCGCGACTGCCCGCCGAAGCCGCCGAGTTCGGTGTAGGTCACACCGCAGTCGGCCGTGACGGCATAAGTGTTGGAGCGCAGCAGATAGACGCGGCCCGGCACACGGCGCGCGGATTCGAGCCGCAGCGACGTGCCGCTGGCGGACGCCGTCCAGGTGCTGCCGCCGTCGAGGGAACGATAGACGCCGTCGCCGACCAGTGCGAGCAGATGAGTGTCGTTGTTCGCACACCAGACGAGCTCGCGCCAGCCACGCGTGTCGGCAGGTGTGTCGATGGCGGTGGGAACGCGCTGCCAGGTCAGGCCGGCGTCGCGCGAACGGTAGAAACCGTCTGCCGCGGTGGCGACGAGGTGATCCGGATCGACTGGCGAACGCGCCAGCGAACGGACGTCCTGCGGTCGCTGGCCACTGACTTCGCTCCAGCTGACACCGCCGTCGTCGCTGCGCTGCAGCGACTGCATGTCACGGCCGGCAAGCAGCCGGTCGGCGTTGCGCGGATCGACCGCGACGGCGTTGATCACCGCTTCGCGCAGGCCGGCCGTGTGGGCGGTCCAGGTCGCTCCGCCGTCGGTGGACCGCTGCGCGCCGATCGAGCTGTCGGCCAGCCATAACGTGCCGTTGCCTGCGTCGAGCAGACCGCTGAAGAACGGATCGTCCGAGCTGCGCTTGGCGCCGATACGGATGCCGCCGCGCGGTTGCCACTGGCCGGCGCCGGGCGCAAGGCTCACGACATCCTCGTGCAGGCAGTAATTGCAGTTCGAATATCCGCCGAGGTGCTGAGCCAGGACGGTGCCGGGATTGGCCGGATCCTCGCGCAGACGCGTGAGCAGCCCCGGCGTTTCGGGGAACGTCGCCACCGCGCCGGTGACCAGATCGACCGTCCCCGAGCGCCCCGGCAGTCCCCAGGTCGTCGCATCGGCCCAGAACAGCTGCTGCGCAGTGGAGTTGCGACGGAACAGCTGCAGCACGTCGGTGTAGGACACGCGCACGGTCGCGACGGCGCTGCTCCAGGACGCAAGATCGTCGGCGCTCAGATACAGCTTGGCGTCGACGCCCTCGGGCGTGTTGTCGTAGCGCAGACCGACGAAGTGCCGGCCCGAGAGCGCGACGCCGAGCCGGACGCCGGGGTCGTTGAGCACGCGGCTCTGCGGCGTCCAGTTCAGGCCGCCGTCGAACGACAGCGCCATCGTCGACGAACCGGTCAGTGCATCGCGATACCAGACCTGCAGCGTGCTGCTCGCGACCGGATGCACGATGGGCAAAGTCAGCGCATCGCCCGGCAGCGCAAGCGCCTGCCAGGTCAGGCCGCCGTCGCGCGTCTCGCGAAACCGTTCGACCTGATCGAGATAGAGAAACGGCGCGTCGCCCTGCGGCGCGAACTCGACGTAGCGCACATACCAGTGCTGCGCGTCGTTCGGATCGACGACGCTGGCATGGCCGTAGCTCCAGCGCGGCAACGAGGCGAGCCGCGACCAGCTCGCACCGTTATCGTCGGAAACATGGAAGCCCTGCAGCGTTCCGAGCAACAGCCGGTTCCCGGCCTGCGCGATGCTGCGCGCGTTGGCGCCCTGCGGAGAGCGATACGACCATACCGACGCCTGCGTTGCGGCAGCGAACGAGAGCAGCAGCACTCCCGACAGCAGATGAAAACGACCCACGGAAACCCCCGAACGAACTGCAGGAAGCGCGCTGACGCGCCGTGTAAAGGAGCAGTCCAGCCGCATTGTGGCTAACGCAATACGAAACGCAACAGGATCACTGTGGCGCCGGAAATTCTGCCGCTGCCCGATGACGGCCAATCGGTCACGACGTCGCATCGCCCCGGCGCTCATGTCAAGGTTCCGTATCGCCAACCCCGGCAGCGATTGCCGGCCGGTCGCGCGTGATCAGATCCCTCGGATCCGGCCTCGTCGCAATCCCGTCGCACTCCGCGACTCCTCCGGCAGGCGGCTCCTGGCTCATGCGGCCCTCGTCGCCGCGCTGCGGCCGACACTCCGCGAAGCGCATCAGCGCCGCCAGACCCGGCAGCGGTTGTTGGCCGGCAGCGCGTGATCGGCCATCAGATTCAGTCCCTGCCGCGCGGCCAGGGCATCGACCTCGGCTGCGTCGCGAATGCCGCGATGCGGTACGGCGGCGCGCAGCGCGCGGTCGAACGCTTCGTTGCTGTCGCTGGTGAAACGGCCGTCGATATTGAACGGGCCGTAGATCGCGAGCACGCCGCCGGCGGCGAGCACGCGGCCGATGCCGTCGAACAGGGCCTCGACTTCGGCCCAGCTCATGATGTGCAAGGTGTTCGCGCTGAACACGGCGTCACAGCTCTGCAGGGGCCATGGCTGCTGCGCGACGTCCAGGCGCAGCGGCACCGGCGTGTTCGGCAGATTCGCGTCGGCCAGCCAGGCGCGTATGCCCGGCAGGTTTTCCTCGCGATCGGAAGTCTGCCAGCGCAGCCACGGCATCGCCGCGGCGAAATGCACCGCATGCTGGCCGGTACCGCTGCCGATTTCGAGCACGTCGCGACGCTCGGCGAAGACCTCGCGCAGCACGCCGAGTATCGGGTCGCGGTTGCGCTCGCAGGCGGCGGAATGAGGTTTGACGTCGTTCATGCACTGCAGCCTACCTGAAGACCTCGCCCGATCGCGCACGCGGCGCGCTGCCGCGATCCCGGCACCGATCAGTCGCGCGTGAAATCCAGGCCTTCCTGCTCGCCCTTGGCCGGCTCGCCTCGGGCGTCCCGTTCCTGCATCGCCTGAAGCAGGCTGCGCAATGTCGACGGCAGTGCCAGCACCTGCAGCCGCGCGATCCGCGCGCGGTCGTCGTCGACGAGCGGCAGCCGCTTGGGCAGGGCCGCGAGTGCGCCAGCGTCCATCTGCCAGGCGCTCCAGCCCAGCCCACGCTCCTCCCAGCAGCGCGCGACGCTCAAGGCGATCTCGATGCCGGCCGGATCCGGATCGCAGGCGATGCGCAGCGGCGCCGGCGCGAGCCGCAGCACTGCGCGCACGGCGGCGAACCACCAGGGCGGCGCCTGGCCCGGCAGCCAGATCACGCCGTCGCGTCCGCCGAACGCACGCGCGGCCTGCTCGAAGCTCGTGCGATTTTCGACCAGGCGCCAGCAGCCGATTTCACCGTCGGCCGCCGCGAGCGCATCGACCGTCGCCGGGCTCAACCCGATCAGATCCGGCACGGCGCGCAGGTCGAGTTCGCCCTGCGCCAGACGCAGCCGCAGCGGCGCGCGCAGCCACAGCGCGGGACTGTGCCGGCGCACGCCGAACGCTTCGAGATCGACCCGTTCGTCGAGCCAGCGCCAGTCGGCGTCGGCGATGGACTTGGTGTGCGCGCCCGCGAACTGGGCGAATTCGCGCCGCGTGCCGTCGCGCGCCAGGGCTTTCCACTCCTGCAGGGCGCGCAGCAGCGCGAGGCGCCGTAGCGCGATGGCGCTGGCGCGATCCTGCAGGTCGTCCAGCGCCGCGGCGAATTCGCCCAAGGTCGCCGCGGCCTGCGCGAGCTGGGCGCGCACCTGTTCGCGCAGATCCGGCGGCGGCAGGCCGAGGGCCGCGTGCAGACGATCGCGCCGGCACCAGACGATCTGTGTCCAGCGCCAGTGCTCGCGGCGCGGCTCACGGGACTCGCAGCGTTCTATCCAGCCATTCAGCAGCAGTTCGTCGCAGAGCTGCCGCGCCAGTTCCACACGCATGCCGCCGGCGATTTTCAGCAGGCTGTCCCAGCGCCGGCTACCCGCCGCGCCGGCCAGCCATTCGCGCAGCAATTCGCGCTGCGCCGCCGACCAGGTGTCGAGCGGTTCGCGCCGCCCTGCTGCCGCGCGGCGCCAGCGCTGGCGTCCGAGCGGAAAGCGCGAACTGACATCGAATGCGGCGCTCTCGATGCCGTCGGCGTCGGCAGCCGACCAGAGCAGCGAGTCGGCGCGCTGCCGGTTCACGCCGTCGCCGCGCGCCGCGCCGCCTCGGCCGCGACCGCGCGCTTGAGCACGGCCACCGGTTCGGCCCAGTGGCTGTTGGGCCGGCGCTTGGTCGTCGTCAGCACGAGGTCGGTCGGATGGAACACGTTGAGGTTGTGGGTGATCGGCGTGGTCAGGATGTACTGCGCTTCGGTCGCGCGCAGGAAGCCGCCGACTTTCTCGATGTTGAACACGTCCAGATGCGCGAACGGTTCGTCGATGAACACGAAGCCGCCCGGATGCGTCTCGTCGCGCAGCAGCGCGACGAGCAGCAGCAGCGACTTCATGACCTGCTGGCCGCCGGAGGCTTCGCCGTCGTCGAGGCCTATCCAGCCCTTGCGGTCGAAGTCGAAGCGCACGCTCAGGCCGGCCTGGGCCAGCGCGATGTCGTCGTTGGCCAGCTCCGGCTGATCGACTTCGACGTTGATGCCCGACAGCTCGCCGAGCGCGCGCAGGTTCTTCGCATACTGGCGCACCGTCGCGCGCAGCACGTTGATGTAGGCGCCGCGCGCCTCGTCGGTGATGCGCCGAGCACGCTGCAGATGCGCGTCGCGCCGGCTCAAGGTGGTTTCCAGCGCCTCGTGGTCGGCGGCGATCTTGTCGCGCAGCGCGACGCAGGAAGGATCGGTGACGAAGCCGCCGCGCTCGATGCGCTGGGCGATCTTGTCGAGCTCGCGCTGCACTTCGTGCTCGGTCTCGAATTCCGCGAGCACGGCGGCCAGCGCTTCGCTGCTGCGCCAGGCCGCCGGCATCAGGCTGCGCTGGCGGCGATAGTCGAGCACGCGGCGCACGTATTCGTGACGATCGCGTTCGAGCTTGTGCGCCTTTTCCTCGCGCTCGCGGCCGAGCTGTTCGCGCTGGCTGACGCGGCGGTCGGCGGCGCGCTGCTCGTTGCTCTGCGCCTCGCGCACGTCGTCGACGGCGCTGCGCGCGGCGCTGAGCGCCGCGCCGCTGGCCTGTGCGGCCGCCTGCAGTGCCGGCAATGCTTCGGCGGCCGAGGCGAATTCGACCGCGCGCGCGGCGAGCTCCTGCGCCGCGTCGAGCTTGAGCAGGCGCGCCTGATTCGTGTCGAGGCGCTGTTCCAGCTCGCTGCGCTCGCGCCGGCGCGCCTCATTGGATGCATTGAGCTGGCTGCGTTCGAGCTGCAGGTCGCGCAGCCGCGCCGCGCGCGCACTGGCGCCGAAATTGCGTTCGTCGGTGCCGATGTGGCGGCCGCCGCGGTGTTCGCGCAGATAGCCCTTCGGCGTGATCCAGTCCTGGCCGGCCGGCAGCTGCATGCCCTTGGCGACGTCGGCGACGCGGCGCAGCTTGTCGAGCTGGCGCGGCAGCCAGGACGGCGGATCGCCGGCGAAGCGCAGCACTTCGAGCAGCGAGCCCGGAGACGCCGGCGGCGGCGCGGCACGTTCGGCCACGACGAAGTGGCGATACTGCAACTGCTCGCCGATGCCGAACGCCGCCTTGGCATCCGACGGCGAGGCGAGCAGCACCAGATGGCGATAGGGCTGCAGCACAGCCTCGACCGCGGCCTCCCAGGCCGGATCAGTCACCTCCACACAGTCGGCCAGCATGCGATGGGCGATGCCGGCACGATCCAGCGCCGCGCGGAAGTCGCGTTCGAAACCCGGCTGGAAACGCTGGCCGCTGGCCAGCGCGGCGATCTGCGCGTCGAGCTCGGCCGCACGCTCGGCAGCCTGCTCGTCGGCGAGCTTGAGCTGGGCCTGACGACGCCGGTCCGTCTCCACGGCGCGCAGCAGCTGAGCGACGTCGCCGGCGCCCTGGCTTGCGGCAAGGTTTTCCAGCTGTACGCGGCGGCGGTCGATCTGCTCCGCATCGCGCGCGGCGTCGCGTGCGGCGAGAAACGCGCTCTCGGCGGCAATGGCCTGCGACTGCGCGGCGCCGAGCGCTTCCTGCGCCGCATCGAGTTTCGCCGACGCGAGGCGCTGCTCGTCGGCCAGCATCGCGTCGCGACGTTCGATCTCGCGCAGCGCCCGGCGCAGGCCGGTCAGCTGCGGACGGCTGCCGGCCATGCTCGCGCGGCGCTCGGCCAGCGCGACCTTCGGCGCGACTTCGGCCTGCAGGCGCTGCCGCTCGCGCTGCAGCTCGCCGCATTCCTCGAACGAACGCACGTCGGCCTTGGCCGCTTCCAGACGCGTATGCAGCGCGGCCAGATCCTGGCCCAGGGTCTTGAGTTCCTGCTCGGTCGCGAACTGCTCGGCGCGCGCGCGCTGGTAGTCGTCGAGCACGGGCTTTTCGCCGAACACGTCCCAGACCAGCTGCAGCAGTTCGCGCGGCGGGTACTGGCAGAGCTTGTCGGTGGCGCCCTGTTCCAGGGTCAGCACGCGGCGTATCGCGCGCGTGAGGCCGGCGCCTTCCAGACGCACGCGATAGTCGCGCAGGCCCAGCCACTCGCCGCCCTGGGCTTCTATCGTCTCGACGCTGACGTCGCCGCCGAGGATCTGGTAGTCGCGCGACCAGTCGCCGCCTTTCTTGCGGATGCGGCAGGCCAGGGTGACCTCGGCCTCCATCAGCGGGAAGAACGGCCGCCGGCCGTTGCGGTCGGGCCGGTTGCTGACCACGCCGCGCAGCCAGGCGAACGGCTTGCCGTTGTGGCGCAGATAGGTCTTGTAGTCGCGCGCGGTCTCGCGGTCTTCGATCGCGAGCAGGGTGCGCAACGCGTCGAGCAGAGTGGTCTTGCCCGAGCCGTTGGGTCCGACCACGGTGACGATGGCCGAGTCCAGCGGCAGGGTGAAGCGCTGCCAGTAGTCCCAGTGCACGACTTCGAGCGCGCGGAATTCAAACATGACCGGCCTCCGTGTCCGTGTCGCCGTCGTCCGCCGCCTGCTCGCTGCGCGCCTGCTCGACGATGAAGGCCAGCGCGCCGTCGAGCACGCGCCGCGCCGTGCGCTCGTAGTCGAACGCGAGATCGAGCAGCGGCCCTTCGTGGATGCGTTCCTTGCGCCGCACGATGAAGCCGTGGCGCGCGAGGACGCCGAGATTGATGTTGATGCGCATCTTGCCGCCGAGCTTGTCGCCGAAGTCGGCGAGCAAGGTGCGCTCGGCCAGCGGCTCGGCCACGTCGGCGCCGACCGGCACCGGCTTCATCTCGGCGAAGATCTGGCCCTGCTCCTGGTCGCGGTCGGCGTCGACGCGGCGGATCTGGCGCTGGCGCTTGGGCAGGATCAGCAGGCTCCAGAGCACGACCAGCAGCGCGATGCTGTCGCGGTCCAGGTCGAGGTTGCTGGCCGACCACGCGCGCGGGCCGGCGAATACGGCGGCTTCCTGGGCCTTGGCCACGGCGAGGGCGACATGGCCGGCGTACGGATGGTCGAGCAGGCGCAGCCCGACAGCGGAGAGACGACGGTCCAGCTCTTCGCGGAAACCGGCGTCGGTCAGCGCCTGGCGCGCCAGCTCGTCCTCGCGCGGCAGCCAGCGTTCGGCGAGCAGGCGCGCGATCAGCGCGGCCACGGGGTCATTCATGCGTCGGTTCCTCGCCGCGGTCGCGCACCGGCGCCGCGGAGTCTGGCGAAAGATCGGGGTCGATGCGGCGCAGCCGGCCGGCGCTGATCTGCGCGACGCCGGCGCCGTTCACGGCTTCCAGCGCGCCGCTGAGCTCCAGCCGCAGCGGCAGCCGCGCGAGCTCGGCCAGCGCGCCTTCGCGCGCGTGCGCAGCCGGGTCGCCGAGCAGGCCGAGCAGCGACAGGCGATAGGCCGAGGTCGCGAAATCCTCGCTCGGCACGAGCCCGGCCAGCGGCACGGCGTCGGCCAGCCCGGCGAGCTGCGCCTGCCAGGCCTGCGCCAGCGCATAGTCGTTGGACGCGATCGGTGCCGTGGCCTGTTCCGGCGCGTCGCTGGCCTGCGGCAAGGTTTCGACGACACCGACTTCGCGCTCGCGCTCGACCAGCTCGAAGTCGGCCACGTCCAGCGCGATGTCGCCAAGCACGAAGGCCGGCGCGAGCCGCTGCGCGAGCACGTCGCCGGCCAGCGCGGCCAACTGGTCCGCACTCAGCGCGCGCAGCCACTGGTTCACGTCCGAGGACGACAGGCCGCTGCCGCCCAGATGCACGCGATGACGGTCGAGCTGGTTCAACGCACGCTGGAACACCGAGGCCTGGCGCAGCATGGCGCTCTGCGCGCGGCCGATCTGCTGCGCGACGCGATGCGTGGCCGGATCCAGTTCTTCGTCCTGGGCGATGAGCTTGACGATCTGGGTGCCTTTCTCGACCCAGCGCCAGACCGACTTCAGGGTAGCCGCGGCCGCGTGGATGCGATGCTCGGAGCCGCTGAGCACGGCGCGGTCGAAATCGTCGCGCAATTCGTTGAGGCGCGACAGCAGGTGCTGCAGATCCTCGCTGCCGATGCGGCCGGTCGCCTCGCCGGCGGCGATCTGCGCGGTCACGTAGGCCAGTTCGTCGCCGTCGCCCTGAAACTGCAGCAGCAGGCTCAGAGCCGACAGGGCCTGGCGGCCGACCGGGCTCACGCGATAGCGCTGGGTCTCGCCGTCCCAGGCCAGCAGGCCGTTCTCGCGCAGGCGGCCGAGCACGGTATCGAGCTTGGTCGCGTCGACGTAGGCGAAATGCTCGCGCAGCTCCTGCGGGCTCCAGTCCGGCGCCGCGCCGCGTTCGCCGATCGTGCGCAGCACGAGCAGGCGCACCATGACGGCATCCTCGCCGCCATGGAACAGGGTCGAGAACGCGCGCAGCAGCTCGCGCGCCTTGCGCAGGCCGAACAGGGCAGGAATGTCGTTGACGAGCAGGCCGGGGCGCAGGAAATCCTGCAGGCCGTCGTCGGACGCGGATGCGCTCACACGGGTATCGCGGGAAAAAGCGGCGGCCATGGTCGGGCATGACGGCGGGCAAGGCAAGCCGCCGCCCGGATTCCGGCCGATTCCGCGCCGGCTTTCGTCAGTCCAACCCGTTGCACTTCGTAAAATGCATACGGCACTCGGTGCCGTACAGGGAATAGGCAATGAGCATGCTGATCGGGCTGGCGCTGGGTCTGGCCGTGGCCGCCGCCGAGCCGCCGCCAACGGCGAGTTTCGACTGCACTCGCGCGGCGAGCGCGAGCGAAAAGGCGATCTGCGCCGACACCGGGCTCGCCGCGCAGGACCGGCGCCTGGGCCAGCTCTACGCCGAGCTGCAGCGCGACGAACAGGGCCGCGAGACCCGGCGCGACGCGCAGCGCGCCTGGCTGCGCCAGCGGGACGGCGACTGCGGCTCCAGCACCGGCTGCCTGCATGGCAGCTACGCGGTGCGCCTGCGCGAGCTGCTCGCCGAGGCGCCGGCGCTGCAGCCGCATGCGTCACCGGGCGCCGAGGACATCGCCGCGGCGCTGCGCGTGTTCGACCTGCTCGAACCGGACGAACTCGAGCTCATCGCCGTACACCCCAACGACGCCTACCTGTCCGAACTGTCGTGCCGCTATTTCGAGCGCGACCCGCGCCGCGCCGAGCGGCTGTTCGCGCCGACCGGCTCGTTCCGCGACGGCTGGCTGCCGCTGTGCCGCAGCCTGGACGCGGCAAAGCGGCTGCCGGCGCTGCAGCCGCTGATCGAGGAGCTCTGGACGGCGTTCGGCTCCACCGGCGAGTTCGTCTGCGAAGGCTCGATCGCCGGCTCGTATCGCTGGCGCCAGCAGGTCGCGCGCGTTCTCGCGCTGGTCGATCTGAAGCCCGACTTGGCCGCGGACGAGGCGGAACGCGCCCGGCGCCTCGCCGATCTGGGCTATTCGCCGGATCTCGCCCACTGGGCCCAGCAGGGGCTCTGGGAAAAGCGTCAGGCCGCACGCATCGAACGGCACCTGCCGGCCGCGCGCGACGCGCTGCGGGACCACTACCAGCAGGATCACGCGCTCGATCGCGCTGCGGCCGAGCGCCTGGCCGCGTATCACGTGCAGCGCATCGTCGACACGTATACCGGCCGCACCGGCCACACCTCGCCCCTTGCCTATGCGAGCGCCTGCTACGGGCGCGAGGATCTCGACCGTTACCTGCAGAGCGGCGAGCTGCCGACGCGCCGCTGTCCGTATGCCGAGTTCCTCGACCATTCGCCGGCCGGTCTGCGCGGCTTTCTGCTGAACCTGGCGCTCGTCGACGGCTATCCGGCTGCGGTCGTGCAGCGTCTCGTCGACGAAGGCGCACGCGTGGATCCCAAGCCCGGCACCGACGTGGAAACGCCGCTGATGCGCGCGGCCGCGCGCGCCGACGCGATCGCGATCCTGCTGCGCGCCGGCGCCGACCCGAACCGGCGCAATGCCTTCGGCAAGACCGCGCTGATGCATGCGGTCGCGGAAAAGAACCGCGCCGGCGTCGAGGCTCTGCTCGCTGCGCAGGCCGATGCGAACGCCGCGACCTATCCGGATCCGCGCAAGAGCTGCACGGCGCTGAAGGCCGGCAGCCGCAGCGTATTGATCTATGCGGCCTGGCAGTCCACGCCCGAAATCGCCGCGGCGCTGCTCGGCGCCGGCGCCGATCCGACCGCACGTGACAGCAACGGTGAAAGCGCGCTGGATTATCTGCCGCGCAATACGGCGCTGGACGAGACGCAGCGTGCGGCCATGATGCGGCTGCTGACCCCGACGCCCTGAAGGAATCCGCGATGAGTCCGCGCTATGCGTTGCTGCCCGCCTTGCTGCTGACCTGTTTCGCCGGGGGAAGCCGCTCTGCGCTCGCCAGCGGAATTCCCGAACTGCCGTCAATCACGTTTCTTGCGGGACACCCGCGCGAAAGCGAGTCCTTCGCCGCATCGCTGGACGAGGGCGGCCGCGCCATGCTCGAGCAGAACGTGGCCCTGCTGAAGGCGTATCCGCATCCGTTCGCGCTGGCCGGCTTCACCGACGACCGCGAACGCCGCGGCCTGGCCTGCGAGGCCTTGGCGCAGCGCCGCGCACATGGTCTCTACGACTGGCTGATCGCCAACGGCATGGACCCGGCGATGCTGCCGACCGTCATCACCTACGACGAGACGAAGCCGATCGACGACAACGGCACCGAGGAAGGCCGCGCGCGCAATCGGCGCGTGGAATTCCAGTTCGATCCGGTACTACTGTGGGGACGGCGGTACTGATCCGCGTCATGTCCCTGCAACGGCGAAAGCCCGTTCTCTCCGTTCGCCTCGCGGAAGAGGCGTCGGGAGAGACGGGCTCTCGGGGGTTTACGCTGTCGATGAAATTCCGGCGCCCGCTTCAATGGCAGGGCGCCGGACTTCGCCTCAGTGCGCCGCCGCCGGCTGCAGCGCCGGCTTGCGCCGGCGCGTCGCGAGCTTGCGGATGATCACGTAGAACACCGGCGTCAGGAACAGGCCGAACAGGGTCACGCCGAGCATGCCGGCGAACACGGTCACGCCCATCGCGTGGCGGATCTCCGCACCGGCGCCGTGGGCGAACACCAGCGGCACCACGCCCATGATGAAGGCCAGACTCGTCATCAGGATCGGGCGCAGACGCAGACGGCAGGCTTCCAGCGCCGCGTCGACGATGCCCAGGCCCTGCTTCTGTTCCAGCTCGCGCGCGAACTCGACGATCAGGATCGCGTTCTTGCAGGCCAGCCCCATCAGCACGACCAGACCGATCTGGGTGAAGATGTTGTTGTCGCCGCCGGTCAGCCAGACGCCGGTGATCGCCGAGAGCATGCACATCGGCACGATCAGGATCACCGACAGCGGCAGCGACCAGCTCTCGTACAGCGCGGCGAGCACGAGGAATACCAGCAGCACGCAGAGCGGGAACACCAGCAGCGCGGCCTTGCCCTGGGTCACCTGCTGGTAGGTCAGCGCGGTCCATTCGAAGCTCATGCCGGCCGGCAGCTGGCGATGCGCGAACGCGGCGACGCCCTGCACGGCCTGGGCCGAGGACAGCAGGCGCGGATCGGCGCCGCCCTGCAGGTCGGCCGCCGGATAGCCGTTGTAGCGGATCACCGGATCGGGGCCGTAGCTCTGGCCGATCTTCACCACGCTGCCGATCGGCACCATCTCGCCGGCGGCGTTGCGCGTCTTGAGGTTGGCGATGTCGTCGACCTCGTCGCGATAGTTCGCGTCGGCCTGGGCGATGACCTGGTAGGTGCGGCCGAAGCGGTTGAAGTCGTTGACGTAGCGCGAGCCCAGATAGACCTGCAGGGTCTCGAACAGATCGGTCAATGCAACGCCCTGCTCCTTGGCCTTGATGCGATCCACGTCGGCATTGAGCTGCGGCACGTTGGACTGGTAGGAACTGAACGGCCGCTCGAAGCCCGGCGTGGACATGATCGCGCCGCTGAGCGCCTCGACCTGGCGCGTGAGTTCGCCGTAGCCCAGACCCGAACGGTCCTGCACGTACATCTCGTAGCCGGCCGACTGACCGAGCCCCAGCACCGGCGGCGGCATGGCCGCAAACGCGAGGCCTTCCTTGATCTCGCCGAAGAAGCGCATGTTGAGCTGCTGCACGATCTGTTCGGCGCTCTGCCCGTTGCGCTCGGCGAACGGCTTCAGGCCGAAGAAGATCGTGCCCATGTTCGGCGTATTGGTGAACTGGATCGCGTTGAGTCCCGGGAATGCGACCGCAGTCGCCACGCCTGGGGTTTCCAGCGCGATCTGGCTCATGCGCCGGATCACCGCCTCGGTGCGGTCCAGCGACGCGCCTTCGGGCAGCTTCGTGCCGGCGAACAGGTAGAGCTTGTCCTGCGTCGGGATGAAGCCGCCGGGCACCGCGCGGAAACCGATCACGGTCAGGCCGACCAGCAGCGCGTACACGAGCAGCATCAGCGGCGCGCGCTTGAGTGCGGGCCGGCCGCCGTTCGCATACGCCTCGCTGGCGCGGCGGAAGAAGCGGTTGAACGGGCGGAACACCCAGCCGAAGGTCGCGTCGATCAGACGCGTCAGGCGATCCTTGGGCGCGCCGTGCGGCTTGAGCAGCGCCGCGGCCAGGGCCGGCGACAGGGTCAGCGAGTTGATCGCCGAGATCACCGTGGAGATCGCGATGGTCACGGCGAACTGGCGGTAGAACTGGCCGGTCACGCCGTCGATGAAGGCGATCGGCACGAACACCGCGCAGAGCACCAGGGCGATCGCGACGATGGGGCCGCTGACTTCGCTCATCGCGCGGTGTGCGGCTTCCAGCGGCGCATGGCCTTCCTCGATGTTGCGCTCGACGTTCTCGACCACGACGATCGCGTCGTCGACGACGATGCCGATCGCGAGCACGAGGCCGAACAGGGTCAGCACGTTGACCGAGAAACCGAGCATCCACAGCACGGCGAAGGTGCCGACGACCGACACCGGCACGGCCAGCAGCGGAATGATCGACGCGCGCCAGGTCTGCAGGAACAGGATCACGACGATGACGACGAGCGCGATGGCTTCGAACAGGGTCGTGATGACGGCCTTGATCGAATCGCGCACGAACACGGTCGGGTCGTAGACCACGTCCCAGGTCACGCCTTCGGGGAACTGCTTGGCCAGTTCGCCCATCTTCTCGCGCACGGCGTCGGACATGGCGATCGCGTTGCTGCCGGGCGCCTGGAAGATCGGGATCGCGACGGCCTGCTGGTTCGACAGCAGCGAACGCAGCGCGTACTCCGACGCACCGAGCTCGATGCGCGCGACGTCCTTGAGGCGTGCGACCGTGCCGTTGGCGTCGGTCTTGATGACGACGTTGCCGAATTCTTCCTCGGTGACCAGGCGGCCCTGGGCGTTGATCGACAGCTGCAGCTCGGCATTGTTCTTCTGCGGCGGCGCGCCGATGGAACCGGCCGAGACCTGCAGGTTCTGCTCCTGGATCGCACGCACGACGTCGCCGGCGGTCAGGCCCAGCGCAGCGACGCGGTCGGGCTGCAGCCAGACGCGCATGGAATAGTCGCCGGCGCCGAAGATCAGCGCCTGGCCCACGCCGGAAATGCGCGCGAGCTCGTCCTTGATGTGCAGCACCGCGTAGTTGCGCAGGTAGGTGATGTCGTAGTTGCCCTTCGGTGAAAGCAGGTGCACGACCATGGTCAGGTTCGGCGACTGCTTGAGCGTGGTCACGCCGAGGCGGCGCACGTCTTCCGGCAGGCGCGGCGTGGCCTGGCTCACGCGGTTCTGCACCTGCACCTGCGCGAGGTCGATGTCGGTGCCGATCTTGAACGTGACCGTCAAGGTCATGACGCCGTCGGAACCGGCGACCGACTTCATGTAGATCATGTTCTCCACGCCGGTGATCGCTTCTTCGAGCGGTGCGGCGACGGTCTCGGCGATGGTCTTGGGGTTGGCGCCCGGATAGACCGCGCGCACCTGCACCGACGGCGGTACGACGTCGGGGTATTCACTGATCGGCAGCATCGGAATCGCGATGAGGCCGGCCACGAAGATGATGATGGACAGGACCGCCGCGAAGATCGGGCGGTCGACGAAAAATCGGGAAAAATCCACGGTTGTACTCCTTTACCGGGGAAGCTTTGTTTTGTCGGGGCTTGGCTGGTTTTCTTGCTTGAATCCGAGGCGAAAACCCATCCCCACCCATGCCCTCCCCTTGAAGGGGAGGGTTTTGGCGAGGCTGCCTTCAAGCCCTCCCCTTCAAGGGGAGGGTGTGGGTGGGGATGGGTTTCAAGCCATCGATCAGAAAATCAAAGCCCCCCCGCCCACCGCAGCCACCGCCGGCGCCTGCTCGGGCTTCTCCATCGGAACCGGCTGCGGATCCACCGGCATGCCCGGGAAGAACACCTTCTGCACGCCGTTGACGACGATGCGGTCGTTCGCCGCGAGGCCGTCGGTCACGATGCGCAGGCCGTCGACCTGGGCGCCGAGCTTGACGTCGCGGCGCAGTGCTTTGTTCTCCGGGCCGATCACGTAGACGAACTTGCGGTCCTGGTCGGTCAGCACGGCGCGGTCGCTGATCAGCAGTGCCGACTGGGCGCCGCTGCCGAGCAGCTGCACGCGCGCGAACAGGCCCGGCGTGAAGCGGCCGTCCTTGTTCGAGAACACGGCGCGCGCGCGGATCGTGCCGGTGCCTGCATCGAGCTCGTTGTCGATGAAGTTCATGCTGCCCGTATGCGGGAAGCCTTCCTCGTCGGCCAGCCCCATGCGCACCGGATTGCCGGCCTCGCGCGCGCTCGGCAGCTCGCCGGCGCGCTCCAGGCCCTGGTAGCGCAGATAGGTGTTCTCGTCGCCCTCGAAACTCACATAGACCGGGTCCATCGAGACCACCGTCGTCAGCAGCGAACTGCCCGGCGCGACGAGGTTGCCCGGTGTTACCAGCGCCTTGCCGACGCGGCCGTCGATCGGTGCGGTCACGCGCGTGAACTCGAGGTTCAGACGCGCCTGCTCGGCCGCGGCCTGGGTCGCCTTGACGTCGGCCAGGGCCTGGGCCAGCTCGTCCTCGCGCAGGTCCACGTCATTGCGCGCGACGAGCTTGTTCGCGACGAGCTGGCGCGAGCGTTCGAGCTGGCGCTGGGCCAGCGCGGCGCGCGAGCGGGCGCGTTCGACTTCGGCCGTGGCGCGCGAATGCGCAGCGCGGTATTCGCGGTCGTCGATCTGGAACAGCAGGTCGCCCTTCCTGACCTGGCGGCCTTCCTCGAAATTGACCTTGTCGAGATAGCCGGCGACGCGCGGGCGCACTTCGACCTTGTCGACGGCCTCGATGCGGCCGGTGAACTCGTCCCAGAGCGTCACGTCCTTCTGCACCACCGTCGCGACGCTGACCTGCGGCGGCGGCATCTGCGGCGGCGGCCCCGAGTGGCTGCAACCGGCCAGGGCAATGCCGAGCAGCATCAGCAGGCCGGCATTGGCCAGCGCGGGCCAGACGGGAATCGTGGTTTTGGCTTGCATGGTTTCCACTCCTTCGGATCTTCAATCGGGTACGGGTTCGGGGCTGCCGCCGGCGCGCAGGTGGACCACGGCCGCGCTGCCGTCGGAGTGCTGCAGAAGGTCGATGACGCCGCGGCCGACGCTGTCCACGTCCATCCATTCGCTGCAGGCGCAGTCGCCGTTGCGCCAGGTGCGCACGAGGCCGGCGAGGGCGAGCTGCTGCACGCGCACGGGCAGGTCGCGGCTTTCGCCGTGGACGACCTTGGCCAGCATGCGCAGCGCGGCGTTGGTCACCGAGAAATGACCGTAGCCGCACCAGGGATGCTCGGTCGCCGCGCTGGCGATGCCGAGGTAGAGCGCATTGGGCGAGTGCTGCGCGAACAGCGGGATCAGTGCGCGCGCGGCGTTGAACTGGGCGACCACATGCGCATGCAGATGGTCTTCGAGGAAGATGCCGTCGCGGTCGAGCAGACGGCCGCAGTCGGCTTCGGGGCCGATGGCCACGACGGCGCCGGCAAAGCGGCGGCGCAACGCGACGAGCTGCTGCACGAGATCCTTGGCGCCGCTGTCGCTCTCGACGCTGGCGGTCAGCAGGGTCAGCGCGGCCGGCCGGCCCAGACGGTCGGCCAGGTTCAGCAGGGTGTCGCGATGCCGGCCGACGGCGACGACGGGATAGCCCTCGGCCAGCAGGCTGGCGACGACGCCGCTGCCGATGCCGCCACTGGCGCCGATGACGATGACGCTGGATTTCATGAAAACCGACCTCATGCGATAGCTGTCCGTGTGCGCCGCGACGGGATCCGTCGGATCTCGCCTGCCAGGGAAGTTCTGAGCAAGCCTGCGCAGCGAGGCTCCCAGGCCATGCTGCTCATCCCCACAACCCCGCCAGTGGCCTGCTTTGCAGACGTTTCTCCGCCCCTTGAACCAAGGGGCTCCAACGGCCGGGGCGTTACGCTTGCTCGGAGATTTCCTCGACGCCAGGGAAGCAGGACGGAAAAGTGGGCCCGACCTTGGCTTTGATTAGTGGGTCGATTCGGGAATGATTGTCCCGCAGCAGGGACAATGAGGGACAGAAATGCTACGCGACTTCAATGAAACGCTGATCTTTGTGCGGGTGGTGGAACAAGGCGGATTCAGCGCCGCCGCGCGTGCACTGGGCCTGCCCAAGACCAGCGTCAGCCGCAAGGTGCAGGAACTCGAGGATCGGCTCGGCCTGCACCTGCTCAAGCGCACCACGCGGCGCATCGGCCTGACCGAAGCCGGCGCGCTGTACTACGAGCACTGCCGGCACATCGCGCGCGACCTCGATGCGGCCGAAAGCGCGGTGAACCAGCTGCACGGCGCGCCGCGCGGCTGGCTGCGCGTGACCGCGCCGTACTCCCTCGGCAGCAACTCGGTCGCGCCGATCCTGCCGGAGTTCCTGCAGCGCCATCCGGAGCTGCGCGTGGAACTGGTGCTCAGCAACGACAAGCTGGACCTGATCGGCTCGGACATCGACCTCGCCCTGCGCGTCGGTCCGCTGGCCGACTCGACCTTCAGCGCGCGCCGGCTCGGCAGCTTCGTCGCGCGGGTCTATGCCAGTCCCGACTACGTCGCCCGCCACGGCGAGCCGCTGCGGCCCGACGAGCTCGTGCATCACCGCGCCCTTGCCATGAGCCAGCACCGCAGCGCGAACGGCCGCTACTGCTGGACCTTGCGCAACGGCGACGACGGCGGCGAAGCGACCGACCACGCGGTTGCGCCGGTCTTCGTCACCAATGATCCCGGCGTGCTGCGCACCGCGCTGATCGGCGGTCAGGGCCTGGCGCTGATCAGCGACGGCCTGGTCGAACCGCTGGTCGCCGCGGGCAAATTGCGCCGCGTGCTCAGCGCCTGGCAAAGCCCGGCCTTCGATCTCAACGCGGTCTACCCGCCCGGCCGCTCGCAACTGCCCAAGGTGCGCGTGTTCGTCGACTTCCTGCTCGAACGCATGAGCCTGACCGAGTGGTGGCATCCCTGCCAGCAGATGGCGCAGGTGCCGCGCTTCGGTCCCTAGGAAAGCCCGCTGCGGCGGCGTGCTGCGGCTTGCGGATTCGCGTCGCGGTCGGAGCGGTGATTCCGCGGTGGCGTGAGGCGGCGGTCGATCGGCCAAAGATCCGGCCAGCCGGCCACGCAAACGGCCGTCGTTCCGCAGGCACGGAGTCGCGCGCGGGACAGTTCCTGTCCCGCCCCGGTGTCACGCCGGCAAAGCTCTCTCGCCGACGTCGGCCGAACCCGAACCCGCAAGCCGGACATCGACGCGGAGTCGCCGCGATGCTCCGCCCGCCTGCCTTTACGGCTGTCGCTGCGCGATCTCGCCACGATGCAGCCGTGGACTTTGAGCACATTGCGACAAGGATGCCGAAGCGCCATTTCCGGTGTAGGCTGCCCGCCGGTCCGGCCGGCGAGGGCAACACCATGGTCTCCGCGGAAACGCAGGCTGCGGCTGCTGCAGCCGCCCGCATCACGCCCGAACCGGCTCCGGCCGTGCGCATCGACCCCGAGGCGCTGCGCAACGCCGAACTCGATCTGATTCTCGGCCGCGGCACCGATGCGCCGCGCGACGACGACCCCTCAGTCTGGGGCCTGGCCCTGTCCGGCGGCGGCATACGCAGCGCAACCTTCGCGCTCGGCGTGCTGCAGGCGCTGGCACGCGACAACCTGCTGCGCAGCTTCCACTACCAGTCGACGATTTCCGGCGGCGGCTATGTCGGCGGCTTCCTGCAGGGCCTGATCCGCCGCCGCGGCTTCGACGGCGCCTTCGACGTGCTGCGCTCGACCTTGCGCGAACGCGTCGCAATGCCGGGGCGGCCGCCGGCCGACGATGCGCAGCAGCCGATCCAGCACCTGCGCGAATACAGCAACTATCTGAGCCCGCGCAAGTCGCCGCTGTCGGGCGACACGCTCGGCATGATCGGCACCTTCGTGCGCAACGTGCTGCTGGTGCAGGTCCAGCTCTGCGCGCTGCTGCTGGCACTGAGCCTGATGCCGATCCTGCTGTTCCATCTGATCGTGCGCTGGACCGGCAGCGCGCCCGGCGTGTCGCTGTCAGTGGCCACCCTGCTGTGTGTGGCTGCAGCGGCGCTGCTCGCCTGGATAGGCTCGCAGACCAACCGGCCGCCGCTGGGCGAAGCCGAAGACCAGCGGCCGCGACCGCGCGTCGCGCTGGCCGCGCTCGGTGTCATCGTCGGCCTGGCCGGCGGTTCGTTTCTCGGCGCCATGGGCCTGAGCCGCCTGCGGCAGCTGCCGCAGCCCTGGGAATCGCTGTCGCTGTGGCTCGCGCCGCAGGCCTCGCTGGAAGCGCGCCTGGGCCTGACCACGGCGGTGCTGTACTTCGCGATCTGGCTGGTCTGGACCGTGTTCGATACGACGCTGTCGACCTTGCGCCGCAACGACGACGACTGGCGGCAGCCGCTGCAGCAGCACCGGCTGCGCTTCCTGTTCGCGGCCGCCGGCGCGGCCGCGTTCAGCGGCGTGGCCATCATCGGCGTGCTGCGTCTGCTCGCGCCCTGGGGCTACAGCGACGCGACCCTGTGGCACAGCCTGATCCTCGGCCCGGCCTTCACCCTGGCCGGGATCACCTTGACCGGCATCGTCCACGTCGGCCTGGCCGGCCCCGCGCTGAGCGACCTCCAGCGCGAGGTCTGGGCCCGCGTCGGCGGCAAGACCGCGGGTCTCGTGCTGATCGGCATCGTGCTGTCGCTGGCGCTGACGATCTACGGACCATGGCTGCTGCTGAACCTGTCCCAGTTCGTCGACGAAAAATGGCGCGCGATCTCGGGCTGGGCCGGCGTAGCGGCCTGGCTGGCGACGTCCGGCTCGGGCGTACTGCTGGCCTACAGCCAGCGCAGCGGCGGCAGCAAGCCGGGTTCGGCCCTGCTCGACCGCCTCGTGCGCCTTGCGCCGGCCGTATTCGTGCTCGGCCTGCTCGTCGGCATCAGTCTCGGTGCGCAGGCCCTGCTCGTGCTGGTCGGTTGGGACGAGCGGCCGTCGCAGGCGGCCGGGGAACTCGCGATCTATCTCGGCTATCTCGCGTTCGGCGCGGAAAGCAGCGTTCTCGTCGTCCTCATGGTCACGGTGACCGCCGCCGGCGTCTGGCTGCTGTTCGGTCTTACCGTCGACGTGAACGAGTTCAGCATGAACGCGTTCTATCGCAACCGGCTCGTGCGCTGCTATCTCGGCGCGAGCAACGCGCAGCGCCAGCCCGAGCCGATCACGAATTTCGATCCGCACGACGACATCGTGCTCGCCGATGTCGTGGAGGTCGAACGCGACGGCAACGGCTGCCGGCCGCTGTACCCGCTGATCGGCACGGCGCTGAATCTCGTCGCAGCCAAGCAGCTCGACTGGCAGGACCGCAAGGCCGCTTCGTTCTGCCTGACGCCGGGCTATTGCGGCTACGTGCCGCCACCGTCGCGCGCCGGCGCGAGCGCGATCGGCGATCCGACACCGCATGCAGCCGCCACCGCGATACCCGGTGCGGCGCGCGACCCGCTCGCCGCGGCGCTGACCCTGGGCAGCGCGGTGTCGATCTCGGGCGCCGCGGTCAGTCCGAACATGGGCTATCACAGCTCGCCGGCGGTGACCTTCCTGCTGACCCTGTTCGATGCGCGCCTGGGCTGGTGGCTGGCCAACCCCAGTCATCCGACCCGGCCGCGCGCCGACAGCGCGCCGTTCTCGGCCGGCTGGCTGCTGGCCGAAATGCTCGGCCTCACGCGCGACGGCGGGCGCTATGTCTATCTGTCCGACGGCGGCCATTTCGAGAACCTCGGCCTCTACGAACTCGTACGCCGGCGCTGCCGCTTCGTGCTCTGCGTCGACGCCGGCGCCGATCCGCAGCGCGTGTTCGCCGATCTCGGCAACGCCGTGCACAAATGCCGCGTCGACTTCGGCGCCGACATCCGCATCGACGTGAACGCGCTGCGCCCCGGCGCCGACGGCTACAGCGCGCGCAGCTGTGCCGTCGGCAGCATCGTCTACGCCGACGGCAGCACGGGCACCTTGCTCTATCTCAAGCCGACCCTGACCGGCACCGAACCGACCGACATCGCCCACTACGCGAGCGCGCATCCGACCTTCCCGCACGAATCCACCGGCGATCAGTTCTTCGACGAGGCGCAGTTCGAAAGCTACCGCCGCCTCGGCGACTTCGTCGCGAGCTCGGCGCTGGTTCCCGCGCTCGAGCGCGCCGGCGTCGATCCGGCCGCGGCCGGGCCCGCGGCGCTCGGCGTGCATGACTCGGGACTCAAGGAGCGCCTGCTGATCGAACTGCGCCACCAGTGGATCGCGCCGATCAGCGGCCTGCCGCAGCGCTTCGCCGCCCACGGCAAGGCCATGACGCAGCTGTTCGAGAAGCTGCGCCGCTCGCCCGAGCTGGCCGTGCTCGATGCGCAGATCTATCCGGCCTGGACCGATCTCGTGGCGATCGGTGCGGTGAAGGTTGCGGGCAACAGGGGACGCGATGCGACGGTGCAGCGCGATGCGGCAGCGGCGGACGGTGCGGCGACGGCGGGCCACGCGACAACGGTCAGCGGGACGGAGAGCTTCGGCCATGCGGCAATGACCGGCGGCGGCAGCCCGTGCCAGCGCCGCACATGCCTGCCGACCGGCGAAGCCTTCCGCAACTGCTTCTATTTCTGCCAGGAACTCATGCAGCTCATGGAGTCGGTCTATCACGATCTCGACCTGGAGCGGACCTGGCAGCATCCCGACAACCGCGGCTGGATCAACGTATTCCGCCACTGGAGCTGGGCACCGATGTTCCGCATCGCCTGGGCTGCCAGCGTGCCGACCTACGGTGCGCGCTTCGTCGCATTCTGCGAAATGCGCCTGGACCTGCCGCGCCTCAACGACGCCGTGCGCGTCGAGGAACTGACGCCGCCGCACGGCGCTCGTCCCTGGCGCGAACACGTCGACACGCTGGCCGCCGCCGGCCTCGTCAATCACATCGAGCAAGGCCTGCTGCTGTCCGACGCGCTCGGCATCGCCGCCGACAGCAGCGCACCGCCGCGGCTGTTCGCGCTGCGGCTCCAATGGCGGCAGGTGCTGGCCCGGACCGGCGAATCGCCCGACGACAGCACGCTCGGCATCGCCGTCCTCGACCGCGGTGTCCTGCGCGTGCTGCGCATCCAGGACCACCTGCGCAAGCTCGGTCTCGGCGCCGAGTTCATGGACCAGCTGCTGGCGCTGGCGGAAGTGGATGCCGTGGAACTGCGCGACGGCGACTACGGCCTTGTCGGCAAGGTCAGCCCGCGCGAGGCCGCGACATTGCAGGCCCGGATCAGCGCGTTGTGGCAGCAGGCGTTGACGCACCGGCGCAACGGGAGCCAGCGGCAAGGTCAGATGGCAACGGCGTCGGTGGCTACGCCGGCACCGGCGGCGGCGCCAGGCGGATTTCGCGCAGTCCCGTAGGTTGCGCTGAGCGCAGCGAGCCGCAACATCGAGGGGCCTCCTGCACGGAAAGCCCCGGGCGAAGCGAACGAACACGCTGCGGAAGCCTCCGTCGACCACGGTTCGTTGTGCGGCATGTCGCCGGAGTGCGGCATCAGAGCGACGGCTTCGCCTCGCTGCCGGTCGTGCGGAGCTGATCGCGGTGTGCCGTTCGCAACGGAGGGACCGCAGCGTTGCGGTTCGCTGCGCCCACCAGCGTCTACGTGACCGCTGCAGGCGTTTGTCGTCGCGGGACCGGTGTTGCGCGGTCTCGCGCATCCACTTTTCCGCGTATTCCGCACAGCCGTCCATCGGCGCTACGGAATTGACCGGTGCTGCTCAAGCCCGCCGATCCAGGCGTCGATACTGGATCGCCTCGGTCAGATGCACCGTCTCGATGTTTTCGGTGCCGGCGAGGTCGGCGATCGTGCGGGCCACGCGCAGCAGGCGGTGGTAGGCGCGGGCCGACAGGCTCAGGGCGTCGGCGGCGCGTTCGAGCAGCGCGCGATCGCGGCTGCCGAGTGCGCAGTCGCGACCGACGTCATGGGCCTGCAGCTGTGCGTTGGTGCGGCCGGCGCGCGCGAGCTGGCGCTGTCGCGCCGCGGCGACGCGCGCGGCGACGACGGCGCTGTTTTCGGCGGGCGGACCGGTCGACGCGAGTTCGGCCAGCGGCAGGCGCGGCACTTCGAGCTGCAGGTCGAGCCGATCCAGCAGCGGGCCGGAAACGCGTGCGCGATAGCGTTGTACCTGGTCCGGCGTACAGGTACAGCGGCCGCTGCTGTCGCCGGCATAGCCGCAGGGGCAGGGATTCATCGCCGCGACGAGCTGGAACGCCGCCGGAAATTCCGCCTGCCGCGCCGCGCGCGAGATCAGGATGCGGCCGGTTTCCAGCGGCTCGCGCAGCACATCGAGCACGTGCCGGTCGAACTCGGTGAGTTCGTCGAGAAACAGCACGCCGTGGTGCGCAAGGCTGATCTCGCCGGGCCGCGGCATGGAGCCCCCGCCGACCAGCGCCGCGGCCGACGCCGAGTGGTGCGGCGCGCGGAATGGACGCCGCCGCCAGCCGGCCAGGTCGATGCCGTGGCCAGCCACCGAGCGCACGGCGCAGGACTCCAGCGCTTCATCGTCTGAAAGTGGCGGCAATATGCCGGGCAGGCGGCTCGCGAGCAGGGTCTTGCCGGTGCCCGGCGGACCGACGAACAGCAGGTGATGCCCGCCGGCCGCAGCAATTTCGAGCGCGCGGCGCGCCTGGGTCTGGCCGCGGACGTCGGCCAGATCCAGCGATTCGGCCGGTGTCGCGGCAACGAAGCCCACCGCTGTACTGACCGCCAGCGCGCTGCCGGCCGATTCCGCAGCGCGAATCGGCCGCTTGCTGCCGGTTGCTGCGGCACCGCCACGCCGATCGACGCCAACGCTTTCGTTGCCGCCGCTCTCGTCCCCACTGCCGGTGCCGCCGGCTCTCCCGTCGCTGCGGGTCCCGCCCGCGCGGCTCTCCTCCCCGTCGTTCCGGCGGTCGCCGCGCGCACCGTCGCCGTCCGCGCCGCCGCGCCCGCGCCGCGCGACCGTGGCAGCGAGGCCACCATCGTTCGCAGCGCCGAGCCGGCGATCCGCACCGAGCGCTTCCGCCGCCGCCGCGACGTCAGTCGCCCGCGGCAACTCGAGCAGACCGCGCAGATGCGCGCAGACGTCGAGCAGGCTCCCGGCGACGCGGACGTCGGCCGCCGCGAGCAGCGAGGCTTCGGCCGCATTCGCCTGCGGCACGATGACCTGGCGCCCGACGGCGCGGGCGCGCAGCAGCGCCGGCAACACGCCGCTGACCGCACGCAACTCGCCCGACAGCGCGAGTTCGCCCAGAAATTCCCGCTGCGCGAGCGCCTCGCGCGGCAGGTGTCCGGATGCCGCGAGGATGCCCAGCGCAATCGGCAGATCGAAGCGTCCGCCGTCCTTCGGCAGATCGGCCGGCGCGAGATTGACCGTGACGCGCCGCGCCGGATAGTCCAGCCGCGCATTGAGTATCGCGACGCGCACACGGTCGCGCGCTTCCTTCACGGCAGCCTCGGGCAGGCCGACGATGGACGTGCCCGGCAGCCCGCCCGACAGATGTACCTCGACCGTGACGGCCGGTGCGGCCACGCCTTCCTGGGCGCGCGAGTGGACGACGGCGAGGCTCATGTGACGGCAGGACGGGATTGACGTGTCGTCACTGTGCCCACGGCCTTGCGCCGCGGCGACGGGCCGGAATCGCGGAAAGCCATCGGAAATTTCCCAGGATTCCGGCCTGGCTCCCGTCCTTCGCCGCCGCGGATGATCCTCGGCGACTGTGCGTCGACGTTGCGCACATCCGACCGGAGCGGCACCGGCGGCCTCGGCGCACCGGCGCGATCAGTCTGGCAACGGTGCAGCCGGCGTCGCGTCGGCCGGCGCGAACGTGCGTCCCGGCAAGCCGTAGGCGCTGCCGTCGAGCAGCAGCCAGGCCGGCACGAAGCAGCCGGTCGTGCCATCGCCGGCGATATGCATGCCGAGGAACATGCCGCCGTCGCGACGCGAGGTCACCGGCGCTCCGCTCATGCCCGGAAACGTACCGGCCGCCGTCACGTACTCGACCAGGGTTTCGTGTCGTATGGGTATTCGTGTTGCCGAAAGGGCCGCCTCGGCGTAGTCGAGTTCAAAGTCGTCGTAGTGGAACGACACGCAGGTTGCTTTCGCCGGCGCCCGGTCGCCCCTGCCCGGCCGGTGGACGTAGAACGTCGCCAGCAATCGAATGTCGGCGGGTTCCAGCGCCACCGGCCGGGCGGCGTCGAACCGCAGCGGCGCAAGCGTCGCCTTCGCAGCGGTCGGATCGGTCAGTACCGCAAGCTGCGCATCGAGCGACAGGCCGCCGGCGGTCATCGCCGCCGCATGGACGGAGCCGCGTCCGAGCACCGCGCCGCCGCCTGTCGCAATGACGTTCCAGGCGCTCGAACCGCTCAGGAACTCCGTGCCGCTGAGCACGTGCTTGCAGCCGAGTGCATAGGTCCTGCCGGATCCGACGCCTTTGACCAGGCAGGCCAAGGTGCCGATCGCCTCGACGGCGTTGCGTTGCGCGCTGACGTTCGCCTGGGCCTGGGGACGCCAGCGACGGAACGGCGCCTGCGGCATGACGTCGGTCGGCACCGCGCACCAGGTACGCGCGTGCATCGGTCCGACGGCGGTCCACAAATGCTCCGGCACGCGCAGCGGATGGGTGCAGCGCGCACGCTTCGGCCATTTGCGCCGCACGACGAACACGATGCAGACACTGCGCGTGACGCGGATCCTGCCGTACACGTCGCGTCGGCGGCGCAGCCCGACGCCGATCGAGCACACACCGGAACGGCCGAGCGCGAGTTCCGCGCGCCGCGCGGCGACGATTTCCTCGGCAAGCGCGATCTGCTGCGCATGCGGCAGCTGGCGGAACGCGCGGCGGCCATCGGCGAGCGAGGTGCCGCCGACAGTGCCGGCGGCAATGCGCAGCCGGGAATGAGCCGGGTGAACGGCCGGGCGTTTCATGCGAGGTCAGCCTTTCGCGCAAACATCCTTGAAACCGGCCAGCTCGATGCGGGTCCGCGGATCTTCTTTCGCGCCGCGCACGCTGCGCCAGCGATTGGCGAGCGACTTGCCCGTACTGTCCGTCGCCAGCAGCGCGGCGTCGATCAGCGCCGATTCGCGCGAGCAGGCCAGTGCGGCGTAGCCGTCCGAGCTCAGTTTGAGCTGCGCGCCATTCACGTCGGCGGGTTTGAACGCGATCGTCTTGCCGTCGATCGTCACGCCCGCGGCGAGTGCGCCATCGGCGATTTTCCTGAGCTGGGCGTCTTCCGCCGCGCGCGCCTTCGCGGCGTCGCCGGAGCCTGTACCGTCGCTGGTGTCCCGATTGACCGCAGCCTTGGCCTTGACGAGGACAGGCAGGTCGATGTCGTGCCCCGCCGAATCCGACACCTGCACGGCGAACTGACCGGTCGTGCCTTTCGCGACGGTGACCGCGAATTCGCTCGCGCCGGGTCCGGGCGCGTTCACGGTGACGCCGCCGCCGCTCGACTGACGCATGCGCGCCGAGTACGGCGATTTGCCGTTGCGGATGCGGACCTCGGTTTTCCATTCGGCCGCCGGCGACTCGATCTCGATCGACGCCGGATTCAGCGACAGCACCGCGAGGTTGTCGACGCCGCAGGCCTTGAGCTCCGCGCTCGAGCGCTTGTTGTCGACGCGCACGAGATGCACTTCCACGGCCATGGCGTAGATCTCGATCCGCGCGGCTCTATCGAGCAGATCGCCGAGCATGCTTGGCGAAACGATCCTTGCCGGGCGCGTGCTGTCGTCCCGGAGTAGCCCCTGCGGCGTCAGCTGCTGATCGCCGGGCTTCAGCACCTTCTCGTCGATCCGCAGCTCGAGCCCGGGCACGACGACGGCCGACGACGCGGCGAGATTCTGGATCAGCGCCGGCAGCGCAGCCAGGGCCGGGAGGTTGTCGTGTACGGCGACGTCGACCCGGTTGCCGATCTCGTCGACGGTTTCGGTCAGCAGCCGTCCTATCGCATTGACGTCGCCGAGCAGGACGTCGCCCTGCCGCAGCAGCTGCTGCGCACGGCGCAGTTTCGCGACCGCTTCGGCGAGCGCGGCTTTCTGGACGTCGATCGCCGCGCTGGCGGGCGCCAGTTTCAACGTGGTATCGAGTTTCGCTGCCAGCGCATTCGCAACCGGCAGCTCGCTTCGCAGCTTGCCCAGAGCATCCAGGAGCGCGCCGCGATCCGACTCGGTGTACACGAACGGAACCGCCGCGTTGATCGCGCAGTCGATCGCCTTGACGCCGGCGAGATACGCCAGTTCCGCGGGCTTGTTCTCGAACCACCGCGCCAGCGAGAACGTCGTGCCGCCGACGAGGCCCACGCCGACGAAGGCATCGCGATGCGCCTCGGCCGCACCGAGCCCGAGGGCGATCGCCGACAAGGTGATCAGGCTGGCCGCAACGGCCGATTCCGAGCGGGCGCGGGCACTGAGCGCCTCCTCGTAGTGGGTCTGTGCCTCGCGTGCGTACCTGACCGCGGCTTCCGAGCTCTCGACCGCTTTTTCGTTGCGCGACCAGCGAACGTATGGATCGCTCGCGCAGCCCGAGGCGCTGACCAGCGAAACGGCCAGAGTGAATGCGACGATGCGTCTTGCGATGTTCATCGAGTCCCCCGTTGTCGTGATGCGATCGCATTTCCGGCGTTGTGTTCGCGCTGCAGTGATCCGCCGCGCCGTTCTGTCGCGGGCGGAGCGCTAGTCAATGCGCTCCAGCGGTCCCGACCAGAACCACGATCCGGCGGCGTCGCGATACCAGCGCGCGATGCCGTTGATGTTTTCGCCGTCGTCGGTGAACGCGACCGACGAGAGCTCGGTTCCGGCCGCCACGGCGCGCTCGATCTCGGCCGAGCGCGACGGCCGGCGGCGCCGCAGATTGAGTCGCGTGCTCGTCCGGAAGCGCGCGTTCTGCGGCGTATCGCGAACTGGTTCCGGAACAGGCGCCATCGCCGCCGCGACGTCACGCAGCAGTTGTTCGTAGGTACGGCCCGAGCGGGCCAGCCCGGTTGCCGGGTCCGTGCGGCGGCCGGGATCGAGCACGAAATGGCCGACGATCTGCACCGCCGCATTCAACCCGTAGGTGCGGCACAGCCAGGCGAGCACGGCGACGTAGTTCGCATACGCGCGGTCGGCGTCGATACCGGCGCCGTAGCAGTATTCGACGGCGATCGCCGCGTCGTTCGCGTTGACGCCGAACAACGCGTCGTCTTTCGGCACGTCATAGCGGACGTGCCAGGCCTTCTCGGGCGGCGACGCCGACACGCAGGGCACGCATTCGACGGCACCGTCGTGATCGACGAACAGATGCGCCGACGTCGATTCCGCGTTCGCCGTAGAGGCGTAATAGCGTGCATTCTGGAATGCCGTAGAACCCGGATTGCCGGTGTCGTGCGCAACGATGAACCGCACGCCGGGTTCCAGGGGACGGCCGGAACGACGGCGCGACGGCATCGGGATGTGATGGCGGATCAGCGGAACGGGAAATGTCATCGGACTACCCCAGTGCGACCGGCTGCGGTGGCGGGCCGGCATCGTCGGTCGGTTGCAGGGAAGGATCGGCATCACCGGCCTGCCGTGCGGGTGCCAGCGCGTCGCCGATTCGCTGCACCGATGCACCGGCCTCGCCTGTCCGGCGCGCCACGGCGTTCGCGTCGATCCCGGGAAACGGCGTTGCAGCGGCGTTGCCGACCCGTTGCGCGGCCGCGTTCGCATCGTCCGTCGGCTGTTTCGGTGCGCCGGTGCCGTCCGTCCGTTGCGCTTGCGTGCTCGCGTCGTCTTTTTTTCGTGCCGATGTACCGTCGGCGCGGCGCATGAAGCCTTCGATGAAGTCGGCGCCCGCATAGCCGCTCGCGATCAAGGTCATGATCGTCTGCCCGTCGGCTGCGAACGGCGTCGCCGCTGACGCGATGAGCCCCACGATCGCGAGCGTGCCGGCAACGAAGCCGATCGCGAGCGACAGCAGGAGCTGCGCGCCGTCGAGGCATTCGGCCAATGTCTTGCCTCGCGCCGCCGCCGCATCCGCCTGTTTCTTCAGGCCGACGATGGCACGGGCCAATTGGCCGACCATGCCGAGCAGCCCGCCCAGCGCAATCGCCGAAAGCCATTGTTCGATGCCCATTGCGCGCTCCCCCAAAGCCCATCGCTCCCCTAGTGCGGCGAGTACGACTTTTCTCTCACTGCGTCGCTCCGGCTGCGACGCGGCGGCGAGCGCGCGGCGAACACCGATGACGTCGGATACGCGGCAGAACGACCCGGCAGCCGCGCGGCAACGAACCGTCGATCTTCGGGCGGATCACCGCTGGGTCTGCCGTGGATACGGCCGCTCGCCTGTTGCCGGATTCGCTTTGGGAACCCGCCTGACCGGGTGGCGGCGCCGCGGATTGCCGGGGCTTCGAGCCTCCCGCGATGCATGAATGCGTTCCGCCTGTCGCCGCAGGCCGCCGCCTCGCCCGCCGCGAGAAAGCAGCACGGCGAGAAGTCGCCGCATGCGGACCACGGCGGCGGGGCGGGCACGCAGTCCTGCGCGCAGCATGCGCGGACGGCCGCAATGCCGGGCCGATGCCGGATTGTCATCCTGGCGGAGATTGCGGCGCCGAAAGCCTCCGGTCGGGCGCGGCGATCGCAGCGACGCTTGGCGGCTGCGACCGCGGGTCAGCCCCGGGTCGCCGGCGGCAGAGGGGCCTTCCTTGGCCATTTTCCGTTTCCCCGAGCGAATCGGGGAAACGGCTTCCAGAATCGGCGCGCGGCGTCCCCGGCCGCTGCGCCAGAACCAGCGGGCTTGTTGCTTGCGCGGAATGCCGCGGCGGCGCCGCGGCGCGGTGTCAGTGGCGCGGTGCCTGCAGCTGCTGTTCGAGCTCGGCGACGCGGGCTTCCAGTGTTTCGACGAGTTCGCGCGTGCGCAGCAGCACGGCGCGCTGTACGTCGAATTCCTCGCGCGTCACGAGATCGAGCTTGCGCAGGCCGGCGCGCAGCGCGTCCTTGACGTTGTCGGCGACATCGGCGCCGACGCTGCCGAGATTGGCCGGCAGCAGCTCGGTCAGGCGGCGGGCGAGTTCGTCCAGGGTGCGGGAGTCGATCATGGCAATTCTCGGATCAGGGTAGGGCGCAGCGGCAACGGTGTCGGCAGGAGTCGGCGGCGAACTTGCCGCGCCGCCGTCGCGACGCCGGGGCCGCCGCTTCGTCGGTGTCCCGGCGTCGCGACGAAGCGGCGGGCCGGTTCCGTGGGTGCGCGGGGCGGTGCGTAGTCTAGCCGACGGCGGCGTGCCGGGCGCTCGGAATCTTCCGATCCTCGGCTCGGAAAATTCCGACGTGACTTGCAGTTAGCGCAAATTGCCGGCCCGCGCCGCGACAAGACGCTCCGGGCCACCTGGCCGCGCCAGCCCCGGCAGTCCCAGCGGCGGCGGCGCGCCCGTTGCGCAGAATCAGCGCGTATCGCTGCGGCTGCAGCTCAGCCGGAACCGACCGGCGAGCACAGCTCGACGAGGCAGCCGTTCAGATCGCCCACATAACCGACTTTCTGCCCCCAGGGTTTCTGCTCCACCGGTTTCAGCGCCGTGGCGCCGGCGGCCACGGCATGATCGTAGGCCTGCTCCGGGCTGTCGCAGACCAGGCACAGCTCGAACGCGGCGGCGGGTTGGCCGGGCCGGTTGTGGCGTATCGACAGGCCGTGGGTCGCGGCCAGGGCTTCCGCGGCAAAGGCCAGCGCAGTGGCGCCGGTCTCCATTTCGGCGTAGCTGCCGCTCTCGTGCACGAAGCGGCGGGCGAGCCCGAACGCGCGCTCGTAGAAATCGACGGTGGCGGCCACGTCGGCGACGTAGACGAGGGCGTAACCGAGCTGCATGGCGTGCTCCTGAAATCGGGGCGTGCAGCCTAGCCGGTGCCGGTACGGCCGCGCTTGAAGGTTTCGGCCAGATCGCCCATCGGCATGCCGACCAGCACGGCCGGCGGCCGGGTGCCCGGCGTGAACCCGCCGTGGCGGCGGAATTCGCGCGTCATGTGCGCCTGGTCGCTGTAGCCGCCTTCCAGCGCTGCCTGTCCCAGGCTCAGCGTGGGATGGCGGGCGAGCAGCCGCAACGTGCGCTGGAAACGCAGGACCGAGGCAAAGACCTTGTAGGGCAGTCCTACCGCCGCGGCGATGCGCCGGCGCAGCGAACGCGGCGCAATGCCGCTGGCAGCGGCGAGCTCGGCCTGGCCCAGGCGTCCGCCGGTGTGGTGCAGCAGGTCGATGGCCAGGGTCGTCTCGCGTGGTACCGCAACGGCCTGCCGGCTGCGCCGGCGCGCGCAGTCGATCAGGGCCTCGCGCAGCGCGCCGCCGGTCGGCGCTGTGCAGAGGCGCTGCGCATCGGCGCCGATCAGCTGCTCGGCGGCAGCGCCGCGCAAGGTCGTGTCGCGCAGGCTGGCCGGATCGACGCCGAGACAGGCGCCGCCCCAGCCGGCGCGAAAGCGGACACCGAAAAAGCGGTCCTGCGCGCACACGACGACGCGTGCGGCCCGCTGCGCCGGACCGGCGACGAGGACCGTCGTGCCGGTGACCTGTCCGTCGCCGCCGGCGCGGAAGCGCACGATCAGGTCCATGCGCCCGTCCGGCAGTACGAGGTGCTCGCCGTCCGAAGAGGCCACGAACGACCACAGCGCCTCGATCCGGGCCAGGTCCGGCGCCGGGGTCGGCAGTTCGCGGTAGTCGGTGACCTGCGGCATGGCGGCAGAGTCTAGCGGCAGCGGCCCTCGACGACGCAGGGCCCGCAGTCAGCCGCCGCAACGGCGCGAACCGGCATCGCCGCGATGCGCTGCCGCGTTTATACGTCGCGGCGCTTGAAGCTATAGTCACGCCACGTTCGCGCAGAGACCGGGGCCAGTCCGATGAAAATGATCACCGCCATCATCAAGCCGTTCAAACTCGATGATGTGCGCGAAGCACTGGCCGAAGTCGGGGTGCAGGGCATCACGGTGACCGAGGTCAAGGGCTTCGGCCGGCAGAAAGGCCACACCGAGCTGTATCGCGGCGCCGAATACGTCGTCGACTTCCTGCCCAAGATCAAGCTCGAAGTCGCCGTCAGCGCGGACATGTGCGACCGCGTCGTCGAAGCCATCATGCAGTCGGCCAATACCGGCAAGATCGGCGACGGCAAGATCTTCGTCTACCAGCTGGACCAGGTGCTGCGCATACGCACCGGGGAAATGGACGCCGAGGCGCTTTGAACGGCTGGGGCTTCATCGCGACGCGGCCCGATCCGGTGCTGCGTCGCGAGCGTCGCGGCCAGGTGCTTGCTGCTGCCGACAGCAGCGGCGATTGCGAAGCCGAAGCCGATTCCGCAGTGCTGTCGGCCCGGCCCGCTGCGCCGCGCGCCGCAAACCGCGACCCACCGGCCTGGGAGCGCGATCCGCGCTGGCCATAGGTCGCGGTGAGCGCAGCGAATCGCAACGTCGAGGCGTCAGGGATTGCCGTATCGGAAGATCGCAGCGCAATACCGCGGCATGACGGCCGGCCGCATCGAAGCGTTGCCGATGAAAAATCCCGCGCCGGCACGGCCGCTCTGCAACCCGCATAGGGCGAGCTTTCGGAAACGCCTCTGTTCGAGATCATTCGTGGCACGAACCGCGCGATGTTGCGGTTCGCTGCGCGCGCCGCAATCTACTCCGCGGCTTGATCGGCCTTGCCCAGCGCCCGCAACGCTGCGTGCAGGTTCGTCAGGTCGGGGGCCGGGGTCGCTTCGGCGCCGCTGCGCAGTTCCTGTTCGATCAGGCCGGCCTGTTCGGCCAGTCCGGTCGCGCCGACGAGCCGTGCCGCGCCCTTGATGCGGTGCGCCTCGCGGGCTGCGGCGCTGCGGTCGCCGCGGGTCAGCGCCTGTTCCAGCGCGAGCAGGTCGCCGGCCGCGGTCGCGACGAACTCGTCGACGATCTGGCGCGCCTGGGCCGTGTCGCCGCCGGTGATTTCGTCGAGCACGCTGCGGTCGATGGCCGGCGGCAGCGCCGCCGCGGGCGCAGCGGCATCGGCGCTCGGGAACGGCACGTGCGGCAACCAGACGCGCAGTTTCGCGGCGAGCTGGGCGATGCTGACCGGCTTGCCGAGGAAGTCGTCCATGCCGGCGGCGATGCAGCGTTCGGCCTCGCCCTTGCTGACGTTCGCGGTCAGCGCGATCACCGGCGTGCGCGCGAGTCCGCCGCGCTGCTCGGCCGTGCGGATCGCGCCGGTCATCGCATAGCCGTCCATGCGCGGCATGTGGATGTCGGCCAGCACCAGCGCGAAGCGGCCGCTGCGCCACTGCTGCAGGCCTTCCTCGCCGTCGACGGCGCTGAGGCAGGCGTAGCCGGCCTTGGCCAGCTGGCGCGCGATGACGTCGCGATTGGTCGGGTGATCGTCGACGAGCAGGATCAGGCTGTGTTCGTGCTCGGCCTGCTCCACGCTCGGCGTCGGCCGCTGCGGCCAGCGCGCGACACGGCGCGGCCGTTCCGCGTCGGCGGCCAGGGTTTCGCTGCGGGCGGTCGGCAGGGCCAGCACCAGGCTCACCGAGGTGCCTTCACCGAGCTGGCTGCGCAGGCCGAGCTCGCCGCCCATGGCCTCGGCCAGGCGTTGGCTGATCGCCAGTCCCAGGCCGGTGCCGCCGTAGCTGCGTGCGGTACCGGCTTCGGCCTGGGCAAACGGAGTGAACAGCTTGTCCTGCTGTTCCTGGCCTATGCCGATGCCGCTGTCATGCACGCGCAGCGCGAGCGTCTGGATCGCCTCGTCCTGCATCAGCAGTTGCAGTTCCACGCGCACGCCGCCCTTGTGGGTGAATTTCAACGCGTTGGACAGCAGGTTGGACAGGATCTGGCGCAGGCGCAGCGGGTCGACGAGGTGCGCCGGCGCGACGCCGTCGTCGACCTGCAAGGTGAGATACAGGCCGCGCGAGGACGCCACGCCGAGGAAGTTGTTGACGGTCTGCTCCAGCAGCCGGCGCAGGTCGGTGGGCACCGCGGCGAGTTCGAGCCGGCCGGCCTCGATCTTCGAGAAGTCGAGAATGTCGCCGATGATCTGCAGCAATGCCTGGGCCGAGGTGTCGATGACGTCGACGCAGCGGCGCTGCTCCGCGTCGAGCTCCGTGTGCGACAGCAGTTCGAGCATGCCGACCACGCCGATCATCGGCGTGCGGATCTCGTGGCTCATCGCTGCGAGGAACACGGTCTTCGCGCGGCTGGCGTCGGTCGCCAACGCTTCGGAATGACGCAGCTCGACCTCGTTGCGCGCCAAGGTTTCGCGCATCTGCACGAATGCTTCGGCGACCTGGCCGAGCTCGCCGCGCGGCCACTCGCCGATCGGCGTGGCATAGTCGCCGGTGCGTGTCGCGTGGGCCAGCTGCACGAGCTTTTCGACGCCGCGGTAGATGTGCCGCAGGATGCGCCGGCCGACGAGGAACACGATCGCGAACGCGAGCAGGCTGAGCCCGAGCCGCCAGTAGCTGATGCGCGAGGCGCGCCGCGCATCGGCGTCGAGGTTGCCGTTGGCGGTGATCATCTGCAGCTCGGACAGGAATTTCAGCCGCGTCGTCACCGGGTCTATGGCCGGATACAGCTCGGTGTCGGCGAAGTGGCCAAGGTCGTCGATCTTGCGCGACTTGAGGATCGCGCGCAGTTTGGCCGCGGCGCGGTCGGCGCTTTCGCGCTGGCGCCGGATGTCGTCGACGAGCGTCTGCTGCACCTCGGTCAGATGCGTGCTGGCGAGCTTGTCCCATTGATCCTGGATGCGCTCTGCGGCGCGGTCGAGCACCTCCACACCCTGGTCCCAGCCCATCAGGTTGTTGCGCACGCGGAACGCCGTGTCGACGACGTCCATGCCGTAGGCGTCGGACACGTTCTTGACGTAGCGCAGGCCGGCCAGCGAGTCGGCGCGCAGCTGAGTCATGGTCGCGACGGTGGCGCGTTCGTTCACCGTGTCCAGCACGAGCACGGTCGCGCCGGTGATCAGCAGCAGGCCGAACAGGCCGAGCAGCTGCTGGCGGATGCTCAGCGCGAACAGGCCGGATTTCGATTTCATACGGCGGAGATCTGCGGCGACCTCCAATGCCGTATCTGCTCGGCCAGCGCCGCGCCGGACACGGCCGGACCGATCAGATAGCCCTGCGCGTAGTCGCAGCCGAGTTCGGCCAGCATCTGCCAGTCGTCGACGGTTTCGACGCCTTCGGCGACGGTGCCCAGGTCGAGCTTGCGCGCGAGTTCGAGGCTGGTTTCCACGACCGCGCGCTTGCGCGGCTGGCGCACGGCGCCGGTGACGAAACCCTGGTCGATCTTCAGTTCGGTGAACGGAATCTGCGACAGCTGCGACAGCGAGGAATAGCCGGTGCCGAAATCGTCGATGGCCAGGCCGAAGCCCTTCAGGCGCAGCCGCGCCAGCACGTTCAGCGCGCTGGCCGCCTCGCCCATGACCGAACCTTCGGTCACTTCGAGCACGACGTCGCGCGTGCGCACGCCGGCCTGCTGCACGATCTGCTGGTAACGGTCGGCCGTATCCACGCGCGCGAGATTGAGCATGGACACGTTGACCGACAGGCGCAGGTCCAGTCCGGCCGCGGCCCAGCGCATGCGCCAGCGGCAGGACTTGCGCAGCATGCTTTCGGTCAGCGCGTCGACGAGGCCTTCGCGCTCGATCTGGTGCAGGAACTGCGACGGCAGCAGCACCTGGTCGCCGCGCACCCAGCGCGCGAGCGCTTCGACGCCGACGGCATGGCCGCTGGCGATGGACACCTGGGTCTGGAACCACGGCTCGATCTCTTCGCGCTCTATCGCATCGACCAGCGTGTCGCGGTCGAATTCCAGCGGCGCGAGATAGCCGTTCTCTTCGGGCTCGTTGTGGAAATGCAGCAGCACTTCCTGCAGCTTGGCCGCGGTCAGCGGCTTCTCTACGGCGCCGAGCACGCGCAGGCCCGATGCCCGCGCCATGGTCTGCACGGTGTTCAGCAGGGCCGGGTCCAGCGCCGACAGCACGACGACGGCGCGTGCGAGGCGGCGGCTCGCGACATGGCCGATCAGTTCGATGCCGTCCATCTCGGGCAAGTCCAGGTCGACCAGCAGCACGTCGGGCTTGTCCTGCAGCACGAGCATGCGCTCCAGCGCCTCGCGTCCGTTGGCCGCCTCGAAAGCACGCTCTATGCCCAGTCCGGCGAGCAGGCGCAGCGCGATGCTGCGCTGGAAACTGTGGTCCTCGACGACCATCACCGACAACTGAGCGATACGCGTAGTCATCCGCTGCCCTTGTCCCCCACCTCGTAATGACCCTGCCGCCCGGCGGCCGCTGCATCAGCCACAGCCGGCAGGCTTGCCGTATCGACGGGCCCCTCGCCCCTTGCGGGAAAGGGAAATTGGAAGTGCTTCTGCCCTGGAGCACGTCGAGACCGCCGCACTCCGTTACGGCGCCGACTGTACCGCGAACACACGCCGACCGGCGATGCCGCGACACAGCGGCTTTCGGACGCCTGTCACTGTCCTGTCATGCGTGCCGCGAACAGCACCGATCCGTCGCAGGCAATGGGCAACGTCGCCTGTCGAGCGAACCGATTCACCGCTTGAGCACGACGACAGCCGGAGCCTGCGCGAAGTGGAAATCGCCGCGGCGCCGGCGAGGTCCGGACATTTGATGGATTGCTCGGATCGCTTCTGCGAGTTGTCGTCGGCGGCCTCGATTTTGGTTATTTGACGCATCGCAGCATCTATGTTTGATTCGAGGCCGTGTCCGCGACGAGCGGAGACGTGGACCGGGCGCGACGGAATGCGCCGACCAAGCCCTGTCGCCTGCGGCCGCACTGGATCGGCACGGACGACCTCGCCAGGAAAGCAGCATGACGCGACGCAGCACGCCGCGCCTGTACGACGCCGCCTTCGAACACGACAGTTGCGGCTTCGGGCTCATTGCGCAGATCGACAACCGGCCCAGCGCCTGGCTCGTCGATCAGGCCTTCGCCGCACTCGCGCGCATGGCCCACCGCGGCGGCGTGAATGCCGACGGCGTCACCGGCGATGGCAGCGGCATGCTGTTCTATCGCGCCGATGCCTGGCTGCGTGCGCTGGCCGAGGCGGCCGGCATCAGGCTCGGCGCGCGCTTCGCCGCCGGACTCGTATTTCTTGCGCATGAAACGGGCGCGGCCGATGCGGCTCAGGCGCTCGTCGAACGTACCCTGGCCGAAGAAGGCCTGCGCTGCGCCGGCTGGCGCGAAGTGCCGATCGCCGCGGCGGCCTGCGGCCCGCTCGGCCAGGCGCACGCGCCGCGCGTCGTGCAGCTGTTCGTCGAACCGCTTGCGCAGGCCGACGAAGCCGCGTTCGAGCGCAGCCTGTTCCGCGCGCGCCGCCGTGCCGGCCACGCGCTGACCGGCGATGCGAGCTTCTATATCGTGAGCCTGTCGGCCGCGACGATCACCTACAAGGCGATGACCGCACCCGGCGCGCTGCGCGATGCGTTTCCGGATCTGCGCCATCCGGCGCTGACCGCGAGCGCGGCGGTATTCCACCAGCGCTTTTCCACCAACACGATGCCGAACTGGCGGCTCGCGCAGCCGTTCCGCCTGCTCGCGCACAACGGCGAAATCAACACGATACGCGCAAACCGCAGCTGGGGCGCGGCGCGCGCGGCCAAGATGGTGTCGCCGCTGGTCGAGCTGTCGGACATCGGTCCGCTGGTCAGCAGCGGCGGCTCGGATTCGCAGAGCCTCGACGAAATGCTCGACGTGCTGCTGGCCGGCGGCATCGACCTGCTGACCGCGATGCGCATCCTCGTGCCGCCGGCCTGGAATGCCCGCGAGACCATCGACGAAGACCTCGAGGCGTTCTACGAGTATTACGCGCTGCACAGCGAGCCCTGGGACGGTCCGGCCGGCCTGGTCATCTGCGACGCGCGCTATGCGGTCTGCACCCTGGACCGCAACGGCCTGCGTCCGACGCGCTGGCTGCGCACCGAGGACAACCACCTCGCGATCGGCTCCGAAGCCGGCATCTGGGACATCGCCGACGCCGACGTGATCGCCAAGGGCCGCCTCGGTCCGGGCGAGATGCTCGCGGTGGATCTGCGCGACGGCCGCCTGCTCGACAACGACGCGATCGACGCGATCAACCGCGCACGCGCGCCGTTCAAGCAATGGCTGCGCGACGAGATGACCTATCTCGAATCGCACCTGATCGACCCGGCGCTCGCGGCCGAGCCGTTTCCGCCGGACATGCTCGCGCGCTTCCAGAAGCAGTTCGCGCTGACCCGCGAAGAACGCGACGTGGTGCTGAAGGCGCTGGCCGAGGACGAATCCGAAGCGACCGGCTCGATGGGCGACGACACGCCGATCGCCGTGCTGTCGCAGCAGTCGCGGCCGCTGTATGAGTATTTCCGCCAGGCCTTCGCCCAGGTCACCAATCCGCCGATCGACCCGCTGCGCGAACGGCTGGTCATGTCGCTGGTCACGCAGATCGGGCGGGAGGGCAATGTATTCGAGCTGTCGCCCCAGAACGCGCGCCAGGTCATCCTCAACTCGCCCGTCCTGTCGCAGCGCAAGCTGCGCCAGATCCTGGCGCTGCCGCAGGCGCAGGACGCGCAGATCAAGCTCGACCTGTACTACGACCCGGCGGTCGGACTGGAACAGGCCCTGCGCGAACTCTGCGCCGCGGCCGAAACCGCCGTGCGCAACGGCACCCTGATCGTGCTGCTGTCGGATCGCTATCCGGCGCCGGGCCTGCTGCCGATCCATGCGCTGCTCGCGACCGGTGCGGTGCATGCGCACCTGCTGCGCACGCAGCTGCGCTGCGACTGCAACCTGCTCGTGGAAACCGGCACCGCGCGCGATGCGCACCATTTCGCCTGCCTGATCGGCTTCGGCGCGACGGCGGTCTATCCGTATCTGGCCTACCAGACGCTGTTCGACATGAACCGGCGCGGCGAACTCAAGGGCCTGGAAGGCGAGCCGCCGTCGGAGATCGGCCGCAGCTACCGGCGCGGCATCCGCAAGGGCCTGCTCAAGATCATCTCCAAGATGGGCATCGCGACGATCGCGGGCTATCGCGGCGCGCAACTGTTCGAGATAGTCGGTTTAGGGAAGGACGTGGTCGACCTGTGCTTCCCGGGCACGCCGTCGCGCATCGGCGGCGCCGGCTTCGCCGACATCGAGTCGGAATACCGCGCCCAGCTCGCCGCCGCACGCGATCCGAGCTATGCGCTGCCGCCGGGAGGCCTGCTCAAGGCCGTGCCCGACGGCGAATACCATATGTACAACCCGGCCGTGATCGGCAGCCTGCAGGCCGCCGTACGCACCGGCGAACGCCGCTTCTATCGCGACTACGCCGCGCATGTGAACGGCCGCGCACCGTCGGCGCTGCGCGACCTGTTCGCGCTGCAACCGGCCGCCGCGCCAATTCCGCTCGACGAAGTCGAGCCCGTCGAGGCGATACTCGCGCGCTTCGATTCGGCCGGCATGTCGCTCGGCGCGCTGTCGCCCGAAGCGCACGAGGCACTGGCGACGGCCATGAACCGGCTCGGCGCGCGCTCCAATTCCGGCGAAGGCGGCGAAGATCCGGCGCGCTACGGCACCGAGCGCAGTTCCAAGATCAAGCAGGTCGCCTCGGGCCGCTTCGGCGTGACGCCGGCCTATCTCGTCAACGCCGAAGTGCTGCAGATCAAGATCGCCCAGGGCGCCAAGCCCGGCGAAGGCGGCCAGCTGCCAGGCCACAAGGTCAACGGCCTGATCGCGCGGCTGCGCTATGCCAAGCCCGGCATCGGCCTGATCTCGCCGCCGCCGCATCACGACATCTATTCGATCGAGGATCTGGCCCAGCTGATCCACGACCTGCGCGAGATCAACCCGACCGCGCTGATCTCGGTCAAGCTGGTCTCGCACGCGGGCGTCGGCACGATCGCCGCCGGCGTGGTCAAGGCCGGCGCCGATCTGATCACCGTGTCCGGCCACGACGGCGGCACCGGCGCGAGCCCGCTGACCTCGATCCGCTATGCCGGCTCGCCGTGGGAGCTCGGCCTGGCCGAAACCCGGCAGACCCTGACCGCGAACGGCCTGCGCGACCGCGTGATCGTGCAGACCGACGGCGGCCTCAAGACCGGCCTGGACGTGCTCAAGGCCGCCGCACTCGGCGCGCAGAGCTTCGGCTTCGGCACCGCGCCGATGGTCGCGCTGGGCTGCAAGTTCCTGCGCATCTGCCATCTGAATTCCTGCGCCACCGGCGTGGCCACGCAGAACGAAGTGCTGCGCCGCCAGCATTTCCACGGCATTCCGGAGATGGTGCAGAACTATTTCCGCTTCGTCGCCGAGGAGACGCGCGAACTGCTCGCGAGCCTGGGCCTGCGCAGCCTCGGCGAAGCCGTCGGCAACGTCGGCCTGCTGCGGCGCATCGAGGGCGTCACCCACAAGCAGAACGCGCTGGACCTCGACGGCCTGCTCGACACGGCCAGCGCCGCCGATCTCGGCACCTGCGGTCCGTGCATCGCGCCGACCGCCGCCGACGGTCTGGCCGCACGCACGGTCGCCGACACGGCCGCGGCGGTCGCCGCGCGCCAGGGCGGCGATTTCCACTACGCGATACGCAACACCGACCGCTCGATCGGCGCGCGCCTGTCCGGCGAGATCGCGCGGCACTGGGGCGACGAAGGTCTGATCGAAAACCCGATCACCTTGCATCTGTCCGGCAGCGCCGGGCAGAGCCTCGGCGCCTGGAACGCGAACGGCCTGCATATCCAGCTCAGCGGCGAAGCCAACGACGGCGTCGGCAAGGGCATGCACGGCGGCCGCATCGTCGTGCGTCCACCGGCCGCCGCGCGCTATGCGAGCCAGGACAGTGCCATCGTCGGCAATACCTGCCTCTATGGCGCGACCGGCGGCGAGCTGTACGTCTGCGGCCGCGCCGGCGAGCGCTTCGGCGTGCGCAATTCCGGCGCGCTCGCGGTCGTCGAAGGCGTCGGCGACCACGCCTGCGAATACATGACCGGCGGCGCCGTCGTCGTGCTCGGCCAGTCGGGCCTGAATTTCGGCGCCGGCATGACCGGCGGCTATGCCTACGTGCTCGATCTCACGCGCGACTTCGTCGACCGCTACAACCACGAGCTCGTCGACATCCACCGCATTTCGCTGGAAGGCATGGAAAACCACCTGCAGCATCTGCGCGGTCTGCTGCGCAGCCACATCGAGGCCACGCAGAGTCCGTGGGCGGCGCGCCTGCTCGGCGACTTCCGCGACGTGCTGCACAAGTTCTGGCTGGTCAAGCCCAAGGCGGCCAGCCTCGACGCGCTGTCCGAAGCGCTGAGGCGCGCCGCATGAGCGAGAAGACGTTTCCGTTCCTCAAGTTCCACCGCGCGCTGCCGCAGGCGGTGCCGGTGCCGGTGCGCGTGCTCGGCTACGGCGAGATCCACGGCGGCTTCGTCAACGGCGACGCCGGCGACCAGGCCGCGCGCTGCATCGACTGCGGCAATCCCTACTGCTCCTGGGGCTGTCCGCTCGGCAACCGCATCCCGCAATGGCTGCAACTCGTGCGCGACGACCGCATCGAGGACGCCGCGAACCTCATGCACGAGACCAACCCGCTGCCGGAGATCTGCGGCCGCGTCTGTCCGCAGGACCGCCTCTGCGAAGGCGCCTGCACCCTCGAAGACACCGGCTTCGGTGCGGTCACGATCGGCAGCATCGAACGCTGGGTCACCGACGAGGCGCTGCGCCGCGGCTGGCGTCCGGGCCTGCATACGCAGGAACGCAGCGGCCGGCGCGTCGCGATCGTCGGCGCCGGACCGGCGGGACTGGCCGCGGCCGACCGGCTGATCCGGGCCGGCGTCGCCGTCGAGGTGTTCGACCGTTACGAGGAAATCGGCGGCCTGCTGACCTTCGGCATTCCGGCGTTCAAGCTCGAGAAGTCCGTCGTGCGCACGCGCCGCGGCGTGCTCGAGGAACTCGGCGTGGTGTTCCGCCTCGGCGTGGAGATCGGCCGCGACCTGCCGTTCGGCGCGTTGCTGGATGGCTATGACGCGGTGTTTCTCGCGACCGGCGCCTATACCAGTGTCGACGCACAGCTGCCCGGCGCGAATCTCGACGGCGTGCATTCGGCCTTGCCGTTCCTCGTCGCCAACACGCGCCGCCTGCTCGGCACCGCGACGACGGCGCAGGATCTGCCGGATCTGGCCGGCCGGCGCGTCGTCGTGCTCGGCGGCGGCGACACGGCCATGGACTGCGTGCGTTCGGCGATCCGCCTCGGCGCGCAGCGCGTCAGCTGCGTCTATCGGCGCGACGAAGCCAACATGCCGGGCTCGCGGCGCGAGGTGAAGTACGCGCGCGAGGAAGGCGTGGAGTTCGTGTTCCAGCGCCAGCCGCTGGCGATACTCGGCGAAGGCCGCGTCGAACGCGTGCGCGTCGCGCAGACCGAGCTCGTCGCCGGAGCCGGCGGCCGTGCGCAGAGCCGGGCCGTCGCCGGCAGCGAACTGGACATGGCCGCCGACGTCGTGATCCAGGCCTTCGGCTTTCTGGCCAGCCCGCCGGACTGGTGTGCCGAGCACGGCATCGCGGTCGGTGCGGACGGGCGTCTCATCGTCGGCGGTGCGGGTCGCGCGCGCCAGCAGACCACCAACCCCAAGGTGTTCGCCGGCGGCGACACGGTGCGCGGCGCGGACCTGGTCGTGCGCGCCGTGCTCGACGGCCGCGAGGCCGCCGCCGCGATACTCGCGCAGCTGCAAGCTGTGACGGCGTCGACATAGCACAGGCCGGCAGCTTGCGACCCTCGAAGGCCGTCCCGACAATGGGCCGGCCCCAGGGGGTGGGCGAGCGGGAGTGTCGGCATCATGCGGACGATAGGGGCATTGGCGCTGTTCGCGCTCGCGTTCGGCGCGGCGGCGAGCGACACGGACGAGGCACGTATCGAGCAGCTCATGAACGCGCCGGACAAACCGGCCGCGCCGGCCAAGGCGGATCGCAAAGCCGACGCCAAGGCCGCGGCGAAGAACGATGCCGACACGATCGCCAGCCTCGTCGGCCAGCGCGTCGCGGTGGAGACGCGCCAGCGCGGCATCTACATCGGTACCCTGACGGCAGCCACGCGCGATGCGCTGATCCTGCTGATCCAGCTGCCCGCGCGCGATCTGAGCTATTCGCTGCCGCGCGGCGACGTCGCCGCCGTCACGCCGCGCTGAGGCCTTCATGAAACTGATGCTGATCGGCTATCTGATCTCGCTGCTGTTCGGCCTGCTGGCCGTCGTGCGCGTCTGGCGCGCAAGCACGCTCGACGGCGTGCTGACCCTGCTCGTGCCGTTCTATTTCATCGTCGCGCTGATCAAGTACTGGAGCGATCCCGATCACAACATCCGCTTGCATGCCGTCGGCATGCTGGTCGGCAGCACGCTGTCGATCTACGGCGCCGCGCATGTCACGAAGGACCTGGCCGGCACGCCGGAAGACCGCCAGGCGTTCGTGCAGTCGCTGCACCAGCAGGGCGTCAAGCTGACGCCGGAGCAGGAAAGGAATCTGCTCAGCGACGATCCGGACGTGGTCATGGCCACGATGGCGGCGCTGGACGATCAGGACGGCGGCGAGAGCACGGGCAGCGCGCACGCGCCGGTCCCGCGCGATGCCGAATTCGACAATCCGGCGCCGGTCGCGCGGGAGCGTCCTGCCGAAGTCATCAGCTATGCCGAAGCCGCGCGCAGCGCCGTGTTCAATCGCGGCCGCTATACGCGCGAGGCCATCGGCGTGACGATCGACGTGCCGGCCAAGTTCCGCCTGATCAATGCCTCCGACGCGCGCCGCATGGACCGGGCGCGCGGCCGCCCCGAGGACAACCGCGTGCTGGGCTGGATCATCCACGAGAAGCTCGCGCTGACCGACCCGGATGCCTGGCACGTGAATCTGCGCTGGCTCAGCGACGGCTGGATCGCCGCAACGCCGCTGGATGCCGCCGCGCTGCTCGACGACGCGCAGCGCAACAGGACGCCGAATCCGCGCGTGGTCGTCAGCAACGGCGACCTGCTCGGCTACGCCGCCGCGCCGCAGTTCGACGGTCAGGTGCTGGACTGGGCCGAGGAACGCCTGCTCGTGAACTCCGACGACCGCGTCGTCGACTGTCATGCGCTGCGCCTGGGCCGCCGCGGCGCGCTGGAGTTCAGCATCGTCGGCATGCCGACCGGCTCGGCCGCGCTGTGCCAGACCACGGTGCGCCTGCTCGCGGAACGCGCAGTGTTCATGCAGGGCAAGGAATACGTCGAAGCGGCGCCGGGCGAAGGCCTGCGTGCGCCGTATACGGTGGCGGCGCTGGCTACGCACGCGCCGTGACGGCGCAGGAGTTCCTTCGGTCGCTGTTCTCCGCGACGTGGAGACCGTGATGTCGCTGTTCGCGCTCCGGGCTCACCACGACCTGCGCAATCGGACTCGTCGCAGGTTGCGGTGAGCGCAGTGCACCGCAACGTCGAGATGCTTCAGGCGTTGTAACCCTTGTACAGGGTGCCGTGCGCCTCGCGCAGCTCGTCGGCCGGACGCTGCGTCGTGTAGTAGTACAGCGCGATGGACTGGCGGTAGACGCCCTCGGGCGCGGCCCATGGATTCGGGTGACCGTGGAAGGTGTCCGAACGCGTCGTGAACACGACGGCGCGGTTGAACAGCGGCTCGACCGTGCGCACGCGGCGCGTGCCGGTCGTGTCCCAGAGCTCCAGCTCGCCGCCGTAGCCATCCTGCCAATGCGGGCTCAGGTAGATCAGCAGGTTCAGGCGCCGATGCGCCTGCAGGCCTTCGTGCCAGTTGAAATCGGCATGGATGCCGAGGTGATCGCCGCGGCGGCTCAGGTGGATGCCGCCGCCGGCCAGGCCCGGATCCGGCAGCAGGTGGTCGATGCCGCTCAGGCGTTCGAGAAAACGGATGAACGGGCCGGAGTTCAGATCGTGGATGGCCCGGCGCAGCGCCGGCGGGAAACGCACCTCGTCGGAGGAACCGAGCTTGACCTCGTAGCCGATTGCGCCGAAGCGATCCCAGGCCAGCCGGTCTTCGGGCTTCGGAAAGACCTGCGCCAGCCCGGCGGCGGCGGCCGGATCGAGGAAGTCTTCGAACACCGCATGCGGATACGGCTCGGCCCCGGCAAAGCCCTCGGCCGTACTCGCGGCCAGGGTCTGCAGCCTGTCAAGATCGAAAACGTACGGCATAGAATAAGCAACTACCGTGAAACGTCTGATGATAGCAGGCGCTTCCCCCTCAGCCGCAGGAAGGCGAATCGTGAGCAATCAGCAACGCGTGGGCATCATCGGCGGGGTGCGCATCCCCTTCTGTCGCAACAATACGGCCTATGCCGACGTCGGCAATCTCGGCATGTCGATCAAGACGCTCGGCGCGCTCGTGGAGAAGTTCGGACTGCACGGCGTCGAGCTCGGCGAAGTCGCGATGGGCGCGGTGATCCACCACTCCTCGGACTGGAATCTCGCGCGCGAGGCGACCCTGTCCTCGGGCCTGGCGCCGACGACGCCGGGCATCACGATGGCCCGCGCCTGCGGCACCTCGCTGGACACGGCCATCCATATCGGCAACAAGATCGCCATGGGCCAGATCGAGGCCGGCGTCGCCGGCGGCTCGGACACGACCAGCGACGTGCCCATCGTCTACAGCCGCAAGCTGCAGCAGCGCCTGCTCGCCGCGGCGCGCGCCAAGACGCCGCTGGACAAGCTCAAGACCCTGCTGAGCGGCTTCAGCTTCAGCGAGCTCAAGCCGCATTTTCCCGGCGTGGCCGAGCCGCGCACGGGCAAGTCCATGGGCGACCACTGCGAGCTCATGGCCAAGGAATGGAAGATCGCGCGCGAGGACCAGGACAAGCTGGCCTGGGAAAGTCATCAGAAGGCTGCGGCGGCCTATTCGCGCGGTTTCTACAAGGATCTGGTCATTCCGTTCCGCGGCATCGAGCGCGACAACATCCTGCGTGCCGACACGACGCTGGAAAAACTCGCCACATTGAAACCGGCCTTCGACAAGACCTCGGGCCAGGGCACCCTGACCGCCGGCAACTCCACGCCGCTGACCGACGGCGCCTCGGCCGTGCTGCTGGCCAGCGACGCCTGGGCGCAGGCGCGCGGCCTGAAGGTCCAGGCGTATCTGACCCATTCCAAGGTCGCCGCGGTCGATTTCGTCCACGGCGAAGGATTGCTGATGGCGCCGACCATCGCCGTCGCGCAGATGCTCAAGCACGCCAACCTGAGCCTGCAGGACTTCGATTTCTACGAGATCCACGAAGCCTTCGCCGCGCAGGTGCTGTGCACCCTGCGCGCCTGGGAAAGCGCCGACTACTGCAAGAACCGTCTCGGCCTGGATACGCCGCTGGGCAGCATCGATCCGGCGAAGATGAACGTGAACGGCTCGTCGCTGGCCCACGGGCATCCGTTCGCCGCGACCGGCGCACGCATCGTCGCGAACCTGGCCAAGCTGCTCGAGGAAAAGGGCAGCGGTCGCGGCCTGATCTCGATCTGCACGGCCGGCGGCATGGGCGTCACGGCGATCGTCGAACGCCCCTGAGCCTGCCGGTTCGCGGCGCAGCCCTGTTCGGTCCGGGTTGCGCCTGCAGTTTGAAACGGTAAAGTCGGGCCAGCGCGCCGGCCCGGCGCGCCTGCTCCATCGGGGAATCTCAATGCAGAACACCAAACATGCGTTGGTGCTGACCGGCACCGTGTTGTCCGGTCACGCCGCGGAAACGGTCTGGCCGGCGCTGGCCAGCTATTTCCGCATGGAACCGGACAAAGTCAGTACGCAGCTGGTGCCGCGCGCGCCGGTCACGTTGAAGGAGAGCGACGACCTGACCAAGCTGCAGGGCCTGCAGGACGGTCTGCGCAGCATCGGCGCCGACAGCGAGATCCATGCGCTGGACGCCCGCGGCAGCCTGTTCGCGGTGATCGGCGGCAAGCCGCGCGGCCCGGTTCCGCATGCCTATGTCGAGAGCAAGGTCGGCGCCGGCGACTGGTCGGGCAATGTCGAAGTCGCCAAGGTCGGCGAGAACGAATGGGGCCCGTTCAGCCGGCTCGGCGCGCCGGCCGCAGCGGTGGCTCCGCCGCCGATGGCGCCGCCTCCGCCGCCCGCGCCGCGCGCCGCCGCCACGCCGCCGAGCTTCTCGCCGCCGGCATCCAACCCCAATCCGGCGCAGACGGCCGTGCTGCCGCCGGCCATGCCGGCCGCCGACGCCTATTCCTCGCCGTACGCCGCGCCCGACGCACCGCTGGTGCGCAGCGGCGACCTGCTCGAAGACGGCATGCCGCTGCCGCCAGGCGAAGCGATCCACGCGGGTTTCTGGCGCCGCTTCGCGGCCTATACGCTGGACAACCTGATCCTGCTCATCCCGGCCTTCATGATCAACCTGATTCCGTTCCTCGGCATCCTGCTGTTCTACGTCGGCCGCTGGCTGTACTTCGCGCTGATGGAAAGCGGTCCGAACCAGGCCACGCTCGGCAAGCAGGCCTTCGGTCTGAAGGTCACCGACGACTACGGCCAGCCGGTCACGTTCGCGCGCGCGACCGGGCGTTATTTCGGCGGCGCCGTGTCCAACATCATTCTCTACATCGGCTACATGATGGCCGGCTTCACCGAGCGCAAGCAGGCGCTGCACGACCTCATGGCCAGCACCTGCGTGGTGTTCAATACGGTGGAGCCGGGCCAGCAGCACGAGCTCGAACGCCCGCCGATGCCGTGGTACGGCTGGGCGCTGAACATCGGCATCATCGGGCTCAGCGTCGTCGGCATCATCATCTGGTCCATCGCGATGGCGGCGGTGCTGAACAACTACGGCCGCTGATCCGCGGCGGCCGGATAGCTTGGCGCAGCGTTTCTTCTTCCCGAACCGCAGCGTCCGATCCGGAAAGACCGAACCCCGCGCTGGCGCAGCGCGGGGTTTTTCATGTCCGCAGAGCATGGCAGCGCCGCAGGTCCCAGCAAGGAGTGCGCCGTCCGCCAACGGACGGACAGGCGCGGGACCGTCGGATGAAGTTCGCCGGTCTGCGGGCGTCGCGGCACGACCGCCGCCGGCGAGCGGCGGCGCAAAAAAAAACCCGCGTGGTCTGCCCACGCGGGTCCTGAGGTTTGCAGCTCGGCTGCCGACGGTTCCGGCCCGGAACCCCGGACAGGATCAGCCGAAACGCCGGTTCAGCCGAACCGGAACAGCGCCGGCTTCCAGGCGCCGCCACCGCCGCTGTAGGAATCGCGGCGCCGGCGGCGCATGCGGTCCTGCAGCTCTTCGCGGCGGCCTTCGAGCCACTGCGCGCGCTGCACGTCGTGGCTGGCCGGATCGACGCCGAGCCGCGCCGCCTCGGCATTGCGGAAATCGCAGAAATCCTCGTAGGCGTCGAGTTCGTGCTTGAGCTCGCGCACGCACAGCTCGATCATGATCGCGTCGTCGAGGAAGCCGAGTACCGGCACCGTGTCCGGAATCACGTCCTTCGGATCGGCGAAATAGGTCAGCGCCGACAGCACGCGGTTCTTGTCGTCCTCGGGCAGCGCCCAGCCGGCGTCGTGGACCATGGCGATCATCGCGTCGAGCTTGGCCAGACGTTCGGCGATGAAATGCGGAACCTGGACATTGGCCGAATCGGCCAGCAGCTTGCGCGCCGCATCGGTGACCTGCTGCGCCGTGAGGTGCTTGGTCTCCTCCTGCGCCTTCTTCATGCCGTCGATGAAATGTTGCAGATCGGCGTCGCCGAGTTCGATCGTGATGGTCAGAGACATGGCTGGTCTTCAGCTAAGCGGGAGACTTCGCAGACTAGCCAGTGCGGGGTCGCGACGTCAATTGAACGTTGGCGTCGTGCGCAGGCTTGCCAAACGGCTCCGCGGATGGCAGTCCGGCGCGGCCGCCGCAGCCGGCGGCGCCCCCTTGAGGGAACGTCGAAAAACCGTCGTTCCGACGATTTTTCGAGTCGACGAGTCCGGCGCAGGTCCAGGTCCGGACTCGTCTCCGCTGCTCAAGCGCCTACGCGCTTGATCGCGAGCGGCACGTTGCCGTGCCGCGGGCACCTCGATGTTTTTCGAGGCGCCCGAAAGAGCGCTGCCGCGACCGCCCCGGCAGGCCCGCCCGGCGGACCTACAGAATGCCGACGAGACCGGCGCCGAAGGCCGTGACGATGCGCGTATAGATGCTCTTGAGCGGCAGGTTGACGCCGGGAAAGTCGCCGACCGGCTCATAGCAGCCGTAGAACGCCGGATCGCTGGCACGCAGCGGCGTGCAGCCTGGCTTGAGCTCGAAGCTCGTCGCATAGCGGAACGGCCAGAAATCGAACAGCGGCAGCGCGGTGGAGAAATCGTTGATCGCGCTGTTGATGCGCTCGACCAGCACCGGCCGCGGCCGGCGCGCGATGACCCAGGCGTTCTGCGGTTCGGTGTCGCGCAACACTGAAGCACGCAGCGCCGCGGCAAACGCCTCGTCGTGGATGATGAAGCCCGATTCGGTGTTGTAGTTGTCCGAGCGCGGATCGAAGTTGTGCGAGCCGATAAGGCTGACGCGGCCGTCGATGACGATGGACTTGGCATGCAGCCCCAGGCGCGGGCCGGCCGGTTCCTCTGCGGTCGGCACCGGCGTGAAATCGCTCTGCGGCGGCGGTTCGCGCCGGCCGGCCAGGGTTTCGTAGCCCTGGATCATCTGCGCCGCATCGCCCGGGAACGGCTTGAACTCGTGGATCTCGAAGCCGAGGTGCTTGATGTAGCGTTTTTTGTATTTGTGCGACAGCGCGTAGACGTAGAACGCGTCGGTCGCGGCCAGCGAATTGGTCGAGACGATGACGCGCAGTTCCGGCACGCGTTCGCGCAGGCCGCGGAACACGCGCCGCGCCGGCCGGCTGATCACCAGGTAAGGCGTCTGCAGCACGATCTCGTGCCTGGCCGAGTCGAGCAGTTCGATGACGTACCGGGTCAGCTTCTTGTCGGCCGGGTTTTCCGGTTCCAGCGGCTTGTTCGGCGAATCGGAGAAGTAGTCGACCCGCGCGACGCGGAACACCTTGGCGGCGAAATGCTCTGCGATCCAGGTCCAGTCGTCGGCCTGGCGCGAGATGGCCGCGACGCGATCGGGGTTTTGCCAGGTCGGCGTGTCCCAGGGCGGCGCCGGTTCGCGCGTGTCCAGCAGCAGGCGCCGGTTGACGTCCTTGAGCTGGGCCAGGGTGCGCGTGCGCGGATGGTTCCAGAACTGCTCGAACGAGGCCTGCATCTGCCGGCCGGCGACCGCGCCGGTCACCGCGACGTCGCGGTCGCGGTAGTCGAACTCGGTATCCCAGTCGAAATAGCGGTCCTCGTAGTTGCGGCCGCCGGCCAGGCCGGTCTCGCCGTCGATCAGCAGCAGCTTGTTGTGCATGCGCTGGTTGAACTGGAAGAAGCAGCACAGCAGGTTGGCGGCGAATTCCAGCGGCTGGGTGGCGGCCTCGTCAAAGGCCGGGTTGTACAGGCGCAGCTCGAAATTCGCATGCGTGCGCGCCAGCCGCGCGAGCAGGGTGTAGTCGCCGAGCGAGAACAGCTGGTCGGCGATCACGCGCACGCGCACGCCGCGCCGCGCGGCCTTGATCAGTTCGTCGAGGAACAGATAGCCGGCATCGTCGCCGGCGAAGATGAAGGTCTGCACCTCGATGCTCTTGCGCGCGCTGCGCACGAGATGCAGGCGCAGGGCCAGCGAATCGGCGCCGTGGTCGAGCAGGCTCACGAAATGCAGCGGGCCGCCGGCCTGGGCCGTTTCCCGGTACAGCTCGTGATACGGCGAGTCGGCCGCGCAATGGTCTTCGCGCGTGCAGCTCAGATCGCGGTCGCGCAGTTCGGCGATGACCGCATCGGCACGGCGCACGCGTTCGCGCGACAGGGTCAGCGAACAGCCGCCGAGCACGACGGCGAGCAGCAGCGCAACGAGTAACGCGCATCCTTGGCGCATGGGATTCCTGCAGTTCATCCGGGGTTGGCGGCGACGGCGAGCACGCTCAGGTGCAGGCGTACCTTGTCGGCCAGAGTCGCCCGCCGCGTGCGCATGCCGAAGTCGCTGCGTTGAACGACGCCGTCGGCGACAACCGGACAGGTCAGCGCGGCCGCGCCCGGACATTGCGAAGGCCGCAGGCGCAGGTTCATCGGCCGGGTCATGCCGCGCAGGGTCAGCCGGCCGACGATGTCGCCGCCAAGGTCCAGGGTCGCCATCGGAAACGGTTCGGACTCGAACTCGATGTAGGGGTGGGCCTGCGCGTCGAAGAACTCTTCGGACTTGACCCATTCCTCGTAGCTCGCGCGGCGCATGGATACGCCGCGCACGTCGATGCGCGCCCGCACGCGCAGGCTGCGCGCGGCGTGGTCGACCTCGACCTCGCCGGTGACCGCGCCGAATCGGCCGCCGATGTCGAACATCCACATCGCGCGGACTTCGAATTCGGCCGTGGAGCGCCGCGGGTCCAGCGCGACCGGCTCGGCGGTCGCCGGCAGGCAGGCCGCCAGCAGGACGAAGGCGCTGACCCAGGCGCGGCGCAGGCGCATGGTTCCGGCTCCACTTACGGCGACCAGAACGCCTTGAGGCTGCCGCTGCCGGGTTCTATCTCGCCGTTGATTTCGAGCCAGGCGATTCCGGCCGGCGGCATGCCGCGGAACTCGCCGGACTGACCCGTCGCGAGCAGGGCGACCAGGGTTTCGATGCCGGGATTGTGGCCGACCAGCAGCACCTGGTCCGCGTCGCGGTGCTGGTCGAGCAGACCCATGAGGTCGCCCGCCGTGGCCTCGTAGATGGCCGGTTCGTAGCGCGTGTCGGAATACTCGATGCGCGCGAGCACGCGCTCCAGGGTCTGCCGCGTGCGTGCCGACGGCGAGCACAGCACGCGCTGGGGCCGTGCACCGCTGGCCTTGAGCCATGCTGCTGCCGCTTCCGCCTCGGCTTCGCCGGTCAGGCTCAGCGTCCGTTCGCTGTCGCTCTGCTCCGGGCCGGCGTTGCCGGCATGGGCGTGTCGCAGCAGTATGAGTTCTTGCATGGCCGGGCTTCCTCGCCTGTCGTTGAGAACCTCTATGGTGCATCAAGCCCGCACGGGTTTGGCGTACCGATAGCGTCACGCGTTCAAGTCTGCCCATGACGGGTAACGATTTCGCGAAAACCGGGGGGAGCCGGCTGGCGAACCGGCGCCGGCGGCCGGCAGCGCGGCGCAGCAATGCCCGCCGTGACGCGGCAATGCCAGGTCACCGAGAGCCGGTAGGGGCCGCCGGCAGGCCCGGCCTCCGGGCAGTCAGCTGCCGCTCTTGCGCAGCCACTTCAGCAGCGGCTTCCAGTCGTCCTGATGGGAGCGCACGGATTCGGCGTGGTAGTCGAACAAGCTCTTGCCGAGGCCGGTCGCGACCACGTAGCCCTGGGTATCGCGCAGCTGGCCGACGACCGGCAGCGCGAAGCGCTGCATTTCCTCGAGCGCGAGCTGGCTGGCATGCGTCCAGGGGCGCAACCGGTTGGCGACGACGCCGGCGGCGACCTTGCCGCGCTTGATACGGTTCAGTCCGGCAATCTCCTCGACAAAGGGCCGGCAGGCTTCCAGATCGAACGGCGACGGCAGTACGGGAATCAGCAGCGCGTCGACCTCGTCGAGCAGGCCATCGACATCCTCGGCGCTGGTCCCGGCCGGCGTGTCGATGATCAGGCGGTCGGTTCCGTCGGGAATTCGCTCGCGCCAGTTGCGTCGCGTGCCGTCGATCGGCAGCACGGCGCTGGCCAGTCCGGCACGGCGTTCGCACCAGTGCCGGCTCGAGGCCAGCCGGTCGCAGTCCACGAGCACGGTGTTCCTGCCCTCGACCGCGTAATGCGCCGCCAGATGCGTCGCCAGCGTGGTCTTGCCGCAACCGCCTTTGCAACTTGCTATCAGGACTTTCAGCATCGAAGCGTCCTCGCGCGGGCCAAACGCGGTCGAGGGTACACCGAGCCTGCACATCTGGAAATTGCGCGGCGTCGGCGGATCGGGCCGGGGCGGCCGCAGGACGGCGCCGGCAATCCGGCGCCCCGCGGACCCGGCCGGCCCGGTTTCAATCCTCGCTTGCGGCCGCCGCGGCTTCGTCTTCGCCGTCGTCGATCTCCACGTGCTCCCGGGCCGACGGCTGCCAGGTCGGCGGCGGGGTCGTCGGGATGCCGCGCTCCCGGACCATCTGGCGCAGGACTTCGAGTTCGTCGCCATCGCGCACCAGCAGCTCGGCGAAGCGACGCGAGGTCGCGATGTCTCCGTCGCTGATCGCGTCGTACAGCCAGGCTATCTCGCGGCGCTGTGCCTCGGCCTCGTCGCGGTCGGGCGCGCCGGCGGCCTGCAGCACCTGGTCGCCGTAATGGCGCAGCAGGGTCGTCCTGCCGTCGTGCAGCAGGCGCTGGCCGATATCGGCGCAGATCGCGAAACGGCGCGCATCGGCGTCGGGCTGACGCTTGCGGTCGCAGGCCTGATTCAGCGCGACCATCGGCTTCATGACCGCGTTCTGGCTCAGGGCCAGGCCGTATTGCACCGGGTCCATCGGAACCTCCAGCGCGGCGCCGAGCTGCTGCAGGCTGTCGGCGTTGTCGCGGAACAGCTTGACCAGGAGCCGGCCATACTCGAGCGAATGGTCGTCGTAGCGAGGGGCTGCGGCGATGCGTGCGAGGGCCGAGTCGACCGCCAGCGCATCTTTCGAGCGCCAGGCCTGATCCAGCACCGGCAGCCAGGCCAGGCCGTTGTCCGATTCCAGCCGCAGCACCGTATCGAGGTTGGCCGGCGCGGCCCGCGGCGCCGCGCAGCCGCCGGCGACGACGCTGGGCATGGCGACCATCGCAGTCCATTGCACCAGCGCGTCCTCGGGCGCGGCCGCAGCGGCATTGCGCAGCAGCTCGGCGCGCGCGGCGTTGCCGAAGGTCGGGTCGTCGTCGGCCGCCATCAGGAACAGTTGCGAGGCCAGCATCCAGTCGCGCGGCTGCGCGCTTTCGCGCAGTTTCAGATAGACCGGACCCAGCGAATTCCGATAGGCGGCCTGCATCTGCGAGCCGAGCTCGACCATCGCCTGGTCCTCGCCGTCAGCCGTGGTGGCGGCTGTGTCGGCCGAACCAGCCGCCGCGGCTTGTGTCGACGGCGCCTCGGCCAGGGCCGTGCCGCAACAGAACATCAGTGTCCAGCCAAACAGGATATTCAGACGCATGGAAGCCATCCTCGTGGGGTGTCGCTCAGCTGCCTTACGGATTTGCAGGAAAGACAGGATCAGGCGCCGGCGGTTTCGCCGGCGGCTGTGCCGCCGCAACCGGCACCGCGGCGCCGCTTTCCTCAGTAACCGGCCGCCTGCCCGTCCTTGCGGCCTTCCGACGCGCCGATCCAGACCTTGTTCTTCTCGTCCCAGGCGATCGCCTGATAGCCGCCGTAGGGGCCGTCGGCATAAGTGACCTTGTGGCCCCTCTGCATCAGGCCGCGCACGGTTTCCCAGCTGTAGCCGGTTTCCAGATTGATCTCGCCGCCGTCGCGCATGGCCGTGGCCTGACCCGTGGGTTCGGTCGAGCCGTCGTGCTGGATGCGCGGCGCGTCGCCGGCTTCCTGCAGGTTCATGCCGAAGTCGATGAGGTTCATGACGATCTGCACGTGGCCCTGCGGCTGCATCGCGCCGCCCATGACGCCGAAGCTGAGCCAGGGCTTGCCGGCCTTGGTCACGAAGGCCGGGATGATGGTATGGAACGGCCGCTTGCCCGGCGCGAAGGAATTCGGATGGCCGGGCTTGAGCACGAACATCTCGCCGCGGTCCTGCAGGATGAAACCGAGGCCGGTCGGCGCCATGCCCGAGCCCATGCCGCGGTAGTTGGACTGGATCAGCGAGACCATGTTGCCGTCCTTGTCGGCCGTGGTCAGGTAGATCGTGTCGCCGTCGTCGAGCGGCGGGTGGCCGGCGTCGACGGACCTGGCCGCGGTCTCGCCGATGAGCTGGCGCCGCTGCGCCGCATAGTCCTTGGACAGCAGCCCCTTGAGCGGCAGCTGCGCGAAAGCGGGATCGGCGAAGTACTGCGCGCGGTCCGCGAAGGCCAGTTTCTTGGCCTCGGTGAACAGATGAACGTGCTCGACGCTGCCGAAACCGATCTTGCCGAAGTCATAGCCTTCGAGAATGTTCAGCATGGCCAGCGCAGCCACGCCCTGGCCGTTCGGCGGCAGTTCCCAGACCTCGTAGCCGCGGTAGTTCGTCGACAGCGGCTCGACCCATTCACCGTGATGTGCGGCCAGGTCTTCGGCACTGAGGAAACCGTCGTTGGCCTTCATGTAGTCGCCGATGATCTTGGCGATGCGCCCCTTGTAGAACGCGTCGCGGCCACCCTTGCCGAGGGCTTCCAGGGTGTCGGCGAGATTCGGATTGGTCCAGCGCTGGCCCTTGGCCGGCCCGGCGCCGTCGCGCGTGAACTGTTCCTTGAAGCCGGGATATTTCGACAGGCGCGGCACCGAGCGCTGCCAGTAGTACGCAATCAGCTCGCTGACCGGAAAACCCTCGCGCGCATAGCGCACGGTCGGTGCGAGCAGATCCTTCATCGGCAGCCGGCCGAATTTTTCGTGCAGCGCGAACCAGGCATCGACGCAGCCGGGCACCGATACCGGCAGCGGGCCGGTCGGCGGGATGTCGCTGTAACCGTGCTCGGCGAACCATTCCAGGGTCAGCGATTTCGGCGAGCGGCCCGAGCCGTTGTAGCCGTAGAGCTTCTGCGTCCTGGCGTCCCAGACGATCGCGAACAGGTCGCCGCCGATGCCGCTGCCGGTCGGCTCCATGAGGCCGAGCGCGGCGTTCGCGGCAATCGCCGCATCGAGCGCGCTGCCGCCTTTCTTCAGCACGTCGAGGCCGATCTGCGTGGCGAGCGGCTGCGAGGTCGCGACCATGCCGTGCGGCGCGATGACTTCGGAGCGCGTCGCGAAGGCCTTGCCGGTCACGCGGTCGGCGGCGAGGGCAGGCCCGGCCAGCGCCAGGGCAAGAGCGAAAGCGAGTAGGGCCTGACGCATGGGGCAGCTCCGCGGCAAAGGATCGCCCGAGCTTAGGTCAGGCCGCCCGGCCGCGCATGCCCCGGAAGGCCGGGTGCCCGCCGTTCGGCAGGCACCCGTCCGTTCACGGCGCGCTGCCGACGCGGCGCACCACGATGCCGGTCGTGCCGCCGGCGTCCAGCGTGTCGATCGCGACGATGAAGCCGCCGGCCGCATCCTTGGCCGGCACGGCCTGCGGCGCGGCGCCCGGCAGGACGTCGGGGATCGTGTCGGTCCATTCGAGCTGGCCGTAGGCGTCGAGTCCGACCAGACGCAGCAGCGGCGCGGGGCTGTCATTTTCGACGCGCAGCGCGAGCAGCTTTTCGTTGCGGCCCGCAGCGAAGCTCCAGGCGCCGCCGGGGAACCCGGCAAGGCCGTTCAGCGGCATCGGCCACGACACGGCGCCCTGCGGCCAGACCGTGGAGGAGACCGGAGTGCCGCTGGCGTCACTGCCGAGGATGGCCAGGGTGTCGGCGCCGGCGGGGGCAAGCGCAATGATCTGATCAAGACCGAACAGCAGCGCCGGCGGACCGGTGAACGACTGGCCGGGCGGCGGCACGCGCTGCACTTCCTTGAGCGATCCCGGCATCGAGTAGACCGCGACGAGCTCGTGCGCCGGCGAGAAGGCGAGGCGGGCGAGCTGCCGGTCGGGAACGACGTTCGGCCATTCCGTCACGGCCTGGTCGCCAGTGAGGCTGTCGAAACGCTGCACGAAGACCTGCGGCGGATTCAGTCCGTCGTCGCAGCTGCCGGCGACACTGAGCGTGTGGATCGCCGGCCAGGCGCCCAACGGCGCGAAGTCGATCTGCAGATTCGCCGGTGCGGCGCCGCCGGCGCAGGGCTGCACCGTCGCGCGCCAGCGCGGCGACGGACTGTCGAACGCGACGACTTCGAAACCGGCGCCCGCATCCAGCGCACGCAGCACGAAGCCGCCGTCGGCGCCGCCCGAAACCGCGTCGACGGCGTGGCCGCCGGCCTGCGGTTCGCTGAGCCACCACTGCGGCTGCGCGCCGTTCGGCAGGACGACGCTGAACTCGTCGCGGCCGGACGCCGGATCGTCGGCCCGCGCTATCCAGACCAGGCGGTAGCCGTCGCGCTGATCGACGGCGCGCGGCGTCATCGCGTAGCTCGGACTCTTGCCGACCACGCCCCAGATCCACGGAATCGTGCCGTCCGCAGCCACGCTGTACTCATGGACGAATTCGATCTGACCCGACCAGGTCAGCCGGTTGTACGCCTGCACGGCGACCAGGCCGCCGGCATCGACGGCCAGTCCCCGGTCGGCGAGCTGGTTCGGAAAATACGGATTGGAGCCGAGAAACCGGGTCCAGTCCGCGGCGCCGGCCTGCGCCGACACCAGTGCCGCGACGATCGCGACGGGAAGCGTCCACCGCATACATCCTCCTTGATCGAATGCGCCGGCGAGATTGCCGGCGCATCCGGCAGTGTCGGAAAGGCCCGTCTCAGCGAGTGCGGCAGACACGGCTCGCATGGCGGCCGGCCTCGTCGATCACCCCACGCCAGATTTCGCCGCGTCGCGACGCAGACCGATCAGCGTGCCGTAGCCGCAGGCATCGCGCTAGGCCACGACGACACGGCCTGCCGCGGCGCCGCTTCAGTGAAGGTCCGCCGCGTCCAGGCTGGTGAGGCTCGGATAGCCGATCACCGCGCGGCCGCCGGGGCGTTACCACCCCGGCGGCGTCGACCGGGCTACTGAATCTCTTCGATCGCGGTGCGCTTGGCGCGGCGGATCAGCCACGCGACACCGCGCAGGTCGGCGATGCCGACGAGGGCGCGATTGAGATTGTTGTACTTCGATACGCCGGCGCCGCGCGCGCGGTGATTGACCGGCACACTGACCGTCTTCCAGCCCGAACGCTGCATCAGCGCCGGCAGGTAGCGGTGCATGTGATTGAAATACGGCAGGTCGAGGAAAGCCTCGCGCTCGAACAGCTTGATGCCACAGCCGGTGTCCGGCGTGGAATCGCGCAGCAGGCGCGAGCGGATCGCGTTGGCGATCCTGGATGCCCAGCGCTTGCTGCCGGTGTCCTGGCGGTTGACGCGCCAGCCCGCGTAGAGCTTCACGTCGGCCGGACCCGCGTCACGCGCGGCGATCAGCTTGGGAATGTCGGCCGGATCGTTCTGGCCGTCGCCGTCGAGGGTCGCGATCCAGGTGCCGCGGGCTGACTTGACGCCGTTGCGCACCGCCGTGCTTTGTCCACTTTGGGAAATATGCCTGATGACGCGCAGCTCCGGCACCTGCGACCGGAGGCCCTGCAGCACGGCCAGGCTGTCGTCTTTGCTGCAGTCGTCGACGTAGACGATCTCGAAGTCGTGGCGGCCGCGCAGGGCGGCGACGATTTCGTCGATCAGCGGCTTGATGTTGTCGCGCTCGTTGAAGACGGGGACGACGACCGAAAGCTGGGGCATTGCGAAGGTCCGGAACGGATTGCGGCGCGCATTATCGCCGGAGCGCGGCTCAGGCCCAAACACGGCGGGCGACGCAATGAACTCGATGCCGCATTTTCAGGCGCTCTGCTCCCCCCGTCGTCGGAGAGGGGTTGGGGGAGGGAGGCACCGCGGTTCGCCACAGTGCCGGATTTCCCGCCGGAAGCAGCACCGGGCGCGCCGCGCCGACAGCAGCTCAGGGCGCTCCGGCCGCAGTCGCCGCCGTGCCTTCGAGGCTATAGCGCCAGCCGGCCTCCAGCGCGTCGAAATGGCGCGTGTCAGCGGCGACCAGGGCCAGGGTGCCGGTGCCCATGGGCACGGCGCGAACGTGCATGCCCTGGTCGACATAGTCGCCGCGGCGTTCGCGATGGGTCGGCAGGAAGAACACCGTGACCGGGCCTTCGGGCTCGGGCATGACCATGTGTACCGAGCCCATCGTCCCGACCGGGCAGGGCTGCGCATAGCTGATGCCGGCCGGCAGCGGCGCGGCCAGGACCACGCCGCGCTGGGCGAAGGGGCGTTCGATCTCGGCCACCGGCAGCGGCACATGCGTCAACAGCGCTTCGGGCTCGTGCTGCAGGTGGACGACGAGCTGGCGCGCCAGCGGCGCGAACAGCTGCAGCTGCTGCAGGCCGACGCCGAGTGCTGCCACCAGGACGGCAGCCGCGGCCAGCCAGCCCCAGCGCCGCCGCCGGCGTGTGCGCGTGCCGCGTTCACCAGTGGCCTGGGCCAGCAGGATGCGTTCGGCAAGACCATCGGGCACGGCAACCTGCAGCGAACGCTTGAGCGCGAGTTCAAAACCGAGGCTGCGCGCCTGGTGCGCGGCGCAGCCGGCGCAGCCGCGCCGATGTTCCTGCATCTCGGGCGTTTCACGGCGCGGGTCGGCGCCGAGCTGGCGGCGGTAGTCGAGGCAGTTCATGCGCTGGCCTCGCCGCGGCCGGCGCCGAGCAGGTGCTTGAGCTTCTGCCGCGCGCGGAACAGCTGGGTCATCACGGCGGCGGCGCCCAGGCCGAGCTCGCGCGCGATCTCCTCGCAGGAAAATCCGCCGAGCACCTGCAGCAGCAGCGGCTCGCGGTACTTGGGTTCGAGCTGCAACATGGCCGCGCGCACGAGGGAATCCTCGCCCAGTTGTTCGGGGCTCAGCGAATCACGGTCGTCCAGGTCCAGCTCGCCGATATCGGTGGTGTCGAAGCTCTTGCGCTCGTACAGGCGCGCGTGCTCGCGACGCAGGATGGTGATGAGCCAGGCCTTGGCCGCATCGGTCTCGCGCAACGCGTCCAGCGAGCGCCAGGCGCGCAGGAAGGTTTCCTGGGTCAGGTCCTGGGCCAGCGCGGCGTCGCCGCACAGCCAGTAGGCATAGCGGTAGAGGTCGCCGTTGTGCGCGCGGACCAGGGCGTCGAATTGGCGTTGGCGGCTGCTCACCTGCATGAAGACCCTCGCGAGGCCGAAACGCTTTCATCCCGGCACATCGCGCGGATCTTATTTGATCCGCGCGAGGATGCCGTCGAGTTCTTCCAGGCTGTGATAGCGGATCGTCAGCTTGCCGCGGCCGTTGCGGCTGTGGTTGATCGCCACGCGCGCGCCGATGCGTTCGGACAGGTCGCGCTCCAGCGACTCGACGTTGGGATCGCGTACGGTCTTGGCCGGCTTGGCCGATACCGCCTGCGGTTCGCTCTGCGCGGCGCGTGCCGCGTCTTCGAGCTCGCGCACCGACCAGCCGTGCTCGGCGGCCCGGCGCGCCAGGCCGATGGCCAGCGCTTCGGGCAGGGTCAGCAGCGCGCGCGCATGGCCCATGTCGAGTTTCTTCTGCTCCAGCAGCTGCTTGATCTCGGCCGGCAGCTCCATCAGGCGCAGCAGGTTCGACACGGCGGCACGCGAGCGGCCGACCGCTTCGGCGACCTGCTGGTGGGTCAGGTCGAATTCGTCGATCAGACGCTTGAGCGCCTGCGACTCCTCCAGCGGCGTGAGTTCCTCGCGCTGGATGTTCTCGATCAGCGCGATCGCAACGACGGCGCGGTCGTCCACGTCGCGCACCAGCGCCGGTATCTCGGCCAAGCCGGCGAGCTGGGTCGCACGCCAGCGGCGTTCGCCGGCGATCAGTTCGTAGCGGTCGCCGGAGGCGCGCACGACGATGGGTTCGATGACGCCCTGGGCGCGGATCGACGCGGCCAGCTCTTCGAGCTTCTCCGGGTCGATGGCCTGGCGCGGCTGGTACTTGCCCGGGAAGATCTTGCCGACCGCGATCTGGCGCAGCTCGCTGCCACCGCCTTCGCCGGTTTCCGCGGTTTCGGGCTCCAGACTGCCGAGCAGGGCGTCCAGGCCGCGTCCGAGTCCTCGTTTCTTGGCTGCCGACATGGGGGGCCTCAGTTGGAATGCGCCGCAGCGGCCGCCGCGCCGCGCTCCAGCCGCAGCATCTCGCCGGCGAGACCGAGATAGGCGATGGCGCCGCGGGATTCGCGGTCGTAAAGATTGATCGGCTTGCCGTGGCTGGGCGCCTCGGCCAGGCGGATGTTGCGCGGGATGATGGAGCGCAGCACCTTGTCGCCGAAATGCTTGGTGAGCTGGGCCGACACTTCGTTGGCCAGGTTGTTGCGCACGTCGTACATGGTGCGCAGCAGGCCGTCGATCTCCAGGCGCGGATTCAGGCGCCGGCGCACGGCGTCGATGGTCTCGCGCAAGCTGGCCAGTCCTTCCAGCGCGAAATACTCGCACTGCACCGGAATCAGCACGCCGTGGGCGGCGCTCAACGCATTGATCGTGAGCAGGTGCAGGGTCGGCGGGCAGTCGATCAGGATGGTGTGGTAGACGTCGCCGAGCTTGGCCAGCTGTTCCTTGAGCCGGCTCTCGCGCGCGAGCGCGTCCATGAGCTTGAGCTCGGCCGCGGTCAGGTCGGAGCTGCCCGGCAGCAGGTCGAAGCCGGCTTCGGTCGTGACGATGGCGCGTTCGATCGGCACCTCGTCGAGCAGCACCTCGTAGCCGTTGGGCTTGGCCGAGCGCTTGTCCACGCCGGCGGCCATGGTCGCGTTGCCCTGCGGGTCGAGGTCGACGAGCAGGATCTTGCGCCGCGTCTCGGCCAGCGCCGCCGCGAGATTGACCGCGGTCGTCGTCTTGCCGACGCCGCCTTTCTGGTTGGTGATGGCGATGATGCGCGTCATGGGGAAACCGGTTCGTTCAAGCCTTGCGTACAACGATCAGATGGCGTTCGCCGACCGTGGCCGGCACCTGCAGCGTGACGATCCGTTCGACGCGGAATCCGGCCGGCACGGCGGCGATTTCCGCCTCGTCGACCTTGCCTTTCATGGCCAGCCAGTTGCCGCCGTCGGCGAGCAGGCCGCCGGCCCAGTTCAACATGTCTGCCAGCGTGGCAAACGCGCGGGCCGTGACGCAATCGAATTGTCCCGGCACGTCCTGCACACGACCCTCGATCACGCGTACGTTGGCGAGCTTCAGCGCGCGCACGGCCTCGCGCAGGAAACGGGCCTTCTTGCCGTTGGAATCGACCAGGGTGACCTGGCGCTCCGGCGCGACCAGCGCCAGCGGAATGCCCGGCAGCCCGGCGCCGCTGCCGAGATCGGCCAGGGTCGTCCCGCTGACATGTGGTGCGATGGCCAGCGAATCCAGCAGGTGCCGCGCGACCATTTCACCGGGATCGCGTACCGCCGTCAGGTTGTAGGCCGCGTTCCAGCGCGCCAGCAGCTCGACGTAGGCGATCAGCCGATCGCGCACCGCGTCGGACAGATCCAGATCCAGCGCGGCCAGACCGTCATCGAGCCGGCGACGCAGCCGTTCCCGTTCCGCCATCACCGGGCCGTCCGTATCGAAAAGGCCGGCAAGTATCCGGGCCGCGATGGCTAAAATCCAGTCGCTGCAACAAAAAGACCCGCTTGCGCGGGTCTGGCGAGGCTGGATTGCGGGCTTGCGCCGGGCTCAGGCGAGGGTGAGCTGGACCCGGGTCACGACGATGCCGACGTCGCGCAGGCTGTCGTTCAGAGCCGCCTTGAGCCGGCTGTTGCGCGCTTCGGCGGTTTCTTCGGCCGGATTGTCGGTCGCGCGGGCGGCATTCAGGACGCGGGCGCGGATCAGCGATTCGGCCCGGTCGATCGAGGCATCGGCGCGCTCGGCATCGACCACTTGCCAGAACACCTTGCCCGCAAGCCGCGCACTGGCGCCGACCGGAAACAGTTCGTCGATCGCAAGCACGTGACCGGTAAGGGAAATTCGGTGAACGACGCGCTCGAGCAGGGGCCAGATCAAATGCGTGCCCGGCTGCAGGGTGCGGGCCTGGCCGTTGAAGCGGCGCAGGGTATAGACCGTGCCTTCGGGGATGCGCTTGATCGACAACAGGGCAACCACGACGGCGGCGCTGAGAATGAGGAGAAGTATGCTCTGCGACATTTTCTGAACCCCTCTTGTTTCAAGAGGTTATGACGAACTCTTTAGTTGACTGAGCACTTTTCGGCCCAGTTCTATGAAAAAAAGCGAATTTAATTATTCCTTAACGGAATCAAACTGTCGCTGAACGGTTTCGCGCATATCCCGGAACGGGTTCACGCTTTCGACGGTTGACCGGTCGGAAGCAACTCCCGCGCCGGGCGGCCGGCGGCGTTCAGCAACTCGCGCGTGTGGCTATGACGCGGATGCGCGAAAACCTCCCCAACAGCGCCGCATTCGACCAGCGCGCCGCGCCAGAGCACGCCGACCTCGTCGGCGAAGCCGGCGACCAGATCGAGATCGTGCGTCACGAACAACAGGGCCAGATCGCGCTCGCGCTGCAGGCGGCGCAGCAGTTCGAGGATCTGCCGCTGCACCAGCACGTCGAGCGCGCTGGTCGCCTCGTCCAGCAGCAGCGCCGCCGGCTGCGCGGCCAGGGCGCGGGCGATCGCGACGCGCTGGCGCTGGCCGCCCGACAGCGCATGCGGATAGCGCCGGGCCAGTTCGGGATCCAGGCCGACATCGGCCAGCAGGGCCGCGACGCGCGACGCGCGCACATCGGCCGACGGCGACCGCGCCGCCAGCCGCAGCGGCTCGGCAACGATGTCGCCGATGCGCCAGAGCGGGTCCAGCGAGGCGCCGGGGTCCTGGAACACCAGCTGCAAGCTCGCGCGCAGCGGCGTCGGATCGGTCAGACGGGCCAGATCCAGGCGCTGTCCGGCCAGCTGCAGGGTCCCACGCTCCGGCCGCAGCAGGCCGGTCAGGCAGCGCAGCAGCGTGGACTTGCCGGAACCTGATTCGCCGACGATGGCCAGGGTGCGCCCGGCGTGCAGTGTGAAGCCGACGCCGCGCAGCGCCGGCCGCGACGTGGCGCGCCAGCCGGTCGCGACGTAGGCCGCGTCCAGGTCCTGCAGTTGCAGCAGCAGCGGCGTCGCGGCGGCGGCGGTCGCTGCCGGCAGCGGTTCGGCCAGGGCCAGCAGCGCGCGCGTCTGCGCATGCGCCGGCGCGGCGAACAGGGCCGCCGTATCGGCCAGCTCGACGAGCCGGCCGCGATCGAGCACGGCGACGCGATCGGCAATGCGCCGTACCAGGGCCAGATCATGGCTGACGAACAGCAGCGCCAACCCGCGGCGCCGGCGCAGGCTGTCGAGCAGATCGACGATCTGCAGCCGCAGGCTCGCATCGAGGGCGCTGGTCGCCTCGTCGGCGATCAGCAGCCGCGGATCGGCGGCCAGCGCGAGTGCAATCAGCACGCGCTGGCGCTGGCCGCCGGACAGCTCGTGCGCATAGCTGCGCAGACGCTCGGCCGGCCGGTCGATGCCGACTTCGGCCAGCAGCGCCGCGGCCCGCTCGCGCACGGCGGCACGTTCGACGCCGGCCGCGCGCAGCGCCTCGATCAGCTGCGCGCCGATGCGGCGCAGCGGATGCAGGCTGGCCTGGCTGTCCTGCCAGACCATGCCGATGCCGGCACCGCGCACGCGGCGCCAGGCCGCCGGCGTCGCCGCGATGAGTTCCTCGTCGGCGAACCGGACGGACCCGGACGCGATCGCCCCGGCCGGCAGCAGGCCGACCAGCGCGGCACTGGTCAGGCTTTTGCCCGAGCCCGACGCGCCGATCAGCGCAAGGCATTCGCCCGCGGACACGCTGAAACCCAGATCGGTCACGACCGGCTGCGGCCGCGCCGGCAGCGCGATCTGCAGGTTCTCCACGCGCAGCAGCGGCGCGCTCATGCGACCGCTCGGCGCGGATCCAGGCGGCGGCGCAGGGCTTCGCCGAGGAACTGGCAGCTGATCAGGGTCGTGGCCAGCGCCACTGCCGGCGCGACCAGGGTCCACGGCGCCAGATCCATTTCCTGCGTGCCGTCGAACAGCATCGCGCCCCAGCTCGCTGCGGGTTCGTCGACCGACAGGCCGAGAAAGCCGAGGAAGGATTCGATCAGGATCGCGTTCGGCACGCCCAGGCTCAGGTAGACCAGGGCCAGGCCAAGCAGATTCGGCGCGATGTGCCGCGCCATGATCCAGCCCGGGCCTGCACCGAGCAGGCGCGCCGCGTCGACGAAGGCCTGCCCGCGCAGCCGCGCGGCCTCGGCGCGGACGACGCGCGCGAGATCCATCCAGACATAGCCGCCGATAGCCGCGAGCAGCAGCGGCAGCGAGCGCTCGAACACGGTCAGCAGCAGGATCACGATCAGCAGGAACGGCAGCGCGGCCAGCAGGTCCAGCGCGCGCATCAGCAGACGGTCGACCAGTCCGCCCGCATAGCCGGCGACGACGCCGTAGCTCAGGCCCAGCACCAGCGCGACCAGGCTTGCGAGCAGACCGATCAGCAGCGACAGGCGGCCGCCCACGCACAGCCGCACGAACACGTCGCGGCCGATCGCGTCAGTGCCGAGCCAATGGCCGTGAGCCAGGCCCGGCGCGACGGACAGATGCTCCCAGTCGGTGTGATCCACGCCGTAGCGGCTGAACCACGGGCCGGCGATGCACAGCAGTGCGAGCGCGCCGAGTACGCCGAGACAGCGGCGTATCGTGCGGTCGTTGGCGGGGGCGGCGGGCGCCGCGGCCGGATCGCCGCGCCCCGGGGACGCGGAACCCTGCGCCGCTTCAGCCATGCGGGAACAGCGCGGCGAAATCGACGCTGCGCAGCGGCCGCGGCTCGCCGAGGTAGTTGCCCTGGGCGTAGTCGGCGCCCGAAATGCGCAGCGCCTCCAGGGTGGAGAAGCTGTCAACGTGCTCGCCGATCACGCGCAGTTTCAGCGACTGGGCGAGCTGGGTGATCGAGCCGACCATCTTGCGATCGAGCTCGCTGCCGGGCATGCCCTGCACGAAGCTGCCTTCGACCTTGACGAAGTCCACCGGCAGATGGCGCAGATGGGTGAAGCTGGAGAAGCCGGTGCCGAAATCGTCCAGCGCGAAGCGGCAGCCGAGCTTCTTCAGCGCCGAGATGAACTTGCGCGCGCTGTGCAGGCTGGTCAGCTCCGAGGTCTCGGTGATCTCGAACACGAGCTGGCGTGCCGACACGCCCGAGCTGCGGATCGTCGCCTCGATGAGCTTGAGCGAGTCCGGATCGGCCAGGGTCATGTTCGACAGATTGACGTGGAACGCGATCGGCGCACGCACGCCGCGCACGCCGGAGAGGTAGCGCAGCAGACGGTTGAGCACCCACAGATCGAGCTTGGGCATCATGCCGACGCGCTCGGCCAGCGGCACGAACACACCGGGCGAGATCAGCTGACCGTCCTTGCCGACCATGCGGATCAGGATCTCGAACAGGTATTCCTGGCCGGCCGTACCCGAGCCGTTGACGCGCCAGCCCTGGCGCTGGACGACGGCCGACTCGCTGCGCGGCAGCGCCGCGACCGGCACGATCGGCTGCACCAGCAGCACGATGCGCTCCTGCTCCATGGCCTGGCGCAGGCGCTCGGTCCAGCCGGCCTCGATCTCGCGCGCGATGCGCGCGTCGTGCTCGCCGACGTAGATCTCGGTCTGGTCGCGGCCACGCTGCTTGGCCGTGCGGCAGGCCAGGCGCGCGTGCTCGACCACGTATTCGGCCGACGGCGTGTCGCGGCTGATCACGGCGACGCCGATGGACGCGGTGATCGGCCGGCTGACGCCGCCGGATTCGTACTTGCACTGGTGCAGCAGCTCGCGATAGCTGTCGGCCAGCGGGAACAGGTTTTCCAGCTGCACGCCCGACAGCATCAGCGCGAGGCGGTCGCCTTCGATGCGCGCGAGCACATCGTGTTCGCGCAGGCGCTTGCCGAGCACGCTGGCGATCTCCACGAGCAGACGCTCGCTGGCCGGCACGCCGGCCGCGTCGACGATCGCGCTGAAGCGGTCCAGGTCGATATACAGAATGGCCGAATAGCCGCCGGCCTCGCGCCGGCGCTGCAGTTCCAGCGCGACCTGATGGGTGAAATGGCGCGCGTTCACCAGGCCGGTCAGCTTGTCGTGAGTCAGCTCCCAGCGCAGGTTGTCGGCACTCTTGCGCTCGGAGATGTCGCGGAACACGACGACCGAGCCCTGGCGCCGGTTCTGGATCGCCAGCGGCAGCACCGAGCATTCGACCGTCATGCCGCTCTTGTCGCGGCGCCAGAACACGGTCTCGTGCCCCTTGAGCGCGTTGCCCGCGGTATAGGACTGCTCCAGGCTGGCATCGGCCGTCTCGCCCGGCCGTTCCTCGGCGCCCTGGTGGATCAGCCCGCGGGCCGTCTTGCCGATGAGCTGATCCTCCTCCTCATAGCCGAGCAGGCGCAGACCCGTGGGATTGATGAAGGTGATGACGCCCTGCTGGTCGACGCCGTAGACGCCGTCGCCGACTGAGCCGAGGATGCCGTCCAGGCGCTGGCGTTCGGCCTCGACCGATTTCTGCATCTGGATCTGCCGCGACAGCGTCTTGACGCGCGCGAGGAACAGTTCCTTGGCCTCGTTCTTGAACATGCACTCGATCGCGCCGGCGTCGAGGCTCTTGACGATGATGTCTTCGCGGTAGGTGCCCGTGATGACCGCGAGGGTCGGCGCGCCGGGCAGGCCGGACAGGCGGCGGCACAGTTCGTCGCCGTTGCCGTCGGGCAGGAAGTAATCGACGATGGCCAGATCGAAGGACTCGCGCGCGGCCTTGTCGGCCGCCTCGTTCAGCGTGCCGGCCGTCGCGACCGCGTAGCCCTGGCGTTCGAGCAGCTGCTGGTAGGCCAGTCGCACGCTCTGCGAATCGTCGACGAACAGGATGCGTATGCCCTGCGAAGGCACGGCGACCGTCTCGGCCTGTACCGACAGCTGGTCGGCGCGCGGTTCGAGCTGGGCCAGTGCGGCAGGGATCTTGCTGAACTGGGTCCACAGCACGATCTGCGCCCGGCCGCGGCGGCGCGCCCAGGCGTCGAGATCGGGACTCTGCTCGTGCACCATCAGCAGCACCGGCAGCTCGCGCTGCCCGTCGGTAGCCAGATGGTCGAGCAGGGCCAGACAATCGCGCGTCGGTCGCGCCGGTATGCCGACGATGAGCAGGCCGTAGGGCTGTTCCAGCTCCAGCGAATGCTTGAGGTGGTCGATCGTGTCCAGGTAGGCCGCAAGCTCGCTGCGCGCCGCCAGCCCGGCAGCCGCCAGGGTGCGCTTGAGCAGATGGCTCAGCGTCGTTGAGCGTTCGACGACCAGAATACCGGACAAGGTGTTGGTTCCTGCTGGACCGCGCCAGCAGCGCGGGCCTCATGCCCGCACTGCGTCCCCGCAGCGGCCGCGCAATATGACCAGCTCAAGCCGGCTATTTCAAGTACGAATACCGCCGCTGCAGCGGCCGCAAGATCGCAGCCGCCGGCTTGTGAATACGGCAAATCGCGACAAAAGCCGGCACGTCCGCGACCATGGTCGCAGCGGCATGCTGTCGCGCCCCGGCAGCCGCCACGGCGGCGTTGCGCTACGCTGTCGTGCTTGTGCAGCTTGCCGGAGTTCCCGCCATGGCCTTTCCCGCCACCCGTCCGCGACGCATGCGGCGCGATGCCTTCTCGCGCGCGCTGATGCGCGAGACCGTACTGACCAGCGCCGACCTGATCCTGCCGGTGTTCGTGCGCGAAGGCGCGGGCCGCGAAACCATTGCGTCCATGCCGGGCGTGGAACGTGTCGGCATTGCCGAACTGCTGGAGCTGGCCGGCGAAGCGCAGTCGCTGGGCATTCCGGCGTTGGCGCTTTTTCCGGTCACGCCGCCGGAGGCCAAGAGCCTGGACGCAGCCGAGGCCTGGAACCCCGACGGTCTGGCCCAGCGCGCCGTGCGCGCGCTCAAGCAGGCGTATCCGGAGCTCGGCGTCATCACCGACGTCGCACTGGACCCGTTCACGACCCACGGCCAGGACGGTCTCATCGACGAATCCGGCTACGTGCTCAACGACGAGACCGTCGCCGCTCTCGTGCGTCAGGCACTGTCGCACGCGGCCGCCGGGGCCGACGTCGTCGCCCCGTCGGACATGATGGACGGCCGCATCGGTGCGATCCGCACGGCGCTGGAGAACGGCGGCCACATCCACACCCGCATCCTGGCGTATTCGGCCAAGTACGCCTCGAGCTTCTACGGTCCGTTCCGCGACGCCGTCGGCTCCGCCGCGAATCTTGGAAAAGGCAATAAATATACCTACCAGATGGACCCGGCCAACAGCGACGAGGCCTTGCGCGAAGTCGCGCTGGATCTCGACGAGGGCGCCGACATGGTCATGATCAAGCCCGGCCTGCCCTACCTCGACATCGTGCGGCGCGTGAAAGACCGTTTCGGCGCGCCGACCCTGGTCTATCAGGTCAGCGGCGAGTACGCGATGCTCAAGGCCGCCGGCCAGAACGGCTGGATCAACGAGCAGGCCTGCGTGCTCGAAGCGCTGACCAGCATCAAGCGCGCCGGCGCCGATGCGATCCTGACCTACTTCGCGCTCGACGCGGCGCGCTGGCTTGCAGATCGCCGTTAAGCAGGTTGCGGTGACCGTAGGCTGAGGTGAGCGCAGCGAACCGCAACATCCAAGTCCTTCTGGAAGGTCTCGACGTTGCAGTTCGCTGCGCTCGCTGCGACCTATACGGGGGCATCCCGTAGCGGCATCACGCCAATACGGGAACAGGTCGCACCAAGGCGATCGCTTCGGTCGTGATCGCGCAGCGCCAGGCCAGCACTTCCACGCCGGCCGCGCGCGCTTCGCGCAGGCCCTGCGCATAGGCCGCGTCGATCTCGCTGGCCGCGCGGACGGCCAGGGCGTCGCCGCGCTGCACGCAGAACAGCAGCACGGCGCGGGCGCCGGCCGCGGCGACGGTCTGCAGTTCGCGCAGGTGGCGCAGGCCGCGCTCGCTGACCGCGTCGGGGAAGATGCCCAGGCCGTATTCGTCGGCCGCGGTCACCGATTTGACCTCGACATAGCAGTCGGCGCGCTGCGGCGCACTCAACAGCAGGTCGATGCGGCTGCCTTCGCTGCCGTAGCGGACCTCGCGCCGGATGCCGGCATAGCCGGCCAGCGCTGCGATGCGGCCGGCGGCGATGGCTTCGGCGGCCAGGGCGTTGGCCCGGGCCGGATGCACGCCGAGCAGGGTGTCGCCGAGTTCGGCCAGTTCCCAGGTCCAGCCGCAGCGGCCCGCGGCGGCCGGCCGTTCGCTGGCCCAGACGCGCAGGCCCGCCGCCGAATAGCCGAGCATGCGGCCGGTATTGGGGCAGTGGGCCAGGATCTGGCGCCCGTCGTCGAGGCGGATGTCGGCGAGGAAGCGCTGGCGGCGCGCGAGCAAGGTGCCGCGATGCAGGGGCGGAAAGCGCATGGCCGGACGATGCCGCCCCCCGCCGGCCCGCGCAAGCGCGGCTGGTATCATGCCGCGATGAAACCTTCCGCCTCCGCCAATCCCGCCGTCCAGCTCAAGATCGAGCGCCGTTCCAACCACCCCTGGATCTTCCAGAAAATGGTGGAGAAGCCCACCGAGCGGCCCAAGCCCGGCAGCGTCGTCGACATCTACGACCGCGACGGCAGCTTCGCCGGCCGCGGCTTCTACAACGGCCATTCGCGCATCGCGCTGCGCGTGCTGACCCAGGATCCCGACGAAGCCGTCGACGCGGCCTTCTTCGAGCGCAAGATCGCCCAGGCCGTCGGCCTGCGCCGCGAAGTGCTCAAGCTCGACGCGGTCACCGATGCTTACCGCGTGATCCATTCCGAAGGCGACGGCCTGTCCGGCCTCGTCGTCGACCGCTTCGCCGACACGCTGGTCATCGAATTCTTCTCGGCCGGCATGTTCCGCCAGCGCGACCTGATCCGCCGCTGCCTGCTGGACCATTTCCCCGACAGCCAGATCTACGCGTTCGCCGAAGAGCACGTGCAGAAGCAGGAAAGCTTCGACTGCTCCACGCCGCCGACGCCGCGCCCGACCGTGATCGAGGAACACGGCGTCAGGTTCCATGCCGCGCCGGGCACCAAGCACAAGACCGGTTTCTTCGCCGACCAGCGCGACAACCGCCTGACCCTGGCCGGCTTCTGCCAGGACAAACGCGTGCTCGACCTGTGTTGCAATTCCGGCGGCTTCGCGATCTACGCCAAGACCATCGGCGGGGCCAAGGAAGTCGTCGGCGTCGACCTCGACGAAGAGATCCTGGAGGTCGCCGAATCGAATGCGCGCCTCAACAAGGTCAAGGTGCGTTTCGTCCAGGCCGACATCTTCCACTGGCTGCGCGACGTCGCCGCCGGCCGCGCCGAGAAGTTCGACGTGGTCGTGCTCGATCCGGCCAAGATGACGCGCGATCGCGAACAGGTCATCCCGGCGCTGAAGAAATACCTCGACATGAACAAGCTCGCCCTCGGCGCGGTGCGCCCCGGCGGCATCTTCGTGACCTGCTCCTGTACCGGCCTCGTCAGCGAGGAGCAGTTCCTCGACATGCTGCGGCGCGCGGCGTTCTACGCCAACCGCACCGTGCAGGTGCTCAAGATCAGCGGCGCCGGCCCCGACCACCCGTGGCAGGCGCACGTGCCGGAATCGCGCTATCTCAAGGCGGTGTTCTGCCGCGTCGACTGAGCGCGATCCGGGGCGCGGGGCCGCGGGGCCGCGGGGCGCGAAAAATTTTTTCGTCGGCGTGAGCCGCCGGCCAGTCCGGCTGCGAGTAGTTGAATACAAGGCGGTCATCGCCTTGCCAAGGCGCCACCGCAGGGTACCCCCTGAACCCTGCGGTGGCGTTTTGGTGTCTGCGTTTTGAAAACCGGGCGCCGCGGATGCCGGTACCGGCATCCGCTTCCGTCCCGCCACCGCGGCAAGACGATGGTCACGGTCATTGCCCCGGCTGCGCGCAGTGCCGGAATCGTCGGAAACCACCCTCTCGCCATGGCCGGGTTCATCAGGAACCACCGCCGCATTGCGTTCGCCTGTCCGCCGGTGTGAGTGCCGGCCAACGGGAACTCAACCATGCGCCGGTTCCATCGCCCGCATGTAGGCGCGGAAATCGGTCGCCGGTTCGTCGGCGAAGTTCTGCGCCGATACCGCGCAGCCGCGAATCCGGTCGAGGCGGAAATTGCGGAAGTCCCGGCGCAGCCGGCACCAGGCGCCGAGAGTCCAGGCGCCGCCCCAGAACGCGAGGCACAGCGGCTGGATCTCGCGCGTCGACGCGCTGCCTTTCTCGTCGGCATAGTCGAGCACGACGATGCGCGCCTCGGCGATGGCCACGTGGATCTCGTCGATGTGCGCCTTGATCGCCGCATGCTGGCCGAAGTCCGGCGCGAACACGCGCGAACGCTCGCTGCGTTCGCGCAGCTCCGGCGGCAGCACCGCGTTGATCTTGAGCAGCGCCGCATCGGCGGCGCGGCTCAGGCGTTCGCCGGCGAAGGCCTGCACGAAGCGCGAGCCGACGACCAGGGCTTCGAGTTCGTCAGGCTGGAACATCAGCGGCGGAATGTCGCTGCCCTTGCGCAGCAGGTAACCGACGCCGGCCTCGCCCTCGATCGGCACGCCGGAACGCTGCAGGTCGGCCACGTCGCGATAGACCGTGCGCAGCGAGACGCCGAGCGTCTCGGCGAGGCCTCGCGCCGGCAGTGCCGTACGGCGGCCGCGCAGGGCATGGATGATCAGGAACAGGCGGTCGGCGCGACGCATCAGGCAAGCATGCCGCGACCGCAGCGGCGCTGCCAGACCGGACGGCCTGGCGGTGCGCCGCCGCCAGTTGCAGCCGCGGCCCGCGCCGCGCAGAGCACGCCACGGACCGGGACCGGAAGCTAGCTCGGCAAGGTCGCGGCCACGGCATGGCACCCGCGGCGGCCGCCGGCTCCGCGTCGCGGCGGACCCGGCAGCAGCCGGCCGGTTCAGGCCGCCGACCAGAGGCCGACCCGATTGCCTTCGGTGTCGCGGAACTGGGCGAAGTAGCCCATGTCGCCGGGCAGCGCGGTGCATGGCACCAGGGTGTCGCCGCCGTGCGCCTGCGCGCGCTGCAGCACCGGCCGCAGATCCTCAACGCTGAGGTAGACGATGCTGCCCTGCACCGCCGGGCTGCATTCGGCATGCCGGATCAGCGCGCCGCTGACATGCGGCCTGCCCCCGTACGGGAACACGGCGAGTTCGGATTCGCCCATCGGCTCGCGCTTGAGCGCGACGCCGAGGATGTGCTCGTAGAACGCCTGGGCGCGATCGAGGTCGACGGTCGGGATTTCGAACCAGGCAGGAACGGTGGGATTGAGCATGACGCGGTCTTCCGGGATGACGTGCCGATTGCACGCCGCCATGGTGGCGCCGGCCCACTGCCAGCGTGCTGTCAGCAGCCTGCGGCTGCGATACGCAAATTGCGCGTAATGCCGGACCCGCTCGCCAGGCAGTCCGGCCTGGAATGCGTGCCGCGGCGTGCCGGACCGCCGTCGCCGGAGCGGCCAAAAAAGAAGGGCCGCCTTGCGGCGGCCCTTCGTGTTTCCCGGGATGGCGATCCCGCTTACGGTTCGAAGCTGTTCTTGAAGATCGTGTCGACGAGCAGGGACGGGATCAGGCAGAACTGCGTGATCGAACCCGTATCCTGACCGGCGCGGTCGATGGCCGTCAGACGCCAGCCGGAAGCCAGCTCCTTACCGTCGAATGCGGTCAGCGGATTGGCCGGACGCACCGTGCCCGTGATACCCGGCGAGGTCGTCGCGCAGGTGATGGCACCCGGCGCTTCGTCGTCGAAGGTCACGTCGACGTTGTCCATGCCGCAGCTGCTGCTGCCCAGACGCGAACCCAGGGTCAGCGAGGTGCTGCTGGCCTGGTGGACCAGGATCAGGTCCAGATCGCCCGGATAGGTGTGCGTGATCTTCACCGAGACGTTGAGGTCGGTGATGGTGCCCGCAGCCGCCACAGCCAGATCGGCGTTGGCGCCGGTCGCGTTGTTGTCCGGAATCGCGACGCTGCCGTTGAAGCAGATGATCGAACCCGTCGTGAAGCGGAACACCGGCGAGAAGGCGCCGTCACCGCAGGCGTTGCTGGCCTTCACGCGCCAGTAGTAGGTCGTGGTCGTGTTCAGCGCCGTGCCCGGCGTGAACGAGTTGCCCGTGACCGTGCCGCTGGCGACGATGTTGGTGAACGCCGCATCGGTAGCGACCTGGACGAGGTAGTTGCTGGCGCCGGCAATGGCACCCCACGTGAAGGTCGGCATCGTCGCGACGCTGGTCGCGTTGTCGGCCGGCGCGGTCAGCGTCGCGGCCGTCGGCGCACCCTGGCTCACGTTGACCGTGAAGGCGGCCGAACGCGTGATCGGCGGCGGACCACCGAACGTGCCTTCGAGCGTGATCGGATAGGTACCGGTCGGTGCGGCGGCGGCCGTCGTCAGGTTGACCGTGATCGGCGCGCCCGGGCTGGCCGACGGCGTGACCGGGTTCGGCGTGGCCGTCGCCGTCGGGAACACCGCGGCATTGAGGCCCGGGAAGCTCAGTGCGACCGGGCTGGAGAAGCCCGAGAACGCCGTTGCATTCACCGTGATCGCCGGTACCGGCTGGCCGGCGCAGACGTCGAACGTCGACGGACCGGTGACGGCCATGCCGAAGTTCGGACCGGCCATGACGTTGGTGACGCGGCCGACGAAGGAACGCTGCGAGGCCGAGCCGCTGACGAGGCGGTTGTCGGTCCAGCTCATGGCAACACGGTTCGCGCTGGAGGCGGACAGGCCGTTGTAGTCGCCCCACTCCTGGCCGTTCGTGATGTTGATCGAGGTAGCCGCCGAGACGCGCGTTTCCTCGGTCCAGCTCGCACCGCCGTCAGCCGACACGACGTAGTAGAAGTCCACGCCGGTACGATTGGCGGAGTGGCGCGTGTCGTAGAAGCCCACATGCACGTTGCCGGTGTTGTCGACGTCGAGCCACGGATGGAAGCGGTCGACGGTAGCCTGGTCGGACGTGGCATGCGGCGTGGCCGCAACCTGCCAGGTCGCACCCTGGTTGTCCGAGTAGACGACCTGGATCCAGCCGTGCGTCGCCGCGGCGGTACCGCCGCCGTTGCCCGGCGAGTTCGGCGCTTCGTCGGTGAAGGCCAGATAGACGCGGCCGTTGTGCGGACCGCCCGACTGGTCGACGTCGGCCGAGATGTAGATGAAGGCGCGGCGCGACTCCATGGCCGGAATCGCGAAGTCGAAGCGGCCGCGCAGGTCATAGGCCATGACGGCCGGGCCGAACGTGGCGCCGCCGTCGGTCGAGGTCTTGACCCAGATTTCGGCCGAACCGCTCGTGATGCTCGGCCACGCATAGTAGATGCGGCCGGCGGCGTCGGTCGTGATGTCGCTGCCGATGCCGCGCTCGTCGGACGTGAAGGCCAGCGGCGTCGAGAACGTCAGGCCGCGGTCGGTCGAGCGCGAGAACATCATGACGTTGCTTTCGTGCCACGTCGCGTAGACATAGTCGCGATACGGCGAGCTCGCCGAATGGTCGACGTGGATGTATTCCTTGTCCGAACTCGCGTTCGACACGCGCACGGCCGGGCCCCAGGTCTGGCCGTTGTTGGTCGAACGGTAGACCACCGTGCGATAGCCGGAACCGAAGCCCGAGCCCAGCGACGCGGTGTAGGCGACGGTGCCGTCGGAGGACCAGTCGGAGGCCGGATCGCAGCAGGTGCTCGGCAGTGCGCCGGCGGTGGACCAGGTCACGCCGCCGTCGGACGAGTAGTTCATGACCTGGCCGCCGGGGCCGTTGGAGCCGGCGATCACGATGTTCGGATTGACCGGGTTGTATTCGATGCCGGTTTCGTTGTCGCCAGCCATCGGACCTTCACCCTCGACCGGCGCGTTCGGCAGCGGGTCGGTCGCCCATTGCAGCGGCTTGGGCGGGTTCTGCGGATCCGGATGCGAATAGATGCCGAGGCCACGGCGGTTCAGCACACCATTCTGCAGCAGGCCGCCGAACCGGGTCAGGAATTCCTTGTCGATTTCGCGCGGATAGATCTCGAACAGCAGCGGACGGCCTTCAGCGATGCCTTCCTTGCGCTTGAGTACCTTGAAAAAGACCGGCACGTTCGGAACGTAACGGTCGTTGGCCGGCAACATCGCGATGTCGGCGGCCGTCAGGTCATAGTTGCGATCATCCCAGGGACCGAACTTACGCAGGGATGCGTAGTCGACGGACTGGTCGGCGCCACGCGCCTGGTCGATCACGGCGTCGTCGATCTCAGCCTTGATCGGCGTCGGCGCTTTGGGTTTATCGGAGGCCGAAACCGGCCCGGAAATCATAAACATAGCGGCCGCAATGGCCAGCCCGGTCATTGAATGCTTCATCGTTTTCCCCGCGAAGAAGTTACCCCTGCACCCCACCGTTCCGGCTTATTACCAAACGGCAGGATTCCCGAAGGTACTCCGCATCGGGACTGATAACAATCATCCTTGAGACCTATTCATTCGCCGATGAACGGCGCCGGCGGTGCCCGCACCGCATGGACGCGGCCGGCGCCGGACAAGACAATCGCGGCTTTCGCCTGCCGGACTGCCCGCCATGTCTTCGTCCCGCCCGATCTCCCTGATGCGCTTCCTGATCGAGGAACAGCGCGCGCACCAACACATCAATGCCGACCTGCGCCTGCTGATCGAGGTCGTCGCGCGCGCCTGCAAGACGATCGCGATCGCGGTCGGCAAGGGCGACCTCGGCGGCGTGCTCGGCGAGGCCGGCAGCGGCAACGTGCAGGGCGAGGCGCAGCAGAAGCTCGACGTGCTGTCCAACGAGATCCTGCTCGAAGCCAATGCCTGGGGCGGCCATCTGGCCGGCTGCGCGTCCGAGGAAATGGACGATCCGCATCCGATCCCCGACGTCTATCCCAAGGGCAACTATCTGCTGCTGTTCGATCCGCTGGACGGCTCCTCGAACATCGACGTGAACATTTCCGTCGGCACCATCTTCTCGGTGCTGCGCTGCCCCGACGGCGTCACCGAGCCCAGGGCCGAGCACTACTGCCAGCCCGGCACCGCCCAGGTCGCCGCGGGCTATGCGGTCTACGGACCCAGCACGCTGCTGGTGCTGACCCTCGGCCACGGTACTCATGTGTTCACCCTGGACCGCGAACTCGGCAGCTTCATGCTGACCCGGCGCGACCTGCAGATCCCGGCGCAGACGCGCGAGTTCGCCGTCAACATGTCCAACCAGCGCCATTGGGAAGAACCGATGCAGCGCTACGTGGGCGACCTGCTCGCCGGCAAGGAAGGTCCGCGCGGCAAGGACTACAACATGCGCTGGGTCGCCTCGATGGTCGCCGACGTGCATCGCATCCTGACCCGTGGCGGCATCTTCCTGTATCCGTGGGACCGCAAGGATCCGGGCAAGCCCGGCAAGCTGCGCCTGATGTATGAAGCCAATCCGATGGCCTTCATCGTCGAACAGGCCGGCGGCCGCGCGACGACCGGCCGCGAACGCATACTCGAACTCGCGCCGACCGCGCTGCATCAGCGCGTGCCGGTGTTCCTGGGTTCGCGCGACGAAGTCGACGCGGCCACGCGCTACCACCGCGAGCACGACGCCGCCGGCGCGTAACGTTTCCTTGCCGCGATCCATCGCGGCGGTCTGGCAAAGCCGCCGCGTTTGCGGGCTAGAATCGGGACTCCCAACACAGGAGCGGGCCATGGGCGTTCTCGACTTCATCAAGAACCAATTGCTGGAGATCATCGAGTGGACCGATGACTCGCGCGACACCTTGTCCTACCGCTATCCGGACGATGACAAGGAAATCAAGAACGGCGCCCAGCTCATCGTGCGCGAATCGCAGATGGTGCAGTTCGTCGCCGCCGGCAAATACGCCGACGCGTTCGGTCCCGGCAAGCACACGCTGACGACCGAGAACATTCCGATCCTGTCGACCATCCTCGGCTGGAAATACGGCTTCAACTCGCCGTTCAAGTGCGACGTCTACTTCGTCAACACGCGCCTGTTCACCGGCAACAAGTGGGGCACGTCCAATCCGGTGATGATGCGCGACAAGGATTTCGGCGTCGTACGCCTGCGCGCATTCGGCACCTACGATTTCCGCATCACTGACGTGCCGAAGTTCCTCAAGGAAGTCGCCGGCACCGACCAGAACTTCCGCCTCGACGAGTTCGCCGACACCATGCGTTCGCGCATCGTCAGCGTGTTCACCGAAGCGCTGGCGACGGCACAGGTGCCTGCGCTGGACGTGGCCACGCGCTATTCCGAGCTCGGCGAGGCGCTGCTGCCGATCATCAACCCGGCCATGACCGGCAAGTACGGCCTCGAAGTCACTTCGTTCGTGCTCGAGAACGTCTCGGTGCCGCCGGAGGTGGAGCAGGCCATCGACAAGCGCTCGAGCATGAGCGTGATCGGCAACCTCAACGACTACGTGAAATACCAGATGGGCGTCGGCATGGGCCAGGGCGGCGACGGCGCCGCGGCCGCCGCCGCGCCGGCGCAGATGGCGATCGGCTTCGGCATGGCGCAGGAACTCATGAAAGGCATGCAGGCGCAGCAGGCCCCGGCGCAGACCGCCGCCGCGCCGGCTGCCGCCGGCGGCATCGACGTGCTGACGCCGGAACAGGCCGCACAGGCGCTGGGCGTGTCGGTCGAGGATGTCATGGCGTCGATCAACGCGGGCGAACTCAAGGCGCGCAAGATCGGCAATGCCTTTCGCATTTCCCGCGCCGCGCTCGAGGAATTCCTGCGCGGCTGAGCCGAGGCTTTCGCGCGGCGGACACCGTACGGTGCCCGCCGCGGCAAACCGGCGCCGCCGCCCCTGAGCGTGACGCCCGCCGCAGCTGCGGACTCTCGCCGATTCCCGATTCTCCATTCCCGATTCCCCATTCCCGCATGAATAACGCCACCGTCGCCAAACATCCCTGCCCGGAATGCGGTGGCGATCTGCAATGGAATGCGGCCAAACAGGCGCTGGTCTGCCCCTACTGCGGCACGGTCGCGGCGTGGACGCCGGCACAGGCGGCGGATCCCGGCACGGCCGTCATCGAGCACGATCTCGACGCTGCGCTGCGCAATCCGGAGATCAACCGCGACTGGGGCGAGCAGCGCCGCGAAGTGCAATGCCAGAGCTGCCATGCGATCTCGGTGTTCGTCGACGGCAAGGTCGCGCAGCGCTGCGAATTCTGCGGCTCGCCGTCCATCATCGCGCACGAATCGCAGAAGGATGCGATAACGCCGCAGAGCCTGCTGCCGTTCAAGATCAGCGACGGCCAGGTGCGCGATCTGATCCGCAAGTGGTACGGCACGCGCTGGTTCGCGCCCGACAAGCTCAAGCGCGCCGCGCTGACCGACACCCTGCACGGCGTCTACCTGCCGTACTGGACCTTCGACGCCCACGTCGACGCGGACTGGACCGCCGAAGCCGGCCACTACTACTACGAGACCCAGACCTACCGCGACGCCCAGGGCAACACGCGCACGCGCCAGGTGCAGCATGTGCGCTGGGTGCCGGCTGCCGGGCATCTCGCGCATTTCTTCGACGACGAACTCGTGCCCGGCACGGCCGGCGTGCAGCCCGCGCTGCTCAGCGGCGTCGAGCCATTCCCGACCACGACCGAGCTGAAGGCCTATTCGCCGGAATTCGTGCGCGGCTGGACCGTCGAGCGCTATCAGGTCGACCTGCGCAAGGCTTCGGAGCTCAACCGTGCCGACATGGACCGGCAGGTGCGGGCGCTGTGCAGCGCCGAAGTACCCGGCGATACCCAGCGCAACCTGCAGGTCGACGCGCGCTATCAGGGCCGCACGTTCAAGCACGTGCTGATGCCGATCTGGCTCGTCAGCTACACCTACGGTTCGCGCCGCTTCCAGATCGTCGCCAACGGCTATACCGGCAAGATCGCCGGCCAGCACCCCTACAGCTGGATCAAGATCTTCTTCGCTGTCGTCGCCGCGCTGATCGCCGTCGGCCTGTTCCTGTATTTCTTCGGCGAATCGCAGTAGGCCGGCTCCGCCGCCGCGCTCTTGCGCAGGCCATCGGCGGCGTCGATCATCGCCGTTTCGCCATGCCTGCGACGGGATGCCATGCTGCCGGATTTCATCGAGGTCTACGAGGACGCGCTCGACGCGCAGACCTGTGCCGCCCTGATCCAGCGTTTCGAGGCCAGCGGCAAGGCCGTGCGCGGGCAGACCGGCAGCGGCGTCGACACGACGCTCAAGGACAGCTGGGACATCTGCATCAGCGATTACCCCGAGTGGAACGACGTGGTCGTGCGTTTCAACCAGGCAGTCATGGGCGGCTTCCGCCACTACCTGCGCAAATACGCCCATGCGGCGCTGGCGCCGCTGCAGCTCAAGATCCCCGACCCGGCGACCGGCCAGCACAAGGTCGTCGACGCGCAGACCGTGGCCGGACTCGACGACCGCATGCTGACGGCCATCATCATGAAGGTGTTCCGGCCGGGCTCGATCAACATCCAGAAATACCTCGCCGACCAGGGCGGCTATCCGTACTGGCATTGCGAGCTCTATCCCAAGCTGTCCGACACGACCGACACCTTGCACCGCGTCGTGCTCTGGACCATCTACCTCAACGACGCGTTCGACGAAGGCGAGACCGAGTTCCTGTACCAGCAGCGCAAGATAGCGCCGCGCACCGGATCATTGCTGATCGCGCCGACCGCGTTCACGCACACGCATCGCGGCAACATGCCCAAGGGCGGTAACAAGTACATCGCGACGAGCTGGATCCTGTTCAATCGCGCCGACGTGCTGTTCGGCCAGCCAGCGCCGGCGAAATAGGCACCGCACGTTCGCCCGGATACGGGCGATTCACCGTACCGTCGTGCAGTTGTGATCTAGTTCGCGTCTTTTTCAAGTAGCGTCCGGCAAAAACGCAACCTGGCGCACGCTGTCGCCGCTGGCACCGCTGCGGCGGGCTTTGTTACGCTTTCGCCATATTTGGACATTGCCGCTTTCGCGCACTGCAGAGCCGCGCGCGGAGAGCTGCGCCTCGCCGAATCGCGTCGAATGGACTCGCCATGAATCGCACCCTGAACGTCACCACGCCCCTGGGCCCGGAAGTGCTGAAGTTCGACGCACTGCAAGGGAAGGAAAGCCTGTCGCAGCTGTTCGATCTGCAGCTGACGATGAAGAGCGAGGAGCGCGGCATCGGTGCGCCGGCGCTGCTGGGGCAGTCGATCACGGTGGA
>MEFP01000003.1 GCA_001725155.1 Lysobacteraceae bacterium SCN 69-320 | reverse complement strand
TGCCAGGGCCTTTTTTACCAAAACGCCATCCCATATCGGGATGGCGTTTTGCTTTGTGGTTCGCCATAACCGATCCTTACAGGCGCGCGCGCGTTCTACGCTATAAAAGCGTGCGCGCAGACCGCACCCTGCAACGGCTAAGGCGGCACACCCCTGTGTCAGCTACCAGCAGCCGAGAAGCCGCTCGCTGCACAACATCCGAACCGGAAACCTTGTTCCAGCCAACAGCAGCTTGCCGCAGTGCTTTGTGGGAACTTCATGTTTCGTAGCACGGCAAGGCAACGGGCTGCTTATGACAGACGGAACGCAACTCCACTCCTCGTTTTGGACGGCCGCAATACCTGCCAGCCCACGTCCCAGCACTGATCGGCCATGTCCGAAAACCGTCTCATCATCAGGCTGAAGGGAAGCTCGACCCGGACAGCGGAACGGATCGCTGGCCCGGCCGCGCGATACATGATGCAATCCACGATTCGGAAACCGGTTCGGCCGTAGTTGATCCAGCGATGCAGACCACGATGTTTCGGCAGTACCTCGAACTCACCAAGCCGCGCGTCGTTGCGCTCATCGTGTTCACCGCGGTGATCGGCATGTTTCTCGCCGTGCCGGGTTGGCCGCCACTGCTGCCGGCGCTGCTCGGCGGCATCGGTATCTGGCTGGCGGCCGGCTCCGCGGCAGCGATCAATCATCTGATTGATCAGCGCATCGACCGCCTGATGGCCAGGACCGCACATCGCCCTCTGGCTGTCGGCGCGCTGACGCCTACGCAGGTGCTGGTGTTCGCGGTCGCGCTCGGCAGCCTGTCTATGCTGATTCTCGTGCTTGGCGTCAACCTGCTCACGGCGGTGCTGACGTTCGCATCCCTGATCGGCTACGCCATCGTCTACACGGCTTATCTCAAGCGCGCGACGCCGCAGAACATCGTGATCGGAGGTGCCGCCGGCGCCGCTCCGCCGGTGCTGGGCTGGGCGGCCGTGACCGGCGAGGTTCATCCGTACGCGCTGCTGCTGTTCCTGATCATTTTCGTCTGGACGCCGCCGCATTTCTGGGCGCTGGCGATCTTCCGTCGCGACGATTACTCGCGAGCCCAGGTGCCCATGTTGCCGGTGACTCACGGCGTCGAGTACACGCGCTGGCACGTGCTGTACTACACCGTGCTGCTGCTCGTCGTCACCGTGCTGCCATGGCTGACGGGCATGAGCGGCCTGTTCTATCTCGGCGGCGCACTCGTACTTGGCGTGGTCTTTCTCTATTACGCCTATGTGTTGCTGAACCCGCCCGACGAGTTCTTTGCGATGAAGGTGTTCAACTACTCCATCGTCTACCTGATGGCGCTGTTCGCTTTCCTGCTCGTCGATCACTACCTCGCGACACCGACCCTGCCGCGCGGCATTCCGTTCGTTCCGCTCTGAGCCGCTGACGCCGCAACGAAAACGCCCGCGACGGCATGGCCATCGCGGGCGTTCGTGGGAATCACCGCAGCCGATTCAGTCCAGCGCGTAACCGAACTGCTGGCGGAACTGGTCGGAGAATTCCTCATAGGTGAAGCGCTGGTTCTGCGTGCCCGGGTGTTCGACCTTGAGTGCGCCCATCAGGGACGCCATGCGCCCCACGGTCGCGAGATCCATGTCGCGCATCAGGCCGTAGATCAGACCGGCACGATAGGCGTCGCCGCAGCCCGTGGGATCGGACACGCGGCGCTCGTGCGCCGGCGGGATTTCCAGGATCTCCTTGCCCGTATGGATCAGCGAGCCCTTGGGGCCGCGCGTCACGATGTAGGCCTTCACGCGCTCGGCGATCTGCGCCTCGTTCCAGCCGGTGTTTCGCTGCAGCAACTGCGACTCGTAGTCGTTCACGGTCACATACTGGGCTTTCTCGATGAACGAGCGGAATTCCTCGCCGCTGAACAGCGGCATGGCCTGGCCCGGATCGAAGATGAAGGGGATGTTGCGTTCGGCGAACTGCTCGGCGTTCTGCAACATCGCTTCGCGGCCGTCGGGGCCGACGATGCCGAAGGTGATGCCTTCGACGTCGCGAACATTGTTCTCGTACGAACGCATCATCGCGCCCGGATGGAACGCGGTGATCTGGTTGTCGTCAAGGTCGGTCGTGATGAAGGCCTGCGCCGTATAGAGGTCCTCGATGACCTTGACCTGGTCGAGGCGGATGCCGCAGCGCACGAAATGCTCGTGATACGGGCCGAAGTCCTGGCCCACCGTCGCCATCGGCACCGGATCGTCGCCGAGCAGCTTGAGGTTGTAGGCGATGTTGCCGGCGACCCCGCCGAACTCCTTGCGCATGCGCGGGACCAGGAAGGCGACGTTCAAGATGTGCACCTTGTCCGGCAGGATGTGGTTCTTGAACTGGTCCTGGAACACCATGATGGTGTCGTACGCAAGCGAGCCGCAGATCAATGCAGACATTGGAGCCGGAATCCTGGTTAACGGTGGGAAGGCCGCACGTGGGCACGAGCGGACGCCCATTGTCGCAGATTCAGGCAAGACGACCTAGAAGCCACCGCCGGCGTCGAGATAGGCCTGTTCCTCGGGGGTGGACGCTCGGCCGAGTGCATGGTTGCGGTGCGGGAAGCGGCCGTAGCGGCCGATCACCTCGCAGTGCCGCCGGGCGTAATCGAGGTAGCTGAGATAGGCAGCGGCAGGCCGAGCCTGCGGGTCTGCCGCAAGCGTCTCGAACAGCCGGACGCAGCGCTGCTGCAGAGCCAGATCCTCCGCATGCTCCAGCGGCAGATAGGCGAAAGCGCGGTAGCGCACGGCCAGCGCCTGATCGTGGCCACGGGCGATACCGTCCAGAGCCGACTGCTGCGCCTTGGCGTCGCTGGCGAAGGCCGCGGCGGTGTTCCGATACAGGTTGCGCGGGAACTGATCCAGCAGCAGGAGCAGCGCCAACCAGGATGCCGGCGCCGTCGACCAGCCATCCAGTTCTCCGGCCCGCGCCGCCTCCACGAGACCGCCGAAGCGACTGCGGATTGCTGCGTCGAAGGCATCGTCGCGGCGGAACCAGCGCGCGGCAAGCGCTTCGTGTTCGTCTGCGGACAGCGCGTCGCTGCCGAACCAGAAATCGAGTATGGCAGCGGCGTCCGGCATCGGCATCCCTGGCAAGAAGCAGCGCCCGGCCGATCGCCTGGCCGGGCGCCTTGAACGGCTATCCTGCGCCGTGCCGAAATCCCTGGCAACAAGCCTTCATGGCTTGCAGAGGGCTCGGTTTACTTGCGCAGCTTGAGTGCGCGCGTGTCGACGCCGGTCACGCCCTTGACGCCTTTGGCGATCGTGATCGCCTTGTCGATCGCGGCCTGGTTGTCGAGCACGCCGGCCAGGGTCACGACGCCGTTCACGGTGGACACGTTGATGTCGCTGCCCTTCACGGCGCTGTCGGCGAGCAGCTCGGTCTTGACCTTGGTCGTGATCCAGGTATCGCCCACCGGCTGATCCGACTCGTGCGAGTTCGGCTTGTTCTCGTTCGGTGTCGCCGGCGTGGCCGCCATGGCGAATGCCGCCGTGGTGCTCAGCAGCAGTACGGCGGCGGTCTTCTGGATGATCGGAAAGCGCATGGTCGGTCTCCTCAGGGTGGATATGGCCGGCGACTGACTGTCGATCGGCGCTGAGCAGACGCATCACGCTCCATGCCAGCAAGGAAATTTCGTAAATTCAGCGAGTTGTACTGTTGCTTTGGCAGCGATTTGCACGGTTCGCGCAGTCGGCCATGCAAGCCGCAACGCCTGCGACTACCACTGAGTCCGCTGCGGCAGCAGGCCGCGCAGTTCCGCCGGTGTCAGGTTGCGCCATTGGCCCAGCTTCAGATTGCCGAGCCGGATGTTGACGATACGTACGCGCCGCAGTTGCTTCACGCGGTAGCCGAATTCCGCCGCCATCAGGCGGATCTGCCGGTTCAGCCCCTGCGTGAGGATGATGCGGAATCCAAATTTCCCCAATTTATAGACCTTGCACGGCTTGGTCATCTGGCCGTGGATGCGGACGCCGCGGGCCATGCCGCTGAGAAACTCCTCGGTCACCGGCTTGCTGACGGCGACGAGATATTCCTTCTCGTGGCGATTCTCCGAGCGCAGGATCTCGTTGACGATGTCGCCGTTGTTGGTCAGCAGGATCAGCCCTTCGGAATCCTTGTCGAGCCGGCCGATCGGGAAAATGCGCTCGCGGTGGTCGACGAAGTCGATGATGTTGTCCTTCACGCCGGACTCGGTCGTGCAGGTGATGCCGACTGGCTTGTTCAGTGCGATGTAGACCGACTTGGCGCCGCCGCGCTGGTTCTTGAGCTTGAGCGGACTGCCGTCGACCAGCACCTCCGCACCGGCCTCGACGACCGCGCCGACGGCGGCCTTGCGGCCGTCGACCGTGACCCGGCCGCTTTCGATGAGTTCGTCGGCTTCGCGCCGCGAGCAAAGGCCGGTGTCGCTGATGTACTTGTTGAGGCGCATGAGTCGCTGTGACGGATGACAGGCGCGAATGCTGGCACAGCCCGGCCGGTACGGCCAGCACGCGGCGGCTGCGGGTGCCCCCGATGACAGTGCTGCGAAAGCGCGTGCGACGCCCTTGCCGCCGATCGCTGTGGTGATAGTCTTGCCGGCACCGCTTTCTGCGTGAGCTGCTCATGGCGAATCCCACCGTGGTCAATTCCGTCAATGCTCCGAGCGCGTCGCAGATCGCGCTGGAGCTCGCAGCGGCCATCATCTCCTCGGGCCGCTACCCCATCGAAGGTGCGCGGCCCGACATGGCCGCCCACGACGCGCTGACCTTGTACGAAGTCATCCTCGTGCGTCTGAAGGAGCGGATCGCGCGACGCCACGAAGCCGATGCCGCGCCGACCGAAATCCCCGCTGCCTGATCTGCTGCCGGAAACGCCGGCCGCGAACGGGCCGGACCATGTGCAGAGTTTCGCGCCGCGTCTCGGTCGCCGCTGCCGTGTGCTGATCCTCGGCTCGATGCCGGGCGCGCGTTCGCTGGCCGCGGGCCAGTACTACGCCCATCCGCAGAACCAGTTCTGGCCGACCATGCAGGCGGTGTTCGGCGTCGATGCGGCGTTGCCGTACGAGCGACGCATCGCGGGCCTGCAGGCCTGCGGCGTCGGCCTCTGGGACGTGCTGCACGGCTGCGAACGACGCGGCAGCCTCGATAGTGCGATCACGGCCGAATCGGAAGTACCGAATGCGATCGCCGACCTGCTGGCGCAGCGATGCGACATCGCCGTGCTCGCCTTCAACGGTGCCAAGGCGGCGCAGGCGTTCCGGCGCCATGTCGCCGCGCAGATCGCGCCGTCGCGTCTGGCCGCGCTCAGCCTGCGGGCATTGCCCTCGACGAGTCCGGCCCATGCCTCGATGAGTCGCGACGAGAAGTTGCGGCGCTGGTCGATACTCGCCGCGCCGGCCGGCTGAGCCGCGCATGCGGCCACTGCGCCACAGCGCTTTGCTATCTTAGGCCGTTGCCTGTCCGCGAGTGTTCGCCATGTCCGTTCTGCGCCGGTCCCTGCCGTTGTCGATGTTCTGTCTGCTGTTGAGCGCCTGCGGTCCGGGCGCACCGCCGCCGCCCGCGCCGACGCAGGCCCAGCTGCAGGCCGCTCAGGCCGCGGAGAAACTCAAGATGTACGAGCAGTTGCGCGCCGCCGACAAGATCGACCTGGCTGCAGAAATCGGCAACGACATCGTCACGCGCTTCGCCGGCACGCCGGCGGCGGCCGAAGTCGCCAGGACCTTGCCCGAGCTGCAGCAGCGCGCCAAGGCCGGCGCCGAGGCGCGCCGCCTCGAACGCCTGTGGACTTACCAGGAAACCCCCGACGGCAAGGGCAAGCAGTATCACGCGTCGATCTACGCCAAGGGCAGCCCGGCCACCGAAGGGCCGCAGCGCGTGACCCTGTTCATCCGCAACCATCCGGAGTGGGGCCAGAGCACTTACCTGATGCGCGACGAAAGCGGTTTCGTCTGCGCGCGCGACTGCACCCTGACCCTGCGCTTCGACGACGGCAAGCCCGAGCGCTGGGCCGCGACGATTCCGCCGACCGGCGAGCCGGCTATCTTCATCGACAAGAACGAAGCGCTGATCGCGCGCCTGCTCAAGTCCCAGCGGCTGAGCATCGACACGGAATGGAAGGACGAGGGCAAGAAGACCCTGGAATTCGAAGTCGGCGGCCTGCAGGCGGCCAAGCTGCCCCCGGCGAAGAAGAAATGAGTACGACGGTTCCGTTCCTTGATCTCAAGGCCGCCTATCTCGAGCTCAAGCCCGAGATCGACGCGGCGGTCGCGCGCGTGCTCGACAGCGGCTGGTACATCCTCGGCGAGGAAGTCGAAGCGTTCGAGGCCGAGTTCGCGAGCTATTGCGGCAGCGGCCACTGCGTGGGCCTGGCCAACGGCCTGGATGCGCTGCAACTGGCCTTGCGCGCGCTGGACATCGGGCCCGGCGACGAAGTCATCGTGCCGTCGAACACCTATATCGCGACCTGGCTCGCAGTCAGCCAGTGCGGTGCGACGCCGGTGCCGGTGGAACCCGATCCGCTGACCTGCAACCTGGATCCGGCGCGTATCGAGGCGGCGCTGACCCCGCGCACGCGCGCGCTGATGCCGGTTCATCTCTATGGTCAGCCGGCCGATCTGGACGCGATACTGGCGATTGCGCGCCGCCACGGCCTGCGCGTGATCGAGGATGCAGCCCAGGCGCACGGTGCGCGCTATCGCGGCCGTCGCGTCGGCGCCCATGGCGACGTCGTGACCTGGAGCTTCTATCCGGGCAAGAACCTCGGCGCTTTCGGCGACGCCGGCGCGGCGACCACCGACGATGCGGCCGTCGCCGAACGGCTGCGCGTGCTGCGCAACTACGGTTCGCGCGTCAAATACGTCAACGACGAAGCCGGCTGGAACAGCCGGCTCGATCCGCTGCAGGCCGCGGCGCTGCGCGTGAAGCTGCGTCATCTCGATGCCTGGAATGCGCGTCGTCGTGCGCTGGCCGCGGCTTACGATTCGGCGCTGGCCGGTCTTGCGCTGCAGCGGCCGTCGGTGCCCGATTGGGCCGAGCCGGTCTGGCATCTGTACGTGATCCAGCTCGAGCAGCGCGATGCGGTGCAGCGCGCGCTCGCCGAACGCGGCATCGGTAGCCTGATCCACTATCCGATTCCGCCGCACCGGCAGCAGGCCTATGCGTCGGCCGGCATTGCCGCCGGCAGTCTGCCGATCGCCGAGCACCAGGCCGCTCGCGTGCTGAGCCTGCCGATCGGGCCGCAGCTTGCGCCCGCGGCGGTCGACCAGGTTGCCGACGCGCTGCGCGCAGTGCTGGCCTGAAAGCTGCCGCCGCCGCGGCTTCGGGCCGCGGCGGCGGGATCACACGCAGACGGCGATGCGCTCGCCTGCGGCAAGCGCGTCGCACGGTCGCGGTTTCAGCGCGCGCTTTCGGCGACGGGCTGTATCGTCGGTTCGACGCGGATGCGTTCGCCCGGGTCGTAATCCATGCGGGTCGTGTAGTCGCGACCCTTGTAGTTGTAGGTCACGTCGTAGCCGACGACGCGGTCGCTGACGTCGGTCACTTCCCGGCAACGCGTTTCGGTCGAGGCGACGACGCGGCCGCCCTGGTGACGCTTGTCCACTTCATGGCCGACCACGCCGCCGGCGACGGCGCCGGCCACAGTGGCCGCCTTGCGGCCGTTGCCGCGGCCGACCTGATTGCCGAGCGCACCGCCGACGACGGCGCCGATCAGGGTACCGCCGACATTGCCGTCGCGTTCCGGCAGGCGCTTGTTGACCGTGACCTGCTCGCAGTCCTTGCGCGGCGTGCGTACCTGTTCCATGACCGGATTGACCCGGCGCACGGCCGCGTAGGATTCGGCTTCGCGCGCGGCTTCGGCGGCCTTGGCGGCGGCTTCGGCGTCGGCGGCGGACTGGGCGCTGTAACGCTGTGCGGCGGCCATGCCGCCGACGGCGATGACGATGCCCGCGGCTGCGCCCAACAGCAGCTTGCTGTCCATGATGATTCTCCTGGCTGGGGAACGTCCGATTGAAGGTCAGCGCGACTGAACCTCGACGGCACGGCGCGGCGGAATGCCAAGCGGGTCAATTCCCGGGTTCAGGATCGAGTCGGACTTGGCTAGTCTTGCATCGACCGTCGCGTCCGCCAGACCGCGCGCCAAGCCGGGCGGCGAACGGGCAGCCGGCGTAAAACGCGCGCAACCGATCCGCGGGCATACTGCGGATCCGCCCAGGGGGCCGTATGAAGTACCTAGCAGTGCTGGCGAGCCTGTTGCTGAGTTTCACCGCTGCGGCGCAGAGCGCGCGCTTCGGCTCGCGCATGGTCTCGGTCGGCGACACCGCCGACCACGTGCGCGAAGTGGCCGGCGCGCCGGACAACGTCGCGTCCGAGCCTACCGACACCGGCCCGCGCGAGGAATGGACCTATCGCCGCCGTGGCCGCCTGATCCAGCTCTGGATCGCCGACGGCAAGGTCGTGCACCTGTCCGACCGCAAGGACGAAGCCGGAAAGTAAGCCGGTACCCGCCGATCGGCTACGCGCCTTGCGCGCTCAGTCCGCCGCGTCGTCGGCCGGCGGTTCGATGCGGATCGCGCAGCGCACCGAATTGGCGATGAAGCAGCGTTCGTGGGCGGCCTCATGCAGCTCCTGCAGACGCTGCGCCGGCGGTGGCGCAGCGGAGAATCGAAGCCGCGGCCGCAATATCACCTCGGCAATCGCAAGACGGCCGTCGACGCGGCGCATCAGGCCGACGGCGTGGTCGTCATAGGCGTCGATGCACAGGCCTGCGGCCGCGGCCAGCGACAGGAACCAGAGCATGTGGCAGCTCGCGATCGCCGCGACGAAGGCTTCCTCGGGATCGACCGCGGACGCATCGGTCAGCGCCGGTGCGACGACGCTCGGCGAAGCCGCCGCGGCGATCTGCGCGCCGCCGTCGAAGTCCCAGCGGTGCGCGCGCGAGTAGCACTGGTCGGTGAAGACGGCGCCGTCGCGCTGCCAGCGGATACGCGCCAGGTGTTCGCTCATCGGTGGCTCCGCAGTCCGGCTACTGGAACGGTCCCAGGCGCAGGTGGATGGTGGCGAGATAGATCTCGCGCAGGAAGACCAGCAGGCCGCCGATCAGACAGATCAGGCCGAGCACGAACAGCGCGGCCGCCGGCAGGCTGACGTCGATCTCATACAGCGCGCCGCCGAACAGCACGACGATGACGCTGGCGACGAGCAGGGCGCAGGCGGTCACCAGGCTGATCGACCAGTTCATGAGCCGCGCGCGGCGCGAGAGCTTGCGCAGTTCGTCCAGCAGTTCCGGATGGCGTTCGGCCGACAGGTGTTCGAGCTTGTCTTCCTGGCGCCGCGCGCGATCGACGACGCGCGCGAGGCGGCTGGTCAGCACGCTGAGCAGCGCGCCGACGCCGGTCAGCAGGAATACCGGCGCGACCGAAAGCTGGATGACATGGGCGATGTCGGTGACCGGGAAGGGTTGCGCCATGGCGTATCGGATCGATCCGGGCAGTGACGATGGACGAAGGCCAGGGCGGGATTCCGCCACCGGCAGCGGCAGGTGGCGCCGGTTGCTGCCGGTGCGTGCCCTGTTGCAGAGAGTATGCGGGCCGTGTGCAGCGGACGGCTACCGCGCGGCGATATGAAATCGTCGAACTCGCCGTGTGAAAGCCTTTGCCTTGCAGAATCGCCGGATCGGATCAGCGGCCGGCGCCGTCGCAGCGGCGTTGGCGGGGATCCGGGGCCGATGCGTCGGGCAGCGAAGTCGCGCCGCCAGTCCGTCCTCGGCGCCTCAATGGGCCACGAGCAGCGCGCGGTCGGCGTTCTGGAACAGGTGGCGCGTGACGCCGCCGACGATGAGCTCGGTCAGCCGCGAATGCCCCCAGGCGCCCATGACGAACAGGTCTGCGCCGGTCGCGCGGGCCGCCGCCAGGAGGCCGGCGCCGCGGTCGGCCGAGGTCGTGGACGGCCGGAAATCCGCATTGACCGCATGGGCGGCGAGATAGCGGCGCAGGTCGAAGCCGGGCAGATGCAGCAGCCCGCCGTTGCCGCTGCGGTTTTCGCCGTCGAGCACGATGACTGAGTCGGCGCGGCGCAGTATCGGCAGCGCGCCGTGAACGGCGCGGATCGCTTCGCGCGAGCCGTTCCACAGCACGGTGACGACGCGGCCGAGTTCGCCGACTTCCGCGCTTTCCGGGATCACCAGCAGCGGTGCGCCGGCGGCGAACGCGCTGCGCGATACCAGACCCCAGCCCAGCGGCGCATCGGGCTGCTGCTGCGGCCGTTCGATGATGATCAGATCGTTCCAGCGCGCCGCATAGGCGATCGCGTCGAGCGCATCGGCTTGCGCCACCAGCCAGTCGCCGCGGGCGCCGCCGGCGGCGAGCTTTTCCTGCCACCAGCCGTCGGCCACACCGGCCTCGCGGAAGTGGCGGTCGGACTCGTGCACGAGCACCGCGACGGTTTCGGGTGAGGTGAACGCTGCCGGCGGAATCGGCGCGACGTAGAGGCCGTGCAGCACGGTGTCCAGACGTCGGCTCAGGGCCAGCGCGGCGCGCAGGGCCGGCGGGTCACCGCTGTACTGGCGCAGATGGACGAGGACGTCGAGGGTGCTCATGACGCGATCTCCACAGGCGGCTGGAGCCCCTTAGCTTACGCGTGCGCCGACGCATTGTGCGCAGTCGCGGCCGTCATCGCCGCTTGACGCGGTTTGAGCGCATCATAGGTGCGCTTCACTGGCATGGAGAAGGCTTATGAAGAAGACAACGGGTGTACTGGCTGCAATGGCCCTGCTGTTCGGTGTGCAGGGAACCGCGGCCGCGGCGATTGATTGCGAGATGGATTTCAACATGTCGGGCTGGTCGGCCTTCTACAAGACGGCCAGCGGCAGCGGCACCATCCACTGCAACAACGGCCAGAGCATGAAGGTGAAGATCCGCACCAAGGGCGGCGGCATCACCTTCGGCAAGCAGCGCATCGACAACGGCCGCGGCAAGTTTTCCGAGGTCCGGAACATCAAGGATCTGCTCGGCACCTATGCCTCCGGCGGCGCGCATGCGGGCGCGGTCAAGTCCTCGGCCGCCAGCGTCGTGACCAAGGGCGACGTGTCGCTGGCCCTGGCCGGCACCGGCGAGGGCGTCGACATCGGCATCGACTTCGGCAAGTTCGTCATCAGCGAGCGCTGAACCGCCGATCCGCAGCCTCGGGCTACGGGTTTTCTTTGGCGAACCGCTTGCCGCGGCCCTGCCGCCGCGGCGACGCGGATCTGTGTGCGGCGACAGCGCCAGCGGCGGTGTACGCCGTCACGCCTGAGCCGCGCGCGTCATCTGCGTGACGCATGCACGCGCTAGCCTGGACGTGTTGTGGTAGCGCGTCCTGTCCCCGTCATGAATCAGCCTTCGCCGACTTCCACGGCCGATCCCGCGGTGCATGGCGGCGAGCTCGCCCTCGCCGCGCTGGTGCTGCCGGTGACGCCGCTGACGCCGCAGTGCACCGTCGCCGAGGCCGGCGAACGTTTTCTCGACAAGGAGAACGCGGCGCTGCTGTCGCTGCCGGTCGTCGACAGCGCCGGACGCCTGCTCGGCTGCATCACCCGTCATGAACTCATGCTGCGCGTCTACATGGCGCCGTACGGCCGCGAGCTGCACGGCCGCCGTACGGTCACGACCCTGTTCGACGCCCGCCCGCTGGCTCTGCGCATCGACAGCAGCATCGAGGCCGCCGGCCAGCTGATCGGCCGCCATCTGCGCCGGCCGATCACCGAAGACTTCGTCGTGCTCGATCTGCACGGGCGCTATGCCGGCATGGGCGTGGTGCTCGACGTGCTGCGCGCACTGGAAACCCAGGTCGGCCAGCACGCGCAGGAACTGGAATCGGCGTATCGCCGGCTCAAGGCGTCGCAGCATCGCCTGGTGCAGTCGGAAAAGCTCGCGGCCCTGGGCCAGCTCGTCGCCGGCCTGGCCCACGAGATCAACACGCCGCTGGGCTATGTGCAGAACAATCTGAGCATGACGCGCGACCTGCTGCCCGGCGCGGCCGAGCTCGCGAATGCCGCTGCGGCGCTGCTCGATGCGGCGACGGACGGCGACGCGGCCGACTGGCAGCAGCGCGCCGAGCGCCTGGCCGCGGCGCGCGCCGCTTTCGACCCGGCGCTGTTCGGCGATCTCGGCGCGCTGCTCGACGACACGGTGCACGGCGTCGGCCAGATCGCCGACCTGGTCGGCAATCTCAAGGATTTCTCGCGCGTCGACGCGGCGCATACCGATGCGGTCGATCTGCACGGCCTCATCGACGCGGCGCTGCGCATCACCGGCCATCTGCTGAAGAAGCGCGGCGTGCAGGTGCAGTGCCGCTACGGCGAGGTGCCGCCGCTGCGCTGCGCGCCGGCGCAGATCAACCAGGTGCTGCTGAATCTCGTCAGCAACGCCGCGCAGGCCATCGACCATGACCAAGGCCAGATCGTGATCCGCACGCAGACTCTCGGCGGCTACGCGCTGATCGCGGTGCAGGACAACGGCCGCGGCATTCCGGCCGACGTGCTGCCGCGCATCTTCGAACCTTTCTTCACGACCAAGCCGGTCGGCCAGGGCACCGGCCTGGGCCTGTCCATCTGCCAGCAGATCGTTCAGGCCCACGGCGGTCGCATCGCGGCGACGTCGAACCCGCCCTCGGGCACGCGCTTCGTGGTCGCCCTGCCGCTGGCTCCGAATCCGCCGCAGGCTGCTGCATGAATCCCGACAAACCCTGTGTGGTGCTGATCGACGACGAGGAACGCATCCTGCGTTCGCTGTCGCTGCTGCTGCGCAGCCGCTACGAGGTGCTCGCGACCACCGATCCGGTGCAGGTGCTGGACTGGGTGCGCACGCGGCCGGTGCATGTCGTGGTCAGCGACCAGCGCATGCCGACGATCAGCGGCGTGGATCTGCTGCGCCAGATCCGCGACCACTCGCCGCGCAGCATGCGGCTGCTGCTGACCGGCTATGCCGATCTCGCTGCGGTCGAGGCGGCCGTCAACGACGGCGAGATCTTCCGCTTCCTCGAAAAACCCTGGGATGCCGCGCGCCTGCAGCAGACCATCGCCGAGGCCGCGCAGATTGCCGCCGACGAATTCGCGCGCCTGGCGCCTGGCGCGCCGCGCGCCGTTCCGGCCGCGGCCACGCCGGCCGTGGTCGATGCGGCGCCGCCGGCCGCCGTGCTCGTGCTCGACGAGGACCCGATGACCGTGACCCTGGTCCGCGAGCTGCTGCCGCCCGGCGCGCTCGTCGTGCCGGCGGTCAGCGTCGAGGCTGCGCTGGCGCGCATCGAGGCGCGCGAGTACGGCGTGATCCTGGCCGAGCTGCGCCACAGCAGCGACGACGTCATAGGCGCCCTGAAGCTGCTCAAGCAGGCCAGCCCGCGCACCCTGGCGATCGCCTGCTCCTCGCTGCGCGACGGTCGTCTGCTGATCGACCTGATCAACCAGGGGCAGGTGTTCCGTTTCCTGCCCAAGCCGCTGGTGCGCGAGTTGCTGCGCCGCGCGCTGTTCGCCGCGCTCGACCGTCACCGCGAGCTGCATCTGGAGCCGCTGCGCTTGCGCCGGCATGCAGTGGAGGCGCCCCGCGAGGTCAGCCTGTCCAGCCGCGTGCTCGACTACCTGCGCCGCATCCGCGACCAGGCGCGGCTGCGCGCCTGACCCGCGGGCTTGCGGCGCCCTCGGTCGCGCGCCGGACGACCTTGGTCGAAGTGTCAAACGATCGTTTGGATTTTTGCGGCGGCCTGCGCTATGTTCGCCGAGTCCACCAGGTGATTGCCGAGGGCGCCGTCATGACAAATGTCGCTGCTGCCAGCCCGCGTTATTCGCTGCTCGAGGAAATCATTTCCAGCGCGATCCACGGCGTCGGCATCGTGCTCAGCATCGCCGGACTGGCCGTGCTCGTCGCGTTCGCCGTCCTGGACGGCAATGCCTGGCACGTCACCAGCGTGGCCGTATTCGGCGCGACCCTGGTGTTGCTGTACACCGCGTCGACCTTGTACCACGGCATTCCGAACGAGGTCGCCAAGCCGACCCTGCGCGCACTGGACCACGTCGCGATCTATCTGCTGATTGCCGGCACCTACACGCCCTACACCCTGATCAGCCTGCACGGCAGCTACGGCTGGCTGCTGTTCGGGGTGGTCTGGGGGCTCGCGCTGCTCGGCATCGTCTGCGAGCTGTCGCCGCTGAAGCGTTTCCGCGGTGCCGCAGTCGCGCTTTACATCGGCATGGGCTGGAGCGCGCTGGCCGCGCTCGGCCCGCTGCTCGAAAGCGTACCCGGCGGCGGTCTCTGGCTGCTGTTCCTCGGTGGCGCGGCCTATACGCTGGGCGTGCCGTTCTATCTCTGGCGGCGCCTGCCGTTCAGTCATGCGATCTGGCACGGTTTCGTGCTGCTCGGCAGCATCCTGCATTTCTTTTCGATCCTGCTCTACGTCGTTCCGGCGGACATCCTCTGAGCCGCTGCCGCATCCGTCCCGTTCGCGGAGATTGCCCATGAAGAAGGCCGAATATGCCGAGCGCGGCCCGGTGCCGCAGGACGTCATCGACATCGTCGAGATGACCTTGCCGCCGCCGGCCGCGGGTCAGGTGCTCATCGAGGTGCTCGCTGCGCCGATCAATCCGTCCGACGTGCTGACCCTGACCGGCCAGTACGGCCTGCTGCCGCCGCTGCCGGCCATCGGCGGCAACGAAGGCGTGGGCCGCGTGGTCGCGCTCGGCGACGGCGTCGATGCGGGCTGGCAGGGCCGCACCGTGCTGCTGCCGGTCGGCAGCGGCACCTGGCGCACGCACCTGATCGCCGAAGCAAAGGGGCTGATCGCGCTGCCGGCCGGAGCCGACGTACAGCAGCTTGCGATGCTCGCGATCAATCCGCCGACGGCGCTGCTGATGCTCAGCGATTTCGTCGCGCTGAAGCCCGGCGACTGGGTCATTCAGAACGCGGCGAATTCCGCGGTCGGCAGTTATCTGATCGGCATCGCGAAGGCGCGCGGCATCCACTGCGTCAACATCGTACGGCGCGAATCGGCCGTGGCCGGCGTCAAGGCGGCGGGTGGCGAGATCGTGCTCGTCGACGGCGACAAGCTGGCCAAGCGTGTGGCCGAGGCGACGAATTCCGCGCCGATCCGGCTCGGCATCGATGCGGTCGGCGGCGCGTCGACCGAAAACCTCGCGCGCTGCCTCGCCGAAGGCGCCACCTTGCTGAACTACGGCGCGATGAGCGGCGAGCCGTGCCAGATTTCGCCGGCGTCGTTCATCTTCCGCGACATCACCTTGCGCGGCTTCTGGCTGTCGCAATGGTTCCGCACCGCGACGCCGCAGCGCCGCGCCGAAGTTTTCGGCGAAATCGGCGCGCTGATCGCGAGCGGCCAGCTGCGTGCGCCGGTGCAGGCGACGTATCCGCTGAGCCAGATCAAACAGGCCGTCGCCGCCGCGGCGGCCGGCGAACGCGACGGCAAGATCCTGCTGCTGCCGCAGGAATGAGCGGAAATGACGGCGCGGCGGCGCAGGTTGCGGTGAGCGCAGCGAACCGCAACGTCGAGGTGTGTCCTGATCGAAAGGCCCTGGTCGAAACGACGGAGTGCTGCGCCGCTCGCCGTCTGCTCCGATCGTGTTCGATCGCGGTGCCATGATCCGGCCGGCGGAGATTCCGTGACGTTGCGCTTCGCTGCGCTCACCGCAACCTGCGCGGACGATCCACCCCGGCTCGGCGGCGAGCCGGGGTGGACTTTTCCCTTTATTTCACCTGCTGCGAAATGAATTCTTCCGCCACGGCCTTGGCCAGCAGCTCCGGCGGCAGCAGGCCCTGTCCGATCACGAAGTCGTTGAACTTCTGGCGGTCGAACCTGTCGCCGAGCGCGATCTCGGTCTGCGCGCGCAGTTCCATGAGCCGCGTATAGCCGTAGAAATAGCTCGTCGCCTGGCCCGGCGCGCGGAAGGTGTAGCGGTCGACTTCCTGCGTGGCCATGCCGTTGGACAGGCCGACCTCGTCGGTCAGCACCTGGTGGGCGCGTTCGCGCGTGATCTGGCCGAGGTTGAGCATCGGATCGAGGATCGCGCGCGCGGCGCGCTGCAGGCGCGCCTGCAGGGCGAACAATTGGCCTTCCAGCGGTTCGTAGGGCTTGGTCTCGGCTTCCGCATACAGCGCCCAGCCTTCGACGTTCACGCTGTTGAACGCGAACACGCTGCGCGCCAGCGACACGCCGCGTTCGACCATCGCGGTGAACTGCAGCTCGTGGCCCGGACGGCCTTCATGCGCGGTCAGGGTCCAGGTCGCTCCCTTGTGGCTGAAGTCGTCGTAGCCGTCGGACTTGCCGTCGCTGCCGGGATTGCCGGCGGTCAGCACGAAGGTGCCGCGCTCGCCCTTGTTGCCGATCAGCGGCGGCGGATCCATGTGCGGCGCCGGCTGCGCCGCGGTTTCGGCGGCCGAGGCCAGGCGCATCTGCATCGGGCGCTGCGGCAGGGTGACGATGTGCTCGCGGCGGATGATCTCTTCGACTCGAGCTATGACTTCGTGATACGTCGCCTCGACCTGGTCGGGCGCGATCTGCTCCTGCTTGAGCGCCTTGATCACGGCGCGGTAGTCGCTGTCGGGCAGTTTGCGCTGGACGGCGATCTGGCTCGCGATGGCCTGCATCTCGTTGCGGATTTCCGCATACGACAGGCGCGCCTTCTGCATCAGCGCCTCGGGCGGAATGTCCAGGCCGACGTTGCGCAGGTTGTCCGCATACAGCTCTGCGGGCAGCCGGAAATCGTCGCGCGCGCGCGGCAGCACGCGTTCGCGCACCCAGTTGTCGTAGTCCTTGAGCTGCGCTTCCAGCGTGTCCAGCGCCTTGTCGGCGCCCTTGATGCCGTACTTGGCGTAAAGGTCGCGCAGGCCCTTGATGTACTGCGGCGTGCCGGCCAGCGCTTTTTCCACTTGCTGCTTGACCGGGCCGAGCAGCGCGGCGTTGCCGGCCTGTTCCTCGAAGCGCGCTTTGGCCAGTTCGGTGATCGGCGTATAGCCGTGCTCCAGGCCGGTATAGCGCTTGAGCCGGACCAGCGCGGCCTTGCGCCGCGCTGGCGCGACTTCGTCCTGCAGCAGGCCGAACTCGCCGCGGAATACGGCCTGGCCGATGTCGAAATACGGCAGCAGGTATTTCTCGTTGATGCGGCTGCTGTCGATCTGGCGCTGGGTCGCCGCGATCATGATGTCCAGATCCTGCAGCACGCGCGCGTCGCTCTCGCTGCTGCGGCGCGCTTGGAGCTGCGCCTTGGCCGCAGCCGAGGCCGCACGGAAACGGTCGTTGACGCCGGGCCTGAGGTCGAACACGCCTTCGTCGTAACCCGGCAGGCCGAGGCTGCTGGCCGATTCCGGACTGAAATCGGCGAGCACCTTGAGCACCGACTGGGCGTTGGCATTGCTGCGTGCGACCCAGTCGTCGGCAGAGAAGGCGGGCAGGGCGAAGGCGAGCAGCCCGGCGAGGGCGAGGCGTTGCAGGCGAGACATGGGGAGTTCCTCCGGTGGTCGCTGCAGTGTCGCGCAGCGGCGCGCCGCTGCCCATAGGCTGGAGGTTGCGACGATCTTGCAGTGATTGCCCGTCTGCTAGGTCGTTGGTCATGCCGTCGTCGACGCCGGTCCCGCAGAAGAAACCCGCCCGGAGAATTCACATGCACGGACAGTCGTGGGGATGGAGTGTGGGTCGCTGTCTGGCGGCGCTGCTGGCGCTGTCGGCCGCAGCGCTGGCGGCAGCCGCAGAGACGCCGTATTTCCAGGTGCTCGGCGGCCCCGCCGCCCGGGTCGAACGCCTGCCTCTGCTGCAGACGCGCGCCGATGTCGACATCGTCGGCGCCATCGCGGCGGTCGAGTTGCATCAGGTGTTCGAAAATCGCGGCAACGTGCCGATCGAGGCGGTTTACGTGTTTCCGGCCTCGACCCGGGCCGCCGTCAGCGGCCTGACCCTGCGCGTCGGCGAACGTACGGTGCGCGGCGTGATCCGCGAGAAGCAGCAGGCGCGGGCCGGCTACGATGCGGCCAGGTCGGAAGGCCGCAACACTGCGCTGCTGGAACAGCAGGCCGAAGGCGTGTTCCGCATGCGCCTGGCCAACATCCTGCCGGGCGACCGCATCGAGGTCGCGCTGCAGTACAGCGAACTGCTGCGGCCGCGCGAAGGCGTCTACGAGTTCTTTCTGCCGACCACGCGCGGCGCGCCGGGCGGCGGCGAGTCCGCCGCACAGGCGGCCGTCAGGACGTCGGCCGCCGCCGAAGTCACCGACTACAGTTTCGCGCTGGCCCTACGCCTGCGCGGTGCGGCGCCGTTCGCGGACATCGCCAGTCCTTCCCATCGCATCGAGGTGCAACGCAGCGGCGCGCGCCAGGCGCGGGTGACCTTCGCGCCCGACGAGGCCCAGGCGGCGACACGCGATTTCGTGTTGCGCTTCGGCTACGCCGGCGATGCGGTCGCCGGCGGGCTGCAGCTGTTTCCGGGCGCACCGGAGCAGTTCTTCCTGCTGACTCTGCAGCCGCCCGCATCCGTGCTGCCCGAGCAGGTGCCCGCGCGCGAATACCTGTTCGTCGTCGACGTGTCGGGCTCCATGGCGGGCGCGCCGCTGGATCTGGCCAAGCTCGTGCTGCGCGAACTGCTGGCCGGCATGCGGGCACAGGATCGTTTCAACGTCGTGCTGTTCGCCGGCGCCGCGTCCACGCTCGACGCGAAGGCTGCGCTGGCCGGCACGCCGGACAATCTGCAGCGCGCGCTGCGTTTCATCGACGCAGCAAACGGCGGCGGCGGGACCGATCTGCTGAGCGCTCTGCGGGCTGCCTATGCCTTGCCGCGCAGCGCCGGCGTCGCACGCTCCGTGGTCGTCGTGACCGACGGCGGCATCGTCGCCGGCGAGGCGGTGTCGCGGCTGATCCGCAGCCGGCTCGGCGAGGCCAGCACGTTCGCCTTCGGTGTCGGCGCCTCGGTCGACAAGGCGGTGATCCAGCGCATCGCGCGCGCCGGCGCCGGCGAGGCCGTGATGATCGAGAACCTCGACGAAGGCCGGCCGCAGGCGCAGGCGTTCCGCCGCTACATCGAGCAGCCGCTGCTCAGCGGCATCGCGGTGACGTTCGAAGGCTTCGATGCCTACGACGTGTCGCCGATGCCCGTGCCCGATCTGTTCGCCCAACGGCCGGTCGTGCTGGTCGGCAAATATCGCGGTACCGCGCAGGGCCGCATTCATCTGCGCGCGCAGAGCGGACGTGGACCGTATGAAGCCGTGATCGACGTGGCCGCGGCGGCCGACGTGTCGCAGGCCAACGCACCGCTGCGTACCTTGTGGGCGCGCAACGTGCTGGCCGACCGCATGGATCTCGGCGCGGAGGACGGCGACCGGGAAAATCTGCGCCGTGATATCACGAAGCTCGGCCTGGACTACGGCCTGTTGACGCCGTACACGGCCTTCGTCGCCGTCGACGATGCGGTGCGCACGCAGCAGCCGTCGACCCAGGTCGACCAGCCCTTGCCGCAGCGCGCCTCGCAGGTGGCCAGCTATGCCAGCGGCAGCGGCAATGCCTTGCTGCTGGCCGCGGCGCTGCAGCCCGCGTTGCAGCAGACCATCGCGGCGAACGCCGCGCCCGTGCGCGTCATCGGCGGACGCGAATTCCGCGAGCGCGGCGACACCCTGGTCGATCTGGCCTGGCGCGACGGCCAGCCCTTGCTGCGCATACGCCGCGACAGCGCGGCCTACCGGCGACTGCTGCAGCTGCGGCCGGATCTGCGCATCTGGCTGGAGCAGGAGCGCAGCGTGCTGCTGAGTCTCGGCCGCTACGCCGTGCTCGTCGATCCGCGCGGCTTCAGCGACTATCCCGATGCGCTGCTGCAGCGCGCCGTGGCGCTGCGGCCATGAGGCGAGCGCTGCGAATGGCGTTCGTCGTGTTCGCCGCGTCGCTGGCCGGCGCGGCTGCGGCCGCCCGTACCGACGTGACGTTCGTTCTGGCCGACGACAATCCAGGGCATGCGTTCTTCGCCGCGGCGCGCGACTACTACGCCGCGCGCCCGGCCGAGGCCGGCGTGCTCGTGACCACGGCGCGCAGCCTGGCCGACGTGCGCGAATTCCTGCGCCGTTCGCCGCTGCGCGGCGCGCAGCCCTGGGGGCGCGTGCGTCTCGTCGCGCACGGCTCGCAATGGCAGGGACTGCGCGTGCCGGTGTTCGCGGCCGGCGAACTCGCGAGTCTGCAGACCCTGGAACGCACGCTCGCGCGCGACGAGTTTCCGCCGCTGCCGGTCGATGTGCTCGACCGCGGCAGCCGCCTCGTCGTCGACAGTTGCGGCCTCGCACGGCGGCCGCGCTGGCTGCGGCGTCTGAGCGAATTGTTCGCCGGCACTACGCCGCTGCCGGTCGAGGCCAGCGCCGGCTATGTCTGGTTCCGCCGCCTGCGCGATGCAGACGGCGAACTGCGCAGCCGGCGCGAGGAATTGCCGTATCGCGCCGTCGTCGTCGCCGGCGCGCAGTCGCTCGACGAATCCACGCGCGCACGACTGCGCCGCAACTGGCCCGCCGGCAGCGCCGTGGAAATCGTCGCCGTGCCCGTGCGCATCGACGTGCCGGTGCCGGCGATCGGAGGGAGCGGGCCGTCGGCCTCGCCCGAGGCGCAGGCCGCCGTGCGCAACTACGGGTTGCGTACTGGGCAACTGCAATGGCGCAGCGAAGCGGGGCGCCTGCGCGGCGCTGCGCTGATCGTCGTCGCGACGGCGGACGTCGTGGCCGAGGATCTGCGCGAACTCGCGGCGGCTCCGTGATTGCACCGACGCTCGTCGCGGTCGTGCCGGCCGCTCCGGCGCCGGCCGACCGTATCAGGTCGCCGGTATCAGCAGCGCGAACGCGAACACGCCGAGCATCGCGAATGCGAGCGCGACCTTGACCAGTGTTCCGAACAGCATGCCGAGCCAGGTGCCGACGCCGACGTGGGTCGCGCGCCGCACGGTGCTGCCGGCGATCAGCTCGCCGGCCAGCGCGCCGACGAACGGGCCGAGGATCAGGCCCGGCAGGCCGAAGAAGAAACCGACCAATGTGCCGATGCCGGCGCCGACCAGCGCCCAGCGACTGGCGCCGACGCGTCGCGCGCCGAGCAGGCCGGCGACGATGTCGGCGGCGATCGCCAGCGCGCAGAGCAGGGCGAGCAGGCCGAGAGTCAGCGGTCCCACATAGACGAAATGCCCGGCCCAGGCCGCGAGGAACATGCCGGCGAACATCAGCGGCACGCCGGGCAGCGCCGGCAGCACGGTGCCGAACAGGCCGACGACGATCATGGCGGCGGCCAGCACGTACAGCGCAATCATCATTGCTTCCACTCCCGATGACAGGCCGGCGCGGCGCCCCATGCTACGCTGCGGCGATGACGCATAGTCCGGCAGAAACCCGCGAACTCCTCAAGGCCGATACGTTTGGGCATATCGAGCGCGTACAAGTCGGCGACGAGATCTTCGTGCGTCGCGACACGCGCAGCGCGCACTGGCTGTTGCGCGGCCTCGCGCGCTGGGCCGCACGGCATGAGGCGCGCGGTCTGCAGCGGCTGCAGGGGCTCGACGGCGTGCCGCAGCTGCGGCGCTGGGACGGACAGGTTCTCGAACGCAGCTACATCGCCGGCGCGCCGATGCAGTCGGCGCAGCCGCGCGATCCGCGCTGGTATCGCCAGGCGCATCGCCTGCTGCGCGCATTGCGTGCGCGCGGCCTGGCCCACAACGATCTGGCCAAGGAACCGAACTGGCTGGTCCGCGCCGACGGTTCGCCGGCCGTGCTGGATTTCCAGATCTGCTGGCTCAGCCGGCACCGCGGCAGCTGGTTCCGCCTGCTCGCGCGCGAGGATCTGCGCCATCTGCTCAAGCACAAGCGCAGCTACTGTCCGCAGGCGCTGACGCCGGTGGAGCGCCGCCTGCTCGCGCGGCGCTCGTGGCTCGCACGCACCTGGAAGGCCAGCGGCAAGCGCCTCTACAAATACATCGCGCGGCGCTGGTTCGGCTATTGGGACGACGACGGCGGCGCGCTGTCCTCGCGGCGCCGGCCCGACGCCTGAGCCGTCACGGCGCCTGCAAGCCGTCGCTGAAGATGCGGTCGTCGGATTCCACCGCGCCGATGTCGCAGGCTGCGCCGATCGGCCGCGCCACGCCACGCTGGTCGACGGTTTCGCAGGCCGCCGCTGCGCTGCCGCCGCGATCCACGGCCGTGCTGTTGGCGGCCGGCATCTGCGTTTCGGTGGTTCCGCCGTAGGGCCCGAAGGGCAACAGACGCGGATTCAGCGGCTGCGCCGATGTGCCGAACTGGTCGCCGGCCTGCGCCGTGATCTGGCAGGCCATGCCGGTATTGCCGATCAGGTTGTAGCCGCGCGAACTCCACTGCGCCGAACCGCCGCTGCAGTCGGGACTGACCGCGCCGCCGATGAGGATGCTGAAGTCGATGTTGGCCGCGAGCAGCGTGTTGGCGAGGTCGACGACGGCAGTCGCCGCGATCGCGCCGTCGCCGCTGTCGTTGAAGTCGGCGTCGCTGGTATTGCCCGATGCCGTCACGTTGTTGAGCAGCGCCGGTCCGGCGAGCCGTATCGCGCCGCCGTCGGTCAGGCTCTCGTTCGCGTTGAACGTGACGTTGCGCAGCTCGGCCGCCGCCGTGCCGGCGTAGTACAGACCGCCGCCGCCGGGACCGGCCGCATCGCTCGTCGTGTTGCCGTGCAAGGTGCTCGCGCGCAGCTGCAGCGGGCCATTCGCGGCGATGCCGCCGCCGAAGCCGGCCGAATTGTTGGCCAGCGTGCTGGCCTCGATTGCCAGCGGCCACCCGGCGGCGCTGCGCACGCCGCCGCCGCTGGTGTCCGTGCCGTTGCGTATCGTCACGCCGGCGATGCGCACCGGCGCACTGCCGGGTGTAGGCGGAGGCTGTCCGGCGCCGACGTCGAGTACGCGCTCGTTGCGGTCGCCGCGGATCTCGGTGACATCGGCGCCGGCGCCGATCAGGGCGATGCCGACGCGTCGGATGTCCAGGTCGCCGGCGGCATTGCTGTCGTCGACCGGTCCGCTGCGCTGCAGCCGGTGGCTGCCGGCCGGCAGGTCGATCTGGTCGAACGGCGGCGTCTGGCCGGCGCCGCATTCGCCGGCCGCCGCGCCGGAGGCGACGCCGGTGTTGGCCGTGGTGATGGCTTCGCGCAGGCTGCAGGCGCCGTCGTTGGCGACGGTGTCGGCGGTCGTGGTCACGAGCAGCGCGGCCGGGGCATTGCCGGCGGCGGCGAGGAGGCCGGCGAACGCGGCATAGGTCTGGAGTCGGATCATGGGCGCATGATCCCGGCCTGCGCGACGGATTTTCAAGCGGCCGCGCGATGCGGCGATTGCGCATCGGCAGGCATCGCCCGCAGCTGACCGGCAACTCACGGTTCAAGGGCAGGCGGCCACTGCGTCCCTGCAGCGGCCGCCTGCGGGGCGAACGGGTCAGAGCTCGGTCAATTTGAACGCGATCGGCACGAGGCCGTAGGCGGCGAACGGCTGGCCGTTACGCGTGCCGGGTTCGAAGCGCCACTTCATGACGGCGTCCTTCGCGGCACGGTCCAGCAGCGAATGACCCGAGGAGCGTTCGATGTCGATGCTCTGCGGCACGCCGTCGGCGCCGACCAGCACGCGCAGGATCACGGTGCCTTCCATGCGCTGGCGCTTGGCGATCGGTGGATACGGCACAGGCTTGACCTTCCCGTAGCCCATTGCACTTGGGGCGGTCTCGGCCGCTCCGGTCGATGCGGCAGGCAGTTCCGGCTCGGGCGCGGCCGGGTAGGACATCTCTGTCGGCGCCGTCACGACCGGATCGGCGCGCACCGGTTCGGGCCGCGGCGGCGCGACGGGCTGCACGACCGGTGTCTTGGGCATGTGCTTGATCGGAATCGGCCGGGGCGGCGGCGGGGGCGGCGGCGGTTCCTCGCGCTTGACCGTGATGGCCTGCACCGGCGGATCCGCGGCCTTCTGCGCCGCGATATAGGCCGGCGGTGCCAGCACCGCGAGCGCGGCCAGGGCATGAAGGGCGAGGGTGGCGCTGATCGCGGAGCTGCGCTTCCACTGGAACCCCTGGGACAGGACGAGTGTGCTCATGGTGATTTCCCCTGCGGCGGCGGGCTGCCGGCGGGGGCTGCAACGAGGCGAGCCTGCAGCCGGGGTTCGAGGCTGCTTTTTTTTGCAGTGCGGCACATGGCATAAGGTGATAACGGCGCGTCAATTCCGGCTTAACCGGCCGGGCATTAGGCTGCCGCCAACTCCTCTGGATCATCGGACCCGCCATGCTGACCAACCTGCGCCGCACCTTGCTCGGTTCCCTGCTCTGGCTCGGCGTAGCCGCCGCCGGCGCCCAGGCGGCGGACGTCTCGCTGCTCAATGTCTCCTACGACCCGACGCGCGAGCTGTACAAGGACGTCAGCGCGGCGTTCGCGGCGCAGTGGAAGAAGGACAAGGGCGACACCGTCACGATCAATGCCTCGCACGGCGGTTCGGGCAAGCAGGCGCGTTCGGTCATCGACGGCCTCGAAGCCGACGTGGTCACGCTCGCGCTGGCCTACGACATCGACGTGATCGCCGACAAGGGGCTGATCAAGCCTGACTGGCAGCAGCGCCTGCCGCACAACTCGACGCCGTACACCTCGACCATCGTCTTCCTCGTGCGCAAGGGCAATCCCAAGGGCATCAAGGACTGGAACGATCTGATCAAGCCGGGTGTGGAAGTCATCACGCCGAATCCCAAGACTTCCGGCGGTGCGCGCTGGAACTACCTGGCCGCCTGGGGCTATGCGCTCAAGCAGCCCGGCGGCGACGAAGCCAAGGCCAGAGAGTTCGTGGCCGCGCTGTTCAAGCACGTGCCCGTGCTCGATACCGGCGCGCGCGGCTCGACCACGACCTTCGTCCAGCGCGGCCAGGGCGACGTGCTGCTGGCCTGGGAGAACGAAGCGCTGCTCGCGCGCCAGGAGCTCGGCAAGGACCAGTTCGAGATCGTCGTGCCGTCGATCTCCATCCTGGCCGAGCCGCCGGTCGCCGTGGTCGACAAGGTCGTCGACAAGCGCGGCTCGCGCGCGGTGGCCGAGGCCTATCTGAATTTCCTCTACACGCCCCAGGCGCAGGAGATCGCCGGCAAGCACTATTACCGGCCCTACGACGAGAAGGCGGCGGCCAAGTACGCCGCGGTGTTCCCGAAGGTCGCCACGTTCACGATCGCCGAGTTCGGCGGCTGGAAGCAGGCCCAGGCCGCGCATTTCGCCGACGGCGGCGTGTTCGACCAGCTCGGCGTCGGTCAGTAAGCGATGGCGCGGCGCGTACTGCCCGGATTCGGCCTGAGCCTGGGTTACACCCTGGCCTACCTCGGCCTCATCGTGCTCCTGCCGCTCGCCGCGCTGGCCGTGAAGGCGTCGGGCATCGGTGCGGCCGGGCTCTGGAAGATCGTCAGCGCGCCGCCGGTGTTCGCGGCGCTGCGCCTGTCCTTCGGCGCGGCGCTGCTGTCGGCCGTCATCAATGCGGCCGTCGGCCTGCTCGTGGCCTGGGTGCTGGTGCGATACCGGTTTCCGGGCCGGCGTCTCATCGACGCGCTGGTCGATCTGCCGTTCGCGCTGCCGACCGCGGTCGCCGGCATCGCGCTGACCGCGCTGTACGCGCCGAACGGCTGGGTCGGCAGCTGGCTCGCGCCGTTCGGCATCAAGGTCGCCTTCACACCGCTCGGCGTGCTGATCGCGATGATCTTCGTCGGCTTTCCGTTCGTCGTGCGCACCCTGCAGCCGGTGCTCGAAGCGCTGGACCGCGACATCGAGGAAGCCGCGACCTCGCTCGGCGCCAGCCGCCTGCAGACCTTCGTGCGCGTGCTGTTCCCGCTGCTGCTGCCGGCGCTGCTGACCGGCTTCGCGCTCGCGCTCGCGCGCGCGGTCGGCGAATACGGTTCGGTCATCTTCATTGCCGGCAACATTCCGATGAAGTCGGAGATCCTGCCGCTGGTCATCGTCAAGCAGCTCGAACAATTCAAATACGCCGACGCGGCCGCGGTCGGCGTCATCATGCTCGTGCTGTCGTTCCTGCTGCTGCTCGCGATCAGCCTGCTGCAGCGCTGGAGCCGCCGCTGGGCGGAGCGCTGACATGGCCGCCGTCCTTCCCGACCTGCGTTCCCGTCCTGTCGGCCGCCGCGTCGTCCGCGGCCTGCTGATCGCGGTCGCGCTGGGGTTCCTGCTGCTGTTCCTGCTGCTGCCGCTCGCCGCGGTCTTCGTCGAGGCGCTGCGCAAGGGGCTGGGTACCTACGTCGACGCGATTGCGCATCCGGAAGCGCTGGCCGCGATCAAGCTGACCCTGCTCGTCGCCGTGATCGCCGTGCCGCTGAATACGGTGTTCGGTGTCGCCGCGGCCTGGGCGATGACGCATTTCGATTTCCGCGGCAAAGCCCTGCTCGGCGCGCTGATCGACCTGCCGTTCTCGGTCTCGCCGGTGGTCTCGGGCCTGATCTACGTGCTGCTGTTCGGCGCCCAGGGCTGGTTCGGCCCCTGGCTGCAGGCCCATGACATCAAGCTGATCTTCGCCGTGCCGGGCCTGGTGCTCGCGACGATCTTCGTGACCCTGCCGTTCGTCGCGCGCGAACTGATCCCGCTGATGCAGGCCCAGGGCAGCGACGAGGAGGAAGCCGCGCGCGTGCTCGGTGCGAGCGGCTGGCAGATCTTCTTCCGCGTGACCCTGCCGAACATCCGCTGGGCGCTGCTCTACGGCGTGCTGCTGTGCAATGCGCGCGCGATGGGCGAGTTCGGCGCGGTCTCGGTCGTGTCCGGCCACATCCGCGGGCTGACCAACACGCTGCCGCTGCACGTCGAGATCCTCTACAACGACTACAACTACGCCGGCGCGTTCGCCGTCGCCTCGCTGCTCGCGCTGCTGGCGCTGGTCACGCTCTGCCTCAAGACTTTCCTGGAATGGCGCTACGGCTCGGAACTCGCCGCCCGCGCGCCGCGCGGACACTGACATGACGATCGCCATCACCCACCTCGCGCGCCGCTTCGCCGAATTCCGTGCCCTCGACGACGTCAGCCTGAGCATCGCGCCGGGCGAATTCGTCGCGCTGCTCGGCCCGTCCGGCTCGGGCAAGACGACCTTGCTGCGCATCCTTGCCGGACTGGATTTTCCGGACTCCGGCGAGCTGACCCAGGACGGCCGCGATCTGCTGCGGGTCAGCGCGCGCGACCGCGGCGTCGGTCTCGTGTTCCAGCACTACGCGCTGTTCCGCCACATGACCGTGTTCGAGAATGTCGCGTTCGGCCTGCGCGTGCGCCCGCGCGCGCGGCGGCCGAGCAAGGCCGAGATCGCCGACCGCGTCGACAAGCTGATCAGGCGCGTGCAGCTGGACGGTCTGGCCCAGCGCTATCCGGCGCAGCTCTCAGGCGGCCAGCGCCAGCGCGTCGCCCTCGCACGCGCGCTGGCGATCGAGCCGGAACTGTTGCTGCTCGACGAACCGTTCGGCGCGCTCGATGCGCAGGTGCGCGTTTCGCTGCGACGCTGGCTGCGCCATCTGCACGAGGAAATGCGCCTGACCACGGTATTCGTGACGCACGACCAGGAGGAGGCTCTGGAACTGGCCGACCGCGTCGTCGTCATGAACCGCGGCCGCATCGAGCAGGTCGGTACGCCCGAGGAGATCTACCAGCAGCCGGCCACGCCGTTCGTGTTCGAGTTCATCGGCAAGTCGAACAAGCTGCCCGTGCGCATCCAGAGCGGCCGCCTCGTCGCCGGCGACCAGCGCCTGGAGGCCGACGGCCTGGACGGCGCCGCCGACGGCAGCGCAATCGCCTACGTGCGGCCCGAACATCTCGCGCTGACGCCGACGCCGCTCGAATCGGGCTGGCGCGCCACCGTGCGGCACATCTACCTGGCCGGCAGCATCGCTCACGTCGAACTCGAGGTGCCGTCGCTGGGCCAGTCGCTCGAAGCCGAACTCGGCGGCGAGGAAGCCCAGCGCCGCGCGCTGCAGCCCGGCGCCGCCGTCACCGTGCAGCCGCGCCACCTGACCGTGTTCCCGATCGACGGCAAGAACGGCGAGCCCGATCCCGCGCGCCGCCGCATCGCGCATCCGCGCTACAGCCAGGCAGCGCTGGCGCGCTGGCGCTGAGAACTGCCGTATCGATCAGCCGGCGCGGGCGACGTCGGCAAGGCCTGCGGCGCGATGCGTCAGCGCTGCCGCACGAGCAGCGGTATCCAGCGCACGTAGGCCCAGAGCGACAGTGCTGCAAAAACGAATAGCAGTACGCTGCTCCCCATGGCGAACACGGCGAAGGAAACGGAGCCGAAGCGGCGCAGCAGCGGCTGCCAGACGAGCGCAAGCAGAATGAAGGGCGCTACGTTGCCGACGAGCAGAAATGCCAGCGTCGGCAGCCAAGGCACGGAAACCCGACAGCTGCAGGATCCGCAGCGAACGCTGCGGGCCGGACCCAGCCAGAGCTTGTCCCAGGCACTGAGGCAGCGCTGGCCGCAGGCGGGGCAGGCGAGTGCGTTGGCTGTCGACATGGGGCTGCTCCTGCAGTGTGTGATGGGCGACGGGTGTCCGGCTGGACTTCTTCCGCAGTCGAGCCGTGGTCCAGCATCACGCTGCCGCCGTTGATCCGATCGCGCGAGCGAGGGTAGCCCGGAACGCCAGCGTCGTCGTCGGCCGGCCAGCCTATGGATTCCGCGGATGCGGTTCCGGTGCCCAGCTGTCCGATGCCGGGCGCGAGCGGCCGTTGATCGGATTTCGTGACAGTGAGAGAAAACTCCCGCAGATGACAGTAGCGATCAGGAGGCCGCCCAAGGCCTTGGCACTGGACAGGCAGCGAGGCCGCCCCAGCGGCCCGCGCGGCGCGGTTACTGGCCGTGCTGCTGATGCAATCGGGAGGAAGACATGGCCAACATACCCAAGCGCGTAGCCGAGCGGCTGGCCGCGACGATCAAGCGTTTCCAACCCGTGCTCGCCGATGCGCGTAAGCGCGACGTCGGCGAAGCCGACACGGTCACCATCATCAAGGACATGCTCGCGGACGTGTTCGGCTACGACAAATACGCCGAAGTAACCTCGGAATACGCGATTCGCGGCACCTACTGCGATCTCGCCACGCGCATCGATGGCATCTTGCAGGCGTTGATCGAAGTCAAGGCGATAGGGCTGGACCTCAAGGACGCGCACGTCAAGCAGGCGGTGGACTATGCGGCGAACCAGGGGGCCGAATGGGTGCTGTTGACCAACGGCCTGCGCTGGCGTGTCTATCGTGTCGTATTCGCCAAGCCCATCGACCATGAACTCGTCGTCGACATCGATTTCTGCGCGCTGAATCCGCGTTCCGATGCCGATCTCGAGCTGCTGTACCTCTGGTGCAAGGAAGGCTGGGTGCGCTCCGTTCTCGGCGAGTACCACAACCAGCGTCAGGCGCTGAGCCGTTTCTTCGTCGGCGCCATGCTGCAGACCGATCCGGTACTCGAGGTCGTTCGCCGCGAGCTGCGCCGCGTGTCGCCCGACGTGCGCATCGACGTCGAACAGATACGCGCGGTGCTCGTCGACGAGGTCATCAAGCGCGAAGTGCTCGACGGCGAGAAGGCCGACGAAGCGCGCAAGAAGATCGCGCGCAGCGCAGCCAAGGCGCTGCGTGCTGCGGCTCAGCGCAAAGACGAAAAGGCTGCCATCGAACCCGCCGAGACTGGCGAATCCATCTCGGAGTAGCCGGTTTCGTCCCCGCACGGCGTTTGCCGCCGATAGTTCAGGCGTCGCGTTCCCAGGCGCAATGCGAAATGCACAATGCGTATCCGCAAAGCTGGAGAGTCCGCATGGCCAGGGTCTTCGAAGCGACAAGGCAGAAAGTCCACAACCGCGGCCGCCCGCCGGCGGTTTTCCTCGATGCGCTGGTCGACTGGGGACTGGCGGCGCCGGACACCGTGTTCGAGAGGAACGCGCGCTTCGACATCTATTCCAGCGTCGCCGGCGAACTGGGGCCCTGGCAGGACCTGCTCCATCGCAAGGCGGTCATGCTTGAAGCCCTGCGCGTGCTGGCCGGCTTCGAGAGTTCCTGGGACTGGAATGCCGGGGTCGACACGACCAATCCCGATTCCAACACGCCCTGCACTCAGGAAGCCGGCATCTTCCAGTGTTCGGGAAACTCGATGAGTTTGAGCGCCGAGCTGCGCCAGCTGCTGCGCGACTCGGCCGGTTCCGACTCCTGCGAGGTCTTCATCGTGCATACCAAGCGCGATCATCGTTTCGCAATCGACTACTGCGCCCGGCTGGTCCGCCTGACCACCCGGCACCATGGCCCGATCAAGCACCGACACATCAATCCGTGGTTGCGCCGAGATGCGGTCGACGAGTTCCGGCGGTTTCTGAGCTAAGGCCTCGCGCTGCGCAAGATCGGCTGGTTCAGACGTCGGATTCGTCGTCCCAGTAGCCCCGTGATGCCGACAGATCGAGCACGCTGCGCCCGCTGCCCAGCGCGTTGACGGCGACCTTGTTGGAATCCGGATAGACGCAGACGTCGTGAGGCTTGCGTTCGCCGATGATCAGATAGCGGCACGGGCCGTCGCCGCTGTTGAGAAACGAATGCGCCACGGGCCTTCCGGCCGGAAACGCGACGTAGTCGCCGGCTTTCATCACATGGCGCTCCTCGCCGAGCAGCAAGGTCAGCTCGCCGTCGAGTACATAGGCATGTTCTTCCTCGAACAGGTGATAGTGGCGCGGTGCGAGCCGCTTGCCGGGCGCAGGTGATTCGATCAGTACGCCGACGCGGTAGTCCGCGCCGACGGCCGCAAAGGTCAGATGCTGCGCCTGTCCACCGAATCGTGGGCCTTCGTCCGTCCGCTCGGCTTCGACGGCAGCCGATACGACTGGCGGAAACGGTGACGCCGGCGCCGGCAGCAGCGGTTCGCGTGGATCGGGCGGGATCGCGGCGCCGGTATCTTCGCCCTGCCAGTAGTCGCGGCGCGCCGAAAGATCGAGCAACGCACGCCTTCCGAGCGAGCGAACGAGGACCTTGTTGGAATCCGTATACACGGCGATTTCGTTCGGGTCGTTCTCGCCGATGATCAGATAGCGGCAGGTCGCGTCGCCTTCGTTGATCAGGCAGTGCCCGGCCGCATGACCGGCCGGAAAGCAGACGTAGTCGCCGGGCTGCATCGCGTAGCTTCGGTCGCCGATGCGCACGGTCAGCCGGCCTTCGAGCAGATACAGATGTTCTTCCTCGAACACATGGTAGTGCGCCGGCGCGCTCTGCCGGCCCGGTTCCAGTTCTTCCAGCGCGACGCCGACGCGATAGCCGTCGCCGAGCAGCGCTGCGCTCAGATGCCGGTAGCGCACGCCGAAACGCGTACCTTCGATCGCAGTCTCCCAGGGCACGCTGGCCGCTGCGACGGGACGTATGGGAGCAGCGAGTTCTTCCGGCATGGAGTGTGCCTTCGTGACGGGCGAGGACAGGGCCGGAGTTTCGTCCAATTCGCGACGGAAGCGCTACGGGCGCCGGTTGCGGCAGTGTCATACGCCAGAGCTGGCGGCCGGAGCAGGTTGCCGCGCTGATCGCCGCGCTTGCCGATTGACGCTTCGGTACTCACGCACAGGGCATTCATTTAGGTTTGTGACGGCGGATCTGGCCGAAGCCGGGCCCGTCGCCGCGGCGCGCGCGGTGCAGGTTGCGCGCCGATGGCCCGGCTGCGTGATTCGTATACACAAGTCTCAATGGCGCTATCTGTATTTTTTCTTGACGCTCTGCGCAAATCGCGCGAGAGTCGCCGAGCCCGCCATCCGCCGCGATGCGCGGAAACCGCACACTCATCGGAGGGGAGTTCATGAGTCGTAGCCGGAAGCCCGAGGCGAGCATCGCCTACGCCAAGATCCATCCGTCGATCGGCATTGCCCGCGTCGGCAACTCCAAGAAGGACGACGGCTATTACCTCGGGCCGCAGGTCGTCGAACCCGAACCGCAGCCGCCCGGCTACTACCGCGACCGCAGCGGCGCGCTCAAGCGCGAAGTCGCTCAGTTCCGCATCTACGGCTACGACGCGGCCGGCAACGTCGTGCGCGAGCTGTGCATGGAGGACGGTGTGGAGATCGAATGGACCGTCGAACTCGCGAACCACAAGGCCGCCTGGTACAACTTCGAGCTGGCGCTGGACATTCCCGAAGCGCTGACGGCCACGCCGTCGACGCGGCGCAACGCCAAGGTGCCGCTGCCCGAGCGCCACAAGCTCGCGATCACGCCGGGCCCGCGCCGCATCGACAAGCCCGAAGCGCAAGGCAAGAAGTACCGTTTCGACGGCGGCAAGTTCATGGGTATCGCCGTCGAACTCGGCGAACTGCGCACCGACGCACAGGGCCATCTGCTCGTGTTCGGCGGCCACGGCAAGTCGGCTTCGTTCGACGGCAAGCCGCCGGTCACGTTCGCGAACAACGACGGCTGGTACGACGACACCAGCGACGGCCCGGTGACCGCGCGCGTGAAGCTCGACGGCCGCGAGCTCGACGTCGCTCCGGCCTGGGTCGTCGTCGCGCCGCCGAATTACGGTCCGCAGCAGAAATCCGTGCGCACGATGTACGCGCTGATGACTGACATGTCGGTACAGGCCGGACAGCTGCCCGCACCGCTGCGGCCGTCGTTCCAGAACGACCTGCTGCCGATCTTCCGTGCGCTGTGCGATCTGCAATGGATGAACGCCGGTTTCGCCGCGGGCTTCGGCTACGGCATGCCGCAGCATCTGCTCGATCCGGCCTATCTGCACAAGCTGTCGCAGCCCGGCAAGACCTATGAAGAGCTGCGCCGCACGGTCGCCAATGCGTTCCGCAACCCGGCCGACCAGGACGCGTCGCTGAAGCCCTGGCCCTGGGTCTACGGCGATGCGATGGACGTGCCGATGCCGCCGATTCCGCGCGCGATGACCGCGCTGACCACGACCCAGCTGTATCTGCTCGACCGCTGGGCCAACGGCGACTTCATCGCCGACTACGATCCGGACTCCAAGCCGCCGCGCGACATCGCCCAGGTGCCGCTGGCCGAACAGCCCGCGATGCTCGATCGCGCGGCGCTGGAGTTCTGCCTCGCCGACGCGTTCCATCCCGGCTGCGAGATGACCTGGCCCGTGCGCCACGCGACGATGTATCTGGAACCGTACCGCTGGCGCCATCGCGCGAACGACAATCCCGAGCCCGATTACGGCACGACCTTGACGCCGGCCGAGGCCACGTCCTACAACGGCCCGCTCTATGCGCAGTCGCCCGGCTCGATCACGCGCTGGATGGCGATTCCGTGGCAGACCGACACGGCGAGCTGCCGCTCCGGCTACCAGCCCGACTACGATCCGTACCTGCCGACGTTCTGGCCCGCGCGCGTGCCGAACCAGGTGCTCAGCGCGGAAAACTACCGCGCCGTCATGAACCTCAAGCTGCCGCGCGCGGAACGGCTGGCCGCGTTCAACGACCGCTCCGACTGGGACCGCACGCTCGGCGTCGGCTACCAGAACCAGCTCGTGAACATGGTCAAGCACTTCGACCGGCAGGGCATCGTCGAGGTCAGGCCCGGCATCGAGAACGATCCCGACTTCCCGCCGGTCATGCAGGTCGAAGACCAGGGCGGCAAGGACATGAGCGAAGCCGATCGCGCCGCGACCGACGCGACCATGCGCAAGATCGAGCGCCTCGGCACACCGACGACCAGCATCTGAGCGCATGCGCGTCACCGACTGGGACGCGATCATCGTCGGCGCCGGGCCCGCGGGCTCGGCGCTGGCGTGCCGGCTCGGAGCGCAGCGGCGTGTGCTGGTGCTGGAGCGTGCGGCATTGTCGACCGCAGCCGCGGTGGCGCCACGCATCGGCGAATCCCTGCCGGGCGCTGCGCGCGTGCTGCTGCAGCGCTTCGGTCTGTTCGAACGGTTCCTCGCCGCCGGGCACGCCGAACGTGGCGCCACCATCTCGCACTGGGACGACGGCGACCCCGTCTGGTTCGACCACCTGCGTGACCCCAACGGTCCCGGCTGGCACCTCGACCGCCATCGCTTCGACACGGACCTGCGCGAAGCGGCCATGGCCGCCGGCGCGACATTCGTCGACGGCTGCGGCCCGCTGCGCGCCACACATGCCGAAGGCATCTGGCAGATCGAGCAGCAAGCGTTCGCGCAGACCCATCGCGCTCGCGTGCTCGTCGACGCGACCGGCCGCAACGCCGCGATCGCACGCCAGCTCGGCATCCCGCGCCAGGTCAGCGATGAGCTGATCTGCCTGCATGCCTACCTGCCGTCCCATGTCGACGACGAAGACGACTGCACGCGTCTGTGCGCCGACAGCAACGGCTGGTGGTACAGCGTGCGCGTGCCGTCGGGACAGCGCGTGCTCGCGTTCCATCTCGATGCGGACGACGCGGAGCTGCATGTGCTGAGGTCATGGCCGAACCTGCTCGCGAAGGCGCGGCGGCAGGCGGTGCTGGCCGAGGTGCTGCCGGTGATGGCCGACGCCGATGTCATCGTGCACGCGCGACCGGCCGGCAGTGCGATGCTCGATCCTGTCGCATTGGCCCGGACGGCACCGGGATTTTTCGCGATCGGCGATGCGGGGCTGTCGTTCGATCCGATCGCTTCGCAGGGGTTGTTTCACGCGCTGGCGTCGGTCGAATCCGTCGCCGGGTATATCGAAGCCGGTAGCGATACGGCGGATCATCTGGCGGCGCGGGAGGCGTTCCTTGCCGAGCAGGCCTCCGTCCATGCGCATTATCGCCAGCGTTGGTGGGACACCTATGCCGGCCCGGCGCGCCATGGCGCTCAGTCATTCTGGTCGCGACGGTCCGCTGCTTTGCGAGAGGGCCGCGCTGCGCCAGCGGCAGGCCCTGCCGCGCAGGCGGATAGTCCTGCACCTGCCTGAACTCGAGTCTCCGGATCATTGGTTCCCGCAGGCACGGCTCCGATCTGCCTGCGAGCAAGAGCGCGAGCCGGGCAGTTCGAGCCGCAGCAGTTCGACGTCCTTTCCGCAGACGGCCCGGCCTTCGTCCCAGCCGATCACTTTTCCGGAATGATCGAAGTCAACGACAACCGGAGCGCACGGAGCGTTCTTCCAGGCCAGCATCAGCGAGATCGAAGAGTCAGGAATCTTGAAATCCCCGGTATCGCTCGGCAGTACGGCCCAGGTCGGTGGACCGAGACGGGCAATGACCTGATTGCGCGTCATGCCGGTTTCGAGTCCGCCTGCTTTGGCCGAAAGCGCCGTCAATTCCTGGGCGCCGTGAGCAACGGCTCCCGCAAGAAGCAATGACATGAACATGACTGGTCTCCCTGAATCGAGTGTTCTGAAACTTCAACCGTCGAGCAGATAGCGGTCGGACCTGCGCTCAGAAGCTCGCCCTCACCCCCAACGCATCCAAGGTCTGCGCATTGATCGTCCCGGTCACCTTGATCCCGCGATCCTTCTGATACTGCTTCAGCGCCGCGATCGTCTCGGCGCTCATGACGCCGTTGACCTCGCCCGGGTCGTAGTTCTTCAGCAGCAGCGCCGCCTGTACGCGCATGACGAGAATGCGCAGCATGTCCTGGGTGCGGACGCCCTTGTTGGCAGTGCCCGACTGTGGTTCGACCTCGACGCCGGGCATGGTGTAGAGCGGTGCGGGCGTGGATGACGACGGCGCTGTCGTTGGTGCAACGCTGGACTTCTTCACTGGCGCGGCGCTCGACGCCGGTGCGCGGGCCGGGGCCGGCGCTTGTGTCCGCGCGGGTTCGGGCGCGGGCTCCGGCGGCGGCGAATAGACCGGCGTGCGCGGCGAGGAATAGCCCGAGCCGCCGCTGCCCGAGTAGTGCGAAGAGTGCGACGAATGGGAACGGTGGCTCGAATGCGAGCGATGGCCGCGGGCGATCAGTAATGAGTCGGCGTTGAGCGACTGGCTGTGCGTGTAGCGGTCGAGGTCCGCATCCGGTCCGACGTGCGTCGTCGGGGGCATGGTCGCCGTGGCGTGTACGGCACCGGCGCTGCCGAGTCCGACGACCAGTTGCACGAACTGCCGCAGACGTTCGCCGAGGGATGTTTTGTCGTTCATGCTTCGTGGGCCTCGACATCGTTCAAGGCATGCAGGCCGCGCGGTATCCATCCCGGCTTGACCCATTCGAAGAAGCCGGCACAGCGCTCGCGTACGGCGCAGCCGTCGCAAGTGTCCAGATAACGCTGCTTCCAATCCGAAATGCTGCGGCGCGCGAACGGACGCAGCGCCGTGGGCAGTACACAGAGCGGCAGGTTGTAGAGCGAGACGGCCATGCCGCGGTTGGCCAGGTAGTGCACCGCGCGCGTCAGCGGTTCGCTCATGTCGGCCGGATCGACCCACAAGGCGTTCCGGTTCGCCAGCGCGAATCCGATCGGCTCCAGGCCCATGAAAGCCACGTGCACGGCCGCCGGCAGATGCCGCCAGATGAAATCGGCGAGCGCCGGCAGCCGTGCCACGGTCGGCGCCGTGAGCACGACGCGTATCTCGAACGACAATCCCTTGCTGGCCATCACGAGCAGTCCGCGCAAGGTCTCGTCGAAGGCGCCGGCGCTCTGGACCACGTAGTCGTGGACGTCGGCCACGTCGGCGTAGAGCGGCACGCCCCAGGTCAGGTGCGGATGGCGCAGGCCAGCCACGCCGTTTGCCAGCGACGTGGTGCCGAAACGCCGGCCGTTGGACAGTACGTGCATGGCCGTGCCGGGCAAGCGGTCGCGGCAGGCGCGCAGGATGTCGAGCAGTCCGTCGCCGAGCAAGGTCGGCTCGCCGCCGCTGAGGCCGAGTTCCGGCACGTCGTCGTCGAGCAGCGCGATGACCTCGAGCAGATCCTTGACACGCCAGTCGTCGTCCACGCGTCGCGGCGGCTGCGAGCACATCAGGCAATGGCTGTTGCAGCGTTCGGTCGCGAACAAGGTGTTGGCATTGGCGCCGCGGCGGTAGCGCGTGCGGATGCGGTGGCGTTCGGGCAGCAGCTCGATCACGTCGCCGGGCGCTGCGGCGCCACGCTGCGAGACTCGGATCCGCGGCCGTTCGTCCGGCTGTGTCGCAGGCGCGGTGCCGACGGGCGCGTGCGCATATCGCGGATCGCTGGGGCCGCCGTCGGCGTCTTCGCTCGTCAGCACGGCGCCCCACGGCAGATCGGGCACGAAAGCGTCCGGGGTTCCCGCGAGCCAGGCGCACTGCTGCGGATTCCAGTCGCCGCGCGCGAACGTCAGTCCGTCGACGACCTTCAGCAGTCGCTGCGCAGGTCGTCCGCCGAACACGGCTGGCGTCTCATGCGGCCGCATGGGTCGTCTCCGGCGATTCGTCGCGGATTTCGGCAACGCGGCGGCGCTGCACCCAGCTCTGGAACACGCGCATCACGTCCGGGTCGCCCTCGCGCAGATGGCCGAACAGCAATTCGAACATCGCGGTCTGGCGCGCGCAGAACGCCGACGTCGGCCGATGCCCGTAGACATCGGCCTGACGCGCATGGGCGTCGATCGGATCGGCGCCGCAGTACGGCTGGAACACGCAGTCGGCGCAGCCGGCGAGGCTTTCGGTCAGGCCGGCGGCGAGGAGTGTCTGCATCGGTTCGGAGAGCATGAGGTCCCGATACGGTGTCTGCACCGGACCGAGGCGGAAGCGCGTATCGCCTTCCGCGGCGAGCATGCGCGCCTCGTCGCTCGGATACACGGCGCCGTCGTAGTCGTAGAGCAGCACGCCGAGGCCGGCGCCGGTCGGCGAGCGCAGATCCATGTAGCCGTGAGCGAACGGTGTCAGGATGCTGGACAGCAGCAGAGTCGCATAGGCCTCGGCCAGCACATGGCCTTCGAGGTTGCGGCGGATCAGATGCGTCAGCGCCCGCCGATAGAACGCCATGAACTCGCCTGTCGTATAGCCCATGCGTGCGAGACCGCGCCTGGCGAAGCCGTAAGGGCTCAGCGGCCGCAGAAAGATCGAGGTGAAACCCTGCTCGATGTAGTGGTCGACGATGGCCTCGGGGTGAGCCAGGCTGGCCCGCGTCAACGTGGTCAGTGCGTTGACGTGATCGGCCCCCAGCGCAGCGCGCGCCGCGGCGATGCCGGTCATCGTGCGCGCATGGCTGTCGCGTGTCGGCAGCGGCCGGTTGAGGTTGTGCAGCGCTGCCGGTCCGTCGAGCGAGGTGGACAGCTCGAAGCGATGCTCGCGGAAGAACGCGAGCTGTTCCCCGGTGATGCCGTGCAGCGTGGAGGCCAGCACGAACGTGATGGCTCGCCGCCGCGACCGGTTGCGCGCGACGATGTCCTCGACGATGCCGCGGATCCGCGCGAAGGCCAGCAGCGGCTCGCCGCCCTGGAATTCGACGGTGAGCTGCCGCGCCGGCGATTCGAAAAGCCGGTCGACCGCGGCGCTCGCCGTCGCCGCATCCATGTCGTAGCCGGCATCGGATTCCGCCTGGCGCGACACCTGGCAGTAGCGGCAGCTGTGGTGGCAACGCAAGGTGACCACGAAGATGTGCAGTGACGGTCCGTCGAACAGGAACGCCTTGCGCGTGCGCCAGGCGACCACATGACGCTCGAGTGGAATCGGGCCGCCACCACGATGCAGCAGGTCCAGTCCTTCGAGATCCATCGCCAGCGAGGTGTCCGGATCCAGGCGATGTTGCGCGAAGGCCAAAAAATCGGTTTCCGGCAGGAAGACGAAACGGCCGCTGTCGCCGGTGATCAGCACTTCGTCCGCGCGGCCGGGCAATCGCCCGAAGCGAAACGGCAGCAGTCGATAGCCGTTGCCGGCCTGGGGCCGGAACGTGCCGGGCGGCTGGAACTTCATGCGCCGTCCCCGGGGTCGCGCAGCGCGGAGCGCAACGCGGCTTCCACGATCAGCCGCCGCAGCGGCGCGGTCTCGTTCTCGATACGGGCACGCAGCAGATCGTCGAGCAGCAGCGTGCGGAATTCCTGCTCCATCTGTTCGGATACGCCGGTGGCGGCGCCGAGTCGTACCAGCGACCGATCGGGCTCTTCGACGACCGAAACGACATGGCGGCCGCTGAGCCTGTGGGCCGTGCGCAGCACGACCGCGTGTGCGGCTTCACAATGCTGAATCGTGATGGTGACTTCCCGAATGCTCACGCCAGCCCCCTGTGCAAGCGCAGCCACGGTAGCACGATGGAAAATTGCGTCCAATCGCGCAACCGCGGCATTGGCTGATGCACTACGTCGCCGTTGTTCCCGCCATGATGTCGGCGGGTGTGCGAAGCACTGTGGCGAAAGCGCTGCTTCTCTCACCGGCAGACTGCTCTTCGGCATGGATTTTTCGTTGTCGGTGGCATGAGAGATTGGGCGCCGGCCCGGCAGTAGCACCGACGGCGGTTCGATCGGCGACCGGAGCGCCGACAGGAAACGGCGGGCTGGAGTCAGATCCTCGTGAGGCGAATCGTTCGCCCGCACCGTCCGTACGCCATCGCCGGGGCCGTCATGCGGCCCGTCACTACACGGGACTTGCAACCATGAGATTTCTGTCGCGCCTGCGGAACGTCGTTCTTTCGCTGACAGCGTTGCCGCTGGCGGCGGCATCGGCCGCCGAGCCGCCGTCTGCACCGAGCTTGGGGCCAGAGTTGCGCGAGCAGTTTCTCGTCACCTCGGCGGCAGATGCCGGTATTTCTCCGAGTGCGAGGTTCCCTTCGGTCTACGGCGTATCCATGGATTTTTTCGTGGATGAGAACGTCGCGACCGTGATCGCGCTTTCCGACGGCTCGGCCAGTGTGTATACGACCTCGTCGTTCGGCATCATCGGCGGCATCGGTCATGCGGCCGTGCGGAAGGCGGCACGACGCTTCGTGACCGTGGCGGCCCGCTATGCCGACGCCGCCGTGCCGATTTCGACCCATCCCTATCCTGCGGCCGGAAAGGTGCGCTTCTATTTCCTGACCTACGACGGCCTGCGCTCGGTCGAGACCGACGCCGAGCCCATCGTCGAGGGCGATTCCTCGCCGTTCATTCCGCTGTACGGCGCGGGGCAGGACGTTCTGACCGAGCTGCTGCGCACGCGCCCGAAGGAGTGAGCGGATGAGCCGGTACCGGCTACGGTCCTGCAGGCCGGCGGCGCGATCCGGCCAAGGCTCTCCGGAGCTTGGTCGAGGGCCGATCCCGCAAGGTGCTGCCTGTTGCCGAGGGTCTATCCGCGAATCGCCTTGGCCATCTCCGCCGTTCCGCGCCAGCCGAGTTCCTGATACAGCGGCCGCCCCTGCTCGGTCGCATGCAGCACGCAATAGCTCACGCCGCGCCGGGCGAACTCCGCATCGGCGAGCTGCATGAGCTCGCGCGCCAAGCCACGCCGGCGGTAGTCGGGTTCGACGTAGACATTGAGCACATAGCCGCGGCAGTCCTGGGTCGGATGCAGCGGATGCGGCGGCCAGTCGATCAGCATCAGGCCGATGCCGGCGATCGGGCGGCCCTGATCCTCCAGCATGAAACCGAAGTAGCTGCCGTCGCGCAGTCGTGGCGTGAGCCAGGAGCGGAAGTGTTCGGTCATCGTCGCGAGCGTCGCGTCGTCGCGGCCGGCGTCGCGAAACATCGCTTCCCGGTGCCGGCAGATCAGTTCCCGATCGCCGGCTTCCAGATGGCGGACATGCATGGCCAATACTCCAGCTGCTGCTACCCGGTCTTTCCGTCGGGGAAGCGTCGGTCGTGTTTCCCGCACGGCGTATCGCCGGTTGGGGGCGTCTTGCCGTGATATCGGCAGTGCCGTCCGCGCGTCAAGATCGTTGCGGCCGGCCGGCGGCTACTCCCGCCGAGACAAGCGCCGATCGTGCGGTACAGATCTTTGCGGCAGCGTGTGGAACTGGTCGCCCCGGCTCGGCCTTCTCCTGCCTCGGCGCCCGCGAAGCGGGCTCGGACAGCGTGCCGACGAGGGGCGCTGCGCAACGGGCGGCAGGAGTGGCGGCCGTGCGGTTCATGCCGATTCATCACCCTTGCGGAACCCCCGTCATGTCCGGCAGCTGATGCGCGATGCCCTTGTGGCAGTCGATGCAGGTCTTCTCGCCGCTGCCGAGCCAGAGCTTGTGCACCTGGGCCGCGCGCGATGCCTGGCGCGTGAGGTCCATGGAGTCGTAGTTGTGGCAGTTGCGGCATTCGAGCGAGTTGTTGGCCTTGAGCCGCTGCCACTCGTGGTCGGCCAGAGTCAGGCGCTCGTCGAGGAATTTCTCGCGCGTGCTGATGGTGCCGAAGATCTTGCCCCAGACCTCCTTGGACGCCTGCATCTTGCGCGCGATCTTGTCGGTCCACCTGTGCGGCACGTGGCAGTCGGGGCAGGTCGCGCGGACGCCGGAGCGGTTGCTGTAGTGAATCGTGCTCTTGAGTTCCTGGAACACGTTGTCGCGCATTTCGTGGCAGCTCGTGCAGAACGCCTCGGTATTGGTCGCTTCCAGCGCCGTATTGAAGCCACCCCAGAACACGATGCCGACGATGAAGCCGGCGACGGTCAGGAAGCCGAGGCTGTAGTGCCGGCTCGGCCGGCGCAGGATGCGCCAGAAGCCGAGCAGCTGTCGTTTCGCCCAGGACCCCATGGCCTACTCCTTCGCCGCCGGCTGTGCGGGGGCTGGTGTCGCTGGTCGTGCCGTGGCTGGTGCGGCAGCAGCCTGCGTCGCCGGCTGCGCCAGGACGCTGTCGATGTCACGGAACTGGCTGGTCACGAGCACGGGCGCGTCGGTCTGCACGACGTGGCATTGATTGCAGAAATAGCGCCGCGGCGAGATCGTCGCGAGGAACTGGTCGTCGCGGTCCATGTAGTGGGTCACGCTGACCGGCGGTGCCTGGAACGTCGCCGCATTCGCGCGCGCATGGCAGAGCAGGCAGCGGTTGCTGTTCCTGTCGACCTGATAGCCGTCGATCGAGTGCGGGATCGTCGGCGGCTGCATCGGATAGGCACGCACGCGTTTGAGGTCGGCGTTCTCCACGCGCGCGATCGCCGGCGGATGGCCTTCCTGGTCGACCGGCACGCCGCGGCGCAGCGCGTCGATCTGGCCGCTCTCGGGCACGAAGATCGCGCGGGCATCTATCGGTACCGAGGCGGCTTTCGGCGCCGCTCCCGCACCGGGGGACTGTCCCATCTTCCAGCCGGCAACGAACACCAGCACCATCAGCACGGCGACGCCGACCGCTGTCCAGAGCTTGTTGCGCATGGCGGTTCTCCTAGGCGGCCACGACCTTGACGGCGCATTTCTTGTAGTCGGTCTGCTTGGAAATCGGATCGGTCGCGTCCAGCGTGACCTTGTTGATCAGCTGGCCCGCGTCGAACCACGGCACGAAGATCACGCCGGACGGCATGCGATTGCGGCCGCGCGTCTCCACGCGCGAACGCATCTCGCCGCGGCGCGAGACGACGCGGATCTCGTCGCCGCGCTTGAGCCCGCGCCGGCGTGCGTCGTCGGGATTCATGAACACGACGGCCGCCGGAAACGCCTTGTACAGCTCGGGCACGCGCATGGTCATGGAGCCGGAATGCCAGTGCTCGAGCACGCGGCCGGTCACGAGCCAGAGATCGAATTCCGCATCGGGCGATTCGGCCGGCGGTTCGTAGGGCAGGGCCCAGATCACCGCCTTGCCGTCGGGGTTGCCGTAGAACTGGAAGCCGCTGCCGGCCTTCACGTACGGGTCGCTGCCTTCGCGGTAGCGCCAGCGCGTTTCCTTGCCGTCGACGACGGGCCAGCGCAGGCCGCGCGCGCGATGGTATTCGTCGAACGGCGCGAGGTCGTGGCCGTGGCCGCGGCCGAACGCGGCGTACTCCTCGAACAGGCCTTTGTGCACGTAGAAGCCGAAGGCCTGCGACTCGTCGTTCGCATAGCCTTTCTCGATGTCGGCGAGTGGGAATTTGTCGACGTTGCCGTTGCGATACAGCACGTCGAACAGGGTCTTGCCCTTGAACTGCGGCTTCGCCGCGAGCAGTTCGGCCGGCCAGCATTCGTCGGTCGTGAAGCGCTTGGAGAACTCCATGAGCTGCCAGAGATCCGAGCGCGCGTCGCCGGGTGCCTTCACGAGCTGATGCCAGAACTGCGTGCGGCGTTCGGCATTGCCGTAGGCGCCTTCCTTTTCCACCCACATCGCCGCCGGCAGGATCAGGTCGGCGGCCTGCGCCGTCACGGTCGGATAGGCATCCGAGACGACGATGAAGTTGTCGGGATTGCGGTAGCCCGGATACGTTTCCTGCATCAGGTTCGCGCCGGCCTGCATGTTGTTGTTGACCATGACCCAGTAGGCGTTGAGCTTGCCGTCCTTGAGCGCGCGGTTCTGCTCGACCGCGTGATAGCCGGGCTTGGGATTGATCGTGCCGTGCGGAATCTTCCAGATGTCCTCGGCATGTTCGCGGTGCTGCGGATTGGTCACGACCATGTCGGCCGGCAGGCGGTGGCTGAACGTGCCGACCTCGCGCGCCGTGCCGCAGGCCGAGGGCTGGCCGGTCAGCGAGAACGGGCTGTTGCCCGGTGTGGCGATCTTTCCGGTCAGCAGATGGATGTTGTAGGCCATGTTGTTCGCCCAGACGCCGCGCGTGTGCTGGTTGAAGCCCATGGTCCAGAACGACATGACCTTGATGTCGGGATCGGCGTAGAGCTCGGCCAGCTGTTCGAGCCAGCCGCGTTCCACACCGGTCATCGCGACGGCTTTTTCCAAGGTGTACGGCGCAACGAATGCGGCGAATTCCTCAAAGCTGATCGGTGCGCCGCCGTTCGGGTCCTTGGCGTTCTTCGCCTTCAGTTCCAGCGGATTGTCCGGGCGCAGGCCGTAGCCGATGTCGTCGTTGCCGCGCTTGAACGTCGTATGTTTCGCGACGAAATCCTTGTTGACCTTGCCGCTCCTGATGATGTGGTTGGCGATGTAGTTCAGGATGACGAGGTCGGTCTGCGGCGTGAACACGATGGGAATGTCGGCGAGCTCGAAGCTGCGGTGCTCGAAGGTCGACAGCACGGCGACCTTGACGTGCGGGTGCGACAGGCGCCGGTCGGTCACGCGCGTCCAGAGGATCGGATGCATCTCGGCCATGTTCGAGCCCCACAGCACGAAGGCGTCGGCGGCTTCGATGTCGTCGTAGCAGCCCATGGGTTCGTCCATGCCGAACGTGCGCATGAAACCCATGACGGCCGAGGCCATGCAGTGGCGCGCGTTCGGGTCGATATGATTGCTGCGGAAACCGGCCTTCATGAGCTTGTTCGCCGCATAGCCTTCGAACACGGTCCACTGGCCGGAGCCGAACATGCCGATCGCATCGGCACCCTTGTCCTTGAGCACGCGCTTGAACTGCGCGGCCATGACGTCGAAGGCTTCGTCCCAGCTGACCTGCGTGAACTCGCCGTCCTTGGCGTAGGCGCCGTTCTTCTTGCGCAACAACGGGCGGGTCAGGCGATCGCTGCCGTACAGGATCTTGGACAGGAAATAGCCCTTGACGCAGTTGATGCCGCGGTTCACTTCGGCGTGTACGTCGCCGTGCGTGGCGACGACGCGGCCGTCCTTGACCGCGACGTTCACGCCGCAACCGGTGCCGCAGTAGCGGCACGGCGCCTTGTCCCATTTCAGGGTGGTCAGGTCACCCTCGGTCACGAGGTTGCTGGCATCGCCGGGCACCGGCAGACCGGCAGCGGCGGCGGCCGTGACGAGGGCGCTCTGGCGGATGAAGTCGCGGCGTGTGCTCATGGCGGGTCTCCGTTCGCGCATGTGACGGATGATTCGGAAAGCGGCTCGGCCAGTGCCTGGGCCGGCTCGGCGTGGTGGTAGACCAGCAGCACGTTGAGCACGCCGGGCAGGGCCTGCAACTCGTCGACGCGTTGCATGACCGCGTGGCGGTCGGCGGATTCGCAGATGACGATGCTGCGCGTGGTGCCGGGCAGGGCCAGTTCGAGGTCGGCGTGCTGGGCGATCACGGTCGACAGCATGTCGATGGCGGAGTCGCGGTGCTGGATGATGAAGCTGGCTATGTGGGTGTCTGGATCGGGTGGGGGCGGATTGTGGGTGTCCTGATTTCGCCGGTGATCCTGGCGAATGTGGGTGTCCCGGTCCGGTGCTCGGGATCGTCCAGGCGAATTCTGGGTGTCCCGATCCTGTTCAGGCGAGCTCATGCGACCGTCTCCCGGGGCGTGGCATGTTGCAGACGAATGGCATCGACAGGACAGACGGCGACGCAAGCGCCGCAGCCTGTGCAGCGGCTTGTGTCGACCAGGGCCGTGCCACGGGCGGCAGGCGGTACATGGATGGCCGAGGCAGGGCATATCTCGCGACAGCTTGCGCAGACTATGCCTCGGGCGGACAGGCAGATGCTGTCGATGCTGGCGAGGAGCGTCCAAGGGGGACTGAGCGACGAGTCGAAGGCGCCGCTGGCGCAAGCCGATACGCACTCGCCGCAGAAGGTGCATTCGCCGGTTTGCGGGTCGAAGCGCGGAAGGCCGTTCGTGTCGCGTACGAGAACCTGTTGCGGACATTGCCGAATACAGGCATCGCAACGGGTGCAGGCCGCCGAAAATTCCTGTTCTGGCCGCCTGGCCCATGGAGGACGGAACGCACGCGGCTCCGGCGTGGCCGAGGCGCGGCCGAACAGCAGAGCACGACGTGTGAGCGAGCGCGGCATGGGCACGGATCAGTGCCCCGTCGGTGGGCCTGCATACAACAGCTGCCACATCCAGACGAGAAAGCCGTAGCCTGCCACGATCAGTACGGTCGCCAGTGGAAAGACGACTGCCGTCAGCAACAGGAAGGCCAAGCGTTCCTGCCGCTTGCTCGCAACGACTTGCCCTTCGTTCTGCTCCATGATGCCTACCTTGCGGGTGGGTACTGGCGCGGCGATGGCGATGCCGAGCGTGAGGCTATCACAGTAGTGGGGCTCTGATATTGGTGATATTGGGACATCCATCATTTCGGAATGAGGTGCTTTGGTCGCTGATCTGGATCAGGACACCCACGATCCGATCATTCGGTGTTGGAGATCGGGCGAATGTGAAATCTGGACATCCACCATTTGTCGCGACGGCGGCTAGATCTCTTTCTCGACCGGCGAACGAGGCCTCACTCCCAGAACCTGGGGCGTTGTCCATCCGTTAGCGAACAATCCGCCCACGGTGCATTCTCCCTTTCGGGCTCAATCACGTCAGTGCGGTGCTCAATACAGTCGCGAAGCCAGACGAATGCCCTTGAGCCATTGTTGCCCGATTCGGCGGGCCAGGTGGATCAGGTCCTCTGTCGAGCCAGCCACCCGCGCCCAGCCGCTGCCGTAACTGCGCACGCGCAGTACCCAGCGTGCAGGACCACTGTCAACGAGCGCGAGAGCAGTGGGTGCCGGCCCGGCAGTTTTGTCGGGAATGCCGGAAGCCAGCATGCGTCCCGTCCAGTCGAGGATCTGCAGATAGTCGGCTGTGTTGAGTGACAGCGCGCATCGCCGCACGCCCATTACGGGCGGCAAGGGTTCCGTCAGTTCCTCCGGCGACTGCCGTATTGCCTTGATCCTCGCGTATGCGCCGGTATGAACAGGCGTATCCAGCCGTTCGGCTACGCCTGCGCGAATGGGATTGAGGTCGACGTAGGCCATTGCCGCTAGCAAAGCGCGTTCATCGCACAAGACCTGGCATTTGTAGCGCCCTTCCCAGAATCGTCCTTTGCAGTCGTCTTCTCGATTGGCGCGCCGCGCAATGGGCTCAGCCAGGCAGCGCATGAACCATGACAGATTGCTGAGCCGGCTGCGTATCACGCTAAGGCGTGCGGGATCAGCGAGCATTCGCTTGCGCTTGAGGTCGATGTCGTCGTCGTTCGCAGAGGGAAACAGCCTCAACCAGCGTGCAGCAATGTCGCCGTCACTCCAGGTTTCGATCAGCTCGGGAATGACCTGTATGACGATATGCAAGTGATTGCTCATGATCGCGTAAGCGTGAATCGCGATGGCAAAGCATTCGCTGAGTCGGTGCAGGCGTTCTTCGATCCAGCCCTTCCGATGTTCGAACGAGCGGCCGGTATACCGGTCTACGCCACAGAGAAAGGCCCTTCGCACGCAACGTTGGATGCAGTGGTAGCGGCCTTCGGAGCCAGGTGGAATCAGGTGGGAGCGAGGGATGGCCATGGTCCCAGCATGGACCGCGCGAGCTGAGGTTGCAGCGGGAAAGTTCCTGGCGCAGTATCGGAGGATTCCGAATTGTGGATGTCCGAACGCTGTCCCCTGAATTTTTGGGTGTCCAGTTCTGAGTTCTGTGCTGAATTTTGGGTGTCCAGTTCTGTGCCCCCTTCCTTCACATGCCCACACCGCGATAGCGCCGGTCGCGCGAACAGAATCAGCGAGAAAGCGCACCGGGATTCCCGGTCGGCCGCCTCACCGGCTCCACCACGCTCCCGGAAAATAAACCCCCGGATCGGGCCGCTCGCGAAACACTTCGCGCCGGAAGCGGAACAGTTCCGCCGGGCGTCCGCCGGTGCCGGTCGCGAGCCGTCCGGTGCCTTCGACGAGCCCGGCGCTTTCGACGAGCCGGCGGAAATTCTGTTTATGCAGCAGGTTGCCGCTGAGCGCCTCGACCACTTGTTGCAGTTGCAGCAAGGTGAATTCCGGCGGCAGCAGCTCGAAGACGACGGGCCGGTACTTGAGCTTGCCGCGCACGCGGCCGAGGGCGGTCGCGAGAATGCGCCGATGGTCCAGCGCGAGCGCGAAGCCGCTGCCGGCCACATCGGGCGCATCCGGATCGCGTTCGCGGCGCGCTTCGGCGACGAGGCCGGCTTCCCAGAGCAGTTCGTAGCGTTCCAGCGTGCGTTCGGGATCCCAGGGCGCCGTGTCGAGGCCGAAGGTCAGATCCACGCGTTCGTGCTTGCGCGCATCGTTCGCGGCCCAGGCATGCAGGCGCGGGGCGAGTTCGTGCTCGATCAGCGCGGGGCGGCCGCGACGCCAGTCTTCCCAGGGGAGGTACGCGTAGCAGTCGCGCCACTGCGCGCGCAGACCGCCGGGCAGGACCTGTTCGCGGACCAGCGCGAGATAGGTCATGGCGATGACGCGCGCGCCGCCGGCGCGTTCGCGCGGATCGCGGAAGCGGTCGCCGAAGGTATAGAGCTGTTCGACGTAGCCGAGGGCCAGGCCGGTCTGCTGGGCGACCCAGTCGCGCACGCCGCGCTCCAGGGTCGAATGGGCTTCGAGGTCGAGCGGGCCCGACGGCAGGGCCTCGTCGGTGGCGCCGCGCACGGTCAGGATGCGCGGCGCCTCGGCGGTCACGGCGAAGATGACGGCGTCGAGGCCGAGATGGACGGCAGGCGAGGGCATGCGGTGCAGCATAACGGAGTTGATGCGATCGCCGGGCGCCGTGTGCGTGCGTCCGTTTATCCGGTGCAGACCGGTTGGTTGCCGCCGTGGCGTGACAGCCGGATTACTGTGGTGCGCTGACCCGTATCGTCGCGTCGTCGTAGTCGTAGTAGCGCAGCCGCGTGGTGGATTTCACGCCCATGAAGCGGCCTTGCGACTCCAGCTGCAACGGCAGGCCGCTGGCCACGCCTATCCAGACTTTCACATCGGCCCGGGCCGGCTGCGTCTGGGTATAGCCGTAGACCCTGGCGACCTGGCCGTCGACGGTATCCTCGCCGAGGGCGGTGACGTCGAGGTCGCGGGTCAGCTCATTCAGGGTGTCCTGATTGCGGTACTGACTGACGATGCGGCCGACCTTGATCGGCATCGGCAGTTTGACGCGCTCGCCGTTGATCAGCGTGTAGGCGTCGTCGCCGATCAGGATCTGCTCCATTTCGCCCTGGCCGGTGCGGATGTGGTAGCGGTCGGGTGCGACGAAGTCCAGGGTCGAGAGCTGCTGGCCCCTGTTCACGTCGGTCACGCTGGCGCGGAAGCTGTGTGCGGCCAGGAAGCGGGTATAGGCGGCCTGCAGCTCGTCGCGTGGGGCCGCGGCGGCCAGGCCGGGCAGGGCCAGCGCCAGGGCGAGCAGGAGCGTGGTCGGGGACATGCGGTTCTCCGGAACTGAGACGGGTGCTGGGTAGACTTCCTCCCAATACGCAGAACTGTACCGGACGGAGACAGCGGCTCGCTCCGTCCTGGCAGCGCCTGTCCGACAGGGAGCGATTCCGGCCGTGCCGGAACCGCCGGACGGGCTCTAGCGCCGGTAACCGGCGAGCCGCCACAATCGGGGCCTATGGACCGTTACGAACGCATTCTGAGTCTGCACCGCCTGCTGAAGACCGCGCGCTATCCGGTCAGCCTGCAGCGCCTCAAGGACGAGCTGGGCTGTTCCCGCGCCACGCTCTATCGCGACATCGCATTCCTGCGCGATGCGCTGGGCGCGCCGATCGAGAGTGGCGAGGGCGATCAGGCCGCCTTCCGCTACGACGAGGCCGAGGCCGAGCGTTTCGAGCTGCCGGGCCTGTGGCTGACCAGTGACGAGCTGTCCGCGCTGATGGCGCTGAACGAGCTCGTCGCGCGCAGCGGCGCCGGCATACTGGCCGATGCGCTGGCGCCGTTCGAGAAGCGCATGCAGGCGCTGCTGTCGGACCACGTCAGCGGCGCGCGCCTGCCGACCGAGCGCATTCGCGTGATCGCCAGCGGCAACCGCAAGCTCGACCAGATCAGCTTCCGCGTCGTGGCCGGCGCGGTCATGGCGCGGCGCCAGCTCAAGTTCCGCTACCGGGCGCGCTCCACCGGCTCGACGACCGAGCGCCTGGTCTCGCCGCAGCGCATCGCGCACTATCGCGACAACTGGTATCTCGACGCCTGGGACCACGAGCGCGAGGCCCTGCGCAGCTTCGCCGTCGACCGCATCGCCTCGCCGCAGATGCTCGACGAGCCCGCGCTGGACCGCGAAGAGGCCGAGCTGAACCAGCACCTGGCCGCGAGCTATGGCATCTTCTCGGGGGCGCCCAAGGCCTGGGCCACCTTGCGTTTCTCGCCGCATGCGGCGCGCTGGGTCGCCGACGAGCACTGGCATTCGCAGCAGGAAGGGCATTTCCTGACCGACGGCCGCTACGAGCTCCGGGTGCCCTACAGCAATTCCAAGGAACTGCTGATGGATGTGCTCAAGTACGGGCCGGATGCCGAGGTCGTCGCGCCGCTGAGCCTGCGCGAGGAAATGAAGATCCTGCTGCAGCTGTCCATAGGCGCGTATCAGTAGCTCCGCCGGAGATCACATGAACCTGCCCGCCCATCCTGCCGAACCGCCGCGCCGTGGCGCGATTTCCCTGGTGCTGGGTTCCGGCGGCGCGCGGGGCTATGCGCACGTCGGCGTCATCGAGGAACTGCGCGCGCACGGTTACGAGATCCGCTCCGTCGCCGGCAGCTCGATGGGCGCGCTGGTCGGCGGCGTCTATGCCGCGGGCAAGCTCAGCGAGTACCGCGATTGGGCCGTCGGCCTCAAGACCTTCGACGTGCTGCGTCTGGTCGACTGGAGCTGGCGCGGCGGCGGCCTGATCAAGGGCCAGCGCGTGATCGGCGCGCTGCGCGACCTCGTCGGCGAGATGAACATCGAGGATCTGCCGATCAGCTATACCGCGGTCGCCGTCGACATCGATGCGCAGCGCGAGGTCTGGTTCTCGCGCGGCTCCCTGTTCGACGCGATACGCGCGTCGATCTCCATTCCTACCGTGTTCCGTCCGCACCATTACCAGGGCCGCCGTCTCGTCGACGGCGGCCTGCTCAATCCCGTGCCGGTCACGCCGACCTTGCGCGACCTCACCGACGCGACGATTGCAGTGGACGTCAACGCCGAGGCCGAAGGCGTGGCCGAGCGCGAGACGCCGATCACGCGGCCGGAGATCCACGAGCCCGACGAGGAAAATCGCCCGACCGGCCTGGGCCGGATCGGCGAGCTGTGGGAACGCTTTCTGGAAAACCGCAGCAAGCGCGCCAGCATTCACGAACCCGGCGTGCTCGATCTGTTCGCGCGGTCGCTGGACGTGGTGCAGGAAACGCTGACGCGCTACAAGCTCGCTGCGCAGCCGCCGGACCTGGTGATTTCGATCCCGCGCAATGTCTGCGCATTCTACGAATTCCAGCGCGCGGCCGAGGTCATCGAGATCGGCCGCCAGCGCACGCGCGAGGCATTGGCACGCTGGCAGCGCATCCGGCGGCCGCAGGTCTGGCCCTGAAGCCGGAGGGGCTGGCAGCCGTCGCCTAGCGGCGGCCGTCATGGCCGCAGGCCGAGCGTCGGCCGGTCCGTCAGGTCCGTGCCGGTCTCGAATTGCCCGCCGAGCCGAACGTCGGTGCTGCCCGCGCGGCGGATACGACGAGAGAAAGGGCACACGCGGCGGCAGCCCTGCCCCGCCCTTGCCAGAGCGGGTTTTCAGCAGCGCCGGAGCCGCTGAAACAACGAGAGATACGGTACAGGTCCACGGTGTGTTCCTTCGCCGGGCGGCCCGGCGCGTCCGGGCCGCCCCGGCACCCGGGACGCCGTCGCAGCGCCGACGCGGGAACTGCTATGGTCTGCCGCGGCGAGGCGGTCGCGACGCGGGGCGGGCACATGAATACGGACGGCGGCGGCAGCGCGCTGGACCGCATCGACGCGGAGTTCGAGCGGCTGCGTCTGCTGCCGGCGGACGAACGTGCCGCTGCGCTCGCGTCGTCGTCGTTGTCGCCCGATGACCGCAAACTGCTCGCGCAACTGCTCGATGCGGCCGACGATGAAGACGACCCGGTCGCGCGCGCGATCGACGCGAGCGCCGCGCGCGGACCAGCCCTTGTGCGCGAACAGCTCGGGCCGTACCGCCTGCTGCGCGAGCTCGGCGCCGGCGGCATGGGGACCGTGTTGCTGGCCGAGCGCGTCAGCGGCGGCTTCACCCAGCAGGTCGCGATCAAGCTGCTGCGCGGTTTCCCCACCGCCGACGGCCTGCGCCGGCTGCGCCAGGAACGGCAGATCCTCGCGGCACTGGATCATCCGCACATCGCGCGCCTGCTCGATGGCGGCGAAACCGAGGACGGCCAGCCCTGGCTGGCGATGGAATATGTCGACGGCGCCACCCTGCTCGACCATGCCGCCGCGCACGCACCGAAGCTGCCGGAGCGGCTGGCGCTGTTCGACGACGTGCTCGAAGCCGTGGAACACGCGCATCAGCATCTGGTCGTGCATCGCGATCTCAAGCCGGCCAACGTGCTCGTCGCGCGCGGCGGTCAGGTCAAGCTGCTGGACTTCGGCGTCGCGCGGCTGGTCGATCTGGAATCCGCTTCCGAGGATTCCACGCGCGTGTTCACGCCGGGCTATGCCAGCCCCGAACAACGCGAGGGCGGCGCGGTGACCACGGCCAGCGACGTCTACAGCCTCGGTATTTTGCTGCGCGAACTCGTCACCGCGCAGCGCGCCGACGGCGGCGCTGCCGTCGCGGGACTCGCGCCGCTGCCGCTCGATGCGGAACTCGGCGGCATCGTCGCCAAGGCCGTCGATACACAGCCGGCGCGCCGCTACGCGAGCGTCGGCGCCCTGCGCGACGACATCCGGCGCTATCTCGACGGCCGCCCCGTGCGCGCGGCGCGGCTGACGCGGCTGTACCGGCTGCGCAAGTTCGTGCAGCGACATCGTCTCGGCGTCGCCGCGGCGGTCGCGGCGCTGGTCGCGGTCGGCATCTTCGTCTGGCGTCTGGATCTGGCCCGCGCGCGCGCGATCGCCGCCGAGGCGGCGGCGCAGCAGGCGCTGGCCGCTTCCGAGCGCGAGGCGGCGCGCGCGCGCGAGACGCTGACGTTTCTGACCGATGCGTTCGAGGCCGCTGCGCCGAGCAATGCGATGAGCCGCGAAGTCAGCCTGCGCAGCCTGCTCGAGGCGGCGCAGGCCCAGCTCACGGCGCGTACCGATCCGGCGCTGGCGCAGTCCATGCAGCGCCTGCTCGCCGGCCTCTATGCGGACCTCGGCGACGTGGCCAAGGCGCTGACCCTGATGCGCGCCGGCGTGGCCGGCATCGAGCCGACGGAAAAGGCCCAGGCCCTGCGGTTGGCCGAGGACTACGACGAATACGCGAGTCTGCTCGGCCTCGACGGCGACATCGCCGCCGCGTTGCAGGCCATCGAGCGGGCGCGTGGCTGGCGCGAGCGATTCGCCCCCGGGGATGCGGTCGCGAAGCTGCGCACCCTGCAGTCGCTGGGGTTGACCTATCACCGCGACGGCGACGACGAAAAGGCGCTGGCGCCGCTGCGCGAAGGGCTGGAGCTCGCGCGACATACCGCCGGCGTGCCGCTGGGGCTGTATCTGGAAATCGCCCAGCCGCTGGCCGCGCTGCTCGGCACCGCCGGCGAGCGCGATGCGGCGCTGGCCGTGCTCGACGAGGCGCTGGCCCGCGTCGATGCGCAGCGTCCGCCGCAATCGCCCGAGCACGTAGTGCTGCTGCGCGCGCGCGCGAACGCGCTGAGCGTCAGCGGCGATCCGGCCGGCGCCGAACCGCTGCTGCGCGAGGCCATCGCGCTGCAGACGCGCATCGTCGATCCCGGCGGTGCGCGCATGATGGTGCTGACCAACGACCTGGCCGTCGTGCTCAACGAGCTCGGTCGCTATCGCGAGGCGGCCGAGACGCTGCGCCGCTCCGACGAGCACATGAATGCAGCCGGCCTGCACGGCGCCGTCGACCGCGCGACGTCGCGCGGCAACTTCGGCGGCATACTCGAAAACGCCGGCGACTACGCCGCGGCCCTGGCCGAATTTCGCGCCGCGCGGCAGATCCTCGACGAAGGCGGCATCGGCGCCGACGATCAGTTCCGCCGGCGCATCGCCCGCGGCGAGGCGCGCACCCTCGGACGTGCCGGACAGATCGCCGCGGCGCAGGCCGTGCTCGAGGATCTGCGCGAGCGCGCCCTGCGCCTGGACGGCGAGGATTCGCTGGAATACGCGATGACGATCTGGCAACTGACCCTGCTCGCGCGACAGTCGCACAGGCCCGACATCGGCCTGCCGCTGCTGCAGCAGTCCGAACGGCTGTGGCAGGTACTGGCGCCGACGCATCCGGTGCAATTGCATCTGCACCGCGCCCGCGCCTCGTTCGCGCTGGACCGCGGCGACGTCGCGACCGCTGCGCGCGAACTCGACATCGCCGTCGCCGGCTTCGAGGCCGGATCGACCTTGCCGATCGACCTCGCGATCACGCGCAGCGAACTTGCAGCCGTGCGCCTGCGCCAGGGCGATCGCGCCGCGGCGCGCGCCCTGCTGGCGCAGTCGATGCCGGTACTGCGCGAAGCGCTGCTGCCGCAGGAAATCTCCCGCGCCGCCGCGGAAGTTACAGCGAAATCGCTGGGGCTGTGAGCGGGGATGTTTTGATGTGGGGAAGAGCGCAATGCGGCGAGGTGTGATGCGGCTGGCGTGATGCGGCGTGGTGCGGCATCAATCGGATATGCGCGGCGCGGTAGTGCATGGGACAGGCACGGTGTGGCGATGATGAGGGCCGCGACGTTGCGATTCGCTGCGCTCACCGCAACTTACGCAAGGTGCGCGACGACTCGTACACCACGGTCTGCGCGGCAAACGGCGGAGTCGTAGGTTGCGGTGAGCGCAGCGAACCGCAACGTCGGTATCTCCGGTCATGCCCGCTGCCACATCGGGAAAATTCCGGGTATCGGCCGCGCAAACTTCCGAGGCACAGGCTGCCGACTGCGTTGTAGTCTGGGCGCCCGACCTTCGAGCGCGCGGCGATGCGCTATCGCAGACCCAGTCTCCGCGGCGGCACATACTTCTTCACGCTTGCGCTGCAGGACAGGACGAGTCGGTTGCTCGTCGAGCGAATAGACATCCTGCGCAGAGCTGTGGCCGATGTGCGCAGGCGTCATCCGTTCACCATCGATGCCTGCGTCGTGCTACCCGAGCACCTGCATTCGATCTGGGCCTTGCCCGAGGCCGACAGCGATTTCGCCATGCGTTGGTCGTTGATCAAGGCGACATTTTCGCGAGCCATTGCCGCGGACGAATATGTCGGGCCGAGTCGTCGAAGGCGCGGCGAGCGTGGGATCTGGCAGCGGCGTTATTGGGAGCATCGCATCCGCGACGAGGCGGACTATGCGAATCATGTCGCGTATGTGCATTACAACCCGGTCAGGCATGGCCACGCGCGGTTTGCGTCGCATTGGCCGTATTCCACGATCCATCGACATATCCGGGCTGGTCTCGTGACGGTGGATTGGGCGCAGGAGCCGGAAATGGTCGTGCGGGAGTGATCGGTGGGCGGGATGTGCGCTTTCGTCCACGGGTTCGAGTCGTGGCTCCTGCAGCTGGTTGTGGCGGGATTTCGACCAAGATGTACCTCGGCGTTGCGGTTCGCGATGCTCACCACAACCTACGCGACTGTTTCGGTGCGCTTCGGCCGGCGGAAACGAAAAAGGCGCGGCCGAAGCCGCGCCTTTGTGTAGTGCCGGTGTGCCCGGCCTCAGCCGCGCTTCATCGTCGCGAAGAACTCGTCGTTGGACTTGGTGTTCTTCATCTTGTCGAGCAGGAATTCCATGGCGGCCAGCTCGTCCATCGGATGCAGCAGTTTGCGCAGGATCCAGATCTTCTGCAGCATGTCCGGCTCGATCAGCAATTCCTCGCGGCGCGTGCCGGAGCGGTTGATGTTGATCGCCGGGTAGACGCGCTTCTCGGTGATGCGGCGGTCCAGGTGCACTTCCATGTTGCCGGTGCCCTTGAACTCCTCGTAGATGACCTCGTCCATCTTCGAGCCGGTGTCGACCAGCGCGGTCGCGAGGATGGTCAGCGAGCCGCCTTCTTCCACGTTGCGCGCGGCGCCGAAGAAGCGCTTCGGGCGCTGCAGCGCATTGGCGTCGACGCCGCCGGTCAGCACCTTGCCCGAGCTCGGCACGACGGTGTTGTAGGCGCGGGCCAGGCGCGTGATCGAGTCGAGCAGGATCACCACGTCGCGCTTGTGCTCGACGAGACGCTTGGCGCGTTCGATGACCATGTCGGCGACCTGCACGTGGCGTGCGGCCGGTTCGTCGAAGGTGGAGCTGATGACTTCGGCCGCGCGCACACCGCGGACCATTTCGGTGACTTCTTCCGGGCGCTCGTCGATCAGCAGGATGATCAGATGCACTTCCGGATGGTTGTGCACGATCGCCTGCGCGACGTTCTGCAGCATCATGGTCTTGCCGGCCTTCGGCGGCGAAACGATGATGCCGCGCTGGCCCTTGCCGATCGGCGACATCAGATCGAGGATGCGGCCGCTGATGTCTTCCGAGGAGCCGTTGCCGCGTTCGAGGCGGAACGCCTTGCGCGGGAACAGCGGCGTGAGGTTCTCGAACAGCACCTTGTTCTTGGACGCTTCGGGCGGCTCGCTGTTGATGTCGTCGAGCTTGAGCAGCGCGAAGTAGCGTTCGCCGTCTTTCGGCGGCCGGATGCGGCCGGTGATGTAGTCGCCGGTGCGCAGGTTGAAGCGGCGGATCTGGCTCGGGCTGACGTAGACGTCGTCGGGGCCGGCCAGGTAGGACTCGTCGCCGGAACGCAGGAAGCCGAAGCCGTCCTGCAGGATTTCCAGCACGCCTTCGCCCCAGATGCCGCCGCCGGCGCGTGCATGTGCCTTGAGGATGTTGAAGATGACGTCCTGCTTGCGGGCACGGGCGACGCCTTCCTGGATGCCGAGGCTTTCGGCGATCTCGAGTACCGCCGCGGCGGGCTTGCGCTTGAGTTCGGTCAGGTTGATCAGCGGACCGTTGCCGCCGCCGTTGCGCTCGTCGGGAATCTCGTCTTCGTAGTTGCCGCCGCGCATCTGTTGCTGCTGCTGGCGGTTCTGCCGGTTGCGGTTGCGGTTGCGGCCTTCGCGACGGCCCTGGCCTTGACCCTGGCCCTGCTGGTACTGGCCGCCGCCCTGCTGGCCGTTGTTCTGGGCCTGGCCCTGCGCGTTCTGCGCGTTGTCGCCGTTGCCGTTGCCGTTGCCGTCGGCATCGTTGTCGCCGCGGTTGCCGGCATGTGCGTTGCTGTTGCCTTCGGCGCCGGAGGCGCTGAACAGGTCGTTGTTCGACGACTGGCGTTCGCCTTCGCTGCTGCCGCGTTCCTGGCGCTGCGGACGTTCTTCACGGGCCGGGGCCTCATTGCCGGGGCCGGCTTCGTTGCGGGCGGCGGCCTCAGCCTTGGCGGCGGCGCGGGCGGCCTGCGCTTCGCGGCGCGCGGCGCGCGCTTCAGCGGCGGCGGACGGCGATGGGGATTCAGGACGCGCGTCGGCCGTTGCGGCCGAGCCGTTTTCCTTGTTCTCGATATCAGACACGGGCAAACCTCGCATGGGCGCCGTTGGTCGGCATGGACATGCCGACGGGATGGAATCAGGGGATGAACCGGAAGGGGATGGGGCGCTGCGCCCCGAAAACCGCAACTAACTTAGCACTGTGGAATGGACGCGTAAAGCATGGACGGACAAGGGGCTGCTGTGTCTGCGCCGGTCCGGACAGGCTTCCGGGGCTTCGCGGAATCGCAGCGCCGGACGCGGCGCGCCGGTCGATGGTGGGGCGGCGGGGCAGGGCGCGCAGGCGCGGCGAACGCGGCCGGACTTCTGTGAACCGCCCCGGGGGGGCATACTCGGCGCCCGCCGCAGGCGGCGCCCGGCGCCGCCTGCGACTGCGTGAATCAGATCGTGCGGTCGATCAGCTGGGTCAGCTGGTTCTTGGTGACGGCGCCGATCTGGGTCGCCTCGACCTTGCCGTTCTTGAAGATCATCAGGGTCGGGATGCCGCGCACGTTGTAGCTGCGCGGGGTCTTCTGGTTGTGGTCGATGTTGACCTTTACCACTTTCATGCGACCCTGGTAATCCGCGGCAAGCTCGTCGAGCACTGGCGCGATCATCTTGCAGGGGCTGCACCACTCGGCCCAGAAGTCGACGAGGACCGGTTCGGCCGAGTTCAGCACGTCGGATTCGAAGGAATCGTCGCTGGTATGGGCGATCAGCTGGCTCAAGGGAATTCTCCGTCTTAAGAATTTCCGCCAAGCTGCGGAAATGTTTGGGTTTAGGCTACACTCGGGCCGTTGCTGGGCAAGGCGGAGCGTGGCAGGGGCGGGAGGGGCGGCATTTGAGCCCAACCCTTCGCGCGTTTCAAGTTGGGTCTGTGGATTGATCCTCAAGTCCCCGGACGGGGCCCGTACCCGGGCCGAATCCGGATCATCTGGCCATATGAATGTCCGAGCAAGTATTAACTGATTGTTTCTTCGATAATTTCGACCTGCACCCCAGCCTTCTGGCCGGGTTGCACGAGTCCGGCTTCACGCGCTGCACGCCGATCCAGGCGCTGACCCTGCCGGTCGCGCTGGCCGGCCGCGACGTCGCCGGCCAGGCCCAGACCGGCACCGGCAAGACCGGCGCGTTCCTGGTCGCGGCCATGCAGCGGCTGCTGACCCTGCCGGCCCTGGCCGAGCGCAAGGAAGCCGACCCGCGCTGCCTGATACTGGCACCGACGCGCGAACTGGCCATCCAGATCGACAAGGATTTCCGCAACCTCGGCCGGCATACCGGCCTGAAATCGGCGCTGATCTACGGCGGCGTCGACTACGACAAGCAGCGCGAACAGCTGCGCGGTGGCGTGGACATCATCATCGCCACGCCGGGCCGCCTGATCGACTATTTCAAGCAGCACGTGTTCAGCCTGCGCGCGGTCGACGTCATGGTCATCGACGAAGCCGACCGCATGTTCGACCTCGGCTTCATCAAGGACGTGCGCTTCCTGATGCGGCGCCTGCCGCCGCGCGACCGCCGCCTGGGCCTGCTGTTCTCGGCCACCCTGAGCTTCCGCGTGCTCGAGCTGGCCTACGAGCACATGAACAACCCCGAGAAGCTGTCGGTCGAGACCGAATCGGTGACCGCTTCGCGCGTGCGCCAGAGCGTCTATTTCCCGGCGACCGAGGAAAAGATGCCGCTGCTGCTGAACCTGATGTCGGTGCCCGACGTGCAGCGCAGCATCGTGTTCGTGAACACCAAGATCGCCGCCGAGCGCGTGACCACGCGCCTGGAGCGCCACGGCTTCCGCGTCGGCGCGCTGTCCGGCGACGTGCCGCAGAAGAAGCGCCAGAAGCTGCTCGAGCGCTTCCAGCGCGGTGAGGTCGACGTGCTCGTCGCCACCGACGTGGCCGCGCGTGGCCTGCACATCCCGGCCGTCAGCCACGTCTTCAACTACGACCTGCCGAACGATCCGGAAGACTACGTGCACCGCATCGGCCGCACCGCGCGCCTGGGCGCCGAAGGCGATGCGATCAGCTTCGCCTGCGACCTGTACGCGATGGGCCTGCCGGATATCGAGCGCTTCATCTCGCAGAAGATTCCCGTCGCGACGGTGACGCGGGAACTGCTCGTCCCGCCGCCCCGGCGCGAGCGCGCCGCGCATCCGGCCGACGCGCAGAACGCGATCGACGACGAGGCCGATGCGGCGGAGATCGCCGCGGTGGAAACGACCAAGAACAGCAACGACGGCAAGCCGCGCCGTCGCCGCCGGCGTGGCGGTGGTGGCGGCGGTGGTGGTGGTGGCGGCGGACGTTCCGGTGGCGGACGTTCCGGCGGCGGCGACAAGAACTCGACGCCGGCTCCGCCGGCGCCGGACGCGTCCTGACGGACGCCGGTCAGGGGAGGGGCGATGGCAGCCATGGCCATGCGGGACTGGAACAGCGCCGATGTCGAGCGGGCTTCCCTGCTCGGCGCGATGCTGGCCTGCGGCCTGCTCGCGCTGACCTGCGTCTGGCTCGCGGTCAAGCTGCTCTGGCTGCTCGTGCCCACGGGCGGTGAGGTCGATACGGCGCAGCCGATCGTCGCGGTGCCGGCGCCGAACCAGCGCACGGCGGTCAGCATTTCCAAGTGGCATCTGTTCGGCAACGCCGGCCTGACCACGGCCCAGCTCGCGCGCAATGCGCCCGCGACGCAGCTGCAGCTGCAGCTGCACGGCACGCTGGCCGAAGCCGATCCGCGTTCCGGCATGGCGGTCATTGCCGACCCGGTCTCCGGCGAGCGTGCCTACCGCGTCGGCGACGGTCTGCCCGGCGGCGCGACCTTGGACGGCGTCTATCCGGACCGCGTGATCCTGTTGCACGAAGGCGTGCAGGAAACCCTCGGCCTGCCGTACGACCAGCCCGGCGCGGCGATGACGCCGGCGGCGACGGCCGCGGCGCCGAATACCGGCGGCCGCAACACCGCGCCGGTCTCGGCCTCCGCGCCGACGCCGGCGCAGATGCCGGCGGCGACGCCGGTGTTCGTCGCGCCGCAGATGGCCCAGGGCGCGGTCGACTTCTCGCGCCTGCAGCAGCAGCTCGGCGTGGCCGATCAGAACGAGCTCATGCGTCAGATAAGTGCGCAGCCGGTCATGGAGAACGGCCGCATGGCCGGCGTGCGACTGTCCGGCGGGCCGAACGCCGCGCTGATCGCCCAGCTCGGCCTGCAGCCCACCGACATCGTCACCTCGATCAACAACGTACCGCTGGATTCCATGGGGCGTGCGACGCAGGTCGTCGATTCCCTCAAGAACGCCAGTCGCGTCACCGTCACGGTGAACCGCGACGGCAAGCCCGTGACCCTGAGCGTGAACATCAAATGACGCGCATCCCGACCCTTTTCCTGCGTGCCTGCCTGTTCGCTTCGGCCCTGCTGCTCGCGACGGCCGCCGTCGCCCAGCCGCCGCCGTCGGCCGCCGGCAACCCGCCGGGCACGCATACGCTGAACCTGAAGGACGCCGACATCCAGGCGCTGATCGCCACGGTGTCGGAGATCACCGGCAAGAACTTCATCGTCGGCCCGAACGTGCAGGGCAAGGTCAGCGTGATCTCCGCGCGGCCGATGCAGCCCGACGAGATCTACGACGTGTTCCTGTCCGTACTGCGCGTGCACGGCTACGCGGCCGTGCCGGCCGGCAGCATGATCAAGATCGTGCCCGAGGCCATGGCCCAGGCCGAAGGCGGCAACAGCGTCGCGACGGCCGAATCGGGCGATGCGATCGTCACGCAGATCGTTCCGCTGCGCCACGTGGCCGCGGCCGAGCTCGTGCCGATCCTGCGTCCGCTGCTGCCGCAGGGCGCGCAGCTGATCGCGCACCAGACCAGCAACTCGCTGGTCGTGTCCGACCGCGCCAGCAATGTGCAGCGCGTTGCCGGCATCATCGCGCGCATCGACACGGTGTCGGATTCGGAAGTCGAGGTCATTCCGCTGCAGCACGCGAACGCGGCCGAAATGGCGCGCACGCTGACCATCCTGGCCGAAGACAAGGCCACCCAGCCCACCGGCGAAAGCCCGCGCGTCCTCGCCGACGAGCGCACCAATTCCATCCTGATCGCCGGCGCCAAGAGCGGCCGCCTGCGCATGCGCACCCTGGTCACGCACCTGGACACGCCGCTGCAGAGCGGCGGCGGCACCAACGTGGTCTATCTGCGCTACGCCAAGGCCAAGGATCTCGTGCCTATCCTCAGCGGTGTGGCGGCGACCCTGAACAACGAGCCCGGCGCGCCGCCGGCGCCCGCCGCCGGCGCAGCCGCGGCTGCCGCGGCAGCGGGCGGCAGTGCGACGATCCAGGCGCACGAGGAAACCAATGCGCTGATCATCAGCGCTGCGCCGGCCGTATTCCGCGCGCTCGAAGGCGTGATCCGCCAGCTCGACGTGCGCCGCGCGCAGGTGCTGATCGAAGCCATCATCGCCGAGGTCGCCGACGAAACCGCGAGCGAGATCGGCGTGCAGTGGCAGGCGCCGGTCAACGGCCTGGACGACAACACCTTCATCGGCGGCACCAACTTCAGCGGTCCCGGCGGCAACGGCAGCATCCTCAACGTCGCGAAGAATCCGCTCGCGCTGGGCTCGGGCCTGTCGCTGGGCTACATCACCGGCACGACCAACGTGCCCGGCGTCGGCGACATCCTGAATCTCGGCTTCCTGCTGCGCATGCTCAAGGGCGACGGCAAGTCCAACGTGCTGTCCACGCCGTCGGTGCTGACGCTGGACAACACCGAGGCGACGATCAAGGTCGCCCAGGAAGTGCCGTTCAAGACCGGCCAGTACACCAACGTTTCCGGCACCGGCGGCGGCGCCGGCCAGCCGCTGAATCCGTTCCAGACCATCGAACGCAAGGACGTGGGCCTGACCCTGAAGGTCACGCCGCACATCAACGAAGGCGATTCGGTGCGCCTGGATCTGCACCAGGAAGTGTCCTCGCTGGCCCCCAGCGTCGACGGCGCGGTCGACCTGGTGACCAACAAGCGCGAACTGTCGACCAGCGTGCTCGTCGCCGACGATGCGACCCTCGTGCTCGGCGGCCTGATCGACTCCAACGCCAGCGACAGCAACCAGAAGGTGCCGGGCCTCGGCAGCATTCCGGTCATCGGCAACCTGTTCAAGTACCGCAGCAACAAGGTCGCCAAGCGCGATCTCATGATCTTCCTGCATCCGAAGATCCTGCGCGACGCGGCCACTGAAGCGGCCGTGTCCAGCGAGAAGTACAACTACATCCGCACCGAACAGCTGCAGATGCGCAATAACCGCGAGGCGCTGACGCCCGAAGCGCGCCAGCCGGTGGTGCCGGAAATGCACGACTTCATGTCCGATCCGAACGGCCCGGCCGCACCGGCCACCTTGCCGGCCGGCGGCAAGCCCGCGCCCAGGAAGGCGGGCCGGAGCGGCAAGTGAGTGAAGGCAAGCCGTCGCCCGCCGGCACTGCCGATGCCGCGCGAGCGACGCGGCCGGCGCGGCCGAACTTCGGCTTCGCCCGGCGCAACGGCGCCACGCTCGTGGCCTGGCACGACGATCACGCCGAAGTCGCCTGCCGCGAAGGGGTCAAGCCCGAGGTGCTGGCCGAGCTGCGCCGCTACCTCGGCGCGCCGCTGAAGCTCACACGCTACGCCGCGGCGGATTTCGAGCAACTGCTGCGCCGGCTCTACGAGCAGGGCGACGACGCGCGCGGCGTGGTCTCGGACATGGACGAGTCGATGGACCTGCGCTCGATCGCCGACGACCTGCCCGAGCCCGAAGATCTGCTCGAAAGCGACGACGACGCGCCGATCATCCGGCTGATCAACGCGCTGCTGACCGAGGCGGTCAAGGAAGGCGCGTCCGACATCCACATCGAGCCCTACGAAAACCGCCTCGTCGTGCGCTTCCGCATCGACGGCGTGCTGCGCGAGATCCTGTCGCCGCAGAAGGCCGTGGCCAACGCCGTGGTCAGCCGCATCAAGGTCATGGCCAAGCTCGACATCGCCGAGAAGCGCCTGCCGCAGGACGGCCGCATCGGTCTGAAGATCGCCGGCCGCCCGGTCGACGTGCGCGTGTCGACGATTCCGGCCGGCCACGGCGAGCGCGTCGTACTGCGCCTGCTCGACAAGCAGGCCGGCCGCCTCGACCTGATCCAGCTCGGCATGGCTGCCGACGACCGCGCGCGCCTGGAAAGCATCATCGCGCGGCCGCACGGCATCTTCCTCGTGACCGGCCCTACCGGCTCGGGCAAGACGACCACGCTGTATGCGGCGCTGCTCAAGCTCAACGACGCCAGCCGCAACATCATGACGGTCGAAGATCCGATCGAGTACTACATCGACGGCGTCGGCCAGACCCAGGTCAACACCAAGGTCGAGATGACCTTCGCGCGCGGCCTGCGCGCGATCCTGCGCCAGGACCCGGACGTGGTCATGGTCGGCGAAATCCGCGACCTGGAAACCGCGCAGATCGCCGTGCAGGCTTCGTTGACCGGCCATCTCGTGCTGTCGACCCTGCATACGAATTCCGCGGTCGGCGCAGTCACTCGCCTGCGCGACATGGGCGTGGAACCGTTCCTGCTGTCCTCCTCGCTGATCGGCGTGCTGGCCCAGCGCCTGGTGCGCGTGCTCGATCCGGCGACGCGCGAAGCCTATCCGGCCACGCCGCGCGAACTGTCCGCGTTCGGCCAGCCGGCCGATACGCATGCGGTGCTCTACAGGCCCGCCGACGGTCTGGTCGGCCGCGCCTCGGGCTATCGCGGCCGCACCGGCATCTACGAACTGATCGGCGTCGACGAAAACTTCCGCCGCCAGATCCACGAAGGCGCATCGGAGGCCGAGATGGAACGCTACGTGCGCACGCGCGCCGCGTCGATCGCCGCCGACGGCTGGGCCAAATGCCTCGCCGGCATCACGTCGGTGGACGAGGTGCTGCGGGTTACGCGCGAGGATTGACGCCGCGCTGCTACGGCAGTCGCGAACCGGCCGATCCTTCACGGCGATTGCCGGACGGATTCGCGAGCGAACCGAACAGCGAGGCCCGTGAACCCAGCCAGTGTCTGAAATCCGGATAGCTGGTCGCCGCTCCGCCTTCGATCTCCAGCACGCTGCCTCTCGGCAGGACATGGCCTTTCGGCATCGCGGCGCTAGTGTCGGCAAGCAGTAGCACGGTGAAGTCGGTCGCCGACGGCCGGCGCAGCAGCAGTGCAGGGTCGACGATATCGGCGGTGAAATAACTCTCGGGACCCGCGATCAGCGCGCCGAGGTTGTTGCACGGAAAGACCGACAGCAGCCCTTCCACGTCGGTGTCGTTCTCGCCGGCCCAGTGGCGCTCGAGGCGTGCCGACAGTGCCGGCGAGCAGGCCGCGCCTGTGCGCAGTGACTCTATCGGCAGGATCGCGGCCGGGAACTTGCCGTGTACCGCTTCGTAGCCGTTGCAACACGCGTAGAACTGGGCGAGGTCCGGCGGCAGGTCGAGGTGGGCGGCGACGGCTTTGGCCTGCGGATGCGGCGGGCGAGCGCGGCCCTGCCAGACGCCGTGCGATGCATTGAGATGATCCAGGCAGTCGGCCACGAGCCGCGGCATCGGCAGCGCGGCGAGTTCGACGCCAAGTGTGTGCTGCCGCCGTACGACCTTGAGCGCGAGGAACAGGGCTTTTGCGACGCGGAACAGGTTGGGTAGACGCATGGATGATTCCGGAGGCGTCAGCAGCGGAAGCGTTCGACGAGCGGCCCGATCGCTGGTTGGAACGCGCTTTCGTCATGCGCGGCGGGTCGTGGGCTGCAACTGCTCATGACGACAGCATGGTCTCGGTTTCCCAGGAGTGGAAAGGCTCACAGAGCGACGACGCCGGCCTGAGCGCCCAGTACAGGATGGTGTCGACGCGGGAATTCGCCGTCGGCGGCAATGCGGCCATGAAGGCTCGTGCCGCCGCGACGACCGCCGGCTTGCCGAACTGAGTGATCAGATAGAACGGTATCTCGCGGTAGCTCACGAACCAGCGCGATGCATGGACCTTCGCGATGACGTCGGCGAGGGATTCGGGGCAGTCGGGTTGCAACGCGATCAACAGCCGGCCGGCGATGCCACTGGGGGCCTCGTCGCGCGAACTGATCGCCAGAGGAAACAGAAACTCATAGACGTTGGCGGGTTTCCAGTCCGATAGCAGATGCTTCACGTCGCGGAAGTCGTCCCAACCGGTGATCTGCGCCAGGCGCTCAGTGAGGCTCTCCAGCGAATCCTGCGCAGAGCGCAGCCGCTTTCGCATCCGTACCGCCGTGAGCGATCCGCCGCCAGAAAGCGGATGCTGCTCCCGCTCCAGCGCGACATATCCCGCCGCTGCGTAGAACGCTTCGGCGTTCAGCGAAGACGATACGGACAGTTCGTCCAGCCCTTCTTCTACGGCGCGCGTTTCGACCGCCTGCAGCAACGCGCGGCCGGCGCCACGGCCGAATGCGGCCGGATCGACGAAGATCGCCTCGACCAGACGTGCCGGCAGATCCAGCGCGCCGTAGCCGAGCAGGCGGCCGTCGGCTTCGGCGACGAAGACCGTGCCGGCCTCGATCAGTCGGGCGAATCCGGCCGGCAACGGTCCCGAAAGCCAGGCATCGAGGTCGGCTGCCGAGTAGCAGGCAGCGCAGCCGACGGCCGCGGAGCGGTTGCGCAGCGAATGCAGCGCGGAGATCTCGTCGGGTTTCGCGGGGCGGATGGTGATCACGATCGGTTTCCGATTGGGTTCTCCACGTCTGCAAGACAGCTTACGTTGCCAGTGAGGCCTGCGACGAGCCGGTGCCTGCGGTCAGTTCGTTGCGAGCGTTCGTGTCGGGTCACCCCATAGAGCTGCGGTTGTCTCGGCTACCGCTGCGAGAGGAACGCCGGGACGGGGTCACTCCGATGGCGGCCGACGATGCCGGTTGATGAAAGCGCTCCATTCGGTAGTGATCGCGCTGAGGCGAACGAGGTGGCCGACACGCGCGTCTTCGTCGCCGCGGTCGGCAGCCTCGTCCATCGCTGCCCGGATTGTCGCCATGAGCTCATGGAAGCGCCGGTTCTCGGCGAGCGGAATCGAAAACGCCTGTTCAGCGATCCATAGCGACCAGTCTTCCGGGTCGCGGACCCAGGCGGGCGGTTCGATGTAGCGCAGCGCACGGCCATGCGCGCCGTTGCGGACGAGATCGGCGACGACTTCCTCGTATTCGGCTGCCGTGATCTCGATCGGCTGCCAGCGCCCGCCGCCGCTCATGCCCGCATGAACTTCGCCTCTGCTCAGCAAGGTGTTCACCAGAACCAGTGGCGGGACAAGGCCGCCGACCAACAGGTATGGATGGCTGCGCAGCACGTCCGCGATGGACAGGTGCTCGCGCGAGCAGACATCGTCGCCCCAGAGTGATTCGTAGTCGATGCTGCGCACGTGCCGCCTCCCTGATGCGGCGCTAGCGCAGACGGGACAGGAATTCGACGCCGCCGACCCGGCCGTCGCGCAGGATGTCGAGAACGAGGGTTCCGTGTGCGGTCTTCTCCAGCAGCAGATTGCGTTCGAACTGCCATTCGGAGCCGGGCTGGTTCGGGCGTTCCGGCGCGACGAAATGAATGTAGGCACGGCTTTCCCGGCAGGCGCGCGTGCAGCGCGCGAGCGCCGCGACAAGCTGGGGCTGGTCGGGATACTGGCGTTCCGCCGCGTCGACGAGCCAGGCGGGATCGTAGGCGATCCATTTCGGCCGGCGGCGCAGCACGAAGGCGGCGGCCAGTGCGCCGTTGATGACCATGGCGATGGTTTCGATCATGGCGGATCGGATGCGCAGGTTGCGGCGGGTCGTGCCGGCACCGTAGCACAGGGCCGCCGCTACGACGATTGGCCGGCACCGCGTACGCGGTGGTGGAAAAACCGGCAATTCCATCGCTTTCTGCGCAGCTATCCGCCTCGTCGGCCGCGCGCAGGCCTCGCTAAGATCCGCCGGTCCCCGCGGAGCACCGGCATGACCCAGCAGGCAGCAGGCGATACGCAACCCGAAGGTTTCCGCCGCTCGCTGGGACTGCTCGACGGGACCATGCTCGTGGCCGGGTCGATGATCGGGTCGGGCATCTTCATCGTCAGCGCCGACATCGTGCGCACGACGGGCGGTGCGGGCTGGCTGGTGCTGGTCTGGCTGATCTCGGGGTTCATGACCGTGGTCGGTGCGCTGAGCTATGCGGAGCTCGCGGCGATGTATCCGCGCGCCGGCGGGCAGTACGTCTATCTGCGCGAAGCCTGGGGGCGGCTGCCGGCGTTTCTCTACGGCTGGGCATTCTTCGCCGTGATCCAGACCGGCTCCATCGCCGCGGTCGGCGTCGCGTTCGCGAAGTTCACGGCCTATCTGGCGCCGTCGCTCGGCGACGGCAACGTGCTGCTGCAGCTCGGCGGGTTTCGCGTCAATGCGGCGCAGCTCGTCGCGATCGCGGTCGTGCTGTTGCTGAGTTTCGTCAATGCGCGCGGCGTGCAGTACGGCAAATGGATACAGACCGGCTTCACCCTGGCCAAGATCGCCGCGCTGCTTGCGCTGATCGCGTTCGGCCTGCTGCTCGGCGCGAGCGCCGCGGTCTGGCAGGACAACTGGGCGCAGGCCTGGCAGCGGCCGGCCGCGGCGCCGGCGGGCCTTGCGCTCGCGCTGCTGCCGGCGATTGCCGTGTCGATGGTCGGCGCGCTGTTCTCGTCGGATTCCTGGCACAGCGCGGCCTCGGTCGCCGACGAGATCCGCAATCCGCGGCGTAACGTGGGCCTGAGCCTGCTGCTCGGCACGGTGCTGGTCTGCAGCCTGTATCTGATCGCCAATCTGATGTATCTCGCGGTGCTGCCGCTGTCGGGCATAGCCGGTGCCGACGCGGATCGCGTCGGCGTGGCCGCGGCGCAGGCCGCATTCGGTCCCGCCGGCACGGTGCTGATCGCGCTGCTGATCATGGTGTCGACGTTCGGCTGCGTGAACGGCCTCGTGCTGGCCGGCGCGCGCGTCTACTACCGCATGGCGCGCGACGGCCTGTTCTTCGCGCGCGCCGGAGAACTCAATACCAACGCGGTGCCGGGCTGGGCGCTGTGGCTGCAGGCGCTGTGGGCCTGCGTGCTGTGCCTGTCGGGCCGCTACGGCGACCTGCTCGACTACGTGATCTTCGCGACCCTGATCTTCTACGTTCTCACGATCGCCGGCCTGTTCCGCCTGCGCCGCACGCGCGCGGACATCCAGCGGCCCTATCGCGCGTTCGGCTATCCCTGGCTGCCGGCGCTGTACCTCGTGTTCGCGAGCGCGATCGGCCTGAGCCTGCTGGTCTGGAAGCCGGCCTATACCTGGCCCGGCCTCGTCATCGTGCTGCTCGGCGTGCCCGTGTTCCAGCTGTTGCGTGCGAGAAACACGGCGTAGGTCTTGGCAAGCCCGCAGGGCGAACCGCAAGGTCGAGGTGCCTTGGATTGCTGCACTGCATCGCGACTTGTGGCAGCGGCGCGCGGCGGCGCGACTTCGCTATGATCGGGCGGATTCCTGGGAGGGAACCAATGAGCCTCATCCAACAGATCACGCGTCACAAGAGCATCGAACAACTGCAGAGCGAAGCCGGCGCGCGCGGCGAGTTGCGCCGGGTGCTCGGCCTCTGGCAGCTGACCGCGATCGGCCTCGGCGGCATCATCGGCGTCGGCATCTTCGTGCTGGCCGGCCAGCAGGCCGCGGTCAATGCGGGGCCGGCCGTCGCGCTGGCCTTCATCATCGCCGGCATCGCCAGCGCCGCCGCGGCGCTGTGCTATGCGGAGTTCGCCGGCATGATCCCGGTCACCGGCAGCGCGTACACCTACGGCTATGCGGTGCTCGGCGAAGGCGTGGCCTGGCTGATCGGCTGGGATCTGCTGCTCGAATACGCGCTGATCGTCGCCGCGGTGGCGAGCGGCTGGGCCGGCTATCTGCAGAATCTGCTCGCGCACGTCGGCATCCATCTGCCGGTCTGGGCGCAGGGCGCCATGGGCACGGGCGATGGCCGCGTGTTCAACGTGATCGCGGCGCTCGTCGCGATGGGCGTGGCGGTGCTGCTGACCGTGCGCACCGAGACCGGCGCGCGGCTCAATACCGTCGTCGTCGCGGTCAAGGTCGTCGGTGTCGCACTCGTGATCGGCATCGGCGCGTTCTACATCAACAGCGCGAACTGGGTGCCGTTCATTCCGCCGGAAGTCGTCGACGCCAGCGGCGAACGCCATTTCGGCTTCCATGGCGTCGTGGCGGCCGCTTCGGTGGTGTTCTTCGCGGTGTTCGGCTACGACACGCTGACGACGGCGGCCGAGGAGTCGAAGAATCCCCAGCGCGACCTGCCGCGTGCGATCCTGCTGTCGCTCGGCGTGTCGATGGCGCTGTACCTGACGATCTCGTTCGTGATCACCGGCGTGGCCCACTACACCACGCTCAACAACGACGCGCCGGTCGCCAATGCGTTCCAGTCGCTGGGCCTGAACTGGATCAGCGCGGCGATCTCGGCGGTCGCGGTGGCCAGCATCATCAGCGTGGTGTTCGCGTTCATGCTCGCGGCTGCGCGCATCTGGTTCTCGCTCGCCCGCGACGGTCTGCTGCCGGCCTGGTTCGCCAAGGTGCATCCGCGCTACGGCACCCCGTACCGGCCGACCCTGTTCCTCGGCGTGCTGACCGGCCTGGCCGCCGGCGCGCTGCCGATCGGCGATCTCGCGAAACTCGTCAACATCGGCGTGCTCTGCGCGTTCATCGTGATCTGCGGCTCCATCATCGTGCTGCGCCGCACGCGACCGGAGGTCAAGCGCGCGTTCCGCACGCCGCTGGTGCCGCTGGTGCCGATCATCGGCATCGTGTTCTCGATCTGGCTGCTGACCGGTCTGCCGCTGGTGACCTGGGAACGCTTCGGTCTGTGGATGCTGCTCGGCCTCGCCGTGTATTTCGGCTACGGCATCCGGCACAGCGTGCTGGCTCGCAAGGGATAGGCCGCAGGTGCTGCGTTCCTTCTGCTCGCGCGCGAAAGGCGTGCGGGCAGGGGACCTGGCCTCGTCCGTGGCGTCATCCGGCTCGCTGCCTGATTCAGTCGGCCGCGCCGTTGCGACCCGAGCGGCCGGGCCAGGCGCGAATCTCGCGCAGGTTTTTCAGCGCGCGCTGCCAGAGTTGTTCGAAGCCCTCGGCCAGTTGCGCGGCCAGCGCGGCGTCCTGCACGAGCAGCGAGGCGAAGCGGCCGTCGCCGATGAACGGGTGGTCGAGGGCGAGGATCACGAGATCGTCGTCGACCACGTGGAACGGATGGCCGATCTCGCCGCTGTAGCGCACGCCGCTCAAGGTGCGCGTGGCGGCGGCGAAATCACGCAGGAAGGCCAGCAGCTGCGGCGCGTTGCGGTCGCTGAAACCGAAGATCGCGCGATGCTCCACGTTGCCGCGCTCGCGTTCGCGCGCGACGGTCTTCAGCACGTCGAAACCTTCGTCGCGCAGCGCGCGTATCGCGACGATGTCGCCGGCTTCTAGGTAGGACAACACGCGCTCGCGTGCGCCGGCCAGGCGGCTGACGTGGCGCTTGATATGGCTGTCGGCACCGAGCGCGAGGTCGACGCGGCTCTGGCTGCTCTTGAGCCGGCGCGGCAGTTTCTCGAACGCGGCGCGCAACTGGGTCGAGGCCGCGGCGAAGGCCTCGGCGCGTTCGCGCGCGATCGCGTTGAGCCGTTCGATCAGCGGCTCGGGCGGCAGCGCCGCATACAGCTGCGGCCGCGAGCGGCGCACCTCGATCAGGCCGAGCCGCGCCAGTTTCTCCATCGCTGCGTAGATCTTCGAGGTCGGGATGTCGGCTTCGCGGCACAAGGTGGCGGCGTCGCTGACGCCGTGCACGGCCAGCGCGACCAGTGCGCGCTTTTCGTAGCTGCCGAAGCCGGCTTCGTCGAGCAGGCCGAACTCGGTCCATGCCACGCGCATTTCTACTCCGCAAAGTAGATGAAAGGTCTGCAGTGTCGGCCGATACTGGCTGCACCGCAATCCAAGGAACCGTACCGTGAACGCTGCCCGTTTTTCCCGCGTGATGCCGCTGCGCTATGTCGAGTCGGTCGATGCCATGCGCAGCTACTACCTCGACCGCCTCGGTTTCGGTCACATGATGGGCATGGTCGGCAAGGACGGCCAGCTCGACTTCGCCATCGTCGAGCGCGACGGCGCCGGCCTCATGCTGGCGCGGCCCGGCGACGGCGGCGCGCTGACCGGCGGTGCGGTCGAGATCTATCTCGAAGTCGATGATGTCGATGCCTACCATGCCGAGGTGAGCGGTCGCGGCGTCGCGATCGCGAAGCCGCTGACGAGCCAGTGGTGGGGCGACCGCAACTTCGCCGTGACCGATCCGGCCGGGCATCTGATCTGGTTCTGGACCACGGTCGCCGAACCCGCACCGCCGGCCGGCGTGACGATGATCTGAACTCGCGCCGCGCCGGCCGCGGCCTGCCGCCGCGGCCGGCGTTCCGTGACGCGGCGGCTACCCGAGCTACGGGATTCCGTAGACAATCCGGGCTTCCTCGTACGGAACAGCCCGCGTGCCGGCATTCGCCTATCAAGCCCTAGACGCCAGCGGCAAGACCCAGCGCGGCGTGCTGCAGGGCGATACCGCGCGGGCCGTACGCCAGACCTTGCGCGAGCGCGGGCTGAATCCGCTCGAAGTCACGCCGGTCGACGAAAAGCAGAATGCCTCGCCGCTGGGCCGGCGCGGCCTGACGACGCCGCAGCTCGCGCTGTTCACGCGCCAGCTCGCGACCCTGCTCAGCGCCGGCCTGCCGATCGACGAAGCGCTGGCTGCGCTCGGCGAGCAGGGCGAGGACGAACGTTCGCGCAGCCTGACCGTGGCGCTGCGCAGTCGCGTCATGGAAGGCGCCGGCCTGGCCGCGGCGCTGGCCGACTACCCGGAGAGTTTTCCCGAGATCTATCGCGCCTCGGTCGCGGCCGGCGAGCAGTCCGGACGCCTGGGCACGGTGCTCGAGCGCCTGGCCGACTACGCCGAGTCGCGTGACGCGCTGCGTCAGAAAATGATCACGGCGCTGGCCTATCCGGTGCTGCTGGCGCTGGTCGCGGTCGCCGTCGTCACCGGCCTGCTGGTCTATGTGGTGCCGCAGATCGTCGGTGTGTTCGCGAGCATGAAACAGGCCTTGCCGCTGCCGACGACCGTGCTGATCGCGCTGTCGGAATTCGTCAAGCACTGGGGCGTGCTGCTGCTCCTGGTGATGATTGTCGCCGCGGTCGCGGCGCGCTTCGCCCTGCGCCGCGCGGCATTGCGCATGGTCTGGCATCGCTGGCTGCTGCGCCTGCCGCTGGTCGGCAAGCTCACGCGTGCAGCGAACACGGCGCGCGCCGCGCGCACGCTGGCGCTGCTCAGTGCCAGCGCCGTGCCCTTGCTCGATGCGCTGGCGATCTCGGCCCAGGTAGTCCCCAATCTGCCGATGCGCGAAGCGTTGCGCCGCGCCGCGCACAAGGTGCGCGAGGGCGGTGCGTTCTCGCGCGCGCTGGCCGACAGCGGCTATTTCCCGCCGGTGGCCGTGCGCCTGATCGCCAGCGGCGAGCGTTCCGGCCAGCTCGAACGCATGCTCGACGAGGCCGCCGCGCACCAGGCCAAGGAGCTGGACCGCTGGCTGGCCGTGCTGACCGCGGTGCTCGGTCCGGCGGTGATCCTGCTGGTCGGCGCGATGGTGCTGTTCATCGTGCTCGCGATCCTGCTGCCGATCTTCAATCTGAACCAGATGGTCAAGTGAGCGAGACTGCCGCGGCCATGATCCGCTTCGACCAGGTCACCAAGCGCTATGCCTCGGGCCACGAAGCCGTGCACGAACTCTCGTTCGAGCTGGCTGCCGGCGAGATGGCGTTCGTCACCGGCCATTCGGGCGCCGGCAAGAGCACCCTGCTCAAGCTCATCGCGCTGATCGAGCGGCCCACGCGCGGCCATGTCACGGTCAACGGGCAGAACCTGCATGGCCTGCGCCGCGGCCGCATTCCGGAGCTGCGTCGCGGCATCGGCATGGTGTTCCAGGATCACCGCCTGTTGATGGATCGCAGCGTCTACGACAACGTCGCGCTGCCGCTGATCATCGCCGGCCTGTCGCGCGAGGAGATCGCCAAGCGCGTGCGTGCGGCGCTGGACAAGGTCGGTCTGCTGGAACGCGAGCGCGCCGCGCCGATCACCCTGTCCACCGGCGAGCAGCAGCGGGTCGGCATCGCGCGCGCGATCGTGGCCAAACCGGCCGTGCTGATCGCCGACGAGCCCACCGGCAATCTCGATCCGCAGCTGTCGGGCGAGATCATGCGGCTGTTCGCCGACTTCCAGCAGGTCGGCACCACCGTGATCGTGGCCAGCCACGACCTGCCGCTGGTCAAGCGCATGGGCAAGCGCGTGCTCGTGCTCGATCACGGCCGCCTGCTCGACGACTGGCGGCCCGGGAGCACCTGATGTTCGCGAGGAAACCCAGCGGCAATCGTCTGAAGCAGGCTCCGCCGCCGCGCGCGGCCGAGCGCGCTGCGCCGCGCCGCCGGCTCGGTTTCACGAGCTGGCGCGACCAGCATCTGTACAGTTTCTTTTCCAGCCTCGGCCGCCTGCTCGCGCGGCCGTGGGCGACTGCGCTGACCGCGCTGGTCATGGGGCTGGCGCTGGCACTGCCGCTGCTGTTCCTGATCCTGCTCGACAACGCGCGCAGCCTGGCCGGCGGCTGGCAGGACGCGCGCGAGATCACCGTGTTCCTGAAGCCCGGCGCGGATGCGCAGGCCGGCGCCGCGCTCGCCGGCCGGCTGCGCACCCGCGGCGACGTGACGGCGGTCAAGCAGATCACGCCGGAGCAGGGGCTGGAGGAATTCCGCGCGATGTCGGGTTTTGCCGACGCGCTCGACGTGCTGCAGTTCAACCCGCTGCCGCAGGTGCTCGTGGTCACGCCGCAGGAGACGCGCGGCAGCGAGGATCCGGCCGTGCTCGCCGTCCTGCGTGCCGAGAAAGAGGTCGACCTCGTGCAGTACGACGCCGCCTGGCGCCGGCGCCTCGGCGCCATCCTCGGCCTGTCGCAGCGCAGCGTGCTCGTGCTCGCCGGCCTGCTGGCCCTGGCAACCCTGCTCGTGGTCGGCAATACCGTGCGGCTGGACATCCAGTCTCGCGCCGAAGAGATCGCCGTGATGCAGCTGATCGGCGCCAGTCCCGGCTTCGTGCGCCGGCCCTTTCTGTACACCGGCGTGTGGTACGGCCTGTTCAGCGGCGTGTTCGCGCTGATGGTGGTGTACGGCGTGCAATGGGCGCTGCAGGCGCCGGTGGACCGCCTGCTCGACAGTTACGACAACCGCTTCATACTGCACGGCCTGACGCCGGCCGCGGCGCTGGCCGTGCCGGTACTCAGTGCCGCATTGGGCTGGCTTGGCGCTATGCTTGCGTCGGCTCGGCATCTGGCCGAAGCGCTTCCGGACTGACCCCTGAGCAATCCGGCGCGCGGCAGGAAATTTCATGCCTCCTCACGTCGAGGGGCGGCCGGTCGCCTGCACTGCAGGCAGCCGGCGGGATCGTGGAGACCGGCGACAGGGCATGCAGCCATGTCGCCGTCATTGGCCGAGGGGAATCCGTGGACGCACATCTGACCCGACATATCGCCAGCGACGAACCTCGCGTGATGGTGGTCGACGGGTCCAAGGTCGTGCGCCGGCTGATCGAGCAGGTGCTCAAGACCGATCTGCCCGGCGTGACGGTGCTGGCCTGCGAGACCGGCGCCGAAGCCAAGCAGCAGCTCGAGGCCGGCGTCGTCGATTTCGTGACCACGGCGCTGCGCCTGCCCGACATGGACGGCCTGGAATTGGCCCAGTACATCCGCGAGCATGCGCCGCAGGCCTACATCCCGATCGTGGTGGTCTCCGGCGACGTGCAGGAGCGGCTGGTCGCGCGCACCCTGTCCGACGCGGTTACCGACTATTTCGACAAGTCGCTGGGCTTCGCCGCGCTGGCCGCATTCATCCGCGGCTACGTGCGGCCCGAGTCGAACGTGACCGGCGAGGTGCTCTACGTCGAGGACAGCCGCGTCGTCGCGCTGGCGACGCGGCGCATGATGGAAAAGCACGGTCTGACCGTGCTGCACGTGGTCAGCGTCGAGGATGCGCTCGCGCTGCTCGACACCGCCAAGGCCCAGGGCAAGGTGCCCGGCGCCGACATCGTGCTGACCGACGTGAATCTGAAGGGCGAGCTGACCGGCGGCGATCTGCTGGAACGCATACGCAACGACTTCGGCTACGGCAAGGCACAGCTGCCGGTGCTCGTGATGACCGGCGACGACAACCCGAAGAACCAGGCCGTGCTGATCCGTCAGGGCGCCAACGATCTCGTCGAGAAGCCGATCGAGGAGCGCCTGCTGATCACCAAGCTGCTGTTCCAGTTGCGCGTCGGCCAGCATTCGCGCGCGCTGCAGACCGAAGCCGTATGACCGACGCGCGGTTGAAGCTGGAAGACAGCTGGAGAGAAAGGGTCGGCGCTTATTTCGATCGGCCCGACATGCAGGCCCTGTCGACTTTCCTGCGCAACGAACTGCGCAGCGGCAAAGTCATCTTTCCGCCGCCGAAGCAGATCTTCGCTGCGCTCGACGCGACGCCGTTCGACCGGGTCAAGGTCGTCATCCTCGGCCAGGACCCGTACCACGGCCCGGGCCAGGCCCATGGCCTGTGTTTCTCGGTGCAGCCCGGCGTGCCGGTGCCGCCGTCCCTGCGCAACATGTATGCGGAGCTGCAGCGCGACCTCGGCTTCGTGCCGCCGCGCCACGGCTGCCTGACGCACTGGGCCGAGCAGGGCGTGCTGCTGCTCAATGCCGTGCTGACCGTGGAACAGAGCCTGGCCGGTTCGCACCAGGGCAAGGGCTGGGAAGGCTTCACCGATGCGGTCATCGACGCGCTGAATCGCGAGCGCGACCACCTCGTGTTCCTGCTCTGGGGATCGTATGCCCAGGCCAAGGGGCGGCTCATCGACCGCAACCGGCATCTCGTATTGAAGGCGCCGCATCCGTCGCCGCTGTCGGCGCACCGCGGTTTCATCGGCTGCGGACATTTCTCGGCCGCGAACGACTATCTGGTCAAGCACGGCATGACGCCGGTGGACTGGACCTTGTAACGGCCGCCGATTAGCTTTGGCGCTTCGTCCGCGGCCGCCAGGGATGCCATGCGTCGTTTCGAGTTCAGCGAGGGTGCGTCGAACAAGTTCTGGGAGATCGCGCGCAACGGCGCCGATCTCGAACTGCGCTGGGGCCGCATCGGCACGCAGGGGCAGAGCCAGACCAAGACGTTCGCCGACGCGGCCAAGGCAGGCGCCGCACTCGACAAGCTCGTCGCCGAGAAGACTGCCAAGGGCTATGTCGAGACGGGCGCCGGCGTGGCATCTTCCGCTACGTCGACGGAAAAAGTGGACAAAGATAAAAAAGACGCAGCTGCGCCCGCTGCAGCGACACCGGCGACGGCGCCCGACGTGACCGCATCCGCCGCCGTCTCCGATGCCTCGACCGCAACGCGGGTCGTGTCCGCCGTGCCGGCGTCGGCATCGCCGGCGGCCGTCACGCCGGCGCCGGACCTCGGCGATGTCGTGTCCGACGAGCTGCCGCCGCTGCCCGTTCTGACCGGCAGCACGCCGCCCTGGTGCGCGGCCGGCGAGCCGCTGGACTACGACGCGGCGATGAAGCGCCTGCTCACCTCGACCTACGACCAGCGCGTGCTCGAACCGCTGCCTTCGCGGCGCTTTCCGGGACTGCCGTGCGGCGGCGAAACGCGCGAGTCCTGGAACCTCGCCTGCGCAGAAATGGCCAAGTCGCTGGAGTTCGATTTCTCGGCGACCGATCCGGCGCTGTCGGCCACCTTGCACGAGGCCGCAGACCGGTTGCAGCAGCAGGAGCCGGCGGGCAGCGAGGCGGGCGATGCGATGCTGCTGGCGCTGGCCTGCGCGCTGCTGGACCGGAACAGCCGCGGCAGCATCGCGCGCGAGCTGATCGCGCGGCGCGGCCTCGTCGCGGCGGTCGGCGTGCTGCTGCAGGCGCAGCGCTACGCCGTCGAATCCGAGCGCGAATGGAACAGTCAGCGCGAGGTGCGCCACGTCGTCCGCGTGAGTCGTCAGGTCAGCGGCCTGGCGACCACGCAGTGGGGTTACGTGATCAGCGGCGAAGAGCTGTACTTCCGCCGCTTCCTCGCCCAGGCGCCCGAGGCGCAGTGGCGCGCAGCGGCGGATCGGATCGAAGCCGAGATCGCGTCGCTGCATCCGGCGCGACAGGTCGCCGTGGCCCTGCTGTTGCCGGATCTGCCGGAGCTGTCGAACCGGCTGGCTCTACAGCTGTCCGGCCCGAGCGCGCCGGCTGCGCTCAACTGGCTGCAGCTGACCGCGACCGATCCGGCCGCGATCGCCGCGGCGCAGGCGGTCCGGATCGAATACAGCTCGATCTTTCACCAGAGCATCATGCTCGCGACCGTGCTGCAGGAGCGCCGCCTCGACGCGGTGACGGTGTTCATCGGCGCGCCGGCGCTGGACTATCCCGGCGACGCATTGACGGCCATGGGCGTACCGGCGGCCGTGGAGGCGCTGGCACGCGCGGCGGGTTCGAGCAAGGCCTGCCTGCAGCGCCTGAACCAGGCGGTGCAGCGCTGGCCGCTCGCGGCGATTCCGGCGCTGGCCCGCGTCGTCGCCGGCGGCGGCCGCGAAAGCGGCGCGCTCGTGCCGCTGCTCGGTGGCCTGCTGCAGAGCCAGGCCGTCGCGCTGCCGGACTTGCGGCCGTGGATAGACGCGGCGTCGAGCGCCGTCGTCGACCGCCAGCTCGCGCAGCTGGCCGGTCCGGCCGACGTGGCAGCGGTCGAGGATCTGCCGCGCGTGCTGGCCGATCCGCCGTGGCTGAAGCCGCGCAAGGCGCAGGCCAGTATCGCCGGACTCGCACCGCTCGCCGTGCCGACCTCGATGCATTGGGACGAAACCGAACGCGCGAACGCGGCGGAGCTCGACGGTTGGGAAAAGCGCCGCGTCGCCGCGGTCGGCGCCGATCCGCTGACCCTGCTCGGCGAACTCGGTCTCAACTACAGCTACTGCATCATCGATGCGGTGCTGGAAAAACAGCTGCTCGACGAAGCCGTCGCGGCATTGAACCGGCACGACATGGACGCGCTGCGTTCGGTGTGGCAGCGCCTGAAGCAGAACCGGCGCTACATCTACCTCAACGTCAACGGCGGCGTGATCGGCCGCCTCCCCGACGCGCTCGCGCTCGACGTCTGGAACTGCCTGGCCGGCGAGGGCAGCTCCGACACCAACGTCGGCTACATGCTCGCGCGCTTCGGTCTCGACGCCTGGCCCGGCGCATTGCGCGCGATCCGCCGCAGCCCGTCGACGTTCACCGATCTCGCGCTGAAATTCGCCGACGTGGAGCTGGCTTCGACGGCAGCGCGTGCCTACGCCAAGCTCAAGACCTTGCGCCAGTTCGGCCGCGACTGGCTGCTGCGCTATCCGGAACATGCCGCGGCCGCGCTGATCGCGCCGGCTCTGGGCAAGGCCGGCGAGGCGCGCGACTGCGCCGGCGCTGCCCTGCGTTTCCTCGCCGGCAACGGGCACGAGGCGCTGATCCTCGACGTCGCCGCACGCTACGGCCGCGACGACGTCACCACGGCCGTGCGCATCATGCTCGCCGAAGATCCGCTGGACCGCTTCCCGAGCCGGCGCGGCGCGTTGCCGGCGTTCTGGGCGCCGCGCGGCTGGCGCCGGCCGCTGCTGCGCGCGAACGGCAAGGCGCTGCCCGACGCGGCGCTGGATCATCTCGGCAGCATGCTCACGTTCCCGAGCAACGAGGAGCTCTATGCCGGCATCGGCCAGGTCGCCGCAGCCTTCACCCCCGAATCGCTCGGCGACTTCGCCTGGGATCTGTTCAACGCCTGGCTCGCGGCGGCCGCGCCGTCCAAGGAAAGCTGGGGCATGACTGCACTGGGCTGGCTCGGCAACGACGAGACGGCGCGCCGGCTTACGCCGCTGATCCGCAACTGGCCCGGCGAGGGCGCGCATGCGCGCGCGGTGTCCGGCCTCGACGTGCTCGCGGCCATCGGCAGCGATGTCGCGCTGATGCTGCTCAACGGCATCGCGCAGAAGGTCAAGTTCAAGGGGCTACAGGACAAGGCGCGCGAGAAGATAGCCGCGGTGGCGGATGCGCGCGGCCTCAGCGCCGAGGAACTCGAAGACCGCCTCGCGCCGGATCTCGGGCTGGACGCGGCCGGCACGCTGGAGCTGGACTTCGGCCCGCGCCGTTTCCGCGTCGGCTTCGACGAGGCGCTGAAGCCTTATGTGCGCGACAGCGACGGCGCGCGCCTGGGCGATCTGCCCAAGCCCAGGAAGAGCGACGACGACGCGCTGGCTGCTGCGGCGGTGGAGCGCTACAAGCAGCTCAAGAAGGACGTGCGCACGATCGCGAGTCAGCAGGTGCTGCGCCTGGAAAACGCCATGTGTTCGCGGCGGCGCTGGGACCTGCCGGTGTTCGAGCGCTTCCTGGCCGGACATCCGCTCGTGCGCCACCTCGTGCAGCGCCTGGTCTGGGGCGTCTACGAAATGGAATCCGACGATGCCGCGCAGGGCGGCCGGCTGCTGCAGTGCTTCCGCGTCGCCGAGGATGGCAGCTGCGCCGACGCCGACGATACGCCGCTGCAACTCGCCCAGGGGGAACGCCTGCGCCTGGGGCTGCCGCATGCGCTGGAGATGCCGGCGGAAACCGCAGCGGCGTTCGGCCAGCTGTTCGCCGATTACGAGCTGCTGCAGCCGTTCGCGCAGATCGGCCGCGAGAGCTTCGCGTTCAGCGAGGAGGAACGCGCGAGGACCGAGCTGGCTCGCTGGAAGGGCAAGGTCGTGCCGACCGGGCGCGTGCTCGGCCTGGTCAACAAGGGCTGGCGCCGCGGCCAGGCCCAGGACGGCGGCGGCATCTGGTATTTCACCAAGCCGCTGGCGCGCGACCTCGTGATCGAGCTCGGTTTCGAGCCCGGCATCATCGTCGGCCTCGTCGACGAATATCCGGAGCAGACCTTGAACGAGCTGCAGGTCGGCAAGGCCAGCGAATGGGGCGGCATGCAGAACGGCAAGCCGTTCTCGGTGCTGGACCCGATCGCGGCGAGCGAGCTGATTCGCGACATGCAGATGCTCTGCGCCTGACCATCGCGGGGAAGATCCCGATGGTGTCTGCGGTGCGGCGAGCGCGGCGGTGTCGCGACTTCCGCGTGCGTACCGGACATGCGCTGCTTCGCGCTGTTCGCTGCCGACGCAGGTTGAACAACATCATTTTCAGAGTTCCACGAACCGGATGCGCATGATGGCCACGAAACGATCCGATGCCCCTGCACCGCCCCTGCAGCGGCCGCCGGCCGAAATCCTCCATGCCGACGAGCTGCGGCGCCTCGCTGCCGTCGACCGCGATCCGCGGCCGCCGGGCTGGGCGCTGAGCCTCAAGGCCGCGCGCGCGTTCGTGCTCGGCGATGCGGCGCTCGGCGTCACGCGCAAGATCGTTGCGCCGGCCGCGGCGATCGAGCGCATGCTCGTGACCCTGGCGACCGGCCGCGGCCTCATGCTCGTGGGCGAACCCGGCACGGCCAAGTCGCTGCTGTCGGAACTGCTGGCGACGGCGGTCTGCGGCGTGTCCACCCTGACCATACAGGGCGGCGCGTCGATCACCGAGGACCAGATCAAGTACTCCTGGAACTACGCGCTGCTGATCAACGAAGGTCCGAGCCCGCGCGCGCTCGTGCCGGCACCGCTGTACCAGGGCATGCGCGACGGGCGCATCGTGCGCTTCGAGGAAATCACGCGCGCGCCGCTGGAAGTGCAGGACTGCCTGCTCGGCATGCTGTCGGACCGCGTCATGGCCGTGCCCGAACTGGCCGGCGAGCACGCGATGCTCTACGCACGCGAAGGCTTCAACATCATCGCGACGGCGAACACACGCGACCGTGGCGTCAACGAGATGTCGGCCGCGCTCAAACGCCGCTTCGATTTCGAGACCGTGTTTCCGATCCTCGACTACGAGCGCGAGCTGGCCCTGGTGCAGCAGGCCTCGGCCGAACTGCTCGCGCGCAGCGGCATTCCGCAGAGCGTGCCTGCACCCGTGCTCGAACTGCTCGTCACGACGTTCCGCGACCTGCGCGCGAGCGGTGAGAACGGCCGCCGCGACGGCGGCATGGACACCTTGAACGCGGTCATGTCCACGGCCGAGGCGGTCAACGTCGCGCATGCGGTCGGCGTGCGCGCCTGGTTCCTCGAACAGCGCGCCGGCAGCGAGGCCGACCTCGTCGACTGCATCGCCGGCACCGTAGTCAAGGACGACGCCGACGATCGTGCCAAGCTGCGCCGCTATTTCGAGCAGAAGGTCGCGAAGAAGGCCGGCGCGCACTGGCGCGCCTATTTCGAGGCGCGGCACCGCCTGCCATGAGCGCGCGCGCGCCCTGCATCGTCGGCGTGCGCCACCACAGCCCGGCCTGCGCGCGGCTCGTCGCCGCGCGCATCGCAGCGCTGCGCCCGCGCTACGTGCTGATCGAGGGTCCGGCCGATTTCAATGCGCGGCTGGACGAGCTGTTCCTCGGCCATGCCTTGCCGCTGGCGATCTACAGCTATCTGTCGGGCGGCGGCGTGCAGCGCGGTTCGTGGACGCCGTTCGCCGAGCATTCGCCGGAGTGGCAGGCGCTGACCGGCGCCCGTGCGGTCGGTGCGCAACTGCGTTTCATCGACCTGCCGGCCTGGCATGCGGCAATGGACGATCTGCCGAACCGCTACGCGGATGCGCCCGAGGCGGAGCACGAAGCGCGCGCCGACGCGTATGAACGCGCGCTCGGCGAGCGTCTCGCGATCGACGGTCGCGACGCGCTGTGGGATCACCTGTTCGAACAGGACGGCGACGTCGACACGCTCGCGCTGCAGCTGGAAACGCATTTCCGCCAGCTGCGCGGCGACGATCCGGGTTCGCCGGGCAATGCTGCGCGCGAGACCATGATGGCGCGCTGGATCGCCTGGGCCCTGGCGCGTGACGACGGCGAAGTCCTCGTGGTCTGCGGCGGTTACCACGCGCCGGCGCTGGCCCGACGCTGGCGCGACGCCGACGTCGCAGTCACGCACGCGGAGCCGGCCGTGCCCCAGCCGCCCGTGTCGGAGGAATCGCCGCTGCGCCACGGTTCGTTCCTCGTGCCCTACAGCTTCAGGCGGCTCGATGCGTTCCAGGGCTATGCCTCGGGCATGTCCTCGCCGCTGTACTACCAATGGCTCTGGGAAGACGGTTGTGCCGGCGCCGGCCGGCGGCTGCTGCGCGACATCGCCGAGCGGCTGCGCGCGCGCAAGCTGACGGCGTCGACGGCCGATCTGATCGCGTTGCAGACGCACGCGCTCGGCCTGGCCCGGTTGCGCGGCCATGCCCAGCCGCTGCGCGCCGACTGGCTCGATGCGGTCGCCGCGACGCTGCTCAAGGATGCCCAGGAAGCGCCGCTGCCGTGGACGTATCGCGGCACGATACGGCCCGGCACCGCGCCGCTGCTCGTCGAAGTCATGGACGTGCTTGCGGGCGACCGGCGCGGCCGCCTCGCGCCGGCGACGCCGCGGCCGCCGCTGCTGGATTCGGTGGAGCGCGAACTGGCCGAACTCGCGATCACCCTGGACGGCCAGCGCGAGATCGACCTGCTCGAGCCGCAGGGCCGCCGCTGCAGCCGCCTGCTGCACCGCCTGCTGCTGCTCGGCATTCCAGGCGTGACGCGCATGCACGGACCTTCGCTCGCGCTGTCGGGCGAGCGCAGCGAACGCTGGCGCCTGGCCCAGCCGCTGGAACAGCAGGCCGCGCTGATCGAAGCCGGCGCCTACGGCGCGACCGTGGCCGATGCGGCGCGCGCCGTGCTCGAAGAAAAGCTGCGCAGCGCGCGCGACGACGTGGTCGCGCTCGCGCAGGGACTGAATACGGCGGCGCTGGCCGGGCTCGCCGCGGTCGGCGACGCCGTGCTGGCCGATCTGCGCGCGGCGATCGCGACCGCGCCGCGCTTCGAGGCGCTCGGTGAAGCGCTCGGCGTGCTCTATCCGCTGTTCCGTCACGGCGAGCTGCTCGACGTCGCCGGCGCGCCGCTGCTCGCGGTCGTGATCGAGGCCGCCTACGACCGCGCGCTGTGGCTGTACGAGCCGCCGGTCGCGATCGTCGAGGCCGAAGCCTTCGCCCATCTGCGCGCGGTCATCGCCGTGCGCGATCTCCTGCGCGGCCGGCATGCCGACGACAGCGAAGGGCGCCGGGATCTGCCGCTGGAGCTGGCGCGCGCGCTGGCCGTGTTCGCGCGCAAGGCGCACGACGCCGCCGCGGCGCCGTTGAGCCGCGGCGCGGCGCTGGGCGCCCTGTTGAGTCTTCCGCAGCTGAGCCGCGACACCGGCGGCGTCGATCTGGCCGCGGCCGTCGCCTTGCTCGGCGGCGTCTCGGCGGCGTCGCTCGGCGACGCCGTGGCCGGCCTGCTCGCGCTCGCGCGCGAACAGCTTGCCGAGGAACCGGCCTTCATCACCGGCATCGACGCGCTGGTCGCCGCGCTCGACGACGGCGATTTCCTGCGTGCGCTGCCGGCCTTGCGCGGCGCCTTTGCCTGGCTGCCGGCGCGCGAGCGCGGCCGCCTGGCGAGCGCGCTGCTGCAATTGCACGATGCGAGCCATCTGTCCCGGCGCGCGCTGACCGCGCCGCTGCCCGGCGACGGCGATGCGCTGGCGCTGGCCCGCCTTGCGCAGCAGGAACGGCGCGTCTGGGAGGCATTGGCGCATTGGGGGCTGGTTGCCGCCGACGGGGAGCCGGTCGCATGAGTTTTCCGATACCGACCGCGCTGGCGCGCTGGCGACTGCTGCTCGGCGAGCCGGCCCAGGGCGCGCTCGGCGGGCTGACCGACGCGGCGCAGGCAGCCGACGCGGCGCTGGAATGGCTGTACGGCCGCGATCCCGAGCGTGCCTTGCGCGGCGAGCGCAGCGGCAGTCTCGATCCGTCGCAGCTGACCGCGCCGGACTGGATCAACGATGTGCACCGCCTGTTTCCGCAGGAAGTCATCGAGCGCCTGGAGCGCGATGCGGTGGAGCGCTACGGCATCACCGAGGTCGTGACCAGCCTCGACGTGCTGGAGCGCATCGAGCCCTCGCCGAGCCTGTTGCGCGCGGTGCTGCAGACCAAGCATCTGATGAACCCGGCCGTGCTCGCCGCGGCGCGGCGCATCGTCGCCGAGGTCGTGCGCCGCCTCATGGACAAGCTCGCGACCGAGGTGCGCCAGGCGTTCGCCGGGCCGCGCGACCGGCGCCGGCGTTCGCGCCTGAAGATCGCGCGCAATTTCGATTTCGCGCACACCGTGCGGCGCAATCTCGCGCGCTGGGATCCGCAGCGGCGGCGCCTGTTCGTCGAGTCGCTGCAGTTCATCAGCCGCTCGCGCCGGCACGCGCAGCGCTGGGACATCATCCTGCTCGTCGATCAGAGCGGTTCCATGGTCGACTCGGTGATCCATGCGGCGGTGACCGCGGCCTGTCTGTGGAACCTGCCGGGCATGAGCACGCGCCTGGTCGCGTTCGATACCGCGGTCGTCGACCTGACCCGCGACGTCGCCGATCCGGTGGAACTGCTGATGAAGGTGCAGCTCGGCGGCGGTACCGACATCGCCAAGGCCGTCGCCTATGCGCAGGGTCACGTCGCCAATCCGGCGCGCACGCTGATCGTGCTGATCAGCGACTTCTACGAAGGCGGCGATCCGGGCGAACTCGTGCGCCGCGTGCAAGCGCTGGTGCAGGCCGGCTGCCGCGTGCTCGGCCTGGCCGCGCTCGACGCGCAGGCCAAGCCCAACTACGACCGCGAGACCGCGGCGCGGCTGGTCAAGGTCGGCGCCGAGGTCGGCGCGATGACGCCGGGCGAACTGGCGGCCTGGCTGGCCGGGAAGGTGCGCTGATGACCCGGCGTAGGGATCTGCTCGAACTCGGCCTCGATGCGCTGACGGCGCTGACCAATCCGGGCTTCGTCAAGCGCGCGCAGAAGGACATCGCCGAAGGCCGTCTGCCGCAGATCGAGGTGCTGGCCGATGCGACCGTGCAGGCGCGCTACGACGACGGCCAGCAGGCCAGCCTCGCGCCGGGGCGTTCAGTACGCGAGGCCGCATGCAGCTGTCCGGCCGCCGGCCTTTGCCGGCACCGCGTGACCCTGGTGCTGGCCTATCAGCACTGGGCGCACGCGCAGGCGCAGGCGCCCGATGCCGCAGACGTTGTTTCCGCCGCCGAGCCGGTGGCGGAAACGGGCTGGCATCCCGGCGATTTCGACGATGCGGCGCTCGGCACCGCGCTGGCGCCGGCCGTGCTGGAGCAGGCGAGGCGTCTTGCGGCCGCACGGCCGGTCGTGCGGCTCGCTGCCTGGCAGCCGTCGATGCCGACGCCGACCGCGCACCTGCCGCTGTGCACGGTGCGTTTCTTCTCGCGCAGCAATCTGGCCCATGCGCGCTGCGACTGCCGGCTCGGCGGCAATTGCGAGCATGTGGCCGTCGCCGTCTGGGCGTTCCGCCAGTCTGCGGCCGGTAAGGACGCCGTCGTCGAACTGTCGCCGCGCAACGGCGAGACCGCAACCAGCGGATTCGCCACGGATGCCGAGGCTGCGTTCGCTGCGGCGCAGCGCTTCCTGCGCCGGCTCTGGCTGGACGGCAGCAGTCAGGCGTGGACGCCGCTGGAGGCCGACTACGTGGCGCTGCGCGACCGCTTCGCCGCCCTGGGCTGGCGCTGGCCCGGCGAGTGCCTGGACGAACTGCGCGGGCTGATCCTGGCCCAGGCGGCGCGCTCCAGTCGTTTCGATCCGCAGCGTCTCCTGGAGCTGCTGGCGGAACTCGCTGCCCGCCTCGGCGCCGCGCGCGCCGCAGCCGGGAACGCGGCAGCGCCGTTGCCGGCGAGCCAGATTCTCGGGGTCGGCGTACGCGGCGAGGTCGCGCTGGATCACCTCAAGCTCGTCTCGCTCGGCCTGCAATGCTGGAGCGAGGAGCATGCCGAGGGCGCACGCGTGCTGTTCGCCGATCCTGACACCCTGGCGGTCACCGTGCTCGAACGCCAATGGCCGCGCGAGGAGGGTGCCGCAGCGACATCGCTGCTGAATCGCCGCGTGGCCGGGCAGAGCCTCGGACAGCTCGCCGCCGCCCAGGTCGTCACACGCGGCGCCAAGCGGCGCGCGAACGGTTTGGTCGACATCGCGGCGCTGACGCGGCAGACCAGCGTGCTGCCGCTGTCGCCGCGTTCCTGGGACGGCCTGGTCGCGCCGCTGCGCCAGCCCGGCGCGGCCGTGCTGGCGCGACATCTGCGCGAAGCCGCGCCGGATTTCGTCCGGCCACGCCAGGCCATTGCCCACGCCCACGTGCTGCCGGTCGCCGAGGTCGGCGAATGGGGCTGGGACGCCGCCGCGCAGACCCTGCGCGGCCGGCTGCGCTGCAGTGCCGACGACGGCGCAGGCGATGCGGCTGACTGGGTGCGGCTGACCCTGGTCCACGAGCCGGCCGCGGCCGGCGCCGTGGACGCGCTCGCGGCCGTGCTTGCCGATGCGGCGGATCCGCCGCGGCAGATCGCCGGAACGGTGCGGCTGGAGGCCGGTGAGGTCTGTCTGAGCCCGCTGGCCGTGCTGACGGCGCGCCGCGCCGTCGTGCTGCATGCCGGCAAGGCCGATCCGCAGACCTTGCCCGCGGCAGTCCCGGAACTCGGCGCACAGGGCCTGGTCCGAGTGCTGCACCAGCTGTTCGACGATCTGGCGTCCTGGGCCCGCCAGGGACTGCGGCATCAGTCCGGCACCGCGCTGACGCGTGTGGCCGGTCATGCCGACAGCCTGGAGCAGGGCGGCTTGGTGAGGGTTCCGGCGCTGTTGCGGCAGATCCTCGCGAGCTGGCGCGACGGCGACGACAGCCTGGCGGCGCAGCTCGCGACCCTGATCCTGGTGTTGCAGGGCTTGCTCGCCGGCGGCGAAGCGGAGCCGGCCAAACCGCTCTATGCTCCGATGGCATGACTAACAACCCTTTTCTATCAAAGGGTTAAGTCGCAATCTCGGTGGTGTCGCATATCCGCATATGACGATTCACGGAGGTTTAACCCTTTTCCTGTACTTGCTGGTACACTAATGGCCGTTCGCGCGGAACTCCCTCGCCGGGAACTCCCGCGGTTCTTAGCACTCAGTACAGGCGAGTGCTAACCTGTGATCCAGTATTGGAGGTTTCAAGCCATGACCGAAGCGCTTGCCCTTGTCAGCAACAACCTGCCGGTTCCGAGCGCACTGGGCAGCCTCGAGGCTTACATCAGCGCCACGCATCGCGTCCCGATGCTGACCCAGGACGAAGAGCAGCAGCTCGCCGAACAGCTTCGCCGCGACAACGATCTCGATGCGGCCAAGCGTCTGGTGCTCTCCCACCTGCGTTTCGTGGTTCACGTCGCGCGCGGCTACCAGGGCTACGGCCTGCCGCTCGGCGACCTGGTGCAGGAAGGCAATATCGGACTCATGAAGGCGGTCAAGCGCTTCGACCCGACCCTCGGCGTGCGTCTGGTCTCCTTCGCCGTGCATTGGATTCGCGCCGAGATGCACGAGTTCATCCTGCGCAACTGGCGCATCGTCAAGGTCGCCACGACCAAGGCGCAGCGCAAGCTGTTCTTCAATCTGCGCAAGTCGAAGAAGCGTCTGGGCTGGCTCAGCCACGACGAGGCGCAGACCGTCGCCAAGGAGCTCGGCGTGCCGCTGGCGACCGTGCTCGAGATGGAATCGCGCCTGTCGGGCCGTGACGTCGGCTTCGATGCGCCAAGCGACAACGACGACGAAGCGCCGCCGGCTCCGGTGGCCTACCTCGTCGATCATCGCGCCGATCCGTACGAATCGCTGGCCAACGACGATCAGGAAGAGAACCAGCTCGAAGCGCTGCGCGAAGGCATGTCGCGTCTGGACCCGCGTTCGCGCGACATCATCACGCGCCGCTGGCTCAAGGATGGCGAGAAGGCCACCCTGCAGGAACTGGCCGACGAGTACGGCGTCTCGGCCGAGCGCATCCGCCAGATCGAGGCGAATGCGATGAAGAAGATGCGCGCGCTGTTCGTCGCGTAATCGCTGCAGACCCAGGTAAAAACGACGGCCCCGCAAGGGGCCGTCGTCGTTTCCGGCATCCGCTCAGCCAGCCTGTTCCGGCGGCGGCTGGCCGACGATGATTCGCGCGTGCCGCTGGTAGGTCCAGTAGGACCAGCTCCAGTTGATCAGCACGATCAGGCGGCTGCGGAATCCGATCAGGAACAGGATGTGCACGAGCAGCCAGAACCACCAGGCGATCAGGCCCGACAGGCGCACGTGGCCGAGGTCGGCGACGGCAGCCATGCGGCCTATCGTCGCCAGCGATCCGACGTCGTGATAGCGGAATGGCTTGCGCGACCGGCCGGCGAGTTCGGCGCGGATCGTTTGCGCCGCATGCGTGCCCATCTGCTTGGCCGCCGGCGCTACGCCGGGCACGGGCTTGCCGTCCTGCTGCCTGCTCGCCAGGTCGCCGACGACGAACACTTCGCGATGTTCGGCCAGACTCAGATCATCGGCGACCAGCACGCGGCCTGCGCGGTCCAGCGGTGCGCCGAGACAGCGACCCAGCGGTGACGCCGCGACGCCGGCGGCCCACAGCACCGTGCGCGCGGTGATGCGTTCCTCGCCGAGCGCAATGCCGTCGCCATCGACCGCGGTCACGGCGCGGCCCGCATGCACTTCGACACCGAGCCGGTGCAATTGCGCGGCGGCCCTGGCCGACAGTGATTCGGGCAGCGCCGCGAGCACGCGCGGTCCGGCCTCGACGAGCAGCACGCGTGCGGCGGCCGGATCGACGCGGCGGAACTCGCGGCGCAGGGTATGCCGCGCGATCTCGGCCAGGGTGCCGGCGAGTTCGACGCCGGTCGGTCCGCCGCCGATCACGACGAAGTTCAGCCAGGCCGCGCGCTTGTCCGCGTCGGGTTCGGCCTCGGCGCGTTCGAATGCGGTCAGCACCTTGCGCCGGATCAGCAGTGCGTCGTCGAGAGTCTTGAGGCCGGGGGCATGCGCGGCCCAGTCGTCGCGGCCGAAGTAGGCGTGGCGTGCGCCGCTGGCGACGATCAGGTAGTCGTAGTCGGTTTCGCTGCCGTCGGCGCAGCGCAGGCGGCGTGCATTGCAGTCGATGTCGACGACGTCGCCGAGCAGCACGGTCACGTTGCGCTGGCGGCGCAGGATATGCCGCAGCGGCGCGGCGATATCGGGCATGGACAGGCCGGCGGTGGCGACCTGGTACAGCAGCGGCTGGAACAGATGATGGTTGACCCGGTCGATCAGGCTGACGCGGACCGGACTGCGGGCCAGCGCGCGGGCGGCCCACAACCCGCCGAAACCGCCGCCGACGATGACCACGTGCGGGATCTTTTGCGTTTGCATGGAATGCTCACAAGTTTGCCTTCAATTCAGTAGAGATCGACCGGGTCCACATCGAGGGACCAGCGTACGCGCCGCGCCGTTGGCAGCTGGCGCCAGAGTTCCATCCAGCCCGGCAGCGCCGCCTGCAGGCGCGCGCGCTCGGTCGCGCAGAACAGCAACTGGCTGCGCGTCATGCCGGCGCGCAGCGGCATCGGCGCCGGCAGCGGACCTGACAGCGCGACGCCGTCGGCGCTGCCGGCCGCCGCCGCGCAGGCGTCGAGGAATTCCTGCGGCGCGGCTGCGTCCTTGGCCTCGGCGCGCAGCAGCGCCAGGTGCGCATACGGCGGCAGCTCGGCCGCGCGGCGCTCGGCCAGCAGGCTTTGCGCGAGCGTGCGATAGCCGCCGCGCAGCAGAGTCGCAAGCAGCGGATGATCCGGATGATGGGTCTGCAGCAGCACGCTGCCCGGTTTGTCGGCGCGGCCGGCGCGGCCGGCGACCTGGACGATCAGTTGGCCCAGGCGTTCGCTGGCGCGAAAGTCGATGCTGTGCAGGCCCTCGTCGACGCCCAGTATCGCGACCAGGGTCAGGTTCGGCAGATCGTGTCCCTTGGCCAGCATCTGAGTGCCGACATAGATGCCGGGCTGGTGTGGACCGAGCCGGTCCAGCAGCGCTTCCAGTGCGCCGCGGCGCCGCGTGGTCTCGCGGTCGATACGCACGATCGCGGTCTGCGGAAACAGCTCACCGAGCGCTTCCTCGAGCCGTTCGGTGCCCTGGCCCTGCGGCATCAGCTGCGTGCCGCCGCATTCGGGGCATTGCATCGGCACGCGCCGCTCGGCCTCGCAGTGATGGCAGACCAGCCGGCCGCGCTGGCGATGCAGGGTCATGGGCTTGGCGCAGCGCTCGCAGTCCGCATGCCAGCCGCAGTCGTGGCAGAGCAGTACCGGCGCATAGCCGCGCCGATTGCGGAAGATCAGCGCCTGTTCGCCACGGGCCAGGGTCGCGCGCAGCGCGGTCAGCAGTTCCGGGCCCAGGCCGTGGGCCAGCCGCGTGCGCCGCGCATCGACGATGCGCAGCTGCGGCGGCTGCGCGCTGCCGGCGCGCAATGGCAGCTCCAGCCGCTCGTAGCGGCCGGCGGCAGCATTGGCGAGGCTCTCCAGCGACGGCGTCGCCGAACCCAGCACGACCGGGATACCGAGCGAGCGCGCGCGAACCAGGGCCAGGTCGCGCGCGCAGTAGCGGAAGCCATCCTGCTGCTTGTACGAGGCGTCGTGTTCTTCGTCGACGGCGATCAGGCCGAGTTTCGGCAGCGGCGCGAAGATGGCCGAGCGCGTGCCGAGGATGACGCTGGCCTCGCCGCGTGCGGCGGCCAGCCAGGCGCGCGAGCGCTCGGCCTCGGCCAGACCCGAATGCAGCGCATGCACGCGATGGCCGAAGCGGTCGCGGAAGCGGCGCAGGGTCTGCGGCGTCAGGCCGATCTCGGGCACGAGCATCAGGGCCTGGCGTCCCTGCGCCAGCACGCGCTCGATCAGGCCCAGATAGACCTCGGTCTTGCCGCTGCCGGTCACGCCTTCGAGCAGCCAGGCCTGGAAACGGTCCAGCGCGGCGCCGACGCGAGCGACTGCGCCCTGCTGGGCCGGGTTCAGCGCCGGCGCCGGCAGCGGTTCGACGACGGCCTGACTGACGGCGATCGCGACGGTCTCGACGAGGCCCCGCTGGCGCAGCGCCGAGGCGCTGTCGCGCCAGCGCGGCAGGGCCAGGTCCAGTGCGGCATAGGTCAACGGGCCGTCGGCCAGACGCTCGAACAGCTCGCGGATGCGCGTGCCGCGGCGCAGGGTGTCGGCCGACGTTGCGCGTCCGTCGGCACTGAGGGCGAGCGCGCGATAGCCCTCCAGCGGCAGCGGCTTGGCCTGGCGCAGGCCGACCGGCAGCGCGGTCTCCAGTACCGCGCCGAGCGGATGCTGGTAATAGCGTGCGGCCCACTGCAGGGTCGCCAGCAGTTCGCCGCCGAGCAGCGGCTGTGCATCGAGTACCGCGCTGATCGGCTTGAGCTTGCTGCGCGGCAGCTCGCTGTCGTCGGCGCTGCCGACGACGATGCCGACCTGACGCCCCGGCCCGAACGGCACGAGCACGCGGCAGCCCGGCTGCGGCAGCGCACCGCGCGGCGCCAGGTAGTCGAACAGCTGCGGCAGCGGCACCGGCACGGCGACGCGCAAGATCTCAGGCATGGGCGCAGATTGTAAGGGCGCGATACGGGTTCGATTCTCGGCAGGCCTGTCGCATGGATGGAGGCAGCCGCCTCAGAAACCCAGGGGCGCGTCCGGCTCGCGACTGCGGCGCAGCAGGTACTGCGCCGCGGCCAGATCCTGCACGATGCTGCCGAGTGACTTGTACGCGGTGATCTGCGCCTCGTCGGTGCGGCCGGCCAGGGTTCCGGCCAGCACCTCGCCGATTTCGCCGAGCACGTGCGATTCGTCGACGAGGCCGGCCTGCTGCGCGCGCAGGAACTCGGCGCCCTGGCGCAGCACCGATTCGCGGTGGTCGGCGAAGAAGCGTGCACGCGTGACCACGCCGTGGTCGACTTCGGCCGGCCCGGCGCGGCCCGAGCCGACGAGGTTCAGGTGCATGCCCGGTTCGAGTTCGTCGCCGGACAGGATCGGTTCCTGCGCGGCGGTCAGGGTGCAGATCACGTCGGCTCCGGCGACGGCGGCGGCCACCGTGTTGCAGACCTGCAGTCGCTGGCCGCGCGCGGCGGCGGCTTCGTTCTCGCGCGCGACGAAAGCGGCGGCGCGCTCGGGCGAGCGGCCCCAGATGCGCACTTGGGTGATGGCGCGTACGCGCGAGATTGCCGCCAGATGCGTCGCCGCCTGCTCGCCGTAGCCGAGCAGGGTCAACACGCTGGCGTCGCGCCGCGCGAGCGCGTCGGTGGCCAGTGCCGACGCGGCCGCGGTGCGCAGCGCGGTCACGGCGCTCGCGTCGACCACGGCCTGCGGCGCGCCGCTGTCGCGGTCGAACAGTACGATCACGCCTTGATGCGAGGACTGGCCGCGCTCGAAATTGCGCGGGAACACGCTGATGAGCTTTGCGCCGAACAGGCCGTCGGCGAGCGCGCCGGGCATCACGCCGAACGCGTCGCCGTCGTCCAGGTCGAGCACGCTGCGCAGCGGCTGGCGTGCGCGGCCCTGGGACAGGGCGATCATCGCCGGGCGCAGCGCCGCGATGCAGTCGCCGAGATCCAGCTGCGCGCGCACCTGCGCACCGTCGATGAAGCGCAGGTTCATGCGGTTGCTGCAGCCGCTGCGGCGCGCCGGCGCAGCCAGCGCACCAGCAGGCCGGCGTTGGCGATCATGATGATGCCGTAGATCGTCGGCGTGATCGCCAGCGCCATGTCCTTGAGCACCGACAGCGACAGGAACGTGGCCATCGTCGCGTTGTGGATGCCGACCTCGATCGCGACGGTCAGGCTGTCGTTGCGGTCCAGCCGCAGCAGTGCGGCGATGACCAGGCCCAGCGCCATGCTCGCGGCATTCAGCAGATAGGCGGCCGGTCCGGCCTGCAGCAGGTTCGCGACGACGAGTTCCACGCTGGCCAGCACGGCGAACGCGATGACCGCGATCAGCACGATCAGCGAGGCCGGCCGCAGCCAGACCGTCAGCCGCGCCGCGGCGTTCGGCCACAGATGGTTCACCAGCATGCCGCCGAGAATCGGCGCCAAGGTCATCTGCGCGAGCTGCAGCATCGTCGCCGGCACCGACAGCGGCGGCACTTCGCCGGCGACGAAATAATGCGTCAGCGCCCAGTTCAGCAGCGGCGGAATCGTGAATACCGTGATCAGGCTGGACAACGTGGTCAGCACGACCGCGAGCGCGACATTGGCCTTGGCCGCGTAGGTGATCGCGTTGGACGTGATGCCGCCCGGGCAGATCGCGAGAATGAACAGCCCGGCCGCCATCGCCGGCGGCAGGCGGAACAGCGCCGCGATCGCCACGGCCAGCGGCGGCAGCAGCACGAGCTGGCCGAACAGGCCGCCGAACACCGCGCACGGGTTGCGCGCGACTTCCGCGAACTCGCGCGGCCGCAGCGACAGGCCCATGCTGAACATGATCGCGATCAGGCCGATCGGCACGACCATGCGGTTGACGAGGACGATGAATTCGTCGGACATGCGGGCGGCTCCGTCGTCGGTCGCAGTGTTACTGCCAGATCAGGTTGGCGTAGCGCAGGAAATTGCGGCCGAGGATCTTCTCGATGCGTTCCGTGCCGTGGCCGCGTTTTTCCAGCAGAGCGGCAAGCTGGAAGAACTGGCCCGCGCCGCGCAGGTCGACCGCGAACGGCAGGGTATGCGGGCCTTCGCCGGCCGCGGCAATGCCGGCCTTGCGCCGCTCCTCGATTTCGCGCGCGAGCAGGGTGCGGTAGGCGTCGAGGTCGTCGATCTGCGTCACCGTACCGTCGGTGCCGATGCCGACCGCGTCTTCGCCGCAGATCTTGACCGCATGCTCGATGTGCGCGACGACGTCGTCGGCAGTCACGATGCCCTTGGGATTCAGGAACGGCATGAAATAGATGCCGACGAAGCCGCCGCGCTCGGCGACGAGGCGCAGCTCCGCATCGGTCTTGTTGCGCGGCAGGTCGACGAGCGCGCGGCAGCCGGTGTGATTGATCGAGATGGGTTGTCTGGACAGGCGCGCGGCTTCGAGGCAGGTGTTCTCGCCGCTGTGCGACAGGTCGACCATCAGGCGGTTGTCGTTGAGCCGCGCGACCAGCTCGCGGCCGAACGGCGTCAGGCCGCGGTTCTCCTTGGCCATGGCGCCGTCGCCGACCGCGTTGGCCGGGTTGTAGGTCAGCTGGATCGCGCGCACGCCGAGGTCGGCGAACATGTCCACGCGGTCCAGCGCGTCGCCGATCATGGTCGTGTTCTGGAAGCCGTAGATCAGGCCGACCTTGCCGTCGCGCCGGGCGCGCTCGATGTCAGCGGCGCGCAGCACCTTGATGAACACGTCGGGATAGTCGCGCTGCAGGCGCTCGTACAGCCCGATGTCGGATACCGCGCCCTGGAACGGATCGTCCGGGCCGGCGACCGGTCCCAGGGTGCAGTTGACGGCGCTGAGGCCGGAGGCGCGCAGGTCGGCGCGCTCGCGTGCGTCCAGCTGCAGGCGCTGGCGCTTGCGGCCGCCCAGGCCCGAGCCCTGGTCGGCGTCCGGCGCGTTCGGATTGCCCAGCCCGCCCAGGGCATTGACGATTAGCCTGCCGCGCCAGCGCGCATGGGGGTCCACGGCCGAGGTGTCCACGGCCGAGGCGGCCCAGGCCGGCGTCTGCGTGGCGGCCAGTGCAGCAGCCGAAAGTCTCAGGAAGCGACGGCGGTCCAGGGGCGTGGTGGCGTCGGGCATGCGGAGGCTCCAGGCGGGCGAAAGCCCGATCATGTCCGAGCCTCCACGGCCGCGCCAGGGCCGTTGGGACCGGTTCGGCCAAGCCGTTCGGGCCGCCCCGCGACATTGCTGGCGACTTTTTCAGCAATGGTCCGCAGAGGGCTGTTTCAGAAGGGATTTGCCGTTTATCCACAAGCCCTGTGGATAAGCTTGTGGAAGAACGCCCGGCAGCAGCGTGCAAAGGCCGTAGATACGCGCTCCGCCCGCCGTTGGCGAATCTTTAATCAATTCGCCATAATCCTTGAAAATCAATGCGTTAAATTGTCTTAAAAAGGTCATATGCGGCACTTTTGCGATTTGTGAGACGCGCCGCGTCCACCGCGCCGGGGCTGTGTACAACCCTTGACACGACGGCTGTGTTCGCTCCACCGCGCCGCTGCTGGCTTTAGCGCCTGTCAACCGCCGCCGGCGGCCCGCGTTAGAGGCCCTCGATACGCCGCGAGAACCCCGAAAGGTCCGAATCCAGTGCCCGCCGCATGGTCCCAGCGTCCCGTCACCGGTTGCCGCCGTCGCCGCGGGTGCCGGTCCTGCCGCTGCCCCGCCGTGGCGCCGTTGCCGCAGGGCTTGGGGACCAACGGCAAAATTCCGGCCCGTGCGGAGCTTCCCTAGAATGACGGCACAACCGGCAAAGGGTTACGACTGGATGCCATTGGACGAGGCGCAAGCGGCCACCGCCAGGATCCGCCTGGACGGCTTTCTGCGCAGCGTCGAGCGGCGCGCGCTGCGCATTGCCGAGCTGTCGGTCGGCAGTCGCGACGAAGCCCTGGACCTGGTGCAGGACGCGATGCTGGCCTTCGTGCGCAACTACGCCGCCAAGTCCGAAGCCGACTGGCCGCCGCTGTTCTACCGCGTGCTCGACAGCCGGGTGACCGACTGGCACCGGCGCAGCCAGGTGCGCGGCCGCTGGCTGGGTTCCTGGTGGCCGGCGGCGCGCGAGGACGACGAGGATCCGATCGCGATGGCCGCGGATCCGGTGGAAGCCGGTCCGCTGGGCCGTCTGATCGGCGAGGATGCGGGACAGGCTCTGGAGGGCGCGCTGCGCGGTCTGCCGTTGCGCCAGCGCCAGGCCTTCCTGCTGCGCATCTGGGAAGGACTGGATGTGGCCGACACGGCCACCGCCATGCGCTGCGGCGAAGGCAGCGTCAAGACCCATCTGTGGCGCGCGCTGGCTGCCCTGCGTAGCGCCCTGGAGGCGCACCGATGAAATCCTCGCCCGACGACTGGACCGAACAGGCGCGTGCCGTGCTCGACGCCTCGGCGCAGGGACTCGACGCCGCCACCCTGTCGCGGCTCAACCGTGCGCGACAGCAGGCCCTGGCCGCGGCGACGCCCACCCGGCCGGCGCTGCGCTGGACGCGCCGACTGGCGATCGCGACCTCGCTGCTGCTGGCGGTGACGATCTGGTGGCCCGATTCGGGTCCGGTGCCGACGGCGCCGAACGGCCCCCCGCTGTCCCCCGAAGACGCCGAACTGCTTGCCGACGGCGCCCTGGAAATGACCGACGATCCGGAGTTCTATGCATGGCTGGATGCCGACGCCGACCACAATGGCTGAGCCTGGTGCTGCTCGCGGCCGCCACGACCGTCGCTGCGGCGGCACCGGCGCCGTCGGCGCCTGCCGCTGCCGCGCGCCCGGCGCCCGGCACGACCGCCGCTCCGGCGACGTCCGCCGAACAGGCCGAACTGCTGCTGTATCTCAGCGAGTTCGAGGACGGGCAGGGCGATCCGCTGGATCCGGCCGACCTGCCGCCGGGCCCGGAGGACGGTGACGATGCGTCCTGAAGGCCGCTCCTGCCGACCACCCGCCGGAGGTGCGTGATGATGCGCACCGATGGCGTCCTGCGTCTGGCCGCCGGCCTGCTGCTGGCGCTGGTCGCACTGTCTGCCGCGGCGCAACCACCGCCGCCGGCTACTGCGCCGCCGGGTCGGTCCCTGTCGCCGCCGGCGCCGATTCCGTATGCGAGCCTCAGCGATGCCGAACGCGAGCAGCTGCAGCCGTTCGCGGCCGAGTGGGAGCAGTTGCCGCCGGAACGTCAGGCACGCCTGCGCCGGGCTGCAGCGCGTTGGGCCGAGATGCCGCCGGAGCAGCGCGCCCGTGTGCAGGAGCGGTTCCGTCGCTGGCAGGCGCTGACGCCGGAAGAGCGCGACGCGTTGCGCGAGCGCCTGCACAAGTTCCGCGAGATGTCGCCCGAGCAGCAGGAGCGCGTGCGCCGCGGCGTCGAGCGTTTCCGCCTGCTGCCGCCCGAGGAGCGTGCGCGGCTGCGCGACGAGTTCACGCGCATGGCGCCGCCGGAGCGGCGCGCGTTCCTGCAGGGTGCCAACAGCGAACGCCGCGCGCTCGCGCGCGAACGCTGGCTGCAGTCGCTGCCCGGGGACGAGCGCGAGCCCATGCGCGCGATGCTCGACGGCTTCGCCCCGCCGCAGCGCAAGGCTTTCCGCGACCTGCTGCTGGCTGCCCCGGCCGAGCAGCGCGACGATCTGCGCCGGGAATTCCTGCGCATGGACCCGTCGCAGCGCGCCGCGCGTCTGCAGCCGTTCATTCCGCCGCCGCCGCCGCCCGGAATGCGGCCGCCGGGCCCGCCGCCCGACGGTCCGCCGCCGCACTGAGCGTTCGCGGCCCGTGTGCCTGACGCGTCGGGCGCGCGCTGCGGCCGTTCAGTCCAGCGCGTGCAGTACGCGGCGGCTGGCGCTGAAGCGGCCGCCGAAGCGGCGTTCGCCGTCGGCGCGCAGCGCGACGGCGTGATCGGCGAAGTAGGCGTCGAGCGCGGCCTGATCGCGGACCCGGTAGACGATCACGAAGCTGCGCCGCGACGTGCCGGCCGGCAGATCGCTGCGCTCGTAGCGCTGCGCCTGCACGAAGCCGTCGATGCGCAGGATCTGCGCGACGTGATCGCGCAGCCAGTCCGCATAGGCGTCGGCGGCATCGCGGTCGACCTCGATGCTGACCTCGTAGACGATCACGCGATCACCAGCGAGATGAGCGTCACGATCACCAGGGCGAAGCTCAGCAGCACGCTGTAGCAGGTGCCGATCACGCTGTATTTCAGCACGGTCATGATCCAGCCCTGCCGATAGACGCGCTTCTGCATCAGCAGCAGATAGATCGGTATCCAGCAGATGGCCGCCTTGATCAGGAAGGTCAGCGGCACGGAGGCGGCCGGAAACGCCAGGCTGGCCATGCCGAGCAGGCTGACCAGCAGGATGCTCATCGAGATGAAGGCGTGGCTGTGCAGCGCGACGACGAGATGCTCGGTGTAGTAGCGGCGCTTGAAAATGTAGAAGAATTTCAGCATGACCGCGAACAGCGGCATCAGCACGAACAGGGTCTGCGGCAGGACGTTGAAGAACGCGGCGACGAAACGCTTCGGTTCGCGCGCCAGGTGCCGGACGTTCTCCGCCGCGGTGCCGATCAGTTCGTTGAGCTTGGCATTGCCTGCATCGGGCAGCCACGATGCGGTCAGCGGATTGGTCTTCGCGTCCCAGGGCTTGCCGTTGAATGACAGTCCGTCGTCGTCGGGCTCGATGACGATCGGCGGTTCCGGCGTCGGCGGCAGCTTCACGTCGCCGGCTTCCGGCGGCAGCGCCGGCACCGGCGGCGGCACGCCCTTCGCCTTGGCTTCCTGTGCCTTCTTCAGGAAGTCGATGCGTTCCTGCGCGATCTTGCGGATTTCCTCGCGCGCGGCCTCGATCTCGCGCCGCGCCTCCGTGGGCAGCACTGGATTCTTCAGTGCGGCGTCGAGGCCGGCGAGCTGCTTGTCGCGGATCGCCGCGGCATCCTGCTGCGTCGCTGCCGCCTGCAGCGAGGCCAGCGCCTGGTCGCCGGCCTTGATGCCGTTGCTGATGGCGGCGCTCAGGCCCATCTGGTCGCTGAACAGCTGCGCGACGAAGAACGCGACGATGGTCAGGAAGAAGAACAGGCGGAACGGCGTGACGTAGCGCACGCGCCGGCCGATGAAGTATTCGTTGGTCAGGAAGCCGGGCCGGAAATACAGCGGGCCTATCGTGCGCAGGATGCGCGAGTCGATGTTGAACACGCTGTCGATGACGTCGGCGGTCAATCCCGACAGCGGCCGTATCATGCCTTTGACCGGCTGGCCGCAGGCGTGGCAGTAGTCGCCCTGCAGCGGCACATTGCAGTTGGCGCAATGCGTCGGTGCCGACGATTTCCCGCTCGTGGCGGGCGCGGGCGGCGCCGGCGGCGCGGCGGGCAGGGGCTGTTCGTAAGGCGCTGTGCTCATCGGAGGCGGCAGGGACTGGCTGTCGACGGCGGAGTATGGGCCAACTGCGCGCGGCCTGCCTGCGCCGTTCGCCAGGCATCACGGTTCATCGCCACCGGCCTGCTAGACTGCGCGGCCGACCTTGCCGTGTTGCCGGTTCCATGTTCCGTTTCGATCGACAGCGCCTGCGGCGCGAATGCGCCGACACCGTGCGCCTGGCGCTGCCGCTGGTGGCCGGTCAGCTCAGCGGCGTGGGCATGACCGTCATCGACACGATGCTGGCCGGCCATCTCGATGCGCACACCCTGGGCGCGGTGTCGGTCGGCGCGAATTTCTGGGTGCTGGCCTTCGTCGCGGCGCTCGGCGTGATGATGGCGCTGTCGCCGTCGGTCGCGCAGCTGTCGGGCGCGCGGCGCGACGCGGAGATCGGCGCGCTGTTCCGCCAGGCCCTGTGGCTCGCGGCCGGCATGGGGCTGGTGCTGTTCGCTGCGGTGCGTCTGGCCGTGCCGCATTTCCTGGCCTGGATCGGCGTGGATCCGACCTTGCGCGCGGACGCCCAGGGCTTCGTGCGCGCGATCTCCTGGGGCGCGCCGGCGCTGTGCGGCTACTTCGCGCTGCGTGGCGCCAGCGAAGGTATGGGGCTGACCCGGCCGACCATGTATTTCGGCCTGTTCGGTCTCGCGCTGCTCGCGCCGATCGGCTGGGCGTTGATGTACGGCCGGCTCGGCTTCGCGCCGTACGGCGCGGCCGGCTGCGGCGCGGCGACCGCGATCGTGCTCTGGCTGCAGTTCCTGGCCCTGCTGGGCTGGCTGTACTGGCGGCCGGAATACCGGCGCCAGCAGCTGTTCGCGCGCTGGGACCGGCCGGACTTCGCCGCGATCGGCCAGCTGCTGCGCATTGGCGTGCCGATGGGCGTGACGGTATTCATGGAGGCGAGCCTGTTCGCCGTGGTCGCGCTGGTGCTCGCCGGCTTCGGCGAGACCACCGCGTCGAGCCACCAGATCGCACTGAACGTGTCGGCGGTCTGTTTCATGGTTCCGCTCGGTCTCGCGCTCGCGATCACCGTGCGCGTCGGCAACGCGGTCGGCCGCGGCGACGAGCGCGGCGTGCGCTATGCGGGCTACGCCGGCATCGCGCTGTGCGTGATGACCCAGTTCGTCTCGGCCAGTCTGATGCTGCTGGTCCCGGCGCGCATCGCCGCGCTGTACACCGGCGACGCCGCGGTCATCGCGCTGGCCGCCCAGCTCCTCGTGCTGGCCGGTCTGTTCCAGTTTTCCGACGGCGTCCAGGTCGCATCCAACGGCGCCCTGCGCGGCCTCAAGGACACGCGTGTGCCGATGTTCATCACCGTGCTGGCCTACTGGGGCGTCGGCATGCCGGTGGGCTGGTTCCTGGCGTTTCCGCAGGGCTTCGGCGCGCGCGGCATGTGGATGGGCCTGATCGCCGGTCTTTCGGCCGCGGCCGTGCTGCTGTTCCTGCGCTTCCGCCGCCAGGCCGCGCTCGGACGGTGGAACGCGGCGCCGGCCATGGCTGCGCCATCGGCGGCCGATCCGCGCGACAATGGCGTTTGATCGGCGCCGCTGACGGCGCCCCATTCCCGGCAGGAGCAAGCAATGACGGAGCGTAAGCCCGGCCCGCTGCGGCGGTTCTTCGGCGCGATCTGGGACGCGATCAATTTCGCGCGCCGGCTCGTGCTGAATCTGATTTTCGTGTTCATCGTGCTGATCTTCCTGATCGCGCTGTCGGCCAAGGCGCCGGTCATCGAGCCGCGCACGGCGCTGGTGCTGGAGCTCAAGGGCGAGCTCGTCGAGCAGTACCGCATCGACGCCGGCTCGCGTGCGCTGCAGCGCATGCTCGGCAACAAGTCCGGCGAGATCCAGCTGCGCGACGTGCTCGACGTGATCCGCCGCGCCGGCGCCGACGCGAACATCGAGCGCATCGTGCTGCGCACCGACGAGCTGCGCGGCGCCGGGCTGGCCTCGCTGACCGAGATCGGCGCCGCCCTGGAGCGCTTTCGCGCGACCGGCAAGGAAGTCGTCGCGGTGTCCGACGGCATGACCCAGATGCCGTATTTCCTGGCCGCGCATGCGGACCAGATCCTCATGCATCCCGACGGTGCGATCCTGCTCAACGGCTTCGCGAGCTATCGGGGCTACTACAAGGATCTGCTCGACAAGCTCGCCGTGCAGGTGCATCTGTTCCGCGTCGGCGAGTTCAAGTCGGCGGCCGAACCCTACATCCTCAACGGCGCGTCGCGCGAAGCGCGCGAGGCCGACCGCTACTGGCTCGACGGCCTCTGGCAGACCTGGCTCAGCGAGGTCGGCAGCCGGCGCAAGCTCGAGCCGCAGGCGATCCAGAACGGCATCGAGATCCTGCCCGAGTCGATCGAAGCGGCCCAGGGCGACCTGGCCAAGATCGCGCTGACCTCGCACCTCGTCGACCAGCTCGTCACGCGCGACCAGGCGCGCGAGATCCTGATCGCCAAGGGCGTGCCGGACAAGGACAGGCACAGCTTCCGCCAGGTCGACTGGCGCGACTACCAGGCGCTCGCGCGGCATGCGACGCTGCCGGATCTGCGCGCCTCGGTCGCGGTCGTCGTCGCCGAAGGCGAGATCGTCGGCGGCGAGCAGAATCCCGGCCTGGTCGGCGGCGAATCCACCGCCGCGCTGCTGCGCGCGGCGCGCGAGGACGACAACGTCAAGGCCGTGGTGCTGCGCGTGAATTCGCCGGGCGGCGAGGTGTTCGCCTCCGAACAGATCCGCCGCGAGGTCGAGCTGATCAAGCAGGCCGGCAAGCCTGTTGTGGCTTCGATGGGCGACGTGGCCGCATCCGGCGGCTACTGGATTTCGATGGACGCCGACGAGATCTTCGCCCAGCCGGCGACGATCACCGGCTCGATCGGCATCTTCGGCCTGTTCGTCAGCATTCCCGACACCTTGCAGAAGATCGGCGTGCATACCGACGGCATCGGCACGACGCCGCTGGCCGGCGCGCTGGACCCGCGCCTGCCGCTGGACCCGTCGGTGGCCAAGGTGATCCAGTCCGTCATCGACAAGGGCTATCGCGACTTCGTCGGCCGCGTTGCCGCGGCGCGCGGCAAGCAGGCACAGGAAATCGACCAGGTCGCCCGCGGCCGCGTCTGGAGCGGCCGCCAGGCGCTGGAGCGTGGTCTCGTCGACAAGCTCGGCGGCCTCAACGAAGCCATTGCCGCGGCAGCCGAGCGCGCGAAGCTCGGCAACGACTGGCAGACGCGCTACATCGAGAAATCGGTCGGCGCGTTCGAGCAGTTCCTGCTCAACCTCAGCGACAACGCGAGCGCGCGTGCACTGGCCAAGGTGGAACTGCTGCGCCCGGAAACGAGCCTGCTGCAGGACGCCGATCTGCAGCGGCCGCTGCGCCTGCTGCGCACCGCGCAGGGCGGCAAACCCAGCGTGTTCGCGTACTGCTTCTGCGAAATCAAGTGAGGTTTGCGGCGCGTCCGGCCGAGCCGGACGCGCCGCTGTCGCGTCGCTGGATCGGCGAGACGTGCCGTCGCGGCGCTTCAGTCGTTGCGCGGTGCGCCGAAGCGCTGCAGCGCCTCGACCATGACCTGCTCCAGCGACGTATCCGGATCATGCCGGATCGCATCGAGCGCCGGCGTGTCCCAGTCCTGCACGAGGCGGCCGCCGAGCAATAGCACGCAGCGGCTGATGAAGCGTTCGGCGACTTCCAGCGCATGCGTGGCCAGCAGCACGGCGCAGCCGTGCTCGCGGGTCAGGTGCACGAGATGCTGCTTCAGCGCGAACGCGCTGAGCGGATCCAGACCGTTCATGGGTTCGTCGAGCACGATCAGCGGCGGTTCGCCGATCAGGCCGAGCAGGATGCCGAGCTTCTGCCGCGTGCCCAGCGAATAGGCCTGCACCTCGTGATCGAGCCAGCGCGTGAACGCGAGCGCTTCGGCCAGTTCCAGCGTTGCCGCCGGTATCGCGCCGAGTTCGCGTGCGCCGGCGAACAGTTCCAGGCACTGGCGGCCGGTCAGCAGGTTAGGCAGCAGAGTCGGATCGACCGCGAAACCCAGGCGCTGCTTGGCCGCGAGCGTGTCGCTGCGCATGTCCGCTCCGGCGATCGCGATGCGGCCCTGCTGCGGCTGCAGGATGCCGGCCAGACAGCGCAGCAGGGTGGTCTTGCCCGAGCCGTTGGGGCCGATCAGCGCGGCGAACTCGCCGGGCTGCAGGCGCAGGTCCACGCCCTCCAGTACGCGCTGCGTGCCGTAGGCGTGAACGAGACCGGCGATTTCCAAAGCGGGCATCAGGCGAGACTCCGGGCAACGAGGTAGTGCCGCGCGGCCAGGCCCAGGGCCAGCAGCGGCGCGAGCGGCGGCAGTTGATAGGCGACCAGCAGCAGGATCAGCACTTCGGCCGACGCGCGCACGCGGGCGACGCCGGGCCGGTGCCGGTAGCGCCAGGTCAGACACAGCGACAGCAGGCTGCCCAGGCCGATTGCGGCGGCAAACGCCAGCGCGATGGCCGGCTTGGCCGACTGCAGCAGCAGGCCGGTCGCACCGAGCAGGCTGGCGCAGATCCAGGCGAACAGCGGATAGCGCGCGGTGCCCGCGGCGAAACGCGGGAACGGCAGCGGCATGGCGGCGAACAGCTGCGTGGCGCGGACCAGGACGTCCTCGCTGGAGCGCAGCGCCAGGCCGTACCAGATCAGCGCGATGCACAGCAGCAGCAGACCGATCATCTGCCACGGCAGCAGGCCGGTCGGAAACAGCAGGCCGAGCAGCAGGAACTGCCAGTTGCGCCCGCCCGAGCGCCAGCGGCGCAGGGTTTCGCGGCGTTGCCAGTCGGCCAGATGCGGCAGCTGCGGATGGTCCAGCACGGCCAGCTTCACGAGCGGCGTACTGACGTGCTGCTGCACGAGCTTGTCGCGGCGCTGCCGGCCCAGCCGGCGCACGACCACATAGCCCAGGCCGCTGCCGAGCCAGAATCCGCTGCTCGCCGCCGCGAGCAGTGGCCGGAACCAGCTCGCGTCGTGGCGCGACAGCGCGACGATGCCGGCCAGCACGAGGAACACGATCAGATTGCCCAGCGCGGTCTGCAGCAGCGCATGCAGATGCAGGCTGCGCCGTGTCGCCGCAGGCGGCACCGGCGCGGCGCCCCACCAGCCCAGATGCAGCTCCTGCAGCAGATCCAGGGTCGCATTGCGGCACATGGCGAAGCCGAATGCGGCGAAGGCCAGGCCGACCATCAGCGGTTGCTCGGCGAGCAGGCGCAGCACCAGGCCGATGCGGTCGCCGTCGATGTGCAGCACGCCGAAACCGACCAGCGCGAGGAGCGCGCCGCCGGCGACCAGATGGAACACGGTCTGCGGCCACTGGCGTGCGAGGCGTCGCAGCCGGTTGCCGGCGACGCGGCGGGATTCCTGCAGGCGGGGATGAAAGTAGGCGGCCATTTGTGCGAGTGTTGCAATCGCCGCGAACGTCGGCATGGGGCACAAGTTGGGTTGCCGTTGGAGCCGAAGCCGCGCATGACCGAATCCGACCTTGTCGCGCCATTGCCGCTGCCGCCGCAACTGCTGGCCGAGCTGCAGGCGCGCTACGCCGACCCGCCGCGCGCATATCACGATTTCTCCCATGTGCGCGAAGTGCTGGCGCACTATGCCGCCGTCGCCGCCGGTCCCGGCTGGAGCCAGCCGCGCGAGCCGTTCCTGGCGTTGCTCTATCACGACGCGATCTACGATTCCGGCCGGCGCGACAACGAGGCGCGCAGCGCCGCGTTCGCACGTGCGGCGATCGCGCGCTGGCTGCCCTGTGCGGGCATCGACGTCGAGCGCGTGGCGGCACTGATCGAGATGACCGGGCGCCACGGCCACTGGTCCGGCGGGGCGCTGGATGGCGACGCCGCGCTGTTCCTCGACTGCGACATGGCCATACTCGCCGCCGAGCCGGCGCGCTTCGACGCCTACGACCGCGCGATCGCGCAGGAATACCGCGGCAAACTGCCGGCCTGGATGTTCCGCCACTACCGCCGGCGCTTCCTGCGCGGGCTGCTGGCGGCACCGCGCATATTCCAGTCGGACTGGTTCCACGAGCGCTGCGACACGGCCGCGCGCGCCAACCTGCGGCGCTGCCTCGGTGCCGGACGCAATCCGCTGCAGGCCTCGGCCGGGCGCTGAGCGCGGAGCCAATCGCGGTGCAGGCGGCAGAACCACGTCGCGCGTCCGCCGCGGCAGGCTTATAACCGACGCTGTCCCGCGCCGTTGCTGCGCTCTGCTACCGTCATGCGGATGGATACCGAGGAAACCGCGCCCCTGCTGCTGGCCACGGTCGAGCCCGAGCTGCGCCGGGTCGGCTTCGCCTTCGTCGCCGGCGCCACGATGGCTGCCCAGCTCGCCGACTGCGGCCCGCTGGATGACTGGACCGCATTCGCCGCGAGCTGGAACGACATGCCGGTGGACGCCTACATGGCCGACCACGGCCGCTATCGCCGGCGCCGGCATGCGGTCTATGCGGCCGGTGCCGCCGGCATCGTGCGCGAGCCGCCGCGGCCGCACTACCAGTCGCTGGACTACAACCCGCTGCACGGCGGCATCGAGCGCTGGTTCGAGCCGATCGCGCCGCACTGGGACGCCGGCGCCAGCCTGCCGACCGTGCTGCGCTACTGCCAGCGCCTGTTCGGTGCGCTCGCGCCGGACGCGACCGGCTGGCAGATCGAAGTGCATCAGTTCCGCATCGAGGCGCGTGCCGGCGAGCAGGGTCTGCCCACGCCCGAAGGCGTGCACCGCGACGGCGTGGACTACGTGCTCGTGCTGCTGGTGGCGCGTCACAACATCGCCAGCGGCACGACGACGATCCACGAACCCGACGGTACCTTGCTGGGCCGCTTCACCCTGACCGCGCCGTTCGACGCGGCGCTCGTCGACGATGCGCGCGTCTGCCATGGCGTCACGCCGGTCGAGGCCGTCGATGCAACGGCGCCGGCGTATCGCGACGTGCTCGTCGTCACGTTCCGTGCCGTCGCGGCTGCCTGAAGCGCGGTACGCCCGCGGCGTTTTCCGGCGCTTCAGGCCCGCATTGCTAGCGTCGACGGCAGTGTGTTGCCGGAGTTCCGCCGTGCTGCGTCGCCTGTCCTTGCTGCTGCTGTCGTTGTTCGCGCTGCCGCTCGCGGCGGCGACCGAACCGCTGCCGCAGACGTTCTCCTATTCCGTCTATACCGAAATGGCCGCCGCGCACACGGATGCGCTGGCCGGGCGCAGCCTCGTCGAACGCGTCACCGCGCCCGGGCCGCGCGGTCTGCTGATCCGTTTTCCGCGCGGTTCCGACGCCCGTGCGACGATCTACCTGCGTTCCGGTCCGCTGCGCTACGTCGCCGACGACAAGGACGAACTGCATCTGCCGGACAAGCGCGAATGGCGCCGCGACAATCCGCGCATCGAGCTGTCGGTGCGGCCGCTGGCCCTGGGACTGGATTTCGGCGGCTGATCAGGCGGCCGCGAGTTCCTGCTGACGGGACCAGCGCGCGAAGCAGTCCTCGACGTCGACGAAGTGCGCGTAATGCGTCCTGAGCACGCTCTGCAGCCGAGGGGAATGTGCCGCGGGCTCGGCGTCGAACAGATCCTGCATCAGATCCACGACACGACGTTCGCGTGCCAGCAGTGCCGCGGCCTGGGCCTGCGGCAGCAGGGCGTCGAACTGATGGCGCAGTTCCTCGTAGCCGAGGTCGGGGGGCAGGGTTCGTACCGCGTGCGCCGGCGAGGTCTGGAACAGCAGCCGCGTGGCGACGAGGTCCTCGAGCAGGTCGTGGCGTCCTTTCAGGGCCAGCGCGAACACCGCGGCGGTTTCCGTGTCGCGGGTCTCGTCGACGGCGAAGGCGTAGTAGTCGCGGCCTTCGCGCAGCAGGCGGATCAGCAACTGGGCTTCGTCGAACGTCGTCATGAGCGGCCTTCCTTGCGGAAACGCTGCCGAGACTAGTCGGCGATTCGTGCAGGCCGCGTCGTCGTCCGCGCGGCCTGCGGCAGAGCCCGCATCGCGTTCAGGCCCATTCGGTCAGCCCTTCGGCTTCATACATCCGGCGCCAGCTCGGCCGCGCGCGGATGCGGTCGGCCAGGGCTTTCAGCGCCGGCCATTCGGTTGCGGGCCTGGGCATGTTGCGCGACCAGCGCATCAGCATGGTCGCGTAGAAATCCAGTGCGCTGAGGCGTTCGCCGAGCAGATACGGCCGGCCGTCGGCAAGTTGTGCGGCGAGCTGCGCAAAGCAGCCTTCGATGCGCTGACGCAGCGCGGCCTTGAGCACGGCTTCATCGACGGCGCCCGCGTCGGACGGATAGAACCAGAGCCGGAACGCCGGCTGCAGCGTATTGGCCAGGAACAGCACGCCCTGCAGGAACGCGGCGCGTCCGGCGCTGCCGGGTGCCGGCGCGAGACCGGCATCGGCGTGGCGTTCGCACAGCAGCAGCAACAGCGCGGCGGTTTCGGCGACCGGCTGGCCGTCGACGATCAGGGTCGGTACTACGCCGTTCGGATTGAGCCTGAGGTAGTCGGCACTGCGGTTCGCACCGCCCGGAATGTCCACGAGCACGAGCTCGTGCGGCGCGCCGGTTTCGAGCAGCAGCAGATGCGGCAGCAGGCTGGCCGCACCCGGAGAGTAATAGAGTCGGTACATCGCGAACGTCCTTGCAGCGGCGAAGGGGGCGTCAGCATACGGACTGCCTTCGGGCCGCGGTAGCGGCCGGCGACCCTGCCGGAAGTCATGCGGACCGGCGGCCGATGCACGGTTGCAACCCTGGCGCGAAAATCTGCATCCAAGCCGCTGTTGCCGAGCGGATACGCCGGCAAGACCGCCACCGAACCTCGAGGATCTGCCATGAAACGCCTGCTGCTTGCCGCCGCCCTGGGACTGAGCCTGACTTTCGCCGCACAGGCGCGCAGCGTCCATATTGATTCCTGCGGTCTGGACAGCGACTACGAAGTGCAGCTGAGCCGCGGCGGCCTGTCGTTCACGCATCACGGCGACAAGCCCGAAACCATCGTCATGAACAAGGGCGAGCTCATCGTCGACGGCCGGCGTCTGGAACTCAGCGATGCCGACCGCGCGCGCATTGCCGAATACGAAGCGACCGTGCGCACCCTGATGCCGCAGGTCAAGGCCATCGCACGCGACGCGGTCGATATCGCCTATGTCGCGGTCGGCGAAGTCGTCGCGGCGTTCTCGGGCACGGCCGATTCCCCATCCACGCGCCAGCGGCTGGACGGCATGCGCGACGAGTTCAAGCAGCGCGTCGACGCGACCTTCGACTCACGTCCGTGGAGCGAGAAGGAATTCGACACCCTCGTCGACAAGGCGGTTGGCGAGCTGATGCCGGTGATCCTGGCCGAAGTCGCCGGCAATGCGATCGCGATCGCGCTCAGCGGCGACGAGGCGGGCGCGAAGGAGCTGGAACGCCGCGCCGAGAAGATGGAGCGCGACATCGAACGGCGCATCGACACGCAGACCGCGCAGCTGGCCTCGCGCGCCGCCGCGCTGTGTCCGATGGTGGCCAAGCTCGACGCGCTCGAGAACGGCCTGGAGCTGCGCCTGGACCAGGGCGCGCGGCTGAATCTCGTCGAGTATCGCCGCGACTGATCGGCGGCGGCATCCCCGGCCGCGCGGTGCCGCAACGGTGCCGCGCGGCGAACTGCACGTGACGCCATCGTCGCGTCGTGCAGGGCGCAATCGCGGAACTCGCGATACGCCGGAAAAATTGTCTGACGCGCCAGTGGGTTGCGCCTGTCATCGCAGCTGGCATGCGGTTTGCGGAGCGTAGTCGTCACTCGCTCCGGGAGCACGCTCATGCAGGACGACGATCGCCGCGACACCGCGCCGGGCTGGCGCGACAACGGTCCCGAAGCCATCGCCCGCGGACTCGCGCCCGAGGCCGGTCAGGCCGAGGTCGACGAATCCCTGTGGCTGGCTCTGAACGCCTGGGCCTAGCGGGGCGGCGCGGCCAGGCTTCCCACGAATCGGACGTCTGTCGCCGCATTCCGTCGTTGCGCCTCGTCGCCGCAGTGCCTGCAGGTCTGCTCGGGCGTGCGGCGCGCGGCAAGTTCATTCGCATTCTTTCGTCCGACGACTGACCGGACCACCACACCAGGGAGAGACGTCATGCTCAAACTCGCCATCGTCTTCGGATTAATTTCGCTGATCGCCGGCGCCCTCGGCTTCACCGGCGTTGCCGGCGCGACCGGCGGCATCGCCAAGGTCATTTTCGCGATCTTCCTGGTATTGCTGCTGCTCGCGCTGGCCGGTCTGCTGTTCGGTGTGACCCTGGCGCTGTGACCGGCACCGGCGGTTCGCGACGCACTGTCGCGAACCGCGAGACCGGAGCAGGCCATTCTGCAGTCGCTTTCGGCCGATCGCGCGGGCAGCTGACACCACTCCATCATCCGGCGCTGCCCGCGCCATCGTGCGAATCCTGCGCCGCGACGGCCCTGCTGCCGCGGCGCTCGCCTGCCGGTCAGGGCGCTGCGCCAATACCTTTCTCGATCTTGCCGCCCTTCATGACGAAGCCGACCTGCTCCATGACGCGGATGTCCTGCAGCGGGTTGCCGGGTACCGCGACAAGATCGGCGTAAAGCCCGTTGCGGATCGCACCGACCTGTTCGTTGCGGCCCAGCAGTTCGGCCGCGCGCACGGTGGCGGCCTGCAGCGCCTGCATCGGCGTCTGGCCCCATTCGGTCATCTTGACGAACTGCTTGGCGTTGTCGCCGTGCGGATAGACGCCGGCGTCGGTGCCGTAGGCGATCTTGACGCCGGCCCTGGCCGCGCGCTGGAAGCTCTCGCGCTGGGTGCGGCCGACCTTGCGTTCCTTCTCCAGCATCGACTCCGGATACTTGAGCCGGGCGAACTCGGTCAGGATGTAGTCGTCGTTGTAGATGTCGCCGACCAGCCAGGTGCCGTGCTTCTTCATCAGCGCGATGGCCTCGTCGTCGAGGAAGCTGCCGTGCTCGATCGAGTCGACGCCGGCGCGCACGGCCATCTTGATCGCCTCGGTGCCGTGGGCGTGGGCGGCGACCTTGCGGTGCCAGCGGTGCGCCTCGTCGACGAGCGCGTTCATTTCTTCCTGCGAATACTGCGGCTCGCCGACCGATTCCTCCTCGCTGAGCACGCCGGCGCTGGCCGCGAACTTGATCACGTCGGCGCCGTTCTTGACGTCGAACCGCACCTTCGCGCGGATCGCGTCGATGCCGTCGGCGATGCCGCTGAAGCCTTCGAAGCGGATGTAGGGCGAAAAGCCCGTGCCGCCGTCGACATGGCCGCCGGTCGCGCCGATCGCCAGGCCGCTGGCGAGGATGCGCGGACCCTGCACTTCGCCGCGCTGGATCGCATTGCGCAGCGCCACGTCGATGAATTCGGCCGAGCCGAGATTGCGCACGGTCGTGAAGCCGGCGAGCAGCGTGCGGCGCGCGTAGATGTGCGCCTTGACCGCGTTGTCGATGGGACTGCGCCGGAATGCTTCGGTATAGAAGTCGCCGGATTGGCCGTCGATGTGCACATGGCAGTCGATCAGTCCGGGCAGCAGGGTCGCGTCGCCGAGGTCGATGCGCTTGGCGTCGGCCGGCACCTGGCCGTCGCTGCGTACGTCGACGATGCGCTCGCCGTCGACGACGACGACGGCGTTGTTGCGCAGGGTGCCGCTGTCGACGTCGACCAGACGTGCGGCGGTCAGCGCAAGGCGTTCGGCCGAGGCGGCCGCGGGTAGCAGGGCGAGGGCGACAAGGGCCGACAGCAGGGACTGGCGCAACGTGGAATGACGCGACATGAGGACGCTCGGGCTGGGGGAAGCCCGAGACTAAGCGCAGAGTCCGCCGCGCAGCCAGTACCGGAAAGCACGGCATTGCCGCGCTGCAGCGAGATGCTGCACGGTGACATGCCGGTGACGAGAACGATGCGTCCGCGCGATACGGGTCGCGACGTTGAATCGGCGGGCGCTACGTCCGGGACGTAGCGCCCTGCGCTTCACTCCGCGTGCGCGTGCAGATAGTCGCGGCCGCGCTGCATCAGCGCGACGAAGTCGCCTTCGTCACCGTTGCGCACCGCAGCAAGCAACGCGTGCACGGCGTCGTCGAGCGCGGTCAGCGCCGGGCCGTTGTGCGCATTCAGCGACTGGATCTCGAAATACAGGTGCGGGTTCTCGCGCGCCACGCCTTCGGCGATCTGCAGCTGTGCGCCGAATGTCGTCGAGGACACGGCCCGCAGCCGTTCGGGAGCGATGCCGCTGCCGGCCAGCGCTGCGGTGAAGGCGATGTTCAGCGCATGCGAGAGGCCGAGCACCAGCGCGATCAGGCGGTCGTGTTCATCCAGATCCATCTCCACCGTGATCGCCGTCGTCGAGGCGAACAGGCTGCGCGCGGTTTCCAGGGCTTCGCGGTCGCCGGTGTCGATCAGCACGACATGGCGTCCGGCCAGCACGTTGGCCGACGGACCGAACATCGGGTGGATCGAGGTCGCGCGTACGCCGGCGGCGTTGAGCTGTCGCAGCGGTTCGCGCAGTGGCGTCTTGATCGAGCCGAGGTCGAACACGATGCCGGGCGGCCGGCGCTCGGCCAGTGCGGCGAGAATGCGCGCCGCCGCGCGCAGCGGCGTGGCGACGACGATCAGGTCGTGGTCCAGGTCGCCGTCGTCCCACTGGCTTCGCCGGGCGAAGCCGGCTTCGCCGGGAACCGGGTCGGCGATTTCCACCGCATAGCCCTGGGCATCGAGGAAGCGCGCGAACCAGGCGCCCATGCGGCCGCTGCCGCCGACGACCAGCGCGCGCTTGCCGCCGCCCTGGGACAGCGCGCGCACGGTGTCCTGTTCCTGCCGGGTCAGCGAGGCGGCGATCAGCAGCTCCATGAGGCCGGCGGCGAGTTCCGGGTCGATGCCGGCCTCGCGCGCGTGGCCGCGCACGTTGTCCAGCACCTCTTTCTCGCGGCGGAAATCGCGCAGCGGCCGGCCGCTGCCACGCTTGCTGCGGCCGATTTCCGCGACGATGCGCTGGCGTTCCGCGGCCAGCCGGACGAGGTCGCGGTCGACCTGATCCAGTTGCGCGCGCAATTGCGTGATGTCCATGAGTCGCCGATCCGTAACAGTCGGCGGCCAGCTTAGCGGCCGGACTGCAGTCCCGCGCGAACCAAACGGCATATGCCGCCGGGGACGCAGTGGGTTGCCGACTCTAAATGCTTCAATGCCGCTCTGGTGCGGGCGTGGCTTCGCCGCCACAATACCGGCCTTGCCCGAAATCTGCCGCCTGGGAGGGCGTATGTCGCAAGAAGTGAAGGTTCCCGACATCGGCAACTATGCCAACGTACCGGTGATCGAGATCCTGGTTGCCCCCGGCGACACGGTGAAAAAGGATCAGGGCCTGCTGACCTTGGAGTCGGACAAGGCGACCATGGAAGTGCCTGCGCCGTTCGCTGGCGTGGTCAAGGAAATCCGCGTCAAGGTCGGCGACGAGGTCTCCGAAGGTTCGGTCGTCGTGATCATGGAGGCCGCCGATGCGGCCGCCGCGCCGGCTGCCAGGGCCGAGCCCGCCGCGCCGGCCAGACCGGCGGCGGCGCCGGCCAAGGCCGAAGCGCCGGTCCGTGCCGAGCCCGCTGCGGCGCCTGCCGCGGCGCCGGCCGTGGCCGAGGCGGCGCAGCCCGGCATCGACGCGGAGATCGCCGGTCCGCGTACGCCGCCGGTGCCATTCGACGCCAGCGTCGTGATGCCGGACAAGGTGCCGCATGCGAGCCCGGCCGTGCGCCTGTTCGCGCGCGAGCTCGGCGTGAACCTGGCCGCGGTCAGCGGCAGCGGCCGCAAGGCGCGCATCACGCGCGAGGACGTGCAGAACTACGTCAAGCAGGCCCTGGCCGGCGGCGCGAAGTCTGCAGCGGCTGCGCCGGTCGCAGCCGGCGGCGGCCTGAACCTGCTGCCGTGGCCGCAGGTCGACTTCTCCAAGTTCGGCCAGACCGAGACGCGGGCGCTGTCGCGCATCAAGAAGATTTCCGGCGCCAACCTCGCGCGCAACTGGGCCATGATTCCGCACGTCACGCAGCATGACGATGCGGACATCACCGACCTCGAAGCGCTGCGCGTGACGATCAACAAGGAGAACGAGAAGGCCGGCGTCAAGCTGACCATGCTCGCGTTCCTGATCAAGGCCGTGGTCGCCGCGCTGAAGAAATTCCCCGATTTCAACGCCTCGCTCGACGCATCCGGCGAGAACCTCGTCCTCAAGAAATATTTCCACATCGGTTTCGCTGCCGACACGCCCAACGGCCTGGTCGTGCCGGTGCTGCGCGATGCGGACAGTAAGGGCGTGCTCGAGATCGCGCGCGAGACCGGCGAGCTCGCCGCCAAGGCGCGTGAGGGCAAGCTCGGTCCGGCCGAGATGTCCGGCGGCTGCTTCTCGATTTCCTCGCTCGGTGGCATCGGCGGCACGGCGTTCACGCCGATCGTGAATGCGCCAGAAGTGGCCATCCTCGGGGTATCGAAGTCGGCGACGAAGCCGGTCTGGGACGGCAAGGCCTTCCAGCCGCGCCTGATCCTGCCGCTGAGCCTTAGCTACGACCACCGTGTCATCGACGGCGCCTCGGCCGCGCGCTTCACGAGCTATCTGGGCCAGGTTCTCGCCGACATGCGGCGGACCCTGCTCTGAGGCCGGTGCGCGCGTGAGTCCCGCCGACGCGAATGCGGAATTCGAGGACATCCGCATCGTCGATCTCGACCTGGCCAGGACGACCTGGTCGCGCGTGCACGAGTCCCTGCGTGTGATGTTCCTGCGCCTGGACCGCGAGCCGCCCGACACGGACTGGCCGCGGCTGTTCTTCGAGGAGCGCGAGACGCGCATCGTCGCGCGCCGGCGCGGGCTGTGGATCGAGGAGAACTACATCAGCTTCGACTCGCTGCCGGACGAAGTGGAGAAGATCCACCTGCCCGACATCCGCCAGTCGATCGCCTACGCCAACCGCAAGTACCGCGAACTCTGCGTGCAGCGCCGGCTGCAGCGCCAGGCGAACCTGGCCGAACAGCGCAGCGAGCGCGAGGAAATGCTGTCCCTGCAGGCGCGCATCCGCGGCCTGCTCGGCGGCGACGGCGAGTCCGCAGGCGCAGCCTCGTCGGTCCCGGCCGCCGCCGCGGCTGCGCGATCTGCCGTCGAGGTTCCGGCGCCGTCGACCGCGGCGGCTGCCGCCGCGTCTGCGGCTGCCATCGCGTCGATCACCGCCGCGCTGCCGCCGGCCGCCGCTGTTCCGGTCGTGCCAGCCGCCGCGCCCGCCAGCGAAGCGGAGGCCGACGATGCGCCGGCCGCCGCTTCCGCCGATTCTTTCGCCGAATTCGAATTGCGCCGCAACGCACTGAAGCAGGCCTTCCGTGCGGCAGCGTGCCAGGACAAGGAGCACAAATAATGGCAACGACAGAAGTCAAAGTGCCGGACATCGGCGGCGTCTCGGTGCCGGTCATCGAGATCCTGGTCAAGGTCGGCGACACGGTCAGGAAAGAGCAGGGCCTGATCACGCTGGAATCGGACAAGGCGACGATGGAAGTGCCGTCGACCGCCGCCGGCGTGGTCAAGGAGATCAAGGTCAAGCTCGGCGACGAGCTGGCCGAAGGCGCGGTCGTCGCGCTGATCGAAACCGAGGCCGCCGCCGCGGCGCCGGCCCCGGCAGCAGCCGCGCCGGCCGCCAGGCCCGCCGCCGCGGAAAAGCCCGCGCCGGTCGCCGCCGCGCCTGCGCCGGCCGCCGCCGCGCCGTCGGCCGCACCGGCCAGCGGACGCAAGGCCGACATCGACGCGCAGGTCGTCGTGATCGGCGCCGGCCCCGGTGGCTATACGGCGGCGTTCCGCGCGGCCGATCTGGGCAAGAACGTCGTGCTCGTCGAGCGCTATGCGGCGCTCGGCGGCGTCTGTCTCAACGTCGGCTGCATTCCGTCCAAGGCGCTGCTGCATGCGGCGCGCGTCATCGACGAGGCGCGCCAGTTCGCCAGCCACGGCATCACGTTCGGCGAGCCCGTCGTGGATCTGGACAAGCTGCGCGCGCACAAGTCGTCCGTCGTCGCGCAGCTGACCGGCGGCCTGGCCGGCATGGCCAAGCAGCGCAAGGTGCGCACGGTCACCGGCACGGCGAAATTCGTTTCGGCCAACGAGATCGAGGTCGCCGGCGCCGACGGCGCGACGCAACTGCTGCGTTTCGAGCACGCGATCATCGCGGCCGGTTCGCAGGCCGTGAAGCTGCCGGGGTTCCCCTGGGACGACAAGCGCATGATGGATTCCACCGACGCGCTGGATCTGGCCGAGGTGCCGAAATCCCTGCTCGTCGTCGGCGGCGGCATCATCGGTCTGGAAATGGCCTGCGTCTACGAGGCGCTCGGCGCCAAGGTCACGGTCGTGGAGCTCATGGACCAGCTCATGCCGGGCGCCGATCCGGATCTCGTGCGTCCGCTGCAGCAGCGTCTGCAGAAGCGCTACGCCGGCATTCACCTGAAGACCAAGGTCGCGAAGATCGAGGCGCGGCCCGAAGGCCTGCTCGCGAGCTTCGAAGGCGACAAGGCGCCGCAGCCGACCCTGTATGACCGCGTGCTCGTCGCGATCGGCCGCGCGCCGAACGGCGGCAAGCTCGACGCGCACAAGGCCGGCGTCAACGTGACCGAACGCGGCTTCATTCCGGTCGACCGGCAGATGCGCACGAACGTGCCGCACATCTTCGCGATCGGCGACCTGGTCGGCAATCCGATGCTCGCGCACAAGGCCACGCACGAAGGCAAGGTCGCCGCCGAAGTCGCCGCCGGGCAGAAGAGCGAGTTCGTCGCGCGCGTGATTCCGAGCGTGGCCTATACCGATCCGGAAATTTCCTGGGTCGGCGTGACCGAGGCCGAAGCGAAGAAGCAGGGCATCGCCTACGGCATCGGCAAGTTCCCGCATGCCGCTTCGGGCCGCGCCATCGGCATAGGCCGTACCGAAGGCTTCACCAAGCTGATCTTCGACGAGGCCACGCACCGCGTGATCGGCGCCGGCATCGTCGCGCCGAACGCGGGCGATCTGATCGCCGAGATCGCGCTCGCGATCGAGATGGGCGCCGAGGCTGCCGACATCGGCCTGACCATCCATCCGCATCCGACCTTGAGCGAGTCGGTCGGCATGGCCGCGGAAGTCTACGAAGGCACCTGCACCGACATCGTCGCGCCGAAGAAGAAGTGAAACCCCGGCGGCGCCGGTTGGTCCGGCGCCGCCGTCTCATCGAGGGCAGAGCATGCGCATGACCGGACAGGACCGCACGGCCGCCGAGCATCTGGCCGCCAATGTCGCCGCCGCATCGGCGGCGCGCCGTACGCTGGCCGATTCCGGCTCGGCCGGGCTCGATGCATTGCTCAGCGTCGCGGCGATCGTGATCTGGTCGCTGCTCGGCACGCAGCTGACCTGGCCGCTGCCGGTCGTCGTCGCGCTCGCGGCGCTGACCGCGATGTTGCCGCCGTGGCTGCGCAACCGGCGATTGCGCCGCCAGCTCGATGCGGCCCTGCTGCTGCTCGCCCACTACGAACATCCGCCGGCGCCGGAAGGCGGCGTGCTGCCGATTCCGCGCTAGCGTCGATCGTCCGGCGTCGCGCCGGCTCGCCGAAACCGGTTCTCGTTCCGCCCCGAGGTCGCCGGGATCAACCTGCCGTCCGTGCTGCCGTATCTGCTTGCCGCCTCGTTTGCCGCCGCCGATGCGCGGGCCTGCAGCTGCGAGCTCGGGTCGCTGGAAGAAGCGGTTGCCGACGCCGAGGACATTGCGCTCGTCACCGTGCGCGAAGTCGGCGTCGCCGCTGAGCCGGACCAGCCGACCTTGCCGCAGCGCGCCCGCTTCGCGGTCAATCGCGACGTCAAGGGCGACATGGCGTGCCACGGCGAACTGCGTTCGCGCTACGGCTTCGGCGATTCCAGCGTGGTCTGGTTCGGGCCACCGGAGGCGCCGCGCGAGCAGGCGCGGCGCTCCGGCCGGCTCGGACGGCCGCGGCTTGCCAGGCCCGTTCGTTGCGAAGCAGCGGCTCGTTGAGCGCGCAGGCAGGAACGAGGCGCGTTTGCGGCGCAGCGCGCCACGGATGGTCCGACGGCTTGCGCACAGGTTCGGCTGCGGAAATCCCAAGGCAGGCAACAGCGGACACGCCGCCCTGTCGCGACGATGCCAGTACCATCGACGCTTTCGCCCGGTGTCGCGTCCGCGTTCCTTTGCGCCCGCGCGCGTATCCGTTCGGTTTCTTTGCAGGGACAGACACGATGCGGACTCTTGGACTGATCGGCGGCATGAGCTGGGAATCGACGATTCCCTACTACCGCCACATCAACGAGCGCGTGCGCGAACGGCGCGGCGGGCTGCATTCGGCGCGGCTCGTGCTCTACAGCGTCGATTTCGCCGAAATCGAGCAGTTGCAGATGCAGGGCGACTGGGACGAGGCCGGGCGCCGGCTCGGCGCGGCAGCCGCGGCCCTGGCGCGGGCCGGCGCCGAGGCGCTGGTCATCTGCACCAACACCATGCACAAGGTCGCCGCGGCCGTGGCGGCGGGCGGGAACCTGCCGCTGCTGCACATCGCCGATGCGACGGTTGCGCGCATACGCGAGGCCGGACTCGCGCGCATCGGCCTGCTCGGCACACGCTTCACGATGGAGCAGGATTTCTACCGCGCGCGCCTGGAGAGTCACGGCATCACGGTGCTCGTGCCTGAGGCGGACGCGCGCGCGACCGTGCATCGCGTGATCTATGAGGAGCTGTGCCTCGGCGTCGTCAGCGACGGCTCGCGCGAGCGCTATCGCGAGGTCATGGCGGAGCTGGTCCGCCGCGGCGCCGAAGGCATCATCCTCGGCTGCACCGAGATCGGCCTGCTCGTCGGTGATGCGGATACGACGGTGCCCACCTTCGACACGACGCGGATCCACGCCCAGGCAGCGGCGGACTGGGCGTTGGGATAGGCGCCGAAGCGATGCCGGCCGGCCTTCCGCATGGCGGCTCGGCGGACCTGCGGCCGAAGGCGGGCAGGGCCGGCGTGCGGCAATCCCCCGCCGCCGGCGCGGACCGGCCATGGCGTTGCCGACCGGTGAACAGTGCATTCACGCCGCGAGCGCAACCGGCGCCTTGATCGGGGGGCGGCACAGCCGCATCTGCCAGACGCACCGGCGCAGCGGCATTCAAGGACGCCGGCGTTTTTTTTTCCATCCCACTCAGGAGTGTCTGCATGAAACTGTATTTTTCCCCCGGCGCCTGCTCGCTGTCGCCGCATATCGTGCTGCGCGAAGCCGGCCTGCCGTTCGAGGCGGTCAAGGTCGATCTGGCCACCAAGCAGACCGCGGATGGCGCGGATTTCAAGGCGATCAATCCCAAGGGCTACGTGCCGGCGCTGCAGCTCGACGACGGCCGCGTGCTGACCGAAGGTCCGGCCATCGTGCAGTACCTCGCCGACCAGGTGCCGGCCAAGCAGCTCGCGCCGGCCAACGGCAGCTGGGAACGCTACCGCCTGCAGGAATGGCTGAATTTCATTTCTACCGAAATCCACAAGCAGTTCAGCCCGCTGTTCAATGCGGCGATTCCGGATACGGTCAAGGATCTGCAGAAGGCCAAGCTCGCCCAGCGCTTCGGCGAGATCGCGCCGGTGCTGGAAAAGCAGGACTACCTGACCGGCAGCCAGTTCAGCGTCGCCGACGCCTACCTGTTCACGGTGCTGGGCTGGAGCAAGTACTTCCAGATCGACCTGCAGCAGTGGCCGTCCATCGCCCGCTTTGTCGAGCGCGTCGCCGCGCGTCCGGCCGTGGCCGAGGCGCTGGACGTCGAAGCCAAGGCCAAGAAGATCGCCTGAGCGTCGCACGCCGCATCGGCGTGCGCGCTGACAGGCGCCGATGCGGCGAGCTAAGCTGCGCCTTTCCGTACGGAGGCGCGGCGCAATGCGTGACTACCTGTTACTGGCGCCGCTGCTCCTGGTGATCCTTGCGGCGGTGCCGGTCGTGCTTGCGGCACGGCGCGCGCGTCGGCGCCATGCCGTGCAGGACCGCTGTCTGGCGGAATCCGGCGCGCTGCCGGATATGGTCGAAAAAGTGCGCGTACGCCTGGCGCGGCCCGCCTGGTTCGCCGCGACGGATGCGAGGACCGCGGCCGAAGGCGCCGGCTGGCTCGCGCTGGATGCGCAGCATCTGCGCGTGATCGGCCGGTTCGACGACGGCAGCACCGTGGACCGTGAATTCGTCCGCAGCCAGGCACCGCCACAGTGGCGCGGCCTGGCCGGCGCCGGGCATCACGGCCTGCACTGGTTCGCGCTCGGCGAGCCGCCGCTGCTGCTGAGTGCCGACGGCCTGACCGACTGGCATTCCGCGCGTACCACCGCGGCACTGTACCGGCGCGTCGCCGCGCCCGGCGCACCGCCGCCGCCGCGCCCGGTGTTCCATCTGCAAAGCCATCCGCTGAGCCTGGTCACGGTCCTGCTGCTGCTCGCGCTGCTGGCCTACGCAGCCTACGACGGCCTGCTCGCGCCGTTCGCGCTGATCGGCGAGCACCGCTGGCTGACCGGCGTCGCGCTGGCCTGCATTCCGCTCGGGCTGCTGACCTATCCGCTGTTCCGGCGCGCCCGCCTGCCGCCGCGGGAGACCTTGCTGTTGCCGCTGCTGATCGGCTTTGCTGTCGGGCTGGCGCTGATTCCGCTGCTCGCGCGCATCGACCGCGAGAGCGGCGACGGCGAGTTCGCCGAAGCGGCCTATTTCTTCGACGGCGGCAATGCCTTCAAGCCACTGCAGGTCGGCACGCCGACGATCTCGGTCGCGAATGTCGACGAATACACCGCCGCGTTGAAACCCGGTGCCGAGCAGGGCTTCTATCTGCGCCGCGGCGGGCTCGGGCTGTGGCAGGTCGAGACCGACAGTCTGCGCCGTACGGTACTGCTGTGGTACCAGGGCCAGAACAAGCCGCCGCCGCGTCTGCGGGTGCACTGAGCCGCGCACCGCAGCCCTTCAGGTCGCTGCGGTGTCCGGATTGGTGACGAACTCGCTGACTTCGTAGTGCCGCACCAGCGGCTCCATTTCGAGCAGGAACTCCTCATCCGCCTTCCAGTAGCGCGAGCGCTCGGTTTCCTTGCCGGCGAAGCGGCGCACCGCGTCCATGGAGTCCCAGAACGAGATGATCTGGAATTCGCAGTGTTCGCCCTGCACGCGGCGTATCACCTGGAAGCCGCGATTGCCCGGCGTCTGCACGAAGTCGCGCAGGCCGGTCTCGCGCAGATGCTCGAGGTATTCGTCGGCCCTGGATGCGAGGGTCACACCACGCCAGACGCGGGCGATCATGCGCAGCTCTCCGCAGGAGCAGGCGGGGGGCGCACCGACAGCTTGGGCGAAACCCCCTGGGCTGGAAATCGACGCCGCGGCGCGGTCCTTGCCGATGCGGCGCTGCGGCGGGGCTTTTCGGTGACCCGGGTCACGAAAGCGCCGACAGGCGGTACATTACCGGGAATGGGCAACCGGCCGCCATGCTTATACTGCGCCGGGATGAGGGGAAGTTCGGCGAATGTTAGCGATTCGTCAACGAACCGATGCAACAGCCCCGACAGGCTGCCGGCAGGACGCCGAGCAGTCGGGCAAGCGCGGCCAGGGTGGGTCGCGTGAATGGGGGGAAACGATGGGGAGAGTGTCGTGACTGCAGTGCTCGTGATTCTCGTGCTCGTTCTCGCGGCTGCGGCCGGGTTCTTTTTCTGGCGTCTGCGCCAGGCCGAAGCGGACAAGGTGCAGCTGCTGGCCGAACACCAGCAGACCGAGGTCGAACTCAAGCAATTGCAGTCCAGCCAGGCCCAGGTCATCCATACGACCAAGCTCGCGTCGCTGGGCCAGATGGTCGCCGGCGTCGCCCACGAGCTCAACACGCCGTTGGGTTTCGTCAAGAGCAACGTCGAAGTCGTCGGCGATCTGCTCGACGACTACCGCAAGCTGGTCAAGGAATACGACATCGCCGTGCAGTACTGCCAGCAGCCGGTCGACCTGATGTTCGGCGCCGACAAGGAATCGCTGGACAAGCTCGTCAAGCACGTCGAGGAATCCCGCCGCAAGCTGTTCGACGCGCGCCGCGCCGTCGAGAAGAGCAGCCTGCTGACCGAAGCCAAGGAGCTGCTCGCCGACTCGGCCGACGGCATCACCCAGCTCGCCTCGCTGGTGCAGAATCTCAAAGGTTTCGCGCGCGTCGACCGTGACGGCATGGACCTCATGGACGTGAACGAAGGTGTGGAGAGCGCGCTGATGATCGCCGCGCACCAGTTGCGCGACCGCATCAACGTCGTGCGCAAGCTCGACAGCGTGCCGCGCGTGCGCGGCATGCCCTCGCAGCTCAATCAGGTCTTCCTGAACCTCATCACGAACGCCGCCCAGGCCATGCCCGAGGAAGGCACCCTGACCGTCGCCACGCGCGCCACCGACGGCAATGTCGAGATCGCGTTCTCCGACACCGGCTGCGGTATTCCCGACGACGTGCTGCCGAAGATCTTCGATCCGTTCTTCACGACCAAGGCGCCCGGCGAGGGCACCGGCCTCGGGCTGTCCATCGTGCACAAGATCGTCAAATCGCACGGCGGCTCGATCAAAGTGCGAACTACGCCGAACCGCGGCTCCGAATTCACCGTCATGCTGCCGACCAGCGAAGGTGCAGCGCGACCGACCGTGCATTGAGGAAGGGCTGTACAAGTGACCACGACCGACGAGCGGGCCGTACGGCCCAGTTCCACGCCGCAGCCGGACGTTGCGGCAGCGGTCTGGTCCGCCGTCACCTGCCGCCGGATCCGCACCAGCCCGAGCCGGATACCGACTTAAACCGAGATCTCCAAAGGCCGCCCGTTCATGCTAGGACAGGATTTCGACATGCCCCAGGGCGACCCCAACCAGGGGACCTTGCGGGTGCTGTTCATCGACGACGAGGCGCGCATCCTGCGGGCGCTGAAGGCCCTGTTCCGCGATCTCGAGGTCTATATCACGACCGAGCCCGCGCAGGCCCCGGCGCTGGCCGTGCAGCACAACGTCGACGTCGTGGTCTGCGACCAGCGCATGCCCGACAAGCTCGGCGTCGACGTACTGCGCGAGATCCGCGAAAAGCATCCGCGCGCGATGCGCGTGCTGCTGACCGGCTATTCCGACCTGAAGGCCGTGCTCGGCTCGGTCAACGAGGGCGAGGTCTATCGCTTCGTCAACAAGCCCTGGGTCAACAGCGACCTGCGTGCGCTCGTGCTCGAAGCCGGCGAGATCTCGCGCGAGGCGCCGGCCGTCGCGACCGACCAGCTGTCGCCGAACGAACAGAACGTCGCCCGCGCCCAGGTCGGCGTGCTGGTCATCGAGGACGACACGACCGTGCAGCAGCGCCTGCGCGAGATCCTTCAGCCGCATTATCAGGTGCGCTTCGCCAATACGGCCGAACGCGCGATGCAGGTGCTCGAACAGCACGAGACCGGCGTGGTCATTTCCGAGACGGCGACGAATCACGGCGCCGACCTGACCCTGATGCTCAAGGCGCTCAAGCAGTACCACCCGCACATCGCGACCGTCGTCATCACCGAGCGCGCGAATGCGCAGACCGTCATCGAGCTGATCAACGAAGGCCAGGTCTACCGCATGCTGATCAAGCCGGTGCGCATGGGCTCCTGCCGCCTCAGCATAGATTCGGCGCTGGGCCGCTACTGGAAGCTCAAGCAGTCGCCCAAGGCCGTGCGCCGCTACGGCGTCACGCCGTCGGCGCAGACCCTGCAGGCGCAGAGCCGGCTGCCGAATTCGCTGCTCAACCGCATCCGTTCGCTGCCGGCGCGCCTGTTCGGCGTCGGCGGCGTGCGCATCTGAACGCGACCGCCGTCGCGGTGGCCGATCGCATCGTCGTTTCCTCCGGCTGCGCCGGAGGAAAGCGCTGCAGCGAACCGCGAACGGGCCGCTGCGGAATCCCTGCCGGCCGCGGAGCCGGCGCATGAGCAACGACATCCTCGTCGTCGGCGCCAGCGGCGCGGTCGGCCGCTTCCTGCTGCCGCGGCTGCAGGCGACCGGCGCCGGTCTCGTCGCGCTGAGCCGTCAGGCGCAGACCGACGCGCCCGGCCTGCACTGGCTGCGCGGCGGCCTGACCGCAGACCTGGCGCCGCCGCCGGTTGAAAGCATCATCTGCATAGGTCCGCTGGACCTGTTCGCCGACTGGCTGGCCGCAGCCGCGACACCGGCGCTGCGCCGTGTCGTCGCTTTGAGTTCGATGAGCGCCGACAGCAAGCGCGATTCGCTGGATGCGGCCGAGCGCGCGCTGGCCGAACGTCTGGCTGCGGCCGAACAGCGGCTCGCGCAGCGCTGTGCCGCCGCCGGCGTGGCCTGGACCGTGATCCGGCCGACCCTGATCTACGGCGCGGGCATGGACCGCAGCCTGAGCCCCGTCGTGCGCTGGGCGCGGCGCATGCGTCTGTTCCCGGCCATCGCCGGTGCCACGGGGCTGCGCCAGCCCGTGCATGCCGACGACGTGGCGGCTGCCTGCGTGGCCGCGCTCGCGGGGGCGGCGGCCGGGCGCGTCGTGCCGCTCGGCGGGGGCGAGCGGTTGAGCTATGCGCAGATGCTCGCGCGGGTCCGCGCCGGCCTCCAGCGGGTCACTTTTCCGCTGCCGTTGTCGATCGGACTTTTGCGTCTGGTGACGCGCATCACAGGCCGCGGCGGCGGAATGGTGCAGCGCCTCAATCACGATCTCGTTGCTGACAACACCGTGGCGCAGACCCTGCTCGGGCTGCGGCCGCGCGATTTCCGCCCGGGCAGCGAATGCTGGCTGGCCGACGAGGACGCTCGTGCGCATCGCGGCCCGAACTGAAAAGCGGTCGTGTTTCAATGTGGACTAGGTGAAAAAATTGCCGATTTTTGTTGCGTCGCAACAGCAAAAACTGTCCCGGCCAGTTCGTTAAATCCACGTTGCCAACGCGCGTTTGAACTCCCTAAGATACGTGAGCGTCGCGTATCCACACTTTTCCCAAGGAATCTCCTATGCAGGCCCGAAAGAGTTTGGCACTGGCGTTGTCGTCTGCGCTGCTCGCCGCGTGCGGCGGCGGCAGTAACAGCCCCCGCGCCGTCGCGACGCCGCCGGCGAACAACGGCAACGGCACGCCGGTCACCGGCGTCATCACGGCCCGCTTCGATCCGACCGCTTCGGTCATCCCGCTGCCGAACAATCTGCTGCTGTCGGGCACCGACGATCTGACCCTGAACATCCCGGTCGCCAATCCGGCCAACTACGCCGACCCGCAGGTCGCGGTGAACGCGCTGGACGGCTGGAGCACGATCGGTCCGGGCCAGGTGCAGTTCTCCGCTGCGCCGAAGGCCAGCACCCTGGTGCCGGGCGACACGATCCGTCTGTTCGAAGTGACCCTGACCGGTCCCGGCGGCGGCGTCACCGGCGTCGTGCGCGAACTCGCCGCGAACACCGACTTCGTCACCGCCGTCGCGCCGTCGGACACGACCAGCCGCACGGTCGCGATCATCCCGACCAAGCCGCTGAAGCAGCTCACGAGCTACATGGCCGTCGTCACGACCGGCGTTACCGACAACAACGGCAACGACGCGACGCCGGACCAGACCTATTTCCTCTCCAAGCGCACCAGCCCGCTCTGCGTCAACGGCGCCTCGACCGAGCCGCTGCTGCCGGCGGCGACGGCCTGCTCGCTGGAGCCGCTGCGCCTGCTGACCAATTCCCAGCTCGCCGCCGCGGCGGGCAAGGGCATCACGCCGGACAAGGTCGTCGTGAGCTGGGTGTTCACGACCCAGGGCATCACGCCGGTGCTGCAGGCGGCCGTGGGCAAGGTCGGCCAGACGCCGGCACCGCTGACGCGCATCGCGCCGACCGGCAAGACCATCGGTGATCTCGGCCTCGGCCTCGCGCCGATCGCCGACGTGTACATCGGCACGATCGACGTGCCCTACTACCTGAAGGCGCCGGCCGCCGCGACGCCGGCGGCGCAGGCCGCGGCCGTGCTGCAGGGCTTCTGGCAGGCCGCTCCGGGCGCCTACGTGCCGCCGTTCAACGCGGTCGGCCTGTCGCCGACCTCGACCAACGTGACCTTCGCCAATCCGTTCCCGGTCGCGACCAAGACCGAGACGATTCCGCTGCTGCTGACCGTGCCGAATGCCGCTTCGGGCAAGACCCGTCCGGGCGGCGGCTGGCCGATCGTGATCTACCAGCACGGCATCACGCGCAACCGCACCGACATGTTCGCCGTGTCGCAGACCTTGGCCTCGCAGGGCTTCGCGGTCATCGCGATCGACATCCCGCTGCACGGTCTGCCGCCGGGTCATCCGTTCAACATCGAGTCGACGCCGCTGGCGGCGACCGGCGCGCACGAGCGCACGTTCAACGTCGATCTGATCAAGAACGACGGCTCGGCCTGCCCGGCGGGTCAGTCGATCTGTCCGGATGGCCAGCCGGATCCGTCCGGCGCGCACATGATCAACCTCGGCAGCCTGCTGACCTCGCGCGACAACCTGCGCCAGGGCATCGTCGATCTGTTCTCCCTGTCGCGCGCGATTCCGACGATGAGCTACGACGGCGTCGCCGGCGCCGACTTCGACCAGTCGAGCATCAGCTTCGTCGGCCAGTCGCTCGGCAGCATCATCGGCACGAGCTTCGCGGCCTTCGATCCGGCCATCAACACGGCCGTGCTCAGCGTGCCGGGCGGCGGCATCGCGCGCCTGCTCGACGGTTCGGCCACGTTCGGTCCGCGCATCCGCGCCGGCCTGGCCGCGGCCGGCGTCACTGCCGGTACGCCGGACTTCGACCGCTTCATGGGCGCGGCGCAGCAGGCCATCGACGCCGCCGATCCGCTGAACACGGCGTTCGTCCTGGCCAGCAAGCGCGTGCTCGTGCATGAAGTCGTCGGTGGCGGCAGCGTGCTGCCCGACCAGGTCATTCCGAACACCGTGCCGGGCGCTCCGCTGGCCGGCACCGAAGCGCTGATCCGCGCGCTGGGCCTGAGCTCGATCACTGCATCCACGCAGTCGGCCAACGGCGTGCGCGGCGCGACGCGCTTCACCCAGGGCAACCACGGCTCGCTGCTGGATCCGACCGGTTCGCCGGCGGCCACCGTCGAAATGCAGAAGCAGATGGCGAGCATGCTGTCCAGCAGGGGCAACGCCGTGCAGGTCAGCGACACCTCCGTGATCAGAACGCAGTAAGCGACCGACCAGGAACTTGGGGAATCCACACATGAAGAACCAGACCAACTTCCGCGGCTCGCGTCGCCCGCTGGCCGCGGCCGTCGCCTTCGCACTCGGCGCCTTCGCCGTCGTACCGGCCCAGGCGTTCGAGTTCGGCGACCAGGACGGCTTCCACGGCACGGTCAACTCGACCCTGACCTGGGGCGCTGCCTGGCGCGTGTCCAAGCAGGACGACGACCTGATCGGCAAGGCGCAATTCAATCCGGCCATCGGCCAGCTGCCGCTGGGCAGCCCCGAGCAGCGCGCCGCCCGCGGCCGCTACTCGGTCAACAGCGACGACGGCGACCGGAAGTGGAAGGACGGCGACGTCTTCACCAACGCCGTCAAGGCCACGGTGGAACTGAGCCTGCTGTACGGCGCCAATTCCGGCGCCTTCTTCCGCGGCTACAGCTTCTACGACTGGGAAAACGCCAACCGCTACGACCTGTCCAACGAAGCCAAGGAAAAGGTCGGCAAGGACACCAAGATCCTTGACGCGTTCGTGTTCCACAACTTCAACATCGGCGACACCAGCGCGACGGTCCGCGTCGGTCAGCAGGTCGTCAGCTGGGGCGAGAGCACGTTCATCCAGGGCGGCGCCAACGTCATCAATCCGATAGACGTTTCGAAGCTGCGTGTCGCGGGCGCCGAGCTCAAGGAAGCGTTCCTGCCGGTCAACATGATCTGGGGTTCGGTCAACATCACCGACACCCTGTCGGCCGAAGCGTTGTACATGTTCGAGTTCGAGCAGACCGAGGCCGATCCGGCCGGCACCTACTTCTCGACCAACGACTTCGCGACCCTGGGCGGCAGCTACGTCATGCTGAACTTCGGCACGATCCCGCAGCCGGTCATCAATCCCGACTTCTACTACGGCTACTGCTTCAACAACTCCGGCGGCACCGACAACCCGAACCTGCCGGCGGCGCTGAAGCCGGCGGCCTGCGGCGCTGCCGTGCCGCGCGCGCCGGACCGCTTCGCCAAGGACTCGGGCCAGTACGGCTTCCGCCTGAACTACATGGCCAACTGGCTCAACAACACCGAGTTCGGCTTCTATGCGCTGAACTACCACAGCCGCCTGCCGCTGCTGTCGGGCCGCGCGGTCACGAGCACGGCGGTCACCACGGGCCGCTACTTCGCCGAGTATCCCGAAGACATCCGCATGTTCGCGGTCAGCTTCAACACGCCGCTGGAAGCCTCGGGCATCGCGCTGCAGGGCGAACTGTCCTACCGTCCGAACGCGCCGCTGCAGATCGACGACGTGGAACTGCTGTTCGCCGCGCTGAGCCCGCTGAATGCCGTGATCCCGGCCCCGGGCCTGCGCTTCAGCAGCCAGCTCGGCCAGTACGCGCCGGGCGCCGAAATCCGCGGCTGGGAACGCCACAAGGTCTCGCAGCTGCAGCTGACCGCGACCAAGGTGTTCGGTCCGGGCAACTTCCTTGCGGCCGACCAGATCTCCCTCGTCGGCGAAGTCGGCTTCACCAACGTGTGGGATCTGCCCGATGCTTCGGTCATGCGCTATCAGGGCGACGGCACCGACACCGGCGGCGGCTACGACGTGACCTCCGGTGCGCTGCGCAACCCGCAGACCCAGATCGACGGCTTCCCGACCTCGTTCTCCTGGGGCTATCGCATCGCCGCACGCGCGGACTACAACAATGCGTTCGGCAGCGCCTTCACGCTGTCGCCGCGCATCGCCTTCAACCATGACGTCAACGGCATCACGCCGGGACCCGGCGGCAACTTCATCGAAGGCCGCAAGTCCGTGACGCTCGGCACCGAAGCCAACTACCTCAACAAGCTGGCGTTCGACCTGAGCTACACGAACTTCTTCGGCGCCGGCAATCTGAACCTGATCAGCGACCGCGACTTCGTCGCGTTCTCGGTCAAGTATTCGTTCTAAGCGTTCTCTGCGGGAGGGAAATACATGACGATGCTCAAGAAGACCCGGACTGCGGCCCTGGTGGCGCTGGTGCTGGTATCCACCGCGGCTCTGGCCAAGGTCAGCCCGCAGGAAGCGGCCAAGCTCGGCGTCAGCGGCACGCCGCTGACGCCGATGGGGGCCGAACGCGCCGGCAACAAGGACGGCACGATTCCCGAATGGAAAGGCGGCATCACGACGCCGCCGACCGGTTACAAGGTCGGCGACCACCATCAGGATCCGTATCCGGACGACAAGCCGCTGTTCACGATCACGGCGCAGAACTACAAGGACTACGGCGACAAGATCGGTGCCGGCCAGATCGGCATGTTCGAGAAGTACAAGAACTGGAAGATGGTGGTCTATCCGACGCGCCGCAGCGCGTCGTATCCGGCGCGCACCTACGAGTACACGATCAAGAACGCGACGACCGGCGAACTCGTCGACGACGGCGAAGGCGTGGCCAACGTGGCCGAGGGCGTGCCGTTCCCGATCCTCGACAAGGATCCGGTCAAGGCCGGCTACGAGGCGATCTGGAACCACAAGCTGAAGTTCAAGGGCGTCGCGGGTGTGCGCTGGGCCGATCAGGCCGCGCCGACGGCGACCGGCGCCTACACGCTGACGCGCATCAAGGAAGAGCTGCTCGGCCTGTACTACAAGCCCGGCAACACGCTGAAAGACATCAACAACGTGCTGATCTACTTCTATCAGGAAGTGGTCGCGCCGCCGCGCCTCGCCGGTCAGGTGCTGCTCGTGCACGAAACGCTCGACTCCAAGAAGGAGCCGCGCCAGGCTTGGGTCTACAACCCCGGCCAGCGTCGCGTGCGCCGCGCGCCGAACGTCGCCTATGACAATCCGGGCACGGCTTCCGACGGCCTGCGCACGAACGACCAGACCGACATGTTCAACGGCGCGATGGACCGCTACGACTGGAAGCTCGTCGGCAAGAAGGAAATGTACGTGCCGTACAACTCGTACAAGGCGCACAGCGACAAGGTCAAGGTGGAAGACCTGGTCAAGCCGGGCTTCATCAATCCGGACCTGCTGCGCTACGAGCTGCACCGCGTCTATGTCGTGGAGGCCACGCTCAAGGCCGGCCAGCGCCACATCAATCCGCGCCGCACGTTCTACATCGACGAGGACAGCTGGCAGATCCTGGTCATGGATCACTACGACTCGGCCGGCAAGCTCTGGCGCTACTCCGAAGCGCCGAGCGTGAACTACTACGAAGTGCCGCTGTTCTGGTCGACCCTGGAAACGCATCACGACCTCAAGTCGGGCCGCTACATCACCTCGGGCCTCGACAACCAGGAAGCGATGTACGACTTCTCGTACCAGACCACGCCGGACATGTTCACGCCGCAGTCGCTGCGCCAGCGCGGCTTCCAGTAAGCCGTCACGCGTGCGCATCCCGATCAGCCGCCGCCGGTCCGGGGCGGCTGATCGCGTTTCGGGCCGGTCGTTCGTTTCGCGTCGCGCGTCGTGCGGCCGGCGCGGCACGTACGGCGGTTGCCGCGCTGCGCGAGCGGCGTACGCGACCGTTCCGCGACGACCTGCGATTGCGCTAAGGTGAGGCTGCCGCAGCACGCTGTGAAAACCGCCAGGCGCCAGTGCCGCGACGGCCGCCGAACAGGGCCGCGCTGCCTGCACGCCGTAACGACAACGATCGACGGCGCGGACACGCTCCGCGTCGCCAGGGAAGCGCCGGGAGGGCGTTTCCCACGCATTGCGAGGGGCTGGCTGATGGGACGTTTGTCGCGTGAATCCTTGATCGCGGGAGCGCCGTCGTGGCGCTCCCTGCTGCTGTCGTCGCTGCTGCTAGCCGGAGCTGCGGTTGCGCAGGAATCCGCTGCGCCGGCCGCTGCGGAAGCGGCGCCCGCCGCCGCGGCGCCTGCGGCGGCAGCGCCGGTCGCCGCACCCGCGCCGATGGCGAATGCGGCGCCGGCCGTGGCCTGGCCCGAGCCCGTCGCCAGCACGGCCGAAATGATGCCGCTGGTGACCCAGTCGCTGCTGCTGGACCTGGCCGAGTCGGGCAATCGCGCGATCGCCGTCGGCGAGCGCGGCGCGATCATCCTGTCCGAAGACCGCGTCAACTGGCGCCAGGTCGCCGAGGTGCCGACGCGTGCGACCCTGACCGCGCTCAGCGCCGTCGGCAGCAAGGTCTGGGCCGTCGGCCGCGACGGCGTGATCCTGGCCAGCGACGACGCCGGCGAGCACTGGAAAGTGCAGCGCCGCGATCCCTGGCTGCCGCCGACCGAAGCCTCGGCCGGCGACGACGCGCGCCACGGCGCGCCGCTGCTTGACGTGCTGTTCGTCGACGAGAACCACGGCTTCGCGGTCGGCGCCTACAGCCTGTTCCTGGAAACCAGCGACGGCGGCGCGACCTGGAAAGAGCGCCACATCCTCGCCGGTGCCGCGACTGCGACGCCGGCCGCCGCCGCCGCGGGCGGCGGCGACAAATGGACGTTCTCCAAAGAGGAACTCAAGATCGAGGACGAGAGCGAGCCGCATTTCAACGCGATTGCGCGCACCGGCGACGGTTCGCTGCTGATCGCCGGCGAACGCGGCAGCCTGCTGCGCTCGCGCGACAGCGGCGCGAACTGGCAGCGCATGAAGCTGCCGTATGACGGCTCCATGTTCGGCGCGATCGGTTTCGAGGGGCAGCGCGCCGTCGTGTTCGGCCTGCGCGGCCATGCCTTCGAGACCGACAACCTCGGCGACAGCTGGCGCGAGCTCAAGACCGACACCGAACTCAGTCTGCTCGGCGGCGTCCGGCTCAGCGGCGGCGGCCTCGCGCTGGTCGGCGCGAACGGCCTCGTGCTCGTGCGCCGAGCGGCCAACGAGCCGCTGCGCGCGGGCGCCATCGACCCGGCCGGCGCGCTGGCCGCCGTGCTGCCGATCGAGGGCGGCGTCGCCTTCCTCGTCGCCGGCGAGAACGGCGTCGCGCGCTACCAGCCGCGCTGAGGCGCGGACACGACAGCGACATTCCAGCAATTCCGGCCGCCGCATCCGCTGCGCGGCCGCAGTGTACGAGGGGACGACATGGCGGGTTCGATCAAGGCGGTAGACAATCCCGGCGCATTCCATCGCTTCGCCGAGCGGGCCGTGTTCGGCAATCGGATGATCGTGCTTGCGCTGTTCGCGCTGGTCACCGTCGCGATGGGCTGGTTCGCGTCGCAGCTGCGCGTCGACGCGGGCTTCAAGAAGCAGATCCCGCTCGCGCACGAGTACATGCAGACCTTCCTCGACTACGAGAAGGAGTTCGGCGGCGCCAACCGCATCCTGATCGCGGTCATGGCCAAGAACGGCGACATGTTCAACCAGCCGTTCATGCAGACCATGGAGAAGATCACGCAGGACGTGAAGTCCATCGACAACGTCGATGAGGCGCGCATCCGCTCGATCTTCACGCCGAACGTGCGTTTCGTCGAAGTCGTCGAGGACGGCTTCGCCGGCGGCAACGTGATTCCGCAGGAATTCACGCCGAACGTCGAAGGCTTCGAGGCGACCAGCGAGCAGTTCGCCACGATCAAGGCCAACATCGAGAAGGCCAACATCGTCGGCCGCCTCGTCGCCAAGGACTTCAGCGGCGCGATGGTCTGGGCCGAGCTCGTGCCCGAAGGCGGCGAAGGGCAGGTCAAGCTCGACTACCAGAAGGTCGCCAAGCAGCTCGAGGACATCCGCGCGAAGTACGAGAACGACGCGACGAGCGTGCACATCATAGGCTTCGCCAAGATGGTCGGCGACATCAGCGACGGCGCGCGCTCGGTCATCCTGTTCTTCTTCCTGACCATCGCGTTCACCTGGATCCTGCTGTTCCTGTATTCCTCGTCGGCCAAACTCGCGACCCTGACCGTGTTCTGCGCGCTGATCGCGGTGCTGTGGATGCTGGGCGCGCTGAGGCTGCTCGGCTTCGGCATCGACCCGATGAACATGCTGACGCCGTTCCTGATCTTCGCGATCGCGGTCAGCCACGGCGAACAGATGATCAACCGCTTCCGCGGCGAGATCTTCTTCGGCGGGCTCGAGGAAGGCACGGTCGAGGAACTGCGCCAGCGCCGCGGCGTCGACGCGCAGACTGCCGCGCGGCTGGCCTTCCGCATGCTGCTCGTGCCCGGCGCGGTCGCGCTGATCGCCGGCTGCATCGGCTTCGCGACGATCCTGATCATCCCGATCCAGATCATCTACGAACTCGCGATCACGGCGACCGTCGGCGTCGCGATCACGATCCTGACCGACCTGATCCTGCTGCCGGTGCTGCTGTCCTACTGCCAGCTGCGCAACCTCGAGAAGAAGCGCCAGTACCGCCTGCGCCAGCTGACCCAGTTCGACAAGATCTGGGCGCTGCTGGCCAGGTTCAGCCGGCCGGTGCCGGCGGCCGTGATCATCCTGCTCGGCCTGACGATCTGGTTCTTCGCCAAGCAGTACGGCCACCAGGTCATGATCGGCGACGCCGAGAAGGGCGTGGCCGAGCTGCGCCCGGAAGCGCGCTACAACAGGGATGCCGTGCTGATCAGCGAGAAGTTCTCGCTCGGCGTGGACATGCTCAATGTGATCGCCGAGGCGCAGCCGTCGGCCTGCACGACGAGCTATCCGGTCATGGAGACGATAGACCGCTTCGCCTGGCACATGCGCAACGTCGAAGGCGTGGAGCAGGTGATGACCCTGCCGATGGCCGCCAAGATCGTCAACGCCGGCTGGAACGAGGGCAACCTGCGCTGGCGCGCGCTGCCGCGCGACCCGGACACCCTGCGCATGGCCACGCAGGGCTTCGAGACCGACTCGGGTCTGCTCAACAGCGACTGCAGCGCGATGCCGATCATGATGTTCCTCGGCGACCACCGCGCGACGACGATCGACCGCGTCGTGGCCGCCGTGAAGGAGTTCCGCGAGAAGAACGGCGCCTGGGCCGGCGGCAACGTCAATCTCATGAAGCAGCTGACCGAGCAGGCCAACGCCGCGAGCGAGAAGGGCGAGACCTTCCACAGCGACAGGATCAACCTGCGCCTGGCCACCGGCAACGTCGGCGTGCTCGCCGCGATCAACGACAAGGTGCGCGAAGTCGACGCGGTCATGCTGTACCTGCTGTACGGCGCCGTGTTCATCATGTGCCTGCTGAGCTTCCGCAACCCGCTGGCCGCGCTGTGCATCGTGCTGCCGCTGGTGCTGGTCACCGAACTCGGCCATGCGCTGATGGTCAAGCTCGGCATCGGTCTGAAGGTCAACACCCTGACCGTCGTCGCGCTCGGCGTCGGCATCGGCGTGGACTATGCGATCTACATCTTCGCGCGCATGCGCGAATCCATGCAGGCCGGCGCGCATCTGACCGAAGCCTATTTCGGCGCGCTGAAGACGACCGGCATCGCCATCTTCTACACCGCGCTGACCCTGGCCGTCGGCGTCGCGATGTGGATCTTCTCCGACCTCAAGTTCCAGGCCGACATGGGCCTGATGCTGACCTTCATGTTCGTCGTGAACATGTTCGCCGCGCTGATCTTCCTGCCGGCGCTGTGCCGCTGGCTGCTGCGGCCGTTCGAGAAGAACTGACGGAACGGGGCCGCTGCGCATTTCGCGGCGGCCCCGCTGGCCGGCGACGGGCGCCGCGGAGCTTCCCGGCCGCGACATCGCGGCGTGTATCCGCCGCAAAAAACTTGCGTCCATACCGCCGATCACGCCGCGGACAAATTCCGTCGAAGAAAACCGCCGACGCGTCGGCGCGGCTTTCCGGAATCCCACGCATGCGATTCGCCGTCTTCCTGCGCAACGTGAACCTGGGCCGCCCGCGCTGCCCGAGCAAGGCTCAGTTCGAGCAGGCATTTCTCGACGCCGGCGCGACGCAGGCGTCGTCGTTTCTCGTCAACGGCACCCTGGCATTCGATGCGCCGGCGGCGCGCGCCAGGACGATCGTGCGCTCGGCCACGGCGCGGCTGCACGAGGTCTGCGGCCTCGTCGAGCCGGCGTTCCTGCGCCGCGTCGACGCACTCGCCGCACTGGTACAGAGCGATCCGTTCGCGGCCGTGGATCGCGCGGCGGTCTACGAATGCTGCGTGACGTTCACGGCGACCGACGCGCCGGAGTTACCGCCGTTGCCGCTGAGTTCGCGTCGCGGCGATGTGCGCCTGCTCGCCGCTGCCGGCGGCAACGTGCTCAGCGTCTGCTACAAGCTCGGCAATACGCCCGGCAGCCCGAACGCGTTCATCGAAAAGACGCTGGCGGCAGACGCGTCGACACGCGCCTGGAATACGATAGTCCGCCTCGTCGCCAAGTACGCCTGACGCATCACGGAGAACACGCATGAACTACCGCGGCAGCTGCCATTGCGGCAAAGTGGAATTCGAGGTGGAAGGAACGCTGGACGGCGCGCTGGCCTGCAACTGCTCCATGTGCGGGCGGCGCGGCTCGCTGCTCTGGTTCGTGCCGCGCGACGCCCTGCGGCTGACGACGCCGGAGGCCGATCTCGCGAACTACACCTTCAACACGCACGTGATCCGGCATCGCTTCTGCCCGAACTGCGGCATCCACACCTTCGGCGAAGGCAAGGACCCGGCCGGCAACGCCATGGCCGCGGTCAACATCCGCTGCCTGGCCGCTGTCGATGTCGATGCCGTGCCGGTGCAGCACTACGACGGGCGCTCGCGCTGAACGAGCTGTTGCGGCGACGCGAAGCCGGCCTGCCGGTGAACGGCGGCGACGGGTATGCGTCCGGCAACCAGGATCCTGCCGGTCGCGGACCGGCATGCCGCCGCGTTCGGCGCGTCAGGTGCTCGAGCTCGAACCGTTCGGAATACTTCTGCTGCTGGCGCCGGTTCAGCGGCACGCCGTCGAGTTCCAGCCGCCGTAGCCGTGGCAGACACGCCGGCTGTGCGAACAGCGCATCGGCTTCAAACGGCGCCTCCGGGGCCGCATGGCCCAGCGACAGCTAGTCCCGTTCCGCCAGGCAGGCCGGCGATGACGGATACGGCATCGACCGCGGCGCGTGTTGCCGGGCACCAGAGTCGCAGGTTCCCGACCGCGGGCAGGCGCGACAGCAGGCGCGCCGGGCGCCGCGTGAACAGCGCCGTGCCGCGAAGATCCAGCGCATGCAGAGGGCCGTTCGTTGCGAGCGCGTGGAGCTGCGCGTCGCTGATCGGTCCGTGCAGGGTGACGTTGCGGAGGACAGCCCCCCATGCCCGCCAGCACTCAGTAGGCGATACCCGCCCTGCGCAGCAGCTTGCTGACGATCCAGGCCGGACCGATCAGCAGATAGGCCAGATCGGTCAGGAACGACGGCCGCTTGCCTTCGACGTGGTGGCCGATGAACTGGGCGATCCAGGCGACGACGAACACGCCGATCGCGAGATAAAGCAGGGTCGACGGCCCCAGTTCGCGGTACAGCAGCTCGGTGATGACGCCGAGCACGACGAATACGAAGAACATGGCCAGGCCGAGCGTGCGCGACAGACGCAGATAGAACAGGATCGCGAAGAACATCGCGACGCCGGCCCAGAGGCCGGGACGGCCGAGCAGCGGCGGCACCGGCACGATCCAGAGCGCGGCGACGACGGTCCAGAGGATGGCCGGCACGCAGATCCAGTGGATCAGCACGTTGGTCGGGTTGCGGTGATCCTCGGCATAGTTGCCGAGCCAGCGGTCGACTTCGCGGCGCGGATCGTCGGTGGGGTGAACGCTGGCGTTCATGGCGGCTCCGGCGGCTGGCGGACGACGCGGCAAGCTTAGCGCGATCGCGGCCGCCGGCGCACGACGCGCTGCGCCAGACTCAGGCGAACACGTTGTCCTGCTCGTCGATGAGATCGATCCCGCAGGCCAGGTTCTCGATCCAGTCGAGGAAGCGGCCGATCGTCACCGGATCGGCGAACGGCAGGCCGTGCTGCGGCACGATCATGCTCGGCGCCAGCGCGCGCACGCGCTTGGCCCAGAGGCGGCAGACCTTGTTCGAGGCCATGTAGCGCTTGTGGAAGCCGGCCATGGTCGGCACGTGCGCATCGAAGTCGGTGACGGGCTTGTATTCCGAGTCGACCATCGAGGCGCCCATGTCGCCGGAAAACAGGATGCGGCTGACCGGATCGAAGAACTGGAAATTGCCGACGCTGTGCAGGAAATGCGCCGGCACCGCGCGTATCGACGTCGTGCCGAGCGGAATGTCGCCGCCCTTGTCGGGCAGCAGCAGGTAGCGGTCGGCGCCGGTGTCTTTCTGGTAGTGCGGCACGCCGTGCGGAATGAAGCGGCCCCACAGGCGCGAGCAGACGATGGTCGCCGGCGTGTACAGCAGCCAGCGGTCGACCGAACCGATGATGTCCGGATCCTGGTGCGAAGCCATCACATAGGTCAGTTCGCGCAGCGGCAGGTAGCGCGAGACGGCCAGACTCAGCGGCGTGTAGAGCAGGGCGCCGCCCGGGTCGATCAGTGCCGACTGCTTGCCGTCGATGATCAGGAACTGGTTCGCCTGCACGCCTTCGTCGCCGCGGACGAGATCGTGGAAGGCGACGCAGACGTGGTTCGCGTTGCGGAACAACTCGGTGGGCATGGTCGACGGCCGGTGCGGAACGATGCTCCGCATGCTAGCCGCCTCATCGTTGCCGTTCTTGACCTCGATCAATGCCGGCCGTGTTGCCGCTGGTGCAGGCATTGCGACTTCAGTCGAGGGTGATGTCGGCCAGGCGCTTGAGTGCTTCGGCGTATTTCGCCGCGGTCGCAGCGATGACCGGCGGCGGCACGTGCGGACCCGGCGCGGTCTTGTTCCAGTCCAGGGTTTCCAGGTAGTCGCGCACGAACTGCTTGTCGTAGCTCGGCGGGCTGATGCCGACGCGGTATTCGTCGGCGGGCCAGAAGCGCGAGGAGTCCGGCGTCAGCATCTCGTCCATGATGTAGAGCTTGCCGTCTTCGTCGGTGCCGAATTCGAACTTGGTGTCGGCGATCAGGATGCCGCGCTGCGCCGCATAGGCCGCGGCCCAGCGGTAGATGCGCAGGGTCGCGTCGCGGACCTGTTCGGCCAGGTCCGCGCCGATGCGCGCGACCAGGGTGTCGAAACTGATGTTCTCGTCGTGATCGCCGACGGCGGCCTTGGTCGACGGCGTGAAGATCGGCTGCGGCAGTTGCTCGGCCTGGCGCAGGCCGGCCGGCAGGGTGATGCCGCACAGCGTGCCGCTGGCCTGATAGTCCTTCCAGCCCGAGCCGATCAGATAGCCGCGGGCGATGGCTTCGACCGGAACCGGCCTGAGCCGGCGCGTGATCACGCTGCGGCGCGCATAGGTGGCGAGATCCGTGCCCGGCGGCAGCACCGTGGCGATGTCCTTGCCGGTCAGGTGATTCGGCACGAGGTGCGCGGTCTGCGCGAACCAGAAATTGGAGATCTGGCAGAGCATTTCGCCCTTGCCCGGGATCGGGTCGGGCAGCACCACGTCGAACGCGCTCAGGCGGTCGGTCGCGACGATCAGCAGTTCCTGCGCCGACAGCGCGTAGACGTCGCGCACCTTGCCGCGATGGATCAGGTCCAGGCCGGGCAGACGGGATTCGCTCAGGGTCGTGGGCACAGCCGGGCTCCGCGGAAAACGTGCATTGTAGCGCCGCTGCGGCGGCCCGGTCGGCGGCCGGGACCATCGTCGACGGTCGCCGCATGCCCCGCCGGCATGGAGACTTGCGCGCCGCTTGCCTAGAATCGCGCGGTTTTCCGCTCGTTCCGGTCGATTCCCATGTCCCGCGCCATCCGGGCCGCCGCGGCGGTCCTGACCCTGTTTGCCGCCAGCGCCGCCGTGGCCGGGGCTCCGCCCCGGCCGGCCCGTCTGGGCCTGTGCGCTTCCTGCCACGGCGAGAACGGCCGTTCGGCCATCAAGGGCACGCCGCACCTGGCCGGCCAGGATCTGGACTATCTCAAGAGCGCGCTCGCGGCCTATCGCAGCGGCGCGCGCGACGTCGCGGTCATGCGCGCGGCAGTCGGCGCGCTGACGCCGGCCGAGCTCGACGCGCTGGCCGCCTGGTTCGCCGCACAGGCGGCAGCGCCGCAATGAACTGGCTGGGCAAGGTCGTCGGCGCGGTGCTCGGCCTCGTGCTGTTCCGGCATCCGTTCGGCGCCGTGCTCGGCGCATTGCTCGGACATCTGTTCGACAACGGCACCTTCGCCTGGCAACGCGCCGCACCGCGCCGCGAGATACCGAATTTCTTCCAGCTGCTGTTCGCGTTCGCCGGCGCGATGGCCAAGGCCGACGGCCGCGTGTCCGAACGCGAGATCGCCGCGACCGAACAGCTGATGCAGCGCATGCAGCTGGATGCGGCGCAGCGCCGCGAGGCCGTCGAGCGCTTCAACGCCGGCAAGACGCCGGGGTTCGACGTGGAGCAGACCATACGCGGGCTGCGCGCCTGGTGCCTGGGGCGGCGCGACCACGCCTATGTGCTGATCGACGTCGTGCTCGACGTGGTGTTCGCCGACGGCGCCGGCAGCGAACGCCTGCAGCTCATGCGCAGGCTCTGTGCCGCGCTCGGCGTGCACGAGCGCGAGGTCGCCGTGCTCGCGGCGATGAAAGGCTATGCCTGGCATGCCAACGACGCCGGCTCGGCCGAGGCGCCGCCGCCGCCGCGCCAGTCCGGCGGGGCCGATCCGTATGCGGTGCTCGGCGTGGCGCGCGACGCCGACGAGCGCAACGTCAAGCGTGCCTGGCGCAAGCTCATGAGCGAACATCATCCGGACAAGCTCGGCGACGTGCCCGAGGCGCTGCGCCAGCGTGCCGAGCAGCGCGCGCGAGAGATCAATACCGCCTACGAACGCATCCGCAGCGAGCGCGGCTTCCGCTGAGCCCGCATTCAATTCCCTTCCTTACCGCGAGCCTGCCGCCATGTCCCGCCAGCCCGACGTCATCGCCCCGTCCATCCTCTCCGCCGATTTCGCGCGCCTGGGCGCAGAAGTTGATGCCGTGCTCGCCGCCGGCGCCGACTGGGTGCATTTCGACGTGATGGACAACCATTACGTGCCGAACCTGACCATCGGTCCGCTGGTCTGCGAGGCCCTGCGCAAGCACGGCGTCACCGCGCCGATCGACGTGCACCTGATGGTCAAGCCCGTCGACCGCATCGTGCCGGACTTCGCCAAGGCCGGCGCGACGTACATTTCCTTCCATCCGGAAGCGTCCGAGCACGTCGATCGCACGATCCAGCTGATCCGTTCGCTCGGTTGCAGGCCCGGCCTGGTGCTGAATCCGGCCACGCCGCTGAACTGCCTGGACTACGTGCTCGACCAGCTCGACCTCGTGCTGATCATGTCGGTCAACCCGGGCTTCGGCGGCCAGAGCTTCATTCCGTCGGCGCTGGACAAGCTGCGCGCCGTGCGCGAACGCATCGACCGCAGCGGGCGCGCGATCCGCCTGGAGATCGACGGCGGCGTCAAGCCGGACAACATCGCCGAGATCGCCGCCGCCGGCGCGGACACCTTCGTCGCCGGTTCGGCCATCTTCGGACAGTCCGACTACACGGCCGTCATCGCGGCGATGAAAGCGGCCGCGGCCGCCGCGCTCGCGCCGCGGGGGTGACCGCGGCGCCGCGTTGATGCGCCGTAGACGCAGAGTTGACGCAGTCCGAATGCCCTGGACGGGCGCCGGCCGGAACACTGGCCGCCTGCACCACACCTGGGGAGTTCGCGTATGAAGCTGTTGCGTGTCGTGGAATGGGCGGCGGCCGCCGCACTGGGCGCTCTGGCCTGGCTGACGCCGGCCGCGGCGCAGGCGCCACCGCCGCTGCCGGTGCCGGATCTCGGGCTCATCGTCGCCGGCACGGTCAGCGCGATCGCGCGCCAGCCCGACGGCGGCCTGATCATCGGCGGCAGCTTCGGCTACGTCGGCGGCCAGCCGCGCGGCAACATCGCGCGTATCCGGCCGGACGGAACGGTCGATCCGGACTGGCATCCGCAGGTGGCCAGCACCATCAATGCGCTGGCCGTGAATCCGGCGACCGGCGCGGTCTACGTCGGCGGCTTCCTGACCGCGGTCGACGGCGTGGCGCGCAGCCGCCTCGCCAAGCTCGACGGCGCGACCGGCGCGCTCGACCCGGACTGGAACCCGGCGCCCAACAACTCGGTGTCGTCGCTCGCCGTCGATCCGGTGTCCGGCGCCGTGTTCGCCGGCGGCGCCTTCTCGACCATCGGTTCGCCGTCGGTCGCGCGCCTGGGGCTGGCCAAGATCGACGGCGCCGGCAGCGGCGCGATCGATGCGACCTGGACGCCGGCCGCGAAAGCCTTCAGCTCGGTCAACGCGATGGTGCTGTCCTCGACCGGCGCGCTGTATGTCGGCGGCACGTTCACGACGATCACCAGCGCGGGCTCGTCGACCGCGACGACGCGCAACTACCTCGCCCGGATCGACGCGACCAGCGGCGTGCTCGATGCGGCCTGGGATCCGTCGGCCGGCGCATCGGTGTCGGCCCTGGCGCTGGACGCCGCAACGGGCGACGTCTATGCGGCCGGAAATTTCACGACGATCGGCGTGCCCGCGGTCAGCCGCCAGCGGCTCGCGAAGCTCGCCGGCGGCGGCATCGGTGCCGTGGACGCCGCGTTCAGTCCGGCGGCAAGCAGCTCGGTCTATGCGCTCGCGCTCGATCCGGCCGCGAACGCGCTCTACGTGGGCGGCGCCTTCACGACGCTGGCCGGCAGCGGCGACCCGGCGACGACGGCGCGCCAGCGCCTGGGCAAGTTCGACGCCACGACGGGCGCGCTGGACGGTGCGTGGAATCCGGCGGCGAGCGGCAGCGTGTCGGCGCTCGCGTTCGGCGCGGCGAACACGCTGGTCGCCGGCGGCAACTTCGGTGCGATCGGTGCGACGACGCGCCTGTCGCTCGCGACACTCGCGACGGCGGGCGGTGCGCTCGCGGCGGGTCCCGACGTCGGCGCGAAGGGCTCCGTCTCGGCGCTGGCGCGGCAGAGCGACGGCGGCCTCATCGTCGGCGGCAATTTCCTGCTGGCCGGTACCGTGCCGCGCACGCATCTGCTGCGGCTCAAGCCTGACGGCACGCTCGATCCGGATTTCCGGCCGGTGCTGTCGAGCAACGTGTCCAAGCTCGCGATCGGCGCCGGCGATACCGTCTACCTGGCCGGTTTCTTCACCACCGTCGACGGCGTCGCGCGCCAGAACATCGCCAAGCTCGACGCCGCCGGCACGCTCGTCGCCGGCTGGAACCTCGCCTCGCTGAGCGGGCCTCCGTCAGTGATGGTCGAAAGCGGCGGCGCGCTGTACATCGGCGGTTCGTTCACGCTGCCGGGCGCTGTGCGCCTCGTGAAGCTCGATGCGACGACCGGCGACCGTGACGTCAACTGGGCGCCGGTGCCGAACGGAGTCGTCAATGCGCTCGCCCTCGATGCGTCCGCCGGCGCGCTCTACGTCGCCGGCGGCTTCAGCTCGATCGGCGGCGCGAGCCGTTCCTACCTGGCCAAGCTCGACCTGGCCACGGCGGCGGCGGCGGCCTGGAACCCGATCGTCAATTCTTCGGTATCCGCTATCGCGCTCGACAACGGCGCGCTATATGCGGGCGGCGCGTTCGTCACCGCGACGGTCGGCGGCACCGCCGGCGTCACGCGCAATCGCCTGATCAGGATCGACGCCGCGAGCGGCGAGGTCGATCCGAACTGGAACCCGGGCTCGAGCTCGAACGTCGTAGCGCTCGCGGCCGACGGCAACGGCGCGCTGTACGTGTCCGCGGGTACGGGCACGGTCGGCGGCCAGACGCGCGCCTATCTGTCGAAGATCGGCACGAGCGGAACCGGCATCGTCGATCCGCTCTGGAATCCGTCGCCGGACGCGACCATCAACACGATCGTGGCCGGCGCGACCGCGCTGCAGATCGGCGGCAGCTTCGGCGCGATCGGCGGCGTGCCGCGGCTGGCACTCGCGGCGCTGCCGCGCGATGTCGCCTCGACGACGACGATCACGTCGATACAGCCGGCCACGACCGTGGTCGGCGAAAGCTATACCGTCGCGGTCGGCATCAGCGTTCCGGGCGGCAGCGCGAGCGGCGAGGTGAATGTCGACGACGGCAACGGCGCGAGCTGCGTCGCGACCTTGACCGGCGGTGCGGGCAGCTGCGTGCTGGCCTCGACCGCGGCCGGCACGCGCACGATCACGGCGAGCCATGCGGGCAGCGGTTATGCGCCGAGCAGCACGACGGCGAACCACGTCGTCGGACCGGCGGCGACGACGATCGCATTCGCGGCATCGACGCCGGCCACGGCGGTCTACGGCGAAGCCGTCACCACGGGCTTCACGCTCGCGGTGACCGCACCCGGCGCCGGCGCGCCGGGCGGCAACGTCGACGTGCAGATCGACGGCGGTGCGGGCTGCACGGCGCAGGCCTCCGCCGGCGCATGCACCATTCCGGCCGGTGCGCTGGCCGTGGGCGCGCATGCGCTGGTCGCGAGCTACGCCGGCGATGCGAATTTCGCCGCGAGCAGCAGCGCCTCGCAGAGCCTGACCGTGACCAAGGCCGCGTCGACGACGGCCTTGCTCGGCGCGAATCCGCCCGCGGCGACGGTGGGCCAGGCGGTGACGTTCAACTACGCGGTCGGCGGTGCCGGCACGCTGACGGGCAGCGTGTCCGTGATCGCGAGCAGCGGCGAGACCTGTAGCGCCGCCGCCGTGGCCGGCCAGTGCCAGATCACGTTCTCGACCCCCGGCGCACGCACCTTGACGGCCGCCTATGCCGGCGACGCGAATCACGACGGCAGCAGCTCGTCGGCGCTGGCCTATGCGGTCGGCGCGGCCGAGGTCTGGATCGAGGGCCAGAAGCTGACCCCGCCCGACGGCAACAGCGGCGGCTACTTCGGCGTGTCCTCGGTCGTGCGCGGCGACGTCGCACTGGTCGGTTCCGAATACGCGACGGTCAACGGCGCCGCCCGGCGCGGCGCGGTCTACGTATTCCACCGCGTCAACGGCAGCTGGACCCAGGTGCAGAAGCTGCTGGCCAGCGACGGTGCGACGGACTACAACTTCGGCACCTCTATCGCGATCGAGGGCAATACCGCGCTGATCGGTGCCAAGGGCGTCACGGTCAGCGGTGCGGGCGGTGCCGGCGCGGTCTACGTCTTCACCGAGACCGACGGCGTCTGGTCGCAGACGCAGAAGCTCACGGCGACCGATCCGTATCCGGCAGCCAACTTCGGCAATGCGCTGTCGCTGAGCGGTGACCGGGTCGTGATCGGTGCGCAGAACCTCACGATCGTCGGCCGCGCGTATCAGGGCGCCGCCTATCTGTTCACGCGCGCGCCGAACGGCGTCTGGTCGCAGACGCAGAAGATCATCGCGGCCGACGGCGCAACCAATGCCTACTTCGGCACCGCCATCGCGTTCGACGGAAACACGCTGGCGATTACGGCGCCGTCGGCCGACATCGGCAGTGCGTCGCGTCAGGGGGCAGCGTATTTGTTTAGCGAAGCCGCGCCGGGCCAGTGGGCTCAGGTGCAGAAGCTGACCTCGAGCGACGGCTATGCCCAGCAGCATTTCGGCGCGTCGGTCGCAATGTCCGGCGGCGACCTGCTCGTCGGCACGTCGAGCGCCGCAGTCAATGGCCTGACCGCGGCCGGCGCCGTCTACGCATTCATCAACGGCGGCAGCGGCTGGAGCGAGACGCAGAAGATCACCTCGCCGAACGTCGGCGCCTTCTACAACTTCGGCCAGCGCGTCGTGCTGCACGGCGACGCGGGCTTCGTCGGCGAGTCGTACGCGGCGGTCGGCGGCGTGGCACAGCGCGGCGCGGTGCATGGGATCAGGAAGCTCGGCGGTCGATGGAGCATCACGAGCACACTGACCGCGAGCGACGGCGCCGTGAACAACTGGTTCGGCTGGTCGATAGGCTGGGACGGCGCGACCGCGGTCATCGGCGCGATCGGCGTGAATTACATGCCGAACGCCTATCAGGGCGCGGTTTACTTCTTCCGCCCCGACGCCTTGTTCAGCGACGGCTTCGAGTGAGGTTCGCCGCAGGCTGACGAAAACCGCACGGCTTCGGCCGTGCGTTTTTTTCTTTCTTACCCCAAACGCCAGTCACGCGGAATGGCTGGGTGTGACGAAGCCGTTTCAGTGGACACGGTGCGGGATCTTCGTAACGACTCGGGTTACGACGGGGCGTCGAATATCCCGCGCCGATACCGCTGACGCTCGGCCGGCGGCGTCGGAGCCGCGTGGAAAAAACGCGGCGCGAGGCCTGTACGGCGGATGCGTTCGGGTGTTCTCAGCGCGGCGTGCGTTCGGCCGGCGGCTTGGCCAGCTCCAGCGGCACCGTGCGTTCGCCGGCCAGCGCCCGCGCGCGTTCGAGCGCGCTGCGCCAGGCCGGCAGCAGGCCGCCGGCGTGATAGAGGCGCACCTGCATCAGCGCGGCCGGAAAGCTCTGCTGCGCCCAGGGCGAGATGCGTTCGACGAGCACACTGGCTCGGACCAGGTCGTCGCGCTCGAGCAGGTAGTCGAGTTGGGCCGCAGAGGCCTCGATGATGTCGGCCGGCAGATGGGCCGCGTCGGCCGCGGTGGTCGCTTCGCCGTAAGCCGCATCGGCCGCGGCGGCAGTGCCGGAAGCGCGCGCGATCTCGGCTTTGGCGAGCGCCAGATACATGGGGCCTGGCGGCCCGGGATCCTGCTCGACGGTCTTGCGCAGCTCGTCGAACTCGCGCTGCGCCGCGGCCAGGTCGCCGCTGCGCGCATACGCGCCGACGAGCACGTAGCGCGCCTGCAGTCGATAGCGCGGAAACAGCTGCGCCGCTTGCTGATTGAGCACCGGCGCGGCGAGCTCGGCCGCGCGGCGCGGGTCGCCGTCGGCGAGGGCCTGCTGCGCATCGATCGCGCCGATCATGGCTGCGGTCATCTCGTCGGACAGTGCCGCGGTGCGCAACTGGCTCATGACCGTGTCCGCCGCGCGCAGCGCGCCGCGCGCGCGCAGCAGGCGCACGAGCGAAAGACGACCGTTGTTCTGGTCGGCCGGATCGGCCACGAGCGGAATCAGCGCTTCGATGCGGCGCTCGTTCGCCTGCGCGCCGGCGGTGTCGAGCAGGCCGACCTGCACGTCGGCGAGGTTCGCACGCGTCATCAGTTCCATGTTGCGAATGTGGAAGGCCTCGAACCGTTCGGCCGCGCGCGTCAGCGACGTCGCCGCCTCGGCGTAGCGTCCGCGATTGAAATTCAGCGTGCCGAGGTTGGCGTCGGCCAGCACCAGATGGATGCTGTCGCCGGCGAGCTCGAGCGCGACGCGCGCTTCGGCGAAATCGGCCAGTGCCTCGTCGAAGCGGCGCTGCGCGTTGCGCGCGACCGCGCGGCCGTTGTAGGCGATGCCGAGATCGCGCGTGTCGCTGCGGTCGAGCAGGGCGATCGCTTCGCCGAATTCGTGCTCGGCGACGCCGTACTGCTGGCGCTTGAACGCAACCGCGCCGAGGCCGCTGTAGGCGCGCGCGCGCATGCCGCGGTCGGCTTCGGGCGAGACTTCGTCGGCGATCCGGCGGAACGTCGCTTCGGCTGCGTCGAGGCGCCCGGCCTGATAGTCGATGCGGCCGAGCTGGTAGCGCAGATCGACCCTCCGGAGCGCTTCCGGGCCGGCGCTTTCGAGCAGTTGCCGGGCGAGGTCGAGCTGGTCCGACAGCACGGCCGCGTCGACCTGGCTCAGCAGCATCGCCAGATCGGGATCGCCGCCGCCGGGATCCGGCGAAGGACGATAGCCCAGCGCGCGCGCGAGTTCGTCGGCCGCGACGCGCGCGGCGTCGAGCACGTCGCGGCCTTCGCCGTGGACCGCCAGCGGCGGCGATGCGCCGAGCGGCGTCGTCAGCGAGAGGCGCCAGCCCTGCGGCGTGCGGCGTGCGCGCGTTTCCACGGCGACGGTCGCGCGCGTCGCGCGCAGCATCGCGGCGACGTCGCCGCTGCCCGCGCCATTGCCATGGCCGGCGAGCATCACGACGTTGTCGCTGGGCACGACGCGCAGGCCCGAGGACTGCAGACGATCGGCGATCAGGTCCATCGCGCCCAGGCGTATCCAGGCTGGGTTGTCGCCGGGGCCTTCGACGATGACCGGCAGCACCAGCGCCGAGACCGGAGAAGCCGCCGGCAGCGGCGTCGCGGGCGCGGCGGTCTGCGCCGCCTGCTGGCGCCATGCGACATAGCCCACGAGCGGGACCAGCGCCGCGATGGCGGCAACGAGCATGCGCCGGCGCCAGCGCGACGCCGCTGCCGGTGGCGAAGCCCCATCAGGCGGTGCAATGTGTGCGTGCGGCGTCGGCTCGGCGGCCTCAGGCCCGTCGTCGGCCGCTTCGGGTTCGTCGACGGCGATGACCGGCGCGGGGACGGTGACGGCGGACGGTTCGGCGGCAACGATGTCGACCTTGGCGACCCAGTGATAGCCGAAGCCCTGCACCGTGCGGACGGTGGTCTGCTCCTTGCCGGTGTCGTCGAGGCTGCGGCGTGCCTGGAGGATGGTCTGGCCGAGCACGCCGTCGCTGATGTCGATCTTGCCCCAGACCGCGGAGATCAGTTCGTCGCGGCCGACGGCGCGGTCGCGGTGCTCGATCAGATAGACGATGCAGTCGAACACCTTCGGCCGCAATGCCACGCTGTCTTCGCCCTTCCACAGCCTGCGCGTTGCGGGATCGACGCGAAATCCGCCGAAACGGTACGTAGGAGCTGACATGCACGGATCATACGCCGCAGGCATCGGAAATGCTCCGGCGGCATTTGGACGTCCATTCCGCCTGCCGCGCAAACGACGACGAGGCGGCAGGGCCGCCTCGTCGTCGATGTGAACAATGGTGTCGTCGCGGTTCAGCGGATCGTGATCGGCGCTCCGCTGTCGTCGTAGCGGTAGCTGACGAGTGTCGCCGGCAGCCCGGTCGGCCCTTGCGTGGCGAAGCGCGCGTAGCCGTAGTTGATCTGGTTCGTCACGGTGTTGCGGAAGCGGAAGCCGACGTAGCCGTCGACGCCGTTGGGCTGGCGCCAGAGTTCCGCCGATGACGGCGGCGAGACGGCCGTGAACGTGGAATCGGGGCCGACGACTTCGCCGCGCTGCATGACCAGGAAGGTCAGCGTGCCGGGCAGCACGACGCTGCCGAAGTCTTCACGCGGCTCCTTCAGCGGATGATTGATGCCCATCATGCTGCCCTCGGCATTCGTGTACAGCCACATGTTGAAGTGGTAGTTGCCGTAGAAGCACTGGTTGGTCTGATTGCACAGCGCGCCGGTCTGCCAGTTCACCGCACCGCCGGTGGCCGTGGCCGGGAACACGAAGTTGAGGTTGTCGTGCGCGACGATGTGGGTGATGTCGACCGGCTCGAGGCCGTCGTCGAAGATCTGGTCGCGCGGCCGCGACCCGATCAGGTTGACGCTGAGCCGCGCCGGCGGCGCCTGCGAAGCGGACTCGGTCAGGATCAGCGCGCCCGAGACGACGGATCTGAACGCGTCGCCGATGCCGAGGCGGATGGTCACGGTGAACGTCTGCGAACCGCCGGCCGGGATCGTGAACGTGGCCGGCTCGACCTGCGCGGTGACGCCGGGACCGTTGCTGGCGAAGGTCGCGGTCCAGGTCGACGCGCTCGCCAGCGTGCTGGTCACGGTGCGTGTGAACGTGCACGAGGGCGTGCAGTTCATGTTGCGCAGCGACGGCAGGTTCAGCGCCTTGAGGTCGACGGCATGCGTGCTCGGATTCGCGGCGACGAAGTTGTCGTAGCTTTCTTCCATGACGAGGCCGGCATCGACCGCCGCGGCCACGTCGACGAGGCCGCTGCCGACCTGATCGACGATCGCGGCGCTGGTGCCGTCTTCCTGGAAGCCGGCGTGTCGGGCCGTGAGTTGCAGCGCCGACTTGACCGCCATCGGGCTCCAGTCCGGATGCGCCGCGCGCACGAGCAGCGCCGCGCCGGCGACGTGCGGGCTCGCCATCGAGGTGCCGCTCATGTAGCCGTAGCTGCCGTTGGCGGTGGTCTGCGCCGCGTAGATGTCGACACCCGGCGCGGAAATGTCGGGCTTGGTCAGGCCGCGGTAGTAGTCCGGCGTCGGGCCGCGCTGGCTGAAGTCGCCGAGGCGGTCGCCCTGGTGATGGGTGGGATCCAGCGCAGCGGCAGCCGTATTGTTGGCGTTCGCATAGGCGATCAGCGCGTCGCTGACGGCCTGGCTGGAGATGCTGTAGGACGGGATGTTCGCCGCGCCGGTGGTGTCCATCGACAGCGCGCCGGCCTGGTTGTTGCCGATGACGACCGCGACCGCGCCGGCGTTGTAGGCATTGGTGATCTTCTCGCCGAACGTGCAGGTGCCGCGGCGCAGCACGGCAATCGCGCCCTGCAGCGCGTTTGCAGCAATGCCGCCGTCGGCCGTGCAGCCGATCGGGTTGGCCGGATAGCTCTTGAGCGGCACGCCGTTCATCGCGCTCGCCGCCGGCGTGGTGTCGCCCGAGTTCATCGCGATGCTGGTCAGGTTCACAGGCTGGGTCGGCGCGGTGACCGACAGCGCGGGCAGGTTGGCCGCGTCGTGGGTTACCGCGGCGACGGTCGCGACCCAGGGGCCGAGGTGGTTGACCTTGCCGACCGGGTCGGGCTGCTGCGTAGTGGTGTTGCCGGCCGCGGCCGCGACGAAGATGCCGGTGTTGACGAGATCGAGGAATTCGCGGTCGGTGTCACTCCAGGGCTGGGTGCCGCCGGAGATCGAATAGTTCACGACGTCGACGTCGCCGTCGATGACGATGTTGTCGATTGCCGCGAGGATGGCCGAGCCGTTGCAGGTCGTCGAGTCGCAGACCTTGTACGAGCGCACGCTGGCGCAGGGCGCGACGCCGGACATCTGGGTGAACGGCGCCGGCAGCACCGGTGCGGGCAGGCTGGACAGGGTCAGCGTGTTGCCGGCCGCGGTGCTGCTGGTATGCACGCCGTGGCCGCCGGCGTAGTCCTCCGGCATGGTGCTGTTGCAGACCCCGTTTTCCGAGGTCATGCAGTCGCGGAAGCTCAGCAGCTTGGGATCGGCCGCGCTGAAGCCGCAGGACGCGTCGTTGGCGAAGGACGGATGGGTCGAGTTGGAGCCGCCGTCCATGACGCCGATCACGGCGCCGCGGCCGCGCCGCGCCGGGGCGGTGGGCGCGGTGTTCCAGACCGCCGCCGCACCGATGAAGGATGGGCCGCGGTAGGTCGCGAGCGCATAGTGCGGTTCGGGTTCGACCGAGGCGACGCCGGGCAGGGCGGCGACGGCGGCGGCCTCGGCCTCGCTCAGCACCAGCGCGAATCCGCTGTGAGTCATCTGATAGCGGTGGCGCAGCGCCGGCGTCCGGCCCAGGCGGGCGGCGATGTCGGACTCGTGCCGGGTCTGGGCATCGGCCAGCCAGCCGCGGTAGGCGGCCACGTCGGCGGCATGCACGTCGAAGCGGCGGCCCGCCGCCCGGTTCGGGGCGGTCGGTTTCAGGGCGCCGCCGCCGCCGCGGTAGCCGAGCACGCCCGGTTCGGCGAAGCGCACGAGATAGACCGGCGCGTCGTCGGCGGCCGTCGCGGTGGTGACGGAGCCGGCGGCGAGGCCTGCGGCGATCAGTGAAGCCAGTACGGTCTTGCGGTCGATAAGTGCCATGTAAGGAATTCTCTCGGAGCGGCCGGCGGCATGTGTCACCCGGATTGCCGGGCTGCCGTAGGGTCGTTCCGCGCCTCGTCATGGCGCATTCATTCCATATCAACTGGACGTCTATTCCGCGTCAACACCCTGTCGACGCCGTTTTCGGCCTCCTGTTCCATAACACGCGCCGGCTCGGGGCGTGGCCCGGAGGGCATTCGCGCTTGGCGAGCTCGACTGCCAGCGGGACCGCCCCGACGGGTGCCGATCGGTCGGCCCGCTCGCCCCTGCCTCAGTCGCGCGTCGTCTGCGCGCAGAGTTGGCCGCCTCGCCGGAGCCGGATCGCTTCAGCGGCGCTCGGCTTCCACGACATAGCGCAGCGGTCCGCCGGCGGCCCAGGCGTCAAACGGATAGCAGGTGACCAGCAGTAGCCGTTCATCGTCGGCGCCGCCCGTGGCCAGGCGCGTCGTGCGCGCATCGACGACGCGGGTCGCGCGGACCCGGTAGCGCAGGCGCAGGCCCGCGCGTTCGATCTCGAGTCCGTCGCCGGGCCGCAGCCGCTGAAGAAACGCGAAATGGGTGTCGCGGTGACCGCTGACGATGCTGGCGCCGGCATGACCGGGCAGGGCGCTCGCTTCGTTCCAGGCCGGACCGAAGGCCAGGGTGCGGCCGGAATCGCCGGCCAGCACGATCAGATCGACATCGAGCGCAGCGACCTGCAGCCGGGCGACCGGTCGCGTATCGGCCCAGGGCCAGGGCCTGGTCGCCGTGCGGCCGGCGTCGCTGCGCTGCCAGGCGTGTTCGAGCAGCACCTGCGCCAGCAGCGCCTTGGCCTGCAGATAGCCGGCCTGGCCGAGCAGCAGTGCGGCGAGCGCGATCAGCAGCAGGCGCGCGGCGCGGCGCCGATGGCGCGAGGCGATGTCATCGGCGCCGCCGCGGTTCATCGCAGGGTGCCTTCGCGTTCGCGCAGCAGGAAGGCGACCAGCAGCGCGAGCAAGCCCAGTGCGAGCCACAGCCTTGACGAGGTCGCGGTCTGCGCGAACGCGACGCTGCCGGCCGGCGCTTCGTTGTCGACGGCGACGGTCTGCAGCGGCGCATCGGCCGGGCGCTGCGGCGTGCGGTCGACCGCGACGAGGCTGGTATGGCGGCTGACCAGATGATGGCGCAGCGCGACGGCGACGAGTTCGCTGCGCAGCGCGGTTTCGTCGCCGCCGCGGCGCAGCGCGTCGTCGAGCGCTTCGATCTTGCGCTGCGCCCAGAGCCGGCCGAGACCCTGGGCCTGGCCCTGCAGATCCAGCGACAGCGCTTGCGACCAGGGCGCGCCCGCGAGCTGGCCTTCGATGCGGCCGCGGCCGACGACCGCATTCGGCGCGAGCCTGGCGATCAGCAGCAGCGGCTCGCCGTGATACAGGTCGGGCAATCGCTGCGGATAGACCTCCGCGTTGACCGGTAGATCCAGATGCAGATCGCGCAGCGCCGGGCGATCGAGTTTCGCGAACAGCTGCTGCATGGATTCGCCGACCGCGTTCAGGTCGCGGATCACGACCGAGCTGCCGCGGCCGAGTTCGGCCGCCTTGCGCAGGAACTGCGCGTTCGGCGCGCTGCCGATGCCGACCGGGAACAGGCGCGAGGCGCCGAGCTGGCTTTCGATCGCCGTGTACAGCGCATCGGCCTGTTCGACCGCGCCGTCGGTCACGAACACGATCTGGCGCAGATAGCCCGTCGGCGCCGCATCGCGCAGGGCCAGATTCAAGGCCGGCAGCATCTCGGTGCCGCCGTCGGCGTGCAGGCCGGCGACCCATTCGCGCGCCAGCGCGACGTCCTTCGCCGCAGCGGGCACCGCGTGATCGAACAGTGCCGTGGTCCGCGAGTTGAACTGGATCACGTTGAAGCGATCGACCGGTGTCAGGTGCTGCAGCGCCAGGTCGAGCGCGGCACGTGCTTGCGTGATGGAGCTGCCTTCCATCGAGCCCGAGGTGTCGATCACGAGCACGAGCTCGCGCGGCATCGCGCCGGCCGGCTGAGTCGGCGGCAGCAGCATCAGCAGCGCGAACTGTTCGTCGCCGCTGCGTTCGCGCAGCAGCGCGGCGGTCGGCGTCGCCGACGGCTGCGGCGTCCAGCGCAGCACGAAATCGCGATCGGCCGCGACGACCGTATCGGCCAGCGCTATCGCGTAGTGCTGGCCGTTCTGCCGTATCGCCAGCGCATGCGTCGCCGATTCCACGCGCGCGAGCGGCAGGCCCGCATCGAGCGTCGCGGCGATGACGATCGTAGGTGAACCGATGCGGGCGCCGGCAGCCGGTGTGATCGCCGTCGTGGTCTCGACGACGGCGGCCTTGGACTCGGAAACCGGTTCTGACGCGGGTTCGGAGACCGGCTCGGGGAGCGCGTCGGTCTGCGCCGGCGCATAGCGCGGCGTATAGGTCAGCGGAAACACAAGCGAGAACTCCCCGTCGCGGAAGTCGACCTGCTGCCAGTAGCCGATCTCGATCTCGACGCTCTCGCCCGGCGCGACGTTCGCGATCACCGTGCGGAACAGGTTCGCGCTGTGCGCTTCGACGAGACTGGCCTTGCGGCCGCTCGCGACGGCCGCGGCGAATTCGCTGCGCGCCGCTTCTTTCTCGCGGACCTCGCCGACGATCAGGCGCTGGCCGATGCGCAAGGTCAGCGCATGCACCGCAGCGCCTTCGGGCAGCGGCAGCAGATATTCGCCCTGCTGCCAGGCCTCGCCGTCGTTGCGGAAGCGCTGTGTGACGCGGACTTCGGCGACGAGGCCGTTTATCGCGAGATCGACCTTGGTGTCGAGGCTCGCGACCGCGGCATGACTGCCGTCGCCGCGCTGTACCTCCAGGCTGCCGCTGTCGGCCGTGGCGGGAAGGGCGAACGCCGCGGCGCCCAGCAGGGCCGCGGCGAACAGAAAACGAAGCATCGTGGACATGGCGCTGTGCTCGCGGATCACGGCGGTTGCCGCCGGCGCAGATTCGCGGCCGCCGGAGCGGACGCGCTTGCGCATTGCGGGCGAGATGAAGCGCGGACATGGCTTTTTCGGGCGCGGCAGGGCGTGGCGGGTCGTACCTGCGGCAACCCCGCGTTCGCGGGGATGCCTCGCGCTCCTGTCCGCGCGAGCATAGGTCGCGGCTTCAGGGGAGCCGCAGTGCCGTTGCAGCGGGTGGTTGGCGTTTGCGTGGGGCGCGGAGGCGCAGGACGCTCGCGACAGGCGTCGCGCGCAGACGCACCGATGCGCCGGCGCGTCAGCGCACGCAAGCGATGCGTCGCTGCGGCTCGCGGCTGCAGTCAATTTCTGATCGGAAATGTCCGCTCAAACTGGAGGGAAATCCGCAGCAGCGCGTAACGTGGCGCTGCGAATGCGGATCCGGTCCAGCACAGAGGAACTCATGCGCCGCCTGTCTGCCGTCTTTCTCGCGCTGCTCGCTTTGTGCGCCGCCCCGGCTGCCGCGGCCGCGGGTCTGCGCCTGACCGTCTGGCCGGTGCCGACGATCTATTCCGGCACCACGTATTCGTTCGGCGTCGGCATCGAGAAGGAAGATCGCAACGACGGCATCGTGCACCACGCGCCGTTCACGTTCCGCACGACCTTGCCGCCCGGCGTCGAATATACCGGCTGGAATGGCGGCTGGACCTGTTCGACGCCGCCCGGCAACCTCCGCGACGTGACCTGCGTCTATCTGACGGATCTGCATCTGTGGATTCCGGGTTCGAGCTCGCTGCAGATCAACGCGAAGGTCGCGCCGAACGTGACGCCGGGACCGATCAGCGTCGTCGCCACCCTGGAAAGCAGCGAAGTGCCGCTGCCGCCGACGCCGGTCTGCGGCGCCAGCCCCAGCCTGACCGGCTGCGTCAGCGTCGCGACGAGCTATGTGCAGTCGCAGATCCGCATCAACGACTGGGGCTACAACAACGGCACAGTCACGAACGGACCCGTCGCGGTCTGGACCGGGGCGCCGTTCGAGGCTGGCACGCAGAACATGCTCGTGGTCGGCGTCAGCAACAGCGGCTACGGTCCGACGAATACGCCGGTCACGGTGAATCTGGATCTGCCGATCGGCTTCGTCTACTCCGGCCTGGTTGCCGCCAACCCGGGCTTCAACTGTGCCACGCAGACGCCGGTCACGCGCGTGCGCTGCACTACGCCGTACATGATCGATCAGGGCTATGGCTTCTTCTCGCTGCGCATCGACGTGGCGCTGAACGTGGCCGTGCCGGGACCGCTGTACGTGCATGCGAGTGTGGCCAACGACGTGCAGGCCGCGCCGACCGACTGCGTGACCACGCCGCTGCAGGCCGGCTGCGGCCGCCTGCAGATACCGACGCGTGCGCCGCGCGTGCCGACGCTCGTCGGCGATTCCATCACGCATGCGCCGGCGACGTTCACTCTGGGCCAGGAAGCCGGCCCCGTCGTCGTGAGCTATCGCAACGTCGGCGAAGGCAATGCCGGCGCGACGACGGTCTACGTGCAGCTGCCGCCGTATTTCGAATACCGCGGCCTGTTTTCCGCCAGTCCCGCCGCGACCTGTATTTCACAGGGCCAGGTCGCGGCCGGGGCTGTCGTGGTGTGCCAGACCAGCGGCCTGCTCAGCGGCGGTCTGGGCTGGATCAGCCTGCGTCTGCTGCCGCATGCCCAGGCCGCTTCGCCGGGGCCGCTGCCCGTGGTCGCCGCGTTCGATCTCGCAGTGCCGTCGAGCACGGCCATCCTGCAGTCCTGCGTCGCCAATCCGGCGCAGTCGTTCTGCGCGCGCGACACGATCACGACCTTCTTCCCGTGCGCGCTGCAGCATGGCGACGAAGGCATTTTCTGCGACGGCTTCCAGCCGTTCGTCAGGCCCTGACGCTCAGACGACGTTCCAGGTCGGATCGTCGGCGGCGGCAGCGCGACGGCGGGCCGCGGCGCGCGGCGGATTGCGCGGCGGCAGCGGCGAGACCAGTGCCTCGGCGCCGAGCCACCAGCCGTCCTCGTACGAGGACGGTCCCTCGTCGACATAGCGCAGGCGTGGCGAACAATCCTCGTCGGCGAGCTGGAAATCCGCAGGCAGGCAAACGTCCATGGGGTACTCCGGGTTTCTATCGGCCCGCTGCGGGCCGTGCAGCCCCTGTGTCAGGCTTGCAGGAACACGACGAAGAAGCCCAGCAGCAGCGCGCCGATGGCGAAGGCCACGCGCAGCGGCTCGACTCCCGCGGCAAGTTCGGCATTCGGTTCCGGGCGATTGTTGCTCATGGGGCACCTCGTCGTTTCAGGGGCAGCTGCAGTAAACCGCGGAGCGCGGCGATTCCGCCGGCCGCTTGCGACCTTGTACCGACCATTTCTGGCATTTTGCGGGCACCTGCCGCCGCGGCGTTGCGGCCTGGCGCGTCCGTGCCTACAGTCACGCCACCTCAACCGCCAGGCCGCCCTTCCCATGCCGCGCAGCATTGCCATCGTCGAAGACGAACCGCTGATCCGCGCCAACTACGTCGAGGCGCTGACCCGCTTCGGCTACGAGGTGCGCGGCTATGCGTCGCGCCCGGAGGCCGAAGCCGCATTCGCGCTGCGCCTGCCCGAGCTCGTCATCATCGACGTCGGTCTCGGCGACGAACCCGAAGGCGGCTTCGATCTGTGCCGTGCGCTGCGCACGCGCGCGGCGACCCTGCCCATCCTGTTCCTGACCGCACGCGATTCGGATCTCGATGTGATTTCGGGCCTGCGCCTGGGTGCCGACGACTATCTGACCAAGGACGTCTCGCTGCATCAGCTCGCCGCGCGGATCAGCGCGCTGCTGCGCCGCATCGACGCGCTGCGCAAGCCGGCCGAGGCCGAGAGCGTCATCAGCCACGGCCCGCTGAAGCTCGAACAGGAACGCATGCGCGTGACCTGGAACGGCGAGGAAGTACCGCTGACCGTGACCGAGTTCTGGATGGTCCACACGATGGTGCGCTTCCCGGGCCACGTGAAGAATCGCGACCAGCTCATGCGCGAGGCCCAGGTCGTCGTCGACGACGCGACGATCACTTCGCACATCAAGCGCATCCGCAAGAAATTCCTCGCCATCGACGCCGCCTTCGACGCGATCGACACCGTGCACGGCGTCGGCTATCGCTGGAAGCCGTGAGGTGAGGCATTTCGTCGACAGGATGGGGCGATGCCGCGAAACAAACCCTCCCCGGGGAGGGCATGGGTGGGGATGGGGCTTGCCTCGCGATACGGTTTTGGTCCCCGCGCCTCGTTTCGACGAAGAGCGGCCCTGGTGAGATGACGTTCGCGGCACCGACACCCATCCCCACCCAACCCTCCCCTTGAAGGGGAGGGCTTATCTCCAGCCCGGCACTCATGTCCCTTCGCCGCAAACTGCTGCTCGTCGCGCTCGCGATGCTGGCCCTGCCCTGGGCCGGCTGGCAGTTCCTGCGCCAGATGGAAGTGCTGCTGCGCCAGGGCCAGGAACAGACCCTGATCGCCTCGGGCAAGGCGCTGACGCGCAGCCTGACCGCGATCAACGCCGAGCTGCCGCCGCCCGGCGATGCGGTGTACGTGCACGAGCTCGACGCGCCGCTGCAGATCGACGGCTATGCGGATGACTGGATCGGCCTGCGCGCGTATTCGCAGAACCTCGGTCCAGCCCAGGATGCGCAGAAGCTCAAGCTGACCGTGGCCGAAGATGCGGCCTGGATGTACCTGCTGATCGAGGTGCGCGATACCACGCGGCGGCGCGCCGACGCGCGCGACGTGGCCGTGGCCCAGGCCGATCGCATCGAGCTGGGCCTGGATCGCGGCGGCGCAGAGCGCCGTTATCTGATCGCGAGCGCGGCGCCGGGTTCGTTCGACGCGCTCGCGCGCGGCGCCGACGGCGCCGGCCTGCCGGTCACGCTCGGCGGTGAATGGCAGGAAGACGCCGCCGGCTACCGCGTCGAGCTGCGCCTGCCGCGCGCGCAGCGGCCCGAGCGGCTGTCGCTGCATCTGTTGGACGCCGGCGGCAACGGTGACGTGACCCTGGACCGCATGCCGCTGCTGGCCTATTCCGATTCGCTCGCAGCCGAGCTCGCCCAGTTCGCCCCCGAATCCACGCGCGCGCGCCTGCTCAGCAGCGAAGGCTGGCTGCTGGCCGAGAGCGGCGGGCTCGACACGGCCGCAGCGGCCTCGTCGGCGCAGGAGCCGTCCGCCCTCGCGCGCTGGTCCTACCGCTGGCTGATCGCGCCGGCCCTGCAGGGCTCGGCCACACTGGCCGAACGCAAGCCGCGCGTGGATGCCCCCGAACTCTGGCAGGCCCTGTCGGGCGTGCCGGCCACGAGCTGGCGCGCCGGCTCGGGGCAGGGCGACGTGGTGCTCGTCGCCGCGCTGCCGCTGCAGCTGCGCGGCGAGACGCGCGGCGCGCTGGTACTGGAGCAGGTCAATACGGCACTGCCGCTGCTGACCGACGCGGCGCTGCAGCGCCTGGCCCTGATCAGCGTCGCCGCGCTGCTGCTGGCCGGCGGCGTGCTGTTCGTGTTCGCGACCTGGCTGTCGGTACGCATACGCCGGCTGCGCGACGGCGCCGAGCGCGCGCTGGCCGCCGACGGCCGCATCCAGGGCCGCGTGCCGCTGACCGACACGCGCGACGAACTCGGTGATCTCGCGCGCAGCTTCCAGCAGCTGCTCGATGCGGTCGGCGCATACACCGACTATCTGCGCACGCTGGCATCCAAGCTCTCGCACGAGCTGCATACGCCGCTGGCCATCGTCAAATCCTCGCTCGACAACCTCGAGCATCACCCGATTTCCTCGGACGCACGCGCCTACGTGCTGCGCGCGCGCGACGGCGTGGACCGGCTGACCAACATCGTTCGCGCGATGAGCGAATCCAGCCGCATGGAGCGCGCGATCGCCTCGGCCGATGCCGAAGACTTCGATCTGGCCGAGGTCGTGCGCGGCTGCGCCGAGGCCTATCGGCCGCTGGTCGCGCCGCGGCGCATCGACTGCGAGGTGCCGGTCCAGCCCGTGCCGATGCACGGTGCGCCCGAGCTCATCGCGCAGGCCCTGGACAAGCTCGTCGACAACGCGCGTTCGTTCACGCCCGAGCACGGCTGGATACGCATCGCGCTGGAGGCCGGCAGCGACGGCATCGTGTTGCGCGTCGCCAACTTCGGTCCCGAGCTGCCGCTGGCCATGCAGGGCCGCCTGTTCGATTCGCTGGTCAGCCTGCGTGAAGGCGCGTCGCGCGGCGAGGCGCCGCACCTGGGCCTGGGTCTCTACGTCGTGCGTCTGGTCGCCGAACGCCATGGCGGCAGCGCTGCGGCGCACAACCTGGCCGGCGGCGACGGCGTGGAATTCAGCCTGCGCCTGCGCGGGATGCCGCGGGTCGCGGCCGCGGCGCGCGGCGGGAGCTGACCACGCAGGACGCTGCGCTCCTCTCGTGGGACAGGGGTGGAGCAACTGTGTTTCAGCCAACACGCCGCTTCCAGTGCTGGTTGCAATCGCGGCTTGTTGAACGGCAAGCCAGGAATTCAATGTCGCAGCGTCCCCGGCAGCCCGGTCTCGCCCGACCCGGGCCCCGCGGGGGAGATGTCTGCGGCGCTGGCCCCCGGCACCGCTTCCGACGCCGCCCCGGGGCGGTTTTTCCGCATCTTTCCCGTGCGGCGGCGGAATGCCGCTGCGTCTTATGCCGTGCCACGATTTCCCGCCCGGGCGTCTCTTGCTATCGTGAACGGCCCTGCCCGTCGAGATTGGCCGTGATTTCCCAGGACGAATTCCAGGCGCTGGCCGCGGAAGGCTACAACCGCATTCCGCTGATGCGCGAGGTGCTGTCGGACCTCGACACGCCGCTGTCGGTCTATCTGAAACTGGCCGACGGGCCCTACACCTACCTGCTCGAATCGGTCGAAGGCGGCGAATCCTGGGGCCGGCATTCCATCATCGGCCTGCCGTGCCGGCGCGTGTATTCGCTGCGCGGCAACACGCTGACGGTGTCGGAATTCGGCGAAACCGTGGCCACGCGCGAACTGGCCGATCCGCTCAGGGACATCGACGATCTTCGGAACCAGTTCCGCGTGCCGCGCCTGCCGCAGCTGCCGGCCTTCACGGGCGGTCTCGTCGGATTCTTCGGCTTCGAGACCATCGGCTACATCGAGCCGCGCCTGGCCGGCTGGGACAAGCCCGACCAGCTCGGCACGCCCGATGCGCTGCTGATGGTGTCGGAGGAAGTCGCGGTATTCGACAACCTCAAGGGCCGCCTCTACCTGATCGTACACGCGGACCCGTCCGAGCCGCAGGCCTATGCGCGCGCCCTGCGCCGTCTCGACGAGCTGAGCTTCCGCCTGCGCCGTTCGGGCGCTGCCTATCCGGACGTGCTCGATCCCAAGCTGCTCGACGAGGGCGATTTCGTCTCCGGCTTCACGCGCGAAGGTTTCATCGCCGCGGTGGAAAAAAGCAAGGAATACATTCGTTCCGGCGACGTGTTCCAGGTCGTGCTGTCGCAGCGCATGAGCGTGCCGTTCCGCGCGCGCCCGGTCGACGTCTATCGCGCGCTGCGCTCGCTGAATCCGTCGCCGTACATGTATTTCCTCGATCTCGGCGGCTACCAGATCGTCGGCTCCTCGCCGGAAATCCTGGTGCGGCTGAAGCAGGGCCGCGTCGTGCTGCGGCCGATCGCCGGCACGCGGCCGCGTGGCGCGACGCCGGAGCAGGACCAGGCCCTGGAAGCCGAACTGCTGGCCGATCCGAAGGAACGCGCCGAGCACCTGATGCTGATCGACCTCGGCCGCAACGATGTCGGCCGCATCGCCCGCACGGGTACGGTCGAGGTCACCGAACGCTTCGCGGTCGAGCGCTATTCGCACGTGATGCACATCGTCTCGCAGGTCGAGGGCGATCTGGCCGAAGGGCTCAGCTACATGGACGTGCTGCGCGCGAGCTTCCCGGCCGGCACGGTCAGCGGCGCGCCGAAGATCCGCGCGCTGGAAGTGATCCAGGAGCTGGAACCGATACGCCGCAACATCTATTCGGGCGCGGTCGGCTACATCGGCTGGTGGGGCGACGGCGACACGGCGATCGCGATCCGCACGGCGGTGATCCAGGACGGCCGTCTGCACGTGCAGGCCGGCGCCGGCATCGTCTACGACTCCGACCCGGCCGCCGAATGGGACGAGACCATGAACAAGGGGCGCGCCCTGTTCCGCGCCGTCGCGCAGGCGGCCGGCGGGCTCTGAAGCGCCGCGGCCGCACCGGGGGCGCGTGCCGCGCGCTTCGGGCGCGCAGGGCTGGCCGCTGTCGGCGCGTCGCGATCGGCCGCCGTCCGGCCAGGCGCCTGCAGCGTAGCCGGCGCATGAAGCGGCCGCGGCAGCAACGGGGATTTCCCTCAGGAAAGTAGAAATTTCGCGTAAGCGATTCGTCGTTTGTCCGGCGCAATTGTGGCGCTTTGCAAAAAAACGGCGTCGCCACGATTGTTGACTGGCTTCTGCCGCGCGCGCCTCCGACCATGCCCGCCGATCGCGTCGCCGGGAGATTTCCGTGTCCATGTCAAAGGCCGCTGCGGCCTCGAATCTGCGCAACCGCCTGTTCTGGCGCTGGCAGGCCTGGCGCCTGCGCGGCATGGCCGTGCAGGAGTCGCCGCGTTCGGCCGGCGTGCATGCGAACTTCGCCGCGCTGGATCACCGCGGCCATGCGGACGCGATAGGCGAACTCGCTGCTGCCGCGACGCCGGTCGTCCCGGCAGCGCCGGCGCTGACCGCGGCCGAAGTGCGGCGGCGTCTCGCGCGCGAGATGAGCACCTGCGCCTGCGCCGTCGTGCTGACTGCCGGCAAGGGCAGCGTCGGCGGCTATGCCTGGGCGGCGGTGCTGTCGCCGGCCGATGCGCTGGATACCTTGCGCGGCAACCTGTCCCTGGCCGGCGTGCCCGGCGAAGCCTGGACGTTGCTGGGCCGGCTGCTTGCCGAACGGCCGCTGCTGGTGCTGCACGAACTCGGCCTGGACGTGCGCTATCGGCGCGGTTTCGCGCCGCTGAAGCAACTGCTCAAGCCGCTCGGTGAATTCGGCCGGCGCAACGGCGCGCGCAAGGCGCTGTGGTGGGCGCCGCGCGACGGCGCGCTGCATGCGGTCTCGCTCGCGTTCGGCGCACGCGTCGTGCATGAGGCAGGCGAAATCGTGTTCTTCCTGCTCGATGACCTGGCCAGCATTGCCCAGGTGCTGTCCACCCTGCCGGCCGGCGACATTTCCGACCGGCTCGTGCGTACAGGTCCGCCGCGGCGTCCGCAGCCGCGTCTTGCGGCATTGCCGGCCGACCTGACCACGCGTGCACGTGTTGCGGAGCGGCTCGCCGCAGCCGATGCCGACGCCGAAGCGGCGTCGGCTGCGGCCGATGCCGTCGTCCATCTCGCTGCGCGCCGTGCGCTGGCGAAAGAGCGCGCCGCGAAGGCCGTCGCGCCGGAGTTTGCGGCAATGGGCGAAACGGATGCCGGACTGCCGTTGCAGACCTTGCCTCAGCGTCTGTCGGCATTGTTTCCGCGGCGCGTCGTTTGAGTTGGCAGTGGCCGCGGCCAGGTTCTTGCGCAGCGGCGCCACCGTTCACTTCCCGCCGGTTGCGGAAACGATGCGTCGCGGAGGCGCAACTTCCCGGGTCTTCGCAATTTCCCGGATTTTGAATATTGCGTCGAAAATTCAACGTTGATTCTGCCCCGGAAGCCCTCTGGCTCTCGCCCCCTCTCCCGCGAGAGGAGAGGGGTGAACGGCGCTGCGTGCGGGTGTGCCCGGGCGTGAAGCCGTGAACGGTGCTGCCGCTACGGCTGCGTTCCGACCGTGAAGCGGCCGATCTCGATTTCGCCGTCGGCCTTGTCGAGACGGCGCGTCACCGTTTCGCGCCGGCTGTCGCCGCCGGCGAAGTGAGTCAGGAATTCCAGCTGCAAGGTGACCGGGCCGAGCACCTTCTGCGCGTGGTTGGCGTAGTAGTGCGTCTTGACCACGTAGGTGCCCGGAATCGGCCGGCGTATCGTGAACACTTCGGGGCCGTAGCCGTCGACGAAGTCGCGGCTCAGGTGACCGCCGGTCGCGGTGCGCGGATTGCGGAAGATTGCGACCTCGCCTAGCGGATCGACGACCCAGAGGTCGATGTCGACGTTGTCGGCGTCCCAGCCGAGCACGACGCGCAGATCCGTCGGCAGCGGCTGCAGCAGGGTCTTGTCGATGCCAAGCCCGGTGACCAGGGCGTCGAGTTCGGGCCGCTGCGCGGCCGGCGCGCGGGCGAGTACGTCGCCGAGCTCGTGCAGGGCGATGACCTCGATTTCGGGAAAGCGCGCATCCCAGGAGCGATCGACGATTTCCGCGAGCAGGCGCACGGCGCGGGCATGGTCGGGCCGTTCACGGCGCGACAGGGCCAGGGCCAGGTCGCGGCGGCTCTGCGGCTCCTCGCCGCGCAGCAACAGGGCCTGCTCGAACAGCGGCACGGCCAGGTCCAAACGGTTCCACTGCTGCAGCCGATAGGCGAGCACGCGCAATAGCGGCGCGCTCTCGACGTCGATCTCGGCCAGATTCGACAGCACGCGCAGCGCCAGGCGCGCGTCCTTGGCCTCGTTGCGGAAATAGTCGGCGCAGTCGAGGAAGAACGCCGGTGTCAGCGCCTGCATGCGCCGCTCCTGCAGATAGGCCGCGTACGGGTCCGGCGCCGCGCGCAGGCGCGCGAGGTAGGGCATGTCCGGATCCCAGTCTCGCAAGGTGATGGCCACGGTGGACCTGGCGGCATCGCTGCGCGCGTCGTTCTCGGATGTTGCGGCGGCCGCGTCGTTGGCGATGGCAATGGCTTTTGCCTCCGGCGCAGGCATGGACAGCGCTGTGCCTTCCTCGACGACGATATCGGCGGGCGGCGGTGGCGCACCGCGGACGTCCCCGCGCCTGCGCGAACCTGTCACGGCGATGCGCGCCGGCCGTGCAGGCGGCGGCTCTTCGCGCCGCGGCGACGTGATCGCGTCCGATTCGGGCGCGCGGGCCAGGCGCTGCTGGCGCAAGGTGTCGAGCTCCAGCATCAGTGTCGTCGCTTCGCGTTCCCAGGCCGCGCGACGCTGCGGGTCCTTCGCGTCGGATGGCCAGCGTCCGGCCAGTGCCGCCGAGCGTCCGGCCAGCGCGCGCGCCTGCTCCAGCGCGGCCTTGTCGTCGCTCAGCGCCGGCGTGCCTTGCCAGCGCAGGACCTCGAGCGCAGCGGCCGGCGCCAGCAGGCTGTCCAGCCAGGCATGTTCGCGCTCGTGCCAGTTGCGAAAACTCTGCCAGCCGACCATCACGCGGCCGCGATGCAGATCGCGCTCGGCGGTCTCGCTGGCCGCATAGCCGACGGCGTGCCGGCGGCGGTACTCCGCGGCCAGATCCGCTTCATGCGGCTCCACGCCGTACCTCAGATAGTCGTCGATGCGGTCGAGCACGAGCATTGAGGTGTCGCGGGTCACGACGCCGTAGGTCTTGGACAAGGCGACGATGGCAGCGCGGTCGCGCTGCGGCTGGTCGTCGAGATCGGCAATGCGCGCCGTCGCCCAGAGGCGTTCGACGAAGGCGCCTCGCTCGGTGTCGAGCGGTTTGCCGACGCCGGGTTTCAGGCGGCGCAACAGGCTGGCGCCGTCGCCGTCGCCGAAGCGCAGTTCGAGTTCCGCGTCGGCGCTGCAGCGGCCGTACACGGTGAACGCGTTGCCGGCCGGCTGCGGCGCGCTCGGCGCGAGGTCGGCGCATTGCCCGTGCACGACCTGCGCGGACTGCAGAACCCAGGGGCGGCGTTCGAGCTGCGCCTGCGCGATCGAGTCCTTCACGGCGAGCAGATTCAGCACCTGACCGCCGCCGCGCCTGGCCCAGCGCGCCAGGCGCGCCGTGTCGACGATCTGCGCCGCATGCGCGAAGACCAGCCGCGGCGCGTGTTCGCCGGCCGGCCAGGCCGGCTCGCCGTCGCCGAAGTTGCTCAGGCCGTCGCCGATGACGAGCACGAAATCGGCGCCGGCGGCCAGCTCCGGGTGCAGCGCGCCGTAGGCGCTTGCGCCGTCCAGCGGCAGTGCCTGGATCGCCGCGCGCAGCGCCGTGCTGTCGCCGTTGCGGATCGTGAAGTGCTGCGGCGGATCGGCTTCGTTGCGGAACGCGATCAGGTCGACGTCGACCGTGACCAGCCGGGCCAGCCAGGACTGCAGGAACGCGAGTTCGCGATCGCGCTGGCGCATCGCCGCGCTGCCGGAGGCATCGTAGAACACGGCGACGCGCCGCGGCGCCGTCGCCGCTTTCCGCGGTGCCGGTGGAGCGGACTGCACCTGCGCGGCGAAGCGGCGCCACTGCGTATCTTCGCGATCGGCAATGCTGAACACGGTCACGGGAGCGGCCGGCTTGGGCAGGTCGAAGGCGAGCTCGTGCTCGGGGCGGAAGTTCTCGCGCACGAGGTCGGCGACGAAGTTTTCCTGCCCGCGCGCGAAGCTCAGTGCGAGGGCGCCGGTCGCGGCCGGCGCCGCGTCGCCGCGCAGCGCCTCGGCATGCACGCGGAAATGCTGCAGCGGCGTGTCGAAGGCCAGCGGCAGCCGGTAGCGATAGACCGCACCGCCGTCGAGCAGCGGCTGGTCGAACTCGAGGCGCACGCGCTTGTCGCCCTGGGGCGGCAGCGGATACAGCCGCGTGCGGAATACGTTGCCCTGGGTCAGTTCGGCCAGGCCCGGGTCGATGCCGCGGCGGGTCGTGGTCTCGTAAGCCTCGCGCGCGGTCTGCTTCTCGACGACGACGCCTTCGCGCAGCTTGCCTTCGACTTCCAGCGCATAGCCGGTGATGCTCTGGCCCTCGGCCAGCGGAAACACGAACTCGCCTTCGAGCACGCGCGGATTGGGGTTGTGGAAGGTCAGATCGAGCCGCGTGCTGGCGACGAAACCCCGGATGCGGATGTCGATCGCGACGTCCTGCAGACGTATCGGTTCGAGCTGCAGCGCCGGGTCGACCCACACCTGCGGTGGCCGTGATGGCGGCGGTGTCGGCGGCGGTACCGGCGTGCGGGCGATGGCGGCGCCGCTGAACAGCAGGGCGACGGCGGTACAGGCCTTCCACGGCGTCTTCATGCGCGTGATCCTCGGCGGGCGGTGTTGCGGGAACGGGAACGGCGCCGGGGCGGGGGCAGGCGCGCAGGGATCGCGCACCGGGTCGGGTCCCGCTCCCCCGGCGCGACCGTGACATCGTTGCGGAGCCTGCCGCGGCGCGGCTGTACCGGGGCTGGCCCGCGGCGCCGGCCGAATTCATTTGCCTGCGCCACCGCCGCGCGCATAGCCTTGCCGGTTCGCGGCCCGGCCGCGGCAGGATCCGGACACTTATTGCAGGCGGGTGCGTTGTGCTGCTGATGATCGACAACTACGACAGCTTCACCTGGAATCTCGTGCAGTACCTCGGCGAGCTGGGCTGCGAGGTCAAGGTGGTGCGCAACGACGAATGGAGCGTGGAGCAGGTGGCTGCGGCGCAGCCCAGCCACATCGTGATCTCGCCGGGGCCATGCACGCCGAACGAGGCCGGCATCTCGCTGCAGCTGCTGCGCGATCTGGCCGGTCGCATTCCGATCTTCGGCGTCTGCCTCGGCCATCAGGCCATCGGCCAGGCGTTCGGCGGCAAGGTCGTGCGCGCCGCGCAGATCATGCACGGCAAGACCTCGCCGATACGCCATGCGGGGCAGGGCGTGTTCCGCGAGCTGCCGGATCCGTTCGAGGCCACGCGCTATCACTCGCTGGTGGTGGAAAAGACCTCGCTGCCGGATTGCCTGGAAGCCACCGCCTGGACCGAGCAGGCCGACGGCACGCTCGACGAGATCATGGGCCTGCGCCATCGCGAGCTGCGCGTGGAGGGTGTGCAGTTCCATCCGGAATCCATCCTGACCCAGCACGGACATCGTCTGCTCGCGAATTTCCTCGCCGCATGAGCGGCGCGCGCGCGGTCGGCGCGGCGGTAGCGGTCTGCGGGATGCTGGCCGTCGTGGCGGCGGCCGTTGCGGCGTCGCCGGCCGAGGTCGACGCGGCCGTCGCGCGCTGCCGCGATCTGCAGCAGCCGCAGCCGGCCGAGGCTGCGGAGGCCTGCGATGCGGCCTATGCCTTGCTCGATCCGCTGGTTCAGGGCGAACTGGCCGAGGAAATGCTGTTCCGGCGCAGCGACGCGCAGATCGCCACCGGCGGTTTCGCCGCCGCCGCGGCAACCCTGGACCGCGTCGCGGCCATGCCGGTCGAGGCCGGCCGCTGGATGCACGACTACCGGCTCGCCCGCCGTCGCGGCATCCTGGCCTATCGCCAGGAACGCTACGTCGAGGCGCTGCCGCTGTTCCGCATGGCGCGCGAGCTGGCCGCCGCGCACGCCGACGAGGCCGCGATCGCGCAGAGCTGGAACGATCTGGGCAACGCCCTGCGCCGCATCGGCGACTATCGCGGCGCGCTGGATGCGTATCTGAGCAGCCTGGAGCTCAAGCGCCGCGACGGCGATGCGCAGCTGGGCGCGCTGTACAACAACCTCGGCGATCTCTACAGCGATCTCGGCGACACCGCCGAGGCCCGGAAGCGCTACCTCGAGGCGCTGGCCGAGCATGAGCGCGGCGGCCGCGCGCGCGATGCGGCGCATACGCGCGAAAGCCTGGCGGCGGTGCTGGCCCGCAGCGGCGAGCGCGCGGCGGCGGCCGACGCCTACGCCCAGGCCATCGCGAGTTTTCGCAGCCTCGGCGCGCGGGGCGACGAACTGCGCGCCGAGGTCGGCGCCGCGGCGCTCGCGTTCGACAGCGACGATACGGCGACCGCGCGAACGGCGATCGCGCGCGCGCAGCAGCTCGCGGCCGAACTGAACCAGCCGACTTCGCCGGGCCTGGCCCTGCAGCTGGCGCGGTTGCTGCGCGCTGACGGCGACCTGCCGGCCGCGCGGCGCGAACTCGATACGGTGCTGCAGCGCCTGCCCGCCGACGCCGTCGAACGCGCGCCGCTGCTGCTGGCCAGCGCCGAGGCGGCGCTGGCCGCCGGCGATCTCGCGCGCGCCTACGCATTGCAGAAGGAATTCCACACGGCCGACACGCGCCGGCGCGACGCCGCGCACGATCGCCGGCTGGAGCAGTTGCGCGTGCAGTTCGACATGGCCGAGCGCCAGCGCGCGATCGACGAACTGGAAGCGCAGAATCGCCTTGCCGCGCTGGCGTTGCGCCAGCGCACGACGCAGCTGCAGCTTGGCCTGGCCTGCGCCGTCGTCGCGCTGCTGCTGCTGGCCGGGCTGTTCCTGCGCGCGCGCCAGCGCAGCCAGCTCGCGGCCGCCGTGCGCGAATCGCAGCTGGCCGCCGAGACCGAACAGTACCGTCGCGCGGCCGCGGCGCTGCGCACCGACGGCGAGCGCGTGCAGGCGCTGCTGGACCGCAGCGACGCGGCGCTGCTCGCGATCGACGCCGCCGGCGTGCTGGTCGCGGTGACCACGCGCGCGGCGGCGCTGCTCGGTGCAGGCCGCAGCGCGCTGCTCGGCACGGCGCTCGGCGAACATCTCGAACCGGCGGCGCGCACCGCGCTGCAGGATGCGCTATCCGCGCTGGACGATCAGGATGCCCCGGTGCATCTGCGTATGCGGCTGGCCGGCGGCGACGTCGACGCCAGCCTCGGCGTACTCGCCGGCGATACCGGCGTCGCCGTGCTGCAGCTGATGCGGGCCGGCGGCGATGCCGGCATGCCCGGGCGGGCTGCGGACTGTGCGCCAGCGGCTGCCGATCCCGAGGCTGGGGCCGAGCCGGTCGCCTCCGCGCTGATCGCGCCGTCGGCGGCGGCCGAGGCGGACGACACCGAACGCTTGCGGCGCGAACTCGTCGAACTGATGGTCCATGCGGTCGAGATCTGGGAACGCGTCAGCGGCGGCACGCGCATCGACCTGGCCGAGAAGAGCCGCGTCTGGCGCGTGACGATCGACGAAGGGCGCCTGCGCGTTCGCGCGATGGAACGCTATCTGAGCCTGGCCCGGCTGCCGCGCCAGCCGCGCTGGCGCGAGGTGCTGCGCACGGCCTACTACGTGCTGTCCGAGTGCCGGCTCGACCCGGCCGAGCGCGACGTGCTGCGCGGCCGTGTCGACACCGTGCAGGCCGGCCTGCGCCGGCGCGCGCTGGTCTGAGCCGGCCGCGTCCGTGGGCCGTCGTACGCCCGTGTCGATCCGCTGCGGCAGGCGCCGCCGGCTTCAGCGGTCGGGTTTGACGGTTTCGGCCGACAGGCAGCGCGCGCAGATGCCGGTCATGCCCTGGGACAGGGTGTAGTCGGCGTGGTGGCCCGGCGCGATCAGGGTGGACGGGCCGGTCAGGATCGCCACGACGCTGCCGTTGTCGGTGCTCGTCAGCGAAGGCAATCCGGTGGCGAAGGTGTTGCAGAGGTTGAAGGCCATGCGTCGCGCGACGTTGTAGTCGTCGTCGAACTCGCCGCAGGTCTGCGCCGGACACTGGTGGGTCGGTATGGTCTGGCTGCGCACGGCGCTGCCGCGGAGGATGGCCTCGGCGTCGTCGCGCACGGTGCAGCCCGGCGCGTCGTCGTTGCGACCGGTGAGCTTGGCCAGGCAGGCGCGATAGCTGAACAGGGCCGGCTTCTGGAAACGGAATTCCGCGACCTGGACGGGCCTGCCCTGCTGGCACCAGTCGGCGGAGGGCAGCGGATCGTGCGCCTGGGCCAGGGGAGCGATCAGCAGCAGGCTGGCGGCGGCGAAGCGAAACGACATGGGCAGTTCTCCCGGAACAGGGCGCCAAGGGGCGGCGCAACAGCGCGATAGATGGCAGGCGTGGCCGCCGCGCGCAAGCACGCGACAGGGCAAAAGCGGGAAGGAATCGCCGTAACGGATTGATTTGATTCAAAGACCATGGGTGTCCGCGGTCGCCGAAGCCGTGCGGCCGAGCCCGCCTGCCGCACACCTCGCCGTCTGCCGCGGCGGCGGCTTATGCCCAGGATTGCACTGACCTTTGCGCGCGGACTCCTTATCATCGCCGGCCCGAACCGCCGGAGCCGGCCGTGGCGATTACCCCGCAACAGGCGCTGCAGCGCACGATCGAACACCGCGAGATCTTCCACGACGAGATGGTCGACCTGATGGGCCAGATCATGCGCGGCGAGGTCTCGCCGGTCATGGTCGCCGCGATCATCACCGGGCTGCGCGTCAAGAAGGAAACCGTCGGCGAGATCAGCGCCGCAGCCGAGGTCATGCGGGCCATGTCCCTGCGCGTGGTCACGCCGGATTATCCGTATTTCGTCGACATCGTCGGCACCGGCGGCGACAGCGCCAACAGTTTCAACATCTCCACCACCTCGATGTTCGTCGTCGCCGCCTGCGGCGTGCACGTGGCCAAGCACGGCAACCGCAGCGTGTCCTCGCGCTCGGGCAGCGCCGACGTGCTGGAAACCCTGGGTGCGCGCATCGACCTCGACGCGGCGCGCGTGGCCGCCTGCCTCGAGGAGACGCGCATCGGCTTCATGTTCGCGCCGAATCACCACCCGGCCATGAGGGTCGTCGCGCCGGTGCGCAAGGAAATGGGCGTGCGCACCTTGTTCAACATCCTCGGCCCGCTGACCAACCCGGCCGGCGCGCCGAACATCCTGATGGGCGTGTTCCACGCCGACCTCGTCGGCATCCAGGTGCGCGTGCTGCAGCAGCTCGGCGCGCGGCACGCGCTGGTCGTGCACGGCCGCGACGGCCTCGACGAGATCTCGCTGGGCGGTGCGACCCTGGTCGGCGAACTGCGCGACGGCGAAGTCAGCGAGTACGAGATCCATCCCGAAGAGTTCGGCCTGGCCATGGCTTCGTCGCGCCAGCTCGTCGTCGCCGATGCCGACGAATCCAGCCGGCGCGTGCTCGAAGTGCTGGACAACCAGGCTGGCGTCGCGCGCGACATCGTCGTGCTGAACGCCGGTGCCGCGTTGTACGCGGCGAACCTCGCCGGCTCCATCGCCGAAGGCGTCGCGCTGGCCAACGAGGCCATTGCGACCGGCGAGGCGCGCGCGAAGCTCGACCAGTTCGTCGCCGCGACGCAGCGGCTGGGCGGCTAGTGCGGCTTGTCTTCCGGCGATGTCGCGCGGCGGGCGGAAGTCTCGCCTCCGATGCGAGCTGCGCTGACCCCATCCCCACCCAAGCCCATCCGGCCCGTTGGGCGCTCGGAGACGCCAGAACCTGCGGTCCTGGGCGGCGGCTCGCTCGCCCCCTTGAAGGGGAGGGGTTCTGTTCCCGGGCCGGCTTCGCGGGGCAGAGAAAAATCCGGTTGTTTTTCAACGAGGCATTCCGTGAGTGACATCCTGAAGAAGATCCTGGCGCGCAAGGCGCAGGAAATCGAAACGCGCAGCGCGCAGGTTTCGTTGCGCGCGCTGTCGGCCCAGGTCGAATCGGCGCCAACCGTGCGCGGCTTCGCCGCGGCGCTGCAGGCGCGCGTCGCGGCGCAGCAGCCGGCGGTCATCGCCGAGATCAAGAAGGCCAGCCCGAGCAAGGGCGTGATTCGCGCGGACTTCGATCCGGCCGCGATCGCGCGCAGCTACGAGGCCGCCGATGCGGCCTGCCTGTCGGTGCTGACCGACGTCGACTTCTTCCAGGGCAGCGACGACTACCTGCGCCAGGCGCGCGCGGCCTGCGCGCTGCCGGTGCTGCGCAAGGACTTCACGATCGACGCGTACCAGGTCTACGAGGCGCGCGTGCTCGGCGCCGACTGCATCCTGCTGATCGTCGCCGCGCTCGGCGATGCGGCGCTGGCCGAACTCGCCGCGCTGGCGCTGGATCTGGGCATGGACGTGCTCGTCGAAGTGCACGATGCCGCCGAGATGGAGCGCGCGCTGGCCGTTGCGGCCGGCCTGCCGGTGCTGATCGGCGTCAACAACCGCAATCTGCGCACGTTCGAGGTCTCGCTGCAGACCACGCTGGATCTGCGCGAACGCGTGCCGGCGCAGCGCCTGCTCGTGACCGAGAGCGGCATCCTCGCCGCCGGCGACGTCGCGCTGATGCGCGACAACGGCGTGCATGCGTTTCTCGTCGGCGAAGCCTTCATGCGCGCGCCCGATCCCGGCGCCGAGCTGCTGAGGCTGTTCGCGTAATAGGTTGCGGTGAGCCTGCGAGCCGCAAGATCAAGGTCTTTCCGCTGCGCAGGGCCTCGATTGAAAGCGTGTCCGCAGGGAACAGGCCGTGGAGCAGACCTCGACGGAACTGCTTCGACGAAAGCCTTTCGGATTGCCGGCGCCGTGACGTTGCGGTTCGCGGCGCTCAGCGGCGACTTATGTGTCGCAGGTCTGCACTCAACGCGTCCGGATCAGCTCCAGACGCGCGCCGAGTGCTTCGCGTACGAGGCGTTCGTGGGACGGGCTCGGGTCGACGAGTACGGCGCGCGTCGCGGCAGCGAGTATCGGCAGGTCGGCATAGCTGTCGCTGTAGCTGATCGACCACGGCGCATGCACGCCGGCTTCGGCCAGGGTCGCGAGTTTCGCCGCGCCGTAGTTGTGGCGGCGTGCGCGCAGCCCGGTCGGGCCGAACTCGACTTCGGTGCCCAGCGCGGTGACACCGTCGACGCCGAGTCGCACGAGCAATCCGTGCAGCAGATAGTCGGCCGTGCCGCTGGCCACGAACACGCGGTCGCCGGCCGCGACGTGCTCGCGCAGCCGCGCCAGCAGCGGCGCGATGACGCGGCCTTCGTGCGCGAGCCAGATCTCGCAGAAGGCGTCGATCTCGCGCTCGAAGCGGGCGCGGTCCAGGCCCAGGGTCAGCGCGCTGGTGAATACCCGGGCGGCCCAGGGCAGGGTGCGCGGATGACGCAGCAAGGGCAGCAGCGGCACCGCGGGCAGGGCGGCGAGCAGGCGCCGGCGCCGCTGCGCCGTGCGCCAGCGCAGATAGCCGGCGAAGCTGTCGCCGCGCAGCAGCACGCCGTCGAAATCGAAGACGACCGTCGTTGTCATCGGTGCGGGGAGCGGAGCGCGGCCGGTGGCGCCGGCCGCGGCGATACCGCAGTTGGCAGGCTCAGCGCGTGCCGAGCACGACGATGGTCTTGCCGCTTACCGTGATCATGCCCTGGTCTTCGAGCTGCTTGAGCACGCGGCCGACCATTTCGCGCGAGCAGCCGACGATGCGGCTGATTTCCTGGCGCGAGATGCGGATCTGGCTGCCCTTGGGATGGGTCATCGCATCCGGCTCTTCGGTCAGGTCGATCAAGGTCTTGGCCACGCGGCTCGTCACGTCCATGAAGGCCAGACGGCTGACCTTGCGCGAGGTGTGCAGCAGGCGGTTGGACAGCTGCGAGCCGATCGCGAACAGGATCTTGGGACATTCCGAGGACAGGCTGGTCTCGAACAGGTGGAACAGACGCTCGTAGCTGATCTCGGCGAGCTCGACCGGCGTGCGCGAGCGCACCATGACTTCGCGTCGCGGGGTTTCCACGAACAGGCCCATCTCGCCGATGAACTCGCCGCGGTTGATGTAGGCCAGGATCAGCTCGCGGCCTTCCTCGTCCTCGGTCAGGACGGTCAGCGAGCCGTCGATGATGTAATAAAGAATGTTGGCCGAATCACCCGGGCGGATGATGGCTGTCTTGCTCGGATAGCGCCGCCGGTGGCACTGGCCCAGGAACCGCTCCATGGCCTGCCGGTCGGGGACCAGCATCGGCGGAGCCTGGACCTTGTTGACGGCCTGTTGCAGGTTGTAACGAAAGTCGGCGATTTTCTGCATGCCCGGATGCCCCAATTCCTCTACGAGCCGCAAGCCCCCGCGGCTGACTGTTCATGGCCTGTCCTGGCCCTTGCGAGTGCGGAAGGCTCCCCGAAGCCCTGGTCCGCGCGAACATGCATCTTAGTCGAAAGCGACGTGGCTTAACGAATCCCGGGACGGCGGTGTAATCCGTAACCCGAATGGTCCATAATCCGCGCCCTTTCCTCCCCACCCCGGCCTGCGCGAGGTATTACGCCGTGGTCAAGCCCCTCCCGCGTCTGAAGCTCCAGGGTTTCAACAACCTGACCAAGGCGCTCAGCTTCAATATCTACGATATCTGTTACGCGGTGACGCCGGAACAGCGCGATCGCTACATCGAGTACATCGACGAGCAGTACGACGCCGACCGTCTGACGCAGATCCTGACCGACGTCGCCGACATCATCGGCGCGAACATCCTGAACATCGCCCGGCAGGACTACGACCCGCAGGGCGCTTCGGTCACGATCCTGATCTCCGAGCAGCCGATCATCGACAAGAAGCAGGCGGGCAAGGACGTCATCTCCGATGCGGTGGTCGCGCATCTGGACAAGAGCCACATCACCGTCCACACCTATCCGGAAACGCATCCGCACAACGGCATCGCGACGTTCCGCGCGGACATCGACGTGGCCACCTGCGGCGTGATCTCGCCGCTGAAGGCGCTGAACTACCTGATCGAGAGCTTCGAGTCGGACATCGTCACGATGGACTACCGAGTGCGCGGCTTCACGCGCGACGTGAAGGGCAAGAAGCACTACATCGACCACAAGATCAACTCGATCCAGGACTACCTGGCCAAGAGCATCAAGCAGCGCTACGAGATGATCGACGTCAACGTCTATCAGGAAAACATCTTCCACACCAAGATGCACGTGAAGGAGTTCCTGCTCGACACCTATCTGTTCGAAGCCAATGCCTCGGATCTGTCGTTCAAGGACCGCATCCGCATCGAGCAGCAGCTCAAGTACGAGATCGAAGAACTGTTCCACGGCCGCAACCTCAGCTGAGGCCGCGAACACCCGGCAGTCCCCGAACCCCGGCCCGCAAGGCCGGGGTTTGTCGTTGCGGCGGACGGAACAGGCCCGACCTGCCGCCGCCGTAACGGTTGCCGGCCGGCCCGGCTGCTAGCATCGGCGCGCCCGCTTTTCCGTCTGCCGGTGCGCTCGCCATGCCGTTCCGTATCGCTTCCGTGACTGTCCGTGCCGCGCTGCTGCTGACCGCCGCCGCGCCCGCCGTTGCCGCGCCCTATGCCCTGCTCAAGCTGGAACTGCCGGCCGACAGTGTCGAGGCGCCGGCGCCGCCGGCCGATACCGGCGATGAGGTCGCGCGCAAGATCCATGCGCAATTGCGCGCCGCGCCCGGCAGCGAGGCGGCGCGGCTGCCGGGCTCGCTGGCCGCGGACGATCGCGTGCTCGTCGAGTTGCGTTTTCGCGCCGACGCCGGACTCGCGCGTGCCGAGCAGGCGCTGTCGCGGGCGGCGGCCGAGGTGCGCAACGTGCTCACCGCCGACCGCATCGAGGCCAGCCTGTCGCGCGATCGGCTCTACGACCTGGCCCGCGACGGCGACGTCGTCAGCATCGTGCCGGCGCGCCTGGTGCGGCCCCTGATCGGCAGCCGAACCAGCGAAGGCGTGGCGGCCGGCCGCGCCAATCTCTGGCAGACCAACCTGCCGGCGCTGGACGGCAGCGGCATCGTCATCGCGATGGTCGACAGCTTCAACAACGTCGGCAACAAAGTCGGCCAGCTCCAGTCCAGCCAGGACTGGCCGCCGGGCGCGCGCATCACCCTGCTCGACTACAAGACCTTCGCCGCGGCGCCGCCGGGCTGTTCGCCGTCGACCTTCGGCTGCCTGGCCGTACCGCACGGCAACGCGACGACCGAGATCGCCTACGACGTCGCGCCCGGCGCGAACTTCCGCGCCTACGACACGGTGACGGTCGGCGACTGGCGCCGGGCGATCCTCGACGCGGCCAACCTGACCAGCAGCGGCGGCTCGGCCGGTACGGTGCGCGCGCAGATCATTTCTGCCTCGCTCGGCGCGCCGCTGGACGGCAAAGGCGACGGCACGGCGCTGGCGGGGTCGATCGCCGAGGCCGCCGGCTGGGCGCGCAACCGCGGCGTGCTCGTCGTCAATGCCGCCGGCAACGAGCGCGAGCAGCATTGGGACGGCCTGTTCACGGTCTCCTCCGGCGGCAACGGCTTCCATACCTGGACCGGCGGGAACACGGTCTACAACCCGTTCGGCAACGGCAGCGGCTCGGCCTACTGCATTCCGGCCGGCGAGACGATCGCGGTCGACCTGTACTGGAACAACTGGGTCTCGCCGGGCGCCAACCGCAACTACGACCTCTACCTGTACCGGCGCGCGAGCGCCTCGGCCTGGGAAGCATTGCCGGTCGCGCAGTCGACCCTGCCGCAGAGCGGCGGCAGCGGGCAGACGCCGCAGGAACAGATCGTCTATACGGCCAGCGGCACGACCAGCGGCTGTCCGGCCAACAGCGCGGTGTTCGGCGTCGCCGTCGCGCGCGTCGCCGGCACGACGACGCGCGAGAATCTCGAAGTGTTCGCGAACATTCCGCTGGACGCGCGCGTGAACGCACGCAGCCTGAGCTTTCCGGCGGATTCGCCGAACGTGCTCAGCGTCGCGGCGATCAACGTGGCCACGGCCGGCAGCAATCCGCAGGAGTCGTTCAGTTCGGAAGGTCCGGTACTGGCCGCCGGTGGCGGCCTGCCGTCGACGACGGCGGCCAGCGATCCGAACCTCAAGCCGGATCTGGCGAGTTTCGACAACGTCAGCACCGTCAGCTACGGCGCCGGCGGCAGCAATCCGATTCCGGCGACGAGCTTCACCGGCACCTCGGCCGCGACGCCGCACGTCGCCGGCATGGCCGCACTGCTGATGCAGCGCAACGGCAAGCCGACCAGCGCGGCGCAGCTGGACACCCTGATCGTGACGCCGCTGCGCAGTCTCGCCGCGACCGGCAGCAACGATCTCGGCACGAGCGGCCGCGACTACCAGTACGGCTACGGCCGCCTGCGCTTCCAGCGCGAAACCGCGCTGGCTTTCCAGCAGCAGCCCGGCACGACCGCCGTCAATGCGGCGATCACGCCGGCCGTCAGCGTGCGCGTCCTCGACGACGAGGGTCTGCTCGTGCCGAACGGCCTGCTCGCCGCCGCGAGCATCGCGCTCGGCAACGATCCCAACGGCGGCAGCGCCGTGCTCAGCAACGGGGGCAGTGCGGCGCTGGCGCAGGGCGTGGCGAGCTGGAACAACCTGCGCATCAATCTCGGCGGCAGCGGCTACACCTTGCGCGCGAGCGGCGGCGGTCTGCCCACGAGCGACAGCACCGCGTTCAGCGTGACCACCGGTGCGCCGACCGTGCTGGCCTTCGCCCAGCAGCCGGCGACGACCCAGGCCGGCCTGGTCATGCCGACCATCACCGTGCGCGTGCTCGACAACGGGGGCAATCTCGTGACCAGCGACAACGCGACCCAGGTGCGGCTCGTGCGCTCCACCTGCACCGCCGACGCGGTCAGCGGCGGTGGCCCGGTCACGGCGGTCAACGGGGTCGCCACGTTTTCCAATGTGATTCTGTATACGCCCGGCAGCGGCCTGCGCCTGCAGGCCATGGCCAGCGGCCGCAGCAGCGATGTCAGCAACACGTTCGCGACGAACGCCAATCCCGACCGCATCTTCCGCGCGACGTTCAACACCTGCCTGCCGTAGGTGCGCGGGCCCGGTGCGGCCGGACCCGCGCCGGTCGCGTCAGAGGCGGTAGACGACCGCCTTCATCGTCGACGCCGCCAGGCGCATGAGATCCGGAATCGGCCGCGGCAGCAGGCGCGCGCCCGCGGCCAGCGCATGTTCCGCATGGCGCACTTCGTCGTCCTTCATGACCGCGACGATGGCGCGGCTGCGTGCATCCTGGGCCGGCAGGCCGTTGCGCTCGAGATGTTCATCCAGATGCGCTTCGACCTGGCGTTCGGTCTCCACGACGAAGCCGAGATTCCAGCCGTCGCCGCGGAGTCCCGCGGCGAGTCCGAGCGCGTAGGCGCCGGCATACCAGAGCGGGTTGAACAGGCTGGGGCGGCTGCCGAGCTCCTGCAGCCGGTCGTGGCACCAGGACAGGTGGTCGGTCTCTTCCTGTGCCGCGTCGAGCAGCTGCGTGCGCGTGGCCGCGTCGCGCGCGACGGCTGCCTGGCCCAGATACAGTGCCTGGGCGCAGACCTCGCCGGTATGGTTGATGCGCATGAGGCCGGCGGCACGGCGGCGTTCGTTCTCGTCGAATTCGGCCGCCGGCAGGTCGCCGGCCGGATTCGGCCTGGCCGCATGCGCCTGCGCGCCCAGCGAGGTGCCGAGGGCGTGTTCGAACTGATCGAGGATGCGGTCGATGCGGCTGTAGTTGCGCGTGAACATGAGCGTATCTCGCAGGAGGAAATCACGGGGCGCCGGCATCGCGCGATACCGGCGGGGTGGGGGGCGTGGTGCGCGCTTTCAACTGGCGCGCAAGCAAGGTGACCGGATGCAGCACTTCGACCGCATGTCCGCGTTCGCGCAGGCCGTTGGCCAGATGCAGGCGGCAGCCGATATTGCTGGTCAGCAGCAGGCTCGCGCCGCTGTTCTCCAGCGGGTCGAGGCGTTCGTCGCGCAGGGCGTCGGCCTGCGCCGGGTGGCGCAGGAAATGGCTGCCGCCGGCGCCGCAGCAACGCGGCTGCTCGGGCAATTCGACGAGTTCGAGCCCGGGAATGTGGGCGAGCAGTGCCGGAACCGCCGCCGCCGCGCGCACCGTATTGTTCAGCGAACACGGGCGATGCACGGCGGCGCGCCGCGTCGACGGCGCGAAGGTCAGCGCGGCCAGCTGCGTATCGGCGGCCAGGAACTCGCCGATCTCGCGCACCGCGATGCCGCTGCCGGACAGCGCCAGATCGCGCAGGCCCGCATAGCAGCCCGATGCGCAGATCAGCACGGTTGCGACACCTGAGTCGACGAAGGCCTGGCGCGTCGACGCGGCGACGGATTCGGCGGCCTCGCGATGTCCGGCCTGCTGGGCCAGCGCGCCGCAACAGCCTTGCCCCCGGGGTTCGACGACCACGTAGCCCAACGCGACCAGCAGCCGGCGCGCGGCGGCATGCGTGTCGCGATCGAAAGCCGATGCCGTGCAGCCGAGGAACAGGCCGATGCGGCCGCGCTCGCCGGATGCCGGCGGCGGCGACAGACCGGCCGTCGACGGCAGCGGCGGTATCTGCGCGAGCCAGCGCCGCCAGCCGCCTGCGGCAGGGCGGCGGCGCGCCAGCGGCGCGAGCCAGTGCGACAGGCCGAGGCAATGACTCAGCCAGGCCAGTCCGCGCAACAGGCGCGGTCGGGCGACCAACGCATAAAGAAGTCGTTGCTGCCGATCCGGTACCGGTGCGGTGCGTTCGCGATGCAGGCCCAGCAGGCGGCCGTACTGCACGCCGGACGGACAGGCCCGCTCGCAGGACAGACAGCCCAGGCAATGATCGAGATGCGCGGCAGCGCTGCCGGCATCTGCCGCGAGCGTGCCCTCGGCGACGGCCTTGATCAGCGAGATGCGGCCGCGCGGTGATTCCGCTTCCGTGCGCGCCACGCGATAGGTGGGGCAGGCCGGCAGGCACAGTCCGCAGAGCACGCACTGGTCGGACAGTTCGGCGAGATCGGTTGCAGAAGATCGGTCGGGGGGGCTGGCGTACATGCCGGATCATGCTAGCATTCGCGCCCCCCGGCGGCCTGCCGGGTCGAGGCCGGACCCAGCGGCCCAGGGCTTGCGCCCTCGGGAATCTGCCGCTATCATCCCGCGCCTTTCCCTGCCCCATTTGGCACAAGGTTTCTTGTCATGAAAACGATCAGCGCGAAGGCTGAGACCGTAAAGCGCGACTGGTACGTCGTCGACGCCACCAACAAGACGCTGGGCCGTCTGTGCTCCGAAATCGCGCTGCGTCTGCGCGGCAAGCACAAGACCGTCTTCACCCCGCACGTCGACACCGGTGATTACATCGTCGTCGTCAATGCCGAGAAGATCCACGCCACCGGCGCGAAGATGGACGACAAGTTCTATCACCGCTTCACCGGCTACATCGGCAACCTCAAGTCCACCTCGCTGAAGGACATGCTCGCGACCCATCCGGAGCGCGTCATCGAGATCGGCGTCAAGGGCATGCTGCCGAAGAACCCGCTGGGTCGTGCGATGTACCGCAAGCTCAAGGTCTACGCCGGCGCCGAGCATCCGCATACCGCCCAGCAGCCGCAGGCGCTGGACTTCTGAATTCCGCAGGAATAGAGCACATGGCACTGCAACAGAATTACGGCACCGGCCGTCGCAAGACCTCCGCCGCTCGCGTGTTCCTGCGTCCGGGCAGCGGCAACATCACGGTGAACGGCAAGACCCTCGACACGTTCTTCGGTCGCGAAACCGCCCGCATGATCGTGCGCCAGCCGCTGGAACTGCTGAACGTCACCGAGAAGTTCGACATCCTCGTGACCGTTGAAGGCGGCGGCACCACCGGCCAGGCCGGCGCGATCCGTCTCGGCATCTCGCGCGCCCTGACCGAATACGACGAAAGCCTCAAGTCGCCGCTGCGCAAGGCCGGTTTCATGACCCGCGACGCGCGCGAAGTCGAACGCAAGAAGGTCGGCCTGCACAAAGCCCGCCGCGCCACGCAGTTCTCGAAGCGCTAATCGCGCCTCGACGGAGCAGGATGCTCCGAACGCACCGCGCATCCGGTCAGAGCGCGCGTTGCGACAAGTTGATGGGAGATCGTCTAACGGTAGGACAACGGACTCTGACTCCGTTTATCTAGGTTCGAATCCTAGTCTCCCAGCCACCAAGATAAGCCCCTGTTTTTACAGGGGCTTTTTCTTTGGGGCCTTGGTTGCGCGTGGTCACCGGCTTGGTCACTTCAGGCCCCAATGCGCATCGCTCATCACCTCTTGCGTTCCCGTTTCGGCGTCTATCACTTCCGGCTGAAGGTCCCCGCCGACCTGCACGCGGCCGTAGGCCGAACCATCATCAAAATCAGCCTGCGCACCTCGGACCACCGAGCCGCCCAGGCCTATTCGTGCGCCCTGTCGCTGCACTACGCTCAGGCCTTCGCCGCGTTGAGGGGTGCAGCGATGCCGAAACCGCCACCGAGCATTGAAGCCATCGTGGCTTCGGAAAACGCCGATGGGCGTCGGCGGTATGAAATCGACATCGACCCACTCACGCTGCGCCCGACCAAGGTCCGCACCGACGGCACGCCGGAGGACCACTTGGCGGCCATGCAGACATTGGGCGTTGTCTTCGCCCAGGCGTTGCCGCAGCGGCCGGGGGGCGCGACGGGGCAAGCGGTGGCGGTGCCGGCGAAGCCGGCACGGCTTTCCTTGGCCGACGCCATTCGCTTGTACGAAGAGGCCGAGGCACCGAGCCTCAAACCGAACACCTGGTCCCAGCGCACACGGGCGTTTGAGTCCCTGAAAACCTTCCTGGGACCCAATACGCCGGTCGCGTCCATCACTCGGGAACGGGCCGGCGATTGGGCGCATGACCTCATCACCCGCGTGCCCGCTGGAAAGAAGAAAGCGATGACCAAGCGCACGGCGGGCAACTGCGTGTCGCACGCGGCGCAACTCTTCGTCTTTCTTTCCCGACGGGGCAAGTTCGAAGGCGCGAACCCCGTCAAAGGCGTCGTCGTGCTGAGCAAGAAAGAGAAGGACGCCCGCCGGCACGCCGGATTCAAGTGGGAGCCTTTCGGCGTAGATACGTTGAAGCGGATTTTCGAACCGGCCAACCTGGAACGCATTCGTGGGGAGCACGTGCGCTGGGGTGTGGTCATCGCGTTATACACGGGTGCCCGCGTGGGCGAGATCGCCCAGTTGTATGTGCGCGACTTTTTCAAGGAAGGCGACCTGCCGTGCGTGCGGCTGACCACCGACAGCGACGGCCAATCGCTGAAAACTGAGGCGAGTCATCGCATCGTTCCCTTGCATCCGGACCTGGTGGCGCTCGGCCTATGGGAACGGGTGGAGGCGCTGCGCGCCGGCGGTGCGGAACGCCTGTTTCCGGATATGCGCATTGACTCCAAAGCGGGCTCGGGGAACGCGATCTCGAAGGGCTTCGGCTACTACCTCAAGCAACTGGCCGTCAAGCCGCAGCGGGCGAACGGAAGGTTGGGTGTGCACAGTCTGCGAAAGACGGTCATTCAATCGCTCCAGGCTTCCCAGCTTTCCGGGGAGCGCCGACGGGCGTTTGTGGGGCACGAGCGCGGCGATGCCGACGTACACGAAGCCGACTACATGAGGCCATGGTCGGCCGAAGAATTGGCGAGTCTCTTCCCTGGCTTGAAGTGGGCCGAATGGCTGGACCTGGCGGGCGTTCGAAAACTGCTGCAGGACGCCTCGCCAAAACGCAAGCGAGGCGACCGCAGCGCTACCACCGCCTAGGCTTCTGGCAGTGCAGTCGTGAGCGGCGTCCCGCTCGCCTTGGGCTTTCGTGCGACCGACCGAGGCAGCAGGGATTGCCCCCGCTGCCGGAACCCCAATCGCTGCGTGGGCGAACCGCCGACCCTTTCTTTGACGTCGAGCAGCGCGCCCGCAATTTCCGCCGCGTCCCAGCCATCGAGTCCGGCAGCCACAACCGCACTGCCGAACTCGAATTTTCGCCTCAGCAATTCTTGCCGTTCGGCTTTTTTCGCCTTGAGCGCGGCCACGCGCTCGGTCAACAGTTGGCTCGCTACGGCTTGGCCGAGGCGGCGCGTGGCGGAAGCCACGCGCGCGTCGAGTTTGCTTGGTGTGGAACGTAGCCCCGTCAATGCAGCGTCCTCCGAGGTCGTGCCGGTGCGCCGGGCGAATGCGTGGGAGGTGGTTTCTTCCACGCGCCCATTTTGCGCAGCAATCGTTTCGCTGCGCGGCGGTTTTCAATGCTGTGCTTCAGTGCGGGGCCCTGCATCGAGCCCGGCGGACGGTAAGTGTATTCGGGGCAACCGCGGTGTTGCTTCAACAGCAACGCACGTGCGTCCCTCAGTCCGTTTTGCACGACGTCCGCGAAGTCCGCGTAGTCTCGCAGCCATTCGTCCTCGGGCATCGACTTGAAGAGCACTGTGCGGTACACGCTCAGTGCGTCGTCCACGCGGTCGAGCACGAACAGAACGGTGTCGCGGGTTTGGCCGGTGTATACGTAAAAGGTCATCCGTTTTCCTTTGGGTGGGTTGAAGAACACCCTCAGGAATAGCGGAGCAAAAACGTTCCACAAGATGGTCGCGGAAACAGACAGAGGCGCGTGCTCAGAGACGAGAGCAGGGGCGAAGCAATGGCGCACATTACGCAAACCCTGCGGGTTCGCCGGCACCGGGTACCCCGGCACCGAATGCGCTGGGGCGTTGCCCCAGGCCCCGGCTGTGCCGCAGGACAAAGCAAGACTTGAAAAACAAAAATACGTCCCGACATGCCCGAAACATCTGGGAGGAAGTCATGACGGGTAAAGACGATCTGGCCGCCAAATTCAGCCAACTAAATGTTGAAAGCGCAACAAAGGCTGCAGAGCGAAAGGAAAGAGCGCGGAAGTTTTCTGGCTTCCACGAATCGGCTTTCAAAGAAATTGAAGGGTGGGTTGCTGAAATAGGTGGTGCTGGAATCGCTGTGCGCGATAAGCACGTCAGGCCAATAACCGGCACTGATGCATGCGAAGGGTTTTCATCCCGCTCACTTTATCTGACTCAATCGAATCTCTCCCCTTTGCGCATCGAAGCCGTTGCGTGGAATCGGATCGACTTCCACGACGTTGCGGAAAGAGCAGCACTCGTCTTCACCACCCGCGGGAGTGAGGACGCACCCGTACACGACTTGACGATTATCCCCGTTCCGATCAAGAAGGGGCCGTTTGACAGGCCGTCATCGACTCCGCTGCCGTTGAAGAAGGGTTTGCAGTGGTCGCAACAGTCGTTCCGGACTCTTTTGGAAGAGTGGATTAATTCAGGAAAAAAATAGTCGCGGAACGACGACGGAGTGTGGCGTGTCGCCTAAGCCGAGTGTGTTGCGGTGATAACGGCTTGTATGTCCCTTGGTCGTTCTACTTCTTGTTGTAGGCGGCTTTTTTTGCTTCCAGCGTTTCTCTCAATCCAACGCCGGCCGATGCATCTTTCATGCGCGCCTTGATGCGTTCGGTGTTGACGTCGAGGCGTCCAAACTTTGGAGAGAGAGAGCCGTTCGGCACCCAGAAATGTTCGTTGCTGAATCTTAAAACGGCGATGTGGTCGGGCGAGAATCCGAACTTGGTCGCATGGTCCAAGTGCGTTGCCTTGAATTCAGCGTCGGTTTCGAACACAGCAAACTCGTGCGAAGAAAGCCGCCGGAGGTTGTGATTCTTTTCCCTTAGGGTCGTGCCGCCCGCCACGCCCAAATAAGGGTTTCCCGATTCATCGGTACCGGTGATGAGAACCAAGCAGGGATGGCGCTGCCAGCGACCAGAATGCGGATAAGGGAAGTAACACCAGACCAAATCCCCATATTGGGGTAAAGGCCAAGTTCCTGTGGCCACCCTTAGAGACCGAGGTGGCTCAGTACGTTGTCTTCGTCTTCCCGAAAGGTGATGCGAGCCGGAAACTGCTCGTGCGCCCGCGTTTCAACCTCGTGTAACTGAGACGGCGTTAGCCAATGCTCCGCCAGCGGCGGAACGGGGTTCCCCGGCTCGAAACTTGTGTTGGGTTGCTGGGGCACGACAAATGGCATGTTGACCTGAAAGGTCATCAGCGAGAAGGTCGTTTTCCGCGGAGCCATGGCAGATTCCTAAACCGAGGACTGAATTCTACCCCATTTGGGCGCCCTTGACAACGCCTGCTGCCTGTGCTTAAGGCGGGTCAAGTTTCGACGCCACCACACCACCGTTACCGCTGTTTTAGTTGGCCACTTGTGCTCCGGAACGCAAGGTTTAGGTTGGGGATTGTTTCGCAGGTTCTCGCCGTATCGCCATCTTCCACGCCACCTTGACCCCCGTTTCCCGCGCCGCCGGCCACAGTGCCGTAGGTGCGGCCGCCTACCGTGCAGGGCTGCAGCTCACGGACGAGCGCACGGGGGACACCCACGACTTCAGCCGAAAAGGGGGCGTGCTGGACGCCCGCATGGTCGTCCCTGCCGATGCGCCTGCATGGACCACCGACATCGGCAAGGTATGGAACGCCATTGAGGCAGCCGAGGTGCGGGGCAACGCTCGCGTTGGAAGGGACTTCGTTGTAGCGCTTCCCCACGAACTTTCCGAAACCGCCCGAGCCGACCTAGCCCGTCAAATTGCCGGCGACATCGTTGCCCGGTATGGCTGTGTGGTGCTGGCCGCTCTGCATGCCCCGGACGCACGCGGCGACCAACGAAATTTCCACGCCCATCTTTTGATGAGTACACGGCAACTTGGGCCTGACGGATTCGCCCAGAAAGTCCGGGTGCTCGACGACCGGCAGCAAGGCCCCAAAGAACTTGCGGCGCTGCGGTCGCTCGTCGCCGACCGCACCAACGAGGCGCTGAAGAACGCCGGTTTGGCGGTCCAGGTGGATCCCCGTTCGCTGGCCGCTCGTGCCCGCGCCGCGGCTGCTGCGGGCGACGTGAACGCCGTGGCTAACTTGGTGCGCGAACCCCGTCGGCACCTGGGCCGCGCCGCGACCGCGGCCCTTCGACGCGGCGAGCGCAGCCCGAAGGCGGAGGAAAACCAAGCCGTCTTCGAGCGCAATGCGGCTTTCTTGGCGGGCAGCCGTGCGCGTGCCGCCGAGTTGTGGAACCAGCAGTCCCGTGCAGCGACGGCCCGGCCGCTGAGCCTTCCCGCCACGCGCCTGCCGTCGCCGGTGAAGGTTCGACAGAGCACGGCCGGTGCCCGCGGCGCCGTGGAAGTGGGCCGCAAGGCCACCGGCCGCGACGCCCGCCTGCTGAACCGCCAGGCTACCGCGGTTCAACAGAGCCTGCGCGCGACCGCCGCCAACGCGGCGTTGTATACGGCCGGCCTCCGGGATGCGGCACGCAGTGCCGAAGATTCGATGAAGGAATACATCTCGGCTTTGCGGTACTCGGCGGCCAGCGCGGAAGCCCTGCGCCGCTACCTCCACGACGCTGGGGCGGTGGCTGCGGTGCGGCGGGCGCTCAATGCCCGCGAGGCTTGGGAGGCCGCTCGCGCGGCCCAAGGCGCAGCGCGGGCCGCCCGAGGCAAGGCGGCAGTCAAGACGGCGGAAGCCCGACGAGCGGCCGATGGGGTGGCCGGTACGGCGCCGCCGGCCTGGCGCCTACTGTCCCAGCGGCAGTGGGCGGAGAAGCGACGGGCGCAGCGGGCCGCCGTTGCGGCCGCCGAACAGGGAGAGCAGGGGGCAAACAGGGCGGTTGCGCAGGCCGGGTCGGCGGTCGATGAGGCCCGCCGCGCCTGGGAGGCAGCGGAGGCCGAACGCCGGCGCGTGGCGCCTTTACCGGAAGACGGGCCAGCCGAAGGCTGCGCACCGGCGCCCGACGTGGCGCCTCGCGCGCCTGCCGACTTGCTCGTGGGGGGCATCTCCGCGCTTGCGTCTGATCCCGGTCCCGCTCGACGTCGTCCGCGTCTTTGACCCCTCTCTGACCGGTGGGCGGCTGGCTCAGATTGGGGAAGGGCGCCACCGCATGCTCTTGCGAGAGGCGGTTTCAAAAAACTGTTACGGGTCAGCTACTTAGCGTGGAAAATGCTCGCTAGACGTCGGATTCGTCTGATCTTTTCGCCCCGGGTCAGCTTGACGGACTCCGATTGGCCGCTAGGTTCATGAAGGATTCCCTTCATGCATTGGCCCCCTCGATTTGCTCATTCTGTGCCCTCTGTTCGCCAACCGGCTACACCTCCCGGCCTTGCGTCGGGAACACGCCCGTGCGTGGGCGGAGGTAGAAGAAAGGGCGGTGTCGGCCGCCTCTGGGCCTTATCGGGCGCGGGACGGTCCCATGTAGCCGCGCCAGCCTGCAGCCCTGGCGGGCGCAGAAAGAGCAACGCCGCCGAAGTGCTACCTTCGGCGGCGTCGTGGTTCGGGCTACAAACTTCCCACCCGCACCATAGCCCTTTCTCCCCCTGAGTCAAGCAAACCCCGGCACCCAATGCGGTGCCGGACGGGGGCTTGTTGTCCGCCGATTTGGCCCCGCCGTACGCGGGGAAACCAATTTTCCTCAGCGGATCAAAGGACTATGACCACGTACCATCAAAGCCTCATCGCATTCCTCCAGGACCCTGGCCGCTCCATTCGTTCCTTGGCCAAACAAACTGGAGCGACCCGGTCCACCGTGCGCCGCCGCCGCGGGGTGCTCCAAGCCGCCTTGCAGAAGGCTGGCCAGAATGCCGACAGCGGCGACGTCGTCCGGAAACTGCTGGCGACCTACCGCACCTGGGGCGATCGCGTGCGCCCTAACTTTGACGCGATTGAGGCGGCATTGGCCCGCGGCGAATCCCTGCGCAGCACGTGGCGGACCTATTCGAAAGAGAACGGCAAACGGGCGCTGAAGTTTGCCCAGTTCGCGGCCCTGTGCCGGCGAAAGCGTGGCGGGCGTTCGCTGCTGTGCGTGCGCCGACGGCCGCCGGGGTCCATCGGTCTGCCGAAGACGGCCCGCGCTTCGAGGCCCACCCGTGGGCCTCGGTCGGGGGAGGCTTGTCCATGACGTCCATGACCTTACTGCGCCGGGTTCTGAAGCGCGCGCTGACCACGGCCGCGTCTTCGCGGGCCATCTCGACGGCGGTGTTTGGCCATCCCGACAAAAAGTCCACGGTGCAGAACTGGAAGAACCGCGCGCTCGACAAGGGGTGGAACTGGGCCGTCGTCTCGGGCATGACCGATGCAGAACTTCGCGAAGCCTTCTGGCGCCCTGGGAATCCGGGACGCCCCGATGCGACGCCGGATTTCGAGGAGATCGCGCAGGCGTTGGAACACCCAGGAATGACGCTGTGGACCTATTGGGAGGAAGCGCGCGCGGCGAAGCCCGCCCAGACCTTGTCGTACTCGCGCTTGGCGGCGCAGTGGGCCGCCAACAAGAAATTGAGCCGCCGCACCATGCGGCAGGACTTGGTGCCGGGCGAGAAAGCTTTCGTGGATTACTCCGGCGTACGCCCGTGGTTTTTCAACGAACAAGGCGAGAAGGTGGAAGTGGAAATGTTCGTCGGAGCGCTGGGAAGGTCGGGATTGGTCTTCGCCTGGTGCTCGATGACGCAGCGAAGTCCCGACTTCGTCGAGGCCACCACGAGGATGCTGGAAGCCTACGGCGGGGTTCCCCCCATCATCGTGTGCGACAACCTCAGGGCGGGCGTGTCGCGCGCGGGGCGCGACCCGGTCATCAACCGCACCTATCTGGAGTTCGCGGAGTGGTACGGGTCGGCGGTCCACCCGGCACCCCCCTACGACCCGAAGGCCAAAGCCAAGGTCGAGGACTCCGTGAAGCTGATGCAACGCGCGTTCCTGCCGCTGCTCCGGCACAACCGCTGCGCGTCGCTCGCCGAACTGAACACCCTGCTGGTCCGGCGCGTCCAACAGGTCAACGAAAAGCGCTTCCAAAAGAAGCCCGGCTCGCGCCTGGAGGTGTTTGAGCGCGTGGACAAGCCGGCTTTGCTGCCGCTTCCGGCGCAGCGTTTCGAATACGTCGAATTTTCAACACCGGTGGAAGTTCCGGCGGACTACCACGTCAGAGTGGCGGGACATTTTTATTCGGTTCCCCACGAATGGGTCGGCCACACCGTATACCCCCGCACGACGGCCGGCGAAGTGATCCTCGAACGCGACGATCACCCGCCCGTGCGCCACCCGCGCAGCAGCGAGGAGGCCGGGCAGACCACGGAACGGTCGCACATGCCTCCGGCGCATCGAGAGCAGTTGGACCGGACGCCGGCGCAGCTCTTGGCGTGGGCCGAGTCCGTGGGGCCGAACACGCACGCCTTGGTGAGAGCGCAGTTCGAACGGAAAGTGCCGTTGCAGGGGCAGTTGAAAGCAGACGCCATTAAATCGATGGCTCGTGGCTCGCAGCCCGTGGCCATTGAGGCCGCTGCGGAACGCGCGTTGGCGATGCACTCACCCACACCGTCGACCTTCCACAGGCTGCTGACTTCCATGCCGAAAGACGACGGCGCACCTGCAGGCGTCGGTGCTGCGCCGGCTGCTTTGCCCGTGGGCCCCTCGGCCAACTCGAAGCCACACCGCAGCCCAAAGCGCAGGGCCGCGCCGCGGCCAAATGCGTCGGCGCCCGCAGACTTGCCCCTTGTGCCGGCGGTTACGGGCCGCCGGCGTTCGTCCCAGTCCTCTGCCAACAGGAGTTCTTGATGCCGTCAACTTCCTCAATTTCCTCATTGGGCGATCGCATGCGCGGTCTGCGGCTGTCCGCTATGGCCGAGCACTGGGAACGCCAAGAAGCCGCACTCGATGAGCGCGCATTCGCCGAACGCATGGCCGAACTGCTGGGGGCGCAGGAGGCGCACAGGGCGGGCACGGTCCTGCACAAGGGCGCGCGCCAGGCGCAGAGCTTCGTGTCGTCGGCCCGGTGGAAGGATCTCGTCTTCAAACCCGGCCGAGGATTGTCCCCGAGCGCGGTGGAGGCCCTGAAGAGTTGGCAATGGCTGAAGCAGAAAAGGCACTTGCTGCTCACGGGGGACACGGGACGCGGGAAGACGTGGCTGGCGAGCGCGGTGGCGAACGAGGCGTTGATGGCGGGGTACAAGGTCCGCTGCTTCGAAGTGGGCGCTTTCTTGCAGCAGTTCTACGAGGAAGAGCAGGGCGGTCGCATCTTCCGCTTTATTTCGGATCTCACCCGCGCTGATTTGGTCGTCCTCGACCGGTGGGCGCACCATCCGCTGGATGCCCACGGTGTGGCGCGGCTGGAGGAGTTGATTCTGAAGCGCGACGGCAAGGCGTCGTTTGTGGTGTGCTCCAGCCGGCCGGTCGTGGACTGGGAAAACTGGCTCGGTGGTGGGCCGGTGGCACGGGGCATTGTGGACCGGCTGGTCAGCAGGGCAAACGCGATCGAACTGAAAGGGGCATCGTTGCGGGGAGAGGCGCCGTCATCTTGACGCCTGGCTTCAGCACTGTGGGCCGTCGCCGTTGTTGGATCGTGATGCCACACTAGGAACGGGGCGCCCCTTGCGTGGGCGCGATGGGGCTTCTCCCGATGCCCGTTTGGCTGTGCATCCTCAAAGAGTGGCAGCAGACCAAGTACGGCCCCACGTGGCCGTTTCTGGTTGGTGCCCTGCGCAACCCAAAAGAAAGCGCGCAAACGTCAGCGCGCGTGGGGAAGGGCGACCTTCACCGGCTTCTCGAAGCCATCCGCGACGAGATGCCGGAAGACCGCCACCTGCTGATCAAGCCGTGCTACACCATCGATGAAACGGTAGCGCTTTTATCGGCGGGCAATGGACCATTGACGGCAGCCGATGCGTTTTACAGCGAGGCCAAACGGCGCAACACGCTGTACGTTTCCCAAGGCCTTTTCCCCGACATTCCGCCGTCAAACCTTCCCGCGCTCACGGAAGCGCTCTGGGCGCGGTACGGGGATTTCATCGCAACCGGCCGTTTCTGGAAAAACGGCGAGTGGGGCGAATACGCCCCGTTGGAACGCCACCTCATCCAGCGCGCCCATGAGACCGCTGCGCTGCCGGATGACCTTTAGGTGGAATAGGTCGCCGACGCACCAGAGGTGCGCGGTACGGCGTCGCATTGTCCGCCAAAATTGGGTTGGCCAATCTCTGTAGGACCGACTGGCCATAGTTGTAGGAATAACCAGTTGGTTATTGCCGCAAAGTTGGCCAGCCAATCCTGCTTGACCAAGTCCTAGGACTGTTCCGATGGGCCAACCCCGGTCGCGGTTTCGGACACGTCCGACGAGGCCTGGCTCCTCCAGCACGCCGCGGTACGCGAACCGCTCGACCGGGGTGATGCGCGCGTCTGGCCGGTGCCTCTGTTGACCAGGGGCGCCTGGGCGGCGCAGAGGACGGTGCTCATGCAGGCGGTCGCCCTGCAGTGTCTGGACGACTACGTTACGCAGGAAACAGGCGGCAGGTACGTTGTTTGGCAGTGCTCGCACTCTCCAGCTACGCTGCTGTATCGAAAGTGAGAAGCGATCGGAAATTTTGAAACATTGCCCTACCGACTTCGTCTTCTTGCTTGTTCCAAAGGTCAGCAAGCTGGGCAACCATCAGCCACGCGTCCCAGGGATTGAGGGCTTCGCCATCTAAAGACCCAAATGGCCCATCGGACTCTGGAAGGATTCTGGAAGGTGGCATTGCCGCAACCGATGCCCTGCCGCGGGCGCTTGTGAGCATTGCAGGTCCTACCGAAAACCAGCAGCCCATTTCGGCGGCTCGGGCCACCTGTCGCGGTGTTCCCACAAACCAGTGAAGTACGAGACGGCAAGACGAGGCATATGGCGCAATGGTTTGTAGAACTTCGTTCACAGCGGCCCGGCTGTGGATCGAAATCGTCTTCCCACCCGCCCTTCCGCACAGGTCCATGATGTCTTGGAACACCGCACGTTGCACCGACAACGTTGACCGATGCTCGTATGAGCCATCCAAGCCAATCTCTCCGACGAACGATGTAGATGGCAGCAATTCTTCGAACAATCCCATTTCACTTGTCCGCGTTGCCGCCAACTGCGGGTGAAGACCTAAGGCCGTCCGAATTCTCCCTGCGCCTAACGCGAGCCGATGAGTGTGTCGGTATGCCTTAGGCACGGTCGTTATCGACAGCACGTACGTTTTGCGTTCGACGCACCGCGCGATCACCGCCGCGGGATCCGGGTACAAGTCGAGATGGCAGTGCAGATCAATCATGCCCAATGAACGGTTTGGAAAAACTTCGCTAACTCAATAGTGCCGCGCCGGACCACGCTTGTGTACGCCGAGCGGGAAGGGGCATCGTGCGGCAGTGGGCCTGCAGCCGATACCCAACGGGCCAAGTCGGCGGACTTGACGTTGGCTGCAGCAATCCGCGTCGCTGCGACGTCCGCGTACAGGGCTTGGTTGGACAAGTCGTCCACATGATACTTCGTGTCGTCGTGCAACCCCGCCGCATGGAACGAAGCTCGTCGAATCAGACACGGAACACAACGCCCGCAGTGCTGGTTCAACCGCTTCCCCTTGCCACAGGAATACGAGTCGGCCGCAATCTTCTCTACGTCCCGATCTTTGCAATTCTTGAGCATTTCCCCCTTGGTTGCAAAGCCATAGGGATTGGTCATTCGGGCATTTAACCCTACGCCATCGAAAATCGCTTGAAGCGACGAGATGAAGTGCGGGTGCGTGGTTCGCGTGCTCAGGCTGCCGACGTGCCTGAGGGTTAAGGGAGCATTGATGGAAATGAGGCCATTTTCTGGCACCAAGAGGTCTACCGGAGCGGTCGCGCTCAGCGTCGATGCAACGACGGCCCCGTAGCCGAGAAACAGGATGGAGCGCGCCCGCGACGAAGGCTCGTACGGCGCTTGCCACTTTTCGGAGGCCTTTCCTTCGAAACGATGGGCTTCAAGGCCAATTCGAGCGGCTAACGAGCGTTGTGGCCCGCCCTCCTTCGGAGATGCTTGACTCACCAGAAGCGGCTTTCGCTTGTTCTTTTTCGCATCGAGCGCCCCAATGAGGCTGTCGAGACCACCGGAGAAAAGGCAGGCGCAGTCTCGATCGGTGGGCTTTGCCGGGACGGGCGGCGGCGGCAGTCCCCCGGGTCGAAACCGGATATACCAAATGTCGCTCGTCAGGAACCTCAGTGTTGCCTCCAAGCTGGCTTCTAGCCCCGACCAGGCCGCAGGATCGGCCAGTTCTACCTCTAACGAGATCGTGCGCGTCCACGCATCCGCGAATTGATTCCGCACTACAAATCGGTCGGCGGCAAACACAGCGAGCGCTATGGACAAAAAATCCCAGGCAACAGCGGATGGGGTTTGGGGAAGCCCCATAACGCTCTCCGCAAGGGCAGCGCCCAAGCCGGCAACATCAGCGGTCCCGCGTTGATGGAGTGCGATGCCGAATTGTCCGTGGCCCATCGCGGCCGCTGCACGGGTCGGACTGGGTGTTGCAAGAACGCGGATTGGGTTCAATCGGACCACGAGGCCATCTCCTTGAGTGTCTCTCGGACCAGGCGAGAAACCACCCCCGTCATCTTCTTCGCCGTCAGAACGGTGTTGTCGTCGCTGATCAGCGGCCCGCCTTCGAAATCGACCACTTCCTTGACCAAGCGCCGGATGTCGCGTTCTCGTTGCGCGGCGGCCACAGGTCCGGCCGCCGCGATGGAACGGCCTGCATCGCCGACAACTTGGGCGAACACCAGCTCGGCCACATAGGCGAGCGTTGCAACCTTGACGGCATTGCCACTGAGCTGCGATGGGTCGAAGGTGTCCACGCCTTTCAGCGCCGTGGCAAGCGCATGCTCGACAGCCAAGCGCGCGACCACCTCGTCGATGATCCCCGCCGGCATAAATGCATCGAGAATTGCGGCGATGGCGGAGTCAACCGGCTGACCGGCAAGGGTTCTGAGGTCGAGGGCGCCCGACTCTGGACCAACCCCCGCGATGGCGCGAGCCAATCCGGAAATCGCACCCCCGCCGGTTCTAGTTGCTCGGCCAAGTCGCTGCGCACCGGCGCTGCTGCCTCCTGAAGAGCGCGCCGCCCAGCGGCCGAGCGCAGTTCGGGCATCGTCCGCGTTTCCCGATTTCACGAAGCGGCCGAGGGCAACGCGATACCCAGCGTAGCGCCTGGGCTCGGCCACCTCGTCATCGGGGCTATCGTCAGCGGGAGGGGCTGGTTCGGGCTTGGGAGGAATAGGCGGAGGCGCTGGTGGATCCTCATTGGCCCAGGGCGGCACAAGTGGGGCGGACGGAGGTGCGTCAGGTTTGGCGCGAGATGTGCCCATGCTTAGTTCAACTCCTGCACTTTTCTGAGGACGAAAAGCGTGCCTTTGTCCATGCCTTCGCGCTTGAGCCCATCGACGAATGCCTTGAGGATTGTGGCGGCCTCCGAATGAGCCTTTGCAAGCAGAAAAGCGCCATAGAGTCCCTGGACCGGTTTCGCGAAATCCTGGGACCGTAAGGTCTCGATAAGCGCGCTCATGACCATAAGGCGTTCAGGACCGTGCAAGCCTTGAACGATGGAATCACCGATTGGTGAGATGACGGAGTCGATGGTGAGCAGGCCTGCCAACGCCTCGCGCGCGCGTTCGCTCATCCCGGATCGCGGCTTGGCGGGTGCCATGACATCCCGGCTTAGAAAGACAGCAGGTCGGAGCTTTTCCGGCGCCGAGAACAGCGGCTCAATCCGGCGCCACTTTTCAACGAACTCGCCATGGGGTTTCCAGGCATCCGGCAGTTCAGCGGCTTTTCCTTTGCCGGAAGGCGGAAGCAAGACCGCATTAGGGTCCTTGCCCTCCATGATCAGCTGGTAAAGGTGGAGGGTGGCCGGTTCGTCTGTACATCGCTCAAAAATCGCAAGCTTGGCAAGCGTCGCGAGGTCAACGTTCATTTTACGATTGCTTGCGATGACGCGACGCAGCGAGATGGCATTGAGTAGGCGTTTGACGATGCGCGGGTTGCCCTGGATCTTCGGCGCGGTCGCCATAATCGGTGCCAGATGATCCGCGATGGCGAGATTGTCGAGTAGTCCTTTCGGTTCACCCGCCAATTTCGAGATTTCCGCCTTGTCAAAGCTTGCGCCTTTCCAGCCTTCCTGGAGGGCTTTCATCAGCACTTTCTGAACCGACTCCAGGCGAAGCGGCGCTGCAGATTCGACGAACAGGGAGTACATGTAAGCGCGCAAATCTTCCTCGCTGGCCTGAGGAACACGCAGCGGCACCTGGATAACTTTGTCGAGGTAATCGCGTACATGCGATGCGTTGGGGTCGCGGAAGTGCTTTGCGACCGAATGACGAATCATGTCCTCGTCGGCAGCAATGACGAAAGCCGTCCTTGGCATGAAGAGAAAAAGCCGAATGGCTTCCAACGTCCCGATCGCTACGTCGGGCAAGCATCGGTCGAGGTTGTCAACGAAGAGGATGAGCGTGGTATTAAGTTCCGTCAAAAGCTCGCCGAATTCTTTCCGGAACTTGGCAATCTCCTTCGGTGGCGTTTTCTTCTCGCTAGGTTTGATGAGTGAGGACAGCCCTTTTCGGGTTTCGGCCGCGTCCTTCTTCACCTCATCCAGTTGCTCTTGAGTTCCCGAGCCAGAAAATATGGCGGATACGGCGGCACCAGCGCTGGTGAGCAAACCAGGCGGGATTCCCATCGCCATGCCAAGACCAAAATCGGCGATCAGGCCGATGCCTCGGAAGTAGTTGATGCGTGAAGCAAAATCCTTGGCCTTCTCGACCAGTCCCTTATTGCCCTCAGCTTTCTCGATCAGCTCCGAGGCGACGACCTCCATCAGCGCTGCTCGTGCGTCGTCAAAGCCCTGATACATCCACGCGTCGAACTTCACAACTATGGGTGCGCCGTCTGGCGACCCGATATCGCCCGTTTTCCCTAGACGTGCCTCAACGAGCTTGAGAACTGTGGATTTCCCGGTGCCCCACGTCCCAAAGACCCCGATTGATATCGGAAGCAGGGACCTGTTAGTCGACAGCGTCGCAATCTGGTCGGCGAGTTCCGTGAAGTTTAAGAAGTCGTGTTCGCTCTCGCTATCGCGCCACATGTGGTGCTTCCCGTTTAAAAGTTGAACTGCGTACAACAGGCGACGCTGAAAGGTCGTGCCTCGGCTTAGCCAGGGCGTTCTCGTCCAACGGTGTCGGACCGCGCCTTCTTGCCGCCGGGTTCTTCATGGCAAGGCTGCCGGAAGGAACTCCGTAGTCCTTTTCGATGCGCGTGCTGACGGCCTTGACGCTGGTGTCGTCCCGGGCTTATCAAAAGCGCACGGTGTCTCTTTTCTCATGGGGCCGTCTTCGCAGATGCGGCAGTCTTCGTCGCCATGGAATTCTTGGTCGGTTGTGGACGAGTAGTCTCTGGCACGAGGGCGTCGGACCTCTCACCCCCCCGTACGCGCGAGGATGGCTCTTTATACCGGGTCGGTGCATTGGGCGTTTTCCGGGACTGCCATCGGAAATTTCCGAGTCGGCGTTTTGACGGGCGTCCTCCGGTTCTGTATCGGACACGGCTGATAGGGGCTGCCGCGGTATGGCGCATAGGGTTAAGACAGTCCCTTCTGGGGAACCGGCTGTGCGCATAAAAACCATTCGCATCCGAAACTTTCGGGGTTTCTCTGATTCAACCATTCAACTCGACGCGCTGACCTCGTTCGTCGGCCCCAACGGTGCGGGTAAATCAACAGTCCTTGCTGCGCTCAATGTCTTTTTTCGGGAATCCAGCAACGCGACCGATGTTGCTGAACTCTCGGAGCAGGATTTTCACCGCAAAAACACCGCCGAGCCGGTGGACGTATCGCTCACCTTTCACGAGCTGTCCGAGTCGGCGAAGAGGGAGTTGAGCCACTACGTTCGGAACGGTGAACTTGTGGTTTCCGCGCGGGCGACCTTCGATGCGGCCAAACAAGCGGCCAAGGTCGTCCACTTCGGTTCGCGTCTGGCCATGGCGGCCTTTGCACCGTTCTTTCGACTTCACAAGGACGGAGCCGGTGCACCAGAAATCAATGCCGAGTATGAGCGGTTGAGAGGGGTATTCGGGGAGCTTCCTGCCAACGCGCGGTCGAAGGATGCGAAGGCCGAAGCGTTGAGCGCGTATGAAGCCGCGCATCCCGAGTTGGGGGTGCTGCTGGAGAGCGAAGACACGTTCTACGGCATTGCCGGCGCTTCGAAATTAGCGGCTTACGTTCAATGGGTGTATGTGCCCGCGGTGAAAGACGCGACGCAGGAGCAGGCCGAGGGGCGGGACAGCGCCCTCGGTAAGTTGCTCGCGCGTACGGTGCGCGCCCAGTGGAACTTCAAGGACGAACTGGCCGCGCTGGAAGCCGACCTGCGCGAGCGCTACCAAACCCTACTGGCTCAGCGGCAAGGCGCCTTGGAAGCCGTGAGCAAGGCGCTGACGGGTCGGTTGGTCGAATGGTGCCATCCGGACGCCGCGGTGAATCTCGCGTGGTTGGGCGGCGCCGTGAACGTCCGCGAACCGACGGCGCGGGCCAGCGTGTCGGAAGGAGAGTTTTCCGGAGACCTCGCCCGGTTCGGCCATGGGTTTCAGCGGTCCTATCTGATGGCGCTCCTGCAGGAACTGGCCAGTGCGCGCGAGGCCGAAGCCGATGCACCGACCCTCATCCTCGGATGCGAAGAACCCGAGCTTTATCAGCACCCGCCCCAGGCCCGGCACTTGGCGGAAGTGTTTCGCACCTTGTCCGAGGCGAACGCGCAAATCCTGTTGACGACCCACAGTCCGTACTTCGTCAGTGGTGAACATTTCGAGGGCGTCCGCATGGTGCGCCGGTCCGCGGCAGCCGGGAGTGCATCGGCCCACGCGTTGACGTTCGCCCGATTCGTGGAACGATGCGCGGTGGCAGACGCGGGCCAGCCGGAGCGGCCCGACGCGGCTGCAGCTCGCCTGGGCGACTTGCTGCGCCCGCAAATCAACGAGCTGTTTTTCGCCCGAGGCGTTGTGCTGGTCGAGGGCTCCGAGGACGCGGCCTACTTGATGACCTGGATGTCGGTGAAAGGTCTGATGTCTTCGTTTCGGCAGAAGGGGCTGCATGTCGTACCGGTGGACGGCAAATCCCGATTGCTTCGACCTCTGGTGGTAGCGCAGGAACTGGGCATGCCGGTCTTCGTGGCTTTCGACTCGGACGCCCACTGCAGCCCGAAGCACCGAACGCGCCACGAGAGCGACAACCGAAAACTGCTTCGGCTGTTGGGAACCCCTGATGCAGATGCGTTTCCCGCGGACGTGGTTTGGCACGCCGGCTACGCGCAGTGGCCCACCGTGTTGTCGGCAGCGGTCAAAGCTGACTTGGTCGCCAGCATCGGGGACGACGCCCTCCGTCAAATCAAAGACCGCGTACGCGTGTCGTGCGGTCAGGCCTCCAGCCTGGACAAGAACGCCCTGTTCGTCGAGCGCTGCTTGGTCGAGGCGCACCGAGCGGGCGCCAGCTCTGGGGTACTGGACCGATGGTGCGCGGCGGTGCTCAGCTTGCACTGAGTCGGCAGCAGTCGGACAGACTGCGGGTGGAGCAGCAAGACTATTTGAACAAGTTTACGACGTTGCCCGTCGGCATTTCTGGTTGTTGCATGAGCAGTTCGTCCAGCAGGCGAGGCTGCACGCGCATCTTTCGCGCGATGGCGGCCACCGGCAAGCCCAGGCGCTCCCGCATCAGTTTAAGGCTGTCGGCGATGACCTCGGGTTCCTCGTGGGGCATGGTCGCGTCCTCGTGCTCTTGCAGCGCCTCACCATGGCGGTTCAAGCCGATGTAGCCGGCGCGAGCGTGCTCTTCGGAAAACACACCGAGCTGGCGGCCCCGGTAAATGATGGCGGCTTTCGACACCTTCCAACGCATCTTCAACTGTGAAAGTCCGGGCCAGTTCAATCGCGTGCCGCGAAGCGCTTGCCGGCACTCGGCCGCAAACGCGTGGCGCGGCATCAGGAGCGCGCTGGCGAATCGATTTGCCTGAGTCTCGGTCAAGCGGTCGCCGGTCAGCACACCGATGTGGAGCGCAAAATGCCCAAGCTCGTGCGCGATGCCGAAGCGCTTGCGGCACGCGGAACGGCCATCGTCGTTCAACGCGATCAACGGCCGCTCGGTCGCAAAAGAGATGGCGTCGATGTCCGGTGCAAGGCCGCGAACCCGCATCACCACCGCCCCAGCGTTTTCGGCGATGCGAAGCACGTTGCTCAGGGGGCCAACCCCCAGGCCGAACATCGACCGGAACAGCTCCGCGGCGCGCTCGATGGCCTCGGTGGAATCGGCCTCGGCTTCGGCCATCTTGTACCGAGGCAGCGCCACGTGTTCGTCCACCACCCCGACCAGGCTCTTGAGCATTTCGCCGCGCGCACGGGCCACTTGGCGCAGCGCGGCTTTGGTGGTCAGGTTGCTCCGAAAATGACACTGCTCATCGGCGATGGGGTTGGGCTCGACGTAATGGAAGAACTCCGGGAGCACGTCGAGTTCGGTGGCCAAAGTTTCTTCAAGAGCGCTCGAAACCGGCTCGGAGCCGGTTTCCACGCGGCTGAGAAATTGCTTGGACACGCCCACCCGTTCGCCGAGGTCGGCGAGCGAGTGCCCATGGAAAAGACGAGCGAGCCGAAGGCTCGCTCCCACGAACCGGGTCATCACGGCGAATCAAGCGGATCGTCGTTTGCGGCGGCGTCGTCCTGGTCGAAATCCCGCGGCGGCTGCTTCGGTCCGAGCGGGGCCTTTTTGATTTCGACGGACGCGGGCCGTTCGGCGTTCTCGGAACGAAACGCGCGTACGGAGTCCGAGGTCCAGCGGCACAGGTGAACGCCGTCCGACGAATAGCCATCGAGTGCCACGTAGGGGTCGGCTAGGCCCTCGAACCCGCGGTCCACCACGAAGCAATACTTGGCGGGTTCACCGTCCTGCGCGAACCCGGCAAAGGACGACTGGTACGGGTTCATCCCGAGTACCGCGTCTTTGGATGGATTGTCGGGGTTGTCGTTGCTGAACCGACAGGGCACGCCGCCGATGGTGAAGACCATGGCATAGCTGGTGTTGAGCATGCCGAGCCAGGGGTGTTCCTTCGACTGCCACTCGGCGAGGATGCGCTGGTGCTGTCGTCCGAACGTTGTTGTGCCCTGCGTGTATGCGTTGTCCGTGCCGCGGACCAAGTCGTCTTGTGTGGCGAAGAGTTCTTCCAAGAGCCAATCGGCCACCTGCTGCAGGCGTTCCGAGGACAACTCAGGATTGAAGCTCGCAGGGGTCGGCAGGGTCATGGTGCAAAATCCGCATTTCGTCAACGCGGTCGAGTTTGGTGCAATTGCCGGCGATTCGTCAACCTCTTCGCCGGCGGCGCCGTCGCCGGCCTCCCAATCGCATCAACAACATTCCCCCAGAAGTCGGCTCGGCGAGGGACAACTGGACGTACGCGCATCTCCCCAGAAAATCGTTTTGGTTGCGCGCTCGAACGGCTCTCACCGCCCGCTGAGCGTCCGAACGTACAGTGCGACCAGTTGGCCACGCCGCCGCACGAATATGCACTATCGCACCAGCCGCCAACTCGTATAGCTCGGGGGCGATGTGGCCGCAAAGGACGCACGCTGCCGCAGTTCGTTGGGCATTGCCATTTGGCGGCGCAATTGGTCAGCGGTGCGGCAGCTTATTAACGGCGGAGCTCGCCCGACATGCGAGTAGCTGCCCCGCATCGAGCGCGCCACGGCCCGGGGGGGGGCTGGAAAAAGCCCTCGCGCAGCGGGAAACGTGGATTGCGCATTGAGTTCGCTGGCAACAGGGCGAGCAAGCGCCGACGCCTCTAAAGAGGGGGTATTCGGACGTGTTGTCAATGTCTGAACGCGTTGATGCGCATCGGCGCGGCTGTTGCGAGAGTGATCTGCGCGAAGCCAAAACTCCTCGTGGAAGCAAACATTCGGCATGTTTTGGCTGGTTCATCGTTGACGCTGGTTCGGCGCCAGGTTGGAACAAAGCCTGGCGCGCTGGACTAGATTCTTGTTGGCGCAACTTCATCTAGCCACGAGATAGCTTTCTTGGGGTTTCACAGTTGAACTACTTGATATCCTCAAGGCTTGAAAAATCGGTGGGAAAGGCTGCTTCTTTGGTCAGTGGCTGGAATCCATGCGCTGCCGCGCAATAATTGTGATAGTCGAAAAGCCAGCGAATTTTTTCGATGATGGTTTCAGACGGCGAAGTTTTCGTGCTGACGGTTATCAAGATTTTCTCTCTTAGCGCTTCAAACTGGTCTTTATTGCCAAGATAATGGATAAGTTTTGCACCGTCGCGATCGGAAACGACCTCCGCGCGAATTTTATCTCTCATTTCTGGGGTTGTTTCTTCTGCATGCCAAAAATAGTTCAGTAAGTCTTCACTCATGACGACGCGGGGAAACCGGGCTATCTTGCTTTCGATATGATAGGCGGCAACTAGTCCTTGAGAGAAAATTACTGTGGGTGTTGAAAAATGCTTTCCCATTGCGATGCCGCCGCGAAGTAGGATTCCCTCGCGTAGGAAGCATCTTTGTAGTTCGGAGACCGCCAAAGCGACATCAACGACGTTCTGAGGATTGAGTGCGGCTGAAAGCACAATGGAGTCCGAGAACATTTTTACTTCCACGGCCTTATTTGCAATGGAGTCGTTGACCTGTTCGATGGCGTGGATGAATATTGGGAGATACTTAGGGATTCCTCGGCTGTCGTGTTCGACCATGGCAGAAAAGCCGAGAACATCTAAAAATGCGACCGTGGAGTAGTCGAGGGTCGCGGTCTGCGGCTCTAGTCCGTCCATGGGCTATTTGACCTTGTCTGCAATGTCAAAGAAAAGGCTTCGGAATTCTTGCATCTTCTCGCTGCGCTCAGTCCATACAGTCCCAGCCCAGCCTGTATCTCCCTGAGTCAGCTTCCACACTGCTTTTCCTGAGGTAAGCATCATGGGGCCAAGGCTCGCGAAATCAGCAATTTGCGCGATTATTGGGTCGTTCCAACAGTAGTCTGCTACCACTTCTTTGTTGTGGGTTGCCTCCACCAGCGAAGGGAGTAGTTCGGCCTTAACTCTTTCAGGTATAAGCTTTATCCAATGACCGAAAGCTGGTTTTGGTTCATTGCGGTACTTCTGGAAGCGTTGGACAATGAGTCCTCGAAACTGTGGGCAGCCACTAGCAACGTTGAGTCCAAGCTTCTGAAAGTCAGCGACTATCGTTGAGTTTTCCTCGACCCATTTCGCGATAATTTTGCTTAGAGATCCAATTGCCTGGTGATTAAAGCGATCCGGAAAAACCGGGACTACAAACATGTCTGCGGCCAGGAAGCAAGTACGGGTCAATGCGCCGGCGCTGGGCCCCACGTCCACTAGTATGTGTGAGAAACCATGCTTCGCGCCCAAGCGCCGCAGCATGTCATGAAAAGCAACATAATTGCGCTTTTGATGTATCTCGTTGCTGGTTCTCATGCTGTGAGCTTGAGACAGGGTGTCTTCCGCTTGGCTTAGAGCAATGTCGCCCCTGAAGAGGAAAACCCGATCATCGCTCCCATTAATCGGAACGAGCTCGATCGCATCTACGTCCACCGTGGAACGGTCGCCAGCAAAGCGGGGGCCCAGCGCGTCCAGTATGGTGGAGCCAGGTAGTTTGTTTTCCTTGCCGGTCTTTTGTGCTTCTGAATCTAGCTTTTCGATAACCGGTGATAGTGCAAGCTCCGTCAAATTGCATTGTGGGTCAGCATCAACCAATAGGACTTTGACTTCGTACTTCTCAGCAATTGCATGGCCTAGATTGAATGTGGTCGTTGTTTTAGACACACCGCCTTTATGGTTATACAGGGTGAGAATTGTTGTCATATTTCTTCTCCGTAGCTCAGGCAATTTGGGTTTAGGCGGCAGACTGTTCCGCTTTGCCAAGTTTTTTTGACGCAAAGAGTCGTATTCGCCAACTGGTGAACGGCGGTGCCTGGAAGTAGCTTAGTGCCAAGTCGATACCTATGCGACCTGGTTGGAGAAGCCGTCGCTGGATGTAAGGTTTCGCGGTTGATTTCGGGCGGGCTCTTCGTCGTCTTCGACCGAGCCGTTGGGGTGGTTGGATGACGCTGGTTCGCCGGAAACGGCGCTGCAATCACTGTCCCAATGCCGCCGCCATTGCCCGCATCAGTGCGAAAAGGTCGGCCTGGCGCGCCGTGCCGGTCTTGCCGAGAATGGTTTTGAGCCGTTGTCGAGCGCCGCCAACCGTCCACCCGAACTCGGCGGCGGTGTCGCCGAGGTGCCGCAGGTCCGCGAGGCGTACCGCGAACAAGGCCTCCTTAACGGTGAGCCCATAAGTTTTTCTTAGGGCTTCTTCCGCCGCGCCGGTTCCAGGCATGCCCCCCACATACTGCACGAACAGCGCCGCGCACGCCGCGCGGTGGGGGCTGGCCGCGAGTCGGTGTACGGCGGCCTGTGCGACGAGGATACCAGCGGCGTCGTGGAGGGGGACCAGTTCGACGGCGGCGCACGAACGGGCCAGTACCGCGTCGATGGCTCGGGCTAGGGTGAACCGGGCAGCGCCGTGTCGCGCCGCCACCTGTTTTCCTCGCAAGAGAAGCACGTCGCCGGACCTCAAGAGTGCGTCCGCCGCGGCGTTGACCCGGAGGACGGCCCCGTCTTCGCCGAGCAGAAGAACCGCCGTTGCCAGGCGGTCGAACGCCGCGGCGAAGGGTGGTTCGCCGTCCAACCCCTCCAGGCGCGCCCGCAACCGGCATGCGTTCGACCAGTGCTCTGCGATGCGGGTCAGAAACCGAACCTCGTCGGCCCCGAACGCGCCGCGCCGGTGCGTGCGCAGCAGCGTCAGGCTGCCCAGGTGGGTGGGCGAACTCACGCCCACCAGTCCGACGCCGTGGTCGAGCCCGAGGTGTCGCAGGAAATCGCGGTGGAACAGGCTTTCGCGGAGGTCCCTGTATGGCACGAGGTCGTCCGACACCAGGACCGAGCCAGCCGGGCGCGGTGCGCTGGCGTGTGCTCGGCGCCACGGGTTGTGTTCGGCGTAGTGGCGCTCGTAGGCCACCGCCGAGGCGTCCTGCGCCCCGAAAAACGCTGGCATCGAATCCCGACGCGCACGCAAGTCCGACAGAACCACGGCTCCGGCGTGGCTGCCGGTGGCCCGGCACAGGCCGGCCAGAAATTCCTGAGCCCAGTCGGTGCTCTGGGCGAGTTCGCCGTAGAGCGTGCGAATCAGCGAGTCGTGTAGGTCGTCCACAGACCTTCCCGTCCATTCCCATCTGGGAATGCCCCGGCGCTGCCGTTCCTCTCAGCATGGTGGCGCGGCAACGTGGCCGCGCCGACGCCTCCCCTCCGGGGCGAACCACAACCATGAAAAGAATCGCGTTGTCGCTTGTGTTTGTGGCCAGCCTCTTGGGGCTGGCCGTTTCTTCGGCCCGCGCGGTGGACCTCGACGAATTGGACGAGGCGGTCCATACGGACACCGCCGACGCGCGGACGACCGCGGCCGTGCGGGCACGCCTGCGCCAAGCTGACGTGGAGCCCTACGTCCGGATGGAGGCCTCCGTCGTGGCGGGCGTCGCCACCCTGACCGGTACCGCACGCACGCAATCGGCGTTGGACGCCGTGGTGCGCGAGGTCGGAAAAATCTACGGCCTCCGAAAGGTCGAGGCGCGCGTCAAAGTCGAGCCGAACCCCTGACCCGGTGTACTTCGCCCTCCAGTCCATCGCCGGCGCGGTGCGGGACGCCGCCCGGCTCCACGCCGCACCGCCGGCCCTGACCGGCGGTGAGGAGGGGCTGAAGCGCGCCCGCGCGCACTTCCACGCCCAAGTCCTGCAGTCGCTTCGGGGCATCCCGGCGGACCGCGTTCCCGGAGCCCTGCGCGACGCGTTGGTCAGCGGTGAGGCCGTTGGTCCAGACGCCGCGCGTTGGCTGCCCGCCGCCGTGGACTGGTTGGCCCGTGCATGCCAGGAATGACTCACACCCGGCTCAGAGTTCGACCGAGGCCGTTCCGAGGACCGTGCGGTGCCCCGGGTCCGCCGGGTCGAGCACCGACACGACCAGGCGTACCGGCACCAGTTCCACGGAACCGTCGTTCGCCCCAGCGACGAAGGCGTAGACGTCCGCCCGCAGGTAGAACCCGCCGAACTTCACCCGGGCGGCTTCGAGCACTCGGGCGGCAGCTTCGTCGGCCACGGGCAGCAGGCAGCCCCGTTCCGGGGCGTCGAAGGGGAACGTCGCGTTCGCGCCGCCGCGGAAGGAGGCGAGGCCGCCGCGGTTGAGGCAAGGAACCGGAAAGCCCTTTCTTTCCAGGTCATAGGGCTCCAGCACCACGCGGCCGCCGGAAGCGCCGTTGACGAGCCAGATGGCACCCGCCCCGTTGGCGTCGGCCGCGGCGCCGTTGGAGGGCACCGTGGTCGCGGTGAACCGGACGTAGCGCGACTTCTTCAGCGCTTCCAGCCGCGCGTCGAGCGCCGGCAACTGGCGGTCCACCAGGTCTTTCCGGGCGAATGCATCGGCCACCCCTTCGCCGCCCGGCAGCAGCAAGAGTTTTTCGTCCTCGGTCAGAGGACGTTCGGAGAAGGCTGCGGCGAGCCACGGGAGCGCGTCGGGCTCGGCCAGCGGCGTGTACTGGGTCAACGGCACCGAGCGGTCCGGCACTGGCTTGGCCGGCTCGGGCGGGGGCGGCGGCGCCTGGGTGGCCTCAGGCGTCTGGGCCGCTGCGGAACCGAGGCGGTAGAACCTCACGGACATACCCTCTGCATCCAGCCGCACGACGTCGGGACCGAGCCGTTCGCCGGTTCGGGCCTTGCCGGTGTTGAAGTCGAGGACCACTCGGTTGCCCTCGACGGTGAAGCGCCCGGCCGTCGCCCCCGACGTGCGGAATCGGCCGTCTGCCAGGAATTCGACGACCGCGCCGTCGGGCGCCCGGTAGGCGCCCAGCAGTGGCGTCGCCGTGCTCTGGACAGGTGGCTCCTGGTGGCTCCCGCACGCGGTGAGCGCCGCCAGCAGCGCGGTGAACAACAACGTCCCAAGGATACGAAGCATGGGGTTCCTCCCGGTTGAACTGGGTCGGAACGTACCATGCAAATTTACCGAAATAAAAGAACTTCACCTTAACGAAGTTCGTTTAACCGAACCTCAGGTATAGGGTCAGAAGCCGCTTCGTCAGTGCGCGGCCCATGCCCAAGTCGATTCACCGCCCCGAACACGCCCAACTGGTCTCCCTGTTGCGAGAGTTGCGGCTGCGTGCCGGACTCACGCAGGCCGCGCTCGCTCGAAAACTCAAGCGCCCGCAGACCTTCGTTTCGACCGTGGAGCGCGGTCTGGTCCGGCAGGACTTCTTGCAGCTGCGGGACTGGTGCGCCCGGTGTGGCACGAGCGTGTCGGCGCTGTCGGACGAGTTCGAGGTGCGGCTGAAGGAAGCCAAGAAGGCCAGCCGCCGGGCGGGAGCCCAGCTGTCTTCCTAAATTCTTGTGTGCAGATGTCCGACGGCCAGCTCAGGTCCGGAACACCGCCTTTTCCAAGCAAGCCGCAATCGCTTGTTTGCTGTTTGAGACGACGGTCCGATGGCTGAGCATCAGCATCACGTAGTTCATTCGGACGACCTGCTCACGGGTCATTTGACGGCCGCGTTTGACCCGAATGTGTACGTCGTCGGGAAGGTTCGTAATCGTGTCGAGTGCGCCGAGCTTGCCGCTGTCGTAGTCGGGATGCCGCATCATAAGCAGACGGTCTGGACTGAGCGGGAACAGCACATCGGTGCCAGCTTGAGCTAATCCGGGTTCGGCGGGTGGCGGAACGGCAGCGTTGAAAAAGTGTATCGGGCTGTCGGTAGTGATGAACGGCATTTTGCCGTCCGATTCGATGACCGCCCAGCTCATAGCCATGAAGTACGGCGATAGGGTGGTCATCGCATTCCGGAAGAAGTCGAATCGGACGAAGTCTTCGATGTGAACGCGCAGGCGACCGGATGCCACGGCGCGCCGCACGTCTGGGGGAGCGTGCTCCAGGAACAGAGCGTGCAGGCGTGCCTTGACGCGCTGCGCTTGCCGCGGAACCCGCATCCATTGAAATTCGATGTAGGTCAGGAGTGCAGCGGATTCGATTGCATCGAGCGACTCCGTTCCGAGCAGGGCCTTGTCGATGGCCTGTTGGCCCAAGGGCTCCAGTTCGGCGCCGAGAAAACGCTCAAGGCCAACCGGGTCGGTTCCGTCGGGAGCCCACGACTGGCGGTAGTAGTCGTTGATGCGCATGACCTTGTTCGGCCGCTGCGTGCGCCACGTGTTGGCCTGGGTGTCGTAGACGTGCAAAAACCCCCGGCAGTCCGTGAATCGTTGGAGATACCACTGCGGCACGTAGTGGTGTCGGCGGGGTTCGTTCATGAGCCAAGCCGTTCTTGGCGGTCCACGTTCTTCACAACGGCTGACGTCCTCTCGCCTTGTCTGCCCACGGCACGCTTGGCCGATTTCGATCCCCATACCCAGGCTGCAGCATAAGTCGTTTCCGATTCGAAAACGCCGGTGAGGGCGCGCGGGAGGTCATTGGCCCGTCGATGACTTGGGTGCTTCCTGCTCGCCGGCGAGTGCGTTCGGTGGGTCGAGTGGCGGATGAGGCCGACGCGACTTGTCTCATCCGATGCGACGGTTGCGACGTACACCTCGCCCGACGCCACAGCTTCACCCCCTAAGCCGTTGATGCGCGGAACGGTTGCTTAGCGCCCTTGCTGTTTGACTACTATTAGTCATGCCCTTGACCCACCAACAGCGCGCCATCCTGAGCTTCATCGAGGAGCGAATCCGCCTCGACGGCTTCCCGCCGACGCAGCTCGAGCTGTGCGCCGCCTTCGGGTTCGCCCAGAACGCCACGGCCAACTACCACCTCAAGGCGCTCGAACAAGCCGGGGCAATCACGCGGGTGCCGGGTGCTGCACGCAGCATCCGCCTGCGCCAACCCACGCGGCCGTCGAGCGACGTCTTGCGCCTGCCCGTGCTCGGGCGCGTGGCCGCCGGCAGCCCCATCGGTGCCGACGCGGAAGCAGAAGCGGGTGAGGAGGCCGTGGTGGGCCGCGCGCTCTTCTCGCCGGCGCCGGACTACCTGCTCCGGGTCAAAGGCGACTCGATGATCGACGACGGCATCTTCGACGGCGACTTGGTGGCCATCCGCCGCAGCGCCACCGCGCGCTCCGGGCAGACCGTGGTCGCCCGCCTCGACGACGAACTCACGATCAAAAAACTCAAGATTCGAGCCCGCGACGTCCAGCTCCTGCCGCGCAACCCGGCCTACGAACCCATCACCGTGCCCCGGCACGCCGACTTCGCCATCGAGGGCCTGTTCTGCGGCCTCATCCGGTCGGGCGCCTGATGGGCGCCGTCGTCCCCCTGGACCGGCTGCTGGCCGACCGCACCGTCTGGCGGGGCAACGCGCCGCCGCGCACGGAGGCCCCCGCGCAGCCCACGGGGTTTCCCGCGCTCGATGCGGTGCTGCCGTTCGGGGGCTGGCCGCCGGCGAGCCTCAGCGAGGTCCTGACGGCCTGCGACGGGGTGGGCGAGCTGTCCCTGCTGTGGCCGACGCTGGCGCGCCTGACGGCCGAGCGGCGCCCCGTGGTGGTGGTTGGGCCGCCGTACCTGCCGTACGCGCCGGCGTGGCACTTGGCGGGCGTGGCGCTCGACCACGTCGCGGTGGTGCGGGCCGACGAACGGGGCGCGCTGTGGGCGGCCGAACAATGCCTGCGCTCGTCCGCGTGCGGCGCGGTGCTGTGCTGGCCGACCCGCGCCACCGACCAGACGCTGCGCCGGCTTCAGGTGGCGTGCGAGACCGGCCAAGCGCTGGGCTTCGCCTTCCGCCCGGAGCGGGTCGCCGACAACCCTTCTCCGGCGGCCCTGCGCCTGCGCGTGCAGGGCCGGCCGCGGCGCGTGCGGGTGTTGAAGTGCCGCGGGGCCAATCCGCCGGCGCACAGCATCCCCCTCCCACCGTTCGCCCTGGCCTGATGCGGCCGTGCGCTGGGCCTGCATCGTCTTTCCGCATTTCGCCATCGATGGCGTGCTCCGGCAGCGCCCGGCGTCCGCGCGCCCGCTGGCCCTGCTCACGGGACCGGCGCACAAGCGCACGGTCCACGCGGTCAACGACGAAGCCGCCGCGCGCGGCCTGAAACCGGGTCAGTCGGTCCAGGCCGCCCAGGCGCTGGCCGCCGACGGGGAATGGCTGGAGTTCGACGCCGCCGCGCTGACGCGCGATCGCCACCTGCTGGCGGCTTGGGCGTACGCCTTTAGCTCGCACGTGAGCCTGGTGTTCGAGGACGCGGTGGTGCTGGAGGTCGGCCAGAGCTTGAGTCTGTTCGGCCCATGGCCCGCCTTCGAACGCCGGCTGCGCCAGGAACTCACCGACCTGGGGTTCCGCCACCGGCTGGTTGCCGCGCCGAACGCCTGGGCCGCGCGCACGCTCGCCAACGTCCACGACGGGGTGGCCATCGACGCACCGCAGCTCAGCGCGGCGCTCGGGCGCGTGCCGGTGGAAGCCGCGGGCTTCGACCCCGATGTGGCGCACGCCTTCACCCGGATGGGCCTGCGCCGCCTCGCTCAGGTGGTGGCGCTGCCCCGGGACGCCGTGGCCCGGCGCTTCCCGCCTCAGGTGCTCGCCTGGGTCGATGCGCTGCGCGGGCGCACCGTGCCTTTGCCGCTGTACCAGCCGCCGACGGTGTTCGACCGGCGCTTCGAGTTCGACCACGAAATCGAGCTGTCGAGCGGGCTGGTGTTCCCGCTGCGCCGGCTCATCGGCGACCTGGCTGCATTTGTGCGGGCACGCGACGGCGGCGTGCAGCGCTTCCGCGTGGTGTTCGAGCACGACCGCCACGCGCCCACCCAGCTCGACGTGGGCCTGTTGGCGCCCGAGCGCGACGCGGTCCGGCTGCTCGACGTGGCGCGCCACCGGTTGGAGCGCATCGCCGTCAACGGCCCGGTGCGCGCCGTGCGCCTGGTGGCCAACGACCTGCCGCCGTTCGTGCCGCCGTCCGGGGATCTCTTCGAGCAGCACGCGCCGGGGGCGCTGACGTTCGACCAGCTGCGCGAACGGCTGCGCGCGCGCCTGGGCGACACTCAGGTCCACGGGCTGGCCACCGACTTCGACCACCGGCCCGAGCGCGCCTGGCGCACGCAGCGCGGGCGCAACGAGCCCCTGGCGGCGCTGGGCGAGGCGCGGCCCGGATGGCTCTTGGAACAGCCCGTGCCGCTGCGCGCGCGCGTTCGCGTACTGGTCGGGCCCGAGCGGGTGGAAAGCGGGTGGTGGGACGGCGACGACGTGCGCCGGGACTACTACATCGTGGAGGCGGACGACGGGCAGGTGATGTGGGTGTACGCCGCACCGGGCGAGCGCGGCCCCTTTATGCTCCACGGGTACTTCGCGTGAGAGGCGCTCGGGCGTTTCGGCATCCGAGCACGCTCGCGTGAGCTGGCCCGACTACGCCGAGCTTCATTGCCTGAGCGCTTTTTCGTTCCAGCGCGGGGCGTCCATCGCCAAGGAACTCTTCCACCGCGCCGCACACGTGGGCTACACCGCCTTGGCCATCACGGACGAATGTTCGCTCGCCGGGATCGTTCGCGCCCACGAGGCGGCCAAGGAACTGGGCGTGCGGCTCATCGTGGGCAGCGAGATCCAGCTGGCCGATGGGCCGAAACTCGTGCTCCTCGTGGCCGACCACGACGGGTACACCGCGCTTTGCCGGCTCATCACCGTGGGGCGGCGCGGTGCCGACAAAGGCTCGTACCGGCTGACGCGCGCGGACCTGTCGGGTCTGTGCGAAGCGTCTGAGGGCCTCCTGGCGCTGTGGGTGCCCGGCAAGGTTCCCGACGAGGAACACGGGCGGTGGGTGAGCCAGGTGTTCCCGCAGCGCTGCTGGCTCGCGGTCGAACTCCACCGCAGCACCGACGACGAAGGCCGCTGCAGCCGGCTGCGTGCGCTGGCCGACAAACTGGGGATGCGCGCCGTCGCGGCTGGCGACGTGCACTACCACGTACGCCAGCGCCGGGCGCTCCACGACGTCATGACCGCCATCCGCCACCGCACCACGGTGGCCAAGGCCGGCGCGTTTCGTTTTCCGAACGGCGAGCGGCACCTGCGGAGTCGCCGTGCGCTGGCCGCGATTTACCCCGCCGAGTTGCTGGCCGAGGCGGTGCGCGTCGCCGAGCGCTGCAGGTTTTCCTTGACCGAGTTGCGCTACACCTACCCCAAGGAACTGGTGCCCGACGGGCACACGCCGACGTCGTGGTTGCGGCAGCTCACGGAAGAGGGCGTGCGGTGGCGGTGGCCGGAGGGCGCGTCCGAGAAAGCGCGCGCGCTCATCGAAAAGGAACTCGCCCTCATCGCGGACCTGAAGTACGAATCGTATTTCTTGACGGTCCAGGACATCGTCCGTTTCGCCCGCGGCAAAGGCATCCTGTGCCAGGGACGCGGCTCGGCGGCCAACAGCGCGGTGTGCTTCGCGCTGGGCATCACCGAGATTGCACCCGACCTCATCGGCATGCTGTTCGAGCGCTTCATTTCGAAGGAGCGCAACGAGCCGCCGGACATCGACATCGATTTCGAACACGAACGGCGCGAGGAAGTGCTGCAGTACGTGTTCCAGCGGTACGGAAGGGACCGGGCGGCGTTGACGTGCATCGCGACGAGTTATCGGGGGCGCAGCGCGGTGCGCGACGTGGCCAAGGCGTTGGGCCTCGCCCCCGACCAGGTCAACGCGTTGGCCAGCACGCTGGATTCGTGGAGCACCGAAGCGCCGGTCGATGGCTTCCTGGTCGAGGCGGGTTTCGACCCGAACGCGCCCATCGTCAAACGCGTCGTCGCCATGACGACCGAGCTGATGATGTTCCCCCGCCATCTGTCGCAGCACCCCGGCGGGTTCGTCATTTCGGAATACCCCCTCAGCACCCTCGTGCCGGTGGAGAACGCGGCGATGGACGACCGCACGGTCATCCAGTGGGACAAAGACGACCTCGACACGCTCGGGCTGCTCAAGGTCGATTGCCTGGCGCTGGGCATGCTCACCGCGGTGCGCAAAACCCTGGAGATGCTCAAGCGCGAGGGGCGGCACGATTTGACCCTTGCGACCGTTCCTGCGGAGGACCCAGCGACCTACGAAATGATTGGACGGGCCGACACGCTTGGTGTTTTTCAAATCGAATCGCGCGCGCAGATGTCGATGCTGCCGCGGCTCAAACCGAAGTGCTTCTACGACCTCGTCATCGAGGTCGCCATCGTGCGGCCCGGCCCCATCCAAGGCGACATGGTTCACCCGTACCTGCGCCGCCGGCAGGGGCTGGAACCCGTCGATTACCCGCCGGCGTTGAAGGCCATTTTCGAGCGCACGCTCGGCGTGCCGTTGTTCCAGGAACAGGTGATGCAAATCGCCATCGACGCTGCAGGCTACTCGCCCGGCGACGCCGATCAGTTGCGGCGCTCGATGGCGGCGTGGAAACGGCGGGGTGGGCTGGAGCCGCATCGAGAACGGCTGACGCAGGGCATGTTGGCGCGTGGCTACTCGGCCGAGTTCGCGGAGAAGCTGTTCCATCAAATCCAGGGCTTCGGCTCATACGGGTTTCCCGAAAGCCACGCGGCGAGTTTTGCGCTCATCACGTACGCGTCCTGCTGGCTCAAGTGCCACGAGCCCGCGGCGTTTGCCGCGAGCCTCATCAACTCGCAACCGCTGGGCTTCTACACCCCCGACCAAATCCTCCAGGACGCGCGGCGCCACGGCATCGAGGTGCTGCCCGTGGACGTGCGGTACAGCGAGTGGGACTGCACGCTCGAAGCCGACCCGCGCGGCCGAGCGAACGGGCACACCGGCGCGGGCGGCTGGCCTGCCATAAGGCTGGGGCTGCGCCTCATCAGCGGGTTCGTCGAGGCCGTCGCCACAGCCATCGTGGGGGCAAGGTGCAAGGCAGCCTTTGCGGACGTGGAGGACCTGTGCCGCCGCGTGGACCTCGACCACCGCCACCGCGACCTGCTCGCCGACGCCGGCGCGCTGCGGGGCCTGGCCGGCCACCGGCACCGAGCGCGGTGGGCGGTCCAAGGTGTGGAGGCCCAGCGCCCCTTGTTCGAAGACGTCGCACCGACCGCGGAAGTGCGGGTGGTGCTCCCGCCGCCCAACGTGGCGGAAGACATGCGCACGGACTACGCGACCACGGGCACCACGCTCGGTCCGCACCCACTGAAACTGCTGCGCGGCCGGCTCCAGGCGCGGCACTGCCGCAGCTCCACGGACCTGGCGCGTCTGCCGCACGGCACGCTGGTGCGCTACGCCGGCCTGGTGCGCCTGAGGCAACGGCCGGAGACGGCGAGCGGCGTCGTCTTCATGACCCTGGAGGACGAGGCCGGCATGGTCAACGCCATCGTCTGGCGCGACCTGGCCGACCGGCAAAGGCGGGTCATGGTCGAGAGCCAGCTGATGTGCATCCACGGCAAGGTGGAGCGTAAGGACGGGGTTCAGCACCTCATCGCGCAGCGGCTGGAAAACTGGAACGGACTGCTGGAGGGGATGCGGGCGCCGTCGCGGGACTTCCGATGAACCCAGCTGTCGCCGAGGCGTGCAGGTGGCGAGCTCCGGCCGGCCCGGGCTGGAATTTATTCGGCGTGTTCTTTGGCCCCGATTGTGCGCCCCCGGTCTGCAGGGGGGGCTTACCCTCCCTCAGCACTCCCACCCAGGAGGAAGGGGAGCACCCTGAGAACCGAGAACATCGAGCACATGGAGCACACAAATTTTCAATAACAGCATGATTTATTTGCCATATTTTCGACGTTTCGTGCAGAAATGCGCAGCTTGAGTATCTGGGCGGTGTGGAATAGATGCAACCGAACCGAAAAAATTTCGGTGTGATGCCCAGTGAAAAGACTTGAGTTGGGCGAACTCATGTCTTGTACTGGCGGCCCTTCTGCTCTAACTTTGCGCTCCATGGAGAGACGCAAATGACCAGCGAGGTTCAGAAAAAAGCACGTCGAATGAAGATGCGCGAGCGCGCCGAAATCCAGCGCGGCGTCCTGTTCGAGGCGATTTCCAAAGAGTTCTTGTGGGACCGACTGACCAACCACGGCTTCACGACGATTCCTCGGACCATGCCCATCTTGATGGAGGGCATCGACGCGATGACCAAGGCGCGGCCGGCGGGGCACACCTACTTTTCGCTGTGGTGTCGAGCGCCGGATGACCCGCTCATCGTCATCGAAAGCCCCATCATTTTTGCGGGCGAAGCGGGGTTCAAGGGCGAACGGGCGGTCGACACCTGGCGTCGTCGGATGAAGGCGTTAGCTGAGCTTGGCTTCATCAAGGCAAAGGAGGGCGCCGCGGGAGATTTTCACTACGTGTTGCTGATGAACCCGCATTACGTCATGGAAAAGCTTCGTGCCGAAGGCGTCCTGCCGCAGAGCGTCTACACCAAGTTCCACGACCGCATGCTCGACATCGGTACTTACGTCGAAATCGAGCGAGCGAGGGAGCTTCTAGCCATGGATTCCGCGCTCAGTGAGGCGGAGCAGGGCAAGAAAGAGCCGTAGCCGCATGGATGCAGCGCGGTGGGCCACAAGCCCAAAAAATGAAGGCCAGAGGTAGCAGCCCCTGGCCTTCGATGCGGTCCCTTCTGGAGAGGCCGCACGGTGCGCACCGTCAGGTGCTCGGTCAAGTTAGCTCGGAACCCCCGAGTCTGACAAGCCCGAGTGAGCGCTGCCGCAGGGATCTCCTTCCTTTCTTTTTCGGAGAAACCGAATGGCAAGTTATCGAATCACGTGCGTCGTCAAACCGAATCGCACCAGCACGCACGAGCACATCACCCATCTGGGCAACACGCAGCAGGGCTGGATGATGACCCGTGAAAAGGTCATCCAGTACATCGACGATGGGACGCATTCCTTCTATACGGAGGATTCGGCCGGTCATCGGGCTGCCATTCTCGTGGTCCGTGAGAGCGGTAAGCAGCCGTATCTCCGCACCGCGGCGAACGGGCGGTGGACCGACAACCTGTTGTCGTTGGAGGACTGCGGGGCAAGCTGCCGTCTGATCTAAGGCCAGCAAGCTCGGCGGTGGGGTGGCGGGTGTCGCCACCCCACCTTGCGACGCCCACGCCACCGTCGGTCGGACGCCAAAGCGTCGGACGCATCAATCCGGCACTGATATCGACGAACCCCCACGCGCCGGCCGGGGAGTCAGCGCTGGCGCTGCAGGTGGCAGCAGGGCAGAGGCGTCTGAGCAGCCGCCGGACGCGGCGAGCGGCGTCGCCTGGAACGCCGAATGCCCTGCGCGACGTCATAGAGACCCCGTCGCGGGACTTCCGCCGAAGTCTCTACTCGCTCTAAGGTTGGCGAACAAAAACCAACGTCGGCGTCCTGTCGTCTATCCATGCTTTGCTGTCGAGCAACTGCCTTTGACCGCAGTACCGCTCAGCGCTCAAATAGTCCGCGCACTCGAACACCAGGATGCGCTCTTCGTAGGACTGGACCCTACAATGGACGAATCCGTGCTGGTCCGCCATCGCGTTGGCTGTCGCCACTACGGCGTCAAGGTCATTTCTCATAAGTCCCCTACGCAGGCTGCGAAAGACGTTCTTCACTATTGCACAAAATCCGAGAAACGTTTGCTTCGAACTCGTAGCCACTCATGAAACGGGTTGGCCCCGGCAAATCTTCGCTCCGCTGATGCTGCGTCAACGCTGAGTCGATTTTCAGAGTGGAAGCGCTTCACCGTAAATCGATGATGGGAGTGGCAGAGATTCAAGCTGCAAGTCGGTGCTCGTAATACGGCCGAGCCCGGTCATCCAGAATGGCGTACTGCGCAACCAGATTCTTCGGGTCCGGGTTCAGCCACGCATCCAGGTGTTCTTCCTTGATGGGGATGATGCAACGGTCGTGGCCGGCTGCGGCGATTTCGGGCGGTGGTTCGTCCGTGATGGCGGCGAAGCTGTAAAGGTCCTCGTCGCCTCCGACCCAATGCGACCACAAGCACGCCACGAGCATGACCTGCTGCGGTTGAGGGCGGAACTCCAGCACCACGTTCTGCTCTTCCTCGCCCGGCGCCAGCTCGCGGCCTTCGACGGCGTGCTTGGCGACGTTCTCGAAGAACGCGTTGGCCAGCATCACGCCGTGGCGGTAGCCAAAGAGGTCCCGCCAGAAGCCTTCCAAATTGTCTCGGCGGGCGTTGTAGGTGCCGGGAAATTTGCGGTCGAAAAAGGCGGGTTTGCCGACCGGTCTGCACTGGTACCGCATGGGTTTGATGACGCGGCGGCCGTTCTCGAACACGACCACGGGCGCGTACCAGCCTGGAAAGATGCGGCCGTCTTTCTCCTTGGGTTCCGTGCGCTTGATGTCGGCCAACCGACCCAGGGCTTGCTCGACCTTATTGCTTGCGATCCGCTTGCTCTCGGAGGCGGCCTTCGTGGGCTTGGTCGCGAGCTTCCGCTCGGCGTCCGCCAGCCGCTTGCGCTGGGCAAACACCTCGGTTTCCAGCTTCGCGACCTGCTGCTGGTTGAACTCGGCGATGAGCGTGGGGATGTCGGGTGCCTGGGGTACCGCGCCGCTGAGGAACCACCGGTCCAGCGCTTTGGGGATGCGGATGGGGAGTTCGCGTTGACGGTCCCAGTACAGCCGGACGAAGTCCCGGATGTTCATGGCTTCGTCCAGCCCCACCACGCGGACGTAGCGGTTGTAATCGGCCACGACTTGGGCGCTGTAGCACATCGCAAGACTCCGATGGCAAAGTCAGCAGCAAGCTACACCACGGAGGCGTGTCGGAAGTTGAAACGGCGGTGTTGACCAGCCAAGGCTCCGGCGTGGCGGGGCAGTAAGACGCCTCCGGGCCTGCAACAGGGCAGCCGGCCTTCAAGCAAGGAGCATCGGAGTTGCCTGTCGCGCGGCTCGTGCGCAGTATCGAGTCGCGCCTGCACTCCCGAGGGCGAGCGGCCCGAGGGCTATGTCCGAATAGGTAGACTGCGCCCAGGCTGCCGCCGGAGGTGGCGGCCGAGGCCAACCCAACGGAACCCGCATGACCGCCAGCGAGCACGCCCCCAACGGCAAGACCGTCGCCCTGTATTGGGACTTCGAGAATCTGCATGCCGCGTTGTTCGAAGAAAAAGCAGGCGAGGGCGCCTATGGGACTGGGGACGTTCGCTTCAAGCCGCAGGACCCGCTCGTGGACGTGCAGGCCGTCCTCGAATACGCGGCGTCCTTCGGTCCCATCGCCATCAACCGCGCCTACTGCAACTGGCAGTTCTACGGGCGCTACCGCCACGCCTTGCTGCAGGGCGCGGTGGAACTCATCCAGCTGTTTCCGCCGGGTTCTTCGGCGAAGAACGGTGCGGACATCAAGTTGTGCCTCGACGCGGCCGAAGACATCGTGCGCCTCGACCACATCGGTACCGTGGTCGTGGTGGGCGGCGACAGCGACTTCATGCCGCTCTCGCAGAAAATCAAAGCGGCCGGGCGGACCCTGGTGGGCGTAGGGACCCGCCGGTCCACCAACCGGCACTGGGCCAAGAGCTGCCACGAGTTTCGGTTTTACGAGAACTTGGTGGGCGTCGGCGAGGCCGCGCCAGCGGCAGAGCAGACCGATGCCCCGGCCGCCGCGATAGACCCCAAGCACGCCGCCTTCGAGACGGTGAAACGGGCCATCAAGCTGCTCGCCGACAACAAAGGGGACCCGTGGGTCAACAAGGCGGGAATTTGGCACATGGTCAAGCGCCTGGACCCGACCTTCGACCCGAAGGAAGTCGGGTACACCCCGTTCTCCGCGATGATCAAGGCGATGGAAGGGGACGTGCTGGAAGTGCGCAAGGGCCAGTTCGACCAGCAGGTGCGCATGCGGGAAGGATCGCCCGCGGAACCGAAGCCGAAGAAGCAGCCTGTCGGAACCACCCGATGAGTGGCCCTGACCTCATGCCGCGCCAGCCCGTCTGGGCGGACGTCCAGCTGGAAGCCCGCGAGGCCCTGACGACCATCGAAGCCTTGCTGACGGCGGGCACCGAGCACGCCGCCCGAGCGCCCAGCGAGCGGGTGTACGTGGCCAGTCAGCTGCTTCGGGCATCCTCCGACCACGCGCGGGCCATTGTGCTCGTGCTGCTCACCGAACCCCTGGATTTCGGCGCCGTCGCCTTGACGCTCCACCGGTCCCAGCTGGAGCAGTTTTGCCGCGGCATGTTCTTCGGCAAGGCGGCGACGGACGCGGAGGTGGATTACTACCTCCAGCACGACGAGTTGCCTTCCCGTCCCGGGCCAGACGGGAGGGCCAAGCGCGTTTCCCTCAAAGAGATGGCCGCGGGCGCGGAGGCCGACCTGGGCCTGAGTCCCGCAACGGCCGGAACCCTCGGTCCCTTGGCCCAAGCCATCCAGACCGCGTGGGACCCCCTGTGCGGGATGGTCCACGGCGGCCACGCGCTGCTGGCGTCCTACAGGGGACAAGACGAAGGCATCGGCGCCACGGTGCCCATCCCGACGCTCCTTCAGGTACTGGCCAACGCGGTTTCCATCACGGCGCACGCCCTTGGGGGCTACCTGCTCATCGCCGTGCCGGATGAGTTGGAGCGGTTGTTCCGGCCGGCCAGCGAACTGGCGAATGCCTATTCAGCAGCACGGAAACAGCGTCGGGCCGCGCTGGCGCTGTAGGGGGCAAGTCGCGACTCAACTGCAAAGCCTTTACGCATGCCGGACGCTTCTTGATGTCGGTACTACAGGTTTGGCAGGGCATTTGGTCGCCCGCGCTCTGCTAGTATTGGAAAAAAAGAAGGGTGTCCACTATGTCTAATGTAGACCATCCCGTTGCCGTATACATTGTCGGCGTGAAAGCAATCGAAATAAAACAAAAAGATATTGCCGATGAGCAGGAAATGAAAGACGAAAAGGACTGGGTGCTAACGAAAACTGCGGACGAAATGTCGGCTGCTCGAAATCTGTTTACACCTGATTTGCGGAGCAGATTGGAATTTCGGAACGCAGCCATAAACGGCAAGCGGAACCCTTGTTTTGCCCTAGTGCCTAGCAAGGTCACTCGCAACCTTGTGCTTCCCGCAGAATACCCTACATTTAGGGACGACAGGCATGACTTTCGAGTTACTCAACTCTGCGATCAATTGAATTCACGGAAGGCATGGGACGTTAAGGTCGGCGATTTCAAGAATGAAAGGACGATCTTAGAGTTGAACGGGTATGTTTGGACGACGGAAACGACAAGGATATACAGGCGGCGGGGAGGGATAGTCAGGCACGATATCGTTGGGCAGCAACCCGGCAACCGGCTGTTGTCGAGCTGCCCGGCTGTGGCAATCGAGGTCGTCAATACTCATTGGTTGGCTCAGCAGTCCATGAATGACATGCTTTTTGAGTCAAGAAAGTCCACGCTCCTTGTTTTCTTCGACCTGCTTGAAAAGTTTGGAGCCGCGCTAAAGATTTTCGACGAATTGGGTGTCATAAAGCCGGCGATGTATTTTGACGGCGGGCGCGTCTGTCGAGACGAAGTAGAGCGACGGGTTCTAAAAAGTCCTAGCCAGCCAGACGGGGTCAGAATCACAAAAATACAAGATCTACAGGCAGAGATGGTAGCCGTAACTTTGAACGCTAAAGTGATGACGAACTGGGCTTTAGAAAATTACGAAAAACGTAAGTAGGCTTGGAACTTCTAACGCCAAGCCAGTAGCTCAATTCAGTTTCGTCGCCGGAGAGCCACCGTCTGACGGACTCAATCCCTCGAAATAACGCCCCTCGCCCCAAATTCTTGAATGGGCACTCTTTAAGCCCTTCAAGAAATTTATCCACATTGATATCATCCAGGGATGGGTTTTCCAGCAAGATTGCAAGTTGAGCGACATTGGCGGCGTCGTGCTCGAATGCATCCGCGCGTTCTCTGAAATCGTCGCGGATAAAACTGGAAGGTGCAGTGGTTGCTTGATCTCGAAGCCAGCCGGCCCATTCCACTTGTAGGACGTACAGTTCGGACAGTTTCATGAATGTGGATGCTTGTGGGTGCGAGCCATCCAAGCAGAACGTCCAATCTTGTCAACTGTCACCTTGATTTTCGTTGATTGCATGCCTGCTGACATGCGTCCGGCGTAGATGCTCCATCCGAGCGACCGCCGCCTCCGGCCCCTCGTCGTGGTCCATAGCCAGCACCTGAAACCCTGACTCCTTCCGGAGCCGACCCACGGCCTCGGACTGTGCCACCCGCAGCAGCGCCCGCGTGGCCATTTCCAGGAACGCCTCATACAGCGCCGGCAGGGCATGGCCCTTGCGGTTGTTGAGCAGTACGTTGGCCGCGTTCGACATGACCAACGGTGCTTCCTCCCAGGCTTCCCACGCCGGGTCTTCCAGGTTGATGCCGTGGTAACGCCAGTTGCCAAACGCCCAGTCGTCGTCCTCGTCCCCGGCTTCCCGTTGCGCCTCCCGCGTGTTCAGGCAGACCAGCACCTGGCCGTAGTCGGCGTGGCAGTCGAAGCCCAGGCCGTAAAACACCTCGACCGGATGCTCGGCGGCGAACCGCTCGACGGTGCCCGCGGCCAGTCGCACCAGCAGGTCTTCCAACTCGCCCCAATCGATGGGGGCGGGTGTTTCTTGCTCGCGTTCGCAGGCCGGTGCGGTGGAGCCGGAGGAGGCGAACAGGCGGCGGAGGAAAGTCAGCATGCGGCCCTCAGGCTTTGACGGCGTCGGGGTCCATCAGGAACCGGGAAAACAACGCGCCCTTTAGTTTGGCCGCCTTCCACTGCGCCACGAACCGCTCGGAGCAATAGACGCTGTGCGTGGGGTCCTGCGGCACCACGAACACGTCGGACCCGTCCCAGCGCGCTTCGTCGAACGCCGCGCGCTTGATGACCCCCACGCGTCCGGGCGCCCGACCGACGGGTTCCGAAATGCTGCTGTTCGGGACGTCCAGGCAGTCCACGTAGTTCAGCACCCAGAACTGCTGGAACTCTTCGCTTTCCCGGCCGAGGAGAACGGCCGGGTGCGTCGCCACCTTGTTCCGACTCCCGCTGACGAAGAGCGCCAGCGCCGCGGGCCGGGCGAAGAAACCATAGGCGCTCTTGTGCAGGTCGCCCTTTTTCCCGGGCTTGCGCGGCGGGTCGCCCAGGTGTTCGCCGAGCACCGTTTCGATGTCCCGGTAGTAGTCCGGGATTCGCGGGTCGGGCAACTCGCCGGCCTTGTGCTCCGGCCAGTAGGAAGCGAAGTCCTGCCGGTTTGCCAGCTTGTAGAAAATCATAGGTTTCCTCGGCGATTGAGGACGAGTTCGCCCGTCATCAACTCTTGCCGGATGCGGCTCAAGACGTTGACCACGGACGCCTCATCGGCGTTTCGGCCGAGTACCGAGAGTTGTTCCAAAACGTAAGCCTCATACGCCTGTACGTGCTTGCCGCAATGGACCGCCAGGCCGGCAATCCCGCCGGCGCCGGTGGAGCCGCAGCCGGGCAAAAACACGCCGTTGAGCGGGGAATTCACGTCGATTCTATAGCGCCGCAGGATTTCCATGGCCGCTTTGCCTTCCGGGTACGCCTCCCCAACGATGTGGTGGGCCTGCCAGCCGGCGGGCTTCACCATGCCGGCCTTGCGCATCACAGCTTCCATGTTGCGGGTCAGCACGGCGCTGCTGCGCGCCAGCCCGTTTTCGAGCGGCACCATGAAGGTGCGGCTGAACAGGCTCAGGGCCGACTTGCTCAGCGGGGCGATGATTTTGCCGACGCCCGCGCCCAGGCCCCAGAACGCCGCATCGCGCGCCACCTCATAGGCCGCGCCCTTGTAGTCCCCCTCGGCGATGCGGAAGCCCGCGTGGATGGTGGTCGAACCGATTCCGATGATGTTGACGACGGTGGACAGGTTCGTCAGCGTGAAGTGGCCCGACGGGTCGCTGTACGCCATCGGGTTGGCGTTGGCGTAGGTGTACTTGTGGAGGCTCGGCGGGTCCATGCCGAAGCCTTCGAAGGCGTCCATCTGGGTGAAGCGGCCCAGCGCCGGGTCCATCCACCGCGCCCGCAGATAGTAAAAGCCCGCGTTCGGGTCGAAGCGCTCGCCGTGGTGGAGGTGGTCCACCGGTGTGCCGCCGGTGCGCGACACGACGTTGCCGAAGGCGTCGTAGGCGAACGTGTCCGACACCGCGCCGCCGGTGTCCACCAGGGTGCGCGTGTCCCCCACGCCGTCGGCCAGCACGTAATGGGTCATCCCCCCGCGCGTCTGCGCGATGAGATCGTCCCCGAACAGGTAGGTGGCGTCGAGGCGTTCCGGGCCGCTCCCTTCGCGGGAGTATTCCTCGATGGTCTGCGGGGTGCCGCGGCCGATGTCCCACAGGTACCGCCAGGTCGTGGGCGTGCCGCTCAGGGGCGTCAGTGTCTTTTCCAACAGCAGCCCGTCGTGGCTGTAGCGGTACTCGATGACCTCGCCCGCCGAGCGCACCTCGGTCATGCGGCCGGCGTCGTCGTAGACGTAGGACACCGTCCCCAGTGGCCCGGACTTCTCGGTGCGGTTGCCGGCCAAGTCGTAGAGGTAGGTGGTGGTTCCCGAGGCCGCGCCGCCCACGGTGGTTTCGCTCTGCAGGCGGTCGTTGGCGTCGTAGACGTAGGTGGTCGTCGTGCCGTTGACCGTGGCGGACAGGCGGTTGCCGACGCGGTCGTAGGTGTACGCGGCTTGGAACACGAGCGTGTTGGCGACCTGCTGGCTTTCGCCGGTCAGGCGCTTCACGAAATCGTAGGTGTAGGTGGTGGTGCGCACCGTGCCGTCGGCCTCGGTGGCGGCCACCTGCGTGCGCAGGCCGCTGGCGTCCAGCGTGTAGTGGAAGCGGTGGAGCGTCGCGCCGTTGTAAGTCGTGTGGAGGTCGGTCAGCCGGTCCCTGCGGTCGTAGGTGTAGGTGGTCAGCACCCCGTTGCCGTATTCGGCGGTCTGGCGGTTGCCCACGGCGTCGTAGGTGAACACCGCGCCCAGCGCGTCGGTGGCCGTCTGCGCCGCGGCCTTCTGCTGCGCGGCCAGCGCCGCCGCGACGGCCGTCGGGTCTTGGTAGTTCTGAAGGCCGGCGGGCAGGTGCGGACGCGGCACCGCGGGCTGCATGCCGGGCGGTGCGGGGAACGGTCCGGTGGGCTGGCCCAGGGTGGGGTGGGTTCGTTGCGGCTGGCCCACCTGGTTGACGCCGACGGCCTGAACCGCCGTGGCAGCAAAGAGCAGAACCGAAAGCACCCAACGCCTCAACTTCATGCGACCTCCCTGTGCTGCGCGGACGCGCCGGTCAAGCGGCGCAGTATACCCGTGGACATGTCCCACTCTGGACGCGCCCGTATGGCGGCAAGAGTCCGACCCTACGGCGTTCGCGTCTCATGCGGCGAGGGGTCACGAGCCCGGGCCATCGGGCTTTTCTGTCATGACCGCGGCGGTTCTCTCAGGCGCGCCAGCGGACGGCGGAAAGGCAAAGGCAGCCCTCGCGCTCGGCTTCCCCGGTCAAGGGCCGGCCCACGGCCCGTGTGGTCGTCGCTGTGCTCCTCCGGCCCGCGCCAGCCGTGGGCCTGCGTCGGCGTGCCGCCGCCGCTCCCTTGACCGCGCCTTACTCCGGGCGGGTGTGTCCATCCGGACCATCCGGGACGGATTGTCCGGGCCGGACCAGGAAGGAAGGAGCAAAGCATGTTTACCGACGCCGATGTGATTCACACCTATACCCGGGCCGATGCGCTCAGAGATGGCGTGTTGGTCGATGTCAGTGGCCAGGCCCGCGAGGCCGGCTTCCGCATTCCCGTTGCCCTGACCGCGCGCGTTTGGGTCGAGTGCGTGGCCTGGCCGGAGACCGAATCGCTGTGCCAGGACGAATCGGGCAGGTTATGGGACGTGGTGTTTATGGCTGCTGCGGCAGCGAGACGGGCAGCCAGGCGTGGAGAGGGCGACCGGACGACTTTCGACCTGCATGTGGTGCCGCGAGGCGGCACGACGCCGAAGCTCACCTCACTGGTCCTGCACATCGGTCCGGGAGACCGGGGTGAGTGTGTTGGCACCCTCATGCGGCCGGGGGAAGACTGACCCTTCCGAGTGGCTGTTCGGGGGCGCAAAGCCCCTGATATGCTCCCCACCCACTTGGTCACCTCGGTTGGTCACTCTCGCCGAAACACCAAGCGCAACAAGGGCTTGTCGCTGCAGAGATTTGGGAAAATCGTCTCGATCCTAGTCTCCCAGCCATCACGTCTAAGCCCTTGAGAAATCAAGGGCTTTTTCGTTTCTGGCCTTTGAGGTGGTCGCACAACCGGCTCGCACAAATGGAGCCCCATGCGCCTCGCTCACCACCTCATCCGCGTTCCCAGCGGCGTCTACTACTTCCGCCAGTGGATCCCACTGGATTTGCAGCCCGTCATGGGCCGGCGGTTCGTTCAAACCAGCTTGCGGACCCGAGACACGCGCGTCGCCAAGGTCTACGCCCAGACGCTGTCGCTGCGCTACGCTCAGGTCTTCGCGGAGCTGAGGGGGACTGCGATGCCAAAGCCGCCCCGTGTGCACGACATCGTGGCTGGAGCCCAGCAAGGTGCGTTGCGCCCGTACGAGATGGACGTGGATCCGGCCACGCTTCGCCCCACACGAATCCGCACGGACGGCACGCCGCAGGACAACCAGGCCGTGCTCGACGCGCTGCAGGCGCTGGGAAATCTCCGCGTCGTACTGGCGCAACCGTTGCCAGGTCCAGCTCCGGTTCTGCCGACGGCGACCACGGCCAAACCGGCATCGGGCCTGACGCTCGCCGCCGCCATCAAGCTCTACGAAGAAGCCGAAGCGCCGAACCTCAAGTCCAACACCTGGTCGCAGAGAAAACGCGCCTTCGAATCGCTGAAAGCGGTTATCGGTGGCACCACGCCCGTCGCCCAAATCACGCGCGAAAAAGCTGGCGATTGGGCGCACGGGTTGATGACCCAGCCGTCCAGCAAGCTCAAAGACGCACCCATGACGAAGCGTTCGGCCGGCAACGCCGTGTCCCACGCCGCCCAGCTGTTCGCCTTCCTGACCCAGCGGGGAAAGTGGGCGGGGCCGAATCCGGTCAAGGGTGTGGTCGTAATGACGAAAAAAGAGAAGGCCCGACGGAAGGCCGATGGCTTCCAGTGGGAAGCTTTGGACGTCCCGGCGCTCAAGCGCGTCTTCGACCCCGCCAACCTTGAGGGCATCCGCACTCTGCACACGAAGTGGGCCGCCCTCATTGGCCTGTTTACCGGCGCGCGGGTCGGTGAAGTTGCGCAGCTCTACCTATCGGATTTCATCGAGGAAGACAGCATCCCTTGCATCCGCATCGCCACGGAATCCGATGGCCAGTCGCTCAAGACCGAGGCGTCGCGGCGCCTCGTTCCCATCCATCCGGCATTGGTCGAGCTGGGCCTACTGGAGCGCGTCAAGGAACTGCGCCAGCAGGGCGAGGAACGCCTGTTCCACGACATGCGCATCGACGGGCGCGCGGGCGCCGGCAACGCCATCAGCAAAGGGTTCGGCTATTACCTCGACAAGCTGGGCATCAAACCGCGCCGCGCCAACGGCATCGTGGGCTTTCACAGTCTCAGAAAGACGGTCATTCAGGAGCTGCAAGGCAGCCGACTCCCCGCCGAACGGCGAAGGGCGTTCGTGGGACATGAGCCCGGAGACGACGTGCACGAGTCGGTGTACATGCGGCCGTGGACCGCCGGCGAGCTGGCGGAACTGTTTCCCGGCTTGGGTTGGGCGAGCTGGCTGGAAATAGAAGCGCTTAAGGGTTTACTGGGGCCGATTCGTCGGCAGTGAAAAGCACGGAATCCTTCTGACATAGTTCGGCAATCCTTTCGTATGAAACGAAAGATATTTGGGGAAAAGAGATGAGCGTCGATCCAGCCGGTAGCAATGCCCCACCGCAGAGCGTTCCTCGTGTCTTCCTGAGTTTTGCGTACGAGGACCAAGAAGTTGCAAAAGCCATCGCAGAGAAATTCCACGAGGCAGGCATACATACATGGTTCGCGGAGTGGGAAATCTACTTCGGCGACAGCCTACGGCGGAAGATAGATGAGGGGCTGGGTTCGTCGAATCAGTTTGTTGTGCTGCTTTCCGAAGCTTCTATAAAGAAGCCGTGGGTGAACCAGGAGCTTGATGGCGCATTTGTTTTGTATTTAGAAGGGAAAATGCGCCTCGTTCCACTTCGGATGAAATTGGCGGTTTCCGACTTGCCGCCATTGCTGCGCGGCATGAACTCACCCATAGTCGATGCGGAAAGCATCGACGTCGCGCAGCTAATCAACGATCTAAACGGACTCACGCGACGTCCACCGCCGAGTCCTCGCAGCAGCGCAAGAGCGCAGAACTTCATTGCGCCGGGCTTCTCTCCCGCAGCCATGGCGGTGGCCAAAGTCTTTGTGGAGAACAGCAAGGCAGGTAGAGGATTTGACCCGCAATACAGCCCTGACGAACTGACCAAACTGACCGGCCTCACCGCGCCTGACGTGCGGGATGTGATTCACGAACTGGATGGCTTTCTCACCTTCCATGAATACACCGGAGGAGCCACAGTAAGACCAGCCCCAACACTCTTCGCTGAGTTCGATGCGTTCTGGCAACCGTGGAAACCCGAGCAGGACGCGCTGGCGCTGGCTGCAGACCTAGCAAACGACCCTGCGTTCCCGAGCAGTCCCGCAGCCATTGCAGCTCGGTACCAGTGGTTGCCGCGCCGACTGAATCCGGCCATGACCTACCTCATCAGCCAAGGCGCAGTGAAAGTATCGGAAGGTGGCATGGCGGGTGAGTATGTTGTTTTTCGGATTTTGGCGACCGACGCCACCCGCCGTTTCGTAAAGTCCCGGCAGGCCTAGGCGACGACGTTGCCTGCTGCCGGCGGCTCCTCTGGGTCTTGGGCCGCGTTCGCGGGCGGTTGACCTTCCTTCGCCATCCTTACGAGCTCGGGCCACAAGACCAGTCGCCAGAACGTGAGCCACAAAGCCAGCACGCCCGCATTGACCATTTGGTCGTCATCGACCAAGCCGTGTGCCCAGTTGTGGCGAAGCAGGTAGCCCAGTGGGTGAACCATGAGCACGTCGAGTTCCAGGATCAAACTCTTTCCGAGGACGGCCTCTGCCTGTTCGCTGCGTAGGAGCTCGCCGAGTGTTTTTTCCGCCTGGACGCCATCGTCCCGCAGGGCGACCGTCAGGACATCTTGGAGTCGGAACTGGTGGCGAACAAAGGGCTCAACCTGCGGAATCAAGTAGGCTGCGACTTCCAGCCAATCGCTGTTGATACCGGCAAACAGCCCTCGTGCGATGGACTCCTCGTGGTTGGTCGGAATCAGCGGGCAGGCTGCGACGATTTCACAAATGTGGAAAATGCTTGGTTGGTACCGGCTGAACAGAATGTCAACTGCACGAACCACGATGGGGTTCGCTCGCAGCTGCACGTCCGTATCGTGCGCCGTTTTTACCATGGCTTGGTAGACGGACTCCTCGTCTTCCGGGTCTAGTGCTTTCTGCCGTGCCACCACCGCGCCTTCGCGGTTCAAGTGAACGCCTGAAAATAGCCCGCTCAACGGGTGGCGATTGGCCGACTCCAGAACCTGCTGCCGCGCAGCATCGAACGTGGGCCACGCCCCCAGATGCAACGCCATCTGGCAGACGCAATCGTAGAAGCTCGGACCCACCATGACTCTATCCACGGTCTGAACGATTTCACTGGCGTCGAACGAATGGCGCATCGGCTTAAAAGCCTTCAGCGAGTCGTGCTGGATGTTCGCAAGGCTTCGACGGAGGTCTTCGATTCGCGCCCGGTCGGCGCCCGCCCGGCGGAGCACTTCAATGCCGTCCATGAGCCAAGACGCCCGAGCAAACGCCGGGCCTGGTGCAACCGTCGCGTGCGATATGAGTGCTTCACCCTGAAGCAGCCGGCAGCGTCGTGCGTCGTCGCCACGGCCGGAACGTGCCCACAGGTCGGCAGCATTCTCAAAGGAGCGAGAGGCGGCTTCGTGCTCCCCCTGGTGTTCTAGGCGCTGGGCCGTTTGCTCCAGCTCAGCCGCGACGTCCTGGGCCATGTCGCCGCCGCTCTTTCGCAGTTCCCGCACGAGAATGAACGCCATGCCAAGCCGGTCGGATGCCAGCGACTGCGTGATGGCTTTTCGCGCCAACGTCCAGAAACGTGCATGGGTTTCTTGGTCCCTCCTGCAGTACACCCAAGCCAGCCGAAGGCCGCGCAGAAATTCGTTGATGACCTTGATGCCACCGTCGTCCAGCAAATGGTTTTCGACCACCTCCAGGTAGTTGGCGACGGCCACGGCGCCGCTTCTCCATTGCTTCGATCCGATGTCTTGGCCCCGAGTGGCCGCCACGTCTGCAAAGCGCGCCCGCAGCGCGGCGGTGGGGGCGAGCGGGGCGAGTTCGGCCAAGGCCTCAACATCGACTACTTCGAAATCTTCCATCGCGGTCGTGCGGCCTTCCTCCCGGAAAGACATCATCGGCTGAAAAGGCGGTTTTGCCCCATCCGTCAGCCGCATAGACGCGACGCCCGCGATGAGGTGCACCATTTCAAGCTGTTGGGCTGTCAGGCCGTTGGCTTCGTCTCTAGCCAGCCGCCCCATTTGGCGGCTGAACGCCCAGTGGTCGTTCGGCGCATCGTTGTCGATGTACCGATGCCAATGGTTGTCCGCCAGAAACTCAGCGGGAAGCGGTGATGTGAGGAAGGCCAAAACGGCGTCCTTGTCAGGCGTCAATGAGCAAAAGCAGCGAGTCGGGCACCTGCAGTGCGATCTTCGCCCGCGTCAGTGCGACGTAGAGCAGCCGAAGCTCGGCGGGGTCCGGCCCCGGGTTTTCTCGATCGCGCGCCGGCGGCTTGCTCCGCATGAAGTCGTCGAGCAGCCGCACGGATTTCCACTCGCGCCCCTTGGCTTTGTGCCCCGTGGAAATCATGAGGTTGGCGCGATCCTCTTCCACGGTCCGACCCAGTGCCCACAGGAGCCGGCGCTCCCCCAAGGATTCGACCAGGTTGACGAAGGTCAGGAGGTGCGCGCCTTCCTCGCTGCGGGCGAACTCCACGACCTCTTCCCAGTTCGCGAAACCGAAGAAATCGGGTACGTCGCAGGGTTGACCGGCTTTCAAGGCGACAACACCCCGGAGCAGCGCCTTCAGCTCTTTCGTACCGCCGACCAAATGCGGGGCGAGTCCCGAATCCAGTGCCTCGATGACGGCGTTCATGGTGGCCGCGTTGGAGCGGGCCAGCACCGCATCCGGCTGCACCTCTCCGATGCGGCTACGCACCTTGGGATTGCCTTGGATGGGTGCGGTTGCTCCGAGCTGGCGCAGTACCTTCGAGGCGAGGTCGGCGATCGCTTCCCCGAAGCGGAACGACAGCGTCAGTTGCACCTCGGCGTCGGTCCGGATGGTCTCCATCGCGTTCACGGCGCCGCGCCACTCGTAAATCTGTTGGTACTTGTCGCCCACGTAGACCATCTGGGCTTCTTGATCCGCGAGCACGCCGAGCACCACCGGATTGGTGTCCTGAGCCTCGTCCAGCAGGATGAAGTCGGCACCGAGGAGGGGTTGGGACAGCGCCCAGAGCTTGAGGTAGCCGTCGTGCCCAAGTGGCATCAGGTCGGTGGGGCTCATCATGCGCCCCCACAGCTTTTGCGCGCCGGCGACCGCGTGCGCCTGGACCGCACGAAGCACCGCCGGCGATGCGCTGCGCAGTGCGCCGTGCGGCGGCACGTGTTCCGGCAGGATGGCCGGCTCCGCGCTCTGCGCGAATCGGCGTACCGTGTCCAGAAACAGGAACGCTTGGGATCGGGGCGCCAGCGTCAGGTCCGGCCCGAAGGACTGTGGTTTCAGGTCGAAGGCTTGAGCGAGCTCGTTGGCGTTGATCTTGCCGGTGAGTTTCGCGGCAGAACCGTGGTAGCCGGGCGCGGTGGCCCGGTAGGCCAAGCTGTGCAACGTCGAGCAATCGACCGTGGGCGGGAACGCGCCCTGGGTGTCCGCGACGATGGCCTTGTTGAAGGCGATGTACTGGCCGCAGCGTCCCGTACTGTTGGCCAGCAGTTTCAGCGTGGACGTCTTGCCGGCCCCCGCGTAGGCGTTGATCTTGAGGCTATCGCCGCGCGTGAACGCGTCCAGCGCCTGCTGCTGCTCGTCGGTGGGTGTCAAACGCGTTCGGCCGCGCGGTGCGGGCTTGGGTGATGCCGATTGCCGGGCCGCGGCGGTCCGCGGGGCAGGGGCTGGGGACGCGCGCGCGGGCGGCAGAGGGGGCGCACGAGAGGCCGCCCGGGGCGCGCCAGTCGCTTTCGTCGGCGCCGGGGCAGCTGCACTGCTTGCCGTCCGCGTTCTGCTGGTCGGTCGGGGCGAGGTCAGGGCCTCGGCCACACGGGCCGCCAGTTCGGGCGTGTGCCGGTTTTTGTGCCGGAACGTCAGTTCGTGCTGCAGGTCGCGCAGACCGGCGGCGTCGCCGGCCCTTTTGGCTTTCTTGAAATGGTTTTCGAGCTGTTCGAACGAGCACGAGACGAACGGCCGCGGCGTCGTTGCATTCATCCGGTTTCGCCTCCCCTAAGGCCCGCCGATGACGAGGACGACGATACCGAAAAATCCACTGTGCAACATGGGCTCCCGAGTTCCGCGGCCGCCGGCGTGGCCGAGGAACATCTGCCGTTCGGGGGCGTGTCCTCCCACCAGGAGCGGTAGGCTGGCCGGCCAAGAGGTCGAGCCGGGCGGCGGTGGCCGCCCCGCCCCTGCGCTCACGATCGGTCCGGCCCGTCGTATTGCCAATCTACTCCGAGTTCTCGAACATCGCGGCGACGAGGCCGGTTTGTTCCTCAGCGTCGGGACGACGCGGGTAGACCGGAGCCGCCGGCGCATCGATCTGCAGGAAAACCTCGGCACGCTGGCGCAGGGCCAAGCGCTGCGTCGGCGAATGGCCGTACCGGTGTACGGCGTCCAGCAGGGCACCCACCACTTCGAGCGCGGGCCAGTCGCCGCAACCCGCTTTCAGCACGGCCTCCCCCAACTCCGTTCTGCGGCGTGCTTGTCTTCGGCGGGCTTTCTCTTTCTCCGCGTGCGCGCGCCGCAGCGCTTTGAGGAGGGACTTGGCCTCGCGTTGTGCGGCCCGCTGGGCAGCCCGGTAAAGCTGTTGGTCATGCATGAGATCGCTCACTGACGCCTCCGGGGGCGCGGGCGCGCTCCGGCATCGGTTGGATTCCCGCGGGAGCTTCCCCGCGTGGATTCACCGTCCTCACGCGGCGCCTCCTCTTGCCGGTCGTCTGGACGAACCAATTGCCACGGGGGTGGGGTTGACGGCCGATCGCCCAGCTGCCGCGATGCCAGCGCCGCGACGCGCTCGGCTTCGTCGCGCAGGCCTGCGAGCACGCCAGGCGAAACGTGCCCCACCCATTCGAGGTAAGGGTGCTTTTTGCCCCGCTGAGCGGACGCCTTTGGGAAAAAGTACAGCTGCAGCGCCAACTCTTCGAGCGAGCGGCGCAGTTTGCGGGAAACGGGTATGGTCTTGGGCACGGGCGACTCCAATACGTGGAATGCCTTTGGTTGAAACACGCCCGACCAAAACCGAGTAGATGAAGTTCGTGGTTTTTTTGGCGCGCGACCGGGTTGGTGTGCGCGGCGCGTGATTGAGAGACGCGCATCGTTGGAGCCCGCTGGCGCCGCGATCCGGTCGGGTACCTGCCACGCAGCTCGATGGCAGCGCAGCTTGCAGTGCTCAGAGCCGACGGGAGAAAAACACCGGCGAAAGCGAAGCCGAGAAGCCCAGCAAGAGCGCACTTATGAAAACCCCTTCAGGGTTTTCGGGCGGCCCCTCATGTGGCCGCGTGCGCTGGGGCGTTGGCCCCAGGCCCCGCCGAGTTGCGGCGCGTGCGCGGAGCAAGAGCTTCTTGAGGCGGGTATTCTGACGCGGTGCTACCCCGAGGAAGCGGCATGAACGTTGTGGTCGTGGAAAGTCCGTTGCCGGTGGATGACGTGGCCGCGATCGAGCAGATGCTTCGGGAGGCAGATCCGTTCGTTTCACCGCCCAGCAACATCGAGGACGTGTATTCACTTCCTCTCTATTTGCACAACGCCGCTGCGGGCGGTGCAACGCTCTACGCCCTGCTGGACAACAACATCCTGACCCGGGCTACTGCATTCGCATCCGGTGGCGCGATTTCCGAAAATGCTGAGAAGGCGCGGGTCGACCGGCTTGCGGCCGCTGTGATGTGCTTCTTGATCGCCGCATCGTTTCGCGTGGAGCCGAACATTTCGCTTCACGAAAAGGCGGCACACGACGGGCATGATGAAGCGGTGGAGCAACTCCGGTTGCTGCGGATCGCCGACCACGTAAGCGCTCAGACATATTGCGACGTCGCGCTCGGAAGGACGCAGCGGTTGCCGGCGGAGGCGATCGCCGAGGCCATTAGCAGGTTGCCTGCAGACATGCCGCCCGCGCGGCAACCCGACTTCGCTGCGCAAACCCCGGGTTGGCGTGCGGCGTACTACATCCTCCTGAAGGCGGTCTCGCTCTACAGACTGGACACGACGCCGGCTGAAAAAGCGCACGCGTTCCTCACGTGGTCGCGCACCGACGCTTTCTTTTCCGTAGGAGCAACCACCTTCGGCCTCATGTTTCTGTCCCCGCCGCGGCCCGCGATGATCAAGCGGGTGAATTCGGACGATCCCGCGGCCGTGAAACGAGGCATCGAGAACGCGGCTTGGGATTTGGTCTATCTCAAGCACTGGAAAGATCAAGTTTCGGCATCGGCAGCCGACAGCATCTGGTTCGTCTGTACGAACGATCAACTTCTCAAAAGGATTGCGCGGCTCATGATCGCGCCCGACGCCGAGTCGGCGGCTCAAGCACGCCTTAGCATGCTTGGTGATCACTGGCGGAACCAGGCGGCGGCGATCGCTCACCACTACGAAATGGAGAGCGCCGCGACCATGACGCCTGATCGAAACGAGGTGGTCGCCGGACGCTACGCGGCCCTGGCCGAAGGCATTGCCAATTTGGAACGCGAACTGGGCCTGTGAAACCCGTGGCCTGTTGAGGCGCGTTGAAAATTGACCAGCTAAACGGGGTTGTGCGCGCGGAAAATTGACCAGGGTGTCCCACCTAACCTGCATGGGTCTCGGCCGATGCGGGGTGACGAAGGTGCACACCATGGCGATGTATGCGAAGGTCCGGCGGCTGAGGTTGCGGGACGGGTTGTCGATCAGCGAGATCGCGCGGCGAACGAGCCTGTCGCGTAACACGATCAAAGCCTGGCTGCGCGAGCCAGCGCGGCGGGAGATGAAGTACCAGCGCACGCCGGCGAGCAAGAAGCTGGACGTGTTCGAGGCGTGGCTACGCCACGCTCTGGAAGTCGATGCGCGACGGCCGCGCTCGCAACGCCGCACAGCGCGGCGCCTGCACGAACAGCTCAAGGCCGAGGGATTTTCCGGCCACTATTCGCGCGTCACCGAGGCCATCCGAGCGTGGCGAGCACAGGCGGGCGCCGTCACCGCTCGGTCGGCCTATGTGCCGTTGACCTTCGCGTGGGGCGAGGCCTTCCAGTTCGACTGGAGCGAGGAAGGGATCGTGATCGGCGGCATCTGGCGGCGGGTGCAGGTGGCGCATATGAAGCTGTGCGCGAGCCGCGCGTTCTGGCTGGTCGCGTATCCGAGCCAGGGTCACGAGATGCTGTTCGACGCCCATGCCCGCTGCTTTGTCGGGCTGGGTGGTGTCGCTCGCCGCGGCATCTACGACAACATGAAGACGGCGGTGGACCGCGTGCCAGGCAGAGGCAAGGCACGGGTCGTCAACGCACGCTTTGCGGTAATGGCGGCGCACTATCTGTTCGACCCGGACTTCTGCAACGTGGCGTCCGGCTGGGAGAAAGGCCGGGTCGAGAAGAACGTCCAGGACGCACGGCGACGGATCTGGCAGACGACGCTGGAGCAGCGCTTCGCCTCGTTCGCCGAGCTCAATGTGTACTTAGCCACGCAGTGCGTGATGACGCGCAGCGCCGCGCATCCGGAATGAACCGCCCCGAGAATCCTGGAGGCTCCGGATTGTGAGTCACGCCACCATGGCGGACTCACGGATTGCTGCGTAGTAGCGTGCCTCGGCTTCTGCCGG
>MEFP01000002.1 GCA_001725155.1 Lysobacteraceae bacterium SCN 69-320 | reverse complement strand
TCGAGGTCTTCACGACGACGATGCCCGGGTTGAGCGGATGCGAGGTGCCGCAGGTCGTGCAGTCCGGCGGATTGGAACCGCCGCCGCCCGTCGCTGCGACGCTGTTGCCGACCGTGCCGGTCGCGTTCGCGTTGACCGTCGCGGTGTAGCTGACCGCGTACGTGCCCGGCGCCGTACCGCTCGGCAACGTGCATTGCACCGTACCGGTACAGATATACGCACCGGCGCTCGTGACCGAGCCGAAGGTCTGGTTGGCCGACAAGGTGTCGGTCAGCACCAGCGGCGCAGTCAGCGCGGCATTCGCCACGGTGGCCGTCAGCGTATAGGTGATCGTCTGACCCGCAGCGACCGCCGTGCCGCTGGCCGGGTTCGAGGTCTTCACGACGACGATGCCCGGATTGAGCGGATGCGAGGTGCCGCAGGTCGTGCAGTCCGGCGGATTGTTGCCGCCGCCGCCCGTCGCCGCGACGCTGTTACCGACCGTGCCGGTCGCGTTCGTGTTGACCGTCGCGGTGTAGCTGACCGCATACGTACCCGGCGCGGTACCGCTCGGCAACGTGCATTGCAGCGTACCGGTACAGGTATACGCACCGGCGCTCGTGACCGTACCGAAGGTCTGGTTGGCCGACAGCGTGTCGGTCAGCACCACCGGTGCGGTCAGCGCGGCGTTCGCCACGGTCGCCGTCAGCGTATAGGTGATCGTCTGACCCGCCGTCACGGCCGCACCGCTGGCCGGGTTCGAGGTCTTGACCACGGTAACGGCCGGGCTCAGCGGATGCGTCGTACTGCAGCTCGTGCAGTCCGGCGGATTGGAACCGCCGCCACCCGTGGCCGCGACGCTGTTGCCGACCGTGCCGGTCGCGTTCGCGTTGACCGTCGCGGTGTAGCTGACCGCATACGTACCCGGCGACGTACCGCTCGGCAGGGTGCACTGCACCGTGCCCGTACAGGCATAGGCGCCGGCACTCGTCACGGAACCGAAGGTCTGGTTCGCGCTCAGGGTATCGGTCAGTACGAGCGGGCTGGTCAGGGTGCCGTTGGCGACCGTCGCCGTCAGCGTATAGGTGATCGTCTGGCCCGGCAGCACGGCCGTACCGCCAGCGGATGCGTCGTGCTGCACGCGGTGCAGTCCGGCGGATTCGTTCCGCCGCCGCCGCTTGCGGTCACGTTGTTGTTGACCGAGCCGGCCGCGTTCGCGTTGACCGTCGCGGTATAGCTGACCGCATAGGTTCCCGGCACCGTGCCGCTGGGCAGGGTGCACTGCACCGAACCGGTACAGGCATACGCACCGGTGCTAGTGACCGAACCGAAGGTCTGGTTCGCGCTGATCGTGTCGGTCAGCACCAGCGGTGCGGTCAGGGTGCCGTTCGTGACGGTCGCCGTCAGCGTGTAGGTGATCGTCTGACCAGCGGATGCGTCGTGCTGCACGCGGTGCAGTCCGGCGGATTCGTTCCGCCGCCGCCGCTTGCGGTCACGTTGTTGTTGACCGAGCCGGCCGCGTTCGCATTGACCGTCGCGGTATAGCTCACGGCATACGTGCCCGGCGCCGTGCCGCTCGGCAGGGTGCACTGCACCGAGCCGGTACAGGCATACGCGCCGGCACTCGTCACGGAACCGAAGGTCTGGTTCGCACTGATCGTGTCGGTCAGCACCAGCGGCGCCGTCAGCGCGCCGTTGGCCACGGTCGCGGTCAGCGTGTAGGTGATGGTCTGGCCAGGAATCACGGCCGCGCCGCTGGCCGGGTTCGAGGTCTTGACGACCGTGACCGACGGATCCAGCAGATGCGTCGTGCTGCAGGTCGTGCAGGTCGGCGGATTGTTGCCGCCGCCACCCGTCGCGGTGACGTTGTTGTTGACCGAGCCGGCCGCATTCGCATTGACCGTCGCGGTATAGCTGACGGCATACGTGCCCGGCGCCGTGCCGCTGGGCAGGGTGCACTGCACCGTGCCCGTACAGGTATAGGCACCGGCACTCGTCACGGAACCGAAGGTCTGGTTCGCACTGATCGTGTCGGTCAGCACCAGCGGTGCGGTCAGCGCGGCGTTGGCCACCGTCGCCGTCAAGGTGTAGGTGATGGTCTGGCCCGGCGTGACCGCCGTGCCGCTGGCCGGATTGGAGGTCTTCACGACCGTGACAGCCGGGCTCAGCGGATGGCTGGTGCTGCAGGTCGTGCAGTCCGGCGGGTTGCCGCCGCCACCGCCGGTCGCCGCGACACTGTTGCCGACCGTGCCGGTCGCGTTCGTGTTGACCGTCGCGGTGTAGCTGACGGCATACGTACCCGGCGCCGTGCCGCTGGGCAGGGTGCACTGCACCGTGCCCGTGCAGGAGTAGGCGCCGAGGCTCGTGACCGAGCCGAAGGTCTGGTTGGCCGACAAGGTGTCGGTCAGCACCAGCGGCGCGGTCAGCGCGGCGTTGGTCACCGTCGCGGTCAGGGTGTAGGTGATGGTCTGGCCCGCGGCCACGGCCGTGCCGCTGGCCGGGTTCGAGCTCTTGACCACCGTGACGCCCGGATTCAGCGGATGCGTCGTGCTGCAGGTCGTGCAGGTCGGCGGATTACCGCCGCCGCCCGTAGCCACGACGCTGTTGCCCACGGTGCCGGTCGCGTTCGTGTTGACGGTCGCGGTATAGCTCACGGCATACGTGCCCGGCGCCGTGCCGATCGGCAGGGTGCACTGCACCGTGCCCGTACAGGCATAGGCGCCGGCGCTCGTGACGGAACCGAAGGTCTGGTTCGCGCTCAGCGTGTCGGTCAGCACCAGCGGCGCGCTCAGCGACGCATTGGCGACTGTCGCGGTCAGCGTGTAGGTGATGGTCTGGCCCGCCGTCACGGCCGCGCCGCTGGCCGGGTTCGAGGTCTTGACGACCGCGATGGACGGGCTCAGCGGATGCGTCGTGCTGCAGGTCGTGCAGGTCGGCGGATTGCCGCCGCCGCCCGTGGCCGCGACGCTGTTGCCGACCGAGCCGGTCGCATTCGCATTGACCGTCGCGGTGTAACTGACCGCATACGTTCCCGGCGCCGTACCGCTGGGCAAGGTGCACTGCACCGTGCCCGTGCAGGAGTAGGCGCCGAGGCTCGTGACCGAGCCGAACGTCTGGTTCGCGCTGATCGTGTCGGTCAGCACCAGCGGCGCGCTCAGCGCGGCATTGGTGACCGTCGCGGTCAGGGTGTAGGTGATGGTCTGGCCCGCGGACACGGCCGTTCCGCTGGCCGGATTCGAGGTCTTGACGACCGTGACGGCCGGATTCAGCGGATGCGTGGTGGTGCAGGTCGTGCAGGTCGGCGGGTTACCGCCGCCGCCCGTGGCCACGACGCTGTTGCCGACCGTGCCGCTCGCGTTCGCGTTGACCGTCGCGGTATAGCTGACCGCGTAGGTACCGGGTGCCGTGCCGACCGGCAGGGTGCACTGCACGGTGCCGGTGCAGCTGTACGCGCCGAGGCTCGTGACCGAGCCGAAGGTCTGGTTGGCCGACAAGGTGTCGGTCAGTACCAGCGGTGCGCTCAAGGTTCCGCCGGTGACCGTCGCGGTCAGGGTATAGGTGATGGTCTGGCCCGTGGTCACGGCCGTGCCGCTGGCCGGATTGGAACTCTTGGCGACCGAGATCACCGGCGGCGGCAGATTGTGGGAAACGCTGCACGGGCCGCAGGTCGGCGGATTGGTCCCGCCGCCGCCCGTGGGCACGACGTTGTTGGCGACGCTGCCGACGGCCGAGCTGTTCACGGTCGCGGTATAGGTCACGGCGTAGGTGCCGGTGGCAGTGCCCGCCGGCAAGGTGCAGGTCAGGCTGCCGCTGCACGTGAAGCTGCCCGCGCTGGTCACGCTACCGAAGGTCAGGCCCGTGCCGAGCGTGTCGGCCAGGTTCAACGTGGTCACCAGCGGCGCGTTGGCGACGGTGACGTTGAGCGTGTAGGTGATCGTGTCGCCGATGTTGACCTGCGAGCCCGCAGCCGGCGTCGAACTCTTGACGACGTCGATGATGGGCTTGGCGACGAGGGTCTGCGCGGTGGCGGTGTTCGGGGCCGGAGCGCCGACCGTTTCATTCGTCGCGGCGATCGTCGTCGTGATCGGAATCGGACCCGGGTTGGTCGGCGCGACGACGTAGTTGAAGTTGAACGTCAGCGACTGGCCCGGCGTCAGGCTGGTCGGCATGCCGGTGAAGGTGATCGTGCAGGCCGGGGCCGGGTTGTAGGTCGCGGTGACGCCGCCGGGAACCAGCGAGAACGTGACCGCGGCCGGACAGGTCGTCGGCGTCGCCGGATTGCCGAGGGCGACGGTATAGGTCACGCCGGTGGCGGTGGTGTCGCCGGCGTTGCTGAAGACGAAGCTGCCGTAGGCCGTGCCGCCGCTGATGACCGACGAGCTGACGCTGACCTGGGTGGTCACGTCGACACCCACGGTCGGCGGCACGATGACGACCGGCTCATTGAACTGCGGCGTCTTTTCCAGTGCCCAGAGGTCCAGGCCCTTGGCCGTGCCGAAATACTCGTTCGCGCTGTTGTTGCAGTCGCTGTTGTCGTCGTTGGACCCGCCCCAGGAACGGTAGTAGTTGCCGGTGCCGCCGAGGTTGGCATTGGCCGAGTCGACGCCGAGCAGCGAATAGCTCGGTACCGGCTGGGCGATCAGGCTGCCGGCGCCGCAGAGATGGCCGTTGAGCGCGCCGATCAGCGTGCCGTTGGCCGCGCGGTAGCCGCGGTCGTCGTAGTAGACGATCGTGTCCTGCGAGCCGTTGAGCTTGGCCAGGGTCGGGCCGCCCTTGACGTTGGCTTCGACGTCGACCATCGGGAAGTGGATTTCGCCGTTGCGGCCGGTGATGCGGAAGGTGTAGTTGCCGGCAGGGAACGGCGTGTTGCTGTTGTCGCGGCCGTCCCACAGCACGCTGTGGGTACCGGTCAGTGCGATGCCGGTCAGCACGCGGTTCAGCGGATTGGCCGGATCGAAGTCGATGCCATCGCGGCTGACCACGATTTCATAGGTCAGCGTGTTGACCGTGTTGAACGTGAAGATGCCGCCCGTGGAATAGGTCGAGCTGTTGCCGCCAAGGTTGCCGACGAAGGTCGGCGAGTTCAGCTGCGGCGCAGCCGGCACGGCCGGAATCGCCAGTGCGCTGAGCACGCGGTTGACTTCGGTGTCGTTCGGGCCGCTCGGCGAGACGTCGCTGAAGAAGATCGGGTACTGCGGCGCCTGCGCGGTCACGCCGGCCGTGCCCGAAGGACCGCCGGTGGAGGCCGCATTCGCGCCGCGGTAGTCGTGATACAGCGCCGAGCCGTTGGTGTCGATGAAGCCCGCCGCATTGGCATAGAACGCCGCGCGGTTCGGATCCAGACCGCGGAAGCTCTGCCGGTAGCGATAGCCGTCCAGCGAGACGTAGTACAGATCGTTGTAGAGCTGGCGGCCGTTGGCGTTGTTGTAGATCGTCCACGCATAGGTGAACAGACGCCCGTTCAGATCGGTCAGCGACGATGCGCTCGCACGCACGGTCACGTCCCAGGCCGAGGTCAGGTTGTTCTGCAGGATCTGCGGCGTCGCGACCGAGGCATTGTTGGTCGCACCGCCGCTGGTCGCGCCGGTGAAGCGCACGCCGTAGATGCCGGTGCTCGGCGCGACGTACGAACACGGCGTGAAGCCGTTGGTGACCGTGGCCGTGCCGTCGGCGCTGTTCGGACCTGCCAGCTCCTGCGCACGCGTGGCGATCGTGCCGCGGCCGGCCTGGCTGCTGCAGCTGAAGTTGGCCGTGCCCGGAATCGTCTCCGAACCCTTCGCCCCGAAGGACTGCGGGTTGTAGACGAAGACGTCGCCGCCGTTGCTGCGGTTGCGCGAGCCGAGCAGGATGTTCTCGCCCGCGCGCGCATAGACGTAAAGGAACTGATTGCCCGCCGCGACCCCGGCGAAATTGGTGGCGTTGCTGGCATCGAGCACGCCGCGCGAACCGGCGGCGTTGTAGGTGCTCGGATACAGCGTGCGGCTGCCTTCGGCGAAGGCCGACATACAGAACGGCAGTGCCAGCAGCGCTAGCCACGCCCGCGCGCGACTTTGTCGCGGACGCGCTGAAACAGTCCTTTCAGCTGGGGTTGATGACATGACTCGGTCCCTCTGTAGAGTTGCAACAATCGCTGCATTGTTAGCAGCGTTATCGGGCGCAAGGATCGTTAATTCCTCGGTAACGGGCCATGCGCACCCCCTCACGAAAACTCACGCAATCTCACGCGCAAGCCGGTCGATGGTGGCGATGCGAATCCATCCGCGCGCACGGAGACGCCGCCGCGCAGAAGCGGAAATCGCAAAAAACGCCGGGATTACCTGCAGATTCGCCGTGGCGCCGTCACGCCGCATCGGTGATGCGGCGCACAGCGGCAAGGCGGCAGCGCGGCTCCGGTGCCCTGCTCACCGAAGCTGCGTCGCCATTGTTACTTTTCTTTCACCAAACGCCGCGCAGGTCCTTGCGCATCAGGCATTCACCGCCCTGGGCATCTCGCCCGACGTATCCGCGGCAGCAACCGCCAGCGGCAGCGTGATGTGGAACGTCGTTCCTCGACCCGGTGCGCTGTCGACGTCGAGACTGCCGCCGCAGACCGACACGATCTCGCCGACGACCGCCAGGCCCAGACCGCTGCCCTGTCCATCGGCGCTGGTCGTGAAGAACGGCTCGAACACACGCTGTCGTACGGCTTCGTCCATGCCGCGCCCGCTGTCGTTGAACGACAGCGCGACGCGCGCCGAAGGCCTGGCCTGCACGGCGATCGTGAAGCGGCCGCCGTCGGGCATGGCCGTGTTCGCGTTGGCGGCCAGGTTCAGCACGACCAGCTCGAACTCGCTGCGGTCCATGCGGATGTCCTGCGCCAAAGGCGCCGGCTCGAACGCGAGGCGCACGTCGGGCCCGAAAAGCTGATGCAGCATGGGCTGCATTTCCGCGAGCGCGGTGTTGACGTCGAAGGTCTCGGGCACGGCGTTGCCGCGGTGGCTGAAGTTCGTCAGCTTGCGGCTGACCGCGCTGGCACGGCGCGCCGCGGACTCGACGCCGGCCAGCGCCGCGCGCATCGGCTCCTCGCCGTCGGCGGCCATGCCGCGCGCCGCGTAGCCGAGCACGAGGGTCAGCAGATGATTGAAGTCGTGCGCGACGCCGGCGGCGAGCCGTCCCACCGCTTCGACTTTCTGCGAGTGCACGAGCTGGTTGTACAGGCGCTCGCGCTCGACGACTTCGGCTTCGAGCCGGGTCTTGGCCTGCGCGAGCTCGTCGCCGCGCGCCCGCGCCGACGCCAGGCTTTCGCGCAGCGCCACGCTGCTGCGATCGACCACTATCGCAATGAACAGGAAGATCAGCATGCTGATCACCGCATCGACCGCGAGCGCCAGGCTCGGATCCGGATTGGTTGCCGCGCGCGCGTCGTGCCAGCAACCGATCGCGAAGGCCACGGCCATCCACAGGTACAGCAGCCAGAGTACGTGCCGGCCCGCCATCAATCCGGCGATCACGAGCCAGACCACTTGTATCGGCGCCTCAAAGCGGTTCGCCGCCAAGCCCTGACTGGCGTAGGCATCCATCAGCAGCACGGCGACGGCGCCGAGCAGCAGACGCAGCGCGAGCTGGAAGCGCCCGCGGCGGATCAGCAGGATGCAGACCGCGGCCAGCAGGCTCAGGCCGAGGCTGCCGAGCATGGCGCCGAATTCCGCAGGCCGCCAGGGCACACCGCTGAACAGCGCGCGATACAGCCAGGTCAGCGGAGGAAACACCGCCAGCATCAGCAGCACGACCAGCAGGGTCGGCGCGTTGCGCCGATCCACCTCGTCGGCGACGGGCACGTTGCGCAGCCAGTTCAACCCGGCACGCCAGCCCCGCGCGACCACGAATCCGTCAGCCATGTCCTTTCCCCTGTTTGCCGCCTTCCTACCCGGTCGCCACGGACTCGTTCCCCAAGGTCCGCAGGCGTTGCTTGCGATTCATCAGCCCGGCACCAGCACGTAGCCGACGCCGCGCACCGTATGCAGCGGCAATGCCGGCATGCCGCTGTCGACGAGTTTGCGGCGCAGGCGATGCATGACCATGTCCAGACGATGCGGATCGAACGTATCGGTATCGTCGGCCAGCGCCGCGATCAGCGTGTCGCGCTGCACCGTCGAGTTCGCGGAAGCGAACAGCATCTGCAGCAGCACACGCTCGGTGGCGCTCAGATCTACCGTCACGCCGTCCGGCGCGATCAGTCGCCAGCCGTCCGCGCCGAGGGCCCAGGCACCGCCGCCATTGCTGCACGGCGTGGCGAGCCGGCGCGCGACGCTGCGCACCGTCGCGCAGACGACGGTTGCGTCGACGGGCTTGGTCAGATACGCATCGGCACCGAGATCGAGGCCGCGCACGCGATCGGCGGCGGTCACGCGGCCGGTCAGCATGACGATGCCGACCGTGGAGTTTCCGCGCAGATAGCGCGCGACCTCGAAGCCGCTCTGGTCCGGCAGACGGATGTCGAGCACGACGATGTCGGGCATGCGGTCGAGCATCGCCCGGTACAATTCGGCAGCGCTGCCCGCGACGACGACGCTGCAGCCGTCGGCGCGCAGGGCCGGAGCGAGTATGGCGTCGCGCAGTTCCGCATCGTCCTCGACGAGGGCTACGTGCAGAGACGAAGACTGAAGCGCGGCGGAACGGGAGCTCATACCGCAATGATAGGGGCTTGGTCTGTGAGTGGCTACGGGAAACGATGTAGCGATTCGTGACAAAAGCGACGCTCGCTCGCGACGAACGAAGCGCGATTTTCCCTCCCTGCCGTCGCACCGCCATCGTCGCCGTTGCGATTTCGCCGCGACGTCCTGCAAAAAATCGCCGCGAGCCGACGCAAGCACGCCGTGCCGCACCGATGAGAAAATCGAATTTGTAAAAAAGCGCTACGACCGCCGGCCGCGGAATTCGCAACGACGCGCTCACCCTGCACTGGCCGCTTCGGCGCTGATCGCGAGCGCGTGCCGATGCCTCGCGATTGCCGCGCGAGGCATCACGACCAGGGCATCGGGCCCGGCGCGCAAGGCCGCCCCGGACGCAGCGCACGCCGCCGCGCCCGCCGGCAGTTTCCGCACGAACGAGGACGGCTCGCCGCATCGTGCGACGGCGACCGCGTTGCGACGACCGCGCCAACGGCCGGCAACGCCGCATCCGCGGCGCCGGATCGCCAACGACGGTCCCGGCAGCTCGCGCACAACACGGATGCGGCGACTGAAATTGTCACTATGTGCCGCAATCGGGGCGCCGGCCGCCGCACTGCGCCGGGCGGCCTACCGCAGGGTAGGTCAGGCGCTACCGTTCAGCGGCGTTTCATTCTGCGCGTGCGCGCGGTCACGAAGCCGCGCACGCGCCGCGCGTATCGTGTGCCGGCCAGTTCCGGGGAAACCATCATGTCTCTGACCCGCCGCTGCGGCGCGCTGCTGCTCTGCGCCGCCTTCGTCACGCCCGCCGCGCAGGCGCGCACCTTCTTCAAGTCCGGCTTCGAACCCGCCACCGACATTCCGGCCACGGATGGAGAAGCCGCCCGCTTCCTGACCCAGGCCACCTTCGGCCCCAGCACGACCGATATCGCCAGGCTGCGCCAGATCGGCTATTCGGCCTGGATAGACCAGCAGATCAACGCGGTGCCGATGACCGCGGCGCGACCGCACATGGAAGCCGTCAGCGCCGCGATGACCGCAGCCGGCACCGGCGACGCGATCGGCCAGAACCAGCGCCTGAGCCGCTGGTTCCACACCGCCGCGACCGGTCCCGACCAGTTGCGCCAGCGCGCCGCCTGGGCGCTGTCGCAGATCTTCGTGATCTCCGACAGCAACGGCGCGATCAGCGGCGAACCGATCCAGATGAGCGAGTACTGGGACCTGCTCGCGCGCAATGCCTTCGGCTACTACCGCACCCTGCTCGACGAGGTCAGCTACAACCCCTCGATGGGCAAGTTCCTGAGCCACTTCCGCAACCGCAAGGCGGCCACCGGCCGCGAGCCCGACGAGAACTACGCACGCGAAGTCATGCAGCTGTTCTCGATCGGCCTGGTCGAACGCAACCTCGACTACTCGCCGTTGCTGCAGGCCGGCCAGCCGATACCGACCTACGACCAGAACGTCATCAGCAACTACGCCAAGGTATTCACGGGCTTCGCCTACAACAACGCCGGCACCAACCTGTTCGGCGGCACCAACACCTATCTGCCGATGTCCTGCGTGGCGACCGAGCACGACACCACGCTCAAGACCGTCGTCGGCGGCACGACGATCGCGGCCGGGCAGACCTGCGCGGCCGACGTGCGCGACGGCCTGAACCTGCTGGCCTCCCACGCCAACGTCGCGCCGTTCATGGCGCGACAGCTGATCCAGCGCTTCACGACCAGCAACCCGTCGCCGGCCTACATCACGCGCGTCGCGCAGAAGTTCAACAACAACGGCGACGGCGAGCGCGGCGACCTCGGCGCGGTGATCCGCCAGATCCTGCTCGATCCGGAAGCGCGTGCGGCCAATCCGCCGGCCAGCTTCGGCAAGATCCGCGAGCCGCTGCTGCGCCTGACCGCCGTGCTGCGCGCCTGGGATTTCCAGCTGCCGGCGGCGACCGCCTACGGCGAGATCCGCATGGGCATGACCAACCCGTTTCCGGTCTACGGCCAGCGTCCGCTCGGCGCAGCGACCGTGTTCAATTTCTACGAGCCGGACTACCAGCCCCCGGGCGCGATCGCCAACGCCAATCTGTATGCGCCGGAGATGCAGATCATCAACGAAGGCTCGACCTACACGATCTCCAACAGCCTGGCCGACTACACCTTCCGCTATTACGCCGGCATGACCAATCCGCCGACCGACCGGCCACTGATCGACGTGACCGCATTGACCAGCCTGGCCACGCCGACGGCCATGGTCGACGAGGTCAACAAGCGCATGTTCTACGGCCAGATGACGGCCAACACCCGCACCACCCTGATCAACATGCTGAGTTTCATGAACGGCGCCTCGGCGAGCGAGAAGGCACGCTCGCTGCTGCAGGTCGCCGCCATGTCGCCCGAATTCGCCACGCAACGCTGAGGATCCGCCGCGATGAAACAGAACGAACTCAAACGCCGGCGCTTCCTGCAGCAGCTCGGCCTCACGCTCTGCGCCGGCGGCGCCTCGGCACTGCTGCCGCAGCTGCGCCTCGTGAATTCGGCGCTGGCCGCCGACAAGGGCTCGGTCGCCGGCTATCGCGCACTGGTCTGCGTCTACCTGGCCGGCGGCAACGACTCGTGGAACATGCTGATCCCGTACGACACGACGCGCCACGGCATCTATGCCGCCGCGCGCGGCGGCGTCTACAACGCGACGACGAACGCCGGCGGTCTGGCCATCGACCGCGCCGCGCTGACCGCGCAGTTCCAGATCACCGACAGCGCGACCGGCGCGCAGTATGCGGTCAATCCGGGCAATGCCACCTACCCCACCGGCATGAGCGACCTCGCGACGATCTACCGCGCGAACAAGCTCGCGTTCATCGCCAACGTAGGCACTCTGGTGAGGCCGATCACCAAGACCGAATACAACAACACGCCGGCCCTGCGCCCGCCGCAGCTGTACTCGCACAACGACCAGGAAAACCTATGGCATCTGGCGCGCACGAGTGCGAGCAATGCCGGCTGGGGCGGCCTCGTCGCCGACCGCACGCGTCTGAACAACGTCAACCAGGCCCTGTCGCCGTGCATCTCGCTGGCCGGCTCCAACCGCTTCGAGGTCGGTGACAGCACGTTTCCGTACCAGATGTCCTCGGGCGGCCTGACCGGTCTGAGCAACATCTACAACTCTGCCAGCAGCACCGGCGGCACCTACGGCTCGCAGCGCGCCGGCGCGCTGGACCTGCTGCTGTCCGACACCGGCAATCCGTCGCTGCTGACCCAGGAATACGCGCGCACATTCAAGCGCGGCCGCGACCTCTACGACCTCGTCAACTCCGCGCTGACCGCGACCGACGGTTCGGGCAACGTGACCACGGTGTTTCCTACCGGCAACTCGCTGGCCGACCAGCTCAAGATGGTCGCGCGCATGATCAGGATCTCGCGCGAATCCAGCGGCCAGATCCGGCACCAGCGCCAGATCTACTACGTGCGCCTGGGCGGCTTCGACCTGCACGACGGCCTGATGGCGACGAACCAGAACGGCCACGGCGCACTGCTGAACCGCGTCTCGCAGGCGCTGGCCGCATTCTGGACCGCGCTCGGCGAGATCGGCGCGCAGAACGAGGTGACCGCGTTCACGATGAGCGAGTTCGCGCGCACCCTGAGCTCCAACGGCAACGGCTCGGACCATGCCTGGGGCGGCGTGCAGCTGGTCATGGGCGGGGCGGTCAACGGCGGCCGGCTCTACGGCACCTTCCCGGACCAGACCCTCAACAACGCGATCAGCTTCTCGCGCGGCCAGACGATTCCGGCGACCAGCGTCGACCAGATGGCCGCGACCCTGGCGCGCTGGATGGGCGTGACCGGCAGCAACGACCTGGCCGCGATCTTCCCGAACCTGATCAACTTCCCGACGGCCGATCTGGGCTTCATGCAGGCCTGAGCCGCACCGCTCGCGGGGCCGGCCGCAGCACGCGGCCGGCCCCGTCGACAGGGCGCCTCGAAAAACGCCGAGGTGCCCGCGGCACGCTGACGTGCCGCTCGCGGTCGAGCGCTTGCGCGCTTGATCGGCGCAGACCAGCCTGGACCTGCGCCGGACTCGCCGGCTCGGAAAACCGTCGGGACGACGGTGTTCCGGAGGTTCCCGATACGGAACAACGCGGCGGTCAGAAACGTGCCTTGAACTCCACGCCCCAGGTGCGCGGCTCGTTGAGGAAGCCGGTCAGATTGTTGAAATCCAGGCCGCCGACGATGACCTTGCGATCGGTGATGTTGCGGCCGAACAGGGCGAGTTCGTAGTCGCCGTAATGCCAGTCGTAGCCGAGGCGCAGGCCGCCTTCGAGCAGCGGCTTGCCGATGAACTCCACCGACTCGTAGAGGAAGAAATCGACTTCGCTGCGATAGGCCCAGTCGGTATGGACGAAGAACTCGCCGTCGCCGACCGGCACTGCGTAGCGCGCGGTCAGGTTGTACACGTTGCGCGGCGCCTGCGGCAGCGGATTGCCGTCGATGCGTACGGTGCCGGCAACGCTGCCCGGCGGATCGAGCAGGGTACACGGCGCGGCGCATTGCACGACGGCGAGGCTCGGGTCGCGGATCTCGGTCGGATTCCAGCTCGCGCCGAAGGTGACCAGGAAGTGTTCGCTGAGCAGCGCTTCCAGATCGAGCTCGGCGCCGTGGCCGGCCGCCTTGTCCGCATTGAGCAGGCGCGCGATGTTCGCGTTGCCGCCGACGGCCGTCAGCTGCGGGTCGTCGATCGTATAGCGATAGAAGGCCAGTCCCAGGCGCAGGCGGTCGTCCCAGAGCTGCGCCTTGAGCCCGGCCTCCCAGGACAGCACGGTTTCCGACTGGGCCACGGTCACGAGTTCGTCGCTCGGCAGGGTCGCGTCGGCGAACATCAGCCGTCCCTGCACGCTCGGCGCGCGGAAGCCGCGGGCGACGCGTCCGTAAAGATTGACCTGATCGCCGGCCTGATAGACCGCACTGAAATCCCCGCTCACGTCGGTGTCGCTGGGCTTCACGCGGATCGGCGCGATCGGCGGACCGAACGGGCCGGTCACGCGCTCGGCCACGAACACCTTGCGATCGTCGCTGTAGCGCAGGCCGCCGCGCAGCTTCAGACGGTCGCTGAGATCGTAGTCGGCCGAGGCGAACACCGCCCAGGCCTGATTGTCCTGCTTCTGCGTCGCATAGCCGTTCGGCGGCCGGCCCGGTGCGAGGGTGTCGTAGCTGAAGGTCTCGGCCGTGATCGACTCGTCGAAGCCGAACACGCCGGCCTGCCAGTCCAGGCGCCCCCACTCGTCGGACTCGATGCGCAGTTCCTGGCTCAGCTGGCGATGATGCGGCAGGCCGTCGGCCGATTCGGCCGGGAATGGAATCAGGCCGGGACCGTAACTGCCCTCGCCGAGGAACACCGCGCCGTAGCCGCCGTCGATGTCGCCGCGGCTGTAGGCGTCGACGCTCTCGTAGCCGGTGATCGAATGCAGGGTCGTGCTGCCGAGGTCCCGGCGCAGGCGCAGATTGGCGCCGATCTGGTCCAGGTTCTGCTCGTTGCGGCCGTCGATCGACACGCGGTCGCGGCGGAACCCGCCGAGGAGGTCGTTGCTGCCGGGCCGGATGATGTTGGCGCGGAAAAGGCGCGCCGTGCCGTCGAGCTTGCGCGCATGCAGGTTGGCCAGCGCCTCGAAGCCGTCGTCGGGCGCATAGCGGTATTGCAGGCGCGCTGCACTCTCGCGATAGCCTTCGAGATCGTCGCCGGAGCCGTTGCGCGTGTTGTCGACCCAGTCCTCGCGGCGCTGATGCAGCACCGACAGGCGCAGCGCACCGCTGTCGCCGACGCCGCCGGTCACCGCACCGGACAAATTGGCCGTGCCGTAGCGGCCGTAGCTGAGACTGCCGTAGCCGCCGAACTCGCGCTCGGGCCGGGCCGATTCGAACTTGATCACGCCGGCCGGCGAGTTGCGGCCGAACAAGGTGCCCTGGGGACCGCGCGCCATCTCGACCTGGTCGATATCGAACAGCGGGAAGCCCTTGAGAATGGGGTTTTCCTGGACCACGCCGTCATAGACCAGCGACACCGGCTGCGAGGCGTTCAGGTCGAAATCGGTATTGCCCAGACCGCGTATGTAGAAGCGGGGAAACGCACGGCCGAACGAGGACTCGATGTTGAGGCTCGGCAGCCGGCCAGCCAGGAAGCGGATGTCGCCGCCGCCGGAGGCGAGGATCTCCAGCTTGTCGGCCTCGACCGCGGTGATCGCCATCGGCACGTCCTGGATGTTCTCGGCGCGACGCTGCGCGGTCACGGTCACGGTTTCCAGCGCTGGCGCCGTCCCGGCCGCCTCATGGGTATTGCGGGCCGGTTCCGCCGGCTCGGCGGACGCAGCCGGCGGCAGCGCAATGAACAGGGCAGCGGCCAGCGCGCTCGGGCGCAGGCGACGGGCACGGCGGGAGAATCGGGTCATCGGGGCGATCCCTCATGAGCTTCGAACGGCAGAAGAGAGCCGGACGCCGCCGCTTCCCCGACGCCTGCAGGCGCCACGGCGGTGCCCGCCGACTGTGCCGAAATCTGCCGCGGCCGGCCACCGTGCCAGACTCAGCCGCACGACCTCGGGTGCTTTCGGTTCAACGACTTGCCAAGCCTTCCCGGCGGCCGCTAGAATCCGCGACCCCGTACGCCATTCCGGCTGCGGGGACCTTGCCTCACCGCGCTGCGGGAGGCTCGCGCAGCGGCATCCGCCCTGCGCCATCCACAAGGAGTTTCCATGCGTCATTACGAAATCGTGTTCCTGGTCCACCCGGACCAGAGCGAACAGGTGCCCGCCATGATCGAGCGCTACAAGGCGCTGATCGAAGGCGACAAGGGCGCCGTTCACCGTCTGGAAGACTGGGGCCGCCGCCAGCTGGCGTTCCCGATCCAGAACCTGGCCAAGGCCCACTACGTCCTGATGAACATCGAGTGCAGCCAGACCGTGCTGAACGAGCTCGAGTCGGGCTTCCGCTTCAACGATGCCGTCCTGCGCCACCTGATCCTCGTGCGCGACGAGGCCGTCACCGAACAGTCCTTCATCATGAAGACCAAGGACGAGAAGAGCGGCGATCGCCGTCGTCGTGACGACGAAGAAGGCAGTTTCGGCGGCAACGCCGACAACAACGACGCCGAAGCGGCCTAAGTCCAGGAGCCCACCATGTCCAAGTTTTTCCGTCGCAAGAAGTTCTGCCGCTTCACCGCCGAAGGCACCGTGGAGATCGACTACAAGGATCTGAACACGCTGCGCCAGTACATCGGCGAGACCGGCAAGATCGTTCCGAGCCGCATCACCGGCACCAAGGCCAAGTACCAGCGCCAGCTCGGCGTCGCCATCCAGCGCGCACGCTTCCTGTCGCTGCTGCCGTACTGCGACAACCACTGAGGTTGGCGCAGCAAATCAGTACCGGTTGCGACAACCACTGAGGTTGACGCCGTAGCTGATGCACCGGTCGCCCGCTACGCGGGCGACGCCCTTCTCCTCCGGTTGCATCCGAGGGAGAGGAATTGATCGAACAGTTTCGCGACGTTTAGCGACATCGCGATTCGGACAGCCACCGCTGCACCCGAAGCCGGGCCCGCCGCTGCGCGACCGCCGCCGAAGGTGCTAACGAATCGGAGAATCCCATGGAACTCATCCTGCTGCAGAAAGTGAAGAACCTCGGCGTGCTCGGCGACAAGGTCAACGTCAAGCCGGGTTACGGCCGCAACTACCTCGTCCCGCAGGGCAAGGCCGTGCCGGCCACCGCCGACAACGTCGCCCAGTTCGAGAAGCGCCGCGCCGAGTTCGAAGCCAAGGCCAACCAGATCCTGTCGGGCGCCGAAGCGCGCAAGGCCGCCCTGGAAGGCGCCAGCGTCACGATCGGCGCGAACGCGAGCCCGGAAGGCAAGCTGTTCGGCTCGGTCGGCCCGCGCGACATCGCCGAAGCCTTCACGGCCGCCGGCAAGCCGCTGGAAAAGTCCGAAGTGGTCATGGGCGAAGGCCCGCTGCGCCACGTCGGCGAGTTCGAAGTCCACGTGCAGCTGCACGCGGACGTGCAGACCACGGTCAAGGTCGTCGTCACGGCCGGCTGATCGCCTGCATCGCCACGTGTCATCGACGGGCGCCTCGCGGCGCCCGTTTCTTTTTGTGCCGGCGGTGCTGCGCAGACGCGGCTGAACGCGTTCGCACAGCCTATACCGCAGTTATCAACAGCTTGTTGTCTCGACAGCTGAGACGGTCACTCGATAATCGGGAGCCGTGCCAGCCGCTCGCCGCGAGAGTCCCATGGCCGCCTCACCCGATCGCAAACCCTCTCAACGCATAGACAGCCTGCGCGTGCCGCCGCATTCGGTCGACGCCGAACAGGCCGTACTGGGCGGCCTGATGCTGTCTCCGGAAGCCTGGGACAAGGTCGCCGATCGTCTCACCGAGGACGACTTCTACCGCAAGGACCATCGCGTGATCTTCCGCGCGATCACCGAACTGTCGAACAAGGGCATGCCCTGCGACGCGGTGACCCTCGGCGAATGGTTCGAGTCGCAGGGCCTGGCCGATCTCGTCGGCGGCACGGCCTACATCCTGCAGCTGGCCAATACCACGCCGAGCGCGGCCAACATCATCGCCTACTGCGACATCGTGCGCGAAAAGTCCGTGCTGCGTCAGCTCATCGACGCCGGTACCGAGATCGTCGGCAACGGCTTCGCGCCCGAAGGCCGCAGCACGCAGGAAATCCTCGAAGTCGCCGAGCAGAGCGTGTTCCGCATCGCCGAGGCCGGCGCGCGCGGGCGCCAGGGTTTCGTGCCGATGCGCACGGCGGTCAAGGACGCGTTCGCGATCCTGCATCACCGCTTCGAGAACCGCGGCACCGTCACCGGCATGCCGACCGGCTTCACCGATCTGGACGAGATGACCGCCGGCCTGCAGCCTTCGGACCTCATCATCGTCGCCGCGCGCCCGGCCATGGGCAAGACCGCGTTCTCGCTGAACATGGCCGAGTACGCCGCGATGAAGACCAAGCGCGCGGTCGCCGTGTTCTCGATGGAAATGTCGGCCTCGCAGCTCGCGTTCCGCCTGATCTCCTCGGTAGGCCGCATCAACCAGCAGCATCTGCGCAACGGCGACATCCAGGAAGAGGAATGGCCGCGCGTGACCAGCGCGATCACCCTGCTGTCGGAAGCCAAGATCTTCATCGACGACACGCCCGCGCTGTCGCCCGGCGAGCTGCGCGCGCGCTGCCGCCGCCTCAAGCGCGAGCACGACCTCGGTCTCATCGTGATCGACTACCTGCAGCTCATGCAGGTGCCCGGGAACAAGGAGAATCGCGCCACCGAAATTTCAGAAATCTCGCGCAGCCTGAAGGCCCTCGCGAAGGAACTGAACGTGCCGGTGATCGCGCTGTCGCAGCTGAACCGCTCTCTGGAACAGCGCCAGGACAAGCGTCCCGTCATGGCCGACCTGCGCGAATCCGGCGCTATCGAACAGGACGCGGACGTCATCATGTTCATCTACCGCGACGACTACTACAACCAGGATTCCCCCGACAAGGGACTGGCCGAGATCATCATCGGCAAGCAGCGTTCCGGCCCCACCGGCAGCATCAAGCTGACGTTCCTCGGCCACTACACGAAGTTCGAGAACTACGCCTCGGACAACTATCTGGGCTCCTACGAATGAGTCGCGCGGACGCGGCGCATGCGAAGACCTGATCCGCACCGCGCGCGCGACGCAGCGCCGCATGGCGAACGTCCGTACCCGCGTCGCGGCCAACCGCCGCGAACGCCGGCACCGCCCTGCACACCGCCGACATCCGGCCGCCGCGCCTCCCTTCCCGACTGAGCGACTGCCCTTGCGTTCCGCCACCGCCACCATCCGATCGGCCGCGCTGCGTGCGAACCTGGCGCAGCTGCGCCGGCTGAGCCAGGGCGCCAGAGTCGTCGCCGTGGTCAAGGCCGACGGCTACGGCCATGGCCTGGAGCGGGTCGCACGCATCCTCGCCGACGCCGATGCGTTCGGCGTCGCCGCGATCGCCGACGGCCAGCGCCTGCGCGCGGCCGGACACCGGCAGCGCATCATCGTGCTGTCAGGCCCCGACGAAGCCGCCGACCTGGCCGAGCTGCGCCGCCTGCGCCTGGACGCGGTGATCCATCACGACGCGCAGCTGGCCTGGCTCGCCGCCGATCGCGATCCGCGCCCGCTGCGCGTCTGGCTCAAGATCGACAGCGGCATGCATCGCCTGGGCTTCGCGCCGGAACGCGTGCGCGAGGTCTACGGACGTCTGCAGGCCATGCCCTCGGTCGACCGCGACGTCGTGCTGATGACCCACTTCGCCGCCTCCGACGAATTCGACAACCCGACGACCGCCGAGCAGATCGCCTGCTTCGAAGCGGCCACGCGCGACCTGCCCGGCCCGCGCTGCCTGGCCAATTCGGCCGGCGTGCTCGGCTGGCCGGCGGCGCACGGCGACTGGGTGCGCACGGGCGGCCTGCTCTACGGCCTGTCGGTCGTCAACCGCAAGAGCGGCCGCGACCTCGGCTTCGCGCCGGCCATGAGCCTGTCCACGCGGCTGATCGCGATCAACCGCCTGCGCCGCGGCGAACGGATCGGCTATGCGGGCACCTGGGAATGCCCGGAGGACATGGACGTCGGCGTCATCGCGATCGGCTACGGCGACGGCTATCCGCGCAGCGCCGCGGCCGGCACGCCGGTGCTGTTGCGCGGCCGGCGCGTGCCCATCGTCGGCCGCGTGTCGATGGACCTGACGACCATCGACCTGCGCCAGGCGCCCGACGCGCGCGTCGGCGACCGCGTGCTGCTCTGGGGCGACGAGCTGCCGGTCGAGGAAATCGCCGATCGCGCCGGCACCATCGCCTACGATCTGACCTGCGGCATGACCAAGCGCGTGCTGTTCGTCGAAGACTGAAACGGAGACGTTCATGGCCAAGGCGAAGACGGCCTATGTCTGCAACGAATGCGGCAGCGAGCATACGAAATGGCAGGGCCAGTGCACCGACTGCGGCGCCTGGAATTCGCTGAGCGAAATCGTCGTCAGCCCGGCCAAGGCGGCACCCGCCGCGACGCGGCGCGGCGGCTACGCCGGCGATGCGAGCGCGCCGCGCGTGCTGTCGCTCGTCGACGTCGCGCAGACCGTCGAGGCGCGCACCTCGATCGGCATCGGCGAGCTCGATCGCGTGCTCGGCGGCGGTCTGGTCGATGGTTCGGTCGTGCTGATCGGCGGCGATCCCGGCATTGGCAAATCCACCCTGCTGCTGCAGATGCTCGGCGCGCTCGGCGAACGGCTCAGCGGCCTGTACGTCACCGGCGAGGAGTCGCTGGCCCAGGTCGCCGCGCGCGCGCAGCGCCTGGGCCTGCCGCTGGCGCCGCTGCGCGCGCTGGCCGAAACCTGCGTGGAGCGCATCATCGAACACGCTGCGGCGCAGAAGCCGCGCGTGCTCATCGTCGACTCGATCCAGACGATCTGGACCGAACTGCTGACCGCCGCCCCCGGCTCGGTCAGCCAGGTGCGCGAATCCGCCGCCAAGCTCACGCGCTTCGCCAAGGAAACCGGCATCAGCGTGTTCCTGGTCGGCCACGTGACCAAGGAAGGGGGCATCGCCGGTCCGCGCGTGCTCGAACACATGGTCGACGCGGTGCTGTATTTCGAAGGCGAATCCGGCAGCCGCTTCCGCGTGCTGCGCGCGTTCAAGAACCGCTTCGGCGCGGTCAACGAGCTGGGCGTGTTCGCGATGTCGGAAAAAGGCCTGCGCGAAGTGCCGAATCCGTCGGCGATCTTCCTGTCGGCGCATGCGGGACCGACGCCGGGCAGCGCGGTCATGGTCACGCGCGAAGGCACGCGGCCGCTGCTCGTGGAAGTGCAGGCGCTCGTGGACCAGTCGCCGCTCGCCAATCCGCGTCGCGTCGCGCTGGGCCTGGAGCAGAACCGCCTGGCCATGCTGCTGGCCGTGCTGCACCGCCACGGCGGCGCGGCGGTCTACGACCAGGACGTGTTCGTCAACGTCGTCGGCGGCATCCGCGTGCAGGAAACCGCCGCCGACCTGCCGATCCTGTTCGCGATCCTGTCGAGCTTCCGCGACCGCCCGCTGCCCGACAAGCTCGTCGCCTTCGGTGAAGTCGGCCTGTCGGGCGAAATACGCCCCGTGCCCAACGGCGAGGAACGCCTCAAGGAAGCCGCGACACACGGCTTCCTCAAGGCCGTCGTGCCCAAGGCCAACGCGCCGAAGAAATCCCGCGTCGGCGACATGGACGTCGTCGGCGTCGAACGCCTCAGCGAAGCCCTCGGCGCGATCCTGTAGATTGCGGCGAGCCGCAGACGAACCGCAACGCCACGATCCGCACGCCGCGAAGAACCGCCATCGAAGGACTGACCGGCGCAGCGCGCCGCGCCTCACTCCGCCAGCAACTCGTCGAGCTTGTCGAAACCGCTGCGCCAGCCCTGCTCGATGCCGGCCGCGACATGCGCTTCGCGCATGGCCGCATCGGCGAAGCGGCAGGTCGGGGTCTGGCGGCAGCCCGCCTGCGTCGCCGCGAAGTCGACGAGCCAGAGCATTTCCTCGGCCATACCGGGTGCCGCGCCGAGTGCGGCCATGCCCTGCTTCCAGTCGGCCGGATGGACTTCCCAGTTGCAGCGCATGAGCAGATGCCGGTCGGCGACGATCTCGCCGTAGTCGCCTTTCAGCGGATAGCTTCGGCCGTCCTCGCCGTGCAGCACCAGCGCATAGCGACCGCCGGCGCGGACGTCGGCGGTCATGCGGACGCGAATGCCTTGCGGGCCGAACCGGCGCGCGAACAGCGACGGTTCGGTCCAGGCGCGGAACACGGCGGCCGGCGGCGCGGCGAAGTCGCGCAACAGCACGACGTCGTGCGCTGCGCCCGCGTTCATTCCTTCTTCGCCGCCGGCGGCGTCGGCAGCGCGTCCTTGAACGCCTCGACCTGGATACGCACGAGGATGCGGCCCATGCCGTTCTGGGTGTACTGGTCCATGCCGAAATCGGCGCGGTCCAGCTGCGCCTCGGCATCCGCGCCGCAGACCGGCTTCTTGAAGTACGGATGTTCCATGCAGGTGAAGCTCCTGATCTCCAGGTTCAGCGGCCTGGTCACGCCGCGCAGGGTCAGTTCGCCCTTGACCGAGGTCGGCTTGTCGCCGGTGAACTGCAGATCGCCGCGGTAGACCAGCTTCGGAAACTTCGCGACGTTGAGCCAGTCGGGCGTGATCGCGTGCTCATGCATCGCATCCAGGCCGAAGTCGATGCTGTCGGCATCGACCTCGACCTTGACCTTGCCGCTGTGCGCGGCGAGATCCAGCTGTATCTCGCCCGAGGTGCGGTTGAACTTGCCGCGCCAGACCGACAGGCCCATGTGCGGCATCTCCAGGCTCGGATAGGTGTGCATCGGGTCGATCACGTAGTTCTCGGGCGCCGCCTCGGCGGGCAGCACCGCGACGGCGAACAGGAAGGGCACGGCAGACAGGCGCAGCAGGGACATGGTCGGACTCCAGAGTGGCATGGCGGCGAAAAATGGACTGAAGGGCGCGGTCGGCAGAGGCGCCCGTTCCTCCAGAGCGTCGAACGGGACGGTCCGTAATCGACAGGCCCTGCGCAGCAGCGCAAACGGCGGCGCACTCAGCCACGCGCGAGTTCGCGCTGCAGCGCGTCGAGCAGCACCTGCCAGCCCTGCTCGCGCGCGGCGGACGAATCCTGCCGGTCGAGAAACGCGGCCTGCTCGGTCAGGCGCAGCCGCGTGCCGGCGGGGTCGGCCTGCAGCTCCACGGTCAGCAGCGCGGCGAGGATGCGCAGGCCGTCGCGCGCGAGCGTGCTGCTCGATACGACGCGGCGATCGGCGACGATGTCGAGATAGCAGGTCTCCACGCCATAGACGGGCTCACCGGCACCGCGGCAGTAACGGCCGCGCTCGCAGCCGCCGACGCGGAAATCGTGCGTCTGCTCGGCCTGCAGCCAGCCTGCCGCACGCACGAACCAGCGCTGGCGCACGGCCGCGTCGGCCCAGGCGGCGAACACGCGCGCCGGCGGCGCGGCCAGTACGCGCTGCACGGTGAATTGCGCATGGACGACCGCATGCTCCTGCGCGGACGGCTTGGGAACCAGGTGCATCGCGACGCTCCGGCGCGGACGACGCGCCATTGTGGGCCGCCCCGCGCCGCCCCGGCCAGTCCCGGCGAGCGGCGTTGCGGCCCTGGCAGTCGGCGGCGATCACGGACGGCTCGCGCCGGATGGCGGGTGCCGTCGCATCGTGACCAGAACGGCCAGCGATGCGGGACGCGATGGCCGCTCCGCTGCGGGACCGCTAGCATAGGCGCCGCACCGCGCCGGCTCGGGGAAGCCGGCGGCCCACTCCGGACCGCCGCAGCCGCGCAGCGCACACAGGGGAAAAATCCAATGTTCCGATCCGTCGTCGCGATCGCATTCGCGCTGGCCTGTACTGCCGTGCAGGCCCACCAGCTCACCGTCTCCGGCAGCGACACCGTGCGCCTGGGCTCCAAGGTCATCAGCCACGGCGACACGCGCGCTCGCGTCGTCGACGCAGGGGGCGAACCGTCCTATGTGCGCAAGCTCTATATCGACAACGAGAAGACCCAGCCCAACGGCGAACGCTGGGTCTACCGCACCGGCCAGAACAAGCACACGGTCATCGAACTGGGGCCGGACGGATACGTGCGCTGGGTCGCCGATGTGATCGGCCAGGTCAATATCAAGGAGATCGGCGACCGCTGAGCGACGCGCCGGACCGTCGCAGCGCGACGCCGCGGACGCGTCGCGACGTTGCGCGGAAGCGGCGCCGCCGGCACCGGCGTGCGCCGGTCTGCGGGCGATGCCGCAGCGCCGGCTAGCTGGTTGCGCCGCAGCTCTCGGCGCGACGCAGCAGCAGCGCCTGCTCGCGCGCATTGCGCGTCAGCGCCGCGGCGCGGCGGAATTCGGCCGCCGCGTCGGTGCCGCGGCCGAGCCTGGCGAGCAGATCCGCACGCACGCTCGGCAGCAGGTGATAGCTCTGCAGCGACGGCTCGTCCTGCAGCGCGTCGGCGATGGCCAGGCCTGCGGCCGGACCGAAGGCCATGGCCACGGCCATCGCGCGATTGAGCTCGACGACCGGCGACGGCAGCACCTGGGTCAGCGCGCCGTACAGTGCGGCGATGCGCAGCCAGTCGGTATCGGCCGCGGTGCGCGCACGCGCATGGCAGGCGGCGATCGCGGCCTGCAGCGCATACGGACCGAGAGAACCGCCGAGATCCTCGGCGCGCTTCAAGCCGGCCAGGCCGCGGCGGATCAGCAGCCGGTCCCAGCGCGCGCGGTCCTGTTCCAGCAGCAGCACCGGATCGCCGTGACCGTCGACGCGGGCCGGCGCGCGCGAGGCCTGGATCTCCATCAATGCGAGCAGGCCATGCACTTCGGCCTCGCGCGGCATCAGCGCGGCGAGGATGCGCCCCAGGCGCAGCGCTTCGTCGCAGAGCTGCGGCCGCATCAGATCGTCGCCGGCCGTGGCCGCATAGCCTTCGTTGAAGATCAGGTAGATCACGCCGAGCACCGAGGACAGCCGCTGGGCCAGCTCGCCGGCCGGCGGCAGCTCGAACGGCACGTTGGCCGCGCTCAGGCTGCGCTTGGCGCGCACGATGCGCTGGGCGATCGTCGGCTCGCTCTGCAGGAACGCCCGCGCGATCTCATCGGTCGTCAGACCGGCGATCAGACGCAGGGTCAGCGCCGCGCGCGCTTCGCCCGACAGCACCGGATGACAGGCGATGAAGATCAGCCGCAGCACGTCGTCGCCGACGCCGTCGTCGAGCGCGTCGCCGTCGGGGGCCTGCAGCAGCTGCTGCAGTTCGTGCTCGGCGCCGAGTTCGTCGTGTTTGCGCTGCGCCATGTCATTGCGCCGCAGGCGGTCGATCGCGCGATGCTTGGCCGCGGCCATGAGCCAGGCGCCGGGATTGTCCGGCACGCCGCTCGCAGGCCATTGCTCCAGCGCCGCCACCAGCGCGTCCTGGGCCAGGTCCTCGGCCAGACTCAGGTCGCGCACGAGGCGCATGAGGCCGCCGATCAGGCGCGTGGACTCCATGCGCCAGACCGTCGCGACGGCTGTCTGCGAAGCCGCGCTCATGCACGGCCCGCAGCGGGGAACGGAACATGCGCCGGGGCTCGCATCGCGACTCAGGACTCCGCGCCGGCCTTGAGGTTGGCGAGGCCGGATTCGAAGTCCTTGCCGATCATCTTGTCCATGTTGAAGAACAGGCCCATGAGCTTGCTCAGATACGGCTGCGGCCCGTACATGGCCCAGTGCACCTCGGTGCCGTCGGCGGCCGGCTGCAGGGTGAATTCCGCCGTGTTGTGCGCCTCGAAGGGCTTGAGGAAATCGAGCTGGATGCGGATCCGCGAATGCGGCGTCGCCTCGACGATCTGCATGCGGCCCTGGCCGACCTTGCTGTTGCCTTCCCAGGCGTAGACCGCGTCCTTGCCGCTGGCCGCGCCGCTGTAATCGCGCTTGAGCGCCGGATCGAGCTTTTCCCACGGCGACCAGGCAGTCCAGCGGTGGAAGTCGTCGATGAACGCATAGATCTTTTCCGGCGCGGCCTTGATGCGGATGCTGCGTTCGATACGGAACGAATCGGGGCGGAACGCCGCGGCGACGAGCACGCCGGCGATCGCGACGAGAACGATCATTGCAATGAGCTTGAGCATGGAATTCCCCGGGTCTGGATGCGGCGCAGGGCCGCGGCGAATGCGAATGGATCGGCAGGGCGCCAGCACCGGCCGGCGCCGGCCGTCGCGTTCAGTTGCGCCTGGCGATCTCGGCGCGCAGGCGTTCTTCCTGTTCGCGCAGTTCCGGCGTGAACTCGGCGCCGAAGTCCTCGGCCTCGAACACCGGACGGATCTCGATCTCGCTTTCGGCACCGGTAGGATTCGGGCAGCGCTTGGCCCATTCGATGGCTTCGGCGAGATCGCGCACCTGCCAGAGCCAGAAGCCGGCGATCAGTTCCTTCGTCTCGGCGAACGGTCCGTCGACGACGCTGCGCGCCGCGCCGGAGAAACGCACGCGCGCGCCGCGCGAACTCGGATGCAGTCCCTCGCCGGCCAGCATGATGCCGGCCTTGACCAGTTCCTCGTTGTAGCGGCCCATGTCGGCCAGCAGCTGCTCGCTCGGCATCACGCCGGCTTCGGTGTCGTGATTGGCCTTGATGATGATCATGCAGCGCATCGTCGTTCTCCTGGGTGGGTGCGGTACCGGCCGCGCTCTGCGGCCGGTTCTGCTGAGGCGTCGAAGCACCGCGCGGCGGATCGACAGGCCGACGAAAAAATTTTCGGCAGCCGGATACGGCCGGACGACGCCTTCGCGGAAGTTCCGCCACGCCCACTCTACCCGCAAGCTTGCGGCCGGCGCTGCCCGCCGCCGCCCTGCGGCAAAGCGCAACCGCCGCTGTCGCGGCGGTTGCGCCGGATGGTTCAGCCCGCCTGCACCAGCAGTTGCTTGGCCAGCGCCCCCTGCAGCCTGCCGATGCCGCGCGCCAGATGCATGAAGCCGAACAGCAGCAGGATGCCGGCGGCCACCTGCAGCGGCTGCAGCCACAGCGGCAGCATGTAGACCTGGTCGTTGATGTTGATCAGGCCGAAGCCGCTGAGCGCATGGACCAGCGGATTGAGCGCGAGCCCGAGACCCAGGCTGACGCAGGTCACCAGCAGGGTGAAGTAGAAGATGCCCAGCGGCAGCATCAGCACCATGTAGAACAGGGTGCCCCAGGTGCGCGGATCGGTGAACAGGCGCTTGACCCGCTCCAGCAGCGGCAGCTCACGCGACGCATACAGCGGCCGCCGCGGCATGCGTTCACCGAGCATGACCTCGATGATGCGGCCTTCGACGAGGCTCAGCGCACGCACCGTGGCGAGGAACAGCACGGCCAGCGGCAGGCCGATCACGAGGATCATCAGGCCGAACGACAGCGACAGCCCGGTCACGGCCCAGGTGAAATAGAAGATGCCGGTCGGCAGCGCCAGCAGCATGTAGAACATCGCGGCCCAGGCGCGCGGATCGACCGCGACGCCGAAGAAGCGCGCCAACGCCGATTTCGGCTGCGGCGGCCGCGGCGGCCGCAGTGCGCGATTGACGACGACTTCCTTGTCGCGGTAGATCTCGGCCACTTCATCCGGTGCGCCGTAGCTGTTGGCGATGCGCGCCAGCAGCTCGGCCGGCGCGATGCCGGGGTTCTCGGCGAACTCCGAACGCAGATGATCCTCGGCGTCGTACAGCGCGTCCTGGATCAGCGCCGGATCCTCGCCGCGCAGGGCGTCGCGCAGTTGATCCAGGTACTCGTCTATGGAGCGCGGCGTGGGACGGTTCATGGCGTATGGCCCTCGATGACGGTATCGACGAAAGTGCGCGTGGCGGACCAGGCCGCCTCCCATTCGCGCAGCACGGCGCGACCGAGTTCGGTCGCGCGGTAGTAGCGCCGCGGCGGCCCGGTCACCGACGGCTCGACTTCGCCGTCGAGCAGGCCTGCGGCGCAGAGGTTGCGCAGCACCGGGTACAGCGCGCTCTGCTTGCCGATCAGCACGCCGTCGCCGTCGCGTTCGAGCTGCTTGGCGATCTGATAGCCGTACAGGGGCTCGGACGAACGCGCGAGCACGGCCAGCAGCACCAGCGACACGGTGCCGGCGCTGAGCTCGCGCTCGAACTTCTTGCGGTGGCTGTCGATAGCGTCCATGGCCGGCTCGCTCGATGAAAGGGAATGGGTGGCAGCCGGGCCGGGGACGGCGGTCCTGCGGCGGTTCTGCCGGAAGTTCCGGCTTCCCGGAGCTTCCGCATAGGCTCGACTGAACGATAGTGCGAAGTAAACAGTAGTGTATCGGCCGGAAGTCATGCGGCCATGACGCTCGCAGGTTGCCGGTGAGCCGAAGGCGAACCGCAACGTCGCGGCCTCGCTCCGGGGAAAAATCCGGTCGAAGCATTCGGTCGCGTGGATGCCGGCACTCCTTATCGAGGTTCTCCGCAGCGCGAAGACCTCGATGTGGCGGTTTGCCCTGCGGCCATCGCCGGAGAAACGGCTGCGGCGTGCTCAACGCGTGCCGGACGGCAGTGCTTCGGCCGACGCCGCCGCGGCCAGCGCGCGCTTCTGTGCCGGCGACAACTGCTTGATGCGGTGCTCCTCGCGCAGCGCGCTGGATCTGTCGGCCATCGCCAACACCGCGAGCAGCCGCTGCGGCGGCCGCGAGCGCGTATAGCGCGCGCCCTTGCCGGCCACGTGCGCGGCGTAGCGCGCAGCGACATCGACGGCGATGCCGGTATAGATGCTGCCGCCGCGGCATTCGATCAGATAGACAAACCAGCTCACGCGATCACACCGTCCGCATTCCGACCCGGGCGGTCAGAACCTTGCCACAACTCGCCCATGCCGCCGACCGCAGCGGGCGCGAAGCTGTTCTCCAGCCGCTAACGGCCCTGCCCCACTGGAGACCGCTGTGAAGACCGTCCTGACCCTGATCGCCGTCGCCCTGTTCCTGAGCACCGGTTCGGCCTGGGCGCGCAAGCCCTGCGAAGAGCTGCGCCAGGAAATCGCCGCCGGCCTCGACGCGAAGGGCGTCAAGCACTACAGCCTGACCGTCGTCGCCAAGGATGCCGAGGATGCGCGCAAGACCGTCGGCACCTGCAACGGCGGCAGCGAACGCATCGTGTACGAACGCCAGACGCCGGCGCGCACCGAAGCCGTCGCCAGGCGCTGAACGGGTCCTCCGTTGCCGGCGCCATCCGCGAGGTGGCGCCGGCTTTTTTGAATCGTCGCACCGGACCTAACCATGTCGGCATAGCAGCCTGCACGCGGCGGCATCGCGCGACTGCAGCCAGCCGCGCCGCGCGGTGTCGCACGCTGCCCGCCCCCGGCCTGTAGCGCACGATGGATCCGTGGCTCCGGCCCGACGACTGCCGCGGGCGTCTGCGTGACCGGGCACGACGATCAACCGGCCGTCGCACCGCACGAAGACGCGCGGACTCCGTCCCGCCGCCGGCACCGGAAAACTACGCCGATCGGTAATTGTCCACTTCGCGATAACTTCGCGCATACAGCCCGAACGCCAGCGCGGCAATCAGTGCGAACGCGGCGAAGAAGAACATCTGGAACGCAGTCACGCTGAAGCCGGTCGAGGCGATCGAGCCGGTCACCGTATCGTTGCGCACGGCGAAGTTGGCGAGCAGCACCCAGAGATTGCCGATCGTCGTGGTCAGGTTCCAGAAGCTCATGACCACGCCCTTCATCGCCGCGGGTGCCTGGCTGTAGGCGAATTCGAGGCCGGTCGCCGAGACCAGCACTTCGCCGAAGGTCAGCAGTGCATACGGCAGCACCTGCCAGACGATGGACATCGGGCTGCCGCCGTCCATGACGACCTGGATGCCGCCGATGACGATCCAGGCCAGACCGCTGAAGGCGATGCCGGCGGTCATGCGGCGCAGCGCGGTCGCTTCCCAGCCGATGCGGCGCAGCCACGGATACAGAACGAGGTTGTTGAACGGGATCAGCAGCATGACGAGCGCCGGATTCAGTGCCTGCATCTGCGAGGAAACGAACCAGTCGGGCTTGGTCATCGCATTGCCCTGGATGACCCAGGTCGACGCCTTCTGGTCGAACAGCGAGAAGAAGGGCGTGACCAGCGCGAAGATCACGAGCACGCGCAGCACGCTGCGTACGCCGTCGACGGCCGCATCCGCATGCACGCCGCGCGCGCGTTCGAGCTGCAGCCAGGCGCCGCCGCCGATGCCGGCGAGCAGTGCGACCAGGGCCAGGCAGATCGCGATGACGACGCCGAGCTTGGCTGCGAACGCCAGCGCGGCCAGCGCCGCGAGCGCGCCGAACACGGCGACGACGAGACCGGGGCGGCCTTCGCCGCCGCGGCGGGCGCGCAGCGCCGTGCGCACGACGCGGTAGAACGAATCCGGATCGGCCGTCGTCGCCGGCGGCACCATGACGTACTGGCGCCGGCCCAGCCACAGCACGAGCGTGGCGATCAGCATGAGCACGCCGGGAATGCCGAAGGCGACGCGCGCGCCGAAGCTCTTCAGGAAGATCGGCATCAGCAGGGATGCGAACAGCGAGCCGAAATTGATGATCCAGTAGAAGCCGTCGAACACGATCTTGGCCAGATGCTTGTTGGCCTGGGTGAACTGGTCGCCGACGAAGGACGCGACCAGCGGCTTGATGCCGCCGGAGCCCAGCGCGATCAACCCCAGACCGAGGAAGAAGCCGAGCCGGTCGTCGACGAACAGCGCGAGACAGAACTGTCCGGCGCAGTAGATCAGGCTGAACCACAGGATCGTGCTGTACTTGCCGAAGAAGCGGTCGGCCAGGTAGCCGCCGAGCAGCGGGAAGAAATACACGCCGATCATGAACGTGTGCATCAGGTCCTTGGCGGCGAGCTCGCGCTCGGCGCCGGCCGTGATGTGCTGCAGCAGCAGTGACGTGATCAGGAACTGCACGAGGATGTTGCGCATGCCGTAGAAGCTGAAGCGCTCGCAGCCTTCGTTGCCGATGATGAAGGGGATCTGGCGCGGCATCTTGGCGGCATCGGCCTGGGTGAGCGTCGCTGTCGTCGTGGACATGTGTATTCCCGTGGTTCGCAGAAAATCGGTGGCGCGGCGTCAGGCCGCGGCGGCCCTGGCCTTGAGCTCGTGGCTGAGCGCCGGGCCCAGCCAGGCGTCGAGCACGCGGCGGAGGAGATAGATCAGCGGCGTCAGTGCGATCGCCGCGCCGACCTTGTAGGTGTAGTTGACCGTCGCGACCGCGAGCCAGAGGCTGACCGGCCAGTGCTGCGGGCCGATCACGAACGCGATGTACAGCACGATCACGCTGTCGAACAGCTGCGATACCAGGGTGGAGCCGGTCGCACGCAGCCAGATGTGGCGGTCGCCGGTGCGCTCGCGTATCGCGTGGAAGATGCCGACATCGACGATCTGGCCGATCAGGAACGCGGTGACCGAGCCGCCTATGGTCCACAGTCCCTGGCCGAAGATCTGCGCGAACGCGGCCTGCATGTCGGGCACGCCCTGGGATTCGCCGACCTTGACCCACCAGCCCGCCGGTGCCAGCGCGATCGCGGCGAACGCGAACACGAACGCGTAGATGATCAGGAATACCGCGAGCCAGGAGATCATGCGCACGCCGCGCCGGCCGAAGTATTCGTTGATGACGTCGGTCATCACGAACACGATGGGCCACAGCAGGGTGCCCGCGGTGAAGCTCAGCGAACCGCTCTGACCGAACAGATTCCAGTTGAACGGCTGCACGCCGAGCGTTTCTTCCAGCGCGAAGATCTTCACGCCGATGAGTTCGGCGAGGATCGCGTTGGCGACGAAGATCGCCGTCAGGATCAGGAACAGCCGGTGCGCCTTGTTGCTGAAGTCCACGGTTTCCCCCTGTCAGGATCCGGAGAATCGGCCTCTTGCCGGTTTCTCCCTCGAACGGCGCCGGCCACGCCCGCGCATGTGCTTTCGTGCATCCGCCGCCGGCGCGACCGGCTCGCCTGCGATCCCGCCCGGGACCGCCCTGGCCGGCGGCTTCCCGACAGCCTGCCAGTCGTGCGGAACGGATTCAGACCGTGTCGCGATAACCGTCGGCCTGACGCTGCGGCAGCACGCTCCAGGCCTGCGGCGTGGCCTGCAGCAGCAGGCAGCTCGGTCCGCCGTTGGTGCGCGCGCGGCCCGCGGCGCCCGGGTTCAGCACCCAGGGCAGCGCGTCGGTATCGACCACGAGGCGGTGACTATGCCCGTAAACGACGGCGCGCGCAGCCGGGTAGGCCTGACGCAGCGCCGCATGCCGGCCGCGCGCCGGCCAGCGGTCGCCATGCACGACGACGAGGCGACCGCCGGGCAGTTCCAGGACGGCTTCGGCCGGCAGCGCGGCCAGCCGCGCCTGCTGCGCGGCCGGCCATTTCGCCGGCACATCGTTGTTGCCGCGTACGGCCGTGACGGCCCCGCCGAGCGCATCGAGCACGGCCTCGGCGCCGACGTCGCCCGCATGCACGACCGCGTCGCAGTCGCGCGCGAACGCAATGATGCGCGCGTCGACCCAGCCGTGCGTGTCCGCCACGATCAGTACGCGCATGCGCCGCGCCGGGTCAGTGCGCGCTGCCCTTGTACTTCTTCTCGCCGGCGTCGACGCGCAGGTTCAGGCGGTTCTCCGGCGGCGCCAGCGGACAGGTCGCATACGGCGTGAACGCGCACGGCGGGTTGTAGGCCTTGTTGAAGTCCAGCACGATCTTGCCGTCCTTCGGCAGATCGCTGTACAGGAAGCGGGCCGCGCCGTAGGTCTCCTTGCCGCTGGTCTTGTCGGCGAAGATCAGGAACAGCTGCTTGGCGCCCGGCGTCTCGAACACCGGCTGCACTTCGTAGTGCTTGCCGCCGCGCTCGAACACGGCCTTGCCGGGCACCTGGTACTTCTCCACCGTGCCGAGCACGGTCGGCACTTCCAGGGTCTTGGGCGGATCGAACGCCTCCCACTTCGCCTCGATGCGCCATTTCTCGGCGACGTCGAAATAATCCAGGCCGAGGAAGTTCTTGCGCGTCGGCGCTTCGGTGTCGCGCACGCGCAGTGCCTTCTTGCCGTTGCGGTCGATCACGTAGAACGAGGCCGTACCGAACGCGACCTGGGTCGGTCGCTCGGTGCTCGCATCGTCCTGCAGGGTGCCGCTGCGCGCGCGGTCGCTGCCGCCGATGACGCCGACGCTGCCTTCGTGCAGGGCGAAGGTCACCTTGCCGCCGGCCAGGGTCGCCGTGCCGAGCTTGGGCGGGGCCGCGGCGATGACGATGTCGTTGTCCTTGGCGCTGCCGACGGTGTTGTCGCCGTCCTTGAGCCAATGCAGGCCGACGAGGCTGAGCCAGCCCGTCGGCGAGGTCAGCCGCTCGCGGCGCTCGGCGCGCCAGTTCTTGATCTCGACGGTGTAGCGTTCTTCGGCCGAGGCGCTTTCGAGATCGACCGCGGTGGAAGTCATGGCCGCGAGCGCGGCGGCGAACAATAACGCCATTGCTGCAATCCTCTTCTGGATGGTCTTGAAACAGACAACGAAAATTCAACGCCGATGCATGACGGCTGGCGTGCCGGCGACCGATGGGCGGTACCGCGGCGCGGTCACCTTCAGCGCCCGCGCAGGAACAGGCGATCGAGCTCGCCGATCGACAGCTGTACCCAGGTCGGCCGGCCGTGATTGCACTGGCCCGAGCGCTCGGTTGCCTCCATGTCGCGCAGCAGCGCATTCATCTCCGGCAGGCTCAGGCGCCGGTTGGCGCGCACCGAACCGTGGCAGGCCATCGTCGCGAGCACGTCGTTGCCGGCCTCCTCGATGCGCCGCGAACTGCCCTGGACCAGCAGGTCGGCGATCACGTCGCGAATCAGCTGGGCCGCGTCGGCGCCGTCGAGCAGGGTCGGCAGGCGCTTGACCAGCACGCTCTGCGGTCCGCTGCGCTGCAGTTCGAAGCCGAGCTCGGCGAAGCGCGCCCCCTGATCCTCGACGCAGGCGGCCTCGCGCTCGCTGAGGCTGATGCCCAGCGGCACCAGCAGCAGCTGCGAGCGGATGCCCTGCCCGGCCTGCGCGGCCTTGAGCCGCTCGTAGGTGATGCGTTCGTGTGCCGCGTGCATGTCGACCAGCACGAGTCCGTGCGCGTTCTGCGCCAGCACGTAGATGCCGTGCAGCTGGGCCAGCGCATAGCCCAGCGGCGGCGGCGCCTCGCCGGCTTCGGCCGCGGCGAGTCCGGCGGCGAAGGCCGCGCCGTCGACGGTCGCGGCCGGGGCCGCCGGCCAGCCGGCATCGGTCGGCGGCAGCGCCGGCGCGGAGCCGAGCAGCGCGGCATAGTCGGCCAGCGGTTCGCGCACGCCGAGGCCCAGCGCGCTCTGGCCGCGCCAGTTGCCGTAGGCATAGGCGCCGGCCGGCGCGGCAGCCGGCAGCGGCGCGGTGGGTACGGCAGTCGCCGCGCCGGCGCGCGTCTCGGCCAGCGCCTCGTTCAAGGTGCGGTAGAGAAAATCGTGCACGAGCCGCGCCTCGCGGAAGCGCACCTCGTGCTTGGCCGGATGCACGTTGACGTCAACGCCGAGCGGATCCAGGTCGAGGAACAGCACGAAGGCCGGATGACGACCCTGGAAAAGCACGTCGGCATAGGCCTGGCGCACCGCATGCGCGACGACCTTGTCGCGCACGAGCCGGCCGTTGACGTAGAAATACTGCTGGTCGGCCTGGGCCCGCGACGCCGTCGGCAAACCGACCCAGCCGCTCAGGCGCAGGCCGGCACCTTCGTGTTCGAGACGCAGGCTCTGCTGCAGGAACTCCTCGCCGAGCAGATCGCCGACGCGCGCGGCGACCGTCGCCGGATCGGCCGCCGCACGCAGCAGGCGCACGGGCTTGCCGTTGTTGCTCAGGCGGAATTCCACGCCGGTATGCACCAGCGCCAGCGAGGCGATCAGCTCGTCGATGCGGCCGAATTCGGTGCGTTCGGCGCGCAGGAACTTGCGCCGCGCCGGCACGTTGTAGAACAGGTCGCGCACTTCGATCGTGGTGCCGGCCGGATGCTGCGCCGGCCGTGGCGGCTGCGGCTTGCCGCCGTCGACCTCGATGCGCAGCGCATGCGCCTGCGCGGCAGGGCGCGAGGTCAGCGCGAAGCGCGCGATCGAGGCGATGCTGGGCAGCGCCTCGCCGCGAAAGCCCAGGGTGGATACGCGTTCGAGATCGTCGAAGCTCGCGATCTTGCTGGTCGCATGCGCGCTGATCGCCAGCGGCAGATCGTCGGCGTCGATGCCGCCGCCGTCGTCACGCACGCGGATCAGGCGTGCGCCGCCGTCCTCGATGTCGATCTCGATGCGCCGCGCGCCGGCGTCGAGGCTGTTCTCGACGAGCTCCTTGACCACCGAGGCCGGTCTTTCGATGACTTCGCCGGCGGCGATCTGGTTGACGAGTTCGACGGGGAGCTGGCGGATGCGGGACATAAGCGACCGATCATAGCCGGAAGCGGCGGGATAGCGGAGCCGTCCGGAATCAGCGCCACAGCCGGCCCGAGGGACCGCCAGGACGGACACGAGTTCCGTCCCGAAACACCACCACCGCGCCATGGCAAACACAGCCGCAGAACCCGCGAGAGTCCGCCGGCCGGCGCGGCAGCTCCCGATGGCCGCGCCGCCGGGCCCTGATCCGAGCGCCTCCCCGGCGCAGGCCCCGTGCCGCCGCACTCGCGGCACGGGGTATGGCGCGTCCGGCTCAGGACTTGCGCACGAGCCGCAGCTTGACGCCTTCCGGCAGGATCTGATCGGCAGTCCGGTTGTACAGACGCACTTTCCAGCCCCCCGCGAGGCCTTCGTTGTCGAAGGCCGACAGCAGGGGACCCGCGAGCGGCATCGACGTGACGTCGGTCGTGTGACGGTGGCTCTGCCCCGGTGAAATCATCTGCATCAGGCCGGCCACCGGCAGCCCCTGTTCCGACGTCACGTCCAGCGACGCCGTAGTTCCGGACGGGCAATAGTAGAAGTCGACTTCCGAAGGAGTGGATTCGACGAAGTAGTTGACCGCAGCCGGAACCGCCGCGGCGGGCGGCCGCTGTCGTTATCGTCGCGGTCTAGCCGCCGGCGCGGCGCGGCGCCGTCGGCAGCTGCTCGAGCACCGCTGCCAGGTCTTCGGCCAGCGGCGCCGAGAACGCATAGGTCCTGCCGCCGAGCTCGAAGCCGAAATGCTTGGCATGCAGGAACAGCCGGCGCAGACCGAAGGGGCGCAGCGACTTGTTGAATTCGGCGTCGCCGTACTTGTCGTCGCCGGCGATCGGATGGCCGACATGCTGGCTATGCACGCGGATCTGGTGCGTGCGGCCGGTTTCCAGCGTCGCTTCGACGAGGCTGGCCGCGGCGTATTTCTCGATGGTCTTGAAATGGGTCAGCGACGGCTTGCCGTCGCTGTCGACGCGGACCATGCGCTCGCCGCCCTGCAGGATCGACTTGCGCAGCGGCGCGTTGACGCTGAGCGACGCCCGCGGCAGCTGCCCCTGCAGCAGGCAGAGGTACTGCTTGGTCGTGCGGTTCTCGCGGATCAGTTCCTGCAGGCCGGTCAGCGCGGCACGACGCCGGGCCAGCACGAGCACGCCGCTGGTGTCGCGGTCCAGACGATGCACGAGTTCGATGGTGTCGCGGGGGCGCAGCGCGCGCAGCAGCTCGATCGCGCCGTGGCTGACGCCGGAACCGCCGTGGGCGGCGATACCGGCAGGCTTGGACAGGACCAGGAAGTCCTTGTCCTCGTAGATGACGGACTCGGCAATACGCTCGGTCATGCCGCGCGGCGGCGGCGCGACCGCACCGGGCTCGGCCACGCGCACCGGCGGGATACGCACCTCGTCGCCGCCGGCGACGCGGCTGTCGGGCTTGGCGCGCTTGCCGTTCAGACGCACCTGGCCGGTACGCAAGATCCGATAGATCAGGCTCTTGGGCACGCCTTTCAGCTGGCCGGCCAGGAAATTGTCGATGCGCTGGCCGTCGCGGTCGTCGGCGACGCGAACCAGTCGCACGCCCGTACCCGCGCCGGAGGAATTGTCCGAAGTTCGCGTCACGATTGAAGAAATCTGCTGTCAGCTGGTAGACTCGGGCTGCACTTCGCGTCAAGGAACGAGGTATTCGACCATCGTTCGGCGATGCACCTACCCGTTGACTGTACTGCCGGCCCCGGCGGATTCCTGACCGGAACCATCGTGGCGACCGGCCGCATCGTAACGGATCGGGTCGGAGATTGCCCGCAGCGCGGCATGCGTCGCGGAGGGTCTCCGGTCGGGCAAGGCAATACTTTTCGAGCCGACGCGACGCGAGTCGCGGCGGACCAGAACACAACACGCGCTCCCGGCGATGGCCGCGAGAGTGCGCAGCCAGGACGGCGCCGGACCGGCGCATTGCGCCACCGTCGTCCGCCGACCGGCTTGCCGGTCTTTCCGTACGCAGCTGCCGCTGCGTAGCGCAGGAGCTTCCTGCGAGGTATGCGCCTCCGCGTCCGTAAGCGGTAGAGCGCATTACGGAATCAAGACAATGAAACGTATGTTGATCAACGCGACTCAGCGTGAGGAGTTGCGTGTGGCCATCGTGGACGGCCAGAACCTGTTCGACCTCGACATCGAGATCCCCTCCAAGGAACAGAAGAAGGCCAACATCTACAAGGGCCGCATCACCCGTGTGGAACCCTCGCTCGAAGCCTGCTTCGTCGAATATGGCGGCGAGCGCCACGGCTTCCTGCCGCTGAAGGAAATCTCGCGCGACTTCTTCGCCTCGGGCGTGGACCACAACCGCGCCGGCATCCGCGAGCTGATCAAGGAAGGCCAGGAAATCGTCGTCCAGGTCGAGAAGGAAGAGCGCGGCAACAAGGGCGCCGCGCTGACCACCTTCATCTCGCTGGCCGGCCGCTACATGGTGCTGATGCCGAACAACCCGCGTGCGGGCGGCGTGTCGCGCCGCATCGAGGGCGAGGACCGGGCCAACCTCAAGGAGGTCATGGACCACCTGAACTGCCCCGACGACATGGGCCTGATCATCCGCACGGCCGGCATGGGCCGCGACGCCGAAGAGCTGCAGTGGGATCTCGACTACCTGCTGCAGCTGTGGAAGGCGATCTCCGAAGCGGCCACCTCGCGCCCGGGTCCGTTCCTGATCTACCAGGAATCCAAGCTCATCATCCGCGCGCTGCGCGACTACCTGCGCAACGACGTCGGCGAAATCCTCATCGACAACGAGGAGCTGTACCACGACGCGCGCGACTTCGTGCAGCAGGTCATGCCGAACAACCTGCGCAAGCTCAAGCTGTACAAGGACACCACGCCGCTGTTCTCGCGCTTCCAGATCGAGACCCAGATCGAGAACGCGTTCGAGCGCACCGTGCGCCTGCCGTCGGGCGGCTCCATCGTCATCGACCAGACCGAAGCGCTGACCGCGATCGACATCAACTCGGCCAAGGCGACCAAGGGCGGCGACATCGAGGAAACCGCGTTCAACACCAATCGCGAGGCGGCAATCGAGATCGCGCGCCAGCTGCGCATCCGCGACGCGGGCGGCCTGATCGTCATCGACTTCATCGACATGGACAGCCCGCGCCACCAGCGCGAGGTCGAAGAGACGCTGAAGGATGCGCTGAAGCTCGACCGCGCGCGCGTGCAGCTCGGCCGCATCTCGCGCTTCGGCCTCATGGAAATGTCGCGCCAGCGCCTGCGCCCGAGCCTCGGCGAGTCGACCCAGATCGTCTGCCCGCGCTGCACCGGCCACGGCCGCATCCGCAGCATCGAGTCGCTGTCGCTGTCGGCCCTGCGCCTGGTCGAAGAGCACGCGATGAAGGACAACACCGGCCAGGTGCTGGTGCAGGCGCCGTCCTCGGTCGCCAACTTCCTGCTCAATGAAAAGCGCCGCCAGGTCAGCGAGATCGAACAGCGTCACGACGTCGCCGTCATCATCGTCGCCGACGAGAAGCTGGAAACGCCGCACCTGGAAATCCAGCGCATCAAGAGCGCCGACATGGGCGACAGCCCGCGCCCGAGCTACGACCGCCTGACCCCGATCGTGGTCACGCCGCCGCCGCAGGTCGCCCAGCCCAGCGCCGAACCGGAACGTCCGGCGGTCAGCCGCGTCGTGCCGGCCAGCCCGGCGCCGCTGCGTCCGGACGAGGACGAAGCCCCCGTCGCTGCGCCCGCTCCGGCCGCCGCGCCCGCCGCCGCGCGCTCGGCGCCGAGCCCGGGCTTCTGGTCGCGCGTGATGGCGTTCTTCAAGGGCGAACCCGAGGCGCCGGCTGCGCCGGTCGCCGCTGCCGCGCCGGCCAAGCCCGCGCGTCCGGCCTCGCCGGCGCGCAACGAGCGCGACGCGCGCCGCGGCGGCCGCGACCGCGACGGCCGTGACCGTGACGGCCGCGATCGCGGCGCCCGCGGCGACGCCCAGCGCGGCGGCCGCGACGGTGCCAAGCCGCAGCGTGCCGAGCAGCCCCAGGCCAAGCCGGCCCAGGGCGGTCAGGCCCAGCAGCGCCAGGACAAGGACAAGGACAAGGAACCGCGTCAGCCCCAGGGCGGCGCGCAGCAGCAGGCCCGTCCGGAACGTCAGGACAAGCCGGAACGCCAGGACAAGCGCCAGGGCGACAACCGTGGCCCGCGTCCGCAGGACGGCCGCGGCGAAGCCGCCAAGGCCGACGCGCGCGACAACGCCGCGCCCAAGCCCGCCGCCGAACCGCGCACGGCCGAACCGCGCCAGCCCGAGGCGCGCAGCGAAGCCCGCGCAGCAGCAACGGCCGGTGCCGACGCGAAGGCTGCGGAAGCGAACAAGCCGGTGATCGCAGCACCGCTCGCCGAGGACGCAGTCGCTGCCGCCCCCCTCGCCGCGGCAGCGCCGGGCGAAGTCGCACCGGGCATCGCTGCCGACGACAGCGGCCGTGAAGGCGGCCGCCGCCGCCGCGGCCGTCGCGGCGGCCGCCGCCGCCGTCGCAACGAAGCCGGCCAGGCCGGCGCCGCCGGCGATGAGGACGGCGACTTCGACGACGAAGACGGCGACACCGCAGCCGACGCGGCCGCAGCCAGGCCGGCCAATGACGACACGAGCCCGCGTCCGGCCGCCGCTCCGCGCGCGGCCGCGCCGCGCGACGGCGTGACGCCGCCCGCTACCGGCGATGCCGGCGCGACGACGGCGGCGACCAGCGCCGCGCCGATCGCCTCGGCGCCCGCTTCGCCGGCAGAGGCGAAGCCGGAAGCGGCCGCGCGACCGGCTGCCGTGGCTTCGGTTCCGGCTCCGCTGGCTTCGTCGCCGGCTGCTCCGGCTGCCGCGGCGCCCGCACCGGCTGTTCCGACTCCGACTCCGACTCCGACTCCGGCTGCCCCAGCTCCGGAGGCCTCCGCTGCGGCTGCCTCGACACCTGTTGCTCCGACGGCCTCGGCTCCGGTTCCGGCAGCTCCGGCCGCGGCAGCTTCGACTCCGACGACGCCTGCGACGACGGCACCGACCGCTTCGACGCCGGCAGCGCCGGCTCCGGCGGTTGCGGCGGCGACTCCGACGGCCTCGGCCCCGCCAGCTTCGGCGCCTGTGGCTCCGGCTCAGGCCGCTCCGCCGGCGCCGGCGGCTTCTGCGCCGGCAGCTCCGACGACACCGGCTGCGGCCGTCCCGGCTCCGGCTCCCGAGACTCGGGCTGCAACCACCCCGGCCCCGGCTGCTCCGGCCTCGGCGCCGGCGAATCCGGCTCCGCTGGCCTCGGCCCCGGTCCGTACCGCGCCGATCCCGGCAACGCCGGCCAGCGCGGTGGTCACCCCTCCGCCGGCACCGGTCGTGCCGCCGCGCGTTGCGCCCGCCAAGCCGGTCGTGGATTCGTCCGTGCCGGCGCCGCCGCGTTCGGCGCCGATCCCGGTTTCGGCCGCTCCGGCAGAGCCCAAGCCGATGCCGGTGCCGCCGGCGCCGGCCGCCACGCCCGCGCCGCAACCGGCTCCGGTGAAGCTGGCCGTCCCGACGGCCGTCGCCTCGGCACCGATTGCCGGTGCCGCGCGTCCGGCCGCCCCCGAAGCGGCCAAGCCGGCCGCCCAGCTGTCGCTGGGCATGCCCGAGCCGCAGCCCGAGCTGCCGGCCGGCACCAGCGTGCGCCAGGCCGTATCCTCGGCGCTGCGCGCGCCGCCGGCCGCACGCCCCGTGACGCCGGCGGCCAAGGCCGACGCGAAGCCGGCGGAAAGCGACGACAAGCCGACCGAAGGCGACGACAAGAGCGCCTGAGCACGACGCGAAGCCGGCCCCTGACGGGGCCGGCTTTTTTTTGCCCTGTCGTTTCGCGCGCCACCGCCGGGTCTTGCGGCGCCCTGGGCGCCGACCGTCCCCTTCCTCTGCTGTCCTGTCGCGCATGGCGACCCTGCGGCGCGATCGACGCGGACCATCCGTTTCCCACGGCAGTCCTGCCGCGCGCAGCGGGCGTTGCGGCACCAGCCGCGTCAACCAGCCGCTTCATGCAGCGGCCTGCAGTCAGCGCAGCGGCGTCACGGCGGCGTCGTGCACGCAGCCGTCCCCGCTTGATTGCCGCGCCTAGCGCCGGCGCCGGCGCCGCGTGCCGTTGGCGGTTTCCATCGCGCTGCCGAGATCGAGCACGCCGTGCACATTGGCCAGATGCGCCAGCGCGACGACATTGTCGATGTCCAGTTTTCCAAAAATATTCGACTTGTGCGTCGAGATGGTCTTGTCGCTGATGTTGAGGAAGCGCGACAGGGTCTGCGCGTCGTCGCCCTGAGCCAGGCGTATCGCGATCTCCAGCTCGCGCGTGGTCAGCCGGTCGAACGGCGATCCACCGCCGCCGTCGACGGCTTCCATCGCCAGTTGCTGCGCGATCACCGGCGCGAGATAGCGGCGCCCGTCGGCAACCTGCTGCAGCGCCTGCAGGAAATCCTCGGCCGGACAGGCCTTGGTCAGATAGCCCGACGCGCCGGCTTCGAGCAGGCGGCGCGGAAACGGCGCCTCGCCGGCGACGGTCACGATGACGACGCGCGTACGCAGTTCTCCGCGCCGCACGCGTTCGGTCACCTCCACGCCGGTCAGCTTGGGCATGTGCAGATCGAGCACGGCGAGATCGGGCTCGAGCCGGCGGATCAGCGCGAGACCGGCCTCGCCGTCGCCGGCCTCGCCGACGACGCTGAACCCCGGATGCCGTTCGAGCATCGCGCGGTAGCCGTTGCGCACGAGTGCATGGTCGTCGATAAGGACTACGCTAATCATGCCCGCCCTCCGCCGCTTGCAACGGTTGAAACCGTACGTGAGGCGTAGCGCAGTGACAAGCGCATTTTGTATACCGGCGCGGATGCACGGCGGCATGGAGCCGGCCCGGCGGATTCGCTATGCTTGCGCGTTGCAGCACGACGGCGCTCCGGCTCCCGCGGTCCATGCGCCGCCGACCAACCCCGGAAGAGTGGCAGAGCGGTTGAATGCACCGGTCTTGAAAACCGGCGATGGGTAACCATCCGTGGGTTCGAATCCCACCTCTTCCGCCATAAAAGCAACCGCTTAGCCCGATACTCCGCGACGCCGCCGACCGGCCTCGCCGCCCGCCGCCGGAGCCGTCGCACCGGTGCGGCGCAGGCAGCAACCGACGCCTGCCGGCACCGACGCCGCCCTGGGCTCCCGGCCGCGGCGCCGCGCGCAGTTCCGGTGCCCTCGCCGGCATCACCCACACCGTGAGCAGCACGGCGGCTCAGCCTGCAGCCGTACAGCGCAGACTCCCGCGCCAGGCATCGAACGTCGCCGCGTGCGTCAGCGACAGCTTGCCGTCGCGCACCACGTCGTCGAACAGGAACAGACGCGACGCGCCGTCGGCCAGCGGCAGGTCGTAGGCCAGGTACTCGTGGGTATCGTCGAGAAAATGCACGCGCACGCGCCAGCCGGCGACGTCGCGGCCGCACAGGCGCAGCGGCGCGGCGGCTTCGGGCACGGCGGGCGTGTCGCCGCGATGCATGACCGCGCCCATCATCCCGAGCAGGGTATGCGCGTGGGATTCGGCATACGCGCCCGTGTGAACCTCGAACTCGAAGTCGCCGCGCCAGAACCGCCAGCGCATGTCGGCGGCGGCGTAGTTGACGCGCAGCACGGCCGGATAGTCGAAGGCGATGCCGGCCTCGGCGAAGCGCGCCGTCGGCTTCAGCGCCCCGGCGCCCGGAGCGCCGACGATCTCGTCGACGAAACTGCCCCAGAACGTGCTCCAGCCGCTGGAGGGCGGATAGTCGGCCGCGCGGGCCAGCGTGCCTGCAGTCAGCAGGACGGCCAGCAGGCCAAAGCGCAGATCGGATCGACAACGCAGCACCCCAGTCTCCCTCGAAATTCCGCTCGCGGTTGCCGGCCTGACGGGCAGGTCACGACGCACTTGCACACGAACCGCCAGGTGCCGGCGGCGCTTGTCCGCCCCCACAGGCCCGGCAAGCCGCAGCGAGTTCCGCTGGCTGGCATCCGTCGCTCCGTCGGCCAGCCGACCGCGGCCGCGCATGATCGGCGGCCGTCGCAGCGACGTCCAGCGCCGGCGCCAAGAAAACCGTCCGGCCGGGCTACACTCTGGCGTCTTCCCGCCGGATCGCCGCCCATGCCGCTCGCCCCGCCACTGAACTTCCAGCGCTGGATCGACGAACACCGCCATCTGCTGAAGCCGCCGGTCGCGAACAAATGCATCTACGACGGCGACTTCATCGTCATGGTCGTCGGCGGGCCGAACCAGCGCACCGACTATCACTACGACGAGGGGCCCGAGTTCTTCTATCAGATCGAAGGCGAGATGGTGCTGCGCATCCAGGACGACGGCCAGCCGCGCGACATCGCCATCCGCGCCGGCGAAGTGTTCTACCTGCCGCCGCGCGTGCCGCATTCGCCGCAGCGCATGGCCGGCTCCATCGGCCTCGTCGTCGAGCGCAAGCGGCTGCCGCACGAACAGGACGGCCTGCTCTGGTTCTGCGAGCGCTGCAACCACAAGCTCTACGAAGAATTCTTCACCCTGCACAGCGTCGAGACGGATTTTCCGCCGGTGTTCGACCGCTTCTACGGCTCGCAGGCCGCACGCACCTGCCGCGGCTGCGGCCACCTGAATCCGGCGCCGGCGCGTTACCGCTGAAGCCGTCCGGGATTCCCTGGCTTAGACTCGACGACCATGCTCAAGATCGACACCCACGCTCACATCCTGCCGCGCGACTGGCCCAATCTCGCCGAGAAATACGCCGACGACCGCTTCCCGGTCATCGTGCATACCGACGGCCGCCATCGCATCTACAAGGACGGCAAGTTCTTCCGCGAGATCTGGCCCAACACCTGGGATCCGCAGCTGCGCGTGGACGACTACGCGCGCTTCGGCGTGCAGGTCCAGGTCATCTCCACCGTGCCGGTGCTGTTCTCGTACTGGGCCAAGGCCAGCCAGGCGCTGGAACTGCATCGGCATCTGAACGACCACACCGCGTCGATCTGCCGCGACCAGCCGCGCCATTACGCCGGCATCGGCACGGTGCCGCTGCAGTCGCCGACCCTGGCGATCCAGGAAATGCAGCGCTGCGTCGAGCAACTGGGCCTGAGCGGCGTGCAGATCGGCTCGCATGTGGAGAACTGGAACCTCGATGCGCCCGAGCTGTTTCCGTTCTTCGAGGCCGCCGCCGATCTGGGCTGCGCGATCCTCGTGCACCCCTGGGACATGATGGGCCGCGACAGCATGCCGAAATACTGGCTGCCCTGGCTCGTGGGCATGCCGGCCGAACAGTCGCGCGCGGCCTGCTGCCTGATCCTCGGCGGCGTGCTCGAACGCCTGCCCGAACTGCGCGTCTGCCTGGCCCACGGCGGCGGGTCGTTCCCCTACACCATCGGCCGCATCGAACACGGCTTCCGCATGCGGCCCGACCTCGTCGCGACCGACAATGCGCGCAGCCCGCGCGAATACCTGCACCGCCTGTTCTTCGATTCCTGCGTGCACGATCCGCATGCGCTGCGCTATCTCGTCGACGTCGCCGGCGCCGACCGGGTCATGCTCGGCACCGACTACCCGTTCCCGCTCGGCGAGCAGGAGCCCGGCAGCGGTATCGCCGCTCTGCAGCTCGACGAAGCCGCCGCGGCGCGTCTCTACCACGGCACCGCGTTGCAGTGGCTGGATCTGCCGGCCACGCGTTTTTCCTGAACCCCTGACCGGAGGCGTCATGTCCGCTCGCCCGATTTCCGCCCTGTTCGCGCTGCTGCTCGCCGGTCTTTCCGGCGCGGCGTCCGCTGCCGACTACACCCTCAACGACGGCGTGGTGCGCTTCAGCGCGCCCGGCGACTGGCCCGTCATCATGCAGATGAGCGAAGGCAATCCGCAGGTCATCGCGTTCCAGGTCAAGGATCCGGCCGACACCGGCACCGGCGAGGCGACCCGCGTGACCGTGACCACGCGCAAGCTCGACGACGCGCAGGCGTTCCAGGCCTTCGTCAATACCGCGCTGGAAAAGGCGCGCCAGACGCCGGGCTACGAAAGCGAGACCGGCGCCGACGGCAGCAGCCTGCGCTACAGCGGCATGAGCCAGAAGACGCGCTACAAATATCGCGAAAGCTATTTCTACAGAAACGGCGTCGCCGTGCAGCTGCGCTGCGTGCATCCGGTGCTCGCCGCGACCAGCCCGGCCTGGATCGCCGCCTACAACCAGGGCTGCGACCAGATCGCCGCCTCGCTGCAGAAGTGAGTCGCCGATGAGCGTTGCAACGGAATCCGCAACGGGTCTGGACTGGGCCCGGGCGCAGGACCGCGCCGATGCGCTGGCCGCGTTCCGCGGCGAGTTCTGCCTGCCGCCGCACGGCGACGGCGAGCAGATCTATCTCTGCGGCAACTCGCTCGGGCTGATGCCGCGCGCGACGCGCCAGGCCCTGAACGACGAGCTCGACGACTGGAGCCGGCTTGCGGTCGAGGCGCATTTCCACGGCCGTCATCCGTGGATGCCCTACCACGGCTTCGTGCGCGAGCATCTGGCCGAACTCGTGGGCGCGCAGCCGGGCGAAGTCGTCGCGATGAATTCGCTGAGCGCGAACCTGCACCTGATGATGGTCAGCTTCTACCGGCCCAGCGCGCAGCGTCCGGCGATACTGCTGGAAAAGCGTGCGTTCCCGTCGGACCGCTACGCGCTGGAATCGCAGGTGCGTTTCCACGGCTACGATCCGGACCAGGCGCTGATCGAACTCGACGGCGACGAGGCCAACGGCACGATCTCGCTCGCGGCGATCGAACGCGCGCTGCACGAGCACGGCGAACGCATCGCGCTGGTGCTGCTGCCGGGCGTGCAGTACCTGACCGGCCAGGTATTCGACCTCGCCGCGATCACGCGTCTGGCCCATGCGAAAGGCTGTCTCGTCGGCTTCGATCTCGCTCATGCCGTGGGCAACGTGCCCGTGGATCTGCATGACAGCGGCTGCGACTTCGCGGTCTGGTGCCACTACAAGTACGTCAACTCGGGCCCGGGCGCGGTCGCCGGCTGCTTCGTGCATGAGCGTCATGCGCACAGCGAACAGCGTCCGCGCTTCGCCGGCTGGTGGGGTCACGACCAGGCCACGCGTTTCCAGATGGGTCCGGAATTCCGCCCGACGCCGGGCGCCGACGGCTGGCAGCTGTCGAACCCGCCGATCCTCGCGCTCGCGCCGCTGCGCGTGTCGCTGGATATCTTCCACCGCGCCGGCATCGCGCGGCTGCGACAGAAATCGCTGGCGCTGACCGGCTACCTGTCCGACCTGATCGAACAGGTCGTGCCCGACGTGCTCGACGTGCTGACGCCGGCCGAGCCGCTGCGCCGCGGCAGCCAGCTGAGCCTGCGCGTGAAGGGTCCGCGCGATGCCGGCCGCGCGCTGTTCGAGCACCTGAGCCGCCAGGGCATCGTCGGCGACTGGCGCGAACCCGACGTGATCCGTGTCGCGCCGACGGCGCTGTACAACCGCTACGAAGACGCGGCGCGCTTCGTCCAGGCCGTGGCGCAATGGCGCGCCGAACGCGGCTGAGCCTGCGGCCGGTCTCCGCCAGGCCGCGCGTTCGCGGCCGTGCCGGGACGTGACGTCCTTCTGCTGATCACGGCGGCGCTACCCGCGCCGCCCGTCTGGAATTCCCTGCCATGCCGAACCCTGCAGCCTCCCGCGACATCACCCTGATCGGCGCCGGCCTCGTCGGCGCGCTGCTGGCTACCCTGCTCGCGCAGCGCGGCTTCCGCGTGACCGTGTACGAACGCCGGCCCGATCCGCGCGTGCACGGCTTCCTCGGCGGACGCTCGATCAATCTCGCGCTGGCCGAGCGCGGCTGGCACGGGCTGCGCGTCGCCGGCCTCAGCGACGTGATCGCGACAATCGCCGTGATGATGCGCGGACGCATGATTCACGACACGGCCGGCAACACCAATCTGCAGCGCTACGGCCGCGACGATTCGGAAGTGATCTGGTCGGTCAGCCGCGGCCAGCTCAACTGCGCGCTGCTCGACGCGGCCGAGCGCGCCGGCGCGACCATCCATTTCGGCCAGCGGCTGGATGCGGTCGACTGGCAGGCCTCGCGCCTGCAACTGCTCGACGACGGCGACGGCCGCCTGCGCGAGGTCGATGCCGGCCTGCTGATCGGCGCCGACGGCGCCGGCTCGGCGCTGCGCCAGGCCATGCAGCAGGCGCAGGACCTCGGCGAACGCATCGAGGCACTCGGCCACGGCTACAAGGAACTGGAAATTCCGCCGCTGCCGCAACTGGCCGACAGTGCGCTGACGCCGGCGCAACGCGAGGCCAAGGCGCGCGGCGAGCGTTTCGCGATGGAGCCCAATGCATTGCACATCTGGCCGCGCGGCAGCTACATGTGCATCGCGCTGCCGAATGCCGAAGGCAGCTTCACGGTCACCCTGTTCCTGCCGGGCACGCCGCTGCACGACGACGGCCCGGCGCTGTCGCGCCTGAACACGCGCGAGGCGGTCGAACAGTTCTTCCGTCGCGATTTCGCCGACGCGGTGCCGCTGATGCCCGACTACCTCGAGGACTTCATGCGCAATCCCACGGGACTGCTCGCGACCCTGTATCTCGAACGCTGGCATCTGGACGGCCGAGCGTTGCTCCTCGGCGACGCCGCACACGCGATCGTGCCGTTCCACGGCCAGGGCATGAACTGCGGTTTCGAGGACGCGGTGGAGCTGGCCGACCTGCTGACCGCCGACACCGATGCGGCCGCGGTATTTGCCGAGTTCCAGCGCCGGCGCAAGCCCAACAGCGATGCGATCGCGGCGATGGCGCTGGACAACTACGTCGAGATGCGCGACCGCGTCGACGACCCGGACTATCTGCTGATGCGCGAGCTCGAGCGCGTGCTCGCCGTACGCCACCCGCAGCGCTATCTGCCGCGCTACTCGCTGGTGACCTTCACACGCCTGCCGTACGCGTTCGCGCGCGAGCGCGGCGAACGCCAGGCGGCGCTGCTGCGCGAGCTCGTGCGCGGCAAGACCAGCCTGGCCGAGGTCGACCTGGCCGCAGCCGACGCCGCGGTCGAAACCCGGCTGGAACGCCTGCCCGCGCGCGACTGATGGATCCGGCCGCGCTGCATCGGCTGTACGCCGCCTGCCACTATGACGTGCGCCTGCCGGGCGGCGGCCGCGCGACCTTGCGCATCGGCGAGCCGCTGCCGGCGCCGCTGGCGGACTGGCTCGCCGATGCGCCGTTCGCCGCATTCATCACCGCGTACAACCCGCGCTCGCGGCTGCAGTCGGCCGCGCACAATCGCGCCGCGCAGCGCACGCTGCTGCGCGAGATCCGCAGCGTCGCCGGCGCGCGCGTGCTGCCCGGTGCAGGCCACCTGCCGGGGCAGCGCTGGCGCGAACCGTCGCTGCTCGTCGCCGGCCTTGCGTTGACCGCCGTCGACACGCTGGCGTGTCGCCATTCGCAGAATGCGATCGTGCTGGCGCACAGAAACGCCGCGACGCAGCTGCGAGGCTATGGCGACATGAGGAACGACGTCTGAAATCCCTGCGGCGGCATTGACGCCCGCGCCGTTCCCCTCGCACAGTTGCCTACGGACGATCCGGGAAGCCTCCATGCACGACGACGTGACCGCTTTGCTCGCCGCCGCCAATAGCGGCGACGGCGCCGCCCAGGACCGCCTGTTCACCCTGCTCTACGACGAACTGCGCCAGTGCGCACGGCATCAGCTGCGCGGCAATTTCGGACTGACGCTGTCGACGACCGCGCTGGTCAACGAGACCTACGTCAAGCTCGCCGCGGCCAGCCAGCTCAGCACGCGCACGCGCCAGCACTTCATGGCACTGGCCGCGCGCGCCATGCGCCAGGTCATGGTCGACCACGCGCGCCGCGTGCAGGCCGACAAGCGCGGCGGCGGCGCGGTCATGGTGACGCTCGACGAGCGTCTGCCGGAGGATCCCGCCGATGCGGTCGAAGTGCTCGCGCTGGATCAGGCCCTGAACACGCTGGAGCAGATCGACGAGCGCGCCGCGCGCGTCGTGCAGCTGCATTTCTTCGGCGGCCTCGCATTTCCCGAAGTCGCCGAGCTCGAGGGACTGACCGTGCGCACGGTCATGCGCGACTGGCAGGCGGCGCGGGCCCTGCTCGCGACCGAGATGGGCGCCGGCGCAACCGGCACATGAGCCAGGACAGCGAACTCGCGCGCAAGCGCCGCGCGTTCGCGCTGCTGCGCGAGGCGCTGGAACTCGACCCGGCACAGCGCGCCGCGTTCGTCACGGCGCGGACCGCCGGCGATCCGGCGCTGGCTGCGCTGCTCGCACAACTGCTCGCGGCGGAAGCCGCGCCGCATCTGCTCGACGCCGGCGCCGGCGCGGTCGCCGAACGGCTTGCCGACGGCAGCAACGACGAGCTGGCTCCCGGCACCTGCATCGGCGGCTGGACCATACGCCGGCGGCTCGGCCGAGGCGGCATGGGCGCGGTCTTCCTCGCCACGCGCGACGGCGACGGCTACGTGCAGCAGGGCGCGCTGAAATGGATCAAGCGCGGCATGGATTCGGGCGAGATCCTCGCCCGCTTCCGCCGCGAGCGGCGAATCCTCGCCCAGCTGCAGCATGCGCAGATCGCACGCCTGCTCGACGGCGGCATCAGCGAATCGGGCCAGCCCTGGTTCGTCATGGAATACGTCGCCGGCGTACCGCTGAACGAATGGGCCGCATCGCCGCGCATGACCCTGAGCCAGCGCCTGGACCTGTTCGTCGAACTCGCCGAAGCGGTCGCCTACGCCCATGGCCAGCTCGTCGTGCATCGCGACCTGAAGCCCGGCAATGTGCTCGTCGATGCGGACGGGCGTCCGCATCTGCTCGACTTCGGCGTGGCCAAGGTGCTCGAGGAAGACGAGGCCGACAGCCAGACGCGCACCGGCGCGCGCTTCCTGAGCCGCGCCTACGCGGCGCCGGAACAGGTGCGCGGCGAGCACGTCGGTACGGCCGTCGACGTCTATGCACTCGGCGTACTGCTGTTCGAGCTGCTGTCGGGCGCACGCTTCCACGACAACCCGGCCGCGCGCGCCGGCGCGCCGAGCGACCGCCTGAGCAACGCGGCCCAGGCCACCGGGCCGGTCGCGCCGCGGCGGCTGCGCGGCGATCTCGGCATCATCGTCGCGCGCGCAACCGACGCCGAACCGGCGCGACGCTATGCGACCGCGCAGGCGCTCGCCGACGACGTGCGCCGCTACCTGCGCGGCGCGCCGATACTCGCGCGCCGCGACAGCGGCTGGTACCGGCTGCGCCGCTACGTCGCACGCCATCGCGTGGCCTCGACCGCACTGCTGCTGGCCCTGCTCGCGATCGTCGCCGGCAGCGCGCTGGCCCTGTCGCAGGCACGCCGCGCCGCGCGCGAGGCCGAACTGGCCCAGGCCGCGCAGCGCTTCCTGACCGGCGTATTCGATGCCGCCGCACCCGATGCGGCCGCCGGCGCCCGAGTGACCGCGCGCGAACTGCTGGATCAGGGTGTGGCGCGCGTCGACCAGGAACTCGCCGACCAGCCCGCGCTGCAGGCGCAGATGCGCCAGACGCTCGGCACCCTGTACCGCCAGCTCGGCCAGTTCGACCAGGCCGCGCAGTTGCTGGAACAGGCGCGCACCGGCCTGCGCGCGCCGCACGACCAGGAACGCAGCATCGACACAGCGATCGAACTCGCGCGCACCTATCGCGAACGCGCGCAGTTCGACCAGGCGCTGGCCCTGCTGGCCGAGGCCACCGGCACGGACACGCCGCCGCCCCAGCGCGCCGCGGCGCTGGCCGAGCAGGCCGTGATCCACGACCGCCAGGGCCGCTTCACCGACGGCCTGCAGGCGATACGCGCGGCCGCGGCGATCAGCACGGAGCTCGGCCCGGCCGGCGCGCGCGAACAGGCCCGCGACCGGCAGATCGAGGCATTGCTGCTGAGCCGGCTGGCGCGCTACGACGAAGCCGACACGGCGTTCCGCGACGCGATCGCGCGCACCGAGCAGGCCTACGGCAAGGAGCATTCCCAGGTCGGCGAAGTGCGCAACGACTACGCCACCTTGCTGGCCGACCGCCAGCGCAGCGCCGACGCCGAGCGCGAACTGCGCCGGGCGCTGGACATACGCCGCAAGCGCTTCGGCCCGCAGCATGCGGCAGTCGGCGAGACTTTGCAGATCCTCGGCATCGTGCTGCGCCAGCAGGGCCGCATCGAGGAATGCGCCGCAGCGCTGGACGAAGCGCTGGCGATCCAGCGCGCCGCGCTCGGGCCGCGTCATCCCAGCGTCGCCTCGACCCTGAACTCGCTGGCCACCCTGGCCATGTCGCGGCAGGACTTCGGCCGCATGGTCGACCTGCTCAGCGAGGCACGCGACATCTATCGCGACAACCATCTGCTCGACTCGCCGCAGGGCCTGACCATCCAGAGCAACCTCGGCATCGGCCTGACCCGGCTGGAACGCTTCGACGAGGCCGAGCCACTGCTGCGCGCCGCACTCGCGCGCAACCGCGCCAACGTCGGCGACGTGCATCCGCTCGTGATGGCCAGCCTCAACGGCCTGAGCCAGCTGCAGCGGCGCCGCGGCAACGGCGCCGAAGCCGAGACCCTGGCCGCCGAGGGCGTTGCCATCGCCGACAAGCTGCTGGCCGACAGCCGCGACAACGCAGCCATGCGCCAGACCCTGGCCGCGGCCCAGCTGATCCACGGCCACGCGCAGGCCGCGCGCGACAGCTACCGCTCCAGCGCGGCGCTGCTGGAGAAGCTCGGCGCGCGCAAGGACCTGCGCTATGCCGGCGCGCTGCTCGGCCAGGCTCGCGCCGAACTCGCGCTAGGCGCATCTGCGGAGGCCGAACGGCTGGCCCGGCACGTGGCCGAGGAAGGTGCGGAGGTCGGCGCCGGTGGCGCCGGCGCGCAGGCGATGGCCTGGGCGGTCATCGCCGAGGCGGCGCGCCGCCAGGGTCGCGCCGCCGCGGCGCGCGAGGCCGCCGACCGGGCCGAGGCGCTGCTGCCGCAGTGGGCGAACGCGGATCCGGAGAACCTGCGTCAGTTGTACGCCCATCTGGCCCGGAAACCGCGCTGAACACCACCGCGGACAAGTCGGCGCGCGCCCGCCGGTTCTGCGGCGCAATGCCACGGTGCGTGGCAAGCGCGCGCGCGCGCGGTTAGGATTGCGCCCGCATGAATTCCCCGACTCCTCCGGAGACGCCGCCGCTGCTCGAGGCGCGCGGCCTCGCCTACCTGCGCAACGACGAACCCATCTTCGGCCCGCTGAGCTTCCGTCTGGACGCCGGCGACGTCGTGCTCATGGAAGGCGACAACGGCAGCGGCAAGACCACCCTGCTCAAGGTGCTGTCCGGCCTGCTGCCGCCCGGCGCCGGCGAGGTGCTGCTCAACGGCGAGCCGCTGACCCTCGCGCGGCTGTCGCATCAGGTCGCGCTGCTCGGCCATCTGCTCGGCGTCAAGGGAGAATTGTCCCCATTGCAGAACCTGCGCTTCGCGATCGGTCTGGGCGGCCTGCGCCCGGGCATCACGCCGTATCACGCGCTCAAGAGCGTGGGCCTGGAAGGCTACGAGGATCTGCCGCTGCGCCAGCTTTCGGCCGGCCAGAAGAAGCGCGTCGCGCTGGCCCGGCTGCTGCTGGTGCCGGCCGCGCTGTGGCTGCTCGACGAGCCCTACGCCAATCTCGACCGCGAAGGCATCACGCTGGTCAACCGTCTGCTCGAACTGCATGCGCTGCGCGGCGGCGCGGCGCTGATCACCTCCCACGGCGCCTATGCCTACACCTCGGGCACGCCGCGGCGCATCCGCCTGGACGCGGTCGACCGGGAGTTCGCCGCATGAGCTACGGCACCTCGTTTTCCGCCTGCCGCGCGCTGTTCGTGCGCGACTTCAGCCTGGTCTGGCGCCGGCGCGGCGACGCGCTGAACCCGGTGCTGTTCGCGGTCATGGTCGTCGTGCTGTTCCCGTTCGCGCTGGGCCCGGAGCCCAACGCGCTGGCGCGGATTTCGGCCGGCACCGTACTGGTCGCGCTGCTGCTGGCCGGACTGCTGTCGCTGGACGCGCTGTTCCGCTCCGACTTCGAGGACGGCTCGCTGGAACAGCTGGTGCTGTCGCCGCATCCGCTGCCGCTGCTGCTGGCCTGCAAGATCGCCGTGCACTGGCTCACCACCGCGCTGCCGCTGCTGCTGGTCGCGCCGCTGCTCGGCGAACTGCTGTATCTGCCGCGCAGCGAACTGCCGGTGCTCCTGGCTGCGCTGGCCCTGTCCACGCCGCTGCTGAGCCTGATCGGCGCGGTCTGCGTCGCGCTGACGGTCGGCATGCGCCGCTCTGGTATGCTCCTGGCGCTGTTGGTTTTACCGCTGTACGTGCCGGTGCTGATCTTCGCCGCCGGCGCCTGCAACGCCGCCGGCCAGGGCCTGCCGGTGCTCGCGCCGCTGCTCTGGCTCGGCGCCGGTCTGGCGCTGACCCTGGTGCTCGCTCCGCTGGCCTGCGCAGCGGCGCTGCGCATCTCGCTGAGCTGACGGCAATGGCGGGCCGCGACAACCACCCGTATACGAATCCATGAATCCACTCGTCCTCTGGTTTCACAAGCTCGGATCGCCGCCGTACTTCTACCGGCTGGCCGGTCGCCTGCTGCCGTGGCTCTGGGGCCTGGGCCTGATCAGCCTCGCGGTCGGCCTGTACGGCGGCCTCGTGCTGGCGCCGTCGGACTACCAGCAGAGCGACGCGTTCCGCATCATCTACGTGCACGTGCCGAGCGCCTGGATGAGCCTGTTCATCTACGGCTTCATGGCGCTCAACGGCTTCATCGCGCTGATCTGGCGCATCAAGCTGTCGGAAACCCTGGCCATGGCCGCCGCGCCGATCGGCGCCGCCTTCACCTTCATCTGCCTGGCCACCGGCTCGCTCTGGGGCAAGCCCATGTGGGGCACCTGGTGGACCTGGGATGCGCGGCTGACCTCCGAGCTCGTGCTGCTGTTCCTCTACTTCGGCGTCATGGGCCTGTACCAGGCCATCGAGGACCGCCGCCAGGCCTCGCGCGCGGCCGCGTTCCTGGCCCTGGTCGGCATCGTCAACCTGCCGATCGTGCATTTCTCGGTCAACTGGTGGAACACCCTGCATCAGGGCTCCACGGTGCGCCTGTTCGGTCCTTCGCTGATCGACTCGCGCATGCTCTGGCCGCTGCTGATCATGGCCATCGCGACCAAGTTCCTGTTCGCCGCGAGCCTGCTGTCGCGCGCGCGCGTCGACCTGCTCGAACTCGAAGCCGGCAAGGACTGGGCGCGCCAGGTCGCACTCGCCGACGGAGACGCCGCATGACCGAATTCCTGTCCATGGGCGGCTACGGCAACTATGTCTGGAGTTCGTTCGCGATCTTCGCGATCGTGCTGACCCTGGACGCCGTCGCGCCGCTGCTCAAACGCCGCCGCGTGCTGCGCGAACTGCGCGGCCGAGTCCGCCGCGCGCAGAAGCGCAGCGAGGAGACCGCATGAACCCGACCCGCAAACGCCGCCTCGTCGTCATCTCGCTGATCCTCGGTGCCGTCGGCATCGCCGCAGCGCTGACCGTGCTCGCGCTGCAGCAGAACATCACCTACCTGTACACGCCGGTCGAGGTACAGGCCGGCAAGGTGCCGCCCGACGCGCGTTTCCGCCTCGGCGGCATGGTCAAGGCCGGCTCGATCCAGCGCGCCGGCGACTCGCTGAAAACCGGCTTCACGGTGACCGACGGCGACGCCGACCTCGCCGTGGAATACACCGGCATCCTGCCCGACCTGTTCCGCGAGAAGCAGTCGGTCGTCGCGACCGGCCGCATGGAGGGCAGCCGTTTCGTCGCCTCCGAAGTACTGGCCAAGCATGACGAGAACTACGTGCCGCGCGACGTGGCCGAGGCCATGGCCAAGGCGCACAAGAAACACGAGGTGAGCGAAGGCGCGCCGGCGGCGCAGTGAGGTCGTTGGCAGTGCCGATGAGTTCGTTCTTCTTGCGGGCTGCGGTGAAACCCATCCCCACCCATGCCCTCCCCTTGAAGGGGAGGGTTTGATACGGCTGGCCTGAGAGCTGTTGAGGGGAAGATCGATCCGGCTCACCAAAGAACACCTGGCTCGTCAGAATGCGCGTGAATGGAACCAGTTTGATAGCGCTGGCCGGAACAAACCCTCCCCTTCAAGGGGAGGGCAGTGGGTGGGGATGGGGTTGCTTGTCCGCCACAGGTGGCGAGAAAGAACACGATGTCGATTTCCCATCCCGCCAAGAACATCAGAACCGCCGCGCGAACGGCCAATTTCGCGCTTCAGAGTAAGGAGAAGTGCCATGCGTAAACCGAACAACCACACGGTGAGCTTTCGAGTCCACTAGCAAGCGCCGCCGCGGCTATCCGTCGGAAGCGCGCGTCATGCGCGGCCTGCGTATCGTCCACGGCGACAAGGTGCTGTGCGAAAAACTCGGTCGCAAAGACCCCTGCCCCTGCGGTTCGGGTCGCAGATTTCAAGAACTGTTGTCTGAACTCCGGCTGCTTTCGATGGCGTGCTGCGGCATGACTACCATCGCTGAACTCCGCAGTCGGCAACCGCTGTAACCTCGGCAGTCGCGGTTCCCGCCAGGCGCGAACCGCAACTGCCCATCACCACCGCCACGGCCCGCGCCGTGGCGGCCTTACGGAGCCGCGCCGCCGCCATGCTGCCCGAACTCGGTCAATTCGCCCTGATACTCGCCCTGCTGCTGGCCCTGGTGCAGACCGTGCTGCCGCTGCTGGGTGCCTGGCGCAACAACGCCGCGCTGATCGCAGTCGCGCGACCGGCCGCCGCCGGCCAGGGCGTGTTCGTGGCCATCGCATTCGCCATACTGACCGCCGCCTTCCTGCAGCAGGACTTCTCGGTCGCCTACGTCGCGCAGAACTCCAATTCGGCGCTGCCCTGGTATTACCGCTTCTCCGCAGTCTGGGGCGCGCACGAAGGTTCGCTGCTGCTCTGGATACTGATCCTCAACGTCTGGACCGTCGCGGTCGCCGCCTTCAGCCGGCGCCTGCCGGACATCTTCATCGCCCGCGTGCTCGGCGTACTCGGCTTCGTCAGCGTCGGCTTCCTGCTGTTCACCCTGCTGACCTCCAACCCGTTCCTGCGCCACGTGCCGGCGCTGGCCGACGGCAACGATCTGAATCCGCTGCTGCAGGACTTCGGCCTGATCGTGCATCCGCCGATGCTGTACATGGGCTATGTCGGCTTTTCGGTCGCGTTCGCGTTCGCCATCGCGGCGCTGCTCGGCGGCGCGCTGGACGTGGCCTGGGTGCGCTGGGCGCGGCCCTGGACCAACGTCGCCTGGGGCTTTCTGACGCTCGGGATCGCGCTGGGCTCCTGGTGGGCGTACTACGAACTCGGCTGGGGCGGCTGGTGGTTCTGGGATCCGGTCGAGAACGCCTCGTTCATGCCCTGGCTCGTCGGCACGGCACTGATCCATTCCCAGGCCGTGACCGAGAAGCGCGGCTCGTTCCGCGCCTGGACCCTGCTGCTGGCGATCGCCGCGTTCTCGCTGTCGCTGCTGGGCACCTTCCTCGTACGCTCGGGCGTGCTGACCTCGGTGCATGCCTTCGCCAGCGACCCGCAGCGCGGCCTGTTCGTGCTGGCCTTCCTCGTCATCGTCGTCGGCGGTTCGCTGCTGATCTATGCGCTGCGCGCGCCGAAGGTCGCCGGCGGCGAGCCGTTCGCCGGCGTCAGCCGCGACACGCTGCTGCTGATCAACAATCTGCTGTTCTCGATCGCCGCGCTGATGGTGCTGCTCGGCACGCTGTTCCCGCTGCTCGGCGAGGCGCTGGACGCCGGCCGCATTTCGGTCGGCCCACCGTATTTCGGTTTCATGTTCGTGCTGCTGATGGCGCCTGTCGTGCTGCTGCTGCCGTTCGGACCGTTCCTGAAATGGCGCCAGGCGCAGCTGCCGGCGGCGCTGCGTTCGCTGGTGCCGGCGCTGCTGCTCGCGGCCATTGCCGCGATCGCGGCGTGGCTGCTCGGCGGCGACCTGCCGTTCAAGGCCGTGGCCGGCATCGGCCTGGGACTCTGGGTCGGCCTGGGCATCGCGCTGTACGCGCTGTCGCGCTGGCGCCATGCGCCGGCGGGACGACGCTATACGCCGGAAATGCTCGGCATGATCTGCGCGCATCTGGGTGTGGGCGTATTCGTCGCCGGCGTCATGCTGACCGAAGCGACCGGGCTCGAACGCGACCTGCGCTTCGCGCCGGGCGAGAGCGTGCGCATCGGCGCCTACGACGTGCGCTTCGACGGCGCGCGCCACGCGCGCGGCCCCAACTACGAAGCCGACGCCGGCACCGTCGTCGTCAGCCGCGACGGCGCCATGGTCGCGACCCTGGTGCCGCAGAAGCGTCGCTATCTGCGCGGCCAGGTGCAGACCGAATCGGCCATCGATCCGGGTTTCACGCGCGACATCTATGTCGCACTCGGCGAGCCCGTCGGCGATGACGGCGCCTGGTCGGTGCGCGTCTACATCAAGCCGTTCGTGCGCTGGATCTGGCTGGGCGCGCTGCTGATGATGCTCGGCGGCTTCGGCGCGGCGACCGACCGGCGTTTCCGCAGCATGGCCCTCTCCCGCGATGCGCAGCCGGCGCCCGCACCGGCACCCGCCGCAGCGCCGGCCGTGGCCGCGGCGACCGAGGTGCCGGCATGAACGCGCGCCTGCTGCCGCTCGCGGCCTTCGTGCTGCTGGTCGCCCTGCTCGGCTTCGGCCTGCGCTGGAACATGCACCACGACCAGCGCGAAGTGCCGTCGCCGCTGATCGGCAAGGCCGCGCCGGAATTCCGCCTGCCGGTGCTCAACGCAGCCAACCGCGAATTCGGCAGCGCCGACCTCAAGGGCAAGCCCTATCTGCTCAACGTGTTCGGCAGCTGGTGCCCGAGCTGCGTGGACGAGCATCCGGTGCTGGTGCGCTATGCGAAGGAGCTCGGCATACCGCTGGTCGGCTACAACTGGAAGGACGATGCAGCCGACGCGACCGCCTGGCTCGCCCGCTTCGGCAATCCCTACGACGTGATCGTCGCCGACACGATAGGCCGCACCGCGATCGACTTCGGCGTCTATGGCGCGCCGGAAACCTTTCTCGTCGACGGCGACGGCTTCGTCCGCCTCAAGCGCGTCGGCGCGCTGACGCCGGACTACGTCGAGAAGGAACTCAAACCGGCGATCACCGCCCTGCGCAAGTCCAGCGCCGGAGGCCAGCCATGACGCGTCGCCTGCCAGCCCTGCTCGCGCTGCTGCTGTCGCTGTTCTGCACGCTCGCCACGGCCGTGCAGCCGCTGGATTTCAAGGACACGGCCGAGGAAAAGCGCTTCCAGTCGCTGACCCGCGAGCTGCGCTGCCTGGTCTGCCAGAACCAGAATCTCGCCGATTCGGACGCGGGCCTGGCCGGCGACCTGCGCCGCGAAGTGTTCGACCAGATGCGCGCCGGCAAGAGCGACGCGCAGATCAAGGACTACCTCGTCGCGCGCTATTCGCAGTTCGTGCTGTACGACCCGCCGCTGAGCGGCTCGACCTGGCTGCTCTGGTTCGGCCCGCTGCTCGCGCTGCTGGCCGGCGCCGGCGTGCTCGTCGTCATCGTGCGCCGCCGTGCCGCGGCGCTCGCCCACAAGACGCCGGCCGCGACCGCGCCGCGCGAGGAGGAAGACTGGTGACTACCGCTTTCGTGCTGCTGGCCGGGCTGATGCTGCTCGCGGCGCTGGCTTTCGTGCTGCTGCCGCTGCTGCGCCACGGCCGCGGCGCCAACCTGCCGGCCAGCGCCGTGCGCCGCCGCGCCCTCGACGACGCGCTGGCCTCCGGCGTCGTCACGGCCGAGGAACACCTGGCCAAGCTCGCCGCGCTGGAACAGCAGGATCTCGCGAGCACGACCGCGCCACCGCCGCGTTCCCGCAGCGCGTTCCATGCGGCGCTGCTCACGCTGCTGTTGCTGCCGGCCGCGGCGATCGGCCTGTACGCCCATCTCGGCAACGTGCGCGCACTGGATACCGCCCTGATGGACGCCGGCCGTGCGATGAACGGCTCGCCCGGACCGGACATGGACCAGGCCGTGCAGGGCCTCGCCGACAAGCTGGCGAAGAATCCCGACGACGTCGACGGCTGGGTGCTGCTGGGCCGCGCATACAAGTCGATGGAACGCTTCGCCGACGCGCGCGACGCGCTGAAGAACGCCTACGACCGCGCGCCCAACGAGATCGAGATCCAGGTCGACTACGCCGAAGCGCTGGCGCTGGCCGGCGAAACGCGGCGCATCGACGGCCGCCCACGCGAACTGCTCGAAGGCGCGCTCAAGACCGATCCGAATCACCAGCGCGCGCTGTGGCTGCTCGGCATCGCCGACTACCAGGCGCAGAACTACGCCTCCGCCGTCACTCGCTGGGAACTGCTGCGCGGCATGCTGCCGGCCGAAGCGCCCGTGCGCGAATCGCTGGACCGGCAGATCGCCGACGCGCGCCAGCGCGGCGGACTCGGCGCCGCCGCGCCGGCGCGGACCGCCGGCGCCGACTCGGCAGCCGCGAACGGCATGGCTGCGGCGGCCGCTGCCGCGCCGGCGGCCGGGGCCGCTGACGTGCGCCTGAGCGTGACGGTTTCGCTGGATCCCAAGCTGCGCGACAGGGCGCCGGCCGGCGCCAGCGTGTTCGTGTTCGCGCGTGCGGCCAGCGGGCCGCCGATGCCGCTGGCGGTGCAGCGCCTGACCCTGGCCGACCTGCCGGCCAAGGTCGAACTGACCGACGCCATGGGCATGCTGCCGACCATGAAGCTGTCCCAGTTCCCCGAAGTCGTCGTCGGCGCGCGCATCTCGGCCAGCGGCAATGCCAAGGCGCAGAGCGGCGACCTGCAGACCCTGTCGGCGCCGCTGGACGTCAACAGCAAGGCGACCATCGACCTCCTCATCGACCAGGTCGTGCCTTAAATCCGGACAGGTTGCGGTTCGCCTGCGGCTCGCCGCAACCTGCGGGTTCAGTCGATCAGGTGATGCCGCGCCGCGTAGCGCACGAGTTCGGCGGCGTTGCGCACGTCGAGCTTGGCGAACACGCGCTGGCGGTGGTTCTCGGCGGTCTTCACGCCGATGTCCAGGCGCAGCGCGATCTCCTTGGTCGTGAGTCCGTCGACGATCAGATGGAACACCTCGCGCTCGCGCGGGGACAGGTCGCGGTAGGGATCGGCCGGCATCGGCCGCGCCTGCTGCACCTGCATGGCCATGGCCCGCGTCGCGTGGGCGCCGAAATGCAGGCCGCCGCCGCCGAGGTTGCGCACGGCCTCGATGAGTTCGGCCATCGCCGCGTCCTTGCGCAGATAGCCCGCGGCGCCGGCGCGCAGCATGTGCAGCACGTATTCCTCTTCCTGGTGCATGGTCAGCACGAGGATGCGTATCTGCGGCAGCTCGGCGCGCAGCCGGCGCACGACTTCGATGCCGTTGAGGCGCGGCATCGAGATATCGACGATCGCGATGTCCGGCTGCAGGCGCAGGCACTGCTCTATCGCGTCGATGCCGTCGGCCGCCTGGCCGACGACGAGGCACTCGCCGCTGGCATCAAGCGCCGCAACCAATGTTTCGCGCACGATGGTGTGGTCATCGGCAACCAGCACGCGGATCATGGTTCGCTCCTGGCAGTAGTGCGCAACGGCAGCTCGATACAGATGTTGAAACCTTTACCGGGTGTAGATTGTAGATTCAACCGGCCGTCGAACAAGTTCACACGATCGCGCATGCCGCCCAGACCGCCGCCGTGACCGTCGCGGCCGGCGGCCAGCGCCGCATCGAGGTCGCAGCCGCGGCCGTCGTCGACGATGTCCATGCACAGCCAGCCGGTTCCGCGCAGCGAAACCACGATGCGCACGAGACTGGCCGCCGCATGCCGTACGGCGTTGGACAACGCCTCCTGGGCGACGCGGAACAGCAGGGTCGCAGTGTCGTCGTGCAGCGGCGGCAACGGCTCCGGCAGCACGAGCTCGACCTGCAGGCCATCGACGCTGCGCGCGAGCCAGCGCAGCGCCGCCTCCAGTCCGAGATCGTCGAGGATCTGCGGCCGCAGCAGCCGTGACAGCGAACGCGTGTCTTCCAGGGTCGCCTGGGCCAGCGCGCGCGCGCGCGACAGGCCGTCGCGGCCGTTCGCTGCGGTCACCGGCAACTGCGCGGCGATCGTGTCGAGCTGGCGCATCAGGGCGACGAGATTCTGGCCGACGCCATCGTGCAGCTCGCGCGCAATGCGCCGGCGCGCCTCTTCCTCGATGCGCCAGACCGAGCGTGCCAGATGCCGCGTGCGGCGCTGGTCCTGCTGCAATTGGGTCAGCAGCGCCGCATGCTGGCGCATGAGTTCGTCGATGCGCCGGTTCAGCGTCTGCACGGCTGCGGAATCAGTGCTCATCGGTCGTTGCACCGGCGTCGATCGCCGCCCGCTGGCGCCGCGCGAAGCCGTCGCGCAGCGATGCCGGCGCCGCCTCCAGCGCCTGGCTCAGGGCGTGTTCGGCCGCGGCGCCGGCGGCCGCGGCTTCGTCGGCCTGCCCGGCGCGCCGCAGCAGCGCCGCGCCGAGCGCATGCAGGCGCGCCTCGCCCTGCCAGCGGCCGAGCTGGCGCAGCAGCGCCTGGGCTTCGCGATAGCGCGGCAACGCGTCGGTGCCGCCGTGCCGCGCGCGGTCGAGCTCCAGGGTGATCACGGCCAGACGCAGCGGCGCCTGGCCGCGGCGCGCGGCTTCGGCAACGAGCTCGCCGATCAGCGCATCGGCCGAACGCGGCGCCGTGTGCAATGCGCGTTGCGCGCGCTCGATGCGGACCTCCAGCAGCAGTGCCGGGTTGTGCGCCGCTTCGGCGACGCGTTCGGCTTCGGCCAGATCGCGCGCCGCGGCGGCCGACGCCGCGTCGCCGAGCAGCGCCAGCCGCGCGCGCGTCAGCAGCGACAGCGCCTGCTGCTCGGGACTGAGTTCGGCATCCACGAGATCCTGCAAGGCCTGCTGCGCGCCGGCGACATCGCCCAGGAACACGGCCGTGCGTGCGAGCAGCAGGCGCGCTTCGGCCAGGCCGCGCCGGTCGCCGCGCCGCTCGAAGCCGGCGGCTGCGGCGCGTGCCGCAGACAGCGCGTCGGCGCTGCGTCCTTCGGCCAGCGCCAGTTCGCCGCGATAAACCTGCGCAACGTCGATTTCCTCGGGCAGTTGCAGGTCCTGCGCCTCGCGCAGCGAACCGTCCAGGCGCTTCCCCGCATCGGCGTAATGGCCGCGGCTCAGTTCGAGCAAGCCCATGCTCTGGATCACCTGCAACGCCCCCTCGCGATCGTCGATCTGCCGGTAGGAGGCCAGCGCCTGCTGCCAGTAGACCGCCGCATTGTCGGTCTCGCCGAGCTGAAAATAGCAGAATGCGACATTGTTTAGACTTTGCGCCAGCAGGGTCGGCTGGCCGAGTTGCTGGCGCAACGCCAGCGCCTCGCGGAACGCGGTCAGCGCGGCGCGGAAATCGCCGCGTTCCTCGGCTACGACGCCGCGGTCGTTGTGCAGATCGGCGATGCTCGCGCGGTCGCCGAGCGCTTCGAGCGCGCCGCGCGCACGCTCCAGCGTGGCTTCGGCTTCGGCACGCTCGCCGCGTATGGCCTGCACGATCGCGAGATTGCGCAGGCTGGTCGCCTGGCCGCGCGGGTCGCCGAGAGCGGCGCGCATCGCGGCCGCGCGCGTGTACTGCTCCGCCGCCGCATCGAGCTGGCCCAGGCGTTCGTAGCCCACACCCAGCGCGTTGCGCGCGTCGGCTTCGGCCGCCGCATCGCCGGCGCGCGTCCACAGCACGAGTGCGCGCAGCAGATAGTCGTCGACGGCGCGGCGCGCCTGGCCCTGCTGGATCGCGATGCGGCCGAGCAGGAACCAGGCGCGGGCATCCTGGCTGTCCTCGCCGACCAGGACCTGCAGCAGCTGCAAGCCGCGTCCGCCGTGGCCCGCGTCGGCCAGGGTCTGCGCCGTCTGCAGCACCAGATCGGCATCGTGGGCGTGTGCGGCCAGCGCGTGCTGCAGCAGGCGCGCGCGCGCATCGGCCGATTCCTGTGCCTGGGCCAGCACGATGCGCCCGGACAGATCGCTCGCACCGGCCTGCGTCTGGCGTATACGTTCGCGCGTGGCTTCGGCGGAGACCTCCTGGCGCGCCTCGACCTGGGCCTGGAGCAACGCGCTCAGCAGCAGCGCGCTGGATTCGCGCGCCACCGCCGGCAGCGCCTGCAGGCGTCCGGCGGCATCGGCCGGCTGGTGCGCATCGAGCGCGCGCAGGGCTTCGCCATAGGCGGCCACCTCGCCATCGCCGAGTGCCGGTGGGGGCTGCGCGGCGAACGCCGTGAAGCGGCGCCGATAGTCGGCGAACAGCGCGGCTGCATCGGCACCGCGCGCCTCGATCGCGACCGCGGTCTGGGCCGGCGCCGCCGCGCCGCCCTGCAAGGTGAGCACCAGCCCGCCCCCGTCGCGACGCAGTTCACCGTGCAGCCATTGCGCGACGCCGGCGGCCTGGGCGACCTCGGGCAGGCGCCGCTGCAGGGCCTCGCCGCCGAGATCCGGCGCGGCGCGCGCGATCGCATCGAGCACGCGTTCGCGCGTGGCCACCGCGCGCGCGGCATCGCCGCGCAGCCATTGGCGCGCATGTTCCTCGATCGCCCGCGCGGTCGCCGCGAGCGCGGCATCGGCGGCATCGACCTGCAGCGGCAGCACGGCCAGGCGCGGCACGCTGGCCGCACTGGCCGGCGCCGGCCAGTGCGGCAGACGGCGGCCGAGTTCGTACAGCCCCAGCATCGCGACCACGACCAGCGCCGCGGCCAGCCACCGGCGCCGGCGACGCGGCGAGCGCGGCACGCGCTGCCGCTCCAGCGCGCGCAGCGCCTCTTCGGCGTCGGCGAAGCGGTGTGCCGGCTTGAGTTCGAGCAGGCGGCCGACGAAGGCCAGCAGCCAGGCCGGCAGATCCGGCCGCAGGCGCCCCAACGGCGGCGGCGGCCGTACGAGCCGGCGCATCACGGTCTCCGCCGGCGTGCCGCCGGCGAACGGCAGACTGCCGCTCAGGGATTCGTAGAGGATCAGCCCGAGGGCATACAGATCGCTGCGACCGTCGATCGCCTCGCCGCGCGCCTGTTCGGGCGACAGGTATTCCGGCGTGCCGACGATCAGACCGGTCTGGGTCAGCCCGGTCGCGCCGAGGCTGCGCGCGACGCCGAAATCGGTCAGGCAGGCGCGGTCGTTGCGGTCGAACAGGATGTTGGCGGGCTTGAGATCGCGGTGCACGACGCCGCACTGGTGCGCCGCGGCCAGTCCGGCGAGCAGGCCTCGCGCGAGCGCCACGACGGCCTCCGCCGACAGCGGGCCGGCGCGCTCCAGGCGGCGCTCCAGCGACTCGCCGGCGATGTAGTCCATGCTGATGAGCCAGCGCTCGCCGTCGCGCGCGATATCGTGGATGCGCACGACGTGCGGGCTGGAGACCTGGCGCGCGAGCAGCAGTTCGTTGCGCAGGCGCTCGAACGCCTCGGGCTTGCGCGCGAGTTCGGCTCGCAGCAGCTTGATCGCGACCTCCACGTCCAGCGACAGGTCGCGCGCACGGTAGACCATGCCCATGCCGCCGACGCCGAGCAGTTCCTCGATGCGGAAACGGCCGGCAACGACCTCGCCGACACGCAGCTCATGGAAAACGATCAGGCCGGTGACGGTAGCCTGGGCATCGACGCCGGACAGCCCTGCCGCGAGGTCGCTCATGCCCGCACGATAGCGCAGAACCGCGACGGCGGATCAGCGCGGCTGCAGGTCGCTCCAGCGCGGCGCAGCGATGCCGGCCTGGCCGGCTGCGTCGAGCAGTTCGTCGACGGCACCGCGCAGTCGCGCCGCGGCCAGCGCGGCGCCGGCCTGCTGCGCCACGCCTTCGACGAGTTCCAGGTCGAACTCGGTCAGCAGCGGCCCGGGCTGGCGGCTGTCGGCGTAGATCGCGCCGAGCAGTTCGTTGCCGAACACCACCGGCACGCAGACCAGCGCGCGGATGCCGCCGAGCACGACGCTGGGCCGCGCGCCGAGCCACGGCGAGTCGGACGTGTCGCAGCAGATCACGCTGTGCCGCTCGGCAAGGCAGCGCCGCAGCGCGCCGGCGCTGCCGGCGAAGGCACTCTCCGCCAGTTCGTCGCTGCGCAATCCCTGCGCCGCGCGCACGCGCAGATCGTCGGAGGTCGCGCCGTACAGCACGAAGCCGCGCTCGAGCTGGGACAGCTCCAGCACCGCGTCGAGCGTGTGCCGCAGCAGCGCATCGACGCCGGCGACGTGCTGCAGCTGCTGCGACAGCGCGCGCGAGGTCGAGCGGCGCACGTCGGCGAAGGCCGCGGCGTCGCGTGCGCTGTCCGCATCCATCGGTTCGAGCCAGCAATAGACGTCGCCGATCGCGAACCAGGCCGGCGAACTCAGATGCGCCTCGGACACGAGGCGGCCGTCCACGCGCAGGCCGTTCTTGCTGCCGACGTCGACGAGCCGCCAGCCGGCCGCATCGCCGAGAATTTCCGCATGCCGGCGCGACACGGAAGTATGGTCGAGCTGCAGCTCGCTGGTCGTGCCGCGGCCCACGCCGTAGCGGCGGCCTTCGTCGAGCAGGCGCACGACGACCGCGCGATCCGGTGGGTAGGCGCTGAACCGCGCAGGCATCGGACGGGGCGCTCCTCAGGGGCCGCCGTTGAGGCGGGAGATGCTGTAGCGCAGCGAGCGTGCCAGGCCGTCGAGATCCCCTGCATCGTTGATGAGATCGCGCTGCGCGCGCCAGACGTTCGGAATGTTCGTGCCGGCCTCCTGGTCCACGCGCAGGATGAACAGGTCGATCTGCACCAGCGCCGCCGCATAGTTCAGCGACACGAGCGCGAGCTGCACGTTGTTGAGCAGGCCGGCCAGCTCCAGCCGCAGCACGTTGCCGAGAATGGCGGCGACCAGGCGCAGCTGCAGGTCGGTGAGCTTGGCCAGCGCGATGACCGGCAGGCCGAGCACGGTCTCCGCACGCGTGTCCTTGACCAGCAGGAACTGCGAAAAACCACCGCTGCGGCCGCGGCCGCGCACGCTGCCGTTGAGCACGTCGGCCGTCATGTCGACGAAGTTGCCGCCGATCGGCGCCTTGAACACGCGATACGGCGTGTTCGGTGTGAACACCAGCGCATGCGTGTGGATTTCCATGTCGTAGGCGTTGACGAAACTCAGGCTGGACTGGCTGCCGTCGTTGAGCTGCATGCCTGACGCGAAGATGCGGTCGGTGACCGGAATCGGCTCGATCGTGATCAGCACCGGAAACGCCGGGTCGATGGCCGTGCCCGACGGCAGGCGCGAGGTCAGCGCCGGATCGGCCGGACTGACCAGCATGGCACTGAGGTTCAGGGTCTGCACGGTCAGGTTGACCGGGCTGTCGAAGATGATCGTGACCTCGCCGGTGTAGGTCTGCAGGCCGTTGACCAGGCTGATGTCCGCATGCGCGACACTGCCGTTGACCGTGACCACGACCTGGGCCCAGGCGCTCAGCGGCAGCAGCAGGAACAGGAGCAGCGCGAGCAGCCCGCAGCGCCGGGTTCCACGCACAGACGTCTTCATCGCTCGTCCCCTTCACCGCCGGCCGCAGGCCGCTGCGACCTTGCGTGCAATCTAGCGGCGGCGGACCGTGTTGAACAGCACGAACCGGCAAGGATTGTCGACGTAACAGACACTTGGGCGATATTTTCAGAATAACCTGAGGAATTTCCCGGGTGTCAGCCGCGACAGCTCTGAGTTTCGGCCGCCGCGCGCACGCGCCACAGCGGATGCGCCGAGGCCCGGTACTTGGCTTCGAACGGCGACAGGGCAGCCTCTGCGGGCTCGTCCAGGCCGTCGACCTGCCAGGACCGGCCGGCCAGGCCCAGCGCGACGCTCCATTCCTCGGCATAGATCGCCCAGTTCGTGCGCAGCTCGAGCGACCCGCCGCAGGCCAGCAGAGCCGGCAGCACCGGATGCGCCGGCCAGCGCCGCTGCACGTGCTCGGGCTTGGGCCAGGGATTCGGGTAAAGCAGGTACTGGGCGGCGAAGCGCCAGCCGGCAGCCGCGGCGAGGGTCCAGAAGTCCACGAGGTCGCAGCGCAGCAGCCACGCATTGGCCGGTGCATCGGCCGCGGCCAGCGCGCGCAAGCCGACGGCCAGACGCTGCGCCGACTTGTCCACGCCGATGACGACGGCATCCGCGTGGCGGCGCGCCAGCTGCACGGTGCTCACGCCAGTGCCGCAGCCGGCGTCGAGCACGCGCGGCCGCGTATCGCCGGCCAGCATGGCGGCCAGCGTGTCGAAGGCCCGGCGCGACGGCTCGCCGACCGGACGGCGGAACGCATGACGCAGATGGCGCTGCACGAGTTCGGCCAGACGCGGGTGAGGACCGCTTTGCGAACTGGTGACGGGACGGGAATTGGCGAACATGGACAGGCGAAAACGGTTCGTGTGCCTTGGATTGGCCGGGGCATGAGTTTACATTCCGGCCTCCGCGCATCGCCGCGCTCCGGCCACGACACCATGGGCGACGCCCGCCGCTATTTCGATCTGCCCACGCCGTTTCCGATGAAGCGCGGCGGCCAGCTGCACGGCGCCCGTCTCGCCTATGAAACCTGGGGCGAACTCGATGCCGCACGCGGCAACGCGCTGCTGATCTTCACCGGCCTGTCGCCGAGCGCGCATGCGGCATCCAATGCGCAGGATCCCAGCCCGGGCTGGTGGGAAGACATGATCGGCCCAGGCAAGCATATCGACACGCAGCGCTGGTTCGTGATCTGCGTGAACACCCTCGGCAGTTGCAAGGGTTCCACCGGCGCCGCCTCGCTCGATCCGGCCAGCGGTCAGCCCTACCGTCTGGGTTTTCCGGATCTGACACTCGAAGACGCCGCCGAAGCCGCACATGCGCTGGTGCGCGGCCTGGGCATCGGGAAACTGGCCTGCCTGCTCGGCAACTCCATGGGCGGCATGACCGCGCTGGCCTACCTGTCGCTGCATCCGGACAGCGCGCGCGCGCACATCAGCATTTCCACGGCGCCGCAGGCGCAGCCGTTCGCGATCGCGATCCGTTCGCTGCAGCGCGAAGCGATACGCCTGGACCCGCAGTGGAACAACGGCGACTACTCCGACGAGCACTACCCCGAAGCAGGCATGTCGATCGCGCGCAAGCTCGGCGTCATCACCTACCGCTCGGCCATGGAATGGGTGGGCCGCTTCGCGCGCATCCGGCTGGAATCCGACCAGCGCGAGGAAGAACCGTTCGGCGCGGAATTCCAGATCGAGTCCTACCTGATCGGCCACGCGCGCCGCTTCGTACGCAACTTCGACCCGAACAGCTATCTCTACCTGTCGCGCGCCAGCGACTGGTTCGACGTGGCCGAGTACGGCCAGGGCAGCGTGGCCGCGGCGCTCGCGCGGATCCATCTGGAACAGGCCCTGGTCATCGGCGTGGAAACCGACATCCTGTTCCCGCTGAGCCAGCAGCAGGAAATCGCCGACGGCCTGCGCGGTGCCGGCGCCACCGTCGAGTTCGTCGCGCTGGACAGCCCGCAGGGCCACGACGCCTTCCTCGTCGACATCGCGCGCTTCGGCGCAGCCATCGCGCAGTTCCTGGCCCGGCTGTAAGATCGGCGCGCTTCCGTAGACGGACACCGCCATGCTCACCCTGCAATTCCCCGGCGCGCAGCGCCTCGTCGAAGCCCTCGACGCCGCGATCTGCCGCGACTGCCCGACCGAAATCACCGACCAGCTGCGCCATACCCTGTGCCGGCTGATCCGCGACCCGGAGGTCAGGCTGCCGGACTGCGTGTTCGAGGCCGTCGGCGACCACTACGCGCGGCGCGAGCTCTATCGCAGCGAGGACCTCGGCTACAGCGTCATCGCGATGACCTGGGGGCCGGGCCAGGGCACGCCGATCCACGACCATGCCGGCATGTGGTGCGTCGAAGGTGTCTGGTACGGCTCGCTGGAAATCACGCCCTACGAGATGACCGGCCACGACGACAACCGCTACCGCTTCGAGTCGCGCGGCACCATGATCGCCGGCCCCGGCTCCGCCGGCAGCCTGATCCCGCCGCACGAGTACCACACGATCTGCAACCCCAGCGACGACGACGTCGCCGTGTCGCTGCACATCTACCGCGGTCCGATGACCAGTTGCAGCGTGTTCCGCCCGCTCGCCGATACCTGGTACGAACGCGACCAGCGCCAGCTCTCGCTGGACCAGACCCACTGAGATCCAGAACAGCGCGGCGCTTCGCGGCCGCGCGCTTTCCGCTATACTCGCCGCCCTACCGCGCCGGCCGTTCAAGCCGGCGACACCTGTGCCGGTGTGGCGGAATTGGTAGACGCGGCAGACTCAAAATCTGTTTCCGGAAACGGAGTGGGGGTTCGATTCCCTCCACCGGCACCATCAGCATGTTCGGCGTATCCGCCGAGGTCCTGAAGCCCCTGCGAGGTCTCGGCTTTCCGGCCGCATCAGCTGCGCTGCCGGATCTGCGGCACGCGCCACGCACGGCGATCGTCCCGTCAGCGGAATGTCGCGTCCACGCGCGGTGGCAAGCCGATCTTCGTGCGGAACATGCCGCGCAGAAAGCGTGCCGACCCTGACGCCCGGGCAGCGGTGCGGGCGCGACCGGCGCGAGGTCCAGGCCATCGCAACCACAGCGCCGCTTGCCGCTAGCGCGCCTTTCGCGCCGCCGCCTCGAAACCGTCGCAGGAGCCGGCTATGATCGGCCGGTGCAGGCTCGGCGCCTGCCGGCGGCGGTGGAGCGGAGCTCCGCTGCCGAAGTCTGGCCATGACGGCGCAGGCTGATCACGCCATTTCGACGATCGGAGCGAGGACGCAGCCCGAACGGCTCTGCGCCCGTACAGGGCGCGCGAAATCCTAAGGGGGGATTTCCGATGTCCTTGCTATCGGCGCGCCTCGTCGCGCTCGGTCTGCTGTTGGCTGCGGCCAGCGCGGACGCCACGGTCGTGCACGAACACGACGAACTCGAAGCCACCCTGGATGCGCCGTTCCACGCGGCGTCCGACGATGCGCGCGCGATCGGCGTGCAGCTGCTGTATCCGGGCCGCGCCGGCGTCGCCGTGGCCTGGCAGCTGCGACTGTTCGCGCCGGACGGCAAGCTGCAGCGCAGCTGGAATGGCCAAGCGCTCGCCGGCAATCAGCGCCGGCGGCTGGATCTGGACTGGGACGGCCGCGACGCGGCCGGCAGCCGCCTCGCCGGCGGCCTCTACCGGCTGGAGTTCGCCGCCGCTGTCGGAAGCGCCCAGGATCTGCAGACCGCGCTGGCAGCCCAGGCCGCGCCGGCCGCAATCGCGCGCGCGTCCGACCTCGTGCTGGAGGACTGGAACATCGCCGTCGGCGCGCCGCCGCGCGCGGCGCTGCCGGCCGATTTCCGGCCGCTGCCGAGTGCCGCGACGGAGCTCGGCATCGCCGTGCCGTCCGGCGACGCGCGCTATGCGATCCACTACGGCAACCTGCACAGCCAGACCAACCACAGCGACGGCGGCGGCGACCTGAGCACCTGCAACAACGCCGAGACGCCGCAGGCCGGCACGTTCGGTCCGAGCGATGCCTATGCCTATGCCCAGGCGCACGGGCTGGATTTCCTGCTCGCCAGCGAACACAACCACATGTACGACCGCTCCACCGGCACCAACGCGAACGCCTCGCAGCAGTACGCGCTGAACCTTTACCAGTCGGGGCTGGACGCGGCCGCTGCCTACAGCACGGCGCATCCGGGCTTTCTCGCGCTCTACGGCATGGAATGGGGCGTCACGACCAACGGCGGCCATCTCAACATCATCGGTTCGGAAGCGCTGTACGGCTGGGAATACAACTCGTCAAACCAGCTGATCGGCAGCTTCTACACACCCAAGAGCGATTATGCAGCGTTGTATACCTTTATGCGCGGCCAGCAAGTGCTCGGCCAGTTCAACCATCCGGCCAGCTCGGGCCAGTTCGTCGTCGACGGCAACGCCGTGGGCTATTCCGCCGACGGCGACGAAGTCATGGTGCTCAGCGAGGTGCTGAACAGCTCGGCTTTTTCGGTGGCCACCGACGAATCCGAGACCAGCCGCAGCAGCTACGAAAGCGTCTGGAAGAAGATGCTCGAACGCGGCTACCACGTTGCACCGGCCAGCAACCAGGACAATCACTGCGCGAACTGGGGCGCGTCCTACGGCAACCGCACGGCCTTGCTGATTCCGCAGGGCCAGCCGCTGACCAGGGCGAGCCTGCGCGAAGCGCTGCAGGCGCGCCGCGTGTTCGCGACGATGGACAAGACTGCGCAGATCCTGTTCACGAGCGGCGAGCGCCTGATGGGCCAGCGCTTCGCCAACGACGGCACGCTGGCCCTGCGCGTCGACTACGCGAGCACGCGCGGCCGCACGGCCAGCCAGGTGCAGATCTACGAAGGCGTGCCGGGCCGCAACGGCACCGTGACCCTGGCGGCCAGCACGGCGCAGCCCACCCTGAATCCGGCGGCCGGGGAACATTTCTACTACGCCAAGATCACCCAGGACGACGGCGCACTGCTCTGGTCCGCGCCGCTGTGGGTGACCCAGCTTCCGCCCGGTGAGCGCATCTTCGCCGACGGTTTTCGCTGAGCTTCTGTCGCCGGCGGCGGCGCCACCGCCAGGCTGTCGCAGACATCGGCCGCCCGCAGGCGGCCGATGCGCAGAGGACCGGCGCCGCCAGCCGTTACAGGCTGCCGGTCACGGACAGGCCGTGACGCTGCCGTTCAGCGGTGTGCCGCCCTGCACCTGCGGCGTCAGCACGCTCGTCGTGCGCTGGTACAGCCGCGCATAGCAGCCCGACAGCGATGCGATGTAGGAACGGGCACCGTTGTTGAGCAGCACCGTCTCATAGGCGAGGTTGGAGAATTCCACGCCGTTGCCGGCGTTGGCCGAGGCGCGGCTGTTGGCGAGGTCGGTAGAGCCGTAGAAACCATCGCCGGAATTGCCGCTGGATTCGGCCAGCGACAGCAGGCCCGAATCGACGAACACACCGGAGCCGTCGTTGAGGACCGACGTGACGCGGCGCCCATTGAGCGTGTTGACGGCTACGACACCTTCGTAGCCGTTACGCGATGCATACACGTTCTCGGCCACGGCTTCCGGCGAGAGATACGCGCCCTCCTGGCCGTTGAGATGGAACCTGATGTTGCGCAACAGGCCGCCGAAATCGACTTCCCGCAGCCCGAGCGCGCGATTGTGGGCGATGACGAGATCGTTGAGCCGGTGCCCGGACAGGACCTGATCCGACGACGCCGTATTGCCCCAGACGCTGACGCCGTCACCGGCGCTGCCGACGATCGAACCGTTGAACACGCGCACGCGCGGGGCCACGATGTCCACGAGTGCCCAGCTTTGCGCCACCGTACCTGCGCAGGTGTTGCCGACGGCCGGCGCGATGCCGTTCGGCGAACAGCGCCCGCCGCCGTCGATCGTGAAACCCTTGAGGTCGAGAGAAACGTTGCTGCCGGTGATCTGGATCGCGGAGACGCCCGGCGGATACAGATTGCTGCCGAGCACATAGGAACCGGTCTCGCTGAGCGTGACAGGAAACCCGGGCGCATCGCCGGCGCTGACGCCGCCGGCCAGAGCCGAAGCCTGAGTGATGACGACCTGAGCCGACGCGGCCGAAGCCAGCGCGAGACCGAGCGCCGCGAAAGCGGCGCGGCCGATGAGTGAATATGCAGACATGAATTGCTCCTGGAAAGATCGGGAACGCCGCGTCGCCGCCGGCGTGGTCACGGACAGACGGTCAGCGTGCCGACGAAGCCCGTGCCGGCCTGGATCGGAGTGGTGGTGTTGCGCGAGTGGAAGTTGCCGTAACAACCGCCGGTCAGCGGCGCGGCATAGCCGATCGGGCTGTCCGACGCACTGCTCTGGGTCAGCATGACCGGGTAGCGGTAGCCGGCGCCGCCATTGCGCTGGGCACGACTGAAGCTGACCGCCGCCGAGCCGAGGACGCCGTCGCCACCGTTGAACGAGGCCTCGACCTGCGTGACCGAGCCGCCGTCGGCCGCGATGCCGTTAAGCTCGTTGTAGGTCGACGTCACCTGCTCGATCAGCGCATTGGTGCCGGTCTGCACGCCATTGCCGTTGTTGCGCGAGACACGCACCTTGTGCAGTACGCCGTCGCGCGCGACGACGACGCCGCCGGAACCGTTGAGCGTCACCAGCGAGTCGCGCACGGCCGCACCGTCGTCGACCGACGAGATGCCGTAGCCGCGGTTGTTGGTGACCTGCAGATCGTCGAGCACGCTGCCGCCGGGCTGCGACGGCAGGCTCGCGATGAAGATGCCGTCGCCGAGGCTACCCTCGACATAGCCGCCGTGGATGCGCGCGAAGGGCGCCTCGACGAGCACCAGCGGATCGTAGATCTTGCGGTTCAGACAATCGTTGCCGGGGCCGTTGTAGTGGCTGCTGGTGTTCGCGCAGACGTTGTAGCTCCCGATCGTGAAGCCGTTGAGATCGAGATCGACGTTGGCTGCCGTGATATGGACGACAACGCTGTTCGGATCGGCAGAAGTCAGGCTCAGGTTCCCGGTGAGCTTGTAGGCGCCGGCCTGGCTCAGCGTGACCGGATAGCCCGGCGCGTCACCGGGCGTGACGCCGCCGGCGGCGGCGGCACTCGCATTGATGGCGATCTGCGCGTGGGCGCCCGTCGCCGCAAGGACTGCGGCGGACAGCGCCAGATACAGCGTGGAATTACGCTTCATGTTGTCTCCTGAAGGAAGTGCATGGAGTCAGGCGAATCCCGGCATGACCGCCGGTGCGGCAGGCAGGCACATTCCGCCGGCCGCAGCCGGCATGGCGTTCGTGACTGAGCGGGATTCGCGACGGAATGCGGTTCGTACCGGCGTCTGCGCAGTGGAACAGACGCCGCAATCAGAACCTGAGACGACGAAGCCCCTGCGCGGCCGCGCGGGTACGCCGCAGCTGGATCATGCGGTCACAGACGGGCATTTCCGCTGCGCCGGGGGCGCCCGGAACACCGGTGTTCTGCCTTGCCCGCAGCGGCGTGGCGCCAGCGTGCTCGCCTGGCGGCCGGGCTAGCGCGAGACAATTTTTGATACTTATAGTAAATTAGGAAAGATTTAATTTTAAACCAATAAATTAACAGATAAAGAAAATCAACAAGGATCCTCGTAACACACGACTAACACCCCAGGGCGTAGGGTGCCCCGGTGGTTGCCAGACCTCCTCGCCGGCGAGACCCGATCTTGCCGCATCGCTCTTCCGACATGTCGGGACAGCCCCCCCTACAGGTACCGGGCTCCGGTACATGCGTCAGCGACGGGCTGCGCCCGTTGACTCGATTTCCCCCGGGATGCAGTTCGCCACGGATGGTTCCGAGGAACATTTGCCATGAACAACTCCAATAGCCCCGTCCGTAGCATTCCCGGCAGCCCGGCGCAGGCCGTGCCGGCCGAAGTACCTGCCGACCGCAAGCCGGAGGCACCGGCCGAACCGCTGAAAAAGGAAGCCGTCGAACCCACCCGTTTCCTGCCGGCGAACGACTCCCGCAACAGCCGTCGCTGAGGTGGACGCCGCCCGGGCGCAAGCCCGGGCGGCACTGCCCGATGTGGCGCAATGCCGCTGCGGCCCTGGGCGCGGCGTCGCCGCCCTGCACGCCTTAACATTCCCTTACGCTTGCGGGCGCATAGTCCCAAGACGTCCTCATGCCGCCAGCGGCCTGAAATACCACGCAAGTTCATTGCGCTGCCAAAGCCTCCCGTCCGTCATTCGTGCCCAAGCAGATTTCGCCGCGCCGATATCGGCGATCGGCGCGCTGCCCGGCCATTCCACAGTGGAGGCTTCATGTATCTCGTCGTGCATTTCCAGTTTCGTCTGGCGCCGGGCGCCAGCGTCGGGCCGGCATTGCTCAAACGAATCTGGTGGGCCGCGGCGCAGACGCCGCAAATCGACGTGAGCCGCGCGGCGCGCCATCAGGCCGATGGCTTCATCTATTCGCTGTCCGCGCCGGCCAACCTGGCCGATATTGCCAACGTCGAGACGCGCCTGCGCAAGCTGCTCGACCAGCATGTGGTCGGCGCCGTGAACACCTTGATCCGCCTTCCGGGCGGCCATGGAGGAAACGCATGAGCTTCGATATCGCGATCGGCCAATGCACCGAAGCCGGGGAAGACTTCGCTGTCGCCAAGCTCGACGGCGCCATGCTCCGGAAGCTCCATCCGACATTCGCCTTCGTCGGACAGCCCAACGTGCACCTGCGCGTGCCGCTGTCGATCTGCAGCACGCGGCGGCCGCCGCGCCAGGGTCAAGAGCTCTTTCTCGACTGCACGAAGGTTCTCGCCGGCGCCGAGACCTCGCTTGCCCTGGGGGGGCAAAGCGGCAGCATCGCCGTCGACGTGCGTCTGATCGCGAACGGCATGGAGCCGATGCCGCGCCCCACCCCGGAACAGAAGACGCGGTTCATCGCCGGTCGGCGCTAGCCGCGCGCGCCGGCGGGCACAACGCCGACCGGTGGTGAGCCGACGTGCCGACGCCTTTGCAAGGCGGGACGGCGCCGCGAAGCTGCAGTGGCCGGGGAACACGGGCGGAGCAGGCGGCGACAAGCTGCCGTCCGCGCGATTCAGGGCCCGAGAATCGCCGACAGATCCAGCAGCATGATGTCGGTATCGTCACGCGCGACGACCGGCAGGACCGCGCGCGTCGCGGCGCGGTCGAGCGCGACGCCGCCTTCGGGCAGCGCCCATTCGACCTTGCGCAGCAGCCGCGGCGGACTGCCGTCCCAGGACTGCACGAACAGCTGCGGTTTCATGTCTTCGCCGCTGTAGAGGTAATACAGCCCGCTCGGATCCACGCGCCAGGCATTCATGTTCCAGAACTGCACATTGCTGTTGACGCGCTCTTCGGTGCCGGTCGCCAGGTCGATCGCGTACAGGCCGCCTTCGCCCATGTTGGCGAAGTACAGTTTTCCATTTCCGGCACCGTCGCTGACGCTGTAGGCCGAGGATTCGGACAGGCGCCGGCTCGTGCGCGCGACGAGATCGCGCTGCCAGATGTGCCAGGCGCCGTCGCGGTCGGACACATAGAAGATGTTGTGGCCGTCCCAGGAATAGGTGCCGTAGCGCACGTTGTCGCCTTCCTCGCTCTCCTGCCGGGTCTGGCCGGAGTCGACCTCGACCGAGTACAGCCGGCTCTGGCCGCTGCCGCGCGCCACATACAGCACGCGGCGGCCGTCGGGCGACCAGTTCGGCGCGCTGAGTTCGACGTTGCTGTGGTGCGTGATCTGGTAGGACGTGCGCGCCCCGGGCTCGAACAGCCAGAGCTGCGAATCGCCGCCGCGATTGGACACGAACACGAGACGGTCGTCGTTCGGCGCGAAAGCCGGCCAGGACTCGCTGCGCGTGGACGAGGCGATGACCTCGCCGGCCGCATCGGCCGCGGCGTCGAAGCGGAAGCTCTGCAGGTTGATGTCGGCGTTGTCCTGCTGGAACACGGCCAGGCCGCGGCCGCGGCTGACCGCCGGATAGCTGCCGCCGACGATGCCGAGATTGGCCAGATCGCCCGATTCCGTGTCGAGCAGATACAGGCTCTGCGTGCCGCTGTGATCGGACGACAGCAGGATGTGGCGGTTGTCCGGCAGCCAGTCGTAGCCGCGGATGCGCGCGCGCAGGCGCGTGAGCTGGCGCGCCGCGCCGCCGCCGACATCGACGACGAAAATGTCGCTGTAGGGAACCGCGCCGCGGCGGAACGCGATGCGCCGGCCGTCGGGCGAGGCGCGCGGCTGGATATCGGGTTGCCCCGGATCGCGCTGGTAATCCAGCGGCGACACCTGACCGTCCTCGAGCGCGAGCCGGTGCAGGCTCTTGGTCGTTTCCAGGCGCTCCTTGCCGTCGACCGGCGCAAGTTGCCGCTGACGCGAGATCAGCAGCGAGCGGCCGTCGCGACTCCAGTCGAAATAGTCGAGGAAATGCGGTTCGCAGCCAGCCGCCTCACGTTCGCGTCCGCCGAGCGCGGCGACCACGACGATGCGGCATTCGTCGCCGCGCATGCGCAGGAACGCGATCTGCGTGCCGTCGGGCGACCAGACCGGATAGGTTTCCTCGCTGGAATCGCTGCGCGACAGGCGTATCGGCGGCGAACCCGACAGGCCGCGCAGGTAGATGTGCGGGCCGTCGTCGCCGGGATAGCGCGCCGTATAGGCAACCGACGTGCCGTCGGGAGAAATGCTCGGAAACGTTTCGCTGTCGGACTCGGCTGTGACCGGCCGCACCGGAAAGCCGCTCTGCGCGAACAGCGGATTGCGCAGATCCACGCGCGACGGCGGCGGCGCGCGGCCGAACACGGTCAGCAGCGCGCAGGCCGCGACGATGAATCCGGCGATGACCCAGAGCCCCTGCGGCCGTTTCGGCGGCGCTTCGACAGCAGCCGGCGGCGCCGGTGCGGCTTCCGCCGCGGCGTCAGCGCCGGCGCCGGGCAGCTGCTCCAGCCATTCCACCGGAGTCAACAGACGGTAGCCGACCTTCGGAATCGTCTCGATGTGCCGCGGCAGCTTGGGATCTTCTTCGATCGCGCGGCGCAATTCGGTGATCGCATGGGTCAGCACGTCATCGGTCGGAAACGCGTCGCGCCAGACCGTGTCGAGCAATTCCGTGCGCGTCTGCGGCGCGCCGTTGGCGAGCATGAGCTGGCGCAGCACGGCCATCGCCTTCGGCGTCGGCCGCAGCTCGCGTTCGCCGCGCAACAGGCGATTGCTCGCCAGGTCGACGAACCAGTCGCCGAGGCGGGCAAATCGTGTCTGGTCCTGTGGTCGCAGCACGCGAACGTTGGAGCTCACCCGGTCCCCCCGAAACCCAGAATTCACCCGGCGCGGACGTCGGGCGGCCATGCGCCGTCGCCGAGGCCGCCGGGACGCAAAAGCGTCCGCTGCGGCCGCGATACGGCCCGACCACTGTCGGCATTGGCCGCGTGCCGGTCAACTGCCATGCGTCGCCCCCGTGACGAACGCGCGAATACCGCTGCGCCGGCGCAACCTGCGCGCAAGTGCTGCAACATGCAGCCTCAGCGGAAGCGGTCGGTGGCCTCGATCAGCTCGTGCGTGATGCCCGGCTCCATGGCGGAATGGCCGGCGTCGGCGACGATGCGCAGGTCCGCCTCCGGCCAGGCCCGGTGCAGATCCCAGGCCGAACGCGCCGGACAGACCACGTCATAGCGGCCCTGCACGATCACCGCGGGAATGCCGCGCAAGCGCGACGCGTTGCGCAGCAGCTGATCGTCATGCTCGAAGAAGCCGCCGTGCACGAAGTAGTGGCACTCGATGCGCGCGAACGCGAGCGCGAACTGGTCCTCGCCGGTCGCGGCGATATGCGCCGGATCCTGATACAGGAAGCTCGTTGCGCCTTCCCAGGTCGACCAGGCCCTGGCTGCGGCCGTACGCACCGCGGCGTCGCTGCTGGTCAGACGGCGGTAATAGGCGCTCATGAGATCACCGCGCTCGACTTCGGGAATTGCCGCGAGGTATGCCTCCCAGACATCCGGGAAGATCGCGTCGCAGCCGCGCTGGTAGAACCATTCGAGTTCCCAGCGCCGCAGCATGAAGATGCCGCGCAGCACGAGTTCGCTGACGCGCTGCGGATGCGTCTGCGCGTAGGCCAGCGCCAGGGTCGAACCCCAGGAACCGCCGAACACCTGCCAGCGGTCGATGCCCAGATGCTCGCGCAGACGTTCGATGTCGGCGACCAGATGCCAGGTCGTGTTGTCGCGCAGTTCCGCATGCGGCGTGGAGCGGCCGCAGCCGCGCTGGTCGAACAGCACGACACGGTAGTGCCTCGGATCGAAGAAGCGGCGCGCGTTCGCGTTGCAGCCGGCGCCGGGGCCGCCGTGCAGGAACACGACGGGCTTGCCCTGCGGATTGCCGCACTGCTCGTAGTAGACGCTATGCAGGTCCGAGACCTGCAGGCGGCCGCTGTCGAACGGCTCGATTTCCGGATACAGCGTGCGGCGCGAACTGTTGGCGGCACTCATGAACGGCTCCTGGCGAAACAATCCCGCGAGTGTAGCCGGCCCCGCCGCCAGGCGCGCAGCTCAGTCGCCGGTGCCGGCGGGCGCTTCCGAAGCGCGCTTGCAGATCAGTTCCTGATTGAGGAATTCGCGGCCGTTCGGTGCGCGCGAATACAGACGCGAACGCGTGCGCCCGTCTTCGATCCACTGCCAGTCCAGCCGCTCGGCGCGGGCATTCTCGCTCTGCGGCGTGATCTCGACCTTGCCGCTGAGATGGCGCAGGTCGGGAGCGAGCTCGGCGTCCAGCGTCATGCGCCGGTCCGGCGTCGTCGCCTCGAATCCGCTGCCGAGCACGTGCATCGTTTCCGGATCGACGCTGAGCAGGGTGATGCCGACATGTGCCGTGTCGCCGCCGCGCAACACGGCGAATATGGTTTCCTGCAGGAAATTGCCCTTGAGCACCCATTCGAAGCGGCGCTTCTGCACGGTCTCGACCATGCGCTCATGGAAACGATCGTCCCAGGTGCGCAGATTGCAGTCCCAGGTGCCGACCAGCGGCTGTGCGAAAGACTTGAATGCCTGGCGCGAGTCCTGTGCCATGCGCGGATCCACCGCGCCCGCCACGCCCGTCGCCGACAGCAGCAGGGCCAGCAGGCCGCCGCGCAGGAAGCGGCCACGCGCCGCACGGATGTCCGTTCTGTCCATGGCTACTACAGGTTGGTTCATGCCGCCTCCGGCTGCTGACTGTACGCGATCCGCGCACCGGCGTTGCCGACCACGCCGAACGCGCGCGTGACGCTGGCTCGCGCCTGCATCAGCGCCATGCGGCGCAGGCGCGTAGCCGGCGTGCCGAACTGCTGCTTGAACAGGCGCGCGAACGCGCAGCGGTTGATGAAGCCCATGCGCTGGGCGATGGTACCAATAGGCACGCTGGTCTCGACCACCATGCGCCGCGCACGCAGCATGCGCTGCTGAACCAGATAGCGGTGCGGCGACGCGCCGAACACGCGATGGAACAGACGCAGGAAGTGCGACGGCGACAGGCTTGCGACCTGGGCCAGCGCGGCCAGATCCAGCGGCACCGCCTGACCGTGGTCGATCACATGCTTGGCGCGCAGCAGTCGCGCATAAAGCTGGCGGCGATGGCGCTCGCTGCGCCCCGGGCAATGGGCCAGCGCCTGAGCCAACTCCTGCTGGCGCCGCGACAGCAGACCCAGCACGAGGTCCAGCGCCGCATGAGCGTCCACCGACAGATCGTGATTGGACTGGGCCAGCCGCGCCAGCGCCAGGGCGAGCTCGGCGTCCTGGGCAAAGAATGCCGGCAGCGGATCGACGCTGGCCCGGCCGCGCAGACCGGCCGGCGCCAGCCACAGCACCGCCATGCGCGTCTCGCCGCCGCCGGTCGCCTCGATGCGCAGGCCGTTGCCGCCCTCGGTCAGCAGCACGTCGGAAGCACCGAGTTCGACGCCGCAGCCGCGGCTGTCGACCTGTGCCCGGCCGCGCAGTGCCAGGCACAGGGCCGGCGGGGTCCAGCCCCAGGACTGCGCCTCGCGCAGATCGCCGACCCACAGCAGAGCGCGCGGACCGAACCGTTCGAGATAGTCGTCGCGGTCGCGCCAGGATGGAAACGCCGCATTGCCTTCGTGACGCCAGTGCACGCAATTCATGGTCCGCCCTCCTCGTTGGATGGCGGCCAAGCTAGGCAGAGCCCTGCGGTGAGTCCCGAGTGGCCGGCGAGCTCGCGGCGAATTCCGCAACATCGGCAGGCGAGGTTTCCCCGAAATCTCGGCGAGGCCAACAGAAATCAATGACTTGACCAGACATTTCGGCAGCCGTCCGGACAAATCGGGCCAGAGCGAGTCGCCGACTCATTTTCCGTCAGGCGCAGCCTGAGCATTTCGGCAACGCCGGATCCGGGGAAAAAAGCGGGTGACCGGCGTCACGAAGCGCGGCGAGGCCAGGGCGGGCGGGGGCGCGCTGAGCGGTGGAGTGCTCCTCAGCCGGCAGCCGGCCCAGTGGCGAGCGGCCGCGATGCCGTCGGTTGGGAGAAGGGTTGGCGGAGCGGTGCCGGACCGGACGGCGTCGCCGGCGGAGGGCAAGAGCCGAGGAGGCGGAACGGAGAATGGACAGGACGCCGGCCACTCATCGCTCCCGGGCGCCCTCATTCCGCCGCAATTCCGGCCATCCTCAAGCCGGCACAAGAGTGGGTGTCCCAATTCGGACCTGTCGGCGAACGGGTACGGTGTCGCCCGGATGGCCGTCGGGCGAGATCAGCATCATTCGCGGCGGCTGTTTCAGCGATGCCGCCAGCTCGCGGAGCTCGGGCGGAAGGATGATCAGGTCCGGACGATGCTGGCGGATCGCGCCCATCAGTTCCGTGCCGGTGGCGACGCAGGCCGGCAGTTGTGCCTCCGGGGTCAGCCGCAGCAGTTCGGACTGGCGTCCGCGTCGCCGATGGTGGTGAGCACCCAATCGTCTCCGGGCGAAGCCATGCGCAGCACGATGGTCAGGCCGTGACCGCTGTCGACGATGGCGTGGCGACAAGTGGGCTGCTGCGGTCCTGACGAATTCACTCGAAACAGGCTGGTTGCCGGCCTGCCGAGCGGGAGCCGGCTGCCCGGGCATACAGGCGCCAAGCACGGCGACCCGGCACCGCCACGGCGCAGGACCCAAAAGTCGTCGGCATCGGCCGGAAAAAGATCAGTGGAAACACCAGGGAGGAATCCACGCCGGCGCCGTTGCGGCGCATTCCCTGTCTGTGGTGATTCTGCAGCGTCGATTGGTCGGGACGGCGGGATTTGAACCCACGACCCTCTGCCCCCCAGGCAGATGCGCTACCAGGCTGCGCTACGCCCCGACACGGAAACCGATACTGCAAGAGCCGCCGAGTATAGCCGGCCCACGACGACGCCTGCAATGCGAACGGACTGGCCGCGGCGCAGGCCGCAGCGGCTACGCCCGCCGGCGGGCGCGGCCGCGATCAGCGACGCAGGATCTGCAGCACTTCCTCCAGTTCCATGCGCACCTGGCGCACGATCTGGCTCGACATGCTGACTTCGTTGCGCTGCTGCTGACCGTCCAGGCGCTGACGTGCGCCCGTGATCGTAAAGCCCTGGTCATACAGCAACGAGCGGATCTGCCGGATCATCAGCACGTCGTGGCGCTGGTAATACCGGCGATTGCCGCGTCGCTTGACCGGCTTGAGGTTCGTGAACTCCTGTTCCCAGTAGCGCAGAACGTGCGGTTTGACACCGCACAGCTCGCTGACCTCACCGATCGTGAAGTAGCGCTTGGCCGGGATTACCGGGAGCTCACTGTTGCTGCCCTGATCCAGCATAGGCCTCGACTCTGACCTTCAGCTTCTGACCCGGCCGGAACGTGACCACGCGCCGCGCGGAGATCGGAATCTCCTCGCCGGTCTTGGGGTTACGTCCGGGACGCTGATTCTTCTTGCGCAGATCGAAATTGCCGAAACCCGACAGCTTGACCTGCTCCCCTTTTTCCAGAGCCTCACGCACTACATCGAAGAACGCATCGACGAATTCCTTGGCCTCGCGCTTGTTGAGGCCTACGTCAAGGAACAGTCGTTCCGCCATTTCCGCCTTGGTCAGCGCCATGCTACCCCCGCAGTCTACCGCCGCATTCGCGTTCCAGGGCAGCCAAGGCCGAAGCCACGAGATGGTCTGCTTCCTGATCCGTAAGAGTGCGGTAACTGTCCTGCAAAATCAAGCCAATAGCGAGGCTCTTTAGACCGGAACCTAAGCCCGTTCCGCTGTAGCGGTCGAACACCAGCAGGTCGCGCAGAACCGCTCCGCCGACGCCGCGCAGGACAGTTTCGACCTGGCCCCAGGCCACGGCTTCCGGTAGCACGACGGCGATATCCCGGCGCACCTGCGGGAAACGCGACAACTCAGCGGCTTCAGGCAGCCGACCGGCGGTGAGCCCGTCGAGGTCGAGTTCGAAGGCGTAGACATCCTGGTCCAGATCCAGCGCCTTCAGCAGGCGCGGGTGCAGGGCACCGAGATAGCCCAGAAACGCCCCGTTCACGCGGACTTCGGCGCTGCGGCCGGGGTGGAATTCCGGGCGGTCGGCTGGGTGGAAATCCGCCCGGCCGCCGGCCAGCGCGACGAGCTTTTCGAGGTCGGCCTTGAGGTCGTAGTAGTCGACCGCGCGCTTGTCGCCGCCCCAGTGCTCGGGCAGGGCACGGCCGCAGGCGACCGCGGCCACGCGGCGGGTCTCCAGCGGCGCGTCACTGCCGGCCTGGAACACGCGGGCGATCTCGAACAGCCGGATGCGTTCCTGCTGCCGGTTCGCGTTGTGCTTGAGCGCCTCGACCAGGCCCGGCAGCAGCGAGGTGCGCATCACGGCGAGGTCGGCGCTCAGCGGGTTGGCCAGCGCGACCGCGCCAGCCTCGCGCGACCAACGCTGCAGCCAGTCCTTCGCCACGAAGCTGTAGCAGACCGCTTCGTAATAGCCGTCGGCGACGAGTTGCATACGCACGCGTTCGGCAGGCACCCGCGCCTCGGGCGGCAGGCTCAGGCGCAGCTGGCCGCTCGGCGAGCGCGTCGGCACGCGTTCGTAGCCGTGTACGCGCACGACTTCCTCGATGAGGTCTTCTTCGATCTCGATGTCGAAGCGCCGCGACGGCGGCGTGACCAACCAGCCCTGCCCGGCCGTCTGCACGTCCATGCCCAGGGCGCGCAGGATGCGCTCGACCTCGGCGTCGGCCACGTCCATGCCGAGCACGCGACTCAGGCGCTGGCGGCGCAGCGGCACCGCCTCACGCATCGGCAGATGGTCAGGAGCAACGGCCTCGACGACCGGGCCGGCCTTGCCGCCGACGATCTGCAGCAACAGTTCGGTCGCGCGCTCCAGCGCCAGACGCGGCAGGTCGGGGTCGACGCCGCGCTCGAAGCGGTGCGACGCGTCGGTATGCAGACCGAGCTTGCGCGCGCGGCCCATGATCGAGGCCGGCGCGAAATGCGCGCTCTCCAGAAACACGTCGATCGTCGTGTCGGTCACGCGCGAATCCAGCCCGCCCATGATGCCGGCCAGGGCCACTGCACGCGCCGTGTCGGCGATCACGAGGAATGAATCGTCCAGGGTGACTTCGCTGCCGTCGAGCAGCGCGAGCTTTTCACCGGCCGTCGCGCGGCGCGCATGAATGTCGCCGTCGAGCCTGGCATTGTCGAATGCATGCATGGGCTGGCCGAGTTCGAGCATGACGTAGGCCGTCACGTCGACGACCGCGCTGATCGGACGCAGGCCCGCGCGGCGCAGGCGCTCCTTGAGCCACAGCGGCGAAGCCGCGGCCGGCGTGATGCCTTCGATCACGCGGCCGAGATAGCGCGGACAGTCGGCCGCGGCATCGAGATGCACGCCGCGCACGGCCGCGCTGCCGATCTGCACCGGTGCCGCACTGACGTCCTGCAGCGGCGCGCCGAACAGTGCGGCGACGTCGTAGGCCAGGCCGCGCAGGCCGAGGCAGTCGGGCCGGTTCGGCGTCATCTTGAGTTCGATGCTCGCATCCGGCAGCGCGAGATAGTCGGCCAGGGCCAGGCCCGCCGGCGCATCGGCCGGCAGTTCCATGAGACCCGAAGCATCCGCATCCAGGCCCAGTTCCTTGGCCGAGCACAGCATGCCGAACGAATCGACGCCGCGCAGCGCGGCCTGCTTGATCGCCATGCCGTTGGGCAGCTGCGCGCCTATCGTCGCGACCGGCGCCTTGAGGCCCGGACGCGCATTCGGCGCGCCGCAGACGATCTGCAGCGGCTCGCCCTCGCCGATGGACACGCGGCAGACGCGCAGCTTGTCGGCATTCGGGTGCTTGTCGCATTCGACGATTTCGCCGATGCGCACGCCGGCAAGGCCGTCGCCGAGCGCTTCGACGCCCTCGACTTCGAGCCCGGCCATGGTCAGACGATGACAGAGCGTGTCGCGATCGACGGCCGGATTGACCAGGCTTCGCAGCCAGTTTTCGCTGAATTTCATGGATTGTCTTTTACAAGAGGGGGCGGGAACGCACGCGGCGTCAGGCGAACTGGCGCAGGAAACGCAGGTCGTTCTCGAAGAACTGGCGCAGGTCCTTGACGCCATAGCGCAGCATCGCGAAGCGCTCGACGCCGAGACCGAAGGCGAAGCCGGTATAGCGTTCCGGGTCGATGCCGCAGTTGCGCAGCACGTTCGGATGCACCATGCCGCAGCCGAGCACTTCCAGCCAGCGCTCGCTGCCGTCGGCCTGATCCCAGCGGATGTCGACTTCGGCCGAGGGCTCGGTGAACGGGAAATAGCTCGGCCGGAAGCGCATCTCGAAATCGCGCTCGAAAAACGCGCGCACGAACTCGGCCAGGGTGCCCTTGAGGTCTGCGAAGCTCGACGTCTCGTCGACGAGCAGGCCTTCGACCTGGTGGAACATCGGCGTATGGGTCTGGTCCGAATCGCTGCGATAGACCTTGCCCGGCGCGATGATGCGGATCGGCGGCTGACGCCCGCTCATCGCGCGGATCTGCACTGGCGAGGTATGCGTGCGCAGCAGCCGCCCGTCCGGGAAATAGAACGTATCGTGCATCGCGCGCGCCGGATGGTGCGGCGGGAAATTCAGCGCCTCGAAGTTGTGATGGTCATCCTCGATCTCGGGACCTTCGGCAACCTGATAGCCCAGACGCTGGAAGATGTCGGTGATGCGCGCGAGCGTGCGCGAGACCGGATGCACCGCGCCGAGATCGGCGACGCGGCCCGGCAGGGTCACGTCGATGCGCTCGCCGGCGAGGCGCTCGGCGAAGGCCGCTTCCTCGAGCAGGCCGCGCCGCTCGGCGATCGCGTTCTGCAGGCGTTCCTTGGCGCGGTTGACGCGCTCGCCGGCGATCTTGCGCTCGTCCGGCGCGAGCTTGCCCAGGGCCTTGAGCTGCTCGGTCACGAGACCACTCTTGCCGAGCAGTCCTACGCGAAGGCTTTCGAGCTCGTCGATCGAAGCGGCGCCGCTGATGCGCGCCAGCGATTCGTCGACCTGCGTCTGCAACACGTCCATGCAAACTCCACGAAGATTTCTTGTACCGGCGGCGATCGCCGCCGTTGGATTCCACGTCGTCGCCGGCGCTCAGCAATAGCGCGCCGGGCCCGCCCGCGGCAAACAACTTTCCGGTCCGGCAAAAAAAAAGGGAGCGAAGGCTCAAGGCCCGCGCTCCCCACGTTTGCAGCCGGCGGCGCGCCGCGGCGCCGCCGATGGTATAGCGCTGCGATTACGCGGCCAGGGCGGTCTTCGCCTTTTCAGCCAGCGCACCGAACGCCGCGATGTCGTGCACCGCGATGTCGGCCAGCACCTTGCGGTCGACGTTGATGTTGGCCTTCTTCAGACCGTTCATCAGGCGGCTGTAGGACAGGCCGAACTGACGCGCACCGGCGTTGATGCGCACGATCCACAGCGCGCGGAACTGACGCTTGCGCTGCTTGCGGCCGATGTAGGCGTACTGGTGCGCCTTGGTGACGGCCTGCTTGGCTACGCGGAATACCTTGCGGCGGGCGTTGTAGTAGCCCTTCGCCTTGGCAATGATCTTCTTGTGGCGGCGACGCGCCGTAACGCCTTTCTTAACTCGTGCCATTGTTCAATCCTCCACTCAGAGATACGGCAGCATGCGTGCGACGCGGCCTGCGTCCTCGGCGCGAACATGGTTCGTGCCGCGCAGGTTGCGCTTACGCTTGGTCGACTTCTTGGTGAGGATGTGGCTCTTGAAGGCGTGGCCGCACTTGAACTTGCCGGACGCCGTCTTGCGGAACCGCTTGGCAGCGGCCCGGTTGGTCTTCATCTTGGGCATGAAACTGCTCCGTTGAGATTTTCGTTACTGACCCGAGCGGTGGCCTGCGCCACGCTTTCCGTCCTGCTCGAATCGGCGAATTAAGTCCGCGCATGCGCGGACGGGTTCCACGAGATCCCGGCGCCGTCCGGCGCCGGGAAACCTTGCTCGCGCCTGCGCGCGTTACTGCTTCTTCTTCGGCGCGACCATCATGACCATGAGTCGGCCTTCCAGACGCGGCCACTGCTCGACGACCGCTTCCTCGGTGATCTCCGCGGCAATGCGCTTGACCATCGCGTCACCGAGTTCCACGTGCGCCATTTCGCGGCCCTTGAAGCGGATGACGACCTTGACCTTGTCACCCTCGGCCAGGAAGCGCTTCATGTTGCGCATCTTGACTTCGTAGTCACCGTCGTCGGTGGTCGGGCGGAACTTGAGTTCCTTGATCTCGACCTGTTTCTGCTTCTTCTTGGCCGCGTGGGCCTTCTTCTGCATCTCGAACTTGAACTTGCCGAAGTCCATGATGCGGCAGACGGGCGGGTCCGCATTGGGCTGAATCTCCACGAGATCCAGTTCCAGGTCCTGAGCCATGCGCAGCGCTTCGTCGCGCGACAAGACCCCGACCTGTTCCCCGTCTGCGCCGATCACGCGGACCCGCGGAACACGGATCTCGTGGTTGCGGCGGTTGGCTTTTTCAGCAGTGGCGGCTATATGCGCGTCCTCCCAGAAAACTAAAATTATCGAGCAATCAGCAACTTAAGTTCCGATCTGCTCGGCCTTCAGGCGTTCGGCGAACTGAGCCACGGTCATGGAACCCAGATCCTCGCCGGACCGAACACGCACGGAAACAGCCCCGTTCTCCTTTTCGCGATCACCGATCACGAGGAGATACGGAACCTTCTGCAGCGTGTGCTCGCGGATTTTATAGCCGATCTTCTCGTTGCGCAAATCCGCCTCTACTCGGAAACCTTGCGCGACAAGGGTTTGCACGGCCTCGGCCACCGCATCGGCCTGGGCGTCGGTGATGTTCATGACGACCGCCTGGACCGGCGCCAGTCCGGACGGGAAATTGCCCGCATGGTGCTCGATCAGGATGCCGATGAAGCGCTCCATCGAGCCGACGATGGCCCGGTGCAGCATGACCGGATGGCGGCGCGAGCTGTGCTCGTCCACGTACTCGGCACCGAGGCGGCCGGGCATCATGAAGTCGACCTGCATCGTGCCGAGCTGCCAGGTGCGGCCGATCGCGTCCTTCAGGTGGTACTCGATCTTCGGGCCGTAGAACGCGCCCTCGCCCGGCAACTCCTGCCAGTCGACGCCGCAGGCGCGCAAGGCGGAACGCAGCGCATCTTCGGCCTTGTCCCAGGTCGCATCGTCGCCGAGGCGCGATTCCGGCCGCAGCGCGATCTTGATCTGGATCTCGGAGAAACCGTAGTCCGCATAGACCTGCAGCGCCTGGCGGTGAAAGGCCGTCACTTCCGACTCGACCTGGTCTTCCGTGCAGAAGATATGACCGTCGTCCTGCGTGAAGCCGCGCACGCGCAGAATGCCGTGCAGCGCGCCCGAGGGTTCGTTGCGGTGGCAGGCGCCGAACTCGCCGTAGCGAATCGGCAGATCGCGGTAACTGTGCAGGCCGTGGTTGAAGATCTGGATGTGGCCCGGACAGTTCATCGGCTTCAGCGCATACGTGCGCTTCTCCGACTCCGTGAAGAACATGTTCTCCTTGTAGTTGTCCCAGTGGCCCGACTTCTGCCACAGCGACACGTCGAGCACCTGCGGACAACGCACTTCCTGATAGCCCGAGCGGCGGTAGACGCGGCGCATGTACTGCTCGACGATCTGCCACAGCGCCCAGCCCTTCGGATGCCAGAACACCAGGCCCGGCCCCTCTTCCTGTACGTGGAACAGATCCAGCGCCTTGCCGATCTTGCGATGGTCGCGCTTCTCGGCCTCCTCGAGCTGGACCAGATAGGCCTTGAGGTCCTTGTCGTTGAGCCAGGCCGTGCCGTAGACACGCTGCAGCATCTCGTTCTTGGCGTCGCCGCGCCAATACGCACCGGCGACCTTCATGAGCTTGAACGACTTGAGCCGGTTCGTGTTCGGCACGTGCGGGCCGCGGCACAGGTCGATGAAATCGCCCTGCGCGTACAGCGACAGATCTTCATTGGCCGGGATCGACGCGATGATCTCGGCCTTGTACTGCTCGCCCTTGCTCCTGAAGAACTCGACCGCCGCGTCGCGCCCCATCAGCGAACGCTCGACCGGCAGGCCTTCGGCCGCGATCTTCTTCATTTCGGCCTCGATCCGGTCGAGGTCTTCGGGCGTGAACGGCGTCTTGCGCGCGAAGTCGTAATAGAACCCGTTGTCGATGACGGGACCTATCGTGACCTGCGTGTCGGGGAACAGGCGCTGCGTCGCCTGGGCGAGCAGATGCGCCGTGGAGTGGCGGATGACTTCGAGCGCGTCCGGATGTTTTTCCGTGACGATTTCGAGGCCGGCGTCGGCCTCGATGCGATAGCTCGTATCGACGAGCTTGCCGTCGACCTTGCCGGCCAGGGCAGACTTGGCCAGGCCGGGGCCGATGGACTGAGCCACCTCGAGCACCGAGACCGGGTGCTCGAATGCGCGCTGGCTGCCGTCGGGTAGCGTGATCTGAATCATGGGGTGTGCCTCGGATTGCCGCATCCGCGCTGCGGAATTGCGGCCAACAAAAAAGGGCGCCGAGCGCCCTTGTGCGGGTGAGCCCTGCGCGGGAATTTCAGTAACGGAAGAAAGTTCGCGTGCTCATGTCACACCCTCGACCGGCGCTTTGGCGCGGGCCACCTCGGCTCTGTGCATCGCGACGGCGACGCAGACGCGCGAAAACTAGAGCACCGCAACCGCCGCTGTCAACGTCGCCGTCGCAGGAGACCGCGACCGCCGCCGCACAAGCGTGCGGAGCGTCGGATGTAACATGGCAAATTTGATCCACGCGCCCGCTCGCACCGTTGCGCCCGCCCTGAGGAGAACCGTCGATGCATCGCCCCCTGATTGCCCTGTTCCTGTTGCTGCTCGGCTGCGCCAGCGCGCATGCCGCCGAGCCGGTCACCATAGGCCAGCTCTACACGATCAATTCGCCGACCCTGGCCGAGGATCGCCAGTACCGCATCTATCTGCCGGCCAGCTATCGCTGGGCCGCCAACCGCCGCTACCCGGTGTTGTACCTGCTCGACGGCCGCACCCGCTTCGGCCATACGGCCACCGCGGTCGAGGCCTTGGCAGCCGCCGGCGACATTCCCGAAATGATCGTCGTCGGCATCGACAGCAACGACCAGCGCACGCGTGACTTCACGCCGACGAACTGGGAAGCGGTCGCCGGCGGCGGCGGTGCGGACAAGTTCAAGCGCTTTCTTTCTTCCGAGCTGATTCCGGCCGTCGAACAGGAATACCGCGGCAACGGCTTCCGCATCCTGTCGGGCCATTCGCTCGGCGGCCTGTTCGTGCTGCACAGCCTCAGCGCCGAGCCGGCGCTGTTCCAGGCCTACATCGCGCTCGCGCCGAACCTGGAATGGGACAACAAACTGGCCCAGCGCGCGCTGCAGAAGACCTTCGAGGCCGACAGCACGGTCAAGGGCTATGCCTATATCGCCCGTGCCGGCGACGGCGGCGCGGCGCTGGCCGATTTCGAAGCATTGGCCGACACGTTCAAGAACAAGGCCCCGCCGGGACTGCGCTGGCAGGCGACGGCCTTCCCACAGGAAAGCCATGCCAGCGTGCCGCTGCCGGCCCAGGTCGAAGCGTTGCGCGGCCTGTATCAGGGTTATCGCCTGCCGGCGGAGGACTACGCCAAGGGCCTGGCCAATGCCGAGGAGCATTTCTCCAAGGTGTCGCGTCTCGTAGGCACGCCGCTGCCGATCACCGAGGAAGCCCTGTCCGGCGTGGCCCATGCACAGCTGGACACCAAGCCCAAGGACGCGCTGAAGCTGTTCCAGCACAATCTCGACGCGAATCCGAACTCGGCCGATGCCCACCTGGACATGGCCGAAGCATTTGCCAAAAACAACAAGTGGAAAGATGCAGCGCGCGAAGCCGACCGTGCCGTCGCGCTTGCCGCGGAATATCAGCTGCCGTCGCAGAACACGTACAAAGACACGGCCGCGCGGATCAAGGAAGGCCCGAGGAAGAAAGGCGCCAGGTAATCCAGGCGCCTTTGCAAGTTCGTAGCCGGCGCAATGCCGGCCGCCGCGAAACGGCGCCGTCAGCCACGGAGTGGCGGACGGCGCCTGATCTCAGAACGTCCAGTCGAAGATCACGCTCGCATTACGCCCCATCTCGTCGGCACCGGAACCGTGTTCGCGGTAGCGACGATCGGCCAGATTGTCGAGCAGAAGGGTCAGCTTCGCATCGGGCGCGAACTCCCAGGCGAGGCGCGTATTCCAGGTATTCCAGCCGGCCGTGCCGTCGGGGTTGACGCGCGGATCGGTCAGGTCACGCGGACTCAGCCGGTCCTGGCGCGCCGCGTACAGCGCATTGACGTCGAGACTCAGATTCGGCGTGAAGTAATGCAGCAGACCGAGCCGGCCGTTGAGCGGCGGAACGCGGTCGGCATCGTAGCTGTCGCCCGCATAGCTCTCGTCGCCGCGCGTGTAGTTCAGGGTGCCGTAGAACTGGCTGTTCTCGCTGAAATACCAGCGGCCACCGGCTTCCACGCCCCACAGATCGAGCTGGGTCACGTTGGCATTCGTCACGATGATCGCGCCGGCGGAGGTCAGTTCGCCGGTTTCTATCGTCGTGATCTTGTCCTTGTAGTCGGACTTCCAGACGAAGGCTTCGGCCTGCCAGCGCGGATGGTCCCATTTCAGGCCGAGATCGTAAGTGATGACGGTTTCGGGCTTCAGATCGGTGTTCGGCACGGCCCAGCGGTTGCTCGGCCGGCTGCCGAACACGCCGAGGTCGAAGATGTTCGGCGCGCGGAAGCCGCGACCGACGTTGCCGACCACGTGAACGGTATCGGTGGCCTTGAACGTCAGGCCGGCATTGCCGGTGAAGTCGTCGGGACTGAGTTTCACGCCGACGCCCTGGGTGTTCGGCGTCAGTTCGATGTCGAAGCTCGAATAGCGCCCACCCAGATCGAGCTGCCACTGCGGTGCCAGTGTGATGCTGTCGTTGAGGAATACCGCGTAGCTGTCCATGGTGGAGCCGTCCGGGAAACGCGGCGGCCGCGCGGTGATCGCGTTGGTATTGAGGTTCAGGCGTTGGCGAAAGCTCGAGATCGTGTCGTAGTAGGCCTCGGCGCCATAGACCAGCGCGTGGCTGCCGACTTCCTTGTTGAAGGTCGCCGTGAAGCCGCGCAGGCGGCTGGAGTTTTCCTCGAGCTCGCGGTTCACCGTACCGAACTCGCGCGTGCGGCGGTCGTCGTTGATCTTCTGGTAGCCGGCGTGGAACTCGGCGCGGTCGAACCAGCTGCCGTCCTGCTCGATGACATAGCGCGCCTGCACGAACAGGCGGTCCTGCGGCTGGAAATAGAACTCGGCGGAATTCGGCCGCGTCTGGTGGAAGCTCGTCATGAGCTCGTCGACGCGCGCGGTCTTGGGTTGCTTCAGATACGCCGCCGACAGCATGAGCTCGTGGCCGGCCGTCGGGCTCCAGAGCAGCTTGGTGTCCGCGGCCCAGGAGCTGAAATCGGTATACGGCAGCCGGCCGCCGTCGCCGCCGAGTTCGCGCAGACCGACGTCCTGCACGGTCACGCCACCGGCGATCGACACGCCGTCCTTGCCGGCCGCGCCGGCGATGCGGCCCAGACGCGACAGGTCGCCGCTGGAATACTGCGCGCGGAAGCGACCGCGGCCGTCCCAGGAGTCACCGTTGAAACGCTCTTCCGGCGTGAGGATCTGCACCACGCCGCCCATCGCATCGGAACCGTAGAGGCTGGACTGGGCGCCGCGCACGAGCTCGATGCGATCGACGTTCTGCGTGTCGGCCAGCGCGAAATACTGGTTCGGCGAATTGCGGAAGAACGCCGTGTTCATGCGGAAGCCGTCGACCATGTGCAGCACTTCCGAACCCTTGAGGCCGCGGATGATCGGCACGGCCTGGCCCGGCGTGGTGGACTGGATGAAAGCGCCCGGCTGGCCGCGCAGATAGTCGGCCACGGTCAGCGCGGTCTTCTCGCGCACTTCGTCCTGGCCGACGACGGTCACGGCAGAGGAAACATCGAAGTTCGACTTCGCCGCGCGCGTCGCGGTGATCTGGATCTGCTCCAGCGGCTGTTCGCCGCGGCCGGCGCCGGTCTCGGCAGCCTCGGCATCCGCCGTGGTCGCGGCCTCGTTCAATGGTGCGGTGGCGGTCTCTACGGCCGTTTCGGCCAGCACCGGCGTGGCCAGCGCAAACAGGATGGCGCTCAGCAGAGCGGAATGACGCATGCAGGACTCCCCAGTCAGATCGTCGTTACGACCAAAGGCCAGAGAGTGCCGGGGCGCCAGCCGTTCTGACATCAGCCTTAAGGAGCAATTTAACTAGGCCCTTAGAATTAGAACGGCAGTCCAGCATTGCACTCGCGGCAGGACGTGGTTCTGCAGCGACAAACCGTTCAGTTACTCCCTTGCGCAAACCACGCCGCCACAGCGACGGACGGCCAGTTGCCAGAACGTAGCCGGGTCGCTCAGCGAACTGCCGGCGACCGGCGCTGCGTCAGGAGCTGCCGCAACGCACGCAGCCGGACGCAACAGCGGCGCGCACCCGTCTGCCGGACACGAGGTCCGCCGGGATAATCAGAGCGGCAAGGACGTATCCGGGCGGGACACGCGCGCAGACTGTCGCGACAATGCCGCCGACGCAGCCGCATAGCCGGACGGCCGAATCAACCGGCGTGCTGCTTGACCCAGGCCACGTATCGGTCCATCCAGCCCTGCAGGAAGTCGCGACTGCTGCCGCCGATGTTGCCGTCGGCATCGAAGAAACCTTCCTTGGCCTGGAGGAAGGCCTCGGGCTGGCCGAGGGTCGGCATGTTGAGATAGGCCAGCACGTTGCGCAGATGCTGCTGCGCCAGCGCTGTGCCGATCGCCCCGATGGAGATGCCGATGACCCCGGCCGGCTTGCCGTTCCAGGCGCTGGTGCCGTAGGGCCGCGAGGCCTGGTCCAGCGCATTCTTGAGCACGCCGGGCATGGAGCGGTTGTATTCGGGAGTGACGAACAGCACGCCCTGCGCCGAGGCGATTTCCTGCTTGAGTCGCTTGACGCTGTCGGCCTGGTTCGCGTCGTCGTCCTGGTCGTACAGCGGCAGATCGTCGATGCGCGAGAACTCGAAATGGAACTCCGGCGGCGCCAGGCGGATCAGCGCATGCGCGAGCTTCTTGTTGAACGATTCCTTGCGCAGGCTTCCCACGATCACGGCGATGCGGTACTGGCTCATGACGACCTCCTTGATGGCCCCGGCAGCACAGTGGTGCCCGGAACGTGACGAAAACGTGGCGGCGACGGCGGGACAATCCGGCGCCGGCCGCCCTTCGACCGCTTGAAGCCGCAGCGCCGCACGAGGCGGGCGCCGCGATTCGCGCCTACTCTAGCCACACCGCAGCTGCCGATCAGCTGCGACTGTGGCGACACAGTTGTCGCCCGGCGGCAACAACGCGAAAGGGGTTGTACTGCTGCAACGAGTTCGCTATATTTCGCGCCCCTTCACCGGGCGCGTAGCTCAGCGGTAGAGCACTACCTTGACATGGTAGGGGTCACAGGTTCGATCCCTGTCGCGCCCACCAGTTCCACAGACGGCGCGAGTCCCCAGGACTCGCGCCGTTCTGTTTTGCGCGCTGCGCACGATCGCAGCCATGCGCCTCGGCGACGACATGCGGAAGACAGCGCCCTGCGCCGATGCGAGCAGCGCCTCGCCATCGGAATCCGGCGTTGCGCATCGACGGTGTCGCCTGCCCTCTGCATCGGCAGCCCGACCGGAATGCCGCGACCACGGCGAGCCGCAACACTTCGGCATCGCTGCCCGGCGGCAGCGGGACAACGTAGCCACGAGAGCGCCGCAGGGCGCCGGCGGCAATCGCTGCACACGCCGCCGCGACGACGGCGCCGGCCGTCAGCCGATCAACCCATCGGTGCGCAGCTTGTGGATCTCGTCGCGGACCTTCGCCGCCTGCTCGAACTCGAGATCCTGCGCATGCTTGTACATCTGCGCCTCGAGCTTCTTGATGCGCGAGGCGATCTGCTCGGGCGACAAAGTCGAGTAATCGGCCGCCGGCTCGGCGACCTTGCGCTCGGCTTTGCCGCGGCCGCCCCTGCCCTTGTCGTTGGCTGCTTCCGCACGCGCGCCTTCGAGGATGTCGGAGATCTTGCGCACGACCGAGCGCGGCGTGATGCCGTGTTCGAGGTTGTAGGCGATCTGCTTGTTGCGGCGGCGGTCGGTCTCGTCAATGGCTGCGCGCATGGAATCGGTGATCCTGTCGGCGTAGAGAATTGCCTTGCCGCGCAGGTGGCGCGCGGCGCGACCGATGGTCTGCACGAGCGAGCGCTCCGAGCGCAGGAAGCCCTCCTTGTCCGCGTCGAGGATCGCGACGAGCGAGACCTCGGGCATGTCCAGGCCTTCGCGCAGCAGGTTGATGCCGACGAGCACGTCGAACACGCCCAGGCGCAGGTCGCGGATGATTTCGACGCGCTCGACCGTCTCGATGTCCGAATGCAGATAACGCACGCGAATGCCGTTGTCGGCGAGGTATTCGGTCAGATTCTCGGCCATGCGCTTGGTCAGCGTGGTCACGAGCACGCGGTCGCCGATCGCGATGCGCTCGCGCGCCTCGCCGAGCAGGTCGTCGACCTGGGTGGATACCGGACGCACCTCGACCTCGGGGTCGATCAGACCGGTCGGACGCACGAGCAGCTCGACCACGCTGCCCTGCGATTTCTCCAGCTCGTAAGCGGCCGGCGTCGCCGAGACGAAGATCGAGCGTGGCGCGCGCGCTTCCCATTCCTCGAAGCGCAGCGGTCGGTTGTCCAGCGCCGACGGCAGGCGGAAGCCATATTCGACGAGCGTCTCCTTGCGCGAGCGGTCGCCCTTGTACATGCCACCGAGCTGCGGCACGGTCACGTGCGATTCGTCGACGACGAGCAAGGCGTCGGCCGGCAGATAGTCGAACAGGGTCGGCGGCGGATCACCCGGCAGGCTGCGCGTCAGATGGCGTGAGTAGTTCTCGATGCCCTGGCAGTAGCCGATCTCCACCAGCATTTCGAGATCGAACTGCGTGCGCTGCTGCAGACGCTGGGCCTCCAGCAGCTTGTTGGCCTTGTGCAGCTGGTCCAGGCGCTCGCGCAGTTCGTCCTTGATCGTCTCGACCGCATGCAGCACGCTCTCGCGCGTCGTCGCGTAGTGGGTCTTGGGGTAGACCGTGAAGCGCGGCACCTTGCGCAGCACGGCGCCGGTCAGCGGATCGAATATCGACAGGTTCTCGATGTCGCCGTCGAACAGCTCGATACGCAGCGCCTCCATCTCGCTTTCCGCCGGGAACACGTCGATCACTTCGCCGCGCACGCGATAGGTGCCGCGCTTGAGCTCGTAGTCGCCGCGCGTGTACTGCAGCTCGGTCAGATGACGTATCAGCTCGCGCTGGTCGGTGTGCTCGCCGCGCATCAGGTGCATGCGCATCTTGAGGTACTGGTCCGGATCGCCGAGACCGTAGATCGCCGACACCGTCGCGACGATCAGTGCGTCGCGCCGTGACAGCAGCGCCTTGGTCGCCGACAGGCGCATCTGCTCGATGTGATCGTTGATCGACGAATCCTTCTCGATGTAAGTGTCACTCGACGGAACGTAGGCCTCGGGCTGGTAGTAGTCGTAGTAGCTGACGAAATACTCAACCGCGTTGTGCGGGAAGAACTCCTTGAATTCGCCGTAGAGCTGCGCCGCCAGGGTCTTGTTCGGAGCCAGCACCAGGGTCGGCTTCTGGATCTGCTGGACCACGTTGGCGATCGTGTAGGTCTTGCCGGAGCCGGTGACGCCGAGCAGGGTCTGGTGCGCCAGACCGGCCCCGAAGCCGTCGACGAGGCGCGCGATCGCGCCGGGCTGATCGCCGGAAGGCTGGTAAGGCGCTACCAGATGGAACTGGTCGGTCATGCAATTCTCCGTCAGGGACTTTTGGAACGCGGCGGAATCCGCCGATCGCCGCCATTGCGATCCCTGCGCGGCACGCCACTCGCCGGCGAGTGCGTCGGGATGGCAAGGACAGCGGCCGGACCCGGACGCCGGCGCCGCTTTGCGGACGCGGATTGGCCGTTCCTGAAGCCGGCAGTATAGGTGGGGGTCGAGACCGGCCGCGATCAAGTCTGTCCTGATTCGGATTTTTCCCATGCAGCAGCGCGGCAATCGCCGCTGCCGCGCCAGCGGACCGCGGCCTAGCCTGTCTCCACCCCAGTTAAGGATGACTGCCATGCTCGCCCACCTTCCGCTGCGCCTGCGCGGCGCCAGCCTCATCGAACTCGTTGCCGTACTGTCCCTCGCCATGGTCGCGCTCGGCGCCGGCCTGCCGCTGTTCGGCGACCTGCACGCCAGCCTGCGCCAGCGCGCGACGATCAACCACTGGGTCGCCGCCCTTGCCCAGGCGCGGATCGGCGCCGTCGAGCGCGGCAACAACGTCGTCGCCTGCCCCGCCAACGGCGATCGCTGCGCAGCGACCTCGTACTGGCAGGACGGCTGGATGCTGTTCGAAGACAGTGACCACGACGGCCAGCGCAGCGACGAGGAACCGATACTGCTGTCCACACCGGCCGATCCCTACGTGCGCATCGCGACGAACGAAGGGCGCCACCGCATCCGCTATCGCTACGACGGCAGCAGCGAAGGCAGCAACGCGACCGTGACGTTCTGCGACCGCCGCGGCCCGCGCAAGGCGCGCACCCTGGTCATCAACAACGCCGGACGCGTCCGCAGCGGCGCAGCCAGCCCGACCCAGGCCGCGCTGACCTGTGCAGCGGGCTAAGCCACACCGCCACGGCGCTGCGGTTCGAGTGTCGTGGCGGCGGCGATCGGTGAGGGACCCGACCCAGGCGGTTCGAGCACGTATGGCGATGGCCGATGCGGAGTTCCGCACGATGCCGGTCGTCGCGATCGTCGCGGTCGACACGACTCCAGCGCGGCGGCCCCCTGTCGTCGCGCCCAAGCGGCTTCGGTCAGGCGCCGGCTTCGGCTGCGGACCGGTTCGATCCTGTTGGTCTGGCTCGGCCCGCCTTGGCCTGGCCTCGTCTGGCCCGACCTGGTCCGAATTGGCCTGGCTTGGCCCTGATCAGGTCTGCACTGCCCGGCTCGCTTGGCTTGCTTCGATCATCGGGAGTGCAGCGACAGCCGCTCCGAAACCCGTCGATGCGCCCGGTCGGCTCAGCACAGCCAGCGTCGAACGATCAGCGGGGTTCACAGCCCTATCCGGCACCGCCGCGGGGAGCGCGACTGTCCCGCCCCTTCCAGCCGCAGGCACAATCTCGGAAATTTCCTAGGCGTTATCGCGGCATTTTCCGGATTCGCCGCAGCCGGTGACGCGGCATGCTGGTTCTGCTCCGCGGACCTGCTGGTCCACGGCGGGCCAGGAAGCCCGTAGCGCTGCAAGGACGATGCCCCCCTGAACCGAGGGCCAACGCGTCCGGCGTGCCATGCACGCCGGACCGTCCTGCCCACAAGGAATCGCCATGCAGTCCGCCGCACGCCAGACCCTGACCGACATCCGCACGATACAGCGCCTGGAATCCTATGTGCGCTGCGCCCGCGCCGAACTCGCCAGCAACCCCGGCGATGAGTTGCTGCGCGAATTCATCCGCCTCAACGAAGCACTGATACGCGAAGAACGCGCACGCCTGCTCAGCCTGGCCTGACCCGGGCAACCACACACCGATTGCGGAGCCGTACACTGTCGCGCCGTTGTTTTGAAGTCGTCGCCGCAACGGAATGCGGGCAACGGCGCAGACAGTGTATTCAGGCTCCTTCCCGCAGTTCGTACGACCACTGCGCCGGCGAGAGCGGGCACGACTGATGGTCGGCCTGAAGCATGCGGCGCATCCCGCCGCTCTGCCTCGTCGATGTGGCTGGCCCAATCGCGCACCCGGAGAATGCCGATCAAATAGCCGCCGACCGGCTGCTTGTGGCTCCGCGGTCATGCGCACGAGAATCGTACATTCCGCCCCGACAGACTCCTCTCGCTCAGCACTCACATCGTTGCAGGCATGGGTGACGCCGCATGTTCGTGGGCAGCGAAACCGCCCGAGCATCAGGTCTGTCGCGTGACCAGGCCATAGGCCGGTTGGCCCGTTTGGCCACCGCCTCGCTGAACCGATGAGCGATCACGGCCACAGGTCGATCGGGCAGCCAACGCGCGCGATAGCCGACGCGCTCGACAAGACATCCGCGATCAGTTCGGCGCACTGCCGACAGGCTCGTTAGGCCCGCCGAGCACGCCCTTGCGGAGCGCGGCGGGATCCACTTGCGCGTGCTGCCCGACGAAATCGAGCACTTCGTAGTTGGGATACGCGACGGTATAACGCGTGCTGCGCGCATCCATGTCCAGACGCCACTGGCCGATATAGACCGCCGTGCCGGCGCCGGCCTCGAAGTACTTGTCGGCGCCCGCTACGGCATTGGTCCATTCGACGTACGGCGCCTGCGCCGATTCGAGGAAGTAACGTCCCGGCTCGACGTTCTTCGCGAAACGAAAGTGCGCCCGCGTGCGATCGAAAACATCTATCGGCACCTTCACCCGCTTGCCGTCTTCGACGCGACGCAAGGTCAGTGTATAGCCCGAGCCGCCGATGCTGCCGGTAAACAGCACACTGCCGAACACCAGGGCTTTTCCGTCCTTGATCTTCTTGTCTGCCGCCGGCGCGGAAGCCGCGATGAAGACGAATAGGCATGCAACGACGGTGCGTGACAGGAGCCTGCGATGCATTGCTGGTTTTCCCACTGACAGGAGCGTTGCAGCATAGCGAGCAGAAGCGTGATCGACTGCCGGCGATTCCGACTCGCGCGGCCTGCAGGATGCGACCCGACACTGCTCCGGGTGGCTCAATCGGATGCACATCGCCGGCGATTCCGCATCACGCGCCAACGCTGCACGAGCCGACGATTTCAGACCTTCGGCATTCGGCGCGTCTGTGCGCCGCGCCGTACATTGCCGACGCAAGGCAGCGCCCTGCATCCGCGCAAAAACAAAGGGCCTGCATTGCTGCAGGCCCTCTGTTTTCTATCTGGCTCCCCGAGACGGACTCGAACCGCCGACCCAGTGATTAACAGTCACTTGCTCTACCGACTGAGCTATCGGGGAATGTGAGGCGCGGGATTTTGCCGATCCGCCCAGGCCTCGTCAAGCCCTTTTCGCGCATATGCGCGACGAGAATGGCTTCAGTCGACGACGACCCGGTAGCAGGGCTTGTAAGCGTTGCCGCCCGGCAGCTTCATGCGGTGCTGGGCAACGAAGCTCTGCAGCAGCGCGTCCAGCGCACGCATGATTTCCGGCTCCCCGTGGATTTCGAACAGGCCGTGCTGCTCGATCGCGCGGATGCCGTCCTCCTTGACGTTGCCCGCGACGATGCCGGAGAACGCGCGGCGCAGATCGGCAGCCAGACGAAAAGCGGGCTGGTCGCGATTGAGCTTGAGGCTGGACATGTTCTCGTGCGTCGGCTTGAACGGCACCTGCAGGTCGTACTGGATGCGCAGCGCCCAGTTGAAGAAGAACGCGTCCTTGGTGTCGAGGCGATAGTCACGCACCTTGTCGATGCCCTTGACCATGAGCTTGGCGACTTCAGCCGGGTCGTCGACGATGATGTGGTAGCGCCTGGCGACGTCCTCGCCGAGCGTCAGGCGCAGGAACTTGTCGATCTGCTCGAAATAGGCGGCCGACTCGCGCGGCCCGGTGAAGATCAGCGGGAACGGAATGCCGGCATTGTCCGGGTGCAGCAGGATGCCGAGCAGATAGAGGATCTCCTCGGCCGTGCCGACACCGCCCGGGAACACGATGATGCCGTGGCCGACACGCACGAAGGCCTCGAGGCGCTTCTCGATGTCGGGCATGATGACGAGGTGGTTGACCGACGGGTTCGGCGACTCGGCCGCGATGATGCCGGGCTCGGTGATGCCGATATAGCGGTTGTTCTTCCGCCGCTGCTTGCCGTGGCCGATGATGGCGCCCTTCATCGGTCCCTTCATCGCGCCGGGGCCGCAGCCCGTGACGATGTCGAGGCCGCGCAGGCCGAGCTGATAGCCGACCTGCTTGGTGTATTCGTATTCGCGCCGCGCGATCGAATGGCCGCCCCAGCAGACGACGAGGTTGGGATCATTATGCGGCCGCAGCACGCGCGCGTTGCGCAGGATCTCGAACACCGCGTGCGTGATGCCGCTGGAATCCGAAAGATCGAAGCCGCCGGCCTCCATCTGCGTCGCGACGTACACGATGTCGCGAATCACCGCGAACAGCAGTTCATTGACACCGCGGATGATGCGACCGTCGACGAAGGCCTGGGCCGGCGCGTGGGTCAGCTCGATCTTGATGCCGCGGTCCTGCTGCAGCACCTGGATGTCGAAATCGGGATAGCGGTCGAGCAGCGCGCGCGCGTCGTCGGTTTCCACGCCCTGGGTCAGCACCGCCAGCGCGCAGCGCCGCAGCAGCGCGCGCACGCCGCCGTGCGAGGCGTCGCGCAGGCGGGTGACTTCATTGCGGGAAAGTACGTCGAGGCCGGCGGCCGGAGAGATTCGCGCCGACACGGTAGCCGGGCGGGTGGGGATCTTGCTGTCAGGGCTCATGGAATTCCGTCGGGTGGATGCTGCGGAACGAGATTCCGCAGATCAGCATGGCGCCATTTCGGTGCAACGACGACAACCGTCGCACCGGCATTGGGTTTTGCGGGGCTCCGCGCCCCGCTTCGCCGAAGGCGATGAACAGGCCGGCTAGCATTCCGGAAGGCTGCACGGAGGTCAAGCGAGAAGGCCCGCGGTGCCCCCCTGGCCCCTGCCTTCCCTTCGTCCTCGTGCGTAGCCGGCCTCGGACGGACCGTAAGGACGGCCAGACAAAAGCCAAGCTGTGATCGGCTGCAAGGTCGTCCACCGGCGAAGGCGAGGGCCATACCTCGACGGCAGATGCGGCACAGGGGCCCAGGACAGCACTGGACGGCTACGCCGTCAACCGGACGCCATCAGGCACTCCTGCATGCCCCTTCCACAGGGTAACGAGCCACATCGGCGCACTCACGGAATGAGCCGGGAGCGCTGCACGCTCGGCGCGCATGCCGCACGTCGCCGCCACACCGGTACCGTCCGACGTCGGAAGCCGGGCGGCGTACCGCGACGAATCACCGCAACGGCGCGCGCTACAGCGACAATTAACAACCAAATAACTTTATGATTAATTCTATAAAGTATATTTTTGAATGCCACACGTGGCAGCCTATGCATTCACCAACCAAGGAGCAATGATGAAATCACCCATCACGGCGGCGCGCCTCGCGGCTGTCGCGGCGCTTTCGTTTTGCGGCACCGCCTGGGCACAGAACAGCGGCCTGCCGGAACTGTGCGACTGGTATCCGGGCATTCCGGAATGCAGTTGCAACATCAACCCATACGGCGCGCACTGCGGTTCCGGCGGCTGGCCCAACGTGCCCGACCTGCGCGACGGCGTGACACCGCCGGATCCACAACACAGCTACATCCATGTGACCAAGACATCGAACAATCCGTACTACGCGACGTGCTGGTCGTCGTCATTCGACCGGTACGCTTACGCCATGTGGGAAATCGTTCAGGGCTGGGCCAACGGAGACACGAATGTAGCTGGCTGGTGGGGAAGCAAGTGGTTTTTTGTCGTGTATTCGGACAATACGCTGAGTGAAGGCTATGCCCATAGCGAGGGCTTTTCCGACGTCTGGCAGGAGCCCTATATGGAAACCTGCGGCCGTCCGCCACTGCCGGGGCAGATTCCATAAAAAAAAACCTCGGGCAGCGATGCCCGAGGCTGGAATTGCGCAGCGCCGATTTCCCGGCGCTGCGTCGTTTGTCGCTTAGAACGAGTAACGCAGACCGACCTGGACCGCCCAGCGGGATTCGCCGATGTTGTCCTTGGTCACGTAGTTCTGCGCAGCGCGCGGATAGCGGTAGATGTACTTGCCCGTGGCCGGGTCGACACCGCCGAATTCCGCAACGCCGAGGCGCTGGCCGCCGTTGGAGTTGAACGGCGCTTCCTCGATGTGGCCCCACTTCTTGTTGAGCAGGTTGGTGAAGTTCAGGATGTCGATCCAGAGCTCACCCTTGTTGCCCTTGAAGAAGCCCGGCACTTCCTGCGAGAAGCGCAGGTCGATCTGGTTGATCCACTTGCTGCGGGCGCTGTTGCGGCTGACGACCTGACCGCGGTGGCTGTTCAGGAACTCGTTGCTCTGGATGTAGTTCCAGAACGCCGTCGCCTGGGCCTGGTCGGCGAAGATCACGTCGCTCGGATCGCGCGGCACGTAGAACAGATCATTGCCCGAATTGCCGTCACCGTTGGCGTCGTTCGAGAACGTGTAGCTGAACGGACGACCCGTACGGCCTTCGTAGAAGCCCGACACCATCGTGTTGTAGTCGCCGAAGAACGCGTGGCGCCAGCTCAGCACCGCAGTGAAGCGCTGCTGGATTTCCGAAGCGGCGGTCGCCGCGACGTCTTCGTTGGCGTTGTAGACGGCCAGCGAGTTCCAGTTCGACAGCGCGACCGAGGACGAACCGACGTTCGTTTCGGTCGAATTGCCGAAGGAGTAGCCGACCTTGCCGCCCCAGCTGCCGGTGAACGGCTTTTCCAGCGAAAGGGTCAGGTTGCTGCCCTTGCCTTCGTGGGTGTTGCGCAGCAGGACCACGTCGCCGAACGAGGTGTTGCGGCGCGAACGGCTGGTCTGGGCAGTATTGATGTTGCCCCAGAACGCGTCGCGGCCGTCCGGCAGCTTGCCGGTCGCCGGGCCGAGGTTCAGGTAGTTGAACTGGACGCCGTCACGCACGTCGAGATAGATGTACTCGGCCGACGCGACCAGGCCCATCCACGGCAGTTCGTGATCGACGCCGAGGGAGCTCTTCCAGACCGACGGGGCGTGGAAATTCGGCGTGATCAGCGAGATCGTCTGCAGCACCGGCGAGCCGGCCGGACGCGGCTGGTTGAACGGATCCGCCGAGAAGTCGGTGCCGGTGTTCGCGCGATAGGTCGAGAACAGCAGGCCGTTGTTGCTGTACGAGTTCGACAGCCACACGCCCGGGTTGCTGCCCTGGAACAGGCCGACGCCGCCGCGCAACTGGGTCGGTCGCGAGGTGTCGAAGGTGTAGTTGAAGCTCGTACGCGGCTGGATGACCTGCAGGCCGTTGATCGTCGAGTTGTTCGGGTAGTTGAACACCGGCTCGACACCCGCGTTGTACAGCGGGAAGTCGGCGGTCGAGAAGCGGTCGAGACGCACGCCGAACTGCCAGGACAGGTTGTTGGTGACCTGCCAGGTGTCCTGCGCGAAGAAGCCCCACTGCTTGAGCGCCCAGTCGGCCGCGGCATTGTTCGCGTCACCGCCAATCGGGGAGTTCAGCTGATAGCCGACACCCCCCGGAAGCAGTCCGCCCGTATACCCACCAGGCAGCGGCGAGTAACGGCCGGCTTCGAAGTCGGCGATGCTCGCGAACGAGTAGTTGCCGTAGAAGTCCTGCAGGAACAGGTTGAACGTGTCGTTCTTCTTGTAGTCGAGACCGAACTTGACGTCATGGTCGCCGATGAACCAGTCGCCGGCCCAGTAGGCGTTCCAGGTCTTTACGTCGAGCGCATTGGCCTGACGCGAACGCTCCGAACCGATGAACACGGTCGTGTTCGGCGCACCGTTGAGGCCTGCCACGGCAATCGCGATGGCCGGCAGGTCGGAGCTGCGCAGCGACTGGTTGGCGTACTTGCTGTACGAGATCGACGCTTCGGACGAGAAGTTCTCGTTCCAGTCGTTGTACAGGTTCAGCGCGTAGTTCTCGAAATCGTAGCTCTTGTCGTACCACCACGACGACAGCGACACCTGGCCGCCGGTCAGACGCTCCAGCACCGGCACCGAGGACTTCGTCTTGTTGTAGCGGAAGCTCGCGCGGTGATAGTCGTTGATGTTCCAGTCGAACTTGGCGAGGTACTTCTTGTCGGTCAGGTCGCCCGACGGATTCAGCGAGCCGGCGTTGAAGCCGTAGCGGTCACGCGCGATGCGCACGATGTCGTCGACCTGCGCCTGCGTGATGCCGGCTTCGTTGGTCGCGCCCGAGCCGCGCACGCCGACGTCCGGAGCAACGTTGGTGCGTTCGAATTCTTCGTAGTTCAGGAAGAAGAACAGCGTGTCCTTGAGGATTGGACCGCCGAGCGTGAAGCCCTTGTTGGTCTGCTTGCCGAAACCCGTGAACTTGGTGCCGGCTTCGTTCTCGCCGACCAGATCCGGATCACGATAGGTGAAATAGACCGAACCCTTGAATTCGTTGGTACCGCTCTTCGTCACGGCGTTGATCGACGCGCCCACGGCGCGCGAATTGGTGACGTCGTAGTTGGCGGTGGAGATGTTGAACTCTTCGATCGTGTCGATCGAGATCGGCTGGCTGCCGGTCTGCGACGGCAGGCCGGTGGATTCCAGGCCGAATTCGTCGTTGGTCGAGACCGCGTCGATCTTGATGTTGTTGTAGCGCGAGTTCTGGCCGACGGCCGAGATTTCGCCGCGCTCCTTGTCGGTCTGCACGATACGCGGGTCGACGCGGACGTAGTCCTGGATCGAACGCGAGATCGACGGCAGAGCCTGGATCTGCTGGTTGTTGACGTTGGTGGACAGACCTTTGTTGTCCGCCAGGAACGTCGAGGACATTGCAGTCGCGGTGACTTCGACGGCTTCAAGGGTGGAAGCGTCGGCGCCGAGGGTCATGTCGACCGTCGTGTCTTCAGCGAGCTTCAGGTAGACGTCCTTGCGCTCAGCCTTGCTCAGGCCGCTCTTTTCGGCATCGACCACGAACGGGCCGCCGACGCGCAGACCACGGGCCGAGAAGCGGCCTTCGGCATCGGTCGTGACGGTCTTGGTCGTGTTCGAGGGGACGTGGACGATTTCCACGGTGGCGCCGGCGACCGGATTGCCGGTGCTGTCGGTAATGCGGCCCGACATAGCCGCCGACGTGTTCTGCGCAAAGCTCGGCGAGGAGGCCAGCAGCGATGCGAGCACCAGCGGGAGGACTCTGACACGGAGTCGCTTGTTCATCGATTCACCCTTGGGTTGCGTGCAATTGTTACAGTCGTTGGCCGAACGAAAACCGCGCAACGATGGTCCCCATCGTTGTGCGCGGAGGTCGTAAGACCTTGAATTTTCTACTTCCCCAGGAGTCTGACCCTGCGAATCCGTGCGCCGGCGACCCCGTTAACGGCAGTTTAACAGCAATAGATGACAGATTGGCAAAACCCTGCCGACTTATTCGCTTGACGCTTCCGGGGCGCTGAGGTATCGCGCGCGCTTGGCGGGTTTGAGGCGCGTCAGGTCCAGTCGGATCAGCCCGTCGACGCAGCCGCCGAACTGCGGGTCGACGCCGAAGGCGAGGAACCGCACGCCGTCGGGTTCGCAGAGGTCGACGTACTGGCGGTACAAGGTCGGAATGGCCTGGTCGGACACGGCCAATTGCTGTTTGAGCAGGGACAGCGCAGCCTTGGCGTCTTTGCCTTCGAGTGCCGCGTCGGCTTCGCGCGCGACTTCCGGCGAGATGCGGAATGGGTTCCTGGCCGTGGCCAGATGTTCCGGATCGGCGAAGAAACGGCCGTGGGTATGCACGATGAGCTCACGCACCGGCAGCGGCAGGCTGGCCGACAGGCTCACCGGGCCGAACAGGTAACGCACCTCGGGCCGATTGCGCAGGAACGCGCCTATGCCCTGCCAGAGGTAGTCGAGGCTGCGCGAGCCCCAGTAGGCCGGCTGGATGAAGCTGCGGCCGAGCTCGACCGCGTCCTGCAGGAATTCGTCGGCGGCCGGCGCGTAGTCGAACAGCGAGGCCGAATACAGCCCGGCCATGCCGTGGTCGCGCAGGATGTTGCGCGCCTCGCCGAGCCGATAGGCGCCGACCACGGCCAGCGCCTCCTCGTCCCACAGCACGATATGACGGTAATGCGCGTCGAAGCTGTCGAGGTCGCGGCGATTGCCGGTGCCTTCGCCGACGCGGCGGAACGCCAGCTCGCGAAGGCGGCCGATTTCGCGCATGACCGGACAGTCGGGCTGCGCGTCGAGCAGCAGGATGCGCTTGCCGTCGGTGGTCGCGCCGAGCACTTCGGCGCGCTCCTTGAGCGCCTTGCGCACCGCCGCCGGCGGTTCCGGATGAGCGATCGCGGTGGACGTCGTGAAACGGTTCGGACGCCGCTTGACGAGCTGATAGACGTGCCGGCGCATGGCCTTGGCCAGTTGCTCGGGCGTCGCGTTCTCCCGTTCCAGCGCCTGCGCCGGAATCGCCTGGCCTATCGTGAAACCGATGCGCATGTGCTTGGCGCCGAACATTTCGCGCGCGAGCAGCAGCGCCGACAGCGGCTTGGCCAGCATCGACACGCCGTAGAACAACGGCGAATTGTGTGCGGCTACGTGTACCGGCAGTATCGGCGCGCCGGTCTTGCGCGCCATGCGCAGGAAGCCCGCCGACCAGCGCCCGTCGCGGACGCCGTTGGGCCGCATGCGCGAGACCTCGCCGGACGGAAATACGATCAGCGCCTGGCCCTGTTCCAGCGCGCGGTAGGCGCCGCGCATGCCGCTGGGCGCCGACGTGTCGCCGCCGAACACGTTGATCGGCAGCAGCAACGGACGCAGCGGCTCCAGGTGCATGAGCACGTCGTTGGCCAGGATGCGCACGTCGCGACGCACGCTGCCGACGAATTGCAGCAGGGTCAGCGCATCCAGTGCACCGAGCGGATGATTGGCGACGATGACCACGGGCCCGTCGACCGGAATGTTCTCGCGATCGGTATTGGCCACGCTGTAGCTGACGTCAAAGCCCTCGAGCAGGTGCTCGATGAACTCGAAGCCGCCGTAGCTGCCGTAGCGCGTGAGGCAGTCGTTGACCTGCTCTTCGCAGACGATGCGGCGCAACAGGTTGACCACGGGCCTGGACAGGCTTTTCGCAACGCCCTCGGCCAGCCGCGGAAATTTCTCGTAGAGGCTGCGTTCGACGCTGATCACGTCCGATCTCCATTCCGATTCGAGCGATGCTCGACGGCGGATGTTACAGGCGTTTGAATCGAGCCTCTATTCAGTCGCGGTTGCCGGAGTGGCCGAGGGCCGATCCGGGCGGCGCAGATCACCGCCCGGAACGGCCCGTAGCCGGCACCGCCAGCGCCCGGCGGCCCGGAAATCGGGCGCCTCGGCAGGCCAATCCCACGCGCAGGGCGCATCTGGCCGGGGCTTTCGTACTGCGCCGGCGCACGCCGCGCACTCAGACTGCCGCGACGTGCAGGTACTTGGCGATGCCGTCGAGCAGCATCTGCACCGACAGCGCGATCAGGATCATGCCCATCAGGCGTTCCAGCGCGGTCAGTACGCTTTCGCCGAGCAGGCGATACAGATAGGTCGCCGACCATAGGATCAGCGCCGTGGCGAACCAGGCCGCGAACAGTGCCAACGCCCATTGCGGCAGCTTGCCGGGCTGGGTGTGGGTCAGCAGCAGCAGAGCGGCCATCGCCGAAGGTCCGGCCACACCAGGAATCGCCATCGGCACGATGAACGGCTCGCCGCCTTCGGCATGGCCGAACACGCCCTCCTTGGGCGGGAACACCATCTTGACACCGATCAGGAACAGGATGATGCCGCCGGCGATGCTGACCGATTCCTGCTTGAGCTGCAGCACCTTGAGGATGTACTGGCCGCCAAGCAGGAACGCGAACAGCACGACGAGAGCGATCAGCAGCTCGCGCATCAGCACGCGGCGGCGGCGCTCCGGTGCGACACCCTTGAGCAGGCTCAGGAAAATCGGGATGTTGCCGAGCGGATCCATGATCAGGAACAGCAGGATGCCGGCTGACACGGTGCTCATCTGACTGTCCATCGACTCTCTCTTCCGATGCGCGCGGCAGGCTCAGTGCGTGCTGCGCAGGTCCAGCGTATCGCCACGCGCTGCAGCGCCGTCGCGCCCGAGCAGATAGACCACGGCCGCGGCGAAATCCGCCGGCTCCGGCCGGTCCAGCGTGTTCTCGCCGAAATAGGCCATGCGGCGCAAGGCCGTGCGCATCGGCGGCGGCAGCAGGCTGGCGACACGCACCGAGGTGTTCTCGGTCTCGTCGTGCAGGATCGCAGCCAGGCCGGACTGCGCCGCCTTGGCGACGCCGTAGGCGCCCCAGAACGACCTTCGCACGCGCGCCGTGTCGTCCTCGACGAACACGATGCTCGCATCCGGCGACTGCAGCAGCAACGGCAGCAGAGCCTGGGTCAGCAGGAACGGACCGTTGAGATTGACCTGCAGTACGCGCATCCATTCTTCCGGCTTGACCTGGCCCAGCGGCTGCAGGCCGGCGAAATGCGCCGCAGCATGGACGATGCCGTCAAGGCCGCCGCATTCGCGCGCGATCACCGTGGCCAGTTCGTCGTAGTCGGCTGGCGTCGCGCCTTCGAGATTCAGCGGATAGATCGCCGGCGCCGGCGCGCCGAGCGCTTCGATCTCGTCATAGAGCTTTTCCAGTGCCGGCACCTTGCGACCGAGCAGCACGACGGTGGCGCCGGCTTCGGCGCAGGCCAGCGCGCTGGCGCGGCCCAGGCCGCCGGTCGCGCCGACGATCAGCACGGTGCGGCCGGCAAGTCCGGCCGCGGCGGGCTTCCAGCCCGCAGGCAAGGTTGCCATCAGGCTTTCCGCGTCTCGCGCACCATGCGCTCGAGTTCGCCCGACTCGTAGAGTTCGAGCGTGATGTCGCAGCCACCGATCAGCTCGCCGTTGATGAACAGCTGCGGGAAGGTCGGCCAGTTGGAATAGCGCGGCAGGTTCGCGCGGATCTCCGGGTCTTCGAGCACGTTGACCGAAACGTAGTCGGCATTGACGGCCTTGAGCGCCTGAGCCGTGCGGCTGGAGAAACCGCACATGGGGAACTGCGGCGTGCCCTTCATGAACAGCACGATGGGGCTGCCTTCGACGGTGGTCCTGATGCGTTCGAGTACGTCCACGGGGATACCTGGAATGAGATCGCGGCGGTCTGCCGGACCGCGGATTGTAGCAGCGCCGCAGTCCGCCCCGCTGCCGCGGCGGCTCGAACGACGATGACGACGCACAGGCGACGCCGACCTACCTATAATCAAGAATCCCAGCCCACCCGCAAGGAACTGCCCCATGGCGATCGAACTGCCCCCCCTGCCCTATGCCAAGGACGCCCTCGCTCCGACCATCTCGGCCGAGACGATCGACTTCCACTACGGCAAGCATCACCAGACCTACGTGACCAATCTGAACAACCAGATCAAGGGCACGGAGTTCGAGAACCTGCCGCTCGAGGAAATCATCCGGAAGTCCAGCGGCGGCATGTTCAACAATGCGGCGCAGATCTGGAACCACACGTTCTACTGGAACTGCCTCAAGCCCAACGGCGGCGGTGAACCCGGCGGCAAGCTGGCCGACGCGATCAATGCGGCGTTCGGCTCGTTCGCGGCGTTCAAGGAACAGTTCACGAACACCGCGCTGACGACGTTCGGTTCGGGCTGGGCCTGGCTGGTGCAGCGTCCGGACGGTTCGCTGGCACTGGTCAGCACCTCCAATGCCGCCACGCCGCTGACCGGCACCGACAAGGCCCTGCTGACCTGCGACGTCTGGGAGCACGCCTACTACATCGACTACCGCAATGCGCGCGCGAAGTACGTCGAGGCGTTCTGGAACCTCGTCAACTGGGATTTCGTGGCCGCACAGATGGCCTGACCGCCGCAGGCCGCCGCGAGGCGGCCTGTCCGGGTTTTGCGAAGCCGCCTTCGGGCGGCTTTTTCATGGTAGCGACGGAGGGATCCGGCCGGCCTGCAGCGCCTGCAGCACCGGCTCGGCCTGGGTTTCGCGCCCCAGCGCCCAGGCCACGCGCGCGAGACGCTCGCGCATTTCCTCGGCCGTGAACGCGCAGAGCGTCGCGTGACCGACCTTGCGTCCGGCCCGCGGCTCCTTGCCGTAGTCGTGCCAGTGCGCGCGCGGTTCGGCCAGCACCGGCGCCGACTCGGGCAGGTCGCCGATCCAGTTGAACATCACGTTGACGCCGAGCGAACCCGTATCGCCGAGCGGCAGGCCGAGCACGGCGCGCACGTGGTTCTCGAACTGGCTGCAGGGCGCGCCTTCGATGGTCCAGTGGCCGGAGTTGTGCACGCGGGGCGCCATCTCGTTGCCGAGCAGACGGCCCTGATGCACGAACAGCTCCAGTGCGAAGGTACCGACATAGTCGAGCTTCTCGGCGATGCGCCGGGCGAACGCGGTGGCCTGGTCGGCCAGATCCGCCGAATCCGGCGCCGGCGCGAGGCTCATCGACAGAATGCCGTCCGCATGCCAGTTCTGGGTCAGCGGATAGCTGCGGAACTCGCCTTCGCGCGAACGCACGGCGACGACCGAGAGCTCGCGCTCGAACGGCACGAAGGCCTCAACGATCAGCGGCGCCTGGCCCAGCGCAGCCCAGGCCGCATCGAGATCGGCTGGCGTCTTCAGACGGAACTGCCCCTTGCCGTCATAGCCGAGACGGCGCGTCTTGAGCACGGCCGGATAGCCGATCTCCTTCAGCGCGCGCTCCAGTTCGGCCTTGCTGTCGATCGCGGCGAAGGCCGGCGTGTCCAGGCCGATGTCGCGGAACAGGGTCTTCTCGGCCAGCCGGTCCTGGGCCAGGGCCAGCGCGCGCGGATTCGGATAGACCGCCGTATGTTCGGTCAGCCACTGCGCGGTTTCGGCCGGCACGTTCTCGAAATCGAACGTGGCCACGTCGATGCGCCCGGCAAACGCTTCCAGCGCGGCGAAATCGCGCCAGTCCGCCTGCAGCAGCGGCGCGACCTGGCTGGCGCAGGCGTCGGCCAGGCTGTCGACGACGAGAAAACGCACGCCGAGCGGCGCCCCCGCCAGGGCGAGCATGCGGGCCAGCTGACCACCGCCGAGGATGCCTACCGTGCTCATGACAGGCGCGGGTCGGCGTTGTCGAGCACGGTCTGCGTCTGCGCCGCGCGGTAGTCGGCCAGCGCCGCGGCGATGTCCGGATGCGTGGACTGCAGCAACGCCGCCGCGAACAGCGCGGTATTGATCGCACCGGCCTTGCCGATCGCAAACGTCGCGACCGGAATGCCGGCCGGCATCTGCACGATGGACAACAGCGAATCCATGCCGCTGAGCGCGTGCGACTGCACCGGCACGCCGAGCACCGGCACGGGGGTCTTGGCCGCCAGCATGCCCGGCAGGTGTGCCGCGCCGCCGGCGCCGGCGATGATCGCGCGCAGGCCGCGCGCAGCGGCCTGCTCGGCGTACTGGAACAGCAGGTCCGGCGTGCGGTGCGCGGAGACCACGCGCACTTCGTGCGGCACGCCGAGGCGGCTCAGAGTGTCGGCGGCATGCTGCATCGTGTCCCAGTCCGACCGGGATCCCATCACCACGCCTACCAGAGGCTCGCTGCCGCTCGCCATGCTCATTGGTCCGCCCTGGGCAAAAACGGTATTGTAGGGGTAAATCCTCACAGGGACGCGCGCCATGGACAAGCGCTTGTTGGACATACTCTGCTGCCCGGTCAGCAAGTCGCCCGTCAGCCTGCTCAGCCGCCCGCAGCTGGACGTCGTCAATGCCGCGATCCGCGCCGGCGACGTCAGGACGGTCGCCGGCGCTGCCGTCGGCACGCCTCTTGCTGCCGGACTCGTTACGACAGACAGGAAAGTCATCTATCGCATCGAGGACGACATCCCTGTGATGCTGGCCGACGAAGCCATAGGAACGACCCAGCTGAGCTCGTTTCCCGCGTGAAGCAAATTGCGAAATGGCTCACAGCCGGAACGTGATGCATTTCCGATCTTCACTGCACTTCGCCGAACCGTCGAGTCTGTGTTCCCCATGCGGCCTATGAGCGCTAACGACAACAACCCGAAGGTAGTCGACCTCAACCAGCGCAGCGTGGCGGCCACTCTCGGCGAGAAGCCGGCAGAGGCCCTGGCCCAGGTCCGCGCCCATGCGCTCAAGCGCCTGACCGGCCTCGCCACGACCCTGTTCGAGAATGCCGACGACGCGCTGTTCGATCTGGCCAGCAAGGCCGACAACAACGCGATCCAGGCGCAGTACTTCGACGGCATGCGCGAGGTGCGCAAGAAGCGCCAGCCGATCGAGTCGCGCTTCCAGGAACAGCTGACGCGCCAGTTCGTCGACTTCCTCGCCGGCCGCGGCATCGCCGCCAAGCCCGAAGCCGTCAGCAACGAGCTGTCGCTGGTGGAGGAGACCGAGCTCGAAGAGTCGCTGGCCGTCGCCAGCATGGTCGCCAAGACCGAGAACCGCCTGCAGCGCGTGCTGTTCGCGATCAACCAGCGCCTCTCGCACATCAGCAACCAGCGCGTCGAGGACACCAACAGCCCGGTCAGCCCGGCCGCGGTCGGGCAGGCCTTCCGCATCGCCTGTGGTGCGCTCGAAGTCGAGCTGCCGGTACGCCTGATCATCTACAAGCTGTTCGACCGCTACGTCATGGGCGGGCTCGACCAGTTCTACGACGAGCTCAACGCGCTTCTCGTGCATGCCGGGGTGCTGCCGCAGATGCGCGCCAGCGTCGCGCGCAAGCCGGGCAGCCCGGCCCCGCCGCCGCGCCCCGGCGAAGCGCCGCCGGCGTCGATCCCGGGCCTGGAGCAGGCCGAGAGCGCGTCCTACGTGCCGGTCGACGCGGCCGCGGCGGAACTGCAGGCCAACCTCTACAGTTCGCTGCGCGCGCTGCTCGCGACGCGGCGCGGCGAAGGCAGCGACAGCCTCGCCACCGGCGCCGGCTACACGCCGGCGACGTACAACCCGAACGTGATGCCGCTCAATGCCGGCGAAATCCTGTCGGCGCTGTCGATCCTGCAGTCGCAGAACCTCAGCCTGCAGAGTGCCGCCGAGTCGGCCCAGGTCGCCCTGCGCGTCAAGGAAGAACTGCTGGGCCAGGGCGGCAAGCTGCGCGGCGAGAACGGCGCCAATGTATCGGGCGCCGACGAGGACACCATAGACCTCGTCGGCATGCTGTTCGAGTACATCCTGCAGGACCGCAACCTGCCGGCGCAGATGCAGGCCATGCTCGGCCGCCTGCAGATCCCGTTCCTCAAGGTCGCACTGCTCGACAAGCACCTGTTCGCACGCCGCACGCATCCGGCGCGCGTGCTGCTCGACAGCCTCGCGCAGGCCTGCGTGGGCTGGTCGGAGGAATCCGACCGCGACCATCGCCTCTATGACAAGGTCAAGGAAGTCGTCGAAACCCTGCTCAAGGATTTCGAGGACGACCTGGGCATCTTCGACCGGCTGCGCGTGGATTTCGAGACGTTCGCCGACACCAACAAGCGCCGTGCCGAACTCGCCGAGCAGCGTGCCGGCGAAGCCACGCGCGGTCGGGAAAAACTGCTCGAGGCGCGCCGTCAGGCCGCGCGCGAAATCATGCTGCGCATCGAGAACCGGCCGATGCCGGACATGATCCGCAACCTGCTGTCGCGTCCCTGGGCCAACTACCTCGTGCTCGTGCTGCTGCGCCAGGGCGACAGTTCGGACGAATGGCGCCACGCACTGCGTTTCGCCGACGAACTGATCTGGAGCGTGCAGCCCAAGCAGAACGCCGCCGAGCGCGAGCGCCTGACCGCCGTGCTGCCACAGCTGGAGAAGACCCTGCGTCACGGCCTGGCCACGGTCGCGTTCGACGAGACCGACGTGCGCCGGCTCATGCAGCAGCTCAACGTGTTCTATCAGGCCCTGCTGCAACCGGTGGCGCCGACCGCAGTGACGCAGGCGCCGGCGCTGGAGCTGACCGATCCGCTGCCCGAATCGGCGCACGAAGCCGGCGCGTCCGTCATGAGCGCGATCCAGGAAGAGGACCCGCCCGCGCCGCCGCCGGAATCGGTCGAGGAGCGCTGGGTCACGGCCGTGCGCGAACTCAAGGTCGGCACCTGGATCGAGTTTCTCGACGAGCAGGGCGCCAAGGAACGCGCCAAGCTGTCCTGGATCAGCCCGATCAGCTCGAAATACCTGTTCGTCAATCGCAAAGGCCTGAAGGTCGCCGACCGCACCCTGATGCAGCTGGCCAGCGATCTGGCCGAAGCGCGCATCACCGTGCTCGAGGAAGTGCCGCTGTTCGACCGTGCGCTCGATGCGATCGTCGAACGGCTCAAGAGCACGCACGCGGCCAGGAACGCACCGGCCGCCGCGGCTGCCGGCGCGGCCGCCGCCGCACCGAACTGAGCGAACACCCGGAGTGCGCATGCGATTCGATCCACCGGAGGCGGCCCTCGTAGCCGCCGACGTTCAGCGCGCGCTGGCCGAGGATCTCGGCAGCGGCGACGCCACCGCCGAACTGCTGCCGGCCGAGGCGACGGCCAGTGCCTACGTCATCACGCGCGAGGCCGCCGTGCTCTGCGGCCAGGACTGGTTCGAGGCCTGCTTCCGCATGCTGGACCCCGCCGTCGCGATCCGCTGGCTCGCCGCCGACGGCGACCGGCTGACGGCCGGCCAGACCTTCGTCGAGCTGCAGGGCAATGCGCGTGCGCTGGTCTCAGCCGAGCGCTGCGCGCTGAATTTCGTGCAGACCCTGTCGGCGACGGCCAGCGTGACCGCGGCCCACGTCGCCGCGGTTGCCGGCATGCGTACGCGCATCCTCGATACGCGCAAGACCCTGCCAGGGCTGCGCATCGCGCAGAAATATGCGGTGCGCTGCGGCGGCGGCAGCAACCACCGCATCGGCCTGTTCGATGCGATCCTGATCAAGGAAAACCACATCGCCGCCGCCGGCTCGCTGAGCGCCGCCGTCGCCGCCGCGCGTGCGCGTCATCCGGAACTGCTGCTCGAAGTGGAAGTCGAGAATTTCGACGAACTGCACGAGGCGCTCGCCGCCGGCGTCGACCGCGTCATGCTCGACGAGTTCTCCGACGCGGATCTCGGTCGCGCCGTGGCCGATGTCGGCGGCCGCGCCGAGATCGAAGTATCCGGCGGCGTCGACCTCGCCCGCCTGCGCACGATCGCCGCGAGCGGCGTGGATTTCATTTCGATAGGCGCATTGACGAAGCACGTGCGTGCGATCGACCTGTCAATGCGCGTGAAGCTCGACGCGCAGCGCACGACGGCCGCCTGACCGCTGCCCGCGGCGGCCGCGGGCCGTCAACGATTCATGCGAACTGCAGCGGCGGGCTTGAAGAGTCACACCGCGATGCCGTGATGACGCGGCGACGCGAAAAGCGCCGCCGCGCACGACTCAGAACAGGCCGGCGAACTTCGCCGCGCCGGCCGCAAGCGCCAGCAGTACGACGGCGATCGCTATCCAGACGCCGGCGCCCGGGCCGCTCTTTTCGAGCACGGCGGGCGGCGGCGGCGCGGGCGTGGGCTTGCTGGTATCCATGCCCGGCGACATCAGCAGGAAGCGCACGGTATCCAGGCGCAGTTCCTCGCCGGGCTTGAGTACGCCGCTATGCACGCGCTTGTCGTTGATGAACGTGCCGTTGGCCGAGCCCATGTCTTCCACCATGACGCCGTCGGGCAGCACCTGGATGCGCGCATGGTGGCGCGAGATCTCGTCGCCGGGCAGGCTGATGTCGCAATCCTGCTGGCGGCCTATGGTCATGGTGCCGACCAGTGCGTAGGTCTTGCCGAAGGTCGAACCCGACACGCCGCGGAGCATGAACTTCGGCAGGGCCTGACGGATACGCGTGCGTCCGTCGTTCTCGTCATTGACTGCGGGCTTGGGCGCCGTCGGCGCCGGAGCGGCTTTTTCCGGGGCCGCCATCACCTGACAGCCGACCTTCGCGAACAGCAGCAGATCGCCGGGCTTGAGCGCCGTATCCGAGGTGACCTGGCGCCCGTTCAGCACGACGACGTTGCGCGGATCGGGCACGCGCACCAGCGCCTGGCCGTTGCGCAGATGCACTTCCGCATGCCGCAGCGCGATGCCCGGAGCCGCCAGAACGATCAGACATTCAGCCGCGGTACCGATCGCGGTGATGCCTTCGCTCAGAGTTACCGGCTCGTGCTCGCCGTTCGGAAAAATCAGCTTCATTCGATCCTGCCCCTTGATCGTAGTAGGTACCCGCCCCGGTCCCCTGGGCGCGCTATCGCCGACAGCTTAGGCGGCGCCTGCGACAGCGCGCAAGCGAGCTTCGTGCAAATGCGGCTCCTGCCGCGGCCGGCTTCACGTCCGCTGCACGCGATGTCGCGCTGTCCAGATCAACGCGGTACGGCGGGCAAACCGAAGCGCCGGCAGCCGGCCGCCCCGGGGCAGCGGCCGAATCGGCGCAGCGGCATCCGGTTCGCGCAGAACACACCGTTGCATACGGGATGGGAAAACGGGCAACGGCCCGTTTTCCACATCCCGGCGAACCCGGCTAAGGCGACGACGGCAACTCGCGCACCACGCGCAGGCCCAGCGTGTTCAGCGCGACGTCGGAGCCGACGCTTTCGTTGGCATCGGCCTGTTCCTTGTCCGGCGGCGACAGCCAGCTGCGGCCGCGCGCACGGCGCTCAGCCACCCATTCGCGCACGTTGCCGTCGAGGTCGTACAGGCCGGCGGGACTGGCGGCGAAGCGGCCGACCGGCGCCGTCGTGGCAAAGCCGTCGTCGCAGGAGGCACCGGCGCGCGAATCGAACGCCTTGTTGAAGGCCTGATCGGCCAGATTCGCGCCGCCGCAGCCTGCGGCCGCCTCGCGAACCAGGCTGTCGAACTCGGCCGAGGTCATCAGGCGGTAGGTCTTGCCGCTGCGCTGCGACAGCCAGCGCACATAGCCCTGGGCCTGCTCGAAACTGACGCAGACGACCGGATGGGAATCGTCCTGCTCGATGTCCGGGTTCTGCCAGCCGCGCTTCTTGGAACTGCGGAATACCGACTCGCGATCACGGCAGGACACTTCCTTCGCTCCCTTGGCGCCGCCAGCGCTCCAGTAGCGGCGGAATTCGCCGCGCGTGAGTTCGTAGCGGCCCGCAGCGATGCGATTGCCCGGCAGCACGACCAGATCCGGCCCCTGGCCGCCGTCGTCGAGCTTGTCGCGGAACACGAAACCGGCGCTGCCGATCGACGGCAGCTTGCGCAGGCCTTCCTGCGCGACGGCGTTGTTCGGGTCGATCAACAGCGCCTTTTCATAAGCCGCCTTGGCCGCGACCTTGTCCCACTCCGCCGCGGCCTTGCGCGCGTCCTCCAGCAGCGGACCGGCCAGGTTGCTGCGGCGCTGGCGCACCTCGTCGCCGACCTGCTTGCCTTCGGCCGGCACGATCGCGGCGAGTTCCAGCGCCTTGTCGAAATTCGTCTTCATGCCGGCGAAATCGCCGAGCGACTGCGCCTTGTTGCCGAGCGTCACATAAGCCTTGGCCGTGTCGACGAGGCCCTGCTTGGCGCCCTTGTCGCGCGCGTCGATGCGCAGCGCGAGCTTGAAGCGGTCGACGGCATTCTGGTTCGGCGGCGTCGTGTAGCGCTGCGCGGCCAGGTCGCCGCGGCCCAGGCGCACGAGCTTCTGCACCGGATCCTCGACCGTCGGCAGCTCGGCCAGACTGCCCTGCGTGCCGTCCTCGCGCAGCAGCGGCGTCGGGCCCGACGGCGGCGCGTCGGGCGCGCCTGCCGCAGCGTCGGCCGACGCGGTGGCGTCGTCGGCCGCGGCCGGCGTGTCGGTCGCAGCACTTTCCGGCATCGCATCACTGCCGGACTCGGCAAGGGCCAGCGCGGCCGGCTCCACGGACGCGGTCGTTTCGCCTGTCGACAGATCGGCCACGGCCGGCGCCGGCGTCGTCGCGACGGCCGGCGCAACCGGCGCTGCCGTGGTCGCGGGCGTGACGGCCGGCGTCGTGGCTGCGGCGGCCGGAGCCCCCGGTGCCGGCGCGCGTGCGAACCAGAGATAGCCGCCCAGCGCTGCCGCGCCGACCACGCCAAGTCCGGCGACCGCCAGCCAGATTCCGCCGCCGCGCCGCGCCCCCGCAATGGCCTCGGCCGGCCTGGCGGGCTTGGCCGCCTTCGCCGGCGCAGCGGCCGGCCTGGCCGGTGCCGCGGACTTCGCGGCCACGGCCGGCTTGGCCGCATCGGGTCGCGCGATCGCGACGGTCGCCGCCGCCGGCTTGGCCGCCGCCACGGGTTCGGCCGCGTCACCGTTGCGGCCGCGCTGCGGCACCGCGACGGCTTCGACGGCGGCCAGCACCTGCGCGGCGTCGGCGTAGCGGTCCTTGGGATCCTTGGCCAGGCAGCGGTCGATCAGCTCCTGCCAGTGGGCCTGGGCTTCGGGCAGGCGCGGAATCGCCTCGAACACATGGGCATAGGCAACGGCAAAGCCGTCGGCGCCGTCGTAAGGCGGCTTGCCGGTCAGGCCGTACCAGGCCAGCACGCCGAGGCTGTAGAGGTCCGAGCGTGCATCGACGTCGCCGCCGCGCGCCTGTTCCGGGCTCATGTAGTGGCTGGTACCGACCGAGAAACCCGTGCTGGTGATGCGCGTCGCCTGGCTGGCCGCCAGGGCGATGCCGAAGTCGGTCAGCACCGGGTTGTCGGCCGAGTCGAACAGGATGTTGCCGGGCGCCACGTCGCGGTGCACATAGCCGCGCTCGTGGGCGTAGGCCAGCGCCCTGGCCACGCCGGTCAGCACGCGCTTGAGCTCGCTCTCGTCGAGCCCGCGCTGCACGCGCGCGACGAAGTCGCCGCCGGGCAGGTACTGCATCGAGAAATAGTGCAGTTGGTTCGGCGTCACGCCGACGTCGAACACCTGCACGATGTTGGCGTGGGCCAGCGACGCCAGGGTACGCGCTTCCTGCAGGAAGCGCCGCGTGAAGGTCGGGTCGGCCGCCAGCGCCGGCGACATGACTTTGAGCGCGACCTGGCGTTCCAGCGAGGTCTGCACGGCGAGATGGACGCTGGCCATGCCGCCCTGACCGATCTCGCGCTTGATCTGATAGCCGGGTATTTCGATCACGGGTCTTCGCACTCCCCTGTACGTGGCGAATCCAGTCGAGGCGCCATTGTAAGGACAGTCACCCCCGCGTGGGCGTGTCCTGCTGCGCATCGCGATTGCGATCCGAGCGGCAGTCGCGTGTTGAGATTCGGCGAACGCGGCACCACACTGCCCCGATGATCGAAGCCATGCTGCTACTCATCCTCGTCGGCGGCTGCGCCCTGCTCTGGCAGGCGTCGCTGCGCGCCCGTGACCGCGCCGTCCACGCCAGCCGCCATCTCTGCACCCAGGCCGGCGTGCAGTTCCTGGACCAGTCCGTCAGCCTGCGCCGCATCGCACTCGTCAGACTGCGTTCGGGACAGTTCGCGCTGCGCCGCCACTACAGCTTCGAAGTCAGCACCGACGGCTCGAACCGCCACCCGGGCAGCCTGCAGTTCGACGGCGACCGGCTGGAGAATTTCAGCCTGCCGCTGCGCGCCGATGACCCGGCGCTGGCGTCGGCCGCCCGGCTGCACTGAAGACCGGTCCCGGCGGATCCGCGCGCGCCGGCCAATGGCCGACGCGCCGGTTCACTTGATGACGCGCAGGTGGCCGCCCTTCTTCGCCGGCGCCTCGCCGTCGCTGCCGGCCGGCGGCGGAGACGGCGGCACATCTTCGGCCGGGAACATCATGCCCTGCCCGTTCTCCTGGGCATAGATCGCGAGCACGGCGCCGACCGGCACTTCGACGCGGTGGCTGACGCCGCCGAAGCGGGCGTTGAAGCGTATCCAGTCCTTGCCGAGCTCCAGGCCGGCGACGGCGCGCGGCGCGATGTTCAGCACGACACGACCGTCCTTGGCCGCCTGCGGCGGCACGGCCACGCCGGGCCAGGCCGCATCGACGAGCAGATAAGGCGTGAGGTTGTTGTCGCTGATCCACTCGTGGATCGCGCGCACGAGATACGGCCGGTTCGAGCTCATGCCGGTCGCGCCGGCGTCATTGTCAGTCACGCAACAATTTCTCGTCTGGGGTCAGGCTGCGGGTGAAGCCGGGATTGCGGAAGATGCGTTCGCCGTATTCGTTGATGGTCTGCGCCTCGCGCGGAAGGCTGACGCCGAGGCTCGGCAGGCGCCAGATCAACGGCGCCAGTGCGCAGTCGGCCAGGCTCATTTCGGGATTCAGGAAAAACTTCGCCGCCTTGAACAGCGGCAAGGCGCCGATCAGCGCCTCGCGCAGACGCTTGCGCGCGGCCTCCGAGTTCTTGCCGCTGCCCGCGCATTGCTCCACGAGCGGCAGCCAGTCCTGCTCCATGCGCGCAATGGCCAGACGCAGACGAGCCCGCGACAGCGGATCAATCGGCATCAACGGCGGATGCGGATAGCGCTCGTCGAGGTATTCGGCGACCACGGTCGTGTTGTAGAGCACGAGATCGCGGTCGACGAGGGTCGGCAGACTCTGCGTCGGATTCAGGTCGATCAGATCTTCCGGCGGTCTGGCCGGATCGACCAGCAGCAGGTCGTAGCTGACGCCCTTGGCGGCGAGGATCAGACGGATGCGATGGCAGTGGACGCAATCGCGGGCCGAATACAAGGTGAGGATCGTGCGCGAACGGGTGCTCAAGGCCATGCCTCTCCCCTGACACGGTGCGGCGACCGTCCGCGGCCGCCTGCGCCGAATCTACTACGCGCCCAGGCATTCGCCTAGCCGGAGAAAACCCGGTCAGGGCCACCGGCAACGCGGCGGATGCCGGCAGGACGGTCGAAGCAGCCGCCGGGGCGGGTTGCCGGGCCCCGTCGCCGCGGACGGCGTCGCTCAGGAGAGAGGCCGGCGCGGCAGTCGGGCCGCCGCGCCGGCGCGGGCTCAGTGCACGTCCTTCCAGTACTCCTTCTTCAGGAGCCAGGCCAGGAACGTGAAGAACGCAAGGTAGAGCACGACCCAGACGCCGAGCTTCTGGCGCTGCAGCACGGCCGGTTCCGCGGCGTACTGCAGGAATGCGGTCAGGTCGCGCGCGGTCTCGTCGAACTGCTGCGCGGTCTGCGTGCCGGCGGTTTCGACTTCCAGATGCACGAGGCACTTGCCGTCGATCTCGGTGCGGCCTTCGGCGCACGCTTCGACTTCATGCACGCCGTTGTTGCAGCCTTCGGCCGGCGTGCCGGAGCACTTTTCCTGCTTCTTCTGCTTGGGTTCGAAGGCGGCGTGCTGGCTGCCCTGCATTTCCCAGAGCACGTTCGGCATCGAGGCGCCCGGGAACAAGGCGTTGTTCCAGCCCAGCGGACGCGAGTGGTCGATGTAGAACGACTTCAGGTAGTTGTAGACCCAGTCCGGCCCCTTCGAGCGGCCTTCCAGCGACAGATCCGGCGGCGCCTTGCCCAACCAGACCGCCGCATCGGCCGACGGCATCGACGAGACGACGGTGTCGCCGAACTTCGCGCCCGTGAAGTTCAGGTTCTGCATCACCTGGTCTTCGGTCAGGCCGAGGTCGTCGGCCAGGCGCGAGTAACGCACGAACTGCAGCGAATGGCAGCCGACGCAATAGTTGAAGAACAGCTTGGCGCCGCGCTGCACCGAGGCGATGTTGTCGGGACGCGTATTGGCCGACGGCATCTTGCCGCCGCTGCTGCCCAGGGCGGCCGGCGCGATCGAGGTCAACGCGACGGCCAGCGAAAGACCCAGCTTGGTCATGGCGTTCTTAATCATGCGCGGGCACCCGCTCCGGAACAGGCTTGGTGGAATCGCTCTTCGTCCATAGCGGCATGGTGATGAAGAATGCGAAGTAGATGAAGGTCAGCACGCGGCCGACGATGGTCTCGACCGGGTCGGTACCCGGGCCGGCGCCGATCTTGCCGAGCCAGATGAACGAGAACGCGAACAGCGCCAGGGCGACCTTGGAGATCCAGCCGCGGTAGCGGTAGGACTTGACCGGGCTGCGATCCAGCCACGGCACCAGGAACAGGATCGCGATCGCACCGAACATGGTCAGCACGCCGAACAGCTTGTCGGGAACGACGCGCAGCATCGCGTAGTACGGTGTGTAGTACCACACCGGCTTGATGTGCTCCGGCGTCACGAGACGGTTCGCCGCGACGAAGTTGTCGTGTTCGAGGAACCAGCCGCCGAAGGTCGGCTCGAAGAACAGTACGAACGCGCAGATCGTCAGGAAGAAGCCGACGCCGAACAGATCCTTGACCGTGTAGTACGGATGGAAGGCGATGCCGTCGAGCGGCTTGCCGCTGGCATCCTTCTTCTTCTTGATGTCGATGCCTTCGGGATTGTTGGAACCGACTTCGTGCAGCGCGGCCAGATGCAGCACGACCAGCAGCAGCAGCACCAGCGGCAGCGCGACGACGTGCAGCGCGAAGAAGCGGTTCAGCGTCGCGTCGGCCGGCAGGTAGTCGCCCATGATCCACTCGACGAGCGAGTCGCCGACCATCGGGATCGCGCCGAACAGCGAGATGATGACCTTGGCGCCCCAGAACGACATCTGGCCCCAGGGCAGTACGTAGCCCATGAAGGCTTCGGCCATCAGCACGAGGTAGATCAGCATGCCGAGCAGCCAGACCAGCTCGCGCGGCTTCTGCGCCGAACCGTAGAGCAGGCCGCGGAACATGTGCAGATAGACGACGATGAAGAACGCCGACGCGCCCGTGGAATGCATGTAGCGGATCAGCCAGCCCCACTCGACGTCGCGCATGATGGTCAGCTCGACCGATGCGAACGCCTGCGAGATGCCCGGCGCGAATTCCGCGGCGCTGGGCTTGAAGTGCATGGTCAGGAAGATGCCGGTGACGATCTGGTTGACCAGCACGAGCAGCGCGAGGGAACCGAAGTAGTACCAGAGGTTGAAGTTCTTCGGCGCCCAGTACTCCGACATGTGCTTGCGGTACATGGGACCGAACGCCGCGGCGCGGTAGTTGAACCACTCCTGCAGGCCGGCGACGGCGCTTTGGATACGGGACGTGGCCATTACGCGGCTCCTTCCGGCTTGACGCCGATGATCAGCGTCTTGTCGTCGGCGAAGTGATAGTCCGGCACCTTCAGGTTGGTCGGTGCGGGCACGCCCTGGAACACGCGGCCGGCCATGTCGAAGCGCGACTTGTGGCAGGGGCAGAAGAAGCCGCCCTTCCAGTCCGCGTCGAACGGCTCGGGCTTGATTTCGCCATGGAACTTCGGCGAGCAGCCCAGGTGGGTGCAGACGCCGATCATGACCAGCCACTCTTCCTTGATCGAACGGTAGAGGTTCTGCGCGTACTTGGGCTGCTGGTCCGTGTTCTTGGACTCCGGATCACGCAGGCGCGTGTTCAGCGAGGCCAGCGCACCGAGCTGCTCGGGCGAACGGCGCACGATCCACACCGGCTGGCCGCGCCACTCGGTGATGACCATCTGGCCGACTTCGATCTTGCTGATGTCCTGCTGCACGGGCGCACCGGCGGACTTCGCCTTGGCGCTGGGCAACCAGGTCTTGATGAATGGCACTGCCGCTGCGAGGGCACCTGCACCGCCGACGACTGCAGTCGTGGCCGTGAGGAACCGACGGCGGCCATGATTGACGCCTTCGTTCGCCATCCGGGTCTCCGGTTCAATACTTGGGAATACGTTCGGGGTCGTCGTGCCCGGCTGCACCGGCTCGCCGCAATGTCGCCGCGGCCGCGGAAACGTTTCCGCGCCGACCGTCGCTGCGTGCCGCTGAAGACTAAGCCTGCTGCCGGATCACCGGCTCACGTGACGGCTGGCCCCAAAAATCGTGTTAGTTTAGCGACTGAACCGGCAGCGCACAATCAAACCTGCCGCCCGCTGCGGCCCGTTGCAACGCGCCCGCGCCTTCCTTGGATTAGTCATGAAACCCGCGTTCCGCGCGCTCGCCTTCGTGCTGCAATTCGCTACCCTCGGCCTGGCCATCGCCTTCGTCGTCACGCGCCTGTGGCCCGACGTTCCGGCGCGGCTGCGCGGCGAGCCCGCACCGGCGCCGGCCGGCGTCGCCGCACCGGTCGCCGCAGCCAGTGTCGCGGCCCCGGCCGCCGGTACCGGTACCGCGCCGTTCTCCTATGCCGAGGCCGTCGCCCGCGCCGCGCCCGCCGTGGTCAACATCTACGCGAACAAGGTCGTCGCCGCACAGCGGCGGCTGGTCCAGGTCGACCCGCTGACCCAGCGCATGTTCGGCGGCATCAGCGTCGGCCCGCCGTCCTACCGGCGCGAGCAGAGCCTCGGCTCCGGCGTCATCGTCAGCGCCGACGGCTACGTGCTGACCAACAACCACGTGATCGCGCGCTCCAACGACATCCAGGTGCTGCTCTACGACGGCCGCATCGCCACCGCCCGCCTCGTCGGCGGCGACGAGGACACCGACCTGGCCGTGCTCAAGATCGACGCCGGCGACCTGCCCACGATGAAGCTCGACGAGGCGCCGCCGGTCAACGTCGGCGACGTGGTGCTGGCGATCGGCAACCCGATCGGCCTGGGCAAGACCGTGACCATGGGCATCGCCAGCGCGATCGGCCGCCAGCTCGACCAGTGGGCCTACGAGGAATTCATCCAGACCGATGCGGCGATCAACTCGGGCAATTCCGGCGGCGCCCTGGTCAATGCCCGCGGCGAACTCGTCGGCATCAACACGGCCAACGTGCCGCAGCGCCAGATCGCCGAGGGTATCGGCTTCGCGATACCTGTCGCCACGGCCAAGGGCGTGCTCGACCAGATCATCGCCAAGGGCATCGTCGTGCGCGGCTGGCTCGGCGTGGAATACGGCCGCCTGCCGATCGCGGCCAATGTCGACGTGGCCAGCCTGGCCCGCGGCGCCCAGGTGCTCGCGATCTATCCGCAGAGCCCGGCCGCGCAGGCCGGCCTGCAGGCCGGCGACGTGCTGCTGACCTTCAACGGCGAAGAGATCGACGATCCGCTGGAGCTGCGCAAGCGCGAGGCCGCGCTGGCCCCGGGCACGAAAGTGCATGTGACCGGCCTGCGCGCCGGCATCGCATTTGAGGCCGACGCCGAGCTCGTGCAGCGTCCCGTGCTCAATCGCATGCAGATTCCGAACGGCTGAGCCGCCGGCAAACCCGAGCCGGCAACCGCGCGCGGCTGCCGTGCGTCTTCGCCGGCACGCGCGCGGGAAATCCGTTCTCCCGGCGGCGCCGCGCCCACCGCGCAGACGTCGTCATCCGCAGCGACTTCCTCGCCGGAACCGTTCCGTACGGCCGCGCCTCAGTTCGACTGGCGGTAGCGCTCGCGCAAGGTCGACACGCGTTCGACGTAGACCCGCGTCTCGTCGAACGGCGGCACGCCGCCGTACTTGCTGACGTTGGCCGGGCCGGCGTTGTAGGCGGCCATGGCCAGCTTCTCGTTACCCTGGAAGGTCTTGAGCTGCTGCGCCAGATACTGCGCGCCGCCGCGGATGTTCTGCACCGCGTCGAACGGATTGTCCACGCCGAGGTCGTCGGCCGTGCCCGGCATCAGCTGCATCAGCCCCTGCGCCCCCTTGTTCGACAGCGCATTCGGATTGAACGCCGACTCCGCATGCACGACCGCGCGCAGCAGCGATTCGTCGACACCGAATTCCGCCGCGGCCGCGGCGATCTCGGCGCGGAACGCATCGCGGTTGAGCCGGGTCGAGGCGAAGTTGATGCGCGAATGCACGTCGCAGGCGAAACAGGTCGAGATATAGGTGAACAGCACCTGGTAGCGCTTGCCGGCCGGGCGGATGTTCGTGTACTCGGTGATGCCATTGCTCTTGCTGATCTTGTAGACCGCGCCGCGCAGCACCTTCGGCGATTCGCCGGAGGCGGCCGGAGCCGCGGGCGCATCCGGCGCGGCGCCGGACGCCGAGCCTTCGCGGTACTGCCATTGCCCCTGCGGCTGCGGCGGCGCCGCGGCGACCGCGGCCGGTGTGGGCGTGCCGGCAGCGGCCGGCGGCTTGACCGCCTCGACCGAGAAGGTCGGCTGCGACATGGCCGGCGCCGTCGCGGCAGTGACCGGCTTGGCCGTGCTGTCGGCATAGTTGGCGACCTGTACGCAGTTCGCGTAGCCGGCCGGTTTGTTGGTATAGGCCAGTTCGCCGTTGCTGCCGCTGCAGCGGTACAGGCCGCCGGCGAATGCCGGTGCAGCCAGGCCCGCCAGAACCAGGGCGGCCAGCCAGCGTACGCGGCGATGGCGTGGAGATGACTTCATGCAATCCTCAAGGAAAAACCTGAACACATGGCCGCGGCACGCATCCTGTGCCCTCTGCTGTCCCGCAGCCCGCCGAACGCCCGCCGCGCGCCCCGTCCGACGCGCCCGGGATTCCGGCGACACCGCTGCCGAAACCGCGTTGCGTATTGTTCAGAGGTTCCCCAACTTGTGGGGGCAAGTTTCTGACAGGAAACGCGAAATTCCAAGACCACCCGATTGCGCCGGGGTTCCCGCTGCGCTGGCGGGCGTCGGGAAAGCCGCGTAAACTACCGAGTCCATTCGCTTTTTTGGTTTCGCCCCATGGCCGGCAAGCTGTTCATCAAAACCCACGGTTGTCAGATGAACGAGTACGACTCGTCCAAGATGGCCGACGTGCTGGGCGCCGCCCACGGCCTGGAGCTGACCGAGAACGAGGCGGAGGCCGACGTCATCCTGATCAACACCTGCTCCATCCGCGAGAAGGCGCAGGAGAAAGTGTTCTCCCAGCTCGGCCGCTGGCGCGAGCTCAAGAAAGCCAACGGCAACGTCGTCATCGGCGTCGGCGGCTGCGTCGCGTCGCAGGAAGGCGAAGCCATCGTCAAGCGCGCGCCGTTCGTCGATCTGGTGTTCGGCCCGCAGACCCTGCATCGCCTGCCCGAGATGATCGAAGCCAAGCGCCGCACCGGCAAGGCGCAGGTCGACATCTCCTTCCCCGAGATCGAGAAGTTCGACCGGCTGCCCGAGCCGCGCGCCGAAGGCCCCAGCGCGTTCGTCTCGATCATGGAAGGCTGCTCCAAGTACTGCACCTTCTGCGTCGTGCCGTATACGCGCGGCGACGAGGTCAGCCGGCCGTTCGACGACGTCGTCGCCGAAGTCGCCGCGCTGGCCGACCAGGGCGTGCGCGAGGTCAACCTGCTCGGCCAGAACGTCAACGCCTATCGCGGCCCCATGCACGACGGCAGCATCGCCGACCTGGCCCTGCTGATCCACGCGATCGCCCAGCTCGACGGCATCGGCCGCATCCGCTTCACGACCTCGCATCCGCTGGAATTTTCCGACTCGCTGGTCGAGGCCTATGCCAGCGTGCCCAAGCTGGCGAACTATCTGCACCTGCCGGTGCAGGCCGGCTCCGACCGCGTGCTCGCAGCGATGAAACGCGGCTACACCGCGCTGGAGTTCAAGCAGAAGATCCGCAAACTGCGCGCAGTGCGACCCGACATCTCGATCTCGTCGGACTTCATCGTCGGCTTCCCGGGCGAGACCGATGCGGATTTCGACAAGACCATGAAGCTGATCGAGGACGTCGGCTTCGACCAGAGCTTCAGCTTCATCTACTCCAAGCGCCCGGGCACGCCGGCGGCCAATCTCGACGACGACACCAGCGCCGAGGTCAAGCATGCGCGACTGCAGCGCCTGCAGGCCGCGGTGACCGAGAATTCCAACCGCATCAGCCAGGCCATGATCGGCACGCGCCAGACCGTGCTCGTCGAGGGCGCCAGCCGCAAGAACGCCAACGAGATGACCGGCCGCACCGAGAACATGCGTTACGTGAACTTCCCGGGCGATCCGCGCATGGTCGGCCAGTTCGTCGACGTGATCATCACCGAGGCGATGACGAACTCGCTGCGCGGCCGCGTCGCCTCCGGAGCCTGAAGCGCCGCCGTGCAGCGTCAGCGCGCGGCACAGTGCTGCGCGACACGCTGCTGTACGGCAGCGAGCAGCGCACGATCGCGCGGCAGCACCGGTTGCAGCGCGGCCACGGCCGCTTCGGCCTGCGTGACCGTGGCAGTGGCGGCGACGCAATCGCCGCGCTGCGCGGCGATGTCGGCCGCGATCCAGAAACGCGCGGCCCGATCGCGCGGGCTGGCTCCGGGCGCGTCGAGCGCCGCCGCCGTCGCCGCAAGCGCGCCCTGCGCGGCCGCCGTATCACCCTGCAGCAAGGCCAGTTGCGCCTGAGCCAGCGACAGGTTCGCGCGCTCGCCGTGTCCGGCCGGGTATTCGCGCTCGTAGACCGGCGCGGCGGCTTGCAGATGCGCGGCCGCCGCCGCCATGTCGCGCTGTGCCAGCGCGGTCTGGGCGAGCAGCAGCTCGCCTTCGGCGCGGCGCATCGCCGAAAACGCCGACGGCGTCGCCGCGATGCGTTCCTGCGCCCCCTGCAGCGAAGCGCGGGCCCGGGTCAGATCGAACGCACGCAATGCACTCCAGCCGCGTTGACGCAGATAGTTCTCCACCGCGCCCGGCCGGCTGTCGTCCACCTGCGGCAGCAAGGCATCGCCGCGGACGAACAGCGCCGCGGCGCGGTCGAATTCGCCGAGCTTGGCCAGCGCGCCGGCCGCACTGCCTAGCGCATCCAGCGCCGCGGCCGCCGGCACCTCGCCGGCCAGCGCTTCGACGCGCATGGCGGTTGCGCGCAGATCGTCGCGGTAGCGCGGCTCGTCCTGCACCGCGGCGAGCAGCTTGTAGATGCCGAGCTTGCGCACGGCGCCCGCAGCCGGGTCGCGCTCCAGCTCGGCCGCTGCCGCGCGCAGCAGCACTTCGGCCTCGTGCGGCTTGCCGAGATTGATCAGGCCGTGACCGATCTCGCCGAGCGCGAGCTGCAGCAGCGCGGTATCGCCGGCGTGCTCGCGCTGCAGAGTCTGCGCCGCCGCGCTCAGAAACTCGCTCGCATGCGGATCGCGGCCGGCATAGTGCTGCGGATTGGCCGCGCCGAGCACGCCGAGCAGCGCCGACAGATGCGCGCGCGCGACCCGTGCCTGCTCATCGGCAATGCGCGCCTCGCGCAGCGCGGCGAATGCGCCGGTGCCCAGCGCAACGACGACGGCCGCCAGCACCGCCAGCGGCCAGCGATAGCGCCGCAGCAGTTGACGCGTCTGCTCGCGCGCGCCGCCGATGCCGCTGCGCAGCGCGCGGCCGGCCAGCCAGTCGTCGAGGTCGTCGGCCAGCGCCGCAGCGCCGACGTAGCGCTGCGCCGGCGACTTGGCCAGCGCCTTGCGCACGATGCGGTCGAGCGCGCCGAGCCGGCGCCGCTCGCGGGGCGTGTAACTCGACAGACAGGCTGTCGCGAGGCCGCGCGGCGCCTCGCGCAGCACGGCACCGGCCCAGTCGACGTCGCCGGCATCGGCGCTCGCATACGGCGAACGGCCGCTGACCAGCTCGAACAGCAGCACGCCCAGTGCATACACGTCGGTCGCCGTCGTCGTGCGCTCGCCGGCAATCTGCTCCGGCGCCGCATAGCGCGCCGTCATCGCGCGCAGCGCGGTACGCGTCTGCTCGCCGCCGTCGTCGTCGAGCAGCTTGGCGATGCCGAAATCCAGCAGCTTGGGCGCGCCGTCGGCGCCGACAAGAATGTTGGCCGGCTTGATGTCGCGATGCACGACGAGATTGCGCTGTGCATAGGCCACGGCCGCAGCCACGCGCCCGACCAGTGCGACACGCGCGGCAAGATCGAGGCGCTGCCGCTGCGCGTATTGCGTGATGCGTTCGCCATCCACGTATTCCATGGCGAGCCAGGGCTGGCCCGCGGCGGTGAAGCCGCCGTCGACCAGGCGCGCGATGTTCGGGTGCGCCAGCCGCGCCAGGATCTGCCGTTCGCGCAGAAAGCGCTGGGTCAGCGCTTGTGTCAACCCGCCGCCGCGCACGAGCTTCAGCGCGACGCACTGCTCGAAGCCGCCTCTCGTGCGTTCAGCGCGATAGACCTCGCCCATGCCGCCGCTGCCGAGCAAGGGACCGAGCCGGTACGGACCGATCTGCCGCGGCGTCGCCGCGGGCGCCTGCAGATCGTCCTCGACCAGGTTGGCGAGCAGGCCGCGCACGCCGTCGTGCAGCGCCGGATCCTGCGCGGCCAGCGCCTGCAGTTGCGCGTCGCGCTCGCCGGCAGCCAGCGCGACGACGGAATGAAACGCATCGCGCAGCCTGCGGAAATCGGCAGCGTTCATCGGCGGATCGGCCTGGCTGGCATGGCCGGGCTTACGTCGAAGTCGCCGCGGAACTGACATGCCGCGTGCGCGTCATGCATCCAGGCGCTGCCGCAGCCAGGCGCGCGCCATGGCCCAGTCGCGGTACACCGTGCGCTCGTCCACGCCGAGCAGCGCGGCGACCTCGACGACCTCCAGGCCGACGAAATAGCGCAGCTCGACGATCTGCGCCATGCGCGCATCCAGCGCATCGAGCGCGGTCAGGGCCTGATCCAGTGCCGGCAGATCGGTGTCCTGCTCGATCGGCAGGGCCATGGCCTCGACGAAATCCGCGCGCTGCCACTGGCCGCCGCCGCGCTTGTCGCGCAGCTGCGCCCGCGCACGGTCGATGAGGATCTGGCGCATGAGCTTGGCCGCGGTCGTATACAGGTGCTTGCGGTTGCCGATGTCCAGGGTCTGCGTGCCGAGCAGGCGCACGAACACGTCATTGATCAGCGCCGTCGGCTGCAGCGTGTCGTGGCCGCGATGGCTGCGCAGTTCGTGCGCGGCGATGCGGCGCAGCTCGTCGTAGACCAGCGGCAGCAGCGCGTCGAGGGCCTGCCCATCGCCCTGCTGCCATTGCCTCAGCAACTGCGTCACGCCGCCGTCCTGCTGCACCGTCGTCCCGTCCCCGCCTCGTCAGCGGCCGCAGTCTAGCAGCCTGCGGCGACGCGTCCGGGGCCGGATCGACAGAGCGACTGTGCGCCCGTCGAGGATTTGCGCCAGGCCCTTCATGTCAGGCCGCCGAATGTCGCGGCGTACGCAGGGCAGCGGCACGCAACCGGTCGAGCGGCGCCGCGACGGCCGCACGCCGTATCGCGCTCGACCGGCTGCGGGACCGACCGTCATGCCCTTCCTGCCCTACCCCCGCCCGGGCCGCCTCGCGGCCGGATTCTCACTGCTGGTTCTGGCCGCCCTGCCCGCCTGGCCTGCCGAATGGTACGTCTCCACGAGCGGCAGCGACGTCAGCGGCAATGGCTCCATCGGCCAGCCGTTCCGCAGCGTCAGCCACGTCGTCGATCCGGCCAGCGGCATCGTCACCGCCGGCGACACGATCACCCTGCGCGGGCCACCCGGCAACAACGTCTATGCCGAAACCGAAGTGCGCCTGCGCCTGCCGCTGACCTTGCGCAGCCAGCCGGGCGAATGGGCGCATATCGCCTGCCCGATCGACCTGCCCGACACGGTCTGCGTGCAGATCGACCCGGATGCCTCGGGCAGCCGGATCTCGCGTCTGGAAATCAGCGGCGGCTACTACTACACCGTGTTCCTGCAGACCGACTGGTACCGGCCCGGCGGCGAGAGCGGCCACGGCGCGACGGACGTCGTGATCGAGGACTGCAGGCTGCACGGCAGCGGCCGCGACGTGGTCAAGATCACGCCGAGGAGCGACCGCGCGACGATACGCCGCTGCGAGATCTACGACTCCGGCGCCGGCTATCCGGCCGGCACGCCGCCGGAGGACAAGAACGCCGAAGGCATCGACAACGTCAACGCGGCGAACATGCTCGTGGAGGACAACTACATCCACGACACTGCAACGACCGGCGTGTACTTCAAGGGCGGCGCGCGCAACGCGGTCGTGCAGCGCAACCGCATCGAGAACGCCGGCGAGGCCGGCATCCTCGTCGGCTTCGACACCAGCCCCGAATACTTCGACACGGCGGCCAATCCGGACTACTACGAAGCCATCGACGGCATCGTGCGCAACAACGTCGTGCGGCATACGCGCTATGCCGGCATCGGACTGTATGCCTCGCGCAATGCCCTCGTCGCGAACAACACCATCGTCGACGCGGCGCAGGCCGGCCACGCGGCGCTGTACTACGGCGTCACCTTGCAGGACTACGAACCCGAGGCGGGACGGCCGCCGAACATCGGCGCGCGCGTGCGCAACAACCTCGTGATCCAGAACGGCGGCAACTGCGTCGGCATCCGCCATTCGCAGGAACTCGGCGGGCTGGACGGCCTCAGCGGCAGTCCGGGCAGCGACTACAACGCATTCTTCGATGCCGCCGGCGCCTGCGTCTTCGTCGACCAGCGCCCCGGCAGTCCGATCGAAAGCGGCGGCACGCTGGCGCAGTGGCGCGCCGCACTGAATGCCGACGCCCACAGCATCCAGACCGCGCTGACGGTTTCCAGCGACGGCCACCTGCCCGTCGGCAGCGCGGCGATCGATGCGGGCCAGAACCTGGCCGAAGTCGTCGACGACCTCGACCGCCAGCGACGCATTGCGCCCAGCGACATCGGCGCCGACGAATTCCTGCCGGACCGCGTCTTCGCCAACGGCTTCCAGTGAACTGAACCGCCGGGGCCGCGAGGCCCCGGCGCACCGCTCCGCACTAGCCGTCGAAATCGTCGGCGAACAGGCGCAGCGGCACGCCACCGCCGCTGTCGGTCGCGCAGCGGTGCTGGGCGTCGTACTCCAGAGCGCCCAGGTCGGGCGCGCCGTCGCTGCGCCGGTTGGCACAGAAATCCTCGACGGTCCGCGGCGCGGCCACGCCGAGGTTGACCAGGGCAGCGCCGTCGCGCAGGCGGAAATCCGCCGCGTCCGGCGCCTGGAACCAGGCAGCGAAGCTGGCCGTGGTCACGCCGCTGAGATTGCCGGCATTCGTGCTCGTGCCGCCGTCGCGCAGACGTATCGCGCCGCCGAGCAGGTTGTTGCGGATCTCGGCCGTCGACGCGGCGAAGCGCACGTCGATGCCGGCAGTCGCATACAGCGTGTTGTGCTGCAGCCGCGTGTTCGCCGCCTTGTTGAGATAGATGCCGACGTCGCTGCAGGACATCACGATGTTGTTGCGCATGATGCCCGACTGATGTTCCGGAGTGCAGCTGCCGTCCTCGCAGATCGCATCCGGACTGGTGCCGCCGCCGCCGAAAGACAGACCCAGGCGCACGCCGCCGGTGAATGCCTGGCTGCAGCGCACGAGATTGCGCTCGAACACACCGTCGCGCGAATTGCCCTTGAGAAAGGCCGCATAGCTGACGCCGTCGCCGCCGAGCTTCTGATAGTCGTGGAAGGTATTGCCGCGCACGGTCCAGCGGCGCCCGCCAACCACGTCGAGCTTGGCCACGGGATTGGCCGTATTGCGCGCGCGCGTGTCGTGGAAGCGGTTGTATTGGACGATAGCGTCGTCGGGATAGACGTAGACGCCGCCCAGGGCGACGCCGTTGCTCTTGAGCTGCGCGTTGAAGTCGCGCATCACGTTGTCGCTCAGCAGCAGATGTTCGGCATCGCCGAACACATGCACGGCATGCTCGCAGTCGGCGTCGACGGCGCAGGCGCCTTCGATGTCCAGTCCGTCGAGCTGCCACCAGGCGCCGCTGATGCGGAAGCCTTCGACGATGCCGCCGCCGCTGCCGAAGCGCAGGGTCACGCTGCGCGGCATGGCCGCGCGCACGCGGATCGGCGCGTCCGCCCTGCCGTTCGCCGCGCAGTTCAGATTGCCGTCGACGGCATAGGTGCCGGCCGCGAGCACGATGTCGTCGCCGGGCGCGGCCGCCGACAGCGCCGCGCGCAACGCCGCGACGTCGGACACGGGCACGACGCGTGCCGCCGTCGCAGCACTGCACGACAGCAAGACCACCACCATCGCCATCGTCCACCGCATCGCCGTGCTCCGCCGCCGGTACCGGGCGCATTGTGCGGCAGGCTGCGGGCGTCATGGTGCGAAAGCCTGCGCACGACTGTCAGGCGGGCACCGTGTCGGACGTACGTGCGATCGGCACTGCCGCCGCGCCCACCGGAATCCGCCATGACCCCGCTACGCCTCTTCGCCGTCCTGCTGCTGCCGGGTCTCGCCCCGGCGGCGACCTACACCGTCGATACGAGCTCCGACGCCGCGCTCGTCGACTGCCTGCCGGCCGTGGCCGGCGACTGTTCGCTGCGCGGCGCGCTGCTGCGCGCGAACGCCGATGCCGTTGCCGACCGCATCGAGTTCGCGCTGCCGCCCGGCGATCCGGGCTATCAGGCCGGCGGCGGGTATTGGCGCATCACGGTCGGCGCCACCGCGCTGCCGGCCATCGAGCAGCCCGTCGTGATCGACGGCTACAGCCAGCCCGGCGCCGCGCCGAACACGCGCACACCGGACCAGGGCGGTCTCGACACCGTGCTGAAGATCGAAATCACTCCCGGCACGGCATCGGGCAATCAGCAAAATGGCATCGAGATCTCGCTGAATTTCCCGGCACAGGCCGCCAGCACGCTGCGCGGTCTCGTCATCAGCCGCTTCGCACGCCAGATCCAGCTCGCCGGTACCGCGGCGCACGCGGTCGAAGGCTGTTTCCTCGGCACGGATATTCTCGGCAGCGCCGCGGCGACAACGGGCAGCGCGGGCCGGGGCTTCGGCATCTTCGACCTCGGCGGCGGCCCCTATCGGATCGGCGGCACGCAGCCGGCCGCGCGCAACCTGATCAGCGGCCTGTTCGGCGGCGTGGTGCTGCAGCGGCCGAGCGACGGGCTGACGATCCAGGGCAACCTGATCGGCACCGACGCCGGCGGTACGGTCGCGATACCCAATACGGTCTATGCGGCGATTTCCACGGCGACGTCGCTGACCAATGCACGCATCGGCGGCGACACGACCGCCGCGCGCAACGTGATCTCGGGCAATCCGCTCGGCGCGATCTACCTCGGCGGCGGCAACGTCGCGTATACCGGCACGCGCATCGAGGGCAACTACATCGGCACCGACGCCGGCGGCACGGCGCCGCTCGGCAACGGCGGCACGGCGCCGCCGCAGCCGGCGATCCAGGTCTTCGGCGGCGGCGATTGCGGCGTGACGATCGGCGGCGACGCCGCCGACGCGCCGAACCGGATCGCCTACAACGCCGGCGCCGGCATCGCGGTGATCGGCTGCCGCAGCGTCAGCGCAGCGGGCAACCGCTTCCGCGCCAACCGCGGGCTCGCGATCGACCTCGCCGGCAGCGGCGGAACGCTGCCCGACGGTCCCACGCCGAACGACGCCGGCGATGCCGACGAAGGCAGCAACCGGCTGCAGAATTCGCCGCGCATCGAGCAGATCGCCTATGCCGGCGGCGACATCGTGCTGACCTATCGCATCGATACCGCGGCGGCGAACGCGGCCTGGCCGCTGCGCATCGATCTCGCGCGCGGCGCCGGCGCCGGCGTCCCGCTCGACAGCTACGGCCTGGCCGACGCGCAGACCAGCAGGACCGTGACGTTCCCGGCCAGCCTCGTCCAAGGCCTGCCGTTCACGCTGACGGCGACCGACGCCGACGGCAATACCAGCGAGCTCGCCGGCGACGGACTGTTCGCCGACGCGTTCGGCGGCTGAATCCCGCGCGGCGACCGGCGCCGCGCCGGCCGCGCCTTCAACGCAGCGCCGCCTTGCAGTCGTCCAGTGCCGCGACGATGCCGTCGAGGTTGAACTCCTTGGTCTGCGCGACTTCGCTCGGCCATTCATAGGAACGCACCAGCAGCATCTTGCCGCCGGCGCGGATCTGCTGCACGAGCTTCTGCGCGCCGGCACCGGTCAGCATCTCGCGTTCGCTCAGCGCCGGCAGCTTGTCGACGCGGAACGACACGTCCTTGCCCGGAAAATCACCGCCGACGACGCCGACCGAGACCCGGCCGCCCTTCTCGTAGTGGAACATCGGATAGGGCATGTCGCCGTCGGGTACCACGAGGCAGGTCTTGGCGTCGGTCATCTCGTCGACCTTGACGCGCGACGACCAGTTGCGCAGCGGCTTGTTCAGCAGATCCACGCCGTGCAGGCCGAGCATCTCGTCGGCGATGTTGTCCTTGAGCGCCAGGAAATACAGCGGCCGGCAGTCCTCGAGAATCACGTTGTGGAACCGCGGCGGCGAATACGCCTTGCCGGTGAACGTGCCGAGGAACTTGCCCTTCTTGCCGACATAGTCCTCGTACGGCAGGCTCTCCGCCGGCTCCGGCTTCGTCGACCACAGCTGGTAGCCGTAGCTGCGCAGCGATTCGTCGCGCACGGCGAACTGGAATTCCTGTCCCTTGAGCGCGGCGTAGTCGCAGGACTCCTGCGCCTGCGCCAGCGGCGACAGCAACGCGAGAATCGCGCCGAATGCGGTTTTTCCCGGTGTTGCGGCCATGACGTCCCCTGAGCATCGCGGTCTGCAGTCCGGCACGGCTCCGGCGGCAGCGCCGCGCGGCGGCGCGCCACCGCTGCCGACGGTAGCGAGGCCAATGTCGACTGGCAACCGGCCAGGCCAGGCGCTACCCTGCCGCGCCTATGCCTACCGCACGCCGCGAATTCACGCTCGAGCCCGACGACACCGAGCGCCTGGCCAACCTGGCCGGGCCGTTCGACGAACACCTGCGCCAGATCGAGCTGCGCCTGGGCGTCAGCATCGCCAACCGCGGCAACGTTTTCCGCATCGACGGCGACGCCGGCCATGCCGAGCTCGCGGTGCGCGTGCTGCGCGATCTGTACGCGGCGACCGAACACGAGGTGCTCGACGGCCATCGCATCAACCTGCTGCTGCAGGATTCCAACGTCGCCGCGCTGGATGCGTCCGCCGCAGCCACGGCGCAGGACGTCGTCATCAAGGTCAAGCGCGGCGCGATCAAGGGCCGCGGCCCGAACCAGGCGCGCTACCTGCACGCGATCGCCACGCACGACATCAATTTCGGCATCGGTCCGGCCGGCACCGGCAAGACCTATCTCGCCGTCGCCAGCGCCGTCGATGCGCTCGACGCCAACCGCGTGCAGCGCATCATCCTCGTGCGGCCGGCGGTCGAGGCCGGCGAGAAGCTCGGCTTCCTGCCGGGCGACCTGACCCAGAAGGTCGATCCCTACCTGCGTCCGCTGTACGACGCGCTGTACGAGATGCTCGGCTTCGAGAAGGTGGCCAAACTCATCGAGCGCAACGTCATCGAGATCGCCCCGCTGGCCTACATGCGCGGACGCACCCTGAACGACTCGTTCGTGATCCTCGACGAGGCGCAGAACACGACGGTGGAGCAGATGAAGATGTTCCTGACCCGTATCGGCTTCGGCTCGGTCGCCGTGGTCACCGGCGACGTGACCCAGATCGACCTGCCGCGCCACGTGCGTTCGGGCCTGCGCGATGCGATCGAGGTGCTGCGCGAGGTCTCGGGCATCAGCTTCACGTTCTTCACCGCTCACGACGTCGTGCGCCATCCGCTGGTGCAGAAGATCGTTCGCGCCTACGAGCGCCACGACGCGGCCAAGCCCGACGGCGGCGGCGCCTGATGAAGTCTGCGACGCGAGGCAAGACCGCCGCCGGCGAAATTCTCGTGCATCTGAGCCGCGCACTGGGGCTGCCGGCGACCGGCGTGCCGCGCGGCGACAGCTTCCGCGCCTGGGTGCAGGCCGCGCTGGCCGCGGCGCGGCGGCGGCGCGCGAGCGAGCTGTCCATCCACATCGTCGACGCCGACGAAGGCCGCGAATTCAACCGCCACTATCGCGAACGCGACTACGCGACGAACGTGCTGTCGTTTCCGGCCGAGCTGCCGCCCGGCGTGCGCCTGCCGCTGCTCGGCGACCTGATTCTCTGCGCGCCGGTCATCGCGCGCGAGGCGGCCGAACAGGGCAAGCGGCTGCGCGACCACTATGCCCACATGACCGTGCACGGCGTGCTGCATCTGCTCGGCCACGACCATATCGTCGACGCCGAGGCCGAACGCATGGAGGCGCTGGAACGCCAGGCGCTCGCGCGGCTCGGCATCGCCGATCCCTACGCCTGAGCGGCGCGGCGCGTAGCCCGGTCGCGGCTACTGCTTGAGTTCGGGCAGCGGCGCCGCGCTGCGCGACAGGCCCGTATGCCGCACGTCCTTGCCGCGGACCAGGTAGATCACCTGCTCGCAGATGTTCTTGCAGCGATCGCCGATGCGCTCCAGCGCGCGTGCGCCCCAGAGCATTTCCAGCGCAGCCGGCACGCGGTCGGACTCGCGTTGCATGAGATCGACGAGCAGCCGGGTCAGCTCCTTGTACAGCACGTCGACCTCCCGGTCGCGGCGCAACCGTTCCAGCGCGCGGGTCTCGTCCATGCGCGCGAACGTGTCCAGGGTGCCGCGCAGCTGGTCGCGCACGAGGCTGCCCATCTGCGCGAGCTTGAACGTGTAGTGCTCGGGCAGCTCGGCGTTGCCGAGCTTCTCGACGATGCGCGCGATGCGCTCGGCTTCGTCGCCGATGCGTTCGAGATTGGCCACCATGCGCACGACCGCGAGCACGAGGCGCAGGTCCGAGGCGGCCGGCTGGCGCCGGGCGAGGATCTGCGTGCAGCGCGCGTCGATCTCCAGCTCCGCGGCGTTGACCTCGTCCTCGCGCGCGACGACGTGGGCGACCTGGCGCAGATCGCGAGCGGCCAGCGCTTCCAGCGCGGTCGCCAGTTGCGCCTCGACCAGGCCGCCCATGGCCAGCACCTGCCGGGTCAGCGCGGCGAGCTCGCTGTTGAACTGCTGGGAGATGTGCTGGCCTAGGTGAAGACGATCCATTTGTATAGTCGTATCGGCGAAGCGGTGGCGTATCTGGACAGGCGCAGGTTACGCCGTGTTGACATCAGGCTAAAGACGCACTGCGGCGAAACGGACTTCAGCCGCGCGTCTCGCGCATGCGCCCGGTGATGTAGTCCTCGGTGCCGCGCAGGCGTGGATTGGTGAAGATGCGGTCGGTCGCGTCGAACTCCAGCAGGCGGCCGCCCTGCATGAACGCCGTGTAGTCGGCCACCCGCGCGGCCTGCTGCATGTTGTGAGTCACCAGCAGCACGCTGTAGCGCTCACGCAGCGCGACGACGAGTTCCTCGAAGCGCAGGGTCGAGATCGGATCCAGCATCGAAGCCGGCTCGTCCATCAGCAGCACTTCCGGCTCCACCGCCAGCGCGCGGGCGATGACCAGGCGCTGCTGCTGACCGGCCGACAGGCGCAGCGCGCTGTCGTCGAGACGGTCGCGCACCTCGTCCCAGAGACCGGCCGCGCGCAGCGCGGCCTCGACGCGGTCGTCGATCTCCAGGCGCGAGCGCAGGCCGGCCAGGCGCAGGCCGAACGCGACGTTGTCGGCCACCGACTGCGGGAACGGGTTGGGCTTCTGGAACACCATACCGACGCGACGACGCAGTTCCGGCAGCGCGGTGGCCGGCGCATAGGCGTCCAGGCCCAGCACGCGCACCTCGCCGCTGACGCGGCAGCCGGCGATCTCGTCGTTGAGCCGGTTGAAGCAGCGCAGCAGGCTGGACTTGCCGCAGCCTGACGGGCCGATCAGCGCCGTGACCTGGCGCCGCGGCACCTGCAGGTTCACCGCATCCAGCGCGCGGCGTTCCGAATACTCCAGGCACAGCGCGCGCGCTTCCAGTGCGAGGTCGCGCCCGGCCAGCAGGTCCGGCGGCATCACGCTTGCGCCGATGTCCTCGTCCCTCGTGCTCATACGGCGAGTTCCCGCGCGCGTTCGCGCAGCCGGTTGCGCGCGACGATGGCCGCGGCATTGAGCCCGACCACGACGACGAGCAGCAGCAACGCCGCCGCGTGCGCCTGCGCCATGTCGCGCGGCACATCGCCGCCGGCCAGGGCCAGGTCGTAGACGCTTTGGCCGAGATGCATGAACTGACGTGACAGGTGGAGATACGGAAACTCGCCGTCCAGCGGCAGGGCCGGCGCGTATTTGACGGCACCGACCAGCATCAGCGGCGCGACCTCGCCGGCCGCGCGCGCGACGGCGAGGATCAGTGCGGTCAGCAGCGCCGGCCGCGCCACCGGCAGCACGACGCGCCAGAGCATTTCGGCGCGCGTCGCGCCGAGTGCGAGCGCACCGTGGCGCAGCGAAGCCGGCACGCGCGCGAGGCCTTCCTCGGTCGCGATGACCACGACCGGCAAGGTCAGCAGCGCAAGGGTCAAGGCCGACCAGAGCAGGCCGCCGCCGCCCCAGCGCGGGGTGGCCGACTGCAGCAGCGCGTCCAGGCCGCCGCCGATGTCGTTGACGAACAGCACCAGGCCGAACAGGCCGTAGATCACCGCCGGCACGCCGGCCAGGTTGGCCATGGCCGCGCGCAGGATGCGCGCGCCCCGGCCGCTGCCGGCGTATTCGTGCAGCCACAGCGCGAGCAGCACGCCGAGCGGCATGACCAGTACGCTCATCAGCAACACCAGGACAACGGTGCCGACCAGCGCCGGGAACACGCCGCCGCCCTGGGCCGCGCCGGACACGAAATCCCAGGCGCGCCGCAGCATCAGGCCCGTTGCCTCGGTCCGCCCCAGGCGATTGCTGGCCACGTCTTCGACGATCTCGGCAGCGGCCAGACGGCTGCCGTCGGGCGCCTGCGCGGCGGAATCGCCGCGCAGATAGATCTCGCGGCCGTCGCGCAGGCGCAGGCTGCGCGCGTCCGCTGGCCAGTCGATCTGCCGCAGGTCGGCACGGGCGATGCGCCGGTACTCGGCGCCGCGGCGCTGCCATTCGCTGCCGCGCACGACGAGCGCGTGGGCATCCTGGGTCACGACGGCAGCCAGCAGTTGCTGTTCGCCGCCGTCGCCGCGCCAGCGCAGCTGCGCGACCGGCGTCGGCGCGAACGCCTGCAGCGCCTGCTGCGCAAGCACGGAGAGTATGGCCGCGAGCGCGAGCAGGCTCAGGCCGACCAGGCCCGCGGCCAGCCAAAGCCCCGGATCGTGGCGCCGCAGCGCGGCGCGGTGGTACTGCACGGTCCGGCCCACGACTACAGTCCGGCCACGCGGCGGCGCAGGCGTCCGCGCACCTGTTCGGCCAGCAGATTCAGCAGCAGGCAGATGCAGAACAGCAGCAATGCCGACAGCAGCAGAAGGCCGTAGCCCGCGCTGCCCGGCACGGCCTGCGGCGCTTCCAGCGCGAGATTGGCCGCGATCGAGCGCAAACCGGTCAACGGCGAAATACCGGTCAGCGGAGTGTTGCCGCTGGCCATCAGCACGATCATGGTTTCGCCGAGCGCGCGGCTGAAACCGAGCAGCAGCGCCGCAACGACACCGGGCGCGGCGACCGGCAGCAGCAGGCGCCACAGCGCCTGCCAGCGGGTCGCGCCGAGCGCCTGCGCGCCGAGCGCGAGTTCGGCCGGCACCGCGAACAGCGCGTCCTCGGCCAGGCTGAACACGGTCGGCATCACGGCCAGGCCGAGCATGACTCCGACGACGAGCCCGTTCCACGGCGTCAGCGGCTGCAGCAGTGCGGCCCAGGCCGTCGTCGCGAGCGCATTGCCGACCGCCACGGCCCCGGCCGCAAGCCCGAGCAGCGGCAGCAACAGCAAGGCGACTTCGTGGCCGGCGCAACGCTGCTGCCAGGCCGGCGGCGCGAACCGCTGCCAGACGAAACCGATCGCAATCAGCAGCGGCACCAGCAATGCGACGAACACGAGCAGGCTCAGCACGTGCTGCAGCAGCCACGGCGCGAGCAGCAGCGCGGCAATCAGCCCCAGCACGACGGCCGGTACGGCTTCGAACAATTCAAAGAGCGGCTTGAGCAGCGCGCGCCAGGCCGGCGGCGCGAAGCGCGCACACCAGATCGCCGCGCCGAGTCCCAGCGGCACGGCGACGACGATCGCGTACAGCGCCGCCTTGAGGCTGCCGGCCAGCAGCGGCAGTACGTGTGCGGCCCAATCCGGGGTCACGCGCGCCGAGGCCAGCAGGAACAGCGGCATGGCCAGCGCCAGCAGTGCCAGAAAACCCGCCGCGAGGCGCAGGCCCAGACGCAGATGGCGTTCGCGTCGTTCGCGCGCAGGCGCGCGCTCGGCGAAGCGCCGGGCCAGCGGCGAGGCGGGAGGTTGAGGGTCCGGGACGGGCATGGGCGCACGCTAGGAGCTGAATATGACAGTCATGTTACAGGCCCGCGGATGTCATGGCCGCGTCACCTCGTCGCAACCGGCACGCCATCGCCGGACCGCAGCATGCGCCAAACCTGAGGGCCCTCGCACCGTGCCCGACGCTGCGGCGGGCACGGCCCAGGTCCGGAGCCTTCCGCGTCATGCGCATCGCGATCGTCACCGAAACCTATCCGCCCGAGATCAACGGCGTCGCGCTGACCGTGCAGGCGCTGGCCCAGGGCCTGCGCGGTCGCGGTCATGCGGTGCAGCTGATACGGCCGCGCCAGCCCGGCGCCGGCGCCGATGCCGCCGCCGACGCGGCCGCCAGCGAAGACGTGCAGGTCCGCGGTGCGGCGATTCCGCGCTATCCGGGCCTGCGCTTCGGCTGGCCGGCGCGGCGCCGGCTCGAACGGCTCTGGCGCGCGCAGCGTCCCGATGCGATCTACGTGGCGACCGAAGGCCCGCTCGGGCATTCGGCGCTGCGCGCGGCGCGGCGCCTCGGCATCGCCGCGAGCACCGGTTTCCACACCCGCTTCGACGATTTCGCACGCTTCTACGGCGTGGGCTGGCTGACGCCGCTGGTGTTCGCCTGGCTGCGCCATTTCCATGCGCATTCGGCGGCGACCCTGGTGCCGACCCAGGAGCTGGCCGATTTTCTGCGCGAACGCGGCTTCGGCGCCGTGCGCCTGCTGCGCCGCGCGGTCGACACCCAGCTGTTCGATCCGGCGCGCCGGCGTGACGCGTTGCGCCAGAGCTGGGGGCTGACCGCAGATGAACTGGCCGTGGTCTATGTCGGCCGCATCGCGCCGGAGAAGAATCTCGAGCTCAACGTGCGCGCCTTCCGCACGCTGCAGCAGCAGCGCCACGACGCGCGCTACATCTGGATAGGCGACGGCCCGGCGCGCGCCGAACTCGCCCGCGCCAACCCCGACTTCATCTTCTGCGGCAGCCTGCGCGGCGAAGAACTGGCCGCGCATTTCGCCAGCTGCGATCTGTTCCTGTTCGCCTCGTTGAGCGAGACCTTCGGCAACGTGACCCTGGAAGCCATGGCCAGCGGAGTGGCCACGATCGCCTATGACTACGGCGCCGCGCGCGAGCACATGGTCGACGGCGTCAACGGTCGCCGCGTCGCCTGCGGCGATGCCGACGCCTTCGTCGCCGCAGCCGTCGCGCTGGCCGGCCAGCCGCGCGAACGCGCGCGCTATGCCGCGGCTGCGCGCGACGCCGTACTGAACCTCAGCCCGCAGTCCGTCACCGACCATTTCGCCGAACTCCTCGCCTCGCTCAGGAGCGCCGCATGAACGCGATAGAACGCTGGAACCGTCTCGAAGTCCGCAGCGGCGAATGGCGCCTGTGCCTGGCCGCGAACCGCTGGGGCACGCGCCGCACGATCGCACGCTTCTTCGGCCTGATCAGCCGCGCCGGCGACGGCGTGTTCTGGTATTCGCTGATGGGCGCACTGGCCCTGCTCGGCGGCAGTCGCGGCGCCCAGGCCGCGCTGCACATGGCCGTGGTCGGCCTGATCGCGCTGACGCTGTACCGCAGCCTCAAGAAGCACACGCGCCGGCCGCGGCCGTTCCGCGCGCATCAGGGCATCGTCGCGCACATTCCGCCGCTGGACGAGTTCAGCTTTCCGTCGGGACATACCCTGCACGCGGTCAGCTTCAGCCTCGTCGCGATCGCCTATTTCCCGATGCTCGCGCTGCTGCTGATCCCGTTCACCCTGCTCGTCGCCGCCTCGCGCGTCGTGCTCGGCCTGCACTTTCCGAGCGACGTGCTCGCCGCCGGCGTGATCGGCAGCGCGCTCGCGGGCTTCTCGCTGTGGCTGATACCGGGCGTCACGCTGCTGCCAGGCTGAGCGGCGCAGGTTGCGGTGAGCGCAGCGAACCGCAACATCGAGGCATTGACGGCGCGAAGAATCTCCAGCGAAGGAACCATCGCGATCCCGCCCCGGAGGCGGCTTCGCGTTTCGGTCGCCTGCGCAATCGGGAATGCGGCCAGGCCTGCTCCCGGTGTTCCTCGACGCAACGGAACAGATAGCCGCTGAGCGAGTCGCTGATGCGCTGCGGCGTGCCGTCGCCTTCAAAGTAGTAGTAGACCGGCGGATCGTCGCCTTCAGATGCCCGGAAGAACATGAACTGATACCCCTGATGCATCGAAAGAACAAACGCGTCCGTCGGCAGTGAAAATTTCTCCTTGCTTTCAACGAGCAGTTCCGCGCCCTCTGCAGTCGTTTCCAGAATCCTCGGATAGAGGCAATCGGTTCCCCGCAGGAAGCGCCCGGCTCCCTGGCCCGCCGGGAGCAGGAACTCGCGATAGCTCGCCGGCAGGGGCCTGCCGAACGACGCCTCCACTTCGGCGACCTGGGCCTCCGAGCACCCCTCGATCTCCTCCCGTTTGCAGAGCCCGACGGAGATCAGGCCTTCGACCGGCGCGTCCCTCATGTCGCTACTCCCTCCGCGAATTTTTCAGCCGCACGCCGGGCGGCATGCGCGAACTCAACTCAACGCACCGAGGTTCACCCGGAAGCAGCCGTTGTGCAACGAAATGCTGACCGAAGCCTGGCCGGCAGGATCAGCGCACCACGGCCGCGAAGACCTGCGGGCGCAATTGCGCATCCCAGTCGGCTGCGTTGGCGACCTGTCCTTCGCGGCGCACCTGGTCGAGCGCGGCCGCATCGACCTCCGCAAACGCCCATACCGCATCGGGGGCGGCCGCAGCGACGATGCCATCGTCGGGCAGTCCGCGATCGCTCGGCGCGAACACCGCAGCGACGCCGGTATTCGTATCGAGCGCGGGACTCCACAGCGCCTCGCCGGCGGTGACCGACTGGACGACGTGGATCTGGTTTTCCAGTGCGCGCGCGCAACAGCCGACGCGCACGCGCGTCGCGCCGGCGGCCGTGTCGGTGCAGCTGGGCACCAGCAGCAGGCGTGCGCCGGCTTCGTACTGGCGCCGCGCATACAGCGGGAATTCGCTGTCGTAGCAGACGTTGACGGCCAGCCGTCCGAGCGCCGTGTCGAACACCTGCACGGTGTCGCCCGGCTCGATGACGCCGGCGGCGCGCTCGAAGCCGGTCAGGGTCAGCTTGTCCTGGAACCAGCGCCGCCCGTCCGGGGCGAACAGTTCGGCGCGGTTGCGGTAGCGGCCGTTGGCCTGGCGCAGCAGGAAGGTACCGGCGAGCACGTGCAGATCGAGTTCGCGCGCGCAGCCGGCGAAGGCCTGCTGCCAGTCGGCGTACAGGTCCTGCAAGGCCGCCAGCGATGCGGCGAGGTTCGCATGCACCGCGGCCGGAAAGATTCCGGCAAGCTCCAGCGCCAGGTATTCGGGCAGTACCGCGAGCACGGCGCCCGAATCACGCGCCTCGGCCAGCGCCGCACGCAGGCGCTCGCGCCATGCGGCGAAGCTCGCCGGTCTTTCGATGCGCCATTGCGCCGTCGCGATGCGCATCAGGCGTCTTCCAGTTGGCGCAGCCAGAAACGCAGCTCGTGGGTCTGCGCCTGCGCGGTGCCGATTTCCTGCCAGTCGAGCCGGCAGAACAGATCGTCCTGGCGCAGGTAGCCACGCTTGTTCCAGAACGCGTCGTTGTCGCGGTGGCCGGCCGGACGGCGCGCATCATCTTTGCTGCGCTCCACCGCGCAGAACGCCGCGGTCGCGAAGCCGAGCTCGCGCGCCCGCGCCTCGCGTGCGTCGAAGAACGCATGACCCAGGCCGCGCCCCCGATACGCCGGCAGCAGCACCGACTCGCCGAAATAGAACACACGCGCCGGGTCGATGCCGCGCGCGAGGAACGGCTGGCGGAAGGCGTCGGTCTCATCGCCCAGCGGTATCGCCGTCGACGCGCCGATCGCCTGCTCGCCGTCGAACGCCAGCACGAACAGGCTGCGCGGCGAACGTGCATACGTGGCCAGGTACTGCGCCTCGTAGTCCGCGCTGCCGTCATACAGGTAAGGCCAGTCGCGGAACACCGCGATGCGCAGCGCGGCGACGGCCGGCAGGTGCGGCGTCACCGCCGCACCGTACAGCCGTTCCACGCGCAGCGCGTCGCTCATGCGCCCTTGGTCTTGGCGATCCACTCGTCGACGGTGCGCTCCAGCAGCACCATCGGCAGCGCGCCGGTCTTGAGCACGACGTTGTGGAACTGGCGGATGTCGAACTTGTCGCCGAGCTCCTTCTTCGCCTTCTCGCGCAGCTCCAGTATCTTGAGCATGCCGACCTTGTAGCCCAGCGCCTGGCCCGGCGCGACGAAGTAGCGCTCGATCTCGGCGACGACGTCGGTCTCGACCATGCCGGTGTTCTCCAGCATGTACTGGATGGCCTGTTCGCGCGTCCACTTCTTGGAATGGATGCCGGTGTCCACGACCAGGCGCACGGCACGCATCATCTCGTCGCGCAGGCGGCCGAGGTTGTCCAGCGGGTCCTTTTCGAAGCCCAGTTCCCAGGCCAGCCGTTCGGTATACAGCGCCCAGCCTTCCGAGAACGCCGTGAACGGCAGGATGCGGCGGAAGAACGGCACGCCCTTGAGCTCCTGCTGGATCGCGATCTGGAAATGATGGCCCGGAATCGCCTCGTGATAGGCCAGCGTGCGCATCGTGAACTTCGGCATTTCCTTGACGTTGCGCAGGTTGGCGTAGAACACGCCGGGGCGCGAGCCGTCGAACGCGCCGGGCTGGTAGTAGGCGCCCGGCGCGGTGGCCTGGGCGAACTCCGGCACGGCCTCGACCTTCACGCCGAGCTTGGGACGGATGTCGAAGGCCGGGCCGAGCTTGCCGTCGATGTCGTCGATGATGGCCTGGAAATGCGCGAGCAGTTCCTTCTTGCCTTCGGGCGTGTCCGGGAACAGCTGGTCCGGGCGCACCGTCAGCGTGCGCACGCGGTCGCCGATCGTGCCTTCGACCAGACCCTGGTCGCGCAGGATCGCGTCCATCTCGCCGCTGATGCGCGCGACTTCGGCCAGACCGATGTCGTGGATCTGGTCGGCCGTCATCTCGGTCGTGGTGTGGCTGCGGATGCACCAGGCGTAGTAGGCGTCGCCGTTGGGCAGATGCCAGGCGCCGTAGTTGCCGTCGGCCTTGCTGCGCAGGGCCTCCTCGTAGGCGATCAGCTTCTGGTAGGACGGATAGACGCTGTCCTTGATCGCCTGCTCGACGCGTGCGAGCAGATCGTCACGCGTGGCCTGGGGCATGTCGCCGGCCGGGATCTTGTCGAGCTTTTCCTTGAACGTCGTGTACAGGGTGTTTTCCTTCGGCGACTTGCCGATGAAGCCCTGCATCTGCGTGATGACCTTGTCCACCGTGAAGCGCGGCGGCCAGATGCCCTTGCTCTCGTAGAGCTTGAGGTACTCGATGGTCTGGTCGAACTTGGCCGGGAACTTGCCCAGGCGCTTGATGTAGTCCTCCGCCTCGCCCTTGCTCGCGACCGGATGCTGCTGCGCCATGAAGTCGGGCAGCGCGCTCTGGATGCCGAACATCTGGTTGACCGGGAAGCCGTAGCCGCGGAACGCGTCGCCCTCGACCTGCATGCGCAGGAAGTATTCGAGTACGTCGTAGGACAGCTTGCCGTCGGCGTCGAGCGCATTGCGGTCGTAGGTCTTCAGGGTCGCGTAGTCGTCCTTGAGCAGGTTGACCTGGCGTTCCTCTTCGGCCGGCGAGGCGTCGGCCAGATCGTCGCTGTAGAAGTCCAGCCACGGCGGCAGGATGCGCATGCTCGACAGCATTTCCGGGTTCGCCACGGCGAAGCGCGCGACGACGCGGGTGTAGAACCAGTCGAGCTTGGCCGGCCGGAAGTACCAGACATGGACGAACAACAGGCCGATGCCGACGATCAGGATCAGCAACAGGCTGAACAGCCATTTGAGCAGGCGTTTCATGGATTTCCCCCAGGGTGGATGACAATGCGGCGACAGGCGCGAACTGTCGCATGTTGCCGCAGCCGCGTAGGTGCCGGAAGTCATAGCGTCGCCACGGACGGCGGCCGCGGCCGCGCCAGGGCCCCGTATACTGGCGGCCGCCGCGCCAAGGAGAGCCCATGAACTACCGGCATGCATACCACGCAGGCAATTTCGCCGACGTGCTCAAGCACAGCGTGCTGGTCGGCCTGATCGAGGCGCTCAAGCAGAAGCAGACGCCGTTCTGCTACATCGACACCCATGCCGGCCGCGGCCAGTACGACCTGCACGGCGAGGAGGCACGCAAGACCCGCGAGTTCGCCGACGGCGTGCTGCGCCTGCTCGACGCGGCGCGGCTGCCGGCCGCGCTGCACGTCTATCTGAACCTGGTCCGCGCGCTGAATACCCACCGCACCGGCCACGACATCGCGGTCTATCCGGGCTCGCCGCTGCTGGCCAGCCTGCTGCTGCGCGACGACGACCGCGCCCAGCTCTGCGAACTGCAGCCCGAGGAAGCCGCCGCACTGCGCGCGCTGTTTCGCGGCGACGCACGCGTCGCCGTGCACGAGCGCGACGGCTACGAGGCGCTCAAGAGCCTGCTGCCGCCGAAGGAAAAGCGCGGCCTCGTGCTGATCGACCCGCCGTTCGAGGCCCAGGACGGCGAGTTCCGCCTGATCGAGGCCGCGCTGAAGCAAGCGCAGACGCGCTGGCCCAACGGCATCTACGCGATCTGGTATCCGATCAAGCTGCGCCAGCAGCTGGCCGGCTTCTACCGCTGGCTGCGGGCGAGCGGCTTCGCCCGCGTGCTGACCGCCGAGCTGCTGGTGCATCCGGACAACTCGGCGCTGCGCCTGAACGGCACGGGCATGGCGATCATCAACCCGCCGTGGAAGTTCGAACGCCAGCTCGAGGAACTGCTGCCCGTGCTGACCCAGCACCTGGCCCAGGGCCGCTTCGGCCAGCATCAGGTGCAATGGCTGGTGCAGGAACCCGCCGCGGCCAGGTCCGGTCCGCGGCAGACCTGAACCCGGCCACGGCCGCGTCCGGCGCGGTCGGGCGCCGGACGCCTATAATCGCGGCCCCGAATCGAGGTGCCCCATGTCGAAGACGATGAAAGCCCTGGTCAAGCGCGAAGCGGCCAAGGGCATCTGGATGGAAGAAGTGCCGATGCCCGAGATCGGCCCGAACGACGTGCTGATCAAGCTGGAAAAGACCGCGATCTGCGGCACCGACCTGCACATCTACAAGTGGGACGAATGGTCCCAGCGCACGGTCAAGCCGGGCCTGGTCATCGGCCATGAATTCGTCGGCCGCATCGTCGACATGGGCGCCGGCGTGCGCGGCTACCAGGTCGGCCAGCGCGTCTCGGCCGAAGGCCACATCGTCTGCGGCCACTGCCGCAACTGCCGCGCCGGACGTCAGCACCTGTGCCCGAACACCGTCGGCATCGGCGTGAACCGCAACGGCGCGTTCGCCGAATACATCGCGATGCCGGCCTCCAATCTCTGGCCGATTCCGGACCAGATCCCGTCCGAACTCGCCGCGTTCTTCGATCCCTACGGCAACGCCGCGCACTGCGCGCTGGAATTCGACCTGATCGGCGAGGACGTACTGATCACCGGCGCCGGCCCGATCGGCATCATCGCCGCCGGCATCTGCAAGCACGTCGGCGCGCGCAACGTCGTCGTCACCGACGTCAACGACTACCGCCTGAAGCTGGCCGCGGAAATGGGCGCGACGCGCGTGGTCAACGTGGCCAAGCAGTCGATCAAGGACGTGGTCAAGGAACTGCACATCGAAGGCTTCGACGTGGGCCTGGAGATGAGCGGCAACCAGCGCGCGTTCGCCGACATGCTCGACTGCATGTACCACGGCGGCAAGATCGCGCTGCTCGGCATCCTGCCCAAGGGCGCCGGCATCGACTGGGACAAGGTCATCTTCAAGGGCCTCGTGCTGCACGGCATCTACGGCCGGCGCATGTACGAGACCTGGTACAAGATGACGCAGATGGTGCTGACCGGCTTCCCGCTGGCCAAGGTGCTGACGCACCAGATCCACATCGACGACTTCCAGCGCGGCTTCGACCTCATGGACGCCGGCAACTGCGGCAAGATCGTCTGCAGCTGGAACTGACGCTCGCGGCGGCCGCGCGCCGCCGGCCGGTTCCGCGCTCTCCGAACATGCTCTCGCGTCGTCCTGCGCTTCTCGCCTGCATCGCCGCCGTCGCCCTGACGGCGGCGGCGGCCGCGTGCGCCGGCGAGAGCGTCGGAAACGGATCCGCGCCCGACGCCGCAGCCGACACGCCGACGCCGCCTGCCGGCGGGACATTCGCGAACGAACCCGCGTCCGCAGCCGTCACGCCGGCCGTCACGGCGACGATGCGCGCCATAGAAGCCTTCGAGAACGAACCCACGCTCGATGCCGCCGCGATCGTGCAGCCGGCCCTGCTGTCGGCACCGAACGTCACGGTCGCGCCGCGCGCCACCGTACACGGCTACATGGCGCGTTTCGATCTGGCCACACCGTTCGGCCCGGTCGCCGCCGAGAGCGTGGAGCTCCTGGCGATACGCCAGGCCGAGATTCCGGCGATAGAGACGCTGGAGCGGGTCAGCCGCAGCGCCGCATTCGCCGACGCGCTGGGCGAGCGCTTCCGCAAGACCGGCAAATCGGTCTGGCAGGTGGTTTCGCATCCGATCGCCACGATCAGCGGGCTGCCGTCGGGCGTCGCACGCTATTTCCGCAAGCAGGTCGACAGCTGGACCGGCCGCGCCCAGTCGCTCAGCGACCGCGCCGCGCGCGAATTCGGCGCCGACGGCGATCCGTTCCGCACGCCGCAGGCACCGATGAGCAGCGCACGCGAGGCCCTGCCCGGCGCGACCGAAGAAAAGCCCGACAAACCCTGGTACGGCAGCGCCGGCAAGGAAGTCGGCCGCGAGGTCAAACGCCAGCTCGACTACAACAAGATGCGCCGGCAGATGGCCAGGCGCCTCGGCGTCGATCCGAGTTCGAGCAACCCGCAGCTGCGCGATCGTCTCGACGCATTGGCCTGGGCCGCAGTGGGCGGCAATTTCAGCGGCGGCGCGGCGCTGGATGCGGTCGGCGGCACTGCAGCCGAGGTGATCTCGGCCGGCGGCCGGCTCAACTCGCTGGTCTGGGAGCTCGACGAGGACGATCTGCGCGAGCGCAACCAGCAGCGCCTGACGCGCTGGTGCAGCGACGAATTCGCCGTGCGCCAGTTCCTGCGCCGCGGCGGCTTCAACGACAGCCTGCGCACCGCGCTGGCCGACGAACTCGACGCGCTCAAGCCCAGGCGCGGCTGCAACGATCTGGTCGAGATCGGCGCCGGCACGCGCAGCGAGCTCGAAGCGCGCTATCTGGTCAACGCCCTGCGCCTGATCCGCCGCGAAGGCGCCCAGGGCGGCGAGCTGTTCGTCGTCGGCGCCGCATTGGCCTGGCGCGGCGCCGACGGCCGCCTGCTGCTGCCGCTGCCGCTGGACTGGCTCAGCTGGACCCAGGACATGGCCGAGTTCTTCACGGCGACGCAGTTCCGCGTCGAGGACAAGAGCGTACTGGTCGGCGGCGACGCCTCGACCGCCGCCCAGCGCGCCCTGGCCCTGCGCGGCTGGCATCTGCAACTGCGCGTGCCGTACGACGGCGCGCCGCCGTATGCCGAGGACATCTCGCAGGGCCTGCCGCAGGCGCCCGGCACGGAAACGCCGCGGCTGTGCGTCGGCGACGTGGCCGAGACTGCCGCCTGCCTGTAACGCGCCCGCGCTGCAGCGGCCATCGCGACATCGGGCTGTAAGGTTTTTCGCCACGCACCGACTACCGGTCACATCGACCCGATCGAGATGACCCGATGCGTTCATGGATTTCCGTTATCGGCCTGCTGGCCCTGCTCGGCGCGCCGCCCGCCGCCGCGTTCAACGCCGGACAGACCTGCCACCTGCCGGGCCAGCACGAGGCACTGCGCTGCCTGCAGGTCGAGGTGCCGCGCGACTCCACCGGCAGCGGCACGCTGAGCCTGCACGTCGCCGTCGCGCCGGCGATCCGCGCGCGCGCCGAGTCCGACCCGCTGTTCGTGCTGGCCGGCGGCCCCGGCCAGGCCGGCAGCGACATCGTGTTCCTGCTCGACACCGCGTTCGCGAAGGTCCGCGCGACCCGCGACATCGTCTTCATCGACCAGCGCGGCACCGGCCGCTCCGGACGCCTGGACTGCGCCGAAGATCCCGATGCGCTCGCGCGCAGCGACGGCGAACTGCAGGCCGCGGCCCTGGCCTGCCTGCGCGGGCTGGGCAACGCGCTGCTGCCGTACACGACCGACGCGGCCGCGGACGATCTCGAGCGCCTGCGCAGCACGCTGGGTTATGCGCGGATCAATCTCTGGGGCGGCTCCTACGGCACGCGCCTGGCCCAGGTCTACGCGCAGCGCCACCCGCAACAGGTGCGCAGCCTGATCCTCGATGGCGTGGTCGACACGGAACTGGTGCTCGGCGCCAATGGCCCGGAATTCCAGGCCGCGCTCGATGCGCTGCTGGAGCGCTGCGCCGACGACACGGACTGCGGACATGCGTTTCCGGCCCTGCGCGAACAGCTCGACGCGCTGCTGCGGCGGCTCGACGCGAACGTCGCGGCGACGACCCTGCCGCATCCGCGCAGCGGCCAGCCGCTGACGGCTCCGCTGTCGCGCCAGCGTCTGCTGCAGACCCTGCGTCAGCTGCTGTATTCGCCCGAAGGCGCGGCGCGCCTGCCCTATCTGATCGCGCGCGCCGACGCCGGCGACTGGCGTCCGCTGCTCGCCGTGCAGGCCAGCAGTCTGGACCTCTCGGCCGCGCCGCCCGCCGGCGCACTGCTGCTGACCATGACCTGCCGCGAGGACTGGCCGCGCCTGACCGCGGCGCTGCGCGCCGGCGAAGCCGGCACACGCGTGTTCGGCGATGCGGCACTGACCGCGCTGGACGCATTGTGCGGCGCGCTCGCGCTGCCGCCGCAGACGCCGCCGCCGGCGCAGCCCCTGGACACGCCTGCGCTGCTGCTGTCGGGCGCGCTCGATCCGGTCACGCCGCCGGCACGCGCCGAACGCGCGCGCCGGCAGCTGCCCAATGCGCAGCATGCGGTCGCCACGCGGGCCGGCCATATCGTCTCCGGCCTCGGCTGTGCGCCGACCTTGCTGCGCCGCTTCCTCGACGCGCCGCAGCAGCCGCTGGAGGCCGCCTGCCTGGACGGCATCGCGCTGCCGGCCTTCCAGACCAGCGCCGCAGGCGCAGCGCCGTAACCCACCGCTGCACGACATCACGGCAATCCGCAGACCGGGAATTCCCATGATCACGATGAACAGCGTCTACAAATCCTTCGGTTCCGTGGCCGCGCTGGGCGGCCTGCAATTCATCGCGCAGGACGGCCGCATCACCGGCCTGCTCGGCCCCAACGGCGCCGGCAAGACCACGGCGCTGCGCATCCTGTTCGGCCTGCTCAGGGCCGATCGCGGCGAGATCGCGATCGACGGCGTGGACCCGGCGCGCGACCCGCTCGCCGCGCGCCGGCGTCTGGGCATCGTCACCGACCAGGTCGGCCTGTACCCACGGCTGACCACGCGCGAGCATCTGGACTATTTCGGCCGGCTGCACGGCCTGGACCGCAAGGCCATCGCGAGCGCCACGCAGGACATCGTCACGCGGCTCGCGCTGGAGGACATCATCGACCGGCGCACGGCGGGCTTTTCCCAGGGCCAGCGCATGAAGGTCGCGCTCGCTCGCGCGCTGCTGCACAAGCCGCGCAACCTGCTGCTGGACGAACCCAGCCGCGGTCTCGACGTGGCCAGCGCGCGCGCGCTGCGCACGGCGCTGATCCGCCTGCGCGGCGACGGCTGCTGCATCGTGCTGGCCAGCCATGTCATGCAGGAGGTCAGCCAGCTCTGCGACGAAGTGGCGGTGATCGCCGGCGGCCGCAGCGTCGCGCGCGGCAGCGTCGCCGAACTCTGCGCGCGCAGCGGCAGGCAGCACCTCGAAGACGCGTTCGTCGCCCTGACCGGAACCGAAGAAGGAATCGCCGCATGAATCGCCACTGGTGGATCGTTCTGCACAAGGAGCTGCGCGACGCGCTGCGCGACCGGCGCGCGCTGCGCAGCCTCGCGATCATGACCCTGCTCTATCCGCTGCTGATGTGGGCGGCGCTCAACAACAGCATCGGCAAGCAGGCGCGCGGCGAAACCGACAGGATCCATCTCGGCGTCAGCGGCGCGGAGCGGGCGCCGCAGCTGATGGCGCGGCTGACCCAGGCCGGTATCGCGACCGAGGCGCTCGATGCCGCCGACGAGGCGGCCGTGCAGCAGGCCCTGTCCGACGGCAAACGCGCGGCGGTGCTGCAGCTGCCGGCCGACTTCGCCGCGCGCCATGCCGCGCAGCAGCCGGCCCACGTGCGGCTGTGGCACGACAGCGTGCGCGCGAAACCGGCGCAGCTGGACACGATCCGCGGCGTACTGCAGCGCTACGGGCGCGACCTCAGCGCCGCGCGCCTGACGAGCCAGGGCCTGTCGCTGGCACATCTGAGCCCGCTCGTCGTCGACAGCTTCGACACGGCGACGCCGGCGACGCGCGCCGGCCGCCACGTCGCGGTGCTGTTCGGCATCTTCCTGCTCGGCGTGTTCTATTTCGGCATGGACATCGTGATCGACAGCAGCGCCGGCGAACGCGAACGCCGCTCGCTGGAAATCCTGCTCGCCCAACCCGTCCGCGGCCTGGACCTGCTGGTGGGAAAATGGCTGGCCGCCGCCGCGTTCTGCGCCACGGGCCTGGCACTGGAATTCGTCGTCGGGCATTGCATGCTGCAGTCGCTGCCGCTGGAAAACCTCGGACTGTCCTGGCAGGTCGGCGCTGCGGATCTCGCCGCGTTCTATCTGGTCGCCTTGCCCCTGTGCCTGCTCGCGCCGGCGCTGCAGATCGCCGCCGCACTGAATGCGCGCTCGTTCAAGGAAGCACAGTCCTCGATGATGCTCGTGCTCGTCGTCGCGCTGGTGCCGGCGTTCGTGCCGGCGCTGCAGCTGGACGCGCAGGACTGGTGGTACCGCGTGCCGCTGCTGGCCGAGCAGACCCTGCTGCTGGACCTCGCGCGCGACGGCCGCTTCGACCTGCGGCATGCGGCGACGGCCATGGGCGTTTCGCTGGCGGCTGCGGCGGCCTGCATCGCGTTCGCCGCGCGGCGTCTGGCCAGCGAGCGCTATGTCGTCAATGTCTGACGCCGGCGCGCCGCCACGGCCGAGCTTCGCCGCCGTCGTCGCCGAACACGGCGCGGCGATCGCGCGCGTCGCCGCGGCGTTCGAAGCCAACGCCGCGCGCCGCGACGAACTCGGCCAGGAAATCCTGCTCGCCATCTGGCAGAGCCTGCCGCGCTTCCGCGGCGAGTCGGCGCTGAAGACCTTCGTGCTGCGCATCGCGCACAACCGCGCCGTCGATCACGCGCTGCAGGCCAGCCGCGACCCGGCGCGCGACGAGGTGCAGCCGGACCTGCCCGATCCGCGCAGCGGGCCCGAGCACACCGCCGGCCTGCGCCAGCGCGGCGAACGCCTCGCACGCATCGTGCGCGGCCTGCCACTGGCCCAGCGCCAGCTCGTCACGCTCGCGCTGGAAGGTCTGTCGCACGAGGAAATCGGCGGCATGCTCGGCATTTCGGTCGGCAACGTCGCCGTGCGCCTGAACCGCGCGCGCAAGCAGATAACCCGGGAAATGGGAGAGTCCGCATGAATCCCGCAGACGACTGGAGCACCCTTGCCGCCGCCTGGCGCGCGCAGCCCATCGACGTCGAAGGCCTGCGCCGCGCAACCCTGCGCCGGGCGCGGCGCATGCGGCTGCTGATGCTGCTGGACCTGCTCGTGATGCTGGCCGCATTCGCGCTTGCGATCCATTTCTGGCGCAGCGGCGCCGATTTCTGGCCGCGGGTCGGCGTCGGCATCGGCGGCGTCGCCCTGTGCGCCGCCGCAGCGATCAACTACCGCCTGCGGCGCGGCCTGTGGCAGGCGGCCGGCGATTCCGTCGTGGATCTGCTGAAACTGCAGCGCGAACGGCGGCGCAACGCGATCCGCATGGCGCTCTGGGGACCGTGGTTCGTGCCGATCGGCGCGCTCAGCGGCGTGCTGCTGCGCCGCGGCCGCTCGTCGTTGGCGCCGGCGCTGCCGTCGAGCTGGCCGTCCGGACTGGGCCTGGCGCTGGCTGCCGGGCTCGTCCTCGCGCTGGGCGTAGGCACCTGGCTGTACGTGCGCCGGCAGCGCCGGCGCATCGCCGCGATCGACGCGCACCTGGCCGAACTGGAACCGCCGGCCTGAATACGCCGGCACAGGCAACGCCGCGCAGCGAAGAATGTGACGCGATCGACATCGCGACTGCGGCGGCGTGGGATAACGCCGCCTGCGGCGAAGGCCGATAATGCGGCGCGTCGGCCGCATCGCCGGCTTGCAAGGTCCGGCCCCATGCTCGCTTCGCCCCCGCATCAGATCACCCAGCTCCTGCGCGCCTGGCAATCCGGCGACGGCGACGCCCGCGAATCGCTGCTGAACCTCGTCTATCACCATGTCCGGGCGATCGCGGCCAACTCGCTGCGCGGCGCACCCGGCGCGACCCTGACGCCGACCGAGATCGCCCACGAAGCGCTGCTGCGCATACTCGGCGCCGACGCCGACTGGCAGGACCGGCGCCATTTCTTCCATGTGATCGCGCAGGCCACGCGGCAGATCCTCGTCGACGCAGCGCGCCGGCGTCAGGCCGACAAGCGCGGCGGCGGCGTGGAGCGCGTCGACATCGACGATGCCATCGACCAGCTCGCCGGCGCCGAGGCCGACGCCCAGCTGCTGCGCGTGGACGCGGCGCTCGCCGAACTCGGCCGCACCGACCAGCGCCGCGCGCGCACCGTGGAGCTGGTCTATTTCGGCGGTTTTTCGCGCGCCGAGATCGCCGCGACCCTGGCCGTGTCCGAAGGCACCGTCGATCGCGACCTGCGCCTGGCCCGGGCCTGGCTCAAAGTCGCGATCGAGGCCTGAGGTGCAGCCGGACGCGCGCGTCCTCGCCGCCTTCGACGAACTGCTCGCGCTGGAACCGGCCGCGCGCACGGCCGCGCTTCAGCGCTGGCGCGCGCAGCACGGCGAGGATTTCGCCGAACTGCTGGAACGTCTGCTGCAAGCCGACGCGGATGCGACCGATCCGCTGGCTGCCGCGGTCGACGCGGCCATGCACCGCTTCGACGCAGCGCCACCGCCGCCGCAGATCGGCGCCTACCGGCTGCTGCGCGAACTCGGCGCCGGCGGCATGGGCACGGTATTCCTGGCCGAGCGCGCCGACGGCGCCTATGCGCAGCAGGTCGCGATCAAGCTGCTGCGCGGTTTTCCGACGCGCGACGGCATGCAGCGGCTGCGCCAGGAACGGCAGATCCTGGCCACTCTGGATCACGCCTGCATCGCGCGCCTGCTCGATGGCGGCGAAACCGCCGGCGGCCAGCCCTGGCTCGCGCTGGAATACGTCGCCGGCGAGCCGCTGCTGCAGTGGGTCTCCGGCGGCACGCCGACGACGGCGCAGCGCCTGCAGCTGTTCGAGCAGGTGCTCGCGGCCGTGCAGCACGCGCATCAGCGTCTGGTCGTACATCGCGATCTCAAGCCGGCCAACATTCTCGTGCGCGCCGACGGCCAGCCCCGCCTGCTCGACTTCGGCATCGCCAAGCTCGTCGACGACGCGGACTCGCGCGACACCTCCACGCGCGTGATGACGCCGGCCTGGGCCAGCCCGGAGCAGCGCGCCGGCAAGCCGGTCACGACCGCCAGCGACATCTACACCCTGGGCCTGCTGCTGCGCGAGCTGCTGCTCGCGCCCGATGCGCGCGGCGCCGCGACGGCGCCGGATGCGGAACTGCGCGGCGTCATCGCGCGGGCGACGGCGGCCGACCCGGCCCAGCGCTACGCCAGCGCCGAAGCATTCGCCGAAGACCTGCAACGCTGGCGCCAGGGCCGCCCGCTGCGCGCCAGCGCCGACACGAAGCTGTACCGGCTGCGCAAGTTCCTGCGCCGGCATCGCCTCGGCGTCGCCCTGGGCGCGGCCGCGCTCGCGCTCGCGGCGCTGTTCGTCTGGCGCCTGGATGCCGAACGCCGCCGCGCGCTCGCTGCCGAAAACCAGGCCTCGGCCGCGCTGCACGAAGCGCGCCGCGAATCGGCGCGCGCCGTCGCGGTCAACGACTTCCTGGTGTCGCTGTTCCGCCTGGCCGATCCGAACAACAACCGCGGCGAACGGCCCGACGCGCGTACCCTGCTCGACCGCGGCGCCGCGCGCATCGACAGCGAGCTCGCCGACCAGCCCGAGATCCGCGCCGCGCTGCAGGCGACCCTGGCCGAAGCGCTGCGCGGGCTCAGCGAGTACGAGCGCGCCGAACCGCTGATCGCAGCGTCCATCGCTGCGACCACGGGTACGGCGCCGGATCTGCTGCGCCTGCGCGCCGAACGCACCGCCCTGCTCGCGAGCATCCGTTCGCGTGCCGGCAAGCGCGCCGAGGCGCTGGAATCGGCCGACGCCGCGCTGGCCCTGCTCGATGCAGCCGGCGAGGAAAACGCCGTGCTGCGCGTCGAACTGGAGAACACGCGGGCGATGGCGCTGAAATGGCTGGACCGCACCGACGAGGCCGCCGCGGCGCTGGAACGCGTGCTCGCACTGCTGCCGCGCCTGGGCGCACGACAGCAGGAGCAGCGCGCCTATGCGCTGGACAATCTCGCCCACGTGCGCGAAGCGCAGGGACGCTGGGACGACGCCCAGCGCAGCGCCGCCGAAGCGCTCGCCGCGTTCATCGCCCTGCGCGGCGAGCGGCATCCGGAACCGCAGGCCGTGGCCGGCTATGCGGCCGCGCTGCATCTCATGCGCGGCGAAACCGCCGACGCGGCCGCGGGCTATGCGCAGGTGCTCGCCGTGCAGCGCCAGTTGTTCGACGCCGACGACCGCCGCCTGACCAATACCGAGACCGGTCTGGCCCGCAGCCTGCTGCGCCTGGACCAGGCCGCCGCGGCCAGGCCGCTGCTCGACGCGGCGCTCGCACGCTGCGAACGCAGCTTCGGCGACCACTCGCGCTGCCCGCTGACCCTGCAGACGCTCGGCGAATGGGAAACCCTGTGCGGCGACACGACGCGCGCGATTGCGCGGTTGCGCGAAGCCGTCGCGCTGCGCGAGGCCGATACCGGCATGCCGCCGCGCTCGCGCGAAGCGGCCCGCCTCGCTCTGGCCGTTGCGCTGTGCCGCAGCGGCGCGGCGCAGGAAGGCCGCCGCCTTCTCGACGCGAGCACCGCCGCGCTGCTCGCCGATCCGCATGTCGGCCCCGGCGACCACGACCACTACGCGCGCCAGGCGCTGGCCTGCGGGCCGCGCTGAAAACAACCGCCACACGGCCTGCATTGCGGCAATCCGCAATTCCGGCAACAGACCGCATTGACCGTGGCGGGCACCGCTTCCTAGCCTGGAAACGCCGCAATTCGCGGCCCCGGGGAGAGCCGTCATGCTGCTGCGTCGCATTGCCCTGACCGTCCTGCTGTCGTCGCTGCTGCCACTGGCCGATGCCGGCGCGGGCATTGCCGCCAACACCGGCGAGAATCCGCCCGCCGCGAACACCGACGGCACGGCCGCGCCCGAGCGCGGCGCGTACCGCTTCGTCGACGTGTCGCGCCAGCAGAGTTTCGAGGAACAGGTCACGGCGCTGCACGCCGAAATGAAGCCCGGCGGCCGCTTCGAATTCCTCAAGAGCAAGGATCGCCGCGAGATCGACAGGCAGTTCGCGGCCATCACCAAGGTGCTCGAACGCCGGCTCGACCGGAAACTCGACGACGAAGACCTGCTGGAAGTCTATTCGGCGCAGGAAACCGTCAACGCGATCCTTACGCAGAACGACGGCCGGCGCATGGTCTGCGAACGCAGCGCGCCGATCGGCTCCAACCGCAAGGAACTGCAGTGCGCGACCGCTGCCGACCGCGAACGCGCACACAAGGAAACGCGGCGCATGATGCGCGAGAACCTCGACAAGGGGCAGCTCACGCTCGACCGCTGAAACCCGCATCGCGGCCGCGGGTCCTCGGCGCGCTGCGCGCGCCGGAACCGCGGGCGACGGACGGCGGCCGGACGCCTGCCGCACCCGCCCCCCTGCTGTCGGCGATGACGCGGCCCGGACCTGCGCAGGCGGCAAGACCGGCCGTTCGCCGCGGCGCGGACCGACGGGCGGGGCGGGACTTGGGATTTCCGCCACGCTTCTGCGTAACAGCCGGCAGTAGTCATGCCGCGCTGGAGAATCCGCATGTCGTCGCCGTCCCTGCTCTGCCCGGCCGTGCTGGCCGCCCTGTTCCTGTTCGCGCCGGCCGAAGCCGCGCAGTTGCGCATGGCTCCGCAGCCCGAACCGAACCTGCTGCTGAAGTGGTACGACGGCGTGCCGAACTTCAACATCGGCAACAACCTCAACTGCATCACCCAGGCCTTCGAGACCACCGTATCCGGCTATGCGGGTTTCACCTACCTGCCGCCCAGCCGCACGCATGCGGTCGGCGAAGTGTTCTACACCCATCTCGTGCTGGGCCACCCGGGCAATCCCTGCACCGGCAGCGCGGTCGGCATCGAGATCTCGCTGCCGCCGGGCGTGCAGTTCGCCAATTCGACCGACAATCCCGCGTTCTGCTTCGCACGCAACGCGCAGCCCGCGCTGATCAACCTCGGCACGGATCCCGACTACGGCTGCCCGCAGACCTATCCGGTCAGCGCGAACGGCTATCGCCTGATCGCCCCGCGCGGCGGCATCGGCGGCAGCGGCGCCTGGGGCATGGCGCAGGGCTTCTGGATCGAGATGCTGATCCCGCTGGTCGCGACCACGCCGCAGCTCGGCAACAACCAGATCGTCTGGACCGTCAATCCGTCGCTGGGCCAGTTCGGCCAGGTCGGTGTCGGTCCGCAGATCAACAGCGACGTGCTGTTCCGCACCTCGAACGAAGACCAGATGCTGACCTTGACCCTGTGCACGCTGACGCCGGTCGCTGCCGGCTGCTAGACACCGCACGGTCCGGCGGCACGGCCCGATTCCGGCCCATCCCCGCAAGGGTAGGGCCGGATGCGGAACGCGCGGGCCGGTCCGGGCCGACGAAATACGAAATTTGATGTACGAAGTTCTTCGTTGACAGGTGACGGGGGCGGACCTAGGCTGGCCCGACCGAGCATTTCCTCGGTATTCCGGGAGTCCGTCATGTCTTTTGCACGCTACTTCCTGCCGCTCGCTCTGGCTCTGTTCCTGCTGCCGACCGGCGGCAACGCCGCCAGGAACGATGACGGCAACCGCTTCGTCGATGCCAGCCGCCAGGAAGCCTTCGCCGACCAGGCCGCCGCGATACGCCAGCAGATGAAGCCCGGCGGCCGCTTCGAATACGTCAATGCGGCCGAACACCAGGATGTCGAACGCCAGCTCGGCCTGATCAAGAGCCTGCTGGCCAAGCGCGCCGGCAGCCAGCTCAGCGACAACGATCAGCTCGATCTGCTCGCCGCCCAGGAAACCGCCAACGCCATCCTGACCCGCCGCGACGGCCGTCGCCTGATCTGCGAAAACACGGCGCCTACCGGTTCCAACCGCAAGGTCAAGCAGTGCATCACCTACGCGGACCGCATGAGCGCGTACCGGGAAACGCGCCGCATGATGTACAACAACTTCAGCAAGTCCCCCGCCGATTCCTGTTACGACCCGAGCAAGTGCTGACGGCCCCCGCCGGCCCTCGGCCGGCGTCGCGCTGTGCGCCTGCATCGCCCAGAAGGAGTCCATCATGCAATTGCCACGTCTGACCATCATGCTGTCCCTGTCCCTGTTGGCCGCAGCCGCCTGGGCCGGGGAAAGGGAAACATCCAAGCGCTTCGTCGACACCGCCCGCCAGGAGCAATTCGCCGACCAGGCCGAGGCGATACGCCTGGAAATGAAGCCCGGCGGCCGCTTCGAGTACCTGAACCCGGCCGAGCGCAGGCAGGTGGAGGAACAGCTCGACATCATCGCCGCCGTGCTGCAGCGGCGCGTCGGCGCCAAACTCGACGACGACGATCAGCTCGACATCTACGCCGCGCAGGAAAACGCCAACGCGATCCTGACCCAGCGCGACGGCCGCCGGCTGATCTGCGAGTACTCCGCACCGACCGGCTCCAATCGCAAGGTCAAGCAGTGCGCCACCTACGCCGATCGCCAGCGTGCGCACAAGGAAACGCGCAACTATCTGCGCGAGACCCTGGGCAAGAGTCCGTCGGCCGGCGAGCAGATAGATTGACGGGCTGGACGCGCGCGGCCGCCGACGGCCGCCGCGCCGGCATTTCGCCAGGCCAGGGACGGCCACCTTGCACGGCGGCGGCATGCCGACTCGCGGCCTGCCGATTTCAATTCAGCGGCGCGGTCCGCATATCCCCGGGGATCCGGCGTCCGCACGATCGCCTCGCCGCTGGCGGCCTCGATCGCCCCCGGCAGCGGTATCCGGCGAGCTAGCCGCCGAGATCGTCGCGGAACAGCAGATCCGGCACTGCATGACGATGCAGTGGATCGCGCCGGCCAGACCGATGATGCCGCTGCAGTCGACACCGACCACGCTGCGCTCGGGCAAGGCGGCCCGGAAGGTCGCCAGCGCCGCGGCGTTCTGCGTGGCGTAGCCGTTGAACTGGCAGACCAGCGCGACCTTGTTCAGCAGCACCGCATTGGCATAGGTGTAGTGCGTGCCGCCGGTATTCCACGCCGGCGTGCGATAGACCGTGTAGCCGCGGCCGGCCAGCAGCGCGGCGGTGTTCTCGGTCACCGTATACGGCACGCCGTCGGTACTGGCGTGCTGGCTGATCAGCACCTTGTCGTCGGCCAGCGGCAGCATCCACATGTCGATGTGCTGGGTGGAGTCGTAACTGGTCGGGAACGGATCGGTCAGGGTCAGGTTCATGCCCTGGTAGTCGCGGTAGTAGTCCTTGATCTGCTGCTCGGACAGCCCCGGGTTCTCGTTGACGATCAGCCGCGTCATGAACGCATCGCGGTTGCGGAACAGATGGAAGTTGCCGCCGCCGTGAGTCAGCGGGATGTCGTATTTCGGCTCGCCGGAATAGCTGGCCCAGACCGCCGGAAACGCGTCGTCCACCGGACGCGGCCGGTTGTAGACGTGGTCGACCGCGGCGCGGCGGCCGCTGTCGTCGATGAAGCGCGGGCCGTAGTCGCGCATCCAGACGCTGCAGCCGCTGCTGCAGGCCTGGGTCACGAAGCGCACGCGCGCCAGATCCGCGCCGGCGCCGCTCAAGGTGGCCGCGGCGCTGTTCTGCTGGCTGGCTCCGGTCACGACGACGTAGACGACCGCGTCCGGATCGCCGCTCGTGATCGCGACCGTCATCTGGGTCAGCAGCGCGTTCTGCGAGCCCCAGCGGACGAGGATGCCGCTGTTGTCCTCGTATTCGGCCTGGGCGCGCACGCGGCCCGGCGGCGGCGCGTACGGCGTCTGCAGCGCATCGGGCAGGCGCCAGCCGCGCAGTTCGTCGGCGCTGAGGCCGCGCGGCAGCGGATACGGATCGTCGTCCTGGATCAGCGCGAGCACCTCGGGCGCGACCAGCCGCGGCTCGGCGGCGGCCGGGACGGCGGCCGGAATCAGCGCAGCGCAGGTGCAGACGACACTCGAGGCCAGCCATCGACGCATGGGCTACTCCGCAGGACCGATCGACAAGGGTGCGCAGCCTAGCAAAGACGGCAGCGACTTGGGCTTGCAGGCGGGCATGCCGCACAATCGCGGTTTCCCCGCCGCTTTCCGCGAGACCGCCATGGACTACGCCGCCCGTGACCGCCTGAACGCCGAGCTCGACAGCATCCGCGAACAGGGCCTGTACAAGACCGAACGCATCATCACGACGCCGCAGTCCTCGGCCATCACGACGGCCGACGGCCGCGAAGTGCTGAACTTCTGCGCCAACAACTACCTGGGCCTGGCCGACAACGCCGAGATCATCGCCGCGGCCAAGGCTGCGCTGGACAGCCACGGCTTCGGCCTGGCCTCGGTGCGTTTCATCTGCGGCACGCAGGACCTGCACAAGCAGCTCGAAGCGGCGATCTCGCGCTTCTTCGGCACCGAGGACACCATCCTCTACACGAGCTGCTTCGACGCCAACGGCGGTCTGTTCGAGACCATCCTGTCGGATGCCGACGCCGTCATCTCCGATGCGCTGAACCATGCCTCCATCATCGACGGCATCCGCCTGTGCAAGGCCGAACGCCGCCGCTACGCCAACGGCGACATGGCCGAGCTGGAGAAGCACCTGGCCGAGACCCAGGACAAGCGCACGCGCCTGATCGCGACCGACGGCGTGTTCTCGATGGACGGCTTCATCGCCAAGCTCGACGAGATCGTCGCGCTGAAGGAAAAATACGGCGCGCTGCTGATGGTCGACGATTCGCACGCGACCGGCTTCGTCGGCGCGACCGGCCGCGGCTCGGCCGAACTGCACGGCGTGATGGACAAGGTCGACGTGTTCACCTCGACCCTGGGCAAGGCGCTCGGCGGCGGCTCCGGCGGATTCACGACCGGACGCAAGGAAATCATCGACCTGCTGCGCCAGCGTTCGCGCCCGTATCTGTTCTCCAACACCTTGCCGCCGCCGCTGGTCGCGGCCTCGCTGAAAGTGTTCGAGATCCTTGCGCGCTCGACCGAACTGCGCGACCGCGTCGAAGCCAACGCGAACCGCTTCCGCGCCGGCATGAGCGCCGCCGGCTTCGACCTCAAGCCCGGCCATCACGCGATCGTGCCGGTCATGCTCTACGACGCGAAGCTGGCCCAGGCGTTCGCCACCGAGCTGCTGGAGGAAGGCATCTACGTGATCGGCTTCTTCTACCCGGTCGTGCCGCAGGGCCAGGCGCGCATCCGCACGCAGATGAGTGCGGCGCACACGCCCGAACAGATCGACCGCGCGGTCGCCGCATTCACCAAGGTCGGGCGCAAGCTCGGCGTGATCAAAGACTGAATCGACTGAACCGCATACGCAGGCCGGTGCCGAGGCGCCGGCCTGCAGAGGGAAATTTCCGCCGACATCGACGGCGTGGTCCATCCGCTGCTCAACGTACTCGCCGACGAGGACGAAGAATCGCTGCGGCTGCAGGTGCGCTGCGGCGAGCAACGCGTGCAGATCCCGCCGGCACTCGCGCGGCGCGGATCGACGAAGCGCCCGGCATCGTTCTCCGAAGCGCGCTGCGAACGCGACTGCCCGCCGGTCCCGGAATGAGCGGCCGCTAGCCGGCCGCCGCCGTCAGCGCCGCGATCTCCGCGGCGTCGAGCCGGCGCCATTGGCCTTTCGCGAGATCGCCGAGCGCGAGCCCGCCTATCGCCACGCGGATCAGGCGCAGCACGGCGATGCCGTGCGCGTCGAGCAGGCGGCGGATATGCCGGTTGCGGCCTTCATCGAGCACGATTTCGAGCCAGGCGTTCTTCTCGCCGCGGCGCAGCAGCGCGACCGAGCGCGCGGCGAGGCGTTCACCGCGATCCTCGATGCCTGCGCGCAGGCGCGCGAGCAACGCGTCGTCGGGCAGACAGTCGACCTGCACGTGGTAGGTCTTGGCGACATGGCTTTCCGGCGCGGTCAGGCGCGCGGCGGCGGCGCTGTCGTTGCAGAACAGCAGCAGGCCTTCGCTGGCCTTGTCGAGACGGCCGATCGGCGCAAGCCAAGGCAGCGCCGCATCGTCGATCAGCGCGTAGACCGTATCGCGGCCGCGCTCGTCGCGCGCCGTCGTCACATAGCCGCGCGGCTTGTTGAGCAGGATCCAGACCGCCTCGGCCGCGGCCACCGCAACACCATCGACGCGGATGCGATCCTGCGGCAGGGTCGGCGTTTCGGGATCGTGCACGACGCGTTCGTTGAGTTCGACGCGGCCGGCGCGCACCAGCGCCTCGGCCTGACTGCGCGAGCAATAGCCGCGCCGGGACAAGGCGCGGGCCAGGCCGTGGCGCGGCGACTCGCCTGACGGCGGCGGGCGTGACGAAGACGGTCGCGACCCGGAAGGCGGCGCCGATGGACGGGTTACGCGTTTCTTCATGCGCGCACGCTGCCGCAAGCCGGTACTTTCGTCAAAGCCGGCTGCGCGGCGATGATCCACGTTCCGCGGCGACCAGCCGCACGACAGGACCGGATCCCATGTCCGAACACCACACTTCCCTGAACTGGCAGCGCGACGGCGGCCCGTTCGAACGCGGCGACTACAAGCGCGAGCATCAGCTGCGCTTCGAGCGCGGCCAGCAGCTGCTCAACTCCGCGGCGCCGGGTTACGGCGGCGCCGCCGATGCGACCGATCCCGAAGAACTGCTGCTGGCGGCGGTGTCGTCCTGCCATATGCTGACGTTTCTCGCGCTCTGCGCGAACCGCAGCTACACCTTGGACCACTACACGGACGACGCGGTCGCGACACTGGACAAGAATGCCGACGGCAAATTCGCCGTGACCCACGTGACCTTGAATCCGCGCACGCGGTTTTCCGGCGACAAGATTCCGAGCGCCGAGGAAATCGCCACCCTGCACGAGCGCGCGCACGCAAACTGCTTCATCGCGAACTCGGTGAAGAGCACCGTCGAAGTGCGGCCGCAGGCCGACTGAACGCCTCGCCTAGCCGCCGCCGGCCTGCGACACTGCGCGGCAATGCGGCGCGCCGATGTCGGCCGGCACGGCGCCGGTCGTGAACGCGACGCCGGGCGCCGGGCCGACGACTTCGGCGTCGATCGGATGGCTGCCGCCCGACGGCGGCAGCAGACCGGATTCGTTGTCGTACTCCGTGCGCGATATCCAATGCTCGTACCGCGCGATCGCCTCGTGCGCGTGCACCTCGACGACCGACGCGCTGCCCGAGAACGCGGTGCGCAGTTGCAGCGGCCGCAGGCTGGCGCCGACCAGCAAGCCGCGGTCCGCGCCGCCGTCGAGCGTCAGGGTGTAGCGCAGGCGCCGTGAACCGTCGACGTCGGCTTCTTCGTCGACCGCGAGCGCTCACGTGCAGCACCAGCGCCTTGCGTCGCAGCAGACCCTGCCATGCGGCCGGCAGTTCGGGCAGGCCGCTGACGACTCTGCGCTCGTCGCCGCCGCGCAGCAGGAAACGGCCCCAGTGGCCGCAGCGCGGCTCCACCCCGGCATGGATGGCGAGCGCGAAGTCGCCGAGCCGGTTCTCGGGCACGAGATAGCGGCGCCTCCCCCAGGGGACGGGCAGCAAGGCCTTCGGCTCTGCCAAGCCCGCCAGCGCCGCGCTCTGCTGTCGACGGGTCAGACGCAGTCCGTCGGCGCCGTCGCTGATGTCGCCGAAGCTCGCATAGCTGCCGACGCAGGTGCCGGCGTGATAGACGAAGCCCTGTCCGTGCGCAAACAGCAGCTCGCGCGAGTCGTAGCCGTTGCCGTCACGATAGGTGCCGTCCCAGCGGCTGTGTCCGGCAACGGTTCGCGCCGACTCGATGCGCTGTTTCTGCGCGTCCAGGCCGGCCTCGAACGAGAGGGGCGCAACCCGCGGCTCCGGCGCGTCGTCGACCGGGTTGGCCGGTTCCGGAGCGGTCGCCCAGACGCCGATACCGAACACGAACAAGGTCACGCCGATCAGCGCGCACTGCACGCGCCACCCGCCTTCTGTGTCCATTCCCCTGCGCCCCTGGCCGAATACCCCTGGCGCGGACACGGCGCCAGGGGTTACGCGCCGGCGCGCCGCGCTCAGGACCTGCCGAACGGCCGCTTCAGGCGCGACAGCAGCCCGCCGCTTTCACGTTCGGCCTTGACCGGCGCACGCAGCGAAGCGCGCGGCTCCCACTCGATCAGGCCGATCGCGTGATAGGCGTTGACCACGTCGAACACCGCGGCCAGCGGCACGCCGGCCGCCGCGGCGATCTCGTTCAGGCGCGCCGGCTGCATCATCGCGCGCGCGATGCGCTGGTGCTGGCGCAGGTCGCGATCGAGTTCGATCCAGTGCTTGAGCCGGTAGCTGCCGCCGGGGTCGAGTTGCGCCGACAGCCGTCCGCCCGAACCGACCAGGGCCTGCAGCCAGATCAGGTTCTGATACGGCTGGGCCGGCTGGCTCTCGCGTATCGGATTGAACTCGGCCGTGGTCAGCCGGCGCCAGTCGCTGAGCGCCAGCGGCTCGCGCACATAGGCTTCGAGCTGGGCCAGACCGCCGTCACTATGGAAGACGCGGTGTTTGGGATCCAGGGTCAACGAGGCCGCACCATCGAGCTGGATCTGCGCCGGACCGGCGAGCAGATTGCCGTGCAGGTAATCGACCAGCGCATGACGGCTGCCGTCGACGACGAGGCTGCCGCGCTTGACCGGCGGCAAGGTGTTGGGACCCGGCGCCGCGCCCTGGCGCGCCAATGCTTCGCCGACTTCGAACGCGCGCGCCTCGCTGCGCGGGGTCGATCCGCTCGTGCGTTCAATGCGCGTGTCCTCGTCGAGGGTCAGCGGCACCGAGTAACGCGGCCGATGCGCCTGCTCGTCACGGCGGAACAGACTGTCGGGATGCGGCGGCGGCGCGTCGGTGCCGAAGCCCAGCGCCGCCGCGTCGGCGTCTTCCTCGAACAGGCGCATCAACGTATCGGGCGGATCGAGCTTGCTCGACGGCGTGCGTACGAATTCGAGATAGAGATCGTCGCTGCCCGACTCGATCTGCGGCGCGAGCACGAGGCCGCCGCCGGCCGTGTTGAACACCTCGACGACGTTGGGCAGCTTCAGCGGCCGATGCAGGCGCAGTTCCTGATCCGACGCCGCCGGGTCGTCGGTGATGACGGCCACGCGCATGCCGGCGGCCGTCGCGCGCGTGCGCGCCATCTGCCCGGCGAACGCATTCGTGTCGACGACGACGAGGTCGGCCCCTTCCTCGCTGCCCCAGCGCCAGCGCTGCCGCAGCTGATCGCCGGCTTTGCGCAACAGCAGGCGCAGATGCGCCGTGTCGTCATCGCTGAGGCCGATCACCACGAGATTCTTGTCGATACGCATCGCCCGCTCCGATCGACGGTTGCCGAGTTGTCGCCAGCTGCCTGTGGAAAACAGGCTCTTGTCCACGTTTGCGTCGAACGGCGCAGGCAGCTCCCGCGCACGTTCTCCGGGATTCGCCGCCTGCACGGCCGGCTTCCGCGCGATCCGCTGCCGGACCGCCGCGGCAGACCGTGTCCGGCGGCCCGCAGGCCGTCGCGCGACCCGGGCCATAGTACCGACTATTCGCCCGCCACCAAGCTCAAGCGCAGTTCAGTGCGACGCCCCATCGTGCCGGGCGTTTCAGCCGGCCGGCTTGCGCTTGGGCTTGAGCATGGTGCCGGTGCAGCGCGGCGAGCCGCAGCGGCAGGCCCAGATCGCCTTGAGCCGCGGCGTGTGGCGTTCTTCCAGCGTGATGCCGTAGTCGTAGCAGAGCTCTTCGCCGGCGCGGACGTCGCGCACGGTTTCTATCATCACGCGATCCTTGCGCGGGTCGCCGTCGGGGTCTTCCTCGAGGCTGGACTGGCAGTTCGGCTCGCAGCTGTGATTGATCCAGCGCGCAATGTTGCCGTCTTCGTTCGCGTCGATGACGTAGCGGTCGTTCAGCGTGAACAGGAAGGTATGACCGCTGTCGGCGGTGCCCGGATATCGCTTGTCGGCCTGGGCATGGGTCAGCAGCTTGCCGCGGTACTCGATCAGCGTGGTGCCGGCGGGAATGTCGGCGGCGGCGAACACGCCGTTGCCGTGGATGGGAGAGCGGCGAGCAACGATGCGACGCGACATGGGAACTCGATCTGTTAGCGGACGCGCATTGTGCCGCGTCGCCCCGGCCGCGCAAAGCGTGCGCGACGCGGCGGCCTGCAGCGCCCGGCCGGCGGCGGGCGGAGGCCCGGCTCAGCCGGATACCACCACAGCGGCGGCGTTTTCCTGCCGCCCGTCGGCTGGCCGCGGCGGCCGCGATCCGCGTCGCGGTCGCCGCTCCGATTAGATCGTTAGCTCTATCGCACTGCAGCAGCGTTGGTCGCGTTGCAGCCACTCCCCGGGGAATTCCATGACCGTACGACTGCTCTGCCTCGCCGTGCTCGCCGCCGTCTCCGCGTCCGCTCCGGCAGCGACTTTCGTGATCCGCGACCACGACACCGACGGCCTGATCGCCGCGATACGCGCTGCCGAGAATACGCGCGAGCCCGACCGCATCGAGCTGGCGCCCGCCGGGCTCTACATCGTGCGCAATCCCGGCGACAGCCGGCAGTCGCTGGGGCTGCCGCTGATCCGCAGCGCCATCACCATCGTCGGCAACGGTGCCGAGATCCGCCGCTATTCCGATGCGGAATTCGCCCTCGTCGGCGTCGCCCGCAGCGGCAAGCTGGCACTGGAAAACCTCGCCATCGCCGAAGCCTCGCGCGGCGCCATCATCAATCGCGGCGTGCTGCACCTGGACACGGTGCGCATCACCGACAGCTTCGCCGACGACGCCAACGCGATCGTCGTCAACTACGGCACCCTGCGCGGCTGGGACAGCGAGATCAGCCATAACGCCGTGCTCGCCGCCAAGCGCGACGCCGGCATCGTGCTGAATTTCGGCCGCCTCGAACTCGCCCGCTCGCGCCTGGCCGGCAACACCGTGACCGGCCGGCGCAGCTCGGTGCTGACCGCCTCGGCCCTGCTGAATCTCGGCGACACCGACCTGCGCGACGTGACCATCGAAGGCAACAGCGCGCTGGCCGAACCCGACGACACGTCCAGTGCCCATGCCGTCGTCAACCTCGGCAACGGTTCGCTGCAGGGCGAACGCGTGACCCTCGTCGACAACTGGCCCGAAGAAGCCAACGTGCTGCCGACGAGCGACCCCGACGTCATCAACTAGACGAGATCGCACCGGGCCCGCGCGACCGGCGCGGCGAGCCGGGTGTCGCCCGTCGCGGCCGCGGTGCCGCGACGGGCGTATTCCGTCGGCGCCCGAACGGCCCGCAGCACAGCCTCGAACGCTGGCCGCCGCAGGGGCGGTCGTCCTCGCCGTCACGTCTGACGCAGCAACCATCGACGTTGACCCCCGATGTCCCTGCCGCATCGGCCATGGCGCCGCGCCGCGTTCGCGTGCGGCTCCGCGACCGCATGCCGCAGACTGGAAACGCTGCGGCACAACGGTCACACTGGCCCGCCTTTGCCGTCGCAGTTCCTATGTCGCAACGTCGCCACCTGTTGCAGGGCCTCACGTTCAAGCTGGCCCTGTTCTATCTGCTGCTGGCGGTACCGGCACTCGCCCTGATCCAGTGGACCATCGTCAGCCTGGAGTTCCACGAGCTGTTCGAAGCCGTGGATTCCGGCCGCATGGCGGCCATGACGCGCGAAGCCGCCGACGAGATCGGCCAGCACTGGAACAGCGACGAGCCGCCGGGCCATATGGAGCTGGCCACGCGCGCCGAAGCGCTGGTGCTGCGCCTGGAGCGGCCGCAGGACGGGCTGGCGCCGAGCTCCTACGTGATGCTGGAGCTATCCAAGGTGCCGATCGCGGTCGGTGTCTACGACACGGCCGGCAAGGTGCTGGCCACGGCGCCGGAAAGCGGCTGGCTCGCGACGCCGCCGCCGGCCGGGGACGCGAGCTGGGGCAAGGCGCAGGACATCGGCTCGGTGGATCTGCCCGGTGCCGAATCGCCCGAACGCGTGCGCCGTGTGCTCGCCGCAATCCGCGACGGCAACGGCCAGCTGCGCGGCTTCCTGCTGACCGAGCTGCGGCTGCCGCTGCCGTGGCGGCAGCTGACCGGCGAGAAGAGCTTCGAGTGGCCGATACTGCTGGTTTACCTCGTCGTGTTCAGTCTGGCCACCGCGTTCTTCATGGTGCGCTGGGTCACGCGCCGCCTGAACACCATCGCCGACGCAGCGGAGTCCTGGAGCGAAGGCGATTTCTCGACCCTGATTCCCGACGAGTCCGGCGACGAGCTCGGCCGTCTGTCGCGCGACCTCAATCGGATGGCCTGCGAACTGATGAGCCTGATGCAATCGCGCGCCGAGCTCGCCAGCCTGCAGGAGCGCCAGCGCATCGCGCGCGACCTGCACGACACGGTCAAACAGAAGGCGTTCGCGCTGAACCTGCAGATCCGCGCGGCCCGGCGCCTGATCGGTCAGGACGACGAAGCCGCCAAGACCCGTCTGGACGATTCGTTCGAACTCATCGGCGGCATCCAGCGTCAGCTCGTCAACGTGCTGCACGAACTGCGCAGCGAAGGCCCGCCGCGCGGATTCCTCGCGCCGCGCCTGCGCGATCTGGCCGAGCGCTGGGCCCGCCTCAGCGGCCTGCAGCGCGAATTCGATCTCGACGATTCGATCACCGATCATGCCATGCACGGCGAAGCGCTGCTGCGCATTGCCGAGGAGGCCCTGGCCAACGTATTGCGCCACAGCGGCGCGACTCAGGTCGCAATCCGCCTCCATCGCAAGGACGAGCAGATTGCGCTGACCATCGCGGATAATGGGGTTGGCGGAGCCGACAGCAGCAGTGGTATGGGCCTGGCCAACATGCGCGCCCGCGCCGAGGCACTGCCGGGCGGCCACTTCGAACTGATCAGCACGCCTGGTGCCGGCACCGAGGTGCGGGTCCGCTGCAACTACGGAGCACGACTGTAATGAGTCAACCGATTCGCGTCATCATCGCCGACGATCACGTGCTGGTGCGCCAGGGCGTCCGCGCGTTCCTCGACACCTGCGACGATCTGAGCATCGTCGGCGAGGCGGACAGCGCCGAAACGGCCGCTGCCGTATGCCGTGAACAGACCCCGGACGTCGCACTGATCGACCTGGTGATGCCCGGCGGCGGGGTCGAGGCCACGCGCCTGATCCGCAGCGCCTGCCCGGGCACCCAGGTGCTGATCCTGACCAGTTACGAGGACGATGTGCAGATCGTCCATGCGGTACAGGCCGGCGCGCTGTCCTACCTGCTCAAGGACACCGATGCGGATGCGCTGGCCGATGCCGTGCGCCGCACCGCGCGTGGCGAAGCCATCCTGCATCCGCGCATCGCGACGCGGCTGGTCCAGGCCGTGCGCGCACCGAACTCGGACCCGACGCCGAGCGCACTGGACCGCCTGAGCCAGCGCGAGCGCGAAGTGCTGGAGCTCATGGCTGACGGCCTGTCCAACCAGATCATCGCCACGCGCATGGGCATCGGCGAGAAGACCGTCAAGACGCACGTCAGCAACGTACTGGCCAAGCTCGAACTGCAGGACCGCACCCAGGCCGCCGTCTATGCCTGGCGCGCCGGCGTGAAGCGCTGAGTTCATCGCAGCCGCAGCGGCGTCGTGCCGCTCTGCGCCGGGCGACAGCGCATGCCGTTGCTGCATACGCAGCCTGCCAGGCGACCTGCGACGGCGATGCGCTGAAGCGCCGCCGTGATGGCGGCGCGCCGGAGGGGCTCGGTGTCCACGGAAGCATTGCGCCGGCACCGATGCCGGCCGTCGGGCCCGCCGCGCCTCAGCGTCCGCGCAGTCGCGGAATCAGCTGCAGCAGCAACAACATCCACAATGCACCCACGGCCCAGCCGGCGATCACGTCGCTGGGCCAGTGCACGCCGAGATAGACGCGGCTGCAGCCGACCGCGGCGGCGACGCTCCAGGCGACCAGCAGCAGATAGTCGCGCTGGCGGCGATCGTCGAGATCGGCCGCGAGCAGCATCGCGTACGTCACCCAGGCGACCGTCGCCATGAGGGTGTGGCCGCTCGGAAAACTCGCGCTGTAGATCTGCGCCTCGTGGGAGACGAGATCCGGCCGCGGGCGGGCCACGAGCAGCTTGGCGACGGCGCTGATGAGCTCCGCACCGATCAGGCTCGCTGCCAGCACGGCGATGTCGCCGCGACGGCGCTGCAGCCACAGATAGCCCGCGAACAGCAGGCCGGTGCCGGCGACGACGCCGATGCCGCCGAGCGCCGTCATGTCGCGCATGACGTCCTCGAACCAGGCCGGCCCCAGCGGATCGTTCAGCGCCTGCGGATTGCGCAGCCAGAGCATGATCTCGCGATCCAGCGTATGCGCGCCGCCGTCGGCGAACAGCGAGGAGATCGCGAGCGCAAGCAAGGCCAGCGCAGCGACGCTGATGATGACGCTACGCGAAAAGAAGCGGCGCCGGGCGGGTGCGGAAGGAAGGCCGGATCCGGTCATGAACGAGCCACTGTCGTGCAATCGGTCCCATGGACGGTGAAGTTCGCAACCGAACTCGCCGCAACGCTCACGAAGCCGCCAGCGGCCAGCCGGCGACAGCGCGAAGCAAAGCGGGCGGCGGCGCAGTCGCGGCCCGGCGAATGACCGGCGCCGCCAAAGGCGCGACCGTGGCCATGCACGGCGTCGGAATCAGCGACGAAGCGGCAACACTCACGCGGACCGTCGCAGCCACCGGCAGCCCGGTGACGTTTGCGCGAACCGGCGATGCCGCCGATGGCGCGGCTGCAACCACGCACGCCAGTGAATGTAACGATGACGCGGCGCCGATCACGCGGACCGGCTGCATCGACGCGGCCGTCGGCACGGCCGCGGCCACGCGGCTCATCGCCGCGTGCCGCTCCGCACATGCCGGTGGCGCGGAAAGCTGCGCCGGCGACCGGCCGGTCGGCCAGCGCCATCAGCAGCAGCCGTGATCGCCGTGGTGGCTGTGCGCGTCGCTCGCGGCCACGCCCGTGGTCAGGCCGGCCTGGCTCGCGACGAAATGGTCGGCCATGACTTTCGCGACGCACATCGTCACGCGCTTGCCGGTCGGAATGTGCAGGAACTCGTTCGGGCCATGCGCGTTGGAATGCGGGCCGAGCACGCCGGTGATCAGGAACTGTGCGCCCGGGAATTTCTCGCCGAGCATGCCCATGAACGGAATCGTGCCGCCCTCGCCCATGTAAGCCGGCTCCGGACCGAAGAAGGCGCGCGACGCGTCGGCCACCGACTGCTCCAGCCAGGTCGACAGTTGCGGCGCGTTCCAGCCGGTCGAGGCCTTCTCCAGATCGAAACTGACTTCGCTGCCGTACGGCGGATCGCGTTCGAGCAGACCCTTGAGGAATTCGCCGGCGCTGGCGCCGTCGCGCGTCGGCGGCAGGCGCAGGCTCAGCTTCACCGCGGTGAACGGGCGCAGCACGTTGCCGGCCGATTCCAGCGGCGGCATGCCGGCCACGCCGGTCACCGACAGCGCCGGGCGCCAAGTGCGGTTGAGCACGAGCTCCGCGCGGTCCTCGTCCATCGGACGCATGCCGTCCACGAACGGAAATTTGGAATACACCGCATCGCCGAGCACCTGCGCCGAACGCTGCGCCTGCTCGATGCGCTGCGCCGGAATGTCGACGTAGAGCTCCGGCGTGCGGATCTTGCCGGTGGCGCCGTCCTCGAGCCGATCCAGCAGTTCGCGCAGGATGCGGAAGCTCGACGCGACCACGCCGGAAGCGTCGCCCGAATGCACGCCTTCCTCGAGCACCTTCACCTTGAGATTGCCGCCGGTCAGACCGCGCAGACTCGTCGTCAGCCAGAGCTGGTCGTAGTTGCCGCAGCCCGAATCGAGACAGACCACGAGCGAGGGCTTGCCGATGCGCTCGGCCAGATGGTCGACGTAGTACGGCAGGTCGTAGCTGCCGGATTCCTCGCAGGCCTCGATCATGATCACGCAGCGTGCGTGCGGAATGCCCTGCTGCTGCAACGCGAGGATCGCCGCCAGCGAACCGAAGATCGCATAGCCGTCGTCGGCGCCGCCGCGGCCGTACAGCTTGTCGCCCTTGATGACCGGCTTCCAGGGGCCGAGGTCATCGGCCCAGCCGGTCATTTCCGGCTGCTTGTCGAGATGGCCGTAAAGCACGACGCAGTCGTCGTTGTTGCCGGGAATGTCGATGAAGATCAGCGGCGTGCGGCCTTCGAGGCGGACCACGTCGACCTGCATGCCGGCGATCGGTTGCACCTTCGCCCAACCGGCCAGCAAGTCGACGGCCTGGTCCATGTAGCCGTGCGCGGCCCAGTCGGCGTCGAACATCGGCGACTTGTTGGGGATGCGGATGTAGTCGACGAGGCGCGGAACGATTTCCTCGTCCCACTTGGCCGAAACGAAAGCGCGCAACTGATCGGTGTTCATCGGAATTCCTGCGGTGGTACGGCAAAGCGCGCATGTTACCCCGGCGGCCCGCCGGTAACGAGTTGCGCGGCCAGGGCGTTTCCGCACTGCCCAGGCGGAAATGCGACTTTTCCTAGCGTTGCCGACGGTTTCCTCGCAGGGGTTTGCGCGGTGCTGTCCGGAGGTCGCGGCGTGGCGCGGCGCCTATCGTGACAACCGTCGGAACCACTCCGGCACCCGCCACTCACCACCTACCAGGAGCATTCCCATGTACACCTTCTTCAAGTCCCTCGCCCTCTCGCTGGCCCTGTGCTTCCCGGCTTTCGCAGCGCAGCCGGTCAACATCAACACCGCCGACGCCGGCACGATCGCCGCGAATCTCAAGGGCGTGGGCCAGTCCAAGGCGGAAGCCATCGTCGCCTACCGCGAGAAGAACGGCGCGTTCAAGAGCGCCGACGATCTGGTCAAGGTCAAGGGCATCGGCGACAAGACGGTCGCGGCCAATCGCGAGTTCATCCTCGTCGAAGGCGGCAGCGTGAAGGCCAAGCCGGCCGGCAGCGAGCGTTCCGGCGGCTGAGCGTCCTGCGCCGACGCACCCGTCACGCAGGGGCGGTGGACGCCGAGCCCACAATCGCTGACCCACAGGAATGCTCTACGGCAAGGATGCCGCAGCGATTCTCAGGTCTCGTCCGCCGCCCCTGCCCTCTGCTCGCGCAGCAACTGGCGCAGGAACGGCACGGTGACGCGACGTTTGGCCGCCAGCGACGCGCGATCGACCTGGTCGAGCAGCGCACCCAGGCTGCCGAGATCCCGCGCGTAGTGCGTGAACAGGAAATCGAGCACGGCCTCGTCCAACGCTATGCCGCGCGCCTCGGCGCGTTCGCGCAACACCTGGCGGCGCTGCCCATCGTCGAGCGGACGCAGCGGCGCCTGGGTGCAGCTGGACAGGCGCGACACGAGATCGGGCAGCACGATGCCGAGCTGCGCGGGCGGCGCATCGGCGACGAACACGAGGGTGCTGCCCTCGGCGCGACAGCGGTTGTAGAGGTCGAACAAGGCATGCTCGGCCGCGGCGATGCCGGCAATGGCACCGACGTCGTCGAGCACCAGCAGGTCGCTGCCGCCGAAACCGCGGATCGCGCCCTCCTGGGCCACGGCCAGCGCCGCGAGCGGCAGGTACTGCGCGCTGAAGCCGGCCGCACTGGCCGCCTGGCAGACGGCCATCGCCAGATGTGTGCGGCCGCTGCCTTCGGGGCCATGCAGGAACACCCATGCCGTCTCGCTGCCGGCCGCGACGCGCTCGAGCAGATCGACCGTCGCGTCGTTGACGCCGACGAAGAACGTCTCGAACCGCTGCTGCGCCGGCCAGCGCCAGCCCAAAGGCAACTGCTGCACGTCAGTGCGCCGCCGGCTTGCCGGCATCGTGCACGGCGGCGCCAGCCGTCGCCGGATCGGCAGACGCGGCCGCCCCGCCCGATGGGGCCGTCGCCGCCAGCTCGCTCGCGGCGACGACCTGGCCATGCGAGACGACGACGAGCGGCGAAGCTTCCGCCGCAGCCGGCGTTTCGGTCGACTGATACAGCTGGCTGGCCGTGTACTTCTCGTGCAGATAGCGCAGCACCACCATCGCGACGGCGGCGACCGGCAGCGCGAGCAGTACGCCGAGGAAGCCGAACAGCTCTCCGCCGGCGAGAATCGCGAAGATCACCGCGACCGGATGCAGGCCGATCTTGTCGCCGACGAGCTTGGGCACGAGCACATACCCTTCTATCGTCTGGCCGACGCCGAACACCGCCAGCACCATGAATACGTGAGTCCAGTCCTGGTACTGCACGACGGCGGCGATCAGCGCCATGCCCAGGCCGACGATGGCGCCCAGGTACGGCACGAAGCTGATCAGGCCCGCAATCATGCCGATCAGCGGGCCGACGTCGATGCCGACGAGCCAGAGGCCGACCGCATACAAGGTACCCAGGGCCAGCATGACGCTGAGCTGGCCGCGCAGGAACGCGCCGAGCACGTCGTCGGACTCGCGCGCGAGTCGGCTGACGGTCGGCTCGATCGTGCGCGGCAGCAGTTCGTTGACGCGGGCGACGAGCACGTCCCAGTCGCGCAGCAGATAGAAGGTCACGACCGGAATCAGCACGAGCTGCGCGGCCCAGCCGATCACGGCCAGTCCCGACGAGGAAACCTTGCCCAGCACGCGCGTCGCGATGCCGCCGGCTTCGCGCCAATGCCCCTTGAGCACCTCGATCAGCTTGTTCGGATCGGCGAAGTCCAGAGTGATGCCGAAGCGCTGTTCGAGCTGCGGCTGCGCCTCCGCCTGTATCCAGGCCAGCCAGCGCGGCAGCTGGTCGAGGAATTTCGCGATCTGCCGCTCGGTGAACGGAATGACCAGCAGCACCAGCGCGACCACGACCAGGCCGATCACGAGGAAGACCAGGGTGACCGCGAAATTGCGCGACAGCCCGACGCGCTCCAGGCGATCGACGACCGGATCCCAGAGATAGGCGAACAGTGCGGCGATCGCGAACGGCGTCAGCGCCGGCGCGAGCAGGTAGACCAGTCCACCGCAGACCAGGACCAGCACCAGCCATTGCCAGCGTTCCGTCGTCGTCATTGCGGATCTCCCGATTGAGTATGCGTTTCCCGCCAGGCCCGGATCGACCAGCGCACGACATAGTCGATGCCGCTGCCCAGCGTCGTCAGCGCCACGGCAGCCAGCAGAGCCAGATTGAACCAGTGCGGCCACTCGGCGAAGCGCGAAAGATGCAGCAGCGCCGCGAGGATCAGCAGGATCTGCAGCGCCGTCGTCAGCTTGCTCAGGCGGCTGGGTTCGGCGGTCAGCGGACCGACCAGGTTGTGATAGGCGACGGCGCCGGTGACGATCACCGCGTCGCGGCCGATCACGAGCACCGCCAGCCACCACGGCAGCGCGCCGACGTCGGCCAGACCGACGACGCAGACCACGAGCAGCAGCTTGTCGGCGACCGGATCGAGCAGGCCGCCGAGCCGGCTCTGCCAGGAAAAACGCTTGGCCAGATAGCCGTCGAGCGCATCGCTGAAACCCGCCAGGAGCGCGATCAGCAGCGCCGCGTCATACCGTCCGTCGCGCAGCAGCCAGGCCAGCGGCACGGTCAGCAGCATGCGCAGCACGGTCAGCAGATTGGGGATATGGCGCATGCGCTCAGGCCACCCCGGAATTGACCACCGCGGCGCAAGGCCGGGCGATGCGGCGATGCATGCCGCCTGCGCGCAGCGGGCCAGTCGGAGCTCCGCTGCGCCGAAGATCGACGCAGCCGCCCCCCCTGCCCGCTCGCGCAGGGACAGCCCTCCGGCCGGCATCGGAACAGAAACCGCCGTGCATGAAGGCGCCGGGGCGGACGTCGCTCCGTCGGTTCCGACTGCCGCCGGATGCGGGGATTGCGCGCATCCGGCAGGTTCGTGGAAATGGGCAGCTGGACATAAAAGGCGGGCGGGAGGGCACTCGCCGGCCTGCAGTTACGGATTCAACGCCAAGGTCGCCTCCACGCCCTCGACGGGCGGCGCCGCGCTGACGACGCGCAGGGCGCCGTCGGGCGGCAGGTAGGCCAGCCAGCGATCCAGCGCGAGGTTCAGAGTCAGCTTCACCAGTACGCCGTCGCCGCGCGCCTGCTCAGGCTGGAATTCGCGCACGAGATCGCTGCCGCTCAGGGTTTCGAACAGGCGCGCATAGTCCTGGGCCGAGCGCAATCCGCTGATCCAGACGCGCACCGTCGTGATGCGGCGCTCTTCGGCCGCCGCGGTGGCGCGGCTGCGCGTGCGATCGACGGCGCCCTCGGCACCGGCGGACAGCGCTGCGGCGAGGTCTGCGTCGCGAGACTCCCAGGCCGGCTGGGCCTGGCCGCCGGCGGACAGGGTCCAGCGCGCCGACCAGTTGTCGCCGATCCGGCGCAGCTGGCCTATCAATACGGTATCGGTCTGGTAGCGCGCCGCGTCGGCACTCAAGGTCGTGACGTCGCCTTCCCAGACGATCTGCGCCGTGGTCCGGGCCTGGTCCGGCGAATCCAGACGCGGCCAGACCAGGGTGACGCCGCGCTGTTCGGCCGCCTGCTGCATCGTGCGCCCGGCCGGATCGTTGCCGTCGATCAGACGCGGGCCGCTGCCTTCGTCGACGGCGACCCAGGCAACGATGGGCGGTCGTGCCGCCGCCGTCAGGACGCGCATTCCGCGGTCGCGCAGGATCCGGTCCAGCGCGGCGCGATCGAAGCTCGCGACCAGGCTCAGTCGCAGCAGCGGCTGGCCGTCGACGGTCGCCACGTCCTGGCGATAGGTGTACTGCTGCACGTAGCGGTCGGCCGCGTCGATCAGCTTGGCCACCGCTTCGCCGTTGACCGCTTCACGGTCGCCGGTCAGCTTGACGACGACCTGAGCCAGGGCGCTCTTCAACGCGATCGCGCGCTGTTCGTCGGACTGGTCCGGCACCGGCACCTCGCCGGTATACAGGCTGGCCGAGGCCGACTGAGCCTGCGCCGAGCCGCCGAACAACGGCAGCAGACACAGGGAAAACAGCAAGGCGAACAAGCGGGCGTAACGCACGGACATTCCCTGGTCGGCGGTCGGAATCGGCCCAAGTCTGCCCAAACCCCGCCGCGCCGTCCATGCGGACGGCCGGCGCCCACGGGCGCCGGCTGCTATGATTGCGCCCCTTTTTGTGCCGCCCCCGCCATGTCCGAAGCCAAGACCGCACTGACCTACCGCGACGCCGGGGTCGACATCGACGCCGGCAACGAAGTCGTCGAACGCATCAAGCCGCTGGTCGCGCGCACGTTCCGCAAGGAGGTCATGGCCGGCCTCGGCGGCTTCGGCGCGCTGTTCGAGCTGGCCGGACGCTACAAGGAGCCGGTGCTGGTCTCCGGCACCGACGGCGTCGGCACCAAGCTCAAGCTCGCGCAGATCCTCGGCCGCCACGACACGATCGGCATCGACCTCGTCGGCATGTGCGTCAACGACGTGCTCGTGCAGGGCGCCGAATCGTTGTTCTTCCTCGACTATTTCGCGACCGGCAAACTCGACGTCGAGACCACGGTCGCCGTCGTCGGCGGCATCGCCAGGGGCTGCGAGCTCGCCGGCTGCGCGCTGATCGGCGGCGAGACGGCCGAGATGCCGGACATGTACGCGCCCGGCGAATACGACCTGGCCGGTTTCTGCGTCGGCGCGGTGGAGAAATCCAGGCTCGTCGACGGCAGCCGCCTGCAGGCCGGCGATGCGATCCTCGGCATCGCCTCCAGCGGCGCGCATTCCAACGGCTATTCGCTGATCCGCCGCATCGTCGCGCGCGCCGGCAGTCCGTTCGACCTCGATCTGAGCGGCGTCAGCCTGGCCGATGCGCTGATGGCGCCGACGACGATCTACGTCAAACCCATCCTGCAACTGCTCGCCGACCGACCGGTCAAGGGCATGGCCCACATCACCGGCGGCGGTCTCAAGGAAAACATCATCCGCGTCGTGCCCGAAGCGCTCGGCATCGCGCTGGACAGCGCGAGCTGGCCGCTGCCGCCGCTGTTCGACTGGCTGCAGCGCGAAGGCGCCGTCGCCTCCGACGAAATGTGGCGCACGTTCAACTGCGGCATCGGCTACACCGTCATCGTCGGCCGCGACGAAGCCGCGGCGACCCTGCAGGCGCTGCAGACCCTGGGCCTGCGCGCCTGGCAGATCGGCGAGATCATCCCCTCGCCGGGCGAAGACCGCGTACTGATCCGCTGATGCGTCCGCCGCTGCGCGTCGCGGTACTGGTTTCCGGCCGCGGCTCCAATCTGCAGGCGCTGATCGCCGCGCAGCGCAGCGGCACCTTGCCGATCGAGATCGTCGTCGTCGCGAGCGACAAGCCCGCGGCCGAAGGCCTGCGCCATGCGCGCGACGCCGGCATCGCGACCGTGGCCCTGGACGCCGCCGGCCGGCGCGACCGCGCCGCCTTCGACGCGGAGCTGTTCGCGAAGATCGCTGCGTTCGCGCCCGATCTCGTCGTACTGGCCGGCTTCATGCGCGTGCTCGACGCCGCCGTGCTCACGCCCTGGACCGGCCGCATCATCAACATCCATCCGTCGCTGCTGCCGAAATACCCGGGTCTGCACACGCACCGGCGAGCGCTCCAGGCCGGCGATGCGGTACACGGTGCCAGCGTGCATTTCGTGACCGCCGAACTCGACGGCGGGCCGGTACTGGCCTGCAGCGAAATCGCCATCGAAGCCGGCGACGACGATGCTGCGCTGGCCGCCCGCCTGCTGCCGCGCGAGCACGCCCTGCTCTGCCGCTGCGTGCAATGGATAGCGCAGGGCCGCATCACCTGGCAGGACGGCCAGTTGCAGGTCGACGGCGAGCCACTGACGACTCCGCTGCACGTCTGAAGCTCCAGGCGGAGGGAACGGGAACGCTCCTGCCGGGCACCGGTCGGATACCGCCGTGACGACGGCCCGGGTTCAGGACCGCATCGCCACACTGCGCCGTCCTTTTCCGGAGCCTGCCATGCGCCTAGCCGTACTGCTCGGTCTCGCCGCCCTGCCCGTGTTTGCCGCCGCCGTCGAGGCGAATTCTCCCGCCGCTCCCGCGGCTGCCTACGCCCCGCTGAAGCCCTTCGTCGCGACCTATGACGTGCAGCGCGGCGGCAAGACCATCGGCGAGGCGACGATGACCCTGAAGGCCGACGGCGGCGACAGATGGACGCTGGTCACGCAGACCCGCGGCACGGCCGGCATGGCCAAGCTGTTTGGTCTCGATGTCAAGGAGGAATCGCATTTCACCGCCGCCGGGCAGTCGCCGCTGCAGAGCACGGCGTACAACTTCCAGCAGGAAGCGACCCTGAAGTCCAGGCAGCGGCGCATCGAGTTCGACTGGACCGCCAAGGAAGCCCGCGTCACCGACAAGGACGAGCTGTTCCGCTACCCGCTGCAGCCCTACAGCATCGACCGCCACGCCGTCGTCATCGCGCTGGGCCGGGCACAAAACCTGGACCAGAACACCTTGCAGATCGCGAGCAAGGACGCCGTCGAAAGCCAGCGCTACGAGCGTCGCGAAACGCAGCCGCTGCAGCTGCCGGCCGGCCGCTTCGAGGCCACGCGCTACGAGCGCGCCGACAAGCCCGGCAAGGGCAGTTGCTGGTATACGCCCGAGTTGCTCGCACCACTGCAGGTCGAGCAGACACAGAAGGACGGCGCCAGCATCCTGATGCGCCTGCGTCGCGTCGAATGAACCACTGCCGGCAGCCTCGCACGGGGCTGCCGGCCAGCTGACGCCGGCATGATGGGCGGTGACGCGGCAGCCGGCCGCTGCAGCGGCCGGCGCAATGCCCAGCTTACGAAGGCAGACGGCGGATGCGCGCGCCGAGGGTGCCGAGCTTTTCCTCGATGCACTCGTAGCCGCGGTCTATGTGATAGACGCGGTCCACGGTCGTGTCGCCCTCGGCGACGAGGCCGGCCAGCACGAGGCAGGCCGAGGCGCGCAGGTCGGTGGCCATGATCGGCGCGCCGGTCATCTTGCTGACGCCCTTGATGATCGCGGTATTGCCCTCGAGGCGGATGTCGGCGCCGAGGCGCTGCAGCTCGTGGGCGTGCATGAAGCGGTTCTCGAACACTGTCTCGGTGATGATGCCGACGCCTTCGGCGACGCAGTTCAGCGCGGTGAACTGCGCCTGCATGTCGGTCGGGAAGGCCGGATACGGCGCGGTCGTGATGTTGACCGCGCGCGGGCGGTTGCCGCGCATGTCGAGCTCGATCCAGTCGTCGCCGGTATTGATGTGCGCGCCGGCGTCCTCGAGCTTGGCCAGCACCGCGTCCAGGGTCTTGGGCTTGGCCTTCTTGGCCAGCACACGGCCGCCGGTGATGGCGCCGGCGACGAGGAAGGTGCCGGTCTCGATGCGGTCCGGCAGCACGTCGTAGTCGGTGCCGTTGAGGCGCTCGACACCTTCGATGACCAGGGTCGCCGTGCCGGCACCCTGTACGTTGGCGCCCATCGCGTTGAGGCAGTTGGCCAGGTCGACGACTTCGGGTTCCTGCGCGGCGTTCTCGATGATGGTGATGCCCTCGGCCAGGGCCGCGGCCATCATGATGTTCTCGGTGCCGGTGACGGTGACGATGTCCATGTTGATGCGCGCGCCCTTGAGGCGCTTGGCCTTGGCGCGGATGTAGCCGTTCTCGACCGTGACGTCGGCGCCGAGCGCCTGCAGGCCCTTGATGTGCAGGTCGACCGGGCGCGAGCCGATCGCGCAGCCGCCGGGCAGCGAGACTTCGGCCTGGCCGTAGCGCGCGACGAGCGGACCGAGCACGAGGATGGAGGCGCGCATGGTCTTGACCAGATCGTACGGCGCCGAGCAGCTCTTGATCGGGCGCGGGTCGACGTGGATCTTCATGCGCTCGTCGAGCACGAGCTGCACGCCCATCTGGCCCAGCAGCTCCATCGTCGTGGTCACGTCGTGCAGGTGCGGCACGTTGCCGATACTGACGGGGCCGTCAGCCAGCAGGGTGGCGGCCAGAATCGGCAGCACCGCGTTCTTGGCGCCGGAGATCCACACGTCGCCCTGCAGCGGTTCACCGCCGGAAATTACGATCTTGGCCATCTTCTACTCGATTACGGAGATTCGACATCGCGGGAAACAGACTGAGCACCGGTACCGGCTTGGGGGAAGCGGGCCCCGCAGCCGTCCAACCCGGTAAATCATCCTCAGTGGTTTCCCGCCTCTTCAGGTGTCACGGTCTTGAGAGACAGCGCATGGATGGCGCCACCCATCAGATCGCCGAGCGTCGCGTAGACCAGCCGATGGCGGGCCAGCGGCAGCTTGCCGCGGAACGCCTCGGCGACGACGACGGCCTCGAAATGCACGCCGTCGGCGCCGCTGACCTCGGCGACGGCGCCGGGCAGGCCTTGCTCGATCAGATTCTTGATGGTCTGGCTGTCCATTTCGGGCGGGATCCGTGGCGGATTCGAGGCAGCGGCGGATCGCTGCGACGAAGTGCGGGTTTGCGCCGTCCCTGCGACGGGGACGACTAACCGGCTACACTATGGGGACGCGCATGTTACCGAAAATCCGCTGGCGCCAAAACGTTGCGTTTGAGCGCCCCGTTTCCCTGCTGCATCCTGCCCTGCTCATGAATGCCCAGATCCTGCCCCTGATCTCCGCCTCGACTCCTCACCCGCTGGACCGGGCCACGCTGGTGCAAAGCGCGCTGCAGGTCGTCGAAACCGAGGCCCGGGCCATTGATCTGCTGAAGTCCCGCATCGACGACAGTTTCCTGCGCGCCTGCCAGCTCATGTTCGACTGCAGCGGCCGCGTCGTCGTCTCGGGCATGGGCAAGTCCGGCCACATCGCGCGCAAGATCGCCGCCACCCTGGCATCGACCGGAACGCCGGCGTTCTTCGTGCATCCGGGCGAGGCCAGCCACGGCGACCTCGGCATGATCACGCAGAAGGACGTCGTGCTGGCCCTGTCCAACTCCGGCGAGACCGACGAACTCCTGACCATCCTGCCGCTGATCCGCCGCCAGGGCATTCCGCTGATCGCGATGAGCGGCAACGACGATTCCACCCTGGCGCGGCTGGCCGACGTGCATCTGGACGTCAGCGTGCCGGCCGAAGCCTGCCCGCTGGGCCTGGCGCCGACGGCCAGCACCACCGCCGCCCTGGTCATGGGCGACGCACTGGCCGTCGCGCTGCTCGAGGCGCGCGGCTTCACCGCCGACGATTTCGCCCGCTCGCATCCGGCCGGCTCGCTGGGCCGGCGCCTGCTGCTGCACATCAGCGACGTCATGCATACCGGCGACCAGGTGCCGCGCGTCGGCGCCGATTCCAGCCTGTCGGAGGCGCTGGTCGAGATGTCGCGCAAGGGCCTGGGCATGACGGCCGTCGTCGGCGCCGACGACACCCTGCTCGGCGTGTTCACCGACGGCGACCTGCGCCGTGCGCTCGATGACCACGCCGTCGACCTGCGCACGACGCCGCTGACCCGGCTCATGACGACCCGGGCCAAGACCATCACGCCGGACAAGCTCGCGATCGAGGCGGCGCGGCTCATGGAAGACTTCAAGATCCATGCGCTGCTGGTCGTCGACGACGGCAATCGCCTGGTCGGCGCGCTGAACATCCACGACCTGCTGCGCGCCCGCGTAGTCTGAACGGCGTCCCGGTCGCGGGACGGCCGGCATTGGACGGCCGCCCCCCGCATGCCGCAGCATCCGCGGCTCCGGCGCCCTGCCCGTCCCACACCCCGCCCCGCATGTCCGACCGTTTGCCCGCCGAGCTCCACGACCGCGCCGCCGCCGTCCGCCTTGCCGTATTCGACGTGGACGGGGTGCTGACCGACGGCCGGCTCTGGTATTCGGAAGACCAGCGCGAGCTCAAGGCCTTTCACGTCCACGACGGCCTCGGCCTCAAGCGTCTGCTCGCCAACGGCATCGAAGTCGCCATCATCACCGCACGCATGAGCCATCTGGTGACCGAGCGCATGGCCGAGCTCGGCGTCGCGCATGTCTATCAGGGTCAGAAGGACAAGCTGGCCTGCCTGAACCAGCTCTGCGACGCGCTGCGGCTGTCGCTGGATCAGGTCTGCTATACCGGCGACGACCTGCCCGACCTGCGCGCGATGCTTCGCTGCGGCCTCGCGGTCGCCCCCGCCAATGCCCAGCCGGCCGTCCATGCCCGCGCCCACTGGACTACCCGGCGCAACGGCGGCGAAGGCGCCGCGCGCGAAGTCTGCGAGCTGCTGCTGCAAGCCCACGGCCGGGCCGAGGCCGAACTGGCGCAGTGGCTCTGATGGTCGAACGCAATCTCCGGACCATCGCCGCCCTGGCCCTGGCCGCTGCGCTGACCTGGGCCCTGTTCTGGTTCTTCTACAAGCCCGACAGCCCGCCGGCCTTCGTCGGCCCGCCGCGTTCGAACTACACGCTCGACAACTTCACGCTCAACGCGCTCGACGAGCGCGGCAAGCTCAGTTTCACCGTCACCGCGCCAGCACTGGCGCGGCGCAACGACGACGGCTCGCTGTGGGTCGACTCGCCGGACTTCCTGATCGCCGCCCAGCAGGGCCAGCCCTGGAAAGGCCAGTCGCAGTCCGCCTTCATCAACAAGGACGGCTCCTACCTGCTGCTGGCCGGCCCGGTCGAGATGCAGCGCGAGGCCGACGCGCAGGCCGGCGCGGCGCGCGTGGAGACCCGCGACGTGGACGCCTATCCCAAGGAGAACCGGCTGCAGACCGCCGCCGCCGCCACGATCACGCAACCGGGCTCTATACTGCGCGGCACCGGCATGAAGGCCGACCTCAACACGCACCAACTGGAGTTGCTCGCCGATGTCCATGCTTCGTTCGCGCCCAAGCGCAAGCCTTAGTCTCATCGCGCTGCTGACGCTCGCGGCGCCGGCCGCGCAGGCACTGAAGTCCGACAGCGAACAGCCGCTGGAAGTCGCCGCCAATCATTTCGCGACGAACCAGAACAAGCACCTGACGGTGCTGACCGGCGCGGTCAAGCTCACCCGCGGCTCGATGAAGGGCGAATCAGACAAGGGCACGGTCTATCAGAACGACGCCAACGAGATCCAGCGCGTCGTGCTCGAAGGCAAGCCCGCGCGCCTGCAGCAGCAGCTCGACGGCGGCGGCCAGATGCATGCGACCGCGGCCAACATCGACTACGACACCGACAAGTCCACTGCGATCCTGACCGGCAACGCCGTCGTGATCCAGGAAGGCCGCGGCGAATTCCGCGGCGAACGCATCGTCTACAACACCGAAAGCGGCGAACTGACCGGCGAAGGCGCGCCAGGCGGCGGCATCACGATGAAGATGCAGCCCAAGGCCAAGCCGGCGGCGGCGGCCAAGGAACCGCAGAAGTAATGCTCAGCGCGACCGGGCTGAAGAAGCGCTACAAGCAGCGCGAGGTCGTCCGCGACTTCTCCTGCCGCGTCGACCAGGGCGAAGTCGTCGGGCTGCTCGGCCCCAACGGCGCCGGCAAGACCACCTGCTTCTACATGATCGTCGGACTCGTCGGCGCCGATGCCGGCAGCATCCGCCTGGACGACACCGACATCACGGCGCAGCCCATGCACGCGCGTGCGCGCCTGGGCCTGGGCTATCTGCCGCAGGAGGCATCGGTATTCCGCCGCCTCAGCGTGGCCGACAACATCCTCGCCATCCTCGAACTGCGCGCCGGGCTCGACGCGGCCGCGCGCGCGGCCGAGCTCGAGAAGCTGCTCGACGAACTGCAGATCAGCCATATCGCGAACTCCAAGGGCGCCAGCCTGTCGGGCGGCGAACGCCGCCGCGTGGAGATCGCGCGCGCGCTCGCCGCCGAACCGCGCTTCATGCTGCTGGACGAACCGTTCGCCGGCGTCGATCCGATCTCGGTCGGCGAGATCCAGCGCATCGTGCGGCATCTGAAGGAGCGCGGCATCGGCGTGCTGATCACCGATCACAACGTGCGCGAAACGCTCGGTATCTGCGACCGCGCCTACATCCTCAGCGAGGGCAAGGTGCTGGCCAAGGGCGCGCCGGCGACGATACTCGCGAACGAACAGGTGCGCGAAGTCTATCTGGGCAAGGAATTCCGCATGTGAAGCGGCGGCGCAGCGATGCAAGAACAAATATACATTGCTGCAATTTACATCCGCAGCAGCCACCAACGGCAACTGTCGCAAAGCGGCACAGCTCCGCAAATCCTCGCTGAATCCGCCGCCGTACGCAAGTCGTCAAAACGTGACTTCGATGCGGTTCCCGCCGAACGTTTTCCGCATTAGGATGGCATCACGGGCGCTTAGCACTGTCTATGCCATTCCTGCCGGGCGCCAACGACGGGACGACTGATGAAGCCTGCGTTAAACCTTCGTCTGCACCAGCAACTAGCATTGACGCCGCAGCTGCAGCAGGCCATCCGCCTGTTGCAGCTCAGCAGCGTGGAGCTGGAGATGGAGCTGCGCGAAGCGCTCGAATCCAATCCGCTGCTGGAACTGCCGGACGAGCCCGGCGAAGCCGCGCCGACCGACACCGGCGGCGAAGCGCCGAATACGGAATTCCTCGACAGCCGCACCGCCGGCAGCAGTGAAAGCACGAACAGCGAAAGCGACACGCGCGAGCCCGAAGAGGACCGCTTCGAGCCGCTGGACACGAACTTCGACATGCCCTCGCGCAACGCCGCGCCGGACGACGAGTTCGAACCCCAGGAACCCGAGCGCCAGGACCTGCGCGACCACCTGCTGTGGCAGCTCAACCTGACGCCGATGTCGGCGCGCGACCGCGCGATCGCCGTTGCGATCATCGAAGGCGTCGACGATGACGGCTACCTGCACGAACCGGTGGAAGCCATACAGCAGGTTCTGGCCAGTCTCTACACCGTCAATGCCGACGAGATCGAAGCCGTGCGCCATCGCGTGCAGCGCTTCGATCCGCTCGGCGTGGCCAGCCGCAACCTGCGCGAATGCCTGCTCGTGCAGCTGGATTCGTTCGAGGCCGAAGTCGACGGTCTCCACGTCGCCCGCGCCATCGTCGCCGATCATCTGGAAGTACTGGCCAAGAACGATCGCGCACGCCTGAGCCGCACACTCAAGGTCGGCAGCGACCAGATCGACCTGGCCGTGCAGCTGATCCGTGCGCTCGATCCCAAGCCCGGTTCCAGCGTGGCCAGCGCCGCACCCGAATACGTCGCACCCGACGCCTATGCCTTCCGCCATCACGGCCAGTGGCAGGTCAGTCTCGCGCCGGGCTGCCAGCCGCAGCTCGCGATCAACCGTCACTATGAATCGCTGATCGCGCGCGCACAGCGCGACGATGCGTCCTACCTGCGCGGCCAGCTGCAGGAAGCGCGCTGGCTGATCAAGAGCCTGAAGACGCGCGCCGACACCATACTCAAGGTCGCCCAGGCCATCGTGCGGGCGCAGAGCGCGTTCCTCGACTACGGGCCCGAGGCGATGAAGCCGCTGGTGCTCAAGGACGTGGCGGAGGAGATCGGCATGCACGAATCCACCGTGTCGCGCGTGACCACGCGCAAGTTCCTTTACACGCCGCGCGGCACCTACGAGTTCAAGTTCTTTTTCTCCAGCGGCGTTTCCACGGTCGACGGCGGCAGCGCCTCGGCGACCGCGATCCAGGCCATGATCCGGAAGCTGATCGAGGCCGAACCCACCGGCAAGCCGTTGTCGGACCAGGGCCTGGCCGAAGAGCTGAACCGGCGCGGCATCAACGTCGCGCGGCGCACCGTGGCCAAATACCGCGAGGCGATGAACATCGCCGCCTCCAACGAACGCTGCCGCCTGAGCTGAGGCTTGATGCCGCAGGCGGGAACCCCCATGCCAGAAACAGGTCAACGCCAACGACACGATTTTTCGCACGAAGCGCCAGTTCGATTCGTGCCGACCGCGTTCCGCGTCAGGAGCGCTCTACCGGAAGGAGAAGCACCATGCAGATCAATGTCAGCGGCCCCAAGGTTGATGTGACGCCGGCCCTGCGCAGCTACGTCGAAAGCAAGTTCGAGCGCATCCTGCGCCATTTCGACCATCTCCACGACGTCGGCGTGCAGCTGAGCGTGGAAAAGCTCGTGCACAAGGCGGACGCCACCCTGCATGCGGCCGCCGGCAAGATCATCCATGCCGAAGCCAGCGCCGACGACATGTATGCGGCGATCGACGCGCTGGCCGACAAGCTCGACGGGCAGATCCGCAAGCACAAGGAAAAGCTGACCGATCATCACAAGGGCGAAGCGCTGCGCGCCGCCGAACGCATCGTCTGATCCCGAACCGCGCCCCCGGCCCTGCCGGGGGCGCGTTTTCCGGCCGCTCCGAACGCTCTCTCGCCACTGCGCACCGACCCGCCGCGACCGCAGCGCAACCGCCCCTTCCCCGGGGCCCGAGCACTGCGGCACCCCCCGCGACCAATTTCTTCCGCACTGCGGCAAGACCCGCGCTATCATCCGCCCCTTTCGCGACTACCCCGTCCGGCGGCATGCGCTTCAGCGATCTCCTGACTCCCGACAGCGTCGTCGCCGACCAGCGTCTGCGCTCGCGCGGCGCCGTGCTGGAGGCCCTGGCCCAGCTCATGGCGCCGCCCGGCCAGGCGCTGGCCCTGCTCGAAGCGATGACCGAGCGCGAAGGCCTGGGCTCCACCGCGCTGGGCCAGGGATTCGCGCTGCCGCACGGCCGCAGCAGTGTGCTCGAACGGCCGCGTGCCGCATTCCTGCGCCTGCCCCAGGCGGTGCCGTTCGGCGCAGCCGACAATCGGCCGGTGGATCTGTTCGCTGCCATCGTCACACCGAGCCATTTCACGGCCGAGCACCTGTCCCTGCTCGCCGACGTCGCGACCCGCGCGGCCGAACCGGCCACCCTCGCCCGCCTGCGCGCCGCGCGCGACGCGAGCGCGCTGTACGCCGAACTGGCAGAATGGGGCCAGCACGCCTGACCGCCATCATGGATCGACTGACTGCCCGCCAGCTTTTCGACAGTCTCAGCGAACGCCTGTCATTGCGTTGGACCGCCGGAGCCCAGGGCAACGGCCGTACGCTGGATCCCGGCGACCACCACGCGCGGCGTCCGTCGATGGTCGGCTACCTCAATGTGATCTATCCGAACAAGGTGCAGATCATCGGCACCGAGGAACTGAACTATCTCGACGGCCTGGATTCTCGCCAGCGTTGGGAGACGGTGCAGAAGATCATCAATTACCGGCCGACCGCGCTGATCGTGACCAAGGATCAGGCCCTGCCTAGCGACCTGCGCGAAGCGGCCGAGGAATCCAGCACGCCGCTGTGGTCCAGCCCCAAGCGCGGGCACGAGATCCTGACCTTCCTGCAGTACTACCTCGCGCGGCTGCTCGCGCGGCGCGAAACCCTGCACGGCGTGTTCATGGAGGTCTACTCGATCGGCGTGCTGATCACCGGCGAATCCGGCTCGGGCAAGAGCGAGCTCGCGCTGGAGCTGCTGACCCGCGGCCACCGCCTCGTCGCCGACGATGCACCGGAATTCACCCAGATCGCGCCCGACGTCGTCGACGGCCGCTGCCCCGAGCTGCTGCAGGATCTGCTCGAAGTGCGCGGCCTCGGCGTGCTCAACGTGCGCGAGATGTTCGGCCATACCGCGGTCAAGCCGTCCAAGTACCTGCGTCTGGTCGTGCATCTGCGGCCGCTGAATCCGCTCGACGACGTCGACGGCATGAAGCGCCTGACCGGCGACGTCGGCTACCGCGACATCCTCGACACGCGCATACCGCAGATCGCGATCCCGGTCGCACCGGGCCGCAATCTCGCCGTGCTCGTCGAAGCGGCCGTGCGCAGCCACATGCTCAAGAGCAAGGGCATAGACCCGGCGCAGACCTTCATGGACCGCCAGGCCCATCAACTGCAGCGGCAGGCACCCTGGTGAACGCGGAACTCGGCGAACTCGGCAGCAGCGGCAACAGCCCGATCCATCTGGTCGTGCTGTCGGGACTTTCGGGCGCGGGCAAGACCGTGGCCCTGCGTACGCTCGAGGATTTCGATTTCTACTGCGTGGACAACCTGCCCGCCGCGCTGATGCCGGCGCTGGTCAACGCCGTCAGCCTCGGCGGCCATCGCCGCATCGCGGTCGGCGTCGACGTGCGCAACCGCAGCGAGGATCTGAACCAGCTGCCGCAAGTGCTGGCCGAGCTGGCCGGCACCGGCGTGGACTACCAGCTGATCTTTCTCGACAGCCGCGACGACGTGTTGTCCAAGCGGTTTTCCGACACGCGCCGGCGCCATCCGCTGTCGGCAGACGGCCTGCCGCTGCACGACGCGATCGCGCTGGAACGCAAGCTGCTGCGGCCGCTGGCGGCGATCGCCGATCGCGTCGTGGATTCCAGCGAGCTCAACGTGCATCAGCTGCGCCGGCTCATCGCGACCGAGCTCGGCATGAGCGGGGGCGCGCTGTCGCTGCTGTTCGAATCCTTCGCCTACCGGCGCGGCCTGCCGACCGACGCGGATTTCGTGTTCGACGCGCGCGTGCTGCCGAATCCGCACTGGGATCCGGCGCTGCGGCCGCTGTCGGGCAAGGACGCGGCAATCCGCGACTGGCTGCAGGCCAAGCCCGAAGTGCGCCGCTTCCTCGACCAGCTGACCGGCTTCCTCGACGAATGGCTGCCGCGCTTCGAGGCCGACAACCGCTCCTACGTGACGATCTGCATCGGCTGCAGCGGCGGCCGCCATCGTTCGGTCTACCTGGCCGAGCGCCTGGCCGAGCATTTTCGCGGCACGCGCGAACAGGTGCTGACCTTCCACCGTGAACTCGAGTGAAGCGCCCCCATCTGGGAACCTCGAACCATCGTCGTTTCGGCGGTGGTTCGAGTCGACGAGTCCGGCGCAGGTCCGGACTCGTCCCCGCCTCGATCGCGAGCGGCGCGTTGCCGTGCCGCGGGCATCCCGATGTTTTTCGGGGTACCCATTTCCCTTCCGGCGGGCAATATTCTTGCAAGCCGGTATTTCTGTCCGTTCCACTGCAGGCAAAGTGATGGCCATTTCCCGTTCCGCCCACGCGGCTCATTGCACTCCGTACGCTCCGGCATGCCGGGAGCCGCGGCCGTGAGCGTAGGCGTACTGCTGTTGACCCACGAGGCCATGGGCGACGCGCTGGTTTCCGCGGCACATCACGTGATCGGCCAGTTCCCGCTGTCGCTGGAAGTGCTCGAGGTCGGCGCCTGCGCCGACCCGGACCGGGCCCTCGGCGATGCCTCGCAGCGTGCGCGCCACCTCGACCAGGGCGACGGCGTGCTGGTACTGTCGGACCTGTACGGTTCGACGCCGTGCAACATCGCCCAGCGTCTGTCCGGGCTCGGCTTCCGCACCCATTGCGTGAGCGGCCTGAACCTGCCGATGTTGCTGCGTGTGCTGAACTACCCGAATCAGGATCTGGACCAGCTGGCGCAGACCGCGGCCAGCGGCGGCCGCGGCGGAATCTGTATCGACCATGCCTGAACGCGACATCGTCATCAGCAACAAGCTCGGCCTGCACGCGCGGGCCTCGGCCAAGCTGGTACAGCTGCTGCAGAGCTATTCGTCCACGGTCTGGCTGCGCTGCCGCGGACGCGAGATCAACGCCAAGAGCATCATGGGGGTGATGATGCTCGCGGCCGGCGTCGGCACGCCGGTCACCGTCCGCGCCGAAGGGCCGGACGAGGCCGCGGCCCTCGACGCCGTCGTCGACCTGTTCCAACGCAAGTTCGACGAGGGGCAATAGCGACGGGCGGCAGCGGGTGACGCAGGACGGCACCCGCCGCCGCGACAACGGTTGAGGCCGCCGTCCCGGTACCGGCCGCACCGGCTCCGGGACGGCAGCCGGCATTTCGATCACCTCAGCACAAGGACTCGTTCATCCCGTGAGCATGCGCATCGTCCTCGCCGGCATCAGCGCCTCGCGCGGCATGGTCCTGGGACGCGCGCGACTGGTCCAGCCCAGTCAGTTCATCATCGACGAGACCCGGCTGGAGCCGGCCGAGATCGAGGCCGAGGCCACGCGGCTGCAGCAGGCGCTGGAAACCGCCCAGGCCGAGCTGCGCACGATCCGCGGCAAGCTGCACGGCGCGCTCGCGCGCGAGATCGGCGAATTCATCGACGCGCACAGCCTGCTGCTGAACGATCCGGAGCTGCTGACCGGCCTGTTCGATCTCGTGCGCCGCGGCCGCTACCGCGCCGGCGCCGCGCTGAAGCTGCAGCGCGACCGCCTCGCCGCGGTGTTCGAGGCCATGGACGACCCTTACCTGCGCAGCCGGCGCGAGGACATCGACCACGTCATCGGCCGCGTCCAGTCGGCACTCGCGCGCGAGACCAGTCCGGCCGAGCGGCAGATCGCCGCGCGCGTCGGCACCATCCTGGTCAGCGACCAGATCGCGCCGGCGGAAATGACCCACCTGACCGCCCAGGGCGTGCTGGCCGCCGTCTGCACCGGATCGAGCGCGCTGTCGCACAGTGCCATCCTCGCGCGCAGCATGCGTCTGCCGATGATCGTCGGCGCGCATGACGCGCTGGCCGTCGTGCACGACGACGACCTGCTGCTCGTCGACGGCGAGCAGGGCCAGGTCGTCGTGCATCCGACCGCGCAGGATCTCGCGCGCTACCGCCAGCACCAGCGCGACGTCCAGCGCGAAGGACTGCGCCTGGCCGAACTGGCGCAGGCGCCGACGCGCACGCGCGACGACTGCGCGATCCGCCTGTTTGCCAACGCCGAACTCGCCGGCGACGTGGCCCAGGCGCGCGCCAGCGGTGCTGACGGCATAGGCCTGTACCGCACCGAATTCCTGTTCCTGCAGCGCCATCATCTGCCCGACGAGGAAGAACAGTTCCTCGCCTACCGCGATCTCGTGCTCGGCATGGGCGGCCTGCCGGTGACCATCCGCACCCTGGATCTCGGCGCCGACAAGGCCGACGCGACCGGCCTGGCGCTGACCACCGAACCGAATCCGGCCCTGGGCATGCGCGGCGTGCGTCTGTCGATGCGCCGGCCCGCGCTGTTCGCCACGCAGATGCGCGCGATCCTGCGCGCTTCGGCCTACGGGCCGATCCGCATCCTCGTGCCGATGGTCACGAACACCGTCGAGATACAGGCCACGCGCAAGCTGATCCAGATCTGCGCGCGCGACCTGCGCACCGAAGGCCACGAAGTCGCCGACCAGTTCGAACTCGGCGCGATGATCGAGGTGCCGGCGGCGGCGATCGCCCTGCCCAACCTGATCCGCCACGTCGATTTCGTCGCGATCGGCACCAACGACCTCGTGCAGTACACGCTGGCCGCCGACCGCAACAACGACGCGCTGTCGGAGCTCTACGACCCGCTGCACCCGGCCATATTGCAGCTGCTGTCGGCGACGATCCGCTGCGGCGAGAAGCACGCCAAGCCGGTCAGCCTCTGCGGCGAGATGGCCTCCGACGCGCGCTATACGCCGCTGCTGCTGGCCCTGGGCCTGACCGACTTCAGCATGCACTCCGGCGCGCTGCTGGAAGTGCGCGACGCGGTGTCGCGCTGCGACCGCGGCCGCCTGCGACGGCTTGCGCCGCGCCTGCTGCGCGCCGAGGACCGCGACGCGCTGCAGCGCATCCTGGCCAAGGCCTGAGCGCGACACCGCGGCGCCCGGCATGATCGCGCCCCGCGCCGCCTCCGTCATGCCGGGCACCGCGCCCGCACCGACCGCGCAGGATCGCGCCGCGCGCGGCGAACTGCTGCTGCTCGCCGCCGGCGTGCTCGCCTTCGGCGTTGCCGCATACGCCCTGGGCCAAAGCAACAACTGGGATCTGCGCAACTATCACTGGTACGACGGCTGGGCCTGGCTGCACGGACGCGGCCTGCGGGATCTCGCCGCGGCACAGTCGCAGACCTGGTTCAATCCGCTGCTGCCGGCGCTGCTGTACGCGCTGCTGTCGTCGCTGAAACCGGCGCTGGGCACCTTCGTGCTCGGTGCCGTCCAGGGACTGAATCTGCTGCCGCTGCAACGCATCGCTCGCCGCCTGCTGCCGGCGGACAGGCCCTGGCTGGCATTCGCCGTCGCCGTGGTCGGCGCGACGGGTGCGACGCAACGCGGCGAACTCGGTGCCACGTTCGGCGACACGCTCGTCAGCCTGCCGCTGCTCTGCGCACTGGCGCTGCTGCTGGCGCCGCAGCCGTCACGCCGGCGCATCGCCGCGGCCGGCGCGCTGCTCGGGCTCGCGGTCGGCCTCAAGCTCACGGCCGCGCCGATCGCGGCCGGCATCGGCCTGGCCGGACTGATCGCCTGCGCACGCGGCGCGGACGCGCGCCGCGCCTGCCTCGCCCTGTGCGGCGCGGCGCTGCTGGTCGTGCTGCTCGTCCAGGGGCCGTGGATGTGGCAACTCTGGCGCGATTTCCACAATCCGCTGTTTCCGCAATTTGGGCCGCTGTTCGGCGGCGATTTCGTCGCGCCGGACGGGCTGCGCGACACGCGCTGGATGCCGCGGACCGCGCTCGACTGGCTGTTCTATCCGCTGTGCTGGGCGAGTGCGCCGCGCCGCGTCAGCGAACTGTGGTTTCTCGATCTGCGCGTGCCGCTGGCTTATGTCGCGCTGCTCGCACTGCCGCTCTGGTGGCGCCGCGCGCGCGCGCAAGCCGCGCAGCCGCAGGCCCTGGCGCTGCTGCTCATGGCCTTCGCGGCGAGCTATCTGCTCTGGCTCGCGCTGTTCGGCTACTACCGCTATCTCGCCGTCGTCGAAATGCTCGCGCCGCTGGTGTTCTGCCTGGCGGCGCTGACCTTGCCGCGGCGCAGCGGCCTGATCGCCGCGGCCGGCCTGCTCGTCGTCGTCGGCCTCGCCACGCGCGAACCGCGCTGGGGCCGGCTGAAGACGTATGGCGAAAGTTACGTCAGCGCGACCCTGCCGGCATTGGCGCAACAGCCCGATGCGCTCGTCGTGTTCGGCGATCGCGAACCGCTGGGCTTTCTCGCGCCGACGTTCCCGGACGACGCGCGCTTCGTGCGCGTGCTCGGCAACATCATCGGCCCGCCGCTGCCGCGCTGGGCGCTGGATGACGCCGTACGGCAGCGCATCCTGGCGCATCAGGGGCCGCTGCTGCTGCTCGCCGTGCATACCGACGACGACGTGCTGCGCGAGGTGCTGCAGCAGCACGGCCTGGAACTGCAGCCGCAGACCTGCGCCCGCATCGACAGCAATCTGTTCACCGCACGCGAGGTGCGGCCGCTGCTGTGCGAACTGCGCCGGCAGGTCGCGGTGCACTGAACCGGCACCGCGCCGGGCACGCCGCGAAAAAATTCCAATGCAGCCTGTGCGACGAAACCGCGCTCGCGCGCGTTCTCCAACTCGGCATTCGTACAGAACGCCGTGCGAAAGCGCAGCCGCGGTGATGACGGCGGGTGCACGGCCGATGCTAGACTCGGCGTCTCCCCTGCCCGCTATCCCGTTGATTGTGAAAGAGACGTTATCCCGCTCACTGATCTGGCTGGATCGGCGCCTCACGCCGCTGGCGCGCCATCTGCCCGAACCGCTGAAAGCGCCGCTGCGCCGGCTCGTGCGCGCGGCGGCCGAGGCGCCCACCGCGGCGCCTGCACCGGCGTCCCTGCTGCACGCCGAGTCCTTGCCGGAACCGGCAGCCGCCGAAATCGAAACGGTGACGACGGGCAACCCCGCCGCCGACGAAGCTGGCGATGCGGCCGTCGACGACTACGCCGAGCGCGTGCGCCGCGAGCGGGAAATCTTCGCCGGCCAGGTCGACATCAATATTCTTCCGCCCATTTTCCACTACTGGTCGCACACCTACCTGCGCCCCAAGCTCGAGGAATTCGGCTGCGCCAATCCCGACGAGTTCTTCGCCAATGCGCTGCAGGCGGCGGTGCAGGACGCGCAGGCGCGCCCGGCGCGCTTCGTCAGCCTCGGCGCCGGCAACTGCGATACCGAGGTCCGCGTCGCACAGATCCTCGCCGCGCGCGGCGTGCACGACTTCGTGCTCGAATGCGTCGACATCAACCCGCTGATGCTGGAGCGCGGCGTCGCGCTCGCGCGCGACAGCGGCCTGAGCGAACAGATCGTCCCGCTGCTCGGGGATTTCAACGCCTGGCAGGCGCCGCGCCGCTATGACGCCGTCATGGCCAACCAGAGCCTGCATCACGTGCTCAGGCTCGAGCACCTGTTCGCGGCGATCGAGGACTGTCTGCAGCCGCAGGGCCGTTTCGTGATCTCCGACATGATCGGCCGCAACGGCCACCAGCGCTGGCCCGAGGCCCTGGCCATCGTGCGCGAATTCTGGGCCGAGCTACCGCGCCACTATCGCTACCACCGCCAGCTCGCTCACCAATGGGACGAGTTCGTCGACTTCGACTGCTCCGGCGAAGGCTTCGAGGGCATACGCGCACAGGACATCCTGCCGCTGCTGATCGAGCGCTTCGACTTCGAGCGCTTCTTCGCGTTCGCCAACGTCATCGACCCGTTCATCGACCGCGGCTTCGGCGGACATTTCGACGCCGACTCCGCGCGCGACCGCGATCTCGTCGACCGCATTCATGCGCGCGACGAAGCCGGCCTGCTCGCCGGCACGCTCAAACCCACGCATGCGATGGCCGTGCTGCGCCGGCGCCCGTATGCCGGCCCCACCCAGGTCTGGCGTCATCTGACGCCCCGGCATTGCCTGCGCGTGCCGGACTGACGCCGCCGTCGCCCGGCGGCGCGGTCGCAGTTCCGCCACCACGGGAGCGTTGCTGCGCACGGCGCCGATCGTCGCCTGCCTGCAAACCCGTCCCGCCCAAACCCGCGCCGCCACGCTGCGCGCCCACCTGACCGAATCATCCGCGCCCCTCACAGATGCTGTTCAATTCCCTGCATTTCGTCATCTTCTTCGTGATCGTGCTGGCGCTGAACCAGGGCCTGCGGCCGTGGCCGACGGCGCAGAAGCTCATGCTGCTGGCCGCGAGCTACTACTTCTACGGCCAGTGGAGCTGGATGTACCTCGGCATCATCGTCTACTCGACCCTGCTCGATTACTCGATAGGCCTGGGCATGGTGCGCGTGGCCAGGCCGCGCTACCTGCTGTTGCTGAGCCTGTTCACGAACCTCGGCCTGCTCGCATTCTTCAAGTACGCGAACTGGCTCATCGACAACTGGAACGTGGCCAGCACGGCAGTCGGCTTCAGCCTGCAGGTCACGCCCATGGACATCGTGCTGCCGGTCGGTATTTCGTTCTATACCTTCCAGAGCCTGTCCTACACGATCGACGTCTATCGCGGCGTCAGCAAGCCGCGGCGCAACCTGCTCGACTACGCCCTGTTCGTGTCGTTCTTCCCGCAGCTCGCGGCCGGCCCCATCGTGCGCGACTACGAGTTCTTCAAGGAGCTCGACGGCGACAAGCACGTCGGCGCAGCGCAAGTGCAGCGCGCGCTCGTGCTGATCGCGTTCGGCTTCGCCAAGAAGATCGTGTTCGCCGACAACCTGGCGCTGTACGCCGATGCCGTCTTCGCCAATCCGGCGCAGCACGGCTTCTGGGACAGCCTGCTCGCAGTCTATGCGTTCGCATTCCAGATCTACTGCGATTTCTCCGGCTATACCGACATCGCGATCGGGCTGGCGCTGCTGCTCGGCTTCCGCTATCCGCAGAACTTCAACTATCCGTATTTCGCCGACAGCGTGCAGGAATTCTGGCGCCGCTGGCACATGACCCTGTCGCGCTGGCTGCGCGACTACCTCTACATCTCGCTCGGCGGCAACCGCCACGGCAACCTGCACACCTACGTGAACCTCCTGCTGACCATGCTGCTCGGCGGCCTCTGGCACGGCGCGAGCTGGAATTTCGTGATCTGGGGCGGCCTGCACGGCGGCTATCTCGCGTTCGAGCGCGCGGTGCTGTTCCGCCTGCCGTTCTGGAACGCCGACACGGTGATCATGCGCGTGCTGCGCTGGCTGCTGACCTTCAATCTGGTCTGCTTCGCCTGGATCTTCTTCCGCGCCAAGACCTTCGGCGATGCCAGAACCCTGATCGGCAACATCGCCGGCGCGGCCGCGCCGGCTTTCGACGCGGATGCGCATCTGCCCATGCTGTTGCTGCTGCTGGCCATGCTGGCCGTGCATCTGCTCGGCGGCTGGAAGGGCTTCAAGGAATGGCTGGGCCGCGAACGCGGTCCGCTGTTCGCCGCCACGCTCGCGGCCATCGGCCTGCTGCTGATCTGGTTCACGCCGGCGGCGACGACGCCGTTCATTTACTTCCAGTTCTGAGGCGACGATGAAGCCGATAATCAAACTCATCGCGCCGCTGCTGCTGCTCGCCGCCTGCGAGGGCGCGTTCCGCCTCGGCATCTGGGAATCCATGGTCAAGCCGGAAAGCCATGCGGGCACCAGTGTGCGTGTGAAGCGCGCGCTGACCGATGCGTCCCTGCGCACGCTCGACTTCGTGACCATAGGCAGCTCGCGGCCGGTCTACGGCATCGACCACGAAGCACTGGCGAAGCTGGCCGAGGAGCACGGCGCCGTGCATGCCAACCTGAGCATGCCGGGCTCGCACTGGATGACCGTGGACGTGCTGACCGACTGGCTCGCGCAGCACCGGCCGGCGCTGCGCGGCGGCATCATCGCGACCGACCTGACCACGTTCATGTATCCGGGCAACGGCGCCTACGAACTGGCCATCGTCGCGCCGTTCCGCCGCTTCGCCGACACGGCGACAGTGACCGCACACGTGCCGTTCCAGCGCGACGACCTGGCGACCTGGAGCGGCTATTCGGCGCTGTATCAGTATCGCGAAGACATCCAGGACTACGTGCGCTCGCCGCTGGAACGGCGCAAGTCGCTGCGCTGGTGGCGAAAACATGCGAGCACGGCCGACGTACTGCAGCGCAACGCAAACGAGTCGCGCGAGATGTGCGAGTTCGGCATCGAGGCGGTCGCCGCCTGCGACCGCGTCGACGCGGCCGGCGGCGCGGCGGCCGACGGCTTGCGCCACCAATGCCGCGAACTGCGCGCCGCACTCGAGGGCCGGCCCGACTACGCCGCGCTGATGCGACAGAACCCGCTGCCGCCGCATCTGCAACAGGTTCGCGACAACATCCGCACGCGCCTGCGTGCGCTGAACTGGCAGCGGCCGCCGGTCGTCGTGCTGATGCCGCTGACCGGCGCCTGGAAAGAAGCCAGCCCGATCGGGCTGCACGAGTGGACGCTGAGCGTGCTGCAGCCGCTGGTCGACGAGGGCCGCATTCGCGTGATCGACGCGACCGATGCGCTGGCGGCCACGCCGGACGCGGGTTGCCACGACTACTTCGACTTCTATCACCAGAACGACAATGGCCGCGCAGCGCTCATGCAGACACTTCTGCCGCAGCTGCGCAGCGCGCTCTACGACACGCCGTCGACCGGCGCCGTTGGGGGATAAGCGGCGCCCGACCGTCCTCAGGGCAGCCCGCCAATGCGGCGGCGCGATCCGTGAGTAGATGGCCATGACGGCGACGCTGCAGACATTGGAAGACCGGCTGCGTCCGTACGGCGCCAGCGATTTCGACTATCTGCGGCACCACTACGCCCGCTATCGGATGACCAAGCGGGAATTCGAGAGCGATTGGCCGCGCGTCGCGTCCGACAGCCATGTGCTCGACATCGGCGCGCATTGGCTGCACCAGTGCGCGTTGTATGCATTGGACGGATATCGCGTAACCGCGCTCGATCTGCCGGCGACCCTGGAATGCGCATCGACGGCCGCATTCGCGCGCGACCACGGCATCGAACTGATCGTCTGCCGCGACCTGGAACGGCCGGCGTCGGCGCTGGCGGCGCTGGCCGACGATTCGGTCGATGTCGTGCTGTTCACGGAAATTCTCGAGCACATCACGTTCAATCCGGTGGCGCTGTGGCGCGAGATTCATCGCGTGCTCAAACCCGGCGGACGCATCGTCGTGACGACGCCGAACTACTACGCGCTGCGCGGCCGCAGCTGGGCGCCGCAGCGGTTGCTGCAGCGGTTCGGCGCCGGCCCTTCGACCTGGGAAATCCTGTACAAGCCGACCTACGCGAATCATTGGAAAGAGTATTCACTGCGCGAAGTCATCCACTATTTCTGCCTGCTTTCGGGCGACTTCATCACGCGAAAGGCGCTGCACCAGCCGGAATATGCCGACGGCTATCTGCAGCGCCGCGCCGGACGGCTGCTGCGCTGGCTGGAACGGCGCATTCCGCTGCTGCGCCCCGACCTCTACGTCGAGATCGAACTGTCGCACAAGCAGGCCGGCATCAACATCGAGCCGGCCTGGTAGAAGCCGGTGCCGGATGCGGGCTGACCCCGCGCAAGACCCAAGGGAAGCGATGGAAAATTTTCACCGGCTGTTGCTCGTACCCGTCCTGATCGCGTGGCAGCGGCATGACTCCGCGCCGCGCCATTGTCTGCGCGTGCCCTGACTGATGGCGGTACTGAATGCGGACATGACGCCGGCGCCCGCATCGGCGCGCGGCATCGCGGTGCTCGCGGCGGCGTTCGTACTGTGCGCCGTCGTTGCCTGGCAGCTGATCGTGCCGGGTCCGTTCGACTGGGCCCTGGTCCAGCCGCAGACCTGGCAGGGCGGCTTCGAAGCCGTCGCGCTGCTGGCGCTGCTGGCCTCCTCGCAATGGGTGCGCAACCGCGCATGGCGCTGGCTCGCCGTTCCGGCCGGCGTGCTGTTCTTCGCGCGCCGGCACGCGGTCGACGCGCCGATCCTGCTGTGCGTCTTCCATCTGGAACTGACCGTCGCGCTGGGCGCCGCCGCGCAGCGTCTGCTGCGCGCGCCGCCGCCGCAGAGCAGCGAAGACTATCTGCGCTGCTTCGTGCTCGGAATCGGTCTCTGGAGCGTGGCCGCCTGGACTGCCGCAGCCTCCGGCTACGGCACGCCGGTCGCGCTGCGGCTCGTCACGTTGCTGCTGTTGCCGCTCGCACTGTGGGCGCGATGCCGACCGCTGAGCGTGCATCTGCTCGCGAGCGCCGGCCGCTGTACGCAGACGCAGCGCGTGCTGATTGCCGTGATCGCCGGCTGGCTGCTGATCCTGTTCGCGCGGACCAACTACGCCTACAGTTTCGACGGCCTCTGGTACGGCCTGCGGCCCGAATACATGCTCGTGGCCGACGGCACGCCGTTCGCGCCGCTGGGCCTGGTCTCGCCGGTTCACTACTTTCCGAAGCTCTATGAAATCTATCTGCTGCCGCTGAGCGGATTCGGCAGCGCGAGCGCGATGAGCGGCGTCACCGTTCTCGTGCTCGGCCTGCTCGCGCTCGCAGCGGTGCGCCTCGCGGCGCGCCTGGGCCTCACGGATACCAACGCGCAACTCGCGCTGGCGCTGCTCGTCCTGACCCTGCCGGCCATCGCGAATCCGGCACTGGAACCCAAGCCGGACATTCCCTGCGCGCTGTTCGTCATGCTCGCCGCCGTATTCGCCGGCGACGCCGTGACACAGCGCAATGCCGTCGCGCTGGTCTGGTCCACCGCCTGCATGCTGCTGGCCGTGTCGTGCAAGCTCGTCGCCGTGCCCTATCTCGGCATGATGGGGCTGGGCCTGGCCGGTGCGTTCCTGTGGCGCCGCCGCTTCGCCGCGACTGCCATGTCGGCAGCGCCGCTGCAGCGGCGCATCGCGCTGGCCGCACTGCTGCTGACCGCGGCGAGCGCCGGTTTCGTCGTCGCGCGCACCTGGCTGCTCAGCGGCCTGCCGACCATAGGTCCGGATCCGCTGTACCGGATCTGGACCTCGCTGGGCCTGCAACTGCACGAGCCCGCCGGCACCCTGACCTGGACGTTCCCGCAGGAATGGGGCGACGTGCCTGCGCTGATCGTCGACTGGCTGCTGCGACCGCAGCGTCTGGAGCACATCGCGATCAGCTGGGTCGGCAATGTCTGGCTCTGGCTGCCGGCAGCAGCCCTGCTGCTGCGCGCGCGCCGGATCGCGCCGCCGGGCGGCGCGAACGTGCATCGCTGGCTGCTGGCCTGGCTGGCCGCGGCCGGTCTGGTCCTCGCGCTGGGCTGGCGCTACCACGTGCGCGGCAGCGACGGAAACTACTTCATCGCCGCGCTGGTGCCGGCCCTGACCCTGGCGGTGGCCTTCGCCTGGCGCCAGCCGCTCGCCGATCGCGCGAAGCGGATCCTGCTCGGCGGCACCTTGCTGTTCTGCGCGTTCCAGGCCGCCTATGCCTTCGTCAGCGCCGCCTGGACACCGGGCACCCGGCCGTTCGATCTCGTGCTCGATCGCAGTCCGCGCGAACAGCGCGAGCGCGCCAACAGCGCCATCGAACGCGCCGGACTGCGCGAGGTCGCCGACTACCTGCGCGGCCGGCCCGGCGTGGCCCGTGTCATCGGCTGCGTGCCGGCCGAAGCCGGCTTCCGCCTGCCGGCGCGCTTCGAGGACATTCCGACGATCGCGCTGTCGCGTCCCGAGTACGTCGCCGATCTCGGCAGCGCCGTGGCCTTCATGCGGCGTTTTTCCATTCGCTACCTTTTGCTGCCCAAGCCCGCGGCGGCGGCGAAGCCCGACAGCGAATGGGTCGACGGCTGCCGGCCGGTCGATGCGCCGCCCGCAGGAACGCGCACCGTCGCCGAAAACGCGAAGTACCTGCTGGTCGAGCCCGTTGCACAGGACTGAGGCAAGCTGCGTCGCGCGCCGGTCGCCGAGCAGGCCGGAAACGCCGCCGCCGGGCGCCATGAACGCCGTGGCGGCGGCGCCATCGGCGCCGCATCTGCGAAATCGGTCACGTTGACGAGCCGCTGTATCATCCGGCCGCCGCGGCATCGCCCACACTGGACCTCAGCACCGCGCGCCGCAGCACGGACTACTCCGGATCACGACGATGCAAGATTTTCACTGGTTCTTTTTTGCCCTGCTCGCCATCGCGCTCTGGCGTGGCTGGCATGCGCCGCCGGATGACGGCAGCGACGCCCCCTTGCCGGCGCCGCGCTGGCGCAGCCTGGCGCAGGCCATGGCCCAGCGCGGGGACAACCTGCTGCTGTTGCGCCTGCTCGCCGCGTCGGCGGTGATCTACGGCCACAGCTACGCGCTCTGCGGCATTCCCGGCGCATCGGATCACATCGCACGCCAGGGCTGGGGCTATGGGCTGTATTCCGGTTCGATCGCAGTGCAGGTGTTCTTCGCCGTCAGCGGCTTCCTCGTGACCGGCGCCTGGCTGCGCCGGCCGGATCTCGGCTTCTTCCTGCGCTCGCGCGCGCTGCGCATCGTGCCGGCGTATCTGGCCTGCCTCACGATCAGCGCGCTGGTGCTCGGCGCGCTCGTGACCGAGCTGCCGCGCGCACAGTATTTCGCCGACCCGCAGACCTGGCGCTACATCTGGCAGAACCTGACGTTCTCCACCGACATGGTCTGGCAACTGCCCGGCGTGTTCGCGACGAATCCGTACCCGAACACGGTCAATGGCTCGCTGTGGACGCTGGTCGTGGAAGCGCGCGTCTATGTCTGGCTTGCGCTGCTCGGCCTGCTCGGCCTGCTGCAGCGGCGCGAGCGCTTCTTCTACGCCGCGGCGCTGCTCGTTGCAGCGGTCCATACCGAGTACCCGCTGCCGATGATGCCGGTCGGCGACTTCCTGCCGCTGGCGGGCTTCTTCCTCGCCGGCAGCGCGTTCTACCGCTGGCGCGAGATCCTGCCGTTCCATGGCGCGCTGGTTCCGGCGCTGGCCGCGCTGGCCGTGCTCGCCCACGGCAGCGGCGCGTTCATGCCGCTGTACGGAATCGCGCTGTGCTACGCCGTGTTCTGGTTCGCCTACGGACCGCGCCGCCTGCTCGGCTTCAACCGCCTGGGCGACTATTCCTATGGCGTATACCTGTGGGGCTTTCCGATCCAGCAGCTCGTGGCCCGTTCGCTGGACCAGCCGACGCCGACCCGGATCACGCTGATCGCCCTGCCCTGCGCACTGGCCGCCGGCGCCCTGTCCTGGCATCTGCTGGAAAAGCCGCTGCTGCGCTTCAAGCAGCCGCGCCGCAACACTGCCGCGCCGGTGCCGGCACACGCAAGCGCCTCGGCCATCGCCGCCGGGTAGGCGGCGGGCGCGCAGTCCGCGACAATTCGCCGGTCGCAACGACCGGCGCACCGTTCCGTCCCAGCCGCATGGTTCCCCGTAGCGCAGAACGCGCGATGGCGAATGACTGCGGCGGCGGCACGCACCGGCCTGACGCGGCACGACGGCGGCGACGCAACAGGGACGGGAACCATGGCCGAGACAACGCGACAGGACAAGACCGCCAAGCAGCTGCGTCTGCTCGAACAGGCGCTGGACAGCGGGCGGCTCGGGCCGGTCAAGCGGCTGGTCAACACCCTGTCGCCGGCCGAGATCGGCAACCTGCTCGAATCGCTGCCGTCGGCCAAGCGCCAGGTCGTCTGGGGGCTGGTCGATGCCGAGGACGACGGCGAGGTGCTGGTCCACGTCGGCGAGGACGTGCGCGAAGACCTGCTGCGCGCGATGGACACCGACGAAATCGTCGCCGCAGCCGAATCGCTGGACATCGACGACCTCGCCGACCTGTTCGAGGACCTGCCCGACACGGTCATCGACGAAGTGCTCAAGTCGATGGACCGCGAGAACCGCGAACGCCTGGAGCAGATGCTGACCTATGCCGAGGACACGGCCGGGCGCCTGATGAATCCGGACGTCGTCACCGTGCGCGCCGACGTCAGCGTCGACGTGGTGCTGCGCTATCTGCGCCTGCGCGGCGAGCTGCCCGAGGGCACGCACCATCTCTACGTCGTGAGCCGGCGCCGCCAGTACCAGGGCCGCATCTCGCTGGCTCAGCTGCTCACGGCCGAACCGGCCGATGCGGTCAACCGCATCATGGACACCGACCAGCCGGCCATCGACGCGGACACGCCGGTATCCGAAGTGGCCGAGCGCTTCGCCAACCACGACTGGCTCAGCGCGCCGGTGGTCGACGAGAACAACCTGCTGCTCGGCCACATCACGATCGACGACGTGGTCGACATCATCCGCGACCAGGCCGAGCACCAGGCCCTCGGCGCGGCCGGTCTGGACGAAGAGGAAGACCTGTTCGCGCCGGTGCCGCGCACGACCAGGCGCCGCGCGATCTGGCTCGGCATCAATCTGCTGACCGCGTTCCTCGCTTCGTGGGTCATCGGCAATTTCGAGAACGTGCTCAGGCAGGTCGTCGCCTGCGCCGTGCTGATGCCGATCGTCGCAAGCATGGGCGGCGTGGCCGGCACGCAGGTGCAGACCCTGATGATCCGCGCGATGGCGCTGGGCCAGGTCAGCGCGTCCAATGCGATGTTCCTGCTGCGCAAGGAAGTGCTCGTCGCGCTCGCCAACGGTGTGCTCTGGGCGCTCACGGTCGGCAGCATTGCACTGCTGATCTATCACGACCTCTGGCTGGCCACGGCGTTCGGCGCGGCCATGGTGCTGAACCTGCTCGCCGCGGCGCTGACCGGCGTGTTCCTGCCGCTGGGCCTGCGCCGCATCGGCATCGACCCGGCATTGGCCGGCGGCGTGCTGCTGACCACGGTCACCGACTGCTGCGGCTTTGCGTCGTTCCTCGGTCTGTCGACGGTGTTGCTGCTGCGCTAGCAGCGAGCGCCTGTGCGCTGGGCTCGCGTCGACGCCATGACGCCTCGACGTTGCGGTTCGCCCGGCGGGCTCGCCACGTCCGACGGTGCTTCCCGGCGAGGAACACGTCGTCGGTCAGCGCCGGCACGCAGCCGGTATCGAGCTGGCCCTGCGCATCCAGGCGCGCGATGCGCGTGCGCGCGACGTCGTTGACCGCGCCGAACCAGCGCCGACCGGGACCTTGCCGTCGGCACGCCAACCGCGACCGCGACCGGCGCCGCCGCAACGAGATCGACGCGGCGACGCAACCCGCAACATCACGCGGCCGAGGGAAGCACGACGCCCCGCAAAAGCACCGTGTCGCGCGATTCAGCGCGCACGCTGCTCGGCCAGGGTCAGCGCGACCTTGTCGCGCAGATACAGCGGCAGCGCCTGTTCCGGCGGCAGCAGATGGCCGGCGCGGAATTCGGCCGCGGCGAGCGCGGCGACCGCGCGCGCCTGCGGATAGCGCTCGCCGTCGCTCCAGCGCGGCGCCGGCAGCCGTGCCGACAATGTGTCGCGGTAGGTCTGCCAGCCGCTGCCGATCACGTTCCAGCCGTCCACATCCGGCGGCAGCTGCAGCGCATCGGGCGCGCAGACGCGCTCCTCGTCCAGTGCCTGCAGGATGTCGCCGGGCTTGCGCCGGTAGCAGGCCGCATAGACCTCGCCCATGCGCGCGTCGATGACGGCGAGCACGGCCGCGCCGTTGTCCGGCGCATCCAGCGCGAGCGCGGCGAGCGAGGAGATCGGAATCACCGGCAGATCCAGGCCCAGCGCCATGCCCTGGGCGATGGACACGGCCAGCCGCACGCCGGTGAATGCGCCGGGGCCGCGGCCGACGGCGATCGCGTCGAGCTGGCGCCGGCCCAGGCCGGCCTCGGCCAGCAGCGCCTCGGCCATGGGCAGCACGAGTTCCGCATGGCGGCGCGGCGCGAGCTCGCTGCGCGCCAGGATCGTGCCGGCGTGATGCAGGGCCACCGAACAGGCTTCGGTGGAGGTTTCGATGGCAAGCAGGTTCATGGGAATCCGTCGGTGACAGTCAGGGGGCGCTCGCTCGGGACGCATCGGCCGGTGCGGCGGCCGCAAGGCGCTCGCCGTACCAGTCGACGCGGCGCGTCAGGTACATCAGCAAGGCGACGACGGCCAGCAGCGCGAAAGCCCCTATCAGCAGCGAGTACTGCTCGCTGACCACGAGACCATACAGCAGGCCGTAGACCAGCGCGAGGCTGCCGCCGAGCAGCAGACCGGCACGCCGCGTCGCGAGCACCGCCGCCGCGTAGCCGCCGATCAGCAGCGCCACGACCGCCGAGGCCAGCGCATAGGCCAGGCCGAAACCGACCTGTTCCGACAGCGCGAGCAGCAGCAGGTAGAACGTGCACAGCGCGACGCCGATCAGCAGGTATTGCACCGGATGCACGCGCAGCTGCCGCAGCACCTCGAACAGGAAGAACGCGACGAAGGTCAGCGCGATGAACAGCACGCCGTACTTGCTCGCGCGCTCGTTGCGCTGATAGACGCTGGCCGGCTGGTACAGGGTGACGCCGAACGCCGCCGGCGCGACCCGCTGGCTGCTCGCATCCTCCTCGTCCCAGCTCTGGCCGAAGCCGCGATTGAGTTCCAGCACCTGCCAGTTCGCGCGGAACTCGTTCGGCTTGATCGCGTGCCGCACCGGCAGGAAGGCGCCTGTGAAACTCGGATCGCCCCAATCGGCCGAAAGCGCGAGATTGGTCGTGCGCCCCAGCGGCAGGAACTGCAGGCGCTCGGTGCCAGCCAGGTCGAACGCCAGATCGACCTCGACGGGCTGCTGCAGCAACGCAGCATCCAGCGTCAGCGCCAGGGTCGGGAAGCCGTTCGTCTGCGCACCAGGTTGCAGGCGCTGCGGAGCACCGTTCACCGTGACCGTGCGCACCTCGCGCAGGCCGCGCGGATCGGTCAGCGGCAGGCGCAGTTCGAGCCGTCCGCCATCGGCCAGCAGCCGGCGCAGTTCGGCCTGTTCCTCGACGTCGAAGGCCGCGCGCAGCGCGATGCCCGCGGTATAGACCGGCGTCGAGTAGATGCCGTAGGCGCGCGTGTCCGTGCGCAGGCCGGCCTCCACGTCCATCTGCGCCGGCAGCAGGATGCGCGTGTGCTGGCGCTCGGCCCAGCCCTGCTCGGTCTTCCAGCGCTGCACATAGGTCAGCGCGAGCAGCGGGCCGCCGAGGGTCTGCGCCTCGCCCCAGCGCGAGGCGATCTGCGCGACAGCCGCATCGCGCAGGTTCGCGCGCTCGGCGACCAGCCCCTGCACGAGCAGCAGCGGGATCAGCATCAGCAGGGCCAGCGCGGCGATGCCGAGCACTTTGGCGGTATGGGACGGGGCTCTGGAAAACATGTCGGTCTGATCCGGCAGCAGGGTGCGCTCATTAGCGCCGCCGGCACGGACGGCCCGGCGGCCCGGGCGGGGCCGGAACCGGGCAATTGCGGGCGCTTTGCGGGCAGGCCGGGCTGGCATCGTTCGTGCTTGAACGTGTCCGGCGTCACAGACCCGACACCACTCCTTCTTTGCCGCGGACCGGACCATGGCTTTGTCGACCCAGGAAATCCTGCTCGCGCTGCGCGCCCCGAACGCTCATTGGCTGGCGGCGCTGGTCAGCGCTCTCGACGAGGCCCTGAAGGATCCGGATTTCGGCCAGGAACAGCGTGCAGTGCTGCAGCAGCTGCTGGCCGCCGGCATCGTGCCCGGCAGCGTGGCGCGCGCCGCGGAGCTGCGTTTCGCCCGCTTCGAGGACAGCTTCGCGAGCCTCGGCCCCGGCGACGAGGCCGCCGACGGCGACCTGCTGGCCGGCCCGGCGCCGACGCCGTCGCGTCCAAAATTGACCCTCGTGGGCAGCAGCAAGCACTTCGCCGCCTGATCCCGCGACCGGCGCAGGGGCGCCGCTCTCGCTGCCCGACACGAGAAAAACCCCGGGTGAGCCCGGGGTTCTTCATGCCCGGACTTCCGCTGCGCCCTCCGCCGCACGATCGCGCGGCAGCGACGGCGTCTGCGCCCGCACTGACGGCGCGCACCGGGATTGCCGGTAGTCGGGGCGGACAGGGGGCCAGACCGCCGCCCACGAAAAAGGGGCCTCCCTTGCGGAAGGCCCCCGGTTTCAGTCAGACCAACGCTCGATCAGTGAGCGTTGCGACGGGCCATGTCGATCAGGCCCGAACTCATCGCGTTGCCGGCACGCGCCGGAACGGAGCTGCACTCCAGGGTGGCGTCGTCCACGTGCATGCTACCCATGTTCAGCGTGGTGCCCGTCTTGTTGAACTTCCACTCGATCGTGTGCGCGGCGCCGTTGAGATAGCTTGCCGGCACCGGCACGGAACGCTGCACGTAAGCCGTTTCCGACGTGGCCACGCCCGGATAGGTCGCGATCACGTTGCCGTCGATGCTCACGGTCAGCGCGGCGTCGGAAGTCGTCGCCGTGCGGCGCAGGTAGAAGTTGATCCAGCGCGACGCACCCGCCGGCAGGGTCACCGACTGCGAGGCCGTACCGGTTTCCTCACCATTGCCCCAGCCGCCGAACCAGGCCCAGTAGCTGCCCGTGTTCTGACCGGCACCGCCGCAGGCGGCGTCGCAGATCGAGGTGTCGCCATTGGTCGAGGTCGAGGTCCAGAACGGATTGTCGTAGGTGTCCGGATCAGTCGCTTCGAAGCTCGGATCCTGCAGCAGCTGCGTCGGCGCACAGACCGGCGCATTGCCGAAGTTGTCGGCGAAGATGCCGTCCCGCGTGCCGGCGACCGACAGGGTCAGGCGCTCGGTCGGCAGGGTGTTGTCGCTCGGCGTCAGCACGACGTGGCCGAACGCCAGCGGCGCGGCGGAGGCGCCGTAGCCCATGTTCACGGCGATGTTCAGCGTCTGCGTGCCGCCGCCGACCACGGTGAAGCTGGCCGGAGTGATCGTCACGGTCGGCGCACCGCTGCTGAACTGCGGCACGTAGGTCGCCGTCCAGGTCGTACCGCTGGCCACCTTGCTGGTCAGGGTGCGCGAGAACGAGCAGCTGCCGTTGCAGGCGACGTTGCGCATGGACGGGATGTTCAGGTCACGCGCCTGGATCGAACCGCCGCTCGGATTCGCCGCGAGGAAGTTCGCGTACGTCTCGTTCATGGTCAGCGCGGCCTTGATCGCCTTGGTCAGGTCGACGCGGCCGTTGCCGACGTCATCCGGATCCCACGGCGAGCTCGCGTCGTCGTCGTTGCCGGTGATCTTGGCGGTCAGCTGCAGCGCGGACTTGACTTCCATCGGCGTCCAGGACGGCTTGGCCGCGCGCACGAGCACGGCGGAACCGGCCAGGTGCGGCGAGGACATCGAGGTGCCGCTGATGTAACGGTACTGGTCCGGATCGGAGACCGCCGCGTAGATCTGCACGCCCGGGCCGGTGATGTCGGGCTTGGTCACCTGCAGATAGCCGGTCGGCACCGGGCCGCGCAAGCTGAAGTCGGCGAGCACGTCGCCCTTCTTCTGCGACGGATCGAAGCTGAAGGTCGCGGTGGTCGGATTCGCGGCGATGAAGTCGCGGATCGCGTCGCCCGGCACCTGCTTGACGCTGTAGGCCGGCACCGTCGTCGGCGCGCCGGTGGTGTCCATGGACAGCGGGCCGGCCTGGTTGTTGCCGACCAGCACGAAGGTCGCGCCGGCATTGACGGCGTTGGTCACCTTCTCGGAGAAGTTGCAGGTGCCGCGGCGCACGTAGGCGACCGAACCGGTGAAATAGCCGGCCGGGAAGCCGCCCGTGGCCGTGCAGCCTTCGATGTTGGTCGGATAGCTCTTGATCGGCTGGCCGGTGAAGCCCGTGCCGACCGGCGTGGTGCTGCCCTGCTTGGCGGCGACGCCGACGCCGGCGGCCGGCGGCGTGCCCGGTCCGGCGAGGCTGACCAGCGCGAGGATATTCTCGTCGTGCGTGGACGCAGCGACGGTCATGACCCAGGGACCGAGGTGATTGACCTGGCCGATCGGGTTGGTGACCGTCGTGCTGGTGTTGCCGGCCGAGGCCGACACCACGATGTCGGCGTTGACCATGTCGAGGAAGCTGCGGTCGAAGTCGCCCGTCGTCCACGGCGTGCGGCCGCCGGAGATCGAATAGTTCACGACGTCGACGCCGTCGGCGATCGCGTTCTGTATCGCCGCGTTGATGTCGGCGCCCGGACAGGTCGTGCCCGGGCAGGCCTTGTACTGGCGGATCGAGGCGCAGGGCGCCACGCCGGACATGCTCGTGAACGGCGCCGGGATGACCGGTGCGGGCACGGTGGCCGCCGTCAGCGTGTTGCCGGCCGCCGTGCTCGAGGTGTGCACGCCGTGGCCGTCGTCGGCGCCGTTGGCTTCCGGATTGGTGCCGTTGCAGGCACCGGTGACGCTGTCGGTGCTGCTGCAGTCGACGAAGCTGATCAGCTTGGGCGTACCGGCGCTGAAGCCGCAGGTCGCGTCGTTGGCGAAGGACGGATGGTCGGAATTAGTGCCGCCGTCGATGACGCCGAGCACGACGCCGAAGCCGCGCGTGCCGGTGCCGCCCGGAACGGCCGTGCCGTTCCAGACCGAGTCGGCGCCGATGAAGGTCGGGCCGCGATAGGTATCCAGATGTTCCGAGCCGGCGGCGCGGACGCTCTGCACGCCGGGCAGGTTGCGCACGGCATCGGCTTCGCTGGCGCTCAGTTCCGCCGCGACGCCGTTCATCGTGATCGCATAGTGATGGGTTGCCTTGACCTCGCGGCCGAGCACCGAGGAAATCGACTGCACGCGCTGCGCGCGGACGTCAGCCAGATGCTTGGTGTAAGCCGCGGCCGCCGGACTCCTGGTGTCCAGCTTGCGCTGTCCCTTCAGCGCCGGGGCCGTCGCTTCCAGGGAAGCGGCGCCGCCGGTGTAGTACAGCAGACCCGGTTCGTTGAACGTGATGATGTAGCTCTCGACCGCCGCGGTCGACGCCGTCGTCGACTGCGCCGTGGCCAACGGCGAGCTCACCATTCCTCCAGCCAGCACGACGCCGATCACCGACGCCAGTGCAGTTATGCGAATCGACTTACCCATGGAACCTCCCGACTACAGACACACACACGAAAAAAACGGCCGCCACTTGATCACCCGACAAGCGCAGCCGGCGCACGGAAGAACGCGGGATCGCAACGAAACTCGACGGGCGACGCGGGTACGAGCTCCCGGGTGCGGTCGTTGAGGCTTGCCACAACATTCGTCCAGACAACTCTTATAGCAGGGCCCCGAGCCCAGCCACAATCTGCAATGCCGCAATGCGGGAATTATTTCTGCAGATCACGGTCGCGCCGTGGACGCACCCGCCCACAGGCGCGTAAACAACCCGTGAAACATAGGTCTATGGACGGCTAAATATCCGCCGCAATGAGGAGCGCACGGCGCCGCCGGCGCAGACTCAGGCGTCGAAAAAAGTCTGGACGTCGGCAAGTTCGCGCGTGACCGGCATCGGCGGCAGGCTGCGCAGGAACAGCTTGCCGTAGGGCCTCGTGCTCAGGCGAGGATCGCACAGCACAAGCACGCCGCGGTCGTTGACGTCGCGGATCAATCGTCCGGCGCCCTGCTTGAGCGCGATGACGGCCGACGGGATCTGCCACTGCACGAAAGGATTGCCGCCGGCTTCGCGCATGGCCGCCAGTCGCGCTTCGAGCACCGGATCGTCGGGCGCGGCGAACGGCAGCTTGTCGATGATGACGCAGGACAAGGCTTCGCCGGCCACGTCAACGCCTTCCCAGAAACTCGCCGCGCCCAGCAGCACGCCGTTGCCCGAGGCGCGGAATGCCGTCAGCAGCTGGTGCCGCGGCGCGGTGCCCTGCACGAACAGCGGATACGGCTGCGTGGCCAGCCGTTCGGCCGCGCGGCGCAGCGCACGATGCGACGTGAACAGCACGAACGCGCGGCCGCGCGAGGCATGCAGCACCGGCAGCACCGCATCGACGACGCGATCGGTGTAGTCCGGCGCGCTCGGGTCCGGCAGGTTGCGCGGCAGATAGGTCAGCGCCTGGTTCGCATAGTCGAACGGACTCGGCAGGCTCAGGGTGACCGGATCGTCCAGACCGAGCTGACGCGCGAAATGGCCGAATTCACCGGCCACCGACAAGGTCGCCGAGGTCAGTATCCAGGCCGCGCGGCTCTGCAGGCGCAGATTGCGCAGCGGCGGCGCGAGATCCAGCGGCGTCGCATGCAGCGCGAACCCGTGGCTGCTGAGCTCATACCAGTGCACCCAGTCGTGACTGGCGCCGTCGAGCACCTGATCGAGCTTTTCGATCAGGCCCTGGGCGCGCTCGTGCAGCGCGGTCAGGCCGCGCGAACGTTCGGCCTGCGAGGCGAGTGCCGCTTCGAGCGCATGCAATGCGCCCTGCAGCTCGCGCAGTTCGGCCATTGCGAAACGATCTTCCTCGACCGCGGTGAACGCGCCGCGCGCCGGCAATTTGTCCAGCGCCAGCCGCGTGCGGCGCAATGCCGACGTCGTCGCCGCGATCGGATCGCGCAATACCGCGAACGCGCCGGTCACCGAGGCGCATTCGGCCTCGGCGTCGCTGCCGAGTTCCTGCAGCTGGCGCGCCGAAAAACTGACCGAGAAGAACTGCCCGGCCAGTTCGGGAATCTGATGCGCCTCGTCGAGGATGAACGCGTTGGCGCCCGGCAGGATTTCGCCGAAGCCCTCCTGCTTGATCGCCAGATCGGCGAACAGCAGATGGTGGTTCACGACGACGAGATCGGCTTCCTGCGCCGCACGGCGCGCCTTGACCACGAAGCAGTCGTTGAACATCGGGCAGTCGGCGCCGAGGCAGTTCTCGGCGGTGGAGGTCACGCGCGGCCACAGCGGCGAATCCTCGGGCACTTCGCCGATCTCGTTGCGATCGCCGCTGCTGCTGCGGCCGGCCCAGGCACGCAAGGTCTGCAGCTGCGCGACCTGCTCGCGCGACGCCAGCCGGCCGTCGCGATGGGTCTGGTCCAGCCGGTACAGGCACAGATAGTTCGCGCGCCCCTTCAGCAGCGCGGCCTTGATGCGCGCGCCGGTGACCTGGCGCACGCGCGGCAGGTCGCGATGGAACAGCTGGTCCTGCAGGGTCTTGGTGCCGGTGGAGACGATGACGCGCTTGCCCGAGGTCACCGCCGGCACGAGATAGGCGAAGGTCTTGCCGGTGCCGGTGCCGGCTTCGGCGATCAGGATGTGCCGCTCGTCCATGGCTTCGGCCACGGCCGCGGCCATGGCCTGCTGCGCGGCGCGCGGCGCGAAGCCGGACACCTCGCGCGCGAACGGCCCCTCGGCGCCGAGCAGGTCGCTGACGTCGTGCCGCACGCCGTTACAGCCGCTGGCGCGGCGGAATCTTGCAGGCGGCGAGTTGCGCCTTGGCGCTCTCGGCGCTGGCCTCGTCCCTGGCGGCGCGGCGCGTCTCGATCACGGTCTGCCAGTTGCGCGCACAGAGGCTGCCCAGACGCGGACCGAGCTCGAACGAGCGGCGCGCCAGCGCTTCGGCCTCGGCGTAGTGATGCAGGCCGATCAGCAGTTCCGCCTTGTGCTGCAGGATCTCCGGCGCATCCGGCGCAAGCTTGAGTGCGCGGTCGACCGCGCCGATGGCGCCGTTGTAGTTGTGCGCGGCCTCGAAATCGGCCGCCTGCTTCAGAAAGCCGTCGACGGCCGGATCGCGCAGCGGCTGCACTTCCACCGACGAGGCCGTGGATTCGCCGGCCTGGCGTATGGCCTGCACCATGTCGTGATCGGGACGCACGCTCTTGGCATGCGTTTCACCGCCGACCGTGGCGCCACCGCCGCCGCAACCGGCCAGTACGGCCATGGCCGCTGCCGCGGCGATTCCTCGCATCTGCATGCTGCTTTTCATCGTTGCCTGCCTTTCGTCGATTCGTGATTGCCGTTGCCGCCCGCGCCGCGCTACTGCGGCGCTTCGCCGCCGAACCATTCGCGCAACCGTTCCATCGCGCAGCCCTGCTCCTGCTCCGGCGCATAGCCCGCGACGAACGGCAGCTGGCGCGCACCGGGACAGTCGGACCCGGTGCGCTGGCCGGTTTCCGGATTGACCCAGGCCAGTTCTATGCCCTGACTCAGGTTCAGGTCCAGCGGCCGCGTCGGCACCGCGCCGAACAGCGCCATCCAGACCTTGAGCGCGCCGGTCGCGCCGACCAGGCCGGTGGGCTTGTTGTCATCGCGGCCGACCCAGACCACGGCCAGGTGATCGGCGCTGAAGCCCGCATACCAGCTGTCGCGCGAATCGTCGCTGGTGCCGGTCTTGCCGGCCGAATTCAGTCCGGCCAGCGGCCCGGCGCCGACCGCGCGCGCGGTGCCGCGCAGATTGACCTGCTGCATCGCATAGGTGACCAGGCGCGCGGCCTCGACATAGTCGCCGGCACCGGGCTTGCTGCCGTAGCGGCGCAGCGGTTTGCCGTCGCGATCGAGCACGCCGCGCACGGCGATGACCGGCAAGGCGTGGCCGTCGGCGGCGAAATACTGGTAGAGCTGGGCGACTTCCAGCGGCGACAGATCCAGCGCGCCGAGCAGCAGCGACGGATTCGGGTTGATCTCGCGGCCGAAGCCGAACGAGGCGATCAGCGCGCGCACGCGATCGACGCCGACCAGCATGCCCAGGCGCACCGTCGACAGGTTCCAGGAATTGACCAGTACGTCGACGAGGGCGACGCGGCCGTGGGCGGTCTTGTCCGCGTTCTGCGGCATCCAGGTCTTGCCGTTGGGCTGCGGCAGACTGACCGGCGCGTCCTCGACGATGCTGGCCAGCGAATAGCGCTGCGGCTGGGCCAGTGCGGTCAGGAACACGAACGGCTTGACCAGCGAGCCGATCGGCCGGCGCGCGTCCAGGGCGCGGTTGAACCCGGGCTGGTCCGGCGCGCGGTCGCCGATCAGCGCCTGCACCTCGCCGTCGTGCGCGCCGGTCACGACCAGCGCGGCCTGGGTCTCCTCCTGCTTCTTGCCAAGCGCGGCAAGGCTGTCGCGCAGCGCCTTCTCGGCGGCGATCTGCGTGGCCGGAACCAACGTGGTCAGCACCGACAGGCCGGCGCCGCGCAGCGCGGCGTCGTCGTAGTCGCGCTTGAGCTGCGCGCGCACGAGGTCGAGGAAGGCCGGGAAGCGGTTGCGCGGCAGGCCTGGCGTCTCGGAAATGCCGAGCGGTCCGGCCTTGCCGCGCGCGAGCTCGTCGGCGTCGATCAGGCCGGTGTCGAAGAACTGCTGCAGCACCAGATTGCGCCGCGCCAGCGCGCGCTCGGGCGCGCGCCGCGGATCGTAATAGCTCGGTCCCTGCACGAGACCGACCAGCAGCGCGACATCCGGCGCACGCAGGGTGCCCAGCTCGCGGCCGAAATAGAACTCGCTGGCTGCCGCGAAACCATGCACGGCCTGGCCGCCCTGCTGGCCGAGGAAGATCTCGTTGACGTAGGCCTCGAGGATGCGGTGCTTGTCGTAACGCGCCTCGATCAGCAGCGCGATCAGCGCCTCGTTGCCCTTGCGCAGGAAGTTCTGGCCGCGATCGAGGAACAGGTTCTTGACCAGCTGCTGGGTCAGGGTCGAGCCGCCCTGCACGACGTGGCCGGCGACGAGGTTGGCCCAGCCCGCGCGCAGGATCGCGATGACGTCCACGCCGTGGTGATGCTTGAAATTGCGATCCTCGACCGCTTGCAGGCCCGACACCAGCAGCGGCGGCATCTGCCCGAGCTTGGCCACGCGGCGCTCTTCCTGCTCGGCGCCGTACAGGGTCGCGATGCGCGCCGGATCCAGCCGCACGCGCTCCAGCGCCTTGCCGCTGTCGATGTCCTTGATCGTGACCACGCGCGAGCGCGCCAGCACGACCTCGACGCGGCGCGCCTTCTCCAGACCGTCCAGCGAGGCGAACGCACGGCGCGAGATCACGAAGCGGTCGCCGTCGTGCATGAAACTGCCCGGCGCGCGCGCGCCGGTGATCTCGTCGTAGCGCGCGGCTTCCAGCTCGCTCCTCAGGGTGGCCGCGTCCAGCGGCATGCCTGGAGCAAGCTCCAGCGGCCGCGCGTAGATGCGCGTGGGCGTCTCCCAGGACAGGTCGTCGAAGCGTTCGCGCACCTGGGCGTCCAGGTACAGCGTGTACGGCACGATGAAGGCGACGACGAAACCGAGGCCTAACCAGAACGGCGCGCGCAGCCAACGCCAGAGCAGACGCGCCAGCTCGGCGCAGCGGGCTAAGAATGACAATGCGGGACCCAGACCTATGCAGGCGAGCTGCCGCGCCGGTGGCGCAGCGGCCCTGGAATCGGCGGCGCGCTCCCGGCGCGACGCAAGCCGGCGCAGTGTACCCGATGCGGCTGAACCGCTGACGGCGGGCGCCACGGTTTCGCCGCGCGCGCCTATCCGCGATAATCCGGCACTTTTTCGCGTGCGCGGTTTCGTTCGCGCAACAAGGACTTAATCGCCCGTGCCTTCGATTGCCTCCGCTACGCCCCGCGCCGCCGTCCTGGTCCATGGCCCGGCCGCCACGACTGCCTGGTGGCAGGCGCTGCAGGCACAGCTGCCGGATGATCTGGCGCTGGGCGCCGTGTCGGCAGCGCCGCTGCCCGCCACGGCGACGCCGCTGGCGGTGGCCGAGACCTCGACGGCCGGACTGCTCGCCGCCGCCGCCGCGCAGTGGCCGGGCCGGAGCGTGTTCCTGCTGCGCAGCGACGCACAGCTGCCGCCGTACTGGGCCGAGCGCCTGCTCGCGGCACTGTCCGAACCCGGTGTCGTCGCGGCCAGCCCGCTCGACGACACCGGCGCGATCTGGCATCCCTGCCCCGGCGCCACGGCGACGGCAGCACATATCGACGCGCTGTGCCATGCCTACGGCCGCGGCCTGCTGCTCGACAGCGGCGGGGTATCGCCGCTGTTGAGTGTCTGGATCGCGCCGGCAGAACTGGACCTGGATCAGCTGTGCCGCTTCGGTGCCGCCGCCCTCGGCCGCTGCGTGCGCCTGGATCGCCTGTATGTGGCCGCGGCGCGACCGGCGCGGCTGGCCGCCGAGGAGCTGGCACTGTCCCGCCTCGGCGAACTGCGCGGCCAGCTCGCCGCGGCACTGGCCGATGCGGACCGGCCACCGGCCTGGTTCGGCCGCGACGGCCGTCCGGTCGTGCTGCACGTGCTGCACGGCTGGGGCGGCGGCGCCGAGCGCTTCGTGCGCGATCTCGCCGCCAGCGACACGGCGCACGCGCACCTGGTGCTGCGCGCGTTCGGCGATTTCACGCGGCGCCAGTATGGCGAGGTGCTCGAACTGCACGACGGCAGCCTGCGCGGCCCGGCGCTGCGCCGCCTGCCGCTGACCGCGCCGATCGCCGACACGGCCCTGCGCCATCACGACTGGCAGCGCTTCTTCGACGAGATCCTGGCGCAGTACGCGGTCGACGCGGTGATGGTCTCCTCGCTGATCGGCCACAGCCTCGATGCGTTGCGCAGCGGCCGGCCCACCGTGGTCGTCGCCCACGACTGCTACCCGCTGTGGCCACTGTTGCATCGCGACTTCGGCGATCCGGCGCTGGCCTTCGACGCGACCCAGCGCGCCGCCGACCTGGCCGCCGCCGATCGCGAATTCGAGTTCGCCCACCGCGATCCGGCCTACTGGCAGCAGCTGCGCGACGCCTGCGTCGCGGCGCTGCAGGCCGCGCCGGCGCGACTGGTCGCACCCAGCCGCACGGCACTGGCCAACCTGCTGCGGCTGGCGCCCGAGCTGGCCGCGCTGCCGACGCGCGTGATCGCCCACGGCATTGTGCCGCTCGCGGCCGTCGAACCGCAGGAACGCCGCGACGGCGCGCGCCTGCGCCTGGTCGTGCCCGGTCGCGTGCGCCGCGGCAAGGGCGCGGAGCTGCTGCAGTCGCTGTTGCCGCTGCTGCCGCCGCAGGTCGAGCTCGTGCTGCTGGGCGCCGGCGCCGAAGGCCACGACTTCTTCGGCCACGCCGGCGTGCACGTGGTGCTGAACTATGCGCGCGAGGAACTGCCGCAGCTGGTCGCGGCCTTGCAGCCCGACGCGGCGCTGCTGCTGCCGACCGTCGCGGAAACCTTCAGCTATACCCTGTCCGAATGCTGGAGCCTCGGCCTGCCGGTCATCGCCACGCGCGTCGGCGCGCTGGCCGAGCGCATCAGCGACGACGTGAATGGCTTTCTGGTCGACCCGGACGCCGCTGCCGTAGCCGCGCGCATCGCTGCACTCGCCGCGCAGCGCGAGCCGCTGGCGCGGGTCGGCGCGAACGTGCGCGCCCAGGCGACGCGCAGCCTCGCCGCAATGAGCGCCGACTATGCCGCCGAGCTGCCGTCGGCGCCGGCCGCCGTGGCCGCGAAGCCTCAGGCCGCGGCCACGGCGCAGCTCGAACTGACCAGCCTGCGCGGCGAGCGCGATGCCCTGCAGGCACAGCTGCGCCGCCAGACCGCACAGCTGCGCCAGCAGCAGCGCGAGCTCGACGCGCGTGCCGAATGGGCTTCGGAGCTGGACGGCGAACTGCGCCGTTCGCAGCGCGACGTCGGCATTGCACTGGCCGAGATCCGGCGCGTGCAGGAAGACGTCGAACAGCGCACCGAATGGCTCAAGCGCACGCAGGACGACTACAGCGAGCTCGAACGCGACTTCGACGAACGCACGCGCTGGGCGCTGTCGCTGAAGGCCGAGCTGGACCGTGCCTACGCCAGTCTGTCCTGGCGCCTGACCAGGCCGCTGCGCTTCGGCATGCGCAAGCTGCGCGGCCTGCGCGCGCGCCTGGCGTTCAGCGCGACGCGCACGCTCGGGCTATGGCAGCGTCTGCGCGGCAGCCTGCGCCGGCGCGGCCTTGCCGGCACCGTGCAGCGCGCACTGCGCGATCTGCGCCGCAGCCGGCCGCCGCTGGTCGCCGTCGCCGGTGCGCCGGCCGACGCACTGGCCTACGCCGACATCGTGCTGCCCGCAGCCACGCAGCCGCAGGTGTCCATCGTGATCCCTGTCTACAACAAGATCGCCTATACGCTGGCCTGCCTGCAGTCGCTCGCGCAGCATGCCGGCGCGGCCACGTTCGAGGTCATCGTCGTCGACGACTGCTCCAGCGACGACACCCCGGGACGTCTGGCCGACGTCGAGGGCCTGCGCGTGATCCGCAATGCGCAGAACCTCGGCTTCGTCGGCTCCTGCAACGCCGGCGCCGCCGCTGCGCGCGGCGAGTTCGTGCTGTTTCTCAACAACGACACCGTGGTCACGCCGGGCTGGCTCGAAGCGCTGCTGCGCTGCTTCGCCGAAGAGCCCGATGCAGGCCTCGTCGGCGCCAAGCTCGTCTATCCGGACGGCCGCCTGCAGGAAGCCGGCGGCATCGTGTTCCGCGACGGCTCCGGCTGGAACTACGGCCGGTTCGACGATCCGGCCGACCCGCGCTACAACTTCCGCCGCGAGGCCGACTACTGTTCGGGCGCGGCGATCCTGCTGCGCCGCAGCCTGTTCGAATCGCTGGGCGGCTTCGACACACGCTACGCGCCGGCCTACTACGAGGACACCGATCTCGCCTTCGCCGTGCGCGCGGCCGGCCTCAAGGTCTATTACGAACCGCAGTCCACGGTGATCCATTTCGAGGGCATCACGGCCGGTACCGACACCGGCAGCGGCACCAAGCGCTATCAGGTCGTCAACCGCGAGAAATTCCTCGCCAAATGGCTAGGCGCGCTGGCCCTGCAGCCCGCACCGATCGACGACGCCGCGCAGGCCCCCCGCGCGGCCACGTTCCGCCGCGAAAAACGCCTGCTGATCATCGACGCCTGCACGCCGACGCCCGACCAGGACTCGGGCTCGCTGCGCATGGTCAATCTCATGCGCCTGCTGCGCGCGCTGGGCTGGCAGGTCACCTTCTTCGCCGACAACCGTCTCTACGTGGACGGCTATACGCCCGCCCTGCAGGCGCTCGGCGTCGAAGTGCTGTACGCGCCGCAGATGAACGATCCGATCCGCCTGTTCCGTCAGCGCGGCGGCGAGTTCGACGCGATCCTGCTGTCTCGCCACTACATCGCGATCAACTATCTGGGGCTGTCGCGCCTGTATGCGCCGCAGGCCCGGCTGATCTTCGACACCGTGGACCTGCATTACCTGCGCGAACAGCGTGCCGCCGAACTCGAAGGCAGCGAGGAACTGCGCCGCAAGGCCGAACGCACGCGCGCCCAGGAACTCAAGCTGATCCGCGCATGCGATGCGACCCTGGTCGTCAGCCCGGTCGAGCAGACCCTGCTCGCGCGCGAGCTGCCGCAGGCGCGCGTGGAAATCCTGTCCAACGTGCACGAGGTCTACGGCTGTCGCCGCGGCTACGCGGACCGCGCGGATCTGGTCTTCGTCGGCAGCTTCCAGCACCCGCCGAACGAGGACGCGATGCTCTGGTTCGCGCGCGAGATCCTGCCGCTGCTGCGCGAAAGCCTGCCCGGCGTGCGTCTGAATGTGATCGGCCAGCCGGTGCCCGAATCGCTGCGCGAATTCGCGGCCGACGATTTCGTGCTGCACGGTTTCGTCGCCGACCTCGAACCGCATATGGACGGTTGCCGCGTCTCGGTCGCGCCGCTGCGCTACGGCGCCGGCGTGAAGGGCAAGGTCAACATGGCCATGAGCTACGGCCTGCCGGTCGTGGCCACGCCGGCCGCCGTCGAAGGCATGCATATCGAGGCCGGCGGCGACGTGCTCGTCGCGGCCGACGCGGAGGCGTTCGCCGCCGCCGTCACGCGCCTCTACGGCGACGCGCAGCTCTGGGCCACGCTGTCGGCCAACGGTCTGGCCAACGTCGAGCGGCATTTCTCGTTCGACGCGGCCAAGGCGGCGCTGGCGCGCATTCTCGACTGAGCGGCAGCCTCTGCCGGCCGCCGCTGCGGCGCGCTTGGCGCGGTCTTCGTTCTGCCGTAGGGTGGCGCCACTTCCCGGGAGCGCATTGCTATGATCCATGCCAGCATTCTCGATACCGTCGGCCGCACGCCCGTCGTACGCATCAATCGTCTGGCACCCGCCGGCGTGGAGATGTACGTCAAGCTCGAAGCGTTCAATCCCATGTCCTCGGTCAAGGACCGGCTGGCTCTGGCCATCGTGCTCGACGCCGAAGCCAAGGGCCTGCTGAAACCGGGCCAGATGATCGTCGAGGCGACGTCGGGCAATACCGGCATCGCCCTGGCCATGGTCTGCGCGGCCAAGGGTTACCAGTTCGTCTCGTTCATGGTCGAGACCTTCTCGATCGAGCGGCGCAAGATCATGCGTGCGCTGGGCGCCAAGGTGATCCTGACGCCGGCGGCCGAACGCGGCAGCGGCATGGTGAAACGCGCCGAGGAATTCGCCGCGAAGCACGGCGCATTTCTCGCGCGCCAGTTCGAGAACGAGGCCAACCCGGCCTATCACCGCAACACCACCGGACCGGAAATCCTGCAGGACTTCGCCGGCCGCCGTCTCGACACCTTCGTGACCGGCTGGGGCACCGGCGGCACCCTGACCGGCGCCGGCGAAATGATCCGCCTGGCCCGGCCCGAAGTGGAAATCGTCGTGACCGAACCCGCAGCCGCCTCGCTGCTGGCCGGTGCCGAATGGAAGCCGCACAAGATCCAGGGCTGGACGCCGGACTTCGTGCCGGCCGTGCTCAGGCGCGAGGTCGCCCATCGCATCGTGCCGGTCGACGACGTGCTCGCGCGCGACACGGCGCGCCGTCTGGCCGCCGAGGAAGGCATCTTCTGCGGCATCTCCGCCGGCGGCACCTTCGCCGCGGCGCTGGAGATCGCGCGTACGGCCAGACCTGGACAGGTGATTCTCGCGATGCTGCCGGACACCGGCGAGCGCTATCTGTCGACCTTCCTGTTCGAAGGCGTCAACGAAGGCTCCGACGACGACTGGCTGGCCAGCCTGCCGGGCTGAAGCCGCGGAACGGAACGAGGCCACAAACGCAAACGGCTCCGCAAGGCGGAGCCGTTTCGTATCCGGTCGACGTCAGCGCAACGCAGCGGCGGCTCATTCGTCCTTGCGACGGTCGACGGCGTTGCCGCGACCGTTGACCGTGATGGCCGGCTTGGGCCGGTCGGACGGGATCCAGTGAACCTGATTGTTGTTGCCGTCGACGGAGACCCGCTCCGGCTGCACCATCAGCACGGCGCTGTTGTCGGAGCCGACGATGCTGACCGAACGGCAGGGACCGTTGGCTTCGATGCGGTTGCCGCTGCCGACGAAACTCACATCTTCGAGTTCGGCGCAGAAATGCACGACATCCGCACCTTCCTGGGAAACGGTCATCTTCTGGCCCGCCTCCTCCGCAACGGAAGAGTTCTTGGCGGCCGGCACGGCAAACGGCAGTGCACCGAGGGCGAGCAGCAGACTGGTGCGCAGTAGCAAGGACATGGCAAACCCCAGGGTCGAAATCCGCGGGCAGTATAGTGCCGGGCCGCCGCCGCCCGGCCGACCGGCGCGCTCCGTCGGGGCCGAGCGGCAGGATTCCGCCGTTCAGCGGCAGGCGCTGCCGGCGGCGCAACGGGCGCCCGACACAGGCGGTCCGCCCTCACGCCGGCCTTTCGCTTGCCGCAGGTCGCATTCGCGGCAGGCAGACTCTGCCGCATGGATCAGACCGGTGTGCTTCCCGGTGCCGCCGCGGGAAACGCGGGTCCGGCTTGTGAAAGCGACGGGGTGCGGTAACCTCGACGATTGCTGCGCCGCCCAGCCCCTGACCGCACGCGAACGAGACCCGTGACTCCGAAGGCGCCCATCCCACCGCTGGATCCGGCCTGCTGGCTCGCCGCGATCGTGGCCTCCTCGCAGGACGCGATCGTCAGCAAGACCGTCGACGGCATCATCACCTCGTGGAACGCGAGCGCCGAGCGTCTGTACGGCTATACGGCCGACGAGGCCATAGGTCGCTCCATCCTGCTGATCATTCCCGAGCACCTGCGCGAAGAAGAGCAGGAAATCCTGCGCCGCATCGCTGCGGGCCGTCGCGTCGAACACTTCGAGACCGAGCGCCGCGCCAAGGACGGCCGTCTGGTCCCGGTCTCGCTGACCGTGTCGCCGGTGTTCGACGCCGACAACCGCATCGTCGGGGCCTCGAAGATCGCGCGCGACATCAGCGAACGCCGCGCCACCGAGGAACGGCTGCGCACCGCCGACCGGCGCAAGGATGAATTCCTGGCCATGCTCGGCCACGAGTTGCGCAATCCGCTGGCGCCGGTGCTCAGCGCCGTGGAGATCCTGCGCCGCAAGACCGCGGCGCAGGCGGATCTGCAGGAACTCTGCGCGGTGCTTGGCCGCCAGGTCGGCCAGATGGCTCGGCTGCTCGACGATCTGCTCGATGTCAGCCGCATTTCCTCGGGCAAGGTCGTCCTGCGCCTGGAGCCGCTGGATCTGCGCGATGCGATCGCGCGCGCGGTCGAAGCCCTGCAGCCGGCGATGGACCAGCGCGGCCATCGGCTGAGCATCGTGCTGCCGCCGGCAGCGCTGCCCGTGCGCGGCGATCCGACGCGACTGGTGCAACTGCTGTCGAATCTTCTCAACAATGCGGCGAAATACACTCCGGACGGCGGCCGCATCACGGTAACGGCCGAATGCGCCGGCGAGGAGATCCGCGTACAGGTTGCCGATACCGGACTGGGCATGTCCGCGCAGTTGCTCGAAGGCATCTTCGATCTGTTCGTGCAGGGCGAAAGCACGATGGACCGTGCCGAAGGCGGCCTGGGCCTGGGCCTCACGCTCGCGCGCGGCATCGTCGAACGCCACGGCGGACGCATCACCGCCTGCAGCGACGGCGTGGGGCTCGGCAGCCGCTTCGTCGTGACCTTGCCGCGCTTCCACGAACCCGAGCCGGCATCGACGGCGGCCGACATCGCCGGCAGCCCGGAGCCTGCGGTGCGGCGCGTGCTCATCGTCGACGACAACGCGGACTCGGCCCGGCTCATGGCCGAGCTCATACGTACGCTCGGCCACGAGGTCGAGGCGCTGACCGAGCCCGAAGACGCCGTCGCGACGATCCTGCAGCAGCAGCCGGATGTGGTGTTCCTCGACATCGGCCTGCCCGGCGTCAGCGGCTACGACATCGCCGCCGCCGTACGCGAACGCGGCTTTCGCCGCCAGCTCGTCGCGGTGACCGGTTACGGCCAGCCCGCCGACCGCGCGCGTTCGCGCGAGGCCGGCTTCGACCTGCACTGGGTCAAACCGGTGGAACCGCGGCGACTGGAAGCACTGCTGGCGGCGCGGGGCTGAGCCGCGGCGGGCTCGCACCGTCGGGCTGCCGCACGCGGCAATACCGGAACCACGGACATGCGGAAACGACCAGGGCCCGGTTTCCCGGGCCCTGGTCGAATTCATCACGAATTGGTGGGCGGTACAAGTTTCGAACTTGTGACCCCTGCCGTGTGAAAGCAGTGCTCTACCGCTGAGCTAACCGCCCGAGGGCGCCGGACTCTAACGGAGCCGGACACGCCTGGTCAAACCTTGCAACTGGTGCCGACGAGAGGAGTCGAACCTCCGACCTACTGATTACGAATCAGTTGCTCTACCAACTGAGCTACGTCGGCGAAACCGAGCGCGCGATTATAGCGACGGGTTCGGGGCTCGACAAGCCTGGTCGGCAGAGCCGCCGTTACCAGCACGCACCGTTGGAGTTCTGTGGCATCGCCGTGGCGATTGGCGTCTTCACGCCGGCGTTGTTGATCGACAGCGCGCCGCATTTGTCACCGGCCTGCGGACCGGCGGGGACCGGCGTCGCGGTCAGCACGTAGCTCTGGGTATCGCCGGTCGCGCCGTTGGCGGAGTCGATCGTGTAGTAGCCGCGCTCGGAGGTCAGCGTAGCCAGCCCGAGGCTCGTGGCCGCCGTCAGCGGGCTGGTCGCGTAGCGGTTGAAGTTCGTGTAATAGCGCTCCTGCGCCGAGGCGACGCGCATCAGCAACTCCTTGGCGTCGGCGCGCCGCGCGCGCTGCGCATTGCGCTGATAGGCCGGCACGGCGAACGTCGCGAGTATCGCGATGACGACGACGACGATCATGAGCTCCAGCAATGTGAAGCCGCGGAACTTGCTGCGTTTGTACATCGTGCTTCCCCAGTAAATAAGACGCGCGCCCGGAGGGCGCGCGTCGGTTTCATACGATCAGAGGATTTCCAGCAGCTCGCGCCAGGAGCCTCGCGCCGCCGGCGGTGCCTTGTACTTGAATCCGGGCTCATCGCCGCTGCCGCCACCGGTACCGCCGCCGGATCCGCCGCCTCCGCTGCCGCCGCCCGGCAGCACGAAACTGCCATTGAGCAGGCGCGGCGTCGGGTCGCGGCATTCGTCGCCGCCCTGGCAAGGCGGCGGCAAGGCGATACGGCCGGTTCCGTCGGTCTTCTTCGGCGGCAGCCCGGTATCGCCTTCGATCAGCAGCGAAGCGCCGCGGAAACTCGGGTTGCAGGGATCGCTGCCGCGCGGAATCAGCGTGTTGACCACGGCAAGGTTCAGGTCGTAGATCGGCTTGGCCGTGAACACCACGCGCTCGCCGGGTTCGTCCGGAACCGTCAGGGGAATGTTCCAGCCGCGATTGCTGGCCGCCACGACCGAACCGGTGATCGCGCGTCCCGAGGACGACTGGGTCAGCGACCGCGTCACCGTCTGCGACGGCAGTATCGGGTAGTTGGTGGACGCCGTGCCGTAGTCGCGGATGCCGTAGACCGCCTGTGGTCCGACGTTCGACGCAATGCCCGTCGCCGTACGGTCCTCCTTGCCGAGGTACTTACCGGTGCCGAACACCCAGATGGGCTCGCCGAGGCGGCCGGCATCGCGGAACGCCACCGGCATCGCGGTGATCGGCTGGCGCGGCAGCGACGCGTCGGTGGTCTGGGTCGGGGTGGTCGTATAGGTCTTGAACATCAGGTCGACCTTCCACGACGCGGGAGTCGAACTGGAGAGGTCGAAGCGGAACAGGTTGCCGACAAGATCGCCGGCCACGGCGATGTCGTCGATCTGGTCGCTGTTGCGGTCGTAGGCGGCCGGCGTGGACAGACCGAAGCTCAGCGGCACGCCCTGGGCAGCCGTCGCGGTCTGGATCTCGGCGATCTTGGTGCCGGTTTCCAGATCGAGCACGAACAGCGAGGTCTTGTCCTTGTTGACGTCGGTGCTGGCCGGGTCGGCGACGCCGCGCGGATCGGGATTGGCGGTCGGGAAATAGCCGCTGGACACGAGTACGGCCCATTTGCCGGTGTTCAGGCGCACGATGTTGGCCGAATCGTAGGTGTAGCCGAGCGCGGCTCCGCCGGTCGACGTGTTGCTGAACTCCCAGAGCACGTTGCCGGCACCGAACCCGGTCGGATCGGTGATGTCCAGCGCGAACACGCCGCGGGCGCCCAGGCGCATCGAACCGACCAGCACGGTGCGCCAGCGGCCGTTGATGAACACGTCCTGCACGCGCAGGGCCGAGTCCACGCCGGAGATCAGCTGGCCGTGCGTGCCGTTGGTGTATTCGGTCGCCTTGCCGTTCGTGATCAGCATGCTCGGCATGTAGGCGAAGCGTTCCTGGCCGTTGACCGCGTTGATCGCATGCACCATGCCGTCGTTGGAACCCACGTAGACGGTGGGTGCGCGCGCGCGGATCGACGAGGCGAATTCGACATAGGTATTTCCGGCCGCCGCCGCGACACGCTCGGGACTGCCGGCCGGGAAGTTGTCCTGGTACAGGCCGAGCGGACCGGAGACGTAAACCGGCTGCGAGTTGATGATGGCGCCCATCAGCGAGGCGCGACGGCGCATGAACGGTGCCGTGGTCTCGCGCGTGCGGTCGCCACGCAGATAGTTCACGCGGTCCGAACCCAGTCCGTCGTTGTCGACGGCGATCGTCAGCGGATCGTTGTTGAGTGCCGCCTGCTGCACGCTGTTCAGACTGCTCCACTGCAGCGGAATGCCGCGCCGCGGGTTGGAGACCGAATCCCAGGTGAAGATGCTGCGGCTGGCCGGCGTACGTGCCGTCAGCAGGACCGCGGCGTCCCATTGCGCCGAGCCATAGGCCTGGCCCGTGTTCACGTTGATCGGAAACCGGGTCAGGGTGCCGGACCAGTCGGAGGTGTCGAAGCTGGCCTTGAACGCCTCGGTGCTGGCCGTGATGATCGGCAGGGTCACCGTCGTCGCGGTGGCGGTGGCACGCCGCGCCGTGATGCTGCTGACGATGTCGACCAGTGCCGAAGCCAGTTCGGCCGGGCTGTTGGACACGAAGAACTTGCCGCGGCTGTTGATCGCCGCGTGCCACATGTCGTCGATCTTGCGGCCGTCGTCGGTGCCGGCATTGGGCACCGGCCACTGGATCGAGGCCGGCGTGGCCGTCGAACCACGCAGCTTGGCGTAGGTCGCGTCGTCGTTCTGCAAGGTGCCCGATGCGCCGAAGCCGATCATGAACTGGACCAGATGCGGCCAGGTCGCCGGATCGTTGGCCGGATTCCAGTAGATCTCGTTGTTGGTCAGCGGATCGGCGCCATTGGGCAGCGCCGTACCGAACAGGTTAGTCGTCTTGTCGGGCAGGTAAGGCGGCACGCGCAGGGCCTGATCGCCGGCAAACGTACCGCCCGAGCGCAGCGCCGTGGACCAGTAGTAGAAGGCCATGTCGGCCATCGTCGGCACACTGTTGCCCTGCTCGTTCCAGATGATCTTGTTGAAGTTGTCCGACGCGCTGTACGTCTTGCCGTCGGGCAGGGTCTTGGACGCGGTGTCCACACCCGGCGTCGTGATGCCGCTGTCGCCGTTCCAGAGGCCGTCGGTCATCTGGATGTGGAAGTTCTGGCGGCAGACGAGTTCCTTGTTGAGTTCGGCGTCCCAGTACGGATTCGTGTAGGTGCCACTGGAACGCTGGAAGAAGCCGCCGACGCGCTGCATCGCGCTGCGGTTCGGCGTGCCGCCGCTGGCCGGAATGTTGAAGAGCCAGTTGTAGAAGCGCTGGCGGATGCCGCCGCTGGACGGCTGCAGTTCGAACGGACGAATTTCGGTCGACCCGCTGATCAGGTTCGAGTTGATGTTCTGCCAGGCCACGCGCACTTCCGGGCCGAACGAGCGATAGGCCTGGGACACGGCCGAAATCGCCGCATACTGGCGCGTGCGGTAATAGGTATACCAGTTCACGAAGCGCTGGCGCGCCTGCGCGAGGGTCACGCCGGCCGGCAGCACCGCGGTCGTGCCGGTCAGGCTGATCCACTCCCAGTTCGAGGTCGTGTAAAGGGCTGTCGTGTTCGTGATCGCGCCGCTGGCATTGACGAGCAGGGCCGGCGCCGAATCCTTGTAGCGGAAATAGCCGGCACCGGTCTTGCCGCAGAACGTCGCGGTCGTGGCGTTGATCGAGCCGAGGCCGGTATTCGGACTCTGCGTGCGGTAGTGCGCGATGCCGTTGTTCAGCGCGGTCGGCCAGACCTGCGCCGGCATCGACGGGCTGTTGGTCAGGTCGCCCTCGATCGGCGGGTCGTAGGCGTTGTTCGGATTGAAATACACGCCGTTCATCGACCGTCCGCGCACGCTGGTGTCGTCGGTCACGTTGCTGTCGATGATGCCGGCGCAGCGCCAGGGGTTCGACGTGCTGGTGATGCTGCCCCAGCTGCCGTTGTCGTACGGCCGCTGGTCGGGCATGTAATCGCTGGCCATCGAACCCGAGTCGTCGAAGGTCAGCACGAGGTTCGGCGCCACGGCCGCGGTCAATTCGGGCGGCGTGGCCAGCAGATCGGTGGTCCAGGCGCGCGCATCCTGCGGCTGCACGGCGCAAACGCACAGCGCGAATCCGGTTGCGAGCCAGCGCAAGGAGATCAGTCGATTATGCAGATTCATAGCTAATCCTTACGGTGTCGCCGAAGCGACGGTGAACAGGCAACGTCAGGGGTTGAACGAACCGCCGGTGCTGTAGGCCGAATAGACGATTTCGGTGACGCGGACCGCCGCCTGGCCGTTGCCGCCCTGGCTGCGCGCCGTGATGCGGTACAGGCGGCGCAGCGGATTCTTGTTGCCCCCGCCCTCCGGCTCGATGGCGCCGCCCATGCGGCCCTTGCCGTCGCGGCCGGCGTTGTCGAGACCGAGTTCCTCGATCATCAGCAGCGGCTGCGCGGCGATCGAGGCCGTCTCCAGGGTGCCGGTAAGGCCGGTCAGCTGGGGCGTATAGGCCATGCTGCCGGTGGTCGGCCAGCCGCGCTGGGTGCGGAAGTTGTCCACCACGGCGCGGCGCGTCTTGTGTTCGGCGACACCGGCCTGGTCCCAGACGCAGGGCTGCGGCACGCCGCTGCCGAGGCAGCTCGGCAATGCCATCCCGCCGGTGGAGAGATTGGCCGACAGCGGCGAAGTCCAGACGATCGCTTCACCCCAGCGCGCCGCGCTCTCGGCGCCGAGCATCGCCAGCTGGCGATTGCGCACGCCGCCGGTCATGCGCTCCTGCAGTACCGAGTTGCTCGATGCGGCCAGCCCGAGCAGGGTCAGCAGAATGAGGAATACCAGGGCGACGAACAGCACGGCGCCGCGCTGCCGCGTCATGCCGGCGTAGTTCGGGAAACGGTTGAACAGGCTCATGGGCATTACCTTTCAGTTGCTGCCGTTGCGTACCGACACCAGGGACACGAACTCGCGCCGGATCATGCGGCCGGGAGCGAGTCCCGACACCGGCATCGTCGCGGCGGGCGCGACCGGGCCGCTGCCGCCGTCGATGCTGTACCAGTAGGCCATGTCCTGCGGCGACATCACGGTGACGTCGTCGATGGTGTTGAACAGCGCGTGCACCTCGATCGAGCGCAGCGCGCGCCAGAGACAGCCCGGCTCGCGCCAGACGTCGATGTCGACGCCGCCGGACTCGAACGAGCGGCTGGGTTTGGAGCACGTCGCCAGATTGCTGTTCGAATCGACCTGCGCCGCAGTCAGGTAGGTCATGCCGCCGTTGCCGATGCTCGAGGCGCCGTACAGGAAATCGAGCCGTTCGACACCCTGCGTGAGCTCCTGCGTGACGCCGTCCTCGCGGCGCATCAGGGTCGGAATCAGGCGGCCCGGAGCGGAGGGATTCGGATCGGCGGTGAGTTGCAGCCAGTAGCTGACCGTGGCGAAATCGCGGGTGAAATTGAACAGGCGCTCGTCGCAGTTGCCTTCGCCCGAACCTGGGACGAACACGGTCGCGTCGAGCAGGGTACCGGGCCGCGGCGTCAGCACGTTGCCCGAAACATTGGCCTGGAACAGCAGCGGCGCGGAACGGCCGCAGTCCGACAGCAGTACGAGGTCGCCGCTCGTGAAATTGAAGGTCCCGCCGCCGCTGGCCGTATCCACGGCGAAGGTCGCCGCATAACCCGAGGCGGCAACCGGCGCGAGGGTGTAGGCCCAGCCTGGGCCGCGGACGTACTTGACCGTCAGCACGTCGGAACCGGGGACGCGGTTGCCCAGGGCGGTGCCAGCCGGCGGAAAGCCGTTCGAGCCGGTCGGCAGCGCCGGGGCGCAGGTGCCGCCACTGCATTCGTAGCCGCGAATGAAGAACGCCGCGCTCAACGGATAGACCGCCGGGGCCGGCCATTCGGCGAGCCGGCCGGTCTGCGTGCCCATATCCTGCAGCACCAGCGCGTTCGTGTTGACGAGGATCGTATTGCGCGGCAGCAGGGCGCCCTGCGCGCCGTCGGTCCAGCCGCCGGGGCTGGCCGCGGTCGACTGGCGGAACAGTGCGCCGGCCATGCGCAGGTCGGCCTCCATGCGCGACACGGCGTAGCGGCCGTTTTCCTGGATGCGGCTCATCGCCGCCTGCGCGCGGCTGGTCTTGTTCGTGGCCGTGAACAACGCGACGATGCCGGCGGTGACGAGCAGGCCCAGCAGCAGGGCCAGCATCAGTTCGAGCAAGGTCAGGCCGCGCTGGCCGGCGGGCCCCCGGCGCGATGCCGCGAGGTCGAAGCGGAAGCGGGCAGTCATCATGGCTGGAATACCCAGGCGAAGGTCTGGAGGTTGGTGCCGGTGCCGCCGTTGAGCGAAGCCTCGTTCCAGGTGATCACGATGTTGCACAGGCCGTTGTACGGCGCGCGCGCGATGATTTCACCCGCCGACGGCGTGACCGCGCCGGCATTCAGCTGGCAGGTGATGCGCGCGGTCGGCGCCGGCAGCAGCTGCCGCAGCGAATTGCTCCAGGCCACGCTGTCACGGGTCACGATGTCGGCGATCGAACACGGACTGCTCGGCGCGCAGGCCGGCAACGCGCCCGAGACCGGGTAGCTGAGGTTGTAGGCGTTGGTCCACAGCGCCGGCATGTTCACGCGCATGCGGTCGGCCATGCCCTGGGCCAGGAAGCCGGCCTGGCTGCGCAGATAGGCGCTGTGGTTCGTGCGCACCGACAGCATCAGCAGACCGGCCATACCGAGCACGCCGACGCTGAAGACGACCAGTGCAATCATCACTTCGAGCAGTGAGAAGCCTTTGTTCCTACGCAGCATGATCAGCCCCCCGCCGGGCAGGAAGTGGCCGCCGATCCGCTCGTGCCCTTGAACGAGGACACGTTGCCGCTCGCGCGCACCTGGATGCGGCGTGACCGGGCGGCGTCGCCGGTCGGGTAGCAGACGTTCAGGTCGTAGGCCGCGTCTGCCGCGCCGTTCAGATTGAACACGACGCGGCCGTCGCTGCCGCCGGCGGTGTTCTTGGCGAAGACGTGGTACTGGGAATCGAGCGCGGGACTGCGCTTCATGACCTCGTCGCTGCCGGTGAAGACGCCGTCGCGGTTGGTGTCGGCGACGACGCTCCAGCCGCCACTCCAGTCGGCGCCGCCGCCGGCTGAAACCACGGCGACCTGCGTGCCGCGGCGCACGGCTTCCGAGCGCGCCATGGCCATCGCGGTGACCAGGTCGTTGGTCTGGCCGGAAACGGCGGAGTTCAGGAGCACGCCGCGGAACGACGGCAGGGCGATCGCGACGCCGATGCTCAGCACGATCAGCGTGACCATCAGCTCGAACAACGTGAATCCGCGTCCGGCATGCCATCCGTCCGGATGCCTGCGCCGATAGAGAAATGTCATAAGTCCCTCTGCCAAGACGAAATAGCGCAAGGCTATCCGAGGCGGAACGCTATTCGCCACCGGCGGGTCAGGCAAGGCGCAGCGAGGCGCGAGGTAGGAAATCTCGGATGAGCGGGCGGACCGGGCACAGGTGGCGCGGCCGCCGGGACGACCCGGCGCCGGCCGCAATGCAGATCGCCCGCCAACGAAATGCCGCCGGCAGGACGGCGCGGCCGGAACGGATCAGGACACCAGCTGTATGCGCAGCTCGCGCGGCAGCGCGAACGTGATGGTCTCCACCGCGCCGCTGAGTTCGCGCACGCTGCCGCCGCCGACGGCCTGCAGCCGGGCGACGACGTCCCTGACCAGGGTCTCGGGCGCCGACGCGCCGGCCGTGACGCCGATGCGATGACGGCCCTGCAGCCATTCGTCGCGGATGTCGTCGGCGCCGTCGATCAGATAGGCCGGCACACCCTGCTTCTCGGCCAGCTCGCGCAGGCGGTTGGAATTGGAACTGCTGACCGAACCGACGACGAGCACGAGATCGCATTGCTGGCCGAGGTCGCGCACCGCGTCCTGGCGGTTCTGCGTCGCGTAGCAGATGTCGTCGTGACGCGGCCCGAGCACCTTCGGGAAATGCGTGCGCAGCGCGTCGATGACGGCCCGGGTGTCGTCGACCGACAAGGTGGTCTGGGTGACGTAGGCGATGTGTTCGGGATTGCGCGGTTGCAGGCGTGCGACATCCTCGGGCGTTTCGACCAGATAGATCTCGCCGACCGCGCCGGATTTCATCCACTGCCCCAGGGTGCCCTCGACCTCCGGATGACCGGCATGGCCGATCAGCACCACGTCGCGGCCGGCCTTGCAGTGGCTGGAAACCTCGATATGCACCTTGGTCACCAGCGGACAGGTCGCGTCGAACACGCGCAGGCCGCGGCGGTCGGCTTCGCTGCGCACGGCCTTGGACACGCCGTGCGCGCTGAAGATCACGGTCGCGCCGTCGGGCACTTCGTCGAGTTCGTCGACGAAGACGGCACCGCGCGCGCGCAGGCCGGCGACGACGAAGCGGTTGTGCACGACCTCGTGACGCACGTAGATCGGCGCGCCGAAGACCTCGAGCGCGCGCTCGACGATCTCGATCGCGCGGTCGACGCCGGCGCAGAAACCGCGGGGATTGGCTAGCAGAACGTCCATGGCAGTGAGGTCGACATCGCGCGGAAAACGCGATTATCGCCCGGTGCCCTCCGCTTTCCCACTGCGCAGGCTGGCCAGGGCCAGCAGCACCGCGCCGACCGAGATCGCCGAATCGGCGACGTTGAAGGCCGGGAAGGTCCAGTCGCCGTGGTAGACCTGGACGAAGTCGACGACGTGGCCGAAGCGCAGCCGGTCGATCAGGTTGCCGATCGCGCCGCCGATGACCAGCGCCAGCGGCAGCGCCGTCGGCCAGTCGCGCCGCGGCGTGCGCACGAGCCAGCCGGTCAGCACCAGGCTGATCGCGACGGCCAGCACGCTGAAGCCCCAGCGCTGCCAGCCGCCGGCATCGGCGAGGAAGCTGAAGGCCGCGCCGGTGTTGAATGCGAGCATCCAGTTCAGAAACCCCGGAATCACCGCGACCGGCACGCCTTCCTGCAGATGGTCCAGCACGAGATGCTTGGTCCACTGGTCCAGTGCGATCAGCAGCGCCGACAGCAGCAACCAGCTCAGCGCGCCGGCCGGGCGCGACGCGGACGTGACGGACGCGGCCATCAGAAATAGCGCCGCTGTTCGCCGCCGCCATCGACATTGTCGACGCAGCGCCCGCACAGTTCCGGATGCGCCGCATGGCTGGCGACGTCGGCGCGGTAATGCCAGCAGCGCACGCACTTGGCCGCCGCGCTCGCCCTGGCCACGATCCAGACTTCGTGCTCGGCGAGATCGGCCTTGGCCGCCAGGGTGGTCGGCGCGGCCTCGTCGTCGACGAAGGATTCAAAACCGAGCTTGGCCGCGACCACGTCGTAGACCGGCCGGTCGCGCAGCGCGGCCAGGGTCAGGGTCGAGGTGATGAAGCCGAAACGCAGTTCGTCGGCGACCTCGGCAAAACGCTCGCGCAGGTCGGCGTCGACGTAGATCGTGACTTCTGCCTCCAGCGAGGCGCCGATCACGCCGAGCACGCGCATGCCTTCGAGCACCTTGGACGTGGCCGAACGGATCGCGAGCAGGTCGCTCCACCACTGGCGCTGCTGCGGCGCCCCCTGGGTCGCGGCCAGGCCTTCGTAGAACGTCTCGAAGAATACCGACTCGTCGCGCGCGCCCGGCATCGCGGCCCAGATTTCCTCGGCCGTGAAGCTCAGCACCGGCGCTAGCCAGCGCACCAGCGCCTCGAGAATGCGGTACATCGCACTCTGCGCCGAACGCCGGCCGTGGCTGGCCGTCGGCATGGTGTAGAGGCGGTCCTTCGTGATGTCCAGATACAGCGCGCCCATCTCGTTGGTACAGAAGTTCTGCACGCGCTGCACGATCTCGGGGAAATCGTAGCGCTCGTAGGCGGCGCGGACGGCCTGCTGCGTATCGTAGGCCTGCTGCACGGCCCACTGGTCGAGCAGCAGCGAATCTTCCACTGCGACCAGGTCCTTCGCCGGATCGAAGCCGTGCAGATTGCCGAGCAGGAAGCGCGCCGTGTTGCGGATGCGCCGGTACGCATCGGCGACGCGCTTGAGAATCTCGTTCGACATCGACATCTCGTTGCGATAGTCGGTCGAAGCGACCCACAGACGCAGGATGTCGGCGCCGTAGTTCTTCATCACGTCCTGCGGCTCGACGCCGTTGCCGAGCGACTTGGACATCTTGCGGCCGTGCTCGTCGACGGTGAAGCCGTGCGTGAGCACTTCGTCGTAGGGCGCATGCCGGTACATGGCCGTCGCGGTCAGCAACGAGGAATGGAACCAGCCGCGGTGCTGGTCCGAGCCTTCGAGATACATGACCTTGTCGTCGGGACCGTCGGTCGCAAGCTCCGGCCGCGCGGCCAGCACGCAGCGATGGGTCACGCCCGAGTCGAACCAGACATCGAGCACGTCGTTGACCTTCTCGTACTGCGCGGCCTCGTCGGCGCCAATCAGTTCGGCGATGTCCAGCGCATACCAGGCGTCGATGCCGCCCGCGGCGATGCGCTGCGCGATCGGCTCGAACAGCTCGGCGCTGCGCGGATGCGGCAGATGCGTGAGCTTGTCGACGATCAGGGTGATCGGCACGCCCCAGGTACGCTGGCGCGAGATGCACCAGTCGGGACGGCCGGCGATCATGCCGGTGATGCGCTCCTCGCCCCAGGCCGGAATCCAGCGCACGTCCTTGATCGCGGCCAGCGCATCGGCGCGCAGGCCGGCCTTCTCCATGCTGATGAACCACTGCGGCGTCGCGCGGAACGCCACCGGCGTCTTGTGCCGCCAGCAGTGCGGATAGCTGTGCTGGATTTTCAGCGACGCGAGCAGCTTGCCGCGTTCGGCCAGCAGTTCGACGATCGCGGCGTTGGCCTTCCAGATGTATTGCCCTTCGACCAGCGGCGTGCCCGGCAGGTAGACGCCGTTGCCGCCGACCGGGTTGAGTTCGGCCGCCGAATACTTGTCGATCAGGCCGTACTTCTGGCCGACCGCGAAGTCCTCGACGCCGTGGCCCGGCGCGGTATGCACGGCACCGGTGCCGTCTTCGGCCGACACGTGGTCGCCGAGCAGCACGGGCACCTGGCGGAAATCGTAGAACGGATGCTGCAGCAGCCGGTTTTCGAGCACCCGCCCGGCCGCCGGATGGCCGAGCGCGACGGCGCGGCCGTCGAGGTCGCTGGCGTAGCGCTGCGCGCAGCGATCGGCCAGCGCGCTGGCGACCACGAGCAGCACGCGCCGGCCGTCACGCGCCGGCCCTTCGATCAGGCTGTAGTCGAGTTCGGGACCGAGCGAGACCGCGAGGCTGGCCGGCAAGGTCCACGGCGTAGTGGTCCAGATCGGCACCGCGACGACGACGCCGGCATCCACGCTCACGCCGAACGCCGCGGCGACCGCAGCCGCATCGGCCACGTCATACGCCACGTCGATCGCCGGCGAAGTCTTGTCGGCATATTCGATCTCGGCCTCGGCCAGCGCCGAGCCGCAGTCGAAGCACCAGTGCACGGGCTTGAAGCCGCGCGTGACGTGGCCGTTCGAGTAGATCGTCGCGAGCGCGCGCACCATGTCGGCCTCGAACGTCGCATCCATCGTGCGGTACGGGTGGTCCCAGTCGCCGAGCACGCCGAGGCGCTTGAAGTCGCTGCGCTGCAGGTCGATCTGCTGGCTGGCGTATTCGCGGCATTTCTGCCGGAACGTCACGGCGTCGACCTTCTGTCCGACCTTGCCGATCTTCTTCTCGACGGCGATCTCGATCGGCAGGCCATGGCAGTCCCAGCCCGGCACGTAGGGCGAGCGGTAGCCGGCCATGAGCTTGGACTTGACCACCGTGTCCTTGAGGATCTTGTTCAGCGCGTGGCCGAGATGGATCACGCCGTTCGCATACGGCGGACCGTCGTGCAGCACGAACGCGCGCGGGCGCCCGGCGGTCTTTTCCTGGATCTGCCGGTAGCGCCCGCGCGCTTCCCAGTCGGCCAGCATGGCCGGCTCGCGCTTGGCCAGGTCGGCCTTCATCGCGAACGAGGTTTCGGGCAGGTTGATCGTGTTCTTGTAGTCGATGGTCACGGTTCAGGCTCCGGCGGCCGCAGTCGCGGTTGCGCCCAGGATGCGCCGCGCGGCGGCGGCGTCAGCGTCGATCTGCCGAACCATGCTGGGCAGGTCCGGGAACTTTTCCTCGTCGCGCAACTTTGCGACGAATTCCACTTCTATGCGGCGCGCATACAGGTCGCCGTCGTAATCGAACAGGTGCGCTTCCAGCAGCGGCTCCGTGCCGGCGACGGTAGGCCGCACGCCGAGGCTGGCCACGCCCGGATGCGCCTGCAGACCGGCCCCGCTCACGCGTACCGCGAAGATGCCGGCCAACGGCGCCAGACGCCGGCCCAGGCGCAGGTTCGCGGTCGGATAGCCGAGTCGGCGGCCGAGCTGCTGGCCGTGGACGACCTTGCCGGCTATCGCGAACGGACGGCCGAGCAGCTGCGCGGCGGCGTCGAAACGGCTGTCGGCCAGCAGGCCGCGGATCGCCGAACTCGAGATGCGCTCGCCGTCGGCCGCGAACGGGGCCAGCTCGCGGGCGTTGAAACCGAGCCCTGCGCCCAGGCGCTGCAACAGGGCCAGATCGCCGCGGCGGCCGTGGCCGAAGCGGAAATCCTGCCCGACCAGCACCTCGCGCGCGGCGAGCCGCCCGACCAGCACGCGCGCGACGAAGTCCTCGGCCGACATCGCCGCAAGCGCCGCATTGAAGCGCAACAGCAGCAGCCGGCGCATGCCGGCACCCTGCAGCTGCACGATCTTGTCGCGCGCCGACGACAGCCGCGCTAGCGCGCCGCGGGCGAAGAACTCGCGCGGAATCGGCTCGAAACTGATGGCGGCCGGATCCAGATTCAACTCGGCGGCGCGGCGGCAGACATGGTCGAGCACATAGCGATGACCGCGATGTACGCCGTCGAATGCGCCGATACAGACCACACTGCCGCGCGGCGCGAGCACGGGGCCGGCGACGTCACGGGACAGCGTATGCATTGGCGCGAGTATAGCCATTGGCTGCCGGTCTAGTGAGCGCGCAGCTCGCGCAGGCGGAAACCCTGGGCGAACAGCGCGAGCAGATAGACCGCACCGCCCAGCCCGACGAGCAGGCCGAGCTCGACGATGCGCTGCCAGGTCGCGACCTGCGTCCAGACCGAGGCGTAGTGCAGGCCGAGCAGCAGCGCGGCGCTCATCGCCGCACAGGCCAGGCCGACCCGCGCCAGATGCCGCGCCCAGCCCGGCTGGCGCTGGTAGACGCCGGCCTTGACCAGGGCATGCCAGAGCTGGAGCAGATTCAGATAGCCGGCCAGCGCGCTGGCCGCCGCCAGCGCCACGTGCAGTCCGGGCACCTTGGCCAGTGCGGCGATCCAGCCGCCGTCGAGATCGCCGGGCCGGTGCCACAGCGCCAGCAGCAGGCCGACCAGCAGCAGATTCAGCGCCATGTTCGCGACCATCGCGACGACGCCGGCGCGTACCGGCGTGCGCGTGTCGCCGCGGGCATAGAACGCCGGCGCGACCACCTTGACCAGCACGAAAGCCGGCAGACCGAAGCTCAGCGCGGCCAGGCTCAGGCTGGCCATGGCCACGTCGTGCGGCGTGAACTTGCCGTGCAGGAACAGGGTTGCGACCAGCGGTTCGGCCAGCAGCATCAGGCCGAGCATGGCCGGCGCGGCGATCAGCAGCGCCGTGCGCAGGCCCCAGTCCAGCGCGCGCGAGAACGCGGCCGCGTCGGTCGTCACGTGGTGCCGCGACAGGCTAGGCAGGATCACCGTGCCGAGCGCGACGCCGAACAGGCCCAGCGGAAACTCCAGCAGGCGGTCGGTCTGCCCGAGCCAGGTCTGCGAGCCGGTGATCAGGAACGACGCGATCAGGGTGTCCAGCAGCAGATTGACCTGGGCGATCGAGGAACCGAACAGGGTCGGCAACATGACCTGGCGGATGCGCCTGACCTGCGGATGGTTCCAGCCCCAGCGCGGCCAGACCAGCATGCCGAGCCGGCGCAGCGCCGGCAGCAGGAACAGCAGTTGCAGCACGCCGGCGGCGAAGATGGCCCAGCCGACGGCCATGATCGGAACGTCGAAGAACGGCGCCAGCCACAGGGCGCCGACGATCCAGCACAGATTGAGGATGACCGGCGTCAGCGCCGGCAACGCGAAATGGTTGAACGCGTTGAGCACGGCGCCGGCCAGGGCCGTCAGCGAGACGAACAGCAGGAACGGGAAAGTCACGCGCAGCAGGTCGGTGGTCAGCGCGAACTTCGCCGGCTCGTCCACGGCGCCGGCGGCGAACAGGCGCACGACCCACTCGGCGCCGAACACGCCGAGCGCAGTCACGACGAGCAGGATGGCGCCGAGCGTGCCGGCCGTGCGCGCGATGACCTCGCGCAACGCTTCGGGCGATTGCCTTTCCTTGACCTCGGTCAGCACCGGCACGAAGGCCAGCGAGAACGAACCTTCGGCGAACAGCCGGCGCAGGAAATTGGGAATGCGGAACGCGATGTTGAACGCATCCGTGACCATGCCGGCGCCGAACGCGGCCGACATGGCCACTTCGCGCACGAGCCCGAGCAGGCGCGAGATGAAGGTCATGCCGCTGAACGACATCAGGGAACGCAGCAGGCTCGGTGCTTTCAACAGGCGACTCCATCCCGGACGGAGCACCGCCGGGAACCAAGGACCGGAAACGCGGACATGAACGGCATAGTCTACGGCCTGAAGTCGCATCGGGCTGCCGAAAACGGCGACAATGCCCCACCCCGGCGCCGTGGACCGACATTCCGCAAGCACCGCGCGCGACAGCCCGATCGAATGGGCCCGCTGTCCAATTTCCTTGACTCGGGCTCACCCCCTCTTTAAACTCGCGCGTCTTTTTCCAAAGCCGTGCGTCTGGAGTCTTACCTTGGCTAACATCAAATCCGCAAAGAAGCGCGCGAAGCAGGCCGAAGTGCGCCGTCAGCGCAACGTCAGTGCCCGCTCCATGCTGCGCACGGCAATCAAGAAGGTCGTGAAGGCGATCGAATCGAAGGACAAGGCCGGCGCCGAAGCCGCCTACAAGATCGCCGAGCCGCTGATGGACCGTTACGGCGGTCGCGGCCTGATCCACAAGAACAAGGCAAATCGTCACAAGAGCCGCCTGACCAACCACATCAAGGCCCTGGCCTGATCGACGTTGGTTGCAAGGCTGCATGAAAAAGCCGGCGCAAGCCGGCTTTTTTAATGTCCTTTTTCCGGCGAGCACGAACCTCGTCGGGCGCCGGCGCCAGGCCGGCTACCGGAATCAACCGCCCCGCCCTTCCTCGCTCTCGCGCAGCGCGCGGCGCTGCTCGTCGAAGAATTTCTGCGCTTCCAGGCAGATCGGCCAGGTGCCTTCGCGGCCGATGGCCGATACCAGGAACCAGGGCCCTTTCCACTTCAGCCGCTTGACGATGTTCTTCGCGGCCTTGAGGCGATCTTCCTCGGGCAGCAGGTCGGCCTTGTTCAGCACCAGCCAGCGCGGCCGCTTGAGCAGGGCCGGGTCGAACTGCTTGAGCTCGGCCTCGATGGCCTTGACCTGGGCGACCGGGTCGGTCTCGCCGTCCAGCGGCGCCATGTCGACGAGATGCAGCAGCAGGCTCGTGCGCGCGACGTGCTTGAGGAACTGGATGCCGAGGCCGGCACCGTCGGCCGCGCCTTCGATCAGGCCCGGAATGTCGGCGATGACGAAGCTCTGGTCGGTGTCGATGCGCACGACGCCGAGATTCGGATGCAGGGTCGTGAACGGATAGTCGGCCACGCGCGGCGTCGCGGCGGACACGGCGCGGATGAAGGTCGATTTGCCCGCATTCGGAAAGCCGAGCAGACCGACGTCGGCCAGCAGCTTCAGTTCCAGCCGCAGCTCGCGCGAATCCCCCGGAAAGCCCGAGGTGGCCTTGCGCGGCGCGCGGTTGGTCGAACTCTTGAAATGGATGTTGCCCAGACCGCCGTCGCCGCCCTGGGCGACCTTGAGACGCTGGCCGTGTTCGGTCAGATCGCCTATGACTTCGTCGGTGTCGATGTTGACGACGACGGTGCCGACCGGCACGCGGATGGTCAGTTCGTCGCCGGCCTTGCCGTGCATCTGCCGGCTCATGCCGTTCTCGCCGCGACCGGCGCGGTAGACGCGCTGATGGCGGAAATCGACCAGCGTATTGAGGTTCTCGTCGGCGAGCAGGTACACGCTGCCGCCGGCACCGCCGTCGCCGCCGTCGGGCCCGCCGAACGGAATGAATTTCTCGCGACGGAAGCTGGCGCAGCCGTTGCCGCCGTTGCCGGCATGGACATGGATTTCGGCTTCGTCGACGAATTTCATAGGGCAACCGGAACGGCGTGGAGTGAACGTAAGGTAGCAGGCCGGCCGCAGCGCGCCGCAGGCCTCAGAAAACAAAAGCCCCGCCGAAGCGGGGCCTCTGCTGGATCGGTGTCGCGCGGATCAGGCCGGAACGACGCTGATCGTGCGGCGGTTCTTCGGACCCTTGACCGCGAATTCCACCTTGCCGTCGATCAGCGCAAAGATGGTGTGGTCGCGACCGAGGCCGACGCCGGTGCCCGGATGGAACTGGGTGCCGCGCTGGCGAATGATGATGTTGCCGGCATTGATGGCTTCGCCACCATAGACCTTGACGCCGAGATACTTCGGATTCGAATCGCGGCCGTTGCGACTGGAGCCTACGCCCTTCTTTGATGCCATGACTGCTACTCCTCAGATTCAGCCGGCGTTGATGCCGGTGATCTCGACTTCGGTGAAATGCTGACGGTGACCGGTTTCCTTGCGGAAATGCTTGCGGCGGCGGAACTTGACGATGCGGATCTTGTCCGCGCGGCCGTGCTTCTTCACGGTGGCGGTGACGCTGGCGCCCGTGACGAGCGGCGCGCCGACATTGATCGAATCGCCTTCGCCCACCAGCAGAACCTGGTCGAAGGTAAAGGTGGAGTCGACGTCGGCCTTGAGCAGCTCGACGCGGAGGGTCTCACCCTTCATCACGCGGTACTGCTTACCGCCGGTGACGATGACTGCGTACATGGAAATTCCTCTGTAGTTATTCTCGAAAGAAACCGGTGCTGCGACCCAGCCGGAGACCCCGGCCGGAAAAAGGCCGGCGATAATAGCGCCGGACACATTGCCGAGTCAAACCGCCGCTGCGACGGCGGCGGCGGACTCATTCGATCCGGAACGACTGCAGCGCTACCGGCGTGGTGCCGGTGAAATCGGCGGTCCAGCTGAACTGGGCCGCATTGTCGAAGGAGCTGACCACGAAGACCACGGTCTGTCCCGGCGTGAACGTGACGTTGGCCAGCTGGCTGCCGTTGCCGGCCACGCCGGCGGTGTCGTCGTTGGAGCCGACGCAGTTCGTCGACGGGGAAGCCGGGTTGAATGTCCCGTTGTAGGCGGTCAGGAAGGTGTCGCCGCCGGTGGTCGTCAAGGTGATGGAGCCCGTGGCCGTGCCGGTGTAGGTCACGGTGATCGTGTCGTAGAACACGGCCGTACCGACCGCGGAAGCCCCGCCGCAGTTGGCGGTCAGGCGGTTGTAGGTCGAGTCGTCGCCATCCAGCGCGCCGGTGACGGCAGCCGGCGGATTGCCGCCCGGATAGCTGACCGGATAGTCCTCGCTGGCATTCGGCGCCGGCGCGTTCGGCACGGCGTGGGTCGTGTCGGCCTGCTTGGCGGTCGCGACGCCCGCGGTCAGCGCCAGAGCTATCGCCAGCGCCGCGTTTGCTTTCACGTACATGACTGCTCCTTGCCTCGCCGGCACCTGTTTCGTATCGCCCCATGCGACGCCGTCCCGCGAGGACTTCACCCTATGCAACATTTCCGTCAAAACAACAAGCATTTGGCCCGATGCACCGCATCGACGATGGAGAATCGGCACGGCTGCGGCAGGCGGGTCAGCGGCAATCGAGCCCGGCCCGGGGCCGATCGGGTCCGACCCAGGCCCTGATTCACGTCCATTCGCACGGACGACACGGCCAAACAGGGCGGATTCTGTCCGCATTCGACCTTATAGGTTCGACCCTGCCCTGATTGGATTTCGCCGTGCCGCCCTCACCTGTCACGCGCCGACGTCCGGCGCCGGCGCATAATTCCGCGCTTGCTGCGCCGTCCGGCCGCGCAGGCGGTCCGGACGGACGCGGACAGCGCGGCGTCGGCGCCGCGCTGCCCGTTACCCCAATCCTGCCGGCCGCCTGCCCTGCAGGCGTCCGACCGCCCCGTGCCCCGGGGCCGCAACCGCTATCGCCACACTCCGACTCGTTCAGAGGCTTCCCTGCAATGGATACGATCCGCATCCGCGGCGCGCGTACACACAATCTCAAGAACATCGACCTGGACCTGCCGCGCGACAGCCTCATCGTGATCACCGGCCTGTCCGGCTCGGGCAAGTCCTCGCTGGCCTTCGACACCATCTATGCGGAAGGCCAGCGCCGCTATGTGGAATCGCTGTCAGCCTATGCGCGGCAATTCCTGTCGGTCATGGAGAAGCCCGACGTCGACCATATCGAAGGCCTGTCGCCGGCGATCTCGATCGAGCAGAAGTCGACCTCGCACAACCCGCGCTCCACGGTCGGCACGATCACCGAGATCTACGACTACCTGCGCCTGCTGTTCGCGCGCGTCGGCACGCCGCGCTGCCCCGACCATGCGACGCCGCTGGAAGCACAGACCGTCAGTCAGATGGTCGATGCGACCCTGGCGCTGAATCCGGAGCGCCGCTACATGCTGCTCGCGCCGGTGATCCGCGAACGCAAGGGCGAGCACGTGCAGGTGTTCGAGCAGTTGCGCGCACAGGGCTTCGTCCGTGCGCGCGTCGACGGCGTCGTGCATGAGCTCGATGCGGTGCCGCCGCTGGCCCTGCGCCAGAAGCATACGATCGAAGTCGTCGTCGACCGCTTCCGCCCCAAGGCCGATCTGAAACAGCGCCTGGCCGAGTCCTTCGAGACCGCGCTGCGCCTCGGCGACGGCCTCGTGCTGATTGCGGATCTCGATGCGCCGGAGACGCCGGAGATCCTGTATTCGTCGCGCTTTTCCTGCCCGATCTGCGACTACTCGCTGCCCGAGCTCGAACCGCGCCTGTTCTCGTTCAACTCGCCGATCGGCGCCTGCACGAGCTGCGACGGCCTCGGCGTCAGCCAGTTCTTCGACCCGGGCCGAATCGTCGTGCATCCGGACCACGCCCTGGCTGCCGGCGCCGTGCGCGGCTGGGACCGGCGCAATCCGTACTACTTCCAGATGATCCAGTCGCTGGCCAAGCACTACGGCTTCGACGTCGACACGCCCTGGGAGAAACTGTCCAAGGCAAACCAGAACGCCGTGCTGTACGGCTCGGGCGAGGATGTCATCGCGTTCCGCTACATCAGTGAAGCCGGCGGCAACGTCACGCGCAAGCATCGTTTCGAGGGCATCGTCAACAACCTCGAGCGGCGCTACAAGGAAACCGAATCGCCGGCCGTGCGCGAGGAACTGGCCAAGTTCATCAGCTCGCGCCCCTGCCCCGACTGCGGCGGCCAGCGCCTGAACCGCTCGGCGCGCCACGTGTTCGTCGCCGACAGCAATCTGCCGGCGCTGACCGCCCTGCCGATCGACGCCTCGCTGGAGTTCTTCCAGAACCTGGTCCTGGCCGGCTGGCGCGGCGAGATCGCGGCGAAGATCGTCAAGGAAATCCGCGAGCGCCTGCGCTTCCTCGTCGACGTAGGCCTGGACTATCTGACCCTGGACCGTCAGGCCGATTCGCTGTCCGGCGGCGAAGCGCAGCGCATACGTCTGGCCAGCCAGATCGGCGCCGGCCTCGTCGGCGTGATGTACGTGCTCGACGAACCGTCGATCGGCCTGCATCAGCGCGACAACGAACGCCTGCTGGGCACCCTGACGCGGCTGCGCGATCTCGGCAACACCGTCATCGTCGTGGAGCACGACGAGGATGCGATACGCCTGGCCGACCACGTCCTCGACATCGGCCCCGGCGCCGGCGTGCACGGCGGCGAGATCGTCGCGCAGGGCACGCTAAAGGACGTGCTCAAGAGCCCGCGCTCGCTGACCGGCCAGTACCTGTCGGGCAAGCGCAAGATCGCCGTGCCGAAGAAGCGCCGCAAGCCCGATCCGAAGCGCACGCTGCGTCTGCTGGGCGCCAGCGGCAACAACCTCAAGAACGTCGATCTGGAAATTCCGGCAGGCCTGTTCACCTGCATCACCGGCGTGTCCGGCTCGGGCAAGTCGACGTTGATCAACGACACGCTGTTCCGCCTGACCGCGGCCGAACTCAACGGCGCGAGCGAGAAGCCCGCGGCATACAAGAAGGTGCAGGGTCTGGATCTGTTCGACAAGGTCGTCGACATCGACCAGTCGCCGATCGGCCGCACGCCGCGCTCGAATCCGGCGACGTATACGGGCCTGTTCACGCCGCTGCGCGAGCTGTTCGCCCAGGTGCCCGAGGCGCGCGCGCGCGGCTACGGCGCCGGCCGCTTCAGCTTCAACGTCAAGGGAGGCCGCTGCGAAGCCTGCGAAGGCGACGGCATGATCAAGGTCGAGATGCACTTCCTGCCCGACGTCTACGTGCCCTGCGACCTCTGCCACGGCAAGCGCTACAACCGCGAGACCCTGGATATCACCTACAAGGGCTACAGCATTTCCGACGTGCTCGACATGACCGTCGAGGACGCGTTCAAGCTGTTCGAGCCGGTGCCGGTGCTCGCGCGCAAGCTCGAAACCCTGATGCATGTGGGCCTGAGCTACATCAAGCTGGGTCAGAGCGCGACGACCTTGTCCGGCGGCGAGGCGCAGCGCGTCAAGCTGTCGCGCGAGCTGTCCAAGCGCGATACCGGGCGCACCCTGTACATCCTCGACGAACCGACCACGGGCCTGCATTTCCACGACATCGAACAGCTGCTGCAGGTGCTGCAGCGCCTGGCCGACGACGGCAACACCGTCGTCGTCATCGAGCACAACCTCGACGTGATCAAGACCGCCGACTGGCTCGTCGATCTCGGCCCCGAAGGCGGCCACCGCGGCGGCGAGATCCTCGCCAGCGGCACGCCCGAACAGATCGCGGCCAATCCGCGTTCGCATACGGGCCGCTTCCTCGCGCGGCTGCTGAGCAACGGCAAGAAGAAGGAAGCCGCCTGATGGCCGGCGACGCCGCCGCGGCACTCGGCAAGCGTCTCGCGCGCGTGCCGGTCGGCGTGCGCTGGGGCGATCTCGACGCATTCAATCACGTCAACAACGCGCGTTTCCTGGATCTGGTCCAGGAAGCGCGGCTGGTCTGGATGGCCGCGCTCGACGGCGAATGGATGAGCGATGCGTTCAAGCCGGTGCTGGCCGCGACGCAGATGAACTACCGGCGCCAGCTCGGCTGGCCGGCCGACATCGTCGTAGAGCTCGGCGTGCAGCGCCTCGGCAACAGTTCGCTGACGATCGCGCACCGCATCGTCGCGGCCGACGACGACGCGATGCTGTACGCCGACGGTCATGTCGTGCTGGTGTGGATAGCCCCGGACAGCGGCCGCTCGCTGCCGCTGCCGCCGGCGGTGCGCCGCGCCTGCAGCTGAGCGCCGCGGCTAACCGGCTGCCGGCGCGGTGCGATCTTCCGGCAGCAGGCCGTAGACGACCATGTTCAAGGCGCGGCCGCGGAACTGCAGACGCGCACGCGCTTCGCCTTCGCAGCGCGCGCCGAGCGCCTGCGCGACCTTGTGGCTCGCCGCATTGTCGGGCTGCACGAGAATTTCGATGCGCTGCAGGCCGAGTTCGGCAAACGCGAACTCCACGGCCAGCACCGCGGCCCTGCGCGCGAAACCGCGACCGGCCTGCGCCGTCGCCATCCAGTACCCCAGCGCGCCGCGACGGTTTTCCGCGTCGAGACTGTTGATGCCGACGCTGCCGAGCAGATTGCCGGCCGCATCGAACACGCCGAACGGAAACGCGCTGCGCTGCTGCCAGGCGTGCTGCGAATACGCGATCCAGGCTGCCGCGTCGTCGCGCACATAAGCCGGCGAGCACCAGGCCAGCCAGTGCGAGAGCTCGGCGCGCGATGCATCGACCGCGCGATACAGCGCGTCGGCGTCGCCGTCCTGCCAGGGTCTTGCAATCAGATCGCCGTCGCGCAGCTGCATGGCCAGTTCCGTCGGAAATTTCCGTCGAGCCTAGCAGCCCTTGGCCGAGGTGCGTTGCGCTGGCGGCGAACGGCATGACCTGAAACGGCAGCGCCGCGAATGTCCGCAGCGTGCGCGCGGCGCGGCGCGTTCAGTGATGCGCGTGTTCGTCCGCAGCCGTCGCCGCCTCGGCATCGCGCACGACGAAGTCGGCCGTGGCCGTCGACGCACCGTCATCGAGATCGAAGATCAGCGTGACGCTCGCGCCGGCGCCGAGCTCGTGCGCCGGCTGCATCAGCATCAGGTGCTTGCCGCCGGGCTCGAGCACGACCTGCTCGCCCGGCGCCATACGCAGATCGTCGATCTCGCGCATGCGCGCAACGCCGTCGTCGATCACGGTCGCGTGCAGGCTGACGTCGCCGAACGCGTCGCTGCGGATACGCCGGATCTGCAACGGCGCGTCGCCGGCATTGCGCAAGGTCGCGTAGCCGGCGCGCATGGCCGCGGTCGGTGGCGCCGTGCGTATCCAGGCGCCCTCTATCACGAGCCGGCCGGCGGCCTGCGCCGCAACGGCACCGAGCGCCAGGACGGCACCGACCGCCCAGCGGAAATGCACTCGCTTCATCACTGCTCTCCCGCTTGCCGTAAGGATCGGCCACTATGATAGTTTCGGCCGTCCCGTTCCGCGCCGCCGCGGGCTGCGACCCAAGGTCGCAGTCCTGCGGTCCCAGGCCTTCGCTCCGGAGAATTGCATGCTAGACCTGATCCGCCACGACGACATTATCGAGCTGCAACTGGCCCGTCCGCCGGTCAATGCGCTCGATGCCGGCCTGATCCGCGCGCTGCGCGAAGCGATCGAGGCGGCGCCGCGCGACGGCGCGCGCGGCCTGATCCTGTCGGGCCGCAGCGGCATGTTCTCCGGCGGACTCGACGTGCCCTCGCTGCTGCAGCTGGACCGGGCCGGCATGGCCCAGGTCTGGCGCGACCTGTTCGGCACCTGCGCCGCGCTCGCGCGCTCGCCGATTCCGACGGTCGCGGCGATCACCGGACACAGCCCGGCCGGCGGCGCCGTGCTGTCGATCTTCTGCGACTACCGCATCATGGCGCGCGGCGCCTATCGCATCGGTCTCAACGAAGTGCAGGTCGGTCTGACCGTGCCCGAGCCGATCCAGCGCGGCCTGCGCCGGCTCGTCGGCAACTATCGCGCCGAACGGCTCATGGTCGCCGGCGCCATGCTCGACTCGGAACAGGCGCTCGCCGTCGGCTTCGTCGACGAGCTCGTCGACGTCGACCATGTGACCGCGCGCGCGCAACTCTGGCTGCGCGAACTGCTGGCATTGCCGCCGCTCGCGATGAGCCAGACGCGGCGTATCGCCCGCGCCGATCTCGCCGACAGCTTCGACGAGGCGACCATTTTCAATGTCGACGCCTATGTCGACGGCTGGTTCGGCGACGAATCGCAGCACGTGCTGCAGGCGCTCGTGGCCAAGCTGAAGTCCAAGGGCTGAACCGCGCGGCGCCGGCAGTGCCGTCGCGCCCGGCGCCGCAGGATCGCGCGGCGTTCAGGCCGCGCCGCGCGCAACCGGCCGCGCCGGATCGGCGATCCAGCCGCTCCAGGACGGCGCGAAGATGCGCGAGCCGGTCAACCCCGCATGCTCCATTGCGAGCAGGTTGTGGCAGGCGGTCACGCCGGAGCCGCAGGAATGCACGACGGCCTCGGGGGCATAGCCGTCGATGACGGCCTCGAACTCGTCGCGCAGATCGTCGGCATGCTTGAACAGGCCGCTCGCACCGAGGTTGTCGCTGAACGGGCGATTGCGCGCGCCCGGAATATGGCCGGCGACCTTGTCGATCGGTTCGACCTCGCCGCGGAAGCGCGCCGCACCGCGCGCGTCGAGCAGCAGCAGCGCGTGATCGCGCAGCCCAGCCGCGAGTTCTTCCGCATAGACGATCTGGTCGGTGGCGTAAGCGAGGTCGATCGCCTCGCCGGCCTGCACCGGCGTTTCGCTGCTCAGCGGCAGGCACGCCGCCGACCAGGCCGCATAGCCGCCGTCGAGCACGGCCGCGCGCCGATGGCCGATCAGGCGCAGCATCCACCACAGCCGCGCCGCGGTGGAGCCGTTGGCGTCGTCGTAGGCGACGACCTGCAGATCCGGCCGCCAGCCCCAGCGGCGCAGCGCCGCGGCGAAGTGCGCGATGTCCGGCAGCGGATGCCGGCCGAGGCCCTGTTTGGACAGATCCGACAGATCGCGGTCCAGGTGCGCATAGTGCGCATTCGGCAGATGTGCCGCGTGCCAGGCGTTCTCGCCTTTCTGCGTGTCTGACAGTTCGAAGCGGCAGTCGACCAGCAGCAGCTCCGGCGAGCCGCAGAGCCCGGCGAGATCCTGCGGCGAAATCAGGGTCGTGAACATGGGGGAACCTCGGAACGAGTCGTACGTTGGTTTCGGTTGTGAATTCATCGACGAGCGCCGCGCCGCGCAGGCGCCGCGCGGACGAACGGGGTTCGCATCACCCTCACGGCATGGCCTGCATGCGGCGCAGCAGATTCACGAGCATGGCCGCGGTCGCGCCCCAGATGCGCCGGCCCTCATAGTCGTATTCGTAGATTTCGCGACGGCGTCCGCGCCAGTCGATCTCGCTGCGGCGCAGATTGGCGGTGTCGAGCAGGAACGGCAGCGGCACCTCGAACACTTCGGCGACCTCGCGCGGATCGGGCGCGAGCACGTAGTCGGCCGAGACTTCGGCCACGACCGGCGTGACGCCGAAACCACTGATCGTCTCGAAGCAGTCGAGAAACCCCAACGGCCGCACGAGACCGCGTGCGATGCCGGTTTCCTCCTCGGTTTCACGCAGGGCCGCGGCGACTGCGTCGGCATCGTCGCTCTCGATGCGGCCGCCCGGAAACGCGACCTGGCCCGCATGCGTGCGCAGACCGTCGTTGCGCCGCGTGAACAGCAGCGAGCGCCGCGCGCCACGCTGCACGAGCGGCACAAGCACCGCGGCCGGCGTGCGCTCGCTCGCTCCGAGCAGGTCGGCGAGTTCGGCATGGTTCCAGCCCGGCAGGGAAGGCGGATCGTCGAGGCCGCGCAGCGAAGCCCGCAGTCGTGCGCCGGGATCGGCGCCGGGATTCATGAGCGCTGCCGCTCCCGCTCCGGCAGCACCTCGAACATCAGATGACGGCGCTGCGCGTCGCTGAGGCCGCGCCAGGCAGCGATCTCGGCGCCGGTGCGATGACAGCCCTCGCAATAGCCCTGTGCATCGAGTTCGCAGATGCCGACGCAGGGCGTCAGGATTGCGGCAGGCGGATTTACTGAGAACATCATCGTAGGAATGTGGCGATCACGTTGCTAGATTACAACAACCTGAACTGCGAAACGGCCGAGCATGCTCGCACTTGCCACCCGCGTCGTCAGTGATTACGGCAAGGTTCTCGCCCATGTCTCGCCGGGCGTGTACGGACTGCCGCAGTCGCTGCTGCCGTATCCGAAAGAACGCATACGCGAGGCTCTGCGCTTCCTGCTGCACGAGGTCGCCCCCGAACATCCCGAACTGCGCGAAGGCCTGGCCCGCGGCTATGTATACCTTGCGCAATTCGTCGACGACGCCGACGCCAGCGTCATTGCACGCGGCGCCGCCGTCGCCAGCGGCGTCGGCAGCGACGCGGACGATGCCGAACCGGCCATGCGCCTGATCAACCGCATCAAGGCCGAGATGGAGCTGGCGCTCGAGGAACTCGCCGGCACCGCCTGAGCTTGAGAGCCACGCTGCTTCACGCAAAGAAAAAGCCGCGCAGTGCGCGGCTTTTTCCTGGTGCTTACTGCTTGACGTCGACCAGTTTGATCTCGAACACCAGCGCTTCGTTCGGACCGATGCGCGGCGGCTGGCCGCGTTCGCCATAGGCGAGTTCCGGCGGCACGAACAGCTGCCAGTGGTCGCCGACGCGCATCAGCGGCAGCGCTTCCTGCCAGCCCTTGATGACGTCCTTGACCTTGAACTGCACCGGCTCGCCGCGGGCGAACGAGCTGTCGAATTCCAGGCCCGAAGCGAGCGAACCGCGATAGTGCACGGTCACGTCGCTGTTGATCGTCGCGCGCGCGCCGGTGCCTTCCTCGATGACGCGGTACTGCAGGCCCGACTGGGTCGTGACGACGTTCTTCTTGGTCTTGTTCTCGGCGAGGAACTTCTGGCTCTTGGCCTTGTTTTCCGACGCCATCTTGTCGAACTCGGCCTTGGCCTCGGTCATCATCTTCTGCTGCATCTTGCCGAGCACGTCGCGCATGACGTCCTGGGAGATGGCCGGATTCTTCTTGCTGTAGCCATCCTGCATCGCGCGGACGATGGTGTTGATGTCCACATCCATCTTGCGGTCGACGAAATCCTGGCCGATCTGATAGCCGATGGAGTAGCTCAGCTTGCCTTTCTCACTCGTGGTGTCCTGCGCGACGACGACACCGGTCGCGAGCAGCGCCGCTGCGGCGACAGACCAACGCAATTTCATGCTTACCTCCAATGGAAAACCTGCCGAGAATCGACCGGCCCGGGCGTGGCGGCCGCAAAAGAGCTGGTCATGATAGCGAAGGCGCATGCCAGCGGCTACCGTGCCGGAGGGCCGCCGGAAGGCCGGTTTTCCCGCGCGAAAGCTGCCGCAGACTGCCCCTGCGGAGCTGAACAGCACCCGCACACCCCTGCTACCATGCCGCTCTTTTGTGCCGGAGCTGCGCCATGGACTATCAGAACCTGCTCGTCGCCGACCGCGGCGCCGTCCGCCAGATCACGATCAACCGGCCGGACAAGCTCAATGCCCTGAACCTGCAGACGCTGCAGGAACTGGACGCGGCCTTCCGCGCCGCGCGCGAGGACGCCGCCGTGCGCGTGATCGTGCTGGCCGGCTCCGGCGAGAAAGCCTTCGTCGCCGGTGCGGACATTGCCGAGCTCGCCACCCTGAGCCCGGTCCAGGCTCAGGCCTTCTCGCGCGCCGGCCAGAACCTCATGCGCGGCATCGAGCGCTCGACCAAGCCGGTCGTCGCGCGCATCCAGGGCTTCGCGCTCGGCGGCGGCATGGAACTGGCCATGAGCTGCCACCTGCGCATCGCCGCCGACAAGGCCCGCCTCGGCCAACCCGAGATCAACCTCGGCGTGATCCCGGGCTTCGGCGGTACCCAGCGCCTGACCCGCCTGGCGGGCCGCGCCGCCGCGCTGGAACTCTGTCTGCTCGGCGCACCGATCGACGCGGCCCGGGGCCAGGCCCTGGGCCTGCTCAATCGCGTCGTCGCCGCCGACAGGCTCGACGAGGAAGTCCAGGCCGTCGCCGACCAGCTCGCCGCCGCCGCGCCGGTCGCCTTGGCCGGCATCCTCGATGCGGTGACCCTCGGCGCGGACTGCGCGATGGACCCGGCGCTGGAGCTCGAGACCCAGGCCTTCGCCCTGTGCTGCTCCACCGCCGACATGCACGAGGGCACCCAGGCCTTCCTGCAGAAGCGCAAGGCCGTTTTCAGCGGCCGCTGATCCCGCTTCGCCGCCCGCCGCCGGCACCGCCGCAGCGGGCTCGATATTGCATGCAGATGACAGTCGTATCACGCCGGAACCGCGCCAGTGCGCGGTTTCGGGCCTTACCCATACGCTGCCGCCGGGCTCTGTCACACAGTTGAAATAAAACTCCCACGCGACTGCAACAGAGCGCGCGTACAAAGCGCGCCGATACCTGCAGCTCAGCCGCATTCAAGGAGTTCACTGTGCTCAAGACGTTCTCGACGCGCCTCGCGCTGGCCGGCTTCATCGCGGCGGGCGCCGTTTCCGCCCAGGCGGCCGACATCACCGGCGCCGGCGCCACCTTCGTCTACCCGGTCATGTCGAAGTGGTCGGCCGATTACAGCCAGGCCACCGGCAACAAGATCAACTACCAGTCCATCGGCTCCGGCGGCGGCATCGCCCAGATCAAGGCCGGCACGGTGGACTTCGGCTCGTCCGACAAGCCGCTGGACAGCAAGGAACTCGCGGAAGCCGGCCTCGGCCAGTTCCCGTCGGTCATCGGCGGCGTCGTGCCGGTCGTCAACATCAAGGGCATCGAGCCGGGCAAGATCCAGTTCACGGGTCCGCTGCTGGCCGACATCTTCCTCGGCAAGATCACCAAGTGGAACGATCCGCAGATAGTCGCGGTGAATGCGGGCGTGGCGCTGCCGGACGCGATGATCACGGTCGTGCACCGCTCCGACGGTTCGGGCACCACGTTCAACTGGGTCAACTACCTGTCGAAGGTGTCGCCGGAATGGAAGAGCAAGATCGGCGAAGGCACCTCGGTGCAATGGCCGGTCGGCGTCGGCGGCAAGGGCAATGAAGGCGTCGCCGCCTACGTCAAGCAGATTCCGGGCTCGATCGGCTACGTCGAACTGGCCTACTCGCTGCAGAACAAGATGACCTACGGCGCCATGCAGAACGCCGCCGGCAAGTTCGTGCAGCCCAGCCGTGAAAGCTTCCAGGCCGCCGCCGCCAGCGCCGACTGGAAGAACGCCAAGGACTTCTTCCTGATCATCACGAACGCCCCGGGCGAAGGCTCGTGGCCGATCGCCGCGACCAACTTCATCCTGATGTACAAGCAGCCCAAGGACGCCGCACGCAGCAAGAACGCGCTGGCCTTCTTCAAATGGGCGCTGGAAAACGGCAAGGCCCAGGCCGAAGCGCTGGACTTCGTGCCGCTGCCCGACGAACTGGTCAAGCAGATCGAAGCCTACTGGGCCGCCGAGATCAAGGCCTGAGCAGGACCTCCGGCCCCTGCCGGTAAGCCGGAGCCATAGGCTCCGGCTTTCGCCGCCCCCACCGCGGCGCACAACCGGAAGCCGGAACGTCCGTTCCCGTCGCGGGGCCTGGCGCGCAAGCGCCAGCCCCGTCCGTGTTCCTGATCGCCAGCCATGACCGACGCATGAGTACCGACCAAGCCTTGCCTGCCGGCGCCCTGAGCGCCTCCGCGGACGCCGTCGCCCGGCGCGCCGACGCCGACCGCCGCGCCGACCGCTTCTTCCGCTACCTCGTCACCGGCGCCGGCCTGTTCGTGCTGGCCGCGCTGACCGGCGCAGCCCTGTCCATGCTCTGGGGCGGCCGCCTGGCGTTTTCCACCTTCGGATTCGAATTCCTGACCACGACCGACTGGGATGCCGTCGGCAAGAAGTTCGGCGCACTCGTGCCGATCTACGGCACCCTGGTGACCGCGCTGATCGCGATGCTGATCGCCGTACCGGTCAGCTTCGGCATCGCGCTGTTCCTGACCGAAGTCGCGCCGCCGTGGCTGCGCACGCCGGTGGCCTCGGCGATCGAACTGCTGGCCGGCATCCCGTCGATCATCTACGGCATGTGGGGCCTGTTCGTGTTCGTGCCGGTCATGTCCACGACGGTGATTCCGTTCCTGACCCGGTATCTGGGCCCGCTGCCGATCTTCGGCCCGCTGTTCCAGGGGCCGCCGCTGGGCATCGGCATGCTGACCGCGGGCATCGTGCTCGCGATCATGGTGATCCCGTTCATTTCCTCGGTCATGCGCGAGGTATTCCTGACCGTGCCGACGCGGCTCAAGGAATCCGCCTATGCGTTGGGCTCCACGACCTGGGAAGTGGCCTGGAACGTCGTGCTGCCGTACACGCGCTCGGCAGTGATCGGCGGCATCTTCCTTGGCCTGGGCCGTGCGCTCGGCGAAACCATGGCGGTCACCTTCGTGCTCGGCAACGCGCACCAGCTGACCGCTTCGCTGCTGATGCCGGGCAACTCGATCGCCGCGACGATCGCCAACGAATTCTCCGAAGCCGACAGCGACATCTACCTGTCCTCGCTGATCGCGCTGGGCTTCCTCCTGTTCATCGTGACCTTCGTCGTGCTCGCGATCGCCAAGCTCATGCTGATGCGCCTGAACCGCAACGAGGGCAACCGATGAGCGCGATCTCCGAAAAGCTCTACCGCCGCCGCCGCTTCAAGAACGGCGTCGCCCTGGTCCTGGCCGGTGCGGCCACGCTGTTCGGCCTGTTCTGGCTGGTCTGGATACTCTGGACCACGCTGGTCAACGGCATCGGCGCGCTGAAGCCGGAACTGTTCTACCAGATGACGCCGCCGCCGGGTTCCGACGGTGGCCTGGCCAACGCGTTCTTCGGCTCCATGCTCATGAGCCTGCTCGCCATCGTCCTGGGCACGCCGGTCGGCATACTTGCCGGCACGTTCCTCGCCGAATACGCGCGCCGCTCGCTGCTCGGCGAGAGCATACGCTTCGTCAACGACATCCTGCTCTCGGCGCCGTCCATCGTGCTCGGCCTGTTCGTCTATACGCTGGTGGTCAAGCAGATGGGCCATTTCTCGGGCCTGGCCGGCGCCATCACCCTCGCGCTGATCGTGCTGCCGGTGGTCGTGCGCACTACCGACGAAATGCTCAAGCTCGTGCCGAGCCAGATGCGCGAGGCGGCGCTGTCGCTGGGGGTGCCGCAGTGGAAGGTCACCGTGCAGGTGCTGTACCGCTCGGCCCTGCCCGGCATCGTCACCGGCGTGCTGCTCGCGCTCGCGCGCATCAGCGGCGAGACTGCGCCACTGCTGTTCACCGCCCTCAACAACCAGTTCTGGAGCGTCGACATGAGCGGCCCGATGGCCAGCGTTCCGGTCGTCGTCTTCCAGTACGCCATGAGCCCCTACGATACCTGGCACTCGCTGGCCTGGGCCGGCGCGTTCATGGTCACCGTCTTCGTGCTCTGCACCAGTCTGATCGCCCGCGCGATCATCGCCCGCCGGAAGGTAGCCAATGACTAATCTGAACCTGGCCGTCGCGGCCTCGCTCAACGTGACCACGCCGTCGGACCAGGCCACGTCGGCGGCGAAGATCACCGCGCGCAATCTCGATTTCTACTACGACGGCTTCCATGCGCTGAAGAACATCCGCATGGACATTCCCGAGAAGCGCGTGACCGCGATCATCGGCCCGTCGGGCTGCGGCAAGTCGACCCTGCTGCGCATCTTCAACCGCATCTACTCGATCTATCCCAAGCTCGAAGCGCGCGGCGAAGTGCTGCTCGACGGCGAGAACATCCTCGACCCGCGCTATCCCCTGAACCGTCTGCGCTCCAAGGTCGGCATGGTGTTCCAGAAGCCGGTGCCGTTCCCGATGTCGATCTTCGACAACATCGCCTACGGCATCAAACACTACGAGAAGCTGTCGCGTGCCGACATGGAAGTCCGCGTGGAACAGGCGCTGCGTCAGGCGGCGATCTGGGACGAGGTCAAGGACAAGCTCAAGGGCAGCGCGCTCGGACTTTCCGGCGGCCAGCAGCAGCGCCTGTGCATCGCGCGCGCGATCGCGCTGAAGCCCGAAGTCATCCTGTTCGACGAGCCGACTTCGGCGCTGGACCCGATCGCGACCGGCAAGATCGAGCAGCTGGTCGAAGAGCTCAAGAAGGATTTCACGATCGCGATCGTGACCCACAACATGCAGCAGGCCGCGCGCTGCTCGGACTTCACCGCGTTCATGTATCTCGGCGAACTCATCGAATTCGGCGAGACCGAGACCATGTTCACGCGGCCGAGCAAGCAGCAGACCGAAGACTACATCACCGGCCGTTTCGGCTGAGCCAGCGAACCCACGACCATGCCTGAAACGACTGCTTCCCACGAACACATCATCAAGAGCTACGACGCGGAGCTCGCCCGCCTGCTGAGCGAGATCGTGCGCATGGGCCAGCTCGCCGGCGAACAGCTGGCGCTGGCCGCGGCCGCCGTCGACGAGCGCAACAGCGACCTCGCAATGCGCGTCGTCGAAGGCGACAACGCGATCGACGCGCTGGAGCACGACGTCAGCCACGACGTGCTGCGCCTGCTCGCGCTGCGCCAGCCGATCGCCCGCGACCTGCGCGACGTGCTGGCCGCGCTGCGCATCGCCGCCGACATCGAACGCATCGGCGACTACGCGGCCAACATGGCCAAGCGCGCGATCGCGCTGAACCAGAACGCGCCGATGCGCCCGGCCGCGAGCCTGCCGCACCTGGCCGAGGTCGCCGGCGACATGCTGCGCGACGTGCTCGACGCCTATCGCCGCGGCGACGCCGACGCGGCCGTGGAGGTCTGGAAGCGCGACGTGCAGCTCGACACCCTGTACACGGCCATGTTCCGCGAACTGCTGACCTACATGATGGAAGACCCGCGCAACATCACGCCGTGCACGCACCTGCTGTTCATGGCCAAGAACATCGAGCGCATCGGCGACCACGCCACCAACATCGCCGAGAACATCTATTTCCTGGTCCACGCCAAGCCGCTCGTCGAGGAACGCCGCAAGGGCGACCATACGAGCACGCTGGTCAGCTGAAGTCGGGAATCGGGAATCGGGAATCGGGAATCGGGAATCGGAAAAACCGTACCGCGAAAACCCATCCCCACCCACACCCTCCCCTTGAAGGGGAGGGATTTTCCCGGCCAGATATGAAGAAATTCGCTTGCCGGTATTGGTTTTCGCCGAACCGTGCCCCCCCTTTCAGGGGGAGGGTATGGGTGGGGATGGGGTTTCGCTGAAAGCTCCACGATTCCCGATTCGCGATTCCCGCCCCGATCAATACACCGCAAAATCCGCCCGGCAGCCGTTGCTGACCCAGAGGCGGCCGCGCTCCACGCCCCACGAACGCGCGTAGACGCAGGGGCTGGAGCTGCGCTGGCGGTAGACTTCCACATGTCCACGATACGGCAGACCGCAGTAGTTCACGCGGTTGTTGTTGGACTCGCAGCGTATCGTGCGGCGCGGGTCACCGTAGCCGTAGCGGTCGTCGTAGTAGCCGTCGCGGCGGTCGCGGTCCTTGTCGGCCAGGATCGCGGCGCCGACGATGCCGAGCACGACGGCCGCGGCGATCGCGCTGTCCTTGTTCGAGGACGAGCTCGCGCCGCCGACCTGGAATTCCGCGCGGCAGCCGCGATCGACCCAGATGCGGCCGACGTCGTAGCCCCAGGTATCGCCCTGCCAGCAGCCTTGTGAGCTGAGCTGACGCGTCAGGCGCACGCCGCTGCGGCCATCGACAGGACAGCTGCGATAGCTGCCGGAGGATTCGCAGCGCACGGTATCGGCCCGGCTGTCCGGACTGAAGCCGAGCAGCAGCAGGCCGGCGAACAGGGTCAGCACGAGGACGCGGTTCATGGCTGCTTCTCCGGTTGGCGTGCGGCGAGGAAAGCGTCGAGTTCGGCGCCGTCGAGCTGATCGTCCTTGTCGGTGTCGAAATGGTCGAAGCTCGGCTGCAGCTGATCGCTGAACTCATCGCGCGTGATGCGCTTGCGTTCCGTCGCGACTGCCGCGCCGGTCAGCCATTGCGACGGGAACTCATCGCCGTCGAGCACGCCGTCGTGGTTCTTGTCGCGCGCGTCGAAGCGTCGCAGCATGGCGTTGCGATATTCCTCGAAACTGATCTTGCCGTCGCCATTGCGGTCCATGCGCGCGAGCAGCCGGCTCTTGCGGTCGCCCGGCTTGGGATCGCTCCGCCTGTGGCCGGCCGGCTTCTTGTCAGCCGTTGCGTGGTCGGACGGCTTCTGAGCGGCCTGCTTCCGAGCGGCCGCCCCGTCATCGACGGGCGTGGCAGCCATCGTACCTGTACACAGCAGCGCGGCCGCGAGCACCGGCGCGAAACGTCGAATCCTCATGCGTCACCTCCTTGCATGGTTGCCGGAATGACGCAGCCGGACCCGGCCGGCCGCGCCGTTTTGCAGCATCAGGAAATAATGCACCCTGCGCCCACGGCGCGTGGCGCGCAGGAACGCGGGCTCGTCGGTCGGAACGGCGTGGATCGGCGAGCGCGGCAATTGCGCCACGCCGGCAGGCCGGCGGCCATGCGGGGAGGCATGCGGGACGACAGGTCCATGGCCCATCCTCGGCATCGCTGCGCGTGCGCTGAGGCTTTGCACATTGCCGCCGTGATGCAGGCAAGTCAACGCGCCGCGCCGGCGGCCGGCGCACACAGGATCAGTCCGCTGCGTTCATTCCTGCGCGACCGCGTACCCGCCGGCGCGCCAGGCCTCGATGCCGCCGGCCAGCGGACGCACGCGACGGAAACCGCGCTTCATGAGCTTGCGTGCGACGAGCACGGCCGAGGCTTCGTTCGGACAGGCGCAATAGACGACGACATCGCTGTCGGGCGGCGCCGGCAACGGCGTTTCGGCATCGAGATCCACGTCGACGGCACCGGGAATGCGCCCTTCGCAGTCGCGCTGCAGCCGAGGCCGCGCATCGAGCACGAGCGGCGGCCGCGCCGAGCCCATGAGCTCGGCCAGCTGCGCCACGCTGATGCGGTCCATGCGCAGCTGGCGGATCAGCAGGCGCCGTTTCCACCAGCGCGTCAGCACGTAGACTGCAAGCAGCGCGACGACGAGCAGACTGCCCCAGCGGCCGAGACTGGCCAGGGTAGTCAGCACTTCGTCGATCGCGTTGCGGAACGCGACGCCGAGCACGACCGCGACGCCGGCCCACAAGGTCGCGCCGATCAGATCGAAGCCGACGAAGGCCGGCAGCGAGGTGCGCGTCGCGCCGGCCAGCGCGGTGGCCAGCGAGGCGAAGCCCGGCACGAACTTGGCGAAACTCAGCGAGGGCGCGCCCCAGCGCGCATAGAGATTCTGCGTCTGGCGCACGCAGGAATCCGGCGACAGCGACAGCCGGCACAAGGTACCGAGCACGCGCGAACCGTAGCGCCGCCCGGCCGCATACCAGATGAGATCGGCCAGCAGTGCCGCCACGGCAGCGACGGCCAGCACCTGCAGCGGCCCCTGCGGCGTCGCCGCGCTGACCGCTGCGGCAACCAGCAGCACCGGATAAGCCGGCAGCGGAACGCCGGCCTGCTCCAGCAGGACGCAGAAGAACACCAGCGGCAGACCATGATGCTCGATCAGGGCGACGAAGCTGTGCACGGCATTCCCGGCTCGCAGGACGATGACGCGGGACTGTATCCCCGCGCGTCGCCGCGGCCAATGCTCGGGTGAGCGTGAACCACGCCCGCACGGCCGCCGCACGATCGCGCGGCACCGGGTGCGCTCGCTGACGCCTGCCATGCCGATCGGCGGGCACGGCAACGGCGGCGCGGTGGGATACTCGGCGCACCGGTCACGACGGAGCCTGCCCATGCGCTGGAAGCGAATGTCCGCCATCGCCGTCCTGGCCGCCGCTGCCGTGGCCGCCTGGTGGTTCACGCGTCCGGCCTACGCGCCGGTGCCCGACACGATCGCCTGCCTCGTCGGCATCTATCGCCTCGATGACGGCCGCCTCGTCGATCTCGCGGCATTGACCAACGCGCCAGCGCTGCGCTGGCGTCTGCTCGACGGCCGCAGCGGCCGGCTGATCCGCGCTACCGACGGCCGCTGGCAGAAGCGCGCCGGCTGGGGCGACACAGCCGACACGACCGCGATCGAGCCCGGCAGCTGCGCCTCGCCGGCGCTGCACTTCGAAGGACAGCGCGGTCAGCGCCTGACCTTCACCGAACAGGACACGCGCTTTTCCGGCGCCGGCGTGTCGCTGGCCGGCCGGCTCGTGCTGCCGCCCGGCACCGAACCCGTGACTATCGCAGTGCTCGTGCACGGCTCGGAAGCCTGGTCGGCAATAAGCCACGGCTATTTCCAGCGCCTGCTGCCGGCCCACGGCATCGGCGTCTTCGTCTACGACAAACGCGGTACCGGCGCGAGCAGTGGCCGCTATACGCAGGATTTCGACCTGCTCGCCGCCGACGCCGCGGCGGCGCTCGCCCAGGCCCGCCGCCTGGCCGGTACGCGCGCCGGCCGTGTCGGTTTCGCCGGCGCCAGCCAGGGCGGCTGGATCGCGCCGTTGGCGGCGCAGCACAGCGATCCGGCATTCATCGCGGTGAGCTACGGCCTGGCCGACAGTCCGCTGGCCGAGGATCGCGATCAGGTCGTGCTCGATCTCACGCGCAAGGGCCACGGCGCCGAGGCGCTGGCCAAGGCGCGCGAAGTCACCGACGCGACCGGCGTCATCATGGCCTCGCATTTTCGCGACGGCTACGAACGACTGGCCGAGCTCAAGACGCGCTACGGCCACGAGCCCTGGTGGCAGGACATGCACGGCGAATTCACCGGCGATCTCGTGCGCTGGCCGGCGTTCGCCCTGCGCTGGTTCGGTCCGTTCTACGACGAGGGCACGAGCTGGACCTACGACCCCATGCCGGCGCTGCAGACCCTGCGGCCGCCGCTGCTCTGGATACTGGCCGGCGCCGACCGCGAGGCGCCGCCGGAGGAAACGCGGCGGCGGCTGCTGTCGGTGGCCGGCCGCGGCAACGTGACCCTGGTCGAATTTCCCGACACCGACCACGGCATCATCGAGTTCGTGCAGCAGGCCGACGGCTCGCGCACCGGCACGCGCATCGCCGAGGGCTATCTGCCGCTGCTCGTCGACTGGATCCGCGACGGCCGCCTCGGCGCGGGGCCGTACGGCCGCGCGCGGATCCTCGCCGCCGGCGGCCAGTCGCCGCCGTAGGCGCGCAGCGCCCACAAAGCCAAATCCGCTTTTTGCAACAATCGCGGTTTTTCGCTGCGCCGCGCAGCCGCCGTTTTACGTGTGAAACCCGCCCCGGACGGCCGCGCCGCGGCGTTCTGCGCAATCCGTCATGAGATTCCGTTCAGCTACTGGACGCCGCAGACCAAGCGCCCTATCGTCGCCGTTTTGTCCGCCCCCTGACGGAGTTAGCGCCCATGCGCCTGCCCTTGATGCTGGTTCCTGCCCTGCTGCTGGTGGCCGCGTGCCAGCCGGTCAAGAAGGAATCCACCGCTGATCGCCTCGTTTATCCGGTTTCCAAGAAAGTCACCCAGGTCGACACCTACCACGGCCAGGAAGTCGCTGATCCGTACCGCTGGCTCGAGGACATCGACTCGCCCGAGACCGGCAACTGGATCAAGGCGCAGAACGACGTCACCAGCGCCTATCTGGCCAAGATTCCCGGCCGCGAGCGCATCGCCGCGCGCGCCACTGAAATTTGGAATTTCAACCGCTGGAGCGCGCCGTCGCGCGAAGGCAAGCAGTGGTTCTGGTTCAAGAACGACGGCCTGCAGAACCAGTCCGTGCTCTACGTCGGCGACAAGCCCGAGAGCGAAGGCCGCCAGCTGCTCGACCCCAACAGCCTGTCCACCGACGGCACGGTCGCGCTGAAGGGCACGGCGTTCAGCGCCGACGGCAAATACATGGCCTACGGCCTGTCCAGCGGCGGCTCCGACTGGGAAGAATGGCGCGTGCTCGACGTCGCCAAGGGCGAGCCGACCGAAGACGTGCTCAAGTGGGTGAAGTTCTCGGCGGTGGACTGGAGCCGCGACGGCAAGGGCTTCTGGTACAGCCGCTACGACGAGCCCCAGGGCGAGAACGCGCTGAAGGCCAAGAACGAATTCCAGAAGCTGTATTTCCACAAGCTCGGCACGCCGCAGAGCGACGACGAACTCGTCTACGAGCGCAAGGACCAGCCCGACTACAGCTTCGGCGGAACCGCGAGCCGCGACGGCCGCTATCTCCTGATCTCGGTCGGCCAGGGCACCGAACGCAAGAACCTCGTGCTCTACCGCGATCTCAAGGCCAAGGGCAGGAACGGCCTGATCAAGGAACTGATCGGCGAGTGGACCGCGGAATTCGACTTCATCGGCAACGTCGGCAGCAAGTTCTATTTCCGCACCGACGACGACGCGCCGCGCGGCCGCGTGATCGCGATCGACGTGACCAAGCCGGCGCGCAAGAACTGGAAGACCGTGGTCGAACAGAACGACGACGCGCTGCAGTCGGCGCATCTGGTCGGCGGCCAGCTCGTGCTGAACTACCTGCATGACGCGAGCTCGCGCCTGCGCCGCTTCGGTCTCGACGGCAAGCCCAAGGGCGACATCCAGCTGCCGGGGCTCGGCACGGTCGCCACGTTCGAGGGCCGCCCCGAGGACAAGCAGGCGTTCTACAGCTTCGCCAGCTACACCACGCCGATGTCGATCTACCGCTACGACCTGACCAAGGGCAAGAGCAGCCTGCTGCATGCGCCGACGATGGCGTTCGATCCGAACCAATACGAAACGCGCCAGGTGTTCTACACGAGCAAGGACGGCACGCGCGTGCCGATGTTCATCACCGGCAAGAAGGATCTGGTACTCGACGGCAACAACCCGACCATCCTCTACGGCTACGGCGGCTTCCGCATTCCGCAGGTGCCGTCGTTCTCGCCGTCGATCGCGACCTGGCTCGACCAGGGCGGCGTGTTCGCGGTGGCGAACCTGCGCGGCGGCGGCGAATACGGCCGCGAGTGGCACCAGGCCGGCATCAAGCTCAAGAAGCAGAACGTGTTCGACGACTTCATCGCCGCGGCCGAATACCTGATCGCCGAGAAGTACACCTCGCCGCCGCGTCTGGCGATCCGCGGCGGCTCCAACGGCGGCCTGCTCGTCGCCGCGACCGAACTGCAGCGTCCGGATCTGTTTGCAGCGGCGGTGCCGGCGGTCGGCGTGCTGGACATGCTGCGCTTCCGCGAATTCACGATCGGCAAGGCCTGGGAATCGGACTACGGCTCGGTGCTCAACGCCGACGAGTTCGCCGCGCTGCGCGCGTATTCGCCGCTGCACAACGTCAAGCCCGGCGTCGCCTACCCGGCCACCCTGATCACGACCGGCGACCATGACGACCGCGTGTTCCCGGCGCACAGCTTCAAGTTCGCCGCGGCGATGCAGGCGGCCAATCCGAAGGGCAAGCCGCAGCTGATCCGCATCGACGTGCGCGCCGGCCACGGCCAGGGCAAGCCGACGGCCAAGCAGATCGCCGAGACCGCCGACGTCTACGCCTTCATCCTCAACGCATTCGGACTCGCCAAGCCGTAAGCGTCGAGGAAAACGCAGCCCCCGTTCCGACGCCGGGCGCGCAAGCGCCCGGCGTTTCTTTTTTGCGGCATCCGCGACCGAACACCGCTCCATCCTGCCCGGTCCGCTTGCCCGCGGATCGGCCGGCGCTGCCCGCAAAAAGCCTGTGCGCGAACACGGATACTCGCGCCGCCTGCCCTGCGGCCGTCCCGTGCGTCTCGTACTGCTGTTCGCCTGCTGCCTCGCCCTGCAGCCGACGCTGTCCGCACCGGCATCCCCACCGACGACGCATTCGCCGCGCTGCTGTCATCGCCGCAGGCGCAGCCGGACGACGGCGAATGGGACCGTCCGGCACCCGAGGGCTTCGCCAGCCAGGGCAGCGACGAAACCGCGCCGATCGCCTGGCTGGACGGCTGCAAGGACGAAAGCGCCGACTTCAGCGAGCTGCGTCATCAGGGCAGCCTGCTGCACCATGCGATCCGCGCCGGCCTGGACAAGACCGCGCATGGCGTGAACAGGCTCGATCGGGACCAACCGCAAGCCCAAGGCACGGACAGCGAACTGGCGGCGGCCGATCTGCTCGAAAGACTGGATACCCGCGTGCAGCAGCCGCTGTTGGGCTTCTATGCGCGGCGCGACCGCGCTGATCGACACACGCGACGGCCGGCTGCTGCTGCAGGTCGGCGGCATCAGTCTCGACGGCTGCGGCGAGACGCCGACCAGTCTGCTCGTCTGGAACGACGCCGGCGCGGCCGCGCCGCTACGCGCGCTGCCGCGCGGCGAGGAGCGCGTGCAGGCGTATTACGCCCACTGCGCCGCCGCGCGCAGCCAGGAGCCGCCGGCCGAATGCCAGCCCGCCGACGGCTGGTCGATGAGCCTGCGCGATTTCGTCGATCGCCATTGGGGCGCGGAGCGCCAGCGCTATCTCGATGCCGTGCTCGCACTGGACCCGGCGGCACTGCCCGAGCTGCGCAATCAGCCGACGCCGCCGCACTGGACGCGTGACGCGATCATTGCCGTATCGAACCTGAGCCTGCCGCTGGCCGGCAAGCGCGCACGCACGACCTGGCTGTTCCGCACCCCGCACCTGGTGCAGGCCATCGACTACGACGGCGCACGGGCGCTGCGCGCCTGGCTGCCGGCCGAAGACTGGACACCGGTGCTGCGCGCCCTCGACGGCAGGACCGAGCTGCCGCAGATGCTGTACGACGAAACGAGACAGGACGGCAGCAGCGCGGCGCTGAGCTGCCGCCTGGCCCGCGCGCTACGGCGTCGCTGCCGCGGCTGACGCTGTTCGCGACAGGTGTTGCCGCGCCCCGTGCGGCGATGCGTAGCGCACAGGTCGCGGCAAGCGCAGCGAACCGCGACATCGAGGTCCTGCCGCGGCGAAAACCCGTACGCGCCATGAATTGGCGCGCGAGATCACAAGGCGACAATGCGAAAATCGCCGCACCTTGATGCTCTTCGCAAGCGTTGTACCGCGACGTTGCGGTGCGCCGCGCTCACCGCAACCTACCGCAGTGCCACGCCGCCGGGGCCGAAGCGGCGTTCGATCAGGCCGGTGCTGCCGTCGGCGGCGCGCCAGGCCAGGGTGCTGGCGCGCGTGCCGTAGGCGTCGCCGCGGATGAAGATCGGCGACAGGAAACGCTCGCGTTCCAGGCCTACACCGGTGTCGGGCAAGGCCGCGTCGTCCGGGTGGTTTTCGTCGGCCAGCAGGTCGAGCAGCGCCGCGTCGTCAGCCTGGGCCGCCGCAGCGGCTTCGAAATTCCGGCGCAGCCGCTGCATCTTCGGCCAGGGCGCATCGAGTGGCCCGTTGCTGACGAGATGCACGCCCGGCAGCAGCCGCTGCGCGCGGGCACGCGGACTTTCCAGACACCAGGCTTCCCCGCGATCGGCGACGACGAGATTGAACGGCGCGAAGTCGCCGATGCGCCGCAGGAGCGCTGCGACGTAGTCGGCCGCACTGATCTCGCCGGCGAGGAAATCGCGCACGAGCGCGCCGCGCGAGACGGCGCCGCGCTGCACATTGAGCAGACGGATATTGGTCACCGCGGCCATGCGTCCGCTCGCATGCAGTGCGAGCCAGCTGCCGCCGGCCTCCAGATCGCGCCCGCCGATCACGCCGGGCAGGTCGCTCCAGGCCGTGGCCGGCGCGCTCGCGCGCGCATGGAATTCGTCGCGGTTGCCGAGCATCAGCAGCGGGCGCTGCGGCATCACATCCACGGCGAGCAACAGCAGGCACATCTCAAGTTTCTCCCGGGCACCAGGAACCGACACCGGCAACCGCATCATTGCAGCAACCGCAGCGCAGGAACGTCCCGCTCCGGCAACGGCCACACCTCAGGAACATGGAGCGGTGCCGGCGACGCGCCTCAGCGGCTGCCGCCGTCGGCGGCACGGCCGAGTTCGCGCAGCTTCTGTTCCAGGGCGCCCAGGCGCGGATTGGCCGGACTCAGGCCGCGCGCCGCCTCCAGCGCGCGTCGCGCGTCGCCGGGACGGTTCTGCGCGACGCGCTGCTCGGCCTCGTCGAGCAGCGACTCGGCCAGGCGCGCGCGCAGGGTCGGCAGGCTCGCATCGGCCGGTGCGAGCTGCTCCAGGGTGTCGACGAAATCGCGCGCGCGGTCGAGCTTCTGCTGGCCGATCGCGATATTGAACTGGTCGCGCGCAACCTGCGGCAGGCTTTGCAGCCCGGCCAGCGCCTGCGCGTTGCGGCCGTCCAGCGCGAGCGCGGAACGGTACTGGTCGTAGGCCGAACTGCCCGGCGGCAGCACGAGATTGCCGTCGCGCGCCGCCTTTTCCGCGGCCGCCAGCAGCGACGCCAGCTTCTGCTGCTGCTCCGGCGTCAAGATCGGTCGCGAGGCTGCGATCTCCAGACGTTCGCGCAGCTCACGCAGTTCGCCGCGCGCCGCGGCCAGGTCGGCCGATCCCGGCGCCAGCGCTTCGGCCTGGTGCAGCAGGCGTTCGGCCGCGGTCGGATCGCTTTGCTCCAGCGCGGCATTGGCCTGCAGCACGAGCGCGCGGGCGACCTGCGCCAGACCGGCGCGAGCCTTGGCATTGTTGGCATCGCGTGCCAGCACGGCCTTGAACTGGGCCAGCGCATTGTCCTCGCCGTCGCCGGCGATGCGGCCGCTGCGCAGCAGTTCCTCGCCACGCTTGAGACGCTGTTCCAGCGCTGCGCTGGCGCTGGCCCGCGCGGCGGTCAGCTCGGCGCGCAGGGTCGGCAGCACCGGATCGTTCGGCAACGCCCGCGCAATCGCCTCGATGCGCGACGCAGCATCGTCCAATTTTCCCTGATTCAACAATTCCCGCGTCTGCGCGGCCAGCGCGGCACCGGCCTTGCGCAGGCCGGCCTGCGCCGGCGCATTGGCCGCGTCGCCGGCGAGCACGCGCTCGTAGAGTTCGATCGCACCGCCGGCATCGAGCAGCTTGCCCGCGGCCAGTGCCGCCTCGGCCTGATCGAACAGGCCGGAAACTTCGGTCGTGGCTGCCTCGGCCTGCTTCAGCGCGGCCGCGGCCTGGTCCACGGCGGCGCCACCGGCCAGCAGCGCGCGCGCATCGGCCAGGCGCGCGTGGGCGACGGCGAAATCGCGCCGCTGGGTCGCGGCGACGGCCTCGGCGACCAGTGCCTCGCCGACGCGACGCAGGCCGGCGCGGGCGATGTCGTTGTCGGGATCGAGCACGCGCGCGGATTCGAACAGCTCGCGCGCGCTGTCGCTGCTGCCGCTGAGCTTGCCCTTGGCCAGCGCGCCGTCGGCGCGCGCGAGCACGTCGTTGAGCTCCGTGCGCGGCAGCAGCGCGCGCAACTTGTCCTGATTGCGCCAGAGCGCAAAACCGCCGGCCGCCAGCAGCAGCACGGCAGCCGCGATGAAGATCCACGGCCCCTTGCCGCTGCGGCGCACGGGCGCCACGCGGCCGCTGCGCGCCGGCGCCGTGTCGATCGCGTCGATGCGGCCGATATGCGGTTCCGCACGGCTGCCGCGCGGCTCCGCCGGCGCGATCGTCGGCAGCGCCAGAGTCGGCGTCGTCGCCGGCCTGCGGCGCAGCAGCTCGGCGAGTTCGCCGCGTTCGAGGCGGCGTTCGATGGCTTCGACCGCCGCGGCCACGGCGGCGCCGTCCTGCAGGCGCTGTTCGGGCTCCTTGGCCAGCAGCAGGTCCAGCAGCGGCTGCAGCGCCTTGTACTCGGCCGGCAGCTGCGGCAACGGCTGGGTGATGTGCATGATGCCGACGGCGAGGGAGTCCTCGGCGTGGTACGGCACGCGGCCGACCAGCAGCTCGTACATGACGATGCCGAGACTGTAGAGATCCGAGCGTCCGTCGATGCTGCGGCCGCGCGCCTGCTCCGGGCTCATGTAGTGCGGCGTGCCGACGACGGCGCCGGTACGCGTCATGCGCGTGGACGAATCGTTGGCGCGGGCGATGCCGAAATCGGTCAGCGCTGCCGAGCCGTCCTCGCGCAGCAGGATGTTGTCCGGCTTGACGTCGCGGTGCACGAAGCTCTTGCTGTTGGCGTAATGCAGCGCCTTGGCGATCTCGCGCACGACGCGAAGAGTGAACGGCACGTCGCGCGCCTTGCCGTCATCGTGCAGCACGGGGCCGCCGGAGACGTATTCCATCGCGATGTAGAAATAGTCGCCGTAGCGGCCGACGTCATGGATGCCGACCACGTGAGGATGATGCAGCTTGGCCGCGATGCGCGCCTCGCGCAGGAAGCGCTCGCCATAGGTCGGATCGGCCAGCAGGGTCGGCGACATGACCTTGAGCGCGACCTCGCGGTCCACCGATTCCTGTAGGGCCAGGTACACCGTGGCCATGCCGCCGCGCCCGAGCGGGCGCAGCACGCGGTAACCGGGGATCTCGATCATGCGTTCGGTCGGGAGTATGACGCCGCGTGCGGCGGCAATGCGGCAAGCATAGCAGCCGGGGCCGGCGGCAACCGGCCCCGCTCGGCGGAGCAGCGCCGGGGCCGCGCCGGCTCAGGCCAGCCGTCGCGCCTCGATCACGTTCGGCACGGCGGCGAGCTTGCCGAGCAGGCTGGACAGCTGGCCGTAGTCGGTCACGCGCAGGGCGAAGTTCATCGTGGCCAGGCCCGACACCGGATCGACGCGCGTGTTGACCGCGAGCAGATGCGCATTGGCCGAGGCGATCACGTTGGTGATGTCCTTGTGCAGCCATTTGCGATCGTAGCCCTTGACCAGCACGTCGACCTCGTAGGCCTGCTCGCGCCGGTTGCCCCATTCGACCTCGATGACGCGGCTGGGATCGCGCACGCGCAGGCGCGCGAGGCTGGTGCAGTCGGCGCGGTGCACGCTGACGCCGCGGCCGCGCGTGATGAAGCCCAGGACCGCATCGCCCGGCAACGGCTGGCAGCAGCGCGCGAGCTGGGTCAGCAGATTCCCTACCCCGTCGATGGTCAGCGCATCCTTGGCGCCGGGCTTGGGCGGCCGCAGCGCGGGCGCCGCGGCCGGCTTCGGCGGCGCGGTCATTTCGTGCAGTGCACGCGCGACCTGTGCCGCGCTGACGTCGCCGAGCGCGAGCGCGACGAGGAATTCCTCGAGGTTCTTCTGGTTGAAGCGCGGCGGCAGCGAGTCGAGCTCGACGTTGCTGAGCGCGAGGCGCTTGAGCTCCTTGTCGAGAATCGCGCGGCCGGCGCTGAGATTGGCCGCCAGGTCTATGCGCTTGAACCAGGCGCGCACCTTTTCCAGCGCGCGATGCGTGGTCAGGAAGCCGTGCTGCGCGCTGAGCCAGTCGCGCCGCGGCGCCTTTTCCTTGGCCGTCAGGATCTCGATGCGGTCGCCGCTGGACGGCTGGAAGGCCAGCGGCACGATGCGCCCGTTGACCTTGGCGCCGCGGCAGCGATGACCGACGTCGGTGTGCACGTGGTAGGCGAAATCGAGCACGGTCGCGCCGCGCGGCAGATCCATGACCTCGCCGCGCGGCGTCAGCAGGTAGACGCGGTCCTCGTGCAGGTCGGTGCGCAGGCCGGCCAGCAGCGCCGCATCGTCGTCGCTGTCGTCCTTGGCGTCGAGCAGCTGGCGCATCCAGGCGACCTTGCGCTCGAAGCTCGCATCGCCGCCGCCGCCTTCCTTGTAGCGCCAGTGCGCCGCGACGCCGAGCTCGGCGTGGGCGTGCATGTCGTGGCTGCGGATCTGCACTTCCAGGGTCTTGCCCTCGGGGCCGACGACGGCCGTGTGCAGCGACTGGTAGTGGTTGCCTTTCGGCCGCGCGATGTAGTCGTCGAATTCGCCGGGTATGTAGGGCCACAGCGTATGCACGACGCCGAGCGCCGCGTAGCAGGCCGGCAGATCCGCGACCAGCAGGCGCACGGCGCGGATGTCGTACAGCGCGCCGAAATCGCCGTCCTTGCGCTGCATCTTCTTCCAGATCGAATAGATGTGCTTGGGCCGGCCGGCGATGTCGGCGGCGATGCCGGCTTCGTCCAGCGCCCTGCGCAGCTGCGCGATCGCGCCGGCGATGTAGCCCTCGCGGTCGACGCGGCGCTCGTCGAGCAGCCGGGCGATGCGCTTGTAGGTCTCCGGCTGGGACAGGCGGAATGCGAGATCTTCCAGCTCCCACTTGAGCTGCCAGATGCCGAGCCGGTTGGCCAGCGGCGCATGGATGTCGGCCGTTACCTGGGCGAGCGCACGGCGCTCGTCCTCGGACAGCCGGTCGGCGGCGCGCAGGCGCGCGAGCTGGCGCGCGAGCAGGATGAACACCACGCGCAGGTCGCGCACGATCGCGAGCAGCAGCCGGCGCAACCCCTCGGCGCTGGTATGCGTCCCGCGCGCGGCATACAGCGTCCAGACCTTCTCGGCGGCGGCCTGACCTTCGAGCAGCACGCGCACACCGGGCGAAACGGCCTCATCGGCGCCCGCGCTTTCGCCGGCCAGGCCGTAGAGGATGGTCGCGCTCAGCGTTTCCTCGTCGAGACCGAGATTGCCGAGCAACTGCAGCGCGACGACGACGATGCTCAGCGGCGCCGACGCGGCAGGCGTGTCGGCCTGTTCCAGAGCCTGTTGCAGGCGCTGGCACAGCGCGACGAATTCAGGCGAGCCCTTGCCGCTGCGCGAACGCGACTGCAGCCAGGCTTCGAAATCGGGAGTGCTCGATACGCGCTTCACGCCGCCATTGTAGCGGCGCCTACGAAAACGCCCAGCCCATGAAGGGCCGGGCGTTGCATCGCCATACCGCGGCTGACGTCAGTTGATGACGGTGATGCGGAAGGTCGTGAAGCGGGAGTTGCCGATCTGCGTCAACGGGAAGTTGTAGTCGGCGGCAGCCACGCTGCATTCGGCGGTGCCGAGCGTGCCGTTGAGACGGTAGTCCAGGTCGATATGCGAGCCGTTGAAGATGTAGCGCGGGCTCTGCAGGCCGTCGGCCAGGTTGGACGAGAAGATCGACGTACCGGTACAGGACAGGCGATTGCCCGTGAACGTACCGAGGAACACGCCCTGCGTCGCGTTCTCGTCGAACGCGCGCGCCGGCCCCGGCCGCAACTGGTTGACGAAGTCCGCAATGACGCCGGCGCATTGGGCCGGCAGCTGCTGCGACGACAGGCTGCACAGCAGGGTCGGCGTCTTGCCGTTCGGCGCGTACTCTTCCATCAGCGACGACAGCGTGAAGCTCGGCGGATCGTTGTCGGCGGACACCACGTGGAACGGCACCGTCTTCGTCGACTGCTGGCCGCGCACGTCGGTCGCCGTGATCAGCACGGCCGCATGCACGTTCGGCGCATAGGTGCCGGCGGCAACGGGATCCGCGTCCGTCGCGAAGTCCGGATCGAAGCTTGGGATGTCGAAGCGGCAGGTGCGGCGCACGGCTTCGCCGGACTGCGGCGTTTCCAGCTGCGAGCAGCTGACGTTGGTCGCCGGTACGAGCGTGCCGTTGAAGTCGATCGTGACCGCGGCATTGAGCTGCTGTGGGCCGGTTTCGGCGGTGTCGTCGGTCAACGTGAAGCTCAGGTTCGTCGCGCCGGTGCCCTCGGCCAGGTTCGGCACGAGGTTGGTGGCGGCGATGATGGTCGGCGACAGATCCGACAGCTGCGAATAGCCGACCGACACGTTGTTGGCGAGGTTGTCGTCACGGCCCTCGTCCACGAACAGCGCGGCCATCGTCAGCGGCAGGCTGGTATCGGCCGGCAGCGTCGCGTTGCCGTTGAGCAGGCGCTGCACGATGAAGCGGCGGGCGACACCGCCGGTAGCCGGCACCTTGCCCAGGACGTCGACATTCACCGGAATGGTGACCATGTCCGAAAGATTGCACTGCGTCACGCCGATCGCGACTTCGCAGTAACGCGCCGAATTGCCGCCGTAGGAGAACACCGAGCTGTCGAAACCATCGCGCACGCGATACCACGTATTCGCGAGCTCGGCCGGAATGCGCACATCGACGTAATAGGTGTAGTACGAGCTGGAGAACGACGGCAGCGCGGCGACGCTGGTCGTGACGCTCGCGTCGACGGCCGGAGCTCCGTCGAAGGTGTCGGAGAACAGTCCGGGACTGGCCTTGCGCACGCCGTGCGCGTCGAGCACGTAGCAGTGCGTGGTCAGATCGGCCTGCACGGCCAGTCCGTTCGGGCGGTAGTTCCAGAAGCCGATGCCGTCGACGGCGGACTGCGCGCCACTGGTCAGCGCGCCGAACTTGAAATCACCGCCGGGGTAGATGCCGGCAAACTGCGGATTGATACCATTCTTGTACTGCGTTGGCGTTGCCGTATCGCGATTGCTGCCGCAGAGCACGGGCACCTGGGTGCGCACGATCGTCTGCGAGGCGCCGCTGACGTTCGGCAGCGGAACGACCTGCATCGCGCCGAACGGAACGGCGTTTTCGTCCTGGAATACCAGAGGCAGATCCCCGGCATAGCTGACTCCGCAAGCGCCGGCCGCAACCAGGGCCAGCAGCAATGCATTCGTTCGGTAAATCCGGTTTTGCCTCATCGTATTCTTCACCAGTGACTGATTTGACACGGACGGAACGCACGGGAAGCCGCGCGAACCCACGGACGCTGTTGGTAAAACCCCTCGTCCCCGGCCCGTCGGGACGCTCAGCTGGCGAAGCTGAGCGCATCCTGACCGCCGCTTTGACGCGGAGTATACGGACGCCCCTATACCCCAGTGTTAAGTAGCAGTTACCCGACTTGACCGATTTTCGACGAAATTCCGGCGCTTGACGAGAACTGATGCGGCACTCGTTACAATCGCCGCCCTGGCCGCGCCCCAGCGGCGTCAAATCGAGGTGAATATGAACAGGTTCAAGGCGCTGGCGTTGGCTGCTCTGTCCGCTGCGGGCGTTGCTCAGGCCGCCGAATTCTCCACGCTGGAAGAGCGCATGAACCGCAGCGAATTCACCGCAGCGGGGCTGGACCGGCTGAGCCCGGAACAGCTCAAGTCGCTGAACGACTGGCTGCGCGTTCACGGCCTCGCTCCGGGCGCGCCGGTCGCCACCGGTGGGTCGCGCAACGGCACCGTCGAGTTCTACCCGGACGATAACGAACGCCAGACCATCGAAGCCCGCGTCGAAGGCCGCCTCGACGGCTGGCTCGGCAAGACCACGTTCAAGCTCGACAACGGCCAGGTCTGGCAGCAGGCCGAATCGGGCATGCGCACCGACCTGGGCCTGAACGGCCCGGCCGTGCGCATCAAGCCGATGCTGCTCGGCAGCTGGCTGATGTACATCGACGGCTGCGGCTGCAGCCTGCGCGTGCGCCGGATCAAGTAAACCGCGGACCGCCGGCGCGGCGCCGTCGGGCGCCGCGCCTTTCGATCAGCGGCCGCGCAGTCCGTCCAGCACTTTCTGCAGGCGCTTGGGCGATACCGCCTCGGCCGTCTTCAGTTCCTGCGCGAACACCGACACGCGCAACTCCTCGACCAGCCAGCGCAGTTCTTCCAGCGCCGCCGGCGCAGTCTCGCCGCTGGCGCGCAGCCGCAGGTATTCGCGCCAATAGCCCTGCACCGCGAGCAGACGCGCCTGGTCCTTGGCCGCGTCCACGCGCAGGCGCTCGGCGCGCAGGCGCATGGCCTTGAGGTAGCGCGGATAGTGCGCGAGCCGGGCGCGGCCGAGTTCGCGCACGAAGCCCGGATGCATGAGCCCGGACAACTGCTCGTGCAGGTCGTCGTAGTTGGCCTTGCCGTAGCCCATCAGCGGCGCCTTGAGCCAGGGGCCGAGCTCGACGTAGGCCGCAAGCACGTCCTCGACGAGAGCCAGCCACTGCATCGCGGTCGGAAACAGCTGGCGCGCGAGTTCGGCCTCGGCCAGGATGAAATCCTCGCGCCGGCGCAGGTCCAGCTCGCGCGCGGCGAGGAGTTCCTGCAGCACGGCTTCGATCAGATCCTCACGCAGCGATTCCACGCTGGCGATGCCGGCGTATTTCAGCGCCAGCGCATGATTGATCGGCAGCTGCCGGCGCGCCTGCTTGATCTTGTCGGCCAGCGCGCGGCGCAGCAGGCGCACCACACCGGCGCGGTGCGAGGCCAGCGCCTCGTCGCGGCGCTCGAATACGCGCAGCGCGACGCTGTCGCCGAGGTCGACCAGCGCCGGATACGCGACGAGGTTGCCCTGGCTGACCAGCGAATCGGGAATCTCGGCGAAATCGAAGGTTTCCACGTCCTCGCGGGTCAGGTCGGCATCGGCCTGGCGCGAGAACGCGGCGCGCGCCGCGCCGCTCCAGTTGGCCTGGATCGCCGCGAGGTCGCGGCCCTGTTCGAGGGTGCGGCCCTGCTCGTCGTAGACGCGGAAATGCATCAGCAGATGCGCCGGCAGCTCGGCACCGGCGAAGTCCGCTTCGGTCACGGCCACGCCGGTCACGCGCTGCAGGTAGGCCGCGAGCACGCGCGCGAGCGGCGCGTCGCGCGGTGCCTCGCTCTCGGCGAAGGCGCGCGCGAAATCCGGCGCCGGCACGAAGTTGCGCCGCTGCGCCTTGGGCAGACTGCGGATCAGCTCGGCCACCTTTTCCGCGAGCAGGCCCGGCACCAGCCATTCGCAGCGCGCCGCCGACACTGCATTCACATAGGCCAGCGGCAACTGCAGGCTGACGCCGTCGGCCGGGTCGTTGGGCAGGAAGCGGTATTCGAGCTTGAGCTTGTGTCCGCTGACGTCCAGCCGCGTCGGGTAATCCTGCGCGGCTATGCCGCTCTGCGCGCCGAGCACGTCGGCCAGCGACCAGCGCAGCGCGGCCTGCTCGGCCGGCGCGGCGCGGCGGTACCAGGCGTCCAGCGCGGCCGCGGTGCTGATGTCGCCGGGCAGCTTGCCGGCAAACCAGGCGACCAACGCGGACTCGTCCTTGACCAGGCCGGCGCGGCGCTGCTTGGCTTCGAGCTCCTGCGCCTCGGCCAGCACGCGCGCATTGGCGCGCACGAAATCGGACCTGGCGTCGATCTCGCCGCGCGCCAGCGCCTCGCGCAGGAACACCTCGTGGGCCAGCGCCGGCTCCTGCGCGCCGTACTGCACGACGCGCTTCTCGACCAGGATCAGGCCGAACAGGCTGACCTGCTCGTAGGCCAGCACGGCGCCGCGCTTGCGCGACCAGTGCGCGTCGCGCCAGCTGCGCTTGACCAGATGTTCGGCCTGCTGCTCTATCCATTCGGGCTCCACGCGCGCGCAGAGCATGGCGTAGACCTTCTGCAGGTCGATGATCTGCCCGGCGAGCAGCCATTGCGGCGGCGACTTGGCCAGGAACGATCCCGGAAACACCTGGAAGCGCCGCTCGCGCGTGCCGCGATACTGCCCGCGCTCGTCCTTGCGCCCGACCTGGGTCGGCCAGCCCGACAGCAGGCAGCGGTGCACCTGTTCGTAGCCCGGCGCATCCAGCAGCGGCCCCGCCGCCGTGTCGCCGGCGGCTTCGGCCGCCGGCGCGGCCACGCCGGCGAGATTCCAGTCCAGCTCCTCGGCCTGCAGCAGCAGCTGGCGATGCAGTTCGCGCCATTCGCGCATGCGCATGTAGGACAGGAAGCGCGCGTGGCACCAGTCGCGCAGACGCGCCTGGCTCAGTTCCTCGTGGGCTGCCGCGTGCGCCTGCCAGAGCTTGAGCACGGCGACGAAGTCCGAGCGCGAATCGGCGAACTGCGCATGCGCCTGGTCGGCGGCCTGGCGCGCGTCGGCCGGCCGCTCGCGCGGGTCCTGGATGCTCAGGAACGCGCACAGCACGAGCAGCTCGCGCAGCGCGCCGCGGGCCTGCGCCTCGATCAGCATGCGCGCGAGCGCGACGTCGATCGGCAATTGCGCCATCAGACGGCCCGTGGCCGTCAGGCGCTTGCGTTCGTCGAGCGCGCCGAGCTCGGTCAGGCGCCGGTAGCCGTCGCCGATCGCGCGCTCCGGAGGCGCCTCGACGAACGGAAACTGATCGACCTCGCCGAGCTTCAGGCTGAGCATGCGCAGGATCACGCCGGCCAGCGAACTGCGCAGGATTTCCGGATCGGTATAGCGCTGCCGCTGCTGGAAATCCTGCTCGCCGTAGAGGCGGAAACAGACGCCGGCCGCGACGCGGCCGCAGCGGCCCTTGCGCTGCTCGGCGGCGGCCTGGGAGATCGGCTCGATGTGCAGGCGCTCCAGCTGCGAGCGCGGCGAATAGCGCTTCACGCGCGCGGTGCCGCTGTCGATGACGTAGCGGATGCGCGGCACGGTCAGCGAGGTTTCGGCGACGTTCGTCGCGAGCACGATGCGGCGCTGCGCGCCGGGCCTGAACACGCGGTCCTGATCGTTGGCCGACAGGCGCGCATACAGCGGCAGCACCTCGGTCGCCCGGTACTGGCGCCGCGCCAGCGCCAGATGCGCGTCGCGGATCTCGCGCTCGCCGGGCAGGAAGACCAGCACGTCGCCGCGCGGATCCTCGGCCGTGATCTCGTCGGCCACGGCGACGATCTGCTCGGTGAGACTCAGCTCGCTGCGATCCGGCGCCGGTCGCGCCTTGTCGCCGCTGCGCGCCGGCGCGGCTTCGGCCACCGGCGGCCGCCAGCGCACTTCGACCGGATAGCTGCGCCCTTCCACCTCGATCACCGGCGCATTGCCGAAATGCGCGGCGAAACGCGCCGTGTCGATCGTCGCCGAGGTGACGATGAGCTTGAGGTCACGGCGCTTGGCCAGCAGACGCTTGAGATAGCCGAGCAGGAAGTCGATGTTGAGGCTGCGCTCGTGCGCCTCGTCGATGATCAGCGTGTCGTAGTCGCTGAGCCAGGCATCGCTCTGGGTCTCGGCCAGCAGGATGCCGTCGGTCATGAACTTGACCAGCGATTCCTCGGAGACCTGATCGGTGAAGCGCACCTGGAAGCCGACCAGCTTGCCGACTTCGCTGCCGAGCTCCTGCGCGACGCGGCGCGCCACGCTGCGCGCGGCGATGCGCCGCGGCTGGGTGCAGCCGATGCGGCCGGCCACGCCGCGGCCGGCGGCCAGGCAGAGCTTCGGCAGCTGGGTGGTCTTGCCCGAACCGGTCTCGCCGGCCAGCACCACGACCTGATGACGGCGGATCAGCGCGACGATGTCCTCGGCGCGTGCGGCGATCGGCAGGCTTTCGTCGACGCGGATCTCCGGCACGCGTGCCGCGCGTGCCTCGCGCCGTGCGCGCGAGGCGGCGATGTCGGCGTCGAGCCGGGCCAGCGCGGCCTCGTCGGCCGCCGCCGCGGCATCGTTCAGGCGCCGCCAGCGCCCGAGCAGACGCGCGAAATCGCGCGTGAGCACCTGGTCCAGCGCCTTGCGCAGCACCGCCAGGCGGGCCGCAACGGCGGCGTCCGGCGGCGGGGCGGCACGAGTGGAATTCTTGTCGGCCATTGCAGGATCAGTATCGGCGGCGCGGGCCCGCGGAACCCGTAATCATAACGTCAGCCTATCGCGACGATCGTCGCGGCCCTGCCCGGCGGGATGGCCGGCGCGGTAGAGTGTCGCGCGCCGGAACCACGACACGGCCGGAATTCACGACGCATCGGAACTAAAGGAGTCTGCAATGGGTATCGACATCGGCATTGCCAAGAAGGACCGCGAAGCGATCGCCAAGGGTCTGTCGCGCCTGCTGGCCGACAGCTACACGCTCTACCTGAAGACGCACGGTTTCCACTGGAACATCACCGGCACCATGTTCAACACGCTGCACCTGATGTTCGAGACCCAGTACAACGAGCTGTGGCTGGCCCTGGATCAGGTCGCCGAGCGCATACGCTCGCTGGACGTGATGGCGCCGGGCTCGGGCGCGCAGTTCGCCAAGCTGTCCTCGATCAAGGAGGAAACCGGGGTACCCGAATGGCGCGACATGGTGGCCCAGCTCGTCGACGGCCACGAGACCGTCGCGCGCACGGCGCGCGAGGTGTTCCAGCTGGCCGACAAGGCCTCCGACCAGCCTACGGCGGACCTCGCTACCCAGCGCATGCAGGCGCACGAGAAGACCGCCTGGATGTTGCGCTCGCTGCTGGCCTGAACCGGCCCGCCTGCGCGTCCCGGCCCGCCCGCCGCGGCGGGACCGGGAGCGCCGCCGCCATACCGCAACGGACGCGACGATTCCCGCTGCGGGACGACATGAAATCGTCAAAAGCCCGTGCTAGCCTGCGGACTTTCGGCGACGGCGCCCATGCAGGACGCCGCCGTCCCTAGGCGACGGATGAATCGCACGCCCGCCGGCCCGGCGCGGCGCTACGGGAAAGCACAGCCGCTTGGCGCGGCGCGCAACGAATGGCAGGGAATCCAACCAGATCGCAACCCCCGCAACGGCCTGCCGAAGCGCGACTTCGCGTTGCATTCGCGCCGGACCACCGCGGGCGGCTGCGTTTCCTCCGTCACCGGTGCCGGCGTCCATGCGGCGCGGTTTTGTCTTACGCACTCTTGTTCAGGGGTCGAGTATGAAAGCAGTCGTTACACCCGCGCGCTGGGCACTGGCATTCGCCGTGCTCGCTGCGGCCGGTCCGGTCAGCGCCCAGGTCAGTCTGACCACCCTGGGCAGCGCGTATACCCAGGACTTCAACACGCTCGCCAGCAGCGGCACGACCAACAGCACCGTGCCGGCCGGCTGGGCCTTCCTCGAAACCGGCACCAGCGCCAACACGACCTATGCGGCCGACACCGGCAGCGGCAACGGCGGCAACACCTACAGCTACGGCGCGGCCTCCGCCGCGGATCGCGCGTTCGGTGCGCTGCAGAGCGGCAGCGTGATCCCGTCGCTCGGCGCCGCGTTCACGAATGACACCGGCGCGACCATCACCGACCTCGCGATCAGCTTCACCGGCGAACAGTGGCGTATCGGCAACACCTCGACGGCGCGCGACGACCGCCTCGAATTCGAATACAGCCTCGACGCGACCGGCCTCGGCACCGGCACCTGGACCGCGGCGACCGCGTTGAATTTCGTCAACCCGATCAAGACCGCCGCCACGGCCGGCGCCCTCGACGGCAACGCGACCGCCAACCGTACGGCGGTGTCCGGCTCCATCGGCAGCCTCAGCATCCCGGCCGGCGCGACGTTCTGGATCCGCTGGAAGGACTTCAATGCCACCGGCGCCGACGACGGCCTGGCCATCGACGACTTCAGCCTGACGCCGACCGGCACGCTGCCGCTGCCCAACCTGTCGATCAACGACGTCAGCGTCACCGAAGGCGCGGCCGGCAACACCATCAATGCGACCTTCACGGTCAGCCTGTCGGCCCCGGCGCCGGCCGGCGGCGTGACCTTCGACATCGCCACCGCCGACGGCACGGCCACGACGGCCAACTCGGACTACGTGGCCAAGTCGCTGACCGCCCAGACCATCACGGCCGGCAACACGAGCTATACCTTCGACGTCGTCGTCAACGGCGACTCGGCCATCGAGGCCGACGAGACCTTCCTCGTCAACGTCAGCAACGTGACCGGCGCGACCGTCACCGACGGCCAGGGCCAGGGCACCATCCTCAACGACGACGCCGCCGTCCCGCAGCTGTCGATCAACGACGTCAGCGTGACCGAAGGCAACAGCGGCACGACCGCGGCGCAGTTCACGATCACCTCCAGCGTCGCGGCCCCGGCCGGCGGCTACACGCTGAACTTCGCCACGGCCGACGACACCGCCACGGTCGCCGACGGCGACTACCTCGGCGCCAGCGGCACGGTCTCGATCCCGTCGGGCCAGACCACGGCGACCGTCGACATCACCGTCAACGGCGACGCCACCTGGGAACCGAACGAGACCTTCTTCGTCAATCTCAGCGGCGCGCCGGCCGGCACGCAGATCGCCGACGGCCAGGGCGTAGGCACGATCACCAACGACGATCCGATCCCGCTGCTCAGCATCGGCAACGCCAGCGTCGTCGAAGGCCATTCCGGTACGGCCCTGCTGAACTTCCCGCTGACGCTGTCCGTTCCGGCGCCGGCCGCCGGCGTCACGTTCACGGTCAACACCGCCGACGGCACCGCCACGGCCGGCAGCGACTACGTCGCCATCGTCAACGGCAGTGGCAGCATCGCCAGCGGCCAGACCAGCGGCACCCTGAGCGTCACGGTCAACGGCGACACCGTCGCCGAGCCGAACGAGACTTTCACGGTGACCCTGAGCGCCCCGGTCAACGCGGGCCTCGGCACGGCCACGGCCACCGGCACCATCACCAACGACGATGCGGTCGAGATCCACGACATCCAGGGCACCGGCCTGGCCAGCCCGCTGGTCAACCAGGGCGTGCTGACGGTCAACAACGTCGTCACCGGCAAGGGCCCGCAGGGCTTCACGATGCAGGCGCCGGACGCCCGCGCCGACGCGGACCTGAACACGTCCGAGGCCATCTACGTGTTCACCTCGACCGCGCCGACCGTGCAGGTCGGCGATCTGGTCAACGTCGCCGCCACGGTCGCCGAGTTCAACGGCCTGACCGAGCTCACCAACGCCACGATCACCGTGGTCAGCAGCGGCAGCCCGCTGCCGACGGCGGTCGAGTTCAATGCCACGGTCCCCTCGCCGAACCCGGCCACGCCGACCTGCACGGTCAGCGGCAGCAACTTCGAGTGCTTCGAGTTCATGCGCGTGCACATCGCCGACGGCCTGGTCAGCACCGGCAACCAGCGCTTCGGCTCGCCGGCGACGGAAACCTTCGCCGAGGCCTTCATCACCGCCGACGGCCGCCGCGGCGTGCGCGAGCCGGGCCTGCTGTATCCGCTGGTGCCGACCGCCGGCAACCTGGCCGCGGGCCAGTGGGACGGCAATCCGGAACTGTTCGAGCTCGACGCGGACTACTTCGGCGCCGTGCCGGTCGACACCCCGCTGGTCGGCAACTCGCGCTTCACGGCCACCGGCGTGCTCGGCTACGACTTCGGCGACTACGAGCTGTGGGCCACCGAACTGACGCTGACCGATACCGCCGCCGTGCCGCGCCCGGTGCGCGATTCCCGCGGCAGCACGGACCTGCGCATCGGTGCGTTCAACATGCTGCGCTTCTGCGACACGACCAACAACGGCAGCGGTTCCGACCCCTGCCTCGCGCCGACGCCGACCCAGGCCCAGTTCGACGCCAAGGTCGCGCGCCTGTCGGCCTACGTCAAAGACGTGCTGAAGCTGCCGGACGTGCTCGGCACCGAGGAAGTCGAGAACCTCACCGTGCTGCAGGCGCTGGCGACCAAGCTGACCGCCGACAGCGGCGTGCCGTACACGGCGCGCCTGGAAGAAGGCAACGACGTCGGCGGCATCGACGTGGGCTTCCTCGTGCGCACCGACCGCGTGACGATCAACACGGTCACCCAGCTCGGCAAGACCCTGACCTGGAACGATCCGACCGGCAGCCCGACCGCGCTGCTCAACGACCGTCCGCCGCTGCTGCTCGAAGCCAGCTTCACCGGCGGCGGCGGCAACCTGCCGTTCGCCGTCATGGTCGTGCATCCGAAGTCGCGCTCCTGCGTAGACGCACCGACCGGCGCGAGCTGCGTCCAGGCCGACGTCGACCGCAACCGCCAGAAGCGCTTCCTGCAGGGCAAGTACCACGCCGAGCAGATCCAGGCCTTCCAGCAGGCGCATCCGGGCACGATCCTGACCGTGGTCGGCGACTTCAACGACTACCAGTTCAGCGACGGCTGGACCCACATGGTCGGCGCGATGGAAGGCCGCTACGACGATGCGGCCAACCTGCTCGACTACGCCGGCAACACCGTGGTCAACCCGCCGCTGTGGAACGCCGTGATGTCGCTGCCGGAGAACGACCGCTACTCGTTCACGTTCACCGAGAACTTCGGCGTGTTCCAGGGCTTCAACACGCGCGACGTGCCGACCCTGCAGGTGCTCGACCACGGCCTGCTCAACGTGACCGCGCGCAGCCTGTTCACCGGCTTCGACTACGGCCGCGCCGACAACGACGCGCCGGCCGAGTGGGAACGCCAGTGCAACCTGGTGCCGACGCCGGCGCCGCCGGCCTGTCCGCACCCGGCCATCGGCGTGTCCGACCACGACGGCTTCGTGTTCGTGCTGGCCACCGACCGGATCTTCGCCAACGGCTACGATCCGGCGCCGTGACGCACGCAGGGCCGTGACGCTGCGCGTTTCGATACCCTGCTAGACTGCACACCAAGCTTCACCACCTGGGGCCGGTCATCCGGCCCCATTTTTTTGCGGCCGCCGGCGGCGCCCTGAGCGGCCCGCGCGGATGCGGCATCGCCTCCTATCCCTGCCCTGGCATGAAACGTCTACGTTCGCTGCTTCCGCTGCTGTTGCTGGTCCTGGTCGGCGCCGGCCTGTTCGCCTCGGGCGTGTTCGACCGGTTCGGCCCCAGCGGCATCGCCGCCGAACAACATCTGCTGCAGGAGCAGATCGCAGCCCATCCGCTGCTTTCGGCACTGATCCACATCGGCATCATTACCGCGGCGATCTCCACCGGAATCCCCGGCGCGGTCGTGCTGATCCTGGCCGGCGGCATCCTGTTCGGTGCCGCGCTCGGCGCCCTGCTGTCCTCGATCGGCGTGGTGCTTGGCGCCTGCGTGCTGTTCGCGGCCAGCCGCTTCGCCTTCGGCGGCCAGGACGCGGCACGCGCACCGGCGCTGGTCGAACGCCTGCGCCAGGGCTACCACGCGCATCCGCTGAGCTACACCCTGTTCCTGCGCCTCGTGCCGGTGTTTCCCTTCGGCGGCGTCACGGTCGCGCTGGCCTGGCTGCGCTGTCCGACCTGGCTGTTCGTGCTGGCGACCGCCACGGGTGGTGCGCTGACCACGACGATCGAGAGCCTGCTCGGCGCGGGTCTCGCCAAGAACCTGGCCGAGAACGGCGCGATCGACAGCCACCTGCTCGGCGATCCCTGGTTCCTCGGCCCGATGTTCGGCCTGGCTTTCCTCGCCCTGCTGCCCATCGTGCTGAACCGCCTGCGCCGGCCGCGCGAGCAGCGCGGCGAGCCCACGCCGCCGCCCTGAAACCGCTGTCGGCGGGCGCCGCGGCTGCGTTGTGAGCCGCTTCGCGCATGGGCTATCCTGCGCGCCACTTTGCGTCTCAGCGGCTCTTTCCGAGGTTTGTCTTGAGCAATCCGCAGCCCGTCGTGGTCCAGAAATCGCTGTGGAGCGCCATCCTCCTCGCCCTCGTCGTCGCGCTGCTGAACATCGCGCTGTGGGCCTTCATCAACCGCCCCGCGCAGATCCCCAACTGGGAAGGCAAGATCGAGGGTTTCGCGTTCAACGCGTTCCAGCGCTACCAGAGTCCGCTGCGCGCGAATTATCCGAACGAAGACGAGCTCGCCTCCGACCTGCGCATCATCGCCAGGCACGCCAAGCGCGTGCGCACCTATTCCTCGCTCGAAAGCGCGGCGATTCCGCGCCTGGCGCGCGATCTCGGCCTCGACGTCATGGCCGGCGCCTGGCTGGACCGGCGTACCGAGCACAACGAGGTCGAGCTGGAAGCCGTCATCAGCGCCGCGCGGCGCTGGCCGAACATCGACCGCGTCATGATCGGCAACGAGACCATGCTGCGCGACGATCTCAAGCTCGATCAGATGATCGACTACCTCGATCGCGCGCGCGCGGCGATACGCCAGCCGGTGTCCACGGCCGAGCCGATCCACATCTGGCTGAAGTATCCCGAACTCGTCAAGCACGTCGACTTCATCACCCTGCACCTGCTGCCCTACTGGGAAGGCGTGCCGCGCAAGGACGCGATCGGCTTCGCGCTCGGCAACTACAACGAACTGCGCCGGCTCTACCCGGACAAGAAGATCGTCATCGGCGAAATCGGCTGGCCGAGCTACGGCGACCGCAAGAAATTCGCCGACCCGACCCTGGCCGACGAAGCGCACTTCATCCGCGAGTGGCTCAACGTCGCGCGCGAACAGGGCCTGGACTACTACATCATGGAGGCCTTCGATCAGCCCTGGAAGGAAGAGATCGGCGGCCGCGCCGAAGCCTACTGGGGCGTGTTCGGCGCCGATCGCAACCCGAAGTTCTCGATGGTCGGCCCGGTCATCGAGGATCCGAGCTGGCCGTGGAAGGCGCTCGCCGCCTCGGTGCTCGCGCTGTTCCCGATGATCTGGTTCGCCTGGGCCTTCACGCGCTTCCGCGTCGCCGGCCGGCTTTTCTTCCTGGGCCTGATCCAGCTTTCGGCCGGCGTGCTGGTCTGGTCGACGACGGTGCCGTACACGTTCTACCTCGACCCGATCGACTGGGCCATGCTCGGCGTGCTGATGCCGGCCCAGCTCGCGATCATCGGCATCCTGCTGATCAACGCGTTCGAGTTCACCGAAGTCATCTGGCGGCGCAGCTGGCTGCGCGGCTTCGGCCTGCTGACGCCGGCGCCCGACGAGCGCCAGCCCTTCGTCTCCATCCACCTGGCCTGCTGCAACGAGCCGCCGGAGATGGTGATACTGACGCTCGACTCGCTGGCCGCGCTCGACTACGAGAACTTCGAAGTGCTCGTGCTCGACAACAACACCAAGAACGAGGATGTCTGGAAGCCGGTCGAGGAACACTGCGCGAAGCTCGGTCCGAAGTTCCGCTTCTTCCATCTGAACCCCTGGCCCGGCTTCAAGGCCGGCGCGCTGAACTTCGGCCTGACCCAGACCGATCCGCGCGCCGAGGTCGTCGCCGCAGTCGACGCCGACTACGCCGTGCGCGCCGACTGGCTCAAGGCGCTGACCGGCTATTTCCACAACCCCAAGGTCGCCGTCGTGCAGTGCCCGCAGGCGCACCGCGACTGGGAGCACAACGAATTCCGCCGCATGACCAACTGGGAATACGACGGCTTCTTCCGCATCGGCATGCACCATCGCAACGAGCGCAACGCGATCATCCAGCACGGCACCATGACCATGGTCCGGCGCGATGCGCTGGAGCGCACCGGCAACTGGTCGGAATGGACCATCTGCGAGGACGCCGAGCTCGGCCTGCGCCTGATGCAGGAAGGACTGGAACTGGTCTACGTCGACGAGATCATGGGCCGCGGCCTGACGCCGGCCGACTTCACCGCCTACAAGTCGCAGCGCTACCGCTGGGCCTTCGGCGCGATGCAGATCCTCAAGGGCCGCTGGAGCTGGCTCACGCGCAAGGGTCCGCTGAGCGCCGGCCAGCGCTTCCATTTCCTGACCGGCTGGTTCAGCTGGTTCGCCGACGCGCTGCATCTCGTGTTCACCCTGATGGCGCTGATCTGGACCGCGCTGATGCTGTCGCTGCCGAAATACTTCAATCTGCCGCTGCAGCTGTTCCTCGTGCCGATCATGGGCTTCTTCATCTCCAAGGCGGTGTTCGGCATCGCGCTGTACCGCGTGCGCGTGCCGTGCTCGTGGAAGGACACCTTCATGGCCTCGATCGCGAGCATGGCGCTGAGCCATGCGATCGCCCGCGGCATCTTCATGGGCCTGATCAAGAAGAAGGGCGAGTTCGTGCGCACGGCCAAGAGCCGGCGCCTGTCCAAGCGCCCCAGCGCATTCAGCTCGGTGCGCGAGGAGCTGCTGATGTTCATCGCGCTGGTCTGCGCGATCGTCGGCATGATGATCACGTTCGGCTTCCAGTACACCGAAGGCGAGCTCTGGATGATCATCCTCGGCGCGCAGGCGATTCCGTACATTTCCGCGCTGATCGGCGCCTGGATCGCCCACCAGTCCGGTGAAAAGGCCGGCTGACATGCGTTGCGGGTGCGCAGCCGCGTGCGATCGCCGGAGCAGCGCATGAGCGGCAGCGACATCGACATCACGGCGCTGCTGGCGCGCTGGCGCAGCGGGGACCGCGACGCGGAGAATGCGCTGATGACCGCGGTCTACCCGCTGCTGCGCGAACTGGCCCAGCTGCGCCTGCGCCGCGCCGGCGGCAACCCGACCCTGAGCGCGACCGAACTCGTCAACGAAGCCTATGCGCGGCTGGCCCGCGGCGACGGCGTCGACTACCAGAACCGCACGCACTTCTTCGCCGTCGCCGCCCGCGCGATCCGCAATTTCATCGTCGACTACCTGCGCGCGCGCGGCAGCGAGAAGCGCGGCGGCGGCCTGCCGTTCGTCGAGCTGGAGCGGGCCGACGAAACGCCGGGCGATGATCTGATCGACCTGCGCACGAACTGGCTCGCCGTGCATGAAGCGCTGAACCGACTGGAAACCATCGACCGCGACTGCGCCCAGATGGTCGAACTCAAGTTCTTTTCCGGCCTGACCACCGAGGAAATCGCCGAGGTCCGCGGCGTCTCGCGCGCGACCGTCGTGCGCAGCTGGCGCTTCGCCAAGGCCTGGCTGCTGGAACAGCTCGCGCCGCACGGCGGCGAAGGCTGAAGCGATCCGCACCAGGGCACCTCGAAACACTTCGAGGTGCCCGCGGCACGGCGACGTGCCGCTCGCGATCAAGCGCGTAAGCGCTTGATCAGCGGAGACGAGTCCGGACCTGCGCCGGACTGGTCGACGCGAAGAATCGTCGGAACGACGGTTTTCGAGATTCCCACCAGGGGCCGCACATCGAATCCGTCGCGACGAGTGGCGCGCGGCAGGCACAACGCGTAGAACGCTCCGACAGGTCGATTCGCGGACGCGGCGACCCGAAGAAGCCGCCGTGTTCGAGCGACCGCCCCTGTCGTCTGCGATTCCGGAGCGACCACCCCATGCCTCGCAACCTGCTGCAACTGCCCACCACCCTCGCCTATTCCCGTGGCGGCTACAGCGTCGCCCTGAACCTCGGCAGCGAGGGAAGCGCCGTCAACGTATTGCTGGACACCGGCAGCAGCACGCTGGCCGTGACCATGCAGCGCTACGCGCCGGGACGCGACGCGGCGCTCGCGGCGACCGCGTATGTGCAGCAGATCAGCTACGGCGGCGGTCAGCTGGCCGGACCGGTGCTGCATTCGCGAGTCGGTCTGGGCGACCGCGACCAGCGCCGCACTCTCGACGGCGTCGCCTTCGCCTGTGTGCAGGGCGCGCCACCGACGTTCTTCCGCGACGCCGACGGCATCTGCGGGCTGGCCTACCGCCGGCTCAATGCAGCCCACGACCTGTCGGCGCCGCTGGCCGCGCAGGGCCGCGATCCGGCGCTGACCTGGCCCTGGCCGTACGCCGGCACCGACGCGGCCGCGCTGCACGAACTGCTCGAACAGCAGCCGCGCGTGGAACTGGAGCCGCTGTTCTCGGCGCTCGAATGCCACGACGTGTTCGCCGACTGCTTCGCGCTGCAGATCGGCCGCGCCGTGGTTCACATCACCGACGCGGCAGCGACCGCACGACAGCTCGAAGGCGATCCGCTGAACCGCGGCGTGCTGGTACTCGGCGGCGGCGAGGAATGCCAGTCGCTGTACGACGGTGCGTTCGCCGATCTGCGCGTGCTGCACGACGTCTACTACAACGTGAACCTGCTGTCGCTGCAGGTCGGCGACGGCGCCGTGATACCGGCGCCGGCGCTCGCCGCCGAATACCAGGCCAGCGCCGTCAGCAACGCCATCGTCGATACCGGCAGCAGCTTCCTGATGCTCGAAGCCACGCTCTACGACGCCGTCATCGCGGCGTTCCGCGCGCGCGATCCGCGCCTGGCCGAACTCATCGCCCGCTTCGGGCAGGCCTTCGCCGACGGCCAGGGACTGCCCAATTCCGCCATCGACCCGGGCGACTGGCCGACCCTGCATCTGCGCCTCGAGGCGCCCGACGGCAGCGAGACCTGCCTGCGCTGCGAACCCGACGACTACTGGCCCCGCAACGGCTTCTACGCCGGCCAGCGCGTATTCCTGCTGCTTCGCCAGATCGCCGGCTGGGCCAACCAGAGCGTGCTCGGACTGCCGCTGCTCTGCGGCCGCTACTGCGTGTTCGACCGGCGCGACGGTGGCGCGGGTCGCATCCGTCTGGCCAGGGCCAGGACCGACTGAACCCCGTCGTCCCGTCACCACCGTTCCCGCCATCCTGCCGCGGCCGGCTCGACGCCGCGCCCCCCGTTGTAAGACCATGCCCCATCCAGACAGCCGTGCGCGCAATGACCGACGACATCGCACCCGACATCACCGCACTGCTGGGACGCTGGCGCGACGGAGACCGTGGGGCCGAAAACGAGCTGTTCGATGCCATCTACCCGGCCCTGCGCGGCATCGCCAGCAAGCAGCTGAACGGCCAGCACGATCTGACCTTGAACCCGACCGAGCTCGCTCACGAGACGTATGCGCGGCTCAGCCGCAACGCGAGCATCGACTATCAGGATCGCGGCCATTTCTTTGCCGTCGCCGCGCGGGCGGCGCGGCATTTCATCGTCGACTACCTGCGCAGCCGCGGCAGCGACAAGCGCGGCAGCGGCATGCCGTTCGTCGCGCTGGACGAAGTCGCCGACGAGCTGCCCGATTACCGCATCGACCTCAGCGTGGACTGGCTGGCCGTACACGCCGCGCTGAGCGAGCTGGAACGCCGGGACGAGCACAGCGCGCGCATCGTCGAGCTCAAGTTCTTTTCCGGCCTGACCACCGAGGAAATCGCCGATGCGGTCGGCATATCGCGGGCGACGGTCGTGCGCGACTGGCGCTTCGCCAAGGCCTGGCTCGCCGGCAAGCTGCGCAACGAACGCTGAGTCCGTGCGCCGACGGGACGTTCGATCGCGCGCGCCACGCCGTGCATCACCGGCCTCCCCGCCGCCGCAAGGAACACCATGCGCAGACTCGTTCATACCGCCGCCCTGACGTCCGCCTTCGCCCTGACGGCCTGCACGCCGACAGCCTCGCACGAGCGCGTGCGGCCGCCGGCCGCACCGGCCGCTCACGGCGTGGTCAGCGGCGAAGTCGTCCAGGCGGGCGCGCAGCCGCGCTACACGGTCGAACCGGGCGTGAGCTACGACCAGCCGGTCGCGCTGCCGGACAATCCCGCACCGGTCTATCCGCCGGCACTGCTGGTGCGGGCGCTGCCGCCGGTCAGCGTGACGGTCAACCTGCGCGTCGATGCCGACGGCCGCGTCAGCGACCTCGCACCGCTCGCTGCGGCCGATCCGGCGCCGGCGCCGTTCCAGGCCAGCGTGCGCGACGCCGTGCTGCAGTGGAAATTCTTTCCGCTCGTGCGTATTGGCCCCGGCGGCGCGCCGACCGTCGTTACCGTCGGCGACGTCGCCACGACCTACCCGGGCCAGGTCACGCGCCTGCCGTTCAGCCAGACCTATCGCTTCGTGTTCTCGCAGGTCGGCGGCAAGCCGCAGGTCGATGCCGCGGGCAGCGATCCGGTGCCGTGAACGTAGATCGCGCGGTGATGCTCCCACAGAGGTCCGCCGCATCGCTCGCACGCATCGCGCCCCGCATGCGGACGGATCTGTCCACGGACCGGCAATGGCTGCCCGCGCCGGCGCCGACGCAAGCCTGCGGTCGCGACAGCGGCGGCTGCGCGCATGATGAGAACCCTGTCTGCAGCATCAGACTCGTCGCCGGACTGATCAGCCGAAAGACCTAGCCGACAGCGCAACGACTCGCGCTGCAGCGCAACCCGACAGCGACGATCGCCGCTTCCGTCGCACGCAATCCGCGCCACCGTTCGCGGGTCGCGCACGCCTGCCTCGTCGCCGCAGCGCACCAGCGCGGCGACTGCCGCGATGCGATTTGCGCCGTCGTCGCGACGACGCGCAACGACCTGCGCATGACGTTCGACATACGCCTACGGAACGCGGCATTTCCGCCGAATTGCCGATCCGCGGGCAGGACCCGCGCACGATTTCTCCGCGCAAGGCCGCTCGCATACTCGATGGCTGCTGCACCCAGACGCCAGCCATCCCAGGGGAGTACCCAATCATGAAACGCCACCGCCTTGCCGCGGCGATCTCGTTGCTCATCATCGCCGGCGCGATCCACGCGCAGGGGCCGCATCTCGTCGCACCGCAGACCGTCGCTGCCGAACAATTGAGCGACGCCATGGTCGCCAACACGCGCCTGCTGCTGACGCGCGCGGGTGCTTTCGATCCGACGTCCGAACAGGTCGACTTCTCCGCCACCGGCGCCGCGCCCGACGTGACCGCCGCGCGCTACGCCATCGTGCAGTTCGCCGACGGCAGCGCCGCGCGCGAACGTCTGGAGAAGCAGAACGTGCGCATCGTCGGCTACGTGCCGAACAACGCCTACATCGTCAAGCTCGACGAGCAGGCGACGCTCGGCACGCTGAACCGCCAGTCCGGCGTGCGCTGGTCGGGCCTGTACCAGCCGGGCATGAAGCTCGATCCGCGCCTGTACACGAACGCGCAGGGCGCGCTGAAGGAAGCGCCGTTCGGCGGCATCGAGCTGGAAGTGTTCGGCTTCTCCGGCGAATCGGCCGAGCGCCTGGCCGAAGGCCTGGCCAAGGCCGCGCCCGGCGCGCGCATCACGGCGGTCAACTCGCGCGAGGACAATCCGTATGTCCGCGCCAACGTCAGCGTGACCCAGCTCGCCGCGTTCGTGCGCGGCGTGACGGCGATCGAGGGCGTGTCGTGGGTCGCACCGTATCTGCAGCCGGCGTTCGAGAACTCGGCCGCCATCGGCACGATCCAGGGCAACAGCACGGCCAACCCGGCCGGCAGCGGCGCGGTCGAAGCCGGCAAGACGCCGATCTGGGATCACGGCATCTTCGGCAGCGGCCAGATCGTCGCCGTGTCCGACTCGGGCGTCGATGCGAACGAAGCCTGGTTCACGACCCTCGACAAGGGCTCCGGTCCGGTCACCGCGGTCGCCAGCGCGACGACGCCGGCACTGCCGGGCGCCGGCGTCCTGCAGCCGACGCAGAAAGTCATCGGCTACTGGATCCAGCCCGGCGCGACCGCCTACGACAACACCACGACCTGCCCCGGCGGCAGCCCGACGAGCTTCCACGGCACGCACACCAGCGGCACGGTGCTCGGCGACGCCGCCGGCACCTTCGGCGCGACGACCTATCTCGCGTCCACGCCGACCGCGGCCAATCACGAGCTCGCCGACGGCATGGCGCCGAACGCGCAGCTGCTGTTCCTGGACATCGGCAACGACACCACGGGCTGCCTGTCCATCACCGACCTGACCGGCACCCTGCAGCAGGGCTATGCGGGCGGCGCGCGCATCCACAGCGCGAGCTGGGGCGCGCCGACCGGCGGTATCTATTCCGGCAACGATTTCGAAGCCGACTACGTGCTGAGCAGCCGGGCCGAAGACATGATCTTCGTGGTCTCGGCCGGCAACGAGGGCTCGGGCAACCAGACCACCGGCACGCCGGGCAATGCCAAGAACGCGATCACCGTCGGCGCGCTCGGCCACGGCGGCTCCACCACCGTCGCCTCGTTCAGCAGCCGCGGCCCGACCGCCGACGGCCGGCGCAAGCCCGACGTCATGGCGCCGGGCTCCTCGACGATCTCGGCCTCGGGCGACGCCACGACCAATGCGACGCCGGAAGCGCCGCTGAGCAAGGCGCTCAGCGGCACCTCGATGTCGGCGCCGACGGTCTCCGGCAACGCCGCGCTGCTGCGCCAGTACTTCGCCGACGGCTGGTATCCGCGCGGCGCGGCCACGGCCGCCGACAAGTACAACCCGAGCGGCATGGCCATGAAGGCGGTCATCCTCAACGGCACGAACGCGATCAGCACGACGAACTGGAACAGCAACGCCTACGGCTGGGGCCGCATGTGGCTGGACTCCAACCTGTGGTTCGCCAACACGCTGACCGGCGGCGACGACAACCGCCGCCTGCGCCTGTTCGAGCGCACCCAGGCCGCCGGCCTCAAGACCGGCGAGCAGCACGAATACACGATCGCCAACGTCGCCGCCGGCCAGGAACTGCGTGCGACCCTGACCTGGTACGACATCGAAGCGCAGCAGGGCAGCCTGCTGAGCCTGGTCAACAACCTCGACCTCGAAGTCGTCGGACCGGGCGGCACCTACCTCGGCAACGTGTTCACCTCGGGCGTCTCCACGACCGGCGGCACCGCCGACGTGCGCAATACGGTGGAGCAGTTCCGCCTGACCGCGCCGACGGCCGGCAGCTATACCTTCCGCGTCAAGGGCACCTCGGTGCCGGGCGGCGCGCGCGCCAACACCAACCGCCAGGGTTATGCGCTCGCGGTCTCCGGCGCGTTCGGCCTGCCGGCCACGGCGGCGTTCGCCGCGCCGGCGGCATCCTCGGCGACGAACAGCGGCAACAACATCAACGTCGCGTTCACCAGCGCCGCCGGCGCCCAGGGCTTCCAGCTGTATCGCGCGAACGGCACCTGCGCCACGGCCAACGCCGCCGACTTCCGTCTCGTCGGCAGCGGCGCGGCCAGCCCGCTCGTCGATTCGACGCCGCGCGCCGGCCAGACCTATGCCTACAAGGTGCGCGGCGTTTCCGGCGACATCGAAGGCGATGCGTCCAACTGCGTCGACACGACCTCGACGGCCGCCTGCCTGCTGCAGCCCGAGTTCAGCCACGACAGCCTGGCCGTGACCTCGACCCAGGGCGCGACCTGCAAGGTCGGACTGGCCTGGGCCGCGGCGCCGACGAACTGCCCGTCCTCGACCGTGAGCTATGCCGTCGAGCGCGACGTGACGCCGTACTTCACCGCACCGACGACGATTGCCGCGGCCGTGAACACGCCGTCCTACGACGACGTCGGCGTCGCCTTCGCGAGCCCGTACTTCTACCGCGTGACGGCGACCGACTCGCTGGGCAACGCGGCGCCGAAGAGCGCGATCGTCAACGGCACGCCGATCGGCCCGAACGGCATCCGCGGCAGGAACTATCTCGACGACGGCGACAACCGCATCTACTCGACCCTGGAAGCGCCGTGGAAGGTGACCAACACGGCCGCCAGCGCGGGCACGCTGAGCTTCCACTCCGGCTTCGACAACGTGAACTATCCGTCGGATGCCTGCGGCGCGATCACCACGCCGTCCATGCTGATCCCGGCCGCCGCGTCGCTGAGCTTCAAGGCGCGCTACGACTTCGAATACCAGTGGGACGGCATGGTGCTGGAAATCTCCACCGACAACGGCGCGACCTGGAACGACCTGCCGCCCGACGGCGGCTATCCGAACACGCTGGCGCAGACGATTCCGAACAACGCCTGCAACTATCCGCCGACCCACGGCGCGTTCACCGGCGTGACCACGGCCGCATCGAACGCCGATCCGAACAACGGCACGGCGACGGCGGTGTTCAAGCCGTTCACGCGTGATCTGTCGGCCTATGCGGGCCAGAGCGTGCGCATCCGCTGGCGCGTCACCTCCGACGGCAGCGCCGAGTTCGCCGGCGCCTTCCTGGACGAGATGAAGATCACCGCCGACCAGCTGTTCTCCGACGGCTTCGAGCTCGACGCGCAATACACCTGCACCTCGGCGCCGTAAGGCCGAAGCACGCAGGTTCCGCAAAGGGCGCGGCTCCGGCCGCGCCCTTTTTTTTGCTTTCGCCGGCGCGCGCAGACGCCGCGACCGGCCTGCGCCGGCCCGGATTCGCGTCGCCGCGGCGATGGCGGCCCGGCCCTGGCCCCGCGGCCCCGGACGGCTTGCCTGCGGATTCGTTCGCTGTCAGCCTTCGCCACCTGCGCACCGGTGACTCGGGAGCGGCGATGCGGCGTCGGCTATGGTCAATGCTGTGTGCCTGTCTGCTGCTGGCGGCGACGCCGGCGCAGGCCTGCGAACTGGCGATCGGCCGCGCGACCCGCGCCGACGGGCGCTGGAGCTACGACCTCGACCTGCGCACGCGCGGCTGGCTGCTGGCCGGCGTGGAAGCCGTCGAGAAGAACGAAGACGTGGTGCTGGAACTGGAGCTCGGCGGACGCCGTGCCGCGTCCGACGTCGCCCCCTCGCGGTATGCGATCGAACGCAGCTCGGTCATCCTGGCGGGACCCGCGCACGGGCGGCTGACCGTGCGCGCATTCGACGTCGCCGTGAAACGGCCGCCGCAACTGCGTGCGCTGTGCGCGACCACGGCGCAGCCGGAGTTCCTGCCGCTGGCGCTGTGGCAGGGGCTGGTCGAACTCGTGCAGCATGCCGATGCCCAGCAGCCCGCCGGCGGCCGCGCCGCGGCACGGGCGCGGGCGATCGACTATGCGGACGCATTCGCCGCACTCGCCCGGCTGCGCGGCTTCGCGCCGGAATTCGCCGCCGGCGCGCTGCATGTACACGGCTATCTCGCCTCCAACGCCGGCCGCCATGCCGACGCGCGTACCGCCTACGCCGATGCAGCGGCGGCGTGGAAACAGGCCGCGTTGCCGGCGCCGGCCGCGGCCGCGCAGTTCCAGGTCGCCGCCGAGGAACTGGCCCTTGGACGCGCGGGCGATGCCCTGGTCACCTTGCAGCCGCTGCTGACCGCCGCGGCGCGCGAGCAGTACCAGCCGGTCTGGGTCTGGGCCAGCAACGACCGCTGCGTGGCGCTGCGCAATCTCGACCGGCGCGACGAAGCGGCGCGCTGCTTCGCCGAACTCGTGCGGACGTTCGACGCCGCGCACGAACCCAAGGAAGCGGCCAACGCCCTGTGCAACGAAGGTTCCGCGCTCGGCGCATCGGGACGCTGGCGCGAAGCCGCGCCGAAACTCGCCGGCTGCCGCGCGCGACGCTACGCGCTGGGATTCGCGTCCGGCATCTCGCATGCGGAGCTGCTGCTGGGCTGGCAGGCATTGGAAACCGACTCGGTGGAAACCGCCATCACGCATTTCGGCCAGTCAGCCGCGGCGGCGGAACGCTCCGGCGAGACCAGCCGCATCTGGGATGCGCGACGCTGGCTCGCGCAGGCCTGGATGGATGCGGACGAGTTGCCGAAGGCGCGCGCCGCACTGGGCGCGCTGCAGTCCGACGAGGCCCAGGAAAGCTCGCGCAACGCGCAATGGCACGTGGCCATGGCGCAGCTGGAGCTGCTCAGCGACGACCGCGCGGCGGCGGCCGCTCATCTGCAACGGGCGGCGCGGCGCTTTGCGCGCATCGGCCAGGCGACGGCGCTGGCGGACACGCACTGCCTGCAGGCGCTGGTCGAACCGGCCGCCGACGTCACCGGCAACTGCGACGCGCTCACCGCCGCCCAGGCGCTGCTCGCGCGCGGGCAGACAGCGGCCGCCCGCGAACGGCTGGCCCCGGCGCTGCCGGCGCACGACCGCGATCTGCTGCGCCGTTTCCTGCTCGCGGCGAGCGCGCCGTCGCCGTCGGAACGGCAGGCGCTGCAGCAGCTCGTCGACGAAGCCGCCGCACTGCCGCGTACCGCGCCGCGCCCGCGCAGCCAGCGTGGCCAGCTGCTGGCGCGGCAGGCCTACGAGCTGGCCCAGCTCGCCGACAGCGGCCACGACGCCGCGCTGGCCTGGCTGGCGCTGGACGCGCTGTGGCAGGCCGGCGGCTCGCCGGCCGGCTTCGGCCGGCGCCTGTACGGCCAGACCAGCGCGATGTCGCCGGAAAAATCTGCACCGCTGCCGCAACGGCCGTCGCTGCAGCCCGGCAGCGTGCTCGTCGCCTCCACGAGTTTTCTCGGCAAAGGCTATCTGCTGATTGCGCGCGCCGACGGCATCGCCGTCGTCGCCGTCGACATGCCGGAGATCGCGAGAACGACCCTGGCCTGGCGCGAGCAACTGGATGCGGGCCGCGCGCCCCCGCAAACCGCGCAGGCCGTCGCCGTCGCGACCGGCCTGCCGCGCTGGTGGCGCGATGACGACCGGCGCGTGCTGCTCGCCCTGCACGGCCCCTTGTCCACCCTGCCCTGGAGCGCGCTGCCGATTGCCGGCAACGCGCCGCCGGGAATGAACTACCGGCCACTGGTCGACCAGGCCACGATCGAATACGTCGCCGACGTCGCCGCCGCCGCGCCGCGCACGCTCGCGCCGGCGATCCGCTTCTTTCCCACGGCGACCGACAGCAGTCTGCCCGGCACACGCGTGGAACGGCAACGCATCAGCGCGCTGGCACAGCAGGCGGGCTGGAGCGCCGGCACCGGCCCGACGCCCGCCGGCGGCGTGCTGCACATCGCCGTGCATGCGGCCGCCGACGACGTTTCCGCCGACGGCAACCGCCTGCTGCTGCCGGATGGGCGCGGCGCGACCCTGCCGTTCCCCGACGAACTCGCCGGCAGCGCCGGCCTCGTCGTGCTGGCCGGCTGCGAAACCGGCGCCGGGCCGAGCAGCCGCTGGTCCCTGCCGTCGAGCCTGGCCAGCCACGCGATTGCCGCAGGCTCGCCGGCAGTGCTGGCCCATCTGTGGCCCGTGGCCGATGCGGCCGGCTCGCGCCTGCATGCGAATTTCTACGCCGCGCTGCTGCACGGCCGGGAACCCGCCGCCGCGCTGCGCGACGCGCAGCTGGCCCAGATGCAGTCAGCGCAGCAGCACGAGCCGCGCTACTGGGCCAGCGCCGTGCTGCTGATCAGCCGCCGTGTTCCGGACAGCAGTTCTGCGGACACGGTCGCATCCGGCGGCTGCTGCGAGAAACCCGGCCGTCGCGTCACCCAGTAGAAAAGCCTTCGCACGCATGCGCTGTTCGCTTGCGCTGCCGGGGCGGAGAGCGCAGCACTGCAGGACCGCCGCGCGGTGGATACCCGCCCGGACCTTTCTCAACGCGAGGCGGCCATCGGCGCTGCCGGATCTTCAACCAGACGAGGAGAAACGCAATGGCTATCGAGGACTTTCTCTCGGGGCGCGGCTGGGACATCGACCTTGTCAGCTCGGGCAACGAGCTGCAGATCGGCGACCGCCTGTACATCGCCACCTTCGGCAACAACAACGTGTTCCTGATGTTCGAACGCCAAGGCAACGTCTTCCGGAAAGGCCGTGCGCTGTACAAGCCGAACGCGATGGGTGGAGCCATCACCGGCACGATCGACGACCTGTTCGTGCGGCTGCAGTTCGCCGGCAACGCGCTCGACGTCTACTACTCCACCAGCGCTCCGGCTCCGAGCCCGAACGGCGGCGGGACTTCGTCCGGTCCGGGAGGCAACTGACATGCACCGCGTCGCGTTGACGCTGTCGCTCGGCGCCGCGGCCTGCGCGTTCGCCGCGGACGTCACGGCCGGCTACGGTCGCGACGACATGTGCGCGATCGACGATGTGCCCACGACTCCGGCCACGGCGCCGCTGCTGAAAGCCGCCGGCGCAGGCGTGATCGTGCTTCCGTCGCTCCGCGTGCATGACGGCCGCGACGTCGACGTCACCAGTTCGACGATGTGTGCCGACGGCAGACTCGTCCGGTTGGGCGAATACGCGCTGGGCAACAACACCTGCTCCGGCGTGCTGATCACGCCGACCCGCGTGCTGACGGCGGCGCACTGTCTGCGCGTGAACGGGGCACAGGCCTGGGCTGCGTCGAATTTCTCGGTCATCCTGGGCCATCAGCAACGGATCATGCAGTCCGACCTGAAACCCGGCGCGGTTGCCGCCGTGGGCAGCGCGATACGCCAGGTCGCCAACGTGCTGTACTGCCGCCATACGCGCGACGCGGATGTCGCCGTGCTGGAGCTGGAAAGCGCTGCGCCGGCGCACCACGTGCCCATCGGGCGACGCAGCACGCCGCCGGCGGTGAACGAGGAGCTTCATCTGATCTCCAGTCCGCGCGGACTGCCGATCAAGCTTTCCACCTGCGCCGGGCAGGCGCCCGGGTGCGTACAGGCCAAGGTCGCCTTCATCGGCAGACATCTGTTCCAGGCTCCCGTGGACAGCCACAAGGGCAGCTCCGGCGGCGGCGCCATCGACGGCGGCGGAAAACTGATCGGCGTGTACTCCGGCGGCCTGTCGCAAGAAAGCCCGAATGCGGAAAACGGCTGCGAAGTCGACAGGCCCCACGAAGACGACTGCGCCGGCAGCGTCCTGTCGCGCATCGACGACCTGCCGGCCGAGCTGTTCGACGACGCGCAGACCGTCGCGCCGGTCACCTGCGAATTCGGCGAATCGATCGACTATCCGCAGCAGTGCGAGGACAAGACGCGCCCGGGAACCGCCGAATCCAGCGGCTGCGCCGAGCGATCACGCCAGCGGTGAATCGCACTGGCAGCGCCGGGGGACGGGCGCAGCCGGCAAGCGACGTTGCCGACAGGTCGGGCGATCGTTTCCGCGCACGGCAAATGCTCTGGAGATCAGGGCGTGCAGCGCACCGGCGTCAACTCGCCGCGCACGCCGAGCACGAGCTGGCCCTGCCGGGTCGTGATCAGCAGCGAGCCGTCCTCCAGCAGCCGCAGCGAACGGGGTTGAGCGGGCAAACCGTGCAGGGGCTTCAGGCCGACTTTCCCGCCCTTGAGTTCGGCCAGCAGAATCGAGCCCCGGTCCTGCTCCAGATGCGCCAGTCCTTCGAGGACGACGACACCGAACGGCAGTTCGACGATGTCGATCACATTGGCCTCCTCGACGATATGGACCGCTGCGTCGTCGGGCTGGTACGCGACTTCACCGCCCCATTCGCCGCGGTTGCTGCCGAGCAGCCAGCCGTTGCTCAGGCGCAAGGCAACCGACGGCTTTTCCTCAGCAGCGCCGTCATCGTCGCGGTCGTTGCGCGGATCCCTGCCCGGGTAGACGAATGGCGGCGCCTTCTCTGCCGCAGCGCCCAGGGTGCCGCCGAACTTCCGTGGCTGGAATGCGAGCGGGTCGGTCGCAGCGCGGGCGTTGCACGCGAATTCCTGCCACGGCAGCGCGGCATTCGCCGCTGTCGCACAGGCACACGCAAGCAGCACGACGGCGGCGTGACGGCGAACGGATACAGCGCTGGGCATGGCGGAATCTCTCCTGGCTCGACCGGATACCGGTCATCGCGGCAGCGCGTCGCACGATCCGGCCGCCAACCGCCGCATCAGCGGTCGGACGCAGTGCCCGACGATGCAACATCGCCGCGGCGATGTCGACGGCGCATACCAAGCGCGAGGAATGCACGCGCGTCCGTCGGCGGCCCCGGCGACGTTCGTCCGCCACCGGCTGCGCCGCTGTCGACAGCGACGAACCGTCGGCAGCGACCGGCGCCCGGCCGCCGCAGGTCCTGCGCCACAGCGACATCAGAACTCCGTCGCCGCACAAGTGCCTCGCTTGACTCCGGACAGCGTTCCGACGGAGTGAGCGGAAATTCCGAGCGACGGTCTTCATCGCGCAGGCTTCGCTGCACGGCAGCAACGGCATCCGTCGCAACGACCGCAAACAGACCTGCCTGCCCTGTCTTTTGGGATATTTTGATTTGTCGGAAGACCGATAAGCTGCGGCCACCTACCGCGCCGGAGATCGCAATGTCGCGCCGCCTGCTGCTTGTGTGCCTTGCCGCATGTCTGAGTGCCTGCCAGCCCACCGCGCAAGCGCCGGAGGCCGCGAAGGCCGAGGTTCGCGTGCCGGAGGCCGATCGTGCGATTGCCGCGCTGTCCGCGCGCTGGCTCGACGAATCCATGCGTCATTCACCGGTCAGTGCGACCCTGGCCGGCGATCATCGCTACGACACGGAGCTCGACGATCTCAGCAGCGCGGGCCGCGCCGCCACCGACGCGTTCAATCGCGACCTGCTGCAGCAGCTCGAACGTCTGGATCCCGCGCAGCTCTCCCGCGCCAACCAGGTCGACCAGCAGATCCTGCGCAACCAGTTGCAGGCCGAACTGTGGAACTCCACCACGTTCCAGTCCTGGGCCTGGAATCCGCTGGTGTACAGCACGATCGCCGGCAATTCGCTGTACCTGCTGATGATGCGCGATTTCGCACCGCTGCCCGAGCGCCTTAACCACGCCACCGCGCGCCTGGAAAAACTGCCGGAACTGCTGGCCCAGTCGCGCGCGAATCTCGATCCGGCGCGCGTGCCCCGCGTGCATGCGGAAACGGCGGCGTTGCAGAACGGCGGCCTGCTCAATCTCGTGGACGAGATGATCCTGCCGCAGGCCGGCGTGCTCGGCGCGGACGACAGAAAGCGCCTCGACGCTGCCGTCGCCAGCCTGCGCAAGGCCGTCGCCGAACATCAGACCTGGCTCGAGGGCACGCTGGTCCCCAATGCGCGCGGCGATTTCCGCGTCGGCGCGCAGCGCTTCGACGAGAAGCTGGGCTATGCCGTGAACTCGCCGCTGCAGCGTGCGGAGATCCGCCGCCGCGCCGAAGCCGAGCTCGAACGCGTGCGCGCAGAAATGTATACGCTGTCGGTTTCCATCCTGTCGGCCCGTCCCGGCGCAGCGAGCTATCCGTCGCAGCCGGACCACAGGACCGCCAATGCGACGATCACCGCGGCGCTGGAACTGGCCGCTGCGGAACGGCCCTCGCGCGACAAGGTCATCGCCGAGACCGAGGCCGCCGTCGCCGAAACGACGGCGTTCGTGCGCGACAAGAACCTGATCACCCTGCCCGATTCGCCGCTGCAGATCGTGCTGCGCCCCCCATTCCAGGCCGGTCTCAACCTCGTGACCTGCGAACCGCCGGGCCCCCTGGAAAAACATCTGCCGACCTTCTACACCGTCTCGCCGATACCGGAGGACTGGACGCCGGCCCAGGTCGAATCGCATCTGCGCGAATACAACACGCGCTCGATCCGCGAGCTGACCATGCATGAAGCCATGCCCGGCCATTTCGTGCAGATGTGGCATGCGAACCGCCATGCCTCGCCGCTGCGCGCCGTGCTCTGGTCGGGCCCGTTCGTCGAAGGCTGGGCCTGGTATTCGCAGAACATGATGGTCGACGAAGGCTACCGCGGCGACGATCCGCTGTACCGGCTGGTGCACCTGAAATGGATGCTGCGCGGCATCAGCAACGCCATCGTCGACCAGATGGTGCACATCGACGGCACCAGCCGCGACGACACCCTGCGCTTCATGATCGAGGAAACCTTCCAGGAAGAACGCGAGGCCGCCGGCAAATGGACGCGCGCGCAGCTCGAAGCCGCGCAGCTGTCGACCTATTTCGTCGGCGCCGAGGAATGGATCGCGCTGCGCCGGGAAGCGCAGCGGCGCGAAGGCGCGAACTTCGACCTCAAGCGCTATCACGACGGCGTACTGGCGTTCGGCGCGCCGCCGGTGCGGTTTGCGCGCGCGCTGTATCTGAACGAGGCGATACGCTGAGCACGGCGGCGCAATCGGAACCCGATACGCGTCGTCGATCGTCGCTGCCGCCGGAAACGAAGCGTTCCTCGTCGACCTGCTGTTCGAAGTGCTGCCCCGCGAATGGTTGGAAACTGATTTCTACCGCCGCCACTTCCCCGACGAAGGACACGCCGATCAGCTGTCGGCACGCTGCGCCTTCAACGACGACGTCTGAACCCAGCGTCCCGACGTCGAACTGCAGAGCAGCGTGCCGCCGCGTCACTGATCCTCGCCGAGGATCGGCGGGCTATTGGCGCAGGCCGGCAGAATTAAAACAGTACGAGGCCGAGCAGCCACCGGCCCGTGAGACGGCGAGGGCCAGCCGCGCAACGGTGCGGCTCGCCGATGGCTCACCGCAGCCTCCGAGTGCAGACCGGCCCGCCGCCATGGCGGCGGGCAGCGGCTCGCCGCAGCCGGCACGCCTGCCGCCGGTCAGATGACATCCCAGCCGACCGCGCCTCTGTCGAGGATGGACTGCGCCAGGGCTTCGATCGCCTTGTCCTCATTGATCGCCATCCCTCGCACATTCCGCCGCAACCGCCGCCGCGCCTGTCGCGTGAATACCTCGGCAATCGTGATTGCAGACTGCTGCTCCGGATGGTTTTCTCTCACCAGGCTGTCCGCGCGCGACAGCACGCAGAGTCCGACGAACAGGTCGATTGCGATGTCGGCGATGCGCTTCTGCGCATGCTGCTCGTCGGCGATGCCCTTGCCGTACCGGCGCAGCAGCGCGTCGGCGGCCTTCGACAGTTCGACGACGTATTTCTCGTAGACGGTCGCGGCCTTGCGCAGGCTCGGGTGGAGTTCGCGCAGGATCTTGTCGGTGCCGTAGCCCGTCGTTTCGCTGGCTCTGCGGCGGACGTAGGTGCTGAGCACGCCGAAGCCCTTGATCGGGTCGTTGAAGATGTTGCCGACGGCGTGCTTGAGTTCATTCAAGGTCGCACCGACGTCCTTGAGGCCGGACAGCGCGATGTAGAGGCGCAGGATTTCGTTGGTGCCCTCGAAGATCGACAGGATGCGCGTGTCGCGCGTGATCTGTTCGTACGGAAATTCGCGCATGAAGCCGTTGCCGCCGGCGATCTGCAGCGCCTCGTAGCTCGCGCGCTGGACGGCTTCGCTCGCGAAGACCTTGCTCATCGCGGCTTCGACGGAATAGTCGGTGCAGCCCGAGTCGATGTAGTGGGCGACCATCCAGACTGCGCTTTCCGCGGCGAAGCAGTCGACGGTCATCTGCGCGATCTTCTCGCGCACGAGGCCGAACTCGGCCACTGACTTGCCGAACTGCTTTCTGTCCTTGGCCTGGGCGCAGGCGAGCCTGATCAGGGTCTTCATGCCGCCGACGGCGCCGCCGCCGAGACCGGTGCGTCCGTTGTTCAGAATGGCCATCGCGACCTTGAAGCCCTTGCCGACTTCGCCGAGCACCTGATCGGCCGGCACCTTGACGTCGGAGAACGCGACCGTCGTCGTGCTCGACGCGCGGATGCCCATCTTGTCTTCGTGCGGGCCGTGGCTGACGCCGGCCTGCTTCGCTTCGACGATGAAGGCCGTCATCTTGCCTTCGGCCGTGTCGGTCTTCGCGAACACGGTATAGAAGTCGGCGATGCCGCCGTTCGTGATCCAGATCTTCTCGCCGTTGAGGGTCCAGGTGCCGTCGTCGTTGCGTACGGCCTTGGTGCGCACCGAGGCCGCATCCGATCCGGCGCCGGCTTCGGTCAGGCAGAACGCGGCAATCATTTCACCGGTCGCGAGCTTGGGCAGGTACTTCGCTTTCTGCGCGTCGGTGCCGAACAGCAGCAGGCCCTTCATGCCGATGGAGCTGTGTGCGCCGATCGTCAGCGAGACCGACGAGTCGTGCGAGCTCGTCTGCGTCAGCACGCGCGCATAGGCGGCGTTCGACAGCCCCAGACCGCCGAATTCCTCGGGAATGATCAGGCCGAACAGGCCCATGTCGCGCAGGGCCTGGATGAACTCCGGCGGCTGCTCCGCTTCGCGGTCGTAGTGCCTGAGGTCGGCGTGCTTGGGCGCGAGGAAGTCGTCGATCGCATCGAGCATCGCGCCGAGCACTTCGCGGTCCTTGTCGCGCATCTTCGGATACGGAAACAGGTTCTCTTCGACGATCTCGCCGAAGAACAGATTCTTCGCGACGCTCTGATCGCGGCGCAGGGTATCGACCGGTGCGCCAGCGGCAGCGGCGTTGGCGGCTGGGGTTTCCATGAGCGAGCTCCATAGGCATGACGCGATGCGGCAGTGTGGTATTGCCGCGCGGCCGGGCGCAACAGGAAAAGTGGATTGAGCGCTTGAGTCTTCTGTGATGGAGGCATGCGCTGCACTGCACCATGACGATGCCGCCCGCGCGGCTTCGCGCGGCCCGGCCGCTCGCGGCGGATGCACATGGGTCGATTGCGCAATCGGCGCCGCGTTTCACGTCGCTGGCGCACGGTTGCGGGCGGCACAGCCCGGCGCTGCGCAGAACACATGCCAGCTCATCTCCATCGGACCATGTCACTTACCCGGCGATTTCTGCGTATTCCAAGCTGGCAGCCCGATCCGGCTGCCGGGGCCGTGCCGCGGGTGGTCGTGCGCCGGGGAACCGCGGCAGGTCCCGATTCCTCAAGCATGCAAGGAGAACGTCATGATGCAACGCAGTGGACTGGCCAGCGTCGCGCTGTGCCTCGCGGTGATGAGCGGCACGGCAATGGCGCAGGTCACGGAAGGATTCGCATCGGCGCCGCAGAGCGGACCGCAGTTCGACGACATGAACGGGCCCGACGCGATCAGCGGCACCGTGCTGAATTCGGCGTACCTGCGTATCGCCGGCTCCTCGTTCGTGCCGCGCAACGCGTCGACGCCGGCCGAATACGTCACCGCCGGCTGCATACGCACGACGGCGGCAGGCGGCATCTATGCGGCCGACGTGCAGCTGCCGGCCGGCGCGGACGTACGCTACGTGCGCACGTATTTCTACAACAACGGCACGGCCGGCAGCATCTCGACGTTCTTCACCGAGTTCGACGGCGCCGGCGGGGTAACCCAGCACACCACGTTCCCGACCACGACCAACACCGGCTACGACTCGACCTTGAGCCCGGCCCTCGCCGTGACCGTCGATCCCGGCAGCAAGTCCTACATCATGGTCGTGAACATCGGTGCGGCCGATGCCAACCTGCGCTTCTGCGGCGTGCGCATCCAGTATTTCTACTGAGGTGGCCGCCATGAATCCACGTCATTTCCGCCTGCATCTCGCTGTCGCACTGGTTGCGTTGCTGCTGATCGGCGCGGCCGGGCCGGCCGCGGCGCAAGGCAGCAGCTTCACGTACTTGAACGTCGCGGGCTCCTCGTTCGTGCCGCGCGGCAATACCTCGGCCCCGGTCTACCAGAGCGGCGGCTGCATCTCGCGCGCGAGCCTCGGCGATTTCATCGTCTACCCGCTGCAACTGCCCACGGGCAGCCAGATCAAATACGTCCGCGCCTACTACCGCGACACCAGCACGGCCGACCTGACGATTGCGATGACCCGCTACGACGGCATCGGCAGCTTCTTCGACGAAGTCCTGTTCACGAATGCCGGTGCCAGCGCCGGCTTCGGTTCGACCCTGAGCCCCGAGACCAGTGTCGTCGTCGACAATCTGAATCAGGCCCGCCAGTTGCTGGTCAACTTCGGCGAAGCCTCGACGGCGCTGCAGTTCTGCGGCATCCGCGTGGCGTACTTTTCGGACGTGATCTTCCGCAACGGCTTCCAGAACTGAAGCGCGGACGCGGAAACGGCCGCGGAGTCCGCTGCTCCGGCACGGACTCCGCGGCGCGTCCGCTCAGAACGGCAAGTCGGCGAAATCGTTGCTGAAGATCGCGTCGTTGACGCCGGCGGCGATGAACACGTCGCGGAAATGCCCGTTGCCGTCGATCCCGCCGAGCAGGTTGGTCGACTCGCTCGCGAATACCAGCCTGTCGGCATCGCCGACGAATTGCGGCAACAGGATCGCGCGATTGGCGGAGTGCGCGGTGATGCGATACGTGCGTTGGACCGCACGATCGAATACGAACAGCCCCTGGAACTGGTCATACCAGGCGCCGGACCAGACGCCGAACGCGACGCGGCGACCGTCCGCCGACACCGCGACCTGATCAATGATTCCCGGTGCCGCGGTTCCGTAATTGCCGCGACTGACGAATTCCAGCGCACCGCTGAGGCGATCGCGCACGAACAGATTGGTGATACCGGAGGGAAATCCCGGCACGGTCGCGAATGTCGTGAACAGCACCTGGGTACCGTCCCTCGAAAAGCCGAGACAGAAGCTGGAGCCACCGAGCTGCTCGCCCTGCGCGAATGTGCTGACACGCTCGATCTGGCGCGTGCCCCGATCGAAAACGAAGACGTCGACTCCCGAATTGGTGTCGCCGTCGACGAGATCGGTCGAGGAATCATCAAAAGCGACAAAACGTCCGTCACCGGACAGCCAGGCAGAATAGGGAATGCCGTCGCTCTGCCCCGTCTGCGGATTGCGCGAAACGATCGTGGTCGTGGCGGCTGCAACGTCACGCAGGAAGTAGTCACCGCTCGCATGCGCCGGAACGCCGAGGTTTTGCGCAACGGAACGGAACAGGATGACGTTGCCGTCGTCGGAAATTCGCGGCTGCGTGCTGGCGGCATCGCCGGGCGTCGCCTTGTAGTCGGTACTGACCAGCAGGCTCTGTCCAGTCAGTCGGTCCAGCCGGTAAATCTGGGTGAAACCGTCGTTGGCAGACCCGGCAGGCCCGCAGCGTTCGAACACTACATAACGCCCGTCCGGTGACAGGTCGGCATATTCGCTGGCGCAAGCTGACTCCGCACCCTGAGCGTCGACGCTGAGGCGCGTCATGCTGCCGAGCAGACGGTCGTGCAGAAACACGTCGCTGACGCCGTTGTTGTCGCCGACGACGAGATTGGATGCCTGCGAGTCGAAGACGACATAACGCCCGTCGTCGCTTGCGGCGATGCGATGCCGTCCGCTGTGGCCGTTGGCATACGCGACGGCCGCACCGGCAGAACGACTGACACGGCGTACCGACCCGTCGCCGCGAACCGCGCGGAAAAGGCCGAGAAAGCCGCGTTCCTCGCTGCCGAACAGACGCTGCGTGGTGCTGAGGCAGTAGGCGATGCCGGCATCCGGCGACGCCGTGCATCCGCGCACTTCGCCTTCGCGGCCGTCCGGCCCGGCATGCAGCGGCACATTCGCGATCTGGCCGCCGGCGATGTCGCGCCAGTAAGCGCGCTGGGCAGGAACGGGGTCGGAGGGCAACAGCGGCCAGGCCGTCACGAACAGCAGCGAGGTACCGTCGGCAGACAAGCCGCCGAGCTGGCTGACATTGCCGAATTGCGCACCTTCGCCATCGAGCGTGACCCGCTGCAGGCTGCCGTCGCCGCTGTCGAACCGATAGCCGTCGGCAAGGCCGTTCGTATCGGCCGGCAGCAGTGCCTGCCAGGTCGAGAACAGAACATAGCGGCCATCATCGGAAAGTGCATTGCGGCCCCAGGGCAGCGCCGGCGCGCCGATGCTGTTCGGACTGCCGTAGGGGGCATTCTCGGCTATCCGCACTGTCCTGCCTTGATCGAGATCGCGCCAGAACAAGTCGACATTGTCGTTCGTATCACCCGCGACAAGGTTGCCGGCCCAGCTGCTGAATACGGCATAACGGCCGTTGGCCGAGAGCTGAGCGTCCCAATCGGCACCGGCAGCGCTGCCGTCCGACGCGACGGACACCAGATGGTAGTCGCCGGTGTTGCGGTCGAGCCGGTAAAGATCCGGAGCCTGGTTGGTGTCCACCGGCAACAGGGCCGCCGCGGTGCTGAGCAGCACATAGCGACCGTCTTCACTCGCGTCGGCGAGATACGTGGAGTCACTCAACGGCAAATCATCGCCGCCGCGAATCAACAGCGTCGTCGTGCCGGTCGCGCGATCACGCAGGTAGATCTGCGCTGGGTGCAGGACCGCGTCGGGCACAAGATCCAACGCATTGCTGGTGAAGAACACCCAACGACCGTCGGCGGTAACGGCCACGGCACCGGAGATGCTCTCGTTCGACTGGGTTCCGCCGCTGCCCAGGTTGATGCGCTCCACCTGATCGGCAACCGCGTCATAGAGAAACAGATCGGCAACGTCGTTGGTGTCGCCGGCGACCAGATTGGCCGCCTCCGAGATGAACAGGGCGTAGCGGCCATCGCGGCTTACGTGCGTCGGCGCCATCGAATCGCCATTCGCATCCATCGGCGCAGCGATCGTGGTCCGGTTGACCTGCTCCAGGGTGACGGCGGCCGCCGGCAACGCAGACAACGCCAGGATCAGGGTGAACCAGCGGCCATATCGGAACATGTGCGCACGCTCGGGAGGCGGGCGGGCATTATGCCTTTGGGCCAAGCGCCGATGTCAGGCGCTGTCGTGCGCAGACAGCCGAAGGCAGCGCAGTGCTTGCGCCCCGCAAGTCAGGGCAGCGCGACCGCAGGCGCACGCCGATCGACGGCCGCGGCGACGGTACCGGCGGCGAGGGTTCGCGCCCGCCTGCGACTACGCGTCCACGCCAACGAACGCCGTGCCGGCATTTGCCGCTCGCCGCATCAACCGCCGAAATCCGACGCGAAGATCCGGTCGTTGCCGCCGCTGTAGTCCAGCTGGAACGCGCCCTGTGCGCTGGCGTTGAACCCCTGGACGACGACGGTCACGGCCTGGGTCGCATTGCTGGTCCAGACCAGCAGGCTCTGCGTGCCGCAGCTGTCGTCGGCGGCGACGGTCGGGAACGCGCCGCGGATCTCGATGACGGTGTCGAAGCTCGCAAGCCCACAGGTGGAAAAGGTATACGTGTATCCGGCTTGCGCGGCCAGCGCGTATTTCCATTGCCCGCGCGGGCCGATGCGGCCCAGGGCGGTGGTCTGCACGGCCGGCGTCGGCAGCAGGGTCGTCACGGCGTTGTTGATCGCGATCGGATACTCGTAGCGCCCCCAGGCGGAGTTGTTGGCAGTATAGGCCTCGGTGCCGCCGCTGCCGGCCAGGTAGATCACCGGATAGTAGATGCCGACCGGCACGCTGTCGGCGAGCGGATAGCTGCCCAGATTGAGCAGCGCGATGCTGTTCGGGAACGGCGGCACGGTCGTGAGGTAATTGCTGCGGCCGAGATAGACGCTGCTGTCGTAGGCCATGCGCGCGCCGCTCAGATACACGTCGACGGCCGGATTGACCAGATTGTCGGTGCCGAGATTCTGCAGGGTGACCGCACCGTTGAAGCCGATGCTCTGGCCGTGCGTATAGCTGGAAAACGCCGGCGTCGACGAGGAATAGAGCGCGTTGTTGCTCGCGCTGCTGTCGTCGGTGCGATACATGACCAGACTGCCGTCGTGCAGGCCGATGCCCGGATAGACCGAGCGGATGGCCGCCGTGTCGTCCGCCTGCAAGGTCGGATCGCGCGCCCATTTCGGTCCGTAGTTCATCGTCGACGGCCAGAATACGTTCTGCGTTTCCCACGGATGCTGCAGGCCCCAGGAATGACCGAGCTCATGCAGCAGGGCCTGGCGGAAACTCCAGGGCGTCGTGCTGTCGCCCTGCGTGCCGTAGGCGTCGTCGAGCGTCCAGCTGTAGGCCGGATTCACGGCGATGTCCGCTTCGATGATCGGGCCGTTGCCGTTCCAGCGCGTATAGCAGATGGCCAGGGTGGTCGTGCCCCAGGCCGCGCCGAACTGCGCCGTCATGTCGGCGTCGCTCGGAAAGCCGGCAAGGTCGTAGCGACCGTTGCCCCAGCCCCAGGTGCCGGTCGGCGCCTGCACGCGGAAGATGTCGCCGTAGTGGTTCCATTCCGCCATCTGGTTCTGATCCGCCGGCGACCAGATCCAGGTCAGCGGCAGCGGATTGAAGGTGATGGTCGGCGCCGGCCAGCGCTGCACGAGATAATCGGGCACGAACGGCGACGCGGGCTCCACGGCCGCCGGCAGACCGAACGGCGCCGACGCCTGATCGCGCGCCGGCGGTACCGGCGCCGGCGCGGCCTCGGCCGGCCGCCGCACCGCGGAAGCCGGCTGCGCCGCCGGAGTTTCGTCGGGACGCCAGTGCGCAGCCGGATAGTGCTCGCCGTGCGGTGCCGGCCGCAGCGCCGCGTCGTCGATGACGCGGCTGCGCCCCACGCGTGCGCGGAACTCGGCCAGCGATTCACCGCCGCGGATCCGCGCAGCGGCCTGGTCGATCTCCAGCGCGCCGGCCGCGCCGTAGCGCACCGGCGAAAACACCGGATTGTCGGCTGCATCGAGGATCAGCAGATAGCGCACGCCGGGACGGAATTGCGGCAGGTGGCTGAGCTGGTGCGTCTCGTCGCCGACGCGGCCGCCGCCCTGGGTCAGCACGAAGCGATCATTGAAATCGCCACGCAAGATTTCAACGCGGCGGAACACGTAGTCGGTAAGGATCAGGGTGTGCTGCGGATTCCAGCGTGACTGCGCCGATTCCAGATCGGCGACGACGATGCGCGGCGCGGCCGCGATTTCGTCGGCGGACCGGGGCGCGAGCTGGCTGGCAGCGGCCGGCATGACGGTACCGGCGAGCAGCAGACCGATTACGGTGCAGGCAAGACGAGTGGCGAACATGCGATTTCCCCCTTTCGCTGCGGCGCGAGATCGCGCGCTGCCGCAACGGCCGTCGCGAGGACGTCCGTGGCGCCCCTGAGACGGCGGCGCGGATTCCGTTTCCGCGCCGTCGCCGGCCTAGCCTGCGCCGATGAGCGCCGAACGCAAGCGGCGACTGCCCTCGGTGCGGCCGTCGGCAGCGGCTCGCCATCAACGGTGTCGCGATGGCAGGCGTTCTCTCATCGGCGCCGCGCCCGCTGCGGCACGGCAGGATCCGCACGGCACGCAGTCGACCTGCGTTTGCAGCACGGTGGATCGAGATACGGTGGATCGAGATAGCGCAGGTGCGGAGGCTTCCGGCGCCATCCCGGCCGTTCGCACGTACCGCGAAACGGCCCGTGCGGTCAGCGCGAGGCGCGCACGGCGGCGATGCTCAGCGCGGCTGCAGCGCCGCCCAGGCCATCAGGCGGAAATACGGCATGACCGGCGGATCGCGGCGCCGCAGCGGCGGCCAGGGCCGGCCGAGTTCGGCCGCCGCCAGCGCCCATTCCTCGGCGAACAGGCTGGCCTTGCGGTCGGCGCCCCCCTGCAGCAGCGCGGCTGCGCGCACGGTGTCGCCGTCGCGCAGGGCCAGGCGCAGCTGCAGCAGCGGAGCGATGTCCTGAGCGACGAGATCGGCGTCGTCGGCCGGCGGCACATCCGGCGCGTCGCCGCCCAGCCTCAGCGCCACTATGCGCACGAGTCTGGGCCAGAGCGTGTCGCCGGAATCGCGCGCCTGCATGGCGGCGCGATCCAGCGCGGCGTCGCGCGTCGCCGTGTCGCCCTGGCGCTGCGCGACCTGGGCGAGCATGAGGTTCGCGTCGAGCAGGCTCAGCGTCTCGCGCTTTTCGCGCGCCCGCGCGAGCGCCTCGTCGAGGCGGCGGCGCGCATCGGCCAGGTCGTACTGCTCGAACGCGAGCGCGGCGCCGAGCAGCGGCGCGCGCAGGGCCCAATCGTCGCGGTCGCCGCGGCGCGCGAGTTCAGCGGTGTCGTCGAACGCCCGGCGCGCCTGTGCGACGTCGCCGCTGCTGTAGGCCAGCAGTGCGCCCACGGCGGCCGTGGCGACCGGATTGCGCTGCGCGTCGAGCCGCCGCAGCACCGTGCGCACGCCGGCCGCATCGCCGAGCGCCGCGCGCAGCGCGAGCAGATCCTCGACACGCCGGTCGTCGAGCGCGGTCACCGGGATCTTGCGCAGCTCCTGCAGCGCGAGTTCGTCCTGACCGCGCTGATGCAGCAGCTGGGCGACGGCGTAGCGCAGGATCCAGGCGTCCGCGCGCAGATCCAGCAGCGCGCCGATCGCGGCCTTGCTGTCGATGCTGCGGCCATCGGCGAAGGCTTGCGCCAGAATCAGATAGGCCGCGATCAGGGCGTCGGGCTCGACCGCTGCCCGCGTGCGCGCCTGCTGCAGCCAGCGCGCGGCCTGCTCGCGGTCGCCGGCGCCGGCGCGCCAGATCGTCAGCAACAGCGCGGGCAGCGGGGTGGTCGAATCGCCGTCGTGAACGGCCGCGAGCAGGACCTGCGCCCGGGCACGGTCGCCGGCGGCGTCGGCCGCGAGCGCCTGCAGGACGCGCGCGGCACTCTCCGGCCGGCTCGCATGCAGGTTGTCGGCCGAGAATCCCCAGCCCCGCGCCAGGGCCCAGTCGGCTGCCGGCACAGCCGTCGGCCGCGACAGCCACAAGGTGCCGACGACGGCAGCGACGAGCAGCGCCGCGGCGACCAGGAACAGCCGGCGGCCGCGGCGCATTGAAATTCGCAGATGGGATTCAACCGCTGGCGAGCCCCTCGACGAGGGCGGCGGCAAGGACACGGCAGCCGCATCGGTCATCGGTTGCGGCCTGCCGGCTGCGATAACCGGCGAAGGCTCGCACAGCGGGCTCGCCGCTGCAGCGTGCGGCGCATGCCCGCTCGCCGCGGCAACGTCGCCGGTCGCACGGTCGGCACCCGGTGGCGGCGCGCGGTCACCTGTCGCCTCGATTTCGGATCGGTCCAGCGGCCCGGCCGGCGAGGCCGCCGCCGCAACCGGCCCTTCCAGACGCAGACCGGCGCCGCGCATGGTGACCAGGCGCTCGCCGTCGGCGCCCAGCGCGGTGCGCAACTTGAAGATGACCTGGCTCAGCGATTCGTCGGACACCAGGCGCCGGCCCGGCCACAGCACGGCGATGAGCTCTTCGCGCGCGAACAGACGGCCTGGCGAAGCGCAGAGCAGCTGCAGCAGGCGCAGCGCGCGTGCCGGGCAGTCCTGCGCCATGCCGGCGGTGCGCAGCTGGAACGCGCCCGTGTCGAACTCGACCTGGCCGAACCGGTAGCTCGCGGCAGACGGGAAGCTGGACGACATCGGCGCGACCGTGGACAGGGAGCGGGATCGTCGCCCCCGCTGCGGCCGGCGTCAAACCGCCCCAGCGCTGCAGCGTCCGCCCCGCCGCGGCAACGCGGCGCCACGGCAGCGTGCCGACGACAAGCCAACGATCAGCGCGAAATGACCCCGCGATACCCGCCGCATCAGGCAGTCGCGGGCGGCCACGGCGATGCTGCGGCCGCGGTGCGGTCGACGATCTCGCCGAAGATGCCGGCCTGCTGCGCTGTGCCGACGCGAGCAGGCCGGACTATCTGCAGCGTGCGATGCAGAACCCGGCGACGCTGCTGGCCGCGGACAAGTCCAGAGCCCGCGGCAGCCAGGTCGTGGCCGACCACGGCAACGGCGAGTTCTCCAGCTGTTCGCACCTCGTGCCGGGCTCGCTGCGGGTCGGGGTCGGCGCCACGGTCCGCCGCCGGACAAACGCTCGGCAAACGCGGCCACTCGGGCAATTCCGCCGAGCCGCACCTGCACTTCCAGATCTGCGATGGCCCCGATCCGCCGTACTGCGCGGGCCTGCCGGTGCAGTTCGACGGGCTTGATCTCGTCAGCGGCGAAGTCGATCGCGCGCTGCAGGCCCGGCGACATGGTCATCGCGCATTGAGCCAGGCGCCGGCGACCTGGTGGCGGATGGGCAGCGCCGACCGGAAGACGTGACGACGGCGATGCGGAGGCGGCGCAGGGAAGCCGGCTCAGAGCTTGGGAATGCGCAAGGTCTTGCTGATCATCAGCGAGCCCGAGACGGCGAACATCAGCGCGAGCGGATGCAGGGTCCAGGGCCCAAGCTCGACGGCACCGAGCCACACGGCCTCGCCGATGCGACCCCGCCAGGCGGCGACCGCGAGCACGACGACCAGCAGCAGACTGGTCGGGATCGGCGTGCCTTCAAAGTATTTGACCTTGCCGCTCTCGTTGGAGGACAGCGCCTCGGCCGTGATGTTGTAGCGCGCCAGACGGCTGACGCCGCAGCAGACGAAATAGCCGAGGATGATGCAGTCCCAGAAACCGTGCAGACCGGCGGCGAAGCCGATGGCTGCCGGAGCGACGCCGAACGAAATCACGTCGGCCAGCGAATCGAGCTCGCGGCCGAGCGCAGACTGCTGCTGGCGCCAGCGCGCGATGCGTCCGTCGAGCACGTCGAACACGAACGCCGCCGGAATGAACGCCGCGGCCAGCAGCAGGCTGACGCGGCTGCCCGGCGCGATGCTGGCCATGGCCGCGAACACGGCCGCCATGCCGCAGGCCGCATTGGCCAGGGTGAACCAGTCGGCCAGGTGGAAACCGCGAATCATGGAAAAATGATTTTTTTCACTCATCCGGAACATCCTTGATCGAGGGGCGGGCCGCACCTGCGTCCGCGGCCGTCACGGCATACGATGCCACATCCGGCGCCGGTGCCGGCGCGGCGCTCACGGCACCAGCCAGCGGCGCGGCCGCAGCGGCAGCCGCCCGCGCCAGTACTGCACCAGCAGCCAGCCGCCGACCATGCCGCCGAGATGGGCGAAATGGGCGACGCCGGCCTGGCTGCCGAGTACGCCGTGCAGCACCGAAATGCCGCCGAGCACGATGGCGAGCGTGCGCAGCTGCGGCGCCAACGACAGCGGAAACAGGCGCAGGCGCCGCTGCGGATACAGCAGCGCCGCAGCGACGAGCAGCCCATAGATCGCGCCCGAGGCACCGAGGGTCGCGCCGACGCCGTCGCCAAGGCCGAACAGCAGCTGGCAGACACCGGCACTGACCAGGCAGAACAGGTAGTAGAAGAGGAACGGACCGCTGCCCATGCAGCGCTCCAGCAATGGCCCGAACACCATCAGGCCAAGCAGGTTCAGCGCGATGTGGACGAAGTCCGCATGCAGGAAGCCGTAGCTCAGCAGCTGCAGCGGCTGGAAGCCGGCGACGATGTCGCGACCGCCGGCCGAGCCGAGCAGGTGCTCGCCGGGCGGCCACAGCGCGAGATGCACGAGCATGCGGTCGCCCAGGAACAATTGCGCCGTGAACATGACGCTGTTGACGATGACGAGCCAGACGACGACCAGCGGCTGATTCATGGAACCTTGCGGTGCGCGCAGCGGCGGCGGAAGGCGGCAAGCTTGTCCAGACCGCGGGAGCTTGGCAAGCGCGCCGCGCAGGCCGCGGCCGCCGTGACGAACGGATCGCAGCGGCGCGCCGGGCCGACCCGGTCCGCGGCGCGCACCCGCAAGCCGCCGCGGAGCGGAATCCGGTTCAGGTCTTCGCCGCCATCCGGTCCCGCCGGCAGGAAACGCCGGCGGCGGGGATCAGCCGCCGCACGGCGGCGCCGCACCGCGGATGCCGCGGCAGGCCGGTCTCAACCGCGCTGCTTCCACGGCAGCCGGCCGCGCCAGTACTGCAGCAGCAGGAAGCCGGCGAGCATGCCGCCGAGATGGGCGAAGTGCGCGACACCGGCCAAGGTGCCGCTCACGCCGAACAGCAGCTCGGCCAGGCCGTACAGGGTGACGAACAGCCAGGCCGAGATCGGCACCGGAATCGGAAACAGGATGAGCTTCTCGCGCGGAAAGAACAGGCCGAAGGCGAGCAATACGCCGAACACGCCACCCGAGGCACCGACGGTCGGATAGAAGCCGCCGGTGAAATACTCGATCGTCAGCAGTTGGGCCAGCGCCGCACCCACCACGCAGACCAGGTAGTAGATCAGGAAATGCCGGCTGCCGAGCACGCGCTCGATCGGGCCGCCGAGCATGAACAGCGCGAGCATGTTCATCAGCAGATGCGTCGGTCCCGAATGCAGGAAGCCGTAGGTCAGCAGTTGCCAGACCTCGAAACCGACCGTGATCGTGCTGCCGTCGGGCATCATGCCGCTGCGCTCGCCCAGGGGCCACAGCGCGAAATCGAGCAGCGCCGGCTCGCCGAGCAGCATCTGCAACAGGTAGATGCCGACGTTGGCGATCAGCAGCGCGCGGATGACGGGCGGGAGTTGGGAAAACATTCGCTGTCCTGTCACGCCGACGAGGCGACGGGTATTGTGGGAAACCAGCACAGGCCGGAACGACACGAACGCAGATGATGCCGCAAACCGCCGATCTCAATGCGATAGCCGACGCGCTGACCGCCCAGGGCTGGATCGTGCTGCCAGCGTTTCTCAGCGCGGCAGAAGCCGCGGCGCTGGCCGCCGACTGCCGCGCGCTCGACGCCGCCGCCGCGCTGACGCCCGCAGCGACCGGGCGCGAGTCCGGCCGCCGCGAGGGCGGCCTGCGCGGCGACCGCACGCGCTGGTTCGAACCGGACGCGCTGAGCCCGCCGCAGGCGGCCTATTGGCAAGCCATGGATGCGCTGCGCCGCGGTCTCAACGAACGCCTGCTGCTCGGCCTGGAATCAGTGGAAGCGCACTACGCGGTCTACCCGCCCGGTGCCGGCTATGCGCGCCACCGCGACCGCTTCCGCGACGACGATGCGCGCGTGCTGTCCTCGGTCTGCTACCTCAATCCGGACTGGCAGGCCAACGACGGCGGCGCGCTGCGCCTGCACCTGGGCAACCGCCTGCACGACATTGCACCGCAAGCCGGCACCCTGGTCCTGTTCCTGTCCGCCGACATCGAACACGAGGTGCTGCCGGCGACGCGCGAACGGTTGAGCATCGCCGGCTGGTTCCGCCGGCGCGAGCTGGGGTCCCGGTGATGCAGCATCGCGGCGTGGCACTGTGGCGGCTCGTGCAGCAACGACGACGGCGATGGTGAAAGTAGTGATGGTGACGGCGGTGAAGTTGCGGTTCGCTGCGCTCACCACAACCTGCCGGGTGGCGTGCGGACGGCATCGGTTGCGGTGAGCCGCAAGGCGAACCGCAACATCGCGGAATCTCCGGCGGCCGCTGCAGTCGACCGGCCGCAGAACTCGCTGCTCACGCTCGCAACTCGCCGACGGCTGCTCCGCGGCAAAAAAAGACAGGGCCGGCAAGCCGGCCCTGTTTCAGCAATCACCCGAACGATCCGGCTCAGTTGCGCGCCGGCGTGTTCTCGGAGAAATACTCGTGGCTGTCGGCGTTGTCGACCGCGCGCGACGGGTTGCTGCCGGCGAGGTTGTGCGCCGCGGTCTGGCCGTAGGCCCAGTCATCGGTGCCGCCCATCACGGTGAAGTGACTGGTCTCGTGGATGATGGTGCCGGCCTTGGAATCGGTGCCGGTGTTCGGCGCCGACCAGAACGCATTGCACAGATAGACCTTGTACGGCTGGTTCGGATAGACGTAGGCGTAGGCGCTGTCGGTGCAGGTGCAGTCGAACGTGAACGGCTGCGAGGTCAGTGCGCTGTAGATATTGTTGAAGTGCGTGCGCACCGTCGAATAGCGCGAGCTGTTGTAGGTGCCGAACCACCAGGTGTAGCGGCTGCCCTGGGTGCCGGCAGTCAGATAGCTCTTGGAGTTGTTCGCGTAGGTCGAGGCCGAATTGCGCGCCGTGGCGATCTGGCTCTGCCGCGTCGTGCTGCAGCCGACGTAACTGTTCGTCGCCGCGAAGATGCCGACGCCGCCGCTGGCCTTGTCCTGGCCGTCGAAGGCATCCGCCGCCGGGTCGGCGTAGATCGTCACGCTGTCGCCGGACGGACGCTCGAAATCGACGATACCGCCCTGCACGCCGCCGCGCTTGGCGTCGGCCGCGTCGCGCACCACGTCGGCGGCGCTGCGCGCGTAGCGCACGGTGAATTGGCCGCCCTTGCGCATGTCGTAGTACGCCGACAAGTCGACTTCGACGCTGAGGCTCTGGCCCGGCGCGAGTTCGACGTAGTCCTTGTCGGTCGGCGCGGCGCGCTTGACCATGCGGCCGACATAGGCGACCGGCTGGCCGTTCTGCGTGACCGCGAACAGGTTGTTGTCGACGCCGTCCAGCGGCGTCTGCCAGCGCAGCAGCTGTACCGGCGCATTCGTCGTATTGCTCACGCTGTAGACGATCTTGCCGCTGCCGAAATCCTTCTGCGCCGGCTCGCTCAGACGCAGTTCCAGGCCGGCCGCATTGGCCGCCGAAATCCCACCCATCCCCAACACAAGCACGGCAAAACCTGCACACAGTTTCTGCATGACGTGTTCCTCGGTGTGATGTAGTCACCGCCCCCCGGCAGTGGGCGCCACGGACGTGGCACCGCTCGCCAGCGTATGCGCAATTTCCGGTGCCGGCAATGGGCCCGTTGCGCTGCAGCGCAGCAAGCTGCGACGCCGGTCAGTAACAGGGCACCTCGGAAAACTTCGAGGTGCCCACAATACAAATTTACTTTCTGTACGCCGGCGCCGCGTGGTACGAATGGGCCGGTTCGTCGCGCCTGCCGCGACGGCGGCTCGCGGCGCGGTCCTGGGACGGTGCGCCGCCGCGAGCCCGATTCCCGCATCGTCCCTGCGACGGAGAAACAGCGATGAGCATGGGAAAGCGTCTCGGTGCGGAATTTCTCGGCACGTTCTGGCTCGTGCTCGGCGGCTGCGGCAGCGCCGTGCTCGCGGCGGCCGTGCCGACCCTGGGCATAGGCTTCGCCGGCGTCGCGCTGGCCTTCGGCCTGACCGTGTTGACCATGGCCTATGCGGTGGGCCACATCTCCGGCGGCCATTTCAACCCGGCGGTGTCGCTGGGCCTCGTCGTCGGCGGCCGCTTTCCGGCCAAGGATCTGCTCGGCTACGTGATCGCCCAGGTGCTCGGCGGCATCGCGGCCGGCGGCGTGCTGTACCTGATCGCCAGCGGCAAGGCCGGGTTCGACGTCACGGCCGGCTTCGCCTCCAACGGCTACGCCGAGCATTCGCCCGGCGGCTATTCGCTGCAGGCGGCACTGGTCTGTGAGATCGTGCTGACCGCGTTCTTCCTGATCGTGATCCTCGGCGCCACCGACAGCCGCGCGCCGGCCGGCTTCGCGCCGATCGCGATCGGCCTGTGCCTGACCCTGATCCACCTGATCAGCATCCCGGTCACGAACACCTCGGTGAATCCGGCACGCAGCACCGGCGTCGCCCTGTTCGCCGGCGGCTGGGCGGTGCAGCAGCTCTGGCTGTTCTGGCTCGCCCCGCTGGTCGGCGCGGCACTGGGCGGCGTGATCTACAAGCTGGTATTGGCCAAGGACGGCGACTGATTTTCCACGCTGAACCGGAACGCCATGACACCTAAATCGAAGCCCCGGGCACTACGGGGCTGGTTAAGGCATGACTGGGAACAGGCAATCTTGAGTTCGCGCCACTGGTTTCTGCGGCGACGTGGCCACCTGCTCGGCCATCAACCACATAAAGAGCGAGAGTGGTAGCATGGCCCAAATATCGCAGCATACGCGGAAATAGCGAATTCAGCGGTGGCGCGCGCATGAAATCATCGGCGCATAACATACACAGTGAAATGCCAGACAAAAGTGGCCAGACCAATTCTCTTGGTTATAGGATTTTTTCCGGTGATAGAACTGCGGAAACGACCTTAGTAACCCAGTACTCAAGCGACTTGTTTCGTTTAATCGCAAAAAAGATGCCCGGCCACACTGAACGCGCCAGGGATCTCGTGCAAGAAACATTTGTTATTGCTCTAGCAAGACTGCGCACAACACGGACACCCGACTCAGAGATCTATGATCTTCTGGAAGCGACAGCAACTAGAATTTCCGCATCAGAGGAACGTCGATCGCGTCGAGCGATCCACGAGATCGAATCAGTCGAGGAATCTTCTACCGCACCCGACCCGCGCGAGTCGATAGAATTTTCCGAGCTAGTTGCTCTAATTACCTCACTGCTTGAAGAGTTGCCAATGCAGCGAGACCGGGATTTGCTCACAAAATATTTGGTACTTGGCGAGGACAAGGCAAAAATAATCAAGGAATATGGGCTGTCTTCGGAACATTTTGATCGCACCCTACATAGAGCACGCGTTCGTCTGAAGGACCTTCTCGACAAGCGCCCCGGAGATAGGCCATGAGCAAGCCTCGCTCCAGGCAGCCACGATCGTCCGTGCCGATGCACAACGAAATTGGAAGCAACCCCATAGATTCAGCAATTGCAAAAGCTGTTGCTCAAATGGCCGTCGTCAATACTGGTCCAGATGAGATAGATATAAACGAAAGCGTAGCCGAGGTAGTTGCATTCTCGGATGCTGAAATTGAAGCGCTTCAAAAGAGTGCAGACATAAGAGAATCTGCAATCCGTGTATTCAAAGCAGCTGCACGGGATTTTGTTCGCGATACCTATAGCGTGGCGATTCTCATTGCAAAACGCGACGAAGGAGAGCGCTTAGTCACCCAGCATCATGCGCTTCAAGCCATCCGACTGCTTTCGAGAAGAGACCAGCAGTCACCGCTGGGACAAATTGCTTTAGCTGTTGGCGGTCTGCTTACGGGTCTAGGTGCCGACAAGGCGTGGGAGGCACTAACAGGGACAGGAAAAATTGAGGCAGCAGCTCTATATATGCTCCTCATAGGAGTAGCGGTATTGGTTTTTGGGATTATTTCGACATTCCCTTCAAAACGCTGACCACTTTGCCCCCTCAGCGAGATATAAATAAATAAGGCGACTAATGCCGCCTTATTTATTGCAAAGCTGCTTACAACTACAAACAGAAGTTACTTCTTCGCGAACAGATGCTCGACGCCGGCGCGCTCTTCGCGCAGTTCCTTGTCGGTCGCGTCCATGCGCGCGCGCGAGAACTCGTTGATGGCCAGGCCCTGCACGATCTGGTACTTGCCGTCCTTGCAGGTGCAGGGATAGCCGTAGATCACGCCCGGCGCGATGCCGTAGCTGCCGTCGGACGGGATGCCCATCGAGACCCAGTCGCCCTCGGCCGTACCGAGCGCCCAGTTGCGCATGTGGTCGATCGCCGCCGAGGCGGCCGAGGCGGCCGAGGACGCGCCGCGCGCCTTGATGATGGCCGCACCGCGCTGCTGCACGGTCGGGATGAAGGTGCCTTCGTACCAGGCCTGGTCGATCTGCTCCAGCGCCGGCTTGCCCTTGACCGTCGCGTGGTGCACGTCAGGGTACTGGGTCGAGCTGTGGTTGCCCCAGATGGTGACCTTGCCGATGTCGGTGTTCAGCGCGCCGGTCTTCTCGGCCAGCTGGCTGATCGCGCGGTTGTGGTCCAGGCGCACCATCGCGGTGAAGCAGTTCGGGTCGAGATCCGGCGCGTTCTGCTGGGCGATCAGCGCGTTCGTGTTGGCCGGATTGCCGACGACGAGCACCTTGACGTTGCGCTTGGCGTGGTCGTTGATGGCCTTGCCCTGCGGGGCGAAGATCGCGCCGTTGGCTTCGAGCAGGTCCTTGCGCTCCATGCCCGGGCCGCGCGGACGCGCGCCGACGAGCAGCGCGTAGTCGACGTCCTTGAACGCAACGTTGACATCGTCGGTCGCGACGACGCCGTGCAGGGTCGGGAACGCGCAGTCGTTGAGTTCCATCACGACGCCCTGCAGGGCCGGCAGCGCCGGGGTGATCTCCAGCAGATGCAGGATGACCGGCTGATCCGGACCGAGCATGTCGCCGGCGGCGATACGGAACAGCAGCGCATAGCCGATCTGGCCGGCGGCACCGGTGACGGCAACTCGAACGGGGGCTTTCATAGTGACTCCTGGCTCTGTGGCGGGCCCTGCCCGCCGGTCGGGGAAACGGGCGGACCCGTTTCCGGGATGGGGTTATTGCAGTTGCACCGCATGGCCGCGCTCGGCCAGCAGTTGGCCGAGGCGCGTCGTGTTGTAGCCGTAGACCACGTCCTGGCCGATCACCGTGACCGGCACGCCGCGACCGCCGAGCGCGACGAAGGCGTCATGTCCAGCGCCGCCGTCCTCGACGTCGAGTTCGGTATAGGGCACCCGGGCCTGCTCCAGCGCCGCCTTCAGCCGCTTGCAGTAGCCGCACCAGCTCGCGCCGAGCATGACGATGCCGCTGTCGCCGGTCTGCCGGCGCGGATCGGCGCGGTCGATCTCGCGCTTGGCATTCCAGACCAGCGCGGCCAGCAGCACGATGCCGGTGATCGCGAACAGCTGAAACGGGCTGATCTTCACGCGCGGCTCAGTGCAGCTCGGCGAAGAACTCGGCGAAGCGCTTCAGGCCGTCGGCGAGCTGCGCGGTCGGACAGGTATAGGAGATGCGCAGCCCCTTGGGTTCGCCGAAGGCCGAACCTGGCACGCAGGCCACGCCCTTGGACTGCAGCAGCGCGTTGCAGAAATCCACGTCGCTGTTGATCGGCGTGCCGTTGTGCTGCTTGCCGAACGCGCAGGAAATGTCCGGGAACACATAGAACGCGCCCTGCGGCCGCGGGCACTTCACGCCGGGCAGCGCATCGAGCATGGCCAGCACCTGATCGCGCTTGGCCTGGAACTCGGCGTTCTTCTGCGTCGGCACGTCCTGCGGACCGGTCAGCGCGGCGACCGCGGCGGCCGTGACGATTTCCGGCAGGTTGGTGATGTGATTGGAATTCATCGTGACCATGGCCTGGGCCACGACTTCGGGGCCGGCGATGAAGCCGACGCGCCAGCCGGGCATGCCGTAGGTCTTGGAGATCGAATCGACGTGGATCACGCGATCGCGCAGCTCGGGGCGCGCGTTGACGAAGTTGTGGTAACCCAGGCCGTCGAACACCATGCGGTTGTAGATGTCGTCGCAGATGATCCAGACGTCCGGATGCTTCACGAGCACGTCGGCCAGTGCGGCGATCTCGTCCTTGCTGTAGACCATGCCGGTCGGATTGGACGGATTGTTGAACAGGAACACCTTGACTCCGGCCAGCGCCGCATCGAGCTGGGCCGGCGTGAGCTTGTAGTTCTGTTCGGCCGGGCACGGCAGCAGACGGGTCTGCGCGCCGACGATGTCGGCGATGTCGACGTAGGTGGTCCAGTACGGAACGGCGAAGGCGATGGTGTCGCCCGGATCGAGCAGCGCCTCGGCCAGGTTGTAGAGCACGTGCTTGGCGCCGATGCCGGTGGCGACGTTCTTGCGCGTGTAGCCGGTCAGGCCGACTTCCTCGAGATGCTTCAGATACGCATCGAGCAGCGCGTCGGAACCGCGATTGGAACCGTACTGGCCCGAGTCCTTGGACAGCGCCTCGCGCACCGCCGCGTAGACGTGCTCCCCCGGCAGGAAGTTCGGCACGCCGATGGAGAAGCTGACGATGTCGCGGCCCTCTGCCTTGAGCTGCTTGGCCTTCTCGGCGACGGCCATGATGGCGCTGGGCTTTGCGCGACCCATGCGGGCGGCTAACTTGAGCATGTGCGTTCTCGTCGGGGGGAGAGGAAAAAAATCGGCGCGAGATGCTAGCACAGTGCGGTGCAGCATCCGGCCCGACTTTTGGCCATAAGCGCAGCGCGGTAGAGTGCGCGGGCGGCAAAGAACCTTGACCACGGAGGATGCACAGATGCTGCACTGGATTGGTATGTTCCTCGCGGGACTTGTTATCGGCGTCATTGCGAAGCTGCTGATGCCGGGCAAGGACCCCGGCGGCTTCTTCGTGACCGGTCTGATCGGTGTCGCCGGCATGTTCGTCGGCGGTTTCCTGAGCGGCCTGATCTTTGGCGCGCCGGCCGGCGGCGGCTTCCAGCCTTCGGGCTACATCGGCGGCATCATCGGCTCGCTGATCCTGCTGGCCCTGTACCGCGTCGGGACCCGGTCGAACGCGTCGTAACCACCGCAGCGCATGCGGTCCGGAACGCCGCTGCGGCGTCCGGACCGCGAATGCCGGCGCCGCGGCTCCAGCCCGGCGGCCGGCAGCGCAGCGCCGGCCGCACGATTCCGCACCGACTTACTTGGCCTTGAAGCCGGCCGCGTCGAGCTTGGCGTTCCATTCGTCGATGCGCGCCTTCTGTGCGGCCAGCAGCGCCGAGGCATCGCCTTCGATGCGGATCGAGCCGATCTTGTCGCCGCCGCGGATCGCATCGACGATCTTCTGGTCATCGGCGCCGACGACTTCGCCGAACACCGTGTGCTTGCCGTCGAGCCAGTTTGTCGGCACGTGGGTGATGAAGAACTGGCTGCCGTTGGTGCCCGGGCCCGCATTGGCCATGGACAGGATACCGGGCTTGTTGTGCTTGAGGTCCGGACGGCATTCGTCCTCGAACTTGTAGCCCGGGCCGCCCATGCCGCTGCCGTGCGGGCAGCCGCCCTGGATCATGAAATCCGGGATCACGCGGTGGAAATTCAGGTTGTCGTAGTAGCCGCGCTGGGCCAGATTGACGAAGTTCGCGACAGTCACCGGTGCCTTGTCGGCGTGCAGGCGCACGTGGATCGTGCCGCGGCCGGTGGCGATATGGGCGATCAGTTCGTTGCTCATGCGTTTCTCCGGAAATGGGGCGCGCATGATAGCGCCGCTGCCCGCGCTGGACAGAACGTCAGGGCGCCGTGGCGGACTCGTCGTTTAGGATGCCGGGCCGGGCGATGTCCAGATTGTCTCGCGGCTGCGGCGCCGGAAGCGGATGCCTTCCAGGGCGGGGGCCGGACGGCCGGGAACCTGGGTGTCCTGGCTTGAAGAAAGTTGGGTGTCCTCAATTCGCTCATCAATTCGCTCGACTCAGTGAGCCGCGACGGCCGGAGAAACCGTGAGCTCCCGGCCGGCCGGTCCGCGGACGGCGCGGGGGTGAAAAATGGGTGTCCCGATCCGGTAACCCGGCACCTGCCGATTTTCCGATCTGTGCAGGCAGCCCCGATTCGAGGGGGCCCGGGCTTCGGTTCTTTCAGGGAAAATGGATGTCCCGATTCGCCCTGTCCGATTCACCTTCCCCGCCCGCCGACAATGCCGGCGGCATCCATTCGCCGCGCGGCCCGGCCGCTGCGATCCTAGTCGCTTCACCACCCCAAGGAAGAAACCGCATGTCCCTGATCCGACGTTCCCTGCTCGCCGCTGCCATCGTCGCCGGCCTGGGCCTGATGACCGCCTGCAGCAAGGAGCCCGCCGGCGCGCCGGCAGCGGTCAAGCTCGATGCCGCTGCAGCCCAGCGCGCCGCCGCGGCGATCGCGAACCCGGCCTGGCTGCGCGAACGCCTGCCCGAGCACACCGTGGCCTACCTGCGCATCCCCTCGCCCTGGAGCCTGACCGCGGCGCCGAACGGCCGCGCGCTCGACGCGGCGCTGGCCAGCGAGGCGCACACGAAACTGATCGGCGACCTGCGCGCCGGCATCGCCAAGGAGCCGCTGCTGCAGAAGGCCGGCCTCGCGCCGGCGCTGGCCCTGCTGCTCGAAGATCTCAGCGGCCCGGTCGAAATCGCCGTCGTCGACGGCAGCGATATCGCCAACCCGGCCAGCAACGTGCTGATCTGCGCACCGCTGAAGTTCGCCGACGTGGCCGCGCTGAACGCGCGGCTGGCCGAACTGCAGCTGCCGACGCCGATCGCGCCGCTGGACGCCGACGGCAAGGGCAAGGTGTCGAGCAACGGCCACCTGCGCTTCGATGCGGCCACGCAGCGCCTCTACGGCCTGTTCGGCATGGCCGCCTCGGCACCGGCGCTGGACCTGCTGCTGCAGCAGACCGCACAGACGCGGCCGCATGCGATGCAGGCCAGCGAGAAGGACATCGACGCGTCCGGCCAGGGCCTGTTCTACTGGATGAGCCTCAAGGGTGTGACCAGCATGGCCTCGGCCCAGTTGCCCGCGGCCAAGCCCGGCACGGCGTTGCGCGACTTCCTCGACAGGGGCCAGAACGTCGCCGGCGGCTGGGGCACGGTGGAGGGCCGCGGCAAGCTGCGCCTGCAGTACGGCGCGCCGGAAGCGCGGCTGTTGTCGTATCTTGCACCGCACGACTTCAAGGCGGCGGTCAAGACCGCCGGCCGACCCGAATGGGCGGTGACCCTGGCCCTGCCGACGGCGGCGCAGATCGCCCGGATCGAAGCCAATCTCGATGCGGATTTCGGCGCCGGCACGCAGGAGGCCTACCGCAAGACGCGCGAGAAATTCACGGCCGAGCTCGGCCTGGACCCGATGGAACTGCTGAGCCTGTTCAGCGGCAACCTCGTCGGGTTCGAGGACGAGGCCGGCGTCTATTCAGCCCTGCAGATCGCCGACCGCAAGGCGCTGTACGCCAAGCTCGACGAGTTCGCGGCCAAGCTGCAGTGGACGCATGAAACGCTGCAGGCCGGCGCTGCGACCGTGCACCATCTGTATGCGCCGAACAGCAAGCTCGCGGCCAAGGCCGGTACGGACGGCAGCTCGGCGCTGGATGCCTGGCTGCAGATCTACGGGCGCATCGGCAGCCACGTCTACTGGATAGAGGACGGCGACTACCTGATCTTCGCCGACCTGCCCCAGGCCCTGGCCGACCGTGCTGCGGCCAGGCTCGACACCGATCTTGGCGACTGGCTGCGCCGTAACCAGTCCTACGATCCGAATGCGACCGTGTTCGGCATCACCGGCAAGACCCGGCACGCGCAGCGCAAGATCTACTACGCCTACCTCACCGGCCTGCAGAGCGTGGCCGACGCGCTGGGCCAGAAGGTGAACCTGGCCTCGCTGCCGAATGCGGCCCGGCTCGACCTGCCGGTCGAAGGCGCCATCGGCCTGACCCTGGACGCGACGACGGACCGCGTCGGCCTGAGCCTGACCTACGAGCAGAGCCCGGCCGAAGTGCTGTTCGGCGGCGGCGGCATCGCCGCGGTCGCGACCGCCGGCATTCTGGCCGCCGTCGCCCTGCCGGCCTACGAGGACTACACGGCCCGCTCGCAGGTCGCTCAGGTCGTCGCCGACGCCGAGGCCTACAAGACGGCGATCGCCGAGTACTACCGGACCACCGGCAAGCTGCCGGCCGACGACGATCTCGACGATGTCGAATTCGGCGAGGCGCAGAAATATCTGAACGGCTATTACGTCGACGCCGGCGCCGTGGTGCTGCAGTTCGGCGACGAGGCCAAGAAGTCCCTGGCCGACACGACGCTGGTGCTCAAGCCCTACGCGCTGAACGGCAGCCTGGTCTGGCAATGCGGGGACGGCGCCGTCGATGCCGACGCCGAAGCCCTCAGCGAGACCGGGGAAACCACGACGACGCCGGCCAAGCTGCTGCCGCAGAGCTGCAGGCCCTGATCAGGCCATCGGCTCGCGATAACTCGAAGGGACCTGAAAAAAAAAAACGTTCCGGCGGTTTTTCGCGTCGACAGGTCCGGCCCAGGCCCGGGCCCGTCTGCGCTGATCAGGCGCTTGCGCGCCCGATCGCAAGCGGGACCCCACCGTGCCGAGGGCACCTCGAAGTTTTTCGAGGTGCCCTCTGGCGCTCGACCGCCCCGCCCCCGTTCCTCGCATCCAGGGAGCGGGGGCTGCCCGTCCACTCGACCGTCTCGGCCGGACTGAAGACCCATCATCCCCGCTACGCTTCGGCCGGACCGGACCGGGCCGGACCGCCGCCGGCCCGCGACGGAACGCACGGCGCCGCCAGCCCCTCCCTGGCGCGCCCGCCCCCTCCGGCACCCCATCCGTTGCAACAGCCTGTTGCGCCGCCGCAAACGGCCCCGATCCCAGGTATAATCGCCGCTCTCTTTCCAAACTCGAGTCCCTCCGGTCTCCCGGCGGGCGCATTCGCCATGTCCATCGAAAAGCTGCGCAACATCGCCATCGTCGCTCACGTCGACCATGGCAAGACCACCCTCGTCGACCAGTTGCTCAAACAGTCCAACACCCTGGGCGAGCGCGCCGTACTGGCCGATCGCGCCATGGACAGCAACGATCTGGAAAAAGAACGCGGCATCACGATTCTGGCGAAGAACACCGCGATCCGCTGGAAGGACTACCGCATCAACATCGTCGACACACCGGGACATGCGGACTTCGGCGGTGAAGTGGAACGCGTGCTGTCGATGGTCGACTCGGTCCTCGTGCTCGTCGACGCGTTCGACGGCCCGATGCCGCAGACGCGCTTCGTCACGCAGAAGGCATTCCAGATGGGCTTCAAGCCCATCGTCGTCATCAACAAGGTGGACCGCCCGGGCGCACGCCCCGACTGGGTGCTCAACGCGACCTTCGACCTGTTCGACCGTCTCGGTGCCACCGACGAGCAGCTCGATTTCCCGGTCGTCTATGCCTCAGGCCTGCAGGGCTACGCCGGCATGGACGATTCCGTGCGCGAAGGCAACATGGATCCGCTGTTCCAGACCATCGTCGACAAGGTGCATGCGCCGCAGGTCGATCCGGACGGCCCGTTCCAGATGCGCATCAGCCAGCTCGACTACAACTCGTACGTCGGTGTCATCGGCATCGGCCGCATCCAGCGCGGCAAGATCAAGACGAACCAGAACGTCGTCGTCATCGATCGCGAAGGCAAGAAGAAGCAGGGCCGCGTGCTGCAGGTGCTCGGCTTCATGGGCCTGGAACGCCATGAAGTGCCGGAAGCCGAAGCCGGCGACATCGTCGCGATCAGCGGCATCGAAGGCCTCGGCATCTCCGATACGGTCTGCTCGCCGGACGGCGTCGAAGCGCTGCCGGCACTGACCGTCGACGAGCCGACGATCAGCATGACCTTCCAGGTGAACAACTCGCCGTTCGCCGGCAAGAAGGAACACTCGGGCGGCAAGTTCCTGACCTCGCGCCAGCTGCGCGACCGCCTGACCCGCGAACTGCTGCACAACGTCGCGCTGAAGGTCGAGGACACGGCCGAGGCCGAGAAATTCAAGGTCTCCGGCCGCGGCGAACTGCACCTGTCGATCCTGATCGAAACCATGCGTCGCGAGGGCTACGAGCTCGCCGTGTCGCGCCCGGAGGTCATCATCAAGGAAATCGACGGCCAGATGATGGAGCCGTACGAACAGCTCGTCGTCGACCTCGAAGAGCCGTACCAGGGCGGCGTCATGCAGCGCCTCGGTGAGCGCAAGGCGCAACTCAAGAACATCGAACCGGACGGTCGCGGTCGCGTGCGCATGGAATACCTGATTCCGGCGCGCGGCCTGATCGGCTTCCAGACCGAGTTCCGCACGATCACCGCCGGTACCGGCCTGCTGTTCCACGTGTTCGACCACTACGGTCCCAAGGCCGAAGGCGCGATCGCCGCACGCCAGAACGGCGTGATGATCTCCAACGGCACCGGCCCGTCGCCGGCCTACGCGCAGTTCGCGATGCAGGAACGCGGTCGCCTGCTGATCGAAGCCGGTGAAGAAGTCTACGAAGGCCAGCTCGTCGGCATCCACGCGAAGGACAACGACCTCACGGTCAACGCCCTGCGCGCCAAGCAGCTCACGAACTTCCGCGCTTCGGGCAAGGATGACGCGCTCGCGCTGACCCCGCCGATCAAGATGTCGCTGGAACAGGCGCTGGAATTCATCGAGGACGACGAGCTCGTCGAGGTCACGCCGCTGGCGATCCGCCTGCGCAAGAAGCACCTGACCGAGAACGACCGCAAGAAGCATTCGCGCGCGGCTTGAGACTCCTGAGAAACGGCGGCCAAGGCCGCCGTTTCTTTTTGCGCCGGCGCAAACGATGACGGCGTCCGTTCTGTGCACTACGACCACGTTCGCCCGCGCAACGACAACCTGCCCGCCCCACGCGACATGACCACGTCTACGCTGCACGACGACGACCTGACTGCCCCGAGCAATCCGACCCCGTCCGCCTTGCGCGACGACGACCTGCCCGCCCCATGCGACACGCCTCTTTCCGGCCTGCGCAGCACGAACATGCCCGCTCTGTGTGACGAGCCGTCCGGCTACGGCGACGGCTGCGCGGATTTCTACGACCAGATCTACGCGCCGCCGCCGCGCATGGCGATCGCGCGGCTTGCCGCTCTCGCCGGTTCCGGCCCTGTGCTCGAAGCCGGCATCGGTACCGGCCGCTATGCACTGCCATTGGCCGCTGCGGGCGTGGCGATGCACGGCATCGACGCCTCGCCGGCCATGCTCGCCGCTCTCGCCGCGAAGCCCGGCGGCGCGGCGATCCCGGTCACCCTTGGCGATTTCGCCACGATGCGTGTGCCGGGCCGCTTCCGTCTGATCACCTGCCTGGCCGACACCCTGTCGCTGCTGGCCGATGCCACGGCCCAGGCCAGCGCGCTCAGTCATTTCGCCGCGGCGCTGCACTCCGATGGCCAGGTGCTGATCGAGACTGCCGCCTGTCCGACGACAGAATCCACGGATACACACATCGACATAGCCCTGACCACCGCGACCGGAACGCGGCGCTATGCCGCGCGCCGCTGCGGCGTCAGCGTCACCGCGCTGGACGGCTGGGCCGCAGCCGCGGGCCTGACCTTGCATGAACGCTGGCGCGACTGGCGCGGCAGCCCGTGGAACGGAGAAGCCGGCAGCGTGTTCTCGTTGTATCAGCGGAACGATGTCCACCGATATCGATAGGCCGCGGCGATCCCATGGAACGGATATTTCTTCGGTATTTGCCTTGTATTCAAACGGACAAAGCAACCCCATCCCCACCCATGCCCCCTTGAAGGGGCGGGTTTCCACGGCTCAGCGAAAACCTGAAACCAGCGCGCTTCTCAGACCGGCCTGAAAAGCCCCCCTTCATGGGGAGGGACTGGGTGGGGATGGGGTTGTCGTGCAACGGTCCTGAACGCCCCGGCTGCGTTTCGCCTGGCGGCTCGCCGCAACCGGTCCGCTCCTATTTCTTGGCCTTGCCCTCGTACTTGCTGCGGTACTTGTCGTAGAGCCGCGTCTGCCGGTTGGACAGGTCGATTTCATGACCCTGCACCCAGGCGCGCTCGACCTTGGTGAAGTTCTCCAGGGCGTCGCCGTCGGCGACGAACACGGTCGCTTCCTTGCCGACATCGAGCGATCCCAGACGTTCGCCGACGCCGAGGATTTCCGCCGGGGTCAAGGTGATCGCGCGCAGGGCGGCATCGCGGTCGAGGCCGAAGGCCGCATAGTTCGCCGCCTGGTACGGCAGGTTGCGTTCGTTCGACGAACCCGAATCGTTGGCGATCGCAAACTGCACACCGGCCGCGGCGAGCTTGCCGGCCGCGGCGTAGATGGTGTCGTAGGACTCCCAGCGGCGCAGCGGCAGGTTGTGCGACGAGCCGAGAATCAGCGGTATGTCGCGCGCTTTCAGGGTCGCGGCGAAACGCCAGGCGTCGACGCCGCCGACAAGCACCAGCCTGACGTTCTCGCGCGCCGCGAAGGCCAGCGCCTCGCGGATCTGCACGGCATCGTCCGCATGCACGAACAGCGGCTGCTTGCGGTCGAGCACCGGCAGCATCGCTTCCCAGCGCAGGTCGGTCGCACCGGCCGCGGATTTCTGCCGCGATGCGCGGTAGGCGCGTGCATCGCTGAACGCCATGTCGATTGCGGAGAGCTTCTTCTTCAGCGCTTCGGCGGCCTTTTCCTGCGCCTGCGCCGGCAGCCACGGCGGCATGCGCGCGCTGGGCCAGAACAAGTGCACGCCGACCGGGTCGACCACGCGCATCTGCTCCCAGGTCCAGCCGTCGGGCTTGATCAGCGCGGACTGGCCGGTCAGCAGGCCGCCGTCCGCGGCGCGCGGTACGACGTGGATGGTCAGGATTCCGTTGGCACGGGCCACGGCCAGCTGCTCGCTGTCGGCGTCGATCGCGACGAGCGCGCGCGCATTCGGATTGATCTCGCCGGCTTCGGCGAAATCCAGGGTCGCACGCACCGCGTCGATCTCGCTGAGGCCGAGCAGACTGTCAGCCGCCACGAAGCCCGGATAGAGCTGCTTGCCGGACAGATCGATACGCCGGGCGCCGGCCGGTGCATCCACGCGCGCGCCGAGCGCCGCAATGCGACCGTCGCGGATCAGCAGCTCGCCGCGCTCGATGACGCCGTGGCTGACGGTATGCAGATCCGCGCCGCTGAGCACGATCTCATCGGCTGCCGCGACGGCACCGGCGAACAGGAACAAAAAAGCAACAAAGGAAAAACGCTTCATCAGTGCGCCTCCTGCGCCGAACAGGTATTGACCGGCTCGCTGTCGTGATAGGGACCACGCAGGTTCGCGTAGTGGACCAGGTCGAGTTCCGCCGGCACGTCGGCAGGCTTGTCCGCCTCCTTCTTGTCGGCGTCCTTCCTGTCCTTCTTGGCCAGCGCCTTGACCCGCTCGGGCAGGATCTTGGCGATCAGGCGCTCGCGTTCAGTCTGGATGCGCGCGCGTTCGGCCTGGTCGTCGCTGCGGTCGAAGTACTTGCGTCCGTCTATCCAGGTCTGCTCGACGCGCGCGAACGCGGACAGCGGGCTGGCGTTCCAGAGCACGAAATCGGCGTCCTTGCCGGGTTCGAGCGAACCGACGCGGTCGGCGACACGCAATTGTTTGGCCGAGTTCAAGGTGACCAGATTCAGCGCGTCGGTCTCCGACAGGCCGCCGTACTTGATCGCCTTGGCCGTTTCGGTGTTCAGATGGCGCACGAGCTCGTCGGAGTCGGAGTTGAAACTCGCGACCACGCCCTGGGACTGCAGCAGCGCGCCGTTGTACGGAATCGCATCGGCCACTTCCATCTTGTAGGCCCACCAGTCGCTGAAGCCGGAAGCGCCGGCGCCGAGTTCGGCCAGCACGTCGGCGACCTTGTAGCCTTCAAGTATGTGCTGGAACACCGGCACGATCTTGAAGCGCTGGGCCAGTCGCGCGAAGGCGAGGATCTCGTCCTGGCGGTAGCTGTGTATATGCACGATGCGCTTGCCGGCGAGCACTTCGGCCAGCGCTTCGAGGCGCAGGTCGCGGCGCAGCGGTGCGGCGGCCTTGTGCGGCTTGGCCAGGGCTGCGGCGTATTCCTGCGCGGCGAGCAGACTGTCGGCGTCGATCTGCTCCACGCCCATGCGCGTCTGCGGATAGCGCCGGTTGAATTGCGGCCCCCAGTTGGCCTGCTTGACGTTCTCGCCGAGCGCGAACTTGATCGTCGCCGGCGCGGCCGGGAAACGCAGACCGTCGGCGTCGGCGCCCCAGCGCAGCTTGATGACCTGGCCCTGGCCGCCGATCGGATTGGCCGAGCCGTGCAGCAGCTGCGCGCTGGTGACGCCGCCGGCCAATGCGCGGTAGAGACTGATGTCGGTAGGATCGACGACATCGCCCACGCGCACCTCGCTGGTCACCGCATGCGTGCCCTCGTTGACGCCCTTGGCCACGGCCATGTGCGAATGCGTGTCGATGATGCCGGGACTGATGTGCTTGCCGCGCGCGTCGATCTCGATCGCGCCCGCTGGCGTCTTGAGACCGCGACCGATCGCGACGATGCGGCCGTCGGCGATCGCGAGATCCGCATCGTCGAGGCGTCCCTGAGCCGACTGGGTCCAGACCGTCGCATGGCGCAGCACGACGTTCTGCGCCGCCGGCAGCTGGGTGCGGCCGAACTCGCCGGCCGGGAAGCGCGCCGGCGCCGGCGCGGCGGGCTTGGCCGCAACGGCTGCGGACGCGCGGGCGCGCGTTGCACTCTGCGTCGCGTCGACGCGGAATTCGCGCTCGCCGTCGACCTGGCCGCGGCCTGCGGCGCCGGCGGCGCCGAGCTCCAGATTCAGCGCGACGCGCTCGCCGCGCAGGCCGAGCAGCGAGCCCGGCGGGTACAGCGTCAGGCTGCGTCCCGCATACGTCGCCGGGAAACTGACATTGCCGGCCTTGGCCGTGAGGTCGCCGAGTTCGCCGCTGATGTCCAGCGCGGACGGTCCGTCAACGCCGCTCCAGCGCAGCTGCCAGCTGCCGCGCGGATCCGGTGCGGCGCTGTCCTGCTGGACATAGCGCTGGCCGTCGATCCAGGACTCGTAGATGCGGGCCTTGTCGGAGCGGAACAGGTCCGCGTCCGCGACGACGAGCTGCGCAGCCTTGCCGGGCTCCAGGCTGCCGAGCTGCGAGCTCACGCCGAGCATGCTCGCGGGCTGCACGGTCAGCGCGGCCAGCGCGTACTGCTCGTCCAGACCGCTCGCGACGGCCTTGCGCAACTGCGACCAGAACTGTTCTTCGGGTTTCTTCAGCCCCGCGGCGGTCAGCGCGAACGGAATGCCGGCTTCGGCGAGGCGGCGCGGATTGAACGGCGCGGATTCCCAGTGCTCCAGGTCCGACAGCGCGACATCCAGCGCGCGCTCAGGATCTTCGATTGCCGGCGCTTCGACGAGCGGCAGCGGTGCGATGACCGGCACGCCGGCGGATTTGATGCGCTCCAGGTCGCGGTATTCGCGGCCATTGCCTTCGATCACGAGTTTGAGCCTGAACTCGCTCGCGACCGCAAGCACGCGCGCGTAATCGAGCTCGTCGCCGGCAGCGAACACCACCGGCTGGCGCGCGGCCAGGCTGTCCTGCAGGGCATCGAGCGCGAGATTGACCTGCGCACGCTGCCCCCCCGCATTCTTGGCCGCCCAATTCTGGTAGTCGCGCTGCCAACCGGCGTCGTACCAGGTCTGCCGGATCAGTGCGATGGAACCCATCAGCGAGGCTGGATATTCGGCCGCCGGATAGCGGCTGAACTCGAACGCGAGGTGCTGCGCGACGCGCGGCTTGAGCAGCACATCGTTGAGGCGCGTCGAATCGCCCAAAGTCACGAGCGCGCTCTGGCCACGGAAAATGCCCTTGTCCGGCGCACTGAGCACGCTGGTGAAACCGAGCTTGCGCAGCGCTTCGGCTTTCTTGGGATCGGGCTGCAGCTGCTGCGCGAGATCGCGCTCGGGCCGCACCTTGTTGTTCCAGTGCCGCGAGCCCTGCTGCGGCGCCGGCGTATACGGCTGCGCGACGGCCGGCGGCGCATTGGCCGGTGTTGCCGCCTCGGCGGGCTGTGCATAGGTGCTGTCGGCGTCGATGAAGCCGGCGAACACGGTCTTGCCGCCAAGATCGAGAACGAGCGCATCGCTCGGCGGCGTCGCCGCCGCACCGACCGAGATGATGCGGCCATCGCGCATGACCAGCATGCCGTCCTCGATGACCTGCCCCGGTCGCGTGACCAGCCGCGCATGCGTCAGCGCGACGTGGCCCGGCGTCTTGTCACGCAGTCCCTCGACCGGATCCACGCCGGGCAATTGCACCGACGCCGCCCAGCCGGCCGCGCTCGTCGCCAGCGCGGCCGTCAGCGCCGTCCAGGTTCTCAACCGTCTTGTCGCCATGCCTGTTCATCCCCATGCCAGCCGGCAAAAGCTCAGCATAGCGAGCCCGTGCCCGGACACACAGGACGAAAGTCATGCTCGGGACCAAGGTCGCCGGCATTGCTCGATGTTCCGGAGGCCGCACGACTTGTGGATGCGTGTGCGGCGGCCGCATGCGACTGCCGCGATCAGAGCACTCTGCGATGCCGGCGATGCAGTCGCGCTCGGCCGATGCCTCTGTTTCCGCACGACGGGAGGCTGTGCAGGAAACGCTCCTCTGTATATGCCGCTGCAAACGACAACGCCGGCAGCGCTGCCGGCGTCGGTGTGGACGATCAAGACGCGCCGCGAGCGCGACGCGACTTCAGTTGCCGGCCGGCGTGACCGGCGCGCTCTGCGTCTGCTTGCGCACGATCAGCATCGCCATCTCGATGGACTGCTCGTAGTTCAGGCGCGGATCGACATTGGATTTGTAGGCGCGGGCCAGATCGCTCTCGGTCAGATCGCGCGCGCCGCCGAGGCACTCGGTCACGTTCTCGCCGGTGAGCTCCAGGTGCACGCCGCCGAGGCGCGTGCCGCAGGCCGCATGGATGTCGAAGGCGCGTTCGAGTTCGTTGCGGATGTTCTCGAAGCGGCGCGTCTTGAAGCCCGAAGCAGTGGACTCGGTGTTGCCGTGCATCGGATCGCAGCTCCACAGCACGCGCGCACCTTCGGCCTTGACCGCCTCGACCAGAGCCGGCAGGTGCGGGCCGATCTTGTCCGCGCCCATGCGGTGCAGCAGGGTCAGGCGGCCGGGCTCGTTGTCGGGGTTCAGGGTGGCGACGAGGCGTTTGAGCTGGTCGGGCTTGACCGACGGGCCGATCTTGACTGCGATCGGATTGCGGATGCCGCGGAAATACTCGACATGCGCGCCATCGACGTCGGCCGTGCGCATGCCGATCCACGGAAAATGCGTCGACAGGTTGAACCAACCCCACTGGCGCGGCACCTGGCGCGTCTGCGCCTGTTCGTAGTGCAGCACCAGTGCTTCGTGCGAGGTATAGAAGTCCACGCGCGAGAAGCTGCCGATCGGCGCGCCGTGCAGGGTTTCCATGAAGCGCAGCGAATCGCCGATGGACTCGACCATGCGCTGGTATTCGTTCTGCAGCGGCGAGTACTTGACCCAGTCCAGATCCCAGTATTCCGGATGATGCAGGTCGGCGAATCCGCCGTCGATCAGCGCGCGCACGAAGTTCATCGTCAGCGCCGAATGCGAATGGCCGTCGACGAGGCGCTGCGGATCGGGCCGGCGCGACTCGGCCGTGAATTCGACCGCATTGACGATGTCGCCGCGGTAGCACGGCAGGGTCAGGCCGTCGCGCGTCTCGGTATCGGCCGAACGCGGCTTGGCGTACTGGCCGGCGAAACGGCCGACGCGCACGACCGGCAGCTTGAGGCCGTGCGTAAGCACGAGGCTCATCTGCAGCAGCACCTTCAGTCGATTGGAGATCAGCGCCGAGGAACAGTCGTCGAAGCTTTCGGCGCAGTCGCCGCCCTGCAGCAGAAAACGGCGGCCTTCCTGGGCCTCGGCGATCTGCTTGCGCAGGGCGATGACTTCCCAGGACGTGACCAGCGGCGGCAGATTGCGCAACTTGGCCAGGGCGCGGTCGAGTTCGGCGACGTCGGTATAGCTTGGCTGCTGGACCGCGGGACGGGCTTGCCAGGATGCGGGGCTCCAGTCCTTGGCTTCGCGGACAGGATGGATCTGGCGCTCGATCTGACTCATGACACGGCCTTGCTGCAATGCGGAAAACGATCTTGCCACACGGCTGCTGCGACGCAAGCGCATGAACGCCGGCGTCGCAGCATATGCCGATTTATCGTATGAAACCGTACGGCCGCGGCGGCTTGCGCCAGGCGGCGATGAGCGCGAACAGGGTCAGCGCCACGTACCAGATCAGGCACCAGGCCGGCATGGACAGGCCGAGGAAATTCCAGTCGACCTTGGCGCATTCGCCCGATCCGGTCAGCACGAGCTGCAGGGTCTTGGACAGCGGAAACGTGTCGAGCATGAAATTCAGACCCGGGCCGCAGGCCGGCACCTCGTCGGCGGGCAGATGGGTCAACCAGACGTGACGGCCGGCGATCAGCGCGCCGACGATGCCGCCGATCGCGACGAAGAATGCATAGACCTTGCGGCCGCCGCCGCGCGGACCGTGCAGCGCGCCGAGCAGGAAGAACACGCCCATCGCGAAGAACGCGACGCGCTGCAGGATGCACAGCGGACATGGATCCTTGCCGAGCTGGAACTGGGCGAAGAAGGCATAGCCCAGCAGCGCGGCGACGCAGATCGCGCCGAACAGATATTGGACGCGGAACGACCAGGCGAACGGATTCAATTTCATGGAACGACGGCTCTCCGGCTGAAACGACGTACGGCGCAATACGCGAGTATCCGCCCAGACGCCGATAGACCGCCAGCGCCGCGACAAAGTGCCTTGCCTGCGACGCCGCGCCGGTCTGTTGCGGCGAAACGTGCGGAATCCTTCACGCAGACACGAAAAAGCCCGGATCGTCGCCGATCCGGGCTTTTGCGCGAAACGTTGCTGCAGAGGCTTACTCGGCCGCTTCGGCCGCCGCGACCGGGCGGTCGACGAGCTCGACGTAGGCCATCGGCGCGTTGTCGCCGGCGCGGAAGCCGCACTTCAGGATACGCAGGTAGCCGCCCTTGCGCTCGCGGTAGCGAGGGCCGAGGTCGACGAACAGCTTGCCGACAGCAACCTTGTCGCGCAGACGCGCAAACGCGAGGCGGCGATTGGCGACACCGTCGGTCTTGGCCAGCGTGATCAGCGGCTCGGCGACGCGACGCAGTTCCTTGGCCTTGGGCAGGGTGGTCTTGATCAGCTCGTGCTTGAACAGCGACGAGGCCATGTTCTTGAACATGGCTTCGCGGTGGCTGCTGGTCCGGTTGAGCTTACGGCCCGATTTCATGTGACGCATGGTCGTGTTTCCTTCGTGATCCCGACAGGGATCAGCCCATCATGCCGTGGGTCAGCCCCATCGGCGGCCAGTTCTCGAGCTTCATCCCGAGCGACAAGCCACGCGCACCCAGCACGTCCTTGATCTCGGTGAGCGACTTTTTGCCCAGGTTCGGCGTCTTGAGCAGCTCGACTTCGGTCTTCTGCACGAGGTCGCCGATGTAGTAGATGCTCTCGGCCTTGAGGCAGTTGGCCGAACGCACCGTCAGTTCCAGATCGTCGATCGGACGCAGCAGCAGCGGATCGACACCGCCCTTCTCGGCCTTCGTGTCGGCGCTTTCGCGACGCGTGAAGTCACCGAACACCGACAGCTGGTCCTGCACGATTTCCGCCGCCTTGCGCACGGCGTCCTCGGCGTCGATCGTGCCGTTGGTTTCGACATCGAGCACGAGCTTGTCAAGGTCGGTACGCTGCTCGACGCGAGCGGCGTCGACTTCATAAGCGACGCGACGCACCGGGCAGAACGACGCATCGAGCTGCAGGCGACCGATCGGACGCGTCTCTTCTTCCGGCAGACGACGCGCGGTGGCCGGCTGGTAGCCGACGCCGCGGACGATCTTCAGCCGCATGTTGAGCGCGATGTCTTTCGTCAGGTGGCAGATCACGTGGTCGGGATTCACGATCTCGACGTTGTGGTCGACCTTGATGTCGCCGGCGGTGACGACACCCTTGCCCTTGCGGGACAGGCTCAAGGTCGCCTCGTCCTGACCGTGCATGCGGATGGCCACGTCCTTGAGGTTCAGCAGGACTTCGATGACGTCCTCCTGCAGACCTTCCAGGGTCGTGTACTCATGCAGCACGCCATCGATCTCGACTTCCGTGATGGCCGCGCCCGGAATGGACGACAGCAGCACGCGGCGCAGCGCATTGCCGAGCGTGTGGCCGAAACCGCGTTCCAGCGGTTCGACAATCACCTTGGCGCGATTGGCGCCGACGCGCTCCACGCCGATACCACGGGCGCGCAGAACGGTGGTAGACGAATGGGCCATGTACCCGACTCTCCAGGATTACTTCGAATAAAGTTCGACGATGAGCGCTTCGTTGATGTCGGACGGCAGATCCGCGCGCTCCGGCACCGACTTGAACAGGCCGCTGAACTTCTTCGCGTCGACTTCGACCCAGTTCGGCGCCAGATCCATCTCCTGCGAGAGGGTCAACGCTTCCTGGATGCGCAGCTGGCCGCGCGAGTTTTCGGTAACGCTGATCTGATCGCCGGCCTTGACCTGGAACGAAGCCAGGTTGACCTTCTTGCCGTTGACTTCGATCGCCTTGTGAGCGACGAGCTGGCGAGCCTGGGTGCGGGTGACCGCGAAGCCCATGCGGTAGACGACGTTGTCGAGGCGCTGTTCGAGCATCTGCAGCAGCGATTCGCCGGTGTTGCCCTTCTTGCGCGACGCCTTGGCGTAGTAGCTGCGGAACTGACGCTCCAGCAGACCGTAGATGCGCTTGACCTTCTGCTTCTCGCGCAGCTGCACCGCGTAGTCGGACAGCTTGCCCTTACGGGCGGCGCCGTGCTGACCCGGCTTCTGCTCGAGCTTGCACTTGGAGTCGACCGCGCGGGCCGGGCTCTTGAGGCTCAGGTCGGCGCCTTCGCGGCGCGCCAGCTTGCAGGTAGGACCGATATAACGTGCCATGTCGGAGCTCCTTACACGCGGCGACGCTTGGGCGGACGGCAGCCGTTATGCGGAATCGGCGTGACGTCAATGATGTTGGTGACCTTGTAGCCGAGGGCGTTCAGCGAACGCACGGCCGATTCGCGCCCCGGCCCCGGGCCCTTGATGCGAACTTCCAGGGTCTTGAGGCCGTAGTCCATCGCGGCGCGGCCAGCCTTTTCGGCGGCAACCTGCGCAGCGAACGGCGTGGACTTGCGCGAGCCGCGGAAGCCGGCGCCACCGGAGGTCGCCCAGGACAAAGCATTGCCCTGGCGATCGGTGATGGTGATAACGGTGTTGTTGAAGGAGGCCTGCACGTGGACGATGCCGTCCGTGACTACGCGCTTGACTTTCTTCTTGGTCTTGGCAGCTGCCGGCTTATTCATGAGTTCTGTCCGAATCCATTACTTCTTGATCGCGCGACGCGGACCCTTGCGGGTACGGGCGTTGGTGCGCGTACGCTGACCGCGCACCGGCAGACCGCGACGATGGCGCAGACCACGGTAGCAGCCCAGGTCGATCAGGCGCTTGATGCTCATGCCCACTTCGCGGCGAAGATCGCCCTCGACCGTGTACTTGGCGATCTCATGACGCAGCTTTTCGACTTCCGCCTCGGTCAAGTCCTTGATTTTGCCCGATGCCTTGACACCGGCAGCCTCGCAAACCTTCTTCGACCGCGAGCGGCCGATGCCGTAAATACTCTGCAAACCGACCCAGACATGCTTCTGGACCGGCAGGTTGACACCTGCAATGCGCGCCATCTAAATCTCTCCGAAACGGGCTTAAAGCGCAGTGAACTGAAAATTGTACCCTGGTTCGCGGGATTTGACAAACCCCGCCACGGAGCAGTGCTCCGAGGTAACTCCTGGTCCCACCATCCGGTGGAAAACCGCGCGGCTCAACGGCCGCGCAGGTTCGATTTCTTCAACAGACTGCCGTACTGGTGCGAGACCAGGTGGGCCTGGACTTGCGCGGTGAAATCCATCACCACGACGACCACGATCAGCAGGGACGTGCCACCGAAATAGAACGGCACGTTCCAGGCGTTGCGCAGGATGTCCGGAATCAGACACACCGCGACGAGGTAGATCGCGCCGGCCGCGGTCAGATGCGTCAGCACGCGGTCGATGTAATCGGCGGTGGACTTGCCCGGACGGATGCCCGGGATCAGCGCCCCCTGCTTCTTCAGGTTGTCCGCCGTTTCCTGCGAGTTGAACACCAGCGCCGTGTAGAAGAACGCGAAGATCACGATCAGCACGGCGAAGACGATCATGTAGACCGGCTGGCCCGGCGTCAGGCCGGTGGTCAGCATCTGCAGCCAGCGAACCTCACCGGACTTGCTGAACCAGGTCGCCGCCGTAGCCGGGAACATGATCAGCGACGATGCGAAGATCGCCGGAATCACGCCCGACATGTTGAGCTTCAGCGGCAGATGCGAGCTCTGGTTCATATAGGCCTTGGCACCGCCCATACGCCGCGCGTAGTTCACGGTAATGCGGCGCTGGCCGCGTTCGACGAACACCACGAAAGCCGTCACCAGCAGCACGATCGCAAGCACCGTCACGACCATCAGCGGATTGAGCTGGCCTTCACGCGCCATGTTCAGCGTGTGCACGACCGCACCCGGCAGACCGGCGACGATGCCGGCGAAGATCAGCAGCGAGATGCCGTTGCCGATGCCACGCTCGGTGATCTGCTCGCCCAGCCACATCAGGAACATGGTGCCGGCGGTCAGGCCGACCACGGCCGCGAAGATGAAACCTGCGCCCGGGTTGTAGACGACGCCCTGCTGGCCGGACAGCGCCACCGAGACACCGAAAGCCTGGAACGCCGCCAGTCCCACGGCGCCAATGCGCGTGTACTTGGTGATCGTACGACGGCCGGACTCGCCTTCCTTGCGCAACTGCGAAAGGCTGGGAACCACGGTCGTGAACAACTGCACGATGATCGACGCGGAAATGTAGGGCACCACATTCAGCGCGAAAATCGAGAAACGGCTGAGTGCGCCGCCCGAGAACATGTTGAACATGTCGATGATGCCGCCCTGACTTTCCATCAGTTTGGTCATCGCTTCCGGGTTGACGCCCGGCACCGGGATGAAGGTGCCGAGCCGATAGACGATCAACGCACCGATCACAAACAGGATGCGCTGCTTGATCTCGGCGAACTTGCCGAGCGAAGCGAGCGCATTGGCCTGGTTTGCTGCCATGGATTTACTCCGCGCTGCCGCCGGCTGCCTCGATCGCGGCCTTGGCGCCGGCGGTGACCGCCACGCCCTTCAGCTTGACCGCGCGCTTGATGTCGCCCTTCTTCACGATCTTGGCATGCTTGGCGCGGGCCTCGACCAGACCGGCGGCGCGCAGCACGTCGAAATCAATCACGTCGACGTTGAGCGAATCCAGCTTGTACAGCAGGACTTCGCAGACCTCGTGAGCGGTCTTGGAGCGGAAACCGACCTTGGGCAGACGGCGCTGCAGCGGCATCTGACCGCCTTCGAAGCCGGCCTTGACCTTGCCCTTGCCGGTACGAGCGTACTGACCCTTGTGACCACGACCGGCCGTCTTGCCGAGACCGGAACCGATACCGCGACCGACGCGGACGCGTTCCTTGCGGGCGCCGTCGGCGGGCTTGAGCGTATTGAGACGCATGATGTACTCCGAATTCCTAGAGGGCTCAGGCCTGGTTCTCGACGGCTACGAGGTAGTAGACCGTGTTGATGAGACCACGCACCTGCGGGCTGTCCTTCAGTTCGCGCACGTCGTTGAGCTTGTTCAGGCCCAGGGCCTTCACGCTCAGGCGGTGACGCGCCTGCACGCCGCGCAGGCCCTTGACCAGGCGCACGCGCACGGTCTTTTCAGTGTTATTCGCCATGACCAGTCACCTCAGCAACGCTCTTGCCACGCTTGGCGGCGATGCGATCCGGGGAGGCCATCGCGACCAGGCCCTTGATCGTCGCACGCACCAGATTGATCGGGTTGCGCGAACCCACGGCCTTGGCGAGAACGTTCTTCACGCCGACCACTTCGAGCACGGCGCGCATCGCGCCGCCGGCGATCACGCCGGTACCGGCCGAGGCCGGCTGCATGTAGACGCGAGCCGCGCCGTGGTTTGCCTTGACGGCATGCCACAACGTGCCTTCATTGAGCTTGACGGCCGTCATGTTGCGGCGCGCACGCTCCATCGCCTTCTGGATGGCAACCGGCACTTCGCGCGCCTTGCCGTAGCCGAAGCCGACCTTGCCGTCGCCGTCGCCGACGACTGTCAGCGCGGTGAAGCTCATCTGCCGACCGCCCTTGACCGTCTTGGCCACGCGGTTCACGGCGATCAGCTTTTCCAGCATGCCGTCGCTATTTTCACGTTCGTTAGAGGACATAGTGCACCTTGGTGGTCCCGCCAGGCGGGACACGTTGCTTACGGCCTGAGCCGCTTGGAGTTGTGGTTCGTTGCACCGTGCAGGGCGGAGACCGAACTGTGGACACCACAGCCGATCCCAAGTGCCCGCGCACGGGGTTGTTGCTTAGAACTTGAGGCCAGCCTCGCGCGCCGCATCGGCCAGGGCCTGGATGCGACCGTGATACTTGAAGCCCGAACGGTCGAACGCGACCGATTCGACGCCGGCGGCCTTGGCGCGCTCGGCGACAGCCTTGCCGACCGCCGCGGCGGCGGCCTTGTTCTTCGTGCCCTTGAGGCCCTCGATCACCGAGTCCTGCAGGGTCGAAGCCGCGGCAATGACCTTGTCGCCCGACGGAGCAATGACCTGGGCATAGATGTGCTGGCCCGTGCGATGCACGGTCAGGCGGGCCACCGCGAGGGTGCGGATGCGAGCGCGCGTCGACTTGGCGCGGCGCAAGCGGGAAGTTTTCTTTTCCATCGTCGTTCTCCGAAGCTGAAGGGTATGGAGAAGCCCGGCACGGAGCCGGGCTTTCACGCATTAGGCCTTCTTGGCTTCCTTCAGGGTGATCTTCTCGCCGGAATAACGCACGCCCTTGCCCTTGTAGGGTTCCGGCGGACGGAAACCGCGAATCTTGGCGGCAGCCTGGCCGACAGCCTGCTTGTCCGCACCCTTGATCAGGATTTCGGTCTGGCTCGGCGTTTCCATCGTGACGCCTTCCGGCGCCTGGAACAGGACCGGGTGCGAGAAGCCGAGCGTCAGGCTCAGATCCTTGCCCTGCATCGCGGCGCGGTAACCGACGCCGACGAGTTCGAGCTTGCGGACATAGCCTTCGCTGACACCCTTCACCATGTTGTTCAGCACGGCGCGCGCCGTACCGGCCAGCTTGTCGTCGGCGATCGCGACGGGCTTGCAGGTCAGCTCACCGCTGTTGACGGCGATCTCGACGCCCGGGAAGGCGACCGACTTCAGCGCGCCCTTGGGGCCCTTGACGGTGACGCCGTCGGCGGCCACCTGGCATTCGACGCCCTTCGGCAGGGCGATCGGCAGTTTTGCTACGCGGGACATTGGCTATCTCCTCTTAGGCGACCAGGCCGATGACTTCGCCGCCCAGGCCCTTGGCCCGCGCCTGCGCATCGGTCATGAGGCCGCTCGACGTCGAAACGATGGAGACGCCCAGACCACCGAGCACCTTCGGCAGCTCGTCCTTGCCGCGGTATACGCGCAGACCCGAACGCGAAACGCGCTCGAGACGTTCGATGACCGGCTTGCCCTCGTAGTACTTCAGGGCGATTTCGAGTTCCGGCTTGCCCTCGACGGCGTTGACCTGCGCGTCACGGATGTAGCCTTCTTCCTTCAGCAGCTTGGCCAGGGCCAGCTTGATCTTGGAGCTCGGCATGCGCACCGTCGCCTTGCCCGTGAGCTGGGCATTGCGAATGCGGGTGAACATGTCGGCGATGGGATCAGTCATGCTCATTGTTGAATCCTCGAGTTAGCACCGATATCCGCTGGACTGCTTACCAGCTGGCTTTACGCAGACCGGGCACGTCGCCGCGCATGGTCGCCTCACGCAGCTTGTTGCGGCCGAGGCCGAACTTGCGGTAGACGCCGCGGCTGCGGCCGGTCAGTTCACAACGGTTGCGCTGGCGCGATTCGCTGGAATCGCGCGGCAGCTGCTGCAGCTTGGCGGAGGCCGCCATCTTCTCTTCATAGCTCGCGCTAACGCTGCTGACGATTTTCTTCAGCTCGTCGCGCTTGGCGGCGTACTTCTTGGCCAGCTTCTCGCGCTTGACTTCGCGATTAACCATGCAGGTCTTAGCCATCTCAGAATCCTCGCGAATCAGTTGCGGAACGGGAAGCTGAAGGCTTCCAGCAGGGCACGGGCTTCTTCGTCGGACTTCGCGGTGGTCGCGATCGAGATGTCCATGCCGCGCATGGCGTCGACCTGGTCGAAATCGATTTCCGGGAAGATGATCTGTTCCTTGATGCCCATGTTGTAGTTGCCACGGCCATCGAAGGCGCGGCCCGACACGCCGCGGAAGTCGCGAACGCGCGGCAGCGCGATGCTGACCAGGCGGTCGAGGAACTCGAACATGTGCGCGCGGCGCAGCGTGACCTTGCAGCCGATCGGCCAGCCTTCGCGGATCTTGAACGAGGCGACCGAAACACGCGCCTTGGTCGTGACCGGCTTCTGGCCAGCGATCTTGCTCATGTCGTCCAGCGCGTTCTCAAGCACCTTCTTGTTACCGACCGCTTCGCCCACGCCCATGTTCAGCGTGATCTTGGTCAGACGAGGCACCTGCATGACGTTGGCGTAGCCGAAGCGCTGCATCAGCTTGGGCACGACGACATCTTTGTAGTGTTTTTCAAGGCGGGTCATTACGGCAATCCTCAAGCGTCAACCATTTCGCCGGACTTGCGGAACACACGCACCTTGCGGCCGTCCTCGAGGACTTTGTAGCCGACGCGTTCGCCCTTGCCCGTCGCCGGATTGACCAGCTGCACGTTGGAATTATGGATGGAAGCTTCGCGTTCCACGATACCGCCCGGCTGGTTGGCCTGCGGGTTCGGCTTCGTGTGGCGCTTGATCATGTTCAGGCCGGCGACGAAGACGCGGTCTTCGGCGATGCGCAGCACCTCGCCCGTCTGGCCCTTGTTCTTGCCGGTGATCACGATCACGCGATCACCCTTGCGAATACGATTCATGGCGTTGACCCCGTTACAGCACTTCGGGCGCGAGCGACACGATCTTCATGAACTTCTCGCCGCGCAGTTCGCGCGTGACCGGTCCGAAGATGCGCGTGCCGATCGGCTCGAGCTTGTTGTTGAGCAGCACGGCGGCGTTGCCGTCGAAGCGGATCAGCGAACCGTCGGCACGACGCACGCCCTTCTTGGTGCGAACGACAACCGCGTCGTAGACCTCGCCTTTCTTCACCTTGCCACGGGGAATCGCATCCTTGACCGTGACCTTGATGATGTCGCCGATCGCGGCGTAGCGGCGCTTGGAACCGCCGAGCACCTTGATACACATCAGCTCGCGCGCACCCGAGTTGTCGGCGGCGGCGAGATAGGTCTGCATCTGAATCATGATTGGTTCTCCTCAGACCTTCTTACTGCGCAGCGCGGGTGACGATCTCGACCACGCGGAAGTTCTTGGTCTTGGACAGCGGCGCGCATTCCTGGATGCGGACGACGTCGCCTTCCTGACACTCGCTCTTCTCGTCGTGGGCGTGATACTTGGTCGAACGGCGGATGATCTTGCCGTACAGCTCGTGCTGCACCTGACGCTCGACCAGCACGGTCACCGTCTTGTTCATCTTGTTGCTGACCACACGCCCCTGAATGGTGCGGACGGCCTTCTGATTGTCGGTCATGGCTTCGGTCCTTACTTCATCTGGCCGAGCAGCATCTTGACCGTCGCAATCTCGCGGCGAACGCTCGAGATCTGGTGCGTCTGGGTCAGCTGGCCGGAGCCTTTCTGCATTCGCAGCTTGAACTGCTCATTGCGCAGCTCGCCGAGGTGGGCGGTGAGATCCTGCGCGGACTTGGTACGAAGTTCTTTCAGTTCCATCACAGCACCGTCCGGGTCACGAATTGGGTCTTGACCGAGAGCTTGGCGGCAGCGAGGCGGAACGCTTCGCGTGCGGCGGCTTCATCGACGCCCTCGATCTCGTACAGCATGCGGCCCGGCTGGATCGGCGCGACCCAGTACTCGACGTTGCCCTTACCGGCACCCATTCGAACTTCGATGGGCTTCTTGGTGATCGGCTTGTCGGGGAAAACGCGGATCCACAGCTTGCCGCCGCGCTTGACGAAGCGGGTGATGCAGCGACGGGCGGCTTCGATCTGACGCGAGGTCAGCTGGCCGAACTCGGTCGACTTCAGGCCGTATTCGCCGAAGCTGACCTTGTTGGCGACGAAGCTCAGGCCATCGTTGCGGCCCTTGAATACCTTGCGGTACTTGGTGCGCTTGGGTTGCAGCATGATCAGGCTCCTTGCTTCGGCGCGCGGCGCTGCGGACGCTCTTCGCTGGCCTCGGCCTTGGCAGCTTCAGCCGCCTGTGCGAGGTCGAAGATTTCGCCCTTGTAGACCCACACCTTGATGCCGATGATGCCGTAGGTGGTGGTCGCTTCCGCGAAGCCATAGTCGATGTCGGCGCGCAGGGTGTGCAGCGGCACACGGCCTTCGCGGTACCACTCGGAACGGGCGATTTCCGCACCGTTGAGTCGGCCGGCGACGTTGACCTTGATCCCGAGCGCGCCTATGCGCATCGCGTTCTGCACCGCGCGCTTCATTGCGCGACGGAACATGATGCGGCGCTCCAGCTGCTGCGCGATGGATTCGGCGACGAGCTGGGCGTCGAGCTCCGGCTTGCGCACTTCAGTCACGTTGATATGGGCCGGAACGCCCATGATCGTCGAGACTTCCTTGCGCAGCTTCTCGATGTCCTCGCCCTTCTTGCCGATCACGACGCCCGGACGGGCGGTGTGAATCGTCACGCGCGCGGTCTTGGCCGGACGCTCGATGAGGATCTTGCTGATGCCGGCCTGCGCGAGCTTCTTCTTCAGAACCTCACGCACCTTGAGGTCGGCGGCCAGGTAGCCAGCAAACTCGCGCTTGTTGGCATACCACTTGGAGTTCCATTCCTTGGCGATGCCAAGGCGGATACCGGTAGGATGAACTTTGTGACCCATCGTTCTAAGTCCTTCGCTTAGCTGCCGGTACCGACAACCACAGTGATGTGGCTGGTCCGCTTGATGATGCGCGTGCCGCGGCCCTTGGCGCGGGCGGCGAAACGCTTCAGGGTCGGGCCCTCGTCGACGAAGATCTTGGCGACCTTCAGCTCGTCGACGTCGGCGCCGTCGTTGTTCTCGGCGTTGGCGATAGCCGACAGCAGCACCTTCTTGACGAGGTGCGCGGCCTTCTTGTCGCTGAACGTCAGCAGATTGGTGGCGCGGTCGACGGGCATGCCACGAACCTGATCAGCGACCAGGCGGACCTTCTGCGGCGAAATGCGCGCGCTGCGCAGGATTGCTTTGGTTTCCATCGCAGTGTCCTTTACTTCTTATCGGCTTTCTTGTCGCCGGAATGACCCTTGAACGTACGGGTCATGGCGAACTCGCCGAGCTTGTGGCCGACCATGTTTTCGTTGACCAGCACCGGGATGTGCGCCTTGCCGTTGTGGACGGCGATCGTGAGACCGACCATCTCCGGCAGGACCATCGAACGGCGCGACCAGGTCTTGATCGGGCGCTTGTTGTTGGCGGCAGCAGCGGCCTCCACCTTCTTTTGCAGGTGCAGGTCGATGAACGGGCCTTTCTTCAGTGAACGAGCCATGATAAGTACCTATCAGCCGCGACGATCGCGCACGATGAACTGGGAAGTGCGCTTGTTCTTGCGCGTCTTGTAACCCTTGGTCGGCATGCCCCACGGCGAGACCGGGTGCGGATTACCCTGTCCGGCGCGAGCTTCACCACCACCGTGCGGATGGTCGACCGGGTTCATGGCCGCACCGCGGACGGTCGGGCGAACACCGCGCCAACGCTGCGCACCGGCCTTGCCGATGTTCTCGAGGTTGTGCTCGGAATTGCCGACTTCGCCGAGCGTCGCAACGCAATCGGCGGGAACCTTGCGCATTTCGCCCGAGCGCAGGCGCAGCGTGGCGTAACCGCCTTCGCGAGCGACGAGCTGGGCCGAGCCGCCGGCGGCACGCGCGATCTGGGCGCCCTTGCCCGGCTTCATCTCGATGCAGTGAACCGTCGAGCCGACCGGGATGTTGCGCAGCGGCAGCGCGTTGCCGACCTTGATCGGCGCGTCGCGGCCGGCCATCAGCTGGTCGCCTTCCTTCACACCCTTCGGCGCGATGATGTAGCGACGCTCGCCGTCGGCATAGCACAGCAGCGCGATGTGCGCGGTGCGGTTCGGATCGTATTCCAGACGTTCGACGCGCGCCGGGATGCCTTCCTTGTCGCGCTTGAAGTCGATGATGCGGTAGTGCTGCTTGGAGCCACCGCCCTTGTGACGGGTGGTGATGCGGCCATTGTTGTTGCGGCCGCCGGTCTTGTTCTGCGATTCGGTCAGAGCAGCGTACGGCGCGCCTTTGTGCAGGCCCGGCGTAACCACGCGAACCATTGCGCGGCGTCCAGCAGAAGTCGGCTTGTAATCAATCAGTGCCATGGGTTTCCCACCTTAGGCCTTGGCCGTTACGTCGATGCTCTGACCGGCGGCGAGGCGGACATACGCCTTGCGCTGGTCCGAACGACGGCCCGAACGGAAACGGAAGGTCTTGGTCTTGCCCTTGGCATTGACCACATTGACCGCCTCGACAGTGACGCTGAACAGCTGCTCGATGGCGGCCTTCACGTCGGCTTTGGTCGCGGTCGACGCGACTTCAAACACATACTGGTTGGACTCGGCAAGACGCGCGGTTTTTTCCGAAATGCGCGGCGCGCGAATCACGTTCAGGAGACGCTCGTTCATGCCAGCCACTCCTCGATCTTCTTGACCGCATCGACGGTCACCACGACGTGATCGGCGCGCACGAGTGCGACCGGGTTCAGCGCGTTGGTATCGACGACTTCAAGCACCTTGTGGTTGTTGCGCGCGGCGAGATACAGGTTCTCGCTGACGTTCTCGCTGACGATGATCGTCTTGCCCGTGAACTTCAGTTCGCCGAGCTTGGCGACCAGGCCCTTGGTCTTGGGTGCGTCGACGTCGAAGTCAGCCACGACCTTCAGGCGATCCTGACGGATCAGCTCGGACAGGATCGAGGCAAGCGCACCGCGGAACATCTTCTTGTTGACCTTCTGCGAGAAGTCGCGCGGCTTGGCAGCGAACGCGACACCACCGCCGACGAAGATCGGAGCACGGTAGTCGCCGTGGCGGGCGCCGCCGCCCTTCTGCTTCTTGAACTTCTTGGTGGTGCCGGACACTTCCGAGCGCGACAGCTGCGCCTTGGTGCCTGCACGACCGGCATTGCGATAGGCCGTAACGACCTGGTGCACGAGGTCACCGCGGAATTCCTTGCCGAACACGGCTTCGGAAACGTTCAGCGGCGAAGCACCGATAACATTGAGTTCCATGGCGTCGCTCCTCAGGCCTTCGCAGCCGCGCGGACAATGACGTCGCCGCCGGTCGAGCCCGGCACCGCGCCCTTCACGGCGATCAGGTGACGCTCGGCGTCGATCTGCACGACTTCGAGATTCATGGCCGAACGCGTGACGTTGCCCATGTGGCCGGACATCTTCTTGCCCGGGAACACGCGACCCGGCGTCTGGCGCTGACCGATAGAACCCGGCGCGCGATGCGACAGCGAGTTACCGTGGGTCGCGTCACCCATGGTGAAGTTCCAGCGCTTGATCGTGCCCTGGAAGCCCTTACCCTTGCTGACGCCCTGCACGTCGACCAGCTGGCCGACCTTGAAGACCTCATCGGCCTTCACTTCGCCGCCGACATTGAAACCACCGACTTCGGCGGCGTCGACGCGGAATTCCCAGAGACCGCGGCCGGCTTCGACCTTGGCCTTGGCGTAGTGACCTGCGGCCGCCTTGTTCACCAGCGACGCGCGCTTGCTGCCAGCAGTGACCTGCACGGCGTTGTAACCGTCGTTCTCGACCGTCTTGATCTGCGTGACGCGGTTCGGCGTCGCTTCAATCAGGGTCACCGGAATCGAGCGACCGTCTTCAGTGAAGACTCGGCTCATGCCGCACTTGCGGCCAACCAATCCGATACTCATGTTCGTGTCCTGTTGCCTGTGCTACGCCCGAACTCAGTAAAGCTTGATCTGCACGTCCACGCCGGCGGCGAGGTCGAGCTTCATCAGGGCGTCCACGGTCTTGTCATTGGGATCGACGATATCCAGCACGCGCTTGTGGGTGCGGGTCTCGTACTGGTCACGCGCGTCCTTGTCGACGTGCGGCGACACCAGCACGGTGTAGCGTTCGATCTTGGTCGGCAGCGGAATGGGTCCGCGCACCTGAGCGCCGGTGCGCTTCGCGGTCTCCACGATTTCGCTCGCGGAGCGGTCGATCAGGCGATGATCGAATGCCTTCAGTCGAATACGGATCTTTTGGTCCGCCATGGCCGAAATCCTTCAGTAAAAGAGCGACGGGAGGCGGCAACGTCATGTGCCGATCCCCAAAAAATCGGGCGAACCAGTAAAAACTGGTCCGCCCAGACATGAAAGTGTAGTACGCGCACAGGCGCCCGTCAAGCGGGCTCGATACGCGACGACTCCGTGTCTGGCGAACACGAGGCACATCCTGTGCCTCTTTTCGCTGTAGGGGCCGCCCTGCTTCTTACAGGGCGGCAAATACTGCTTTTCTTACTTGAAGATCTTGGCGACGACGCCGGCGCCGACGGTACGGCCGCCTTCGCGGATCGCGAAGCGCAGACCTTCTTCCATCGCGATCGGAGCG
>MEFP01000001.1 GCA_001725155.1 Lysobacteraceae bacterium SCN 69-320 | reverse complement strand
CGAAACCGCCTTCACTCGACACTCGGCTACATCAGCCCAGAGCAGTTCGAGCGAGCACACGCCGCTTAAACGGGTGTCCGAAATCCAGGGGCAAGATCAGGATCACGAGACGTTGCTCCGTTGGATCGCGGAGCAAGGCGGAGAGTCGTTCACCGACTACTGCAGCAAGTGTGAGGCAACGCGTGCTGGATATTGCCGAAGTGGCCACCAGCCTCATTAAAAGTGGCCGCAGCCCTCATAGCCCCCGGGTGATCCACCGAGACCAATGAATCACTACGGATGGCATACAGCTCCGCGACGCGGAAGCTGTGCAAGTTTTCAGGATCGGAATGTAAGTAGGCCTGTTACGCCCTGGAGTCCGGTAAGCCAAGCTGAGGTTTCGCAACATCTCCAGCGCACCAGCAGCGTGAGACGGCTGTAGTCGTTTCCCAATGGAGCTCTGAATATCGGCTCGTGATGAGCTACGCGATTGCGAAACTTGCGGATCGCTGAAAGATGATCGTAAATTGCCGCTCGGAGACGTGCCGTCGAGGCGGCTTTGGGTGCATTCGGGAAGCACGTACGGAAATGGGGATTCCAAAGGCGTTGATCGTGGCGACTGGTAAATAAATCGTTCCAGAACGCAAACTTCAACTCCGGAATGACCTTCCCCGCCGTGGTACACCCTCGCCGCGAATTGATGAGATCGTTTTTAGGATTGTAACCACGTACAGGCGTTGGAAGGCTGCGCTCGAATCCAGACGACCAAGGCCACCGAGGTCCGTAGACCGACTCGATTGCCTCGGCCGCTGCGTTTCGGACGCTTACTTCGCAGATGTGAAGGGGCAATATGAAAGCGGAAGAAATCTTCGCATTCCATTCATACAGCGACAACGCACCAGGATAATCGCGCCCGCCCAGATGCGTTAAATAGGTTCCGAACCTTCCAGCTGTCAGCGCACGTTCTACGGCACGTATGCGTCCAAGCCCAACGGTTGTCATTGACAAATCCTCCCCCTTCGACTACTCTACGGACGTTAGCTCCGGGACTTGTTGGCGATCAGCCTCCCCCCGGGGATCGACGATGCGAAAAGCGGTCCCTTCGGGGGCCGCTTTTTTTTTGGCTTTTGCTCAGCATCCCCTTATGTTTACCTGGCGCTTCTGGGCCAGACTATTTTCGCACAAGTTAACTCTTGTTTTTCTGTATTCAGTAGAACAAGACAGCCACTTCCTGATGCGTCCATGCAAGAGGGTCCGAATCGTCGGCCGTCGTGAAGTGGTCGCCTCGAATCCGTACACGGTCAAATGTTGCGCGACCCGACAGCCAGCGCGGGACCTGCTGCATGCTGGCGGCCGACCGTCTTCACGCTGTCCCCTATTAACGGAGTTCGGCGATGGAGCATCAACCTCGTGTGGAAAGCGTCCAGGACCTCAGACGATCGGTTCGCACGTTCCAGAAAGGCACGCCCGACGATCGGCGAGAGGCCTTCAGCCCGAACCCGATTTGCTTCCTTCACCTGCGCACGCCCGAAGGTCATCGGTTCGCCCCCTCCAAGTTCGGTGCGCCTGTCGGACCGAGCGTCGCCGACTGCCACCGGAAGCGGGTAAGACGCACCACATGGGTGGCGAGAATCAGAACCGCGCCCGCCTCCGGTTCGCGAAGAAGACATTGGCAGGAATTACAGGCAGCCGTGGAGGCATCGCTCGCTCGAACCCAAGCCGAGCGGGCCGCGCGCTTGGCTGCCGCGCCCGACTACCCAGGATTCGTTTACGTCATGCGGCGGGAGTTCGCGCGCAACCCGGACGTGGTCGCGGCGGTTCTGCTGCGAGCCAAAGGCGTTTGCGAACGCTGCAACAGCCCCGCGCCGTTCCGGCGGCGCAGCGACGGCCAACCGTTCCTCGAAGTCCACCACCGCAGACCACTCTCGAAGCACGCAAGGACAAACCGGACAACGCGTTGGCCCTATGCCCGAACTGTCATCGGGAACTCCACCACGGGCCCGACGCGGAGCAATTCGGTCCGGACGATCGGGAAGATTCTGAGTCGTGATACCGACCGGGCCGAGTCGTGATATCACGACTGTAAGCTTAGGATCTTCTTAAGCTTTCTGAGTTGTACTCACAAATACGTGCGAAGTCTCACAACGGGGGTGCTCTGTGTTCTATTTCGATGAGTCGTGATATCACGACTGCAAGCTTAGGATCTTCTTAAGCTTTCTGAGTTGTACTCACAAATATGCATGAAGTTGTGAGTGCATAAAGATCACGACAGCTCGCCGGAGCGGATGCGCATACGAGATTCGCCCACCGACCGTAGACGCTCACAACGGGGTGCTCTGTGTTCTACTCCGATGATCCGTGATATCACGATTGCAAGCTTAGGATCTTCTTAAGCTTTCTGAGTTGTACTCACAAAAACACGTGAAGTTGTGAGTACATAAAGATCACGACAGCTCTCACAACGGGGGTGCTCTGTGTTCTATTTCGATGAGTCGTGATATCACGACTGCAAGCTTAGGATCTTCTTAAGCTTTCTGAGTTGTACTCACAAATAGCACAGAAGTTGTGAGTACCGGAAAATCACGGAACACCACGAGCCCGCATCGCTCTGCAGCCTTCTCACTACTGCTCCCGAAAAGCCACAACAATCTCGGTAAATGAGATTGGCCAATTCTAGGCTTCATCCAATTTGATCGCGGCTCCCTTTCGCCATGCTGGTGAGCGAGTTCTCCCTTAGGCCGGCATTCCGCCGTAACCCTGGCCTGCCGGCTTAGACCACGAAGTGAGCAAGCGCTGCCGGCCACCACCCGTGAGCCGGAGCAGATGACGCAAGTCGGATCAGCTGAGTTCTCGGCACCGACGCCCGACTCGCGCACCACTGATGCAGGGTTTTAGTTTCCAAACATTGGGTTATGCGCCGATATTGAAGCTAAGTCTCTCGATGCTCTCCTAGCGCAAAAAAGCCTGGAATGAAGCCTTGAAAAGCGTGACGGCCGTCACATTTAGAGTTTCAGCTCGACCTTGGGGCCGGGCACCGATATGGGACTCGGGTTCGCACGAGCGTAGCCCGTGGAAGACCAACAACAATCAGGAACGATAATGGGGAAGAACTGGAACGCCCAGCGCTCGCAGGCCCGATTGGCCACGCGCTACGCCGAAGTCGAAACCGTCTCGATCGTGGACTACACGAAGGACACCTCACTCGAAAACATCCCGGTCAACAAAGCGTACAAGATGCACGCGGCGCACCTGTACGTGGACATCCTCAATCTGCGCGACATGCTGCATGTTACGAAGGACGAAGGGGAGACCTGCCACAAGCGGACGCTCCGATTCTTGAATCTCCATTACCGGGCGGTCCACCGAATCCTCAGCGAAACCGACGCGCGGCGCGTGGACTTCCACAATCAACGACTCCACGGCGTGGTCGCCAAACCGTATGGTACCGACAGCGAACGCCGCCGCGTCGAAAGGGCGGTCGCCATCGCGCAACTGATCATCGACGTGCTGAAGGAAACGGGTGACAGCGACGACAAGATTCCCAACGCAGAGGTCCGCGTCGGGATCGACACCGGAACCGCGCTGGCCGTGAATAACGGTCGCCGCGGCGGTCGCGAGCCGCTGTTCCTGGGGCGTCCAGCCAACCAAGCTGCGAAAACCGCCGGCCACGAACCGCTGACGGGGATCTACTTGACGAACGAGGCACGCACCGCGATCGGGCTGAAGGCGCTGGATGGCGACACGCACCGCACCACCGCCCTCACGACCGCTCAAATCGAGGCCTGCGTGGCAGCCGCCAAGCTCGATGTCTCGAAGGACGACATCGTCGAAGCGTGGAAGGACGAGCAGAAGAACACACCCATCGGGTCGGTCGGGTTTAGTCGGCCCACGCCCCCGCTTCGCGATTTGGACATCCAGGCACTGTCCCTGGCCAACTCGAAGCGGTTTGAAGCTGTGTCGGTCTACGCGGACATCGACGGCTTCTCCGCCTACGTCGAAAACAACATCGAGGACGATCCCGAGGACGTGGTGCGTGCCCTGCATGTACTCCGCTCCGAACTGGACCACGTCGTCTCGGACGATTTCGAAGGGCGGCGCGTCCGCTTCATCGGCGACTGCATCCACGGCGCGCTTCTGGACGGCACCGCGTACACGACCTACACCGAAGAAACCATCAGCAACGCAGTCCTGTGTGCCGGCGGTCTGCGCAGCGGCTTCTCCGAGGCGAAGAAGTTCCTGAAAGAGAAAAAGGTCGTTCTCGACGACCTCGGATTGGCCATCGGCTTTGAGTTCGGCCCCCTCAGCATCAGCCGCCTGGGCATGAAAGGCGACATGGTTCGTTGCGCCGTCGGGCGGAACGTCCTGAACTCCGAAACGGAACAGGCTCGCTGCGATGGAACCGAAACCGCGATCGGCGAAGAAGCCTTCGACAACGGCTCCGATGCAGTCCGGGAGCTGTTCGAAGACGACCGCATCGTGGCCAACCTCGATTACGATTCCGCGGTAACCGGGCTAGCTGCTTCGGACGACAAAACGGCCAAGGCAGCTCAAGCAAACGCGTACCGCGCCGCCATACCGGCCGTGGTACCCAATCTTTCGGAACCGCTTCGCCCGCATGCCCAGCGCTGAAGAAACGGCGCTGCAGCTCGTCTTGGCCACAGCCCCACAATTTGGGGCTGTGGCCGTCGTCGCTGACTCTGTCAACACGCTGAACCTTCGTCTTGACGTTCCGCTGGCGAGCGGTGCGACGCATCCGTTCCATTTGCGGGTCGAATGCAGCGGTTTTCAGATCCGTGTCTTCGAGCGTGAACCGCGCATGCTGCCAGGATTTTGCGTCGAACGGCACATCAACGACGGAGGCTCGTTCTGCCTGAGCTGGTCCCAGGATGGACCTCTTCAAATTCGAGACGAAGCGGCCGCCGTCGAGTTCTGGTCGCAAATGGTGCGTTTTCTTGAGCACCAGATCGCGGCATCGAAGCTCGGCCGCTGGCCTGGAACCGAGCACGCGCGCGCGCACGGCGAAGCGGCTGAGCCCCAAGAGCGCGCGGAAGCGGCTGCGCGGGCGCTTGGCCCCAAGGTCCACCGCGACCTTCTTCATGGAGACCTGCTGGTGCGCGCGGTAACGAAAGGTCGAAAGCGGCGTCTCGAATTGTGGAGGCGAGGACGGCGCGTGGCGAGAGTCCATGTTTCTACCGGCACCCTGGTGTCGCTGAACCTACCTTGCATTTGCGATCCCACTGCCCACCAGCGCGTGCCCGTTGGGTCATGCGGAGACCACGCTAAACAGGTGGCCGCGCTCATCAGCAACGCGCATGAACGCCACCGCCTGGAACGCGAATACATCGAACACCTGCGGGGAGCGAAGAAAGCGTGTTGCGGCACCCTGAAAAAATGTGGCCTCCGCGAAAGGAATCCCCAGATGGAACCCCGGAGAACGCGATGACCGGCAACGGCAACGAAGCAAAGCCCGCGATGAGCGAGGACGATCAGCTCAAAGCGGCCTGGAGCCAACTCACCTTGGTCCTCAGCTTCTTTTCACGCATCGACACGAAGCTCTCGGTCGTACTGGGACTCAACCTCGGCATGTTCGCCGTGCTCACGTCGCGCATCACAAAAGTGGAAGACCTGCACCTTCTGCTTGTCCTGTTGCTGGTCGCCTGCTTGCTCTTGCTCACGCTCAGCCTCTTCCACCTGTACAAGGGTGCGTTCCCCGATCTTAAAGGCGGTACGAATTCGTTGGTCTACTTCGGCAACATCGCCAAATTGAGCGAACCGGCGTTTGTCGGCGCATACCGAGCGCTATCCACCACAGCGCTCGTGGAAGACATCCACGAGCAGACGTGGCGAAATTCAAAGATTCTCGTGGGAAAGTTCTACGCGCTCCAAAAATCCTACCAATGGACGCTCGCAGCTGTCGTCCCGTGGTTAATCAGTTTGGCCCTGGTATCCACGAAATGACGGAGCGACGAATGATTGAGCGGTTTCAAGGCGAGGACGGCCGACGGAGACTCACATCCGCCCTCTTGGAACACCGACTGATCGGGAACCATCTGGAGCTGGCAAACATGCTCGTCGATTCTGGCGAGCTGGTTCAAGTTGATGACGGTGAACGGTTCATCGTGCAGGGCGATTACACGACGGACGTCTTCCTGATTGTTTCGGGAAGCGTGGCCGTGTCGGTCAACAACAAACCCGTCGCACGACGGTCGGCTGGGGAGCACGTCGGCGAGATGTCCGCCATCGAGCCGACCCGTCCCCGCGCTGCAACCGTGACAGCTGCCGAGAACGCCGTGCTCCTCAAGATTTCTGAATCCAGCTTCGTCGAGGCGGCGGATCGGTTTCCGAGGATGTGGCGGGTCATCGCGTCAGCTCTCGCGCGCCGGCTCGAAGAGCGTAATCGACTCATCACTGCCACGCGTGAAAAGGTGAAAGTGTTTTTGATTTCGTCCTCCGAAGCGATTCCGATCGCCGACCTAATCGTTCAGCATTTCGAGCGCGATCCCTTCTTGACTGTGGCGTGGCAACACGGTGTCTTCAAAGCCTCGAACTACACCCTGGACGATCTGGAGCGCCAGCTGGACGACTCCGACTTCGCTATCGCCATCGCACACGGGGACGACATCGTTATCACGCGGGACCAGGAATGGCCCACCGTGAGGGACAACGTCATGTTCGAGTTGGGGCTGTTTATGGGCCGGCTCGGCAGAGCCAGGACGTTTCTGCTGGAGCCGCGCAGCCGCGACCTCAAGCTGCCCAGCGATTTCGCCGGCCTCACGACGGTACCCTACCGCTACGAGAAGTCGAAAGACGCCCTCGCGCTGATGGCTCCGACGTGTGCCAAGCTGCGCGCCCTCATCATCGAAGCGGGGGCTCGCTGATCAAGGGCGCCCCGCATTTCGGCTCGTACCACCAGACCCGGCGACCGTCGCTCTGCTGATCACGGATCGCTTCAGAAGCTTCTCAAAACCGCAGCTGGAGTTTTCGAGTCGATACGAATCATGCCTTCCTCTCTGTCTGAAGGATGAATCGCCGCCGACTGAAAGCGACTCGCACACCGTTCTGCGCCGCGGCAGCAACTTCTGTCGCGGCGGTTTCGGTCGGATTCGGAAACCGCTTCATAGACATCCGCGGTGACGACGCATCCGGGCGCAGCCGGCGCATCGTCTGTCTAACTTGCGACGGTCTTCGCGCAGCAATCTGGGCTACTAGAAAATCCGGAAGTCCAGGGAGCTAGTGGAAATGGCGATCGCGTTTCTGTGACCACAATTGCAAGAGCAACTGTTGCAATGACTCGCTGAAACCGCCGCCACCGAGCTTATGTTCAGTCAACGCCAAGCTCTTTGTGGTAATTCTGTAGCGTTGAAAAGCGATATTGGCGAAGGATATTCTGGTCGGCTTTCAAGACGCCGCGAACATAGTTGCTAACATACTTGGAAAACATCTGGCCGATGTGATGAGTGCTGTTTGCAATCTTGAGGAACTCGTCCTGCGGGATCTTAAATGGCTGGTCAGAGATATAGCCGTCTTTCTGTAGCAGCACAGCCTTGCTGTAGTCGAGACCCTTGCTGTCTTCCGTCTGGAAACAGTAATGATGCTTGATGCTTGTCCGTAGCGGGAGGCCAAAACGAAGGCTCTTGTAGTCAATCAAGACTATCCCGTAGCCGCGAGTCTTTTCTCCGACCCACACGCCCTTTTCCCTGTCCAGCACTTCCTTAAGACTGGAGTTCTCTTCGAAGAACTGGGGAGTCAGCTTGCAGATCAGCATGTTTCTGCGGCCCATAAGAAAAAAGGGCCCTTGCAAGGACCCTTTCTCATTCAGTTCGAACGTTTCAGTTTTTAACGTGGGGAGCGTTCTTCCACCACACCATTCACTTGGGCATTTCAGTTTTTAACGTGGGGATTACCCTTCCACCACATCGTGGGAGCAGCTTACTCCTCTACGCGGTGCCTTGTCAAATAGTGACCCGATGTACGGCCAAGGCGCTAGCGGCCTCGCTCAAATCAGGCCAAAACCGGTAGTTTCAAGGGCGCGAGAGCCGCCTTCTGCCGCAGTAAGCAAGTCGGCCGCAATGCGAGCCGCTGTCAAGATCGACTGCCTGCAGGCTCGCGTCCCAGCAACCAGCAATGCGCCGTCGCCGCTGCCCCCACCATCTGCCCCAGCGCCCGATACACCTCGGCCCGCATGACGGTCGTGCCCCGCGCATCGAGCAGCCGTCCGCCCTCGTCCACGCGCCACCCGCGCTTGACCAGGCTGTTGGGCGACAGCCAGTCCCTGAGCCCCTTGATGCCCTCAGGCGGCACCGCCGCTTCCTGCCCTTCCCCGTCCCTGCCCGACTTCGCCCTCAACCGCACGGCTTCCTCCCGAAGCACCCGGTTTTCCGCATCCAGAACTGCAACTCGACGCTCCAACTCCCGCACCCGGTGCCGCACAAGAGGCGAAGCCCGCGCCAGGTCCGCTTCGGTTGGGTCCGTACGCCGCGGTCGCTTCGGTGTGGGGTTCTTCGCGGCGAACGACGCGATCAACCGTCGGTAGGGTTCGCCCTGCGGGTTTCGGATGGTGCCTTCGGCCGGCCCAGGTTCGTCGTCGGGGTGCCGCTTCTGCGCGCAGGCCGTGGCCACCGAGGCCACGCTGAAAACGACACCGGGCGTACGCGCCATTGCTGTGCACACATCGAGCATCCGCTGCAATCCAGCCGCCCGCCGCGGGTAGGCGGCGCACAGCCGGGCGCACAGCGCCGCGGCGTCGGTCGCAGGCGTCAGCTCGTGCACCCGGCCTCCGCCCAGGTCCACAGGCTCCGCCGTGCCTTCACACCCGACTGCGCCGCCCCGCGCTCGACACGCGCCCGCCACTCCACCAGTGCGGCCGCGACGACCGCCGTCTCCTCCGCAGACATCGTTGCAGGGTGCGGGGCGATTCGGTGCTCGGCGATCAGGCGGTCGGACAAGACGCGCGCCATCTCGGCTGTCTCAACGTCCGGCCCCAAATGCACCCGCGCCCCATCCGCCAGCGCGCGCAGCAAGGCCGGCTCCGGCGCGGCCGCCAGCGCTTCCGACCAATCGTCGGCCGTGCCGTTCGCAACCAGGTCGAGCCCACCCGTCGCCGCATGCACCGCCGCCCTGCACCGCTGCGCCGCGGCGAAAGCAGCCTCCCAAACGGGCTGAAGTTCGCCCACTTCTTTCAGCGCCTCTGCCGCCGCGCTTTCGGCCTTGGCCAGCTGGGCGCGCAGGACCGCACGCACGTCTGCATCTTTCTCTTCACCGACGCGATCCTCACACTCCCGCGCCTCGCCTTCGCGGCGCCAGTAGCCCGCGATGCGCCGACCGAAGGCCGCGCCGAGCGCGTTCAGGCGATCGAGCAACGCCGGCAGATGCGCCGGGCTGCTCACGAAGAAGCGGCACTGCAAGCAACGATGGGGCCCGCCAGGCGCCGGCCCGTGCACGCCGTCGCGCGTCAACGGCCCGCCGACGTGGCAACGGCCCCCGCCGACCGGGCAGACCCCGAAGCCCGTGGTCGAATGCACCGGCGAGGCCAGCCCGGCCGACCTTTCGCCCGCGCCCACCGCACCTCCAGCCCAACGCGCCGGCACCCAAGGCTGTTCCGCGCCCGGCGCTTCGCACGCGTGCAAATCGGCGGTGCGGCGCTCCCGCAGGCGCTCCTGCGCCAGCTCCAGGTGTGCGGCCACCGTGGCGTCGGACGGCGCGTAGTAGTGGCTCGTCATGCGTTCGTTGGCGTGGCCCAGGCAACGTCCGATCGTGGTCAGCGGCACGCCGGCGTCGTGAAGGGCCGTTGCGTAGGACACCCGCGGCGTGTGCATGTCGTAGACGGCTCGTACCGCCTTCCCACTCGACGATCGCACGGCGATGAGCCGAGGGATCGCCGCCGCCAGTTCGGGACACTGACCGCCGTTGATGCGCCGCTCCATTTCGTCCATCGCCGCCAGCCACATGGCCCTCAGTTCGCTGTCCGCGAGCGGTTCGTTCCGATGGGTGCCGCGCGGATCGCGGAACAGAAAGAACGCCTCGGGCTGTCGCGCGTATGCATGAGGATCTCGGCGCACGCGCGGGGCCTTGAGCGTCGTCCACCGCGTTGGTGCGGCAACCGGGTTGTGCTCGGTCTGCCAGGCTTCCAGTTCACGCACCGCCGCCGCCACCTGGGCCTGCGGCCAGGGCAGCACGCGGCCCGGATGGTGGTCGAATCGCTTGCGGTTGAAGCCCTTGTCCGTATTGACGAAGAACACGGTCCGGTCCACGCCGTCGTTGCCTTGCAGCCGCCGCAGGAACCCCCGACGCGGGGCCGCGCCGCGCCGACCGGTGCAGCACGGCGTCGGGTTCCGCACCCAACCCTCCGGCGTGAACCGTTCGACGTCGCCTTCGCCGGACTCCAGGAACAGCACGTCGGCGTTACGCAGCGGCAAGCGCAACTTGATCAATAGCGCTACCGCGCGCACGGGGCACCACACCCGCTCGCCGCAGACGTCGTTCACCCAATCGGCCGCAAGGCTCTTCGGCCAGGCGTAGTCGTCGGCGGTCAGCAAGTCGGCCAGCGCGTCGAGCAAGGCCAGGGGCATGGGCGTGCGGTGCGTGCGCGCCGCACCCGGCACCAGCGGCCGATGGCTGAGCGGGTTGCGGTAATGCCCCTTCCCCGCGGCCAGCGGCCCGGATCGGCGCTCGTGCAAGAACCAGTTGAAAAAGCCATAAATCCCGTTGTTGCATTTCGCGGCCGTGTTGGATCGCTCGCCGCCCTTGGCGAGGAACGACGCCAACTCCACCGGAGCGTTGTAGTCCGCCCGACAAAACCGCCGCGGATCCCGCGTGGCCGCAGGGAACGCCCACAGGTAGCGGATCACCTCGCGCCCGTACTTCATGGCGGGCGCTTGGTGCGTGCAGTCCTTCACCCACTCGGCCAGCAAGGATCGCCACGCTTCGAGCGCGGGCTCGCTTTCGGTCGCCCACCTGAATTCGGGGTCGTGGTTGCCGAGCCGATGCAGTTTCGCGCGGGCAGCGGGTGGAGAACGACGGCGGCTCACGTCCCGCCTCGCCCCAACTTCTTCAGCGCCGCGCGTCCGCGCTGGAGCACGCCCCGTTGCTCGGCGGCCGCCAGGTCGTCGGCCACCTGTTCGAGCGAGGGCTGCGTGTAAACGCCCTGGGATTCCGGGGACACGTGGTGCAGCGCGACCTGGACCGCACCGCGCGGCGCACCGGCCGCGGCCAAGCGCCGCCCATACGCGTGGCGGTGCGCGTGCGGGGTGGTTCCCAGCGCCTTGGCCACGACCAGGCCGATGCGGCGCACCGCGAGCGCGTGCGCTTGGCGGTAGCTCTGCAGCGTGTACGGCATGCCGCGTTGCGGGCCGTGGTCGCTGACGAACAAGAACGGGTGGCGGCCTTTGTCATCGGGCCGCTGGGTGCGGTAGAGGTCGAACAACCGGAGAAAGACCCTGCCCCATTTCTTCGGGAACCAGCGCACCACCGAATAACCTTCCGCCGGGCGATCCAGGCGCAGATTCTTCCAGCCCGCACGCTGCCCCGGCGCAGCGAGCGTGCGCGGCGTTCGCCCACCGTGCCATTCGCGCAAGTATTCCTCGCGCTGTACCGCGCCGCGGCGCCTCCGCAGGCCCTGTGCGTGCGCGGGCGCGCGCCCGATTTCGGGGTGGTACAGCCGCACCTCGGCGCAGTCGGGATCGGTCGGATCGACGCCGACGTCGTCCATGAAAATGTGGAACGGCTCGCACGAGCGCAGTCCGCCGCCATGGAGAAGCACCGTGATGAGGACGTCGCAGAGATCAAGACCGAGATCGCCCTCTTCCGGACGCGCGCCGCGCCGGCGAAAACCAACGGTGAGCAGTTCATCGATTTTGCCTTCGTCGAACGCCACGGCATCGGCCTCGGTCGCTTGGCGGCGGTGGTTCGCCGAGAACGCACGCCCCCGCTCGTGCGCGACGGCAGAGGCGGTGCTGAACGGAACCGCCGCGTGCTTGGCTCGGTGGGCCGCGCGGCGCGCCGCCAAGGCGCGATCGAACCACGGCACCGCCGTCGGCCGGGAGCCGCTCGCGTCGGCCATCCATCGCAGGAACCCGTCGAGTACGGCCAGGCGCGCGTGCGCCGATCGCGGCGAGGCCGGTGGCCACCGCAGCCGGCCCATCGGGCCTTCGAGGTGTTCGGTGCCACCGACCAGCGCTTCGGGGAAAGCCGTCCAAATCGATTCGGTCGAACCGCTGCGCGAATGCGCCAGGCCAAAGTCCCACAGCAGCCCGACCATCGACGCTACGCGTCGCTGCCGCTCCAGCGGGCAGGAGCGCCCGAGGTGTTCGAAATATCGGAGCAGCGGCTCGAAGCGGGTAGGCTTGCTGCGCTCATCCCAGGTCCACAGCACGTACCTGAGCCGATGGGGCTCCAGCGGAGAGGGCGTATTTTCGTACTTCACATGGTGGAAACGGCCGCTTTCTGCAGCGGGCTCGGAAAGGTTTTGAGTAGCCGGCAAAGGCTCGGGCAATGGGGTGCAGATCAAGGGCATCGGGCTCTCCAGAAAGTGAGGGCCGCAGGCCACCGTCCCGAGCGAACGGGCCGTACTTGACGGTGGGGGAATGCGCGCTACGATGCCGATGCGGTGGTCGAAAACCCGCGTCAACAGGGCTCAGCATCCGGCATGGTGCTGGGCCTCTTTCGTTTGCGCGCCCTGCGGTAGGAAACAGGGTCAGTCGGTGCGGGCTCCTGTCGGTGGGCGACCCTCACCAATAGCAAGGTCCGCCAATCCCGCAAGCTCTGGCTTGGCCGTCCAAATGCCTGGACCGCTCTCGACCTCAGCGACCCTGCAACCGCTCTTTTCCCCGGAAATTCGGGCCGAATCCGGCGCCTCAGCACCGCTTTGCACGATGGCGGGCGTAGCGGAAAATGTGACGGCCGGTACGAACTCGGTGACGAACGGTACTTTCCGGCCAGAGTCGAAGGCAACGCCTCCCTTTGGCACGAACTGCCGGACCAGTGTGAGTCCCACGCGCCGGCGGAACGTGTCGTAGGCGACGTGCGGACGGGGCTTGCTCGCCCGGTAGTCTTCCCACGCGTCGCGCAGCGTGGCCTTCGGCCGAGCGAGAAAGGCGGCGACCCTGTCGGGATCGTAGGGCGTCTTCGAGGGCGGGCGGTACCGGGGCTTGTTGAATTGCCGGTCAAGCTCTTCAACCGAGAGGGGTTCGTAGTGCGACCACGGGAGATCGCGGTAGGCAACCTCCTTGCGGTATCGCGCCACGGTTCTGGAACTGCAGTCTGCTTTGCGAGCTACGCGCGCGGCAGAGAGTTCGGGGTGTTCGCAAAGCAGCCGAACCAAACGGGGCAAGTCGATCATTGGGGTCTCCAGCGAGCCGCACGACGCGGCAGGGAAACCGGCAGGCACGTCGGGTCGTCGCAAGGCGCGCAACGCGCCCGCTTGACTCCGAAATGCGTATCGCTAGAGTTGTTGCAGTGTGGATTCCGCGAAGAAACCGCACAACGGGGGCCAGCACCTAGCCGGGTGCTGCGCCCCTTTTTCTTGCGAGAGCTGCCGGAAAAAGAAAGTTTGGGCGCTGCATGCCAGGGCGGCGGCCCCCTGCATTGAACAGCAGCAAGCAGACGGATTGCGATCACAGCGGCGGCCCTCCTAGCCAGAAACAATGGGATTCGCGTTCAACTTAGTAGAGATCGACAACCCGTCAATCGGCTCGGGCCGAGCAAGTAGTGCGTCGATTCACGTCTGACGCGTTTGCAGTCCAGCGCTCACTTCGGGCGCGCGGTCTTACCCGTTCTGGAAACGGAAATTTCTTCAACGACCGATGCGCGGCGTTCGCGTCGGCGTTTTTCCGCCCACTGTCGCTTGGTGAGCGACCGCGGGCTGTCTCCGCGATCCTGTGTGCCGCCCCGCGCCAAAGGTTCGACCTCCCGTCGGCCAAGGCGCGTGCGTCCCGATGGCTTGTCTGAGTCGAGCAACGATTCGGGCTCGGGCACCGCCGGGCGTGCGTACCGATGCAGCGCCGCAAGGCGCTCGGACTCGGCGCGGTCGGCGTCGGCTTGAGCTCGACGTACGACTTCATTGGCGTGCGCTTCGACTTCGGCGGCGACCTGTTGCAGCATCTGCACGTAGGCACGGAGACGATCGCGCTCGATGCGCAGGCGCTCCTGCTCGCGCGTAGCTTGCTCGTTCAACAGCCGCGCCGACGCGCCGGTGGCGCGGGTGTTGAACGAAGAGTCCCCGATAACCTGGGCAGGCCCTTGCCGCCGAGCCGACGCGGTAGGAACGCGACACCGGCCGACCCCAGTGTGCCCAGTGCGAACCGACCGCGCCACGTCGGCGTTGTCGCGCGCGATGGCCCTGCTCTCCCCGCCCCTTTCGGTCCGCTGCCCGCGCCGCTCCAGAGCCGTGGCCGATTTGCCCCGGTGTACCTGCGGCGTGCGGGCCAAACGGGCCACCCCCGCGGTGTCCCCGCGGCGGGCTGCGGACGTCGCCTGGTCGCGCAGGGAGCGGTGGTCCACGCGTTGCGCCACCCCGGCAGCGGCCAAGTGCTGGTTGGTCAGGCGGGCCACTTCAGCCCTGAAGTATCGAACCTCATCCCGGCCCGTCTTTCGATCGTCCAAGACCGTCGTCTTCGCGCCGAAACCGTCCGGACCAAGTACACGAGTGGAGAACAGGAGGTGGACGTGGTGGTTGCGGTCGTCTCCTGCCTGCGACGGTTCGTGGATGGCGACCAGAACCGCCACGCCGTATCGATCCACGAGCATACGGCCGAGATCGCGGGCCAATGCCTCGCGCTGATCGGGGTCTAGTTCGGTGGGCAGCGCCACTTCCAATTCGCGGGCCACGCAGCTGTTGCGCCGGCCCTCAGCACGCTCGGCAGCATTCCAGACCGCTGAAGGGTTGATGGCCCACTCCGGTGCGTCCTTCGGTGAGAGGGTAAGCGTGGAGACGACACCTTTGCGACGGGCGTAGTCGTACGTCGTGTCCGTGCGCTCGTCAAGGATGCGCAGGCCAGCTCGATACGCCGCGGCGCCCGTGGCGGTGTGGCCCTGGGCGCGAGTGAAAACCTTGAGACTGGCGTGGAAAATGGCCATAGCGGGCGTTCCCACACGGTATACGGTAGGCCGCATTAGACCAGTGGCATAGTGAGCACCGAAACGCGCCTGCAGATTTCCATGCCGCCCTGGGGGAACCGCAATGCTTCTGGAGTCGATCGAAATCAGCAACTTCAAGGGGCTGCGATCGGCGACTTTCTCGCCGAAACGGTTTGGTTGCCTCATCGGCGAAAACAACGCCGGAAAATCGAGCGTCCTCCAGGCCATCGTGTCCGCGGTCAATCGGCAGACCTCTCTGCCAGCCAGTCTCTACTACGACCCCACCCAGCCTGTCGTCTTTCGCGTCAATTTTTCCGGAGTCAGTGAGGCGCATGTTCGGCGTCTTGCACCGGAGCACCGACAGAAGGCGCCTCAGTTCATTTTCGACGAATGGCTTCGGCTGGTCGTTCGTTGCCCACCCAATGAAAAAGGTGAGGTCCGCGTCATTGCCAAGACGCCGCGCGAAGCGCGGCTCAAGCAGGACTCCATTGACGCCGCATTCCTCGGCAAACGTGGGAACGCCGTGAGGGACACATTGGTGGCGCTGTACCCGGAAGCAGCCAATGGCGTCGCCGATGGATTGAACATCACCGAGGCAAAGGAGCACCTGAGACGGTTCACTGCCACATTGCCCGCGGAAGCCTTCGAGGACACGGAAGTACCGTTGCCGTCGGGAATACCAACGTCCATCAGCGCGCTGCTGCCTGACCCCATCTACATCCCTGCAGTCAAAAACCTTGCCGAAGAGATGAAGACCTCGCAGCAGGCTTCATTTGGCAAGTTGCTGGGGCTTCTGCTGGAGGGAATGACCCCGGACCTGACCCAAATCAGGGATGCATTGGGCACACTCAACCGCCTCTTCAATCGGATCGAGGAGGATGGACAAATCAGGGACGATCGACACGACAAGGTCAAGGCTATGGAGGGGCTGGTCGAGTCCCTGCTTCGCGAAAACTTTCCACAAGTGTCGGTCGAGTTGCGCGTCCCGCCACCGGAATTGAAGACGATCCTCAACAACGCTGAGATCTTCGTGGATGATGGATCCAAAGATCTGATTGAGCACAAAGGAGACGGAATCAAACGGTCGCTCACGTTCTGCCTGCTCCAGGCGTATGTCGAGCGAACGAAAGAGCCGCCGGAAGCCGCAGACCCGAATGCGGCGGCTCGCCAGCCACTTCTGTTTCTGTTCGAAGAGCCCGAGCTCTACCTCCACCCGCGATCGCAACGCATTCTGTTCGACACGTTGGCGAGGATCTCAACCGAACACCAAGTCGTGGTTTCCACGCACTCGCCTTTGTTCTTCGCACCGGGCATCACCGCCAGCTTCGTTCGAGTCGCAAAACAGCCCGCTGACCCAAAGCCCGTAGGGACGCTGTACCCCGTGGAGATCGAGCTTGGCCAAGCACAAGCGGACACCTTTCGTCTGGCTCGATTCGAAAACGCGGATGCCGCATTCTTCAGCCGCCGCATCGTGCTTTTCGAGGGCGAATCCGACGACGCTTATTGCCGGCATGTAGCTCCTCTTCTGAACCCAGATTGGAACTTCGATCGAAAAAACGTTGCAATGGTACGTGTCTCCGGCAAGGGCAACTTCGCTAGGTTCCGGACCTTCTTCCAGGCGTTTGGTGTTGAGGTCAAGATCGTGGCAGACCTCGACGCACTGTTCGACGGATACGAGCACCTGGGCGGCAACGCCGACGCCGGGACCGTACGAGCAAGAGCGCTCCAACTGGTAGACGAGCGAGCGCAGGCTCTCAACCTGCAACCGCGACCGACCGCGGACCAGATCAAGAACCGCACCCAACGGCAAACCTGGCGGGAGCGCTGGGATTCTGCACGCGCCACCATTCAAGAGATTCAAGCAAACGGCAACGCCACACCCGAACAGCTCGGGCAACTGGACCAGTTGTTCCTGTGGGAACAGGACATCGTTCGCCTTCAAGCCTGCCAATCGGACGCAGAAGCGGCAGCAGCTATTGTTCCTCTACTGGACTCTCTTAGGCAGCAAGGAATCTGCGTGCTCTGGAAGGGCAGCGTGGAAAACTATTATCCAGAAGCAGCGCCGCGGAACGGTCCCAAACCCGACCGTGCGCTCCTCGCCACGCGATCGGTCGGTTCGCAGGAAGACGCCAGAGCGCTGAGCGAACCGCTGCATGCGGGGCGCGCAACGGAACTGGAAGAGGTTTTTGCCGAACTGTTCCGCGACCTCTGATCAACACTGCTCGCGCCGCAACGCGGCGGGGACTGGGGCCAACGCCCCAGCGCACGCGGCCCCATGAGGGGCCGCCCCGAAAACCCCATGGGGTTTTCATAAGTGCGCTCTTGCTCGGGCTTCAGCTCCGCTCCGATCGACGTTTTGAGGCCTGCACCGCTGAACCCACGAACCTTGCTGAGTCCGCAGAACGCGGCGTGGACGCACATCGGTTTTTGCGGAGCCAGCACCACCGGGCGAGTTGTTCTATTGTCGCGCGCCGCGGAACCCGCGGAAAAACCCACGGCTTTCATCTACGCTGATTCGTTGCCGCGTGCTTTAACCATGAGCAGTTCCCACTGAGCATGGATGCATCGAATGCCGAAGACACTGCCTATCTCTCGCAAACTGCGCCGCTCCCTCGAAGAGCTTTCGCTGGCCATGTACTTTTTGCCGAAGCCATCGACTGAGCGCGGCCGTAAGCACCCCTACCTCGAAAAAGTGAGCCACACCCGCCCGGGTGTTCTGGCAAGCATTCGCGACAAGGCCCAGTGCACAGCAAAGCTCATCACTCGTCAGCTGAGCGATGGCCCCAGTCCACCACCTGCATGGCAGCTGGTACGCCCGAACGAGCCGAAGACGGAGGCACCGAAAGAGCGCAACGATTCAGCGCGAGGCCGGTCTCGCGGCAGCCCAGTCGGTGCTGGAGCGCGCCTTCGCCCACGGAGGCGCCCGTGAGCGAGCTGATGCGCGACTACCGGTTATATCGGGCTGCGCAGCAGGCCGCGCAGCGTGAAGCCAAATCGCTCCTCAAGGCACTGCGGCGCGCGCACGCGGAAAAACAGAAAGCCCGACGCAGGCAAGTCCGGCGCAGAACCGAGTTGGGCGAGGTGGTGCTGAGCGCGGGCTGCGGCGACTGGCCAACGCTGGAAGTCCTTGGAGCCCTGCTTGACGCCGTGCAACGGCATGGCCATTCGCCCACGCAACGATTGGCTCTGAAGCACCGCGCGGAGGCCCACCTGCAGCGCAGCGAAAAGCGAGGCCCCGCAGCACGGCACGGCCTTGCAGACGGTCCAGCAATCGAGGCGGAGGCACCAACTGCGCTTGACCCGGACTGAGTTGAGAACGTCGGCCCGATGGAGGCGCTCCATTCGGGCCGACGAGGGTCATCGCCCGACTACATCCGGACCCGCCGCCCGAGCGGGCGGTCCGACAGCGAGGCCAGGCGCGCACCGACCCAATGCGCCTCCCGTTGCGACAGCTCCTTCCGCCAGCCAAATTTCTCCGCATTCCGGCGAACGGATTTGAGCCGTTTGGCCGTCGTCGGAACGGCACCGGCCAACACGAGCGTGGCGATCAGCCCGCCGCGCTTTTCCGCGATGGCCACATCGAGGGCTGTCAGTCCGGCGGCGTCGCGCGCGTCGATCGCGATGCCGGCCGCGATCAAAACATCCAGCAATTGCTGGGAATAGTCGGATTCGTGCTTTTTGAACTTCAGCAAAGCAGCATGATGCAATGCGGTCCTTCCGGCTGAATCGACGCCGTGCACCGAATGGCCGCGATCGATCATCTGCTGCAGCGTCCGCGGTAACGCCCTGCTGACCACCGCGGCAGAGACGGCCGATCGCCCGAAATGCTGGTTCTGCAGGTCGTACCATCCCGGCCGCCACCCTTCGGTTGCATCCGGGCCGTACGTTTCCCGTACGCCCTCGCGGTACTGCCACGCCTCACCGTGCGAACCGTAAGTGCACAGCAGGATGTAGGGCACCTCGCGCCGCACATCGACCGGCACCGCGCGGAATTTGGGCGCTAGGTCGGTGGCGTATTTCTCGAACGAAGGGTAGACCCCGCTCGCGCTCCAGTCGTGGGTCTGCTGGACGCAATCCAGTGCTTCAGTGAGCGCCACGATCACCAAATCGTGCATGTCGTCGTCCGCGCAGAAGGACTCCAACATCAGCAGCAATGGCACGAACGAACGCGTAAACTCCTCTTCCTTCACGACGCACCCCCACTCGCCGCCTTGCCCAACCGATACACGCTCGCCTGTCCGTCGTTGAGCAGCACGATTCGCCCCAGCAGTGCACCGCTTCCGACGGCGGCCACCAAGCGAGTCTTGGCGGTTTCGCCGTATGCGACGATCACGCTGGCCGCGCCGGCCGATCCGCCCTGCGTTCCGTCCACGCGGTGAAATCGCAAGCGCCCTTCAAAGAAGAACACCGCCGTGGCGTTCGGGTGCTCCCACACGTGGCGGTGGAACGCCCGCGTGTCGGTGCGGGAGAAAATCAGCAAGAGGTTGTTGCCGTGCTCCGCCGCCTTGCGCATCCAACGCGCACACTCTGAACCGTACGGCGGATTCACCCAGCCGATTTTGCGGCCATCCCAGCGCTGCGCGAGCCCGTCGTCCGCTTTGGTCCAGTGCGCCCGCGCCGTCGGCCACGGTCGCTCGATCGGGGAGCAGGGATCGAAATCGAAGCGGCCCAATGCTTCGGTGATGTACCGGGGCGTCAGCCATTGTTCCTCGCCTTCAGTCCGGTCGTAACCGACCGTTTTTCGCTCGGTCGCGGCCCTTTGCCGCGGGGAGCGCTTTTCGGCGCGAGGGTGTGAGAGGTTGGTTTTGCGCGTCATCGTCGTCTCCGGTAAGGGCCGCAGCGGCATGCTGCAGGGGCTGGAAAGCGTACCGAAGAAACGATGCCCAACGATGTTCTAAGTAACTGTTCTATATATGTATTGCATCCGATCGCACCCCACCGCACCACCCTCGATCACCCCGGAGCCGCCTGGAAAACCGCGGCCCAAGATAAACCGCAGATGAATTTCACAGCCGGCACCGGTGCCCGTCGGCATCGGGAGCACCGCACCGCAGGCAGGAAGGGAGGTTGCTGACCGGCACGTCGATCGCGGCCCCGAGCTTTCGCACCGTTAGCCCGGAACGCTGCTGTTCGATCCACGCAGACGTTTCGTCGAGGAAGTCAGTCAGAGAAAGCCACCCGCAGTCGGCGTCCGGATCGACGAGCTCTCCGAGCCGGAGCGACGCAAAGAAGTCGATCGGTTGACCGGTCTGAAGACGTGCAAACGGCCATACGTCAGCCGGTGTAGCTTGCCCGAGGAACTCGGTGAAGGTCCGAATCGGCATGGGCCCCTTGGCACCGACGGGCAGCAGGCTGACGACGTAGTCCAGCACTTCGCCGATGGGATACCAAATCGCGGTTCCTGCCTTGCCGTCCTCCGCCTGGAACGGAAGCGGGGGCTTCGGCGGCCGCATGCGGCGGCGTTCCTTGAGCTGGTCGATGCTCAGGCCCGTCAAAAGTTGGACTTGCCTGGGCGACAAAGGCGCGGTGCGCTGAAGATCCCAAACACGGTTCGATAGAAGAAGCTCGTCTGGGATGCGGTCGTTTTTCGCGGGCAAATCAAACTCCCAATTGCCGGTTAGTTTCTCGGCGCTGCCAAGCCGTTGGTGATTCGGCTACGTCAGCTCTCACCGCAACCCTCGGCTCGCTTTTACGGCAGCGTTGCGATTGGCGATCGTGGATCTCCAGCTCTCCAGCCTTTCGATTTCTTGTGTCAATTCGTCTGCGTTAGGAAGGGGCACCTGTGCAATCTCAGCTCCGTCGTGTGGAACTGTATTGCATCGGGTCATGCCGTCGTACACAGCGCGGACGTCGTCATCCCCCACCACGACTTCGTCAAGTTTCAACGTGGAAACGCCGGGATCGAAGCGCTGGACAACACCATTAAACAGGACTTCTTCCACGCCGCGCTCCCAGCTCTGCCGGAGGTGTACCCACGCGCTTCTCAGCATCGCCTGAGCTATTTCGTCTTTTCCCTCTTTCTGAAAGCGAACAATATCCACGTGCATTTGACGAAGTGTCTTGACGCGATCCTTGGTCTTGGCGCCTTCAAATGGCAGAGCAGATGAAGCGACCCCATATCCGTCCTTCGTTCGGCGCAAGGATTGGATAGTGCAATCGGCATCCACGAGTTTGGCTTCGCTCCGCAACAGACTGAGAAAGTATATGTCGTGGGTGAGCACGATCACCTGGCGCTGCTTGGCCTCGACTGCAAGTCGCTTTGCCACTCGATTGCGACGAACGTGATCCAAGGACGATACTGGGTCATCAAAGATGATCCCGCAGGAAGCCCCGGACACACTGAGGTCCGCAAGGAATGCAGCGATGCCAATTGCTCGCTGTTCCCCCTCGCTAAGGATGGCATTCGGTTTGGTTTGACCGGCACGTTCCAGTGCAAGGCTAAAGAGGGGTTGACCTTTCACGTTCTGCTGCCGCATCACAACTCGAAGGCTGTCCACGCTCAGCGCGCGAAACTCGTCGTTCAGCGCCTTTTCGAGGTGATCTGAAACGATCTTGGTCGTCAGTTCTCCAGCTTTTGTCGTAATGGGCTTGGTTTTAAGGTCGCCATCGCAAGATTGAAGCTTCGCGCGGAGATCCGCAGCGGCCAAATAGGCCAATACAGCGTTCTTCACCTCACCCAGCCTCATTCGGTCGTGCAGCTCTTCGCAGCGCGCGCGAGAATTTGCTGCGGCCGCTTCGTCAGAAACCGCGTCGAGTTCTTTCGACCTCTGTAGCGCCGCTTCAATTTGCGCATGCAGCAGCGCGGCGGGATTATCGAGCAGTGGTGGAACCGCGGTCCAAGAGCCATCCCCGGCGGCGATCTTGATCGCTTTTTGCCGTGTAGTGAGGCGAGCCTGGAAGTCGTCCAGCATGGTCAAGATATCTGCGCCCGCACTTGCCACGTCGGCGCGATCCGCGTCAGTCAACTCAAGACTGACGGATGAGCGCACCACGCGCCGATAGGCCTCCTCCGCTCTTTCCCGGCTCTGCTGGCCAGCCTTTGCTGCAGCCGCTTCGACAAACTCGTCGAATGCAGCCAGCCGCTTAGCCGCCTCGCCCAACGGTTGCTGGCACAACGGGCAAGCGTCGTCTGCAGTCATCTCCACCAGGGACTTTCGCGGATAAATCTCCGACGCGAATGCACGAGCTGCTTGAAACAGCGTCACCCACACGTCTCCGCCCGTACCGGGAATATGGCCGGCTGCTTCGAACTTTTGAGCGGCTAGGTCGGCAGCTTGTTTGGCGACTTTGCTCTCGCCGATCAGGCGTTCAAGTTCGCGCACCGTGTCGGGGGCCAAAGGTTGCGCCGCTCGCTCGACCTTCAGCGCGATCTCCGTCATGCGCGCTGCCTGTTGGCGTGCGGCGGCGGCCTGTTGACGTGGATTAGCTTCTTTCAACGCCCGATCGAGCCTTTGATGCTCGTCGACCTCGTCCGCCGACACGGTGGCCAGTTTTTCGATCTCTGAAATGCTGCTGCCCACCCGCAAGCCCCTCAGCAACGATCCCACTTCGGTGGCACGGTTCTTCAGATGCTCGAATGGTCCCGCAGTCAGGACGACGCTGTCGATTTCCGCTTGAAGTCGGACGCTCAACCGGGAGCAGGCATCGGCGACACCCCTAAGAAGATCCATGCCGTACGGCGCGTACGTGGTTTCGCCCTGTTCATCGACGTATGACCGGGCGCAGCGCGTGTCGAAGACTGCGAACCCTCCCAGCAAATCGGAGGACGCGGCACCGTCGATCCATTCCACATCCGCGTCGCCGTCGGCACTCCGTAAGGTGAACGTAGCTGTCGCGCGCGCATCGGCCGAGACCACCTTGTCGGCATTGGGCAAGATAGCTTCGCGTGCGTCCCGTGCCCTGCAAGCTTTCTTCAACAGGCGGGCGTAGCCAGACTTGCCGCTGCCGTTGCCACCGTAGATGACCGACAAGCCTTCTGGGGCGAGTTCAAGGCGCTTGCCTTCTGCAAGAGCATTGACGTGCCGCAGGTTTGAAATGGCGACCATTCGCACCGTGCCGGCGCCCGATTGAACGGTGCCAACCATGTCTTGGGTGAAGCGGCGTCCGCGAAGTTGGTTGGAGTCCGGTAGGCCACGGCCTGCTTTGAGCAGTGTGTAGAGATCTGCGATGTCGTCTTCCGTCAGCTGACCGTGCTCGAAGATGCGTACCAATGCGTCCTGCTGCCACGCGGGCAGGCGCTCGGACCACTGCTGGATTTCCCGTAGAACTGCGGACATGGACTTCCCCCGAGGGCCATGCGTGGGTCGCGCCGCCGAGGTGGCGCTTTGTTCACTCGTATAGCACGGACCGTGCTGGGCCGTCCTATGCAGACACGCACAGGACTGAAGCTGCCGCGCTGGAAACTTAGTCGCAGACGCGACGTACCGGAGCCACGGCGGAGACACAGGGATTCGAGCGCAAGGCTCTAAGGCGCGATTCGCGCCAAAAACCAATAAAAATCATGGAGATAGTGGTGGGCCGTGATGGACTCGAACCATCGACCAACGGATTAAAAGTCCGCTGCTCTACCAACTGAGCTAACGGCCCACGGGAAGTGCTGCAGGCGTCGGCAAGGGACCGGCGCGCGAGGGACGCGAAGTTTAGAGCCTGGGGGAGACCCAAACAAGTCCGCAGTCCGGGCGGCGGTCACCGGCGATGATCGCCTTTTTTGCAGGTCGCGACGCAGCCTGAACCAAGCCGGCACTTACCTGGCGCGAGCCCTGCGTGGACGACGAATGCGGCAGCGATGCAGCCGATCTGGCTGTACGCGAACATGAGCGGTGGTCGAGCAGGAATTCCCCTATCCGGCTGCAGACACCGTGCGCACGGCAGCCTTGCCGGCGCGCTGTACGCCTTCAGCGATAGCGCGTCGGATCAATCAGGCCGGCTTCACGGAAACCTTCGGCGCGCAGGCGGCAGGCGTCGCAGTGAGCGCAGGCGCGGCCTTTCTCGTCGGCCTGGTAGCAGGACACCGTTGCGGCGAAATCGACCCCCAGACGCGTGCCTTCGCGCGCGATGTCGGCCTTGCTCATGCGCATCAGCGGTGCGTGCACGCGAATCTGCGCGCCTTCGACGCCGGCCTTGGTCGCGACGTTGGCGAGCTGCTGGAAGCTTTCGATGAAGGCCGGACGGCAGTCGGGATAGCCGGAGTAGTCGACCGCGTTGACGCCGCAGAAGATGTCGCTGGATCCCAGCACTTCGGCCCAGCCCAGCGCGATCGACAGCATGATGGTGTTGCGCGCCGGCACGTAGGTCACCGGAATGCCGGCGCCGCCCTGCTCGGGCACGGCAATGTCGGCGGTCAGCGCCGAGCCGCCGATGCTGCGCAGATCGACGGTGACGGTCTTGTGGGCGGCCGCGCCGAGCATCGCGCAGACGCGGTCGGACGCGTCGAGCTCGGATACGTGACGCTGGCCGTAGGCCACGCTGAGCGCATGGCAGGCAAAGCCCTGCTCGCGCGCGATCGCGAGAACGACGGCCGAATCCATGCCGCCGGAAACGAGTACGACTGCGGGTTTGCTCATTGCCTCACCGATTCAGTGCCCGGGCTCCTCGCCCCAGAGCAGTTTGTGCAGTTGCATCTGCAGGCGCACGGGCAGACGGTCCTGCAGTATCCATTCCGCGAGTTCGCGCGGCGCGACCTTGCCGTGCACCGGCGAGAACAGTACCTGGCAGCGTGCGGCCAGCGCGTGCTCGTGCACGGTCTGCCGCGCCCATTCGTAGTCGGCGCGGCCGGCCAGCACGAACTTGACCTGGTCGTGTGCGCGCAGATGATCCAGGTTGCTCCAGCGGTTGCGCCTGGACTCGCCCGAATCCGGCGCCTTGAGGTCGACGACCTTGCGCACGCGCGGGTCTACCGCGGCCACGTCGAGCGCGCCGGAGGTCTCCAGCGATACCTCGTAGCCCGCATCGCAGAGCCGGCGCAGCAGGATCAGGCAGCGTTTCTGCGACAGCGGTTCGCCACCGGTCACGCAGACATGGCGCGCGCCGTGGCTGGCGACCTCGTCCAGGATCGCGTCGATGTCGCGCCACTGCCCGCCGTGGAACGAGTACGTCGTGTCGCACCAGGTGCAGCGCAGCGGACAGCCGGTCAGGCGCACGAACACCGTCGGCCAGCCGACCGCATCGGCCTCGCCCTGGATCGAATGAAAGATCTCGGTGATGCGCAGCCGCTCGCCGGCCGGTGCCGGCGCGGCGGAGATCTGCTCGGAATTCACGGGAGTGGCGGCTTCAGCCGACATGGCCGCAGCCGCCGGTCTTCACGGGGAAGGCGCTCAGTGCGCGCCTTCGGACTGCATCGCGCGCAGGCGGCCTTCGGCCAGCCGTGCAACGACCGTGTCCGGATACTTCTTCACGACGCCGTTCAAGGTGGCCTTGGCCGGCTCCCACTGCTTGAGCTCGTACTGGCAGTAGCCGATCTTGAGCATGGCGTCGCGCGCCTTCTGGCTTTCCGGATAGGTCTTGAGCAGGGTCTGGAAGGTTTCCAGGGCGACGCGGTAGTTCTGCGTGATGTAGTAGGACTCGCCGAGCCAGTAATAGGCGTTGGCCGTCAGCTCACTCTGCGGATAGGCGTCGATGAAGGCCTGGAAACGGCGCGTCGATTCCGGATAGCGGCCGTCCTTGAGCGCGTTGAACGCCTCGTCGTAGCTGGCCTTCTCGGCAGCCGGATCGAAACGCGTGCCGGCAGGCGCGGGCGGCGGGGTCGCCGCGGCCGTTGCCGGCGAGGTGCGCGGCGCAGCCGCGCCGGGCATCGCCGTCGTGGCCGGGTTGTCCAGCGACAGCGCCGGGTCGGTCGACGGCGCCGGAGCATTGCCGTTCGCGCTTTCGGGCGCGCCCAGCTGGATATCGTCGAGCTGACCGGAATTCGGATTCGCCGCTGCGCCGGCCGGATGGCCGCCGCCACCGCCTTCAAGGCGGCCGATGCGCGAATCGAGGTCTACGTACTGCTGCTTGCTGCGCTCTTTCTGCTCGTCGAGCTGATGGCGCAATTGCTCGACCAGGCCGTTGAGCTGCTGCACTTCGGTCTGCAGCGCCTGCAACTGATTGACGAGGTCGACGTTGCCTTGGCCGGCCTGGGCTTGGGCTTCCAGCGCGGCGACGCGCTCGGCAAGACTCAGGCGTTCTGCGGCTGCCGGCATGGAAACAGTCGCGGCGGCCAGGGCCGCCGCGACCGTGATGCGGGCAAAGAACAGGTTGCTGATCGCTCGCATCGCTTTCCTTTACCGCTTAGTTCTTGGTGTAGACGATTTCAACGCGACGGTTCTTGGACCAGCACTCTTCGTTGTGGTCCTTGCAGGTCGGGCGCTCTTCGCCGTAGGAGACGACGTTGAGCTGGGTGCCCGGCGCGCCGGCCGAGGACAGGGCGCTCTGCACGGCATTGCCGCGACGCTCGCCGAGGCCGAGGTTGTACTCGCGCGAACCGCGCTCGTCGGCGTTGCCTTCGAGGGTCACGTGGTAGTTCGGGAACTGGCGGATGAACTTCGAGTGGCAGGCGATCTGGGCCTGGAACTCGCCCTTGATCTCGGTCTTGTCCAGATCGAAGTAGATCACGCGCTGGCGCAGGCAGCTGTCGGAGTTCAGCGAGGCTTCGGTGTAGGCGCCCGAGTCGGTCGAACGGTCGGTCGTGGCCTGTTCGGTGCGGTCGTTGTTCGACGGCGGGGCGACCTTGGTGGCCTTCTTGGCGCAACCGACGGCGGTCACGCAGAGCACAGCGGCGATGGCGAGGCGAAGCGAGGTGTTCATGGCGTATTCCTTAGGAGGTCAGGTCAGTATTACAGGTCAGTAGCTAGCGCCGGTCACCCGGCGTCTTGATTTATCGCTGGCGGAAAGGCCCCCAGGACGGCTCGCGCACGTCCCCGTCGGCCAGAACCAGTCGCTGGCGAACGCGACCGTCGGCGGACACCGCATACAATACCCCGCGCGGCCCGTCGGTGGCGGCGTACAGCAGCATGCTTCCATTCGGTGCGAAGCTCGGCGACTCGTCGACACTGCCCGGGGAAATGGCAGACATCGTCCCCGAACCCTTGCTTCGGTCCAAAACCGCAATACGATACACATTTCCAGTGCCTTGCGCCATAGCGAACTGCTTGCCGTCATAGGAAATTGACGCCTTCGCGTTGTATTCGCCCTGGAACGTCAGACGGGTCGCATCGCCGCCGTTGACCGAGACCTGGTAGAGCTGCGGCTTGCCCGAGCGGTCCGAGGTGAACACCAGGTTCTGGCCGTCCGGCATCCACTGCGCCTCGGTGTCGATCGAGAAGTGGTTCGTGATGCGTTTCGTCTCGCGGCTACCCAGATCCATGATGAAAATGTCGGGGTTGCCCAGGTAGGACAGGGTCAGGGCCAGCTTGGTCCCATCCGGCGAAAAGGCCGGCGCGCCGTTGATGCCCTTCTTGTTGGAGACGACCTGGCGCGAGCCGGTCGCGATTTCCTGGATGTAGATGGCCGAGTCGCCGCGCTCGAACGAGACATAGGCCAGCTTCTTGCCGTCCGGCGACCAGGACGGCGACAGCAGCGGCTCGCGCGAACGCACCAGCACCTGCGGGTTGTAGCCGTCGGAGTCGGCGACCATCAGCGCGTAATTGATGTTCGGGCTGACGCCCGCGGCGGTCACATAGGCGATGCGCGTCCAGAACGCGCCGCGGACACCGGTGATCTTCTCGTAGATCAGGTCGGCGACCTGGTGGCCGACGCCGCGCAGATCGCTGCGCTGGCCGGTGATCGCCAGACCGAGCAGACGCTCCTGCTTGGCCACGTCGTAAAGCTCGAATTCCACGCGCATCGCGCCGCCGTCGGCGTCGGTCATGCGGCCGACGACGATGTAGGCCTGCTTGAGCAGATTCCAGGTCGGGAACTTGATGTCGCTGCCGCGCGACGGGAATTCGACGACGTCCTTCTTGTCCAGCGCCTTGAACTTGCCCGAGCGCGCCAGGTCCATGCGCACGACGTCGGACACGTCGGTCTCCGACGGCGCGCCGGCGGCCTCGAACGCGAACGGAACGACCGTGATCGGCAGCGCCGCGGCAGTACCCGTATTGATGACGATGGTCGGAACGTCGCTGCTCAGGCCTTGCCCCTGGCCCTGCCCCTGCGCCCAAGCCGCCGTGCCGAGCAGGCAGAGCAGCAGGCTGGCGAATCGCGTTACGAAATTGGCTGGCATATGGATCCTGCTCTAGTGACCGCTGTGTTTGAAAACGAGGTGTACGCGGCGCTGAAAGACATTTTCAAAACCGGCATACGGTAACGGGGAGGCCCGCCGCACAGCCTGTTCCAGGCTCGCGCGAGTGGCCGCATCAGCATTGCAATCGTTCCCGAAGCTAACCTGAACGACGGTGCCGCCGTCGGCCTGCTCGATGTCGACGGCGCAGTCCAGATCGGCGGCCAACCCCTCCGGCGCGAGCCAGTTCCGCTGGATCGCCGCATGCAGCGCCCCGACATAGGCTTCGATCGGCGCGGCAGCGGGCGGTCGCGCCGGAACCGGTGCCGACAGTGCCAGCAGCGCGAAGGCCAACGCGGCAGCCGCAGCGCGCTCAGCCGTCATAGGTGAACTCGAAGCGGAGCTTGCGTTTGAACACCGACTCGTAGCCCTTGTACGGCAGTGGCGAGGCGCGCCGCGACGCCTGCTCCAGGCTCGTACGCGTCATCGGGTCGGCGTTGCAGGGGCTGACGACCACGGCCTGGATCACGTCGCCGCCGACGATCTGGGTGATTTCCAGGGTGCAGCGCAAGCCCGGCGGTGTCGTTTCCGGACGCAGCCAGGCATCGGTCACGGCCTTCTGGATCGCCGCGTAATACTCGGCCTCGAGGCTGGTATCCAGGCCTTCCTGGCCGGTCTTGGCCTCGTCGGCGATCATCGCATTGAGGTATTCCTGCTCCTTCTTGGCCTGCTCGCGCGCCTGCTTCTCACGCAGCTGCTTCTCGCGGTCTTCCTTGAGCTTCTTCTGCTTCTCGGCTTCGGCCGCCTGTTTCTCGGCCAGCTCGATCTGCTGCTTTTTCCTGAGCTCTTCCTGGACCCTGGCGTTTTCTTCGGCCTTGAGCTGAGTCACCTTGTCGGTGACCTTCTCCTGGTCCTTCTTGTCTTCCTTGGGCGGCTCGGGCGCGGGCTCTTCGGCTTTGGGCGGCGTCTCGACGGGCTTGGCTTCGACCGGCTTGGGCTTCGGCTTGGGCTTGCTGACCGGTTTGGGCGCCTGGGCAGGACCGATCAGGGTGGCTTCGATGATGGGGCCCTGCACCGCGACCGAGACGGTACTGCTGGTCCACCACAGGCTCACGCCGATGAGCGCGACCACCAGGAGGTGCACCGCGAGCGAGTAGAAGAAAGGTCGCAGGGAAGATTCGTCACTGGCCATGAACGACTGCTCAGTTGGCCTTGTCCTGCGGCGGCTGCCCCATGAGGCCGACCTTCGGAACGCCGGCCGCCTGCAGCAGCGCCATGGCGTCGTAGACCTTGCCGTATTCGGTCTTGCCGTCGCCGGCGACGTAGACCGGGCTCTTCGGGTTCGTGTTCATGTACGCGCGGATCATCGTGCTGAGACGATCGGGAGTGACTTCCTCGCGCGGCGCCTTGGGTATCGTGAGGTACAGCTTGCCGGCCTGATCGACGGTGACGACGACCGGATCCTTGTCGACGTTGAGGCTCTTGGCGACGGCGGACTCGGGCAACTCGATGTCGACGCCGAGATTCAGCAGCGGCGCCGTGACCATGAAGATGATCAGCAGCACGAGCATCACGTCGATGTACGGCACGACGTTGATCTCGGACTTGAGTTTCTTGCGCTTGCGGCGGGCGGTTTGCATCGGCGGCTCCAACGGTCGGGGAAAAAACGCGGGGTCGCGCGTTTACTCCTCGGCGTGCGCCTGACGTTGCAGGATAGACGAGAACTCTTCGGTGAACGTATCAAAGCGCGTCGCGACGCGTTCGACCTTGTTGGAATAGCGGTTGTAGGCCCAGGAAGCAGGGATCGCCGCGATCAGGCCCATGGCCGTCGCGACCAGCGCCTCGGAAATGCCCGGCGCGACGCTCGCGATCGTGGCCTCCTTCATGTTGGCCAGCCCCTGGAATGAAATCATGATGCCGTAGACCGTGCCGAGCAGGCCGACGTAGGGACTGATCGAACCGACGTTGGCGAGGAATTCGAGATTGCCTTCGAGACGGTCGATCTCGCGCGACTGGGCCACGCGCATCGCGCGCTGGGCGCCTTCGAGCAGGGTGCGCGGGTCGACGCCGCGGCGCTGGCGCAGGCGGGCGAACTCGCGGAAGCCGGCCTCGAAGATGCTCTCGATGCCGCTGATGCGCTCGCCGCGGCCGGTGACTTCGCGGAACAGCGCGGCCAGGTCGGCGCCGGACCAGAAGCGCTCCTCGAACTCGTTCGCGCTGCCCTGCGCCGTCTTCAGCATGCTGTGCTTGCGGAAAATGATCATCCAGGACAGGAACGAGAACGCGAGCAGTACCAGCATCACGAACTTGACGAACAGGCTCGCGTGCAGCACCAGCTGCCACAGATTCAGATCACCAGCGTTCATGCCTTGGAAATCTCCGCAAACAGGTCGTCGGGAATGGGACGGGGACGGAACGCGGCAGCATCGACACAGGCCGCTCGCACGCGCGCCTCGGACAACAACACGCCGTCGGCCGCGCGCAGGATCTGCTGCTGGAACACGAGACTCGCCGGACGCCGCTCGACCAGGGCCACGGTGATGTCCAGCAGATCGTCGAGCCGCGCCGGCTTGGCGAAGCCTATCGCGATGTCGCGCACGACGAAAACGACGTTATTGTCCTTGCGCAGCCGCTCCTGCTCAATACCGAGATGACGCAGATATTCGCTGCGCGCGCGTTCGAGGAAGCGCAGATAGCTCGCGTGGTAGACCACGCCGCCGGCATCGGTGTCTTCCCAGTAGACCCGCAGCGACCAGCGGAACGAAGCAGCGTGCATGGATCTTCCTTGGCGAAGGCGAAGTTTCTGCGCGCAGAACAGCCGGGGAGGATAGCCGGCCGCGCCTGAACGCGGTCGCACCCGGGCTCAGCCCGGATCGAACAGATCCGGCGGCGCGTCGGCGCGGCGCGGCGGTTTCAGGCCGAAATGCTGGTAGGCGCGCGCGGTGACCATGCGGCCGCGCGCCGTGCGCACGAGATAGCCCTGCTGGATCAGATAGGGCTCGAGCACGTCCTCGATCGTGCCGCGCTCCTCGGACAGGGCGGCAGCCAGCGATTCGGCGCCGACCGGGCCGCCGTCGAAGCTGTCCATGATGGTCCTGAGCAGGCGCCGGTCCAGCACGTCGAAGCCTTCCGGATCGACCTTGAGCATGTCCATGGCCGCGCGCGCCGCGTCCAGGGTGATCGTGCCGCCGGCGCGGACCTCGGCATAGTCGCGCGCACGGCGCAACAGGCGGTTGGCGATGCGCGGCGTGCCGCGCGAGCGGCGCGCGATCTCGGCGGCACCGACCGGATCGCAGGCGATGCCGAGGATGCGCGCCGAGCGGCGCACGATGGCCGCGAGCTCTTCGGCCGTATAGAACTCCAGCCGCTGCACGATGCCGAAGCGGTCGCGCAGCGGACTGGTCAGCAGGCCCGCGCGCGTGGTCGCGCCGATCAGCGTGAACGGTGGCAGGTCGAGCTTGATCGACCGCGCAGCCGGGCCTTCGCCGATCATGATGTCGATCTGGAAGTCTTCCATGGCCGGGTACAGCACTTCCTCGACGACCGGCGACAGCCGGTGGATCTCGTCGACGAACAGCACGTCGCGCGGCTGCAGGTTGGTCAGCAGCGCGGCCAGATCGCCGGCGCGCTCGATGACCGGACCCGAGGTGGTGCGCAGGTTCACGCCGAGCTCGTTGGCGATCACGTGCGACAGGGTGGTCTTGCCGAGCCCCGGCGGGCCGAAGATCAGCACATGATCCAGCGCCTCGCCGCGGCGCCGGGCGGCCTCGATGTAGATGCCGAGCTGTTCGCGCGCGGCCTGCTGGCCCAGATACTCACCGAGGCGCTGCGGGCGTATCGAGGCTTCGAGCAGCTCGTCCTCGCGCGTGGCCGCGCCGGAGGTGATCCGGTCGCTCATATCTCCACCTGCGTGCCGAGCTCGATCAGGCGATTGCCCGGAATCTGGAAGAAGGCCGTCGCCGACAGCGCGTTGCGCTGCATGAACGCGAACAGGCGGTCGCGCCACAGCGGCATGCCCGGGCGGTCGGTCGCGACGATGCTCTCGCGGCTCAGGAAGAAGGTCGTGTCCATCATGTCGAAGACCAGGCCGACCTTTTCGCACTTGGCGAGCATGTCGGGCACGTCCGGATCCTCGGCGAAACCGTAGCGCAGGGTCAGCTGATGGAAGTCGTGGCCGAGCGAGACGAGTTCGATGCGCTCCTCGGGCTCGGCCGTCGGCGTTTCCAGCCATTCCACTGTGAGCACGACGTTCTGCTCATGCAGCACCTTGTTGTGCTTGAGGTTGTGGAGCAGCGCATGCGGCACCGCGTCGGGCTGGGCGGTCAGGAACACGGCCTGGCCCGGCACGCGCAGCGGCGGATGTTCGGCGATCGACTCGATGAAGGGCTTGAGCGCGAGGCCGCCCTGCTTGAGCTCGCGGATCACGAGTTCGCGGCCGCGGCGCCAGGTCGTCATGACGGTGAACACGACGAGGCCGAGCACCAGCGGGAACCAGCCGCCGTGCTCGACCTTCTCGAGATTGGCGCCGAGGAATGCGGCGTCGACGATCAGGAACAGGCCGCCGAGCGCGGCGATGTGCCAGCGTTTCCAGTTCCAGATCCGCCGCGCGACGATGATGACGAGCACCGAGTCGATGGCCATCGTGCCGACCACCGCAATACCGTAGGCCGCGGCCAGGTTGGTCGAGCTGTGGAAGCCGACGACGACCGCAACGGTCAGCACGAGCAGCGCCCGGTTGAGCCAGGGCAGATAGATCTGGCCCATGGTTTCGCGCGAGGTATGCACGACTTCCATGCGCGGCAGGTAGCCCAGCTGTATCGCCTGGCGGGTGACCGAGAACGCGCCGGAAATCACCGCCTGCGAGGCGATGACTGCGGCCAGGGTCGCCAGCACGATCATCGGATAGAGCAGCATCGGCGGCGCGAGCAGATAGAACGGATTCACCGCGGCTTGCGGATCCTCGAGCAACAGCGCGCCCTGGCCGAGGTAGTTCAGCATCAGCGCCGGCAGCACGAAAGCGAACCAGGCGCGACGGATCGGGCGCTTGCCGAAATGCCCCATGTCTGCATAAAGCGCCTCGGCGCCGGTCACGGAGAGGACCACGGCCGCAAGCACGAAAAAGCCCGCGCGGCCGTTCTCCACGAAGAAGTTCACCGCGTAATACGGATTCAACGCGGCGAGCACCTGCGGAGCCTGGACGATCTTGATGGTGCCGAGCACCGCGAGCGCAAGGAACCACAGCACCATGATCGGTGCGAACACGCGCGCGACGCGCGCCGTGCCACTGCGCTGGAGCGCGAACAGCGCCATCAGCACGAGCACGGCGATCGGCACGACGTAACGGTTCAGCGCCGGCGTGGCTACCCCGAGTCCTTCAACCGCGCTGAGTACCGATATCGCCGGCGTGATCACGCTGTCGCCGAAGAACAGCGACGCGCCGAACAGGCCGAGCACCATGATGAACCAGCGCGCGCGCGCGCTCGAGCGCACGCCGCGGTGGGCCAGTGTGGTCAGCGCCATGATGCCGCCCTCGCCCTTGTTGTCGGCCGACATGATGAAGGTCGCATACTTGATCGAGACGACGACGATCAGCGACCAGAAGATCAGCGACAGCACGCCGAGCACGTTGTCGTGGCTGATCGCCACGCCGTGCGGGCCGAACGCTTCCTTGAGCGTGTACAGCGGACTGGTGCCGATGTCGCCGTAGACCACGCCGATCGCGCCCAGGGCCAGGGCGTACAGGTTCTTGTTGCCGTGATCGTGACTGCTCATTGTCGTCGCGTCGAAAGGGAAGGTAGCGCGATCAGCGCAGCGCAGCGCGCAGCGCCTTGCGGATGATGGTTTCGGCGCTGTCGCCGGGCACCGCGGCGTCCTTGACGAGGCGGCTGACTTCGGCCGGCTTGTAGCCGAGCTGCTGCAGCGCGACGCTGGCCTCGGCCACCGGATCGGCCGGCACGGCGCCGGACGGCCCGAGACCGGGCACGCCGGGACCGATCGCATCGACGCGGTCGCGCAACTCGACGATGATGCGCTCGGCGGTCTTCTTGCCGATGCCCGGAATTCGCGTCAGCGCGGCGACGTCGCCGCTCTGCACCAGACGCGAGAATTCCTCGACCGACGCGCCCGACAGTATGGCCAGCGCGATCTTGGCGCCGATGCCGCTGACCTTCTGCACATGGCGGAACAGGCTGCGCTCGACTTCGCGCAGGAAGCCGTACAGCGCGACCGAGTCCTCCTTGACCGCGTAATGCGTGCAGAGCGTGACCTCGCGGCCGACCTCCGGCAGATCGTAGAACGTCGACATCGGCGCCTCGAGCTCGTAGCCGACACCGTTGACGTCGACGAGCAGCCACGGCGGCTGCTTGGATACGAGCACACCTTTCAATCGCCCTATCATCGCCTGCGCCTCCATGCGGTGCGCGGTATGCCGATGCGCTGCGTCGTCGCCCGCGTATGCGCGTGAGTCAGCGCAATCGCCAGTGCGTCGGCCGCGTCGGCCTGGAGTTTACCCGGCAATTGCAGCAGCACGCCGACCATGTGCTGGATCTGGGTCTTGTCGGCGCCGCCGCCGCCGACCACGGCCTGCTTGATTTCCTTGGGCGCGTACTCAGCCACGGCGAGGTTGCGCGTGACGACGGCGCAGAGCGCCGCGCCGCGGGCCTGGCCCAGCTTCAGCGCCGAATCGGGATTCTTGGCCATGAACACGCGCTCGATCGCGACCTCGTCGGGACGATAGGTCTCGATGATCGCGCCGAGTTCCTCGAACAGTTGCTTGAGGCGCAGCATGAAACTGTCGTTGTCGAGCAGCTTCACGGTTGCGTGGAAGACGTGGACCGTCCGCCCCGCGGCGTCGGTGTCGATGATGCCGACACCGGTGCGCTGGGAGCCTGGGTCGACGCCGAGTATGCGCGTCATCAGCAGCCCCGGCCGCAGCGGCAGGACGCGGCGGCGGCAACGGCAGGCGGGATCGCAGCGGCGGCCGCGGCTCCGCCCAGTCCATTCGTGAAATCGCCGCCCATCGCCTCGCGTCCGGGAACCACCCTGAGCCGGGCAGTCTAGCAAGAGCTTCGCTGCAGTGCAGCGAGGCCCGTTGCGGCAATGGTCGCGGTCATAGGTCGGCAGACGCCGCAGCCTGTCCGCGAACCCGGGCCGGGCCGCGGAACGCAAGCCGGACAGTCGCGCCGGCTTCGTCGCAGCGGATCGCCCACAAAAAAAGCGCGACCTCGCGATCGCGCTTTTCTGGTCAGGTCAGACCGTGCGCGCAGGCACGGCGACGGCGGCTCAGTCGACCGAGAAGGTCTGCAGCGAGACTGGCGTGGTGCCGGCGGTGATCGCCACACCCGTGTTCTCGTAGCAGATCTGGTTGATCGTCGCCGGGAAGCCGCCGCTGGCACCCGTGTTCATCTGCAGCCAGGCGTAATTGATCGCGGACGTGCTCTCGTTATAGAAGCGCACGCCGAGATACTTGCCGGTCTGCGCCGTCTGCCAGTTGACGTACGGAGCCGCGCCGCCACCGCCGGAGTTGACGATGTAGGTTTGCGCCGGACCGATGGTCGCGCCCGAGGACAGCGCGTCATAGACGGTCGCCGTGGAAGCGCCGCCGAAGCTGTTGGCCGGCGAAGTCGGCCAGAAGAAGTACAGCGCCGAGGCACCGGTCTGGTACAGGTTGATGTCCCAGCCCGCGACACCCGAACCTGCCGTACCGGTCGCGCCGGTGACGAGGTTCAGATAGACGCCGTCGATATTGGCGGGAACCGACAGAGCGGGCGAGCTGCAGACGATGGCCGCCATGCTGGACGTCGATGCGACGGTGAGGACGAGCGCGCCGGCGGAGAGGCCGACGATACGGCGTATGGAATTTGCGAGAACTGCAGAGCGCTTCATTGTTTCATTCCCCAGCTGAAATAAGAAAAAAATTCATTCTGCAAAAGTTGCACAAATTCAGATCGACGATTCGGCCAGGGAGCACGGACCCTGTAGCGCATGACCTTGCAATCCATTGTCGGCCGGGCGCCGCCTGAAGAGGGGCACCGAAGAAGGTCGCGCGCGTTTCGTACTGCCAAGCTGACCCGTGAGACGACGAGCAGGGGCATAGACGCCGAACTGAACGGTCGCAGCCTCCCAGCAGCGAACCGCCGCCCAGGATACTTCACTGAGCGCGGGCAGCAAGCTTTATCGGCGGTTCCGCGTCCGGCCCCCTGAACGACCCCGACCGCAGGAAGCGCGCCGCGAGCGCCGCAGTCGTCGCCGAAAACGTCAAACCCGTATGCGAAACATATACTTCGCAGTGTTCCACGGCTCCGGGCCAACGGGTTTCGGCAACGCTGACCGTGCCGTCGTTGGGGCCGTCGAAAGCCCCGAGCAGCTGCCCTACCCCGACCGCGCGCGTGCCGGCGATCACCCCGACCTCGGCCGACGACACCCGCTCCGGCAGGCCGCGACAGAGTATTCCGGCACTGCAGCCCAGCAGCTGGGCGCGACCGTCGCGACGGTTCAGGCGCTGGGCGACGGCACTGCCGTTCAACGGCGAGCCCAGGCAGACGATGCGGCCATTCAGCGCCGTCGGCAGCCGCTCCAGCGCGCGCAGGGCGACCAGACCGCCGAGGCTGTGACCGACCAGATGCACACGTGAGGCCTGCTGCGCCTGTATGCGCCGCCCCAGGCGCTCCAGGCTGCGCTCGTCACGGCCGAACACGCTGGCATAGTCGAACAGCTCGGTGCGGAAACCGGCCTCACGCAGACGCCGGCGCAACAGCAGCAGACTGAACGCCCGCATCCAGACGCCGTGGATCAGTATGACGGTCTCATCGCGCATGTCCGCATCCTGCGCGAACGGCGGCAGCCGCGGCAAGGCGCCGGCGGCTGCCGGCCTTGCGGCGATGCGAAGCACTGGCGGGGAAATCCCGCGTCGCGGTCCGACCCGGCGAGCCATTGCCGCAGCAGCGTGCGCGGCGGCGACATGCCGGGGCACGGGCCCCGGCCTGATTCGCCAATCGGCTGATTACCGGCGCAACGGGCGATCAGCCCTTGACCGGCTTGACCACGCGCACATGCAGTTCCTGCAGCTGCGCTTCGGGCACCGTGGACGGCGCCGAGGTCAGCAGGCACTGCGCGCTCGCGGTCTTGGGGAAGGCGATCACGTCGCGGATCGACTCGGTGCCGGCCATCAGCGCGGCAATGCGGTCGATGCCGAACGCAATGCCGCCATGCGGCGGCGCGCCATACTTGAGCGCGTCGAGCAGGAAGCCGAACTTGGCCTCGGCCTCCTCCGCGCCGATGCCGAGCAGGTCGAACACCGCGCTCTGCATTTCGGAGCGATGGATGCGGATCGAACCGCCGCCGATCTCGTTGCCGTTGAGCACCATGTCGTAGCCGCGCGACACGGCGATCGCGGCGTTCGCGCGCAGGTCGGAGACGTCGTCGACCTTCGGCGCGGTGAACGGGTGATGCAGCGCGACGAAGCGCTTGGCGTCGTAGTCGTACTCGAACATCGGGAAGTCCACGACCCAGAGCGGCCGCCAGCCGCCGGCGACCCGGCCGAGATCGCGCGCGACCTTCAGACGCAGCGCGCCGAGGAAGTCGCTGACGATCTTGTACGGACCGGCGCCGAAGAAGATCACGTCGCCGGTCTGCGCGCCGACGGCGGCGAAGATGGCCTTGACCGCGTCGTCGCCGAGGAACTTCACGATCGGCGAGGTCAGGCCGTCGCGGCCCTTGTCCAGATCGTCTATGCGGATCCAGGCCAGACCCTTGGCGCCGTACTTCTGCACGTAGAGGCCGTAGTCGTCGAGCTGCTTGCGCGTGAGCTCGGCGCCGCCGGGCACGCGCAGCGCCGCAACGCGGCCGCCCGGATCGTTGGCCGGACCGGAGAACACCTTGAAGTCGCAGTCCTTGACCGCGTCGGCCACGTCGACGAGTTCGAGGTCGATGCGCAGATCCGGCTTGTCCGACCCGTAGCGGCGCATGGCTTCAGCGTAGGTCATGCGCGGGAATTCCGCGTCGAGCTCCACGTCGACGACCTGCTTGAAGATCGTGCGCACCATGCCTTCGACGAAGTCCTGCACGTCGCGCTCGCCGACGAAGGCGAACTCCATGTCGAGCTGGGTGAATTCGGGCTGGCGGTCGGCACGCAGGTCTTCGTCGCGGAAGCAGCGCGCGATCTGGTAGTAGCGGTCCATGCCGGCCATCATGAGCAGCTGCTTGAACAGCTGCGGCGACTGCGGCAGGGCGAAGAACTCGCCCGGATGCACGCGGCTGGGCACGAGGTAGTCGCGTGCGCCTTCGGGAGTGGCTTTGGTCAGGATCGGCGTCTCGATGTCCTGGAAGCCGCGCTCGTCGAGGTAACGGCGCAGGGCCGAGACCAGCTTCGTGCGCATGCGCAGCTTGCGCTGCATGTCCGGACGGCGGATGTCGAGATAGCGGTAACGCAGGCGCGCGTCCTCGCCGACGTTGTCGTCGAGCATGAACGGCAGCGGCGCGGCGGTGTTGAGCACTTCGACGCTGTCGGCGACGACTTCGATCTTGCCGGTGCGCAGGCGATCGTTGAGCTGGCTGGCCGGTCGCGCGCGCACCTTGCCGACTATCCGCAGACAGAATTCGTAGCGTACGCCTTCGGCCTGCTGGAACGCCGCGGCGTTGTCCGGTTCGACCACGGCCTGCACCACGCCCTCGTGGTCGCGCAGGTCGATGAAGATGACGCCGCCATGGTCGCGCCGGCTGTCCGCCCATCCGCACAGGGTGACGGTCTGACCGATCAGGGTCTCGTCGACGAGACCGCAGTAGTGGCTGCGCATACGCTCAAGGCTCCGGGAAAAGGGGGCCCGCCCGAATCGGGCGGAAAGGCCGGAATCCTACGGAGGATCTTGTTGCGCTGCAAACAAGAAGCGGACCTAAGCGACGGGAAACCGCCGCTCCCGACGGGCTGGAGCGGCGGCCTGATGCAACCCGCGCCGGTCAGTCGCGCCAGCGGCGCTCGACCACGAACTGGGCAGCGCAGCCCTGGTCGACCCAGACGCCTGCGCGGTTGTAGCCCCAGGTGCGGCCTTCTATGCAGCGCGTGCCGGAGATCTGTCGCACGATGCGCACGCCGCCGCCGCGGCCTACGTCGACCTGGCACATGTTGTAGCGGAAATCGCGGCTCTCGCAGACGAAGCTGATGTCGGTGTCCCAACCCGGGCCCGGACGCCAGCCGCCGCCGCCATGACCGCCCCCGGGCCCGCCGCCGGCTTCGGCGAAGACCGCCGCACAGCCACGATCGACCCAGACGTTGCCGCCACGATCCACACCCCAGGTCTGGCCGCGGATGCAGCGGCTGCCCGACAGCTGACGCACGAGACGGGCATCGCGCCAGTTGGTATTGCAACGGTTGTAGCGGTAGTCGTTGCTGCGGCATTCGATCGAGTCGCGGCCGTAGCCGGGCCCCTGAGCCTTCGCGACATTCGGGCCGGCACCGGCCGCCAGAGCCACGAGCGTCAAAGCGGCTGTTCCCAGTACACGCGTCATCATCACACCTTCTCCTTTGGCCAAACGCGGAGCTAGTGTAAGCCGTGAAGCCAAGCGGGTCCGTGATGCCCGCGTGCAGGGCCAGTCCGGGTTCAGGACGCTGCCTGCGCGATTCAGGAAGAGCTGCCGCCGCTGCCCGACGTCGACGTGCTCGCCGCTGCGGCCGGCGCAGCACTCACGCTGCTTTCGGCGGGCTTGGCCGTCGTGCCGCCGTCGCCGGCGAGATTGCGCTTCTTGTCGCCGTCTTTCTTGAAGTCGGTTTCGTACCAGCCCGAACCCGCCAGGCGGAACGACGGCGCGGTCACGCGCCGGCGCACGGCCGGCCGGTTGCAGGCCGGACAGTCGGTCGGATCGGGGTCGGACAGTTTCTGCAGGCGGTCGAAGCGTTGGCCGCACTCGCCGCATTCGAATTCGTAGATCGGCATGGCTTTGTCGGATAGCGAAGGGCGGGGCCCGGAACCGGCCCGCATTGTGCGGACCGGCGCCAGGTTTTCAAGCAGATTCGCTCAGGCGGCCGCAGCGGCAGGCCGGCGATCGAAGACCAGTTGGCCGGTCTGCACGTCGACGGCGACGGTGTCGCCGGCGCTGAAACGGCCTTCGAGAATCTGCCGGGCCAGCGGATTTTCCAGCTGCTGCTGGATCGCGCGCTTCAGCGGCCGTGCGCCGTAGACCGGGTCGAAACCGGCCTGGCCGAGCAGATCCAGCGCCGCATCGCTGATGACGAGCCGGATCTGACGCTCACCGAGGCGCCGCGCCAGGCTTTCGGTCTGGATGCGCGCGATCTGGCGGATCTGCGCCTGCTCCAGCGGCCGGAATACGACGATCTCGTCGAGCCGGTTGATGAACTCGGGCCGGAACTGCGCCTGCACCACGCCCATGACCGCGGCCTTGATCTGCGTATAGCCTTCCTCGCCGCCGATGCTCGACGCTTCCTGGATCAGCTGCGAGCCGAGGTTGGAGGTCAGCACGACCACGCAATTGCGGAAGTCGACCGTGCGTCCCTGGCCGTCGGTCAGACGGCCGTCGTCGAGCACCTGCAGCAGCACGTTGAACACGTCCGGGTGCGCTTTTTCCACTTCGTCGAGCAGGATCACGCTGTAGGGCCGGCGACGCACGGCTTCGGTCAGATAGCCGCCTTCCTCGTAGCCCACGTAGCCCGGCGGCGCACCGATCAGGCGCGCGACCGAGTGCTTTTCCATGAACTCGGACATGTCGATGCGCACGAGCGCGTCGGTGGAGTCGAACAGGAAGTCGGCCAGCGCCTTGCACAGCTCGGTCTTGCCGACGCCGGTCGGCCCGAGGAACAGGAACGAGCCCGACGGCCGGTTCGGATCCGACAGGCCGGCCCGCGCGCGGCGGATCGCGTCGCTGACCGCGCGCACCGCCTCGTCCTGGCCGATCACGCGCTTGTGCAGTTCATCTTCCATGCGCAGCAGCTTGTCACGTTCGCCTTCGAGCATCTTGCTGACCGGAATACCGGTCCAGCGCGCCACGACCTCGGCGATCTCCTCGGCCGTGACCTTGTCCTGCAGCAGGGTGAAACCGACCTTTTCGGCCTCCTGCGCAGCCTTGAGCTGTTTTTCGAGCTCCGGCAGGCGGCCGTACTGGATCTCGCTCATGCGCGCGAAATCCTGGCGCCGCTGCGCGCCTTCGAGTTCCAGGCGGGCCTGCTCGATCTGCTCCTTGATCTTGGTCGCGCCCTGCAACGTGGCCTTTTCGGACTTCCACACCTCTTCCAGATCGGAGTACTCGCGCTCGAGCACGGCGATCTCTTTTTCCAGATCGGCCAGACGCTGGCGCGATTCGCTGTCCTTCTCCTTCTTCAGCGCCTCGCGCTGGATCTTGAGCTGGATGAGACGGCGCTCGCGACGGTCCATTTCCTCGGGCTTGGAGTCGATTTCCATGCGGATGCGCGAGGCCGCCTCGTCCATGAGGTCGATGGCCTTGTCCGGCAGCTGACGATCGGCGATGTAGCGGTGCGACAGGGTCGCCGCGGCGACGACGGCCGGATCGGTGATCTCCACGCCGTGATGCACGGCATAGCGCTCCTTGAGGCCGCGCAGGATCGCGATCGTGTCCTCGACGCTGGGTTCGCCGACGAACACCTTCTGGAAGCGGCGTTCCAGTGCGGCATCCTTCTCGACGTACTTGCGATATTCGTCGAGCGTCGTCGCGCCTATGCAGTGCAGCTCGCCGCGCGCGAGCGCCGGCTTGAGCATGTTGCCCGCATCCATCGCGCCTTCGGCCTTGCCGGCGCCGACCATCGTGTGCAGCTCGTCGATGAACAGGATGACGCGGCCTTCCTGCTTGGCCAGGTCGTTGAGCACGGCCTTGAGGCGCTCTTCGAATTCGCCGCGGAATTTCGCACCGGCGATCAGCGCGCCCATGTCGAGGCTGAGCACGCGGCGGTCACGCAGGTTTTCCGGCACTTCGTGATTGACGATGCGCTGGGCCAATCCCTCGACGATGGCGGTCTTGCCGACCCCGGGCTCGCCGATCAGTACCGGATTGTTCTTGGTGCGACGCTGCAGCACCTGGATCGTGCGGCGGATTTCCTCGTCGCGGCCGACCACCGGATCGAGCTTGCCGGACTCGGCGCGCGCGGTCAGATCGACGCAGTATTTCTCCAGCGCCTGACGCTGATCCTCGGCGCTTTCGGACTGCACCTTCTCGCCGCCGCGCATCTTCTCGATGGCCGCTTCGAGATTGGCCTTGGTCGCGCCGGCTGCCTTCAGCGCACCGCCGAGTTCGCCGCGGTCCTCCAGCGCCGCGAGCACGAACAGCTCGCTGGCAATGAACTGGTCGCCGCGCTGCTGGGCCAGCTTGTCGCTGAGGTTGAGCAGGCGGTTCAGATCACCGGAGACGTTGACCTGACCTTCCTGGCCCTTGATCTGCGGCAGGCGCGCGAGCGCCTCGGACACGCGCTGGCGCAGCAGCGGCACGTTGATCTGGGCCTGGCTCAGCAGCGGCACGGTCGAACCGCCCTGCTGGTCGAGCAGCGCCGCCATCAGATGCAGCGGTTCGAGCATGTTGTGGTCGCGGCCGACGGCCAGGCTTTGCGCATCGGCCAGGGCCTGCTGCAGGCGTGACGTGAACTTGTCCAGTCGCATGGATCACCCGGGAAAAAGAGAGAGCCGGCGCGGCCGGCGATGCCGGGGTTATGTGGTCGTGAAGGACCGATTCAAGCGCGGCCGGAACAGCGCGGTGCAGGCTACCATCGGCCGATGTCGGGAGGTCGCATGGGCTGGACGGTAATGCTGCTGGGTGCTTACGGCCTGTTCGGTTCGCGCATTGCCGCGCGACTCGGGCGCGAGGCGGACTGGACCCTGCTGCTGGCCGGCCGCGACCTCGCCCAGGCGCGGCGCCGTCGCGAACGGCTGGCGGCCGACCCGCGCTGCCGCGCCACGCTCGATGCCGTCGCCGTCGATGCGCAGACGCCGGCGCTGGCCGAACTGCTCGCGCGGCGCCGGCCCGATCTGGTGATCCACTGCGCGGGGCCGTTCCAGGGCCGCGACTACGCGGTCGCGCGGCAATGCCTGGAGGCCGGCGCGCACTATGTCGACCTGGCCGACGCGCGCGGCTACGTCGACGGCTTTGCCGCAGCCGTCGACGGACTGGCCCGCGAACGCGGCCTGCTCGCAGTCGCCGGCGCCAGCACGGTGCCGGGCATTTCCGCCGCGGTCGTGGACCGCTACCGCGGCGAGTTCGCGCGGCTGGACGGCATCGCCATCGGCATCAGCCCCGGCAACCGCACCGAGCGCGGCCTGGCCACCGTCGCGGCGATCCTGTCGTATGTCGGACGCGCGTTGCCGTGGCGCCGCGACGGCCTTCCCGTCGCCGTGCGCGGCTGGCAGCGGCTGCAGCGGCAGCGCTATTCCGCACCGGTCGGCGTGCGCTGGCTCGCCGCCTGCGACGTGCCGGACCTGGATCTGTTCGCGACGCGTTACGGCCCGCTGCAGAACTTGAGCTTCCGCGCCGGACTGGAACTGCGCCGGCTGCATTTCGGCCTGTGGCTGCTGTCCTGGCTCGTGCGTGCGGGGCTGGTCACGGACCTCGCGCACCATGCCGCGCGGCTCAAGCGCATGAGCGAATGGTTCGCCAGGGCCGGCAGCGACGCCGGCGCGATGCATGTGGAGCTGAGCGGCCTCGGCACCGACGGCCATTCGCGGCGCCGGCGCTGGGAAATCGTCGCCTGCGACGGCGACGGTCCGGAAATTCCGGCCACTGCGGCGGTCGTGATCGCGCGCAAGCTGGCTCGCGGCACGCTGGCCGCCCGCGGCGCGCACGCCTGCCTCGACCTGTTCACCCTGGACGAATGCCTGGATTCCCTGGCCGACTACGCGATGCGCGTGCGCGTCGACTGACGCCGGCCGGTGTCCGCCAAATCAGCCGACCCGATCGGCGTGCGACGGCGCGGTGCCGGTGCCGGTGGCCGCTAGTCGAGGAAGCGCCGCGCGGTCGCCGCATCCGGCACCCGGCATTGGGTCGTGCGGCCGAACCAGCGGTAGCGATTGCGCGCGATCAGGCGATAGGCCGCATCGCGCAGCGGACGCGGGATCAGCCGCAGCAGCGCAAGCAGCCGCCAGGCGCCGCCGAAACCCGTGACGATGCGCAGGATGGCGTCGCTGTTGCGATAGCCGCGCTCGCCCTCGACCCAGAGGAAGGAGGTTGGGTCGTCCGGATCGAGGCCGTGCCGCTGCAGCAGTGCGCGCCCGGTCGCGCCCTGCATCGCGGCGAAACGCAGGCGCCCGCCGCGGTCGTGGTCGAGCAGGAAAGCGACCCAGCGGCTGCACAGGCGGCAGACACCGTCGAAGACGACGATGGGCGCACCGGCCTCAGTCATCGGCGCCGAAACCGCCGTCGCTGCCGTGATCGCCGGCGTCGTGATGGGCGGGGTCGGATGCGTCGCTGTCGCCGAGGTCGTCCGGACCGTCGACATCCGCGTCCTCGTCGTCGGCCGGCGGCGCGAAATTCCGCGCGGCGTCGACGTCGAGCCAGCCGGTGTAATGCACGAGATCGCCGGCCAGCGGCAGGGCTGCGGTGACCTCGAAGCAATAGCGCCCCTCGGATTCCCATTCGCGCGCCCGCACGCGCCGGAACCAGCGCGCCGGTAGGGGAATGCCGAGCGCACGCACGGCGTCGACGCGCCAATGCAGCGCACCGCTGCGGACCTGCAGCACGAAGCCGAACGTGACCAGTCCCAGCCGCTCGCAGAGGCGGCCGTTGCGGCGCCAGAGTCGCGAACGCATGCGGTGGCCGTCGAAATTGCGCGTCCACTGCTCGCCGCCGGAAGCCGCGACGATGTCCACGCTCAGCGGCGCATCGGTCATGGCCGGCGGCATGCCGGTCACGAATGCGCAGAGACGCGCGAGCCAGTTGCCTCCGCGGCGTATCGTGACCCGACCGCCGTAGCGGCGCAGCCCGCGCGCGAGGTGCAGCGTCTGCACGGTCTGCGGCAGCCGCGCGAACGCCATGCCGAGCAGGCTCGGAAACACCAGGCGCGAGCGGCGCTGGGGGGACACGGCCGGCTCTATCCAGATCAGGCTCGCGAAACGGCCCGTAGGCCGGGCGCGCCGGTGCGAATAGAAGCGCGGATCGCTATAGGTATCGAGCCCGCCGCCGCCGATCGTGGCCACGCCGGCCGCCCGCAGGCGCCGGCGCGCGAGCGCATACAGATCGCAGAGCCAGTGGCCCGGCCGCGTCGGCGTGAACGCCTCGGCCGCGCCGGCGTCGTGGTCGAGGAAGGCCGCGCGGACTTCCTCGCCGACCTCGTAGCTCGCCGCTGCGATGGCCGGGCCGAGCCAGACGCGCAGCCGCTGCGGCGGCGCGCGGAAACGCGCGAGCGTCGCCTCGATCACACCGGCGGCAAGCCCGCGCCAGCCCGCATGCACGGCGGCGACCTCGCTGCCGTCCTCGCTGGCGATCAGCAGCGGCAGGCAGTCGGCGGTCTGCACCGCACAGACCAGGCCAGGCCGGTCGGCATAGGCCGCATCGGCGACCGGATCGTCATGCGCATCGCGGTTCGGATCGCCGGGCAGGTCCAGCACCTGTACCGCCGTCCCATGCACCTGGCGCAGCCAGACCGGTTCCGACGGCAGGCGCAGGGCCGCACGCAGGACCAGGCGGTTGGCGGCGACATTGGCCGGCGCATCGCCGCAGCGCGTGCCGAGATTGCAGCGCTCGAACGGCGACGGCGAGACGCCGGGCATGCCGCTCGTCGTGACCGCCGCGCGCACGCCGGGCGGCCAGGCGAAATCCGGAATCAGCGCTCCGCGATCGGGCAGCGCGGCAGGCAGCGGCTCGGCCATGGTCAGCGCAGGCGCACGTCGCCCTCGCCGCCGCTGTTCGCCCGGGTGTCGGCGCGCAGCGCGAGGACCAGCGCGGCCAGGTCGGCCGGACGCTCGGCCTCGACCGTGACCATGCGGCCACCGACCGGATGGGCGAATTCCAGCCGCTCCGCGTGCAGGGCCTGGCGCTTGAAGGCGCGCAGCACCTCGGTGAGTTCCGGCGTCGCGCCCTTGGGCAGGCGCAGGCCGCCGCCGTACAAGGTGTCGCCGACCAGCGGATGGCGGATATGCGCCATGTGTACGCGGATCTGGTGGGTGCGGCCGGTCTCCAGGTTGCACTGGACCAGTGTGTGGGCGCGAAAGCGCTCGCGCACACGGTAGCGGGTCACGGCCGGGCGACCGGACGGCTCGTCGACGACGGCCTGCTTGACCCGGTCCTTCGGATGGCGGCCTATCGGCGCATCGACCGAGCCGCCGGAGATCATCGGCCCCATGACCAGGGCCTCGTACTGCCGGTGCATGGCCCGCTCCGACAGCTGCTCGACCAGCGTCGTATGCGCGCGCAGGCTGCGCGCGACGACCATCAGGCCCGAGGTGTCCTTGTCCAGGCGATGGACGATGCCGGCGCGGGGGATCTCGACGAGCCGGGGATCGTAGTGCAGCAGGGCATTCTGCAAGGTGCCGTCCGGATTGCCGGCGCCCGGATGGACGACCAGGCCGACCGGCTTGTTGATGACGAGGACGTCGGCATCCTCGTAGCGGATGTCCAGGCTGATGGCCTCGGGCGCCAGCGGCACTTCCTGCGAGGCCACGGCGCGGACGCTGACCGTCTCGCCACCCTTGACGATCTGCCGCGGCGCGGCGGTCGCGCCGTCGAGCAGGGCGTCGCCGGACTTGATCCAGGCGGTCAGGCGCGAGCGGGAATAGTCGGGAAACAGCTCCGCCAGGACCTGGTCGAAACGGCGGCCGGCCTGTGCCAGCGGGATCTGCAGGGTCTGCGGGGATAGGGAGTCATTCATGCGGGATTTGGCCTGGCCGGGGCGCGGGCTCTGTTCTTTGGGCTATGATCGCGGCCCGCATTTTCGCAGAGCGTGGCCGTCCCATGCGAGTTTCCTTGCTGATCCGACTGGTTTTTCTTGCCGCGCTCCTGGCCCTGGGCGCTTGCTCGCGCGGCAAGAAGGCCGATCCGGTCGAAACCCTGCCGGTCGATCAGGTCTACGCCCTGGCCAAGGAAGCCCTGCAGAACGGCAACCTCGACCGCGCCGCGCGCACCTACGAACGCCTTGTAGCGCGCTTCCCGTTCGGCGCCTATACCGAGCAGGCGCAACTGGAACTGGCCTACGCCCAGTACAAGGACCACAAAGAGGAAGAGGCGTACTCCTCGATCAACCGCTTCATCAAGACCTACCCCACCCACAAGCACGTCGACTACGCCTTCTATCTGCGCGGCCTGATCAACTTCGGCCGCTCCGACGGCCTGCTCGAACGCTACATCAGCCGTGACGAGACCAAGCGCGACCAGGCCTACGCGCTGCAGTCGTTCGAGGACTTCAGCGAACTCGTCAAGCGCTATCCCGACAGCCGCTACGCCGGCGAGGCGCGCCAGCGCATGATCCACCTGCGCAACAACATGGCCCAGGCGGAAGTCGGCGTGGCCCTGTTCTATCTGCGCCAGAAGGCCTACGTGGCCGCGGCCAACCGCGCCGAAAAGGTCGTCGAGACCTACCAGCGCACGCCGCAGGCCGGCGACGCGCTCGCGGTCATGAGCGAATCCTATGCACGGCTCGGCCAGGAAAAGCTCAGCACCGACGCGCGCCGCGTGCTCGAACTGAACTACCCGGACCACCCGTATCTCAAGGGCCAGTACCCGCCCAAGCGCCATGCCTGGAAGCGTCTGATCCCGTTCACCGACCGTAACTGATCCACGCAGCAACCGCCCCGGAAACCCGGCGCAGGCGATAGACTCCGCCGGCGTAGTGTTCCGGGGACGCAAGCGTTCCCCGCCGGCTTGCCGCTTACGGGGAATAGGCATGAGTCAGATCACGCTCTTGCTGGAACAGGCTCACGGCGGCGACGAGGCCGCCTGGCAACAGGTCGTCGCCCTGCTCTACGACGATCTGCTGCGCCTGGCGCGCTGCGCCAATACCTCGGGCCGGCCCAACACCCTCAACGCGACCGCGCTCGTGCATGAGTGCTACCTGCGCATCGCCGCCGGCGGCGGCGAGGCCGGCATCGGCAACCGCTCGCATTTCCTCGCCCTGGCCGGGCGCGCCATGCGCCAGATCCTGGTCAACCACGCCCGCGACCGCATGGCCGCCAAGCGCGGCGGCGGCGCCGAACACACCACGCTGGACCCGAACGACCTCGCCGCGGACCGCGAGGCCGAGGAACTGCTGGGCGTGGAATCCGTGCTGGAACAACTGGGCAAGGAGGACGAGCGCCTGGTGCGCGTGGTCGACTGCCGCATCTTCGGCGGCCTGACCGAAGTGGAAACCGCCGAAGCGCTGCGCATGCCGCTGCGCTCGGTGCAACGCCTCTGGGCCCAGGCACGGCATCGCCTGCAGAACCTGCTGGCGGCGTGACGCTGCCATGACCGGCCTGATCGAGCGCATGTTCGAACCAGGCCGGCTGCTGCAGGGCGCGCTGGTGCGCAGCCTGCTGCTTTCGGCCGGAATGACCGAGCTGGAACCCGGCGCGAGCCTGGGACCGTTCCGCATCGTGCGCGAGATCGCGCGCGGCGGCATGGGCATCGTCTACCTGGCCTCCCGCGCCGACGGCGAATACGAGCAGGATGTCGCGATCAAATGGCTGCCGCAGGGTCGGCTGGACGCAGCCGCACTGCAGCTGTTCCGGCACGAGCGCCAGATCCTGGCCAGCCTGCGCCATCCGCATATCGCGCGCCTGCTCGACGGCGGCCACGGCGAGGACGGCCATCTCTGGTTCGCCATGGAACATGTGGAAGGCGAGGCCGTGGACCGGCACGCGGCGGCGCAAGGCCTGGGCTGGCGCGAGCGCGTGCAACTGCTGCTGCCGGTGATCGACGCGGTGCAGTTCGCCCACGGCCGCCTGCTGCTGCACCGCGACATCAAGCCGGACAACGTCCGCGTCGATGCCGACGGCCACGCCAAGCTGCTGGATTTCGGCATCGCCGCGCTGGTCTCCGACAGCGATGCGCAGCGCGCCTTCACGCCCGGCTATGCCAGCCCTGAACAGTTGGCCGGCGCGGCACCCCAGGTCGCCTCCGACATCTGGCAGTTGGGCCGGCTGCTGGATGCGGTGCTCGCGGCGGGACCGGCGCCGGCTCTGCCGCGCGACCTCGGCGCGATCGTGGCCAAGGCCATGGCCGCCGACCCGGCCCGGCGCTATGCGACGGCTTCGGCGCTGCAGGCCGACCTGCGCCGGGTGCTGGCCTATCAGCCGGTCGGCGCGCGGCCGCCCAGCCTGCTGCACCGCCTGCATCTGCTGCTGCAGGCCTACCCGCTGGGCTCGCTCACCGCCGGGCTGGTGCTGACCGCGTTCTTCGCCGTGATCGCCGGCTTCATGCTCAAGCTGGCGCGCCAGCGCGACGCGGCCGAACAGGCCCGCGAAGTGGCCCAGGCCGTGAACCGCTTCATCAACGAGGATTTCCTGCCCGGCGCCGACCCGTTGCAGCACGGCGCCGGCGACCTCCGCGTCGCCGAGCTGATGGCCGGCGCGCTCGACAAGGTCGAGCAGCGCCTGTCCGGCATGCCCGAGGTGGCCGGCGAAATCGACCTGAGCCTGGGGCGCTCGCTGGCCGGCCTGGGCCGCTTCGAACTGGCCGACATCGCCCTGGGCCGCGCCATCGCGCGCCTCGGCGAGATACGCGGCGCCGGCCACGCGAGCGTGCTGCACGCGCGCCTGACGCGCAGCCAGGTGCGCATCGGCGCCCAGAACCTGGCGCACAACGAGGCGGATCTGCGCACCTTGCGCGCCGATGCCGTCGCCGCGCTGGGCGAGACCGCCGACCTCGTCGCCGACATCGACAACCAGATCGCCCGCGCCGCCTTCCTGCGCGAGGAATTCTCCCTGTGCGAGCAGCGCTTCCTCGCCCTGCTGCCGCGCACGGCGCAGATGCCGCCGGATTCGCGCGCCGATACCTACATGGGCCTGAGTCTGTGCGAGTCGCGCCTGGGCCATTTCGCACCGGCGCTGGAACATGCGCAGCGGGCGCGCGACATCTATCTTTCCGGCCGCGGCGCGGATCATCCGTTCACGCTCGAAACGCACATCGCGATCGAGACCGCCCTGGTCGGCCTGGGCCGCTACGACCAAGCCGTGGCCCTGCTGCGCGAACTGCAGCAGCAGCTCAGCCAGCGCTACGGCGCCAATCATCCGACCACCCTGACGGTGACCCACGACCTGGGCTTCGCGCTCAGCTGCGCCGGTCGCGCCGAAGGCGTGGAATGGCTGCGTCTGGCCGCAACCAGCCGGGCGCAGATGCTGGGCGAACGGCATCCCTGGCATGCCATGAGCCTGGCCGTGCTCGGCATGGCCCTGCTGCGCCAGGGCGACACCGCCGGCGCCGCACAGGCGCTGGACCATGCCGAGGCCATCCTGCAGGCGCCCGGCGCAGCGACCCCGTTCGTGCAGGCCATCGTCCTGGAAAACCGCGCCGACCTGGCCCTGGCCCAGCAGCGCTACGCCGCCGCGATCGGTCTGTTCGACCGCGCCATCACCGCAGCCGGGCCGCTGTACGCGCCGCAGCACCAGCGCCTGACCGTGCTGCAGCTGGGCCGCGGCCTGGCGTTGAGCCAGGCCGGCTACGACCGGCAGGGCCGCGCCCTGCTCGCCGCCGCGCTGGACCGCCTCGGCGACAGCCCGGACTGCCGTGCCAACCAGATCGCGCAGGCACGGCTGCTGCTGGCAGAAAATCCATGATCCAATTTTTATTTGGGTAATAATGAATTGATGAACACGAACGGGAGGCGCCGGGCGCATCCCTCTGCGGCCGGCGCCTCCCGTGATCGGGGCTCAGCGGTTCATGCGCAAGGTATGGGTCCAGCTGTGGTCGTAGGCGGCCGACACGGTCCAGTTGTAGTTGGACCAGGTATAGCCCTCGCCGGGCCAGGGGTTCATGTAGGCCACGCGCTGGGTGCCGCTGCGGTCGTCATAGCCATAGCCGACGATGAAATGACCGCCGCCGCCGTACCAGCCGAAGCGCATCACGAAGGGACGGTTGGCATTGACGTCGCTGACCACCGCGTTCCAGCTCAGCGCGTAGGCATAGCCGGAACTGGACAGCCCCCAGTTCGACAAAATCGCCTGGATGCTGCCGTTCTGGCCGTACATTCCATTGGGCGTATTCGCGCCGGAGTTCCAGTTGAACACGCTGCTGCCGCAGGCGTCGCTGCGGCCGTAGGCCCAATTGACCACGCCGCACTGGCTGGGCGTGGAACCGTACCAGCGCAGCACGTCGACCGCGGACGCGGCCCAGCACCAGTTGCTGTGTTCCTGCGTAACAAGATTCACATTGAGATAACGATACCCGGCGGAACTGCTGGCGCTGGCGGCGAGCAGGGCGGCGAGTACGGTATGACGGACAAAGGCTTTCATGGAGGCTCCCGGCTTCAGCGGTCGAGGTTGCGCGCGACGGCGTCGCGCAGTTCGGGCAGCAGCTCGGCCTCGGACAACAGGCCGTCGCCGCCGCGCGCCTTGAGCAGCAGGGCTTCGCGCGCCGCACGCAGCGGAGCGAAGCGCGCGGCCTTGGCACCGCTGCGCACTTCGACGAAATCCGCCGTCGCCTGGGGCACGCGCAGGTAGCGCAGCTGGGCGCCGGTGGCCTGGGCCTGCACGACCGCGTCCATTTCCTGCACCAGCCCGGCTCCGCCGAAGGACACCGCCTGCCACTGGCCGCCCTCCTGCACGAGGGTGACCAGGCCGATCGGACGGCCTTCGCGCATCACGGCGAAACGCCAGCTGCCGGTAGCCCGCGCAGCAGCGCTGAGACTGCTGCCGGCGGCCAGGCTGTTCGCATCCACGTCATAGACCTGGAAACCGTAGCCCAGGCTCGCGTCGGCCAGTTCGGCCACGTCCCCGACCTGCAGCGGAAAACCCGCCGGCAGGCTGCCGGCCTCGCTGCGGAACTGCGCCGCGAACTGGCGCAGGGCAGCGTCGGCGCTGCTGCGCGCCGGAGTTTCCACGCGCGCCGCCGGCGCGGCGAAATCCGTCTCACCCACCGGCGGGCCCGCCTGCGCGGCGCAGGCCATGCCGGCCAGCAGGGCCAATCCCGCCGGAATCAGATACCTCGTCTTCATGTCCACTCCTAACGTTGCACTGGATGAAGGCGGCAGGCTGCCGGCCGATGGCCGGCAGCCGCCGCACGCTGTGGACGCCCCGCCCCCGCGGATGGCATTCCCCGTCGATCCAATACACGGTTTGGCCGTGGATCCCGCCAGGAAGCGCGGCCGCTGATCCGGCCGGGCCGGCGGCGGCGATCGCCGGCATGAGGCGGCTGCGCAGTGCCGCAGCCGCGGCTATGCTTGCGGGTCCGCCTGTAGGAAACCGGCAATGTCCGATGCCAACCTCATCCTGCTCGCCGACATAGGCGGCACCAACCTGCGCTTCGCCCTGTGCGAATCGGCCGAGGTGCCGCTGCGGGCCGGCAGCATCCGCCGCTACCGCGCGGCGGAGCATTCGTCGCTCGGCGAGGCGGCGGCGAGGTATCTGGAGGAAGTCGGCACGCGTCCGCGGCAGGCGGTGTTCGCCGTCGCCGGCCGGGTCGATGCGGGCGAAGTGAAACTGACCAACCTGCCCTGGAGCGTGTCGGCAGCGACCGTGGCTTCACAGCTGAGCCTGGACTCGGTGCGCGTGGTGAACGATTTCGCCGCGCAGAGCCGCAGCCTGCCGCTGTTGCGCAGCGACGATCTGGAAATCCTCGGCACACCGCCCGCGCCCGAACTCGACGGCAGTCGCGACCGCTGTGTCGCGGTGGTCGGGCCCGGTACCGGCCTGGGGGTGGGCGCCCTGCTGCTGCGCGCGGGCCGCGCCATCGTGCTGGAAACCGAAGGGGGCCATCTGAGCTTCGCCCCGGGCACGGACGAGGAGGTCGCGATATTCAACCAGCTGCGGCGCGAGTACGGCCGCGTCTCCAACGAGCGCGTGATCTGCGGCAGCGGCCTGGTCAATCTCTACGGCGCGATCTGCGGGCTCGCCGGCGCGCCGCGGCGCGCCGGCACGCCCGAGCAGGTGAACCAGGCCGCTACGGACGCGAGCGATCTCCAGGCCGTGCGCGCGGTGGAACTGTTCGGCGAAATCCTCGGCGCCATCGCCGGCGATCTCGTGCTGGCCTACGGCGCCTGGGACGGCGTATTCCTGGCCGGCGGCCTGCTCGATCCGCTGCTGCCCACCTTGCGCCGCGGCGGCTTCCGCAGGCGCTTCGATGCCAAAGGCCGCTTTACAGCGGCCATGAAACAGATTCCGACCATCGCCGTACGCCACCCGAATCCGGGCCTGCTCGGCGCCGCCGGCATCGCCCTGGACCTGCGCGACGCGGACCGCTGAGCCCGCGTCTCAGCGCCAGCCCGAGGTGATCGGATAGCGCCGCTCGCGGCCGAACGCGCGCCGCGACACCTTCGGCCCCGGCGCGGCCTGGTGCCGCTTCCATTCGCTGATGCGCACCAGGCGCAGCACGCGGTCCACGGTCGCCGCGTCGAAGCCGGCGCGCACGATGTCGTCGCGCGACTGTTCCTGGTCGACGTGGCGCAGCAGGATCGCGTCGAGCACGTCGTACGGCGGCAGCGAATCCTGATCGGTCTGGTTCTCGCGCAGTTCGGCCGACGGCGGCCGTGTGATCACGGCCTCGGGAATCACCGGCGCACCGGCGACGGTGTTGCGCCAGCGCGCGAGCGCGAACACCTCGGTCTTGTAGAGATCCTTGATCGGCGCATAGCCGCCGCACATGTCGCCGTAGATCGTCGCGTAGCCGACCGCGTACTCGCTCTTGTTGCCGGTGGTCAGCACCAGGCCGCCGAACTTGTTGGCCAGCGCCATCAGGATGCTGCCGCGACAGCGCGACTGCAGATTTTCCTCGGTGGTATCGACCGCGCTGCCGGCGAACAGCGGCGCGAGCGCGTCGAGGAAACCGCGGAACGGCGCCTCGATGGGTACTTCGAGGATCTTCACGCCGAGCGCGCGCGCCTGCTCGTCGGCGAGGTCGTTGCTGAGCCCCGAGGTATAGCGCGACGGCAGGCGCACGCCGGTGACGTTTTCCGCGCCGAGCGCGTCGACGGCGATGCACAGCACCAGGGCCGAGTCGATGCCGCCGGACAGACCGAGCCAGACCTTGTCGAAACCATTCTTGCGGCAGTAGTCGCGCGTACCGCGCACGATCGCGCGCCAGGCCAGCGAATCGCGGCCTTCGTCCCCGTCGACCGGCCAGGTCTGCGGCGTGAAGCGGCGCGTGCCGGCATCGTAACCGGCCACGAGCCAGTGCTCCTCGAACGCGCGCGCGGCCGGATGCACATGGCCATCGGCATCGGCCAGCACCGAGGCGCCGTCGAACACCAACGCATCCTGGCCGCCGACGACGTTGAGATAGGCCAGCGCGACGCGCGACTCGGCCACGCGCGCCGCCAGCAGGGCATCGCGCTGGGCATGCTTGTCGCGCTCGAACGGCGAGGCATTCGGCACGAGCACGAGCTCGGCGCCGGCACGCACCGTGGCGGCCAGCGGTTCGGAGAACCACAGATCCTCGCAGATCACGAGGCCGACATTCACCCCGTTGACCTCGACCACGCAGGGCTCGCCGTCAGGATCGACCTCGAAATAGCGGCGCTCGTCGAACACCGCGTAGTTGGGCAGTTCGCGCTTGCGGTAGGTGCGCTCGATCGCGCCGTCGCGCAGCACGCTGGCCGCGTTGTAGACCACCGCACCGGCCGACTCGGGCCAGCCGACGACGGCGACGATGCCGCGCACCTGCGCGGCGATGCGCTGGATCGCGGCCTGGCATTCGGCGAGAAAACCCGGGCGGTACAGCAGATCCTCGGGCGGATAGCCGCTGAGCGCGAGTTCGGGAAACAGTACGACGTCGGCGCCATGCAGATCGCGCGCTTCATTGAGCAGCTCGACGATGCGCTGCTCGTTGCGCACGACGGCGCCGACCGGGAAATCGAACTGGGCGAGAGCGATGCGTAGAGCGGCCATGACCTGTCGATGGATGCGCAGAGGCGCCGAATCATAGCCCAGGCCGGCGGTTCGGGCCTGCAAAGGCATGGCGCAGGTAAACAGCAGCACTCCCGATGCCGGCCACACTCCGCAGCGCAGTGCCGTCGGCCTGGCCACACGTTGCAACGGATTCGGAACGGCGTTGGCCCTCTTCTGCGGCACGCGCATCGCTGACATCCCGGAATGCCTCCGGCGGATCGAGCTCGCCGCTGTTCGCCAGAAAACTCCGGCGAGATCGGTATCGACGCACGACCGATGACTCCGTTCTTCTCCGCAGCCGGAAAACGAAAAGGCCGCGGATCGCTCCGCGGCCTTCTTGATTCAACCTACTTTGACGGCAGAGCGGATCAGCCGCCCAGACGCGCCGTGATCGCCTTGCCGAGATCGGCCGGCGACTTGACCGTCGTCACGCCGGCCTTTTCGAGCGCGGCGAACTTCGCGGCCGCGGTGCCCTTGCCGCCGGAGATGATCGCGCCGGCGTGGCCCATGCGCTTGCCGGCCGGGGCCGAGGCGCCGGCGATGAATGCGACGACGGGCTTGGTCACGTATTCGGCGATGAACTCGGCCGCTTCTTCCTCGGCGCTGCCGCCGATCTCGCCGACCATGATGATGCCTTCGGTCTGCGCATCGTCCTGGAACAGCTTGAGACAGTCTATGAAGTTCAGGCCGTTGATCGGGTCGCCGCCGATGCCGATGCAGGTGGACTGGCCCAGGCCCGCGTTCGTGGTCTGGAACACGGCTTCATAGGTCAGGGTGCCGGAGCGCGACACGATGCCGACCTTGCCCGGCTTGTGGATGTGGCCCGGCATGATGCCGATCTTGCATTCGCCCGGGGTGATCACGCCGGGGCAGTTCGGGCCGATCAGCACGGCGTCCGGATAGCCCTTCAGCGCGTTCTTGACGCGCAGCATGTCCAGGACCGGAATGCCTTCGGTGATCGCGACGATGACCTTGATGCCCGCGTCGGCGGCTTCAAGGATCGCGTCGGCCGCGAACGGCGGCGGCACGAAGATCATCGAGGCGTCGGCGCCGGTCTCGTCGACCGCGTCCTGCACGGTGTTGAACACCGGCAGGCCGATGTGCTGCGTGCCGCCCTTGCCCGGCGTCACGCCGCCGACCAGCTTCGTGCCGTAGTCGACGGCCTGTTCGGAATGGAAGGTGCCCTGCTGGCCGGTGAAGCCCTGGCAGATGACCTTGGTGTTCTTGTTGATCAAAACGCTCATGGCTGGATTCCTTACGCTACGGCCGCAACGGCTTTCTGGGCCGCATCGTTGAGATCAGTCGCCGGGGTGATCTTCAGGCCGCTGTTGGACAGCAGCTCCCGGCCCTTTTCGACATTCGTGCCTTCCAGGCGCACGACGACCGGAATCTTGACGCCGACTTCCTTGACCGCGGCGATGATGCCCTCGGCGATCATGTCGCAGCGGACGATGCCGCCGAAGATGTTGACGAGGATGGCCTGCACCTTGTCCGAGGACAGGATCAGCTTGAACGCCTCGGAGACGCGCTCCTTGGTCGCGCCGCCGCCGACGTCGAGGAAGTTGGCCGGCTCGCCGCCGGCGAGCTTGATCACGTCCATCGTCGCCATCGCGAGACCGGCGCCGTTGACCATGCAGCCGATGTTGCCGTCCATGGTCACGTAGTTGAGGTTGTGCTTGACCGCGATCGCCTCGGCCGCGTCTTCCTGCGATTCGTCGCGCATCGCGGCGAGCCTGGGATGACGGAATTCGGCGTTGTCGTCGGAGTTGACCTTGCCGTCCAGCGCCATGAGGTCGCCCGAGCCGACGATGGCCAGCGGATTGAGCTCGACCAGGGCCAGATCCTGCTCGTTGAACAGCTTGTACAGGCCCAGCATCATCTTGGTCAGCTGGTTGACGTGCTTGGCCGACAGGCCCAGCGCGAAGCCGAGCTTGCGGCACTGGTAGGGCTGCAGGCCCTGCACGAAATTGACGTCGAGGGTCTGGATCGCCTCGGGGTTCTCTTCGGCGACCTTCTCGATCTCCACGCCGCCCTCGGACGAGGCGATGAAGGTCACCGCCTTGGTCGAGCGGTCGACGAGCACCGACAGGTAGAGTTCCTTGACGATGTCGTTCGCTTCGGAGATCAGCACCAGGTTGACCGGCAGCGCGCGGCCCGCGGACTGGTAGGTTTCCATGTTGCGGCCGAGCATGCCGGCGGCGGCAGCCTTGACCTCGTCCAGCGACTTGCAGAATTTGACGCCGCCAGCCTTGCCGCGGCCACCGGCGTGGATCTGGGCCTTGACCATCCACTGTTCGCCACCGAGCGCCTTGGCCGCTTCGACGGCGGCCTCCGGCGTAGCGGCGACCTTGCCGGCCGGCACGGCGATGCCGTACTCGGCGAACAGTTCTTTGGCCTGGTACTCGTGGAAGTTCATGCGAACACCTTGCGGGAAATGAAACGGATTGCTGGGCGAGAAAGCGGCCGCCGGCATATTGCGCCGACGCCTGCGGGCTTCCCGGTGACTGCGCGGCGGGGCGGCATAGCGCACCCCGGGCAGAATGGGCGCGTATTCTGAGCAAAGGTCGGGTCAAAGGAAAGTCTGGCGCCCCCGACATTGGGCTAAGCCCGGCCCGGGGCGCGGCGGCGCAGACCTTGCCAAGTCGCGCAAAACTGGCGACGCTGGGCCGCATGGGCACTGTCGCAAGGCCGCGCAGCATCTTTTCCGTCGGCTCGGCAACGACCGGGGAAACCACCCGGCGCGAACTCTATTTCTTCAACCTGTTTCGCGTGCTGCAGGCCTGCATCTACGCGGGACTGGCGTTCAGCCCGTTGGCGATCAACTGGCTGGAGCTGCGCTTCCCGCTGCTGGGCCGGGTCAACGCCCTGCTCTATCTGCTGTTCGCGACGGCGCTGTTCCTGCGCACCGAGCACCAGCTCAAGCGCGTCGTGTCCACGGTGACCCTGGCCGTGGTCTACGACATGGTCGCCGCCGTCATCATGATCGCCAGCATCCGCGAACCCCAGTCGGGCATCGCGATCCTGCTGATGTTCAATATCGGTGCCGGAGCCCTGTTGCTGCCGCCGCGCCGCGCCGGCCTGCTTGCACTGTTCGGCGCCGGCGTGCTCGTATTCGGCGTGGCGCTGGTACGGCTCTACGACGCGCGCTACGAAATAGGCCCGCTCGAGGCCATGCTGTTCGGCACGGCCTATCTCGCGTCCTACGGCATGTTCAATGTGCTCGGCAAGCAGATGCGTGCAACCGAGGCGCTGGCCGAGCAGCGGGGTACCGACCTGGCCAACCTGTCCCAGGTCAACGACATGATCATCCGGCGCATGAAGACCGGCGTGCTCGTCGTCGACGACGCCAACCGCATCCACCAGCTCAACGAATCGGCCTGGCTGCTGATCGGCAGCCCCAAGCCGGAGTTGCGCGATCTCGGCGCCGTCGCGCCGGAGCTGTCGCGCCGGCTGTATCACTGGCGCACGACCGGCAAGACCGACACGCGTGCAGTCGCGCTGGCCGAGGACGTGCCGGAAGTGCTGCCGCGCTTCACGCGCCTGTCGCCCAACGAGGCGACCAACGTGCTGATCTTCCTCGACGACACCTCATTGGTGTCGCGCCGCGCCGAGGAACTGACCTTGAGTTCACTGGGCCGCCTGTCGGCCTCGATCGCGCACGAGATCCGCAACCCGCTCGCCGCGATCAGCTATTCGGCCCAGCTGCTGGCCGAATCCGAAGACCTCGTCGACGCCGACCAGCGCATGGTCGAGATCATCAACAACCATTGCGCGCGCGCCAACGACGTCGTCGAGAACATCCTGCAACTGTCGCGGCGCGAGCGCTCGCGGCCCGAGCTCGTCGACGTCAACGCCTGGGTCACCAATTTCATCGAGGAATACAAGGCCAGCAACGATCTGGGCATGGACCAGCTGCGCGCGGTGACCCAGCCGCGGCTGATCGACGGCCTGTTCGATCCGCAGCAGCTGCAGCAGGTGGTCTGGAACCTCGTGCAGAACGCGATCCGCTACGGCCGCCTGCCGGGCGAACCGGCGCGCGTGGCCGTGGTCGCGCGCATGCTCGGCGACAAGGGGCCGCCCGTGGTCGAGGTCGTCGACCGCGGACCGGGCATCCCCCCCAAGGTCGCCGCGCAGATCTTCGAGCCGTTCTTCACGACGCATGAGTACGGTACCGGCCTGGGCCTTTATCTGGCGCGCCAGCTCTGCGAGGCCAATCAGGCGGCGCTGGAATACGTGCCGGTGGCCGGCGGCGGCAGCTGTTTCCGCATTACCCTGGTCACGCAGATGGCGGCCACGGCGCCACGCCGGTGAGGCCGCGTCTTTACCCGTACGGTCGCCCGCATTACCCTGCCGGGCCAGGGGCGGACGGGCTGGCAGGACTGCATAGGCGATGAGTAGACAAACCGCGCTGGTGATCGACGACGAGCGCGACATTCGCGAACTGCTGACGATCACGCTGGGCCGCATGAATCTCGACGTGACGACGGCCGGCAGCGTCGGGGAAGCGCGCAACCGGCTGACCGAACGCAAATACGATCTGTGCTTCACCGACATGCGCCTGCCGGACGGCTCGGGGCAGGAAATCATCGAGCTAGTCACGCGCCAGTACCCGGAAATGCCGATCGCGATGATCACGGCTTACGGCAACGTCGACGCGGCCGTCGTCGCGCTCAAGGCCGGCGCTTTCGATTTCGTGTCCAAGCCGGTCGACCTGGCCATGCTGCGCCGCCTCGTGCAGACCGCGCTCAAGCTCGGCGAGGAACGCCGTGCCGGCGCCAGCGCGACCGAAAGCAAGCTGATCGGCGACTCGCCGGCCATGGAACATGTTCGCGCGACGATCGGCAAGCTCGCGCGCAGCCAGGCTCCGGTCTACATCAGCGGCGAGTCGGGCGTCGGCAAGGAGCTGGTCGCGCGCCAGATCCACGAGCTGGGGCCGCGCGCCGGCGGCGCCTTCGTGCCGGTCAACTGCGGCGCGATCCCGTCCGAACTCATGGAAAGCGAGTTCTTCGGCCACAAGAAGGGCAGCTTCACCGGCGCGCACGCGGACAAGGACGGCCTGTTCCAGGCGGCCCACGGCGGCACCCTGTTCCTCGACGAAGTGGCCGAGCTGCCGCTGCACATGCAGGTCAAGCTGCTGCGCGTGATCCAGGAAAAGTCGGTGCGCCCGATCGGCGGCCGCAGCGAAGTCGCGATCGACGTGCGCATCCTCTCCGCAACCCACAAGAACCTCGCGCGGCTCGTCGAACTGGGCCAGTTCCGCCAGGATCTGTTCTACCGCATCAACGTGATCGAGCTGCGCGTGCCGCCGCTGCGCGAGCGCAAGGAAGACATTCCGAAGCTCGCCGGCCGCGTACTGGAACGGCTCGCCCGTGATCACGGCACCAGCCCGGCGCGGCTGAAGCCCGAGGCGCTCGCGGCGTTGCTGTCCTACAACTTCCCGGGCAACGTGCGCGAACTCGAGAACGTGCTCGAACGCGCCGTCGCGCTCTGCGAGCACAACATCATCGAGGTCGACGACCTGCAGCTGGTGCAGCAACTGCATACGCGCGCCGCACCCGAGGGCGTGCCGGTGCCGCCGGCTGCGCCGATACCCGCCGGCAATCTCGCCGTCGACGACATGGACGACGACGGCCAGCCGCAGGGACTGGACGACTTCATCAGCAACATCGAGCGCGAGACGATCATGAAGGCGCTGGTCGAGACGCGCTACAACAAGACCGCTGCCGCCAAGAAGCTCGGCATCACGTTCCGCGCGCTGCGCTACAAGCTCAAGAAGCTGGCCATCGACTGAGTCGGCGCCGCGCGCACCAGCGCTGCGGGCCGAGGCCGCCGGGAATGCTTCCGGCTGCCGCACCAGCCATGAACGTTCATGCCTGAGAGTGCTGCCGGGCCGTTCCTGCGCCGGCGCCGTGCGAGGTCTTGCACGGTACAGATTTCGCCCGCGCCCCGCTCGACCACGCCAAAACTGGCGCACTCCGTCAGTTTCTGACGCAAAGCGGCGCATAAGCTGATAGCGTCGCGTTATGAGCCATCGTTTTGTGACGTTGTTCCACATCCGGCCGCTAGGCGCGGTGGCATGAAACATGCTCGAATCCGCTTCGGGCATCGACGCAGTCCCGAGACGGTCCACACGACCACCGTCTTGCCAGCGTAGGGCTCGGGGGCGAAACCTTCGAATTCAAATGACTCGGTTGCAAAGGAAAACACTCATGAAGATGAACAACGCCAAGGGCTTTACCCTGATCGAACTGATGATCGTCGTCGCGATCATCGCCATCCTCGCCGCCATCGCGCTGCCGGCCTATCAGGACTACACGATCCGTTCGCAGGTCAGCGAATGCGACGTGCTGGCCTCGGGCGCCAAGACGGCCATCGCCGAGACCTTCATGAACACCGGCACGGCTCCGACCACCAACGCGGCCGCCGGTCTCGCCGCTGCCGCCGACATCTTCGGCAAGTATGTCAGCGAAGTTGCCGTCGGCGCCGGCGGTGCGGTCACCTGCACCTACTCCAACACCGGCACGTTCCGCGCCAACGCCAAGATCAACGGCCAGCACCTGCTGCTGACGCCGGTCCTGTCGACCTCGCTGGGCAGCGTCACCTGGACCTGCAGCAGCGCCGACATCGACCAGAAGTACCTGCCGACGATCTGCCGTACCGGCACGAACTAAGCAATTCTGCTGCGCGATACCCAGAACGACCGCCGCAAGGCGGTCGTTTTTTTTGTCCGCCGCAAAACTTGGCGGACGACATGCGCCACTCCGGAGCGCGGGCCATATCGCAACAGGATTAGAACACTTCGACGGCGGCCGGGAATCCCCGGGCTTGCCAGCCGTTTTGCGCGGCTGTCGGCGCATAGCAGACCACGGACTGCATCGTGAAGAACGGTGCGCTGCATTGCATCGACGCGGACAGCAGCGTCAGGGAAAGATCCGGACCGGGCATCGGCGAGCGTTCGTCGCAAGGCGGCACGCAGACGCAGCGGCACCGACCGCGTCCATTCAGCCCAACCACTGGAAGCGTGCCCGCCAATCGACAACGTGGGCAGCGCGACTCGACCCGACGACAGCGACCGACTCGAGGTCCTGATCGGCGCACGCCTGGACACGCGCCCGGCAGATTGCGGAAATGGACAGCCGAGTCCCCCAGCCGAGATTTCCGCGGACGCGGATCCAGCGATTTTGCAGGCGGATCCGCAAACAGGCCGGCAGACTCGCCGCCGGACCCTGGGCAACCGCGCTACCGCACCCGGGCATGACGATCGGTCGCCACGACGGCTCCACGACAGCCGCGATGTCGCGCCCACACCACCGACCTGGCCATAGTGGACGAATTTCCGCTTACCGCATCCGGCACCGGCTCGCGTCCGCACCCCGGCAAGGATGATCGCTGTCATCGGCATCGAGCACCGGCGCGACGGCTTCGCAAAGTCCGCGATCGCCTGCCGCGGCGGCAATCCGGCGCATTGCGGCAATCTGTGCCGCGCCGCGCTGCAGCGGCCCGCCCGCGTCACACCCGAGTCGACGAACGGTGGTTTCCCGGCCGCGAACGGCACAGACCCTTGGCATGCCCTATGCAGCCGCCTCGCGCCATCTCTGGAAACCCGACGATGAACAGCATGCTCCCGTCTCCGCGCCGCCACACCGGATTCACGCTGATCGAGCTGATGATCGTCGTGGCGATCATCGCGATACTCGCGGCCATCGCACTGCCTTCCTACCACGACTACGTCGTGCGCACCCAAGTCGAGGAATGCGGCATCCTGGCCAGCGGCGCAAAGACCGCGGTCGCCGAGACCCTGTCCAATACCGGCGTGCTGCCGGCCAGCAATACCGTCGCGGGACTGCCGGCGGCGGCCGACATCGTCGGCAAATACATCAGCGCGGTGACCGTCGTCAACGGCGACATCGTCTGCACGTATTCCAGCACGGCTCCACGGCGCGCGAACGCCCTGATCAACAATCTCACCATGACCCTGCACCCGACGTATTCGACGACGGGCGGCAGCGTGGCATGGACGTGTTCGGCCACCGTGCCGCAGAAGTTCCTCCCGACGATCTGCCGCACCGGCCAGAACTGATGCGGGAAACGGCGATGCCGAAGCTTGTCTTGCTTCGGCGAGTTCGGCAGGATGCCCCATCGCCGGCAGAATCCCTCGCCTATGTCTCGCCCCCCCTTCGAGACGCCGCCGTCAGCTGACGGCGGCGAAACCGCGGCACTGTCGCCGCCGCGACGCATCGAGGCGCGGCCCGACGCCGGCTCGCTGACGCAGGAACAGATCAAGCGCACCTACGGCCGCTATGCGCCGTTCTACGATCAGTTGTTCGGTGCCATCTATGCCCATGGCCGCCGCCGCATGGCGGCGACATTGCGTTCGCTGACCGCGCAGCGCGTGCTCGAAGTCGGCGTCGGCACGGGACTGACCCTGGACTGCTATCCCGCCTCGAGCCGCATCGTCGGCATCGACCTGTCCGTGGAAATGCTCGCCCGGGCGCAGCGGCGCGCGGCGGCATTGGGCCTGCGCGACGTCGAGCTGCACATCATGAACGGCGAAGCCACGCCGTTCGCCGACGCGAGCTTCGACTGCATCACCGTGCCGTACGTGTTGTCGGCGACGCCGGATCCGGTCCGTCTCGTGCGCGAGCTGCGCCGGCTCTGCCGGCCGGGCGGAACCATCGTGATCCTCAACCACTTCAGCGGCAGCCGCTTCTGGTGGTTGCTCGAGAAAGCGGCGCAGCCGCTGTCGAGCAAGGTCGGGTTCCGTTCCGATTTCCACTTCGAAGAGCACGTCGCCCGCTACGACTGGGAAATCCAGTCGGTCGAGCCGGTCAACCTGTTCGGTCTTTCGCGTCTCGTCGTGATCAAGAATGTCTGAGCGCAACTGGCGCGGGATTGCCGGCCGCGTCGCATTGGAGTTGTTCTGCTTCGCGGCGATCGCCGCGGTGTTTCTTTACTTCTACGTGTTCCGCGTCGCCCAGCCGCGCGCGGCGGTGATGCCGCACTTCATCGTGCTGTCGGCATTCTGGGTCGGCCTGGCCGCGGTGCGGCTGGTCGTCGCGCGTCTCGGCAAGTCGTCGCGGCTGGCCTCCGCGTCGCTGCTCGCGCTCGCGCTGCTCGTGCTCTGCGCCTACTACGCGACCGTCGCCACCGGACTGCTGTCCTGGGGCCGCGTCACGTCCTGGCAGCTGATCTGGACCTATTCCCGCCAGGCGATCCAGCTGATGGACGCGCTGGGCATCTCGCCGGCGCTGGCCTTCGGCGCCGCCGCCGCCGCCATCGGCGGTCTCATTGCGCTGTTCTGGCTGGTGCAGCCGCGCATCGACGGCATCGCGATGCTGTCGCGACGACTGTCCCCGCGCATGGTCGGCGCGCTGCTGATCTGCGGCCTGGCCTACGTGGCGATACGCACGACCACCTTTCTCGATGTCTCCTATGCGACCGAAGGCGAGCCGTTGAGCCTGACCCTGTTCCCGGAACAGGCGGCGCGCAGCCTGCAGGCGCATACCACCGACGGCGCGCGGGCGCTGGACCGCATCGAGGACGAGGAACGCCGCAACTACCAGCCCACGCCGGGGGCGAAGAAGCGCAACGTGTTCGTGTTCCTCGCCGACGCCCTGCGTCCGGACCACATGGGCGTCTACGGCTATGCGCGGGACACGACGCCGCGGATCGCGGCGCTGATGCAGACCACCCGCACGCAGAAGCTCGATCGCGTCACCGCCGCCTGCGCCGAGTCCACCTGCGGCGTCCTGGCCAGTCTGCTGTCCAAGTACACGCACCAGTTTTCCAACCGGCCGTTCACCCTGGCCGACGTGCTCAAGCGCAACGGCTACCGCACGCAGATGCTGCTTGGCGGCGATCACACCAACTTCTACGGCGTGCGCGAAGCCTACGGAGCGCTGGACGACTACTTCGACGGCTCGATGGCCAAGGGCTACTACATGAACGACGACAGGCTTGTCGTCGATCGCGTATCGCGACTGCCGGCCTGGGACGGCCAGCCGACGATGATCTGGTTCCACCTGATGTCCTCGCACGCACTGTCCCGGCGCAACGAGGCGAACCAGCGCTGGCTGCCGTCGGAGTCCTATGCCAAGCCGATAGGCCGTACCGGACCGCCGACGGCGGCAACGACGAACTACTACGACAACGGCGTGCTGCAGATGGACGCCACCTTCACCGAGTTGATCGGCCTGCTGCGCGACAAGGGCTATCTCGGCGACGCCGTGGTAATCCTCGCCGCCGACCACGCGGACCTGATCGGCGAACACAACGAGTTCATGCACGCGAAGTCGGTCTACGAGAACGTGCTGCGCATTCCGTTCCTGATGTTCTCCTTCGGCTATGAACCGGAACGCCCTCTCGCGCCGATCCGCCAGGCCTCGCAGGTCGACATCGCACCGACCATCCTCGCCGAACTCGGCATAGCGCCGCCGCCGACCTGGGTCGGCATGGCGCTGCAGGACCCCAGGCCCCGCCGCTACATCCATTTCCAGCAGGGTGCCCAGGTCGGGCTCTATGATCTCGGGGACGCGCTGCGCATCACGAAATTCTGGCGCGACGTGAAGACTGAACGCGACTACACGTTCGACGTGACCGGCGACGACAGCGAATCGGTCGACCTGACCGCGCGGATTCCGCCGGCGACGCAGGCGGCATGGATGGTCGAACTCGCGCCGGCAGTCGGCTCGGTCATGCGCCGCAGCGACGACCGGTAAACGCCACGCCGCCGCCGGGCGGCGCCCGTCCGCAACGAAGCGCTCCGACCGGGATACCCGGGGCCCGTTCTGGCCGGCCTGACCGGCCTGCGGCGGCACTCCGGAACCTGGACTCCGGCGCGCCAAGCGCCTGCGCCGCGGGACAGGTGATGCCCTTGTCCCGAAGTGGCTTTTTCCCCTTGCGCGCCTGACCGAGGGGGGCGGCCGGCCCCGGATCCTGCCGCGCGGGCGGCGACTCCTGCCGGGGCCAGCCCGGAACGGTTCTTGAGGGCGGTCACAGTTTTGCGCCGACCGATTCAAAACAGCCCGGAACTGGAGTACATTCCGCCGTAGTTTCGGGGGTTTACGTGGAATTCTTATGGCTACGCAGATCAATCCGGCGAATCTCGCCGGCCTGAGCGGCATCGCGCGACGCCTCGTCGCCGAAGGTTCTCTTGCAGAACCCGATGCCCGCCGCGCCGTGGAAACCTCGGCCAAGCAGAAGATTCCCCTCGCCACCTATCTCATCGACAACGGCATGGCCGACAGCCGTGTCGTCGCCATGGCGTCCTCGGCGGAGTTCGGCGTACCGCTCTACGACGTCAACGCCATCGATTTCAGCCAGCTGCCGGTCAAGCTGGTCAGCGAAGAGCTCATCACCAAGCATCGTGCGCTGCCGCTGTTCAAGCGCGGCAACCGCCTGTTCGTCGGTCTGTCGGACCCGACCAACGTACGCGCGCTCGACGAGATCAAGTTCCAGTCCAACCACAGCGTCGAACCGATCCTCATCGACGAGCAGGGCCTGGCGCGCGCCATCGAGCAGGCGCTGAGCCAGAGCAGCACGTCGATCGCCAGCGAAGGCGACGAGGAACTGGAAAGCCTCGATCTCAACGCCGGCGACGACGACGGTGACGCGAACGCCGGCGGTGTCGACGCCACTGGTGGCGACGACACGCCCATCGTGCGCTTCGTCAACAAGGTGCTCGTCGACGCGATCAAGCGCGGCGCGTCGGACATCCATTTCGAGCCGTTCGAGACCGAATACCGCGTCCGCCTGCGCATGGACGGCATGCTGCGCAAGGTCGCTGCGCCGCCGACCAAGCTCGCGCCGCGCATCTCCTCGCGCCTGAAGGTCATGTCCGGCCTGGACATCGCCGAGCGCCGCGTGCCGCAGGACGGCCGCATCAAGCTCAACCTGTCCAAGGGCAAGTCCATCGACTTCCGCGTCAGTACCTGCCCCACCCTGTTCGGTGAAAAGGTCGTGCTGCGCGTGCTCGACGGCTCGGCGGCCAAGCTCGGCATCGAAAAGCTCGGCTACGAGGACGACCAGAAGAAGCTGTTCCTCGACGCGATCGAGAAACCCTACGGCATGGTGCTCGTGACCGGCCCCACCGGTTCGGGCAAGACCGTGTCGCTGTACACCGCGCTGAACATCCTCAACACCGAAGGCCGCAACATCTCCACGGTCGAGGATCCGGTCGAGATCCGCGTGGCCGGCATCAATCAGGTGCAGCAGAACCAGAAGCGCGGCATGACCTTCGCTGCGGCGCTGCGTTCGTTCCTGCGCCAGGATCCGGACGTCATCATGGTCGGCGAGATCCGCGACCTCGAAACCGCCGAGATCGCGGTCAAGGCCGCGCAGACCGGGCACATGGTGCTGTCCACCCTGCACACCAACGACGCGCCGCAGACGATCGCCCGCCTGATGAACATGGGCATCGCGCCGTTCAACATCACCTCGTCGGTGACCCTGGTCATCGCCCAGCGTCTCGCGCGGCGCCTGCACGATTGCAAGAAGCCGCTGGTCCTGCCGCCGGCGGCACTGCTCGCCGAGGGTTTCACCGAGCAGGAAATCGCCACGTTGCAGATGTTCGACGCCAACGGCTGTTCCGGCTGCAACGAAGGCTACAAGGGTCGAGTCGGCGTCTATCAGGTCATGCCGCTCGGCGAAGACATCGCCAAGATCATCCTGGCCGGCGGCAACGCCATCCAGATCGCAGAAGCGTCGCGCGCCGCCGGCATCCGCGACCTGCGTGCTTCGGCGGTACTGAAGCTCAAGCAAGGCGTCACGAGTCTCGCCGAAATCAATCGCGTCACCAAGGACTAACTATGGCTACCGCAACGGTTTCCCGCAAACCCGCCGCCGACTCCGCACAGCGCGGCCGGGCGCGTGCCGAAGTCAGCCAGCTGCAGACCTTCGTCTGGGCCGGCAAGGACAAGCGCGGCCAAGCCATGAAGGGCGAGTACTCGGCCAAGAACGTCAGCCTGGTCAAGGCCGAGCTGCGCCGCCAGGGCATCAACCCGACCACGGTCAAGCCCAAGGGCAAGCCGCTGTTCGGCGCCGCCGGCAAGACGATCAAGGCGCGCGACATCGCCGTGTTCAGCCGCCAGATCGCCGTGATGATGCAGGCCGGCGTGCCGCTGGTGCAGGGCCTGGACATCATCGCGAGCGGCCAGAACAACATTCGCATGAAGAACATGCTCGTCTCGATCAAGAACGACATCGAGGGCGGCTCGACGCTGTATGAAGCACTGGGCAAGTTCCCGGTGCAGTTCGACGAACTGTTCTGCAACCTCGTCAAGGCCGGCGAGTCGGCCGGTGTGCTCGATACCGTGCTCGACACCGTCGCGACCTACAAGGAAAACATCGAATCCCTGAAGGGCAAGATCAAGAAGGCGATGTTCTACCCGGCCATCGTGATGGCAGTGGCCCTGCTCGTGTCGGCGATCCTGCTGATCTTCGTCGTGCCGCAGTTCGAGAACGTGTTCAAGGGCTTCGGCGCAGACCTGCCCGCCTTCACGCAGATGATCGTGACCGCGTCACGCTTCCTCGTCGGCTACTGGTGGATGGTGCTGCTCATCGCGGCCGGCATAATCGGCGGCCTGGTCTTCCTCTACAAACGTTCGCCGGCCTTCGCCCATTTCTGCGCGCGCGCGGTGCTCAAGCTGCCCGTCATCGGCCAGATCCTGCACCAGTCGGCGATCGCGCGCTTCGCGCGCACGCTCGGCGTGACGTTCCGCGCCGGCGTGCCGCTGGTCGAGGCGCTGGACTCGGTCTCGGGCGCGACCGGCAGCCCGGTCTACAACAATGCGGTCAAGCGCATCCGCGAGGACGTCGCGATCGGCCATCAGCTGCAGCTGTCGATGCGTCAGGTCGGCCTGTTCCCGAACATGGTCGTGCAGATGGTCGCGATCGGCGAGGAATCCGGCGCGCTGGACAAGATGCTGTTCAAGGTCGCCGAGTTCTACGAGGAAGAAGTCAACAACGCGGTCGACGCGCTGTCCAGCCTGCTCGAACCCTTCATCATGGTCATCATCGGCGTGCTCGTCGGCGGCATGGTGATCGGCATGTACCTGCCCATCTTCAAACTCGCCGCAGTCGTCGGCTGACCGGGTCGCGATGATCGAATACCTCAGCGAAGGCTGGCCGCTGTATGTCGCGGCCGGCCTCTTCGGCCTACTGGTCGGCAGTTTCCTCAACGTCGTCATCCTGCGCCTGCCGGCGCGCCTCATGCACGACTGGCGCGCGCAGAGCCGCGAACTGCTCGGCCTGGACGTCGACATCACCGCGGCGGCCGAGCCGGCGCCGCCGGACCTGGTGTTCAAGGGCTCGCATTGCCCGCAGTGCAAGCACGCGCTGTCGCCGCTGGACAACGTTCCTCTGCTGAGCTGGCTGGTCCTGCGCGGGCGCTGCCGCTATTGCCGCGCGCCGATCTCGACGCAGTATCCGCTGGTCGAGCTGCTGACCGCCGTGGCCTGCCTGGTCGTCGTGTGGAAGTTCGGCCCGACCTGGCACGCCGCCGCGGGCATCGCCCTGAGCTGTCTGCTGATCGCGCTGTCGGGCATCGACTTCCGCACGCAGCTGCTGCCCGACAACCTGACCTTGCCGCTGCTCTGGCTCGGATTGCTGCTGTCGCTGCAGCCGCTGTTCGTCGGGCCGGTCGACGCGATACTCGGAGCGGCGATCGGCTACCTGAGCCTGTGGACCGTGTACTGGGCATTCAAGCTGACCACCGGCAAGGAAGGCATGGGCCACGGCGACTTCAAGCTGCTCGGCGCCCTCGGCGCCTGGATGGGTCCCAAGAGCCTGCTGCCGATCATTCTGCTGTCGTCCCTGGTCGGCGCGATTCTCGGCAGCATCATTCTCGCCACGCGCGGCAAGGACCGTTCCACGCCGATTCCGTTCGGCCCGTTCATCGCGGTCGCCGGCTGGGTGCAGTTCATCTGGGGCGAGGAGCTGCTGCGGCTGTACGCGAGCGTGCTGCTGGCGCAATGAGCGCCGGCGATGTGGACGCGCATTTCGTCGTCGCCGTCAGCGGCGGCGTGGCCTCCGGCAAATCCGCCGTGACGGCTGCATTCGCGCGACGCGGCATCGCCTGCTACGACGCCGACGTGGCGGCCCGCGACGTGGTCGCACCGGGCCAGCCGGCATTGACCGAGATCGCCGCCGCGTTCGGCGCCGACCTGCTGCAGGCCGACGGCACGCTGGACCGCGCGGCGATGCGCCGGCTCGTATTCGGCGATCCCGAGGCGCGCCGGCGGCTCGAGGCGATCCTGCATCCGCGCATCCGCGCACGACTGCGCGAGCAGGTCGCGGCCGACCGCAACGCCTATTGCCTGCTGGCGATTCCGTTGCTCGCCGAGACCTGGCCGGCCTATGCCTGGGCGGATCGCGTGCTCATCGTCGACGTGGCGCCGGCCGTGCAGCTCGAGCGACTGCAGCGGCGCGACGCGATCGGGCGCGAACTCGCGCTGAAGATGATCGCCGCCCAGGCCACACGCGAACAGCGCCTCGCGATCGCGACCGACGTCGTCGACAACAGCGGCAATCTGGAACAGCTCGATGCGGCGGTCGCGGCGCTGCACCAGCGCTTTCTCGCGCTGGCCACGGCCTGAGGCGAATCAGCCCAGACCGGAAATGCCGGCGATGCCCTGTGCGCCGGCGGCGAGCGCCGCGGCGAGATCCTCGCGACGCATGCCGCCCAGCGCATAGACCGGCAAGGTCGCCGCCGCGCACAGCGTCGCGAACCGGTCCCAGCCCAGCGGCTCGCACTGCGCGTGACTCGCCGTCGCGGCGACCGGCCCGAGCACCGCGAAGTCGGCACCGAGCGCCTGCGCCAGGGTCAGCTCGCATGCGTCGTGGCAGGACGCCGCGAGCCAGCGCCGCGCGGACACAGGCCGTTCGGTGAACTCGGCCAGTTGCGCGGCGGTCAGGTGCACGCCGTCCAGATCGAGCTCCTCGACCAGATCCCAGCGCGCATTGATCAACAATTGACCACCGGCCGTGCGCACGCGCGCGAGGCAGGCAGCCGCGAGCCGGCGCAGGGTCGCGTCGTCCCGGTGCTTGGCACGCAGCTGCACCAGCCGCACGCCGCGTTCGAGCGCGGCATCGAGCCGGGCCAGGAAGGCCGTCTCGTCGGCATCGGGCTCCGGCGTGATCAGATACTGCGCCGGCAGCGCCAGCGCGTGAATCACGGGATGGTCGGCCGGCGGCATTTCCGCGGGATCCAGCGCCGCGGCCGGCACCCATTTCAGGGCCTGGCCTTCGCAGGAATGCGGCTCGCCGTCGAAAGCGAGCACGCGGTAGACGTCGAGCAGGATGTGCTTGCTCGCATAGCGCCAGGGAATGCGGATCAGCGGCTCGGCCGCGCCGATACGCACGCCGATCTCCTCGATCACTTCGCGCTGCAGCGCCTGCAGCGGCGTCTCGCCGGGCTCGACCTTGCCGCCCGGGAACTCCCAGTAGCCGGCCAGGTGCTTGCCTTCGGGGCGCTGCGCCAGCAGCACGCGGCCGTCGGCGTCGATCAGCGCCGCGGCGACGACATGGACCGGCGCCGCCTCGCTGGCGGGCGCCGCCACGGCTTCCGCCGCAGCGGTATTCATACGCTCGTGACCTCAGGCCTTCGCACTCAGGCCAGACGTCCGTGGCATTGCTTGTACTTCTTGCCCGAACCGCAGGGACAGGGATCGTTGCGGCCGACCTTGGGGCCCTGGTTGAACTGCGCCACGGCCGGCGCGGTCGCGGCTACCGTCGCGGCCAGCACCTCGCCTTCGCTCGCGAAGCCGCTGGCTTCGGCGTGGGCGAAATTCAGCGGCGATTGCTGCTGCTGGCGGCGCTGCGCTTCCTCGATCTGCTGCACTTCCTCTTCGCTGCGGATGCGCACGCGCGCCAGCAGGGTCGTGGTCTCGAGCTTGATGCGTTCGAGCATCGACTGGAACAGCTCGAAGGACTCGCGCTTGAACTCCTGCTTGGGCTGCTTCTGCGCGTAGGAACGCAGATAGATGCCCTGGCGCAGGTAGTCCATGCTGGCCAGGTGTTCTTTCCAGCAGTTGTCGAGCGTGCTGAGCATGACATGGCGCTCCAGCGCACGCATGACTTCGGAGCCGAGCATCGCTTCGCGTTCGCGGAAATAGCGGTCGACCGCGGCCTGCACATATTCGAGCACGTGTTCCGAATCGGCCTCGGCCTGGGTTTCCAGCCAGCGCTTGAGGTCGATCTCGATGCCGAAATCGTCCGTCAGCTTCTTCTGCAGGGCCGGCACGTCCCACTGCTCGTCGATCGAGTGCTGCGGCACATGGGTGCGCACGAGATCGGTGAACACGTCGCTGCGGATCGCCGCGGCGGTCTCGGCGAAGTCGTCCTGCTCCAGCAGTTCATTGCGCTGCTCGTAGATGACCTTGCGCTGGTCGTTGGCGACGTCGTCGAATTCGAGCAGGTTCTTGCGGATGTCGAAGTTGTGCTGCTCGACCTTGCGCTGCACCTTCTCGATCTGCCGGCTGACCATGCGGTCCTCCAGCGCGTCGTCTTCCTTCATGCCGAAGATCTGCATCCACTTCGTGACCCAGTCGGGCGAGAAGATGCGCATGAGATTGTCTTCGAGCGACAGGTAGAAGCGGCTCGAACCCGGGTCGCCCTGGCGACCCGAACGGCCGCGCAGCTGGTTGTCGATGCGGCGCGACTCGTGGCGTTCGGTGCCGACGATGTGCAGGCCGCCGGCAGCGATGACTTCGTCGTGGCGCTTCTTCCACTCGGCCTTGATGCGCGCGCGCTCGGCGTCGCTGGCGTCTTCGGGCAGTTCGGCCAGTTCGGCGTCGAGGCTGCCGCCGAGCACGATGTCGGTACCGCGGCCGGCCATGTTCGTCGCGATCGTGACCGAACCCGGACGTCCGGCCTGGGCGACGATGTGCGCTTCGCGCTCATGCTGCTTGGCGTTCAGCACTTCGTGCGCGACACCCTGCTTCTGCAGCATCTTGGACAGGAATTCCGACGCGTCGATCGAGGCCGTGCCGACCAGCACCGGCTGGCGGCGCTTCTGGCAGTCGCGGATGTCCTCGACGATCGCGTTCCACTTCGGCGCGTGCTTGAGGAACACCAGGTCCGGCGAATCCTTGCGCACCATCGGCCGATGGGTCGGGATCACGACGACTTCCAGCCCGTAGACCTGCTGGAATTCGTAGGCTTCCGTGTCGGCCGTGCCGGTCATGCCGGACAGCTTCTTGTACATACGGAAGTAGTTCTGGAACGTGATCGTCGCGAGCGTCTGGTTCTCGCGCTGGATCGGCACGCCCTCCTTGGCCTCGACCGCCTGGTGCAGGCCGTCGGACCAGCGCCGGCCGGCCAGAGTACGGCCGGTGAACTCGTCGACGATGATGACTTCGCCGTCGCGCACGATGTAGTCGACGTCGCGCTGGTACAGCGCGTTGGCGCGCAGCGCGGCATTCAGGTGATGCACGACGACGAGATGCTTGGCGTCGTAGAGGCCTTCGTCAGCGCCGATCACGTCTTCCTTGCGCAGCAGCTGCTCGGCGTGCTCCATGCCCTCTTCGGACAGGTGTACCTGCTTCTGCTTCTCGTCGACCCAGTAGTCGCCGACCGTGGAATCTTCCTTTTCCTGGCGCGTGAGCTTGGGAACGATGCGGTTGATCTTGACGTAGAGCTGCGGCGATTCCTCCGACGGACCGGAGATGATCAGCGGGGTGCGCGCCTCGTCGATCAGGATGGAGTCGACCTCGTCGACGATGGCGTAGTGCAGGCCGCGCTGGTAGCGCTGCTCCTTGGACAGAGCCATGTTGTCGCGCAGGTAGTCGAAGCCGAATTCGTTGTTGGTGCCATAGGTGATGTCGGCGGCGTAGGCTTCGGCCTTGTCGGCGTGGTTCATGCCGGGATAAACGACGCCGACGGTCAGGCCGAGGAAGTTGTACAGCCGGCCCATCTGCGCCGCATCGCGCTTGGCCAGGTAGTCGTTCACCGTGACCACATGCACGCCCTTGCCTTCGAGCGCATTCAGATACACGGCGAGGGTCGCGACCAGGGTCTTGCCTTCACCGGTGCGCATTTCGGCGATGCGGCCCATGTTCAGGACCATGCCGCCGATCATCTGCACGTCGTAATGGCGCAGACCGAGCACGCGGGACGAGGCTTCGCGCACCGTCGCGAACGCTTCGGGCAGGATCTGGTCCAGGGTCTGCCCCTCGGCCAGGCGCTGCTTGAACATATCGGTGCGAGCGCGCAATTCCGCGTCGGACAGGGCCTGCATCGCCGGCTCCAGCGCGGCGATCTGCGCCACGACCTTGTTGAGCTGGCGCAGCACGCGATCGTTGCGGCTGCCGAAAAGGCTCGTCATCAGACGGTTGAACATGGAATGGTTCGCTCAGCAGGAAAGGGGGAAACGCGCAAAGCCCGCGCGGTGCGCAGGCGCGAGCGGACCGCCGATGATAAGCCGGCGGCCGCGTCGGGGAAAGAATGGTGGGTTGGCGGCCCCGGGATTCAAGGGCCGCGGGCCGCAGAGCCCGCCGTCAGGCCTTGCGCTGGCTGCGCACGTAGGCGATCGGGTTGACGGCCTTGCCGTTGAGCCAGACCTCGAAATGCACGTGCGATCCGGTGGAGCGGCCGGTGGAGCCGACCTTGGCGATGACTTCGCCGACGCGGACGCGCTGGCCGACCTCGGCCAGGTTCTGGGAATTGTGTGCATAGCGGGTCATGTAGCCGTTGCCGTGGTCGACTTCGACCACGTTGCCGTAACCGGGGCGGGTACCGGACCAGGTCACGACGCCTTCGGCGACCGAATGGATATCCGCACCCGTGTTGGCGTCGAAGTCGATGCCGGAGTGAAAAGCGCTGGCGCCGTTGAACGGGTCGGGACGGCCGCCGAAATACGAGGAGATGTAGCCGGTGTTCACCGGCATGCCGCTGGGCAGCAGGTCGGAGTCGATCTTGCGGTCGAGCAGCAGGTTTTCGAGCACTTCGAGCTGGGCCTGCTGGCGCACGAAGCGCTGGTGCAGTTCGTCGATGGAGTCGGTCAGCTGCGGCGCCGCCGTGTGCACGATCTGGGCCGCCGGTTCTTCGGGACCGCCGACGGCGGGCGCTTCGGAGAAACTGAATTCGCCGTCGTCGAGCTTGCCGGCGCGGGTCAGGCGCTCGCCGAGGGCATTGAGGCGGGTGGCGTGCGCCTGCAGCGCACCGAGCTTGACGGCCAGCGCGTCGAGATCGCGCTGCGTACTCGCCTTGACCTGTTCGAGCTCGCGCAGGCGCGCTTCGCTCTGTTCGCGCAACTCGCGGACTTCCGCCAGGGTGCGCGTCTTCGGACCGGCCACGCTGTAGGCCACGCTGACGCCCAGCAGGGCGCAGGCCAGGGCGGCACAACCGAGTATCGCGCCGCATTTGAGACGGGTACGCCAGCAGCCGAGGTCGATGGTCTGCGGCACCGCATGCGGCTTTGCGACGATAATGATGTTCATGCCCGATTCGTTCTGATTCTGCCTGGGTTTCCGTGATGCAAACCAAGCCCCCGACAACCGCGAAAACATCGCGACGCCCGATGTCCGGCCCCAAACCGGTCAGCGAGACCTCCCCCGTCGCGTCGCTCATAGAGCGGGCGCGAGCGCTGGAAGCACTGGATCTTCGTTTACGCCTGACGCTTCCCCCCGCGCTGCGGCCGCATTGCTGCCTGGCCGATGCGCGACAGGGTCGCGTTGTTTTTCTGGCGGACTCCTCGACCTGGGCGGCGAAGCTCAGGCTTCACCAGACCCCGATCCTGACCGAAGCGCACAGGGCGCTGGGTCAGCCTTTCAAGTCGTTCGCCGTCAAAGTGGCACCCTTGCCGTCCGTTCCCCCGGAGCCTGCAAGGCGGAAGCCGCTTTCACACACCGCCGCCCTGCATCTGAGCAAGGCCGCGGCCACACTGGCAGACCCCGAACTCAGGGTCCTCTTCTTGCAAATGGCGTCCCTCGCCGAACCCGCTGATTCCAAGGACGCGGAAGACTGACCGCGCCGCATTGCGGCTGGCTGAAGCCGCGAGGTATTGCTTTCCTACATCGCCTGGGCAGGGTGGGCGTAGGAAATGGGCGCCGTGGCCGGGTCGTCGAAGCAGACCTCTTCCCAGGCGCTGGTGTCCGCCAGCAGATTGCGCAACAGCTGGTTGTTCAACTGATGGCCCGACTTGTGCCCGTAGAACGCGCCGATGAGGCTGTGTCCGAGCAGGTACAGGTCGCCGATCGCATCGAGGATCTTGTGTTTGACGAATTCGTCCTCGTAGCGCAGACCATCTTCGTTGAGGACGCGATAGTCGTCGAGGACGATCGCGTTGTCCATCGACCCGCCGAGCACGAGATTGCGCTCACGCAGCATTTCGATGTCGCGCATGAAGCCGAAGGTACGGGCGCGCGAGACTTCCTTGACGAACGAGGTCGTCGAGAAGTCGATTTCGGCGCGGGACGTCTGCGCCGTGAAGATCGGATGGTTGAAGTCGATCGAAAAACCGACCTTGAAGCCGTCGAAAGGCTCGAAACGGGCCATCTTGTCGCCGTCCTGGACGGTCAGCGGCTTTTTGATCCGGATGAAACGCTTGGCCTTGGACTGCTCTTCGATACCGGCCGACTGCAGCAGGAATACGAACGGTCCGGCGCTGCCGTCCATGATCGGCACTTCGGAGGCCGATAGGTCGACGTAAGCGTTGTCGATACCCAGGCCGGCCATCGCCGACAGCAGGTGTTCGACCGTCGATACGCGGATCGTTCCCTTGGTCAGGGTGCTGGAGAGGCTGGTATCGCCGACGTTTTCCGCTCGGGCATGGATCTCGACCGGCGGATTCAGATCCACGCGACGGAACACGATACCCGTGTCCACGGCCGCCGGACGCAGGGTCATGTAGACCTTTTCGCCGGTGTGGATGCCGACGCCTGTCGCCCGAATCACGTTTTTGAGCGTGCGCTGTCTAATCATTCTTTTTTTGTCCCCTGGGGCAGGAGCCAACAAAACGGGCTGGATGCTAGCACAGGGCTTTATGACAGAAAAGCAAAACGACGCGCCCGGCCCACAATCTGTTGTGCGGATACAACAACCCGGCTGTTGCAAATCCACATCGGATTCACGTGACCGGCCCGGCATCCTCACAACCCCGCCAGCGCCGATACCTTGGCGTCTGGCCGCCCCTTTGGCTGAGCGGCACCGATGAAGCTAAAGGCTGATCAGGCCTTTTCGGAGTCCACTCGTGCATGCGACAGGGCGAAAAAAAGGCGGCTTGCCGTCGGCAAGCCGCCTTCAGGAGGACGTAGCATGACGGATGACGGCGCCTGTCGTCACCTGTCTTTGACACTTTTCTGCGCAAACCCTTCACGCGGCCGGCACGGCAACGCCGCAGCCGCAGCTGCGGGGCGTTGCGCCGGCGCACGGCGGAGCCGCGCGGTTCAGTCGGCCTGGCGGCGCAGGAAAGCCGGAATGTCGAGGTAGTCCATGGCCGGTTCCGCCGCGACCGCAGCTTCGCTGACGCTGACCTGGCGCGCGGCCGGACCGGCGACGCGCACGGCCGGCTGGGCGTAGTCGACGACTTCGTTGCCGGTGCCGGTACGCAGCACCAGACGCGGACGCGGATCTTCGCGGCGCGTCGATACCGGCTGACGTACGGCAGCCCGGTTCAGTCCGGTAGCGACCACGGTCACGCGCACCTCGTCCTGCAGCTCCGTATCCAGCGCCGTGCCGATCACGACCGTCGCATCCTCGCTGGCGAAGCCGTGGATGACCTGGCCGATCTCGTCGAACTCGCGCATGGTCAGGTTCGGACCGGCGGTGACGTTGACGAGGATGCCGCAGGCGCCGGCGAGGTTGACGTCTTCGAGCAGCGGGTTGTTGATGGCCGCTTCCGCGGCGGCGACCGCGCGGTCGTCGCCCTTGGCCGAACCCGTGCCCATCATCGCCATGCCCATTTCCGACATGACGGTGCGCACGTCGGCGAAGTCGACGTTGATCAGACCCGGACGCGTGATCAGATCGGCAATGCCCTGCACCGCGCCGAGCAGCACGTCGTTGGCCTGCTTGAACGCGCTGAGCAGGGTCACGTCGCGGCCGAGCACGGTCAGCAGCTTCTCGTTCGGCACGGTGATCAGCGAGTCGACGTGCTGGCTCAGATCCTCGATGCCCTTGAGCGCGACCTGCATGCGCCGGCGGCCCTCGAACGGGAACGGCTTGGTGACCACGGCGACGGTCAGGATGCCGAGCTCCTTGGCCAGCTGCGCCACGACCGGCGCCGCGCCGGTGCCGGTGCCGCCGCCCATGCCGGCGGTGATGAACACCATGTCGGCGCCCTGCAGCATCTCGACGATGCGCTCGCGGTCTTCCAGCGCGGCCTGACGGCCGACTTCCGGATTCGCGCCGGCGCCGAGTCCCTTGGTCACATTGCTGCCGAGCTGCAGGCTGAACTTGGCACCCGAGTTCTTGATCGCCTGCGCGTCGGTGTTGGCGCAGACGAAATCCACGCCCTCGACATGCTGCTGGACCATGTGGGCGACCGCGTTGCCGCCGCCGCCGCCGACGCCGATGACCTTGATGACCGCGTTCGGCGCGATCTTTTCGACGAATTCAAACATGACTCCCATCCTCCGGTTTTATGAGTTGCTGTGTTGTGTGCCGCGCGCGTCGTCCTGACCCGCCGACCGGACGGAGAACAGGCGCGTTCTCCGGTTCGCACGGCGTTTCACCGTGCACCGCAGCTCCTGCCGCGGGTGTTGCCGGCGCCGCCCCTGCGGCGCCGCGAAATCGCTTGTCAGAAATTGCCCTTGAACCAGTGCATGACCTTGTCCCAGAGACCGCCGACCCTCGCGACGCCGGCGCCGGCGGGCCGGCGCACGGCTTCGCGGCCCGCGCCGTAGAGCAGCAGGCCCACGCCGCTGGCATGGATCTGGTTGGACACCACGTCGGACAGGCCGCTGACGTGCTGCGGCACGCCCAGTCGCACCGGCATGTGGAACAGTTCTTCGGCCAGCTCGACCACGCCTTCCATCTTGGCGCCGCCGCCGGTCAGCACGATGCCTGCGCGGGTCAGTTCTTCCAGGCCCGAGCGACGCAGCTCGGCCTGCACCATCTCGAAGATTTCCTCGTAGCGCGGCTGCACCGCCTCGGCCAGGGTCTGCCGCGCGAGACGTCGCGGCGGCCGGTCCCCGACGCTGGGCACCTGTATGGTTTCCTCGGCCGTCGCCAGCTGGGCCAGCGCGCAGGCGTAGCGGATCTTGATCTCCTCGGCATTGGCCGTCGGCGTGCGCACGAACTGGGCGATGTCGTTGGTGACCTGATCGCCGCCGATCGGCAGCGCCGCGGTATGGCGTATCGCGCCCTGGGCGTAGATCGCCAGATCCGTCGTGCCCGCGCCGATGTCGACGAGGCAGACGCCGAGCTCGCGCTCGTCCTGGGTCAGCACCGCGCGCGCCGAGGCCACGGCCGACGGCACGAGTTCATCCACCGACAGGCCGCAGCGCTGTATGCACTTGCTGATGTTCTGCGCCGCGCTGGCCGCGCCGGTGACCAGGTGTACGTTGGCTTCCAGGCGCACGCCCGACATGCCGACCGGATGGCGTATGCCTTCCTGGCCGTCGATCAGGTACTCCTGCGGCTCCTTGTAAAGCACCCAGCGGTCGCCCGGAATCGCGAGCGCGCTGGCCGCGTTGAGCACCGCATCGAGATCGGCCTGGGTCACTTCCTTGTCGCGGATCGGCGCCGTGCCGTGCGAGTTGTCGTCCTTGATGTGGCTGCCGGAAATCGAGGCGTAGACCGAGCGGATCTCGCAACCGGCCATGAGCTCGGCTTCCTCGATTGCGCGCTGGATCGACTGCACCGTCGACTCGATGTCGACGACGACGCCGCGCTTGAGCCCGCGCGAAGCGTGCGAACCCACGCCGATGATCTCGACCGGCTCGCCGGGCTGGAATTCGCCGACGATGGCCACGGTCTTGGACGTGCCGATGTCCAGGCCGACGATCAGGGATTTTTCCGTCTTGCGGTTCATGCGTCTTCCACCGGCGGAGGAACGGGGCTGGCGGGCGGAGGCGGCGCCGACGCGGGCATGGCGGCCTTGGCGCCGGGCCACTTCATGGCGAAGCCGTTGCTGTAGCGAAGGTCCACGTATTCGAATGCGCCGCGGCCGCTGCCGGCCACGCGCGGATACATCTGCAGGAAGCGGCGCAGCCGCTCCTGCGCATGCTCGTTGCCCACGACGATGTCGGCACCGCTGTCCAGATGCACGGTCCAGCTGCCGCGTGCGCTGAGGCTGACGCCAGCCACGTTCAGGCCGCTGCCGTTGGCCTCGGCCAGCACCTCGTTGTAGAACGCGACCACCTCATTGATGCGCTCGTCGGGGCCGTCCAGCCGCGGCAGGCTCTGGATTTCCGAGGCGCCGGGCACCTGGAACAGCTGGCCTTCGCGATTGATCAGCCGCTCGCGGCCCCAGTGCGCATACGGCCGCTGCTCGTACACGCGCAGCACCAGCGTATCGGGCCAGCGCTTGCGCGCTTCCACTTTCTCGACCCAGGGCAGCTGGGCCACGCTCTTCTGCACCCCGGCCAGATCCACGGCGAAGAAGCCGATGCCGATGGCCGGGGCGGCAGCCGCGCGGATCTGCTCGGCGCTGACGTTGGCGAACTCCGCCTGCAGCTCGAGCTGGCGCACCGGCCAGCGATCAGCCGCGTACCAGCCGTTGAGCAGGCCGACCACGGGCAGCGCGACCAGGGTCAGTGCAATGGCCCAGGCCAGCAGGCGTTGGATCGCCGTCGCACTCACGGGGCGGCGTCTCCGAAGCTGGTTTCGAGAATGCGCCAGCACAGTTCGGCGAAGTCGATGCCGACCGCACGTGCGGCCTTGGGTACCAGCGAATGACTGGTCATGCCCGGCGTGGTGTTCACTTCAAGCAGCCAGTTGCGGCCGGCGCCGTCGCGCATGACGTCCACGCGCCCCCAGCCCGAGGCGCCGGCCGCATCGAACGCGGCCAGGGCGAGCGTGCGCATGGCCTGTTCGGCTTCACCTTCCAGACCGGGACACAGATACTGCGTGTCCTCGGCCACGTACTTGGCGTGATAGTCGTAGAACTCGCCCTTGGGCACGATGTGGATGCTCGGCAACGCCTCGCCGTCGAGAATGCCGACGGTGAATTCGTCGCCGACGATCAGTTGCTCGATCACGAGTTCGCCGTCGTAGCGCGATGCGAGCTCCAGCGCCGCCGGCAGATCGGATGCCCCGTACACGCGCGTGATGCCGACGCTGGAACCTTCGTGCGACGGCTTCACGATGACCGGATAGCCGAGCTCGGTGATGATTGCGGCGATGTCTTCGCCTTTGCGGTAGGCGCGGAAACGCGGCGTCGGCAGCCCCTTGGCGATCCAGACTTCCTTGGTGCGCACCTTGTCCATGGTCAGCGCCGAACCGAGCACGCCCGAGCCGGTGAACGGCACGCCGAGCGCCTGCAGCGCGCCCTGCAGCATGCCGTCCTCGCCGCCGCGGCCGTGCAGAATGTTGAACACGCGCGCGAAATGACCTGCGCGCAGCGCGTCGAGCAGCGCCGGAATGCCGTCGACCGGATGCGCATCGACGCCGCGCGAACGCAGCGCTTCGAGCACGTTGCGGCCGGAGTCCAGCGACACCTCGCGCTCGGCGGAATTGCCGCCGAGGGCCACGGCCACGCGTCCGAACAGTTGGGGATCGGTGATTCGCATCAGCTTGCCTTGGTCCTGAGTTCGCCCAGCGCCGCCAGCTCCACGGCTGCCGCGCCGATGTCGCCGGCGCCCATGAGCAGCAGCAGATCGCGGTCGCGCAGCAGCGCGGGCAATGCGTTCCTGAGATCACGCGGATGTTCGATCAGCACCGGATCGACCTTGCCGCGCGCACGCACGGCGCGCGCGAGCGCGCGTGCGTCGGCATTCGCGATCGGCGCTTCGCCGGCCGGATAGACCTCGGTCAGCACGAGCACGTCGACCTCGCTGAGCACGCGCGCGAAATCGTCGAGCAGATCGCGCGTACGCGAGTAGCGGTGCGGCTGGAACGCGACGACGAGACGCCGGTCGCCCCAGCCGCCGCGCGCCGCGGCGAACACCGCGGCCAGCTCGCTCGGGTGGTGTCCGTAGTCGTCGACCAGGGCCACGCGGCCCTCGTCCAGCTGCAATTCGCCGCGCGCCTGGAAGCGCCGGCCCACGCCCTGGAACTGGGCCAGCGCGCGCTGAATCGCCGCGGCGTCGACGCCGAGCTGCCAGGCCACCGCCGACGCGGCCAGCGCGTTGAGCACATTGTGGCGGCCCGGCAGGTTCAAGGTCACCGGCACGATCGCATCGGCGCCCGGCAGCACGAGATCGAACAGCATCTGCGCGCCCTGCTGGCGCACGTTCAGCGCGCGCACGTCGGCGTCGCTGCTGGCGATGCCGTAGGTCAGACTCGTACGCGTGGTTTCGCGCGCGAGCGCGGCAACCTCGGCGTCGTCTATGCACAGCACGGCCAGGCCGTAGAACGGCAGCCGGTGCAGGAAGTCGGCGAACGCCTTCTTGACCTTGGCGAAATCGCCTTCGTAGTTCTCCAGATGATCGGCGTCGATGTTCGTCACGATGGCGACCATCGGCGAGAGCATCAGGAACGAGCCGTCGGATTCGTCCGCTTCGGCAACCAGGTATTCGCCGGTGCCCAGGCGCGCGTTCGCGCCGGCCGCGGTCAGCTGGCCGCCGATCACGAAGGTCGGATCCAGGCCGGCTTCGGCCAGCACGCTGGCGACGAGGCTCGTCGTCGTGGTCTTGCCGTGCGTGCCGGCCACCGCGATGCCGCGGCGGAAGCGCATGAGTTCGCCGAGCATTTCGGCGCGCGGCACGACCGGGATGCGCCGCTCGCGCGCGGCCAGCAGTTCGGGGTTGTCGGGCCTGATCGCGCTGGACACGACGATAGCGTCGGCGTTGGCCACATGTTCGGCGGCATGGCCGCGGTCCACGCGTATCCCTAATCCGGCCAGGCGGCGCGTGGTGGCCGAATCGGCCTTGTCCGAACCGGACACGTCGTAGCCGAGATTGTGCAGCACTTCGGCGATGCCGCTCATGCCGACGCCGCCGATGCCGACGAAGTGCACACGGCGCAGCGCCTGGGTGATGTCGTCCTGCGGAGCGAGACGGCGCGGCGTCATGCGCTGGCCTCCAGGCAGTGATCGGCAATGCTCGCGGCGGCCTGCGGCCGCGCGAGTCCGCGCGCCGCCTCGGCCATCGCGAGCAGGCGCGCACGGTCGCCGAGCAAGGCTGCCAGTTCCTGCTGCAGCCGCGGCGGCGTCGCCTCGGTTTCGGCCAGACACAGGGCGGCGCCCGCCGACACGAACGCCTCGGCGTTGCGCGTCTGGTGATCGTCGACCGCATGCGGATACGGCACGAGCACGGCGCCGCAGCCGGCCGCGGCGATCTCGGCCAGGGTCAGCGCGCCGGCGCGGCAGACGATGAGATCGGCCCAGGCATACGCCTGCGCCATGTCGTCGATGAATGGTTCGACCGTGGCCTCGACGCCGGCCGCGGCATAGGCCGCGCGCGCGGCTTCCGCATGCCTGGCGCCGCACTGATGCCGCACGCGCGGCCGCTGCGCGGCCGGCAGCGGGGCGAGCGCCGCGGGCACGCGCGTGTTCAGCGCCTGCGCGCCCAGGCTGCCGCCGAGCACGAGCAGCTGCAGCGGTCCGCTGCGGCCGGCCAGACGCTGGGCCGGTGCCGCGATCGCGGCGATGGACGCGCGCACCGGGTTGCCGACCCAAATGGCCTTGCGCGCCGGCGGAAAGGCATCGGCGAAACCGGCCAGCACGCGACGCGCGACGCGCGCGAGCGCGCGATTCGTCGTGCCGGGTACGCGATTCTGTTCGTGCACGATCAACGGCGTCCCGCCCAGCCATGCGGCGATGCCGCCGGGGCCGGCCGCAAATCCGCCGAGCGACAGCACGCTGCGCGGCCGCGCGCGGCGCAGCACGCGGCGTGCGGCGAGCACGGCGCGGGCCAGGCGCAGCGGCGCCTTGAGCTTGGTCGCGAGCCCCTTGCCACGCACGCCGCCGATGTCGAGCGTTTCGATCGCGATGCCGGCCTTCGGCACGAGTTCGGTCTCCAGTCCGCCGGCCGCGCCCATCCACAGCACCGGCACGCCGCGCGCGCGCAGTTCGTCGGCCACGGCGATGCCCGGAAAGATGTGCCCGCCGGTGCCGCCGGCCATGATCAGCACGGGTGCCTGCGCCGTCGCGTTCATGCCCAGACTCCGGCCTGCAGGCGGGCCTGCGTGGTTTCGGCGCTCTGCGCTTCCTCGCGCGCCAGTTCGTAGCTCACGCGCAGCAGCACGCCGATCATCGCGCAGGTCATCATCACCGACGAACCGCCGGAGCTGATCAGCGGCAAGGTCAGTCCCTTGGTCGGCAGCACGCCGAGATTCACGCCGATCGACACGAGCGCCTGCAGCGCGATGCACAGGGAAATGCCGAATGCGACATAGCCCTGGAAATACAGGCCGCGCTGGATCGCGCGCGCGCCGATCAGCAGTCCGCGGCCGCAGAGCCAGGCGAACAGCGCGAGCACGAACACGATACCGGCCAGGCCGAGCTCTTCGGCGATCACGGCGAGAATGAAGTCGGTATGCGCCTCGGGCAGGTAGAACAGCTTCTGCACCGAGCCGCCGAGGCCGACGCCGAGCCATTCGCCGCGGCCGACCGCGATCAGCGCCTGGGCCAGCTGGTAGCCGTCGCCGAACGGATCGAGGAACGGATCGCGGAACGAGGTCAGACGCTTGAGGCGGTATTCCGCAAACATCGCCGCATAGGCCATGACCGGCATGATCGGCAGGCCGAGGAAGACGAGGTTGCGCAGCCTTGCACCGCCCAGCCAGATCAGGCCGACCGTGGTCGCGCCGATCAGCGCGGCCGAACCGAAGTCCGGCTGCACGAGCAGCAGCGCCACGCCGATGCCGGCCACGCCGATCGGCTTGATCACGCCGAAGAAATTGCGCTGCACGCTTTCGCGGTGACGCACGAGATAGCTGGACAGATAGAGGATCAGCAGCAGCTTGAACGCCTCGACCGGCTGGAAGCCGGAGATGCCCAGATGGATCCAGCGCAGCGCGCCGTTGATGCGCATGCCGATGCCCGGCACGAACACCGCCAGCAGCAGGGCGAAACCGGCGAGCAGCACGACGCCGCTGTGCTGCTCGACCTTCTCCAGTTCGATGCGCATCGCCGTGATCGCGAGGCCTAGCCCGAGCGCGAGGAAGACCAGGTGGCGCGTGACGTAGTAGAACGGCCCGATGTGCTGATTGTCGGCCACCGGAATCGAACTGGAGGCCACCATGACCAGCCCGAGGCCGGCCAGGCCGAGCGCGGCCAGCAGCAGGCCGCGGTCGTAACGACCGGGCAGTTCGCTGCGGCGGGTGGCCTGGGCGTCGCTCATCAACGGACCTTCAACGTGGCCAGGCCGATCAGCACGAGCACGACGCTGATGATCCAGAAGCGCACGATCACGCGCGGTTCCGGCCAGCCCTTGAGCTCGAAGTGATGGTGGATCGGCGCCATGCGGAACAGGCGCTTGCCGGTCAGCTTGAAGCTGGCCACCTGCAGCATGACCGAGGCCGTCTCCATGACGAATACGCCGCCCATGATCAGCAGGGCGACTTCCTGGCGCACGATCACCGCGATCAGACCCAGCGCCGCGCCGATCGCCAGCGCGCCGATGTCGCCCATGAACACCTGCGCCGGATAGGTGTTGAACCACAGGAATCCCAGCCCGGCGCCGGCCAGGGCGCCGCAGTAGATCGTCAGCTCGCCGGCACCCGGCACGGCCGGGATCTGCAGGTAGTTGGAAAACACCGCATTGCCGCCGAGGTAGGCGAACACGCCGAGCGCGCAGGCCACGAGCACGCTGGGCATGATGGCCAGGCCGTCGAGGCCGTCGGTCAGGTTCACCGCATTGGAGAAGCCGACGATCATCAGATAGCCCAGCAGCACGAACAGGAACGCGCCGAGCGGCAGCGCGACCTGCTTGAACAGCGGCAGGTACAGCGCGGTCGCCGCCGGCACGTCGGCCGAGTAGTAGAGGAACAGCGCGGCGCCGAGGCCGCCGACCGACTGCCAGAAATATTTCCAGCGCGCGGCCAGGCCGCGGCTGTCCTTGAGCACGAGCTTCTTGTAGTCGTCATAGAAGCCGATCGCGCCGAACACGACGGTCACGGCCAGCACGAGCCAGACGTAGCGATTGGCGAGGTCGGCCCAGAGCAGAGTCGAGATCGCGATCGAGGCGAGGATCAGCGCGCCGCCCATGGTCGGCGTGCCGGCCTTGGACAGATGCGACTGCGGACCGTCCTGGCGTATGACCTGGCCGGCCTTCAGCGCGGCGAGGCGGCGGATCATGCCGGGGCCGAGCAGCAGCGACACGGCCAGCGCGGTCAACGTCGCCATGATCGCGCGGAACGTCAGGTACTGGACGACGTGGAATGCGCTGACGTAAGGCGTCAGCCAGCGAGCCAGTTCAAGCAGCATGCGAATCCCCCTGCGCTCCGAGCAGCGCCTTGACCACGCGATCCATCGCGGACGAGCGCGACCCCTTGACCAGACAACAGACGCCGGCATGCAGGTCGGCACGCAACGCTTCGATCAGTTCGGCCTGCGCGGCGAAATGGCGGCCGCCGTCGCCGAATGCCTGCACGGCGGCACGGCTCAGGTCGCCGGTCGCGTACAGCCGACGCACGCCGGCCGCGCGCGCGCGCGCGCCGATGTCCGCGTGCAGCACGGCCGCATCGGCGCCGAGTTCCTTCATGTCGCCGAGCACGAGCCAAGGCTCGCCGGGCAGCAACACCAGAGTGTCTATGGCCGCGGCAGCCGAGCCCGGGTTGGCGTTGTAGCTGTCGTCGATCAGCGTCCAGCCGGCCGCGGTCTCGCGGCGCGCGAGGCGGCCGGCCACGGCTTCGGCGTTTTCCAGCCCCTGCCGGATGTCGTCCAGCGGCACGTCCAGAGCGACCGCGATCGCCGCGGCAGCCAGCGCATTGGACACGTTGTGTCGTCCGGCCAGCGGCAGGTCCACTGCGGTTTCGCCCTGCGGCGTATGCAGGCGGAACTGCGAACGCGTGCCCAGGCGCAGTTCGTCGGCCCAGACGTCGAACGAGGAAGAAAAGCCGAAGCGCAGCATGCGCCGCGCTCCGGCAAGCCCTGTAAACAGTGCGGCGAAAGCGTCTTCGCCATTGATCACGGCGATGCCGTCGTCGGGCAGTGCCTCGTACAGCGCGCCCTTGGTCTGCGCCACGCCGGCCAGCGAGCGCATGCGCTCCAGATGCGCCGGTGCGACGTTGTTGACCAGCGCGACCTCGGGCCGCGCGATCGCCGCGAGATAGGCGATGTCGCCGGGTTTGCCGGCGCCCATTTCGAGCACCGCATAGCGCGTGTCCTCGGGCAGCGCGAGCAGGGTCAGCGGCAGGCCGATCTCGTTGTTGAGATTGCCCTGGGTCCAGTGCGTCGCGCCGCGGCGCGCGAGGATGGACGCGGTCAGCGTCTTGACCGTGGTCTTGCCGTTGGAGCCGGTGATGCCGATCACGCGCGCGTCGCGTCGTGTGCGCACGGCGGCGGCCAGATCGCCGAGCGCCCGCCCGGTGTCGGCGACGACGACCTGCGGCAGCGATGCATCGACCTTGCGCGCGACCAGCGCGGCGGCGGCGCCGGCGGCGGCGGCCGCACCGAGGAAATCGTGCGCATCGACGCGTTCGCCCTTGAGCGCGACGAACAATTCACCGCCACGCAGGGTGCGCGTGTCGGTGGCGACGCCGTGTACGGCCACGTCGGCGCCGGCCAGATGGCCGCGGGTCCAGACCGCGATTTCGGACAGGCGCAGATTCAGCATCGCGGCCGTCCCGTCATAGGAGCGGGCCGCGCGGGAGTCCGGCCGACCTCGACCGGAACTGCCCGCGACGGCGCCGCCGGGGCAAGCGAAAGCGCACCGCCGCCGGCAGCGGCGGCACGCGAAACACGGAGCGGCAGGGCGGCCGTCATTCCGGCACCCCTTCTTCATAGCTGGTCGCGCCGGGTGCGTACTCGGGCGCGGCGTCGCCGGCCTGTACCGGCGCCCAGTTGCCGGCGCCGTCGGCATACCACTTCTCGACGTTGTCCGGCGGTATGTCGAGCAGACGCAGCGCGCCGTCCATGACGCGGCTGAACGCCGGCGCGGCGACCATGCCGCCGGTATAGGCGCCCTTGGGATCATGGATAACGACCACGCAGACCAGGCGCGGACCGCTGGCCGGCGCGATGCCGGCAAACGTCGAGATGTAACGGCTGTCGTAGCCGCCGGCGACGGCGCGGCGCGAGGTGCCGGTCTTGCCGGCGACGCGGTAGTTGCGCACCGCCGCGCGCAGGCCGGTGCCGCGCGGCGTGATGACGGTTTCGAGCATGCCGATCAGGGTCTGGGCGAGCGCGGGGTCGATCACCGCGCGCTCGGGGTTGTCGATGCCGCCCTTCACGAAGGTCGGCGAGCGCAGGCGGCCGCCGTTGGCGAGCACGGCATACGCCTGGGCCAGCTGCAGCGGCGTCACGTTCAGGCCGTAGCCGTAGGACAGGGTCGCCTTCTCGACCACGCCCCAGCTCTTGGCTGCCGGCAGTACGCCGGGCGCCTCGCCGGGGAAGCCGCTGCCGGTGCTCTCGCCGAAGCCGACACGCTTGTACATGTCGTAGAGATGGTCGTTGGATAGCGACAGGGCGATCTTGGCCGCGCCAATATTGCTCGAGCGCGTCAGCACGCCGGTCACGTCGATCAGGCCCTTGTTACTGGTGTCGCGGATGATGTGGCCGGCCAGCGGCATCGAACCCGGCGAGGTGTCGATCGGCGTGTTCGGCTTCCACTTGCCGCTTTCCAGCGCCGCGGCGATCGTGAACGCCTTCATCGTCGAACCCGGCTCGACCACGTCGGTCAGCGCGCGGTTGCGCCGAATCGAGGTATCGCCGTTGTTGATCGCGTTCGGATTGAACGATGGCTGGTTGACCGTCGCGAGGATCTGCCCGTCGTGGGCGTCGAGCACGACGATGGAGCCCGAGGTCGCGCCGTGCTCGAGCAGCGCGCGCTTGAGCTCGCGGTAGGCCAGCGACTGGATGCGGCGGTCGATGGACAAGGTCAGGTCGCGGCCCTGCTGCGGTTCGTGCAGCAGTTCCACATCCTCGACGACATGGCCGAGACGGTCGCGGATCACGCGCTTGGCGCCGGGCTTGCCGGCCAGCCATTCGTCGTAGGCCAGTTCCAGGCCTTCCTGGCCGCGGTCGTCGATGTTGGTGAAGCCGAGCACGTGCGCCATGACTTCGCCGCTCGGGTAGTAGCGGCGGAACTCGCGCTGCGCGTTGATCCCGGGAATCTTGCGGTCCAGGATGAGCTTGGCGTCGTCGGGGTTCAGATGACGCTTGAGATAGAGGAATTCCTTGTCCGCACGCTGCTCGAGCTTCTGCCGCAGCACGCCCTCGTCGACGGCCAGCGCCTCGGCCAGCTCGGGAATGCGGTCGGCGTGCTGCAGCAGCTCCTGCGGATTGGCCCAGATCGACTCGACCGGCGTGGACACGGCCAGCGGCTCGCCGTTGCGGTCGAGGATGGTGCCGCGCGACACCGGGATAGGCACTTCGCGCAGATAGCGCGCGTCACCCTGCTCCTGATAGAAGTCCTTGCGCAGCACCTGCAGGTCGACGGCGCGCACGACCAGGCCGGTGCCGGCCAGGGTCAGCAGCATCAGCACGGCCGACAGGCGCGCCTTCAGATTGACCGGCCGGCCGCGCGTGGCCGCACGCAGCCCAGCCGCGGTATTGGCCCGCGGGGCGGCTTCGGCGAATTCGCGCGGGCGCGGCGGCATGTTCATCAGCGGCGCACGATCACCACGTCGGCCGGATCGACGGAGCCCATGCCGAGCTGGCCGCGGGCAACCTGCTCGATGCGGTTGGGCTCGGCCCAGGTCGACTGCTCCAGCTGCAGCCGGCCGTACTCGAAATTCATCTCGTCACGTTCCTTGTTGAGCCTGGTCATCTCGATGAACAGCACTCGCCCCTCGTGGCGCTGGTAGACCACGCCGATCGCGCTGGCGATGTCGGCCAGCAGCAGCAGGGCGAACAGCACGAATCCGACGCGCTTCATACGGCCGCCTCCAGGCGTTCGGCCACGCGCAGCACGGCGCTGCGCGCACGCGGGTTGCGCTCGACTTCCTCGTCGCTCGGCAGCCGCGCATTGCCGAGCGCACGCAGGGTCAGCGGCGCATGCGCCGGCGGCGGCAGGCCGCGGCGGGCCGGCGGCGGCTGCGAGCGGCCGCGGATGAATTGCTTGACGATGCGGTCTTCCAGCGAATGGAAGCTGATGACGACGAGGCGGCCGCCCGGCTTCAGCCGGCGTTCGGCGCCGGCCAGGCCGCGCTGCAGCGCGTCCAGCTCGCCGTTGACCGCGATGCGCAGGGCCTGGAACGTGCGCGTGGCCGGGTGCTTGCCGGGCTCCCGCTTGGGATTGGCGCGCGCACAGAGCTCGGCGAGCTCGGCCGTCGTGCGGATGGGCTGGTCGGCGCGGCGCTCGACGATCCAGCGCGCGATCCGCCGGCTCATGCGCTCTTCACCGTAGTTGTAGAGCACGTCGGCGATGGTTTCCTCGCTGGCGCGGGCCAGGAACTCGGCGGCGCTTTCGCCCTGGCTCGTATCCATGCGCATGTCGAGCGGCGCGTCGGCCTGGAAGCTGAACCCGCGCTGCGGATCGTCCAGCTGCGGCGACGACACGCCGATATCGAGCAACACACCGTCCAAACCACCCTCCGTCGCGTCCCACTCGGCCAGATCGGCGAAACTGCCGTGGCGTACCTGTACGCGCGGGTCCTGGCCGAATTCGGCGCGCGCCATGGCAATCGCCTGCGGATCGCGATCCAGCAGCAACAGGCGCCCCCCGGCACCCAGCCGTTTCAACACCTCGCGCGCATGCCCGCCGCGGCCGAAAGTGCCGTCGAGGTAGACGCCGTCGGGCTTCACGGCAAGCGCGTCTACCGCTTCCGCCAACATGACCGGGACGTGCTTGAGCGTGTCGTGCTTCACCCTGCTCCACCCCGATCCGTAAGTACCGCTACAACCTCAAGTTCATCATCGCGTCGCTGATCTCGTCCTCGCCTATGGTCTGGCGGATCTTGGCGAGGTGCGCCTGCTCGCTCCACAACTCGAATTTGGTCCCCATGCCGAGCAGAACCGCCTTCTTCTCTATGCCGGCCGCCATGCGTTGGCTCGCCGGCACGAGGATGCGACCCGCTCCGTCAGGCTCGACGTGCGCCGCGGCGCCGACGAGCTTCATCTGCAGCGCCCGGTGCACGGCCTTGACATTGGGCAGCTCGTTGACCTGATCGCGTACGGTTTCCCACTCATTGAGCGGGAACAGCCAGAGGCAGCCGGTCTCGAAAGGGTTGTAGGTGAACACCAGGCGTCCGCCGGACAGCTGCGCAATCAGCTCGCGATAAGCGGTCGGCACGGCTAGCCGACCCTTGTCGTCGATCGTGATGGCGGTCTCGCCCGTCAACATGCCCAAGTGTCCTTCCCACCATTTCCCACCAAATCACACCAGCGCCCACACTAGTCTCAGCCCCTGAGACTGTCAAGGAGAATTTCCGTTACAGATCAATGGGGTTGTAGCAATTCGTGACGAATTCAGGCTGTTTCTAAGCTAATTAGTTCAGCACCTTGAATTACAAAGAATTTCGCACGTCCATACTTCGCTTACCTCACCCAGCGGCACAGCTGGGCCCGCCAGTCGCCGGAAACAGGGCTGCAGACCCCACCCGCCCCCGCCCGACGCGCTGCCGCGAGGCCGCCATGCAGCGTTTCTGCTGCCGCCCGATCGGCTCCAGCCCCAGCGCCGGGCCGCGATCAACTCCGGTCCGGCGGCCGCCGGACAGCGCCCCTGCCCGGGCCGGCGCCAGCTCACGACGACACCGGAGCCATGACAGCCGGCCGCACTGTTTCGCGCTTGTCGTAATCCGGAAATTGAATCAATGTATCCAAATCACAGTTGCTCACTGTGATACGCCGCGTCCGACTCCAGCCAACCCCTTGGGGAGAAAAGCCATGAGTGCTCGCTTGCCGCAATGGTTGTTCGGTACCGTCCTGCTGCTTCTGGGTCACAGCGCCTTCGCCCAGACGCCCTGCAACGCCAGCGCGAGCTGGTTCACGAATCCGAGTTTTCCGACCGAAATCGCCGACAACGGCCAGACCGACTGCGTGTTCCACCAGTTCGCCTGGCAGGCCTTCATCGACGTCGTACAGGCCAGACCCAGCGGCCTGCGCGAATTTGAAAGCTGGATGCCCGACTACGGCATCTTCGTGCCGGCCGGCACACCCGTGACGCCCTGGGGCCAGCAGCCCAATGCACCGTGTTCGACCAATGCGCTGGCCGATGCGAAGAACGCGAAGAAGTTGTTCCTGCGGCCGCGCGTGCCCAAGGGACCCGGCGCCCCGTCGGACGATCAGGCCACCGGCGATCCGCTGTACGACCAGCAGAAGCAGGTCGTCTACTACAGCATCTGGGTCAACAAGACCGAATACACCTTCATCACCGAGTGCGATTTCAACAACACGACCTGCATCACCTCCGCGCCGGCGACGACGGCGCTGCCGGCCGGTTCGGTCGAGCTCAAGGCCGCCTGGCGCGTGTTCACCGGCGCGCCGCCGACCGACATGTATACGATCCAGGGCGTGGTCGGCGACACCTGCCAGCCGGTGACCATGGGCCTGGTCGGCTTCCATCTCGTGGCCAACACGCCGGATCATCCGGAATTCATCTGGGCCACGTTCGAGCACAACCGCAACGCGCCGGACTGCACCAATCCGCAGACGCCGCCGGCCGCGGGCTGGTCGTTCAACAACCCGAGCTGCAACACGACGAACTGCCCGCCGAACCAGAACAAGGTCAACCCGACCCAGGTCTGCCGCGTCGCGCCCCAGGGCGGCGGCAGCACCGACAACACGAGTGCGATCGTCGCGCTGAACGCTTCGGTGCAGTCCACCTTGCAGGGCCTGATCAAGAGTTCGCCGGGCAAGTACGACAACATGGCGATCTGGCTGAACTACCAGATGACCGGCAACGTCTGGACCCGCGACGGCGCGCTGCCGCCGAACAGCGGCAACATCGCCGGCTCGGTCGAAAACGCCAACACCACGTTGGAGACCTTCATCCAGGGCGGCAACCACAACTGCTTCACCTGTCATACGCAGACGCAGTTCGTCAGCAGCACGAAAGGCCCTATGGGCTTCCCGACCGGCGCCCCGGCCAACTTCAGCCACCTCTGGGGTTTCGCCCAGCAGACCGGCGGCTGCGGCAACGGCAAAGGTCCGCTGCCGGCCGCCTGCCCGGTCAAGACCAGCACCAGCGCGGTCAAGAAAGCGACCGAGTCGGCCAAGGAGGCGGTCAAGAAACAGGTGGAAAAGAAAAAGTAATGCAATCCCCCCTCTCCCTTCGCGGGAGAGGGGGCCGCAGGAGAGGAGGCTCTCAACCGTGACCGCAGCGTTGAATTTCCTTCACGAAATTCAACACAAGCTTACCGGCGAGAATCTGCAGCCGCGTTTGCCGAAGCATTTCCTTTCCCCAAGCCCCTCTCCCACAAAGGGAGAGGGGCTTGACGGGCGTCCGTCTTTCGCATCCGAGCAAGCACCTGAAGCGCTCCCCCGCCCCGCGGGAGGGGCCCGGGGCGAGGGGCTCTCAATCGCGGCCAAAGCGTTGAATTTCCTGCCTGGAATTCAACCCGATCCGTTCTGTGGAAATCCACGATCGCACTCAGCGAGTTCCCCGCGGATGCATAGCCCGGAGACATGCAGGGAAAGAGGCCGCGGGAAGAGAGCGCCTGACGCCGCCTCAGCCCCCGGAAAGGGCGCTCATTCGGACTGCGCCGGCCGGTAATACGCGACGACTTCGCCCTTGAGCTTGATCGTCATCGGATTGCCGCGGCGATCGCGGGCCTTGCCGGCGGGAACGCGGATCCAGCCTTCGCTGACGCAGTATTCCTCGACGTCGTAGCGCTCGTTGCCGTTGAAGCGGATGCCGATGCCGCGCTCGAATGCGCCGGCGTCGTGGAATTTGCTGCGCGGGTCGGCGTCGAGGCGGTCGGGAGGCGTGTCGCTCATGGTGACGGATCCTGATACGGGGCGCGCATCATAAGCCAGCGCGTGCCCGGCCGCAGTCGACGCGGCGCGGCCGCCGTCACGACCCTGCGCAGAGCGGCCGTTGCGAACTTCAGCCCGGACGCAGCGCCGCGAGCAGCTCGGCGCCGCTCCAGCGACGCCGTCCGCCTTGCTCGGCCGCATGCACCAGCGCGACCAGCCGCGCATTGACCGGCGCCGCGCGACCCAGGCGCTCGGCCAGACGCACGATCTCGCCGTTGATCCAGTCGACTTCGGTCGCGCGCCGCGCCTGCAGGTCTTCCCACATCGACGAGCGCGCGAGCGGGTCGATGGCGAGCATGCCGGCCGCGACGAGACGGAACAGCGCATCGGGCAAGGCGAGCACGCACGGAATCCAGTTCGCCGGCACGCGCGTGAGCCGGGCGGGCGCGATGCCGGCCGTGGCGAGCAGGTCCAGACCTTCGCGCTGCGCGAGCGCGAGACAGCGCCGATACGCGCGCTGCGACAGCTGCGCCTTGAGCGGAAGGTCGGACAACGCATTGACCGGGTTGTTGAGATTCAGCAGCAGCTTGGCCCACTGCACCGGCAGCAGGTCCGCATGCCGGCGCAGCGGCAGCCCGGCTGCCGCGAACAGATCCAGGAACGGTGCGAGGCGCGCATCGTCCTCGACCTCCAGCTCGCCTTCGCTGCCCTGATGGAAGGCGCCGTCGCTGCCGTGCACGACATTGAACGGCACCATGCCGGCGAGCACGCGCTGCGTGGTCAGCGTGCCGCGCAACACGGCGGCGTTGCCGAGACCGTTCTGCAGACTCACGACAACCGCATCGGGCTGCAGCACGCCGGCGAGTTCCCGCGCCGCCGCCGCGGTCGCGGCCGATTTCACCGTGACCAGCACGAGGGCCGCATCTGCGGCGGGCTGTGCCGTCGTCGCATAGACGATCTCCGACGGCGCCAGCCGCCGGCGGTAGTCACGGTAGTCGCTGAGCGTGAGGCCGTGCGCGGCGAGCTCGCTCCCCAGCGGCTCGCGGCCGATGAACACGACATCGGCACCGGCCGCGGCCAATCGACCGCCGACGTAGCAGCCTATGCTGCCGGCCCCCATGACTGCGATGCTGGCCATGCCCGCCTCCGTCGACGCCGCGGCTTATGCCGGCCGCAGGCCCAGCGCCTGCGCGTGATGCGCGAAATGATCGCCGAGAAAGCTCGCGACGAAGTAGTAGCTGTGATCGTAGTCCGGCCGGCGACGCAGGATCAGCGGGTGCGCCGCCTCGCGGCAGGCCTGCTCCAGCAGCTCGGGCCGCAGTTGCGTCGCGAGAAATTCGTCGGCCTCGCCCTGGTCCACCAGCAGCGGCAGCCGCTCGGCGGCATTGACGATCAGCGCGCATGCATCCCAGGAGCGCCAGGCTTCACGGTCGTCACCGAGATAGGCCGCGAACGCCTTCTCGCCCCAGGGCACACGACTGGGCGCAACGATCGGCGAGAACGCCGACACGCTGCGATAGCGCCCCGGATGACGCAGCGCAAGCACGAGCGCGCCATGCCCGCCCATGGAATGCCCGCTGATCGAGCGCGCGCCGGTGGCCGGGAAATTCGCTTCGATCAGCGCCGGCAATTCACTGGCGACATAGGCATGCATGCGGTAGTGCGCGGCCCAGGGAGCCTGCGTCGCGTCGACGTAGAAGCCGGCGCCCTTGCCGAGGTCATAGCCGTCGGCGTCGGCCACCGCGTCGCCGCGCGGACTCGTGTCCGGCGCGACGACGATGAGGCCGTAGTCGGCGGCGAACTGCTGCGCGCCGGCCTTGGTGATGAAGTTCTGCTCGGTGCAGGTCAGGCCACTGAGCCAGTACAGCACCGGGCAGGCGCGCGCGCGCGCCTGCGGCGGCAGGTAGATGCCGAAGCGCATCGTGCAGTTCAGTGCGACCGACTCGTGCTGCCAGACTTCCTGCACGCCGCCGTGGCTGGCGTGCGACTCGATTCGCTGCATGACCGCGCCGCTCAGTAGTGGATGACCGTGCGGATCGACTTGCCTTCGTGCATCAGGTCGAAGGCTTCGTTGATGCGCTCCAGCGGCAAGGTGTGCGTGATGAACGGATCGAGCTGGATCTCGCCGCTCATGGCCTGCTCGACCATGCCCGGCAGCTGGGTGCGTCCCTTGACGCCGCCGAACGCCGTGCCGCGCCAGACGCGGCCGGTCACGAGTTGGAACGGCCGCGTACGGATTTCCTGGCCCGCACCGGCCACGCCGATGATGACGCTCTCGCCCCAGCCCTTGTGGCAGCACTCCAGCGCCGCGCGCATCACATCCACATTGCCTATGCATTCAAAGCTGAAATCGACGCCGCCGTCGGTGATGCCGACGATGACGTCCTGGATCGGCTTGTCGTAGTCCTTGGGATTGATGCAATCGGTCGCGCCCATCTCGCGTGCAAGATCGAACTTGCCCGGATTCGTGTCGACGGCAAGGATGCGGCCGGCCTTGGCCTGCACGGCGCCCTGGATCACGGCCAACCCGATACCGCCCAGGCCGAACACGGCCACCGTATCGCCGGGTTTGACCTTGGCCGCGTTGTGCACGGCGCCGATGCCGGTCGTCACGCCGCAGCCGAGCAGGCAGACCTTCTCCAGCGGCGCGGCCGGGTTGACCTTGGCCAGCGAGATCTCCGGCACGACGGTGTATTCGCTGAACGTGCTGCAGCCCATGTAGTGATAGATCGGCTGGCCGTTGTAGGAGAAGCGCGTGGTGCCGTCGGGCATCAGGCCCTTGCCCTGCGTCGCGCGCACGGCCTGGCAGAGATTGGTCTTGCCGGATTTGCAGAACTTGCACTCGCGGCATTCGGCCGTGTACAGCGGAATCACGTGATCGCCCGGAACGAGGCTGGTCACGCCTTCGCCGACCTCGACGACGACACCGCCGCCCTCGTGGCCGAGCACGGCCGGGAAGATGCCTTCGGGATCATCGCCGCTCAGCGTGAACGCGTCGGTATGGCAGACGCCGGTCGCCTGGATGCGCACGAGCACTTCGCCCTTGCGCGGCGGCGCCACGTCGATTTCCACGATCTGCAACGGCTTGCCGGCTTCGAACGCAACGGCGGCACGACTTTTCATTGAGGCAACTCCCGGTAAAGGCGAAACGGATGCGCGAACGGACGGCCCGCGCGGTTACTTCAGATAGGAGCGGACCAGCGCGACCACCTCCTCGACACGCTCCTGGCGCTGCCGTGCCGAAACGGCCGGCTGGCCGAGCTCCTCGCGCAGATGACTTTCGAGCACCTGCGCCATGAGCCCGTTGACCGCGCCGCGCAACGCGGCGATCTGCTGCAGCACCGCGGCGCACTCGGCGCCCTGCTCCAGCGCGCGCTGCAGCGCCTCGGTCTGGCCCCGGATGCGGCCGACCCGGGCGAGCACGCGTTTCTTCTCGGCCGGCGAGTGCGGCATGACGTCGCTCCGTAGGATACTGGGGTACAGTATCCGAAGAGGCTGACGATGGCCAGCGGCCGAACGGCCGGCATCGCATCCGCAGGGGCCCGCCCGCCGGGGACCGCCCCGCGCGGCCTGCGCGAACCCCACGGCGGCACATGCGGCGCAGGCACGAGAACTGGCTCCTTGCATACGCCGCCTTCCGGCGCTTCAAGCATGCCGGCAGCCGACCTATGCTGGCCGTCTCGCAGACGAGGAGCCGCACATGATCGACCTGTACTACTGGGGCACGCCCAACGGACTGAAGCCGCGGCTGATGCTCGAGGAAACCGGGCTGGACTATCGCATCGTCCCGGTCGATATCGGCAAGGGCGAGCAGTTCCGGCCGGAGTTCCTGGCCTTCGCGCCGAACAATCGCATTCCGGCACTGATCGACCACGCGCCCGCCGACGGCGGCGAACCCGTGAAGCTGTTCGAATCCGGCGCGATCCTGCAGTACCTCGCCGAGAAGAGCGGCCGCTTTCTGCCGGCCGATCCGCGCGGCCGCGCCGACGTCATGCAATGGCTGTTCTGGCAGGTCGGCGGCCTCGGCCCCATGGCCGGCCAATGCGGCCATTTCCGCGTCTACGCGCCCGAGCCCGTGCCGTATGCGATCGACCGCTACACGCGCGAGACCGCGCGCCTCTACGGCGTACTCGACAAGCGCCTGAGCGGCCGCGAATTCATCGCCGGCGACTACAGCATCGCCGACATGGCCTGCTATCCGTGGATCGTGCCGCACGCCGCGCACGGCCAAAATCTCGATGATTTCCCACAACTGCGGCGCTGGTTCGAAGCCGTACGCGAACGCCCGGCGACGCAGCGCGCCTACGTCGATGCCGCCGATTCCTACGCGCCATCGCGCAAGCTGTCCGACGCCGAACGCGACGTGCTGTTCGGCACCAAGCCGGCGCCATAAGTCGCGGTGGGCGAAGCGAACGGCAACGGCGATGCGCCGCGACGCGGTGGATGGGGGCACGGCGCGCGGCCGTCGATGAAGAATCCCGCAGGTTTTCAAGGCAGGACGAGCAGCCACGTAAGCCCGGCGACTCGACGCTGGGTCGCCGCTGCGGGGAGTTCGCGGGCTTCGCGATTCGCTGGGGACATCAATGGCGAAACCCATCCCCACCCATGCCCTCCCCTTGAAGGGGAGGGTTTGCAGCAGCTCGCCGACGGGTGGGGTGCAGCAGCTCGCGGACGGGCGGGTTGCAGCAGCTCGTTGACGGGGTTGAAGCAACTCGTCCAAAGCTTGATCAAGCCAGTTCGAAAAAGGCGAGTTTCGAATCAGGCACCTCGCGAACGTCGCCCCCGTTCAAGGGGAAAAGGTCGTCGCCCAGAACCGCAGGCTCCGACGACCTTGAACGCCCGACGGGCCGGGCGGGCGCGGGCGGGATGGGGTTGCTCAGGCTCAGAACATGCCACGAGCCAGCCCGCTGCCGTCTGCATCTCAAGCCGGAAAAAACGCGCAGGGCACGGAGGAAAGTGGCGACAACGGCGTATCGCGACGCCGCTGTCACCACTCTCCTGCCGCGCCTGCGCGATGGTGGAGTCGGCCGATAAGCCGGGTCCTGTATCCCTTGCGGGACGACAGTCATTCCTCTAGGCCTGGCGTCGCCGCCAGGCTCAAGCAACCAACCCGGGAACGACGCGGGCCGCGTCATGGTTCCCCTATTCGGTCTTGCTCCAGGTGGGGTTTACCGTGCCCTGCGGCGTTGGCCCCGCAGGCGGTGCGCTCTTACCGCACCGTTTCACCCTTACCACGCCTGCCGTTGCCGGCAGCGTTCGGCGGTTTGCTTTCTGTTGCACTGGCCGTCGGCTCGCGCCGCCCAGGCGTTACCTGGCACCTTGCCCTATGGAGCCCGGACTTTCCTCGGCGCATTGCTGCGACGCGACTGTCTGGCCGACTCCGCCGCGCATTCTAGCCGAGATGCGCGCGGCCTGCGCGGCGGCCCGGGCGTGGACGCATTCAGCCCTCATCGCTGCCGTACAGCGCCTTGCGCGGCGCGCCGCTGATCGCGGCGGCGAGCTTGGCCGCGCGCGCCGGCGGCAATTCCGCGCGCAACAGCGCGAATACGCGACGCCCCTCGGCCAGGCGCGCGTCTTCCTGCTCGGGACGGCCGCCGACCAGCAGCACGAACTCGCCGCGGCTCTGGTTCGGATCGGCGGCGACGCGCGCGACCAGGGTCGCCAGGTCCGCGTCGATGACGGTCTCGAACAACTTGGTCAGCTCGCGCGCGAGCACGGCCGGGCGCGCGGCGCCGAACACCGCGGCCATGTCGTCGAGGCATTCGCGCACGCGATGGCTGGATTCGTAGAACACCAGCGTGCGCGCCTCGCCGGCGAGTTCGCCCAGCCGCTCGCGCCGCGCCGCGGCCTTGGCCGGCAGGAAGCCTTCGAACACGAAACGATCGCTCGGCAGGCCGGCCACCGACAGTGCGGCGATCGCGGCGCAGGCGCCCGGCACCGGCGACACGACGATGCCGGCCGCGCGCGCGGCGCGCACGAGACGAAAGCCCGGATCGCTGACCAGCGGCGTGCCCGCATCGGAAATCAGCGCGATGTCGTCGCCGCCGCGCAGTCGCGCGACCAGGCGCTCGGCTTCATCGCGCTCGTTGTGCTCGTGCAACGCGACGACGCGCGTGCCGATGCCGTAGCGCGCGAGCAACGGCGCACTGTGGCGCGTGTCCTCGGCCGCGATCAGCGCGACCCGGCCCAGCACCTCGCGGGCACGCACCGAAAGGTCGTCGAGATTGCCTATCGGCGTGGCCACGACCCAGAGCCGCCCGGTCGAATCCGTCGTCATGCTTTCCTCCGTACGCCGACCCACGGGCGCGCTGTTCCGATCCGCTATCATCGCAGCATTACCCGGCGTTACGGATGCGGCCATGCCTGTGAATTCGCGAGGAGTCCTGCTCTGCCTGCTGCTGTCGCTGCTCGGCGGCTGCGCCACCCTGGACACGGTGCCGACGCAGACGCCGCAGGTCGGCGCGGCCGACGCGCTGTTCGAGCGCGGCGACTTCCGCGCCGCGGCCGATGCCTATCTGCAGCTGGCCAAGGCCGACTCCAACGCCCGCGGCCACTATCGCCTGCGTGCGGCCGAGGCACTGCGCGAGGAAGGCGATCTCGCCGCCGCGGCCGACACCTTGTCGGACGTGCGGCGCAAGCGCCTGGCCGGTGAAGACGCCTATCGTTTCGATCTGCTCAGCGCCGAGATCGCGCTGAACCGCCAGCAGCCGGCCGATGCGCTGGCGCTGCTGGCCCTGCCCGACTCGGCGCTGTCGCCGGCGCTGGTGCTGCGCCGCCTCGAGCTGACCGCGCGCGCGCAGCAGGCCACCGGCGACCGCTTCGCCGCCGCGCGCACGCGCGCCGTGCTCGATCGCTCGCTGAGCGGCCCGGACCGGGAGAACAACCGCCGCGAGATCGTCGACACCCTGACCACGCTCGACGCCGCTGCGCTGAAGCAGCGCGGCGGCGAGCTGCCGCCGAACGATCTGCTGCGCCCGTGGATAGAACGCGCGTTGCGCAAGCAGGGCCAGGCGCTGCCGCTGGCGCTGCAGCGGCCGAGCCGGCCGGTCGGCACCCTGCAGCAGGACGGCGGCGACCGCTGGAGCCGCGAGGGCTACAGCGCCGCGCACAAGGTCGCGCTGCTGCTGCCGGCCAGCGGCGCGCTGAAGAACGCCGCGGCAGCGATCCGCGACGGTTTCTTCGCCGCCTGGTTCAACGACACGAACGCGCCGCCGGAGCGCGGCGAAGTGAAAATCTACGATAGTGGACAAAGTTCGGAAGACGCCGTCGCCGCCTACCGTCGCGCGGTCGAGGACGGCGCCGATCGCGTCGTCGGCCCACTGACGCGCGAGGCCGTCGGCCTGCTGTTCGAACAGGGCGGCCTGCGCGTGCCGGTGCTTGCGCTGAACCAGGCCGACAACGGCGCGACGCCGCCGCCGGGCAGCATCGCGTTCGGCCTGCTGCCGGACACCGAAGGTGCCCAGGCCGCCGAACGCATGGCGTCGCAGGGCATCCGCGAGGCCGCCGTCATCGCCGCGACCGACGATTGGGCCGAGCGCGCCGCGCTCGCGTTCCGCGCGCAGTTCGAAAGCCTCGGCGGCGCCGTCGTCGGCGAGGCGCGGGTCAAGGAAGGCGACGTCAATTATTCCGGCCTGATCCGCCAGTCCGTCGGCAGCTTCGCGACGGCGTCGAACGCGGGCGTCTTCATCAGCATGCGCCCGCAGCAGGCGCGCCTGCTGATGCCGCAGCTCAAGCTGGCCGGCGTCAGCATTCCGGTCATGGCGACTTCGCACGTTTATTCCGGCACGCTCAATCCCGGCCTCGACCGCGACCTCGACGGCCTGGAGTTCTGCGACGCACCGTGGCTGTTCGACGCCAGCGCCGGCCTGCCGCCGCGCGACCAGCTCCTGCGCGGCATCGAGTCGGCGCGCGGCACCGGCGCGCGCCTGTTCGCGCTGGGCCTGGACGCCTACTCGCTGCTGCCCTACATGGACTGGCTCGGCACGCATCCGGACAGCTATCTGCCCGGCGCGACCGGCCAGCTCGCCTCCGACAGCTTCGGCCGCGTGCACCGGCTGCTGACCTGGGCGCGCTTCGAGAACGGCGTCGCACGACCCGTGTCGGGACTGACCCTGAGCGACGGCCGGATGCCCTGATGCGCTCGCTCGGCGCCGTCTGGGAGCGCGCCGCGCAGGCCGAACTCGAACGCGCCGGCCTGCGCCTGGTCGCCCGCAACTGGCAGTGCCGCTACGGCGAGATCGACCTAGTCATGCGTGACGGCGACGCGCTGGTCTTCGTCGAGGTGCGCTATCGCGGCGCGACCTCGGACGAAGATCCCAGCGCGTCGATTGGCCCGGCCAAGCAGCGCCGGCTGGTCCGCGCCGCCGAGCTGTTCCTCGCCGCCCATCCCGCGTTCGCGCACAGCGCCTGCCGCTTCGACAGCGTCGCGTTCAGCGGCGATGCCGGAACCTGTCGCTGGGAACGCTCCGCCTTCGACGCGCATTGAGAGAGATCGCATGATGAAAGCCGCCACGATCCGCCTGCTGATTCCGCTCCTGCTGACCGTGCTGCTGTCGGGCTGCGTCGCCGCCGTCATCGGCGGCACCGCCGCCGGCGTCGGCCACGACCGGCGCAGCTGGACCACGGTCATCAGCGATCGCAACATCCAGACGACGGCCTACGACAATTTCAACAAGGACAAGGAGCTCGCGCTCAAGAACAACGTCACGATCGTCGTCTACAACGGCGTGATGCTGCTGGCCGGTGAAGTGCGCACGGCAGAGCTCAAGGAGCGCGCCGAGCGGCGAGTCAGCGGCTACGAAGGCGTGCGCCGCCTCGTCAACGAGATCGAGGTGCGCGAGCCCGAAGGCTTCCTGTCGCGGCGCCGCGACAACACGATTTCGGTGCATGTGAAGACCGCACTGCTCGACATCGTCGACATGGCCGGCTTCGATCCGACCCGCGTCAATGTGACCACGGTGCACCGCACGGTCTATCTGATGGGCCTGGTCTCGCGCGAGGAAGCCGAGCGCGTCGCCGACATTGCGCGCAACGTGGCCGGCGTGGAGAAGGTCGTGCGCGTGTTCGAGTACCAGGACTGAGCCGTGGCGCTGGCCGCCGGACTGCAGCAGACCCTCGCCGCGATCTTTCCGGACGCGCTCAGCGTCGATCCGGCCGAATGCCTGACCTACGGCTACGACAATTCGCGGCGCCGCGCCCTGCCCGACGCGGTCGTGTTTCCGACCACGCACGAGCAGGTCGTCGCACTCGTGCAGGCCTGCCGCGCCGCGCGCACGCCGCTGATCGCGCGTGGCCGCGGCACCAACACTACCGGCGCGACCGTGCCCGTGGCCGGCGGCGTGGTGGTTTCGTTCGAACGCATGAACCGCATCCTGCGCATCGACACGGCGAATCGCTACGCCGTGGTCGAACCGGGCGTGCTCAACGGCGACCTGCAGGCGGCACTGAAGCCGCTGGGCTTCTTCTGGCCGCCCGATCCCACGTCCAGCGCGTACTGCAGCATCGGCGGCAATCTCGCCTGCAACGCGGCCGGACCGCGCACCGTGAAATACGGCGCGCCGCGCGAGAACACCTTGGGCCTGCAGGCCGTCGCCGGCAGCGGCGAAACGTTCCGCGCCGGCTATTACACGAGCAAGGGCGCCACGGGCTATGACCTCACGCGTCTGCTGATCGGCGCCGAAGGCACCCTGGCGCTGATCACCGAAGCGACCTTGAAGCTCACGCCGCTGGCCGCGGCCAAGCGCGTACTGCGAGCGACCTACGCTGACATCACGAGTGCCGCCGCGGCGGTGTCGCGCATCATGGCCCAGCCGGTCACGCCCTGCGCCCTGGAATTCCTCGACGACGAGGCGCTGCGTCTCGCGCGCAAGCATGGCGGCGATGCCGTGCCGGTTGCCGGCGCCATGCTGCTGATCGAAGTCGACGGAGAAGCCGCGTTCCTGCCGACGGCGGTCGAGGCCGTCGCCGCGGCGGCGCGCGGGGCCGGCCTGATCGACTGCCGTGCCGCCGACAGCGAGGCCGAGATCGCCGATCTCTGGGCCGCGCGCAAGGCGTTGTCGCCGGCGCTGCGCGCGATCGCACCGATGAAGATCAACGAGGACGTCGTCGTGCCGGTCAGCCGCCTGCCCGAGCTCATAGACGGCCTCAAGAGCATTTCGCAGAAATTCCATATTCCTATAGTGAACTTCGGCCATGCCGGCAACGGCAACATCCACGTCAATCTGCTGTACCGCCCCGAGGATCCGGCCCAGGCCGCCGCGGCGCCGGGCTGCCTCGCGGCGGTGTTCGATCTCGTGCTCGCGCTCGACGGCACCTTGTCGGGCGAGCACGGCATAGGCCTGGTCAAACGCGAATTCCTGCCGCGCGCGCTCGATCCGATGGCGCTCGCGCTGATGCGGCGGATCAAGGCCCAGTTCGACCCCGATGGCATACTCAATCCGGGCAAGCTGCTGCCCGACTAGGAACCGCCGATGCGCTGCCCGAACGTCGTATTCGCCCTGCTTCTGGCCGTGCCTCCCGGCGCCGTCGCCGCCGAACCCGCGACAGCGACGCAGCAGGCGCAGGCCTGGCTGGAGCTGCTCGACAGCGGCCGCTATGCGCAGGCCTGGCAGCAGACCGCGGCGACCGTGCAGCGCGGCACCGATCTTTCACGCTGGAGCCAGGCGCAGATCGCTGCGCGGGGCAGCGGGCAGCCGAGCTGCCGCAAGTCGCTGGGCCTGCAGCGGCGTGAAGCGCCCACGCGCGTCGATGCCGTCTTCGTTACCCAGTTCGCCGACGGCCGCCGCATCGCCGAAAAGGTCACGCTGAGCGCGGCCGAGGAGCCGACGGTGCAGGCCTACCGCGTCGGCCCGCCGCCGGCCGATCCGGCCGCGCGCTGCAGCGCGGCCGACAAGGTGCGCCGGCCGTGAGCGTCGCCGGCAGTCCCGGCAGCACGCTGCGGCGCGCGATGCTGGCCTTCGTTGCCGCCTGCCTGCCGCTCGCGGCCGCAGCCGGCTATTACTACTGGCGCGAACATCGGTTTGCCGCGGAGCTGCACAAGCAGGAAACCCAGCTTGCCGCGCTCGACGCGCAGCTCGAACCCATCGGCAACCTCGATCGCCTGCGCAGCGCGATGTTCGCGCGCAAGCAGATCGTCGACGTGCTGCAGGAACCGCAGCGCGGCCAGCAGGCGGCGTTCGCGCTGGCCGCCGCGATGCCGGCCGGCGCCAACCTCGTCGATCTGGACGTCGACGAGAAGCAGCTGAGCCTGCAGGCGCGCTGCACCGACGCGGCAGCGACCGACGCCGTACTCGATCGCTTGCGCAAGGCCGGCTTTGGCGATGCGCGCATCAGTCAGCGCCAACCCGCCACGCCGGCCGGCGCCGAGCAGGTGCGCTACACCGCGCGCCTGGATCCGGCGCGCTTCGCCGAAATCGCGCGCGCCGCCGGCACGGCCGAGGCGCAGCCGTGAGCGCGGCCGCCGCCGCGGGCCGCGCCGTCGTCGCGCTATCCCTGGTGACTGGCGCGCTGGTCGGACTCTGGCTGCTGCTGGATGCGCAGGAGCGCTGCGAACGCGGCGACCTGGCCGTGCAGTGGCTCGACGAGAGCATCGACCTGCGCCGCCGCCACGTGGCCGACCTCGACGCCTACGCCCAGGACGTCAACGCCGTGCGCAAGGATCTCGCCCAGCTCGAACAGCAGTTGCCGACGCAGTTTGCCGACGACGAAATCAACGCCGGCCTGCAGGCGCTGGCCGGACAACATGGCCTGGTACTGACGCCGCCGCAGCAGGGCCGCGAGCAGCCGGGCGAGTTCTACGCACGCCGGGCGTTCACGTTCTCGCTGCGCGGCAGCCTGCCGGCGCTGCAGGCGTTCCTGCGCGACTATGCCGAGATCGTGCCGCTGCAGCGCCTGCGCCGCGTGCGTTTCGCCGAGGCCGGCAACAGCTATACGGCCGAGGTGGAAACCGACTACTTCCGCTACAACGGGGACGATCAACCGCCGAAACGCAGGCCCTAGACGAGGCGGCGGCCGCGATCGGTGCGGCACGGCCCGCGCCACCGGCGCTTGCCGTGGACATCGCCCTTGCCCCGCCGACCAGACCTTGCCCGCCATGACGACCCGCGACACGCAGCCGGCACCTGTCAGCCGCGAGGCCGTTCTTTCCGCCTCGCCGCCGGACTATCTGGACCATGCAGTGCAGCTGTCGAGCGCAGTCCCGGTCGGATTCGCCGCGCTCGCCCTGCTGGCCGGCGCGCTGCTGCTCAGCGCCTGGCAGCAGGGCCGCTCTACGCTGCGCGCGACGGGCGAGATCGTCGAGGTGCAGAACCGCAGCACCTACACCGTCCGCTACGTCGACGACCGCGGCGTCACGCATACGGCCGCCGGCCACGTCGCCAATCTGACCGGCATATCGCGCGACGGCTTGCGCGCCGGCGAACGCCTGCCGGTGCTCTGTCGGCGCGGCCACGAAGGCAGCGTCGACGTCGGGAACGTGGGCGGCAATGTCGCGTCGACGATTTTCTGGATCGGCCTGGGCCTGGCGCCGCTGCTCTATCTGCTGTTTCTCCGGCGCCGGCTGCGGCGTCACAAGGAAGGCTATGCGCGGCTGCAGCGCGCCGGCGTCGCGACCGCAGTGGAATCGGTGCGCTCGCAGGCCGTGTCCTGGGGCAAGTTCACGCGCTGGGCACCGGTCGCGACCTGGCGCGATTCCGCCGGACGGCCGCAGCAGACCCTGAGCGGTCCGTTCCACTACGACCCGATGCCGGTGGACTCCGCCACAGTGCGCGTGCTCGCCGACAGCGCCGATCCGGCGCAGAGCGTCATCGCCCCCGCAACCCTGCCGCCGCTCGAACACACGATGCGGCGCTCGCGCGCCGCGCTGCGCTAGAAGTGCGCAACACCCCAGACCAGAACGGCCAGCGCGGCCGCGGCGAGAAGGCCCGCCAGCGCGTCGTCGAGCATGACGCCGAGACCGCCGCCGACCCGGCGGTCGGCCCAGGATACGGGCCAGGGCTTGGCCACATCGAAGAGCCTGAAAAGCAAGAAACCCACAAGTATCCAGATCCAGCCCGGCGGCGCGAACGCGAGCGCAAGCCACTGGCCGACGAACTCGTCGACGACGATGCAGCCGGGATCCTCGATGTGCAGGCGCGCGGCAAGCACGCGCGAGGCCCAGATGCCGAGCACGAACACGGCCGCCACGAACGCCAGATAGCCCCACAGCGGCAGTTCGCGCAGCCACGGGTACGGCAGCAAGGCGACGGCCGAGCCGACCGTACCCGGCGCCAGCGGGCTCAGGCCTGCGCCGAAGCCGCTGGCAATCCAGCCGGCCGGATGACTCAGTATCGTGCGGCGCTGCGCGGCGCTCGGGCTCATGCGACGAAATGCTCCCAGCCGCTGCGCGGCAGCGCGACATCGGCGCCGGCCGCATCGACGATGCGCACGCCGTCGCCTTCCTCGAAGGCGCCGATGTCGGTCAGCACGGTGCCGCAGTCCGCGGCGGCAGCCTGGGCCGCGGCAACGCGCGCCGGCGGCACGGCGATGCACAGTTCGTAGTCGTCGCCGCCGGCCAGCTGCCAGCGCAGACGCTGGTCCGCATCGCCGGCACGCTGCAGCGCCTCGGAATGCGGCAGGCGGTCGGTGACGATCACCGCGCCCAGGCCGCTGCGTGCGGCGATATGACCGAGGTCCTGGCGCAACCCGTCGGATATGTCGATGGCTGCGCTGGCGATACCGCGCAGCGCTAGACCGAGCGCGACTCGCGGGATCGGCCGCTGCAGGCGTTCGAGCAGGTAGTCGCGGTCGACCGGCCCGGCCGCATGCAGCAGCGCGCTGCCGAGCAGGCAGGTCAGGCCCGCCGCGGCCTCGCCCGGTATGCCGCTGACGAGAATCCGGTCGCCGGCGCGCGCGCCGTCGCGGCGCAGCGCCGCCCCCGGCGGCGCGAAGCCGTGCACGGTCACCGTGATGGTCAACGGTCCGCGCGTGGTGTCGCCGCCGACCAGCGCGATGCCGTGCTGCCGCGCCAGCGCGGCGAAGCCGTCGCAGAAACCCGCGAGCCAGTCGGCATCGGCTGCGGGCAGGCTCAGCGCGAGCAGCGCCCAGGCCGGTTCGGCACCCATGGCCGCCAGATCGGACAGATTGACCGCAAGCGATTTCCAGCCGATGTCGAACGGCGCGGTGCCGGCCGGGAAATGCACACCGGCTACGAGGGTGTCGGTGCTGACGGCAAGCTCGCTGCCGGCGCGCGGCTGCAGCAACGCCGCGTCGTCGCCGATGCCGAGGATCACGTCGGCGCGCGGGACGGCGCAGCGCCGGCGGATTTCCTCGATCAGGGCGAACTCACCCATGCGCGCTCAGCGGCCGCGGTACTCGGTCTTGCGCCACTCGCCGGCCAGCTTGTCGAGCACGCCGTTGACGTAGGTATGGCCGTGGTCGGCGCCGAAGCGCTTGGTCGTCTCGATCGCTTCGTTGATGACGACGCGGTACGGCACGTCGATGCGGTATTTGAGTTCGTAGGCGCCCAGACGCAGGGCGGCGCGCTCGATCGGATCGACCTGGCCGACTTCGCGGCCGAGGAACGGCGTCAGGCCCGCGTCGAGTTCGGTGCAATGGCGTTCGACGCCGCGCACGAGGTCTTCGAAGTACTCGACGTCGGCGACTTCCATGTCCTGCTCGTGGCGGAACTGGTCGATAACGCCGCCGATCGCGCTGCCGGAGAGCTGCCAGGCATACAGCGCCTGCAGCGCGCGCCGCCGCGCACGCGAGCGGGCCGCCAGATCCACACCTTCGGGTCGTCGCGCATTCGTCACAGCTTTCTCCACAAATCAATCATTTCCAAAGCGGCCAGCGCGATCTCCTCGCCCTTGTTGCCGTGCGCGCCGCCGGCGCGCGCCAGGGCGTCTTCGTGGCGTTCGACCGCCAGCACGCCGTTGAGCACGGCAAGGCGATAGTCCAGCGCGACGCGCATGAGGCCCTGGGCACAGCCGTCGGCGATGTGCTCGTAGTGACGCGTTTCGCCGCGTACGACACAGCCCAGGCAAAGCACGGCCGCGTGATTGCCGGCATCGGCCAGGCGCGCCGCCGCGGCCGGGATTTCCCAGGCGCCGGGTACGCGGATCACGTCGATGGCTTCGGCAGCGACACCGTGCGCCTGCAGCACCTGCTCGGCGCCGGCCACCAGCGCATCGACGACTCGGGGATTCCAGCGGCTCGCGACGATCGCGATACGGCTGTTCGGGGCGACGCGGAGCTCGCCAGCGATCAGGGGCATGGGCGTCAACAGGTATCGGGAAGGGTCGTCATTCTACCCGAGGCCGCTGTCGGTCGCGGGGTCCGGTGGCCGGTAATGGAAAAATCGCCGGCAACCGGCTCGTCCCGCCGCGCAGCAGCTGCTGCTCACTCGGCCACTATGGCCTTGCGCCGCAGCGGCACCCTGCACGCTCCGCCCTCTCCATCTCCTGTCGAATTGTGCCTTGCAGGCCGATACCGCTCAGCCCGCCTCGTGACCGACGACTTCGAGTCCGAAGCCGGCCAGACCGACCAGACGCCGCGCCGTACCGAGCACGCGCAGCCGGCGTATGCCGAGATCGGCCAGGATCTGCGCGCCGAGGCCGTGGCGGCGCCATTCCTGCACCGCTTCGGCCTTGCCGCTCGCGCGTGCGCGGCGGCCCAGGCGGTCGAGCAGGGCCTCGTCCTCGCCGGGCTCCGACAGCACGAGCACGACGCCGCGCTCTTCGGCGGCGACGCGGCGCAGTGCCGCGGTCACGGTCAGGCCGAGGTCGGCACGGACCAGATGCAGCACGTCGGACAAGGTGTTGCGCACATGCACGCGGGTCAGCACGGGCTCGCCGTCGTCGACCTGCCCGCGCACGAGCGCGAAGTTCAGCGACTTGTTGACGACGTCGCGGTAGGCGACGAGGCGGAACGGCCCGAACTCGGTGTCGACGGCCTCGTCGTGGACGCGCTCGATGGTCTTCTCGGTTTCCAGGCGATAGCGGATCAGGTCGGCGATCGTGCCGATGCGCAGGCCGTGCTTCCGCGCGAACGCTTCGAGTTCGGGCCGGCGCGCCATGCTGCCGTCGTCGTGCAGTACTTCGACGAGCACGCCGGCCGGTTCCAGTCCGGCCAGTGCGGCGAGGTCGCTGGCCGCTTCGGTATGACCGGCGCGCGTCAGCACGCCGCCGGGCTGCGCGGTCAGTGGAAAGATATGGCCGGGCTGCGACAGATCCTGCGCGCGTGCGTCGGCACGCACGGCCGTACGCACGGTATGCGCACGGTCGTAGGCTGAAATGCCCGTGGTCACGCCTTCGGCGGCCTCGATCGAGACGGTGAAGTTCGTGTGGTACGGCGAGGTATTGTCCATGACCATGGGCTTGAGGCCGAGCTGGCGGCAGCGCGCCTGGGTCAGCGACAGGCAGACCAGGCCGCGCGCCTCGCGCACCATGAAGTTGATGTCCTCGGGCCGCACCTTCTCGGCGGCCATGATGACGTCGCCCTCGTTTTCGCGGTCTTCGTCGTCGAGGATGACGACCATGCGGCCGGCGCGGATGTCGTCGATGATGTCGGTGATGCGGTCGAAAGCCATGGCGGATACGCGGAATCTGTCGTGCGGGCGGAAAGGAAGATGCGGAGCGGGCGCGCGGCGCCTCAGTCCTCGTGCGGTGCGGCCAGACGTTCGGCGTAGCGCGCCATCAGGTCGACCTCGATGTTCACGCGGGTGCCGACGGTGCAGTCGGCGAAGCGCGTGTGCTGCATGGTATGCGGAATCAGGTTGACGCCGAAGCGGCGGCCGTCGACTTCGTTGACGGTCAGGCTCACGCCATCGACGGCGACCGAGCCCTTTGCGGCGATGTAGCGTGCGAGATTCGCCGGCACTTCGAATACCCAGCGCAAGGAACGCGCATCGGCCGTGATCGAGACGACTTCGCCGACACCGTCGACGTGACCGGAGACCAGATGCCCACCGAGCCGGTCGGCCAGACGCAGCGCTTTTTCCAGATTCACGCGTGCGCCGGGAGCGAGCGCGCCCAGGGTCGTGCAGTCCAGGGTCTCGACCGAGACGTCGGCGCTGAAACGGCCGTCGGCCAGTGCGATCGCGGTCAGGCAGACGCCGTTGACGGCGATGCTGTCGCCGAGCTGCACGTCGCCCAGATCGAGCCCGCCGACGTCGACACTCAGGCGCAGATCGCCGCCGCAGGGCTCGAGCGCAGCGATGCGGCCCACGGCCTGGATGATTCCGGTAAACATGGACAGTTATCTCTTTTCAATAATCAACAATACTGGAACGCCGATGACCGGCGGGACGCAAGCGTGCTCCTGACATCACCGGGAGAACTCTGCGCCCGGCCTCCCCTCTGCCCTCGCGGGGGAGGGGCCGGAGGAGAGGAGGCTGCCCGAACCGGCCGAAACCGGCGGCAAGGGCCGCAGCAGCAGCCGCTCGTCGTCACCGACCAGTCGCCGGTCGGCGACGCGCAGCGGCCAGCGCCCGGCCATCTCGGACAAGGTTGGCAAGGTCAGCAGCGGCAGGCCCGAAGACCCGAGCAGCAGCGGCGCGACGTAGAGCAGTAGCTCGTCGACGAGACCGGCCGCAAACAGGGCGCCGGCCAGCACGGGCCCGGCCTCGACCTGCAGCTCGTCGACGCCGCGGCGCGCCAGCTCGGCCAGCAGCGCGGCCAGATCCAGCCGGCCGTCGCGCAACGGCAACGCGAGATGGTCGACTCCGGCTTGCGCGGCCGGCGCGGCAACGTCGTCGCCGTGCACGACCAGCGTCGGCGCCGAACCGTCGAGCAGATGGCAGCCGGGCGCCAGCGCCGCGAGGCGTGCATCGAGCACGACACGCAACGGCGCGACGACCGGCGTGTCCTCGTCCAGCCGCACCGTCAGCCGCGGGTTGTCGGCGCGCGCCGTGCCGGCGCCGGTCAGTATCGCCGCGCTGCGCGCGCGCCAGCGCTGCACGTCGGCGCGCGCAGCCGCGCCGGTGATCCATTGCGAGACGCCGTTGTGCAGCGCCGTGCGGCCGTCGAGGCTCTGCGCGAGCTTCACGCGCACCCAGGGCCGGCCGCGCTCGATGCGACTGAAGAAGCCGCGGTTGAGCTCGCGCGCATCGCCGGCCAGCAGGCCCGCATCGACGGCGATGCCCGCCGCGCGCAGGCGCGCGAGCCCGGCGCCGGCAACCTGGGGAAACGGATCCTCTACGGCGGCGACCACGCGCGCGATGCCGGCTGCCACCAGCGCAACGGCGCACGGCGGCGTGCGGCCGTGATGCGCACAGGGCTCCAGGGTCACGTAAGCCGTTGCGCCGCGCGCGCGTTCACCGGCCTCGCGCAGCGCGAACACTTCCGCATGCGGACCGCCGGCGCGCTGATGCCAGCCGCGGCCGACGATGGCACCGTCGCGCGCGAGCACGCAGCCGACGCGCGGATTCGGCCGCGTCGTGTACGCACCGCGCTCGGCCAGGCGCAGCGCCTCGGCCATGAACTGATGGTCGGCAGCGGAAAAGGCCATTGCGGACGAGCCGGAACGGCTCAGGACTTCCGGCGCGCCGGCGGCGCTTCTTCGCCGAGCAGCGGCAACTGCAGACCTTCGATGCGCGGCAGCTCGCGTTCGAGGCGCTCGATTTCCTCGCGGAATGCCTGCACGTCCTCGAAACGCCGATAGACCGAGGCGAAGCGCACGTAGGCGACCGAATCTATGCGGCGCAGCTCGTCCATGACCCATTCGCCGACACGGCGCGAGGCGATCTCGCGCTCGTTGACCTGGCGCAGGTTGCGCAGGATGTTGCGCACGACCTCGTCGACCGCATTGCTCGGCACCGGCCGCTTCTGCAGCGCGCGCTCGATGCCGATGCGCAGCTTGTTCTCGTCGAAGGCCTCGCGCCGGCCGTCGCTCTTGACGATGGCCGGCAGCTTGATCTCGGCGGTCTCGAAGGTATTGAAGCGCTCGCCGCAGCCGGGACATTCGCGCCGACGCCGCACCGTCGCGCCGTCTTCTGCCAGGCGCGAATCAATGACGCGGGTGTCTTCGTGCTGACAGAAGGGACAGTGCATGAGCGCCGATCGTAAAGCGAAAACGCCACTACGGTAATAGCGGCGGCGCGGCGCCGGCCCCGCCGGGAGCCGTGCCGCGGCCGCGGATCGCCGGCAATCCGGGCGGGTCGATCAGCCGTAGACCGGCAGGCGACGGCACTGAGCGGTGACCGCTTCGCGCACGCGGGCGAGCACGGCCTCGTCGGCCGGCGCGTCGAGCACGTCGCAGATCCAGTTGGCCAGCTCGGTGCAGTCGGCCTCGGTATAGCCGCGCGTAGTCACGGCCGGCGTGCCGATGCGCAGGCCCGAGGTCACGAACGGCGAGCGCGGGTCGTTCGGCACGGCGTTCTTGTTGACCGTGATGTGCGCCTTGCCGAGTGCGGCTTCCGCATCCTTGCCGGTGACCTCGCGGCCGATCAGGTCGATCAGCATCAGGTGGTTCTCGGTGCCGCCGGAAACGATGCGGTAGCCGCGCGCGATGATGGCCGCGGCCATGGCCTTGGCGTTCCTGACGACCTGCTGCTGGTAGGTCGTGAATTCCGGCTCCAGAGCTTCCTTGAACGCGACGGCCTTGGCCGCGATCACGTGCATCAGCGGGCCGCCCTGGGTGCCCGGGAACACCATCGACTGCAGCTTCTTTTCGATTTCCTCGTTGGCGCGCGCGAGAATGATGCCGCCGCGCGGACCGCGCAGGGTCTTGTGCGTGGTCGAAGTCACGACATCCGCATGCGGCACCGGATTCGGGTAGACGCCGGCGGCGACGAGACCGGCGACGTGGGCCATGTCGACGAAGAAATACGCACCGACCGACTTGGCGATCTGCGCCATCCGCGCCCAGTCCAGCACCTGCGAATACGCGCTGAAGCCGGCGACGAGCATGCGCGGCTTGTGTTCCTCGGCCAGACGCTGCACTTCGTCATAGTCGATCAGGCCCGTGGCCGGATCGATGCCGTACTGCACGGCGTTGAAGATCTTGCCGCTGAAATTGACCTTGGCGCCGTGGGTCAGATGGCCGCCGTGAGCCAGACTCATGCCGAGGATGGTGTCGCCCGGCGTCAGCAGCGCGAGATAGACCGCGGCATTGGCCTGCGACCCCGAATGCGGCTGCACGTTGGCATAGTCGGCGCCGAACAGCTGCTTGACGCGCTCGATGGCGAGCTTTTCCGCGATGTCCACAAATTCGCAGCCGCCGTAGTAGCGCTTGCCCGGATAGCCTTCGGCGTATTTGTTGGTCAGCACCGAACCCTGCGCCTCGAGCACGCGCGGGCTGGCGTAGTTTTCCGACGCGATGAGCTCGACGTGGTCTTCCTGGCGCTGGCGCTCGGCCGCTATCGCCTGAGCCAGGGTGTCGTCGTAACCGGCAATACGCAGGTCCTTGGCAAACATGGGAGAATCGCCTTCTGGGCTGGGAATCCGCCGATGTTAGCGGTTTCGCGCCCCCTGTCCCAACTGAATAAGCCCGGCGCAGGACCGCGGCCGGAGTCGTGCGTGTCGGATCAGTCAGCCGAGAAAATCCAGCAGGCCCTGCGTCGCGGCGACGCGGCCGCCGCCGAGGAGATCTGCCGCCGCGCGCTGGCGCGACGCCCGCGCGATGCGGCGCTGCATCTGCAACTGGGCCAGTTGCTGCGCGCGCGCGGCGAGCGCGGCGCCGGCGCCTCCGCGCTGCGACAGGCCGTCGCGCTGGAGCCGCGCCTGGCCGCCGCCTGGCGCGAGCTGGCGATCAACGCGCTGGAAACCGGCCAGTTGGCCGAAGCAGACCAGGCTTCGGCGCAGCTGCGCCGGCTGCAGCCGCTGCCTTCCGCCGATGCCTTCCTGCGCGGCCATGTGCTCGGGCTGCTGCACCGGTTTGACGAATCCGAACGCGAGTTCGACGCGATCCGCGCTGTCGCCGGCGTGCCCGCCGCACGGCTGGGCCTGGTTGGCGACGCACTGGCCCGCGGCGACGCGGCAGCCGCGCGCTTTCATGCCGAGCGCCTCGTCGAATGGCTGCCCGACCAGGCCGCCGCCTGGGATGCACTGGGCCAGGCCGCGGCCGCCCGGCAGGACTGGCCCGCCAGCACCGCCGCGCTGCGCCGCGCGACCGAGCTGGCGCCCGCCAACCTGGCGCTATGGCAGCGTCGCGCCGCGGCGCTGGACGCGGCGCGCTGCGGCGGTGACGAGCCCGTGCAGGTGCGCGAGCGGCTGCTCGCGCTGCAGCCGGGCTCGGTCGAGGCCGAGGAAAAGCTCGGCCTGGCCCTGATCGGCGCGCACCGCACGGCCGCGGCGAACGCGCTGTTCCGCGGGCTGCTGCAGCGTGAACCGCAGCGATGGCTCGCGCGCTGGATGCTGTTCCACACGCCGGATCTGCCCTGCTTCGCGTCGGAACCGGCCCGCGCCGAATGGCTGCGGGATTTCGAGCGCGGCCTGACCGAGTTCGAACGGGCCGATCTCGACGCGGCCACGGCGCAGCACCTGCTCGGCAGCGTGCCGAACTTCGCGCTGGCGTATCAGGACGGCGCCCACGTCGAGCTGCACAAGCGTCACGCCCGCCTCGTGCGGCGTCTGCTCGATACGGCGACCGGCGGTGCGTACGCGGACATTGCCCCGCGGCCGATCACGCGCGCACGCCGCCGCATCGGCCTGGTGTCGAGCTGCCTGCACCGGCATTCGGTCACGCGCGCCTGGGGCGAAGCGCTGCTCGCCCTGCCCGCCGCTGATTTCGAGCTGCACGTGTTCCATACCGGCACGCGCGACGATGCCATGGTGCAGCGCTTCCGCGCGCGCGCCGACCACTATGCGGCCGGTGCCGACAGCTTTGCCGCCTGGACTGCACGCCTGCGCGCGGCCGAACTCGACGTGCTGGTGTTCCTCGACCTCGGCCTGGACGTGGTCAACCAATGCCTGGCTGCGCTGCGCCATGCGCCGGTGCAGATATCGACCTGGGCGCATCCGATCACCAGCGGCGCGGCGGCGATCGACTGGTTCGTGTCGGCCGAAGACGCAGAACCGCCCGGCGCCGAGGCGCATTACAGCGAGAGCCTGCTGCGCCTGCCGCGCCTGGGCGGCTGTTTCGCGCTGCCCGACGAAACGCCGCTGGCACGCCGCGCGGAAACGTCAGGCGCGCGCCTGGTCTGCGCGCAGAACCTGTACAAGCTGCATCCGCAGCACGATGCGGTGTTCGCACGCATCCTGGCCGGCGCGCCGACGGCAACCCTGGATTTCCTGACCGCCGCGACCGACGAACAGGTCGCCGGTCTGGAGCGGCGTCTGCAACCGGCGCTCGCGGCAGCCGGCGTCGACCCGGCGCGCGTGCGCCTGCATGCGACCCTCTGCGCCGCCGACTACCGCCAACACATCGCCGACGCCGACCTGCTGCTCGACAGCTTCGGCTTTTCCGGCGGCATCACGACACTCGATGCGCTATGGCAGGAGCGCGTCTGGCTGACCCTGCCCGGCGAGTGCATGCGCGGTCGCCAGAGCATGGCCATGCTCGCGCGCCTCGGTCTCGACGAGCTGATCGCCGACTCGGTCGACGACTACGTCGCCCGTGCCGTCGCGCTGGCCGGATCGTCGGAACGGCGGCGCGCGCTGGAGCGGCGCATCGGCGAGTCCAAACATCGGCTGTTCGACGACCGCGAGGTCTGCACGGCCTTCGCCGATTTCCTGCGCCAGGTGCAGCCACGCGACGCATGAGAATCTATCCCGCCAGCGATCCGGACCGCGCGCAGCGCCTGCTGCAGCAAGGCCTGGCGGCCGGCGGTGCCGGTGACTGGAACGCCGCGGCCACCGCGCTGCGCGGGGCGTGGCGCGCTGCGCCGGACCTGGCGGTCGCCGCCCAGGGCCTGCTCGAATGCGCCGCGCGGCAGGTCGCCGCCGGCCGCCGCGCGCCGCTGCCGCCGCCGCAGGTCCAGGCTGCCGGCGCGATCTCGGTCGTCGTCTGCAGCATTGATCCGGCACGGCTCGCGCGGCTGCGCGCGGACCTCGACCGAGAACTCGCCGGCGAGGACTGGGAACTCATCGTCATCGGCGACGCGCGCTCGCTGTGCGAGGGCTATGGCCGCGGCCTGGAGCGCGCGGGCGGCGAGCTTGTCGTGCTGTGCCACGACGACATCGGCATCCTGAGCCGGCGTTTCGCCAGGCGTCTGCGCGAGCATCTGGCCGACCACGACCTGATCGGCGTCGCCGGCAGCGACCGGCTGGACGGACCCAAATGGTTCTGGGCCGGCCCGCCGCATACGGCATCCTGGGTCAGCCAGCCGCACGGCGAGGGCTGGCTGCTCGGCCTGCTTGGCGCGTGGGGACCGGTCGTCGAGGACGCCCAGGCGCTCGACGGCTTGTTCCTGGCCGGCCGCCGCGACGCGCTGCGCGCGCTGGGCTTCGACGCGGCGGCGTTCGACGGCTTCCATTTCTACGACCTGGACCTGAGCTGGCGCGCTCACCGCGCCGGCCTGCGCTGCGCGGTCGCGCTGGATCTGCTGCTCTGGCATGCCTCCGGCGGCAATTTCGCGGCGAGCTGGCAGGGCTACGCGCAGCGTTTCCTCGGCAAATTCCCGGAGTTGCAGCCACGCACGGCGGCCGCGCCATTCCGCCCGGGCACGCTGCTTTGCGCCGACGAAGCGCAGATCGAGCCGATCTACGACTGGATTGCGCATTGGCTGGGCGCGCCACCGGATTGAGGCAGGATGTTCGCGCGGAAAGCGCGGCCGCTTTCGCGGCCGCGCCGTGAGGTCAGTGAGGGCTATCCGCCCCGTCGACGCTCAGTAGCAGTTGTTGCCGTAGGGCACGCCGAAGCCGTCGTAATACGCCGTGACCAGGTAGTACCGTTCGGGGCCGTAGTAGCTCGAATCGCCGGTGCAGCGCTCGATCTCGGCCCGGTCGTAGGGGGTGGGACCCGAGCCGGCACGGTACAGCGTGCCGTTCACCCAGATTTCCGCGCCGGCATCGAGCGTGGCGACGAGATCGGAGAGCAGCTCGGCGCCGTCGTAGCCGCTGTTGCAGTGCACGCGGATGTCGTTGGTCAGCAGGCAGCTGAAATACTGCTTGACGAAGGACGGATTGCTGCCGGGAATGTCGAGAACCTCCCGGCCGTTGACGAAGATTTCGACGTGGCCGCTGCCGGCCGCCGAAGTCCAGTAGCTTTTCAGTGCGTTGACATTGGCGAACGGTCCGTCGCTGGCCGCCGCGATGCCGGGGGCGAGAAAGGCCGCCAGCGCGAGGCCGCAGAATTTCCTGATCATGTATTGCTCCTTGTCGGTGATGACGTTCAGGGGTGCCGCCACCGGCCGCTCCGGAGGCGGCGCAGTCCGTGACGATGGCGGCAAGCCGATGATGCGCCGGAGCAGTCGCAGAGGCTGCGAACGCCTCCGCCCGTGCGGACCGCGGGCGAACGTGTGTCCGGCGCTGCCCCGGGCCGGCGCCGTCACACTGGCCGCGACGGCGGCCATGACCGATAATTGCCGACTTTCCGCCTTCCGGAACGAGTCCCATGCAGTACGTCTACACCATGATCGGGGTCAGCAAGGTCGTGCCCCCGAAGCGCGAGATCATCAAGGACATCTCGCTGTCGTTCTTCCCCGGCGCCAAGATCGGCCTGCTCGGCCTCAACGGCTCGGGCAAATCCACGGTTCTGCGCATCATGGCCGGCGTCGATCAGGATTTCGTCGGCGAAGCGCGGCCGCAGCCCGACCTCAAGGTCGGCTATCTGCCGCAGGAGCCCGAGCTCGACCCGAACAAGACCGTGCGCGAATGCGTCGAGGAAGGCGTTTCCGACATCCTGCACGCGCAGCAGCGCCTCGACGAGGTGTACGCGGCCTACGGCGAGGAAGGCGCGGATTTCGACAAGCTCGCGGCCGAGCAGCAGCGTCTGGAGAACATCCTCGCGGCAACCGACGCGCATACCCTGGAACGCCAGCTCGAAGTCGCCGCCGACGCGCTGCGACTGCCGGACTGGGACGCGAAGATCGCCAACCTCTCCGGTGGCGAGAAGCGCCGCGTGGCACTGTGCCGCCTGCTGCTGTCCAAGCCCGACATGCTGCTGCTGGACGAGCCGACCAACCACCTCGACGCCGAATCGGTGGAATGGCTGGAGCAGTTCCTGGCCGACTTCCCCGGCACCGTCGTGGCGGTCACCCATGACCGCTACTTCCTCGACAATGCGGCAGAGTGGATTCTGGAACTCGACCGCGGCCGCGGCATCCCGTGGAAGGGCAACTACACGTCCTGGCTGGAACAGAAGGACGAACGCCTGAAGCAGGAAGCGCAGCAGGAAAAGTCGCGCCAGAAAGCGATCCAGCGCGAGCTCGAGTGGGTGCGCCAGAACGCCAAGGGCCGCCAGTCCAAGGGCAAGGCGCGCCTGAACCGCTTCGAGGAACTGAACTCGGTCGAATACCAGGCACGCAACGAAACGAACGAGATCTACATTCCGCCCGGCGAACGCCTCGGCGACATGGTCATCGAGTTCAAGCATGTGTCCAAGGCGTTCGGCGACCGCCTGCTGATCGACGACCTGTCCTTCCGCGTGCCGCCCGGCGCGATCGTCGGCATCATCGGTCCGAACGGCGCCGGCAAATCGACCTTCTTCAAGCTGCTGACCGGCGTGGAAAAGCCCGACAAGGGCGAGATCGCGATCGGCCAGACCGTTCAGCTGGCCTATGTGGACCAGTCGCGCGAGAAGCTCGAAGGCACGAACAATGTCTGGCAGGAAGTGTCCGGCGGCTCGGACATGATCACCGTCGGCAAGTACCAGACGCCGTCACGCGCCTACATCGGTCGCTTCAACTTCAAGGGCCAGGACCAGCAGAAGATCGTCGGCCAGTTGTCCGGCGGCGAGCGCGGCCGCCTGCATCTGGCCAAGACCCTGATGCAGGGCGGCAACGTGCTGCTGCTCGACGAACCGTCCAACGACCTCGACGTGGAAACCCTGCGCGCGCTGGAAGAAGCCCTGCTCGAATTCCCGGGCTGCGCGATGGTCATCTCGCATGACCGCTGGTTCCTCGACCGCATCGCGACGCACATTCTCGCGTTCGAAGGCGACTCGCACGTCGAGTTCTTCACCGGCAACTATCGCGAATACGAGGAAGACAAGAAGCGTCGCCTCGGTGACGAGGCGGCCAGGCCGCACCGCGTGCGCTACAAGAAGCTGGCCTGAGCGGCACGCCGCCGCCTGGGGGGCGCGGCGCCCTGCTCCGTCAGGAACTGGGCGCCGCGACGGCGCGCGGGATGCACACCCGGCAGATGGCCGCCGCATTCCGCAGAGCCTCGTGCATGGCCTTCGCCGCATCCGATGAAGGCTCGTATCGACTACCCTCGGAGACTCACCCATGCGCCAACCGCGCTACAGCATCGTCGTGCCGCACTACGACGGCAGCGTCAACGACGAATTCTTCCTGCGCGGCATGCGCTGCCTGGCCGAGCAGACGCTGCAGGATTTCGAGGTGCTGCTGTATCACGACGGTCCGCTGTCGCGGCCGTTGCCGGATCTGTCCGGCCTGGGTTTCGGCGAGCGCCTGCGCGTGGAGATCACGTCGCAGCGCCACGACGACTGGGGTCATTCGCTGCGCGATCTCGGCATCCGCGCCGCGCGCGGCGAGTACATCGTGCATTTCAACCCGGACAATCTGCTGTATCCGAACGCGCTCGAAGTCATCGACTACTGGAGCCGCGTTCCGGTGCGGCCGGGCCCGAACGAACAGATGACCGAGAACCCGGATATCCTGATCTTCGGCATCCTGATGCGCGGCATGAGCTACAGCGGCCGCGGCGCGCTGTATCGCAACACCTCGTGGACCAACAGCGTGCTGATCTACACCGGCATACCGGCCATCGTCGGCCTGATCGACTGCCTGCAGCTGGTCGCGAAGACGACGATCTGGCGCGAGATCGGCGGCTGGTACGACCGCTCCCTGACGTCCGACGGCGAGATCTATTCGCGCCTCGTCGCCGAACGCGGCGCACGCTACGTGCCGGCCGTGCTCGGCGAGCACTGGTAACCGCACTTCAGCGCGCGCGCCGCCGTTTGCGCCAGAGCAGCAGCGGCAGCGACGCGGCGAAGCGCGCCCACAGTCCGAGCCAGACCAGGCCGGACAGCAGCGGCCGGTGCGCGGCCGGATCGAAGCGGCGGAACCAGCGCCACATGCCCCGATGCTTGTGCCAGGCGACGAACACCGGGCGATGGCGGCTCGATCCCCCCTTGCCGTGGACGACCGCGATCGAACCGGCGTAATGCACCGCGTAGCCCGCGTCGCGCAGGCGCCGACAGAGGTCAAGATCCTCGCAGTGCAGGAAATAGCCTTCGTCGAAGCCGCCGACCGCGTCGAACGCCGCGCGCGGCAGCAGCATCAGCGCCCCGGATACCGCTTCGGCGGGGCCGTCGGCACCGCGCACGGCTTCATCCAGCGGCTCGTTGACGCCCTGCCATGCCGGCCGGTCCGCGGCGAAGCGCGCGAGACCGCTCAAGGTCATCAGGCTGCGGCGCAGGGTCGGGTCACGACGCCGCGAGGCGGCTTCGTCGCTGCCGTCGGGGTGGCGTATGCGCGCGCCGAGCAGGCCGAGCCGCGGCACGGCCGCCGCCTGCGCAAGCAGGCGCTCGACCGTGTCGGTGTCGAGCAGGCAATCGGGATTGAGGATCAGCAGATGGTCGCCGCGGGCTTGCGCCGCGACGCGATTGACGCCGGCGCCGAAACCGAGATTTTTCCCGTTGTGGACGATGCGCACGCGCGGATCGGCACCGAACTGGGCCTCGACCGCCGCGACGCTGCCGTCGCTGCTGGCGTTGTCGCTGATGATCAGCTCTACCGGCACGCTGCTCGCAAGCGCGCGCCTTGCCGCATCGACGAGGCCGGCTCCGCTGTCGGCGGCGACGACGACGATGCTGGTCAGCGACGGCGCCGTCATGCGGGCGCCGCGATCAGACGCCGGCCAGCAGCTTGTCGCCGGCCTCGCGCGCGTGCTGCCACAGCTGCGGCCAGGTGTCATAGCTGTCGGCGAGTTCGCCGAGCTCCTGGCTCAGGGCCTGCGCGCAGGCGGGCGCATCGAATTCGTCGCTCCAGTCGCCCAGGCGCGGCGGCGCCTTGGCGATCAGCGCGCGGCCGTTCGCGTCGATGATGCTGCGCACGTCGGCCTGCCAGTAGACCGGCGCGTCGCTGGCGGCCTCGAACTGCTGCTGCAGGCGCTCGATCGCATCGGCGCGCACGTAGTTGAGGTATTCGCGCAGGTGCGTGATGCGCGCGTTCTGGCTCGCGCCGGCGAGGTCGCGGAAGATGTCGGCCAGCAGGCCCAGGCGCTGCCCCGCGTCGCTCGCGAGGAAGGTGCCGAACTGGCGCTGGATATAGTCGGTCGCGAAATGGTTCACCCGTGGCGTATTGGCCTGCAGGGTGCGTGCCGAACGACTGCGCGACTGTTCCTGCAGATGGCCGACCGCGACCGGCAGTTCGAGCACGAGCGCATCCGGATGGCAGAAATGCGCGGCGGCCGAGAACAGCGCGTCTTCGCCACGGCCGACCGCATTCGTGCACGGCAGCAGCTGGCTGTTGTCGAACGCGAACGGTGTAAACCAGGAAATCGACGCGAGCCGTGCGCGGGCGGTGCCCTGCCAGATGAACTGCGCCTCGATGTTGGTCAGGTAGGCCTCGCGGCTGGAGCACAGGTCCGCGCGCCCGGCCGCGTCGAGGTGATAGATCCAGGCCGCGCTTTCCGAACGCGCACTGCCGTAGGTGCCCTGCTGCGTCGCGAGCACACGCGTGTCGCTGTTCAGATGCGCCAGACGCGCGAGATTCAGGCCGCGCAGCGACTCGCGATTGAGCCCGTATTCGCCGCGCGATACGAGCTCGCCGACGCCGATCCCGCAGACGTCCAGATGCAGGTTGAACGGGTCGTCGGCGATTTCCTCGCCGGCGGCCAGCGCCTCTTCCATGTTGCGGTAGAAGCGCGCGAACGGCAGGTGGGTCGGATTGAGGTCGAGGCCGCTGCGAACCAGTTCGTGCCGGCGCAGTGGCAGGCGCTGGTCGTCGTCGAACAGGGCGAGCCGTCCACCGGCCGACAGCAGCAGCGCGAGATTCCAGCTGCGCCCGCCGCCGAAGCGCGTCGCACCGGCTTGTGGCAGCAGCAGCCGCTGCAACGCCGTCTGGCTGTTCGGCACAGCCTTGGCCAAGCGCTCGACCAGGCGCTGGCGCTCGGCCGGACCGACGTAGGTGACCTTGCAGCCGGTGGTGCGTGCGAACTCGCGCAGCAGGTCGCGGTGCCGGTCGATGTTGGCCGACAGCACCGAATCGTCGAGCACGACGTAATGGCGGCCGGCACGCGACCGGCGCTCGTAGTCGCCGATCGAGGCGAGCAGGCGTTCGAGCTGGGCCGGACGGTCGCAGGCGCGCACGAAGATCGCGCGCAACGGCGCGGTCGCCGGCGTCGCGCCGCCGCGCAGACGTTCGGTGAAGCGGTCGTCGGAGATCAGCAGGTCGCGCTCGACGAGGCTCTGCAGCACGCGCGTGACCGCTTCGCGCTGGTGCTCCAGGCCCGGAATCGTGCTCTGGATTCGCGCAACGTGCTCGTCCATCGTGCGGAATTCGCGGCACTGGTCCAGTGCCTGCAGCACCTGGAAGGTCATCACGTGGGCATCGCCCGTGCGCTTGACCTGGAACACGCATTCGCTGTTGGACAGCGAGGCGACGACGGCGTCCTCGGACGCGAACAGCGGCGCATTCGGGTCCGGACGCAGCGGCGCGGGCGGCTGCGGCGTGGCGTCGAAAGTGTATTGGTACTGCAGGTTGTTGCTCATGAAGCCGGTTGCCTTTGCCTGTATCGGCGCAGGGCCGCGGGCCGCTGCGCATCGCTGTCGTTGCTGGCGGATTGCCGCGAACCGCGGCCGGGGTCGATCTGCTGCCGGCCCGCGTCCGTCATCGCGCTGCCGTCGTTTCGCCGGTTGGAGGCCAGCGCCTGGCCGCTGCAACCCCGTCAGGGACTGCCGGCTGCCGGGGCTAGTCGGCGCCCCAGAAGCGCCACCAGGGCCGCCGCGCCGTGACCGCGGCCGGCCGACCGCCGGCCGCCGCCTGCTCGCGCTGCAAGGCCGCGACCTGCGCCTCGAGCTCGGCGATGCGTGCGCCGGCCGCCATGTTCTTGCGGATTTCGTGATTGTAGTGCTGATAGACCGATTCGTCGCGATCGCCGAACCAGGACGTCGCCGGCAGCTCGGGCAGCGGCCGACGCGAGCAAACCGCGATGTAGTACATCGGCGCGTAGGCCAGGCCGTCGTCGACGCGGCCGTCGCTGCCGGAGGTCAGGTACTGCCCCGCCGCGGCCAGATCGGGCGGGTCCACGCTCCAGATCGCCGACTGGAACAGCAGGCGCTGCGCATACAGCCGTACATAGGGATAGCGGCGACGCAGCAGGGCCTCGAACTCGTCGCGATACAGCTCGCGTACGTGGTATTCGTTGCGGAAGCCGGCCGCATCGCTGTAGGTGGCCTTGTCGGGCGAGGAAATCACCAGCAGGCCGTCGTCGGCCAGGGCGTTGCCGAGACCGTCGAGCAGCGCGTCCTGGGCTTGGACATGTTCCAGCGTCTCGAACGACACGACGAGATCGAAACTGCCCGGCGCCAGCTGCAGCCGGGTCGCGTCGGCCTGATCGAAGCGCAGATTGGCCGCCGCGGCGGCATAGCGCTCGCGCGCATGGGCGACGGCGGCCGGGTCGACATCGAGGCCGAGCACCGAATCGGCGACCTGGGCCAGCAGGGCGCTGCCGTAGCCTTCGCCGCAGGCCGCGTCGAGCACGCGGCGGCCTCGCGCCCAGGCGCGGACCATCGCATAACGGTGCCAATGCTCGTACCAGATCTCGCGCACGCACTCGGGGGTGAAGCGCTCGCCGGTGAAATCCAGGGCTGCGCCAGCGCTCATTCGCTTCGGCTCCTGCTCAGGGGGGCGGCATGTTCCCAGACGTGGGCCAGGCGCACCAGTCCCGACTCCGAGCTGCGCCCCTTGACAGTCAGCGTGCGCTCGACCGTGTCGAACAGACGCATGCCTTCGCTGTCCAGCGGATGCACGCGGACGGTATAGCTGCCCGGCAGCAACGGCAACTCGGCGAAATGCAGCACGATGCGGTAGTCGCCATCGGCCAGCGGCGCCGGCTGCACGCCGTCCATGTCGCTGCTGACGCCATAGACCGGCGTGCCGTCGGCACGGGCGATGCCGACATTGATGACGGGCACGCGGCCGTCGCGCGACGCAATGGTCGCCTCGACGATCAGCGCGGCGCCCTGCTCCAGCGCCGGCAGCGTTTCTGCTTCCTCGCCGTTGACGCGCATCGACCGCACGTGGAATTCGAGGCCGCGCACGGCCTCGAGATCGCGGGCGCGGGTTTCTTCGCCAGCCGACTTGCGTTCGTGATAGGCCAGGTAGGCCTGGGTCACTTCGTATACGTCGCCGCAGGCCTGCATGCGGCCCTGGCGCAGCCACAGTGCCTGCCGGCACAGCTTCTGGATGTGGTACATGCTGTGCGAGACGAGGATCAGGGTGCCGCCCTGTTCGAGATAGTCCTCCATCCAGCGTATGCATTTCTTCTGGAAGGATTCGTCGCCGACGGCCAGCACCTCGTCGGTGATCAGCAGGTCCGGCCGCGTCGCCGCGACGATCGCGAATCCGAGCCGCACGACCATGCCCGAGGAGTAGTGCTTGACCGGCTCGTCGATGTAGTGGCCGATGTCGGCGAACGCGACGATGTCGTCGAGCTTCGCTGCGAGCTCGTCGGCGGAGAAGCCCTGCAAGGTGGCCGACATCGCGATGTTGTCGCGACCGCTGTATTCCGGATGGAAGCCGGCGCCGAGCTCCAGCAGCGCGCCGACACGGCCATTGACCTCGACCTGGCCGTGGCTCGGCGTCAACACGCCGGTCAGCAGCTTCAGCAATGTGGACTTGCCGGCGCCGTTGTCGCCGATCAGGCCCAGTGACTGACCGCGCGCGACGGTCAGGTCGATGCCCTGCAGCACCGGCGTGACCTCGCCCGAAGCGCGGCCGGCCAACAGGTTGGCAAGCGCGCGCAGGCGGTCGCTGCGGCGGAACACGCGCGGGTAGCTCTTGCCCAAGCCGCGTGCCTGCACCAGAACGCTCACAGGAAGTCCTCGAAATGGCGCTGCAGGCGGCGGAACGCGAAGCCGCCAGCGGCCACGGCGACCGTGACACCGGCCAGGCTGCAGGCCAGGGTCGACCAGCCGGGTGCGGCCGTGCCGAGCAACACGAAACGCAGGTATTCGGCGAATCCGGTCATCGGATTCAGATCGAACCAGGGACGCACTGCTTCGGGCATGACGTAACGGCCGTAGAACACCGGCGACAGGAACATCCAGAGCATCAGCAGCTGCGGCAGAGCCGGTGCGATGTCGCGCACGAATACCTGCAAGGCCGACAGCAGCAGCGCGAGCCCGAGCGCGAACAGGAACAGCAGCGCGAACGCCGGCAGCATGGCCAGCAGTCCGGCGGGCGCAATGCCTGCGCCGACGACAAGCAGCACGAGCAGCAGACCGAAATAGCCGACGCCGTGCACCGCGAACGAAGCGAGCACCGGGGCAAGCACGAGCGCCGAACGCGGCAGCGCGACCTTGCCGATCAGACTGGCGTTGTCCTGGATCGCCGTCGTCGCGCGGCTCACGGCCTCGGAGAAGGCGGTCCACGGCCAGAGCACGACGACGAGGAACGGCACGTAGCCGGGCGCATCGGCACCCGGCAGGCGCTGGCGGAAAATGTATCCGAATACAAAAGAATAAACGGCGAGCTGCACCAGCGGCTGCACCAGTGCCCAGGCACCGCCGCTGAAGCTGCCGAGATAGCGATTGCGCAGGTCGCGGCGCGCGAGCTGCAACGCGAGCCCGAACACCGCGACGACGCGCGCGGCTCTCGGCGACAGGGTTGGGCTCACTGCGTCCGCCCCGGCAGCAGCGCTCGTGCGGCGCAGCGCCGCACGAGCGGCAGGATCATTGCGGGTTGGCCGCGTCGGCGGCGGCCGGCTGCTGCGACGGCAGCAGAGCCGGCTTGCCATAGCGCTCGCGTAGCGTGGCCAGCACTTCCGGCTGCGGATCCATCTTCTCGTTGCGCAGGCCGTCGAGCTTGCCGCGGATCTGGCTTTCCAGCCATTCGGCCTCCAGGCGCGAGACGATCTGCGCACGCACCTTCTCGTACGGCTGCTGCACGGCCGATTCCGTCTTGACCAGCTTGATGATATGGAAGCCGAACGGCGTGCGCACGATCGGCGAAATCTCGCCGACCTTCTGCAGTTTCGCGGAAGCCTCTGCGAACGGGGCGACGAAGGCCTCCGACGAGGCGTTCTCGATCAGACCGTGGTTATCCTTTTTGCTCTGGTCGTCCGACAGCGATTCGACGAGCGCGTCGAACTGCGTGGGATCGCGCGCGATCTTTTCCGCTGTTTCCTTGGCGATGGCCTCAGCCTCGGCCGCCGTACGCGACTTGGTGTCGATCAGGATGTGCTTGACATCGACGCGCCGGGGAATCTGGTACTTCGTCTTGTTGGCCAGGTAATCCTCGTAGGCCTGTTCGGTGAAGTCCGGCGCCTTCAGCGATTCGCGGAACTTCTCCATGCGCACGCGCGACAGGGCGGTGTCGATTGCGAGTGCGACCTGCTTCTGCACGACCGGATCCTTGTCCAGGCCGAGCTTGCGCGCTTCCTCGGCGAGCTGCTTGTCGAGCAACAGGCTGCGCAGCATGGTTTCGATGCGCTCGGGCTTGTTCATGAAGCCGACGCGATCGGTGCTAGGAATACGATGCACGTAGGCGTCGACGTCGTCGAGAGTCACGCGGGCCGTACCCTGCGACACGACCAGCGTATCGCCGTCTTTGGCAATTCCCTCTGCAAATGCGCTGGCAGAAGTCAGCAGACCGAGAGCAAGGATCAGTTGGCGCATTGAATATCCCAAAAAAGAAAGGGGGCGCGCAGAGCGCGCCCACCGGGTTGATGGAATCTGGATGGACCGCAGGCCCTGGAGTTGAGTTCCTCGCGCAGGCCCCGCTGGACCAACGACCTGCGCCGCAGCGCAGGTCGTGGCGGATTCCTTGTTACTTGTCCACGTCGATGACGGTGGGCCAGCCGGCGCCCGATCCCTGGTTCTGGATCGTATTGCCGCAGGTACCCGAGCAGTAGGTGCTGGCCGGGTTGGACAGCGGCGCGTGGATGATGTTGAGGAAGTAAGTCTGGCCCGGCTCGAGCGGACAACGGGCCGACGCGCCCTGGACATAGCCCCAGGCCAGCGTGCTGTTGACCGGGCCGTTGTTCATGATGCAGGACGTGGTCAGCGGCGCGACCGGCGACATCGAGAAGTCTCCGCAGGTCTTGCTGATCGTCCAGGACATGCGCGTGGTTTGCGGCTGGGTTTCCTCGAAGCGGTATTGACCGATGGTCTGCAGCGGGAAGTTCGCCGGCACGGTGAACTTCAGCGCCACGTACTTGTTGCGTGCGATCATGATGCGCTGGTTCAGGTCGGCCGTGCCCGGGAACAGACGCGGCGAGCCGCCGGGGTTGTCGCCGAAAACGTTCTCGTACAGCGTCAGGTCGACGTCGCGGGACAGACCGCTGTTGTACATGACCGTGCCGAAGGTCTGGCGCGAAATACCGGCCGTATTGACGCAGGTGTCGCCGCCGCCACCGCCGCCGGTCTGAGTAACCGTGACGTTCTGACCCGAAGTGGCCGTGACGGTGGAACCGACCTTGTTGCAGCTGAGCTGGAAGCGGAAGTTGCCGCTGACGTTCGGAATCGTTACGGCGACCGACTTGCCCGTGGCGCATTCCGCAGCCGAGCTGCAGACATTGCCGGTCAGCGGCCAGTTGCTGATCGGGCTGGGCGTGACGCTACCAGCATAGGTGCAGCTGTCCGCATTCGCGGCCCAGGTGATCGTGTGGGTCGCATTGCCCGACGTCGACGTCGGAATGTCGTTCGAGTCGATGCCGTTGCTGATCGACGGATCCGAAACCGGCGCCGTGCCCGTCGGGCAATCCGTACCGGAAAAGCTACCCGTCGCCACGAGGGCGCCGGTCGCCGGATCCATGCTCACGCCGGCTGCGTCGGTCGTATATTCGCAGACCTTCGGCGTTCCGCCGTTGGGAGTCCAGGTGAGCCGCAGCGTCGTCTGGGCATTCGCAGAACCGGTGGCGGCCGCGATCGTGAACAGCAGCGCAGCGGCGGGCAGGCGCAATGCAGGCATTGACAAGTTCCAATTCAGATGAGAGCGATTGAATTTTAGCGCCGGATATGCCGTTCCGTGCAAACCCTTCGTTAAATCAAGTTGCATGTGAACGACAGGCGAAGGGCCGGAACGCGGCCGGAAGCCGGGGCGCAAAGCAGAAAAGTGCCGGGAAAAGCCCGGATCCGCGAATAAATAGGCACCCAATCCCGAGCCTGTCCGTCATATTTTTATAAATTGCAACCGCGTCGCGTCGTGGCGCCGCACCACCCTGGTGCGCAGATCCCGCCCGATCCGATCCAGCCATGCCGGATTTCCGGACAGTCTTTGCCGTATCCCATCCCGGGTTGCCGGCAGTGAACAGATGACGGCGACGAGGCCAAAAAAAAGAGGGGCCCGAGGGCCCCTCTTTCACTACTGAAACACCTGCTACCTGATGGATATCAGGAGCAAGCCGCCGTGCCGTTGGTGCAGGCGCGGCTGGCGCGGTGACGGAACAGGCCGCTGTAGTTCGACAGCACGCCGGCGCTCACGTTGGTGTTGATGTAGTTGACCGCTTCGAAGCCGGTCGCCGGCAGACCAGCGTACACGTCGCCGTCGATGGAAGCGCGGCTGAGGTGCGGCTGACCAGCCGGGTTCATGCCGAGACGCAGCCAACCAGCGGCAGCGAACGGCTTGACGTTCGTGACCAGCTTCGAACCCAGCACGCCCGATTCGCTCGGAGCGGTGGCAACGTTCAGGAAGCTGATGACGTTGACTTCCTTACACAGCGAGGAAGCCGGCTGGCCCGGAGGCGGCGGCGAGAAGCCCGGAGCCGGACCGACCGGACGGCCTTCTTCGCGGTCGTACTGAGCGATTTCGATCTGAGCACAGGACAGACCGTCGCCGTTACCCGTGGCGTCTTCGCCGAAGGTGTAGCGGAACGGCTGGATCGCGCCCGGATCGCCCAGGTCGACGCCGAGGATTTCGTTGTCGACGTAGAAGCGCTTGGTCGGGAAGGTCACAACCCAGTCGGTGTTCGAGCCGACCGACGAGTCAACGTTGTATTCGTTGAACAGGTTGTTCGACATGAACACGGCCGACACGGCGTCGATCGCGTTGCTCGGGGCGCCGATCGTGGAGTAGTCCGAACGGATCAGCTGACCAGCCGAACCGAAGACGTAGGCGGTAGCCACGCCGAGGACCTGGTCCGTGTTGGCCTGAGCCAGCGACGGCGTCAGCGAGGACGTGTCGGAGAACAGCTTGACGGTCGTGAAGCCGTCGATCGCGTCAGCGTTGTAGGTGAAGAACGTACCCTGAGCAACGTTGACGACGCCGCCGGCGCCGAACAGGCCGCCGGTCGGAGCGACGAGCAGCGTGTTGGCCGGGTCGATCGACTGGACCACGGCGCAGTTCGCCGGGGTGCCGGCCGACGTGTGGGTCACGGCCGTGCGCAGCGCGCCGGTCAGGTCGGCCATCGAGATCAGCTCGATGTGACCTTCACGGGTACGGGCGTCGTCGGTCGGGCCGGTGTCTTCGTGCGTGCCGGTGTAGGCGTACGGCAGGAACACCTGGTACGGACGGCCGGTGCCGAGGGAGCCGGTCCAGTCGCTCTTGTTCGGAGCGGTGCAGCTCTTGTCGGTGGTCGTGACGGCAGCGCCGTCACCGGTCAGACCGGCGTCGGTCAGCGCGAACACGCTGGCGGTCCAGACGTCGTATTCCGACAGGAACAGGTTGAAGTCGAGGACTTCGCGAGAGTTGTGACCCTCGAGGAAGCGGACCTTGACAGCCTTGGCGATGTTGGTGGTGTTGACCACCGAGACGATCGTCTGCTGGTTCTTGTTGACCGTGTAGTACGGGTAGACCAGGACCTGGCCGGTACCATCCGGGTTCAGCTCAACGGCGTTCGCGGTGCTCGCGATGCCAGCGATGGCGGCGAGGCCGGCGACAACCGAAGTCGTCAGATTGTTTCTTTTCATCACAACACTCCTAATGAACCACAGGGCTTTTGCTTACAACCGACCATGCTCCGCAGCAGCGGTTTTGGCCCGCCTTTTTTGGGCATGGTAGGGCAACAGCGCGCCAATGCTAGAACAAAGGTCATGGCAACGCAATCCCACGAAAACCGGCTTTTCAGGCCGGCTCATTGCGCCGGAAGGTGGTACCACTGCCCCTTGATGCGGAGCCATTTTTCCTTCTGGACATCGGCACTTGAGACCGGACCCGGGATACCGGCAGCGATCCGGAGCTCGAAATCGACGATAAGGCGAACGTTGCAGGTGTCCTCATCCGGACACTCCTTGTCCATGAGCTCGACCTTCTTCCAGCGGACCGGCCGCGAGGACATGGCCGCGGCGTACTGGTCCTTGGGGTGGGTGGCCCGATAGCCCGGAGTCAGATACTCGTAGGCCTCGCCTCCCTTGTGGTCGATCAGCAGCTCCCAGCGCTGGACGGCGCGTTCCTCGACGCTGCCGCCCTTCTTCACGCCGCCGCCGGCGGAACAGCCGGCCAGCAGCGCGAACAGTGCCGGCACCAGCAGGATCTTGGCATTCTTCATGGCTTCACTCCGCTCTTTCTATCAGTTCTGCTTTTTCTTGGTCTTGTCGCCGAACGCGCTCTCCAGCGTGTCGCCGCCGGCGCCCTTGATCGGCGGCAGCGATTCGAAACGACGCTGGTATTCCTCGGTGATGCTGCGCGCGTCAACGGCATTGCCGACGACACGCGGCGTGATCAGCACGATGAGTTCGGTGCGCGTGCGGTTCCGCTTGGTATGGCCGAACAGGTTGCCGATCAGCGGAATGCGGCTCAGGCCCGGCACGCCGTCCTTGCCGGTGACTTCGGATTCGCCGATCAGGCCGCCGAGCAGTACGGTCTGGCCGCTCTGTACGGCGATCTCGGTCTCGATCTCACGCTTGGCCACGCTGTAGTTGCCGGTGACGTCCTGCACGCCGGGCTTGCTGACCTCCTGCGAGACTTCCATGTAGACCAGACCGCCCGGATTGACGCGCGGAGTCACGGTCAGGATCACGCCGACGTCGCGGAACTGCACTGAACCATAGCTGGTGCCGGTGCTGACGCCGTTGGTGCCGGTATTGAAGCCGCCGCTGAGGTAGTTCTGCACGACCGGGATCTGGTCGCCGACATTGATGCGCGCTTCCTTGTTGTTGAGCACGACCAGCGACGGCGCCGACAGGGTCTTGGTGTTCGAGTTCGTCTGCAGCGCGTTGATCGCGACTTCGATCTCGCTGTTGATGAACGAGAAGAACAAATTGGAATTGTTCGCGCTCGGCGTATTCGTCGCGCCGAACAGGCCGCGCTGCTGATTGCCCGGCTGCGACTGGGTGAAGCGGTTGTCGCCCTGGTTGCTCGTGCCGATCAGTCCTTCGAGGAACCAGCGCACGCCGTATTCCAGGTCGCCGACCAGGGACACTTCGAGGATCTTGGTCTCGATCTGCACCTGCAGCGGCTCGACGTCGAGGCGCTTGATCGCGCTCTGGATGATGCCCCACTGGCTCTGCGTCGCCATCACGAGAATCTGGTTGTTTTCCTCGACCGCGGTGATGCGTACTTCGTTTTCCTCGTCACCGATCGTGAACGAGGCCGCGCCGCTGCCCGCCGTACCGCCGGCCGCAGCTGCCGCCTGCCGGTCGCGCGCGGCTTCGGCGCGGCGGCTCGTGTCGTTGGTGCCGCGCATCTCGACCGACTGCAAGCCCGGCGCGACGCCGCCCCGCGTACTCGTGCGGCGCGACGACGAGGAACTGCTGCCGCGCTGGCCCGTGAAGACCTCGTTGAGGCGGTCGGCCAGATCGACCGATTTCACATTCTTGACATCGTATACGTAGAGTTGGGTGCCGTTCTCGCTGCCGCCCTGATCGAGGCGGCGCAGCCATTCCTCGGCCTGAGCCAGGTAATCGGGGTTCGGCGTGATCACGATGACCGAGTTCGTGCGTTCGATCGGCACGAAGCGGAACATGCCGGCCATCGGCGACTCGCCGGTCGCGCCGAACAGCTTGTCGAGCTCGGGCATGATCTTGGCGACTTCGACGTTGACCACGGCATAGACGCCGATGGACATGCCCTTGAGCCAGTCCACATCGAAGGTGTCGATCGTGCGCTGATAGTTCGTCAGTTCGGTGCCGGTGCCGGCCAGCACGAGCATGCTGCGCGCCGTGTCCACCGAGACGAAGGCCTCGGGCTTGGCATAGGGCTTGAGCAGCTTCTCCATTTCCTTGGGCGAGACGTAGCGCAGCGGGAACACGCGCACCTCGTAGCCCTTGGCCATGTTCGGCGCCGCGATGCGCGGCACCAGCTTGCCCGGCAGCGCGTCCTTGGTCGGCAGCACCGTGTAGCGGCCCTCGCTGTAGACCAGCGAGTTGTTGGTCCAGGACAGCAGCATCTCGAGGATGGACATGGCCTGGTCGGACTTGATCGGCTTGGACGTCGAGAAGCTGACGTTGCCCTGCACGCCCGGGGCGATCACGTAATTGAGCTGCAGCAGGTCGCCGAGGATGGCCTTGGCCACCGCCTGGATGGGCTGGTTCTCGAAGTTGAAGGTCAGCTGACCATCGCTGTCGGGCACGCTCGGGACCGGCGCACGCGCGGCAGCCTCGTTGATGAACTTCGACGTGCCCTTCTCGATTTCCGGCTTGGGCGCGGGGGCCGAAGGATCCTTGCGGCTGCTCAGCGCGATCGGACCTTCGTCATGCTCGGCCTTGCCGGTCAGCACCTTCTCGGCAATCGTTTCCGACGGAGCGGATTTGGTCGGGGGCCCGCCATCCTTGTCGGGCCGCACCGGCCCCGACGTGCAACCGCCCAGCGCGACCAGCAGCGCAACCAGGCAAAGGGGATACAGTCGTAGACGCACTGGTGGCACTCCGTTCATTTGACCTGTTCCTGCTGCTGGCGCAGCTTTTCCGCCTGCTCGCGCATTTCGCGGCGGCGCTCTTCGATACGATGTTGCAGTTCGGCGGCCCGGTCTGCCGGCGGTTGACCGGGCTGCGTACCTGGCGGTTGGCCCGGTACGGTGGTCGGCGCGCCGCCTGGCGGCGGCGGCACGGGCGCCGCAGCGTTCGCAGCCGCCGGCGCCGTGGGGCGTGGACTGGGCGGTACTGTGAGTCCCGGCGCGACCTCGAGTTCCACCTCGGAAGTCTCGTCCTGCGGATTCTTGAACACGACCTTGCGCGCGTGGATCTCGGTGACGACCCAGCCCTGCTGTTCGCCGGGCAGCGGCATGCCGACGCGCAGCGACACCGCTTCGTTCTTGGCGTTGTCGCGCACCATCGCGAGCTTGATCTCCGGCGTCAGCACGACGCCGGTCAAGGTGATGTTCAGCGGCACCACGGGCGGCGTTTCGATGGACGGTTTGTCGATGATCGGCGTCGGCTTGCGGTCCTCGTTGAAGATCGGCCGCTGGCGCACCTCGGCGAACTCCGAGTCCGGCGGCATGACGACGGCATCGGTGTCGATGCGGCCGACGCCGGTGACCGGCGGCGCGTCGGTTTCGGGCAGCCAGCCGTAGCCGCGGCCGGCGCCCATCCAGGCCAGTACTCCGGCCAGGGCCATGACGCCGCAGGTTCCGGCCAGACCCGTCGTGATCAGGCGAGAGGTGCGCGCGTTCATGCCTTCTCCGCGCCTCGCTTGCGCATGTAGCCCGACAGGTTGAAACGGATATCCAGCGCGCTCTGCTGCGGCTGCTTCTGGCCCGGCGCGACGTAGCCGTAGTTCTGCTTGTAGATCATCAGCTGCTCGACGAACAGATACGGCTTGCCGCTTTCGAGCTGGTAGATGATCGAGGACAGCGGTTCCAGGTCGCAGCGCATGCGCACCTGTACCGTGACCTTCTCGTAGAGTTCGGGCTTGCCGCCGCTGAGCTGCTGGTGGGTCAGCACCTGGCAGCGGTTCTGGTCGCCGCCGTGCTCGCTGACGGCCTGCTTCATGCGCTGGATCAGGTCGGCCGCCGCACCGGCCGGGTCGGTCTGGGCCAGGAAGGCCTGGTTGCTCTGTTCGAAGTTGCGTACGTCGTTCAGGCGCTTCTCGATCTCGGCGCGCTGCTTGCTCGTCTCGCGGAAGCGCTGCTGCTGCTCGCGCAGGTCGCTCATCTGCGAGGCGATCTCCAGATGCGGCGCGACGAACCACCAGTGCACGCCGAGCAGATAGCCGAGCAGCAGCACGATCAGGGTCAGCACCACGGCCATCAGCCGGCCATTATTCTTTTCGGGCAGCAGGCGCATTCGCGCTCCCCTCCTTGGGTTCGGCCGCCGGCGCGGCCGCAGCTGGCGCCTTGTCGTCCGCAGCCTTCTCCGCCGCCGCCTTGTCGGCGGCCGGCCTGGCCGGCGCCGCTTCGCGCGGCTTGAGCTGGGCGACGAGATTGAAACGGTCCTTCTTGACGCGCGGATCCGGCTGCACGACGCCCTGGAACGCCGGGTCGCCGAGCACCTTGGACTTCTGCAGCTCGGCAATCAGGTTTTCCGAGCGGTCGCTGAGTCCCTGCAGCTCGACGCGCCCGTCCTCGGTGACGTTGAGGCGCTCGATATAGGTGCTGTCAGGCAGACGCTCGGTCAGATCCTTGAGCAGCGCGATCGCCGGCACGACGGTGCGCTTCTTCTGGGTCAGGAAGTTGGCCGAGTCGATGGTGTCTTCCAGGGTCTTGCGCAGCGCCGCAACCTGCTTGGCTTCCTCCTGCGCGGCCTGCACCTCGGCCGTCATCTTCTCCAGCGCGACCTCGCGATTGGCCACGGTACGCCCCATGACCCCGAACGCCAGCGCCACCGACACCGCGGCCAGGCCGAGGTTGATCCAGAGGCGCTGATGGCTGCGCCGGGCGCGCCGTTCGACCGGCAGCAGATTGGCGCCGAGGCGCTGGCCGTCGGCGCTGTTGAGCCAGCAATCCACGCCGTCAAGCGGGATGCCGAGCTGGGTGACCGGCGCGAGCTCCTCGTCGAACGCATTGCGCGGCATGACCACGAGGTCGACGACGATCTGCCGGCCGGCCGCGTCGCGGCCGCGCACGACGTAGTCGAAATAGACCTGGTCGGCCTTGAACGGGGTCTGCCGGTCCATCTCGAAACCGAGCACCTGGCGCAGGTTGTCCTCGGCCGCGGCCGGCAGGTTCAGCGTGCGCCGCAGCACGCGGGCCGGCGGCACGCAGAAGAACTGGCGCAGCTGCGGTTCGTCGATGCGCGCGCGCAGTCGCTGGAAATCGCCGCGCTGGACATCCACGTCCTGGTCCAGGGCGACCTGGCCGAAATCGGTCACGCCGCGCGCGGTCTCGCGACGCGCCACGAGCTGGCCATCGGCCACATGCAGCAGCAGGGATTCGCGCCCCTCGGCCAGCGCGGCGCGCCAGCCGGCCGGCAGGAACGACAGCAGCTCGCCGCCCCACCACGCGAAGAAGCGCGGCAGCGGTGTCTTGGCATAGCGCGCCCGCAAGCGGACGAGCTGAGGTTCGAGCACGTCTAGGATGGCCATTACTGATCTTCGCCGTCGCGCCAGCGCAGGACCACGAACGGCCTGCCCCCTATACCCTGTCCGCCGAGCCGTATCGTGGCATCCAGCCGTGTGCTGGAGCCGTTCGGGAGCGTGGCGCGGGACTCGATACTATACGTGAGCCCCCCACCCTCCGCCATGACAGGGGTTCCATCGGGCATGGTGATGTTGTAGGGCATGCCCGGCGGCACCGCCTGGCGCTGGGTCAGCAGCATTTGCGCTTGTTCCTCGGTCATGCCCGGCATCGCGCGCAGGACTTCCAGCGGCGCGTAGGCGGGACTCGGCTGATTGCGGCCGGAATACAGCGTGATGGCCTTTTCGATCAGGTGGTAGGTGTCGTAGTCCATCCCCAGCACCTGCTGCACTTCGGACACCGTTTCGAACGGCGCGTTCCGCGGGGCGTACTTCAGGCCGGCGGCCTTGTAATCGGACTCCTCGGCGCCGTGAGTGCTGGCCAGGTCGTCCGGGTCGCGCCAGTCGATGATCGCGTCGGCCAGTTCCTCGGCGCGCCGCTCCTCGATGCCGCTGGACTGGAACAGGGCCTTGAGCATGACCGCGTCGGCGACGTTGATGTCGATCTTGCCGCTGTCGTCGGTCATGCGCAGCTCGATCTTGCAGTCGTCGAACTCGAACTCGTAGGGCCGGCCGTCGGCGACCCAGCGCGTCAGCGGATCGGGGTTGCGCAGCTCGTAGACGGCCCGGTGAATGCCCGCCTCGGCCGCGTAGCGGGCGGCCGTCGCGTCGAACAGGTGGCGCGCCTGCAGATTCTCGGTGCGCGCGATCACGGCGAAGCTGCCGAGCAGGATGCTCATCAGCGCGATGATCCAGAGCACGATGATGAACGCTACGCCGCGCTGGTTCACCGGTCGCATCACTGTTTCTCCGTCGCGCCGCCGGCACCGGAGTTCGCATCCGGCGAGGCGCCGCGGCCGCTCTGCGACGAGCGCTGCTGGAACATGCGCACGCCGCCGCTGGTGTCGAGGACCAGCGGGATCTCCATGGTCGGCCAGACCAGGCCGGACTCCGGCGTCATTTCCAGTTCGATGCGCACCATGACCGGCAGGTTGGAGGGGTTTTCCCAATCCGCCTTCCAGTCTTCGAGCTCGTTGCGATCGTCGAACTTGCGGTATTCAAAACGGCCGCGGCGGATGCCGTCGAGCAGCAGCACCGGCGTGCCGTCGTCGGGCTTGAGCTTGTCCAGATCGAAGCCGTTGAGCATGTTGTGGGTGAACACGAGCTGCAGGCCGTTGCGTCCGCGCGCGAGTTCCAGGGTCTGCACGTACGGGCCGCCGCGACTCAGATGGCCCGGCATCGGCGCGACGAAGCGCAGGAAGTCGTTCTCGCCCTGGAACACGAAATTGGCGCCGCTGCCGTGCTCCTGGCCGAACGCCAGCGGCAGGCTGCGACTGAGCTCGCGGCGGATGAATTCCTGCGCGACGCGCAGCCGGTTGGTACGTTCTATGTTCTGTTCACCCGAGTGCATGGCCCGCGTCGCGGCGCGGATCCCGCCCATTGCACCGGCCAGCAGCACGGCGAGCAGGGTGATCGCGAGCAGCACTTCGAGCAGGCTGAAACCCGCATGGCGGCGGCCCGCGCTCATTGCTTGCGGTCCTGGTCGGTGCGCCGGATGGTGCCGTCGGACGATTCCGTGCCGGCGGTGCCGCCGGCTTCGGGAGTGGCCGAGCGCAGCGAGACGAAATGCGCGCTGCGCGGGCTGCGCCGTTCGCCCCAGAGCACCTCGAGGTCGACGCGGAACAGCTTGATGCTCTGGAAGCTCTCGGGGGTGGCCGCGGTCTGCGAATTCGGATCCGGCGGCGGGTCGTACTTGCTGATTTCCAGGTTCCAGCGGAACTGATTGTCGAAGCGTCCGCTCTTGCGGCCGGGTTCCAGCTTCTCGCCGATGCCGACCACGTCGAGCCGCGTCTGCGCCCAGAGCGCGGCCTGGGTGTAATCGGCGGCGAGCCGCGTGTTGCGGATCGACGCGGACAATATGCCCATGAGCACGCCGAAGCCGAGCGCGAACACGACGAAGGCCGCAATCATCTCGATCAGGCTGAAACCGGCCTGGCGCGGCGGCGGCCGCAGCGCGCGGGCATGGAACGACGGCATGCGCTTCATCGCTCCTTGAGCTCCTCGAGGTCGACCTCGCCCGTGAGCCAGCCGACGTTGACGCGCCATTCGCGCGCGCCGGAAATGATGGAGACATGGCCGCCGGTGGAGCTGCCGTCCGGATAGAAGCGGATGCGGCCGGCCTTTTCGTGGATCTGTTCGCTCTGCGCGGTCAGCAGCTTGACTTCGATCTTGTCGGGAAACTTGACCGCCGACTTGCCCGGCGCGGTATAGCTCATGTCCTCGAGATCGACTTCGAGGGTCTTCTGCTGGCCTTTGACGATGGCCTGGCCGCGCGTGTAGCGCAGCGCCGCGACGAGGTCGCGGCTGGCGGCCTGGATCTTCGCGCTACCCAGGCTCTTGCTGACCGACACCGACGCGACGGTGACGGCGATGCCGATCAGCACCAGCACGGCGATCAGCTCCAGCAGGCTGAAGCCGCGCTGCGCAGCCCTAGACGGGACGGCGCCGCCCGCGGCCGGCGGCCGCAGGCTCGCGCGGTGCCCGGCCGGGCCGGGACACGTTTCGCGATCCGCCGTCCTCATCGCTCATTACTGCCAGTTGCCGATGTCGGCGTTGAAGCCGTCGCCGCCGGCCCTGCCGTCCTTGCCGTAGAACACGATGTCGAAATCGCCGTGCTCGCCGGGCGCCTTGTAGCTGAACGCATGGCCGAACGGATCCTTGAGATCGGATTCCTTGGCATAGGCGGTCTTCCAGTTCGGCGCGTTGCCGGGCTTGGTGATCAGGTCCTCGAGCTTGTCCGGCGGTGCGCCGTTGTCGAGCGCATAGGCCTCCACGATCATGCCGAGCTTGGCCAGCTGCGCCTTGCCGGCCTTGTACTTGCCGTTGTCGACGTTGGCGCCGACGCGATTGACGACGATGCCGGCGACGATGCCGATCAGCACGATGACGGCGAGCATCTCGAGCAGGCTGAAACCGGACTGGCCGCGCGCCGCGCCCCGGCCGGAAAATTGGTACTTCATGACATTCTCCCGTTTTATTGAACCGAACCGGCCAGATCCATGATCGGCAGGATGATCGCCATCATGATCATCGCGACCAGCACCGTGATCGCGATCGTCACTACCGGGACCAGCGCGGCGAGCAGCCGGTCCAGGGTGTTCTTGACTTCCAGGTCGAAGGTGTCGGCGGTCTTGAGCAGCATGCCGTCGAGCTCGCCCGATTCCTCGCCGACGGTGACCATCTGCAGCGCGAGCTTGGGGAAGCGCTTGCTCTGGCTCAACGCATAGCCGAGCCCGTTGCCGCGCTTGACTTCTTCGGTGGCCGCGCCGACCGCCTCGGACAAGGCGGCGTTGCTCATGACATTGCGCGCGATCGTCATCGCGCCCAACAAGGGAACGCCATTCTTGAGCAAAGTTCCCAGCGTACGCGTCAGGCGCGCGGTTTCGAGCTTCAGAATCACGTCGCCGGCGACTTTCACCGACAGCAGGCGCGAATCCAGCGCAAGGCGCGTCTCGGGCTGGGAGTACTGCTTGCGCAGCCAGCCGAAGCCGAGCACCGCGACCACCAGCAGCAGCCACCAGAAGCTCTGCAGGATGGTGCCGACGCCGAAAACCAGGCGCGTGATCAGCGGCAGCTCCACGCCCATGTCGTTGAACATCGGCACGAACTGCGGCACGACGTAGATCAGCAGGATCATCAGCGACGCGAACACCATGCCAACCAGGAAGGCCGGGTAGATCATCGCGTTGATGACGTTGCCGCGCAGCTCGCGCGTGCGCTCGAGGTATTCGGCCAGGCGGCGCAGGGTTTCGTCGAGCGAGCCGCCGGCCTCGCCGGCGCGGACCATGTTGACGTAGAGGCGCGAGAACACGCCGTGCTCGGCCTCCAGCGCATCCGACAGCGGCGCGCCGCCGCGCACGGTGTCGCGCACGCGTTCGAGCATGCGCCGCGCCTTCTCGTCGCCGGGCAGGTCCAGCACGATCTGCAGCGCACGGTCCAGCGGCTGGCCGGCGCCGAGCATGGTCGCGAGCTGCTGGGTGAACTGCACGACCTGGGCTGCGCTGAAGCTCGACCGCCGCGTCAGCAGCGACATCAGCGTGCTGCCCTCGCTCGCGTCGGCCGCGCGCGCGTCCAGCGGAATGTTGCCGGCGTCCTGCAGCTTGGCGATGACCTCGTCGGCGGACGCGGCCTCCATCTGGCCTTCGAGCGTCTCGCCGGCAGGGGTTACGGCTTTGTAGCGGAACAGAGGCATGCGGGCGGCGGTTCGATCCGAAAAGGGGGGAATAGCTCGGCAGGGGGCGCTCAGCCTTCCTGGGTCACGCGCAGCACTTCTTCGATGGTAGTGACGCCGGCCAGCGACTTGACGAGGCCGTCCTCGTACATCGTGCGCATGCCTTCGCTGCGCGCCTGCTGTTCGAGTTCGCCCATGCCCGCGTGCTGCATGACCAGACGGCGCAGCGGATCGGACATGACCATGAATTCCATGATCGTCGTACGACCGTAGTAGCCGCTCGGGTAATTGGCACTGGGCATGGGCTTGTAGAGTTGCAGCGGACCGGGCCCGCCGAGCTTGTCCAGATTGAACTCGCGCACGACTTCGGGCAGCGGCGTGTAGGGCTCCGCATGCGCCTTGTCGAGGCGGCGCACGAGGCGCTGGGCCAGGATGCCGTTGACCGTGGAGGTCAGCAGATAGTCTTCCACGCCCATGTCGAGCAGACGCGTGATGCCGCCGGCGGCGTTGTTCGTATGCAGGGTCGACAGCACCAGATGTCCGGTCAGCGCCGACTGGATCGCGATGCGGCAGGTCTCCAGGTCGCGCATTTCCCCGATCATGATGATGTCCGGGTCCTGACGCACGATGGAGCGCAGCGCATGGCTGAAATCCAGGCCGATCTGCGGCTTGGCCTGGATCTGGTTGATGCCTTCGATCTGGTATTCGACCGGGTCTTCGACCGTGATGATCTTGACGTCTGGCTGGTTGAGCTTGGACAGCGCCGTGTACAGGGTCGTCGTCTTGCCCGAACCGGTCGGACCGGTCACGAGCATGATGCCGTGCGGCAGTTCCAGCACCTTCATGAACTGCGGCAGGAATTCGTCGGTAAAGCCGAGGGTGTGGAAATCGAACACCACGCTTTCGCGGTCCAGAATACGCATGACCACCGACTCGCCCCAGGAGGTCGGCACGGTGGAAACACGCAAGTCGAGTTCCTTGCCCTGCACGCGCAGCATGATGCGGCCGTCCTGCGGCAGGCGGCGCTCGGCGATGTTGAGCTTGGCCATGATCTTGACGCGCGAGATCACCGCCGCGGTCGACGCCGCCGGCGGCGACTCGACCTCGTGCAGCACGCCGTCGATGCGGTAGCGCACCTTCAGGCGGCTCTCGAACGGTTCGATGTGGATGTCCGACGCGCGCTGCTCGACCGCGCGCTGCACGATCAGGTTGACGAGGCGGATGACCGGCGCCTCGGAAGCGAGGTCGCGCAGATGCTCGATATCGTCCTCGCCGCGCGAAGCCTCATCGGACAGGGTCTCGACGATGGTGCCCATGGCCGAACGGCCCTGGCCGTAATAGCGTTCGATCAGATCGTCGATCTCCGAACGCAGGCCGATCTGCAGCGATACCTTGCGCGCGGTCGCAAGTTCCACCGCCTGGGCCGGATACGACTCGGCCGGATCGGCCACGAGCAGGCCGACCTCGGTTTCGCTCTCGCTGATCGGCACGACGTGGTGCTGCTTGAGGAAGCGCACCGACAGCGCGATGTTCGGCGGCGGCGCCTCGGGGAAATCCTTCGCGCCCAGCAGCGGCAGCCTGAGCAGCTCGGCCATGGATTCGGCCATCTCGCGCTCGGACACCAGGCCCAGCCGGGTCAGCAGGTCCACCAGCGAATCGTTGTCGGATTCCTCGTGCACACGCCGCGCTCGCGTCAGGTCCGCCTCCTTGAGGCGACCCTTCTTGACCAGGAACGCGCAGATTTGCTCGTCCAGGTTCACAGCGGCGGCGTCGAGGCCGGGCTCGACTTCCTGCAATTCGGCAGCAGACATGACTTCTTTCCTAGGAGGCGGCGTTTCGACCGGCACTGCCGCCGCCGGGTTCCCCGAACGGGCGTCCGGTCAGCGCTTCGATGAACGGACGATTGAGCGCCAGCCACAGCGCGGCCGGAACGACGGTCGGCAGGATCAGATAGCCGAACTGGTAGCAAAGGGCAATCAGATTCACGTTAAGCCCCGCGGCCTGCACCGCCGCGGCGGCTTCGGGACCGGACCCCAGCGCCAGCAGCTTGAGCGCGTCGGCGGCGATGCCGAAGGCCTGGGCCAGCCAGATCGCCAGACAACCCAGTGCCATCTGGCCCCAGCGCCGCTCCTCGTCCTGCGGCGTGGCCAGGCACAGGCCGAAGAACAGCGGCAGCGAGTAGCCATAGAGCAGCGGATGCACGCTGGGTTCCAGATAGCCGGTCGCGACCTGGCCGCCCGGACCGACTTCGCTGACCGCAATCCGGGTCAGCACGTCCATGGTCGGCATGCCGCCGTTGTCGAAGCCCAGACTGACGCTGGCGACGAGATCGGGCCACAGCGTCGCCAGGGCGTGGCCGGCAAGCCAGACCGGCAGCTTGACCGTCAGGCCCGACACCCACCACCACAGCGCGAAGCAGGCCGGCAGCCAGGCCAGGGCCGCGAGCAGGAAACGCTTGAGCGGACTGAGCTTCATCCCAGCCAGACGCGCGCGTTGCGGAACATGCGCATCCACGGCGAATCCTCGCCCCAGGTGTCCGGCCGCCAGCTCATCTGCACGCTGCGATGCACGCGTTCCGGGTGCGGCATCATGATCGTGACGCGCCCTTCGGCCGCGGTCAGGCCGGTCAGGCCGCCGACCGAGCCGTTCGCGTTCAGCGGATAGTTCTCGGTCGCCCTGCCGCGGTTGTCGACGAAGCGCAGGCAGGGCTGCACGCGGGAATAGTCGCTGCCCTGGACGAACTCCGCATGGCCTTCGCCGTGTGCGACGACGACCGGGATGCGCGAGCCGGTCATGCCGCGCAGCAGGATGGACGGCGACTCCAGCACTTCCAGGGTGACGAAGCGCGCTTCGTACTGCTCGGAGGTGTTGCGCCGGAAACGCGGCCAGTAGGCAGCGCCCGGAATGATGTCCTTGAGGCCCGACAGCATCTGGCAGCCGTTGCAGACACCGAGCGCGAAGCGCGCCGGATCGGCGAAGAACGCGGCGAACTGCTCGCGCAGCGCCGGATTGAACAGGATGGAAGTGGCCCAGCCGCGGCCCGCGCCGAGCACGTCGCCGTAGGAAAAGCCGCCGCAGGCCGCCAGGCCGTGGAAGTCTTCCAGCCGGCGCCGGCCGCTCTGCAGGTCGGACATGTGCACGTCCACCGCCTCGAAGCCCGCGCGCGTGAACGCCGCAGCCATCTCGATCTGGCCGTTGACGCCCTGCTCGCGCAGCACCGCCACGCGCGGGCGCGCGCCGCCGACGATGAACGGCGCGGCCACGTCCTCGGCCGGGTCGAACGTCAGCTTCGGCGTGATGCCCGGATCGTCGACGTCGCAGCGCCAGTCCAGTTCGCTGTCGGCCACGACCGGGTTGTCGCGCAGGCGCTGCATGGCGTGGCTGGTCTGCGACCAGGTCTGCATCAGGTCGCTCCAGTTCCAGCGACCCAGCGCATCGTCGCCGAGGCGCAGGCCGATCTGCAGCTTTTCCTTGGGCCGGCCGACCATGTGCGCGATATCGCCCAGGCCGTAGCGATCGAGCAGCGCCTTGAACGCCGGGACGTCGTCGCGGCGCAGCTGCACGACCGCGCCGAGCTCTTCGCAGAACAGCGCGCGCAGGGTGTTTTCGCCCCAGCCGTCCAGACCGATCGACAGGCCGCAATGGCCGGCGAAGGCCATTTCCAGCAGGGTCACCAGTACGCCGCCGTCGGCGCGGTCATGGTAGGCCAGCAGCAGGCCCTCCGCGTTGGCCTGCTGGATGCAGTCGAAGAAGTTCTTGAAACGCGCCGGATCGTCCAGGTCCGGCGGCACGCCGCCGGTGCGGCTGAACACCTGCATCAGCGCCGAACCGCCGAGGCGGTTGCGGCCGCCGCCGAGGTCGATCAGCCAGAGCTCGGTCTCGCCCTGGTCCAGACGCAGCTGCGGCGTCAGGGCGCGGCGCACGTCGCCGACACGGGCGAAAGCCGACACGATCAGCGACACCGGCGCGATGGTCTTCTGCTCGCGCTCGCCGTCGTGCCAGACCGTCTGCATCGACAGCGAGTCCTTGCCGACCGGAATCGAGATGCCGAGCGCCGGACACAGTTCCAGGCCGATCGCGCGCACCGCGTCGAACAGCGCCGCGTCCTGGTGCGGGAAGTTCGCCGCCGCCATCCAGTTGGCCGACAGGCGCACTTCGCCGAGGTCGGCGACCGGCGCGGCCGCGAGATTGGTCAGCGCCTCGCCGACCGCCATGCGCGCGGCGTCGGCCGAGGACAGCGCGGCCAGCGGCGTGCGCTCGCCCATGGCCATGGCTTCGCCCGCATAGCCGTCGAAATCGGCCAGGGTGACGGCACAGTCGGCCACCGGCACCTGCCACGGGCCGACCATCTGGTCGCGCGAACACAGACCGCCGACGCTGCGGTCGCCGATCGTGATCAGGAACGACTTGGAGCCGACCGCCGGGAACTGCAGCACTCGCTGCAGCGCCTCGTTCAGATTGATGCCGAGGCAATCGGACACGAGATCCACGCGCGGCGCCTTGCGCGTCGCATCGCGATGCATCTTCGGCGCCTTGCCGAACAGCACGTCCATGGGCAGGTCGATCGCTGCGCCGGAACCCGGCGCGGTATCCGCGGCCACGTCGTAGCCGACGATCAGGTGCTCGTCGGCCGTGGCCGTGCCGACCACCGCGTACGGGCAGCGCTCGCGCAGGCAGATCGCCTCGAAGCGGACCAGGTCGGCCGGGCGCACGCCGAGCACGTAGCGCTCCTGCGACTCGTTGCACCACAGCTGCATCGGCGACAGCGACGGATCGGCGCTGGGCACCTTGGCCAGGTCGATGCGGCCGCCGACGTGGGAGTCGTGCAGCAGCTCGGGAATTGCGTTGGACAGGCCGCCGGCGCCGACGTCGTGGACGCTGACGATGGGATTGGTGTCGCCGAGCTGCCAGCAGTGATCGATGACTTCCTGGCAGCGCCGCTGCATTTCCGGGTTGTCGCGCTGCACCGAGGCGAAATCCAGCTCCGCCGAACTCGTGCCCGAGGCCACCGACGAGGCCGCGCCGCCGCCGAGGCCGATCAGCATGGCCGGACCGCCGAGCACGACGACCGCGTCGCCGGCCTGCAGGCTGCGCTTCTCGACATGCGGCGAACGCAGGTTGGCCAGGCCGCCGGCGATCATGATCGGTTTGTCGTAGCCGCGGCGCAGGCCCGGCAGGCCGGTTTCCTGCTCGTAGCTGCGGAAATAGCCGCCGAGCGCCGGGCGGCCGAATTCATTGTTGAACGAGGCCGCGCCGATCGGGCCGTCACGCATGATCTCGAACGCGCTGGCCATGCGCGGCGGCAGCGGCCGCTCGGTTTCCCAGGGCCGCGCCAGGCCCGGAATGCGCAGATGCGAAACCGAGAAACCGGTCAGGCCGGCCTTGGGCTTGCCGCCGCGGCCGGTCGCGCCTTCGTCGCGGATCTCGCCGCCCGAACCGGTCGACGCGCCCGGGAACGGCGCGATCGCGGTCGGGTGGTTGTGCGTCTCGACCTTGATCGCATAGTCGATGCGCTCGGCATGACCGCGGTAGACGCCGTCGGCGTCGGCGAAGAAGCGCCGGCCCTCGCTGCCGGTCACGACCGCGGCATTGTCCGAATAAGCCGACAGGGTATGCGCCGGCGATGCGCGATGCGTGTTCTTGATCATCGCGAACAGCGACTGCGGCTGCGCCTGGCCGTCGACGGTCCAGCTCGCGTTGAATACCTTGTGGCGGCAGTGTTCGGAATTGGCCTGCGCGAACATCATGAGCTCGGCGTCGCTGGGATCGCGGCCGAGTTCGGCATAGCGGGCGACGAGATAATCGATCTCGTCGGGCGCCAGGGCCAGGCCCAGCCGGCGGTTCGCCTCCGCCAGCGCCGCGGCGGCATCCGCGCCGAGTGCGATGCGCCCGAGCGGGCCGGGGCTGCCGGCCAGGAACAGCTGCTGCGCGTCGGCCAGCGACGTCAGCACCGACTGGATCATGGGATCGTGCAGCACCGCGAGCAGGCCATTCCAGGCCTCGCTGCCGGCGGCCGGCAGCTGATTGACCTCGAACGCGACGGCGCGCTCGACCCGGTCGATCGCGAAGCCGCAGTCGCGCAGGATGTCGGTGGCCTTGCTCGACCAGGGCGAAATCGTGCCGAGCCGCGGCACCACCCAGAGGCTGGCCGGCCGCGCCGCGTCGCTGCGCGCTTCCAGCACTTCGGCCAGGCGCTTGCGGGTGATCTCGTCGGGTGCCTGGGCCGCGGCCAGCAGATAGACGTAACGCGTCGCGACGACGCGGGTTCCGGGTGCCGATTCGGCCAGCTGGCGATTCAGGCGATCGAGACGGAAGGCGGACAGGGCGCTTTGCCCGTCGAGGACGATCATGTAAAGGCCGTTCCGGAGCGGGTTCTCAGAAGGGCGCGCATGATAACCGCTGCCGTCCGGCTGCCGCCATCGCCACGGCGCCGCGCGCAGACACGCCGACGGCGGCTGCGTCGCCGCAGCCGCCGTCGGGAAATCCCGGAAAATCCGTGACTTACTTCGTCGAAGCGAGGCTGTCCAGGCGCTGGCGCATGGCTTCGGGGGCGAGGTAGCCGCCGATCTGCGTGCCGTCCGGGGCGATCACGGTGGGCGTGCCGTTGACGCCGACGCGACGGCCCAGCTCGAATTCCTCGGCGATCGGGTTGTCGCAGGTCGCCGTTTTCGGGTCGGTGCCGGACTTGGCCTCGGTGAACGCCTTGTTGCGGTCTGCCGAACACCAGACCGAGACGGCCTTCTCGAACGACGGCGTGCCCGGGCCCGAGCGCGGGAACCACAGGTACTCCACGGCGATGCCCTGCTCGTTGTACTTGGCGATGTCGTGGTGCAGCTTGCGGCAGTAGCCGCAGTCGATGTCGGTGAACACCGTGACGGTGTACTTCGGATCCTTCGGCGCGAACACGATGCGCTTGGACTTCGGCACCTTGTCGACGAGCTCCTTGCGGATGCCGCCGAGGCGCGCTTCGGTCAGATCCTTGCGCGAGCTCATGTCGAACAGGCTGCCCTGCAGCAGGTACTTGCCGTCGGCGCTGACATAGACGACCTGGCCGCCGGTGACCACTTCGTAGAAGCCCGGCAGGCTGGACCTGGTCACGGAATCAATCTTGGCCTGGGGCACCAGGGCGAGGATCGCGTCGCTGACAGCCTTGGTTTCCTTGGCTTCGTCGGCGGCCATGACGGTGAAGGACGCCGCCGCGAGGGCGAGGGCCAGGGTGAGCTTCTTGAACATCGCGAATCCTCGGAATGGGTGCACAGATCCAGCCGTGACCCCGGCTCGGGACGAAAAGTTCAGCGCCGGGGGTCGGGTTCAGGCGAGCGCGCAAGAGTGCCAAGCGCCTGCCGCCGCCGCAAGAGCGGCGACCGCGAACGGCTTGGCGCTCTGGCGCCGCACTTGTCCGGGGCAGGACCGCCGCCGGTGCCGGCGCATTGCGCCGCCGGCCCGCCGCTGCGCCCAGGCGTGCGGAATTCACGCCGGATCGCCGACCTCGAGCACGACGCGGTAACGCGCCTTGCCGGCGCGCAGATGCTCCAGCGCGTCGTTGACCCGCGCCAGCGGGAAGCGCTCGACCTGCGGCGCGATCGCGTGCCTGGCGCAGAACTCCAGCATGCTCGCCGTCGTCGCCGGACTGCCCAGCGGCGAGCCGCCGATGCTCTTCTGCCCGCCGATCAGGCTGAATGCGGCCAGTTCGATCGGCTCCAGCACGCCGCCGACGAAATGCAGCCGCCCCTTCGGCGCCAGCGCGGCGATGAACAGGCCCCAGTCCAGCGCGACGTTGACCGTGACCAGGATGAAATCGAACTGCCCGGCCAGCCGCTTGAGCTCGCTGCGGTCGCGGCTGGAAACCACCTTGTGTGCGCCGAGAGCCAGCGCCTCGTCGCGCTTGGACTCGCTCGACGTGAACGCTGTTACCTCGCAGCCCCAATGGCGCAGGAAGGCCAGCGCCATATGGCCCAGCCCGCCGATGCCGACCACGCCGACGCGGTCGGTCGGCTTCACGCCGGCGATCACGATCGGGTTGAACACGGTGATGCCGCCGCAGAACAACGGCCCGCTCGACGCGGACGCCAGCGCCTCGGGCAGCGGAATCGCCCAGGCCCAGTGCGCGCGCACGCGGTCGGCGAAACCGCCGTGGCGGCCGACCAGGGTCTCCTCGCCGTTCGCGCAGAGGTGATGGTCGCCGCCCATGCAGGCGCCGCAGTGCAGGCAACTGGAAGAGAACCAGCCCAGACCGACGCGCTGGCCGACCTGGCGTCCCTTGACCTGCGGACCGCAGGCGGTGATGCGGCCGACGATCTCGTGCCCGGGCACGAACGGATAGCGCGTGCGGCCCCAGTCGTTGTCCAGCATGGACAGGTCGGAATGGCAGATGCCGCAGTATTCGACCGCGATCTCGACCTGCTCCTCGCCGAGCGGGCCCGGGTCGTACTCGAACGGCTGCAGTGCGGACCTGGCCGCGGTCGCGGCCCAGGCGCGTATCGGTTGGCTCATGGCGTCGGCTCCGTCGGTACGGGAAAGCGAGGCGCCGAGCATACGCCTGCACGCCGGCGGCGGCGGCTCAGGCTCAGTTGGTCGATGTGCCGAGCCTGCGCTCGCACGCCGGCGGCACGACGCTCGCACGGCTCAGAAGCAGTTGACCGACTGTTCCTTGAGATCGACGAGATCGGGCAGCTGATCGCGCCAGACCACCGGGCGCTGCGGGTCTTCGGCGAAATCTATCCAGTACACCGGCAGGTCCTCGGTCCGCTGCAGCATCTGCGGCGAGAAGCCCAGGCCGGCGATCTCGGCCCGGCGGCGTTCGGCGTTGGCCTGTTCGCGGAACAGGCCCAGCGAGATCGTGTTCTGCTGGTCGCCGGCGGTGACGACGTAATAGTCGCGCACGCCTTTGGCCGACAGCTGGCGCGCGACGCCGAGCGCCTGCTCGCGCGAGGCCATGGCCGGCACGAACACCCAGTAGCCGCGCGGCTGGGTCGTGCGCGCCTCGCGGAACTGGATGCGGCGCACGCTCGGGGTCAGCTTGTTCAGCGCTGCGCGCACGTCGGCCTGGGTCGCGAATGGACCTATGCTGCGGCACTGCTCGGGCGCGTCGCTGGCCGCCGGCGCTTCGGCGAGCTCGGCACTGGCTGCGTCGCCCAGCCGCTCGCGCTCGGCCAGCAGCTCCAGCCGCGCAATGCCGTAGTCGGTCACCGGGACTTCATGCTCGGCAGTCTTTGGCGCGAAATACAGCCAGCTCGCGACACCGACGTTCATCGCGAGCAGCAGCAGGAACAACACGCGCAGAAACATGCCAGGACGCCGATCAGGGGTGACCGGATTCTAGTGAGGTGGTCCGGCCATTCCTAGAACGGATTCGGCATCTTTCGCGGCGGGCCGCCGCGGTGCCGTACTCCGCACGACGACGGCCCGCCATGGCCAGGCTCGCGGCGACAGGCGCCGGGTCCGGTTGTTCGACGAATGGGCGGATCGCCTGATGCCCCCTCCTCTGCCGGCGTTTCTGCAGGTCGGCCAGGCCTTCATTGAAGGCTCTTGCTGGAAACGTGGCTTCGTGCGACCCGAAGCAGCGGCAAGCGCCGCAGAAACGCCAGCCGAATCACTCCACCGGCGACTCGCCGCCCGCCGCGGCAACGCCGGCCAGCCGCGCCAGGCCACGCAGCACCAGGTCGGGCTCGATGCGCGCGGGCCGGCTCAGCAATGGCGCGAGTTCGCCGGCCGCGCCGCCGGCCAGCGCCAGGGCCGGCTCGGCATCGAGATATGCGGCGATCCGCGAATGGAACCTTTCCACAAGCGAAGCCGCTGCGAGCCAGCAGCCCGAGCGCACGGCATCCTCGGTGTCGTCGGCGATCTCGACGATGCGCGCCGCGTCCGAAGCGCTGACCCGCGCCGTCGCGCCGAGCAGGGCCTGCTGCATCAGCACGGGGCTCGGCGCGATCAGGCCGCCGAGATGACGCCCGCCGGCATCCAGCGCATCGAGCACCAGGGCCGTGCCGACGCTGGCCAGCACCACCGCCTCGGCGCGCTGCGCATGCAGTGCGATCAGTGCGACGAAACGGTCGACGCCGAGTTTTTCCGGCCGCGCATAGGCGCTGCGCACGCCGCAGGCCTCGGCGGCGCTCGCGACGAACTCGGGCTCGACGCCGAAGCGCGTGCGCACGGCCTGTACGAGTTCGGCCTCCAGTCGCGGCCGGCCCACCGAAGCGACCAGCGCGCGGCGCAGCGGCGGCGCGCCGCGCCAGGCCGCGGCCAGTTCCTGCGCCAGCGGCCGCGAGTGGTCGACCGGCGTGCCGACCTGCAGCCCGACGCCGTCGTGCAGCGCCCATTTGAGCCGCGTATTGCCCAGATCCACGAGCAGATTCATGCGCGCCTGACCGTCACTTCCGCGCTGTCGAAACTCGCGATGGTATCGCCTTGCCGCAGCAGCAGCGCACCGCGCGCGTCGACGCCGGCGCCGGTGCCGCGCTGCCGGCCGTTCGCGTCGCTGAGATCCAGGGCCTGGCCGAACAGGCAGTCGCGCTGTACGAACGCCTCGCGCAGGCCGGCAAAACCGCTCGCGTCGAAGCGGTCCAGAACCTCGGCCAGCTCGGTCAGCAGCGCGGCGACGACGCGGTTGCGCGACGGCAGCGGCGCGCAGATCGCGGCCAGGTCGGCCGCCGGCTGGCCGATGGCCGCGCGCACGGCCGCCGGCAGATAGACATTCACGCCGATACCGATGACTGCGTGGCAGGGACCGAGAAACTCGCCGCCGAGCTCGACCAGGATGCCGGCCAGCTTGCCTTCGCCGGCGAGCACGTCGTTGGGCCATTTCAGCGCCAGCGGCGGCGCGCCGCAGCGCTCCAGGGCCTGGGCCACGGCGACGCCGACGGCCAGGCTGAGTCCCGCCAGACTGCCCATGCCGCGCGCAAAGCGCTTGAGCACCGACAGGTAGACATTGCACAGCGGCGGCGACTGCCACTGGCGGCCGCGCCGGCCGCGGCCGGCGCTCTGCTGTTCGGCCAGACAGACGGCGAGATCGCCGCGCGCGGCGGCCGTGCGCAGCAGCTCGCTGCTGGTCGAGTCGATTTCCCAATGCACGGCGACGTCGCCGTAGCGGGCCTGCAGCGCCGGCGGCAGCGCGGCCTGTATCGCCGCCGCGTCGAGCAGCTCCAGCGGCAGTTCCAGACGATAGCCGCGGCCGGCCACGGCCCGCAGCGGCAGGCCGGCCGCGCGCAGCTCGTCCAGGCGTTTCCAGACCGCCGCGCGCGTGACACCAAAGCGGCGCGCCAGCTCGCTGCCGGACCAGCCGCGCCCGTCGGCGAGCGCGGCGACGAGATCGCGCGTCTGCATCAGCGGCGCCCCGCGAACAGCCGCGCGAACACGCGGGCGCGCTCGAAACGGTGTTCGGTGCCGCGGTACAGGCGCTGCAGATTGCCCGCATGGGTCAGCACGAGCAGCGCCGCGCAGGCCGCGGCATAGATCAGCAGCCCTTGGGTCTGCGGCGCGATCCAGGCCGTCAGCGGCAGCAGGCTGATGCCGGCGATCACGGTCGCCAGCCCCACGTAGCCGGTCAGGCCGAGCACGAGCAGCCAGACCAGCAGCAGCGGCACGAGCAGCAGCGGCTGCAGCACGGCCAGGGTGCCGACGACGGTCGCCGCGCCCTTGCCGCCGCGAAAGCCGTAGAAGACCGGAAACACATGGCCGAGCACCGCGGCAAAGCCGCAGACCAGCGCCTCGCTGTATAGGCCCGGCGAATCCGCCGTGGTCGGCAGCGCCAGCGCGAGCCCGGCGGCGAGCGCGCCCTTGCCGATGTCAATCACGACCACGACTAGCGCGAAGCGCCAGCCGCGCGTGCGCAGCGCATTGGTCCCGCCGGCATTGCCGCTGCCGGCGCGGCGTATGTCGAAACCCTGGCGCCGGCCGAGCAGCAGGCTGCCGGAGATCGAACCCAGCGCGTAGGCGAGCACCGCCTTGGTCATCAGCACGAACATGGCACCGCCGGGCGCGGACAGGGGCGCAAAGCCTAATCCATGCCGGCCGCGGGCGGCGCGCCGGCCGTCACGTCCGCCGCGGCGCCGAGCGGCCCCTGCCGGCGGTGATTTGCAAACGCTCCGGGGCGCCGCTGTAATCCGCGGCTTGCGCCCGCCCCTTCCCGTTCCGGAGCTTCCATGTCCATCCTCCGCATGACCGACCTCGACCTGCGCGGCAAGCGCGTGCTGATCCGCGAGGATCTCAACGTGCCGATCAAGGACGGCCGCATCACCGCGACCCAGCGCCTCGACGCCGCACTGCCGACCCTGCGTCTGGCGCGCGATGCCGGCGCCGCCGTGCTGGTCATGTCGCACCTGGGCCGGCCGGTCGAAGGCCAGTTCTCCGAGGCCGATTCGCTGGCGCCGGTCGCGGCCTGGCTCGGCGACGCGCTCGGCAGCCCGGTGCGTCTCGTGCGCGATTACCTGGACGGTGTCGACGTGGCTCCCGGCGAGGTCGTGCTGCTGGAGAACTGCCGCATGAACGTCGGCGAAGGCAAGGACTCGCCCGAGCTCAGCGCGAAGTACGCCGCCCTCTGCGACATCTACGTCATGGACGCCTTCGGCACGGCGCACCGTGCCCAGGCCTCGACCCACGGCGCGATCCGCGCGGCCAAGGTGGCCTGCGGCGGCCCGCTGCTGATGGCCGAGCTCGACGCGCTGGCCAAGGCGCTGGAAAACCCGCAGCGCCCGCTGCTGGCCATCGTCGCCGGCTCCAAGGTCTCGACCAAGCTGGAACTGCTGCAGACTCTCGTCGGCAAGGTCGACCAGCTCATCGTCGGCGGCGGCATCGCCAACACCTTCATCGCCGCAAGCGGCTACGGGATCGGCAAGTCGCTGGTCGAGAACGACCTGCTCGACACGGCGCGACAGATCATCGCCGCGGCCAAGGCGCGCGGCGCCGACGTGCCGATTCCGAGCGACGTCGTCGTCGCAACCGCCTTCGCCGCCGATGCACCGGCCACCATCAAGGCCGTGGATGCCGTCGGCGCCGACGACATGATCCTCGACATCGGCCCGCAGACCGCAGCGAGCTACGCCGCGCTGATCGCCAGGGCCGGCAGCGTGGTCTGGAACGGCCCGGTCGGCGTGTTCGAGTTCGACGCGTTCGGCAAGGGCACCGAAACCCTGGCCCGGGCGATCGCCGCGTCGAAGGCGTTTTCCATCGCCGGCGGCGGCGACACGCTCGCGGCCGTAGAGAAATACGGCGTCGAAGCCGACATCAGCTACATCTCCACCGGCGGCGGTGCCTTTCTCGAATTCCTCGAAGGCAAGGAACTGCCGGCCGTGGCCGCGCTGAAGGCGCGCGCCTGACCGCAGATTCGCTCCGCCCGGGATGAGCCGCCGCTCATCCCGGGCGGAGCCGGATTCCGGGCAGGTTTAACAGACGCCTTTGCACGGTGGCGCTAGGGTGCGTCCCTGTTCGCCCTCGCCTGCCGTCCGCCATGACCGTGTTCCGCCTCGCCCCTGCCCTCCTGCTGCTCGTCGGTGCCGCCGCAGCGGCTGCGCCGCTCGAAGGCCGCCTCGAACTGACCTGGGGCGATCCCGACCCCGCAAGCGGCAGTGCCGCGCAGTTCCGCGCCACCCTCGTCGACGATGCCGGCCTGCGCTACGCGCTGGACCCGCAGCAGGCACGGCTCGGCGCCGGCGACCTGTACGCACTGGCCGGCCGCCGCGTTGCGGTCGAACTGGGCACGCCGGCCACGCCGCAGGGCCTCGCCGTCGAAGCCGTGGTCGCCGCCGACGCGCCACGCGACGTGCAGCCGGCCGTCGCCGGCACCACGGTCTGGGCCACCCTGCTGTGCAAATTCGCCGACATCGCGACCGAGCAGAAGCCGCAGAGCTTCTTCACCGGCCAGTACGGCAACAACCCGGGCCAGCTCGACCACTACTGGAGAGAGGTGTCCTACAACAAGATCAACCTGACCGGCAGCGCCGCCTACGGCTGGTTCACCCTGCCGCAGCCGCGCTCGTTCTACATCCCGTCCGGCGGCAGCGCCAATCTCAATCAGCTGTTCGACGACTGCACGGCCGCGGCCAATGCGACGGTCAATTTCGCGGCCAACGGCGGCCTGCAGGGCATCAACATGATGTTCAACGGCGACCTCGACGGCTACGCCTGGGGCGGCGGCCGCTGCGCGACCCTCGACGGCATCAACAAGTGCTGGAGCTCGACCTGGAATCCGCCGTGGTCGTTCAACAACTCCGCGCCGCTGTGCCACGAGATGGGCCACGGCTACGGCCTGCCGCACGCGAACAACTCCGACGGCGACACCGATCCCTACGACAATCCCTGGGACGTCATGAGCGACGCCTGGGACAACGCCACGACCGATACGACCTACGGCGTCACCGCCAAGCACCTGAGCATCTGGTCGCGGGACAAGCTCGCGTTCGTCGACGCCGCGCGCAAGCTCACGATCAGCGCCGACGGCGCTTACGCGAACCTGCTGCTGGACCGCGCCAGCCTGGTCGGCTCGACCAACCGGCAGATGATCGTCGTACGCGTGGCTGGCGATCCGACGACGAAGTACTACACGGTCGAGGCGCGCAAGCGCAGCGGCAAGTACGAGGCCAATCTGGCCGGCGACGCCGTGATCATCCATGCGGTCGACACTACGCGTCAGGAACCGGCCTGGAGCGTCGACGCCACCGCGCCGCCGGCGACGACCTCGAACAACGAAGGCTCGATGTTCAAGGTCGGCGAATCGTGGACCGCCCCGGCCAACGGCTTCCGCATCAGCGTCGACGCGGCCACGGCCGAGGGCTTCCGCGTCTCGATCACGCGCGGCAACGTCGCCAGCGACACCCTGTTCCGCAACGGCTTCCAGCCCTGAGGAAAAGGGCCGTGGCCCCCCCTCGGGCGCGGTTCCGCGCCCGGAAAAAGCAGGCGATCGCGCCGAAGCCGGACCTCGAAAACCGGATCTCGAACGATCACGCTTCGGAAACCCCGGCTCGCCAGACGGAATCGCCCGCACGCACCGCACGGCCCCGCCCGTTCGACGAACGTCGCCCAGTCGTTCCCGTTGAAATCGCGCTGCCGCGACGCCATGCGTCCTGCTTTCTCCTCGCCGGCCGCCGCATGCAACTCGTCCTGTTCGATCTCGATGGCACCCTGATCCATTCCGAAGCCGGCATCGTCGGCTCGCTGCGCCATGCGCTGGCGCGGCTCGGTCACGAGGCGCCGCCACTGGAAGAGCTGCGCCGCTGGATAGGCCCGCCGCTGCGGCAGAGCTTTCCGAAGGTCGTCGGCGACGATCCGGCGCGCATCGAGCAGGCCGTGGCCCACTATCGCGAGCGCTTCGACGCCACCGGCTGGAGCGAGCACGAGGTCTATCCGGGCATTGCCGAGCTGATCGAAGCGCTGGCCGTTGATGCACGCGAGCTCGCAATCGTCACGACCAAGATGCAGGCGCAGGCGCAGCGCATCATCGACCATCTGCCGTTCGGCCGGCATTTCCGCGCAGTCTACGGCCCCGGCGGCGACGGCCTGCATTCGGAGAAGGCGCAGATGATCGCGCGCGCGCTGGCCGACTTCGGCGCCGCACCGGAACAGGCCGTGATGATCGGCGACCGCCATTTCGACATCGAAGGCGCACGCAGCAACGGCGTGCGCGGCCTGGGCGTGGCCTGGGGCTTCGGCAGCCGCGACGAGCTGGAACAGGCCGGCGCCGATGCGATCGCAGCGACGCCGGCGGAACTCGCCATGCTGCTGCAGCGGGCACGCGCCGCCGCCTGATTCACCCAGGCCCCGGGGAGCGAACGGCGGCGCCGGCCGCGTCCCCGGTGCCGCGGCGAAGCGAGCGCGCGAAACTCGCGCCGCGCACGGACCGCTTCAGTCCACCGAGTAGCGCTGCAGTCCGACCGGCACGAGATTGCAGCCGGTGCCGGCGATGGTCAGGTCGAAGGTGCCGGTCGCGGTGTTGAAGCCGTCGACGATGACGAAGTACTGCGTGCCGGCCGTCGCGTTGAAGGTCACCGTCTCGGTGACGTCGCCGCCGCCGTTGTCGTCCATCGTGACGCACTGCGAATCGGCCAGCGACGGCAGCGCGATGCAGGCCGCACCCGGCGCCTGCAGCACGTACAGCGCGAGATCCCAGCTCGTGCCGGTCGGATCCGCCGTGACGGTAACCGAGCAGTTCTGGTCGGTGACCACGCCGAAGGTCACATCGAGCGACGCGCCGGTGCCGCCGAACAGGGTCTGGCCCGTGCCGCAGACCGTGGCGATGTCGTAGTCGTTGGTCGCGCCGACCGTCGTGGACGACACCGTGAACGGATTGACCGGCGTCGGGCTGGCCGGCGTGCAGGTGTCGCCCTGCACGGGCCCGTTCGGCCTGGTCCAGGTCGCGCTGGTCTGCGCGTATTCGGCCGCAAGGGCCTGATCCAGGCTCGCGCGCTCGGCCGGCGAGGCAGCCGGATAGCGCAGCTTGTAGGTGGTGCTGGTGTTCTGGGCAGCGGCGAGCGCCGGGAGCAGCAAGGCGGCGGCAACCAGGACGGGCGGTATCACGGGCATGACGAGTCTCCGGCCGGCAGGAATGACGGAATCAGCGGAAAACGCGCAGCGCACGGCGTCGCCATCGCGGCCATGAGCGGCGGTGTGACGCTGCGAACGAGAGAACGCCTCCCCCAGAGGTGGGACTCAAGCTCCTTGAATACGCCGCTGCCGTCAAGCTGTCGGCACTGGCGAGCGCTACAGGGATGCCGCGTCCTGGCGGTATTCGAAGTAGAACCACCAGCCGCTCTCGCCGTTCCAGCTGTCCACGCCGCCGGGCAGGTTCGCGCGGCAGCTGCCGGTGCCGCCGGGCAGCAGCGAAGCCAGGGACATGTTCGCGCCGTTGACCGGCACCGTGATGACGGCCGCATCGCTGGCGCGCAGGAAGCCGCGCAGCAGGCCGCCGCCGGTGGAGCCGCTCGTCGCCGGCAGCGGCGCACCGAAGCGCGTGTCGAACAGCGGGATCGCGACGGCACCGGTATTCAGCACGAGATCCGCGGCCGTCGTCGCGTAGCAGCTGCCGCCGGGCTGCGGCACGGGCGCGCCACTGGTCCAGGTGCTGGTCGTGCCCGCCAGCGGTTCCAGGCAGTGATCGCTGCCGGCCAGCGCAAAGCGGCGATAGGCGCGCGGAGGCGCACTGGCCGCGGCCGGCACGCACTGCAGCGGCGGTGCGACGCTGCAGTCGCCGCTGCGGTCGCTGACGTGCCCGGGCAGGCCGTCGCCGCGCAGCGGTTCGAACAGCAGCAGCGGATTCGTGTCGTAGCGGCCGTTCGCATCGGCGTCGGCCGCCAGGCTCGCGGCAATCTGCGCATTGAGGCCGACGTCAGCCAGGTCGGTCGCATCGGTGCACAGGGTGACCGGCCCCAGCGGCACCGGCACGAAGACGTGCGGATCGCGCAGCATCAGCGCGCCCAGGCGGAACGCGCCCGGCGTCGCCGTCTCGAATCCGTCGAAATGCAGCAGATCCAGAACGGCTTCGCTGGCCGCTGCAGGGCCGGCGGCTGCGGCAGCGACGATCAGGGGCAGCACGGCGATGCGCATGGCGGAGATTCGCGTGGGAAATTCCGCCAAGCCTAAGCGAAATATGGCGAGGTCGGCAGCGGGCTCCGCATTGCCTCGGCTGCGCTATGAACCGGGCACCCGGCAGCACAAGCCGCCGACGCCGCCTCACGGGACCGGTGCCGGCGCGTTCGCCGCCACGCATGGCGCCAGGTCTGCGGGGAGCAGAATCTGACGTTCCGCTCCGCTATCGTGCAGACCCGGCGCCGGCCGATCCGGCCGTCAGCCCTGCGGCGGCCTGGCCGCGCGCTGCAGCACCACGTCGAGCGCCAGCGCCGGCTGCCCCGGCGCCGCATCGACCTTGACCCCGCCGCTCTCACCGTCGTGCAGCAGCAGTTCCGGCGCGGCGACCGCCGCGCCGTTGCGACTCAGCTTCGCGCTCAAGCGGATGGCGCCTGCGCCGGCGGCCGTGGCGACGAAATGCGCCTCCCAGTTCGAACCGGCATCGTCCGACACCGTCGCGAGGAACGGCTCGCCGAAACGGTTGACCCTGCGGAAGCGCTGCTCGGCGCCGTCGCCGACACGCAAGGTGAAGCGGGCATCGACATACGGCGCATCGGCTGCGGCGGCGGCCACGACCGGCGCGCCCGGCTTGGCTGCCCAGGCGAGGCCGGCGGCGGCGGTGGCGAGAAACAGCGCCGCGGCCAGACCGGCGCGATGCCGGACCGTCGAAATGGAATGGTGCAACATGGAAATTCTCTCCTTCAGCGGATGGGGTGCGAACCAACCACAGCTCAGCGGACCCGGCCCGTCCGTGGACTCGGTGCCGCCGAGCTGGGCTTTCAGCATCGCGCCGGCATAGCACCGGCGCGCTTCCGGAAATCGGGCCAGCACGCGCGCATCGCAGGCCAGTTCCTGGTCCAGCCGGAACCGGTGCAGCGCAACGTGCAGCAGAGGGTTGAACCAGAACAGCGCGCGCAGCAGCGCGGCCAGCGCCGTGGCGAACAGGTCGCCGCCGCGCAGATGGGCGATCTCGTGCGCCAGTACCAGGCGGCGTTCGCGCCGGTCGAAGCGCTCGCGGAAATCGGCCGGCAGCAGGATGACCGGACGCCACAGCCCGCTGACGCAGGGCCCGGCCGCCGCGGCATACAGGCGTCCGCGCCGGCGCCGCGCACCGCTGCGGCGCAGGAAATTCCTGTGCTGCAGCGCCTGCAATACCAGCAGCGCGATACAGCCGGCCAGCCACGGCGCGAACCACACCGGCGCCGGATCGGCGGCAGGCAGGGCCGCCGCGGTCCTCGTCGTCGCCGTCGCGACGGGCTCCAGCGCGGTCAGCGGCAGACTGATGCGCGTGCCGGCCGACGGCAGGGCCGCCGCGAGACTCGCCAGCGGCACCATCGCCCACAGTGCATAGGCCGCGCCGGCGCCGAGGCAGCGGCGCGCCGCGATGCGCAGCGTCAGCACCAGCGCGAGCGCCGCGCTGCCGGCCAGGGTCGCGGCGATCAGCGGCTCAGCGGTCATCGGGCAGCTCCGCGATCAGGCGCTTGAGTTCGGCGATGTCCTTGCGACTGAGCTTTTCATGCGCGGAGAAATGCGCGACCAGCGGTGCGAGCCTGCCGCCGAACAGACGGTCGAGCAGATCCTTGCTCTGCGCGTGCACGTAGGCGTCGCGCTGCAGCACCGGGCTGTAGAGATAGCGCCGGCCGTCCCGGACCGCGGCGACGGCGCCCTTGTTGAGCAGGCGGTTCAGCAAGGTCTTGACCGTGGCTTCCTGCCATTGCCGCGCATCGCCGAGGGCCGCGACGATGTCCTCGGCGCTCAACGGATGATGGGCCCAGAGCACCTGCATGACCGCACTTTCGGCTTCGCTGATGGACATGGCGATTACATACGTAAATGTTTTTTCATTTACACACGTAATCGTTGGCCGCGCAAGAGGACGGCGCCGGCTCCGGCGCCGCTGCGGCTTATTTCTCGACGAAGGCGCGCTCGATCACGTAGTCGCCCGGCGTGCCGATGCGCGGCGAGACCACGAAGCCGCGGCTGTCCAGCAGTTGCGACAGCGAGGCGAGCATGGCCGGACTGCCGCAGAGCATGGCGCGGTCGTTGGCCGGGTCGAGCGGCGGCAGGCCGATGTCGGCGCAGAGCTTGCCGTCGGCCAGCAACTGATCGAGACGCCCCTGATTGCGGAACGCCTCGCGCGTGACGGTCGGATAGTAGATCAGCTTCTCGCGCACCATCTCGCCGAGGTATTCGTGCTGCGGCAGCTCCTGCTCGATGTAGTCGCGATAGGCCAGATCGTTCACCTGGCGCACGCCGTGCGTCAGCACGACCTTGCCGAAGCGCTCGTAGGTTTCCGGGTCGCGGATCAGCGACAGGAACGGCGCGAGACCGGTTCCCGTCGACAGCAGGTACAGATGCCTCGCCGGCTTGAGGTCATGCAGCAGCAAGGTACCGGTCGGCTTGCGGCTGACCAGGATCTCGTCGCCTTCGCGCAGATGCTGCAGACGCGAGGTCAGCGGGCCGTTCGGCACCTTGATGCTGAAGAACTCCAGATGCTCCTCGTAATTCGCGCTGGCCACGCTGTAGGCGCGCACCAGCGGCCGGCCGTCGACCATCAGGCCGATCATCAGGAACTGGCCGTTCTCGAAACGCAGACCGGCGTCGCGCGTACAGGTGAAGCTGAACAGGTGCTCGTTCCAGTGCCGGACTGCGAGCACCCGTTCGTTCTCGAACGCGGCCATTTCAGATCCGCGCCTTCACCGCATCGACGATGCGGGCCACGCTGAAGCCGAAATGCGCGAACAGCTTGTCCGCCGGCGCCGAGGCGCCGAAGCTCGCGATGCCGACGACGTCGCCGTCGAGACCGACGTACTTGCGCCAGAAGTCCGGATGCGCGGCTTCGATCGCGACGCGGGCGCGGCACCAGGACGGCAGCACGGCTTCGCGGTATTCCGGCGTCTGCGCGTCGAACTGCTCGGTGCACGGCATCGACACCACGCGCACCCGCACGCCCTGCTGTTCCAGGGTGCGCATCGCGTCCATGGCCAGGCCGACTTCCGAGCCGGTCGCGATCAGGATGGCCTGGAACTTCGCGTCGTTCGGATCGCTGAGCACATAGCCGCCGCGTGCGACGTCGGCGAGCTGCTCGCCGGTGCGCAGCTGGTGCTGCAGGTTCTGGCGCGAGAACACCAGGCAGGACGGGCCGTCCTTGCGTTCGATCGCAACCTTCCAGGCCACCGCCGACTCGACCGCGTCGCAGGGACGCCAGACGCGGTTGTTCGGGATGTAGCGCAGGCTGGCCAGGTGCTCGATCGGCTGGTGCGTCGGGCCGTCTTCGCCGAGGCCGATCGAGTCGTGGGTGTATACGTGGATCGCATGCGCCGGGATCAGCGCCGACATGCGCACGGCGTTGCGCGCATAGTCGGAAAACACGAGGAAGGTCGCATCGTACGGAATGAAGCCGCCATGCAGCGCCATGCCGTTGGCGATCGCGGTCATGCCGAACTCGCGCACGCCGAAGTAGATGTAGTTCGCGCTGGCGTCGCCGGAATTGACGTCCTTGGAACCTTTCCACAAAGTCAGGTTGGAATGGGCCAGATCGGCCGAGCCGCCGATGAGCTCGGGCAGCTTGGGGCCGTAGGCGTCCAGCGCCATCTGCGACGCCTTACGCGACGCCACGACCGGGCCTTCGGCCTGCAGCCTGGCGATGTAGGCGTCGGCGTGCGCGGCCCAGTCGGCCGGCAGCTCGCCGTTGAGGCGGCGCTCGAACTCGGCGGCGAGGTCCGGATGCACGTTGCGGTAGCGCTCGAACAGCGCGTTCCAGCGCGTCTCGCGCTCGGCGCCCTTGGCCTCGGCGTTCCAGGCGTCGTAGACGTTGTCGGGCACGACGAACGGTGCATGGTTCCAGCCGAGCTTTTCGCGCGCGAGCGCGATCTCGTCCTTGCCCAGCGGCGCGCCGTGGGCGCCCTCGGTGTTCTGCTTGTTCGGCGCGCCGTAGCCGATGATGGTCTTGCAGCAGATCAGGGTCGGCTTGTCCGGATCGGCGCCGGCCGAGACGATGGCCGCCTTGATCGCTTCGGCGTTGTGGCCGTCGACGTCGCGGATGACTTCCCAGCCGTAGGCCTCGAAGCGCGCCGCCGTGTCGTCGGTGAACCAGCCGCCGACCTTGCCGTCGATGGAGATGTTGTTGTCGTCGTACAGCGCGATCAGCTTGCCGAGCTTGAAGGTGCCGGCCAGCGAGCAGACCTCGTGCGAGATGCCTTCCATGAGGCAGCCGTCGCCGAGGAACACGTAGGTGTAGTGGTCGACGACCGGGAAGTCGGCGCGGTTGAAGCGCGCGGCGAGCACCTTCTCGGCCAGCGCCATGCCGACGGCGTTGGCCAGGCCCTGGCCCAGCGGGCCGGTCGTGGTTTCCACGCCCGGCGTCTCATGCCGCTCGGGGTGGCCGGCCGTGCGCGAATGCAGCTGGCGGAAGTTCTTCAGCTCGTCGATCGGCAGGTCGTAGCCGGTCAGGTGCAGCAGCGAATACAGCAGCATCGAGCCGTGGCCGTTGGACAGCACGAAGCGGTCGCGGTTGAACCAGTTCGGATTCTTGGGGTTGTGGCTCAGGAAATCGTTCCACAGCACCTCGGCGATGTCGGCCATGCCCATGGGCATGCCCGGATGGCCGGACTTGGCTGCTTCGACCGCATCCATGGACAGCGCACGGATGGCGTTGGCGAGTTCTTGACGGCTGGACATTGGATAGACCCGGCGGAAGGAAAGCGGGCGGCAGCCGCAACATGGCCCGGGGCGGGCCTGGGCTGCCGCAAAGGGCCGCTATTGTCGCCGAAGCGCCGCGGAATGTCGCCACGGCGACACGATGCCGCAGGGGCTTTGGCGCCCGCCGGCGCGCCGACGGCCGGATCGGTCCCGGGCCGCCGCGGCAGCGGCGCCATTCCGGGCCCGGCGCAGCCGCGCTGCCGGCTCAGCGCAACGCCGCGCGCAGCGCCTGCAGCTGACGGCGCTCGGCCGCGGCCGCGGCGAAATTCTGCTCCACCGGGCCGGCATTCGCCGCGAGGATGGTGCGGGCTTCGGCGTTCTCGCCGGTCCCATGCAGCGCCGCGGCCAGATCCAGCCCGATCGCCGCGGTCAGTGGATGGGCCGGCCCGTATTGCTCGGCGAACAGCGCCTGCGCCCGACGCAGCGCCGCGACCGCTGCCGCATCGTCACGCCTCGCCCGCGCGAGCGCCGCACGCTCGCGTTCGCGCAATCCGCGCAGGGCCGCTGTCGTCTGCACCGGCGCCGCGTCGAGCTCGGCCAGCGCCGCGGCCGCGTCGTCGTAGCGCTTGCGCAGGCGCAGGAATTCCACGCGCTGCAGCAGCGAGCGGCCGACGTCCATGTGCGTCGGCGACAGCTGCCTGCGCCGCTGCGCCAGCGCATGCTCGACCAGCGGCCGCGCCTCGTCCAGGCGCCCCGTGCGCATCAGCAGCCGCGCGAGGTTGTGCTCCGCGCGCAAGGTCGATGCATCGTCGTTGCCGAGATTGGCGCGGCGCAGCGCCAGGGACTCGCGGTAATACGGCTCGGCCGCGGCGTAATCGCCCATCTCGTCGAGGGCGACGCCGAGATTGTTGATGGGAAGGGCCAGCGAGGCCGGCAGCACGTTGCTGTTGGCGCGGCGTATGCGCAGCGACTCGCGGTACGCGTCCATCGCTTCGGTATAGCGGCCGGCGTCCTGCAGCGCCGAGCCGAGTTCGTTGTAACCGGAGGCGACATTGTCGCTGTCCGGACCCGACAGCTGGCGATGCAGCGCGATCGCCTCGCGATAGATGCGCACGCCGTCTTCGTAGCGCTTGGTCCTGATCAGCGCCTCGGCATAGCCGTCGAGGCTGATGACGACCGACGGATGCGCATCGCCGTTATGCAGCGTGCGCTTGGCCGCAAGCGTCTGCTCGTACAGCGCGATGGCCTTGTCGTACTTCTGCTCGTCGGCGTACAGGCCGGCCAGGTTGTGCATGACCGCGAGCGCGTCGCTGGAACCTTCGCGCCGGCGCACGGCCAGCGAACGCTGCAGATAGTCCTCGGCCTCGGCGGCGCGGCCGCCGATGTCGCGCAGCACCAGGCCCAAGGTGTTCCAGGCATCGGCGAGCTCGGTGTCGCTGGGCGGCACGGCGGCCTCGCGCAGGGCCAGCGACGCGCGCGCATTCTTCTCCGCGTCGCGCTTGATGCCGTTGTTGTTCTCGGTCACGGCCAGATCCGCGAGGCTGCGCGCGCGTTCGCGGTCGTAGCCGGCGCCGGCCTCCTGCCAGCGCGCGACGCTGGCCTGATACAGCTCGATCGAGCGCTTGGGCTGGCCGAGCTTGTCCCAGGCGCGCGCCAGCACTTCGAGCAGTTCGGCCTTGACCTCGGGCCGGTCGCGCAGGCTGTCGCCGAGGCGGCGCGTGCTTTCGTCGAGCATTTCGCGCGCGCTGATGTCGCGCCGGGTCGGGTTCTTCTCCGGGTTGGCGTATTCGAAGATCGAGATCAGGAACGCGCTGACCTGCTTGGCCGTCTCGGCCTGGCGCAGGGCCTGCTGTTCCGCGGCGAGGGCGCGGTCGCGCTGCCCGCGCGCATCGCGTTCGGCGACCAGCGCACGGTCGCGTTCCTTGACCAGGCTCCAGCTGAAGCCGACAGCGGTCAGTGCGACCACCGCGCCGGCGGCGAACAGCGGCCAGCGCCGGCGCGCCAGCCGGCCCAGGCGATAGCGCAGGGTCGGCGAGCGCGCGTCGATGGGCTTGAGGTCGAGATGACGTTCGATGTCGGCGGCCAGTGCATCGGCCGAGGCGTAGCGCAGGCCCGGGCGCAGCGCGGTCGCCCGGCGGATGATCGCGTCGATGTCGCCGCGCAGTTCGCGCCGCCAGGCGCACTGCTCGCCGGCCAGCTCGCTGGCGCGGCGCAGGCCATGCGACAGCTCGGTCACCGTGCGGTCGTCGGCGTCCAGCCGCGCCTTGCGGCCGCTGACCAGCTCGAACAGGATCAGGCCCAGCGAATAGACGTCGCTGGCCACGCTGAGCGGCGCGCCGGCCATCTGCTCGGGACTGGCATAGCCCGGGGTGTAGTAGGCATCGGTCAGCCGTTCACGCGAGCGGTCCAGCGCGCGCGCGATGCCGAAGTCCAGCAGCACCGGCGCGCCGTCGGCGCGGACCAGCACGTTCGACGGCTTGAGGTCGCAGTGCACGATCAGCCGCTGGTGGGCGAACGCGACCGCGCGGCAGACGTTGCGGAACAGGCGCAGGCGCGCCTTCAGGCGCAGATTGCGCTCGGCGCACCAGCGGTCGATCGCGATGCCCTCGACGTATTCCATGACCAGATACGGCTGGCCGCCCGGCGTCGCGCCGCCGTCGAGCAGGCGCGCGATATGCGGATGCTGCAGGCCGGCCAGGATCTGCCGTTCCGAGGCCAGCAGCGACAGGGTGCCCTCGGTCGGAATGCCGCGCAGCAGCTTGATCGCCGCCTGCTGCTCGTAATGCCCGTCGACGCGCTCGGCGCGGTAGACCGCGCCCATGCCGCCGCTGGCCAGCTTTTCCGCGAGACGCCAGGCGCCGATGCGATCGCCGACGTCCAGCTCGGTCTCCGGCAGTTGCGCCAGCAGCGCCGCGACCGGCGTCGCCGCACGCTGCAGGCCGCGCGTCTCGGCGGCGACCAGCGCCTCGACTTCGGCTGCCACGTCGCCGGTCACGCCGCTCTGGCGCAGATAGGCCAGGCGCGCCGGCGGATCCAGGTCGCAGACCTCCTCGAACAACCGGCGCAGCTGGGCGAATCGTGAGCCGGTAGCCATGGGCTGCCGGCGTCAGCTCAGCACGCGGTTGAGCCAGGCCCGCGCAAAGCGCAGGTCGCGGTCCACGGTAGGCACGGAAATGCCGACGACGGCGGCGATCTCCTCGCGCTCCATGCCGGCGAAATAGCTCATCTCCACGACGCGCGCGACGCGCTGGTCCTCGTCGTGCAGGCGGGTCAGGGCCTGGTCCAGCGCGATCAGGTCCAGCTCGATGCGCTGGCCTTCGGAAGCCTCGGCATGGCTCAGGGTGACCACGACGATGTCGCCGCCGCGCTTGGCCGACAGGCGCGAACGGGCCTGATCGACGAGCACCGAACGCATGTGCATCGCGGCCAGTGCGAGGAAATGGGCGCGGTTCTGCCAGTCCGTGTCGGCGCCGAGCAGGCGCACCAGCGCCTCGTGCACCAGCGCGGTCGGCTCCAGGGTCTGCTGCGCGCCTTCCCGGCGCAGGCGCACCGAGGCCATCTCGCGCAGGGTGTCGTACAGCCGCGGCATCAGCCGCTCCAGGGCGAGGCGGTCGCCGCCGCGCCACGCTTGCAACAGTTCGGTTACATCGCCGACGTCGGACATGAGGGGGCCAGGGGCTGGACGGCCGGATTGTGCCGCAAGGTTACAGGCTGTGTCGCCGGGCAATGTCGAGTCCGCCGCGGACCTGAACCCGCAAACATACCAATGCGTACGTCGTTACGGGAACCCGGCGGCAGCGGCGGCGTCCGATCCGGCACCCGCCCGTGTCCGCAGAGCGCCCGCGCAGGGCCGTTCCATCCCGCTCCGGGATTCGCGAAATATCGCCCCGGCCGGCACCGGGTCTGTCCGGACGCGGCCAGATCCTGTCCTCGGGAAAACCCATCCCCCGGCCGGTCCGTTGCACGTTACAAGGCGCCCGGAACCGCAACCGCGGTTTCCGGCGGCGCCGCAGGCAGAGCTGCCGGCGTTAATCGGCCATCGGCGCGACGATCGCGGTCGCCGTGTCCTGACCTGACCGGCACCGGCCGCCGCCGCAGGAACAGCGGGGCGGCGAGCACGAACGCGAAGCCAGTCGAAATTTTCGGAGCCGCCGAGGGCCTGCCGGTCAACATCGTCATCAGCGCCACGGAACGGAACGGCAACGCATCTGCGCGCGCAACGCACGATCACGGCACACGTACACAGGGACGCCGACAGGCGCCGCATCCGCCAGGCGGAAGATGCGGCGTTTCACGTCAATGTCGGCGGACTTCGGAGCCCCGCTTCACGCGTCAGCTGCCGGGGTACGAATCTCGCCGGAGCAATCCCGCGCTCGCCGACGTGAGAATCCCCATGACGACCTGTGCCTGTGCCGGCAGCCGGCGGCACCGCGCCGCCGCTCAGCCGGCCGGCGGAGCCGCATCCGGCTCGCCGCGCGACACCACCACGGCCGCGGCGAGGTCGCCGGTCACATTCAAGGTCGTGCGCGACATGTCGAGCAGGTGGTTGACGCCGAGGATCAGGCCAATGCCTTCGGGCGGCACATTGACCATGGCGAGGATCATCATGATGACCGGGATGGAGCCGGCCGGCACGCCGGCCGTGCCGACGCCGCCGAGCACGCAGACGCCGAGCACCATGAGCTGCTGCGCGAGGCTGAGCTCCACGCCGAAGAACTGGGCCAGGAACAGCACGGTCACGCCCTCGAACAGCGCCGTGCCGTTCTGGTTCGCCGTCGCACCGACGGTCAGCACGAAGCGCGCGATGCGCGGCGGCAGCTTGAGGTTTTCCTCGGCGACCTTCAGCGCGGTCGGCAACGTGGCCGACGAGGACGCCGTCGAGAACGCGGTCAGCATGGCCTCCTCGACGCCGCGGAAGAAGCGCAGCGGGCTCATGCCGCCGAAGAACTTCACTGCGGCCGAATAGACCACGAACTGATGGATGGCCAGGCCGAGCAGCACGACGCCGACGTACTTGCTCAGCAGGAACAGCACCTGCCAGCCGAGCTTGGCGGTCAGCGTGAACAGCAGGCAGGCCACCGCATACGGAGCGAGCCGGATCACGCGGTCGATCAGGGTCATCGACAGCTCGTAGACGCCCTGGATGAACTCCTTGACGCGGGTCACGGCCGGCGTCGGCGTCAGCACCATCGCGATGCCGAACATCAGCGCGAAGAACATGATGCCGATCATGTCGCCGCCGGATGCGGCGCGGACAATGTTGTCGGGCACGATCTGCACGACCATGGCTATACCCGACGGCGGGGCTTCCTGCGCCGTCAGGGTCTTGGCCTTCGACGCGCTCTCGGCCAGCAGCTCCGAGCGCGCGTTCGGGTCCATGCCGATGCCGGGCTGGAAGAAATTGACCAGGGCCAGGCCGATCAGCACGGCGATGCCGGAAACGAACACGGTATACAGCAGCGTCTTCCAGCCGACGCGGCCGAGCGAACGCAGATCGCCCATTTCGGCCACACCGAGCACCAGGGCCGAGAACAGCAGCGGTATCACGAGCATCAGCAGCAGGCGCAGGAAGATCTGGCCCAGCGGCTGCGTGACATAAGTGACCGTGCCGGCCAGCCAGGCACTGTCGGAACCGGCAAAGCGGTAGCACAGCACGCCGGCGACGACGCCGACGACGAAGCCGATCAGGATGCGGGTATGCAGCGCCAGGCCGCGCGGGCGGGCGGCGGGGGCAGTGTCGGAGGCGTGGCTCATGCGGATCCCGCGGCGGCTGTGCGAAAACGCCGACCCTACCGGAGAACGCCGCGCCGCGGCAATCGCTCCGCCGACGCCGGAAAAGATCGAGCCCGATGCGACAGGGGGGACGCATCGGGCTCGTGCGGTCATCCTGGACCAGAGCACCCTGCCCTTCCTACGACTCCGTGAGAAACCTCGGTATACGTTCGCAGCGAGGCTCCTGTGCCCTGCTGCTCGCACCCACAACCTCCGCCAAACGCTTTGTGTTTGGCCTCCCGCCTTGACTCAAAGGGGGCTCCGGAAAAGCACTCCGCAACTTCTGCAACGCGAGAATCCTCTGCTTGCTTGCGCTCACCGGCCAGCGCGTTGCGCTGGCTGCCCGGTCGACTTGAAGAACTCCAACAGCAACGGCACGGCGACAGGAATCCGAACGCAACACCGCCAAGCCGGCTCCGAACTTCCGCAATACGTCGTTTCGGCGTGAAAGACGACATCCGACGGCAAAACGAAAGGCGTCCGCGAGGCTAGGCCGGTGGGCGGCGGCGAACTGGTGCACGGTTCGCAGTTCGGCTGCGTTCGCGCCGGTACGGCACCAGGATTGGCACCGTGGCGGTCGCGAGAACACCGGGTTCGTCGCCGGGAGAGCATCCTCGGCGCCGGCTCCGCTGGTTTCCACGACGATCAGGACGCGGCAGTCGCGGGCTTCCCCCAAGGAAATGCCCGGGGTGGGGAGGCTGTGTAGACTAGGGCGTTTTCCATTGTCGCGGCCGCACCGGCTGCCCGTTACGGAACCTGCCGGATGTCCGCTGCACCGATACCGCTCTGCGTCGATCTCGACGGCACGCTGATCCGCTCCGATCTGCTGTTCGAATCGGCTCTGAGCCTGTTGCGGCGCAATCCGTTCTATCTGTTCGCGTTCGTGCTCTGGCTGGCCGGCGGACGCGCGCGGCTCAAGCGCGAGATCGCGCTGCGCGCCGAGGTCGACCCGGCCGTGCTGCCGTATGACGAACGCGTGATCGCCTGGCTGCGCGAACAGCAGGGCCAGCGGCCGCAGGTGCTCTGCACGGCCTCGGATGCGACCTTGGCCGAAGGCGTGGCCGCGCATCTGGGCCTGTTCGACACCGTGCTGGCCAGCGACGGCCGGCGCAACCTCGCCGGCGGCGAAAAAGGCACCGCGCTGCGCGAGCGTTACGGCGAGCGCGGCTTCGACTACGCCGGCAACGAGTTCCGCGACCTGAAGATCTGGCAGCACGCGCGTCGCGCCGTCGTGGTCAACGGCGGGCGCGGCCTGGCCCGCGCCGCCGGCGAATGCTGCGAGGTCGAGCGCGTGTTCGAGCGCAGCGGCGGCGGCCTGCGCGCCTGGCTCAAGGCGCTGCGCCTGCACCAGTGGCTCAAGAACCTGCTCGTGTTCCTGCCGCTGCTCGCTTCGCACCGCGTGCTCGAACCGACCGCCGCGCTCCACAGCGTGTTGGCCTTCCTCGCGTTCGGCCTGTGCGCGTCGGGTGTCTACCTGCTCAACGATCTGCTCGACCTCGATGCGGACCGGCGCCATGCGCGCAAGCGCCTGCGTCCGTTCGCGGCCGGCACCCTGCCGCTGGCCAGCGGCCTGCTGCTGGCGCCGCTGCTTGCCGTGGCCGGCCTCGCACTCGCATTCGCCGTGTCGCCGCCGTTCGCCGGCGTGCTTGCCGGCTACTACGCGCTGACCCTGGCCTATTCGCTGCAGCTCAAGCGCATCGTCATGCTCGACGTCGTCGTGCTCGCCGCGCTGTACACGGTGCGCATCATCGGCGGTGCGGTCGTGATCGGCGGCGGCCTGTCGTTCTGGCTGCTCGCGTTCTCGATGTTCCTGTTCCTGAGCCTGGCCATGCTCAAGCGCTATACGGAACTGCAGGGCCTCGTCGACAGCGGCCGGGCCGGCGCCAGCGGCCGCGGCTATGCGGTGGACGACATCGCACTGATCCAGTCGCTCGGCGGGGCCAGCGGCTACATGAGCGTGCTGGTGCTGGCGCTGTACATCAACAGCACGGCCAGCGAAGCGCTGTACCGCCATCCGCAGGTGCTGTGGCTGCTGTGCCCGCTGCTGCTGTACTGGATCAGCCGCGTCTGGCTGATCGCGCATCGCGGCCTCATGCACGACGATCCGGTCGTGTTCGCGCTCGTCGACCGCGTCAGCCGCGTGGTCCTCGCGCTGTGCGCAATCGCCGTGGCCGGAGCGATCTGAGTGAGCGGCACGTCCTGGGGCCGCTATCCGCAGCCGCACGACCAGCGGCTGCTGATGCTGCGCGACCGCGACGCACCGCTGCCGGACTTCACCGGCACCGCATTGCCCCACGGCAACGGCCGCAGCTACGGCGACTCCTGCCTCAACAGCGGCGGTACGCTGCTCTGCACGCGCGGGCTGGACCGCTTCATCGCGTTCGACGCCGAGCGCGGCCTGCTGCGCTGCGAGGCCGGCGTGCTGCTCGGCGAAATCCTCGATCTCGTCGTCGGCCAGGGCTGGTTCCTGCCGGTCACGCCGGGCACCAAGTATGTGACCGTTGGCGGCGCGATCGCCAACGACGTGCACGGCAAGAATCATCACGTCAACGGCTGCTTCAGCGAACACGTCGCCGGCTTCGAGCTGCTGCGCAGCGACGGCAGCCGGCGCTGGTGCAGCGCGCACGAGAATGCCGACTGGTTCGCCGCGACCGTGGGCGGCCTCGGCCTGACCGGGCTGATCACCTGGGCCGAACTGCGCCTGCAGCGCGTGCGCGGGCCGTGGCTCAATTGCGAGACGCACCGCTTCGGCAGCCTGGCCGAATTCTTCGCGCTGTCGGCTGCGGCCGAACGCGACTACGAATACACGGTGGCCTGGATCGACTGCGCCGCGCGCGGCGCGGCCGCCGGCCGCGGCCATTTCATCTGCGCCAACCATGCGCCGGCCGCCGACGGTCCGCGGCCGTCGCGGCGCCGCCTTTCGGTGCCGTTCACGCCGCCCCTGTCGCTGATCAACCGCGCGAGCCTGCGCGCGTTCAACACGCTGTACTACCACCGCCAGCGCGCCCGCGTGCAGCAGGCGCTGACCCACTACGAGCCGTATTTCTATCCGCTGGACGCGATAGGCCGGTGGAACCGCATCTACGGACCGCGCGGCTTCCTGCAGTACCAATGTGTACTGCCGCCGGCCGCGGCCGAAGCCGGAATGGGCGAACTGCTCGCGCGCATCGCTGCCAGCGGCAGCGGGTCGTTCCTGGCCGTGCTCAAGGTGTTCGGCACGCGCAAGTCCGCTGGTATCCTGTCGTTCCCCCGGCCCGGCGCGACGCTCGCCCTGGACTTCCCCAACGGCGGCCCCGCCACGTTCGCGCTGCTCGACGCGCTCGACGAGGTCGTGGCCGGAGCGGGCGGCGCGGTCTATCCGGCCAAGGACGCGCGCGTCGCCGGAGCGCGCTTCCGCGGCTATTTCCCGGCCTGGCAAAGCCTGCAGCCTTATCTGGACCCGAAGTTCTCGTCGAGCTTCTGGCGCCGTGTGACGGAGTAACCATGCGCAGAATCCTCATCGTCGGCGCGACCTCGGCGATTGCCGAAGCGACCGCCCGCCTGTTCGCCGCGCGCGGCGACGCGCTGTGCCTGGTCGGCCGCGACGCGGCGCGACTCAAGCTCATTGCCGACGATCTCGGCGTGCGCGGCGCCGTACGCACCGCGACGGCTACCCTGGACGTGACCGATTTCGCCGCCCAGGCCGCCGTGATCGACCTGGCCGAGCGCGAACTCGGCGGCCTCGACACCGTGCTGATCGCCCACGGCACGCTGACCGACCAGAACCAGGCGCAGGAATCGGTGGACACGCTGCGCCGCGAATTCGACGTCAACGCGCTCAGCGTCATGGCGCTGCTGACGCCGATCGCCAACCGCTTCGCCGCCCAGGGCTACGGCGACATCGCCGTGATCTCCTCGGTCGCCGGCGACCGCGGCCGCATGTCGAACTACGTCTACGGCGCGGCCAAGGCCGCCGTGACCGCATTCCTGTCGGGCCTGCGCCAGCGCCTGCAGAAGTCCGGCGTCAACGTGCTGACGATCAAGCCCGGCTTCGTCGACACGCCGATGACGAAGGACTTCCCCAAGGGCGCGCTCTGGGCCCAGCCCGACGCCGTCGCCGCCGGCATCGTCAAGGCCATCGACAAGCGCCGCAGCGTCGCCTACCTGCCGTGGTTCTGGTGGCCGATCATGGGCGTGATCCGCAGCGTGCCGGAGTTCGTGTTCAAGCGGGTGAAGCTGTGACGCCGGCCAGGACCGACAAGCTCGTGCTGACCGGCGCGGCCGGTCTTGTCGGCCAGAACCTCGTCGTCGAGCTCAAGGCGCAGGGCTATGTGAACCTCGTCGCGATCGACAAGCATGCGCACAATCTCGCGATCCTGCGCGAGCTGCATCCGGACGTGCAGACGATCGAGGCGGACCTGGCCGAACCCGGCGCCTGGGCCGACAGCTTCGCCGGCGCGGCCTGCATCGTGCAGCTGCATGCGCAGATCACCGGCAAGTTTCCCGAGGAGTTCGTGCGCAACAACGAGCAGGCGACGCGGCTCGTGCTCGCCGCGACGCAGCAGCACGGCGTGCCGTATCTCGTGCACATCAGCTCGTCGGTGGTCAATTCGGTCGCCGACGACGACTACACGAACACCAAGAAGGCGCAGGAAAAGCTCGTCGTCGACAGCGGCCTCGCCCACTGCGTGCTGCGGCCGACCCTGATGTTCGGCTGGTTCGATCCCAAGCACCTGGGCTGGCTGTCGCGCTTCATGGCGAAGGTGCCGGTGTTCCCGATCCCGGGCCACGGCCGCTACATGCGCCAGCCGCTGTACGAGCGCGACTTCTGCCGCTGCATCGTCCGGTGCATCCAGACGCAGCCGGCCGGCGCGATCTACGACGTCTGTGGCGACACGCGCATCGACTACGTCGACATCATCCACACGATCAAGCGCGCCAAGGGCCTGCGCACGCCGGTCGTGCACATCCCGTACTGGCTGTTCAAGGCGCTGCTCAAGATCTACGCGCTGTTCAGCCGCAAGCCGCCGTTCACCGCGGCGCAGCTCGACGCCTTGACCGCCGGCGACGAGTTCACCGGCGTGGACACCAAAGCCGTGTTCGGCGTCGAGCAGACGCCGTTCGCCGAGGCGGTGCGCGAGAGCTATTGCGATCCGCGCTATGCCCACATCGTGCTGGAGCGCTGAATTGGTTTCGTTGCGGTCGCGCGGAATGGGCCGTCTGACCTGCGCAGCCTGGCGCTCCTTGCGGATTTTCCGCTAGGGCTGCCGCGACCATTGAAATCCCGAGTCGAATTTTCCGCCGATCGCATCGGCATGCCCGAGTGCCGCAACCGAGCCACGCCACATGACGACCAGCGCCACCGTTTCCGACGCCATCCCGCAACCCGCCGCGCGACGTGCCTTCCCGACTCGGCTGCAGCAGGCGCTGCTGCTGGCGGCGGCGCTGCTGCTCGTCCTGCTGTACCGGCGCCCGGATCAGTTTGCCGCTCCGTATATCTGGGGAGAAGACGGCGTCGTCAACCTTCCCGACTATCTGGCGTCGGGCTGGGCCTCGGTATTCCATACGATCGCCGGCTACTACAGCGTGCCGATGAAATTCATCAGCGTGCTGTCCATGCAACTGTCGTTCCTCTGGTCTCCCGAAATCAGCTTCGTGCTGACCCTGCTGGCGAGCTACGGCGTTCTCGCCGCCGTCGCGTTCGCCCCGACCCGCCTGCGCTGGCCGTTCGGCTGCGCGCTGGCCATCCTGTTCATACCGACCGAAGCGGAAGTGTTCGGCGTGACCTTGCTGGTGTTCTGGTGGATCTCGCTGCTCGCGCTGCTGCCGCTGTACTGGAACGAGGAAGGACGCCGGCCGCTGCTGCGCCTGTTCCTGCTCGCCGTCGGCGCCCTCTCCTCGCCGCTCATCATCGGCATTGCACCGCTGTACGTCCTGCGCGCAGCCGTGCTGCGGCGCCGCGACGATATCGTCGCGGCGATCATCGCGCTCGCGTTCGCAGCGCTGCAGTATCACGCGGTCCACGGCGCGGTCCAGGAAGCCCGCTCGTCGCTGAAGTTCGATCTCATCATCGAGAAGTTTTTCGGCTACTACCTGGCGGTCGGCAACAATTTCGTGCAGTCCGGCCTGGCGCTGTACCTTGGCCTCGCACTGATCGCCTTCATCGTCGTGAGCTGGATCGCGTACCGGCGCGAGCTCGGCCTGACCTTCATCCTGCTCGGCGGCTCGCTGGGCGCAGGCATCGCATCGGCCGTGCTGCGGCTGCCGATCGAGAACATCAATCCAGCCTACTCCGCTGCACGCTATTTCTTCTTCGCGTTCGTGGTGCTCAGCTGGATCCTGGTGCAACTGGCATCGCTCGACAAAGCCGGCATGCGGCTGGCGAGCTGCATGCTGCTCGCATTCGCCACGCGCAACGCGCTGGAAAACGGTCGCCGCACGCATGCGCATCTGGACTGGCGTGCCGAGATCGCCGCCTGCATGCACTCGCCGGAGCCCTACAAGGTGCCGATCCATACCCACGGCGGCCTCGACCAGGTCTGGCACATCGAGCTCAGCGCCGCGCAATGCCGGACCCTGGTCTCGCGCAGCCTGTTCGACGCCGAGCCGGCGCCATGATGTGCGCCGCCGACGCAACCCGGTCGCGCACCGCTGCCGCGGCGCCCCACCTTTCGACAGAGAGCTGATGACCTGATGTCCGCACCCAAGCGTTATGCCGTGATCGGTTCCGGCCCCATGGGGCTGATGGCCGCGATGGAAATCCTCAAGGCCGGCCACGAAGTCGACGTCTACGAACGCGACGACCGCATCGGCGGCATGTCGGCGGCCTTCGATTTCGACGGCCTGCAGATCGAGCGCTACTACCACTTCGTCTGCAAGACCGACGATCCGCTGTTCGAGCTCATGGGCGAACTCGGCATCGCCGACAAGCTCAAGTGGACCGACACGAAGATGGGCTTCTACTGCCAGGGCCGGCTGTACAAGTGGGGTACGCCGTTCGCGCTGCTGGGCTTCGACAAGCTCGGCTGGATCGACAAGTTCCGCTACGCGCTGCATGTGATGCGCACCAAGAGCATCAAGGACTGGCGCGCGCTCGACAAGGTCGGCGTCACTGACTGGCTCAAGCGCAACCTCGGCGAACGCGCCTACGGAGTGCTCTGGGAACGCCTGTTCCATCTGAAGTTCTACGAGTACAAGGACCAGCTGTCGGCAGCCTGGCTGGGCACGCGCATCAAGCGCGTGGCGCTGTCGCGCAGGAATCTGTTCCAGGAGTCACTGGGCTATATCGAAGGCGGTTCGGAAACGCTGCTGCGCAAGATGCAGGAGGCCGTGCTCGCGCGCGGCGGCCGCATCCATCTGTCCGCCGGCATCGAGCGCGTCAACGCGCCTGCGGGCAAGGTCGACAGCATCACGGTCGGCGGCCGCACGATCCCGGTCGATCGCGTCGTCAGCACTGCGCCGATCCAGCACGTGCCGCGGCTGGCGCCGGACCTGCCCGAGGCGTTCGCCGCGCGCATCCGCGCGCTGGAGAACATCCCGGTGGTCTGCGTGATCCTCAAGCTGCGGCAGCCGCTCAGCGAAAACTTCTGGATGAACATCTGCGACGACGGCATCGACATTCCCGGCGTCATCGAATATTCCAACCTGAATCCGAACGCCGGGCCGGCCATCGTCTACGCGCCGTTCTACATGCCGAAGACGCATCCGAAATTCGCCCGCGACAACGCGGCATTCATCGAGGAAGTGCTGAGCTATCTGCCGCGGCTGAATCCGGCGTTCTCGCGCGACTGGGTGCTGGCCAGCCACTGCCACCGCTACGACTACGCCCAGGCCGTCTGCCCGCCGGGCTACTATGCGATGCTGCCGCCGATGCAGAGCCCGATCGAGGGCTTCTGCATGGCCGACACCGCGTACTATTACCCCGAAGACCGTTCCATCTGCGAAAGCGTCAAGGTCGCCAAGGCCCTGGCACGCGTCGCGCTAGCATGAGCCCCGTCATGGCCGATTCCAACGTCGAACTCGACAAACTGTACAACCAGCGTTTTCCCGAAACGGCGCTGGCGCAGAAGCATGCGATCTGGAAAGTGCTCTGCAGCGACTTCTTCAGCCGCTACGTGAAACCCAGCGACACCGTCGTCGACATCGGCGCGGGCTACTGCGAGTTCATCAACAACATCCGCGCCGGCAGCAAGATCGCCGTGGATCTGAATCCGGACGTGCGCCGCTTCGCCGCGCCGGACGTGCGCGTGATCAACGAGTCCTGCACGGCAATCCGCGAGCTCGCCGGCAACAGCGTCGACGTCGTGTTCATGAGCAACTTCCTCGAGCACCTGCCGAGCAAGGACCTCGTGCTCGACACGTTCCGCGAGTCGCAGCGCATCCTGCGCAAGGGCGGCCGCGTCATGATCCTGCAGCCGAACATCCGCTATCTGCCCGGCGAATACTGGGACTATTTCGACCACCATACGCCACTGACCGAGCGCAGCCTCGTCGAGGGCCTGCAGTTGGCCGGACTGGAGCCGACCACGGTCATCGCGCGCTTCCTGCCGTATACGACCAAGAGCCGGCTGCCGCAGGCGCCGTGGCTGGTCCAGCTCTATCTGAAGGTGCCGCTGGCCTGGCCGGTGCTCGGCAAACAGGCGTTCGTCGTCGCGGAAAAGCGCTGATGCGCCGGCCTTCGCCGCAGCAGCCGCGCGACACCCGATGATCTCGCGGCGGTTCCTCGCCTTCGTCGCCGTCAGCGGCTTCGCCGCGGCGGCGAATTTCGGTTCGCGCATCGCCTTCAGCCAGGTACTGCCCTATGTACCGGCCATCGTCGCGGCGTTCTGCATAGGGCTGAGCACGGCGTTCGTGCTCAACCGGCGCCTGGTCTTCCGCGATTCCACCCAGCCCGTGCACCGGCAGGCGCTGTGGTTCACGCTGGTCAACCTGTTCGCGCTGGTACAGACGATAGCAGTCAGCCTGCTGCTGGCGCGCCACGTGCTGCCCGCGATTGGCGTGCTCGAACACGCAGACACGATCGCTCATGCGGCCGGGGTCGCAACGCCGGTGCTCACGAGCTTCTTTGCGCACAAATACCTGTCGTTTCGCTGAGCGCGTACCGACGGCCGTTGCCGGCGCGGCCGATATCCAGTCCCGGGGCTTCACGGTAGGATGTCTGTCCGCTTTTTTGGCGCACCGCTCCGATGAGCCACCTCCCGACCACCGTCGACGATCGTTGGCAACCGGCTCCCGCCGTGCGGAGCGGCGGTTCGCTCCTGGGCGCACTGCTCGCCGGCATCGCCGCTTTCGTCGCTCTGTTCCGCGTCGGCATTCCGGCAGCCATCGATTCGCTGGATGGCTCCTGGACAGCAGTGCTCAGCTGGGCCTTCTCCCGCGGCCTGCAGTCCGGCAGTGACATCGTCTTCACCTACGGGCCGCTGGGATTCCTGATCCCGATCGCCAACTATCACCCGCAGACCTATACGCTCTACTTTGCCGCCCAGGTGCTGCTGGGCGTGACCTGGGCGTTGCTGGTGACACGCTTCGCCCTGCGTCTGCCGACCGCGGCCCAGCTCGCCCTGGCGCTGCTGCTGCTGGCCTGGGCACCGATGATCATGGTCGACGTCGGCTGGTATCTGATGTTTGCCCTGGCCGCGGTATTCGTGCAGGAAGACGCGCGCAGCCGCGGGGCGGGCGCCCCGTTCGGCCTCCTCGTGCTGTTCGCGCTGAGCGTGATCGCACTGACCAAGTTCACTTTCCTGCTGCTGTGGCTGGCCTTTGTCGGCCATGCGTTGCTGCAATTGCTGCTCGCGCGCCGCCCGCGGGCTGCGGCCGCCGCTGCAGCGATCGCGATGGCGCTGCTGCTCGGGCTCTGGACGGCGGCGGGCCAACATCTGGCCTCGCTGCCGTCATTCTTCCGGCGCGGCCTGGAGATCAGCGGCGGCTACAACTCCAGCATGGGCTACACGCCGGAGCTGTCGATCGACCTGGCCGGCCTCACGGTCCTGGCAGTGACCGTCGCCTGCCTCGCACCGTTGCTGCTGGCACGCGGCCCGGACCGGGGGCGGCGCGCGCTCGGCGCGTTCCTGCTGCTGACCCTGGCCTTGACCTGGAAAGCCGGTTACATCCGCGCCGACGGGCACGTCTGCATCTTCCTCGGCGCGGCTTCGCTGATCGCATTTCTGGCCGTGGCGCTGCGCCGCGCCCCGGCGCCGGAGCGCCGGCTCTGGCAACCCGCTGCGGTTGCCGCCATTTCCCTGGCCGGGCTGCTGCTGACCTACATCCTGCTCGGCGGCTTTGCGCCGACCGCACGCAACAACCTGAACTTTGTCAGCTTTTCGCTGCGCAACCTGTTCACACCTTCGCGCGTGCGCGACGCTTACCAGGCGAGCTGGCAGATGGGTGCCCGGCAGGTCGATCTGCCGGCTTCGCGTGAGCGCATCGGCGGGGCCGGCGTCGATCTGCTGATGTACGAGCAGGGCGTCGTGCTGCTCAACGACTTCAACTACACGCCGCGCCCGGCGTTCCAGGGCTACAGCACGCACACAACGGCGCTGGCACGGCTCAACGAGACCAGGCTGCTCAGCGCCGACGGTCCGCAGTTCCTGTTGTTCAAGCTGCAGGCCATCGACGCCTATCTGCCGGGCAACGAGGACCCGCTCGCGCAGCTGGCGGCCCTGCGCGCCTATGCGCCGGTCGGCTACGAGAAGGGCTATGTGCTGCTCGAGCGCAGTGCCGCCGCAGCACCGCTGCAGCCGCCGCCCGCCGAACAATGGCGCGAGGCCGCATTCGGCGAGCCATTCGCCGTGCCGGCCGCAGCGACCGCCCAGGTCCTGTTCTATCGCGTGGAGCTCAGCACGCTCGGCAAGCTGTATACGGCCGTATTTCGCGAGCCCGCGATCAGCCTGCAGGTAACCGCCGACGACGGCAGCACGCGCGACTATCGCGTCGCGCGCAGCCGCGGCGATGCCGGCTCACTGGTCTCGCCGCTGCTGCCCGACAACGCCGCCTATCTGAGCTGGTACGCGAGGAAGCACGAGGTGCATCCGACCACGCTGCGCTTCCTCGCGCGCGCGCCGGCCCTGGCCAGCCTGTTCGCGCCGCGCGTCCGCTATGCGCTGCAGCCGGTGGACCTGCCGCGCAAGGATCTGGCCGAGCTGCCCGAAGCCGCGCGCCGCAGCTTCTACCCGGGCTTCAGCCATGTGCCGCACGCCGAAAAGAGCCCCGTGCCGCCGCAGATGATCCGCAACCTCGGCGAGGACATGCTGTTCATGCACGCGCCGTCGATGGTCGATTTCGTGCTGCCGCCGGGCCGCTGGCGCGCGCAGGGCCGCTTCGGCCTGCGCTCGCAGGCCTATGCCCCCGGCGTATGTCCGAGCTCCGACGGCGCCAGCCTGCAGGTGTTCCTCGCCGGCAGCGATGCGCAGCCGGCCCAGGCGCTTTTCTCGCGGCATATTGATCCGCTGCGGGTGGACACGGATCGCGGCAATCTGCCGTTCGAGGTTCCGGCCTTCGACAGCGACGGCAGAACGCCGATCGTGTTCCGGTTCAGCGGGGGCGAAACGCCGCAGGCGTCGACCGATTGCGACTGGACCGTGCTCGGCGCGCTGCAATTCGTTCCGGCGAACGCCGCCGCCCACTGAACCGGCCGTCCTGCGGCCTGCCCGGGCCGCGGCATGCTTCCCAGGCCGCAGCCAGCCGGCGATACTCCAGGGTCGATTCCCCCGTTCCCGATCCGCCATCACCCCAGGGACAGTACCTCATGCAGAACAAGCTTCAACGCCTGGAGAATTTCATTCTTCCCCTGCTCAAGTGCATCGCTTGCAACGGCGTGGAGCTGCGCCTGGCCTCGGAGCAGGAAATCGTCTGCTGCGGCTGTGGAAAATCCTATGTTGTCCACAACGGTACGCCGATCATGCTGCCGCGGGCCGAAGACGGCATCTCGTTCGCCGACGAGGTCGTGATCGGCAATCCGTATACCGGCCAGTGGCGCGACGTCGCCCAGCGCGCAGCGCCGCATCCGGTGCTGGACTTCGGCTCCGGCAACAATCCCGAGTCGGCCGAGAACATCGTCAAGATGGACGTGTTCGCGATGACCCACGTCGACGTCGTCGGCAGCGGCGAACAGCTGCCGTTCCGCGACGGCGTGTTTGCCGGCGTGATTTCCGGCGCCGTGTTCGAACATGTGCAGCAGCCGTTCGTCTGCGCCGAGAACCTGTATCGGGCGATGAAGCCCGGGGGCGAAATCTACGTGGAAACGGCGTTCCTGCAGCCGTATCACGCCTTCCCGCACCACTACTTCAACATGACCACGCGCGGCATCAGCAAGGTCATGGAAGCCTTCGAGCTGCAGAAGGTCGGCGTGCATCGCTGGCAGGGCCCGATGTTCACGCTGGAATGGGTGCTGCGGCGCTGGAGCGAGATGCTGTCGCCGGAAGATCGCGAGGCGTTCAGTAATGCGACCGTGGCGGAGATCCTGGCCGAAGCCCACAGCAACCCGTTCAGCCTGCGCTGGCAGGACAATTTCAGCGAGAAGAACATCGAGGAGCTGGCCTGCGCCGTGTATTACAGCGGCCGCAAGCCGCAGGCCGCCTGAAACGCGGCGCCGCGGCGGCAACCCCCGCCGCGGCGCCGGAATCCGGCCGGCGGAGTTTCAGCGTTCGAGCGCGCTGTCCGGCGCAAACGACGGCAAGGTGCCGTGCGGCGGCAGCTCGTGCAGCGGCTTGGGGTCGCGCACGATGAACGTCGCCGAGAACGTGTGCTTGGTGTACAGCTCGTCCAGCGGTGCGATCGGGAACACGAAGTCGTGCTCGGAGATGCGCGTCTGTTCCGGCGTATTGGCGAAATCCAGCACGATGTCGTCGCGCAGGTAGGTGTGCCGGATCGGCATGATGGAGTTGAAGTAGCGCGACATGACCTCGAACCACTGGCGCGGCGTCCAGTGGTGCAGATGGTGCGGATTGGTCAGGTCCAGCTCCAGCGCCGCCTTGCAGGTGACCGGCGGCACGGCGATCAGGACGTCGCCGCCCGGCTTGAGGATGCGGGCGAATTCACGGAACACGTTGCACGGGTTCGGCACGTGCTCGATGACGTTGGAGGAAAAGATCGCCTCCATCGACTGGTCGGCGATGTGCGGCAGCGATTCGATGCTGCCCTGGCGGTAGTTGAGGTTCTGCCGGCCGCCGAAATGCTGCTGCGAGAAATCCACGGCCAGCTGCTCGAACTCGATGGCATTGACCTCGGCAACGCCGTGGTCGGCCAGCCAGGCCGCGCCGTAACCGGCGCCGGAACCACCATCCAGCACGCGCCGGCCGGTCATCAGGGGCAGCGCGAACGCATAGACGGAAAGATGCGCGTAGTAGCAATCGTTCTTCCACAGATGCGTCATGCGCTCGCCGCCGTTCGAGATTTCCGCCAGCGTGATCTGTCTCATGGCATCGGCCCAACGGGTAGCAAAGGATCGAGGACTGTAGCGCAGGAATTCCTGCAAAAAAAGCGCGGACTTGCGCAGCCGGCCGCCTACCATGATGCGTCCATCCAGGCCCGCACCGGGCCGAGCGCGCCGGACTGGCCATCGCCGTCCACGAAGGGATGCTGCGGCACCGGCCAGCATTGCGTCATCTGCGCATTCTCCCAGCGATCGACTTCCTGGCGCAGCGCCGCGGCAATGGCCTCGGGCGAGGCCTGTTCCAGCGACACCACGTTGGCGAACCATTGCCCCAGATCCTTGTTGGCGAAACGGTTCGTGATCGTCGACATGCCGAAGGCGGCCATTTCCAGCGGCGGATAGCTCGGGTGCGGCGACAGCATCAGCGACAGGCCGATGGCCGAACGCTGCAGGCGCTCGCGATAGTCCTGCAGGCTCAGCTTGCCGATGCCGCGCAGCACGAACGGGCCGAGATCCAGATCCCGATCCAGTTCGCCCACGCCGAGCACCTGCCAGTCGCGGCAGCGCGCATCCTTCCAGCCCCAGGTGCGCAGGCCTTCGCAGATCAGCGGCAGGGCGTTGCGCGGCACCGACGGACGCGCGTAGACGAGCATCGTGCGCTCGCGCGGCGCGGCAGGAATCTGCACCGGCCGCAGCGACGCATTCAGGCCGGGCTCGATCACGGCCTGGCTGCGGTAGCTGATGCCCTGGCCGACGAAGTAGTCGCGCAGCAGCGAGGTGTTGAATACGCCGAGGTCGGACTGCGGACGGTAGGTGCTCAGCGCCACCGCCGACTGGCTGGACCAGGGATAGAAGCCGGGCTCGAAATCCTGGATGAAATACAACAGCGGCGTGCGGCGCCAGCCCTGCTCCTGCTGCCAGTCCGCCGCGCGCTGGGCGGCATAGGCCGTCCACCACGCCGTGGCCATCCAGCGATCGCCGCTGCCGACCGGCACGGTGCGGCCGTAGCGCTGGTTGAAGGCGACGATCTGGCGCGGTGCCGTGGCCGCGTCGTCGCCGCAATCGACCGCGACATGGTCGGGAAAGCGCCGCAGCGCCTCTTCGCGCGGATGGCTGTCGAGCAGGATGATGCGCGAACGCGCAAACCGCTCCAGCAGTTCGCGATACAGCTTGACTGCCGTATCCGCGCCACCGAAATAGTGCTCGGGGTTGATCGACGGCAACAGCAGATTGAGGCGCGGCGACGCATCCGCCTGCGCACGCAGGCCGAACGGCGTGATCTCCGGAATCGCCGTGGCGATCTGCGGCTCCAGCACGGCGGAAACGCCGCGCTCGCGCAGCAGGGCGAATCCCGAACGCAGCACTCGCAGCAGCTTCACGGCCGCCACGCCGCCGGCGCTGCGCCGCGCGCCGGCGCCATCGGCCGGAATCGCCGGCACATGGACAATTTATTCACTTGGCTACTCCTTCCACATTGCCGCCGTCGGCGGCGACCCGCGTCCGCGCTCAGGCAGGGCTGCGCGTCGACGGATTCAGATGCGGGCTGCTGCGCATGGGATCGAGGTTGCGGTTGTACAGCGGATCGCCGACGGTCCTGTAGTCGCCGTAGCTCGCCGCCGAGCGCACGAAGTCGACTTCGGGAATGGCGCGCGGATCGCGCGTCTTGGATTCGTAATGGTAGAGCCGCGCTTCCGGCAGGTAGACGTTGCGCAGCCCGCTGCGGCAGGCGCGCAGGCACAGGTCGACGTCGCTGCCGCAGACGATGAATTCCTCGTCGAAACCGCCGAGCTCGCGGAACTTGTCCGCGGCGACGGCCATGCAGGCGCCGGTCACCGCCAGCACGTTGCGCCGGAGCATCGGCGACACGAACAGATCCTGCCGATGCTGCGGCGGATCGCCCTTGTAGACGTGGTCGGCCCAGCCGCCCATGCCGACGACGACGCCGGCATGCTGGATCGTGCCGTCCTCGTACAGCAGCAGCGGCGCACAGACGCCGACCTGCGGACGCAGCGCGTTCTCGGCCAGGCGCTGCAGCCAGTCCGGCGAAATCACCACGGTGTCGTTGTTGAGGAAGACCAGCACGTCCGCCTCGACGGCGGCGGCGCCGAGATTGTTCAGATGCGACCAGTTGAACGGCACCGGCGCCGGCAGTACGCGCAGGTTCGGATGCGCCGCGCCGGCCTCGGCGAAATAGTCCTGCGTCGCCGGTTCCACCGAATTGTTGTCGATGACGACGACTTCGTAGTTCGCATAGGCCGTGCGCCCGAAGATCGAGGCCAGGCACGGCGCGAGCAGGTCCACACGGTCCCGCGTCGGGATCAGGATGGCCACGCGCGGCACCGGCGTCGGCAGCGGGTAGCGCACGTCGTAGGTGAAGAGATGCTCGCCGTCGCCGGCGACCGCGCCGGGACTCTGCGTATCGAGATAATGCTGTATGGCCTTGCGGCCGGCCTCGTGCGCGTAGGGCTTGGAGCCCGGGTTCGCCGCGGTGGAGTCCGGATGCTGGCGCCAGTGGTACAGCACGTGCGGAATGTGCGTGACGCGTGCGCCGGCGGCGATGCAGCGCAGAGCCAGATCGTAGTCCTGCGAGCCGTCGCAGCCGGAACGCAGTCCGCCGACCTGCTGCAGCAGTTCGCGCCGTATCGCGACGAAATGGCCGAGGTACATCTGCGCCAGGAACAGGTCCGGACTCCAGTCCGGCTTGAAGAACGGATTGCGCCGATGTCCGTCGGGGCCCAGGCAGTCGTGGTCGGAATAGACGACGTCGCCGGCCGTGCCGGCGTTGACCGCGGTGGCCAGATGCGCCAGCGCATCGCGCTGCAGCAGGTCGTCGTGGTCGAGAAAAACGACGTAGTCGCCCTGCGCGAGCTGCAGCGCCGAATTGGTATTCGCGGCGATGCCGCCGCGCTCCTCGCGCACGATGTAGCGCACGCGCGGGTCGCGCGCGGCATAGGCGCGCAGCAGTTCGAGCGTCCCCGCGTCGCCGGAGGCATCATCGGAAACGCAGATCTCGAACCGCGTGTAGGTCTGGCCGAGCACGCTGTCGATGGCCGCCGCGAGGAAACCGGCCGGCGGCTTGTAGGCCGGCACGATGACGCTGATCAGCGGCCCCGAATCCGGCGCCTCGATCGCGAGGTTGTCCTGGTCGACCCAGCGCTCGTAGCTCGAATCGGCCGAACCGCCGCGGCCCGGCGCATGCACGAAGCGGTGCAGGCGCCCGCCGAAACCGCGCACGCCGTCGGTGCCGAACGCGCGAAACGCGTTGCCGACGATCGTGCGCCAGCTCTCGCCCTGGGCACGTGCCGCGATGACGCCGTTGAACAGGTTGCGCGTGAGCGCGACGACGCGCGGAGGAGCCGGCGGCGGCGCCGGCGGGAGCACCGATTCGCGCACCATGGATTCCGCGAGCTGCTGCATGTTGCCGGCGCTCTGCGTGCGCAGCCGCGTCCAGATGCTCCAGGCCGGCAGCCCGTGCCGCAGCATCCAGACGAAGCGGTCGCGGGCGACGCTGGCCGCGGCCATCGGCCGCAGCACCGGCACATCCAGGGCGAATTCGCAGGCCTGCGTGGACGGATCGAAACGCAGCGCGCGCACCGGCCGGGCAAAGTACAGCAGCATGCTGCAGCGCTCGTCGCTGCCGCGGATGTCCAATGCGATGACGGTCGCCTCGCCCGGGCCGTCGCCATAATCCGGATAGAGCGCCGGCGCTTCGATACGGCCGCCGAACAGACGCCAGCGCAGCTCCAGCCGGTACCAGCCGGGCGGCAAGGTCGCGTCCGCCGGCATCAGGCCGAACTGCGGATCGCCGCTGCGCGAAAGCCAGCTGCCGGCGAAGCCGGGCGCTGGACGGCCGGCCTCCAGGTCGTTCAACGGTCTTACTGCGAGCATCACGCCGATTCCTCCCCCGAACCGCTCAACGGCCGCCCCACCAGCGTCGCCACGGACCGCGCGTCTGCTGCGCGGAAATCTGCTGCGCCAAGGCGCCGACCGCATCGCCGAGCGCCTGCAGGTCGATCTGCATCACGCTCCCTGCGATCTCGCGCCGGATGGCCTCGTCGCGCTGTATCAGTTGCTGCTGCCAGCGTGCCTGCTCGTCCGCCAGCACGGCCAGCTGGCCCTGCATCTGTTCGGCCAGCGCGGCCAGCCCCTGCTGTTGCTGCTGCAGCGCCGCCGCGAGCTGCGCCATGCCGCCGTGCGTTTCCGCGTCGCGGCGCTGCTGATGGGCGGTCATCTCGCCGAGCGCCGCAGTGACCGCGCCCAGGCCGTCCTGCAGCGCGAGCGACTGGCGCGCCTGCTGCAACTGCTCCAGCTCGCTGGTATGCAGCGCTTCGAAATAGTGGCGCAGCTCGTCGACCGAGCGCACCTGCGCGGTCAGCTCGCTGACGCAGGGTCCGAATACCGCGACGGCCTGCTCGTAGGCCGCGCCGAGCTGCGCGATCTCGTCCCAGGCGCTCGCTTCGGTGCGCGCGCGCTCGAAGGCCGCATACAGCTGTTCCGGCAGCTCGGCCGCGTCCTGCAGCGGCCGCGCGTAGGAATGATGACGCGCTCGGGGGTCGATGAAGGTCGCGATCTGCGCGGCCACGCTCGCCGGCTGCACCGGCCAGGCCAGTCCGAGTTCGCGCGCGATGCGGCCGGCCACGCCGCTCCAGTTCTCGATGAGTTCGTCGAAATGCACGACACAGCGCGGATGACCGCGCGTCGCCTGTTCCGCCTCGCGCATGTGCTGCAGCCAGAGCAGGCGCGACACGGCACGCGACCAGCCGTCGCGCGCCTGCAGCGAGGCGGCGACCTCGTCGGGCGAACGCAGCACGATGACGAACCGCACGCCGATGCCGTACTCGCCGAGCACGTCCAGCCACAGCGGCACGAGCCGGCACAGTCGCGGATCCTTCAGCGCCCACAGCGGCGCGGCAGCGAAATCGTCGGAAACCAGCCGGCGAATTGCCGCGCGCGCGCGCGCGGCAGCTTCCGAGGCAGCCCAGCCCGCCGGCATCTCGCGGATGTCGTGCCAGTTGCGGCCCAGCTCGGTCAGCAGCGCTTCGTGGATGTCGACGGCATCCTGGTTTTCCCAGAAGCCGTTCTCGTTGTTGCCGCTGACCGCCGGCATCAGGCGCGAACCCAGTTCCGCGCCGAGCAGGTTCAGCACCCGGGTCAGCGCCGACGTACCGCTGCGGTGCATGCCCAGGACGAGAATCGCCTGGCGCTCACTCATCACTGTCTCCTGCGGAAGCCGCCTCGATCTCGCTGCTCAGATCCAGATCCACGTAGCCCGTGGCCAGACGCGCCGGGTCGGGCATGACCCGCATCATGACCGCGTCGATACGCCGGTCCAGATAGGTCTCGCCCTCGCCCTCGAGCCCGAGCACGCCGGCGTTCGCGAAGTAGACCCCGGGCGCGAGCAGGCAGCGGAAGCAGAAGCGCACGACGAGCTCCTGCCCCGCATCGACCACCGGCAACGCATCGGCCGGCAGTGCGGTCGCGCCGCCGGCCAGTTCCAGACCGGTCATGCTCTTGAACAGCATGCCGCAGCGCACGCCGCTCGCGCCGCGCTCGAAACGCACGCGGTAGGTGTAGACGTATTCCTGTCCCGCGCGCAGCACGTTGACCCGGCGTCCGGCCGGCGTGCACAGGTGCGGATCGACGATCTCGGCGCCGCGCGAGGGGTATTTCAGCGTGCTCTGCGGCACGAGGCCCGGATCGTAGTAGCTCTCGTCGTCGCTCTTGACGGGCAGGACCGCGACGGTCGCATCGACGGCGACCGCCGCGTCACTGCGCAGCTGGTCGCGCAGTTCCTCGGCCCGGTCGGTCGGCGCATACAGCAGCCGGTGGTAGCGCGAGATGACGTGCTTGGGCGTTCCCTGCAGCAGCAGCTCGCCGCGGTCCAGCAGCACGGCGCGATTGCACAGCTCCACGACCATGCCGGCCGAATGCGACACGAACAGGATCGTCGTGCCGTTGTCGCGCATGCGGTCGATGCGCGCGTGGCATTTGCGCTGGAACGCCTCGTCGCCGACCGACAGCGCCTCGTCGACGACGAGGATGTCGGGCGTGACGTTGATCGCAACGGCGAACGCCAGGCGCACGTACATGCCGCTGGAATAGCTCTTGACCGGCTGCTCGATGAACTCGCCGATGTCGGCGAACGCGGCGATCTCGTCGAAGCGCCGGTCGATCTCCTCGCGCGTGAGGCCGAGCACCGTGGCGTTGAGATAGACGTTCTCGCGGCCGCTGAACTCCGGATTGAAGCCGGCGCCGAGCTCCAGCAGCGCAGCCACGCGGCCGTTGACCTGCACGCTGCCGCGGCTCGGCGCCAGGGTGCCGCAGATGATCTGCAGCAGGGTGGACTTGCCCGAACCGTTGCGGCCGACGATGCCCACGGTCTCGCCGCGGCCGACCTCGAAGCTGATGTCGCGCAGCGCGTGGAACTCGCGGTGCCAGGAACGGCCGGCGCGCGGAAACAGCTGCTGCAGCAGCCGGTGATACGGCTTGTCGTAGACCGCGAAGGCCTTGCCTACGCCGTCGACGCGGATCGCCAGTTCAGAGGACATCGGCGAATCCCGAACGCGTGGCGCGGAACCAGGCATGCGCGAGATAGCAGAACAGCAGCGCGGCCGCCGCATACAGCAGCAGCCCGCGCCAGTCCGGCATCTGGTTCCACAGGGCGACGTTGCGCGCCTGGTCGATGATGAAGCTGAGCGGATTGAGGCGGAATACCAGCTGATAGCGCGGCGCCAGAGTCTCCACCGGCACGACCGCGGACGACAGGAACAGCATCGCTGCCGCGAGCACGCCGGTGATCTGGGAGATGTCGCGCAGATAGACCCCGAGCGAAGCGAGCAGCCAGCCGGTACCGGCGCCGACCAGGGCCAGCGGCAGCATCACGAGCGGAAACAGCAGCACGGTCGGCGGCGGCATGCCGTAGCGCAACGCATACAGCAACAGCAGGACGGCAAGATTCATCAGCAGGTGGAAGAACGCCGACAGCACCATCGGCCAGGGCAGGATTTCCAGCGGAAACACCACGCGCTTGACGTAGCTCGGGTTGCCGACGACGAGCGTCGGCGCCCGCGTCAGGCATTCGGTGAAGAAGCCATGCACGATCAGGCCGACGAACAGGATCAGCGTGTAGTCCGGGCCGCCGTCGACCTGCTGCGGCCAGCGGCTCTTGAACACCGAACCGAACGCGATCGAGTAGACGATCAGCATCAGGAACGGGCTCAGCACCGACCAGAGCAGACCGAAGCTCGCGCCGCGATAGCGGCCGAGCACGTCGCGCTTGGTCAGTTCCCGCGTCAGCGACCGGTGGCGGCCGAAGGCCGCAAACGGCCCGGCCAGAAAAGTGCCGAGCCCGCCGCGGCCGCTCATGTGCGCATCACCGCCGTTGCCACGGTTCAGACCGCCGCCAGCGCCGCGTCCAGCTCGGCGCGCAGGTCGGCCACGTCCTCCACGCCGACCGACAGGCGCACGAGATTGTCGTGTATGCCCAGGCGCGCGCGGTTCTCGGCCGGCACCGAGGCGTGCGTCATGACGGCCGGATGGTTGACCAGGCTTTCGACGCCGCCGAGGGATTCGGCGACCGCGAACAGCTTGCACTGTTCCATCATGCGCCGCGCGCCGTCGAAGCCGCCCTTGACGTAGACGCTGACCATGCCGCCGAAGCCGTCCATCTGGCGCTTGGCCAATGCGTGCTGGGGATGATCGGCCAGGCCCGGATAAAGCACCTTTTCCACTTTGGGATGCGTCGCCAGCCAGCCCGCCAGCTCCATCGCCGAGTCGCAGTGCGCGCGCATGCGCAGATGCAGGGTCTTCAGACCGCGCAGCGCGAGGAAGGAGTCGAACGGTCCCTGCACGCCGCCGATGGCGTTCTGCAGGAAAGTCATCTTCTCGGCCAGTTCGGCGTCGTCGCCGACCACGACCATGCCGCCGACGATGTCGGAGTGGCCGTTGAGGTACTTCGTCGCCGAATGCATGACCAGGTGCGCGCCGAACTCCAGCGGACGCTGCAGCATCGGCGTGGCGAAGGTGTTGTCGACACCGACGAGAATGCCGCGCGCGCGGGCGAATTCGGCGATCGCGGCGATGTCGACGATCTTGAGCAGCGGATTGGTCGGCGTCTCGATCCAGATCAGCTTCGTGTTCGGCTTGACCGCCGCTTCCAGCGCGGCGCGGTCGTTCAGATCGACCCAGCTGAAATCCAGACCGGCCGAGCGCCGGCGCACGCGCTCGAACAGGCGATAGGTGCCGCCGTAGACGTCGTCCATCGCGATGACGTGGCTGCCGCTGTCGAGCAGCTCCAGCACGGTCGAGGTGGCGGCCAGGCCGGAAGCGAACGCATAGCCGTTGCGGCCGCCTTCGAGATCGGCGACGCAGCGCTCGTAGGCGAAGCGCGTCGGATTGTGCGAGCGCGAATACTCGAAACCCTGGTGCACGCCGGGGCTGGACTGGGCATAGGTCGAGGTCGCGTAGATCGGCGTCATGACCGCGCCGGTGCTCGGATCGGGCGACTGGCCCGCGTGGATCGCGCGCGTGCCGAGGCCCTGGGATTTGCTGGAATGGCTCATGCTGACTCGTCGATGGGCGCCGCGGCGCTCCGGCTGATGGGCGTTCGCGTCACTGCACGCGGCGACGCAGGTAGTTGAGAAGGTCGATACGCGTGATCAGGCCGAGGAAACGCTCGCCCTGCATGACGATCGCGACGTGGCCGCGATCGAACACCGGCAGCAGCTGTTCCATCGTCGCGCTGACGTCGAGCACGTCGAGCTTGGACACCATGGCCGTGGACACCGGATCGCGGAAACGCGACTCGTCGGAATGCACATGCAGCAGCACGTCGGATTCGTCGACGATGCCGACGATCTTCTCGCCGTCCATGACCGGCAGCTGCGAGATCTCGTACAGCTTCATGCGCTGGTAGGCCATGGTCAGCGGATCGTTGGGCCCGATGACGACGGTATCGTGCGCCGCGTACGGACGCATGATCAGATCGCGCAGATCGCCGTAGTTCTCGCGCTCGATGAAACCGTTGTCGAGCATCCAGTAGTCGTTGTACATCTTCGACAGGTACTTGTTGCCCGTGTCGCAGACGAACACGACGACGCGCTTGGGCGTGGTCTGCTCGCGGCAGTAGCGCAGCGCCGCAGCCAGCAGGGTACCGCTGGACGAACCGCCGAGTATGCCTTCCTTCTCCAGCAGCTCGCGGCCGGTCAGGAAGCTTTCCTTGTCGCTGATCGCGTAGGCCTTCTTCACGCGCGAGAAGTCGCTGATCGGCGGCAGGAAGTCCTCGCCGATGCCTTCGACCATCCACGACGCGCTCTTGGTCGACAGCGTGCCCTCGTTGATGTACTGGGTCAGGATCGAGCCGACCGGATCGGCGAGGATGAATTCCACGTTCGGGGCGTGCTGCGCGAAGCAGCGCGACAGGCCCGTCATCGTGCCCGAGGAGCCGCAGCCGAACACGATCGCGTCGAGCCTGCCGTCCATCTGGGCGAGGATTTCCGGCCCCGTGCCGGTCTCGTGCGCCAGCGGATTGTCGGGATTGCCGAACTGGTTGATGAAATACGCACCGGGCGTTTCTTTCGCCAGGCGTTCGGCCATGTCCTGGTAATACTGCGGATGGCCCTTGGCCACATCCGAGCGCGTCAGCACGACTTCCGCGCCCATGGCCTTGAGGTTGAAGATCTTCTCGCGGCTCATCTTGTCGGGAACGACGAGAATGAGCTTGTAACCCTTCTGCTGCGCCACCAGCGCCAAGCCTATGCCGGTATTGCCGGCGGTGCCTTCGACGAGGATGTCGCCGGGCTTGATCAGGCCGGCGCGCTCGGCCGATTCGATCATCGACAGGCCGATGCGATCCTTGATCGAACCGCCCGGATTCATGCTTTCCAGCTTCAGGAACAGTTCGCAGCAACCCGTGTCGAGACGCTGCGCCTTCACCATCGGGGTCTGCCCGATCAGCTCCAGCACGCTTTGGTGGATGGTCATGAGGCTCCTGCCGGTACGGCTTTCGCGCCGGTACGTCTTGGTTTCAGGGGGCGGGATCATAACCGACCCGCCTGTCGCGCCGCGACGCGCGGCGGTCCCGGCGCGGGAGCCTGCGTGCGAATCGGCGATGCCGGTCACGGCCGGCCCGGTTGGCGCCGCCGGCCCGCACGACCGGCCACGGCCGGAAATCCGTGCGCTGCCGGGACGAGATCGCGCAGTTCACGCCGCCTCAAACGAAGAACCCCTCCGGCGGCGGCACCGCGGGAGGGGTTCGGGCCGGCTTGAGCCGGGATATCGCAGCGCGGCAGCGCGTCTCAGCGCAGATCCCACAGCTGGACCAGGCGATCCTTGGCGCGCAGCTTTTCTTTCTTCAACGAATGCAGCGTGGTGTCGTCCATCGGCAGCACTCCGAGGTCGGCGTCGCGCAACTTGCTGTCCAGTTCCTGATGGCGCTGGTACAGGCTACGGAATTCGGTGCTCGACTTGAGCAATGCGTCGATCTCGGATTTCTGGTGATTCTCGAACATCAGCCATTCTCCTCTCGTTGGTGAAACGCACGGCATCGCCGCCCGCGCGCTGCGGCGCGTGGCGAACGAAATGAGTGCGGGGGAACTGGGGTGAAGCGGAAGTGGCGTTCTCGCGAGCGTCGCCGCCATCGGGCGATGGCGGTGTGAGTCGGACTCGGACCTCGGCGATGCGCTGATCTGCATGGATTCGGCAGCCGTACCGCGTAATCCGGCCGACTGCCGAGCCACCCTACTACTTTGCCTGAGCGGGCGCAAACACCTCGCCGCAGGGTGTATGAGCGCTCGTCGGGAGCACCAGACGACACGCCGCGCGATGCATGCAGCGTACCGGTGGGCCGTTCACGGCGCCGGGAGGAACGAGCCGAAGACCCGCCTGGAGAGGCCGTCAGGCTGCGCAACATCGCCGCATCGCGAATCGGACCCAGCACACTTTCGGGCGATCCAGCGAACGTGAAAAAACCGGAACCCGCCTCAAGCGATTCATGCGCCGGCGCATCCGCGATGAAGATCGGCCCGGGACCGGGCCGGCTTTCGCCATTCCCGCCTGCGGCTCGATCGGCCGACGGGTGCTCGCGCGGTCTGTCAGACGCTCCGGGGCACCGATCGCTGCAGACGCGTGCCGCCCATCGTGGCCAGCGATGCGGCATCGTCGGCGTCACGTTTCCATGCCTCCGCGTCCAGCACGCTGCAGCCGGGCGGGTGCAGCGCGCGCCACGTCGGGCGCGACGGTGCGTCCGCGCGGATCGAGATGACCCTGAAGCCTGCCGCTCGCGAATCTGCCAACGTGCCGGGCCGGGCATGCCCAGGCTGGCAGCAATCACCGACGAATGAGCGGTCCGGCGACGGCCGGCAGCGGCCTCAGCCGCTGCCGAGCAGACGCACGACGACGCGCCGGTTGCGCGCGCGGCCCTGCGCATCGTCGTTGGACGCGACCGGATCCGCCGCGCCTTCGCCGGACACCACGATGCGCGCCGCCGCCACGCCGCGCGCGACCAGCGCGTCGCGCACGGCTTCGGCACGACGCAGCGACAGGGTCAGGTTGGCTTCGGGGCTGCCGGTCGCATCGGTATGTCCCTCGATGCGCACGGGCAGCGCCGGCGATGCGGCGAGCCAGCCGGCGACGCGCGCCAGGCCGACGTCGGCGCCGGCCGCGAAGGTCGCGGTGCCGGGCTCGAACACCAGGTCCTCGAGGGTGATCTGGCGGCCTTCGCCGTCCGCGTCGGGTCCCAGTGAAGACAAACGCTGCGCCAGCGGCAAGTCCGCTGCGGCTGCCTCGGTTGCCGCAGCGGGCACCGCGGGCGCAGGCGCCGCCGGCGGTGCCGGCGCCACGGTGGACGTGGCCGCCCCCGGCGTCGGCGCCGGCACCGGGCTGTTACCGGCCGACCCGGCTGCCGCAGAGTCGCCCGGCGGCGCGCCGCTCATCGCGCTGTCCGGCAACGCTGCGGCCGGCGGCGCCACAGCCGGAACGGCCGGCATCGGCGATGGCTTCGCCGCGACCGCGGCCGGGGCGCCACCACGCTCGACCTCTTCCTGGCGCAGCAGTTCGTCGCGGCGCTGGCGGTCGAGCTCGGCGCGCGCGGCCTCGGTCTCGCGCCGGCTCGCGGCCAGCAGCAGATCGGCCTGTTCGCGCTGCAGCTGGGCCAGGCGTGCGTTCTCGCGTTCGGTCTGCGCAGCGATGTAGGCAATGTCGACGCGGCGCTCGGCCAGATACGACAGTTGCGCGTGCTCCTTGGCGTTGATGCTGCTCGCATCGAGCCGGCGCACGGCAGCCTCGGCCAGGGCGCGTTCGGCCAGCGCGAGCTTGGCCAGCTCCGGATCGGTCGCGAGCGCCTGCAGGCTGGCATGCAGCCGGTCGTAGTCGAGATCGCGCCGCGGCGCCGAACCACAGGCGGCCAGCAGCGCAGCGGACAGCAGCGCAAGAGCGGCGTGTCTCACGGCGTCTCCGACGGCGTGGAAGGGCTCGACTCGCCGCGCAGCCGGGCATTGGTCGCGGCCTGCACCTGCACGGCTTCGCGCGTGCGCCCGAGGCGCGACTTGGCGACGGCGAGATCGCTGTTGACCTGCGACTGTTCCAGCAGCCGTCGCGCCTGGTTCAGGTCGCCGCCCTGCACCGACTGCTGTGCCTGCGCCAGCTGTTCGCCGGCATAGCGCAGTTCCAGCGGCGCATAGGTGGCGGCCCCGGCTTCTTCGGCCAGCGCCAGCGCCGCGGCGGCACTCTGCAGCTCCGTCGGCGGCGCGTGCGGGCGCGCCGCGAAGGCGCTTGCCGCGCCCAGTGAAAGCAGTGCGAGTACATGGATTTTTCGGGCCGTTGGTGTCATAACTCCCGCCGAATCAGGGTGGGGAATCCGGTTATTCTCGTTACACGGGCACGATCGTTGCAACGCAGCATCGTCCGTTTCGCGACCGGGTTCCTGAGCATAACGACGGCGGCGGCCGTCACGCATCTCGCAACGAGGCGAGCATGGATATCGGCTATTTCCTCAAGCTCATGACCGAGAAGGGCGCGTCGGACATGTTTCTGACCACGGGCGCCCCCGTGAACATCAAGGTCGAAGGCAAGCTGTACCCGCTGGGCAATACCGGACTGCCCGGCGGCATGGTCAAGAAGATCGCCTATTCGCTGATGGACGAAGGCCAGGTGCCGCAGTTCGAGCGCGATCTCGAACTGAACATGGCCATCGCGGTCAAGGACGCCGGCCGCTTCCGCATCAACGTGTTCAAGCAGCGCGGCGAAGTCGGCATGGTGATCCGCGCGATCAAGAGCGAGATCCCGACGGTAGACACGCTGAAGCTGCCGCAGATCTTCAAGGACATCATCATGGAGCCGCGCGGCCTGATCCTCGTGGTCGGCGCGACGGGCTCCGGCAAGTCGACCACGCTCGCGGCGATGATCGACCACCGCAATTCGAGCCAGTCGGGCCACATCCTGACGATCGAAGACCCGATCGAATACCTGCATCGGCACAAGAAGTCCATCGTCAACCAGCGCGAAGTCGGCCTCGACACGCACAGCTACCACGAAGCGCTGAAGAACGCGATGCGCGAGGCGCCCGACGTCATCATGATCGGCGAGATCCGCGACGTGGAGACGATGGAAGCGGCGATCGCGTTTTCCGAAACCGGCCACATCTGCCTGGCGACCCTGCACTCCAACAACGCCGACCAGACCATCGAGCGCATCCTCAACTTCTTCCCCGAAGCGTCGCACAAGAACATCCTGATGAACCTGGCCCTGAACCTCAAGGCCGTCATCTCGCAGCGCCTCGTCATCGGCAAGGACGGCCGCCGCCTGCCGGCCGTCGAGATCCTGATCAACACGCCGCACATCCGCGACCTCATGCGCCGCGGCCAGGTCCACGAAATCAAAGAGGCCATGGACCGCAGCCTGCAGGAAGGCATGCAGACCTTCGACCGCGCGCTGTACACGCTGTACAAGGAAGGCCGCATCGAGCTCGAGGAAGCGCTGGCCAAGGCCGACTCGCGCGACGGCCTCGCGCTGAAGATCCGCCTGGCCGAAGGCGGCGGCGACAACAGCACGGCCGAGCACGATCCGTTCAACATGTCGGCGTTCTGAAACACGCGCGCCGCGGGCGGACCGCGGCGTGCGCTTTCCGGCGCCCGCATCGACGGGCGCTGCATTGCGGCTGCCGCGCGGCGCGATCGCCGGCGGCGGCCTTTCCTCAGCGCGTCTCGAACGCGTCGGCAAAAATCGCGTCGGGCGCCTGCACCGTGAAGGTGACCGGTATCGCGGCCGGCTTCGCGCGATAGGTGGGATCGTTGCTGAACACGCAGATCGTCGCGTGGTATTCGCCCGCCGCGAGATGGGTCGCATCGAACGTGACCGGATAGACACCGACCGGCGCGCCCGGTGCGAAGCTGCCTGCGCTGGTCTGCAGCGACAGCCACGGCACGTCCTGCGGCGTGCTGCAGTCGGTGCCTGCCGTGGCGATCGCCAGTACCGACATTTCCTGGCTGTCCGGCGTGGGACCGACGACGGCCGGCTGCGCCGTCAGCGGATCGAGCGTCGCGACGAAACCGACGCCCTGCGCATAGCCGAGCCAGTACAGGATGCCGCTCGCACGGTCGAACTTGATGCTCTGCGCGAAATTCGCATCGACGCCGAGCCCGCCGATGCGCGTGGCCTGGGCCGTGGCCTTGTCGATCGTGAACAGTGCGTCGGTGCGGATGTCGAGCGCATACAGCGCACCGCTCTGGTCGAACGCGATGTCGATCAGGCATTCGTTGCCGCCGGTGTCGACCGGGCCGACGAAATGCGCCTGGGCGGTATCCAGGTCGATCGTGTACAGACCGCTCCAGTAGCAGCCCTGGTTGCCGAGATTGGCCGTGGTCACCGCAAAGAACGTGTCGGTGGCCGGATCCCAGGCAGCGCCGGACCAGCGCTCGTTAGCCACCGTGTTCGCCGCCGTCGGCCAGCCGATCAGGGTGCGTGCGCCGGTCAGGGTGTCGACGCGGTAGAGGCGGTCCATCAGGGTGTCGAGCTGGTACTGGACGGCGAAGTCGTCGCCGACGAAATCGCCGCCGCTGATGTTGTCCAGGCCCGGCCCCTGGCCGGTGTCGGTCATGATCGTGCGCCGGTTCACCGGGTTGCGCAGATCGAAGTCGACGAAGGAAACGCCGGTGCCCGGAATCAGGTGCATCGCATAGGCCGGCAGCGTCCAGTCGCCGAGGGTCTGCGCCGGACGCGACGGCAGCGGCGAGGTGCGCTGCACGGTCGCGCGTCCCGCATCGGCACGGCCGTCGGCCGCGGCCGGCAACGGCGCGAGCCGGCGCAGCGCGGAGCCCGCGGCCGGATACTCGCCGGCGGTCCAGTCCAGGGTGCGGTTGCCGGTGTTGCCGATCACGAGCGGCTGCTGGATCGAGATGCCGATGCCGGCGAACGCGGTCATCGCCGGAATCGGCAACAGCAGCCGCGGCGCGCCGATGTCGTAGTCGGCCGTCGTCGCGACGCTGTGGCGCGGCTGCACGGCCGGCGTCCAGCGCACGGCCTTGCCCGGCGTCAGGGTCGGCGCGAACTGCGAATACATCTGGCCGCTGCTCGGGCTCTGCTGCAGGCCGGACACCGCGCCGTCGCCGGCGTTGCCCCAGGAACCGTCGCCGGAGCCGGTGCTCAGGTACTGGAACACGACGGCACCGGTCGCCTCCTCGATGACGACCTCGAAGGTGTAGCCCTCCATGGCCGGGAAGGTCAGCGCGAGATCCTTCCATTCGATGACGAAGCGGCGCTGGCCCGGCTCGCCGAGCGTCTTCGTATGCAGGCTGCCGCGGCTCGAGTCGAAGCTCATCCAGACCGGCGCGATCACGGCGTTGAGATACGGCGACGGGAACAGCATCGAACCCGGCACGGCACAGACCGAGCTGCCGACCTCGATCGCGCCGTTCTTGCCGACGCAGAGCCGGTCCGTGGTCACGCCGAAGAAATCGAAGGCGAACGGCAGCTGCACGGCCTGGCTGCGGCCCGATGCGAAGCCGCCGGTCATCGGCAGTGCCGGCTCGCCGCTCGCATCGACGTAGTTCATCGGCTGGGTGTCGTCGACGTCGTAGCGCGCCTGCTCGGCGCTCGCGCTCCAGCTCGCCTGCAGCGGGCCGGCGGCCGCCGCCGCGGCGCGCTCGACGAGTACGTGGCGCAGGCTCTGGCCGGGTCCGAGCGTCTCCGCCTGCTGCGCGAACACGGTGCCGTGCAGGCTGTCGGACAGGCTGTGCCAGGCGAGGGTCTGGTTCGACTGGTTGGTCAGCGTGTAGCACCAGCTGACCGGATCGCCGACGGTCGCCGTCACGCTGGTCGTCGTCGCGCAGGCGCCGAAGTCGGCCGGATCGGCCGGGCCGACGGTCACCTCCAGGCACAGGCCCTCGGCCGAGCAGGTGGCCGGCGTCCGCGGCACGCTGACGTGCTCGAGCGCGGCGGCGCCGGCGGCGTGCGCCGGCCCGGACGGCGCGGCGGCGGCAAGTGACAACAGGACGGCGGTACGAAGTACGGCGTGCATGGTCTGGACCTCTGGCGGTGGGAAATGACCGTCCGGGCCGCATCCCGCAGGATGACGGGCTGGTGACGATCGGAAGTCCCGACTGTCGCGGGCCGGTTCCCGCGCGCCATGCCGCTTCGGTAGCAAACCGGTAGAAAACCGCTATCAGCGGCTCAGAACGTGACGGCGCTCACCTTCGCCGGCGCGGGCGGGCGGTTCAGCACCTCGGGAATCGGGCGCTCGCCGGCCAGCGCCCGGGCCTGCTCCAGCGCCGCGGCCCAGGCATCCACGTCGCCGCGGGCATGGAACAGCGCCAGGCGCAGCACGGCGCAGTCGAAATCGGCGGCGCTCCAGAGCGCGACGCGGCCGCTGAGCGCCGCCGCCTCCTCGCTGCGGCGCTGGCCGAGCAGCCAGCCCGCATAGCTGGCCGTGACCGCCGAGACGACGGCCGGCAGTCCGAGGGTGTCGGCCTGCTCCAGCGCGGCGCGGTAGTGGCGTTCGGCGTCGGCCGGCGAGGACGCCGCTTCGGCCGCGGCCAGCCGCAGCAGCGGGAGCCCGGCGCCGGCACCGCTCGCTGCGGCGTCCGGATCGACGCGTTCGCCGCCGGCGCGCTGGCGCAGCAGCAGCATGAAGGCGCGGGCGACCTCGTCGGCGCGCACCGGCCAGCGGTCGAGCGCGCGCGTTGCCGCGACGCGCGCGACATCGAACTGGCCGCGACGCCAGGCCAGCTCGGCGCGGGCGGCCTCGCGATGGCGCTGCGCGGCCGGATCGTCGCCGGGATCGGCCTGCAGCAGCCCGGCCGCCTCGCTATAGCGGCCCTGACCGATCAGCGCGCGAGCGCGGTCGCTGTCGATGACGGAAGCCTGGCCCGCGTCGGCGATGCGCGGCCGCAGCGCGGCCAGGCGCTGCGCGTCGCGTCCGGCATCGGCCCAGCGCAGCAGCAGCACGTGCGTATCGAGCAGCCCGCTGAGCGCGGCGCGCTGGGCGTCGGCGACGCCGAACGCCTCGTAGACGCTCAGCGCCGCGTCGAAACGCGCGAGCGCCGGCTCCAGGCGGTAGCGGTTCGCATCGGCGATCGCGAGATAGTTGTCCACGCGCGCCACACCGAGCCGGTCGCCGGCGGCTTCCAGGCGTACCCGGGCGAGGCCGAGATCGTCGATCGCAGCGGCGTGTTCGGCACGGCAGCTGCGCGCGAGGCCGCGGCCGGCCAGCGCGGTGGCCTCGACCGCGCCAGTCGCTGTGAGTGCCGTGCCGAAGGACTGCTGCGCCGCCGCGCAGTCGCCGCGGCGCAGCAGCAGCATGCCGCGCGAGGTCAATGCGCGGGCGCGCACTTCCGCCGGCGGGTCGCCGGCGAGAATCGTGTCGAGCTGCTGCGCGGCGGCGTCGAGGCGGCCGCGATAGAAATCGATCTGCGCGCGCTGCAGCTGCACGCGCGGCGCATCGCGCTGCGCCAGCGGGGCCGACTCGAGAATTTCCTGCGCCGCATCGAAATGGCCCGCGAGTATCGCTGCCTGGCTGCGCTGTATCAGCAGCTCGGGTTCCGTCTCCTCGGCACCGGGATCGACCGCGTGGCCGAGCGCGGCCAGCAGCAGGTCCGCCGCGGCGCGGCCGGCGGCGACCGGGTCGTCGCGCTCGGTCTCGATGCGGCGCAGCCGGCCCTGCAGATCGGGCGCTTCGAGTTCGACGCGCCAGCCCGCCGCGACCCGGCGCACGCTGCCGTGCACGAGGCGGCGCGTGCCGAGAATCGGATTCAGGCGCTGCGCGTCGGAAACCGGGCGCTTGCCGGCCGGCGCCGAATCCAGCGCACGCAATGCGACCAGCACGCTGTCGCTCGGCGGCACCGCCAGCCCCGCGCCGCGCAGGCGGCCGGCGACGAGATCCATGAGGCCCAGCTGCATCCAGCCGGCATCGGCATCCGCCTCGACCTGCAGCGGCAGCACGGCGATCGCATCGGCCGCCGCGGCGCGCGCCACCGGCGGTGCGGCACGGCGGTCGGCTGCCCGCAGCGCGAACACGACGGCGAGCGCGGCCGCCGCGATGAACACGAGCCCCAGGGCGAGGCGGCGGCGGAACGCGGTCGCCGCGAGCGGTGCCGTGGCCGTTCCGGCCGGCGCCCGGTCAGGCGCCGGAGCCTGCGGCGCCGCGCCGGCAGCGCCGGTTGCGGCGATCGGCGCGAGCGACGGCGATGCCGGCTCCGCGGTGTCGGCGGAATCCGTTGCAACGTCGGGTGCCGCGTCGAGGGCCGGCCGCAGCGGCATGATCCAGCGATAGCCGAAGCCGCTGACCGTGCGTATCGTCGCCTGGGTCTGCGCATCGTCGCCGAGCAGGCGCCGCGCCCGCGCGATCAGCTGGCTGACCTGCACGTCGGCCACGTCGACGCGGCCCCACACCGCCGCGACGAGTTCGTCGCGGCCGACCGCGCGTTCGCGCTGCTCGATCAGGTAGACGACGAGGTCGAACACGCGCCGCGGCAAGGCGACCGCCGCGCCGGCGCGCAAGACTTCGCGCCGCGCCGTGTCGACGCGCCAGTGGTCGAACTCGTAGATCATGCGGCCGATTATGGCGGCTGTCCGCGCGCGCGCCAGAGCGCCGCGCCGCACACCGGCGGACGGGGGCTCAGGCCTTCGGCGCGTCCGGCTGATTCTCCGGCCGCGCGCGCTCGAACGCCGGCAGCTTCGCGCACTCCTCGGCGATGCGCACGATGGTCGGATAGTCGGAAAGATCCACGCCCCAGCGCCGCGCGTTGTAGACCTGCGGCACCAGGCAGATGTCGGCCAGGCTCGGATCGTCGCCTTCGCAGAACTGGCCGGTGGACGGATTCTCGGCCAGCAGCTCCTCCAGCGCGTCGAAGCCTTCGCGTATCCAGTGGCGCGACCAGCGTTCGCGTTCTTCGGCCGGCGTGCTGAACTCGCGTTCGAGGTACTGCAGCACGCGCAGGTTGCCGAGCGGATGGATGTCGCAGGCTATCAGCTGCGCCAGGCCGCGCACGCGTGCGCGATCGCGCGCCGTCGGCGGCAGCAGCTTGAGCTCGCCGTCGTAGGACTCGTCCAGGTATTCGATGATGGCCATCGACTGGCGGATCACGCGGCCGCCGTCGAGCAGCGTCGGCACGACTTCCTGCGGATTGAGCTGGGCATAGTCGGCCGAGTGCTGCTCGCCGCCGTTGGCGACCAGATTCACCGGCACGATGTCGTAGGGCAGCCCCTTGAGATTCAGCGCAATGCGTACGCGATACGCGGCGCTGGAGCGCCAGTAGCTGTAGAGCCGCAAGCCTTCCGTCGTCGACATCGCCCCGAACTCCCTTTGCTGCCCGCTGAGTCACGACCGGCCGCTGCGCCGGGCCTGCGGGGAATCTACTCCGACCTTGCGGTTGCGCCAACCGCGCCGGAGCCTGAGATTCGGGCCGTCTCAGAGCAGCGCTATTGCCTCGCGGGGACGAAGGCTCGCGTTTTCCAGGCTTGCGCCCGAACCTACAAGCAACCCCATCCCCACCCATACCCTCCCCTTGAAGGGGAGGGCTTCAACGCTGCAGCACAGCGAAAACCAGTCTGAAACATGCAACTTTCTCGTGCCGGGCCGGAAAAAACCCTCCCCTTCAAGGGGAGGGCATGGGTGGGGATGGGGTTTGCCACAGAGAGCAGCTCGTTCCGCTACATCACCACACCACACACGCTCAAAGCGCGCGCATGGTCTGTTCGATAGCGCCGAAGATGCTGTTGCCGGCGCGGTCGAACATCTCGATGCGGATGCGGTCGCCGAAGCTCATGAACGGCGTCGTCGGCTTGCCGTCGCGCAGGGTTTCCACGACGCGCTGCTCGGCCAGACAGGACGCGCCGGTGGAGGTGTCCTGGTTGGCGATGGTGCCCGAGCCGACGATGGTGCCGGCGCTCAGCGGACGCGTCTTGGCCGCGTGCGCGACGAGCTGGGCGAAGTTGAACTGCATGTCGACGCCGGCTTCGGGCGCGCCGAACCACTGGTCGTTCAGATGCGTGGTCAGCGCCAGATGCACCTTGCTGTCCTGCCAGGCGTCGCCGAGTTCGTCCGGCGTCACGAACACCGGCGACAGCGCCGAGCGCGGCTTGGACTGCAGGAAGCCGAAGCCCTTGGCCAGCTCGTCCGGAATCAGGTTGCGCAGGCTCACGTCGTTGACAAGGCCGATCAGCTGGATGTGGCCGGCCGCGTCCGCCGGCGTCGCCGCCATCGGCACGTCGTCGGTGATGACGACGATCTCGGCTTCGAGGTCGATGCCATAGGCCTCGCTCGGCACGACGACCGGATCGCGCGGGCCGTAGAAACCGGCGCTCGTGGCCTGATACATCAGCGGGTCGACGTAGAACGACGCCGGCACTTCGGCGTTGCGCGCCTTGCGCACGCGCTCGACGTGCGGCAGGTAGGCGCTGCCGTCGACGAATTCGTAGGCGCGCGGCAGCGGTGCGGCCAGCAGCGCCGGGTCCAGCGCGAACGCGCCGTCGACGGCGCCCGGCGTGCCCGCGGCGACGGCGGCGTTCAGGCGTTCCGACAGCGCGTTCAGGCGCGGCGCCGCGCTGCTCCAGTCCTCCAGCGCGCGCTGCAACGTGGCTGCGATGCCGTCGGCACGCACGGCGTGCGAGAGATCGCGGCTGACCACGATCAGCGTGCCGTCGCGGCCGCCTTCCTTGAGACTTCCTAGTTTCATCTTCTGCTCCGCTCGCGCTTCAGCGCCGCTGGGGATCGAAATGCTTTTTCAGGCCCTGCCAGCACTCGTGGTAGTCCTGCTGCAGCTGCGGCGAGGCCAGCGCCTGCGCCGTCGGGCGCAGCACGCCGCGCGCCTCGAACATGAAGGCCATGGTATCGACGATGTGGTCGGGCCGGGTCACGTCGGCCGCGCTGGCCTTGTCGAAACTGGCCGCGTCGGGACCGTGGCCGGTCATGCAGTTGTGCAGGCTGCCGCCGCCCGGTGCGAAGCCGCCGGCCTTGGCGTCGTAGACGCCGTGGATCAGGCCCATGAACTCGCTGGCGATGTTGCGGTGGAACCAGGGCGGGCGGAACGTGTTCTCGGCCACCAGCCAGCGCGGCGGGAAGATCACGAAGTCCATGTTGCCGACGCCGGGCGTGTCGCTGGGCGAGGTCAGCACGAGGAAGATCGACGGGTCCGGATGGTCGTAGCTGATCGAACCGATCGTATTGAAGCGGCGCAGATCGTACTTGTACGGCACATGGTTGCCGTGCCAGGCGACCACGTCCAGCGGCGAGTGGCCGATCGCCGCGCGCCACAGCTCGCCCTGGAATTTCGCGATCAGCTCGAAATCGCCCTCGAGGTCTTCCCAGGCCGCGGCCGGCGCGAGGAAGTCGCGCGGGTTGGCCAGGCCGTTGGAGCCGATGGGCCCAAGGTCCGGCAGGCGCAGCTGCGCGCCGAAGTTCTCGCAGAGGTAGCCGCGCGAGGCGCCGTCGGGCAGGTCGACACGGAAGCGGATGCCGCGCGGAATCAGCGCGATCTCCTGCGGTTCGAGTTCGAGCAGGCCCAGTTCCGTTGCGATGCGCAGGCGGCCGTGCTGCGGCACGATCAGCAGTTCGCCGTCGGCCGAGTAGAAGTAGCGGCCCCGCATGTCGCGGTTGGCCGCGTACAGGTGGATCGCAATGCCGGACTGCGCCGCGGCCGAGCCGTTGCCGGCATAGGTCACGAGACCGTCCAGGAAATCCACCGCCTCGTTTTCAGCCGGCAGCGGCAGCGGATCCCAGCGCAGCTGGTTCGGCGTCGCCGGCGCTTCGTCGAACCGGTTGTGGAAGCGCGGCTGCGCGAACGCGGCGAACGGCTGGTGCAGCGCCGCCGGCCGCAGCCGGTACAGCCAGCTGCGGCGGTTCTGGTGGCGCGGCGCGGTGAACGCCGTGCCCGAGATCTGCTCGGCATACAGGCCATAGGGCGCACGCTGCGGCGAATTGCGTCCCTGCGGCAGCGCGCCCGGCAGCGCTTCGCTCGCGTGTTCGTTGCCGAAGCCGGAAAGGTAGTTCGGAGCCATCGTCGTCCGGAAGCGGGCCTGGACCCGCGGTCGCTGAAAGGGTCGCTGCGCGGCGCGGTTACAGCACGCCGCGGCGCATCTGGTCGCGTTCGATGGACTCGAACAGCGCCTGGAAATTGCCTTCGCCGAAGCCTTCGTTGCCCTTGCGCTGGATGATCTCGAAGAAGATCGGGCCGATCGCGTTCTGGGTGAAGATCTGCAGCAGCTTGCGCTGCTTGGTTTCCAGGTCGGCGTCGATCAGGATCTTGTTCTTCGCCAGGCGCGGCACGTCTTCGCCGTGGTTCGGCACGCGCTGGTCGATGACATCGAAATAGGTGTCCGGCGTGTCGAGGAATTCGACGCCGGCGCCGCGCATGGCCTCGACCGTTTCATAGATGTCGTCGGTGAAGCAGGCGATGTGCTGGATGCCCTCGCCGTGGTACTGGTCGAGGTATTCGTTGATCTGGCTCTTCGGATCCGACGACTCGTTGAGCGGAATGCGCACGACGCCGTCCGGCGCGGTCATGGCCTTGGACACCAGGCCGGTCTTGCTGCCCTTGATGTCGAAGTAGCGGATCTCGCGGAAATTGAACAGGCGCTCGTAGTAGTCCGACCACTTCTGCATGTTGCCGAAGTAGAGGTTGTGGGTCAGATGGTCGATGAAGGTCAGACCGAAGCCCTTCGGGTTCTGCTCGGCGCCGGCGATCGGCTCGAAGTCGCCGTAGACGTCGCCCTTGTCGCCGTAGCGGTCGACGAGATAGAGCATGCAGTCGCCGATGCCCTTGATGACCGGCGTGTCGACCGCGCGCGTATCGGCCTTGTGGTCGACGTAGGCGCCGCCGTTGGCAACGGCCTGCCCGGCGACCCAGGAGGCCGGCTTCTGCACGCGGATCGCGAAGCCGCAGGCGCAGGGGCCGTGGGCGCTGACGAAGTCGGCGGCGAAGGAACCGGGATCTTCATTGACGAGGAAGTTCACGCCGCCCTGGCGATACAGGGTGATCGCGCGGCTGCGGTGGCGCGCGACGGCGGAAAAGCCCATGCGCTTGAACAGCTCGTGCAGCAGGCGGCCGTCGGCGGCGGCGAACTCGACGAATTCGAAACCGTCGATGCCCATGGGATTGTCGAACTGGGTGGGCTTCATGCCGAGATTGGGCTGGGCGCTCATGCGGGCTCCTGCAGGCTTGCATCGGTGAGGCCGCCGTTATAGTTTCATCTGAAACCAATTGCAAGGGATGCCGCCGCATGGCCGGCAACACGCCGCTGGAGCTGGAAAAATTCCTGCCCTACCAGCTATCGGTACTGTCCAACACGGTCAGCCAGGCGATCGCACGCGAGTACGCCGACCGCTTTCAACTATCCATCACGCAATGGCGCGTCGTCGCCGTGCTCGGCCGTTACGACGGACTGTCTGCACGCGAGGTGGCCGAGCGCACGGCCATGGACAAGGTTGCCGTCAGCCGCGCCGTCGCCGAGCTCATGAAGGACGGCCGCGTGCGCCGCGCCACGGCCGACCACGACAAGCGCCAGTCGGTGCTGAGCCTGACGGCGAAGGGAAAGAAGGTTCATGCCGAAGTCGCGCCGCTCGCGCTGGAACACGAACGCCGCCTGCTCGCGCATCTGGATGCGGACGAACAGCGCTGGCTGGGCCAGATCATCGACAAGCTGCTGAAGGCCGGGCGGGCGCTGGCTTAGCTTCCCGACCCGACCGCGGCCCAACCGCTGCCGCGCTCGCCATTCCTGCCGTCGTCGGCGGCCGGAACCCGCGCTCCCGTCCGCAACGACGTTCGCCGGACAATGACGCCGACCGCCCCAGGTCCGCACGGAAAGGCGAGCCTCGCGAACGAGGCTCGCCCCGCCGCGATCACGGCGTCACGGGATAGCCGCTGTACAGACGGATGACGTCGGCCCAGTCCTGGAAGTACATCGTCGTCCCGCTGCCGCCGGTCACGCTGCCTTTCGCGCGCACGCCGTCGCCCATCAGCGAAAACACCGGGCCGCCGCTGTCGCCGCCGCGCACCGCGGTCGAGCCGTTGATCTGCGTCGTCTTGATCACGCCGTAGATCGTGTAGCCGCAGTCGCCGTCGGAGTCCGGCGTACTGCACGAGACCGAGATGTTCTGGCTCGATCCCGTCTTCAGACCGCAGATGACGGTGCTGTAGTAGTAGCCGCTCGTGAATCCGGACTGGCACAGCAGTTCGTTGGCCGAGTGATAGCCCCAGCCATAGACGTTCTTGTAGTCGTTGCCGTTGGGCTGAACGTTGTCGAACATGCGGTGATAGCCGCCCGCGTCGATCAGGATCAGATCGTAGGAGTAATTCTCGCGCGTCACCGGGCCCATGTACTGGCCGTCGAAGCCCTGGTAGCCGACGTCCGGCGCGGTCGCGCAATGCGCGGCCGTCAGCACCCAGGTACGGTTGTACGCGCGGATGCCGAAGCCGGTCGTGCAGCGACCGCGCACCTGGCCGCTGCGGCGCGACTCCCAGTAGCCGCCGGCATTCCAGGCCGGCGAATCGTTGGTGCGGCTCGCGAGTTCGATCGGCGCGTCGGCGATCGCGAGCGTGACCGGCACGCCGAGATCGAGACCGGCCAGTACCTGCTCCGCGGATGCGATGCCGATCGCGCCCGCCTTCGCGCGTGCAGCGGCGCGCTCCTTCAGCGTCGCGCGCGGCATCAGCTCGACGTCGAGGCCGGCACCGTCGTAGCGCATGACGACGGCCTGGATCTCGCTGCCGCGGAGGACATGCGCCCTCTCGTCGATCTTCGCTGCCGCAGCTTCGAGCTCGGCGAGCGAATAGGCCGCGGGCTTGATCGCGACGGCGCCGACCTTGCGCGCCTGGCCGACGGCCTTGTACATGTCGAGACTCAGCGGGCCCTTCCAGTACAGCGTGACGCCATCGCCCTCGAACGCGACGCCGGCAAAGCCGGAGCCCGGCGATTGCAGGTGCACTTCGTACAGCGCCGTCACGGCCGGCTGCAGCTGCTCCTGCCGCCGCATGGTCGCGACGATCGCCGGATCGACGTGATCGAGAAACGACCGGGGTTTTGCGGCGGCATCGGCCGGCTCTTCGGACGCGCGGACCGTGCCGCACGCGAGGATCGCCGCGGCCAGCGCGACGAGGCGAAACAGGTTCTGTTGCATGACAGTTCTCCGTGTTCGGTCGCGCAGGCGGTTGCGAGCCCGCCCCGCGCGACGATTCGTTCAGGGGTGAGAATCGGGAAAAACGACAGCGGCGAGCGGATCACTGCATAGGCGCTCCCTCATGCAATTCCTGCATGTCAATGATGAGACCAAAGAGATATGTCTCAATGTGTACATATCGTGTCTCAGCGACACAGATGAACGTGAGTGCAGAAATCGCGATGTCGCGACGCCGGGGACAGGCCCGGGGGAATATCGCGACGGCCGGCGGGCACTTGGCGGCGTTTGTTGCGCCGCTTGCGCGAACGCCGGAAGCCGCGCGCAGCGGCGCCCTTCGGGAGCGCTCCGGGCACACCGGAATTCGCCGCGGAATACGGCAGTTCCGCCTGCGCCCGTCTGTCTTCCACAACAGGCGCCCGACAAGCGAACTGTGATTTTTCCCATTTTTACAAAGTAATTCCGGCGCCCGGGGTTCCGCCGGAAACGGCCTGTTCCGGCGGTGATAGGAAGCCGGCGATTCGTACGCTTGAACTCGGTGCGAGGTCCGCTCCCCACTCGCGTCAGAGGGAGGTTGGAAAATGCAATCCGATGAACTTTGCGCCAATCCTGCGCAAGCCCGTTGCTTCCACGCCACACATCCGGCCGCCTGGTCCGCGCTCATCGGCTTCGTCGCGATACTCGGCCTGACGGCCGGCCGTCCGGCCCACGCTGCGCCGGACGAAGCCGGCACCGAAATGCAGACGCCGGCCTGCCCGAACGGCATCTGCCGTGGCCTCGGCCATTCGTTCTACCTGCCGGCCATCAACGGCTTCGATCCGCCGAGCACCGGCAACGAATTCTTCGTCGACGCCCGCCTCGGCAGCTGCGCCACGCTGTCGCCGCCCGACGGCTCGGCGACGCGGCAGTTCCAGAACGCCGAAAGCATGGAAGAACTCACGCGCAGGACGAGCTCCAGCTTCGAACTCAGCGGCAGCTACACGACGGCGCGGCTGACCGCCCGGGGATCGGTGTCTGCCATGACCGGCGCGGACACCGCCACCACCCAGCGCATGGCCAGCACGCACATCGACATCACGACGCCGACGCGGACCGTCGATTTCAATCAGCGCGGCCGCGACTGCTTCTCGAAGGCCAACGTCGATCCTTCCGATGTGCAGCAGTTCGAGGCGCTGCCGCTGATCCGCGCCGAGCAGGCCGGCCAGCAGAGCGAGTGGGACCCCTACGTCGTCTACCTGCAGCGGCTCGGCTCGCACATCCAGGTGCGCCAGGTGCTCGGCAGCCGCTTCCAGCGCTGGGAGAGCTCGACCGCCAGCACCGCCGACATCCTGAACATCCTGAAGGCCAAGGCCTGCGCCGGCATCGAGGGCAACAACCCGACCACCATGGGCTGGAGCGTCGACGGCTGCGCGGCCTACTCGCGCGAACAGCGCGAACGCGCGTCGAAGACGCATTCGGAATGGCGCCAGATCGTCATGGGCGGAACGCCGCGCACACGCGCCGCACTCACCCAGGAAGTGACGAAGGAACGCGTCGACGCCTTCATCGCGAGCGGCGGACGCGGCGACCAGCCGATCCGCTACGGCTTCAAGCCGGTCTGGGAACTGTGGATGCAGATCTACTCGCCGCTGTGCAAGGGCGACGGCTCGGGCGACTGCAAGAACCTGCAGCGTGCGTACAACCTGAAGACCGCCTACGAAGGCCTGCTCGCCATCGGCTGCCCCGAGCAAAAAGGCCGCGACGGCCTCGTCTACCAGGCAATCGCGCCCGCGGGCGAGCCGAATTCGCTCGGCATCCAGGCCTACGGCTGCTTCGCCGAACGCACGGGATGCCGCTCGAACCTGGACTGCCGTGCCGGCGGCGGCGGCCTGCAGTGCTACTGCTACGGCGCGAGCTGCCTCGACCAGGGCGAGGGCATCGCCGGCACCAACCTGCTCCGCACCCGCGTGCGCGGGTCGCAGGAAGGCGGCTTCCGGCAGGGCGTCAACAATTCCTGCCGGGTCCGCGGCGGCATCGGCAGTACCTGCTCCTGCGACACGGGCTGGAGCGGCGGGCTGCCGCGGCGCGATCTGTTCGTGCAGCCGACGCAGTAGCGTTGCGCGCGCCGCAGCGCGTCCCGTCGGACGCGCTGCGGCTTGGGTGCTCGCCGGCCCGCGCCGCTGCGTACCACCGGCGGCGCCGGCGCGGCATCGCGACGCCGCGCGGCCGCTACGCAGACCGCGGGACCGCGCTCAGCTCACGTCGCGCAGGTCGTCGCCCAGTCGGGATCGAAGCCCTTGCTCTCGGCGGCGAGCTGGCGCAGATCCTGCCAGCACTCCGACAGCAGCAGGCCCGGGATCTGGTCGAGTGTCAGGCTTTCCGTATAGCCGTCTTCCTGGCGCTCGAACTTCAGGCTGCGCAGGGCAACCGGCTTGTTCTCCTCCGGAAAGCTGCTGCCGCTGAACTCGATCACGGCCGTGATGCCCAACGCACGGTAGGGCTTCTCGTACTCACTGAACCAGCTTTCGCCGTGATTGGCGCGCGCGTAGCCGAGCTTCTGCACGCGGCTGCGCAAGGTGAAGTTCGGCAGCACGTAGCCCTCGAAGTCCTTCAGTTCCTGCTCGTGCTGCTTTTCGGCCGGCAAGCGGTAAACGCCGCGGCCGAACAGCGAGAACAGCGGAATCACCTTGTAGTCGCTCAGGTGCTGCTGCCAGCGTTCGGCCAGTTCCGCCGGCACGGTGAACTCGTGCGCGATACGTACGCGGGCCGTGTCGGGAACGGTCACGGCATTGTCGTCGGCGTCGGTCAGCGAGCCGTCGTCGAGCGGTCGGAACGTCGCTCGCGTCTCGCCGCCATCGACGACAGCCCAGACGAGGCGCTGCACGAGGTGACGCACGATCGGATGCTGCAGCAGATAGCGGTTCCAGTCCTCGAACGTCCATTCGCGCTGCGTGCAGAGCGCCTCGTACAGACGCTCGGTCTGCTGCGCGAGCACGGTCTTGATGGCTTTCTTCGCATCCGACCAGGTCTTCTTCGATTCCTTTGCGAGCGCTTCGTCGTCGTCCTTGCGCGGATCGGGCAATGCGGAGATTTTCTTGCCGGTTTCATCCTTGAGCTCGATGGTCAGGTCCGGCATCAGCCGCGCGACGAATTCGCGGTCGCCGTAACTCAAGGTCAAGGTGCCCGTTTCATCGAAGCCCGCGGCAGGAATCGTACGGTCGGCGAGTTCGGCCACGCTCCAGCCGCGGCGCTCGGCCAATGCCTCGACCTGCTGCGCGGCTTCTTCCTGGATGCCCTTGGTGCGGAAACGATTGCCGACCGCGAGCAGCAGCTGCACGGCCGCCGGCTCGGGAATCCAGGCCAGCATCGCGACCAGCGCCTTGCAATGTGCGGCGCGCGTGCCGTAGTAGTCCTTGAGATAGCGCGCGACGACCGGAACGGCGCGCGCACCGGCACACGCCGCGGCCAGCGCGAGGATGCCCTTGCTCGCAATCTCGGTACCCACCGGCTGCTTCAGGTATTTCGGCAGCAGCGCCTCGTATAACTGCTCGACCGTGTAGTCCTTCTGCGGGCTGCTCGCGTAGTACTGCGGATATTGCGTCATGAAGGTGTGCGTATTGCGCGCGCTTTCCTGCGCGGCTCGCTTGGCGGCATCCGCGCTGATCGGGCGCGTGTCCGCGGCGATCCAGGCGTCGAGCAGATGCTGACCCAGGGCCTCGCGGCTGCGCGGCTCGAACATCGCGCAGTACTGGCGCAGCAGCGCATGCGGCTCCGGCGTTTTCTGCTTGACCGCCTGGATGACCATGCCGCGGATCAGCACCGGATCGACGGCCTGCGCCGTATCCGCCCAGGCCACCAGCGGCAGTGCGTCCCAGTCGAACCAGTCCAGCTCCTTGCCGGCACCCTTGGCCCAGGCTTTCTCCGCGTCCTTGGCCAGCGCCTTGCGATCGACGAACGGCGCCGCGCTGCGGCCGAGCGCGATCAGGGTTTCGAGCTGCGCGCCCTTGGCCGCTTCCTGTTTCTCGGTCTTGGCCGCTTTCTCCAGCGCCGGCACGGCAGCTTCCAGTTTCAGATCGCGCACCCAGCCCGCCGCCGCGGCGCGCACGTCGGCCTTGCCGTCGGTCAGCGCGGCGATGACGAGACCGTCCCGCTGCGGCAGCCGCGCGAGCACCTCGCGCGCCGGACCGCGCTGGGCCTTGGGCCCGGTCAGCGCGAGCTCGAGCAGCCACGTAACCAGTTCCGGCGGCACCTGCGGCAGCAGGCCCAGGGCGCGGAAGCGCGCGCTGTGATCCGCCGTCGGATAGTTCTGCACCTTCCACTTCAGCTCGTGCGTCACCGCATTCAGATAGTGCGCGAAGAACGGCCACAGATCCTCGGTGCTGCGATCGCCGGCACGCGGCCGCTCGCGCACGTTGCCGAAGGAATCCAGCAGCTTGCCCGTCGTCGCGCCCATCGCCGTCAAGGCGAGCGCGTATTCCAGCATCGCCGGCCGGCCGGTGCGGCGGCGCAGCCGCTCGATCGCGCCGGTCGCCTGATACATGAGCCAGCCCGACGGATTGATCAGCAGACCGAAGTAGCGATAGAGCTTCAGCAGCAGCACCGGCGATACGCCGTCGCGCTCCGGCAGCCGTTCCAGCGCCGTATAGACGACCTTTTCGGCCACGTGGTGCAGCTTGACGGTCGACGCCGGACTCGGCTCCGCTGCCACGAGGTAGCCGCGCAACTGCTCGCGCGTCGCCGCGGTCATGACCGGCGCGCGATGCGCTTCGATCGCGATGCGCGCATTCGCCTGCTCGATGCCCGTGTCGACCTCACGCCAGAAGTCATCCAGCAGCGCAGCCAGCGAGGCATCGTCCGGCACGGCCCAGGTGACGACCGGAACGGTATAGGCATTGACCGGCCCCTCCTGCACGGTCGCATCGCGCGCATCCCACTCCCCCAGCAGCGCCTGCACCGATGCCGCCTTGTCGGCGCGCGCGGTGTCGCGTGCGAATTCGTGCAAGGCCGCGTCGTCGCGCCGGCGCGCGATATCGTCGAGGAATCGCAACGCCTGCAGGCGCTGGTCAGGCTTCGCGCTACGCGCGATTTCGCGCAGGGTGGGCAGCGCCTCGTCGATGACCCGCCAGACCAGGCTCTGCGCCTGCGCGCTGACCTGCTTGCTCGACGCACAGGCCAGCTCGGCCAGCGGCGCCGCGAACGGCTTCAGGCAGTCGCTCGTCAACGGCGCGAGCAAGGCGAGCACGTGCAGCCGCTGCTCCGCGCCGGCCGGCGCCAGATGCGGCAGTACGAGGTCCGCGTAACGCAGCAGTGCCTCGCCGAAATCGCAGAGCGCGCCGACCGACCGGGCGCAGCTCTCCGCGTGCTTGTGATGCTCCAGGGGCGTCGCGACCGCGGCGACGACGAGGGTCGACGGATCGAGGCCGTCCGCGACGAGCGCTCGCTCGAACATCGCCGACGTGATCTTCCGGAACAGCGGCCGCTCCGGCCACAGCCGCGACCAGCCGAGCATCTGATGGATCAGCGCCGACGCCCAGTTCGCCCGCGCCGGCACCTGCAACGCGCCCTTCCAGAGATACGCATTTTCCAGCGCCGCCGCGACGACCTCGCCCCAGCGCACCAGCGCGGCCGGGTCGACCGTGCCGACCTCGGCGTAGGCGGCATCCAGAGTGCGTGGGTAGTGGTTCGCGCTGTTGCAGATCAGCAGATCGAACAGCTTGGTCTGCTTGCCGAGCCTCGCCGGCAACGCCGCCGGCAACCCGGCCGGCTCCCCGTCGGCGACGTAGCGCGCGATATCCGCCAGCGAAACCGTCTCCGCTAGCCGGCCGTCGGCATCGGCGGCGGGCGCCAGCGCCTCGATCAGTTTTGCGGCCCACTCGGCCGACGTCATCGCCGGCGCAATGGCCGGCTGTTCCGCTGTTGCAGTCGTCATGAGTCCCCCGAGGCTCGCTCCTGCGAACCGGTATGGGGGACTTTACGGGTAAAGGGTTACCGGAGGAATCGCGGCATGCCGTTCGGTGCAATTGCAGCGGATAGCGGAGAGCCCATTCGCAGAGACTTTGCGGGTGTCACATGCGTTGGCACCGACCTTTTCATTTCAGTAGTCCCATTCGCTATGAGCAAGCGGCGCCCGATTGAGATCCTCGCGATATGAGCGCCAGCTGGGCATGACGCGATCCATGATCGCCAGGAAACGCTCGTTATGGTGCCGCTCGATCAGGTGGACCAGCTCATGAACGAGGATGAACTCGAGGCAAGAATAAGGTTTCTTGATCAGCTCCAGGTTGAGCCAGACCCGGCCAGCCTCGGGGTTACAGCTTCCCCAAAGGGTCTTCAGTTTCTTGATCCGAACATCTGGGGCTAGCACGCCGACTTTCGGCAGCCACTTGTGCAGCAGCCCCGGAATCTCGGCTCGCAGCTGGTTCCGATACCAGAGATCCAGCAACTCGGCGCGCCTTTCGGCGTCAGCTCCTGGCGGCGCATGCATCGTCAGAACCGTGTTGTTTCGAAAGGCGATGGAAGCCGGTCCGCGTCGCTCAACCACTTCGATCCGGTATCGCCGGCCGCGGAAATAGTGACTTTCACCGCTCACGTATTCCCGCGGGGATTGCCGTTCCTGCTGGTGGAAAGCAGCCTGCTGGCGTCGGATCCAGCCCAGTCGGGAGATCACCGCAAGGCGCACTGCCTCGTCGTCCAACAGCAGCGGCGCGGCGACGCGTACGCGGCCAGCAGGTGGATAGACGCCAACGTGAAGATTCTTGATGTCCTTCCGCAACACTTCGACGCTGATGCCGGCGATCACCATTTGCCGGGCGCTATCCATCGCGTTGCGCTTTCACGATGTTGAACAGTTGCTCCGCCAGGCCGGCGTCGGCGATTACGCTGCGAACGGCGTTCATCACCTCGCGCTCCTTGAAACGGTGACCGCGCCAGTCAGCTTTCCTGACAGCGCGGATCGCGTCATCGACCGCAAGGGCCGACGCGGCAGCGAGATCCGGTAGCTCGGCCACCTTTTGCCGCACCACCAGTCGTTTTGACAGGCCGTCGATCGTGCGCAGGTTATCGTACAGCGCGCAACGCAATGGGCTGTTGATGCTGGCCGGATAGGCGGACTCGCTGCCCAACTGCGATACGTTTCGGCTGAGCTCGACGATCTTGGCGAGATAAGCGGCGTAGTCGATCGCTTCCTGCTTGCGCTGCGCGATCAGTGCGTCGAGCAGCTGCGACATGCGCTCGTAGTACTTCGGGTTGACCGCCATCTCGTCGATGATCAGGCGGCGCACGTTGTTCTCGATCGTCTCGGCCACGGCGCGGCGGTCTTCGCGCAAACCCTTGGGCAAGACGTCGATCGCCGATTCGCCGCGCTCGACGATCAGCTGCACCAAGGTCAGGTCGTCGAAGGCCGAGACTTTCTCGCTCTCCTCCGCCCGGATGTAGGTATCCAGCAGATGCCGCATCGCCGGCTCGTAGAGCTTCATGTCGACATAGTCGCCACTCGCGAGTTTCACTTCGGCGCGAACGCTCTCGAAATGGGCGACCTCGTCCTTCAGCGCCTGCACCTGCGCCGCGGTGTAGCCCGCATCGGGCAGTTCGTTGGCGAGGTTGGCATAGGCGCGCAGGAATCCGGCGGCGAGCTTGTACAGCGCGACTCGCCTGGCCTCGTTCTCCTTGATCTGTTCCGCGTCGCCGCTCTCCGCCGCGCAGAAGTAGCGCAGGTAGTCGAACTTGTCCCTGGGTGGTTCGACCGGCTCGCACAGCGCCTTGATCGCCTCGCGCGCCTCCTCCAGGCGTGCGCGCCCGGTCGCGAGCCTGTCCTTCAGCAGCCCGTCGACGTCGGCCTTGTCGTAACCGGATAGCGCCTCGCCGGTGTAATCCTTGATCGCACCCGCCAGCGACCGGAACAGATCCTTGTAGTCGATGATGTAGCCATATTCCTTGTCTTCGCCGTCGAGCCGGTTGACGCGGCAAATGGCCTGGAACAGCCCGTGGTCGCGCATCTGCTTGTCGATGTAGAGGAAGGTCGCCGGCGGCGCATCGAAGCCGGTCAGCAGCTTGTCGACGACGATCAGCAAACGCATCTGTCCGGGCTCGTCGATGAAGCGCTTCTTCACTTGCTTCTCGAACTCGGCGACCTTGTACATCGCCGTCTCTTCGTCCTCGTTGAAATGCGCGGCCAACATCTTGCGGTAGATGTCGTACTGGCGCAGCTTCTCGGTCAACCCCTCCCCGGACTCCTCGCCCTTGATATCGGCGGGCGAAGGCGCATACGACGTGACGATGGCGCACTTTCCGGCGAGATCGGTCTGCTGGAACATGTCGAAGAACCGGCAGGCGGAGTAGATGCTGCCCGACACCAGCATCGCGTTGCCGCGCCCGCTCTTGAGCCGGTCGCGGGTCTCGAAATCCATCAGCACGTCGGCGACGATCTTCTCCAGACGGTCGCGCGCGCTCAGCACCTTCTGCATCGTGCCCCAGCGCTGCTTGAGCTGCGCCTTGGCAACGTCGGTCAGGCCACGCGTCTTCAGGTCGAACCACTGGTCGACTTTCGCCGGCGAGGTAATGCTCTGGTCGATATCGCGCGCCTCGTAGCGCAGATCGAGCACGACGCCGTCCCGCACCGCCTCGTCGTACTTGTAGGTGTGGATATAGGGCCCGAAGGTCTCGATGCTGCGGCGCTTGTCGTCCTTGAGCAGCGGCGTCCCCGTGAAACCGATCAGTAGCGCCTGCGGCAGCAGCGCCTTCATCGCATCGTGGAGTTTCCCGGACTGGCTGCGATGACACTCATCGACGAACACGAACACGTCGCCCTTGGCGCGGAAGTCCCTGGGCAGGCTCTCGCGAATCTCGTCGACGAAGGCCTCCACGTCCTTGTCGGACAGCTCCTGATCGTCACTCGTCCCGCGCGGACCGAACTTGTGGATCAGCGAACCGATCAACCACTCCTGGCTGGCGTTGAGCACGGCCACCAGATCGGCACCGCTGCGCGTGCGATGGATCTGTTCGTTGACGCCCTTGAACACCTTCTCGATCTGCTCATCGAGTTCGGTGCGGTCGGTGATGATCAGCACGCGGGCGTCGCGCACGTTCTCGCGCAGCCACTTGGCCAGCCAGACCATGGTCAGCGACTTGCCGCTGCCCTGGGTGTGCCAAAGGATGCCGCCCTCTCGCCGCCGGGCGTATTCCTGCGCCGCTTTCACGCCGAAGTACTGGTTGTGCCGGCAGGCCTTCTTGATGCCGCTGTCGAAGACGATGAAGTCGTGGACCAGTTCGAGCAGCCGCGGCTTGCTGCAGAGTTGGCCCAGCTCGCGCAGCAGCGGGTTGTCGCCGGCCTCGGCGTGTGCGCCAGCCTCCTTCCAGCGCAGCCAGTACTTCTCGGGCGTCTCGATCGTGGCGTAACGCAGGCCCTCGGTCTCGTTGCCCGCCATCACGAGCTGGGCCGTGGTGTAGAACGACCGGATGAAGGTCTTCTTCTGGCTGTCCAGGTTCTGCCGTATGCCCTCCGACACCGACACCGTGGAACGCTTCAGCTCCAGCACGCCGAGGGCGATGCCGTTGACGTACAGCACGATGTCGGGGCGCTTGTCGTGCTCCCCCGCCACCGTCACCTCTTCGGCCAGCGCGAAATCGTTGTTGGCCGGATTGGCCCAGTCGACGAGCCAGACGGTGAGCGTCTGTTCGCCGGCCTCGGGTCGCACCTTCACCCCGTAGCGCAGCAGCCCGTAGACCTGGTGGTTGGCCTCGAACAGCGTGGTGCTGCCGCCCAGCGCCGCGGCCCTGTCGAGTTCGAACAGCACCTTGCCGATCAGCTTCTCGCCATGCCCCTGGCGCCGCAGCCAGGCGCTGAGGTGGCTCTGCTCGATATTGCGATTGTCCGGGCGCCGGTGCCAATTGCCGAGCCAGACATAGCCCAGCGCATCGCGCAGGAATTCCACGACGCGCCGTTGGGTACGCCGCTCGCGCTCGCCGACATCGCTCATTCCAGCACCTCCCAATGTCCGCCCTTGCGCGGCCCGACAAAGCGCAATCGGCCCTGCTGCTGCAGACGGGTCACCGCGCGCTCCACGGCGCGCACCGACTTCCCGATGTTCGCCGCCACCTCGGCCAGGGTGCAGGTGGGATGCGCCGCCAGCAGTGCCAGGACGCGCTCGGGCGTCCTGGTTCGCGCTATTACCGGCGTTTCTACCGGCGTTTCTACCGGCGTTGCCGGCTTGGCTGTACCGGCAAGCGCGCCGTCGATGGCCTGCTGCAAGGCGTCGAAGATCGCATCCAGCAGAAATCCGATGAAACCAGTGCAGTCGCCCGCCTGATCGGCCTCGCCCAGCAACCGGTAGTAGTCGGCCTGACGGCGCTTGATCACCGTCTCTACCGGCAGGAACGCGAGCACCGGCTGCCAGCGGCTCAGGATCAGCGTCTGCCAGAGCCGGCCGATGCGTCCGTTGCCGTCGCTGAACGGATGGATGAACTCCAGCTCGTAGTGGAATGCGCAGGAGGCGATCAGCGGATGGGCGTCGGTGCTGGCCAACCAGTCCAGCAGACCCTGCACCAGCGCCGGCACGCGGCCGGCCGGCGGCGCCATGTGCACCACCTGCTGGCCCTGGTAGATACCGACGCCGCCGCTGCGCAAACGTCCCGCGTCTTCGACCAGCCCCCGCATCAGGCGCTCGTGGGCGGCCAGCAGATCGTCGAGGCGCGTGGGCTGCCAGTCCGCCATCGCCTCATAGGCCGCGAAGGCGTTGAGCACCTCCTGAATCTCGCGCGGCGTGCCCAGCACCGGCTTGCCGTCCAGCACCGCCGTGACCTGCTCGACCGACAGCGTGTTCTGCTCGATCGCCAGCGAGGCCTGGATGCTGCGGATGCGGTTACCGCGCCGCAGCTGCGGCAGCAAGGCCACAGGGTTCGCCGCGTTCCATGCGCCGACCCGCTCCGCGATCTCGGCGACGCGGCCGAGCATGGCGTGCGTGAGCTGGAACGGCGGCGACTGGGTCATGGCGTTGCGGTTTCGGTCGTCGCCGTGACGGGCTGCACCAGACGGATGCGGCCGGTCAGGAGCTGCTGCATCATGCCTTGCTTGATGGCGTGGGTCTTTTCGCGGCGTCGTTCAAGCGCTGTGATCTCTGCATCTATGTCGATGAGAGCCGCGGAGATTGCCTCTTGCTCGGGTTTCTTGGGCAACAGGATCTCGAACGCCTTCAGAATCTTGGTATCCAGTACACCTGCTGTGTTTCCAGCGGAACTGACTAGCCTAAGCAACTCATCTGCCTTCCCGTGCAGATAAAACGTCAAGAACTGCGGCACCAATAAGGAGTTCGGAACAAGCGCCTTCACATCCTGATTGAAGCAGACCGGCTTCGTGACTAAGCCTGCGAGTATTTCGTTGTGAAGCGCGCTGCCCCGTACTAACAAGAGCGTCGCGCCAACTGGTGCCATCCTGCTTCCCGCCGCGACGCCTTCTTTGGTCAGGTTGGTATCGGAACGCCAAACGTAGAAGGTCCGAAGGCTCGAAGCGCTTATCCAGGGAATCTCGCCGGACCAGTATGAAGCAGCGCCTCGAGAAGGCGTACCCCCAGAGAGAAACGTTACTAACTCCCCAAGTGCTCTTGCCTCCCAATCTCCGCTGAAGCCAGGCAGCCGGGTCTTGCCAGTGAGGAGTTGCTGCATGGTGGCCTGCTTGATGGCGCGCTTCTTGGCGACCAGGACATCCAAGGCCCCGAGCAGGCCTTCCACATCCGATAGGGCCTCGGCGATTGCGCGCTGCTCGCTTTGCGGCGGTAAAACAAAGGGCAGTGCAAGCAGGTCTCTCGTGTAAATCGCTGCTACGCTCGTTGTCCCGGTTGCCAAGCTGCGCAGAAGTGCGATGGATGTAGAAGCATTGAGGGCAAAGTTCGCATACTCCGTGGACGCGACGTGATTTGCGTCGAACTCAAGCCTCATCAAATTCGAGTTAAAGAACGCGAGCGGCAGCTCATCCCGCCAAATTGCGACCTTCCCAACCAGGTCCAAAGTGTTTCTAGTGTTGAGAAGAACGTCGCCCTTAGTAAGTCGATGACCCTCGGCCGGGACCACATCAGATAGCACATATTCCACTTTTGAGACATCGAAGCGCCCGCGAGAGATGTTGCCCATCTTCATTAGCGGAAGCGCTGTCTCTGTGAGCTGATTCGGATAGTTTCCCCCGAGTCTACCGTTGCTCATCACTGTGCCAAGCGGTGCCACGTACCAGTCTTCGGGGATCGGTCCGAACTCCGTCAGCTTGAACGCCCCCGAACTCGCCCCCGACCTGCGCGCGGTGGTTTCGAGTTCGCTCTTCAGGACTCTGGTGCTCATACCCAATCGAACCCCATCCGCTTGAGATGCGACTCCACCCGTGCGCTTAAGTCAACAACGTCTCGCGTCAAGGTTGGTAACGCCATTCGATAGCGCTCCTCCAGCTGCCACACCCGCCCAGCCAGTCGCTGCGTCAACTGCTCGACTTCACCCTCGATCGCCTCCCGCAGACTCGCGAACCATTTGCCATCCACGACCAGCGATTTGATCTCGGCTTCGCTGAGCTTGGCGTAGCGAGCCAATACCTTGGCATCCAGCTCCGCCTGGGCACTCCTGACCGCCCCGGCTGCCGCGACCTCGTCGTCGAACAATTCGAGGCAACGAGTCAGCGCTTCGCACTCCTCGTCGCTTTCCGGCTCGCCCCTGAGTGCTTTGAGCCGATCCTTGACCGAGCCCTTGGTGACCTTGCCCTTGTCGGTCAGCGCATCGGCGAGCAAGCTCTCTTCACCGCTGTGCTCTTCGACGTATTCCTCTAGTGCGCGCACGGCTTCGTCCTGCGCAGCTTGCAGTGCGTCGACCGCGGCCTGCTCGGCGGCGTAGTAGCGCGCCACTATGAGCGCCGGCGGCAACAGGTCCATCTTGTACTTCTTGCGGCCGATGGTGAGGTCAGGGGTTTCCCTGATCTTGCGTTCCTTGTCGTCGATCACGGCGCGCGGCCGGGCGGCATCCTTCCAGCCGTCGGCAGCGATCAGGTACACGTCGTCCTGCATCACCGCGGCCCAGTAGTCCATCAGGCGCTGGTAGACGTCGTAACGGTTGACCAGCGGCAGGTCGGAAAAGCGCGCGAGCAGATCTTCCGACAGGCTGTGAATGACGGCCTTGGGCAGGTCGTTGACCTTGAGGCCGGTCAGCCGCAGGCGATGGGCGTCGCGCCAGCGCTCGAATACAGTCGCAAGGCGGGCTGCGAAGGTCTGGAACTCGGGATGATCGAGAATGGCGCGCTTGACCTGCCGGCTCTCGACCAGTGCCTCGCTGTAGCCAGCGCGATGGCCGGCGCGGAACAGCGTCTGCCGCAGCGTCGGGAACACGGTCCAGTACGCATCCAGCGCGTCGATGTCACGATCGGGGATGCCGCCGTTGAGGTGGGCGTCGAGGTCGTGCAGATCCTCGGGTTCGCTCGAATCGATGTAGCGCGGCAGGTTGAGGTTGTAATCGTTCGCCGCGCTGGCGATTTCGGCCAGCGGCACCATCCGGGCGTAGCGCGGCACTTCGGTCTGCCGGTTGAACACGTCGACGATCTGGTGAATGTCCTGGGCGCGCAGGCGGTTCTTGTTGCCGTCCTTCACGTAACCCTTGCTGGCGTCGATCATGAAGATGCCGCGCCGGGCCTGGGCGTGTTCCTTGTCGATGACCAGGATGCAAGCAGGAATGCCTGTGCCATAGAACAGGTTCGCCGGGAGGCCGATGATGCCCTTGATCAGTCCGCGCTCGACCAGGTTGCGGCGAATGTCGGCTTCCTTGTTGCCACGGAACAATACGCCGTGCGGCAGGATGATCGCCCCCTTGCCGGTGCTCTTGAGTGACTTGATCAGGTGCAGCAGGAACGCGTAGTCGCCGTTCTTGGCCGGCGGTATGCCGTAGGCGAAGCGATCGAACTCGTCGTTGGCTGGATCTAGCCCGCTGGCCCAAGCCTTGGTCGAAAACGGCGGGTTGGCCACCGCGAAATCGAAAGTCTTGAGGCTGCCGTTCTTGTTGCGGAACAGCGGCGTCGACAGCGTGTTCTGTCGCTTTATGTCGGCGGTCGGATGGCCGTGCAGGATCATGTTCATCCGCGCCAGCGCCCAGGTGGCCATATCCATTTCCTGGCCGAATATTGCCAGATTCGCCGCCGCTGCCTGATCGGCTGCCTTGATCAGCAGCGAGCCGGAGCCGCAGGTCGGATCGTAGATCGTCGGCTCCTTCATCGCAGCGACATGATCGAGTCCGATGACCTGCGCAAGAATGCGCGACACTTCGGCGGGCGTATAGAACTGCCCCTTGCTCTTGCCGCTCTCGGTGGCGAAGTGGCGCATCAGGTATTCGTAGGCATCGCCGAGCAGATCGTCGCCCTCGGCGCGGTTGGCGCGGAAGTCGAGTCCTTCGAAGATCGCGACCAGTTTCGAGAGCCGGTCCCGCATCTCCTGGCTGCTACCGAGCTTGGCCTCGTCGTTGAAATCCGCCTGGTCGATCACCCCCTTGAGATCGTTGGCCTCGGCCAGCTTCCAGATAATCTTGTTGATCTTGTCGCCGATCTCCTTGTCGCCCTTGAGCTTCACCATGTCGGCGAAGCTGCCGCCGGGCGGTACGTCGATCAGCGAGTTCGGACTCGCGGCGTGCTTGTCCGACACGTACTTCATGAACAGCAAGGTCAGTACATAGTCCTTGTACTGCGACGCATCCATCCCACCGCGCAGCTCGTCGCAGCTTTGCCAGAGGGAGGTGTAGAGCTGGGACTTCTTCAGGGCCACCGAAAACCTCACAACCTGATCAATTCTTGAAGCGCGGGCTCATCCAGCCCACATCGTTCGCGTGCAGCGCTAGCCGTACGCCAGCTTCCGGAGGAGTACCGGTACCGGACTGCCAATCGTAAGCGTATTCCTGGTTCCGGGGCAGACTCGCCCCCTACCATTCGCCAAGCCCGCTGAAAGTGAACCTGCTCGGTCCAAGGAGAAGTAGCGACGACAACCATGCTAACTCGTACTTTAGTCTCTAGATGCCCGACCGCTACGCGAGGAAACTCGATGCAGCTCCACCTCAGAAGACTGCAGACATGGACGCGACCGGCTCATTCCACCCTCTCATTGCTAACGGTGCAGACGCTAAGAGCGCCCTGTTCGTCTTCGCCGCAGACACTCCCATCCAGCGCCGCGCGATCCACGACGAAGCGTTGCACCGCCTCGTTGCCGCCATCGCTCTCAGCGAGGCGCTACTGACCACGAAAGTAGAGGCGCATGGTCCCTGGAGCCACACGGCACTGCTGGAAGCCGTCCATATCCTGACGCGAGATGCGCAGGGGCTGCTCTCAGCGATCTCGCCACCTTCATGACTCGCCGAGGCCGGCTCGGTCGAATCGCCGCTGCCACCAACGCAGCGATGCAGCCGTCGCCAGATACAGAGCGCACGGCAGCAGGAATGGCACGCCGATGCCCAGCGCGGCCTGCAGCAGCATTCCGCCGAAGAACAATATGCCGGCTGCCACGGCGACCGGCGTCACGATGCGCCCGTCGGCCGCGATTCGACGATTGATCGCCGTAGCCGCGGCGGCCAGTACGCCGCCGAGCGGGATCCATATCAGGGCCAGGAAAACGTACGCGGCTTGGGGTGCCATGTTGTCGCTCGGCAGACGGTTCGATAGCAGTCTAGACAGCGCCAGCGCGAGTTCGGCGCCGAGCAGGCCGTAGCCGAAGAAGCGCAGAAACAGGACGAACAGCCGCATATCAACTCCTCGGGGTTACGGCGCTGCAGCCGTGTCACCCCGACGGCTGATCAGCGGGCGTCGGTGCAGCTGACCGCCGGCACCGCAAATCGGCGCCGGCTGCGGCGGCATGCAAGCTGCTCGACGGACAAGCAGCGAGACCGGACGTTCGTTTCTTCCGGTGCATGGGCGATTTAGGGACACTCATCATTCCGCAGCTGCAATTCGCGTAGTGGCTCGCTTTTTACCAGAACGCTCCACGCAAGCGCGACGCGCAACATGCCGACCGCACGCACCGGATACTTTTCAGTGATAAGTCGGCGTCCGAATTATCATCAGTGTCATTCCAGATGCGGATTTCAAAACAAGCTCAGTAGCGTTGTCTTCCAATGCCAACTTCAGCTTTCTTTGGCTCGTCTGAAGGAAAGCATGCAGCGTGCATCTCGACGGCTCGCATGTATAGATATATGCATCCAACGTGACAGTTCCGCTACCTCGTGGAAGATAGACACCGACGATCGACATGCCCTCCCCCAGGTCAAGGACCTCCGTCCCAAACGCTCCCATGCTGCGCGCCGCCTCTGTCAATTTTTCCTGGCCCTGAGTGGAATATGGAGGCTGAGGCACTTCATCCGCGGCAGCGCCCAACGGAATCGCCAAGCAGGCAAGAAGAAGCCCCACGACGGACACACGTCGCAGCAGAATCAGGACTTTCGACATGAAAGGACCTCCAATGTAGACCTGGACAAGCGATTTCCGTTCTTCGTCGCGCAACGTCAGGCATGCGGCACACGATCCGCGAACATTACCTCACCGCACCCCGTGCATGAGCCGATTGATGACCGGCGCAAACAACAGAAATGCCGCGCCCATCGCAAAGCCCGCATACGCAATGAACGTATACGTCCCGATATAGCCCGAGATTCCGGTATCCGCCGCCACCGCGATCGACGCAGTCTTGCCGGCGACCCAGTTGCCCATGGCCGAACAGAGGAACCAGGCGCCCATGGCCATGCCGGTTTCTTTCGGCGCGGCGAGTTTGGAGACCATGGACAAGCCGATCGGCGACAGGCACAGCTCGCCCATGGTGTTGAACGCGTAGACGAGGGTCAGCATCAGCCACGGGATGCGGCCGCTGCCGTCGTCGAGGAACTTGATGCTGAGCACCAAGGTGGTGAAGCCGATCGCGACGAGGATCAGCGCGAGCGCGAATTTGCGCGGCACCGACGGGTTCATCTGCGCCGTTTCGAGCTTCGGCCACAGCCAGGCGAAGACAGGGCCGAGCAGCAGGATGAACACCGGGTTGAAGGACTGGAACAGGGTGAAGTCGAACGGCGCGTCGACGTGGTCCTTGGCGAAGAAGTTCAGGCTCGATCCGGCCTGTTCGAACATGCCCCAGAACAGGATCTTGGCGAGGAACAGCAGCAGCATCGCGGCGTAGCGGTGCAGCTGTACGGTGTCGCCGCTGCGCAGGCTGTTGCCGATGAAGTAGACGCTGAGCACGGCGAACAGCAGCAGGAGGATGTAGCCGACCAGATCGGCTTTGCTCAGCAGCAGATAGGCGATCGGCACGCAGGCCAGGCAGCCCAGGGCGACCTTGGCCACGCGCGCGAAATTCTGCGCCGGTGCCGGCGACTCGCCGATGGGGCCAAGCCAGCCGCGCAGCCAGTGGAACATCACCAGCCCGAGTATCATGCCGATGCCGGCGCAGAAGAAACCCCACTGGTAGCCGTAGAGCTTGCCGATGATCGTTCCGCAGATCAGCGGCGCGAGTGCGCCGCCTGCGTTGATGCCCATGTAGAAGATCGTGAAGCCCGAATCGCGGCGCGCGTCGGCCGGCGCATAGAGCTTGCCGACCATCGTGGAGATGTTCGGCTTGAACAGGCCGTTGCCGACGACGATGGTCGCGAGCCCGACGAGGAACCAGGTCAGCTCGGGAATCAGCAGCAGGAACAGGCCCACGGCCATGAACGCGCCGCCGAGCAGTATCGACGGGCGATAGCCGAGATAGCGGTCGGCGACGAAGCCGCCGAACAGACCGGTCGCGTAGATCAGCGCGGTATAGGCGCCGTAGGTCAGGCTGGCCGAAGCTTTTGCCTCGCCCGGCGGCAGCAGGCTGAAGAACGTCGCAGCGACATAGGTCGCGAGCAGCGCGCGCATGCCGTAGTAGGCGAAGCGTTCCCAGAATTCGGCGCCGAACAGCATCCACAGCGGGCGCGGATGGCCGAGGAATTCGCCGGGCGGCGGGGGCGTGAAAACATCAGGCGTGGCAGTCGTCCGGCTCATGCGGTATTCCAGAAAAGCCACGGCCCGGAACGACCGGGCCGTGGCGGCATTGCGGGGACCCGGGAAGCCCCGGGCCGGCTTCAGGCGGCGTTGATCGCGGAGCGACCGGCGACGGCCGTCTTCTGCGGCTTCTCGGCGCCGTGCATCCAGTCCACGAGCATGCCCGACAGCAGCCACAGCGCGACCGAGAAAATCACGAGGGTCAGGCCGATGCCGCCGAACACGGCGAGCAGGCCCGAATAGTCGACCGAGATGCCGATGCTCGCCGCGGCACTGCGCACGGCCTGGTATTCGCCGGCGTGTTCGGAGAACGCGCCGACGAGGCCGCCGAGGTACTGCGCCACGGCCGGCATCAGGAACCAGATGCCCATGACCAGCGAGGCAAGACGCAGCGGCGCCAGCTTCGTCATCAGCGACAGGCCGACCGGCGAGATGCACAGTTCGCCCAGGGTGTGGAACAGGTAGGCCAGGCTCAGCCAGACCATGCTCGACTTGTGGTCGCCGCTGTGCTGGATCTGGAAGATGCCGATCACGAGGAAACCGAAGCCGATCGCCGTCAGCAGCATGCCCATGACGATCTTGATCGGCGCGGCCGGATTGCGGTCGACCTTGTTCATGCGCACCCACAGCCAGGCGAACATCGGCGCGAAGATCAGGATGTAGAGCGGATTCAGCGACTGGAACCAGCCGGCCGGGACTTCGAACGTGCCGAGCATGCGGTTGGTGTAGTCGGCGGCGAAGATGTTCATCAGGCCGCCGGCCTGCTCGAACGCGAGCCAGAACATCGTGACGAACACGAACAGGAAGGTGACGACGCGCAGGCGGTCGCGCTCTTCCTTGGTCAGCGGCTGCTTGACGCCGCCGCTGGCGGCCAGCGAGCGCTTGGCGCCGGGTTCGCGGCCGACGTCGCCGACGAAACGCTGTGCGAGCAGCAGCTGGATGATCACCGACAGGCTCATGCCGCAGCCGGCGGCGAAATAGCCCCAGCGCCAGCCGTAATTGGCGTCTTCGCCGAGGGTCGAGGTCACGAACGGCGCGATGAAGGCGCCGAGGTTGATGCCCATGTAGAAGATCGAGAACGCCGCGTCGCGGCGCGCATCGCCCTGCGGATACAGGTCGCCGACCATCGTCGAGATGTTCGGCTTGAAGAAGCCGTTGCCGATGATCAGCAGGCCCAGGCCGAAATAGAACAGCGTCATGCTGTGCGGCGTCGCGGCGAACAGGGTGAACTGGCCGGCGGCCATGAGCACGCCGCCGAGAATCACGGCCAGGCGCTGGCCTATGTAGTTGTCGGCAATCCAGCCGCCGATGATCGGCGTGAAATAGACCAGGCCCGTATAGATGCCGTAGAGGCTCAGCGCGTCGCTGCGCGTCAGGCCGAAGCCGGGGTTGGCCTGGTCGGTCGCGGCGACCAGGGTCAGCACGAGCAGCGCGCGCATGCCGTAATAACTGAAACGCTCCCACATCTCGGTCGCGAAGAGCAGGAACAGCCCTTTCGGATGCCCGAGGATTTCTCCGGGCGGGATGTTGAGGCCGTTGGACATCGGTTTCCCCTTGGGACGTGGCTGGAATGGATATGGATGCCACTGCACGTCCGCAGGGGACTAGACCGCCAGAACGCCGTGCAAAGCGGCGCAGGTGTAACCGCAGCCCGGGGCCGGAGTCAAACCCGGAAAATTGTTGCGGCGCGTCATTTCGGGCACCGCCGAGACCTCTGCCGGAGCACGTCGGAGCGCGGCTTTGGCGGTCGGAGTTTTGCTGAATCGACGAGGTGGGCGAATGCGGGTGAAGTAAGCGTTCGGGAGTTGTCGCGAGGTTCGCAACGGGGCGCCGGAGCTGCACAGCAGGAGCCGTGCCGTGTTCGATTTTCCCCTTCCCCTTCAAGGGGAAGGCCGGGATGGGGATGGGGTTGCTGGGCGCGGTCTTCGTTCGCCCAACCGTCTTGTGCAACAGAACGGCAGAGCACAGTAGCCGCGCTGCGCTTGCAAACCCCATCCCCACCCAACCCTCCCCTTGAAGGGGAGGGCTTGAAGGCAGCGGAATTCGCTGGTTTCAATATCCGTCAGACGTTCTACGTCCCGATCACCGTGCGCACTTCGAACAGCTCCGGGAAGAACGTCAGCTCCAACGCGCGTTTGAGGAAAGCCACGCCCGAGGAGCCGCCGGTGCCGCGGCGGAAGCCGATGATGCGCTCGACGGTCTTCATGTGACGGAAACGCCAGAGCTGGAAGCTCTCTTCCACGTCGACCAGCTGCTCGCACAGGTGATAGGCCGACCAGTGCTGGTCGGTGTGCTCGTAGATGTGGCGGAACACGGTCACGAGTTCGGGGTGACGCTGGTAGGGCTGCGACCAGTCGCGCTCGACGCAGTCGGCCGGCACCGCATGGCCCTGGCGGGCGAGGTGGCGCAGGAATTCATCGTAGAGGCTGGGCGCGTTCAGCGCCTCGCGCAGCTGCGCCTGCAGCGCCGGCGCGTGGGCGAACACCGCGATCATGTCGGCGTTCTTGTTGCCGAGCAGGAACTCGATCGTGCGGTACTGGTGCGACTGGAAGCCCGAGGCCGGGCCGAGCACGTGGCGGAACTGCAGGTATTCCGACGGGGTCAGGGTCTCCAGCACGGCCCACTGCTCGAACAGCTGGCGCTGGATCTGCTTGACCCGGGCGAGGATCTTGAGGCTCGGGTCCACCTCGTCGGCGGCCAGATGCGCGATCGCCGCCTTGAGCTCGTGGATGATCAGCTTCATCCAGAGCTCGGAGGTCTGGTGCTGGATGATGAACAGCAGTTCGTCGTGGTGTTCCGGCTGCGACAGCGGCAGCTGCGCCGACAGCAGGGTGTCCAGCTGCAGGTAGCCGCCGTAGCTGACCCGGTCCTTCAGATCGGTGGTGATGCCGGCTTCGAGTTCTCGCTTGATCGTATCGGTCACGGTCACGACTGCCCCAGGGAATCCGGGCAAGCATACGCCATCGTAACGGCCGGGCCGGCTATGATGCCGGGCCGTTGCGGGCGCAAACGCCGTAGCATTGCTGCGCCCGAACTTGCTTCGCCGCGGTCGCCTTGCTATCTAGGCAGCCCCTCGACCGGCGTGGTCCGTCGCAGCACTGGATCTGCGCCCACTCCGGTCAACGACCCGGCGGCCCTGCGCCGCCGCGTTCCTGCCGGCAATTGCCGCTGTGCGTTCGTTTTTGCACCAGATCTGCGGAGGCTTTCGTGTCCATCGCCGCCAGCTTCGAAATCGAATACCTGCAATACCTCGACGCGGACGGCAAGCTCGTCCGCAACGACCTGCCCGAGTTCGCGCGCGACACGCGCCAGCTCGTGGAGCTGTACAAGACCATGAGCTTCGTGCGCGTGTTCGACGGCAAGGCCGTCGCGCTGCAGCGCACCGGCAAGCTCGGCACCTATGCCTCCTGCCTCGGCCACGAGGCGGCCCACGTCGCGATCGGCTCGGCCATGCACATCGACGACGTGTTCGCGCCGATGTACCGCGAATACGGCGCCCAGTTCGTGCGCGGCGTGAAGCCGCGCGAAGTGCTGATGTACTGGGGCGGCGACGAGCGCGGCAACGACTTCTCCGGTCCGGCGCACGACTTCCCCTGGTGCGTGCCGATCGCGACGCAGTGCCTGCACGCGGCCGGCGCGGCGATGGCGTTCAAGATCCGCAAGGAGCCGCGCGTGGCGGTCAGCGTGGTCGGCGACGGCGGCTCGTCCAAGGCCGACTTCTACTCGGCCATCAACATGGCCGGCGCGCAGACCCTGCCCTACGTCAGCGTCATCGTGAACAACCAGTGGGCGATCTCGGTGCCGCGCTCGGCCCAGACCGGCGCCAAGACGCTTGCGCAGAAGGGCATCGCCGCGGGCCTGGAATGCCTGCAGGTCGACGGCAACGACCTGATCGCGATGCGCACGGCCATGGACTACGCGATCAAGCGCGCGCGCCACGGCCACGGCGGCATGGTCATCGAAGCGGTCACCTATCGCCTGTCCGACCACACCACGGCCGACGACGCGCGCCGCTACCGCCCCGACGCCGAAGTCAAATCCGCCTGGGAGCGCGAGCCGCTGAAGCGCCTGCGCAACTACCTCGTCGCGCAGAACGCCTGGAGCGACAAGCACGAGGAAACCTGGAAGGCCGAGTGCGAGAAGATCGTCGACGTCGAGGTCAACGCCTACCTTGAAACCAAGGTGCAGCCGGTCGAGGCGATGTTCGACTACGTCTATGCGGAATTGCCGGCCGACCTGCAGGAACAGCGCGCGCAGGTGCTGGAACTGGAGCAGGCGCGCAAACACTGATGCGGCAAGCCCTCTCCACCGTGCCAATGCGCCGGCGGAGGGGGTTCGGGTGAGGGAAGAAGTCACCGGCGAACCTCGGCCATCGGTTGTCGCGGCGGATTCATCGCGAAACCGGCGCGCCGCAGCCCGCCGCCGCTCGTCCCCCACCCGCCCCTCTGCCGCGCCGGCGCGGCAGAGGAATACATACATACACTTTTGGCGGGAGCGTTTTTCATGGCGCAAGTAACCCTGATCGAAGCCCTGACCATGGCCATGGCGCACGAGATGGCCAAGGATCCTTCGGTCGTCGTGCTCGGCGAAGACGTCGGCGTCAACGGCGGCGTGTTCCGCGCGACGGTCGGCCTCAGCGACAAGTTCGGCCCGCTGCGCGTGCTCGACACGCCGCTGGACGAGACCACGATCGCCGGCATCGCCGTCGGCATGGCCGCACAGGGCATGAAGCCGATCGCCGAGGCGCAGTTCGACGGCTTCGTCTACCCCATGGTCGACCACATCGTCTGCCACGCGGCGCGCTTCCGCACGCGCACGCGCGGACGCCTGACCTGCCCGCTCGTGCTGCGCGTGCCCTGGGGCGGCGGCATCCGCGCGCCGGAACACCATTCCGAGGCCAACGAATCCACCTTCACCAACGTGCCGGGCCTGCGCGTGGTGATGCCGTCGTCGCCGTCGCGCGCCTACGGCCTGCTGCTCGCGGCGATCCGCGATCCGGACCCGGTGATCTTCTTCGAGCCCAAGCGCATCTACCGCCAGTACAAGGAAGAAGTCGCCGACGACGGCGAAGCCTTGCCGCTGGACGTCTGCTTCGTGCTGCGCGACGGCAGCGACGTGACCCTGGTGACCTGGGGCGCGCAGGTCAAGGAAGCGCTGGAAGCGGCCGACGCGCTCGCGAAGGACGGCATCAGCGCCGAAGTCATCGACGTCGCGACCCTGAAGCCGCTGGACTTCGACACGATCCACGAATCGGTGAAGAAGACCGGCCGCTGCGTCATCGTGCACGAAGCGCCGCGTACGGCCGGCTTCGGCGCCGAAGTCGCCGCGCGCCTGGCCGAACACGCGATGTATGACCTCGTCGCGCCGGTGGAGCGCGTGACCGGCTACGACACGCACATTCCGCTGTTCCGCCTGGAAATGAAATACCTGCCCAGCGTCGAGCGCATCGTCGCCGCGGCCAAGCGCACGCTGGCGGCGAGCTGAGGTGAACGCCGTGCTGCTGCGCGACTACCGCACGCAGTACCACGATCCCGTGCGCTTCGCGCGCGGCGAGCGCGTGCAGGTCGGCACGCGCGACACGGAATGGCCCGAATTTCTCTGGGCCACCGACGCGGCCGGCCGCAGCGGCTGGGTGCATGAAAGCTTTCTCGACGGCGACCAGGGCGACGTCGTCGCCGCTCGCGACTACAGCGCGCGCGAACTCGACGCCGACAGGGGCCAGCGCGTGCGCCTGATCGAACAGGCGGGCGGCTGGTGGTGGGCCGAGGACGCGCGCGGCGAACAGGGCTGGCTGCCGGCGCGCGATCTGCGCATCGACGGCGACACGGCGGCGGGCTGAGGCCATGCGTCGTTTTTCTTCTTCATCGAACCCTGCGCCGGCCGCGCCGTCGCAAGGCGAACCCCTTGACTCACGAACAGCGCCGGGCCGGCTGCGGCCGCGCGCTGCACCTACGGCACAGGAACGAGGCGACGCATGAGCACGATCAAGACATTTTTCCTGCCCGATCTCGGCGAGGGACTGCCCGACGCCACGATCGTCGAGTGGGCCGTCAAGGAAGGCGAGGTCGTGCGCCTGGACGCGCCGCTCGTGTCGATGGAAACGGCCAAGGCCGTGGTCGAGGTGCCCTCGCCGTTCTCCGGCAAGGTCGTCAGGCTGCACGGCAGGAACGGCGACGTCATCAACACCGGCGCGGCACTCGTGGAGATCGAACTCGATCCGAATCTGCCGCAGCGCGCCGAGGCGCAGGACACCGGCCACCACCACGGCGCGCCGGCCAAGGCGCCCGAACCCGCACTGCCCAAGGGCGCCGGCGAACCGGTGCCGTCGCACGCAACGGACAAGGTCATCGCCTCCGACGAAGGCGGCGAGATCAGGAGCGGCCAGGCCAAGCCGCGCGAGGACGCCGGCACCGTCGTCGGCGCGATGGAAGCCAGCGACCGTGTCGTCGCCGAACAGGCCATCTCCGTCGGCGGGGTCAAGGCCATGCCGGCCGTGCGCGCGCTGGCCAAGAAGCTCGGCGTGGATCTCGCGCGCGTCGCGCCGAGCGGCGCCGGCGGCGTGGTCACGATGAACGACGTCAAGGACGCGGCGAGCCGCGGCAGCGCGCGTATCGGCGCCGCGCCCGCCCCCGCACCCGCACCGGTCGCGGCACCGGTCGCTGCAGCAGCCGCACCGGCCGCTGCCGCCGCGCCGCAGCGCACGACCCTGTCGGCTTCCGGCCAGCCCATGCGCACGGCGCCGCCGGGCGCCGCACCGGTGCTGGGCCAGCCCGAACAGCTCAAGGGCGTGCGCCGCAACATGGCGCGCGTCATGGCCGACGCCCACGCCAAGGTCGTGCCGACCACGCTGTGCGACGACGCCGACCTGCACGCCTGGCTGCCGGGCAACGACATCACCGTGCGCCTGCTGCGCGCGCTCGTACGCGCCTGCAAGACCGTGCCCGCGCTGAATGCCTGGTTCGACGGCGACAACCTCACGCGCACCCTGCATCCGCACGTCGACGTCGGCATCGCCGTGGACACCGAGGACGGCCTGTTCGTGCCGGCGCTGCGCAATGCCGACGTGCTCGATGCGGCCGGCCTGCGCCAGGCGATCAATCGCCTGCGCGATGCGGTCAAGAGTCGCAGCATTCCGCCTGACGAACTCAAGGGCTATACGATTTCCCTGTCCAACTTCGGCGTGTTCGCCGGCCGCTATGCAACGCCCGTCGTCGTGCCGCCCTGCGTCGCGATCGTCGCGGCGGGCAAGCTGCGCCACGAACTCGTGCCGGTCATCGGCGGCGTGGAAACGCACCGCCTGATGCCGCTGTCGCTGACCTTCGACCACCGCGCCGCGACCGGCGGCGAGGCGGCGCGCTTCCTCAAGGCGATGCTCGACGATCTCGCGCTGGCGACCTGATTCGGTGCGGGCCGCGCCGCTGGCGTGGCGGCGCGGCCACTGCTAGCCTCCCCCGGCCATCGGAATTCGGGGGAGTTTCATGTCGCACAATCCGTACGCGCCGCCGCAGGCGCGCGTCGTCACACGCGCCACGGTCAGCGACGACGCATCCGCGATCCGGCGCGAAGGCAATACCGTCGTACTGGTGCCGGATGCCGAACTGCCGCCGCGTTGCGTCCGCTGCAACGCCGACGCCGCCGAGCCGATCAAGGAACGCACCCTGTACTGGCACACGCCCTGGCTGTATGTGCTGATCCTCTTGAGTCCGCTGATCTACCTGATCGTCGCGCTGATCGCGCGCAAGAGCGTGAAGCTGCATCCGGGCCTGTGCGCCGGACACCTCGTCTTGCGCCGCAATGTCATTCTCGGCAGCTGGATCGCGGCATTGGCCGGCATCGCGCTGATCGTGACCGGCATCGGCCAGTCCAGCGGAGCGGCTTCGCTCGCCGGCATCGTGCTGATGCTGGCCGGGATCATCGTCGGCATGGTCAAGGGCCGCATCGTCTACGCCACGCACATCGACGAGCGCCGCATCGAGATCAAGGGCTGCTCCGAACCCTTCCTGGCTTCGCTGCCGCGACGCCGCTGATCACGCCGCGCGCGGTTTTGCGTACTGGTTGCTCATGAATAATGTCCGTGTTTTCCGCACCTGCCTGACCTTAACGGTTCTGGCCGCTCAGCCAGCCCTGGTCGGCGCCGCCGAACTCGAAATCGTCAACCGCACGACGTTGGTCGCCGCCATCGACAGCAACGGCGACAGCTCGGCGCCGCGCAGCGCCAGCTTCGACGGCCGCTACGCGCTGTTCAGCTCGCGCGCGAGCAACCTCGTCGCCGGCGACACCAACGGCCGTGCCGATCTGTTCCTGCACGACGCACAGACCGATACCCTGGAACGCGTCAGCGTCGGCAACGACGGTGCTCAGGCCAACGGCGACGTCGGATCTGTCGGCAGCGTGTCCGACGACGGCCGCTACGTCGTATTCGACTCGAAGGCGACCAACCTCGTGCCCGGCGCCACGAGCGGTGTACGCCAGATTTATCTGCGCGACCGCAGCGACGGCACGACGACCCTGCTGAGCCGCGTCGGCCTCGTGCCGGCGCCGTTCGAGAGTGCGAATCCACGCCTGAGCGGCGACGGCGGCTACGTCGTGTTCGACAGCCGCGCAACGTTCGTCGCCGCGGACGACAACGATCTGCGCGACATCTACCGACTGGATCGCAGCACCGGCAGCTTCGAGCTGATCTCCGTATCCGCCGACGGGCGCCGCGGCAACGGCGACAGCCTCGAGCCGCAGATTTCCGCCGACGGCAGCGCCGTGCTGTTCTACACCTGGGCCAACAACCTGGTCGCCGGTGATACCAACAATCTGCGGGATCTTCTGTTGCGCAAACCGGCCGCCGGCACGATGCAGCGCGTGACCGTGAACTCGACCGGCGCGGGCATCGACGATATGGCGTGGGCGGCGTTTCAGGCGCTGTCGGGCGACGGCCGCTACGTGCTGTTCAATGCCTATCTTCCCGGCGTCCCCGACGACACCAACAACGCCAACGACGGCTATCGCTACGACAGTGCCGACGGCAGCGTCGGTCGCGTCACGCTAGGCCCCGGCGGCGCCCAGCTCTCGGCGTATTCCAGCGCCCTGGCCATTTCCCGCGACGGCCAAATGCTGTTGATGCACACCAGCGACGGCAGCCTGCCCGGCGCTTCGGTCTACGGAGCCGGCCGTCACTACCGGCGCAGCCTGTCGACCGGCGAAGCCACAGTCGTCCCGTTCCGCGCCGGTGGCCTGCGGCCGCTGGACGAAACCGAAGAAGGCTTTTTCTCCGGCAACGGCAGCGTCGTATATGCGAGTTCGGCCACCGACAGGCTGCTCGACGACGATCACAACGGCTTGCGCGACGTGCTGCGCATGGATATCGGCACGACATCGGGACAGCGATTGAGCCGTCCCTATGCGGGGTCGGCCGCCGCCGTCGCCAACGGCAACAGCGGCGGCTGGCCCGGCGGGTTCGACGTCAGCGCCGACGGCCGCTACGTCGTATTCGGCTCGGACGCCGACAATCTCGTCGTCGGCGATTTCAACGGCGTCAGCGACGTCTTTCTGCGCGACCGGCTGCTCGGCCAGACTCAACGCATCAGCCGGCGTCCCGGCGGCGTGTCGACCAGCTGCAGCAGCAGGAGTCCGCGCATCAGCCGCGACGGCCGCTACGTCGTGTTCGGCAGCTGTGATGCGCTGACGCCCAGCACCGCGGGTGGAACCTACGAAGTTTTCCGCTACGACCGAACCACCTCGCAGATGGACATGGTCAGCCAGACTCCGCAAGGCACTCCGGGCGGCGCGTCCGGCACGAATTTCAGCATCTCCGATGACGGCCGCTATGTGGCGTTCTCTTCCAGTTCCCCGCTGCTGACAACTGGCGACAACAACGGTTTCGTCGACTCCTTCGTACGCGACATGGACAGCGGAGCCACCGTACTGGCCAGCCGCGCGACCGATCCGGCCGGCGGCAACTGGGATTCCTGGGTACGGCAACTGTCGGGTGACGGCCGCTATCTGCTGTTCAGCAGCCTTGCAGGCAACCTCGTCGCCGGCGACGGCAACGGCGCCACCGACGGCTTCGTTTTCGATCGCCTCTGGCAAACGGTGGAGCGGGTCACGCTCGGCAACGCCGGTCTCGAACCCGACGGCGACAGCTATCCCAGCGACCTTTCCCGCGACGGCCGCTACGTGGCATTCACGAGCGTGGCGCTGAACCTGACCGGCGCGACCCCGCTGAGCTACTCGCGTGCGTTCGTGCGCGACCGCCAGAGCGGAACCACCGAACAGATCAATCGGCGCAGCGACGGTCAGCTGCTGAACGGCGGCAGCACCATCCCCAAACTGTCCGATGACGGCAACCGCGTCGCGTTCTATTCGTTCGCATCCAATAGCGGCGAAGGAAATCATGCCGCGCTGCCCTATCGCTACTTTCTCTACGAGCGCGACAGCGGCCGCCTGAGCTCCGTCGCCGCGTTCGCCGAGTATGAGCAACCGTTCAGTGAGTTCGTCCTTTCAGGCGACGGCGACCATCTCGTCTTCAGCAGCAGCAAGACCGACCTCGTACCCGACGACGGCAACAACCAGTTCAGCGACGTGTTCCTCGCGCGCCGGCTCAGCGACTTCCTGTTCGCCGACGGCTACGAAACGGCCGAATGACGCGCTGATCCGCTTGCCGCTGCGGCCGCTCCGCGAGCGTTGAATATCCGGCGAAGATTCAAGCAGGCGCGCCGCCGGCACCGGCGGCGCGGACCGCAATAAAGCGGGCGGAATCCGTCCGCCTTCGCGCTAAGCTTTGCGCCGGATTTCCTGCAGGAGCTTGCTCATGCATCACAGCCGACTGTGCACGTTGGTACTCGACTGCAAAGTGGACGACCTCACCGAATCCGCCGCGTTCTGGAGCCGCGCGCTCGGCAAGCCCATCGTCACCTTGGACCAGGACGGCGACGGCCGCTATGCCGAGCTGGAGACGGCCGAGGACGAACCCATCATCCTGCTGCAGCGCGTGGCGCACGACAGCCGCGTGCATCTGGACATCGAAACCGACGACGTGCAGGCCGAGGCCGCGCGCCTCGAAGCCCTCGGCGCGAAGAAGATCGCGTTCCGCCACGGCCGCTGGTGGGTCCTGGAAGCGCCGAGCGGCCATCGCTTCTGCGTCGTGCGCCAGCAGCGCAGGCGCTTCGGGCCGCATCTGAACCGCTGGGAATGAAGCGCCGCCGCCGGCGTCGCTGACGGCTCAGTCGTAGCCGACCCAGGCCGCGCCGCGGCAGAACGTGTCGCGATGCTGCTGCAGGCTGCGCAGCACGCCGGCATCGCCGCCGTTGCGGCGCGCGTCGTCGGCGAGCCGGCGCGCCAGTGCGCAGGCTTCGCTGCCGCGGCCGGCGCGCGCCAGCAGGCCGGCACGTGTATCGAGCGAATCCGCGTGACCGCCGAGGCCGTAGCTCGCCTGCGCGTCGATCGCGAGCAGGCGTCCGGCTTCGGCCGCCGTGGCCAGTGGATCGGTCGCGAGCGACCAGGCCACTTCATGGAACAGGTCGCGCGCGGCCGCTTCGCCGCGCCGTTCGAGGCTCGCGCGCCAGCTCTCGACGGTCGGTGCGTCCGCGCCGCAATCGGCGCCATCGGCGGCGCACAGATCCACGAGCAGCAGATGCGCGAGCGCGTTGCCCTGGCGCGAGGCTGCGACGAGCCGCGTCTGCGCCGCGGCGCGATCGCCGGCCGCGAGTTCGAGCCGCGCGAGCAATACCTCGGCCAGGCCCGACGGCCCCGCCTGCGCGAGCCAGCGCCGCGCCGCGGCCGCATCGCGCGCCGAGCCGCGACCGTAATACGCCGCCTTGCCCAAGGCTTCCGCGGCGACCGGACTGCCGGCTCGAGCGGCCTGCTCCAGCAGCGCCGCACCGCGCTTGCGCGCCGCACCGTCGTCACCCTGCAGCATCCACACACCGGCTGCGGCGATGCAGTCGACCGCACGCAGCGCGACGCAGTCGTCCAGATACGCGCGCGCGGCGGCTTTGTCGTGCAGCGGCGAATCCGTATCGAGCAAGGCGACGACGATGTCCGCGCGCGCGCGCGGCTCGCCGGCAACGACGGCCTTGCGCAGCCAGCTCATCGCCGTCGCTGCCTGGGCCGGTCCGGCTTCGAGCAGGCGGCGTCCGTACAGCCAGGCGCAGCGCGCGTTGCCGGCGTTGGCGGCTTCCGCGAGCAAGGTCATCGCTTCGGTCGCATCACCGCCGCGGCGCAGGACTTCGCCCAGGGTGCAGGTCGCCTCAGTCGAACCGAGTTCGCGCGCCCGGCGCAGCAGGGTCACGGCCTTGGCGCGGTCGACGGCCGCGCCGCGACCCGCGTAGTAGGCGCGCGCCAGTCCGGCCGCGCATTCGCCGGCGGCCGCATCATTGCCTTCGGCGCAGCGCGTGTAGTAGCCGAACGCGCGGGCCGGGTCGGCGTCGACGCCGAGCCCGTTTTCGTAGTGCAGACCGAGTACGGCCAGCGCATGCGCGTCGCCGGTCGCCGCGGCTTCCTCGTACAGCGCCAGCGCGCGCGGCACGTTGCGCACGATGTCGGGTCCGCTCGCGAGCAGATCGGCCAGTGCCCTCCGGCAGACCGCGCTGCCGGCCGCGAAACACGTTTCCAGGCGCGCCATGCCGGCCTGCGGCGAACGCTCGACGCCGTCGCCGTCGATCTGCGCCTTTGCCAGAGCGAGCGAGGCTTCCTCGATCCCCTGCTCGGCCGCGAGCGAATACCACTGGCGCGCAGCGGCGCGGTCCTGCGCCACGCCGTCGCCGGCATCGAGCGCGACCGCATAGAGATAGCGGCTGCGCGCGTGGCCGCTGCGCGCGCCCATCGCGTACCAGGCCGCCGCCTGCGCCGGATCGGCCGCGACGCCGGCGCCGCTGGCGTAGATGTCGCCGAGCCCGGCCAGGCTGGCCGCATGGCCCTGCGCCGCGCTGCGCAGATACCAGACGCGCGCGGCGGCGGGATCGGCCGGCAGGCCCAGCCCGTGCAGCAGGGCCGTCGCCAGGTTGAACTGGCCGGCCGGATCGCCGCGCTCGGCGGCGAGGCGAAACCACGGCACGGCGCGCTGCCAGTCGGCGGCCGCATCGACGCCGCCGGCGTAGTGGATGCCGATCCGCGCCGCGGCGCTCGCGTTGCCGCGCGTCGCGGCGCGCTCGATCAGCGCCAGCGCGGCCGTGCGATCGGCCGCCGTCCGCGCGCGCGCATAGGCGCTGGAACCTTGCACGTCCAGCGCATAGGGCAGATCGGCCGCGACGGCGCGTTGGAGCAGCGCGTCGAACTCGCGCTGTACCGACGCACCCGCCGGTTTCTGCGCGAGTTGATAGAGCCGCACGCCGAACGCGCGCGTGCTGCCGAGCTTGACCGCTCGCGCGAGATCGCCAGCCGCATCGGTGTCCAGCCCCAGCCGCAACGCCGTCTCGTGGCGCAGCAGTGCCGCTTCGGCGGCGCCGTAACCCCGCTCTGCAGCGGCCTGCCATCGCGCGGCCTCGCCACGCGCGCAGTCGGCGGCGCGGCGCTCGCACCACAGCGACAGCAGCGCCTGCGCTTCCGGCAATCCGTCGGCGGCGGCGCGGCGCAGCAGCTCGGCGGCGCGCGCGGCGTCGCCGGCATGGCCGCCGTGACGGCGCAGCAGCCACTCGGCGTAGGCATAGCGGCCGAATACGTCGCCCTGCGCGACGGCCCGCTCGAAATCCTTGCGCAGCCGTGTTTCGTCCCCGGCCAGGCCCAGCGCGTCGGTGATGCGCGCCCAGCCGACGAGCGCGCGCGAATCGGCGGCGACTTCGTCGGCGCGCAGGCCGAGCGTCCAGTAGCCGGCCAGCGCGACGGAGCTGTCGCGTCCGGCCGCATCAGCGGCCTGAGCGGAGAGATAGCGCATGACGCGCTCCGCACTCGGCGTGATGTCGACGCGGAAGCGGCGCACGTGTCCGCCGGTCTCGCGCAGCCAGACCACGGCCTGCAGACGGTAGCCGTCCAGCGAGGTTTCCAGGGTCGAGGCGAGGAGGTCGCTGTCCGGCTCCGGACTCAGCGCCGCCGCGACGGCGTCGATGTCGAGCGAGCCGACGCCGTAGTAATAGTCGTCGCCCTGCCAGATGCCCGGCGGAGCGAGGCTGGCCGCGACGCGTTCGCGCAGACGCTGGAATTCGGCGGCCGCACCGGCCTTGTCACCGGCTGCGCGCGCGCAGAGCACGAGGACGAGCAGCGGACCGGGCCGCTGCGGCTCCTGCTGCGCAAGGCCGCGCGCGAGCGGCACGAGCTCGCCGCAGCGTGCCGACAGACGCGCGCGGTCGGGACGGCCCAGCGCCGCGTCCAGACGCAACGACGAAAGCTCCGGCGGCAGCGCGGAAAAATCCAGCGCGCGCGACGCAGGTGCCGGCGCGATCTCCACGATGCCGACGGCCGGCGGCGGCTTGACGATGGCCTGCGCCGCCGTCGCGACGAGCAGCCCCAGCGACGCGGCGAGGAACGAAGGCCAGCGACGATTCATGTCGGTTTCCGATACGGACGGCGGGACGCCCGGCGGCTCATCGCGCCGGCGCCGGGCCCAATCCGGCTTACTGCGCCAGCGCCGCGAGTGCCTGCTCCACCTCGGCCGCGCTCACGTCCGGGCCGAGCGCGTAGCCGTCGGCGACGCTGGCGAGCGAGGCGGCTGCGCGCAGCGAAGCGATGGACTGGCCCGCCGCCTTCGGCGAATCGAAACCGTCGCTCTGCAGCAGCAGGCGGCCATCGGCATCGAGCAGCTTGAAATAGAACTTGCCGTCGGCCTCGCGGTATTGCTTGAACTGCGGCAGGCGCGCGGTCGCCGCGGCGACGGTCTTTTTCTCCACCACCGGCCGGAAGCTGCGCAGACCGACCGCTTCGCGCAGCTCGGCCAGGAACGGCGCACCGATCGCGCGCGCACGCGCCGCGCCGGCCTGCAGGATTTCCTCGATGCGCGCGGGCTGCGCGATCAGTTCCTCGTAGCGTGCGCGCATCGGCGCGATGTCGCGCTCCAGGCGCTCGAACAGCTGCTGCTTGGCGTCGCCCCACCCCAGCCCGTCCAGCAGCGCGGTGCGGAACTCGACGGTCTCGGCATGACTCGCGACGGCCGCATAGATCGGCATCAGCGCCGTGCTGTCCGGATCCTTGGATTCGCCGGGCAGGCGCGAGTCGGTGACGATGCGCGCGATGGATTCCTTGAGCTTCTTCGCACCGCCTTCGAACAGCGGAATCGTGTTGTCGTAGCTCTTGGACATCTTGCGTCCGTCCAGGCCCGGCAAGGTCGCGACGCTTTCCTCGATGAGCGCTTCGGGCTGCACGAAAAACTCGCGCCCGGCGCCGAACAGATGGTTGAAGCGCGCGGCGATGTCGCGCGCCATCTCGATGTGCTGGATCTGGTCGCGGCCGACCGGCACCTTGTGCGCATTGAAGATCAGGATGTCGGCGGCCATCAGGATGGGATAGCTGTACAGGCCCATCGTGATGCCGGCATCCGGATCTTCCCCCGCCGCCGTATTCGCGTCGACCGAAGCCTTGTAGGCATGCGCGCGATTCATCAGGCCCTTGGCCGTGACGCAGGTCAGCAGCCAGGTCAGTTCGGGAATCTCGGGAATGTCGGACTGGCGGTAGAAATACACTTTGTCCGGGTCCAGGCCGCAGGCCAGCCAGGTCGCCGCGATCTCCAGACGCGAGCGCGCGATGCGCGCCGGATCGTCGCACTTGATCAGGGCGTGGTAGTCGGCCATGAAATAGTACGATTCCACATTGTCGTCGCGGCTCGCGGCGACGGCGGGACGGATGGCGCCGACGTAGTTGCCGAGGTGCGGCGTGCCGGTCGTGGTGATGCCGGTGAGGATGCGGGTCTTGCTCATGACAGGGCTGCGGCGTAGGGGTCGGCCAGTGTACGGCAAGCCTCCCGGCCGCGCGAAAGCGCGCGCGCTCATGAACATCGGCGACGGTACGGTTTTCGACTGGCAGGGTGGCCGGCGCCGCGGGATACTCCGGGGCACAGGGGACCCGCAACGATTGAGGAGCTTCCAATGGCAGGCAAGTTCACGATCTTCACCGGCAAGAGCGGCAAGACCTATTTCAACCTCAAGGCCGGCAACGGCGAAATCATCCTGGCCAGCCAGGGCTACGTGGACAAGAGCGGCGCGCGCAACGGCGTCGAATCGGTCCGGACGAATGCCGCCGACAGCGACCGCTTCGAGAAGAAGGTATCGAGCAACGGCAAGTTCCATTTCAGCCTCAAGGCCGGCAACGGCCAGATCATCGGCAACAGCGAGATGTACGAGACCGAAAAGGCGCGCGATGCCGGCATCGCCTCGGTCGCCAGCAACGCGCCGGGCGCAAGCCTGATCGAGGAATGAGCCGGCCGCGAAGCTGACCCGCGCCGAACCAGCCTCCGGCGCCCTGCTCACGCACGCCGGCCCGGGCTAACCCCGCGCCGGCGGCGGCGGCGTTGGACCCGGCGCCTTCACCCCGGAGATCCGCCATGTCCCTGCGCCATCGCCTGCTTGCCCTGCTTCCTTTGGCTTTGCTCGCCGCCGGCTCCGCCGAAGCCGGCCGCCTCGTCGACCTGCAGATCGTCGATCGCGAATCCGGCACGCCCCTGCAGCAATATCCCTATCGCGGCGACAGCTTCGTCGCCGGCGCGCCGGGACACCGCTACGCGGTACGCCTGACCAATCGCGGCAACGAGCGCGTGCTCGCCGTACTCTCGGTCGACGGCGTCAACGTCATCAGCGGCGAGGCCGCCGCCACCGCCCAGACCGGCTATGTGCTGGACCCCTACGAAACCACCGAAGTCGCCGGCTGGCGCAAGAACATGAACGAGATCGCCGCGTTCGAGTTCACGAGCCTCAGCGAATCCTACGCGGCGCAGACCGGCCGCCCCGGCAATGTCGGCATCATCGGCATGGCCGTGTTCCGCGAGCGCAATCCCCGCCCCGTCTTCCGCAGCAAGATCGGCGCAGCCAGCGAGGGCGAAGCCAAGCGCGCGCCCGAGCTTCCACCCGCCGCGGCACCGTCGTCGAGCGCCGGCGCGGCGCAGGACTCGATGGCACGGCGCGAATCCGCGCCGGTGCAGGAATCCCTCGGCACCGGCCACGGCCAGCGCGAGGACAGCGACGCGACCTACACCACGTTCCGCCGCGCCAGCGACCGTCCCGCGGAAATCGCCTCGGTCCGCTACGACAGCTGGCGCAACCTCGTCGCCCGCGGCGTCATTCCGCGTCCGCGCCCGCAGCCGGACCGGCCGGATCCGTTCCCGGGCAATTTCGTGCCGGATCCGCCGGTGCGGTGAAGAACTTCCTCCGGAGAAAGAACGACCCCGCCTATCGACGGGGTTGTTCATGGCCGCGGCGACGAACCTATTCGCGCATCAGGGTCGACTTGCCGAACAGGCTTTCGACCAGATCGACGGCGAGCTTGGCCGTCATGTTGCGCTTGTCGAAGGCCGGGTTCAGCTCGACGATGTCGAGCGAGCCGACGCGGCCGGTGTCGGCGATCATCTCCATGACGAGCTGGGCTTCGCGGTAGTTCGGACCGCCGCGCACGCGGGTGCCGACGCCGGGCGCGATGGCCGGGTCGAGGAAATCCACGTCGAAGCTCACGTGCAGGTGCGTGCCCGCATCGACGCCTTCGAGCGCTTCCTCCATCGCGCGCTTGACGCCGATCTCGTCGATGTAGCGCATGTCGTAGATGTCCAGGCCGACGTCGTGTACCAGCTTCTTCTCGCCGGGATCGACCGAACGGATGCCGATCTGGCGGATCTGGTCGGGCTGCAGCGCCGGCGCACTGCCGCCGAGTTCAGTCAGCTCGCGCGGACCGTAGCCGCAGAGGCAGGCCACCGGCATGCCGTGGACATTGCCCGAGGGAGTGATGACGCTGGTATTGAAGTCCGCGTGGGCGTCGAGCCAGAGCACGCGCAGCTTCTTGCCCGTTTCGTTGCACCAGCGCGCGGCGGCCGTGATCGAGCCCATCGCGAGGCAATGGTCGCCGCCGAGCATGACCGGCAGATGGCCCGCGGCGAGTTCGGCATAGACCGCGTCCAGAACCTGGCGATTCCAGGTCACGACTTCGGCCAGATGGCGGTAGCCGTCGCGCGGCGGCTGCCACGGATTCATCGGACCGACGAGATTGCCGCGGTCGACCACGCGCAGTCCGCGCTCTTCCAGCGCCGGTGCGATGCCGGCCACGCGCAGCGCTTCCGGGCCCATCGAGGCGCCGCGGTGGCCGGCACCGATGTCGGTGGGTACGCCGATCAGGGAAACGGGAGGATAGGACGTCATGGCTGCCTCGCTGCGCCGCCGGGCGGCCGGTCGGAAAACGGCAAGCATAACGTCGGCTCGGCGGAAGCCGCCAGCCGCCGCCGGCGCTCAGCCCGGCGGCGAATCGGCGGCGCTGGCCAACGCCTCGGCCAGCGCATCGACCGGCCCGCTCAATGTCGCGACGAGGACCGCGGCGGCGGTGCGGATTTCCGGATCGTCGTTGCGCAGCCATTCGGACAGGCGCTGGTCGATCGGCCGGGCCAGCGCGCCTATCGCGTCGAAGCCGTAAGCCGGCGCCGAACCGCTGAGCCGGTGTACCTGCTGGTGCAGTTCCACGAGCAGCGCGCGCTCGTCCGGCTGCTGCTGCAGCCGTTGCAGCTGCGCACGCACATCGGCCGCTTTCTGCGGCAGCGAATGCAGGTAACGCAGTCGCAGTTCTTCGAGCTTGTCCATGAGCTTCCTGCGGCGGGACACGGCGACGGCGCCGGGGCGCACGCTACGCGCGGCGCTTGCCCGATGCCAGCCCGGCGCCGCGAAACGTTACATCTTTTCTCGTCCGCTGCGAATTCTCTCCGCGGTGGTAGTGTGTGCTCCCCTGCAGTGCGGAGAAGATCATGAGCGGACTGGTCGATGCGGTAATGGCGCAGATCGGCGACGACGAAGTCGGCGCGATCGCGCAGCGATTCGGCATGAGCCCGGGCCAGGCCCAGGCAGCCATAGAACAGACCTTGCCGCTGATGGTCGGCGCGATGGCGAAGAACGCCGCCACGCCCGATGGCGCCCAAGCGCTGCACACGGCGCTCGGCGATCACGTCGGCAACGATCTCGGCGGTCTGCTCGGTGGACTGCTCGGCGGCGGCAGCGGCGGCGGTGGAGCCGGTGGCGGCCTCGGTTCGCTGGGTTCGCTGGCCGAAGCCGTACTCGGCGGTATGGGTGGCGGCGCGAGCCAGACCGCGGCGCCGGCGCCCGGCGGCAACGACATGCTCGGCGGCATCGGCGGCGCGATCCTCGGCCATATCTTCGGCAACAAGCGCGGCCAGGCCGAACAGGGCCTGGGCCAGACCACGGGCCTGGGCGGCGCGAACGCCGGCCAGCTCATGGCCATGCTCGCCCCGATCGTCATGGCCGTGCTCGCCCGCATGAACCAGCAGCGCGGACTCGGCCCCGGCGGCCTGACCGACATGCTCGGCAGCGAGACCCAGCGCACGCGCGAAGCCGGCGGCGTCGGCGGCGGACTGCTCGGCGCCGTGCTCGACCGCGACGGCGACGGCGATGTGGATTTGTCGGATTTGCTGAGCATGGGCGGCAGCGTCATCGCCGCCACGCGACGTTGATCCAGGAGAGTTCTCAACGAGCACCCGCAGTGCGGCTGTCCCTGCCCTGCCGTGCTTCCCCGCAACACCGCCGGAGTTCAGAACCGCTCTGAACCTGCCGTTCTGAGCGATCATTCTTCACCCCCTTGACTCAAGGGGGATCCGACAGCCAAGGCCGAACTCCGACTTGTTCGGAGTTTCCCTAACCTCAGGAGACGAAACGATGGGACTGTTCGATTTCATCAAAGACGCAGGCGCCAAGGTGCTCGACGCGGTCGCCAATCCGGCCAAGGCGCCGGAGCAGATCAAGGAGCACATCGAGAAGGAAATCGGCGTCAAGGACGTCGACGTCCAGTTCATCGACGGCACGGTCAAGATCAGCGGCGACGCCGCGACCCAGGCCGACAAGGAACGCCTGATCCTCGCCGCCGGCAACATCAAGGGTGTCGAGAAGATCGAAGACAACATCGCCGTCAAGGAAGCCGGCGCCGAAGCGCGCATGTACACGGTCAAGTCCGGCGACACGCTGAGCAAGATCGCCAAGCAGTTCTACGGCAACGCCAACGAGTACGAGAAGATCTTCGAGGCGAACAAGCCCCAGCTCAAGCATCCGGACAAGATCTATCCGGGTCAGATGTTGCGCATTCCGTGAGCGTCCGGAGCGACGCTCGCTGCGTCGCTCCGGCGTCGTTCCGCCTGTTTCCACAACCGAGCTGGTCGCGCGCAATGCGCGACCAGCGGCTCGCTTGACTCACGGGGCGGGCCTGACGGCCTGGGCGAAACCAGCTCCCTCGCTTCGTTACATCGCACGCGACCGGAACGACATTCGCTCTGTCGCTTCCGTGCCTGGCGCTCGTCACTGCCAGAGCGCTCGCTGCACAGGTTTGAAGGATCAGCCCAGTACGAGGCATGCCTGCAAGGCAAACCCATGCCCCCTTGGGATGGCGTGAATGGGGATGGATGGTCTGCACGGCACGACGCAGAGGAAAAAAGACCAGAGACCTTCCTCCGCTTTTCCGGCCGCAAGTCATCTGGCAGCCCCCGCCCCGACCGCGCGCTCCCAACCAAAGACCTGCAACACAAGCTGCGCCGCAAAGGCATACTCGGGCCCTCGTCGCTGCAACGGTCTGCGCAATGAACGAAAGAATGGAGCCCACCCCGGCGCTGCCGGGTCGTGACGACATCGAGGCGGCCGCGGCGCGCATCCGGGGGCGCGTGCGCGTGACGCCCGTGGTGCAGCCGGGCGCAGGTTTCCTCGACGGCGACGGGGAACTGTTCCTCAAGCTCGAATGCCTGCAGCACAGCGGCTCGTTCAAGCCGCGCGGCGCGTTCAATCGCGTGCTGTCGCAGCCGCAGTTGCCGGCGGCGGGATTGATTGCGGCTTCCGGCGGCAACCACGGCGCCGCGGTCGCCTATGTCGCGCGCGAGCTCGGTCTGCGCGCCGAAGTGTTCGTACCGGAGATCGCCGCGCCGGCCAAGATCGCGCGGCTGCGCGACTACGGCGCGACATTGCGCATCGGTGGCCGCGACTATGCCGAGGCGCTGGCCGCAAGCCGCGAACGCCGCGACGAAAGCGGCGCGCTGGAAATCCATGCCTATGACGAATTCGCCGTCGTCGCCGGCCAGGGCACGCTGGCGCGCGAACTCGAGCAGCAGACCGGCCGGCTGGACACGCTCGTCGTCGCGGTCGGCGGCGGCGGACTGGCCGCGGGACTGCTGGCCTGGCATGGCCATCACCAGCGCGTGATCGCCGTGGAACCGCGACGCAGCTGTGCCCTGCACGCGGCGCTGGACCGCGGCGAGCCGGTCGACGTCGAGGTAGCCGGCGTCGCGGCCGATTCGCTCGGCGCGCGCCGCGTCGGCGACATCGCGTTTCACCTGGTACTGGCTGGCGACGTACGCAGCGTGCTCGTCGACGACGAAGCGATCGTCGCCGCCCAGCAGCGGCTCTGGTCGCAGTTGCGCATCGTCGCCGAACCCGGCGGCGCCACCGCGCTCGCGGCGCTGCTCAGCGGCGTCTACCGGCCGCGGCCCGGCGAACGCGTCGGCGTCGTGATCTGCGGCGCGAACACGGATCCGGGACTGGTCGCCTGATGCCCGGCCTCGCTCCCGGCGTCGAATGACGAATACCGCCGGCGCGTCCGCATCGGCCGACCAGATCCGGCGGCGCGCCGACGATGCGGCATGGCCGCTTCGCCAGCGAGCAAGCTCCTGGCGAGTCGACGCGAGAGACGGGAACTCCTGATAGCGCGACGAGAGGTTGAGGGCTGCTTGTGCTGCGACGCGCGGACAGGAGTCCTTGCAGCGCGACGCGACGGACAGGACACCTTGCATCGCAGCCGACCCGATCGGCTCGCCCCGCTGCGCCGGCCAGGCCGGCGCAGCGATGGCTCAGGCAGGCTTGCGCGCTTTCCACAACGCAAGAACTTCCTTTTCGCGCGCCGCCGCAAGCCCTGCGCGCGGCTTCTGCCGGCGTTCCTCGCTCTGCGCCTGCCACCAGGCCAAGGTGTCCCTGGCCGTCGCGGTCAGCGGGCGGAAAGTCAGTCCGCGAGCCCGCGCCGCGGCGATGTCGCGGCGCGCGAAGCCGGCGGTGTCGCCGCTGCCGGGCAGCCAGACCGGCATGTCGCTCCACGGCGCGACCTTCTGCGCAGCGAGGAAATCCGCCGGCACCCAGGTGAAGTCCGCATCGCTGCCGATGATGTCGCGCAGATTCTCGAGCAGGCCGCGCATGCTCAACGGCCCGGCCGGACCGGTCGCGTTGAAGGTGCCGAACGCACGCTGCTCGGCCATGCGGACGGTCCATTCGGCCAGATCGCGCGCGTCGATGAACTGCACGGGATCGTCACCGCCGCCGGGGGCCAGCACCTCGCCGCCGCGCGCGACGCGCGTCGGCCAGTAGGTGAAGCGGTCGGTCTCGTCGCCGGGGCCGACGATGAGGCCGGGACGTATCACCGTCACCGCGTCCTTGAACCAATGCCGCGCCTCCTGCTCGGAGCGTGCCTTCAGCGGGCCGTACAGCGCCATGTCGGCGCGCAGGCTTTCCTGGGTCTCGGCCATCGCGTCCTTGCCGGAATACGCGGCGAGCGCGGCGCTTTCGTCGGCATCCGGCGTCGCATCGCTGGCATAGACCGAGATCGTCGAGATGAAGATGTACTGCTTGACCTTGCCCTGCAGCACCTTGCCGACGTCGCGCACCCAGAACGGCAGCGAGGTCGGATTGTCGATGCAGACGTCCCATTCGCGGCCGGCCAGCGCGGCAAGGTCGCCGGTGTTGCGATCGCCCTGCAGTTCCTCGACTTCGGCCGGCCATTCGCGCGGCTTGCGGCCGCGATTGAACAGGGTCAGCTGGTGGCCGCGCTCCAGCGCGTAGCGCACCTGGTGCGGCCCGGTGAAGCCGGTGCCGCCGAGTATCAGCAGGCGCAGCGGCCGCGCGGAACGCTGCGCCGGCGCGGCCTGGGCGGCCGGCAGCAGTCCGCTGAGCAGACCGGCCGCCCCGGCGGCTCCGGCCAGTTGCAACCAACGACGACGATTGATCATGGGCGTACTCCTTCGTGAATGCAGGGGGTGGAAGCCGGCACCGGTGCCAGCGCAGCATGCCGGCGGCCCAGCCAGACGGCTACCGCCAGCCAGGCCGCCGACAGCGGCACGGCGGCCGCGGCGATCGCGCCAAGGCTCAGGCCGGCCGCGGCCAGCGCCGCGTGGCTCCAGGCGCCGAGCTGGTCGCCGAAACGGAAGACGAAGGTGTCGATGAAATTCTTCGCCTTGTATTTTTCCTCGCGGCTCAGCGGCACGTAGAGCACTTCGCGCGCCGGCCGCGACAATGCGAAATCGCCGGTACGGCGCAGCACCTGCAGCAGGATCACCAGCGACAGCACCGGCGCGGTCGCGAGCGCGGCGAAGCCGGCCAGCGACAGCAGCGGCAGGAACACGAGCACCGCGCCGACGCCGACGCGCTCGATCAGGCGCCCGGTCAGCAGCAGCTGCACGACGAGGGTCAGGGCGTTGACCCAGACGTCGACGCGGGCGAAGTAGGCCGTGCGTGCGGCGCGGTCGGCGATCTCGCGCGCGACGATCTCGGCCTGCAGCAGATACAGGAACGCCGAGCCCCAGGTGAACAGCAGCATGAACAGCGCGATCGCGAACAGATAGCGCGAGCGCAGCACGCCGGACATGCCGGCCCAGGCGCTGCCGCCGATGATTTCGCGTTCGATCCGCGCCTGCGCGCCGTCGCGCCCGGCGACGTGGCCGCTCAGCGCGTACATGGCGCGCAGCGCGGCCTCCAGCAGCAGCGCCGATACGAGCAGCAGCGGTATCGTGCCGACGAGCTGCACGAGCCAGCCGGTCAGCAGACCGCCGGCCAGGCCGCCCAGGGTGCCGCCGGCGCCGATCAGACCGTACAGGCGACGCGCCTGAGCCGCCTGAAACACGTCGGCCATGACCGCCCAGAACAGCGATACCGCGAACACGGCGAACACGCTGAGCCAGACGAAGAACACGCGGCCGGTCCAGACCTGCGTCGATGCGGGCAGGATCTCCAGCGCAAGCGCGAAGCCGATCAGGCAGACGGCGAGCCCGCGGTAAGCCCAGGCGACGAAGCGCCGCCGTGGCAGCCGCGCGACGAGGCGCGCGAACAGCGGCCCGACCAGCAGGGTCGCACTCAGGGTGCCGAGGAACAGCCACGGCAGGTGATTGACGCCGCCGGCCACGCCCATCTCGTCGCGGATCGGCCGCAGCACGTAGTAGGCCGCGAGCACGCAGAAAAAGTATACGAATGACAGGATCAGCGGCCGGCGTTCCTCGCGCTTCACGCTGAACAGGCGGTGCAACAGTTGGGCGCGCGCCTGCCCGGCGCCGCCGTCAGGCGTCGTTCCCATGGTGACCTCGGTGTTCCGCAGAGCTGCGGCAGCTCCATTACAGGCGAGCTGCGCCGCGCGAGCCTGCGCAGGAAGTCGGGGACGATGTTGCATTTATCGTCCTGGAGGTCATGGTCCGGCACGGTTGCCGCCGGCACTTGCCCGAGACCCTGCCCGTCCAGGCCACCGTGCGCTCAGGCACAATTGCCGCATTCCTGCCGGAGCCTCGCATGCCCACCGCCCTGCTCAGCCAGCTCTATCCCGCCCATCTGGAAACCCTGCAGAACCGCGCGCGCACCGCGCTGGAGCGCGGCGGCTTCGACCACCTCGTGATCGCCGCGGGCCAGCCGCGCTATCAGTTCCTCGACGACCTGCCCTATCCGTTCCAGGTCAATCCGCATTTCAAGCAGTGGCTGCCGGTGACGAAAGCGCCGGGCTCCTGGCTCGTGATCACGCCGGGACAGAAGCCGCGGCTGATCTATCTGCAGCCGCACGACTACTGGCACGTCGTGCCCGAAGCGCCGGCCGGCTACTGGGTCGAGCATTTCGACATCGTGATCGTGCGCGAAGCCGCCGCGGCCGCGGCGCACCTGCCGGCCCAGGCGGCACGCTGCGCCATCATCGGCGAGGACGTTGCCGCGGTCGCCGAGCACCGGCCGAACAACCCCGAGGCGGTGCTGAACCATCTGCATTTCCACCGCGCCTGGAAGACCGACTACGAGCTCGCGATGATGCGCGTGGCCTCGCACCTGGGCGCGCGCGCGCATCGCGCGGCCGAGGCGGCGTTCCGCTCGGGCGCCTCGGAATACGCGATCCAGATGGCCTACCTCGGCGCCGCACGCGAGACCGAGAACGAACTGCCGTACAGCAACATCGTCTGCCTCAACGAACACGGGGCGGTGCTGCACTACACCAACCTCGAACGCAATCCGCCGCTCGTCTCGCATTCGCTGCTGATCGACGCCGGCGCCAGTTTTCATGGCTATGCCTGCGACATCACGCGCACCTACGCCGGTGCCGGCGCGACGGAGTTCGGCGAACTCGTCGCTGCCGTCGATGAGGCGCAGCGCGGCTTCTGCGCACGTGTGCGCGCCGGCGCGAGCTATCCGGAGCTGCACGTGCATGCGCACCAGGTGCTCGCCGGCATCCTGCGCGAGCAGGGCTTCATCCGCATGAGCGCCGAGAGCGCGGTCGAATCGGGCGTGTCCAGCGCGTTCTTCCCGCACGGTCTGGGCCACTACATCGGCCTGCAGGTGCACGACGTCGGCGGCTTCCAGGCAAGCGACAGCGGCGGCACCCTGGCGCGACCGGCCGGCCATCCGTATCTGCGCCTCACGCGCACCATCGAGGCGGGCCAGGTCATGACCATCGAGCCCGGCATCTACTTCATCGACCTGCTGCTGGCCGAGCTGAAGCAGAACCCGGCGGCCGCCGACGTGGTCTGGGACAAGGTCGATGCGTTCCGCCAGTACGGCGGCGTACGCATCGAGGACGACGTGGTCTGCACCGCCGGCGAGCCGGAGAACCTGACCCGGGACGCCTTCGCCGGCTTGAAATGATCCGCGCTGGCGCGACATGCCGTTGTACGGATGGTGGGCCGGGCAATCGTCGGGCCTGTCGCGTTCGGATCGACTGCCGCAACGCCTGAATCGGGCGAAGGGCACGGCGCTTGCGGCACCGGCGTCCGGCAATGCGGTCGGGAGCGCGCGACAGAACACGGCAGCCGTGCGCTGGATACGGGTTCGGACCTTGCTGGGGGAAGCGAGCGGCATGCGTGAATCACGGCTGTTCAACCGCGACCGGGAAGTCGAGCGCCGCCGGCGCCTGATCGAGCGTCTGCATTCGCCACGCCTGGCCATGGCCCTGATCGCGGCGCTGACCGCCGCCGGCGGCCTGCTGGCGTCCTACGGCCTGCTCCGCGCCGGCCTCGGCTCCATGGCCCTGCGCTATCCGCTGGCCGTCGGCATCGCCTATCTGGTCTTCCTCGGCCTGCTGTGGTGCTGGCTGCACTGGCGTTTCGACGGCGACGACGCCGATGTTGCCGATCTGGTTCCCGACGGCAGCAGCGGCGGCTATGACGCGACGGGACCGCACGACGGCGGCGGCGCCGATCCGGACTGGAGTCCCGGCGATTTCGGTGACGGCGAAGGCGCCATCATCGGCCTCGTGATCACCGCGGCCATCGCGCTGTTCGTGGCACTGTTCGCCGCGTTCTCGATCATTTCCGCAGCGCCGGTGCTGCTGGCCGAACTGCTGGTCGACCTGGCCCTTGCCGGCGGCCTGTACCGCCATGTGCGCAGCATCGACCGCGACCGTCACTGGCTGAAGACCGCACTGGCCCGCACGTTCTGGCGCTTCGCCGCGGTCGCCGCCGTGTTCGCCGCCGCCGGCTGGTTCGCCGGCCATCTGGCGCCGGGCGCCGACTCGATCGGCGACCTGCTGCACTAGGCAAGGTCGCAGACCGTGTCCGCAGCGCGGCTCCGCGCCCTGTCATCTTTTTCCGCGACGCGGCCCGGCCAGCCTGCGGCCGGCACTCGGCGCCCGCGCCGGCGCGCGGCAACGACGAACGAAGCAGGAAGCCGCCGGCTCCAGAGGTTCCACAAGGGCAGAACTTCCGCATGAGCGCCGCACCGATCACCGAACTGCTGGAGCGCTGGCGGACCGGGGAAACCGGCGCCGCCGACGCGCTGATGGAGCAGGTCTACCCGCTGCTGCGCGAGATCGCCCAGTCGCGCCTGCGCCGGCATGCGCGCGGCGCGACCCTGCAGCCGACCGAACTGGCCAACGAAGCCTATGCGCGACTGCATGGCGCACGCACGACCGACTGGCGCAATCGCGCGCATTTCTTCGCGTTCTCCGCCAGGGTCATACGCAGCCTAGCGGTCGACTACGTGCGCGCCCGCGACAGCGAGAAGCGCGGCGGCCATCTGCTCCTGCTGCCGCTGGAGCAGGCCGACGACACGCCGGCCGATGCCGACGACCTCGACGTGCTGGCGATAGACCAGGCGCTCACCGATCTCGAATGCGACGACGCGGTGCTCGCGCAGATCGTCGAGCTCAAGTTCTTTTCCGGTCTCAGCACCGAGGAAATCGCCGAAACCTGCGGCCTGTCGCGGGCGACGGTCGTGCGCCGCTGGCGTTACGCGCGCGCCTGGCTGGCCGACCGCCTCGGCAACCGCACATGAGCGGCGCGCGCGGCGGCACCGTCTCCTCGGCCGACGTGCAGCGCTGGTTCGCCGAGCTCGTCGAACTCGAACCGGCCGCGGCGAGCGCGCAGCTCGATGCACTCGCGGCCGCCGACGCGGCGCTGGCGGCACGTCTGCGCGATCTGCTCGCCGCCGATGCGGCCTTCAGCGACGGCGACGCGCCGACTGGGCGCATGCCGGCAGGACTGCGCGCGCTGCACCGCCGCGACGACGACTGGCAGGGCCGCCGCGTCGGCCGCTGGCGCCTGCTCGACTGCGTCGGCAGCGGCGGCATGGGCGCGGTGTATCGCGCGGTCGCCACCGATGCGGACGGTGTCACGGTCGCGCTGAAGCTGCTGCGCGCCGATCGCGACGACGCGGCGCTGCGCCGCCGCTTCGTGCTGGAGCGCAAGGTACTGCAGAGCCTGCGGCATCCGGGCATCGCCGCGCTCGTCGACGCCGGCGAAACCGCCGACGGCACGCCGTACGTCGCGATGGAATTCGTCGACGGCCGCCATCTGTTCGCCCATGCGGACCACGACAGGCTCGACCTGCCGGCGCGCAGCGGCCTGCTGCTGCGGATCTGCGCCGCGGTCGCCCACGCCCATGCGCGCCAGGTCGTGCATCGGGACATCAAGAACAGCAACGTGCTCGTCACCGCGCAGGGCCAACCCAAACTGCTCGACTTCGGCATCGCCAAGCCGCTGCAGGCGCAGTTCGGCAGCGAATACCTCGAACGTACCGCCACGGCGCAGCGTTTCTTCTCCGCCGCCAGCGCCGCGCCCGAGCAACTGACCGGCGCGGCGACCGGGCCGGCCTGCGACATCTATGCGCTCGGCGCGCTGCTCTACGAGCTGCTCTGCGGCGAGCCGCCGCTATCCCTGCACGGACTCAGCGCCGGTCAGGCCGAGATCGCGATCCTGCAACAGGAACCGCTGCTGCCGTCGCAGCGCCTGCTCGCGCTGCCGGCGCACGTCGCCAATGCGCGCGCGCGCCAGCGCGGAATGCCCGACCGCAATGCGCTGGCCGCGTGCCTGCGCGGCGATTTCGACCGCATCGCGGCCAAGGCGCTGCGCAAGGATCCGGCGCGACGCCAGGCCTCGGCGGAACAGTTCGCCGAGGAACTGCGCGCCGCCGGCCGCGGCGACGCGGCGACGGCCGGCGTCTGGACGCGCCTGCAGCGCTACGTCGGCGCACACCCTCGCCGGGCCGCCGCCGCGCTGGGCGGCATCGCACTGACCGCCGTCGTCGCGGCCTGGCAGTCGCGGCACGAGGCGACGCCGCCGGATGCTGCAGCGGCTGCGGCCGTCGAGGAACCCGCAGCGGCCGCGCCGGCCGCAACCGTGGCGGACACCGATGCGCAGGCGCCGATCCAGCGCCTGCTGAACCAGGCCGAGCGCGAACTGCAGCGTCGCGACGAAGCCGCCGCGCTGCGTCTGCTCGACCAGGCCGGCGCGCTGCTCGAGGCGGCCGGACGGCCGCACGAGCTGCAGCTGCAGGCACTCTCGCTGCGCGCCGTCGCCGCGACGCGCAGCGGCGACTTTCCGCTCGCCGCACAGGCACTGGACCAGGCCGAAGCGATGGCCACGGACACGACCGCACGCGCGGCGCTGGCACTGCTGCGCGCGCGTCTGCTCGCCGCCCGCGGCCGCGAGGCCGAAGCCGCCGCGCTGCTGCGCGAGGTCGCGTCGGCAACCTTGCCGCGACTGCCGGCCGACGATCCGCTCGCCGCACAGATCCGCCAGCAGCTGGCCACGCTCGACGCGACGGCGGGTCCCCTGCCCGAGCGATCGCGCGCGGCCGCAGATGCCGCGGCGCCGGCCGATACGCTTCCCGACCCGCGTCTTGCGCAGCAGTTGGATCGCCTGGCGCGCAACCTCGCCGCGGCCCGCGCCGAGGCGGGCATCGACACGGGCGACGGAACCGCGCCGTCGGTGCAGCTGTCGCGCGCGACGGCGGCCGCATCGACGCCGCCGGCCAGTGCGTCGCCATCCGCAACGGAATCGGAGTCGGCCGCGGCGCAGCTCGCCGAAGAGGTTGCGCGCGGCTGTGCGCTGAACCTGCGCGGCGACTATGCCGCGGCGCTGCAGCGGCTCGAACTGGCGCTGGAACAGGTGCGCGGCGACCCGCTGCTGCGCCACGGCGACGACTACCGCCTGGGTACGCTGGCGCTGGCGCTGGCGCGCTACGGCGCGGCGCCGGATGCGGCGCTGGCCGAACAGCTGCGCCACGAACTTGCGCGCGACGCCTGGCTGGTCGGCGCCGACGCGCGCCGGCGCTGGGGCGAACAGGCGGCCGTCGCGCTGAAGCTCGGCGTAACCCCGGCGTCCTAGACTTCGCGCGATCCGCGCCGGCCCGTGTCCATGCGCATCGCGGCACGGCATCATTCGCTCCGGCGGGTAGCGCCGGCAGCGGATCTGCCGGCCGCCTGAGGCCGGGCCAACGGGAATCTGCGATGAATGCTCCACTCACGGACGACACTGCCGCACCGACTGCTTCGCGCTGGGCGTTTCTGCGCTGGCTGGTGCCGCTGGGATTCCTGCTGCTGACGGGCTGGCTGGTCTGGCGCGAGCTGACTAGCTTCGACCTGACCCAGGTGCAGCGCACCCTGGTCGCCGTACCGACCGTGCAGGCCGTGGGCATCGCCGTATTCGCGCTGTTCGCGGTCGGCATGACCGGCCTGGTCGACCTGCGCATCGCGCGCTGGCTGAAACTGAAACTGCGCGCGGGCGAACTGCTGCATCTGGCGCTGATCGCCAACGCGCTGGCCAATACCGTCAACCTGTCCGGCGCCATGGGCGCCGGCGTGCGCCTGATGGGCCTGAACGGCCGCGGCATCGACCTGCCGCGCACCGCCACCCTGATCGGCATGCAGGCGCTGTCGCTGCCGCTAGGGCTGTCGGTGCTCGTCGCGGTCGCGATAGCCACCGGCAATCTGCCGCTGATTCCCGGTACCGCCACGCGCTGGCTCGCACTGGCCGTGCTGATCGCCGCCAGCCTCTACCTGCCGCTGTATTTCGTGCTGACGCGCCAGCGCCGGCTCATGCGCTGGCTGCCGGCCGAGCAGCCGCTGCCGAGCCTGGCCCTGCGTCTGGAACTCAGCGCGATCTCGCTGCTCGACTGGCTGCTGGCCGCGGCCACCTTGTACATCTGCCTCAACGTCGCCGGCGCGGCGGTCACGCCGCTGGAACTGCTGGGCGCGTTCGCCGGCGCCTCGGTGCTGGGCCTCGTCAGCCTGGTGCCCGGCGGCCTGGGCGTGTTCGACGGGCTGCTGCTGCTGGCACTGGGCCAGACCCACGAACAGGCCGCGATCGTGTCGGGCCTGTTCCTGTTCCGCCTCACCTACTACCTGCTGCCGCTGTTCGTCGGCCTGTATCTCGGTTCGGGGCTGCTGGTCGACCGGCTGCCGCAGCTCGCGCGGCTGCGCGAGCGCCTGGCCGGCCATCCGCTGTACGGTCTGCTGCAGCTGCCGGCCGGCCTGCTCGCCGATCTGGGCATACGCCTGCTCGCGATCTTCACCTTTGCCGCCGGCGTGCTGCTGCTCGCCTCGGCCGCGATTCCGGGACTGCACGACCGCCTGCGCGCCGCCGGCCAGTACCTGTCGCTGCTGACCCTGGAAAGCTCCTACTGGCTCAGCGTGCTGACCGGCGTGCTGCTGCTGGGCCTGGCCCGCGGCATCGACGGCCGCCTGCGCATGGCCTACCAGCTGACCCAGTTCGTGCTCGCCTTCAGCGCGCTGCTCGCGCTGGCCAAGGGCCTGCATTTCGGCGAGGCGCTGTTCCTGCTCGGCGTGGCCGCACTGCTGCGCTCGCGCAAGAGCGCGTTCAGCCAGCGTGCGATGCCGCTGGGTTCATTCACGACGGCCGGCTGGCTCACCGGCCTGATCGTCGTCGTCGTGGTGTTCTTCGCCGTCGGCGTCGCGGCCGTGCTCGGCGACGATTCCTTCGACCTGTTCTACGTCGGCTTCAGCGAGCATTCCTCGCGTCTGGCGCGCGGCCTCGTCGCCGCGGCACTGGGCGTGGCGGTCTATCTGATCTGGCAGAGCTTCGCCGTACGCCGGCCCGCGCCGCCGGCGCCGCTGCGCCGCGAGCTCGAGGAAGCGCGCGAGCTCTATCGTCAGTACGGCGGCGGCGAGTTCGGCCATCTGAGCTTCATGGGCGACAAGTCGCTGTTCTGGGCCGGCGACCGTCAGGCCGTCGTCGCCTACGGCACGATACGCGACCGCCTCGTCGCGCTCGGCTCGCCCTGCGGCAGCGAAGCCGCGGTCTCCCGCGCCATCCTCGATTTCCGCCGCTTCGCCGACAGCCAGAACCGCGTGCCGGTGTTCTACGAGGTGCTGGAGCCGGAACTGTCGCGCTTCCACGACCACGGCTTCGACCTGTTCAAGCTCGGCGAGCTCGCGACGATCAAGCTCGAGGAATTCTCCCTGGCCGGCAAGCGCTGGGAAGACCTGCGCCAGGCCGTGAACCGCTCTGCCAAGGAAAACCTGCGCTTCGAACTGCACGAACCGCCGTTCGACACGGCGCTGCTGGCCGACGTGCAGCAGGTCTCCGACACCTGGCTGGCCGACAAGGGCGGCAGCGAGAAAGGCTTCTCGCTCGGCCGCTTCGATCCGGCCTACCTGAGCTGGGGTCCGCTGGCGCTGGTCTATCACGGCGAACGCCTTGTCGCTTTCGCCAACGTGCTGCCGCCCTACGGCCGCAACGGCACGATCAGCGTCGACCTGATGCGCCACGTGCCCGACGCGCCGCGCTCGAGCATGGACTTCCTGTTCGCCCGCGTCATGCAGTGGGGACAGGAGCAGAAATTCTCGCGCTTCAGCCTCGGCATGGCGCCGCTGTCCAACGTCGGCGCGAATCCCTACGCGCGCATCAACGAACGCCTGGCCGCGCTCGCGTTCCGCTACGGCAACAGCCGCTACAACTACCAGGGCATACGCCGCTACAAGGAAAAATTCCGCCCCGACTGGACCGGCTCCTATCTCGCCTATCCGCGCGGCATCTGGGTGCCCGGCCTGCTCGTCGACGTCGCGGCGCTCGTGGCGGGCGGGTATCGCAAGCTGCTCAAGGGCTGAGCGGAAGGATCAGCTGATCCAGCACCGGAAATTGCGCTCGATCGTCCAGGAGCCGCCCGCGCGCCTGAGGTAGTGCAGCGTTCCCGTACCACAGAGCCCATCGCAGTAATACTCGGCATAGATCAGCGCTCGCGACCGGTCCGCCGACAGCACGGCGCGCGTCGTGAGCAGCAGGCCGGTGGAATCCGGATAGCGCGCGTAGAACGCATCCCAGCTGCCGCTGTCGAGCACCGCCCGGATCTCGGCCTGATCGGCGACGACGAGCGCCGGAAGATCGGGAACCGCCGCCACGCGTGCTTCCCGGTTGCCGGCCATCAGCTCGCGCACGAGCCGTTCGGGAATGTTCGGGTCGATCTCCGCCGGGTAGAGCGAACGCGACCACGGCGGGCACCGGTCATCGCCTGCCGGGACGGTTTCCGCCTCGCTGCAGATCGCGAGGGTCCGGTCGATGAAGACGAGGAATTTTTTTTTCGGCGCCGGTTCGCCTCCGCCGTACCCGGGCGGAGGCGGAACGCCGGAATACTCCTGCGTTTCGAGCAGTACGCGAAGAATGTCGCGCTGCTCGACGTCCGTCGCGGGAATCGGGTGAACGACGGCGCGCGCCGCGGCCCGATACGCGAAGTAGGCGACCGGCGTCAGGATCGCCGTCGCCACGATGCCGCCGGCCACCAGGGCGATGAACAGCACGCGGCGCCAACGGATCACGATCCACCTCCTCGGGATGAGAGACTCAGCGCCGCAGCGGCCAGTTCTGCAGCAGCAGCTTGCCGAGCCCGGTGTAGTCGCCGTCGTAGTGGTGGCCGCCGGGCAGGTGCAGCACGTGCACGTTCTCGCCGGTCAGCTTGGGACAGACGCTGTCGTCTTCCTCGTCGCCGTGCAGGCAGTAGGCCGGCACCGGCGACTTGACCAGTTCGGGCGCGATCGGCAAGGCGCCTTCGTGGTGCGCGCCGCCGAACCAGTCGCCGACCTTGACCTCGAACACGGCCTCGTCGTCGGGCGAGATCATGAACTGCAGGTCGACCTTCTCGCGCGCCGCCTCGGGCAGTCGGTTGAACACCACGGGCACGAGGCTGGCACCGAAGGAATAGCCGACGATCGCGAAGCGCGCGTCGGGATTGCCGGCCGCGTAGTGGCCGATCACGCGCGCGACGGCGGCCGCGGCATCGTCGGGCTCGCGCGCCTGCCAGAAGAATTTCAGGGTCGAGAAACCGACCACCTGCACGCCGTCGGCCGACAGCGCCTCGGCCACGCCCTGGTCGAGACCGGCCCAGCCGCCATCGCCGGTCAGGATCACGGCGATGCGGCCGTTGGCCGTCGCGGTCGGCGCGATCTCGGTCAGCGGCAGATCGGCCACGTCCTGCGGCAAGGGCTCGCGCCGGCGCGCCTCGCGCCGGTTCCAGTGCTGCAGCGAACCGACCAGCGCGGCCGGGCCGGCGGCGGCAGTGCGGCGCCAGAAGTGGTCGTGCAGCCGGGCCAAGTCGTGACCGATGCCGTCGATGTTCGCGCCCGGCGCGAACGGCCGCGGCAGCCAGGGATTGCCCAGCCGCGGCACCGGCACGACGCGGAAGCCGCGTTTGCCGTCGGCGACGGTCGCCTTGCCGGCGTCGCCGGGACACAGCGGCTTGCGCAGGCGGAATGCGAAATCGAATCCCAAGGTCACCAGGCCGTCGAAGGTGCCCGCCGGCGCCTGCGCGGCGACCGCATAGGCCAGGCTCGCGCCGCGGTCCAGGCCGATCAGCCAGGGCGCGGAGTAGTTCACGAGATTCTCGTGGCGCTGGATCCAGTGGCTGACTTCCTCGACGTGGGCGGCCGGATAGGCGCAGTCGCTCTTGATGCTTTCGAGCTGCTTCAGATAGCTCGGCAGGTCGATGCCGACGACGAGATTGCCGGCCGCGGCCAGCGCGTCGGCATAGGCGTCCTCGCGCGCGTCCCAGCCGTTCGCATCGGACATGAACAGCACGGTCTGCGCCGCGGTCTGCGCCGGCCGCGCCAGATGCAGCTCGCCGAACAGACCGTAGTGAACCGGGCTGGTGGCCGCGGCGGCGTCGACCGTCAGTGCGGTCAGCAGCAGGACGATCAGGTTGCGCATCGGGCCGGGTTCCTTTGCAGATCCGAACGGAAAGGGTTGCAGCGCGCGGCAGAGCCGGCACGGGAAACGCGGCGACGGACAGAAATCGGCGCCGCGAACCGGCGCAGACCGCACGGCCGCAGCTTGGTTCCGACGGCAGCCCTCGCCACCGCGCTAGCCCGCCGCCATGTGCGCCTCGATCTCGGCGACGGTGCGCGGCACGCCGACGGTCAGCAGCTCCGGCGCGCCGCGCGTGACGGCAATGTCGTCCTCGATGCGGATGCCGATGCCGCGCCAGCGCGGCTCCACGTCGGCGGTGTCGGGCGCGATGTAGATGCCGGGCTCCACCGTCATGACCATGCCGGGTTCGAGCTGGCGCGGCACGCCGTCGACGCGGTAGTCGCCGACGTCGTGCACGTCCAGGCCCAGCCAATGGCCGGTCTTGTGCGGGAAAAAACGCCTGTAGGCGCCGCTGGCCACGGCCTTGGCCGGCGTTCCGGCGATCAGGCCCAGTTCGCACAGGCCGCGCGCGATGACCTCGACCGCGGCCTCGTGCGGCGCGGTCCAGGCGCGCCCGGCGCGGGCCTGCGCGATCGCCGCGTCCTGCGCGGCGAGCACGATCTCGTACAGCGCGCGCTGCTCGGCGCTGAAGCGGCCGTTGACCGGGAACGTGCGCGTGATGTCCGAGGCGTAGCAGTCGTATTCGGCGCCGGCGTCGATCAGCAGCAGGTCGCCGTCGCGCAGACGCGCGTTGTTGGCGCGGTAGTGCAGCACGCAGGCGTTGACGCCGCCGCCGACGATGGGCTCGTAGGAGGGCACCGCGCCGGCGCTGCGGAACGCATGCAGCAGCTCGGCTTCGATCTGGTGTTCGAACAGGCCCGGCCGCGTCGCGCGCATCGCCCGGCGATGGCCCTCGGCGGCAATCGTCGCGGCCTGGCGCATCAGCGCGAGCTCGTCCCGGGACTTGTACAGGCGCAGGTCGTGCAGCAGATGCGACAGTGCGACGAACTCGTGCGGCGCGCGCGCAAGCGGGCCGCGCAGGGTCTGCACGCGCTTGATCCAGCCGATCAGCTTGAGATCGAAATCGCTGTCGCGGCCGAAGTGGTAGTAGACGCGCGAACGGCCTTCGATCAGGCCCGGCAGGATGTCGTCGATGTCCTCGATCGGAAACGCGTCGTCGAGACCGCACTGCTCGACCGCGCCGTCGGGCCCCAGGCGCGGACCGTCCCAGGCTTCGCGCACGGGATCGCGGTCGCGGCAGAACAGGATGGTCTCGGCCGGACTGCGGCCGGGCAGCAGCGCGAGTACCGCGTCGGGCTCGGGAAAGCCGCAGAGATAGTGGAAATCGCTGTCCTGGCGATACGGATACGGCGCGTCGTTGTTGCGCAGCCGCTCCGGCGCGGCCGGCACGATGACGATGGCGTCGTCGCCGGCCAGGCGCATGAGCTGGCGGCGGCGGCGCGCGTATTCGCGGGCGGCGATCACGGGCGGGGCCGCTTCAGTGCAGATTGCGGTCGGCACCGACGGTCGGCGCCGGCACGGGCGTCAGCTCCGCATGCAGCAGCATGACGCCGACGCGGATGAATTCCAGCACTTCGGCCAGCGCGGTCTCGTCTTCCTCGGCGTCGTCGTATTCGAAGCGCGACGCGGCGATGGTGCCGAGATCGCGCAGTATCTCCGCGCCATCCTCGGACAGGGCGCCTTCGACATTGGCGCCCGACAGCCCCAGACCGCCCAGGAAGCCGCGGCACCACTGCACGAGCGCGTCGGCGCGCTCATCCAGCGGCTCGTCCTCGCCCGGCAGCAGCGGCTCGAACACCTGGGTCGGATCGTCGAGCTGGCTGCGGCAGTCCTTGAACAGGCGGTTCAGCAGTTCCAGTCGCGCCTGGGTCACGGCGCCGGTGTCGGTATCGATCTCCAGCCGCTGCAGCCAGTTGCGCGGCGAGGCGATGCCACCGCCGCAGAGGAACCCGGTCAGCGAGCCGTGCAGGTCGCTGGCGGCGACGCCGAACTCGAGTTCGTTCAGGACCATGCCGAGTTCGGCATGAGTGATGGCGGGGCTGTTCATGGACTGTCCGGACGCGGCGACGGCGCGATTGTACCCGCCGCGGCGACAGGCGCAGCCCGCACGGCACCGGACGCGGCACGCTCTGGTGACGTCCCGGCGCTTGCGCCTACACTGCCGGCGCGGCAGTCAAGGGGAGGGCGCGCTGCGTGGGACTCGGGCGATTTCTCGAGAGAGGACCAGGCGCGGCCGCACGCATCTGCCTGCTGGCGGTGCTGCTGCTGTGCTGTGCCGCCGCCGGCGCGGCCCGGCGCAGTTTCTATTTCGACAACCTCGGCAGCGAACAGGGCCTGCAGCAGAACACGATCAGTGCGCTGATGCAGGACCGCACCGGCTTCATCTGGATCGCCACCCAGGGCGGCCTGCACCGCTACGACGGCTATGCGTTCCGGGTCTACGAGCAGAATCCCGAGCGCGGCGACAGCCTGCCGGACAGCTTCGTCACGGCGCTGGCCGAGGACCCCGAAGGCAACATCTGGGTCGGCACCAATGCCAAGGGCCTCGCGCGGCTGGACCCGCGCGACGGCAGCACGCGGCTGCCGCCGCCCGGCAGCCGCGCCGCCACGCCGCGCGGCAACAGCATCTGCGCGCTGCAGGCCGATGCGCCGAGCCGCATCTGGGTCGGCTCGCGCGAAGGACTGGATCTCGTCGACGCCGAACAGGGCACGCGCCAGACACTGTTCCGCTTCGACCCGAACGAACCCCTGCCATTGCGGCCGCAGCGGCGCTTCGTCGAGGCGCCCGACGGCAGCCTGTACGCGCCGACCACCCAGGGCCTGCTGCGGATCGACCGCGTCGCCGCGCGTGCGACGCGGCTGCCGGCGCCGGCGCTCAGGCGCACCTTGTCGGCACTGTTCGGCCGCGACGGCACGCTCTACGCCGGCACGCCGCAAGGACTGCTGCGGGTCAGCCCCGACGGCCTGCGCACCGAATCCCTGTGGCCGCCGGCCGGAACGCCGCCGGCCAACGTGTCCGACGTGGTCGAGGACGGCAACGGCTGGCTCTGGCTGGCGGTGCGCGGCGGCGGCGTCGTGCGCCTGAACCCGCGCAGCGGCGAGTCCGACTGGCTGCACCATCAGCGCGACATGCCGGGCACGCTGCCCGAGGAATTCATCACGACCCTGCTGCTGGATCGCTCCGGCCTGCTCTGGCTCGGCGGCGAGACGCGCGGCGTCGCGACGACACGGCCGACCAGCGAGACCTTCACCTGGCTCGTCGATCTGGATTCGCCGCGCGACCGCATCACGCGCAACATGGTCGGCAGCCTGTGGAGCGACGACGCGCGCCATATCTGGATAGGCACCGAAGGCGACGGCCTGCGCCGCTACGACCGCGAGCGCGACCAGTTCGAGGACTGGAGCGAACCGCTGGCGCGCGCGCTCGGTGCGGGCGCGCCGCTGCAGGAGCTCAGCATCTACGCGATCAGCGGCGGCGACGGCCGGCTCTGGCTCGCGACCAGCCACGGCGTGTTCGACTTCGATCTGCGCGAGCGCCGCGCAAGCCTGCTCGACATCGCGCCGCTGGCCGGCGCCGGTGCGACCGCGAGCGGCGACCAGGAAGCGCGCAGCCTCGTGCGCGGCCGTGACGGCAGCCTCTGGATAGGCACGCGCACCAAGGGCCTGCTGCGCTACCGCAGTGGCGCGCCGCTGCAGAGCTGGCGCCACGACGACGCCGATCCCGACAGCCTGCCGCACAACATGGTGCTGAGCCTGCGCGAGGACAGCCAGGGCCGCCTGTGGGCAGGCACCCTCGACGGCCTGGCCCTGCTCGATCCGGCCAGCGGACGCCTGCGCCGCGTCGCCACGGCCGCGGTCGCCGGCAGCGAGCCGCATAGCGGCAACATCGTGCGCACGGTCTACGAGAGCCGCGACGGCGCGATCTGGATCGGCACGCACAGCGGCCTGCTCCGCCTGGAACAATTCAGCGATGGCGCCGCGCGTTTCGCGCGCGTATCCACCGCCGCCGGCCTGGCCAGCAACACGGTCTACGGCGTGCTCGAAGATCAGGCCGGCGCGTTGTGGCTGTCGACCAATCGCGGCATCTCGCGCTACGAGCCGGCCACGCGCGCGGTGCGCAATTTCTCCCTGAAGGACGGCCTGCAGGCCTACGAATTCAACGGCGGCGCCGCATTCGCGCGCGATGCCGGCGAACTGCTGTTCGGCGGCGTCAACGGCGTCAACCTGATCACGCCCGAGAGCCTTGCGCGCGAACACTACGACGCACCGGTCGTGCTGACCGCGCTGACCGTCGGCAGCCATCGCGAGCAGCTCGGCGCGAGTCCGGCCGGGCGGGAGATCGCCCAGGCCGAACGCCTGCTGCGCTTCGAGTTCGCCGCGCTGGACTACAGCGCGCCGGAGAGCAACCGCTTCGCGTGGAAGCTCGACGGCTTCGACGACGACTGGATCGACGGCGGTACGCGTCACGACGTGACCTATACCAACCTCGACCCCGGCCACTACGTGTTCCGCGTGCGCAGCGCGCTCAGCGATCCGGCCGTCGCGCGCAGCAGCGCCTTCGCGTTCGAGATCGTGCCGCCGTGGTACGCGTCGGACTGGATGAAGGCCGCCTATGCGAGCCTGGCCAGCCTCGTCGTGTTCGCGATCTGGCGCGAACGGCGCAGCAAGCGCGCCGAGGAACAGCGCCACCAGAACGAACTGCGCATGCGCGAGGACCGTCTGCGCCTGGCGCTGTGGGGCTCCGGCGACGAATTCTGGGACTACGACATGCGCGAGGGGCGCATCTACCGCTTCGGTGCCGACCAGCTGCTCGGCGGCACGCCGGAGGAAAGCCTCAGCGCCGAGGACTGGCGCAACTTCGCCGTGCATCCGGAAGACCTGCCGCGCGTGGACCGCACGATGGCCGACCACGTCGCCGGCGTCACCGATCATTTCGAATCCGAGCACCGCGTCGCCCACGCCCAGAGCGGCTGGATCTGGGTGCTGTCGCGCGGCAAGATCGTCGAGCGCGACGCCGACGGCCAGCCTGCACGCATCAGCGGCACCGCACGCAACGTGACGGCGTCGCGCCTGGCCGACCGCGAGCGGCGCATCGCCGCCGAAGTCATCCGCAACATGAGCGAGGCGGTCACCGTGACCGATCTCGACTACCGCTTCAGCTCGGTCAATCTCGCCTTCACGCGCATGACCGGCTACCGCGAGGACGAGGTCGTCGGGCGCAACGCGGCGCTGCTGAATTCGCCGCTGCATGCGCCGGAAGTCTACGAGCACATGCGCGAAACCTTGAGCCAGACCGGCCACTGGCGCGGCGAACTCTGGCAGCGGCGCAAGGACGGCGAGGAATTCCTGAGCTGGCTGGAGCTGGCCGAAGTGCGCGACGCGCACGGCACGCGCACGCATTTCGTCGGCGTGCTCGCCGACATCACCGACCGCAAGCGCGCCGAACAGGAACTGCGCTACCTGGCCAACTACGACACCCTGACCGGCCTGCCCAACCGCACCCTGCTCGGCGAACGCCTCGGTCACGCGATCATGCGCGCGCGGCGCAACGGCCGCCGCGTCGCCGTGCTGTTCCTCGACCTGGACCGCTTCAAGCACGTCAACGATTCCATGGGCCATGCGGCCGGCGACCGCATGCTCAAGGCCGCCGGCACGCGCTTGCGCGCGCACGTGCGCGACGCCGACACGGTCGCGCGCCTCGGCGGCGACGAGTTCACGGTAGTGCTGGAGGACGTGCACGACGGCGCCGAGGCCGAACGCGTCGCGCAGAAGCTGCTGCAGGTATTCGCCGAACCGCTGGAACTCGACGCCGGCCAGGAGGTCGTGATCTCGCCGTCGATCGGCATCAGCCTGTACCCGGACCATGCGCAGGTGCCGACCGACCTGCTCAAGTACGCCGACACGGCCATGTACCAGGCCAAGGAAAGCGGCCGCAACACCTACAAGGTGTACACCTCGGAGATGGATTCCGCCGCGCGCCAGCGCGCGACCATGGTCGGTGCGCTGCGCAAGGCCATGGAACGCGGCGAGTTCCGCCTCGTGTTCCAGCCCAAGCTGGCACTGGCCGACGGCCGCATCGTCGGCGTCGAGGCGCTGCTGCGCTGGCACAGCGAAGAGCTCGGCGAGATTTCGCCGGCGCTGTTCATTCCGCTGGCCGAGGAAGCCGGCCTGATCATCGACGTCGGCGAGTTCGTGCTGAACCGTGCCTGCGCGACCCTCGCGCGCTGGCACGAGCAGGGCATCGACCTCGTCATGGCGGTGAACGTATCGGTGCTGCAGCTGCTGCGCGGCGAGCTGCCGCAGCGCCTGCGCGAGATCCTCGCCGAACACGGCGTCGCGCCGCCGCAGCTGGAGCTGGAACTGACCGAAAGCACGATCATGGAGAACGCCGAGCAATCGGTGCGCACCCTGAACGAACTCAAGGCCATCGGCGTATCGCTGGCCATCGACGACTTCGGCACCGGCTATTCCTCGCTGTCCTACCTCAAGCGCCTGCCGATCGACACGCTGAAGATCGACAAGGAATTCGTCGGCGACATCACCTCCGATCCGGACGACGAGGCGATCACCGCGACCATCATCACGATGGCGCATTCGCTGGGTCTCAACGTCATCGCCGAGGGTGTGGAGACGCGCGAGCAGGTCGAGTACCTGCGCGAACAGGGTTGCGACGAGATCCAGGGCAATTGGCTGTCGCTGCCGCTGTCGGCCGAGCGCTGCCTGGAATTTCTGAAGGCCCGGCGCCGCGACACAGCCGCGCCGTGACGCCGTCCGCGGGCCGGCCGCAGCGCCGTTGCGGCATCGCGGCCCTCTGCTATATTCGGCCCCATGTCCCCGGCCCAGAACACGCTTGCCGACCTGCAGGAGGTCAGCGCCCGCATCGACCGCCTGGTCGAGCTGTGCCAACGCCTGTCCGAGGAGAACCGCAGCCTGCGCCAGAGCCAGGAACAGCTGGCCAACGAACGCGCGCTGCTGCTGCAGAAGAACGAGCAGGCGCGCACGCGGGTCGAAGCCATGATCGCGCGGCTGAAGTCGCTGGAACAGAACGCCTGAGCATCGAGGTACCGCCGAACGACCGTCCGCCGCGCGGCTGCGCCGTCCTGCCATCGGAGGTTCTGCCCACGCAGGACGCCGGCACTGCAGGAATCCGACCCGCCCGGCGTACGCAGCGCTCCCGCAACCCGGCCGGACTCCGGCCTTTCCCGAGGTCACCCTAGCCGCCATGAGCACGCCCACGCCGGTCGCCGTCAGCATCCTCGATCGCGAATTCCTGGTCGCCTGCACCGAGCAGGAGCGCCCGGGCCTGATCGCCGCGGCGGCCTATCTCGACGGCAAGATGCGCGAAGTCAAGAACGCTGCGCGCGCGAGCGGCCTGGATCGCATCGCCGTGCTCGCGGCGCTCAACATCACGCATGAGCTGATCGCCGCGCGCCAGCAGGGCAGCAATCACGCCGATTCCGTGGCACAGCACGTGCAAGCCCTGAAGCACAAGCTTGAAGGCGTGCTCAGTGCCTCCGTAAAATAGCCGCGTCGTTCTCTGCCGTGTACGACAGCGTACCTAACATTTGCCTTGTTCCTAATCGACTACCCCGGGTTTGCGGTGCTGAGGTCGGTGTGCATGTCCGCCACGTGCGGAAAGCCTGAGACCTCGCGAGCTGTCCCACCTGTTCACGGGGTTCAAGGTCGTTCTGTGCGCATCGGCACGGCGGAGGGCGTCCTCTGATCGAGTACAGCAGCGTTCGCAGTGCCGCTCCTGTGTCCTGCTGCTCGTCTCCACAACCCCGCCAAACGCTGCGCGTCTGGCCGCCCCTTAAACCTCGAATCGAAAGCGCCTCGCACCGATCCGGCCGCGAAGCGTTCGGACGCCCCCTTCCCGCACCATTCCGACCGATCGGCCTGACACCGCCCCGTCGGCGGGAGTGCCGCGGTGTTGCGGTTCGCTGCGCTCACCACAACCCACGTCCGACGCTATTTCGGCTGCACCGCGATCGCGGCTCTTCGTCCGGAAAAGGTCGTTTCGCGACGTCCGCTCCGTTTCCGTCATTTCCGGCAACCCGGGACGGCGCTGCTACAATCCGCGCCCCTTCTCCCGCGCCGCGCCCATGACGACTGCCACCGAGCGCCAGCAACTGCGCCAGCGCCTGCGCGAGCAGCGCGCGAGTCTGCCGGCGGCGCAGCGCATCGCCGCGGCGCAGGGCCTGCTGCAGCAGCTGCAGCAGTTGCCCGAGCTCACGGTCGACGAGCGCATCGGCGGCTATTTCGCGGTCAACGGCGAGCTTTCGCTGCATCTGCTCGTGGCCCAGTGCTGGCGCCAGGGCAAGGCCTTCCACCTGCCCGTGGCCGGGCCGCGACGCCAATTGCGCTTTGCGCGCTACGACGCGGCCAGCGCGGTGCAGCCGAGCCGCTACGGCATCCCCGAACCCGTCGTCGCGGAAACCGAACTCGTCATGCCGGCTGCGCTCGAACTCGTGCTCGTGCCGCTGCTCGGCTTCGACCGGCGCGGCCACCGGCTCGGTTACGGCGGCGGCTACTACGACAGCAGCTTCGCCTTCCTGCAGCAGCGCGAACGGCCGGACCAGCCGCTGCTGGTCGGCGTCGGCTACAGCTTCCAGGAAGTCGACGCACTGGCGCCCGAGAGCTGGGACGTGAAGCTGGACCTGATCGCGACCGAGCGCGAGCTCATCGACTGCAGCGTCGCGGTCTGAACGGAGTCGGCCGCGTGTCGTTCCCGCCAGTTCGCCCGTCACTGCGTCCGCGCACTATGCTCCCCGCGTCGCCCGGCCGGCTCGCGCGGCCGCGGCACCTGCGCAGCGGCCGCACGCACGACCGCCGGCATCACGCATCTTCCCTGACCCGCAAGGACCGTCCATGCGCTACTGGCTGATGAAATCCGAGCCCGAGGAATTCTCCATCGACGCGCTCGCGAAGAAGAAGCTCGAACCGTGGAACGGCGTGCGCAACTACCAGGCGCGCAACTACATGCGCGACGGCATGAAGGTCGGCGACGGCGTGCTGTTCTACCATTCCAACTGCGCCGAGCCCGGCGTCGTCGGCATCGCCGAGATCCGCAGCGAAGCGCATCCGGATCCGAGCCAGTTCGATCCGAAGAGCGACTACTACGACCCCGCCAGCAAGCGCGAAGAACCGCGCTGGCTGCTCGTCGACGTCGGCTACAAGCGCAAGCTCAAGCGCACGATCACCCTGGCCGAGCTCAAGGACAGGCCGCAGCTGCAGAACCTGGCCCTGGTCAAGAAAGGCAACCGCCTGTCGGTCATGCCCGTATCCAGGAGCGAGTGGGACGACATCCTCTCGCTGGAATGAACCGCGCCGCGCCGCGCGCGGCCTCGTCGAATCACCGCAACGGAACAACTTCATGGATCGCGAACAGCAGAAACGTCTGGCCGCGCAGCGCGCCGCCGGCTATGTCGAGAAAGGCAGCGTCGTCGGCGTCGGTACCGGCTCGACCGTGGCCTATTTCATCGACGAACTCGGCAAGATGCGCCACGACATCGACTGCGCCGTATCGAGCTCGGAACGTTCGACCGAATTGCTGCGCGAGCGCGGCATCCGGGTCGTCGACCTCAACAGCGTCGGCACGATTCCGCTGTACGTCGACGGCGCCGACGAATGCGACGGCCACAAGCGCCTGATCAAGGGCGGCGGCGCCGCGCTGACGCGCGAGAAGATCATCGCCGCGGCGTCGGAGCGCTTCGTCTGCATGATCGACGCGGCCAAGCGCGTCGACGTGCTCGGCAAGTTCCCACTGCCGGTCGAGGTGATCCCGATGGCGCGCAGCTATGTCGCGCGCGAGATCGCCAAGCGCGGCGGCCAGCCGGTCTGGCGCGACGGCGTGGTCACCGACAACGGCAACTGGGTACTCGACGTGCACAACCTGTCCATCGTCGATCCGGTCGGCCTGGAACGCGAGTACAACCAGATCGTCGGCGTGGTCTGCGTCGGCCTGTTTGCGGCGCGGCCGGCCGACATCGTGCTGATCGGCGACCAGCTCATGCCGTGAGGGCCCGGGCCGCCTCGCCCTGCCGTTTCCGCCGCGCATTCCTCGCGGCGGTGGCTGTGCCGACGGCCCTGCGGACGCCGGGCGCCGGTCGGATTGCGCGCGGCTCCGACCTGTCGTCCGACCGTGGAGCAGCGGGACCTTCCCGCCACCACCCACAACCATCCATCGGCACAACGAACCGCGCATGACAACGACGACGACCGACTTCCGCCTTCATCCGCCCGTCGAACCCCGCGACAGCGGCATGCTCGATGTCGGCGACGGCCATACGATCTACTGGGAACGCATCGGCACGCCGGGTGCGCAGCCTGCCGTATTCCTGCACGGCGGGCCGGGCGGCGGCATGTCCCCGGTGCATCGCCAGCTGTTCGATCCGCGAGGCTACGACGTCATGCTGTTCGACCAGCGGGGCTCGGGACGCTCGCAGCCGACGGCCGGACTGCAGGCGAACACGACGGCCCATCTGGTCGCCGACATCGAGCGGCTTCGAACCGACATCATGGGTTGTTCCAGCTGGCTCGTGTTCGGCGGGTCGTGGGGCTCCACGTTGGCGCTTGCGTACGCGCAGGCACACCCCGAACGCGTCGACGCGATGATCCTGCGCGGCATTTTTACCGCGACGCGGGCCGAGCTCGACTGGTTCTATCGCAGCGGCGTCCACCAGGTTTTTCCCGACAAATGGGAACACTTCGTCGCACCGATCCCGGCAGCCGAACGCGGCGACCTGCTCGCCGCCTACCGCGAACGACTGCAGCATGCGGACCCCGCGGTACGCCTGGCCGCGGCACGGGCGTGGACGCGCTTCGAGACGGAAGTATCGAGCCTCGTCCATCACCCGGAAGGCGACGAGGACAGCGATGCGCACGACCTCGCTGTCGCGGCCATCGAGAACCACTATTTCTCGAACGGCTGCTTTCTCGAGGAAGGCCAGCTGCTGCGCGATGCGCACCGCCTCGCGCCGATTCCCGCGGTGATCATCCACGGCCGCTACGACATGCCCTGTCCCGCGCGCTACGCCTGGGCCCTGCATCGCGCCTGGCCCGAAGCGGAATTCCATCTCGTCGAAGCGGCGGGGCATGCCTTTCGCGAACCCGGCATTCTGGAACGGCTGCTGGAAGCGCTGCAGCGGTTTGCCCGGCCGGCACCGGGAGCGGCAGGCAAGTAGCTAGGGCGGATCGCCGGCGGCGATCGGGAATGCGCCCGGTGACGGCACGGTCCGGTCACGCTTCCCGGGACAGCCCGCCTGCCGGCGCGTCCAGCGGAACGACGAGATAGCGCAGGAAGAACTGCGTCACCGGTCCGACGCCGACGGCGAAGACGATCGTGCCGATGCCCACGACTCCGCCGAGCAGCACGCCGATCGCGAGTGCGCTGACTTCGATGATCGTGCGCACGCGCCGGATCGACCAGCCCGTGCGGCGCGCGAGACCCGTCATCAGACCGTCGCGCGGCCCCGGCCCCAGTTGCGCGCCGACATACAGCGCGGTGGCGAACGCACACACCACCACGCCGCCGAAGAGGTAGAGGCCGCGCAGCGGCAGCGTCTGCGGCGTGCCGACCAAGGCCAGATTGAGATCGGCGAACGGTCCCAGCAGCAGGGTATTCGCGACCGTGCCCAGGCCCGGCATCTGACGCAGCGGAATCCAGGCGAGCAGTACGCCGAGCGCGGCCAGGATCATCACCACGCCAAACGACACGGGCACATGCCTGGAAATGCCGAGATGAAAGACATCCCACGGCGATGCGCCCAGGGCGCCCGCGATCATCAGGGCGATGGCGACACCGTAGAGCCATAGCCCGACGAGCAGGCGCAGCAGGCGTTCGGGCAGACGGCCGGCGCGCAGCTGGGCGACCGGGCCGAGATTGGACAGCGAGAAAGGGCGGAGTTGGGCGTTCATGGCGCCATGGTTGCGCCAATTGGATCTTTCGGATAGATCCAATATCGCGACAATGGCCTCATGAACCGCACCCTGTCCCCGCAACGTTTTACCGCCCTCGTCGGACAGTTCAGCCGCGCGCCCGCCTATCGCGGCCTGCGCCAGGCCGTCCAGGAACTGATCGGCGACGGCCGCATTCCGCTCGGTACGCGACTGCCCAGCGAACGCGCGGTCGCCGAAGCGCTCGCGGTGTCCCGCAATACCGTCGCGCGTGCATATGCCGACCTGATCGCCACCGGTTTCGCCACGGCGCGGCAAGGCTCCGGCACGTACGCGGCGGTGCCGCTCGACCGCCGCCGCGCCCACGATCGCGCACTCCACTCGCGCAACACCGTGTCGTCTTCTGCCGACGGCACGATCGACCTGAACTGCGCCGCCGGCGGCGCCACCCCGGGCGTTGCGGCCGCCTACGAGCGCGCGCTCGCGGCGCTGCCCGCCTACCTCGCCGGCGACGGCTATCTGCCGTCCGGTCTGCCTGTCCTGCAGGCGCTGATCGCCGAATCCTTCGTGCGGCGCGGATTGCCGACGAGCGCCGAACAGATCGTGATCACCTCCGGCGCCCTGGCCGCCATCGCAGTCGTCGCGCGCGCGCTCTCGCGCCCCGGCGACCGCGTGATGATCGAATCCCCCGTCTACCCCAACGCGATCGACGCCTTGCGGCTCGGCGGCGGCCGCCCGGTCAGCGCACCGCTGGCCGATCCGTTCGGCGAGGCCGGCTGGGACCTCGACGGCATCGAGGCGACGCTGCGGCAGACATCGCCGCATCTCGCCTACCTCATTCCCGATTTCCAGAACCCCACCGGCTTCCTGATGAGCGACGCCGAGCGCGCCCGCTATGCCGCCGCACTGCAGGCCACGCGCACCGTCGGCATCGTCGACGAAGCCTTGCAGGCGACCGCGCTGACCGACGCGCCCATGCCGGCGCCGTTCGCCGCGCATGCGGCCGATGCGATCACGATCGGCAGCGCATCGAAGCTGTTCTGGGGCGGCCTGCGCGTCGGCTGGATCCGCGCGCCGCGCCAGCACATCGACCGCCTCGTTGCCGCGCGCGTGCAGCTCGATCTCGGCACCTCGCTGTTCGACCAGCTGGTCGTGACGGAACTGTTCGGCGCCGGCGACATCGCCCGCGTGCGCCGCACGCAATCGCGCCAGCGCCGCGACGCGCTGGCCGGCGCGATTCGCGACAAACTGCCCGGCTGGTGCTTTCGCTTGCCCGACGGCGGCCTCGCGCTCTGGCTGCAACTCCCCCACGGCAGCGCGACGCAGCTCGCGGCCGACGTCGAACCCGCGGGTGTCAGCCTGGCACCCGGTCCGGTGTTCAACGTCGAAGGCGGATCGGACAACTGGCTGCGCATTCCGTATGCGAAACCGGAAGATCAACTGGTGCAGGCGGTCGAGCGCATTGCCGCCGTGTGGTCGGCGGCGGCGCAGCAGCCGGCGCGGCGACGGCGTGCGCGCGTGTTGATTGCGTGAACCCGGCGCCGACCGGCACCGGCGCAACGCCGCGATACGACACTCCACGAGATTTGCGACGCGTGGAACCACCCGGCCGCCGGTGCGTCCGGGCGCCGGAAGCGGGACGCACCCACCGGCCCGCCCACTGCCGACGGGTCGCCGCACCGCTCGCCCGCCGACCGGCGATGACGCGCCGCCGAATCTAGGCCGGCTTGCGGTCGATCTGCTTGATCATGCCCGAGATGCCGCCCTGCAGCGCGTACACCTCGAAACCCATCTTGGCCATGATGAAGGCCGCCGCCGCGCTGCGCTCGCCGGTATTGCAGTAGACGACGTACTTGCGGCCGCGGTCGTACTCGCTGACCGTCTCGCGCAGGGTGTACAGCGGCGTGTTCAGCGCCCCCTTGATCGCACGCTGCTCGAATTCCTCGGGCATGCGCACGTCGAGCACGATGGCGCCCTGGCGCGCCAGGATCGAAGCCTTGCCCGGGGTCAGCCAGTCCACCGCGGGCGGCTTCATGACCTCCTCGAACGCACGCTTGGCCAGGCGCATGAGCTTGCCCTCCTTGAGCATGCTGACGGTCGCGTTGCGCACCGTATTGGCCAGCAGCGCGTCCTCGCCGAAGCTGTCGCCGCGGACGAGGTAGGCAACGACGGAGTCGCCGGTCTCCAGGCTCTTGGACACCGAGGCCCTGCCGTCCTTGATCACGTAGAAGTAATCGGCCGGCTCGCCTTCGCGCACGATGACCTCGCCGGCGCGCACGTCGACCTGCTCGAAGCGCTGGAACATGCGCTCGATGCCGGCCGTCGGCAGCTTGTGCATGACGCGCGACTGCAGCAGGCGGAACACCCAGCGATTGGCCTCGGGCGACGGGTCCCAGTGGCGGAAGTTCTCCGCGCGCGAGAGCTGGTCCCAGCAGATGATCTTTTCCATGTAGCGCCGGTCGATCCGCGCGAGGGTCGCGCTGATCGAGGTCACCGTCGCCGTGAAGCGGCGCGGCTGGATGTCGCCGAGCGCGTAGCGGCCCTGCAGGGTCGAGGCGTCGGTTTCCTTGACCTTGCCGTCGGGGTATTCGCCCTTGACCCGCCCCGACAGCACGAAAATCGTGTGTTCGTCGGTCTCGCCGGCGGAAAACAGCACGCTGCCGCGGCCGACCTCCTCGATGAGGGTCTCGCGCGCCAGCTGCTCCAGGTTCTCCGGCCGCAACGAATCCAGCGGATACAACTTGGCCAGATCGGCGCTGTTGACGCTCATGCCCGCTCCCTCCGTCGCCCGTGCCGCGGCAGTGTAGCGGGCGTCCATACGGGCCGGGAATAGCGCGGGTTTGGGCCAGAAACCGCGCGGACGCTACAATCGGGCCCATCCCCTTTCCGCAATCGCCCTGACGTCCACCGTCCGGGCCCAGGTCACTACGTCATGGACAAGAGCTTCGAACCCGGCCAGATCGAATCCAAATGGTATGCGCAGTGGGAGGGCAACGGCTGGTTCCGGCCTTCGGGCCAGGGCGAGCCCTATTCCATCCTGCTGCCGCCGCCGAACGTGACCGGCACGCTGCACATGGGCCATGCGTTCCAGCACACGATCATGGACACGCTGATCCGCTACCACCGCATGCGCGGCTGCGACACCTTGTGGCAGCTCGGCACCGACCACGCCGGCATCGCCACCGAAATGGTCGTCACGCGCCTGCTGGCCGGCGAAGGCCAGACCCGCAACGAACTCGGCCGCGACGCCTTCATCGAACGCGTCTGGCAGTGGAAACAGCAGTCCGGCGACACGATCGAACGGCAGATGCGCCGCATGGGCGTGTCCGGTGACTGGTCCCGCACCATGTTCACGATGGACGAGATTCCGTCGGAAGCCGTGCGCGAGACCTTCGTGCGCCTGTTCGAACAGGGACTGATCTACCGCGGCCAGCGCCTGGTCAACTGGGATCCGGTGCTGAAGACCGCGATCTCCGATCTCGAAGTCGTCAGCGAGGAAGAGGAAGGCCGCCTCTGGTCCATCCGCTATCCGCTGGCCGACGGCTCGGGGTCGCTCGTCGTCGCGACCACGCGCCCGGAAACCATGCTCGGCGACGTCGCCGTGGCTGTGCATCCGGAAGACGAGCGCTATGCGGCGCTGGTCGGCAAGACCCTGGCGCTGCCGCTGAGCGATCGCGAGATCCCCATCATCGCCGACGCCTACGTCGAGCGCGAATTCGGCACCGGCTGCGTGAAGATCACGCCGGCGCACGACTTCAACGACTACGCCATCGGCCAGCGCCACGGCCTGGCGCCGATCAACATCTTCACCGACGAGGCCAAGATCAACACGAACGCGCCGGCCAGGTACCAGGGCCTGGACCGCTACGACGCGCGCAAGGTCGTGCTGGCGGACCTGGAAGCCGCCGGCCTGCTCGTCGAGGAAAAGAAGCACAAGCTGCAGGTGCCGCGCGGCGACCGCACGGGCCAGGTCATCGAGCCGTACCTGACCTGGCAGTGGTTCGTGAAGATGGACGGCCTGGCCGCGCGCGGCCTGGAGCTCGTCGAGACCGGCAAGGTGCGCTTCGTGCCGGAGAACTGGATCAACACCTACCGCCACTGGCTGGGCAACATCCAGGACTGGTGCATCAGCCGCCAGCTCTGGTGGGGCCACCGCATCCCGGCCTGGTACGACGCAGCCGGCAACACCTATGTCGCGCGCAGCGAAGAAGACGCGATCATCCAGGCCGCAGCACGCCACGGCGGCACCGCGCCGACGCTGCGGCGCGAAGACGACGTGCTCGAGACCTGGTTCTCCTCGGCGCTGTGGGCCCACTCCACGCTGGGCTGGCCGAACGAAGCGGCCATGGCCGAACGCGGCTTCGCGCGCTACCTGCCGACGTCGGTGCTGGTGACCGGCTTCGACATCATCTTCTTCTGGGTCGCGCGCATGATCATGATGACCGACCACTTCACCGGCGAGGTGCCGTTCAAGGACGTCTACATCACCGGCCTCGTCCGCGACAAGGACGGCCAGAAGATGTCCAAGTCCAAGGGCAACATCCTCGACCCGATCGACCTCATCGACGGCATCGAACTCGAAGCGCTCGTGACCAAGCGCACCGGCGGCCTGATGCAGCCGCAGATGGCGGCCAAGATCGAGAAAGCCACGCGCAAGGACTACCCGCAGGGCATCGCCGCCTACGGTGCCGACGCGCTGCGCTTCACCTTCGCCTCGCTGGCCAGCCACGGCCGCGACATCAAGTTCGATCTGGACCGCTGCGGCGGCTACAAGAATTTCTGCAACAAGCTCTGGAATGCGGCGCGCTTCGTGCTGATGAACGGCGAAGGCTTCAGCGTCACCGCCGGCGCCGCCCCCGCCGCGCGCACCGAAGCCGAGCGCTGGGTGCTCGCGCGACTGCACCGTTGCCTGGCCGAAGTCGAAGTGCAGTTCGCCGCCTATCGCTTCGACCTGGTGTCGCAGGCGCTGTACGAATTTACCTGGAACGAGTTCTGCGACTGGTTCCTCGAACTGGCCAAGCCCGCACTCGCCGGCGAAGACAAGGCCGCCGCCGACTCGACGCGCCACACCCTGCTCTACGTGCTCGAAACCCTGCTGCGCGCGCTGCACCCGCTGATCCCGTTCATCACGGAAGAGATCTGGCAGAACATCGCACCGCCGCTGGGCATCACCGCACCGACGATCTCGCTGCAGGCCTATCCGCGCGCCGCCGACCTGGCCGCCGACGCAAGCGCCGAAGCCGACGTCGAATGGCTCAAGACCGCGGTCTCGCAACTGCGCCGCATCCGCAGCGAAATGAACCTCGCGCCGAGCCGCACGATTCCGCTGCTCTGGGTCGGCGGCAACGCCGCCGATCGCGCCCGTGTCGCCAACTTCGGCGCGCAGATCGCGTTCCTTGCGCGCATCGACAACCAGCGCTGGCTCGCCGACGGCGAAGCCGAACCGGCCGCGTCGGCGGCGATCATCGGCGAATTGAAGTTGCTGATCCCGCTGGCCGGCCTGATCGACCTCGGCGCGGAGAAAGCGCGACTGGCCAAGGAAATCGCCCGCATCGAAGCCGAGATCGGCAAATGCGAAGCGAAGCTCGGCCAGCCGACGTTCGTCGCAAACGCACCCGCCGCGGTCGTAGAGGAAATGCGTCAGCGGCAGGCGGCGTTTGCGGGGCAGCTCAGTGGACTGAAGGAACAGGCGCAGCGACTGGAAGGGCTGGCCTGAGCAAGAACCTGCGGCGGCCGGGACAACGTGACTGTCCCGGTCGCCGATTGCTTACGGTCCCGGATGGAAGCGCGCCTCCATCAGTCCACGCACATCGCGCGACAGGATGGCCAGCGCATCGAGAATGCCGCCGTGCGAACGCGCATCCGGCGCTTCGAGCTGCGCCGATGCGACCGTCTCGCTGAGCGCCTGGATCGCGGCGATGCGATCGAGGATTTCCTCCTGCAAAGCCTCGCGCTGCGCCGGCGTGTCCAGCACGTACGCAAACATCACCGGCTCGGCCGACGCAACGTCGCGGCGCAGCGGATAGAACGAACCTTGGCGGGTCATGGCGCCATCCTCCCTGACGAGGCAACGACGCCGCGGGTGCGGACAAGATGACCGGGGCTCGGCCCGGTGCCGCAGAACGCATACCGACTATCCATGGACAACTCCCTTTGCGTGGAGTCGCCACCCGGAACAGTGAAAAGAGGGTGGCGAACGGTGTGCGGGTTGGCAGACCGGCTCAAGGACCGGCGAGCCTTGCGGCTCCCCACACACCGTCGCCATGAATCGGCAGACGACGCCGCACGAAAATCGGGCATGAAAAAGCGCCGGCTTTCGGTGCGGCGCTGTGTGCGCCTTGAGATTCGGGCTGCCAAGCCCGGTTGCCGAATTGGCGGCAACGCACGCAGTTTCATGAGCGATTTCCGGCGCGTCAAGTAAAAATTGCAGCAAAGTCCCGACGCGTTCTCGCAGCGCGAGCATAGCGGCAGAATGTTGTTATGGACAACAACAGTCCCCGCAAAATGCGGCGAACACTGTTGTTTGCCGGCAGCACGTCTACTACCTCGCCGTCGCAGCACGAAACAACCTTCACCGCCGGATTGGCGGAGTTATAGTCCACCTGCGCGACGAGACGCTCCCGATCGGTCGAACGGAATTCCATCAAAACCGGCAAAGCCATGATGCAGATCTCCAGGACGAAATCGGCCGAAAGCAGGATGGGTGAACCACGAAGCCGGCAGCCGACGATCACGCGAAAGTTCGCTGCGCTCGGCGCCTTTTCGGTGGCAACGGCGATCCTTGCCGCCGTCACGCTCTCCAGGCAACCAGCGACCGGCACGAGAGCGAACGAGACTGCGGCGAACCAATCGACACTGAACAGTCGATACGCGACGGCCTTGCCGAAGGACGCTACATCGTCGCCGACGACGTCGTCAGAATCGGCCACACCGCCATCTGACCTCACTCAACCATCGTCACCGACCGACCTTGCCACCGCCGTCTGTCACCAGACCTGGACCTACGACAGCGAAGGCAACGTCCTGACCCAGGTCGACCGACGCGGCATCACGACCGTCAACACCTACGACCGTGAGAATCGCCTGCGCACGCAGGCCAAGGCCGGCCTCCTGCTGCAGACGCGCGACTACGACGCCGACGGCAATCTGCGCCAGCAGACCGATGCGCTGGGCCGTCTGAGCGTCTTCACCGTCGACAAGGCCAATCGCAAGGTCCGCGAGGATCGCGCCGGTCTGGCTTCGGAACAGTGGACCTACACCCCGCTCGGCGACGTGGCCACGCACACCGATGCCGACGACCGGACGACGACGAACACGTATACGCCGCGCCGCTTCCTGGCCGCCGCGCCGCTTCCTGGCCTCCGAATCGCTGGCCGGCGAGACCTCGCAGTACACCTACGACGGCGCCGGTCATCGCCTGACCCACGAGCGGCCGAACGGTCCGGCCTCGACCTGGACCTATGCCTACGATGGCGCCGGCAACCTGGCCTCGGTCACCGATCCCGACGAACACGCCACTGCCTTCGGCTACGACGCGAACAACAACCGCACGCGCGTGACCGATGCGAACGATCACGTCACGACCTTCGCCTACGACGAACGCAACCGGCTCAGCGGCAAGACCTATCCCGGTGGCGACAGCTGGAACTGGCGCTACGACGGCGACAACAACCGCATCCGCAGCGAGGCGCCGAATGGCCGTGTCGCCGAAACCGAGTTCGATGCGCTCAATCGCGCGACGCGGACGACCTACCTCGGCGCACCCGCCGGCGAGATCCAGTCAACGGCCTTCGCCTACGACGGCAACGGCAATGTCCGCACGATCACCGAAGTCAGTTCTTCCGGCACGCGGACCGAGACGCGCGACTACGACGACTTCGACCGCCTCGTTCATGCCGTCGACGGCGACAACCGCTCGCTGCACTACGCCTACGACGACGTCGGCAACCGCACGCGCCTG